>CAVYPZ010000009.1:0-12896 GCA_963770535.1 uncultured Actinomycetes bacterium | reverse complement strand
CACCCCTGCGCCCGGCATGCCATCTACCTGCGGAAACTGCCCGCTGGTCCACGATCATCCAGATCTACGAGGGCACCAACCAGATCCAGCGCGTCGTCATGGCCCGCCAGCTCCTCAAGGGATAAAACGGGCCGCTGTCGCGGGGCCGTCCGGCATCGCGAGCATCCGCGAGCCGACGGTTAGTCGCTGCCAGCTGGCCTGCTGTACTCCTTCAGGGTTTCGTCGGTGACGGTGCTGGTGACGAGTTCCAGGGTCCACGGCCCGGTATTGAGGTCGAAGTCGCGTCCGAAGCCCGACCAGGTGCTCTCGTACTCGTAGCTGCTAAGCCAGATGCCGGTCAGCGGGCCGGGCTGTGCCTTGGGGTCGGCCACGGGCAGCCACGGGCCGGACCCGCTGGCCAGGGCCTCGCGCGGGTCCAGGCCATACCGTTCGGCGGCAGAGTCGAATCCGATCCGAGGCCGGACGCTCTTGGGTCACTCACCGGATGAACTGAGCCCAGACGCACGTTTCACGCAGAGCCCGTTGCCCAGACCGGTTGATCGGGCCGGAGGGCAGCAGGTCCGCACCGCGCTGGCCACCCCCGCAGACTGAAGGCCGGATCGGCGTCCGCAGCGCGCAGCGCGAGGAACAACGACGCCGCGGCCCGCACAGCGCGGCGCAGTCCGGCGGGCCCGCCTCCGTGCCTCCAGCATGAGGCTGCCCTCCGTGTATCAGGTGTCAGCCTGAGGCCTCTGAGTAGGGCGAAGAGACTTTCCCCCTGGAGGGCACCATGGTTTTGCTGATCGGCGGAATCTTCATTGGACTGATCGCGATCCTGGCCCTGCCTCATCTCGGCCTGATCGCGGTGATCCCCCTGCTGGCGGCGATTCTCTTCATCGCCGGCGGCATCGGCAACCTCGTGAACGGCCGGCCGGATCCGCCAGCGCCCGCCGAGTTGCAGAAGCGGCTGGGGGAGCTGAGGCAGGACAACCCCGATCCCGCGCAACTGCGGCGCATGGAAGAACAAGCGCGGAAGATGGGGGCTGACCCCCAGGTCATTCAGCGGCTCGAAGAGCTGAGGCGCAAGCAAGGAGGCTGACCTGCGGCCTACCTGGGGCGGTTGATGGCGACGAGGGGCATGAACAGGTCGTCCACGATCGCGAGGATCCGCTCGGGCGGGATCGGCTTGTAGGTCATCAGCATGTCGTGGCGGATCAGGTCGAACGGCATGGTCAGGACGGCCGGGGGGATGCGGTCGAGGTCGATCTCGCCGCGCTGCTGCGCCCGGGCGAAGACCTCGCTTGACCACAAAGGGCGGTCGGCCATGACCTTCTCGCGCACCTGCGCCGGGGTGAGGCCGGTGCTGGCCAGCAGGCCGGAGAACGCGGCGCTGACAATGGTGGCGAAGCTGGCCCGCGTACTGCTGGCACTGCTGAGCAGCGCGATCATGTCGCCGCGCAGGCTCCCGGTGTCGGGGATGTTGACCGGGCGCGTCGTGCCGTAGTGGCGGATCGCGGCGAGCACCAGGTCATCCTTGTTGGGCCAGCGCCGGTACAGCACCGCCACGCCCGTCTTCGCGCGGACCGCGACCGACTCCATCGTCAGCCGGGCGAACCCGGCCTCCACGAGCTCCTGCCACGCGGCCTCCAGCAGCGCGGCCTCCAGTTCCTCCCCACGCCGCCGTTGCCGGGTCCGCTGTGCCTGCTCGGTCATGGCAGCCAGCATAACGGCCCGGGATACTTAAGAGAGGCTTGCATTCCTTAACTGTGCGTCCTACTCTATAAGAGAAGGTTTCATTCCTTATGGAAGAGGCGGCATGGCCGTGGCACCAGCGAAGCCCGCGGCCGGGAAGCTGGACCCCGCGGTGGTCAGGACCGCCCTGATCCTCATCGTCGGCGGGATGGCCGTCATCTTCGACACCACGATCGTCAGCGTCGCCCTGCACACGCTCTCGGTGAAGCTGGGCACGCCCGTCACGACGATCCAGTGGGTGACCACCGGCTACCTGCTGGCGCTCGGCATCGCCGTGCCGCTCAGCACCTGGGGCCTGCAGCGGTTCGGCGGCAAGCGGCTGTGGATGTTCTCCCTCGCCGTTTTCCTCGCCGGCTCGGTCGGGTCCAGCCTCGCGTGGAACGTGGGCTCGCTCATCGGCTGGCGGGTCGTCCAGGGCATCGGCGGCGGCCTCATGCTCCCGCTGATGACCACGCTCATCTTCCAGGCTGCGGGCGGCAAGTCGCTCGGCCGGCTCGTCACCTACGTCGCGATGCCGGCGCTGCTCGGCCCGGTCCTCGGCCCGCTGATCGGCGGCGCCATCCTGACCCACCTGAGCTGGCGGTTCATGTTCTGGGTGAACGTGCCGTTCTGCGTCGCCGGCATCCTGCTCGCCTGGCGTTACCTGAACATCGACGCGCCCGCCAGCCCGGGCCCTGCGGCCGGCAAGCCGGGGCTCGACGTGCCGGGGCTCTTCCTCATCGCGCCGGGCACCTCGGTCGTCCTGCTGGGCCTGGCCAACGCGGGCACCGCTGGCGGGTTCGCCCACCCGGACGTCATCATCCCGCTCATCGCCGGTGCCGCGCTGCTCGCGGCCTTCACCGGCTACGCGCTGCGCAAGAGCCACCCTCTCGTCGAGGTCCGGCTGCTCGCCAGGCGGTCAGTCGGCTCCTCCAGCGCGGTGCTCTTCTTCTCCGGCTTCTCCCTGTACGGCGCGATGCTGCTGATGCCGCTGTACTACCAGGAGGTCCGCGGCACCACTGCCCTCGCCGCCGGGGTCATGCTCGTCCCGCAGGGCGTCGGCGCCCTCTTGTCCCGCACCGTCGCCGGGAGCAACATCGACCGGTTCGGCCCGCGGGTCATCGCGCTGGCCGGTTTCGCTATCGTCGCCGCCGCGACCGTCCCGTTCGCCCTGGCCGGGCCGCAGACCAGCGAATGGCTGCTCGCCCTGTGGATGGTCATCCGCGGGTTCGGCCTCGGCGCCGTCACCATGCCGGTGATGGTCGCCGGCTACATCGGCCTGGAGAAACAGCAGATCCCGCACTCCAGCGTGCTCACCAGGACCGCACAGCAGATCGGCGGCTCGTTCGGCACCGCCGTCCTGGCGGTGATCCTCGAGGGCGCCATCGCCGCCCACCACGGAGCGCTGCCCGAGGCGTTCCGCGTGGCGTTCTGGTGGTCCGTGGGCTTCTCCGCCGTCGCCGTGCTGCTCTCCCTGTGGCTGCCCGGCGCCCAGCGGGCACCTCAGGGCAGTCGCGATGCCCCCCCGGCCAGCACACCGATCCCGCCGGGGCCTAGTGGCGGGCAGGAATCCGGGCAGTCCAGCGCCATGGCGAGGGGGGCCCGGTGAGGGCCCGCCACCTCCTCAAGGGGTGATGCCGGGCGATGACCCGCGGTTTCCCGGTGCCGCAGGCGTCAGCGCATAGAGCAGCGCGGCGAGCGTGGTGCCGGTGGAAATCTCGCCTCGGCTGATCCGCTCGGGGACGTCCGCGAGCGGAACCCAGCTGACGTGATCGGACTCGAAGTCATCTTCCGGCGGCCCGATGCGTTCGGCGCCGTCGGCGAGGTAGACGTGGTGGACGGAGTCGGAGATGCCAGGCGTGGGCTCGACGCGCAGCAGCGGGGTCAGGGGGCCGGGGCGCCAGCCGGTTTCTTCCTCGGTCTCGCGGGCGGCGGCCCGGGCGGGGTCCTCGCCGGGGTCGATCTTGCCGATGGGGATCTCCCAGCCCCACGTGCCGGTGATGAAGCGGTGCCGCCATAGCAGAAGGACCTGGCCGTCGCGGACGGCAACGCAGCCGGCGCCTGGCGGGGTGCGGATCAGCCGGTGCTCCAGGTGGCGGCCGTCGGGCAGCTCGATGTCGGCGAGGCGGATGTCGAGCCACTCGTCTTCGTACAGCGGCTTTTCGCTGTGTACGGTCCAGCGCACGCCCCCCAGTATCCCAGGCCGGCCAGCGGTGTCCTGGTGGCGGTGCTGGTGACGGCTCGCCATCGGCGGACGATCCTGGGACGGCCGCTTGGCCTGGCGGGACCTGGCCTGCCCGGGCCGGGCGGGGGATGCTGCCGGGATGCGGATCGCGATGGGGGCCGGAAGTGAGGTGCTGGGCACGCCGGTACGCCTGCAGGAGATTGTGGCTGACGTGATCGCGGCCGAGGCCGACGGGTTCCGCTCCGCCTGGACCGTGCATTTCTCGCGCGGCGTCGACGCGCTCAGCGTGCTGGCCGTGGCCGCTGGCGCTGGCCCAGCAGGCCGCGACCGCGCAGGCGTTCTGCGGCGGGCGGCTCACGCTCGGCGTGGGCGTGTCGCACCAGCCGGTCATCGAGGACCTGCACGGGCTCGCCTACCAGCAGCCTGCCGCGCACATGCGTGATTACCTCTCGGTGCTCGTCCCGCTGCTGCGCGAGGGCAGCGTCCGCTACCGCGGTGCCTTCTACCAGGTGGACGGGGGGTTCGTCGTCCCCGGGACCAGCCCGGTGGAGGTGCTGGGGCAGTGCGGCCGGGAACGGGCCGCCCGCAGGCCCGCCTGGCCCCCGGGTCGTGGCCGCGCTCCCGGTCGCGCTCACGCCTGGCGCCGGGACCGCGCGGCGTGCCGCGGACGAGGTCTTCGCCCGGTACGCCGGGTTCGACAACTACCGCAGGCTGCTGGAGCGGGAGGGTGCCGCGACGCCGGGCGCCCTGGCCGTCACCGGGACCGAGGCCGGGATCGAGAAGCAGATCAGGCGGCTGGCCGACCTCGGCGTGACCGAGCTGTGGCCCATCATCTTCCCGGTCGGCGAGGATCCGGCCCGCAGCCGGCACGAGACCCGGGCGCTCCTGCGGGACCTGGCCACCGCATAGCCGGGCACGGTCAGCCGGGCAGGGGGCGGGTCCGGTGTGCCGCAGGCAGGTCCGGGCAGATCGGCAGCCACTGATCCAGGTCCATCAGCGACAACATGCGCAGGATCGGCCCGGCGGGCAGGACCAGCCGCAGCTCGACACCCTGCCTGATGGCCTCCATGTAGGTTTCGGCCAGCATGCGGATACCTGAGCAGTCGCAGAAGCTGGTCGCGGTCAGGTCCGCGGTCAATTTCGGGGTCCCCGAAGCCAGCGCCGAGGCAAGCTTCTGACTTAGGTGACCGGAATTGTCGATGTCGATCTCCAGCGGCATGGGATCACCACCGGGCGGGACTGGCGGCGAGCACGCTGCGGACCGGGCACAGGCAGATCCTCCGGGACATCAGGCCACGATCCCGAAGAACGCCCGCTTCGGCACACGCCAGCCGGAACCGCGGCTGGCTCAACAACCGTCCCGAGCATTGTGCATCACCCTGCGAGCACAGCCCAACTCATCTGGTTCAGCACCCGCGCGCGCTGGCGGGGAGCCCACGAGCGGCACGCCGCGGCCGGGCCGGCCAGGCGGGCTAGCCGGGAAGCGGCAGCTCGGCCCACACAGCCTTCCCGTCGGCCTCCATCTCGACGCCCCAGCGGACCGCCATCGCCGCGACCACGCCCAGGCCGTGGCCTGGTGCGGCAGGCAGCCAGCGGCTCCCACCGGGCTGCATCAGGGAGACGGAGTCCTCGACGCTGATCCGGATCACGTCCTCCGACAGAAGAAGGCCGACGGTGAAAGCCGACTCGGCGTGCACCACGGCGTTCGTGGCGAGCTCGGTAACGACGAGCGCGGCGTCCGCGGCCAGCTGCTCATCACGCCATGGGCTGAGCATCTCCTGCACGAACGCCCGGGCCATCCGGGGGTCGTTGCGGGCCCCGCCGAACGTGCGGGCGGCCTCGGTCCAGTGGGCGCGGGCCAGCGGCCCGGCGGCCGTCCCGGGATGCCCGGGACGCCGGGCGCCGGCGGCCAGTGCCGGAGCACCGACCACCTCGCTGTGCAGGCGGCAGACCTCACCGGCCGCGCCATGTTGCTGGCTGGTCTCCACCAGCTCCCGGGGGTACCCGCAGTACAGGGAGAACGGGATCTCACGGCCCAGCTCGTTCCAGAAGCCTTCCAGCTCCAGCGCCGCGTTGACGTGACCAGCCGCCCAGAGCAGGGCGACGACCTCGCCGTACACCCGGACCGGCCCCGCCGCCTGACCCGCGGCCAGGATCGCGGGACGGATCTGGGCGTCGAACCCTGCCCGGTCAATCCGGCCCGCGGCGGTCAGCAGGCGTGCCAGCCGGCGGGCGTCCAGGCAGACCAGGGTGCCACCGCGGCGGGCTGCCGAGACATCCACGCCACCCGCCGCCAGGTGGGCCTCGAACGCGGCACAGCGCGCCGGGGTCGCCACGATGACTGCGGCGCCCCCCTCGGCGATGGCGTGCGCGAGAAAGTCCCCGGCGCTGGCAGCCAGCTCCTCGTCACGGTCATAGAACTGCACGACATGACGGCGCGCGCGCAGGGCGGTCGTGCCAGATTCGCTAGACACGGGGCCTTTCCCGTTGGCTCTCGGGCACCGGCGGCCTGACCAGGGTCCGGGCTGGAACCTGCGTCGGCGGGGCAACCACCGGGGCGGCGGATCACCATAACGGTACCCCGGCGGCGTGGCATGAACCGCCGGCCGGAGTGGGCCGGCTGCCGCGCTGCCCTGGCGGGCCGCCGCGCCGCCCGGGCCGGGCCAGGGCCGCGCCGCCCTGGCCCGGGCCGGGCGTTTAGTGCCCTAGGGTGCGGGCATGGGGCAGGGCCAGTCCCGCACCGGACCCAGCCCCGCACAGTCCTGCACCATGACCGGAGAGGATCCGCTGATCAACGGCGATGACCGGGCGGCCCGGCCACGGCCCGGGTCCCCGCCGGGTGATGCGGGCACGCTGGCGTCCGGCCAGCACCTGTGCGTGCTGTACCAGGATCAGGACGAGCGCCGCGACATGACCGCAGCCGTGGTCCGCGGCGGGCTGGCAGCCGGGGACCGGGTGATGTACGTAGTCCCCGGCCCCCCGAAGATGGCGCTGGCCCTGCTCGAAGCCGGCGGGATCGAGACCGGGCGGCCGCTGAGCGGCGGCCAGCTGCTGGTGCACAGCTTCGGCGAGATCTACGGCGACCCGGACGCGATGGACCTGACCCGGCTGGTGGCCATATTCCGGGCGGCGCTCAGCCAGTCCCTCGCCGCGGGATTCCCGGGCCTGCGGATCACTGGCGAGATGGGCGGGGATCCCTGGCCGCCCGGGTCGCTGGAGGAGCTCATCCGCTGGGAGCGCATGGTGTCAGGCACGCTGGGCGAAGTGGGCGTCGGCGTCAGCTGCCAGTACGACCAGCGGCAGCTGGACCAGGCGGCGGCCATCATCGCGGCCGAGCACAGCGCTGTGGCCACCCGGGGCCAGCAGCTGCCGCTGGCGCTGTTCATCTCCTCGGCCCCGCCCCCCGTGCTGAGAGTCGAGGGTGAACTCGACCTGACCAACGGCGCGGCCCTGGCCCGGGTCCTGCGGGCCAGGCTGGCCGCCAGCCCGCGGCTGCGGATCGATCTCGGCGGGGTCACCTTCGCGGACGTCGGCTCGCTGCGGGAGATCTACCAGATCGCGGCCGGCCTGCCGGCCGGCGGGCAGATCGCGCTGGCCAACATCACCGGGCCGGTCCGGCGCGTCCTCGAGCTGGCCGGATTCCGCGCCGGCGCGGTGGTGATCGAATCATGACCTGGCCGGCGGACACCGGCAGCGCCCACCGCGCGCTGCGTTACCGGGACGAGCCGGAGTTCCGGGCCTGCGTCGGGACCTTCATCCGGGAGGGTCTGGATCGTGGCGAACGTGTGCTGGCCGCCGTCCCGGCCAGGCGGCTGGGCTGGATCCGGGCCGAACTGGGTGGCGATCTTCCGGGCGTCGAGTTCGCCGACGCGGCCGCCTTCTACCGCCGCCAGGGCCAGGCCACCCGGGTCATGGTCGACTGGCTGCGCCGGAACGCCAGCGACGGCCAGCGGGTTCGCGTGATCGCCGAGCAGGTGCTGGCCCGCCGGACTCCCGCTGAGGCCACCGACTACGTGCGGATGGAGGCGGCCGCGAACGTCGTCTACGAGCCGTTCCCGGTCTCGGTGCTCTGCCCGTACGGGAACCCGGGCCTCCCGGCCGATCTGCAGCCCGGGGTGGAGCGCACCCATCCGGAACTGGTCGAGGGCGGGCGCGTGGTGCCCAGTCCGGCGTTCGCCGACCCGCGCACGGTCATCCGGGACTACTCCGCCGTGGTCGAGCCACCGCCGGGGGCCGCCTCGATCGGCTTCGGCCGGGCTGACGACCTGGCGGACGTCCGCCGCTTCCTGAGGGCCGAACTGGGCGAGGCCGGGATCACGGGCGAGCCCGGCCAGCTGATGCTGTTCGCGGCGGCCGAGGCAGTCTCCAACGCGCTGGTGCACGGCGTGGCGCCGCGGCGCCTGTGGGTCTACGCGGAAGGCCCGGCGCTGGTCTGTCATGTGCGGGACGGCGGGCCCGGGTTCGCCGACCCGCTCGCCGCCTACCTCGCCCCGGACCGGCACGCGACCCACGGTCACGGCCTCTGGCTGGGCCGCCAGGCCTGCGACTGCCTCGAGGTGGCGACCGACAGGACCGGGACGCACGTCCGGCTCCTGACCAGGCTGCCGGGCTCTGGCGGCCCGGAGCCCGTGCCCTAGGCTGAGAACGATTTCTCGGAACACGGAAAGAGACACCCCGTGGACATCACGCAGCTGATCCTCGACGACCATCACGAGCAGCGCCGGCTGTTCGCGATCCTGGAGCAGGTTGACCGGTCCGACACCGGGACCCTCGGCGCGATCTGGGGCCGGCTGGCCGCGTTCCTCGATCTGCACGCCGAGGCGGAAGAGCAGATCTTCTACCCGGCGCTGCTGCGGGTGGGTATCGCGGCGCGGCGCGGCGCGACAGCCGAGGATGAGACCCTCGACGCGATCGGGGACCACAACGACATCCGGGACGCCGCCCGCGCCGCGTCAGATCACCCGGTGGGGAGCGACGAATGGTACGCGGCCGTCGCCGCGGCCAACGTGGCCAACGGTGATCACATGGCTGAGGAGGAGCGCGAGGGCCTGACCGACTTCCGCCGCCTGGCCAGCCTGCAGCTGCGCCACGACCTGGCCGTCAGGTTCGCCGCCTATGAGGCCACGCACTACGCAGGGGTCCCGCCGGTGGACAAGGATCCGCAGGAGTACGTCCGCGAGGAAGAGGAACGCCAGGGCTTGCTGGACGAGCGCGTGCCCGGCGGTGAATCCGCGGGCGGCAGCGGCAGCCCGGACGGGTCGCTCAGCATCGGCAGCCTACGCACGCCCTGACCCGCCCGGTGATGGCTGAGCCGCCCGGCCCCGGACCGCGCGCCGCGCCGGCCGGGTCCGCGCCGGACGCGGCTGACATGTCCTTCCCGCAGCTGCTCGGGCGGGCCCGGGACCTGGCGGCCCGTCCGGGGCGGGCCATCCTGGGGATCGCCGGGCCGCCTGCCGCCGGCAAGAGCACCCTGGCCGCGAGACTGCGCGGTGAGCTGGGGGAGGCCGCCGCGTGCGTGCCGCTGGACGGGTTCCATCTGGCCCACCAGCTGCTGGCCGAGCGGGGAATGGTGGCACGCAAAGGCGCCCCGGACACCTTCGACGCGGCCGGCGTACGTGGCCCTGCTGCGGCGGTTGCGGGACCCGGGGGAGGGAGTCGTGTACGCCCCGCGCTTCGACCGCGGCATCGAGGACTCCATCGCGAACGCGATCGCTGTCCCGCCGGACGTGCCCCTGGTCATCACCGAGGGCAACTACCTGCTGCTGCGGTCCGGCCCGTGGGCCCAGGTGGCAGACCTGCTCGACGAGGCCTGGTACGTCGACCTGGCCGAGGGCATCCGGCTGCGGCGGCTGGTCGGCCGCCACATGGAATTCGGCCGGGACGCGGCCCAGGCCCGGGAGCGGGCTACCGGATCCGATCAGCGGAACGCGGCGCTGATCGAGGCCAGCCGCGACTACGCGAGCCTGGTCGTGTCGCTGGGTGGCTCCTGAACTTCGTTGCGGAGAAGCAGGCGGCGGAGGCGCGGCGGGTCAGGTGTGCGCGGCGGGCCGCTGCTGGGCCGCCTGGCCGGCGATGAGCCCGGCGTACCAGCGGGCGCTCGCCTTGGGGATGCGGGTCTGGGTGCCGAAGTCGACCCAGACCAGGCCGAACCGGCGGCTGTACCCGTCGGCCCACTCGAAGTTGTCCAGCAGGGACCAGACGAAGTAGCCGCGGACGTTCACCCCGTCCTCGATCGCGGCCAGCGTCTCCCGGAAATGGGCGGCCAGGTAGGCGACCCGCTCCACGTCATCCACGCCACCCTCGGGGTTGACGTAGTCGTGGTACGCCGCACCGTTCTCGGTGATGTAGAGGGGGAGCGGTGTGGCCACATGCACGCGGCGCAGGATCGCGCCCAGGCCGGCCGGGCGGGCGTCGATGCCGCCCGCGGTCAGCTCGGCAGGGGCGGTGTAGTCCGCGGCCGGGATGACCCGGGCCTGGTGATACGGCTCGGCGGGGTCCGCGGCCACCAGCTTGGTCTCGTAGTAGTTGATGCCCAGGAAGTCGGCCGGCGCGGCGATGACGTCCAGGTCACCGTCGCGGATGAAGTCCACCGGGACCTGCCGCTGGTACCAGTCGAGCATGTCCGCGGGGTAGCTGCCGCGCAGCACCGGGTCGAGGAACCAGCGGTTCTCGTGGCCGTCCAGCCGCCGGGCCGCCTCGTGGTCCGCCTCGGAGTCCGAGGCGGCGTGGATGTCCGACAGCAGGTGGGTAATGCCCGCCCGGGCCTGCGGGGCCCGGTCCCGGATCATGCCCATGGCCAGGCCGTGGGCGAGCAGCAGGTGGTGGGAGGCGGTCAGTGCCGAGTGCAGGTCGGCCAGGCCGGGCGCATGACGCCCTTGCAGGTGGCCGATCATGCCCGAGCAGAACGCCTCGTTCATCGTCACCCACACCGGCACGATGTCACCGAGGCCGTCCAGCACGAGCTGCACGTAGTCGCAGAAGTGGGCGACGGTGTCGCGGTTCACCCAGCCGCCGGCGTCCTGGAGCGGCTGCGGCAGGTCCCAGTGATACAAGGTGGCCACGGGCTCGACGCCCCGGGTGCGCAGCCCGTCCGCGAGGCGCCGGTAGAAGTCCAGGCCCTTCTGGTTGACGGCGCCGGTGCCGTCCGGGACGATCCGCGGCCACCCGACCGAGAACCGGTAGGCGTTCAGCCCCAGCCCCGCCGCGAGATCCAGGTCCGCGTCGGTCCGGTGGTAATGATCGCAGGCGATCGCGCCGGTGTCGCCGTGGGTCACGGCGCCGGGGACGCTGCAGAACGTGTCCCACATCGAGGGCCCGCGGCCGTCTTCATCGGCCGCGCCCTCGATCTGGTAAGCGGACGTGGCCACGCCGAACAGGAAACCTGGCGGGAAGCGCATGGACACTGCCGACTGCTCCTTCACTGCGCATCAGGGATGGCGAGCTGCGGCGCCGTCGGCACCGGGAATCTGTAAGTTTAGACCTTATGCTAAGCCTTGAGTAAAGTCCGGTCAAGGTGCCCACTGTGGTGTCAGAGGGGTCGCTGATGCGCAGGGTGGCGGTCCTGGTGGCGGCCGGGGTCCTGGTGGCGGCCGGGGTCCTGGTGGCGGCCGGGTCTGGTGGCGGGCGGGTCGTTCTCGCTGGCGGTCAGCCGGGGGACACCACGGCGCGGGCCCGGCGGGGCTTCTCGGGATGCCTCGGCGGGACCGCGCCCGCCGTGAGCAGGCGGGCGATCGGAAGCGTGGCGCCGCCGAGCGCGACCGCGTCCTGGCCCAGGTCGGCCGTGACGATCTCGACCCGGCTGAACGGGAGATGCAGCGCGCGGCGGCCTGCCGCCTCGCGGATCCGCGGCAGCAGCTCGTCGCCCAGAGCCCGGCCGAGCCAGCCGCCCACGACCACCCGCTCCGGGTTGAACAGGTTGACCAGGTCCGCGATGCCGGCGCCGAGGTAGGTGATGGTCTCGTCGAGCACCTGGGCCGCGGCCCGGTCGGTGTCCCGTGCGGCGATGATCGCGGCGATGCGGCCCTCCAGGCCGCCGGGGCTGATCGTGGCCCGGCGCCGTTTCAGCTGCTCGTAGCGGGCCGCGATCGCCCCGGCGCCGACGTAAGCCTCGAGGCAGCCGTCCGCGCCGCAGCGGCAGGTCCGGCCGCCCACGCACACCGTGGTGTGACCCCACTCCCCGGCGCTGCTGGTCGCGCCCCGGTACACCTCGCCGTTGCTGATGATGCAGGTGCCGACGCCGATGCCGAGCAGCACGATGACCGCGTTGTCGGTGCCGCGGGCTGCGCCGAACCAGCGCTCGGCCTGGCCCAGGGTCTTGGCCCCGTTGTTGACGAGGATGGGCAGGCTGGTCTGGTCGCGCAGCATCGCCTCGAGCGGGACCGCGTGCCAGCCCACACTCTGGCCGTGCACGACCGCATCCCCGCGGTGCTCGACCAGCCCCGGCACGGCCACGCCGACGCCCAGGATGCTGCCCGGCTCCACGGCCGCCTCGGCGATCACCGACTCGATGCCCTCGACGATGTGGCTGACCGCGTCCTCGGGATCCAGCACCGACATGTCGGTGACCGACGCGTGCCGCGCCCGCAGGTTCAGCCCGAAGTCGAACAGTTCCACCAGGAACGCGGTCTCCCCGACGTCCACCCCGATCACGTAGCCGTAGCCCGGATTGACCTGGAGCAGCCCGCGCGGGCGGCCGCCGTTGGAGTCCTCCAGGCCGACCTCGACCACGACGCCCTCGGCGACCAGGGCCGCCACGAGATTGCTCACCGTGGCGGGGCTCAGCCCGGCGACGGCCCCGACCTCCTGCCGGGTCAGCGGGCCGTTGAGGAATACCTGCCACAGCGCGCGGGACCGGTTGCTCTTCCGGAGATCCCGCACGGTGGTTGTGCTGGGCCTGGGCATCGACCTGCCTCACCGAGGGGGACCGCGACGATGCGGATGCTGACCCAGCTATTTTACGGCCCGCAATAAGCCAACGCGGACGCATGACCAGCGGCGAGTC
>CAVYPZ010000008.1:0-65265 GCA_963770535.1 uncultured Actinomycetes bacterium | reverse complement strand
TCCGTCCGCCCCGCCGCCCCGCCCACCAGTGCGGCCTGCGCGCAAACGGAGGCAGCCCGGCCACCTCGATGGCCGGGCCGCCTCACGCGTTCTCTGGTTCTGGATCAGTGACCGGCCGAAATCGGCGTGGTCACGTGGTGGAAGGAGTTCGTGCCGAGGCCGAACGCCTTCACCGGCTGGCTGAGCCAGATACCAACCTTGTTGTCGAAGATGTGATTATGCGCGATCACCGTGCGCACCCGGGTGCCGCCGGAGAACACGAGGACGCCGGTGGTCTTCATGTCCGTGGGCGAGGCAGGTGAGTCCAGCGTGTCCCCATCCAGGTTGTTCGTCCCGATCCTGTTGCCGATGACCTTGTTGCCGCTCAGATCCTCGAACTGGCCCGGCATCAGCGTGTGCGCGTGCATGGTCACGCCGGACAGCCCGTTGCCCGCGATGAAGTTACCTTCGACCAGGTTGTTGTACGACGCCGTGCCGGCCGAGGCATTCGCGAACAGAACGCCCGCACCCTCACCCTCGCGGCCGTTGCTGGTGACCACGTTATGCACGATGGCGTTGTCATAGACCCCGGCGACGGCCGGCTGCCGCTGCCCCTTGGAGTTCAGCGCGGCCGGGTTGTGACCGGGCGCCGTGATTCCGCAGTCGGAGGCGTTCTGGGTGACGATGTTGTTCTCGATCACGTTGTTGTGGGTCGGCCCTGTCTCGTCGGTCAGCAGGACCCCGCCGGAGTTGTGCGCGATGAAGTTGCCGTTCACCTGGGAATCCGCGACGGCCAGGAAGTGCACGCCCTCCCCGCAGTCACCGGGTTCCGGCCCCTGGGCCGCGCATTCGAAGTAAGTTGACGCGGGCGGGACACCGCCGCCCAGGTCGTTGTGCACCACCGCGTTGTGCTTGATGGTGATGCCGCTGATAGTGCCCTGCACTCCGGCGGCCAGGACGCCCTCGCCGAGAGCGTTCGTGACCGTGAAGCCCTGCACACGCACATGCGAGCTGACGATCACCACGCCGGCGAAGATGGTCAGCTTCCCGATGCCGGGCGGGTTCACCACGAACGCCGGCTTGACGCCCTTCTCGTTGATGGTCGCGTGCAGGCCGATCAGCGATACCGGTTTCTTGACCACCACCTGCTCGTGGTAGCTCCCCGGGCATACCACGACGGCCGACCAGGGCGGCGCCGCCTTGAGCGCGGATCCGATGGTTTTGTACCTGGCCGTGTTGCAGGACCGGCCGGATCCCGTTGAGCTCGCGCTTTTCGCGACGAACAGGGCCTGATGACCATGACCCGTACCGGCCGCGGCCGGCCCAGCCTGCGCGAGCATTCCCCCTGCCACCAGCACCGGTGCCAGAAGCGAACTCGTGATCAGGCCAGCCTTGAATGACCTCATATCCCCCACCTTCCCCCTAGGCCGGGCAAGAGCTGTGGGCCCGGGTCATCCCCGGCCCGGCATCAACGGCGAGCCCCAGTAGCCGACCTTGGGTCAGCGCAACCCCAGGCCGGCCGGTCCCCCACAGCCCCGACTGCCCTATTAAAACAGACAAGTGGGAACAAACAAGGCGCACGAGCTCCCGGGTTGCCCCTGCTGTCAGGTTGGTTTCCTACTGGAGCCCGTTGTAGTTCTCGCAGATGATCGCCTTACCGTCACCGGCAACTCCGGTCATGCCCGTGTCGGCGTCGAAGCACGCCGTTCACGCGCTGACGCGCGGTATCCGGCGCCAGATGATCGGGACCGGAGTGCGGATCGGGTCCGTCGCGCCCGGTGTCGTCCTGAACGATCTGTGGAAGGTGACGGACGCGGCCGCGGTGGAAGCCGGTGTCGCGGCGGGAACCGGGCTGTGATCCGAGGACGTGGCCGACGCCGTGCTGTACATGCTGACCGGCCCAGCCACGTGAATATCCGGGGCTTGGTCATCCTGCCGGTCAACCAGGAGATCTGACCGCCAGCCGATGGCCACGCGTACCTGCTTGTGTCAACGAGTTCTGCCCGCACGCGCGTAGGGGCGGCGAGCGTCGTAGAAGCCGCTGTACTTGTCGGCGTTCTCGATTGATTCCGCGTGGCGCACGACCACATTTACCATAGGTGAACATGCTACTGCCCGGAACCAGGAGCAAACGCTGAGTGACTGGGAAATGGTCAAGCGCAGGACCGCCGCCAGCGGAGCGGTCTGGCGCTCCTCTGACGGCCTGCTCTACAAGCGGACCGGCGACGAATCGGTACGCGAGGAAGGGGACTTCCAGACTGACCTTGCCAAGCGTGGTTATCCTGTCCCGCGGGTGACAGAGCGTGGGCTCAAAGACGGCATCTACTACTTCGTTGAGCCCAGCGCCGGTGTCTCTCTGCATGACCAGGCTCTGGCCAGCGCTGATCCGTTCGGTCAGGTCGGGAACGGCCTGTTCAAGTCTGCCGTGCGGATCTCGGCGCGCCTCCTTGAAGCCCAGTTCCGCAACGTTCTGACCGAGTCCCCTGGTGACCCGCTGGCCTGGATCGAGCGCGCAGGGTTCGTGGCGAACGTCCGCGCCGAGAATCCTGACCTGGACACACCGCGGGTTCGCGAGGCGGTTGGACGGGCCGCGCGCCGACTGCGAGATGTGCCCATGTGCCGCAGTCACCTTGACTACGGACTCCCCAACGCCTTTCCGCGCGCAGTGATCGACTGGCAGCACCACGGAGAAGCCCCGCTTGGCTACGACGTATATCCCATGCTCGACATCGCCGCGTTCAAGGGAGGCGACAAGGGATACCGATTCAGCGCCGGACAGCGGTCGGATTACCTCAGCGAACTAGACCAAGTCAGCGGCTCACTCCCAGGAGAGCACCTGAGTGTGTACCAGGGAGACTTCCTGCTGGTGAAGTGCTTCTTCTTCCTGGCCTTGATGCGTCCCACCGACCCGGGACGTCGCGATAAGCACGTCAAATGGCAGTACCGTCGGGCCCTCTTCGGGATCGGACTTGAGCAGTATGAGTCTTCCTGCTCGATCAACACCGGGGCCTTCCCCAGCCTGGCCGAGTTCGCTAGCAGCTAGCGGCCGGCCGCGCCCGGGGACTGAGGGATCTTGTCGCGCATGAGCTTGCCCTGGCTCATCGCAGCCCTCGGCCGTATGCGATTCCTGCGCCACCCGCCATTAGCGCCGATTCAGGGGATGGCGGGCTCATGGGCCGGGCGGCGGCGTGAAGATAGCGTGGGTTCCAATGCGCCGCCAGATGACGTGGGCCTGGCCGGCAATTCGTCCGTCGCCGTAGCTGAATGTCGCGCGCCCGTCGTTGTCCCAGGTCATCTCGAACACGCCAGGGTGGGCGGCAACGCCTTTGACGCGCAGCCCAGGGCGGAATGGGCGATCAGAAGCGGCCAGGTCGGGGACAAAGGCCTCGGTCACGACCTTGCGGAAGGTTGCCTGCTGCTGTGCGGTGAGTTTCTTCCAGTCCCGTTCGAACCGGGGGAGCGTCTCGAAGGTCGGCATTACTCATCTGCCGACCCGAGCGAATCCAGATGGTCGAACATGCCCTCGGCGGACTCGTGGACGGTGCCGCGCCCGGCTGCGATGTCCTCGTCGGCTTCCCGCTCGCCGGCCAGCCATTCGGGCGTGAAGAACCACGCCTGGTCGGTGGGGATGGACACATAGCCGCGTATCGTGACCGTCCCATCGTCGTGTACGGCAAACTCCACCTCATCGCCCTCGCCGATGTGGAGTGCGCGGCGGATCTCCTCAGGGAGGGTGAGTTGCGCCTTCGGCCGGACCCTCACCCGGGCCCTCAGGCGAGGCTCCGGTTCCATCTTGGCCGCAGGCGTACCCACGTCTCCTCCAGAAAATCAGATTTTCTTACTCTCCTACTATACCACTAGAGGCTAAAAACCTGCTCCCGTCGGCCGCTCATCTCGTCAGCTGCAGTGAGCAATTCCCAGTCTCCGCAACGAAACCGTCCGTCCCACTGCCCCGCTCACCTTCGCAGCCCTGCACCGGACAAACCTGTCGGGCGTACCTATCGCGGGTCTTTGCGGATGGTCGTGACAGGTCCTGCTGATCTCGCCCGCCGCGGCAGGGTCAGGGCTTTTGCAGCCGGAGAACCGACTCGATGTCGGGTGGAGAGTATTGCTCCGATTTGAGAACCTTGCCGTCGTGCCTGATCAGCGGGTGGCCATCGCTGCCCAGCTTGCTCGTATTCGATCGGTGAACCTCCTGCAAGACCGCGTCCAGGTCAATGCCGTAGGTCAGGGCAGTCCCGTACGCGACATAGACGATGTCGGCCAGCGCGTCGGCGATCCCGTTCAGATCGCCTCGTTCAGAGGCAGCGACGAACTCGCCGACTTCTTCTTCGAGCAGCGCGACCCGGAGCCCGGCCAGCGCATGGTCGATGTCGGCACTGGGCACCTGCCGCACCGGCAGGTGCAACACCCGTTGGAACTGAGCGACCGCGGCCGCTGCGCCGACGGGACGGATCTTGGTTTCGGGCAGGATACTGCAGCTTGACCTCGGCGGCTTTAACTCGGCAGAGTCCGGAACTGGCTGGTCACGGACGTTCCGGACATCAAAGCCCAGCCGGCGCAGCACGCCAGCGGCCCCATGCACCCCGCCGCTGAAATCCTTCGGACCCATGGGCTTGCCGGTGGCCAGCCGATAGGCGACGCCGAGAATCGCCTTGGAGTCGTAGCCTGTGCCATCCACGATGAGCAGGTAGGCAGTTGCGCGGCCGAACCCGTAGCGGGCGAGGAACTCGTCCTGGCCCAGCCGGTCGTACTCCGCGACTGCTTGCCGCACGTGATGCTCCGCGACAACATCCCAGGACGCCATTCGCCGATGGTAGGGCGCGTCAGCCGGTGACCGAGTCATTATCGCCGGGCCCCACACTGTGCTTCCCCGAGCGGTACTCCGCCCAGGCCTGCGCCACTGCAGCGCTTCCAGGGTTGAGGGTCATCGCGGGCGATCTCGTCGTAGAGGCGCGCGCAGGCAATAGCGAAGATGTTGATCGCCTCATGCGGCGTCTTTCCCCATGAAGTGCATTGCGTTGCCCAGGCTTCGGCCTGGGCGGCGGCATGGCCGCTCAGCATCAGGCGCAGCAGAAAACAGGCTGGGTCGATGAACGCGGCACCACGGGTGGGCCAGGCCCAGTCGATGATCCATGTGCCGTTCGCGGTCATGAGCACATTGAGCGGGTTGAAGTCGGTGTGCAGCAACGCCGGGCCTGCCAGCAGAGCGAGGTCGGTGTGATCGTTGACGTAAGGTGCCCAGCGCTGCTCGGCCCGCTTCACCGGAAGGCCGGGGCAGCGTATCTGCTGCAGCCGGTTGATGACCTGGACGACGGCTGGCAGGTCCGCTGACCCTGGTGAATAGTCGGCATGCCTGGCTCCGGGGATGTAGGTGAACGCCAGCAGGTTCCATCCCGCGCCTTCCGCCTGCCAGCGCAGCCGCGGCGCCAGAGGCTGCACGTGCGGGTTGATCATTGCTTCCCGGTGCTACACGCACGACTCCTGGATGACCGGTGCGCAGACCCTTGACAAACAGGGGGCCATTCACGGTGTCAAGCACGACGGCGAGCTGGGAGTTAAGCCCGGCTGAGACCGACCGCGCCGCCCAGATCTTTCCGGTGCGCTGCTGAACCAGGTCACAGACAGCCTGGCTGAGGTCATTCCAGTCAGTGTGCTGCGGAGTCGTCCTCCCGGTTTAGGGTGGCTTGCCACCGTCCCCGCCGCAGGTGAATCCCCCCGTCCGGCGTAATCGTGGCGCTCGCCCCGTAGACAGGCAGCGACCCCTCCCGCAGCCATATCTCACGGACCTCATCCAGCAGATCCCACAACCGCCGGGCCCCGCTCTGATGCACCACCGGCCCTTCGTCCCCTACGGCAGATGCTCGCGCCCACGACCCGTCCGGATGCAGCACCCACGCCGTCCGCAGGTCGCCGTCCTCTGAGTAGTAGTGCTCAACCCCTGGCGCCAGCACCGTGGCCATGGACCACAACTCCCACGCGTCCATCACATTGAGCACCGGGTAGCGTCCGTGGGTGATGTGCTCACCATCCCCGTCGTGAGCTGCCTCGTTCCTCTCCCAGAGCGGCGGCGGATACCCAGGCCCGTGCCGGCTTGCCATGAAGCCGGCCCGGTCCCATTCGATCCGCCCCATCGCCCCGCCGTCGTCAGTCTTGTCGGCAGTGAGGATGAGCCCCGTCCCCGCGATCGTCGTGACGAGCCGCCCGCCCGGCCGCAAAGCGGCCAGCCAGCTCGCCGGGACCGGCCGCACGGCGACGGTGGCGATGATCCGGTCGTACGTCCCCGGCAGAGCGCCGGTGGCATCCACGGCCAGCACTGTCGGGCGCAGCCCCACCGAGTCCAGCCGCTGCGCAGCGGCGGCCGTCAGATAGGGGTCGACGTCCACGCTCGTGACATGCTCCGCGCCCAGCCGGGCCGTCAGCAATGCGCACCCGTACCCAGACCCCGTGCCCACGTCCAAGACGTCGGCGCCATCAGCCAGGTATCCGTGCTGGGCCAGACGCACGATCAGCCCCGGCAGCGTCGAGGACGACGTCGGCACCCCGGCCGGATGATCACCAGCCACGGCATGGTCCGCGTGCGAGATGCCGACCTGCGTGACCAGCGAACGGTCCGAATAAGCCGCTTCCAGCCAGCGCCCGGGATCCGCTGGCCCATCCTTCAGCTTCCAGACGAGCCCGGACGTCCCGCGCGCCGACGGTGACCACCAGCGTGGCACGAGCACATGCCGGGGTACCTCCGCCACCGCCGCCCGCCAGCGCGACGCCGGGTGGGTGACCTGCGCGGCGAGCAGCCGGGCGTGCTCGTGCCAGGTCACGCAGGTTTCCGGGATGGGTTGCAGTCGTTGCAGTCCGACGGAGTGCAAGTCACGCATCCACTATCCCGCAGAATCGACCCGGTGATCGCCCTCCACACCGGGTGGCCGGGGGCTGCTACCTTCCAGCCTTTAATGCGGAGCACGGCAGTGCTCGCCCTCTAACCCGTACTAGCCCCTACGATCGCCACTATGCCTGTATCGCGCGGCCGGAAGGGCAAGCCGAAGAGCAAGTCCAAGGCCAAGAAGAACAAGGCCGTCCTCAGCCGGCCCAGCGTCGCGGACGTCATGCCAGCCGGCCTGGTATTTGATCCAGGTCCTTCGCCTCTGGAACGGCTGACGTCCCTCATGGAGCCAGATCGCCCGGCCTGGTTCGACGTGTCGATCAAGACTGTCCTCGATCAGGCCAGCGTGGTCATGACCGCGCAAGGACCGCGGGAACTTGAGCAGGCCACGTCGGAGCTACTCGGCGCCGAACTCCACCGCGCCATCCGGGACGAGGACCGCGGCATGTGGTTCGACTGGTTCTTCGAGGAACTCGCCGAGGCTGCGGCGGACCGGATTCTGGACGAGGCTGCCCGGCAGGATGGCAGCTGGCAGGCAAAGCAGCGGTTCCTGTACGGCCTCACCTCGATCGGCTCGCCTGCGCAGCGGTCTCTCGCAGAGAAAGCGCTGGCCCGGGTCAAGAAACGGCTGCCCGCCGACGCTCAAGCGCGGCAGCCGGAATGGCTGCGGCTGCTCCCGAAGATCACCGCGACTGGTGAGGTGTGGGAGATGCACGACGTGTACGGCACTCGCTTCGGGGTGATCGCGGGTTTCCGTTATCCCGGTGATACTGCCCAGTCGATGTTCTTGTTCGACATCGACGCCTGCGAGTTCGTCCGGCTCGCCAGTGCGGGCGTGTTCGATGACATGGACCAGGCCGCTGCCGCGTGGCGGGAGTCTGTCGGCGATGCAGCAGCCAACGCCCAGCAGAGCCGGGTCGAGACGGCAGACCGCCTCTACTGCCTGGCCCACCTGGAACTGGAGGAAGAACTCCTGGACGGATCCGAGCCCAGGACCGTGCTGGACAACTGGTTCCGGGCGAACCGGCGTCACATCGACCTGGCGGATGCGTTGCACCGCCGGGGCATGCCACTGCCGGAGGCAAAATCGCTGTACCACGACCTGGACACCGCGCAGATGGCGGAGCAGTTCGCCGCCTGGCATCTCCGGGAGCACGGCAGCACGCCGGACCCGGAGGTGGCCGAGGTGCTCGCCGAGATCTGGCTGGAGGGGGCGCTTCCCGGCACCAGGCACGCCGCGTCGCCACACCGGGCACGATCGCGGCTGGACCAGCTCAATGTGGATTTCGTGGATGACCCCGTGACCACCGGCGCGAAAGTGCTCCTACCCGAGTGGGTCCGGTGGCATGGCGAGGAATCCCGTCTGCCAAAGCACTTCATCGACCGCTCAGTCGCCGCCGCCAGCGGAGAACGCCGGCCGCCGGCGGGTGGCGCAGCGGAAACTGCCCCGCCCGCTGGCTGGCGGTAGGGAGCACGCCAGGCGACCCGGCGGCCCCGCGATCCCCCGCGCCGGGCACCTTCCGTTCCCACCGCCAATCCCCGCCATGACCTGCCGCCTCACCACCCCGGGCACCGGCGCCGTTCCCGCAAAGAGCTGATCGCGTTCCCACTGTCCCAGGTAAGAAGTTGCGGAACGCCACCATCCAATTACGGTTGATCCTGTCCGCGGTCCCGCGCGGTCCCGCCCGCAGGAGGCAACCACGATGCCCATCGTCCGGATCACGATCCCGGCCGAGAAACGCGCCTTACGCGACAAGATGCGCGCCCTGGGCCTGGGCCACCGCGAGATCGCCGCGGAGTTCGCCCGCCGCTACCGGCTGCGCCCCCGCGCCGCCTGGCGCGAAGCCCACGGCTGGAGCCTGCGCGAAGCGGCCGCCCAGATCAACGCCTACACGGGCACCGTGGGCCTGGACCCCGGCGGCATCTCCAGCATGACCGCCCCGCACCTGTGCGAGCACGAGAACTGGCCCGGCCCCGGCCCGCAGCCGTCCGGCCGCCGCCCCTCGCCCTACCTGCTGGCCCTGCTCGCCTGCGTCTACGACTGCACCACCGGCGACCCTCATCCTCCTGGCCGACCGCGAGCAACTCCCTCCCGCCGACCTGCTCATCCTCGACACCTACAGCTACGAAGTTCACAATCTCCGCAACGAAAACCGTCCGCCCCAGCCACCCCACCCACCAGCATCACCTGCGCCGCAACAACCCCTGTCCGCTTGCCAGCCATCACCTACCGTGGAAAGCCAGAGCCCGGTGTCACAGCCCGTGCCGGGATCGAGCGAGAGGTCCTGATGGCGGCCCACGAAGGCAGTGACCACGCCGAGCAAGCCGAACGCCGCGACATCGGCGACGCCACCCTCGAACAACTCCGCGCCGACGTAGTCCGGCTCTCACTGGAGTCGATGACGGCGGAACCATTTCCGGTGTTCCGCGAGATGCGCCGAGTCCGTAGCCGGATCCAGGCGGCATTAGATCGTCAACTCTGGCCTCGTGATCAGACGGAGCTCTATTTCTTGCTGGGTGCCCTCAACTGCTTGATGGCCGTTGCCGCCAGCGATCTGGGCTACCAGCAGGCTGGGGAGGAACTGGTTCGTGCAGCCTGGGCGTACGCTACGGCGATCGATCATCGGCCGTTGATGGCCCACCTCAGGCTTGAGCTCGCAGGCATCGCCTATTGGCAACGCCCACGCCAGAGCCGTGATCTCGCGCAGAGTGGGCTCCGCTACCTCTCTGACGGACCTAACGCCGCGCAGTTGTACCTGCAATACGGCCGGGCCGCGGCGCGCCTCGGCGACGCCACGACGGCGAGACGGGCAATCGAATCCGCCACCGAGGCTAGAGAACGCGCTCACCAGGACGACCTCCTGGAGATCGGCGGCGAATTCGGGTTCTCTCGTGCCACGCAGCATTACATGGTCGGCTCCGGTCTCCTCGAAATTCCGCAGGCTGAGTCTGTAGCTCTCGAAGAGTTGCACCGAGCGACCGAGATGTACGGAGCCGGTCCCGGGCCTGGGGAGCAGTACGGTTACGGTTCCGTGGCGCTCGCTCACGTTGACCTGGCTACCGCTCTACTCCGGGCCGGGCGCCTCGATGCTGCCGCTGTCGCTCTAGGGCCAGCCCTTGCGGTATCTCCTGGCCAGCGGATCAGCGCAATCCCGCAGCGTATGGGCCGTGTTCGCTCCGAGCTAGCCCGCAACCCGTACCAGGGCTCACCCCTGGCCACGGAACTCGACGAGCAGATCGAAGACTTCACCCGCGAGACCATCGTCCGCGACCTGCACGACCTGCCCGGCGGCTCCGACTGAGCGCCGCCGGACGGGAACCAAACGCTCCCGCCACAGGGAGTGCTCCCACGGTCACTCCATTGCCACTCTGGGTGAGTCCAGTACTCACTTTGACCTGCCCACAAGGACGTGATCCCTCTTGCCCGCCGAGACCCCGGCTCCAGATCTGGCCCCATTAATTGCCGCCGCGCATGCGGAGGCCAGCCGCTCATGACCAGCGACCTGTCCGTCACCTACCGCCTGCGCCGCCACTCCTCTGAGATCTCGCGCGCCCGCGAACGGGCCCGCAAAACCCTCACCGGCTGGGGCCTGGCCGACCACATCGACCAAGCCGAACTCATCGTCAGCGAACTAACGACAAACGCCCTCCGCCACGGCGCCGGCCCCATAACCGTCCACCTGGCATACACGCGAGAGGGTGACCTCTGGCTAGAAGTCCACGACCACGGTCCAGGACGGCCGATCACCTGGAAGACCGCGGCCGACGACGAACAAGTCCGCGGCCTGGCTCTCCTGGACGCTCCGATCAGCATATACAACGGTATTTGCGGAATGGCTGACGATCCCAGCAGCCCGGGAAAGAGCATTTACGTTGCGCTGCCGCCTACTGCTTATTAGCCCTCAAGGCAAGGTCCGCGCGTCCACGCCATAGCCGTGAACTCGTTTACCTGATTCCCAGGCTCTGCAGAGGGCGTTTGCTAGCAGCATCTGGCGTGGTGTCTTGCAGGAACCGGTGCTAGTAAGCGCGGCCGCGTCCGCGGAGCATAGCTACGGCAATCGGCTCACTGGTGGTGTCATCGAGCGAAGACTTTCTCTCGATGCCAGTCGAGGTACTTGCGCGCAGGCATCTGAGCGCCAGGAGGGAGCAGTAGCACTTCACGAAGGGGTGGACGTCCATAGAACTGCTTGGCAAGCGCGTCGGCCTGAACAGCGTCAGCTAGCGACCTTGCGAGATCGATGTGCAACCCGCCGTTCACAGTGATCATGCCCTTGTCAAACGCCGCGTCGTGGGCGGGGCAGGCTGCCAATCCATTGCGGGCATCGAGCCGCTCACGTGGGGAACTGTCCTTCCACGGTTTGATATGCCCGGCAAGGAGCATGCGCTTGCCGTCTGGCGCTGGCGGCGACATGAATCCGCAGAACACGCACCGCCCCCCACAATTGGCGATGACATTCCGGGCGAACACATGCTGCCCGACCCGGACGGCACCGAGTACGATCTGCTCAGTGTCTCGCTCATTCCAGTCGTACTCCGCCGTGATGCGTGTGATCACGTCCCGCATAGCTTCCTCGACGACGGACAGGTTGAGTTCTTCCTGGCCCAGCAGAGCCAGCTCGCCGCCGTTCCCCAGACCGAGGAAGTCGGGCAGCTGGTCACTGCCGATAGCCTCTGCGCGCGCGGCTCCTATGAGGATGCGGTAGATACGGCTGAAGTGAGCCGGCTCGTCACGGAGTTTTGCGCCTGCCAGCACGTCCCACTTGGCGCCATGAGGGCGGGAACCGTTGAGGTTGCGCATCTTCTCCAGCACGCTCGACGGCGACCGGGAGAACAGGTGCGCCAGCTCCGGAACCGGCTGTGGGACTCGGTGGAGGTTCGCACCGCCAAACTGGCGTGGATTGACCACGAAAGAGGCGGCGAGGCAGAGCAGCGTCTCCACCGGCGAGAAGATCACCTGCTTGCCCGATACCGGCCGCCGCGACACCAGTGCTCTGTACTGGTCACGCGCTTGACTGACCGTCAGGGCCAGATAGTCGTCCAGGCCAGGCACGACGCAAGACTAGCCTTCCGCAAACGCGGTGGCCCAGGCCTTCGTGGCCTCGCAGGACGGTTCATGCTCCGCGGTTGCCGGAGCGGCCACGCCGTCTACGAGGAGATCGTCGGCGACCACCTTCTCGCCGATCTCGCCGCCTGCAGGTGCCGTACCTAGAAGTCAGATTCGCCGGCTGATCGCGAGCACGGGAAGCCGTGCATTCACCTCGGCTACGGAAAACTTCCCTGGATCGAAGTCCTTACCGGCGTCGAGACCGAGCCACTCCAGCATGTCCTGGTGGCGCTTATGCGAAGGGTCGGCCAGGATCTCCTTGAGCTCGGCGTAGCCCCAAGCGCCGCCGCAATCCTCGGGCGGGCATGCGCCCTTCCCCGCCACACAAGAGGGATAGGTCTCCTGTGGCGCCGCCGCCCGGGTTTCCTCGAGGACGATGTCGTGCCCCCAGTCGTCGCCGAAGTCATAGGTGTAGCGAAGGCGGTTTCCCCGGCGGGTGAAAACCTGCGACAGCAGGACGTCCCTGTCGCTGGCGTGCCCAAGCTCCCGGTCCTGCGATCCATACTCCCGCCCGCCCGTGCTGAACACGTGCATGTGGTAGTTCTCCCAGCCCATGGCCTGCTGGATAACCTCGTGCAAGTCCGCGAGCGTGAGGTCGGAAGGTACCAGGACGCGCCGCCACACTGGCGGTCCCGACACCTCGCGCAGCGTGATCTTGAGCTGGTGCACGAGCGTGCCGGCTTCCGGGCGCGCCCTGCGCTCGCGGGTGGCCACCAGGACCGGGCGGCCGGTCAGCCGGGCGGCAATTTCCTCGGCCCTCGGATGGCCTGAGTGGAGCATCTGCTCGGCCGCCTCAGTGACTTTCCCGCCAAACTGCTCCGCCAGCATGGCGTGGATCAGGAACGGTGGCGCCGTCTCCATCAGCTCGTCCAGCATGACGCCCAGCGCGTCAACGGCCAGCCATGCCTTGTCCGCCGGATCCTCGGGCACGTGCTCGCCCTGCGCCCTGAGCCACAGTCGCGCGTACGCGCCGATCCCGGGCCGTTTCGCCCACTCCCGCCAGGCCTCCGTGGCGTCACTGCCAAGCTCCCCGGCGAGCGCCAGGGAGGCGGCCCGCTGGTTGCCGTCTGCGGACTCTGCGAAGGTGAGCAGTTCCCGCGCCGCATCTGCGGTAGACCTCGCCCCCAGCCACGGCTGGGCCACGGTCCAGGCCACCGGTGGCGGGAGCTCGCTGATGGCGGACATCACAGTAGCCACGTCGGCGTCGGATGATGGTGCGCGTCCCTGGAAGACCGACGTCGCGAGCACGGTGCCCAGCGTGGTCAACCGCACCGTCTCGTCCGTGACGTCCGCCGCCCCGAACTCCAGCAAACCCGTCACCGTATCCGCTGCGTGGCTGGCCACGTCCTCCTCGTCGTTCTCATCGCTGAGGAAGTCGCCGAGGCTGAACAGGTCACCCGGGCCGTGGGCCTCGCCGCAGCCGGGGCAGGGCAGGGCCTCCGGCTCCTCTAGCTCCGGCGGCTCCAGCACGGTCCGTACCGCGGTCGCGAGCTGGGCCATCGTGAGCGGCTCATCCGCCGAGTACAGCTCGTTCAGCACAGTCAGGCACCCGGCGCATGGTTGTTCGCCTAGATCCAGAGCCACGGTCGCGGCCTGGACCCAGGCGTGCAGGATGGCATCCGGATCCTGATGTGCAGACCCCGCCTCTGGCAGGTCGTGAGCTGCCCGGGCACGCCGGCCGTCCAGCTCGAGGAAACCGGCCGCAGCGGCAGTCATCCAGTCCCGCATCAGGTCCACGACATCAAGCGCGCTGCGCAGCCGCGGGCCCGTCAGCTCGATGCCAAGGTCCCGGCAGGCCTGCACCGCCTCGGCCGGGCGCAGTACTCCGCTGGCGGTCAGCGTCCTGCCCGGCCCCACCCACTCGGCCAGGTCGCGGGCGCGGACCAGTGCCCGGCAAGACAGTGCGGTATCGGCGACTTCGGGGGAGATCGGGGTGGAGAGAGAATTCGTCACGCACCCGGACGTTACTCGCCCAGGCCGCCCCTATCAGCGGATCGAGAGCCAGGCTGGCCAGCCAGCGCGTCGTGTCCTCCGTCTGGCTGTGCCGCAAACCGGTCGCGCCGTAGACGAGGACGATGGCCAGCAGTATGTTCACGTAGAAGCCCCAGCCGAAGTTTGCCCACGTGGAACAGGATGCCTGAGCGGCGAGGCTGTCCGTGAACGCGCTGGGGGAGTCGTAGTTCCCCCGGAGGGCGTCCGCCACGATCTGGGCGACTCCCTCGGGGTCCTCGTGGTCGTCTGGCTGTCAGAGTCCTCCTCGTCCTCATTCTCATCGCCAAGGAAGTTACCGATGCTGAGAGGTGGCCTGTCCTGATGGGCTACTCGAAGAGCGCTTCCTGGTGCGGCAGGTTCGCCCTGGCCTTGTAGCCACCAAGCCTGCGGACCTGGCGAAGGCTGCTCCACATCCCAGCGCGCGAGCCCTCTTCCATGAGGTGCTGGAATATCTGGGCTGTGAGCTGGGTATCCGGCAGCGCGCGATGCCGGTCGAGCGGCGGGGGGATCCTGAGGTGATCCCGGACCACATCCAGCCCGTGAGAATGCAGGTCCGGGTAGAGAACACGGGACAGCCGCACGGTGTCCAGCAGGTCGGTGGCGGCCAGCTGCGGGCAGTACTTCCGGTAGTCATACAGGATGCCTGCCTCCGTGGGAGCGTGGTGGGCCACCAGCAGCCGCGGCCCGGGCGTGGCCACCCGGGTGTCCAGCTGCGCCAGCACCTCGGCAGCGGTGGGCGCGGTCGCGACCATTTGCGGAGTGATGCCGGTTTGCGACGTGTCCAGCGGTCCGACCGGGGCGTGCCCGGGCGGGCACATCAGCTCTGTGAACCGGGCTGTCTCGGCCAGTCCCGTCCCGCGGAGGCTGAGGGTTATTACGGCGACCTCGATCGGCTCCGGGCGGTAACCCCGTGGGGTGGTCGCCTCGAAGTCGATCACGTGGAAGATCGTCGCGCGGAACTCCTCGTCAGCTGATAATGATCCGCCCACTGTGCCGCCTTCTGGGATGATGAAGTCCGCGTAGCGTTCGATGTGCTCGGAATTCCGGGCGTGGACAGGCGCGCGCAAGGAAGCCGGAACGAGTCCGTGAATCGCCCGCTCATCACCTGAGCCCTAATCCTGGACCGGCCCGCGATAACGGTTTCAGCGTTTGATGAAGAAGTCGCGGATGTTGGCCAGCAGCAGGGAAACGGCGGCCAGGATGAGCAGGGCGGCCGTGGCCGAGCGCCAGTGGCCAGCGGCGGCCCAGAAGCCCAGCCAGACCGCAGCGGCCACGGCGGCCACCGCGATCAGGCCGGCGAGGAATTGCGCCAGATAACGCCGGGCGAACGCTTCCGCGCTCAGCATGACGACGGTCACCGCGCCCAAGGCGGGCACCAGGGCGCCGAGATGGCCGAGGATAGCCACGGCCAGCCCGGCCAGGAGGAATGACACCGAGACGCTGGACCATACCCGGAGAGCGCGGCTGCGGCTGCGGGCCTGGTCGACGTTCGGCAGCGCCCGGTGTTTCAGGTGCGCGTGCGGATCCTCCCGGGGAAGGCCGTGGGCGGAGGCCTGCACCAGGGCGTCCCGTTCTTCCGTGAGTGCCTGGCGGCGTGCCCGTGCCTGCGCGACGGAGTTCTCCAATGCGGACAGCGCGCCGGGATCCGCCGGGCTCCCGCAACTGCCCAGCGCCCGGAGGCCGGCGCGGGCGCGGCGGAGTTCATCGCCGCTGGCTTCAATGTCCTGCGTGGCCGTGGCGAGCTGTGCGCCTATCTCAGCGATCCGGCCCGCCACGGCCCGCCGCTCCGCCGTGGGGGAGGGTGCCTCCTTGTCCAGGCCGGCCCATCCCACCGGGTCCGACCAGCACTGCCGGACCGAACCGCCCCGCTCATAACGCGGGCCGGCCGGGGCGCGCTCCCCGCCGAACGGGTCGCCGGTGTCCAGTCCCCACAGACCACGGTAGTCATGCACCCAGGGGGTCTTGTCGTCCACGAGGACGGGGCGCCATGTCTTCGCCTCGCCAGGCCCCACGCCGGGACCGTCGCCCCGGCGGTAGTCGATGAACGGGATGCCGAACCCGGTACCGGCGTCCGTGCGTGTCCATGGGAGCAGCAGCCGTCCCAGCTGGCGCAGGGGGGCAAGCAGGCGACCCACCGCGGGGGGCTCGACGGTGACCAGGTAATCGCCCGGCAGGTAGGCGCCGGAGTGCGATCCGGCGCCAGCGAAGACGACCGGGTGTGTATCCCGCCACTGCAGATCGGGGTCGTCTGGCCGGCGGCGCAGATCATCACCGGCCTCGTCATGGGAGGAGAACGCCACCCAGGCCGGCCGGGCGGACTGATCGGGCGGGTCGGGCAGGAACACGGTGACCTGCTCCCAGTCGGCCTCGTGGTCGTTGACACCGCCAAATGTTGACCGCCAGTCGTTCATCGCGTACAAGAACCAGTACTGCAACGCAACGAAACCCCGGTCGCGGGTGACCCGGCCGTAGTACGGGCAGCTGTCCGGGTCGGCCAGTGACCGGTAGGTCTGCTCGGCCGCCGCGGCGGTGCCGCCGGGGACCCGCCCGCGCAGCAGCAGTGACAACCGCAGCAGCGCGTCGATGAGCCGGCCCAGCAGGCCGACGGCGGCGAGCCGGCTGCTGCCTGCGGCCAGCCGCGGACGGCCTGAGGTGCGGCGCCAGGCGCGGAACTCCCGCCACCCCAGCGAGCGCTGCACGAAACGAAGCGACAGAGTGCCGCTCAGCGGCGCGCTGGCCTGAGCCAGGCGAGCCGGGGTGAGTTCGCCCGGCGCGCATACGTGTTCCCGCGGGCGGCGCCTGCGCCACGACCGCCGGCCGTCGGCCGACCGCCACAAACTGCACTTCTCCAGGTAGTCCTCGACTGCCATCGGCAGGAAAAGCTCACCCCTGGTGAAGCGCAGTACCGGCTCGTAGCACCGCAGCAACCGCAAGTCCCCCGCCGCGTCGGCCGCATCCGCGGCAGGAGTGGCCTCGACCGCCGAGAGCAGTTGCTCGCTCGCGATCGCGCCAGGTGCGCCCGGCCAGCCCGGCGCTTCGCCCGCAGAGCCTTCAGGCGCAGCTGGCTGCATGCGGCCCACCTCCCCCCGGTTCAGCCAGGGCGCTTCGCCCCGCTGCCTGTATACCCCCACGGCGCACAGGCGCGTCTAGCCGGCGAAAGGCGGTTCGAAGGGGTTCAGCAACTGCACGCCGCTGCTGGCTACGTCGGTGGTATTGCGGGTGACGAAGGTCCACCCGCGGACCTTGGCTGACGCCGCGAGCAGGCCGTCGATGACGGGCAGGGGATCCGGCACGTTGATGCGGCCCCATTCTTCGGCCGTTTCGGTGTCTACGCCGATGACGTGGTCTGAGTAGGCCGTGTGCAGCCCGTGCAGCCACTGCTCCAGGCGGCGGGCCTGGGCGGTGTCCTTGCTGCGCAGGCGCTCGATCCCGAGCCGGATCTCACCGATCGTGAGGACACTCAGGAAGATCTCCGCTGTCCTGGCCTGGTCATACCAGGCCAGGACGTGTGGGTCCGGGTCGCGTTTGCGGAGTTCGGAAACGATGTTGGTATCGAGAAGGTAGGTCATGGTTCATCAGCCCAGTCAGTATCCCGGGGGCGTTCCGCCGTCCGGGTCAGGTCGAGGTCATCAAAGTCCGGGCCTGATCGCAGGTAGTCCTTGAAGTCGGCGACGTCGCCATGCATGTGCCGGTAATCGGCAATGTCGATGACTACGGCTATCTCCTCGCCATGCCGGGTGACGATCTGCGGCCCCTCGGCGTGCGCGGTGCGGAGGAGTTCGCTGAAGCGTTGTTTGGCGTCCTGGACTTGCCACCACATGCCTGCCTCCTCCAGTCTAGACTGACTAGACAGAATTATACGGCACACCTGGGGGTGCGAGCCTCCGCCTGGTCCCCGGCCGCGAGCCGGGTGCCGCCCGGGTGGTCGAGAGCCTCGGCCGGGCCCGGGCGGCTGCCTATCTCGCGGTCCAGTCGATCGCCTGCTGGTCCGGTTCCCGGTAATGAGTGGTCCCCGGTGTTCGTGTGCTAGCGCGAAATTCTGTCCCCGGGGAACTTCGGGGCCGGCTGGCTGAGCGCTCCTGCGCGAAGTCAGGATTTAGTCCTGCCTAATCTGCCGATTGCGGCGTAATATACCGCCAGGCAGAGGATCGGCCCGGGGGGGATCTTGGGCGGGGATGAGACCCGGGGAAAGTGCCGCGTGGCACGGTCGGCCTGCTCGGTCGATGCGAGTCGCACACGGATGAAGAACTGGTTTACCAAACACGACTCTTGTCCGGTTTTCGCCCGATTCAAGAACCATTTTCTCGTCCTGGATCTGGTGCTCAGCAGGATGCTCGACGCATTAACCGGCGAGCTGTCCGCTATCGGCGGCGATTGTCCCTCGGCCACGGTCTACGAGCGCTGTGCCCGCCTGGACAGGAGCCTCGCCATCGCGGTGCGGCTGTTCGAGTGGTACGCGTCCCGGTACGACCAGCGGCTGGACAGTGAGCTCGGGCCAACCCTGCGCGCCGCCGACGAGGTTGTCCGGAGCTGCTGGTCCGAACCGTTCGCCCTGCTCGGCCGCAAGCCCCCGACCGGCCCGCTGGTCTACCTCGACGCCCAGTTCGATGCCTTCGCCACCCCGCGGGTCTCGGTTCCGGCGGACCTGCGGGCCCCCTCGGACGCCCTCGTGGCCGATTACCTGCGCGAACTGCCGGTACCGACGATCGCCCTGCCCGGTTTCGCGGCGCGGGAAGCCTGGTGGCTGGTGCTGGCCGCGCACGAGACTGGACATCACATCCAGAAGGACCTCCTCCCGGAGCTGGAGGAACTGACCCGTGAGCGGGTGTCCAGCGCCGCGGTGGCGGCGGGCGTCCCCGACGCGGCGGTCCAGTGGGCTGGCTGGGGGCTGGAGGCGTTCGCCGACGCTTACTCGACGCTGATGGTCGGCGCGGCGGCGGCGTGGGCGGTGGATGAGCTGCAGCACGCGGCACCGGCGAGGCTGTTCCGGCTGGCGCCGCCCGGCAGCAGGTACCCGCCTCCGGCGATAAGGCTCGCCCTGCTGGGCGAGTGCCTGCGCACGGCCGGCACACCGGCTGGCTGGCCGACGAGCGCCGACACCTCGGCGTCGCTGGACACGCTGAGCGACGCGGACCTCCCGGCCGCCACAAGAGAGGCGGCACGCAGCCAGCTGGCCATCCTGCCCGCGATCGCATCGGCGCTCATCGACCTGCCGCTTGGCGGCCACCGCCTGCGCGAACTCGGGAGCGTGCGGCCTGACCTGCTCACGCAGCGCGATCAGCTGCAGGGCTGGGCTCAGCGGCTGGCGAAGCCCAGGCCCGTGCTGCCCCCGCTGACCAGCCGGCCCGCCGCCCGGCTGGTCGTCGCCGCTGGCGTGGCCGCCTACCAGGCCTCGGCCGGCCAGCCCACGGCGGCCAGCGCCCTGCCAGCAGTACACGAGAACCTGCTGCACCTGCTGCCCGGCTGCGGGCCACCAGGCGTCCTGGAAGCCCCCCCGCGGGCCGCGGACGTGACCGCGCTCGCCGGACGCCTGTCCGCACGACTGATCCGGGAAACCCCCGACGAGGAGGACCAGTGACCCTCCCGCGCATCATTATCGAGGTCACGGGCGACCCGGACGGCAGGTGGGCGGTCCAGGCCGCGGCCGCCGAGGACGGCCATGTCTTCGGCACCGCTCACATGGACATCACCAAGGTGGACTCCGGGGGCAGCGCCCTGCGCGTCCCGGTGGTTCCGCCGTCCCGCCGGCCGGATAGCGCTGATGAGCACAGTGCGCTCTGCGCTGGGGACACCACCGCCCTCGGCGACCTGCTCGGCCGGCTCGCGTCGGAGAGCACGGAGGACAGCGACGTGCGCGTGTACGGCCGCTGGCTGTTCGAGTGCCTGCTCGCCCCGGTGTGGGAGGACATACGGGAGTACCCGCCGGTCAAGGCGGCACGCGGCCTGGAACTGGCCCTCCAGTGGCCAGTTGGCCAGGCCGACCTGCATCGCCTGGTCTGGGAAGCCATGCACGACGGCACGGCCCCGCTGGCCGGGCTGCCGGGCACCCTGGTCGTGGTGACGAGGATGATCCAGACCAACTTCCCGGCGCCGCCCACCATCGCCCGCTCCCCGAAAGTGCTCTTTGCCACCGGATCCTCGCTCACCGACGAGGTGATCCGGCCGGGCGCAATGTTCATGGGGTTGCTGCGGAAGCTTGACGGGGAAGGCATCTGCGTCACCCACGCCGTGCAGGACGTGTCGGTCACCGATCTCCAGGCGGCCTGCGCGGCCTTCGAGCCCGACGTCGTCCATCTGGTGGCGCACGGGGAGACGCTGCCGGACGGTCCCAGCGTGCTGCTGCTCGGCAGCGGGGACACCGGCAGCCCGGTGGGTGCAGCCCAGCTGCGGCAGGCCCTGACGGCCGGCGGCGTCCCGCTCGCCGTCGTGCTGAGCGCCTGCCACAGTGGCGGCGGCCCCGGTGCCCTGGAGCCGGGTGACGGACCCGGGGCGGGCGAGGCCGGGGAGCCGGTCGCCTGGCGCGCGGCCCCGCTGGCGGCGGAACTGGTCGCCGGGGGGATTCCCATCGTGACCGCGATGGCCGGTGCGGTCAGCGAGCCAGCGTGCCGGATGTACACGACCCGCCTGATCGACGCCATCCACCGGGGCGCGCCGCTGAGCCGGGCCGCGGCGGAGGGACGGGCCGCCGCCCTGGCGGCCGCACCGGAACCGGCCCGGCAGCTGGACTGGGCGATGCCGACGATCTTCCTCTCCTCCTCCGTGCAGCCGGACTTCTGCCCGCTGGATCCGGCCTCCGCGCGCCACCTCGTCGCCATGGCTGACTCCCTCAAGCTGCGCAAGAGACCGGTCTTCATCGGGCGGCAGCCGATACTCAGGACGGTCGAGGACCTGTTTTCCGAGGACCCCGACCGCCGCACCGGCTTCCTGGCCATCGGGCGGGAGGGGACGCTCGAGAAGCTCGGCAGCACCCGCCTCCTGGAGGAGATCGGATTCCGCCTGCTGCGGGCCGGGCATGTTCCGCTGCTCCTGGCCAACTATTCCGAGGTCGGCTTCGGGGAGGTCAAAGCCGGCCCGCCGAGGACCCTGCGCGGCGTCCTGGCGGAGATCCTGCAGCAGGCGGTCCGGGTGTCGCGGACGTTCGGCGTGCCACCGCCCCGGCTGCGCACTCTGGGAGTGGACCAGGCCTTCGATTCCGACGGCGCGGTCACCGGCGCGAATGCGGGCCTGCCCCCCGCCGAAGCCAGCCAGCGGGCCCTGAAGGCCATCCGCGATTTCGCCATGAGCACGGCCGATCTGGATGACGTGTCACTCGTGGAGTATCCCCTGGGTGCTGACCTGGCTGAGCTCGCCGACATCATGGCCGGCGCGGGCGAGCCGTTCGGCCCCCGGACCCGGGCGGTCTTGCTCGCGGACCGGGTCCATGAGTGGAGCGGTGCGGTCGGCCCGCTGCTCCAGCTGATCGGGAACGACGGGCTCGGCCGTCCCGATAAGCCGGCGCCAGTCATCGTGACCTGCTCTCTGACCGGCGGCGAAGGCCAGAAGCTGAAGAGCTACCGGGATGACAACGTGGGCAGCCCCGGGGTCAGGTTCCTCGAACTCGCCGCGCTGACCGGCGACGAAGCGGCGCTCGGCTTCCAGTGGGTCCTGCTCAACCCCTGGCACCCGCAGGAGAGGTACCGCCGGGTCTACGTGGCCGCGCGGACCACCAGGCAGTCGGATGTGCAGCAGATCCTGAGTGTCTTCGATGGCGAGCCAGCCAGCGTGCGCCTGCCGCTTTACCAGGTGGTCCAGTCGCAGACGGTCTCCGGGAAGTTCGTGGACCACGACGACACGGCGGCGTTCGACAAGTACGAGAAGCTGCACCAGTGAGCGCGCCGGCGCCCCTGGACCTCAGGGCCGAGCTCATCCGCAGCCAGGAGCAGGACCTGCGCCAGCGGTTCGCGGAGTTCCCGCCGCGCGTGCTGGCCTGGGTCGGCGCGCTGCCGGCCTGGACGGCTGCCCTCGGCGCCCGGCTCGGCCTGGCCGCCTCTTCCGAGCCGGTCGAGGGCCTGGTCAGCCGGCTGGAAGCCGCCGACCTGATCGACACCAGGGAGATCCTGGACGCCGGCGGTGACCTGACCGAGTCCTTCTGGCTGCGCGCGGCGATACGGCCGGAGCTGGGCCGCTACCTCCAGCAGTACCCGCAGACCCGGCTCGACCAGGACCTGGATGACCTCGCGGACGCGGTCGCGGCCCTCGGCAGCGAATCCGCGTCGGCGGATTCCCTCGGCAGCGAATCCGCGTCGGCGGATTCGCTCGGCTCGGCCGAGTGGCTGCGGATAATCCGGGAGTACCGGCCGGACCACACGGGCCTCAGCCTCGTGGAGGAGATCGATGGCCTTGTGGCGCAGGGGCAGCTGGCTGCCGCGAGCGGCCTGGTGGCGGCGGCCCGCAGCCTGGGCGAACTGGCCAGCGGGACGCTGCTGGATGCGGCCCGCCGTGCTCAGTGGCGCATCGACCGGGCGTACCGGATCGAGCAGGATCGCCAGCGGCTGCGCCACTACTGCCGCCGGCAGGCCGTCGAGGAGGCCATCGAGGACCTGATGCTGGATCCCGGCGCCACGTGGGCGCTGCACCTGCTGGGTGGCGGGGGCGTCGGCAAGACCATGCTGATCCGGTACCTGGCGTCGGGCCGCTTCGCCGCGGAGCGGGAACGGCTGCGGCCGTTCCTGGTGGCGCGGGCTGACTTCGATCACCTGGACCCCCGGTACCCGGAACAGCGTCCGGCTGAGCTCATGACGGCCCTGGCCGCCGAGCTCGAGGCCTTCGCCCAGACCCGGGAGCTGTACCGGCTGTACCGGCGCTTCCAGGACGCGGCCGACGTGCTGCATGAGACCCGGGCCGGCCAGGGGTACGACGAGGGCGGCGGGCTGGACCTGCTGCGGGAGGTGGCTGACCGGTTCGCGCAGTTCGTGACCGGCCTCGGCTCACCCGTCCTGCTCGTCCTGGACACCTGCGAGGAGCTCGCGAAGCTGTATACCCCGGGGACCAGGGCCCCCGCCATCGACGAGACATTCCGCCTGCTGGAGCTCGTCCAGCGCGGTGCGCCCGGCGTGCGGGTCCTGCTCGCCGGCCGCAGGTGGCTCGTCCCGGCCGGGGACCCGCGCCGCCGGGCGAGCGGGCCTCTCCTGCAGCCCCGCCCCTATCTGCGCGTTCTTCCCCTCGGCGGGTTCACCCGCGCGGAGGCCGACGCCTACATCGAGGCCCGCGAGCTCACCCGGCTCGGTGAAGATCCCGGGTCCGCCCGGGTCCAGCCGGCGCTTCGCCAGGCACTGCTGGAGCGCGCCGCCGAGCAGCCCGCCGCCGCGGGCCGGTACAGCCCCTTCGAGCTGGCGGCCTACTACGAGTGGGCATCGAACGATCCCGGCCTCGACGCCGGGCAACTGCGGTCGGCGCCGGGAGACCCCTACGTCGAATGGCGCATCGTCGGCCGGCTCGGCGACGACCAGGTACGCGCCGCCCTGGGGATCGCCGCGGAGTTCGGCCGGTTCGACCGCGCCCTGGTGACACCGGCGCTGGCCCGCGCCGGGATAGACCCCCGGGCGGCGTTCGGCGGCCTGGCCGCGCAGGAATGGGTGAATGTCCTGTCCCTCGGCGCCGACGGCGGGCCAGACGTCATAGAAATCGATGAGTACCTCCGGGACAGGATCAGGAAGGTCACCGCGGGCAGGCCGGACGACTTCCCGCTGGACCGGGTACGGCTGGGCCAGGACGCCCGGAACGTGATCGAGAGCACGCCGCTCGGCCAGCTGCCCGCCGAGACTGTCGAGGCCGCTATCCGGCTGCTTCCGCTCCGGTCGGCGGCCGGGCTGTGGCAGTGGATCGAGGACCAGGCCACCGGGGAACACGCGTGGGGATGGGCCGCCCAGGTGGCCGCCCGCGCCGGTGCCGTCGAGCTGGCCCGCGCCGAGGAGCAGGGCCCCGCCAGCCCGACGATCCTGGCCGCCATCATCGCCACCCAGGCCGCAGCCCGCCTGCAGACCGAGCCGGGGCTGGACAACTCCCGGCTCTGGCGCGCGGTGGAGCGCGTGGCCCCGCGTCACCCCGACCCGGACATCCGGGCCATCCTGATGTTGCGCTCCCGGCTCGGGCGGCTGGCGGCGGGCGACGGGCCCGATACCGAGGTGCTCCGGGAGCCCCTGTGGGCCGGCATCCCTTCCCGCGAACCCCTGACCGGCGCGGTCGTGGCCGCCGCGCTGGGCTGTATCGCCCGGGGTGAGGACCCGCCCGGGGACATCCGGGAGCTGCTGGCCGAGTTCGCGCCCCCGGAGTGGATCTCGTCGCTGACCGCCCCCTCTGGCGGCCACCGGACCCTCGGCCATGGCCGCTGCCCACCTGGTACGTGCCGTGCTCCTGCTCTGGGCCGGGGAGAAGGCCGCCGCCGCGGACGAGGCCAGGCTGGCGGTCATGGCCGCCGATAGGGCGGCCACCGGACCAGACAGGCCGTGGGCGGACTGGGCAGCGCCCCGGCGGCTGGCCGATCAATGCCGCCTGGCCTGCATCATCATCGCCTGGCGCAGCGGTACGGCCCTCGACGCCGTGCCCTGGGCGCAATGGCGGTCAGACGCCCTGGATCACAGCGCCGACATCGACGCGGAACGGCTGGTCGCCGCGACAGTCCGCTTTGAGCTCGGCCACCGCCCGATCTCGGCCGGGGAACTCGCGCGCCTGGAGCCGGCCGGGCGCTATGTGCTGTCCCGCCGGCGTCCGTCGGCGTGGGCCCACCGTCAGGTGGACCCGCTCGGCGTGGAGCTGGCCCAGGCCTGGGTCGTACTGGGCGAGCCGGAACACAGCGCCGGGCTGCTGCACGAGCGCCTGGAGGCGGCGGTGGGCGCCGGGGACGATCCGGATTCGATCGAGGAGTGCGAGCTGGCCCTGCTGCGTCTGTGCCGGCGGCAGCGGACCACCGAGTACTCCTCCTCGGTCCACCGGCTGTCCCGGCAGGGCTCGCCACGAACGCGGCGCGAGGCATGGGTGGTGCGGACGCTGGTGGATGGCGTGCAGCCCGGGCAGCCGGAAGACGCGGGGAGCTGGCCGGCGTGGTGGCAATGCCAGGACACGGTGTCGCTGGCCAGCCTCCCGTCTGACCCGCCTCTCCCGCCGGACGAAGCGACGGCGGCGGAACGCGCCGAGTTTGCCGATTTCTTCCCCCGGCTCGGCGCCGCCACCCCTGGCCGCAAGGGTGACACCCCCGCCCGGGCACCGCATGACTTCGACCCCGAGCGTGAGCTCCGGCTCGGCCGCGAACTGACGTTGCCTCCCGGGGCGCTGGGCCGGGCGGCCGTCTCGGTGGGCGAGCTGACCGCCTTGCGCTTCCCCGGGCGTGCGGCGCCACAGCTGGCCGAAGCGGCCAGGCAGCTGGACACGGCGGGAGACGTGCTGGGCGCCGAGGAGGCGGCGGTGCTGGCCGGCCTGGCCGCGGCCCGGGGTGGTGACCGGCCGGGAGCCGCAGTGGCATGGCCGGCCCGGGATAACTCCGACGGGCACGTGGCAGCGCGGATGCGGCTGGCGTTCTGGACCGGGTGGCATCAGCGAGCTGAAGCGTTGCTGGCCTATCAGCAACGCCAGCGACCCTCGGGCGCACCGTCAGCGTCACCGGAAGTCATGCTGCCCGCGGCCGGCCGGCGGGGCCTGCGGCAGGCCCTTGGCTCCCTGACCCAGGGGACATCAGGCCAGCTCATGCCCTACGCCCTGGGGTTCCTCGCCGTAGCCGTGCTGACCGCGCTGCTCGGCTCCGTCCAGGCCGGGGCGATCGTGGGCGTCGCCGCGAGTATCTTCCTGCTGCGTGTAGTCGCCGCCGCCTTGCTGCCCTACCGTTTCGCCAGGGTCCGCGCGATCACGGTCCGCGGGGTCAGCGCCGTCCCCCCCGGCGCGGTCCGGGCGGTCCGGGCCGAGGCCGTCGCGTCGCGCGGGGTGCGTGACCTCAACGGCCTCCGGATGGCCACGATCGGCGGTGCGCTGGCGGGATTCTGGCCGTTCTGGCCCATGTTCCTGCCCTGGCGCGGCTCCTGGTCGCAGACCAGGCTCCCCGAACCGGTGCCCGCCTTCGACCTGGCCGGGCTGCGCCTGCCCAAGCGCGCCGGGCCCCGCCGGCTCTCGGTCATCGGCATCACGACGGGGGGCGCGGTAGCACAGGGGCTGCCCTGGGAACAGTGGCTGGCGGCCGCCGCGCCAGCCAAGCAGGTACCGGCCCTGCTCTGGTTCCGGGCGGTCAGCGGCCGTCCCCCAGCGCTAAGCGGGAAGCCCTGGCAGACGGCCGGCGCGCTGTACCGCGGGCCGCGTCACCTGGTCCCGGGCGAGATGCGGCGCCCGCAGGACGAGCGTGAGCCGGGCCTGCGGATCCTGCATATCGTGGGGACGCCCGTGCAGACCACCGCGGGCTGGCGGCTGCGGGTTGCCGGAACCCAGGACGGCCCGGCCGGCGCGCCGAGCCGGGGCCGGGTGGCCGGGGAAGAACTGCTGAGCATCGACCAGTTCCCGCTGAACCGCACGGCCCTGGCCGTGCTGCAGGCCGATCCGGTGGACGGTCTCCAGCGGCCGCTCGGCGATCTGCGGCCCGGCTTCCTGGGCTGCGCCCAGGACCTGCTGGACAGCGGCGTGGGCGCGGTGCTCGTCATTCCGCCGCTGCCGGATGCTGTCGCCCACCGGGCCGTCCAGACCACCTGGCAGGCGGTCGCGGAGCGGGGCAGGTCAGTGTGGCCGACGACCCTGCTGCGCACGCTGGCCCAGGTGAAAGCGCTCATCGCTGAGGCCGGACCAGAAGGCGAGGCCGGACCAGAAGCGGAGGCGGGCGAACGCGCCGTGCTCGATGTGCTGCTTTTCCTGCGGACCGCCGCCGGCGGGCAGGCCGGGGAACCGGCTTCCGGCTGACGCCCGCCAGGCCAGTGACCCGACGACACGAAGGAATGCCCAATGCCCGGCAATCGGCTGAGTCCCATGTGGGACCGGATAACCCGCTGGTTCGACGCGAACGCAGAACATGTCACGGTCGAGTTCATCGCCGACCCAGGCGGTACCCCGGTCATGCCCTACGCCGGCTATCTGCGGGTGTGGCTGGCCGAGGGATTCCTGTCCAAGGCGGCGACCTGGGGCAATAAGCATTTCCCTGTCCTGCACGGCGGGGCCGCGCTCAGCTTCCTCGGCGGCGCGACACCGTTCACCACGTTCGGGCAGCCGCGGGGCAACTGGGCCATCCCGGGCGCGCAGGTGGACTTCCAGCTCACGCCGCTGCTGCCCTTCAACGGCGGGGTGGTGGAGGTCGAGGCCGCCCTGTACCAGGCCTCGACGGCCGGGCCGCTGGTCACGGCGCTGCAGATCATGGGTGGTTTCGGCACCCTGCTGGCCCCGCCCCTGTCGGTGGCCGCGACGATCGCGGGCAAGGTCGCCGACGGCCTGGATACCGTGCTCGGCACCGATCAGCCCGTGCTGGGCGTGCACTGGGCCATGGTCGCGCCGGGCGGGGGCGGGAATGTGCTGCGGCCCGGATCGCTGGCCGTCATCGCCAGGCCGCGCAGCGCGCTGGCGGGCAGGCTCTCCATCGAGCGCCAGGGCCTGTGCCTCGACGATGGGCACGGGCCCCGGCAATTGTCGGGCACCGACTATCTCGTGGTCCGGATCGAATGCCGCGCCGAGCGTGATGACTGGCGTTTTCCCGACCTCGACGAGCTGATCGGGGCGGCGGCCCGGGCCTTCATCAAAGGTTACGACCAGGAGTTCAGGGACCTCCGGGACGAGGCCATCACCCGGGCCTGGAATTCGCCCGACCTCACCCCGGCCGACAGACCCCGGGTGGCCAAGCTCGTGGCCGACGAGATCGATGCAGTGCGCGACCTGCACGCCGTGCCCGGGCCGGACCGTTCACTGGAACTCATCGCGCCGGATCGCCTTCCCGCACCAGACGCGCCGGAACTGATGAACCTGACCCTGCGTGACCTGCTGAACTAGGAACCCCGGCTCCACGGCTTCCAGGACGGCACGCCGTTGCTGGTCAGCGTGAGACAGCGGTGCCGAGATCCGCGAGCTTGGCGCGGATCGGGTCGGCGCCCGGGTGACCCAGGTCATCCAGGATCGCGAGCGCCTCGTCCCAGGCGGTGCGAGCCTCCGCCTGGTCCCCGGCGGCGAGCCGGGTGTCGCCCAGGTGGTCGAGCGTCTCAGCCAGGCCCGGGCGGCTGCCTATCTCGCGGTCCAGTTCGATCGCCTGCTGGTAATAGGCCGTCGCCTCGGCGTGGTTGCCGAGCAGCTGGTGGGCGTACCCGACGGTGTCCAGCGCGCTGGCTTCCCCGTCCCGGTTGCCGTTCTCGCGGAACAGGCCGAGCGCCCGCGTACCGTAGCTGAGCGCCTGCCGGGAGTCGCCGAGGAGGGCGTGGAACCAGCCGACCAGGTTGAGGGCCAGCGACTGGCCGGACTGGTCGCCGATGGCGGTGTACAGCTGCAGGGACTGCTCGGCCTGGTCGAGGGCCTCGCGGTAACGCTCCTGGTTGTGCAGCGTGATGGCGATGGCGTTGCGGGCGTAGGCCGCCCCGCCCTGGTCCCCGCGCTCGGTGTGGATGCCCAGGGCGAGCTCCAGCTGGGCGTAGGCAGCCTCGTAGGCACCGAGCCTGGCGCGGGCGTAGCCGAGTCGCTGGCGCACGGTGGCCTCGGCCGCCCGGTCGCCCAGCCGCTGCGTGGCGATGAGGGCCGTCTCCTCGATGTCAACCCAGTCGTGCCAGCGGCCCCGCGTGTCCAGGAACCCTGACACCGCCTGCGCGATCTGCCACACATGGATGTCGAAGCCGGCCTCCAGGGCCCGCCCGGCCGCGGCCAGGAGGACCGGGCGCTCGGCCTGGAACCAGGCCAGGGCCTGCGCGGGTTCACCGAGGCGCTCCGGCGCGGCGCCCGGCTGGAGCGGGGGCAGCGTGATCGGCCTGCGCGTGGGATGCAGCAGCATCGCGGCCGGGTACGCCGTGTGCAGGTAATGATCGAGCATCCGGCCGGTGGCCGCGTTCCGCTCGGCCTCGCTGTCGGCCGACAGGGCCAGTTCGGCGGCGTAGGCCCGGAGCAGGTCGTGACTGGAGAACCGCCCGGGAGCGTGCTCGGTCAGCAGGTGCGCGCTGGCCAGCTCGCCGAGCCGGCGGCGCCCTTCGTCCAGCGGCAGGCCGGCCAGGCTGGCGGCCGCGGGGGCGCTGACGTCCGGGCCGGGGTGCAGCCCCAGCAGCCGGAACAGCCGGGCAGCGCCCGGGTCCAGCTGCTCGTAGGACCAGGACAGGACGGCCCGGACGTTCGAGGACGGGTGCCCGGCGTCCAGGACGTCAAGCCGTTTCCGGGCATCACGCAGATCGTCGGTCAGCGCGCCGAGCGACAGCCCGGGCTGGCTGGTGCTGCGGGCGGCGGCAATGCTCAGCGCCAGGGGCAGCCGTGCGCACAACTGGATCAGCTCGTCCACGGCGCCGGGGTCACCGGCGACCCGTTCCGGGCCCAGGCGGCGGGTCAGCAGTTCCTGCGCGTCGGCGTCGGTGAGGACATCCAGGGCCAGCGGGAACGCCCCCTCCGTGGCCACCAGGCTGGTGAGCCGGCTGCGGCTGGTCACGATGACCAGGCAGCCCGGGCTGGCCGGGAGCAGGGGGCGGACCTGATCGGCGTCGCGCGCGTTGTCCAGCAGCACCAGCACGCGCTGGCCGGCCAGCAGGCTGCGGTACAAGGCCGTCTGCGCGTCGTGGCTGGCCGGGATCTTGGCCGCGGGCACGTCCAGGGCATCCAGGAACAGCCGGATGGCCTCGCCCGGGGTCATCGGCGGCCCGGCCGGATCGAAACCGCGCAAGTTCAGGTACAGCTGCCCGTCCGGGAACCGCCCGGCGGCCTGCTGCGCGAAATGCACCGCGAGCGTGGTCTTGCCGATCCCGGCCGGCCCGTCGATGACCGCGATCACCGGCGCCTGGCTCGTTTCGGCGGCCTCGGCGGCGAGCCCGGCGAGCGTCGTGAGCGCCCCGTCCCGGCCGGCGAAAAGCCGCGTCGCCGGGGGCAGCTGCCTCGGCACTACATGCCGGCCGGTCCCCGGGTCGTGAGGGCCCGGGGCCGCCGTGCCGGGCGTGGCCGTCCCGGGCCCCGCCGCGCCGGGCCCCGCCGGCCCGGTGCCCGCCGCGGAACCCGGTGGCGTGCCCGGCTGCTCGCCGTCCGCGCCGGGCTGGAGCTCATCGTCGGCGGCCAGGATGCGCTGCTGCAGGAGCCTGAGCCCGGGGCTGGGCTCGAGGCCCAGCTCCCCGGTCACGATGCGCCGCGCATCCTGGTAGGCGGCCAGCGCGTCGGCCTGCCGGCCGCTGCGGTACAGGCTCAGCATCAGCTGCGCGTGGAACTGCTCCTGCAGCGGGTGGGCGGCGACCAGCTGGCGCAGTTCCGCCACCACCTCGCTGTGCCGCCCCAGGTGCAGATCGGCGTCGATCCGCGCGGCCAGGGCCTGCCGCCGCTGGTCTTCGAGCGAGGCAACCTCGCGGTCGCGCAGCAGCGGCGACGGCACGTCAGCCAGCGGGTCGCCGCGCCACAACCCGAGCGCCTCGCGCAGCAGGCTGGCCGCCGCCGCCCAGTCCCCGGCCTCGGCGGCGGCATGGCCGCGCGTGGTGAGCACGCTGAACCGGCGGATATCCAGGTCGTCGTCGCCGATGCTGATCAGGTAGCCGGGTGCCCGGGTCTCGATCAGCTCCGCACCGGCCGGGCCCAGCGCCGAGCGCAGGCGCTGGATGGCACTGTGCAGCGCACCCCGCGCCCCGGCCGGGGGCTCGCCTTCCCACAGCATCCCCGCCAGTGCGTCCAGGCTGACCACCCGCCCGGCGCTCACCAGCAGCCCGGCCAGCAGCACCCGCTGCCGGGGCGCGGACACCGGTACCTCCCGCGGGCCGTCCCGGACGACCAGCGGCCCGAGCAGCCCGAAGTCCACGCCTCGCCCTCTTCCCGGCCATCCGCGCCGTCGGTCCCGCAGACACGATGTGGTCAGCGCAGATACGACGGCAGCGTACCCGCGCCGTGAGCCACCCGTGAGCCGTGGCTGTCCGATTGTCAGTGTTTGGTGAGCATTTGCTGGAACTATGGCGGTTCCATCCCGCCCAGCCGGTGAGGTCGGCCGCTGCAGCGGTGCTGGTCACGAGCCGATTGGAGGGGGTAGCCCGATAATGACCGCCCCTGCGATCAGCGGGCTGGTCGGTCCCGGCGTAGCCTACTGCCGGCCAGTGGCCAGACTTTCCGCCGAGCCCGTGCCCCTCCCGGCGTGCGCCGCCCAGCCACGGGCTGGCCAGGACCTGGCGCGCCTGCGGGAATGGCCGCTGCGCAGCTATCGCGAGCTGCGGGGACTGCCCGTTTCCGTACGTTTTGCCCGGATGCACGCCACGAAGGTCCTCTGCGCGTGGGGCTTGGGATCCATGGCTGACACGGTGGAACTGCTCGTGTCCGAGATCACCACCAATGCGGTACGCGCCTCAGCCGACCAGCAGACCAGGAGCGGGCTGCCGCTGCGCACGCGGCGGCTGCGATTCTGGCTCACCTCGGACCGGCGGAACGTCCTGATCCAGGTCTGGGACGGCGACTATCACTCTCCCGTTCGCCGCAGCCAGGAGCTGGACGCCGAGGGCGGGCGGGGCCTGGTGCTCGTGGAGGCCCTCAGCGCCCAGTGGGGCTGCTACGCGGCGGACGGCCTGGACGCGCTGGGCGGCAAGATCGTGTGGGCGCTCTGCACCGGGTGAGGCACGCCCGCCCGGCACGCGGGAATCTGCGCCGCACAGGCGTTCCCGGTCATCCGGCGGCTTCACCGTCCGGCCGTGCTGCGACGTCGTCGTGGCCGGGCCACCTGGCCTGCCGGGACTGAGCCGCAGCAACCCTCCCGGCAGAACCGCGGTGTCCGCGGTTGGACACTCCTCCGTATACCTATTAGTTTGATCGATTAAGCAGGAAAAAAACCGCCTCGCGATGGCCTGCGGGCGCGTCATCAGCCGACGGGGCGCCCTGCTGCCGGTCGGGGCGCGCACTGCCCAGCCGGCGCCCGGTCCGCGCCGGCTAGCTGAAGCGATAGTTAAGGAGTTCCGATGACCCTGGCCGACCAGCACGTTCCAGTGATGGCCTGGAATGAGCCCGACGGCCTGATCCCGCGCGGCACTGTCATGGTGATTCCCGGCCGGGGAGAGTCGCCCGCGGTCTACGAGCGGTTCGGGCGGCGGCTGGCCGCTGACGCCTACCGGGTCCGGGCGGTGACCGATCCGGTGGCGGACGCCGGGTCGGCCCGGGCGCAGATCTCCGGCCTCCTGGCCGACTCCAGCCTGCCTGCGCCGCGGGTGCTGGCCGGGTCGGACACGGGCGCTCTCTTCGCGGTCACGCTGGCCAGATCGGACCTGGGCGCTGGGGTGGACGCCCTGGTGCTGGCCGGCCTCCCCGCGGCACCGCAGGCGGGCCCGGCGGGCTCGTGGGATGACGAACTGGACGCCAGGACCACGTGCCCGGCCCACCGCGGGCGGCTCACCGGCCCGGCCCTGCGCCGGGGCGCTCTGTATGAGCCGATTCCGGCGGGCTGGCTGGACCGCAGCGGCCTGGGCGGGCTGCGCATGCCCATTCTCGGCCTGCACGGCAGCGACGACCCGATCAGCGCGCTGGGGCAGGTCCGTGACCGCTACGCCGCGGCCCCGTCCGCTGAACTGGTCAGCATCAGCCTTGGGCGGCACGACGTGCTCAACGACCAGACCCACCGGACGGTGGCCGCCGCCATCGTGCTGTTCCTGGAACGGCTCCGCCAGGACGCCGGCCCGCGCCCGATTGCGGTCTGGGAGCAGCTGGGATGACGGGGAACGGCCTGGGGCTGCGCATGCCGCAACATGAGCGACGTGTGCTTGTAATGTGCTAAAACCAGCCTCGCGTCAGGGCAAGATGGCTGGCGGCAGGGGAAATCAGAGAACAATTCGAAGGGGAAAACATGGCTCTCTCACTGGGGGACACTGCACCGGACTTCACCGCCGAGACGTCGGAGGGGCCGATCAGCTTCCACGACTGGATCGGCGACTCGTGGGCGGTCCTGTTCTCGCACCCGAAGGACTTCACGCCGGTCTGCACGACCGAGCTCGGCTACATGGCCAAGATCAAGCCCGAGTTCGACAAGCGGAACGTGAAGATTATCGGGCTCTCGGTCGACCCGTCCGGGAAGCACGAGCAGTGGGCGAGTGACATCGAGGAAACCCAGGGAACCGCGCCCAACTACCCGATCATCGGCGACAGCGACTTTAACGTGTCGAAGCTGTACGGGATGCTGCCCGCCAGCACCAGCGGCGACGCGGCGACCCGGACCCCCGCCGACAACCAGACGGTCCGCAACGTGTTCGTGATCGGGCCGGACAAGAAGGTGAAGCTGATCCTCGTCTACCCGATGACGACCGGCCGCAACTTCGATGAGGTGCTCCGGGTCATCGACTCGCTCCAGCTGACGGCCAAGCACCGGGTGGCCACGCCGGTCAACTGGAAGGCGGGCGAGGATGTGATCATCGCGGGCTCCGTTTCCGACGACGAGGCGAAGACGATCTATCCCGAGGGATGGAGGGCTCCCCGGCCCTACATCCGCATCGTGCCCCAGCCGAAGTGAGCACCAGCGCCTGAGCTACTGGCTGGAATCTTTGCGTTTGCCGTGCGCCAGGGCCGTCGGCAGCAGGCCGCGGAAGGTGCCCTCCGGGAGCCCGCGGCCGCTGCTGAGCCACGAGGCGGCCCGCGACGTCCGTGCCGTCGGGAGCGCCGGTCCCGGCCTGCCCGAAGAGCTGTGGCAGCCGGGCGCCCGCGTGCACGTCAAAGCCCGGGCGCGGCCGCGGTGACTGGCGCGGGCAGTTTGAGAGCTGATGGGGTGTCCGGGCGTCGGCGAGATCGGCGTGCGCCGGCGCGCAATCGTGCCGGCAGGAGAGGCGCGGCGCCCTGGGGTCCGTCCGCGGCGCCGCCGCACGGGCGGCCGTGCTAGCCGTACCCCAGGTTCGGGTGCACGCACGGTGGACCTCCTGCTTGCTTGCGGCGAGCATCGGGATATCGGTAACCGGAGTGGCTGGCACCGCAGGTCGCCCCGGCCGCCGTGCCCGGCACGGCCGATTCTCGGCGATGCAGGAGATGAGCCCCATGGCATATCGCGTTAACCGGCCCGCCGTGGCCAGCGTGATCCTGGCCGTCGCCGCCGGCCTGGCTGTCACCGGATGCGCCAGCAGCGCCAAACCGGGTGCGGCGACTTGTTCTGCCGGGAATGCGGCGGCGGGCCAGGCCAGTAGTGCGCCGCCCGGCCCGCCGAATCCGGCGGTCGCAGCGGGCTGGACGCTGCCGGGCGGCAACCTGGCGAACACGCGGGATGTCGCCAGTGCGATCACCATTTCAAACGTATCGGCGCTTGGAGTGGCGTGGTGCGTGCCAGTCGAGTCGACCGGTGCAACCCGTGCCGCTGGCCTGGCCGATGGTTACGCGACGACCCCGGTCGTGGTGAATGGCGTGGTGTACACCCAGGATCTTGAGTCGAACGTGATGGCGATCAGGCTCGCCACCGGCAAGGTCTTGTGGACGCACAACTACAACTCGCTCAACGGCGGCCCGGACGGCGTCAATGTCGCCGGCGGAACCGTGTACGGGGCCACGGACAAAGCCGCGTTCGCCCTCTCGGCGGCCACCGGCAGGCAGCTGTGGAGCCGGACCCTGATCGGCAACGACCTCGAGGGCATCGACATGGCCCCCGGCTACAACAACGGCACCGTGTACGTGTTGACGGTGCCGGTGAACCCGAACAAGGGCCAGTATCTCGGCGGTGCCAGGTCGGCCCTCTGGGCGCTGAACGCCGCCACGGGCGCGCCCGAATGGTCCTGGGACGAGGTGCAGAACCTCTGGGGGAACCCGGGCATCAACTCCGGCGGCGGCCTGTGGGATCCGCCGTCGTTCGACCGCCAGGGCAACCTCTACATCGGGATAGCGAACCCCGGGCCGATCGGCCAGACCGGATGGCCGCGCGGCTACCCCTGGGGAACCAGCCGGCCAGGCCCGGACCTGTACACCGACTCGGTCGTCAAGCTCAGCCCGGCCGGCAAACTGCTGTGGTACTACCAGCTCACCCCGCACGACCTGTTCGACTGGGATCTGCAGAACTCGCCCGTGCTCACGACCGCCCACGGGCAGCCGGTGGTGATCGACGGCGGCAAAGCCGGCATCCTGATCGAGCTGAACGCGCACACCGGCAAGCTGCTGTGGAAGCTCCCGGTCGGCGTGCACCGCGGACCCGGCGACGCGGGGCTGCTCACCGAGAAGGCCACGCCCGCCTCGCCCATCCCGCTGCCGGCCACGTTCAGCCTCGAGCCCGGGGTGTTCGGCGGCGTCGAATCCCAGCTGGCCACCAACGGCACGACGGCATTCGCCGCCGTCAACAATCTGGCTGTGCCCCTTTCCGTGAAAGGCGTGACGGAGAGCTCACACGCATTCGGAGCCTCGATCCCCAGGGCAACAGGCGAGATGATCGCCGTCAGCCAGGACACCGGAAAGATCAAGTGGGACGACAAGCTCCCCTCGACGCCCTACGGCGCCGCCGCCGTCACCGGCAACGTCGTCTTCACCACCACCTACAGCGGTCACCTGTACGCGTTCAACGCGGCCACCGGCGCGATCCTGCTGAACACCCCCCTGTCCGCCGGCTCGAACGCTCCCGTCACCATCGACGGTGACTACGTCATCACCGGAGCAGCGGTGCCGCGATCGGGCCAGCCGCTGATCATCGCCTACAAGCTCGGGGCCAAGGGCAAGCTGCCCGGCACCGTGCACTGACCCGGGAACCCGGCCGGCCCCCGTGGCGGATCAGCGCCGTGGCGGATCAGCGCCGTGGCGGATCAGCGCCGTGGCGGATCAGCCCGGCTGCTTGGCGCGCAGCGCCTGGGCTGCGGCCTCGCGATGATCGGCGGCGGCGAAGTAGAGCACCGATGAGCCGATGAGGACGGCCCCGAGGCCATCGCGAGCGGTCAGGCCCTCACCGAGGAAAACCACCGCGCTCGCGACACCGAACACGGGAATGAGATTGAGGACCACGGCCGCCCGCCCCGCGTTCACCTGGCCGATCACCATGTTGAACAGCAGGAAACTGAGCCCGAAACCGCCCGCCCCCACGAGCACGGCGACCAGCCAGAACCAGGGCGCGGCCGGCCCGGCCCCGGTCCCGATTCCGTTCCCGGACCCCGCGGTCCAGCGCACGACCGTCACCAGCAGCGACACCAGGGCGGCCACCGTGAACTGCCATGCCGTCAGCGAGAGGGCATCCGAGCCGTCATCGAAACGCTTGGCCACAATCGTGTACAGGCTCGCGCTCAGCACGCCCCCGGCCACCAGGAGGTCACCGGCAGCCGTGCCGCCGCCCGCGCCGCCGCCCGCGACCGTCCCCACGCCGGCGAGCACGGCCAGCCCGCCCAGCGCGACCACGATCGCGAGGATGGCCGGCCGGGTAACGGCCTCCCGGAGCAGCACGGCGGCCAGCAGGACCACCAGCCCCGATTCCAGGCCGTTGATCACCGCCCCGTGCACCGCGCTGGTAAGGGAAAGGCCGAACGTGTCACCCAGATACGCCAGCGCCGGCTCGAGCAGCCCCAGCACGGCGGGAAGCCACCACGACCTGGGCGGGCGGTAACCGCGTACCAGCAGGGCGACCCACAGAACGCCCGCACCCGCCAGGAGCTCGATGCTCAGGAGGGTCACGGGATCGAAGCCGCCCAGGGCATATTTCGTCCCGCTGACCGCCACCCCCCACAGCCCCGCGGCCGCGACCAGCGCGGCGGCCGGACGGCGCAGCCACGGCACCGGTGATGGAACGACCCTGCCAAACACCACGATGCCCCCGATCGCAGATTGATCGATGCGACCGTAAGCAGGGAGGTGCTCAGCGGGAATCGGGAGCGGCCCCCCATATTCCGGGCGGAGCCCCCCAGATTGCCTGGGAGGTGACATCCGGCCCGCATGCCCGGGCCGCCGGGCGGGGCGTGGCCCGGGATCGGTCCCGGCCGCCGCGCGGCGGCCGCACGCTGCGCTGCGTCACACCGGCCGGCCGCAGCCCCCTTTCTTCCTCAACGGTCCGCTCGGTCTCCTGCCACACCCCAGGCCAGCGAGCGCACGTGCCAATGCCGGGCCGTCGTGGCCCGCCGGGCGGCTGGGCAGCAGCCCGTGCCCTGGATGTGAAGATGCTCCGCTTTTGCCCGGGGATCATGTGCTACTGTCACTCTGCTACTAGCAGATAAACCACTTCGTGCACACGTAGAGGGCGCGCACCACCCCCTCGCGGGAAGGACATCTTCAGCCATGCCTGGCGGTGACCCGAGCAGTCAGCGGCGCAAGCTGATGGCCGGGCTGCGGCAGGCGCGAAGCGTGGCGGGGCTCACCCAGCGGAGCGCCGCGGAGTGCCTGAGCTGGTCACAGTCGAAGCTGATCAGGATCGAAAACGGCGCTGTCGGTATCTCGGTCACTGATCTGCGCGCCATGCTGCAGCTGTACGGGGTGACCGACCAGCGGTCGATCGACGACCTGTCCAACGCCGCGCTGCACAGCCGGGGGCTGTCCTGGTGGAGCCGGTTCAGGGATGTGGTCTCCCCGCAGTTCGCCACCTACCTCGGCCAGGAAGCGTCCGCATCCTCGATCGGCGTGTTCCATCCCTTCCTCATCCCGGGCTTGCTGCACACCAGGGAGTACGCCACGGCCCTGCTGGACCCTCACACGAGCGGCCAGCAGGCGCAGCGGATCGTGCAGATGCGGCTGCAGCGCCAGGAGCACCTCCTGGGGCATGAGGACTCTCCGGAAGCAGTCTTCGTGTTCGGGGAGGAGGCGCTGTACCGCTGGATCGGCAGCCCGGCGGTGATGGAGCGCCAGCTGCAGCACGTGCTCGATATGAGTGAGCGGCCAGGCATCACGGTCGAGGTCATCCCCTTCACCGCCGGAGCGCATGCCGGGCTCCTCGGGCCGTTCATCCTGCTCGGCTTCGACGATCCCAGCGAGAACCTGCTGTTCATCGAAGGCATCAGCGGTGACCTGGTCAGCCGGGGGGACGAGGGCAAAGTCACCGAACTCAGCGGGCACTTCACCGCGATGCGTGAGCAGGCGCTATCCGCCAGCCGGGCGAGGGCGCTGATCGGGCAGCTCATCGGTCGGTTCGGCGAGGCCGCGAAAGACGGGACGGATGAGGCAGTGCAGCCGGATCCCGGGCGCCTGAGCGCAGCGGACGACACGTCATCCTGGTCGGCTGATGCGAGAGAGGACCGATGGCGCTCCTTAGGCGGCGGCACGGGGGGCAAGACTCCGCAGCCCCCGCAGGCCCGAACACGGCCGTCGCCCTCATCGCCTGGATTCTCGAGGACCGCGACCGCACTGCCCGCTGCGCCATCCTCCTCAGCTGTGTCCTGTTCGCCGTTGTCGCCGGGGTCACGGCGGGGATCAGCTTTGTGGTGATGGCGGAAGAAGGAGTTCGCGGGGTCAGGCTGCGCTACCTTCTGCCGTCCGGGATCCTCACCGGCGGGTCCGTGCTGACCTGGACCTGCATCGGGGTCTACGGGGCATTCAGGAAGAGGAAGCAGCGGCGAGCCAGCGACACAGGGCCTCCCGCCAAGCGGTGACCCGGCCTGAAGACCACATCAGGCCCGCGCCGACGCATACCGCGCCCGCTACTGCGCACCAGACGGCCACCCGGGCCGCGGCAGGGACCAGCAGGCTCACGCCAGCGCCCACGATGGTGCCGAGCGCACCAGAGCCTACCGAGTAGATGATCTTCGACCATCCGGGAGGGCGGGCGGACGCAGTTGGCCGGCCACCATCGTCGATTAAGACCGCTCCGCTGCCAGACTGCCGGACGTCACCCATACCTGTCCTTACCGCCGTCGGGGTCACCCTCCCACACCTTACGGCTATCTTGCCCCAGCAGTAACACCAGCGGGTTCCTCCCCTAGACCTGCACGCCCCTAATCACCTGCACCACCAGTCCGGAATCCCCGACCGGCATTCCGGTCACGGCGGCTGGAACGCTCCCCCCGTCGTATATCAGCCAGGAACGCGCGCCATTCATCCCGGGTGAACTCCAAAATGACCGCCTCAGGGCTCTTGGAATCACGGACCAGGACACGATCGCGGCAGAGGGCAACCTCCACGCATTCCACAGGGTTGCACGCCTGGCTCCTGCGCCATAACACCGCACGCTGATCACCTGAAAACACCTGCACTCCTCAAGGCCACCCCTCGCTGGCGCAGCACAGGCAACACCGCCCCCATGCCGTTCGCGGCAGGCCACAACGATCGCCGATGGAACTCAGTCTAAGAACAGACTGCCATCTATGCCATATACCCGCACCGCTCTGCGCAAATCCGGACGGGCCGCAATGCATTCACTCAGCCAGGTCTCAGCCGGCCTGAGGCTCACCACATGGGTCAGATCACATGATTGGAAGATCAGCGGCGGAAAGTTTAGAGACGCATGCTTCGTCTCCCGGGACTCCGCGCCGTCAGCCACCCTGATCCGTGCCGGTCACCCTTACGTCCCCGCGTGAGCGCACGTTTGCCGACCTTGGCCCGGGGTAGCGCTGCTGCGCCACCCGGCGTGCCGAGCGAGGAGGCTCAGTATGTTGAGACATCGGGTACCCATCCACTTGAGGGCTACCGCCGCGGCGGTAGCAGCGGCTGGCCTGCTGGTCGGCCTGGGCGCCGCAGCGGGCGCCGGATCCGCGGCGGCGGCCACGCGCACAGGAAGCGCCGGAGCAGGGGGGGTTCCCGAGGCGTCGGCCTCACCGGTCATCTCGGCCACCACCAATCTTTCCCTGCGCCGGTACGTGGCGGCCGGCACCGGCGCCTACGTCATCGGCGCGGAGGACGGCACGTTCCCGCCGATCGGCTGGCACATCACCGGGCAGATGGGCGGCGTGTGGGCACCCCCGGTCAAGCTGCTTGACGGCTTGTGGTTCAGCGTCGGCGGGCAGTGGCTGGATTCCGCGGCCAAGTACACCACCGGCCCTGGTTTCGTCCGGCTGTCCTTCCCGGCGACCGGCGGGCTGCAACCGACCCTGACCGAGTTCGCGCCCGACGGGCAGCCGACCGCGCTCTTCGGGCTCACCCTGACCCCGGTGAACGGCCAGGCAACCACCGCCAGCGTCGCCGCTGACGCGCACAGCCAGGTCGCCGCGGCCTACCCGTGGACGTCCACCAAGCCCACATTCGACTCCTACAACCACCAGAACACGGTTTCCGCCAGCGGTGGCGTCATCCAGTTCGGCCAGCAGTCGCGGCCCTGGTATGCGGAGGTCGGGGCGAACCCGCAGCCGGCCACCGTGCGCACGGGCACCGGCTTCTGGGGTCCGACCCCGGCCAGCCAGCAGACCGTGTTCGGCACCAAGGGCCAGGGCGGGCAGCTGGCCTGGAACCTGTCCGTCCCCGCGGGCGGGACGACGCTGTGGGTCGGTGTGGCCGGGTCGCACACCGGTGCCGCGCCGGCGGTGAGCGCGCTCAAGGCCGGGCTGGCCAACCCGGCGGGGCTGCTGGCGGGCAAGGTCGCGGCGCGCGACGCCACGGCCGCGCTGACCAACGTCAAGGTGCCCGACGCCGGCGTGCAGCAGGCCATCTTGTGGAGCAAGCTGAACCTGGCTGACCTGCGCCGCACGATCACCCAGGCCGCCATCAGGGACACCAAGGCCGGGACCGTGTACCCCAAGCCCCTGGCCACGCTGCCGGAACTTTCCGGCATCGATGCTGCCTACCCCGACTACGCCGAATTTTTCGGCACCGACGGGGCCTACGCGACCTACAGCCTGGCGGCCGCGGGGCAGTGGCAGACCGCCATCGCGCACCTCAACACGCTGCGCACCGTGTCGCAGATCGTGAATGGGGGCACCGGAAAGGTCGTCCACGAGATCACGTCCACCGGCGCCGTCTACTACGGCGACAACAGCCAGCCCGGTGACATCAACGAGACCGCCCAGTTCGCCATAGCCGCGGGCCTGGTCTGGCAGTGGTCTGGTGACCAGGCCGTCCTGCGCCAGAACTACGCGTTCATCAAGGCCGGGCTGCACTACCTCACCGGCCTGGAGCCCGGTGGCAAAGATGACCTGTGGCCCGACGGCGCGGGCATCGTGGAGAACACCGCCCTGGGCAACGATGCGGTGGATGTGGCCTCGGAGACCGTGCAGGCGCTGGGCGTACTGCAGGACATGGCCGCCGCCATGGGGGACCATTCCACCGCAGCCTGGGCCGCGCAGCACCAGAAGGCCATGCTCGCCGCCTTCCACCAGTGGTGGATCCCCAGCCAGAACCTGTACGCGGACTCGATGTGTGACGGCACCGAAGGCGACTGCACGCACGCCGGGCAGCAACTGCAGCAGCGCTGGTGGACGAGCGTGGCCCCGATGGAACAGAACGTCGCGCCTGCCGCCAACGCCGATGCCGCGCTGACCCAGATGGAAGGGCCCACGTTCACCGGGTCGTGCGGGCTGTACGTCGATGGCGTGGGCGGCCCGTCCGGCACCGGCGGCCAGACCTGCTACCTGGTCAACACGGGAGCCATGGCCCGGGCCGAGGCGAACTACGGCCGGACCAGCCAGGCTGTCGGCTACATGGACCAGGTGGCCAGCCAGCTCACCTCGGAGATGCCGGGCTCGCTCCCCGAGCTCGCCGCCAGCGCCCAGTACAACCCGTTCGAGGCGTTCACCAGCCGGGCCAACGTCATGCAGGCCTGGTCGTCCTACGGCGTCATGTGGACCGTGGTGAACGACCTGCTCGGGGTCACCCCGGACGTGCCGGAAGGGTCGGTCGCCGTGGTCCCCGAGGTGCCCGCGTCCTGGCCGTCGCTCAGCGTCAGCCAGCTGCGCGTCGGCCACCAGGACCTGGCCGTGAACGCCGCCCACCAGTCGGGCAGCTATACCACCCAGGTGTCCGGCGCGACGGGCCTGGCGCTGACCATCGGGACCGTCCTGCCGGGCGGGGTGACACCGCAGTCGGTCACGCTCAACGGCACGAAGGTCCACTACCAGCTGGTCACCACCACGCGCGGCACCGCTGTCGAGGTGCCGGTGAAGGCCCCGGCGGCGCAGGAGACGCTGGCCGTGCAGACGGCCGGGTAACCGCCAGGAACAGGTAGCCCGAGGATGCCCCGGATGGTGAGGCCGGGGCATCCTCGCGGCGTTCCCGGTTCTGCGCGGCAGGCATCGCTGACATCCGCGGTCTCTGATCACCTGAACCAACGCCAACTCGGCAAGAACGCCGCGAGGTGTCTGGCGATCATCCGTCACGCTAGCCGAGCTGCGAGCGGATGCTGGCAACTATCGACTCAGGGTCGCGGACAGTGATCACCAGTTTGTGCAACGGGAGCTTTTCGGGACCTTCCACCACCACGACGGGACTATGGATTCCGTAGACGATTGCCAGTGTCCCCGTGTCCCAAGAGAACTGAAGGACGGCTTTAACGCTGGCAAGGGGTAGGTGGTGGTGCGGAACGTGTGGCGGATACATCCTCCACAGAGGGATATCCCGCTTCAGCGCTTCGTAGGCATCCGGTACAACCGAAGCTGAGCGGACCCAGGGCGGGAATGGTCTAAGCTGATTCCCGTCGGCGTCCCACTGGGGAGGACGACGAGACAGGTTAAATACGAGTTTGTTGTCGTGAAAAGGGAAAAGCGCTTCCCGGTCACTGCGCTTCACGGCAGCGATTTTCTCCGCGAATGACAGGCTCAGAACGAGATCATAACCCTCGATGGTCAATTTAGCCATGGCTTCCCCCAGGGCAGGAACGGGACCCGCCGGGCCAGATGGTTGATGAAAGCAAGTCCTGCCAGCCCGGAGAGTTCCGTTGCGCCCCGGGATGTTTGTGATGCCTAAGTAAGCTTGTGAGATGGCAGACGTCGGTCGTTGCGCGCCCAGAGTTTGTTCGGGAACCTGTCTTCGGCCGAACGGGACTTACTTGCGGCGGATCGATCCCAGATCCATTCATATGCCCTCGCCACGTAACCAGCGCTCACACTACTCCGGGCAAAGCGGAGTTGGTAGAGGTGCTCGCGGAAGCACTGGAACACCCCAGCATCCCGGATGAGATAATCGCTGCAGCGCCTCGGACCTTTTATCAGCAGCCCGCCACGCTCACCCGGCCAGTCGCGGCACCAGGCGCCTAGCGTTGTCGTAGTAGACCTGGCGCAGGAGGTCACGGTCGAGTTCCAGGCCGGAGATCTTCCAGCGCCCCATCAGCGGTGGATCCTCGAGGCCATGGTCAAAATACTCGTCAGAGGTCTCCAGGAAACGGAAGTAGATCCGGTACACCCGGCTGTCGAACGGGACTTCATCCGTGCCGAACAGGATCCGGCCTGGATGACGGGCTATCAGTTCAGCCGTGGCCCGCGGCTGCCTGCCCAGTTCCGCGATGCGGGCCGCCGTATCGACGTGGAAGTTCGGGTAGGTATCCAGCATCCGCCCGACCCAGGTGAGGTTCTCGGCGTAGCAGCCGACATGCACGCCGACGAAGGTCGTCTGCGGGTGTGCCGCCACGAGCGCTTCCAGGCTGTCGATGAGGCGCTGGAAGGATGGGAACCGCGGGCCGGCAAACGACCAGTCAGGCCGGGTGAGTAGCTGCTCCAGCCGCTCATTGCGCTCATCTACCGGGTCGAAGAAGGCCACGGGGTCGGCGGTGTGGATGAAGATCGGCAAGCGGAGCTCGCCGGCCGCCGCCCAGACCGGGGCCAGCCGCTCGTCGTCGGGAAACACCAGCTCATCACGGTGATCTCGGACGTGCAGGCCGAGGTCTTTCCACACCTTGAGCCCCGCCGCGCCCGCGTCTGCGCTTGCGCGCAGGCGGCCCGCGAGGCGCTCCCCGAACCCGGGCGCGGACACCTCCCGCCAGTCCAGGTGACAGCATGTCGCGAACCGGCCCGGATGGGCGTGATCGTAACGGGCCAGGTTGTCGGCCAGTTCCGCACCCCAGCGGCCATCTAGGTTGACGATGCCCGCGATGTTGCACTGGTCCATCTCGGCCAGCAGCCTCGAGACGTCCTGCACCATCCAGGACTGGTCGGGGCTGAGCCAGCGGCCCAGGTGAGCATGGGAGTCGATGGCGCGGACGGCCGCCCTGGGCACGTGATGTTCTGGCCGGACCAGCCTGGCCTGCGGCCGGTAATCGTGAAGCGGCAGGTGCTGCAGCTGTTCGGCGTGGGGATCAGGGCTCATTTCGTCGGCACTGCTCCGTTCATGCCATCGTTCCCTAGGCCGCGAGCTCGCCCAGCCACGGACACTCCGCCCCGAAGAGACGGTCCACTATCTCGCGGATCAGCGGCAGCGTGAGCGAGGCGCTGGTCAGCGGGTCGACTACGGCGGCCGTGGAGACCACTTCCGGGCTGGCTTCCAGCGTCGCCGTACGACCAGGGACTGCACGTCCGATCTGGACGTTTGTTCAGGGCCGCGCAGGCGGCCGGCAGTGGGAACGCGGGCGCGCAGAACCCGGCCTAAAGGCCAGCCCGCCCGCCGCCCGGCCCGGTGACCTGCCCTGGTGCAGGCCCGGGAGATAGCAGATACCTACCTGCTACTGGCGGCCAGCCATACCTCACTACGCTGGGAACAACTGCGCGAAACAGAAGTACCCTGGCTTATTGAGATAGAAGTGAGAACCGTTAGCCCATCCATTCGGTGGCCCGAGATAGCCGTGCCAGTGGACATTATAGAATGCTACGGAGCCGACACTGCAGCCAGAAGTTACGAGTTCAAAGTTGGTGCCCCATCCTTGAGCTCCCCCAGTATTCCCGCACTGGTCGAGGCTAGTATCCGCTTGCCCAGACTCGTTATATGCATCGCCGATGCATTCACCAGAGTAGTTGTTCCCGCCAGTGTCCTCGAGCTCGTAATAGCCAGCGGAGTTCTGAATTATCGTGAAGTCGTTATTCCGGGTATCGGCATTAGTGGAAACGTTTACCCACGGACCGCCGTTCCATGCGTTCAGGCAGACCCACGAGCCGTAGCCGGTGCTGTCCCAGCACCATTGACCTGTCAGGGGCTGCTGTGCCGACGCTTCTGGTATCCCGACCGTTAAGACAGTGCCAACAGACAGGAGAACCACGCCTGCTAGCCTGCCGATCCGCCAGAGCCTATGCCTTTTCCTCACCGCGTACTCCCCAGGTCACCGTCTCCATGGATTTAGACCCGGCCTACCCGGCCAACTCGCCTGCCGCCCGGATACGTCTCAGGCATCCCTGGTCATCATCCGCCACGCGCCGAGGATCGTCCAGCCCGCCAGCCAGGCGACGATCACGCAGGCAGCCGCGGCAGCCGCCTCGGGCAGCAGGAGCGTGCCGCCGGAGCGCACGAAACCTCCGGCCACCTCTGGCATCCCCGCGGCCATCGGCAGCACGGATGGTTCCAGACGGGCTATGGCCAGCCCGGCGATCGAGCGCTGCATTCTGCTGATCGGGTAGTCCAGCAGCAATCGGTTGGCCGAGGCTAAATCCGGCGGCGGCTAACTCCGGTAAGGGGGAGCGCTCTGGCGGTGCTTCCGGGCTCCATGGCGGCTGCGAGGTGGTCCACGTCTTCGGCAGCCAGGAGTTCCGCAAATTCGGCTTCGATCGCCCCCAAGCCTCCGAGCCTTGCAGACCCAACCCAGCCGCGAGCCGAGCGGCCTGGCGCGGGTCAGCCCGTCACGGCGGTCCCGCGGGAGCCCGGCGTGTTCGCTTCCACCAGCCGCTGGGCCGCGTCCGCGGCCGATGGCTTGCGCTGGACGCGCTCGCTGACCAGCGCACGGGCCAGGCGGTCCGCCCCGGCCTGGGCCGCGGCGGCGATGAGGGTCAGGTCGATGACGTCACGCTGGGCGTGGCTGCCGCCGACCGCGTCGGCCCGGGGCCGGACGTCCAGCATCAGGTCGAGGGCGCGGCCCGGGTCACCGGCCGCGAACGCGCTGAAGCCCTCCAGCAGGGCCAGCCCGGCGCGCTCGGCCGCAGCCTGGTTGGTGCCCGGCGGGAGCAGCCGGTTGGCGGCTGTTATCGCGGCACTGCGGCGGTGCTCCCCGGCCAGGCCGAAGGCCATGACCACGTGCCAGTCGTTGAACACGTAAACGGGCTGGGTGACGAGCGGGACGATATCCGCGGCGAGCTGCTGTGCGCGAGCGGAGACGTCGGCACCGAACAGGGACAGCCGCCACAGCAAGGCAGCGGCGTCAACGATGTCCAGCCACTCGGTGGACCGGCGGGACCGGATCTGGCCGTCGTACAGGGCAAGTACCCGGTCGATGTCCCCGAGTTCGAGGTGGTAGAGCGCGTGGTGCCACCAGTTGTGGACGGCGAAGTAGCTGGGTGACCAGTCGGCGGCCGTCCCGGCCAGGAAGGCCGCACCCTCGCGCTGGTTGCCTTCCATCTCGAAGACGTGGGCCAGGGCGTGCACCGCCCACACATCCCGTGGGTTTTCCGCCAGCGCCGCGCGGGCGCGGGCCTCGGCCTGGCGGTAGTCGGCGTTCTCCTCCAGGCCGAAGGCGTAGATGCCCTGCACGTACCCCCAGCCGGGCTGCCCGGATGGCCAGGCCGGGAGGACCCGTGCAGCCACGTCCCGCAGGTCCAGCCGGTTCCCGAGGAAGAAGTACAGGTCCTGGGCGATCTTCAGGGCCAGCAGGTCACGGGGGTGACACAGCAGGGCCCGTTCCAGCGCGCGCGCTGCGGCGTCCCAGCGGCCGGCCGCCCAGGCCCGGGCGGCGCTGCGGTGATGCGTTTCCCGCTCGGCCAGCGGCCCATCCAGCCGGCCCAGGATGTTCGTGGCCGCCCGCACGCCTTCCGGGGTGGTGCCGTACAGGGCCAGGTAGGCCTGGCAGATGTGGCCCAGGGCCAGTCCATCGTCAGCGGCGACGGCCGCCTCGGCGCCGGCCACCGGGTCGCCCGCGAGCCTGGCCAGCTGCTCGACGGCGTCGTCCAGCAAGGCCACGGCCTTCTCGTTGCCCGCCTGGGCCGCGACCCCCCAGCGATCCTCGAACGACGTGCTCACCTGGCCTCCCTCCACCCAGCCGCGTCCCTCCCCGGCCTGCCCGGGTGGCGATCAGATCTTGACGATGCCGGAATCCGCCTCATAGTCTATCAAAACGATCGAATTTATAGTCATTGCGAGGTGGCAATGCCTTACTTCGACGGGCTGACCGGCCGGGTCTACTTCCGGGCCTGGCGGGCATCCGAACCCAGCACCGCCACGGTCGTCTTCCTGCACGGCTTCGGGGAGCACTCGGGCCTCTATCACCGCTTCGGTGAGGCGCTGAACGCCACGGGCATCGACCTGTGGGCGCTGGACGAGATCGGTCACGGGCTCACCGACGGGGAACGCGCGGTGATCGAGTCCATCGGTGACCTGGTCGGCAACGGGCGCCAGCTCACCGCGCTGGCCGCCGCGGCGTCGCCAGGCCGCCCGGTGTTCCTGGCCGGTCATTCGCTGGGCGCGGCCGCCGCCGCCGTCAGCGTGGCCCGCGACCCGTCGCCGTACGCGGGGCTGATCCTCTCCGGCGCGGCGCTGTCGCCGCTGGACTGGGTGACGCAGCTGACGGCCGAGGGATCCGGCGGCGGCTTGTCCCTTGACCTTGGTGACTTGTCCGCCGACCCGTTCTACCTCGATGAGCTGGAGAACGACCCGCTCGCCTTCACCAGCGCCGCCGGGGCGCTCAGCCTGCTGAACACGCTGCCGCCCGCCTGGACGGAGCTGGCGGGCACCTTCGGCCAGGTCCGGTTGCCCGTCCTGTTCGTGCACGGCAGCGCTGATCCGGTCGTCCCGGTGTCCGTGGCCCGCGACTGGTCGGCCCGGCTGCCCGGCGGACAGCTCGCCGAGTTCCCCGGGGCCCGGCACGACGTGCTGAACGAGACGGTGCACCGGGAGGTGGCCGCCGCCATCACCGGTTTCGTCCACGCAGTGAGCGGGGCGGCCGTGCCCGCATACCGACCAGCAGCCACGGGAGCATGAGATGACCACCAGTCGTGACAAGGCAGGCTTCGTGCCCGCCGGCCAGGATCGGGGTAACGGCAGCCGCCCAGGCGCGAGCCGGGACCTGGACCGCAGGACCGCTACCGGCCTGGAGGTCTTCGGCCAGTCGCTGGCCGCGACCGGCCCGAGCATCGCGGTGGCCGGGACGGTGGCGGTCGTCTACCTGACCGCCGGGAAGGGCGCCATCTGGTCCTACGTGCTCGCCACCGTCGTCGTGGTCCTGGTCGGCTACAGCATCGCCCAGTTCGCCCGCCGCACCGCCGCCGCTGGCTCGCTCTACTCCTACACGGCGTCCGGCCTCGGCCGTGGCACCGCGTTCGCCAGCGGATGGGGCCTGATCTTCGGCTACCTGGGCATCGCCGCTGCCTGCCTGGCCGGCGCGGCCCTGTACTTCGGCGCGTTCGTGGCCAAGCTGGGCGCCAGCGGCGAGAGCCGGGCCTGGCAGCTGCCGCTGATCGTGGTTTTCCTCGTGCTGACCGTGGCGATCCCCATCCGGGGAGTGCGGATCTCCACCCGGCTGGCCGTCATCCTCGAGATCGTGTCGCTGCTGGCCATCGGCGTGCTGCTGGTCGCCCTGTTCATCCACTACGGGGCCCGGGTGGACACGAGCCAGTTCAAGGCCACCGGTTCCAGTGCCACCGGCATCGCGCTGGGCAGCGTGCTGGCGGTCGGCGCGTTCGTCGGCTTCGAGAGCTCATCGTCCCTGGGCATCGAGGCCCGCTCCCCGCACCGGGCGATCCCCCGGGCCATCCTGTTCACCGTCCTGGGCGCCGGGATTCTCTACATCATCGCCTGCTACGCACAGGTCCTGGGCTTCGGCTCGGCGGCCTCGCTGGCGCAGAGCAGCGCCCCGCTGAACGACCTCGCGGCCAACGCCGGCGTCGGCTGGCTCGCCTACTACCTTGACCTGGCCGTGGCCATCTCCGCGGCCGCCTGCGTTTCCGCGTCGCTCAACGCTGCCGCCCGCAGCGTGTACAGCCTGGCCCGGGAGGAGATCCTGCCCGGCCGCCTGGCCCGTGCGCACCCCCGGTTCAAGACGCCGCATGCCGCGATCTACCTGCTGGCCCCGGTCGTGGGTGTGGTGCCCTTCGTGCTGGTGGCCGACGGCATTTCGCCGCTGAACATCTTCGCCTACCTCGGCACGCTGGCCACCTACGGCTACCTCCTGGCGTACGTCCTGGTCTCGGTGGCCGCGCCGATCTACCTGGCCCGCCGTCAGGTACTCACCCCGCTCCCGGTCATCGTCGCCGTGCTGGCCACGGTGGCCATCGGATACGTGATCTACAAGAACCTGGTCCCGGTCCCGCCCGCGCCCTACAACGCGTTCCCCTACATCTTCCTCGGCTGGATCGCGATCGGCGTGGCCTGGTACCTGATCATCAAGGCCCGCGATCCGGCCCGCGCCGCCCAGCTGGGCAGCTTCCAGGAGCACGAGACCGCGGACCTGGAAAGCCGCATCGCCAGCGAGCTGTCCGGTTCGGCGGGGACCCAGTCATGACCCCGGGCACCGCTCCGGCCGGTGCTGCCGCGGCGGGTGCCGCCGCGGCGGGTGCCGGCGAGATCACGGCCGCGATCGAGGCCGGCTCCGTCACGGACATCGAGGTCGCCTGGGCCGACCATCTCGGCCACACCTTGGGCAAGCGCCTGCCCGCGGGCGGTTTCCTGGAGCGCCTGGCCAGCGAGCGGGTCGGGTTCTGCGACGCGACGCTCAGCTGGGACGTCGTGGCCACTGTCCATGAAGGGGCGCGGCTCACGGACTGGCACACCGGGTTCCCCGACCTGTACGCGGTGCCAGAGCCCGGCACGTTCCGGCTGCTGCCCTGGCGGCGGGGCGGGGGCCAGGTGCTCAGTGACGTGGTGGACCATGGCGGGGACCCGGTCCGGACCGCCCCCCGCACCGTGCTGCGGCAGGTCATCGCCCGCCTGGCCGGGCTCGGCTACCAGGCCGAGGTCGGGGTGGAGATCGAGTTCTACCTGCTGGATCAGGCCGGCCAGCCGTTGGCGGGCCCGGTCCACTGCTACTCGCTGGAAAAGCTAAACGAGCTCGACCCAGTGCTCAGCCAGGTCACTGACGGGCTGGCTGGTTACCTGCCGGTTGAGGCGGTGACCAGCGAGTACGGGCCCGGTCAGGTGGAGATCAACATCCATCATGGCGATCCGCTCAGCGCGGCCGACGATGGCTTCCGGCTGAAATACGCGGTGCGCGCCCTGGCCCGGGCCGCCGGCGCCCGGGCCACGTTCATGGCCAAGCCATTCCCGGGCCTGTCCGGAAGCTCCATGCACCTGCACGTGTCGCTGTGGCGGGATGGGACGCCCGCGTTCGCCCCGGAAGCGGGCGCGGAGAACCCGCTCATGCGGGGGGCGATCGCGGGAGTGGTCCGCCACTTGCCGGCCATCACCGTCTTCGGCGCGCCGACCGTCAACTCCTACAAGCGCTTCGAGGCCAGGTCGTATGCGCCAGCCACGGCGAGCTGGGGTGGCGACAACCGGACCGCGGCGGTGCGCTCGCTGGTGGAGGCGGACACGGCGACCCGCATCGAGCTGCGCACTCCCGGGGCCGATGCCAACGCCTACTGGGCCGTCGCCGGGCTGCTGGCGGCGGTGGTCGCAGGCCTGGAAGACGGTGACGAAACGCCAGGACGGGGATCGGGCGACCTCTACACCAGCGGGCAGCCGCTGCCCCGCACGCCCGCCGAGGCGGTCGAACTGGCCCGCGCGGACAAGCGGATCACGGACCTGCTCGGTGACGACGCGGTGCACGACTACACCCTGCTTGTCCTGCGGGACTGGGACGCATACCTGACCGAGGTGACCGGCTGGGAGCGCGACCGCTACCTGGACCTTGCGTGACCGCCTCCGCCGCTACCGGGGCACGGCCCGGGATCGATCTGTCTGCGATCGACCTGTCCGACATCGATGCGTTTGCCGAGCGGGTCCCGTACGAATGGTTTGACATGCTGCGCCGCGCCGATCCGGTGCACTGGCAGCCGGAGCGCCAGGGTCGTGGATTCTGGGCGGTGACCGCGCACGCCGACGTCGTGTCCGTGTCCCGGGACTGGGCCACGTTCTCCTCGGAGACCGGCGCCAGCGCGCTGGAGGACCTGGCGCCCGACGCGCTGGCGGCGCGGCGTTCCATGATTGATACCGATCCGCCCCGGCACACGCAGCAGCGCTCCCTGGTGTCGGAGCCGTTCACCGTCCGCTCCGTGCGGGACTATGAGGAACTGGTCGGGGCGGTCAGCCGCCAGGTCCTCGACGGGGCGCTCGCCCGGGAGCGGTTCGACTTCGTCGAGCAGGTCGCCGCGGCCGTCCCGATCAAAGTTCTGTGCCGGCTGCTCGGCGTGCCCGAGGAGGACGAGGGCCTGCTGATCAGGCTCGGCGACCAGATGATCGCCAACACCGACCCCGACCTGGCCGCTGTGCTCCTCGACGGCGGGCAGAGCGAGCAGTACCGCCTGCTGCCATTCCGCAGTCCGGCTGCGCTGGAGATGTTCGAGTACAGCCAGGCTCTCGCCGCCGAGCGGCGGCGCCGGCCGGGCCCTGACCTCATGTCCGCGCTCGTGCACGGGTCCATCGGGGGCGCCCCGTTGCCGCCGCACGAAATCGATGTGATGTTCCTGCTGCTCGTCGTCGCGGGCAACGAGACGACCAGGCAGGCGATCGCCCTCGGCGTGCAGGCCCTGCTCGAACATCCCGACCAGGTGGCCGTGCTGCGGGAGGCTGACGACCGGGGCTGGCGGCTGGCCATCGAGGAGCTCCTGCGCTGGACCACGCCGCTGCATCACTTCCGCCGGACCGCCACCCGGGCGGCCGAGCTCAGCGGGACAAGGATCGCCGCCGGTGACAAGGTGGTGGTCTGGTACACGTCGGCGAACCGCGACGAGGCGGTGTTCCGCGATCCGGACCGGCTCGACCTGCGCCGCTCGCCCAACCCGCACACCACGTTCGGCCGCGGCGGCCCGCACCGCTGCCTGGGCGAGCATCTGGCCCGGCTGGAACTGCGGGTGCTGCTGCGCGAACTCATGCCGGTGCTGCCGCGGCTGGAACCGGACGGCCCGCCGGCCCGGATCCGGTCCAACTTCACCAACGGCCTGAAGCGCTTCCCGGTCAGGATTTCTTAGCTGCGACGGTTCGGTCGAGGGCCGGGCCAACGGGCGGCCGTAGCGCTGGTGGTGGCACCGAGGGGCAGTGCTGCATTGGCCGATCGGTGGGCATGGCATAGCGCGCTGACCAGGATGACAGGTGATCAGATGGCCATCATCAGCCGGTCAAAGGCGGTGCGGAGCCGGTGGCGTGCTGCGACGTCGTTAGCGACATGGTCCACGGTGACGCCGCGCTCGGCCAGCAGTTCCTCCACGTCCCGGTAAGAGAGCCCGTATCGCAGGTACCAACGGACCGCGACCGCGATCACCTCCCGCGGAAACCGGAAGCCGGCAACCACCGATGATGAGCCCCGACGCCGTCATCGCACCAGTCTCCCGCCTGCAGCGATCGGCCAACGCACCACTGCCGGCGCAGGCACTCGGCCTGCCAGATGATGTCACCGGCCGACTTCGAGAAGCTCCTGCTGGCCGGGGAGGCGGCCTGACATGTTCCCGGTTCTCCCGCCCTCAAGAATGTGCCGGTGCCCGGCGCAGTCCAGGTCGTTCCTCCTCGGGCCTGACGGCCCTGCGGGGGCTCACCTGGACAACGCCTGAGTTCCGGCGCTCTTATAGGGCAAGGAAGAACCGGGATTAAAAACAAGATCCCTATTACAAGAGTCTCCACGGTTTCAGTGGAACCCCGGTTCTGGATCATGCGCGTGCCTGCCCGGGGTGCGGCGGGATGGTTTCGACGGTGCCGTTCAGGCGGGCTCGTTCGGCGGCGAAGACGGCGAGATGGCTGGCCAGCGATTCGCGTGGCCCGGACTCGATCAGCTCCCGGTTCCCGGTGGCCACGGCGGCGGTGAACGCGTCCATGAGGCCCGCGTCGCCGCCGCCGTGGCCCTCGGCGGCGTTCATCGCGCCTGCCGGTGCGGGGGTGATCAGCTGTTCGGCACGGGTGAGGAAGTCGTAGATGCGGATGGCCTGGCCGTCACCGGTCAGCTCGCCGCGGGTGCCGAACAGCCGGGTGGCGCGCCCGGCGGCCCGGGTGAACGCGGTCATGGTGAAGGTGGCCGTGGCCGCGCCGGGAAACTCCAGCGCGACGACCTGATGATCGACGACATCGTTGTCGCAGGCGTAGACGCACCGGCCGTACGGGCCGTCCCGCAGCGCCTCCTCCAGGGCGGCGGCCGTGAAGTCCTCGATCACGGCGCTCAGCGGCCAGCGGTGCTCGCCCCGCTCCAGCAGGCCCCGGTACAGCCGCGGCGCCGAATACGGGCAGTCCGCCTCGACCGGGCAGGCCACACACCGGTCCGCGGCGCCGGCCGGGCGGTTAGCGCCGGTGAAGTGCGTCAGGCTGCCGAAGCTGGCGACCCGCATCGGCGCCTGGCCCAGGATGCAGGCCAGCCAGTCCAGGTCGTGGCAGGACTTGGCCAGCAGCATGGAGGCCGCCAGGCCGGCGCGCCGCCAGTTGCCGCGGACGTAGGAGTGGGCCTGGTGCCAGAACCCGACCGGCTCCAGGTGCTCCACGCTCATGATGTCACCCAGCTGCCCAGAGCCGACCACTTGTCTGACGGCGCGCGTGTACGGCGTGTACCGCATAACGTGGCCGACCGCCAGCATGACCCCGGACTTCTCCACCGCCGCCACGATCCGCCGGCACCCCGCCTCGTCCGGCGCCATCGGCTTTTCCAGCAGGATGTGATACCCCGCCGCGGCGAACGCCTCGGCCGGCTCGACATGCATCCGATCCTGCGTGCAGATCAGCACCGCGTCGGCGAAACGGGCGCGGCCGGCCAGATCTCTCCAGTCCGTGGCCACGTTCTGCGCTGGGATGCCGTGCCCGGCGGCGCACCGGGCGCGGCGCACTTCATGGGGTTCCGCTACCCCCACCACCAACGCGCGATCCGGGTGGCGCCGGACCCACCGGGCATACCCGGCGCCGCGCTCACCCGCCCCGATGATGACCACAGAAACAGGTGCCATATCAGTGATCTTCCCCGTCAAGCGCGGGATCGTCGCCCACGGCTAGCCGGCCCGTAAGCCACCGCCACCTGACTGAAGCCGCGCTGGCGATGTCCACCAGGAAGTTGCGTGCTGCTTGCGTCGTCCATGCGCCGTCGGGATTGGCGGTGATGCCGGCCAGGTGAACACGACGAATGCCGTGCTCGACGACGAGCAGGGCGTAGATGCGCTGGAGCAGGACCGTGTCCACGTGAACGAAATAGGCTGCGACGATGCCGCGAGCCGTCAGGAACTGCTTCCAGGTCGGGCCCTCGCGCCGGGGAGCCGGGTCAATCCCGGCATCGTGCAGGATCGACCAACGCAACAGTGCCACCGGGCTTGCACATCACCTGCGGCCGCTTTGTCCCGGTGACATCTCAGTGACAAATGATCTTCAATGACAGACAGGCCAGGACCATCGTGGCCCTGACCTGAATTTCCTAGCGGAGCTGAGGGGATTCGAACCCCTGACCCCCTCGATGCGAAAGGCATACTGCGCCTTCGGCTACCACTGGTGATTTGAGAAAGGCCAGCTCAGAGGCTCCTCTTCAAAACGGTTGGGAGCGGTTTAGGAAAGATCATCCAGAAGATGATCTCCCAAATTCCTCCCAATTGATCAAGGAGGAGTGTCATGCCTGAAGACCGTCTCAGCCAGCTGCGGAAGGGATACGCGGAAGAGGATTATCTCGGTTTGGAGCCGCCGGACCTCGGGCCGCTGCGGGCGCTCGCCGAGACTGCCGAATTCGCCGAGGCGATGGCCAGGCTGGCCGATGCCTACGGCCGTCCGCTGCCTGCCTCTGACCCGCTGGCGCCGCTGGCCCGCGATATCGCCCGGGCGCTGACCGAGGCCGGGTTCACCCTGCACCACTGCGCCCAGAGCCATCCGCTGTACCGGCTCGGCGGCGTGTGCCTGGTGCCCGTCGCGCGTGGCCATGACCCGGATGGGCGTGGCGGGGTGGTGGTCTCCTGGACCACCCACGACCTGCTGTCCCTGGACTGGGGCCGGTGGCGGGAGTACCAGGGCGCGCAGGGCGTCATGAACGGCGCGCTGTCCGAGGTGCTCGACGCGCTTTGGTTTGAGGTCTCGCCCTTCGGCTTGGGAGGCGCATGGATTGTGACCGGCCGCCGGGTCGGCTGGGAGGCGGCGGAGCGGTGAGCGGCGCCGACCGGGCGATCCGGGTTTCCACCGCGGTCGCCGTTCTCGGCGTGGCGGGGATCGCCGCCTACGTGTCCTACTGGCATGCCTTCGAGGTGGTCCGCGCCCATGGCGAGACCGGGATCACCGCCCGGCTGGAGCCCGCCACGATCGACGGGCTCGTGTACTCATCCTCGATGGTCGTGCTGTACGCGGCCCGGCACCGGCTTCCGGTGCCGGGCCTGGCCCGGTGGCTGCTGGCCCTCGGCATCGTGGCCACCCTGGCCGCGAACGTGGCCCACGGGTGGTCCCACGGACCAGTCGGCGCGGCTGTCGCCGCCTGGCCCGCAGCCAGCCTCGTGGGCAGCTACGAGCTCTTGCTCTGGCTTATCCGGACCGCTGCCGCTGGCGCCGTGGCCCGCGAACCAGCAGTGAATCAGGCAGGCGGGCCAGCGGACCAACCAGTCACCGGACTGCGGCTGGTTCCCGTCGGTGACCAGGAACCACCGGCCGACATAGAAGGGTCGGGCAGCCATCCTAGGCATGCTGGTCCAGAAGCCCGTTGCGTCGGTGCGGTAATTGGCTCGGGCTGGGCCAGCGGACCAAATGTGCTTGAGGCGGACCGGGGGTACCCGCCCATGGCCCAGGAGACGACCGGCTGGCTCGACGTGGACGGAGCTGACGCCGTCGGCGAAGTAGGTGCGAAGGGCATCAACGAGGCGGCGGCGGCCGCCTACCGCGCCAGCATCGACAGCGGGAAGCCGCTGTCTGAGCGCAAGCTCGCCGCCATGTTTGGCAAGACCTCCCGCCGCTGGGCCCGCCACCGCATGGCCGAGGCTATGGGCCGGGCGGTGGGGTGAAGATTGCGTGGGTGCCGACCCGCCGCCAGATGATATGGGCCTGGCCGGGGATGCGCTCTTCGCCGTAGCTGAATGTCGCGCGGCCGTCGTTGTCCCAGGTCATCTCGAACACGCCGGGGTGGGCGGTCACGCCTTTGACGCGCAACCCGGGGCGGAACGGGCGGTCAGGCGCGGCCAGGTCCGGCACGAACGCGTCAGTGATGACCTTGCGGAAGGTCGCCTGCTGCTGTGCGGTGAGGTGCTTCCAGTCGCGCTCGAAGCGGGGGAGCGTTTCGAAGGTCGGCATCACTCGTCTGTTGAGCCGAGCGAATCGAGGTGAGCGAACATGTCCTCGGCGGACTCGTGGACGGTGCCGCGTCCGGCTGCGATGTCCTCGTCGGCTTCCCGCTCGCCGGCCAGCCACTCAGGCGTGAAGAACCATGCCTGATCCGTGGGGATGGACACGTAACCGCGGATCGTGACGGTGCCGTCGGCGTGCACGGCGAATTCCACCTCATCGCCCTCACCGATGTGAAGGGCCTGGCGGATCTCCTCGGGCAGGGTGAGCTGCGCCTTGTGCCGGACCTTCGCCCTGGTCCGCAGGCGAGGCTCCGGTTCCATCTTGGCCGCGGGCATGCCCATTACGCACTCCAGGAAATCAGATTTTCCTACTCTCCTACTGTATCACTGTTGGCTGCAGGCCTGACTGGCTGATGTCAGGCTGAGCCTCAGCCCACGGCCCAAGCGCCCGGTTCGAGATGGAGCCACGCAGGCTTTCCGCGCCACGGGCGGCCGCGCACGTAGGGTGTGCGACGGTGGCCGGGAAGCCACCGGCCCGGCGCTGTGGCTTGCTATCCCCAGAAGATGCCGGTGGGATCGCGATCGATTTCCTGCAGGATCTCGTCAACGCGCGGTGACGCGGCGAGCCGGTCATAGAAGTGGAAGCGCAGGTTGCGATCGCGCCAGAACAGCGACCAGCGCCCGGTTGCCTTGGTGTAGCGGAACCGGGCGATCGGGAACCTGGTCCATTCCGCGCCCGCGTCCTGATGCCAGGGCGGCCGGCACTCGACGATCGTCAGGTGGCGGGGCGCGAGATCGCATTCCACTCGGATCTGGTCGCGAAGATGCGCCGGGACACGCTGGTCGCACCAGCGGCGCACTCGGGCCACATCTAGTTCCGGCAGACCTGTCTGCGCCACCCGGACAGTCTGCCAGCACGTGACCCGTTAACGCTTCAGTTCGCGAACGGGGTGCCGCGGAAGAAGCGCACGGGATTGACCTCCTCAGTAGATGAGGGCTGGGAGTAACCTCACGGGGTGGCTGACCTCGCCGGTTATCTGGAGTTGACGGACGGCCAGGCGCGCGAGCAGGTCCGGGCGCTACTGGCGCGCCGTCCGGTCGCGGCGGGCAGGCAGGTCACGTTCCTGCCGGTCGAAACGCTGCTCTGCCTGGCCGCCTCTTTCGTGGTTAACCACCGCCATTTCGGCGGCTCCACCGCGCACCGGGCACCCGAGCCGGTGCCATCCTTGGCCCTCCTGTTCTCCCGGCCGCCGTCCAGTGTGCTGGCGAAAATGGCCAACCTGGACGGTTCCCGTTCTCACGGCGGGCGCTGGGACGTGCTAGCCGGGGCCATCCTCCGCGATGACCCGGCAAGGTTCGGCCGCACCTACCGGCTGCTGCTGTCCGCCGCCCGGGCCGAAGGAATCGGCCCCGGCCGGCTGCCGGATTTCCTGGGCATCGAGCACGGCGGCGAGTTGGCCTTGCTCGGGCAGGAGGAACTCGACATCTCCGCACTGGAAGCCGAACTGCGCGAGCAGATCGCCCGCCACCCGGCCGCCAGCGGATGGCCAGAACCGGAAACCGAACGCATCCTGCTGGCCGCCGCCCGCGTCGGGCAGCACGTCTTCGCACGGCAGGTGCTGGCCAACTGCGGTAGCCGGTGCGTGTTCTGCGGGCTTAGCCCCGCGGCGTTCGGCGCCAGGCGCATGCTCCTGGCGGGCCATATCAAGCCATGGAAAGACTGCAGCCCCGGCGAACGCCTCGATCCCCGCAACGGCCTGGCCGCCTGCCCAGCCCACGACGTCGCGTTCGACACCGGGCTGCTGTCAGTCAACGGCGGACTACGTATCCACGTCGCCCGTTCCCTGGCCGACGCCGTCCAGAACGACCCACTGGCCAGGCAGTACTACGGGCACCCCCCGCTGGGTGAGGTACTGCTCCTGCCACCCGGCGCCCAGGTCCCGGCCCGCAAATACCTCGACTGGCACCGGAAGAAGATCTTCATAACCTAATCCAGGATCATCAGCGCCGAGCTGACCCATTCGGCATCCGCAAGACCGTCATAGAACGCCGCGAACGCCTTAGAGTGGCTTTCCTCGATCAGTAGCTTGACCACCGCGGACGTATCGGCGTAGTAGAGGCTCATCAGCGTTCATCGTCGCGCAGCGCCGCGAGTGTCCCGGAGAGCCGGTCGGTCCCATCGCCGGGACGCATCCTTGGCCGGTAGCCAGGGCGGCGGGCCAGGGTGGCCCGCCCGGATTCAACCAGGCGCGCCAGCACCGGGGCAGGCTGGCGTTCCCCGACCGGGACGATCCGCGCGATCAGCCGGCCGTGTTCCATCACGTCGATCGTCTCGCCCCGCCGGACCCTGGCCAGCACCTCACTCGTGTGATGCCGCAGATCCCGGAGACCGACGGCGTGCCCATCCGCCGCCATGAGACAGGGGTATCACAAAATTGTGGCCACAATCGCTCGTACCCCAGTGGGGCAGGGCTCGGTTCGGCCGGACACGTCGATCTGATTATCAGATACCATGAGCGTATGCGGACGATTACGGCGACTGAAGCCTCACGGAACTTCTCTGACCTGCTCGACGCGATCGAGCGGGGGGAGACAGTGACTATCACCCGTGGGCATCATGTTGTCGCTGAGATGAGGCCTGCGCGGCGCCGCACGGGAGCTGATCTGCGGACCGCGCTCGATGACATCCCGCCGCCTGATGAACAGTTTGCCGCTGACATCGCCGGGGCGGTCGCCCTGCTCACCAGTGAGGGGACCGATCCGTGGGCCGGCGCCTGATCCTGGACACGAACGTGCTGATCGCCTACGAGCGCGCGACGATCGACCGGGCCGCCCTGGACGCCGACGAGCTGGCTATCGCGGCGGTGTCCGTCGCTGAATACCGGGTGGGAATCGAACTCGCGGACAGCGCGGAGCGCGCAGCCGATCGTGCCCGCGCCCTGGCCGTGATCACGTCAGCCGTCGAGGTGCTTGAGTACACCGAAGCGACCGCGGCCTGCCACGCGCGGCTGATCGCGCACGTCCCCCGGGCCGGAGTGCCCCGGGGGGCTCATGACCTGATCATCGCCGCGCACGCGCTGCAGACTGAGCGCATCGTGCTGACCTTCGACGCAAAAGCCCGGTTCGGAGACCTGCCCGGAGTGAGCGCCGTCGACGCGTGAGCCCGCAGGAGGGCTCGTAACGAGATGCTGAGATACGCACGGTCCGTACCGGCAACACTCGGCGCCAGGCCCTGCGAAACGAATTCGACCGGGCGCGCCTGCCACGTTAGCCAGCCGTCACGGTGCTGGTGACACCGTCCGCGACCTGGACTAATTGTCCGGAACGCATCATGGCAAGGATCGACTCAACCGCTTCTGCGAAGACCGGCAGATACGCCGTTCCAGGAGCCGGGCGCTTCGGTGAGACGTCGATGCCAGCTATCTCCAGATCACGGGTCACGTGCTGCATGAGGCTGCGGGCCCGGCTGGAGATGAGATAGTCGGAATCGTTGGCCTCGGCTGCATGGTCGAGCCACGTGAGAATCTCCAGCGCGGCCGGAAAGAGATGGACCCAGGACACGAATGAGGGAATCTGCTCCCCGGAGGGGCCGACTTCAAGGAGGGTTGCCCACTTGTCGCGGTAGGCGATGAAGTGACGTTCGTTCCCCGACCACCTGGCTTTGACGACCCTGGAGGTGACGAGGCTGGTGAGGGTGTCGTTAACGTTCCTCTTGGCGAATCCGCATTCGTCCGAGATCCTCGCCGCATCCAGCGATCCGTCGCGAAGCGTAAGCAGTACCCTTATCACTTCTGAGCGGCTACCAGGACCAAAAAGATGCCGCAGCTGGAATGCAAAATTCGCAGGAATCTTTATGTCTGGTTCTCTTGATTTACCGCTTCGGCTGGCGCGGGGACGGATGTATCCGTACTCCGCGAAGGTTGGATCCGGCTCACCGACGAAACCTAGGACGTCTGGACTGAAGACAGGCACGGTCGCGGGGACCTGGCTCGTTACCTGCTGACTCTTCAGCCACTGCGTGGTCGGCGGTTCCCCTGCCCAGGCAATGACCGCACTGACTAGGCGCGCATCGACCGGGAATCGGCCACTCAAGTTGCGCAGGCGCTGCATGTTCAGGAGGCGGCGGTTGGCTGCGAGCCAGTCCAGCATCTCGTCGAACAACCGGGGATCGTGCCGGGCGACCGCAATCGTGAACAGGATGAGAGCCTCAGGATCTATCGCCCAGTCATCCAGGCCCGCGACATTCGCTGAGAGACCTGCCTGCGCCCACTGGCGCCAGGCGAACTCGAGGAATCCCTGCCGGGTCCTTTCCCTAAGCTCCGAGATCAGCATCTTCGACACCCAGGACGCTGAGAGCTTCCGTGAGCACCATCCGGTAACCAGGTGACGGATCTTGAGTCAGAGACCAGCGTGCCGCCGCTACAAGTTCCGCGGCGCTCGGACGAAGTGCCCGGAGATCCGCCTCGTGGCGTCCCCCAGCTTGGTCAACCATGGCAAACAGCTTGAAGTGAATCTGGTCGACGCGCCCGGCGAAGTGCACGGTAAGGGCCTGGCCGTAGTGCCGCGTCACCACCCGGGTCATGAACCCGGTTGGCAGGCCCCACCTCAGCAGCTCCGTCGGGCCGGGATTCAGCCAGTTCTCATCCAGCTCGAAGTCACGCGCGATGCGATCCCGCGCAGTCCGCAGCGCCTCCGGCAGCGGCTCGGCTGGACGAAGTTCGCCGTTCTCGGCGATCGCAAGCAAGTCCACGTCTCTGGTTGCCCGCTTGACTAGGCCAAGAGCGGTAAGGGCTGAGCCGCCGATCACCACCACTTCCATCTGCTCGCTGAGCGACCGCAGTTGCTCCGCCAGCGCATCGAGGATCACGTCGAGCGTCTCACCTGTGATCTCCATAGAACAGAGTGTAGCAAAGTCCAGGACTTTGAAGGCCTCGGATCGAGATTCTCAACATCTCGTTCCAGGATGTTGAACATCCAACTGAGCCGCGACGGTGCGCAACGGCACTGCGCAGACGAGGCCAGCAAAGGGAGCCTTCCCGAACTGGCAGCAGCGACTTGCCGCGGCGCGGGCTCAGGCAGTGAAGTGAGCGGCGCGTGCTGTCGGCTTTCGCAGCCTCGGCCTCGTTGTTCCGCAAGACCTCGCGCGCCGTGTCGTACGTGCACGGCCTGCTATTACCTGCAGCACGCGCTTAACTTCCAGGTGCACGACGAGCGGCACCCACACCACCCGCGCCGTCACGGACGCGCGGATACCGGATGGAAGGCAGCACCAGAAGATGACTAGCTGGGCGAGCATGCGCTACGCGGTGGTGGATGTAGAGGGCAACGGCCAGCAGCCACCCGATCTCGTCGAGGTGGCGGTGGTGCCCGTCGCCGCGGGCATCATTGGTGCGCCAGCCAGCTGGCTCGTGAAGCCCCCGCGCCCGGTCAGCCGTATCGCCGCTCGCATCCACGGCCTGACGGACGAGGCCCTGGCGGCAGCGCCAGCCTTTGCTGACATCGAAAGCGAAGTTCGAGAGGCCCTTGATGCCGACGTTGTGGTTGCGCACAACGCGCACGTCGATGTCGGGGTGCTGCGGCGCCATCTCGGCGGGTGGGAGTGCCCGGAGGTCGTTGACACTCTCAAGCTCGCCCGGCGGCTGCTGCCGGGCCAGGTGAGTTACAAGCTGGGGGCGCTGGTCACAGCGTTCTCGCTGGCTGACAGCCTGCCCTCCAGTCTTGTCCCGCATCGCGCTGCCTTCGACGCCCTGGTGACGGCGCGGCTGTTCGTGCGGCTTGCCACCCGGCACGACGGGAGCTGGCTGTCGCTTGGCGAGCTTCGCGGCCCACAGGCGGGAGGCGACAGTGCTGAGGCCCTTTTCTGGCCGTGAGCGCGGCTTGTTCGTAAGCGTAGACGGTCCGCCTCACGGGCTGATCCCTGCGACGACGGGCGATTCTGCGCGGCGCCGTGGCGGGTCAGGCACAACCGGCACGGCGATCCCAGGCGGTCACGGACGCATCATGGCATCGTGATGAAGTGAAGTCATACTTCTGGTGTGCGCACCACCCTCGACATCCCTGATGATCTTCATGCTCAGGCGGTCGCGATCGCCAGGGATACCCATCAGTCGTTGAGCCAGGCCGTCGCCGGGCTTATCCGCCGGGGACTGGGCTCGGGCACGCCTGGTGAGATAACGAGAAGTGCCCGTACTGGCTTGCCCGTCGCGCACCTCGGCAAGACGATCACCAGTGAGGACGTAAGGCGGCTTGAGGACGACGATCAGTGACCGTCCCGCTCGACGCGAACGTGCTCCTCGCCCTGCTCGTCGATGATCACGTTCACCATGTGGCGGCTGAGAACTGGTTCGCCGGCACCAGCGGGAACCACGGAAAGTCCAGATTGTCGGCGCCTACGTCTCCCTGGCCGAAACAAAAGGAGCTCGCCATGACCGCGGCGTCTGCTGATGACCCTATGGTGCCCCTGCTAATCGACAAGTTGTATAGGCTGCTGACCTGCGGGCGCTTGGTTGAGGGAGCGAACTTACTCCTCACCCGTCAGGATGACCGGCTGGCGATCCAGATCATGGCCATTTCCACTGGGACGCTCGGCGTGCTGCTGGCCAGCTTGACCAACCCCGGGGAACTGGACGATCCCGGCAGCCTCAGGTGCCGGATCACGCCCGGTGAGGTACGAATGGGATCCGGTGATTGGGAGTACGAGCTGGTAGCGACCCGGTACCCCATCGATCACAGCGTCGTGTTCCTGGCCAAGGTCCGGCTACCCATCGGCGATCTGCCCGAGGTGGTCTCGCGCATACGCAGAGACCGATGACTGCGGCTGCGGCACAGCGAGCGCTGGACCTGTCTGAGGGTTAGACGCGGTCTTTGGCCCACTTTGAGGCGTCGGCAACGAGCGCGGGCAGTTCTGCTGGGGTGTCGAGGGCCGCGACGTCGGCGATAGGAACCCACCGGGCCGCGCTAACTTCCTCGCGTTGCGCGGTGAGCTGCCCGGACGTGGCCCGCAGCACGTAAACATGGTCGATGTGCTGATGGGCGCCGATCTTGGAGTCGCTGACCTGCATTTCCAGGATGGCGTAGGGCGGCGGGTGCACAGTAACTGACGGATAGCCCGGCAGCGGATCTGAGATGACTTCCGCGCTGACGCCGGTCTCCTCCAGCACTTCCCGGAGAGCGGCCTGTGCGGGATCTTCGTTTGGATCGATGTGGCCACCCGGGTAGAGCCACTGACCGAGCTTGTTGTGGTGGACGAACAGGACCCGCTGGTGTTCATCGAAGACGATGGCTGAGGCGGTGAAGTGCCGGATGCCCGTCATATGCGGTGCCTTTCGGCGGTGGCCAGAGACCGGAGCTGGTTAGCCGCCCACTCTAGTGCCGTCCCGGAGCCGGGGCCCTCGTCGGTCTCCCGCCCAGAGCACGCAAACGCCGGCGGAAAGCCACTCTCGCCAGCCTCACCGCCCCGTCCTGACCAGGCCCGCTCACTCCACCGTCGGCCACCGCTCACCCGCACGCCGCCAGCCAGCCCCGCGGACCCAGGCGAGCACGCCCACCAGCTGGCAGGCCGCCGGCGTCAGAAGTCATCTCGGTTCCTCGTCAGATGTGGCCCGCGCAGCTGCGTTCGCTTGTGGTCTGACTGCCTCGTCGAGTATCGGCCCGAGCTCGGTGACGACGACGTCCAGCGGGTTCAGCTCGCGCCGCGACCGGGCGAGGATCAGCGCGCCTTCCAGGTTGGTGATCATCAGCAACGCAAGGCTGGGCGCGCGGGCGGCGGGAACGCCGAGGGTGACGAGTGCCGCGGCCCGGCGTCCGGCCGGGTGGTGCTGCGCGCGGACACCGCCGACCGGGACGAGGCGCTCCGGCTCGGTGTCGTCGACGAAATCGCCGGGCCCGCCGTGCTGCTCGACCGGGCGGTGGCGCTCGCCTCCCAGCTGGGCAGCTACCCGGCCGCACCTACGCCGCGACCAAGCGCGACCTGCAGCGGCCAGCGCTCCAGGCCGCCAGCGCCGGCGACGACGCCGCCGTCACAGCCGCCTGGAGTTCACCACAGACCAGGCAGCGGCTGGCCGGCCACCTCGCCGCCCTAGCCGGCAAGCCGACGGCGCGGACGCCCGCGTGAGCGGCACTGTGACCGTGCCCAGCCGATCTCGGTGAACCTGTCACCGTTCGAGTTGGCGAAGCCGCCGGGTGGTGAGGACCGGACATCGGTGACGTCCGGTTCCGCGGAATTTAACGCAGCTCTATGGCGTCCGAAGACCGCCCGGGCCGGTGCCGGCCGGTGCGCCTGGGAGGACGCGGTGATTTGCGTCAGAGAGGGCGGACGTTCTCCGCCTGCGGTCCTTTTTGTCCCTGGGTCGTGTCGAATTCGACCTTCTGGTTCTCATCCAGCGACCTGTAGCCGGAGCTCGCGATCGCAGAGAAGTGGACGAACACATCCGCCGTCCCGTCATCGGGGGCGATGAAACCGAAACCCTTATCGGCGTTGAACCACTTCACGGTGCCTGTTGCCATCAGTCCAAGTCCCTTATCTGCCATGCCATGCCATGTCACGACGCGGCCTCGCCGCGCTACGCGGCAACCCTACCGCTCCTGGCTCCCGGACCCGGGCTCCTAGCCGATCATGGTCTTCTTAACACCGCCGCCGGTGTTCCAGTCGCGGCGCCAGATCGCTGTCTGCACGGCGCCGGCAACCACCCCGGGAGAGATATCTGGCCAGCGATCGGCCTGCAGTCTGTCGCGGCAAGTTAGCGCGCGCCTGAGGCGGCCCGGAGCCTCGCCGTACCGGTCGGTCCGCGGCCCCTGAGGATTGCATGGTCAGATCGGGCGCGACCTGGAGCTTCGGCATTCGCACTGCCGTAGCGTCGCAGCGTGGGCTCAGCCGGGCTCAGGCGCGGCAGGTACGCGTCCGCCAAGGTTACAATTACCTAACCGCACTGGCCCTTTCCGTGACAGCCAGCCGTACCGTGGCGGACTCGGCGGAACTGCGCTGA
>CAVYPZ010000007.1:0-1075539 GCA_963770535.1 uncultured Actinomycetes bacterium | reverse complement strand
TCAGCCGGCAGCGTAGCGACCAGCCAAAGCCGCCTCATTCGCCCGGCAAGCCGACGTCCTGAGCAGGGTAAATAGCGACGTCACCGGTCCTGGCTGTCAGGCTATCCCCGCTAACTGTTGGCGCTGAGGATCACCATTCGCCGAGGATTGCGTCAGTGAGCGAACGCCAAGCCTCAGTCCGCACCGACGGCCCCGGCCGTCTGTCTCGCGATGGCCCCGGCCGTCTGCATCGCGACCGCGACGAAACGCTGCACGGCGGGACTGGGGTCGCCGGCGCGCCAGGCCAGGCACAGCGGGGTGGCGGGCACGCCACGGCCCGGGACGAATGTGATGCCCGGCCGCGCGTGGTATGTCTCGGCCGAGGCGGGGCAGAGGCTGATCCCACGCCCTGCGGCCACGTATTCGCGCCACTCGTCGATGGTCCGGGCGGTGGCCCCGATGACCGGCGGCGCTCCGCTGGGGCGTGGGCTGAGGAGCCAGTCATCCCGCCAGGCCGTGGGGTGGCAGCCGTCGGTCGCGGCCGCGGCGGCGATCCAGGGCAGCGCCTCGGTTTCGCTCAGGATCAGGCCGTCCCGGCCAGCGAGCGGGTGGCCAGAAGGCAGCACCCACACCCGGGGTTCCTCGGCCAGGGTGGCGAGCTTGAGGCCGGCGGCGCAGACCGGCGGGCGGACGAAAGCCACGTCGGTGCTGCGGTCCAGCAAGCCTCCAGCCGGATGGGTCAGCTCGAAGGAGCTGAGCCGGACCTCGACCGCAGGTTCCTCCCGCTGGAACGCCGCGAGGATGTGCGTCGGAAGGTCGCCGCCGGCCGCCACGCTCAGGCCTACCGGCAGCACGCCCGCGATCGCGCGGGCCGAGTTGCGGGCGGCAGACGCGGCCCGGTCCAGTTCGGCCAGGGTCGAGCGCGCCCCGTCCAGGAAGCTGGCCCCGGCGGAGGTGACCGACGCGCCGCGGCTGCTGCGCTCCAGGAGCTGGACACCCAGGATCGTTTCGAGCTGCTGGATCTGGGTGCTGAGCACCTGCTGGGTGATGTGCACGCGCCGGGCCCCGGCGGTGAAGCTGCCTTCCTCGGCGACCGCGACGAAATAGCGCAGATGCCGGACCTCAATGTCCATCCTGGCCGATCGTACCGGCCGGGACCTGCATCGGGCGGCCAGGCGTCCACGCCCCGCTTGGGGGGCGCGTCCTCACCCCGCTTCGCGGGCAGGACCAGGAAGGTGACCTGCGCGAGGCCGGTCAAGGACCAGCACGACCTAGCCCTGGCCCCCGGAGCGAGCGGGGGCCCGGGCCACGAAGACATCGGGGAGGGCTCATGAGTACCGACCGGGCCAACCAGGCCGCCGCCGCGCCAGACACCGAGGCCGCCGCCCGCGGACCGGACCACGAGCCCGCCACCGCCGGTGGCGAGGGTCCGCTGGCCCGTCTGCTGGAAACCCGGGGCGGGACCGCGGCCCCGGAGGCCCCGTTCGTCATCGAGCACCGCGAAGCCCTGATCTACATGCTGTGCCAGGCGGCTGAACTCGAGCACGGGATCATGTGCCAGTACCTGTTCGCCGCGTTCTCGCTCAAGGAATCTGAGGACGAGGGGCTGACCCCGGAGGAACTGGCCGCCGTCACGCGCTGGCAGCGGCAGATCCTGAGCGTGGCCGCGGGAGAGATGCTGCACCTGGCCCTGGTCCACAACCTGCTCTCGGCCATCGGCGCCGCCCCGCACCTGACCCGGCCGAACCTGCCCGCCCCGGCCGGGCACTACCCCGCCGGGGTGCAGCTGGCCCTGCTGCCCTTCGGTGAGGCGGCCCTGCGGCATTTCATGTACCTGGAGCGCCCGGAGGGCATGGATCTGCAGGACGCCGACGGGCTCGCCGCCATGCAGACCGCCCTGCCGAGCGTGAACCCGCGTGACATCGTCCCCACCGGCCAGGACTTCCGCACGGTCGGGCACCTGTACCGCTCGGTCGAAGCGGGCTTCCGGCACCTGACCGAGAAGTACGGGGAGGACTGGCTGTTCACCGGGCCGCCGCGGGCGCAGGCCACCCCGGCGCTGTTCGGCTGGCCGAACCTCCTGCCGGTCACCGGGCTGGACAGCGCCTGCGCCGCGGTCGAGGAAATCGTGGAGCAGGGCGAGGGCCCGCGGGGGCACTGGCGCGACGCGCACTTCGGCCAGTTCGTCGCGATCCTGGACGAGTACGAGCAGATGCGGGAGGCCAACCCCGGATTCGAGCCGACCCGGCCGGTGATGGCCGCGAACGTCCGCCCGCACGACCGGGCCGACGCCGTGCCCGTGATCACCGACCCGCTGACCGCGCGGGTCACCGACCTGTTCAACGTCAACTACGAGATCCTGCTCCAGCTCTTCGAGCGGTTCTTCGCGCACACCACCGAGACCGACGCCCAGCTCAAGGTCCTCGCGGACGCCTCGGTGGCGCTGATGGTGCAGGTGATCAAGCCGCTCGGCAGCCTGATCACCAGCCTTCCGCCCGGCCCGGCGTACCCGGGGCGCACGGCCGGGCCCAGCTTCGAGCTGTTCTACGAATCCGACTACCTGATGCCACACCAGCACGCGGCCTGGGCGCTGCTGGCCGAGCGGCTGGACACGGCGGCCTGGCTGTGCAGTGAACTGTGCGCCGGGCGCGGCACGGCCGTCGCGGCCCAGCTGGAACCGGTGCTCGGCGCCATCCGCCAGATCGCCGCATCACTGGCCGCACACCTGAGCGCCGGCACCCCCCAGGCCACCCTGGCGTCGGACGGGCCGAGGCTGCTGGCCGCCGACATCGACGCCCTGGCCGTCGCAGCCACCCGGATCCTGGACGGGATGCCCGCCGGCAAGCAAGCCCCCGCCGAAGCGACCCGCGCGGCCAGCGAACTGCTCAGCGCGGCCCGCAACCTCCCAGGCCCCGGGGGCCGCCGCGCAGCCGGAGATCCCGAGGCGGCTGCCGCAGCCGCACGACTCCGCGAGGCCGTGCTGGCGGCGACCCGCCTGCGAGCCGGCCTCGGCCGATCCGGCACCTGTCCCCCAGAGCTCACCGAAGCGGTCGCGGCCCTGCAGGACGTGCTGCTCCGGGTCGCGCCTCCCAGCCAGGAACCGGCGTGGCACGACGATCTCCGGCAGGCGCAGTCTTCCCTGCCGCCCTCGATCCAGGCCGCCCCCAACGGCCCCTACCTGGTCACGAACGTGCCCACGGTCCGCAACCACCTGGGGATCGCCACCGAAGGGGCGCCCCAGCTCGCCCTGTGCCGCTGCGGCGCTTCCGCGGTCAAGCCCGCCTGCGACGGGACCTGCCACGCGAGCGGGTTCAGCGACGCGAAAGACCCCGCCCGGGTCCCCGACCACCGCGACACTTACCCCGGCCAGCAGGTGACGGTATTCGACAACCGCGGCATCTGCCAGCACTCCGGTTTCTGCACCGACCGGCTGCCCACCGTTTTTAGATCAGATAACGATCCGTTCGTAGCACCCAGCGGCGGACGGATGGACGAGATCGTCAGGGCTGCCCGCGACTGTCCGTCCGGGGCCCTGTCGTATGCGCTGGGCCCTGCCGAGGCCCGCGCCGACGTTGACGGCCACGGTCAGCGGCCGCCCGCCATCGAAATCACCGCGGACGGCCCGTACCGGGTAACCGGCGGGATCCCGCTCGAAGGCGCCGACGGGAAGCGGGTCAGGCACGCCCATGGCGCCTCAGCTGAGCACTACGCACTGTGCCGCTGCGGGCACTCGCAGAACAAGCCGTTCTGCTCGGGCATGCACTGGTACGTGGGGTTCACCGATCCCGCCCCCCGCCCGAGCCCGACCCTGTTCGAGTACGCGGGCGGGCTGGGCCCGCTCACGCGGGCCGCCCGGCTGCTACACGAAAAGCACATCCCGGCCGACCCGCTACTCGCCCCGGTGTTCGCGGACATGCCGGCGGACCAGCCGCAGGCCCTGGCCACCTGGCTGGCCGCCGCCCTCGGCGGTCCGGCCCTGGATGATCCGGCCGTTAGCGGTGCGACCCACCGCGGCGCCGGGAAAGCTCTGCCCCAGTCCCTGCTGTCACCCTCCGGTCAGCCGCTCACCGAGGATCAGCGGGCACGCTGGGTGGCCCTGGCCGGCCGGGCCGCCAACGAGGCCGGGTGGCCGGACGCCGCCGGGTTCCGCTCCGCGCTCGCCTCCTGCCTGGAGTGGCTCTCCCGGGTCGCCACCCAGCCCGCCACTGACGGCGGGCCCAGCCTGGTACCGACCTGGGACTGGGGCCCGGGCGGCCCGCCCGCTCCCGCAAACCCCGACACCGGCCAGGGCGCCGCCCAGCCGGTGACGCTGCCCGCGCCGGATGAGCCGGTCAGCTTCGACGCCCACATCAAGCCGCTGTTCCGTGATAAGGACCGTCAGTCGATGAGCTTCGCCTTCGACCTGTGGTCTGCCGACGACGTCCGCACCCACGCGGCCGGCATTTTGCGGCGCCTCCAGGACGGAACCATGCCCTGCGACGGTGCGTGGCCCGCCGACCAGATCGCGGTGTTCGAGCGCTGGACCCAAACCGGAATGGAACCCTAGCGCCATCTCATTCCAGGCCGTGGATCACATGGCGACTGCGGAGATGCCGCCGCTACTTGCTGGGTTTTTGATCACCCGGGTCGGCGATCTCGATGATGTGCAGTGGGTCATCGAGATCCGCAGAGGCGTGTTCCCACTTCGCGGCATTCAGGGTAAGGATCAGGCAGATCGCCACGTCCGCGATCGCGGCGACGTGCGCATCCCAGGGATGCAGGCCGGTTCGCGCGACCAGGTGAGCCAGCCGTGCGGCCTGCTCGGCGCCGCTTAACGGGGCAACGGTGACGACCCCGAGGAGTTCCAGGCCAGCCAGCAAGTCGTCACTCTCCTCGCTTCGGATGTCGAGTGATGCCCCGGCTATGGCCAGCGCTGGGATCACAACTGGCTGGCCGCGAGCGTCGTACTCCTGGACGAGCGCAATGATGTCCGCATCCCCGCGGGCCACCGCCGTCAGCACGCTGGTGTCCAGGATGAAGGGCGTGCGGCTTGGGGTGCTCACTGAGCGAGTTGCTGGTCGATGTGCGCCATCATGCGGGCGACCCGGTCAGGATCCGCCTGCTCACTTTTCGCTTTCCACAGGCTGCGGCGGCGCCGGTCCCGGTAGGCCTTCTCGGCCATGGCCTCGTTGAACGCGGCGGACACAGAACTCGCGTGGCCGGATTCGACGAGGCGCTCGGCATAGGCACTGAGGTGCGAATCCACCGTGATAGTCAGACGCGCCTTCCGGTCACTCATACTCGAATCATACTCATGAGGACCGACGGTTGCGGCAACCGGCGTGCTGCCGCCGGCAGGGGTTTCGTGGCGGGACGGCTTGACGTGGAGAGTTGCCTCGATCGCGTGGAAATCGCAGAATGCAGCATCTACTCCTAAGGGGCCGCTCGCATGCTTGAGGATCTCAACGGCCAGGTCGCCGTGGTCACCGGCGGAGCCAGAGGCATCGGTTTCTCGCTGGCCGGCGCCCTGGCCCGGCTGGGCGTCCACGTCGCGCTGCTGGACCTGCTGCCCGGCGTCACGGACAGCGCCGGGACCCTGGCAGCCGCCGGGGTGAAGACCCTCGGGCTCAGCGTGGACGTGACCAGCGAGGAGGCCCTGGCCGCTGCGTTCGCCGAGGTCAGCCGGGAGCTGGGCTCGCCTGCCATCCTGGTCAATGCCGCCGGGATCACCATCTGGGAGGACAGCCTCGAGGGCACCAAGGCCTCCTGGTCGAAGGTGATCGAGGTGAACCTGACCGGGACGTACCTGACCTGCCAGGCCTTCGGCCGGGCCTGCCGGGACGCCGGGCACGGCGGCGCGATCGTGAACATCTCGTCGATGTCCTCGACTGTGGTCAACATCCCGCAACACCAGGTCAGCTATCACGCCTCCAAGGCTGGCGTGGACATGGTGACCAAAGCGCTGGCCGTGGAGTGGGCGCCGCTCGGGATCCGGGTGAACGCCGTGGCACCGGGCTACATCCTCTCGGACATGACCCGCCAGTTCACCGCGGCGAACCCGGAGCTTGCCGAGCAGTGGCGCGGGCTGATCCCGGCCGGCCGGATGGGTGAGCCTGCGGATCTCGATGGCCTGGTCGCCCTGCTCTGCTCGTCGGCCTCCAGTTACCTGACGGGGCAGTCGGTCGTGATCGACGGCGGCTACACCGCGATCTAGGACAGCGGCGCCCGGGCGTCCGCCACTCGCTGCGGCGCCCGCCGGCCGGTCCGCGGGTCGGCCAGACAGTCAGTCCGTCCCCCCGGCCGGCGCGACCTTATCTGGCCTCAATGTACCGAGGCCAGAGGTAGGCCTAGGTATTGCGCCGAGCGTTATTTTTAAGATAATTCACAAGATCTAACAGTCTCCCGATGAGGTGCCGGCGCTATGGCCTGGGACGGATGACTCCGATGCCTGAGTCCCTGCAGGATCAGGTCGCGGTGGTCACCGGCGCCTCGAGCGGGATCGGCCTGGCCATTGCCCGGTCCCTGGCCGCGGAGGGTGCGCAGCTCGTGCTCGGGGCCCGTTCGCAGTCCAAGCTCGACGACGCGGTGGCCACCCTCGGCAAGGCGGCCACTGCCGTCCGCACCGACGTGACCGACACCGCGGACGTCGAGGCCCTGATCGGGACGGCGATCGGGCGCCACGGCCGGATCGACATCCTGATCGCCAACGCCGGCGTCTACGCGGGCGGCGACTTCGCGGCCGCCGACCCGGCCGAACTGCTCGGCCTGATCGACACCAACGTGGGCGGCATCGTGCGGACCGTGCACGCCGCACTGAAGTACATGATCCCCGCCGGGACCGGGAATATCGTGATCACCAGTTCGGTCTCCGGGCACCAGGTGATCGCCTGGGAGCCCGTGTATTCGGCGTCGAAGCACGCCGTTCACGCGCTGACGCACGGTATCCGGCGCCAGCTGACCGGGACCGGAGTGCGGATCGGGTCCGTCGCGCCCGGTGTCGTCCTGAACGACCTGCGGAAGGTGACGGACGCGGCCGCAGTGGCGGCCGGTGTCGCGGCGGGAACCGGGCTGCGATCCGAGGACGTGGCCGACGCCGTGCTGTACATGCTGACCCGGCCCAGCCACGTCAACATCCGGGACCTCGTCATCCTGCCGGTCAACCAGGAGATCTGAGTGCTGGCCGACCAGGGTAGTGACCAGGGACCCCACGGGCGCGAGGAACCACCACAGGCAGCACGCTGATACCGAGACCGACCACACGAAGGAGACCAGCATGGCCAGCACCGACGGAAGCGCCGCCAGCCCGGCGGAAACGCCCGGGGCAGGGACCGTCAACATGAAACTCGAGGTCGTGACCGTAGCCGTCTCCGACGTCGACCGGGCCAAGCGCTTTTATCAGAGCCTCGGATGGCGGCTGGACGCTGACATCGCCCGCAGCGAGGACTTCCGGGTGGTCCAGCTGACACCGCCCCACTCGCCCTGCTCCGTCGCGTTCGGGAAGGGCCTCACCACCGACGAGCCGGGCTCGCTCAGGCGCCTGCTGCTGGCCGTCTTCGACATCGACGCGGCGCGCGCGGCCCTCGTCAGCCGGGGCGCCGAGGTCAGCGAGCTGTACCACCTCGCCGATGGGAAGCCCGCCCCGGGCCGGGACCCGCAAGGCCGCTCCTACCAGACGTACGCGTCGTTCAGCGACCCCGACGGCAACGAGTGGCAGCTCCAGGAGATCAAGACCCGGCTGCCGGGCCGGGAGTGGGACGACCTGACCGGGAACGTCGCTTCCCGGGCCGCCCTGCTGCACGAGACGGCCGAGCATCACGACCCGTACGAGAAGTCCCATGCCCCGCACAACTGGTGGGACTGGTACGCCGCCTACATGGACGCGCGGGAGCAGGGGCGGACGCCGGACGAGGCCTCGCAGGCCGCGGGCCGCTACATGGAGGAAGTCCTGCACGTCGCGGCCCTTTAAGCTCATCGCGCGGGCGCGCCCCAGGTGAGAAGTGGTCGGAGATGGGGCGTGGTCTGGGCGTGGTCACGACCCTTTCCGGCCACAAACCCCGGCTATCCCCCGCGGCAGGCCGCCCGGTCCTGGGTCGGCTGACATTTCACGTAAGCGGTGCATGAATACCCGGATAAACCGGACACCGGTGTGCACCGGATACGTGAAACGTCAGCCCGGCCATGATCAATGTGACTCATGATTCCCATGTGGCGGTCGTCCCTGGGGGAGGCGGGCGCCAGCCCACGGGCCGTCCCTGGGGGAGGCGGGCGGCAGCCCACGGGCCGTCCCTGGGGGAGGCGGGCGCGCAGCCCACGGGGCCGGCCCCGCTCCTCCCACAGCCGGCCCGCGCCCGCGCCCCGCGCCACCGTTTGCTGCTGGCCGCTCCCCGGCCCATAGACGCAGGTGTCGCGGAAGGGTACCGTCAAGGTGTTGCTCCGGACCCCGGCAGCTGCACCCGACCCTTACGGGCACAGCGCAGGTCCGGAGTTTTTGCGTCTCGGCGCGATCTGACCCACATGACCGGCTCCATCGCTCGTCACTTCGTCACGCACCCAGGAGCCGTTCATGAACGTTCTCGCTGCCGATTATGACGGCCGGGCGCCGTTCCCCGGAGACCGCCGTCCCGCTCTGACCGTCGGGGGCGGTGTCCGGTCAGCCGTGACCGCCGCGATCGTGCTCGTGCCGTTCGCGGGGCTGGCCGTGGCGGTGTGGCTGGCCTGGGGCCATGGCCTGGGCCTGGCCGATGTCCTGCTGGCGCTCGGCTTCTACGTGCTCACCGGCCTGGGGATCAGCGTGGGGTTCCACCGGCTGCTGACGCACCGTTCGTTCACGGCGGCCCGCCCGCTGCGGATCGCGCTCGCGGTCGCCGGGTCGATGAGTTTCGAGGGCGACGTCATCGGCTGGGTCGCGATCCACCGCCGCCACCACGCCTTCACCGACCGGCCCGGCGACCCGCACTCCCCCTATCGCTACGGCACCAGCCTGGCCGCCCAGCTCCGCGGCCTGGCCCACGCCCACGCAGGCTGGCTGCTGCGCGACGACCCCAGCCCGCCTGCGCGCTACGCGCCCGACATGCTGGCTGACCCCGCCATGCGGGTGATCTCGCGCGGCTTTCCTGCCCTGTCCGCCGTCTCCCTGGCCCTGCCGTTCGCTGCCGGGTGGATCATCGGCGGCACCTGGCGCGCGGCGCTGGCCGCGCTGCTGTGGGCCGGGCTGGTCCGCGTCGCCGTGCTGCAGCACGTCACCTGGAGCGTCAACTCACTGTGCCACGTCTTCGGCACCCGGCCCTTCACCACGCGCCGCCACGACCGGGCCACCAACCTGTGGCCGCTCGCCCTGGTGTCATTTGGCGAGAGCTGGCACAACATGCACCATTCCGACCCGGCCTGCGCGCGGCACGGCGCCGAGCGCGGGCAGGTGGACATCTCCGCCGGCATGATCCGGCTGTTCGAGTACCTGGGCTGGGCCACCGGCGTGCACTGGCCCGACCCCGACCGGCTGGCCGCCCACCGCCGCAACTCCAGTCTTGACCTGCCCCTCGGGAAGCTTGGCTGACCCCTTGCGGTGGAAAGCTACCCCTATGACAGAAGACAAGCCGGAGCACGCACCCAGGCCTAAGCCAACGGCGGCGCTGGACGAATTCATGGCCACGGTTCTGCACCACCTGCGCATGGGGCACAGCAACCCCCTGGAAGAACTCGGCCTGGAAAAGTCAGCCGAAGAGCTGCGGAACTGGCGGCCAGATATCCCAGGTTCAGGAGCACAGGAACCGTACTGATCGCCGCCCAGGAACGTGGTGGCCTACTCCGGCCCGGCCGACCCGGCCACAGCCGCCCCGGGCCCGGATACGGGCACGGGCGTCTCCGGGCGGTCCATGGTCAGCTTCGATGGCCACCAGTTCCACCGGCCGAGCAGCACCACCGTGGACGGCACGAGCAGGGTCCGGACCAGGAACGTATCCATCAAGATCCCGAGCGCGAGGCTGATCGCGATATCGCGGAACTGGCTGCCGCCCGCCCCGCTGCCGGCCACGACGCCGAACACCACGAAGGTGCCGGCCAGCACCAGGCCGGCCGAGGTCACCGTCGTGCCGGTCACCCCGATCGCCCTGGTGACCGCCTCGCGCAGCGGCAGCTTGTGCGCCTCTTCCCTGATCCGGGTCATGACCAGGATGTTGTAGTCCTCGCCGAGCGCGAGCAGGAAGATGAACATCAGGAACGGCAGGAAGAAGACCAGTCCCTTCTCCCCCCCGATGTTGACGAACAGCAGCACCGAGAGCCCGAGCGCGGCCAGGTAGGACAAGCCCACCGAGGCGATGAGGTAGAGCGGGGCGATCAGGCTGCGCAGCACGATCGCCAGCAGGAGCCCGATCACCACGATCGCGATGGGGATGACCCGGACCAGGTCACTGTTGGACACGGCACTGATGTCGTACAGGGCCGGCGCCTCGCCGCCGACCGCCGAGTCCACGGCGCCTATCGACGTGCCTACCTTGGTGATCTCGGCGCGGATCGCCGGCACGGCATGCAGGGCCGCCGTGCTGCCGGGATCACCGGCCTTCAGCCCGACGGCGAACTGCACCGTCTTCCCGTCGGCGCTGACGAAGTTGGAGGTGCTGCGGTACAGCTGGTAGATCGCGGGCGGCACCTTGCTGGCCAGACCGGGCGGCGGGACCGGCGGCAGGGCCTTGGCCGGCCCGAGCGCGGCGTGCAGCCGGGCGTAGTCGGCGGGCGGCAGCACCAGCCCGCTCGGGTTGAGCGGCCCGGCCACCGTGGTGAACAGGCTGCTGGCCTTGAGCTCGCTGGTCGCCTTGGCCAGGACCTGGGGATCAGCCCAGACCGGCTGGCTGAACTTGAAGATCGGTGAGGTCGGGTTCGCCGCCGACTCCGGGAAGTACTTGGTCAGCAGCAGCGTGCCCTTCGCGGAGTCGCTGCCCGCCGGCGGGGCCGTGCTGCCGCCGAAGCCAGACGCCGTGTAGCCGAGGACGGCGAGGGCCAGGCCGCCGAACGCCACCACACCGATGACCAGTGTGGTCGCGGGGCGGCGCACGATACGGCCGGCCACCCGGCCCCAGACGCCGGTGCCGCCGCTGCCCTGGATGCTCCAGGGCAGCAGCTTGGGCCGGCCGAACATGGCCTTGAACAGCGTCCGCTTCATCGCCAGCAGCGACAGCCGGATCGACAGCAACGCCGGCAGCAGCGTGAGGCCGGCCAGCAGGGTGACCGCGATGGCGATCGCGAACGGGATGCCGAGGTTGGAGTAGAACGGGAAGCTGGCCGCCAGCAGGGTCAGCACCGCCGCGATGACCGTGGCGGCCGAGAACGTAATCGACTCGCCGACCCGGGTGACCGACTCGACCAGCGCGGTCCGCGCCGCCGGGCGGGGTCCGGCGAAGTCTGAGAGCAGGGACCGGAACAGGCCCTGCTCGGGCGCCCCGGCCATGCCGGTCACGTCATGGCCGGCCGCCCGCAGCTCCTCCCGGACCCGGAAGACCAGGAACAACCCGTAGTCCGTGCCGGCGCCGAGCACCAGGACGATCAGCAGGAACTGGGCCAGCGGCGATACCTGCAGGCCATGCTTGGCCGCCTCGGCTACCAGGGGGCCGGAAATGAGCACGGACAGCAGGGCGGGCAGCACCGTGGTGATGGCGAGCGTCAGCGACCGGAAGATGAGCACGAGCAGCACGATGATGAAGACCAGCGACAGGTCCTGCACCTTGTTGCCGGTGTTGCCGGACGCCTTCTGCTGGTCCACCTGAACGGCGATGCTGCCCGCCAGGTGGACGCGCAGCCCGGGTGGCAGCCCGGCGCTGGCGATCTTCGCGCGCATGCTGTCGATGAGGTCTTGCTGGTAGTTCTGGTTGCCGCTGTTGTTGGCGGCCAGGGCGAGCAACTGCTCCGCCTCGCCGTTGGCGGAGCGGCCGACGTCGAGCACCTTCTGGATCCCGGTTACGGAGCGCAGGCTGGTCTGCAGCGAGCTCACGGCGCTGATGTCCGCCGCGGTCAGCGGCCCGGAGGTGGTCGCCGCGATGACGGGGATCGGGAGCAGGTTCGCGCTGCCGAACGGCGCGGCCAGGTCGATCGCGTGCTGGCTGGGCGCGCTCGCGGGCAGGAACTTGGAGTTGTTGCTCTGGGTCACGCTCGACAGCGACGGCAGCTGCGTGACAGCCAGGATCGCGCCGAACACCCAGACCAGCAGGATCAGCCAGCGAAGGCGGACGGCCCAGCGGCCGATGGCACCGAAAATCGTGTCGACGTGCATGGACAACGAGCCTATTGCCTGCCGCAAGTCGATATCCGCCGGGCGCGGCGGGACGCCCGGTCCTGGCCGGCGGGGCGGGGCTGGTCAGCGCAGGTTGCCGGGGCTGGTCAGCGCGGGCCGCCGGGGCTGGTCAGCGCGGGTCGCCGGGGCTGTCCGGGGGGTCGGTATGGGGAGTTATCAGCCTGGATTCGTAGGCGAGGACGACGGCCTGGACGCGGTCCCGCAAGCCGAGTTTGGCGAGTATCCGGCCGACGTGAATCTTCACGGTGCCCTCGGATAGATGCAGGTCGGCCGCGATCTCGCTGTTGGACATGCCCGCCGCGATGCCGGAGAGGACGTCTCGCTCCCGGCCGGTGAGGGCCTGGCGGATCTGGGTGGCGCGCTGGCCGCTGGGCTGTTCGGGCTGCTGGGTGGCGAACTGGCGGATGAGGCGCTTGGTGGAAGTGGGCGCCAGGACCGCGTCGCCGGCGGCGATGGTATGGATCGCGGCGACCAGGGCATCCGGCTGGGTGTCTTTGAGCAGGAAGCCGCTGGCGCCGGCCCGCAGGCTGGCGTAGACGTAGTCGTCGAGGTCGAAGGTGGTCAGGATCAGCACCCGGGAAGGCAGCCCGGCGGCCACGATGTCGCGCGTCGCCTCGATGCCGTCCCGCCCGGGCATCCGGACGTCCATGAGCACCACGTCCGGGCGCAGCGCGGAGCACATGTCGACTGCGGTCCGCCCGTCAGCGGCCTCGCCGGCCACCTCGATGTCGGCTTCGGCGCTGAGGACCAGCCGGAAGCCCTTCCTGATCAGGGGATGGTCGTCGACCAGGAGCACGCTGATCATGTCGCAGCCGCCGCGTCGGGGTGGAGGCGGGCCACGACCCGCCAGCCCCGCGGCTGGCGCGGGCCGCAGTCCAGTTCCCCGTCGAAGGCGCTGACACGCTCGCGCATCCCGGTCAGCCCGCCTCCTGGACCGCCCGCTTCCCCGGCGCTGCCCGTGCCGTCGTCCTCGACCTCCACGCAGACCTCGGCTGGTGTGAGCTGGAGCCGGACCGTCGCGCTCGCGCCGGGGCCGGCGTGCTTCATCGTGTTGGTCAGCGCTTCCTGGACGAGCCGGAACACGGCCAGCTGAAGGCCGGCCGGCAGGTCCCCGGCGCTCCCCGCGCGCTCGTAGCGGACGGGCAGCCCGGCCGCCCGGACCCGGCCCAGGAGATCGTCGAGGTCGGTGAGGCCGGGCAGCGGCTGCCATAGCTCTGGCCCGGAGCCGGCCCGCAGCACCCCGAACAGCCGGCGGGTCTCGGCCAGTGCCTCCCGGGCGGTGCGCGACACATCCTGGATGGCCTCGGATGCCTCGTCGGGTGCGCGGGCCACGGCGGCCAGGGCGCCGTCGGACAGGGCCACGATGACGGTGAGGTGATGGGCGACGCTGTCGTGCAGTTCGCGGGCGATCCGCGCCCGTTCCATCGCCGCGGCCAGGGCGTTGTTCTGATCGCGGTCGCGCTCCATCCGCTGGGCCCGGTCACGCAGTTCGGCGAGGTAGGCCCGGCGGGTGCTCACATACAGGCCCACGATGAGCACTGCGGCCGCGAATCCGGCCACGTCCGACACCACGAGTCCCCAGTCATGCGTGCCGTCGTAACCGACGACGGCGATCATGAGGCCGGCGACCAGCACCGCCGCGACGAGCGCTTCCCACCGTCTCATCGTCGCGGCGACCGTGTACAAGGCGATCGCCAGCGCGACGGGGAACAGCGCCCCGTGGGCCGGCCACACCGCGAGGACGGCAGCGGCCAGGATCGTCCAGGCGAACACCGGGCCCGGCCAGACGCGGCGCAGCGGCAGCGCCAGGGCGGTCAGGGCCGCGACGCCCAGGCTGGCCGCCAGCGGCAGCGTAGCGGGACGGGCCGTCTGGCCGAACGAGAAGTGCGCCAGGGACGCCGCGAAAGCGCACAGGGCGCAGCCGATATCGAAGGCCCAGGAACGCAGGGTCCGCGTTCCCGGGTCTTCGACCGGCTTCCAGAAGGACACATGTGCATCCTCGCACCCGGCGCGGTTCACGCGTCGCGGCGCCGCAGCTGCCAGGCGGCCAGGCCAGCCAGCACCACCGCATACCCGCAGAGCACGGCGAATCCGGTCCACGGGCCCAGCGGATGGGCGACCAGCGGCTGGCCCCACAGGGCCCCGCCAGCGCTGGACGGCAGGTAGGGCGCGATGCCCGCGATGGCATGCGGGAGATGCACCACGATGATCGGCGCGATCAGGAACAGTGCGGCGAACACCGAGATACCGGCGGCGGTCTTGCGCAGCAGAGCGCCCAGGGCCAGGCCGATGACGGCGGCGACCGACAGGTACAGCGCCGCGCCGACCACGGCCCGCAGCACGCCCGGATCTGACAGCGAGATCGCTGACCCGCCCCGGGCCGACTGGATAGCCGTCGCCACGAAGAACTCGGCGAGCGCAGCGAGCAGGGCAACGGGCAGCACCAGCCCGGCCAGGACGAGCAGCTTGGCCCACAGCACCGGCAGCCGCGACGGGACCACAGCCAGCGTCGCGCGGATCATCCCGGTTCCGTATTCACCGCTGAACACCAGCACCCCGAGCACGCCGAGCACCAGCTGGGCCAGCAGGATGCCGAACAGGCTGGTCGATACGGCTGTCACGGCGGGATTAGCCGCCGAGACCCGGTAGGGCTTTCCCCCGGCGAGGAGGGCGCCCACGCCGACGATCAGGAAGACCGCGGTCAGGGCACAGGCCCAGGTCGAGCGCAGCGCCCGCAGCTTCGTCCACTCCGAGCGGATGACACGCGCCTGGGTGACCGGCCGGGCAGCCGTCGGGACCCCCGCCGCCGCGGCCGCGGCTGGGGCCGGACCCGGCGCGAGCGCGGCGCTCATCGCGTCGCTCCGGCGTGGTATTCGACACTGTCCTGCGTGACCTGCATGAATGCCTCCTCCAACGACGCCCTGGCGGGCGTGAGCTCGAAAACCGGCAGGTGCGCCTGCCACGCGGTTGTCCCGATCTGCTCGGCCGTCACACCGGACACGCGCAGGACGTCGGTGCCGTCCTCCGTCACGGTCACGCCCGGGCCTGCGAGCACCCGGCTCAAAGACACCGCTTCGGGGGTGCGCACCAGCACATCGCCGGCGGGCGCATGACCGACGAAGTCATCGACGCTGGTCTCGGCGACGAGCTTGCCGCGCCCGAGGATGACCAGCCGGGTTGCGGTCTGCGCCATCTCGCTCATCAGGTGCGAGGACAGGAAGACCGTCCGGCCTTCCTCGGCGAGCGACCTGAGCAGCAACCGGATCCAGCGGACCCCGTCCGGGTCCAGGCCGTTGACCGGCTCATCCAGGACCACGGTCTGCGGCTGGCCCAGCAGCGCGGCCGCGACGCCGAGCCGCTGCCCCATGCCGAGCGAGAAACCACCGGCCCGCGCGCCCGCCACCTCGGCCAGCCCGGCGAGCTCGATCACCTCGTCCACGCGGCGGCGGCCGATGCCCGCCGTCCGCGCGAGCGCCAGCAGGTTGTTGCGGGCCGACAATCCGGGATGGACGGATCTCGCATCGAGCAGGATGCCGAGCTCGGACATGGGGGCGGGACAGCGGGGGTAGCTCTTGCCGTTGACCCGGACCGTGCCGCTCGTCGGCCGGTCCAGGCCGGCGATCACCCGCATGGTCGTTGACTTCCCTGCCCCGTTCGGGCCAAGGAACCCGGTGACGACCCCGGGCTCCACCACGAAACTCAGCCCGTCGATGGCGGTCTTCTCCCCGTACCGTTTGGTCAGGCCATCAATCTCGATCACGATGGGTCCTCATCTCAGTCGTTGCTGACGACCTGAACGCTACGGACCCCGCTACCAGCGCGGATCTGTCCCAGGACCGCACTTTCCCGGGGACCTAGGCCTCTGGGCATAGGCCTGGCGGAAGCACCGGCCGGGAAGCCGCCCCGCGGGGCGCCGGCGGGCTGCGGCGCGGCCGTGTGCCGCGCACCGGCGGCGCCGTCAGCCGCCCGCCTTCACAAGGTGAGCGCGGGCCCGGCGTTTCTGCCCGCACCGACCCGCCGCTGCCGCTAGCATTGCCGTCTCTTTACCGCCCAGTGGGATCTGTTCGGTAAGTAAAGGGTCAGACATGAGGTTAGTTGCGGACCGCATGACGGCCAGCCGGGACAGCCGGGTCTCCGACATCGGGGGCCCGCGCATCTACCTGCACATCGGCGAGCCGAAGACCGGCACGACCTTCCTGCAGGATGGACTGTGGAACAACCGGGCGCGGCTGGCTGCCCGGGGGCTCCATCTGCCCGGTTACAGTGACCGCGACCACTCAAGGGCGAGCCGGGACCTGCGTGAAACCCCCAGGCCCGCTTCCGATCCGGCTGATCCATGGACCGGCGAGTGGGACGTCCTGGCGGGCCAGGCGCTGCGCGTCCGCGGGCGGGCGGTCATCTCGAACGAAGTGCTGGCGGCGTCCAGCCCGCAGCAGGCCGAGCGTGCCGTGCGGTCCCTGCTCCGGACTGACGTGCATGTCGTGGCGACGGTGCGCAACTTCGCCTCGCTGCTGCCCGCCGAGTGGCAGGAAGCCGTCAAGTGCCGCGGCACCATCGGCTGGGAACCGTGGCTCGACGCGGTGATCGCCGCGCAGGGGGCGGCTGACCGGCGCAGCCGGTCGTGGTTCTGGAGGGTTCACGACACGCTGGCCATCCTGGACATGTGGTCCCGGTATATCCCGCCGGACCAGGTGCATGTCGTCACCGTGCCGCACCAGGATCCGGGGGACCTGCTGTGGACGCGGTTCGCCGCCGCCATGGACTTCGACCCGGGCGGCTGTGACGTGACCCGGGGACGGCGCAATTCCTCGCTCGGATACGCGGAAACCGAATTCTTGCGCCGGATGAACGAGGAATTGCCGGAGGGGATGCCTGACTGGTTCTACGTCCGGCAGGTCAAGCAGGTCCTGGCGCATGGTGTCCTGAGCGACCGCCCGGACCGCACCCGTCTGGTGCTGCCGCCCAGCTACGCGGCGTGGGCGGCGGAACAAGCGGAGATCCTGCTTGAGGGCCTGCGCGACGCCAAGTACGACGTCGTCGGTGATCTCGCCGACCTGCGCCCCGCCGGGGAGGCCGCCCCCGCTGGCCTGCGCCCCGCCGGCCAGGCCGCTCCCCCGCCGGGCCCGGCTGCCCGGCCGGCCGGGCAGCAACTCGACGTCGCCGTGCAGGCCGCCGTGGCCCTGGCCGACCGCCACTACCAGGTGCTGCACCCGGTCCGGCAGCGGAAGCCGCGCCGCAGCCCGCGGCAGAGGGCCAGCGACATCAAGTGGGCGGTGCTGAACGGTCCCACGGTCAGGCGGGTGCTCTGCCGCGCAAGTCACCGTCCCGCCGTGGTGCGCCTGCGGGTGCTCATCTGGTGCGCGCTGATGCGCCCGGGCCGCCACCGGCCGGGCTAGCCAGCCGGGGCCGCCGGGCTAGCCAGGGGGCCGCCGGGCGCCCCTCAAGCCGGGGCCGCCGGGCGCCCCTCAGATACCCAGTTCCTGTTCGAGCCACGTCTTGCCGCGGGTGCGGGCGGCCAGCCGGACACCGCCGAGCACGGCGCCCAGGCGCTGCGCGGCAGCATCCGCCGCGGCGGCGGCCTCGGACCCCGCATCTTCGAGGAACCGGCAGACGATCTCGCCGTCCCCGGCCTGGGCCCAGCCGCCCACGATCCGGCCGTCCCACCACAGGCTGGGGCCGATGTTGCCGGTCTGGTCGAAAAGGCGAGGCCCGTGCCCGCCGAGAAACCACGCCCGCTGCTGCCAGCCCATCGGGGTGGAGTCCAGCGCGGGCAGCAGGGCCGCCCACGGCTCAACCTCCGCCGCCGGCTCCAGGTCGCCGGCGAGCGCGATGCCGGGCAGCCCGTCCAGGTCCACCTCGGCCGGCTTGAGTTCGGTCAGCACCCGGCTGGCCTGCGCCTTGCCCCAGCCGGTCCACCAGCGGAGGTCCCCGACGGTGGCGGGGCCGTAGGCCCGGAGCCAGAGCCTGGCCAGCTCCACCTCGGCGGCCTCAGCCGGCCAGTCAGCCAGGCCCTGCGGGGACCACAAGGACAACGGTGACCAGCGGTACTGGTGCGAGGTCCAGGAGCCGCGGGGGCGGCCCCGCACCACGTGGCCCTGCGCGGCCAGCAGGAAGAGAACGCGGCTGGACACGTTCTGCCGGCCTTCGTAGCTCTTGCCGCGGGACAGCACGATCTGGGTGCGCAGCCGCGGATCGCCGGCGGCGAGTTCGGCCGCTGTCGCCTCGCCGCGCGCGGTCAGCGCGCCGAGCGCGGCCTGCTCCACCTCCGTCAGCCAGCCGTCCGGGTCGCCACCGACACCGGACTCGGCGAGCCAGCCCAGCAGTTTCCGGCGCTCGCGGGCGGCGACAGCGCGGGAGCACGCCGCCTGGATGAGCGCGGCGGTGTCCAGCGGGGCGACGAAGACGGTACGGCGCATGCCCAGCAGCCGGATCAGCGTCCTGTCCTGGTACAGGGCGTGCTCGACGTCCCGGATTCCCCCGCTGGCCATCCGGGCCAGGATGCCCAGGTACACCGAGGAGGGATCCGTGGCGTGCACGCAGACCAGCGACCGCGCCACCTCGGCCGGGTCGCTGGCCAGCGCGCCGGGGGCGAGCCGGTGACGCAGGCCCAGCCGGGCCTGGCGCTCCCGCACCCCGATCCGCATCGTCGTCATGGGCGGTCCCGCAGGCAGGCCAGGACATGAACCGAGGTCTCGGGAGCACCGGGAAACGAAGAGGAATAGGCGGCCGGCACGAGAGCGACTCCTTCCCCATGAGCGGCTTCAAGAACTTTATTCTCCCCAGTCGGTCATGATGCCGCCGCCAGACGCCGGGTTCACGGCGGGTTCCCGTCCGTCAGTCGCCGGATCCGAGATAGCTCCACACCTGGGGGAACTGCCCGATGCCGAGGGACCGGCAGATCTTCTGCGCGGCCATGCTGACGCCCTCGGTGAAGGTGGGGAACGCGAACTGCAGCTCAGCGACCTGCCCGACCGTCATCCCGGCCACCATGCAGGCCGCGACCGTCTGCACGGTCTCGGCCGAGTACTCGCCCAGCACGTGAGCGCCGAGGATCAGGTGGCTCCGCCGGTCCGCGATCAGCTTGCAAAAGCCCTCTGGCCGCCCATCCGCGACGGGCCGCAGCAGGTCGTCGTACCGGGCGATGCCCACGACCACGTCGTGCCGCGCGGCGGCCTCGGTCTCCGTCAGGCCGACCCGCCCGTACTCGGGGTCGGTGAAACTGCCGCTGGGGACCACGTCGTAGGTGGCCTGCCGGGTGGGTCCCAGGATGGCGTTGACCGCGGCGATCCGGCCTTCCATCCGGGCGGACTGGACAAGCATCGACCTGCCGTTGACGTCACCAGCGGCGAAGATGTGCGGCACGCTGGTCCGCAGGTAGCCGTCGACGGGGATCACGCCCGGCTCGGCGTGGACGCCGGCGGCGCCGAGGGCGAGGTGACCGACGTTGGCGGGCCAGCCGACGGCAAAGAACACGGCGCCCGCCACGAGCTGGCCAGCCGCATCGCCACTGCGGTAGTCGACCTGGATGGCGTCACCATGGGCACGGAGGCTCTCGACCCGCGTGCCAGTGTGCACGCTCATGTCCCGCGCACAGAAAGCACCGGCTAGATCCGCCGAAACGGTTGGATCGGCGGCAGGCACGAGGGCTGGCCCGGCCTCGAACAGGCTGACGGCGACGCCCAGGTCGTCCAGGATGGACGCGATCTGGCAGCCTGTATCGGCCCCGCCGACCACGGCGGCGCGGGCTGGGAGCGCGGCCAGGGAGGGAATGTCCTCGTAGGTGAGCGCCAGGTCGGCGCCGGGGATGGGGAGACGGCCGGCGTGGCCGCCGACGGCCAGGATGATGCGGTCGGCGGACCAGGTGCGCCCGTCGCCGGCCGCGACGGTGTGCGGGCCGGTGAAGCCGGCCGGGCCGAGGTCCTCGATGAGGTCGATCCCGTGCCGCCGCAGATGGCCGGCCATGTCCTTCTTGCCGTGGGCGTAGCGGGCTACCCGCTCGCTATTGGCCAGTGCCGCGGGAAGGTTGGGGACCGGCGGCGGGCCGTCGAGGCCGAAGGCGGCCCAGGAGGACCAGTCGCGCGCCAGGCGGGCGGTCCGGGCCAGCGTCCGGACCGGCGCCGGCCCGCGGTTCAGGCTCGTCCCGCCGACCTGGCCAGCCTCGAGCAGCGTGACCTGCGCGCCAAGCTCGCAGCCCTGGAGGGCGGCGGTGATCCCGGCCGGTCCCCCGCCGACCACCAGCAGGCTGCCGCCGGAACTCATGGGCACGCCCGGGTCAGGGTCACCATTCAAGCCCGGCCGGGATCTTCGCTGCGGCGCTGCCGCACGCCCATTCCGGCTTTCGCAGACACCGGCTTGTGGCCAATATTCCCCCTCTGACGCGCTGGTCCCAGTCTGGCCGCGGCCCGCGGCCCTGTCACCGGCGCGGATCCACCCCACGCTCTCCTTTGCCTTTTCGCCACCTCCGGGCAGCCAGGCGCTCCCCGCCCCGTCATTTCCTGGCCGTCAAGCGTTTACCCGCGGCCGGATTGAGGGGGTGACCAAGAGGGCATTACCGCACTGATGTCCGGCAGACCGGGGCGTATGCCCAGGAAACTGGGCGGTTCGGTCTGGCGCCGGATGAGCTGCACGCGAGACGGCGCGGCCTGGCTGCGCTGCCGCAGCCGGACGCGATCGTGTGGGGTGGCATGTCTGGGGGGCCGGGGTGTTCCACGCCGTAGCAACAAAGCCATGAAGGCAGTCGCGGTCTTCCCAGGGTCGCAGGAGGTCAGGCTCGTCGACCGGGAACCTCCCCGGCTCACCCAGCCTGATCAGGTCATGCTGCGGATGCTCGACGTCGGCATCTGCGGCACGGACAAGGAGATCTGCTCCTTCGAGTACGGAACCCCGCCGCCGGGTGATGATCACCTGGTGATCGGGCACGAGTCGGTGGCCGAGATCGTCGAGGTGGGGACGGCCGCCGGGCGGCTCCAGCCAGGAGACCTGGTCGTCCCGTCCGTGCGCCGGCCGTGTCCCCACCCGGGGTGCGCGGCCTGCCGGTCCGGGCACCAGGACTATTGCTATACCGGGGACTTCAGCGAACGCGGCATCAAGGAAGCCCACGGCTATATGGCCGAGTATGTCGTCGACCATGAGCACTACATGAACAAGGTGCCGCCGGATCTGCGCGAGATCGCCGTCCTGGCCGAGCCGCTGACCATTGCGGAGAAGGCCCTGGCTCAGATCTTCTGGATGATGCAGCAGCGGCCGCCCTGGACCGACCCGGAAACCCCCGGCGCGGAACGGGGCGCAGGGCTTTCGGCGCTGGTGCTCGGGATCGGGCCGGTCGGGCTGCTGGGGGCGATGGTCCTGGTCTCGGCCGGCTTCACGACGTACGTGTACTCACGCGAACTGCCTCCCAGCCCGCGGATCGACCTGGTCTCGGCGATCGGCGCGACCTACGTCTCCTCCCAGGCCACCACGTTCGGGCAGCTGGCGGACCAGATCGGCAACATCGACCTGATCTACGAGGCGGTCGGGCATTCGCACTTCGCCCTGCAGGCGCTGAGCGTCCTGGGCACCAACGGCATCTTCGTGCTCACCGGTGTCCCGGGCCTGCAGGCGTTCGTCGAGGCGGAACCGGCCCACCTGATGAGGCAGATGGTCCTGAAGAACCAGGTGCTGCTGGGCACGGTGAACGCCGGGCCGGACGCTTTCGCGGCGGCGCTGCGCGATCTCGACGTGTTCCGCCGCCGCTGGCCGGCCGTGGTCGCGACGCTCATCGCCGGCCGCTACCCGCCTGAGCAGGCCCACGACCTGATCCTCGGCCGGCCAGCCGGCATCAAGAGCGTCATCGCCTTCTGACGCCGGGGCAGGCCGCAGAGATAACCCGCAGAGCCAGACGAAGGGGAAAGGGTATCGATGCCTGAGGATCCGCTGGAGCGTCAACGCCCCGCTGACCCAGCCTCACTGACGGCTGAGGAGGAACGGCTGCAGGAGGCCCGGGCGGGCACCGCGTGGCGAGGCTGGGGACCTTATCTCAGTGAGCGGCAGTGGGGCACGGTCCGGGAGGACTACAGCGACAGCGGCGACGCCTGGTCGTATTTCAGCCATGATCAGGCACGGTCCCGCGCGTACCGCTGGGGCGAGGACGGCATCGCCGGGATCAGCGACGACAAGCAGCGGCTGTGCCTGGCTCTCGCGTTGTGGAACGAGCGCGACCCGATCCTCAAGGAGCGCCTGTTCGGCCTGACGAATGCCGAGGGCAATCACGGTGAGGACGTCAAGGAGTACTACTTCTACGTCGACAACCTCCCGACGCACAGCTACGAGCGCTACCTCTACAAGTACCCGCAGGCCGAATTCCCCTACGACGACCTGGTGGCGGTGAACCGGGCCCGGTCACGGCATGACATGGAATACGAGCTCCTGGATACGGGCGTCTTCGATAAGGACCGTTATTTTGACGTGGAGGTAGAGCACGCCAAGTACGGGCCGGAAGACATCCTGTGCCGCATCACCGTGCATAATCGCTCGGACCGGGACGCCGCGCTGCACGTCCTGCCGACCCTGTGGTTCCGGAACACGTGGTCCTGGGACCAAGGCGGACCCAAGCCGAGCATCACCCGGGCCGCATCGCCGAACCCGGTCGCCCGGGCCGAGCACCACGACCTCGGCGTGTTCTACCTTCATGCCGAGCCGCAGGCCAGCCTGCTGTTCTGTGAGAACGAGACGAACACGGCGCGCGTGTTCGGCGCCGCGCCGGCGACCCCTTTCCCCAAGGACGGCATCGGTGACCACGTGCTGCACGGGGCGGGCACCGTGAACCCCGCCGGCCAGGGCACCAAGGTGGCCGCGCAGGTCCGGCTGGCCGTCCCGGCCGGCGGCCAGGCCTCGGTGCTGGTCCGGCTCACCCGCGAGGGCCCGGAGACGCTCACGGACCCCTTCGGCGGTGCCGCCGGGTTCGTGGCGCGGCGGCGGGCCGAGGCGGATGACTTCTACGAGGCGATCACGCCACCCGCCGTGACCGATGACGCGAAGGCGGTCATGCGCCAGGCACTGGCCGGGATGCTCTGGTCGAAGCAGTGCTACTACTTCGACGTGGACCGCTGGCTGCGCGAGCGCCATCTCCACCCGCTGCGGGCGCCGACCCGGCGGGGCAGCCGGAACGAGTCGTGGTTCCACATGTTCAACCACGACGTCGTGTCCATGCCGGACAAGTGGGAGTACCCCTGGTACGCCGCCTGGGACCTGGCCTTCCATTGCATCCCGCTGGCCATGGTCAACCCTGACTTCGCGAAAAGCCAGATCGACCTGATGCTGTCCCAGGACTACCTTCACCCCAACGGCCAGATGCCGGCCTACGAGTGGAACTTCGGCGACGTGAACCCGCCCGTGCACGCGTTCGCGACGCTGTTCCTGCAGAACCTGGAGACGGATCTGGGCCGGGTGGACCTGCCCTTCCTCCAGGAGGGCTTCGCGCGGCTCCTGCTGAACTTCACCTGGTGGGTGAACCGCAAGGATCCCTCGGGCCGCAACGCGTTCGAGGGCGGGTTCCTGGGCCTGGACAACATCGGCGTCTTCGACCGCAGCGCCGCGCTGCCCACCGGCGGGCGGCTGGAGCAGGCGGACGGCACCGCCTGGATGGCGATGTTCAGCCAGAACATGCTCGAGATGGCCCTGGCCCTGCTGGGGCACGACGCGAGCTACGAGGAATTCGTGCTCAAGTTCGTCGAGCACTTCTTCTGGATCGCCGCCGCGGTGGACCCGGTCGGGGAGCATCCCGACGAGATGTGGGACGAGGAGGACGGCTTCTTCTACGACGTGCTGCGCCTCCCCGACGGGACCGGCACCCGGATCAAGGTCCGTTCCCTGGTGGGCCTGCTGCCGTTGTGCGCCACGACGGTGATCGAGGCCGATGTCATCGAGCGGTTCCCGCAGATCGCCGGGAAGGTGCGGGCCTTCCTGGACCGCAACCAGGACCTCCTGGCCAACATCGCCGACCCGCTCCGGCCCGGCGCCCACGGCCGGCGGCTGCTGTCACTGGTGAACGAGGAGAAGCTGCGGCGCATCCTCGCGCGGATGCTGGACGAGGAGCGTTTCCTCGGGCCGCACGGGATCCGGTCGATCTCGCGATGGCATCTCGAGCATCCCTATACGTTCTTCGCGGGCGGGACCGAGCTTCAGGTGCAGTACGAGCCGGCCGAGTCGACCAGCGGCATGTTCGGGGGCAACTCCAACTGGCGCGGGCCGGTCTGGTTCCCGATCAACCTGCTGCTGATCCGGGCCCTGCTCCAGCACTACCGCTACTACGGCGACGACCTGAAGGTCGAGTGCCCGACGGGTTCGGGGACGATGATGAACCTGTTCGAGGTGGCCCAGGAGCTGTCACGCCGTCTCGCCACCACGTTCTTGCGGGATGAGGCCGGACGGCGCCCCGTCTACGGCGGGACCAGGCTGTTCCAGGAGGACCCGCACTGGCGGGACCTGGTTCTTTTCTACGAGTACTTCCACGGCGACAACGGGGCCGGCCTCGGTGCCTCGCATCAGACTGGGTGGACCGGCCTGGTAGCCAGGCTGATCCAGAGCATGGGCCAGTTCGACGCCGCTTCCGTGCTCGACGACCACGAGTGGCCGATGGCCCGGCCCTACCGGCGTCTCGCCGCAGAACCGGTCGGGGACGTCACCACGGCCCGCGAAGCGCGCGGCGTGCGGGAACCGCGGTCTTCTCCCTGACATCGATCCGGCCGGGTGAGAGTCCGGCCGGGGACAAGTTGGGTGACGCACGGAGTCGCGAACCAGGACCAGATAATCCCCGCAGACGTGGACCCAGGCCGAACCCGCAGCCCAGGCCGTAGGATCCTGTACATGGAGGAGTCCGGCAGCTGCTTCCCGGCGGCGCTTGACCCGGCAGCTGTCATCGGTGCGGTGGCCAGCGACCCCCGGCTGCGGCCGTTCACCAGCCACGGCAGGATCGAGACCCTGCCGGCCCGGCAGGCACGGCGGCACCTCCTGCTGGACAAGATCGCACAGGCCTTCGAGCCGGGCATGCGCTACCCAGAGCGCCAGGTCAGCTTGTTCCTCGGTGCCCTGCACGCCGACTATGCGGCGCTGCGCCGCTATCTGGTTGACGAGGAGTTCCTGTCCCGCTCCGATGGCCAGTACTGGCGCAGCGGCGGTACCGTGCTCCCGTCCCGGCCGGAGCAGACCCGGGCTCAGGCACTCCCCGCCGGGCGTGATCGCAGGTCCGCGGGCAGCTGACGAGGCGGACCGTCAGCTGGGTCTGCCCAACCTGAGTGGTTATAGCCCAGGCGGCAGTTCGATCTCCTCGGCGGCCTCGACCGGGGCCAGGCCCTGGCTGGCCAGGCGCAGCGACTGATCGTGCATGTACTTGTACAGGTCCCGCATGGTTCTGCCGGCGGGCAGGCGGTAGCCCCGAGGCGACGCCGCCGCGACGGAATGCCGCAGACAGCAGAGGCCGTCAGGAATGGCTGGGCGAGGGCTTGGCCGTGCCGCGGCGCCGGCCAGGGCGGCCGCCCAGGGGCCCGGGGAAGTTGGGGGTGGCCGATGTCGTCTGGAGCAGGGCGGGCATCATCTTGAGCGCCTTGGCGAACGCGGCCTTGTACTGCCGGACCCCGGCGTTGAGGGCCTGCTGGTTGGCGCTGACGAACTGCTGCTCGTAGCTGGCCTGGACGGCGAAGTAGATCCCGGCGAGGTCGCTGGCCAGCGTGCAGTCCGCGTCGGCCACGGCCATCGCGATCTGCGCCTGGTTCTGCGCGGCGGTCGGCTGGCCGGGCGGGCCGGGCGGGCCGGAGTTCTTCCCGGGGGATGGCCGTAGCCCAAGGGTCACCTCTGCCTGCTGTGAGAACGTGTTCGCATTGGAGGTGCTGTACCCGTCCTTGGCCATGCAGGCCGACCAGTTGGCCATCGCCTTCTTGATCGAGCCGTCCGCGACCTCGGCGTTGCCGATGTCGTTGTTGAGCGTCTCGATGATGGCCATGGAGTGGGCGAACTGGGCGTTGTTGAAGTTCTCCAGGATGTTGAAGCACTTGCCCGCGGCCGCTTGCGCCCCGGCGGGCATGCCGGCGAACGGCGCGCCGGGCTGGCCTGGACCGCTCGCCGCCCCCCCGGCGCCCGGCGCCAGGGGTGTTCCGGCCAGGAAGCCCTGCTGTGCCGCCAGCGCGGTGCCGATATAGCCCTGCCACCCGTATGGCAACGCGAACGTGAAGCCGCTGTTCGTGCGTATGCCGTACGGCGCCTGGGAGGCGTACTGGCCGTAGCCCGCGTCGTTCATGCACGCGGTGTGCAGAGCGTCGTAGGTGTCGCCGGGTGCCAGCCCATCGTTGTTGACGGCGCCGAGCCCGGCGTAGGGGGTGAACGCCTCCGACGACAGGGCGGCCTGGGCGGAGGCCGGGGCGGGCGGCCTGCCGACGGCGGGCGCCGTCACTTCAGTGTCCGGTCCCTTGGGCGTGGCTGCGCAGGCCGCGAGGACGGCGCATGACGCGGTCGCCGCGCATGACGCGAGGGCCGCGCGGCGGAGGAGGGGACGCCGGCCGGTGTGGGTGCGCATCATCGTTCCTTTCCGGTCATGCCAGGGCAGCGGTCGTGCTGCGGTCACATGGTCCGCAGGGCCGCCAGCGGGCTGGTCCGTGCCGCACGCAGCGCCGGGTAGGCGCCTGCGAGCAGGCCGACAACGCTGCCGATGAGGGGGGCGGGCAGGGTGTAGACCGGGTTCAGCACGGCGGTCCAGTTCTGGGCGGCGGCGAAGATCACTACGATCCCGACGCCGATGCAGGTGCCGATCAGCCCGCCGAGCGTGCCGAGCGCCGTTGATTCCGCGAGGAACTGCGCGGCGATGTGCCGGGGCCGGGCACCGACGGCGCGGCGCACGCCGATCTCTCCGGTGCGCTCCAGCACGGCGACCAGCGTTGTGTTCGCGATCCCCACCGCCCCGATAAGCAGGCTGATCAGCGCGAGGATCAGGAACAGGCCGGCGAGGTCGCCGTTCACCTCGCCCTGCAGCTTCAGCGGGTTGGGCGGCGCCGTCACCACCAGCCGGTGAGGGTCGGCCGGCAGTTCCGCAGCGGCGATCTGCCGTGCCACCGCCTGCGCCGCGCCGGTCCTGGTGGCGACGACCATCTGGGCTTCTTCCTGGGTCCCGATGCCCGGCTGCGGGTTGCCGTAGTCGGCCAGAGCCGTCTTCTCCGGGATCAGCATCCCGCTGCTGCCGCTGACCACGCGCTGCGCGGAGCTGTAGATGCCGACGACGGTGTAGGCGATCCCGTTGACGAAGACGGCGGGGTGGCTGGGCAGACGAGCCGGGGAGATGCCGATCGTGGCGGCTGTGGTGGAGTCGAGCATCGCCACGTGCTGCGCGGTGTCGTTCTCATACGTGCTCAGCGGCGAGCCCGCGACCATCGCCGGAACTATGGCCCGCACCGCCCCGGGCGAGGCGGCAATCAGATCGACCGTCTGGGAGGTTGTCCCCGATAGCGCGAGTGAGGCGCTGAAGTTCGTCCCTTCGGGGAGCTGGACGGGCCACCAGACCCCCGCGGCGACCACCCCCTTGATGTGGTCGGCGACCTGGTCCGCGTTGGCCGGGAACCCGGGCGCGGGATTGGTGCCGGGCGCCGCGACATTGTTGGCGGGGCCGTTGTCGGCCACCGTAATCGTGGTGTCCTCGAGCACCGTGAACTGACGCGAGATCTGGCTCGCCCCCGTCGCGGTCAGGCCGAGTACGGCGACGAACGCACCCACGCCGAGGACGGTGCCGAGCATGGTCAGCCCGGACCGGCCGGGCCGCTGCACGATCCCCGCGACCGCCTCGGCCGCCGCGTCCCGTGCGGTCAGCTGGGGCGACGGCAGGCCAGCGCCCGGCCTAGCCATGACCGGGGCCGATCTGCCCGGACAGTATCCCGTCACTGATCGCCACGGTTCGGCCCGCATGGCCCGCCACTCCCGTGTCATGCGTGATGATCACGATCGTGAGGCCGTCCGCGTTGAGCTGATCGAGCAGTTCCATGAGCATGGCGGCGTTGCGCGAGTCCAGATTTCCCGTCGGCTCGTCGCACAGCAGCAGGCTCGGCCGGTTGACCAGCGCCCGCGCGATCGCGACCCGCTGGCACTCCCCGCCGGACAGCGTGGTGGGGAGGGCGTCGAGCCGGTGGCCCAGCCCGACCGCGGCGAGCGCGTCGGCGGCGGCCTGGAGCCGGGTGCTTCGCGGTGTCTGGTTGTACAGTTCGGCGAGCAGCACGTTCTCCAGCGCCGTCCGGTAGGCCAGCAGGTGGAAGGCCTGGAAGACGATCCCGATCCGCCGGCCGCGCAGCGCCGACCGATCCCGGTCGGGCATTGTGCTCGTGTCCAGGCCGTCCAGCAGGTAGCTGCCGGAGGTGGGGGAGTCGAGCAGCCCGAGCAGGTGCAGCAGCGTGGATTTGCCCGAGCCGGACGGCCCGGTCACCGCGACGTAGCCGCCCGCCTCGATCACCAGGTTGGCCGGGCGCAGCGCCTGGACCGGCGGCGGCCCGGGGTAGGTTCGGGCGAGTCCGTGCAGTTCGATCACGGGCGCGGTCATCAGCCGCTCACCACCACGCTGTCGCCGGCCGCGAGCTTGCCCGCCGTCGCCGGGGTCACCTGGACATAGCCGTTCTCGGAGATGCCGGGCGTGACCGCGACCTGGGCCTGCTTGCCGCCCGCGCGGGCCACGGTGACGTAGCTGGTGCCGGATCCGGTCGTGACGATGGCTGCGACCGGCACGGTGAGGACCGGCCCCTCGGTCCGCCCGGTATCGACGGTGACCAGGACGTTCTCGCCATTCAGTGTCGCAGGCAGCGGGCTGGACGGGCTCACGGCCAGCGGGATGAAGGGCGTCGCGCCCGGGTTCGCAGCGCTGCCGGCACTGCCCGACCCGGCCGCCCCGGTAGACCCGGAACCGGCGGCCCCGGAACCGGCGGACCCGGAAGCGGCGGATCCGGCGGAGCTTGCCGGAGCCGCGCCGCCTCCGACGTTCACAATCGTTCCAACCGGCGCTATCGTCGTCGCCGTGCCCACGCTGGCGATGGTCCCGGCGGCGCGGATGCCGGTCACCTCATCGAAGATCCTCACCTTCAGCCCCGGCTTGACCTGCGCGGCGTAAGCGGGCGGCAGTTCGCCGGTCAGCGCCAGTGACCCGCGCGCGGCAAGCTCAAGGAACGGCTGGCCGGGCTGCTGGCCTTTGGCGCCGTTCACCACGATCACCTTGGCCGGCAGCGACGGCATGAAGATCACATCCGTCATCGGGACACCGCCCGCTGCCGGTGGGGTGTAGCCAAGGTGCTCGTAGTACGCAGACACCGCGTCCTGGGTCGCCGTGCCGAAGAACCCGGGCGTGTCGCCGCCGGTGTAGTACCCGAGCGCGGCCAGGGCCTTCTGCAGTTCCGCCACGTCTGGCCCGCTCTCACCCGATGTGATGTCCCGCCATGCAGGCACCTGGCCGGCCAGTGCGAACAACGGCTCGCCATCTATCTCGGCGAGCTGCTCTCCGTTGGAGATCGTCTGGCCGGCTGCCACGTCCAGCCTCGATATGAACACCGGCCCCGACGAGCCACCGCTGGCCGCCGAACCGCCGGCCGCAGATCCGGTACCGGTCGCTGCCGCGTCCGATTCCGGGGCGGATGGGTAGACGTCGTACTGCGTCCCCGGGTACACCACGCCACGCATCTGAACCGACGAGGTAAGGATCTGGGAGACGACTTTCGCCGTGGTCGCCGTCGGTGGCGGCGCGGCGGTATCCGCCGCAATCTGCTGCGGCGACTTCACGAACGCGGAGCCAATCAGACCGCCGATAGCCAGCAAGGCCGCCCCGCCAGCCACCCAGAACAGGGCGCGGCGCCGCCGGGCGAGCCGTGACCCGCGTACCGCCTGCCGGCCATGGTCGCTGGTACCGCTCTCCGTTCCCGGGGAGCCAAGCTGTGTCACGAGATCCTCCCTGCGCCGCGCGTACCACCGGGGCTTGCGAATTAGGTGGATGACGCCGGAGTCCGGCACGAGTCACGTCCTCCCGTGCCGGCTCAGGCTTATGCGTGGCTATGCGTGAGGCCTGCACGGCAAGGTTGTGATCATCTGCCAGACATCCTGGCTTGCCCCCGCGGGGCCGCGCTATGGGCTGGCACCCACAACCGCGGTGGGCCTGGGCCCACTTGGGCCCTGGCGCTGAACCCCGGGCCGGGCGCCGGGTGCCTTCAGGGAATGACGATGCTGAAGTCGAATTCGTCAATCAGCCCGGCGGAAGCATCGAGCACGGACTCATCGCCGTCGAGCCGGATCTTGCCGGCCCGGGCAAGCGATGTAGTCGTACCTGCGAGGAACCTTTCCGCCTGCGCTCACGTGACGGGCCTGCCCGCCGGGAGTGACGCGTGGTTTATCACCGGCGAGCAGCACAGCAGGGCTACCGGAATCGCGTGCATCGCATGCGTCTCGGGCTGGGGCCCGAGGCCGGAGGCGGGAGCAGCGGCGTGCACCGTGGCGGCGGTTGCCGGTGCAGGTGCGGGTGCGCGCGCGGGCGCGGGTGGCGCAGCTTCCGGCGCGGACGCGGGTGGCGCAGCTTCCGGCGCGGATGCGGCGGCCGCCCTGAGATCCGCGAGCTTCTGCCGGGAGGGAAGCAGGACGATCGCGAGGACCACGCCGAGGCCGAAGATGCCCGCGGATACCGCAAAGGCCGTGGTGTAACCGTGGGTGGCCGCGATCGCGGGTGCCAGCGGTCCCGTGTGGTGCGCGGTGAGATAGCTGGCCGTCGCGGTCAGCGCGATGGTGCTGAGCGCGGACGTCCCGATCGATCCGCCGACCTGCTGCATGGTGTTGACCAGCGCGGAGGCCACACCCGAGTCCTCCCGGCGGACCCCGGCCGTGGCCGTGTTGATGGCCGGGGCGAAGATCATGCCAAAGCCCAGGCCCATGATGAGCAGGGCAGGCAGGATGCCACCCAGGTAGCTGGAGGTCACGGTGAGCTGGGTCAGGTAGATCATCGCGGCGACACCGCACAACATGCCGGTGGTGATCAGGACGCGCGGCCCGAACCGGGGCAGGGTCACGATGCTGGAGACATTGGAGCTGAGCAGGATGCAGGCGATCATCGGCAGGAAGGACAGCCCGCTGGTCACCGGGCTGTACCCCTTGACCTCCTGCAGGTAGTAGGTCAGGAACAGGAAGACGCCGAAGATCGCGATTCCCGAGATGCCGACCGCGACATAGGAGCCGCCCCGGGTGCGGTCGAGGAGCACATGCAGCGGCAGCAGCGGATGAGTGCTCCGGCGCTCGGCCAAAACAAACGCGGCGAGGAACAGCACGCCGAGGATCAGGGAGCCGATGGTCAGCACGGCGGTCCAGCCGGCGGTCTCGGCGTGGGAGAAGCCGAAGACGATGAGGAACAGCCCGGCGCAGGCCAGTACTGCCCCGGGCCAGTCCATCCGCGGCGGGTTGGCAGGCCGGCTGCCGCGCATGAACGCCAGGGCGCCGGCCACGGCGATCGCGGCGAACACCAGATTGACGTAGAGCGTCCAGCGCCACGACACGTACTGGGTGAGCACCCCGCCGAGGATCAGGCCCACGCCGCCGCCGCCGGCGGCGACCGAGCCGAAGACCCCGAAGGCCCGCCCCCGCTCGCGCGGGTCCTGGAAGGTGCTGACCAGCGTGCCGAGGGCGGACGGCGCGAGGATGGCGCCGAACGCGCCCTGCAGCGTCCGGGCCGCCACCAGCATCTCGAACGACACGGCCGCGCCCCCGAGGGCCGAGGAAAGGGCGAACCCGACCAGGCCCGCGATGAAGACCCGCTTGCGGCTGTACATGTCGCCGAGCCGGCCGCCCACCAGCAGCAGGCTGCCGAAGGCCAGGGCGTAGGCCGTCACTACCCACTGCCGGTCATCGTTCGGGAACCCCAGCGCACGCTGGGCTGATGGCAGCGCGATGTTCACGACCGTGGAGTCCAGCACCACCATCAGCTGGGCGACAGCCACCACGACCAGGACCAGCCAGCGCCGGTCGGCGGAGGCCGCCTGACGGCCCTGGGTGGCAGATGACATGAGATCTGTGCCCCTTCCCCGTGCAGCGCACTGCCCGGATCGTTTTCGGGGTCTGGAGCACGACTGCCCAGCAACGCTGCTGGGGATCGCGGCCGCTGTCTCAAGCCAACATAGACATACCGGAAACACCACGTCTAGCGGCGCCGGGCCGCCCAGGCCGGCCAACGGCGGCCCAGGCCGCCCGGCGAGGCAGGCCCGGCGAGGCAGGCCCGGGCCCGCTGTCCCGGGAGCCACCGGCGAGACCCGTCAGGGACCTGCCGGTGATCCGGGCCCCCGCCTCCCCCTGAGCTGCGGGGAGGGGCAGTTAAGGGACGATCACCAGGGGGACCGCCGAGTGGCGGGCGAGGCTGACGGCGACCGAGCCGACCACGCGGTGCATGGCATGCGATGAGCTCCCGACCGCGACCACCACGGTGTCGCCGGGGTGGGCGTCCCGGATGCCCGTGGCGGCGGCGATCAGCTCCTCCGCGACAGGGCCCTCTCGCCGAACGAACCCCCAGGGCTCCTCACTGTCGCGCAACTGCTCGCTGGCCGCGGCGTGAAGCTCCCGCTCGATATCGTCGAAGGTGGCTTCCATTTCGGCTACGGCGCCTGGCGACAACGAGTCGATGCTGGCCAGGTGGGCAACGTACACGGCCTCGATGGTGCCGGGCCGGCCGTGCAGCAGCCTGACCGCGGCGTCGAGCGCCCGGGTGGCAGGAGGTGAGCCGTCGTATCCGACGACGATGTGCAGGTTCGGCACGGTAACGTTCATCACTGCTAAGGCTATTAGGTTCTCCGTGCGCCGTCCCGGCCGGGTGCATCATGGCCTCAGGTGGCGGCGAGAGGAGGGCCCGGCCATGGAGCCAGACGTCCGGGTCCGCCGGGTCTACGACCCCCCGGAACCCCAGGACGGGACGCGCGTGCTGGTAGACAGGCTCTGGCCGCGCGGGCTCCGCAAGGACGCGGCCCACCTCGACGAGTGGGCGAAGGACGTGGCACCGTCCCACGAACTGCGCAGGTGGTACGGGCATGACCCGGCGAAGTTCGACGGGTTCTGCCGCCGCTACACCGGGGAACTGTCCAGCGGCGCGGCCCGGGCCGCCCTGGAGCACCTGGCCACGCTGGCCGCCGCCGGCCCGGTCACCCTGCTCACCGCGACCCGGGACACCGGCAAGAGCCAGGCCGCGGTCCTCGCCGGGCTGCTCCGCCACCAGGCCGCAGCGGGGCCCTCCGAAGGCGGCGACGCCGCCTGCTGGGCCCACCTGGTCTGCCCCGAATGCGGCGCCGTCACCGCCGAAGGCCACCGTCCCGGCTGCCCGAACCCGTCCTGACCTGGCTTGTAAGCCCCGCTGCACGGCTAGCTGCCCCAGCCAGCTAGCCGCCCCAGCCAGCTAGCCGCCCCAGCCGATAGACCAGGCCACGAGGCTCCGGCCTCGCCGTACCGGGGTGCCCGCCCGGCCCGGTCATAGCCGAGTAATGGCCCGCGGGCCAGTTCCAGGGTCGAGAACAGCGCATTCTCGGCCTGATGCTGGCCATGCGCGGCGAGGTGGGCGAGGGCGGCGCTGTCGAGGGCAGCGAGGGTGGCGGCCGGCGTCGCGGCCGCCCCGGCGAGGACCGTCGCGCCGGGGTACCCGGTCAGGGATGGCCTTTGACGCTGATTCCGAAGATCTCGGCTTTGAAGGTTCCGGCGGGGTCCGGCGGCAGCCTGGTAAACCACACCAGCAGATAACGGCCCGTCGCGGGACGGGCCAGCGTCAGCCTGATCACCCCGCCGGGGCCGGACGAGCGGGCGACCGGGGGCATGTCCGCCAGGACCGGCCGGTCGCCGACGCGGATCGCGATGTCGGCCCCCGCGGCCAGGCCGAGAGTGACCCGGACCCCGGTGATCGTGACCGGGCGACCCATGTCCACGATCAGGCCCGTGCCGGCATACAGGTTCCCGAAGCTGGGCGTGGTGTACCAGTCGGTGTGCCACGCGGTCCCGCGCTGGCCGTCGATCGCCAGGTGCGCGTCCTGCGGGTCGTCACCCTGGCCCAGGCCCCCGCGGGCGCTGAACGCGGCCGCGCTCACCGCGGCCATCGACTGCGGGCGGGCCTGCGCCGGGGCCGGCGTCACCCCCGGCGACGCGGACTGCGACGGCCCGGTCCCCGACGGGCTGGCGCCCGGCGATGCGGACTGCGACGGCGCAGCCCCGGAGGGCGCGGACCCGGATGAGCTGGCCGCGGCCCGCGCGGACCGCGCCGCGTCAGGACTGCCCCCTGATCCGCTGCCGGCCTGGCTGGCCCGGTCCGTGCTGTTCGCGGCCACGGTCACGCCGGCCGGGCTGGGTTTCGGCGATCCCATGAGCTGGTACCCGACGAACGCGAGCGCGGCGAACACCGCCACCACCCCGAACACGAGCATGAACGCAGGCCGCCGGGGCCACTGCGGCCACTGCCGCTGCGGCGTGGACCGGTCGAGCAGTTCGTCGAGGCTGGTCGCGGCGGCCGGGCCGGCCGCCCGGTGATCCCGGTCGTACTCCGCGATGAGCGGCCCCGAATCGATCCCGACGACCTCGGCGATGTCGCGGATATTGCCGCGGGCGTAAAAGTCGCCGCCGCACGGGGAGTAGTCGTCGGCCTCGATCCCGCGGATGATCAGCGGCCTGATCCGGGTCTGCTCACTGATCTGGGCCACGCTGAAACCTGCCTGGTGACGGGCTCGCGCCAGGGTCTCGCCAATGCTCATGAGACACCTCCCCTGCCCTCGGGCCCGGGTGCTGCCGGGAACGCACACCACTGGTCCATGTCACCATCATCGCCCCTGCCGCGGCCTCTAATCGTGAGCATGGCCACCGGGGGCAGTTCCTCCGGTCACACCGGTGGCCGCACCGAGGCCGGCGACCGCTGACTCGGCCGTGCTCACGGCCTCGTAGCGGCGCTGGACGTCGTCCCGGTCGGCTTTCTCGGGGACCGACCGCTCGCTGGCCCGCATGATCATGGCCGCCTGGTCAAGCAGGACCCGGCGCTGCCCGGCGCTCGATGTCTCGGCCATGATCTTGGCCAGGGCCTCGAGCTGCCGGATCATCACCGCGGGCATGCCCAGGCTGGCCTGGCGGATCTTCTCGAACGCCCGCTGCACCAGGCGTTCATGGCTCGGCTCCGCGGTGATCACCCGGATGAACCCCTGGCTGTCCCGGTGCGCCCGGGCCGGATGCCAGCCGGCCGTGATCTTGCAGAGGCTGTCACCGAGCCAGTCAATGCAGGTCAGTGCCGTGAACGTGTCGTTGACCGCCTGGGACAGCGCCCGGATGGCGATCTCGACGAGCTGGTCGATGCCGAAGGAGATGTCCTGGGTAAGAGTCCGGTACGGCCCGGTGACGTGGGCCCGGCCGAGCGCGTCGCTGACCCGCCCGGCCGCTTCCGGGGGCCACACCGCGGCGAAGCGGTGCCCCTGGACCAGGAAATGCCCCGGCCGGTAGTCCAGCGCGATGACCGCGTCCGCGTCGGCCGCGAACTGCACGAGGGTCCGGTGCCGGATGTACTGCAGGTAGCCGCTGGCAGGCGCCCGGACCACACCCCCGCCTGCCTCGATGCGGAGCACCAGTTCCGCCAGCGAGGGGCCGGCCTCCTGGCCACCGGACAGCCCCAGCGAGCTGTCCGGGCCGCCCTGCACCTCGATCGCGTCGGACAGGTCGCGGGCGATGCTCGCGATCACCTGCGGCAGCTGGATCGAGGTCGCCGTGTGATGGATGAAGTAGATCAGCACGGCCATGTCGGCGACCGTCAGCGTCAGCGTCACCGTGACCCCGATGTGCGGCACGAAATCTCCCCGCGCCCCCGGCCCGATCGATACCAGGACCAGCACCGCGTACACGAACGTCGCGACGAAGGTGCCCAGCGTCAGCTGGGTGCCGCGGTCCCGGATGAAGTTCCGCAGCATCCGGGGCCCGAACTGCGTGGACGCGAGCGTCAGCGTGACCAGGATGATCGAGAACACCACGCCGACCACGGTGATGACGGCCGCCGCGATCGCGGTCAGGATCTGCCGGGCCGCGTCTGCGGTGCCGCTGATCACCCACGAGGGCAAGCCGAACCCGCCGTCGTAGGCGGCGCGGTCCAGGCTTGTCGTGATGGCGAACAGCGCGATGGCCCCGAGGACCTCGATCCCGGGGACCAGCCACAGGTTCGTCCGCAGCACGTCCGCGCGCCAGTGGGCGCCGAGTGCCGACGAGGGGTTACGTCCGCGCATGTCGAGCCCCTGCCCCGAGCGACGCCGACCGGGCTTCCCGGCTCACCGCGCCTGACTATACCGCCGGTGACCCCTGAACAGGCAGAACGTGCACCGCCGCGTCACCCGCGCGGCGGGCGGGTGACGCGGCGCGCGTCACTGTCACGGCCCCCCGGTCCCCCGGGCGCGGCGCGCGCAGGGTCAGCCGACGTCGCGGCGCAGCATGTCCTCGTCGGTTTCGCGGCGGATGATCGGCCTGGCCCGGCCGCCACGCACGGCGATGACCGGCGGCCTGGCGAAGTGGTTGTAGTTGGACGCCATCGCGTGGTGGTAGGCGCCGGTGCCGGCGGCCCCGACGCCGGCGGCCGTAGCGCCCTCGGCCGCGACGCCCTCGGCCGCGATCCCGACCCGCTCAACGTGGTAGCGGCTGCCGTACAGCGCGGGCCGCGGGTTGTCGCTCATGCCGCCGTCCACGACCACGAACGTGCGAGCGCCGCGTTTCACCTAACGAAGCCCACACGGGCGGCGGCCGGGCCGGCTAGTGACATCGCAGCCAGTCCCGGTTTAGTGTCGTGCTGTGTTGGTCGCCGCCGGGCGGGCGGGCGTGATCGTGCCCATGGGTGCGGGGTAATGGCTAGCCGCAGATGCTGATCATTCTCGGGGTCTGGCTGGCGCTCGCGGGCGGCGTGGCCGCGCTGGCCGGCCTGGCCGGGATGCGCCGGGTCCGGCGGCTGCGCCGCGGCGGGGTGCGGACCTGGGCGCTGCCCGTCACCGAGCCGGTCTCCGCGGACCAGCCGCCGTCCCGGTCCCCGCAGCGGATGCTGCTCCAGTACACGCTGCCGGACGGGCGGGTGATGGAGCGGCCCGCGCGGGCCCAGGCGGCGAAGGCGGCGCCGCTGCGGCCCGGGGAGCCGGTGCTCATCTGGTACGACGCCGCGGACCCGGACGACGTCCTCATCTACGGCCGGTGGGGACGGGCCTCCGATCGCGTCTTCGTCGCCTGCGGGGTGCTGCTCGTGCTGATCGGCGCAGCGATAGCCCTGTTCGGCCCCTGAGAAAACCCCGGGGCCTACGGGAGGCCGCGCAGCTCGATGCAGGCCAGCGCGACGTCGTCGGCCAGGGTCTCACCCTCGGTCAGGGTGCTCAGCAGGCCGGTGCACCACGCGGCGACGCCGATGTCGAGGTTCTGGCCCGCAGCCCGCGCCAGCCGGGCGAATCCGGCGTCGATCGGCTCTGTCCGGCGCTCGATGAGCCCGTCGGTGTACAGGACGAGCCGGGCACCCGGTTTCACGGTCACCGTGGCCTGCGTGGGTGCGTCACCGAACCCGAGCGCGGCGCAGCGGCCGCCCTCCAGGTAGGCCACGGTGCCGCCGTCGGCGAGCAGGGGTGGCGGATGACCAGCGCACGCGTAGGTCAGGGCCATCCCGGCCGGGTCGTACTCGGCGTACGCGACCGTGGCGAACGGGGTACCCGAGAGATCGGGGCACGCCTGGTCGAGGGCGGCCAGGACGGCAGCGGGACCGGCCCCGCCGCGGGCCGTGTAGCGCAGCAGCAGCTGCAGGCGGCCCATGGCGGCGGCCGCCGCCAGGTCGTGGCCGACCACGTCCCCGGCGGCGCACCCGATCCGGCCGCCCGGCAGCTCGAAGACGTCATACCAGTCGCCGCCGACCTCATGACCCTGGTTGGCCGGCCGGTAGCACGTGCCGATGCCGACCCCGGGCAGCTCCGGCGGGACACTGGGCAGCAGCGCCGCCTGCAGCTGGTGCGCCGCCTCGTACTCGGCCTCATACAGGCGCGCCCGTTCCAGGGCCTGCCCGGCCAGGTCGGCCAGCGTCTCGGCGATCGACACGAGATCGTCCCCGGGCGGCCCCTCGCCGGTGAACCCGAAGGCGAGCGCGCCGATGGTGCGCCCGCCCGCCCGTACCGGGATGTTCAGCAGGCTCGAGGTCCCGGTTGCCTCGTGGGTGCAGGCCACCTCCGGGAACCGGGCGGTGATCTCCCCCAGTGAGGCCAGCATCAGCGTCTGCCCGGTGTGCAGGGTCCAGCCGACCGGCGTCCGGTCCGCGTCGCGGACCGGGATCTCCGCGAAGGCCCGGCCGATCTCGGCGGGGAAACCGGGTGTGGTGCGGGTCCGCAGGACCGCGCGCGCGTCGTCCAGGACGGCCACCACCCCGTGCCCGGCAACCAGGCTCAGTCCCTCGTCCGCGAGGATCCCGGCGATCTGGTCCGACGTGACCGCGGTGGCCAGGCGCGCGGTGATCATCTGCAGGGCCTGCAGCCGCTGCCTGGCGGCCTGCTCGGCCTCGAGGAGCCGGGCGCGGGCCAGGGCTTGCGCAGCCGACCCGGCGACTCCGGTGATGAAGGCCCGCTCGGTGACGTGCAGCTGGCGGGGGGAGGCCCAGTAGGCGGCCAGCACGCCGGTCACCTGGTCACCGGTGATCAGGGGCGCGGACGCCAGCGCGCTGACGCCGCTGGCCGCCCGGGTGGCGGCCAGGTGCGGGAACTCCTCGTCGAACCCGTGCGGATCCGGGTAGAACATCAGCTCACGCCGGCGCCAGGCGCGGGTGGCGGGCGCGTCCAGCGTGGTCGGAATCTCCCCGAACCGAGCGGCGGCCTGCCCGGGGATCCCGTCCGCCAGGACCGGGCGCATGGCCTGCCCCCCCGGGAGCACGTCCAGGATCGCGGCCCCGCTCGCGCCCAGCGACCGCCGCAGATGACCGGTCAGCGTCCGGGCCACGTCGCTGACGGTGATGTCCCGGGCCAGGTCGGTGGCCAGGGCGGCCAGCCGCTCACCGCTGCCGGTGAGCAGCTCGGCCACGGGCAGCGCGGTGGCGTCCCGGACGAACGTCACCCAGGTCAGCGGGTCGTCACTGAGAAGTGCGCCCGCCACCTCGACGGTCACGCGGGTCCCGTCGCTGCGGCGGTACTCCTTGAGGTGGGGCCCGTAGCTCCCGTAGGCCCTCAGCTCCGCGACACCCTCGTTGTCCAGGTCCGTCCACTCCGGCGGGCTCAGCGTCCGCCAGTGGACGCGGCCTTCCTCCAGATCCTGGCGCGTGTACCCGGCCAGGCGCAGGAACGCGTCGTTCGCGTCCCGGACGCCGTCCGGCGTGGAGGTCACCCGGCCGATCAGGTTGGCGCGCGCCATCCGGCCCAGCCCGGCCAGCGCGGCCAGCGGTCGGGGCGTGGACTCGCGGCCAGTTCCGGTGGTCACTCACGGGCCTTTCGCGGCAGCAGCGGCGGTTGTCCGATCATTCGGGGATGGTAAGCGCCCAGGATGCGGGGATCGCGGCGAGTTGGGCAAGTGACCAAGGTCCCGAAGATCATGACCGGCGGCTGCCGCCGCGCGCGGCGGCCCCGTGAAGCCGGACGGCCACTATCCGGACGATCGTCCGTCCTGGGTCGGGCCGCCCTGCCCGGACCCCTCCCCCGACCGCACCTCGGAGTATGGCCGCGACTGCCACAGCGCCCAGTCCGCCGAGACGTCCCCGGCCGTCCGCAGCAGCAGCGGCAGGTACTCGCCGGTCAGCCGCCCGACGCTGGTCTCGGCGGCGTGCACGGTCACGTTCATGGCCGCCCGGACCGTCCCGGCGCCGTCCCGGACCGGCGCGGCGATCGACCGGATGCCCGGCGCCAGTTCCTCGTCGGCCAGGGCCCACCCGCGGGCCCGGATCGTGCTCAGCTCCTCACCGAACGCCTCCGGGTCCCGGGGCAGGAAGCGCGGCAGCCCGGAACGGCTCGGCTGGGCCAGCACGTCCGCCAGCTCACCGGGGTCCAGCGCCGCGAGCAGGACCTTGCCCTGGGACGTGTAGGCCGCCGGGAACCGGGTCCCGATCTCCACGCGCAGCGTGATCAGCTTGGGCACGGCGACCCGCGCGACGTACACGATGTCCGAGCCGTCCAGCTGGGACATGGACGACGACTCGCCGGTCCGGGCGACGAGCCGCTCCAGGTGGGGGCGGCCAACCTCCCACAGGCCGAGCGAGGCCACGAACGCCATCCCGAGCGACAGGACCCGCGGGGTGAGCGAGAACTGGCCCTGGGACAGGCGCACGAACCCCAGTTCCTCCAGGGTCAGCAGCAGGCGGCGCGCGGTCGGCCGGTGCAGGCGGGAGACCTCGGCGACCTCGCTCAGGCTCATCCGCGGCCGCTCGGCGCTGAAGCATTGCAGCACGTCCAGGCCGCGGGCCAGCGACTCGACGAAGTCGGCCCCTTCACCACGACCAGCCATGCCTGCCTGCCCCTTCATCACGCCCCGCCGGCACACCCTTGACAGTGCTCCGGGTGCGCGGGCATCGTACTGCCAGGCGCCGCTATGCGTACATCCGTCCGCAGCGGTGAGCCGATTTCCGGGACATCAAAGGGGAGCCGTTCCGTGGGCAACGACGCACCTGCCGTGGAAACCGACGTCCTGGTGGTCGGCTCGGGACCGGGCGGCGCGGGCGCCGCGTTGTTCCTGGCCACGTACGGCACCCGGACCATGGTGGTGACCAGGTACGGCCACCTGTCGGACACGCCCCGCGCGCACATCACGAACCAGCGCACCATGGAGACGCTGCGCGACATGGGCCTGGAGCAGCGGCTGATGCGCGAGGCCACGCCGTGGGAGTGGATGGGCAACACCACGTTCTGCACCAGCCTGGCCGGCGAGGAACTGGGCCGGATCCCGTCCTGGGGGACCGACACCCGGCGCCACCACGACTACGAGCTGCAGAGCCCGTGCACGATGCTCGACGCCCCGCAGACCATCACCGAGCCGGTCATGATGCAGGCCGCCCAGGCCCGCGGGGCCAAGGTCCGGTTCGACACCGAGTACCTGTCGCACGAGCAGGACGACTCGGGGGTCACCACCCAGGTCCGCGACCGGCTCACCGGCGCGACCTACGGGATCCGGTCGAGGTACCTGATCGGGGCCGACGGCGCCCGGAGCAAGGTCGCAGCCGACCTGGGCCTGCCGTTCGAGGGCCCGGGCGCGGTGGCGGGCGCGCTGCACATCATCTTCGAGGCCGACCTGAGCCGGTTCGTGGAGTACCGGCCGTCGGTCCTGTACTGGATGGTGCAGCCCGGCGCCGAGAAGGAAGGCGTCGGGCTCGGCGTGCTGCGGATGATCAGGCCGTGGACCGAGTGGATGCTGATGTGGGGCTACGAGGTCGCCGCCGGGCCGCCCGAGATCACCGACGAGTTCGCCCGCGAGCTGGCCGTGAAGCTGGTCGGGACCGACGACTTCGAGATGCGGGTCACCTCACGGCTGCCGTGGACGGTCAACCATCACTTCGCCACCACGGTGGCCCGCGGCCGGGTTTTCTGCGTCGGGGACGCGGTGCACCGGCATCCGCCGACCAACGGGCTCGGCTCCAACACCTCGATCCAGGACTCCTACAACCTGGCCTGGAAGCTGCACCACGTGGTGGCGGGCCTGGCCGGCCCGTCACTGCTGGACTCCTACGACGCCGAGCGGGCCCCGGTGGCACGGCAGATCGTGGAGCGGGCCAACCAGAGCATCGCCGACACCGGCCGCATCGTCGCGGCCCTGGACGTTGACGACACCACCGACGTCGGCAAGCTCAACCGCCAGCTCACGCTGCGCAAGGCGCCCGGCCCGGAGGGGGAGAAGATCCGGGAGCGGCTGCGCGAGGCCATCGCGTACAAGGCGTACGAGTTCGACGCGCACGGCGTGGAGCACAACCACCGCTACGAGTCCGGCGCAGTCATCCCCGACGGCACGGCCAGCCCCGCGTTCACCCGGGACCCCGAGTTGTACGCCCAGCCCACCACCTGGCCCGGCGCGAAGCTGCCGCACACCTGGATCACCCGCGCGGGCCGCCGGGTCTCCACCCTGGATCTCGCGGGCCGCGGCGCGTTCAGCGTGTGGACCGGGATCGGCGGCCAGGCCTGGCTGGATGCGGCCGCGGCGTTCACCGCGGACACGGGCCTGCCCATCACCCCGGTCTCGGTCGGCCCGGGCCAGCCGTTCGAGGACCCCTACGGCACATGGGCTGAGCTGCGCGAGATCTCCGACGGGGGCGTCCTGCTGGTCCGCCCCGACCTCTACATCGCGGCCCGGCACGCCAGCGCGCCCGACTCCCCCGAGTCCGCCGCCAAGTGGCTCCGCCAGACCCTCACGTCCGTCCTCGGCCACTAGCCCCCCGGGCGCCGGCCTGGGCTTTCATGATCCTGTGCAACTGGTGCTGCTATTTCGCACTAACCGCACAGGATCATGGAGGCCCGGGCCCGGGCACGGGCACGGGGCCGGGCACGGGCACGGGCACGGGCCGGGGACGGGTGAGGGGGGGTCAGGCGGGCGGCTGGCGCTTTTCCAGGGCCGCCAGCCGCAGCTCCAGCTGGTCGATCCGGTGCCGCAGGATCTCCAGCTCCGCCTGCTCCGCCAGCCGGCGCTCCGCGGTCCGGCGCAGCCGCGGCGAGGCCTCTGCCCGGTCGGCGACCATCGCCAGCGGGACCAGCCGCTGCGGGCCGTGCGGGCCGTCGACCAGCCGTGACGGGATCTGCCCCGAGCGGTACCAGGTCCGCAGCGCGGCCCGGGACGCCCCGGTCCCGGCGGCGGCCCGCTCCAGCGTCACCCAGTCCGAGCCTTCCAGCTGGGCGGACAGCTCGAGTTCGAGCTCCCAGTCATCGAGCCGGTCTTCCCAGTCCACTGTCGTGCCTCTCCGCCGCGCGCCGCGTCGCTTCCCTGAATTCTCCGCAACGAATACCATACTATTAGCATGGTATTGACAGGGTCCAGCCACCGGGGCGACAGTGGGGCCATGTTCGAGCGATTCACTAACCGAGCCCGCCGCGCCGTCGTCCTGGCCCAGGAAGAGGCCCGCGGGCTGAACCACAACTACATCGGGACCGAGCACATCCTGCTCGGGCTGCTGGAGCCCGGCGGTATCGCCGCCCAGGCGCTCAGCCGGTTCCAGATGACGGCGGCCGGCACGCGGGACGAGGTCAGGGCCCGGGTGGGCGCAGGCAGCGACCCGCCCAAGGGGAAGATCCCCTTCACCCCGCGGGCCAAGAAGACCCTCGAGCTCTCGCTGCGCGAGGCGCTCAGCCTGCACCACAACTACATCGGCACCGAGCACATCCTGCTGGGCCTGACCCGGGAGGGTGAGGGGGTCGCCGCGCAGATCCTGACCGGGCACGCCGGCGATCTGGAGGCGGTCCGCCAGGCAGTGCTGGACCTGCTCCCGGCGGCAGAGGCCCTTCAGGGCCGCCGCTGGCTGCGGCGGCGGAACGCCCCTCTCGAGGGGGAGCCGGGTGAGCGCGGCGAGCCAGCCGAGCCGGGGGACCAGGGCGGGATGGCGACCACGCCCGCGGCCGACGCCGGGCTGGCCGAAGCCGCGCGGCTGGCCGGGGGGCAGGCAGTCGGCTCGCACCACCTGCTTCTCGCGGCGCTGGCGGATCCGGACAGCGCCGCGGCCAGGACCCTGGCCGCGCTGGGCGTGAACCTGGATGAGGCGCGCGCGGCGCTCCGCAACGCCGACGTCGCCGGCACCAGCGACGAGCCGCCCGAGCAGCGGGGCCGGCGCCACATGGCCGTGCGCGTGACCGGGGAGAGCCTCACGCTCGAGGTCACCGACCCGGCCCTCGTCGCCCTGGCCCGCGCGGCTATCGAGGCAGTGGGAGATCAGGCCGCCGAGCCGGGCACCATCCCCGGTGACCTGCCGGTGAGCGGCAGCCTGGCCCAGGTCTGGCTGGCCCTGCGCGACAGCCTGGAAGACATCCGCGAGCACGCGGCCCGCGGGTCACGTGACTTCGGCGGCGAGGAAGGCGGCCCGGAGAAGGGCCGTCCGGCCGCGTAAGAAGCCCGGGGGACCAGGTAAAGGCGCGGCCGCGCCAGGTGTCCCACACCCGGGCGCGGCCGCGCCGGTCTGGGCTTCCTGCCCGGCCGCGCTGGGCAGGGGGCACCCCGCCCCGGCGGGGGCGGCCGTCAGCACCTCGGTGACGTAGGCGTCGATCATCTTCTGCCGGGTGGCCCGGGCGATCGACACCCGGTGGTGACCGTCTTCCACGAAATGGCAGCCGCCCACCCGGTACACCTCGATAGGCGGCAGCGCCTCACCTCGCCGCTGGACCAGGTTCAGGTGCACCCAGCGGGACCGCAGGCGGTTGGACACCGGCCGGAACCGGCGATCGAAATCCCGCCGGGTGCCGAGCGTGCCGACGATCGTGTCCAGCGGGATCGTCTGCAGGCCGAGACGGCGCTCACCGCGCCGGCCGAGCGTGCTCACGACCTGCCCCAGGGGCAGCAGCTGCCCGCGGCCCGGCCCGCGGCGCAGCCAGTACGCCACCCGGCCCGCGACCTCGCGCCGCCGGGCCCGGAGGAAGTCGTTCTCAGCGTCGGCGCCCGGGAATCCGGTGTCACCGAGCATCGCGGCCGCCCGGGCGGATCCCGCCGAGGACCATGTCGACGACGTCTCGGACGAACCGGTCGCTGAGCGGCGCGTGGCCGTGCAGCAACCGGTGGTACATCGACCCGTACAGCAAATCCAGCGCCACCTCGACGCGGGTGCCCGCGGGGATCTCGCCACGCTCGATGGCCCGGCGGAAGATCTCCCGGCCCTGCTCCCGCCGCGGCTCCACGAACCGCTGGCGGTACTCGGCCGCGAACACCGGGTCAGTCTGCGACTCGGTGAGCAGGGCGGCGACCACCCGGCCGTAGGGGCGGCTGCCCGCCAGCCGGGCCCACGGGCGCAGCAGCGACAGCAGGTCACCGCGCAGCGAGCCGGTGTCCCGCGCCTGCGGGGCGACGGCGGCCCATTCGGTGTAGAGCGCGTCCAGGGCCAGCGTTTCCTTGGTCGGCCACCAGCGGTAGATGGTGGCCTTGCTCACTCCGGCCCGTTCCGCCACCGCGTCCATGCTGACCGCGGTCAGTCCCCGGGCCAGCAGGAGTTCGGCGGCGGCTTCGAGGATCGCCTTGCGGGCCCGCTCGCTGCGTGGCCGGCCGCGCTGCGGGCCCTCGGCGATGGCGTCACCGCTCATGCGGCGTCCCTGGCCTGCTGCTGCGGGCTCGCCGCCATCTGCTCCAGGACCTCGAAGAACGCGGCGATGTCCCGGCGGGCGTAGCCCAGCTCCGCCGCCGCGCTCAGCATGCTGTCGGCGGCCGCGGCTGACGGGAGCGGCACGCGGTACCCCCGGGCGGCGTCGAGCGCGAGGCGGATGTCCTTGTGCATGAGCTCCACATCGAACCACGCCTGCCGGGGCAGGTCGAGGACGAGCGGGGCACGCGCCTTCAGCATCGGCGACCCGACCGCGCTGTCCGTCATGGCCTGCACGGCCAGGGCACCGAAGCGGCCGCGGCCACCTCCCGCGGGGTGTCGCGCCAGATCAGCCCACGCTCGATCAGCCCGGTGGCCTTGTCCCTGGTCCGGTTGGTCCCGAACACCTCGTGGCCCTGGAGCAGGCGCCCGGCAATCGGGGCACCCATTGACCCCAGCCCCACGAACCCGATGCTGCTCATCGTCATCTCCTCACGTCGCCAGCCGCCCGGCCCTGTCCGCCGGATCGATCCCGGTGCCGCCCTCACCGGCGGGGCGGGGGCGGTGCCGGAACCCTCACATCAAAACTGCACTATCAGTTTCGATAACTCTGGGCACCGGGACCCTATTCCCGGGAATAGGGCGGTCCTCAGCCCTGTTCCGCTACATACGAAACGATAAGTTTAGTTTAGATAATTAGGAGAGAGCCGTGAGCATCCTCACGCTGCCCCGCCCGGCCGAGCGGCGGGACGAGCGGTCCTTCCTGCTCCAGCGGGCGCAGCCCGCGATGACCGGGCTGATCGACGGGTCGCTGTCCACGCTGGCCCCCATCTTCGCCGTCGCCCTCGCCACCCGCCAGCCGCACTACGCGTTCCTCGCCGGGCTGGCCACCGCCATCGGCGCCGGGGTGAGCATGGCCTTCTCGGAGGGACTCTCCGACACCGGTGACCTGACCGGGCGCGGCAACCCGTACCTGCGCGGCTCCATCACGGGGGCTGGCACATTCCTCGGCGGCGTCCTGCACACGCTGCCCTTCCTCATCCCGCAGTACCGGGCCGCGCTGGTCGTGGCGCTCGCGATGATCGCCTTCGAGCTGACCACCCTGGCCTGGATCCGCTGGCGCTTCTTCGGCACCGGCTTCCTGCGCTCTTTCGTGTCGATCGCGCTCGGCGGGGCCATCATCGCCGGCGTGAGCGCTGCACTCGGGGCGGTGAGCTGAATGGCCGTCCCGTCCCCGGTGGGCCGCCGCCCCACCGTCGCGGCCCTGCTCACCCTGACCTTCGTGACCGGACTCGTGGACGCCGTCAGTTACCTGCGCCTCGGCCGGGTGTTCGTGGCCAACATGACCGGCAACGTCGTCTTCCTCGGCTTCTCCGCCGATCCGCGCTCCGGCCTGTCGGCGGCCGCCTCGGTCGTCGCCATCGCGGGCTTCGCGGCCGGGGCGTTCGCCGGCGGCCGGGCCGCCCACCGGCTGGCCGCCGGGCACCCGGGCCGCTGGCTCGCCGCCGCGTTCGGCGCGGAAGCTGTGATCCTCGGGCTCGTCGCGGCGCTGGCAGGCGGGGGCGTGCTCCCCTACACCGGGACCGGCCGGTTCGCCACGATCGCCGTGCTCGCCGCGGCCCTCGGAGTCCAGAACAGCACCGTCCGGCACCTTGGCGCGCCCGATCTCACCACCACAGTGCTGACCCTCACCCTCACCGGGCTGAGCGCGGACAGTGCCCTGGCCGGGGGACCGGGAGCCAGGCCGCACCGCCGGCTGGGCTCGGTCGCAGCCATGCTGGCCGGCGCGGCCGCCGGCGCGGGCATCCTGCAGGCCTCCCCGGCCGCAGTCATCGCCCTTGCCGCCATCCTGGTCGCCCTGGTCGCCCGGGCGTTCATGACCGCGAGCCCGCGGGCAGCCCGGCCGTCACCGGGCGCCGGGCGCCCCCTCCCCGGGGCGGTCAGCCCCGGGACGGTCAGCCCCGGGACGGTCAGCCCCGGGACGGTCAGCCCCGGGGCCCTCAGCCCCGCGCGCGCCGGCGCCCGCGGCGAGCCAGCGCATGAGGTTAGGCCAGAGCCACCGGTACCCGGGCCAGGCCAGGAACTCCGGCGGCGCCCAGTGCGGCGCGCAGTCCGAGGTGAACACCGCGCTCCGGCCGGCCCCGTACCCCCAGCAGGCCACCAGCGGATCACCGGCGCAGCGCACGAGCACCTCGGCCCCGGGCCGCACGGTCACCCGGTTGTAGCCGAGCAGGGCAGGCCACGGCGCCGGGACGCCGTCCAGCACCGGGTGGCCGGAGGCCACCGGCTCCGGCCGCACGCCGTGGGGCTGCTCGACGCGGTCGTCCACCGCGGCGATCGTCACGGGCAGCGCCTCCTCGACCGGGGTCCCGTGGTACCGGGCCTTGCCCTCGATGCCGGCGAACGACAGGTAGCCCCCGATCATCAGCAGGCCGCCGCCGCCCCTCACGTACTCCGCGACGGCCGCCAGCCGGTCGGGGGCGGGCTGGGACCGCTCGAAGGTCTGCGGCGCGAGCAGGATGCTGTTGGCGCCGATGTCGCTCAGGATCACCGCGCCGTAGGCAGCCAGCTCGGCCGCGGACCCCGGGAACCGGGCTGGCACGAGGTGGCCGGGCAGGTAGTCCACGCTGATGTCCGCCTCGCCGAGCACCGCCCGCAGGTGATCCGCGCCTTCGACGTAGGAGCTCGTGACGAACGAGTCCACGCCCTTGATGTGCGTGCTGTGGGTGATCCAGCTTTCGCCGCAGAGCAGCACCCGCATGACAGTGACCTCACCTTTCGCTGAGCGCTGGCCGGCCCGGCGGGGCCGCCGACTCCCGGACGATGAGCTCGACAGGAAGGACCTCGGTCCGGGCCGGGGTGTCCTGGCTCTCGAGCCGTTCGAAGAGCAGCTCGACGCCGACCTGGGCCAGCCGCTCCAGCGGCGACCTGATCGTGGTCAGCCGCGGCCGGACATACTGGCTGAACCGGATGTCGTCGAAGCCCACCAGCGACAGGTCCCCGGGCACCCGGACGCCGTGCGTCTCCGCCGCCGAGAGCATGCCGAGCGCGATGTAGTCGCTGGCCACGAAGGCCGCAGTCGGTGTCTGCGGCGCGGCCAGCAGCCGGGTCAGCGCGCTCATGCCGAATTGCTCGGTGAAGTGCCCGGCCAGGCTGAGCTGCTGGTCCGGGCCGATGCCGCCCTTGCGCAGTGCGTCCTCGTAACCCCGGCGCCGCTCCTGCACCGACGCGAGCTCGGCCGGCCCCGAGACAAAGGCGATCCGGTGGTGGCCGAGCGCCACCAGATAGCTCGTGGCCTGGTACCCGCCCGCGTAGTCATCCATGACCACCGTGGACACGTCGGGCAGCCCGGTGATCGGCTCGTCCACCACGACCACCGGCAGGCCGCTGCGGATCGCCGCGGCCAGCCGCTCGTTGGTGCGGAACGAGCCCAGGTAGAGCAGGCCGTCGATGGCCCCGGATGCGAGCAGGTCGATGTAGCTCGCCTCCTTGCCGGCCTGGCTCCTGGTCGAGCCGAGCAGGACGAGCAGCCCGCGCCGCTCGACGGCTTCCACGACGTGGTCGGCGATCGCGCCGAAGTACGGGTTGCTGATTTCCGGCACCACGAAGCCGATCACCCCGGATCGCCGCCGGGCCAGGTTGCGGGCCTGGGCGTTCGGCACATAGCCCAGGTCGCGGACCGCGTCGAGCATCCGCGCCTCGGTCGCGGGCGAGACGCGCAGCTGGCCGTTCAGGTAGCGCGAGACCGTGGACGCCGCCACCCCGGCCGCCTTCGCCACTTCCTGGATCGTCGCCACCTAGCTCCCCGCCCACCGTGGCCGCTGCCGGGGCCACCGATTGCGTGAACGCGTCCGCACCTCCATGGCGTGAGCGTACAACGCCGCAAATTTCCCTGTTGACGCGCCTCAAGCCGATTCGTAATACTTTGCGAAACCGATTGTGTAAAGGGATCGCATACCGCTTAGCCTCGCCGTTGCTGGCGGGGCCTCCCGTCGTTCCGGCCGCGGAACTTCCGCGGTCCGCGGCGTTGACGCTGTTCCCGACGACCTTCCTCCTGACGGCCAGGCCCGGCCCGGATTACCGGGCGGCCCGGATCGCCAGGCCGCCGCGACCGCGGCCGGCCAGCCGGCCGCTCAGGGAGGCTCCCCCGTGACCGCTGAGACCGCCAGCCCCGCCACTCCCGCGCAGCTGCGGCGCAACGCCCTCGGCCTGCCGCAGGTGGTGTTCCAGGGCATCACGCACATCGCCCCGTCGATCAACATCGTGTTCACGTTCCCGATCATCGCGGCGAAGGCGGGACCGGCCATGCCGATCTCGTTCCTGCTGACGACGATCGTCTGCTACTTCATCGGCAACACCGTGTCGCAGTTCTCCAAGTACATGCCGTCCAGCGGCGGCTACTACTCCTTCGCCACCCGGGGGCTGGGCGACCGCAGCGGCTTCATGACCACATGGAGCTACCTGATCTACGACATCATCGGGCCGGCGGGCGCGATCGGGTTCCTCGGCTACCTGCTCTCCAACACCATCCAGACCGCCTTCGGCGTGGACATCCCGTGGTGGATCTTCGCGGTGGCCACGTTCGCGGTCGTGTGGGTGCTGACCCATTTCGGCATCCGGCTGTCGATGCGCACGACCGCCATCTTCGGCGCGTTCGAACTGCTGATCATGTTCGCGCTGGCGATCACTTTCCTGGTCCACCCGGGCCCTGGCTCCTCATACATAGCGCCGCTGCAGCCCAAGAACTCACCGCACGAGTGGGGCGGGATCCTCGCCGGGATGGTGTTCTCCGTGCTCGCGCTGAGCGGCTTCGAGGCGCCCGCGCCGCTGGCCCAGGAGACCCGCAGGCCCGGCAAGTTCATCGGCCGCGCGGTCATGCTGTCGCTGTTCCTGATCGGCGCGTTCTACATCTTCACGTCCTACGCCAGCGCCATCGGCTGGGGCACCGGCAACATGGCCGCCTTCGCCTCCAACCCGAACCCCTACTACGCGCTGGGCCACGCGCTGTGGGGCGCGGGCTGGTGGTTCGTGGTGATCGCCATCATCAACAGCGCCATCGGCGTCGGGCTGGCCTGCACGAACGCGGCGTCCCGGGTGATGTACACGATGGGCCAGGCCGGGACGCTGCCCGCCCGGTTCGGCCGTCTGCACCCCGTGCACAAGACCCCGGCGTTCGCCATCGCCTTCCAGCAGCTGTCCGGGATCGTGGCGATCCTGCTGGTCGGCCTGCTGCTGCAGCCCGCGGACATCTTCGGGTTCCTCGGCACGATCGCCACGCTCGCCGTGATCATCCTCTACGTGATGGCCAACCTGGCCCTGACCGCGTACATCCGCCGGGAGCATCCCGCCGACTTCCACGTGTGGCGGCACGGCGTGCTGCCCTGGATCGGCACGCTGGCCCTGCTGCCGGTGCTGTTCGTGACCGTCTACCCGGTCCCGGCCTGGCCCTACAACATCACGCCGTACCTGTTCATCGCGGCGCTGATCGTCGGCTTCGCGTACATGCAATGGCGTGAGTCGCGGCACCCCGGGGCGTTGCGCCGCGGGGCCACGGAGATGGTCGGCCACCGCAGTGACGCCGAAGGTGACGTGGACTGGGATGCGCCGGTCCCGCCGGCCACCCCGCAGCCGGGCGCGTGAGGCCGGTGCCGCCCGCGGCAGGCGCGGGCGCGGTGGAGCTGGCCGAGATCGGGCTGCCGGACTTCGGGCTGCCGGCCGTCGAGCCGGTCGTGCCGGAGGCCACGTACCAGGCGCGCCTGGCGTCGGCCGCCGCGGCGGCGGCCGACGCCGGGCTGGACGCGCTCCTGGTCTACGGCGACCGCGAGCACTTCGCGAACCTGTCCTACCTGACCCGTTACGATCCGAGGTTCGAGGAGGCCCTGCTCATCCTGGTCCCGGGCCGGCCGGCCACGCTGCTGGTCGGCAACGAGGGCCTGGCCTACGCCGCGGTCGTGCCGGCCGGAATCGAGGTGATCCGCTACCAGACGTTCAGCCTGGTCAATCAGCCCCGGGCCGACAGCAAGCCGCTCGGGGAGATCCTGGCCGGGGCGGGGCTGGGCGCCGGCCGGGCGCGCCGGGTGGGCATCGCCGGGTGGAAGTACTTCACCGCGGCCGACGGAGCGCAGGCGGAGGGCTGGATCGAGGCCCCGGCCTACCTGGTCGCGGAACTCACCAGGCAGGGCTGCGACCCGGTCAACGCCTCCGCGATCTTCGTGCAGCCCGGCCGCGGGCTGCGCCTGGTCAGTGACGCCGACCAGATCGCCTCGTTCGAGTTCGCCGCCACCCACGGCTCGGAGTCCATGCGCAGGATGCTCCTGGGCGTTGAGCCCGGGCTGACCGAGCACGAGGCCTTCTCGCTGTTCCGCCCGATCGGGCTGCCGCACGCCTACCACCCGATGGTGCTCAGCGGCGAGCGGACCTCGCTGGGGCTGGCCAGTTCCTCGGGGCGGCGGCTGCGGCTGGGTGACCCGATGAGCGCCGGGTTCGGCTACTGGGGCAGCAACATCGCCCGCGGCGGCTTCCTGGCCCGCTCAGCGGCGGATCTGCCCGGTGCCGCGGCCGACTACGTGGACCGGCTGGTCGCGCCGTACTTCGCCTGTGCCTGCGAATGGTACGAGACCATCGGCCTCGGCGTGACCGGCGGAGAGCTGTACAGCCTGGTCGAGCGCAGGCTCGGTGATCCGTTCTTCGGGGTGCACCTCAACCCCGGGCACTTCATCCACCTGGACGAGTGGCCGAGCTCGCCGGTCTACCCGGGCTCCACGGTCACGCTGCGGTCGGGGATGACCCTGCAGCTGGACATCATCCCGGCCACTGGCTCGGCCTACCACACGACGAACATCGAGGACGGGGTGGCCCTGGCCGACGAAGCGCTGCGCAGCGAGCTCGCAGCCCGGTACCCCGACCTGTGGCAGCGCGTCGGCCGCCGCCGCGCGTTCCTGGCCGGCACGCTCGGGATCCGGCTCAAGCCCGAGGTGCTGCCGCTGTCGAACCTGGCCGGCTACCTGCCCCCGTTCTGGCTCTCCCCGCAGCTGGCCATGCGGCGGCCGTGACCTGGCGGCGCCCTCAGCTGCTCTGCAGGTCACGCCGGGTGAAGCGCCAGCCGCCGAGAACCGCGGCCACGGCCCCGATCGCCAGGTACGTCCCGGCGACCCGCCAGTTGGGGCTCACCGCCGGGGCGAGGGCCATGTGCTGCAGCAGCGAGGTGTCCATCAGCCAGTGGTTGAGCTTGATCGCCGAGCCGAGCGTGTCCAGCAGGAACGCCCAGCCCAGGATCCCCCAGCACAGCACCGCGGTCAGCCGGGGCGCGAACCCGAGCGCGCCCACGCCGATCCCGAGGAGCAGCGCCGCCGGGGCGGTGGCGTTCAGGCCGGCCAGCAGCAGCTCGTGGAACGTCAGCCCGGCATGCTGGCTCGCCGCGCCGGCCCAGAACCCGGCCCCGCCCAGCAGGCCGGCGAGGACCAGGACCCCCGCGATGAGCGCGGTGCGCCCGGACAGCCAGCCCGCCCGGCTGACCTTGCGCGCCACCAGGTTGTCCAGGTACCCCTCGGCTTCGTCCTCGCGGACCCGGCTCACGGCGCTGGCCACGTACGCCATGATCAGCGTCATGAGCAGCAGGAAGACGACGCCGGCGTAGAGCCGCGTCCCGGCCAGCTGGACGTGCCGCAGCGCCGGGCTGGCCAGCGTGCCGGAGAACTTCCGCAAGATAGTGGACGAGGCGAAGGCCTTGCCCGCCGACCTGGCCACGGTCCCGTACAGCCAGCTCGCCGCGGCCACCACGGCCAGCCACCCGGCGATGGACGCCCGGGACAGCCGGAACGCCAGCGCGGCCGGCGAGCCGAGCAGCGCGGTGTGCGGCGGCGCGGAGTCCCGGTCAGGGAACACGCTCGCGCCGAGATCACGCTGGGCCAGCCCGATGGTGGCCGCACAGCACACGGCGATCAGGCCCGCGATCGGCAGCAGCCAGAGCGGCTGCGCCCCGCTCAGCCAGTGCAGCTGCTCGATCCAGCCGAGCGGGCTGAGGTAGACGAGCCAGTGCGCGCTGGACGCGGCATCGCCCAGGGCGCGCAGCATGAAGGCCACGCCGAAGACGGCGGCGGCCAGGCTGGCCGCCCGGGCCCGGGTCGGCATCAGCTGGCTGGCCAGCGCGCCGATGGCCATGAACTCGGCGGCCCCGGCTACCACCGCCACGGCAAACCCGAGACTCTGGCCGGGGCTGATCCCGATGCTGGGCCGGCTGCCCACGGCCGCGGTGAACGCCGCCGTGAGGACGTACATGGCCGCCACCCCGGCGCCCAGGCCGGCCAGGGCGTTGCCCGCCGCGCGGCGGGCGGTGGTCTGCCCGGCCAGGAACGGTTCCCAGCGCCCGGCCATCTCCTCACCGCGCAGGATCTTGGTGGCCAGCAGCAGCCCCCAGATGCCCCCCGCGATCGACGCCACGCCGATCACGCGCCAGTCCGTGAACCCGGCCCGGGTGGTGATCCGGTGAGTGCTGCCGAGCAGGGCCTTCAGCCCGGTGTTGCTGGCCAGCGAGGTCAGCACCCGGTCCCGCTGGGCCGCGGTCGCGCCGAGGGAGTCGAACCCGATCACGGTCGAGTACACGTACAGGCCGAACACTGCGCCCCACAGGGCGCCGACCTTCAGCGTGTGCCGGGCGATGAACCGGCCGGCGGCCAGCTGGGGCAGCCGGTAACGGGTCAGCACGCCGCGGCCGGGACGGGCCTGCGAGCCGCGGACCGGGCCTCCACCCGGCGGGGGCTGCCCCCGGTCAGCGGTGGCGCTAGCCACCGGGGGCCGCCCCGCTGACGTGTTCCTGCTCGCCGTATATCGACAGGAAGAGCTCCTCCAGCGACGGCTCGCGGCTCAGCAGGGTCTGCGGGTGCGCGGCGGCCAGCACGGTCAGCAGCTCAGCGATCGGCCCGCGAACCTCGCAGGTCAGGGTGTGGCCGGCGACCCGTACCGCGCTCACCCCGGCGACCTGGCCCACCGCGGGCGGCGGCCCCGGGAACGTCGCCTCGACCGTCACCGCGGACAGGTGGCGCATCTGGGCCAGCGTGCCGATCTCCGCCAGCCGGCCCGCGCGCAGGATCGCGACCCGGTCGCAGAGCGCCTCGACCTCGGACAGCACGTGGGAGGACAGGAATACGGTCTGCCCCCGGGCCTGGGCGGCCAGGACGCACTCCCGGAACGCCTGCTCCATCAGCGGGTCAAGGCCCGCCGTGGGCTCGTCCAGGATGAGCAGGTCCGCCCGGCTGGCCAGCGCGGCGATCAGGTTGATCTTCTGCCGGTTGCCCTTGGAGTAGGCCCGGACCTTCCGGGACGGATCGAAGTCGAAGCGCCTGACGAGCTCCCCCCGGTAGCCGACGTCGGTCTCGCCGTGCATCCGGGCCAGCAGGTGCAGGGTCTCCTCACCTGTGAGCGACGGCCACAGGGTCGCCTCTCCCGGCACGTAGGCGACCCGGGCGTGCACGGCCACCTTGTCGTCCTGGGCGTCCAGGCCGAAGATCGCCGCCCGGCCGGACGTCGGCCTGATCAGCCCGAGAAGCAGGCGGATCGTGGTGGTCTTGCCCGCGCCGTTGGGTCCCAGGTAGCCGAGCACCTCGCCCGCGTGCAGCTCCAGGTCCAGTCCTTCGAGCGCGACGACCCGGCCGTAACGCTTGGTCAGGCCCTCGGTGCGCAGGATCACCGGCGCCGCCGCGCCGTCCGGCCCGCGCACGGCCGCCGGGCTGCTCATATCGCGCCTCGCCTGCTCTCGCTGGCTGGGTGTTTCTCCCAGGCTGGCGGTCCTGGTCCCGGGCGGGAAGGACTCAAGGTCCCGGCCTGGCAGGGCACAGGTCACCTGGCGCAGGACCGGGCGCAAGCCCGGGCGGGCCCTGGCGTGGCGCGGGCGGTGATCGTAATCTCCGTATGGGCCGTCGCGCCCGCTCCGCAGACGGGAAGGACCTCCGCCATGACACGCAGGCGGCTCCGCGCGCCCATGATCCTCGCCCTCGTCCTGGGCATCCCGCTGGCCTCGTCCACGGCCGCCGGGGCCGCCGCGCAGGCCCCCGCGGCCCCGGCCCGTGGTGCCGGCGCGCGGCCCGTCTACGCGCCCTACTTCGAGACCTGGACGGCGGGCAAACTGCCCGCCGTGGCCAGCGCCTCCGGGGCCCGCACCCTGACCCTGGCCTTCCTCCAGACGCCGGGGAAGGGCTCGTGCTCCCTGACCTGGAACGGCGTCAAGAAGCAGCCGGTCAGGCCGGGCGGCCGCTACACCGCCCAGATCAAGACGCTGCGCGCGATGGGCGGCGCCGTGGTCCCGTCCTTCGGCGGCTACAGCGCCGACCAGGGCGGCACGGAGATCGCCGACTCGTGCCGCAGCGTGCCCGCGATCGCCCGGGCCTACGAGTCGGTGGTCACCACCTTCGGCGTGACCCGCCTCGACATGGACGTCGAGGCCAACTCGCTGAACAAGCCTGCGGGGATCGCGCGGCGCAGCGCCGCGCTCCGGCTGCTCCAGGACTGGGCCGCCCGGACCCACCACCGCGTCCGGATCACGTTCACGCTCGGCGCCGAGCCCTGGGGCCTGCCCGCCAGCTGCCTCGCGATACTGAAGAGCGCGGTGGCGCAGGGCGTCCGGTTCTCGGTCAACATCATGGCCTTCGACTACTACATCAAGGCCAGCAAGACCGGCATCGAGATGGGCACCGCGGCGATCCAGGCCCTGGACGGCACGCACCGCCAGCTCGGGCGCCTGTACCCGGGGCTCAGCCAGGCGCGGCTGTGGGCCCTGGAGGGCATCACGCTGCTGCCCGGCATCGACGACTACCCGAAGAAGACCGAGGTGACCTACCTCAGCGACACCAGGCAGGTCGCTCAGTTCGCCCGCGCCCACCGCATGCCGCTGGTCTCCATCTGGGCCCTCCAGCGCGACAACGGCGGCTGCCCCGGCACGATCGACAGCAACTCCTGCTCCGGTATCCGCCAGCCGAGGTGGGCGTTCAGCCATCTCCTGGAGAGCTGACCGGTATTGATCGTCCTGGGTGTGTGCCTGGTGGTCCAGGATGGCGGGGAGCACGGCCCGCGTTACGGCTCAGGCTGAAAGGGCACAATTCCCCTCTGCCTGCCGGCACCCTGTCCTGCCCATGGCCCGGACAACGAGGATTCACCATCCAGGCCACCCGTTCGGATCGCTATTGCCACACGTAACAATCAAGGGCACCCTGGACCGTATGACCGAGCGCTGCGCTTCCCTGACGCCGGATGCAGCGACATCGGCACGTCACCCACTTCCCAGTCCGCCGCCGCCCGGCTCGCCTCAGGCACTCACCCGGAGTGATTTATCGGATGTCCATTAGCTCGAAAGGACAGCAGCAGGCCGAAGCAGATGCACTGAGCTCGCTCGGTCCCGGGCCGGGCACGCTGACCTCAGCAAGCGGGCTCGGCGGCAGCCCGTTTGGCATCTTCCGCAGCTTCTCGCCTGACAACTTCTGCGAAACAGAGAGCTGGCTTAGCCTGGCGGGCATCCTGCGGGCCAATGCTGGCTGCTATGGGCTCTACGGGCCACGAGGGTCGGGCAAAACCTGGCTCATGCTCAGGGCTATCCACCGGTCTGAGCAAGAGGGCGGGCTGGGGTTGTGGTTCCCCTGCCCCAGCGAATACCTCGCCGGCGACTTCCTCTCCGCACTGTCAGATAATCTCGCCAACGCAGTCGAGCGCAGATTTGCCAGGGCAACGGCATTAACGTCAGGAATCAGGCGCGGCCGGGCTGCCCTCACCGTCCTGGTCGCGGCCGCCGTAATTCTGGCGGGGATCCTCTATGGAATCCGCGGCATCACCCAGCAGAACAGTGTATCCGGCAAAGCGGGCCCGGCACCTGCCGCTATCTTCCCGCTTTGGCTCTGGGGACTGGTGGCGGCCGCATGCGCCCTGGCCATCCTGGCTACCATCTTCGTGTTTTGCTATGAGAACTTCTCAAAAGGAAGCCTGGTCAGTGAGGCGACCGATCTCCGCGAGCGCATTCGCTTCACCCAGAGCCTTAAGCTGGGCGCGGACATCAGGGTAAGCGGAGGCAAGGGATTCATCGGCGCCCTGAGCCGATCCCGGGAGAGAACGCTTAATGAGCGGACTACATCGATTGCGACGCTAATCTTTGATTTCCGTCACCTAGCCGATCATATAGCGCGCGTACTCAACGGCAAGCCTTTCGTCGTGTGCATCGACGAACTGGATAAGATCGACGATCCGCTGGCCGTCAGAAAGCTGCTCCGTGACATCAAGGGCATTTTCGAGATCCACGGAATGAGCTTCCTTGTCTCCATCAGCGAGGAAGCGGCGGCTTCGCTCCAGATCGGCATCCTGCAGAACGGGGGAAGAAATGAGCTGAACAGCTCTTTCTACGCTGTCGTGAGACTTCCGCCGCTCACTCCCGGGGAGGCCGAGACGCTGCTGCGGCAGCGGGGCCTAGAGCACGAGGGACAGCTGGCCAGCGCATTGTGCCTGCTTGCGGGCGGCAATCGCCGGGAACTCATAAGGATGGCCCATTCATGCAGCGCGTACTCCAGGCGGCACCATATCCCGCTGGACGAATGGACAATCGTCGGGCTCCTGGAAGACGAATCGCAGTCGCTGCTGCAGGAGATCACCCGGGATCTCCCCGTGAATCCTTCCGGAACCCCGGACGACGATATCAAGTACCGGGCCTGGATGGCACTGCCGCGCGATGCGTTCTATTCTCAGGATTCGTTCATAAAGTTCGGGCAGTCAGCGATCCGGGACTACTGGGAGCCCAGATGGGCTGATGAAAAATGGAACAGCGTGAGCGAGTCGTGGAAACGGCTTCTGGTCCGGCTATTCGTGTCCGCCCGGGTACTCGCCTCCGGAAATCCCCGCAGCAAGGAGCTCCTGCTTAACGACGAGTCAGTGGTCAGCGTACTGCGTGACATACTGCTGATGGCAACCCAGGATTCCGCAGTTGCGCGGCTCATGCTCTGGGGTAGGTTCGGGGATGACCTGGCGGAGCGATTCCGCAGCACGCCGCCCCGCTCCGCCAGATGAACGCTCCTGCGGAGATGGCCTGCCAGCTGGCAATCTCGCCAGCGTCCCGGATCCGCCTGCCAGCCCGGCCGGGAAGGCCCCCGGACCGCTAGCGTCGCGGCAGGGGACGCGCCGCGGAACGCGCGGGCGTAAGAGACGGCCGGGCGACGCCGTGGCTATACGGGCGCGCGACCGCCGGGTTAAACTGACGTGACGCGCGCGCGTCTGCGCTGCTACGGGGTGACTCAGCGCATGACGGCCGACGCTGAAGATTGGCGGCACATGTCTCACGAATGGCCCGATGGGCCCGATGGGCTCGATATTGATAAGTTGATGGGCCTCGGCTGGCGCCCTACGCCCTTCCGTCAATTTCTTCTCAAAATTCACGGGGACTGCAACCTGGCATGTGATTACTGCTACGTATATACGATGGCGGATCAAACGTGGAGGACCCGGCCGCGGGTCATGTCGCCCGGACTTGTCTCCGTCGTGGCCGATCGCATTGCCGAGCATGCCCGCGCACATTCACTCGACTCGGTACGCGTCATATTCCATGGCGGCGAGCCACTGCTGACCGGCGTGAACCCCATCGCCGACGCATTACGGAAGGTACGCAACGCCGTAGACGCCAGAGTCCGTGTTGACGCAGTCGTGCAGACCAATGGAACGCTCATCAGCGAAGAAGCCTTAGACACTCTCGAGGCGCTGGGCATCCGGGTCGGAATAAGCCTTGATGGTGACATGGCGGGACACGACCGGAGGCGGCATTACCGCAACGGGCGGGGCTCTTATGCTGGCGTAGCCCGTGGCCTCAAGCTGCTCATGGAACGTCCGGCCATTTACGCGGGCCTGCTGAGCGTGATCGACCTGAATTCTGAACCCGTCGAGACATACGAAGCGCTTCTGAAGTTTGCCCCGCCCATGATAGATCTCCTGCTGCCGCATCGCAATTGGCTGTCACCTCCCGAGAGGTCCACGCTGGCTTATGCACCCTACGCCGACTGGCTGATAACTGTCTTCGACCGATGGTATGGCGCGCCATCCCGTGAAACGCGGATCAGGTTTTTTGAGGAACTCATGCAGCTGATGCTGGGCGGCAAATCCGGAACCGAGGCCGTGGGGCTTACGCCGACCAGCCTCATCGTCGTTGAGACAGACGGAAGCATCGAGCAGACCGACGCCCTGAAGTCAGTGCGGCAGGGGGAGGCCGCGACTGGTTTGCATGTCGTACCGGACCCCTTTGACGCGGCCCTCCGGCTGCCGTCCATCGCTGCCCGCCAGATCGGCGTCGGTGCCCTGGCGCGCGAATGCCAATCCTGCGAAATCCGGGACGTGTGCGGCGCGGGGCTCTACCCTCATCGCTACCGCCCGGGAACGGGCTTCCGTAACCCGTCCGTGTACTGCGCGGATCTCTTCGCGCTGATTCTGCACATCAGGGGCCGGCTCATCAGCGATCTCCAGGCCCTGCGCCATTCGTGATCAGATCAGAACACCACAGGGATCTCGATACCCAGGTCTTGCCGCTCTCCGGCCTTCACGGCCCGGGCCTCTGGGTGATCGTCGCCTAGCGTGCGCCGGTAGCGCTCCAGGGTGTCGCTGGCCAGTTCCTCCGCCCGCTGAGTCTGACCGAGGGCCTTCAGGTCGAGAGCCAGGTTCGCCGCGCAGGTGAGCGTGTGCGGATGATCCTGGCCGAGCAGTGCCACCAGCTGCGGAAGGGTGTCCTCACCCAGTTTGGCCGCTGCCCTCACGTCGCCGAGTTCGGCCAGGGCCGTGGCCAGGTTCACGGTGCACAGAAGCGCTGGGTGCTTATTCGAGCCGATCAACCGGCTCAGCCCTTCCTGCACCTCCTCCAGACGACGGCGCGCCTCTTCCACCTGGCCCTGCCGGCGGTTGATGATGCTCAGGTTCAGCGAACTGCCGAAGGTATAGGGGTGATTGTCACCCAGGAGCAGCCGGTACCGCTCCACGGTGTCTGTCATCAGCTTCCATGCCTCCGCCATGTCACCGCCGATCCGGTGCGCATTGCCGAGGTTCGCCTCAGCCGCGAGGGTACCCGCGTGATCACGACCGAAGGCCCGGCTGTACCGCTCGTGGACATCGCGCGCCACCTCGAGGGATTCAGCATCGGCCCCGGCGGCTCGCAGGGCCGCGGAATAATCCACAGCCTGCTGCAGAACCCAGGGGTGGCTTTCCGGGAACTTATGCTGGCGCACCAGGTCCTGATACCCATCGCGAGCTTGCTGGGCGGCTTCACGCGCCCGGTCGTAATGTCCTTCTTCCCGCATTATTCGGGCCAGCGCGTTGAGCGTGAACAGCACGGCTGGATCATCATTGCCGTGGTAATATACGCGTTTCTCCTCGTAAATCTGCTCATTGAGCTCCCGGGCCGCCGTGTACTCGCTGTTAAGCTCAAGATCTTCGGCGAGGTTATTCATGGCAGCAAGCGTCCTCGGACTCTCGTTGCCGAACGTGGACAGGTGGCCCTCAAGCGTCTTCTGAGTGAATTGCAGCGATCCCTTGAAATCGCCACGAGCTCTCAGGTCAACGCAGAAACCATTCCTGAGGATCAGGGTCTCCTCGTGATCCTCGCCCAGCACGGTCTGCATCCGCTCGAGGGTCTTGACGGCCAGGGCGTAAGACTCCTTGTACCTTCCGAGAGCACGCAGTACCTGCACCTTAAGGCGCGTCATGATGAGAACGTACTTGTTGTTCTCGCCCTCATCAGAGTCTTTGGTCCACTGGGCAAGCGCCCTGTCGGCTGACGCGAGAGCACTGGTGAAGTTGCCCGTCATGTACAGATAGCGAACAATGTTCTGGGCAAGCTGGCGAACATCATCGGTCCTGCACGCCACCACCTCCGCCGGGTCGACATGCCCGAGCAGTTCGGCATACTTCGGCCAGTCTTTTATATCGTCGGGATTACCCGGGTCGCTGGCGGCCAGGAGAAGGTGCACTTCATGCCTCATACCGAATCGAGTGTCAGGATCCAGCTCATTCCGGATCAATCTTTGGATGATCCGGTGCACCTCGAGGGTGCGACGGAAGTTATCTATTCGTGCGAGAGAGTATCGTCCGAGCGAGCGGATGGAGCGGCTCATCAGGATCGGATCGCGAAGCGTATCTTTCAGCGGCGGGTCAAGAACGAATTTTCCACGGTCAAGCAGCTCGAGCGGGATCGGGGCCGGCCCGAAGAAGGCGCATCGCTGAAGCAGCTCCAGTGCGTAGGGTGCCTGCTCGCGCAGCCTGCTGACGGACAGGCTCCATGCCGCGGCCACGGGGAGCGGGTAGTCCGACGGCGGCGGGCTCTCGCCGAGAACGCGATCGCTCTCCTCAGCGAGCAGGCCGAGGTAATCGTCCACGGTCATCACCGTCTGGGCCAGCAGCGCGGCAGCCTGCTCGAGGGCCAGCGGCAGATCGCCCAGTTCATCGGCGAGCCGGTCGGCGTCCTCCTGTTTGATGCCCGCCACGCGCCGCCTCAGGTACTGCCGGCTCTCGTCACGGGTGAATACATCAACCTCAACCGCATTGACCACCTCGGCCCACCCCCGGTTCCGTGAGGTGACAATGACATGACCTGTGCCAGGTGGCATGAGCTCCCGGATCAGTTCGGGCTGATCGGCGTTGTCGAAGACGAGCAGCCAGCGGTCATACGGCTTCCCCCGGCGGAGCGCGTCATAGACGGCCGTCACCGCATCCTCGACCCGGCCGGGGGCGATTCCGGTGAGACCGAGCCGGGGGGCGAGCGCGGCGAGAGTCGAGCGGACGAGCGCGATCTGATCGGCCGGAATCCACCAGATGACCTGATATTGGTCGGCAAAATGGTAGGCGTACTCAATGGCCAGCTGGGTCTTGCCCACCCCGCCGATGCCGTGCAGAGCCTGCGGCAAGACCGCGGTCGCCGGCGTCACCCCCGCCCGCTGCCGCAGGTCAGCCAGCATTTCCTGGCGACCCGTGAAGTTCTTGTTGCGAGGGGGGACGTTGCCCCAGATTTCAGGAACTGGCAGGCGGGGGGGCTCTGGACCTTCGGACGTCACGTCTCGCCTCCAGGAGCTCTGATTGGCTCGCCCGCGCTCCGTGGGATGACGCTAAGTGGTCGAGCGTGCAACTCATGAGAAGCTGCCAAGCTTACCCCACCTTCTACCCACGTGAGACTACCCCAATAACCCAGCCGCGTCGTCTCTCAGGCCACTACGCCGCGCAAGCGTGGGCGTTCCCTGGGAGCAACCTGCCCATCACCTGCCGATTGGTCCAGCCGCATGGCTAACGGTCACCGGCATTGCAGCCGGGCGAGCGGGCACCAATGCCCCTGGCCACGTCTTCACCACCAGGCGAAACCGCGAAACATCATCTACGTAACTTCGGATAACCGGGCGCTGACCTGGGCCGACATAAAGATCGGCTGAGATCGCCACGAAGGGTTCATGTGACGGGGGTACGCGGAAGTACGCGGGGCAGGCTCAAGGCAGGAGCCAATCCGGGCTTATCATCTGCAAGTATGCCAAAACGTACTGAGGAAGAGTGTTTACGCTGGTTGGTGGGAAGGTCTCAGCTAACGTTCAGCGCAGGAATGGAGCCGCACCATGAGCGACGAGCTGACCGACGATGTCTTCGCGCTCCTCGCGGGTGTCTGCGACCAGGACCTCCAGGCGCTTGGCGACACCGTGCTGCACCGCGCCGTGTGCCGGGCGCAGCGAAACCTCGCCGGCGGGGGCGGGCCCGCCGGCGACGAGACGATCGCCGCATTCCAGGATTCCTTGTGATGACCTGGCCACCGGGCGGTCCTGCGCGAAACGCCCGTGTGGCACCCTCGAAGGTGAGGCCTTACGGCGCCCTCAGCATGGAGATGATCCCTGAACGTTCGGGGGTGTTTGTGCACGTATATACTTTATGCCCAGATTCAGTACGGTTATGGGGGGACATGTGCGATTGCAATGTCACGAATTCGCAAAGAATCAGCAATTCCATGATCGCGTCAGCGGTCTGGACGGCCAGCATCGGGCGCTGGGAAGGCGTCCATAACACAGAACCCTCTGAGGAACGGCCGCCGGGATGGATGTGATGGCAGGCGGAGGCGGCGGCCCTTACCCAGGACGACGCGCCTTCACCGCCGACGATCAGGGTCTCTTCTTCGGCCGTGATCAGGAGAGCCCCGGCATCCAGGGCCTGTGGCGCGAGAACCGCCTGGTGGTCCTGCACGGCCCGGCTGGTTGCGGCAAGACCTCGCTTCTCCAGGCCGGGCTTGCACCCGGGCTGTCCGCGGACACGGACGTGCTGCCGCCCGGCCGTGCTCTGGCTGGGTCCTCGTTCCCCGGGCCGTTGCTTCCCGAGCACAATCCTTATGCGTTGTCGCTGCTGTCGTCATGGTTTCCCGGGGAAGCCCGGACTAGTCTCGCCCAGCTTTCGCTGGCCGACGCCCTGCGCCGCCGCTCACGGGCTCGTGACTGGTCTCGCTCTCCCCTCCCGCTGCTCGTGGCCATCGACCAGGTCGAAGAGCTCTTTGCTGACCGCCGCAGCCAGGACCACCGTGATGAGTTCTTCGAGGACCTCGCGGTCGCGGCGCGCGAGGTCCCGCGGCTGCGGATCCTGCTGTCGATCCGCACCAACGCCCTGCCTGACCTGGCGCCGTATGAGCAGCGACTATCTGGTGGCTCCGCGGTACGCATCCCGCTGGCCCCGCTGACGGCTGAGGGCGCCATCGAGGCCGCCCGCCGTCCGATGGAGAGAGCAGGACGATATTTCGCCCCCGGCGCCGCGGAATACCTGGTCGGTCAGCTGAGCACCATCCCGACCATGGATGACGCCCGCGATAGGACGGGCCGGGCCCCTGTACCCGTGGAGCCTGTCCAGCTGCAGGTGGCGTGTTCGAGCCTGTGGCAGGCGGTCGCGCCCGGAACCTCCACCGTCACCGCAGCCTTTATCCGCAGCCACCTCGATATTGACCAGGTGCTGGAAGACTTCTGCGCGGACGTGCTCCTGGAGACCGCCGCCCGTCACCAGGTCGCACCGCGGAAACTTCTCGGCTGGATAGCCCAGGATTTCGGCGCTGCCGGCGGGCACCGGGCCACGGACTCCGCGACCGCAGCGAACGCCGCCGCGACTCCTGCCGTGATAGCGCGCTCACTGGAGAACGAGCACCTGCTGAAGGCCCAGGGACCTGCCGGGGCCGAGCAGTACCAGGTTTCCAGCGAACGCCTGGCCAGCGCCCTCCGCGACCTGCTGAGCCCGTCATCATCGATCTTCAGCTCGCGCTCACTGGTGCCGGGCGGCCGTGCGGCGGACGCCGCCGCGCGCATCCGGATGGCCGAATCCGCGCTGGCCGACGGGGATCTGGCCCTGGCCGAGAGCCACGCGGAGGGGGCCCTCGAAACGGCTGATGCCGCAGATCTCCGGCTCCAGGCTGAGGCGGAGTCCCTGCTCGGGAACATCACGTATCAGCTGGGTGACCCGCATCAGGCCGAAGCCCATTACCGTTCCGCCGCTCAGCTGCGGGAGCAACTGGGTGACCATCAGGCCGTGGGGCGGCTCTTCGGCGCGATCGGCCGGATGCACGCCCGTCAGGGACATCACGTGGCCGCGCTCGAGGAGCTCCAGGCGGCCGTTACCCGGTTGCCCAGCGATCTGAGCCTCCAGACGGAACTAGCCACCGTCCTGTGGCAGGCGGGCCAGTCCCAGGCGGCTGCCGCAGTGTTCGGCACCGTGCTCACCGTCGAACCGCAATCCGCGGACGCCCTGGCCGGACGGGGGCAGATCAGCGCGGAGCGGGGGAACGCCTCCGCGGCCCTGGACGACTTGGAGGCGCTCCAGAAACTGCGGCCGGGCGCTGGCCTGCGGCCTGAGGTGCGGGCCGCCTACGCACTCGCGCTCGCCAGGACCGGACGGCCGGAATCGGCCATGGCCGAGGCAGACGCCGCACTCGCGTCAGCTCAGGACAGCGGCATCATCCTGCTGCGCGCGGCCCAGGTGGCCCGGGAAGGCGGGGCGCTCGATCGTGCGATGAAGCTGTTGCGGCGGGCCGAGGAGGCCACCCATCCCGCGCTGTCCGCAGATCAGCTCACGCACGCACGCCGCCTGCTGAGACAGGTCACCACCGAGCCCGATCCCACCGTCGGCCAGCCCCGCTGACCCACCCGGACCCGCAGCCGGTTTCGCGGGCTGCCGCCGCCTTACCATGCTGCCCGCCTACCGGGGCTATTGATCCAGGATGCGCAGCCGCTGCGGGTCGTACAGCGGCGCGGTCTGCAGCCGGACGGGGATGTCCCCGGCCGGGGTGCGCGCCCGGAAGTCACCGTTCTTGAGCCACCCGCCGGTGACCCCGTCCGCGCACTCCACCTGGGCCAGCCCCACGGCGCCGCCGACGCTGTAGCCGTAGGCCGCGGCCCGGACGTAGCCCACCCACTGATCGCCGAGGAACAGCGGCTCGTTGCCGAACAGGTCCGCGGCCGGGTCCTCGGCGAGCAGGCTGACCACGCGGTGGCGCGGCGGCCCCTGCTCGCGGGCGAGCAGCAGCGCGTCCCGGCCGGTGAACCCGCCGGGCTTGTCCCAGGCCACCGCGAATCCGAGGCCGGCCTCCAGCGGGTTGTCGGTGTTGTCGATGTCCACGCCCATGTCGCGGTAGCCCTTCTCCAGCCGCAGGCTGGACATGGCGGAGAGCCCGGCCAGCCGGAACCCGAGGTCACGGCCCGCGGCGACCAGGTCGTCGTACACGCCCGCCGCGTACTCGGCGGGCACGTGCAGTTCCCAGCCGAGCTCGCCCACGTAGGTGACCCGCAGGGCGAGCACCGGCGCGTACCCGGCATGGATCTGCCGGGCGCTCAGGTACGGGAACGCCTCGTTGGACAGGTCCGCGTCGGTCAGCCGCCCGATCAGCTCCCGGGACGCCGGTCCCTGCACCGACAGGAGGGTGGTGCCCGAGGTCACGTCGGTGACGGTCAGGAACTCCCCCGGCCGGGTGGCCCGCCGGATCAGCGGCTCGATCCGGCGGTGGATGATGTCGCTGGCGATGACGAGGAACTTCTCCGGCTCCAGCCAGGTGACGGTGACGTCGGCGACGATCCCGCCCGCCTCGTTCAGCCACTGGGTGTAGACCAGCCGTCCCAGGCCGGCCGTCACGTCGTTGGCCGAGAGCCGGCTGAGCACGGCGGCCGCGGCCGGCCCCTGCACCACGAGCTTGGCCATCAGGCTCATGTCCATCAGGCCCACCGCCTCGCGGATCGCGGCGTGCTCGCGCCCCACGATCGCGTGCGATGCGGGCCGGCCCCAGCCCAGGGAAGCAGAGTCCAGCCGCGGCCCGGGAGCCTCACTTCCGGGCGCGTACCACTCGGCGAACTCCCAGCCCGCGGAGGCCGCGAAGTGCCCGCCCGCGGCGGCCAGCCGGTCGTGCAGCACCGAGCGGCGCACGTTCCGCCCGGTCGACGGCTTCCAGGCCGGCCAGACCGCGTCCCCGAACAGCACGCCCAGCTGCTCCACGGTCCGCTCGGCCCGGAACCGGCGCGAGGTCTCGTAGGCGGCGTGCGGTCGATGGCGACGCTCGTCGCGTCCACCGGCGGCACGCCGTCCACGATCCAGTGCGCGAGCATGCTGCCCACCCCGCCGCCGGACAGGATGCCGAGCGAGTTCAGGCCCGCGGCGACGAAGTACCCGTCCAGCTCGGGGGCGGGCCCGAGCAGCGGCCGCACGTCAGCGGTGAACGACTCCGGCCCGCAGAAGAAGGTCCGCACGCCCGTCTCCGACAGCACCGGGATCCGGTCCAGCGCCGGGCCGAGGAAGGGCTCCATCCGTTCCCAGTCAGGACTTATTTTCCCGAACGAGAACCCGCCGGGCACCCCGTCCAGCGACCACGGCGCGGCGACCGGCTCGAAGAGGCCGACCAGCATGCCGTCGCCCTCGGGCCGGTAGTAGCCGTAGTTGTCGGGGTCCTCGATGACCGGCAGGTCCGGGTCCATCCCCGGTACCGTGTCGGTCAGCAGGTAGTAATGCTCGGCGGCCTGGAGGGGAACGGCGACCCCGGCGAGGGCCCCGAACTGGCGGGCCCACATGCCGCACGCGTTGACGACCACCTCGGTCTCGATCCGGCCCGCGTCGGTGAGCACGGCGCGCACCCGCCGCCCGCGGGTCTCCACCCCGGTGGCCGTGACCCCTTCCACGACCCGGACCCCCAGCTGCCGGGCGCCCTTGGCCAGTGAGGTGGCCACCCCGACCGGGTCGGCCCGGCCCTCGTCGGCGACGTAGAAGGCGGAGAGCACGTCGTCGGTGCGGGCCAGCGGCCACATGCCGGCCAGCTCACGCGGCGAGATCTCGGTGTCCTCGACCCCGAAGCCAGCCATCCAGGCGGCCTCGCGGCGCAGCGCTTCCTGCCGCCGGGGGCTGGTGGCCAGGGAGATGTGCCCGACCGGGCGGAACCCGGTGGAGTGCCCGGTCTCCTGCTCCAGCCGCGCGTACAGGTCGCGGGAGTAGCGGCTGAAGAACAGCGCGGTCTCGTCCGTCATCCCGGCCGAGGTGATCAGCCCGGCCGCGTGCCACGTCGTCCCGGCGGTCAGCTGGTGCTGCTCGAGCAGCACCACGTCGGTCCAGCCCAGGTGGGCAAGGTGGTAGGCGATGCTGCAGCCGGTCACCCCGCCGCCGACGATCACCACCTGGGCCCGGCCTGGCAGGTTCCCGGCCGCGGATGGCCGGCCGGCCGTGGTTCCCGGACTGGCCGTGGTTCCCGGATCAACCGTCACATGTGCCTCCAAGTCGGCGCTCACCTGGGGCTATGCCTAGCACGACGGGCAACTCCCGGTCCAGGCCGGGCAGCCGCCGCCAGGGGCAGGGGCGGGTGTTCCCGGCCGCCGCCCCATACCGGCTCAGAGCAGCTTGACCAGGTGCCGCGTGCCGTCTTGACGACACAGCGTGAGTTCCGAGCCCGACTCGAGCTCCGCATCGAGGAACTCATACAGCGAGATCGCCCGGTTGACGATGTCCGTCCGGGTCAGCCGGGTGCGCTCATGAGTCTTTTCGAGGTCTGTTGCCGCCCTGGTCACAAGACCGACCGTGATCCTCCTGTCAAGTTGCTTCATCCCGATACCCATTTCTATCTTCCGTAACAAAGGTTAAGAGTCGTCACTATAAGCACTTGCGAACTTGCGCCAGGCGGCCCATGCATCAAATCTACGAGATATTCGCATCGAATACACCTATAAACTGATGCAATCCCGGGTATAATCTCGTAACGGCACCTGGCGGGCGTCCCTGGGCGGTCCCGGGAACTGAAGAGGCGGATATGGCGGGTGACAACTCGGGCGCGCTGACGCAGCGCCGGCGCCTTCGGGCTGAACTCCGCACGGCCCGGCAGGAAGCCGGGCTCTCCGAGGAACAGGTTGCCGTTCTCCTGGGCTGGCCGCTTTCGAAGGTCATCCGCACGGAAGCCTGCGAAAACGCCATCTCAATTAATGACCTGCGAGCGCTGCTCGGTCACTATCACCTCGTGGGCACTGAGCGGGGCAGTGAAATTATCTCGCTCGCCCAGGAGGCCAGGGAACTGTCGTGGTGGATCAGATACCGCGACATAGCTTCCCCGGCCGTCCTGCAGCTGATCGGCCACGAGACCGCAGCCCGCATCGCCCGGAACTTCGAGCCCCTGCTTGTCCCGGGGCTGCTGCAGACCGAAGAATATGCCCGGGCGGTCATCAGCCAGTTCAGGACCGGCCTGTCCACCGACCGTGTGGAAGACCTGGTCGGGCTCCGGATGCGGCGCCAGGAACTACTGGACCGGCCAAATCCGCCGCTGCTTTTCTTCGTCCTGGACGAGGCGGTCGTGAGCCGCCTGGCAGGGGGTGACACCGTCATGCGGCGCCAGGTCCAGATCCTGGCCGACATGGCCGCCCGGCCCAACGTCACTGTGGAAATTGTGCCGTTCACGGCTGGCCTGCACCCGGGGCTCACGGGTCCCTTCGTCACGCTGGAGTTTCCCGACCCCGCCGCCGAGGACGTGCTCTACCTGGAAAATGTCCAGGGTGACCTGATCAGCCGTGACGCCCCCGAGGATGTCGTGTCCTACCGCTCGGCGTTCGAGCACCTCCGGCAGCTCTCACTCGGCCCGCACGGTTCACTCGCTTACCTGACCCGGGCAGCCAGCCAGGCCCCCTGACCGGCGTGCGCTCATCGGCACGGCGGCCAGGGGGCGGGGAGTCTGTACATCCGGGAGGGATCAGCGGTGACCGCTGTCCCCTCCCGGGTGTACAGGGCCTCATCCCCGCCCCGGCGGGTCAGCGCCGGAGGAACCGGTCGAACTCGCCCTTCTTGGCCCCGTCGAGAAAAGCGGCCCACTCGTCATGCGTATAGGAAAGGAACGGGCCCTCCATTAGCCTTGAGTTTCCTATGACCACCATGCCGTCCTGTGACTTTACTTGCACACAATTCCCTCCCCCGCTCTTCGTCGCTATGTACCATGAATCATCCTCATTGTTCGAAGTGGACATCGTCCGTTGAACCTCCATCCTTAGCTATCACCTGGGGTCGCATGCGTTCCGGTAAAGACTGGTAGGATACTCCGATTTCCTCGATGAGCCTCAGGGAACTCTCAGCGTCAAGGGCACCGGCCCGCAGATGCTGCAACGCCTCCTCATATCTGTCAACATCGGAGGAGCGTTCCATGTAGAGAGTTCCCGCAAGATTCTCCACGTACACCACTGAAGGCAGTGCCCTGAACTCGAGCAGCGTGAAGGTGTTATCCAGCCCCGGATGCGCCCCGAGACTGAAGGGGACAACCTGAAGGGTGATATTCGGGACCATCGAGGCAAGATCCGCCATTTTATGAAGTTGCTCATACATGATCTGATTGCTGCCGACACGGCGCCGGAGAGCCGACTCGTCGACCAGGGACCAGAATGTGGGAGGTGACTCCCTGGTCAGTATCTCCTGCCGCTTCAGGCGGGCTGACACGCGCTCATCGAGGATGTGGTCAGAGATCCGGGGCAGGATTCCCCTGATGACGGTCCGCGCGTACTCCTTGGTCTGGAACATCCAGGGAACGACACACGACTCGTACGAAGTCACCCGCGCGGCCTCGATCTCCAGGCCGATGAGCGGGCCGATCGACAGATCCTCGTACCTGTGCCACCAGCCCTGCTGCTTGGCCTCCCGGGCGAGCGTCATCAGGTGGGTGAGCACCGGCTCGGAGACGCCGTAGAGGGCACCCAGGTCGCGTACATCCCGCAGGCTCGTCGACCGCGCGGCCGTCTCGATACGGCTGATCTTCGCGGTCGAGCACAGCAGCGCCTTGGCGACGTCCTCGACTGTGAGGCCAGCCTCCCTGCGGAGGTTGCGGAGCTGGCCAGCCAGTTCACGACGCCTGAGAGTCGGACTCCGATCAGCCACCAAGTGACGTCACCAGCTCACCTCGTTGTGACGCTACGACTACTTGGGGTACGTGCACCGAGCGGCCACACGTAGACCTTACCTCTGGTAATTGCCAAGTGTACTTGACGGAGGAATTTTACGGAGCGACACTCTCAGTACGGGGCCGGGAAGTCAAGCGCAAACGGGCAACGAAACGTCTGCGAATCGTCCCGCCGAAGGAGCGCCGTTGGAGTGATCATCGCCAGTTGACCGGGGGTCCTGACGATCGGGTCTCACAGGCCCGCGAAAACGCCAGGCCGATGCTAGGAACATCGGCCCGGCGGGACCACCTGGAAGGCTCATCCGAGGCAATCAGAAAAGCTCAGCTCAAGGTGGTTACATGTACCCTACCAGCGATCCCAACCTGCGCAAGGTTCATCACGCTGCGCTCGCGTCCCGTGCCATCCGGCCGGCCCGCCGCCGCGCGGACCGGGCGCCCCGGCCGCCAGGGCCCGCCTGTACCCGGCAGGGGAGGGCGGCCGCGTGTTCGCCTCTCATGTCGTAGCCGCGGGCCACCTTCCCGCCCAGATCCAGCTACTCATCGTCCTGCTCGCTGTCGCCGGGGTGATCTTCTGGCGGCTCGCGTTGCGGATCATCGTGATCCTCTTCGTGCTGCTGCTCGTATCCGGGGCGATCGCGTTCGCCGACGGGTTCGTCCACGGGATCGGCTAGCCGCAACCCGCCGGCCGGTGAGGGAGGCCGTGACCGGCCGGCGGCCCGGGCATGGCGCGGGCGCGCCGCGCGCCGCGCTGAACCCGCTGAAAGCAGAACAGCCACCGATGCGCCATCCTGGCCCGGTTCCGTTCTCTCTGGCGGCCCGGGCGGTGTCATCACCCCCGGGCGCGCCCGGGCGCGCCATCCGCATAGCCACAGCCCCGGCAGGAATGGCGATGAATAGGCCCCGGGGCATACCCGGGGCCGGCGTACTGGAGCACCAGGGCCCGGAAAAACCCCTGAAGATGGTAGAGATTTCGCGCTATCTGCGGATTTGCCGTTACGTATAGTTAATGCTGTATTACTAAGGGTTAAAGTCGCTCCGCCAGGTTGCAAATATGCGGTACGAGTAGCGTAAATTGTTAGCCTCGACTGCATGTGCTGATAAGAACGTGGCCTGGGGGATTCAATGTTCCGTGGTAGCTGGCGCACCAGAGCTTTCGCCGGGGCGGTCGCGCTGGCGGCCGGGATCATCGGGACGGCCCTGCCCGCCTCGGCCGCGACGGGGCCGCCGTCTACCACCCCGGCGTATAACACCCCGCAGCTGGCCCCCAACGGGACCACCGAGCAGGTCCGGCAGATCGCCCAGTGCGGCAACACTATGTATGCGGTCGGCACCTTCACCGCGATCTCGCAGGCCGGGACGACCTACACCCGGAACAACGTGTTCAGCTTCAGCGCGTCCAGGCCCTACACGATGACGGCCTGGGATCCCAACGTGAACGGGATTGTCAACGGCATCACGTTCAGCCCCGACTGCTCCACCGCCTACCTGGGCGGCAAGTTCAGCACGGTTGGCGGGGTGGCGGCCAAGAATCTCGCCGCGGTCAGTACCGCAAGCGGGGCGCTCATCACCACCTTCGGGCACAACGCGAGCGGCCAGGTCGAGACGTTGCAGTACTACAACGGGCACATCCTGACCGGGGGCTATTACTCCTCGATCAACAACAGCAGCGCCAACCCCTACATGACCAGCCTCAACCCGGCCACGGGCAAGGACGATGGGTTCATCCACCTGGGCATCTCCGGGAACTACCAGTTCCCCGGGGTGTCATCCAACCCCACCCGGGTCTACAACCAGCAGCTCAGCCACGGCGGGACGCTGGACATGGTGGAGGGGGACTTCACCACGGTCGGCGGCCAGGCCCGGCAGCAGATGTTCATGCTGGACCTGAGCGGCCCGACCGCGACGGTCACCGGATGGACCTCGCCGGAGCTCAACACCGACTGCAACTACAACGAGGCGTTCTATGCCCAGGCCGCGGCCTGGTCGGCGGACGACTCCACCATCTTCGTGGCCACCACCGGGTACAAGCCGAACGGCACGCCGGCCGGGGCGACCCCGCGGACCGGGCCCTGCGACGCGGCCATCGCCTACCCGACCACCCAGACCAGCGTCACGCACACCTGGATCAACTACACGGGCTGCGACTCGCTGTACTCGGCCGCGGCCGACTCGACCACCGCGTACTTCGGCGGCCACGAGCGGTGGTCGGAAAACCCCAACGACTGCGATGCTCAGGGCCCCGGGGCCATCCCGGCGCCTGGCATGGAGGGCCTGAACCCGGCCACCGGCGCACTCACCTACAACCCCACCAGGGGCCGCGGGCTCGGTGCCGATGACATGCTGATCACCAGCGCGGGCCTGTGGATAGCCAGTGATAACTTCGACGGCACCACCACCTGCGGTGGCCTCGGGAACCGGGCCGGGATCTGCCTGCTTCCGTACAGCTAGGACACGAACGAGGTGATGAGCTGAGCGCGGACGCGCTCGCCAGCCGGGCGGGCACCAGCATCGTCCCGGGCAGCCCGCGGGTCGTCTACCTGGCCGGACTCGGCCGCAGCGGCAGCACACTGCTCGAGCGGCTCCTCGGCGAGATGCCCGGTGCCTGCCCGGCTGGGGAGGTCGTGCACATGTGGCTGCGCAGCGTCCGGGACGACGAGCGCTGCGGCTGCGGCCGGCCGTTCTCGGCCTGCCCGTTCTGGCAGCGGGTGGGCCGGGCGGCGTTCGGCGGCTGGGACCGGGTGGACGTGGACCGGGTCACGCGGCTGCGGTCCCAGGTGGACCGGGCCCGGTTCCTGCCCCAGCTCGCCGCTGCCCCGCTGCGGGGCAGGCTGCAGCCTGCCCTGGACGAGTACGTCGGGTACTACCAGCGCACCTACGCGGCGATCGGCCAGGTCAGCGGCAGCCCGGTGGTCATCGACTCCAGCAAGCACGCTTCGCTCGCGTTCTGCCTGCGCAGTTCGCCCGCCCTGGACCTGCGGGTCGTCCACATGGTCCGCGATAGCCGGGCGGTCGCCTACTCCTGGAGCAAGGTCGTGGACCGGCCGGAGGCGGCCGGGAGCCAGATGTCCACCTACCCGGCGGCCAGCGCCGCGCTCCGGTGGAACCTGCAGAACAGCGCCCTGCAACTGCTGTCCCAGCTTGGCCCGCCTACGCTGCGGGTGCGCTACGAGGACTTCGTCCGGGCCCCCGCAGCCACGCTCAGCGAGATCGCGGCCTTCGCCGGCCTGCCAGCCGGGCCTGACCTGGGATTCCTCGGCGGCGACGGGCCCGGCCGCTGGTGGGCCGAGCTGGCGGCCACGCACACCGCGTCGGGAAACCCGATGCGGTTCACCACCGGCCGGGTGCCGATCCGCTACGACGCCGCCTGGCAGACCGCCATGCGGTCCGGGAACAAGCGCACGGTGACCGCCCTGACGTTGCCCTTGCTGATGCGCTACGGCTACCTGCGCGGTGCCGGGTGAGCGGGCGCGGCTGGACCGGCTGGCGGCGGCTGGCGGGCGTGTCCGCGATCGCCGCTGTGGTCATCGCGGCCGTGGTCGTGGCGATCACCGTCGGCCTGGGCTCGGCGGGAAGCCCGGCGGCCCGTTCCACCCCGGAGCCAGCCCTCCCCCGGATGCCGGTGGCCATCCCGGCGCCGGCCAGGGGAGCCTACTTCGGCGCCTGGGTCGACCCGACCATGTACGGCCAGCACGGCCACATTGGCGCGGTGAAAGCCCTGCAGGCGCAGATCGGCCGGCGGCTGGACATCGTGCACACCTACCTCAGGCAGGACGCGGTGTTCCCGAACGCCAGCGACCTGGCCTGGATGCGCCAGGGCAGCATGCTCCTGGTCTCCTGGGCGCTGAACGACACCCGGGGCATCGCGGCGGGTGAATGGGACGCGTCGATACGCCAGCGCGCGCGGGAGTTCAAAGCCCTCGGCCGGCCCGTCTTCCTGGAGTGGCGGTGGGAGATGGACCGCCCGAACATACGCTCGCAGGTCGGCCCGCCCCGGGACTACGTCGCGGCCTGGAAGCACATCCGGCTGATCTTCGCCGAGGAGCATGCCACCAACGTGGCCTGGGTGTGGTGCCCCACGGCCCGTGGCTTCGCCAGCGGCCGCGCCCAGGCCTATTACCCGGGGAACAATGAAGTGGACTGGGTCTGCGCCGACGCCTACCCCAGACCCGGTACCCAGGCATCATTCGCCGACGTTGTCCATCCATTCCTGGCCTGGGCCGCGCGGCACCCGGAACCAATCATGATCGGTGAATACGGGGTGCCGCAGAGTTACAGCGCAGAGCGTCGCGCACAATGGCTGCACGACGCCGAGCAGACCGTCGTGCACGACCGCCAGATCAAAGCCCTGCTTTACTTCGACTCCAACATCACCGGACCCTCACCGCAGACGAGTTACGGGCTGGACGCGGGACCGCTGGCCGCCTTTCGCGATATCGCTGACAACCGCTATTTCAATCCGCGCGGCCTGGCGGTGAACCGGAACTGAGGACACCGGGCGTGTCCCGCAGCCGCGCGGCATAACGCGACAGCGGGGGCAGCAGCCACCAGCTCACGTCGCCCAGCCTGGCCCCGGCGTCAGCCGCGCCATCGCAGGTGTAGCGCGTGGCGATCTCGAGCAGGTACAGGGCCGCCACGAACACCGCCGATCCTGGCCTGACCCCCAGCGACCCGAGCCGCATCGGGGCAGTGAACAGCGCCGCCTCGGCTGCGGCCCGCGCTCCGGCCCCGTTGCTCCGCTCCACAGCATCCTGCAACTGGTAGTGCAGGGCGTCGTAGCCGACGGGCACGCCGCTCTCGAACCGCTCCCAGTCCCACAGCAGCACCCGGCCGTCGGAAAACGCCATGTTCCACGGGGTCCAGTCGCCGTGCCATGAGCCGAAGGCCAGGCTGGTGGTCTCCGCGGTGGCCTGCATGTCCGCCATGACCTGCAGCAGCACGTCCGCCGTCTCGCGGTCATCGCACGTCTCCAGCCGCGACCGCAACCCGCGCCAGTACCGGCCCCGGCCGACCGGCTCGATGGTCACTCCCGCCGTCGTGGCGAGTTCCGCCATGGCCGACGTCAGCGCGGCCGGGGTCACCGCCCGCCCCGAACCCCTCAGCGGCGCCTGGACCAGGACCTCATGCTCCCGCCACTGCCCGTGGTGCAGCAGCCGGGGCGCCTGCAGGCGGGTCAGCCCGGCCGCTTCGAGCACGCCCAGCGCGGCCGCCTCGGCCCGGACCAGTTCCCGGGTCAGGTCGGTGATGCCCACCTTCGCGAACCCGAGCAGCCTGGCCGTTCGGGCTGAGCAGCTCCAGCACTGGCTTGCGGTTCGCCCGGGGCGGCCCGATGCGCAGGCTGGCTATCAGCTCCTGGCCCAGGACCTTGCGCAGGTAGGACAGCGCGTCCGCATCAGGTTCGTCCCCGGGCTGGTCAATCGTGATGCGCTGCGGCAGCACGTCGGCCAGGCCCATCTGGGCGCCCAGGGCCAGGCCGCGGAACCTCAGCCGCTGGCGGCCGACCGCGGACGCCTTGTAGTGGCGGAGAGCAGCCGCGGCGGCCCTCCGCGGCCGGCGGGGCAGCAAGAGGACAGCCTTGGCCTCGTTCGGGAGAATCAGGAACTCGGTCTGCCCGCTGGGCGGGCCGGCCCGGCCAGCCTGCGAGCCAGCCCCCGGGACCCCCCTCCCGTGCCGCTGGATGCGCGCCGGCTCGGGCCACAAGGCAGCCAGGATTTCCCGCAGGTATCCGCTGCGGTCGGTGGCCCGCCCGGCCGGCTCGGTCAGCGTGGCCATTGCGGTGCCCAGTCCAGGAGAGCGGCCAGCCGCTTGTTGTGCGGAGCGAAGTGGTCTTCCAGCATGCGCTCGGTCCCCGGGGCCATCGGGGTCCCCGGGCGCGCATTGTGCTGCCCGTAGCTGGCCAGCTGGAAGGGCCGCAAGCCGAGGAAGTCCGTCACCGCACGAAACTCCTGCTCGGGATGCTCGAAGAACGCCTCACTGTCCATGACGTGGACCTGCTCGCGGGGAAACAGCCCGAAGATCCGCTCCAGCTGGTCGGCGTAGTGACCACGGCGGGAGTAGGAGTGGTGCCGGTGGGTAAAACTCTCATAGGCCGGATCGTCACGCATCCGGTCGATCTCCCCGATCAGGCGCTCGTCTTCCAGCTCCAGCGCCTTCTCGAAGCTCTCCCATTCGTAGCCTCGCGCGTACTCGTGCTTGTAGGCGGAGAAGGCCCGCTCCACCGGATCGCGGAGCATCACCACGAGCTTGACCCCCGGCAGGTCGCGGGACAGCCGCTCCATCGCGAACGGGTGGTACATGTAGTACCCGCTGGCCTCGAAGGTGACCGGGCCGCCGTGGCGGGCCGTGGCCGCCTGGGCCATCCGGGCGACCGGGAAATGACCCCGGTACCAGTTCAGGCCCCGGTAGTAGTTCAGGTCGAAGAAGTTGATCCCCTTGTGGAAAGCAGGCCGCACAACCTGCGGATGCCCCATCAGCGCCCGGAAGAGCGACGTGGTGCCACAGCGCTGGGCACCGATCATGATGAAGCCGGGCTGCAGCCGCAGCGGTGCCGTCGCCGTGCCCACCTGCAGGTACGCACGTCGGCCAGCCCTGCGGACTGGCTCAGGTGCGGCCTTGCGCACGGACGTCATGAGACTCCCACCTCGTTTCCTTCTTTGTTGCCGTGGGACTAAGCCAGTCCCCGGCCGGCCAGCCGGGCGGCCCGCAGCACGTGCTTGCGGTCCACGCCGGTCACGATGTGTGCCACCGCCAGGTAGCCGTACGGTGACGCCGGCCACCGGGCGATGGCGGCAGCCGCGTAGCGCAGCGCCCGGCCCCGCTGGCCGAGCAGCGATCGGGCGAAAGCGATCTGCCCGAGTATCCGAGCGTGCCCGCGTGGTGAGGCCCCGATCTCGGGGTGCCTGGCCAGCAGGTATTCCAGGCCCGCGGCCGTGACCTCGGCGTTGCCCGGCCACCAGGAGCCGTTGTCCTTCCGGATATCGGCGAGCGGGGTGAGCACGGCCCCCAGCCGGCCGACCCGGGCCACGCGCAGGATCCAGTCGTAGTCCTCGGCGTACCCGTTCGGGATCTGCTCGTCGTACCCGCCGGCCTTGGCGAACACGTCGCGGCGCATGGCCAGCGTCGAGGAATGCAGCTCCTTGACCCGGTTGCGCAGCAGCATCTGCTGGCTGATCCGCTCGGCGCGCGCTGGCCAGGTGATGATCCGGCCGTCGGGCAGCATGAGCCGGATCCCCGAGCCCACCACGAGCAGATCGGGCTGGTCGAGCAGCAGGGCAATCTGGGCCTGGAGTTTGGCCGGGTGCCATGCGTCGTCGTCGTCGCAGGTGGCGATGAAGCTCCCGGCGGCCTCGGCCAGGCCGGAGTTACGCGTGCCGGCCAGGCCGGGCGTGCGCTGGTTGGCCATCACCCGGACCTGGTGATCCGCAGTGCCCAGGGCCGCCAGCGCCGGGTCGGGTGGTTCCTGGTCGTGGACGACCAGGCACTCGACAGGACCGGGGTAGGTCTGGCCGACGACCGAGGAGATCGCCGCGCGGACCAGGTCCGGCCGTCCCCGGGTGGGCATGATCACCGAGACCAGGGGCCAGGGCTCCGGGCGGGCGCTCACTGGTTCACCCGCGCCGCCGGCTGCGTGCTGGCCGCCACGGCCTCGGGATCTCCCGCGGCGAGCTCTTCCGGGGTCCGCGCCGGGCCCATGACCAGCCGGGTGGCCAGGACGAACAGCGCCAGCAGCAGGATCCCGTAGAACCAGCCGCTCAGCACGTCAGTGGTCCAGTGCATGCCGAGGTAGAAGCGGCTGTAGCCCTCGTCGAAGGCCAGGGCGGCGACCGCGGCCCCGGCCCAGATCGCGGTCACCCGGCGCCCGCTGAACTCGCGCCACAGGAAGTAGGCGATCAGCCCGAAGAACACCACGGTGCGCTCGGACCCGCCGGAGGGGAAGGTGCCGTGCGGGAATCCGGGCGGCCCGACCCGGTGGGCGACCAGGTGGATAGCGTGCGTCAGGTAGCGCTGCAGCACCGTGAGCACGATGAACGCGAACGCCGGCAGCCACTTGTACCGGCGCCAGGTGACCGCCAGGCACACGGCCGCGGCCGCCACGGCCATCCGGGTCGACCACGAGTCACCCGTCTTGGTCGCACTGCTCATCACGCTCTTCCATGGGTGGATCCGGTGCCGGGCCACCCAGTGGTTGATGGGCTTGTCGATGGACGGGCCACCGTGCAGGACGAGCTGCCCGAGCAGGGCCATGATCCCGAAGACCACCACGGCCCCGACGATGACGACCCCGAGGAAGAGCAGCGCCTGGCGGATGGCCCCCCGGATCGGTGGCCTCCCGCCCGCATCGTCGAGGGCCGGGCGGTAGCCCAGCCACGGCAGCCGGCCGAGCCTGGGCCCGGCGGGCGCGGCGCGGGCCCGGCGGGCCAGCAGCACGGCCAGGGTGAGAATGACAGCCATTCCCGCGGGCCAGATCAGGAAAATCAGTAGCTTGGCCACGTCGGGCCACCCCCTCGTGTGGGTCGTTGCTGAACGTGCGGGGTCCGGGCGAACCCGGGGCGCAGGCCCGGGATCCGCTCGCGAGCGCCGGGGCAGGTCGCAAACATCAGTCAGTCACCCATCCCGTGGACCATCAGGTGCCTGCCCCGCCCTGAGAAGATCCGGGTCAGGCGGGACGCGCCCGGCAGGGCCGCCAGCCGCAGGCTGTCCCGGAACCGCCACAGCCCCGCGGCCTGGACCAGGCATCCGGCGGCGACCGCGCTCAATGAGGCGACCGCGCTGTGGCCGAACGCGGCCCGCACGGCCAGCGGGATCACGGCGAAGCTCACGACCGCCAGGCCGATGGCGATGAACGTGCCGTGCCCGAACGGGTTGAGCCGCTTCGAAGCGGCCAGCTGGGCCAGCGGGATCAGGTTGGTGATGATGATCGCGACGGCCCACCCGATCGCGGCGCCGGTGATCCCGTACCGGGGAATGAGGAGCACGTCGAGGGTGACGTTCACGACCACGGCCATCAGGCCGTTGGCCAGGCTCCAGCTGCTCCGCCCGGTCGTGATCAGGACCATGTTGACCTGGCCGCACGCCGTGGCGAGCAGCATGGTCAGGCCGAGGATGACCATGACCGTGTCCCCGGCCCGGTAGGAGTGCCCGAAGACGCTGAGGATCTCCGGGCCGTAGATCACGGCCAGCAGGTACAGCGGCCAGGTCAGCACGACGAGCCAGGCCGTGGTGGCCCGGTAGACCACGTTGGCCCCGCGCCGGTCGTCGACCGCGAAGAGCTCGGCGAACCGGGGCTGGGCCGCCTGGCTGAGCGCGGAGTTGGCGAACTGGCCGGCGACGAGGAAGCGGGTCGCGGCCGTGTAGATCGCGGCCTCGGCCGGTCCCAGAATGATGGCGACGAGCACGATGTCGATTCGCTGGATCGTGATCTGGGCCAGGTTCGCCACGGCCCGCGGCCCGGTGAAGCGCCAGAATCCGCGGGACGTTGCGCTGCCTACCCCGGCACCGACGCTGACCTTGTCCCCGGACCGCGCTGTCGCGCCGCCGGCGGCGCCGCTCCCGTTAGCACTGACGCCGATCGCGGCGGGCTCGCCGCCGGCCCCGGCTCCCGGCTGGTGGTTGCGCCGGACACGGCGCAGCCAGTACCAGCCGATGGCAGCGGCCGGCACGTAGGGCAGCGCCCACAGCGGCGCAAGCAGCGCCACGCTGCCTGCCGCTATCGCGATCATGATTCCGATGAGCTGGGCGGTGGACCGGCCGATCTTGTCCACGACCACGGTGGGCTTCATCGCCCGGTACCCGCGGGCGGCGCCGAGCAGGGTGTCAGCCAGGGCCGCGAACGGGAGCGCCAGCGCCAGCGCCCGGAGCGCATCGGCCACGGCGCCGGGGGCGGCTCCGTCCTTGCCCAGGTGGCCGCTGAGCAGAAGGCGCGCCAGCGGCTCGGCGAACAGGAGCATGCCCGCCGTACACGCCAGTGATACGACCACGACCGGGATGATGGCGGCCCGCAGGATCGCCGGGACGCGGTCCTCATGGCCGAGGCGGCGCAGCCGCGCGATGAAGTTCACCAGCCCGACCCAGGCGCCCAGCCCCGCAGCGGACTCCACGATCAGGAACAGCGAAATCGCGGTGAAGAAGGCACCCGCGACCGGCTTGGTGTACTCACGGGTGATGACCACGGTGAGCACGAGGGTGGTGACCGCCGCGACGAAGGCGCCGATCAGGTTCAGGGCACTGCCCCGGGCCACGTCCTTCAGCCGCGGCCCGGCCCGGCCCGGATCCCGGCCTGCCACAGGCAGCGCCGGCGCGTCCGGCGGGGTGGCCGCCATCACGAGCCCGGTTCCCCGGCGGGGACGTGGGCCGCGGCATCCAGGGCCGGACCCGGGACGAGTGGGGCCAGCCCTGCTCCTCGCCCTGCCGCGGCCTCCTGGCGCCGGGCCCGGTCATTTTTCCAGAGCATGGCGAAGGCAAGCATCGTGAAGCCGAGCGGCGCCCCGGTGGCGGTGTAGGAGATCATGAAGATGAACATGAGGAGCAGGACCAGCACCCCGGCCAGCCCGTAGGGCGATCTGTCCCGCCAGTACCGTCCCACCCCGTAGGCGAAGAAGCCGATGTACAGCGCGGCGCCCAGGAAGCCGTTGCAGACGAACAGCAGCCAGAGCTGCCCGTTGCCGCCGATGGTGCCGTTACCGCAGGTGGGACACTTGGCCGAGCGTCCGACTGAGACCGACTGCACGCTGCCCTGCTGATGGCGGGTGTCGCCGAAGCCGAGGATCGGCGACGCCAGCGCGTCCTGCACGGACGTGACGGCCAGCGACCCGCGCCTCGAGTCACTGGCCCCGTTGGCGAGCCGCTGGCTGATCATGCTCTGCAGCGGGGTCGCCCCGATCAGGATGCCCGCGATGACGAGCGCCGTGATCAGTCCGCCGAGGACGGCCATCCGCCCCGTGGCAGCCAGCCGGACGGCGATGTAGACGACGGCGAAGATCAGCCCGAGCCACAGCCCGCGGTCCAGCGAGTAGATAATCGGCACGACCGCGATCGCGCAGCCCGCCAGGGCGATCAGCCGCTGCCTGCGGGTTCCGCGGGACCACCACCGGGCGATCAGCCAGGGCAGCAGGATGGCCACGCAGTTACCCCAGATGTTCGTGTAGGCGAACGGTGCGTCAGGTCGCCCCGAGGTACCCAGCACGCTCTGCAGCTGGGCGAAGGCCGGGTGCAGTTGCGCCTGCAGGATCTGGTTGCCGGCCTGCAGCCGGTTCGGGACGATCGCGGCGAGCGGCGACGTGAAATGAAGGTGAGAAAAGAAGGCCCCCAGCAGGCCACCGGCGATGGTGTACAGCCCCACCAGCCCGAGCAGCCAGGCCAGCCGGGCCCGCGGCAGTTCCCGCTCGGTGAGGTTGCCCGCGAAGAGCAGCAGGACCGTGTCGGCGAGATAGCCGAGGAAGCGCTCGCCGTAGGAGATGACCCGGTTCGAGACCGGGCTGGTCAGTGTCCCCGGTGCCTTGGCCGAGAGCGCGGCTGCCCCCACCACCACCACGAGCAGGAACATCAGCCACAGGCCGAAGCCTGGGGGGACCCGGATCTTGCGGTTCCCGGCCGCGCTCCAGGCGTACAGCCGGGCCGCCATCGGGATAGCCAGCAGGATGAACACGTAGTCGCCGAGCCCCAGGGCCCACCACAGCGGGAACCCGGCCAGCAGCACCGTCACCGGCCACGCTGGATGGCGGGCCAGCCAGCTCGCGCGAGACGGCGGCCGGCGGGCCGGCTCCGGGGAACCGGGAAGCTCCTCCGGGCGGGTCAGGATCGCGGTCTGCGTCATGACCGGCCTCCGCTGGTTGACGTCCGGGTGCCCGGCGGGGCCAGGATCACCCAGGTCGTTCCCCGCTGGAAGCCAATCGGGGTGTTGCTCGCGTCCAGGTAGGCGGTGACGTCACGCAGGCCCGGCTTGGACCAGGTGCCCTTGACCGCCGTCCCGCTGCTGCTGGCCGTGCTGCCCGTCCCGGACAGGATCAGCGCGGATCCCGAGCCGATGACGCGGGCGCTGGACGTGGTGAGACCGTACTTGCGGCTGAGGTACACCGTCTTGTAGGGAACGTTCTGGACCACGATGTTCGTCACCCGCACCGGCGGGCCACCGGCCACTTGCTCCCAGGCGTGCGCCCGGTGGCTGAACCTCCACTCCTGGGTGGCCTGGCCCGGGGCGGCGATCCGGAGGACAGAAGCCCGCCACGCGCCGGTGCTGGCGAAAGCCGGTGCGTCGCCGACCGCCGAACCCTGGTAGGTGAACAGCTGCGGAGGCGCGGTATCGCGGGCTGCCTGCCGGACCTGCCCGGTGGACACCACCGTGCCCTCGGCGGCCGGGTGATACAGCGAAGGGTGGCTGGCGTAGCCCACGTCCAGCACCGCCGACTGATCCAGGACCCGGATGAACGACGGCGTTCCGCCGTCGTAGGCTGCCAGCGGGTGAAGGACAGACAGCGCCTGGCCGTCCATGGGCCGGGTCTGCCCTACCGGGCCGACGGACGCGGCATCATGGGACTGGAACACCGCAATGTAGCGCAGCGGCGAGGCCAGTTCCTCGTAGACCACGTCGGCCGATCCGAGCCCCTGAGGCTGGCCGCCGGAGAGCGGCACGGCCACCGCGGGACGGCCCGCAGCCCGGCCCCCGGAGACGGGCAGCCCGGTGAGCGGGGCCATCCACGTGCGCGGAACGCTGCTGGGCGAGGCGCTGCCACCGGGCGCGGGCGTGGCCGTGCTCGCGGCGTGCTGCATCAGATCAACCGGGCTGGACTCGCACCCGGCGAGGGCCAGCCCCGCGGCTATGACGACGACCGGCACAGCACCGCGTATCGATGTCGCCCACCCTGCCGCCATCAATCCGTTCCCGCCGCGCCATCCGTGACGTCGGCGTGGGCGTGGGCGGTCACTACGGTCTCATCCTGCGCGTCCTGGGCCGGGTCGGGCCAGGACGCGCCAGAGCCCGCGGCCGGCGCCCCGGGGCCGGTGACGAGCTTGCGCAGCCGGACCGCACCAGAGGAAAGCCGGCCGGGATCATTGGCCGAGGCTGCGGGCAGGCGAACCCGGGGCACGGCGACCATGCCGAGCACGTGTGCACCCAGCCGGGTGATCCGCTGCAGGGAGTCCTCGACGTCCTCCCGCCTGGTGGCGGAGATCTCGACGGCCAGAATGGCCGCGCCGCAGTACTCAGCCAGTGCGAGGCTGTCCGGTCCGGCAATGCCGGCCGGGGCCTCGATGACCGTGTATTCAGCGCTGATGCGCAGCTGCTCGGCCAGCGTATGCGCCTGCGCGTGGGTCAGGTCGTGCAGGTCCTCGCCCAGCACCACGACCCGAAGCCCGGGGAACCCGGCCGGCTGGAGAGCGACCTCCTCCACGGACAGCTGCCCCGCGGCCAGCTCAGCGGCTGCCCGGGCGTCGAGGCGCCGCGACTCGGGCACCCCGAGCAGCCCGGTCGTGGCCTGGCCGCTCGGGCAGACCAGGATGACCGCCGAGTGGGTCCGGGTCATCGCCACGGCCAGATTCGCCGCGGCCACCGAGGCGGCCGCACCAGCTGAGGCACCGGCGACCAGGACCAGCTGGTGATCCTCGCCCAGCGCCGCGGTCGTGGAGCGGGCCAGCCCGCCGAAGTCCTGGCCGGCTGGTGACCGGGGGGCCGCCAGCGGCTCCCGGTCAAGGTTCTTCGCGGACAGGCTGAGCAGCACGGGCACACCGACCTGCGCCAGGCTCCTGGGGTCCCTGACCCGGGTGTCCCGCTTGTCCCAGGCGAACGCGATGAGCAGGCCGATGAGCAGGCCGGCCAGCAGCCCGCTAGGCAGGATGATCGTCTTCTTGGGGCTGCTCGGCTTGGTCGGCGGCGTGGCCTTGGTGATGATCGATCCGCCCGAGGCCGCCGCGCCCGAAGCGGACAAGGCAGCGGACTGGTTGGCCAGCGCCCTCAGCTGGCTGGCCGCCGTCTGCAGCTGGGCCTGGGCACTTGCCCGCTGCGGTGAGTTCACTGGCAGCGAGTGGCTCTGGATGGTCAGCTGCGCGGTCCGCTTCTCCAGGGCGTTCAGCTGGCTCTTGATCGTGTTCGCCTGGGCCCGGTTCATGCTGGCCGCGGTCGCGCTGCGGTTCGCCAGGTACGCCGCGGCGAAGGCGTTAGCGCAGGCAGCCGACTGCTGGGCAGACCGGGCCGTGCAGCTGATCTGGAGCACCGAGGAATTCGCGGGGACGACGACGGTGATGCTCTTCACCAGGGCTGCCGGGGTCAGCGACGAGCGAAGGTCGTGCGCGGCGATGGCTGCCACCGAACTGGACTGGACGATCTGCACCTCGGTGTCGAGGTTGACCGCACTGCTGGTGCGCCCGCCCGCTACCGCTCCGCCGCCCTGACTCTGGCTGATCCCCGTCGCGGTGACGTTGACCGTTGACGTTGCGGTATAGCCCTTGGGCGACACGGCAATGTAGGCTCCGGCGGCCACCACACCCACGCAGGCCAGGACGAGCACGACCCACCACCGTCGGCGCAGCACACCGAGGTAGCCAGCGAACTCGAAGGATTCAGCCTCCTGCGGCATCCCCATACACCCCAGCACCTCTCCCCCGATGCGAGTCCCCGTCAGCAGGCGGTGGTGCAAGGCCGCCAGTTCCCCGCTCGGTGACATGTCTGCCAACTAGATGTGAACACTTTCTCACAGAGGACTCAATGTACGGAGAATCAGCATTCGTGTCTATAGCCGTATTGGCTAGCCGCCTCACGCAAACGGATGAGTTGCCCAGGCGGAATCTTGCCGTCCCGGCGAGTCCGGCCAGCAGGTCCCGCATTCACGGGCCGCCCTCCGCCGGGCCGCAGTTGACCTTCAGCACAGCGATCACGAGCGATTACCGGCAGTCATGACCTCGCATCATTAATTACTTTAAGCTCCGACTCAGTCGCGCTCCGTCATCAGATTCCGCGTTTTCGCGTGACACCTGCGGCCCTCTGCTCACGATTGGGGTCCGAGTCCGCCTCCGGGCCGCAACGTGGCTACCCCACGGATGAGTCGCGGCCTAGCACACCCCGGGAACATTGTTAATAGCTTGTTACATCCTACTAATTCGACCGGAATAATGTAATCCCGGCCCGGGGGTTAACCAAACGAGACAGGTCGCCCGGTCCCGCCTGGGTGGGTGCCGCTAAATGCCGTCGGCCACCGTTACGGCACGAACTGTGAACGCCCGGTTACCCATCTCCCCCGCTTGCAGCAACCCCGGAAACTGATGGACGGGGGTCCCTTATGAAACTCGCGGTGTTTGTCTTACGATGTCGTTCGCTGCGTAAATAGCCGGCCACCTCCACGTGTACGAGAGGTAAATGCGGCTCGAGCGGCGAACGAGCGGGATTAGGGGGGTGGGGTGTGTCTCGGTCAGCAATCGCTGGGGACCGCGGCCTGACGCGGACAACGGTTGAGTCCTTGCGGGCGCGGGCCGCATCCGTCTGGGAGAGCCGCTATCTGACCGTGGCGGCGCTGGTCGACCTGGCCTGCGCCTTCCTGGCCGCGGTGGCAGCGTACGAGATCCGGTACCACACCCGGATCAACCCGCCGGACGTGTACCTGGCCCTCACGTTCGGCCTGCCCCTGCTGTGGTGGGCGTCGGTCGCGCTGTCCGGCGGGTATGACAGCCGGATCGTGGGCTCCGGGGCGGAAGAGTTCCACCGGATCCTGCGCGCGGGCGTGAGCCTGACGGCCTGCGTCGCGATTTTCTCCTACGCCACGAAGGTGGACCTGGCGCGCGGATACGTGGTGCTGGCCCTGCCCTCCCTGACCGCCCTGGACCTGCTCGCGCGGTATGGGCTCCGCAAGCGGCTGCACCGCCAGCGGCGCCTGGGCATCTGCACCCGCCGGGCCGTAGTGGTCGGGCCCGAGCGCACGGTCAGTGAGATGATCACCGCGCTGGGCCGGGACAGCTCACATGGCTTGCACATCGTGGCTGCGTGCGTCCCGGGGGGCCGGCGGCGCCGGGCGGAGATCGCGGGTATCCCGATCTCCGGCGGGATGGACAGCGTGACCGCAGCGGTGCACCAGTTCCGGGCGGACACCGTCGCCGTGGTGAACTGCGCGCAGATGGACAGCGTCCGGCTCCGTGAGCTGGCCTGGGCGCTGGAAGGGACCGGCACGGACCTGTGCGTGGCGCCGGCCCTGCTGGACCTGGCCGGCCCGCGCACCACGATCCGCCCGGTCGCCGGGCTCCCGCTGGTCCACCTGGATCACGCCAAGCTCACCGGCCCGCAGCGCATCGCGAAGGGCGTATTCGACCGGACGCTGGCAGCGTCGGCACTGCTCCTGCTCGCACCGCTGCTGATCGCGGTCGCGTGCGCGATCCACTTCTCCGACGGCGGCCCGGTCCTGTTCCGCCACATCCGCATCGGCAAGGACGGCCGGCCTTTCACCCTGTACAAGTTCCGCAGCATGGTGGTCGACGCCGAGTCGCGGAAGGCGGACCTGGAAGCCATCAACGAAGTGAACGGCGTGCTGTTCAAGATCCGCCGGGACCCCCGGCTGACCCCGCTGGGCGCGCGGATGCGCCGCTGGTCGATTGACGAAGTTCCCCAGCTGCTGAACGTGCTGCGCGGGGAGATGTCGATGGTGGGCCCGCGCCCCTGGGCTACGCTCCCGTACGAGAAGGCGGTCGGCGCCGAGGGACACGTCCCGCGCAGGCTGGCCGTCAAGCCCGGCCTCACCGGCCTGTGGCAGGTCAGCGGGCGCGCCGACCTGCCGTGGGAGGAATCGGTCCGCCTCGACCTGCGCTACGTCGAGCACTGGTCGCTCGCCCTGGACCTGCAGATCATGTGGAAGACCGCCCGGGCGGTCGCCCGGGGTACCGGTGCGTACTAAACCCAGGACCACTCACACGCCGCTGGCCTGCTGGTGCCAGGCGCGCAGGAACGCTTCGGCCAGGCCCTCGGCCCGGGATCGGGTCTCCACCGCGGGCACGCCGCGCTGGGCGAGCGAGGCCAGTGCGTCGGCCGCCTCGTTCAGCGGATGACCTGTGTGCGAGTGCACGTGCTGAAGCCGTATTTCCGGATGCTGCGCCATGATCCCGGCCAGCCGTACCAGGGTCGGTGCCGGCTGCGGGCCCCGGCGCGGCAGCAGGCTGTAGCCGTCGGGCATCCGCTCGATCCGGCCGCGCTGCCAGGCCCGCAGGTACCGGATCGCGATCGTGCTGTCCAGCAGCAGCTCGGGCGGCCGGGGCCGGGCCGGGCCCTCCAGCAGATACGCCACTGCCCGCAGCTCGGCTACCAGGACCGCAGCGGGTCCCGTCGGGTCGTGCCGGTACCCGGGCGCCCACCGGCTCAGTGCCCACGAGCCGTCGGAGACCACGCAGCCGATGCCCGCGACGCCGTGCTTATAGCTGGCGTCGGTCGCCGCGACCGGCGGACCGGCGCCGTCGTATCCCTTGACCTTGCCGTACATGGGTGGCTAGCGACTCCGGCCTCGGTTCAGTAGGTCTTCCTGCGCCAACCCTTCATATCTTCACAGATGATCTTTCTGCGGTCGCCCGTGACGCCCTCCTTGGCGTCACGGGCGGCCGGGCCGCGCCTTGGCCTCCCCTGGGCCGCCGTCGGCGGCGCGCTTACTGCTTGTGCTGGAACTCCGCCACCAGCCGCTGGCAGAAAGCGGGCAGGTCGCCCGGATTGCGGCTGGTGATCAGGACATTCGGCCCTGACGTGCAGACCTGGACTGCAGTATCCACCCAGGCCCCGCCCGCGTTGCGGATATCCGTCTGCAGACTCGGCCAGGACGTCAGCGTGCGGTCCCGCACCAGGTCCGCCTCGACCAGCGTCCAGGGCCCATGGCAGATGACCGCGGCGGGCTTGCCTGACTCGAACATGGCCTGGGCAAACTGCACCGCAGCCCGGACCGTGCGCAGCTGGTCGGGGTTGGCCACCCCGCCCGGCAGGACCAGCCCGTCGTAGCGGGCCGGGTCAGCATCGCTGATGGCGTGATCCACCGGGAAGGTGTCCGCCATGTCCAGATGGTTGAACGCCTGGGCCTTGCCTTCCTCGGGGCACAGGAGTTCCGGCGTTCCGCCTGCATCCAGCACCGCCTGCCAGGGCTCAGTGAGCTCCACCTGCTCGATGCCCTCGTTGGCCGTCATGAATGCGATCCGGCGGCCCCGGAGCTCGTTCGCCATGGATCCGTCCTCTCGTATGGTGTCCTGGCGGCCCGGCCGATCTGGCCGTGGGCCGCGTTCCGGGGAACCGCTGCCCGCGAATGCGTGATTGATGCACCTCATTTGGCCGGCCCGGATCGCCGCGCCGGATGAGATCGTCGTGCGCACGAGTAGTTGACGATTGTGGTGGGAAATGCCGAAGCCTACGGATGTGAACCGTTGGCAACGCTCAAGCGTCTTTGCGGTAAGTTGTCCCAGTACTGAATCGGCATCAGCAGAGGCCCGATCATCGGGTCGGCCTGGTTGATGGTGGGGGGAAGCATGCGGAAATATCTCATTGGCGCGACCGTGGCTGCGGCGTCCGGGCTCATGGCCCTGAGCATCCCGGCCGCCCAGGCCACCGGGGCAGGCGGTGAGCAGCCCCCGCCCGGAGTGGTGTCGGCCACGCCCGCCAGCGGCACTCCCCACCTGAAGGCCACTGACGACAGCCCACCTCAGCAGATCCGCCAGCTTGTGCAGTGCGGCAACACGATGTACGCGGTGGGCTCATTCTCAGAAATCATCAAGGGCAGCACCACCTACACCCGCGAGAACATCTTCAGCTTCTCGGCCACGAAGCCCTACACGGTGACGAGCTGGGCTCCCGATGTCGTCGGCACCGAGGGCGATACCCAGCAGGCCAGCGATGCGATCAACACCATCGCGTTCGTGAACGGGAACTGCGCCGACGCCTACATCGGCGGGAAGTTCACCTCGGTCAACGGCACCGCCGTCAAGAACATCGCCGAGATCGACACCACCACCGGCAACGTGGTCGCCGCCTTCGGGACCAACGCAGACGGCTCAGTGCAGACGATGCTCGGCGCGGGCAATCATCTCCTGGTCGGGGGGGACTTCGACACACTGAACGGCGATAAGACCGACCCGTACATGCAGAGCGTGAGCCCCACCACCGGCAAGAGCGACGGGTTCCTGCACCTGAACATCTCGGGCAACTACCAGTACCCGGGGGTGGTGGCGAACCCAACCCGGATCTACAACCAGCAGCTCAGCAACGACGGCACGCTGGACCTGGTGGAGGGCGACTTCACCTCGGTCGGCGGCCTGCCCCGGCAGCAGATCTTCATGCTGAACGTGGGTGGTTCCACGGCCACGGTGACCGGCTGGACCTCGCCCGAGTGGGACGGCAGCGATCCGAGCCAGCCGTACCAGTGCGCCACCGTCGAGCCGTTCTACATCCAGTCGGCCGCCTGGTCACCGGATGATTCGACGGTCTACATCGCCACGACCGGCTATCACGCGAACGGCTACCCGGTCGGGCAGACCCCGCGCCAGGGGCTGTGCGACGCCGCGGCCGCCTTCCCGGCCACCCAGACGTCGGTTACGCACGAGTGGGTGAACTACACCGGCTGCGACTCGTTGTACGCGGCCGCCGCGGACGCCAACGCGGCCTACTTCGCCGGGCACGAGCGGTTCTCGATGAACGCCAACGACTGCGACGCCCTGGGCGACGGCGGTTACAACGCTCCCGGGATGGAGGGCCTGGACCCGGCCAACGGCAACTTGTACGTCAGCGCCGACGGCACTGTGGGCTACTACAGCCGGGACCGGGGCCTGGGCGCGGATGACGAGCTGGTCACCAGCGGCGGGCTGTGGATCGCCAGCGACAATCTCGACGGCAGCCAGTACTGCGGCACGGCCTCGAACCTGTCCGGCATCTGCTTCCTGCCCTACAGCGGCTGAGTGGTCGAGCGGGATAGGGGCCCCGCCTCCCGGCGCTGCCGCGGAGGCGGGGCCCTGCGCCGTCACTGGCCAGGAATCAGGACATCACCCAGGCGCGGAAACAAGCCTGGCCAGCGTTCACGATCTACTTCAACGGGGAAAGTCCAAACACCACGACCGGCGCCACAATCCCTTCCACAACTGCCGGGTCTCTGGCGGGAGACTCCAGCCAGAAGGCAGCACGAAGATAGGAGGCCGTAACGGATGGCTCAATTGGGGCGGTTGATGTTTATCGCGCCCCAGGCTAGGATCTTTCGGTCTGGGAAGTTTTCCCGTAGGTGGCCCACAGGCGTCCCAGGCGAAGTGGGCTCGGGGGAAGGAAGCTTAATTTAATGGAACGTGTACTGATCACTGGCGGGGCGGGGTTCATCGGTTCCCATCTCGTTCAACTTGATGGTGGATTCCGGCGCGAGCGTGCTAGTTGTTGACGACTTCCGGCTCGGCAGGCGAGAACACCTCGAGCGGGTCATGTCCACGGGCCGGGTTACTGTGCTGGAAGCCGACATCAGGAGCGCGGACGATCTGCGGCCGGTGGCCGACTTCGGGCCGGACACCGTCTTTCACATGGCGGCGCTTCATTTCATCCCCTACTGCAACGCGCACCCGCAGGAGGCCCTGGACGTCAACGTGCTGGGACTGGAAAGCGTTATCCGCGCAGTCCGCTCCGCGCCGCTGGCGTCATTCGTGTTTCCCTCCAGTGGCGCGATCTACGGATTCGGTGACGCGCGCTGGCCAGAGACCGCCCCGCCCAAGCCCGACGAGATCTACGGCATCTCGAAGTGGATGGGCGAGCAGATCGTGGGCCGTTTCCACGCCGACCGCCGCGACGTTCGCACCGTGGTGGCCCGGTTGTTCAACACCTATGGCCCGCGGGAGACGAACCCCCATGTGCTTCCGGCGATCGTGGCGGCCATGCATGCGGGCCGGCCGATCGAGCTCGGCAATCTCTGGCCGCAGCGCGACCTCATCTTCGTGACCGACACCGCGAAGGGGATCATCGCCACCGCCTCGGGGCATGGTTTCGACGTCTTCAACGTCGGGACGGGCACCGGGACCACCATCGGTGATGTCCTGGCCGCTATCGAGAGCATCCGCGGCGAGGCGCTGGACGTACGGGAGGACCCCGAACGCAGGCGGGCCGGAGACGGGCATCTGATCGCCGACCCCGGCAAGCTGATGACCGCGACCGGCTGGAAGCCTGAATACGACCTGAAGGCCGGGCTTCGTGAGCTGCTTGCCTTCGAGGGGCTCCTGTGAAGCCCGGAGAGGACTCCATCATGACCCAGCCCGCTGGAGACGAGTCGGCCGCGGGCCGCCACGACGGCGTTCCCGCCAGCCGGGCTGGTCAGCCCGGCACCTTGTCGAAAGAGCTGGGCGCCGAGGCCCGGGCCGGTAAGCGGACCTTCCTGGAGATCGGCTTGTCCTGCCTCACCGATGAGGCCTTCCTGAACGTTGTCAGCGAGGCGGTGAAGAACCGGTCACGGCTGACCGTATCGTTTATCAACCCCGACTACGTGCTGCGGGCTCACCGCAGTGCCGGGCTGATCGAGAAGATCAACCGCTTCGACGTGGTACTGCCGGATGGGTGGGGCGTCGTCATGGGCGCGCACTGGGTCGGCCTCCCCGTACCCACCCGGCAGGGCAATGGCAGGATCTGCCCGCTGGTGTTTGCAATGTCAGCCGAGCACGGGTTCCGGAACTTCTTGTTCGGGTGCGGCGAGGGAGTTCCGGAGCGAGCGGCGGCGAACGCGACAGAAGCGTTTCCCGGCCTGCCGATCGCCGGAACGCTGCACGGTCACTGGGACATCATGCGCGGGCATCCCGGATCCTTCGACGAGTCCGACGTGTCCATGATGGTTGAGACCATCAACGCGGCCCGACCCGACATCCTGCACGTCTCCATCCCGACGCCGATGCAGCAGACGTGGGTGTGGGAGGTGGCCGACCGGCTCGATGTGCCGGTGATCATCACCGGCGGCAGCTACCTCGACCATCTCGCAGAGGCCGTGGACTGGTATCCCCACTGGATGGAGAAGATGCGGCTGAACTGGGCCTATCGCCTCTACCGGGACCCGCGTCGGCTATGGAAGCGATACACCTTCGACCAGATGGCGTACGGCCGCATGGTGCTCAGGCAGCGCCTGACCCAGGGCCGGGGGGCCGTGAGTTAACGCCGGCGGAAGGGCCACTCAGCCAGCTAGGTCGGCCAGGGCGTACGGCTCGATCTGGACGGTGCCCGACGCGGCGGAGGTGCTCGTCTCGGTCGATCCGGGCCCGGTGACCTTCGTCGTGATCGATGGCGCGGTGACCTGGGTTACTGTTAGCGCGCCCGGGAGGATGGACGACACGTCCAGCGTGACTGGCTGCGCGGACAAGTTCGCCAGCAGCACTTCCGGCCCGGCCTGAGTGGTGAGTATCTGGCCGAGCAGCGCAGGTGCCCCGGTGGTTCCCAGGGCCGGGCTGGGTGAGAACGACAGCATCTGCACTGCGGAAGCGCGATGGAACGCGGCCTGGATCATCGACAGCGTGGTCCCCGCCGCGGTGAGCGCGAGCTGGTCAGTAGCTGGCCCGCCGCCGCCGAAGCCCCTGGTGCTGCTGAAGATCGGAGCGAGCGCGGTGCCGATCGTGGCGTCCAGCCCGGCGTAGGTGATGTCCGGGTCCCCGGTGAACAGGAGGGCCTGGGCGGCCACGAACAGGCCATGCAGCCAGGTTCCCTGGAACACGTGTCCCGGCGTCACGTCAGCCAGGTTGAATTCGGTGACCCACACCGGAAGCTGGTCGGAGTGGAACAGGGCCAGCTCGTGGGCCTTGAGCTTCTGGAAATGCAGGTACGGGTAAGCCAGCACCGTCGCGGGTGATGACGACGCGTCGGAGACCCGGAGATTGTCGTGGATGGTCACCGCATCCTCACCCTTGAGCAGCGGCAGCACGGTGGCATTCCAGCTACTTCGCCGCGGCGCGACGCCGATGACGTCGTTCGCGTCGGTCGCCACCGCCGCCACTTTCACCCCGGGGAACGCGCTGTGCAGGGCGGAAATCCAGGCGTTCATCTGCGTGGCATAGTCGGCGGCGGTCGGGAACCGCTCCGTGTAGTCCTGGCCGTCCGGGCCGGTGCTGATGTAACCACTCTGGTACAGCTCGTTCCCCAGCTCCACCATCGTGACCGGGAGGCCGTCCCCGGCGGCGGACCGCAGGGCTTGCAGCTGCTGGTCCAGCTGCGCGGTGTTGTCCGCGGCCGAGCCGACCGCCCCGTTGAGGGTCACGGTGTTCAGGTCGAACAGCGCCGCGGCCCCCGTTGCGGCCAGAGCGGCGCCGAACACCGGCAGGGTGTCGTTGACGGCCTTCGCAGGCTCACCCGGCCATTCACCCGGCTGGAACCAGCCGTCTGGCCAGGACCAGTAGTTCGCCACCGTGCCACCCGGGTACCGGATCACGCCGGGCGCGAACTTCTTCAGCACTGAGTCGAAGGGGGCGTTGTCCCAGAGCGGGCCCGTGGTGTTCACGCCGTTCAGCCCGAGCAGGGTTGGCGTGACGGTCCGCGCCGGGCCGGCCGCGGTGACCTTGACTGCGGTGCCGGCCAGGTTCGCGCTGGCGCTGACCCCGGTGACGCCGGATGCGGCGGCCAGCAGGCAGGCACCCGTCCCGCCCAGGACCGCCAGCCCCCGGCCGATGGTTATCCGCACCGGCGGCTCCTCCGGGGGCTGGTCATCCCGTCAGGTGCAGAGTACCTGCGCCTGGACCGGGAGCCCAGTCAGGCGGCATGCGGGCGGGCCGGCGTCTCGCTCCCGGCCAGGCTGCCTGCCGCCTGCTTCCGCGCCGGGACCGCCACCCGCTCGCCAGCCGCAGCTGCCTGCCGGGCCGCGGCCTCGCGGGCCAGCCGGTGCGCCTTCCACTCCGGGTGGCTACCCGCGTACATCACGAGGCTCAGCCACAGGGCGAGGGCCAGCACCATCACTATCGGCACCACGATCAGCACCGCGTTCGAACCGGTCATGACGACCTTCCCTCCGAGAAGGATGCCTGCGGGCCCTCGGGGGCCGCATCGCCCATGACGCGTCCCCGCACCTCTCAATCCCAGCTCACCGCCCCGGAGCGGCCCAGGCCAGGGGACGGCCGGTCCTGCGCCCGGGACTTTCGGCCCTGTCCCCCGCCGTGATCATCCTGACCGTTGCGGGGTCCGCGGGAGTTATTACGGTTCCCGGACCCCGGGCCTGCCCGGCCCCGGATTCGGCGCGCCCGCTACTAACGTCATTCACGCGGCCAGTTCGATGCCGCCCGTGACCGTCCGGGAAGGGCTCCGGAATGATCATCTGGATGCACGGAAAAGGATTCTCGGTGAGCACCAGAAACGACGGGGACGACGCGCACGTGCGTGGTTCCAGAATGGCGGACCCAGAATGAGTTAACGTACAGTCGTGGCGGCGATCGGCGTGGCTGCCGTCGCGGTAGGCGGAGCGCTCGGCGGTGCTTTCGCCGTGAGCGGCCACCACTCCAGCATCAGCCTCTCGGCCAGCTCGCACCGCGAGCAGCACCCGCGTGCCATGCGCCTGGCCCGCGGCTGGTCGTTCAGCAAGCTCAACAACAGCAACGACCCCACGTTCAACCAGCTGCTGGGCATCAACAACCGCGGCCAGATCGCCGGCTACTTCGGCTCGGGCGCGGCGGGCCACCCGAACAAGGGATACGTGCTGAGCCTGGGCCAGGTCTCGTCGTTCACGAACGAGAACTTCCCCGGCGGGATCCAGACGCAGGTCATCGGGATCAACGACACCGGGGTGTCCGTCGGCTTCTGGTCCGCGCAGAACACGGCCAGCCAGACGAACAACAACTTCGGGTTCTACGACTGGCACGGCGAGTTCCGCAGCGTCAGCTTCCCCACCCGGAACAACGCGAATCCGCCGGTCAACCAGCTTCTCGGCGTGAACGACTCGGACATCGCGGTGGGGTTCTTCACCGGGGCCAAGGGCAACAGCCACGCCTACGCCTACAGCATCCCCGGCGGCTGGTTCCACCGGATCAGGATCTCCGGCGCGGTCAGCTCGACCGCATCGGGCATCAACAACCGCGGCGACATCGCCGGCTTCTACACCGGCCGGGGCGGCGTCACCCGGGGCTTCCTGCTCGGCGCGCACGGCCACCTCTACCGGCTGAGCGTCCCCGGCGCGTCCTCCACCATGGCCTTCGGCGTCAACGACAACCGTGAGGTCGTCGGCACCTACATGGTCGGCAGCGGCAACAACGCCAAGTCGTTCGGGTTCATCTGGGCCCCGCACTTCGGATTCCGGACCATCAATGACCCGCGCGGCTCCGGGGCCACCACGCTCAACGGCATCAACGACGCGGGCGACCTGGTCGGCTTCTACACCGACGCCAGGGGCAACACCGACGGCCTGCTCGTGGCCCAGGGCCACTTCCGGGCCCCGCTCGCCCCGCCGCTGACCAGCATGGCCCCGGCCCCGGCGCCGACCACGACCCCGACCGCCACCCCCACGGTCACGCCCACCTCGACCGCGCCGGCCCCCGTGCCGACCGGGACGGGCCCGACCCACTTCTGACCGCTCATAGCCGACACCCCCGCAAATCTCGGCGGGCTGGCCCGGAAACCCTGCTCCCGGGCCAGCCCGCCGCACCATTTCGTGACCCGAAATAGCCAGAAATGCCGCTAAATACGTTAATGCGGCGAACTTCTTATCTGCTGTGACGCACTATCTGAGCGCTCTTGCCGGCGTATGGTGGCGCGCATGACAATTCTGGCAGCGTGGCCTGGACGCATTCTGATTGGCGCTACCGCGGCGGGAGCTATCGGGGCCACGGCCCTGACCGGCGGGGTGGCGATGGCCGCCCCCGCCAGCCCGCTGCCCTGCAGCGCCTCCATGAGCAATAGCCACCCGAAGGACTACACCACCACCCAGGTGCGCGTGCACACCGGGACGTTCGCGGCCGTGACGACCGTGGCGCATTACCGGACGACGAACACCACCCACCGCGGGACGGCCGGCCGCAGGGGAAACCTGTCGGTCGGGTACTACATCAGCGGCGCCACGCCCGGCTACCCGGTGAAGGTCTCGGTCACCGTCCGGAAGGGCAGCAGGAGCGGAAGCTGCTCCACGTCCTTCACCCCGCACGCGTAGCGGTGACGGTGCGGGCCGGCCGCGGCCAGCGCCCCAAGGCGTGGCGGTTCAGGCCGAGAGCGCGGGAACCTGGCCGGCGCTGGCGCTGCGGATGACGTGCCGGCGGAACAGTTCCGCGGCCGGCAGCAGGCGGCGCTCGGCGGACCAGGTCAGGGTCAGGTCACGGACCGCGCCGGCGTCCAGGATCTCGCAGTACGCGAGCGGCCCGGCCGCAGCTTCCAGGGTGCCGGCCCGCGGCGCGGGGACGATGGACACGCCCAGGCCGGCCGCGACGAAGCCGCGCACCGTGGACAGGTCGTCCCCTTCGAACACCACGGCCGGCCGGAAGCCGGCCTGCTGGCACAGGTCGTCACCGAGCTTGCGCAGGGCCGAGGTCGGCCGGAGGCTGACGAACGGCTCAGCGGACACCTCGGCCAGGTGGATGCTCTGCCCGGCCCGCGGGTGATCGCGCCGCACGGCCAGCCGGAGCGGCTCGATCGCGATCAGCCGGGTCCGCAGCGCGGCGGTGCGCGCCCGCCGGGTGCCGATCTCCAGGTCGGCCAGCCCGCCGTCGAGGGCCGTGGAGTGCACCTCGTCATGGACCTGGGTGAGCTGGAACGTGACGTGCGGGTGGGCGGCGCGGAAGCTGCGCACCAGGTCCGGCACCAGCCATGTGCCCAGTGACTGCTGGAACGCGAGCGCGACGGTACCCGTATCCGGCTCGATCAGCTGGCTGACCGCGGCGATGCCGTCGTCGAGCTGGTGCAGCATCGCGTCCACGTGCCGCTTGAACACCGCCCCGGCCTGGGTCAGCCGCAGCGTGCGGCCGTGCCGGCGCAGCAACGGGGTGCCCATCTGGGCCTCGAGCCGGGCCAGCGCCCGTGACACCCCGGACTGCGTGACCGATTCCAGCTCGCTGACCTCCGTGACCGTCGTGCCGTCGGCGACCTGCTGGAACCAGCGCAGCGCGTCCGTATCCACACCCATGACCGTAGGTCATGGGTGGCAGGCTTTCTATTCCGCAACGAAAACCAGTGCGCCAGCTGGGGCCGGAATAATGTAGGCGTTCCGGGCAGGTGCCGCGGAGGGCTGGGCAGGCGGAGGAGGCTGGCATGGCGCAGGAGCCGGTGGCGGTCGTCGGGGGACGGGTGGTTCCGGTCGCCGGGGACCCGATCGACAACGGGACGGTCCTGGCCGAGGCCGGCCGGATCACCGCGGTCGGCGCCGGCCTGGCCATCCCGCCGGGGGCCCGGGTCATCGACGCGGCGGGCCGCTGGGTGCTGCCCGGGTTCATCGAGGCGCACGGCCACGTCGGCGTGCACGAGGAAGGTGAGGGCTGGGCCGGCTCGGACACCAACGAGCTGACCGACCCGGTGACGGCGCAGGTCCGCGCCCTCGATGCGGTCAACCCGGCCGATCTCGGCTTCCGGGACGCCATCAGCGGCGGCGTGCTGGCCGTGAACATCAACCCGGGTTCCGGCAACCCCATCGGCGGCCAGACGGTCGCGGTCAAGTGCTGGGGCCGGACCGTGGACGAGATGGTGCTGCGCCAGCCGTCCGGGATGAAGTCAGCCCTCGGCGAGAACCCCAAGCGGGTCTACGGCGAGCAGCACAAGACGCCGAGCACGCGGCTGGGCACGGCCGCGGTGATCCGCAGCGCCCTGGTCGACGCGGGAAACTACCTGAGCAAGCTGGAGAACGAGCAGCGCAAGCCGGAGGCCGAGCGCAGCCCGGTCAGCCGGGACCTGAAGCTGGAGGCGCTCGGCCGGGTCCTGCGCCGGGAGATCCCCTGGCGCCAGCACTGCCACCGCGCGGACGACATCGCCACCGCGATGCGGATCGCCGAGGAGTTCGGCTACGACCTGGTGATCGACCACGGCACCGAGGCCCATCTGCTGGCCGACATCATCGCGGCCAGGGGTATCCCGGTGGTCCTCGGGCCGATGCTGACCAGCCGGTCGAAGGTCGAGGTGCGGAACCGCTCGCTGGCCAACCCGGGCCTGCTCGACGAGGCCGGGGTGACGTTCGCGATGACCACGGACCATCCCGTGGTGCCCATCAACTTCCTGGCCTACCAGGCGGCCCTGGCCGTCAAGGAGGGCCTGGCCTGGGCGACCGCGATACGGGCACTGACCATCAACCCGGCGCGGATCGCGGGCATCGATGACCGGCTCGGCTCCCTGGAGCCCGGCAAGGACGCCGACCTGGTCATCTGGTCCGGCGACCCGCTGGACGTGCTCAGCCGGGTCGAGCGCGCGCTGATCGGCGGCGCGGAGGTCTACACCGCGGGCGGCACCCCGGAGTGGGCCGGGCCGCGCTGACCGGGCCGCCGCCGCGGCCGGTGCGACCGGGTGCGGCCGTGCCCCCGAATACCCGGTAACCGATCAACTGGGGGCACGTACGCATGTCCGGGACCAGAACGCTGAACGTCATCGTGGTCGGGGCGGGGCTGGCCGGCCTGGCCTGCGCGGCCGATCTGGCCGCCGCCGGGGCGGCCGTGACGGTCCTGGAAGCCTCGGACGCCGCCGGCGGCCGGATGCGCACCGACCGCCGGGACGGTTTCCTGCTGGACCGGGGCTTCCAGGTCTTCAACACGTCGTACCCGCAGGTGCAGCGGCGGGCGGACCTGCGGGCCCTGCAGCTGTCCGCGTTCACCCCCGGGATGCTGCTGCACACGGGCGCCGGCCGGCTGCGGTTCGCCGACCCCACCCGGCGCCCCGCCGAGCAGGGCGACCTGCTCCGCGGCCGCCTGGCCGGCCCGGGCGGCCTGGCCGCGCTGGCCTCGCTCAGCGCGCGGGACATGCTGCTCCCGGCCCGGCTGCTCAAGCGCGCGCCGGACCACAGCACCCTGGCCGCGCTGGCCGGCGCGCGCATTCCCGGGGAGCTGATCGAGCGGATGTTCCGGCCCTTCCTGGCCGGGGTGTTCCTGGAGGACCAGCTGGAAACGTCGGGCCGCTTCTTTCACCTGGTCTGGCGGAGCATGCTGCGCGGCACCCTCTGCCTGCCGCGCCGCGGCATCCAGGCCGTGCCCGAGCAGCTGGCCGCCGGGCTGCCGCCCGGCACAGTCCGGCTGGAAACCCCGGTCCGCGCGCTCGCCGGCTCCGGCGTGCTGCTGGCTGACGGCCGCGAACTGCCCGCCGACGCGGTCGTGGTCGCCACCGGGGCCGCCACCGCTGAGGCCCTGCTGCCGGGGCTGGCCGTGCCGGGCACGCGGACGGTCACCACCGTGTACCACGCTGCCCCGGCCAGCCCGCTCGCCGAGCCGACCCTGCTGGTCGACACCGAAGGCGAGATCCTCAATACCTGCGTCCTGTCCGAGGTGAGCCCGGGCTACGCGGCCAGCCGGGCGCTCATCTCGACCTCGGTCCTGGGGGGCGGCGGCCCGGACCGCGAGCCCGCCATCCGGGCCAGGCTCGCCGACCTGTACCAGGCCGACACGGCCGGCTGGGAGCACGTGGACAGCTACACCATCGACGGCGCGCTGCCCGCCATGCTCCCCCCGCTGCGGCTCAGCCAGCCCTGCCGGGTCACCGGTCCCGGCGGCACGGGTCCCCACGGCACGGGTCCCCACGGCACGGGCCCCGGCGGCACGGGCGGGGGCGGCCCGCGCCGGTACGTGTGCGGCGACCACCGCGCGACCGGCTCGGTCCAGGGTGCGCTCGCCTCCGGCGCCCGGGCCGCCCGCGAGATCCTGGCCGACGCCTGAGCCTGCCGGGCCGGGCCGTGGCTCACCTGGCAGGCTAGGAGCCAGCACCCGCGACCGGGAGGCGCGGGCAGCCAGGAGGGGCGAGCAGCCGGGAAGGGGCGGCTGGCCGGGGACGTTGCTGCCCAGTGGGGAGTTATCCGCCCCGCGCTGCGCCGCCACCGCGGGCGGACCACCGACGAAGGTGAGGGTATTCATGACGCTGCCGTATGACAACGCGCCGAAGTTCCAGGACTACGCCCGGCCGGAGATGCTGGTCAGCACCGAGTGGGTGGCCGAGCACCTCGGCGACCCCGGGCTCGTGGTCGCTGAATCCGACGAGGATGTGCTGCTCTACGAGACAGGACACATCCCGCTCGCGGTCAAGCTGGACTGGCACACTGAGCTGAACGACCCGGTCACCCGGGACTACGTGGACGGCGCGGGGTTCGCGCGGCTGATGTCGGAGAAAGGCATCGCCCGGGACACCACGCTCGTGCTCTACGGCGACCGGAACAACTGGTGGGCGGCGTACGCCCTGTGGGTCGCGACGCTGTTCGGCCACCCCGACGTCCGACTGCTGGACGGCGGCCGGGCCAAGTGGATCGCCGAGGACCGCCCGCTGAGCACGGACACGCCGAACCCGCGGCGGGCAGATTACCCGGTGGTGGAGCGGGACGACGCGCCGATCCGGGCGTTCCGTGACGAGGTCCAGGCCCACCTGGGCCAGCCCATGATCGACGTGCGCTCGCCTGGTGAGTACAGCGGCGAGCTGCTGCACATGCCGGACTACCCGCAGGAAGGCGCGCTGCGCGGCGGCCACATCCCTGGCGCCAAGAATGTCCCCTGGGCCCGCGCGGCCGCGGAGGACGCCACGTTCCGGTCGCGCCAGGAACTCGAGGCCATCTACGGCGGTGAGGCCGGGCTCAGCCCCGCCGACGACGTGATCGTGTACTGCCGGATCGGCGAGCGGTCCAGCCACACCTGGTTCGTCCTGCACCACCTGCTCGGCTACCCGGCCGTGCGCAACTATGACGGGTCCTGGACCGAGTGGGGGAACAGCGTCCGGGTCCCCATCACCCAGGGAGACAAACCGTGACGGCCACGCTCAACCCGCGGCTGCAGGACATCGTCGACGAGTTCGGGGCCGTCCCCGGCCAGCAGAAGCTGCAGCTGCTGCTGGAGTTCTCTGAGGAGCTGCCGCCGCTCCCGGCCCGCTACGCGGAGCACCGCGACCGGCTGGAACCGGTGCCGGAGTGCCAGTCACCGTTGTTCCTGGCCGTCGAGGTGACCGATGACGGCACCGCTCACCTGTTCTTCGACGCGCCGCCGGAAGCACCCACCACCCGCGGGTTCGCGGGCATCCTGGCGACCGCCCTGGACGGGATGAGCGCGCAGGAAATCCTGGCCACCCCGGCCGAGTTCACCACCCAGCTCGGCCTGTCCGACCTGGTCAGCCCGCTGCGGCTGCGCGGGATGGCGGCAATGCTGGCCAGGATCAAGCGCCAGATCCAGCAGCAGCAGGCTACGTAGCCCGTGCTGGCGGGCGATCGCCCCGCACCTGGCCGCCCGGCTGCACGGCAGCCGGGGCGGCCGCCCCGGGGACGCGTCACCAGGGACCCGCAGCTACCTGCTCTTCGTTGTTGCAAGTAAGTTGCAGTAAGCCCTAGTCTGGTGCGCGAGTCTGGTGCGCGACCCCGGCAGGAAGGTGCCCCGATGGCTGACCCGCAGGCCAGGCTGGCCAGGATCCGCGACGGGCTGACCCCGCGCGAGTGGGGCCGGGCCGGCGCGATGCTGCTCACCGTCGCGGGCCTCAACGTGGCGGGCTGGGTCATGCTCGCGGTCGCGGTCAGCGGCCACTTCCACATCAGCAGGACCGAGACCTTCGGGTTCACCACCGGGATCCTGGCCTACACCCTCGGCATGCGGCATGCGTTCGACGCCGACCACATCGCCGCCATCGACAACACGACCCGCAAGCTGGTCAGCGACGGCAAGCGCCCGCTGTCGGTGGGCTTCTTCTTCTCGCTCGGCCATTCGAGTGTGGTGTTCGCGCTGGCCCTGCTGCTGAACTTCGGCATCCGGGCGCTGAATGAGCAGGTCAGGAACTCCAGCTCGCACCTGCAGTACACCACCAACATCATCGGCACCCTGGTGTCCGGGGTCTTCCTGTTCCTGATCGCGGCGATCAACGTGGTGATCCTGGCCGGGATCGTCAAGGTGTTCCGCGGGATGCGGTCCGGCCAGTACGACGACCAGGCCCTGGAGGAGCAGCTGAACAAGCGGGGCCTGATGAACCGCATCCTCGGCCCGCTGGCCCGCCGGATCGACGCGCCCTGGAAGATGTACCCCATCGGCTTCCTGTTCGGCCTGGGCTTCGACACCGCGACCGAGGTGGCGCTGCTCGTCCTGGCCGGCACGGCGGTGATCGGCGGCCTGCCGTTCTACGCGGTGCTGTCCCTGCCGATCCTGTTCGCCGCCGGGATGAGCCTGTTCGACACCGCGGACGGCTGCTTCATGAACTTCGCGTACGACTGGGCCTTCGCCCGCCCGGTCCGCAAGGTCTACTACAACCTGACCATCACCGGCCTGTCGGTGTTCGTGGCCATGTTCATCGGCGCGGTGGAGGTGCTCGGCCTGCTCGGCCAGGACGGCGACCTGACCGGCCCCGGCTGGCGGTGGCTGGAGGACTTCAACATCAACAAGGCCGGCTTCGTGATCGCCGGGGTCTTCGTCCTCACCTGGGTGGTGGCCCTGGCCATCTGGCGTTTCGGCAAGATCGAGCAGAAGTGGGACCGGGCGGCCCTGGAGCCCTGATTCCGGCTCCGCCGCGGCTGGCCGCGGCGGAGCCGGAATCAGGGCGCGCGCTGGCCCGGGTCCCGGGCGCCCGGTAGCCTGCCCGCCCGGTAACCCGCCCGCCCGGTAACCCGCCCGCCCGGTAGCCCGCTCCCAGTCCCATCAGTCACACTGGCCCCTGCCCGCGGACTCTTCCTACGGAACGTGCGCCCAAATCCCCGCAAACCGCCCGCCACAACGCACGTTCCGTAGGAAGAGTGGGCGCAGGTCATCACCGGGGCGTCGGCCATGGTGCTGGTGAGGCGTATGGTCCGCTTTGAAGGACTGACCGGGGGGACGCGGCGGGGGCCGCGGGAGACCGCCGGCGGCATAGGGTGGGGCCCTACGGGCGGAGTCGTGGATTGCGGCGCAGCGAGACGCGGAGGAGATCACGTGGACGTGGAGCGGGCCCGGGCCCTGCTGGCCGCCGAGCGCGATGAGGTGCAGAAGCTCCTGGCCGACACCGAGAGGTCAGGCCGCGAGGACCGGGACAGCGAGGATCAGCGGGACGCCGACATCGACGACCCCGCCCAGTCCCTGACCCAGGAGGGCCTGGACGACGCGATCGCGGACAGCCTGCGGCGAGCGGCTCGCCGCCCTGGAGCGCGCTGAGCAGCGGCTGGCCGACGGGACCTACGGGCGGTCGGTGCTGAGCGGGCAGCCCATCCCGGACGAGCGGCTCGAGGCTTACCCCGCCGCCGAGCTCACCGTCGAGGAAGCCGCCGCCCGGGAAGCCGCCGGCCGGTAGGCGCGCAGCCCTACCCGGCCTGGCGGTCGAGGTAGGGAGGCAGCCCGAACCGCTCGAACAGGCCCGGGCCGGTCGCGATGAAGTGATGGATGTGGCTGATCTTGCCCCCCGAGGCCTCCGGGACCTGGATACACCAGGGCACCAGGCGCATCCCGTCCTCGCTGGGCTTGTACTGGCCGAACGCGGGTGACGCGTTGGCGGTGACCGGGACGAGCCGGGACCCCCCGCATCCGCTGCCCCAGCCGCTGTACCAGCCCCGCAGCTCCTCCCGCCCGCGGATCCACATCTCGAACGGCGGCATGGAGATGCTGGCGTCCTCGTGCAGCAGGGCGACGAGCCGGTCGATGTCGTACCGCTGGAACGCATCCACGTAGCGGGCGAGCAGGTCCTGCTCGGCCTCGGCCAGCCGCGGCGGCGGCTGGTCTTCCGCCTGGCCACTGGCCGCCATCGTGCTGCGGGCCCGCTGCAGGGCGCTGTTCACCGAGACCACCGTGGTGTCGAGCAGATCGGCTACCTCGGAGGCCTGCCAGCACAGCACCTCACGCAGGATCAGCACGGCCCGCTGCCGGGGCGGCAGGTTCTGCAGGGCTGAGATGAACGCCAGGCGGATGGTGTCCCGCAGCACCACGCGCCCGGCCGGGTCGGTGTCCGGGGGCAGCGGGCCGTCACCGGGCAGCGGCTCGACCCAGGCCGACTCCGGCAGCGTGGCCACCGGCTCGGTGCTGGACGGCACCGGGGCCGACAGGTCCATCGGCAGCGCCCGTCGCTTGCGGCTGCGCAGCATGTCCAGGCAGACATTGGTGGCGATCCGGTACAGCCACGACCGCACGGCCGACCGGCCCTCGAAGCGGTCGAAAGCCTGCCAGGCCCGGACCATGGCCTCCTGCACGGCGTCGTCGGCGTCGTGCGCCGACCCGAGCATCCGGTAGCAGTAGCCGGTCAGCTCTCCCCGGTAGGTCTCCAGGTCATGAGTGGCAGTGTCGGTGGCGGCGATCTCGGTCACGCTCCTCCCCGTCCTTGGCAAACGAACTTACCCACCGCCGCCGAGTCTGGCGAACGGCCCAGGCCCTGCCGGCGGCCTGCGCAGTGTCTCAGCAGCCACCGACAGTTCCGGGCCACCGAGCGCCCGGGCCGGCTGGGCCGCAGGCACCCGGGCCGCAGGCACCCGGGCCGCGGCGCACTTGCCTAACCGCGGCCGCTCAGACAGGCTGATCAACTACAGGCTCGAACGCATCGCCCGTCCTACGCTGCCCGGAGCCGCCGGGCCGGCCACGGCCGCAGCGGGGGCCGCAGGAACGATCATGCCGACTACTCAGAACGGAACGCCGCGCGCCGGGCCCCCGGGCACGGCGGGCATCCGGGACGTGGCCCGGATGGCGGGTGTCTCGGTCGCCTCGGCGAGCTTCGCCCTCAACGGCCAGCCCGGGGTGGCCGACGCCACCCGCCGGCGCATCCTGGATATCGCGGACCAGCTCGGCTACCGGGCCAACCCGCAGGCCCAGGCGCTGCGCCGGGGGCGCACCACCACCTACGGCTTCGTGGTGCGCAACTTCGCCAACCCCTTCTTCCTCGAGGTGCTCTCCGGGGCCGAGGAGGTCGCGGGCGAGGCGGGCGCAACCCTGCTGGCCCTGGACTCCCGCTACTCGCTGGAACGTGAGCGCCGCCACCTGCAGGAGATGGCCGCGCAGCGGGTCGCCGGGCTGGCCATCGCCCCCGTCGGGACCGGGGAATCGATCAGGCTGTGGCATGACCTGCACCCGGGGGCCCCGGTGGTGGCGCTCAACGCCTCGGCGGCCCGCATCACCGGCGTCTGCCGGGTGCGCCCGGACAACGCCGCCGCGGTCGAGCTGCCGCTGCGCCGGCTCGCCGAGCTGGGCCACAACTCGGTAGCGTTCCTGACCGCGCCGCGGCGGCTGATGGCGGACCCGGACCGGCTGCGCCACTTCCGGCGGGTGAGCCGGGCGCTGGGGCTGACGGCCACGGTGCTGTACTCCCCGCTGACCATGGGCGACGTCCAGCAGGCCACCCGGGGTGTCCTGTCCGCCCCGGGCGCACCCAGCGCGGTCATCACCAACTCCGACTACACCGCGCACGCGATCTACAAGGCCGCACGTGAGCTGGGGCTGCGCGTCGGGCCCGGGGTCTCCGTCGTCGGCCACGACGACCTGGCCACGTCCGAGCTGCTGGACCCGCCGCTGGCGACCATCCGGCTGAACCGGCGCGAGATGGGCCGGGCGCTGATGCTGCGCCTGCTCGGGCGGGTCCCGCCGGAGGATTACGTGGCGCCCGTGGAACTCATCGAGCGGGCGTCCATGCAGGCGCCGGTGACGCCCTCCCGGCCCCGGGGCCAGCGCGCGAGCATAGGAATTCGGCGCCCGGATGAACACCAGTTAGCGCCCGCGCGTCAACTCGGTAACGGCTCTTGACACCCCTGCGGCGGGTGCGCCAGCATACCGGCAAAACTAAACGTTTAAGGTCTTTTGTCGGGTGTTGTCGCGGGGGGGTCCGCAGACCTCCTGAGCACTACTGCGTGGTGGGCGCTTAGCTTCCGCGGGCCCGCTCAAAAGTGGGATAGCCAATACAGGAGGCAATTTCCCGTGAAATCCCCCTACCGCTTTACCCTCCTGGGCGTGGCGGCGCTGGCTCTGGCCGCCGCCGGGTGCTCAGGGACCTCATCCCCGTCGTCCAGTGGCGGGACCAACTGGGCCACGGTCACCTCGGCCAGCGGCGGCGGCGGAATGAGCAAGCTCATCGCCGCGGCCAAGAAAGAGGGCACGCTCAACGTCATCGCGCTGCCGCCGACGTGGGCCAACTACGGCACCATCATCAAGGACTTCAGCGCCAAATACGGCATCAAGGTGAACTCGGCCCTGCCGGACGGGACAAGCCAGCAGGAAGTCGACACGATCAAGCAAAAGAACGGCACTGCGGCCGCCCCGGATGTGGTGGATGTCGGCGAGGCAGTGGCGCTAGCCAACACCACCCTGTTCGCGCCGTACAAGGTGAGCACCTGGTCGTCCATCCCGTCGGCACAGAAGGCCTCCACCGCCCTCTGGTACAACGACTACGGCGGCTACATGGCGGTCGGCTACTCGAGCAAGTTCGGCACGATCACCTCCCTGAGCCAGTTGCTCACCTCGAAGTTCAAGAACGCGGTCGCGCTGAACGGCAACCCCACCGCGGCGAACGCCGCGCTGAACGGGGTCATGATGGCGAACCTGGTGGAGGGCGGATCGGCCAGCAACATCGCCGATGGCGTGAACTTCTTCCACAAGCTCAAGGCGGCCGGTAACTTCTCTCCGGTGTCCGCGACCGGCGCCACGATCAAGTCCGGGTCCACGCCGGTGGTCTTCAACTGGGACTACCTGAACCTGCCCAGCTACGTCGGGGTGTCCAACTGGAAGGTGTACATCCCCAGCAACGCCGTGCTCGGCGGGTACTACGCCCAGGCCATCAACAAGAGCGCGCCGCACCCGGCGGCGGCCCGGCTCTGGGAGGAATTCCTCTACTCCCAGGCCACCGACGGCGGGCAGAACCTGTGGCTGCAGGGCGGCGCCCACCCGGTGGAGGAGGCCGCGATGGCCAGCAACGGGTCCATCGACAAGACGGCCCAGGCTAAGCTGCCCGCGATCAGCGGCACCCCGGTGTTCCTGACCCAGAGCCAGGCGACGGACGCCGCCAATTACCTGGCCGCCAACTGGGCCAAGGCTGTCGGCTAGCCAGGCAGGACCGTGACCGTCGCCGCAACGACCGAAGCCGGCGCCCGGCCCGCCAGGGCCGGGCGCCGGCTTCCCCGCCCCGCCTGGCTGGGGACCCTGCCGTTCCTCGCCTATGTGAGTCTCTTCCTGCTCTACCCGACCGGCATCCTCGCCGTCGACGCCTTCAAGAACCCCAGCGGGACCTGGAACCCCGGCAGCCTGTCCACGCTCTTCAGCCCGGCGGTCCGCGGGTACTTCATCGGCTCGTTCAAGCTGTGCGTGCTCTCGTCACTGACCGGGGCGGTGTTCGGGGCCCTGGTGGCCTACGCCGTGGCCTCCGGCCGGCCCGACGGTACGGTGCGCCGCCTGTCGGTGGCGGCCTCGGGCGTGCTGGCCCAGTTCGGCGGGGTCACCCTGGCCTTCGCCTTCCAGGCCCTGATCGGCCCGGCCGGGCTGCTGTTCCACCCCAGCTGGTACTACAGCTTCCCCTGGGGCATCTGGCTGATCTACACCTACTTCCAGATCCCGCTCATGGTGCTGGTCTTCATGCCCGCGATCGACGGGGTCAAGGTCCAGTGGCGGGAGGCCTCGGAAAGCCTGGGCTCCTCGACCTGGCAGTACTGGCGGTACATCGCCGGGCCGCTGCTCGCGCCGGCGTTCTTCGGATCGGCGCTGCTGCTGTTCGCCAACGCCCTGTCCGCCTTCGCCACCATCCAGGCCTGGGAGAACCAGATTGCGTACATCGTGCCCCAGCAGATCAGCACCTCGCTGTCCAGCGAGGTCGGGCTGGCCAACGTCAACGTGTCCGACGTGCTCGCGCTCGGCATGATCATCATGGTGGCGATCATCATGACCGGCTACGCGCTGCTGCAGCGGAGGGCGTCCCGGTGGCTGCGGTAACGTCGCTGGGCGAGACCCCGCTCGCGGGAGCGGCCGCGCGCAGCCCGCAGGGCATGCAGCGCAAGCGCCGGCGCCGCCTCAACGCCTTCCGCTACGTGGTGTTCACCCTGTTCGGCGCGTTCATCCTGCTGCCACTGCTGGCCTTGTTCCGCTATTCCCTGGAAGGGAAGACGCTCGGCACCTGGTCCGTGGCGGCGTGGAAGCAGATCGTGTCCTACCCCGGGCTGGCCAGCGGGGTGGAACTGACCCTGGAACTGGCCGTCATCACCAGCGTCGTGATGATCCTGCTGCTGCTGCCCACGATGATCTGGATCAAGCTTCGGGTGCAGTGGATGAGCCGTCTCTTCGAGTTCCTCTGCCTGCTCCCGCTCACGATCCCGGCCATCGCGCTGGTCGTCGGCCTGGCCCCGATCTACAACCGGATCCAGCACTACAGCCTGTCGGCGCTGCAGCTGTTCTGGGTGTACGTCATCCTGGCCCTGCCGTACGCGTACCGGGCGCTGTCCTCCGGGCTGGACACGATCGACGCGACCACGCTGGCCGAGGCGGCCCGGAGCCTGGGCGCCAGCTGGATCACGGTCATGTTCCGGGTCATCGCGCCGAACATGTGGCAGGCCATCCTGAACGCGCTGCTGCTGACCAGCGCCCTGGTGCTGGGCGAGTTCACCATCGCCTACCTGCTGCTGTTCAGCACGCTGCAGCCGACGCTGTACTCCATCAGCCGCAACACCCCCAACGCCGGGGTCGTCTTCTCGACGTCCATGGCCTCGTTGCTGTTCGCCTTCGTCTTGCTGACGATCCTGTCCTATGTCGGCCGCCAGCGGCGCCGGGGATGAGGTAGCGCCCGTGAGTTCACCATTGACCAGGTCGCAGGAGGCCGCGGCGAGGGCCGCGGTCGAAGTGCGCCTGGAGGGGCTGACCCGGCACTACGGCCCGGTCGTCGCGCTGGACGGACTCGACCTGACCCTGCGTCCCGGCGAGCTGATCGCCCTGCTCGGACCCTCGGGCTGCGGCAAGACCACCACGCTGCGGCTGCTGGCCGGCCTGGAGGACGCGGACGCCGGGACCGTCACCGTCGGCGGCCGGGATCTCACCCACGTGTCCGCCAGCAAGCGGGACATGGGCATGGTCTTCCAGGCCTACTCCCTGTTCCCGCACATGACGGTGCTGCAGAATGTGGCCTTCGGGCTGCGGCTGCGCCGGGTCAGCAAGGCGGACCGGGAACGGCGGGCCCGGGAGGTGCTGGACCTCGTCGGCCTGTCGGAGCAGGCGGGCCGCTACGCGCACCAGATCTCCGGCGGGCAGCAGCAGCGGGTCGCGCTGGCCCGGGCCCTGGCCATCGAGCCCCAGGTGCTGCTGCTGGACGAGCCGCTGTCCGCGCTGGACGCCAAGGTCCGCGCGCAGCTGCGGGACCAGATCCGGCGGATCCAGCTCGAGGTCGGCATCACCACCCTGTTCGTGACCCACGACCAGGAGGAGGCGCTGGCCATCGCCGACCGGGTCGGGGTGATGCGGGATGGGAAGCTGGAGCAGCTCGCGTCGCCCACCGAGGTGTACTCGCGGCCGGCCACCCCGTTCGTGGCCGAGTTCGTCGGGCTCACCAACCGCCTGGCCGGGACCGTGAGCGGCACCACGGTGACGGTACGGGGCCGCGACCTGCCGCTGGTCGACACCGGCACCCCGCCCGGCCCGGTCACCGCGCTGATCCGGCCCGAGGCTGTCTCGCTGGCCAGCGGCAGCGCGGGCGAGTCCGGCCCGCTGGCCGGCACGGTGATCGCCATCACCTTCCTGGGCGCGACCAGCCGGGTCACCGTGAACCTGGGCGACACCACGATCATGGCCCAGCTGCCGACCGCGGACGCCACCGAGCTGAGCGCGGGCAGCCGCGTTGACCTGACGATACGGCCCGACCCCGTACTGGTTTCCGTTGCGGAGAACAAAGATTCCGTGGCTGCGAGCGGAGCTTGAGCGCAGGACCCCCGCCACTGACCACCCACCGCCGGCTGGCCCCGGGCACGGTACTGCGCCGCGGGGCGAGCGCGCCGTACCGGGCGGTCGAGCTCATCGGCGGCGAGCCGCATCTGCGGCGGGATGACCTGTGCGCCCCGGCCGGGGCGGTGACCAGCCCGCCCGGCGGCCGGCCCCTGCTCTGCCTCATCCACGTCACCGACCTGCAGCTGGCCGACGTCCAGTCACCGACCCGGTTCGAGTTCCTCAACCGTTATTTCGCCGACCCCCGCTACGCCGGCGTGGTCCCGGTGCAGCGCCCGCAGGAGGCCCTCACCCCGCATGCGGTGGACGCCACGCTGCGCACGGTCAACGCGCTGCGCGGCCCGGCCACCGGGCAGCCGCCGGCGCTGGCCGTCACCACGGGGGACGCGATCGACAACGCGCAGTGGAACGAGGTCCAGGCGTTCCTGGCCCTGTTCGACGGCGGCCAGGTCACGCCCGGGTCCGGCGGCCCCGGGTACGCCGGGGTGCAGGCCCCCGACTGGCCGGACGACATCTTCTGGAGGCCGGACGGCGACGGCCCGGACGGGCCGGACTTCTTCCGCCGCGAGCTCGGCTTCCCCCATCACCCGGGCCTGCTCGAGGCGGCCATGCGGGCGTTCACCGCGGGCGGCCTGGCGATGCCCTGGCTGTCCTGCTTCGGCAACCACGAGGCCCTCAACCAGGGCGTCGGCACGCAGACCCCGGGGCTGGCGGCCGCGCTGACCGGGGGCTGGAAGCCCACCGCGCTGCCCGGCGGGTTCGACAGCGACGTGGCGCTGGAGCTGTTCACGGTGTGCCCGGAGGCGTTCATGGCCGGGCCGTCCCGCGCCGTGCCCCCCGATCCCGGCCGGCGGCCTGTCACCCGCCGCGAGTTCGTGGCCGCGCATTTCCGGCCGGGGGCCCGCCCCCTCGGGCACGGCTTCACCGACGGGAACCTCCGCGACGGGACCGCGTACTACGTCCACGACACGCCGGCCGCCCGGTTCATCGCGCTGGACACCAACTGCCTGGCCGGGGGGGCCGACGGGTGCCTCGACCGGCAGCAGGCCCGGTGGCTGGCCGACCGCCTCGCCGAGGTCCACTCCGCGTACCGGGGGCCGGCCGGGGACGAGATCGCGACCGGGCACGACGACCGGCTGGTCATCCTGTTCTCCCATCACGGCGCCGACACGCTCACCAACACCCGGGGCTGGCATCCCGGGCCGGAAGGCGAGCCCCTGATCGGCGCGGCCGGGCTGATCGCCCTGCTGCACCGCTTCCCCAACGTGGTGCTGTGGCTGAACGGGCACACGCACACGAACGCGGTCCGCCCGCGCCGCGACCCGGACCACCCGGAGCGGGGGTTCTGGGAGGTCACCACCTGCGCGGTGGTGGACTGGCCGTGCCAGACACGCCTCGTCGAACTGGCCGACCTCGGCGGCCAGCTGTCCATCACCTGCACGATGGTGGATCACGACGCACCGCTGGCGCCGCGGATGCCAGCCAGCCTTCCCCGGTCCACGGCAGCGCAATTCAGCAGCGGCGACCTGGCCGCGCTGCACCGTGAGCTGGCCGCCAACATGCCTTTCGGGGGGGAGCACCCGGGCCGGACCGGGGCCGTCACCGACCGGAACGTGGAACTGCTGATCAGCCCGCCGTTCCCGCTGGGCCGCCTGCCCGGGATATAACGGTTCCGCGCCGGCGGCCGCCCGGGCACCAGGCGGGCCGCACCAGGCGGGCCGCACCGGGCGGGCCGCACCTGCCCGGCGGCCGCCCTGACGCCTACGACACGCGCTTTACGTGCACAAACGCTGGTAATGAGTGACACTGGAGAGTCAGTACCCCGGCGTCATCCAGGCCAGCCGGGCCTACCGCATCACCCGGAGGCCGACGGTGACCGCCACCACCCCGACGCCCGCCAGCCCCGCAGCAGGCCGGTTCTACGACGCCCGGCGCGGCATCTACTACACCAAGCCGCTGATGCGCGGCTGGCTGCACCTGATCTGGTTCGGGGCGTCCCTGGTGGTCAGCACCGTGCTGCTGGCCCACACGCCCGGTACGGCCCGGGTCCTCAGCTTCGGCGTGTACGCGGCCAGCGTGGGCGCGCTGTTCGGGGTCAGCGCCCTCTACCACTGCGGGACCTGGTCGGAGGCAGCGCGCCAGCGCCTGCAGCGGCTCGACCATGTGATGATCTTCTTCCTCATCGCCGGGACCGCGACCCCGGTGTTCATCGCCGCCGCCCCGGGCACGCCCGGCCGGGCCGGCCTCATCGCGCTGTGGGTGCTCACCGCCGCCGCGGCCGTGATCCACCTGGCCTGGATGGACGCGCCGGAGCGCCTGGTCGGCGGGACATTCCTCGCCCTGGGCTGGGTTGCGGCGCTGGCCCTGCCCGCGGTCTGGGTCCACTCCGGGCCGGTGGCCGGGGGGCTGATGCTCGGCGGCGGCCTGCTCTATACCGTGGGCGCCCTGTCCTACCACCGGCGCCGTCCCGACCCGTACCCGTCGGTGTTCGGCTACCACGAGGTCTTCCACGTGTACGTCTGCGCCGGCGCCGCGTGCCAGTACCTGGCCATCGCCGCGTACCTGAGGTAGCCGGGGGCGGCGCAGACCCGCATGAGCCTCGTGCACGCGGTCAGTGTGCCGCGCCGGCGAGCACCAGGGCCAGCAGGACCGCGGCCGTGCTCAGCTCGATGACCGCCCCGAACACGTCGCCGGTCATGCCGCCCAGCCGGCGCCGCGCGGCCCGGCGCAGCAGGCCGGCCACCGCCAGGCCGGCCCCGGCGGCCAGCACGCCCCGGGCCGCGGCCGGCGCCCCGCCCAGCGCAGCCCCGGCGGCCACCACCGCGGCGAGCAGCACCGCCACGGCTGCGGCCCGGCCCGCGGCGCTGGTCCGGCCGGCCACCAGGGCACCGAACCCGGACGGCCGCGCCGGCGGGGACCCGGTGGCCGCCACCACCGCCACCCGGCTGGTCACCGCGGCCAGCACCAGGGCGGCCGCGGCCTGACCAGGCGGCAGCGAGGCCAGCGCGCAGACCTGGACCAGCAGCACCAGGACCAGTGCGGCCACCCCGAACGGCCCGGCGTCGGACCGGCGCATGATCTCCAGCGCCTGCGGTGCCGGGCGGCGGCTGCCCAGCCCGTCCGCGGTGTCGGCCAGCCCGTCCAGGTGCAGGCCCCCGGTGAGCAGCGCCAGCAGCATCATGGCCAGGGCCGCGCCGAGCAGCTGCCGCTCTGGCGACACCGCACCAGCCGCAACGAGAACCATCGTCCCGCCGCCGGCCAGCCCCAGGCCGGCGCCGATGACCGGCAGCCAGAAGACGGCCCGGGCGGCCGCTCCCTCGTCCAGGTCACCGCCGGCCCCGGCCGGGATGACGGTGAACAGGCTGAGCGCGGCCCGCCAGGCCGGGGTGCGGCCCGCCGGACCGGGGCCGGGGTGGCCGGCGGCGCTCACCGCAGCCGCCGGGGGATCCCGGCGGTGCACAGCCAGACCTGCTGGCAGTGCGCGGCGACCCTGGTGTTGAGCAGGCCCAGCTCGTCGCGGTAGCGCACCCCCGACGCGGTGCCCGGGATCACCCCCGACCCGACCTCGTTGCTGACCGCCACGACGGTCCGCCGGGTGGCCCGCCAGGCGTCCAGCAGCCCGTCCACCCGCGCGGCCAGCGCTTTGCCCGCACCCGGGGCGTCAGACCACAGCCCGCACTCGTCCATCACCCCGGCCAGCCAGGTGGACAGGCAGTCGACCAGGACCGGGGTGGCCAGCTGCCCGCGGGTCAGATCCGGCGCGGCCAGGACGGGTTCGAGGTCCCGGGTTTCCAGCGTGGCCCAGTGCGGCGGCCGCCGCTGCTGGTGCAGGCGGACCCGGGCGGCCCACTCCGGGTCGCCGGGACCGGGGAGGGCGCCGGTGGCCACGTAGTCCACCCGGTCCCGTCCGGCCAGCAGCCGTTCCGCGGTCACCGACTTGCCGGACCTGGCCCCGCCCAGGACCAGCACGCGGTAGGGGCGGGGCCGGCGGGGCAGCTCCCGCCCCGTGACGGCGTGCCGCCGGACGGCCCAGCTCATCCCTTCTCGCCGGAGACGCCCGCGCTGTCGAACGTCGCGACGTCGCGCAGCACCCGGGCGGCGGCCGCGACGACCGGCAGGGCCAGCGCCGCGCCAGAGCCCTCGCCAAGGCGCAGGCCGAGGTCGAGCAGGGGCTGCAGCCCCAGCGCGTCCAGCGCCCGGCGGGCGCCCGGCTCGGTGGACAGGTGCCCGGCGAGCAGGGCGCCCAGCACGTCCGGCGCCATCGCCCGGGCGGCCAGCGCGGCCGCGCAGGCAATCACGCCGTCCAGCACGACCGGGATCCGCAGCGCCGCCCCGCCCAGGATGAACCCGGCGAGCGCGCAGTGCTCCAGGCCCCCCACCGCCGCGAGGACGCCCAGGGGGTCGGCGGGATCGGGGCGGTTGCGTTCCAGCGCGTGACGGACCACGGCGACCTTCCGCTGCCAGGTCGGGTCGTCGATGCCGGTGCCCCGGCCGGTGACCTCCTGCGGCTCCGCGCCGGTGAAGACGGCGATCAGGGCGGCCGACGCGGTGGTGTTCGCGATGCCCATGTCCCCGGTCAGCAGGCAGGAGTTGCCCGCCGCGACCAGGTCCCGCGCCGTCTCGATGCCCACCTCGACGGCGCGCAGGGCCTCGTCCCGCGTCATGGCCGGGCCGGCGGTCATGTCCGCGGTACCGGGCCGGACCTTGCGGGGCAGCAGCCCCGGCGCGGACGGCAGGTCCGCGGCGACCCCGACATCCACCACGCAGACCTCGGCCCCGGCCTGGGCGGCGATCGCGTTGACCACCGCCCCGGAGGCCAGGAAGTTGGCCACCATCTGCGCGGTGACCTCCTGCGGCCATGGGGTGACGCCCTGGGCGTGCACCCCGTGGTCGCCCGCGAACACGGCCACCACGGCGGGCTCGGGCAGCGGCGGCGGGCACTGCCCGGCCAGCCCGGCCAGCTGCACCGACACCTGCTCCAGCACGCCCAGCGAGCCGCTCGGCTTGGTCAGCGCCTCCTGCCGCTCGCGGGCCTCGGCCACCGCGGCGGCGTCCAGCGGCGTGACCGCGGCGATGGTGTCGGCCAGCAGGCTGGCGGGCAGCCCGCCGGGCAGGCCGCGGGCGCCCCACTGCCCGTCGTGCACCGCCCAGGCCAGCGGCCGCCGCCGGGCCCAGCCGCTCAGCGCCAGCTCCGGCGCGGCCGGGAACGCCCCGACGTGCCCCACGCACAGGTAGGCGACGACCTCCAGCTGCGCGGGCAGCCCGAGCGCCCCGGCCAGCTCACGCTCGTCGAAGAAGCTGACCCAGCCCACCCCGAGGCCCTCGGCCCGGGCGGCCAGCCACAAGTTCTGCACGGCGCACGCGGTCGAGTACGCCGCGACCTGCGGCTGGGCGTGCCGGCCCAGCACGTGCCAGGCCGCCCCGGGTCGGGTCACAGGTCACCACGATGTTGAGCGGGGTGTCGAGGATGGCCTCGACCTTCAGGTCACGGAACGCCCGGGCCCGCGGCCCGGGCAGCCCGGCCGCGAACACCTCCTGCTGCCTGCGGGCCAGCGTAAGCACCCGCTCGCGGACGGCCCGGTCGCGCAGCACGATGAAGTCCCAGGGCTGGCTGAGCCCCACGCTGGGCGCCTGGTGCGCGGCGGTCAGCACCCGGGTCAGCACGTCGTCGGCGACCGGGTCCGGGCGGAACCCGTTGCGGACGTCCCGCCGCGCGGCGACCACCTGGTACAGCGCGTCCACGTCCGCCGCGGGAAACGCGGGGGCCGCGGGCGGCCGCACCCCGCCCGGCCGGAAAATGTCCTGGTCCCCGCTCATCCCGGCTCCCCGCCCGTGGCCTGCGTCCCGCCGTGGCCTGCGTCCAGCCCGTGGCCTGCGTCCAGCCCGTGCCCTGCTCCCCGCTCATCTGCTCCTCCTGCCGTGCACTACGTGCACACCGTGCGCGACGGCCGCCGCCATGAGCAGCGCCGCGCTGCTGACCAGCCGGGACAGCCGGACGGCCCGGATGATGTCCGGCGCCCCGGGCGGGGCGCCGCCGCCGAGCAGCCCGCGCTGCTCGGCCCGCCCCTGGTAGCTGCAGCCGCCGCCGAGCCGGACACCGAGGGCGCCCGCGAACGCCGCCTCGCACCGGCCCGCGTTCGGGCTCGGGTGGCGGGCCCCGTCCCGGCGCAGCGTGCCCAGGGCCTGGCCGGGGCGGCCGCCGACCGCGGGCGCCAGCGCCGCGGCCAGGAGCCCGGTCACCCGGGCCGGGATCAGGTTGGCCGCGTCGTCGAGCCGGGCCGCGGCCCAGCCGAACCGCTCGTAACGCGGGCTGTGGTGGCCGAACATCGCGTCGAGGGTGTTCACGGCCCGGTAGCCGGCCAGGCCCGGCACCCCGAAAACGGCTCCCCAGAGCAGCGGGGCGACGACCGCGTCCGAGGTGTTCTCGGCCACCGACTCCAGCGCCGCGCGGGCCAGCCCGGCCGCGTCGAGCTGGTCCGGGTCGCGCCCGCACAGCGCGGGCAGCATCCGCCGCGCCGCGTCCAGGTCGCCGGCGTCCAGGGCCCGGGCGACGGCCAGGGCCACGCCGCCGAGGCTGGTCCCGCCCAGCACGGCCCAGGTGGCCAGGGCGGTGACCGCGACCGTGGCCGCCGGGCGGCCGCGGGCGAGGCGCTGCGCGGCCAGCCCGGCCACCGCCACCGGAGTGACGCAGGCCGCGAGCAGGGCCGCTCCCCCGATCCGGCTGTCTGACCAGAGCCGGGCCTCAGCGCGGGCGGCCACGCCGCCGAAGGCCGCGACCGGGTGGGCGCGGCGCGGGTCGGCCAGCACCGCGTCGAGCACCCCGCCGAGCAGCAGTCCCGCGGCCCGCGGCCACGACGGCACGATCATCGGCTGAGCCTTCCCCGGGGTAACCACGCCCCGCAGGCGCTGGACCCGACGGCCGGAGTCTCCTGGCTCCCGGATCGAAGCTCCTCCCGGCCTTCCCACCGCGGCAGCGGTCGTGGCCCGTGCGGGACTCGCTCCCCGGTCACAGTGGCGGGACCGCGCCGGAATCGCACCGGCTTCCTGCCCTGCCGTCGGCGGAACGAGGAAAGAAGACCACACCCCGGTACCGCCGTCAAGCTGCCCCCCGCCCCGGCCAGGGCGTGGCCGGCTGGCATGGCCGGCGGCGCAGCTGACCGCCCCGGGTGGGCGGATGCTGTTTTGCGCGGGGAGCTGCGGGTAACCCGGGGGCATGCTCAGCCCAGCACCACCCTGGCCAGGCCGACGCCGCGGGCCCGCCAGCCGGGGGCCGCGGTGAGTACCGACGGGTCCCGGGCCGCCGCCGATTCCGCGCATGCCGAGCCGGACCGGCCCGGCGAGACGGAGGCGCAGCGCGACGACCGCAACACCATGGAGCTGCTCAACGAGCTCCGGGTCGTCGGCATCGGCGTGCAGGTGCTGTTCGGCTTCCTCCTGTCCATGCCGTTCACCAGCCGCTTCAGCAGGCTGGACAGCGCGCAGCGGGACCTGTACCTGGCCACCGTGACGCTCGCGGCCCTGTCCACCGCGCTGCTGGTCGCGCCCGTCGCCTACCACCGGCTGCTGTTCCGGCGGCACGAGAAGGAGAGCCTGGTCCGGGTGACCAACGTGATGGCCATCGCGGGCCTGGTCACGGTGGGCCTGGCGGTGTCCTGCGCGGTGCTGCTGGTGGTCAGCTTCGTCGCCCCGGGCGCGCCCGCCATCGTGATCACCGCGATCGTCGTGTGCGCGTTCGCCGGGCTGTGGTTCGCGCTCCCGCTGTCCCGCCTGGGCCGCGACGACCACGACGACGAGCCGGGCCGCGCCCGGCCGCCGCGGCCCACGCTCTGAGCGAACGCAGCCGCCGGGGGGTGACGGGATCTTTGCGCATGTTCATACGATGGGGTCATGGAGTGGCCCAGTCATGAAGCAGAGACGACCCCCCTGGTGCGGCCATGACCACGCCGGCGCCGGACGGCGCGGCCCGCACCGCGATCCTGACCGTTGACGACGATCCCGGGGTGTCCCGGTCCATCGCCCGCGACCTGCGGCACCGCTACGGCGAGCAGCACCGCATCGTCCGCGCCGAATCCGGCGCGGACGCCCTCGACGCGCTGAAGGAGATGCGGCTCCGCGGGGACGAGGTGGCGGTGATCCTGGCCGACTACCGGATGCCCCAGATGAACGGCATCGAGTTCCTCGAGGAAGCGATGAAGACCTACCCGGCCGCCCGCCGGGTGCTCCTCACCGCCTACGCGGACACCAACGCCGCGATCGAGGCCATCAACGTCGTAGACCTCGACTACTACCTGCTCAAGCCGTGGGACCCGCCGGAAGAGAAGCTCTACCCGGTGATCGACGCCCAGCTGGACGCGTGGCGGCTGCAGGACTACCAGCCCGTGCACGTGACCAAGATGGTCGGGCACCGCTGGTCGGCACGCTGCACGGAGGTCCGCGAGTTCCTGGCCCGCAACGAGGTGGCCTACCGCTGGTTCTCCTCCGACGAGCCGGACGGGGAGCGGCTGCTCGCCGCCGCCGGGGCGGACGGCCGCACCCTGCCCCTGATCATCACCCCGGACGGGGAGACCATGGTCGCCCCGAGCGACTCGGAGCTGGCCACCCGGGTCGGCCTGACCACCACCCCGGCCAAGGACTTCTACGACCTGGTCGTGATCGGCGGCGGCCCGGCCGGGCTGGGCGCGGCCGTGTACGGCGCGTCCGAGGGGCTCAAGACCGTGCTGGTCGAGCGGACCGCGACCGGCGGCCAGGCCGGGCAGAGCTCCCGCATCGAGAACTACCTCGGGTTCCCGGACGGGGTGTCGGGCGCCCAGCTCACCACCCGGGCCCGGATGCAGGCCCAGAAGTTCGGGGCCGAGGTGCTCACCACCCGGGAGGTGGTGGGCCTGGAGGTCAAGGGCTCGGCGCGCAGTATCCAGTTCGCGGACGGGGGCACGCTCGGCGCGCACAGCATCATCCTGGCCACGGGGGTCTCCTACAAGCAGCTCGGCGCGCCCGGGCTGAGCGACCTGACCGGCCGGGGCGTGTACTACGGCTCCGCGCTGACCGAGGCCTCGGCCTGCATCGACCAGGACGTGTACATCGTGGGCGGGGCGAACTCGGCCGGGCAGGCCGCCGTGTACCTGTCCCGGCACGCCAAGTCGGTGACGCTGCTGGTCCGCGGGCCGTCGCTGGAGCGGTCCATGTCCTACTACCTGATCCAGCAGATCGCGGACGTCCCGAACATCACGGTCCGGACCTGCACCGAGGTCATCGGCGCTGCCGGGGACGGCCACCTGGAGCAGCTGACCCTGCGCAACACGTCGGACGGCAGCACGGAAATAGTGGACGCGCAGCTGCTGTTCGTGTTCATCGGGGCCGCCCCTCTCACCGAGTGGCTGGACGGCATAGTGGTCCGGGACGATCACGGGTTCGTCGTCGCCGGCCCGGACCTGTCCGTGAGCGGCCAGAAGCCACCCGGCTGGGAGCTGGACCGGGCCCCGTACCACCTGGAAACCAGCGTTCCGGGCGTGTTCGTGGCCGGGGACGCCCGCGCCGAATCCGCCAAGCGCGTCGCCTCCGCCGTCGGGGAGGGGGCCATGGCCGTCATGCTCGTGCACCGTTACATGGAGAAACTGTGAGCACAGAGCCAGCCACCCAGCCAGCTACCCAGCCTGCCACGCAGCCGCCCGGGGCTGCCGCCGGCGCAGCCGGCCAGCCCGCGGCCGGCCGGCAGACGCTGCCGTGTGACGCCGGCGAGCTGCGCAGCCTGTTCCTGTTCGAGAAGCTCACCAGCGAGCAGCTGGAGTGGCTGTGCCGGGAGGGCCGGGTCGAGCTGTTCCAGCCGGGCCCGGTGTACGCCGAGGGGCAGCCTGCGACCTGCTTCTACGTGATGATCGAGGGCACGCTGGTGATGTCGCGCCGGATCGGCGGCGACGACGTCGAGGTGAACCGCACCTCCTACCGCGGCTCGTATACGGGGGCGTTCCGCGCCTACCTGGGCGACCGGGTGCCCCAGGTCTACGACAACTCGCTGCGCGTCACCGAGCCGTCCCGGTTCTACGTCCTGGACGCGGACAAGTTCGCGTCGATGATGCGGGACTGGTTCCCGATGGCCGTGCACATGCTGGAAGGGCTGTTCTTCGGGATCAAGAACGTCCAGCAGCAGATAGGCCAGCGGGAACGGCTGCTGGCGCTGGGCTCGCTGTCAGCCGGGCTGACCCACGAGCTGAACAACCCGGCCGCCGCCGCGGTCCGGGCCACCTCGACGCTGCGCGACCGGGTGGCCGGCATGCGCCACAAGCTCCGGCTCATGGCCAGCGGCCGGTTCGACCCCGCCGCCCTGGAGACGCTGATCCGGCTGCAGGAGGAAGCCGTGGACCGGGTGGCGAAGGCGCCGGAGCTGAGCCCGATGGAAGCCTCGGACCGTGAGGACGCCGTGGGCGACTGGCTGGAGGACCATGGCATCAGCGGCGGCTGGGACCTCGCGCCCACCTTCGTCCAGGCCGGCCTGGAGGCCGACTGGCTGGACCAGGTGGCGGCGGTGGTGGACGACGGCACGCTGGAGGCCTCGCTCCGCTGGCTGAACTACACGGTCGAGACCGAGCTGCTGATGAACGAGATCCAGGACTCCACGAAGCGGGTCTCCCACCTGGTCACGGCGGCCAAGCAGTACTCCCAGCTGGACCGGGCGCCCTACCAGGTGGCCGATGTGCACGAGCTGCTGAAGAGCACGCTCATGATGCTGCACGGCAAGCTCGGGGACGGGATCACCGTGGTCAAGGACTTCGACCGCACCCTGCCGCCGATACCGGGCTACCCGGCGGAGCTGAACCAGGTCTGGACGAACCTGATCGACAACGCGGTGTCCGCCATGGAAGGCCACGGCACGCTGACGGTGCGCACGGCGCGGGAGGATGACCGGGTCCTGGTGGAGATCGGTGACACCGGGCCCGGCGTCCCCCGGGATATCCAGAGCCGGATCTTCGAGCCGTTCTTCACCACCAAGCCCGTCGGCGAGGGCACCGGGCTCGGGCTGGATATCTCCTACCGCATCGTGGTGACCCGGCACCACGGGGATCTGCGGGTCGAGTCGGAGCCCGGGAATACCCGGTTCCAGGTCCGGCTGCCCATCACCGCCAGCGAGGCCGATAGCGTGGTCCCGCCGGACAGCGCCGCGCCCGCCACGGCCCCGCCCGGCACTGCCCCGCCCGGCACTGCCCCGCCCGCCGCCGCCGAGGAGAGCTGAATGGCTGACATCCCGGGCCTGGACCCGACTGCCCCGCCGAGCGGAACCGGCTGCGTGGAATGCGAGGAGGCCTCGGGCTGGTGGTTCCACCTGCGCCGGTGCGCCGAGTGCGGGCACATCGGCTGCTGTGACAGCTCACCGTCCCAGCACGCCAGCGCGCACTCCGCCGCTACCGGCCACCCGCTGGTCCGCAGCTTCGAGCCCGGCGAGTCGTGGTTCTGGAGCTACCCGGAAGAGCAGTTCTACGACGGCCCGGAGCTCACCCCGCCGGAGCATCACCCGGCCGACCAGCCGGTGCCCGGCCCGGCCGGCCGGGTGCCCGCCGACTGGCGCCGCCACCTGCACTAGCCGTGCCCGCGGCGGGCCATCACCGATCCCGCCCTGCCGCTGCTGGCCCGCGAATGGCAAGCTAGCCGCATGGGCATTGTGTCTCCAGGATTCAAGGGCCGCGCACGGGACGAGCGTGAGAAGCTCCCGCCGGGCCAGTACCTCGTCACGGACTTCCCGGTGCTGTCCGCCGGGCCGACCCCCCGGGTGAACACCAGCTCGTGGGAGCTGCGCATCAGGACCGAGGCCGGCCAGGTGCACAGCTGGGACTGGGCGGCGTTCCGGGCACTGCCCAGCGAGCAGGTCACCGTCGACCTGCATTGCGTGACGAAGTGGTCCAAGCTGCACACGCCCTGGCGGGGCGTGTCCCTGGACACGCTGCTGGGCGGCGTGCAGACCAGTGCCGAGTTCGCGCTGGCCCGCAGCTACGGCGGTTACACGACGAACCTGCCGCTGCAGGACCTGCTGGACGGGCAGGCCTGGGTGGCGTACGAGTACGACGGCAAGCCACTCGCGGCCGAGCACGGCGGCCCGGCGCGGCTGCTCGTCCCCCACCTGTACCTGTGGAAATCGGCGAAGTGGGTGCAGGGCATCGACCTGCTGGACAAGGACGAGCCGGGGTTCTGGGAGAGCCTGGGCTACCACAACTACGGAGACCCATGGCGCGAGCAGCGGTACTGGGGCGACTGACCTGGCAGGTGGGCACGGTAGCGGATATCCGGGAGGAAACCGCCACCGCCCGCACCATCACGCTCGACGTCCCCGGCTGGTCCGGGCACACCGCGGGCCAGCACGTGGACGTCCGGCTCACCGCCGCCGACGGCTATTCCACCCAGCGGTCGTACTCGATCGCCTCCGCGCCCGGGCCGGGACGGCTGGAGCTGACCGTCCAGCGGCTGGAAGACGGGGAGGTGTCCCCGTACCTCACGGACGTGCTCAAGCCCGGCTTCCCGCTGGAGCTGCGCGGCCCGATCGGCGGCTGGTTCGCGTGGGACCCGGCGGCGGCCGGCCGGGTGCTGCTGGCCGCCGGGGGAAGCGGAGTGGTCCCGCTCATGTCCATGATCCGGGCCCGGGCCGCCGCGGGCAGCCGCGCCCCGTTCCGGCTCGTGTACTCGGTCCGCAGCCCGGAGACCGCGCTCTACACGGCCGAACTCGCCCAGCGCAGCCAGGCCGGGGACGGGCTGGAGGTCACGTACGTGTACACCCGCACCGCCCCGGCGGGCGCCCAGGTGAGGGTAGGCCGGCTCAACCCGGTCGTGCTGGCCGCCCCGGGCTGGACGCCGGAGGCCGCGCCGGCGGTCTTCATCTGCGGCCCGACGGGTTTCGTGGAGGCCGCCGCCAGCCTGCTGGTGAAGGCGGGCCACGATCCCGGCGTGATCAAGACCGAACGTTTCGGACCCTCGGGAGGCCAATCGTGACCACGCACCTGGACGGCAACACGCTCGCCGGGCCACTCGGCGAGGTGTTCGCCGTGGACATCACGACCGCGGTCGGCCAGTGCGCCTCGTGCGGCACCAGCCAGGCGATGGGCCAGGCCCTGCTGTACACCGACGCGCCGGGCCTGGTGGCCCGCTGCCAGAGCTGCGGCGAGGTGGTGCTGCGGGTCACCCGGGGCCCCGGGCGCGCCTGGCTGGATCTGCGCGGTGTCCGCTGCCTCGAGCTTTACGTGCCCGGGGAATGAACCAGGATTAAGGCATGAGCAACCTCCCCCAGCCCGCCGACCGCCGCCATCTCAGGGTTTCCGACACCGACCGGGAACAGACCGCCGAGCTCCTGCGCCAGGCCGCGGGCGACGGCCGGATCACCTTCGACGAGCTGGACCAGCGCCTCGAGGCCACCTATGCGGCCCGGACCTACGGTGACCTGGGCGAGGTCACCGCCGACCTGCCCGCCCCCGGGGAGCAGCGGCCCGGGGCGCTGGCCACGGCCCCGGGCACCTTCCCGGCGGCCCGGATCGGCGGGGAGCCAGGATCCGGGGTGTCCATCGCGATCCTGGGCGGCGTGGACCGGGGCGGGGTGTGGGTGGTTCCGCCGCGGCATAGCGTGGTCGCCGTGCTCGGTGGCGTCCAGCTCGACCTCCGGGAGGCGCGGTTCAGCCAGCGTGAGGTCACCATCGACGTGTTCACCCTGATGGGCGGGGTGGACATCACCGTGGGCGAGGACATCGAGGTCGACGTGTCCGGCGTCGGGATCATGGGCGGGTTCGATCACCGGGCCACCGGCCCCGGGCTGCCCGGTGCGCCCCGGGTGCGGGTCGTCGGGCTGGCCATCATGGGCGGGGTGAACGTGCAGCGCCGCCCGCTGAAGCGGGCCAAGAAGAACAAGAACCGGGGCATCGAGCCCGCCGCGGACGGCGGGCCGGCGCCGGCATCTCCCCGCCGCCCGCGGGCCCCGCCGATTCCTGGCCAACGTGATCTGGCGCTGCGCCCACGGGTCCGCGGCATCATCGTCTAATCCCAGGCCTGGCGGGCTGGAGCGGCTGCGGCCGTCCCGCCCCCCGCCTTTTCGGCCCTGACACGCCGGCTGTCCGTTTTGCGGCGGAATGGCTCCCTGGCACCCGGGCCCGCGCCATACTGACTGCGGAACCGGCGCTGGCCACACCATCCGGCCAGGCAATCCCCGCCGCGAGCGCCGGCCAGGATGGGAGCGATCATGACGGGACATTCCCTCGTGCCTTTGCCCGGCAGCGAGCGCGGTGCGCTGCCGGGGTCACAGGAACTGGGCGCGGTGGATGACTCCGAGGAGATCGAGCTGACCCTGGTGACCCGGCGCCGGGCGGCGCTGCCGCGGGACCTGGTCGAGGGACCCGCCACCGTTACCCCGCAGCAGTTCGCCGGGCAGTACGGCACCGACCCGGCCGACCTGTCGCTCGTCACGAGCGTGCTGGCCGGGTACGGCCTGCGGGTCACCGGCGCCGACGCCGGCGCCCGCCGGGTCACGGTGCGGGGCACCGTCGCGGCCCTGTCCGCGACATTCGGGGCCACGCTGCGCCTGGTGCGCTCACCGGCCCCGGCCGCCGGGCAGGCCATGGTCGAGCACCGGTACCGCGAAGGGGGCCTGCAGATCCCCGCCGAACTGGACGGCATCGTGCTCGCGGTGCTGGGGCTGGACGACCGTCCGCAGGCCCGCGCGCACTTCCGCCGCGCGCCGGCCGCCGCGGCCCGGGCCGGTGCGCCCGCGCCCGCACAGCCGGGCGGCGCTGCGCCCGCCCCCGCCGCGGCGTCCACGTCCTACACCCCTCCGCAGGTGGCCGCGCTGTACCAGTTCCCGGCGGGCACGGACGGGACCGGCCAGACGATCGCGATCATCGAGCTCGGCGGCGGATTCAGCAGCAGCGACCTCGATCCCTACTTCGCGGGGCTGGGCGTCCCTCTTCCCCAGGTCACCGCGGCCGGCGTGGACGGCGCCGTCAACCAGCCCGGACAGGATCCGGGCGGCGCGGACGGGGAGGTCCTGCTGGACATCGAGGTGGCTGGCGCGGTGGCCCCGGGGGCGGCGCAGATCGTCTACTTCGCCCCGAACACCGACCAGGGCTTCGTGGACGCGGTGACCACCGCGGTGCACGCCACCCCCACGCCCACCGTGGTCAGCATCAGCTGGGGCCAGTCGGAGGACTCCTGGACCGCCCAGGCCCGGACCGCCCTGGACCAGGCCCTGGCGGACGCGGCCGCGCTGGGTGTCACGGTCTGCGCCGCGGCCGGCGACAGCGGCAGCAGCGACGGCCAGAGCGGCACCCACGTCGACTTTCCCGCGTCCAGCCCGCACGCGCTGGCCTGCGGGGGAACCAGCCTCCTCGGCAACGCCGTGACCGGCGTGATCAGCTCCGAGACGGTCTGGAACGACGGGGCCTCGGGCGGCGCCACCGGCGGCGGCGTGAGCGACGCTTTCGGCCTCCCGTCCTGGCAGGCGGCCGCGGGCGTGCCGGCCCCGGCGGGGGCGGCGGCGGGAACCGAGGCGGGCCGGGGCGTCCCGGACGTGGCGGGCTGCGCGGACCCGGCTACCGGCTACCAGGTCCGGGTGGACGGGCAGTCCATGGTGATCGGCGGGACGAGCGCCGTGGCCCCGCTGTGGGCGGCGCTGATCAGCCGGCTGGCCCAGTCCAATGGGAAGCCGTTCGGGCTGATCCAGCCGCAGCTGTACGCAGGCGTCACGGAGGGCGCGGGGGCGCCGGGCTTCCGCGACATCACCAGTGGCAGCAACGGCGCCTACGCGGCCGGGCCGGGCTGGGACGCCTGCACCGGGCTCGGCTCCCCGGAAGGAAGCACCCTGCTGGCCTTGCTGGGCAGCGCCCAGGCCGGGGTAGCCGGCGCTTAGCCCTGCTTCCGGCCCAGGGTGGCCGGTGCCCCGTAGCTCCGGAGCACTTCCGGGACAGCCACCACACCGCCCTCGTCCTGGAAGTTCTCCATGATCGAGAGCAGCGACCGGGCCGTAGCGCCGGTTCCGTTGAGGGTGTGCGCGAAATGCAGCTTGCCGTCCCGGCGGAACCGGATGTTCAGCCGCCGGGCCTGGTAGTCGGTGGTGTTCGAGCAGGAGGTGATCTCCCGGTAACGCTGCTGGGCCGGGAACCACGCCTCGATGTCGTATTTCTTGGCCGCGGGCGCGCCGAGGTCCCCCACGGCGATGTTCATCACCCGGTAGGGCAGCCCGAGGGCCTGGACGATCTCTTCCTCGTGCGCGAGCAGTTCCTCGTGGAACGCGGCTGACTGCTCGGGGAGGCAGTAGACGTACATCTCCACCTTGTCGAACTGGTGGACCCGGAACATGCCCTTGGTGTCCTTGCCCGCCGCCCCGGCCTCGCGGCGGAAGTTGGTGGTGAACGCCGCGTACGTGGCGGGCAGCTGGTTCTCTTCCAGCCGCTCATCGGTGTGAATGCCGGCCAGCGCCACCTCCGACGTCCCGGTCAGGTACAGGTTGTCGCGCTCCAGGTGGTAGAGGTTGGACTCCTCGGTGGGCAGGAACCCGGTGCCGTACATGGCGCGCTCGCCGACCAGCACCGGCGGCAGCACGGTCATGAAGCCCTTCCCCGCCAGGTGGTCCAGCACGAAGCGGTACAGGGCCATCTCGGTCGTGGCCACGTCACCGAACCGGTAGGCGAACCGGGATCCGGACAGCCGCGCGCCGCGGGCCATGTCGATCCAGCCCGCCGGGCCGCCCAGATCGGTGGCGTCCCGGACCGGGAACGGGAACTCGCGCGGCTCACCCCAGGTGCGCAGCACCACCGAGTCGTCCTCGGCCAGGCCGTCCGCGGCGGTGGGGTCGGGGAGGTTAGGGATGCGGGCCAGCAGCTCCTGCCGCCTCCGCTCGGCCCCGGACAGGTCGGCCTCGGCGGCGTCCAGTTCCTTCCGCAGCTGCTGCAGCCCCGCGAGCTCCTCGGGGCTGGGCTTGGCGCCACGGGACGAGCGCTTCTGCCCGGCGCGCAGGGTCTCGGCCCGTTCGGTCAGCTCCCGCCAGGTCTGGTCGGCGGCGAGCAGGGCATCGAAGTCATCGGCGGCACCACGCCGGGCGAGCGCCGACCGGTAGCGGTCCGGCTCCTGGCGCGCGGTCCTCAGGTCAATCACGTGCGCGAGTCTAGCGGGCACACACGGCGATCCGGTGCGCCACGGCACCTCCCCCGGGCTGCCCGCCGGCCAGGCGGCCGCCCGCCGGCCAGTCGGTCGGCCGCCGGTTCCAGTCGGCTCGGCCGCCGGTTCCGGCAGCTGGCCACGGTTCCGTCAGCTGGCCACGTCGAGGCAGACCAGCCCCCAGGGCCGGTCAGCCACCCGGGTCATGACCAGGGTGGCCCGGCGGGAGCCGGTCAGCTTCAGCCGGCGGTGCAGCTGGCCCACGTCGCCGGCGAGCCCCCGGCGGCGGATGTCCAGCGCACCGACGTCGAGGTCACGCAGCCGGGCAGGCAGCCGTTTCTGGTTCCACGGCCCCGCGTCGATGACCTGCAGGGTCCGCGCGAACGGGGTGCGCACCCCCGCCTGCGTGCACAGGAACGCGATCCGCTGGTCGATTTTCCACGCCCCCACCTGCCGGGCCAGCTCTTCGACCAGCCCGGCCCGGGTCACCGCGGGGCTCGGGTCGAGAAGGAACGGGCCGGGCGCCGCCACCGGGACCGGCGGCCCGGGCTCGGGCAGGAGAGTGTGGCCGCCGGGGAGGATGGTGGCCCGCGTGGCCGCGCCCGCGAGCGACGGTGACCAGGCCACCGCCTCCTTCAGGTCCCGCCCGACCGCGACGAACTCCAGTTCCCAGCCCCCGGGCACCGTGTCCCGCGCGATTCCCGGCGCGGCCTTGATGCCCAGCCCGGCGACGCGCCCCGCCAGGTCCAGGCACCAGTCCAGGGGCGGCTCGCTCGCACCAGGCCCCAGCCTGCGCTTGTCCGTCCGCCGCGCGGGGTCGATGAACACCGCGTCCACCCCGGCCAGGTCCGCCTCCCGGACGTCGGCCCGGGTGGGCTGCACGGAGCTGCCCACCCCGTACGCGGCCGCGTTCAGCATGGCCATCCGCAGGTGCAGCGGGTCCCGGTCCACGGCCCGGACCTGATGCCCCGCGGCCAGGGCGACCAGGTCGCCGCCGATGCCGCAGCACAGGTCGGCCAGCACCCCGGCGGACGCGAACCGCTCGCGGCGGTGCCGGGCCACCACCTCCGCGGAGGCCTGCTCCAGGCCTGCGCGGGTGAAGAACATGTCCAGGGCCCGGCTGAACTTCGCGCGGGCCGCGAGCCGGAGCTCGTGCTGGGCCAGGGCCGCCGCGACCAGCGCAGGCGGGTACCTCTCGCGCAGCCGGGTGCCGAGCGCCAGCGCGGTGCCGGGAGTAAGGGCCAGGTCGCGCAGGGAGGCCAGCAGTTCCGCCCCGGGCCCGGTGAGCAGGGCGTCGAGATCCGGCGCACCGGTCATGACGCGGCCGGGGTCCGCGACTGGCCCGCCTCCCCCGGCTCACCCTCCACCTCCCCGCCGGTCCGGGGGCGCACCGTGCCCCCGCCCCCGCGTGGCCGGCCGGGCCGGGTGGCCAGCACGGAGCCCGCCAGGATCAGGCCGAACGCGGCGATGATCGCCGGGGTCAGCGGCTCGCCGAGCACGCCCACTCCCAGGACCACGGCCACGGCCGGGTTCACGTACGTGATGACCGTGGCCCGGGCCGGGCCGACCTCGGCGATCAGCTGGAAGAACAGCACGAACGCGAGGGCGGTGCAGATCAGGGCCAGCCCGGCCAGGCTGGCCAGCACCGCGCCGGACGGGACGGACCGGGGCCAGGTCAGCGCGGCCGCCGGGGCGTAGACCACGGCCGCGAACCCCAGGCAGACCGCGGTCATCCCGAGGCCGGGCAGGTCGGCGAGCTTACGGCTGGCGATCAGCGGCCCGGTGGCGTATCCCACCGCGGTCAGCATCACCAGGGCAACCGACCACAGGTCTCCGTGCAGCGCGCCGGGGCCGGCGAGCAGCGCCACCCCGGCCAGGCCGCCGAGCAGGCCGGCCCAGCGCACCGGCGTGAGCCGCTCAGCTGCTCCGGTGAGCCGGGCCAGGGCCACCCCGATGATCGGCACCGACGCGATGAGCAGGCCGCTCATCGAGCTGGACAGCTGCCTCTCCGCGGCGGACAGGAACAGCCACGGCAGGATGATCTCCACGCAGGCGAACACGGCCAGCCAGCGCCAGCGCCCCAGCAGCGTCCTGACCTGGCCGCGGTACACCGCGATGGGCAGCAGCACCACGGCGCCCCCGGCCACCCGGGCGAAGACGAGGACGGGAACCGAGACCCCCCCGTCCGCGACCTTGATGAGCAGGTAGGGCACGCCCCAGATCAGGCTCATCGCCGTGAAGAGGATCCAGCCCCGGCGGCTCACTCAGGTACCTCCCGTCGTCCCGCTGGCAGGGTACCCGGAGATACCGATTTACCCGGAGCGGCAGGCACCGGGGGAACCGGACGGGGGGCACCGCCCGCCCGGTCCGCCCGGCGGCGGCGCGGCCGGGGAGACCGGGTGCGCCCGCTGGGCCTGCGGCCGGGGCGGGCGGTGCGCCCGCTGGGCCCGCGGCCGGGGCGGGCGGTGCGCCCGCTGGGCCCGCGGCCGGGCGGGCCGGCGGCGTCCCCGAGGGTGCTGGTGACGGCGAGGGCGACGGCGACGGCGACGGCGAGGACGGGGACGGGGACGGCGACGGGGCTGCGGGCAGCACGCCCCCCGGCGCCGACCAGGTGCCGGTGGGCAGCGGCACGGAGGCGGCCGCCTGCCCGGACGATCCGGATCCCGGCCGCCCGGGCCCGGGCCGGCCTGGTGCCCTCGCCGGCACCGGCCGGTGACCCGCCGTGCCGCCCGGTCACCGCGGGCGGCGTCAGCGCCGGGGCGCCGGCCCCGCCCCGTGGGAACCGGCCCGGGCCGCCGGCGTCCTGCGACGCGGACGGCGCCGCCGCGGACGGCGGCCTGGCGGGGCGCGGACTGAACCGCACGGTCACGGTCACGAAGAGGGCGTAGCAGATGACGGCCACCACGACGAGGGCGGCCAGGGCCGCCGACCCGGCGGGGTGGCACCGGACCGCGGCCAGCCCGGTGCGCCCGGCGGACGCCGCGGCATCCCTGGCGACCGCGAACGCGACCCCGCTGGCCCGCAACCGGGGGCCGCGGCCCTGCCGTGAGGCACGGATTAACCGGTTCAGGGCATCCCGGCGCTGGGCGGGGGACAGGCCGGGCAGCAGGTAGATGACCGGCCGCCTGCCGCAGGTGCGGACGTCGGCGTGCAGGCCCTGGGGCAGGTCAGCGTAGCGGATCTTGATCACAGGTGGACCCTCGTGCCGTGCGGTCGGGGCTCACCCGTCCCCCCACCTGGGAACAGGCTGTGATGACGCTATCACTGTGAAGAACCACGTTCCGGGTTAATAGGGGTCGAGACTGTACGCTCAGGCCATGCAGCCGATCCCGGAGGGGAACACCGCCGGCGTGACCACCGCCGGGCGGCTGCCCAGCACGCCCGCGGCCGGCCCGCAGGCCTGGCGCCGGGCTGCGGATGGGCGTGGCCCTGCTGGCCGCCCTGGCTGGCGGGGCCGCCCTCGCCGCCGCGTTCCCCCCCGCGGGCATCTGGCCGCTGGCGGCCGCCGGGCCGGCCCTGCTGGTGATCGCCCTGTACCGCCAGGGACTGCGGGCCTCGTTCGTCATCGGGCTGGTCTTCGGGATCGCATTCTTCGTGCCGCTGCTGTCCTGGCTGGTGAACGTGGCCTGGTACGCGTGGGCGGCGCTGGCCATCGCCGAGGCGGCGATCTTCGGGCTGCTCGCGGTGGGACAGCGGCTGCTGCTCGGCCTGCCCGGCTGGCCACTTGCGGTGGGCGGCTGGTGGGTGGCGGCCGAGGCGATGCGGGCCCGCTGGCCGTACGCCTTCCCGTGGGGCCGCCTGGCCATGAGCCAGGCGGGCGCGCCCACGGCGGGGTGGGCCGCGATCGGCGGTCCCCCGCTGCTGTCTTTCCTGATCGCGGTGACCGGGGCAATGCTGGCCTGGCTGGTCCTGCGCGTCGCCGTCCGCCCGGCCGGCGGCCGCCGCCTGCTGGCCGCGCTGGCCGCCACGGCGGCCACGGCCGGGGTCGCGCTGGCTGGCTGCCTGCTCCCGGTGGACGGGGCCGGACCGGGGCAGCGCACCGCGACCGTGGCCGCGGTGCAGGGTGACGTCCCGCACGCCAGGTCCCTGCCGGGCCTGCTCCGGGCCAGCACGGTCACCGAGAACCACGCCGCCGCGACCCGGGCCCTGGCCGCGCAGGTCGCCTCGGGTGCCCGGCCCGCCCCGGACATGGTGATCTGGCCGGAGAACTCCACCGACCTGGATCCCACCCAGTACCCGGCGATCTATGCCACGATCGCGACCGCGGTCGCCGCCATCGACCGGCCCGTCCTGGTGGGCGCGCTGCTGCAGGACCCGCTCCGCAACACGGGCCAGCTCTGGCTGCCGCGCCGGGGCCCGGTGGCTGTCTACGTGAAACGCCAGCTGGTCCCGTTCGGGGAGTACATCCCGTTCCGCGGGCTGCTCGCGCATGTCACCTCCCTCGTCAGCCTGCAGCCGGTGAACTTCACCCCCGGCCACCGTGCGGTGGTGTTCCGCCAGGGCGCGATCCGGCTGGGTGACGTCATCTGCTACGAGGTCGGCTTCGACGGCCTGGTGCGGTCCGAGGTGACCGCGGGCGCCAACCTGCTCGCGGTGCAGTCCAACGACGCCACGTTCGAGGTGGACGGCCAGTCCGGCGAGTCCACCCAGCAGGTGGCGATGGCCAGGATCCAGGCGATCACGTCCGACCGTGCCATCGTGTACGCGTCCACCACCGGCGAGAGCGCCATCATCGCCCCGGACGGCACGGTGCTCGCCCGCACCGGGCTGTGGCGCCGGGCGGTGCTGGACACCCGGGTCCCGCTGCGCACCGGCCTCACCCTGGCCGACCGGCTGGGGGGCTGGCCGGAGGCCGTGCTCACGGCGCTGACCATCCTGGCCCTGGGCTGGGCGATCGCCCGCGCGGCCGCCGGAACCCGGCGACGCGGCAGCGGCGGTTCCGCGCCCGGCGTCACGTAACGCACGTATCACGGATGGGGCCGGGCTGATCCCGCAGGCGAACCTGGGCTGACAATAGGATTCATGGCACTGTGGCGGGCCCTCGCCAAGCCTCTCCGGTACGCGGCGCTGGCGGCAGGCGTGCTGCCGGCCCTGGCTTTCCCCCAGCTGAACCTGGAGTTCCTCGGCTGGTGCGGGCTGGTGCCCGCGATGCTCATCATCCGGGTGGCGCCCTCCCCCCGGGAGGCGGCGGTGCGCGGCTGGTGGATGGGCGCCGGCTTCATCCTGGCCTCCCTGTACTGGCTGGTCCCGAGCATCGGCCCGGCGCTGCTGCTGGTCGCGGTGGTGTTCGGGGTGCTGTGGACGGGGTTCGGGGTGGCGGCCTGGGCCCTGCTCCGGCCGCCGCTGCGCCCGGCCCGCACGCTGGCGGCGCTCGCCGTGCTGCCCGGCTACTGGGTGTTCACCGAGTGGGCCCGGTCCTGGCAGGGATTCGGCGGCCCCTGGGACGTGCTGGGCGCCAGCCAGTGGCAGCATCCTTCGGTACTGGCCCTGGCCGCGGTGGGCGGCGTCTGGCTGATCAGTTTCGCTCTGGTCGCGGCGAACACGGGTATCACGATCCTGCTGCTGGCCCGGGGCATGGTGGTGCGCGCGGCGGGAGCGGCCGGGGTGGCCGTGGCGCTGGCCGCGGGCCCGCTGGCGTTCGCGCTGACCGCCGCCGTGCCCCCGGCCCGGGAGGTGACCGTGGCCCTGGTCCAGCCCGGCATCACCAGCAACAAGCACCAGCGGGTGGATGCGAGCCTCCAGCTGTCCGGGCGGCTCGCTGCCGGCCCGTCCGGCGCTGGCCAGTCCGGCGCTGGCCCGTCCCGCGCTGCCCGCCCGGACCTGATCGTGTGGGGGGAGAGCAGCGTCGGCACCGACATCGTGCGCCAGCCGAAGCTTTACGGCCAGATCAGGCGGCTGGCCGCGGGCACCGGCGCCCAGGTGCTGGTGAACCAGGACGCATCCCTGCCGGACGGCGCACGGTCCAAGGTGGCCCTCCTGATCGGGCGCCACGGCATCGTGGGCTCGTACACCAAGACCCGGCTGGTCCCGTTCGGCGAGTACATCCCGCTGCGCGCCGTGCTGGGCTGGCTCGCCGCGATCAGCCGGGCCGCCGCCACCAACATGGTCCCCGGCGACGGCGCGCACCTGATCACGGCCACCGACCGGCTCGGGCGGCCGCTCCCGCTCGGCGTGCTGATCTGCTTCGAATCCGCCTTCCCCGACATGTCCCGGGTCGACACCGACCGGGGGGCCCAGCTCATCGTGTACCAGACCTCCGACTCGACGTTCCAGGACAGCTGGGCGCCCGGCCCAGCACGCGTCGCTGGGCGCGGTGCGGGCTGCGGAGACCGGCCGGCCCGTGGTGCAGGCCGCGCTGACCGGGGACACCGTGGCCTTCGACGCACGCGGGCGGCTGCTGGCCATGATGAGCACGCGGCAGCGGGGCGTGACCGTGATCCGGCTGGGACTGCCGCCGGCGGCCGCGCGCACCCCGTACGACCGGCTTGGCGACTACGTGCCCTGGGCGGCGACCGGCATCGTCGTGGTGGCCGCTATCGCCGGTTTCCTGATGGTTCGGCGGGCTCCCGGGGGCCGGGTACCGTGGGACGGCAACCTCCGGCGCGCCCGATCCGTCCCAGTAGTGGGTGCTTCACCCGGAAACAGCCGGGGTAGCCACCACTAGCAGCCAGCGGGCAGCGACAGGAGGACGGGCAGTGCGGCAGAGCGACAGGGCGGACGGCCAGGCGCGCACCCGGGCGCCCCGCCAGGGCAGGAGCGCCGGGCCACGCCGCTGGCTCGTGATCACCGCGCTGACCGGTGCGGCGGGTCTGCTGATCGCAGCCTGCTCCAGCGGCTCACAGCCCCCTGCCACCCCTGCGGCCTCGCACAGCGCGGCCAGGGCGTCGGCTTCGGCCGCCGCCGCGCAGCTGCGCATCAGCCCGGGCGACGGGCACCACAACGTCAACCCCGGCAAGGGGATCACCGTCACCGCGGCCAGCGGCACGATCAAGACTGTCACCGTGACCTCGGGGCACCAGACGGTGGGCGGCTCGTTCAACGGCGCGCACACGGTCTGGCGCAACCAGTGGGCGCTCCAGCCGTCCAGCAGCTACACGGTGCGCGCCACCGCGGTCAACTCGTCCGGGACGGCGATCACCTCCACGAGCAGCTTCCGCACGCTCACGCCGGCCGCCTCCGACACCGCCATGATCTTCGAGGGCTACAAGCAGTCCTATGGCGTCGGGATACCCATCCGCCTCACATTCAGCTCCCCGGTGACCAACAAGGCCGCAGTGGAGAAGTCCCTCGAGGTGAGCAGCTCCAAGCCGGTCACCGGGGCCTGGTACTGGGACGGCAGCCAGACGCTGTACTTCCGGACCATGAACTACTGGCCCGCGAACACCACGGTCTCGTTCAACGGCCACCTGGACGGCGTGGAGGCCTCCCCCGGCGTGTTCTTCACCGCCGACCTCACCCAGACCTTCGACATCGGGCCCTCGCTGGTCGTGGTGGCCAGCACCAGGACCCACTACCTGAACGTGTTCTACAAGGGCAGGCTGTGGGGCCACTGGCCGATCAGCACCGGCCGCCCCGGCCTGGACACCGTGGACGGCACGTACGTCACGCTGGAGAAGGGCAACCCGGTGCGGATGGTCGGCAACGGGTACAACGAGCTGGTGAACGACGCGGTCCGGTTCACCTACAGCGGCGACTACCTGCACTCGGCGCCCTGGTCGGTGGGCGAGCAGGGGTTCACCAACGTCAGCCACGGCTGCGTGAACCTGTCCCCGGAGCACGCGGCGATGTACTACAACCTGGCCACGCCCGGCGAGCCGGTGACGATTACCGGCAGCCCGCACGCCGGCCAGTGGGACGACGGCTTCACCGTATGGTTCCTCACCTGGAAGCAGCTGCTGAAGGGCAGCGCGACGGGCGAGGCGGTCCAGGTCACCCCGTCGGGCAGCACGTTCGTCAGCCCGTCGTCGGTGACGCAGACGCCGGACACCTCCCGGCTGGGCGGCCCGAAGCCGGACAACTACGCCGCCCAGTCCTAGCCGGCCCGGTCCTGGCCAGCCCGGTCCTGGCCAGCCCGGTCCTGGCCAGCCCGGTCCTGGCCACCACAGCCTGGGCGGCTAGTTGCCGTCTTCCGCGTGGTACCGGGCCAGTAGCGCCAGTTCCTCGGGCTTGCGCGGGAACAGGGCGAACACCAGCGCCGCGCCGAGCAGCACGCCGAGGATGGCGGCCGTGTAGGCCCACTGGTCGCCGGACAGGAACGCGTGCTTCGCCGCCGCGGTGATCTGGCTGGCGTACCGGGGGTAGCGCAGCGCCACCTCCTGGGCCCCGGCGAAAGACTTCTCCAGCTGGTTCTGGACGCTGCCGGTGACCCTGCCACGGCCGGGCGCGCTGGCTACCGCGCGGGCGATGGCCCGGGCGTAGCCGGCCGTGAGCAGCGCGCCCAGGATCGACTGCATGATCGCGCCACCCAGATCCCGCTGCAGGTCGGCGGTGCCGGAGGCCATCCCGGCCCGGCGGGTGGGGACGGAACCGGTGAGCGAGTGCGAGGCGGGCGTGCCCGGCCAGCCCCACCCCGGCACCCAGGAGAAGGAACGCCAGCGCGACGACCCAGTACGAGCTGCCCTGCTTCCACAGCAGCAGCATGGTGAGGAAGGCGAGCAGGCAGAACACGTAACCGCTGAGCAGCGTGAAGCCTGACCCGCGGGTGTGGGTGAGCCAGGCTGACACCGGCGCGAGCGCCACCAGGGCCGCCGCGGCCGGGAGGATGGCCGCTCCCGCGCCCAGCGGCGAGTAGCCGAGCACGTCCTGCAGGTACTGCTGGCCCACGAAGATGGCCCCCATCAGCGACCCGAAGACGATGATCCCGCCCACCGCCGCCACCCAGAAGATCCGCCGCCTGGCCACGTGCAGGTCATAGAGGGGATGCCGGGCCCGCCGCTGGCGGACGAAGAAGCCGCCCCCCGCGGCCAGCGCCACGGCTCCCGTGACGATGGCCAGGGTCCCCGCGCCCGGCACCGCGGCGAAATTGATCGCAACTACCAGGCCCGCAACGAAAACCATCGACAGGACCCCGCCCAGATTGTCCACGGGGTCGGTGGTCTCGTTGACGTGTGACGGCACGACGGCCAGCGCCAGGATCAGGGCCACCACGGCCAGCGGCAGGGTGAGCAGGAACGCTGATCCCCACCAGAAGTAATGCAGGGCCAGGCCGGCCATCAGGGGCCCCAGGGACGTGATCGCGCCGCCCAGACCAGACCACAGGGCGATAGCCCGGATCCGGCCCGGTCCCGACCAGAGCGCGGTGATCAGGGCCAGGGTGGTGGGGTAGGCCATGCCGGCGGAGATCCCGCCGAGCAGGCGGGCAGCCAGCAGCACGCCAGCGTCCGGGGCGTAGGCGGCTATCAGGCAGGCCGGGATGGACAGCAGCACGCCGAGCACGAGCATCATGCGGCGGCCATGACGGTCGCCCACCGCGCCCAGGTAGAGCACCGAGCCGGCCAGGCCGAGCGAGTAGCCGATGGCGATCAGGTCGAGCGCGGTCTGGCCCGTGTCGAAGGCCCGGCCGATGTCGGGCAGCGCGACATTGGCCACGGTGAGGTTCAGGTTGGCGACCGCGGCCACCACGATCAGGGCCAGCAGAACCAGGGGTGCATGGCGGGGCGCCGTCCCCGGACTGGCGCTGCCCTGCGTGGTGGCTGTGGCCAATGGTCCCTCCCAGGGGCCCGGGGGGTCTGGCCAAGACAATCAGGTCACAGCGGCGGCGCGTCATCCCTGGCGGGTGAAGTGACCAGGTCCCCGCCGCCGGCGCCCAGGCCGCCCGGGCCCAGGCCAGCGGGGTCCAGCCCGCCGGGGTCCAGATGGCCCAGGTCCGGCGGGTTCGCGGGCCACCGGCGGCCCAGGCGGCTGGCCACCTGCTGGATTGCCCCGGCCGTCCACGCGGCTGGCCGCGGGGCGGCCCCGTCCACCAGCCCGTTCCAGTACAGCGACCAGGTGCCGGCGAGGACCCGGCGGACCCCGGGCGCGGTGAGCAGCCGGACCCCGGCCGACGCGGCGCGCGGGCGGCGCAGCAAGGTGGCCTGCAGGGCCGCGGCGCCCGGCAGGTAGCGGCCGAACGCGGCCGTCATCGCCCCGGTGTAGGCGGCGGCGGCCTGCCCGGGGCCGGCCAGCAGGGCCTCCGCGGCCAGCCGCGCGCTGACCATGGCGGGCCCGATGCCCTCACCCTGCAGCGGGTTGATCAGCCCGGCCGCGTCCCCGGCGAGCAGCAGGTTCCCCGCCGCGGGCGGGGTCCCGGTGCCGCCCATCCGCAGCCAGCCGCCGGTGACCGGCCCGGGCGTGGCCTCCGGGGCCAGGTCGCCCGACGCGCGCAGCAAGGTGATGAACCGGTCCAGGTCACCGCGCAGCCGGGCCTGCCGCCGCCGGGTGCCCAGGCCCACCCCGATGCCCACGTTGGCCTGCCCGGCGGCGCCGGGGAACAGCCAGCCGTACCCGGGATAGATCCGCCATGGCGCCTGGTCCAGCAGGACCAGCAGCGGCAGCGGCACCTCGGCCGGGATGTAGGAGCGGATGGCGAACCCCCACAGGGCGCTGCCGGGGTCCAGCATCCCGGCCAGCCGGGCGACCGGGCTCAGCGCGCCGTCCGCGCCGATGAAGGCGTCCGCGGTGAGCCGGTGGCCGTCGCTGGTGATCAGCGCGCGCAGCGGGCCGCCGGGTTCCCGGTCCACCCCGCTGACCCGGGCGCGGATGGGTTCCGCGCCGGCCTGGAGCGCGGCCGAGCGGAGCGCGTCGTCCAGGACGACCCGGGGGATGACCACCCCGTGGCCCGGATAGGTTCTCCCGGGGAAGGCAGGCAGCCGCGCCCGGTGCCCGGATGGCCCGACGACCAGCAGGTCCGCGCCCTGGCCGGCGTCCGGCACGGACACCCCGAGCTCGTCGAGCAGGCCCACGCCGCGCGGCCCGACCAGGTCACCGCAGGCCTTGTCGCGGGGGAAGGCCGCCTTGTCCACCAGGGCGACGCGGGCCCCGCCACGGGCCAGCACGAGCGCGGCCAGGCTCCCGGCCGGCCCCGCGCCGGCCACCACCACGTCGAACGCGGCCGTGGTCATGGACCGGGCGCCATGGTCACCGGGCCAGCACCAGGGCGACGGCCAGGGTGCCGGTCGCCCAGGTGAAGTAGCGGAGGGCGCGCTCCAGCGGCGCGAGCAGGTCGGCCCGGCCGAGTTCCTGCTGGCTGCCATCCCGCCAGGTGACGCGGACCGACACCGAGGCGATCCGGCGGCGCAGCGCGCGGGCCGGGGTGCTCAGCGAGCGCTGCCCCATGGACAGGAAGAACGCGGCCGCCGCGGCCACCAGCACGGGCGGCGGCAGCGTCCAGTGCTGGGCGTAGGCGCCGACCAGGACGGGGAACGCGCCCCAGGCCGCGCCGAACCAGAAGTCACTGTGCAGCAGGCCGCCGGCCAGTTCCAGGTTGTAGCCGCAGACCAGGATCGCGCCGGCGATCACGAACGGCAGCAGGCGCAGGCCGCCGTCGATCAGGCCCATGACGATCGCGATGGCGATGGACACCCCGGCGGTGACCACGAGGACCGTGCCGCTGATGCCCGTGCTCAGCGGCCGGCCGTTGAGCTCATCAAGCGCGTGCGCCCCGATGCCCACGGCCAGGAAGAACGCCAGCATCGTGGCGCCGAGCCGCCACAGCACCGGATCCGGCACCAGCGCCGCCCCGACCGCCACGTAGGACAGGTGCCAGAGGGTGTACGGCGGGTGCAGCAGCGTCAGCCAGTCACGGAAGCCGCCGGTGCCACGGCCCAGGGCATAGAACGCGGTCTTCTCGGTCCGCGAGCTCACGAAACGGGTCCCGCGCCCGGCCCGGCCTTGCGGGCCCACATGACCAGCCCGCCGCCCAGGCTCATCACGCTGACCCCGATATCGGTCAGGCCCGCTGCCCGCCAGGCCGCGATGTGATCGTCGAGGGAATGCCGGCGGTAGTGCACGGAAATGCTGGGCCCGAGGAAGCGGCCGACCCGGTACCAGGCCGCGCCGCCGGTCAGTGCCCCGAGCACGGGCAGCGCCAGCCGGGTGTAGCACCACCACGCCAGCCGCCAGGCGGGCTGCGGGGGCACGTAGAACTCCAGGCTGGCCAGGGTGCCGCCGGGGCGGAGGCAACGGGCCATCTCGGCGATGGTCGCGGCCGGGTCGTCCACGTAACGCAGCAGGTAGGAGAAGGTCACCGCGTCGAAGGTCGCGTCCGGGAACGGGAGGTCATCCGCCCGGCCGACGGCGAGTCTCACCCGGCCGCGGCGGCCGGGACGCCGGGTCCGGGCCACGCCCGCCCGCAGCATGGGCTCGTTCAGGTCGACCCCGACCACGCTGGCCCCGGTCCGGCCGGCCACCGCCAGGGCGATCCCGGCCGGCCCGGTCGCCACATCCAGCGCCAGGCCAGGCTGGCCGGCTGCGGTACGGCTGACCACGGCCCGGCGCCAGCGCCGGTCCTGCCCCATGGAGAGCAGGTAGGCGAGCCGGTCATAGCGGTCCGGTAGTCCCTCGAACACCACGCGCGCGACCGGCTCGCCACGCAGGCGGGCATCCTGGGCAGGTGCGGCGGTCACCGCGTGCCGGGCTGAGCCAACGGGGCGCTCCAGTGCTCAAACGCAAGGTTGCGTAGTCCGTGCCACGTACTGGGATCGTCGCATGCGTGCCCGTGATGGGCAAGGATGTCGCGCGAGCCGCCGGGCTAGCTGGCCTCGGGCATCCGCGCCCGCGGCCTGCGGCTGCGCCCGGGGGCCTGGTCCGCCCCGGTCCCAGGGCGGGCGCCGCGGCCCTGGCGGGGGCGCGCACCGCGGCCGGGCCGGCTCCGGCCAGGCTGGCTCCGGCCAGGCTGGCCAGCGCCGGCTGCACGTTCCGGGCGCGGCGGGGGCGGCGGGACCGGGGTCCCGGCCGTCGCGATATCACGGACCGCCGGGGCACCGGGCTGCACCTGATGGCGGGCCGGGCTGACCCCGGCTGCCTCGTGCAGCCGCGCGACGTCGCGGACCTGGGCGGGATCGACGAGGGCGAGCACGGTCCCGGTCGCGCCGGCCCGGCCGGTGCGGCCCGAGCGGTGCAGGTAGTCCTTGTGGTCGTTCGGCGGGTCGAAGTGCACGACCAGCCCCACATCATCGATGTGCAGGCCGCGGGCGGCCACGTCGGTGGCGACCAGCACCCGCGGGTAGCCCGCGGCGAACCCGTCCAGGGCACGCTGGCGCTGATTCTGGCTGAGGTCACCGTGGATCGCGGCCGCCTCGACCCCGGCCCGGGTGAGCTGCTTGGCCAGGCGGCCCGCGCCGTGCTTGGTCCGGACGAAGAACAGGGTGCGGTCCGGCCGCCCGGCGATCTCGGCGGCGATCGTTACCTTGTCCTCCGCGGGCAGCACGAACACCTGGTGGTCCGAGGCCTGGCCCGGCTCGGTCACCGGGGCGACGGCGTGCAGCGCCGGGTCAGTCAGGTACCTGGTGACCAGCCGGTCCACGTCCCGGTCCAGGGTGGCCGAGAACAGCATCCGCTGCCCGTCCGGCGGCGTCGCATCGAGCAGCCGCGTCACGGCCGGCAGGAAGCCCAGGTCGGCCATGTGGTCGGCTTCGTCCACCACGGCGATCTCGACCTGGGCGAGGCTGGCGGCGCCGCGCTCGATCAGGTCGATGAGCCGCCCGGGCGTGGCGACCACGATGTCCACGCCGCGGGCAAGCTGCTCGATCTGGCGGCCCATCGGGGCACCGCCGTACACGGTGGTGACCCGGACGCCGAGGCGGCGGCCCAGCGGGGAGAGCACCTCGGCGACCTGCCGGGCCAGTTCCCGCGTGGGGACCAGGACCAGCCCGCGCGGCGCCCGGGGCTGGCGGGGGCCGTGGGCCAGCCGGGCCAGCAGGGGGAGGCCGAAGGCGAGGGTCTTACCCGACCCGGTCTGCGCGCGGCCGAGCACGTCCCGGCCGGCCAGCGCGTCGGGCAGGGCGCGGGCCTGGATGGCGAACGGCGCGGCGATGCCCTGCTCACCGAGCGCGGACACCAGCGGGCCGGGCAGGCCCAGCCCGGCGAACGTCGTCGCGGCCGGGGCCGGCGCGCTGAGCGCCGCGTTCAGGGCACGCTCGAGCTCGGAGGTGGTGGTACGGGGCGGGGCAGGCCGGTGCGGCCGGCCCTGCTGAGACGGCCTGCGCGGGCCGGCCGACCGGCCGGGGCGGGCCGGCCTCCGCCGCCGGTGACCGGCGGACGAGCCGGATCCAGGCGCAGCGGGGCGCTGGGGCACGGTGAACTCCATCCATGATTCGGGGGCCGCGCCGCGGACCAGCGTCACGACAGCGGCGAAACCAGGGTGGGTTCACCGGGAGGCGGACTGCTCACAGATGCGACCACGCGGGCCACTCGCCCGCGGAAGTGGCGGCATCCTCAGCCGCCTAATGTCCCAACCTTATCAGCGGGCTTCTTCTTCCCCGGGGGCCGGGCCGGCGGGCTTTCCCCATCCGCGTCGGGCTTCTCGAAGTAGCTGACCGCCAGGTAGGCGGCCACGAAGGCCACCACCATGCCGATCAGCAAGGCCAGCTCGGTGGTGGGGATGTTGTTCTCGTTGCTGAGCAGGAACAGGATCCGCCTGATCACGGCGACCAGGCCGACCACGATGAAGGGCTGCGCGGCGAGGCGGTGCGCGCGCAGCGACAGCACGACCGTGTGCACGATCTCGACCAGGATCAGGACCAGCAGGACCCGGTCCAGCAGGTTGATGGCGGCGGTGGCGACGGAGTGCTTCTGCACATCCTCGATGAAGCCGACCACACCGGAGACGGCGAGCGTGGCGGCCAGGACTATCAGCACCACGCCCACGGCCACGGTGACGAAGTCCTGGGCATGCTCCAGGGCCCAGATCGACGCGGCGACCGCGGGCCGCGGGGCCGGCCGGGCCGGTTCCGGCGCCGGCTCGCTGCCGTCACTCAAGGGTGTTACTCACGTTTGCGGGTCTCCAGGTCAGCCGCGTGGTCCGGCACATAGGTCTGCATCTCCCGCGGGACCCGCACGTAACCTTTGGCCGCCGGGCGCGCGGGCAGCTCCAGTGACGCGTGCTGGACGTCGTGGTAGGGGATGGTGGTGAGCAGATGGGCGATCATGTTGATCCGGGCCCGCCGCTTGTCGTCGCTTTCCACCACATACCAGGGCGCTTCGGGAATGTCGGTGTGCAGCATCATCTCGTCCTTGGCCCGGCTGTAATCCTCCCAGCGGGTGACCGACTCCAGGTCCATGGGCGACAGTTTCCACCGCCGCATGGGATCTTCCAGGCGCGACCGGAACCGCTCCTGCTGCTCGGCGTCGCTGACCGAGAACCAGTATTTGCGCAGCAGTATGCCGTCCTCGACCAGCATCCGCTCGAACAGCGGGCACTGATGCAGGAACCGGGCGTACTCCTCCTTGGAGCAGAACCCCATGACATGCTCGACCCCGGCGCGGTTGTACCAGCTGCGGTCGAACAGGACGATCTGCCCGCCTGCGGGCAGGTGCTCGACGAACCGCTGGAAGTACCACTGGGTCTGTTCCCGCTCGGTCGGCGCGGGCAGCGCCGCGATCCGGGCGATCCGCGGATTGAGGTACTGGGTGACACGCTTGATCGTGCTGCCCTTGCCCGCGGCGTCGCGGCCTTCGAAGATCACGACGATCCGGGCTTTCTCGGCCCGGACCCACTCCTGGGCCCTCACCAGCTCGGCCTGGAGCCGGTAGAGCTCGGTCTCGTACAGCCGCCGCGGCAGCCGCTCCGCCCTGGCGGCCTTCGCCGCCCTGGCCGCCTTCGCGGCTTTAGCGGCCTTGGCCGCCTTCACCTGGTGGTTCCCGCCTGGCGCGGACACCACTGCGTGATCCTTGCGAGCCATCAGGATGCACCCCCTCGGGCGTACAAGCGCTGTGCCTGGGAGTCAACCACGTCACCGTCCGCGTGACGAGGGCCCACCGGCCCTTCAACCGGGGCAGCCTGCTGCGCGCGCCTCACCCGGTGGCTCCCCCGGACGGCCCAGGCCCAGACGCGTATGAGGTAGCCGCGCTCACCCGGACGGGGGACGGCACCGCCAGCCCGCTGGCCTAGCCTGGGGGCCTGGCTGGCGGCGGGGTAGGGGGCATCTCCCGGGGGGAACGTATTGCGGCAGGCTCGGAGGCCACGCTGGTGGCCAGGCCATGGCCCCTGGCCGCCTGGCCGGCGGGCGCATGGCCCGCGGGCGCATGGCCCGCGGCCGGGCAGCCGCCGGCCCGCCATCAGAGGGCTGGCCGTCAGCCTGGCCGTGGTGACCCTCGCCCTGTCCGTGGTGATCCCCGGCCAGGGTTCTGCCGCCGCCAGCCGGGGCAGCGCGGGACACGCCCCGCGCACCGTGGTCACGCTGACGTTCGACGACGGGGACGCCGACCAGATGGCCGCGGCCCGCATACTGCACCGCTACCGGCTGCCCGCGACCTTTTACATCATCACCGGCGCGGTCGGGACACCGGGTTACGTGACCCGTCCCGACCTGCACCAGCTGGCCGCGGAGGGGAACGAGATCGGCGGCCACACAGTGTCACACCTGCGGCTGACCGCGCTGAGCACGGCCGAGGCCCGGCGGCAGGTCTGCGAAAGCCGCTCGATCCTGGCCCGCTGGGGATACCGGGCAGCGTCCTTCGCCTACCCGGGCGGGGCGGTCAGCCCGCGGGCCGAGGCCATCGTCCGCGGCTGCGGCTACACCAGCGCCCGGAGCGTGGTGGGGCTGCGCGCACCCGGCTGTCCCGGCTGCGCCCTCACCGAGAGCATCCCGCCGCGCAATCTGATGGCGCTGCCGACGGCCGGGGAAGTGGACAGCTCCTGGACGCTGGGCGATCTCGAGCGCACCGTCACCGCTGCCGGGCGGCAGGGCGGCTGGCTGCCGCTGGTGTTCCACCACGTGTGCAGCGGTAGCGGGTGCGGCGGCCTGGCCGTGCGCGCCACGATGATGGACTCGTTCGCGCGGTGGCTGGCCCGCCGGCAGCGGCTGGGGACGGTGGTGCGCACCGTGGACCAGGTGACCGGCGACCCGGCACGCCCCACGCCGCGCGTCGCGCCGGCCGCGCCGCACGGGGTCGTCAACCCGTCGCTGGAGTCGGTCGCCCCCTCGGGCGCGGTCGGCGCCTCGCTGGAGGCCACGTCCGCATCCCCGGCCAATACCCCGCGATGCTGGATGGAGGGGGGATACGGGCGCAACACCGTCCGCTGGCAGCACACCGCGGACAGCCACGGAGGACGCTGGGGGGAGCGGCTGACCATCACCGGCTACCACAGCGGGGACGCCAAGCTCCTGCCCCAGTTCGACCTGGGCCAGTGCTCGCTGCCGGTCCGGCCGGGGCGGTCCTACACCCTGGGCAGCTGGTACCAGTCGACGGCCCGGACCCAGTACTCGGTCTACTACCGGACCTGGACGGGGCGCTGGGTGTACTGGACGTCGAGCCCGTACTTCCCGGCCAGCGGAAGCTGGTCCCGGGCCCGCTGGTCGACGCCACCCGTGCCTGCGGGCGCCAGCGGGCTGAGCTTCGGCCTGGCCCTGTTCTCCGCGGGCACGCTCACCACCGACTCCTACAGCTTCGCCGCGACCCCGCCCGACCTGGCGCGGCGGATCGTGGACGGGCTCCTGCTCGCGGCCCTGGCCACGGCCGGCCTGATCGCCGTGGCGCGGGTGGCCCGGCGCCGCTGGCCGCGGCTTAAGCCGGTGCCGGCCGGCCGGAAGCGGGTCACCTCGTCGTCGTCGAGCAGGCGGTAGCGGACCGCGTAGGACGCCGCCTCCAGCCGGGAGTGCACGCCGAGCTTGGTCATCAGGGACTGGACATGGGTGCGGACCGTGGCCGGCGACACCCCGAGCTTGGTGGCGATCCCGGCCGTGTCCAGGCCCTCCACCAGGAGCTCGAGGCATTCGCGCTCACGCACGGTGAGGAACGCGGCCAGCCGGTGCGCATCGTCCTGCCGGGGCGCCAGCCGGGCCGGCCCGGGCTTGGGCACGTCGACCACCACCTCGCCGCGCTGCACCCGGTCGATGGCCCGGGTCAGCGCGGCCACCCCGCGGGTCTTGTGCAGGTACCCGGACGCCCCGGCGTGCAGAGCCTGCCGGATCCCCTCGGTGTCCGGGTCGGCGCTGACCACCAGCACCTTGGTCCGGCTGCTCGCGGCGAGCAGCGCGCTGATGGCCAGGATCCCGTTGTCCTCGGCGAAGTGCCGGTCGATCAGGCACACGTCCGGCTGGGTCCGGCGCACGGTCTCGATGGTGTCCGTCACGCTGCGGGCCACCGTGACCTGGTAACCGCGCTGGAGCAGGACGGCGGACATCGCGTCCAGGAAGACACTGTGGTCGTCGCCGATCACGAGCCCGGTCACGGGACCACCTGGGCTGTCCCGCCGGGGGCCGGGACGCCCGGCGCGGGCTGCACCGGCACCACGACCCGGACATGCGCGCCGCCCGATTCGGGCGCCCGGACCTCCAGTTCGCCGCCACACGACTCGAGCAGCGTGGTCACCACGCCAAGCCCCAGCGCGGCCACCCCCGGAGGCCCCTGGCCGAAACCCGGGCCGTCGTCGATCACATCGACCGCCGCCCGGTCACCGGCGGCCGAGACGGTAACCCCTACCCGGCCATCCGGCCCCGCGGCCCGGGCCGCGTTGTCCACCACGTTGGTCAGCACCCGCCACAGCAGGGCCGGGCTGGCCCGGACGGTCACCTCCGGCCCGGGCTCCAGGATCACCGAGGTCTCGTGCGCGATCCGGGCCAGCTTGGTGACCTGGCCGGCCAGTGAGCGCAGCCCGACCTCGGCCACCGCCGGCACCCCGGCACCGCACGGGATCTCCTGCGCGATGATGTCCAGCAGCCGGGACATCTCCAGTGACAGCAACTCGAGCCGGGAGCCCGCGTCCCCGGGCAGTTCGACGTCCCCCCGCACCGCCTCGACCAGGTATGACAGTGTCGTCATCTGATGGCCAAGATCATGCAGCAGGCCTCGGACCGCCAGCGGTTCCTCAACGTCTGACCGCCTGCGCCCCCGGCCCCGTCGCCGGTCCAACGACGGTTCCACTTTGTTCCCCCTGCACTACTTTATTCCCCCCCGGCACCCCGCCCACCCCCCGGCGGGGGGAGCCAGGTTCGCCGTCCCCGCGTTCCCTCCCCATCGTGCGCATCACCGTCCGGCGTGGACTAGTCACCGGATGAGGCATTACGGACAGTTAACCATGCCTGGTTAAGCGGTGGTCCCCCCGGAGGAGTACGCCGCCGTGAGCGCTTGCCGCAACGCCTGCTCGCCGAAGCGCTGGCCGAGCCGGGCCCGGGCCGCCGAGGCCATCCGGGCCGCGGCGGCGGGCGAATCCAGGAGATAGCGGACAGCGTCCGCCATCAGCTCGGGGCGGCCCGGCGGGACGAGCAGGCCGGTCTCGCCCGGCACGACCACGTCGCCTACCGCGTTCACCGCCGTCGCGACGACCGGGATCCCGCATGCCATGGCCTCCACCACAGCCGTGGGCAGCCCCTCGTACCGGCTGGGGAGCGCGAACACGTCGAAGGCGGGCAGCAGCTCGGGGACGTTGCCGCGCTGGCCGGCCAGCACCATCCGGACGCCAGGTGTCTGCCGGGCCTGCGCTGCGACCCGTCCGGCCAGTTCGCCGTCACCGACCCAGACCCCGGTCACGTCCGGCCTGCCCAGCGCGCGCAGGGCACCCAGGAAGTCCTCGGGCGCCTTCTGGTAGGTCAGCCGCCCCACCGCGCCGACCACGGTCGCATCGCCGGGCACGCCGAGCGCTGCCCGGGCCCGGGCCCGGGGATCACCATCTGACCGATCGCCGGCAGGGGCGGGGCCGGCGGACCGTCGGCGACCACCCCGATGGTCCGGATCCGCTCGGGGGAGATCAGCCGGCGGCGGACCGCCTCGACCGCCACCGCGGTCCCGACGCACAGGGCCAGGTCGGTGATCCGGCCCAGGCGCCGCTCAATCTGCACGTACGCCTGCCGCCGCGGGGCCGACTGGAACTCGTGGAACGGGAAGCCGTGGTACGTGTGCACCAGCCGCGGCACCCCGGCGCTGTGCGCGGCCAGGCGCCCGAGCACTCCCGCCTTGGCCGTGTGTGTGTGCACGATGTCGAAGGAGCGGCGGCCCAGCAGGTCCCGCAGCCGCGCCAGGGCCCGCAGGTCGCTGCGCGGCGCGATCGGGGCCCGCAGCGCGGGCTCGGTGAGGACCTCCAGGCCAGCCGCGGCGGCCTGGTCCAGCAGCACCGGGTCCCCGCTCCCGGTGATGAGCGTCATCTCGAAGCGACCCGGGTCCATGCTCAGCGCCCCGCGCAGCGCATGCTGCCCCGCTCCGCCTTCGAGCCGGGTGATGACCGTGGCCACTTTCCGGGCCGCCACGGGCTTCCCGGCCGCCGCGGGGACCGGGGCGTTCACCCGTCGGTCCGTTCCGGCGGCCGCAGGCCCGCGGCCCGGGCCACCCGGACCGCCTCCAGGCGGCTGTGCACGTCGAGCTTGGCGAAGATGTTGCGGGTATGCGTCCGCACCGTGTCCGTGGAAATCAGCAGGTCCTGGGCGATCTGACGGCCGCGCTTGCCGTCCATCATGCTGAGCAGGACGTCCCGCTCCCGCGGGCTGAGCATGTCCAGCACATCCTCATGCTCACGGGCCCGGCCGACGTCGGCGCGCAACTCGGCGAGAATTGCGCCCAGCATGTCGGGCGGGAACCAGGAATAGCCCTGGCACACGCCGCGGATCACGGTTTCCAGCTCCGCGGCGCCCTGCTCCTTGGCCACCCAGGCCGAGACCCCGGCCCGGGCCGCCTCCACCCCGTGCGCGATGTCATGGTCCGCGCTCAGCACGACGACCCTGGCCTCGGGCCGGGCCGTCACCAGGCCCGACAGCACCTCGCCCACGGCCGCGCCGAGCGGCTCGACCTCGATCGTGATCACGTCGGGCCGGAGCCCGCGGACGATCTCGAGCAGGTTCGGGTCCGCCGTGGTGCACCGCCCGGCCACCCACAGGTCCATGGCCGCGGACAGCCGTGAGGCCAGCGCCTCGGTGACCATCAGGTGGTCATCTACCAGCAGTATCCGCACGGGATCCATGAGCTCACTGTGCACCGCCGCGGACGGCCTGTCCTCACCTAGATACATGACTCGCCTCCGCCGCCCGTGCCGGGCAGTCCAGTGTGTTTGCCGGTACCGCGGCTGGCGGCACCCCATCCGGCGGCCCCGTGACGGCCGGCAGCGCGGCCGGATCGGGCCCCGGGAATGGGGGCACCGCCGCCCCGCCGCGGGCCGCCGCCCCGGCGAGGGCCGCGGGATCGGCCGCGCGGCGGGCCGGGCTCTTCCACCGGCCGCTGGACCTGGACAACCACGCGGCCGGGATCGCGTAGAGGCCGATGCCGGCGTCGATCATCCGCACGAACGGGAAGAACACGCCGAGCAGCAGGAGCCGCGGCTGGCGCTCGAGGATCGCGACCGCGCAGGTGAGCAGGTAGTCGGGCAGCACCACGCCGAACAGCACCGCGGTCAGCGTCACGTGCGCCGCGACGAGCGTGTGCACCTCGCCGAAGCCTGGCCAGGACAGCGCGCCGCCAACCAGGTCCGGCACGGCCAGCACGATCAGCGCCGGCAAGAGCAGCAGGAACAGCAGGCTCGAGGTGATCAGCTCGATCAGCAGCAGGGCCAGCATCGCCGTGAACAAGTTGGCCTGCGGCGGGTGCCGGCGAACCGTCTGCCACAGCCCGATCGCCCACCGCCGGGTCTGCCGCACGTAGTCTCCCAGGTTGTCCGGATCCTGGGTGACCGCCACCGCCCGGAGGGTGAACCCGACCTTGCCCAGCCGCTTCTGGTACACCTCGAACGTCATGTTGAAGTCCTCGATCACCAGCCCGGGCGGGTTCATCTCCATCCGCGGCAGGACATCGGTCCGGTACAGGCTGGCGAAGCCGGGCACGATCGGCGTGGCGTTGGAACGCAGCCAGGTCTGGCCGAACTTCAGCGCCCGCTGGCCCACGGCGTAGATCCGGGTGCGGTGACCGACCAGCACCTGGCCGCCGAGCTTCATCCGCCGGTCCGGGGCGGTCCGCACGCAGCCGGCCACGGCGACCACCTGCGGGTGGTCGAATATGGGCAGCGCGGCCGTGAAGTAGCCGGGCTCGACCCGGGTGTCGGCGTCGAGCAGCATCACCACCGGGAACCGGCGGATCAGGTCGAAGCGGCCGATGGCATCCACGAGCGCCCCGGCCTTGCCCACGTTCTCCCGGGTCTCGATCACCCGGGCCCCGGCCTGCCGGGCGATCTCGACCGTGGCGTCGGTGGAGCCGTCCGAGACCACGTGGACGTTCGCCGACGGCACCAGGGCCATGATGGACCGCAGGCTTTCCTCGATGACCAGGGCCTCGTTGTGCGCGGGGATGAGCACGGCCACGTCCGCGGCGGTCAGGGAGCGCAGACGGGCGGGCCGGTCACCATCGGCCGTGACGGCCATCAGCGTTCCCCCGTCCTCCCTGGCGGCCAGCCCCCGGCCGGCCAGCCCCGGGCCGGCCGGACCCGTGCTGGCCAGGCCCCGCGCCGCCAGGCTGGTGCTGGCCAGGCCGGTGATCGGCAGGCCGCTGGCAGGCAGGCTCGTGCTGGCCAGGCCCGTGGCCCTGCGCCGCCAGCGGGCGGCCGCGGACTCGCCCAGCCGGATCAGGCCCAGGGATCCCCAGAGGGCGACGTTGGCGCCCAGCACGAATACGGCCAGCAGCCACCAGGGCATCATGGCACCGCCCTGGACGTGCTGAGCGCGTGCGGGCCGGATGTCGGCAGCACGTGGCCCAGCGCGGGCCAGGTGCCGGTGTCCTCATATCCGTACATCCACAGATATACGCCCGCGATCTGGGCGCCCTGGGCCGCGTCGAACTTGGCCCGGGAACTCGCCGCGTTCTCGAACCACACGGTGTGCTCGTGGCCGGAGGAGTCCCGGTAGCGGAACCAGGGGGTCTGGCTGGCCTGGTCGTAGTGCGGGGTCGCGTGGTACTGGCGCGACAGCCGCAGCGCCTGGAGCCAGCTGACCCCGGTGCCGCGGCTGCCCACCCAGTCGTAGCCGTACAGCGGCACGCCCAGGATGATCTTGCTGGCCGGGATCTGCGTCCTGGCGTAGCGCAGCACCGCGCGGACCCAGCTGATCGGGGCCACCGGCCCGGGCGGGGACGTTTCCCAGTGGTAGTCGTAGGCCATCAGCCGCACCTGGTCGGCGGCCCGGCCGATGGCCGCGTAGTCCTGGGCCACGTTGCGTGGGTCGGTGCCCGCGTTGGTGGTCTTGGCGAACACCGCGACGGACAGCACCTTGCCCCGCGCGTGCAGCGCCTGGGCCAGCCGGGTGACGAACGTGGTGAACGCCTGCCGGTCACTGGCGTGCAGGTTCTCGTAGTCCAGGTCGATCCCCGCATAGTGCTTGCGCTCCGTGAGGGCCACGATCGCAGCCACCTGGGCGGCCATCAGCGGCGGCGAGTGCAGCATCCGGCCCACCGGGGCGTAGGACCAGTTGCCGCCGGTGATGTTCGCGATGCTCGGCACGATCAGCTTGCCCGCCCCGCGCAGCCGCTTGATCTCGGCCGCCACCGAAGCAGCCTGGCCCGGGGGGTACTGCGTGTTGATCTGCCCGGAGCTGCTCAGCCCGTACATCCACGGCGACACCTCGGTCACGTCCTGCGGGTGGCCGAGCACGACGCTGGTGGCGTGGCTGATGTTCCAGTAAGGCATGGACGCCACGACCAGCGTGTGCCGTGGCGTGCTGCCCCGCAAATTCACCATCGTCAGTCCCACCAGAACGGCCCCGGCCACGACAACGGCCAGCCAGGCGGCACCGGCGAAACTGTGCCGCCGCCGTGTGGGCTCCGTCGCCGGTGCCCGGCTGCCGTGCGATGCCGTCTTCGCTGGCTCTGCCTTCCTTGTCTCAGCCTTCTTCGGCTCTGCCTTGCTTGGCCGGGCCATCCTCGTTTTCACCGGCCTCGCCAGCTCTCAGCTCGCTGCGGCCGCCGCGGTCCGCCCGGCCAGCTGATCCTCGATCACGGCCTGGATGATGTCGTCCAGGCTCCGGGTCGCCCGGAACCCGACCAGGTCCGCGGCCAGCGTGCAGTCCGGCACCCGGCGCTGCATGTCCTCGTAACCGGAGCCGTAGGCCTCCAGGTACGAGGTCCGCTCGATCCCGCGGTCCGACCCGGTCGCCGCGATCACCCGCTCGGCCAGGCCCTCGATCGTGACCTGCTCGGTGCTGCCCAGGTTCACCGCCCGCCCGCTGGCCCGGTCCGACGTGATCAGCCGGGTCAGCGCGGGCACCACGTCGTGCACGTGGCAGAAGCAGCGCACCTGCCGGCCCGTGCCGAACACGGTCAGCGGCTGGCCCGCCAGCCCCTGCCGGACGAACCGCGGGATGACCATCCCGTAGCGGCCGGTCTGCCGCGGCCCCACGGTGTTGAAGAAGCGCACGATTACCGCGCTCAGCCCGAGCTCGCGGACGTAGCCCTCGACCAGGCTCTCGTCGATCGCCTTGGCCTCGGAGTAGCTCCACCGCGACTTCAGCGGCGACCCGACTATCCGGTCGTCGTCCTCCCGCAGACCGATCTTGGTGTTCTTGCCGTAGATCTCGCTGGTGGACGCGACCAGCAGCCGGGCCCCGTGGCGGTGCGCGGCCTCGACCACGTTCTCCGTGCCGCGGATGTTGGTGCGCATGCTGTCCAGGGTGCGGTCGCGGATCATGAACGCGCCCACCGCGGCGGCCAGGTGGAATACCCAGTCGGCCCCGGCGGTCAGTTCCGCCACCGTCGGCGGTGTCCAGGATCGACCCCTGCACCAGCCGGAACGAGGGGTCGTCGCGGACCGCCCGGAGATTCTCCACCCGCCCGGTGCTCAGGTCGTCCAGCCCGGCCACCTGATGCCCCGCGGCCAGCAGTTCCTCGGTCAGGTGCGAGCCGATGAACCCGGCCGCCCCGGTCACGAAACACTTCATCGCATGTCTCCCCGTCTTGGTGGCGGGCCGCCAGAGCGTGCGCAGCTTGCGCCGCCTGGCCAGCCGTTCGTACAGGTCGTCGATCCGCGCAGTGACCGCCGCCACGCTGTATTCCTTCTCCACGGCGGGCTCGGCGATCCGCGGCCGCTGGCCGGCGCTCACCTCCGCCGCCATCGCGGCCCGGATCCCGTCCGCGGTGGACGGCACCCGGCGGGCCCGCTCGGCGTCCAGGCCGTCCAGCGCCGGGCAGGTGGTGTACAGCACCGGGGCGCCGTTGGCCAGCGCCTCCAGCACCGACAGGCCGAACGTCTCCTGCTTCGAGGACGCCACGAACAGGTCCATCGCGGACAGCATGGCCGACACGTCATGCCGCTCCCCGGCGAAAATCACGTGGCCGGTCACCCCGTGCTCGCGGGCCACCTGCTCCAGGTGCGCCTGCTCGTCGCCCTTGCCCACGATCATCAGCTTGACCTGGTCGGACAGCAGCGCCGAGGCGGCCTCGATGACCATGTCGAACTGCTTGTTCGGGTCGAGCCGCCCGAGGACGCCGATCAGGTACACGCCGTCGCCGACGCCGAACTCGGCCCGGACCCGCCGCCGGGCGGTGTCGTCGAACGCCACCCGCTGCAGGTCCACGCCGTTCGGGATGACGGTCACCCGCTTCGGCCGGACCCCCCACTTCTCCAGCCGCTCCCGGACCGTGCCGGACACGGCGATCGTCATGTCGGACAGCAGCTCGGTGCCCAGGTACAGGGTGCGCACGCCCAGCGTCATCCGCCTGCGCTCCAGGTGCGTCTCGCCGATCGAGTGCTCGGTGCTCAGCACCACCGGCGTCCCGGCCAGCCAGGCCGCGGACCGGCCGTACACCTGGGAGCGGTACAGGTGCGCGTGCACCACGTCGTACCCGCCCTCACGGATCAGCGCGCGCAGCCGGAGCACGGTGGACAGCTGGGTGTTGCTGGTCATGCCGACGTCCCGGACCCGGCCGCCGTCATCGCGGATCATGTCCGCGACCGGCCCCGGGTTGTAGAGCGTGACGACCTCGCTGTCGTGCCGGGTGTGCTGCAGGATCGAGCGGAGCTGGAGTTCGGCGCCGCCGACCCCCAGGCCGGTGATCACGTGCAGAACCTTCATGTCATGTCCCCCCGCGCTTCTTCGTGATGGCCCCGCCGGCGATGCTGGTCAGGGTGCGCCCCAGCACGACGAGGTCGAGCCAGAACGACCAGTGCTCGATGTAGTAGTTGTCGAACCGGGCCCGGTCGGTGATCGAGGTGTCCCCGTTCAGCCCGTGGACCTGGGCCCAGCCGGTCAGGCCGGCGGGCATCCGCTGCCGCCCGGTGTAGCCGGGCACGGCCTGGCTGAACTGCCGGACGAAGTGCGGCCGCTCCGGCCGCGGCCCGACCAGCGACATGTCCCCGCGGAGCACGCTGACCAGCTGGGGCAGCTCGTCGATGTGGGTGACCCGGAGGACCCGGCCGAGCGTGCCGCACTGCCCGGCGGGCACCGACCATGACGTGTCCGGGTCACCGTGCCGCCCGAGCGTGCGCAGCTTGACGATCTCGGCGAGGTTCCCCTGCCCGACGACGCGGACCTGGCGGAACAGCGCCGGCCGGTGCAGCGTCAGCCGGACGGCCAGGCCGGTCACCAGCACCAGCGGGGCCGTCACGATGAGCAGCACCGCCGCGGCCAGCACGTCGAACGAGCGCTTCACGGCCCGGCCGAGCGGCGCCTGCGCCGCCCAGGCCGAGCGGCGCAGCGGGACCAGCGGGACTCCCCACACATCGTCCAGGCGGCCGCCGGGCAGCGCGGCGGTGAGCCCGGGCGTCCGGGGTGCCACGCACACGTCGGCGCCCGGCGCGCGGGGCAGCTCACCGCGGGCCAGCTCACCGCCGCCGGAGTCCTCTGGCGCGCACACGATCACGCGGCTGATGCGGGCACCAGTCCGCGATGGGCTGCCCGGGACGTCAGCGGGACGCAGTCCCAGCTCAGGATGCTCTTTCAGGAGGCTGGCCAGCTCCAGGGCCTGCGGGCCGCCGCCGGCGACCAGGGCCCGCTCGGTCAGCCGGCCGCGCCGGTGCGCCGCGCGCAGTCCCGCCGACACCGCGACCCGCGCCACGATCAGCAGCGTCCCGGCCGTGACGGCGAGCCGGAACGCCTGCCCGGCGGTCATCCAGGGCAGCAGCGCTACCGCAGGCAGGGCGGCCGCGGTGATGATGCGCCCGGACTGGTCGGCGACCCGCAGGCAGATCCGCAGCCGGTGCAGGTCGCCGGCGGACAGCGCCACGAACACCAGCACGGCGTAGACCCAGGCCGCCGTGGTGAATCGCATGCTCAAGGCCACGGAGCCGAGGACAGCCGCGAGGGCCGCCGCGTCGGCCAGCGGCATGGCCACGGCCGCCGCGATCGCGCCCGGGGTGATCCGCTGCGCCGGGGCCGTCACCTCCGCCAGCACCCCCGCCGGCGGCAGGGCCGGGCTGCCCGGGCGGACGCGGCCCGGCCCTGGGACCCCCGCCGGGGGGCTGTGCACGTACTCGGGCACACTCACCGTGCTAGCCGGGGCGTTCGCGTGCCCCAGGGAAACCCGCGCACCCGGGCCGCGCCCAGCCGTCGCTCTGGGGCACGCTCACTGGCCGGCCCCCACGGCCACGGCGGCACGGCGGGTGGCCGGGCTGCCCAGCCGCCGGCCCACGGTCCGGGCCGCGTGGTCCGCGCCGTACACGAAACGCATGACCGGGCCGAACGTGGGGGCCACTCCCGGGCCGACCACGTAGAGCCCGGGCGCGCTGGTCTGGTAGTCGCGGTTCACCGCGGGGGTGCCGGCCACGGTGCGCAGCCCGGATCGCAGCCCCTCGTCCAGGAACGTCAGGCGGCCCAGGTCCGGCCGGTACCCGGTGGCCGCGATGACATGGTCGGCGGTCACCTCCGCGGCGCCGCCTGAGTCGATGGCCAGGCCGAGCCGGACCCCGCCGGGCCCGGACGCCGCCCATTGCAGCGTGTGGCCGGTGAGGATCGGGAACTCGCCCTCGACCCGGCCGCGCAGCCAGCTCGCCCCGGCGGGCCCGAGCTTGGTCCGGGCCCGCTGCACCCGGCTGCCCTCGGGCAGGTGCCGGAACATCCCCGGCTGGGTGGAGTAGAACCAGGTGCCCCAGCCCGAGCCCAGGCCGGCCTCGGGCTCGCGGAGCCGTGCCAGCAGCGGCCGGTCGCAGGGCCAGGGGCGCGCCGTTCCAGACCACGTTCTGCTCGCGCATCACGATCTGGACATGGGCGCCCTGCTCGTGCAGCAGCGCCGCGGATTCGAGGGCGGACTGCCCGGCCCCGACCACGATGACCCGCTGGCCGGCGAACGCCGCCAGGTCGGTGTGGGCGGAACTGTGCGTGCAGGCCGTGGCGGGCAGCCCGGCCAGTTCGCCAGGCAGGTACGCGAAGTGCTCCACCCCGACGGCGATGACCACCTGGCGGGCCCGGAGCGTCTCCCCGTCGCCGAGCGTGAGCTCGTAGCCTCCCCCGGCCGGTGACACGCCGGTCACCAGGACTTCCTCGACGTCCAGGCCGGCGGACGACTGGAACCACTGGCCGTAGGCGACGAACGTGTCCAGCGGCACGGGCAGGCCGTAGTCCGCGTAGGGCCGCCCGGTCGCCCGGCAGAACGCGGCGAGGGTCAGCTGGCCGGCCGGGTCGGACAGGTTGGACGCGAACCCCTGGGACTTCAGGAACATCCCCCGGGGCATGCACGCCCGCCACAGGTGCATCGGCAGGCCGAACTGCCGGATGCTCAGCCCGGACCGGCGCAGGTGCGCCGCGACCGACAGCCCGTACGGGCCCGCCCCCACGATGGCCACATCGGTGGTGCCGTTCATACTTTTTCCCTCCGTGCTTTGACATCCCGTGCTTTGAAATCCCTGAGCTCGCGGCTGCCGCCCGTGGCCCGCGGCCCGGGACGGTAACGGGGCCCGCCCGCGGCGCGCAGCAGCACGGACGGGCCCCGGGTCTGGGTGCCGTGCAGGCCGCGGCTGACCGCACGCCAGGCCATGCGCGCGCACATCAGCCCGAACGGCCGGAGGTCGTCGCGGGCGAGCCAGGCGAACTCGTCCACCCCGCGCAGCGACGCCGCCCACGACCGCAGCCCGAGTTCCCCGCGGCGCCAGTAGCCGGCCGCGCCCAGCGGGTCGTAGTTCTCGACCAGGAACCGCCGGTCCCGGGTCATTTCCCCGGCCGCGGCCGGCTGGCCGGTGAGGTCGAGGTACGCGGCCCGGGCCACGTCGAGGCCGGTGCCCGTGGTGAACAGGCGGAACTGGGCGCCGAGCCGCGGGTTGAAGTCGAGCAGCTTGTACTCGGCGTCCCGCGGGTCGAAGCGCAGGTCCAGGTCGGCGATCCCGCGGAAGCCGATCGCGGCGGCCATCGCGCTGGCCTGGCCGGCCACCCGGCTGTTCGGCACCGCACGGCCCATGCTGGTCAGCCCGGCGTACGCCGGGTAGGAGCGGTCCTTGACCCCGGTGAACGCGGGCGCGCAGCGCCCGCCGGCGTCGATGTAGCCGTGGAAGAACCAGTCCTGGCCGGGCGCCGGCGGGATGTACTCCTGCAGCATGAGCCCCGTGCCCGTCTCCCCGGCGCGGGCACACACCTCCCGCAGCTGCGGCAGGGTCGCGATGATCGTGGTGCTCCGCAGCGGCTGGCCCGCGCTCTCCGCTCCCCGCCACGGCGTGGCCAGCTTCGCGATGAGCGGGAACCCGGCCTGCCCGGCGAACTCCGCGGCCTCCCCCGGTGACCAGGCCAGCATGGCCCGCGGGGTGGGTACCCCGAGGTCCCGGCAGAGCTGGAACATCGAGTACTTGCCCGCCAGCCGCCGGGGCAGGTCCGCCGGGGGCCGCGGGAACGCGAACGCGTCGCGCAGCGCATCCCCGTGCTCGGCCAGGAAGATCGCCCCGGCGTCGTCCGTCGCGTACAGCACCGCCCGGCGGCCGATCCGGCTGGCCAGGCTGAGCAGCCCCGATACGGTCCGTTGCGGATCATCGGGACGTGGCTGCCAGAAGAAGCGGCCGGACAGGTAGCGGGAACTCGCGGCGGGAGCCCAGGGGCCCTCATGCACGCCGTACACCGGCACGCCCAGCCGCCCCAGGCTGCGGATCACGCCCAGGCTGCCGTGATGCAGCATGTTCTGGTCGAACTTGAGCACCACCGCCGGGGTACTCCAGTCCGCCGCCCGCAGGTCGGTGATCATGGCGCAGGCCTCACACCACGACGCGGTGCGCCGCGCCGGAGAACTGGTAGGTGGCGTCGAGCACGACCGGGACATCGTGGGCCCAGGTGTAATCCAGCCCGGGGTGCAGCGTATGCACCACGGCCAGGTCGAAGTCCGGCCCCCGGGGGTCCGTCACGCTGTGCAGGCGGCCGCCGCCCGGCAGGTCGAGTTCCGGGATCAGCGGGTCGTAGTAGGAGACCTCGGCGCCCTCGCGGATCAGCCCGTCGATGATGGGCAGGGCCGGGGACTCGCGCAGGTCCCGCACGCCCGCCTTGTAGCTGACCCCGATCACGACGACGCGCGCGCAGGCCAGCGGGCGCCCCCCGGCCGCGATAACCTGGCCGGCCCGCTCGACCACCCGTTCCGGGCGCATCGCGATCGACTTCATGGCCTGCTCGATCAGCGGCGAGGCGTGGTCCCGCGCGTTCAGCTGCCAGAGCAGGTAATGCGGGTCGCACGGAATGCAGTGACCGCCCACGCCCGGCCCCGGGAACACGCCCAGGAACCCGTACGGCTTGGTGCCCGCGGCCAGCGTGACCTCGATCGGGTCCAGGCCGAGCGCGCCGCACGCGTCGGCGAACTCGTTGGCCAGGGCCAGGGACACGGCGCGGAAGATGTTCTCGTAGAGCTTGGTGGCCTCGGCGGCGTCGCTCGAGCTGACCAGGTACACCGAATCCGTGACGCCGGCCGATGACCTGGGCGGCCCGCATGGTGCAGTCCTCGGTGGCCCCGCCGACCACCCGCGGGGTCTCGCTCTGCAGGTGCGCCGGGTTGCCCGGGTCGATCCGCTCCGGGCTGAACGCCACGTTGATGTCGGTGCCCGCCACCAGTCCCCGCTGCCGGAGCGGCTCGGTGAGCAGGTCGCGGGTGGTACCGACGTAGCTGGTCGAGGTCAGGATGATGATCTGTCCCGGCACCGCGTGCTGGACCACCGTGGCGCATGCGGCCCGCAGCGCGGTCAGGTCCGGCGCCAGGGCCTCATCCACCGGGGTCGGCACGCAGATGATGATCGCCTCGGCGGCCGCGGCCGCGGCCGGGTCGGTCGTGAGCTCGAGGCTCCCGTCGGCCAGGGCCGCGGCGAGGCGCTCCTGGTCCGCGTCGGTCAGGTCGGCCTGGCGGGAGGCGATGTCCCGCAGCCGGCGCTCGCTGACGTCGATCCCGATGATCTGCGGGCTCTTGCCGTGCAACTCCACCGCGGTCGGCAGCCCGACGTACCCGAGGCCGACAATGGCGACCGACCCTGTGGTAATCGCGGACCGTGCTGTTTCGAAGCTGACCAGCCTGGTGTGCAGCTGGTTCTCCTGCCCATTGACCGCGAGCGAAAGTTGATGCTCGGCCACTGTCCCCCCCGGGTGGCGATCTGCGCCGTCTGGTGCTCCGACTGTGGCACCCGACTTACCCTTGTGGGTCACTCAAGAGAGGTAGGGTGCCTACGCTGAGTGGGGGAAATCAGGCGGCGCCGGCCGTCCGGGCTAGCACCGGGGCCAGCCGGTGCTGCCAGGTCAGCCGGTGCCGGGCCGTCTTCGCCCACAGGCGCGGCGCGGTATCCGCGTCGCCGATATAGGTCCGCGGCAGCGCGTGCCGGCCGGTGCAGGCCGACGGCCAGATGGCGCAGCCGTAGTCGTAGCCGGTGTCGCGGACCTGGGCTACCGCGGCGGCGTCGAGGTCGCCGTAGGGGTAGCAGAACCCGCCGACCGGCATGCCGGTGATCTCCTCCAGGATGCGGCGGCTGCCGCCGACCTCATCGCCCAGCGCGTCCCGGTTGCCAGCGAGCCGGACATGACGCAGCCCGTGCGACCCGATCTCGATGCCTTCCCGGGCCAGCGCCGCGACCTCGGGCGCGTCCATCAGCCGCTTACGCGGCCCGTCCGGGTCCCACGCGTTCTGGCCGCCGAGCCGGCCGGCGATGACGAACACGGTCGCCCCGAAACCGCGGCGGCGCAGCACCGGCAGCGCATGCCGGGCGAAATCGGCGTACCCGTCGTCGAACGTCAGCCCGACCAGGCCTTTGCCGGCGCCCGCCGCACGCGCGGCGAGCAGGTCGCGGATGGACACCCCGCGCAGCCCGCGCCGGGCCAGCCAGCGCATCTGCTCCGCGAACCGTGCCGGGCCCACCGTCACCAGGTACGGGTCAGCCTGGTACGGCTCGATCGAGTGATACATGAGCACGAGCGGCATGCCAGGCACGCGCGCTGTCGCGCTTCCCCGGATCAGGCCGTCGTTGATTACCTGCGCCATCCCTACCCCCCATGGCCCCCACCTGGGGCCGCCCGCAGGTCAGGCAGCCCCGTGCCTGTGCAGGTTATGGCCGCCGAATACGAGGCAACTCCGTTCTTCGGCTGGTTTTCCCTACCCCATCCGGGGGTGGCACGGGGTAACCCGGTTAAGCCATTGCGGCTAGTCCATCTGGCCTGATCCGGGCCGGCCTGTGGTGGGCACGGGATGGCTCACGTGGAGACCACCGTCACGACGGTGCGGCCGATCTTGATCTTGTCACCCTTCTTCAGCCGCTGGGAGGCGTGGATGCGGCGCCCGTTGAGCCAGGTGCCGTTCCTCGAACCGAGGTCTTCGACGTACCACAGGCCGTGGGCGGTGGTGAAGCGCGCGTGCTGGCCGGAGGCGAAGTCGTCCCTGATGACGAGCAGGCCCTGCCGCCCGGCCAGGAAGTCGCCGTAGAACACGAGGCGCTCGCCCGCGGCCTGGAGGACCAGGGACTGGGCGGGAGCCTCCTCGGCGACCGTCTTCGCGCCCTGCCCGCCGACCGCGGACATGGCGGCCCGCCACGCCTCGCGGTCCGGCTCCGTGATGTCCTCCCAGGGAGGAAGGGGCTGCGGGTGGGCCGCGCGGTGGGCCTCGTAGGCGGTCCGGGCAAGGGGTTCGGGGCCGGGGGTAGTCACGCCTCGATACTAGGAACAACTGGCGGCCTGGAGGCCGACGAGCCGCTATTCGTCGGCCACGATCGAGCCGACGCGGTCGGCCAGGCCGGAATCGCGTGCGTTGAGGATGTAGGCGTAGACGGCCGCCACGACCAGGATGATCAGGGCCGCGTAGGGGAACCAGTCATACGGCGTGGGCTGGCCCGGCTTGGCCAGGTAGTACAGCGGGACGATGATCGCGATAGCTCCCAGCCCGGGCAGGATGGCGTGCTTGACCGGGCTGAACTCCTGCGGGCGGAACCTGCGGTAGTAGAACGGCAGGGCCAGGTTGGCCAGCAGGTACACGATCAGCACCAGGATGGTGCCCATGGTGGACGACTCGGCGAAGAACGTGATCGGGTCGAGCGCGCCGGTGGTGCCCGCGATCAGGTGCAGGAAGGCCCAGCCGCCGATAATGAGCCCGGAGATCCCGACGAACGTGAAGATGGCGTTCATCGGGGTGCGCCGGGCCGCGTTCACGTGGCCGATCCAGCTGGGCAGCAGCCCCTCCCGGCCCGCGTTGAACACCAGCCGGGCCTGGGAGTTGGTGCCCGCGATGAGTGCGCCCAGCGTCGAGGTCATCCCGGCCAGGTAGGCGAAGAACGCCAGCACCCCGATGGTGCTGTCGGCCACCGAGATGAACGGGATCGGCGCCGCGCCGAGCTTGGTCACGTTGTAGCCGAACCCGCTGACCGTCGCGTAGGCGAACACGACGTAGCTGACCCCCATGATCGCCACCGAGGTGAACACCGCCCGGGGCACGTTGCGCCGCGGGTTGTCGGTCTCCTCGGCCAGGGCGGCCGAGTTCTCCCAGCCGATGAACAGGTAGATGGCCAGGGGGAACCCGGCCGCGAGCCCGGAGAAGCCGTTGGTGATGTGGCTCGGCTCGAACGCGACCGCGGACAGGTGGCCGCCGTTCTTGATCAGGGACGCGACCGAGACGACGACGAGCACCAGCATCTCGAACGCGAAGAAGAACCCGGCGATCTTGGTGGACAGCCCCACTCCGCGGATCATCATCAGCACGGCCAGCGCGGTGAGGATGACGGTCAGGTAGCCCCACGGGATGTCCACGTGCGCGTAGCGCTGCAGCGTGATGGACAGGAAGCCGCCGGAGATCGCGATGACCGAGGCCATCGCGATGATGTAGCCGACCCCGCATAGCAGGGCCGTGGTGACCGCGCTGGTGCCGCCGAAGGACTTCCCGACGAACGTGATGAAGCCCCCGGTGGACGGCTGCGCCCGGGAGAACTGGGCCAGCGTGTTGCCGAGCAGGGCGATCGCGATGCCGGCCGCCACGATCGTCAGCGGCGAGGCCACCCCGGCGGTGATGGCCAGGAACCCGAACCCGAAGTAGAAGCTCATCGCCGGGCCGATGTTGGCCATGGTGGCGGCCGAGATGTCCATGATGCCGAGCGCGCCCCGGTGCAGCCGGTGCTCGTGCCCGGTCTCGCCGACCGGCGGGCTCTTGCTCTCGCCGAAGGGAAGGGATTCTGTACCGCTCATGTGATCCTCCCGGCCGGCCTGGATCGGGTGGCCAGAACGTAACTCACCGGAGGCAACCGCACAAGATTCCCCAGGTTCACGACATGATGACCCGCAGGTCTCAGTTACGACACGACGTCTTTCCGCTGGAAACGCCGGAAGGCCAGCGCGAGGAGCACGATCCCGTAGCACGCGCACACCGAGGCGCCCTCCACCATGCCGCCCCAGGTGATCTGCGGCTGCACGGCGTCCAGCCAGGCGAACTGCCAGTGCGACGGGAGGACCTGCCGCCACGGCCCGAGCGCGGTGACCTGGTCGAGGATGGCGGACAGGATCATCAGGCCCACGGCGCCGCCGACCGCGCCGAGCGGGGAGTCGGTGGACACCGAGAGCAGGAACGCGATCCCGGCCACCGCGATCTCGGTGACCAGCACGTACGCCAGGACGATGAGCATCCGGGTCAGCGCCTGGCCGGCCGGCAGCTGCACCCCGGTGCCCGGCAGCCGGAGCGGATGCCAGCCGAACGCGGCCGTCCCGGCCACCAGGGACATCACCGGCAGCGTGATCACCCCGATCGTCGCGTAGGCCAGCGCCACCACCAGCTTCTGGCGCAGCAGCCGGGCCCGGGGCACCGGCGCGGCCAGCAGGTAGCGCAGCGACGACCAGCTGGCCTCGCTGGCCACGGTGTCCCCGCAGAACAGGGCGACGACCACGACGAGCAGGAAGCCGGCCGACACGAAGAGGCTGAACGCCGCGAAGTTGAGGCCGCCGCCGGTGGCCACCGTGACCAGTCCCGGTGTCCCGTTGCCCGGTGAGGCCGGCCCGCTGATCTCGAACGCGGCGACCAGGATCCAGGGCAGCATGAGCAGCACCGCGAAGGCCACGATGGTCCTCCAGCGGCGGAGCTGGCGGACGAACTCAACCCGGAAGGGCAGTGTGCGGCCGGGGCGGTAGCCCGCGGCCCCGGCTGTGCCCGCGGCCCCGGCTGTGCCCGGGGTCCCGGCCGTGCCCGGGCCCGGGGTCACTGGTCACCCTCCGATGCGCCGATGAGGTCCAGGAAGGCGTCTTCGAGGCGGCGGCCCGGGCCGACCCGGTCCACCGGGATGCCCGCGCCGACCAGGGCGGCGACCACCGCAGACGGCGCGACCCCGTTGGGATGCACGACGATGCCGCCCGGGTGATGCTCGGCGGCCTCGACGCCGTCCAGGTCACGCAGCACAGTGACGGCGCGCTGGGCCTGGGAGGTCCCCACGACCAGGGCCGCGCCGTCGCCGGTGATCTGCGTGACCGGGCCGGCCGCGAGGCCGCGGCCCCGGTGCATGACGACCAGGTGGCTGCAGGTCTGCTCCACCTCGCCGAGCAGGTGGCTGGACAAGATCACGGTCCGGCCCGCCGCCGCGTAACCGAGCAGGACATCGCGCATCTCCCTGATCTGCGGCGGATCCAGCCCGTTCATCGGCTCGTCCAGGACCAGCAGGTCCGGCAGGCCGAGCATGGCCTGGGCGATGGCCAGCCGCTGGCTCATCCCCCGGGAGTAGGACCGCACCCGGCGGTCCAGGGCGGCGCCCAGCCCGGCGATGTGCAGGACCTCGTCCAGGTGCGCGCTGGCCGCCGGCCGCCCGGTCGCCCGCCAGTACAGGTCCAGGTTGGCCCGGCCGGACAGGTGCGGCAGGAAACCTGGCCCCTCCACGAACGAGCCGAGCCGCGACAGCGCGGGTGCGCCGGGGCGGACCTGCTGGCCGAAAATCGTGATCATTCCCGCGTCCGGGTAGACCAGGCCCATCAGCGCGCGCAGCGTGGTGGTCTTCCCCGCGCCGTTCGGCCCCAGCAGGCCGAGGATCTGGCCCCGTTCCACGCGCAGCGACAGGTCATCCACCGCCAGCTGGCCGTCCCGGTAACGCTTGGTGAGGCCAGTGATCTCCAGGGGGACATCGGCTCGGGGTGAAGGGGTACTGGCGGCGGCCACCGGCCCGGCAGGGGACGGGACGGCAGGGGCCCCGACGGCAGGGGCCGGCCCGGCAGGCACCGGCCCGGCAGGCACCGGCCCGGCAGGCACCGGGACGGCAGGCACCGGGACGGCAGGGGCCGGGACGGCACCCGGCCGCTTCCGGGGCCGGGCCAGGAGGATCACCACCGCTGTGACCAGTGCCGCGGCGGGCGCCCCCCACGTCCACCAGGGCACGCCGCCGCCCGCGATCTGCAGCGCCGGATCGGAGGGGACGGACAGGCCGGGGCCGGCCAGTGCCACCCGGTAGGCGGCGGCCGCCGGCGAGGTGGCATAGCCGAAGTCGGTGCTGGTCAGCACCAGGCGGAGCCGGTGTCCCGCGGCGAACTGATAGTCGATCGCGGGCAGGTTCACGGTGACCGTGCGGCCCGCGGCCGCCCCGGTCACCCGCACGGGCGCGGCCAGCTGGAACGGCAGTGTGGCGTTACCGGCCTGGTCAACGTCGTACACACCGGCGAACACGGTGATGTCCGGGGCGCCGCTGACCCGCACCCGTACGGTGGCGGAGCCGGTCTGCTGCAGCGGGGCGGCCAGCGGGGCCGAGGTGAAGGCGGCGCTCTGGCCCGGCATCGGCAGGCCTGCGCCCAGGCCACCCGTGCTCAGGCCGGGCAGCACCGACATCGACGGCGGCGCGCCGCCGGGCGGGTTGATGATGACCTGCGCCGGGCCCCGGAGCCTGACCGCGGTGCGCCGGGTCCCGGCCAGGCCCGGGTAGCGCGGCGCGGTGGCGACGCCCAGCACGTCGTTACCGCTGGACGGGTCGTAGCCCAGGTCCCGGGTGACCGAGAAGGCCGGCTGCCCCGTCGGAACGGGGGGATCGGCGGGGGACCACCGGTGCCGGGGGGTCAGCCAGCGCTGGAACCAGCCGGTGGTGAGCTGGGTGATCCGGCTGGTCTCCTGGTTCCCGCCGTCGTGGCCGCCCGCGAACCACACCATGTCCACCGGCGCGCCGTTACGGCGGATGGCCTGGTCGTTCGCGTTGGCCTGATCCAGGCCGAACAGGGAGTCGTCCTCGCCCTGGATCAGCAGCGTGGGCACGTCGATCCGGCTGGCCACGCTCGACGGGCTGGACCGCTCGAGCCAGGAGATCACCTGCGGGGTGGGCCGCCCCAGCGTGGCCACCTGCTGGTACATGGCGCACAGCGCGGGCAGGAAGCGGCCGCACAGCGCGGCGGACACGCCGGCGGCCGGTCCCGTCCCGGATCCCGCCGCCCGTCCCGGATCCCGCCGCCGTCCCGGATCCCGCCGCCGTCCCGGATCCGCTCGTCCGGCCGTCCCGGGCCCGGCCGCGGTTCCCTGGGTGAAGAGCAGCCCGGCCCACTGCTTCTTGAACACCCCGCCCGCAGGCCCCGCGGCGCCGGCGCCGGCGCCGGCGTTGGGGAACAGTGCACTGGCCAGGTTGTACCAGGTGGCCTGGGGGACGATCGCGTCGATCCGGTGGTCATAGGCGGCGGCCAGGAGCGCGATGGCGCCCCCGTACGACGAGCCGGTGATGCCCACCCGCGGATCCCCCGGGCCGTCCAGCCTCACCCGCGGCTGCCGGGCCAGCCAGCTGACCAGCTGCCCGACGTCTTCCACCTCATAGGCGGGTGAGTCCAGGGCGACCTGGCCGGTGGACCGGCCGAATCCCCGCGCGGACCAGGTGAGCACCGCGAATCCGGCCCGGGCGAGCTGCTCCGCCTCCGGCCGGACCGCGTCCTTCGTCTCCCCGAACCCGTGCGCGAGCAGGATCGCGGGCACCCGGCCGCCGCCGGGCGGGGTGAAGAACGTGGCGTCCAGCGACACGCGCTGGTCATGACCGGGACCGTCGGCCACCGTGATCCGCAGCGCCCGTGCCGTGACCGGCACCGGCTGGCGGATCACCACGATCAGCACCACGAGCACGGCCGCGAGGAGGCCGGCCGCCGCTGCCAGCGCGCCGAGCTTGCGGCGGCGCTGGCGGCTGAGAAGATTCATGCCTGGACGGTAGCAACGCGGCGCGGATCCTCCGGGCCGGGTCACAGTGAGTTCTCAGCAAGGAGTTCTCCGCAAGCCAGGGGGGAGGCGGACCATGGGGATCAGTGCGCCCGGGGCCAGCCCGGGGCGGCTCCGCTCGTTCGACCCGCTGCGGGTGGCGGACCTGGAGTACCGCGCCTGGGTCGGCTACTACCAGCGCGACTGGCCCGGGGTGCTGCGGGCGTCCGTCGGGCTGGTCCGCGCCGGGTTCGGGATGGACTGGGTGCGGACCCTGCACGGTGCCTGGCTGGTGCTGCGGGCCAACCAGCTGTGGGCACCCGTGGATAACGACCCCGGGGCCGCCCGGCGGTGCATGCGCCGCTTCTACGGCCTGGTGAAGATCAGTTACGGCGAGCCGCGGGACGTGGCCGAGGCCGCCCGGCTGGAGGTGGACTGGTGGCGGGTGCACCGGCAGCGCCAGCACGCTGAGCAGCATGCCGACAGCGACCCGGTCGACGAGCTCGTCGAGGCGCTCACCCGCCTGTACACGTTCCTCTACGGCGAGCCGGCCGACGCGGTCCGCCCCGCCGCGGTGTACCGCACCGAGGCCATGGATCTCTCCGACGAGTGGGTCGCCGAGGGCTGCCGGCCGGACAGCCCGCTGCTGGCCCGGGAGCATGCGGCCCTGGTCCGCTCGTACGCGGCACTGCTCGCCGCGGTGCACCGCTGAACCGGCGCGTGCCCGGGTCAGATTCCCACCCCGCTGCAGGCGGGCAAGGTGCAGTGCAGATTGCCCGCAGTTGGTTAGGCAACCTTCACGTACGGCCTCACCTGGCTTTACGCTGTCAGTTAGTGACACGCCACCAGCAGTTAGTGACACGCCACCGGCCCACCCCCACGCCGGAGGAGCGGATCGATGCCCTCTGACCGCGCCAGCCAGACCATCAGGCGCCGCAGGCTCGCCGCCGAGCTACGCCGCCTGCGTGAGCGCGCCGATTTAACCGGGGATCAGGCCGCGGAGCTCCTCGGCTGGTCCGGGTCGAAGGTCAGCCGGATCGAGACCCACCGGATCGGCGTCAAGCTGGCCGATCTCAGGAAACTGTTCGACCTTTACCAGGTTGAGCCCGCTCACCGTGAGCAGATCCTGGCCCTGCTGAGCGAGTCGGCCGCGTCGAGCTGGCTCGAATCGGCGACCGCGGGATTCCCCGCGGACTACGCCACATACCTTTACGCCGAAGCCGAGGCGGACGCCGTGTGGATCTGGGATCCGCAGATTGTTCCCGGCCTCATCCAGACTGACGCTTATGCCCGGCACGTCCTGGCCGGGTATCAGGAGATGTTCAAGCTGCCACCGGGGGACGCGGAACGCCGGATAAAGATAAGACGGCGGCGCCAGGCCCAGCTGCTCGACCGCCACCCGCCGCTGAGGCTGTCGGTCGTCATCGACGAATCCACCCTGTACCGGAGATTCGGTGACCACGCGGTGATGCAGGCGCAGTTGCTCCGCCTGGAAGAACTCACGACGCTGCCCAATGTGACGCTCCGCGTCCTCCCGCTCGCAGGTGCGCACCCGATAGGCACGGGAGCCTTTTCCTACCTGCATTTCGACCCGGTCCACGACATGCTGCTCGGCGACATGGTCGAGGTCGAGCACCTCACAGGCGCCTACTACCTGGAGGCTGACGAGCACGTCTTCAGATACCGGGTGACGTTTGAATCACTTACCGCGACCGCTGCGGACAAAGACCAGTCACGGGCGATGATCAGCGCCGCCGCGCGTACCCACTGGGTAGCCGGCGAGCGGGCTTAGCCCTTGAGGCCGCGCAGGAACGACGCCCACTCCGCGCGGCCGAACACGAGCACGGGACTGTGCGGGCCGGCCTTTGAGTCGCGGACGCCGATCTGGCCTGGCGCAAGGTCGGCCACTTCCACACATGAGCCGTTATAGGCACTGAACGTGCTCTTGCGCCACGTGGCGCCAGCGGCAGAACCCGGAACAGACTTAGTACGATCCTCGGCCATTGCTACCTCACCACGGAAGCCCCCGGGCAGCGCCCGGGGGTGAATAACGACGGGGATGTCTAAAAATGCGCCAGAAACCCGGGCCTGATCAGCCCGGCGGCGCAGGGTAAAGGTAGCGCCTGTGGCTCCAGGGATGCGCGTTTTTGGGTTAAGAGGTAGCCGGCTCTTCAGGCCGGGACGCAGGTATGCGCCCTTCACCCCTATACGCCCAGCTCCGGGGGGCCAGGCCGGGCCGTTCAGCCCCAGACGTCGGCCGCCACCCTGACTATGAGCTCGAGCTTGGCGACTTCCTCATCGTAGCTGAGCGCATTGCCCTCGACCGTGGACGAGAACCCGCACTGGCCGGACAGGCACAGCTGCTCCAGCGGCACGAACCGCGACGCCTCGTCGAGCCGCCGCTTGAGGTCGTCGGGATTCTCCAGCTCGCCGCGCTTCGTCGTCACCAGGCCCAGCACGACCATCTTGCCGGGCGGCACGAAGCGCAGCGGCTCGAACCCGCCGGAGCGCTCGTCGTCGAACTCCAGGAAGAACCCGTCCACGTTCAGCTCGCCGAACAGCGCCTCGGCCACGAAGTCGTAGCTGCCGGACGCGGCCCAGGACGACTGGAAATTACCCCGGCACAGATGAGTGGTCACGGCCAGGCCTTCGGGCTTGCCGGCCAGGGCCGCGTTGACCTGCTTGATGTAGCGCAGGTGCAGGTGCTCGGCGTCGTCGCCGCGCGCGGCGATCTCGGCGCGCTGGGCAGGATCGTTGAGGTAGGCCAGGCTGGTGTCGTCGAACTGCAGGTAGGTGCAGCCCAGCGCGGCCAGGCGGGACACCTCGTCGGCGTAGGCCGCGGCCAGGTCGGCCCAGAACTCCTCGACGTCCGGGTACACGGCCGGGTCGATCATCGCCGGGCCGCCGCGGTAGTGGACCATGTTGGGTGACGGGATCGTCTGCTTCGGCACGGCCGTGGTCACGACCGACTTCAGGTACTCGAAGTCCGGGCCGAAGATCGTGTGGTCCAGGCCGACCTTGCGGGTCACGGTGAGCGCGGCCGGGGTGTACTCGATGTCGCCGGCCGGGTTGTGGAACTTGACCGACAGGTTGCCCTGGGCCTGGCCGATCCCGCCCAGCTGGTAGATGAAGTCCATGTGCCACGAGGCGCGGCGGAACTCCCCGTCGGTGGCCGACTGCAGGCCGGCGTTCTCCTGCATCCTGACCACGTCGGCGATCGCGGCGTCCTCGGCGTCGCGCAGCTGCTCCGCCGCGATCCGCCCGGCCGCGAAATCCTCCCGGGCCGCGAGCAGCCTGGCCGGCCGGAGCAGGCTGCCCACGTGGTCGGCACGGAAGGGCGGCGTGGTGCGAGCGCTCATGATTCTCCCAGTGCGGAAAGGGCTTGCGGCGGACCGTGCTTCAGACAGCCTGCGCCTCCACCAGCGCCCGCTGCACGAGAACCCGGGCGAGATGCTCACGATAGGCCGGGCTGGCGTTGATGTCATCGCCGGGGGTGGTGCCCTCGGCGGCGTGCGCGGCCGCGTCCGCCGGCGTGGCGCCCGCGGCCAGCGCGCGCTCCACCCCCGCGGCCCGCACCGGCGTGCCCGCCATGTTCACCAGCGCGACCGCCGTGCCCTGCACCGCGACCCCGACGATGGCCCAGTCGATGGCGCGCTTGGTGAACTTCTGGAAGGACCAGCCCGCCGCGTCCGGGGCGGGCACCGGGACCTGGATCTCGGTGAGCAGCTCGTCCGGCTCCAGTGCGGTCTCGAACAGGCCCTGGAAGAAATCGGCGGCCGCGATCTCCCGGGTGCCGGACGGGCCGCGGGCCACCAGCGTGGCGTCCAGCGCGAGGACGGTGGCGGGCAGGTCGGACGCGGGGTCGCTGTGGGCGAGCGACCCGCCGATCGTGCCCCGGTGCCGGACCTGCGGGTCGCCTACCTGGCCTGCGGCGTGCGCGAGCAGCGGCACGGCCCGGGCCAGCAGACCGGAGTGCTCCAGGTCATGGTGGCGGGTCAGCGCCCCGATCGCGATGTGCCCGCCCTCCTCGCGGACGTAGCTGAGCTCCCGCAAGGAGCCGAGGTCGATAAGCACCTCCGGCATGGCCAGCCGCAGTTTCATGAGCGGCAGCAGCGAATGACCGCCGGCCAGGAACTTGGCGTCGTCGCCGTGGTCGGCGACCAGATCGAGGGCTTCCGCGACGGAGCCCGCCCGGTGGTAGGTAAACGGTGCAGGGATCATGGGGCCGGCTCCGCCTCCGTGCCAGCCGGGACCTCCGCGCCAGCCGGGACCTCCGCGCCGGCCGGCTCCGCCTCCGCGCCAGCCGGGACCTCCGTGCTGGCCGGCACCTCCGAGGCGGCCAGCACGGCCCGGACGATGTTGTGGTAGCCGGTGCACCGGCAGAGGTTGCCCTCCAGCCCGGCCCGGACCTCGGACTCGGTCGGGTGGGGATTTTCCCGCAGCAGGGACACCGACGCCATGACCATGCCGGGGGTGCAGAACCCGCACTGCAGCCCGTGCTCAGCGCGGAACGCGCGCTGCATGGGGTGCAGCTCGCCGCCGGGGCCGGCCAGTCCTTCCACGGTGGTCACCTGGCGGCCGTCCGCCTGGGCCGCGAGGACGGTGCACGACTTCACCGACTCGCCGTCGAGCAGCACGGTGCACGCGCCGCATGAGGTGGTGTCACACCCGATGTTGGTGGCGGTCAGGCCCGCCGTCTCGCGCAGGAAGTGCACGAGCAGCGTCCGGTCCTCCACATCGGCCTCCACCGCGGCGCCGTTCACGATTACTGAGACCTTCACGCGCTGCCTTTCGCCTCGTTGATGGCCGCCCAGACCCGCTGCGGCGTGGCCGGCATGTCGATGTGCCGCACCCCCAGGTGGGCGACCGCGTCGATGATCGCGTTGTGCACGGCCGGGGTGGCGCCGATCGTCCCGGCCTCGCCGATGCCCTTGACCCCCAGGGCGTTGACGCTGGTGGGGGTCTCCATCGTGAGCAGTTCGAACGACGGCAGCTCGGCAGCGGTGATCGCCGCGTAGTCGGCCAGGGTGCTGGTCAGCGGGTTGCCCTCGGCGTCGTAGCGCATCTCTTCCAGCAGTGCCTGCGCCGCGCCCTGGGCGATCCCGCCGTGCCGCTGCCCTTCGGCCAGCACCGGGTTCAGCACCTTCCCGGCGTCGTCCACGGTGACGTGGCGGATCAGGGTGGCCTTCCCGGTCTGGGTGTCCACCTCGACGACGGCCAGGTGCGCCCCGAACGGGAACGTGGGGCTGGCCGCGCGGAAGTCGACCTCGGCGGCGAGCCCGCCCGGCCCGGCCTGCGCGGCGACCTGCGCCCAGGTCAGCGCGGTGTCCGGGTCGCCGCGGACCTGCCAGGTGCCGGTGGCCGTGTCCAGCTCCAGGTCCGCCTGGCTAGCCTCGATCATGCCCGCGGCCACCTCGCGCGCCTGGTCCTTGACCTCGAGCGCCGCCTGGTGGACCGCGGTGCCGCCCAGCTGGAGCGAGCGGGAGCCGAAGGTGCCGACCCCGGTGGGCACCTGATCGGTGTCCCCGTGGATGACGGTGATCCGGTCCATCGGGATGCCGAGCTGGTCGGTGACCAGCATCGCGAACGCGGTCTGGTGGCCCTGGCCGTGCGGGGAGCTGCCGGTGTACACGGTGGCCGCCCCGGTGCCGTCCACCACCACCCGCGACGTCTCGCCCCCGCCGTCCCCGGCGGTGATCTCCACGTAGGTGGCCAGGCCGATGCCGAGCTGGACCGGGCCGTCCCCCGCGCGCAGCCGCGCCTGTTCCTCGCGCAGTTCCTTGTAGCCCGCCCCGTCCAGCACCGCGTCCAGCGCGGCCGCGTACTCCCCCGTGTCGTAGACGGCGCCGCTGGGGGTGGTGTACGGGAACGCCGCAGGTGCCACCACGTTCCGCCTGCGCACGTCGGCGGGGTCCATCCCGATCTCCGCGGCGAACAGGTCCACGGCCCGCTCGATCGCGGCCGTGGCCTCCGGCCGCCCCGCACCCCGGTAGGCGCCGATCGGCATGGTGCTGGTCAGCACCGAGCGGAACGCCGCCCCGCAGTACGGCAGGTCGTAGACGCCGCTGGCCATCAGCAGGGTGAGCCCGGGCAGGAAGGTGGCGCCCCGCGGGTAGGCCCCCGCGTCCTGGACGATGTCCAGGTGATAGGCGAGGATCCGGCCGTCGCGGCGGCCGCCGATCGTGATCGTGTGCCGCTGGGCCCGGCCGTGCACCATGCCGAGCAGGTTCTCGTTCCGGGTTTCCACCCAGCGCACCGCGCGTCCGAGGTGCCTGGCCGCCCAGGCGACGATGATCGTGTCCCGGTCCGTGGCGATCTTGGCGCCGAAGCCGCCGCCCACATCGGGGGCGATGACCCGGACCGCTGCGGCGTCCAGCCCGACCGCCGCGGCCAGGGCATCGCGGGCCAGCTGCGCGTTCTGGGTACTGGCCCACAGCGTCAGCCGGCCGTCCGCCCAGCGCGCCGCGGCCGCCCGGCCCTCCAGCGGCAGCGGCGCGAGCCGCTGGTTGGGGAACGTGCGCCGGACCACGACCTCGCAGCCGTCGAACGCGCCCGGCGGGGCTGGCTCGCCGCCGGACCCGATCACGTTGGAGTCGGTGCCCTCGAACAGCAGCGTGCGGCCGGCCAGCGCGTCGTCGAAATCCACCACGGCAGGCAGCGGGTCATAATCCACGCTGACCATCTCGGCCGCGTCCTCGCCCTGGTAGCCCTGCTCGGTGAGCACGATCGCGACGGCTTCCCCGACGTAGCGGACCCGGTCGGTGGCCAGCAGCGGCTCCGTGGTCGGCCGCCCCTGGCCCGGGGGGACATCGTCCATGTCGGCCGCGGTCAGCACGGCGACGACGCCCGGGGAGGCCAGGGCCGCCCCGGTGTCGATGCCGGTAATCCGGGCGTGCGCGATGGGGCTGCGCACGAACGTGATCCGGGCCGCCCCGTCCAGCTCCGGGATCCGCAGATCATCGGTGTAGACGCCGCCCCGGGTGAGCAACCGCGGATCTTCGGTCCGCACCACCCGGGTGCCAAGGATGCTCACAGTGTCTCCTCCGGGGTTCGCGCCGTCCGGCGACCCGAACCCCGCCGGCCGCTCGGCCGGGCCTGACGGCCCACCCTCACGAGCCGGAACCGGACGTCGCTCACAGGGCTGGTCTCCTCGTTCTGGTGTGTGCCATAACCCTAGACATCCCCGCCAGGCCGGCCAAAAGCGGCATACCCGGCCAGAAGCCCCTCGGCGGCGGACAGGTCGGCGTCCAGCGGCCGGTCAGCCGTGCGCGGGTCGAGCACCGCGTCCGCGGTGTCGAACGCGGCCCGCAGCTGGCCGCCGGCCGCCGGGGCGCGGCCCTGCATCCGGAGCACCCGGACCGCGGCGGCCAGCTCGCAGGCCAGCACGGCCCGGTAGGCGGCCACCGCGTCAGTGCTGGCCCGGGCCGACTGGGTGGAGAAGCCGGCGTGCTCCTCCACGCCGCGCGACAGTACCGCGCTGCCCAGCGCCGCCGGGGTGGCGAAGCGGCGCAGGTCCGCCACCGCGGACTGGGCCACGTACTCCAGGATCATGACGCCCGAGTCGGCCGGGGCGTCCGCGGCGAAGGCGTGCAGGCCGGTGAAGGACGGCTCCACCAGCGTGCCCAGCCGGGCCGCGGACAGCGCAGCGGTCTGGAACAGCGCCGCGCGGGCCGAGTCGAGGGCCAGCCCGACGTAGGCGGCGTGGAAGTTGCCGTTATGCCAGACCTCCTGGCCCGCCGGGTCGACGAGCGGGTTCTCGCTGGCCGCGTTGAGCTCGCAGGTCACCACCTGGGCGGCGTACTCCAGCGTGTCGGCCGCCGGCCCGTGCACCTGGGGAAAGGCCCGGAAGCCGTAGGAGTCCTGGATCCGGGCGGGCTCGTACCCCGGACTCTCCAGCACGGGGACGGCCAGCAGCGCCCGCATCCGGCGGGCCACCCGCTGCTGCCCGGCCGGCCGGCCCCGGTGCACCGGCGGGGCGTAGGGCTCCAGCGAGCCGCGCACCGCGAGCAGGGACAGCGCCGCGATCACTACCGCCGAGCTGACCAGGCCGCCCAGGTCGTGGCAGGCCAGCGCGGCCTCGCCGAGGGTGGCCGCGTTGCTGCTCATGAAACCGGGCGCCTCGGCCGGCCGGAGCGGGAAACGGGGCGGCGGCCCGGTGCCGGTGCGCCAGGCCCGCTCGCCGATCAGGCACAGGCCGGTGGAGGCCAGCGCGGTCAGGTCGCCGGTGCCGATCGCCCCGTACAGCGGCACCGGCGGGGTGAAGCCGCGGTTGAGGGCGTCCGCGAGGACGTCCAGCACCGCGGGGTCGACCCCGGAGCCGCCCGCCCCGATCTGGTTCAGGCGGGTCACCAGCATGGCCCGCCCCAGGTCAGGGGGCTGAAGCGGGCCGGACCCGGCCGCGTGGCTGCGCAGCAGCCGCAGCCCGTGCCCGGCGACCTGATCCTCGGCCAGCCCGACGTTGCGGTTCGCGCCGACGCCGGTGGTGCGGCCGTATACCGGGCGGCGGGCCGCTACCTCGCGGGCGGTCTCCCAGGCGGCGCGGGCCGCCGCGGCCGCCCCCGCGGCGATCGTGACCGGGGCCTCGTCCCGGGCCACCGCCACGACCTCGTCGCAGGTCAGTGACGCACCGTCGATGATGATGCCGGGGTGCGTCATTCCGGACGCGTGCAGTCTTCGTTGCGGATGATCGTGCGCCTTTCCGTGCTCGCCGCTTCACGTGGCTGACCAGGGAGAATACGTGATGCTGCGGGCACCGCTCCCGGTACACGTCAATTTACGCAATTCGGGCAGCGGGGATCGCTAGCATGATCCGCTGATGGAGGTGGCGCGATGACCGCCCGCGGATCCCGTGGCTCGTCACTCGCCGTCAGCGTGCTCGTGACCCTGCTCGCGGTGGCCGGGGCCATCGTCCTGGTCGTCCGGCTGCCCGGGCGCGCCGGTGAGATGGCCGACAAGGCCGCCGCGCAGCCACTGGCCGTCAGCGCGCCGCCCGCGCCGGTGTCACCGAGCGCCAGGCCGTCCCGCCGCATCACAGTCCCCCCGGGCCAGGCGCCACCGCGGGGCGGCACCCACCAGGGCCGCCACCACCATGCCCGCGTCCGCGTCCCCCGCCCCGTCCGCCCCGGCGCCCACCAGCGCGCCACCGGCCGGCCTCGCCCACCGCCGCCGGGCAGGTGCTGGCCCTGATCAACCAGGCCCGCGCCCAGGCCGGGCTGCCCGCCTACACCGTCAGCGCCGGCCTGGACACCAGCGCGGGGCGGCACAACGCGCTGATGGCGGGGGGCTGCGGCCTGTCGCACCAGTGCCCGGGTGAGCCCGACCTCGGCACCCGGGAGACCGCGGCCGGGGTGGCCTGGACGGCGGCCGGGGAGAACATCGGCGAGGGTGGCCCGGTGCCGGACACGGGGGCAGCGATCGCCCAGATGGCGGCCGGGCTGACCCAGAGCATGCTGGCCGAGAAGCCGCCTGACGATGGCCACCGGCGCAACATCCTCAGCTCCGCGTTCACCCAGGTGGGCATCGCCGTGTACCGCGACAGCTCCGGGACCGTGTGGATGACCCAGGACTTTTCTAACTAAAACTGTCCGGGGCCGTGGGGACCTCGCCGGGCCGCCCGGCCGGGCGCCGGCCGGGCGGCGCAAATCCGCCGACGTACTGTGGAGGGGCCAGGGATCAGCGGTCGGCCGGCAGGGGAGGCGGCGATGCGGGCGATCACCGTCAGCGAGTTCGGCGGGCCGGAGGTCCTCAAGCCCGGCGACGTCCCGGTACCGAAGGCGGGACCGGGCGAGGTGCTCGTGCGGGTCCTCGCGGCGGGCGTGGGCCCCTGGGATGTGTCCATGCGCCGCGGCGGCTGGGCGGGCCCGATGCCGTACATCCCTGGCGGGGAGTTCGCCGGGGTCGTCGAGGGGGACAGCGGCGAGGACGCGGGCCTCGGCGAGGGTGCGCCGGTCTACGGGTATCCCGGCCTGGCCGGCTGTTACGCGCAGTACGTGTGCTGCCCGGTCGAGCAGCTCGCCCCCATCCCGGCGGGCCTGCCGGTCACGGACGCGGCCGGCACTCCCATCGACGCGCTCACCGCACATCAGGGCCTGACCGACGTGCTGTCCCTGGACCGCGGCGACGAGGTACTTATCACGGCCGCCGCGGGCGGCCTCGGGCACTTCGCGGTGCAGATCGCCCGCAACCTCGGGGCCAGGATCGTGGCCACGGCCAGCCCGCGCCATCACGAGTTCGTGCATCACGCGGGCGCGGCCGTGGTCATCGACCACACCCGGCCGGACTGGCCGGACCGGGTCCGGGACGTGATGGACGGCGGGGCCCAGCGCGTCCTGGCCTGCGCGGGCCAGACCCTCGAGGGCGCGGCCCGCGCCGCCCGGGACGGGGCGGCGATCGCCACCCCGGTGCACGCTGACCTGCCGGACACGCCCCGCGTCAACTGGCGGGTGTACGACGGGCAGCCCAGCGGCAGCCGCCTGATCCGGATGGCCCCGTGGTTCGACGACGGGCTGCTCGCGGTCAGCGTCGAGGCCAGGTACTTCTACGAGGACGCGGCCGAGGCCCAGCGGCGGGTCGAGGAAGGCCACACGCAGGGCAAGGTAATCCTGATCGTGGACGACGACCTGGCCCTGGAATGGGAAGTCTGAGGCTGGACCGGGCGCTGGCGAGGCGGGACGCCTCGTGCGGCCCGTACCGCCTTACTTGTCGTAGCGCGTCGGCGGGAACGGATCCGTTTTCGGCTTCAGTTCCCCCTCGGCCTCCTCCCGCTCGATCTCGTCCCGCTCCTCCTCGTACTGCTCGGACTCGGTGATGTCCGTCGGCACCGGATCGTCGGTGGCCGGCGGCACCTCATCCGGATCGTACGGGTCAAGGCCCAGGTCGACCCGCTCTTCCTCGGTCAGCTCGGCCAGCCGGTCGTCGTCGGGGCGCGCGGACACGCCCCCGTGCTCGCGGCGTTCCCTGTGGAAGGCCGACGGCTCGGCTGGCGGCGGGTCAGGCAGCTCGGTCACTGGCTCCTCCGGTGAGTACGGCGCAACGCTGTCGATCATCACGTTACGCCGGTGCGCCAGGGCAGGAACCCCGGGGGCACCGGGCCTGCGGGGCACCAGGCCTGCGGGGCACCGGCCCTGCCGGCGCACCGGGCCCGCGGGGCACCGGGCCTGCGGAATCAGCCGGGCCCGGAGATTGTTGACGAAAAGCTAATCACCACTACCGGAGTACTGACATCTGTGGCTGAAGACCGCACAGCAAAGGGCCTCGTTGTCCGTGGCGCTCGTGAGCACAACCTGAAGGATGTGTCGCTGGAGCTGCCGCGGGATTCCATGATCGTGTTTACCGGGCTGTCGGGGTCGGGGAAGTCGAGCCTGGCGTTTGACACGATTTTCGCGGAGGGGCAGCGGCGGTATGTGGAGTCGCTGTCGGCGTATGCGCGGCAGTTCCTGGGCCAGATGGATAAGCCGGATGTGGATTTCATCGACGGGCTGAGCCCGGCGGTGTCGATTGACCAGAAGGCGGCGAGCCGGAATCCGCGGTCGACGGTGGGGACGATCACGGAGGTGTATGACTATCTGCGGTTGCTGTATGCGCGGGTGGGGCGGCCGCATTGCCCGCAGTGCGGGCGGCCGATCGCGCGGCAGACGCCGCAGCAGATCGTGGACCGGGTGCTGGAGCTGGAGGAGGGGACCCGGTTCCAGGTGCTGGCGCCGGTGATCCGCGGCCGTAAGGGCGAGTACACCGAGCTGCTGCGCGAACTGCAGCTCAAGGGCTACACCCGGGCCCGGGTCGACGGCACGGTCACCCGGCTGGACGACCTGCCGGCCCTGGCCAGGAACGAGCAGCACACCATCGAGGCCGTCGTGGACCGGCTGGCGGTGAAGGGTGACGCGCGGCGGCGGCTGACGGACTCGGTGGAGACGGCGCTGGGGCTGTCGGGCGGGGTGGTGGTGCTGGATTTCGTGGACCTGCCCGGCGATGACCCGCACCGGGAGCGGATGTATTCGGAGCATCTGGCGTGCCTGTATGACGATTTGTCGTTCGAGGAGCTGGAGCCGCGGTCGTTCTCGTTCAACTCCCCGTGGGGGGCGTGCCCGGACTGCACCGGCCTGGGCACCCGGATGGAGGCCGACCCCGGGCTCATCGTCCCGGACGAGTCGAAGACCCTGGCTGGCGGCGCGATCGGGCTCTGGGCAGGCGGCCCCTCCGGCGACTACTTCTCCCGCCTCATCGGGGCGCTCGGGCAGACCCTGGGCTTCGGCATGGACACCCCCTGGTCCGGGCTGCCTGACCAGGCCCGGCATGTGCTCCTGCACGGCCACGGCGACCCGGTGCACGTCCGGTTCACCACGGCCCGCGGCCGGGAACGCTCCTACGACGCGACGTTCGAGGGCGCGATCCCGTTCATCGAGCGGCGGCACGCCGAGGCCGAATCAGATTCCAGCCGGGAGCAGCTCGAGGGCTTCATGCGCGAGGTGCCGTGCGCGGCCTGCCAGGGGACCCGGCTCAAGCCCGTCGCCCGGTCCGTGACCGTCGCCGGGCGGCCGATCGCCGAGCTGAGCGCGCTGCCGGTCGGCGAGCTGGCCGCCGTGATCCCGGCACTGGCCCTGACCGGGACCGACGCCCAGATCGCATCGCCCATCCTGGACGAGATCGGCACCCGCCTGAAGTTCCTGCTCGACATCGGCCTGGACTACCTGTCCCTGGACCGCTCCGCCCCCACGCTGGCGGGCGGGGAGGCGCAGCGGATCCGGCTGGCGACCCAGATCGGGTCGGGTCTCGTCGGGGTGCTGTATGTGCTGGATGAGCCGTCGATCGGGCTGCATCAGCGCGATAACCACCGGCTGCTGGAGACGCTGACCCGGCTGCGGGACCTGGGGAACACGCTGATCGTGGTCGAGCACGACGAGGACACGATCCGGGCCGCGGACTGGGTCGTGGACATCGGCCCCGGCGCCGGCGAGCACGGCGGCAAGGTCGTCGTGTCCGGGCCGGTCAGCGACTTGCTGGACAACCCGGAGTCGCTGACCGGGGCCTACCTGACCGGGCGCAAAGCCATCCCGGTGCCCGCGGTCCGGCGCCAGCCGGAGCCTGGCCGGGAGATCGTCGTGCACGGGGCGAGTGAGCACAACCTGAAGAATGTGGATGTGGCGTTCCCGCTGGGCTGCCTGGTCGCGGTGACGGGGGTGTCGGGGTCGGGGAAGTCGACGCTGGTCAACGACATCCTCTACCACGCGCTGGCCCGGGAGCTGCACGGCGCGCGGACGGTGCCGGGCCGGCATGTCCGGGTCACCGGGATGCAGCAGCTGGACAAGGTCGTGCACGTGGACCAGGGCCCGATCGGGCGGACCCCCCGCTCCAACCCGGCCACCTACACCGGCGTGTTCGACCACGTCCGGAAGCTGTTCGCGGCCACCACCGAGGCCAAGATCCGCGGCTACCAGCCCGGCCGGTTCAGCTTCAACGTCAAGGGCGGCCGGTGCGAGGCCTGCTCCGGCGACGGCACCATCAAGATCGAGATGCAGTTCCTGCCTGACGTGTACGTGCCGTGTGAGGTGTGCCACGGCGCCCGGTACAACACCGACACCCTGGCCGTGCACTACAAGGGCAAGACCATCGCCGACGTGCTGGACATGCCGATCGAGGAAGCCGCCGCCTTCTTCGCCGCGATCCCGGCCATCCACCGCCACCTCAAGACCCTCACCGACGTCGGCCTGGGCTACGTCCGGCTCGGCCAGCCCGCGCCCACCTTGTCCGGCGGCGAGGCCCAGCGGGTCAAGCTCGCCTCCGAACTGCAGCGCCGCTCCACCGGCCGGACCATCTACGTGCTGGACGAGCCCACCACCGGGCTGCACTTCGAGGACATCCGCAAACTCCTCGCCGTCCTGGGCCGGCTCGCCGACGGCGGCAACACCGTCATCGTCATCGAGCACAACCTCGACGTCATCAAGACCGCCGACCACGTCATCGACCTCGGCCCCGACGGCGGATCCCGCGGCGGCCACATCATCGCCACCGGCACCCCCGAGCACATCGCCACCATCGACACCAGCCACACCGGGGCGTACCTGGGCAAGCTGCTGGCCGGCAGGCGCGCCCAGGGCGCCCCGGCGGCCGCCTGAGCCCCGGGAATACCCCGGGGGGCTTCCCGGTTGTCACGGTTGCGCCTGCGGAGCAAGGCGGGCCCGGCAGCTGATACGGGCCGCCCCGTTAATGACATCCGCGCGCATGGGCAGGGTTTCCCGCCAATCGGCGTCCGCTTTCCCCGGCCATAGTTATGTCCGCCGAGAGCGAAATAGAGTCCGCTGACGGCGGAACGGTTCCCGGAAACAAACCCGGCCGCCCCGCGTTAAAGCGTAAACCACAAGCTGAATTCTCAGGAAGTGAGCAATGAGCGAAACACTCGCCCTGCCGGTGCTGCCGCTGGACGACTCAGTGGTGCTGCCGACCATGGTGGTGCCGCTTGACACCTCCGCCGCGGAAGCGCGCGCCGCGATCAGCGCCGCGCAGATGACCGCCTCGGTGCCGGGCGCCGCTGACGCCACCCCGCACGTCCTGCTCGTCCCCCGGCTCGAGGGCAAGTACTCCGCGCTGGGCACGCTCGGCGCGGTCGAGCAGACCGGGCGGCTGCCCAGCGGCGAGCCCGCCGCGGTCATCCGCGGCCTGTCCCGGGTGCGGATCGGGGTCGGCACGACCGGACCCGGCGCGGCCCTGTGGGTCGAGGGCACCGTCGTGGACGAGCCGCCCGCCAGCGCGCGCGCCCAGGAACTGGCCCGCGAGTACCGCGGGCTGGCCGCCACCATCCTGCAGAAGCGGGGCGCGTGGCAGGTCGTCGATGTGCTGCAGCGGATCACCGACCCGTCGGCCCTGGCTGACAGCGCCGGGTACGCGGGCTACCTGTCCATGGAGCAGCGCAAGCAGCTGCTGGAGACCATCGACCCCGAGCAGCGGCTTGAGCTGCTGACCGGGTGGGCCCGGGACCAGCTGGCCGAGCTGGACGTCGCGGAGACTATCCAGAACGACGTCCGCGAGGGCATGGAGAAGCAGCAGCGCGAGTTCCTGCTCCGCCAGCAGCTGGCCGCGATCCGCAAGGAACTGGCCGGGCTGGACGGCGAGCCGGGCACCGAGGAAGAGGACTACCAGGCCCGCATCGAGGCGGCCGCGCTGCCGCAGAAGGTGCACGAGGCCGCGATGAAGGAAGCGGCCAAGCTGGAGCGCGCCTCGGACCAGTCGCCGGAGGGCAGCTGGATCCGGACCTGGCTGGACACGGTGCTGGAGATCCCGTGGAACGAGCGCACGGACGACGCCTACGACATCGGCGGCGCGCGGGCGATCCTCGACGCGGATCACGCCGGCCTGGATGACGTCAAGGACCGGATCATCGAGTACCTGGCCGTGCGCAAGCGCCGGTCCGACAAGGGCCTGACCCTCGTCGGCGGGCGGCGCAGCGGCGCGGTGCTGGCCCTGGCCGGGCCGCCCGGGGTCGGCAAGACCTCGCTCGGCGAGTCGGTGGCCCGCGCCATGGGCCGCAAGTTCGCCCGGGTCGCGCTGGGTGGCGTCCGGGACGAGGCGGAGATCCGCGGTCACCGGCGTACCTACGTGGGCGCGCTGCCGGGCCGGATCGTGCGGGCCGTCCGGGAGTCGGGCTCGATGAACCCGGTCATCCTGCTGGACGAGGTGGACAAGCTCGGCGCGGACTACCGCGGCGACCCCACCGCGGCGCTGCTGGAAGTCCTGGACCCGGCGCAGAACCACACGTTCCGCGACCACTACCTGGAGGTCGAGCTCGACCTGTCGGACGTGCTGTTCATCGCCACGGCCAACGTGCTGGAGCAGATCCCCGGACCGCTGCTGGACCGGATGGAGCTGATCCAGCTGGACGGCTACACCGAGGCCGAGAAGGTCACGATCGCCCAGGGCCACCTGCTGCCGCGGCAGCTGGAGCGGGCCGGCCTGGAGGAGCCCGACGTGACGTTCACCGCCGCCGCGCTGCACAAGATGGCCGGCGAGTACACCCGTGAGGCGGGGGTCCGGTCCCTGGAGCGGACCATCGCCCGCGTGCTGCGGAAGATCACCGCGCAGGTGGCGGGCGGCACCGCGACGCTGCCCGTGACCGTGGACGAGTCCGACCTGCACGGCTACCTGGGTCACCCCCGGCACACGCCGGACTCGGCGGAGCGGACCGCGGTGCCCGGTGTGGCCACGGGACTGGCGGTCACCGGCACCGGCGGCGACGTCCTGTTCATCGAGGCGTCACTGGCCGACCCGGAGACCGGCACGACCGGTGTCACGCTCACCGGCCAGCTCGGTGACGTGATGAAGGAGTCGGCCCAGATCGCGCTGTCCTACCTGCGCTCGCACGGCGCCGAGCTGGAACTGCCGGTCGGCGACCTGAAGGACCGGGGCGTGCACGTGCACGTGCCCGCGGGCGCGGTGCCCAAGGACGGGCCCAGCGCCGGGGTCACGATGACCACCGCGCTGGCGTCCCTGCTGTCCGGGCGGCTGGTCCGCTCCGACGTGGCGATGACCGGCGAGGTCTCGCTGACCGGGCGGGTCCTGCCGATCGGCGGGGTGAAGCAGAAGCTGCTCGCCGCGCACCGGGCCGGCATCACCACGGTGCTGATCCCCAAGCGCAACGAGCCGGACCTGGAGGATGTGCCGGAGAACGTCCGGGAGCAGCTCACGGTGCACCCCGTGAGCGACGTCCGCGAGGTGCTCGACCTGGCCCTCGAGCCGGGAAACAGCGCCCGGGCCCACCAGCAGGCGGCCGCCGCGGCCTGATCCACGCGGCGCTGCCGGAACCGGCCGTCCCCGGAAGGGGACGGCCGGTTTTCTCATGCCGGGCCCCGGTACGCTCGGTGCCCATGCACGGCATCGAGCTGATCGGGGTCCCCTCGGCCGCCGGGACGCACGGTCCCGGCCAGGAAGACGCGCCCGCCTGGCTGCGGGACGCGGGCCTGCTCACCGGGCTGGCGGCCCGGGGGGTGGCCGTGGGCGACCACGGCGACCTGCCCCGCGTCCCGTTCCGTACCGACCCGGACCACCCCCGCCAGCAGAACCTGGGCCTGGTCACCGAGGTCGCCCGGGAGGTGGCTGCCCGGGTCGCGGCCCTGGGTGACGGGGCCGTTATCCCGCTGATCCTCGGCGGGGACTGCACGATCACCCTGGGCGTGCTGGCCGGCTTCCTGGAACATCACCCCGACGCTGGCCTGATGTACTTCGACGGGGACATCGACGTGTCCACCCCGCAGACCACGACCTCCGGGATCCTCGACACCATGGGCCTGGCCCACCTGCTGGGCTCCGGCACCCCGGAACTGGCCCGGATCGGGCCGCGGTACCCGCTGATGCCGGGCGAGCGGATCGTCGCGTTCGGCTATGACTTCGCGGAGGCACCCGAGACGGCCCGGGCCTGGCTGGCCGGGCAGAAGGTCACCCAGTACCCGGCCACCGGCATGGATGACCCCCCTGCCCGCGCCGCCGAGGCCATGTCCGCGCTGGCCGCCCGGTCCCGGCCGGTGCTGGTCCACTTCGACGTGGACGTGATCAACTCGACCGAGTTCCCGCTGGCTGACTTCCCGCACTTCAACCAGGGCCTGGGTTATGCGGACGCGCTGGCCTGCCTGCGGGTGTTCTGCCGGCACGAGGCGTTCGGCGGGCTGGTCATCACCGAGGTCAACCCGCACCGCGACCCGGATGGGCGGCTCACCGCCCGCCTGGCCGCGGATATCGCCGAGATCCTGGGCAGCTAACCCGCCCTCACGCCCGGACCTCGCTGATCAGGCGCCTGGCGGCGCCCCCGGTCAGCGCCTCCCAGGCTGCCTCCGGCAGGCCCGGCGTGACCAGGCCGTCCAGCAGCTGGGTCACGGTCAGCCCGGTGTTGGGCGCGTCCGAGCCGAAAAGGATCTTGCCCGCCAGCGCGGCCAGCTCCGCGGCCGGCGGCCGGACCGGATGGTGGATCACGGGGGTGAGGTCGGCGTACACGTGCTCGTGCGCAGCGACCAGCCGCAGCGCGGCCCGCGACGCCGTGTGGCCGCAGTGCGCGATGATGAGCCGGGCCCCGGGGTGACGGCGCGCCACCGCGGCCACGGGCTGCAGTTCGGCGTCATCGGTGTGCCCGTCGGCCGCGTGGCCGGCGTGCAGCACGACCGGCAGGGCCACCTCCGCCGAGTATTCCCAGACGGGGTCCAGGCGCGGGTCGTCGGGGGTGAAGTCACCCACCGAGCAGTGCAGCTTCAGCACCCGCAGCCCCAGGTTCTCGACCGCGCTGCGCACGATCGCAAGCGGCTGGTCGTCGCCGGGGTGGACTGTGCAGCCGCCGGTCACCCGCACCGGGCCGCCACGCCGCGCGGCGACCAGGCCGGCCATGGACTTGTTCAGGTCGGCGGCCGAGCCGGGGCGGCGCGCGTAGGGCAGCGACCAGACCTCGCTGACCCCCTCAGCGGCGAGCCGGTCGCACACGTCCCCGTGGTCCGCGGGGTAGGCGAAGCGGCCGCTGTCGATCCCGTAGCGGTCGAAGAACCCGCGGATCGCGGCCTGCAGCCGGGACGGAAGCAGGTGGACATGCGCGTCAACCACGCCGCGGGGAACGTCACGGTGTACATCACTGGGCACCCGTCTGGTTTACCCGGTGCGCCGGACCGGTTGGCACTCAGGGGTCACGCGGGCCAGACACACGGGAAACAGCCGAGACAGAAAGCCGTTCTCGTCTGATGGAAACCCATGGAGCACCCATGGCCACGCACCGTCTTCACCAACGGCCTCGACTTCGACGGTGCCGGGACCCCGGCCCGGGCGGCGGACGTCATGATCGACGCTTACCGCGTGGTCGCGGTCACCGAACGCTCGGCCGGCGACCACGGCACCAGGAACCACGGCGAGGGGAGCCGCGGCACCGGGAATCACGGCACCGACCCCAGCAGGCGGCCCTGGCTGACTCTGGCGCGATGAGTTCCGGAGCCTGGCGCAGTCTGACTAACAGGCGACGGCAAGGGGGAGGCTCAGGTGGGCACAGGTGACGTCCTGATGGAAGGTGTCATTTTCGGCGAGTCACCACGCTGGCACGACGGACGGCTCTGGTTCTCTGATTGGGGCGCGCACCAGGTGATCGTGCTCAGCATGGATGGACGCCACGAGGTCGTGGTGGACGTCGCATCGTTCCCGATGTGCATCGATTTTCTCCCGGACGGGCGGCTGCTGATCGTTGACTCTGCCCAGCGGCGACTGCTGCGCCATGAACCCGACGGGAGTCTGGTCACGCACGCCGAGCTGTCCGGAGCCTCGACCAGGCCATGGAACGACATCGTGGCCGCGGACCGTGGGAACGTCTACGTCAACAGCATCGGCTTCGACTTCCCCGGCGGAGAGTTCGCACCAGGCCTCGTCGCCCTCGTCACGCCGGACGGCAATGTCCGGCAGGTCGCCGGCGACGTCGCGTTCCCGAACGGCATGGCGATCACCCCGGAAGGCAGAACGCTGATCGTCGCTGAGTCGTACGCCAACCAGCTCACAGCTTTCCAGATCGGCGCGGACGGCGGCCTCAGCGACCGGCGGGTGTGGGCGAAGACGCCCGGCGACCATCCAGACGGCATCTGCATCGACGCCGAGGGTGCTGTCTGGTACGCCGACGTGGGCAACCAGCACTGCGTGCGGGTCCGCGAAGGCGGGGAGGTCCTGGCCACAGTCAACCTGGACCGTGGCGCCTTCGCCTGCGCCCTCAGCCGGGGCGACGACCCCCACCTGTTCGTCGTCGGCCAGCACTACGGTGGCCCGGAGACGGCGCAGCCCTCCGGGCAGGTCGTGGCGTTCCCGGCGCCCGCGCCGGGCGCCGGGAAGCCCTAACCTGTGGGTTCGGGCGACAGCCCCGGTCTGACCCGGCCGGAGCGGCCGACGAAGACACGACTACCTGGAAGTCGCGCATACTGCGCACGTCTCCCCGTTGGCATAGTCCGTCGTGCAAGCGATAACCACACAGGTGGCCCCGGTCGCCCGCACTTCTCGCGGGTTCGCGGCACGGATTGCCCACCGCCTGGCATCAGGCCCGGTAGGCGTCACGGCGGTGGCGGATGGAGTGGATCTCGACCAGATGCTTGACCTCGTCGATCCGGTAGACGATCCGGTATGTTCCGCGGCGGGCCGAGTAGTACCCGTCGAACGGCTCATCCAGCGACTTGCCCGCACGGTAGGGGTTGGCGGCGATCGATCCCTCGATCGTCTCCATCGCGGCGGTGGCCACATCCAAGGGCAGGTGCTCGCGGACGTTACGCCGGGCCTGCCCCGACAGGCTTACCTCGTACGGTGTGTCTTCGGCGGGATCGGTGCTCATGGCGAGCCTAGCCGCCGTCGCTGTTCCAGGTCACTGCGGACCTGTGCGGCGCTGTACGTGTCGCCTGCCGCGAAGTCCTCCCGGGACTGCCGCAGGTCCGCCATCGTCTCCTCGTCGCCCAGGATGTCCAGGGTTTCCTGCATGGATTCGTACTCGGCCACGGAGATCAGCATCACGTCGGCCCGCCCGTTACGGGTGATGGTGAAGTGATCATGCTCACGCGCCACCCGGTCAGCTAGTTCCGCAATCCGGGCCTTGGCTTCGGTGATCGGTATAGTCTCCATACAGACTATTATACTGACCGGTCTTTATGATGGCCAGAAAAATGGCGGCCTGATGATGCTGGAACAGCCCTGCCTGCCGCCGCAACCACCACACCAAGCAGGTCCCCGGCTGGATCGTCACCAGCCCCAGCCCAGGCACCCTCACCTGGACCTCCCCGGGGCACCGCAGCCACACCACCATCCCGGCCGAATACTGGGAGTGAGGAACCCTCCTGGGCCGTGTGCTGGCCTGCACCCAGGACCGCTCCAGGCCGCTGACCAGGGCCGTGACCGCCTGGTTGAGGGGAACGGGACGCCGGCTTCGCGGGCGCCCCGGACGATGCCGCCTTCAGTACGTCGATCTCGGCGGGCTGCCGGGCCAGGGCGTCCTGCAGCATGCTGGGGCGCTGCCCGTACGCATGGGTGCTGCAGGGCATGCCAAGATCCCGCCGGCCAGCGCCGGACGGCGGGATCATATGACGGTGGGGCGCCCGGGCCTACAGGGGCACCGGGTTCAGCTGTGCGTCAGCCCCGGCACGACCACCACGGGGCACGGAGCGTGGTGCGTGACCTGCGCGCTGACCGAGCCCATCAGCAGCCGGGCGAAGCCCCCGTTGCCCCGGGCCCCGACGACCAGCAGGTCCGCGTCGGCCGCGGCCTTGATCAGCTCGGTGGCGGGTGAGCCGCTGACCGACCGGACGATGACCTCCGGCGCCTGCTCGCCGAGCGCGGCGGCAGCCTTGTCGGCCCCCTCCTGGGCGGCGACCCTGGCTCGTTCCTCATCGGCCGCGTCCTGCGGGTAGGTGAGCGGGGTCTGGGTCCACGTGCTCATGGCCACGGGATGGACGGCGAGGACGGTCAGGGGGGAGTGCCGGAGCCCGGCCTCTTTCATCGCCCATTCCAGTGAACGCTGGGAGTGCTCTGAGCCGTTGACTCCCACGACAATTCCAGGCATGGCTCCTCCTGACGCGAGGCACCTGACCGGGCCCGGCCGCTGGCCGCTTCCCGGTCCTTATGATCACGACGGTAGATCCGGTGCACGCCCCGGGGTTAGAGGCCCTGCGCCCGCCGGCGGGGGACGTTCGGGCACGTCGGGGAGGGCCATGGTCCCGCGTGATCGGAGCCCAGCCCGGCTAGGGTGTTCGCAGGGAACCGCGTGCCGAGGGGGCTGGGATGGACGGGCAGAACAGAAAACAAGCGGCGACCAGCGAGACGGCCAGCAGCCCGGATCCTATCCGGGTGTTCCTGCTGGATGATCATGAGATCGTCCGGATGGGTGTCCGCGATCTGCTCGAAGCCGAACCCGGCATCACCGTCATCGGCGAAGCCGGCACCGCCGCCTCCGCCCTGGCCCGCATCCCCGCCCTCAAACCCGACGTCGCCATCCTCGACATCCGCCTCCCCGACGGCGACGGCGTCTCCGTCTGCCGCGACATCCGCTCCAAAATGCCCCAGCTCGCCTGCCTCATGCTGACCAGCTTCAGCGACGACGAAGCCCTCTTCGACGCCATCATGGCCGGCGCCTCCGGCTACGTCCTCAAGCAGATCCGCGGCACCGACCTCGTCGGCGCCGTCCGCACCATCGCGTCGGGCCAGTCCCTGCTCGACCCCGAAGCCGCCAGCCGCGTCATGCGCCGCATGCGCGACCAGGCCACCGCCGCCGACCCCCTGGCCGGCCTCACCGACCAGGAACGCCGCATCCTCGCCCTCATCGGCGAAGGCCTCACCAACCGCCAGATCGGCGACCGCCTCTTCCTCGCCGAGAAAACCGTCAAAAACTACGTCTCCGCCCTCTTCGCCAAACTCGGCATGCAACGCCGCGCCCAAGCCGCCGCCTACGCCGCGCACGTGTTCAGCGGGCAGGACCCCCGGCGCGAGCACCGCGGCGACGGCTGATCTTCTGCGGCTGCGCCGGGACCACAGGGCTGGCCGGCACGGGGCTGGCCGGCACGGGGCTCGTCACCACCACCACCGGGCACGGCGCGGCACGCAGGCAGGACAGGACCACGGGGCTGACCAGGCAGGCGGGCTGCTGGCCGCCCCCGCCCGGCACGGCCGACAGGCCCCCGAGCACGAGCAGGTCCGCGCCGTACGCCCGGTCCAGCAGCACCTTGGCGGGCAGGCCCTCGACCGCTTCCAGCCGGAGGGCTGGCCGGTCACTGGTGGCCAGGCCCGTCTCCTGCTGCGCGTGCCGCACCTGCGCGGCGAGCAGTGCCTGCGCCGTGCGACGAGCCGCATCCCGGCCCGGGGCGCACGGCCCGGGGGCGTAGTGGGCACGCCCGCGGGTGGTGGCCTCCCAGGCGTGGACCACCTGCACGACGGCTCCGCGGAGCCCGGCCTCCTGGAAGGCCCACGCCAATGCGGCGGCCGATGCCGCCGATCCGTCCACCCCGACCATGATCCGCGGCCCAGCCGGCCTGGCATCGCTCGTCATCGCAGCATCCCTCCCCCGCCAGCCTGGCCTGGTCAGGGGCTCCTCCGCCAAGGGCCAACGGCCCCGCTTCAGGGGACCTCAGGCCGCTGCCGGCGGCACCATGGTCCGGCCATGCTCAGATGAGAAGGACACAAGCGGATCGCGGACCGGAAGGAGGCAGACCGTGACTGCCAAGCACGACACTGAAACCAGCGGACCTGGCAACGGCAGCAGCGGCACCGGGCCGGCGATCGAGGACCCGGGCGATCTCAGCGCGCGGGTGTGCCAGCGGCGCAGGGAGCTCAAGCTCACCCAGCAGGAAGTTGCGGCGCGAGCTGGGATGAGCGTTCCGTATCTGGCCTATCTGGAGAACCATCCGGCCAGTCCCACGGGAGCGTCCCTGCGTCAGCTGGCCACCGCACTGCAGACCACCCCGGAAGCGCTGCTCGGGGCCGGCGGGCCGGCCGCCCGGCTCAGCGCCGGGGGACGACCGGCCGCGGCTGGAGACGATCGACCCGGCCGAGTGCTACGAGCTCCTGGCCGCCGGCGGCATCGGCCGGGTTGTGTTCGACACCGCCGACGGCCCCGTGGTCCTGCCGGTCAACTTCGGCATGGCCGGGCACACCGTGGTGCTGCGCACCGGCGCGGACACCGAGTTCGCGGCCCGCCTGGACTGCCGGGTCGCGTTCGAGGTGGACCGCCTCGATGAGGCGATGAGCCAGGGCTGGAGCGTGCTGCTCGCCGGTCACGCGACCGAGGTCAAGAGGGAAGAGCAGGTCCGCCGCATCGAGGCCCGCACTCACGTGCAGCCGTGGGCCGGAGGGGCCCGCGACGTGTACGTCCAGATCCATCCCCACCGGGTCAGCGGCCGGCGGATCGGCAGCTGACCTGGCCGTCACGGCCCGGCCGGCGCAGCCTCACCCGCCGGCTGGGCCGGCTCGGCTCTCCTGGCCGGCCTGGCCGGCTTGGCTTTGCTCGCCGGCCCGGCTTTCCTGGCTTGCCTGGCCGGCTTGGTGCCCTGGCCGCGCACCGGCTCGTCGCCGCCGCGCCCTGCGGGTTCCCGCCCGGGGGGCTGGGATGGGCGGGGCCGGGCGGCCTGGCGGGGGATGTCCCGGGTCTCCGGCTGGCCGGGCGCGATCTCGACCGGCGTCCCGTGGTGGGTGATCTCCAGCGGTGGTCCCTCACCGTCCAGGATGTAGGTGACGCTGCCCGGCATCACCTCGACCCGGAGAGGGCGCCCGCGCAGGATGACGGTGAACGTGAGCCGGGTCAGCGCCGCCGGGAGCCGCGGCGCGAAGCAGGGCGGGTGGCCGGGCAGGTAGCGCATCCCGCCGAAGCCCTGGACCAGCACGAGCCACGCCCCGGCCAGCGCGGCGATGTGCAGGCCGTCCCGCGTGTTGTGCTCCAGGTCGGCCATGTCCATCAGGGCCGTCTCGGTCAGGTAGTCATAAGCCAGGTCCAGGTGGCCGGTCGTCCGCCGCGACGACCGCCTGGCTGCACGCGGACAGCGAGGAGTCCCGGACGGTGAGCGCCTCGTAATACTCGAAGTTCCTGACCTTCTCTTCCTCGGTGAAGGCGTCCGGGCACAGCTGGATGGCCAGGATCAGGTCAGCCTGCTTGACCACCTGCTTGCGGTACAGGTCGAAGTACGGGAAATGGGCCAGCAGCGGGTACTGGTCCGGGCGGGTCCGGGCGAAGTCCCATACCTGGTGATCGGTGAACCCTTCCGCCTGGCAGTGCACCCCCCGCCCCGCGTCGTAGGGCATCGCGATGCCGTCGGCCGCCGCCCGCCAGGCGGCTATCTCGTCCGCCGAGACCCGCACCTCCCGGGCCCGCTTCGGGTACCGTGCCGCGACCGCCGCCGCCGCGCGCAGGTTCCGCGGCGGCCATCAGGTTCGTGTAGATGTTGTTGTCCGCGATGGCGCTGTACTCGTCCGGCCCGGTGACCCCGTCGATCCGGAAGGTCCCGCCCCCGTCGTGATGGCCGAGTGAGGACCACAGCCTGGCCGTGTGCACCAGAAGATCAAAACCGGTCGTTCCCTCGAATTGCTCGTCGCCGGTCGCGTCGGCATACTGGGCCGCCGCGTGCGCGATGTCCGCGTTCACGTGGAACGCGGCGGTCCCGGCCGGCCAGTAGCCGGAGCATTCGGCGCCGCTGATCGTGCGCCAGGGGAAGGCGGCACCATGCAGGCCGAGCTGGCGGGCCCGGTCGAGCGCCCCCTGCAGGGTGCTCTGCCGCCAGCGCAGCTCATGGGCCGCGGCGTCCGGGATCGTGTAGGTGAGCACGGGCAGCACGAACGTCTCGGCATCCCAGAACGAGTGGCCGTCGTAACCGTTCCCGGACAGGCCTTTCGCCGGGATGGGCCGGCCCTCCGCGCGGGCACCGGACTGCAGCACGTGGAACATGCCGAAGCGGGTGGCCTGCTGGATTTCCTCGTCCCCCTCCAGCTCCACATCGGCCCCGGCCCAGAAATCGTCCAGGTAGGCCCGCTGCTCCTCGGCCAGGCCCTCCCAGCCCGTCTGCGCGGCCACCGTGAGCGCGCCCTCCACCTGGTCCTGCAGGGCAGGCCGGGAGCGCGTGCCCGACCAGCCGTAGGCCACGAACTTCACCAGCCGGAGCGGCTGCCCGGACTGGAGCCGGGTGCCCACGGTGAGCCGGGCCAGGTCCGGCCGGGCCTCGGACCAGGTGTGGGTATCCGCGTCGCAGGCCACCGCGTGCTGCATGGCGGCCGACACCGTCAGGTCGCTGTGCCTGGTCCGGTGCATCAGCCCGGCCCGGCCGTTCGTGGCGCCGTATTCCACCGACTCCAGCGGCGCCTCCAGCACCGCGGCGACCCGGGGGTCCCCGCCGCGGGGCGGCAGTTCCTCGTTGGTGACCAGCTCGGACTGCACCACCACGCGGACCGGGCCGTCGAGCGACTCGACCTGGTAGCTGATGGCCGCGATCGAGCGCTGGGTCAGCGAGACCATCCGGACCGAGCTGACCCGCACCCGGCGCCCGGCCGGTGACACCCAGTCCGCCCGCCGGGTCAGCGTGCCCGCCCGGAAGTCCAGCACCCGTTCGTGCTTCAGCAGCTCGCCGTAGCGGATGTCGAACGGCTCGTCGTCGACCAGCAGCCGGATGAGCTTCCCGTTGGTGACGTTGATGACCGTCTCGCCGGATTCCGGGAACCCGAAGCCGGCCTCGGCGTAGGGCAGCGGGCGCCGTTCGTAGACGCCGTTGAGGTAGGAGCCCGGGAGGCCGTGCGGCTCCCCCTCGTCCAGGTTCGCCCGCCAGCCGATGTGCCCGTTGGCCAGCGCGAACACGGACTCGGTCTGGGGCAGCATGCCGGGGTGCAGCGTGCTTTCCCGCAGGCACCAGGGCTCGACGGGGAACGCCGGGTGCTGGATCACCGCTCGTCCAGCAGCTCGGCCAGGTCCGCGACCACGACGTCGGCGCCGGCCTCGCGCAGCGCGCCGGCCTGGCCGGCCCGGTCCACGCCGACCACGAAACCGAAGTGGCCCGCCCGCCCCGCAGCCACCCCGGCCAGGGCGTCCTCATAGACCACCGCCTCGGAGGGCTGCAGCCCCAGGGCCTTGGCCGCGTAGAGGTAGAAGTCCGGGGCGGGCTTCCCGGCCAGTCCCTCGCGCCGGGCCACCACCCCGTCCACGACCGTGCCGAACTGGTCACTGAGGCCGGCCGTCGCCAGGACGCTGGCCGCGTTGGCGCTGGACGTCACGACGGCGCGGTGCAGGCCAGCCTCGCCGGCCGCCTGCACGTAGCGGACCGAGCCCGGGTAGACCCTGACCCCGCCGTCGGCGATCTTGCGCAGCACGATCTGATTCTTCAGGCTGCTCAGGCCGGCGATGGTGGGCGCCCCCGGCGGGTCGCTGTCGCTGCCTTCCGGCAGCTCGATCCCCCGGGCCTGAAGGAACGAGCGGGTCCCGTCGGCCCGCGGCTTGCCGTCCACGTACTTGTCGTAGTCGGCCACGGGGTCGAACGGGACGAACCGGTCGCCGGTGCGCTCCGCCCGCTGGCGCAGGAAATCGTCGAACATCTCCTGCCAGGCGGCCGCGTGCACCGTGGCCGTCTGGGTCAGTACGCCGTCCATGTCAAACAGGCAGCCTCGGCTGCGCCCAGGGATACCAAGCACCCCACCAGCCTATGCCGGGCCAGATCCCCCGGCGCCCGGGGACCAAAGCCCCTGCCGGGGCGGCCGCGGGCGAGGCAGTCTGGCAAGGCGTTCGCGTGTACCCGTCGATGCGAGGAGCGCAGGAGGGGCGCCATGGGTGACCTGGACCTGACGCCGCGGCTGGCCGGGCTCCTCGCGGAGGCCGCGACCACCGCGCCGTCATTCCGCAACACCCAGCCGTGGAGCTTCCTGATACGGCCGGGGGACTCGGTCATCGAGCTGTACGCCGACCCCGCCCGGGTGCCGCCCCAGACCGATCCGGACGGGCGCGCGGCCCACATCTCCTGCGGGGCGGCGCTGTTCAACCTGCGCCTGGCCGTCACCTGCTCGGGAGCGGAGCCGGTTACCCGGCTCCTGCCGGATCCCGCCCAGCCCCGGCTGCTGGCCACGGTGCGGCTGGCCGGCCCGCACCGCCCCCGGGCCCGGGAACTCGATCTGTGCGCGGCAATGTGGCGGCGGCACTCCGGCCAGGTCCCGCGGACCGGGTTCCCGCTGCGCCCCTGGCTCCTGGCCGCGCTGGCCGAGGCGGCCGCGCTGGAGGGCGTGGCGCTGCGGCCACATGGCGAGGAGGCCGTGCTCGCCACGGCCGGCGCGGGCCGGGCGGACTGGCTGCGGGCCGGCCAGGCGCTGGAACGAGTCCTGCTGCTCGGTACCCAGCACGGCGTCGTCTCCGGCCCGCTGCACGAGGCGCTGCATACCTGCGCCCGCCAGGGCGGCGGTGGGCCCGGCCTCGGCGGCCAGCATTCGCAGCTCGTGCTCAGGATGGGCTACGGACGGGCCGGGCCGGGCACTCCCCGGCGGCCGGTCGGTGAGGTACTGCGGATCGCCGCCCCCCTGATGGCGCGGTGACCTGCCGCACGCCCGCGAACCCGCCGGGCCGTAGCGTGGTGCCCGTGACCGCGCCACTGGACGGCCAGCTGCCGGGTATCCCGGCCTCTGCCGGGGCCATGATCTTCGACTCGTCGGGACGGCTGCTCATCCTCAAACCGGTGTACAAGTCCGGGTGGACCATCCCCGGCGGCGTCATGGAGGCGGAAGGCGAGACCCCGTGGGCGGCCTGCCAGCGTGAGGTGCACGAGGAATGCGGCCTGACCGTGCGCCGCGGCCGGCTGGCGTGCGTGGACTTCCGGCCGCCACGCCGGGACAGGCCGGGGGGGCTGCGGTTCCTGTTCGACTGCGGCACGCTGCCCGCCGGCGACCTCGCGGCGATCGTGCTGCAGCCGGAGGAAATCTCCGAATGCCGGTTCGAGCCGCCTGCCGCCGCCCTGGATCTGCTGCGCAAGCCCATCCGGCGGCGGGTGGGCGCCGCGCTGGGGTCGGCACGCCCCCGTTATCTGGAGAACGGCCGGCCCGTGCCGGGCGTGGGGCCGTGACCAGATGCCCCGGGTCCTTCGCCCCGGCTGCCCGGGAGCAATGACCCTGCCTGCCGCGGGGGGCGGGGTGGGACGCTGAAGTCATGTTCCGGAGAAATGAGCAGCCAGGTGCGACACATACCGCCGCCGAGCGCGCTGCTGCCGCCGGGCACCCCGCCGGCAGCGCCCTGAGGCCAGCCGGGCCACCAGCCCCCGCCGGGGCCAGGTCCTGCTGCTGCCCGGCGAGGCCGCAGGTCAAGGTCATCATGCCGGCCACGGCGACCCGTCCGGCCCCGGTGGATCTGTGGCTCTGCGGGCATCACTACCGCGTCTCGCAGGCAGCCCTGGCCGAGGCCGGGGCGGCCGTGCAGATGCTCGGCCACGACGCCGACTGGCTGACCACCGTGGCGCTCCACGGGTAACGCCCTGCGATCCACGGCTCAGGCGCCCCGCACCAGCTAGTCCTCCGGCACCGACACCACGGGACCGTGCGCGTGGCTCAGCACGGCGTGGGTGACCGAGCCCACTCCCGGAACGTGCGAGTCACCAGGCCCGTGCCTGCCCAGCACCACCAGGTCGGCCCGGGCGGAGGAGCCGGCGAGGACCCGGCCCGGGTGCGCATGCACCACGTCGCAGCGCACTTCCACGTCGGGGAACTTCTCCCGCCAGGTGGCGAGCGCGGCCTCCAGGCGGCTGCTCTCGTCCGCGGGCACGTGCGTGTGCCCCGGCACCGACCACGACCAGGCATGCAGGGCGAGCAGCCGCGCCTTGCGCAGAGCCGACTCCTCGAAGGCGAACCCCAGGGCCGCCCCGGCGTGGGCGGGGTCACTGACACCCACCACGATCTCGCGGTGCTCGGCCATGGTCTCCTCGCGGGCCACCACGACCGGCACGGGTGCGTGCGTCGCCACGTACCTGCTCACCGAGCCGAGGATCATGGCGCTGAACCCCCCGGCGCCGCGGGAGCCGAGTACCAGCATCGAGGCGTCCTTCGCCGCGGCGACCAGCACCTCAGCCGGCGCCCCCGTCAGCAGCTGTGTCTCGATCCCCAGGTCGGGCTCCAGCTCCGCGGCCTGCTGCGCCGCCGCGGCCAGGGCGCGGCTCATCGAGTGCTCGACCAGGCCAGCCACCGTTTCAGTGGTGGCCGGATTGGGGGTCATCCGCGGGGGCAGCACCGGGATCGCCACGATCCTGAGCGGCGCTCCGCGCAGCGCCGCCTCGCGGGCGCCCCAATGCACCGCCCTCAGCGACTCCTGCGAACCATCCGTGCCCGCGATTACCGGCTTCGTCGCCATGGCTGTCCTCCCAGCGGCCGTGCGGCCGTATCTATTGTGATCTTTACCCAGCCTGGCCCGGATGCCGGCAGAAAGCCACCATCCCCCGCCACAGCCTGCCGGAAGGCCGGCGCCGCGCCCGGGGACCAGGGTCCCTCGATCCCGGGCCCAACGACCCTGACGGCCCTGATGCGGACGTAGCACCGTAGGACCTGTGACACCCGCCGCGCGGGACCAAGGGCGGTGGCAGGCCTGCCGGGAGCTGACGGGAATGAAGGCGGTCTCGTGGGACCGCAAGACCCACCGTCGCCAGGACGGAAGTCCTCCCGGCGCCACACTGGTCCGCGGTGCGGCGGGTGCCGCCGAAGGCCCGCGCTGAGCGCGGGCCTTCGGCGTGCCGCGGGCCGGCCGGAAGTCCCGGCCGCCGGTCACCTTCGCCCCTGGCCTGGCTGGCCCGGATGGTGTCTGCTGAGAGCAGGTGCCAGCCTCCGAGGAGAGATCATGAACAAGACGATCCTGCTGGCCGTGGACGCTGCCCGCCACGTTCAGGCGGCCGCGGACATGACCCGTGAGCTCAGCCGGGACAGCGGCGATCAGGTCGTGGTCCTGCACGTGCACGAGTTCGCCGTGGGCCGGTTCGGCCGGATCCGGGTGGACTGCGGCGACGGTGAGGGCGAGGAACTGGTGGCCCGGGTCGTGAGCGACCTGCGCGCCGCGGGAATCTCCGCCGAGGGAATCATTCGCGAAGCCGACTTCGGGCATATCTCCCGGAGGATCCTGGAAATCGCCGACGACTACGACCCCCGTATCATCGTGGTCGGCGCGCGCGGGCGCCACGACCTCCCGCATCTGCCGCTGGGCAGCGTGTCCCACCGGCTGCTGCACGCCGCGCGCCGGCCGGTGCTGATCGTGCCGCGGCCGGCCGGGAAGGCCGAGGCGGCCGCGGAAGCGCCTGCCCGGCAGGCCGGGGTGGCGGCCGCCGCCGCCGCCGACTGATCATCCACGGACCCGCGAAGGACTACGGTGAGCATCAGCGGGCCGGTGCCGCGGCCCCTGGTCGGCGCGGAAGGAACATGATGGATCTGACCAGCCGCTACATGGGCCTGGATCTGCGTAATCCCCTGGTTGCCTCCGCGACGCCGCTGGCGGGCACCGTCGACGGGGTGCGCGCGCTGGCGGACGCCGGGGTGGCCGCCGTGGTGCTCCCGTCCCTGTTCGAGGAGGAACTCGAGCGCGAGATGGGGCGGAACGTGGCCATGGCGGACGCGGGCACCGAGAGCTTCGCGGAATCGCTGTCGTACTTCCCGGCCGCGGCCGAGGCCGAGGTGACCCCCCGCCGCTACCTGAACCTGGTGGAGCGGGCCGCCTCCGCTGTTGACGTGCCGGTCATCGCCAGCCTCAACGGGGTCACGACCGGCGGGTGGACGGACTACGCGGCGGCGCTGCAGGACGCCGGCGCAGCCGCGATCGAGCTGAACATCTATCACCTGCCTGGTGACCCGATGGTCCCGGGGCGCGAGGTGGAGCAGCGCCACGTGGAGATCCTGACCACGGTCAAGGCGGTCGTGAGCGTGCCGGTCGCGGTGAAACTCAGCCCGTACTTCAGTTCGCCCGGGGAGATGGCGCTGCGCCTGGACGGGGTAGGCGTGGACGGCCTGGTGCTGTTCAACCGGTTCATCCAGCCCGACATCGACCCGGAAGCGCTCACGATCACCGTGGGGTTCGGGCTGTCGAACCCGGCCGAGGGTCGGCTGCCGCGGGCCTGGATCGCCCGGCTGGCCGGACGGGTGCGCGCCTCGCTCGCCGCCAGCACCGGGGTCAGCGGGCCGGACGACGTGGCGGCCTACCTGCTGGCCGGGGCGGACGTGGTGATGACCACGTCCGCGCTGCTGCGGCACGGCCCTGGCTTCGCCACGACCCTGCTCGACGGTGTCCAGGCGTGGATGGGGCGGCACGAGTTCGCCAGCGTGGCCAGCCTGCGCGGGAAACTGGCCGCCCCGGCCGACATCGCCGGCACCGCATACCAGCGGGCCGGCGTACGTGAGCACGCTGCGCGCCGCCAACCAGGGACAAGGCCCCTGGTAGGCGCTGGCCCCGCCCCCGGTCACCGGACACCCAGGAGGCCGCGGTGCTGCCAGGCCAGCCGGAGCAGGGCGGCGCCGGCGGTCTGCAGCGGCACGGCCCCGCCCGTGAGGCGGTCCACGCTGGCCCGGGTGAACGGGATCGCGGATGAGCCGTCCTGGGTGACCACCCGGCCCTCGGCGTTCTGTGCCACCAGGCCGCGGAACGTGCGGTCGAACACGCCGGCGTCGAAGACGGCCACAGTCAGCAGGTCGGTGGCCAGCGTCAGCGGGTTGACGCCCAGCCCGAGGCAGCTGACCCGCAGGGTGCCGGCCTCCCGGGCCGCGGCCAGCTCACGGTGAAACGGCCACTGCCCGTAGTCGAGCACGCCGCCGCGGGTGGGGTACTCCTCGGACCCGCCGAGCAGTTCCTCACTGAACTCGCGCGTCATGCACCGCCACAGGCTCAGGTCGTGCTGCTCGGCGGCCGGTGCCGCGGAAACCGGCTGGAAGATGCCCGCGGGCATCACCTGGTAGAGGCCGCCGGCGTGGTTCACCCGGGCCGGGTCCCGCCAGTGGAGCAGGAACGACGCCTCGCCGTCCGGGCTGCGGCGCAGGGTCAGGGTGGTGACGGCGGTGATGGCCGGGCGGCGCGCCAGCGCGCAGGGGTCACCGGCCGAAGCGCGCAACGGCAGGGCAGCCAGGTCCGGCGGGCTCCCTGCGGCCGCCCAGGCCGCGGTCAGCTCGTGGGCCACGGCGTGACCGAGGTTCACCGCGTCGAAGTACCGGGCGGGCCCGAAACGCAGGCCCGGCTGCCCGTCCCCCGCCTTTCCCGCAGGCTCAGTCTTTCCCGCAGGCTCAGGCTTCCCCGCAAGCTGCGCGTCCAGCAGCCGGTAGCAGACCCGGTTCTCGAACAGGGCCGGCCGGTCCAGCGCCTCGATCGCCGCCGCGTAGGTCGGGTACTCACGGCCCGCCGCCGGCGGCGGCAGCACGTGCGCGACGGCCGGGCCGGCCGCGCCGGCGGCGGGCGGCGGCGGGGCCGCGTCCCAGGCGAGCGGCAGGGCGCCGAGCTCCAGGGGGGCAGCGGGCAGCCATCCTGGCCGCCGCAGCAGGTCAGTCCCGGCCACCCGCGGCAGGCCCGGGTACAGCCGGGCGGCCATGGCCGCGAGCTCCAGCCGGTGCTCGCCCTGCAGCCGCCTGATCTGGCGCCAGTGCGCTGCCCCCGTGGCCAGTGACTCGGTCATGAGGTGATCGTCACACACGCTGGATATCGCGCACCGGAATACGGGCCCGGTGCCTGGTGCTCAAGCGCAGCGGGACCCTTTCCCCGACGCCCAGGAGCCATCACCATGCGCCAGCCACGGCTGCAGATCATCATCGGCAGTACCCGCCCGGGCCGGGTCGGCCCTTCGGTGGCCGAGTGGATAACCGCGTGCGCGGCCGCGCACGGCCACTTCGACGTCGAGGTGGTGGACCTGGCCGAGGTGGGCCTGCCGATGTTCGACGAGCCCCGCCATCCCCGGCTGCGGCAGTACGAGTACCAGCACACCAAGGACTGGAGCGCCACGATCAGCCGGGCGGACGCGTTCATCTTCGTGATCCCGGAGTACAACTACGGGTTCAACGCGGCCACCAAGAACGCGATCGACTACCTCCACCACGAGTGGCACTACAAGCCCGCCGGGTTCGCCAGCTACGGCGGGGTGGCGGCGGGCACCCGGGCGGTGCAGATGCTCAAGCAGGTGCTGACCACGCTCAAGGTGACACCGGTGTTCGAGGCGGTGAACATCCCGTTCGTCCAGCAGTTCCTGGACGACGGCCGCAAGCTCCAGCCCAACGAGGTCATGACCGAGGCAGCGGCCGCGATGCTGGACGAGCTGGCCCGGGTGGAAGCGGCGCTGCGGCCGCTGCGGGAGCCGGAAGCACCCGAGCCGGCCGAGCCCGAGACCGAGGATCTCGACCCGGAGGCCGAGCCCGTGCGCTAGGGGGAGCCATACCCCCCTCCACCGGGCGTCTCCAGCACGAACACGTCTCCCGGGCCCACCTGCACGCAGTCGCACCCGGCCATCGCGGTTACCCGGCCGTCGGCCCGTTCCACCCACTGGCGCCCGAGCTGGCCGGGGGCCCCTCCCGCCATGCCGTACGGGGGGACGCGACGGTGGCTGCTCAGCGTGCTCACCGTCATCGGGGTGAGGAACCGGATCCGGCGGCGGCCCCCGTCACCGCCGCGCCACCGCCCGGTGCCACCGCTGCCCGCGCGGATCTCGAACGATTCCAGCCGGACCGGGAAACGCCACTCCAGCACCTCCGGGTCGGTCAGCCGGGAATTGGTCATGTGCGTCTGGACCACCGGGGCGCCCCCGAACCCGTCGCCGGCGCCGGAGCCGCTGGCCACCGTCTCGTAGTACTGGTACTCCTCGCTGCCGAACGTGACGTTGTTCATGGTGCCCGATCCCTCCGCCATCACCCCCAGCGCGGCGTACAGCGCCCCGGTGACCGCCTGGGAGGTCTCCACGTTGCCGGCCGCCACCGCCGCCGGGTACGCCGGGGCGAGCAGGCAGCCGGGCGGGATGATGACCCGGACCGGCTTGAGGCAGCCGGCGTTCAGCGGGATCTCGTCGTCCACCAGGGTGCGGAGCACGTACAGGACCGCGGCCATGGCGACCGACGACGGGGCGTTGAAGTTGCCGGGCAGCTGCGGTGACGTGCCGGTGAAGTCGATCTCCGCGGTCCGGGCCCGCTGGTCCACCCGCACCGCCACCCTGATCACGGCACCGTTGTCCAGTTCGTAGGCGCACTCGCCGTCACGCAGCCGGGCGATGACGCGGCGCACCGCCTCTTCCGCGTTGTCCTGCACGTGGCCCATGTACGCGGTCACCACGTCCAGGCCGAACTCGGTGACCAGCTGGCGCAGCTCGGCGGCGCCCTTCTCGTTGGCGGCGATCTGGGCCCGCAGGTCGGCGAGGTTGGCGCCCGGGTTCCGGGACGGGAACTCCGCCGAGGTGAGCAGGTCCATGGTGGCGGACTCGCGCATCTCGCCGCCCTCGACCAGCCGCCAGTTGTCGATCAGCACCCCCTCCTCGTCAACCCGGGTACTGAAGGCTGGCATGGAGCCGGGCGTCATGCCGCCGATCTCGGCGTGGTGCCCGCGGGACGCCACGAAGAACAGGATGTCCCGGCCGTCACCGGCGCGGGCGCCCTCCGCGGGCGGAGCCTGCCTGAACACCGGGGTGACCACGGTGATGTCGGGCAGGTGGGTGCCGCCGTGGTAGGGGTCGTTGAGCATGAACACGTCGCCGCGCTTGATGGCCCCCGCGGTTGCGGCTGATGACCATCTTGATGCTCTCGCCCATCGAGCCCAGGTGCACGGGCATGTGCGGGGCGTTGGCGATGAGATGGCCCGCCGCGTCGAAGAGCGCGCAGGAGAAGTCGAGGCGCTCCTTGATGTTGACCGAGTGCGCGGTGCCCTGCAGCCTGACCCCCATCTGCTCGGCCACGGACATGAACAGGTTGTTGAAGATCTCCAGCATGACCGGGTCGGCTCCCCGGTGTTCGCCCGTGCCGCTGCCGGATTGCGCCGGGCGGCCGCCGGGCCGGGTCAGCAGCAGGTCGCCGCGGCCGGTCACCGCGGCCTGCCAGCCCGGTTCCACCACCGTGGCGGCGAAGTCCTCGGTGATGAGCGCGGGCCCGGGGACCACGCGGCCGGGCCGCAGCGCGCTGCGCGGCAGCAGGTTGACCTCGGCCCAGCTGCCGCCGGTGAACATCCCGACCCGGGCCGCGGGCGGCGGGCCCGCGGTGCCCGCGGCGGCCACGGCGCCCGGGTCGCCGGCGGCGGCCACGGCGCCCGGGTCGCCGGCGGAATCCCCGGAGGCCCTGGTCACCTCCACCGACACCGCCTCCACGATCACCGGCTTGTCGCGCATCAGGAACGAGAAACGCTGCCGGTAGGCCGCCTCGAAGGCGGTCATCATCGATGGCCCTGACCCGAACGGAACCGTTAGGGCGGTGTCTGTGCCCTGGTAGCGCAGCTGGGCCCGCCGGGCGCAGCGGACCTTCCCGCCGGCGACCCGGGTTCCGGGGCCGCCCTCGGCGGCCAGCTCGGCCCGCCCGGCGGCTTCCAGGTCGCCCGCCACCTGCTCCAGCCGCCGCGATCAGGCCCTCGCCCAGTTCCTCCTCCACGGACGCCTCGCGCATCAGGGTCACGTCGGCCAGGCCCATGCCGTACGCGGAGAGAACCCCGGCCAGCGGGTGGATCAGCACGGAGGTCATGCCGAGGGCGTCGGCGACCGCGCAGGCGTGCTGCCCGCCCGCCCCGCCGAACGTGGCCAGCACGTACCGGGTGATGTCGTAGCCGCGCTGGACCGAGATCTTCTTGATCGCGTTCGCCATGTTGGCCACCGCGATGCCGAGGAACCCGGCGGCCACCTCCGCGCCGCTGCGCTGGTCCCCGGTCTGCCCCGCGATCCGCCGGGCCAGGGCGCCGAAGCGGCCCGCCACCAGCCCCGCGTCCAGCGGCTCGTCCCCGCCCGGCCCGAACACCCGGGGAAAGTAACCAGGCTGGACCCGGCCCAGCATGACGTTGGCGTCGGTCACGGTGAGCGGCCCGCCGCGGCGGTAGCACGCGGGCCCGGGGTCAGCGCCCGCCGAGTCCGGGCCGACCCGGTACCGGCTCCCGTCGAAGTGCGAGGATCGACCCGCCGCCGGCCGCGACCGTGTGGATGCTCAGCATCGGCGCCCGCATCCGGACCCCGGCCACCTCGGTCTCGTACTGCCGCTCGAACTCACCGGCGTAGTGCGAGACGTCGGTCGAGGTGCCGCCCATGTCGAAGCCGATGACCCGGCCGAAGCCGGCCGCGCCGGCGGTCCGGGCCATGCCGACGATGCCGCCCGCCGGCCCGGACAGGATGGAGTCCTTGCCGCGGAAGCGGTGCGCGTCAGCCAGCCCGCCGCTGGACTGCATGAACAGCACCCGGGTCCCGCCCAGCTCAGCGGCCACGTGGTCGACGTAGCGGGCCAGGATCGGGGACAGGTAGGCGTCCACGACCGTGGTGTCCCCGCGGGACACCAGCTTCATCAGCGGGCTGGTCGCGTGCGACTGCGAGACCTGGGTGAATCCGATGTCCGAGGCGATCTCGCCGATCCGGGCCTCATGCCGCGGATAACGGTAGCCGTGCACGCACACCACGGCCACGGCCCGCAGCCCGTCGGCGTAGGCGGCCCGCAGGTCCCGGGCGGCCGCCTCCTCGTCGAGTGCCTCGATCACCTCGCCGTGCGCGCTGACCCGCTCGTTCACCTCGATGACCCGGCTGTACAGCAGCTCGGGGAGGATGATCTCGCGGGCGAAGATGCGCGGCCGGTTCTGGTAACCGATCCGCAGCGCGTCGCGGAATCCCCGGGTGATGACCAGGACCGTGGGCTCGCCACGGCGCTCCAGCAGGGCGTTGGTGGCCACCGTGGTGCCCAGCCGGACCGAGCCGATCTCCGCGGACGGGATGGGCTGCCCGTCGCGGACCCCGAGCAGCCCGCGGATCCCGGCCAGCACCGCGTCCTCGTACCGGCCCGGGATCCTGCGAGAGCAGCTTGCGGACGGCCAGGGTGCCGTCCGGCCGGCGCGCGACCACGTCGGTGAAGGTGCCGCCGCGGTCGATCCAGAAATCCCAGCGCCCGCTCATGACCTCGCATCCTAGGCAACCCGGGGCCGGGCCCCGGCGGAGGCCGGGGCCCGGCGGGGCCGGGCCCCGGCGGGGACGGGCCCGGCGGGCAGCGGTGCTAGGCGGCGTCGGCGGCGGCGCTGGCCGTGACGCCCTGCTTCGCCTCCCGCTCGAAGATCTGGGTGATCTCCTCCACCGACCGGCCCTTGGTCTCCGGCACGAACCGGTACACGAAGCCGATGGCAATCACGCACAGCGCCGCGAAGCAGACCAGCACCCAGCCCAGGCCGATACCCGATTGCCAGACCGGGAACACCTCGACCAGGGCGAAGTTGGCCAGCCAGTCCACGGTGGCGCCGGTGGACGCAGCCCGGCCGCGCACCTCGGTGGGGAACACCTCACCCTGGAGCAGCCAGCCGGTGCCGCCCACCCCGATCGCGAACGAGGCGATGAACGCGGCCAGGCCGATCATGACCACCACGATCCGGGCCGTCCCGGTGAAGTAGCTCAGCCCGGCCGCGGCCAGCAGGGCGAACAGCGCCATTCCGATGTACCCGCCGATGGCCAGCTTGCGGCGGCCGATGCGGTCGATCCAGCGGAACGCGAAGTAGGTGGCCGCCACGTTGACCACGGTCAGCATCGCGGTGACCTCAACCCCGGAGATGGTCTTGTCCACCAGCGAGTTACTGCCCTGGAACAGCGGGCCGAGCAGGTGCGGGCCGTAGTACAGCGGGATGTTGATCCCGGTGATCTGCTGGAAGATGAAGAACATGCAGACCACGAACAGGGCCCGGCGGACCCCTGCGGTCCACTTGGTGCGCCGCTGCGCGCGCCGGTCCTCCTCCTCCAGCTGCCGGGCGGTGTACTCCACGTCCTCCAGCGAGACCTCGGTCCCGAAGCTGCCCAGCGCGGCCTGCACGCCCTCGTAGTTGCCGTGCCGCATCAGCCAGCGGGGTGACTCGGGCATCTTGGTCCGCAGGGCCAGCCCGACCAGGGCGGGGACGGCCCCGATGCCGAGAATGAGCCGCCAGTCCGCGGTGCCCGCGCTGCCCGGCGCCAGCTTGAGGATGATGAGCGCGACGATGTAGGAGATCAGGATGCCGACGGTGATCATCCACTGCTGCAGCATGCTGAGCGCGCCGCGGCGTCCCCGGGGGGCGTATTCGGCGATGTAGGCGGTGGCGATGGCCGAGTCAGCCCCGATGGCCAGCCCGATCAGGGTCCGGGCGATGAGCAGCACGGCGGCGTTCGGGGTGATGGCCGACAGGATGGCACCCGCCGAGTAGATGGCCGCGTCCGTGATCAGGAGAGCCTTGCGGCCGAACCGGTCGGCAATGGGCCCGGCGCAGATAGCGCCGGCCGCCGCGCCGAGCGAGGCCCCGGCCACCAGATAGCCGGTCCAGAAACCGTTCAGGTGGTAGGGCACGAAGTTCAGCGCGGCCCCGATGTTGGAGGTGTCGTAGCCGAACAGGAAGCCGCCCAGGCAGGCGAGCAGGGTCAGTTGCCAGTAGAACCTGGTGGGAACATTCTGGTCGAGTTCATCGAGTACGTTCCGGCCGCTGGTCTCGGTTTGCGTCATGTCGTCATCGACCTCACTCCATGCTGAGGCCGTACAACTAACCGCGATTCGCTCAGCCAAACCGGCCACCTGGCAATCAGCCCGGTGAGGGCGGCCGGCCAGCCTGAACCGGGCGCCGGCCGGCCAGACTGGGCCCATGAACCCACTGACCGTGCACCGGTGGCTGTACGAGTGGACCGGCGGCCGGGTCGGCCGCCGGCTGCCGGGCGGCGTGCAGATTGCGCTGCTGCGCACGACCGGGCGGAAGACGGGCCGGGCACGCACCGTGCCGCTGGCCTACGCCCGGGACGGCGCCGACTACCTGCTCGTGGCGTCCAACAACGGCTCCGACCGGCCACCGGGCTGGCTGTTCAACGCGGAGGCGAGCCCGGAGGTGCAGCTCCAGGACGGGCCCCTGCGGATGCTCGGCACGGCCCGGGTGGTGCCACCCGGCGACCCCGGCTATCCGCGGCTGTGGCGGCTGGTCAATGAGGCCAACCACGGCCGGTACGACGGGTACCAGGCCAGGACCAGCCGCAAGATCCCCGTGGTGGTGATCACTCCCGACCCGCCGCCTCCTACTGAGCGGGCTCCAGGATGACCACCGGAATCTGCCGGGTCGTCTTGCGCTCGTAGTCGGCGAAGCCCGGGTACTCGCTCTTGTGGGCCTCCCAGATGCGCTCCCGCTCCGCGCCGTCGGCCACCCGCGCGACCAGCTCGACCGTGCCGGTGCCGATCTCCGCGCTGACCCGGGGGTTGGCCAGCAGGTTGTGGTACCACGCCGGGTTGGTCGGAGCGCCCGCCTTTGACGCGAACACCGCCACCCCGTCCCCGATGTCGCGGTACATCACCGGGGTCACCCGGGGCTCGCCGCTTTTCGCGCCGACCGTGTGCAGCAGCAGGAGGGGCGCCCCCTCGAACTGGCCGCCGACCTTGCCCCCGTTGGCCCGGAACTCAGCGATGATCTTGCTGTTCCAATCCTCGAATTCTGTCACCGTCACTCCTCCAGGTTATGTGCGCAGGTCGTGCCTGGGATCAGCGCGCCGCGCACCCGTCTGGCCCGATCCTGCCAGCAGTCCCGCTGCCCGCGACGTTCCCCCCACACGCTGGGCTGCCTGTCTCATCACCGGGGAATCGGGGAGTAATGGGGCGCCCGGCCGCGAACCGCAACGCCCTCCACGCCTCCCATTACTGAGCGTTATTGTCATGTTACTCTTCGTCAATGCATGCTCACGGAGTCGCACCGCGCACCGGGCCAGACCTGGCCCGGTACCGGGACGCCGTCGCCGACCTGCTGATCGAGATCGCCGCCCATAGCGGCCCGCAGGATCTGGCCAAGGCGGAAAAGGTGCTGACTGAACGGCTGGCGGACGCGGACTTCGCCGCGGTTCTGGCGGCCAGCCCGGAAGGCGGTCCCGCCGCCACCGGCCGGCTGCTCCGCGAGGTCCGCCATTACCAGCCGGGCGCCCGCAATTGCGCGGCCGATCTGGCCGCCCATATCCGGATTCACCTTTCCGCCCAGGTCGACGTCATGTGGTGGGGGTCCGCGCGCGCTTTCGTGACGGACCGGGATCTGCTCCAGTCGGCTGAACTCGTCGACCTCGAGCCGCTGCGCCGCGCCGGCGAGCTCCATTTCCGCTACCGCCGCCAGGCGCGGACGCTGCCGGCCCGCGCGGCCCGGGCGGCCGACCGCCGGCTGTGGCCCGGCCGGACCCCGTGCACGGCGGGCCTGCGCTTCGCCCGGGCCCGGCGTGAGGCACTGGCCCTGCTCAACCGGCTGGCCGCCGACTTCGCCGCGGCTGCGCCGGGAGCGCCCCCGCTGTGGGTCACCAGCCTGGCCCGGAGCATCGAGCAGCAGCGCCGGCTCCGCGCGCTCGGGTACACCGCCACACTGCCCAGCGCGCACTGCGCCGGGTACGCCATGGACATCGAGATGTCCTGGTTCCGCCGGTTCGGCGCGGCGGGGATCCTGGAGGGGCTGCTGCTGGAGCGGCAGCAGGCGGGCGAGCTCAACGCGATCGACGAAGGGCAGACCTGGCACCTGTGCCTGAGCCCGGCTGCGGTGGCGAGCGCGCCGGGCCCCCGGGGCTGACGCTGTGTGCGGAATCGCCCTCATCCTCGGTCCGCGGCCGGACCGCGAGACCTTCCGCCGGATGATCGGCACGCTGGCGCCGCGCGGCGAGGTGGAGGAGACCCTGCTGGCCGGGCGGCTGCTGGCGGGCACCCAGCGGCTGCGCATCGTAGACGCCGAGCGGGCGGTCCAGCCCTTCCGGTCGGCCGACGGCCGGTGGGTGCTCTGCTACAACGGCGAGATTTTCAACTTCCGGGTACTCCAGGCCGAGCTCACCCGACTGGGCCACCAGCTGCGCACCGACAGCGACACCGAGGTGGTGCTGGAGGCCTTCCTCGAATGGGGCGGGGGCGCGGTCAGCCGGCTGCGCGGCGAGTTCGCGTTCGCCCTGGCCGACACCGCGGCCGACCGCGTCTACCTGGCCCGCGACCCCCTCGGGGTCAAGCCGCTGTACTGGTCCCGCCGGGACGGCTGCCTGCACGTGGCGTCTGAGATCAAGGCGCTCACCGGGATCGGCGCCCCGGTCAGCGAGGTTCCCCCCGGGCACCATGGCTGGGCCGAAGGCGGCTGGGCCCCGGCCGGCTGCCCTGAGGCGGCCACAGGGCCTGCCCTGGAGCCCTACGTGGACCTGCTCCGGCTCGGCGACGACCAGCCGCCGATCACCGATCCCGCCGAGGCCGCGAAGCTGGTCCGGGCCGCCCTGGAGGACAGCATCCGGGTGCGGGTGGATACCGGCCTGACCGTCGGGGTCATCCTGTCCGGCGGGCTGGACAGCAGCCTCACGCTGCTGCACGTCCGCGAGATGCACCCGGACTGCGTGGCGTTCACGATCGGCGCCCCGGCCAGCGAGGACCTCGCGTACGCGCGCCGCCTGACCGCCGAGCTGGGCGTGCCGCACGAGGTGATCGAGGTCCGGCCCCGGGACATCCGGCTCGCCGACATCCGGGAGGCCATCCGGCTGGGCGAGCTGACCGAGTACGGCGACATCATCAACGAGGTGGTCTCGGTCCCGCTGTTCCGGCGCATCCACCAGATGGGTGTCAAGGTCGTGCTGTCAGGAGACGGCTCCGACGAGCTGTTCGGCGGTTACCCGATGTACTTCCGGGCCGGCCCCGGGCAGGCCCGGAGGCTGTTCCAGCACAAGATCCGCAACCTGTGCCGGACCGAGCTGCAGCGCCTGGACCGGGCGAGCATGGGGCATGGCACCGAGCTGCGCGTGCCGTTCCTGGACCTGTCCCTGGTCGAGCTGGCGATGCGGGTACCGCGGGAGTTCAAGCAGCGTGACGGGCAGGACAAGTGGATCCTGCGGGAAGCCTTCGCCGACCTGCTGCCGGACTACATCAGGCGGCGCCCGAAGGACATGATGTCGTACTCGTCGGGGCTGCATGAGCGGGCCCGGCTGTTCAAGCCCGTCTACCCGCGCCTGTACCGCTCGCTTCGGTTACGGCCTGCTGGAGCCGATGCGGCGGGACTTCGACACGGTGCTCGACCGCAGCGGGCATGACCTGGACCGCGCCATCGCCGACAGCGCGGCCCGGCCGGACTACACACTGGCGGAGCGGGCCCGGGACCTGGCCGGCGCGGCCCGCTGGAACGCGGTACTCGCCGTGCGCGAACGCCGGGAACGGCTGGCCGCCCGGTTATGACCCCGGCTGGATCAGGGCCCAGACGACCTTGGTGGCCCGCTCGTCCGGCGCGGTCCCGGGTGGCTGGTGAGCCGGATAGTAGTAGCCCCAGCGGCTGCTGACCGCTTCCACCATGACAAGGCCGCGGCCGGTTTCGCCGTCGTGGCTTACCTGGCCGGGCACCGGCGGCGCCGTGACGCCGTCCCAGACTTCCACCAGCACCTGCCGCTGGTCGGACGCGAGCCGCAGCCCCAGCGGCGGCAGCCGCCCGTCGGCGCCGTACCCCGGGCCTCCCCCGACCGGGTCGGTGGACGCGCGCAGCGCGTTCGTCATCAGCTCCGAAACGATCAGTTCCACGCTGTCACCCAGGCTGGCCTGCCCCCACTCGGTGAGCACCAGCCGGGCATGCAGCCGGGCACACGGCACGGCACCGGGCAGCGCTCCCAGCTCCAGCCGGGACTGGAGCGGCCACCGCGTGGTCTGCGCCGACTCGTCCTGGTCCTGCCCGGCCGCGCCCGGGCCGTCCTGGGCCCGGCTGTCCTGGACCCGCCCGTCCTGGGCCCGGCCGTCAAGGACCGTGCTGTCCGCGGCCCGGCTGTCCTCGCCCCGGCCATCCCGGGCCGGGACCGCAACCGGGCGGTGAAAGCTGCCCGGCTCCGTCAGGGTGTACTGCCCGGACGTGCCGTACCGGCCGGCCGCGGGCGGCCCGTAGGAGCGGCCATAGTTGGGCGCCCCGAACTGCGCGTCGCGGGCGGCAAGCCCGTATTGGCCGCCGGGGAGGGAAAAGCCGGAACGCTGAGTGGGGAATGGGCCGGTACCCGTCCGGGGCATCTCGCGGATCACCTCGCCGGAGTCGGATACCTCAGCGGTCAAGTACCGGCACCGCACGAGTGCGGGCGCGTATCATGCGTCACAGCATTGTGCCTCAGCATGCATCAAGCCACGCCGTTGTGCAAGATGCCTAACCGTATTATGCGATTTCCCCATTGTATCGTGCGGAGCCCGCCCGCACCATGGCCCAGACCCGGAGGCACAGCATCATGGCCGCGAGTCCCAGTCCTACGGTCCGGCGCAAGCGGCTCGGCATCGAGCTACGCAGGCTGCGGGAGCAAGCCCGCTTAACCTGCGAAGACGTCGGGCAGCGGCTCGACTGCTCGGGGACGCGGATAAGCCGGATGGAGACCGGCCGGATCAGCGTGCGCCCGGGCGATGTCCGGGAACTGCTGGAGATCTATGGCGTCCTCGGGGAAGAGGCCGGCGCGCTCGTCCAGCTGGCCCGAGAGGCACGGCGCAAGGGCTGGTGGCACACGTACGGCCGGGTGCTGCCCACCTGGTTCGAGCCCTACATCGGCCTGGAGTCCGAGGCTGCGGCGCTGCGCGACTTCCAGTGCATGGTGGTACCCGGCCTGCTGCAGACCAAGGAGTACGCGCGGGCCGTGCTGCGCACCGCGCCGGCCGCCGGCCCGCCCGAGGACATCGACCGGCAGGTGGCGCTGCGGATGGACCGCCAGGCCACCGTCGGCCAGCAGGATCCGCCCGACCTGTGGGTGGTGCTCAGCGAGAACGTGCTGCGGGCCCAGGTCGGCGGGCCCGACGTGATGCGCACCCAGCTGGGCCGACTCATCGACGTGGCCGGGCAGCCCAACGTGACGCTGCAGGTCCTGCCGTTCGGCGCAGCGGCCCAGGTGCAGCCCATCAGCCCGTTCACCATTCTGGAATTCCCGCAGGCCCCGGATCCCGCCGTGGTCTACCTGGAGCACCTTACCGGCAGTCTTTTTCTGGAGAATGCGGATGAGGTCCGGCGCTATATAGTGGTGTTCGATCACCTCCGTGCCGAAGCGCTCGGCACGGGCCAATCCATCGACCTGATTGCGCAGGTGGCCGCGGGATTCAACTAATTACCATCGTCAACTAATAAGCATAGTAAGCAATGACCGGTAAGCAGTGACCGAGACAACACAAAGGAGGTGCGGGATGACCCCCTCAGGCATCGACCTGTCCCGTGCCAATTGGCATACGAGCAGCCATAGCGGCGGCAATGGCGGCCAGTGCGTCGAAGTCGCCCGGAACCTGCCGGGAGTAGTCGTGGTGCGCGACTCGAAGGCGAGGCAGGACGGGACACTCGTGTTCAGCCGGGCCGCGTGGACCGGCTTCCTCGCCACCCTCAGGCAAGCTCCGCCCGGGCGGTAACCCGCCCGCGGAGCAGACCCCGCGGGCCTGGACCGGGCCTGGACCCGGCCCAGGCCCGCACTGCACTGCGGTCCAGGCCCGCACTGCCCGGGCCTGCACTGCCCGGGCCTGCACTGCCCGGGCCCGCACTGCCCGGGCCTGCACTGCCCGGCAGTAACCTCGCCGGAATCAGTGCCCCGGATCGATCCGGGACAGGACCCGGCCGTACTCCGCGAGGTGGCGGCTCTGCTTGAGCTGGGCGTCATGAATCACGCGGAGCGTGGCGATGATCCCGTCCAGGGCCTGGCCGTGCTCGGCGAGGCTGTGGCCCTGCCTCACCTGGTCGTCGCGGAGGGCCTGGAGAAGCTGGCGCTGCGCGCCGAACGCGGTGCTCAGGTCGGCCACGTCCCGGTCCACCATCGCGGACAGGTCGGCCGCCCGGCGGCCCTCGCTCTGCACCTCGGCCAGCGCGGAAACCTGAGCCTCGAGGCTCTCCAGCCGCTTACGGATCTCGTCGAATTCCTGCACCGCTCGCCCTCCGGGCCTGGCTGCCGACAGTCGAGCTTATGGCGTTCCTGGGGCCCGGACAGCCCGATTGGCTCAGCACGCAAAGCTGGCCAGGCAAGCTGGGACAGCGCGGCGCAGATCAGCGCAGATCGGCACGAACCAGATCGGCGGGAGCCCAGGCCGGCCCGGCAGGTGACGGCGGCGTCCTGCGAGCCGCCGCCGGCCACGCTCGTGCCCCGGTGGCGGCGCGCCACCCCGCTGCCGCGCGGGAGACCGGCCGAGCTGGAGACCGGCCGCGCGGGCGACGGCCGAGCTGGAGACCGGCCGCACGGGAGGCCGGCCGAGCTGGAGACCGGTTCTGCTGGGCAACGGCGGGTGGCCGTCCCAGCCCGGGACCGCGGCCCCGTTTATTACGGAACCTTCGACACTTTATTTCTGAATTGTTTCCGGGCCGGGTTCTGGCCGGCTGTTCCCGTCAAATCCATGTTGGGCGGGAAACCATTGTCCCGCGATCCCAGCCGGATGCCCACGAGGCACCCTGCCCGTGTTCCGCTGGAGATCGCGCTCCCGCCCAGGTCCAGATCTGCACCGGGAACGCGGACCAGTCCTGCGTCCAGCCGTGACCGGGCTACGCCCCGGGATGCACGGGAAGCAGCAACGCGCAGGGGTCCGCGGTCTCGTGCAGGATCTGCAGGTCGACCGGGACAAGCCGGGTCGCGGTGGCCGGAGGCTCACCAGAGCCGGTGTTGCGCGCGAACCGGGGATGGGCCCCGCCGGAGATCTGGAGCCGCAGCCGGTGCCCGGCCGGGAACCGGTGAGCCGTCGCGCTCATCGGCACGGTCACCGGGGTAACAGAGCCCGGGGTGACGGCGCCGCAGCGCATGATGCCGTCGCACACGTTACGTGAACGCCCCCGCGGGTCCACGTCGCACAGCCGGGCGAAGAGGTCGAAGTGGCCGCCCGAGGCGCGGACCCGGATCCGGGCGCTGACCGGCCCGATCACGTCGAGGTCCGCGCTGAGCGGCGCACTGGTGAAGACCAGGACGTCGGGACGGGCCTCCAGGGCCTGGTTGCCCGCGGCACCCGCCTTGCCGGTGAGCAGCTGGCCGCCGACCGACGGGGTGGGATCCGCCGGGTCGTAGCGGAACGCGGAAATCCCCGGCTGGGCGGGCGGCTGCGGGGCCAGGCTTCCCCCGGGGCCGGGGTACCAGGGCTGGCGGGCCGCCCCCGGCGGAGGCCAGTCCGCCAGGTCACGCCATTCGCCGGCGCCCTCGACGTACACCCGCACCGGGAGGTCCGCGGTGCGGAGGTCCGGGGCCCGCGGCCCGGAGGCCTGGCCGTCACCGGTGTAGGCCCGCAGCCAGCCGAGCGCCTCGCCCAGGACGACGGGGAGGGCCTTATTGAACGCTGAGGTGTGCGTCCACGGGCCGATCACCAGGCGCACCGGGCGGCGGCCCCCGTCACGCAGCCGGCGGTACTCCTCCAGGACCGAGTCCAGGCAGGCGTCCCACCAGCCGGTGAGCAGGCTGACGGGCACCTCCGGGTCCAGGGCGGCCACGGGGATCTGCAGGCCGGCCCAGTACGGGTCCGCCCGGTCCGGGTGGGTCAGCCAGTCCTCGAGCCAGGTCACCCGGCGGCCCAGCGCCGGGAGGTAGGCACGGATCAGCGGCAGTTCCCGGCTGACCCGCCGCATCCGGCGCTGCACCCGCAGACCGGTCCGGATGACGGCGGCCATCCCGTGCTCGAAACCCAGCGTGGCGGCGCTGGCCACGAGCACGTTCTCCAGCGCGAACGCGCCACCGGGATACATGAAGTCATATGGCCCGGACATCCCGGCCTGCACGACCATGGCCCGCAGTTCCGGCGGGGCGTCCGCGGCCAGCGCGAACTGAACGTAGCCGAGGTAGCTCGGGCCGATCGTGGCCAGCACCCCGGTGAACCAGGGCTGCTCACGCAGCCAGGCCAGGGTTGCCTGGCCGTCGGCGCGCTCGTGACGGAACGGCTCGTACTGCCCGCCGGACCCGCCGGTGCCGCGGCAGCTCTGGATGACGACGTGAAAGCCCTGCTCGGCGATCAGGCCGCCGAACAGGTGGTCCCAGGGGAAACTCCGGCCGTACGGGGTGCGGACCAGCACCGTGGGCCGCGGGCCATTCACCTGCGGGATGTAGTGGTCGGTGATCAGCGGCACGCCATCGGCGGCAGGCACCGCGAGCGCCGCGTCGACCCGCACCCCGCCCTCGGGCCGGGGCAGGTCCCGCAGATCCCGCCGGGACACCCGCATCCAGAACCGGACGTGGCGGGGCAGCGGGGCACCCCGGTCCTGCGCTGCCGCCGGGCGCGGGGCACCCCGGTCCTGCGCTGCCGCCGGCGTGGCGCCCGCGCCCGGGGATGGCTCGGTCATGGTGCCTCCTGTGGTCCCTGCGGTTGCTACGTACGATGTACGTTGTTTCTCTTCGTACAATACTCCGTACGGCGCACGTAGATAGGCTGCGGGGGGAGGTGAGAGGCCGGGTGACCACGTCAGGCTCGCAGCCCGGATCCCGGGCCCGGGTGCCGGTGCCGATCTGGGAGATACCCGAGTACGGGGGACGCGGGCCCAGGCCGAAGCACAGCCGGGCCGCGATCGCCGCGGCCGCGGTATCGGTGGCCGACGCCGAGGGCATCGGCGCGGTCACGATGCGGCGGGTCGCCGCCGGCCTGGGGATGGGCACGATGTCGCTGTACAACTACGTGCCGTCCAAGGAGCACCTGGTCCAGCTGATGATCGACCACGTGAGCGCGGAGTACGCCTATCCCGGCCCGCCTCCGGCGGGGGCCCCGGCGGCGGAACCCCGGGCGGCGATCCTGGAACTGGCCCGGCAGGGACGGGACATCACCCGCCGCCACCCGTGGCTGCCGCGGGTCATGCAGCGGCCGCCGGCGATCGGGCCCAGCGCGCTGCGGTACGTCGAGTACTTCCTCGGCCTGCTGGGCGGCTCAGGCCTGGACACCGGGGCCAAGATGGAGATCCTCGCCATGGTGAACGGGTTCGCGATCTCCTATGGGGGGGCTGCGGCGGCGCTGGCCGAGGAACGGGCCCGGACCGGGGTGACCGAGGAGGAACAGGCCGCGGCGCAGGTGGCCGGCCTGGTGTCGGCCGCGGCCAGCGGCAGCTACCCGAACCTGGCCGCGGCGCTGGCCGGGCCCCCGCCGCCACCCCGGGACGCGGATGAGATCTTCGACCGCTGCGTGCTGCGGCTGATCGACGGGGCGCTGGCCCGCCAGCCCGGGACCGATCCCCCGAAGGTGGGACTGACCCCCCAAGAGGGGTCATGACGCCTGATTGACGGGCAGCTTAAGATCATGTCTCGTAACAAAGGTCGAGGACGGGTATCTCCTGTTACCCCTGTCACCGGGAGGGGGGGTCCGCGGTTAGGGGTGAGGGGGGAGATGCCCGTCCTCGACGGCTCGATAGTACAGGTCCAATTTGGTGGGTGCCGCCCGTCCTGCTCTAGCGTACTTCTCCCGGACCCGGCCCACGTACTGCTTGGCGGTCTCTTCGCTGATGCACATTCTCCGGGCCACGGACTTCATCGGCATCCCGGTGGCGTAAAGCTGCAGGGCGCGCGTTTCCTGGGCGCTTAGTTCGGGCCGGTCAGGGGCATCGTCGGTGGCAAAGATGTAGGCCAGGCGAGGGGAGATCCAGTCCTTTCCCGTGGCCACGGCCTTAATGGCCGCCCGGACCTCTGAAGTCTCTTCGTTCTTAAGCACGTAGCCGAGTGCGCCGGCGCGCATCGCCTCCCGGACCGAGACCGGCTTGTCCGAGGCGGACAGGACCAGCACCGCAGGGCCCGCGGCGCGGATCACCGCCACGTTGCGCTCGGCCGTCGCCCCGTCCCCCAGGTCCAGGTCGAGCAGGACCACGTGGGCGTGCCGCCCCGGCCCGGCGAGCAGCCGGTCCACGGTCGCGGCGGTGGCGATGACCCGGATGCCGCCGGCCGGCTCGCTGACCCACCCGGCGATGCTGTCCCGGATGATCGGGTGGTCGTCCACGGCCGCCACGTCGATGGGCGCGCCGGTCACGCCGGCCCCGCCGCTTGCCAGGCGATCTCGAGGCAGCCCGAGCCGCCCACGCCGGCCTCCAGCCGGGCCCGCCAGCGGGAGGTCCCGGCCGCCGGGGGGAAGACCGCGGCGCGCCCGGCGGGCGGCAGCCCGGCGAAGGTCAGGTACAGCTCGACGTCGGGCCCGGGATCGGCCAGCAGGGTCAGCGTGACGCCTTGCGGCGGGAGCATCCGCAGCACCGTGCCGACGGCGCCGGCCGTCGCCTGGGCCACGTCCGGGGACGGCAGTCCCGGGTCCCCCACCACCTGGATGTCGATGTGCAGGCCGCGCTGCCGGGCGGCGCGGAGGGCGGGCTCCAGGCTGGCCAGCAGCTCGCGGCCCAGCCGGGCCTGGTCAACCAGGGCCCGCCGGAGGGTGATGGCGTGCCCGGCGCAGGCCTCGCGCACCTGCTCGTCGGCGGGGTCGAGCGAGCCGTCCGCGATCCCGCGCAGCAAGGGGAGCGCTTCCAGTTCCAGCAGCGCGAGCCGGTCCCGCCGGTCCTCGCCGAGCGCGGCGACGGCGGCACGCTCGGCGGCCGACCGGCTGGCCAGCTCGGCCCGGCGGGCCGCCAGCCCGGCCTGGACCCGGAGCGTGGGCCGCAGCGCGGCGAACACGCCCAGGATCATCACCATCACGTACGCGGCCGCCGCCAGCCGGGAGATGCCCGGCGCCGCGGTGCCCAGCAACCGCACGATGAAGAAGCCGTTGACCGCCATCACCAGGAGCGCCCCCGGCACCCACTCCCAGGCGGGGCGGCTGACAGCCGCGAGCGCGAGCAGCCAGACCGCCCCGAGGATGGAGAAGTCCAGGGCGCCGGCCGGGACATGCGGCCGGCGGTCCCAGCCCATCGCGGTGACCGCGGCGAGCGCCACCGCCACCGCCACCGCGGCCTGCCCCCGGGTGAGACCACCCCCGCGCACGTGCGGGATCAGCCTCCAGGCCGCCACGAGCAGGCCGAGCCAGACGACGGCCGGCACCACCGGGTGCCGGTAGTCCGGCAGCATGGCCAGCACCTGGACGAGCACGCAAAGCGGCAAGGCGGCAGCCAGGACGGCCATCAGGCGCGGGACCGTGGCGTCGGCCACGTCCCGGACCGCGCCCGCGCCCGCGCGGGTCACCATGATGACTCCGACGCGACCAGGTCCGCCCCGGCCGCCGTGCCGGCCCCGGGCCAGCTCATGCTCACCAGCGTCCCCTGGCCTGGCGCCGACCGGACCGACGCGTGCCCGCCGCAGTCGGTGACCCGCTCGGCAATGGAGCGCCGCAGTCCCAGCCGGGCCGGATCCACCCGGGCCGGGTCGAAACCCGCGCCCGCGTCGCGGACCCTGATGCGCACGGTGCCGGCCTCCCGGGCCACCGACACCCAGGCCTCACCCGTGCCGGCGTGGGCGGCCACGTTGGCCAGCGCCTCCCGGGTGGCGTGCACGATGGCCCCGGCCGCCCGCGCCGGGATGCCCGCCCCGCCGGGCAGCCCCGCTCCGGAGCCGCCGGCGGCCTCACCGGGCGGCCCCGCTCCGGCGCCAGCAGCTGGCGCGCCGGCCACCTCGAGGTGCACGCTCAGGCCCTGGGCGCGCATCTGGCTGACCACGGCCTCGACGCCGGCCACCACGCTGGTCCCGCCCGGCCCGGCCGGGTCCGCCGGATCCCCGGAGGCCATGAGCGCGTGCTCCAGCAGCGCGATGTCCTGCCGGCACCGGGCCACCACCGCCGGGCCGCCGGCGCCGCGGCTGATCGCGGTGAGCGTGTTCAGCACGGTGTCGTGCAGCAACCGCTCATGCTCGCGGCGCTCGAGCGTCCGCGACAGCACCACGTACTGGTGGCGGGCTTCCCGGTCGGCGGCGGCGAAGCCGAGATCGGCCCGGGCCGCCCGGTGGCAGAGCAGGCCGCGGGCGGTCCAGTGCCCGGCCAGCACGACGAACAGCAGCACCCCGGACACCACCGGGGCGTTCCCCTGGGCCGGGCCGGGCGGGGTCACCACGATGCAGGCCCAGTACGAAGCCAGCACGACCAGGCCCAGCAGCGCGGCCAGCACCCGGGGGGCGAACCAGACGGTCACGATCACCTGGCTGGTAACGGCGATGTAGAGCCAGTTGCCGGCCACACCCTGCATGCCGGGGGGGACGCACACCCCGGCACTTATCGCGAGCGCGGCGTAAAACCCCGCATCGAGGACGATCAGCGGCGCCCGCGGGCGGCGGCGGCGCAGGCAGGCCGCGGCCGCCAGCCCCCAGGCCACCGCGGCCAGCGGCCCGGCGAGAAACCACGGGTGGGCCGCGAAAAAAGCATGCCAGACCGCCACCTGGACGATCACGTAGCTGACCCCGAAGACCCGGACCACGGCCGCAATCTTCTGGACCACGGACATGAGCACGCCAATCGCCGGCCCGGGCGATGCGAATGCCCCGGCTAAGGAACGAGACGACGGCATGGCCAGATCATAGGGCCATGAGTCCGGTCACTCTGCGTATTTCGCCCCGTGACGGCCGGCCGGGGGTCACGGGGGGAGGCCGGCGGCGTCCTGGCCCAGGTCTGGACCGGGAGACCCGGAACCCAGCGCCGTGATCATGGGCTTGCCAGGCTGCCGCGCCAGTAAGCCCATGATCACGAGCGAGGGCTCAGCCGGATGCGCTCCCTTCGCTGCTGAAGGCAGCGTCGAAGGACACGGCCGGCGGCTCGAAATCGAACCGCCGCAGGTAGGCCAGGGCCTCGGGCGCCCCGGCCAGCCGGTCCATCCCCGCGTCCTCCCACTCCACCGAGATCGGCCCGGAGTAGCCGATCGAGTTCAGCATCCGGAACACGTCCTCCCACGCGACCTCACCGCGCCCCGCGGAGACAAAATCCCAGCCGCGGCGGGGGTCGCCCCACGGCAGGTGCGAGCCGAGCCGGCCGTTGCGGCCGTCGAGGCGCTTGCGGGCCTCCTTGCAGTCCACGTGGTAGATCCGGTCCGGGTACGCGCCCAGGAACGCGACCGGGTCCAGGTCCTGCCACACGAAGTGACTCGGGTCGAAGTTCAGCCCGAACGCAGGGCGGTTGCCCACCGCGTCCAGCGCCCGCCGGGTGGTCCAGAAGTCGTAGGCGATCTCGCTGGGATGCACCTCGTGCGCGAAGCGCACCCCCTCGGCGTCGAACACGTCCAGGATCGGGTTCCAGCGGCGGGCGAAGTCCGCGTATCCCTCCTCGATCATCTCCGGCGGCACCGGCGGGAACATGGCCACCGTGTGCCAGATGGAGGAGCCGGTGAACCCGACCACCGTGGCCACCCCGAACGCGGCCGCGGCCCGCGCGGTGTCGGCCAGCTCGGCCGCGGCCCGCTGCCGGACTCCCTCAGGCTCGCCGTCACCCCAGATCCGGGCGGGCAGGATGCCCTGGTGCCGCACGTCGATCGGGTGGTCGCAGACCGCCTGGCCGGCCAGGTGGTTGGAGATGGCCCAGCAGCGCAGCCCGTACCTGCCCAGGAGGGCGTGCCGGCCGGCCAGGTAGCCGTCCTCACCCAGGGCCCGGTCCACCTCGAAGTGGTCACCCCAGCAGGCCAGCTCGAGGCCGTCGTATCCCCAGTCGCGGGCCAGCCGGCAGACTTCCTCCAGGGGCAGGTCGGCCCATTGCCCGGTGAACAACGTGAATGGTCGGGACATCATCGGCTCCGGGTGGTTTTCGTTGCGGAGATTTTTGGCTCTTAAAATTTCCCGGGCGTCAGACGGGCGTCCACTGGCTGTCGTGCGCGGCACTGGCCGCGACGGCCTCCAGGACGTGCTGGACCTGCAGGCCGTCCGCGAACGAGGGCTCAGGATCGGTTCCCTTGGCGATCGCGGTGACCAGGTCACGGACCTCGTGGGTGAACGTGTGCTCCCAGCCCAGCACGTGCCCCGGCGGCCACCAGGCCGACAGGTAGGGGTGGCCGGGCTCGGTGACCAGGATGCGCCGGAAACCGGCGGTGGCCGGGCCCGTGCCGCCAGCAGAGTCGGTGAGGTCGAAGAACTCGAGCTCGTTGAGGCGTTCCACGTCGAAGGCCAGGCTGCCGCGTGACCCGTTGACCTCGATCCGCAGCGCGTTCTTCCGGCCGGCCGCGAACCGGGTCGCCTCGAAGGAGGCCAGCGCGCCGGAGTCGAGCCGGCCGGTGAAAGCTACCGCGTCATCCACCGTTACCGGTCCCGTGGCGCCGGTGGTTCCCGGCACCGGGCGCTCGGGAACGAACGTGGCCGCCACCCCGGACACGCCGGCGATCAGCTGCCCGGTCAGGTACTGGGCGAGGTCCACGATGTGCGCGCCCAGGTCGCCCAGGGCGCCCGAGCCCGCGTGCTCCTTCTGCAGCCGCCAGGTCAGCGGGAAGGCCGGGTCGGTCAGCCAGTCCTGCAGGTAGGCCGCGCGCACGTGCCGGATCTCGCCGGCCCGGCCGCCGGCGATGAGCTCGCGGGCCAGCGCGAGGGCCGGGACCCGGCGGTAGTTGAAGCCGATCATGGAGCGCACCCCGCGGGCCTGGGCCCGGGTGGCTGCCGCGGCCATCGCCTCCGCCTCGCGGAGCGTGTTGGCCAGCGGCTTCTCGCACAGCACGTGCTTGCCCGCGTCCAGCGCGGCGACGGAGATCTCGGCGTGTGAGTCACCCGGCGTGCACACGTCGATGAGCTGGACGTCGTCGCGCTCCAGCAGGGCACGCCAGTCGGTCTCGGTGGCATCGAACCCGTAGCGCCGGGCGGCGGCCGCCGTCGCGCCGGGGTCCCGGCCGCACAGCGCGGCCAGTACCGGCCGCAGCGGCAGGTCGAACGCGTGCGGGGCAGTACGCCAGGCCTGCGAGTGCGCGGCGCCCATGAACGCGTAGCCGACCATGCCGACACCCAGCGTTTCCGTCATCGAATCCCCTGCCTGGTCGTTTCAGCCGATGCCCCGGCCGTACGGATCCCAGTCCGCGGGCAGCGCGTCCGGGGCAGCGAAGGTGGTGCCAACGCGCTCGAACGTACTCCCCGCCATCGAGCGCGCGACAGACTCCATGATGTCCAGCACGTGCAGCCCCAGCTCACCGGACGCGCGGTGCGGCGTCCCGGCCCGGATGCCGCGGGCCATGTCCAGCACGCCGAGGCCCCGGCCCGCGGCCGTCCCGGTCGCCGGGATCGTCTCCCAGTCGTCACGGCCGGCCGCGCGGACCCGGAGGTCGCCGTCGAACCGGTTGGGGTCGGGCAGCGACAGCGTCGCCTCCGTCCCGGTGATCTCCACGAAGCCGTGCCGGAGCAGCGGCGAATCGAAGCTCAGCACGATCGTCGCGGCCTGGCCCTGCGCATACCCGATCAGCGCCGTCACGTGGGTCGGCACCTCGACCTCGAACCTGGTCCCGGCCCGCGGGCCGGCGCCGATCACCCGGCTCGGCTGGCCGCGCCGGCCGAGCGCCGCGACCTGCTCCGCCGGGCCGAACAGGGTGGCCAGCGTGCTCAGGTAGTACGGCCCGACGTCGAACAGCGGGCCCGCGCCGCGCCGGAACAGGAACTCCGGATCGTGGTGCCATCGCTCCGGGCCGGGCTCCTGCATCAGCGTCAGCGCGCTCCGCGGCTCGCCGATCACGCCGCTGGCGATCAGCCGCCGGGCGGTCTGCAGCCCCGCGCCGAGCACGGTGTCCGGGGCACAGCCGACCCGGACGCCGGCCTTGGCCGCGGCGGCCAGCAGGGCGCGTCCGGCGGCGGTGTCCAGGGCCAGCGGTTTCTCGTTCCAGACGTGCTTGCCGGCCGCGACCGCCTGGTGGGCGACCGGTGCGTGCGCGGCGGGGATGGTCAGGTTGACCACCAGTTCCACGTCCGGGTGGGTGATGGCCTCGGCGGTGCCGCCCGCCCCGGGCACGCCGTACTCGGCGGCCCGCGCCTTGGCGCGCTCCAGGACGAGATCCCCGCAGACCAGCACCCGCAGGTCGGGGAACGAGGTGAGAGTCCGGAGGTACTGGTGGCTGATAGTGCCGCAGCCGACGACGGCCACGCCGACCGGATCAGTCACGGCCCCTCACCCGCCCTCGGCTGGCCACGCCGGCCAGGCCCTGGCCGGCCAGCCAGGCCAGGCTGTCCGCGACCGCGGTCATCATGTCGGTCGCGCAGCGGTCCAGCTCGACCACGCGCCACGCGGCCGGGGCGGCGGCCAGGATCTCCGCGACCGGCATCCGCCCCGAGCCGACCGCGGTCATCGGGCCGTCCTTCGTCACCGGGCCGTCTTTGACATGCAGGAAGCCGACCCGGTCGCCGAGCCGCCGCAGCAGGGCGGGCACGTCCTGGCCGCCGACCGCGGCCCAGTACGTGTCCACCTCGAGCAGGACCGGCGGGGCGAGCAGCCCCGCCAGGACCTCCAGGGCCGGGGTGGCGCCGGGGCCGCCGCGGACCGGGGCGAGCTCGTGATCATGGTTGTGGTAGCCGAGGCGCAGGCCGCTGTCCGCGAGCCGGGCCGCCATGGCGTTCAGTTCCGCCGCCACCGACCGCACGCCGTCGAGGTCGGCGAACCGCCCGGGTGGCAGGTAGGGGACGATGACGGTGTCGGCGCCCAGGGCCGTGGCCGCGGCCGCGACCGGCCCGGCCTGCTCGCCGGCCGGGGTGGCGTGGACGCTGCACACGGCCAGGCCCGCCGCGGTCAGGTCCGCGGCCAGCCCGGCCGGGTCCTCGAGGATGCCGAACGGCTCCACGGCCGCGTAGCCGAACCCGGCGACCCGGTTCAGGACGCCTGCGCGGTCGGCGGCGAGCTGCTCGCGCAGGGTGTAGAGCTGCAGGGCCGGGGGGTGCCCGGTGGCGGGGTAGCTGGTGGCGGGGTGCCCGGTGGCGGGGTAGCCGGGGTTGCTGGTCGTCACGTGCGTCAGGCTCCGGTGCTCGGGGGCGGTAATTTTCGAAACTTATTCGCTACTCGGTTCAGGCTAGATTCGGCCGCGTGGCCGGTCAATAGCCCCCGCGCGTTAGGCTGGGCGAGCCCGGAGTTTCGAAACATCAGGACGCACGGGAGCCGCCGTGGCCCGCGACACTGACCGCAGCACGCTGGCGGGTATCGCCGCCGAGGCGGGCGTGTCCGTGTCGGCCGTGTCCAAGGTGCTCAACGGCCGGACCGACGTCGCCGCCGCGACCCGGTCCCGGATCGCCGCGCTGCTGCGGCGCGACGGCTACCAGGTCGCCTCCCGCCTCGGCTTCGGCGTCGCGGACCTGCTGATCGCCAGCCTGCATAACCCGTGGGCCGAGGAGCTGCTGCACGGGACGGTCCAGGCCGCGGACGAGGCCGGGGCCAGCGTGGTGGTCACCACCGTGGACTCGCCCGGGGGGTTCACCGCCTGGCTGAACCGGGCTGCGGCCCGCGGCACCGACGGCGCCCTCCTGGTCCTGAACCTGCCGGACAGCAGCGGGCTGCAGCGGGCGGCCGCCGCCCGCATCCCGCTGGTGGTGATCGACCCGCCGGAGGAGCCGGGCCCCGGCATCCGGTCCGTAGGCACCACGAACTGGCAGGGCAGCCTGACCGCCACCCGGCACCTGATCGAGCTGGGCCACCGCCGCATCGCCATCATCGGCGGCCCGGGGCACCTGTGGTCGAGCCGCGCGCGGCTGGCCGGTTACCGCGCGGCGCTGGAGGCGGCGGGGCTGCCCGCCCCGGACACGCTCATCCGCCGGGACGACTTCTGCGCGGAGGGCGGCCGGCGGCAGGCCCGCGACCTGCTCGCGATGGCGCAGCGGCCCACCGCCATCGTGGCCGGCAACGACGCCCAGGCCTTCGGCGTGCTGCAGGCGCTCGGCGAGCGGGGGTTGCGGGCCCCGGAGGACCTCAGCGTGGTCGGGTTCGACGATGTTCCCGTCGCCTCATGGGCCACTCCCGCGCTCACGACTATCCGCCAGCCCCTCGCGGCCATGGCCGCGACCGCTTTCCGGATGCTGCACACGCCGGGCGCGGGCCCGCCGGTCAGGGGCAGGCCGGGCGGCCCCGCCGCCGGGGAACCGCACCACATCGAGCTGGCCACGACCCTGGTGATCAGGGAAAGCACCGGGCCGCCGCCCAGGGTTATATAAACGTCATCTCGGCCGTTTAACCCGTTTTCATGCGCTAGTCTGCCCCTGTTCCCCGCTGCGATCAGGGAGTTTTCCATGTCACGTCTTTTCCGGCGGCGGCCCCTCGCCGGGCTGGCCGCGCTGGTCGGCCTGTGCCTGCTCGCGGCGGGCTGCAGCGGCGGAGGAAGCGGCTCGGCCGCGCCGGGCGGGCTGGAGAAGACCAACCTGGATGTGGCAGCGGTCCCGGCCATGGACTCGGCCGGGCTGTACATCGCCAAGCAGCGCGGGCTGTTCGCCGCCGAGGGCCTGCGTGTCTCGATCCTGCCGATCACCAGCGGCCAGACCGCCATCGGCAACCAGCTCGCGGGCAAGTGGGACGTCACGGTGGGGAACTACGTGTCCTACATCAACGCGAACAGCCAGCAGAAAGCTGATTTCCGGGTCCTCACGGCCGGGTCCATCATCCAGCCCGGCAACCAGGAGATCATGGTGCCGAGCACGTCAAAGATCACGAAAGTCTCCCAGCTCGCGGGCAAAAGGATCGCCGTTAACGTCCCGAACAACATCGGCACCCTGCTGGTCAAGTCCGTGCTCTCGGACAACGGGGTGGACCCCACCAGCGTGCACTTCGTCCCGGTCAAGTTCCCTGACATGGCGCGGGCTCTCACCTCCGGGGCGGTAGACGCCGCGTGGATGCCCGAGCCATTCGTCACCCAGGACGAGGAGTCGATCGGGGCGGTGCCGCTCGCCGACACCAACCAGGGCACGACCCAGAACATCCCCATCGCCGGGTACATGGTGACCGCGAGCTGGCTGAAGAAGTACCCGAACACCGCGGCCGCCTTCCGCACCGCGATTCTCAAGGCCCAGGCCATCGCGGCCACCGACCCCGGCGCCATCGAGCAGGGCATGCAGAAGTTCGCGGGCACCCCCAAGGAAACGGTCGCGATCGCGAACGCGCCGGAGTTCCCGACCCAGCAGAACGGGGCCCTGCTCCAGCGGCTGGCCGACCTCATGCTGAACTTCGGGATGCTGCAGCAGCACTACAACGTGAATCAGATGATCGTCAAGTAGGCGGCCCATGGCCCTGGGCGGCCCGCGGCGCGTGCGGGCAGCCGGCCCGGCCCGTGCGGGCGGCCCGGCCCGCCACGCGACGGTCAGCCGCTGAATCCGGGAACGCCCGTGCCCGCCTCCGTGGTCCGCACGTGCAGGTAGACCGGCCCGCTCCTGCCGCACGCCCGGAAGGTGAAGGGAACCTCGAGCGACCTGGTGGCACCCGGCGGGTAGACGCGCAGGGCCACGGCGGTGGCCTGGCCGCAGGCCGGCGGCGGGAAGTTGGCCACGTCGGTGATCTGCAGGACGGCGTGGGCGGTGGCACCCCGGCTCAGCGTCACCAGGCGGGCGGGGTCGGCGTGATCCCGGCCTGCCGCGCTGCCGAGCTGATGGCCGCCGCCGGCCAGGGCGGAGACGCCCGGGAACCCGTACAGCACGCACGTGTGGCCCGAGGTGTTGGACAGTTCCAGCTGGTAGTAGGCGCCGCCGGCGTAGCCGTCCCCCGGGATGCCGAGCCAGGCGGTGAGCGAGCCGGTGCCGCACCTGGGGAGTGCGGTCGCCGGGGCGGGCCCCGCCGCCCGGGCGGGCTTCGCAGGGCTTCCGGATGCCGCGAGCGCGGCGGTCGGGATGACGACCGCCGCACAGGTCACGGCCACGGCGGCCAGGCCGCGCCGCGCCGCGCGAGTCATTGACTTCATGGGTGCTCTCCTCGGGTCCGCGAATCCCCGTGACCCCTGGCCGCGGGAATGGCCAATCTCGTTAGCTAAGACGGCACACCCGCAGACATGGTTGGACATCGCCGCCCCGCCGCTCCGCCGATCCCGTCCCCCGCCCCCCGGCGGCCGCCGGCCCGGGCACCTGGCCGCCCCGGCTCCCCCGGACCTGCAGCATCAGATCCCCGAACTCCCGGCCTGCGGGTGTTTAGCCCGCGGTGCACGGGTTAGCTGCCACACGCCCGGGAGAGCCGTTCACCGGGAAACGCGCCGCCCAGCCCCGGGCGACCCCAGACGTCCCGGGCAATGGCCTTCCCCTGGGCCATTGCCCGGGGCCGCACCCGGCCCCGCGCCGGAACGCGGGCCGCCCTGGCCATCAGCCGAAGCTGCGATACTTGTCGGCTATGTCCACGTGGATCGTGCGGGAAGCCGCGTCCGGACCTGGCCTGCGGGTCGCGGTCAAGGACCTCATCGACATCGCAGGCCTTCCCACCACGGCGGGGAGCCGGGCCATCGCCGACGAGGCCGGACCCGCGGCGGCTGACGCCTCCTGCCTGGCCGGGTTGCGGGCCGCGATCTCACGTGGCGAGGCCTGCCTGGCCGGCAAGACCAACCTGCACGAGCTGGCCTACGGGATCAGCGGGATCAACCCGGCGTTCGGCACGCCGGTCAACCCGCTCGATCCGCTGCGGGTGCCGGGCGGCTCATCGAGTGGCTCGGCCGTGGCCGTCGCCAGCGGCGAGGCCGACGTCTCCTACGGCTCCGACACCGGCGGCTCGATCCGGATCCCCGCCGCGTGCTGCGGGATCGCCGGCCTCAAGACCACCTGGGGCCGGATTCCGCTCACCGGGGTGTGGCCGCTGGCGCCGAGCATGGACACCGTGGGGCCGATGGCGCGGGATGTGGCGGGCCTCATCGCCGGGATGCAGCTGCTGGAGCCGGGGTTCTCGGTCCCGGCCCCGGCGCCCCCGGTCGTCGGGCGGGTCGTGATCGGTGCCGACCCCACCATCGACGAGGCGGTCAACGCGGCGCTGGCCGCAGCCGGCTGGCACGTGGTCCAGGTCGGCCTGGACGGGCTCGGCCGGGCGACCACGGCCGCGATGACCGTGCTCGACGCCGAGGCATGGGCGTCCGACGGGGCGCACGTGGACCGGGCGCCGGACAAGATCGGCCGTGACGTCCGGGCCCGGCTGCGCGAGGCCAGTGCCATCACCCCCGCGGCGGTCAGCGCGGCCCGGGAGCAGGCGGCGCTCTGGCGGGCGTCCCTGTCGTCCGTCTGGGACCGGGTCGACCTGCTCGCCCTGCCGACGCTGCTCGGCTTCCCGCCCACGCTGGACCGCTCACGGGACATGGTCCGCATCCGCGGCCTCACCTCTCCCGTCAATCTCGCGGGGGTGCCGGCGCTGGCCCTTCCGGTGCCCACCGGCGGCCCGCTGCCCGCGAGCATCCAGCTGATCGGCCCGGACGGCGCCGAGGAGCGCCTGCTCGCCGCGGGCGCGGTCCTCGAGCAGGCCATGCTGGATCTGCCCGGATCGCGGGGAGTGGCCTTATCGGGGCCCGGCTTACGGGCTGGCCTGAACGCTGGGCGGCGGGCTGATTGCCCAGCGGATCCCGCGGATGACCGCGTGGCCCGCGGGACGGACCATGGCCCGCTCGGTCAGCGGCAGGTGCGGCAGGTACAGCGGGCGGCGGGCCCAGCCGGGCAGCAGCGAGGTGGCCGCGGCGGCCAGGACCCCGTAGGGTGCCCGGGCGACCAGCGGCAGCGGCGGGGTGAGCAGCAGGAACCGGGCCGCGGCGCGGGCCTCGGCGGTGCCGCGCAGTTCCGCGCGGTACTGGCTGATCCGGGTGGCGAGCTCGGCCTCGGTTCGGGGCGGGTCGGGCACCCCCAGCTCGATGGCGATCCGGGCCACGTCGGCGACGTACCCGTCGCGGCCGGCCTGGTCCAGGGGCTCGGCCCCGAACCGGCTGTGCGCGCGCAGGAAGCTGTCCGCCTCGGCGATGTGCACCCAGGTCAGCAGGTGCGGGTCGGACGCCGCGTAGGGCCGTCCGTCCGGCGCGGTCCCGGTAACCCGGCGGTGGATGGCCTTCACCCGCTCGGTCGCGGCCTTCGCGTCGCTGGCCCGGCCGAACGTGGTGACGGCCAGGAAGTAGCTGGTCCGCTGCAACCGTCCCCACGGGTCACCCTTGTAACCCGAATGCGCGTCCACGCCGGCCATGGCCAGCGGGTGCAGCGACTGGAGCAGCAGGGCACGGATACCGCCCACGAACATCGACGAGTCACCGTGCACGCGCTGGATGGGACTGCCCTCGGCGAACCAGCGGTCGCCCTCGGCCAGGTGGATGACCCGGCGGTGGTTCGGCCCCTCGGGGCCGGCCACCTTCTCGAAGATCGACGCGCCGAGACGGCGCCGGACGGAATCAGCCGCAGCCTGCACTGTCATCTTTCAAGTATCACCACAGGGAAACACTTGTCGCGCCGCCCGGCGGGCCGGATAGCCGGTTTGTGATCCGAGGGTTGCGAACCATTATTTTGCGAACCGCACGGGAAGTGTGTTGTGATTGACCTACAGAGGGTATTTGTCCGGCACCCCGGGGGCCGTCGGTATCGGATATGCCGTCCGGAAGGGGATCCGCCGTGCCTCGGCTCACCGCGCGCGAAATCAGCCGTATCGAGACGACCTACACCAGCGACCTCGGGACGTTCACCTGGGCCTGGGTGGTGCGCGCCGACGGGGAGGTCCAGTACCGGCTGAGCCACGTGGACGGCCGCCGCGAACGCAACCCCTGGCGCTCCGTCTGCCGCTTAACGAGGGCCGAGCGCCGGGCGATCGAGTCCACCCCGGGCCGCGGCACGGACCTGCTCATCCACCTGGCCCGCGAGCACGGGCACTTTCCCGTCGACGACCGCCGGTGACTTCCGGCGGCCATCGCAGGCAACGAGGAGCCGCGCGCGCAGGCCTGTCCTGAACGCTCTTTCATGAACTATGGTTCATGCAGGAGGGTTCACGACAGGAGGCGGAGCCAGATGACGCGCGATGTCACCTAGGAAACCTGCCGTGCTCCGCGACCGCGACGAAGACAACCTCCGTGAGCACCTGATCCGGACCGCCGCGCGGCTGCTCGACGAGCGCGGCAGCAGCGGCCTGGCCGTGCGCGACATCGCCCGGGAAGCCCACGTGGCCGACGGCGCGCTGTACAACTACTTCGAGGACAAGGAGGACCTGCTCGCCCAGGCCCTGCTGGCCCACGTCGCGACCGTGATGAGCGACACCCCGCGCCTGGTGCCCGAGGCCGGCACGGCCACGGTGGCGGAGAACCTCGCGGTGTTCATCGACCGGGGCATGGAGTCGCTCTACCGGGTGGCGCCCGCGTTCGCCGGGCTGATGTCCCAGCCCGGCGCGCTCCGCCGGTTCCATGCGATGGTCGGGGGCGACCAGGCTTTCGCGGCGCCCGCTGGCGGGGACCACACGGCGGGTCCCCCGGGACAGTCGCGCGAGCCCCACAGTCTCCCCGAGATCCTGCTCCAGTACCTGCAGGCCGAGCAGCGGCTCGGCCGGATCGACGCGGGCGCCGACCTCGACGCCGCCACCTCACTGATCGTGGGCGCGATCCACGGCCAGGTGCTGCCCCGTGTCCTGTTCGCGCCGCCCGGCACCCGGCCCCCCGCCCCGCCCGGCCTCGCGGCGCAACTCGCCACGACCACCTTGCGCGGGCTGGAGCCCCGGGAGCACCGCCGCCCTGGCTGACCGCGGCGGCCTGCCAGGCTGCCGGCACGGGTCGGCCAGGGCCTCAGACCATAAGCGTCCGGGCCCGGCGGGCCCCGGGAACGCCGGGACCCGCCGGGCCCGGTCAGGCCGGCCCGGGGGCTGGTTCAGATACCGCAGGCCGAGGCCACGGCCTCGGCGGCGGCCTCGCGGTTGCCCACCGCGGGGATACCAGCCCGCTCGAAATCGGTCACGTAGATCGCGGCGGCCGCGGCCGGGGAGGACGCGGCGTTCAGCGCCGGGATGTACTGCGCCCAGATCCGGTTGAAGGCCAGGATCGCCGCCAGCTGGGTCTGCAGGTCCGCCGCGGGATTCCCGGTCACGAACCCGCCCGGCAGCGGCGTCCAGCCGATCAGGCCGCCGCCGCCGTCACCGACCGACTCGGGGTTGCCGCCGGACTCCTGCCAGATGTTCCCGGCGATCCCGGCGGCCGCGTTCCCCGTGTACCCGTGAGAGGTCAGGAAGTTCACGATCGCCGCGTAGTTGGCCGGGACCATCCCGCTCGCGGAGCCGGAGCAGGACACGCCGTGGCCGGTCACCGCGCTGGTGTCCGACGCGCTGGCCGCCGGGGCGCCCCGCGACTTACTGGCCGTCGACTTACTGGCCGTCGAGCCACTGGCCGTCGAGCCACTGGCCGTCGAGCTGGCCGGGCTGCTAGCCGGCGGCTGGCTGTCCGCCACACCGCTGGCGGCCGTGCTCCTCGCCAGCGGGGCCTGGTAGGTCCCATTGCGGACCGAGGCGGGCGGGTCGGCCGGAGCGCTGAACACCTGCCCGGTGTAGATCAGGTTCGGGTCGCTGATCTTGGCGCGGTTGATGCGGTACAGCCACTGCCAGTCGCTGGCGTGGCCGTAGAACCGCTCCGCGATCCCGCTCAGCGTGTCCCCGGTGCGGACCGTGTAGGTCCGCGCCTCCTCCCGGCCGGCGTGCCGGGCCGCATCCCGGGAAACCAGGTGGGCGCGGGTGATCTGGTGCACCCGGGCGACCTGGCCGGCGTGCCGGGCGGTGTGCGCCGGCGCCGAGGTGGAGGCGAACGCGGTCTGCGGCGCGGCCGCCAGCGCGCCCACCACCGCCACGGCCGGGGCGGCCTTGCCGGCCCGGCGGGCCATCTTCTGCGCCTTCGAGGGCGCCGTGTGCCGCCCGGTCCTGCGGAACTTCCTGCCCGTGCTGCGCGACTTCCGTGCTTCCAAGATTCTGCCTTACGCCGATCCCGCGCCCAGCTACGCGGCAGCCTGCGCCTCTCGCCGGGCCTGACATTCACTCATCGGGCAGCATGGCAGCACAAGAGTCTCAACGTGTGCTAAACCGGACAAAAAGTAGAAAGAGCTAAGACGAGGTTGTTTCAGGGACGATCGGGCAGCAATCGCTCAACCCGGTTCAGCGTCTCCCTGAGGTTGGCCTCGGTGGTCAGCTCCAGGGCCTCGGGGACGGCCAGCCAGCGCAGCGGCGCATCCGGCTGTTCCGGCACCACCGCATCCGGAGTCGAGGTGGCCAGGAAGAAGCGCACGTCGGCATGCTCGTGGGCGGGATCCGCCCCGGCCGCCGGCACGGAAACGATGACGACATGCCGCAGCTGCGGGCCCGGCCACGGCACCAGATCGGCCAGGCCGGTCTCCTCCACCGCCTCGCGCTCCGCGATGGCGAGCGGGTCAAGCTCGCCCGGGTCGCCGTGGCCGCCGACCTGGATCCAGGCCCGCTGGCGCGGATGCCAGCGCAGCAGCACCCGGCCGCTATCCGGGTGGACGATCAGCGCGGACCCGGTGACGTGCATGGGCAGCGACCGCGGGTACGGGTCCGGCGAGCGCTCGAGGAGAGCGCGCACCCGCGCGACGTCCGCAGCCTCAGCCTCGCCGTCCGGCTGGTAGGTCCCGAGCAGATCCGCGATCGTCGTCACCGGCGCAACCTACCCCAGGATGGCTGGCCCTGCCCCGTGTGGCGCACAGGGCAGGGCCGGCGCGTCAGGGCACCGAGACCGGGACTGCGGCCCCGGCTTCGGCCGGGTCCGGCACCTCAGCAGGCTGGCGCAGGCTCCGGATCGTGACCGGCGCCACGGCCACGGCCGTCGCGGCGATGACGGCCAGCACCAGCCACGTGCCCACGTGGCCCCACTCCCCGAGCAGCAGCAGGAAGCCGGGAATGGTGCAGGTGGTGAAGGACAGGATCAGCGTCAGCCAGCCGGCCGGCACCGTGAGCCGGGTCACGCCCATCGCGAGCACCAGCCAGAACACGGCCCACAGCACCGACCACTGCAGCCACAGCAGGCCGATCGTCGGATCGTGGAACTTGACGATGTTCGTGATGCCGAAGGCTGCGGCCATGATCGCCACCCACCCCGAGTACCAGCCGAGCCCGGTGAGCGGCTGGCCCGCCAGGTTGCTGATGCCCACGTACAGGTACGTGAACCCGAACAGGAAGATCCCGGCGTCGAGCAGGATGTCGTCCGCCGTGGGGGCCGTCGCGATCAGGTAGAACGGGATCGCGACCTGCAGGGCGCCGACGAACAGGTTGAACGTGGCCGCACCCTTGCCGTCTATCCGGCCGAGGAAGAGCAGGCCGTTGACGAACAGCACCGCTCCCACGAACATCAGTCCTACATCGGACATGGTCGTCTCCTTAATGCTGCCGGGCGGGCTAGTTGTACGAGTTGACGGGCGGCAGGGTGTCGTTGAGCAGGTAGTCGCCTGCGTGCAGGAGCTTGAAGTCGAGCGGGTTATGCAGGGAGAGCGTGCGGGCGTTGCGCCAGTGCCGGTCGAACCCGTACTTCTCCAGGACGCTTCCGGCGCCGCACACCTTGAACAGGTACGACCCGTTGAACAGGGCGGCCTCGGCGGCCGCGTGCCGCGCCTGGCCCGTGACGAGCGACGCCTCACCGCGGATGCGGGCGTCACCGAGATGCGCGACCGCCTCGTCGCACAGGTCGGCGGCGCGCAGCGACAGCAGTTCGGCGGCGTCCACGGCGGTCTTCATCTCGCCGACCCGCAGCTGGGTGTAGAGGTCGCCCGCGGCGCGCTCGGCACTGCTCTCGTACCAGACCCGCGCCTTCGTCCGGACGAACTCGACCGCGTCGTCGAGCGCGTTCTTGGCGATGCCCACGAACACGCCGGTGTGCACGGCCTGGTAGTTCAGTGAGGTGATGTCCCCGCCCCCGCCGCCTTCGGTGTCCGGGCTGCCGAGGATCAGCTCGTCAGGAATCCACACGTTGCGGAACTCGGTCGTGCCGCTGGCCGTGGTCCGCTGGCCGAACCCGGTCCAGTCGTCGTGGATGGTCACGCCTTCGGCGTCGGTCGGCGTGTAGAACACCCGGACCTCGTCGGTGCCCTCGATGCGGCACGGGCCGAAGGTGAGGTCCCCGGCCAGGCTGCCCGTGCAGTAGAACTTGCGGCCGTTCAGCCGCCAGCCCGCGCCGTCCCGGGTAATGGTGGTCTTGAAGTCGTTCACGCTCTTGGTTCCGACCTCGGAGTACGCGTTGGTGATCCACAGCTCGCCGCTCGCGAACCGGGGCAGCCACCTGGCCTGCACGTCGGGGGAGGCGAATTCCTGCAGCAGCCGGATGCCGCCGGTGTGCAGCTGGTACATCTGGCCGATGTTGGAGTCGCCCGCGGAGACGGCGATCACCACCCGCATCAGCTCCGCGAACGTGCCGCCGTAGCCCCCGTATTCGCGGGGGACCATGAGGCCGAGCAGGCCGGAGGCGCGGAACGCCGCGCACTGCTCGTACGGGAACGCGCGATCGTGGTCACGCTCGGCGGCACCGGCGCGGAACTGGCCGCGCAGCTCCTCGGCCACCCGGACCGGGTCGTCCAGCTCGATGCCCGGCAGGGGGGTAGTGCGGGTCGCAGTGCTCGGTACGGTGCTGCTCTCGGTCGTCGTCACGGCAGGATCCTTTCTGATTACACAGAGTGCGAATGTGAGGTCATGGTGAGGGCGCCCAGGTGCCCTGGGGCCGTTCGGGAGTTGGGGGCCGTTCGGGAGTTGGGGCCGCTCGAGGCTGGGGCTGGGGCTGGGTCAGGTTCCGAGTGACATGTAGCTGCCGCGCCAGAACACCAGCGGGGCCGCGTCCTCCCCGCTCGTCTCCACCTCCCGGACCCGGCCGACGATGATCTCGTGGTCGCCACCCTCGAGGCGGTGCTCCACCGTGGCTTCAAGGCTGGCGATCACGTCCTCCAGCCGCGGGCTGCCGGTCCGGCCCCGGCGGTGCCGGACCCCGTCCCAGGCCGCGGCCAGGCCCCGGCGGGCGAAGTTGGCCGACAGGTGCTGCTGCCGTGCGCCGAGGACGTTGACCGCGAACGCGCCGTGCGACAGCACCGCCTCCAGGGTCTGGCTGGAACGGTCGAAGCAGACCAGGATCAGCGGCGGGTCGAGGGACAGGGAGCTCACCGCGTTGGCCGTGGTGCCGACCGGCTGGCCGTCGAACCCGACCGAGGTGACCACGGTGACGCCGGTGGCGAAGTGGCCGATCGCGTGGCGGAAGTCCGCGGGCGACACATCGCCGCCGGCCACCCGCGGGTCAGTGGTGGTCATGGTCAGAGCTGCCCGTGGTTCGGCGGCAGGACGTGGTTGAGCCGGAAGTTGCCGACATGGTGATACTTCCAATCGACGGGGTCGTGACTGGCGTGCGTGCGGGCGTTGCGCCAGTGCCGGGACAGGTCGTGCCGCTCGTCGGCCGCGCTGGCCCCGGCCAGCGCGAACAGGTCGCTCGCCACCTCGACCGCGACGTCGCTGGCGAACGCCTTGGCCTCGGCGACCGCGATCGAGCCGCGGGCCGCCTCCCCGGCGTCCCGGGGGACGCGGCCCACCTCCTCCAGCGTGGCGGCGGCGGAGGCGAGCAGCGCCTCGGCCGCGCGCACCTGGGTGGCGAGCCGGCCGAAACGGTGGATCGTGTGCGGGTCGGCGGCGGCGGTTTCGGCCCAGCCGGCCCGGGTGGCCTCGAAGAACGGCCGGGCCCGGGTCCGGACGAACTCGCCCGCGTCGCGCAGCGCGCCACCCGCGATCCCCACCTGGATCGCGGCGTGCACCAGCTGGGCCCGGGCGCCAAGCTGCTGCGGTACCTCGAACGCACCGCCGTAGGGGATGACCAGGCCAGGATCCACCGGCACCTGGTCGAAGACCGCGGAGCCGCTGACCGTGGCGCGCTGGCCCATCACGTTCCAGTCGTCGCCGACCTGCACGCCCGGGGCGTCCCGCTCGACGAAGGCCAGGACCAGGCGGTCGTCGTCGTCCAGTGCCGTGACCCCGATCCAGCGGGCCGAGATCGCGCCGGTGCAGTAGTACTTCCGCCCCTCCAGCCGCAGGCCCCCGGGTCCCCGTCCGTCAGGGACGGAGCGCAACCTGGTGCCCAGGTCCTGGGCGTGCTGGCCACCCCGCTCGGCCATGCCGTTGCCCAGCCGCGCGCCGGCCAGCACGTCCGCGAACAGCCGCTCCTGCTGGGCCGCGCTCCCGCAGGTGGCCAGCACGTCCACGAACAGGAAGTGGACCTGCGGCACCTGGGCGATCGCCGGGTCCACCGCCGCGATGGTCCGGATCACCTCGGCCAGCACCACCGGGGACAGATCCGGGCCGAAGTAGGCGGCCGGGACCGTGATCCCGAGCAGCCCGCTGGCGTCCAGGGCGGCCAGCTCGGCGTACGGCACCGTCCCCGCCCGGTCGCGCTCGATCACCCCGCTGGCGATCGAGCTGGCGTAGGACCGGGCGGCCGCGAGCGCTTCCGTTGCGGAAAAAAGAACCTCAGGCTGCGCGGTGGTGGAGGTAACGCTCATCGCGCGCCCACGAGGACAGGCCCGGGAGCGGTCAGGCCCGCAGCCGGGTCGGGGACCGCGGCCGGGTCGAGGCCGGCCTCCACCTCGAGGGCGCGGACGATCGGCAGCACGTCCCGGCCGAACCGCTCGATCTCCTCGTGGTAGTGCAGGAAGCCGGTCAGGATGAGGTCCACGCCGAGTTTGCGGTACTCGATGATCCGGGTCGCCACCTGCTCGGGAGTGCCGATCAGCTGGGTGCGGAACCCGTCGTTGTACTGCACCAGGTCCTCGAACGAGGAGTCGGCCCACATGCCCTTCTTGTCCGCGGTGGACGCCCCGGCTTGCTTCACCGCGGCCCCGAAGCCCTCGACCGCCTCCACGTGCGCCTTGGCGATGATCTCGCGCAGCGTGTCCCGGGCTTCGGCCTCGGTGTCGCGGACGATGACGAACCCGTTGAGCCCGAACCGCGGCCCGTCGGTGCGTCCTGCGGAGTCCGCGATCTGCCGCAGGTTAGCGAGCTGCTCCGCGACCCCGTCGAAGTCCTTGCCGTTGGAGAAGTACCAGTCGGACAGCTGGCCGCCGTTGCGCTGCGCGGCGGAGGAGTTGCCGCCCTGGAAGATCTCCGGATGCGGGCGGCCCGGCCAGGACAGCGGCTTGGGCTTGAGGCTGAAGTCGCGGATCCGGTAGAAGTCACCGGCCAGGTTGGCCTCGTCCTGGGTCCAGATCCGCTTGAGCGCCAGGATGAACTCGGCGGTCCGCCGGTACCGCTCGTCGTGCTCCAGCCACGGCTCGCCGAGCTGGCGGAACTCGTCCTTGAACCAGCCGGACACCACGTTCACCGCGACCCGGCCGCCAGACAGGTGGTCCGCGGTCGCCACCCACTTGGCCAGCACCCCGGGGTGCCACAGCCCGGGGTGGACCGCGGCGATGAGCTTGAGCCGCTCGGTGGCCATCAGCAGGGCCAGGCTGAAGCTGGTCAACTCGTGCTGGTACTCGGCGCCGTAGCTGGCCGTGTACCGGACCTGGCTCAGCGCGTAGTCGAAACCGGCCCGCTCGGCCAGCCGGGCGAGGACGCGGTTGTACTCGAACGACCAGTCGGTGCGCTGCTCGATGGTGCTGGTCACCAGGCCGCCGCTGACGTTGGGCACCCAGTAGGCGAAGCGGAGCGGCTCGGTGGTCGGATCTGTGGTCATGGTCAGCCTCCGGGTTAGTTGTCGTCGTGGGGGGAGGTCATGAGGCCCCGGCGCCGCAGCACCGGGATCAGGCCCTCGCCGACCTGGTACGCCTCTTCCAGGTGCGGGTAGCCGGACAGGATGAACTCGTCGATGCCGAGCGCGTAGTACTCGGCGATCCGCTCCGCGACCTCGTCGTGGCTGCCAACCAGCGCGGTGCCCGCGCCGCCGCGGACCAGCCCCACGCCGGCCCACAGGTTGGGCGACACCTCCAGGGCGTCGGTGCGCCCGCCGTGCAGCGCGGCCATCCGGCGCTGGCCCTCGGACTGGGAGGCCCGCTGGATGGCCTGCGCCCGCTCGATCGCGGCCGGGTCCAGGCCGTCGAGCAGCCGCCGGGCCTGGGCCCACGCCTCGGCCGCGGTGTCCCGGGTGATCACGTGCAGGCGGATCCCGAAGCGCAGCTCCCGGCCGGCCTGCTTGGCGCGGGTCCGCACCGCGTCCAGTTTTTCCGCAACGGCCGGTGGTGGCTCACCCCACGTCAGGTACACGTCGGCGTACCGGGCCGCCACCTCGAGCGCGGGCGCCGATGACCCGCCCAGGTAGATGTCGGGCCAGACGGGGGCGGGAATGATCTGCCCCCCGCGCACGTCGTAGTGCCGGCCCCCGAACGTCACCGGGTCGCCGCGCCACAGTTCGCGGACGATATGCAGGAACTCGCCGGCCCGCTCGTACCGGGCTTCCTTGCCGAGGTGGTCGCCGAAGCGCTGCTGCTCCACGTCGTCGCCGCCGGTGACCACGTTGAGCAGCAGCCGGCCTCCGGAGACGCGCTGGTACGTGGCGGCCATATGGGCCGCCAGCGTGGGTGACATCAGGCCCGGGCGGAACGCGACCAGGAACTTGAACCGGTCGGTGACCTGGGTCAGCCCCGCGGTCATGATCCACGCGTCCTCGCACCACGAACTGGTCGGGGTGAGCGCTCCAGTGAAGCCGAGCTGCTCCGCGGACCGGGCGATCTGGCCGATGTACCCGATGCCGGGCGCCCGCTCGGTGCCGCCCTCCGCCGCCCGGCTCCCGGCCGCGCCGACCGCGTTGCCGAGGCTCAGGTCGGTGCGCGAGTCACCGTTGGTGGGCAGGAACCAGTGCAGGACTACTCCCATAGGCGGCGGCCTCCTTCAGGGTTGGTACGGCCCGGTGGCGGTCAGGGCCGCTGTGGTCAGGGCCGTGGCGGTCAGGTCCGTGGCGGTCAGGTCGGTGGGCGGTCAGGCCGGTGACGGTCAGGTCGGCTGCGGACTTTTCCTCGTTTCTCAATCAACTTTATAGGAAATCCTCCATGAGCTCACCTGCAGGTCCTCCCGGCCGGCGCCTGCCGGCCTGCGCGGGCCGGCGACCCGGGCAGGCGGCCCCTGCCGGGGCCAGGACCAGCAGAACTAGCTTCAGGATGCGGCCAGCCAGGACGCCGCGTCCAATACCGATCGCCGGGGGCGTGGTAAGATTTTCCTATTAAAACGATCGCTATCGTTCCATTGCCAGGGCGCCGGGTGAGAGGGGTCGGGTGCGGATCGAGCAGCTTGAATACGTCGCCACCGTGGCCCGGCTAGGCTCGTTCCGACGCGCCGCCGACGAGCTGCACATCTCCCAGCCCGCACTGAGCGGCTCGGTCCGCAGCCTCGAACGAGAACTAGGCGTAGACCTGCTCGACCGGGGCCGGCACGGGGCACGTATGAGCGATTCCGGCCGCGAGCTGTTCCCGTACATCCTGACCCTGCTCGACTCGTTCGACCAGCTCCGGCACGCGGCCGGCGAGCAGCACGGCAGCGTCCGGCTGGTGCGCCTGGGCACAGTCAGCGCGGCCACGGCCCCGCTGCTGGCCCCCAGCATCCAGGAGTTCCGCCAGAGCCACCCGCTGACCCAGGTCGAGGTGATCGGCGCGCAGCAGGCCGATATCCACCGCGGCGTCCTGGAAGGCCGCTTCGACCTGGGCCTGGTGAACTACCTGGACGGCGACGACCTGCCCCCCGAGCTGGAGACCACCCCGCTGCTGCGGGGCCGCCCTGTCGTCGTGCTGCGCGCGGACAGCCCGCTGGCCGGGCACAAGGCGGTGCGTACCGCCGACCTGCTCGACGAGCCCCTGATTGTGATGCGATCTGGCTATGTCATGCACCGTTACCTGCACCGGCTGCTGCAGGGCCGGCCACCCGCGTTTTCCTATTCCACCGACGGCGCCGACATGGGCAAGCTCATGGTGGCCGAGGGGCTGGGCCTCACCGTGCTCCCGGACTTCAGCGTGATCGGTGACCCGCTCGAGCAGCACGGCGTGATCACGTGGCGGCCACTGGCTGACGATGAGACCGGCGTGGAGCTGGTTATCCAGCGGGCCAGGTCAGGCTCTCCACCGATGGCCGCCCGGGATCTGCACGAGATCTTCGTCGAGCGGGCCCGGGCGCACACGGCCGCACACCCGGCCAGCTCCCCGGCCGGGGATCACCCGGTGGTCAGCCGCCCCGATAGGGAGGACCAGGGGACCCGACGACGCCGGGGGAAGACTCGCGTTCGCTGATGATCTCTTGCCTGCCGCCGATGGTGGCCGGGCCCTGGCCGCTGACACACAGCGACGCAGCGGCCGTGGCCAGCCGGATCGCTTCCGGCACTGGCTGCCCCCGGAACATCTCGGTAGTCAGCGTCGCCGCGAAGCAGTCACCGGCGCCCGTCGGATCCACCAGGGTATGCACCGGCTCGGCGGTGTACTCCGCAGAGCCTTCCCGGGTCAGGACCTCGCAGCCCCGCCGTCCCCGGGTCACCACGCCCAGGCCGCCGTGACGCGGCACCGCGGCCAGCAGTTCGCTCACGTAGGGCGCCTCGGTCTCAGACACCACCACCACGTCCACCACCGCCGAGACGGCGGCGGGAAACCCCCGCGGCTCCAGCTCAATGCGCGCACCGATGCCGTCCCACCGCCTGACCAGCCCCTGCGGTGTGAGCAGCACGAAACGTGACCGGCATTCGGCGACCAGCCTTTCCAGCGTTATTTCCTGGGCCACCGGCGCGACGTGCAGAATGTCGCTGTCCGGCACGTGGCCGAGGTCGCCGATTTCACCGGCCCAGCCTTCCAGCCATTGTTCGCGTGAATCACCAACCGACACGTTCCGGAACATCGTAGCCGACTCAGCAGGCTGCAGGTGCAGCCCGACTTCCCCGGCGTACGGCTCCCAGTACGGCCCCAGCTGGGCCAGATTTCCCCGTCCCAGGATCTGGGCGCTAAGCCCGAGCCGGGCCGCCTGCAATGCAGAGTAGACTACCGATCCGCCCAGCACGAAAGAGCCCTCCGCCTGGACGTCCAGGGTCGGGTTACCCAAAGCAAGGTAGTATGGGCGCACCGTGATCCGCTCGTAGATTGGCCGATGGGACTCGATGCATAGTACATCAGTAGATAGCGGGCAACAACGTAAAGGCAGCCTCGTGACACTGCCTGCAGAATTGCTGCCCACGGCCACCGGAAGGAACAGCGGCGGGCCGCCGAACGGTCTCCTGATCGGGGTGGACGGCGGTGGCACGAAAACACTGGCCGCAGCATATGACCTGGATACCGGCTCGGTCTCGACTGCGGAAACCGGTCCGAGCAATCCCGAGGCGGTGGGTTACGAGGCCGCCGCAGCTTCCATCAATAAGGCAATTAGCTCCGTCCTCGGGCCGTCCAGGCCGGTAGCCGCGGCAATACTCGCTGTCGCCGGAATTGACACCGACACCGAACGGAAACACCTGCTGTCCGGGGTGGCCGGACTCAGCGCGCCGGTAATACTGGCTGTCAATGACGTCGTGGCAGCCTGGGCGGCCGGCTCACTCGCCTCGCCCGGTATCGCCGCCATCTCCGGCACCGGGAGCAATACGTTCGGGGTTAATCCTCAGGGTGCCGCATGGCGCAGCGGAGGATGGGGCCATATCGTCGGCGACGAAGGTTCCGGGTACATGGTCGCCGTGAATGCGATCCGGGCCGTCCTCACCTACCGGGACGGAAGAAATGAATGGACGGCCCTGGTCCCGCGCCTGCTGGATTTCTACCGTCTGCACCACATTGAGGATATCAAGCCGATCATCTACCGGGACTTCGATAAGGCCCGGATTGCGGCCTTCGCAGCGCAGGTGGCCGAGGCCGCCGACGAGGGCGATGAGATAGCCACCCGGATATTCCGGCAGGCCGCGGCCGGCCTGGCCGCGCAGATCAGCGCCGTCCACGCGGCCCTCGACTTCGGCGGCCCGGCGGAGGTGACGCTGATTGGCGGCGGCTTCCGCGCCGGGGAAGTCTTCCTCAGCCCGCTCCGGGAGCACCTGCGGCATGTGACCGGCGGCCGTGATTTCGCGGCCCCCAGCCTGCCCGCCGTGGGCGGCTCGCTCTGGCTGGCGGCGCGGGCCGCCGGGGCGGAGCAGCGGATGGACGCACAAACCCTGGCGGCGGCCCTGCGTGACAAGGAGCAGGGCTTCCTGGCCGCGCGGCCGTAGGCGCTGACCGCGGTGCCCGCGCTGCACCGGACCGCAGGGCCGGCGCCGCCAGCGGCGAGACGCGGGGCGTCACCGCCTGTTTGCGGGCCATCCATGCCGCGGACCCGCCATCTGCCAGGCGAGGGTGAGGAACATCCTCTCCATCTGCTCCTCGGGTGCCCGCGTCAGTCTGGCCCGCCCGCCCGGCCTCGCCTCGCCTCGCCCCGCCTCGCCCCGCCTCGCCCCGCCCCGCCCCGCCCCGCCTCGCCCCGCCTCGCCTCGCCTCGCCTCGCCAGCCACGAGCGTCCCACTGGCCTCAGCCCCCGGCCCCGCGGCGCACGCATCCTCTGCACACAGGACCCGCCGGCCCCAGCAGCCCCAGAGTCCGTTCGTGATCATGGGAACACTGGGGGTATAGGCCCAGCGAGCCCATGATCACCAGCGCATGCTGGGCGCCAGGGGCCAGATCTCGCCGAAGAGACGGTCCACGCAACGCGAAGAAGAGGTTGGCCTCGACGCCCTCGGCGGGCGCGCCGCTGGCCATGATCAGCGCAGGGTAGATCCCTTCCAGGGATCCCTTCGAGACGATGATCGAGACCGCCGTGAAGAAGGCCGGAGTCCCGGGCCAGCCGTCAGAGAGGCCGGAGACCCGGGCCAGCCGGGTCACCGGCCGACCCCGTCAGTCGAAGAACCCGGCCCGGTCCACGGCGGCGGCCACGTCTGCGGGCAGCAAGCCGAGCCAGCGCCGGGCGACCTCTTCGCGCCGCCCGGGCGGCACCTCGCCCACCAGACGCAGCCGCGAGATGCCGCCGTCGGGGTAGATGTCCAGCCGTACCAGCCCGGTCGCGGTCCCGCCCGCCGGGATGCCGCCTGCGGGGATGTTCCCTGTGTCGGTGCCGTCCGTGGCGATATTCCCTGTGGCGGTGCCGCCTGCGGGGATGTTCCCTGTGGCGGTGCCGCCCGTGTCGGTGTTCCCTGTGGCGGTGCCGCCCGTGGCCGTGTTCCCTGTGGCGGTGTCCCCCGCCCGTATCCGGAACCAGTGCTCGGTGTCCGGGACCAGCCTGGTCCGGGGCAGCAGTTCCGCGCCGGTTTCCGCATCGCTGAGCCGGGCGTGCCCGGGTGCGTTGCCCGCGAAACGGCTCGTGTCGATCACCGCGTGGTGCAGCACGCCCGGCACCGCGAGGCGCACCACCAGCCAGTCGTGTCCGTCGTCGCGGCGTCGTGCGGTCTCCCAGCCGTCCGACATGACCTGAGCCCGCCCCGGGGCCAGCGCGTTGGCCGGCGAGGAGAAGAACATGTTGCTGCACGTCTCCACCCGGCCGCCGGCGCAGGTCGCGGCCAGGTCGACCCGGCCGCCCAGCCGCCGGGGGTCGGGCACCACCTCGCCGAAGACCCGCAGCCGGGCCACGCCCCCGTCGGGGTAGATGGTCAGCCGGACGTGGGTGACGAGCCGGTCCGGGGCGGTGACCGGCAGCAGGTTGGCCTGGTCGCCCCCGAGATCAGTCTTATCGGCCAGCGGAGTCCAGGCTGCCGCCCGCACCTCGGCCGCCGTGGGATAGCCGAGCATCGTGGCCCCGTCGATCGAGGCGGACGACGGGTAGTTGCCCCGGAAATGCGCGGTGTTGACGATGACGCCGTGGACGATGGCGGGCGCGGCGAGCCGGACGATGACGAAGTCCTCACCAGGCTCCCGCCGGCGCCGGGTCTCCCAGCCGTCGTAAATCTTCCCGCGGACCCCGAACGCCGCCGGGTCGTGCGCGGGCTGGCGCGCATCGATGAGGTTGTGTGAGTCGGCGTAGAAATCGTCGTTGGCGTAGAGGACCGCCGCGCCCAGTGCCCGGCTGGCCACGTCTGGCAGGAGACGGAAGTCCGCCACGGCGGTGCTGCCCGGGCCGGACGGGCTAGGCGAGCCGGGCGAGCCGGGCGAGCCGGGCGGGCCGGACGGGCTAGGCGGGCCGGGCGGGCCGGGCGAGCCGGGCGGGCTGGCGGGCCGGGCGGGCGGGCCGGGCCGGGCGGGCCGGACGGCGGCCCGGGCGGGCTGGCGGGCCGGGCGGGCGGGCCGGGCCGGGCGGGCGGGCCGGGCCGGGCGCCGGGTTCCCGGTCACGACCCGCGTCCCTGCCCCGCCGGCCGGGGCGACCCCCCTGGCCGCGGCCGCGGCGGTCCTCCCGGCGTGAGGCCCGGACGGAGCCGCGGCGGTCCCCCCGGAATCCGGCCGGGCCGTTCCCCCGGCCACACCGATGAGCTGCCCGGCCAGGTGGCGGGGCCCGGCCGGCAGGCCCGGCCCGGCCGGCGGCCGACTGGCTGGCCGGCCAGCCACGTCTGCCGGACCACGCCGCGCAGGGTCCGGCCCGCGTACGGGGTGACGGGGTTGCGCTGCCGCAGCGCGGCCGGGTCCACCACGAACTGCTCATCCGGGGCGAACACGCACAGGTCGGCCCGCCGTCCAGGGCTGATCGTCCCCCGGTCAGCCAGGCCGGTCAGAGCGGCGGGACCCGCGGCCATCCAGGCCGTCACACGGTCCAGGCCGACGCCGCGCCGGGTGGCCTCGGTCCACACGGCGGGCAGGCCGAGCTGGACCGAGGCGATGCCACCCCAGGCCGCACCGAAGTCACCGGTGTCCAGCCGCTTCGCGTCCACCGTGCACGGCGAGTGGTCGGAGACGACGCAGCCGATCGTGCCGTCCAGCAGTCCCGCCCACAGCGCCTCACGGTTCGCGTCGTCGCGGATCGGCGGGCAGCACTTGAACTCGGTGGCACCGTCGGGGACGTCCTCGGCCCGCAGGGTGAGGTAGTGCGGGCAGGTCTCGGCGGTCACGGGCAGCCCGGCCGCCTGAGCCGCGCGGACGGCGGGCAGCGCCGACGCACTGGCCAGGTGCACGATGTGAGTCCGGCACCCGGTCCGCCGGGTCTGCTCCAGCAGCATCGTGATGGCCCGTTCCTCGGCCTCGGGCGGGCGGGAGGCCAGGAAGTCGGCGTACCGGCGGCCGTGTGCGGCGGGCGCCGCCGCGATCACCTCCGGGTCCTCGGCGTGCGCGATGAGCAGCCCGCCGAAGCTGGCGATTTCGGCCATGGCCGCGCCGAGCTGGGCGCGGTCCAGCGGGGGGAACTCGTCCACGCCCGAAGGGAGCAGGAAGCACTTGAAGCCCACCACTCCCGCGTCGTGCAGGGGGCGCAGGTCGGCGACATTGCCGGGCACCGCCCCGCCCCAGAAGGCCACGTCTACCGCGAGCTGGCCAGCCGCGGCGGCCTGCTTGGCGCGCAGCGCGGCCACGGTGACAGTCGGCGGGATGCAGTTCAGGGGCATGTCCACGATCGTGGTCACACCGCCCGCCGCCGCGGCGGCGGTCGCGGTGGCGAACCCTTCCCACTCGGTGCGGCCAGGCTCATTCACGTGCACGTGGCTGTCCACCAGCCCGGGCAGCAGCACCTCATCCCCGGCCAGGGTGAGGGTGCCGGGCGGCGCGTCGCGGTAGCCGGCCACGCCGGTGATGATCCCGTCGCGGACGAGGACGGTCACGGCCCGTTCCCCTCCGGGCGTGACGACGCGCCTCCCCCGGATCCCGGTCACCTCGCCCACGCGCGCCTCCCGCCCGCCTGCCGACTCAGTGCGGTGCATCGAGGGCGTTATGACGCCACATATGCACCGCGCTGACGACGGGGGCCACGACCCGAGTCTCGCACAGGGGGATTTGCCGGGGATCCGGCGCTAAGGTCGTCGGGATGACCGAGCCGCCGGTGCCTGTCGCTGACCTGGATCGCGCCACCGCCGCCACGGCCGCCGCCCTGCTGCGGCCGTCCTGCGCCAGTGCGCGCTGGATCGGGCGGCTGGTCAGCGGGCGTCCCTACGGCACGCTGGAGGCAATCGCGGGCGCGTCCGACGCCGCGATCGGCGCGCTGGCCTGGCCGGACATCGAGCAGGCCCTGGCGGCCCACCCGAGGATCGGTGACCGTACGCCACGGCCGCCTGCCACCGCCGGCGCTGCGACAGCCGCCGGCCCTGCGACAGCCGCCGGCCCCGGGACAACCGCGGACCCCGGGACAGCCGCAGAGCCTGGGACAGCCCCGGACCCCGGGGCGGCCTGGTCGCGCCAGGAACAGTCCGGCACCCGGAACGCTCCTCCGGACGTCCTGGCCGGGCTGCGGGCCGGCAACGCCGCCTACGAGGCACGGTTCGGGCACGTGTTCCTGATCTGCGCGACCGGGATGTCCGCGGCGAGCATGCTGGACGCACTCCAGGCCCGGCTGGGCCACGATCCCGCGACCGAGCGCGAGGTGGTCCGGGACGAGCTGATGAAGATCGTCCGGCTCCGGCTGGCCAAAAGCTTCGTGTGACCCCAGAATCGACTGACGCAGACCCGTCAACCGCGTTTCCTTCAGCCAACGGGGGCATAACCACCGGCCATGAGCATCTCGACGCACGTGCTGGACGCGACCACGGGACGCCCCGCCGCCGGGCTGGAGCTGGCCCTCAGCCGCCAGGACGGCGACCAGTGGCACGAACTGACCCGGCGCCGCACCGATGCGGACGGGCGGGTGAGCAACCTGGCCACCGGCGCGGGGCTCACTGACAACGACCCTGACGCCGGCGCCGGCGTCTACCGGATCGTCTTCCTGACCGAGGCCTATCTGCGGGCCCAGTCCCCGGCAGCGCACACCTTTTATCCCGAGATCGTGGTGACCTTCCGGGTGACCGATCCGGCCGCACACCATCACGTGCCCCTGCTGCTCAGCCCCTACGCCTATTCCACCTACCGTGGGTCCTGAGGCCAGCCCCGGGTAGTGAGACCAGGCTGGCCCGGTGACCGGAAAAGGAGGCCGCGTGACCGCACCCGTAGCGGTCCAGGACTGCTATGTCGCGACCCTCGACCCGGCGGGCACCGAGTACCCCTCCGGGCACGTGGTCATGGACCAGGGCAGGGTTGTCGCGGCCGGCCCCGGTCCGGTGCCGCCGGAGTTCGCCGGGGCCACCCGGATCGACGGCTCCGGGCACCTGGTCACACCTGGGCTGGTCAACACCCACTCGCACCTGTACCAGTGGATCACCCGCGGCTACGCGGCCGACGCCACCCTGTTCGGCTGGCTGGAGACGCTGTACCCAGTCTGGGCCCGGCTGACCCCGGACCTGATGAGCGCGGCCGCCGCGGCCAACCTGGCCTGGCTGGCCCTGACCGGCTGCACGTCGAGCACCGACCACCTTTACGTGTTCCCGGCCGGCGCTGGCGACCTGCTCGAGGCGGAGATCCTCGCCGCCCGGCGGATCGGCGTGCGCTTCCACCCGGCCCGCGGCTCGATGAACCTCGGGCAGTCGGCCGGCGGCCTGCCACCGGACTCCGTGGTCGAGGACCACGACACGATCCTGGCCGCCTCCCAGGCCGCGATCGACCGCTGGCACGACCCGTCCCCTGACTCCATGACCCGTATCGCCGTCGCCCCGTGCTCGCCGTTCACGGTAACCGGGGAGCTGATGCGGGACTGCGCCGCGCTGGCCCGCGCGGCCGGGGTCCGGCTGCACACCCACATTGCGGAGACCGCGGACGAGGAGCAGTTCTGCCTGGACACCTACGGCCGCACGCCGGCGCAGTACGCCGAGGAGCTGGGCTGGCTGGGCCCGGACGTGTGGCTGGCCCACTGCGTGCACCTGTCCGATGAGGCGGTCGGGCGGTTCGCGGCGACCGGCACCGGCGTGGCCCACTGCCCCACCTCCAACGGCCGGCTCGGGTCGGGCATCGCCCCGGTCCGCAAGCTGCTCGACGCGGGCGTGCCGGTGGGCCTGGGCGTGGACGGGAGCGCGTCGAACGAGTCCGGCCGGATGATCGACGAACTGCACCAGGCCATGCTGGCCGCCCGCTACGCCGGCGGCCCGCAGGCGCTGAGCGCCCGGGAGAGTCTGCGGATGGCGACCATGGGCGGGGCCCGCTGCCTGGGCCGCGACGCCGAGCTGGGCTCGCTGGAACCCGGCAAGGCGGCCGACCTGGCTGTATGGCGGGTCGACCAGCTGCCGGGCGCGGGCATAGCCGACCCGGTGACCACGCTCGTGTTCGGTGCGCCCGCCCTTGAGCACCTGTTCGTGGGCGGTGAGCAGGTGGTGGCGGGCGGTGAGCTGCGGACCGCCGATCCCGCCGGCCTCGCGGCGGAAGCGGCCCGGGCGAGCGCCATGATCGCCGGGGCCCCATGATCGAGCCGTGACGCCCGTGGACCTCGACATGATCACCGAGTACCGGCCGGCGCCTGGCGCCGCCTGGCAGCCGGGCGACGCCTGGCTCGGGGGCGGAACCTGGCTCTTCTCCGAGCCGCAGCCCGGCCTGCGGCGGCTGCTCGACCTCCGCGGTTTCGGCTGGGCCCCGCTGACCGAGCACCCGGGCGGCCTGGAGATCGCGGCGACCTGCACGATCACCGAGCTGGCCCGCTGGGGCCGGCCAGCCCGCGAACCGGTCCCGCCGCCTGGGCTGCGGTCCCGCTGCTGCGCCAGTGCTGCCACGCCCTGCTGGCCTCGTTCAAGGTGCAGAACATGGCTACCGTGGGCGGCAACCTCTGCCTGGCGCTGCCCGCCGGGGCGATGACGTCGCTGGCCGCGTCCCTGGACGCCACGGCCACCGTGTGGTCGCCGGGCGGCGGCGTCCGCGAGGTCCCGGTGACCAGCTTCGTCACCGGCCCCGGCAGCACGGTGCTGGGCCCGGGCGAACTGCTCCGCTCGGTCACGCTGCCGGATGCGTCGCTGCGGAGCCGGACCGCGTTCCGGCAGGCGTCGCTGTCCCCGATGGGCCGGTCGGCGGCCCTGGTCACCGGCCGGACCAGCGGCCCCGGGCTGGTCATCACCGTGACCGCGGCCACCCCCAGGCCGGTCCAGCTCCGTTTCCCGGGCCGGCCGTCCCCCGGGAAGCCGCGGCCGCGCTCGACCGGGCCGCCCAGGATCCGGCCCGGCTCACCTGGCACGACGACGTGCATGGGGCGCCGGCCTGGCGGGCGGCGATGACCCGCCGGTTCGTCGCCGAGGTCGCGGCGGAGCTGAGCAGGGAAAGCACGGTGGCGGAGCTGCGCGGATGAATATCAACGGGGAGCCTGCCGCAGCCCAGCCCCGGCCGGGCCAGTGCCTGCGCACATTCCTGCGCGAGGCGGGCTGGCACGGGGTCAAGAAGGGATGCGACACCGGCGACTGCGGCGCCTGCACCGTGCACGTGGACGGCACCCCGGTGCACAGCTGCATCTACCCGGCGGTGCGTGCGCTCGGCACGAACGTGACGACGGTCGAGGGGCTGGGCCCAGGGTCCCCGGCCGCCGATTTCCTCGCCGCCCAGGGGTTCCAGTGCGGTTTCTGCACTCCAGGGATGATCATGACGGCGGCGGCACTGACCGGCGAGGACCGCGCCGACCTGCCCCGCGCGTTCAAGGGCAACATCTGCCGGTGCACCGGCTACGGTTCCATCGCGGATGCGCTGGCCGGCCGGCCGCGGGCCGGCGACACCCTGGGTCACCCCATCGGCGCGGGCCTCCCCGCGCCCGCGGGCCCGGATGTGGTGACCGGCCGGGCCGCATTCACGCTGGACACCACGATCCCGGGGCTGCTGCACATGAAGCTGGTGCGTTCCCCGCACGCCCACGCCCGGATCCGCTCGGTCGACGCGGGCGCGGCGCTGGCCCTGCCCGGGGTGGCCGCGGTGTTCAGCTACCCGGACTCACCGCCGGGACGCTACTCCACCGCCCGCCACCACAACCCGGCTGACGACGCCGCCGACACGATGCTGTTCGACCGGACCGTGCGGTTCGCCGGCCAGCGGGTCGCGGCGGTCGTCGCCGACAGCCCGCGCACGGCCAGCCGCGCCGCTGCCCTGGTCCAGGTGAGCTACGACGTGCTGCCCGCCGTCCTCGACCCGGACCGGGCCATGGCGCCCGGCGCGCCGGTCCTTCACCCCGCGATGGCGCCCGAGGCGGGCGCGAGTGACCCGGAACGGAACGTTGCGGCTGAAGTTCACGGCGGAACCGGGGACCTCGCCGCCGGTTTCGCAGCCGCGGACACCACGTACGAGCAGACGTTCCGGGTGCAGCGGGTACAGCACGTGCACCTGGAGACCCACGCCACGATCGGCTGGATGGACGGCGGGCGGCTGATGCTGCGGACCAGCTCGCAGACCCCGTTCCTGACCCGGGACGCGCTGTGCGGGCTGTTCGGGCTGGAGCGCGGCCAGGTCCGGGTGCTCAGCGCGCGGGTCGGCGGAGGATTCGGCGGCAAGCAGGAGATGCTCACCGAGGACGTGGTCGCGCTGGCCGTGCTGCGGCTCGGCCGGCCGGTGCAGCTGGAGTTCACCCGGGAGGAGCAGTTCACCGCGGCCACGACCCGGCACCCGATGCGGATCACGGTCCGGCTCGGGGCCCGCCGGGACGGCACGCTGACCGCGATGGCGCTGCGCACGGTCGCCGACACCGGCGCCTACGGCAACCACGCCGGCGGCGTGCTGCACCACAGCAGCAACGAGGCGGTCAGCCTGTACCGCTGCCCGGCCAAGCGGGTCGACGCCTGGGCCGCCTACACCAACACGGTCCCGGCCGGCGCGTTCCGCGGGTACGGGCTGTCCCAGACCGGGTTCGCGGTGGAATCCGCCCTGGACGAGCTGGCCCGCATCCTCGGCCTCGACCCGCTCACGGTCCGCCGCCGGAACGTGGTCCGGCCCGGCGACCCGCTGGTGCCGGCCAGCGGCGAGCCGGCCGACGTCCAGATCGCCAGCTACGGGCTGGGCGAATGCCTGGACCTGGTGGCATGTGCGCTGGGCAGCGGGCGGGGGCTGCCGGTGCCCGGCGGGGACGGCTGGCGGACCGGCACCGGCATCGCGGTCAGCATGCTGGACACGGTGCCGCCGGGCGGCCACCGGGCTCACGTGCGGATCGCGCAGCGGGACGGGGGCGGCTACCGGCTCGCGGTCGGCACGGCCGAATTCGGCAACGGGACCACGACCGTGCACCGGCAGCTCGCCGCGGGCGCACTGGGCTGCAGCGTGGACGACATCGAGATCGTGTCCGCGGACACCGACGAGGTCGAGTATGACACCGGGGCGTACGGATCGACCGGAACGGTCGTGGCCGGGATGGCCACGCTGCGGGCCGCCGGGACGCTGGCGGAGCTGATCGCCGGCCAGGGGCCGGTTCCGGGCGGCGGGGTTCCGGGGCGGCCGGGCGGACGCGAAGCTGATGGAGGCCGAGGGGACATGTGACGGCCGTGGCCGCTCAGTCACGTTCAATGTGCAGGGCTTCCGGGTGGCGGTGCGTCCCGCGACCGGCGAGATCCGCATCCTGCAGAGCGTGCAGGCCGCCGACGCGGGCACGGTCATCAACCCGGTGCAGCTGCGCGGCCAGATCGAGGGCGGCGTGGTCCAGGCCCTCGGCGCGGCCTTGTTCGAGCACGTGGACATCGACGAGGCGGGGCAGGTGACCACCCGGACGTTGCGGGAGTATCACGTGCCGGTGCTGGCCGATGTGCCGCGCACCGAGGTGTACTTCGCCCGGACCGCCGACCCGCTCGGCCCGCTCGGCGCGAAGTCGATGAGCGAGGCCCCGTTCAACCCGGTCGCCCCGGCCCTGGCCAACGCGGTGCGCGACGCGACCGGGGTCCGGGTCACCGGCCTTCCGATGAGCCCGGACCGGCTGTACCTGGCCCTCAATCAGGACTGACCACAGAAAGGCGTGCGCCCATGACCCAGCTCGGAGCCAACCGTTACGGCAAGGCCGAGGTCCGGGTGCTGCGCGTGGCCCGTGGCGCGGGCCCCGGCGGCGGCGACGTGATCAGGGACTGGAACGTGTCCACCAGCCTGTCGGGCGACCTGGCCGCGAGCCACCTGGCGGGTGACAACTCCGCGGTACTGGCCACCGACACCCAGAAGAACACCGTGTACGCGTTCTCGCAGCGGCTCGGGCCGGTGCCGCCCGAGGTGTTCGCGATGGAACTCGCCGCGCACTTCGCAGGCACCCAGCCACAGATCACCCGGGTACGGGTGGCGGTCGAGGAGTACGGCTGGGCGGCGGTCGGCGAGAGCCGGCACTCGTTCGCCCGGACGGGAGGGCTGACCCGGGGCTGCCGCGTCGTCCACGACCGCGGGTCAGGCGTGAGCGTGGTAGCCGGCATCGAGGACCTGATCCTGCTGAACACCACCAACTCCGAGTTCTGGGGGTTCCCGCGCGACGAGTACACGACGCTGGAGGAGACCCGGGACCGGATGCTCGCCACCCAGGTCAGCGCCTGGTGGCGATACCGGGGCCCGGTTTCCCCCGGCTCGCCGGGCCCGGCTGGCCTGTCTGGCACGGCCGGCACGGCCGGCACGGCCGGCACGGCGCGCGCGCGGCGCGGCGCGCGGCGGGCGCGGCGGGCCCGGGCTGGGACGAGGCGTTCGAGGTCGCCCGGGAAGCGCTGGTGTCGGCGTTCAGCGAGACCTACAGCTACTCGCTGCAGCAGACCCTTTACGCGATCGGCGAGCGGATCATCGAGGCCGTCCCGGAGACGTGCGAGGTCCGGCTGGCGCTGCCCAACAGGCACCACTACCTGGTGGACCTGTCCCCGTTCGGGCTGCCCAACGACAACGAGGTCTACTACCCGGGCGACCGGCCCTACGGCCTGATCGAGGGCACCGTCCTGGCCGATGACGCCCCGGACGCCGGCCCCGCCTGGGCCTGACGCCATGCGCGGCCCGGGCGTTCGCGTCTGCCCCGGGGAGACCGCCGCGCCGCGCTGCGCCGCCGCTCCCGTTTCCCCAGTCCCAGGTTCCCCAGCGGTCGCAACACCACTGTCGTGATCATGGATTCGCTGGGGGTGCAGGCCCAGTAAGCCCATGATCACGAGGTACCCCGCGGCCCTGATGGTCGCTGGCGTAGGGGTCGGCATCGCGTCCGCCCGGCGGACACCACCCGCCCAGTCCCTCCCGGCTGCGCGGCGCCCGGCTGGATGGCACGCATGCTGCGCCCACCGCGCCGGGAACGACGTGGGATCATGCCTGGCGTGAGCGACGATCTCTGGTGGGCGATGCCCGTGCTGGCCGGGCGGATGATCCGGCTGGAGCCGCTGACGCTGGAGCACGCGCCCGGTTACCTGGCCGCCGCGGGCCGCGGGGAGGAGGCCGCCGAGGTGTTCCGCTGGCTGAGCCCGCCCGGCGGCCCGCTGGCCCAGCCGGTCAGGGTCGACGACGCGGCCCGGCACATCGCCCACGCCCTGGCCGCGCGGGCCCGCGGCACGCGGCTCCCCTACGCCCAGATCGACGCGGCCACCGGGGAGTTCGCCGGCACCACGTCGTTCTACGAGGTGAATCCCGCGCTGAGGACACTGGGTATCGGGCACACCTGGCTAGGCCAGCGCTGGTGGCGCACCGGGCACAACACCGAGTCGAAGCTGGTGATGCTGACGTTCGCGTTCGAGACCCTCGGGCGCGGTCCGCGTGGTCTGGCACACCGACATCTTCAACACCCGGTCGCAGGCCGCGATCGAACGGCTCGGTGCGGTGCGTGAGGGCGTCCTGCGCAAGCACCGGCTGCGGTTCGACGGCAGCTGGCGGGACACGGTCCAGTACGCGATGACCGACGACGACTGGCCCGCTGCGAGGGCCGCGCTGGCCGCGCGCCTGCGGTAGCGCCTATCCCCGCCCGGCCTCAGGGCCGGCCCCGCCGGTTCGCCGGGCCCCGCCGCCTCGCCGGCCCGGGCCGGTTCGCCGGCCTCCCTCATCCGGTGGCTGTCGGCGGCGGTCAGCTCACAGCCGTAGATCCGCTTCAGCTCGGCGATCACGTCCAGCGTGGGCGCCCTGAAGGCCTGCTCTCCCTCGAACGCGTGCAGCACGATGCCTTCCAGGAGGTCGCCGAGCGACAGGTCGAGGTACTCGGCCAGCCCCTTGAGCACCTTGAGCAGGCTGCGCTCCATCCGGACCCCGGTCTGGACACGCTCTACGGTCATCATGTTACCTTTGTACCATGGTACATACACCGTCAGATGCCGCGCCCCGCGATCCGGGTCCGCCGCAGCGCGCCCGGCTCAGCGGATCGGTGCGGCTGCCACCCGGCTGCGAGCCCGCCCTGTTCCTGTTCACCCCGCGCGGCGAGAAACTGTGGGCCGACGGCTGGAACCCGCTGTTCCCGGCCCCGGCGGACGACGACACGGAGCCGGGCACGGTGTTCGAGACCGTCCACGGCCAGCAGCACACGACGTGGGTGGTCTGCGCCCGGGACCCCGGCCGGTCCGTCCGCTACGCCCGCATTGCCCACGGCCGGGACGCCGGCCTCGTGACCGTGACCCTGGACGACGGGGCGGTGGCCCCTGGCGAGCCCAGGGTGGCCACCGTTGACTATGACCTGACCGCGCTGACCGGCGAGGCCGCCGCCGGCCTGGCCCGGTTCGCGGACGGCTATCCCCAGTTTCTCCGGCACTGGGAAGAAGCAATCGCGGCCGCCTCCCGGGATGCCTGACAGCACCGGGGACCCGGTCATGCCTGGTGCCGCCCCGGGCCTCTTCACGATCGGCCATTCGAACCTGGCCCTCGACGATTTCCTGGCCCTGCTCCAGCGGCACGGCATCGATACCGTCGCCGACGTGCGCACCGTGCCCTGGTCCCGCTATGTCCCGCATTTCGGCGCGGGACCGCTGCGTGAGGCCCTGGGCAAACGCGCGATCGGCTATCTTCCGCTCGGCCCCGAACTCGGCGGCCGCCCGGCGGGCGATGACTTCTACGACGAGGACGGCCACGTGCTGTACGGCCGGCTCGCCGGGAGCCCGGCGTTCGGTGACGGCATCGACCGCGTTCTGGCCGGGGCCCGGACGTCCCGCATCGCCCTGCTGTGCAGCGAGGAGGATCCCTCCCGGTGCCACCGCCACCTGCTCATCGGGCGCGTGCTGCACGAGCGTGACGTGCCGGTGTCCCATATCAGGCGTGATGGGCGCGTTGAGACCGAGGCGGAACTGGTGGCCCGGGAGACCAGCGGCGGACCGCAGGCCACCCTGTTTGACGGCGGCACGTACTGGAGATCTCCCCGCCCGGTGGCACGCAGGCCGCCGCCCCGCCCTCCGGCCCGCTGAATGGCCACACCGGCGCGGAGTGGCCACTGAGCATCATCTTGTGCAATGAGTGCGCGATGCGCCCCGGGGCACTGCAGCCGGGGACCGGGTGCCGGAGGATACTGCGCCGTGGGACGCGGCCTCCCGGAGACCCGGATCCGGGGGAAGTCACCCCGGCAGACGCGGCCGAGAGAGGATGACGATGGGACAGCTGACAGGCCTGCGCGCGCTGATCACCGGCGGGGCGTCCGGGCTGGGCGCGGCGATCGCGACGGCGTTCGCGGCCGAGGGCGCCGCGGTGGTGGTGCTGGACATGGCGGAGGCTCCGCCCCCAGGACTGCCGGCCGGAACCGGGTACGTGCGCGCCGACGTGACCGACGACACCGCGGTCCGGACCGCGGTCGAGGCGGCCGCGGCCCGGCTCGGCGGCCTGGACGTGCTGGTCAACAACGCCGGGATCGGCGCCCAGGGCAGCGTGGACGACAGCACTGACGAGGAGTGGCAGCGCGTGCTGGACGTGAACGTGATCGGCACCGCGCGGGTGTCCCGCGCGGCCTGGCCGTACCTGCGCGAGTCCGGCAGCGCCGCCGTGGTCAACACGGCATCGGTTGCGGCCACTGCCGGGCTGCCCGACCGGGCCGTGTACTCGGCCAGCAAGGGCGCGGTGGCCGCGCTGACCCGGGCCATGGCGGCCGATGGGATGCCCGACGGCATCCGGGTCAACGCGGTCAACCCTGGCACGGCCGACACGCCCTGGGTCACCCGGCTGCTGGACGCGGCCGCCGACCCGGACGCGGAACGGGCCGCGCTGGAGGCCCGGCAGCCGCACGGGCGGCTGGTGTCGGCGGAGGAGGTGGCAGCGGCGGTCGTCTACCTGGCCTCGCCCGCCGCCAGCTCGACCACCGGCACCGAGCTGGCCGTGGACGGCGGGATGGCCGGCCTGCGGCTGCGGCCCCGGGCGTGACCGGGCCGGACAGGCGGCCTGCGGCCCCGGGCGTGACCGGGCCGGACAGCCAGCCCGGGAATCCACGGCCCGGGAATCCCCGGCCCCGGAATCCATCCGGCGAGCAGGTTGCCCCGGCCCCGGGCCGCTTCGCTACCGTGGTGCCGGACGAGGCGTGGACGGAACGGGATGCCTGCTGACAGCCTGCTGGACATCGACCTGGCCTACGGGCGCCGGGGTCTTCGTGTCGCGCTGCCCGCAGACCGGACCACGGTCGTCGCGCCGGCCCACCATCCGGCCGCCCCGGACGTACCGGCCACGCTGAGGGACGCGCTGCGCCTGCCGGTGGCCGGGCCGCCGCTGCGGGCGCTGGTGCACCCGGGGCAGCGGGTGGCCGTGGCGGTCTGCGACGTGACCCGGCCGCAGCCCCGCGAGGCGATGCTCCGCGCGCTGCTCACCGAGCTGGAGGGGCTGGTCTCCCCGGACGACGTGACCGTGCTGATCGCGACCGGCACGCACCGCGGCAACACCCCGGCCGAGCTGGGCGAGATGCTGGGCACCGAGCTGGCCGCCCGGCTGCGGGTGATCAACCACGACGCCCGGGACGCGAGCATGCTCACCTGGTGCGGCGAGCACGGCGACGGGGTGCCGGTCTGGCTGAACCGGCACTGGGCGGACGCGGACGTGAAGATCACCACCGGGTTCGTGGAGCCGCACTTCTTCGCCGGGTTCAGCGGCGGACCCAAGCTGGTCGCGCCAGGCCTGGCCGGGCTGGAGACCACGCTGACCCTGCACGACGCGAGGCGGATCGGCAGCGAGCGGGCCACCTGGGCGGTGTGCGAGGGCAACCCGGTCCACGACGATGTCCGCGCGATCGCCGCGGGGACCGGGGTGGACTTCGCGTTCGACGTGGTCCTGAACCGCGGGCAGCAGGTCGTCGCCGCCTTCGGCGGCGAGGTCCTGGCCATGCACGCGGCGGCCCGGGCCTACGTCCGCGAGGTCTCGATGCGCCCGGTGGACGGCCTGTTCGACGTGGTGGTCACGACCAACGCCGGGTTCCCGCTGGACCAGAACCTGTACCAGGCGGTCAAGGGGATGTCCGCGGCCGCTACCGTGGTCCGGCCCGGCGGCCTGATCATCTGCGCGGCCGAGTGCGCGGACGGGTTCCCCGACCACGGGTCGTTCCGCGCGGAACTGGCCGCGGCCCCGGACCCGGAGGGGCTGCTGGCCTCGATCGCGGCCCGGACCCGGACCGTGCCCGACCAGTGGCAGGTGCAGGTCCTGGCCCGGGTGCTGCGGCGGGCCCGGGTGGGTGTGCACGCGTCCGGGCTGACCGCGGCGCAGCTGCGCAGCGCGCACCTGTTCGAGGTACCCGACATCGCGGCGGCCGTCGCCGCCGGGCTGGACGCCGCCGGGCCGGGGTCGCGGGTCTGCGTGCTGCCCGAGGGACCGCAGACGATCCCGTTCGTGAGCGCCGACGTGGCGGGCAGCGCGGTATGACCGGGGCACTGGGCCCGGGCGGGCAGGGCCAGCCGGATCAGGACGCGCTGCCGCTCGGCTTCGCCACCGTCGACCTGGACCGGACGCGGCGGCAGGGCCTGCCGGAGGTGATTTACGCCCCTGGCAAGAAGCCCGGCGAGATCGCGGCCATCGCCGCCGCGCTGCTGGCCCGCACGTCCGGGCCGGTGCTGGTGACCCGGCTGGAACCCGTGGCGGCCGGCGGCGTCGCCGCGGACCTGGCCGCCGCGGGCGTGCAGCCGGCGGGCGACTATGACCCGGCGGCCCGGCTGCTGTGCTGGCGCCCCGCGCCGCCGGGCGGGTGCCGGGTGGCGGTGCTCACGGCGGGCACCGCGGACGGCCCGGTAGCCGACGAGGCGGCCGCGGTGGCCCGCGCCATCGGCCTGCGGGTCACCGGGTTCCGCGACGTCGGCGTGGCCGGGCTGCACCGGCTGCTCGCCGTGGCCGGTGACATAAGCGCAGCCGACGTGGTGATCGTGATCGCGGGCATGGAGGGCGCGCTGGCCAGCGCGGTAGCAGGCCTGGTCGGCGTCCCGGTCGTGGCCGTGCCGACGTCCACCGGGTACGGCGCGGCGCTCGACGGGATCACCGCGCTGCTGGCCATGATGACGTCCTGCGCGGCGGGCGTGTGCGTGGTCAACATCGACTCCGGGTTCAGCGCCGCGATGGCCGCCCACCGGCTGGCCTTCTCCCTGGGCCGCCAGGACCGCCCGCCCCCGGCCGGGTGAGCGGATCATGATCTTGTGGCTGAACCCGTTCTCGGGAATCTCCGGCGACATGCTGCTTGGTGCGCTGCTGGACCTGGGCGCACCGCTCGGCGCGGTCCGGGCGGCCGTGGCCAGCACCGGGCTCACCGGCTGGGAGCTGACCGCGGCGCCGGTACGGCGGGCGGGCCTGGCCGCCTGCCAGGCCCGGGTCCGGGTGGACGACGAGGTGCCCGCGCGGCGCGCCGCGGACCTGCTCACGATGGCCCGGGCCGCCGTGCCGGCGGCCGCGGGGCAGCTGGCCGCCGCGGCGATCACCGCCCTGGCCGAGGCGGAGGGCCAGATCCACGGCGTGCCCGCCGGCGACGTGCACCTGCACGAGCTGGGCGGGGTGGACACGGTCGTGGACACCGTGGGGGTGGCGGCCGCGCTGCACGCGCTGGGCGTGAGCGCGCTCTGGTCGGCGCCGCTTGCGCTGGGGGCGGGCGTGATCGAGATGAGGCACGGGCAGTTCCCGGCGCCGGCGCCGGCCACCCTGGCGCTGCTGGAGGGGGCGCAGGTCACCGGGATCGGCGGGACCGGGGAGACGGTCACCCCGACGGGCGCGGCGCTGCTGCGCGCGGCGGGCTGCCGCTACGGGCCGGTGCCCGCGATGCGGGTGGCCGGGAGCGGTTACGGGGCGGGCGCCAGGGACGTGCCCGGGCGGCCCAACGTGCTGGCCGCCCTGCTCGGCGAGCCCGGCTGCCGATGAGGGGCCGGCGGGCACCGGTGAGACCCTGGTCATGGTCGAGACCACGGTCGACGACGTGACCGGCGAGCTGCTCGGTGACCTGCCCGGGCTGCTGCTGGGCGCGGGTGCGCTGGACGCCTGGATCACGGCGGTGACCGGCAAGAAGGGCCGGCCGGCGCACGTCGTGACGGCGCTGTGCCGCCCCGGGGACGACGGGCGGGTCCAGGCCCGGCTGCTCGCCGAGACCGGCAGCCTGGGTGCGCGGCGCCATCAGGTCCGGCGCCAGGCGCTGCCCCGGCGGGAGGCTGAGGCGACCGTCCAGGGTCACCGCATCCGGGTCAAGATCGGCCCGCACGGGGCCAAGCCCGAGCACGACGACGTGGCCGCGGCGGCCCTGGCCACCGGCCTGCCCCGCCGCGCCGTGGCCGAGCAGGCACTCCGCCAGCTGGGCCCGGCCGGGCCCTAGCGTCAGGTGTTCAGGTAGGCCAGGACAGCCAGCACCCGCCGGTTGTCGTCCTCGGAGGCGGCCAGCCCGAGCTTGGTGAAGATGCTCGTCGTGTGCTTGCTGACCGCCTTCTCGGTGACGAACAGCCGCTGCGCGATCGCCGCATTGGAGCGGCCCTCAGCCATCAGCGCCAGGACCTCGCGTTCCCGCGCGGACAGCCGGGTGACCGGCTCGTCGCGGGCGCGGCGGCCCAGCAGCTTGGTCACGACCTCGGGATCCATCACGGTGCCGCCCGCGGCCACGGTCCGGATCGCGTCGACGAACTGGTCGTCGTTGAAGACCCGGTCCTTGAGCAGGTAGCCGACCGCGCCCGACTGGTCGGCAAGCAGCTCACGGGCGTACAGCTGCTCGACGTACTGAGACAGCAGCAGCACCGGGAGCCCCGGCACCTGCTGCCGGGCGGCCAGCGCGGCCTGGAGGCCGTCGTCGGCGAACGAGGGAGGCAGCCGGACGTCCACGATCGCCACGTCGGGCCGCTGTTCCAGCAGCGCGCACAGCAGGTTCGGCGCGGTATCCACCGACGCGGCGATCTCGAAGCCGTGCGCCGTCAGCAGCCGGGTCAGACCGTCCCTCAGCAGGAACAGGTCTTCGGCGACGACAACGCGCACGGCACCTCCATGGCGATCATGGTCGGCCCTCCCGGCGGGCTGCTCACCGCCAGGATGCCGTCGAACGCGGCCAGCCGCTGTTCGACGCCGCGCAGCCCCGTGCCCCGGGCCGGGTCCACGCCGCCCGCCCCGTCGTCGGCCACCTGGACCCGCAGCAAGCCGTCCGTGTGCTGCATGCGGATATGCACCCGCCGCGCGCCGGAATGCCGGACCGCGTTGGCCAGGGCTTCCGCCACCGCGAAGTAGCAGGCGGACTCGACCGGCGCGGCCAGCCGGCCGGGCAGGTCGATGTCCAGGTCCACCGGGAACGGGGTGTCCAGGGCGAGGGCGCGCACCGCGTGGCCCAGGCCGCGGTCGGCCAGCACCGGCGGGCAGATGCCGCGGACCAGGTCCCGCAGGTCATTCAGGGCCCGCAGGGAAGTCTCCCGGGCCTCGGCGACCAGGGCGAGCGCGGCCTCGGGCCGGCCCGGCAGCATCCGCTCCACCGCGCGCAGGTTCATGCCCAGCGCCACCAGGCGGGCCTGGGCCCCGTCGTGCAGGTCGCGCTCGATCCGGCGCAATTCGGTCGCGGCGGCGTCCACGGCCAGGTCCCGGGTCTCGGTCAGCCGCTGGACGCGGCCCTCCAGCTCCAGGGCGCGGCCGGGCACCAGCATCGTGCGGGCGTGCGCGCCGATCGTCCGCGGTACCAGCCATGCGGCCACGACGAGGAAGGCGCTGGCCTCGGCCCCGGCCAGCATGGCCGTCTGGCGGGTGGTGACGACGAAGAGGCCGTAGAGCTCGGCGGGCCGCTCCACCCCCGGCAGCGACGGCCAGCTCGCCGCGATCATGAAGCCGCGGACCGCGAACGCGGTCAGCGCCAGCGGGACCAGGTCGGCGGCGATGACCGGCCAGCGGGCCGCCAGGACGATAGAGACCAGGACCGCCGCGACCGTCCACAGGTGCACGCCGAACACGGTCAGGCCGAGCAGGGCGACCGGGATCAGGAGAATGCCCCAGCGATTCTCCAGCATCCGCCTCCGCAGGGTGGACAGCAGCACGGCGGCGTGGGCCCGCAGCGCGGACGTGCTGCGCGGCAGCAGCCACAGGCCCAGGGTGAGCAGCAGCAAGGCCAGCGGGACCAGCAGGTCGCCGGGCCACAGGCCGCCGCCGGGAGTCATGTGGATGGCCATCTTCGACGGGCCGGCTACCGACACCTGCCAGGTCCCCGGGCCAGGCGCCGGGACCTGGAACCTGCCCCCCGGCGGGACGGCCAGGACCGCGCCGCCCCGGCCGCCCGGCCCCGCGTACCAGTTCACCCGCATACCCGCAGCGGCCGGGCCGCCCGGCACCCGGGACCACGTGACCCGCCCGCCCCCGCCGCCGGGGGCTGGCACGGCCCCGTTACGGAACCGATTGATCGTCACCCGGCGGCCCTGCACCATGGCGCGCGCGACGGCGGACGGGAACGGCAGACGCCGGGACGGTGTGCTGATCGGCCGCGGCCGCAGCGCGCCGAAGGTGGCCACCCTCCAGAAGGCCGAGCCCGATTCGGTGGCGGCCACCACCAGGCCGCTGACCCCGGCGACCACCATGGCCACCGGCAGCAGCGCCGCCGCGATCACCGGCCTCCAGAACGCCACGAACAGGGCCAGCATGACCATGGCGATGGTCCAGGGGTGCACGCCCCACAGAGCCATGCCGATCGCGGACACAGGCACCAGGAAGATGCCGCGGCGCAGGTAGCGCATCAGCCGGGTGAAAACCCGCCACAGGACAGGCAAGAGGATCCACATGTCACCCATGGTGATCCACGCCGGGGTCCCGGCGCTATGGGGCCGTGCCTAATAGGTAGGTAGGCCTGGGCCCACCCGGCGGCGGGCCCGGCCGTAACCCGGGCCGTGGCCGGGACTGCGGTGACCTGGCCCGGGCGTGGGCCAGCACGAAAATTTTGGAAGCTAAATGGGGGCGGATGTCGAAGCTGGGGCAGCGGCACCGTCCTAAGACCAGGAGCGCCGCCCAGGCGCCCGCCGGAAGGAGTGCGCATCATGGACTGGAAACTGGAAGTGGTCGTGGTCCCGGTCACCGACATCGACCGGGCGAAAGAGTTCTACCTCGGGAAGCTCGGGTTCGGTCTGGACGCCGACACGCAGCCTGCGCCGGGCATGCGGGTGGTGCACATGACACCGCCCGGGTCGGCATGCTCAGTCGTGATCGGCCCCGTGGTGATCAGCGCTGAGGCTGCCACCGGGGCCGGGGCGCACCTCCAACTGGTCGTCGCCGACATCGGCACGGCCCGGGCCGAGCTGGCCGCCCGCGGCGTCGAGGTCACGGAGGTTCAGCAGCTCGACCCCCGCGACGGCGGGAAGTTCATGTTCTTCGCCGACCCGGACGGGAACCAGTGGGCTGTGCAGGAGGTGCGCGAGCGGGTCGGCGCGCCGCTGGGCTGAGTCAGCGCCGCAGGGCTGAGTCAGCTGAGCGGGGATCCCGGGCCGCCGGGCCCGGTGGGGCTGTCCAGCGCGCAGCGGACCCGTCCCAGGAGGGTGGCCTCGGAGAACGGCTTTTCCAGCAGGCTGATGTGGGGATCGAGGGCGCCCTGGGTGGCCAGGACCGGCTGCGCGTATCCGGACATGTACAGCACCGGCACGCCCGGGCGCAGCGCCCGCACCTGCCCCGCTACCTCGTTCCCCAGCATCTGGGGCATGACGGCGTCGGTGAGCAGCAGGTCAATGGGCTGCTGCAGGCCGCTGGCGTGGCGGAGGGCTTCCGCCGCCGTCGTGGCCACGCAGACCTGGTACCCGTTGCGGGCCAGGATCCGCTCGATCAGCCCGGCGAGGCTTTCCTCATCCTCGGCGAGCAGGATGGTCTCGCCGAGGCCGCCGGCGGGCGCCGCCACCACGGTCCCGGCCACGGCGGCCGCCTCGCCCGTGGCCGGCAGCAGGGCGGTGATGGTGGTGCCCAGCCCGGGCTCGGAATAGATCCGGGTGTGGCCGCCGGCCTGGGTGATGACGGTGTGCACGGTGGCGAGCCCCAGCCCGGTGCCCTTCCCGGGAGGCTTGGTGGTGAAGAACGGCTCGAACACCCTGGACGCCACATCAGGATCCATGCCGGTGCCCGTGTCCGAGACGCGCAACCGCACGTAGCGGCCGGGTTCGAGCCCTGGATGACCCCCCGCGTAAGCGTCGTCCACCGTGATGTTGGCCGTGTCGATGCTGAGCTTCCCGCCGCGCGGCATCGCGTCGCGGGCGTTGACGGCCAGGTTGACCAGGACCTGGTCGAGCTGGCCCGGGTCCGCCTTGACCGGCCAGAGCCCGGGAGCGGGGCTGGTGTTCAGGTCGATGCGCTCGCCGAGGGTGCGGCGCAGCATGTGCTCCATGCCGCCGATCACGTCGTTGACGTCGAGCACCTGCGGGTGCACCACGTCGCGGCGGGCGAAGATGAGCAGCTGCCGGGTCAGCGCGGTGGCCCGCTCCGCCGCACCCCGGACCTGCTCCGCGTCGGACAGGACGGCCTCCTGCCGCGGATCGTCCCTGGCCATGCTGGACACCTGCTCCACGATGAAGTCCGAGTAGCCGCTGATCACATTCAGCATGTTGTTGAAGTCGTGCGCAACGCCGCCCACGAGCTGCCCCAGGCTTTCCAGCCGCTGGGATTGCTCCAGCCGCCGCTGGTAGCGTTCGCGCTCGGCTTCGGCCCGCAGCTGCTCCGCTTCGGCCTGGGCGGCCAGCCGGTCGGTGATGTCCCGCAGCGACACCAGGCCGACCAGGCTGGTCCCGGCCGAAAGGGCGGTCACGGTGGACTCGGCCGGGAACTCGCGGCCGTCCGCGGCGACCGCCGTGATCACCTGGCCCGTCCTCGGCTGCGGCCCGAGGTCGGCCAGGTAGCTGGCGGGCGCCTGCGCGGCAACCGGCAGCAGGTCCACGATGGGCTGGCCGGCCAGCTGACCGGGGCCGGCCCCGAAAATCCGCCCGGCCTGCGCGTTGGCCATGAGGATGGTGCCGTCCTGGGCCACGGTGAGCGTGGCGTCGGGCGCCGCGTCGAACAGCCTGCGGAACTTCTCCTCGGCCCGTTCCGCGTCGGCCAGCGCCGCCACCAGCCGGGTCCGCATCCGCTCGGCACTGCGGCCGACGTCGGCGAGTTCGGCGGGACCCGCGGCGGGCACCGCGGTGGTGTAACGGCCCGCGGCCACGCAGTCCGCGGCCTGGCGCAGGGCCATGAGCGGCCGGAGCAGCCGGCGGCGCACCACCAGGACGCCGCCGAGCGCGATCACGGCTGCCACCGCGCACGCGCCGGTCAGCGCGGCCAGCAGCAGGCGCTGCTCTCCGATCAGCCGCCTCGTCACCCGGGCCTGCTCGCGGGTGACCTGCTCCTGCAGGGTGACGATCCGGGACCGGGCGGCCTGCGTATAGGGCCGGGCCGACGCGGCGTCGGACTGCAGGGCCCGGGCCCGGGCGAAGTCACCCCGCGCCGCGGCGGCCAGCTGCGGTCCCGCGACCCGCAGCCGCCAGGCGCGGAGGGCGGATTCGGCGGCGGCGAGCCGCCCGGGAATGGCCGGGTAACCTGCGGCGCGGACGGCAACGCGCGCCGCCTGCCCGTTCAGGCCGGCTGCGGCGTCGCGGAACGCCAGCAGGTCCCCGGCCCGGCGGCCGGTGACATAGTCCCGCAGGAACATCTGCTCCGTGGTGTAGGCGCCGAGCATGGCGTCCGCGGACCCGGCCGCGGGCACGAGCCGGGCAGAGAGCTCGTGGCCCGCGGTCCGGGCGGAGGCCGCCGCGGCCAGCGCCACCGCCAGGGCCGCCGCGGTCAGCGCCAGGGACAGCGCGGCGGCCAGGCCCGCCCCTCTTCGCAGGCTGAAACCCGTCGCCACCCGCATGCTCCTGTCCGCACCGACCCCTGGCGCCCATATGAGACTTTACGTGTTCATGCTATTACATGCTGTTACCAACGCTGGGTAAGGCAACCCTAAATCGTGCGTCCGGGGGCAGGTCAGGCGAGCCGGGGGATGACCTCGGCGGCGAGGCGCTCCATCTGCTCCGCCTCGTCGAACAGGGGGTTGAGCAGGATCAGGCCCGCACCGGCGGCGGCAATCTCGGCCAGCCCGGCCGCCACGTCACCCGGGCGGCCGGCCACCCCGACCCGCTCGATGCCCTTGAGGCCGAAGTACCCGTACAGGTCGCTGAGCGCCTCGCCGGTACGCCGGCGTGCCCTCGCCGGGTCATCGTCCACGCCGAGGTAGACCCGCTTGGCCACCCGGAACGTGGCCGGGTCGCGGCCCTGCTCCGCGAGCGCCCCGGCCACCACGCGGGCCTGGCCGGTGAAGTCGGCGGTGGTCGTGGAGCCCGCGCCCATGAACCCGCCGGCCAGCCGCACCGCCCGGCGCAGCGCGTCGGGGTGGCTGCCGCCGAACCAGACCGGCGGGTACGGTTTCTGGAACGGCTTGGGTTCCATGGCCCCGCCGTGCACCTGCCAGAAGCGCCCGTCGAAGTCCACCCGGTCCTGCGTCCACATCGCCCGCATCAGCTCCAGCCCCTCGGTGAACCGGGACACGAACTGCCGGCCGTCCACGCCGAACGCCGGGAACGGGCGGAACCCCCCGCCGGTGCCGATGCCCACCTCGAGACGGCCCCGGCTGAGCTGGTCCAGCGAGCTGATGCTCTTGGCCAGGTGCAGCGGGCTGTGCAGCGGGGTGACGAAGACCGCGCAGCCCAGCCGGAGCCGGTCCGTGCACGCCGCGGCGTAGCTGAGCGTCTCGGCCGGGCCCAGCAGCGGCATGGAACCCAGCACCTGCTCAGCGGCCCAGCCGCTGTGGAACCCGAGCTCCTCGGCCCGGCTCAGGTAGGCACGGAAGGACGCGGGGTCGAAGGTGCCGTCGGCCGCGAACTGGGGGATCGAGATCGCAAACTGGGGGCTGCCGGTGATCACAGTGGATCGTATCCCGCGCGCCGGTTTCCGGGCCGTCGGCGGTCAGGCCAGGACGGCTGCCCGCCCCTGGATTTGGCCGCAGATGCACTAGTGTGGGCGTTGCTTCCGGTCCCCCACCGCGGTATCCGCCTGGCCAGCGAGGAGCGTTCCCATGCTGCGTGGCGCGGCTGCCGTACCTCACGGCTCCTAGATGCTGGCACCGCTCGTGCGGGGACGCTCAGCCGTCCGCGCGGCGACCTGGCCTGCCCGGTGGCCCGTCCTGTGCTCCCTTCCCGCGGCAGCGGCCCTGATCGCCCTGGCCACGGCAGGTGCCGCGGCCGGGGAGCTGCTGCTGCCCCTGCTGGCGGTGCCGCCGGCCCTGGCCGGCATCGGCGCGGTGAGTCCGCGCCGCCCCCTCGGCTACGGAGCCGTGATGCTGCTGGCCGCGATCGTGACCGCCCCCTTCACCACGACCGCGGAACTGCCCGCGGTCACCACGGTTTCGGTGCTCGTGGTCACCGTCATCAGCGCGTCCGGGAGTGCCCGGCGCGGGCGGCAGGACCAGAGGCTGGCCGACGTCACGTCCGTGGCCGAGGCGGCCCAGCGGGCCCTGCTGCGCCCGCTGCCCCGCCAGGTCGGGCCGCTCGAACTCCGGGTGGTGTACCTGGCCGCGGCGGCCGAGGCCCGGGTCGGCGGCGATCTGTACGAGGTCACCCGGACCCAGTTCGGTATCCGCCTGATCGTGGGCGACGTCCGGGGCAAGGGCCTGGACGCGGTCGAGATCGCCGCGGACGTCCTGGGAGTGTTCCGCGAAGTCGCGCACGAGGTGTACACGCTGGCCGAGGTGGCCCGGCGGATCGACGCGAGCCTGGCCCGCCGTCCCGCAGCGCCGCTCGAGGAGTTCGTCACCGCGGTGCTGGCCGAGATCGACCCGGCTGCGGGCAGCCTGACCGTTTACAACTGCGGTCACCCCCCGCCGCTCGTGCTCAGCCCGGGCGGCGACGCCCCCGGCGGGCACGGGACCCGCCCGCCCCGGGTCACCACGGTGGACGTCCCGGCCCCCGCCCTGCCGCTGCGGCTGATGGCGCTCGGCGGCACATCCGGCGCGGAGCGCACCATGGCGCTCCAGCCCGGTGATGCCCTCCTGCTGTACACCGACGGCGTGACCGAGGCCCGCGATGCGCACGGGGAGTTCTACCCGCTGGAGGAGCGGGCCACCGCGCTGGCCGCCAGCACCGGGGGCCCGGACGGGGACCTGCTGGACCGGCTGCGCGACGACCTGATGCGGCACGTGGGCGCACCGCTCGGCGACGATGCGGCGCTGCTGCTGGCCCGGGTCACCGGCCCGTGGGACGGCTGACCTGGGGGTTCACTCTCCCTGGGGCAGCGCGGGGGACGGGCTGAAGGTCACCAGGGCCGAGGGCGCGCTGCTCGGGATCACGGTGCCGGACGGGGTTGACGGCGCCGGCGTGCTGGGCACCGACGTGGTCGGCGGTGGCGAACTCGGGGTGGGCGTGCTGGGCGTCGGCGTGGGGGTCGGTGATCCCGGTGTCGGCGTGGGGGTCGGGCTGCCTGACGGCGTGGCTGTGCTGCTGGGCGAGCCCGTCGAGGAGGGCGTCGGCGTCACGGACGGGGAACCCGCCGGCCCGGACGACTGCGGGGTGGCGGCGACCTGGGCCACGTCCGCGCTGCCATCGCCGGTTCCGGCGACGTTCGTGGCCGCGGCCGGGCTCTGCCGGGGCAGGACGCTCGGCGAGGCGCTCCGCGTGGCCGCCGGCGGGGACACGGCCGGGGACTGGTCCAGGGCTGCACCGGGCAGGGTGGCGAGCGTCCAGGCGATGAACCCGACCGCTGCCGCGCCGGTTGCGGCCAGGGCCGTCCGGGCAGCCAGGCTCGGCCTGCGCCGAGCCCGGCGCGGCGGCCGCGGGCCGTCGCCGCGCGGCCGGGGCCCGGACCCGGCCGCAGGCGCGGACCCGGCCGGAGGCGGCGGGAGGCCGCCGGAGGCCGCCGGGCCGCTCGCCGGCAGCGCCGCGGCCGCCAGGAGGGTGTCCCCCGCCCTGGGGGCGGCCGGAGGGGCCGTGGCGGGCGGGCTGAGCGCCTCGGGGCTGGACAGCTGCACCCGGAGGTGCTCGGCCCGCAGGGCGACATCCCAGGCGGACTGGGGCCGGGCGGCGGGATCCTGGCGGGTCAGCCCGGCGACCAGCGCGGAGACTCCGGGCGGCACGGACGGGGGCAGCGCGGGCATGCCCTGGTCGAGATGCGCCAGGGCCACCACCAGGGGCTCGCCGGAAAACGGGGCATGCCCGGTCAGGCACTGGTACGCGACCACGCCGAGCGAGTACAGGTCGGTCGCAGGCGACGCGGGCGCCCCGTACACCCGTTCAGGTGCCAGGTAGGCGGGGGTCCCGATCAGCATCCCGGGCTGGGTGACGGTGGTGTCCCCAACCGCCCGGGCGATCCCGAAGTCGGTGATCTTGACCAGGCCGTCCTGCCTGACCAGCAGGTTGCCTGGCTTGACGTCCCGGTGGACCAGGCCGGCCCGGTGCGCGGCGGCCAGTCCCCGGGCCGCCTGGGCGACGATGTCCATCACATCCGCAGGCGACAGCGGCCCGTCGTCCAGGATCCGGGTCAGCGACAGCCCGTCCACGAGCTCCATGACGAGGTATCCCGGCTCCGGGGCGGCCGCCTCCCCGTAGTCGAAGACCTGGGCGATGTTCGGGTGCGACAGCGAGCCCGCATGATGCGCCTCAGCCCGGAACCGGGCCAGGCCATCCTGGTCATCGGCGTGCTCCGGCCGGACCACCTTGATCGCCACCCGGCGGTCGATGGCCAGGTCTGTTCCCCGCCAGACCTCCCCCATCCCTCCGGTCGCGATGAGCACGTCCAGCTGGTACCGCCCCCGAAGCACAAGCCCAGGCATCCCCACACTATGGGAGCTACCCGCCCACGTGATGATCACTCGTCACGGAACGGTACTGAACCTGCCTCGTTAGATCACGTCGAGGCGGCGGTTGGGCCCAGGGGGTTGACGCATCTGTCCTGATAAGCCAGCCTAAACGGCTATTCAGATGGTTTCCCGGTCAGCCGGCGGGGCGGATCCCGGGGAGGTACCCAGGAACGAGGGTGGGCGGATGGAAGGCCACGGTCAGCTCGCCGGAAAACCCCGGCGGCTGTGGACGGTACTGCGCCCGCACCGGGGCAGCCCGCGCGGGCGCCGCCGGGCGGCCATGCTCATCGCGGCGGCGGCCGCCGTGACGCTGGCCGCGGCCGCGTGCGGCGGCGGCGGGTCCGCGAGCTCGGTCAAGGAAGGCGGCGTGTTCCGCCTGGGCAGCAACTCCAGCATCGACTCGCTGAACCCGTTCGTCGCGTTCCAGGGTGACGCCTACGTGACGTTCGAGTACATCTACCCGATGCTGGTCCAGTACAACCCCCAGCTGCAGTTCGTGCCGGACTTCGCGCACAGCTGGACGGAGAGCCCAGACGGGAAGGTGTGGACCTTCCACACCCAGCCGGACGCCAAGTGGTCCGACGGCAAACCGCTGACCGCGGCCGACGCGGCCTGGACCTACCAGACCATCCTCAAGTACCAGAACGGCGCGACCGCCAACTCCGCAGGCTACGTCGCGCACCTGAAGAGCGCGACCGCCCCGAATGCCACCACCCTGGTGCTGACCTACAAGCGGCCGGTGGCCAACGTGCTGTCCCAGGTCCAGCAGGTGCCGATCCTGCCCGAGCACGTGTGGGCCAAGTACGCCACCGGCAACGGCAAGGCGCTGACCCGGTTCCAGAACAACGCGCCGATCGTCTCCGGCGGGCCGTTCATCCTGACCAAGTACACCCCCAAGCAGATCGCGCTGTTCGAGCGCAACCCGACCTTCTACGGCCAGAAGCCGCACATCGACGGCCTGGGCCTGCAGTTCTTCCAGACCACCGACGCGATGATCACCGCGCTGAAGAGCCATCAGCTGGACGGGGTGGAGACCGTTCCGCCCACCTCGGTGGCCACGCTCAAGGCCGCGCACTTCGTGGTGCCCTCCAGCCCGGGCGTGCAGTTCGACGACTTCATCATCAACGCCAACCCACAGCAGGAGGCCAGCCACCGGGAACTGGCGAACCCGCTGGTGCGGCAGGCGTTCGACGACGCCATCGACCGGGAGGCCATCGTGCAGCACGTCGCTGCTCGGTCACGGCCAGCCCGGGTCGACGATCATCCCGCCCGCGACCGGCCACTGGTCCGACCCGGCGATCAAGCCGACCCCGTTCAGCCTGGCCAAGGCCAACCAGCTGCTGGACCAGGCCGGGCTACAAGATGGGCCCGAACGGGGTGCGGATGGCCAACGGCCACCCGATGTCGTACCAGGTGATCATGCCGACCGACATCCAGAACTCCTACGGCCAGCGGTCGTTCCAGATCATCCAGCCCGACTTCCAGAAGATCGGCGTGCAGCTGAGCCTCGAAGGTGCTGGACGACTCGGCCGCGTACAGCGCGATCACGGCCAACAGCTACAAGAACTTCGAGATCTCGATGTGGGACTGGTACCCGCTGACCGACCCGGACTTCATGCTGTCCGTGCTGACCTGCGGGTCGTGGAACGTGTGGAACGACACCGGGTACTGCAGCAAGAGCTACGACAGCCTGTACCAGGCGCAGAGCGCCGCGGCCAGCGCGGCCAAACGGCAGCAGATCGTCTACCAGATGCAGCAGATGATCGCGAGCCAGCGGGTCTACCTGGTCCTCGACTACGCGGACTCGATCGAGGCGCACTCGACCGCGTGGGCCGCCTGCCGCTGGTCGCCGGCATCTCGTGGAACTCGATGTCCAAGATCCCGTTCGAGAGCGTGCACCAGGCGGGCTGAGGCGGTGCGCAGCGCGGATTATGTGATCAAACGGGGGTTCTTCGCGCTCGTCACCGTCTTCGTCGCGATCACCATCAACTTCTTCCTGTTCCGGGTGCTGCCCGGCAGCGCGGTGACCGACCTGTCCCGGGTGCCGAAGGCCAGCCCGCAGCTGCGCCACGCGCTGACCGTCGAATTCGGCCTGGATAAGCCGAAGTGGCAGCAGTACGTCATCTACCTGCGTGAGCTGTTCCACGGGAACATGGGCATCTCGTTCACCTATCAGCAGCCGGTCAGCCACCTGCTGATCGCCGACCTGAAGAACACCATCCCGATGGTGACCGTGGGCACGGTGGCCGCGATCGTGGTCGGGGTGGTCACCGGCATCCTGTCCGCCTGGCGGCGCGTCGTCCATCACCGATCACGTCAGCACGAACGCGGCCATCTTCTTCTACGCGTTCCCGACCCAGTGGCTCGGCCTGATGCTGCTCATCATCTTCGCCGGGAAGCTGCCGGCTGGCGGGATGGAGCAACCCGTTCGTGTTCGGGACCGAGCCGTTCTGGCAGCACCTGGCGGACATCGCCCAGCACATGATCCTGCCCGCGGCCACCCTGCTGCTGACCGCCTACGGCAGCTACACGCTGGTGGTCCGGTCCTCGATGCTGGAAACACTCGGTGAGGACTACGTGCTCACCGCGCGGGCCAAGGGCCTGCCCGATCGCCGGATCGTGCGCAGTCACGCGTTCCGCAACGCCCTGCTGCCGATGGTCACCCTGGTCGCGCTGGACCTCGGGTACATCGTCGGCGGCGCGGTGCTGATCGAGGTGATCTTCAGCTGGCCGGGCATCGGGCTGGCCATGTACGACGCGATCAGCCAGCGGGACTACCCGATGCTGCAGGGCGGCTTCCTCATCCTGACCGTGGCCGTCATCATCCTGAACTTCGTCGCCGACCTGTTCTACTTCCGCCTCGACCCGAGGATCTCCCAGTGACCCTGCCGCTCCAGGACCCGCAGCTCGCGGCCGAGGCCGAGGGCCAGCCATCGACCCGCAGAGGGTTCTTCCGGACCGTGCTGCGGGAGCGGAAGGCGGCCGTGGTCGGCCTGTCGATCATCGTCTTCTTCGTGGTGCTGTCGATCATCGCGCCGTACATCTCGCCGTACAGCATCACCGTCCAGACCTGCGCGGTGTACGCGCCGCCGTCCGGGGCGCACTGGCTCGGCTGCGACGACGGCGGCATCGACATGCTCAGCGAGCTGATGCAGGGCGGGCGGATCTCCCTGGTGGTCGGGTTCGCGGCCACCCTGGTCGCGATGGTCATCGGCGGCGGGGTCGGCATCGCGTCGGGGTACTTCGGCCGGGCCGACCGACATCGTGCTGATGCGGATCACCGACTACCTGCTGGTCATCCCGGACCTGGTGCTGATGATCGTGATCGCCGACGTGTGGGGGGCCAGCCTGTTCCACGTGATCATCGTGATCGGCATCCTGGAGTGGACGTCGACCGCCCGGATCATCCGGGCCCAGGTGATGAGCCTGCGGGAGCGGGTGTACGTCAAACGCACCCGCGCGCTGGGCGCCGGCAACGCCCGCATCATCTTCAAGCACATCCTGCCGCAGGTCGGTCCGCTGCTGATCGCCAACACCGTGCTCACCATCGCGATCGCGATCTACCTGGAGACCGCGCTGGCCTTCCTCGGCCTGGAGGATCCCACGGTCACCACCTGGGGCACGATTCTGGAGCACGCGTTCGAGCGGACCGCGATCAGCTCCGGCGCGTGGTGGGCCATCGTGCCGGCCGGCTTCGTCATCGCCGCGGTCATCGTGGGCTGCTTCCTGTTCGGCCAGGCCGTCGAGGATGCGCTGAACCCGCGGCTGAAGGTGGCCAACCTCTCGGTGCGCCGGTGGCGGCTGCGCCCGCTGGTGGGCAGGGGGCCGGACGCGACTGTGAGCCTGCTCGAAGTGGAAGACCTGCACGTCTGGTTCGCGCTGCCCGGCTCGGCCGGCGGGCAGCAGAACCAGGTGCACGCGGCCGCGGGGGTGAGCTTCACGCTCGACGAAGGGCGAGCGGTTCGGCCTGGTCGGCGAGTCCGGCTGCGGCAAGACCACGACGATCCTGGCGCTGATGGGGCTGCTCCCGCCGACCGCGTCGCTGGCCGGCCAGGTGCGGGTGAACGGCCAGAACATCCTGGCCGGCGGGGAGGACTCGGTGCGCGCGCACCGGTGGACCGACATCGCCATGGTCTTCCAGGGCGCGATGAACGCGCTCAACCCGGTCAAGAAGATCGGCTGGCAGATCGCCGAGCCGATGGCGTTCCACGGCGTCGCGCACGGTGCCGCGGCCCGCAAGCGGGCCGGCGAGCTGCTGGAGATGGTCGGCATCTCGGCCGCGGCCGCCGAGCGGTACCCGCACGAGTTCTCCGGCGGCATGCGGCAGCGGGCATCCATCGCCATGGCCCTGGCCTGCCAGCCGAAGATCCTGCTGGCCGACGAGCCGACCACGGCGCTGGATGTCATGGTGCAGGCCCAGATCCTGGAGCTGCTCACCCGGCTGTCCCGGGAGCTGGGGCTGGCCCTGGTGCTGGTCACCCACGACCTGCCGGTGGTGGCCCAGGTGTGCGACCGGGCCGCGGTCATGTACGCGGGCGAGATCGTGGAGTCGGGGCTGATGGACACGCTGTACCACTCGCCGCGCCACCCCTACACCAGGCTGCTGTTCGCGGCCACCCCCGACCTGTACGGCGACGAGGCCGTGGTGTCCATCCCGGGCACGCCGCCCCGGCTGGACCGGGCGATGGCCGGCTGCCCGTTCCGGCCGCGCTGCGACTCCGCGTTCGAGCCGTGCGCGGACGAGCACCCGGCGCTGCGCGCGGTCGGGCCCGGCCACGAGGCCGCCTGCCATCTCACCCGCCAGCCCGCCGGTAAGCGCCATGAGTGAGGCATCCCTGCTCGACGTGGAGAACCTGGTCACCCAGTACCCGGTGCGGCGCGGGCTGACCGAGCGGCTGGCCCGCCAGCCCCGCCTCTGGGTGCACGCGGTGGACGGGGTCAGCTTCTCGCTGGCCCGCGGCGAGATGCTGGCCCTGGTCGGCGAGTCAGGCTGCGGCAAGACCAGCACCGCGCAGACCATCCTGCGGATGGTCAGCTCCACCTCGGGGACCATCCGGCTGAACGGCACCGACATCACCGCGCTGTCCCAGCAGCAGATGCGCCGGCTGCGCCGCACCGTGCAGATGATCTACCAGGATCCTTACGAGTCACTCGACCCGCGGCTGCGGGTGCAGGCCACGGTCGAGGAGCCGATGCTCGTGCACGGCATCGGCGGCTCCCGGGCCGAGCGGCGCGAGCTGGCCATCCGCGCGCTGGAACGGGCCGGGCTGGCCCCGGCCGGGCAGTTCCTGGCGCGCTACCCGCACGAGCTGTCCGGCGGCCAGCGGCAGCGGGTCACGATCGCCGCTGCCCTGGCCCTGGGACCGGACCTGCTGCTCGCCGACGAGCCGGTGTCGATGCTGGACGTGTCGGTCCGGGCGGGTGTGCTGTCGCTGCTCGACGGGCTGCGCCGGGACGGCGACATGGGCATCCTCATGATCACTCACGACCTGTCCACGGCCGCGCATTTCGCCGACCGGATCGCGGTCATGTACCTGGGCCGGATCGTGGAGCTGGGCCCGGCGCGGGACCTGGTCCGCAACCCGCAGCACCCGTACACGCGGGCGCTGCTGTCCGTGGTGCCGCACCGCGATCCGCGGCAGCGCAGCACGCCGCAGATCCTCCAGGGCGAGACACCGAACCCGGTGGACGTGCCGGCGGGCTGCCGGTTCCACCCGCGCTGCCCCGTCGCGGAGGACCGGTGCCGCCAAGAGGATCCCGTCCTGCGCCCGCCAGCGGCCGCGGTGGCGCGCGGTCACGAGGCCGCCTGCCTCCTCGCCTGAACCTCAGCGCGGTGCATAGGTGCTGCCATGACGGTACGCGGTGAATCCGAAATTGGTAGGCGGGTGTCGGCGGGCTGAGGGCTGCCGGTGCTGCTCTCGGCCGTGGTGCCGATGCCTGGGGTGTCACAGTCGGCGAGGATGGCGGCGAGGATGAAGGGGGTGGCTGGGGCGATGGCGGCGTAGATGCTGACCTGGTGGTCTGGCTTGTTGTAGAGGAGCTGGAGGTCGAACGCGGCGCTGCCTGCCACGGGCGCGGGTCTGATGGACCCGGCCCGCGCCCGCAGCGAGGCGTGCGCAGGCGCGGGCCGGGGTTTTGCGTTACCTGCGGCGACGCCGGGGTGCGGGGTGTGCCGTGTGCTCGGCTGCCGCCATGCGGGCCGCGAGCGCGGGCGAGTACCGTGCGGTGAGAATCGTCCCGGGCGGCGCGGGGAACAGCGGGAACGCGACGTACTGTTTGCTGTAGACACCCCACAAGACCATCCAGCCGGGGCGCTGTAACTCGATCTGGCGGGCCGTCTCGCGGTTCGCCTCAGTTTCCTCAGGCTGCATGGCCTGCCCTTTACCGCTTCCGCGCCATGCCGGTGTCCGGGTGGACGGCCCGCGTCCACTGGCCGGGGGGTTCTTCCTGCCATTCCGAGCCCGGGTAGGCGATCCATCCGGTATGCCACAGGCTGCGCGGCCCCGGGCGGTCCCACACCGGTTCTATCCGCAGCGATTCCACCAGGTTCCCGGACGGGCCGGTGATCGTGAGCACGTCGCGGTCTTTCTCCGACCACCGCGCGGTGTGGGAGCCGCTCCCGGGGTGGGTCATAGCACTGCCTTCCCGGCCCCGCCGGGCTTGCGGCCGGCCACGGCGTAGAGCAGGACTGGGCGGGATGTTCCTTCCAGGCGGGGCCGGCGCCAGGCGGCCGGGTCCACCAGGCCGGGCGCGATCATGTCCAGGCCGTCGAAGAACCGGGTGATCTGTTCCCGGGTGCGGGCCATGCCGGGCGCGGATGCGTGCTGGTAAACCTCGGCGGCCTGCCGGGCCATGTCAGCGGGCGTGTCGTCACCTGTGACATGGGATAGGACCAGGTAGCTGCCCGGCGCCATCTGGGCCTTGAAGGCGTCCACGGCCTGCCAGGGGTTGTCGAGGTCTGGCAGGAAATGCAGGACCGCGACCATGAGCACCGCGACCGGCTCGTCCCAGTCGATGAACGCCGCAACGTCCGGTAGTGCGAGCAGCCGGTCAGGGTCGCGCAGGTGACCGTGGACTGCCGCGACGGTTGACCAGTCGGCGAGCAGCGCGTTCGCCTGCATCACCACCACCGGGTCGTTGTCGGCGTACACGACGCGGGCACCGGGCCTGGCGGATTGCGCTGTCTCGTGGACGTTGCCGCGTGTGGGCAGCCCGGTCCCGATGTCAAGGAACTGGCGTATCCCGGCGTCGCGGGCCAGGAACCAGACAGCCCGGCCGAGGAAACGGCGGTTATCCCGGGCTGCCGCCGCCGCGCCCGGGACCGCGTCCAGCAGCCGTCCGGCAGCCTCACGGTCGGCGGCGAAGTTGTCTTTCCCGCCGAGCAGGACATCGTAGATCCGGGCCACATTCGGGACGGCCGGGTTGAAAGCCTGCGACAGATCCCGTGGTGCCTGGCGGGTGTACTCAGTCACCAGCTTTTACCTCCTGCCTGGCCTGGGCCGCCGCGAACAAGTCCGCCCCCGTCATGCCGAACACGACGCAGTACAAGGTCCGGTAACGTTCACCGACCCCGGATCCGCCGCGTTCCCAGCGGCGTATCTGCGGGATCATCGACTCAACGTCCGGGACGGCGCACCTGGCGCGTGAGGCGGCGCTGAACCTCTCCGCCAGCCTGCGGGGTGTCCATCCGCGCGCCTCACGTTCGGCTCGCAGTCGCGCACCCAGCGCCTCACGCCGCCCGCTTTGCCCGGCTTTCCCGGCGGGCATAGTTACCCGCTTGTTCTTGCATATCGGCGGGGAACCCTCCATACGGCATTCATCTCCTTTCCATCTGGCATGTGAGGTGCTGCCAGGTCTGACCCGAGCCCACGGCTACCTGCGCTTTGCGGGCTGGTGTCGATGATCCGTTCAGGCCCGGCGGGAAGGGAACGCGGTAGTGCGAACAGGCGTGGCGGGATTCCTGGTGCGACTAGAGCGAACCTGTGGTGACCACGCGTAGCCTAGGTTTTGTGCATCGTGATACAGGGTGGCTATCCCCGGAGTTCTGGTCTGGTCATGTCGTCGCGAGCGCACTCGCCGCTTGTGATTTCCCGGTTCTTCTGGAGGAGATCCGGGGGGCGCTGGGCTGGACCCAGGCGCAGCTTGCCGCCGAGGTGGGTTATTCCCAGAGCTGGGTTTCAAAGGTGATGCGAGGGAAGCAGGTGCTTACGTTAGATCAGGCGCGGGAGGTGTCGGGTCGGCTGGGAATCCCGCTGCACCTGCTGCGATTCGGCTCTGGAGGGGAGGATCCGGCGAAACGGCGTGATTTTGGCAAGGCAGTTGCGCTGACCGTGCTGGCCTGGCCTGGGCTTACAGAGACGGATGAGAATGCCGGGCCGTCGTTGACTGAGATCACGCGTGCGCAGCGGCGGCTTGATGCGACGACGTGTGCCCGTGATCTTGCTCCTAGCGTTGGTGCGCATGTTGAGATGGCGAACCGCATGCTGGACCGGACACGCAGGTCACGGACGGGCGAGGATGTCGCGGCGGCGCTCAGCGAGGCGGCGGGTTTCGCGGCCTGGCTGCATGCGGACATGTGTGACATGGGCACGGCCCGGACGTATTACCGCCTGGCGGTCGGCGCTGCGCGCCATGCCGGACATGACCTGCTCGCGGGCTACATGCTGGGAAGCCTCGCGGCGTTCGAGATTGACTGTGGTGATCATGAAAGCGGGCTAGGGCTGATCGACAGGGCCCGGGAGCAAATATCGGCGTCGGAGCATCCTGCGCCTCATGCATGGCTGGCTGCCATTGAGGCGCTGGGCCGTGCCGCAGCGCGTGAGAGCAGCGGCGCGACTGACGCGCTTGACAGGGCTGGTGAGGCAGTGAGGCGTAGTGACGCCGGGCTGCCACCCCCGTGGCCGTGGATGTTCCAGTTTGACCACGCCAAGCTGGCTGGTTACCGCGCGCTGGTCTGTGTCAGGACCGGCCGTCCCGCCGATGCGCTCGCCGCGTTTGCAGAGTCAGTGGCAGCGATTCAGCCTGCCCCGAAACAGCGGGCGATGGTAATGCTAGAGGTGGCCACCGCCGACCGCCAGGAAGGCGTGGATCAACGGGATAGAGTGCGCGTCGATGAGGCGTTCCGGCTGGCTGGAGAGGCGCTGGCTACTGGCAGGCGTTATAACTCTGAACGGATTATCCAACGGTCCCGTCGATTCCGGCATGGTTATGCCGGGCCGGTCACGGCGAATGTCCACGTCTTTGATCAGCGGCTCCGGGCCGCGTTCCCCTGAGATGGGTGGTTCTGTGCGGGTGGCCGTGTCCGGGCATCGTGGCCTGCCAGCGGGCACGGTGCACCTGGTTAGTGACGCGTTCCGGCTGGCGCTGGACCAGAGCGCGCTGGCTGTCACGGGGCTGTCCTGCCTGGCGGACGGGGCTGACCAGATTTTTGCTCGCGCGGTGCTGGATTCGGGCGGTCGGATTGAGGTGATTGTCCCTGCGCTGAGGTACCGGGAGGGGTTGCCAGCCGAGGCGCTCGCAGAGTATGACGCTCTGATGGTGCGGGCGGCAGTCGTGCACCCGCTGCCGTTCCGTGATTCCACCCCGGAGGCTCATATGGCCGCGAGTGAGTTCATGGTCGGGCTGGCTGATGAGCTGTGGGCAGTCTGGGACGGCGAGCCTGCACGGGCGTACGGGGGAACGGCGGACGTCGTTGCCTATGCCCACGAGAAGGGCACTCCTGTACGGGTGATCTGGCCGGAAGGCGCGCAGCGGGACTGACGTTCTGGTCTGCCTCGCTGGCCTGTTCACGGGTTGCCTGAGCCACGGTTTCGGTTTTGCGCCGCTGGCTGTTCCGCCTGAGCCATGGTCTTTGCCCCGGCCACGGTGGCTGTGGTCCGCGTAGCGGGCCCTTGGGCGGGCCGGGAGGGGTGGCATTAGGGGGTGCGGGGGGAATCCCTGGGGGCTGTGGGGAGGCCGCAAACGGCGTCGGGTGGTCCGGGAATGTGCGGATGTGAGTGCTGTTCCGCGCGTCGTTCGCTATGAGCAGCTCTGCGGGCCGCTGGCCTGGTGGCTGATCGGACGCCCGGCACGAAATGCGGGTTTCTCAAGGGAGTTGTTGCCGGACATTCCTCGTATGGCGGCCTGCGGAATAGATAGAGGTCCGTAGTCGTCACCCTATAACGGCTGCTCTTTGTCCTGACTCTATTATCCGGTGCGCATCATCTCGGCTGCTACCGTGCTGCTGGTGACTCCAGGGCGGGCGAGCCTGTTCACCTGGCCATGCATAAACGGTTTGCACCTTTTACGTCGCGGCTATGGGGACGCGCGGAAAACGTAGAAAGGATTCAGCGGTGATGCTGATAAAGTTCCCGAAAGTACCGGCAGGGGTCATAGCGGTCGCGACGCTCATGGCTGCCGGACTGGCCAGCGCGCAGCCAGCCCTGGCGGTTGCGGCGTCCCCGGTTTCCGTGCCGTGCAGTACCACGGCGCTGGCCGCTGCCCTGACCGGCGCGGTGAGTGGTGAGACGATCCGGCTGGCCGCCGGGTGTGATTACGTCCTGACGGCCGCCCTGCCCCCGGTCACTGTCACCCTTACTATCGCCGGGCGGGGCGCTACTCTTGAGCGCAGCACCGCGCCGGGCACACCCGCCTTCGCGCTGCTGGATGTCACCACCGGCGACGCCGACCTGGCGGTCAGTAACCTGACCTTCAGTAACGGCGACGGTGCCATCAACATGAACGGTTTCGAGCCCTCCGCCGACACCCTGGCCGTGACCCGCAGCACCTTCACCGGCAACACCGGCGGGGCCCTCAACATCGGCGGCTACTACGACACCATCGGAGTGGCCGCCACAGTCACCGGCTCCGTCTTCACCGGCAACACCGGCAGTGCCATCAACGACAATGGGGTGCCGCTGACCGTGACCCGCAGCACCTTCACAGATAACACCGGCAGCACCATCTCAGGCCAGCTCACCGCCGGGGGAATCAACGCGGTAATGCAGGAGATCAGCCGCGGTATCAACACGGGCGCCGTCAGCGTGACCGGCAGCACCTTCACCGGCAACACCGGGGCCGGCATAGCGTGCCTCGCCACAGAGTGCGAGCTTACGGTGACCCGCAGCGTGTTCACCCGCAACACCGGCAGCGGCATCATCGACACCGGTTCCTCAGGTGAGGTTTCGGTGACCCACAGCACTTTCAGATGCAACACCACCCCCGGGGGCGGCGGCGGTATCGATTTCAGCAGCTACCCCAGCGGGGATCTGACCGCTGCTGATGATGTGTTCACGGGCAACACTGCCACTGGTTGGGGCGGCGGTATCTACAATTTCGAGACCGCGACGATGACCGGCGATACGTTCACTGGCAATAGCGCTGCCGACGGCGGCGCCATAGGCAATGAATCGCAGGTGTCGGTGACTGATACCGCTTTCCGCTGGAACGAGGCCAGTGCAGATGGCGGGGCCATCTATCAAGAAAATCTCTTCGGGAACGGAAGGCTGGGCATCACAGGCGGCCGGATCACCGGCAACACCGCCGGCGGGGACGGCGGCGGGATTTACAACGGCGGCCGAGACGCCACTGAGACTGGAATCTCGGCGTCCACCGTGGTCAGGAACAACCAGCCCGACAACTGCGCACCAGCCGGGTCGGTCGGGGGCTGTACCGGCTGAACACGGGCGTCGTGGCTTGCTCAGGGCGGCGTCTCGTGCTCTAGGAGGCTGATCACCGGCCGTCCCGGCCTGCCTACGACGGAGATGACGGCCTGCCCAGCAGCAGGCTGACCACGATGATTGACGCACAGGGGCATCCTGGGGGATAGGCCGTGCGCCCGCGGGGCACCCCGGTCGGCCGGGCGACGGCCGGGGCCATCGCATGGTGGCCGGGCCGGCCTGTGGTCGCAGGGACGCGCGGGCAAGCGTGGCTGCGCGGCCCTGCCGGTTGCAAGGTGCGGACCGGGCGCCGCTGGCTGGTCTGTCTATAGCTGCGACGTCCACTCGATGGTCAGCAGGCGTTGCTGCGCGGGCGTGGCTACATTTTCGGATTTAGCGCATACCCCTATGACGACCAAAATGCACCGCACTGACGGGATCCCAGCGGGTCAGGGGGATGCGGCGCCGCGGAGGGTGGCGACGGCGTAGGCGCCCAGCGAGGGGAGGTCATAGCCGCCTTCCTGGATCAGGACGGCCGGGCCGAGCGCCGCGATCAGCTGCCCGGCCGCCCGGTACCCGGACTCGGTCACCCGCAGCGGGCTTTCCGGGTCGGCCGCCGCCGCGTCCAGGCCCAGCGACACCACCACGGCCTCCGGGGCGAACGCCGCGGCCTCCCGGCACAGCGCGCCCAGCGCGGCCAGCCAGCCCTCGTCGCCGGTCCCCGGGGCCAGCGGCAGGTTCCGGGTGAAGCCCGCGCCCGCCCCGGCGCCGCGCTCGCCGGCGTAGCCCAGGTAGTGCGGGAACCAGCCCGCGCCCGGGTCGACGTGCACCGACCCGTACCACACGTCGGGCCGGTCCCAGAAGATCATCTGAGTGCCGTTGCCGTGGTGCGCGTCGATGTCCAGCACCGCGACCCGCGCCGCCCCGGCCGCGCGCAGCGCCTCGGCCGCGACCGCGGCGTTGTTCAGGTAGCAGGACCCGCCGTACGCGGCGCGGCTGGCATGATGCCCCGGCGGGCGGCACAGCGCGTAAGCCAGCGGCGTGCCCCCGCTGACCAGGTCCGCCGCGGTCTGGGCGGCGTCCGCGGCGCCGCGGATCGCGGCCCAGCTGCCCGGGCCGACCAGCGTCATCGTGTCGTAGCAGTACAGCCCGGCCCGGCCGTGCACGGCCGGCGGGATCCGCGGCGGCAGCCCGGCGAGCAGGCCGGGGGTGGGGAACACGTAGGGCACCACCCGGTCCCGGCCGTACCGGGCCGGCAGCCCGGCTGCCTCCCAGTCCTCCCACACCGAGGCGAGGTGATCCAGCAGGGCGGGATCGTGGACCCGGCGCAGGACCGTGTCGTCGTGCTGGCCCGCGGCGGTGACGGGCGCGCCCGCCGCGGTCGAGCGCGTCGCGCAGGACCAGCGCCCGCGCCGGGATCTCGGTGCCCGGCTCACGCACGCCCAGCCACACCTCCCCGGCCGGCTCATGCCGCAGGCAGTCCTCGCTCCAGACCACCGGAACCGGCAGGCTCACGGGCACCCTCCCCACGCGGCGCGGCGGCGGTTACCATCGCTGGATGCCGCGAGCTTCTGATCTTGGCATCACCGTCGGCCTGCTGCCACCAGGCCCGACCGGGTCGGTGCTCGACGTCCCGGGGGCCGGGCTGGGGCACGCCACCGTGTGGCGGGACGAGCCACCGCCGCCGGCCGGGCGGGGCACGGCACGGACCGGGGTGACGGTGATCGACCCGGGCGGTGACCTGTTCCGCTTCCCCGTGCCGGCCGGCGGCGCGGTGCTCAACGGGGCCGGCGAATGCACCGGGATGCTGGCCGCGCAGGAATGGGGGCTGGCCGAGACACCGGTGTTCCTGACCTCGACCATGCAGCTGGGCCGGGTCTATGACGCGGCCTGCGAGCTGCTCACCGGCGAGCAGCCCGCGATCGGTGCCGAGGACGTCATCATCCCGGTCGTGGCCGAGTGCGACGATAGTTTTCTCAGCGAAAGCCGCCGGATGCAGGTGCAGCGCGACGACGTGCGGGAGGCGCTGGCGGCGGCCAGGGCGTCCACCGGGGCGGGTGCCGCAGCCGAGGGCGCGGTCGGCGCGGGAACCGGGATGAGCTGCCTGGGCTACAAGGGCGGGATCGGGACCGCATCCCGGGTGGTACCCGGCGGGGCGACAGTCGGGGTGGTCACGATGACCAACTTCGGCGACCGGGAGCGGCTCACGGTGGCCGGGGTGCCGGCCGGGCGACTGCTCCCCGATCCCGCCGGGACGGGGGCGGGCCCCGGGGCCGCAACGCCCCGGCCGGGCCCCGCGGGCTCGTGCATCGTGGTGGTGCTCACCGACGGGCCGCTGGACGCGGCCGCCTGCCAGCGGCTGGCCCGCCGGGCCGGGCTGGGCCTGGCCCGGGTCGGCAGCACCGCGCACCACGCCAGCGGGGAGATCTTCCTGGCCCTGGCCACGGGGCTGCGCGCGCCGCGCGGCGCCGCCTCATCCCGGTCCCCCGTCACCGGCAGCGCGCTGGACGGCTATTTCGCCGCCGTGGTGGAGGCGACCGAGGAGGCCGTGCTGAACAGCCTGCTGCAGGCGGTGACGGTCACCGGCCGGGACGGCCACACCTCCTACGGGCTGCCCGCCGGCCCGCTGCGCAGCCTGCTCGCCAGCGGCCCGGAGGGCCCCGGATGACCGGCCCCGGGCCCCCAGCGGCCCCGCGGCGGCCACCGGCGGGCGGCCGCCCCGGCGCCGACCCGTACGCCTGGATGCGCGACCGGGACCAGCCCGAGATGCGCGAGTACCTGGCCGCGGAGCGCGCCTGGTACGACGGGCAGACCGCGCCGCAGCACCGGCTGCGGGAGGAACTGTTCGCGGAGATGGCCGCACGGCTCCCCCCGGCCGGGGAATCGCCCCGCTGGCGCCAGGGCGGCTCCTGGTACTTCACCCGGACGGTGGCCGGCCAGCAGCTGGAGCAGTTCTGCCGGGCCGCGGGCCCCGGCGGCCCGGGCGAGGTGCTGCTGGACGAGAACCTGCTGCTGGCCGACCCGGCCGCCACCGGCAGCTACGCGGAGCTGGGCGTGCGCGAGATCAGCCCGGACGGGCGGTACCTGGCCTACTCGGTGGATTTCGACGGCGACGAGGTGTACCAGCTGAGGGTCCGTGACCTCACGGCCGGGACCGACCTGGCGGAGCGCATCGAGCGGACGTACTACGGGCTGGCCTGGGCTGCGGACTCCCGCGCGCTGCTGTACGTGGTCACCGACGAGGCGTACCGGCCCCATGAGATCTGGCGGCACGAGCTCGGCACCCCGCCCGGCCGCGACACGCTGGTGTACCGGGAGGACGACGAGCGGTTCGAGCTGACCGTCCGCGCCACCCGCAGCGGGGCCTGGCTGCTGATCGAGACCGCGTCCCGCGACACCACCGAGACCCTGCTGATCCCCGCGGGCGACAGCCGCGCGGCGCCCGCCGTGGCCATCCCCCGGAGCCAGGGCACCGAGTACCACGCCGATCATGCCCGCGGCCCGGGCGGGGGCGACCTGTACCTCGTCACCAACGCCGGGGCAGCGGAGTTCCGGCTGGTCCGGGCCCCGGCCACCGCACCCCGCCCGGCCGGGTGGACCGAGGTCATCGGGCCGGCCCCCGACACCCGGCTGGTGCGCTGCGACGTGTTCGGGCGCTACCTGGTGGTGGAGCAGCGCCGCGGAGCGCAGACCCAGCTGCGCGTGGTCGACCGCGACAGCGGGGCGCAGCGGCTGATCGAGGCGGGTGGCCCGGAGCAGGCCCTGGCCCTGGCGGTGAACGAGGAGTACACCGCGGCCACGGTGACCGTGCGCACGGAGTCGCTGACCGAGCCGCCGTCCTGGCATGACGTGGACCTGGCCAGCGGCCGGTGGGAGCTGCGCAAGCGCCAGGAAGTCCCCGGATACGACCAGGCGGCGTACGTGACCGAGCGGATCAGCGCGCCCGCCCCGGACGGCACCCCCATTCCGGTGACGCTCGCCTACCGCCGCGGGCTGCGCCGCGACGGGTCCGCGCCCGCCCTGCTGTACGGCTACGGCGCCTACGAGGCGTGTTCCTGGCCGGAGTTCAGCGTGGTCACGCCGAGCCTGCTGGACCGGGGGTTCGTGTACGCGGTGGCGCACGTGCGTGGCGGCGGCGAGGGCGGGCGCCGGTGGTGGGCCGAGGGTCACCTGGACCGCAAGCGCACCACGTTCACCGACTTCATCGCGGCCGCCGACACGCTGGCCGGCGGCGGATGGGCAGCCCCGGACCGGATCTCCTCGCGCGGCCTGTCGGCCGGGGGGCTGCTCCAGGGCGCGGTGTTCTCCCTGGCGCCGGGCCGCTGGCGGGCGGTGGTCGCCGAGGTCCCGTTCGTGGACGTCGTGACCACGATGCTCGACCCGTCCATCCCGCTGACCATCACCGAGTGGGACGAGTGGGGTGATCCGCGTGATCCGGCCATGCGCGACTACCAGCTGTCCTACAGCCCCTACGACAACGTGCCGGCGGGCCCGCGGCCCGACCTGCTGGTGACCGGGAGCCTGCACGACCCGCGGGTGCTGATCCACGAGCCGGCCAAGTGGGTGGCCCGGCTCCGGGCCACCAGTCCGGGCACGGGGCCGGCGGGCACGGGCACCGCAGGCACGGGCACCACGGGCACGGGCACCGCAGGCAGCCGGGTCCTGTTCCGGGCCGAGCTCGGCGCCGGGGCGCACGTGGGCCCCGCAGGCCGCTACGACCAGCTGCGCTACGAGGCCGAGATCGCGGCCTTCATCCTGACCGCCTCAGGCACGTGCTAGCCGGGGCGGCTCAGAGCCCGAACGCGGACTGAAGTCCTGCGTACCCCTCGGTGGTAGCGAGCCGGGGCAACCCGAGCAGGTCCTCGGCGGTGCCGAGCAGGCTCAGATGGTTGAAATAGCTCGCTGACCTCGTGCCCGGAGGGGTGTACGGGGACATCACGATCGTGGCAATGTGACACGAGGGATAGCTGGCGGAGTCGGCGTGCGCGGAGTCCCAGCAGCTCTCGCCATTTACCTTGTCCGCCCCGGAACCTTCGTCTGAGGTAATGAACACGACAAGCTGGCCATTCTGGTAGGCGGCCGACTGCTGGATGAGCGGAATCCATTCCCTCAGCCAATCATCCCCCACGCTGACGGAACAATCGTGCATGTCGTTGCACCCGCCCGGCGTGACGAAGCTGAACGCGGGCAGTCCGTCATAGCCCGGGGACAGCGCGTCCAGGAGGTTTCCCGAGCTAGTCGTGCCGAGCGGCACATCCCAGCTAGAACAGTCCGCGGGGACGGGCGGCGACGTGTAATACGCCGGCGGCGCGTGCCGCACGTAGTAGAACTCCCCGGTGCTGCCGTCCGCGTTGACAAACGCGGTGTTGTCGTAATTCTTTTTGTCGCAGTTGGCCGGCATCGCCTCGGCATACTCACGCCACGTCTGCCCGTCGGCGCTGAGCTGGGAGAAGATCGACGCTTGCGGCTGCGGGCATCCGGAAGGTAAACAGTCGGCGCTCACGGCTTTCCCCTGCGCAGTCCCTGAGGTCAGGGCCAGATAGTTGGGCGTGGACGGATGCGAGAAATTGTGGTAGTTCGCGGCCAGCCCGCAGCCTGGAATCAGGGTCTGATTGATATAAGGTGCCGACTTGCTGCCGACAATGGCGCCATACGACTTATTCTCGAACAAGATGAACATGACGTGAGTGACTGTGGCCGGGTGTGTGCCATCCAGGGCACCGCACAAGCTGGTTAAGCCAGCCGCGCCGGTGCCCGCCGGCCGGGCCTGAGCCTGGGCACGGGGCATGAGGCCGAGACAGACCAGCGCGGCCAGCAGGGCCGCCAGCGCAGTCCGGTAACCCATCCTGGTCACGGCACCCCCTCGCCTGTTGCGTACTTCACGGTACGCTTGCCGCCCCCCAAAGCGAAGGGCACGCCCGGCGAGGCGTCACCCTTGCTCCGTGATAGCGGTGATCCCGGCATGACGGCGCGCCCCTGCCGCGTGCCCGGACCTGCCCCTGCCGCGTGCCCGGACCCGCCCCTGCCGCACGGCGGCGGTGCGCGGCCGTGCTTGGATGTGGGCGGCGACCAGGGACGCCGCACGGGAGGGAGGAGACCGCGATGCGCGGGCTGCGGGGTAAGAGAGTCCTGATCAGCGGGGGCAGCAGCGGCATCGGCAAGGCGACCGCGCAGCGCTTCCTCGAAGAGGGCGCCCGCGTCTTCCTCTGCGGGCTCGACCCCGCCGAGGTGGAGGCCGCGCTCGCCGAGCTGGGGGAATCCGGGACGGTCTGCGGCATCCCGGCGGACGTCAGCCGCGAGGACGACGTGGCGCGGCTGGTCGGCTCGGCAGGTGAGGCGCTCGGCGGCCTGGATGTCCTGATCAACAACGCCGGGATCGCGTGGCGGGAGCCCTTCCTCGCGATCACCCCAGCGCACTGGGACCGGGTGCTCAGCGTGAACCTGCGCGGCATGTTCCTGGTGGCGCAGGCCGTGGCCCGGGTGCTGGCGGACCAGGGCAGCGGCGGGGTCATCGTCAACATGTCCTCGACGAACGGCCTGGGCGGCGAGGCGGACTACGCCCACTACAACGCGTCCAAGGGCGGGGTGCTGCTGCTGACCAGGACCATGGCCGTCGAACTTGGCCGGCACGGCATCCGCGTCAACGCCCTGTGCCCCGGGTACATCGAGACGCCCCTGAACGCGGCCATCAGCGCCGGTCTCGGCGGGGAGGAGTTCGCGGGCGCCTACGCCGACCGCAACATCCCGCTGGGCCGTGCCGGGCGGCCCGCCGAGGTGGCGGCGGCGTACGCGTTCCTGGCCTCCGACGACGCTTCCTTCATCACGGGCGCCGAGATCGTGATCGATGGCGGGCAGCTGGCTGTCATGTGAGCGGGCCTGGCACCTCCGGACGCGGTTCGTGCCGGCCGCGGCCCGGGCCGCCTAGAAGAAGGTCCGGATCACGTCGGTGATCCGGTCCTCGGCGTCGAGCACCGGGATCCACCGCCATTTGTCGAACGTGGTGCATGGATGCGAGATGCCCAGGCAGACCTCATCGCCGGGCGCGAGCGGGGAAGCTGCGGGGACGGACAGCACCGCGTGCTGATCGAAGAGCCGGATGACGACCGAACCGCCGGGGTCGAGGGCCGCTCCGCCGGCCGCGCGCCCGCGCAGGACCACGGGATGCCCCGCATCGGAGGAGATGTCCCGGCGCCCGATTCCCAGCACCGCGGTCTCGGGCTCGGGCCGGGAGAGCACCGCTGCCCAGGCTTCGAGGGCCGGTTCCAGGACCGGCGCGCCCGGCGCTTTCCGCGCTGACGGCGCGATCTGGCTGTACAGCCCGTGGTCGTGGGTGACGTAACACCCGCTGCGCAGGATCAGCGTCCAGCCGGGGTGCCCGCCCAGCACATCCACGACCACGTCGAAATAGGCAGAGCCGCCTGCGGTCACCACCGGCGGCTGGGGGAACTGTCCCGAGGCGGCAAGCGACAGGGCCAGCTGGCGCAGCTCCCCGCAGTACTCGCGGGCCTTGCGGGCCTTCTCGCCGGGCGTGGGGGCCATCAGGGAACCCTCGTAGCCGGCTACACCCGCGAGCTCGAGCCGCGGTGCGCGGGCGACAGCCGCCGCCACGGCGAGCCCCTCCGCGCTGGTGCGGCAGCCGGTCCGGCCGTCCTCGTGCCCGAGCTCGACGAGGACGCGCAGCCGCCCCGCGAACCCGCATGCCGCCAGGATCGCGTCCAGCCGCCCGGCCCCCGCGACGCTGTCGACGTAGCAGAGAAAGGAGAACTGGCTGCCGGCGGTCAGCTCGCTGGCCACCCAGCTGATGGACGCGTCATCCACGAGCTCGTTGGCGAGCAGGATGTTCCGCACCCCGAAACGCCGCAGTAGCCGGGCCTGCGAGATGGTCGCGACCGTGACGCCTGCCGCGCCCCCGTCCAGCTGGGCCGCGATAACCTGCGGAGCCATCGTGGTCTTGCCGTGGGGGAACAGGCTGACGTCATGCGCCGCGCAGTAGGCGGCCATGGCCGCGATGTTGTGGCGCAGGGCGTCCTCCCGGACCACGACCCGGGGCGTGCTGAGCAGCCCGGCGTCCGCCCGGGGACGTTCGCGGGCCAGCTGCCCGGCGGTCACCGGCGACTGGTGCGCCGGGCCGCCGAAGCCTTTCTCCGCCGCCTCGATAGGCCAGCGACGCAGCGCGGCGACCTGCTGCTTGTCGTACCTGGCACCCTCACCACCAGGCCATCCCGGCGAGCTCAACCGCCGGCTCCGCTGGTTGGCCACGGCGACCGCACGGGCTCGGCATCAAGGTCTGCCTGCTGGGATCCGGGGGCAGCTGCCGGCCGCTCCGGCTCGGAGAACCAGCGCGGCGGCTCGGCCAGACCCCCCTGGCCGTTGCCGGTACTGTGCGCCTCCTCATCGGGAAGTCCAAGGCGCCTGCGGTTGGCCCGGTCAACTCCGCGCAGCACCACCTCGGCCATCGCCAGCTTGGCGTCCAGCGTGGCCCCGGCGACGGCACCCAGATCCAGGGTCACCCGGTTGGCGAGCGCCTGGTCCCAGGGACTCGCCACCACCGACACTTGCGTCCCTTCGAAGCCCTCGCGGATCCGGGTCAGCCAGCGGGCCTGCTCCGGGTCGTTGTCGCTGAACTTGTCCACCACGATCGTGGCCTCGTCCATCAGCAGATTCAGGTGCGTCTTTTCCCGCTCCGTCAGGGGCCTGTCCTTTTCGCCTTCGTAGTTCCGGTACCGGCTGAACACCTGATCGATGGACCAGAAGCCCAGCTGTGACGCCTCCGTCACGAAGACGTACTTGTCACCATGCAGCAGCGTGCCGACCTGAAGCTTGGCGAACAGTCCCGTGCCGCCATCGTTGATGACGATGTTGGACATGCACTGGAGGAACTCCAGCACCGTCAGGTACTCATGCTCCCCGAAGTCGATCCCCACGCACTCGTCGGCGGTGTCGCCACGGATCACGGCCACACCCTGGAGCCAGGCGACCGCATCCCGCAGATCCGCGTAGACCTTGATGCTCGCATCCGTGCACGCCTGGTAGAAGCCCCGGATGGACAACGTCCGCTGGTCCGGCGGCAGCGCCTCGACCGGTACTCCGCCGAGCCTGATGTACCCATGAGGCATGTCGTCGTTGCTGTCGGCGAGAATGACGCGGTCGGCAGGCCGCGCAGCGGCGTAGATCGCCGCGAGCGTCACGGCCACGTCAGTCTTGCCGGTTCCCCCGAAGCCCGAGCCCAGGGTGATCACGCCCGACTTGAGGGACGGCTTCCGGATGGCGGCGACCGTCTGGCGCCGCCACTGCGCTACCGCTTCGCGCTTGGCCCGCTCGCGCTTGCCAGGGGGAATCACCAGCCTGCGCTTGAGCGCCCGCCTCGAGACAGCGCCCCTGACGCCGTCTTGCGCCGGGGCAAGATCACTGGGGGAGGACGAGGAGGGCGCGAGCCAGCCAGCGCGGTCGCTGCCGGGAAAGCCAGTCCACCATGCCCCCAGTTCGTCTGGGTACTGGGACATCGCATCCCTCCAAAGTCGCAGTGCGGTCTAGGTCAAACTAACCCACGTCCGGGGACGGATCCCCGCAAAAGGCAGGCAGCGCAGGGACTCACACCGCGGCCCGGGTAACTCCGGCGGGCAGGAAAGCAGACTGGCCGATTCAGCACTGGGGCACGTCATGGAACGCCGTGGATGCTCCCTGAGGTCTGCGAAGCCGCTCGCCGCATCCGGACGATCAGGGCTGCCGAGGGCACAACCTTGCCCGACATGTACGTGGACAGGCGAGACCGCGACGTTCCCAGACGTGCAGCGAATTCCCGCTGGGACAGGCCAGATGCGCTCACCAGATTCCGGACCTCAGTGGCCACCTCGGCCCGCTCCGAATCGGCAGCGAGCTCGCGGGCCCGGCTGACTACTCCCTCAAGGAGTTCGGTGGTGCCGTAAGGGCGGGAAAGCTGGACGGCTTCCAGGACCTGCTGAGCCACTGGCCCCCAGGGGTCGGCCCGGATCGCCCGCGCCAGGCGGCGCCAATCAGGGAGCGTGCCCCTCTCGACTGCGGCGAGCACGCCCTCGAATGGCCAGGTTTCCACCGGGTCTTCCGGCGACGCGGTGATGTTGCGGAACTTCAGGGGCGTAGTCATGCCGCCATCTCCACCGCGACTGCCCGGCACACGGCTGTCACGTTCCCCCAGTCAGCCCACCGGGTATCCAGGTCTTTGTAATCGCGAAGCTGCTTGATCGTCCGGGCATCTGCGGGCCGTGGATCGGCCAGCTGCCGGGCTAGCTGGGTAGCGACACCCGCTGCCTCGGCGCTTCGCTGGTCTGAATAGTAATCGTCGAGATGCCCGAGCACCTGTGCGGCATGAGAGATCCCGCACCGGTCGGATAGGGCGGCGACATCGATGTAGTCGCGCACCTGATTGCGCCGCACGATCAGGTAGCCCTTAATCCGCAGGGTCTCGTCCGCGGTAGGGACCCGGACCGCATGCCCTGACGGAAGGGCAACTTCTGCGACTTCCAATGGCCGGTTGCGGATGAGCTGCCGGACGCCGGACTCAATATCGCCGAGTTCGCCCAGGATGATCTTCCCGGGAGTAACCCGGTTAGTGACCCACCCGTCGGTCGCTTCGATGGCGCCGAGCACGGCACCGAAGCGGTCGCCCAGATCGGCCAGGACGTGGTCATGATCATAAGAGGAGCGGTGATTGGCCCAGGGTGCAGCCGCGGAGCCGCCCACGAGGACAGCATCAGGGACAACCTCCTGCAGCCGGGCCGCTGATTCGAGGACGCGCACCAAATCGGCCCGTGCGAGTCCCGGGGTATCAGGTCCTGGTCTGGTCATCCTCTTGGCTGCCCTCGGTCGATGTGCCACGTCAAGCGTACCACATGTGATACGCAAGCGGGCAGGCGTGGCAGTGATGCCGGCCGTCTCACCATGGCGTGCCCGCGCCAGCACCTCGCGCCCGATTCTGTCGGTGGCGGGCGGGATGGTGGTGGGGTCCGATCCCGAGGAGGAGGCATGTGCTGGATCTGCGATCACCCGGAGGCCACGTCCGGGGATTACCTCAGCCACTTACGGGGCCTCATCGAGGCGCACGGCTGGGCGGTGCAGGGGGTTGAGCGGGACCGTATCCACCCGCCGTGGGCGTACACCGCCGGGCTGACCGCCTTCGGCCGGCCGGAGTTAGTGGTCACCGGGATGCCGGTGCGGCGGGCGGGAAGGCTGCTCAACGACATCGCCGCGCACGTCATCCACGCGGCGCCACCCCGGCCCGGCGAGCAGGTCCGGCTGGCCGGAGGCCCGCTCATCGAGATCGTGAACGTGCCCGAGCCCGCGGCGCACCTGCTGACGGCCGTGCAGCTGTACGGCCCCCGGGTCAGGGCGCTGCAGGTGGTGCACGCCGACGACGCGGGCCAATGGCCCTGGGAACGCGGGTACCAGGGCGTGCGCGGCGGGCAGCCGGTGCTGGGGCCGCGGGCCCGGCGGGCCGCCGGGCGCCGGCGATCCGCCTGACAGCCTCACGAATGCGCGATCCGCCTGACAGCCTCACGAATGCGCGCTGGGGCTGGGGATCGTGACCGTCGCGGTGCCGGCCAGGGCCAGGGCCTCCGGCAGGGCGGGGGTGCTCCCGGTGCCGCCCGGCGCGCGGGTGGACAGGGCGCCGACGGCGCAGCCGAGCGCGGCAGCCTCCGGCAGGGCCAGCCCCTGCAGCAGGCCCGCGATCAGCCCGGCGTTGAAGCAGTCACCGGCCCCGGTGGCGTCCACCGGCACCAGGGGCGGCACGCTGACCCGGTACCGGCGGGTGCTGTCGGCACACAGCGCGCCGCGGGCCCCCAGCTTGACCGCCAGGCGGGAGCCGGCCGCGGTGAGCACGGGCACGGCCGCGGTCAGGTCCGGCTCGCCGCTCAGCCGGACCGCCTCAGCCTCGTTGGGCAGCAGCAGGTCCGCCCGGGCCAGCACGGCGGCGAGCCGGTCGTCGCCCCACCGCCCGGACGGATCCCAGTTGGTGTCCAGCGACACGGTCGCGCCGGCGGCCTGCGCGGTGGCCATCACCGTGGCCAGGCCGGGCCCGAGCGACTCCTCGAGCAGGAAGTAGGAGCTGACGTGCACGTGCCGGGCCCGGCGCGAGCAGCGCGGCCGGGACGTCGGCGGCGGTCAGCGAGCCCACGGCGCCGAGGGCGGTCAGGATGGCCCGGTCACCGCCGTCCGACAGGGCGACGGTCATCCCGGTCGGGCTGTCCCCGCGGACGGCCACGGCGCCGGTGGCCACCCCCTCGCGGGCCAGCTGGTCCAGCATGAACTGGCCCGCCGGGTCGGCGCCGACCGCGGCGACCAGCGCGACGCTGAGGCCGAGCCGGGCCGCGGCCACCGCCGTGATCGACGCGGACCCGCCGACGACCAGCGATATGGACGGCACCAGCTTCTCCTGCTGGCCGAACGCGGGGGTCACGTCCTCGCCGAGGACGAGCACGTCCGGGTTGCAGTCGCCCACGACGACCAGGTCGATGGGCCCGCCGTCAGCCTCAGACCGCACGGCTTCAGGCGGCACGGCTTCAGGCGGCACGGGCTCAGGCGGCACGGGCTCAGGCGGTGACAACGTCAACTCCCGCGTCCTCGAGGCGGGCCGCGTCCTCGGCGGCTATCCCGGTGTCGGTGACCAGCACGTCGATCTCCCCCGCGGTGCAGATCCGGGCGAACGCGCGGCGGCCGACCTTGGAGCTGTCCGCGGCGATCACCACCAGGGCCGCCTGCCGGGCCATCAGCCGGTTGTGCTCGCCTCGCCCTCGTGGTGCGCGGTCGCGCCGGCCGCCGCGTCGATCCCGTCGACGCCCAGGATGGCCACGTCCAGGGTGACCTGCTCCAGCACGCCGGTGGCCAGCGGGCCCGGTCAGCTCGTAGGACTGCGGCCGGGCCACCCCGCCAGTGGCCACGATCTTGATGTGCTGGCGGACGGCCAGCTCGGTCGCGATGTTCAGCGCGTTGGTCACCACGGTGACGGCGGGCGGCGGCACCTGCGAGTTCAGGTCGCGGCGGGTGGCCAGGGCCCGGGCCACCTCGGTGGTGGTGGTGCCGCCGTTCAGCCCGGCGACCTGGCCCGGCCGCACCAGCCCGGCCGCGACCGCCGCGATGCGCTGCTTCTCGCTCGGATGCCGTTCGCTCTTGTACCGCAGCGGCAGGTCGTAGGTCACGCCCTTGGCCACGGCGCCGCCCCGGATCCGGGTCAGCATCTGCTGGCTGGCGAGTTCGTCGAGATCCCGGCGGACCGTGGCCTCGGACACCCCGAGCGCCTTCGCCGCCTCCTCGACCTGGAGCTGCCCCGCCGCTGCGAGCAGCTCGAGCAGCTCATTCCACCGCCGGTACCGGGTCATCGGCGCCTCCGATCACGTGGAGCAGGCGGGTTACCTCTGCCGCGACCGCATCGCGCCCCGCCGACCCGTACTTCCTGGGATCGACCATTCCCGCGTCGCCATTCAGGCTGGTACGGACCGCGGCGGTGAAGGCCTTGTTCAGCTGGGTCGCCACGTTGATTTTCGTCATTCCCGCGCGGACCGCCGCGGCCAGGCCGGCGTCGGGAACCCCGGACGAGCCGTGCAGCACCAGCGGCACGCTGACCGCGTCATGGATCTCCGCGATGAGCCCCAGGTCCAGGGCCGCGTCCCGGGTCAGCATCGCGTGCGAGCTGCCGACCGCGACCGCCAGCGCATCCACCCCGGTCGCCGCGACATAAGCGGCCGCCTCGCCGGGCCGGGTGCGGGCCAGCGGCGAATGCACGCCGTTCTTGCCGCCAATCTCGCCGAGCTCGGCCTCGACCCACAGGCCGCGGTCGTGGCACCAGCGGGTCAGGTCCGCGGTGGCCTCGACATTGCTGCCCGTAGGGCAGGGCGGACGCGTCGTACATGACCGACCGCAGGCCCAGCCCGGCCGCGGCCTGCACCAGGTCCTCCCGGGTGGCGTGGTCCAGGTGCACGGCGACCGGCACGGCCGCCAGGCCCGCGACCGACAGGCAGGCCCGCGCGATCGGCTCCAGCGCGCCGTGGTAGGCGACGCAGTTCTCGCTGATCTGGAGGACCACGGGCGAGGCGGCCGCCTCGGCCCCGGCCACGATCGCCTCGGCGTGCTCGATGCCGATCACGTTGAACGCGCCGACGCCCCGGCCGGCGGCCTGGGCCGGCGCCGATGATCTCGCCCATCCCGGCGGCGGGCATCAGCAGGCCTCCTCGCGGGCCGCGCCCGCCTCGCCGGAGACCGGGCCCAGGGAGTCCGCCACGCGGGTCACCGTCACCCCGGCCCGCACGGACGCGTAGTCCGCCGGGCTGAACTCCCCGGCCACCGGGGCCATGGCCACGGCCGTGCCGAGCGCGACCGCGTGCCGCAGCCGCTCTTCCCACGGATAACCCTCGGCCAGGCCGTGCGCCAGCCCCGCGGCCGCGGCGTCCCCGGCCCCGGTCGCGTTCCCGGCCACCACCGCCGGGGGGACGGCCCGCCAGCGGCCGTCGCCGGTGTCGGCGAGCAGCCCGTCGCGCGCCCAGCGACACCACGACCGCCTGGGCACCGGCCGCCCTGAGCTCCCCGGCGGCTGCCACCACCGCCCGCCCGCCGGGGTCGGCCGCCCGCGATAGTGGCCGGCCGGCGAACGTCTCCAGCTCGGCGAGGTTCGGCTTGACGATGGCGGGGCCGGCCGCCGCACCCAGGCCCAGCGCCTCCCCGTGCGCGTCCAGCAGCACCGGCACCCCGGAGGCGGACGCCATCGCGATGAGCTCGGCGTAGCTGCCGGGCGGCAGCCCCGGCGGCAGGCTCCCGGACAGCACGACGGCCGCGCACCCGCCGAGGGCGGACGCGTACCGGATCCGGAACTCCGCGTACCCGTCCTCGGTGATCAGCGGGCCGGGCTCGTTGAACAGGGCCGCCTGCCCGGTCCGGCCGTCCACCACCGTGAACGTCCGCCGCGTCTCGCCCCGCACCCAGGTGAAGGCCGCGGGCACGGCCAGGGCGGCGAGCTCCGCCGTCACCGACTCACCCGTGGTCCCGCCGATCAGGCCCATGACGAGCACCTCGGCGCCGAGCGCGTGCAGCGTGCGGGCCACGTTCAGCCCCTTGCCGCCGGGCCGCGCGTGCACCGCCGCAGGCCGGTTCACCCCGGACCAGTCGACGGCCGGGACGTGGTGGGTCACGTCCAGGGCGGGGTTCAGGCAGACGACTCCGATCACGTGAACCGCCTGTCAGCTGAGGATGACCGAGCGGGCCAGGTTGCGCGGCCGGTCCGGGTCGAGCCCGCGGGCGCGGGCCAGCGCCACGGCCACCCGCTGCACCCGGACCAGCTCGGCCAGCGGGTCCTCGCCGCTGAACCAGGCCGTGCCGCCGGCCGCGGCGACCTCGGCGTCGAGCCCGTCCGGCGGGGCGCCGAACGCCCACACGATGCTGCCCTCGCCGGTCACCGCGACCGGGCCGTGCCGGTACTCCATGGCCGGGTACGCCTCGGTCCACATGCCGGCCGCCTCGCGCAGCTTGAGCGCGGCCTCATTGGCCAGGCCGTAGGTCCACCCGGTGCCGAGGAACGTGAACTGGCGGGCGGCCAGCATCTCCGCCGGGAGGGGCGCGGCCAGCACCCGCTCCGCCGCGTCGGCGGCCGGGCCGGGATCGGCCCCCAGGTTCGCGCGCAGCAGGACCAGCTCGGTGGTGGCGAACCGGGTCTGCACCACGGATTCCTCGTCCGCGAACCCCAGGTCGATGACCGCGCCGGCGGCCTGCGCCACCGGGGTCCCGGGCACGGCGGTGATCGCGACCGTGGGCGCGGTGCCGCGCAGCCGTTCCAGCAGCTGGACTATCTCCGTGGTGGTCCCGGAGCGGGACAGCACGAGCACCCGGTCGTAGGCCCGGCCCGGCGGCATCTCGGACGCGGCGAACGCGTCGGTCTCCCCGTGACCGGACGCCTCGCGGGCTGCCGCGTAGGACTGGGCCATGAACCAGGAGGTTCCGCAGCCCGCCACCGCGACCCGTTCCCCGCGGGCTGGCAGGATACCCGCGACGTCCGCGGCCAGCTGGCCCGCCCGGCGCCAGCAGGCCGGCTGGGAGGCGACCTCCTGCTCCGTGCGGCCTCCGGCGGCCACCTCCTGCGTCATCGCGGGCTCATCAACCACGGGGGTTTCCTCGCCCATGCTTGCTTCCTCTTTTCTGGGGTTCTGCCATCTGGGTTCCGCTCGGGTGGTCGTTCAGGTCCCGGCCAGGCCGGTCGAGGCCACGGACCGGATGAAGTACCGCTGGGCCAGGAAGAAGATGACCAGCATCGGCACCAGGCTCATCACGTTGGCCGCCATCAGCAGGGTCCACTCGGTCGAATGCGCGCCCTGGAACGTGGCCAGGCCCAGCGGCAGCGTCATCTGGTTCGTGGACGTGATCGCGATCAGCGGCCACAGGAAGTTGTTCCAGGAATCCAGGAACGTCAGCGCGGCCAGCGTGGCCAGCGCCGGGGTGGCCAGCGGCAGCACGATCCGGATCAGGATCTTGAGCCGGCTGGCCCCGTCCACCCGGGCTGACTCCTCGTACTCCAGCGGGCAGGGTCCGGAAGAACTGGCGCAGGAAGAAGATGCCGAACGCGGTCGCGGCGTTGGGCAGGATGAGCGCGCCGATGTGGTTGATCCCCACCGCGGCCAGCACGTGCACGCCCAGCCACTTGGTGATGATGAACTGCGGGATCATCGTGACCTGGAACGGCACCATGAGCGTGGCCATGATCACCACGAACAGGGCAGCGCGGCCGAGGAAGCGGAACCGGGCGAACGCGTACCCGGCCAGCGAGCACAGCACCAGGTTGAACGCCACCGTGAGCACCGCGACCACGGCGCTGTTGACGAAGAACCGGCCGAACGGCGCGCTGTTCAGCGCGTCCGTGTAGTTGGCGAACCGCAGCACGTGCGGGATGAGCACCGGCGGGAAGTGCAGCGCCTCGGAGGTGGTCTCCAGCGAGGTGACCACCAGCCAGTAGAACGGGAAGATCAGCACCAGCGTGGCCGGGAGCAGGACCAGGTGCCACGGGCTGAACGGCAGCCTCCGCCGGCGGCGGGCGGGGGGGCGCCGCCGCCGGCGGAAGACGAGACCCCGCCGCGCGCGGGAGCCGAGGTCGCGGTCATGAGCGGTAATGGGTGAATCGCCGGCCGACCCGGAACTGGATCGCGGTGACCACCAGGATGATGAGGAACAGGAAATAGGCGATGGCCGAGGCGTAGCCGAAGTTGAAGTCCACGAAGGCCTGCTGGTACAGGTAGTAGACGAGGACCGTGGTGGCGTTGAGCGGGCCGCCCTGGGTGCTCAGGTAGACCTCGTCGAACAACTGCAGCGCGTTGATCGTGAGCCACACGGCGAGGAACAGCGACGCCGGGCTGAGCAGCGGCAGGGTCACCCGGCGGAACCGTCCGCCACGGCCGTGCACCCGTCGATCGAGGCCGCCTCCAGCAGGGCCGCCGGGACCCCCTGCAGCGCGGCCAGGTAGATGACGACCGAGAACCCGGTCCAGCCCCAGATCGTCATGATCACGATCACGTACAGGGCCTGGGACGGCGAGTTCAGGAACTGCTGCTGCGGGACGCCGACCAGGCTGAGGAAGTAGTTGACCACCCCGTAGGAGGGGTCGAACAGCCAGATGAAGACGATCGCCTCGCTGATCGTGGAGATGGCCATCGTCGCGTAGGCGGCGGTCCGGTAGAAGGTGATGAAGCGGATCTTCCGGTTCATGGCCACGGCCAGGAACAGCCCGACGATCATCGTCCCGGGCACGAACAGCGCGGTGTAGATCAGCGTGTGCTGGATGGCCTGCCCGACGATCGGGTCGTGCACCATCTGCCGGTAGTTCTTCAGCCCCACGAACGGCGTGCTGGACGTGAGCAGGTTGTTCTGCTGGAACGACATGATCGCCGACCAGACGATCGGCACCGCGCCGAACAGCAGGATGATCGCGACCCCGGGGGTGACGAACGCCCAGCCCGGCGAACTGCTCGGACGCCGTCACCCGTCGGCCGGCCGCCCGGGCCCCGCCGGGACGCCCGGGCCGGCCTGGCCCTGGACGCCTCCGGCGGAGGATGATTCCGGAAGCCGCCACGTCAGCCGGCGGCCAGGATCTGGTTGACCTGCTGCGCCGCGGAGCTCAGCGCCGCCTGGGGCTGGCTCTTGCCGAGCAGCACGGACACGATCATGTTGCCGAGGACCTGGGAGATCTTCGGGTACTGCGGGATCTGCGGCCGGGACTGCTTGACGTTAGCCAGGTTGGCCACGAACGCGCTCACCCCGGGCAGCGTGGAGTCCATCTGCTGGCTGAAGCCCGCCGCGTTGCCCACCGACTGCCTGGTCGGCAGGTCCCCGGTGTGCAGCGACCAGTACTTCACCTGGGCGGGCGCGGTCAGCCAGAGGAGGAACTTCTCCGCCGCGGACACCCGGGTGGCCCCGTTGTTGAACACGACCCAGTTGTCCGGCCCGGAAATGGTCTGGTGACCGGCGGCTGCGCCTGGGTAGGCCGGCATGACCTGGACGCCGTAGTGCACGTTGGGGAACGCGGACAGGTCCCAGGGCCCGGTGACCAGCATCCCGATCTTGCCCGAGTTGAACAGGTTGGCGTACGCGGAGTCGGTCGGGTCGAGGTACATGGACTTGTCGGTGACGGCCATTTTCTGCAGGGTAGTCAGCGACTTCAGCCCGGCGGGCGAGTCGAACGCGGCCTTCTTGTTGTCGGCGGTCAGGATCTGGCCGTCGGCCTCCCAGAGCAGTGCCTCCCAGTGCCACACGGTGTCCTCGGAGCCCGGGGTCACGTACGCGGTGCCGAACTGCTTGGCGGCCGGGTCGGTCAGCTTCTTCGCGTCGGCCTGGAACTGCGACCAGGTCCAGTCCGGGCCCGGCAGCGGGAGGTGGGCCTTGGCGAACAGCGTCTTGTTGTAGACCACGGCCAGGTTGTCGACCAGGGCCGGGACGCCGATCACCTTGCCCTTGACCGTGGCCACGTCCCGCTCGCCGACCCAGAAGTCGTTCCAGTTGACCCCGGGGCGCTGGACCACCTTGGTCAGGTTCACCACCTGCGGGATCTGCGCCACGTTCGGCGCCCACGACCCGTAGAGGTAGGCGATGTCCGGCGGGCTGCCGCCGCGGACCGCGGTCAGCACCTTCTGCAGCGTGTCGTCGTTGTTGACGTACAGGCTGCTGATCTTCACGCCCGGGTTCTGGTTCTGGTACTCGGTCACGTCGTGCGCGAAGGTCTTGGCCTCGGCGCCGGTCCAGCCTTCCCAGATCGAGATGGTGGTGCTGCCACCGCCTCCGCCGCTGTTGCTGTCGGTCCCGCACGCGGCCAGCCCGAGGCTGAGCGCCGCGACGGCGGCGACCGGGGCCGCCAGGGTGACACGCAGCCGGTGTCTCACCATGCTGCCCTCAACTTTCCGGCGCGCCGATGGCGGCCACAGATTGGTGCTCACGTTCGGCGACGGCCAGGTCCGGCGGCCCGCAGGCCCCGTGGCGGCCAGACCAGGATGCACCGAAGATGCATGAAGTCGTCATGTTTCCCGCAATAGTGAGCAATCAGCGAGACGGTGTCAAGCCCCTCAGGCCAGCCTGTCCCGGCTGTCCTGGCCCGGGAAGTCCGGACGTAACGGACAAATATCGGTCATATAACGGGCTGGTACGGGCGGCCGGCCCGGTCCCCGGGCCGGGGCGCGGGGGCCCGGCGCCGATCGAGGTCTTCGTTGCGGAAGTATTTATGCACGCTCTTGCGCGCAAACCGGGGCAATGGAACACTACCGAGCTGTGATCACAGTGACCTTTGTCGGCGCGGGCAGTATCGAGTTCACCCGGAACGTGGTGACCGACCTGTGCGCCTACCCGGAATTCCGCGGCCAGCTGCATCTCTCGCTGTACGACATCAGCGCCGAGCGGCTGGCCCATGCCGAGCGGCTGGCCCAGCGGATCTCCGCGCAGACCGGCGCCGCCGCCACGGTGAGCGCGACCCGGGACCGGCGCGAGGCGCTGGACGGCGCCCGCTACGTGATCAACGAGGTGCAGGTCGGCGGCTACGATGCGACCCGGGCCGACTTCGACATCCCGGCCCGGTACGGGGTGCGCCAGACGATCGGCGACACCCTGGGCATCGGCGGGATCTTCCGCGGCCTGCGGACCATTCCGGTGACGACCGCGCTGGCCCGCGACATGCACGACGTGTGCCCGGACGCCTACCTGCTCAGCTACAGCAACCCGATGGCCATGCTGCCCTGGTCGGTGTACGAGGGCACCCCGTTCACCCGGGTGTTCGGGCTGTGCCACTCGGTCCGGGACACCCAGGCCTTCCTCACCGACCTGGTCGGCGCGGACCCGGGCCGGGTCCGGTTCCTGACCGCGGGGTTCAACCACCAGGCGTTCGTGCTCCGGTTCGAGCAGGACGGCGAGTCGCTGTACCCGCGGCTGGCCGAGGTCATCGACGGCTCCCCTGAGCTGCAGCGGCGGGTCCGGGTGGAGATCTACCGCCGGTTCGGCTACTTCCCGACCGAGTCCAGCGAGCACTCCGCCGAGTATGTGCCGTGGTTCATGCGCCACGACGACCAGATCGAGCGGTTCCGCATCTTCGTCGGCGACTACCTGGAGCGGTCCGAGGAGAACCTGCGCGAGCTGGAGTCCCTCCGCCACGCCCTGGCCTCGGACGCGCCGCTCGATCTTGAGCCCACCCGCGAGCTCGCGTCGCTGTTCATCCACTCGCTGGAGACCGGCACCGAGCGCGAGCTGCACGTGAACATCCGCAACGGCGGCCTGATCACCAGCCTGCCCGACGGGTGCTGCGTCGAGGTGCCCTGCGTGGTCGGGGCGGGCGGCCCCAAGCCGGTGCCGGTCGGCGCGCTGCCGCCGCAGCTGGCCGCGCTGAACCGGACCTTCCTGAACGTGGTCGAGCTGACCGTGCGGGCCGCGCTGGAGGAGTCGCGTGACCACGTGTACCAGGCCGCGCTGCTCGACCCGAACACCGCGGCCACGCTGACCACGGCGCAGACCGTGGCCATGTGCGACGAGCTGTTCGCGGCGCACCGGGACCTGCTGCCCGCAGCGTTCGCAGGCTGACCGGCCCCCGGGCCGTCCCCGGGCTGGACACACAGGAGGGGCCATGCGCCTCGGTCTGATTCACGGGCCCGGGCGGCGGCTGGCCGCCGTCACAGCGTCCGCCGTCGCGGCCGCGCTCGTGCCGCTCGCAGCAGGAGTCCCGGCGTCGGCCGCCCGGACGGCGCCGGCCGCGGGCGCACCGCTCCCGGCGCCCAGCCACCGCGGCACGCTGGAGATCACCGGGACGCCCCGGGACGGGGCCGTGGTCACGGCCTCGGGACTGGCCTGGCATGCGCCCCGGCTGCCGCGCGGCGACCGGCTGCTCAGCTTCGAGGTCGCCTACACCTGGCAGAGCTGCGGGCCGAACGGGGGCCACTGCCGGGCCGCGGCGGACACGGCCGCGGCCCCGTTCGCCGCCCGCCGGTACCGGGCCGGGCACGCCGACACGGGCCGGCGGCTGCGGGTCACCGAGACCGCGTCCGAGGTGGTCCAGACGCAGGCGCGGGACTTCACCTTCCGCGTCGTCCGGCGCTCGGTGAGCCGGCTGGCCGGGGTTCCCGTCCGCGCGTACCGGCGGCATCAGCGCCCGGTTAGTTATTTCCGCAACGGAACCCCGGAACGGCGTACCGCCTCGACTGAGGAGTACTTCCAGGTCAGCGCGCCGCACTACAACGCCGGGGACGGCAAGCCCGTCCAGCAGTACCGGGTGGACCGGGGCTCGTGGCGGCCGATGCCGGCCAGTCATGAGTTCTATACCGGGAAGCTGGCGGCCGGCCCGCACCAGGTGAGCGTGCGCACCGCGAACCGGGCCGGATCGACCGGGATCGGGTTCGGCTGGCAGGTCGTGCCGCTGCCCGCGCCACTGGCCTGCCAGCCGCGCGCCGGGCAGCCGTGCTGGTACCCGCCGCACCTGGCTCTGCACCAAGGGGCGGGACACCCCCAGCCGATGCGCTGGGACTGGCAGATCGGCCGGACCACGCCGCTGGAGCGGACGGGGCGCCGCGCCGTGGACATCTACGACATCGACGGGTTCCTCACCACGACCGCCGAGGTCCACACGATCTCGGCGCACTGGCAGGCGAGCACGCTGGCGCATCCGAAGACCGTCTGCTACCTGGACCTGGCCTGGGAGGACTACCGCCCGGACGCCAGCCCCTCGCCGCGCGGCGCGTACTTCCCGGCCGCCACGCTCGGGAATGTGTACTACGGCTATCCCGAGGAACGCTGGGTGGACTTCCGCCAGCTCGACGCGCTCAAGCCGATGCTCCGCGAGCGGATCGGCATGTGTGCCCGCAAGGGGTTCGACGCGGTCGAGCTCGACGACATCGACAGCTTCGACCCGCCGTCCACCACCGGGTTCGCGCTCACCCCCGGCGACGCGCAGAACTTCCTGGCCTACGCGTTCAACCTGATCCACTCCGACGGGATGACGGGGCTGTGGAAGAACTCGCCGTACCTGTCCTGGTGGGGGCGGCAGTACGCGGACGGGGCCGTGGTGGAGGAGTGCTACACGTACCACATGTGCTCCGCGGCCCAGCTGCGCGGCAGCAGCCAGTACGGGATCACCTGCACCGGGCTGTCCGGTGGCACGCCGTGCGGCTGGGACGACTTCGCCACGGACAAGACGGCGGCGCAGCCCACTGGCAAGTGGGTGGGCGACGCCGAGTACGGGGCCGATCATTACGTCTGCAACCCCGGCCAGACGGGTTCGAAGTGCGGCGGCAAGCGCGCGTTCGCGGCGTTCTGCCGGGCGGTGTACGACCCGCCGCTCAGCTTTGCGGCGGTCAAGTTCGACGTGGACCTGGACGGCCGGGTGTTCTACCCCTGCCCGCGCGGCACCTGAGCTAGGCCGCCGTAATCATCGCGGCGGGGATGGCGTTCCGATGGCGGGGCCGCCGGCCTGGACGCGGCCGTCTTCCAGCCTGAGCACCGAGTCGGCCAGGTCGATCAGGGCCTCGTCGTGCGTGGCGACCAGGGCCGTGATGCCCTCGGAGCGGACCACGGTCAGCAGCAGGCGCATGATCTGCCGGCCCGTCTCCAGGTCCAGCTGGCTGGTCGGCTCGTCGGCGATCAGCAGCTCCGGCCGGCCAGCCAGCGCCCGGGCGATCGCGATGCGCTGCTGCTGGCCGCCGGACAGCTCATCCGGCCGGTGCACGGCGTGCTCGGAGAGCCCCACGATGGCCAGCATCGTCGCGACCCGCTCCTCGCGGTCCCGCGGCGGCACGCCGGTGATGCGCAGCGGGACGCCCACGTTCTCGGCGGCCGACAGCATCGGGATCAGCCCGAAGGACTGGAAGATGAACGCGACCGTGCCGCGGCGCAGCGCCAGCCGGTCCCGTTCCGGCATCCGGGTGATGTCGCGGCCGGCCACCTCCAGGTGACCGCTGCTCGGGGTGTCCAGGCCGCCGATGATGTTCAGCAGCGTGGTCTTGCCCGACCCGGACCGGCCGCACACCGCGACGAGCTGGCCGCGGCCGACCGTGAACGACACCTCGCGGAGGGCCTGAACGGCCGTGTGCCCGCTGCCGAAGGTGCGGGACACCCCGTCCGCCGTCACCATCTCGCTCACAAGCCGTTCTCCTGATCGCTTTCCCGGCCGCTCTCCTGATCGTTCTCCCGATCGGGCCAGACCCCGATGTGGCCGGATTCCTTCTGCAGCCGCACCCGGTCCCGCATGCCGAGCTCCTGGGTCATCTCGCGGGGCAGCTGGACCCGGCCGGCCCGGTCCAGCACCGCGTACTCGACTGCGTGCCGGGTGGCGTTGCCGTGCTCGTCGGCGCGATCGTGGCGGAGCGTCTCGGTGCTGGTCCGGCCGTCCCGGATCGCGATGGTGCGGCGCACCTCGGCCGACACCGCCGGGTCATGGGTCACCACGAGCACGGTCACGCCCAGCTCGGAGTTGGCCGTCTGCAGCGCCCCGAACACCTCACGGGCGGTGGCGCTGTCGAGCTCGCCGGTCGGCTCGTCGGCGAGCAGCACCCGGGGACCGTTGGCCAGCGCGGTGGCGATCGCGGTGCGCTGCTGCTCGCCGCCGGACATCTGCGCTGGGGTGCGGCCGGCGCAGTACCCGACGCCCAGCATGTCCAGCAGCTCGGTGGCGCGCCGGGCCCGGGGCCGCCGCGCCATCCCCGCGAACCGCATGGGCATGATGACGTTCTGCCGCGCGGTCAGGTAGGGAAGCAGGTTACGGGCGGTCTGCTGCCACAAGAAGCCCACCACGGCCCGCCGGTAACCGAGCCGGTCGCGGGAAGTCATCGCGGCCAGGTCGTGCCCGGCCACCCGGGCCCGGCCCGCGGTCGGCGCGTCCAGCCCGGCCAGGATGTTCATCAGGGTGGACTTGCCGCTGCCGGACGCACCCACGATCGCGGTCAGCTCCCCCTCGGCGATCAGCAGGTCCAGGCCCTGCAGCGCCTGGACCTCGATGCGCTCCGCAGCGTAGATGCGGACCAGGCGATCGCACATGATGAGAGCGCCCTCACCATAAGAACCATCGGCCCCGTACGAAGCACCAGTGCCGTCGCCGGCCCGGGCATGCTCTGCCTCGTCGCCGGGCTGGCTGAGTCCCGCCGCGGGCGCGACCGGTGCGGTCTCGTTCATCTCATCCATGCCCTGTCCTTCATCCACTCCCCGTCCTTCATCCACCAGCTGCCCTCACCCTCCCGCCGTGTCGCCGACGCGCAGGGCCTGGGCCGCGCCGCGGCTCCGGGCCAGCCGGCCGGAGACGGTCAGCGTGAGCCCGCCGAGCAGCAGCAGGGCCGCCGCCGCGGCCACGATGGCGACCGGGTCGGCGCGCAGCGGCACGGTCACCGGCATGCCGGTGAAGGCGGCCAGGTTCACCGCCGGGCCGGCCAGCGGCACGAGCAGCAGCGCACACACCGTCCCGCCCACCGCCGCGGCCAGGATCGCGGGCAGGGTCTCCACCGCGACGATCCGGCGCGACTGGTCCGCGGCCAGGCCCATGGTGGCCAGCCGGGCCAGGGTCAGTTCCCGGGACCGCGCGCCGAGCACCAGCGTCAGCAGCACGACGAGCAGGCTGAACCCCCCGGCCGCGGCAGCGCCCTGGGCGAACGTGACGAAACCGCCGTGCGGCAGGGGTGCGCCGGCGATCGAGGCCAGGACCCGGGAGCGCAGCGTGACCTGGGCGCCGGGGACCGCCCGCCGGGCCGCGTGGATCAGCGCCGCCTGGTCCAGCCGCGGACCGGTCATCGCGAGCACGGTCGGGACCGGGGCCTGCGCCCCGAGGGCCCACCGGGGCAGGACCGCGAACTGGGTGCCCGCCGGGCCACCCGCCACGGCGGTCACCGTCCCGGCGACCCGGATGCGCAGCTGCCGGCCCGCCGCGTACAACCCGCTGTGCGGGCCCAGGATGAGCCGGGCGGCCGGTGAGATGAGGGCGGGCACAGTGCTGGCGGGCACAGTGCCAGCCGGGGCCCCGCGAGCCGGGGCCCGGCGGGCCAGCGCCGCCGCCGGGAACGCCGGGCCTGGCGTCGTGGCGGCCAGCGCCGCGTACTGCCCCGGATCGACGATGACCACGGGCAGCTGCAGCCCCTGGCCGGACGTGCCCTGGGTGACCGCCACCGTGGCCCACCGCCCGACGCCTGGCACCGCGGTGATCCGGCGCTGCGCCGCCGGGGTGATCCCCGGGCCCACGTCGGGCGCGGTCACGACGGCGTCCGCCCCGGCGACCTGCCAGGAGGCCGCCACGTCGGCGCGGGCCACCGCGCCCCGGGCCATGCCGGCGAACGCGATGACCGCGAACGCCAGGACCAGCGCGAACGCGGGCAGCACGCCGGCCTGGGCCGCCGCGCGGCCGCGGGCGAAGCCCACCAGCAGCACGACCCCCCGGCGGCGCCTGGTCAGCCTGGCCAGCTGCCGCAGAGCGCCGGGTAGGCCCGCATGATCGCCAGGGCGACCGGGATCGCGACGAGCACCGGGGCCGCGCTGGTGAACAGGTCTACCTGACCGGGCGGAGGCAGGCCCAGCTGGCGGAGCAGGATCAGGCCGCCGGCCGACCCGAGGACCAGGACGGCGTCGGCGACCCAGCGCCGTGCGGCCGCGACCCGGCGCCGCGACGCCGGGGCCGGTCCGGGCCGCGGTGCGCCGGGGGGTGCGCTGCTGCCAGGCCGCCAGCAGCGGCGGGCCGGCCAGCGCGGCCACGACGATCAGGCCCGCCAGCCACCAGGCCAGCGGCGAGGCGGGACCCGGGGTCAGCGCGACGGCGGCGGCCGCCCCGAAGGCGGCGGCCGGCAGGGCCGCGGCCGCCCCGCCGCCGAGCGCCACGGCGGCGACCTGCCGGAGCGACGCACCGCGGGCCCGCATCATGGTGAACTCGCCGCGGCGGCGGGCCGCGAGCAGCCGGGCGCCGAGCAGGACCACCACCGCCGCGATCACGGCCAGGCTGACGAACATCAGCGACAGCACCCGCTGCACGGCGTCGTCGGTGGCCACGAACGACGGCAGCGTGGTGGCCAGGCCGCTGCTCAGGCTGACCTGGATGGTGGCGGACGGGCCCGCGGAGGCGTTGAGGCTGGTGCCCACCGACGTCGCGGCGGGCAGGTAGCCGACCGCCTGCAGCTCCCGGGCCAGGCCCGCCGCCTGATCGGCGGTGACCACGCCCAGGTTGAGCGGGAAGCTCCACAGGGCCCGCAGCGGCGCGCTCAGGTAGCCCTGCAGGGCAGGCAGTTCGCCGGCCGAGACGAACGCCCCGGAACTCAGGTACGGCGCGGCGTTCGGGTCGGGATAGGTCAGCTGCGGCGAGGCGGCGACCGGGTCGACGGTCCAGAAGGAGGAAGCCGGACGGAGCGGCCGGATGATCCCGCTGACCACGATGGGGCGGCCCGCGGCCCGGATCTCCGAACCTGGGTGCAGACGGAACCGGGCCGCGGTGGCCTGGGTGACGGCGACCTTGAGGGTCACGGCGGCGCCCGGGCCGGCGCCAGTTCTGGTGGCGCCGACGGGCAGGGACCCCTTGACCAGCCGGGCGTTGCGGCCCAGCCCGCTGCGGTAGACCAGCTCCAGCTGGGGCGAGGCCATGGTCCGGATCGGGGCCTGGCCGATCACCGAGAACGGGGCCGAGCCGGTGACCATCCCGGACCAGTCGGCGGCGGGCGGGGCCAGCGGCAGGCCCTCCCGGCCCAGGCCGCGGGCCAGCTGCTGCTGCGCCGAGGCCAGCTGGGCCGCACTGAGGGTGCTGCCGGTCAGGCCGCTGATCGTGGCGTCGGCCAGCACCGTGGTCGCCGACGACGACTGGGCCCGGAAGCTGCGCTGCAGGACCGCGGTGCGGTAGCCGAGGCTGGCCCGGGGCACGGCGACAGAGACGAACACGCAGACCAGCACGAGCAGGGCCAGGGCGAGGCTGGCGGCCGCCCCGGTGCCGGTCACGGCCGTCCCGCCGGCGGCGATCCGCGCCCGGACGTTCCCGGCCGTCATCCTGCCTCCCCGGCCCGCAGCCCGGCCGCGGGATCGGGCCGGTAGGCGCCGGCCACGACGGCCACCATGACCGGCACCGCCGCGATGCCCAGCGCCAGCAGCGCGGTCCAGCCCAGCGGGATGACCACGCGCACCGGCGGGAAGGGGGCAGTGCCCCCCGGGGTCAGGGTGACCGCGGGCACCAGCAGGTAGGCCAGTGCGGCCCCGATGACCGCGCCGGCCGCCGCGCCCGGCACGCTGAGCATGAGCTGCTCCAGGCCCAGCTGCCCGGCCCGCGCGGCCCGGCCCACGCCGAGCGCCGCGAGCAGGGCGTGCTGCAGGCGGCGTTCGCGGATCGCGGCCAGCACGGCGACCACGAAGCCCACGCAGGCCAGCAACCCGGCGGCCACCACGATCACCAGCAGGGACACCTGCGGCACGTTCGGCAGCGGGTCACCGAGCAGCTGGCCCGCCAGCCCGGACCACGTCACCACGCTGGCCCCGGCGGGCAGGCCGGGCGGGGGGCCGCGGCGGCCAGCGAGCCACCACTGGGTGACCGGCTGCGGTGGCTGCGCCTGCGCGGCGAGGACCTGCTGGAGCCAGGACTGGTCGATGATCACGGCCGGCCCCGTGCCCCCGGCGCCCGGGAACGCCTGCACCTCGGCCACCAGCCGGACGGGGATGCTGGCGTTGCCCACCGGCAGCGGCACGATCTCACCCAGGTGCGCACCTGCGGCGCTGACGAACGACCGGGTCGCGAGGGCCGGGATGGGCAGCCGGGGCGCCCCGGCGGTGAGCGCCAGCTGGCCGGTCACCGGCTGCGGCGGCACCCCGCGGACCTGGACGAGATGCCCGGCCCCGACCGTGAACGTCAGCACGGCCGCGGCCCCGCTGGCCCGCCAGGAGGTGACGGCAGGCGCGACCCCGTGGGCCCGCGGGTTGGCCAGGTCCGCGGAGGAGGCCGCGGCATGCCATCGGACCAGGACGCCCGCCCCGGCGAACGGGGCCGGGAACCCGCCCGAGGTCTGCGGGGAGACCGCCAGGCCGCGTACCTCCAGCATGGCGTGGGCGGCCGCCTGGCGCTCGGCCTGCCGCGCCGCGCGCCGGGCCGCCGCGCTGGCGTAGGGGGGCGCCGGGAACCCGGGCAGCTGGTAGCTCACCGACAGGCCCAGCAGCCGCAGCGGGTAGCGGGCCCGGCCCGTAGCGCTGAGTACGGCGGTCAGCCGGTGGTCGCGTCCGTCGGCGGGCAGCGTCCCGGCCGGGATGGTGTAGACGATCCCCTCGCCGTCCTGCACGGACAGGCGTGACCTGGCCCGCGCTCAGGCCGGCGGCCAGGCTGGGCTGGGCGGCGCGGGGCGGCACCAGCGAGGCTTCGATGCCGAGCCGGGCCGGATGGCCCGGCAGGCCCAGGCCCGGCCCCGCGGTGCGGGGGGTGATCAGCCGCCAGAGCTGGCCGGTCGGCAGGCTGGCCAGGTCCGGCCGCAGCAGCACCGTGGCCGCGGCCTGCCGGGCGCCGAGGGCCAGCACGGTGAACCCGCTGTTGAAGTCGGCGACCGGCATGGCGGTGCGCACGCCGGCGGCCTGGGCGATGATCCGCCCGTCCCCCAGCGGCAGCGGCGCGGGCAGGGTGACCCGGACATCGGCCCCGGCGGCCAGGGCCGCCTGGTCCAGCTGGGACTGCCGCCAGCTCTGGTGCTGGGCCAGCGCCAGCGTGCCCGTGGCCACGGCCAGGATCACCAGCAGCACCGGGCTGCCCTCCCGCACCGCACGCCGGCTCACCTGCCAGCTGGCCAGGGCGGCGGCCAGCCGCCGGCCACGCGTGCTCGCCCGGTCCAGCAGCCGCGCGGCGGCGGGCAGCAGCCGCAGCGGCAGCAGGGCGATCCCGGCCAGGGCCAGGACCGGGGCCACGGCGAGCACCGGGTCGATGCCGAGCGTGCCGCCGGACAGCCGCGGGACCGCGGAGTAGCGGCGCAGTTCCCAGAACGACGCCGCGCCCAGGGCGATCAGCGCCGCGTCGAGGCCGGCCCGGGCCGTGGCGGCCAGCGCGGCCGGCCGGCCCCGGCGGGCCCGGGCGGTGCCCGGGGTGACCGGGCGCAGCGACGGCCACATCATCACCACGATGACGCCGGCCACGATCACCACGGCCGGCCACCAGGCCGCCCCGGCGGTCACGCCGGTCACGATCCCGGCCAGCCCGCCCGCCGGGTGACCGGCTGGGAGCCGGTTCGCCGACATGAGCGCGTCTGTGAGGTAGCCGCCCGCCACGATCCCGGCGGCCGCGCCGATGACGGCCAGCAGGACCGCCTCGGCCAGGGACGCCCGCAGCAGCTGCCCGCGGGCCGCGCCCCGGGCCGACAGCATCGCGGTCTCCCCCTCGCGCTGGCTGGCCAGCAGCCGCGCGGCCAGTACGGCCCCGGCGGTGGCCAGCAGCAGCAGTTGCAGCGAGCCGATGAGCAGCAGCGACCGGGACACCACCAGGCTGCTGGCCAGCGCGGCCAGGATCTGCGGCAGCCCGGTGGACACCTGGAGGCCGCCGAGACCCGGCCGGCTGCGCCATGAGGAGACCACCGCGGCCAGCCGGCGGCCCAGCGAACCGGCCTGGCGGGCCGGGATGGCCGCGGTGTCCACGGTGATGAGCCAGGAGGCGGCGCTGACGCCAAGGCCGTGCGGCCCGAGGATGGACTGGCCGGCCAGCACCGGGCCGTAGGTGAGAAATGTGCCCTGAACGAATTTTCCGGAGGTGCCGAGCAGGCTGAGCCGCCAGTACGGCGCGGCCGGGTCCCGCGGCCGGTACAGGCCGGTCACCTCGAGCCGGACCGGGGCGCCGGTCAGGCTGTCCCGGAGCGCGAGGACCTGGCCGACGGAGTAATGCAGCAGGGCGGCCGTGGTCACCGGCAGCGCGACCCCGAGTGGCGCCCCGGCGCGCGGCGGGCCGGGCCAGGTCCCGGCGGTCAGCGTGATGTGGGCCCGCACGCCGCTGAGCACCGCCGCCTGGATCTGCGGCGGCTGGGACGCGCCGTGCGGGCTGGGCAGCGCGAGCTGATCCGACCAGCGGCCGCTGGCCAGCGTGAACGGGACGCCGCCCAGGGCGGAGTGGATCGAGGCCCGGATGACGGAGTCGTCGCGGCGGGCCTGGGCCGGACCGAACTGCCCGCTGACCTGGATCGGGGTGGCCGGGGAGTGGGCCAGGCGGGCGTGCGCGGCGGCGGGCAGCGCGCGGCCGGCGAACCCGGCCAGCCCGGTGGTCACGGTCACCGAGACCAGGATGGCCAGCAGCAGGCTGGCGGGCAGCAGCGGCGCGGACCGGGTGCGCCGCAGCACGAACTGCACCCGGGATCCGCCCGCCGCCCCGCTGCCACCGGGCCGGGTGGCGGCGTCGTGCACGTCCGTCCCCAGGCTCCGGCCCATAAGGTGACGCTACTGACCGGCCATCGGCCGGCTAGCCCGGAGCAGGGATGGTTACCCCTTTGGCGCGGAATCGTTAAGAATCCTCCCCGTTACGGAGGCGAGATCGGGAGCGCCGTCCGGCCGCGGCCGGAACTACCCGGCCGGCTCCCGGCCCGGTTCCCCGGCCCGGGGCACGGCGGGTTCGCCGGGCGGCCCCGGCGGATGACCGCTGGGGACCGATCCGTGCCCGTTGGCCGGGACGGATCCGTGGCCGTTGGCCGGGATGCCGGACGGTCCCGCCGCGGCGCCGTCCACCGGCCGCCCGTTCTCCCACGGACGCACCCGGTACAGCCAGTAGGCCCCGCCACCGAGCGCCACCACGCACAGAATCCAGCCCAGCGCGGTCGTGCCGACCCCGACGTACTTCAGGCCCGACGCGAAGATCACGAACGTGATGATGGGCCGGATGTAGCGATCGGGTGCCCGGGAGGACAGGTACGAGCCGATCAGCACGGCGGGCACGCTGCCCACCACGAGGGAGGCGGTCACCCCGAACTGCACCGTGCCGAAGATCAGGGCGCCCAGCGCGGCCGCCGCGGTGAGCGGGACGGCCTGCGTCAGGTCGGTGCCGACCAGCTGGCCCGCGCTGAGCAGCGGGTAGAGGAACAGCAGCAGCACGATCATCAGCGACCCGGAGCCGACCGAGGTCAGGCCCACGATCACGCCACCGATCATGCCGATCGCGATGGTGGGCACCGGGCGCACGTTGATCTTGTGTACCGTGCCGGTCCGCTGGTTGCCGGATCTGCGGTCCAGGATGTAGCGCAGCACCATGGCGGCCGCCCCGACCAGCAGCGCCACGCCCAGGGCGATCTCCACGTGTTTTTGCTGCGCGGAACTCCCGCCGAACAGGTGCAGCAGGTAAGCGCCGACGAACGCCATCGGCACCGAGCCCACCACCATCCAGCCGACCAGGCGCAGGTTGACGGTGCCCTTGCGCAGGTGCACCGCGGCGCCGACTGGCCGCATCAGCACGGCGGCGACGAGGTCGCTGGAGATGGCCGCGGACGGCTTCACCCCGAACAGCAGGATCAGCATCGGCGTCATCAGGGCGCCCCCGCCCGCGCCCGTCAGCCCGACCAGCAGCCCCACGACCGCACTGCCCAGGACGATATAGGGATTGAGGGTCATCGCTGGGTCAACTCTCTCCAGGCTGGCACCGGAATTCCTATTAACAAAGATTCAAATATAGACATTGCCCGGCCAGCGGGAAAGTGCGGACCCTCCGATGCGGCCGGGCGGGAGCCGGCCGCGTATTACCTATAATTAAGAACAATTTAGTAGGAAAAAGAATCGGTGCCGGGCCTCATTCAGCCAGGCCCGCCCGCGCGGCGAAATGGTAGCCACCTTCCAGCATGTCCGCCTCGGTCCCGCCCGGATGGCCGGCGAACATGTCCCACGCGCCCTGGTGGTCAGTCAGCCCATCGGACCAGGGCCGCTACGGGCGCGCTGGTAAATCAGCGGTCAGCCAGCCCGGCAGGCACTGGATCAGGGCCTCGACCAGCTCGTCCGGGGTGCGCTGGCCAGCCGCGTGCCCGTCCGGAGGGCCGGACAGCCAGGCGCTGATCACGCCCAGCACCCCGCCCGCCAGGAACCGTGCCGTGATCACGGGATCCGCGCCGGCCGGCCGCACGTCCATCCGTTCCAGGGCCTCGATGGTCCGCTCGGTGAACGCCTCCGTGATCGCCTGCACGAACTGGGGCGCGGCTCCCGGGCCGAGCAGCCGCGCATATGACCCACGGCGCTCGTCCACGAAACCGGCGATCTCCCGCAGCGCCCGCCGGCTGGCCTCGGCACCGGGCACACTGTGCCGCGACCGCATGACGATGTCCGCGTTCCCGACCATGTCGAATACCTCGCTGAGCGCGTGGATCGCGAGGTCCTAGAGCTGGGGGGCTGGTACTAAACTGAGTACTCAGTCAGGGCGGCGGGGATGGCCGCGTGCCGTTGCGGGCCGGTGATGATGAAGTGGTGAGGCTGATGAGTGGTCGGGTGGCAGGCAAGGCCGCGCTGATAACGGGGGCGGCCCGCGCGCAGGGGCGGTTCTGAGATGGCAAGCACGAGGACCTGGTTCGAGACCGTCGCCGAGGCCCAGCGCCGCGCCAGGCGCCGCCTGCCGAAGTCGGTATACATGGCCCTGGTCGCCGGAGCGGAGGCCGGGGTGACGATGAACGACAACGTCAGCGCGTTCTCCGAGCTCCGGCTCCGGCCGCATGTGGCCGATCTCCCGGCTACCCGCGAGCTGGCCACCACCGTGATGGGCCAGGAGGCCAGCCTGCCGGTGCTGCTCTCGCCGACCGGGGTGCAGGCTGTGCACCCGGACGGTGAGGTGGCGGTGGCCCGGGCCGCGGCCGCTGCGGGCACGGTCATGGGCCTGTCGTCGTTCGCGTCGAAGCCGGTCGAAGAGGTCGGCAAGGCCACTGGCAAGCTGCTGTTCCAGAGCTACTGGGTGGGCACCCGCGAGGACATCCTGGCCCGGGCCGAGCGGGCCCGCGCGGCGGGCGCCAAGGGCCTGATCGTCACGCTGGACTGGGTGTTCGACTCCCGCCGGGACTGGGGCAGCCCGTGGATTCCCGAGCACCTGAACCTCGAGGCCATGGTGCGGCACATCCCGCAGGTGGCGATCAGGCCGGCCTACCTGGCCCGCTGGATCCGCAGCGGATCGCTGCCCGACCTGGGCGTGCCCAACCTGGGTGCCCGTGACGCACAGGTCCCCACATTCTTCGGCGCCTACGGCCAGTGGATGGGCTCAGCCCCGCCGACCTGGACCGACCTCGCCTGGCTGCGGGAGCAGTGGGGCGGCCCGTTCATGATCAAGGGCATTACCCGGCCGGACGACGCCCGGCGGGCCGTCGACATCGGGGCCACCGCCATCTCGGTGTCCAATCACGGCGGCAACAACCTCGACTCCACGCCCGCCACCATCCGGTGCCTGCCCGGCGTGGCCGACGCGGTCGGCGACCAGATCGAGGTGCTGCTGGACGGGGGTATCCGGCGCGGCAGCGACGTGGTCAAGGCCCTCGCGCTGGGCGCGCACGCGGTGATGATCGGCCGCGCCTACCTGTGGGGCATGGCCGCCGCCGGCGAGCGTGGCGTCACCAACGTGATCGAGATCCTGCGCCAGGGGATCAGCGAGACGCTGCTGGGCCTGGGCAAGGCCTCCATCCGCGACCTGTCGCCCGACGACGTGATCGTGCCTGAGGGGTTCGCGCTGGATCGCAAGCTCTGAGCGGGGACGCCGGAACGGAGCGCCTTCATGGGCGGTGAGCAGACAGACGGGACGGCCCGCGGGCGGATCCTGGCCGCGGCTGAGCGGCTGTTCGCCGAGCGCGGCTTCGACCACACGTCCACGGCCCTGATCGCGGCCGAGGCACGCGTCCCGCAGGGCCTGATCTTCTATCACTTCAAGACGAAGATGGAGCTGCTGCTGGCGGTGATCCGGGAGGACCAGGCCACCCTCCTGGACGGGCTCCTCCCGGCGCAGGCCGCGACGGCCGGGGGCGCGGAGCCAGGCCTGCGCCCGGCCGTGGCCGGACTGTGGCGGCACCTGGCCGGCGTGCTCGGCGAGCCCTCCCCGGTCCGGAAGATCATCATCCAGGAGCTCGCCGCCCACCCGGAGATCCGCCAGCGCGCCCTGGAACTGCACGAGCAGATGGCTGCGCAGGTCGCCCGGTACCTCGCCCAGGCCAGCCAGCATCCCGGCGAGCCGCTGCCCGAGCATGAGGCGGCCGCCCGGCTGCTCACCATCGCGGCCGGGATGGCCCCCCTGCTGGGCGAGCCCAGTCTCACGCTGATCCCGCCCGGCGCCCTCGCCGCCCTGATCAGCGAGGGCCTCCAGCACGGTGACGGGACAGAGGTGATGGATACGCCGCGGCGGCAGGCCCGCCCCGCACCCGTGGAGCCCGATGACGAGCCGGTGCTGCCGGGTCGGAGCCCGGGCGACAGCGATGCGGCCTGGGGTGAGCCGGCTGAGCCCGACGATGACGAGCGCCTCTACCGCGACCGCCCGCCGCACTGGGACTCGGTGTAGCTGGCGCGTGCCCGGGTCGCTCCGGCGGCCCTCGTGCCGGCGGTTAACGGCCTGCCCGCTGGCCGATCGCTGGAATTCACGGTTATCCATGAGCGCCGGTTACGGGATAAAAGGGTGCCACCGCCGCGTGACGATAATGGTGCCTGGCGGCCGGATCCCCGGGCGGCCCGGTGGAATGGCATCAGGCCGCACCAGGCTGGGCGGCCTGAGGCAATCCCGCTCAATAAATGAAGGGCTTGGGCCTGGCCTTGGTAACCATCAGTTGCGGGCCGCCGGGATGGGCCGGGCCATGGGCGTGCTGCTGGGAGGTGACCTGGGTGTGGCCTGCACTGACGTGCCGCGGCCAGGTCAGCGCGACGACGCCGAGCCCGCCCAGAGTGAGAGCCAGGACAAGAATGCCACGCAGCGCCCGGGTGTGCGCGAATCGCGCCGGGGGACTGCGGTGAGCGCCGCCCGCCGGCCTTCCGCCCTGCGTCCTCGCGTTCCTTAAAGACCTATGATTCATAGTAGAATGTCCTCTTGTCGGTGACTTAGACATCAGGCCATCTGCGAGTGCGAAACTACACCCCAATGCGTAACCAGATATGGCATTTGGAGTAATCCGCGCTAAAGCTCCAGGTGTGGCCAGAGCCGGTGCCGGGCGTGATGACTATCGCGGCGCGCCGCGGGCTGCGGGCCCCTCCCGCCGGTCCCCGCGCAGGGTCAGAGGACTGTGGCAGTGGAGTGGACTGGCGTGACCGATGAGACGAATGCGCCGGGCAGGGCCGCGAGTGATGACCGGGACAGGGCGGGCCCGCGGTGCGGGTGAAACAACAGCCGGAGGAGTGCGCCGCTGGTCAGGGCCGAATTGGCCTGCCGGCAAGTTCTGCTTTTGCACAGAAGGAGTCCGCTAACGGCCCGGCCCGGCCTCTGCAATATGCATGACAAATTGCATAACCACACCAGGCGGCCAGGAGTGTATTACCCGGCTCCAATTCTCTTAGGATTCGCGTGAGACTGCGCATAACGGGTATCAGCCCAGAGGAAAGTTTTCAACTTCACCTGTTTGGGGCACCAACTGCGGACCGGTCCGCGGGCTGAAAGAAGACACAGGGCGATCATGGAATTCCGGGTGCTCGGGCCGATTGAGCTGTGGTCGGCCGGGCAGCAATGTGATCTTGGGTCAACCAGGCTGCGATGCGTCCTGGCTATCCTGGTGCTGACGCCGGGCACGTTAGTGCCGACCGGCGTTCTCATTGACCGGGTCTGGGATACAGAGCCGCCGCCAAAGGCCCGGGAGAGCCTTTCGGTGTACATCACCAGGCTCCGCGCCTCACTCCGGCAGGCCGTGGGCGATAGCGTCCGGCTGACCGGACGCGACAGCGGTTACGAACTCCACGTTGACCCGGACACGATCGACCTGCATCAGTTCCGGGACCTGCGCCACCAGGCGGACGCGCTGGCCGCCGGCGGCGCCTGGGACGAGGCCGCCTCGCTGCTGCGTGAGGCGGACTCGGCTCTGGCACGGCCAGGCGTTCGCGGGGATCCGCGGTGACTGGGTGGCGCGGATGCGCGACAGCCTCGCGGAGGAACGCCGGGCGGCCGTCGTGAAGCGCATCGAGTGCGAGCTGGAGCTCGGCCGGCATGCCGACCTGGTCGGCGAGCTCCGCCATCTGCTGGCCCAGTACCCCCTCGATGAGGCGTTCATCGCCCACCAGATGACGGCGCTGTACGGGAGCGGCAGGCCGGGTGAGGCGCTCAGCCTCTACCGGGACATCCGCACCAGCCTCATCGAGGAGCAGGGCACAGAACCGGGACCGCTGCTGTCCGAGCTGCATCAGCGCATCCTGCGCCATGATCCCGCGCTGGCCCTGCGGCCGCCCAGCCGGCCTTCGGGCCGGATGACCCAGCCCGACACGCTTCCGCCGGAGACGGCCGAGTTCGTGGGCCGCAGTGAAGAACTCGGCCTGCTCGGGCGAGCACGGGGACTCCCCGCGGATCAGGGTCATCGAGGGCACGGCCGGGGTGGGGAAAACCGCGCTGGCCCTGCGCGCGGCCCGGACGATCTCCGGGCAGTACCCGGACGGGACGTTCTACCTCAACCTGCACAGCCACGACCCGGGGCATCCGTCGCTCGACGCCGACGAGGCCCTGCACCGCCTGCTCAGGATGCTGACCGCGCCCGCCACCCCGATACCCGACGCGTTCAGCGAGCGCGCCGCGCTGCTGCGGGCCCAGCTGAGCCGCCGCCGCGCCATCGTGATCCTGGACGACGCGGGCCAGGACGACCAGATCCGCCCGCTCCTGCCCGAGGCGGGCCAGTGCCTGATCCTGATCACCACCCGGGGCACGTTCCCGGGCCTCGAGGGTGCCCGCGCGCTGACCCTGGATGCGCTGCCGGTGGACGATGCGATCACGCTGTTCCGGCGGATCGCGGGCCACGGCACGGCCCAGGACGAGGGGCAGGCCGCGATGGCCGTGCGGCTGTGCGGGCGGCTGCCGCTCGCGATCCAGCTCGCCGCGGGCAGGCTCGCGCAGGACTACCCGCCCGGGCTCGGCGAGCTGGTCGAGGAACTGTCACAGTCGCCGGCCCGCTCCGGCGGCGCCGGCGCGGCCAGCCCCGAGGTCATGTCGGCCTTCGATCTCGCCTACCGGGCCCTGGAGCCGGGCCAGCAGCGGTTCTTCCGGCGGCTCGGCATGAGCCCCTGCGCCCACCTCAGCCTGGGGGCGGCGGCCGCGCTGGGCGGCGGCACCCTGGCCGAAACGCAGCAGGCTCTCGCCGCCCTGCTCGACCACCATCTGCTGACCCGGGCCCCGGCCGGGCAGTACCGATTCCACGATCTCATCCGCGGATACGCGGCCACGCGCGCGACGCACGAGGACTCCCGGTCTGAGCGGCGCCAGGCGGTCGGGAGGCTGCTGGACTACTACCTGCGCACCGCGGGCGAGGCGGATCAGGTCCTTGACCCGTTCCGGCAGCGGGCCGGCCAGCCCGCCGCGCGTCCGCCGGCGGCGGGCCTGGCCCTGAGCAGCCGGGAGGACGCGGCTGGCTGGCTGGAGTCGGAGTGGCGCAACATCCTGCAGGCCGCCCAGCACGCGGGGCGGCACGAGTGGAAGCAGAAGTGCGCCGATCTGACCCACACGCTGGCGGGCTTCATGGACATCCGGGCGTACTGGGGCGAGGCGATCGCGGCCCATACCGTGGCCCTGCAGGCCAGCCGCGACCTCGATGATCCGGCCCGGGTCGCCCGGGCGTCACTGGAACTGAGCGAGGTGCGCCAGCAGACCGGCGGCTACGAGACGGCCCTCGCCCTGGCCGAGGACGCGGCGGCGATCTATCGCTCGCTAGCCGACCGGCGCGGCGAAGCCGACGCTCTCGATCAGGCCGGCCTGGCCCACCAGCGGGCCGGGCGGTCCCGTGAGGCCCTGGCCTACTTCGACGAGGCCCGGAGCCTGTACCGCGACATGGCGGACACCCGAGGCGTGGCCACGACACTGTGCCATTCCGGGATCGCATCCTGGTGGCTCGGGCGCTATCCCGATGCGACGGAGCAGCTGCGCCAGGCGCTGTCACTCTACGGTGACGTGGGCGACCGCCGCGGCCAGGCGAAGACCCTGAACAATCTGGCCCGGATACAGCTGTCTCTCGGTTATCACCGGGACGCCCTCGAGGGGTACCAGAAGTCGCTGGAGATATTCGGCGAGATGGGCGGGGCGCAGAGCCAGGCGATCGTGTATCACAACATCGGGACGGTCCACCAGTACAAGGGCAGCTATGAGGACGCGCTCACGGCTTATGGACGCGCCCTGGCGTTCTACCACGACATCGGCGATCTCCCGAACGAAGCCGGTGTCCTCAACGACATCGGCGCTGTTTACCAGAACGCGGAACACTACGACGAGGCGCTGATCTATCACGAGAGGGCGCAATCCATCGCCCGGGAGATCGGGAACCTGCCCCAGCAGGTGACGGCGCTGCGCGGGATAGCCGGCGTGAGCCGCGGGGCAGGCCGGTACGCCGAGGCCTTCGACGATTACCACGCCGCTCTCCGGCTGGCCCGGGAGATCGGCGACCCCTACGAGGAGGCCAAGATCCTCGAGGGAATCGCGGAAACGACCCTGGGCACGCGGCGCCCGGACGCCGCGCGGATCGTGCTGCGGCAGGCGCTCGACATCTTCGAGCGGCTGGGCGTGCCCGAGGCCAAGTCCGCGCGGATCCGCATCGAGGCCATCGGCCCCGCCTACAGCCGCAGCGCGTAAGCACGGGTCCGCCCCTCCGCAACGTGACCTGCACGGCAAGCGAGGCATCAAGGCGTCTGCAATCTAGCCCGCGCACGCTGAAGGCGCAGTTCCCGGCCGCGGAAACCGCTGGCCGGCAGCGAGCGGAAGGCGCCTTCCATGCGGGTGCGAGCGCAGGCGAGCGTCGGGCCATGAGGCATCTGCTGTCCCCTGCGGTGTGGGGCCTCCTGGCCGGGCTGACCGGCCTGGCCGGTTACATCCCGTACCTGCGGGACGCCTGGCGGCGGGCCAGCGACCCCGATCCCGCGGCCTGGCTGATCTGGACCGTGGAGTACAGCGTCCTGCTGGCCGTCCAGGCCGCCCAGCATCCCCCCTGGGCGGCGCTGTGCCTCGCGGCCCTGCAACTCGCCGGCACCGCCGCCGTCCTGGGCGTGCTGGCCGCCCGCGGCGGATGGCAGTTCGGCCCCGGCCGGTGGGCCCTGCTCGGCGGGACGGTGGCCGTCATGGCGGCCTGGCCCTTCGCGCACGCGCCAGGCCTGGCCATGTGCCTCGTCCTGGGCGTGGAGGGCACCGCCATGGTCCTGGTCATCATCGGCGCCTACCGGCATCCGCGCAGCGAGACTCCCCTGACCTGGCAGGCGTTCGTCCTGGCGGGCCTGCTGGATCTCCCGGCCCTGGGCGGCCACGCACCGCGCCTGCTCTACGCCTACCCGGCCTTCTTCGTGATCATGGGTTCCGGGGTGCTGATCGCCGCCGCGCTCGGCGACCGGGCCGCCCGGGTCCCGGTGCCCGGCCCGCGCTATCTCCCGCGGGAGCGGACGCCGGTTGTGCCGGTCCCCCGGCCGGCCTGCCCGGCCGGCCAGTGGGAGATCCTCCGCGGCACGGCGGGGCCGCCGCCCGGCCCTGGGCAGTCCCCGGCCGTGCCGCGCCTCAGCCGGCCGCAGGCGCGGCCGTACCTGGGCCAGCCGGTGCCGCTGCCCGGCCCCGGCTCTGGCCAGGCGCAGGCGGTGCGGCCCAGCCGGCCGCAGGCGCGCCCGTACCTCGGCCAGCCGCCGGGGCGGCCGCACCCGACGCACCGGCCCGGCCTACTGGAAGGCAGCCTGGGTGATGGTCACCGCGGTCCGGACGAGGCTGGCGATCGCGTCGTCCGGGGGGAGCCCGGCCAGGTCGGTCAGGACGAAGAGGGCCTCCGCGCTGACCACGGCGGCGAGATCATGCTTGAGCTGGGCCAGGGCCGCAGGATCCGCAGCCACTAGCGCCCCGCCCACCGGGTCCAGCGCCTCATCGATCAGCCCGAAGCGCAGGCCAGGGCGGATGGGCGCCAGTTCGGGGCGGATGATGGTGGCCGCGATCATGGCCCGGACCGCCCCCTGGTAGGCCTGGACGCCGCGCAGCAGGAACCCGCACGCGAACGCGACCCGCTCGGCGGGGTCGGCGGAACCCGCGACCGGGGCCAGCGCCTCGGCCGGGCTCGGCCACATGCCGGGGAACGCCTCATTCAGCAGGGCGGACAGGTCGGGGAAGTAGCGGTAGGCGGTCGCCTCGGAGACCAGCGCGGCCCGGGCGACCCCGGGCATCGTCACCGGGGAACCTGAGCGGATGATCGCGCGGCAGGCGTCCACGATGGCCGTCCGGGTCCGTCTTTTCTGGTTCGCCCGCCCGGCGCTCTCCCCGATGATCATCGGCCCTCCCTGCCCCTTCATGATAGTCAAGCTGCTTCATGATAGCTGACTTGCATAAACAATGCGAGCTTCCTATAGTGATGATAGTTGACTCTCACGAAAGGGGAGCAGATGACTGAGGTCTCAGTGACCGGGCCGGCCGGCGGCGAGGCGATCATCCTCGGGCCCACCCGGATGCGCATCCTGGAGGACGGGCGCACCACCGGCCACCGGCTCGGGATCGGCGAGATCACGCTGGCCCCGCACACCGCGGGGCCGCCGCAGCACCGGCACGCCCGGCACGATGAGGGCTTCTATGTCGTCTCGGGCACGGCCCGCTTCACGGTCGGGGAGACGGTCCACGAGGCACCCGCGGGCACCCTCGTGATGATCCCGCCGGGCGCGCCGCACACGTTCGCCAACCCGGGCGACGAGCCCGCTGTGCTGCTGAACACGTTCACGCCCGATCTGTATGTGCAGTACTTCCGGGATCTGCGGGACATGATCACCGGCGGCCAGGACCTGACCCCCGAGTCCACCATCGCGGTGATGAGCCGGTACGCCACGGTCCCGGCCACCGACTTCGCCTAGCTCCCCCGCTCACCAGCCAGGAGATTCCCATGACCACCACGTACACCGTGAACTCCGGCGGCGCCGGCCCGGCCCGCGTCACCGTCGACGAGCACGGCGAGGGCCGCCCGTTCCTGCTGCTGCACGGCGGGGGCGGCCCGGACACGACCGCGCGCTTCGGCGAGCGGCTCGCCGAAGCCAGGCCCTTCCGGGTCCTCAGCCCGGTCCACCCCGGCTTCGGCGGGACCCCGCGCCCCGAGGCCCTGCACACGATCGGCGGGCTGGCCGCGCTCTACATCGCGCTGCTGGACCAGCTCGGCCTGGACGATGTCACAGTGGCCGGGAACTCGATCGGCGGCTGGATCGCCGCCGAGATGGCCATCACGAACTCACCCCGGATCAGCCGCGTCATCCTCATCGACCCCGTCGGACTCTCGGTGCCCGGGCACCCTCCCGCCGAGTTCTTCTCGCTGAGGATGGACCAGGTGTTCCCGCTCAGCTTCCACGACCCGGCCCCCTTCGCCGTCGACCCCGCCACGCTGCCACCCGCCGCGCAGCAGATCGCGGCGGCCAACCGGGCCGCGCTCATCACCTACTCGGGAGGAGCGACGATGGACGGCGACCCCACGCTCCGCGGCCGCCTCGCCGCGGTGACGATCCCGGCCCTGGTCGTGTGGGGCGACAGCGACCGGATCGTCACTCCCGGCTACGGCCGTGCCTGGGCAGACGCCATCCCGAACGCCCGGTTCGAGGTGCTCAAGGCCACCGGGCACATGCCGCAGGTCGAGACGCCCGACCAGGTGCTCGAGGTGATCGGCTGACCCCGCCGCGGCCAGCCGCCTTCCGGGCCTAGGGCCCGCCGGGCGGGGCGGACTTGGGCGGCAGCCAGGCCAGGGCGAGGTCGAGCAGCACGATCGCGCCCACCACGGCCACGCTGACGGTCATCGCGTGCGCGGCACCGTGCTGCGCCCGCTGGCTGAAGTACACCGCGGTGACGACGGCGGAGCCGATGGCCGCGGCCAGCTGCTGGACCGCGCTCAGCGAGCCGCTGGCGCTGCCGGCCTCGCTGGACCCGGGGCTTACGCTCCCGGCACGCCAGCCGCACCGAGCGCGGCAGCTTCCGCTGACCCCCGGCAGGCCAGCTCGTCGGCGCGCTCATTCTCCGGATGTCCCGCGTGACCCTTGACCCAGAACCACTCCACGGCGTGGTTGCGGGCCGCGGAGTCCAGCCGCGTCCACAGGTCGGCGTTCTTGACCGGCTTCTTGTCCGCGGTCTTCCAGCCGTTGCGTTTCCAGGCCGGGAGCCACCGGGTGATGCCGTTGCGCAGGTACACACTGTCGGTGTGCACGTGCACGGCGGAAGGCCGGGTCAGGCTCTCCAGCGCCTGGATCGCCGCCATCATCTCCATGCGGTTGTTCGTGGTGGCCGGTTCCCCGCCGTAGATCTCTTTCTCGTGGCCCGCGTAGCGCAGGATGGCCCCCCACCCGCCCGGGCCCGGGTTGGGCGAGCACGCCCCATCGGTGAAGATCTCGACGACCCCGGCAGTCGGTTGCGGCATACCTGGTGACCCTATCCAGGCGGGGGGTCAGGCGGGTGCCCGGCCGGCGATCTCCGCTGCGCAGCGGTAACCGCTGCGCAGCGCGCCTTCCATGTACCCCTGGTAGTTCACCGAGGTGTGCTCCCCGGCGAAGTGCAGGTTTCCGCAGCGCTGTCCCTGGATGCCGTTGAACGCGGTGTACTGGCCGGTCCTGAGGTAGGAGTAGGCGCCACCGATGTGCGGGTCGCCGGCCGACCAGGCGTAGTAGGCCCGGCCGTTGTAGGCCTGGCGGGTGCCGGGGAAGTTCTGCTCGAAGCAGGCCAGGAAGTCACGGGCCATGGCCTGGGGCGCGGGCCCCTCGTAGGAGGTGAGGCCGTACCGCCGGCCGAGGCCGGCCCCCGTCTCCCCGCCGGGCAGTGCGATCAGGATGCCCGCGTCACCGGGCTGGTCTACCGTCGTCTCCCAGCCGCCCTGCGCGATGCCGTCGGTGTACAGGTTGCCCGTCCAGTGATCGGCGTTCCACACCCGGCGGGTGAACTGCATCTGGATCTTCGCGTTGGTGCCCAGCGGCTCCTCGCGGATGGCCCGCAGCTGGGGCGCGGGCAGCTCGATGCCGCGCAGGTCCACCTCACGCAGCTTGGTGAACGGCAGCGCGAGCACAACATGATCAGCGCGCACGTCATGCGTGGTCGTCCCGCGGGAGAACGTGCAGGTGTACCCGCCGTGCCCGCGGCTGCGCACCGCCTCCAGGCGTTCCCCCAGGCGGACCGCGCCGGCGGGCAGCCTGCTGATGAGCCCCCGGATGAGCTGGTCGTTGCCCTCCCGGATGTGCCATTTCTCGTCGGTCGCCGACAGCTCGGGGTGGCTGCGGGGCTGCCGGCCACTCGGCACGCTGTCGTAGGTACCGAGCAGGTAGATGAGGTTGAGCGCCGACTGCTCAGCGACGGGACCGCCGTACTCGTCGAGGAGAATCGCCACGCAAAGGCGGCCGAAGTCGCTGCCGAGGCCGCCCGGAATGTACCGCTCGATCCACTCCGTGGCCGGGGTGTGGTCCCACCGCCTGGCCCAGGCCGTGGACCTGCCGAGCAGGGTCGGCCAGGGCGCCTTGACGAACGCGGCGTCGTGGAACAGGCGCCAGCCCCAGTCATGCCACTCGCGGTCGAGCGCAGCCTGCGGCCAGAAGCGGCCGCCGAACCGGAACCGGTAGTCCCCGGCCCGGGTATGCGGCGGGTAGGCGCTGACGTCGTCCAGGGTCAGGCCCAGCCCCGAGGCGAGCCGGCGCATCGCCGTGTGCTCGCTCGAGATGAACTCGCCGTGCTCCTCGGCGTACTGGCCCTCCGCGAAGAACCCGCGGAGCGTGTCGATCCGGCCCCCGGGCCGGGCCGGGTTGTACTCGTAGATCTCACTGGCCACGCCGTGCCGGGCCCGCAGCCGGAAGGCGCAGCCGAGCCCGGCGATACCCGACCCGATGATCACCACCCGCGGATCCGGGCGGGCTGCCGCCCGGGCCGGCACCGGCCGTATCAGGCCGGCCGGGACAGCCACCGCGACCCCGGCGGCCGCGCCGCCCCGCAGGACCTGGCGCCGGGACAGCCCGCGCGCCGCATCCGCTCCATCCGCCACGGCCCGGGTGGCCTCGCCGATGCCGCATCCGGTCCGGCGGGCGTAGCGGTGTGCGGCTTGCGCACGCCGGAGCGCCCGCGCCGCAGGCGATGACCCGGATCCCATCATGACCCCCCACCCGTACCATAACCGGCATGCAGAATCTGCTTGATCGCTTCAGCCTCGCGGGCAAGGTCGCCGTCGTGACCGGTGCGTCCTCCGGGCTGGGTGCCGCGTTCTCCCAGGGCCTCGCGCAGGCCGGAGCCGACCTCGCGCTCGGCGCGCGGCGCGCGGACCGGCTGGCCGCGACCCGGGACGCCGTCACCGGGCTGGGCCGCGCCGCGATCGCGGTGACCACCGACGTGTCCTCGCCAGCCGACTGCCAGGCGCTGGCCGACGCGGCCATGGCCCGGTACGGCCGGATCGACATCCTGGTCAACAACGCCGGCGTGTCCTCCGCGGCCCCCGCGTCCCGGGAAAGCCCCGCGGACTTCACCCGCGTCATCGGCATCAACCTCAGCGGCTGCTACTGGATGGCCCAGGCCTGCGGCCGGGTCATGCAGCCCGGCAGCACCATCGTGAACATCGCCAGCGTCCTCGCCCTGACCACGGCCGGCCTGCCGCAGGCCGCCTACACGGCCAGCAAGGCCGGCCTGCTCGGCCTGACCCGCGACCTCGCCCAGCAGTGGGCCGGGCGCAAGGGAATCCGGGTCAACGCGCTGGCCCCGGGATTCTTCCCGTCCGAGATGACCGACGAGTACCGCCCCGGCTACCTCGAGTCGCAGCTGAGCCGCGTGCCGATGCGGCGGGCCGGCGACCCGGACGAACTCACCACCGCCCTGATCTTCCTGGCCAGCGACGCCAGCAGCTACGTCAACGGGCAGACCCTCATCGTGGACGGCGGCCTGACCATCGCCTAGCACGGATCCGGCGCCCCGGGCACGCCGGGCACGCCGGGCCGTGAATTGTATAGAGGTGCAGATAGGCGCCCCGAACATTATGTGAATATTCAGGGCGATTAACCCCGGAAGGGATCCGGCAGCAAAACTGGCAGTTGCTTTCCGGGCGCGAGCAGATATCGTATTAAAGGGTCCGCGCTGCGGCACCTGCACCGTGTGGCCAGACTTAGTAACAGTTCATCGGCCGGCTGCCGAGCGCCGGCGGCAGAGGGGACTGCCGGCGGACTCAGGCGGCACCGGGTGACCGGGTCATTCGCTGAGGGAGCACATAGTGATGCTTCTGTGCCACGCGGCACGCTGGCGATACAGCACCGCGTCCGCGGTCGTGCCGCTGTGGCCTCCCGAGCCGCCTAAACCATGAATCGCACGAAGCCGGAGGATGACATTCTCCTTATTGGCGAGATACCCGCGGCCTTCACGTAGCCCAACTGGTGAGCGAGGCGGCCGGGCAAGCTCCCGGTGACGCCGGCCGCGGCCGCGCGGCCAGTCCTGTCCCGTGTCCATTAAGCCTTTCGCGCGCGGTCCCGGCGCGCCCGCCCGAGACCTCGTCCGCCATGGTGTCGCGAGCGACTGACCTCTGGTCCCACGGAAGAGAGGAAAGCATGGCCGCCGCCCATGATCTCCCCACTGAAATCATCCCGGCCATGGGGCACGCACCCCCCGCGCCGGCCATGGCGCCCGCGCCCGCCGCGGTGCCCGCGCCCGTCACGCCCCCCGCGCCCGCCACGCCCCCCGCGCCCGCGACGGTGCCCGGGCCCGGTCCCGATCGCCGGGCGGGGACATCGATCCGCCCGCACCGCTACATGACCGTCGGGGGCATCCGCGCCCCGGTGGACAGCGCACTGGCTGATTCTGATTTCTCCTACGAGCCGTACACCCGCCTGGCCGGCCCGCTGGCCCGGTTTCCCCGGGATAAGCCTTACCGGGTTCAGTACCGGGGGATCCACCACAGTGCCTCCGAATGGGTGGTGACCAGGTTCATCGCCCTGGCGCTCGTGGCGCTGGATGTCCGGTTCATCTGCTGGCTGATCTTACAGTCCCGGTACCCGCATCTGCAGGGCTGGCTCTGGCAGCCAGATGCGCACACGGCCACCGCAGATGGCTACATTCTCCTGCGAGCCGGCCTGGCATTCGGCTCCATAGCCATGCAGATCTTCTTGCTGATCAACGTCCTCACCGTGTCCCGGGCCTGTCTCGCCGCCCGGGACCCTATCCCGGTGGAACCCGACACGGGACTGCGCGTCGCCTTCCTCACGACCATCGTCCCCGACAAGGAACCGGCCGAACTGGCGGAGCGCACCCTCAGGGCCGCCAAGGGCATCGTCTACGCCGGCACGCTTGACCTCTGGCTGCTGGACGAGGGCAACTGCGACGAGATCAGGGAGATGTGCCGGCGGCTCGGCGTTCATCACTTCACCCGGAAGGACCGGGGTCATCTCGAGCTGGACACGGGCACGTTCGCGAACAAGACCAAGCACGGTAATCACAACCGATGGCTCTGGGAGCATGCCGGGCACTACGACGTGGTCATGTTCGTGGACACCGACCACGTGCCGCTTCCCATCATGGCCGAACGGCTGCTCGGCTACTTCCGTGATCCGGAGGTGGCCTTCGTGGTGGCCCCCCAGTTCTACGGAAACCAGCATGATCGCATCACGCGCTGGGCCGAATCGGCCCAGTACCTGTTCCACAGCGTTATCCAGCGGGCCGGGAACCGGCGGAGATGCGCCATGCTCGTGGGCACGAACGCGGCCGTGCGGACCAGTGCGATCAAGAATGGGTACGTCGCCTCCATTACCGAGGATATGGCCACGAGCCTCAAGATCCACATCACCAGAAGCGAGGCGACCGGCCGGCGGTGGCGGTCGGTGTACACCCCGGACCTGGTCGCCGTGGGCGAGGGCCCGGGCTCGTGGGCCGAGTTCTTCAGCCAGCAGGCCCGGTGGTCGGCGGGGACGTTCGAGGCCTTACTGCGCCAGGTCTGGCGGGTCGCGTTCAGGCTCCGCCCGGGCGCGATGCTGCACTACTTCCTGATGCTGACCTATTACCCGTCGGTCGCCATCGGCTGGATAGCAGGGATCTTCATCAGCACCTGCTGCCTCGGGTTCGGTATCAGCAGCCTGCACACCAACGCAGGCTGGTGGCTCACGTACTACGTGGACGTGGCGGCGATGCAGTTCCTGCTGTACCGGTTCATGCGCCGGCACAACGTGAGCCCTCATGAGCCCGCCGGGTCCTCAGGGCTTTCCGGCATGCTCGTGTCAGCCCTCACCGCGCCAATCTATGCGCGCAGCCTGATCAAGGTAGCGTTCCGGCGGAAACTGTCCTTCACTGTCACGGCCAAGGGATCGTCGGCGGGCCCGGACCGGCTGTGGACGTTCCGGTATTCGCTCATGTGGGCCATCGTGCCCGCCGCCGTGCTGACCGCAGCCTTCCTGCGGCACCGGTCCTATCTCATGATGATGGCCTGGACCGGCCTCATCCTCGTCGTCTGCCTGGCTCCCGTGGGGATCTGGCTGTTCGACCGGGCCCTGGGAAAACCAGGATCCACACCCACTGAGGGGAGCCGTGCCGATGAGTAATTATCTCGCCGTGACATCCTCCGGGGTAAATGCGGGAAACCCAGGCAGGAAATGGTTTCCGCGCCGCATGCTGTACGCCTTCACCGTGGCCCTGGCGGGATGCGCGATAGCAGCCGCCAACGTGCCGACGGTCGGGGGAACCGTCACGGGCTGGTATCACCGCTATGAGGTAACCAGGCCCGCTTACGAAGCCAGGTACGGGCTATGGACCAGGCTGGATATCCCGGCCAGGTTCCGGGTGAACGGCATCCACTCGACCCTGCTCTATAACGGTGACGTGCTGATCATGGCCGGATCCGGGAACAACCAGGCGTTCTTCAACGCCGGCACCTTCAGGACCCTGCTGCTCAACCCCGAGACCATGCGCATGCGGCTCATCCATACCCCCTGGGACCTGTTCTGCGCCGGGCATATCGAACTGCCCGACGGGAACATCCTGATCGCCGGCGGGACCGCCCGGTATGAGAACCTGCACCCCACGCACGCCGGGGGCAGCATGACGGTGGTGAACAACACCCCGCAGGGCTGGACGCTGCCGAAGGGAACCATCTTCGCGGGCCCGCGCGGTGCCCGGTTCGCGTCAGCGTTCGCCGTGCGGATCCCGCGCGCCCGGACGCGGCCCGGCTCCCCCGGGGGGAACCCCCGGATCGTGCCCAGCGAGCAGAACGTCTGGGTGGACGCGGTCAGGAAGGGCACCGGCTCGGTCACCTCGGCGGCCAGCCGGTTCCGCGTCGAGGGCCTGCTCGGGCCGCAGGCCAACCGCCTGATCTACGGTATGGGCACGCCGATGACTTTGCAGAAGCAGAACTTCGAGGGCACCAGGGACGCCTACATCTTCGACGTTCGGTCCTCCCGCTTCGTGAAGGTCAACTCGATGAACTACGCCCGCTGGTACCCGACCCTGGCTGAGCTCGGAAATGGCATGGTCATGGCCATGTCGGGGCTCAATGGCCAGGGGCAGATCACCATGAACAGCGAGCTGTTCAACCCCGGGACCGGACGGTGGGCCCAGGGGCCGGCCCGCGGGTTCCCGACCTATCCTGCGACCTTCCTCACCGGGAACGGCCAGCTTTTCTTCACCGGATCCAACGCCGGATATGGCCCGGCCACGGCCGCCTGGCGCACACCCGGCTTCTGGAACGTGACGACTGGCCTTTTCCGGCCGGTCCCGGGCATAGCGGACCCGCAGGACCTGGAGACCAGCGCCTCCGTCCTCCTCCCGCCCGCCCAGGACCAGACACTGATGGTGCTGGGGGGCGGGGGCGTCGGGCAGTCGGACTCCGCCACGGCCCGCACCGCCCTCATCGACGTCGCGGCCCCGGATCCGCGCTGGATCAGGGGCCCGGATCTGGCCCGGCCGACGCGCTATCCGATAACCGTGCTGCTGCCGACCGACGAGGTGCTCGTGACAGGAGGCTCACGGTACTACCGCGGAATGCATGGCAGTGATAACCGTGATACCCGGATCTACCACGTGGCCACCAATTCGTTTTCCCGGGCCGCCAGCTCCATCACCGGGCGCGACTATCACTCCGGAGGGCTGCTCCTGCCCAACGGGAGCGTGCTCACGCTCGGCGGAAACCCTCTGTTCGGAAATAAGGAGGACACCGAACCGCAGGCTTTCAACCAGGAGATCGATGTGTTCTTCCCGCCTTACATGTTCCGCGGCGCACGGCCGGCCATCACGGCGGCGCCTGCGATCCTGCGGCGGGGGCACTCCTACCTGATCAGGGTCTCACAGGCTCCCGGCATCCGGTATCTGCGGCTGATGAGACCCGATAACCCCACCCACGTGACAGATGTTAATGAGCGCTCGGTCGCGGTACCTTTCACGGCGGCGGCCCATGGCGGCCTCAGGGTGACTCTCCCCTCGAACCCGGACCTGATACCGCCGAGCTATTACATGCTGTTCGCGGTGAACAGCAAGGGGATCCCGTCTGCCGGCTACTGGGTCCGGGTTCCATGAGCAGGCGGATACCCCCGGACCGGCGGTTACGCCGCCGGGCCCGGCACGCCGCGGTGACGGTACTGGCCTCGGCTGCCCTGGCGCTTTCCGCCGGGGGCTGCGCCGCGGGCCAGGCGCCTGGCCGGCTGTACGCGTATCCGGGCAACCCGCTGTTCGCCGCGGCCGCCACCTGGCGATCCCGCGGCTATCCCGTACAGGCGGCCCGGCTCAGGGCCATCGCCCGGACCCCGTCGGCTATCTGGGCCGCCGGGCAGTCCGGTGATATCCAGGAGGTCAGGCAGGTGACCGGCGCCGCAGCACGGGCGCACGCCATTCCCGTCATCGTCGTCTACGACCTGCCCGACCGTGATGCGTGCGGGAGGTTCTCCACAGCCGACGGGCCTTCACCGTCAGGCTACGAGAGCTGGATCGACCAGCTGGCGGCGGCGGTCGGTCCCGGTGACGACATCCTCGTGGTCGAACCCGATGCCCTGCCTGACATCGTCGAAGGCTGCCTGAGCGCGGCGCAGGGCGCTGAGCGTTACCAGCTGCTCAGGTACGCCATGAAGCACCTGAGCGCCCTCCCGCGGGCCCGGGTCTACCTCGATGCCGGCAACCCGGGCATGTTCGGTGACCCGGCGCGGCTCGCCGGGCCGCTGCGGCGGGCTGGCCTGGGCTACGGCCGCGGATTCTCGGCCAACGTGTCGAACTTCCAGTGGACGGCCAGCGTGGTGAGCTGGAGCCAGCACCTGGAACGTGCCCTCGGCGGCACGGTCGGGGCCGTCATCGACACCAGCCGTAACGGCCGCGGGCCGTACACCGGGCCGGACGCCCCGCAGTGGTGCAATCCGCCGGGCCGTGCCCTGGGACCGCGCCCGGAGCTCGACCCCGGGCCGGCCGGGATCGACGCCTACCTCTGGATCAAAGATCCCGGCGCCAGCGACGGGCCGTGCAACGGCGGCCCTGCCGCGGGCCAGTACTGGCCGCAGTACGCCATCTCCCTGGGACGTTCTCCGGTCCCGCCCGCGCAGCCCCGCGTGACGGGTTCAGTCACCGGCCGCCCGGCGGTACCGGGCGCAATCCCCCAGTTCACGGCGCAGATCGACGGCGCGGACATCCACTTCCTGCATGCCCGCTCCGCCCATCCCGACGCCACGCCGCTGATCATGACACACGGCTGGCCCGGCTCGGTCGTCGAGTTCCTCGACGTCATCGGGCCGCTCACCGATCCGGTGGCGCACGGCGGCCAGGCCGACGACGCCTTCCACGTCGTCATCCCGTCGATTCCGGGCTTCGGGTTCTCCGGCCCGGCCCGCGAGGCCGGGTGGGATTCCTACCGGATCGCCACCGCCTGCGCCGGGCTGATGAGCCAGCTGGGGTACGAGCGCCACCTGGCCCAGGGCGGGACTTCGGGGCGTTCGTCTCGCCCGACCTCGGGCGCGTCCCGGCCGGCCACGTCATCGGGGTGCACGTCAACGCGGCCACCAGTGGCTTCATCCCGTTCGGCCAGCTCGACGAGGACACCATGGCCAGCCTCACCGACATCGAGAAGGCACGCGTGGCCCGGCTCGGCAGCTACATGTCCGACGGCAACGGTTACTTCCAGATCCAGGCGACCCGCCCCAACACCCTGGGCTTTGCCCTCACCGACTCCCCCGCCGGCCAGCTCGCCTGGACCGTGGAGAAGTTCAAGGAGTGGACCCGGGAGCGGTAGCTGTCCGCGGTGATGCCGGCGAACGAACGGACCAGTCCGCCACCCTCACGGCGACGAGTCCCCGGGTAGCGAGTCGCCCAGCTCCCCCGCAGCCGCGAAGAGAACCTGACCTGCTGGCCGCCATGAACTGCTGAACGGCGGCTCAGCATAGGAACAGATTACCCCAGGATTACCATGATTTGGTGAACACTCGTGCGCGGTGTGACTCAAGCACCTTGAAGCGTCCGGTGGGATAATAACGGAATTGCACACTTTGCCGGCCCGGGCTACGTTGAAAATTCGTCATCAACGAAAAGCAGAATGGTTGATCATGCCGGGAGATGCTGCTCCATTGAGGAAGGGAAATTAGTTTCATGAGCGAATCACCTAATTCGAGGCCCGCCATGAATTCGCCAGCACCAGGGGGTGCACGGAAGCCGGCTTACCGCAAGCATGCCCGCTCCTACGATTACAGGACAGGCGCCCTCCAGGCGTACCGCCAGGCAATCGTCGAGGCGCTGCCAGTCCGCCGCGGGCAGGTGGTCCTCGACGTGGGATGCGGGACAGGGCTGTGCCACGGCTCACTGCTGGACAAGGTCGGCCCCGAGGGAAGCGTCGTCGGTATAGAGGAGTCACCGGAAATGGCAGCGGTGGCCCGCGAACGCATCGAGCACGAGGGCTGGCATAACGTCACGGTCGTGCAGTCGCCGGCCGAGGATGCGCAGATCGCGTTACGTGCGGACGCCGCCCTGTTCTGCGCCGTCCACGACATCCTGCAGTCCCAGGACGCGCTACAGAACGTCGTGAGCACGCTGCGTCCCGGCGCCCCGGTGGCCGCCGGCGGCGGCAAGTGGGCCGCACCGTGGATGCTGGCCGTGAACCTGCCAGTGACGATGCTCCACGCTCCCTTTGTGCGGAGCTTCAGGGGGTTCCAGCGGCCGTGGCATCACCTCGCGCAACTGCTGGAGAACGTGGATGTCCAGGAGCTGGCGCTCGGCAGCGGCTATATCCTGACCGGCCAGGCCCCGGATCCAGCCGGCGGTCCTTGATCCCCGGCGGCGCGTCAGGCTGGTGTACGCAGTGGGCTGCCGCCGGCAGGCTCCGCTGAACAGCAAGCCTCGAGCAGGACGCGGGCGAACAACCCCGGCGCGTTGAGGCATGCTCCGTGATCGGCGTCCAGGTGGTGCACCGATGCGCCCGGGATCGCCCGGGCCAGCTCAAGCTGCCGGCCTGGCGGCACGACGCGGTCCCGGGCCGTGATGACCACTGCGGTGGGCACATCGACCTGGCTGATCCAGCTGTCTGACGTGAACCCGCTGACGGCGTCCATGGCCGAGATGGTGGTGGCCAGGGTGGTCCGGCTCATCTGGGCGCGGGCCCACCTGGCTGTCACCGGGTCGTCAACGGGGCCCAGCAGCCCCATCCCGAAGAAGCCGGCGCCCATCACGTGCAACATCGGGTTCCATTGCAGGGCGGCGGCCATCGCCGGTACCGCAAGGGCGGCCATCCGCTCCGCCGGTGATCCGCAGACGCTGCCCGCGGTCGAGCACAGCACCAGGCCCGACAGCAGCGACGGGTGCCGCCGGTACAGCAGCTGGGCAACCATGCCGCCCATGGAATAGCCCACGGCGGCAAACCTGCGGATACCAAGGATGCCTGCCAGCGCGGCGACATCGTCAGCGCAGTCCTCCAGCCGGAACCGGGAGCGCAGGGGGATCCCGTCACCATGGCCACGCAGGTCGGCGGCGACAACCCGGAACTCCCGGCCGAGCAGCGCCAAGGCCTTTCCCCAGTTCAGCTCGGCCGTGCCCGCCACCCCGTGGATAAGCATCAGGGTCCTGGCGCCTGGCGGCCCGGCGCACTCCCACACCCGCGTCTTCCCGCGGCCGGGCAGTTCCACCAGCCGCGTCAGCGGCATCGCTGCTTCCCCAGGCATCCGGCGTTTCTCCTTCTCGCTATGCCCCGGGCCCAGCCCGCGGCGAGGCAGGCCAGCAGCCGTGAGGCGGATGGGCAGCCTGAGTCAGGTTCCCGGGTGCGCGCGGCGCGTATCGCCCGGGACGGGCAGCCATGACGCGAGAACGCAGCGGTGGGCATGGCCATTCAGGGACGCTCATGAAATCTTCCTCGGTAACTCACACCACGTCACCAAGGTCTGGAGCGACGTCCCCGGACCGCCCCCCGGCTGCAACCGGGCCGGGGCGATCTGGGCAACTGCTCTTTGACCATACGCGCGGCGAACCACCCCGGCAACGGCAGCGACGTTGCCGCCGCCGGCCAGGAGTGGAGTCACCTGGCGCCTGCCGGGAATGACCTCATGTATCAGGGACTGCGGTGGCGCGCCCGGAAAGGACTGACCCGATGGCGGATGAAGAACAGGGCACGTCTGACGTGGTTCCGACCAGGGTGCAGGAATTTATCGCTCAGCTCCGCAGGGTAACCGAGGGGCTGGAGGGCCTGACCGGGTTCGGCGCCCACCTGCCGTCGGCGCGGGAGGTGTTCCCGCTGCCAGGCGCCCTTTCCGCGGCGCAACTGTCATCGATCGCCGACAGCGTCGCCGCTCAGAGGCGGAGCATCGGGGCACTGCAAGCCCAGCTGACCGCCTTCGACCAGCAGCTGGGCGTGCTGGAGCAGATCCTCGGCCCGCTCGCGGAATGGGGCAGCACCTGGGCCGGGCTTGAACAGCAGCTGCTGCGCATGCGCCCCGGGCCGAAGCCCGGGGGCCGGGCAGGCAGTTCCTGAACGGGCATCCTGGCTGAGCCGCACCACAGCCCGGCCAGGAATCCCCCCCAACCCCCCGCGGCATCCGTGCGCCGGCCAGCACGGCCATCAGCCGCCCGGCGCGCTGGCCCCGTGGACGGTGCGCCGGGAATTGACCGTCAACCCTGCTTATGATGATGGTTATTTATCCGGATCCGGGGAGGTGCCGATGGCCATCGCCGCCGACCTCGATCTTGCCGCCATCATCCCGCCGGGCGCGACCCTGGCCTGGGGGGAAGGCGCCGCCGAGCCGCGCACCCTGACGGCGGCCCTGTCTGCCCAGCACGAACGTCTCCGCGGCCGGCGGGTCCTGCTGGGCATCACCCCAGGTGACCTTGGCGTCCTCGCCGCCGCCGGCGGCCTGGAATTCATCTCCTACGGCGGCCTCGGCGCGGGCGCGGCGCTGCGGCGGTCGGGCCGGCTGCAGATCCTGCCCTGCCACATGTCGGCATTGGTCCGCATGATCGTCACCGGTGAGCTGCGCGCCGATGTGGTGCTGGCGCAGGTCAGCCCGCCAGGGCCAGACGGCCGCTGCAGCCTGGGCGTGACCGCCAGCTATCTCGTGCCGCTGCTGGATCGCGCGCCGGTCGCCATAGCCGAGGTCAACAGCCAGATGCCCGCCACCCATGGCGATACCACGGTGCGGCTGGACCGGTTCAGTCACGTGGTCGAGGCGTCCTACCCGCTGCCCGCGATCGCGCGCGGGCCCGCCAGCGCGGACGATGACCAGCTTGCCGGGCACGTGGCACGGCTCGTGCCGGACGGGGCGGTCCTCCAGGTTGGCGTCGGCAGCGTGCTCGGCGCGGTGACCCGTGGCCTGGCCGGCAAGCGCGACCTCGCCATCCACTCCGGCCTGCTGGGCGATGACCTGGTGGCCCTGGTGGAGGCGGGAGTGGTCACCAACGCTGCCAAGGAGCGCGACCGCGGCGTCAGCGTCGCCACCCTCGCCCTCGGTACGGCACGGGTATACGACTTCGTGGCCAACAATGAGCAGGTGCACCTGCGCTCGGCTGCTTACACCCACGACGCCCGCGTCCTGGCCGCATTCGAGACCTTCGTGGCGCTGAACTCGGCTGTCGAGGTGGACCTGACCGGCCAGGTGGACGCGGAAGTTATTGACGGCGTCCATGCCGGGGCGGTCGGCGGGCTGGCGGACTTCTCGCGGGCCGCCACCGCCTCACCGCGCGGCAGGTCTGTGATCGCCGTGCGCTCGACCGCGCGCCACGGGACGGTCTCCCGGATTGTGCCCCGGCTGACCAGCGGCGTGGCGACCCTGGCGCGCAGTGATGCGGATACGGTCGTGACCGAGTACGGGGCCGCCGAGTTGCGCACCGGCACGCTCGTGCAGCGGGCCCAGCGGCTCGCCGCCATCGCGCATCCGAGGTTCCGTGCTGAGCTGCTGCAGGCCCTGCCATCCTGAGGGAGAGTCCGGAAAATGAGCGAGCGGCGGGCCCCGGGCCGCCCCCCGAAGATGGCGACAGTCGTGGCCGATGCGATCGCCAATGACATCCTGGCCCGTGGCCTGCGCCCGGGTGACGTGCTGCCGACCGAAGCGGCCATGATCGAGGAGTTCAAGGTCGCGCGGAGCACCCTGCGCGAGGCGCTGCTGCTGCTGGAATCGGAAGGTCTCCTCATCATCCGCCCAGGACGGGCCGGCGGCCCGGTCGTGCAGCGCCCGACGCCTGAGCACCTGGCGCGGCGGCTCTCACTGCTGCTGTCCGTGTCCGGCACGCCGTTCGGTGACGTCGTCCGGGCCCGCGAGGTGATCGAGCCGGAGCTGGTGGCGGGAGCAGCCCGGCACGCCACTGGCGAGCAGCGGGCCGCCCTGGCCGCCTCCGTGCAGGCACTCGAGGAGGCGATCGATGATGAACCGGCGTTCCTCATGCGCAATCAGGAGTTCCACGGGCTGATCGCCCGGGCAGCCGGCAACGAGGTGCTGGCCGCCTTCTGGTTCGCCATCCAGCGGATCGCCGATGGTCACCAGGTCGGGATCCGGTTCGGCCGCGCGGCCAGGCAGGAGGCAGTCCGCGCGCACCGCCGCATCCTGCGGGCGGTTGACGCCCAGGACCCGGCCATGGCCGCGCGCGTCATGGCCAAGCACCTCGAAGGCTTCGCCGCCCTCGTCGCGGACCGCTACCCCGAGCTCCTCGCGGACCAGGTGCAGGTGGTCCGGTCGACCAGCTGACGCCGGCCCCTTGACGTTTACCATCATTAACATGATTATGTTTCAACGAACGGGTCAGGGAGGCATGCGTGGCCGAGGAGAACGGGGCCGCGGCGGCCCAGGAGGGTGACGTCCTGGTCGAGAGGGAGGGCCCGGTCGCCCGGCTGATCCTGAACCGTCCCGGCAAGCACAACGCGATGCCCTTCCGCGCCTTTGACACGCTGGTGGCCTCGCTGCACGAGGCCGAGGAGGACGACTCGGTCAAGGTCATCATCCTCAAGGGCAACGGCCCGTCGTTCTGCGCCGGGCACGACCTGAACGACGTCGGGTTCGTGTACGGGTACACCGAGCACCGCACCGAGGACCAGAAGCGCAGGCGGCGGCCCAGCCAGCGGGTCCGGCTGCAGTTCGACCGCAAACTGGTCGACAACTACATGGCCTTCCATTACGCGGTGAAGCCGGTCATCGCCCAGGTGCAGGGCTGGTGCGTCGGCGCCGGGATTTACCTCGTCGAGCTGGTCGACCTGGCCATCTGTGCGGACACCGCCCGGTTCAGCCACGCCGAGCAGCGGCTTGCGTTCGCCGGCAACTCCTGGCAGCTCAACACCGAGCTGCTGGCGTTCGGGCCGAAGAAGGCCAGGGAACTGCTGCTGCTTGGCGAGGAATTCAGCGGCCCGCAGGCCGTCGAGATCGGCCTGGTCAACCGCAGTGTCCCGGAGGACGAGCTCGAGGCGGCGGTGGAGGACTGGGCGCAGCGGGTGGCGCGGAATTCCAAGGACTCGCTCGTGATGGGCCGGGCCATGCACCATATGGCGCTGGACTCCCTGGGCGGGTCCCAGCAGTTCATCCGCGGCTACTTCGGCCATGCCCTGGCCACCAACATCCGGTTCGAGGATGACGAGTACAACTTCTTCAGGCAGCGGCGTGACGAGGGCACCAGGGCGGGCTTCCACGGCCGGGACGAATACCACGATGATCTCGAGCAGGAGTACCGGTGACCCTCCCGGCTGCTCCCGCCCGCGCCGCCCGCCGGGCCAGGGGCTGAGATGCTCGGGCTGGAGCGGCTGCGCGTCGTCGAGGTCGGCACGGCCGTGTCGATCCCGCTCGTCGGTGCCGTTCTCGCCAACCTGGGGGCCGACGTTCTCAAGGTGGAGTCCAGGCAGCGCCTGGACATCAACCGGGCCCGGATCCCGCGGGCCGCCTCCGCCGGCCGCGACCCGGCCGTGGAGCAGGAGTCGTTCCCCCTGCTGCACGAGCTGAACCCGGCCAAGAAGAGCGTCACCCTGAACCTGAAGAACGAGGCCGGATTCGGGCTGTTCCGGCAGCTGCTGGCCAGTAGCGACGTGTTCATCGAGAACTACGCGCCCGGCTGGCTGGCCCGGCTCGGCCTGCCGTGGGATGACCTGCTCACCGCCTGCCCGCGGCTGATCGCCCTCGCCGCCAGCGCCTACGGGGAAGAGGGCCCGCTGTCCCAGCAGCGTGCCTACGCGCCGATCATGACCGGCCTGGCGGGCCTGGAAGGGCTCATCGGTTACGAGGACGGCGCCGCGGTCGGCATGATGGCCACCGCGCTCAGCGATCCCAACGCAGCGTACTTCGGCGTCCTCGCCGTGTTCGCGGCCCTGCTGGACCGGCAGCGGACCGGCCGCGGGTGCCTGATCGACCTGTCCCAGACCGAGGCCGCCGCCTGCCTGCTCGGCACGGCCGTCGCCGAGTACCAGCTGACCGGTGAGGAGCCGGTCCCGCGGGGCAACGCCCGCCCGGGGCGTTTCCCGCACGACTTCCTGCCCTGCGCTGGTGACGACTGCTGGATCGCGCTCAGCATTGACGGTGACGGGCAGTGGCACGCGCTGGCGGCCGCGGCTGGCCCGGGATCGGGCCTGGATGATCCCAGGTTCACCACTGCCGCGGGCCGCCACGACCACCGTGACGCGCTGCTCGCCGCCTTGTCCGCCTGGACCCGGACCCGCAAGGCGGCCGGGATAACAGCCACGCTGCAGGAAGCGGGCGTGGCCTGCACCCCGGTCCTGGGCGTCGAGGAGATGGAGTCCGACCCCCGGCTGCAGGGCCGCCAGCTGACGACCCGGGTGACGCACCCGCTGCTCGGTGAGATGGACGTGACCGGGACCCCGTGGCACATCAACGGCGAGGTGCCGGTGCCCCGCGGTGCCGGGCCGGTGCTCGGCACCGATACCCGGCAGGTGATGGCCGATGTCCTCGGCATCAGCGACGCCGGGTATGCGGAATACGACGCGCAGGGCGCGTTCGAGTAGGCGGCGGGGAGATACATGCCCATGCAGGAGATCACCCTGGCACCGCTGGCCGGCCTGACTGTCGTGCAGGCCGGGCAGTCTGTCGCGGCCGGGTTCTGCACCCGGCTGCTCCGGCAGCTTGGCGCGACCGTCCTGCAGGTCCGCGAGGACCGTGACCGGCAGGGCGGGAGCGCCAGCCCCGGCTGGTCAGCTGCGGAGAAAGCACGGGCGGAAGCCGAGCAGGTCTTTCTTGGCGACGGCAAGCAGGTCGAGAACGTCCACGCCGCGCAGGCCTACGCGGCCGCGGATGTCATCGTCCGGGCGGCGGACGGCGGGGCCGGCGGGCCGGACCCGGCCGGGCAGTTCGGCGACCTCCGGCTGGGCCACGCCGGCCTGGTCTACGTGTACCTGTCGCCCTTCGGGTGGCCGGACGATCCGCGGGAGCCCGCCTGGCGCGGCGATGACATCAACGCCCAGGCGGCCGGCGGGCTGTCCTCACTCGTCGGCAGGCCCGAGCGAGAGCCCCTGGTGGTGCCCTACGACATCGCGGCGGCCAGCCAGGGGCTGAACGCCGCATGCGCGGTGCTGGGCGCGCTGCTGGACGGCCGGGGCGGCGGCGGCGTGTTCATCGACGTTGCCTCGGCTGACGTGGCCGCCTCGTACAGCCGCATGTACACGCTGCTGTACCGGTTCTACGGCATACCGCCAGTCCGGGCGGGACGGCGCGCCCCGGGATCCGGCGGGCGCTACCCGATGACGATACTGCCGTGCCGCGACGGTGACGTGGTGCTGATCGGCCGGTCACGCCGCGACTGGGAGCGGTACCTGGACATGATGGGCCGGCCCGCCTGGTCACAGGAGCCCCGGTACCGCGACCCGCTCGGCATTGCCATGGAGTACCCCGATGAGGTTGACGCGCTGATCGGGCCCTGGCTGGCCAGCCGCACGCGCGCCGAGCTGGGCCAGCTCGCCCAGCAGTACGGGGTCCCGCTGGGGTCGGTCCGGACCGTTGGCGAGGTCCTGGAGGACCCGCAGATGCGATCCCGCCAGTTCTTCCGCCCGGCGCAGCCGGGCGGCGCAGCGGGCCGCCAGGTGCTCCTGCCCGGCTTTCCCGCCCTGTACCGCAGGCCGGCGCGATTCCCCGGCTGCACCCGGACCAGGCACGCAGGATCAAACCAGCCCGCGCACATCAGGCCAGGACAGGCCGGCGCCCGAGCGGCGCCGGACGGTGGGGAGGTAGGACAGTGGACATCGGAGTCATGCTGCCGCAGATCGGCTACGCGGCCGGCCACGACGAGATGGTGGACGTCGCGCAGGCCGCCGAGGCGCTCGGCTTCTCATCCCTGTGGGTGGGCGACCACATCGCCTTTCCTGTGGACTTCGGCAGCTCACGTTATCCGTTCAGCGACTCGGGGCTGTTCCCGACCCCCACGGATCTGCCGTTCCTCGAGCCATTCATCAGCCTGGGGTTCGCCGCCGCCGCGACGACCAGCCTGCGGCTCGGCCTGTCCGCCTGCGTGCTGCCGCATCGCAGCGCGCTGCACATTGCCAAGTCGGTCGCGACGCTTGACTACCTGTCCGGCGGCCGCGTCGATTTCGGGGCGGCGGTCGGGTGGCTGCGCGCCGAAATCGAGGCCCTCGGCGGCCCCTTCGATAACCGGGGCCCGTGGTGCGACGAAGTGGTGGAGTTCCTGCGAGCGGCATGGACGTCGGATGGGCCGGTCAGCTTCTCCGGGAAGCATCTCCAGGTGGAAGACTTCAACGTCCGCCCGCACCCCCCGCAGGGTCGCGAGCTGCCGATCTACTTCGCAGGGGTCAGCCAGGTCGCGAAGCGCCGCGCGGCCCGGTGCGGCGGCTGGCTGCCGGGCCTGTACGGGGCGCCACCGGACTGGGTGCAGGCAGCGGTCAGCGACATCCGCGCGCTGCAGGACCCGGGGGCGGCACCCGTGCGGGTCACTCTCTGGGCGCCGGTCATGCTCGCTGGCTCCGATCCCGACCCCGCTGACGAGGCGGCCCAGCCCTGGCGCACCTGCATGATCTCCGGCACCCCCGGATACGTCGCCGGCCTGCTGACCGCCTACCAGCAGGCGGGGGTGGACCGGTTCGCCCTGTGGATGCCCGGCGCCGACATGACCGGTTCCATGCAGCGCTTCGTCGATCAGGTACGGCCACTGCTGGGCTGACGGGCCGCTGTGGCCCGCTGCCTCCCGCAGTGGTACACCTTTCTGATGCCGCCAGCTGACCGGGGAGGAAGGCAGGCCCTGGCGGCCCGCGCCGTGACCAGCTGCTACAAAGGAAGGAAACCCGATGACAGATTCATCCGGCCCTTACCGGGGTCTCCCGGACGCTCCCACCTTTGCCGTGTCCAGCTCTGACATCACCGAGGGAGGAACGCTTCCCACGCCGCAGGTGAGCGGTATCTTCGGCGCGGGCGGCGAGGACCGCTCCCCCCAGCTGGCCTGGAGCGGCTTTCCCGAGGGCACGAAGAGCTTCGCGATCACCTGTTACGACCCCGATGCCCCCACCCTGAGCGGCTTCTGGCACTGGGCCGTGTTCAACATCCCGGCCTCCGTGACCGAGCTCCCCGCGGGGGCCGGCAGCCCGGGCAGCAGCAGCATGCCCGGCAGCGCGGTCACCCTGCGCAACGACGCGGGCCTGGCACAGTTCCTCGGAGCCGCACCCCCGGACGGCCATGGCCCGCACCGGTATCAGTTCGTCGTTCACGCCCTGGGCGCAGAACACCTCGACGTCGACCCGTCGGCCACCCCGGCGTTCCTCGTGTTCAACCTGATGGGCCAGACGCTCGCCCGAGGTTCCATCACCGCGGTCTACGAGCAGAAGTAACCCCCGGGCGCTGGGCGGTGGCGCTCACCGTGCCACCTCCAGCATCCAGACCTTGAGGTCCAGCCGGTGGACACCCTCGGGCGGGTGCATCAGGCTTGACGCTTCCCCGGTCGTGTGCAGCAGCATGATGGGCCGGATCCCGGTCCCGTAGGGCACCAGGCGCGCGCGGGTCGTGGCCAGCAGCACCGGCTGCCGGCCCGCCGCCACGATCCGCCGCGCGACCTGCCGCACCCGGGCCGGGGTGGGGCGGGGCAGGTCAGCGGCCGGGTAGCCGCACATGCCGCGGACGACCTCGCTGAACCGGTCCCTGACCTTGCTGTTGACCATGATCACCGAGGCGTTGTGCGGGAGTGCGGCGCACATCCGGTGCACCGCGCTGATCTCGCCTGCCTCCGTGGTCTTGACCGCCCAGCCGTCTGCGGCCGGCCTGATCCCCAGCGGGCCGCCGTCCCTGATGCCCAGCCCGAACGTGGTCATCGCGGCCGGCAGCACCAGGGCCACGGCGAGGAGGGGCACGGCCGCGGTGGCCACCGGGCCGTAGTCCTGGCTGCGGGCCCAGCTGATCAGCCAGGCCGTTCCCCACACGGCCAGCAGGATCAGCCCGGGCAGCACGCCGGGGACCAGCCGGCGGCTCGCCCACGGCTGGTGCGGCACGATGGCAGGGCGGTACAGGACCGTGACGATGATCCAGCTGAACGTGATGAGCGGCAGTACCCAGGCCGGCATATCGCCCCGCAGGCAGCGGCGGGCGAGCACGGCGGCCCCGAGCGCGGCGAGCAGCAGGGCCGCCACGCCCAGGTACCAGAACACCCAGTGCAGGCTGAACTGCAGGTAATGGTGGTACCTGATCGCCCGGTGGCTGGGCCGCCGGCCGGGCACGATCGGCACCCGGTGCACATACGGGCGGAGCTCAAGCGCGGCCAGCACCACGAACGGCAGGGCGGCGGCCACGCCAAGCAGCCACCGGCCGCGCCTCCCGGACCAGTCCGGCGCGGGCAGCGGGTAGCGTCGCAGCAGTGGCACGGCACAGGCCGTCAGGATGATCACCAGGCCGGCCAGCGCGGCCAGCGGCAGCACCGAGCCCTTGTTGTGCATCAGGTACGGCCAGGACAGCAGCACCCCGTCCGCCACCCCCGCGAGCGCGCCGAGGCCCAGGCCGCAGATCAGCGGGACCGCCTGCGGACGCCTCCTGATCAGCAGCAGCGCCGCATACGGGACGACCGGCAGGATGTCGCTGATCCCGTCGATGCGCACCAGGATGGTCAGGCCCAGCGCCAGGCCGCCCAGCCCGGCGCAGACCCGGGCCCTGGTTCCCTCGGCCGTCAGCGAGTCGATGACCAGGCTGAGCCCGCCGAGGAACAGGATCTGCGCCAGCGGCTCACTGAACGATGTCCGGCTGGTGTACTGCTCAGGCAGGGTGACCGCGAGGGCCAGGGCCGCGAGCGGCGCCCAGCGCGGTCCGGCGAGCCGGGCGGCCAGGCCGCCGAAGGTGAGCACCGCCGCCGCCCCGAGTACCGGTGCCACCAGCACCGCGGCGCTGGGCCCGCCAGCCCAGAAGGCGCCGGCCAGCACCATCGGCAGCCCCGCCATGAACTGCGGCACGATGCCGCTGCCGACCTGGTAGAAAGCCGGGCTGGCGAAGGTAAGCAGGTGCGAGCCGCCGAAAGCCGCGCGGCTTTGCGGGATCGGCAGCGAGCCGTGCCCGGCAATCCAGGCCCCGTACTGGAAATAGGAGGCGGGATCGAGCATGACGATGATCTGCTCGGAGTGATAGGCCAACTGCTCGGCCCCGAACCCGACGGCGACTGCGACCACCCCGGCCACCGCCCACCACGGCGCGCCCTCCTGGCCCCGGGAGGCGTCCGGCCGGGCGGCCGGCCACCGGCCCGGGATCACCCGCAGGCCGATGACCACGAACACCACGGCCAGCGGTACCGACACGGCCAGCATCAGCGGCCACGTGAACCGGCCCAGCATGAGCAACGGCAGCCCGGCGAGCAGCCAGGCCATGACGAGCAGGGCCGGGAGCACGGACAGCCGCCCGAGGAGCCGGGCCGCAGCCGGTGATGCCCCTGCCGCGCGGCCGCCACCGGGGCCGGGGACCGGGCCCGGTGCCGGGCAGCGGCCGGTGATCGCGGTCCCGCCGGTCACCGGCGGGCCGCCCGGGACAGCCCGGCGCGGGTCACCGTGCCGGGCTGCGGGCCAGTTTCACCGGGGGCATGGCCGACGGCCATCACGGCCGCGGGAAGTTCCATAGTCATCGCACGGGGAGCGTACCGAAAATGAGGTAAATCAGGCGAAAAACAGAATTTTAGCGCATGCGGCGGTCACGCCGGGTTCCTGCTGGCCAGGTACCCCGCGAGGTGATCGATGACCTCACGCGCGTCGTCCTCGATGCCGTAGATGAACGTGGACTTGCGCCGCCGCAGCACAGGCAGCCCCAGGGCGTACAGCCCCGGGCTGGCGACCACGCCGCCCTCGTGGTTCAGCTGGCCTTTCGCGCCGACCACCGGCACGTCGAGCCACCCGTAGTCAGGCCGGAAACCCGTCGCCCACACGATCGCGGCGATCTCGCCACTTCGCAGGTCGAGCTGCAACCGCGCCGACTCGGGCACCCGCGTCGCCGCGAAGCGCTCGGGAGGCCCGGCCTCAGCGTCAGCCCCTGAAGTCCTGGCCCACTCGTCGAACGTGTCCAGCAGGCGCTCCATCTTGAGGTCCGCGAGCGAGAATACGTTGCGCAGGCCACCGGAGAGCAGCGCACGGCCATCACGTACCGCCGCCCAGCGGCCCACCAGCTCGACGCCCATCGAGGCGAGCGCGTTGAGATCCAGCGTCGCCCGCTGCGGGGTCCCGACGAGCTGCGGCGACGGCAGCCGCCGGGCCCGGGTGAGATCCTCAACCTCGTCGTAGCGCTGGTCCCACACGCCGGACGCGTCCATCCACCACAGCACATCGCGCCCGCGGTAGGTGCGCGGCAGCCGCACGTGCTCCCCGACCGAGAGGGTCACCGGCCGGCCCGAACGCCTCAGCTCAGCGGCCAGCTGCACCCCGGTCGCGGAGGCTCCCACGACGAGCACGCCGCCGTCGGGCAGCTGGGCGGGGTCACGGTAGCGCAGCGGCGTCAGCTGCGCGACGGACGCTGGCACCGCCACGCTGAACGCCGGCAGCACCGGGCGATTGCAGGCGCCGCTCGCGATGACCACGGTCCGGCAGTGAATCTCGCCATGGCTTGTCGTGACGTGGTACCCGCCGTCGGCCTGCCGCACCGCCGTGACGTTGACGCCAGTCCGGACAGGAACACGCGCGTTCTTGGCGAAGCGCTCGATGAATTCGGTCACCTCGCGCACCGTCATGTAGCCGTCTGGATCCGGGCCGTCATAGTGCAGGCCCGGCAGGCGGCTCTGCCAGTTGGGAGTCAGCAGCCGCAGGGATTCCCAGCGTTCACACCGCCAGGAGTTAGCCACCTCCCCGCGCTCAAGAACGACGTGGTCGATCGACCGGTCGCTGAGAAAGTAGCTCGCGGCGAGGCCCGCGTGGCCCCCGCCGATGACGACCGTGGTGGTGCGCTCGATGGCGTGGCCCCTCAGTGCTTTCCGGATCGCGCGCGCCCGCAGGCCGCCGGGCGGCCGCTCAAGCGACTTCTACGGTGACGTTCGTGGGATTGGTGAGAGCATCGAACACGGCGGAGCGCTTCTGGGACTGGGCGACCAGTGCCTCGATCTCCTGCCGCGACGCGTCCGCGTCGATGGTGAACGTCACCTTGATGTCGTTGAAGCCGTTGCGGACGTCGCTGTCGGCACCGAGGATCCCGCGGATGTCGTGCCCGCCCTCGACCGTGGACTCGACCGAGCGGAGCTGGATGCCGCGGTTCTCCGCCACGGAGGCAATACCCCCCGTCAGGCAGCTGGCCAGGCCGACGAGGAGGTACTCGATCGGCGTGATGCCCTGGTCCTCCGCCGCGAAGACCTCGGGGTGGTCGGCTTCGAAGGACCACTCTTCCTTGTGGTTCTGCTCCTCCCCGAGGCCGAAGAAGCTCTGGACCTTGATCGTGCTGTGCACGCCGCTCTGCCACTTGGCGGACGCCCGCCAGGTGAACTGGGCCGCGTCCGGCGCACCCTTGAGCACCTCGCGCGCATCGAGCAGCGCCTGAACGTTCACACCGTTGGTAACGGCAGTCATATCGCGAAACCCCCTTGACCGTTCCCCAATTCCTATGGAGATGGTTGACAATACACTGACCAGGGCGGGTTACCATAGCCCCCATGGCAGAGCCAGCCTCCACGCTCGCGGCCGGCTCGGTCGGGACGGTCGAAACGCAGTACCTCGACCTGCCGGAGCCGGTGCGGCTCGACTGCGGGCGGGAACTGCACCCGGTCCGGGTAGCTTACGAGACCTACGGGACCCTCTCGCCCCGGCGCGACAACGTCATCCTGGTGTGCCACGCGCTCAGCGGCGACGCCCACGCGGCCGGCTTCGCGAAGACACCGCCCGAGGAAAGCACCCGCGACGGGTTCGGGGCCGAGGACCGCGACGGCGCGGCCCGCACGGGACTCGGCTGGTGGGACGGCATGATCGGCCCCGGCAAGGCGTTCGACACCGACCGCTTCTTCGTCGTCTCCACGAACCTGCTCGGCGGCTGCCGCGGGACGACGGGGCCATCGTCGGTCAACCCGGCGACGGGCCGGCCCTATGGGCCGGACTTCCCGGTGATCACTGTCGCGGACATGGTGCGGACCGAGCACGCGTTCCTGCACGCGCTCGGTATCGGGCGGCTCGCGGCGGTAGCCGGCGGCTCACTCGGCGGGATGCAGGCGTTCGAGTGGGCGATCCTGTTTCCTGACCAGGTCGATGCCGTCGTGGCGATCGCCAGCACGCACGCCCTGCACCCGCAGGGCGTGGCCTGGAACGCGATCGCGCGCGCCGCGATCATGGGAGACCCGGCCTGGCAGGGCGGCCGCTACTACGGTACGGGCGCCACGCCGGACGCCGGGATGGGGGTGGCGCGGATGGTCGGCCACATCACGTACCTGTCCGCGGCGGCGCTGGACGACAAGTTCGGCCGGCGGCTGCAGTTCGCCGACGACATCCGCTACACGATCACCGAACCGGAGTTCGAGGTCGAGAGCTACCTGCGCCACCAGGCCGACTCGTTCGTCCGGCGCTTCGACGCCAACACCTACCTGTACACATCGCGCGCGCTGACATATTTCGATCTCGCGCGGCAGCACGGCAGCGGATCGCTCGCACAGGCACTCGAGGCAGTGTCGGCGCGCACACTGCTGATCGCATTCAGTTCCGACTGGCTGTACCCTCCGTCTGCGTCGGGCGAGGTCGCCGGCGCGCTTCGCGCTCTCGGCAAGCCGGCCGAGCTGCATGTGATCGAGGCGCCGTACGGCCACGACTGCTTCCTGCTCGAGGAAGCGCGCCAGACGCCCATAATCCGCCAGTTCCTGAGCCAGCACAGCCTGCCTGACGGCGGAGCCGGCGGATGACGCCGAGGAAGGGATCTTCGTGACCGACCAGCCCTCCCGGGCCGAGGCCGTGCCGGCCGAGCAGGACCACGCGTTCGGCTTCGAGACACGGCAGCTGCACGCCGGGCAACGGCCCGACCCGAACACGGGCGCGCGTGCGGTGCCGATCTTCCAGACGACCAGCTACGTGTTCGAGGACCCGGAATCCGCGGCCGCGTACTTCAACCTGCAGGAGTACGGGAACACGTACTCGCGCATCATGAACCCGACGGTCGCGGTATTCGAGGAGCGGGTGGCGAACCTGGAGGGCGGCGCCGGCGCCGTGGCGTTCGCCAGCGGGCTCGCCGCGCAGGCGGCCGCGCTGTTCACGCTGCTGGAGCCGGGCGACCACGTGGTCTCGTCCTCGGCGCTCTACGGCGGGACCGTGAACCAGTTCAAGCATGTGCTGCGCAAGATGAACGTGGAGCTGACCTGGGTCGATCCCGACGACCCGGACGCGTGGCGGAAGGCGGTCCGCGCCAACACCAAGGCGTTCTTCGCCGAGACGATCGGCAACCCGGGCGGGAACGTGCTGGACATCGAGACGGTGGCGGCCATCGCGCACTCCCGCGAGCTGCCGCTGATCGTGGACAGCACGTTCGCGACGCCGTACCTGTGCCGCCCGATCGAATGGGGCGCGGATATCGTGATCCACTCGGCGACCAAGTTCATCGGCGGCCACGGCACGAGCATCGGCGGCGTCGTCGTCGAGGCGGGCACGTTCAACTGGTCCAACGGGCGGTTCCCCGTCGTCGCGGATCCGTCGCCGGCCTACCACGGCCTGCAATTCCACGAGACGTTCGGGACGTACGGCTACCTGATGAAGCTGCGGGCGGAGACGCTGCGCGATCTGGGCGGGGCGCTCGCTCCTTTCAATGCCTTCCTGTTCCTGCAGGGGCTCGAAACGCTGTCGCTGCGGATGGAACGCCACGTCGAGAACGCGCGGGCGGTCGCGGCGTTCCTGCAGGCGCACGAGCTGGCGTCGAATGTGACCTATCCGGGCCTGCCGGCGAGCAGGTACCGGCCGCTGGTGGAGAAGTACCTGCCGCGCGGGGCGGGCGCGGTGTTCTCCTTCGACTGCGCCGGCGGCAGGGCCGGCGGGCAGAACCTCATCCGCGGCGTGACGCTCTGGTCCCACCTGGCCAACGTCGGCGACGCGAAGAGCCTGATCATCCACCCGGCCAGCACGACGCACCGCCAGCTGGGTGACGACGAACTGCGGGCGGCCGGCGTCGGCCCGGGAACGGTGCGGCTGTCGGTCGGCACCGAGTCGGTCGAGGACCTGATCTGGGATCTGGAGCAGGGTTTCGCGCGGGTCGCCGCGGCAGCGGGGGAGAAGGTGGCGACGCCATGACCGATCTCGCCCGATATCAGGACTCACTGACCATCCAGCGGGTGGTGCACGGCGCCAGGACGATCGCCATCGTAGGCCTGTCCGGCAACGAGCTGCGGGCCAGCAACTTTGTTGGCTACTACCTCAAGCGGCACGGCTACCAGGTGATCCCGGTGAATCCCCGCGAGAGCGAGATCCTCGGGCAGAAGTGCTACGCGAGCCTGCTGGACGTACCGGTACCGGTGGACATCGTGAACGTGTTCCGCGCGCCGGATGCGCTGCCGGGCATCGCGCGGGAGGCGGTGGCGATCCACGCGGGGGCCCTCTGGTGCCAGTTCGGCGTGATCAACGAGGAGGGGGCGCGGATCGCCGAGGATGGTGGCGTAACGGTGATCATGGACCGCTGCCTGAAGGTTGAGCACGCGCGCTACGTGGGCCGGATGCACTGGCTGGGCTTCAACACGCAGCGCATCACCTCTGTCCGCGCCGGGCTCCAGTAGCTGGCGGCCCGCCGCGGGCCGCCCCAAAAGTAGATTCATCCGGCCGGCATACTAGATTTCCGGGCGGGCTTCCCCCACGCTTGACTCGTGTCTTCTTACAACCCGGCCATGCAGAAGGCCCACCTCGCCGGCGTGCCGGCTGATACCCACGGGCTCATCTCGAAGAAGACCGCGGAGCTGGACGGCTTGGCCGTCACCGAGGTCACGTTCGCCCCTGGCGCGCGATGGTCCAACGATCTCAAGCCCCACGCCGGGACCGATCTGTGCGAGCTGCCCCACGTGGCCCTGGTGACCGCCGGGCTGCTGCGGGTGGTGCTGAGCGACGGCTCGCAGGAGGACTTCTCCGCCGGGGATGTCATGCTGCTCCCCCCCGGGCATGACGCCTGGAGCGTCGGTGACCAGGCCTGCACGTTCGTGGAGTTCTCCCGGGGCAACGACTACTACGGGTAACCCCGCGGCCACCCCCCGGCCCCCTTATATCCTGCGGCCCGACAGTCCTGGCCCGCCAGTCCGGCCGGGAGCGATTCCGCACGCCCATGTGCGGGAGTTCAGGCCAGATAGGAGGGCGGCCCTATGCCGAACTGGGCCGAGCAGGTCACGGCGATCGCGACCGCGGTCAGCGCCCTCGGGCTGCTCAGCGCGATCGGTGCAGTGATCTTCGCGGCCCGGCAGGCCCGTGAAGCCCGGATCGGCCGCCAGGCTGAGATGGCAGTCGAATTCTTCAGGCGCTGGAGCGAGGGCCCGATGCTGGAGACGCGCCGCCTCGTCGCCCAGTTCGAAACGCCGGAGGCACTGCGGGATGCACTCACGGTGTTCGTGGCCGAGAACTCCGCTGAGGCGTACATCCTGTACCGGGAGCTCGACTACTTCGAGCAACTCGGCGCCCTCGAGAGCCACGGCGGCTTTGATTTCGAGCTCATCAGGACCCTGCTCGGGCGCCGGCTGATCGACCGGTGGGAGATGTGGCAGCCGTCGATCGATGCGATCGGCGGCAGTGCCGCCTACCCGATGTTCGAAAGGCTCGTGTCAAAAATGCGCGCCGCCGTGTAGAGCCGGCGCCCCGGGAGAGCTCAGGAGATCAGGTCCAGCTGCCGCGCCCGGGTGACGGCCTCGGTGCGGTTGGAGCCGCCGAGTTTGCCCAGGATATGACTGACGTGCTTCTTGACCGTGTCGAGAGTGACCACGAGTTCCCGGGCGATGTCCCGGTTGGACCGGCCCGCGGCCAGCAGCCGCAGCACTTCCAGCTCGCGGCCGGTCAGCGGCTCGATCAGGCCCGGCACCGCCGCCCGGGCAGGCCGGGTGCCCGGGACCCGGCGGGCGTCCCCGAAGGCCCGCTGGAGCCGGGCCAGGAAGGCCAGCGGGACCCCGGCTGCGGCCGGGCCGGCCCGCTGGGCCGCGATCAGGCGCCCAAGCAGCGCCTCCATCGGCGGGCCCTCGTCGGCGAAGACCCGGACGTGGCCCTGCTGGGCGGCCAGGGTGAGCATCCCGGCCAGGGTGGTTACCGCTTCGCTCGCCCGGCCGCTGGCCGCGAGGGCCAGGGCGCGCAGGGCGCCCGTCTCGATGATGCTGGCGGTCCGCTCCTGGCCCATGGCGGCGGTGTGCAGCCGGTCCAGCAGCGCGAGCGCCCGGCCCGGCTCGCCCTGGGCGAGCAGGAGGCGGGCCAGCACCAGGTGCCCCGGCTCGCGAGCGTAGTCCGGCTCATCGCCGGGTTGCAGGCCGCGTTCGGCTATCCAGCGGGCGGCGGCGGGCAGGTCGCCCTGGGCCAGCAGCAGCCTGGCCCGCTGGGCCGGGACCGGGTTGAGCGGCCCGGCCTGGGCCTGGGCCTGCGAGGTCTGCACGGCTTCCCGCATCGCATCCAGCGCCCCGGCCTGATCCCCCTGGGCCTGCCGGATCCAGGCCAGCGTCACCAGGCCGGCCGCCAGCGGCGAGACATAGGCGAGCTGGCGGCACAGCTCGATGCCCTCGGTGACCTGCTCCAGGGCGGCGTCGAGTTCGTCCCGCTGGCGGGCCACTTCGGCCAGGCCCACATACCCGACACCGGCCGCGGGCAGCGGCGGCCGGCCGGGTCCGGCGGTGGCTCCCCGAGCCAGCTGGTAGGTCTGGACGGCCGCGTCCAGGCGTCCCCGGCCGCGCTGGACCTGGCCGAGTAGGTGACGGCCCCAGGCCACGAAGACGGGACTGTCGGCCCACCCGGCGATGCTGGGCACCAGGGCCCGCTCAGCCGCCGCGAGCCGGCCGCGGAGCCACTGCGCCACGGCCAGGTCGCAGTGGGCCTCGTAGTCCAGCAGCCTCTCTCCCGGGCCCAGCTCGGCCCGGGCCTGTGACGCGAACGCGGCGGTGGCCTCCGCGTCCCCGCGGTACTGGGCGGCAAAGCCCCGGCACAGCGCGATGTGCGCAGGGATGTTGGCCAGCAGGCTGCTGGCCCGGCCGACGCTGGGCTCGAACGGCTCGTCGGCCGCAGCGGCGAAGGCCCGCTCGGCCGCGTCGGCGAAACGCTGCACCGCCTCCATCCGGCTGGCGGCGGCAGCCAATTGGGCCTGGGCCAGCAGCAGCCGGGGACGCGACTGGAGCAGTCCGGCGGGCAGCGCCGAAATCCAGCGCTGGATCGTCGCTGCCTCCCCGCGCAGCCGGTACACGGCGTCGAAGTACCGCTCGATCAGCCGGGCCGCCCAGGTCATCTCCCCGGCGGCGACCGCGTGCCGGATGGCCTCATCGGCCAGCCCGTGCTCCTCATGCCAGGCCGCCGCGTCCCGGTGCAGCCGCGCGGCCCGGCCCGGCTCCTGCTCCAGGCGGGCGCGGAGCAGATCGGCGAACAGGCGGTGGTAACGCCACCAGCCGCGCACCTCATCGAGCGGCAGCAGGAACAGGCCGGCCTGCTCCATCTGCTCTAGCAGGGCCTGGCTGTCCGCGCGGCCGGTGACGGCGTCGCACAGCCCGCCACTGAGCCGTTCCAGCACCGACGTCTCGAGCAGGAACGTCTGCAGCTGCTCGGGCTGGCATTCCAGTACTTCCTCGCCCAGGTAGTCCAGGACATAGCGGTGGCTGCCGGTGAACGCGGCCACGAAAGCGGCCGCGTCGGCCTGACCGCGCAGGGACAAGGCCGCGAGCTGCAGACCGGCCGCCCAGCCCTCGGTCCGCGCGGCCAGCGCGGCCACGGCCGTATCGGGCAGGGACATCTGCGCCTCCCCGGCCATGTGCCGCAACAGCGCGCCGGCCTCGTCCGCCGTGAACCGCAGGTCAGCGGCCCGCAGCTCGGCCAGCTGCCCGCGGGCTCGCAGCCGGGCCAGGGCCAGGGGTGGATCAGACCGGCTGGTCAGCACCAGGCGCAGCCCAGGCGGCCAGTGCTCCAGCAGGAACTGCACCGAATCATGCACGGGCCGGGCGGCGATCACGTGGTAGTCGTCGAGGACCAGCACGGCCTCGTCCGCGGCGGGCCTGGCGTCCAGGTCGTTGATCAGCGCTGTGAGCAGACCCTCGAATGAGACGGGGGTCGGCGGCCCGATCAGCGGGCCCACGCGAGCGCCGATCCCCGGGCGCACCCGGTCCAGCGCGGCGACCGCGTGCCGCCAGAACCTGGCCGGGTCGTTATCGCCGGGATCCAGCGACAGCCACGCCACCGGGCGCTGGCCGGTCAGCGCCCAGTCGGCCACCAGGACCGTCTTGCCGTATCCGGCCGGGGCGCAGACCAGGACGATCCCCCGGCCTAGCCCGGCTTCGAGCTGTCCGGCCAGCCGGGGCCGGGGCACCAGGCCGGGACGCGGGACCGGCAGGTGCAGCTTGGTGGCCAGCAGGGCATCGCCCTCGGCAGCCTGGGACGCCGCCGCAGGCGGTTCAGCCATTCCGAACCCGCATGTCCGGTGCCTCCAGCGATGCTCCGGGTCGCTGCGCCGCAGCCACTATGGTACTAGCCGGGTCCCGGCCCCCTCAGGGTGCGCGGCTCGGCGGGCTCCCCGGTGCGGTCGCCGGCAGGCCGGCCGCGACAGCAGGATGGTGGGTGCCCGGGCTCCAGGCGGGGTTCGATGCGCCGAGAGCGATGCCGCTCCCGGTGATGAACAGCAGGAGCAGGGGCCCGGACACGTAGGCCGCCGCGGCGCCGCCGGACCACAGCAGAAGGTAGGGGACGCCGGAGCAGATCATGGCGGCCGCCAGGGCGATCCCGGTATAGCGCAGCCACCGGGGCAGCACTGCGGAGGCGGCCCCGGCCAGGCCCACGATGGCCAGCAGGAACATCTTGATCCCGTCGAGCTGGTTCACCGCACCATAGAGGGCGTGCGCGGCGGCGGGGCCGGACGCGCCGGCCAGGGCTATCCCGAGCAGGAACTGGGCCAGTGAGACGAGCGCGGCGGCCAGGCCGGCCACGATGGCGGCCCGGGCGGCCGCAGCCGCCCCGGCCCGGCGCGCCGCGCCGGCCAGCGCCATCGAGATGACGGCCAGGCCCGCGGCCGGCAGGCCCTCGGTGAGGGTGAATTGCGCGGCCACCGCCGTCCCGTGCCCGGCCAGGGCGGCGGGTGGTGCCGTGGCGGGCCAGGGATTGCACCGGTCTTCCCCTCTCACTTCGGGTCTTCCCCCTCTCACTTCGGGCGGGTGTCATACCGTTTCGGCGGTGCTGCGCACGGCGAGCACGGCCAGCAGCGCGAACGCCGCGAACCAGGCCAGGATGATCCCGACGGATGTCATGGACACCGGGCCGCCGCCGATCACGCTCGTGCCGACCCGGGTGATCTGGTAAGTGGGCAGCGCCTGGCCGATCTTCTGCAGCCAGCCCGCCAGCGCGAACCACAGGCCGCCCAGGATCGACATGACGAAGTACACGAACATGGCCACCGGCTGCACCCGGTCCGGCGTGAACCGGTAGCCGATGGCGACGGCCAGGGCGGCGAAGGTCAGCGAGCCGAGCCAGATGACCCCGCCGATGGCCAGCCACTTCCACAGGGCCAGGTGAATGCCGCCGTAGAAGCGGCCCAGGGCCAGCACGATGACCACCGCCGGGACGGTGGTCACCATGGACGCGATGACCTTCGCCGCCACATAGGCGTTCGGCGGCAGGGACGTGAGCCGGAGCTGGCGTATCCAGCCGTCCTTGCGTTCCTGGGAAATACGCTGCGCGTTGCCGGTCAGGGCGCCGCTGAATGCGCCGATCGACGCCATCGCGATCATGTAATAGGCGGCGTAGCCCACGCCGTACGCGGAGTCGTGCCTGGTCTGCGGCGACACCACCAGGTAGAGCACCACCGGGAGCGCGATCGAGAAGATGCTGTACTGCTTGTTCCGGCCCAGCCGGCGTACCTCGGCCCGGGCCAGTGCCACCGTGGCGTTCATGAGACCGCCTCCCCGGCGTGCGCGTAAACGGCGCCGGCGGGCGCCGCGGAGCTGAGATTGTCTGCGGCCGTGATGGCCAGGAAGGCCTGCTCCAGGCCGAGGCTGGTCACCTCGATCTCGCGCGGCCGGTAGCCGGCGTCCAGGAGGGCGTACAGCGTGCGGTCAGAATCAGCCGATCGCAGGTGCACCACATCGTGGCGCACCTCCAGGCTGACCAGCCCGGGCAGACGCCGCAGGGCCGCCTCATCGATGGCGTCGATGCGGAAGGAGATCCGCCTGGCTCCGGCCCCGGCCTTGATCTGGGCCGGCGTGCCGTCGGCCAGCAGCCGGCCCTTGTTGAGGACCAGGATGCGATCGGCCGCACTATCGGCTTCTTCCAGGTAATGCGTGGCGAACAGCAGCGTCTGTCCCCCGGCGACCTCGGCATTCATGCTGGCCCAGAAGGCCTGCCGGGTTTCCGCATCCATCGCCGCCGTCGGCTCATCCAGCACGAGCAGGTCAGTTTCGCCCACCATGGCCAGGGCGAACCTGAGCCGCTGCGCCTGCCCGCCGGAGAGCCGCTCGACCCGTCGGCCGGCGATGTCGGTGATGCCGGCCCGCCGGAGCGTCTGGTCCACCGGCAGCGGCCGGGGATGGAACCCGGTGACCAGGGTCACGAGCTCGCGCACGGTCACCTCGGGCATCAGCCCGCCGGACTGGAGCATGGCCCCGACGCGCCCGGACTTGACCGCGTGGTAGGGATCGGAGCCGAACATGCGGATCCGGCCGCCCGTGGGCTTGCGCAGGGCGAGCAGCATGTCCAGCGACGTTGACTTGCCCGCCCCGTTAGGGCCGAGGAGGGCCACCGTTTCCCCGGGCCGCAGTTCCAGTGACAGCCCGTCCACCGCGCGTATCGTCCCGTAGGCCTTGCTGACCCTCTCGAACGAAACGACGGGCGCCGTGCCGGGGTGCTTTCGGCCAGGGCTCATCCGGCTCCTCCATCCTCCGCGCCCGCCGGGGCGCCGGCGCAGGTCATGGAAGGAAGCTAACGAGCGCGCAACGCGGCGGGCGTCACCCGAAAGTGGAGCGCGCGGGGGAATCTTGGGGGGCACCGGGTGCCACCTTGGTGCCATCCGGCGGGCTGGGTCCCGCGGGTCAGGTCCTCGAACGGATCTCCCAGAGGTCCGGGAAGGCGGGCCGGAACAGCGTGCTGCGCAGATACTCCACACCGGACGATCCGCCCGTGCCGGCCTTCGTGCCGATGATCCGCTCGACCGCCTTCACGTGCCGGTAGCGCCACTCCTGGATGCCCTGGTCGATATCGACGAGGGCGTCACAGACCGCGGCGGGGGTTCCCGCATCGTCGTAGACCTCGGCCAGCAACGCCCGGACACGGGCATCTCCCGGATACGGCTCGCGCGGGTCCCGGTCCAGGACATCGGCGGGTACCGGCCAGCCGCAGGCCCCCAGATAGCGCAGCAGGGACTCGAAGACTGACCGGCGCCGCATGATCTCCCCCAGAGCGGGGTCACCGCCAGCCTCGCCGAACCGGCGGTGGCCGAATGCGGCCTCGATGCGGCGGAACTGATAGGACTGGAAGCCGCTTGAGCTGCCCAGGTCCGGACGGAATCGGGCGAACTGCCGGGGGGTCATGGTCTCGAGCACGTCCATCTGCCCGATCGCTGTCTTGAGAATCTTCGCGATCCGGCGCGCTGTTGCCACCGCGCCCGTGCCGTCTCCGGTCTCCAGGCGGCGCTGCAGCAATCCGGTTTCGTGCAGCGTCTGCTTGAACCACAGTTCATAGACCTGGTGGATGACGACGAACAGCATCTCGTCGTGCACGTCGCTGACCGGGCACTGACATGACAGCAGGTCGTCCAGCCGCAGGTACTTGCCGTACGTCAGGTTGCCGGGCGAGGTCATCGGCTTCTCCTTCGCGTCATGCCGCGGACCGCAGCAGCCCCCGGGCCTCCCAGACCGGCTGGGACGAGCCGGCGGGCATGGGGTCCCGCACGGCCCTGGTGCAAATGGCCCAAGCGTCACTGAAGCACCTGCCAGGGCGCCCAGACGGGAAATCGGCGGTTTTTCGCCCATGTGCTGGGCAGGCACCGCCCCGCCGGGCCGGGGTGCCTGGTCAGCGGAGCAGGTCGGCGACGGCGGCGATGGCGGGCTCGATGGCCCGTTCGCGGACGTTCCCGAAGCCGATCACCAGCGCGGGTGGCGCCGCGGCGTCAAGGTTGCCGCGGTAGGCGCCGATGCCGTGCAGCCCGACCCGCCGTTCACGTGCCGCGGCGATAACGGCCGTCTCGCCGGCGCCGGCTGGCAGAGGCGCGACAGCGTGGAATCCGGCCGCGAGCCCGCTGAGCTGGACCCGTGGGGCGTGCCTGGCGAACGCGCCGGTCAGTGCGGTGCGGCGGGCGGCGTAGACAGTTCGCATCCGCCGCAGGTGGCGGTCGTAGCGGCCGGTCGTGAGCAGGGTGGCCAGGGCGAGCTGGTCCAGCGTGCAGGAGCCGCGGTCGCTCATCTCTTTCTCGGCGGCGACCGCTGAGGCCAGCGCTGAAGGGGCGTGGACCCAGCCGAGGCGGACCGCGGGCGCCAGGGCCTTGCTGGCCGTGCCGAGCAGGAAAACCCGGTCTGGGGCCAGTCCCTGCAGCGCGCCGACGGGTTCCTTGTCGTAGCGGAACTCTGAGTCGTAGTCGTCCTCGATCACGTACCCGCCGCTGTGCCGCGCCCAGTCGGCCAGGGCGTGCCGCCGTGGCGGGGACAGGAGCACCCCGGTAGGGGACTGGTGGGCCGGGGTGACCACGACCGCCTGGGCTCGGCTGGCCGCCAGTTCGCCGACCACGAGGCCTTGCTCGTCGACCGGCACGTAGGTGACGTCGATGCCCATCGCCAGGGCCACGCGGACTGTTTCGTCGGCCTGGGCACTGCCGTAGCCGGGGTCTTCGAAGGCCACGCACGTCACGCCGCTTTCGCGGGCCAGGGCCCGGAGCACCAGGTTGATTCCTTGCGCAAAGCCGGTGCTGACGATCATCTGCGCAGGGCTGGCGGCGGCGGCCCGTACCCGCCGCAGGTACCCGGCGAGGACCTCGCGGAGCACCGCGCTGCCGTGCGGGTCGCCGTATCCCAGCTCCGCGGAGGAGGCCTGGGTGCACGCCTGCTTGATGGCCCAGGCCCAGTCGGCACGCGGGAAGCTGGACAGGTCCGGCACGCCGGGCTGGAAGTCCGCGATCAGCGGCGGTCCTGGGCGATGGCGGCCCGCCGGGGGCGCCGGGGGCGAGACCGCGGCCCCGCCGGCCACGGGCTGGTCACCGGCTCGCTGGTCACCGGCTCGCTGGCCGGTGATGCCGGCGACCCGGGTGGCGGACCCGGTGCGGCTGGTCAGGTACCCCTCGGCCAGCAGCTGGCCGTAGCAGTCCTGCACCATGCCGCGGGAAACGCCGAGCTCACGTGCGAGCTCACGCGAGGAGGGCAGCCGTTCCCCGGCGCGGAGCCGGCCGCCCCTGATCGCCTCGCGCAGGCTTGCCTCGAGCTGGGCGCGCAGCGGCTGGCTGGCCGAACGGTCGAGCCGTACCAGCAGCCCCGGACTCAAACCGGACCACTCAATCGCCATGAAATCGGACCTTACCAGGGTGCCGGCTGGCTCCTAGCGTGCATGCTATGAGCACCTTGACCCAGGCGCCGCCTGGTACCCCGGTCCCGGCCCGGCTCTTCACCGTGCCGCTGGCCGTCACGTTCCTGGCCGAGTTCACCTCGCTCACCAGTTTCTTCCTGCTGCTGTCGGTGATGCCGATGCTGGCGGCGGCGGCCGGCGCCGGCAGCTCCGCTGCCGGGCTGATCACCGGGGCCCTGCTGCTGGGCACCGTGGCTGCCGAGGCCGTGGCCGCCGCCGCGATCAGGCGGTTCGGCTACCGGATGGTGCTCGCGGCCGGAGCCGTGCTGCTCGGCGCGCCGGCCCTGGCCATGCTCGCACCCGGGCCCCAGGCCGTCATGGTGAGCGTCAGCGTGGTGCGCGGGCTCGGCTTCGGCTTGTGCGGCGTGGCGACCGGCGCGCTCACCGCCACGCTGCTGCCTCCCGGACGGCGTGGTGAGGGGCTCGGCCTGCTCGGCATCGTCTCCGGCGTCCCGGCAGTGGTCGCGCTGCCGGCCGGGGTCTGGCTCGCCGGGCACCACCTGGCCGCCGTGGCCGCGGCGATGGCGGCCACTACCGGCCTGCTGCCACTGGCGGTGATCCGCTGGCTGCCGGGCCGGGGCGGGGCACGCCACAGCGCCCGCGCCAGACGGGTGCCGGGCCGCCGCGGTTCCGGCCGGGTGGCGGGCGCCGCGCTGCGGCTGCCGCTGATCTTCGCTGCCACCACCATCGCGGCCGGCGTGCTGGACTCGTTCCTGCCGCTCGCGAAGGGCATCCCCAGCAGCCTGGCCTCGGCCGCCCTGCTCGTGCAGGCGATCACCGCCACGCTCAGCCGCTGGCAGGCTGGCAGGCACGGCGACCGCTACGGTCATGCCCGGCTCCTCATCCCGGCGCTCGCCGTGGCGGCGCTCGGCATGGCCGCGATGCTGGCACTGGGCTCGCCCGTGGTGATCTTCGCAGGCATGGTGCTGTTCGGCGCCGGGTTCGGGGTGATCGAGAACGCGACGTTCGCGCTGCTGATCGGGCAGCTGCCTGAGGCCCAGGCCAGCGCGTTGTGGAACTTCGCCTACGACGCCGGGTACGGCGCAGGCCCGGCCGTCTTCGGCCTGATCTGCGTCGCCGTCGGCTACCCGGCGGCGTTCGCCCTGACCGGCGCGCTGATCCTCGCCGCAGTCCCGCTTGCCTTGCGCGAGCGGAAGGCCGCGGCCAGCGGGGTGTAGCGGTAATTCGCGAATTCCGTCAGGATCAAGCCATGCACGGATCGAGGCTGCGGCGTCATATCCAGAGCGTGCTGCTTGCGGCCGTGGTCCTGCTGGCCGGTTGCCTCGTGAGCGCATGCGCGCAGGGTGCTCACGGCGCTGTCATCGCCTCCTCGCCCAGCGCAGGCGCACTGGGCACGCCCACCGCGCAGCCCTCATCGGCACCGACCGCACCCAGCCCGACGGCCGCGGCGACCACGGCCAGCCCCACGGCCGCGCCGAGCACGGCCTCGGCCACGCCGACCCCGACGCCGAGCACCTCGCCCACCTCAACGAGCGGGTCCGGCGCCGACCTCATCTGGTTGTGGGTCATTCTCGGTGCCCTGGTCCTGCTCGGCATCATCCTGCTGGCCACCCGCTCTCCCGCGCGGGCGCGGCCCGCTCCCGCCGCGTCCGGCTGGCATGCGAGGGCGTCCGATGTCTATGCGAAGGGCGCGGCCTTCGACGGGGCGGTGCGCGCGGCCGACCGGGAGGGCGTGCTGGCCGAGGCAGCCAGCGTCCAGCGGGCTGACCTCCAGCGCCGTGCGGATGATCTCACCGAGGCGTTGTTCGCGATACGTGAGATCGCTCCCACTGAGCACCGCCGTGTTCAGGTGGAGAATGCCATCTTCTCGCTAAGGGCTGTCCGTGACGCGATGGATGAGCAGCGTTCCCCGGGGATGGCCAGCCCGCAGCAGGGCGGGGTGCTCCGTTCCCGGCTGTCGGTTCTCGAGTCGTCCCTCAATGCGCTCCGGGTCCCGGATGACCGTCTTGCGTGAGCACCGTCAGCCCCGCCCGCAGGGCGGCGGCAACGCGGGGCGCGGCCGCGGCCGGCAAGGACCGGCCGCGGCATATTTGTGGTAGCAAGCCCTTCAAGACGACGGGCGGATGCGGGCGCCGGCCAGGCCGTCCTGGTGCTTCCCGCTCACGGCCGAATCCCACCCGCGGCCCGGATATGGGCCCCGATCTGCCCGTGCCCGGCCGGATCAGGCGCGCCCCGCACGAATAGCGCCGCAGGGCGGCATGGTGAAACATGGGAATACCTGGCGACTAATGAACTACCGCGGGTGCTTGAATAGCCCCGTCTCGACCATCAAAACTCCGCCATAAATGCAAATTGCCTTCGGCGGAAATTCGAGCACTCCTGCTTCGGACTCCTCCTGCCCAGCAGGGCCATGGGCCATACCATCAGGGGGTGCGGATGAAGTTTTCCCAGGTACAGGAGCTCAGGGTCCGCAATTCATGCCAGAGATTCCCCTGACACAAAGGGAGCATCAGGCCGGAATTGTGCACCATGCATGCCTCGCTTAAGACCATGTATATATCTCCGGCCTAACATCCCCAGAGGAGTTTCCGGTCTGCATGAAAGGCGTCCCGGCAGCCCACGCCACCGAGGGTCCCCGCCGCACCTTTTCCCCGGCGCGCGGGCTTTAGCAAGGTCAGATGTTCGCCAAAGGAAGCATTCTCGCGGAGACGCCGCGGCCGGGAGCGGTCAGGCGTCATCCCTGGGCTCCGTGGTTCGCCGTCGGCGTCGTATGCTCCGGCGCCTTCATGGGCCAGCTGGACGTCAGCATCGTCACGCTCACGTTCCGGCCGATGATGCGGGAGTTCCATGCCCCGCTGGCCGCGATGCAGTGGGTATCGCTGGTCTACCTGCTGACCCTCGTTGCCCTGCTCGCGCCGGCCGGGCGGATCTCCGACGCCCGCGGCCGCAAGCTCATGTACACCTACGGCCTCGGTGTTTTCACGGCCGCGTCGGCTGCGTGCGGGCTGTCGCCGGGCCTTGCCGCGCTGGTTGCCTTCAGGCTGGTCCAGGCCGCGGGGGCCGCCATGCTGCAGGCGAACAGCGTGGCGCTGGTGACGACCAGCGTGCCGAAGCCGAAGTTGCGGCTCGCCCTGGGCATGCAGGCGGGCGCGCAGTCGCTCGGCCTGGCGCTCGGCCCGACCCTGGGTGGCCTGCTCACCGTCACAGTCGGCTGGCGCTTCGTGTACTGGTTCAACGTCCCGGTCGGCATCATGGCTGTGGTGGCCGCGCGGTACCTCCTGCCGCGGACCAGAGATTTCAGCTCACCAGGCCGCTTCGACTGGCAGGGCACCTCGCTGCTCGCGGTGTGCACCGCAGGCATGCTGCTCGCCTTGTCCGCCGCAGGCGGCCTGGGCATGCCGGGCTGGGCAGCCGCGGGGCTCGCCCTGCCGGCCATCGCGGCGGCCGCTGGCTTCGCGGTGCATGAAGCCCGTGCCCGGTCCCCGGTCATCCCGCTGGCGATGCTGCGCAGCAAGGGGCTCGCGAGAGCGCTGGGCGGGGCAGTCTCGGGGTACCTGGTGCTGTTCGGGCCCCTGGTGCTGGTGCCCCAGGTGCTGGGGACCCGGCCCGGGAGTGAGGCTGGCGTGGGGCTGCTGCTGTCCGCGTTGCCGGCCGGGTTTGGCGTGGCCGCCCTGACCGCAGACACGGTCCTCCCCCCGCATCTGGGGAACCGCGCGCGCGGCATGCTCGGCTCCCTCATCTCCGCCCTGGCGCTGGCCCTGTTCGCGGTGCTCCCGCCAGGCACCCCCCTGGCCGTGGTCTTGCTCGCCCTGACCGGGCTGGGCCTGGGCATATTCATTCCTGCCAACAACGCGGCCATCATGCGCTCCGCGCCCAGGGGTTCAGCCGCCACGCTTGGCGGCCTGATCAACATGGCGCGGGCCCTCGGCACCACACTCGGCATCGCCCTGGTGACCTGGGTACTGCACCTCGCGGCGGGCGGCACCGGCACGGGTACCGCGGCAGACCCGTCCCCGCTGGCCTTCGGCATGCTCGCGCTGGCCGCGCTGGCCTGTGCGGCGAGCACCCCGGGCAGGCGCCAGGAACAAGCCCCCGGTGGCCACGCGGCACGCGAGGTGAGCACTGCCCACGTCCTCAGCATTCAGCCGGGGGGCAGTTCCGCCGTTCCCGCATCCGGCCCGGCGGCACCGTCCGGTACCCCGGGACCGGCAGGCGGCGATCCGGCCGGTGGCGCAGCGTGAGTCTGATGGCCCGCCCGGCCGGGCAGGCGCCTGCGCTAGGGGACGGATTTGCCTTGCTCGATGCGCTCGGCCAGTTTCGCCTTGGCCGCCCGCGCACCCTGGTCCAGCACGCCGGAGCCTGCCGCACGCGAGATGGCGTCGCCGCCGCGGCCGCGCAGCACGAGGGCGCATCCCACGGCGATCAGCGCACCCGCGGCCGGCCCCGCGAGGTACACCCAGTAACTCCTCCAGTCACCGCTGACCAGGGCGGGACCGAAAGAGCGGGCCGGGTTCATCGACGCGCCGCTGACCGGGGCTGCCCACAGTCCGGCCAGGGCGATGTAGCCGCCGACGCCGAGCGCGGCGATCGCGCCGACGTTCTGCGCGGCGGAGGCGGTACCCAGGATCACGCTCACCAGCAGCGCGGTCAGCACGATCTCCATCAGCAGGGCCTGCCAGGGCTTGTATCCCGGGCCCGGCAGCGTCGCCCCGAGATGCTCGACGTTGCCGAACACCAGGCGCAGGAACAGGCAGGCCAGTGTCGCCCCGGTGAGCTGGATGGCGATGTAGCCCGGGACCCGGTGCCACGGGAAGTCCCCGCGCAGCGCGAACGCCAGCGACACGGCCGGGTTCAGGTGCGCGCCGGAGACCGCACCCATGAACAAGATGACCGCCATCACCATCAGGCCCGGGGCGACGACCGCCGCGGCCAGGCTGATCTGCCCTTTCGCGTGCAGCAGCCCCCCGCCCGCCGCCACGAGGACCAGCGCGAAGGTGCCCAGCAGTTCCGAGAACAGCCGCCGCCATTCCCGGCGCGGATCATCGAAGTCCCGCCGGTCCCCGAACTCGAGCATGAGCACGTGGTGCGTGCGCGCGAACGCCGGACCCAGTGCCGCGGGAACGGCCTGCTGGACCGCTGCACCGCCCGCATCCGGTGCAGTCCCGTCTTCCTGCGGGCCGTCTGTCCCGCCCGCAGTCACGTCGTCCGTCACGCCCGATCCCTCCCCCAGCCGTACCGAAGAGGCTTCCCGGAAACGCACAGGCACATGCCCATGATCATCCCGGCTGCGCCCGGCAGGCCAGGGGCAAAGGTCCCCGCCGCGGCCAGGGGGCCGCTTATCTCCGCGCACCCTCCGGATCAGGAATGCCCGCCACGGCCAGCAACGGCGGGCTGGCCGGGCGGGCGTGGTGCAGGCCGGGGCCGGTGAGAGCGGGGGCGAGCCGCCACGTGAGGCAGGCCAGGGCGCCGAGCGGGATGGGGGGCAGGTACGTGACCGCCCGGTACAGGAGCACGGCGGCCGTCACCTGGACGCTGACAGCCGGCCCGGCGCCGGCGGCCAGGATGCCAACCAGGCCGAGTTCGGTGATCCCGAGTCCGCCGGGGGTAATGGGAAGGGCAGTCAGCAGCCGGATGAAAGCAAAGGCCGCGAGGGAGGTCTGCCAGGGCATCTGGGCCTGGGACAGGCCGGTGCCGCGCAGGCACGCCAGCAGCACGAGCCACAGGGTGAGGTAGCTGGCTACCGTGGCGGCGGTGATCCGCCAGCCGCGGGCGGAGAGCAGGGCACCGGCCCGGTCGCGGAAGCCGGACAGCGCCCCGGCGGCATCGGCGGGCGGTGGCCGGCGTGCCAGCCGGCAGGCGGCGGCCAGGAGGCGCTGCAGCACGCGGCCCGCGCGGAGCGCGAAGGCCTGGCTGCGCAGCAGCAGGCCCAGTCCGGTGACCATGGCCGCGAGCACGGCCAGGCCTGCCGCCGCGGCGGTGATCAGGACCGCATCGGGCCGGGTGGCCGTGGCCATGGCCAGCAGCGCGAGGACGGGCATGCCCAGGAGGGTGAAGACGTTCCAGATCCCTGTCACGAGCGTGTAGAGGACGTAGTCGGCGGTGGACAGACCCCAGCTGGAGAGCATCGCCCAGCTGATGCCCATGGCCAGGGCGCCGCCGGCGGGCAGTGTGTTGGCTACCGCGTTCGAGCCGAGGTTGACCGCAGCGGCCTGGCGCAGCTTCAGCCGGGGCAGCACCGCCCGGATCGTGATCCAGTAGGACATCATGCTCGCGGCGGCTGCAGTGCCGACGAGCAGGGTGTACGGCCAGGTCATCGCGTGGAGGCTGGCCCAGACACTGCGGTAGGACGCGAAACGCGGGATGGCGAACCCGAAGGTGGCCGCGATAAGGGCGGCCGACGCCGCGGTGCGGAGTACTTTCCGGCTGCGCCCGGGCCGGCCTTCGGTGGCGGGACTAGGCATGCCGCGTGCGGGTCAGGACGAGCATGGGGGCCTTCCTGCTGCAGCAGCAAGGCGGGGGCCTGACCCAGCGGCTAATTCACCAAGTTCCTCACCATGGACATTACGCCGGATATCCGCCCCTGTCCCGCGCGGGCGGCACCCGCCGGCCGCGGCACCAGCCCGCTCCGTGCCCGCGGGCTCTGGTGACCACGATCGCGCGAAACGGCGTACGCTCAGGAGAGCACTTGCTCAGGCAGCCTGAACGAGTTCCCGATCGGGTCTGGACCGTACGCCAAGTCTCGAAACCGCCTCGCTGCATTCATACCTCCGCGAGGCGGGGCTGATGATTGCGCGCATGTTGAGAGCCCGTCACGACGGCACCCGGCCTTCCCCGGCCGTCAGTACCCGGGGGCCCGAGGATCTGGAGCTGCCCAGGCCACTGCGGCTGCTGCTGACCGTGGGCTGGAATATGACCGAGTCCGTGGGGCTGCCCGTGGCGGCCTACGTGGTGGCGGCCTGGCTCGACGGCCGCGACGCGGGTCTGATCGCCGGACTGGCGGCCATCTGGCTCACCGCCGGGATCCGCAAGGTCGCGACTGGATCCGTGCCCAGCCTCCTGACGATCTCGGCGCTGGTACTCACGGTCCAGACCGCTGTGGTACTCGCCACCGGTGACCTCTGGCTCTTCCTGCTGCAGTTCCCGCTCGCGAACTTCTGCATGTGCCTCCTGTTCGCGCGGACGGCCCACGGCCCCAACCCGCTCGTCGCCAGATTGGCGGCTGAAGTGGTCGCGCTGCGGCAGCCGGCTACTCACCACCCGGGCCTGCAACGCTTCTTCCAAAGGGCGACCTGGCTGTGGGCGGACATCTTCCTGCTGCTCACGGCCAGCCTGGCGGTGCTGATGGAGACCGAGCCGGCGGGGGTATTCCTGATGCTCTCCACCGTCGCCACCGCCGCGCTCATCGCCGCCGGGGCTGCGGCGTCCACCTTGTGGTTCCTGCTGGTGCTGCGCAAGCTCGGGCTGAGGCTCCGTTTTGCCCCCGCCCAGGGGGCGGGCTGAGGCCAGGACCGGGTAAGGCCAGGCATGGGCGTGCTTTATTCCTATTTCCGGCGCATCACCGCCGCACCGGCCCGGGCACCGGCAGTGCCCACGGCGGGAAATCCGTTATTGGCATGGAATGCCCTGTGCATGGCAACCGGGAAAGGGTACGATACGACCAACGCTCCGGACCCTGGCAGCTGCGCCCGCGAATTATCCGCGTGTGCACAGCAGGATCCGGATTTTTTTCGTGCACGGAAACGGTGCCGGCAAGACGCCATGGACCGAGGGATGGTGAGAAGTCACGGGAGGTTTCCTCCCGCTGCGATCTGCCCGAGCATGACCGGACAACCGCGTGCGTCATCTCGTCACTGGCTATAGGAGTCGGTATGGGCATCATCGCCTGGATTGTTCTCGGCCTGGCCGCAGGCTTGCTCGCCAATATGCTGATCCCCGGCAAGAGATCACAGGGTCTTATCCTCACCTGCGTGATCGGCATCGTCGGGGCGCTGCTGGGGGGCTGGGTAGCGACCAAGCTGTTCCACATCCACAGCTTGCAGGGCTTCTTCAACCTGTCCACCTGGATCACCGCGGTCGTGGGCGCGGCGGTCCTGCTGCTCGTCTTCCATCTGATCACCAGCCGGTCCAGCGGGTCGGCCCGGTCCCGCTGGTTCGCGCACCGCTAGCGGGAGTGCCCGGGCCAGCTCCCGGCGCGCCGGTCGTGCCCGGCTGCCCATCGGCGAGTTCCCGGTGCTGCGCAGCCTCGCCTCGGTGCTGGCCCGCTACGACGGCGCAGCCGAACTCGACCAGGGTCTCGACATCCTCCTGGCCGGCCTGGCCACCACGCTGCCTCCCCCCGGTAAGAACCCCCCGGCCAGTTCAGAGGTGTGCTAGCGCTGCGGTGGTGACGGGAAATCCGCGGAGGTGCTGTCGACGAAGTGACGGGCAACATCGGTCAGGCGCTGGTTGGTGTTGCGGGCATGGTCACGGAGCATCCGGAAGGCCCCGTCCATGTCGGTGGCAAGGCGCTCGGCGAGCTTGCCCTTGGCCTGCTCGATGACGACCCGGCTGTTGAGGGCGGCCTGGAGCTGCTCGGCCACGGTCTCGCTGCGGCGCAGGCTGCGTTCCTGGAGCAGGCCGATGGTCGCCACGTCGGCCAGGGCCTGGGCGATCCGCAGGTCTGCTGGCTCAAAGGGCCCGGGGATGGCCCGGAAGAGGTTCAGCGCCCCGATGACCTGGTCACGGAGCCGCATCGGCAGGGCCTCGACCGTGCGGAACCCGGCCTTGGTGGCGGCGGAGGCGAACCGGGGCCACGGTGTCCCCGGCTCGGCAAGGTCAGCAGCCGAGACTGCCTGGCCGGTCCGGAAGCAATCCAGGCACGGTCCCTGGTCGTTCTGGATCTGGAACAGCTCCGCCATGCCGGCCGCCTCGCTGGACGCCGCTGCGACCCGCAGTTCGCCGCGCGGGTCGGCGAGCACGACACCGGCCGCGGACGCGGCCAGCAGGGCGACGCTGCGGTCGGTGAGCATGTGCAGGAAATCGATGATGTCGAAGTCGGCGACCATAGTGTCGGCCAGGTTGACGAAGGTGTCGGAGAGCAGTTCGGAGTCCATCTGGGTTCACCTTCTCGTCGCGGGCAGAAAAGCGCCGTTGTCCCCGTGAGCGTGCCCGGGGGCCACCGGATGTGTCATGGCCTGGCGCCCTGACCTGGATCGGGGTCCAGGCGCAGTCGCCGGGCGACGATGTCACCGGCCACGTCGGCCAGCCGCCTGTCCCGGGCATAAGCGTAGGCCCGCAGCCTGGCGTAGGCTTCCGCGGCGGTGAGGCCGAGCTGCTCGGTGAGCATGCCGGTGGCCTGGTCGATCTCCACGCGGTGCACGGCCAGATCGGGGGACTGCCCGCCTGGCGCTGTTTCATGCCCATTCCCGCCAGCAGCCGGTTTACCGCCACCTCCCAGGCTGTCGAGCAGCAGCATGGTTGCCGTGTCCGCCAGCAGGAGGCAGTCACGAAGCTGCGGGCTGGACAGGGCGCCGGGTGAGTGGCGGTAGAGGCCGATGACCCCGGCGCGGATCGCCCCGATCATCAGCGGGAACGCGAACACGGCCCTGGCGCCGCTGTCGCGGGCTTCCGGCGTGAACGCGGGCCACCGCCGGCCGGATTCCCCGTCACCCAGGTCGGCGGCCAGGACCGGAGCCGCGGTGGCCAGCACGTCCGGGCACGGCCCTTCGCCCAGCGTCAGCTGGAGTTCCGCGAGCCGCTCGCTGGCCCGGTCCGTCACGTACATGACAAAATCTGGTCCCCGGCTGCTGGCCGCGGCCACCCACGCGCCGCTGGCCTGGGCAGCGGAGACGGCGACCGTGCACACGTCGGCCACCGCCACCCGGCGGCCGGCCGCGGCGGCGTGTTCCGCGATCAGTCCCCACAGGACCGCCGCCCGGCTATCACTCATCCGCCCACCTGGCTGACATTACGCCCAGGGGCAGGAGGCTAACGCCGCGATGACACCAGCCGTCCGGGAACCGCGCGCAAGTCGATGGTGGCGGCCCGCGGCGGAGCCGCCGCGGGATCGCCGGGTCCCGGCTAGGACAACGTGCGGCACAGGTTCTCGGCGGTGGCGTGCAGCAGCCGCACATTGATCGTGCCGGAGCTGCTGACGCTGACTTCTGACTGGCCGGTGATGACCCACTCACCTGGCGGGAACCCGGTATTGCCCACCTGTACCGTGAGGCCGATGTGGCTGGCGATGAACGCGTCGTTTCCCCCGTCCGGGGCGTAGCGGAACCAGCCGTAGCCCGACAGGTCACGTACGACGGACTCGTTCGTGCTCGTGTTGGTGTAACGGACGAACAGCGGGCCGCGGAACTCCTGGAGCTTCGGGCTGCCGTCCGGGTAACTCGCCAGTGTCCGGTACTGCTCCTGGTTCGACAATGATCGCGGTGGCGATCCCGAACGTGCACACCTGGCCCGGTGCGTCGGTCCACGGCGCGGTCCGGTAGGGCTGCCAGGGGACGGGGCTGGCGTTTGCGGCACTGGCCGCAGCCGGCGCACTGAGCAGGGCGGCCAGGATCGCGGCCGGCACGGCCGCGAGATGGCGAAGTCTCACCCGGGTACCTCCTCGATAGCAGTTGCCACGAGCCTGCCGGCGCCCCGCACCGGATGCGATCCTTTAAACCAGGACTAAAACGTCCGCCACGACGGGATGCCTGACATGCTGCGTGTCCACCTGACGGCTGAGGACCTGCTCCGCACCAGGTTCGCCAGCCAGCCTGCCCCGCTCATTGAGGTGGGGCTCGCGCTGGCCGCACTGCAGCGCCGCGACCCGGGATTCGGCCGCTGGCGCCGCGCGGCGGCCGCCAGGTTCCCGCCGCAGCTGCGTGCCCTGCTGGAGTTGGTGCCAGCGTCGGCGACCGGTCCTGTCTTCCTCGATCCGTTCAGCACTGACCTGGCCGAGGGCCTGGCGCTGGTGGAGCAGACGCCGGCGTCCTTCGCGGCCGAGGAAATGCGGCGCGTTTACGCTGCCAGGTCGCCTACGCCCCTGGCCCGCATGCTGGCCGAACGGGACCGCGATACCTGGCAGGACCTCGTCCGGGCGCTGCGCCTGGCCTACCGCTACCTGCTCCAGGACGACCTGCCGCAGGTGCACAGCGGATTCAGGTCGGAGGTGGCCTGGCGGAGCAGGCTGCTGGCTGAGCTGGGCCTGCAAGATACGCTGACCGCGCTGAATCCCCTGGTCAGCTGGAAGGGGACAATGCTGCAGATCGAGGCCCCGGAGGAGCTGGATCTGTACCCAGGCGGCGCCGGGCTGATGCTGCTGCCGTCCTTGTTCTGGACCGGCCGGCCGATGCTCGGTGAGCACCCTGACGGCTCCGCAGTCGTCGTTTACCCGGCGCTCACCCCCCTCCCCCTGGTCGAGGAGGTCACCGAAGACCCGCTTGGCGAGTTGCTCGGACGCACCCGCGCCGCCATCCTGGAGCTTGCGGTCACCGAGCGCACCACCAGCGAACTCGCCCGGGAACTCCACGTCACCGCCGCCGCGGTATCAGGCCACACGAAAACGCTGCGGGCTGCCGGGCTGATCGTCACCGCGCGCGCCGGGAAGGCTGTGCTGCATTCAGTCACCCCGCTGGGCGACAGGCTGCTCGCCAGCGCCGGCCGCCCGCCGGCTTATCCCGGCCGCCGCTAGGGTCACCGGGTACGGAGCGCCTCATCCAGGCCCAGGACCCCGGTCACCCTCTGCACCGCCCAGCTGGGTGCCCGCACGGTGAGCGACCCGCCAGCGTCCACGGCCAGCTGCCGGGCGGCGAGCAGCACGCCGATCCCCGACGCGTCGATGAACGTGACCGCGGACATGTTGACTTCCAGGTGGGCCGGGCTGGGCCCGGTGGCCAGGGCCTCCCGCATGGCCCGGCAGGTCGCGATGTCGATCTCGCCGGAGATCGTGACGGTGACTATCGGGGGAATCTGGATGCTGCCCACAGGTGCTGCCTCTCGCACTTGTCCAGCGCGGTGGCGGCGAGGTCCTGACCCCCTCTGCGGAGACTCTATACCTTACAGGCAGTACGCGGGCGGTAACAGGATGCAACGAGCACAACGAAGAAACCGAGCCGGCTGCTGACGACTGGTCCTTATCGGGCGATCGGCGGATAAGTTGGGCGTCGCAGAAGTACCGGGCTTCCTAACCATCGTTACTCCGGCTTTACCGTGTAGTTATCACCGGTCCAGCCTTACGCCCGGAGCTTGCATCGTCCCGTGACCGCAATCGGCCCAGGGCCGGAACTTTCCGCGGTGAAGCCCCTCGTGGCGAGCTTCTCTGCTGAGGGTTATATCCGAAAGTTCCGGGGCACCCAGGAAAACGTGATCGAGAGGAAGTAATGATGGGGCTGTGGGATAAGCGGGATGACATGGTCGTTCACGAGGCCGAGCCGTTCAACGCTGAACCTCCCCGGGCCGCGCTGGCGGGGCAGATGCTGACCCCGGTGGACTCGTTCTACAGCCGGAACCACGGCCCGATCCCGGCCATCGACCCGCTGGCGTGGCGGCTGAAGGTCAGCGGCCTGGTGGCCCGCGAGCTGGAGCTGTCCCTGGACGACCTGATGTCGGGGTACCAGCCGGAGACCCTGACGGCGACGCTGCAGTGCGCGGGCAACCGGCGGGCCGGGCTGATCCAGGTCAGGGACATCCCGGGCGAGGCCCCCTGGGGCCCTGGCGCTACTTCCACAGCCGAGTGGACCGGAGCCAGGCTGGCCCAGATCCTGGACACGGCGGGCGTACTTCCGGGCGCCGCGCACGTAGCCTTCATTGCCCCGGACGTGTCAGACATCGCCGACCCGCCGCAGGCCTTCGGCGGGTCGATCGGCCTGCAGAAGGCGCTCGCCGGTGAGGTGCTCCTCGCGTGGGCCATGAACGGGGAGCCGCTGTCCCCCGCTCACGGCGCACCCCTGCGGGTAGTGGTCCCTGGCTACATCGGCGCACGCAGCGTGAAGTGGGTCGAGCAGATCACCGTCCAGGAGAACCCGTCCGCCAATTATTTCCAGGCCACCGCCTACCGGCTGCTCCCCGCCGAAGCCGACCCCGCCTCCGCGGGACCCGGCGACGGGCTGTCCCTCGGCTCCGTCGCCATCAATGCGGACATCCTGCGGCCCGACGGACGCTCGATTCTCCAGGCCGGCCCGACCGAGGTGACCGGGTACGCTTTCGCCGGCGATGACCGGGGCGTCGCCCGGGTAGACGTCTCCGCCGACGGCGGCCATCACTGGCGGCAAGCTGACCTGGACGACGAGGCGGGCCCCTGGACCTGGCGGCACTGGCGCGCCATCATCGACCTGCCCCCCGGGGAGACAGAGATCACCGCCCGCGCATGGGACACCGCGGCTGCCGTCCAGCCCGAATATGCGGAGCATCTGTGGAACCCGAAAGGCTACGCCAACAACTCGTGGGCCCGCCTCCACGTCACCGCCCGGTAAACCCTGCGGCCGAACACAGGGTCAGCCTTCCCGGCCAGGCAGCCGATGGAGAATCTCCTGCAGCATCTGACCGTGCCCGTCCAGGATCTCGCGGATGGCGCGGGTCTCTTCGTGCACGACGCTGAGCAAGTAGGCCACAGCGTCGATCTTCGCCGGGAGCGCGCGCTCGACCTGCTCTTCTAGCTGCTCGACGCGGCGCTCCAGTTCCTCGAGGGTGGGCATGCCTTCACCCTAGCCCTTGCCGCTCAGCCGGCCAGCGCAAGATCCGGGCCCCCGGGGCATCCGGCGCGGGGGGATTCCGCGGGCAGGCGGCCAGCGCTGCGGCGCTTAGGTCAGAACACGTGGCCCTGGACGCGGCCCGGGCTAAGTGCGAGGCTCAGGTCCGAGGGGTGAACCTTGCGCCTATCGATCCGGGCCCCCTCCGGGCTGGGTTAGCCGGATGCGGGCTCGCCGGGCGCCCAGGCATGCAAGCGGTCAAAGGAGAGCGTCATGAGCGTGTACAGGGTGACTGAGGTCATCGGGACAAGCACCACCTCATGGGAAGAGGCGGCTGCAGAGGCGATCAAGACTGCGGCCGGGACCATCCGCGACCTTCGCGTGGCTGAGGTCGTGAAGCAGGACATTCATGTTGACGAGGACGGGGCGATCACTTACCGGACCAAGGTCCAGCTCTCATTCAAGTACGAACGCGAGAACTGACCCCTGGTCTGCTTACCGGCCACAGTTCGGTGCGGGGGCGACCGCACCGTCCGTGTGGACGGGCCCTGCAGGGACGGGTCCCTTCCGCGAGCCGGCCGGCCCGGGCACGAAGGCAGCGCTGCCCGGGCCTGCCCGGTCCGGGGTAAGCGTTTCCGGTCACTGGCGGGTTAACGGGGTGTGAGCCAAGACAACGCCGACCCCGCCGCCGCGCCTGCGGCGGCGGGGTCAGCCACTTGTACACCCGTCCCGCCTGCCAGGATGGCATCCCCGGGATCTCAGCGAGGAGGGCAGCCCCAGCTACCGCAAGGCCTTCCACGACATCACTACCGGTGACAACCTGACGCTCGGCCCCGTCAGCTACAACTACCGTGCCGGTCCCGGATGGGACCCGGTAACGGGCTGGCGAAGCCCCGACGCGCAGGTGCTCGTCCCCCTGCTGGCCCGCAGCTAGGCAGACCAGGATCAGGCAACCTGATCTGGAAGGTGCCATCGCACGCGGGCCGCACTAGGTGAGATACGCGCTGAGAATGGCTATGTCGTCGTCGCGGTCGTTGTGCGGGGCGCATTGCTCGACGAGGGCGTCACACAGGCTGGCGGGGTCAGGTGGGAGAGCCGCCTGGAGCGCCGTGGCGAGCCGGGCGATCCCGGTGTCGAACGTCTCGTCGCGCCGCTCCACGAGCCCGTCGGTGAACAGCACCATGGAGCTGCCTGGGGCAAAGGTAACCGCCGCCTCGGGACGGTTGTGTGTTTCCAGGCCGAGTAGCACGCCCGTTGCCTCATCGAGCACACTCACAGCGCCGTCGGGCCCGCGCAGCAGAGGAGGCGGATGCCCGGCGAGGCAGTAGCGGAGTGTTCTTTCGGCGGGGTCGATGACGACGACCGCCGCGGTGGCGAGCGGTTCTTTCACCGTGCTGCACAAGAACCGGTCCAGGGCCTCGAGCAGGGCTGCGGGTCCGTGGTCAGGGGCCAGCGCGCGGGCGGCGCTTCGCATCTGCCCCATCGCGGCCGCAGCCTCCAGCCCGTGGCCGACGACATCGCCAACGATGAGCGTCATCTGGCCGCCGGGCAGCAGCACGGCGTCATACCAGTCACCGCCGATGCCATAGCGGATCTCCGCAGGCAGGTAGCGGCCGCCCAGGCGCACCCCCGGTCGTTCGGGCAGGGTGTGAGCCAGCAGGCTGCGCTGCACCGATATGACCAGGTCGCGGTCGCTGTCGTGCTGGATCGCGCGGCCGAGTGCGTCGGCGATGGTCGAGCCCAGGGCGGTGAGGGCGATCTGGTCGGGACCGTCGTCCAGCGGGTACGCCCTGCTGAAGACGAGGGTCAGGACACCCAGTGTCCGCCCGCTGCCCCGCAATGGCACGGCCACCCACGCCTGCTGCCCGGCGATGTGGTGCCCGATGAGCGCCCCGGGATATTCCGCCGCCAGGTCAGCGGCGGTCGGCACGTAGACGATCTCTGACGTCTCGAGCGCTCTCCGGGACGGGGAGAAGTCCGAGAGCGGGTATGCCTGCCATCGTGTGAGAAGCGGCTCAGGCAGGCCGACCGCGTTCACTGTCACCAGGCTCCCGGGCTGTCGCTGATCCACGAGGACAAGCCGGGCTGCCGACGCCCCGAAGGGCAGCAGGCCGTGCTCGAAGACGGAAGCCGTGACCTCGGCCAGTGAAGCCGAGGCCACCAGGGCGCTCATCATCCGCTGCAGGCGCTCGATGCGCTGCCGTGCCGCCCGCTCAGCCTCCAGCAGCTGAGCCCGCCCGAGAGCGTCCCCAGCCAGCTGGGCCACCACCCGGACCTCGTCCTTCTGCGCGTCGGTGAAGGCCTGGGCCCGCGACCAGGCCACGCCCATCGCACCGATCAGGCCCTGATGCTGATCTCGCAGCGCAAGGGAGGCTGTCGAGGCCAGCCCTGCCTCGATGGTGTCCTCGAGGAGGACCGGGTAACGGGTCCCGGTGCCGGGCAAGGACGGCAGCCAGATTTCGCGTCCGGAGCTCAAGGCAGCGCCGAGCGGGGTGGAGTCGTTGACCGGGACTGCTGGGTGCCGCTGCGCGACGTTGCCGCCCAGGCTTGATGCGTTGTAGAGATGCGCCGTCGTGCCCCCAGCGTCCAGAACCGCGATATTCGCGAATTCGGCACCTGCCGCGACGGCTCCCTCCTCCGCGATTACCCGCGCCACCTCATCCGCGGTTTCAGCCTGGGACAAGGCTCGCACCAGATGGCCGAGCAGGACAGTAGACGACGCCACCGACTGCTCGTCACCGCCCGGCACGGCAACCCCCGTTACATCCGGCCCCGGAGAGCCCCTGCTCTCAGCAGCGGAGTTTCCCGGCGCCCTGGCACACGCCTTCGGAACCTTCCCGAACTGGACCTTTACTGAAATTCGTAACATAACGTAGCACTTTCGGACGTGCCGCAATGCGTGTCGCGAAGGGTGCGGCCCCCGTCCAGATATTGATCCTAAGATAATTCGGGTCAATATCTGTATCATGAACCACGTGGAGCCTTCCGTCAGGCGCCGGTACGACGCCAGCAACCGCCGCCAGGCAGCCGCCCGCACCCGCCAGGCGATCCTGGACGCCGCCCTGGAACTCTTCACCGTCCGCGGCTACGCAGCGACACCGATGACAGCGATCGCCGACCGCGCGGGCGTCGCACTGGACACCGTGTATGCGGCAGCCGGCCGCAAGCCCGAACTGGCCCGTCTGCTGGTCGAGACCGCGATCTCCGGCAGCAGCGAGGCCATCCCGGCCGAGGAACGCGACTACGTGCAGGCCATCCGCGCCGCGGCCGACGCCGAAACCAAGATCGCCATCTACGCATCGGCCATGCGCGGCATCGCCGGCCGCCTGGCACCGGTCCTGTCCATCATTCAGCAGGCCGCGCCCGCCGAGCCCGACCTGGCCACGCTATGGCGCCAGATCGCCGGCCGCCGGGCAGCGAACATGCGCCGATTCGCAGCCGACCTCGCCGCAGTAGCTTCCCTGCGCCTCGATCCTGGTGACGCCGCCGACATCATCTGGGCCACCAACGCCCCCGAGCTGTACCAGCTTCTGGTAAGCCAGCGGGGCTGGAGCCCCGAACGCTACGAGCAGTTCCTCGCCGACACCTGGCGCCGCCTGCTCCTCGCCGGATAGCCGGACTCCAGCCCGGCTCGGATGGCATCCGGCTCCAGGCGCCAGCCCATCTGCCAGGTGCCCCTGGTTCAGGCTTTCGCCGGGGTCACCGCGTCGTCAGCTCTCCTTTGGTGAGGGCATCCCTGTCCACGTCATCGAGCGAGGTGACCACCAGATCGGCGCCGGCCGCCGCCAGCAGGCCGGCGTCGTCAGCCCGGGAGATGCCGATCGCGGCCATGCCGCCGGCCTTCGCGGCCTGGACACCGGAGGCCGCGTCCTCGACCACCATCGCGGAGCCAGGCTCGACGCCGAGCTCGTGCGCGGCGGTCAGGAAAATCTCGGGATCCGGTTTGCCGCGGGCAAAATCGCGTCCCGAGACGTCCACGTCGAAGTAGTCCAGCAGCGTCTGGCCGGGCCGCAGCGTCGGCGAGGAGATCCCGTGCTCGGCCGCGAAGGTGTCGAGCCGGATCTTGCGCAGGAACAGCCCCGCGTTCTTCGACGACGACGCGTCCGCGATACGCAGCCCGGCATCCTTGGCCGCGATGACGAACCGCAGCGCGTCTGGATACGCGGTGAAGTCGCCGGCCTCGATGAGTTGCACAACCATCTCCTGCTTGAGCTGCGCGTACTCGGCGACGCGCTGCTCGGCGCCGGGCACGTGGAAGTAGTCGAGGGCGGCGCGGGCGCCGGCCATGCGCGGCTTGCCCGAGACGTACTGCTGGTAGACGAGGGACGTGAACGCATCCGGCGACCACGTCGTCTGGTCGCGGATGTCGCGCCAGCCGGACTCCATCAGCTGGCGAAGTGACTCGCGCCACGCCTTTTCGTGCGGCGAGTCGACCAGGACTCCGTCGACGTCGAAAATCGCTCCCTGGAACTTCGGCACGCGGCCTCCTTTTCAGTCGGGGGCAGAGGGGCGGGGGGGCCGGGAAGGCCCCGTTGTGGCGTGATTCCGGCTGAGCTCGAACACGGTCCTGTCGCCCACGCGCAGCGTGCGAACGTCGCCGCGGACCGCCGCCCTCACCGAGCGGCTCCCGCCCTCGGCACGCAGGGCCAGCGTCAGCTGGTCGTGGGTCAGCGTCACCTGGATCGGGGTCTGCCGGAACTGCATCGAGAACGACAGGCCGTCGAGCTGGCTCGGCAGCCGGGGATCGAAGCACAGGACGCCTTCGCTGATATAGGTGCCCGCGTAGCTGCGCTGCATGAGGTCGAGCGTCCCCGCCATGACACCCATGTGGATGCCTTCCTTCGTCGTGCCGCCCTGGACGTCCTCGGCATCGCTACGCAGCGCGACCAGGAACCGCTCCCACGAGCTCTCCGGATCGATGGCGGCGAGCACCCCGGCATGGGTGACGAAGCTCAGCGTCGAGCCGTGCGACGTGCGCCGATCGTAGTACGCGACGTTCCGCGGCACCGTGTCGAGACCGTGGCCATACCCTAGCCGCTCGAAAATCTCGCGCAGTTCCTCGTCCCTGAACAGGAAGAACAGCATCACTGTGTCGGCCTGTTTGGTGACCTTGTAACGGTTGGGATCCTTGCCCTCCGCGCGCAGGATCCGGTCAAGCCGCTGGATGTTGCCGTACTTCGCGCGGTACGCCTCCCAGTCCAGCTCCTCGAGGTCCTCATAGCCCTCGAACTGGCTGATGATCCCGTCGTCGTGGAACGGGACGAACATCCGCTGGCTCATGTCACGCCACACCGCCAGCTCCTCGTCACCGATGCCCAGCCGCTCGCGCAACTCCTCCGCCCGGCTCGAGGGGAGCAGCCCCAGCAGCTTGCCGGCGACGTCGCACAGCCACGCCACCATCACGTTGGTGTACGCGTTATTGCGCAGGCCACCATGCCGCGCGCCCGGGTATTTGTCGTGGAACTCGTCGGGGCCCATCACGCCATGGATCTCGTAGCGCTCGCGCAATGGGTTGAAGTGCGCGATCGACGCCCAGAAGCGGGTGATGCCCAGCATCATTTCCGCGCCATAGTCACGCAGGAATGCCTGGTCATGGGTGGTCTGGAAGTACTGCCAGATGTTCCAGAAAATCGCCGCGTTGACGTGCCGCTGGTTACGGCTGAGGTCAGGCTCCCAGAGGCCCGAAACGGGGTTGAGGTGGACGCGCTGCGTCTCCTCGGTCCCCTCGCTACCGCTCTGCCACGGGAACATCGCGCCCCGGAATCCTTCCTCCCGCGCCGCCGCCCGGGCCTCCCCTATCCGGCGGTAGCGGTACATCAGCAGCCCTCGGGTGACCTCCGGCAGGCGCACGTTGAAGAACGGGAACGCGTAGATCTCATCCCAGAACACGTGCCCGCGATAGGCCTCGCCGTTCAGGCCGCGGGCGGGCAGTCCCGCGTCGAGGTCGGCGGTGTTCCGTGAGCAGACCTGCAGGACGTGCCCGATGTGCAGCCGCAGCAGCAACTGCACGTTCTCATCTCCGGACACCCGCACGTCGCACACCCGCCACAGCTCCTCCCACGCCGCGGCGTGCCGCCCGAACGAGGCACCGAAATCGGTGTGCCGGGCCACCGACGTGGCCGCCTTCACCAGCGTGTCGCTGACCGCCTGGTCCCGCGATGTGAAGAACGTCACCATCTTCTCGACCCGCGTGGCCTCCCCCTGGCGGACGTCGAACGCCAGGACCTGCTGGATGTAGTCCTCCATCTGGTAGAGCCGCCGCTCGACCCGGACCGGCTGGTCAGCGCGGAACACGCGGGTCCGGGCCGCGTGGCTGACGTACACGTTCGACTGCCGGGTCTCGGCCTTCAGCGCGATCACCTCGGACCCGAGCGTGCGCGGGCCCACGGGGTTCAGGTGCCGGCCTTCCAGCTGCTGGTAGCGGGCAACCCCGGCGTTGCTCACCCGGCCATCGATCGCCGTGACCATCTCGAGGCGCCCCGACCAGTTCCCCGGGATGAGTGTCCACTCGATCCCTCCGTGATGGGCGTCGGCCATGCTGACGAAGCGGCGGCTGTCCAGCGTCGTCTCCCGGCCCTCCTGATCACGGAACACGAGGTGGCGGATGACCGTCGCGAACCGGATGTCAAGCTCATGGCGGTAAGTGAGCAACTCCACGTGGGCGAGCCGGATCGCGTCCCCGCCCTCGATCCGCATCTGGAGGACCAGCCAGTTCGGCAGGTTGACGAGGTCCTCGTTGAGCACGGGCAGGCCGCCCAGGATCGTAGTCTCGCGGTTGTAACCGCCGTGCACGTAGGTCCCGGGATAGTGAACGCCGTCGGCGTCCTCCCACTCCGCCGCGCCGCGTGCGCACAGGTACCCGTTGCCCGTTGAAGTCAGCGCCTCGCGAAGGCCCTCAGCCTCGGGATCAAAGCCCTCATACGCAAGCAAGAAACCGTCCACGGCACCCTCCTGGAGGGTGTACCCAGCCCGCCGCGCCTGCACCATCGCGCGAAGGGGCGGCTTGGTGCGGGCAGACGGTGCGCCCCGGGGGCTGAGAGTAGTCCGCGAAGATGCACCTATTAGCACCGTCCACGGTGATTGTGCCGCCGTGCGGGATAATCCATTGCGGCCAGGGGCCCAGGGGCCCGGGTAAGGGTTATGCGGCGAAATGCCTGGGAAGGGCAGTTAAGGCTGGCCTCCATGCTGCCGTAACTGCGGCGGCCAGCAGAGTCAGCGAATCCGTCCAGCGGCCAGCGGGAGACGGGAGGCGCAGGGCGTGCGGGTTAGCGATGGCTGAGTCCTCCGCGGCAGCGCCGGCCCAGGCTGGGGCAGCGGAGCGCGATGCCCTGCTGGCCACGAAGCTGCACCTGCCCGGATCGCGGCCTGGACAGGTTCCGCGCCCGCGGCTGACGGACCGGCTCGATGAAAGCCTGGGGCACGGGCTGGTCCTGGTCTGTGCACCAGCCGGCTACGGCAAGACGGCGCTGCTGGCCGACTGGGCCGAGCGCCGCCCGCCCCGGACGGCGTGGCTGTCGCTGGACAGCGGGGACAACGACCCGGCCCGGTTCTGGCGTCATGCGGTGGCCGCGATGGACCGGGTGCGCCCGGGCCTCGATGGGCGGCTGGGCCCGCTTCTCGGCCCGCCCGCACCCGCTTCCTTCGAGCCGCTCGTGACCACGCTGATCAACGAGCTGGCCGCCGACCCCCGTGCCGATGGGGTGCTGATTCTCGACGACTACCACGTCATCCAGTCCCCGGCCGTACACGGGTCGGTCGAGTTCCTGCTGGAACACCGGTCGCCCGAGTTGCACCTGGTGCTGGCCAGCCGCGCCGACCCGCCGCTGGCACTGGCCCGGCTGCGGGCCCGCGGGCAGCTGGCCGAACTCCGCGCCGCCGATCTGCGGTTCACGGCGGGTGAGGCAGCGGGACTGCTGGCCCAGGTGGGGGCGGGCCCCGCAGGCGGCCTGCCGGACACGGCCGTGGCCGCGCTGACCGGCCGCACCGAAGGCTGGGCCGCTGGCCTCCAGCTCGCCGGCCTGTCGCTGCGCGGGCAGGACGACGTGGCCGGGTTCGTGGCCGCGTTCACCGGCAGCAACCGCTACGTGCTGGACTTCCTGGCCGAGGAGGTGCTCGAGCGGCAGCCCGAGCCGGTCCGCACCTTCCTGCTGCAGACCTCGCTGCTGGGGCGGATGTCGGGAGAATTGTGCGATGCGGTCACCGGCCGCACCGACAGCCAGGTGATGCTGGAACAGATCGAGGCGGCTGGCCTGTTCCTGGTGCCGCTGGATGAGGTGCGCGGCTGGTGGCGCTACCACCACCTGTTCGCCGACCTGCTTCGCGCCCGGCTGCAGGCCGAGCGCCCTGGGCAGGTGGCGCAACTGCAGCGCAACGCTGCGACCTGGGCCGCGGAGCACGGGCTGGTCGATGACGCGATCCGGCACGCGGTGGCCGCTGGCGAGATGACCTGGGCCGCGCAGCTGATCGAGCAGAACTTCGACGCGGTGCACAGTCAGCGCGGCGAAGCGGTGACGGTTCAGCGGTGGCTGGCCGGACTGCCCGCCGGCCTGGTCCGGTCCCGGCCACGGCTGCTGCTGGCGGAGGCGATCCCGATGGCCACCAGCGGCCGCCTGGCCGCGGCGCAGCAGCTGGCTGAGGCGGCGGAGGCAGCCTACCCGGACGGGACGGAGGAGCCGTTCGAGCCGACGACTGGCCCGGCCCGCAGCCTGCTGGCCAATGTGCCCGCCACGATCGCGCTCCTGCATGGCTATCTGGCCCAGCTCCGGGGTGACATGACTGGCACCGCCGAATTCGCCTCGCAAAGCCTGTCCGAAAGCCGGGACGGCGAGTGGCTGCTGCGATCTATCGCGGAGGGACAACTGGGGGTCGCGGCGTGGCTCGGCGGCCAGCTGGCCGAAGCCGAACGCGCGTTCACCGACGCGATCGCCGGGAGGCAGGCAGCCGGCCTGCCGACCTGGCGCGCATGGGCCAGCTATGAGCTGGGCCGGGTCCAGCAGGCGCAGGGACGGCTGGACGCGGTCGCGCGGACCTGCGAGGAAGCGCTGGAAGCCGCGGCCGCGGGGGGCCAGGCGCCACTGCCGGCCGCCGGCCCAGCCCATGTCGGGCTGGCCGAGGTCGCCTACCAGCGCAGCGATCTGGACGGTGCGCTGCGGCACGTCAGCGAGGGCGTCGCGCTGTGCCGCTCGTTCGTGTACACGGTGCCGCTGGCCGCGGGCCTGACCACGCTGGCCTGGGCCCGGCAGGCCACTGGCGACCCGTCGGGTGCGCTAGCGGCGATCGGCGAAGCAGTGCAGGCCGCCCCGGGGCCACCGGGGCTGGTCAATCCAGTTCCGGCGCACCGGGCCCGGTTGCTGCTGACCCAGGGCGACCTGGCCGGAGCCGAACGCTGGACCCTCGAATCCGGTCTGCGCACCGACGACGATCCGGACTACCCACGGGAACCAGGCCACCTGGTGCTGGCGCGCGTCCTGCTGGCTCAGGGGCGTGCCGGCCAGGCCCTGTCGCTGCTGGACCGGCTGCACGCGGCGGCCGTGGCCCAAGACCGGGTGGGCAGTCTCATCGAGACGGGAGCGCTGCGGGCGCTGGCGCTAGCGGCCGGGGGTGATGAGCCCGGCGCGGTGACGGCGCTGGCCGGCGCCCTCGCGCTGGCGTGCCCGCAGGGTTACATCCGCGTCTTCGCCGACGAGGGGCCGCCGATGGCCGCGCTGCTCGGCCGGCTGATCGTGCGCCAGCGGGCGGAACACGCCGGAGGCCGCCGCGTCCCATTCGGCTGCCTGGCCCGGCTGCAGCGCGCCTTCGACACCGGGCCCGCCTCCGCGGCTCCGGTTCCACGGGCCACGATGGTGCCGGGCATCGTCGAGCAGCTGACCGGCCGTGAGCTGGAGGTGCTGGCCATGCTCGCCAAGGGCAGCCCGAACCAGGCCATCGCCCGGGACCTGGTGGTCTCCCTGGACACGGTCAAGAAACACGTCGGCCACGTGCTGGGCAAGCTGGGCGCGGCCAACCGCACCGAGGCTGTGGCCCGGGCGCGGCAGCTGGGCCTGATCCCCTAACGACAGCGGCCAGCTCGCGTGCCTGCCCGGCCGGGGTCCGGATGGGTATAGAACACAATCATGGACAGACGCGCGCTTGTTCTGGGTGGCGGCGGTGTGACCGGCATTGCCTGGGAAATCGGCGTGATCGCCGGGCTGGCCGCACTGGGCATCGACCTGGCCGCAGCTGACGTGATCATCGGGACATCGGCGGGCTCGGTTGTCGGCGCTGACATAACCTCCGGGCAGGAGCTTGAGGCGCTGTACCAGGCCCAGCTCGCGCCGCCGGTTCCCGAGCCCGCGGCCCGGATGGGCTGGGGTGTCATCGGCAGGCTGCTGTGGGTCATGAGCACCAGCCGGGACCCGGTGCGGGCGCGGGCGCGGATCGGCAGCTGGGCGCTGGCCGCGCGCACCATGTCCGAGGCCGCCCGGCGCAAGGTAATCGAGGCTCGGCTGCCCGCTGGTGACTGGCCCGCCAGGGCCTTCAAGGTGACCGCCGTGGACGCGCGCACCGGCGAGTTCGTGGTGTTTGATTCCGGTGGTGACGCCGGCCTGGTGGATGCGGTTGGCGCCAGCTGCGCGGTGCCCGGAGTCTGGCCGCCGGTCACCATCGGGGACCGTCGTTTCGTGGATGGCGGGGTGCGCTCGATAGCCAACGCCGATCTGGCGGGCGGATACGAGCGGATAGTTATCGTGGCGCCGGTGGCCAAGGGCCTCGGCCACATGACCAGCCCCCGCAGGCAGGCTGCCGCGCTTACGGCGGCCGGAGCCCGTGTGGTGCTTGTGCAGCCGGATCGTGCGGCCATGCACGCTATCGGGCGCAACGTGCTTGACGTGTCGCGCCGGGCGGCAGCGGCGACGGCCGGGCGGGCACAGGCCGCTGCGGAAGCGGGCGGGGTCCGGGCCGTCTGGCAGGCCGATGGTGGGCCGGCCGCCTCCTAGCCGTCAGGCCAGCGTGCCCGCCCCCCGGCGGTTACCAGCCTGGCCCGGTCAGCACCGGCCCGCGACGCGGTGCCGGATCTCACCTGCGCCTGGGAGCTGCGGAACTCACAGCTTGTAGCCGATCTCACGCAGCAGCCGGTGCCGGGCCGCCACATCGGTATCAGTCTCGACACCGACGGGGGGTGAGCCGTCGACCACCCCTGCGACGCCGCGGCCGCGGCTGGTGCTCGCGACGAGGACCTCTACCGGGTTGGCGGTGGCGCAGAAGATCGTGCACACCTCAGGGACCGCCTTGACCGGGTTCATCACGTTGACGGGAAAACCATCACTGAGCATGATCACGAACACGTGCCCGGCGCTGATCGCCTCGGCGGCCGCGACCGCGAGGCCGGTCAGCTCCTGGTCATTCCCCGACCTCCGGATCAGGCAGGCGCCTGAGGCCTCGCAGAACGCGATGCCGAAGCGAAGATGCGGGCTCACCCCGGCCAGCGCCTCGTGCAGATCCTCGACCGTCTTGATGAAATGCGCCTGGCCGACGATGACGTTCACGTCCTCCGGTTTGTCCAGTGCGACCACATCAAGCGATACCGCCATGACACCTTCCCTGCCTCCCGGCCGAGGGTGCTGTCGTGTTAACACCCGGGCGCCGACCATGCTAGCCACCCTGGCCGGCGCCGGTATCCCTTCGAGACTGGCAGGTGAGCTGGTTGTCCGCGGGAGGCGGCGGCTGGGACTCACGGGGAATGGCGTCATGAAGGTCCTGGTGGCCGGCTGGGATAGCGGCGGGGGCGTGGAAGTCGTTCAGACAGTGACGAGCAGCATGCGGCTGGCCGCCGCGGCGGCGGCAGCCAGGCTGCCGCACAGCAGGCCGCGCGCAAGGGGGTCAGCGCGGACTTCCCACAGCAGGAGGCTGTTGGTCCAGGCGAGGTCGCGGGCGGAGTTGATCGACCATGAGGCGATGAGATTGTCCACGGCCTGCAGATGGCGGTCAACGGCAAGCTCGGGTGCGGATTCAAAGGATTGCCGCACGGACTGCTCCTCGGCATCCAGCAGCTGGTCCACCTTCTGGTAGTCAGCTGGATGCGCGCCCGCGGACGGGGACGTGGCCAAAGCGGTGCAGGCGCCGGTCACCGCGAGCGGCAGGTCGTGGTTGATGTGGGCGTTCATGCCAGCCAGCGCGAATTGGACCGGCTCGATCCCGGGCTGCGCGCGGTGCTCGATGAGCGGCCGCCAGGCCAGTGGCGCCGCAGCAGGGTTACCCGCGGCATCCACTGCCGCGAAATACAGGTTCGCGAAGGTGACATCGAGCTGCGTCATGAACGCCGGATCGGCGAAGAACCCGGCGCCCAGGCTACGATCCACCTGCCTGGTCACCTCGAGGTACATGCGGTTGAAGCAGCCCAGCCCATCCCCAGCCGGCACAGATGCCCCGATTGCCTCCATGCGCGCTATAGCTTCCGCGACCGACGTCACCGGCCCGCACGCACCGGGCCCCCCAGCAGGCATGGCGTCACTATACGAGCACCGGCCACCACCAGGAAGCACCGTCCGCCAAAGCCCGGCACCCGGGCCAAGCCCGCCCAGCGGCAGCACAGGACGCTGGCCCTGGTTCCAGTTCACGTCGCCCAGGTCGGCGTGCTGCCGTTCAGAGGGCGAGTTTGAGTCCTTCGTGGGTGGCGGTGAAGCCGAGCCGTTCGTAGAAGCGGTGCGCCGAGACGCGGGACTTGTCGGTCGTGAGCTGCACAAGCGCGCAGTGCCGCCGCCGGGATTCACCGATCGCCCAGGTGAAGAGGGCAGCGCCGAGGCCATGGTTACGGCAGGCCGCATGCACCCGGACGGCCTCGATCTGAGCCCGCAGGGCACCACGGCGGGCGAGTCCGGGCAGGAAGGACAGCTGCATCGTGGCCACGATGTCGTGGCCGGATTGCGCGACGATCAGCAAGTGCGCCGGATCGCGGTCGATGGCCGCGAAGGCCGCCTGGTAGGCGGCCAGGTCCTCAGCGCAGCCGATGCCGTCCCGCGTGGCGCCGAGCTGGTCGGCGGCCAGCAGGCCGACGATCGCGGGCACATCACTGGCCGTGGCGCGCCGGACAGCCACACGGGCCCGGCCCAGGTCCAGCGTTTCCAGGATCTCCATCGGCCCAGTCTGCCCGCCAGTGCGGCCAGGCCCTGCTCGCGGGCCCACCGATCCGGACATCACCCAGTGAATCAGGCGGCGGCCAGCGCTTCCGGGTCCTCCACGCCACCTGAGATTCGCCGACACGCCAGAGTGCTCGTCAGGTTCTCAGCTGGTGGCTGCGGCCGCGGAACTCCGCGATCACCTCGGTGCCACGCCGCACTGTCACGTCGTAAATCCCGCTGCGCCCATACCGGGTGACGACCCGCGCATATGCCTCAAGCTGATCGCCGGCCCTTGCCGCGGCCACGAATACGATGTCGCACCCCGCCGCCACGGTCGGCGGCCCCCAGCTGTTGCAGGCACAGGCGAAGGCGGTATCAGCCAGGCTGAAGATAAGGCCACCGTGGCTGATGCTGTGCCCGTTCACCATGTCGTCGCGTATCAGCATCCGGGTGCGAGCCCACCCGGGACCGTATTCGAGCAGTTCGATGCCGAGGGCACGGGACGCCCTGTCCGCGGCCATCATGGCCATCACCGGATCGGCCGCATCTCCCAGCCGTGACACAGCACCCCCTGCCGTGGGAGGACCGAACGCGCGCTTGATGATACCGGGACGTCCCCCGAGATCATGGCATCGGCTGATCGCGGCATCGATGCCGGACGTCAGTCCCGGCCGGTAAACCGGGGCGCCCGCTTGGCGAGGAAGGCATCCACCGCGCCGCGGTGGTCCGCCGTCGCCCCCAGGGCCGCCTGATCGCGTGCCTCCGCGGTCAGCACCTCCGGCCAGGAGGAAGTCCATGCCTGCCTGATGGCACGTTTGGCGGTCGCGTAGGCGCGAGTGGGCCCGGCGGCCAGCCGGGCAGCCATCTCGCGTGCCGCGGCGGCCAGGTCCCCGGGGGGCACGACCCGCCCGACAAGGCCCCAGCTCAGGGCGTCCTCAGCGGTAAAGGGCGCGGCGAGCATGATGAGCTCGCTGGCCCTGGCGGTCCCGACCGCCCGGGCCAGCGAGGCCGACAGCCCCGAGTCCGGAGCCAGCCCGATGCTGGTGAACGCGGTGGTGAACCGGGCTCCGGCCGCAGCGATCCGCAGGTCGCAGGCCAGTGCGATGCCCAGCCCGGCGCCCGCAGTGGTGCCATTGATTGCCGCCAGGACCGGCTTGGGCATGGTGGCCAGGGCGGTCACGACCGGGTTGTAGTGCGCGCTGATGGTGTCGAAGGCGGCCGCTCCGGTGCTGCGCAGCGCATCGGCGTGCTCGCCCAGATCCTGGCCGTTGGTGAAGACCCGGCCAGTGCCGGTGAGCACGACGGCGCGGATCCCGTCATCGCCCCTGGCCCGGTGGACGGCCGCCAGCAGCGCATTCTTGGCCGCCAGGTCGAGCGATGGCGTGGTCATCGTGACGGTCGCGACTGCGCCGTCAGCGTCGTAGGTCACTGGCCCCTGGTCCATCATTACTGGCGAAGGTTACCATTACGACTGACCGTTCGGTTGGAACGCTTTCCGGATAGCCGGGGACGGAGCTGGCGCATGGCACTACGCAGTTACGTGAACGGGTCATGGGCAACGTCCCCGGCGCAGGGCATGCCGTTGCTCGATGCCGTCACCGGGGAGCAGGTCACCACGATCTCCTCAGCCGGCATCGACATGCGCGCGGTCCTGGAGTACGGCCGCACCGTCGCAGGCCCGGCGCTCCGGGCGCTGACGTTCCATCAGCGGGCGGCGATGCTGAAGTCGGTCGGCATGTTCCTGCGTGATCACCGCCCCGACCTGTACGCCCTGTCGGCTCGCACGGGCGCGACGCTGGCGGACTCGAAGTTCGACACCGACGGCGGCATCGGCGTGCTGCTGAGCTATGCCAGCAAGGGCCGCCGGGAGCTGCCGAACGACACGGTCCTGCTCGACGGCGACGCCGAGCAGCTCGGGCGGGAGGGCCAGTTCCTCGGCCAGCACATCTTCACGCCCCGCCATGGGGTCGCAGTCCAGGTCAACGCGTTTAACTTCCCCGTCTGGGGACCGCTGGAGAAGCTCGCGCCGGCCTTCCTGGCAGGTGTTCCCAGCGTGGTAAAGCCAGCCAGCCCTACCGCCTACCTCACAGCGCGGCTGGTCGAGCTCATCGTCGAGTCGGGGCTGCTGCCCGAGGGCTCGCTGCAACTGATCTGCGGCAGTGTGGGGGACCTGTTCGACCATCTCACCGAGCAGGACCTGGTCTCGTTCACCGGGTCGGCGTCGACGGCGCAGCGGCTGCGGACGCACCCGGTGGTGGTCGCGCGGGCCGTCCGGTTCAACGCCGAGGCGGACTCGCTGAACTGCTCCATCCTCGGCCCGGACGCTGGCCCCGGCACCCCGGAGTTTGATCTGTACGTCCGGCAGCTCGTGACCGAGATGACCGTCAAGGCCGGGCAGAAGTGCACCGCTATCCGGCGTGCCCTGGTGCCTGAGAACCTGCTGGATGCGGTAGCGGAAGCGGCATCGGCCCGGCTGGCCCGGGTGGTCGTCGGCAACCCGGCCGACGAATCGGTGCGGATGGGCGCGCTGGCCAGCCTCGCCCAGCGGGACGAGGTCCGCCGCTCGCTCAAGGCACTGATGTCGGCCGGGACTGCGGTGTTCGGCCACCCTGAGCAGGTCGAGGTGGTCGGCGCTGACGCCGACCGAGGGGCATTCATGTCCCCGGTGCTGATCCGCGCCGACGACGCGACGCGCGCCGAGCCCCACGAGGTAGAGGCATTCGGGCCGGTGAGCACGCTGATCGGTTACCGCGATACCGCGCACGCGATCGATCTCGCGGCCCGCGGCCTGGGCAGCCTGGCCGGATCGGTCGTCACCAGTGACGCCGACTTCGCCCGCGACGTGGTGATCGGTATCGCGCCCTGGCACGGGCGGCTGCTCGTGCTCGACCAGGACGACGCCGGGGAATCCACCGGGCATGGCTCGCCGCTGCCGATGCTGGTGCACGGCGGACCGGGCCGGGCGGGCGGGGGCGAGGAGCTGGGCGGTATCCGCGCCGTCACCCATCACATGCAGCGCACCGCCGTCCAGGCCAGCCCGCGGGTGCTCTCGAACATCACCGGCCGCTGGGTGCCGGGCAGCGAACGCATCATGGACGGCACCCACCCGTTCCGGAAGTCGCTGGCCCAGCTGCGGGTCGGGGATTCGGTCGTGGCCGGGCCGCGCACCGTGACGGCCGGGGACATCGCGCACTTCGCCGAGTTCACCGGCGACACCTTCTATGCCCACACGGACGCCCGGGCCGCGGCCGAGAACCCCTTCTTCGACGGCATCGTGGCGCATGGCTACCTGGTTGTCTCGCTGGCGGCCGGCCTGTTCGTCGACCCCGACCCGGGGCCGGTGCTCGCCAACTACGGCATCGACAACCTGCGCTTCCTCACCCCCGTCTACCCGGGAGACCAGTTGACCGTGACGCTGACCTGCAAGGCCATCACCCCGCGCAGCGACGGCGAGCACGGCGAGGTCCGCTGGGACGCACTGATCACCAAGCAGGACGGTTCTCCCGTGGCCAGGTACGACGTTCTCACGATGGTGGCGAGGGAGTGGCCGTCAGCCCGTTGACCGCAGCCGGCACATGAACGTACCCTGAAAGTAAACCGAACGTTCGGTTGGTAAGGTGGGCTGGAGGCGGGAGTGCGCGTACCAGAAGGCACCGCAGCGGATCGTCCCGGGCCCGGCGCCAGCCGACCGGTCATTACCCCGGACTCTGAGCCAGGGCAGCGATTCGAGCAGATGATCGCCGCCGATCAGCGGATCGAGCCGCGTGACTGGATGCCGGAGGCGTACCGGAACACGCTCATCCGCCAGATCGCCCAGCACGCGCACTCGGAAATCATCGGGATGCAGCCGGAGGGTATCTGGATAAGCCGCGCCCCGAGCCTGCGCCGGAAGGCCATCCTGATCGCGAAGGTCCAGGATGAGGCAGGCCACGGCCTGTACCTCTACAGCGCGAGCGAGACGCTCGGCGCCGATCGCTCCGACCTGCTTGAGATGCTGCACTCGGGCCGGCAGAAGTACTCGAGCATCTTCAACTACCCGAGCCGCACCTGGGCCGACGTCGGCGCGATCGGCTGGCTGGTCGATGGTGCCGCGATCACCAACCAGGTGGCGCTGTGCCGCTGCTCGTACGGGCCGTACGCGCGCGCGATGGTCCGCATCTGCAAGGAGGAATCGTTCCACCAGCGGCAGGGGTTCGAGATCCTGAACACTCTTTCGCACGGTACGCCCGCGCAGCGGGGTATGGCGCAGGACGCGGTCGGCCGCTGGTGGTGGCCGTCGCTGATGATGTTCGGCCCGCCCGACGAGGAGTCGGCCCACTCCGCCCAGTCGATGGCGTGGCGGATCAAGCGGCACTCCAACGACGCCCTCCGGCAGAAGTTCGTCGACATGACCGCGCCGCAGGCTGACGTGCTGGGCCTCACGCTGCCCGATCCTGAGCTGCGGTGGAACCAGGCGCGCGGCCACTATGACTTCGGGGCCATTGACTGGGCCGAGTTCCGGCGTGTCGTCAAGGGCGACGGGCCGTGCAACCGGCAGCGGATGGAGCATCGCGTCCGCGCCCACGAAGACGGCGGCTGGGTGCGCGAGGCGGCGCTGGCGTACGCGGCGAAACACCGCGAGCGGGCCGGCGACGGGGCCGCCCGGCAGGTGGGGGCGGTGGCATGAGCCGCGAGTGGCCGCTGTGGGAGGTCTTTGTCCGGAGCCGGCGCGGGCTGTCGCACACCCACGCCGGAAGCCTGCACGCGCCGGACGCGCAGATGGCCCTGCGCAACGCCCGCGACGTCTACACCCGGCGGCAGGAGGGCGTCTCGATCTGGGTGGTGCCCGCGTCGGCGATCACGGCCAGCTCGCCGGAGGAGAAGGATCCCTTCTTCGCGCCCGCCGCCGACAAGATCTACCGTCACCCGACGTTCTACGACATCCCCAGCGAGGTGCAGCACCTGTGATCGCGCGGCCCGCCCTCGCCAGCTACGCGCTGCGGCTGGGTGACGACGCGCTGATCCTGGCCCAGCGGCTCGCCGAATGGATTTCGTCCGCGCCGGAGCTGGAAGAGGACGTGGCGATGGCCAACGTCGCCTTGGACCTGCTCGGCCAGGCCCGTGCACTGCTGACCCACGCCGGTGACGTGGAGGGCAACGGCCGCACCGAGGACGATCTCGCCTTCTTCCGCGACGAGCGCCAGTTCAGCAACCTGCGTATTGTCGAGCTCGAGAACGGCGACTTCGCCCAGACGATAGCGCGCCAGCTGCTGTTCTCCAGCTACCAGCTCGAGCTGTACCAGAATCTGCAGAACTCGCGGGACGAGACCCTCGCCGGGGTGGCCGGCAAAGCGGTCAAGGAGGTCGCCTACCACCGCGACCATGCCATGCAGTGGACCCTGCGGCTCGGTGACGGCTCAGATGAATCCCGCCGGCGGATGCAGGCCGGGCTGCGGCGCGTCTGGCCGTATGTCGACGAGATGTTCTCCAGCGATCCGCTGGAGCAGATGCTGGCGGCCAACGGCATAGCGGTTGACGCGTCGTCGCTGTGGCCTGCCTGGAACGAGTACGTCACCGCAGTGCTGCGTGAGGCGACGCTCACCCAGCCCGCCACCTGGACTGCGTCGGGCGGGGGCCGGCGGGGCCTGCATACAGCAGGCATGCGGGACCTGCTGGCGGAGATGCAGCAGCTGGCCCGTGCCCACCCGGGGGCGAGATGGTGAGCGTGATGTCCGACTTCGGACTGATCCACGACGCGGTCGCTCAGGTGAGCGATCCCGAGATACCCGTGCTCACGATCGCCGACCTCGGCATTCTCCGGAGTGTCAGCCTTGACGCCGACGGGCGGGTGCAGGTGACGATCACCCCGACCTACTCCGGCTGCCCGGCCATGGACGTCATCCGCCGCGAGATCATCGACGCCTGCGCGCGCTGCGGCCGGCCCGAGGTCGAGGTGCGGATCGTGCTCTCACCGGCCTGGACGACCGACTGGATGAGCGATGAGGGCAGGCAGCGGCTGCGGGAGTTCGGCATCGCGCCGCCCAGCCAGCCCGGTTCCGGGCCGGTTCCGCTGGCCCTGTCCGTGCGCTGCCCGCGGTGCGGCTCGCCCGACACACGGCAGATCAACCGGTTCGGCTCCACGGCATGCAAGGCGCTGCACGCATGCAACGCCTGCCTGGAGCCGTTCGACTACTTCAAGGCGATCTGATGGCCACGCCACGCACGTCCGCGCGGCGGCACGCGGTCTTCCATCCGCTGCGTGTCGCCCAGGTCGACCGGCTTACCGACGACAGCGTGGCCATTACCTTCGACGTCCCGGTCGAGCTGCGCGAGGAATACCACTTCACCCAGGGCCAGCACGTCGCGATCCAGTGCGACCTCGGCGGCAGCGGGGTACGCCGTAACTACTCGATCTGCTCGCCCGCGTCCTCGGGATCTTTGCGGATCGGCGTGAAACGGCTGCCGGATGGCGCGTTCTCGTCCTACGCCGCCGAGCGGCTGCGGCCCGGCGACGTGCTCGACGTCATGACCCCCACCGGCCGGTTCTTTACCCGGCTCGACCCGGCGAACACCAAGCGCTACGCCGCGATCGTGGCAGGCAGCGGCATCACGCCAGTCCTGTCGCTGCTGGCCACCACGCTGCAGGTCGAGCCGGCGAGCCAGGTCACCCTGCTGTACGGCAACCGGACGACCAGTTCCATCATGTTCCTCGAGGAGCTGCAGGACCTCAAGAACCGCTACCCCGACCGGTTCTGCCTGCTGAACTTCCTCTCCCGCGAACCGCAGGAGTCCGACCTGCTGTCCGGCCGCCTCGACCGGCAGCGGCTGACCCGCCTGCTCGGCGTCCTGCTGCCGCCGGATGACGTAGATGAATGGTTTCTCTGCGGCCCGTTCGGCATGGTGCAGCAGGCCCGGCTGGCGCTCGCCGGAGCCGGGGTGCCCGGCGAGCGCATCCACACCGAGCTCTTCCACGTCGGGGCGTTCCCCCCGGCGGCCCTGGACAGCCGCCGGGCAGCCGCGGCTGCCGGGGGGAGCAGCGCTGTCACCGTCAGGCTCGACGGCCGGTCGACGACGTTCGAGCTCGGCCAGGGCGCGGAGCCGATCCTCGATGCCGTGCTGCGGGTCCGCCAGGACGCCCCGTACGCCTGCAAAGGCGGAGTGTGCGGTACCTGCCGGGCCAGGCTGGTCGAGGGCACGGCCGACATGGAGCGGAACTACGCGCTCGAGCAGGATGAGATCATCAGCGGATACGTGCTGACCTGCCAGAGTCACCCGACCAGCGAGCGGGTCGTGCTGGACTACGACGGCTGACCTGGCAGCGGCTGCCCATGGGCCGCGGCCGCCTCCGCGGCGCCGCCGTCACCCCGGTCACCGCGGCCGGATCTTCCTATACAGCACGGATAGTCGCAAGTCACCACATGTGTTGACACCAACCGAACGGTCGGTTACGATTCGATTACGCCGCACGGGGATTCCCCCGCCGTCCACCTGATCGTGAGACGGGCGACCGAGGCAGCCAGCGTGGCCTCATCGCGGGAGGCGAACGTGGGGATGTACACCTTCGTAGCACCGCTGGAGCGGGCGCAGCGGATCGCGAGCGGCTCCTGCGCAGTCGTCTGCGGCGACCGCCGCCGGACTTATGCGGAACTCGGGTCGCGATGCCGGCGGCTGGCCGGGGCGCTGAGCGGGCTCGGGCTCTCCCGGGGGGACCGCGTCGGCGTCATCGGGCTCAATTCTGACCGTTACCTGGAGCTCTACCTCGGGGTTCCGGCCGCGGGTTTCGTCCTCGTGCCCGTCAATTCCCGGCTGGCCCCCGCAGAGATGCGGGCCATCCTCGAAGACGCGGGCGTCCACGTGCTCTTCGCCGACGGCGCCTACCCGGGCGCCGCCGGCGTCGAGCGCATCTTTGCGCTGCCCGACGAGTATGAGGACCTGATCAGCGCGGCGGACGAGGTGCCCCTGGGGCAGGGGGTCGCCGAGGACGATCTGGCCGTCCTGTTCTACACATCCGGCACCACGGGGATCGCGAAGGGTGCGATGCACAGCCATCGCGGCCTGGTCTCCAGCGGGCTGCACTTCATGGCCACGTGGCCCTTCAGCCAGGACACGCGGTGGCTGGTGGCCTCGCCGATGTTCCATACCGGCGGGACGATTGCCATGCTCGCCACGGTATGGGCCGGCGGGACCCACGTGATCATGCCCAGCTTCGATCCCGATCTCACGCTCGACCTCATCGAGCGTGAGGGCGTTACGCACACGCTGCTCGTGCCGACGATGCTGGCCGCTGCCGCGGGCGCCCAGCTGGCGCGGCCGCGGCGGGTCAGCTCGCTGCGCTACCTGAGTCATGGCGCCTCGCCGATCGCCACGGAGACACTCAAGCGCGCCCACCAGGCTTTCCCGCAGGCCGAGTTGCTGCACGTCTACGGCACCACCGAGGCGACACCGATCACCACGCTGCTACCCCATGAGGAGCGCGTGCTCGACACGCCGCGAGCGGGTTCGTGCGGCCAGCCCGCGGTGGGCGTTGATCTGCGGATCCTCGACGCCGCCGGGGCCGACAGGCCGCCGTGGACGGTGGGCGAGGTCGTCGTGCGAAGCCCCAGCGTGATGGCCGGCTACTGGAACAAGCCGGACGAGACGGCCGCAGTCCTGACCGGCGAGTGGTATCACACCGGCGACCTTGGCTACCGGGACGAGGAGTCGTACCTCTTCCTGGTGGACCGGGCCAAGGACATGATCATCAGCGGCGGCGAGAACGTCTACTCCACGGAGGTCGAGAATGCTCTCGCCGCGCATCCCTCTGTCGCCGAGGCCGCCGTCTTCGGCGTCCCCGACGAGCGCTGGGGCGAGGCGGTCCACGCGGTCGTGGTCTGCCGGGAGGACGTCCCGCCCGAGGAGCTGATCGCTCACTGCCGCGCCCGTATCGCCAGATTCAAGGTGCCCAGGCAGATCGAGGTGCGCACCGAGCCACTGCCGAAGTCCGCGGCAGGCAAGATCCTCAAACGCCAGCTGCGCGATCCGCACTGGGCCGGCCGGCAAGAGCGAGTATCAGGGAGCTAACCGATATGCAGAGCACGATGTCAGACTTTCCGCTCACCGTCAGGCACATCTTCGAGCACGGGCGGCTCACCTACGCGGACAGCATGGTGGTCACCGCCGGGGCTGAAGGTGCCCGCCGGACCAGTTTCGCCGCCCTGGCGGACCGGGCAGCGCAGCTGGCGGCCGGCCTGCGCCGCCTTGGCGTCCGGCCGGGCGACCGGGTGGCCACCTTCGCCTGGAACAACCAGGAGCATCTGGAGGCGTACTTCGCCGTGCCGGGCATGGGAGCGGTGCTGCATACCGTCAACATCCGGCTGTCCCAGGAGCAGATCCGCTACATCGCCGGTCACGCCGAGGACACGGTGATGATCGTTGATGCCAGCCTCGCGCCGACACTGGCCCCGGTCATCGGCGAGCTGACAACGGTCAAGCACCTGATCGTGTTCGGCGATGGCGATCGCTCCGCCCTGCCGGGCGCGATCGACTACGAGGAACTGCTGGAGTCCGAGCGGCCGGAGTATCCATGGCCCGAGCTCGAGGAGACTGCGGCGGCCGCGATGTGCTACACCAGCGGGACGACCGGCCAGCCCAAGGGCGTCGTCTACAGCCACCGTTCGACGTTCCTGCACTCGCTCGGCCTGTGCTCCGGGGAGGCCCTGGGGCTCAGCCAGCACGACCGCATCGTGCCCGTCGTGCCCATGTTCCACGGCAACGCCTGGGGGCTGCCCTACGCCGGCTGGCTGGTCGGGGCGGACCTGATCTTGCCTAGCCGGTTCATCCAGGCAGGCCCGCTGGCCCGGCTCATCGCGGACGAGCGGGTGACCTTCGCCGCGGCCGTCCCGACGGTCTGGTACGACGTTCTCGGCCTCGACCCGGAAACCGTCGATCTCTCCTCCCTGCGGCTGCTCATGGCCGGCGGGGCCGCGGTCCCGCGCAGCCTGATCGAGGCGTACCAGGAGCGGTTCGGCGTGCGAATCGTCCAGGGCTGGGGCCTGACCGAGACGAGCCCCGTCGCCTCACTGGCCTTCCCGCCGAAAAACGGCCCGGCAGAGCGTGCGATCGAGTACCGGTCCACTGCGGGACGAGTCCTGGGCGGCGTCGAGGTCCGTGTCGTTGATGACAGCGGCGCAGTGCTGCCGCGCGACGGGAGCAGCGTCGGTGAGATCGAGCTGCGCGGGCCCTGGGTAACCGCCGGCTACTACCTCGACCCGGCGCCAGCCAAGTTCCGCGACGGCTGGTTCCGCACGGGCGACGTCGGCAGCATCGACGCTGCGGGCTACGTGACGATCAGCGACCGGGCCAAGGACATCATCAAGTCGGGCGGCGAGTGGATCTCCTCGCTGGAACTGGAGGCTGCTCTCGTCTCCCATCCGGCCGTCCGCGAGGCCGCAGTCATCGCCACGCCGGACGAGCGGTGGGGGGAACGCCCGCTCGCCTGCATCGTCAGCGCGCCGGGCAGCCCTGCCAGCGCGGAAGAGCTCCGGGCGTACCTGGCCGGCCGCGTAGTCAAGTGGTGGCTGCCCGAGAGCTGGGCATTCGTTGACGAGGTGCCCCGGACCAGCGTCGGCAAGTACGACAAGAAGCTCTTGCGTGCCCGTCAGGCCGAAGGCGGCCTGAAGGTAGTCGTCAGCGGCGTGCCCGGCCGGCACGGCCGGGGAGGGCGCAGGCCAGTCCGGCGAGTCGTTGCCGGGCACCGAGGCGCCACCGCCCACCGAGACCAGCTAGATCACAAGACCGGGGAGTCAGCCATGCCAGAAGCGGTTATCGCGGCCATCGGCCGCACACCGATCGGCCGCGCCACCAAGGGATCGCTGGTTGATGAGCGGCCTGATGACCTTGGCGCCTACGTGGTCGATCAGGTGCTCAAGAAGATCCCGCAACTCGACCGCGCCCGGATCGACGATGTCATCTGCGGCTGCGCGCTGCCCGGCGGCGAGCAGGCGCACAACCTGGGCCGGATCATCAGCATCCTGGCCGGCGTCGGGGCTCCCGGCACGACGGTCAACCGCTACTGCGCCTCCTCGCTGCAGGCGACCCGGATGGCCTTCCACGCCATCAAGGCCGGCGAGGGTGACGCGTTCGTCTGCGCAGGCGTGGAGTCGAGTACGCGGTCGCCTCTCGGGGTGTTCGCCGACCAGCAGGAGACGTGCAACCCCCGCCTGTTCGAAGGTAACTCCGAGGGCTTTCCGAGCGTGTACATGAACATGGGCGAGACCGCGGAGAACGTGGCCGACAAGTACGGCATCAGCCGGGAGGCGATGGACCGCTTCGCCGTCCAGAGCCATCTGCGTGCCGTCCGTGCGCACCGGGACGGGATCTTCGCGGAAGAGATCATCCCGGTCCCGTTGCTCAGCGGGGCAACGATGACCAGCGATGACGGGCCCCGGCCGGATACATCAGCGGAGAAGCTCGCCGCCCTGAGACCGGTCTTCCGCAAGGACGGCCGGGTGACAGCGGGAAACTCGTGCCCGCTCAATGACGGGGCCGCGGCCGCGGTGGTGATGTCAGCGACGCTGGCCGGCCAGCTCGGCATCCGGCCGCTCGCCCGGATCGTCTCGACGGGGGTCAGCTCCCTGGAGCCGGAGCTGATGGGCCTGGGGCCGATCGAATCCAGCCAGCAGGCCCTGAAGCGGGCCGGGCTGACGATTGACGACGTGGACATCGTCGAGATCAACGAGGCGTTCGCCGCCCAGGTCATCCCGTCGGCCGAGGGCATCGGCGTCGACCCGTTCAGCGAGAAGCTGAACCCGCACGGCGGGGCCATCGCGCTGGGCCACCCATTCGGGATGACCGGGGTGCGCATCCTGAGCACGCTGCTGAACGCCCTGGCGGCCCGGGACGAGACGATCGGGCTGGAGACGATGTGCGTTGGCGGCGGCCAGGGCATGGCCATGGTGGTGGAGAGGATGTCGTAATGGCTTCCGCCGATGATGAAGTTCTCGTGCAGAGCAGCGGAAACGGGCATCAGCCAGGCAAGACGCGCGCTGCCGCGGGAAAGGCCCAGCCGGCCGCGCCGCGCGCGGAATCCGGGAAGCACGGCGAGCGCGCATCGCGCAGCGAGCACGGCGATCTCGCTGAGGACGCGGCTGAGCTGGCCGGGGCGGCAGATGCGCTCATCGGGCCGAGCCCATTCGTCGGCTTCGGCCTGCGGGACGCGCTGGGCGGCCTGAAGTCCCTCGCCGCGGTAGTCGCGCGGGAACCGCGGGTGCTGCTGCGCGGCCTGCCCGCGACCGCCGGGGAACTGGTCCGCATCGGCTGGGGAAAATCGCAGCTGGAACCCGCGAAGACCGACAAGCGATTCCGCGATCCCGCCTGGCGGGAGAACCCCCTCCTCCGCTCGGTCATGCAGGTCTACCTGCACTTCGGGTCAGAGGTTGACGGCTTCGTGGACGGACTCGAACTCGACAGCCGTAACGCCGAGCGGGCGCGCTTCGCGCTCGGCCTGGTGCGGGAGGCGCTAGCGCCGACCAACTCCCTGCTGACCAACCCCGAGGCGCTGAAGCGCTGCATTGAAACCGGCGGCGCTAGCCTGGCCAGAGGTGCCGGCAACCTGGCCGGCGACCTGCGCCACAATCACGGCTTGCCGTCGCAGGTTGACCTCAGGCCATTCACGGTCGGGAAGAACCTCGCGGTGACACCGGGCGCGGTCATCCACCGGACCGAGGTCTTCGAGCTGATCCAGTATGCGCCGCAGACCGAGCAGGTCTACTCCCGGCCCTTGCTCGTCGTGCCCCCTCAGGTGAACAAGTACTACGCGCTCGACCTCGCACCGGGCCGCAGCATGTACGAGTACGCGCTCAAGCACGGCTTCCAGATCTTCGGGATCAGCTGGCGGAACCCGACGGCGGCCCACCGCGAGTGGGGCCTGGACACCTACGCCGAGGCGATACTCGAGGCCACCGACGTCGTCCGGGAGATCTCCGGCTCACCGGACGTCAACATAATGGGCGCCTGCCTGGGCGGGATGATGGTCTCGATCCTGCTGTCCCGGCTCGCCGCCCTGAAGGATGACCGGGTCAACGCGGCAACGATGGTCGTCACGCTGCTCGACCTCGACATTGAGGCGCAGATGCTGCTGTTCGCGACGGCGCCGGCGCTGGCCCTGGCGAGGCAGGCGTCAAGCCAGAAGGGGATACTGCACGGCTGGCAGATGGCGCAGGTCTTCGCCTGGCTGCGGCCCAATGACCTGGTGTGGAACTACTGGGTGAACAACTACCTGCTCGGCCGCCAGCCGCCGGCCTTCGACATGCTCGCCTGGAATGCCGACACCACGCGGCTGACGGCCAGGTTCCACCACCAGGTACTCGATCTCGTGTCCGGCAATCAGCTGGCGCACCCCGGCAGCCTTGAGGTGCTGGGCGTGCCGGTTGACCTCTCCGCCGTGACCCATGACACCTATGTTGCCGCCGGGCGGAACGACCACATCACGCCATGGGAAGGCTGCTACCGGACAACCCAGCTGCTCTCCGGCAAATCCCGGTTCGTCTTGTGCTCAAGCGGTCACATCCAGACCGTCGTGGCCGCGCCCGACCATCCGCGGCTCGGGTACTTCGTGAATCCCGAGACGCCACCCGAGCCTGCCGAGTGGATGGCGGGCGCGCAGCGGCACGAGGGTTCCTGGTGGGAGGACTGGGTGCAGTGGCTGGCGAAGCGTTCCGGCACGAAGAAGGCTGCACCCCCGGCCGTCGGCAGCAAGCGATACCCGGCCAAGGAGCCAGCACCGGGTACCTACCTGTTCCAGTGATGGCCGCCCGGGTGCCGCCTGAGTTCCTGATCTGGCGTCCCGGATGTCAGTCGCGGCGTTCCGGCGTGCCCTTCGAGCCGATCCCGCGAAGCAGGATTGACGAGAACTCAGTGGTGACCTGCTCAACGTCAGTGTCGGCGGTAAACCAGGTATAAGCCCAGTTCGCGACGGATAGGAACACAAGAGTGGCGTAGCCCAGGTCGAGATCCTTGCGCAGGTCACCGGCCTCGATGGCGGCTTCGATAAGACTGCGGACACGCTGCTCGTAGCGGTGCCGTTCCCTGACGAACGATGCCCGGTAATCACCGGTCAGGTACCGCCACTCCTGCAGCCAGACCGTGGCGACGTCAAGCTGCCCCTCGACCACGCCGAGGTGGGCCCGCAGTGCCATCTGGAGCCTTTCCCCCGGCGCGGCATTCTCGGGCACCTCATCCAGCGCGGCATGGAAGGCTGCCGCGCCGGTCAGGGCGATATCGGCGAGCAGGTCTTCCTTGCTTGCGATGTAGACGTAGAGGGAACTCTTGTGGATCCCCACGGCAACCGCGAGGGCGTTAACCGAGGTGCCGTGATAACCCCGCTCCGCGAAGAGCCGTGCAGCTTCCACCGAGAGGCGCTCACGTGTTGACAGCCCGGCGGGCGCGGTTGTTGCATTTCGAGGCCGCATTCGGCAGAGGTATCCCAACACTCAGCAGCAGATACATGATCATAGTAGCGTGCTGCGCGCCGGGGGCGGCGGGTCCAGGTGCTGAGCTTGACCAGAACCAAGATCACATATCAACTCTGGCCTGCGGGCTGCCCAGGATGCGGATACCCGGACGTGCGTTGCTGGTCATCCGGTGCTCCTTCGTCCGCGCCTTGACGTGATGGCAGGCAGTTGAGCGCCCGCATGAGGTGGGTGCGCCTGAAGCCGCCGGTCCCCGTGCCTTCCCCGCCCGGGCGGCATGGCCAGGCCGGCCGGGCGCACCGCTGACCCCGGCCACCACCGCGCGGGCAGGCCACCACCACGACCGCCGCCCCGGCTGTCACCCAGCGCCGCCGGCCAGCCCGGCGAGTTCTGCCGTCACGGCTGCCCCAGCCTGCTGCTCAGTGCCTGGCCTGGAGAGACGGTGCCGCTCATGGCCCTTCTGCATCAGAAAAAAATGCGGCAATTCTAGTTGTCAAAACGGGCAAGAAGGACAATTTATTTAAGGCGCGACGAACCGGTATAGAGAGGACTGGCAGTTACCGGCGCCCCGTGGCTTATGGAAACCCAGGAGCTGCAGGTCAGGGTCTCGATGCAAGATCTTACTAAGGAGTTTCGCATAACCTTCCCTGTGTTCAGGTCTTTACAGCCATAACCCCGCCAGGTTACCGTCGATAACAGGGGGTTATTACATGATCACGCAGATCATTCTCTGGATGCCGCTGGCCGTCATCGGTTCCGCAGCCTTTGCAGCCCTGGGCATTTGGGCAGTCATCACAGATGAGCAGCACCGAGCGCAAAGACGCGCCGTGAGGGTGGAAGCACAGCGCTGGTCCCGTTGACGTAAGGGCCTGTCACGCCGCAACACCAGCGTGAGCTGAATTGCCAATGGATGCCCTATCCCAGACCACTCATCGGCATAGTCGGGCAATTAGCACCAGAACCTCTCAATTGCTGCTCCACCTTTCGCGGGGTGCCGCGCCGGCCGGAGTTCACCGTGCCGGGGTGCACCCCAGCCGTGACCTGGCAGCAATGACTGCCTTCCGGGAGGGCCGTGAGCACCCGGGCTGCCACTCCCCTCCGCCAGTCCCCGGTCCGGACCGCGCAGCTCTTCCAGCTGCTGACCACATGAGCCGCGCGCGACAGGACGCCAGAAGCATGGGAGCTTAACGCCCGGCGGGTCATGGGCCGGCGGGGAATCCGCGCCCGGGTGCACAACGTCGCCTTGCGATTCGTGTCACTGCGAACAGTGCATCCCCCGCGGCACGGTGTGCATACTCCACCCACTGCCTGGCAGCGCCCCGTAGCCGCGCTAGCCGCCGCGAGGAGAGCCATGCGCGCAAACGCAAGTCCCTGGCGCCGCCGCCGGCCGCGACGCCCCCGGCTTGTGTTCCGCCCCGTCTGCAGCGTCTGGCCCCAGTAAGGGAGCACTAGTGAATCTGGAAACCAGCAGTCCGGCCGGTCCCGGCGACTCCCGCCACAGCGGTGCGCCAGCGCGCCCTGGCCTGCCGCGGCGGCAGTTCCTCGGGAGGGCAGCAGCAGCCGGCGCGGGCGTATTCGCGGCCAGCGCCGCTGGCCTGGGCACCTCAAAGGCGCTAGCCGCTACCCGCACTCGTGCGTCCGCACGGCGTGATACGGCCCCGGGCATGCCCGGCTTGCGCGAAATATGGCGCTGGCAAGAGCAGCTCGTCCAGTTCGGAACCCGCTACACCGGCAGCCCCGGTCACGTTGCCTACGTGGACTGGCTCGCCGGGCAACTCTCTGCGATACCTGGCTTCAGCATGCGGACCGACCGGCTCACCTTTAACCGCTGGCTGGCGCGCGACTTCGCGCTACAGGTGAACGTCCCCGCGACCATCGGCCGGTCGGGTCCGGTCCCGCTGACCTACTACTACCCCTACTCCGGCCAGACGCCACCCGGCGGCGTAACCGGCAACCTGGTCGATCTCGGCACCTACCCGCCCGCGAGCGGCTACACCGCAGCATTCTGGGCACCGGCCCGCGGCGCGATCGCACTGGTGCGGACCGCGCCATCGGTATCCAACCTGGACCTGGGCCAGGTGGCCACCGGCGGCTACGAGCCGGGCAAGACCTCCGCTCAGGCCGCTGCGGACTACACGGCCTACGCTGCCGCGCTGACCCATCCTGCCTGGCAGGGCATATTCGAGCCGGTTCCGCTGCTGGACGCGAGGAGCGCCGGGGTACTCGGCGTGGTCTGCGCCTGGACCGGGATGCCCGACGACGAGGTCATCAACCAGTACAACCCGTTCATCACGCCCTATCCGGCAGCCTCCGGCCTCGCGACCCCTTCCGATCCCGGCTGCCCCGCAGTATGGGTTGGCGACTCGACCGGCGCCGGACTGTCCGGACTCGCCGCCAGCGGCCGGGCCAGCGCGACGCTGGTACTCAGCGCCGATATCACCGTCGGCGCCGCGACCGAGACCGTCTGGGGCTCGCTCAAAGGCTCGGGAAATACCGGTCAGAACTTCATCATCAACACCCACACCGACGGGCCCAACGCCACAGAGGAGAACGGCGGACTCGGGCTCGTCGCTCTGGCCAGGCACCTGGCGAGCCTGCCCGCGCGCAACCACGACATGTACTTCGCGCTGGTCACGGGGCACTTCCAGCTTCCGCAGTTCACCCGGAGCATCCCGCAGCCAAAGAACGCCGAGATTGGCAACGACGCGACCAGCGTGTGGATGCTCGACCACCCGGACATCTACCAGGCCGCCACGCTCGGCGTGACCGTGGAGCACCTCGGCGCCACGGGTTGGACCAATGACCCGGTGACCGGGCAGTACGTGCCAACCGGCGGTTTCGAGTGGGGCACCACGTACACCATGCAGCGGAACATCACCAGCCCCGCTAACACCGAGCAGGCCGCATACCTCGCGGCGGTCGCCGCGACCACCCGGAGTGGCTGGCCCGATTATCCCGTGGCCACCGTGCGGCCCGCCAGCGCCTTTCCGCTCTACCTGGGCGAGGGCGCGCCCCTCTACGCGGCCGGGCTCGGCACTGTCTCGCTGTGTCCCCTTCCCACCTACCTGCTGCAGGCAGGGGACGCGCAGCGCCCGCACCTGCTCGACCTCGACAAGCTCGACAAGCGCCTGATGTACGGCGAGATTCTGGCCTTCGCTCAGGCCATCGAGACCCTCGACGCGGCGCCGGCGTCCGCCCTGTAGGCGCCGCAGCAAACAGGGCCAGCCCGCTCGGCCGGTCAGGCCATACAGCCGGGCCGGGGAGCCGCCCGGGTGTGTGCCCGCGCATACGCGCGGGCGCTGATCTCTGTGCACGTGCACATCGACGTGGCCGGGAGCCGTCGCTAGTAATTCAGTTAACACCCCTGGAAACAGTGCAGCCAGCCCGCAACCCTGGAGCGTGCCTGTGACACACCGCGTCTTCCGCCACGCCGCGCTGGCCGCCGCAGCCGCGCTGGCCACCTTCTGCCTGGCCGCCCCGGCCGAGGCCAGCTCCCCGGCGCTGCCCAGGCTTGACATCACCGGCGTCTATGTCACCGGTGTCTCGTCCGGCGGCTTCATGGCCACCCAGCTGCAGGTCGCCTACTCAGCTACCTTCGACGGGGCCGGTATCATCGCGGCCGGCCCGTACGATTGCGGCCAGGGCAACGTGATCGAGTTCGCCACCTGCGATATAGGTGCCAGCCTGCCTGCGCTCGAGAAGCAGGCGGTTACCTGGTCCGACGATGGGCTCATCGATCCCGTCTCGGACCTGGCGGGCAAGCCGATTTATGTCTACCACGGCACTCTCGACCCGGTGGTGAACGCCCTGGTGTCAGATTCCGGAGTTGACTTCTACCAGCACTTCGGCGCCAGCATCCAGTATCACTACCGGGACCCGGCGGGCCACGGCTGGCCAACGCCGGACGGCGTGGTTCCGTGCTCCCTGACCAGCCCGCCATTCCTCATCAACTGCGGAGACGATCCCGAGGGCGAGATGCTCACCCACTGGCTGGGCAGCGTGAACCCGCGTAACACCGGCGGGCCCGAGGGGACGCTCTCGTCATTTGACCAGGACAGCTACGCGCCGGGGGGCAACGCGCCCGCGCTGAGCATGGGCAGTGATGGCCTGCTCTACACGCCGCCCAGCTGCGCCCGCGGAGTCCCCTGCAAGCTCGTGGTCGCCCTGCATGGCTGCCTGAGCGGCGAGTACTTGCTCGGCGATAAGTTCCCTGAACTTGGCAACCTCGATACCTACGCCGATACCAACAACCTGGTGATCCTGTACCCGCAGGCGATCGCCAGCGTCATCCCGGCCAATCCGGAGGGCTGCTGGGATTGGTGGGGCTATGACGGGACCAACTTCGCGGTGAAAAGCGCACCGCAGATGGTCACCATCATGAACATGGTCCGCGCACTCGGCGGCTGACCGGGAGAGCCCGGGCGTTCGGGGACGCGGAAACAGGCGGACCATTCCGTGCTGCGATTCGCCACCGGGTCGGCGATCTAGCGGCGATCGCTGCTCCGAGGATATTGTGCGGGCCATGGCCCAGGTCGCGGCTGTGCCGCCCGGCGGGTTAGTGCCGCCCCGTGGATCGGTGGTGGCCAGGCTCGCGGCGAATCTGATCGGCGAGCTCGACGGGCTGACCGAGCAGCTTGTCACCAGGCTGCGGGAGACCGACGAAGCTTACCTTCCTGTCGACCTCGCCGATCTGCGCCGCACGGTGCACGCGAACCTGCACAGCTTCGTCACCGATCTCGCCACCCAGAGCAGCCCGAGCACCGCCTCCTCGTGCGAGACCGCCAGGCGGCGGGCAGCGCAGGGGGTTCCGCTTGGCTCGGTGCTGCACGCCTACCGGCTCGGGTTCCAGGTGATCTGGGCTGCGCTCGCCGACCGGGCGCTGCGGGAAGGCCTATCATGCCTTGACGGCCTGGTACGCGAATCGACAACGGTCTGGGCCTGGGTGGATACCAGCTCCGAGGCCGTCAACGTGGAATACCACGAGGCCCTGATCGATTCCGCCCGGCACGATGAACAGCAGCGGATGCTGCTGCTGGACGCGCTTCTCGAAGGTCGCCTGGGCGAGTGGAAACTGCTCGGCGGCAGCCTGCATGCCATCGGCCTGCCCGAGCACGGCCCTTACCTGGCTGTCTCCGCGGAGACCAAGGAAGCTGGCCTCGAGAACCTGCGCGCCGCCGACCAGTATCTGCGCAGGCACCGGGTGGCGTCGGCTTGGCGGCTTCGGCCCGACGAACAGGTGGGGCTCATCGCCGTGAACCGGACCCTGCCGTTTCCCGCGATCAGGGAATTGCTGGCCAGGGAAGCCACCGCGAGGGTGGGAGTCAGCCCCCAGTTCGACGACGCCCGCGACGCAGGCCGGTCGCTGCAGATGGCGGCCGTCGCGCGCCACTGCCTCCCGCCGGGCAGTACCGGAGTGGCCACCATCGACGACGATCCGTTGGCGACCGTCGTGGCGAGCGCGCCAGACGTCTCAGGCCGCGTTGTCCGCCACCTCCTGGGCCGGGTCGCGGATCTTGCCGCTGCCGAGCGGGAACTCCTGCTCGGCACCTTGCGGACCTGGATGGACTGCGGCGGTAACACCTCAGCGGCGGCGCGGGAGCTGTACTGCCACCGCAATACCGTCCGGAACAGGCTGCAGCGGGTGGAGGAACTCAGTGGCCAGTCCCTCAGCGACCCACGCGGCATCGCTGCTCTGTCCATCGCCGCCAAGGGAGCCCGGCTGCTCGGGGGAGAGCTGACGGGCTAGCCGGTGGCGTGCTCGCGGCCGTCTCGCCACCTCAGGCTCCCTTGTTTCGGGGGCATATCGGGCGTAGCCTCAAAAAGGAAGTCGCGCTCGTTTATCCACGTGTAAACGAGATCAATATTCCGGCTGCCCCGGACCTCGGTGGCGCCTCGCGCGCAGTTAACCGAGGGACAATATGGCAATACTTTTCCGGCAGCGGTTCCCGCTTCCCGTCTCCGGCAAACGAGCCATCCTGCAGTGCCGCCGCACAGTAGCCGTGATTATCGGGCGCTACCTTACTGCCGGGATGCCATTGGCATGCGCCTCCGGCTCGCCGGCGTGCGGCTGCTCACTGTCCACGGCTATAGCCATTCAGCGTTCCTCGCCCCGAGCACCTGCGCCGGTAACCACATGACCGCCTGCATCCGCGCTGGTGCCCTCCCCCCGAAGGGCCGCATGCGCGGGGGCTGAAATCGATGGGATGTGCGGCACAGTGAGCGAGAAAGCCGAGGCGGTGACGCCGCGGGAAGGCATGGCCGGCCTTGCGCCGGGTCCGGCCGTGCGGCCTGCGGCGCGGCGGCGCCGCCCCACCGGCGCCCCGCCGCCGCTGCCGCATCCGGTCTCGGCCAGCACCAGGGCATGGCTGATCGCGGTGGTGGTCGTGCTGGCCGGCGCGATCGTGGTCTCGGTCCGCGCACCGTCGCTCCGGCTCGATGATCAGGCCAACACCGCGGTGCTGCGGTTTTTCGCACGGGCCCGGACGCCGTGGCTGACGGGTGCCGCCAACGGCATCGTGGCGGCCGGCTCTGGCTGGGGCGCGACGCTGGTGGGGCTGTCGGCGGTCGTCTTGACGATCGTCTTCCGGCGCTGGCGTCACCTGCTGGTGTTCGTGTGCAGCCTGTTCCTCCTCGAGCTTGCCATGCAGTTGATCGCAAACGGGGTGCAGCGGCCGCGGCCCTACGGCGTGCCGATCATCGCGGGCTGGGCTGGGTACTCGGCGCCGGCGGTCTCGGTGGGGATCTTCACACTGTTCCTGATGGGCATCGCCTTCTGCCTGGTCGTGCCTGGGCGGTCCCGCACTTATGCGAAGGCGGCCATCGCAGTCATCGTGACCGTGCTGTGCCTGGCCTATTTGTACCTTGCTGTCGATCACGTGGATGATGTGCTGCTGGCTGCGGTGCTCGGTGTCGCGATCCCCGTCACCGCGTTCCGCTTTTTCACGCCGAACGAGGTGTTCCCGGTCACCTACCGGCGCGGCCGCACCGCGCACGTGGACGTGACCGGCCGCCGCGGCGAGGCGATCCGCCAGGGCGTGCGTGACCAGCTCGGTGTGACCGTGACCGAGATCATGCCGGTCGGGCTGGAGTCCTCAGCCGGCTCCACGCCGCTGCGGCTGCGGGTCGAGGGCAGCCCGGAGGAGTACCTGTTCGCCAAGCTCTACACCAAGGGCCACGTCCGCGCCGACCGCTGGTACAAGCTGTGGCGGACCATCCTGTACGGCTCCCTGGAGGACGAGCACCCCTTCCAGACCGTCCGGCGCCTGGCCGAGTACGAGGACTACGCCCTGCGCCTGCTGCAGGATGCCGGGATCGGCGTGGCCAGGCCCTACGGCATCGTGGAGATCACCCCCGAGCGGGAGTACCTGGTCGCCACCGAGTACTTCGACGGCGCGGTGGAAATCGGCGACGCCGACGTCGACGACCAGCTGATCGACCAGGGACTGCTGCTCATCCGCAGCCTGTGGGACGCCGGGATCGCCCACCGCGACATCAAGCCGGGCAACCTGATGGTCCGCGGCGGGCAACTGCTGCTGATCGACGTGATGTTCGTCCAGGTGCGCCCGTCACCCTGGCGCCAAGCGGTCGACCTGGGCAACATGATGCTGGTCCTCGCGGTCCGCACCGACCCCGGCCGCGTCTACCGGCACGCGCTGCGATATTTCACCGAGGCCGAGCTCGCGGAGGCGTTCGCCGCCACCCGCGGGGTGGCCAGCCCGACGCAGCTGCGCACCTTCATGAAACGCGATCCGCGGGACCTGCTGGCCGAGTTCCGCACGCTCGCTCCGCCGCGGAAGCCGATCGCCCTGCAGCGCTGGAGCGCCCGGCGGGTGATCCTGGGCGCGGGGATGCTCGCCCTCTTCGCCGTGCCGACCGTTCTCGGCGTCGGCTTACTGCTGCCGTCCAGCAACCCGAGTCTGCACGTGCCCGGCTGCGGCACCGGCCATGCGATGATCCTCGCCGCCCAGGCGGTTCCCTCGGCAGCCTTCCTGCCCTGCATCGTGGCGCTCCCATCGGGCTGGACTGCGGCCAACGCCGAGATCGACAGCGGGCGGGCTACCTTTGTGCTGAACGACGAGGCCACGCAGCAACCTGGGGGGCCGCTCGTCCTTCGGATCGGGTCCGGCCAGACCGGGCCGACGGCGCTGACGATCACCCTGACCGCGACCTGCGACACCTCGGGAGCCCGGCAGATCCGATCCGGCCACCCGGGGACCCGCCTGTTCGAGCGCCCGGCGAGCCTGGTCCCGCAGTACTCCGACGTCCGCTACTACACCTTCCCTGGCGGCTGCGCGACCTACCAGTTCCGCTTCACGCGAGGCGCCTCCCCGGTCCTGCCCGCCGCAGTCGACAGGGCGCTGGCGTTCATGCCGCGGTCGGACCTGGCCGGCTATGTCCGGCGCACCGCGGGCCTGGCCTTGTGCGGGCGGGGGGCCTCATGCCCGGGATGAGCCGCCGGCCGCAGCCCCGGAGGAACACGCTCTGTTGGCCAGCCCTCGCCGGGCCGCCCTCCTGACCGCGGGGGTGCTAGCGCTCACGGCGGTGGTGTTCGCGCTCGTCGCCGTCCGCGGCACGCTGGCTGGCATCCAGCGGCTGGATGATGCGTGGCTGCGGCTGATGATCTCCGGCCGGACGTCGGGGCTCACCGTGATCGCCAAGATCTTCAACGTCCTCGGGCTTGTATATGTCACGCTGCCGGTCCGGATCACCGTGGCCGGGTTCCTCGCCCTGCGCCGCCGGTGGTGGCATCTGGCCGCCTTCACCGCCGCCGTGCTGGTATCTGAGGTACTGATCGGCCCGCTGAAAGCGATCTACGACCGGGCCAGGCCACCCGGGGCACTGGTCGCCACCAGCGGTGCGTCGTTCCCGTCAGGGCACGCCGTCGCCGCGTCGGTTACTGCCGTCGCGGCGGTCATCGCCCTGGTTCCCGCGGGCAGGAGGCGCACCTTGTGGGGCGCGGCCGCGGTGGCGTTCTCGATCCTGATGGGGCTCTCCCGCGCCTACCTGGCTGCCCACTGGCTGTCCGACGCCACAGCCGGGATCTTGCTCGGCACATCCTGCGCCCTGCTGACCGCACTGGTAGCCGGCCTGCTCCAGCTGCGACAGCAGAAGCAGCGCGGTCTGCGGCCTCCCGGGACACAACGCCCGGCTGCCGTCGCCCCACCAGACCCCGCCGAGAAGGGAGGGAGACGGACATGAACCGGAACCGCCCGGCCGATGCGGCCCGACGAGGAAACCAGCTGGCGGCCCCCGACGAGCCGTGGGTCGGTGCTGCGGCACTGGCCACGAAGGATGTACGGCTGCTGCCGTCCTCTCGGTACCGTCATCCGGGCGACGTGATCCGCCTCATCATCAGCGGTCTGGTGCTGGCCGGGACGCTCGCAGCGGTCGTGGTGGCCCCTGGCCGGCTTCTCCGTCCCGGCGCGCCGGCCGTGACCTGGCTCGGATCTGACCCGGGCGGACGGCTGCTCGCCGCCCTGCTGCAGGTGGCTTTCGTGGCCGCGGCCGCCGTGGTCGTGGCCGCGGTCCTGCGGCGCCGCCGATTCCGCCTGCTGGCAGGCCTGGCCGCAGGCGCGGCCGTGGCCAGCGGCGCGGTCGCAGGCATCTTGTACCTGTCCGGCGACCAGCACCCGCACGCGGTGACGGCCGCGGCCGGGCACGGCTCGCTGCTGGCCAGCGCGGCGTTTCCCGGGCCGGCCCTCTTCGCCGCAGCGGCAGCGGTCAGCGTGGCCGCGGCTCCGTGGCTGAGCCGTCCCTGGCGCCGGACGGCGTGGATCACGCTGGGTGCCGCAGCCGCGGTGCGGCTGATCACCGGCACTGTCCTGCCGGCCGAGCTGATCCTGGCGTTCGCCGTGGGGGTGACCGTCGGCGCCGGCGTGCTGGTGGCCTTCGGCGTGCCCGACCGGCGGATGGGACCCGGCCAGATCGCGGCCACGCTGCGGTCCGCCGGCCTGCCGGTGACCTGCGTCGAGCCGGCCCACGTCGAGGCGAAGGGCTCCCGGCCGTTCGTGGCCGTCACCGGTGACGGGCGGCGGCTGTTCATCAAGGCCCTCGGCTCAGATCAGCGGGACGCCGACTTGCTCTACCGCGCATACCGGTTCGCCCGGCTGCGCAACGTCGGCGACACCTGGCCCGCCGCGTCGGTCATCCGGGCGGTCGAGCACCAGGCCCTCATCGGCGTGATGGCCGAGCGGGGCGGTGTCCGCGTCCCCCGCGTTGACCGGGTGATCAAGGCCGGCGACGGGACCGCGCTGCTGGTCATGGACCGGGTAGACGGCAGTTCGCTCGGCCAGCTCCCGGCCCAGCGGATCAGCGACGACCTCCTCGGGCGGCTATGGGCCGAAGTAGACCGGCTGCACCGGGCCGGGATCGCCCACCGCTCCCTGCGCGCGGCCAACGTGATGGTCGACGGCGGCACGCTGCCCTGGCTGACCGACTTCAGCTTCTCCGAGCTGACCGCCACCCAGCGGCAGAAGGACCTGGACCTCGCGGAACTGCTGGCGTCGCTGGCCACCCTGGCCGGCGCGGACAGAGCAGTGTCCAGCGCCGCCGCGGCCATCGGCGCCCGGCGGCTGGCACCCGCGGTGCCGCTGCTGCAGCCGCTGGCCCTGTCGGCAGCCACCCGGCACGCCGTGGCCCGCGATGACGGCCTGCTCGCGGCGACCAGGTCCGCCGCCGCAGCCGCCAGCGGGCTGGACAAGCAGCCGCTGGCCCCTCTCCAGCGGGTCCGGCCCCGCACCCTGCTGGCTATCGCCGGCGCGGCCGGTGCGTTTTATTTCATCCTGCCCCAGCTCGCACAGGTCAGCAGCAGCTGGCGGGCCCTGCAGTCGGTGCAGTGGGCCTGGCTGCCCGTCATCATCGCCGCCTCAGCCCTGACCTACCTGGCCAGCGCGGCCGCGCTGATCGGCGCCGTGCCCGGCCCGGTGCCGTTCTGGCCCGCCAGCCTGACCCAGGCTGCCTCATCGTTCGTCAACCGGGTCTCCCCCGCCAACGTCGGCGGCATGGCGCTGAACGCCCGGTTCCTGCAGAAGTGCGGGGTCTCACCCGGGGCCGGCGTCGCGGCGGTCGGAGTCAACGCCCTGATGGGGGCGATCGCTCACCTGATCCTCCTAGTGATCTTCTTCAGCCTGGCCGGCCACCGGCTGGCGCAAGCGTTCAAGCTGCCCCCGGCCAGCAAGCTGCTGCTCATCCTGGCCGTGGCGGCCGCACTGACCGGGATCGTGCTAGCGACCCGCCGGGGCAGGAAATTTGCGACGACCCGGCTGCTGCCCGGCCTGCGATCCGCCGCCGTCAGCCTGCGGACGGTAGCGGCCAGCCCGCTCAAGCTGGCCCTGCTGGCCGGCGGCTCCGCGCTGATCACCCTGGCCTACATCGCCGGCCTCGCAGCCTCAGTGCAGGCATTCGGAGGGGGACCCGGAATCACCGAGATCGGCGCCGTCTACCTCGGGGCCGCGCTCATCGCCGCCGCCTCCCCAACACCCGGGGGCCTCGGCGCTATCGAGGCCGCCCTGGTCGCGGGGCTGACCGGCGTCGGCCTGCCCGCAGGGCCCGCCGTCTCAGCCGTTCTCACCTACCGGCTGGCCACCTACTGGCTGCCCGTCATACCCGGATGGATCTCCCTGCGAATCCTGCAAAAGCGAGACTACATATGACGCCGGCGGGTGAGGCCTGGCCGTCATCAGCGCGGCGGCGCAGCGCATCGCCGCGGTAACGGCCCCGCGGCGTCGGTCAGAAGAAGGTGTCCATGGCCTCGACGATCCGGCCGGAGCCGTCCACGAGCAGGAGCACGTTCCACTTCTCCACGGTGGTGCACGGCTGTGAGAGGCCGAAGCCGACCCACTCGCCCACCGTCAGCGCCTCCCCGCCGGGCAGGTCGAGGAACGCGTGCTGATCATTCAGGGCGGCCACGGTCGCGGTCAGGTCCGAGGCGGGACCGCCGGCGGCTGGCCGCCGCCACATGGCATACGGCAGCTCCTGGTCATAGGAAACGTCGCGGCGGCCCACGTTGACGATGGCCCGGGTCGCTTCCGGGCGGGAGAGGACCCGGCCCCACACCTCCAGCGCTGGCCTCAGGCATGGGCCGTCGCGCCCGCTGGCCGCCGGAGTCACCCCGCGCTGAAGGCCATGATCATGGGTGACGTAGCAGCCGGACCGAAGCACGATCTCCGGCGGCGGGCCGGCCAGATCGCCCGGACCGCCCGGCGGCCCGGCCAGGGCGGCCACCACGTCGTCGAAGAAGATCGAGCCGCCAGCAGTCAGCACCATGGGCCGGCCGGGCGTCTCCTCGATCAGCCCGCGCCGGCGCAGCGTGCCGGCCAGCCGCCGCAGGCGGCCGCAGAACTGCTGCACCGCGGCGGCCCCGGCGGCGTCCGCCGCGCCGCCCGGGATGCCCTCATAGCCGGCCACGCCGGCCAGCCGCAGCCGGGCCGACCCGGCCAGGGCCCGGCCGACCGCCAGTGCCGCGGATTCGTCCCGGGCGCCGGCCCGGCCGCCCGGAATACCCAGCTCGATGAGCACGTCCAGCCTGGCACCGCACGGCAGCGTCTCCGCCAGGCCGTTTTCGAGCAACGTCACCCCGTCGAGGCCATCCACGTAACAGAACAGCCCGACCTCGGGATAGTCGCGGCGCACCGCACCAAGCCAGCGGATCCCGGCCAGGTCGGTTACCTCGTTGGCGATCAGGATGCGCGGCGCGCCGGCCTTCAGCGCGATCCGGGCCTGGGCCGGGCTGGCCACGGTGATGCCCCAGGCGCCGGCCATGAGCTGCCGCCGGTACAGTCTCGGCGCCATGGTGGTCTTACCGTGCGGGGCCAGCCGCACGTTCCGCTGGTCGCACCACTCCTGCATGGCCGTGATGTTGGCGTTCAGGGCGTCCCGGCGCAGCAGCGCCACCGGCGAGGCCACCGCGCCCGCGAACGGGTCCGCCCCGCGCAACGGCCGCGATTCGTCCAGGACGGACCGGTACCACCAGGGCGAGTACTGGCTGCTGCTACCGATGATCGGCACGGTCCCCTCCTTCGATGCGCATCACCGATCTGGCCAGCGGGCGAAGGACCGTTCCATCTCGGTCAGCTTCTTCCGAAGGCGGTCATGTCCGGGCCTCCCCGGCCCGGCGCACAGCGAGCGCCCCGGGCTCGAACCATTCCGCCATGGTCAGCGCGGCGGTCAGGCGGCGCAGCACCGCCGCGAGCACGGGCAGGAACTTCGCCGCCAGTTCCGGCTCCCGCATGCGCACCACGGGCACGGTGATGCTCAGGCCGTAGCTGACGTCGCGGAGCTGGCCGGCCACCCCGATGCAGCAGACACCCGGGGTTGACTCTTCGCTTTCGGTGGCGTAGCCGCGTTCCCGTATCCCGGCCAGCATCGCCAGCAGCCCGGCCCGGCTGGCCAGGGTGCGCGGGGTGAGCACCGGCAGCCGGCCCGGGTACAGCGCCTCGATCTCCGCGTCGGTCTGCAGCGCGAGCATCGCCTTCCCGAGCGCGGTCGAATAGGCCGGCTTCCGGCTCCCCACCGGCAGCGTGTAATGCAGCGCGTCGTGAGAATAGTCGCGCCGGTCCAGGTAGACGACGTCGCCGCCGTCCAGCATCCCGAAATGGCACGCCTCGCCGAGCGACGACTGCTCGTCCAGCAGCGGCGCGACCGCGGCGCGCAGCGACGCCGGCACCCGGACGGCGGTGCCGACCTCGAAGGCGGCCAGGCCGATCTCGTATCCCTGGGCCGCGCGGCGGACGAACCCGGCCTGTTCCAGGCTGGCCAGCAAGGAGTGCAGGGTGCCCTTGGGAATGCCGGACTGCGCCTGGATGTCAGCGAACCGGACCGGCCGGTGCGCGCGCGCCAGCAATCGCAGCAGGCCCAGGGCCCGGTCCACGCTGTGGTTGGTCCTCGACGGCATGGTCCCCGGCTAGTTCGTATATACGAACAGAGTTCGGATTGAGTCCCGGCCACTGTAGCCCGGCAGCGGGGCTTGTCAAGCGCGGCCTGGCCCCGCCGCCGGCTCTGGCCGATAGGCCCGGTCAATCCTGGCCGGAAGGCTCAGGACGCCTCGGGCGCCTGGGGGTGGCGGGCACTGCCGTGGGCGCCGAACTCGAAGGCGTTGACAATGTCAAGCAGTTCGCGGCCGGCCCGCTGCGTGCCGTAACGGACGAGCGGCTCATGCAGCCCGGTGACGCTGATCGCGACCGGCGGGGTGAGCGGGCCGAAGACCAGCGGGACGCGGGCCGCCACGCAGGCCAGGCCTTCCTCGCTCTCCTGATCGTCCAGCGCCCACCCCCTCACGCGCACCTCGTCAAGCGCCCGGGCCAGCTCTGGCGCGGTGGTTAGCGTGTGACTGGTCCGCCGGGCCAGCGGACCGTGCTCGGCCACCCAGTCCCGGACGGCTCCCGCGTCCGGGAGCGCGTCAGCAAGCAGCGCCTTCCCGACCCCGGTCGCGTGCGCCGGGTTACGGCCGCCGATAACCGACGTGAGTCGCACGCCGATGTCTGCCTCGACCTTGTCGATGTAGGTGACCTGCGCGCCGTCGAGCACGACCACGTGGCAGGTCTGCCGGAAGTGATCACGCACCTTGGCCGCCAGCGGGTGCAGCAGCCGCCGGAGGTCGAGACCGGCATGGAAGGTGAAGGCCGCCTCCAGCACCGCCGGGCCGAGCAGGTACGGGCCCCCTGGCTCGGACTGGCTGGCGTAGCCGCGGCCACGCATCGCCGTCAGTGTCCGGTGCAGGGAGGGCTTCGGGATGCCGGTGCCCGTCGAGATCTCCAGCAGGCTCGCGCCGTGTGGCCGGGTGCCCAGGAAGGTCAGGACCCGCATGGCCCGGTCGACCGCATTGTGGATCGGCGGGACTTCGGGGGACTGCGTGGTTGGCGGCATGGCTCTAAGCATGCCATTCCGTTGAAAGAAACGCTGGTCTGCTCAGCGGATTGAATGTTACTTTACGTCCGTTGTTTCCCGTAGGCCGGGCTCCGGCCCGGCGAGACAGGCAGGGGTGGCGGCACATGAGACGTTGGCGGGCACTTATCGCGGTCGCAGCGATCGCACTCGCAGGGGTCAGCACCTTGGCCGCACCAGCCATGGCGGCACCGGGCGTCTATCAGCCGGCCCAGGACACGGACTGGCAATGGATGCTCAACGGCACCCTCAACACCAGCAACGCAACGCAGATGGGCACCGGAGTCACCGCCTGGAACGGGGACACCGCACCCGGCGACAACCCGAAGCTGTACGACATCGACGGCATTGAGAACACCGCCAGCACCGTCGCCACCCTGCACGGCCTCGGCGACCACGCCATCTGCTACATCGAGGTCGGCACCGCGGGCAACTACTACACCGCCGCCCAGGAAGGCATTCCGACCACCTACTACGCCCAGCTCAAGAACGCGGGCGACCTCGGTAACAAGCTTTCGGGCTACAAGGAGTACTTCATCAACATCAACGCCTCGTCGGCGGTATCGATCATCGAGGCGATGATCCAGCAGCAGTGCTCGGCCAAGGGCTTTGACGCCGTCGAGACCGACCTCGACGAGACGTTCAATAACAACGAGGGCAAAACCGGATTCACGATCACGCAGGCCAATGAGGAGACCTACCTGGAAACCCTGGCCAACTACATGCACGGGCTCGGCCTGGGCTGGATCGCCAAGAACCTTGACGACACCGAGATAGCGTCGTTCGTCAACGACATGCAGCCCTACGCGCAAGGCATGATCAGCGAGCAGTGCAATCAGTACAACACGTGCAGCTACCTGAGCTCGTTCCTCTCGGCCGGGAAGTGGATCGGGAACGCCGAGTACAAGAACGACCCCGGGACGTTCTGCCCCACCGATAACTCTGCCGGCATCAACGGCATCTACTTCCCGAACAGCAACCTGACCGGGCCGCGCCAGCCCTGCCGGTAGGCAGCAGCACCGGCGAGCACGGAAGCTGATGTCCCGGCTGCCCCTGACCGTCTGGCAGAACGGCCAGGGGCGGCCGGCGTCCAGCAGGCCTGGCAGGGCAGCACGGCGATTTCGCCGGTGATCCCGGCACTCACTCGGACTGGTCTGCGGGCGTACTCGACGGCCAGTGAGCGGGCGACCAGTCACCGTCCGGGTCCGTGGTCTGACCCACTTCGATCAGATGACCGTCGGGATCGCGGATGTAGCAGCGCTTCTCGAACTGGTGCTGTTTCGGCGGCGTCAGGAATTCAGCACCCCGGGCGCTCCATTCGGAGTACACGGCGTCGATGTCTTTGACCCGGATATTGAGGAAGCTGCTGACCCGGTCGGGATCGCGTGGCGTCTCCAGGGTGACCGTCGGCTTGTCGTCGGTCGGTCCTCCGCCGCCATTGATGACGATCCAGCTGTTGGCTAGCGCAACATTGACTGGATCTCCGGGACGTTCGACCCGGCCGCCGAGTACTTCGGTGTAGAAGCGCCGGGAACGCTCGACATCGTCGGAGACGATGAAGTGGGTCAGCACAATTCCCTCTGGGGGCGATGGGAGCTCTGCCATCCGGGCACCTCCGCCGGCTAGGTCTCACACCCCGCCTTGCGACGGGGCCCGGACCGACGTTACTACGAGTTAAGCGTTCGATCTCCTGCCACGTCCGCGTGGGGGATCCGGGCCGTTGCCGTCCGATCCATCCCGCCCGTGGTGCACGTCAGTATGCAGCGTCCCTGCGCCGGAGACACGCCGGAGCGCGAACCGGGAAACCGGCGCCGTCAGTCCTCCACTCCCAGGGCATAGGCGGTGAAGCCCAGGATGCTGCTGACGGTGGCCGTGGTCAGCTTCACGGGCAGCACGAACTCCAGGACCAGCCACGGGTTCCCGGCGAGCAGTGGCGCCTCGCAAATGCCGGATACGCTGCTGAAGATGTTGGCGCTCAGGACCAGCCCGGGAGCCTTGGGGGCGTCCCGATAGCCGGCCGGCCACTCGGCGGCATACACCGCCGAGAGGAGCAGCATGACGACCCCGAAGATGGTGTCCCGTTGCACCTGCTTCTCGTTGGTGCTGTCGGACACGAACAGGTAGCCGAAGTTGAATCCCTGCGGAATGCTCTGCACCACCCAGTAGAACCAGTCCTGCCATTTCCAGGTCAGCCAGCCGGAGCTCACCGCCACGCCCAGCCCCCAGCCGATGAAGTTGACGGCGAAGTCCAGGTAGTTGAGGAAGGCGAACAATGACTTCCCCCCCCTGGACTTGGCCGGCCCGAGGGATGACCAGCTGTCCATGTAGCCCAGCAGCGCAGAGTCCAGCAGCTCGCCGGCGATGCTGATGACCGCGCTGGCCACACCGAGCAGGATCTGCTCGGCAGCCGAGCCCGGGGCACCCGCGGCGCCTGGGTCAGCGGCCATCGCCGCGCCCGTCCCGGCGGCGACGGTGTCCGGCACGGTCGGCGAGCCCGTGATGACGTCGAGCAGGATGGTGGCCGGGACGGCGGCGATCAGGCAGATGAGGTCGAGCAGACTGAGCTGGTCACCGGTCAAGGCCTGATAGAGGGCGGAGACGAAGGGGATGTTCACCGGCTGCGCGAGCCAGCTGGTGATCTGCCCGAGCAGGGTATCGAGCAGCTGCAGGAAGTCCCTGGCGACCGCCTTGGCGAAGTTGACCATGTCATCGGCGAGAGCCTCGAATACGCCGAGCAGGTCGGACAGGCCGGTGCTCAGTGCGGACTTCGGGTCCTTAAAGTTGTCCTGGACGGCGGCGAGGTTCTGCTGAATCTGCTCCGGCAGGTCGGCGAACGACCCTTCCAGCGCGGTGGCCAGCGCGGTCAGGAACTGCCCGAACGCCGCGTTGACGGGACCAGGATCCCAGCTCGCTCCCAGCCCGGACGCCGGAGCCGATCCGACCGTCGCCGCGGGGGAGTTCTCGGCGACTTTCTGGTGCATCCAGGTGCACTGGTTGGCGTTGTTGTTGCCGCCGCTGTTGTAGAGCTGGTTGGGGTCGTTGTTGCCGGCTTGCTGGGTCTGCACGGTCTGCCCGGCGGTGGCGGTGGCGGCGCTGCCCACTGCCGCGGAGGACCGGCCGGTCAGTGTGCTCAGCGCGGTCGTGGTGTCGGTGCCGCCGTTCAGCTCGCTGGCCACCCAGGCCGCCAGCCGGTCGATGACGCCGGGCTGGGCGGGGTCGGAGGGATTGGTGATCGCGTTCTTGAGGTAGGCGTGGTTGCGCAGGATGTTTTCCCAGTTGAACAGCGCAGACAGCCACTGGATGATCTTGGAGATATCGGCGACCACGGTCTTGAGGAACCCGACGACGGCGGTGGCCGCGTCCTCGACGTCAGTGATGACCAGGTTGTAGACGCTCTCTGCGGTGTGGATCACCGTCTGGACGGCGTCCTCGGTGAACTGCCAGGCCAGCTTGGCGACCTGCTCGGTGCCCTGGACCACGTTCTCGGTGAAGTGCGCGATGTCGCTGAAGATCCCGCCCACCCCGGCCCCGGCCGGCGAGCCCAGCGCGGCGGGCCGGGCTCTCGTCGAAGGCACCGGCCTGAAAGACCGGCTGCCCGGTAGAGAAGTTGACGGTGAAGGTGGGAATCGCCCCGGGCACGTACGGCCGGGTCGCGGATGCCGAGCTGTCCGCGGCATAGATGACGTTCGCCACCACCGCGCCGCGCCGGATGCACGTCGCCGGCTGGTGACGGCCGGCGGGGAGGCGGGAGGCACCGACGCCGGTGTTGCGGGTCCCGACGACGTTGCGGACGGTGGAGGCGATCGCGGTCAGCGAGGCCGCGTCCTGGTAGGAGGAGAGGATCAGCGCGCTGCCGTCATAGGCGGTGGCTTCGTTCAGGTACTGGGGCGCCGGGCCGGCGGAGACCGCGCGGGCGGCACCGGCTGGGCCGGCTGAGCTGGCCGCCTTGGCTGTGCTGGCAGTGCTGCTTGAGCCCTGCACATTGGCCAGGGTGCCCAGCGACTCGTGGTCGGGGTAGATGACGATGGCCTCCCCCGCGGACATGAAGTTCGCCCAGGCCAGCAGAGGCGGGCAGGCGACGTTCGGCGTGCCGGCGGGCGTGCCGTCGTCGAAGGCGCTGATCGCCAGGCTGAGGTTGCCGGAGGCATCAGTCTGCATCCAGGCCGGGGCATCCAGGGACAAGGTCACCGGACTGGCCTGGTTGACCACGTACAGGGTGCCAGACGACCACAGCTTGACCGCCTGCTGCACCTGGGGACAGCCGTTCTCGTCACGGATGCCCAGCGTGACCCGGTAGGAGGTGTCGCTGCCGGTCGGCGTGCTGGCGCTCGTGTCGTAGTTCTCCACGATCAGCTTGCTGGTTACCGCGAACTCGCGGATGACGTTGGACATGTTGACCGCGTACACGTTCTGCGTGCCGTAGAAATACACCACGCCGTTGGTCACCCCGCCCTGGGTGAACAGGATGGTGTCGGCGCCCGGGACCGGGTAGCTGAGCACGTCGTTGCCCAGGCTGTTCGCATCCACCGCCAGGAACGCCGGACCGGCGCCGGCGCTGTCACCAGCAGTGGCGAAGTACAGTACGGAATCCTCGTTGACCAGGCCGGTGATGATCGCCGACCCGGTGTCCACCCGCCACCGCTCATCGCCGGTCGCGGTGTCCAGCGCGTACAAGGTCCCGTCGGTGCTGCCGACGAACAACGTGCTGCCGATCACCACCGGCCGGCTCTGCACCGGAGAGCCGCTGAGCTGATGCGACCACGTGACCGACCCATCGGCGGTGTTCAGGGCGACGATCGTCCCCCCGATGGGGATGAACAGCGTCGATGAGCCGAGCGTCATGTCCGCGGTGATGGCGGCTGCCAGTTTCACCTGCCACGTGATCGTCCATTGCTGCGGATCGGCAGGCAGCGCGCTGACCAGGGTCTGCGTCGGCTCGGCGCCGGTTGCGGCGGCGTTCCGGCCGATGTATACGCTGGCCGCGTCGACGACCGGCTCGGTCATGAACTGCGCCGCCCCTTCCTGCTGCGGCTCGGCGAAGAATCGGACCTGGACCGTCCCGCTGGCCGGGTCACCCCAGGCCAGGCCCCCGGAGGACAGGCCCTCAACTCCCGCGTACAGCGTGCCCGCCAGCACCACGGGGCGGGTCAGGAAGGCCGTGGCGGGCTCCAGGTGGGCCGGCTGCTGCCACACCGGCTCGCCGGTGGCGACGTTCACCGCGTGAATCTCCACGAAGTTCACCGTCGTATCTTCATAGGGGGACTGGACCCCGGTGTAGGCCGTCTGGCCATCGGTGCCCACTGCCGCGGGGATCACCACGCTGGTCAGCTCGCTCTCCGGCCGGACGTCGTAGCTCCACCTGACCTGCCCGGTCTCCAGCTCCACCGACCGCAGGAACGCCCCGCCGGTACCGCCGGTGTCGTTGTCGGTGCACAGCAGCCCCTGCGCCGACAGCAGCGGACCGGCGGGCGACTCGCCGGGGACCGGGTAGGTCCAGAGGCTGACCGGCAGCGGCTGCTGCGGCAGCACCGCCGCAACCACCGCGGCGTTCCCGGCCATAGTGCCCTGAAGCTGGTTGACCCGGTTGACCGGCGCCCCGGGCTGAGCGGGGTTCATGCCGGCCAGGTTGCACAGGGCCGTCAGGCCCGGCTCGTCACCCGTCAGCGTGGCGTAGCGGAACGAGCTGATCTGCGCCGTGGTGCGGGCGGTATTCCACACCCGGATGTCATACAGCTCACCGCTGAAGGCAGCCATCGAGCCGAGGGCGCTTCCGATCACCAGCAGGCCCTCGGACGGCTGCAGGGACGGCATCTGGAACACGTCCGCAGTGGCGACTCCGTCCTTGTAGAACGTCACGTAGCTCTGGTTGAACACCACCGCCACGTGATGCCACGCCCCGTCGGAAACCGGCCTGGTGTCAGCCGACCGGTACGAGATGCCGTGCCAGGAGAAGCTGAGCGCGTCGTTCCCGGCGTAGGCGAACTGCGGCGTGAGATCACCCAGCTCCTCCACGGCCATCAGCGTCTGGCCGTCTGCGGCCACCGCGGCGCCTGCCGCCATCTTCATCCAGCACTCCAGGGTGGCGGCACTGCTGTCGATCCGGGCGGCGGTCACCAGGTTGACGGAGTCCTTCCGCCCCCCGCTGAACGACAGCGCGCACGACGGAGCCGGCAGGTCGGTGACGACGACCGTGGCCCCGGTGACCGGGCCTGCCGCACCGCCCACCTGGTTGATGATCTGCTGGGTGGCAGCATCGAACGAGGTCCGCACCGTGAGGCCGGGCTCGGTCAGCGACATCGGCGCCCAGCGCCAGGAGGCGATCTGCTGCGCCGACCGGGCGGCCGACCAGGCCCGCACGTCATACAGCTGGCCGGTGAACCCGGTCGTCGCGCCGAACCCCGCGCCGAGCTGGAACGTCCCGGCGGCCTGCTGCGGCGCCCCGGCCGACAACTGGTCCGCGGTGGCCACCCCGTCCTTATAGAAGGTGATGGCACCCCCGTCGAATACCACCGCGATGTGATGCCACTGCCCGTCGGTGACCGGCGTGGTGTCCGCCGACGTCCACCCCGGCGCGCTCCCGCCGGTATTCCAGTACACCGAGAGCTGGTCCCCGCCGACGCTGATCCGGGGCGCCGCCCCCGGCGGGTCGCTGCCGATCACGATCGTCTGGCTGGCCTTGGCGGTCGTCCGGATCCAGGCCTCGAACGTCGCCGCAGCCGTTGACACCGACTGCGCCCAGTTCCCGCCGACGTTGCCCCACCCGTTGACCGACGGCAAGTCCAGCACCGGGCCCGTGACCAGTGAAGCGCTCAGCTGCCTTCCCAGCACTCCGGCCACCGGGCCCCCCTGCCCGCGCCCCTCTACTGCTGCCCGGCTAGCCGGCAACTGCGACCCTGCGCCCATGTTCTCTCCCCGGTTCTCACGAAGCGCTGTACGCAAACCCTCGCACCGGCCGCCAGGGCAAACAAGGGATCAATCACGCAGCACAGTCCAGGGTCACGCTGGCCGCTGATGACCAGGAAGGATCCGGGCGCCCGCGCCGTGGGCAGGAGCGATCCGCCCTCTGGGCGGTTAGGCTGCTCCCGCGACGGGGCACCACTTGGTCATGCAACATCCCGTAACGATCACTATTGACAGTGCGCATCCCGGACCGGTGGTTCCTGACGATTTCGCTGGGCTGAGTTTCGAACGGGGGCCATTAGGTTCCGGCAACGCCGGAGTGGCGGGCAACCTGTTCACTCCAGAAAATAGCTCGCTTGTCACCCTCTCTCGTAATCTGGGATTGGGCAGCCTCCGGATCGGCGGGGGCACGGTGGATCAGTTGATCCCGGCGGGCACAGGCAGCGATGGATTCACCGGCATCGACAACCTGTTTGCGTTCGCCGCCGTGGCCGGGGTGAAGGTCATCTACTCGCTGCGCCTGCTCAGCCTCCCTGCCAGCCCAGTCGGTGACCTGACAACGATCCACACTCAGGCTGCGGGGCACATCTGGAGCCGCTACCGGGACAATGTGGCCAGCTTCGCCATCGGCAACGAGCCCGACTGGCATGCTTATCACACCTATCCAGGCCACCCGATGGATCCAGCGATCTTCGAAGAGGCGCCGGGTGTGCCAGGGAGTGCGTACCAGTCCTACCTGGCCCAGTGGCGGAGCCTGGCCGCGACGGTTACGGAAGCGGCGCCGGGAGCACTGTTGTCTGGCCCGGATCTCGGGGCCTATACCAGGATGACCTACACTCCCCACCCGGACACCGGGGTGTCGTGGGCCGAACAGCTCGCCCGCGATGAAAAGGACTCCGGGCGAATGGCCGAGGTCACCCAGCATTACTACGTGGGGGATTCACCTGGACAGACAACGGCTCAGCAAGCGATCAGCAACATGCTATCCCCCGAGTGGGTAAACGGCACGGCCATCGGGACTCAGCCCGCTGCCACCACATACACCCCCTATCCCTGGCTGTATCAGAATAATCTCGCCCCGGTGGCCGCCGGAGGCCTGCGCTACCGGCTCACCGAATCCAATGACTACCTACTCGGCGTGCCAGGAGCGAGTGACGCATACGCCTCTGCCCTGTGGGCGCTGGATCACCTGCACTGGTGGGCGGCCCACGGCGCCGCGGGCGTGAATTTCCACAACCGGCGCGGGCTCGCCACCGCCACGATCGTGCCCGATCCGGCGGGCGGCGGGAGCTATGTGATCAACCCGAAGGGATACGGCATCAAGGCGTTCAGCCTTGGCTCGGCGGGGCAGGTCAAACCGGTCGAGGTCGGGAACCCAGACGGCATTAACCTGACCGCCTACTGCATCGGCGGAGCGGACGGCGACTACGTCACCGTTATCAACAAGGCCCACGGCGCAGACGCCGGGGATGCCGTCGTCACGATCGGGCCGCCCGGCCCGGGATGGCGGGGCGCGGAGGTCATGACCCTCGCCGGCGGTCAGCCGGGAGACGCCAGAGGGACCACCGTCACGCTCGGCGGGGCCACGATTACCGGCGCCACCACCTGGAACGGCACCTGGACCGCCCTGCCCGCCGATCTGCACGCGGGAATCAGCCTGACGGTCAAGGCCACCACCGCCGCCATCGTCAAGATCCAGAGCGGAGGGTGATGCACCCACCGCCGTCCATCAGGCGACTTCTGGCCCGGCACGAGATGCCATCCCGGTGCCTGCATCCGGCCCCGAATCCTTGTAGCGCGTAGGCTACAATGTATTACATGACCACGCCTCTTTCAATCCGCTTTGACGCCGCCCTGCTGGCGCGGTTGCGGCGCCGTGTGAGCGCCACGGCCGGTTCGACGACCTCCGCGCTAGCGCAGCGGCTCATCGACGAGGGACTGCGGATGGCTGACCACCCAGGGGTGATCTTCAAAGACGGGCCGTCCGGCCGCCGGGCTGCCCTCGCCTACGGGCCAGACATCTGGGAAATCATCAAGTTCCTGGGTGAAGTCGACGAGCGCGGCCCGGCCGCGCTAGACGCGGCGGCCGAGGTGTTTGCCGTTAACGCCAGCCGGATCGCCTCAGCCGTCAGCTACTACGGGGACTACCGTGACGAGATCGATACCGAGATCAGCGACGCTGATGAGGCATCGGCCCGCGCCGAGGAAGCATGGCGGGTACAGCGGCAGCTCATCGCATGAGCCACCCGGCCAGCGGCCGCCTGGTGCTTGACGAGATGTTCTCCCCCGCCATCGCTGCCGCACTGCGCGACCTGGGCCAGGACGTGATCGCTGTGGCTGAGCGCGGCGAGCTGCGGGCCATGAGCGATGATGACGTCTTCGCCTGGGCAATCTCTCAGCGGCGCTGGCTGCTCACCGAGAACGTCAAAGACTTCCGGCCCATCCTGCTACGGGCACTCCAGGCCGACACTGCCATTACGGGAATCCTCCACACCAGCAGCCGCGCTTTCCCGCGCACAAGGAAGAACCCTGGGCCCCTGATTCAGGCCATCCACGCCTGGATGGTCAAGGGGCCATCCGAGGCACCACTTGCCGAGGACTGGCTCCTCAACCCGGCAAGCCGCTGCGGTGCATGACCTGGCCGTGAAAGGCTAACTGAGCTGTTGGATGCTCATATACCTTCCTGGGCCGCAGTTCGATTGCTCCGCCGGCGAGCAGCCCGGCCAGCGGGTGCCGGCGGCCGCGTTTCTTCCGCGGGTCCGGGACCTGGGCAAGGAGATCGAGCAGGTACTGGCTGCGGGCAGCCGGGATAGGCGAAGATGTCGTTCCGTCCGGGCCCTGCCCGCCACTCGTAGACACGCCGGGCGCCTCACCTGCCATCACGACACCGCAGGTCACAGCCTCAAATCACGACTTTGCCGGGTCCCTGGGGTGCGAGCGCTTCCCCTATTTCCTATCCATCTCGCTCAATAACCACCCGAACTCCGCGTGGACCACGCCGGCAAAAACCAGCCTGCGCTCCGCCGACATCCCCGCCAGCGGCGCAGCCCTCGCAGACTGGACGATCAAAATCACAACTGGCCACCTTGATCCTGCTGCCGTCAGCGACGTGTTGCTGCTGTTCAATTATGGAGTGTCGTGACGGCCGTTCACCTGGATGCCGCAGGAGAAACCAATCACCGGCAGCAACTCGGTGGCGGCGATCGGCAGCATTACCACCAGGCGACCAAGCGATAGTCGCTGGTCTGCGCCTGAACCGCCGGATTGGGCGGCCCATGTCCGGGTGACGTGCCGTCACGCCCTCCTGCCGTGGATGTTAACCAGGGTCCAGCCGGCGGACTGAGATCAGGCAGAGCCCGAGGTCTCTGATTTTGGTCAGCAGGCCATGCAGCGCGGGCTGATCGGCGAGCGGGCCACAGATGACGGTCTGCGTGTCGTCTGTTTCGATGCGCAGGCCGCCGAACCAGGCAGCCCACCGGCTGTCGAGGACGCCCTCGACGCGGATCTCGTAATGGGCAGGGCCGCCGGAGGTGCTCACTTCCGCTCCAGCCGTGGCCCCGGCTGACTGGCTCGTGCTGCAGCTGCCCCCGGCCTGCGGCGGGGTGTGCCGGTCATGGCCTGCGTTCGGCCTGGGGTTCGCCGGGGCTGGACAGGTGGCGGCCGGTCAGCCGGGGCCCGTCCAGGCTCGGGGTCCAGGCCAGCGGCCCGTCCCTGTCCGCGGGCACCCGGCTGGACTGCCAGATGAGTTCCCACATCAGGACCTGCTCGTCGTGGATGGCCCGCAGGGCCGCCGCGGCGCGGCAGGCACCCCGCCACAAGGTCGCGCCGTGGCGCTGGGTGGACTGGGTAGCTGTCATCAAGATCACCTCGTTCGTCTGAGAGGCTTGCCGGCGCGGGCCGGCAGGCCGGGTCGGGGCGCGGGCCGGCGTGACCGGGCAGGCACCGGACGGCCCTGAGGGCAGCGGTTCCTGCCCTGCCGCCGGATGTGTGCTGCCTTCTCCCAGGCACGCTAGGAGCGGAGGCGGGGCCCGGGCGTCACCCGAAGGTGGCATGCGGGTGGAATCTTGCGGTGATGGGCGCGTCCAATCGGGCCCCGCCCGTTTGGGAGAGTCAGACCGTAGAATGACCCCGTCTAGCGGCCGGACCGAGGCTCGCTGGCCGGCTGAGCGGTAGGTCCCCATGGCTGACCCGCCTGCGGCGGCCCCAGCCGGGGCCGCCATGTCCGGGCAGGATGCCCTGCTGGCGACCAAGCTGCACGTGCCCCGGCCGCAGCCGGGCTTTGTGCCGCGCCCGCGCCTGGTGCAGGCGCTCAGCCAGGGGCTGACGCGGGGACGAGTGCTGATCTGCGCTCCGGCGGGGTTCGGCAAAACGTCGCTGCTGGCCGACTGGGCCCGCAGTGGCGGGCGGCCGGTGGCGTGGCTGGGCCTGGATGCCGGCGACAACGACCCGGCCCGGTTCTGGCGCTACGTGATCGCTGCGCTGGATCAGGCACAACCCGGGATCGCCGAGCGGCTAGGCCCGCTGCTCGGGCCGCCGGCCCCGCGTTCGTTTGAGGGGCTTGTGACGGCCCTGATCAACGAGCTCGCTGCCCGGCCCGGCCGGGATGAGGTGCTGCTGGTCCTGGACGACTACCACCTGGTCGACGCTGGCCCGGTGCACGAGTCGGTCGCATTCTTGCTGGAGAATCTGCCGCCGGTCCTGCTGCTGGTGGTGTCCGGCCGGGCTGACCCGCCGCTGCCGCTGGCGCGGCTGCGGGCCCGCGGCCAGCTGGCTGAACTGCGCGCCGCCGAGCTCCGCTTCAGCACCGGGGAGGCGGCGGCGCTGCTGGGCGCGGCGGCGGGGCCGGCCCTGCCTGACAGTGCGGTGGCGGCACTGACGGCCCGCACCGAGGGCTGGGCGGCGGGGTTGCAGCTGGCGGCGCTGTCGCTGCGGGGGCGCACGGATGCGGCTGGGTTTGTCGCGGCGTTCAGCGGGAGCCACCGCTTCGTGCTGGACTACCTGGCCGATGAGGTCCTCGAGGGCCAGCCCGGGCAGGTGCGCACGTTCTTGCTGGAGACCTCGGTGCTGGAGCGGCTGTCCGGCGAGCTGTGTGACGCGGTCACCGGCCGGGCTGGCAGCCAGGCGATGCTGCATCACATCGAGGCGGCGGGCCTGTTCCTGGTGCCGCTGGACGAGGTGCGCGGCTGGTGGCGCTACCACCATCTGTTCGCCGATCTGCTCCGCGCCCGCCTGGCGGAGGAGCAGCCCGGCCGGGTGCAAGAGCTGCACCGGGCCGCGGCCGCCTGGTCCGATGAGCACGATCTGGGCGATGATGCGGTGCGGCACGCGCTGGCGGCCGGGGACGCGGCCTGGGCGGCCCAGCTGGTCGAGCGGCACGTCGATGTGCTGCTTCGCCGCAGCGAGGGCGTGACCCTGCGCCGCTGGCTTTCCACGCTGCCTGCAGAGGTGCTGCGCGCCCGGCCGCGCCTGTGCCTCGCCCAGGGGTTCAACGCCGTCGTCAGCGGCCAGGTGGAAGCGGTCGAGCCGCTCCTGGACGACGCGGAGCGCGCCTACGCCGCTACCAGCAGCCAGCCCCCAGAGCCGCCGGTCGGGCCGGCGGGGGGCGTGCTGGCCAACGTCCCGGCGGGGATCGCCTTCCTGCGCGCCGAGCTCGCGCGTCTTCGCGGTGACGCAGCACGCGCGGTCGACTGGGACCGGCAGGCCTGCGCCGAGCTGGGCAAAAGCGACTTCTACCTGCGCACCCTCGTCGGCGCCAACCTGGCCGTGACGGACTGGCTACGCGGCCAGCTCGGGCAGGCTGAACGCAGCCTGGCCAAGGCCCTCGCCGAGCGGCGGGCGGCCGGCGAGGGCTACCTCGCCACGCGGGTCTGCCATGACCTGGGCCAGGTGCAGCGCGCCGGGGGCAGCCTGGATGCGGCGCTCGCGACCTACCGGCAAGCGCTGGACAGCGCCGGTGAGGTCAGCAGCGAGCCGTCGCATCTGGGCATGGCGCACGTGGGGCTGGCCGAGGTGTTGTACGAGCGGGACGAGCTGGCCGCCGCCCTTGACCACGCCACCCGCGGGGTCACGCTATGCCGGCAGCTGGCCTTCACCCCGCCGCTGGCCGCCGGCCTGGCCATCCTGGCCCGGATCCGGCAGGCGCACGGTGATGCGGCCGCCGCCGTGGCGGCGATGGGCGAGGCCGGGCAGGTCGAGCTGAGCCCGCAAGTGGTTGCCCTGTTCAACCCGGTGCCCTCGCAGCGGGCGCGGCTGCTGCTGGCCCAGGGTGATGTCACGGCGGCCAGCCAGTGGGCGAAGGCGGCTGGCCTCAGCCCAGAAGACGAGCCGGATTACCCCCGGGAGCCGGCGTATCTGCTGCTGGCGCGCGTGCTGCTCGCCCAGGACCGTCCCGGCCCGGCCCTCACGCTGCTGCAGCGGCTGCTGGCCACCGCGGCGGGCCAGGGCCGCACCGGCAGCGTCATCGAGATTCAGGCGCTGCGGGCGCTGGCGCTGGCCGCCGGCGGCGATCACGCCACCGCCCTCGGTGCCCTGGCCGAGGCGGTCACGCTGGGCCGCCCGCAGGGCTACGTCCGGGTTTTTGCCGACGAGGGCGCTCCGATGCGCGCGCTGCTGACCCGGCTCGCCGCCGCCCGGAAGGACCAGCGGGCCCCAGCCCGCGACATCGACCCTGATTACCTGGCTGGGCTCGTGCGCGCCTGCGGCCAGGCAGGCGCCGTGCCGCCATCAGGGCGGGCAGCGGCCGCGCTACCGGGCATGGCCGAGCCGCTCACCGACCGCGAGATGGAGGTGCTGCGGCTGCTCGCCGCGGGCAGATCTAATCAGCGCATCGCCCACGAACTGGTGGTCGCGCTCGACACGGTCAAGAAGCACGTGACCCATGTCCTGGGCAAGCTCGGGGCCGCCAACCGCACCGAGGCCGTCGCCCGGGCCCGGCAGCTCGGCCTGATCCCCTGACACTGCACCCAGGCGGCCCGGTAGCACCTTCGTGTGAGGGCTCGCCGTGCAGCGATATTCCACCCGGCACACACCTTTGGGTGACGCCCCACGCTGGCGGGAATTCGTAGCGTTCCTCGCAGAACAGTCCCCGAAGGCCGGGCTCGTAACGAACCCGGACCCGGCGACTGACCGAGGAGATGACAGTGAAACGCGCCCGCATGCGATCCAAGCCAATGATCCTCGTCGCGCTGCTGCTCGCGGCGTTCCTCGTCAACCTGGACACGACCCTGGTGAACGTGGCGCTGCCCGCCATGGTGCGCGAGCTGCATGCCACCACTACCCAGCTGCAGTGGGTCGTCAACTCTTTCAACCTCGTGTTCGCCGCGCTGCTGCTCACCTTCGGCAGCCTGTCCGACCGGTTCGGCCGCAAGGGCATGCTGCTGGCCGGGCTGGCAGTGTTCGGGACCGCCAGCCTGGCCGGTGGCTTCACCACCGACCCGGCCCAACTCATCGTGGCCAGGTCGGTGATGGGTCTGGGCGCTGCCATGACCTTCCCGGCAACGCTCTCACTGATCTCCAACGTCTTCACGGCGAGAAGGGAACGGGCCCGCGCCATCGGCTTGTGGGGCGCGGTCGCAGGCGTGGCCATCGCGATGGGGCCGATCGTGGGCGGCTGGCTGCTGGGGCACTTCAGCTGGGCGTCCATCTTCATCGCCATGGCGCCGGTCGCGGCGGCCGCCGCGGTCCTGGTGGCGCTGGTCGTTCCCACGTCGAAGGACCCGGACGCGGCGGCCCTGGACCTTCCCGGCCTGGTGCTGTCGTCGGCCACCATGGCGCTGCTGGTCTTCACCATCATTGAGGCGCCGGACCACGGGTGGGCGGCGGCGCGCAGCGTGACCGGCTTTGCCGCCTCGGCGGTCCTGCTCGCCGCGTTCATCGCGGCTGAGCGGCGGACCGCGCACCCGATGCTCGATGTGCGGCTGTTCCGCAACATGCGGTTCAGCGCGGCCAGCGGCGCGGTCACCGTGTCGTTCTTCACCCTGCTCGGCTTCATCTTCCTGATGACCCAGTATTTCCAGTTCGTCCGCGGCTACGGCCCGCTGTCGACCGGGGTTCGCCTGCTCCCGGTGGCCCTGTCAGTCGGCGCCGGGTCGGTCGCCGGAACCCAGCTCGCGGTGCGGGCCGGGACCAAGCTCATCGTCACCACCGGGCTGGTCGCGATGGCCGTGTTCTATGGCTGGGTGGCGGCGACCACCAGCGCGACGCTCAGTTACGGCGTCATCGCGGCCCAGATGGTGCTGTACGGGCTGGGCATGGGCCTGACCTCGGCGCCCGCCACCGAGTCGATCATGGGCGCTATCTCGCGGGCCAAGGCCGGCGTCGGCTCGGCCGTCAACGACTCCACCCGGCTGATCGGCGGCACCCTCGGCGTGGCCGTGATCGGCAGTGTTTACGCATCGGTGTACGGATCGCGGCTGACCGCCACCCTGCCAGCCAGCGTGCCCGGCCGGGTCGCAGCGATCGCACACCAGTCCGTCGGCGCGGCGTACGTGGCCGCCGGCCAGATCGCGGCCCTTGGCCATCCGGGCCTCGGGCAGGCGCTGCAGCACACCGCCGCTAACGCCTTCCTGCACGGCCTGACCATCAGCTGCCTCGCCGCCGCAGGAGTTGCCGCGGCGGGTGCCCTCCTGGCTGTCTTGTTCCTGCCCGCCCAGCCCGCAAGCCCGGCGGCCGGCCAAGCCGAAGCAGCCGGCGCCGCACACGAAACCGGGCCCGAGGCGCGTCCCGCACCAGCGGCCCGGTAATCCCGCCGGGACCTTGCCCACCTCATCCGCGCTCGCGCGACCGCGGCCCGCCCGGGCCGCCGCCCACCCGATCAGCACCGAAGGGAACCAACCGTCATGACCGGGCCGATCACCCACGACCGCAGTACCGAGTCACTCAAGACAGCAGCCCGCTGGCCTGGCGCGCACCGGAACACCGCGGTCACCCTCGCCATCAGGCTCGCGGCTGCCCGCGCGGACGCCGAGGGATACCGCTATTTCTCCGAACTCTCCGCCGCCCAGCCAGGCGAGGCGCTGCCACTCACGCTCGCCGGGTTCTTCCAGGCCCGGCTGGGCGACGATGCGGACGCCGCGCTGGCCAAGCTGGACCAGGCCGCGGCCGCCGACCTCGGCCCGCCGCAGTACTTCCGCGGGCTGGCCCTGGCCGGGCTGCCGCCGGACCGGCGGCGGGCCGAACAGGCCGTCGCTGACCTGGAGTTCGTCCTGGCCGTCCGGGACCAGTTCCCGGCCATGCTGCTGCGCGCCGCGTACCACGGCATGGCCACCGCCCATGCCGTGCTGGGCCAGCATGACCAGGCCGCCGAGGCCGAACGCAAGTCGGGGCTCGGCCCGGCCCCGGCAGACACGCAGCTGATGTTCGGCGGCTTCTGGGCCACCGCCGCCGACGGGTTCCGCTTCACCTCGCCCAGGATCCTGCGCCCGGAACCCGGTATCCAGGTCGCCCAGGGCTACGACTTCTGCGACCTCGCGTTCATCACGACCAGCGACGGCGTCGTCGCGATCGACGGCGGCACCACCCCGGACCGGGTCAAGGCCGCGCTCGGCGACCTCGACCCGCCTGCTGATGGTGCGATCAGTCATCTGATCCTTACCCACGCGCACTGGGACCACATCGGCGGCGCGGGCGCGCTGCGCGGGCCCGGCACCCGGGTGATCGCCCAGGCCGGCTTCCCCGCCGGACTGGACCGTGAGCAGGGGGAACGGCCACTGTTCCGCTACTTCACCGGAGCCGCCGGGAGTGTCCCCCCGGCTCTCGTCCCCGACCAGCTGATCAGCCAGCCGACGCCACTGACGATTGGGGGCACCGAGCTCGTCCTGTATCCGGCGCCGGGCGGGGAAACCGCAGATGCGCTGATGGTCCACCTTCCGGCGAGCGGCGTGCTGTTCGCCGGCGACGTCCTCATGCCCTACCTGGGCCAGCCATTCGCCAGCGAAGGCTCCCCGGAAGGACTCCTGGAGGCCCTCGCCTTCATCGCCAGCTTGCGGCCCCTCCTGCTCATCCACGGCCACGCCACGCTTACCGAGCAGTTCACCGCCGGGGCGGTCCCCGGCTTGCGGGCGGCACTGACCCAGCTGCACGGCGAGGTGCTGGACGGCATCCGCCACGGCCGCACCCTCCCGGAGATCCTGGCGGACGCCAGCCTCCCGGCGGTGCTCCGCGAGCACCCCACGGCGGTCGTGCCTTACCTGGTGATCCGCGACCACTTCACCGGGCGGCTCTACCACCAGCGCACCGGATACTGGGAGCCAGACGGCCGGGGACTCGACCCGGCCACTGCGGCCGAGCACGCCGCTGCACTCGACCTGCTGGCCGGAGGTCGTGCAGAGCAGTTCGCCGCCGCCGCCACCGCCCTCCTCGGCCAGGGCGATTACGCCCTCGCGCTGGAAATCATCGGGCCGGGCCTGCTGCGCCACCCCGCCAATACCACCCTGGCCGGGCTGCGCCGTACCGCACTGCACCGCCTCATGGAGGCCAGCCAGCAGTTCGACCCGTTCAAATTCCTCATCTACGCCGAACTGGCCGGCGCCGAGATCGGCCCGGTCCAGTAGCGGTAACGATTTCACAAACCTGTCGGCGAGCGACCTCCAGCACGGGGAACTGGACTTCGGGCTGCCGAACTCCATCGTGATCCGACGACTGGATCCCGCATCCGCTCACATCCGAATCCGAATTTGTCTTTGGATGTGTCAACTTGGCAGCCTGCTGGCCTGCGTGCCCGGCTGGGCGGCCCGGCCACGGCGTGCACCGTCGTCAAACGACACGTACGACGGGGCTTACCGCCAGTCCCCACGCGCCCTGGCCGCTGCCGAGAGCCTGCGGGTTGCTGCCGTCGAGATTGGCCAGGTGGACGGTGTTGCCGCCGCGGTTGACCCAGTAGAGGAAGCTGGCGTCGACCGCCACCCCGTACGGAAAGTCCTGGCCGGTGACGATGGCCTGCGGATCGGAGCCGTCGAGGCCGGCCCGGTTGATCGTGCCGGAGCTGGGGGTTTCCCCAGTGTTGGCCCAGTAGAGGTAGCTGCCATCGACCGCCACCCCCTGTGGTCCGTCCTGGCTTCCGGTGATGGCCTGCGGGTCGCTGCCGTCGAGGCCGGCCGCCCAGATCGCGCCGGACCCGGGCGACCCGCCTGTCTGGCCGGCCCAGTAGATGTGGCTGGCGCCGACCGCCACAATGCCTGGCTGGCACGCCAGCCCGCTGACGATGGCCTGCGGGTCGCTGCCGTCCAGGCCGGCCCGGCTGACCGTGCCGGAGCCGGGCCGGCCCCGCCCGTGGTCCAGTAGACGTAGTTGGCGTCCACTGCTACCCCCGTCGGGTTGTTGCTCCCGACGGCAAGGAGCCGCTGGCCGCTGCCATCGAGGTTGGCCCGGGTGATCGTGCCGCCCCCGTTCGCGACGTCATTCTGGGTCGCCCAGTAGAGGTAGCTGGCGTCAACCGCCACGGCCGGCGTGTCGCTCTGAGCGCCGGCGAGGAGGCGCGGGTTGCTGGCGTCGAGGTTGGCCACAAAGATGCCCCCGCCGAAACTGGCCAGATACAGGTAGCGGGGGACGCTCACCCACCAGCCGACAGCGAGCCCCGTCGCGGATTCCTGGCCGGAGCCAACGAGTCGCGGGTTGCTGCCATCCAGGCCCGCCTGGACGATCGTGTTGTCGAACCAGTTGGCCCAGTAGAGGTGATCGCCATCGACCGCCACCCCGGCCAGCGTGTCCTGGCCGGTGACGATCGGCCTGGCGTTGCTGCCATCCAGGCTGGCCTGGATGATCTCGCCGTTGCCCCAGGTGGACCAGTACACGTGGCTGCCGTCGACCGCTATCCCGATCGGGTGGTCCTGGCCGGTGGCGATGGGTTTCGGGTTGCCGCCGTCCAGGCCGGCCCGCCAGATCGTGCCGTTGTCGTAGTCGGCCCAGTAGATGAAGCCGCCATCAACCGCCACCCCTGCCGGGCCGCTCTCGCCGGTGACGATGATCTTCGCGCCGGTGCCGTCGAGGTTGGCCCGCCAGATCGTGCCGTTGTCGTAGGCGGTCCAGTAGACATAGCTGGCGTCCACTGCCACCCCGCAACCTGGAGAGTCGGCGAGGTTCTGGCCGGTGGCGATGGTCTGCGGGTCGCTGCCATCGAGGTTGGCCCGATGGATCGCGCCAGGGTTCGGTTCCCCGGAGTCGCTGTTATTGGTGACCCAGTACAGGTGGCCGCTGCCGATCGCCACCGCGCTCGGCACGTCCTGGCCAGAGAACAGCGCCCGCCGGCCGGAGCCATCGTGGTGGGCCACGATGACCGTGCCCTCGGCGAAGCCCGTGCCCGACGGGTTGTTCGTCCAGCATAGGGCGCCCACCCCAGTACCAGTCAGCGCAACGGCGGCCATGGCGGCAGGGTCCTGGCCGGCCGCGGTCAAGGTGGCGCTGAGAGGGGCATAGCTGGCCGGGGTGAACTGCACGCTGACCGTGCACGACTGGCCCGGCCCCAGGCTGGTCCCGGTGCAGGTGTCGCCGCTCTTAGTGAACCCCGCCTGGCCGGTCAGCGTCACCGAAAGCGTGCCGCTGGCCGCCGCGCCCGTGTTGGCCAGCGTAAAGGCCTGGGAGGCCGGCTGCCCCGCCGTGACGTCCCCGAAGTCGTAGGGGGCGGGCGTGAACCCCAGTTTCGGCGGTGCTGGCGGGACGGCCACCATCAGCTGCGGGCCGCCCGTGTTGGGGATGAAGACCTGCGGGTTGGTGCCGTCCACCAGGTTGGCCCGGCGAACCGCGCCAGTTTGGTCCCCGAGGTCGGACCAGTACACGTAGTTGGCGTCGACCGCTACTGCCTGCGGCTGGTTCTGGCCAGGGAGGAGGGTCTGGGGGCTGGCGCCATCCAGGCTGGCCCGCTTGACCATGCCCACGCTGCGGTTGGTCCAGTACAGGTGGCTGGCGTCGACCGCCACCGCGAAGAGGCTGTTCTGGCCCTCGCCCTGGACGAGGGACTGGGCGTTGGTGCCGTCGAGGTTGGCCCGCCAGATGGTCCCGTCGCCGCTGTTGGTCCAGTAGACGTGGCTGGCGTCGACCGCGATCCCGAAGGGGGCGGCCTGGCCAGTGACGATGGCCTGGGGGTTGCTGCCGTCCAGGTTGGCCTGCCGGATGGTGCCCGCGCTCGGGCCTCCGGCGTAACTGGTCCAGTAGAGGTGGCTGGCGTCGACCGCCATCCCGCCGGTGGCGAGCGCGAGCTGGCCGGGGACGAGGTCCTGGGGGTTGCTGCCATCCGGGTTGGCCCGGCGGACCGCGCCGGTGTTGGTGTTGATCCAGTAGACATAGCTGCTGTCCACCGCCACCCCGATGGTGGGCTCCCACGCGGGGAGGAGGTTCTGGATGTTGCTGCCATCCAGGTTGGCCTGCCAGATCGAGGAGCCGTCGGCCCAGTACAGCCCGCCGGGAAACGGCCCGGTGGCCAGTTCTTCACCGGGGCGCGCACCGGAGCCCAAGGCGGCGGCGCGCTTGTTGCCGGCCGCCTCTCCGCGCGGCTGTGCCTGAGCCACCTGCGGAGGCTTGCCGTGCCCGCTGGCCTGTGACATGTCATCCCCCATCAGCCGGTCTGGCCTGGCGGCCAGAGCAAGGTGACGGACGCAGCCGGCCTCCGCGCCGCAGCCTCGTCCCGGCTGAGCCAGATGTGCGCGTTTGCCCCGTTTAGCCATCAAACCCCGGGGCCCAGAAGGTTGTCCAGGAGCCCAGCCGCAGGCTCGCCGGGCCGCCAGAGCTCGAACCGCGCTTACCCCCAGGGAAGCATTGAACGGTTCCCAGGCTGACCCGGCGTTTCGGAATCGCCGATGAGGGCCCGGCGGCACGCTGTGGTTCACCAACGGCAGCGACCGGGGTCCTGACATTCTTCGACGCTTCACGTATAAGCGAGCCAGGCTGAATAGCGGCCGGGCCAGACAGGGGCGCTGTGGTTCATCAATGAATCGAGCCACAGCGGCGGCGGCGTGAAGTCGCTTGTTGTCACCCAATCCCGCCGGGGTTGATTGCGCAATCAGGGGCTTTCGTCATCCGGGCCGGCGGCAGGCCGCGCGAGGCGGGGCGGGATGTGACAATGGGTAAGTGAGTCTCACGGCTGGCGTGGTGACGTTGCTGTTCACCGATATCGAGGGCGGCGTCCGGCTGTGGGAGGCCGATCGCGATGCTATGGCGGCGGCGGCGGCCCGCCATGACCGCCTTGTCCGTGAGCGGGTCGAGGCGTCCGGCGGCCACGTCTTCAAGACAGTGGGCCAGGCACATCGCGCTGTGTTCGCCGACCCGGTTGCCGCGCTTTCGTCGGCAGTGGCCATCCAGCGGGCAGTCGGCGCCGAGCCCTGGGCGTCCAGCCAGCCCATCCGGGTGTGCATGGTGCTGCATTCTGGTGCCTGCGCGGAACGTGACGGCGACTACGTCGGTCCGGTGGTGAACCGGACCGCCCGATTGCTTGACATCGGCCATGGTGGCCAGGTCCTGGTGACGGCGGCGGCGTACGCGCTGCTCGCCCACCGGCTGCCCGGCGGGATCGGGCTGAAGGACCTGGGCGAGCAGCGCCTGAGGGACCTGGGGCGCGCCGAGCGGGTCTTTCAGGTGACCGGATCGGGCCTGGCCGAGGGGTTCGGCGTGCTGCGCTCGCTTGACGACCCGGCGCTGCGCCACAACCTGCCATCGCAGGCCACCAGCTTCGTGGGCCGGGCCGTGGAACTGGCCGGGTTGCGCGCGCTGGTGTCGGGCGGGGCGCGGCTGGTCACGATCGCGGGTCCCGGCGGGATCGGCAAGTCCCGGCTGGCGTTGCAGTTGGCGGCCGATGCCCTGGATGGGACCGGCGACGGGGTGTGGCTCGTCGAGCTGGCCCCGGTGACAGAACCCGAACTGGTGACCCGCACCGCGGCCGCCGCACTCAGGGTCAGCGAGGCGCCGGGGCGGCCCCTGCTCGACACCCTGATCGATGCCATCGGCGACCGGGACCTGCTGTTGATCCTCGACAACGCCGAGCAGGTGCTCGGCGCGGTCGCCGAGCTGGCCGCCGCTGTCATTCGGTCGTGCCCCCGGGTCTGCCTGCTTGTGACGAGCAGGGAACCGCTTGGCGCTGGCGGGGAGCACGTCTTCCGGGTATCCGGCCTTACGGTCCCGCCCGCGGATCTCACCGCTCCGGACCGGCTGGCCGCCTTCGAGTCGGTGCAGCTGTTCGCGGAGCACGCCGCACTGCACCGGCGTGACTTCGTCCTCAACGACGCCAACGCGGCGGCTGTGGCGGCGATCTGCGTCCGCCTCGACGGTATCCCGCTCGCCCTTGAGCTCGCCGCGGCCCGCCTTGGCTCGCTCTCAGCGTCAGAGATCAACGCCCGGCTCGATCAGCGGTTCCGGCTGCTGACCACGGGAAACCGCACCAGCCTGCCGCGCCACCAGACCCTGCGCGCCCTGATCGACTGGTCGTACGATCTGCTCAGCTCGCAGGAGCGGAGCGTGTTCGACCGGCTCGCTGTCTTCGCAGGTGGCTGGACCCTGGATGCCGCGGAAGCGATCGCCTCTGGCGGTGACGTCGCCGACTGGCAGGTGCTCGACCTGCTGGCCGCGCTGGTCGGCAAGAGCCTGGTCCAGGCCGAGGTGATCCACGGGGCGACCCGCTACCGGCTCCTCGAGACGGTCCGGCACTATGCCGCCGAGCGCCTCGCGCTGCGGGCCGGCCCGGACGCCAGCGGCGTCCGGGCCGCGCACCGCGATCATTACCTGTCCCTGGTCGAGACCGCCGCCGCGCGGTTGCGCGGCCCGGATGAGCGTCGCTGGCTTGACAGGATCGAGGCCGAGTTCGACAACATCCGTGCCGCGCTGGCGTTCAGCATCGCCGATCCCGGCAGCGCCGAGCCTGGCCTGCGGCTGGCCGCAGGGCTGCGGTCGTTCGTCTTCTCGCGCGGCCACAGCGGCGAGGTCATCGAGGCGCTCGGCGCCCTGCTCGGACGCCCCGATGCCCGCCAGCCGACTCGCTACCTGGCCCTGGCCCTGGTCACGAACTGCAAGCTGCTCACTCACTTCGACCGCAGCCCGGGCATCCCCGCGATGGCGGAAGAGGCCATCACGATCGCCCGCGGCCTTGCCGATGACGCCCTCGCCGCCGACGCCCTCACTGCGCTCAACTGGTTCAGCTTCCTGCAGGGCGACCTGCCGGTCGCGCTGGCCAGGGCCGACGAGGCCGTCGCGCTGGCCCAGGCCGCCGGTAATCCCCTCCGGCTCGTCGTCGCTCTCGGCCACCGCGCGGTGTTCAAGGCCGAGAGCGGTGATCTGGACGCATCCCTCGCTGACTACCAGGAGGTCCTCACTCTCGCGCGGGCGTCCGGGGACAACTACACGCTCGCCGTCACCCTGGTGAACCTCGGTGTCGACCAGGTCGTGGCCGGGGAGTTCCCGGCTGCCCTGGCCTACCTGCAGGACGCGCTCAGGGTCGCCGATGCCCATGGCTATCAGCATCTGTCCGCCGCCGCAGAGATGAACCTGGGGTTCGCCTACCTCATGAACGCAGATGCCGCCAGTGCGCGCCGCCTGCTCGCCGGCGTTCTGGACAGGGCGCGAGCCACCAACGAGATGACCTGGGTGCGCAACGCGCTGCTCGGCCTCGCGCTGGCCGCCGGCGCGGACGCCGAGCCCGCCGGCGCCGCCACCCTGCATGGCGCCGCAGACCACCAGTACGAGCAGGCTGGACAGGCTTTCGATGCAAAGGAATCGAAAATGCGCACCAGTGACCGCGCCCGGCTGCGCGAGGCGCTCGGGGAGGCAGCGTTCGATGCCGCCTACCAGCATGGCCGCACGCTCAGCCAGGCCGATGCCATCGCCCTTGCGCTGAGCACGGCCCGGCCAGATCCGGGGCCTGCGGCCTCGGTCACCGTTCCCGCCGCCCGTCGCGCGCAGGCCGGACAGGCCAGCCGGCCTGCTGTCGGCACGAGAGCGGGAGATCATCGCGCTGCTGGCCGGCGGGGCCAGCAACGCCAAGATCGCGGAGACGCTGTTCGTGACGCCCAACACGGTGCGGACGCACCTGGACCGGATCAGGGACAAGACCGGCGCCCGCAACCGCGCCGAACTGACCCGCTACGCGATACAGGCGGGCATCGAACCGCTCGACCCTTCCCCTTGATGTAGGCCGGCCGGCCCACACGCGGCGCTCGTGGTGGGCCGCCCGGCCCCTGCCGCCTGGCGCGGGTCGGACCTTACGTTCGGTTTATGAAAATTAAATTCACCAAGGCACCGACCTTTACGAAGGCAATTACCGCTTCGGCGGTATTCGCGATCGCGTATCTGGCGACAACCTCGAACCTGCCGTCATGCAGCGATACCGTCGCGGTACTCAGCTCGGGCGGCGAGTGCATCGAGCGCCAGAGCTTTCTGCACACGGCTTCCGGCTGGCTGACGCTGATCTGCCTGGTCGCCGCCGTGGTACTGCTCGCTCTCAAGCACAAGGACTCCATCCTGGGGCGTCACGCGTCGGTACATGAGGCGCACCCAGGGTCATCGGCGCAGGTACCAGTGCCGGCACCGGTGCCCGGGAGAGCTTCGGGCTTCTGCGCCAAGTGCGGCACCCGCATCATCGCGGGAGACATGTTCTGCCAGGGATGCGGAGCCCCAATGGGGTCCCTGTGACCCTGCCCGGAATACCCACGGAAATAGCGTCCGCCAGACCTGGCGGATGACCCCAAGGGAAGGTTGTCCAATGCACCTGATCCGCACCGCGCTGCTCACGCTGGCGTGCGCTGCGCTAACCGCGCCGGCCGCCGCCTCAGCCGCCACCGTGCCCGCAACCGGCGCCAACTCGGCGGCCACGGTAACCCGCATCGTGATCTACAAGGGCAGTGGCAACGGCACCCCGGTCGGCCCGGCGGGACCGCTGAAGTACGCGTGGACGGTATCGACGTCGCCGGACAAGATCACCACCACGAATGACGGCACGCTGGTGGAAGACACCAGCCTGACCTCGCCCGTCGGCAGCCCCGGTGGCGAGTGGTGGTACGACACGTCCCAGGCGGTCCTGCACGCGTTCTACTGGGACCAGCCAGGCGGGGCCGGCCGGGTGGAGGCCACCGGCCTGGCCTCGCTGCTCAACGAGTCCAACGCCTGGTTCGACCTGGGCAACGGTGTCTACTCGCCCCGGTGCCTGGCCTGGACAGCGCCGAGCGGCCAGGAGCAGTTCATCCAGCTGACCAAGGAAGGCGGTGACTGGAAGAAGGTGTCTGCGGCGGACGCCTGTACCACCGCTCCCTAGCCCGGCAAAGCCCGCCAGCTCGCACCCGGCCGTGCGAGCTGGCGGGCTTTGCCGCCTGGCCGGGTGGCCCGGGGGCCACCGCCAGGACAAAGATCAGGTACAGCAGGCAACCGGCAGGCTGATCATTATCGCCCGGCGGTTGGCCAGCGCTGCGGCATCGACAGCACCTGGCACGTCCCACCCAGGGCCGGATCGGTGACCAGGCTTCTTGCGCGCGGCGCATGGCGTGAGCGCACTGCGCCCTGTTGCTGGCTGCGGTGATTACGGCTGCCCAGGTCTGCGGCATCCTGCGCCGCTTTGGCCCTCAGTTCGCGGTAGAGGCGGTTGGACCGCCTGGCTTCGGTGCTCAGCGGCGAGGAGGCGAACAGGCGACGCTCCCAGCTGAGGATTTCGGCGGTTGCGGTCGTCGTTGCAGCGCTGATGCGGACAGGGAGCGTGGCCGTTGTGGCGGCTATCCTGACAATAGGAACGACGATGTGCCTCATTATTCCTCCGGTGCAGGGTCAGTGCCAGCCAGGCATGATCATCTGACATTTCCAGGTAAAGACCTGACCGCAGCCAATATCTCAGCTGGCTGCGTCGTCACTCCCGGCAGGCGGCGACATTACCTCCGCCAAGTCGCAGGTAATATTTTATGATGCCAGATGGTCAGCCACAAGTAGCCGTCGTAAGACGCTATGTTAAATCCTGGTGACTAGTGTGCTGGGTGATGGATTCTGTCACCACCCGGGTGATCCCGCTGCAGGAGAAACCGACGCTGCCCGTTCGAGGTGCGCTGGGATGCGGCAGGCCGGCCTGCTGTTCTCAGCCCGCCGCCCTGGTCCCGGGAGCGGATTGGGCCCAGGCGGGGAGGAATTCCTCTACGAGCGGCGCCAGGTGCTGCGCTTCGGTCACCAGGTCAAGGTGGCCGCCGTGGTAGATGCTCAGCTCGCTCCGCGGGATCAGGCGGTGCAAGATCCGCGCGTTTATCTGCGGGACGATGGGGTCATCATCGCCGGCGAGTATCAGGGTGGGCTGTCGCACCAGCGGCAGTAGCGGCAGGCTCGTCCAGCCGATGGTGGCCAGGAGCTGGTAGTGGTAGCCCCTCGTCGCTACGGGGCGTGCCGTGGCGTGCAGCAGCTCGCGGGCGAGCGAGGGATGGTCGCGCACGCTGCCGCCATAGAGTTCACCGGCGATGCCGGGCGCATAACCATGACCGCGGTGGCGCCGCGGCGTGAGCATGCGGAGCAGCGCACGAGGGTGGCCGGGGATCATCAGGGCCCCTGGCGAGGTAGCCACCAGCACCAGCCGGCGCACCCGGGATGGGCATTGCATGGCGAATTGCTGTGCGAGGCCGCCACCCCAGGAGATGCCCAGGACGTCAGCCTGCTGGTAGCCGAGCTGGTCGAGCAGGCCGCCCAGCAGCGGTGCCAGCGTCCACAGATGGTAGGGAACCACTGGCCCGGGAGATCCGCCGATGCCCGGCATGTCGAACCGGACGACCTCGCGCTGCGGGTCGAGCGCGTCAATGAACGGCTGCAGCAGTTCAAGGCTGGCCCCGATGCCACTGCACAGCAGCAGCGGAGGCCACTCGGGGATCCCGCCCCGCACCGCGACCCGCAGGGACCGGCCCCGGACGGTCACAGTCCGCATGCTCTCCTGCGCCGCTGCTTGCGGCCGGCCGTCGGCCAGGCTGCGCAGCTGGCCCGGCCTTCCGCTGTTCCATGTTTTCCCCGGCTGGGGTGGGTCAGTGGTCATGGACACATGTTCCCGGTACGGCGCACAGCAGCACCAGCCCCCCGCCGCAGCGGCAGTGTCACTGTGGGTGAATCCCCGGTAAAAGTCCAGCCCACGTTGGAAGCACTATCAGGCGGTACAAGCCTGCCTTTACCCCCGCTGAGGGTCCATGGCAGCCTGGCCCGCTCCGGCCATGCGCAGGGCCAGTGAGGCGTACACGTCCGCCAGCTCAGAGGGGTTGAGGTCGGCCCTGGGTGCCGGGTACCGGTTGGCGACCCGGATGCCCATGCTGCTGATCGCGGCGGCGCTCGCCTCGAGGTGGACAAGGTCGAACACGCCTTGCTGCTGGCCGATGGCCAGTACTTCCGCCAGCAGTGCCTCGGACCGGCGGCGCACCGCGGCTGCCGGCGCGGCGGCCGCGTGTGATAGCGCGTGCATCTCGCTGTTGGCGACCACGGCGAGCATCAGGTAGTCGGTGTGGGCCCGGACGTCGGCGCGCACAAGCGCTGCGAGGCGGTCTCGAGGGTCAGTGCCGCTGTCGAGCAGTGCGGTCACCAGGCGGGTGTGGTGCTCCTCGTGGCCGGCCATGACCAACTCGGCGAGGATTGCTTCTTTCGACGGGAAGTGGGCGTACAGCGAGGCGGACTGAACGGCTGATTCGGCGGCGATGTCACGGATCGACGTCCCGTGGAATCCGTGCTCGGCGAACAGCTTCAGCCCGGCGAGCAGGATCCGGCCCCGTGTGCCATCTGCCGCAGGCCGAGGCGGCAGAACAGGCACGCCGGGACGGGCCCTGCGCACCCGGGGTGATTCATCCACGAGCAGCTCCCGTTCCGAGCCGATTGATCGGTAGGCAGCCTCGCCACTGGCGCCCTCCCCACCCTACTGTCTTGACTGGATACCACGGCACCTCGTAGTGTCATTGCCTACCGACCGATCGTTGACCGACGATGGTCGCTCGCTAACGAGGGAAGCCATGCCGTTCGCCCACCGCCGTGACGCACAGATCTGGCGGGACCAGGAGGGGACGGGCGACCCGATCCTGCTCATCATGGGCCACGCCTGCGGGCCTGACATGTGGCATCGCGCCGCGCCCGAACTGCTTGATTCACAGATCTTGGCCCTTGCCCCGACGTGGATGAGTGCTGAGGAAGCACCAGCAATCGGGTTATCAGCGATTCGGAGATGAAGTAGATGTTGAGGCAGCTGAGCGACGCAATGGTGGGCGCGACCACGCTGAGTGCGCGTGTCATGGCCAAGGCCATAGCAGCACCGGTGGACACGGCGCTGTGGGCCCACGAGACCACCAACCGTAAACCCCCGCAGTGGCACAGCCGCAATAAGGTCGTGCTGGCCTCGCCATTCGCGCTGCTGCGTGACTTCAGCGTCGGTAACGATGACGTCGTTCCCACGCTGCTGTTCCCGCCGCTGGCCGGGCACGCCTCGTGCATCATCGACAAGAAGGACCAGAGCCAGATCCAGCTGTGCGTCAAGATGGGCCTGACCAAGCTCTACTCATTCGACTGGCTGAGCTGCACCAACGCCACCAAGGACACCACCGAGGCTGACCGCCTCGACTTCCTCACCAGTGCGGTGGATCTCATCGCCGGGCCCGAGGGCACGGTCAACATCGTCGGCGACTGCCAGGGTGGCTGGGAAGCGGCGCTGTGGACGGCCATGCATCCCGAGCGCGTTAACTCGCTCATCGTGGCCGGTGCACCGATCGACACCAGCGCCGGAAATAGTCCGGCCCAGAAGCTGATGCCCATCCTGATCCCGCGCGGCAACATGGCGCTGTACAAGGCCATGGTCGCGGCCAACGGCGGCATCGTGCCCGGCATCAACCTCGTCATGGGGTTCATCGCGATGCACCCGATCACCCACGTGGTAGAGCACCTCAAGGTCTACGGGCACGTGCACGACCGCGAGTACCTCGACCACTTCAGTGAGTTCTACGACTGGTACCTGTACCCGGTCAGCCTGCCGGGCAAGCTGTACCTGTGGGCCGTGGAGCACCTGTTCATCAAGAACGAGATGTTCAAGGGCGAACTGGAGGTCGCGGGCCAGACCGTGAGCCTGCGCAGCATTACCTGCCCGGTGTTCCTGCTCGGTGGCGAAGAGGACGACATCACGCCGTGGCAGCAGGTCCACAACATGCGGCATGCGGTCGGCTCCTCGGCGGTCCGCTCGTACCTCGCACCGGGCGGGCACATTGGCCTGTTCATCGGCCGCCAGGCACAGACTGAGTACTGGACGCCGATCCTGGCCCAGGTCCGCGAGTTGTCAGGGGGTATCACAAGCGCAGCCACCAGCGGGTGGGACGACCTCGACGAGGCCGAGCAGATCCTGCGCGCCCGGGCCGACGCCGGCGACGAGGGGGCCGCCCGGCGGCTGGCCGAGATGCTGGCCGAGCGCGGCGACCTGGACAGGGGCGAGCAGATCCTGCGCGCCAGCGCCGACACCACGGATGAGCCCGCCGTCTCACGGCTGGCCGAGCTGGTCGCTGAGCTGCTGGCCGAGCGCGGCGACCTGGACGGGGCCCAGCAGATCCTGCGCGCCAGCGCCGACACCACGGATGAGTCCGCCGTCTCGCGGCTGGCCGAGGTGCTAGGAGAGCTGCTGGCTCAGCGGGGCGACCTGGACGAGCTGCAGGCCGGGGCCGAGACCGCGGGCCGGGACGCCGCAACGGAGCTGGCCGGGCTGCTGGAAGAGCCTGGTGACTTGGACGGGGCCTGACAGATCCTGCGGGTCCGGGCCAACGCCAGCGACTGGCGACCACGAACCCATTGGCCGCAGCAGCCGGTCACCGCGCCGCGCGATCCCGATGGTCATGCGCCCGGCTGGCATTGGCACATCGCCTGCCTGAAGCGGCTCGTGACCGGTGACAACAAGCCGCAGACCCGCCGGGAGGGCAACTGGCGCGTGCGGGCAGCGGTTACGGGCGGCCGGCTGCGGCAGGCAGGGGCCGGTCGTCCAGGGCCGGGACATCGTCCGGAACCAGGCGGTCATCACCGTGGCCAGCGGGGCCGCGGCTGGCCGGGCGCGCGGCGCAGGGAGTGGCGCGCATCTGGCGGATGTCGCGCGGGATCAGCGCCAGCAAGGAGACGCCGATGATCAGCGCGGCGGCACCGTACTGGGTCGCCGATACCCCGATCACGCTGGCGATCGGGCCGGCCACGAGCGCCCCCGCCGGCATGGCCATGACGGACCCGAGCGCGTCGTAGGACGAGACCCGGGCCTGGATGCGCGGCGGGATGTTCCAGGCCAGCGCGACGGTCCACTGGACCATCATGATCTCCATCGTGACGCCGAGGGCCAGCGACGCCAGGCAGACCAGCGGCAGCGGCCAGGGCCCCGCGAGCGACACCGGCGAGAGCGCGATGGCCCCGCCGATCACCACGACGAACAGCATGGGCCGCCGCGGCGTGAACTTGAGCGAGACCAGCCCTCCGACGATCAGGCCGATCGACTCCGAGGCGGTGATCGCGCCCCAGCCGGCCGCCCCGCCGAGGTGGGCCAGGGCGACCACGGGCCCGAGGACCTCGAATGAGCCGTACCAGGCCATGAGGATCACGCCGAACTGCGCCACGATCACCCAGAGCCAGGTGTGCGAACGGAACTCCGACCAGCCCTCCCGCAAGTCCCGGAGCATGCTGCTCTCCCGGACCCGCTCGTGCGCCGTCACCCGCAGGCCCAGCATCAGCGGCACGGTCCCGAGCATGCCGGTCCCGCACGCCAGCAGCGCCCAGCCCGGCCCGAACGCGGTCACCGCCAGTCCGGCCAGCGCAGCCCCGGCCATCTGGCCGCCGTTCATGGCCATCCGGCTGATCGCGCTGGCCTGCTGCAGCAGCCCGCCGGGAACCAGCCGGGGCAATAGCGCCTGGGAGGCTGGGTAGAAGATCGCCATGCCCGTCCCGGTCACGGTCTCCAGCGCGATCATCTGCCAGAGCCGCGGATGCCCGGTCAGGACCAGGATCCCGAACGTGCCCTCGCCCAGGGCGATCATCAGATTGCCCGCGATGATCACCAGCTGAGGCCGGACCCGGTCGGCGATCACGCCGCCGACCAGCGTGAAGATCAGCGATGGCAGGATCTGCGCGGCCAGCACCAGGGACAGGTCGAAGGTGGACCCGGTGCTGCGCAGCACCGCGAACGAGACCCCGACCAGCGAGAACGCATAGGCGGCCGGGGCTAGCAGGCGGTCGGCCAGCAGCAGCCGGAAATCACGGATACCCAGCACAGGGAAGCGCCGCAGCGCTCCCGGCAGACGGCGCGCCACCGCACGCGAAAACACCAGAAACTCCGATCAAAGCAGCTCAGCCGCCGACACTAACGGGCCGGGCAACTGGCCGCCAAGTGATTAACCCCGCCGGTGATCAACCCGGGAACGGCCCGTCTTCTTCCGGCCGTGCACAGCCCACCCCCTTTGACCCACTACAGAAGTGATGAGCAAGATCGCAGGCACGGGCGCGCACGGCAGCGCGCCGCGTGAGCCAGGCGAGAGGAGCCGATGCGTCGGTGAGCATCCTGGGCGCGCGGGTCATGCGGACGGAGGACCCGCGCTTCCTGACCATGGGCGGCAAATCTTCTGGATCGCCTCGGTGAACACGCCGTCTAGCTCACGATCTACGGCTCCAACCTTGACGGCTGGGACCTGGGCAAGTCAATCGAGCTCGGCTACCTACCCGAAAACCCCGGCCAAGAAGCAATCCGCAATCAAGCAGGGCAGTACCACCAGCACGCGCGGCAGCACGCGTCGAGTGCCGCCAACCCCCCCCCGTGCTCACGGCATCCTGACCAGCCTGAACAGGAACCGCAGCCACATCGAACCCAGTATCAGGCCTATGCGCATGCTAATGTATGTGCATGTTGACGCACCGGCTGCAGATTCTCATCGACGATGAGCGCTACGAGCGGGTTCGCGCTCTCGCGCGGCAGCGCGGTACATCTGTCGCCAGCGTGATCCGGGAGGCGCTCGACCGTGGCCTGCCTGCGACGCAACGCAGGCGAGCCGCCGCGGCCCGGCGCATCCTCGATGCGGTGCCGATGGAGGTTGGCGATCTGCTCGCCGAACTGGATGAGCTCCGCGGACGTCACGCGTGATCATCCTTGACACGACGGTCCTGGTCTACGCGGTCGGCACCGATCACCGGCTGCGCGAGCCATGCCAGCAGCTGATCCGCGCCATAGCAGGCGGAACGGTCCTGGCGACCACCACTATCGAAGTCATCCAGGAGTTCACTCACGTCCGCGCACGCCGTCGGGACCGCGAAGACGCTGCGGAACTTGCCCGTGACTACATCGAGTTGCTATCGCCGCTCCTTATCGTTGAGGAGACTGACCTGCGCGAAGGGCTGCGCCTGTTCGGGGAAGGAACGGGCTTCGGCTCGTTCGACGCGGTCCTGGCCGCAGCGGCCCACGCGGCAGGAGCTGAGGCGGTCGTGTCGGCAGATACCGGGTTCTCCGGCATCGCCGCCATCCATCACGTCGTCCCTGACGCCGATGGCGTCCGCGGGCTGCTGGCCGCCCCGGAAGAATAGGCCGCGCCGGGGCCGCCGCCTGCCCCTGTTCCTAGAGCCCCGGGTCATCGCGCTGCGTGCGGAGCATCCCTTCGCTACCAGGGAGGACCTGTCACTGGAACACTTTTCCGGCCTGGATCGGGTCGGCTTGGACGAGCTGACGCCAGATCCGCATAGCCCCGGGCGGGCCACCGGGTGGGGCGTGCCCATTGAGGATCACCAAGCCAATGACCTGTACCGCACTTGCGCTACGTTGGGGTACACTGGTCGTGAGATTGGAGATGATCATGGCTACCAGCACATCGTTTCGCATCAGCGATGCCGCCAGGACCCAGCTCGCTACACGCGCGGCCCGCGAGGGCATGACCGCTACAGCTCTGCTCGACCTGCTCATCGTTGAAGGCATTGACCAGCTCGACTACCCGGGGATCATCTTCCGGGGCCCGGCGCATGACCGGCGCGCCGCGCTGGCTGCGGGCCCCGACGTCTGGGAAGTGATCGCACGCCTTCAAGAACTTGACGGCAGCGAGGAACAGCGGATCAGCCTGCTGAGCGCAGAATCGGATCTGCATCCCCGGCTGATCAGGATCGCCCTCGACTATGCCGCCGAGCACCCCGCCGGGATCAGGGAACGAATCGAGCGGAACCAGGCTGTGGCAGAGCGAAGCCGCGGCATGTCCGAGCAGCGGCAGGCGCTGCTGGCATGACTGCCTTCCTGCTCGACGAGATGTTCCCCATAGGCACAGCGGTGATGCTGCGCGAGCCATACGGTCATGACACAGTCCACGTCGCCGAGATCGGTCTTCGCGGTGCCGAGGATGCCCATGTGGCGGCGACCGCCCGGGCCGAAGGCCGGGCGGTCGTCACCGAGAACGTCGCGGACTTCGCGTCCGAGCGCGACATCGTCCTGGCATGCGTGCTGAGGAAGAATCTGCCTGCCGGAGGTGGGCAGGCCGCTGCGCTGGCGAAGATCCTCGACCGCTGGGCACAGGATCACCCGGAGCCTTACCTCGGCCACCACTGGCCGGCCACGTAATGGTTCAGGCGAACTGAAGCCTAGTCCCGGCGAGAATGTCCGGCTGCTGCGCTGAACCTGACCCGGCAGGAGGCGGCCGCACCAGAACCGTGGCAGTCCGGGCTATTCGAGGCACAGCCCAAGCTGGTGCACGCCGGCTCTCCACCTGAGGCGAAGGTGGCACTGTTCGGCGCTCTGTTCGCTGCGCGGACTGACGTGTACGCGGTCCCGGTGGGAAACACCCGGACGGGCAAGGCTGGCTGGCTTCCAGCCGTGCGCAGCGGGTGGCGCAAGGGCGTTTAGTGGCAGGTGTTGGGTTCGAACCAACGTCGGCTTAGCCTCGATCCACCGCCTAATTGTGAATGCTCGTTTCTGGGCCGGGCCCGTCAGAATGTGTTCTTGAGCGGGTCGGCTGGGCGTGTTCTTCCTGCCGCTGGCTGGTTCTGCGGCCTGTCCGGTATCTCGGTGGGGAGCCGGGGCTGGTGGCTGTGGGCCTGTGCGGGCGCGGTGACCGGATCTGGGCTGGTCAGGCCGCTGCAGGGCGTGGGGGGCCGCAGGCGGCTTCGAAGAGGTTCATCCATTCGGCCTGGCGGTGCCATCCTTCGGGCAGGTGCAGGGTGATGTGGCCGCGGCCGTGACGGGCGATCCGGGCGGCGACGGTGATCAGGCCGGCCCGGATGGTGGCTCCGCGTGCCCGGGCGCAGAAGGGGGAGGCGAGCACGCCGGCGGCGCGGGTCAGGTTGGCGGTGATGGCGGCCAGGGTGAGCCAGGCGGCGTTGGCCGGGAAATGCCCTGAGGGCAAGTGGGCGAGCGGGCCGTCGTTCCAGTCCGCGAAGACCTGCTCGATGATCGCGTGGTCGCGGTGGTGCGCTTCGGCCTGGATCATCTCGAACGGGCTGTCGGTGAAGACGGCGTGGTAGCGCCAGGTGGTGAAGAGCTCGTCCTGGCCCTGGCTGGCCCTGGGGTTGAGGTCGCGGACCCGGCGGACGATCAGCCGGGCGGTGATCGCGCTGCCTTTCTTCTTCCTTGCGAACGCCGTATAAGGCAATTCGGCGATCTGGGCGTCGGAGATCAGCCGTTGCTGGTTCTCATCCCAGATCGCCCGCGGGTAGGCGATGGGGGTCCAAGCGTCCTCGGGGATCGAGGCGATGACGGCGCGGATGTTGCGGCGCAGGGGCACGGTGACGGAGAAGCACGCCCCGGCGCGGCGGATGGCGCCCAGTACCGCGGCGGAGTGGTAGGCCGAGTCGATCCGGACCACTAACTGGCCAGAGCACCCGGCCTGGCGGGCGGTGCTGATGGCCTCGGTGGCCAGCGATGCGGCGCCGCGGGCGGAGTTCGCGGTGCCGCCGCGCAGCCGGGTGGCCGCGATGACGGGGGCGGCCAGCGGCGTGGAGACCACGGCGGCCAGTGCGTTCAGGCCGCGGACCAGCACGGTCTTGCCCTGGATCTTGGTATGCCCGAACCCGGCGCCCTGTTTGGCGTGCCCGTAGATGCGCTTTTGCATCGCGTCGATATCGATGAACGCCAGCACCTCAGCGCCGGGCAGCAGCGGCGCCTGGCGGGCCAGTTCCGCCAGCAGCCGGCGGCCCACCGCATCCAGCTGCCGGACATTGCCCCAGGTGAACGAGCGCAGGAACGATCCCAGCGTGGACGGCGCCCGGATCCCGCCGAACAGCTCGCTCATCGCGCCGTGCCGCAGCACGTCCATGTCATCGATGCTGTCCGCCCCCGCGGCCATCCCGGCGACCAGGCAGGCCACCTTCAGCTGCGCGTTCACCCCGCACGACCCGCCGGTGCTCACGTGCTCACTGACAAGATCAGCCAGCCCGGCCTTCTCCGCCAGGGCCATCACCGGGACCAGGCCAGCCCGCGACAGGAGATTCGGGTCATCAAACGATGCGTGCGTCTTCGGCAGGTCATGCGACAATCGCACTTGCGAGGTGTCCTCTCCAGCTCGACGACGGAAGCGTCAGGAACTCCCATCGTCCCAGCTCAGAGGACACCTTTCGCGTTGAACGCGCCCGAAAGAACCGCATTTAAACGGTGGATCGAGGCTTAGCCGACGGTTTTGCAGTGAGCCGATCCCGGCCTATCGGAATGCTCCCTGACCTGCGGGCACTCCTGGGCTTCCCGCCTGAAAACCGCGTTCTGTCCATGCGGCGTCCGTACCTTCAGGGTGTGGCTGGTCAGGGCGATGCAGGCTTTTGATCATGTCCCACGAGCTCCAGCTGCGGCCCGTTGACCCGGCTCGGGCGTGTCGGGACAGGGTGCGCGGGGCCGCCCGCCAGGGCAGCGGCTATCTGGGTGCGGGAGTCCAGCCCGAGCCGGGCCAGGATCTGGCCGAGATGAAACTCCACGGTCTTGACACTGATGTAGAGTTCTGCGGCGATTTCCCGGTTGGATTTTCCCCTCGCTGCTGCCTGGGCAACGGAAAGTTGCCGGGCGGTGAGGGGAGGCTGGGCCGGGCCGGTGAGGGCCAGCGGGTCGGCGCGCAGTTCCCGATCACAACGCTCAAGGAAGGGCTGGGCGGCCAGGCCTGCGAACAGGGTGCGCGCCGCGCCGAGTTCACGTGCTGCTGAGCGGCGCTGGCCGAGGCGCCGGAGGAGCCGTCCGCGCTCTAACCGGGTCATTGCTTCTTCCATGACCAGGCCGAGGCCGTCCAGGTGGCGCAGGCTGGTGTCGAAGGCCGCGAGGGCGTCGTCGGGTCGTTCCCGGCTGGCCTCCAGAATGCCGCGGGCCCGGCTGGCGGCCGCCATGGCGGACTGGCGGCCGCAGGACCGGGCGCGCTGTTCGTACCGGCGCAGCGCGATGTCAGCGTCGCATGGCCGGCCCGTCTCGGCCAGCGCCTGGGCGTAAGCCGGCCAGAACGTGAGCGTGCTGGGCTCCAGGCGGCTGAGCAGGTCAAGATCGCTGACCACGTCCCGGGCCGCTGCCAGGACGCCTTCGGGGTCATCACGGGCGACGGCGATCGCCGTGCGCGCGTCGGCCAGCGCGATCGCGCCGGCTCCCGCCCGTCCGGCCGGCTGGCTGGCCGCGGCCTCGGCGTGATCGGCTGCGGTCAGCCATTGGCCGCGGCCTGCGGCGACATACACCGCCGCGAGGTGAGCCCGGGGGAGCAGCCAGCCCTGATCGAGATCCTCGACGAGCCTGACGAGGCGTTCAGCTTCGGTGGCCGCTTGATCCCAGTCCCCTCCGCGGTAGAACATCACAACCCTGAGCAGTCCCGCCTCCAGCAGGTGGGCCATCGGCAGGCTGTCATCGCCCTCGCGGGTGGTGGCCGCATCCAGGTGACTGGCGGCAGCGGGAAGATCATCGGCGTACAGCAGCAGGCCCCCGAGCCCGGCGTGCAGCAGCGTGCGGCCCGGGCCAGCGGCACACCGCCGGAGTTCGGCTTCCAGCAGCGTCGTGGCCCGGCTGCTGTGACCGGCACCCGCCAGACAGCCGCTCTGGACGACGCAGGCGCAGGCCCGGACCAGTCCGGACACGGCGGAGCCGGCCGCGCGCTGCGCCCAGATCGCGGCTTCGTCCAGGTGAAGCTGGCCGATCAGCATCAGCGCCAACTCACACGCTGCCTTCGCGGCGCTTTCCCGGACGTGTTCAGGGTCTCGCCCGGTCCCGGCTCCTAAGACAGCCCAGGCTTCGGTGATCCACTGTTCGGCTGGCCCGTATGCGCCGTCAAGCAAGGCCAGCCGCCCGAGCACCAGGCTGCGCGAGGCCGAGGGCGGGAGCGCGGCGACCCCATCCGCGTAGCTGCGCACCCGAGCGGCATCGCCCAGGTCGATCAGCATCCCGACGGCTGTGATCAGCCACTGGTCCCGGCCCGCGCCCCGGGGAGCGGCCTGCACCGCCATCAGCAGATGCCCGGCCGCCTCAGCCAGCTGCCCGGCCGCGTGCTCGCGGGCGGCATGTGCGGCCAGGTCCGCAGCCAGCTCCGGGTCCGGGCCGCAGCAGCCCGCGACCCGGTGCGCGAGCGCTGTGCTGCCCCCGAAAATTCCCGCTGCGGCTCGGTGCAGCGCCGCGCGGCGGCTCACGCCGATGTCGCGGTAGATCGCGGTCCGGATCAGCACATGCGGGAAGCCGCAGCGCCGGGGGCCGGTGGTTTCCGGCTCCGTGAGCAGGCGCTGCTCCATGGCCTCCTGCAGGGCCGGCAGCGGGTCGGCGAGCCCGGCTACCGTGGCGGCATCGGCGAGCTCACATTCCGCGCCAAGAATCGCCGCAGCCACCACCAGGCGTTCGGTGTCTACCGAGCACATGGCGAGCCGGGAGAGTACGAGGGTTTCCAGAGAACGGGGCGCCGGCAAGGTGACACCGGGAGCCCGGAACGCCGCACCGGGCAGGTCGTGCAGGAGTTCCCTGATATGCAGCGGGACGCCCGCGGTATGGTCACGGAGCCGCTGCGCGGACCTGGCTGGCAGCCGGCCCGCACCGGCCCGTTCAGCCAGCGCGGCCACCTCGCCAGCATGCAGGCCAGCGAGATCCAGCCGCACCCCATAGTCGTTGACCAGCCGGGTTATGCCGGGCGGCAACCGGAGCAGGTCGTCAGGCCGGGCGGCGATGACGCAGAGCACCGGGTCGGCGGACAACCTGCGGAGGGCGAAGCTAAGCGCCTTCAGCGACAGTTCGTCGGCCCATTGGGCGTCATCGATGACCACGAGCAGCGTCTTATTGCGGGCCAGGTCGTGCAGGAAGGCGAGCAGCGCCGGGCCGACACTCAGCGGGTCCGCAGCCCCTTTGGCCAGAAGGGCGGCTACCTCCGCGGCCGCCCGGGCCTGTGGTTGCGCCAGCTGGCTGAGTAACCCGCCGGCTAGCTCTGCCTCGTCGGGGTCGCCCGACGCCATCAAGGGGTCCGCACGCGTGCGCCACCCCGATACGCAGCGCCGTATGAGGGCCGTTTTGCCGATGCCCGCGGGGCCGGCCAGTAAGACAAGGCGCTGGTGACCGCCTTCTGCGAGTTCAAGCTGTCGATCCAGTTCGGCCAGCTCGGCGGACCGGCCTACGAATGGCTCACGCACGGCTGAGTCTCTTTTCCGGGCCCCCCGAACCACTGCGGCTGAGATCAGAGCGTCCTGGCCCGCTTAACCGAAAGTACTGCCCTGCCTAGGCCGGCGCCAGCCCTCCCGGCCCCCTGGTTTATCGACTAGGGCCAGTCACCGGCGCGGCGCGGCGCGGTGGCGTGAATAATGCCCACGGAGCGGCCGAGCCGGGAGAGCTATGGCCAAGATAGTGATCAACATGGAGCACGGACCGGATGGTCAGCCGGTCGGATGGTTGAGGACTGGGTCCGGGCAGGTAGTGGAGTTCGCGGGATGGCTCAGCCTGATCCGTCTTCTCGAAGACGAACTGCGCCTTGAGCCCCAGCCGCCTGACGCCGGCCTTGAGGGCGGCTCGACCTGAGGCGATAAGAAACCCCCGCGGCCAGCCATCGCCGGTTACCCGCATGGAAATCGCGAGCCCGTCCAGATGCCGGGGCAGCCCCTCCCGTGCCCACCAGTGAGGCGACTGCGCGGCAGGCCACGATGCCGGGGGGTTATCTGGCCGCCAGTGGCCCCCCGCCCTAGTTTCCGCGGCTAGGGGGCATCCCTAGTTCCCCGCACAGACGGCGCCACGCAGTATTTCAGCTGTGCCTGGACACGGGCGCAGGATCGGGGCAAGCGGGGGCGTACGGGCGTCCCCCGCCACGAGAGCTAGGAGGACCGGTTATGGCAGTAGCACAGTACACCGGCCATGAGCCGCATCTACAAGCGCTGCGTGACTCGGTGGCCCGGGTGGACACGGACATCGCGGGCGCCCGCAAGCCGACGGGCACGGCGGCGCCGGACGCGGCGACGGCGGCGCAGATCCGCGAGAAGCGCGACGCACTTAACGCGGCTGTGGCGCGACTGCGGGCGGGAGGCTGAGCGATGACGACACCGTGCACGACCTACATCGGGCTGATCGAGGACGTTATCAGCGCGGCCGACGACGCCTTGTCGTTCCTGCGGTCGATAAACGTGTTCGGCTGGGCGAACGGCTACATATCGGAGATCATTTCGACTCTGAGCGAACTGAAAGGCGACCTGTCCACGATCGAGAAGAACGACTGCGCGACGATCGACGAAATTATCTCCTGGGTGGAGACGATTGCCGGGTGGATCGGGACGCTGATGGCCCTGTAACGGGGGGAGGCGGCAGAGCCCGGTCCCGGGCGTGGGGCCGGGCTTTCCTTATGGGGGCGGGAGCGCCGGGCGCCAGGGCTTTCTGTGGTTCCGCCAGGCACCCGCCGCAATGCCGATTAGAAGAGCGTGATCACCGGCGGAGATTCGGCTCAGGGGCTCGTGCCTGGGCATGCGGGTTTGGTTACGGTCTGTGATCACGATGGCGGGCTGGCCTGAGGTGCCGCCGCGCGCGGGACACGTCGGCGCGAGGCGCCCGGACTGTGGGTGCCGAAAACCTCGTCGCCGTCCAGTGATCGGTGAGGCCGGTGCTGATTGTGGTGAGTCTCGCACTCGCGCAGTACCCGCCGCAGATGCCTCTGATTCCAGAAGAGGGTGCGGTCCAGGGTGCGGTCCAGGAGTTCGCGTCGGCATCCTCCGATCCAGCGTTCGGCGATCGGGTTCATGCGAGGCGTCCGGACGTTGCATACATCGCAAACTTTACCCCTCAGCCAGAACAGACTATAATTCCGGTCTACGACAGTGCTTCCCTTGTCTGAGGTGAAGGCACGGCTCTCGGAGATCGCCGACGAAGTCGGCCGCACCCACGAGCGTGTCCATATCACCAAGAACGGCAAAGACTACGTCGTCCTGCTCGCAGCTGAAGATCTTGAGTCCATCGAGGCGACGCTCGAGTTGCTGTCCGACCCGGCGGCGCAAGAGCGCATCGCCCAATCCCGTGATGAGATCGCTCGCGGGGAAGGCCTGTCCATCGCCGAAGTGGCGAGGTCCCTGGAAGAACGTTTCGGGAAACGCCGGCCGTGACCTACCAGGTCATCATCGCTCCGACCGCAGCCCGCCAGCTTCACGACCGGCTGGCTGAAGCTGTCGCGTGGGCCTGTTTCGAGTTCATTCGCGGCCCGCTCAGCCAAGAGTCGCGCAGAGTCGCCGCCCCCCTGCGCAAGCCCTTCGAGGGACAATGGCGAGCCCGGCGCGGCGAGTACCGCATCCGCTATGCGATCGACGAGGACGCCAACATCATCCGCATCCTCGACATAGATCACCGACGTCACGCGCGGGCAGAGCGTCGTCAGGTAACTAGCTGATCGACGGTAGCGCCCACAGCCTCGTAGGTCGCGGCGGCCCGCTGGTCGAGACTGAGCAGCGTAGCCTGATGCTCGGCAGCGGTGAAAGCAATCAAGGCATCGTAGGCAGGGCCGCCGAGAATCTGCCCGGCGGCTACCGTGGCGAGAAGCTCTTGGTAGCCGGTCTCGGACAGGGTGAGGAATGGCTCGTTGAACCGTTCGGTAAGGAAGGCGTGCACGATCGACGGGTGGGCGCGGTGTGGGGGCGGTAGCCGGGTCAGCACGGAGTAGGACTCAACTGCGGCGTGCGCGACCAGACGCGGCCGGCTCGCCATGGCCTTGCGGGCGATGGCGTGATACTCGTGCCAGGTGGCGAAGGCCGCGATGACCACGCTGGAATCGACGGCCTTCACCGGCGCGTACGTTCCAGGGTGTCCCGCACCATGCCGGCCGTCAGCACGGGCATCTCCGCATCGGCGACGGCAGCCACACCGTCACCCTCGTCCACCAGGTGCATCGGCGTGGCAGCCGGCACGATCTCCAGGCGTCCGTCCCGCTCAGCTATCTCCAGCGGCTGGCCCGCCATCAGCCCAAGAGCGTCCCGGAGCGCCTTGGGAATCACAACACGCCCGGCAGAATCGATGGCAGTTCTCATGCCATAAATCTACCATGCACGACGGGGGAGTCTCTTCGACGCCGTTGCATGAAGCATCTGGTGGTCAGCCGGCAGGTCCCATGAAGTCCAGCTGCATTCCATCGCTTCCATCCTGGGAACCTCGCGGGAGGCGATGACGACGGAAGTCCCGCTCCGTGCGCCGCACGTTGACCAGACCGCCGACGTGTACGTCGTGGGAGGCGCCGCGGCCGACGGCGCCGTGCCGTGCCGCGTCACGGGGGAACCGGAGCGTGAGGGCGGGCCTCATGCTGGCCACCACCGGGGATCCGGGTGATATCGCCGCTGAAGCCGGCATGCCGAACGGCTTGGCTTTGACCTGGCGGGCCGCCCGCCAGCACCAGCCCCGATCATTCCCCGCTGACGAGCGCACCAGCAAGAACGTCAGAATTTACACGGTGGATCAAGACTAAAGTGCTCCATCCCTCCGGGCTTGGCTCAACCTCCAAAGACCCGAGTCCCAATGTAAAAAGCTCGTACCTGCGTAATGCCGCGAAGATCGCTATCTCTTGTAGCCGACCCCTTAGCTGCGTACAATACGAGAACTGCGCATCCAGCTAGGACTATCAATTGACGCAGAACCCTCATCCGTCGCTTGAACGCGAAGCCGCTCTTGGGCTACCGCGGCTCCTTGGTGAGCTTCTTGATGAAGACCATCTTGAGCTCGACCGGGAGCCAGAGGTTGCTCTAGACCTGCGGGCGGGCTTCGCGTTCGCTAACTCCTGCGGGTCGTCACTGGGTAGTCCAGGACGCCTACGTTCTCATCGTTCGAGGCTGACAGACGGCCGCCCGGCATTTGACAAGCCTGGGTCACCTGTTCGAGCCTTAAAGGCTCTTCTGCGGCGGCCTCGCCTGCGGCTGTTCACAGGTGTTGGGATCTTGTCGTGCTTGCGGGCCGGGACGTACGACCGCCGGGTGCGTCAAGAGGCTGGCCGCAGAGACCTGTCAAGACAGTCCCAGCCGGGTTCGTGGGTGAAGGTGGCGTGGTGGCCGGCGACGAGCGTCAGCTCGCTGGGCCGGCTCCGACCCAGCAGATGGTGGCGAGCAGGGCGTCGTTTTTGCGTGTCTGGTGTCGCCTCGCGGCTGCGAACGGCGCCGATGTTTATGCGTGCTGGCGTGCAAGGGGAAGATGTCATGCAATCGCGCCGAGGGTGCTGGTGGAGTGGCGACCGGCCGCCGCGGGACCGGCGCTCGTGACCAACGAGCCGCGGAACGCAACGGTCGAGCTCGAGAGGCGCCTAGGCCGCCGCGCGACCGAGGTGATCGAGCGGCTGCGGCAGGTAAAGCAGGCGCGTGGGCGGATCGAGTCGGAAGACGTCGACCGGGTGGCCGCCGAGCTGCGGCTGCCACGCGCCCACGTCTACGGTGCCGCCTCCTTCTACGCGGACTTCACGGTCGAGGTGCTGACCGGCCGGAGAGTGCGACTCTGCGACGGCGCCTCCTGCTTCGCCGCGACTGGCGGCCGCCATGCTGCCGGCATCCGCAAGCGTCTCGCGGGTGTCGCCGACGTCGAGCCCGTCTACTGCCTCGGCTACTGTTATGCCTCGCCGTCGGCCCTCGACGGCGAGCGGGCGCACGCCGGGCAGGATCTCGCTGAGCAGCTCGCCGGCGAGGCGCCGCAGGTCGATCCGCCGATTCCGTTCGAGGCGGCGTGCGAGGAGCCGATCGTGCTCGCGCGGCTGCTCGGCCGCGGCCCGCCCGCGTGGGATGTCTGGCGCGGGGTCGTCGGCGAACCAGAGGCGCCCGACCGGATCCTGCGAAAGGTCGAGCGCTCGAGGCTGCAGGGCCGCGGCGGCGCTGGCTTCCCAGTGGCGCGAAAGTGGGCGCTCGTGCGCGCCAACCCGCCGGGGCCGCGCCGCGTCGTCGCCAACGGTGACGAGGGGGATCCCGGTTCCTACCTCGACCGGCTGCTGATGGAGCGCGACCCGCACGGCGTGCTCGAGGGTGTCGCGCTCGCCTCGCTCGCTTGCGGCGCCGACCGCGGCTACGTCTACGTGCGCTCGGAGTACCCGGCCGCGCGCGACGCGCTGCGCGCCGCGGTCGAGGAGGCGCGCACGGCCGGCCATCTCGGCGAAAACGTGCACGGCTCCGGCGTCGACCTCGAGATCGAGGTGTTCGAGGGCGCAGGCTCGTACGTCGTCGGCGAGGAGACGGCGCTGCTGCACTCGATCGAGGGCCTCCGCGGCGGCGCCGCGCCGCGCCCGCCGTATCCAGCCGGCCGCGGCGGCATCTTCGGCTTCCCGACCGCAGTCAACAATGTCGAGTCGCTTGCCGCGGTCGCGTGGATCGTCGAGCATGGCGGCGAGGCGTACGCGCGGCACGGCACCGCGGCGGACCCCGGCACGAAGCTCGTATGCCTGAACGAGCGCTTCCGCAACCCCGGCGTCTACGAGGTCGAGCTCGGCAGGTCGGTCGGGGAGATCGTCGACGGACTCGGCGGCGGCCTCCACTCGGGTGCGCTGCGCACGATCCAGGTCGGCGGGCCGCTCGGCGGTTTCCTCCGCCCCGAGGAACTCGAAACGCCGCTGACGCCCGAGGACCTCGCCGCGCGCGGCGTCGCCCTCGGCCACGGTAGCCTGGTCGCCTTCGACGAGCACACCGATCCGCGCGCGCTGATGCGGCACCTCTGGCGCTTCGCCGCCTCGGAGAGCTGCGGCACCTGCGTCCCCTGCCGGCTGGGAACGCTGCGCGGCCTCGACCTCGCCGAGCGGCTTGCCGACAACGACGTGCGGCCGGAGGACGGTGCCGAGCTCGACCGGCTGCTGAACGCGCTCGACCGCGGCAGCCTGTGCGCCTTCGGTAGCGGCGTCCCGACGTCGGTGCGTAGCCTTCTCCGCGTCTTCCGCCAGGAGCTTGAGTCGTGGTGAGGCTCACCGTAGACGGCCAGCAGGTCCAGGTGCCGGACGGGGCGGTGCTGCTCGACGCCGTCCGCGCCGCCGGCGGCGACCTGCCGACACTCTGCCTCGACGAGCGCTGCTCGCCGATCGGCGCTTGCCGACTCTGCCTAGTCGAACGCGATGGAGCAAGCGTGGCCGCCTGCACCACGCTGGCCGGCGAGGGCGATGGGATCCGCACCGACGACGAGACGACGGTCTCGTCGGCGCGCGAGACGCTCGAGCTGATGGTCTCGCGGCTGCCGGCGCGCGCGCTTGACGTGCGGGGCAGTGAGCTCGCGGCCGTCTGCGAGCGGCTCGGCGTCGGCCGCGACCGCTTCGGCGATGGAATGAGGCACGAGCTCGACCTGTCGCACCCGTACGTGAAGCTCGACCGCGACCTCTGCATCGCCTGCGGCCGGTGCGTGCGGATGTGCGACGAGGTGCAGGGGACCTTCGCCCTCGAGCTCGCCGGCCGTGGCGGCGACATCGTCGTGGCCGCAGGCAGCGGCAACGCCTGGGCCGAGTCCGACTGCGTGGCCTGCGGCGGCTGCGTCGACTCCTGCCCAACCGGGGCCATCTTTGAGCCCGGCTTTGCCGGCGGCGCGCGGGTCGAGCCGTCGGTGACGACGACCTGCGGCTACTGCGGCGTTGGTTGCAGGCTCGACGTGCACGTCGCCGACGGCCGGATCGCCGCCGTCACGCCCAACCACGCCTCGCCGCTCAACCGCGGCCACGCCTGCGTCAAGGGCCGCTTCGCATACGGCTTCGTGCACTCCCCCGACCGGCTCACGACGCCGCTCGTGCGCCAGGACGGGGAGCTCGCGCCGGCGAGCTGGGAGGAGGCGATCGCCTTCGTCGCCGACTCGCTGCGGTCGATCCGCGACCGCCACGGAGCCGACGCGATCGCGACGATCTCCTCGGCGCGGATGACCAACGAGGAGAACTACCTCGTGCAGAAGCTAATGCGCGCCGTAATCGGCTCGAACAACGTCGACAACTGCGCGCGCATCTGCCACGCGCCGACCGCCGCTGGACTCAACGCGTCGCTCGGCGTCTCCGGGGGCACCAACCCGCTCGACGACTTCGAGCGCGCCGACTGCTTCCTGCTCGCCGGGGCGAACCCGACCGAGGCGCACCCGGTCGTCGGCGCCCGGCTCAAGCAGCAGGTGATCCGCGGGGCCTCGCTCGTCGTCGTCGACCCGCGCCAGATCGAGCTGGCCTACTACGCAGACGTCCACCTCCGCTGCCGGCCGGGCACGAACATCGCCGTCTTCAACGGGCTCGCGCACGTCCTGCTCGAGGAGGGCTATGCCGACGAGGAGTTCCTCGCCGCCCGCGTGAACGGCCTCGACGAGCTCCGCGCGGTGCTGGCCGACCACAGGCCCGAGCGGGTCGAGGAGATCTCGGGCGTCCCGGCGGACGACCTGCGCCGGGCGGCCCGGATCTACGGCGCGGCGCGATGCGCCCCGATCGTCTACGGGCTCGGCGTCACCGAGCACGCGCACGGTACCGACGGCGTGCGCACGCTCACGAACCTCGCGCTCCTGACCGGCCAGGTCGGCAGCGAGCACGGCGGCGGGATCGTCCCGCTCCGCGGCCAGAACAACGTCCAGGGCGCCTCGGATGTCGGCGCGCTGCCCGACGTGCTGCCCGGCTACTACCGGCTCGACGACGACGAGGCCGTCGCCCGCGTCGAGGCCGAGTGGGGTGTCCGGATCGCTCGCCGCCCAGGCCTGCGCATCCCGGATATGTTCACCGCCGCGCTCGACGGCCAGCTGAAGGCGCTCTGGGTGATAGGCGAGGATATTGCCCAGACCGACCCCAACACAAACCGTGTCGAGGCCGCGCTCGACGCCTGCGAGCTCGTGATCGCGCAGGACCTCTTCCTCTCCCGTACCGCGGAGCGGGCGCACGTCGTGCTCCCCGCGGCGCCGTTCTTCGAGAAGGACGGCACCTTCGTCAACTTCGACCGCCGCTTCCAGCGCGTCCGCCCCGCCCTGCGCCCGCCAGGCGAGGCCCGCACCGACTTCGAGATCGTCAACCGAGTCGCAGCGGCGCTCGGCAGCGACCTCGGCTGCCCGACGGCCGCCGCGGCGATGGACGAGCTCGCCCGCGTCACACCCGAGTTCCGCGGCGTCTCCCACCAGCGGCTCGACCGAGAGGGCTCGATCCAGTGGCCCTGCCGTTCCCCAGACGAGCCCGGAACGCAGACACTCCACCTCGACGGCTTCGCCACGGCAGACGGGAAGGCCCGCCTCGCCGCCCGCCCCTACCTGCCGCCCGGCGAGCAGCCGGACGGCGACTACCCGTTCCTGCTCATCACCGGCCGCCGACTCGTCCACTACAACTCGGGTTCGATGACCCGGCGCACCGACAACCTCACCCTTGTACCCGACGAACGTCTCGAGCTCAACCCGGCCGACGCGGCCCGGCTCGGCATCGCCGACGGCCAAGTCGTCCCGATCACCAGCCGCCACGGCGCCATCGAGGCCCCCGTCAAGGTCACCGAGCGGGTCTCCCCCGGCGAGGTATTCCTCGCCTTCCACTTCCCCGAGACGCTCGCGAACGCACTCACCTCCGACGTCGTCGACGACATCGCCACCTGCCCCGAATACAAAGTGACGGCGGTCAGAATCGGCGCAACCTCGAACTCCACGTCCAGGACACCATGATCCTGAAGGTCGCCTCGCCGCTTTATCCGGGTCTGATCAGCGAGTACCCGAGAGCAGCCTAAAGATCACAGGGAGACAATCTCAGGGCCGGTATGCCAGTCTTGGCACGACACAAGAAGGACCTCGTTACCTGGTACACCCTGGTCGTGAGAACTCGCGGCCCTCTCTGCCAAGCCGTCGTGAGGCACCCGCCCCTCTAGTAACTACTGACCTCCCCGAGGGCGGGGATGGAGACCAATCCCTTAATGACGATGACCGTGCTGGGACTGCCGGCCCATGACCACGCGCTGGATCTGATACGCGCGTACCCCACGTCCGCGCCGCGTCACGCTGGTCAGCTCCTCAACGACGACCGCTGACCCATGGAAATGGGCGGAGCAAGCGGTGCGGTGAACCGCTGGCTACGCCCCGATTCTGTCCGCCATATGTCCGTAACCACTGCTACGCAGCGGCTCACAGCGGCACATCATGAAACACGGCGGCACAGGAACAAGAAGGCCCGCGAGACCAGGTATCCCCAGCTCACGGGCCGTTTCCGCAGGTAGTGGCAGGTGTTGGGTTCGAACCAACGTAGGCTAAGCCGACGTTTTACAGACCGTTTCACGCGACACATCGCAATGGCCGCTGACCTGGCCCAACTTCCTTAACGATCATGTGAATATCCAGGGCTGTCCGCTATACGTCCGTGCGCCAGCGCTGCGAAACGGCTGACGCCACGGACAGCGTCCGTACACGCAGCCTGACCTGCAGTTCCATTGTCATGGGTCCGCCAATCCAGCGCCAGGCGACCAACGACTACCCAACGATCACCGGGGAGGCTCGCAGATCAGGCCCTTGTGCGCCGGCGTTGACCGGACCGGCTGGTATGGAGGTGATCGTGAGGTACTGAGGCCAAGGAGTGCTGAGCCTCGATCACCTGCACGGTGCCCGCACCTTCTCCGCCGCTCTCGGCGGATGTTTCCGGTAACAGGCCCGAGTCGCACTCGGCTGCACGGCCATTCCCGGGATCCTCGCCAGGCCGTGTGGGCTGACGTATCGGATAAAGAGCCCATGATCCCTGATCAAAACTCAACCAGGCGCACCTGAAGCCGGTACCCGGCCTGCGTCTGGCGCAGCGGGCCGGTAACCGTCAGCGACCGGGCGCCGGCGGCTCCCGCCGAGCGAGTGAGTGTGTCGTACGAGCTCGCCTCGGCCGGTTCGGCTGCCTGCGGGCCCTGCGCTACCGGATCCCACTGGATTTTCCCTTCCGGGTCAAGGGGAACCAGCTCAACCGGAGGTCTAGCGCCTTGGCCGGCCAGCACGAATCTATTGTTCTGCGCCTCGATGGTGCCGGCGAGGGTTACCTCGACCCCGCGCAGCTGATACGTCTGATGGACCATCCGCCGGAATTGATCATCCCAGTGGCGTAGCGCGGGCAGTCCGTCGTCTTCCAGGTAGACGGTCGCTGTTGACCTTTCCCCGTCGGGGATGGGGTCAACATACTGCACTCCCTCCAGGCTGCGCAGCGCCTCGTTCGCGCCTCCCCAGCAGGCCGCGATGCCATACGGGCAGATTCCCGTGATCCCGGCCACGACGCGGGTGCCGCGCGCGGCGGCGCGTACCGCGGCCCGCAGCGCGAAAGCGTCTTCGGGGGCCTGTCGTGCCGCGGCCGACGCGGCGACAGCCGCGGGCCGGGCCACAGCAGCCTCCGGCTGTGCGGCAGCGGGCGCTGAGACCTGGATGATCTCGGCCACCGACGGCACGCCCTGCTGGTCCACGATGAAAAGCATGTAGTGCCCGGGCGGGCAGACGTTTGCGTTCGGTGGTGCGGTCGCCGTGAGGGTTCCTCCCGTGACCTGGAAGGGCAGGAAGTTGATGCGCTGGCCGGCGTTGAACGAATGGGTTACGGAGGACAAGCGGATCAAGCTGACGGTCGCGATGTGCTGTGGCTGAGCGGTGCCGATCTCGAATGTGGCGCTGTACTGCACCGAATCCGGCGCCGAAGTGATCTGCGGCTGCGGGCCCTTGAACAGGTACGGGGGCGAGAACAGCTGGGCGTCGTAGTGCGTGTCCTGCGGGCTGTTCGCCACCTGCTGCGGCGTTCCCTCGTTCAGGATGAACTCGCCACCCCCCGCACTGAGCACCCTCCCGTCCGGGAGCAGCACCGCGGTCGAGTGGTAACAGCGGTCGGTCTGCTCCGCGGCCAGCATCGTCCACTGCCCGGTTTGCGGGTCCCACAGCTCGGCGATGTGCACCGGTTGGCCCGGGTCAAGGTTGTTGAACGCCTCCGCGGTCCCTGGCGCCCCGCCGCCGCGGGTACCGCCGGTGACCAGCACCGTCCCGTCCGGGAGGATGGTGGCGTTGTGCTGCCGGCGGGGGAAGTTCATCGGGCTTGTGGCCACCCAGCCCTGCTGCGGCTGGCTCAGGTCGATGGTCTCGGCATTCACGGTCGGCGGGTTGCCGCCGCCGACGAACAGGACCTTGTCGACGTCGTAGAGGACCGACGGGGCATAGTCGCACAGCCCGTTGGGCTGCACGGCACCGGGGACGGCGGTCCACGTGCCCGCGCCGGACACGTCCATGGACCAGATCTGGACGAGCGACGTCAGGTAAAGGAGGCCGGTGGAAGCGACGTGTATGCGCGGAAAGAGATCGAAGGCCGCGCCCGGAATGGACGCGACGGCTGTGAAGTTCCCGTTGTCCCAGACCTGGGGGATCACGTTGTTGACGACCAGGTTCTCCGTGGGGTCCAGGTAACTGCCGGACAGCACCAGGACGCTTCCGGACGGCAGGGTGATGGCCGTCGGGTACCACCGGCCGTCATCCATCGTGGCGGTCGGTGTCCAGGTATTGGCGGCTGGATCGTAAATCGTCGCCTGGTTCAGGCCGTGGCTGTCAGCGAGGTGGCCCCCGGCCACCAGCAAACGCCCGTCCGGCAGGAACGCGTGGCCGGAACAGAACAGGTTGGCGTTGGTCGTGTCGTCGTTGAGCGTGGGCTGCGGCGTCGGCGTGGTGTTTCCGTGCGCGGGATTCCAGAGGAACGGAGTGCACGTGGCCGGGGAGGCGGGCGGCAATCCGGGCGCGAGCGCGCTGGCGGGATCGGTGTCCAGGGATTGCTGGGGATTATCCCGCCTGCCCCACATCAGCACCAGGCCGTCCGGCAGCACGTGAGCGTGGATAGCGACGTTCGGCAACGTGAAGGGATCCGCCCACTGACCCCGCTTGTCCGGTGTATCGATGGTGAAGGTGAACGGCGCGGCCTGCGCCGCGGCCTCCTCCACGGTCGCCACCGAGAGCATGTTGGTGGCGTCGGCCCCCAGGAACGTGGTGTCGTGATCGTCGTACGCGATGACCAGGTAGTACTGGATGACGGTGCCGATCGCGAACGCACTGACCGGGATCTGCGCTGAGTAGTACTTGTTGTCATCGATCGCGGTGGCGAAGACCATGGGCACTGTCATCCACGTCGTGTCGGTCGTCTGCTTGAACGACACCGCGCTGCCGTCCTGCAGCTGGTTGCCAGGGTTCCCGCCACCTTGGTACTGATTGCCGCTGAAGACAGTAACCGCCGGTACAGGATCTGTGGGAAAGACGGGATCTCGCATGCCGGCGTTACCAAACGGCTCAGGGTTGCCGGGAAAGTGCCACGCATTGCCGAGCGCCATATGGAACCCCTTCCCTGATGCCTATGATGTGACGCCTCGAACGAACCAAGAACCGAAGCGGCGCGTCCAGCGCTGAACGACCGGTGCGATTATCAACAGCTCTCCGCACCGTTGGCAATCCAGGTTTGAGCTACGCATGCGGCCAGCCGGCCGTCTGTTCATCTAGCGCTCGCGCCTTGCGTTGCCGCCCCGCTTCTGGCTCCCTTCTCTGAGGGCCCAGGCTATATCGCCACCGGGACGGGCTTGTTTGGCACGAGCGTCGCCACTGAGACATGCGGCCACGTCAGGTGATTGAAGTTCAGCAGGACCGTCTGCGTGTACTGGATCTGGGTGTATGAGACGTCGATTGTGGTGTCCTCGGCGGCCGGCTTGTTCGAGGTCACCGCGAAACTGACCACTGGCTTGCCCGCGCTCGTGGCTCCGTGCACGATCACCGGCCGGTGCGCGGTGTACGCGGGGACCGTGATCTTCTCCGTCACGGTTTCGATCCAGAAAGTCGCCGACATCTGGATCGCATCGGCGTTCGGGCCGGTGGCGTTCTTGTCACCCAGCAGGAACGCGATGTTGTCAGTGCCGCCGCCGAACAGTTGGTCGGCTGGGTTGGTGCTGATCTGGATGACGGTCGTGGAGGTGATGTTCTGGGCGTCGGCGCGATTCTTCAGGATGATGTTGGGGTTGTCCAGGATCGGCTGTGTGATGGTCCCGGCGGCGATGAAGTCGGTCAGGTCCTGCGGAAGCCGGAAGGTGCCGGCGTCCGCCGCGGTCTGGCTGGGGAACCTAATGGGGTGGCCCGGGTTCCCGATTGGGAAGGGGGTGATGTTGACGGGGTCTACGTGCGGGCCTCCGGCGACGGTGAGGGAGGCGCCCTGGGCCTCGATGGTGGTGCCGTGCGGGATGGAGGCCATGCGCGCGATGGTGGCGCCCTCCTCGGGGACGGTGGTGGGGGGGACGCTCAACCAGATGCCCGGCTCGAAATGGATGCCGATGGGGTTGGCGGGAACGCTGACGTCGTTGATGGTCTGCAGGTAGGGAATCCCGTTGAGGAAGGCGTCGCGCTGCACCATGCCGCGGTTGGGGATCGACCCGAGGGCCTTCGAGAACGCCAGTGTCTCCTCGGTGAGGTTGATCTCGAGGATGTTGTCGTTAGGGCCGTTGGCCGGGTTGGGTAGTGGCGTCGGGGTGACGGCGAAGTCCTGTGGCCGGAAGATCGTGTTCAGGCCGTTGCCCCTGAATGTTCCGACGAAATCCGCGATGCCGCCCAGATCAGGCTCGGCTGGTGCGGCCAGTGCGGCCAGCCGCCGCTCTCGCGTGGGCGGTACCTCGCCCCATCGGAACCCTCTCGTCTCCTCGAGGACCTGCTCGGTTGGAACGGTATCGGCCATGGTTCCTCTCCATTCATACGGGCTGCGCATGGCGGAAGGCCCCCGTGAGCGTCATCACAACGTCCACGGGTACCGTCAAGGGGACAGAGTCGTAGTCCGACGATCTGATACAGGCGGGCAAGCATCTGTCTTCCGCGTGCTGGCCCTATCGGTGTGGTAAACAAGCCGCGCCCGGCGCGGCCTTCACTGGGGCGGGTAGGCACGGCCTGGCCGGCCCTCGCTTGTTGCGACATGATTCAGGAGCCGTCATCGGCGCTCGTGATCGCCGGATTGACTAAGCAGTAGTTTGTGGTCCGAGGCTCTGAGTCGCACCAGGTTGCGATGTCTCGGGATTCGCATGCACTAGCCCCCCGGGGAAACTGGCTGTGCCCACACCTAACGCGCAAATGGCCGCTTCGTTTGAATAAGATATAACGAGATCGCCATAGTTAACAGGCAGATAGCGGTTTCCCTGGAGCTAGATCCGCCTGTCCCGAAGGGTAGTTATCCTACCGCCAAAAGTCATTAGTTGTTTCCTGTCAAGCAATTACTCAAACGTGAGCCAAGGTATCCTTTCCGCAGGAACTGCATGCCAGAAGCCCGGGGGGCCTGTTTATCGGCGGACTAGACGCGGACCCGGTACCGGACCGTCTGGAGGTCAGCCCAGCCGCTGTGATTGGTCAGGCGCAGGGCGGTTCAGCTTACGGGCTCTATGCCAGCGCCCAGGACCCCGACGTCACCTTCCACGTCGTGGCTGCTTAGCCGACGGTTTTACAGTGAGCCGATCCCGACCCATCGGAATAGCCGCTGACCTGCCATTTTCCCGTTTCCCGCCGCGTGAATACCGCCTTCTGTCCGTGTGGCGTCCGTAGTCTCGCAGTGTGCCTGGTCAGCGCTAGTACTCCAGCGACACTTCGTGATCTTGGGCGTGGCGGTCCCGCACGACAGGCGGCCATCGCTTGATGATCGGCAGTTGTGTGGACTACTGATCAGGCGGTGGCCGCGGAGGCCAGCGTAGACCTTGACCGATGGCGCCAGGGGTTCGGCGAGCTGATGCTCATGATCGGGCCCCGGTTTGCCCGGGTGGAACCCCGCCGGCGGGCCGGGGCGTTCCTTCAGGGCCTGCTCGCGGGGCTACCCCGGGCGAACTGCTGGGCGATCGCCGAGCATGCTGGGGAGGCGTGCCCGCGTGGGATGCAGCGGCTGCTGGGTTCAGCGGTGATCGACACCGACGGGTTACGTGATGACTTGCGCGCTTACGTCACCAGGTATCTCGGGGACGCCGGCGCGGTGCTGGTCATCGATGAGACCGGCGACCTTAAGAAAGGCGCGCAAACTGTCGGGGTGCAGCGCCAGTACACCGGCACCGCAGGGCGGATCGAGAACTCCCAGGTGGCCGTCTACCTGGTCTATGCGGCACCGGCGGGATATGCGTTCATCGACCGGGAGTTGTACCTGCCCCGGGCGTGGACCGGCGATCCGGCCCGGTGCACGGCGGCGGGGGTGCCAGAGGACACAAAGTTCGCGACGAAACCGGCGCTGGGCAAGGCGATGATTACCCGGGCCCTTGATGCGGGTACTCCTGCCCGGTGGGTGGCTGGTGACGAGGTTTATGGCAACGACCCGAAGCTGCGGGCGGCGGTCGCCGCCCGCGGTCTGGGGTTCGTCCTGGCGGTCGCCAAAGACCACCACATCCAGACCGCCGCCGGAACTTGCAAGGCCGCCGGCCTGGCAGCATCGCTTCCGGCCAGGGCCTGGCAGCGCCTGCCGGCTGGTGACGGCGCGAAAGGCCCGCGCTTGTATGACTGGGCGCTGATCGATACCACCGATCCGGCCCTGCCCCAGGACGCACAGGGCTCGAACTGGCTGCTCGTGCGCCGGTCTATCCCGGCCGCAGGCACGAAGGCCGGGTATGCGTTCTACCGCGCTCACGCACCCCGGCCTGTCCCGGTGGGCGCCCTGGTCAAAGTCGCAGGCACCCGGTGGAAGATCGAGGAATCCTTCGCCGGGGGCAAGGAACTCACCGCCCTCGACCAGCATCAAGTCCGCGGGTGGACCCCGTGGCGGCGCTGGACGATCTTCGCGATGCTCGCCTGCGCCTTCCTGTCCGTCATGACCGCCACCCAGGCCATCCCCGGCGACGGCGTCTGCCGCGACCCTAACGGCCGCGAGCTGATACCCCTGACCCGCAACGAGATCCGCAGGCTCTTCACCAGCCTGGCCAGGCAGCCACGGCCAGCCCGCGACCAGCTGCACTGGTCGCGCTGGCGACGGCGCCACCAGGCCATTGCCCGCCGGTGCCATTACCAGCGCCGCGCAGCACTCACCCCCTGATCCACGGAAACCCGATGGCCGCCAGACGGGTCACGGGATTAAGGTCCTCCCGTGACGAGCGCTGGCGGTTCCCGGAGCGGCCTGATCATAGAGGTCCCCGAAGCGGAACCGGCCGTCCGGTGGCACCGGGAACGTCTCGACGCAAGCGCGCCGCTCGGCATCCCCGCCCACATCACTGTGCTCTTCCCGTTCATGCCGCCCGAGACGATCGATACAGCCGTCCTGACCCGGCTAGAGCACCTCTTCGCGGACGTCAGCCGATTCAGCTTCCGGCTGGCTGGCACAAAGTGGTTCGGCGAGGAAGTGCTCTGGCTCGCCCCGCATGATCCCGGCCCCTTCCGCGCCCTGACACAGCACGTCTACCAGGCATTCCCCGCATTCCCCCCGTTCGAGGGCCAGTTCGCCGACATCATCCCTCACCTGACCATCGGCCACGGACATCCGCTGAACGACCTGCACACCGCCGAGGAATCCCTCCGGGCGCACCTGCCCATCACCGGCGATGCCACCGCAGTCACCCTGATGACCCAGCAAACTGCCGGCGGGCAGTGGACAAAGGCTGCCACCTTCACCCTGGCCTAACACGCAGAACCGCCCGGTCACGAAGTGTCGCTGGAGTACTAGGCTAAGCCGACGGTTTTACAGAACGCTCGCCCCAGTCCGTCACTATGATGTCTGACCTGCGTTTATCCGGCCGAACGCCCGCTTCGTGATCTTGCCTGTCCGCCATAAGTCCGTACACTCAAGGGTCCGGGCGGATGAAACCGCGGACATCCACGGACAGCGGCCGCGCGACCCCGTTGCCGGCACGTTCGCCCGGCCGGCGGCCTCGAAGGTGTCGCGTAGGACGATCGGTCACCCGCCGCAGGTTCAGTGATCCTGCGCGCCAGCGGAGTATGATGATTGTATGAAACGGATCACGGTGAGCCTGCCCGACGAACTGGTGGAGAAGATCAAGCGTGCTGCCGGAGGCGAGCGGCAGGTCAGCTCGTATGTGGCCACGGCACTGGAGGACTACCAGGAACGCGAGAATCTCGACGACATCCTGGCCGCCTGGCGCGCGGAAACCCCGGTGCCCGAGGAGGCACGGCTGCAGGCCGAAGCCGAGCTGGACCAGGCCGGGCTGACAGGCCAGCCCAGGCAGGGCCGCAGGATGGCCGGGTGAGCGCGGGCTCGACGACCGGGCTCACGCTCGACACCAGCGCGCTCCTGGCGCTTGACCAGCCCGCCAAGTCCGTGGCCATGCAGGCACGCCTGGAGGCGGCCCGGCGGCGCGGCGGCACCATCTGCATCCCCGCCGAAGCCGTCGCACAGGCCTGGCGCAGCCCCCGTCAGGCCCGCCTCGCCCGGCTGCTCAAGTCCCCCGACATCGACATCGCGGTCATGACGCTCAGCGTCGCGCGCAGCGTCGGGCTGATGTGCGCAGACGCCAGCCACGATGATGTCGTGGACGTACACGTCGTGCTCTGCGCCCGGCAGCGTCATCACGCCATCGTCACCAGTGACCCCCGCGACATCGCCCGCGTCGACCCCACGGTCCCGCGAATCCTCGTCTAGCCACTGCTCCCTAGTGCGCCAGCAGCCATTGAGGCTGTGACCTGGGGATAGCCGAGGTATTTGGGGGTAGCCCTGGTTCCTGCATGGGGCAGCCGGACGAGTGGCGGCTCCGCGATCTATCAGCCCTGATCGTGGCCCATGCTTGCGCCGCGCCCGGCTACCTGGTCTTCCGCGGCCACTGACACCCATCCGCAGGCCCGCTTATAGAACAACGCCACGTCCAGCACGAGGACCGCGGCCGGGTACACCAGTCGCCCTCAGGACACGCTCTGTTACGACGGCTCATCGCTCCGCTCCGATCCGATCGTGAGCACGTGCCAGAAGATCCCCGTCGCGAGCCAGGGGATCGTGACTACGACGAGGATCTCCAGTGCGTAGCCGCTGCCGGTGATCAGCCCGATCAGACCAGCGATGACCGCGATCGTGCCGAACCCGGTGGCGATCCACCTGAAGACCTGGCCCATACGTGGTTGAGGTCTCGTATACAGGTCGCCGGACGCGACGACAGCGCAGCCGATGCCGAGGACCAGTATCACGGCGGATGTGGCCCACGCGCTGGAGATCAGCAGCAGGCTCGTTCCTTCCAGATACACGGCGTACGTGATGACGATCACTGCGATGGTGCAGGACGAGACCGCGTCCCGCCAGGTCAGTCCTATCGTCAGCACCTCCTTCGATCTCCGGTGAAGTGCCACTGTCAAGTGTGCGCTCAGGTGCCCTGCGCGGCTAAGTAGGCGCTGGCCCGGCGTCAGCGCCGGCTCAGCCTTGGCGAGGGCCGCCCGGCGCACGCCGGGCCGCACCCTCGCGGGCACGCAGATCAACACGGTTCACGCCTGACGCGGCACCCGTGCCCTGATCCGCGCGAGTTCGGCCATCTGCGCCTGATGGCCGAACTCGGCCATCTGTGCCTGGTGCTGGGCCTGCGTGTAACCCCCGCGGCCGGAAGAACGCGCTGGAGACCGGGCACGATAGAGCCCATGGCCAAGCCTCCGGAGTCCACCAAGACCTCGCTGCGCCAGCGCCTGACCGCCCACGCCCGCGAACGCTGGCCACAGCTCAGCGACGTGCTCGTGCGCTACCACGGCGCCTTCGCCTACGTTGACGGCCAGCTGCCGAACGGCATTAAGCTCCCGCTCTGCCGCCTGCGCTACGGCGGATCCGCGCACACCTGGGGCTTTGCGATCTACCGGGCCAGCCACGACGACTACGAGGACAGCATCCTGCCCAGCGGCTACCCCGCCGGCAGCCCGCAAGAAGCCCTCGACTGCGCCTGCGGCCTCTACCTGGGCGAGCCCACTGCCTGGATCAGTCAGCTACCAGGTAGCGACCCGCGACGAATTAATTAACGGGCGCGACCACTAGGTTGACACTACGAGTTCAACCTCCGGGTTAGCAGTACAATTCTTTCGCTCGGTGCGCCGATGCGCGAGCGACAGCGGTAGGGATTAAACATGGCAGAGAGACCGGAATATCTTTATCCAAAACTGAAAGAGCAGCTTGCACAAATCTGCGGAATTGACGAAGCTGATAGAATCGAACGGACTCTAGCGGAAGATCAAAAACATTTTAGAAGATATGACAGGGCATCAACCGCCGCGATCTTCGCGGGCTTTATTCTGGCATACTTTGGCCTTTTTTGCATTATAGTATATCACCATCGTTCTAGCGTCAAGAACGTTCATGTCGCTTTTTTGAACGGAGAACTTTATCACTATTCGGGGCCTCTAATTGCGGTCGGTCTGTTCTTCGTCCTTATAGGGATATTCTGGGGATATGAGCTACGTCGCGTCAACGCCCCCTATCTTGTGCTCTCCGCTCTTTTGACCGCGATACTATCAGTGGATCTGGCCAAGAAGACGCCGCTTGCTTCACGCAAGCGGCGGAATCTCGCCCGATGGCTGCTTCGGGGCGCGAAAAGGATTAACTACTTCGGTCCCTTCGTGGCTTATAAATTGGATCATATGATCATCAGGCAGCAATCCGACCGTGCGGCACAGGTATTGCGACATTGCGTATACCCGGCACTACTGGGTAGCGACGTAGAACTCGACGCGCTCCAAACGGTTCTCGCCAAGGCCGCTCTGAAGGTTGTCATATCAGACTGGGTAAGCATCGGAGAACTGGCCATAGAATTGGAGCAGTATAAGGTTCTGCCAATGACCAAGCGCGAACGGTGGTCCCACCAGATAGGCCCGATTAGCCTGGCCGTGCTTACAGCCATTCCGGCTGTTTCTGCTGTGATATCCCTTCTGAAGTAAGCGTATGACAGCTGGTCCCAGATTCATGCATCACGCCTGCGAGAAAGTCCGGCTTTGGCAAGCGGAGGGCGGCCAGAGACCTGCGCGCCGTGCGGGCAAACTTGGATGCGCTGACGAGCAATTTGACAGACAGTTCGGACAGGTAGGCAGCCGTGCCGCGCCGGGTCGGCCCTCCAGGGCCGCACGCCCGGCGCGGGCGCGGCGGCGCGGAGCGCCGTCGCCTTGATCAAGTACGGCTTAATTCGGCAGAAGGTCGTGTACCGCTTCAAAACTCGGCACAGGACTGTGACGTGCAGTTTGGCCGGAGGTGCAGGTTGCGGCAGGATCGCGGTTTGTGTCTCTTCGCCTCCTGTATCTGATCATGATCCTGGTCTTCGGCTGGCTGCTATTGCTAGGCCGCAGCCAGGCGTCCAAGAACGCAGAGATCCTGGTTCTCCGTCACGAAGTCACGCTGCTGCGCCGTCAGGTCGCCCGGCCCAGGCCGGACTGGGCCGACCGGGCGGTCCTGACGGCGCTGGCCCGACTCCTGCCCGCGGTGCTGCGGGCCCACTGGCTCGTCACACCGGGCACGATGCTGGCCTGGCACCGCCGCCTCGTCACGCGCAAGTGGACGTACCCGAGCCGGCCAGGCCGCCCCAGCACCAGCCAGGAGATCCGCGATCTGGTGCTGCGGCTGGCACGCGAGAACCCGGCCTGGGGGTACCGCAGGGTGCACGGCGAGGTGCGCCGGCTCGGTCACCACGTCAGCGAGGCGACCGTGCGGCGGATCCTGCGCGCCCGGCGGCGCAGACCGGCCGGAAAGCGGACACGTCCTGGCGGGCGTTCCTGCGTGCTCAGGCAGACGGGCTCCTGGCCTGCGATTTCTTCCATGTGGATACGATTTTGCTGACACGCCTGTATGTGCTGTTCGTGATGGAAGTGGCGACCCGGCACGTGCACATCCTGGGCGTGACCGCCCACCCGGACGGTTGCTGGACCGCCCAGCAGGCCCGCAACCTGCTCATGGACCTCGAAGACGGGATTGGCTCTTTCCGCTTCCTCGTCCGGGACCGCGACGCTAAGTTCACCAGTGCGTTCGACAGCATCTTCGCTGCCCAGGGCGTGAGGATAGTAAAGAGTCCGCCGCGGACGCCACGCGCGAACTGCTATGCCGAGAGATGGATACGCACAGCACGAACCGAGTGCACCGACCGGATCCTGGTCTACGACGAACGGCACCTTCGATCAGTACTCAGCCAGTACGCCGGTCATTACAACCGGCACAGGCCCCACCAGTCCCGCCAGCAACGACCACCCGACCATGATGACCAGACCAGCGCTCCGCTGGACCTGCCGGTTCAGCGGCGCAAGGTGCTCGGCGGCGTGATCAACGAGTACTACCGAGTCGCGTAACCGATCTCATGAAAAACCTGGTCAGACACCATGCAACGAGTTTTGAAGTGGTACAGGCCATCGGCCTAGCCCGCCTGGGCCACCGGGCCTCCTGGACCGGCGTAGTCGGGCGGACGAGCTTGGCGCGCTGATCCTGCGGACCCTGCGCGCCGAAGGTGTCGCCATCGGCGCGGCCCGGGTCGAACCGGACGCCCCGACCGGCCTCATCCTGTTCGAGCACCGCATCGCCGACATCACCCGGGTCCAGTACCGCCGGGCCGGCTCGGCCGGGAGCAGCCTGTGCCCCGCCGACGCCGACGCCGCGTTCGCCGCCGGGCCGCCCGCGATGCTGCACTGCACCGGGATCACCCCGGCGCTGGGCGAAGTTCCCCAGCAAGCCGTCACGCACGCCGCCGCGCTGGCTCGCGTGGCCGGCTCGCTGCGCTCCTTCAACGTCAACTACCGGGCCGCGCTCTGGTCCCGGCACGACGCGGCGGCCGTCATCTCTTCGCTGGCGGCGGGCGCCGACCTGGTGGTGGCCGCGGCCGATGAGCTACTCCTGGCCGTCCCCGCGACCAGCCCATCCGGCCGCGGCGGCCCGCGCCACGAGCCCGAGCAGGCACGGATGCTGCTGGAATCGGGCACCGGTGAGGTCCTGGTCACCGCCGGGCCGGCCGGCGCGACGCTGTACCGGGCGGACGGCACGTGGCAGCAGCGGGCCGCCCAGGTCCGGGCCGTGGACAGCGTCGGCGCCGGGGATGCGTTCATCGCCGGATACCTTGCCGGGCTGCTCGACGGCCTCGCTCCGCAGGACCGGCCAGCGCGAGCCGCGGCGACGGCCGCGTTCGGTGTCGCTGCCCTGGGCGACTGGGAAGGTCTGCCCACCAAGGCAGAGCTGGACCTGCTCGCCTCCGGCCCGGGAGCGACGCTGCGATGAGCGAGCCCAGCACCGGCCAGACTGGTGCGGCCGGTTTCCTGCGCGAGCCTACGCCGTGGTCGCCGGAGCAGCTGGAGCTCGGCGAGGGCGCCCGCTGGTTCGGCGGCCGGCTCTGGCTGGTCAACTTGCTGGCCGGACGGCTGCTGCGCCCCCCCGGCGACACCCCCGGCCCGCTGGACGAGGCCCTCCAGGTGCCGCACCCACTGGGCGCGGTCGCCCCGGTGCACGGCAGGCCCAGTAGCTGGATCGCCGCCGTCGGCCACGGCATCGCCCTGCTCTCCCCGGACGGCCACCTGAGCTGGCTCGCGCGGCCCGAGCAGCAGAACCCGGTGGCGGCGCGGATGAACGACGGCGCCGCTCACCCTGGTGGCGCGTTCTGGGCCGGCAGCATGGCCGCCGATGGCAGCGGTGCCGCCGGGTCGCTCTACCGGAGCGGCCCGGACGGCACCGTCAGGACGGTGCTACGCGATATCGGCATCTGCAACGGCCCCGCGTTCACCCACGACGGGCGGCGTATGTACCTGGCCGACACAGCCCGGCGCACCATCTTCTGCTGGGACCTTGACCCGGCCAGCGGAGAGCTTCGGGACCAGCCAGGCGCCTACCGCCGTCCCGAGCCGTTCGCCGTGCTCCCGCCGCCTGGCGGGCCGGACGGGATGACCGTCGATACCGGCGGTGGGCTGTGGGTGGCCGTGTGGGGATCCGGCGCCGTCCAACGCTACCAGCCGGACGGGCGGCTCGACCGGGTGATCGGTCTGCCCGGCCACCCAGCCGGCCAGTGTCTGCCTGGGCGGCCCCGGCGGCCGGCGCCTTTTCGTCACCACGGCCACCATCGGCCTGGAGCGGCCATCGCCGGCCGACGGTCTTCTCTACGCGGTCAACGTCGATGTGCCCGGCACCCCGGCCGCCGAGTTCACCCTCACTCCGCGGCACCTGACCATGTGAGCCAGGGGGCGACCCAGGCCAGCCGGGAAACCTGTGCCACCTCTGCAGATGTCCCTCTGGGCGCCTTCGGCCGGGAGCGTGTCCGGTATGTGGCTGGCAGGTCCTGGCGTCGCTGGGCGTTCGATGATCGTCGGCTTGTGGGCTTGAGGCTGATCTACCTGATTGTTACCCGTGCCGTGTCACTGCTGGGTTGCCGCGCCGCGAGTCATGGTGGAAGGACGCCAAGATCTTGATGCAGCGCCATCAGCTCGCTGTGGCCGAGCGCGAGCATCTTCGTGCTCATTCGCCTCTGACGTGGCCAGACCGGGCGTGGTTGGCGCTGCTGACCGGGACGCTGCCCGTGGGGCGCCTCGCCGTGATGCGCCTGATCGTGACCCCGGGAACGATCGTGCGCTGGCACCGCGGCATCGTCCGCCGCCGGTGGGCGCGCCGGTCGCGCCAGGGAAGGTCCGGGCGGCCGCCGACGGGCCGCAACCCGCGGTCGGTGGTGCTGAGGCTGGCCCGGGAGAAGGAATCATGGGGCTACCGGCGGATCCACGGCGAGATGGCCGGGCTCGGCGTAACCGTGGCGCCCTCCACTGTGTGGCAGATCCTCGAGCGCGCGGGGATCGACCTGTGCATGCCGAGAATCCCGTCCATGGCTCTGACCAGCAGAGTTGCGCTTCCCGCCGTCCGGCCGTGATGATCACCGATCATGTGCCTGCGGTTCGTCTTCCTCCTGATCACGCGGGTGGCCGCATGGCTGCGGCTGTCGCGGCGTGAGGAGGCGTGGAAGACCGCAGAGATCTTGATCCTGCGCCACCAGCTCGCAGTACTGCACCGCCTGCAAGCCGAGCGGATAGATTCTTGCCGAACTGGCTAATATCGGGCTCTTGCCAAGACATCCGAGAGCAACGCGGCACACAGTTCGGCAACTCGGTTTACGCGCGAGCGGACACAAAATACTATCCACCTCGCAACTAGCTGCTGAGCCTTCTTGGGGATCAGACTCTCGATCGGCTAGCGCCTTCGCCTCGGTCTCCGTGCCCATCGATCAAGGCGAGCTCACGTTGTTAGCGCAGCCGGGGGTCAAAGGTGGAATATCACCGTCTGCTGAATTAGTGGTGGCTACCGTCTTCGGCGCAAGCCGGCCAAGAAGGGCCCACACCTGTAGGGAGTTCATGATGTCTGTGTGTCATCGATGCTATAGCGATCTTTACACGTGCCCTGTCTGCCATGGGGACGGTACAGTCCCGTACACGTTCGGCGAATGCACGGAGTGCAATGGCACAGGCGAGCTTTGCCCTAAGGACGGCAAGCACTGGAACGACTAATCTTCCACCACTCGGACATGCACCAGGAGGAAACCGCAGCACTATCGCTGAATTCCCCGGCACAGGATGACCTGGATGAAGTGACTCGTTCCCTGGGGAATTCCAGATAGCACCTGACGCCGATTAACGGCCGCTTAGTTAGAGGATCGTTGAAATGGAACGCACAGGAGGGAGTCAGCGTGGGAATCTTCAAAAAGAAACCAGCTGAGACGGCGGCCACGCAGGCCTCGCCAAACATGCAGGACTTCATGCAACGCGAGATGGGCAAAATTTTCGGGCAGCACGGCCCTGCACAGCTCGTGGCCCTGATACCCGACCCAGGGGTCGCAGAGCCCGGCAGGGTGACTTGGATCGCGATCCCATCGTGGGATCCGGTGTATATGGTGGCGGAGGATATGAACGCGCAGGCCCCAGCGGGCTGGCACGCGCGCGTCGCAGACTGGGACGAGGCCATGCCAGATTGGCTGTTCATTCATGTCCGCGATCTCTTCGTGGGCGGCCTCTGTGGTGATGGTGGTTTGGCTGACGACTGCAGCAGCGCGCAACTCGGCATCGCGATCGGCAGCAACTGGGTCACGTGGGAGCTGGAGTGTAAACGACCGCCCGTCCCAGACGCCTCCGACGAGCGGATATGGCAGACGCCCTGAGAATTAGGGACGCTGACCGCCCTTGGTGTGCCAGTGGTGGTGGCCTGTCCGCTGCTGGGCGGGCGCGGGTGCCAGGGCAGGGCCTTGACCCGGGCGTATAGCAGCGGCAGCGACGCATCCAAAGAGGTGGAGATCCTGGTACTGCGGCATCAGGTCGCGGTCCTGCGCCGTCAAGTCGGCCGTCCGATGCTGGGCTGGGCGGATCGGGCCGTGATCGCCGCGCTCGCGCGACTGCTGCCCGGCCACCTCCGGCTGCACCGGATCGTGACGCCTGGCACCCTGCTCGCCTGGCACCGGCGCTTGACAAAGAACAAGTGGTCCTACCCGAATACCGCCGGACGCCCCCCGGTCCCGGAAGAGATCCGTGAGCTGGTCCGACGGCTGGCCAGGCAGAATCCGCGTTGGGGCCACCGGCGCATCCAAGGCGAGCTCCTCGGCCTCGGGTACCGCATCGGCGCCGGAACGATCCGGCGGATCCTGGCCGCAGCCGGGCTCACACCCGCACCCCGCCGGGTATCCCCGACCTGGCGGCAGTTCCTGGCCGCCCAGGCATCGGGGATCCTGGCGTGTGACTTGCTGCACGTTGACACCGTGTTCCTCAGACGCTTGTACGTGTTCTTTGTGATGGAGATCCAGGCCCGCCGCGTGCACGTCCTTGGCGTCACTGCGCACCCCACGGCGGCGTGGACCGCCCAGCAGGCCCGGAACCTGCTCATGGACCTCGGCGAGCGGGCCACCCGGTTCCGGTTCCTGATCCGGGATCGCGACAACAAGTTCACGCCGGTATTCGATGAGGTGTTCGCCGGCTACGGTGTGCGGATCATCAAGACGCCGGTCCGGTCGCCCAGGGCGAACTCATTTGCGGAGCGGTATGTGGGAACACTACGGCGCGAGTGCCTAGACCACGTGCTGATCTACGACGAACGACCCCTTCAGCGGACTCTGACCGAATACTCGCGACATTACAACGAGCACCGGCCGCACCAATCGCGGGAACAGCGACCTCCGCTGCACGAGCCCGGGCAGGTGGTCGATGTGACTGCCCGGATCAAGCACAGGCGGGTCGTCCACGGCCTGATCAGCGAGTACCAGAGAGCAGCCTGAAGGGCACAGAAACGCCAGTTCAGAGCCAGTGTGCGAGTTTTGGCACGGCACAGGCATCTGGCTGCATACCCCGGAACTGAATCAAGGACGCCGTAGCGTCCCTGAGCTGGGGTTTCCCCTGGTGGCAGGTGTTGGGTTCGAACCAACGTAGGCTAAGCCTCGATCCACCGCCTAATTGTGAATGCTCGTTTCTGGGCCGGGCCCGTCAGAATGTGTTCTTGAGCGGGTCGGCTGGGCGTGTTCTTCCTGCCGCTGGCTGGTTCTGCGGCCTGTCCGGTATCTCGGTGGGGAGCCGGGGCTGGTGGCTGTGGGCCTGTGCGGGCGCGGTGACCGGATCTGGGCTGGTCAGGCCGCTGCAGGGCGTGGGGGGCCGCAGGCGGCTTCGAAGAGGTTCATCCATTCGGCCTGGCGGTGCCATCCTTCGGGCAGGTGCAGGGTGATGTGGCCGCGGCCGTGACGGGCGATCCGGGCGGCGACGGTGATCAGGCCGGCCCGGATGGTGGCTCCGCGTGCCCGGGCGCAGAAGGGGGAGGCGAGCACGCCGGCGGCGCGGGTCAGGTTGGCGGTGATGGCGGCCAGGGTGAGCCAGGCGGCGTTGGCCGGGAAATGCCCTGAGGGCAAGTGGGCGAGCGGGCCGTCGTTCCAGTCCGCGAAGACCTGCTCGATGATCGCGTGGTCGCGGTGGTGCGCTTCGGCCTGGATCATCTCGAACGGGCTGTCGGTGAAGACGGCGTGGTAGCGCCAGGTGGTGAAGAGCTCGTCCTGGCCCTGGCTGGCCCTGGGGTTGAGGTCGCGGACCCGGCGGACGATCAGCCGGGCGGTGATCGCGCTGCCTTTCTTCTTCCTTGCGAACGCCGTATAAGGCAATTCGGCGATCTGGGCGTCGGAGATCAGCCGTTGCTGGTTCTCATCCCAGATCGCCCGCGGGTAGGCGATGGGGGTCCAAGCGTCCTCGGGGATCGAGGCGATGACGGCGCGGATGTTGCGGCGCAGGGGCACGGTGACGGAGAAGCACGCCCCGGCGCGGCGGATGGCGCCCAGTACCGCGGCGGAGTGGTAGGCCGAGTCGATCCGGACCACTAACTGGCCAGAGCACCCGGCCTGGCGGGCGGTGCTGATGGCCTCGGTGGCCAGCGATGCGGCGCCGCGGGCGGAGTTCGCGGTGCCGCCGCGCAGCCGGGTGGCCGCGATGACGGGGGCGGCCAGCGGCGTGGAGACCACGGCGGCCAGTGCGTTCAGGCCGCGGACCAGCACGGTCTTGCCCTGGATCTTGGTATGCCCGAACCCGGCGCCCTGTTTGGCGTGCCCGTAGATGCGCTTTTGCATCGCGTCGATATCGATGAACGCCAGCACCTCAGCGCCGGGCAGCAGCGGCGCCTGGCGGGCCAGTTCCGCCAGCAGCCGGCGGCCCACCGCATCCAGCTGCCGGACATTGCCCCAGGTGAACGAGCGCAGGAACGATCCCAGCGTGGACGGCGCCCGGATCCCGCCGAACAGCTCGCTCATCGCGCCGTGCCGCAGCACGTCCATGTCATCGATGCTGTCCGCCCCCGCGGCCATCCCGGCGACCAGGCAGGCCACCTTCAGCTGCGCGTTCACCCCGCACGACCCGCCGGTGCTCACGTGCTCACTGACAAGATCAGCCAGCCCGGCCTTCTCCGCCAGGGCCATCACCGGGACCAGGCCAGCCCGCGACAGGAGATTCGGGTCATCAAACGATGCGTGCGTCTTCGGCAGGTCATGCGACAATCGCACTTGCGAGGTGTCCTCTCCAGCTCGACGACGGAAGCGTCAGGAACTCCCATCGTCCCAGCTCAGAGGACACCTTTCGCGTCGACGCGCCCGAAAGAACCGCATTTAAACGGTGGATCGAGGCTAAGCCGACGGTTTTACAGACAGCCATCCATCCGCACCCATATGGTCCGCTGACCTGCCGGTAGTCGCATGACCTTTCCGTCGCCGACGATGGCGTTCCGTGCAGGTTCCGCGAAAGGTCCTGGTGCTCACGCGGGCGGCCGTTGCCCTGGCGCACGGACCTGTCTAGAGCCATGCCTCGCCGTCGGCCAGATCTGTTTCGCCTGGATACCGAGCGAGGATAGCTTCCAGCGCAGCGATTATCCGTCCGGTGTCGGCCCTGGTGCGACGGTAACTGCCGGGGATGAAGATCATGCCGAAGTGGCCAGCCCCACCGGGTGTTACCGCCTCGATGTGCAGCGGGCGGAAGTCGCGGAGGTTGTTCGTGACGACCGCACGATGCTCAACACGGGCAAGCGCCAGCACCTCGGGATCCGGCAGGGCCTCGCGGTCAGGATTACCGGCGACGGGCTCGACGTCATGTCCGCGCGAACGCAGTTCCCGGGCGATCGCCGGGCTCAGCATTTCATCCAGCAGCAACTTCACCGCCGCAGTGCAGCCTGCCCGGCCAGGTAGGCGGCGTGCGCCTCGGCGGCCTCCTGATCGTTAGCCTCGATCTGCTGGTCAATCTCGGCGGTGTATGCACCGTAGTAGGCGACGGCAGCCTGGACCAGGCCGAGCGGTATCTCCAGGTAGCGCGCTGATTCAGGAGCATCGCCGCCGTTATCGAGGACGACCGCGATGACCTCCCAGACATCTTTCCCCGTCCCGAGCAGCCGAGCCCGGCGGCCCGCCGGGCCATCGGCAAACCGGATCAGCGGATGCTCATCCATCCGCAGCCCTTCCTCGACGTAACGCTGAGCGAGAGTACGTGGCGGCAGATGAACACGCCGGGCCCGGACCCCCAGGCGGTTGAGCGTTGCGTCATTCAAGCGGACGCTCAGCGGTTGGCTCATGTAGTTCATTGTAGTGCGCAGTAGTACGCCCGGCAACGCCCTCTCCGCGATCTTGCCTTGCGCCAGCCGACACTGTTGCGTTGGTCGGTCGCGGATGGCCGGAGACTGGTCTGGTGACTGCACGCCGCATGACCTCGGTCTTCGCTGGCTTCCGGTTCCCGCAGGAGGTGATCTCGCTGGCGGTCCGGTGGTACCTGCGGTACGACTTGTCCTGCCGCGACGTCGAAGAGCTGCTCGCTGAGCGCGGCATCACGGTGGATCACGTCACGATCTACCGGTGGGTACAGGTTCACCCCAGAGTTCATCGAGGCCGCTCGCCCGTGCCGCCACGCTCCCGGAGACCGGTGGTTCGTCGATGAGACCTATGTGAAGGTCGCAGGTACCTGGACCTATCTCTACCGGGCAGTCAACCAATACGCCAGGTCATCGACGTCCTGCTATCGACAAGGCGCGACCTGGCAGCCCGCGAGCGGCCTGCACTGCGCGCACCTGAGCCTGAGCACCTACGACTGGAAGAACGTCAGCGACCCCGCCGCCAACTGCCCCTAGCCAGGCCGCCCGGCCGGGGCCGCCGTCCTCGCGTGCCTCCTGTGCCTCATCGCAGGGAGGACGGGCCATGCCGGGATAGGCACATGCACTGAGCCGCGCTGAGGAAGCCCTGCGGGGTGCTAGAAGTCTGCCTAGCCTGTGAGCTGCAGCGATGACCAGCGTCAGCAGTAGGGCATCATGATCATTTGTGTCCCTCCGCCTGCTCTACCTCATCTTTGTCCAGCTCTGCGGCTGGCTGGTCCTGCTTGGCCGGTCGTCGGCGTCCAAGAACGCTGAGTTGCTCGTGCTGCGGCACGAGGTCGCAGTGCTGCACCGCACCAATCCCCGGCCCCGGCTGGACTGGGCCGACCGCGTAATCCTTGCCGCGCTGATCCGGCGTCTGCCGGGAGGGCTGCGGGCGCACCGCCTGATCACCCCCGGCACTGTCCTTCGGTGGCACCGCCGCCTTGTTACCCGGAAATGGACCTACCCGAACCCGACAGGACGGCCGCCGGTCAGCGCCGAGATCGCCCTGCTGATCGAGCGGCTCGCCACCGAGAACCGCAGCTGGGGATACCAGCGGATTCAAGGCGAGCTGCTCCAGCTCGGCTAACCGGTCGGCGCCTCGACGATCCGCCGGGTCCTCAAGGCCCAGGGGATTTCCCCGGCGCCGAAACGGCAGACCGACACAACGTGGCGGCATTTCCTGCACGCCCAGGCATCGACCATGCTGGCCACCGACTTCTTCCATGTGGACTGCGCGACTCTCCAGCGCCTGTACTGCCTGTTCGTCATGGAGGTCGGCACCCGTTACGTGCACATCCTCGGGATCACCGCGACCCCGGACGGTCTGTGGACAGTGCAGCAGGTCCGCAACCTGCTGATGGATCTGGGTGATCGTGCCGCGGACTTCCGGTTCCTGGTCCGTGATCGGGCCGGGCAGTTCACCGCGTCGTTTGACGCGGTCCTCGCCGATGCTGGTATCGAGGCGGTGAAGATTCCGCCCCGGAGCCCGTGCGGGGACGCTTATGCGGAAAGGTTCGTGCTCACCGCCCGGACGGAGGTCACCGACCGGATGCTGATCTTCGGCCCGCGGCATCTGCGGACGATCCTGGCCGAGTACGAGGCTCACTACAACGGACGGCGGCCTCACCGCAGCCGCCAGCTCCGCCCGCCCCGGCCCGACCACCCTGTCGCTGATCTCTCCCAGGAGCGGATCAGGCGCCGGCCCGTCCCCGGCGGCCTCATCAACGACTACGAGCGGACCGCATAGAGACCCAGGTCAGGGCCGGTGGCCGACTTCTGGAACCCCGCAGGGTTGATCCGTGATATCGAACACTATCCCGTGCCAAGACTCAGTATCTGTGGGGGGAAGCATTATGCCCTGTGGACGCGGCTCGGCCTTGCTTTTCCGGTCTGACGCAGCCTAATCCGTCAGCCCTTCATTGACCTGGCAGCCTATAGATCAGGATCCCGGTGAGCAGGAGTGCGCCAATACCTATGAGTAGCAGCAGGAAGATCCAGATGACCGCGCTTCCCCCTTTGGTTGCCCTGAGGACGACGCAACGATCAATCCAGTTGAAGCGCTCCCGCTTCAAGGGCTCCCACCGCAAGACTTTGTTTAGGGCCTCGCGATCACGAAGATGCTCGCCGTGGTGTAGGCGGAACTCTTTGTACGAGATAAGCAACTTCTCCTCATACCAATCGAGCCAATCGTCATCGACTTTGGTGGATAGGTGGGCCCGCCGCATCGTCATCGCGCCGAAAGAGGCAATGGCAGCTCCCAAGGCTCCCAGTACTGCAATGGCTAGCCTCAGCTTAATCACGAAGAGGCCTGCATAGATGAGTGTTTCGGCCGTCAGCACGAAGGCAGGGACCCGCCAGACAAGATCCAAGCTGGACCCACGCCTGGCAACCAGCGCTTGGTAGACAGCAATGACTGCCTCAGACTGCTGCGGTCGCTCGCCAGATACGGGCCTCACGGTCGCCTACCGATTATCATCAAAGGGACGAACTGGCTGGTCACCAGCCAGTTGATGATTGCTCATCACACAACTCGCCGTACTCTACGGCAAAGATCGCCGTAAGAGGGACTGGCATGCGGATTCATCGGCACTGTCGCGTTGGTCGATCGCGGCGGGCGGGAGACTGGTCCGGTGGCGTCGTCTGGCTCGTCTTCGGTGTTCACTGGTTTCCGGTTCCCGCGGGAGGTGATCGCCGCCGCGGTCCGGTGTTACCTGCGGTACGGCCTGTCTTACCGTGACGTCGAGGAACTGCTGGCCGAGCGCGGTGTCACCGTTGATGACGTCACCATCTACCGGTGGGTGCAGCGCTTCAGCCCCGAGTTCATCGAAGCTGCCAGGCCATGCCGCCATGCCCCCGGTGACCGGTGGTCCGTCGATGAGACACACGTGAGGTACCGGGCCGCTGGACGTACCTGTACCGGGCAATCGACCAGCATGGGCAGGTCATCGACGTCCTGCTGTCGATGAGGAGTGACCTGGCAGCCGCCCGGCGCTTCTTCACCCTGTCGGCTTCCAAAAGTCGGCTGCACCTGTGAACTGGGACGACGGGCGAGCAGTGGTCCGGCAAGATGATCACCCGTGTCTCTTCGCCTTCTCTACCTGATCTTCGTCCAGCTCTGCAGCTGGCTGGTCCTGCTCGGCCGATGACCGGCATCCAAGAACGCGGAACTGCTCGTGCTGCGGCACGAGGTCGCCGTCCTGCGCCTGCGTAACCCGCGGCCCCGGCTGGACTGGGCCGACCAGGCGGTACTGGCCGCGCTGATCCAGCAGCTGCCCAGAACCCTGCAGGCACACCGACTGGTCACGCCTGGCACCGTCCTGCGATGGCATCGTCGCCTGGTGGGAAAGAAATGGATCTACCCGAACCGGACCGGACGCCCACCGGTCAGTGCTGAGATCACCGCGCTCTTCGAGCGACTCGCCACCGAGAACCACGGCTGGGGATACCAGCGCATCCAGGGCGAGCTGCTCAAGCTCGGCCACCGGGTCGGCACCTCCACCATCCGCCGGGTACTCAAGACTCAGCGGATCCCGCCAGCGCCAGTGCGGAACACCGACACGACCTGGCGGCAGTTCCTGCACGCCCAGGCCGCGGCCATCCTGGCCACCGACTTCTTCCACGTGGACCGCGCCCTGACACTCCCGCGCCTGTACTGCTGTTCGTGATCGAAGTGAGCTCCCGCTACGTCCACATCCTGTGCGGCTCGATTACTGGATCTGGCTTGGGCGGCCTACCGGGTTGGGATCATCGCTGAGCGATCTTCTCGGTCGTCTACCTGCTCGTTCGCTGTCTGATAGTTCTGGCCCGGCAGGAGGTGTCCAAGGACGCCGAGTTCCTGGTGCTTCGGCACGAGAACGCGGTGCTGCGCCGCCAGATCAGCCGGGTCCGCTACCAGCTGGCCGACCGGCTGTGGCTCGCGGCGCTGTCCCGGCTGATCCCCCGGCGCCAGTGGGGCGAGGTGTTCGCGGTGACCCCGGCGACGCTGCTCGCCTGGCACCGGCGCCTGGTCAGACGCAAATGGGATTACAGCAGCCGGCGGCGTCCCGGACGCCCGTCCACGGCAGCCGCGATCCGCAAACTCGTGATCCGCATGGCGACAGACAATCCGACGTGGGGGCACCGACGCGTGCAAGGCGAACTCGTCAAGCTCGGCCACCCGATCGCCGCCTCCACGGTGTGGCAGATCCTGCATGATGCCGGGATCGACCTGTGCGTGCCGAGAAGCCCGTCCACAGCTCTGACCAGCAGAGTTGCTCTCTCTGCCTCCCGGCCGTGATGATCGCCGGTCATGTGCCTACGGTTCGTCTTCCTCCTGATCACGCATGTGGCCTCATGGCTGAGGCTGTCCCGGCGTAAGGAGGCGTGGAAGACCGCCGAGATCCTGATCCTGCGCCACCAGCTCACCGTCCTGCAGCGGCGGCAACCACGCCGTCCGAAGCTGACCTGGGCGGACCGGGCCCTGCTCGCGACCCTGGCCAGCGTGATATCGAGAGCCCGCCGCCGGGGACTGCGGCTGCTGGTCACCCCGGACACGATCCTGCGCTGGCACCGCGAGATCATCCGCCGCCGCTGGGCCGCAAGGTCCGCGCACGGCAGGAGTGGCCGGCCGGCGACCCGCCGGAACATCCAGGCCCTGGTCCTCCGGCTGGCCCGGGAGAATCCCGGATGGGGCTACCGCCGGATCCACGGCGAACTGGCCGGCCTGGGAGTGAAGGTAGCGGCGTCGACGGTATGGGAGATCTTGAAGAAGGCCGGGATTGACCCCGCGCCGCGGCGGACCGGGCCCACCTGGTCGCAGTTCCTGCGTTCTCAGGCCGACGCGATCCTGGCGCGGCTTTCTTCACGGTCGACCTGCTCGACGGCACGCATGCTTATGTCCTGGCCGTGATCGAGCACGCCAGCAGGCGCATCCGCATCCTCGGAGTCACTTTGCATCCGGCTGGGGAATGGACCGCCCAGCAGGCCCGCAACCTCCTCATGGACCTTGCCGAGCAAACGCACCGGGCCAAGTTTATGATCCGCGACCGCGGATCAAACTTCACGGCCACGTTCGACGCGGTTCTCGCTGATGCCGGGGTCCGGACCGTGCTCTGTAATGTACGGACGCCCCGCATGAACGCGATCGCCGAACGCTGGATCGGCGGATGCCGGCGCGAGGTCCTGGACCGCACCCTCATCTGGAACCAGGCTCACCTGCGACAGATCCTGCGCCAGTACGAGACCCACCACAATCTGCACCGGCCTCACCGGGCGCTGGACACCGCTGCCCCGCTGAAACCGCTACCCGAGCCGGTCGATCTCGGTCAGTACCGGGTCCGAAGACAGGCTCGCGTCGGTGGTCTGATCAACGAATACCGCCTGGTCGCATGAGGTGGACGAGGTTTTCGGCACGGACAGGTCCTGGAAGGTCTCGATGATCCGCATCGGCGCGAGGGCGTTCGTGACCATCACCCATCTTCCGGTCACCCGCTGCCAGATATGCCACACCACCACCGCCCACCAGCCCGGGAAGGCCAGGCGCAGTTCAGGATCGATGTTGCTGCGCTCCGAAGTGCTGGTGGTATGGGTCGAGTGGAGAGCCGCCATGGGAGGTCCTGCGTGCGCTTATTCATCCGCCGCCGGGCCGCCCGGCGCGGGCGCGCCCGGCGGGCTCCTCTAAGCGGCGGCATCGTGGGCCGGCCGGTCCTCGGCGCCTCGGTAGGTGTAGAGGTCTTCGACGAACCTGCGCTGCAGGGAGGGGACTTTGTCAACAGCCCTGAAATACGCCCGGTTGAGGCTGAGTACCGCCCGGCCGATGACCGGCTTGTGCAGTGGGTCGTGGCCTGAGGTGCCGTTCTGCGCGAGCGAGTCGGCGACCCGCGCGAAGCCGTAAGGGATCATCTCGGCTTCGTAGGCGGCGATCGCGTCGAGCAGCTGTTTCTCGCCGCGTTGCACGGCGGCCAGTTCCCGGCCGAGCAGCTGGGCGTCCCGCAGCGAGGTGTTGGCGCCGACCCCCTGCCCCGGGGTCATGGTGTGGATGGCGTCGCCGAGCAGCGTGATGCTGGTGGTCTGCCAGGCCTGGACCGGCTCGGAGGTGACGATGCTGAGCGGGAACGCGGTGCTGGGATCTGACAGCGCGAACAGCCTGCGGAAGTCGGGATGCCAGTTCGGGGTGAGCCGCAGCGCCAGATCGATCAGTTCCTGGCCACGCATCTGCATGGTGCCGGCGGGGAACTTGCCCTCCGCTGCCCACAGCCCCCACGAGATGTAGTCGCGGGTGTTGTCGAAGAGCATCCCCGGCCAGGCCTTGAGCAACTCGGCGTCGTTGCCGGCGGCGCTGTCCTTGACGCCGCCGCGCGCGTCCCAGCCGAATTGCATGACGTGCCAGATGCACATGAAGCCTCTGGGCGCGAACACCAGGGACAGGCCCTGCCGGGATTCGCAGGGCAGCAGGTCGAGGGCCTGGGGGGTGAGCGGGATCTTCGCGCTGATGGTGGTGATCCCGGCGGGCCGCAGCACGGCGTGCGGCAGGTACTGGGCGCGTACCGCGGAGTGCGCGCCGTCGGCCGCGACCAGGACGTCGCCGACCACCGAGGTGCCGTCGGCGAAGTAGGCGGTCACCGTGCCGTCGTCGCGCCGCTCGTAGTGGGTGAACCGCTTGCCGTAGTGCACCTCCCGCTCTAGGCCGGTGAGGAGCAGCTGGCGCAAGGTCTGGCGGGAGACTGAGCGCTCGGAGTTGACCTCATCGGCGTCACCGCGCAGCGGGATGGCGGCGGTGCGCCGCTTCTTCTCGGTCAGGACGGTGAAGAAGCGCGGGGCCCGGGCGCAGGTGGCCAGGAAGGTCTGGAACAGCTCGGGCGGCAGGCATTCCTTTAGGGCTCGGTTGCCGGTGGGGTCGATGCCGACCCGGTAACCGTAGAGCCCGTCAGTGCGGCTGCGGTGCTTCTCATAGACGGCGAACGATACGTCGGCGCTGCGCAGTTTGTGGGCAAGGTTCAGGCCACCGTAACCGGCGCCGATGATCAGGACGTGCATAGCTGGACAACCTTTCTGTCGGGCCTGTGGGATGTTCTCGGCAGGTCATTTCTGGTCGATGGTGAGGTGGTTACTGCCGGCGCCGAGGGTGATCTCGTAACCGGGGGCGGAGCTGCCGGGATCGGCGGCCGTGCTGTGCCAGTCGCAGGTGGCGAGCGTCCCGGTCCACTCGCCGTCCAGCGAGAGGCTGGTGAAGCCGTGCCTGCCGCGCAGTGCGACCTGGGTGCCGGCCGGCAGGCAGAACCTCACGGAGCGCACGCCGCCGACAATGCGGACCGGCACGGCGCGGTCGGTCTCCGGAAGCAGGAAGGCCGAGCGGGCCAGCGCGCCGGTGACGGACAGCGAGTTCAGCCGCACGCCTGTCAGATCGGCAGTGATGTGCGTGGCGTCGCCCTGGATCTCGATGTCCCACTCGCTGCCGGGAGCCAGGGTGATGCACGCGGAGCGGCGCGTGAAGTCGAAGGGATGCAGCTGCCCGCAGCGGGTGATGGTGATCGTGCGCCCGTCCGGGTCGGTGGTGATCTTGGACGCTGGGCCCCCGAAGCGAGCCGCATACGGACGGCCGGCCGGTGTCGGGCCGGCGGCGATCGTGAGGTGGTGGACCTGGGGGTTGAAGACGAGGCGGCTGGCAGTGCTGGTGTGCATGGATTCCTCCAGTGATCCAGTTACTAGATTTTCTAGTTACTTGCTCTGCTAGTAACCTAGGAGCAGGGTCGCTAGAATGTCAAGAGAATTGAGGAGAGGAGCCGCGGTGGCAGCGGAACCGGATCGGGACGCGGACGAACGCGAGCGCCTGATCGAGGAATTCGGGCAGGTCATGCAGGTGTTCCAGCGGTCAACCGACACCCTGGACCAGCGGGTCGCGGACCGGCTGGGCCTCAATCGCACAGACCTGCGCTGCCTGGAGCTGATCTTTGCGCCCTCCCCGCTCAGCCCCGGCGAGCTCGCCGCCGCGGCAGGCCTGACCACCGGGGGCGTCACCACGGCGATCGACCGGCTAGAGCGGACTGGCTACGCCACCCGGGTACGGGACACCAGGGACCGGCGCCGGGTCACCGTCCAGCCGACCGACAAGAGCTACGCCATGCTCAATGAGATCTTCGCGCCGATCTTCGAGGAAGGCGCCGTGTACCTGCGGCGATTCGACGTTCCGACACTGCGCCGGATGACAGAGTTCATTCGCTTCGCGGCCCGGCAGCAGGAAACGCACGCAGCCCGGCTGGCCGGCAACGAGTAGGCAGTGGCTTCGGCCGGGCAGGCCCGGGGAAGCCCGGCCTGCCCGGCCGGTGACGCCCAGCGCATGAAGGCCACCGGGCACGATGCTCAGCCCGCCGACCTGGTCGGCAGTGCTGCGGGCACGCCTCATACGCCGTGGCCCGGCTACCAGCTTCTGGACCGCTATTGCGGTCACCGGGCCGGTGATCCCTCCCGCGGCACTGTTGCGTTGGTCGATCGCGGATGGCAGGAGACTGGTTCTGTGACTGCGCTTCGCACGGCTTCGGTTTTCGCTGGCTTCCGGTTCTCGCCTGACGTGATCTCGGTCGCAGTCCGCTGGTACCTGCGGTATGGGCTGTCCTACCGGGATGTCGAGGAACTGCTGGCCGAGCGCGGCGTCACCGTTGATCACGTCAGCGTGTACCGGTGGGTGCAACGGTTCACCCCGGAGTTCATCGAGGCTGCGAGGCCGGGCCGCCATGCTCCCGGTGACCGCTGATTCGCCGACGAGACGTACCTGAAGGTCGCCGGTACGTGGGCCTATCTCTACCGGGCGGTCGACCAGCATGGCCAGGTCATCGACGTCCTGCTGTTGGCGAGGCGCGATCTGGCGGCCGCCCGGCGCTTCTTCACTCAAGCGCTGCGGGCCGGCACGGTCCCGGTCGAAGTCACGACCGCTCGCGCCCCTGTCTACCCGCGGGTCCTGGACGGGCTGGTCCCCTCGGCGCTGCACACCTTCGAGCAGTACGCGAATAATCCGGTCGAGGCTGACCACGGGCGGCTGAAGGCCCGGCTGCGGCCGATGCGAGGCCTGAAGCGCCACCGCTCAGCCCGGATCCTCGCCGTCGGCCATGCCTTCGTGCAGAACCTCCGCCGCGGCCACTACGACATCGCCACTGAGGTCCCCAGCCGCCACAGGCTCCGCGTGGCATTCGACGACCTCGCGCTTTCCATCTGAACCCAGCAGAGCATCCGGATCGTGCTCCGATGCTGTTCAGGGAAGGCACAACGCAACAGTGCCAGGCCAGGCGCACCCTGCATGAGCAACGAGGCCTCACTAGCAGCGCGCGTCTACCCGATACGCGCGCCCGGATGGCGGGCGAGAGCGCCCATGCGATAAGGCCAGATGCGGGGTGTTCGGGTCGGGGGGGTCGCTGAGCGAAACGCTCGCCACCGCGTTCGCCACAACTGGCGCTGGCCGACCCTTCGTGCTCAATCTGCCCACGGACGTTCAGTCGGCACACGTCAGCGACGGCTGGTCATACCAGCCAAGCAGCACGGCTGGGCTTCGCTCGCGGCCAGACCGGGAGAGTATCGATGCGGCTGCGGCGCTGCTGCTGGACGCCGTGCAGGCGGCGGTGCTGGCCGGCCGTGGAGCCGTGGCCAGCGACGCCGGTAGTGAACTCGCCGAACTTGCCCGGCTGCTCGGCGCGCCCCTGCTGACCACGCTCCTGGCCAACGGCTTGTTCGCGGGTGACCCGCTCGACGCGGGCGTACTCGGAGGGCTGGGGGACGGCCGGGCCTTGCAGCTGATGGAGGACGTGGACGTCCTGCTCAGCGCCGGGGCCAGCCTCAACCAATGGACGACGCATTTCGGCTCGGCCATCGAAGGCAAGACCATCATCCGGATCGACTCTGAGCCTGGCGTCCTGGCGATGCATAGTGGCACCGGCCACATCGCGCTGCGTGGGGACGTGCAGGCCACCGCTCGTGCCCTGATCGAGGCGATCACACCCACGCGAAACGCACCCCGCATGCCGTCCGGCAGCGTTGCGCGCACGATCGCCGGGCCACGGCGGCGGGACCCGTCGCCGTATCTCGACACCGACACCGCCGTCGATCCGCGACACGTGCTCGATGAGCTCGACGGGCTGCTGCCGGATAACGACCGACGGCTCGTCATCGGCGGCGGCCACTCAGCCCAGGTCGCGTGCTTCACGATCGGCGCAAGCTCACCGGCGGATTGGAGTTGCACCAGCACCGATTTCGGCGCGATCGGCCAAGGACTCGGCGTGGCGATCGGTGCCTGTTTTGCCCGGCCGGGCCGGCGCGTCGTGCATCTGACCGGAGACGGTGACTTCATGATGGGCATCGCCGAACTGGACACCGCGATCCGCTACTCGCTGCCACTCACGATCCTGGTCCTCAATGACCAGGCCATGGGCCAAGAACGTCACAACCTGTCACGCGGCCGGCTTCCCGCCGGTCTCGCCGACTACGCTTCACCCGACCTCGCGGCACTGGCCGATGCCTTCGGCGCCACCGGTTACCGGATCATGAATGCCGGGGAGCTCGGGACGCTATCGGCGGCGGTCAGCGACACGGCGGCGGGAGTAGTGATCGTCGATGTGCGGATCAACGGCGACTACCTGAACCCGGTCTCGCGCGACATCGCCGAACATCTGAGTTGACCCGGCGGCGTCTGGCCGATCCAGCTCCTGTTCACTGGCCGGAGTCAGGAGGGTCCATGATTGACGCGCGGCAGGGGTGAGACCGCGATCGAAGTCGGTGCCTGTGACCGGTCCCTGGCACAGGGATGTGAGGACCGCATGCCCGCGCCCGTGCCGCAGCACACGTCCAATCCCCGGCCGAACGGGCCGAGTGGGCGCAACGCGCCGCGGTCGCGTCAAGCACGCCATCGGGAGTGCGAAAAGATGTGTCGTCGAGCCTGGGGGCAAGCAGCTCGTAGCCGTCGCGGTTGCTCTGATCACAGCAACCCTGAGCCTGGCCGGGGAGCGCCGCGGTGGCCACCACTGCTCCGAAGGCTTACCCCGGCGAGAACACCCTGATCGCGTTCACGAACATCAATCCACCACATTCTCCACAACTCACCGAACCTATTAGGGCCACACTGCCGGAGCCGGCCCGGCACAGTAGGTCAGCTGTAAGCCGGGACGATAGCTGGTCTAGGCGGGGAGAGTGATGCATGGGAGTTCCAGGGTCTCTTGTCGTAGCCTGAGATCGCTCGCCGGGCGGGTGATCCGGCGCCGTCATATTCACGGGACGCGACCGTCAAGGACCGCACGCCAGGCTGCCAGCGCAGGGGGGAAGATGCCAGCCATGACAGAGCAGATCAGCAACCTTCTTCATGAGGCAGGTGAGACTCATCATCGGGTCTTCCGGATCGTGGATGGTGCTGATGACGACTGGGCCAGCTGGTATGCCGACTGGCTCATCAATCTCTCTGAGCTTCCTGCTGTGCTGGGGGTCAAGCCGGTCCGGAGTGAGCTGGTGTACCTGCTGGTCAGCCTGGACAAGGACTACACCGCCGGCCAGCCTGGTGACGCCTGGGAGTCCTACTATGCTCAGCGGATCCTCAGTCACTTCAGTCGTTCCGGGAGCTGAGCCCGCCAGGAGCCGCCACATGGCTGTCAACGTGAAGACCGAGATCGACATCAACCGGCCCCGGTCCGAGGTGGCGTCCTATGCGTCGGACCCCGACAACGCGACCTCCTGGTACCAGAACATCAGATCCGTCGAGTGGAAGTCACCCAGGCCGCTCACCGCCGGTTCCCGGGTCGCTTTCGTGGCCAGTTTCCTCGGCCGGTGCCTGGCCTGCACCTACGAGGTGAAGGAGCTGGCTCCTGGCCAGCGGTTTGTTCAGGCCACTGCTGAGGGGCCGTTTCCGATGGAAACCACCTACACCTGGGATGACAACCCCGATGGCGGGACCAGGATGAGGCTCGCAACCGGGGCGAGCCTGCCGGCTTCTCGAAACTCGCGGCTCCGATCATGGCCAGCGCGATGCGCCAGGCCAATCAGAAGGACCTGGCCCGGCTCAAGGCGATCCTGGATGAACCTGAAGGCCCCGCTCGTCCGGGTCCTGCTGCACCAGCTGGATGAGCAGCCGCAGCCCCGCCAGGCCAACTCACTCCGTGGCTGCGGAGTGTGCCTAGTCAGCGCGGCGCAGGTTCTGGATCATGTCCCATGAAGTCCAGCGGAGTCCAGCCACATCCAACTATTTCGCTGTCAGTCTGCCATCCCCGCTGCTGCCTCAAGGTCGTCGATGCTGCCGGCCATGATGGTGCGGATATGTTCGGTGATGTGCTGGAGTGACCAGTCCCACCAGGCCAGTGTCAGCAGGCGGGTGATGTCTTTATCGCTGTAGCGGCGGCGGATGAGCGTGGCCGGGTTGCCGCCAGCAATGCCGTAGTCGGGGACGTGCCCGGTGACGACTGACCCGGAAGCGATGATCGCTCCGTTGCCGATGCGGACGCCGGGCATCACAATCGTCTGGTAGCCGATCCAGACGTCATGGCCCACCACGGTGTCTCCTCGTCCGGGCAGGCCGGTGATGAGGTCGACGTGGTCGGCCCAAGACCCGCCCATGATGGGGAAGGGGAAGCTGGAGGGGCCATCCATGCGGTGGTTGGCGCCATTCATGATGAACCGCACACCTTCGCCCAGTGCGCAGAACCTCCCGATGATCAGCTTTTCCGGCCCGTAGTGATACAGCACGTTGCGGGTCTCGAACGCGGTGGGATCGCCGGAATCGTCGTAATAGGAGAATTCCCCGACTTCGATCAGCGGTGAGGTGATCAGGGGCTTCAGCAGAACTACCCGCGGCTGAGCGGGCACCGGGTGCAGCACGCTTGGGTCGGCGGGAACGTTCGGCATCGCTGATTGCCTTCCTCGCAAGTAATGGACTTGATCTGACGATGCCTCGTAGGTCTCAGAGATGGATCCATGATGAGGTCGTCTATGACGAATGCGGGCCAACCAGAGAGTTGCCTGTGACCTCGTCCACGGTGAAGTCGCGTTCGATGACACCGTTCGACGAAGTCCCGGCAGTGAAATGGGGAGACTGCATTAATCTTCGCCTTTCGGGATTGACTTGTTGCCGCTGGGCGGGCATCGAGGAACTTCATCATCTCGGCTGGAAGCGTATGGGCATCCGGCGCAATCCACTCGCTCTGCCGTGGCAGCATTGGGGTCAGCTGCAGGTGACTCTTCGCGCTACGCCGCGGTTGGCGGTCCGAACCAGGTGGTCAGCGCGTCATGGAGCCCATGGTGGGTTGGGTCCCCAGCCCAGGCGACATATCCGTCGGGCCGGATCAGCACGGCAGTGGGAGCAGTGACGGCGCCGAGTACTGGAAGCTCCCACGTGCCGGCATATTCAGCGTCGATCAGCTGGACCCGATCCGCCCATGGGGTGATGCCGAGGCTGCCGGGCTCACCGAGGTTGAGCAGCACCGGCCGGGCATCTTGCAGCAGGGTGAAGACCCGCAGCGGGCCGCTGGCGGTGACCAGCTCGAGGTCGGGCATGCGGCGCCCGAGCAGCGGGTGTCCCTCGCCGAGGTCGTAGTGAATGTCCAGGCCGGACATCATCGCGGCGAACCGCTTGCGCGGCTGCTCCATGCTCAGCAGCTCGGACATGGTGTCGCGCAGGGCGTCAACGCGCGCATCGCTGCGAGTAAGCACGGTTTGCGCCATGGTGGTCCGCAGCACGCGGGCAGCGACCGGGTGGCGCTCGGCATGATAGGTATCCAGCAGGCTCTCTGGCGATATCTCGTTGACCACCTGGGCCAGCTTCCAGCCCAGATTCACCGCATCCTGCACGCCGGTATTGAGGCCCTGGCCGCCCACCGGGGAATGCACGTGCGCCGCGTCGCCAGCCAGCAGGACCCGTCTTTCGCGGTAGGACATCGCCTGCCGGGTCATATCGGTGAACCTGGAAATCCAGGTGGCACTGTGCATCCTGTAATCGGTCCCGTATACGGCGATGAGCGCCTCGCGGAGATCACGCAGGGTGGCTTCGCCGGTATGCCCGGCGTGCTGTTCTCTCACCACGACCCGCACCTGCTCCCCGTCCTCCAGCCTGCCCAGGGAATGGACCCCGGCGGCGTCGCGGTGGATGCCCCACTCCGGCTCCTGGTCCATCTCGACCTCGGCCACCAGGGAGCTGGTTGTCGGGTCCCATCCCGCGAACTCGATACCGGCTGCCTTACGGATCTGGCTGCGCCCTCCGTCGCATCCGACCAGATACTCCGCCCGCAGCGACTGGCCGTCGAACAGCTGGACGTTGACGCCCGTGCCGTCCTGTGCGAACCCCGATACCTCACGGCGGTGGTAGATCGGCACCGCCCGCTCCTCGACCCAGTCGGCCAGGATGCGCTCGATCCGGTTCTGCCACAGCCCGAGCCCGTAGGGATGGCGGGTCGGAAAGTCGCTGATGTCCAAAGGGATCATGGAGAACCCCGCGACCTGAGCCACCTGTCCCTGCGACAGGAACCGGTCAGCGATGCCACGCTGATCGAGGACCTCGATGGTGCGTGAGTGCAGGCCGCCTGCGCGCGAACCGGGGAGGTCCTGGCTGGCGCGCCGCTCGACAATCGCGACGTCGATCCCCGCCAGCGCCAGCTCGCCCGCCAACATCAGCCCGGTCGGGCCTCCTCCGGCGATCACCACCGCATGCCCGGTCACAGCCGCACTCCGGCCGGCATCACGCCAGTCGCGACCAGCGCATCACATCTCTCGGCCCTAACGTTCACCCTGAGCGCCTCGACGAGGCCGACGTGTGGGCGCACGTCGTCGGGCTCGCGGGCGACGTCGAAGCCGCTTCCGCGGACGGCCTCGCCGTAGGTCGTGGTGAGCCTGCCGGCGTCAATTGCAGGTGGTGTGGCGGGATAGGTGAGTTCGTTCGGAGTGAACAGGCTCATTGATGCCTCCGATGATTGGAGAAGGTAGATGGCGAAGTTGTCCCACGTTCCGTTGAACTTCGGTGGCGTTCCCCGTGATCGTCGGGCGGCGGTCATGTTGTCTTGGCCGACGTTAGGTGCTCGTGATGATGCGGCTGCGAAACGAGAAGTTCTTCTCCCTTTTCAGCAAGGCCGACTCGGACGTCTTCGAGAGCGCCGCCATTCTTATGGAGTCCGTCACCGCGCCGCGCAAGCGCCAGGCGCTGCTCACCAGACGTATGCACGACACCGAGCACGGCGGCAACGACACCACTAAGCCGAATGGACGGTGCACGACGCCGGGGCCGACGTGCCTGGCGGGCACGGCGTTCAGCCTCTGCTCTCGCGTGTATTTCTCTGATGTGCTCGGCGACGAGCTGTTGCCTGATGACCGGATGCATGATCTCCTCCTGGAGTTTCCTGTGCGGACGGCCGGGCCGCGGGCGACGCGCGAGGATCAATCGGGATCGAGGTGACGTACCGAGATCAGGAACATCCCGAGGTCGCGTACCTTGGCCAGCAACCCGTGCAGGGCGGCCTGATCGGCGAGCGGGCCGGAGATGATGGTTTCTTCTCCGGCGCTGGTGACCTGGAGGTCCTCGAACCAGGCGGCCCACCGGCCGTCGAGAATGCCTTTGACCCGGATCTCGTAGCGCGAGTTCAAGCCCATGTACCGTCCTTCGGTTTAGGTCCGTGGATCTGCACGCTACGAACCCGGGACGCGATCGGCGTCACCCGAAGGTGCTCATGCGGGGTGGAATCTTTCCGCCGACGGCGCCGGCACGATGGTGCGCCCGGCTCAGGGCCCGGAGTTCAGGCCGGGCGGCTCAGGGCTACGATTGGTTCGGGCAGCGACGCAAGATCGCTGGAGGCGCCGATCGTGCAGGTACCGATGGGTGAGCCGGCCGCCGGGGCCGTAACCTCGGAGCGTGATGTCCTGCTGGCCACCAAGCTGAACGTCCCCAGGTCGCAGCCAGATCTGGTGCCGCGCCCGCGACTGGCGCAGCGTCTCGACGGGGCCCAGGGACGAGGACTTGTGCTGGCCTGCGCGCCGGCCGGGTACGGCAAGACTGTGCTGCTGGCCGAGTGGGCCCGGCGCAGCCGGCATCGGGTGGCCTGGCTGTCGCTGGATGCTGGCGACAACGATCCGGCCAGGTTCTGGCGGCATACGGTGGCCGCGCTGGACCGGGTGCGGCCGGGGATCAGCGAGCGGATGGGCCCGCTGCTCGGGCCTCCGCCGCCGCCGTCGTTCGAGCCGCTGGTGACGGCCCTGATTAACGAGGTAGCCGACCAGCCGGACGAAGATGAGGCCCTGCTGCTGGTCCTGGATGACTACCACGTGATCAGCTCGCAGCTGGTGCACGAGTCGCTCGGCTTCCTGCTTGAACACCGGCCACCGGGTCTGCACCTGGTACTGGCGAGCCGCAGCGACCCGCCGCTGGCCCTGGCGCGGCTGCGGGCCCTCGGGCAGCTGACCGAGCTGCGCGCCGCGGAACTGCGGTTCACACCCGGGGAGGCCGCGGCGCTGCTGCGGCAGGTCGCGGCGGCGACCGGCGGAACGCGGCCCGGCGGCCCGCTGCCTGACGCGGCCGCCGCGGCGCTGGCCGCGCGGACCGAGGGCTGGGCGGCCGGGCTGCAGCTGGCTGGCCTGTCGCTGCGCGGGCACAGCGACGTCGACGGCTTCGTCGCCGCGTTCACCGGCAGCCACCGCTACGTCCTGGACTACCTGGCCGAGGAGGTACTGGAACGGCAGCCTGGCCGGGTACGTGAGTTCTTGCTGGAGACCTCGGAACTTGAGCGGCTGTCGGGGGAACTGTGCGACGCGGTCACCGGACGGCCCGGCAGCCAGGCGCTGCTGGAGCAGGCCGAACGGGCGGGGCTGTTCGTGGTGCCACTGGATGAGATGCGCGGCTGGTGGCGTTACCACCACCTGTTCGCTGACCTGCTCCGCGCCCGCCTGCAGCAGGAACAGCCCGGCCGGGTTCCTGAGCTGCACCGTAACGCGGCAGCCTGGTACGCGGAGCGTGGGCTGGCCGATGAAGCGATCCGGCACGCGGTCGCCGCCGGGGAGATGACCTGGTCCGCCCGGCTGATCGAGCAGCACTTCGACGAATTGTTCTACCTGCGCGGCGAAGGAGCGACGGTTCAGCGGTGGCTTTCGGCGCTGCCAGATGACCTGGTCCAGACCCGTCCCCGGCTGCTGCTGGCGCAGGCTCTCCTGGCATCCTACGACGGCCGAATGGAGACGGCGGAGCCGTTGCTCGGCGCGGCCGAGCAGGCGTATGCGGGCGCGGCCGAGAAGCCATTCGAGCCGACCGTCGGCCGCGCCGGCAGCATGCTGGTGAATGTTCCGGCGCTGATCGCGATCCGTCGTGGGTTCCTCGCCCTGCTTCGCGGTGACGCCGAGGAGACGTCGGCGTTCGCCTCGCGGGCCCTAGCCGAGAGCAAGGAAGGCGAGTGGCTGCTGAACTCTACCGCCCGGGGATACCTGGGCCTGGCCGAGTGGCTTCGTGGCCGGCTCGTGGAAGCTGAGCGCGCCTTCGCGTCCACTATCGCCCGGGGGCAGGCGGCCGGCCAGCCCACTTTGACCGGATGGCACCGGTATCAGCTCGCCCAGGTCCAGCGGGCTCTGGGCCGCCTGGACATGGCCTTCCAGACCTACGAGGAGGCGCTAAGAGCCACTGCAGTGCCCGGCCGGCCGCCAGTGCCGACCGTCGGTCTCGTGTATGTGGGTCTGGCTGAGGTGACCTATCAACGAAACGAACTCGACAGCGCCCTCCAGCATGTCACTGAGGGCATTGCGCTAGAGCGCCAGTTCCTCGGCGGGACATCGCCGGCCGCAGGCTTGGTGACACTCGCGTGGATACGGCAGGCCACTGGCGATCTGGCGGGAGCGCTGGAGGCGATCGGCGAAGCCGAGCATGCCCTGCCGACGACGGCTGGCCTGCTCAATCCGTTCCCGGCGCAGCGGGCACGGCTGCTGCTAGCCCAGGGCGACGTGGCCGCGGCCGCGCGGTGGACGCATGAGACCGGCCTGCACGCCGACGATGAGCCGTGCTACCCGCGCGAGCCGGGATACCTGGTGCTGGCCCGGGTGCTGCTGGCCCAGCAGCTGCCTGACGAAGCGCTCGCGCTGCTGGACCGGCTGCACGCCGCGGCGGTCGCCCAGGGCCGGGTCGGCAGCGTGATCGAGGCTGGTGCGCTGCGGGCGCTGGCGCTGGCCGCCAGCGGCCAGGACGCCGGCGCGGTGAATGCCCTCGCCGAGGTGCTCACGTTGGCCTGCCCACAGGGCTATGTCCGGGTCTTCGCCGACGAGGGGCCGCCGATGGCCGCGCTGCTGGGTCAGCTGATCGCGTCCCAGCGGGCCGGGCAGGCCGCAGTCGGCGTCCCGCTCGGCTGCCTGGCCCGGCTCCAGCGCGCCTTTGACGTCGGGCACACCCGACCCGGCTCCCGGTACGGTACGGCCCCCGCGACGGTGCCGGGCCTGGTCGAGCAGCTGACCAGCCGCGAGCTGGAGGTACTGGGGATGCTGGTGGCAGGAAAGACGAACCAGGCCATCGCAGATCAGCTCGTCGTCACTCTCGATACCGTCAAGAAGCATGTCAGCCACCTGCTGGGCAAGCTCGGCGCGGCCAACCGTACCGAGGCCGTCACCCGGGCGCGGGAACTAGGGCTGATTCCTTAGGTGGCAAGATACGCCCGGCTCCTCCTGCCGGATCTGCCATGCCGTGGAAGCCTGGAGCGCCAAGCGGTGCGGAGCAGGAGTGGCCCGGCCCTCTGGCAGGATCTCACCCAGGTTGTCGACACGATCGCGTCGTTGCAGCACATCCACCACGTGCTGGGCAAGCTCGGCATGGCCAACCGTGCCGAGGCTGTTCGACCCGGGGCACCAGCCGGGCCTGATCCCCTAACGCGGAGTCCGCTGAGCGCTGTCGGCACTCTCGTGCGGCGGCCCGGCGTCGAAGACTCCACCCGCCATGTCCACTTTCGGGTGACGCCCGCGGCATCCTCGCCTCGTAACGTCCTGCCTGTCGGAATATCGGAGGAGACACGATGCGAAGTTCAGTCGCGGGGGCAAGCGGTGCTGTCGTCGCCCGGCTCGTTCCGCAGCCCATCGGGCCCGGGCAGATGGTGACCGGGGCACATAAGTCACCAGGGAACGCCCGGGGGGTAAGGGAGCTCAGCGCCGAGCCGGCCGCGCTCATTGGGCCACCGGTGCGGGTGCGGCGCCGAGTCACGGGCAGTTCCTGATGCCGGTCGGGTACTGGTGGACGGTCGCGGTCACATCCTGGGGTGTCGTGTGCGCGCTGACCCGGTGGCCCAGGCTCGGCTCGTTCTGCGCTATCCCCGGGCTGGTGGTCAGCGAGCTGCCGTTCATCGTGGGGTATCTGCTGATCGCGTCAAGCGTGCTCGCGCTCGCCGACGGCGACCTCGACTCGCCAGGCGGTGCTGCCGGCGCCGCTGTCGCGCTGCTCGCGCTGGCCGGCCTAGTAGTCGTGGTGTGCCGCGCGCTGCGCGCGCACGCGGCGTTGCGCAACGCCGGCCGGCCGAGGCGGCCGTGGGGCCGCATCCTGCGTGCCCCGTTCCTCCCGGGCCGGCCCGGCGTGGTCCGGGTGCGCAGTCTGGCCTACGGCGGCGGGCCACGCCGCACGCTGGATGTGTACCACCGCCGTGACCGGCCAGCCGGCGCGCCGATCCTGCTGCACTTCCACGGCGGCGGGTTCTACTCCGGCAACAAGGCCCGCGAAGCAAAGCCGCTGATCCGGTACCTGACCAGCCGGCGCGGGTTCGTCTGCGTAAGCGCCAACTACCGGCTGCAGCCGCACGTGACACTCGCCGACCAGGTAGCCGACGTACGCGGCGCGATCGCCTGGGTACGGGTCCACGCCGCGGAGTACGGCGCCGAACCCGGCACGCTGTTCCTCGCTGGCAGCTCAGCCGGCGCCAACCTGGCGATCCGGGCGGTGTGCGAGGGCGAGACCGGCATCGCGGGCCTGATCTGCCGCTACGGCTACTACGGCAACCTCGCGCCCAGTGGCGATATGCCACCCATGCTCGTGGTGCACGGCGAGAAGGACCTGGTAAACCCGTCGGGCGTGCGTGCCTTCGTGGAGCGGGTACGCGCGGTGTCGAGCCACCCGGTCCTTTACGCCGAGCTACCCGGCGCACACCACGACTTCGACCTGTTCGAGTCGATCAGGTCCGCCGCGGTCAGCCAGGCAGTGGAGCAGTTCACCGCGAGGGTCAGCGCTTCCCCCGACAACCAGCAATACCCAACGCGAGGAGAACTCAGATGAGGAACAGGAATGTGCTCATTTCCGGCGCCGGCCCGGCCGGGATGACGCTGGCGTACTGGCTGTGCCGCCATGGCTTTAGCCCGACCGTGGTAGAGCGGGCGTCCGCGCCGCGGGACGGCGGCCAAGCCGTTGACGTCCGCGGCGCGGCGATCGAAGTTGCCAGGCGTACGGGGATTTTGGATGAGCTCCGGCGAGCGCGCACGGGCACTCGCGGGATGTCCTACGTCAACTCAACCGGCAAGCGGCTGGCCAGCATGAATGCCGCCTTCGGGGTGATCGACCCCGCAGACGTGGAAATCGTCCGGGGGGACCTGGTCCGCATCATGCACCAGGCCACCAGGGACGACGTCGAGTACATCTTCGCCGATTCCATCACCGGCATCTGCGAGAATCCCGATGGGGTGGAAGTCACCTTCGAGCGGGCGCGATCGCGCGTGTTCGACCTGGTAGTGGGTGCCGACGGGTTGCACTCGAACGTGCGCGCGCTCGTCTTCGGCCACGAATCCCGGTTTATTCGCTATCTGGGCCTATACCTGGCGATCTTCACTATCCCCAACGATCTCGGCCTAGACCACTGGCAGCTGATCCATGCCGTTCCCGGCAAGTCCGTGACCATCACCGCCGTGCGGGAGAACACCGAGGCCAGGGCAATCTTCTTCTTCGCCTCCCCGCCGCTGGACTACGACCATCACGACACCCGGCAGCAGCGAGACATCCTCACCGACGCGTTCAGCGCTGAGCAATGGGAGGTTTCACGTCTGCTGAAAGCGATGCGTAACGCCCCCGACTTCTACTTCGACTCAGCCAGCCAGATCCGCATGGACAACTGGTCCGTTGGCCGGGTAACCCTCCTCGGGGACGCCGGATACTGCCCGTCGCCGCTGTCGGGCCAGGGCACCAGCCTCGCCTTGGTCGGGGCCTACGTGCTGGCCGGGGAACTACAGGCCGCTGCCGGCGACCACCAGGCCGCCTACGCTCGCTACCAGCAGCAGGTGATCGGCTTCGTCGAGCAGAACCAGCAGATCGCGCTGGGAAACGCCAAGAGATTTACTCCCGGCACACGCACCCAGATCTGGCTGCAGAACCAGACCATCAAAGCACTTCCCTACATGCCCTGGAAGAGCCATATCCTCAACCTCGCCACCAAGGGCGTCCGCGAGGCCGCCAGCGCCATCACCCTCAAATGAGGTGCCGGGTTAGGTGACAGCCCATGACTGAGGTCCAGCAGACTCCGCGAACCTCGGGTCTCGGTGTTGCAGTCATCGCGCTGTGCCTGGTGCAGTTCGTTGATGTGCTCGGGGTCACGGTCGTAGTGACGGCGCTTCCGGACATGTTGGCCAGCCTCCACGCTCCGGGCTCATACGCGAGCCTCATCGCGACCGGCTACGCGATGTTCTTCGGCGGCCTGCTGATGCTGGGGGCTCGGCTGGGTGACCGATTCGGCCACCACCGGACGATCCTCGTGAGCCTGCTGGTGTTTGCTGTCGGCGCAGTCGCGGGCGCCACCGCCAGCTCCGTCGTGGCCCTGATAGCCGGGCGATGCTTGCAGGGCGCAGCCGCCGCGGGCTCGGTACCGTCGGCGTTGCGCCTGCTGACCACGGTGACCGCCGACGGTCCCGCCCGGCGGCGTGCGATCGCGGTGTGGAGCGCCGCGGGCGCGGCGGCCGGTGCGAGCGGGTTTGTGGTGGGCGGGATAGTTACCGACCTCGCCAGCTGGCGGTTCGTGTTCTGGGCCTACCTTCCCCTGGCCGCCGGGCTCGCCACCGCCATCGTGTGGTCGGTCCCTCGTGACCGCGACGCCGATCCGGCAAGATCACTGAACCTGGCGGGCTCCGCAGCGTTCACCGCGGCCGTGATGGCTTTTGTCGTCGGGACAACTCTGATCGCTCAGCCATCCCGCCGCATCGACAGTGGCCTGCTGCTGGCGGCCTGCGTCGTTCTGGCAGGCGCGTTCGTCTTCATCGACCGCCGCGCGGCCGCGCCGCTGCTGCCAGCCCGGCTTCTCGGTCATGCGCGGCTGCGCCAGGGCGCGGGTGGCGGCCTGCTCAACACTGCTACGACAAGCTCGGTGCTCACGCTGGTGACCCTGTACCTGCAGAACACGCTGCAGCGCAGCCCACTGCAGGCCGCCGCCACCTTGCTGCCATTCAGCCTGGCCGTCATCGGCGGCGCCAGCTTGTCGGCCGCCTTGCTGCGCCGATATCGCCCCCAACAGGTGGTCACCATCGGCCTCACAAGCATCGCTGTTGCCGACATTACGCTGATCCCCTCCGCAGCGGCCCCGCTGGCCGTGTCGGCTTGCGCCGCCGTCGCCGGAGCTGGCATTGGGCTGTCCTCGGTTGCCACCACCGGCCTGGGCACCGACATCGAAGCATATTGGCGCGGCTCGGCGTCCGGCATCATCAACACCGCCGCCCAGCTCGGTACCGCCATCGGCATACCGGTCCTGCTCCTCATCGCCGCAGCTACGACCGGCACCCCAGCCGCCGGAACACCAGCACCGGCCATAGCGTGGGCCGTAGCCGCTGCGGTCGCTGCTGCAGGCGCAGCGTTCTTCGCTAGGGCCAGCCGACGTTATCGAAATCCCACGGCAAGCGGCAACGCCGGTAGTCGCTCACCCGGCCGTTTGCAGATCACGCGCGGTGCCAAGTGCTCGGCTGCATTTTTCACTGATGCTGCCAGACGAGACTGATGCCTGTCATGACCCTCGCGGCGGCAACGGCACTATACGGCTCACCCCGAGTCTTTCCCCGTCCTCCTGATAGGTACCGGATTGATGCTTCTCTCCGCTCGGTAATTGTTTCCGGTCAGCCCTGATGCCGCTGCGCGCAGCGCCGTACCGGCGTGAAAATAGCGGCGATGCCCCCGCGACGTCATTTGCTTCTCGGTGCGGTTGAGGCCGCCGGTCAGCCTGGCGCCGGGAGCCGGTTTTCTGAGGGGGCCGTTCGCTATTGCGCTTGAGCACGCGGTCAGTTTCTCCGCATCGCCCCCGGTTCCCTAGGCGGTACCATCTGGCGGGCTAGCAGCCCAGGAACGGGAGTAAGGAGACAGGCGGAACTGGTGCAGCGCCGCTCAGCATTTATCGGTGGAGTCGTGGGGTTCTGAAGCCCATGTTCAGACCAGGCACGCGCGGCCTGCTGCCCGGCGCGGTCAGTCCAACGCGAACCCCGGCATCCGCAGGGCTCTCGCGACTGCCCGCCGATCCCGTGGCCATGCGCAGGCCAGACCCTCGATCATCAGTGATCTTCTGGGAGCCTGGCAGGCTCTTCACCGTGGCCTGCGGGTCAGCGGAACCCTGGAGCAAGCGGTGCGGTGAACCGCTTGCTCCGCCCCGATTCCGTCCGCCATATGTCCGTAACCACTGCTACGCAGCGGCCCACAGCGGCACATCATGAAACACGAGCGCGACAAGACAGAGAAGACCCGCGAGGCCGGGGATCCCCAGCTCACGGGCCGTTTCCGCAGGTAGTGGCAGGTGTTGGGTTCGAACCAACGTAGGCTAAGCCGACGGTTTTACAGACCGCTCCCTTTGGCCACTCGGGCAACCTGCCGTGCGCTGTCGCGAGGACAGCCCAGAGAAGGATAGCGGACACTCGGGGTCTCTCGTCCCATCGCCGACCTGGCCAGGCTCAACAGGCCTGGGCCGCGCCACAGCCGCTCCGCGCTCAGCCGCGCCGAACCGCCGCCAGGGCTGCGCCGAACCGCCGCCAGGCGCCCCTACCGTCGCCTGCGTCTCCCTGCGGCCCGCATGCCATCGCCGCAGCCCGGGCGGCTGCCGCACCCGGCCGCCATGCCCCGGCCGGACCCGCCGCCGCCGGGCCGGCCGCCCGGCCGCCGCGCGCCGGATTCACCCCGGCCCCCGGCGGAGCAGTAGCCTCAGGACTCGGCGTTGCACCGGCGCGTTCCCGCGAGGTGCTCGCCCCAGTGTTCTCCCAGCATGCACACCCAACGGGAAGGGAGCCGTGCATGGCAGACAGCAGCTTCGACATCGTCAGCAAGATCGATCGCCAGGAAGTCGACAACGCCCTCAACCAGACGGCCAAGGAGATCTCGACCCGCTTCGACTTCCGCGGCGTCGGCGCGTCCATCGGCTGGTCCGGGGACCACGGCGTGGAGATCCGGGCCAATAGCGAGGAGCGCGCCAAGGCCGTGCTCGACGTGTTCAAGGACAAGCTGGTCCGGCGCCAGGTCTCACTGAAGATCGTGGATGCGGGCGACCCGAAGCCCTCGGGCAAGGAGTACCGGATCGGGATCCACGCTCAAGGAGGGCATCTCGCAGGACGACGCCAAGAAGATCGGCAAGATCATCCGTGATGAGGGGCCGAAGGGCGTGCGGGCCCAGGTCCAGGGCGAGGAACTGCGCGTCTCGTCCAAGAAGAAGGATGATCTTCAGGCCGTGATCTCCCTGGTCAAGGGCAAGGATCTCGACCTGGCGCTGCAGTTCGTCAACTTCCGCTAGCGTCGCCGGTCCCGCCCTGGCCCCCGCTCAGCCTCCCGCCAGCCGGTCGCCCCGCTCCGGCCGCCTGCCAGCGGGCTCAGCCGGGCTGCCCCGCTCCGGCCGCCTGCCAGGCGGGCTCAGCCGGGCTGCCCCCGCTCTGGCCGCCTGCCGGCCGGGCTCCGGCGTGCCGGGCGGGCCCCTCCGCCGCGAGCAGTTCCTTCGGCGCGGGGGCGCCGGGATCGTGGGCCGGCGGTGGCGGCACGGTCTGCATCCAGGTCCGCAACCGCCCGCGCTCGTGGGTCAGGTCGCGCAACTCCGGCTCGGCGTAGCTGAATTCCGGCGACCAGAACAGTGCGTCGTACGGGCAGACCTCGATGCAGATCCCGCAGTACATGCACAGCGAGAAGTCGATGGCGAACCGGTCCAGCGTGTTCCGGACCCGCTGGCGGCCCCGGCCGGCCAGCCCGCCCGCCGGCCCCGGCGCCTGCTGGGCACCCGCCGCCTGGGCACCCGCTGCCTGCGCACCGGCCTCCCCGGCACCGGGCACGGGCTCCTTGTGCGATTCGATGTAGATGCACCAGTCCGGGCACTCCCGCGCGCACAGCATGCACACGGTGCAGTTTTCCTCCAGCAGCCCGATCACCCCGCGGCTGCGCGGCGGCAGGTCCGTGCTCACGAGGCGGGCCACCCGTCGTGGATCGCAGGCGGCGGCGGGCGGCGGCGCCCGCGGGCACCGGCCGGCCTCGCCTGGCTCCTTCGCGCCCGGCCAGTCCCGCTCGCGCCGGGCGGCGAGGACAAAATCTCTTCCGCAACGGAACCTGTTCGAAGCCATCGGGCAGCAGCAGGGGATCCAGCCCGGGGTGGCCATCGAATACCACGCCGAACATCTCGTGAGTTTCACGCTCATGCCACGCGGCGCCGCGGTAGATGCCGGTGGCCGTGGCCAGCGCCGTCCCGGCGGCCAGGAGGGTGCGCAGCAGGAGATGGTGCCGCCCGGCCAGCGAGTAGACATGCGCCAGCACGGCGATCCCGGCGTCCAGTTCGTCCACGCCGGTCAGCCAGTCGAAGAAGTCACAGCCCAGCTCGTCCCGGGCGCAGGCCAGGGCGGCCACCCAGGCCTGCGGCGGCACCGTGACGGTGATCATGTCCTGGCTGGTTTCGCTCCAGTTCGACACCCAGGGCCGTCCCGCAGCCGGGCCGCGATCGCGTCCGGCGTCAGGGCCTGCGGCGCGGTCACGGGCAGCCCGCCGGGTGCCCGGCGGCAGGGCGCCCGGCCAGCACGTCCAGGCCGTCAGCAGGGCCTCCGGCCGGGGCGGGCAGCCGGGCACATAGACGTCGACCGGGATGATCTGGTCCACGCCCTTGGTCACGCAGTAGGAGTCCCAGTACGGGCCGCCGCTGTTGGAGCAGGCACCGAAGGAGAGCACCCGCTTGGGGTCTGGCACCCGCTGGTAGGCCCGGAGCACCAGCGGCGCGAGCTTGTCCGTGACCGTGCCGGCCACGATGAATACGTTGAGGGGCCGTGCCCGGGGGGTGCCCCGGCCGGGCCCGGGCCACCCGGCCTGGTCTCCTGCGGCTCCGCCTCCCGCAGGCCGGCCTCATCCGGGCCAGCCTCCTCCTGCGGGCCTGGCGCGCCGCGGCTCACCCGGCTCAGCGCGGCGGCGCACTCGACCGCGCAGCAGGCCAGCCCGGCGTCGAAGACCCACAGCGCGCAGCCCCGGGCCGGTGTCCAGGACGACGCGCGCGTCTGCCGCCGCGCACGGGGAAGGCGCGTCCGATGGTCGGCCGACCGGCCCAGGTACCGTGGCGAGGGCAGATCCAGCGGCAGCCACGCGGCCCAGGGTAACCCCGGCCCGGCCAGCGGGCCGCCCTGCCGGTGAACCACGGCACCGGTCAGCGACGTCATATGGGGTAGCCCCGTTGTTCTGCGACCGCGGCGCTCGAGCGGGCTCCGGCGGTCATCCGGCGAACCGGACCGAATTGATGTGAGATAGGTCACTACTGATTCACAGAGCCCGTCACGCGCCACGAGCAGCGCAACGGCGCTGTAACATTGAGCTAATCCCAACTCAGCCCCGGACGCGGTGCGTGCCGGGTGCGGCGTTCGTTGGCCTTGCTCCGCCAAGGTGCCGGCCAGCGGCGCGCCGAGGAGGTCCTCCGACTGTGACCAAGCAGGTCCAGCAGCTCGATCGCGTCATAATCCGTTTCGCGGGTGACTCAGGTGACGGCATGCAACTCGCCGGCGACCGTTTCACCCAGGAGACGGCCGCGTTCGGCAACGATCTCTCGACCCTGCCGAACTTCCCCGCCGAGATCCGGGCTCCGGCCGGGACGCTCCCGGGGGTGTCCAGCTTCCAGCTCCACTTCGCGGACCACGACATCCTGACCCCGGGCGATGCGCCTGACGTGCTTGTCGCGATGAACCCGGCCGCGCTCAAGGCCAACCTGGCTGACGTGCCGCGCGGCGCCGACATCATCGCCAACACGGACGAGTTCACCAAGCGCAACCTGTCCCGGGTCGGCTACGCGGCCAACCCGCTGGAGGATGGCTCGCTGTCCGGCTACAACGTGCACGCGGTGCCGATCACGTCGATGACGGTCAAGGCCCTCGAGGAGATCGACGTCTCCCGCAAGGAAGCCGAGCGGGCCAAGAACATGTTCGCGCTCGGGCTGCTCTCCTGGCTGTACAACCGGCCGCTGGAGGGCACGCTCAAGTTCCTCCAGTCCAAGTTCGCGAACAAGCCCGAGATCTTGAAGGCGAACATCACCGCCTTCCAGGCCGGCTGGAACTACGGCGAGACCACCGAGGCCTTCTCGGTCCAGTACGAGGTCAAGCCCGCGACCCTGGCCCCGGGCACGTACCGGAACATCACCGGCAACAGCGCCCTGTCCTACGGCCTGGTCGCCGCGTCCCGGCGGTCCGGGCCTGCCCTTGTTCCTCGGCGCCTACCCGATCACGCCGGCCTCGGACATCTTGCACGAGCTGTCCAAGCACAAGCGGTTCGGGGTCCGCACGTTCCAGGCCGAGGACGAGATCTCCGGGGTCGGGGCTGCGCTCGGCGCGTCCTTCGGCGGGGCGCTCGGCGTGACCAGCACCTCGGGCCCGGGCATGGCCCTCAAGGCCGAGACCATCGGCCTGGCGGTGTCCCTCGAGCTGCCGCTGATCGTCATCGACGTCCAGCGCGCCGGGCCGTCCACCGGGCATGCCGACCAAGACCGAGCAGGCGGACCTGCTCATGGCGCTGTACGGCCGGAACGGGGAGTCCCCGGTCGTGGTGCTGGCCCCGGCGACCCCGTCCGACTGCTTCGATATCGCGCTGGAGGCGGTGCGGATCGCCACCAAGTACCGCACCCCCGTGATCATCCTGTCCGACGGCTACCTGGCCAACGGCTCCGAGCCCTGGCGCATCCCCGAGGTGGCCGGGCTGCCGAAGCTGCGGGATGAGTTCTCGTTCTCCAGCCCGGGCGAGTGGCAGGGCGCGGACGGCAAGCCCGACTTCCGGCCCTACCAGCGGAACCCGGACACCCTGGCCCGGCCGTGGGCCATTCCGGGCACCCCCGGGCCTCGAGCACCGGATCGGCGGGATCGAGAAGGCGGACGGGTCCGGCACCATCTCCTACGACCCGGCCAACCACGACCGGATGGTCCGGCTCCGGCAGGCGAAGGTCGACGGCATCGCCGCGGACATCGGGCCGCTGGAGGTGGACGACCCGGACGGCCAGGCCAAGGTGCTGGTGCTGGGCTGGGGATCCACGTTCGGGTCCATCGGCGCCGCGGTGCGGCAGGTCCGCCAGGGCGGGGGCGCCGTGGCCCACGCCCAACTGCGCAACCTGTCCCCCTTCCCGGCCAATCTCGGCGACGTGCTGGCCCGCTACGACAAGGTGCTGGTGCCGGAGATCAACCTGGGCCAGCTCGCGCTGGTGCTGCGCGGGCGCTACCTGACCGACGTGATCTCCTACAACCGGGTGCGCGGGCTGCCGTTCCGCGCCGCCGAACTGGCCGGCGTGATCCAGGATGTGATCGAGAATGTCTGAGACTGCCCACGGCGGGCCGCACAGCCACGCGAACGACGGGGCCCTGGAGGCCGGGCGGCGGCCGGCCTCGCTGACGCTGGTGCCGGTGGCCGACGAGAAGCTCGCCACCCGGGACTTCAAGTCCGATCAGGAAGTTCGCTGGTGCCCTGGGTGCGGCGACTACGCGATCCTGGCCGCGTTCCAGGCCTTCCTGCCTGAGCTGGAGATCCCCCGGGAGAACCTGGTGATGATCTCGGGTATCGGGTGCTCGTCGCGGCTGCCCTACTACGTGGACAGCTACGGGATGCACTCCATCCACGGGCGGGCGCCGGCCATCGCGACCGGGCTGGCCTCGTCCCGGCCCGACCTGTCGGTCTGGGTGATCACCGGGGACGGCGACGCGCTGTCGATCGGCGGCAACCACCTGATCCACGCGCTGCGGCGGAACGTGAACATCAACATCCTGCTGTTCAACAACCGCATCTACGGCCTGACGAAAGGCCAGTACTCGCCCACGTCGGAGCAGGGCAAGATCACCAAGTCGACCCCGTTCGGGTCGCTGGACACCCCGTTCAACCCCGTCTCGCTGGCGCTCGGCGCCGAGGCCAGCTTCGTGGCCCGCACCATCGACTCCGACCGCAAGCACCTGACCAGCGTGCTGCGCGCAGCCGCGGATCATCGCGGCGCCGCCTTCGTGGAGATCTACCAGAACTGCCCGATCTTCAACGACGACGCGTTCGCCCCGCTGACCAGCCCGGGATCCCGGGATGACACCCTGATCCGGCTGGAGGACGGCGAGCCGGTCAGGTTCGGCGCCGACCTCGGCCGCGGGCTGCGGTTCGGCCGCACCGGCTCGCTCGAGGCCGTGGATGTGGCCGGCACCGACCCGGAGTCCCTGGTCGTGCACGACGCGCACGCGGCGGACCCCTCCTACGCGTTCGCCCTGTCCCGGCTGGACCGTGCCGACTTCGCGCACACCCCCATCGGCGTGTTCCGCCAGCAGCCGCGGGCCAGCTACGACGACCTGATGGCCGAGCAGATCTCCGCCGCCCGGGCCCGGCAGGGCGAGGGGGACCTGGCCGAGCTGCTCGCCGGCTCCGACACCTGGCAGGTCGGCTGAGCCTGGCCGGCCAGTGGTCACGCGATGAGCGTCCGGGTTGAGCGGGACGGCCCGGTCATCACGGTTGTCCTGGACCGGCCGGCCGTCCGCAACGCGGTGGACGGGCCGACCGCCGCCGCCCTGGCCGACGCGTTCCGCCAGTTCGATGCGGACGACAGCGCCCGCGCCGCCGTGCTGTACGGCGCGGGCGGCACGTTCTGCGCCGGTGCGGATCTGAAGGCTCTCGGCGGCCCGGACGGGAACCGGGCCGAGCCGGATGGCGACGGGCCGATGGGCCCGACCCGGATGCGGCTGTCCAAGCCGGTCATCGCGGCGATCAGCGGGCACGCGGTCGCCGGCGGGCTGGAACTCGCGCTGTGGTGCGACCTGAGGGTGGCCGAGGACGACGCGGTGCTGGGCGTGTTCTGCCGCCGCTGGGGCGTGCCGCTGATCGACGGCGGGACCGTGCGGCTGCCCCGGATCGTGGGCCTGGGCCGGGCGCTGGACCTGATCCTCACCGGCCGGCCGGTCCAGGCCGCCGAGGCGCTGGCCATGGGCCTGGTCAGCCGGGTGGTCCCGGCCGGGGAGGCCCGGAGCGCCGCGGAGGCGCTGGCCCGTGAGCTTGCCGCGCTGCCCCAGGCCTGCCTGCGCAGCGACCGGCAGTCGGCGATCGAGAGCCTGTCCCTCGCCGAGGAGGCGGCGCTGGCCGGGGAGTTCCGCCACGGCCTGGACGCGCTGGCCGCCCCTGGCCTGGCGGGCGAGATCGGGCGGTTCGCCGGCGGAGCCGGGCGGGGCGGCGCGCCCGCCTGACCGTCCGCCCTGGATCATTCCGGCGGGAAACCATACAATTACGAAATGTGATACCCGCAGATCACCGACATCGCTGCGGGGCACTTCGACGTTCGGGGGGACGCTATGACAGGACGCGCGGGCAAGACACGGAACATCTGGCTTACCTGGCTCGTGTGGCCCTTCCTCACGCTGGGCATCTACCACCTCGTCTGGTGGTACAAGATCAACCGCGAGGCGCGTGACTTCGACGAGAACATCAGGGTGGAGCCGCTGGTCTCGCTGCTCGCGATCACGGTCGGCTGGATCATCATCATCCCGCCGTACGTGTCCATCTACCGGACCGGCGAGCGGATCGCCCAGATGCAGGAAGACGCGGGCATGGAGCGCTCCTGCAACGGCTGGATCGGCCTGGTACTCAGCTTCTTCTTCGCACTGCACACGCTGTACTACCAGTACGAGCTCAACCGCATCTGGGCCCGGCTGGGCCACCCCGAGGAAGGTGCGCTGGTGGCCCTGCCCGTCGCCCCAGTACCTGCAGCCCCAGCACCTGCAGCCACGGGGCCGGTGACCACGGAGCCGGTGACCACGGATTCTCCGGCTGCGGGGCCTCAGGCTGCCCGGTCCGGCGGCGCTCCTGGCCCGAGCTCCGACGGGACCTCGACGAGCATCCCCCCGGACGGGGACCCCTCCAGGGAGGCGTAACCACCGGCCAGGCCACCGGCCAGGGGCTCGCCGCCGGAGACCTCGTCCAGGCTCCGGCCGGCCGTCTCAGGCAGTACCCGGGTCAGCATCAGGCCCAGGACCGAGATTCCCGCGGTGAGCAGCAGCGTGCCGCGCAGCCCGAGGGACGACTGCAGCAGCGGGAAGAGGAACACGCCGATGAAGGCCCCGAGCTTCCCGATTCCCGCCGAGATGCCGTGCCCCGTGGCCCGCATGGTGACCGGGAACACCTCGCTCGGCATGACGAACGTGGTCATGTTCGGCCCGAACTCGGTGAAGAAGTAGCTGACCCCGTAGACCAGCAGGAACGGCACCACGGCCGTGGTCAGCCCCGGCACCAGCCCGATGATGGCGAAGCAGAGCGCCATCATGGCGAAACCGATCAGCTGGAGCCGCCGGTGGCCGACCCGGTCCATCCGGGCGATGCCGAGCAGGTAGCCCGGTACCGCGGCCACCACGAAGATGACCAGCTGGATGGCGATCGTGGTCATGATCGAGGAATTGGGGGAAATCAGCCCGATGATCTGCGGCGTGGAGATCGTATTGCCGTAGTAGGCGTAGTCCAGCAGGAACCAGCAGCCAGCCGTGCCGGCCAGCGTCACCAGCCACCGGCGGTTGGTCAGGAACGACCGCAGGCCCATCTGATGCGTGATGGCCGGGCTCGGCCCCGCGACCACCCGCCCCTCGCTGAACTGGGCCAGGCCGACGGCCGCAGCGCCGTGCAGCCCCTGGACCTGGGCCTGGTAACGAGGCGACTCCGGCATCTTACGGCGCAGGTAGACCACGGCGGCAGCGGGGATCGCCCCGAGCCCCAGCATGATCCGCCACGCCAGGCTGTCGCTGACGCCCGCGCCGAGCAGCAGCAGCGCGACCAGGGGCCCCACGATGAGGCCGAGCGCCTGGGTGGAGAACACCATCCCGACGAGCTTGCCGCGGTCCCTGCGGTTGGCGTACTCACTCATCAGCACCGCGCTGACGGGGTAGTCACCGCCGACGCCGAAGCCCAGCACGAAACGGAAGACGATCAGCACCCAGAAGGTCGGGGAAAGCGCCGAGCCCAGCGCGCCGACGACCATGATCGCCGCGACGAGCCAGTACACCCGCGTGCGGCCGAGCAGATCGGCGACCCGGCCGAACACCAGCGCGCCCAGGAAGGCGGCAGCCAGCATGGTGCCGTTCAGCAGGGCCAGCCGGCCTGTATCCAGGTGCCATTGCTGCTTGATCAGGGTGGCGGCGATCCCTATGACGAAAAGGTCGTAGGCGTCGGTGAAGAACCCCATGCCGGAGACCAGTACCGCCCGGAGATGAAATCGGCTGATGGACGCCTCATCCAGGGCCTTCGTGAGGCCCGGGGATCGGGTTTCCGCCACCAACGACCCCTTCGTGCGTGCGGCTGGCCGCATACCGGCCCTTACCGTGACGAACGTACGTCATTTGAGCGACGCGATACCGACGTGGAAGTGAACGGAAGATGAACGAGAGGCCCGGGCGCCTGGAGGGCCAGCCAGTGCGGCAGCCCCCGGCCGGGACTTTACCGCGCCCTGGGCCGCAGGCCGGCTCGGGACGTTGGCCGTCCAGGACGCGACCATCGTCCCTCCCGCCCGCACCCGCGTGCGGAGACTATCGGAGTGGCGTTAGTTTCCCGTCCGGAAGCACGGTGGTCCCGATGCCCGCACCTCACCCGCATTCTGCCGCTGACCTGGCCCTGGCCCCGGTGCTGATCGGCATCGAGCGCAACCTGGCGCGGCTGCGCGACGGGGCGGACCTCGAGTTCGCCCTCGCCCTGGCCCTGAACGACGACGAGGCCTGGTACCACTCCGCCGCCGAGCGGGCCCGCCGGCTGGTGCAGGCCGCTATCCGCGAGGTGGACCTGCACGGGTGGACGGTCAGCCCCACGCCGGACTGGCACGGGCTGGCGGTCGCCCGCGGCGAGTACACCGTGCCGATCATGCTGGGCAGGCGGCTCACCAGCTACATCGAGCACGGCGTCACCGCGGTCCAGCCCGTGCGCTGAGCTAGCTCATGGCCCCGCAGGCGAGCGTCCCGGTCCGGCCGGTGAAAGGACCGCCGGAGGCACGGCGCTGGGCGGCGCTCGCGGTCCTGTGCGTCTCCCTGCTGATCGTGAACCTGGACAACACCGTCCTGAACGTGGCGCTGCCCACCCTGGTCCGCGACCTGCACGCCACCTCAAGCGACCTGCAGTGGATCGTCGACGCCTACATCATGGTGTTCGCGGGCCTGCTGCTCGTGGCGGGCAGCCTGGCCGACCGGGTGGGACGCAAGCGGACGTTCCTGGCGGGCCTGGCCGCCTTTGCGGCCGGCTCGGCGTGGGCCGCGTTCTCCGGATCGGTGGGCATGCTCATCGCCGCCCGGGCCAGCATGGGCGTCGGCGGCGCGCTGATGATGCCGTCCACCTTGTCGATCATCACCGAGATGTTCCGCGACTCTGGCGAGCGCCAGCGCGCGATCGGCCTGTGGGCGGCGACCAGCGGCGTCGGCATCGCTCTCGGGCCGATCGTCGGCGGTCTGCTGCTCAGCCACTTCTGGTGGGGCTCGGTGTTCCTGATCAACGTCCCGGTCGCGGCGGCCGGGATCGCCTGCGCCATCCCGCTGGTGCCGGACTCCCGGAACCCGGCCGCCCGGCGGCCGGACCTGACCGGGTCAGTACTGTCCGTGGCCGGGCTCGGGCTGCTGCTGTGGTCGATCATCGAGGCGCCGGTGCGGGGCTGGTCCTCCGGGCTGGTTATGGCGAGCGGGCTGGGCGCCCTGGCGGTCCTGGGCGGCTTCGCCGTCTGGGAGCGGGCCAGCGACCATCCCATGCTGAACCTGAGCTTCTTCCGGAACAGGTCCTTCTCCGCCGCGATCTCGTCGGTATGGCTGGTCATGTTCGGGATGTACGGGGCGCTGTTCGTGCTGACCCAGTACCTTCAGTTCTCCCTCGGCTACACCGCCCTGCAGACCGGGATCCGGGTCCTGCCCGCCGCGGCCGCGGTAGCGCTGATCGCGCCTGCCTCCCCGGTCCTGGTCCGGCTGATCGGGGCCAGATTCACCGCCGCGGCCGGCCTGCTGACCGTGGCGGCGGGGCTGTGGCAGATCTCCGGTGCGTCCGTCACCTCCACCTATCCCGACAGCGTGGCCGGGATGGTCATGCTGGGCATCGGCGCCGGGCTGGCCATCCCGTGCACGACCGCCTCGGTGATGGGATCGGTGCCGCGCGGGGACACCGGGGTGGGTTCCGCCACTAACGGCACGTTCATGCAAGTCGGCGGGGCGCTGGGGGTCGCCGTGATCGGCAGCCTGCTGGCCACCCGCTACACCGGCCGGATGACCAGCACGCTGGCTCCGTATCACCTGCCGCAGGCGGCCGAGAGCCAGATCCTCGGGTCGGTCGGGGGCGCCCTCGGTGTCGCGGCCCGGGTGGGCGGCAGCACCGGCGCTCTCCTCGCTCATGCGGCCCGGGTGGCGTTCATCAGCGGGATGGACCTCGGGCTGACCGTCGGGGCGGTGGTTGCGCTGGCCGGCGTCATCGTCGCCCTGGCCGCGTTTCCGGCCCGGCCGCGGTCCGCCGCCAGTGGCGGCCCCGGGGCCGGCGGCTTCCCCGGGCGCACGGATCCGCCCGGCCCCGCGGGTCAGCCGCGCCCGGCGGGCCCGGCACCCACAAGCTCCCCCGAAGACGCCGGCGGCGTCACCGCAGACCCCCCGCCGGGCGCCTCCGCCGGCCGGGCACACGAGGAGGCACGACGATGAAGAAGCCCCGGGCGCTGGCACCGGCCCGTCAGCGGCCCGGCTCTCGCCGTTCCTGAACCCGGGAATCCGGGCTGCACGCGGCCAGCGCCTGCCGCGCTTCCGCGGCCGTCCCGCCCCGGGCGCCGCCTTCTCCCAGCGAGAGGACGTGGGCCAGGGCCCGCTGGTAAGCAGTGTCCAGCGCCTCGCCGGCCGGCACGGCCACGTCGGGCAGGACGCCGGTCCCCTCCCAGTTTCCCCCGGACACCGGGCTGAGCGAGCGGGAGACGGGGATGGTGGCCTGCAGGTGCGCGCGGATCCGGAATCGCTCGACCGGGTGCGCGCCCCCGCGGGTGCGCTCGCCGACCACGGTGGCCCGGCCCATCTGCTGGAGGTCGTAGCTCAGCTCCTCCCCGCCGGAGAAGGTGGTGCCGCTGGTCAGCACGAAGACCGGCTTGTCCGGCCCGAACCGGCGGCCCGGCGTGAACGGCATGGTCCAGGACTGCCTGACCTCTGCCGCGCCGTCCGCAGCGGGCCGGCCGATCATGTCGATCAGATGCACCGGCTCGTCGCCGAGCAGATAGCTGCACAGCATCGCGACCATGTCCGGCGCGCCGCCCAGGCACCGCCGCAGGTCGATGATGAGGACGTCGGTGAGGGCGAGGAGCGTCATCGCGGCGGCGGCCGCGTCCCCGGCCATCGCCGGCGGGAACAGCAACGGCCGCAGGTCCAGGTAGCCGACGTTGCCGTCGAGCCGTTCCGCCCGGGCGATCCCGCCTGAGGTGAGGGCCGCGTAGGCGGACAGGGCGGCTGCCTCCGCTTGATCCCCGCGTTCGGGCAGCCCGGCCGCGCTGTGCAGCAGCCGCAGGTGCTTGTCGCCGTTGAGCGACTGGAGATCCTGGGTGAGCGCCGCGGCCAGGGCCTCCTCATCCGGGGCCTGCGCGTAGCAGCCGCCGGCGAGCCGGCTTTCCAGGAGCGCGCTGATCTCGGCCGCGAGGCCGGGGAACACGTAACGCTCCCCCACCAGCCCGGCCAGCTCGCGGGTGATCGAGGTGATGTCGGCGTCCAGCATCGGTCCTCCGTGGTGCGGGATCAGGGTTCCTGCTCCCGGCGGCTCGGCGGCTTGTCGCCGGTAGTACAGCACGCCGGTTGAAAAAGCGTCAAGAGTATTAGACGCTTAGCGGCATGAGCCCATCCTCCGAGCCGGAGCACGAGCAGCTCACCGTCGCCTCCGCCGCCCAGTACCGGGCCCTCGGGCATCCGATGCGGCACCGGCTCCTGTTCGCGCTGGGACGGCACCCGGCGACCATCAGCCAGCTGGCCTCGGCCCTGGGCACCCACAAGGGCAGCGTCGCCCATCACCTCAAGGTGCTGCGCGAGGCCGGCCTGGTGGCGGTCACCGGCACCCGGCAGGTGCGGGGCGGTACCGAGCAGTACTACCAGCGCACCGCGCGGCGCCTCGACTTCCCCGGTGAGCAGGGGACCGCGCACACCGGCATCATGCTCCAGGCCGTCGCCGACGAGATAGCCGGCGGCGCCCCGGAACCGCTGCTCGTCCTGCGCAACATCCGGCTCACCGCGGATCAGGCCCGGCAGCTGGCCAGCACCCTGAACGAGCTGGTCGGCGGGCTGGACGATGCCGGTGAGGGCGGGGCCAGGTACGGCGTGCTGGTCGGCCTGTACAAGCCGCGCCAGCCGGGGCCCGGATGAGGCATGGGCGGCCTGCCCGCGGGCAGCAAGACGGACCGCACCGCGGAAGACATGTACGACACGTATTCCGATTGCCTGCGCAAGCAGCGCCGGTGACGCGGGCCGGCTGCGATGACTCTCAGTGCCCGCTGCCCCCAAATGCGTGACGGCCCTGGTAAAGGAGCGCAAGCTTGGTAGATGGGACCGGTCCGGCGGCACAGTCCCGATCACCTTGGGGCCGGCCGGCTGACGCGCCGCGCCGCGGTCCCGGGGCCGGCCAGGTTACCGGCCGCCCCGGGACCGCGGCTCAGGCCTGACCCGGGACACCGCAGCCGTGATCCACAGCCTGTGGGCAAACCCGCTCCGCCCCCGGCCCACACTGCGGGGTAATATCCATAGCCTTGTGGAAACCGGCGCTCCCCACCGCGCCGGGCGGGTCCGGGCGGCATGGGGCCGGCTGAGCACCTGCCCCGAACCCTCTTCCGTATTGCCGTAGGCACTGTAATACTGCGTTCATGCCGGCTCTCAGCGTCGCCCTGCTCAACCTCAAGCCGGGCACGGGGAAGACCACCTCGGCGGTCTGGCTAGCCCACATCTTCGCCCAGGCGGGGCGCCCTGTCCTGCTCGTGGATGCGGACCCGTCCGGCAGCGCCCTGGAGTGGTCCGACCTGGCGGCCATGGACCCGGGGCTGCCGCCGCGGATGGCCTTCCCGTTCCGGATGGTGGCCCTGCCCTCGCGCAGCCTGCACCAGCGCGTCGCCGAGATTGCCCACCCGGATGATGTGGTGATCATCGACGCCCCGCAGCTGGAGGACCACGCGGGCATCGCCCGGTCCGCGATGCGGTACGTGGACGAGATCGTGATCCCGTGCGCGCCCAGCCCTATCGAGATCAACCGCACCACCCCGGTGCGGGAGGAGATCAGCGAGGTCGAGGCGTTCCGCGAGCGGCCCGCGCGGGCCGCGGTACTGCTGAACCGGTGCATCACGCGGGCACACTCCACCACTAGTGCCCGCGAGGTGCTGGAGGGCCTAGGCTATGACGTGCTGCGAACGGCCGTGCCGAGACGCGAGGCGTACGCCCAGAGTTTCGGTGTGCCCATTCCCGAGATAGGCCGCGATGTGTGGCGCGGCGTGGCCCACGATCTCATCGAGCGATGCGTTCCCCTCGGGAAGGTGCCGTCATGACAACGGAGCGGGAGCGGCGCAAGGCGCAGATGGCGGCCGCCGCCACGAGGCGCACGGAGCCGGGGGCCGCCCCGGCGGGCAAGACGGCCATCCGGTCGAAGCCGGTCAGGATCACGCTCGACCTGAGCCCGGAGCTCTACCGGGAACTGACCCGGTGGGCACACTCGGCCGCGATCGAGCTGGATGTCCCGCGCATCGCGCTGGCGGACGCGGTCCGGGCCATGATCCGGGTCACCACGCAGAGCCCGGACGAGGTCCTCGAGCGGCTCCGCCGCGACCGGGAGCAGTAGCCCGCCGATGTACAGTGCAGGCCAGCACAGGTCCCTGCCAGCTATGCGGAGGGTGTCGTGGCCGGACGAAAGTGGAGCGATCTCAGCAAGCCCACACAGCGGCTGATCATCGTGGCAGCCGTCGTGGAGACCAGCCTCAAGGCGGCAGCCCTCGTGGACATGAAGCGCCGCCCGGCGAGCGAGATCCGGGGCAGGAAATGGATGTGGGTCCCGGCCCTGACCATCGTCAATTCCGCCGGGCTGGCGCCACTGGCCTACTTCCTGTGGGGCCGCCGCCGCGGGTAGCGCCGCGCCGGCCAGGAGACCTGCGGCCCCGGGGTGAGCAGGCAGGTCAGGGGGGCGCGGGCAGCCAGCCGTCGACGTCCGTGGACGGCGCGCGGTCCTGCTGGGCCTGGACAGCGGCGAGCCGGGCGGCGAGAGCCTCATGGACCAGGCGGTACGCGTCTGATCCGAGCAGGAGCCGGCGGGGCGGGTCCGGCGAAAGAGCCGCTTCGATCATGGCCGCGACCACCTTGGCCTGGTCACCCGGCATCTGCTCGACCGGCAGCGGATCCCGGTCCACCGGGGTCCCCTGGTAGGCCGGGCTGGCCGGGACCCGCGTGGCCGCCTGGTAGAAGCTGGTCCGGATCATCCCGGGCTCGACCAGCGTCGTGCGGATCCCGAACGGCTCGACCTCGGTGGCCAGCGCCTCGTAGAAGCCCTCGATGCCCCACTTGGCGGCGTGGTACATCGAGAACGCGGGAAAGGCGATGTGCCCGCCCATGCTCGACATCTGCATCAGCAAGCCGCCTCCCTGGGCCCGCAGGTACGGCAGGACGGCGCGGGCGAGCTGGATCGAGGCGGTCAGGTTGGTGGCAATGACCGTCTCCACCTGGGCGTCGGTCAGGTCCTCCGCGGCGCCGAACACCCCGTACCCGGCGTTGGAGACCACCACGTCGATCCGCCCGAGATCGGCGAACGCTTCCCGGACCACGCGCCGCACCTGACTGGTGTCGGTCACGTCGAGGGCACGTACCCACAGCCGGTCCCCGTGCTCAGCCGCCAGGTCGTCCAGCTGCCCGGGCCGGCGCAGCGTGGCAGCCACGCGGTCACCGCGGGCGAGCGCCTGCTCGGTCAGCTCCCGGCCGAACCCCCGGGATGCTCCGGTCACGAACCACGTGGTGGGCGGGATGCTGTCGCGCTGGCTCATCCCTCCATGATCCATGATTTGCGGCAACGTCCCCGGGTTCCCGCGTCCCCGCCGGCGGGACAGACCGGCGGCGGGCCTCCGCGAGGGCCGTTCCCCGGCCGGGTGCCGGAGCCCGCCCCTGTCCTGCGCACCCCCCCACCGGCGCATCCAATGGCCTGTTGCGGACCTTCGCCGACAAGGCCGCGCAGATGCTAGCGTTCACCGCGCCGGGCTCACCAGCGGACGGCACGGTCGTGAAGATTAAATATCTCCATTGCGTATATCCGTATTGCGCATAGCCGTACGCTAAGCGCACACTAGGATCCCGCAAATGCTCTTCCCTGGGCTGGGTTGGCTTGAAGGTGGGCCTCGGACGCACGTGTCTCGGACGCCGTGTGCGACGGGCGCTGACGTCGAGGAGACGGAATGGCGCGTCAGGAAGCGAGCGGCGTGGCCCTGAGCATCTGCAGATCACCAGATCCCCCCTGCTGAAGGGGACCGGCTGCGGCACCGATGCGACCGCCGCGCGGCCCGCCTCTGCGATATGACCTCAAGGAGATCGATGAGAGATGAGTGACCAGACTGGGCATTCCGCGAGAACCGGCCAGGCCGACGGCATCAGCCGGCGCGGCCTGCTGCGCGGGGTCGGCGCCGGCGCCGCAGTGGTGGGGGGCGGCGGCCTGCTGGAGGCGTGCAGTTCCGGCATCAAGGGTGCCAGCTCGGGCGGCACCAAAAGCATCACGATCGGCTGGATCCACCCGCTGACCGGCTCGCTGGCCGGGTTCGGGGCGCCGGATAACTGGGTGATCTCCAAGATCAAGCAGACCGCCCCGTACAAGAACGGGTTCAAGATCGGCGGGAAGACCTACCCCGTCACGATCAAGTCCTACGACACCCAGTCCAGCCCCACCCGGGCGGGGGACCTGGCCAAGACAGCCATCCTGAGCGACGGCGTGGACCTGCTGTTCGCGTCGTCCACGCCGGAGACCGTCAACGCGGTAGCGAGCCAGGCCGAATCGCTGCATACCCCGCTCATCTGCTCGAACATCCCGTGGGAGTCCTGGTACATCAACCTGGGCGGCAACCCGCAGAAGCCGACGCTCAAGCCCAAGTACGTGGTCATGTTCTTCCTGGGCGCCGAGCACCTGGTCGAGGCGTTCATCCCGATGTGGAACCGGATCCACGCCCAGCTCCACACCAACAAGGTGGTCGCGGCCGCGTTCCCGAACGACTCGGACGGCAACGCCTTCCGCGCGGTGTTCCCGCCGATCGCCACGGCGGCGGGCTACAAGATGGTGCTTTCCTCGGCCTACCCGGACGGGACCACGAACTACTCCTCGATGATCTCCCAGTTCAAGGCGGCCGGCGCCGATTTCTTCACCAACGTGCCGCTGCCGCCCGACTTCGCCACCATGTGGAAGCAGTCGGTCCAGCAGGGCTTCAAGCCGAAGCTGGCCACCGTGGCCAAGGTGCTGCTGTTCCCGCCCGACGCCTACGCGCTCGGCCCCCTGGCGTACAACGTGGCCACCGACGCCTGGTGGGCGCCGACCCTGCCGTGGAAGTCCTCCTTCACCGGCGAGACCTGCCAGCAGATGGCCAACGAGTTCGAGGCCTCCCACGGCCAGTGGAACTCCAACATCAGCAACTACAGCCTCTTCGAGGTCGCCCACGCGGCCCTCACCATGGTCAGCGACCCGCACGACAAGACCGAGGTCGCCGACGCCATCCACAAGGTGAACATCCAGGCGCTGGCCGGGCCGCTGAACTTCACGTCCGGCAAGCCCGCTCCCGGGGTGGCGATCACCCCGCCGCTCGGCGTGCAGTGGCAGAAGGGGACCAAGTACCCGCTGGAGATGCAGGTCGTCGACAACACGCTGCAGCCGCACGCGAAGATCACCGCCGACCTGAAGCCGACCAACCAGTGACCGGATGAGCCAGCCGCTGCTTGAGCTCGACCACGTGACGAAACGGTTCGGCCGGGTCGTCATCGCGGAGGACCTGTCGCTGGCCGTCGGCGCCGGCGACACGGTGGGGATCGTGGGGCCGAACGGTGCTGGCAAGACGAGCCTGTTCGGCCTCATCTCCGGGGACCTCGCTCCCGGCGGGGGCGAGATCCGCTTCGGCGGGCGCACGGTCACCAGGCTGGACGCGGCCGCGCGGTGCAGGCTGGGTGTCGGCCGCACGTATCAGGTGCCGCGCCCGTTCGGGGACATGACCGTGTTCGAGAACCTCCTGGTCGCCGCTCAGCAGGGCGGTGGGCTGCGGCGGCGGGCCAGCTACACGGCCGCGGTCGCGGCGCTGGAGCGGACCGGCCTGCCCGGCCAGGCGAACGTGCCTGCCGAGCGGCTCGGCCTGCTGCAGCGCAAGCGGCTGGAACTGGCCCGGGCCCTGGCCACGCAGCCCACGCTGCTGCTGCTCGACGAGGTGGCAGGCGGCCTCACCGACCCCGAGGTCGCCCAGCTGGTCGAGATCGTCCGCGAGGTCAACGCCGAGGGCATCGCGGTGATCTGGATCGAGCACGTGGTGCGCGCGCTCACCCCCGTGGTGAGCCGCCTGATCTGCCTGACGGGCGGCAAGCTCGTCGGCGACGGCGCGCCGGCTGCCGTGCTGGCCGACCCCGCGGTCCGTGAGGTCTTCCTCGGCACGGAGGTCACTGCGGCGCTGGCCGGCGGGTCCCTTGGGCCACCTTCGGCGGAGCCACCCTCGACGGTGGAGGAGGACGGGGAACGGAGGCGGCAATGACCGTACCCGGAAACGGTGAGCGGGCCGGAACGGGTATTCCGCTGCTGGAGGTCAGCGGCCTGGTCGTGCATCACGGGCAGCTCCGCGCCCTGGACGCGATCTCGCTCCGGGTGTTCCCTGGCGAGGTGTACGCGATCATTGGCGCGAACGGCGCGGGCAAGTTGACGCTGCTGCGCACGATCGCCGGCCTGCACCACCCCACGACAGGCTCAGTCCGGCTTGATGGGAGGGACGTGACCGGGCTGCGGCCCGAGCGCCGGGCCCGGCAGGGGATCCTCATGGTGCCGGAGGGCAGGCGGCTGTTCGGCTCGCTGTCCGTCAACGAGAATCTGCAGGTCGGCGCCGCGTACGCACGGTCAGGTCCGTGGACCATCGACCGGGTGTACGAGACGTTCGGCTGGATGCGCGAGCGCCGCAACCAGCTCACGGCCCAGCTTTCCGGCGGTGAGCAGCAGACGGTGGCCATCGGCCGGGCCCTGGTCGCCAACCCCCGCATCCTGCTGCTCGACGAGCTGTCGCTCGGCCTGGCGCCCGTGATTGTCCAGCGCATCTACGGCATGCTGCCGGAGATCCTGGCCACCGGCCTCACCGTGCTGCTCGTCGAGCAGGACGTGAGCCAGGCCCTGCGGGTGGCCTCGCGCATCCAGTGCCTGCTGGAGGGCCGGACCACCCTGGAAGGCAGGCCCGCCGACGTTACCGCGGACCAGGTCGAGGCGGCCTACTTCGGCCTGGCCCCCGCCGCCTCGTCCCGCCAGACCGGCGAAGGGAGCGAGCCGTAATGGCCTGGGTCAACGCCATCATCCAAGGGGTGCTGACGGGCGGACTGTATGCGCTGTTCGCGTGTGGCCTGTCGCTGATGTTCGGGGTCATGAAAGTGGTGAACCTCGCGCACGGCGACCTCGCGGTGGTCGCGGGGTACATCGCGATCGGCGTCATCGCCGTCACCCACATCCCGGTGCTCTGGTCCTTCGTCATCGTGGTCCCGGTCATGGCGCTGCTCGGCTACGTCCTGCAGCGCACGGTCATCCAGGGCGCGCTCGACCGCAGCGTGCTCACCACGCTGATGGTCACCTTCGGCCTGTCGGTGGTGATCGAGAACGGCCTGCTCCAGTTCTTCACGGCCAACAGCCGCGCGATCGGCACCGGGCTGCCCCTGGTGAGCGGCTCGTTCAAGATCGGCTCGCAGATCCAGATCGGTTACCTGCTCGTGGTCGTCTTCGCCGTCGCCGTGGTGGTGCTGCTCGGGCTCCAGTACTTCCTGTCCAGGTCCAGGTACGGGCGCCTGATCCGGGCGGTCGCTGACGACCGGGAGGCGGCGCAGCTGGCCGGGGCGGACTACCGGCACGTGTTCGGCATCGCGGCGGCCCTGGCCTTCGGCACGGTGGCCCTGGGTGGCATCGCCTACGGCATGTACTCCCAGCTCTCGCCGACCACGGGCACCGACACGATCCTGCTGTTCGCGTTCGCGGCGGTGGTGATCGGCGGGCTCGGCTCCCTGTGGGGCACGCTGGTCGGCGGCGTGGTCCTGGGCGTGGCCCAGCAGATCGGCGCGCAGATCAACATCTCCGACGAGCTTCTCGCCGGGTTCATCGTCTTCCTCGCGGTGCTCGTGCTGCGCCCGCAGGGCCTGATTGCCGGGAGGGCACAGTCGTGAGGGCACAGTCGTGAGCATGGTCACGCAAACCGCCGCTCGCCCGGCAGAAGGATTCCGGGTCACCCGGTCACGCAGGAACGTGGCCTGGACCGCGGCAGGGGCGCTGATCGTCGTCGTGGTGCTCGCGATGCTCCCGTACATCGTGTACTCGGGCACCACCGCCATCCTGGTTCAGGGCTTCATCGTGCTCACGATGGCGAGCATGTGGAACCTGCTGGCGGGCTACGCGGGCCTGGTGTCGGTGGGACAGCAGGCGTTCGTCGGGCTCGGCGCCTACTTCGTGCTGATCCTCGCCATCCACGGCACCTCGCCGTTCGCCGCGCTGCCAGTGGCCGCGATCGGCTGCGGTGTGGCGGCGCTGCCGCTGTGGTGGCTGGTCTCCCGGCTGCGCAGCGGGTACTTCGCGATCGCCACCTGGGTGCTGGCCGCGACCATCATGCTCATCATCGAGAAGTTCTCCTCGATCGGCGGCGGGACGGGCATGCCGCTGCCCGGGCTGGGCGGGTTCAGCCCGACGCTGCTCACCGCGTATACCTACTGGGCAGGGCTGGCTGTCACGGTGGTCACGCTGGCCGCCATCTACCTGCTGCTGCGCGGCAGGCTCGGCCTGGTGCTCACCGCTATCCGCGACGACGAGGTGGCCGCGCGCAGCTCCGGTGCCCGGGTCGGCCTGGCCCGGCTGCTGGTGTTCGTGGTGGCGGGGGCCGGCTGCGGCGCCGCGGGCGCCCTGCTGGCGATCAGCCAGCTCCAGGTGGAACCGAGCGCGGTGTTCAGCGTGCAGTGGACCGCGGAGATGGCGTTCGCGACCATTATCGGCGGGCTGGGCACGATCGAGGGGCCGATCATCGGCACCATCGTGTACCTGGTGCTGCAGCAGACACTGGCCTCGTACAACGCGTGGTACCTGATCATCCTGGGGCTGGTCGCGATCTTCATCGCGCTGTTCGCCCGCCGCGGGCTGTGGGGGCTGGTGGACGAGCACCTGAACGTGCGGCTGTTCCCCGTCGGGTACTGGCTCCGCTTCGCCGGAGAGGGGAGGCGCGGCGGAGCCGTGTCCTCGCCGAGCCGGCGAGCCCGGGGGGACCGGGGGGTCGCCCCCCCGGGCTAGCAGAGCGAGGGGAGGCGCGGCGGAGCCGTGTCCTCGCCGAGCCGGGCGAGCCCGGGGGGACCGGGGGGTCGCCCCCCCGGGCTAGCAGAGCTAACCGGTCCGGTCCACCACGTAGTCGCACAGTCCCTCGAACGCGGTCCGCGCCGGGACGTCGGGCAGGCCGGCGATCTCCGTGCGCGCCACCTGGGCCCAGCGCAGCAGATCCGCCCGGGCTTCCTCCATGGCCGGGTTGGCCCTCAGCAGGCCCAGAGCCTCGGCGTGCAGCGCCGGGTCAGTCAGGTCAGCGGAGGTCAGCAACTCGCGCAGCCGGGCATCAGCCGGGCGGCTGGAGGCCAGCGCATACAGCACCGGCAGGCTGCGCACACCCTCGCGCAGGTCGGTGCCGGGCGTCTTGCCGGACTGGTCGGAGTCACTGGCGACGTCGAGGATGTCGTCGGATAGCTGCCAGGCCACCCCGATCGCCTCGCAGGCCGGATCGATCCGGGCCGCCACGTCAGCCGGGGCGCCCGAGTACATGGCCCCGAACCGGCCGGCCGTGGCCACCAGCGACGCGGTCTTGTCCTTCACCACATGCAGGTAGTGCTGCAGCGGGTCCTGGCCGTGCGGTGGCCCGATGGTCTCCGCTATCTGCCCGCCCACCAGCCGGGTGAACGTGTCCGCCTGGATGCCGACCGCCTCGTGGCCCAGCGAGGCCAGGATCCGCGAGGCCCTGGCGAACAGGAAATCGCCGGTCAGGATCGCGATCGTGTTGGTCCACCGGGAGTTGGCGCTCTCATGGCCGCGCCGGATGGACGCCTCATCCATCACGTCGTCGTGGTACAGGGTGGCCAGATGGGTCAGCTCAACCGCGGTCGCGGCCGAGATCACGCGCGGATCACGGGGATTGCCGAACTGCGAGGCGAGCAGGACCAGGGTGGCCCGGAACCGTTTCCCGCCGGCCTCGAGCAGGTGGGTGGAGGCCTCGGCCAGGAGTTCCTCCTCGGACCGTGTCGCGTCGGCGAGCTGCTTCTCCACCAGGGCAAGCCCGTCTACGACCTCCGCGGCCAGCGCGGCGTCGGTCAGTTCCACAGGGACGGCGGCGATCAATCGGGCTCCTGGTCATCGGTCATCGCGGCGGTCACGGACCACCTCGGTCGGGCGTGACCCGGGCGGCGAGTCCGTACTCGCGCCAGGCCCAAGCTACCGCCGTCCCGAATATGCCCCCTGGGAGGTCCCCGGACACCCCGCCGGCCGGCCCGGGACGCGCACGCGCCCCAGGCCGGTCAGCGGACGAACAGGTGCGCGGCCGCATGATTCGCGAGACTGAGCAGGGGCTGGGGGACGATGCCGAACACCAGCGTGGTGATCACCCCGATGGCCACGGCCGCGCCGGTGAACACCCCCGGAGTCACCACCGTCACCACCGCGGCACCGCCGGCGGGCGCCGGGTCGCTGAAGAACATGAGCACGATCACCCGGACGTAGAAGAACGCGGCGACGGCGCTGGCGATCACGCCCACGATCACCAGGGGAGTCGCACCACTGGCGATGGCCGCCTGGAACACGGCGAACTTCCCGGTGAACCCGCTGGTCAGCGGGATACCGGCGAACGCCAGCAGGAAGAACGCGAACACGCCGGCCACGAGCGGCGAACGCCGGCCGAGGCCGGCCCAGCTGGACAGGTGCCCCGCCTCGCCCGCCTGGTCACGGACGAGCGTGACGACCGCAAACGCGCCGATCGTGGTGAATCCGTACACCGCCAGGTAGAACAGGCTGCTGGACAGGCCGGCCACGCTCGCGGCGATCACGCCGGTCAGCACGAACCCGCCGTGGGCGATGGACGAGTAGGCGAGCAGCCGCTTCACGTCCGTCTGGGTGATCGCGATGATGGCACCCACCACCATGGTCAGGATGGCCACGACCCACATCACCGGCCGCCAGTCCCAGGTGAGCTGGCCGAAGGCGACGTAGAAGACCCGCAGCAGCGCGCCGAACGCGGAGACCAGGGTGCACGAGGCCATCAGCGCGGTGACCGGGGTCGGGGCGCCCTGGTAGACGTCGGGCTTCCAGCTCTGGAACGGGACCGCCCCGATCTTGAACAGCAGGCCGACGCCGAGCAGGGCCATGCCGGCGTAGAGCAGGGTCAGGCTGCCCAGGTTGCCTGGCCGCCGCCGTGGCGATGGCCGACAGCGACACCGAGCCGGCGTAGCCGTACAGCATGGCCACCCCGAACAGGAAGAACGCCGAGGAGAACGCCCCGAGCAGGAAGTACTTCATCGAGGCTTCCTGCGACAGCAGGCGGCGGCGCCGGGACAGCCCGCACAGCAGGTACAGCGGCAGGGAGAGCACTTCCAGCGCCACGAACATCGTCAGCAGATCGTTGGACGCGGGGAACAGCAGCATGCCCGCCACCGCAAACAGCGTCAGCGGGTAGATCTCGGTGTGCACCACGCCGGCCAGCTGGGCGGCCCGCTCCTCGGCGCTGCCGGGAGTGGTGGCCGCCTGCGCCACGAACGTCTGGTCATCGCGGGAGGAGTCCGCGATCAGCAGCACGCTGACGAACGCCAGGACCAGGATCGTGCCCCAGACGAACAGCGTCGGGCCGTCCACGCCGACCGCACCCATGGCCGCAGCCGTCCCGTGCCCGCCGTGGGCGAACAGCGACGAGGTGGCGGCGACCAGGATGGTCAGCACGAAGGCGACGGCCAGCCCGCCGAGCGTGATGACCAGGTGGGCCGGGCGGCGCAGCTCACGGGGCACGAACGCCTCGATCAGGACGCCGACCACTCCCAGGCCGAAGACCAGCAGCAGCGGCGAGAGCTGGCCGTACTGGATATGCGGCGGGGTGATCGTCGTCACCGCGAGGGACCCGGTCACGGGGTGCTTCCCTTCTTCTGCTGCGCGCCTGCCGTGCTCAGCACGATGGTCTTGCCCCCGCTACCGTGATAAACGATCTTCGAGGAGAGCCCCGGCTGCGGCGGATGCTGGGGCCGCGGGTCGGTCACGTGCACCTGGGACAGCGTGTCGTGCACGGCCGGGTTGATGACATCGAGCAAGGGCTTGGGGTACACGCCGAAGAAGATGAGGACCGCGATCAGCGGCCCGACCGCCCACAGCTCGCGGGGACGCAGGTCAGGCATGTCCGCGACCTCCGGCCGGACCGGCCCGGTCATCGTGCGCTGGTACATCCACAGGATGTAGATCGCGGCCAGGACGATGCCCGCGGTGGCGAACGAGGCGGCCACCTTGTACCGGCTGAACGTGCCGACGAGGACGAGGAACTCGCTGACGAAGGTGGACAGCCCGGGCAGGGACAGCCCGGCCAGGCCGGCGATGAGGAACAGGCCCGCCATCACCGGGGCCACCTGGAACACGCCGCCGTAGTCGGCGATCCGCTGCGACCGGCGGCGGGCGATCATGAAGCCGGCCACCAGGAACAGGGCCCCGGTGGCGAACGCGTGGTTGACCATGTAGAGCGTGGCGCCGGTCTGGGCCTGCGTGGTGAGCGCGAAGATGCCGAGCACGATGAACCCGAAGTGCGAGATCGAGGTGTACGCGATCAGGCGCTTGAGGTCCCGCTGCCCGATGGCCACGATCGCCCCGTACAGGACCCCGATCACCGCGAGCACCAGGATCAGCGGCGTGAAGTACCGCGAGGCCTGGGGGAACAGCTGCAGGCAGTACCGGATCATCCCGAACGTGCCCACCTTGTCCATCACCCCGACCAGCAGGACCGCGGTCCCGGGCTGCGACGCGGTGGCGGCGTCCGGCAGCCAGGTGTGGAACGGCCACAGCGGCGCCTTGATGGCGAACGCGATGAAGAAGCCCAGGAACAGCCACTTCTGCACGGTGGGGGTGAACGTCACGTGGGTGAGCTGGGTGAACAGGAACGTGCCGGGGTGGCCGCCGTGGCCGGAGTAGACGTACAGCGCGATGACCGCGACCAGCATGAGCAGCCCGCCGAACAGGCTGTAAAGCAGGAACTTGACCGCGGCGTACTGGCGCTGGCCGGTGCCGAAGCTGCCGATCAGGAAGTACATCGGGATCAGCATGGCCTCGAAGAACACGTAGAACAGGAAGACGTCGGTGGCCGCGAACACGCCGATCATCATGGTTTCCAGCACCAGCAGCAGCGCGAAGTAGGTCTTGGCGCTGCGCCGGGGCCGGGGCGGCGGCGTGCCCTCGGCGGCGGCCGCTGCCTCCTGGCCCTCCGGCGGGTCGGCGTCGTTCCACGAGGCGAGGATGATCACGGGCATCAGCACCGCGGTCATGGCGATCAGCACGAGCGCGATCCCGTCCACGCCGACCGCGTAGTGCACGCCGAACTGCGGGATCCACTGGTAGGTCTGGGTGAACTGGAACTCGTTCCCGTGGGGTGAGAAGGCGACCATCATCGCGATGGTCAGCCCCAGCGTGATCAGCGAGAACACCAGCGCCAGCCGCTTGACCAGCAGCCGCCGGGCCCCCCGGTCCGCCTCGCTGCCCGGCGCGGAGACACCCGGCGTCACGGCGATCACCAGCGCGCCGGCCAGGGGCACCGCGCCGATCACGGTCAGCCAGGGAAACGTGCTCATGAGCCGTGGTCTCCTAGATTCTCGCCAGCAGGAGGGCGCCGACCAGCAGCACCCCGCCGAGGAACATGGACAGGGCGTAGGAGCGGACGAAGCCGGTCTGGATCCGGCGCATCCGCCCCGACGTGCCGCCGATGACCGCGGCCACCGTGTTGACCAGGCCGTCCACGCCGCGGTTGTCGAAGTACACCGACAGCCGGGTCAGCCACTGCCCGGGCCGCATCAGCAGGGACTCGTTGATCGCGTCCCCGTACAGGTCCTTGCGGGCGGCGGTGACACCGAACCCGGCGGCCGGGGCGGTCTCCGGCACCGGCCGGCGCCCGTACAGCAGCCAGGCCAGCACCCCGAAGATCACGACGAGGACCAGGGCCAGGCCGCCGGCCAGGGTGAACACGGCCGGCTCGGGCGGGATGAAACCCGTCACCGGGCCGAGGAACTTCGCCAGCCGGTCGCCGAGGATCTCGAACGCACCGAAGCCCAGGGCGCCCAGGCCCAGCACGATCACCGGCCAGGTCATCACCCGGGGTGCCTCGTGCGGGTGGGCGTCCTCCGCCCAGCGGCGCTTCCCGAAGAAGGTCATGAACAGGATCCGGGTCATGTAGAAGGAGGTGACGCCCGCGCCGATCAGCGCCGCGGTGCCGATGATCCAGCCCGTGGTGCTGCCGTCGTGATAAGCGGCGTCGATGACCGTGTCCTTGGCGAAGAACCCGGAGAACGGGGGGATGCCGATGATGGCCAGGTAGCACGCCGCGAACGTGGTGAAGGTGATCGGCAGCACCGAGAACAGGCCGCCGAAGCGGCGCATGTTCACCTCGTCGTTCATCCCGTGCATGATCGACCCGGCGTCGAGGAACAGCCCGGCCTTGTAGAACCCGTGCGCCAGCAGCAGCGCGATCGCGAAGGGGTAGCCAGCGGGACCCACCCCGGCGGCCAGCGTCATGTAGCCGATCTGGCTCATGGTCGACCCGGCGAGCGCCTTCTTGATGTCGTCCTTGGCCGAGCCGATGATCCCGCCGAACAGCAGGGTGGCCGCGCCGACGATGGCCACGGCCAGCCGGGCGTCCGCGGTCAGGTCGAAGATCGGGCCGGACCGGACGATGAGGTACACGCCCGCGGTGACCATGGTGGCCGCGTGGATCAGCGCCGACACGGGGGTCGGGCCCTCCATCGCGTCCAGCAGCCAGGACTGCAGCGGGAGCTGGGCCGACTTGCCGCAGGCGCCGAGGAGCAGCAGCAGCCCCATCGCGGTCAGCACCCCGGACCCGGCCTGCCCGGCCCGGGAGAACACCCCGGTGAACGACACGGTGCCGAAGGTGGTGAACATCAGCATGATGGCCAGGCTCAGCCCCGCGTCACCCACCCGGTTGGCGATGAAGGCCTTCTTGGCCGCCACGGCCGCGGCCGGCTTGTGCTGCCAGAACCCGATCAGCAGGTAGGAGGCCAGGCCCACGCCCTCCCACCCGGCGTACAGCACCAGGTAGTTGTCGGCCAGCACCAGCAGCAGCATGGCCGCCACGAACAGGTTCATGTACCCGAAGAACCGGCGCCGCCCGGGGTCGTGGGCCATGTAGCCGACCGAGTAGATGTGGATGAGCGAGCCCACCCCGGTGATGAGCAGCACGAAGCAGATCGACAGCTGGTCCAGCTGCAGCCCCACGTTCACCCTGAACGCCCCGGCCGTGATCCAGCTGTAGACCTGGACCTCCCGGCTGCGCTGGGCACCCGGGTAGCCGAGCATCTGGGCGAACGCGACCAGCGCGTAGGCGAACGCGGCCAGCGGCATGGCCACGCCCAGCAGGTGACCCCAGCGGTCGGTCCGCTTCCCGCCGAGCAGCAGCACCACCGCGCCGATCAGCGGGAACACGAGCAGCAGCCACGCCGCCCGCTGCGCGCCGACGGCGGGCAAGGTGGTCTCGGCGTGGGTCACGGCCGTGGTCGCGGCCGTGGTTACGGCCGCAAGTGAGCCTGTCACTGCGCTACTCCTCGTGCTTCAGCAGGCCCTGAACTCATCAGCAAGCCTGCTCGGTCAGCCGGTCCGAGCTAGTACTTCAGCAGGTTCGCGTCGTCCACCGACGCGGACCTGCGGGTGCGGAAGATCGCCATCAGGATCGCGAGGCCGACCACGACCTCGGCGGCCGCGACCACCATCACGAAGAACGCGATGACCTGGCCGTTCAGGTTGCCGTGCATCCTGGCGAAAGCCACGAACGCGAGGTTGACCGCGTTGAGCATGAGCTCGACGCACATGAAGATCACCATCGCGTTGCGCCGGACCAGGACGCCCACCGCGCCGATCACGAACAGGATCACGGCGAGCGCCACGAAGTTGCCCGGGCTCATCAGGTGTCACCTTCCTGGCCGGGTTCGGCGCCGGAGTCAGCACGCACCGCGGCGCTGCTGCCCAGCAGCGTCCGCCGCTGGTCGGGTGTCTCGGGCACCCCCCTGATCGCGGACGGGACCGAGGACTGCGCCGGGGTACCGTCCGGCAGCAGGGCAGGCATGTCCACGGCGTTGTGCCGCGCGTACGTCCCGGGTCCAGACAGCGGGGCGGGGCGCCCGCTGGCCACCCGCAGCCGGGACAGGTCACGCTGGGTCAGCTTGGGCGTGATGCGCTCCCGGTGGGCCAGCACCATGGCCCCGAGCGCGGCGGTGATCAGCAGGGCGCTGGTCACCTCGAACGGGAACACGTAGGTGGTGAAGATCAGCCGGGCGATCGCGTTCAGGTTGCTCGCGCCGAATGACGGGCCGGCTGGCGCGGCGCTCCCCAGGACGGCGTGCCCCACGGTCAGGGAGAGCAGCACCAGCAGGCCGATACCGGCCAGCCCGGCGGCGGCCCGCTGGCCCTTGATGGTCTCCACGAGCGAGTCCCTCGCCCGGATGCCCACGATCATCAAGACGAACAGGAACAGCATGAGCACCGCGCCGGTGTAGACGATGACCTGGACGAAGGCCAGGAACGGCGCGTTCTGGAGGGCGTACAGGACCGCCAGTGAGAGCATCACGACGGCCAGCAGCACCGCGCAGTACACCGCCTTGGGGACCAGGATCATGCCGAGCGCCGCGGCCACCGACACCACGGCCAGCAGCCAGAACGTGATCTGCTGGGTGGTGGAGGCCACGTCGCTGATGGCCAGCACGCCGCCGTGCATCACTGCTCGTCTCCAGGCTCGTCGCCGACCTCGGCGGCCGGCGTCCACGCGGCGTCGGTCTCGGCCGCCCGGGCCGCCTCGCCGGCTTCCCCCGATGCGGGAGCCGCGGCCGCATCGGCAGGGGCGGCCACGCCGGCGGAGCGCAGGTTGTAGTAGTCCCGCTCCGTCTTGCCGAGGCGCATGTCGTGCGGGGGCTGCTCCATGCCGGGCAGCAGCGGGGCGAGCAGCTGCTCCTTGGTCCAGATCAGGCTCTCCCGGTTGTCGTCCGCGAGCTCGTACTCGTTGGTCATGGTCAGCGCCCGGGTCGGGCACGCTTCCACGCACAGCCCGCAGAGGATGCAGCGCAGGTAGTTGATCTGGTATACGGCGCCGTACCGCTCGCCGGGAGAGTACCGCTCCTCCGGCGTGTTGTCGCCGCCTTCCACGTAGATCGCGTCCGCCGGGCAGGCCCAGGCGCACAGCTCGCAGCCGATGCACTTCTCCAGCCCGTCGGGCCAGCGGTTGAGCTGGTGACGGCCGTGGAAGCGGGGCGCGGTCGGCTTCTTCTCCTCGGGGTACTGGACGGTGTCAACCTTCTCGAACATCGTCCGGAAGGTGGTCCCGAATCCTTTGATGGGGCCCAGGAACTCAGGCACCGGTCACCTCCTTCGTCGTGGCCCGGGACTCGCCGGACTCCGCCGGGGTGACCTCCGAGGGGGACACGTTCACCCCGACCCCGTGGTAGTGCGGCAGGTCCATCGGCGGGACCGGGAATCCCGGCCCGCCATCGGCGGGACCGGGCTCGCCCGCGGCTCCCTCCGCCCCCAGGGGCAGGCCCGCCTGGGCGGCGGCATCCTCGGCGGCCTGGGCACGGCGCTGCGCGGCCGCGTCGGCCATGAACAGCAGCGTCAGCAGCGCGACGACGAGCACGCCGGCCACGGTGTAGACAGCCGGGCTGCCGCCGTGCGTGCGCCAGACCCGGATGGTCGCGATGACCAGGATCCAGACCAGCGCGACCGGGATGAGCACCTTCCAGCCGAACCGCATGAGCTGGTCGTAGCGGATCCGGGGCAGCGTCCCGCGCAGCCATACGAAGAAGAACAGCACGATCAGTATCTTGATCAGGAACCAGATCAGGGGATACCAGCCGGTGTTCGCGTCCGGCCACACGCTGATCGGCCAGGGGGCCCGCCAGCCACCCAGGAACAGCGTGGTGGCCAGCCCCGCCACCGTGGTCATGTTGATGTACTCGCCCAGGTAGAACAGGGCGAACTTGAGCGAGGAGTACTCGGTGTGGAACCCGCCGACCAGCTCGCCCTCCCCCTCGGGCAGGTCGAACGGCAGCCGGTTGGTCTCGCCGACCATGGTGATCACGTAGATCACGAACGACGGGAACAGCAGCACCACATACCAGGACGGCCAGTGCAGGATCGCGCCGAACAGGTGGAACTCGGTGTTGGCCCCGGACTGCTTCGCCACGATGGCCGTGGTGGACAGAGAGCGCGAGTACAGGAAGACCGGGACGAACGACAGCCCCATCGCGATCTCGTAGCTGATCACCTGCGCCGACGACCGCAGCCCGCCGAGCAGCGGGTACGGGGACTCCGACGCCCACCCGGCCAGCACGATCCCGTACACCGCCATCGAGCTCATGGCCAGCACCAGCAGGACAGCCACGGGCAGGTCAGCCAGCTGCAGCGGGGTCTGCACGCCGAAGATCGAGACCTCGGGGCCGAACGGGATGATCGCGAAACTGACGAACGCGGGGATCACCGCGATCGCGGGGGCCAGCCAGAACAGCAGCTTGTCCACGTGACTCGGGATGATGTCTTCCTTCAGCGGCAGCTTGATGCCGTCCATCAGCGACTGGAGCAGCCCGAACGGCCCGGCCCGGTTCGGCCCCGGCCGCTGCTGCATCCGGCCGATGACCCGGCGCTCCGCCCAGATCGCGAACAACGTCATGATCATCAGGAAGAGGAAGACGAACAGCACCTTGATGATCACCAGCCACCAGGGCTGATGGTAGAAGCTCGCCAGCGTCGGGTCGGCCGCCGCGAGCACGCGGGCATGGCCGGGGGCCGCAGCCACCAGGCCCCGGTCCGCCACGCTGGCCAGGCCACTCATTCCGCACTCCTCAGGGTCACCAGGCTGCCATGCCCGGCCGCAAGCTCGCGGCGGATCTCGCAGCCCGCCGACCGGGTCGGCAGCCACACCACCCGGTCCGGCATGACGGCCACCTCGACCGGAAGGGTCAGCGAACCGCGCCCGGTGGCCACAGTGACCTTACCGCCGTCCGCGGTCCCGGCCTGCGCCGCGGTCGCCGCCGACATCCGGGCCACCACCGGCCGGGCCGTGCCGGCCAGGAACGGCTCCCCGTCCTGCATCCGCCCCGCGTCCAGCAGCTGGTGCCAGGTCACCAGGATGGCCTCGCCCGGGACCGGGCTCCGGCGGGCCAGTATCCCGTGACCGAGGCCAGCGGCGCACCCTGCCCGGTCTCCGCGGGGTCGGGCTCCGCCGCTGAATCCCGGCTGGCCGCCACGCCCAGCGCGGCCAGCTCCTGGCGGGCCGCCGCGGCGTCGGGCAGGCCCAGGTGCACGTCCATCTCGTCGGCGATCCTGCGCAGCACGTGCAGGTCGGATTCGACGCCCGGGATGTCCAGCACCGCCCCGAAGGTGCCGAGCCGGCCTTCCCAGTTCACGAACGTGCCCGGCTTCTCCGCCACCGCGGCCACCGGGAGGACCACGTCGGCGCGGTCGGTGACCGGGCTCGGCCGCAGTTCCAGGCTGACCACGAACGGCGTGGCCTCCAGGGCCGCGCGGGCCGCGGCGGGGTCGGGCAGGTCGTCCAGGTCCACGCCCGCGATCACCAGCGCGTCGATGTCGCCGCCGGAGGCCGCGGCCAGGATCTGGGTGGTGTCGCGGCCGGGCAGCGGGGGCAGGGACGCTACTCCCCAGGCCCGGGCGGTCTCCGCCCGGGCCTGGGAGCTGGCGGCCAGGCGGCCGCCGGGCAGCAGGTTGGGCATGGCACCCACCTCGACGGCGCCGCGCTCACCCGCCCGGCGGGGTATCCACGCGAGCCGGGCCCCGGTCGCCCGGGCCAGCCGGTCGGCGGCGCTCAGCGCGCCGGGCACTTCGGCGAGGCGCTCGCCGACGCAGATGATGGCGCCGGCCGCGGCCAGGGCGTCCTTGGCCGCGCGGCCGGTGTCATCGAGTCCGGTGCCGCTGATCAGGCTGCCCAGCGCGGCCGCCTCGCCTCCCGGGACGGTGGGCAGCAGGACCCCGGACATGCGGGCCAGCCCGCGGCTGGCCAGCGGGGCGATGGAGTACACGGTCAGGGTGCCGGCGCGGGCCGCCTTGCGCAGCCTCAGGAAGACGATGGGCGATTCGTCGTCGGGCTCGAACCCGGCGAGCAGGACCACCGGCGCCCGCTCGAGGTCGGTGTAGCTGACCTCGATGTCCCGGCCGGCCACGTTCGCCGCGAGGAACTCGGCTTCCTCGGCCGAGTGCGGGCGGGCCCGCATGTCGATGTCGTTAGTGCCCAGGGCCACCCGGGCGAACTTGGCGTACGCGTAGGCGTCCTCGACGGTCAGCCGGCCGCCGGCCAGCACGCCAGCGCGGCCGTGCGCGGCAGCCAGCCCGCGCGCGGCGGCCGCGAAGGCCTCGGGCCAGGACGCGGGGGCCAGGACGCCGTCGGCGCCCCGCACCAGCGGGCCGGCGAGCCGGTCCGGCTGGGTGGCGTAGGTGAACGCCCAGCGTCCCTTGTCGCAGTTCCATTCCTCGTTGACCTGCGGGTCGCTGCCGGCCAGCCGGCGGGTGATGGCCCCGCGCCGGTAGTCGGTGCGCTGACGGCAGCCCGCCGCGCAGTGCTCGCACACGCTCGGCACCGAGACCAGGTCGAACGGCCGGGCCCGGAAGCGGTAGGCGGCGCCGGTCAGCGCCCCGACCGGGCAGATCTGCACGGTGTTGCCGGAGAAGTAGGAGTCGAAGGGCACGCCCTCGGCCACCCCCACCTGCTCCTGCGGCCCGCGCTCGAGCAGGTCGATCAGCGGGTCGCCGGCGATCTGGTCGGCGAACCTGGTGCACCGGGCGCACTGGATGCACCGCTCACGGTCGAGCAGCACCTCGGTGGAGAGCGCGATCGGCTTGGGGAAGGTCCGCTTCACGCCGCCGAACCGGGTTTCCCCCTGGCCGGTGGACATGGCCTGATTCTGCAGCGGGCACTCGCCGCCCTTGTCGCACATGGGGCAGTCGAGCGGGTGATTGACGAGGAGCATCTCCATCATGCCGCGCTGCGCCTTCTCGGCCACGGGCGAGGTCAGCTGGGTGTGCACCACCATGCCCTCGGTGCAGGTCGTGGTGCAGGAAGCCGGCGGCTTGGGCTGGCCCTCGATGTGCACCAGGCACTGCCGGCAGGCGCCGACCGGGTCGAGCAGCGGATGATCGCAGAACCGGGGGATCTGGATGCCCAGCTGCTCCGCGGCGCGGATCACCAGCGTCCCCTTGGGCACGGTGATCTCGAACCCGTCGATGGTCACGGTGACCCCGTCAGCCGGCTTGGCCACGGCGGCCGCGGCGGGGGCCGGGGAGGGGCCGGGCTCAGCGGGCTGGTTCGGCTGCACTTGCTGGTTTGGCGGCACGGGCATCAGGCGGACTCCATGGCAAATAGCGTTGACGCGGCCGGGTCGAACGGGCAGCCGCCGTGCCGCTGGTGCTCGAGGTACTCGTCCTTGAAGTAACGGATGGATGACTTGACCGGCGCTTCGATCGAGTCGCCCAGGGCGCAGAACGCGCGCCCGGTGATGTTGCTGCAGATATCGAGGAGCTTGTCCAGGTCAGCCTCGCTGCCCTCGCCCCGCTCCAGCTGCTCGAGCAGCTGGACGACCCACCAGCTGCCCTCGCGGCACGGCGTGCACTTGCCGCAGGACTCGTGCTCGTAGAACTTGATCCAGCGCAGCACGACCCGGACCACGCAGGTGGTCTCGTCGAAAAGCTGGATCGACCGGGTGCCGAGCATGGACCCGGCCGCGGCCACCGCCTCGTAATCCAGGGGCACGTCCAGGTGCTCGTCGGTGAACAGGGGGGTGGATGAGCCGCCGGGGGTCCAGAACTTCAGCCGGTGCCCGGACCGGATGCCGCCGGCCACGTCCAGCAGCTCGCGCAGCGTGGTGCCGAGCGGCGCCTCGTACTGGCCAGGCCGGGTGACGTGCCCGGACAGCGAGAAGATCCCGAAGCCCTTGGACTTCTCGGTGCCGTAGGCGGCGAAGTCGGCGGCCCCGTGGCCGAGGATGTAGGGCACGGTCGCGATCGACTCGACGTTGTTGACCACGGTGGGGCAGGCGTACAGCCCGGCCACCGCCGGGAACGGGGGCTTCAGCCGGGGCTGGCCACGGTAGCCCTCCAGCGAGTCGAGCAGCGCGGTCTCCTCGCCGCAGATGTAGGCACCCGCCCCGGCGTGCACCACCACCTCGAGGTCGAACCCGGAGCCGAGGATGTTGGTCCCGAGGTAACCGGCCTCGTAGGCCTGGGCCACGGCGAGGTGGAGCCGCCGGATCACGTGCAGGACCTCGCCGCGCACGTAGATGAAGGCCCGGTGCGCGTCGAACGCGTAGCAGGCGATCACGATGCCCTCGATCAGCGCCTGCGGGTTGTTCAGCAGCGTGGGCATGTCCTTGCACGCGCCGGGTTCGGACTCGTCGGCGTTCACCACCAGGTAATGCGGCTTGCCGCCGCCCTTGGGGATGAATCCCCACTTCAGGCCGGTGGGAAGCCGGCCCCGCCGCGGCCGCGCAGGACGGAGTCCTTCATCGTCTGGACGACCTCGTCCGGCTGCATGGCCAGGGCCTTGTCCAGCGCGCGGTACCCGCCGTTGCGCTTGTAGGCCCCGATCGTGAACGAGTCGGGCTCGTCCCAGAACGCGGTGAGTTCCGGTGTCAGCACAGTAGTCACGTGGTGGCCTTCCCGTTCCCGGTGGTGGACCTGGGGGCTGCGGTTCCCGCCCGGGGCGCCGCAGGCCCCGATGGGCCGGGCGCGCCCGCATCGTCCCCGGGCGTCCAGCCCTGCTCCCGGGCGGCCTTCAGCCCGGCCAGGGAGGGCACACCGGCGGTGTTCCCCTCGGCGGCCTGGCCGTCCGGGAACCCGGCCAGGATCCGCGAGGCCTGCTTCCAGGTACACAGCCGCGGCGCGCCGCGGGTGGGCGTGATGCCCGGCGCGCCGGACCGCAGGCCGTCCACCAGGTCCCGGGCGGACTGGGGGGTCATGTTGTCGAAGAACTCCCAGTTGACCATCACCACGGGCGCATAGTCACAGGCGGCGTTGCATTCCAGGTGCTCCACGCTGACCTTGCCGTCGGGGGTGGGCTCGTCGTCGCCGACCCCGAGGTGCTCGTGCAGCCCGGCGAGGATGGCGTCGCCCCCCATCACCGCGCACAGCGAGTTGGTGCAGACCCCGACGTGGTACTCACCCACCGGATGATGCTTGTACATGGTGTAGAAGGAGGCCACCGCGGTGACCTCCGCCTTGGCCAGCCCCAGCTGATCGGCGCAGAACCCGAGGCCGTCCTCGGTGAGGTAGCCTTCCTCGGCCTGCACGAGGTGCAGCAGCGGCAGCAGTGCTGAGCGCGGCTGGGGGTAGCGCGCGATGATCTGCTCAGCGTCCGGCTCCAGCCGGGCGCGCACTTCCTGCGACAGCGCCATTACCGGTCCACGCCTCCCATTACCGGATCAATACTTGCTACCGCAGGGATCACGTCGGCGAGCATGCCGCCCTCGGCCATGGCCGAGACCGCCTGCAGGTTGGTGAACGACGGGTCGCGGAGGTGCACCCGGTACGGCCGCGTGCCGCCGTCGCTGACGGCATGGCAGCCCAGCTCGCCGCGCGGCGACTCCACGGCCGTGTACACCTGCCCCGCGGGCACCCGGAAGCCCTCGGTGACCAGCTTGAAGTGGTGGATCAGCGCTTCCATCGACTGGCCCATGATGTGCGCGATGTGATCCGGTGAGTTGCCCAGGCCGTCCCCGCCCAGGGCCAGCCTGGCCGGCCAGCCGATCTTCGGGTCACTGATCATCACCGGGTCGTGCTCCGGCCGCGGCCCGGCCAGCCGGTCGGTGGCCTGCTCGATGATCTTCAGTGACTCGTCGCACTCGTCCACGCGGACCAGGTACCGGCCGTACGCATCGCAGGTGGCCTGGGTGACCACCTCGAAGTCGTAGGTCTCGTAGCCGCAGTACGGCTGGCTCTTGCGCAGGTCCCACGGCAGCCCGGTGCCGCGCAGCAGGGGGCCGGTCACGCCGAGCGCCATGCAGCCCGCCAGGTCCAGGTAGGCCACGTTCTTGGTCCGGGCCAGGTAGAGCGGGTTGGCGTCCATCAGCGAGCGCAGCTCGACGAGCTGATGCGGCATCCGGCCGAGGAACTCGCGGATCGCGTCGAGGGCCCCCCGCGGCAGGTCCTGTGACACGCCGCCCGGGCGCACGTAGGCGTGATTCATCCGCAGCCCGGTGATCAGCTCGAACAGGTCGAGGATCCGCTCGCGCTCGCGCACCGCGTACAGGAACACGGTGGTGGCCCCGAGTTCCAGGCCGAACGTGCCGATCGCCGTCATGTGCGAGGCGATCCGGTTCAGCTCCATCAGCAGCACCCGCAGGATGCTGGCCCGCTCAGGGATCTCGGCCTCCACCCCGAGCAGCTTCTCGACCGCGAGGCAGTACACCGTCTCGTTGAAGATGGGTGAGAGGTAGTCCGCGCGGGTGCAGAACGTGACGCCCTGCGTCCAGGTGCGGAACTCCATGCTTTTCTCGATGCCGGTGTGGAGGTACCCGACCACCGGCCGGAGCTCGGTGACGGTCTCCCCGTCCATCGTCAGCACCAGGCGCAGCACGCCGTGCGTGGAGGGGTGCTGCGGCCCCATGTTGACGACCAGGCGCTCGGTGTCGGCGTCGTCTTCCTGCAGGGCCTGGAGGACCTCCTCCCAGTCCCCCCCGGCGACGTTGTAGACACGGCCCTCGGTGCCCTCGACGGTGATGTCCGCGGCCGGCTCGCCCGCCCCGCCTGCCTGGGTGGTCACGTGTACGACCTCCGCTCGTCCGGTGGCGGCACGGTCGCGCCGCGGTACTCGACCGGGATCCCGCCGAGCGGGTAGTCCTTCCGCTGCGGGTGGCCCTTCCAGTCGTCGGGCATCTCGATCCTGGTCAGCCCGGGATGCCCGTCGAAGATAATGCCGAAGAAGTCCCAGGTCTCGCGCTCGTGCCAGTTGCAGGTCGGGTAGACGCCCGCCAGGGAGGGCACGTGCGGGTCCGCATCGGGCACGCTCACCTCCAGGCGCAGCCGGCGATTGTGCGTGATCGAGACCAGGTGGTACACGGCATGCAGCTCGCGCCCGACGTCGGCGAGGTAGTGCACCCCCGACACGCCGCCGCACAGCTCGAAGGCGAGCGACGGCTCGTCACGCAGCAGCCGCGCCACGGCGATCAGGTGCTGCCTGCGGATGTGCAGGGTGAGCTCACCGCGGTCAACGATGACCCGCTCCACCGCCTCGCCGGAGTCCGTGCCGTCGGTCTCCAGCCGGGTGCTCAGGGTGTCGGTGATCTCGTCGAAGTATGAGCCGTACGGCCGCGGCGTGGACGGTACCGGCGCCCGCCGGACCTGGAGGCCGCCGTAACCCGAGGTGTCCCCGGTCGTCTGGGTGCCGAACATGCCGGTCCGGACCACCTGCTCGCTGAGGCGCTGGCGGCCTGCCAGCGCCGCCTCGTCGGGCCCGGCCTCGCCGGGAGCGGCCCCGTCTGGCGGCGTGTTCTCACTCACCGGCCGCTCCCGCCTCGGGCCCGCCCGGATGCGGCGCGCCCAGCAGGGTGGGCCCCCCGGCCGCCATCCTGGACCGGCTGCCGGCCAGGTCGGCGGCGAGCGGGAGCCGGCGCAGCCGGGCCTCCTCCAGCTCGGTCACTTCCCGTTCACGGTTGGCGCCCAGCTTCATGTTCTGGATCTTGTCGTGCAGCTTCACGATCGCGTCCAGCAGCATCTCCGGCCGCGGCGGGCAGCCGGGCAGGTAGATGTCCACCGGCACGACGTGATCCACGCCCTGCACGATCGCGTAGTTGTTGAACATGCCGCCACTGGAGGCGCAGACACCCATCGAGATGACCCACTTCGGGTCGGCCATCTGGTCGTAGATCTGCCGGAGCACCGGCGCCATCTTCTGGCTGACCCGGCCGGCCACGATCATCAGGTCGGCCTGCCGCGGCGTGTTCGAGGCGCGCTCCATGCCGAACCTGGCCAGGTCATGCCGCGCCCCGCCGGTCTGCATCAGCTCGATCGCGCAGCAGGCCAGGCCGAAGGTGGCCGGCCAGACCGAGCTCTTGCGCGCGTACCCGGCCAGCTTCTCGACCGTGGTGAGCAGGATCCCGCTCGGCAGCTTCTCTTCGACACCCATCGGCTAGTCCCACTCCAGACCGCCGCGCCGCCACACGTAGGCGTACGCGACCAGAACGGTGACGATGAACAGCACCATCTCAACGAGCCCGAAGGCGCCGAGGTTGTCGTACGCCACCGCCCACGGGTACAGGAACACGATCTCGATGTCGAAGAGGATGAACAGCATCGCCGTCAGGTAATACTTCACCGGGAACCGGCTGCCGCTCGGCTGCTGCGTCGGCTCGATCCCGCACTCGTAAGCCTCGAGTTTCGCGCGGTTCCAGCGCTTCGGGCCGGTGAAGGCCCCCAGCCCGAGCGAGAAGATCGCGAAGATGGCGGCCAGCCCGCCGAGCACCAGGATCGGGACATACAAGACCAGCATGAGGCGCCTCCTTTCCCCTTCTCCTTGTTGCGTCCCGGCTGCGAGGCACAGGGAAATGCCTACGCCGCCGGCGTCATCTTAGACAGTGCGTGAATCACCCGGTCAGCCGCGTCTCCGCCCTGCGGCTCGGTGAGGTTGGCCAGCAGCTTCAGCGTGAACCTCATCAGCGCCGGGCGCGGCATCCCGTGCTTGGTCACGAACTGCATGACCTTCGGGTTGCCGATCGCCTGAACGAACCTGCGCCCGAGAGTGTAGTAGCCGCCGTAGGCGGCCTTGAGTGCCTGCGGGTAGGCCATCAGGACCCGCTCCGCCCCGGCGGCGTCCGGCCGGGCCAGCGCCTGCGCGATGACCTGGGCGGCGAGTTCCCCTGACTCGAGGGCGTAGGCGATGCCCTCACCGTTGAAGGGGTTCACCATGCCCCCCGCGTCCCCGGCGAGCAGCAGCCCCCGGGTGTAGTGCGGGGTGCGGTTGAAGCCCATCGGCAGCGCGGCCCCCCGCACCGGCTGGGTGCGGTTTTCCTCCAGGTAGCCCCACTCGGGAGGCATCCCGGCCAGCCAGCGGCGGAGCAGGTCGCGGTAGTCGACGTTGCCGAACGAGGCTGAGGTGTTCAGCAGGCCGAGCCCCACGTTGCTGGTGCCGTCGCCCATGCCGAAGATCCAGCCGTAGCCGGGCAGCAGCCGCTGCCCGTCCCACAGATCCAGCCATGATTCGAGGTAGTCGTCGTCGTGCCGGGGGCTCGTGTAGTACGTGCGGACGGCCACGCCCAGGGGCCGGTCGTCGCGCTTGCTGAGCCCCATCGCCAGGGACAGCCGGGAAGAATTCCCGTCCGCCGCCACCACCACCCTGGCGCGGTAGATGCGTTCGGGCTCTGCTGGCCCGGAGGTGCGGCCCCCCGGACCGCTTTCCCGGGAGACGGCCCCCGGCCCCCCCGCCTCGCCGGGGGACGGGCGCGCCCGCACTCCCGCTATCCGGCCGTTCTCGTCCAGCACCGGCCCGGTCACGGTCACGCCTTCGAGGAGCCGCGCACCCGCCTTCTGCGCCGTGCGGGCGAGGATCTCGTCGAAGTCGAGGCGGCTGCGGACCAGCCCGTAGCCGGGATAGCTGGACAGCTCGGGCCAGGGAAGCTCCAGCCGGACCCCGCCGCCGATGATCCGCAGGCCCTTGTTCCGGACCCAGCCGTCCTGCTCCCCGACGGGAACGCCCATGCCGACCAGGGCCTTCACCGCGCGGGGGGTCAGGCCGTCGCCGCAGACCTTCTCCCGCGGGAACCAGGCCTTCTCCAGGACCAGCACGTCCACCCCGGCCCGGGCCAGGTAGGAGGCCGTGGCCGAGCCGGCTGGCCCGGCGCCGACCACGATCACGTCGGCTTCCTCGACGGCCGCGGCAGCCCCGGCCGCAGCCGGGGAGGCGGCGATGGATGTGGTGGCGGCCCCGGTGGCAGGGACCGGGGTCGCAGGCGCCGGGGAGGCCGGCGCCGTGGCGGGCCGCCCGGCGTCGCCGGGCCCCGCTGCGGGCGTGCTGCGCGGGACGCCGTCGCGCGGCGCGGCCGCGTCGGCGGGCGGGAGGCTGGAGGGGACTTCGTGGGTCACGGAAGATTGTCCTGACTATCTTGTGAACCGCTTCACAAGTACTCTTTTCCGGAGTCTAGACCTTCGCTTGCAGAGCCCGCGAACCGCCCCGGCGCCGCTGGCCGTCCCGGGTGGCGCTGGCCCGGCGCCCCTCAGTCCGGGCGGCGCGCCAGGTGCACGGCGACCACGCCCATGCTCAGATTCCGCCAGCGTACTGCCGTCCACCCGGCCGCAGCCATCCTGCGGGCCAGCTCGAGCTGGGCGGGCCAGTCCCGGATGGACTCGGCCAGGTAGTCGTAGGCTTCCGGGCTCCCGGACAGCCGCCGCGCGACCGCGGGCAGCGCGGTAGCCAGGTACGACTCGTAGAGCGTGTTCAGCCGCGGCCAGGGCAGGTGGCTGAACTCGCAGATGACCAGCCGCCCTCCGGGCCGGGTGACCCGGAGCATCTCGGTGAGCGCAGCACCCGGGTCGGCCACGTTCCGCAGCCCGAACGAGATGGTCACCGCGTCGAACGCCTGGTCCCGGAACGGCAGCCAGAGGGCGTCACCGGCGACGAACCGGACCTGGCCCGCCCGTCCCGCCGCCCCTGCGGCCGGCGGGGCCGGCCGCAGCCTGCGCGCCCCTACCTGGAGCATGCCCAGGGAAAAGTCACATGCCACGCACGTGGCGCCGCCGGTGGTGAACGCCCGGGACGAGGTTCCGGTGCCCGCCGCGAGATCGAGGACCAGCTCATCCGGCCGGGCCGCGACCGCCCGCGCGACGATGCGCCGCCACCAGCGGTCCTGGCCCAGCGAGAGCACGTCGTTCATCAGGTCGTAGCGGCCGGCGACCTTGTCGAACATCGCCGACACCTCGCCGGGCCGCTTGTCCAGGTTCGCGCGCGTCATGGCCACAGCCTGGCACAGCGGCACCGGCGCCCGGTCACCGGAGACCGGCTCACCGGAGGCGGGCTCACAGCAGGCCGGGCCGCTGCCACGGCTCGCCGAGCACGTGCTGGGCCAGGAACGCGAACACGGTCTCGTACCAGATACGCGAGTTACCGGGGCCGAGCACCCAGTGGTTCTCATCCGGGAAGTAGAGGAACTTGCAGCCGGCCAGGTGGCCGGGGCGGCCGGCCAGGTCGGTCCACAGCCGCAGCGCCTCACCGACGGGGACCCGGTAGTCCTTGTCCCCGTGGATGACCAGCATCGGCGTGCTGATGGCGGAGACGTGCCGGTCCGGGGAGATGGCCGCGTACCGTTCCGGCCGGGTGGCGGGCGTGCCGAGCTGGCGGCGCCACTCCGCCGGGCAGTCCGTGGTGCCGAACATCTGCTCCAGGGCCCACAGGCTGGCGTGGCTGACGATGGCCTGGAACCGGGTGGTGTGCCCGGCGATCCAGTTGGCCATGTAGCCGCCGAAAGACCCGCCCATGGCCGCGGTCCGCCCGGCGTCCAGGTCGGGGCGGGCGAGGGCCGCGTCGGTGATGTCCATCAGGTCGGTGAAGGGCAGGCCGCCCCAGTCGCCGTGCCCGCGGGCGAGGAAGCCGTGCCCGTAGCCGGTGGACAGGCCCGGGTCGGGCAGCAGCACGGCGTAGCCGCGGGCCGCCATGAGCCACGGGTTCCACCGCCACGACCACGAGTTCCAGCTCGAGTACGGGTCCGCCGTGCACCCACAGGACCAGCGGTACGGGCGTGCCCGGGCCGGCCTGGCCGGGCAGCACGAGCCAGGCCCGCAGCGGGGTGCCATCGGCGGCGGCCGTCTCGACCTCGTCCAGGCGGCCGGGCAGCGCCGGCTGGGCGGCGGGTCCCGGGAGGAACTCGGGCCCGCCGGGGCGGCCCGCGTCAATCCGGACCACCAGCGGCGGGCTGTCCACCGCCGAGCGCAGGGCGTAGACGAACTGCCCGTCCGGCGAGGGGCACAGGCAGGAGTAGGCACCGTCGTCGGTGGTCAGGCGGACTACGGTGCCGGTTTCGGGATCGGCCCGCAGCACCGGGCCGCGGCCGTGGTCGGGGGTGGCGATGAACACCCCCGAGCCGTCCGGGGCCCAGGCCAGCTCCGCCGGAAAGTGCTCCAGCCCGGGCAGCAGGTCCTGGGTTTCGGTGCGGCCGCCGGGGGCGCCGTCGTTGCCTGGCGCGGCGTCCAGCGGGACCATGACCACGGTGAGCGCGCTGGCCTGGTCGTAACTGTCATGCCGTTCCCGGATGGCCACGACCCGCTTGCCGTCCGGTGAGACCAGCGGCGCGGTGAAGTCGAATCCCGGCGCGGACAGGAGGGCCCGGCGCTCGCCACTGCCCGTGTCGATGACCACGACGTCCTTGCGCAGCCCGCCGCCGCCGTCGTCGACGGACCATCCGGTGACGGCGGCGCGGCCGTCCGGGGTCAGCTCGAACGCCTGCTCATCCAGGGCCCGGCCCGGCTGGGGGGTCAGATCGCGGGGGGCCGCCGCCGGCCCCGCCGCGGCCTCTCCGGGGACAGCCGGCCCGCTCCAGGCCTCCCCGGCGGCGAGCACGTCGTGGACCAGGAGCCGCTGCTCGTCCGGGCCGAGATCGTGGTCCCAGTACCGGACCAGCGCTGATTCATGCAGGATCGCGGTCACGCCGGCGTCCGCGCGGGCCCGGCGCTGCGGCCCGTCCGCCGCTGCGCTGGCGCCGGGCAGCACGGACGCGGTGAAGGCGGCCAGCCCGGAGCCGGTGGCAGTGACCAGCCGGCCGATGCCGCCGGGCGGGGCGATGATCCGCCGGGCCTCCCCGCCTGCGGCCGGGAGCAGCCACAGGGCCTTCTGGCCGTCCGGGTTCCCGGCGTCCTCCCCGGGGCCGGCTGGGCGTCCCGGATCGGGGGGCGGATCGCCGCCGGCCGTCCCCGGGGCCGGGTGAGCGCCCCGGATCGGCTGGCCCCGGGCCGGGAGCGGGGCGGGTACCGGGCGGGGCAGGCCGGGACGACAGGAAGGCCAGCGAGCCGTCCGGCAGGAAGGCCGGGCTGTCCTCGCCTTCCGCGGACCGGGTCAGCCGCAGCGCGGGGCGGCCCGCGTCGCTGGTGTCCACCCGCCAGATGCTGGACTTGAACGCCCGCCCGTCGGGGTCCAGGGCCGACACGGTCACGGCCAGCCAGCTGCCGTCGGGGGCGAGCCTGAGCCCGGTGAGCCGCGGCAGGGCCAGGTAGTGGTGCAGGTCGTGGAATGGGGTCACTGAGCCTTCCCGCCTCGGCTGGGGACGGGCCGCCCGGTTGCGGCGCCCTCCGCGAATGAGCTGCCCCCCGGTGTCGTGCCCCCGGGTCCCCCCGATGCCCTCCGGCTCAGTGCCCTTCCGTGATCATGAGCGCCCCGACGGTGGCGTTGGTGGCCTCGTCGATCAGGATGAGGCCGCCGGTCTGCCGGTTGCGGTTGTAGGGGTCGAAGAACAGCGGCTGGGTCAGCCGCAGGCTCACCCGGCCCACCTCGTTCAGCCCGAGCCGGCCGGCGGTCTCGTCGCGGTGCAGGGTGTTCACGTCCAGCCGGTACTGCAGGTCCCGGACGATGGCCTTCACCGTCCGGGAGGTGTGCTTGACGACCAGCCGGTCCCGGGCGGTCAGCTGCTTGTTCTCCGACATCCAGCAGACCATGCCCTCGACGTCCTGCGAGACCGCTGGCTGGTTGTGCGGGCGGCAGATCATGTCGCCGCGGGAGATGTCCAGGTCGTCCTCGAGCACCAGGGTCACCGACATCGGCGGGTAGGCCTCGGGGACCGGGCCGCGCGCGGTGTCGATGCGGGCGATCTGCGTGGTCAGCCCGGACGGCAGGTGCATCACCTCGTCACCGGGCTTGAGTACCCCGCCCGCCACCTGGCCCGCGTACCCGCGGTAGTCATGCAGGGACGGGTCGGTGGCCTGATGCGGCCGGATCACGTACTGGACCGGGAAGCGCACGTCGATCAGGTTGCGGTCCGAGGCGATGTGCACGTGCTCCAGGTGATGCAGCAGCGACGGCCCGTCGTGCCAGGGCATCTTCTCCGAGCGCTGCACCACGTTGTCACCGTGCAGGGCGGAGATGGGGATGAAGCTCAGGTCGCCGATCTCCAGCTTCGCCGCGAAGGCCGCGAACTCCTCGCTGATCCGCTCGAACACCCCCTGGTCGTAGTCGACCAGGTCCATCTTGTTCACCGCGAGCACCAGGTGCGGCACCCGGAGCAGGGTGGTGAGGAACGCGTGCCGCCGGCTCTGCTCGGTCAGCCCGTTGCGGGCGTCCACCAGCACGACGGCCAGGTCGGCCGTGGAAGCCCCGGTCACCATGTTCCGGGTGTACTGGATGTGCCCGGGGGTGTCGGCGATGATGAACTTCCGCCGTGGCGTGGCGAAATAGCGGTAGGCCACGTCGATCGTGATGCCCTGCTCCCGCTCGGCACGCAGGCCGTCGGTGAGCAGCGCCAGGTTCGTGTAGTCCTCGCCGCGGGCCTTGCTGGTCTCCTCGACCGCCGCGAGCTGGTCCTCGAAGATCGCTTTCGAGTCGTACAGCAGGCGCCCGATCAGCGTGCTCTTGCCGTCGTCGACCGAGCCGGCGGTAGCCAGCCTCAGGATATCCATCGGCCTGCTTCCTTCTGGGGTGAGGACGTCGTACGCCGTCGCCGTCATTTAGAAGTACCCCTCCCGCTTGCGGTCTTCCATGGCCGCCTCGCTGGCCCGGTCGTCCGCACGTGTCTGGCCGCGCTCGGTGACCCGGGTGGCCGCGACCTCGGCGATCACGTCGGGCACGGTCGTCGCGCTGGATTCCACCGCGCCGGTGCAGGTCATATCGCCGACCGTGCGGTAGCGGACGGTGGTCTCGAAGACCGGCTCGTCGTCCCCCCGGGGGGTGAACTCGTTGTCGGCCAGCAGGATGCCGTCCCGCTCGAAGACCCGGCGCTGGTGGGCGAAGTAGATCTGCGGGATCTCCAGCTTCTCCCGGGCGATGTACTGCCAGACGTCCAGCTCGGTCCAGTTGGACAGCGGGAACACGCGGATGTGCTCACCCATCTTGATCCGCGTGTTGTAGATGGTCCACAGCTCGGGACGCTGGTTCTTCGGATCCCACTGGCCGAACTCATCACGGAACGAGAACACCCGCTCCTTGGCGCGGGCCTTTTCCTCATCCCGGCGCCCGCCGCCGAACACGGCGTCGAAGCGGTTCTCCTCGATCGCGTCGAGCAGGGTGATCGTCTGCAGGCGGTTCCGGCTGGCCCGCCGGCCGGTCTCCTCGGTCACGCGGCCGGCGTCGATCGAGTCCTGGACGGACGCCACCACCAGCTTCACCCCGGCCTCGGCCACCCGGCGGTCCCGGTAGTCGATCACCTCAGGGAAGTTGTGCCCGGTGTCCACGTGCATGACGGGGAACGGGATCCTGGCCGGCCAGAAGGCCCGCTCGGCCAGGGCCAGCATGACGATGGAATCCTTGCCGCCGGAGAACAGCAGGACCGGCCGCTCGAACTCGGCGGCCACCTCACGCATCACGTGGATGGACTCCGCCTCGAGTACTTCGAGCTGCGAGAGTGAGTAGTCAGTACGTGGCACAGCCATGAAGCGGACTCCGGGTCTTGGCGGACAGGGACAGGTAGCTCTCCCGCGCCGGAGAGCTACTGCGCAGCAGAACAACCAGCGGCGCGCAACCCATCCAGCAGCGTGGCAGCGAGCCCTGCTGGGCAGATAAGGATATCCGGAAGGGAAGGATCCGCCTGGTTGTACTGCAGGACAGAGCCGTCGAGCCGCGACGCATGCAGCCCCGCGGCGGCGGCGACCGCCACGGGCGCGGCCGAATCCCACTCATACTGGCCGCCGCTGTGCACGTAGGCATCGGCGCTCCCGCGGATGACAGCAGCGGCCTTGGCACCGGCCGACCCGAGCGGCACCAGCTCCAGGTCCACTTCCCTGGCCAGCCGGTCCAGCAGGGCGGGCGGCCTGGTCCGGCTGACCAGCACGCGGACCGGCCGGCCGGGCTGCGCGGGCGGCGGGGGCGCAGGGGGCTCCGCGGTGCTCAGCACCGTGTCCTGGGCAGGCAGGGCGACCGCGCCGGCGGTCAGTGCCCCCCGTTCCCACAGCGCCACGTGCACGGCCCAGTCGGTCCGGCCTGGCTCCCCGAACTCCCGGGTCCCGTCGAGCGGGTCGACGATCCAGACCCGGTCCGCGGACAGCCTCGCCGGGTCGTCGCGGCCCTCCTCGGACAGGACGGCGTCCTGCGGCCGGAGCTGGCCCAGCCGGGCGGCGAGGAACTCGTGCGACGCCCGGTCGCCCGCCTGGCGCAGCGCGCCAGCCTCGCCGCCCCTGGCCCGCAGGGCGAGCAGCAGGTGGCCGGCCTCGCTGGCCAGGTCCCGGGCCAGGCGGTCATCGTCGGTGGTCATCAGGCAGTGCTCATCAAAGGAGGCGCCCCTTCATCGGCGGGGTGAGCCTCACAGGCTAGTAGGCGCCGTGCCCCCGGATCACCGCAGACCAGGTTTTCCACAAGATCTGGAGGTCCAGGGCCAGGGACCAGTTCTCCACGTAGCGCAGGTCGAGCCGGACCGCTTCGTCCCAGGGCAGGTCGGATCGCCCGTTAACCTGCCACAAGCCGGTAATGCCCGGCTTGACCACGAGCCGGCGCCGCATGTGGTCACCGTATTTGGCCGCCTCAGCCGGCAGTGCGGGCCGCGGCCCGACCAGGGACATGTCCCCCAGCACCACGTTGAACAGCTGGGGAAGCTCATCCAGGGAGTAACGCCGCAGCCAGGTGCCCGCCCTGGTGACCCGCGGGTCCTTGCGCATCTTGAACAGCGCCCCGTCGGACTCGTTGAGCGCCGCCAGTTCATCCTTGCGCTGCTCGGCGTCCACCACCATGGTGCGGAACTTCCAGACGGAGAACGTGTGCCCGCCCTTGCCGACCCTGGTCTGCCGGAAGAAGACGGGCCCGCGGTCCCCGAGCCGGACGGCCAGCATGATCGCCGCGAACAGGGGTGCCATCAGGAGCAGCACGGTGAGCGCCACCACCTTGTCGAACACGCCCTTGAGTACCCGCTTGCCGCCTTCCAGCTCCGGGTGGTCCACGTGCAGCAGCGGCAGCCCGGCGACCGGGCGGATGGTGGTCCGGGGCCCGGCCACGTCGAGCAGGGCCGCGGCCACGCACATGTCGGTGCCGGTCTTCTCCAGGTCCCAGGCCAGCTCGCGGAGCCGGATGCCGTTCATCTCCGGGCAGGCGAGGACGGCGACGGTGTCCGCACCGAGGTAGCCGACGGCATTGGTCACGCTGGTGAGGCCGCCCAGCACGGGGACTCCGGAGATCTCGCTGAGCATGCTGCCGCCGGCCAGGCACGCCCCGACCACCGACAGGCCGTGGTAGGTGCCCCGCTGCAGCTCGCCGATCAGGTCGGCCACCGCGGGGGCATGCCCGACGGCGACGACCTTGCGCATGCACGCACCGCGGCTGCGCTGCCGGTGCAGCCGCCGGCGCAGCCGGTGCCGGACGACCAGGTCGAAGACGGCGACGCAGGGCAGCGCGATGACCACGTACCCGCGGGCGGTGTCGAACTTCACGGCGTAGGAGACGATGGCGACGGTGGCGGTCAGCGTCACCCCCGCATTGATCACCCGGCGGAATTCGTCCGAGCCGACCCCGATGAACCGCGGGTCATAGCCGCCGGCCACGGCGAGCGCGCCGACCCAGAGGACCGGGAGCAGGGCGGTGAACCCGAGGTACACCGCCGGCCGGTAGCTGGTGGCGTCGAAGCGCAGCTCGTAAGCGATCGCGCCCGCCGCGACCGCGCACAGGACGTCGGCGAGCGCGGTGCGGCGCAGGTACGAGCCGGTCCAGGCGGCCGGCCCGGCCGCGGCCCGAGCGTGGCCCCGCCGGGCACCCGAGACAGCAGTGCTACCAGAAGACACCCGAACCCCACCGTCCTCGCTGCATCACACCCCGCCCATCACCCCCGGGCCCATAGGAAAAGACGCCCCACCAAACTGGTTGGTTGACGGGCACATCATGACCGGGCAAGTAATGTCCTGACTGTTGTCGTTAAGTTAGGTAAGCGGCACCCCGCGTCACCGGCCGCCCCGGGCCGCCCGCCGGGCCGGCCTCTCAGGCGCGGCTGCTCTCGTCGCGCAGCCACGTGGAGTACTCCCGCCGCCGTACCTCACGGGCCGCCTGCCGCCGCGCCAGCACGGCCACCGCGAGGAACACCGCGACCTGTGGTGCGGCCAGGGGCCGGGCCGCGATCATCGCGAGCAGGTCCCGCGGCCGGGTACGGGCCGCCGCCCCGGGCGCGCCCTCGGCGGCCGCGAGCTGGTTGACGCCCATGGTGGCGCGGACCCGGCGGCGCAGCAGATCGCGGGCCGTCCTGGGGGTGTGCACCACGACCCGCGCGGCGGGAACGATGACCCGCTCCCCGGGGGCGAACGCCAGCGAGGCGACCAGGTCGTCGGCGAGCAGCGGCGGCAGGGCCGCCACCCGGGCATGACCGGCCTCGCTGAGCCCGATGACGCCGCGCCCGAACAGCCCGCTGCGTACCTCAGGCAGCCGCTCCCAGACGGCGTAGTACCAGCGCACCAGCCAGGGCCGCCCGGCCAGGTCAAGGTCGCGCCGCGGGCCGCAGGCCAGCGTCCCGGCCTGGCGCAGCGCCGCACCCAGCGCCTGGATGTCAGCGGCCCCCAGCTCCACGTCGGCGTCCACGTAGATCCGGGGGAAGCCCGCGGCCGCCCGGTCACCGGCCAGCAGCGCCTCCCGCTTGGAGGCGACCGGGATGGACAGGACCCGCACGGGCGGCCCGAAGAGCCGGCCACCTCCGCCGTATCATCTGTGCAGCCGTTGGCCACGACGATGATGTCGAGCCCACCGGGGCCGGCCAGGCCACCCGCCGGGGCGGCCGGCACCAGCCTGCCGAGCAGCCGCCCGATGACCCGGGCCTCGTTGTGCGCTGGAACGACGACACTCACCACAACGGGCAAGTATGCACGCCGCTGGCCGCCGCGTCAGGACATGACCGGCCCGGGTCAGTTTCAGAGAGAAAAGAAGCTAGGAGCTCGCTGATGGACGATGCGCGGATCCTCCCCTCAGCCGACGTGGATGAGCGCGCCGCGCTCGGGCCCGGCACCACGATCTGGCATCTCGCCCAGGTCCGCGAGAATGCCCGGCTGGGCCGCGGCTGCATCGTCGGCCGCGGCGCCTATGTGGGCCCCGGCGTGATCATCGGTGATCATGTCAAGCTGCAGAACTACGCGCTGGTCTACGAGCCGGCCCGGCTGGAGGACGGCGTGTTCATCGGCCCGGCGGTGGTGCTGACCAACGACATGTACCCCCGGTCCACCGACACCGGCGGGACGGTCAAGCGGCCCGGCGACTGGGACGCGCAGGGCGTGGTGGTGCGCGAGGGGGCGTCGCTGGGGGCCCGCGCGGTGGTGGTGGCAGGCTGCGTGATCGGCCGCTGGGCGCTGGTCGCGGCCGGTGCGGTGGTGACCCGCGACGTGCCTGACTTCGCGCTGGTCGCCGGGGTCCCGGCCCGCCGGGTCGGCTGGGTCGGCCGGGCCGGGCGGCCGCTGGCCGGGGCGGGTGCGGGCCGCTGGCGCTGCCCCGCGACCGGCGACGAGTACGCCGAGCATGAGGGTGTGCTGCGAAAGCTGGGGATGACCGGGTAATTCGCGCCAAAGTGCGGCAAAGTGTGGTCAGCACGTCATCCCGCCGGCCAGGCTGCGCGTCGAGTCAGTGACACCGGCCGAGGCATGGGCAAGGCAGCCGCCCCCGGCGGCGCACCCCCGGGCCGGGGCGCGGGAACAGCAGCTGACTGATCGGGGAGGATCCTGCATGTCGCCAATCGGGCTGGCCGTGGTCGGCGCGGGTTACTGGGGGCCGAATCTCATCCGGGCCGCCCGGGCGACGCCCGCGTTCCAGCTGAGCTGGCTGTGTGACCGGGATCTCAGCCGGGCCCAGGCGGCCCTGGACCGGTACACCCCGGTCCGTGCCACCGCCAGCTATGAGCAGGTGCTGGCCGACCCGGAGGTCAGCGCGGTGGCCATCGCCACCCCGGCGGCGACGCACTTCGACCTGGTCCGCGCCGCCCTGGAGGCCGGCAAGCACGTGCTGGTCGAGAAGCCGCTGACCGCCTCGGTGGCCGAGGGCGTGAAGCTGGCCGAACTGGCCGAGCGGTCCGGCCTGGTGCTGATGTGTGACCACACCTACTGCTACACGCCGGTGGTCGGGCGGATCCGCGAGCTCATCCGGTCCGGGGAGATCGGTGACGTGCAGTTCGTCGACTCGGTCCGGGTCAACCTGGGCCTGATCCAGCCGGACGTGGACGTGCTGTGGGACCTCGCCCCGCACGACCTGTCGATCCTGGACTTCGTGCTGCCCGAGGGCGTCGTGCCGGTGGCGGTGGCGGCCCACACGGCCGACCCGGTCAGCACCGGGCGGGCCTGCCTGGCGTACCTGTCCCTCTGGATGTCCAACGGGGTCCTGGCCCACGTGAACGTGAACTGGCTCAGCCCGATGAAGATCCGGACGACGGTCATCGGCGGCACCCGCCGGACGATCGTCTGGGACGACATGAACCCGCCCGCCCGGCTGACGATCCACGACCGCGGGGTGGACCGGCTGCCCGCCGAGACGGTGGCCCCGGATGAGCGGAGGCAGACCCTGATCTCCTACCGGACGGGCGACACCAGCATCCCGGCCCTGCCCGAGAAGGAGGCCCTGCACTCGGTGATGGCCGAGTTCGCCGGGGCGATCACCGAAGGCCGGGCACCGCTCACCGACGCCTGGTCCGGGCTGCGTGTCCTCGCGGCCCTGGAGGCCGCGTCGCGCAGCGCCGAGCAGGACGGCGCGCGGATCCCGGTCACCAGCCCGGCGGCGGCAGCCATGGAGGCGAGCAGATGATCGAGGGACAGCGGTGCCTGGTCACCGGGGGCGCGGGCACCATCGGCTCGACCATCGCCGACCAGCTCGTCGCGGCGCAGGCCGCGGAGGTCATCGTGCTGGACAACCTGGTCCGGGGCCGCGGCGAACCTGGCCGGCGCGCTGGCCGCGGGGAAGGTCCGGCTGGTCGAGGGCGACATCCGGGACCGCGGGCTGGTTACCTCCCTGATGACCGGCATCGACCTGGTGTTCCACCAGGCCGCCATCCGGATCACCCAGTGCGCCACCGAGCCCAGGCTCGCGCTGGAGGTGCTGGTCGACGGCACCTACGAGGTGGTCGAGGCGGCCGCGGACGCCGGCGTGCGCAAGGTCGTCGCGGCGTCGTCGGCGTCGGTGTACGGCCTCGCCGGGGAGTTCCCCACCACCGAGCAGCAGCACCCCTACGACAACGACACCCTGTACGGGGCGGCGAAGACGTTCAACGAGGGCCTGCTGCGCAGCTTCCGCGCCATGCGCGGCCTCGACTACGTGGCCCTGCGGTACTTCAACGTGTACGGGCCGCGGATGGACATCCACGGGCTGTACACCGAGGTGCTGATCCGCTGGATGGAGCGGATCGAGGCCGGCCAGCCGCCGCTGATTCTCGGCGACGGCGCGCAGACCATGGACTTCGTGTACACCGAGGACATCGCCCGGGCCAACCTGCTGGCCGCCGCGGGCGATGTCAGCGGCGAGGTGTTCAACATCGGCAGCGGCACCGAGACCAGCCTGACCGAGCTGGCCCAGCTGCTCATCCGGGTGATGGGCGCCGAGCTCGAACTGGAATACGGGCCGCCCCGCGGCGTGAACGGGGTGACCCGGCGGCTGGCTGACGTGTCCCGCGCCGCGGAGCGGCTCGGGTGGAAGGCCGAGGTCAGCCTGGAGGCGGGCCTGGCCCGGCTGGTCTCCTGGTGGCGTGCGCAGCGGGCGGCGGGGACGGCGCCGTGACGATCCCGGTGATGCGGCCCTGGCTCGGCCAGGAGGAGGCGGATGCGGCCGCCGCGGCGGTGGCGTCCGGCTGGGTGGCCCAGGGCCCGCGGGTGGCCGAGTTCGAGGCTGCCTTCGCGGCCGCCCTGGGCGGCGGTCACGCGGTGGCGGTGTCCTCGTGCACCGCGGCGCTGCACCTGGCCATGGTCGCGGCGGGCATCGGCCCGGGCGACGAGGTCATCGTCCCGTCCCTGTCCTTCATCGCGACCGCGAACGCGGTCCGCTACGTCGGGGCCGATCCCGTGTTCGCCGACGTGGACCCCTCGACGCAGAATCTCGTCCCGGAGACCGTGCAGCCCTGCCTGACCGCGCGGACCCGCGCGGTCATCGCCGTGGACCAGGGCGGGATCCCGGCGGACATGGACGCGCTCCGTGCGCTCTGCGAGCCGCGCGGCATCGTGATCGTCCAGGACGCGGCCTGCGCGGTCGGCTCGGTCTACCGCGGCCGGCCTGCCGGGGCGGGCGCCTTCCTGGCGGCGTACTCCTTCCACCCGCGCAAGCTGCTGACCACCGGGGAAGGCGGCATGGTGGTGACCGCCGATGAGGCGGTGGCCGCCCGGCTGCGCCGGCTGCGGGAGCACGGCATGGATGTCAGCGCCGCGCAGCGTCACGCCAGCCGCCAGCCGGTGATCGAGCATTACCTCGAGGTCGGCTTCAACTACCGGATGACCGACGTGCAGGCCGCGATCGGCCTGGTCCAGCTGGCCAAGCTGGGCCAGCTCATCGCCAGGCGCCGGGCGCTGGCCGCGCGCTACCAGGAGCTGCTGGCCGGCCTGCCGGGCCTGTCCATGGCCCGTGACCCGGCCTACGGCCAGACCAACTACCAGTCGTTCTGGGTCCTGCTGCCGGACGGGTCCGGGGTCAGCCGCGACGACCTGCTGCGGCTGCTGGCGGAGGCGGGCATCTCGGCGCGGCGCGGGATCATGGCCGCGCACACCGAGCCGGCTTACGCGGGGCACCCGCACCGCCCGCTGCCGGTCACCGAGCGGCTCACCGCCAGCTCGCTCATCCTGCCGCTCTTCCACCAGATGACCGAAGCCGAGCAGGATCAGGTGGTCTCGGTCATCCGGGCCGCCGCGGGGGCTGCGCTTCCCGCCGGGAGAGCCTGAGGATCATGGCCAGCCCTGTCTCATCCGCAACGGTCCGACCGGGGCTGCCCGGCCTGGACGGCCGGCGGCTGGCCCGGCTGATGACGGCGGCCATCGAGCGCTGTGAACTGGACCTGGCCGGCCGCGTCGTGCTGACCGAGGCGGCGACCGGCGCGTACGCGGTCACGCCCGTGCTCGCCGCGCTGGCCGGGGCACAGGTGTGCGCCCTGGCCGCCGCGACGCGGTATGCGACGGCACGGGAACTGGCCGCCGGGACCGCGGACCTGGCCCGGCTGGCCGGGGTGGCTGACCGGGTGGAGCTCATCGCGGCGAAGACCCCCGGCGTGGCGGGCGCGGCAGACATCGTGACCAACAGCGGCCAGGTCCGGCCGATCGACGCGGCCATGGTCGGCCAGCTGAAGCCGTCCGCGGTGATCCCGCTGATGTACGAGAGCTGGGAGTACCGGGGCGCCGACGTCGACCTGGCGGCGTGCCGCCGCCGCGGCATCCCGGTCGCGGGGACCAACGAGAGGCATCCCGCGGTGGACGTCTTCTCCTTCCTGGGGCCGATGGCCGCCAAGCAGCTGCACGACGCCGGCATCGCCGTTTACGGCAGCCACATCGTGCTGCTCTGCGACAACCCGTTCGCCCCGTTCATCGCGGACTACCTGCGGGGCGGCGGCGCGCACGTGGTGCAGGCCGCCGGGCTGGGCGAGGAGGCCCTCGCCGGGCCGCCCGACGCCGTCCTGCTCGCGCTGCGGCCCGCGGCGGCTCCGGTGCTCGGCGCCACCGCGGTGACCCTGCTGGGTGAGCTGGCGCCGGGGACCGTCCTGGTCCAGTACTGGGGCGACGCGGACCGGGACGCCGCGGCCGCGGCTGGCGTGCCCGTGTGGCCGCCGCAGGCCCCGCCCCCGGGGCACATGGGCGTGCTGCCGTCCGCGGTCGGCCCCGAGCCGATCGTGCGCCTGCAGGCCGGCGGCCTCAAGGTGGGCGAGGTGCTGGCCCGCGGGCTGGACCAGGCGTCGGCCGAGGACCTGGCGTTCGCGCAGATCCTCTGATGCCGCCTGGCTGATGCCCTCCGGTCAGCCAGCCTCAACGTGGAAGAGGGCCAGGCTGTCGCGCCCGGTCGGCCGGGCCGGGCTGCCGATATAGACCTGGCGTGGCTCGGTATCGGCCAGCACGTTCGCGGCGGCGCCGATCACGCAATCCGGGGCGACCGTCACCTCGGGGGCTATAGTGCAATTGGCACCGATAAACGAGCTGCTGCCCAGGCGGCACATTCCGCAGATGACAACGTGCGGCCCAGTGAAAACGTCATCCTCGACCACGGAACTATGGCCGACGCACGTCCCGCTGGACAGGAACACATTATCGCCGACGCGCACATTATGCTGCACCGCGACGTGCTCCTGGATAAAGACGTTCTCGCCAATCTGGGCACTGGGCAGCACGAAGGCGTGGCTGCTGACATAGGAGACACACCTGAAGCCCGCGGCCCTGACCTCGTCATACAGGCGCCTCCTGACCCGGTTCAGCTGAGTCAGCGAGACCGAGACGAACGCGCGGTAATCGTCCGGCGGGTACACCTTCGGGAGTTCCCCGAAGGGCACCAGGGGAAGGCCGCAGAAGCTGTCCGCCGTTATGAATGGCGCTTCCGCGCTAAAAGCAACGACCTCGTGCGGGGAATCGTAGCAGAAATAGTCGAACGCCAGGCTGGCCGTCTCGCCGGTCCCGACGATAACGACACGCTCCCCGTCCGGCCCGGCCTGCAGCGGGTGCCGCGCGCCCCGTGTTGATCCGCGTACCATGCCCGGCACAATATCCCGGGAACCATCCCGGATTCACGCATACGAGGCATCTGGCGGCCCCGGGCGCCGCCGGTCAGGCGCCGATCACTGATCTCGCGTGCCGCATGGCCGGCCTGCGAAGATGATCATTTATCTCGGCGAAGACGCTGCCCGCGGTTATCCCGGCCCAGCGCGCGGGCAGCAGCCCGAGCGGCAGCCCCGGGTCCAGGTAGGGCAGCCGCTGCCAGGCGACCAGCATCGACACGTACTGCTGGAACGCATGCTGGCCGGTGAGGGCCTGGCGGCCGGCCCTGCTGCCGGCCCGCCTGGCGAGCGGCCCGTAGCCCTGGATGAACTGCTCGTATTCGGCGGACAGGCGGTCGAGATCCCACCACTGCCTGACCTTGGCCGCCAGGTCGCGATGACCCAGATGCCCGGCCCGGAAGATGTCCACGTAACCGCTCAGGTTCTCGCGGGCGAGAACCTCTGTCACCTCGTCCGCGAGGTGCCCGGGTGCCACCCATACCCCCGGCGTGACGGTGCCGAATCCGAGCCGGGCCAGCCAGGAGCGCAGCCTGTGGCGCTGGTCGCGCTGGCTCTCCGGCACCGAGAAGACGACCAGGACCCAGCCGCCCTCGACCGTCGCGCGGTGCTGGCCGAAGATCCGGGCATCGCCTTGCCGCAGCACCTCCAGGAACGTGGGGGACAGCGCGTAGCCGGCGGCCCCCGAGCGGTGCACGCTGGTCAGCAGCCCCCGCCGCTTGAGCCGGGCCACAGATGAGCGGACCGCCTGGCTCTCCACGCCCAGATCACCCATCAGGCGGATCAGCGACGCTATCGGCAGCCAGTGTGGCTCGTCCCGCGCGTAGAGCGCGTAGATGGTGATGATCAGCTGGCGCGGCCGGGGCCCGCCGGGCTGCGGGGCCGCAAGACTGCGCTTATTGCGCTTGGTGTCGCGCTCGTCGATAACGCAGCATAACTCACGCGCGGCTGGCGTTTCCATTCCATGGGGTGGAGATTGCCATCCTGCGACCCCCTCGCTACAGTCCCAGCCTGAAGGTGATGGGGGGGAACCTGAGTGGTGAGCTGGACGAGGGCCCGGGAGAATCCGGCGGCTGGGCCTGCCGCCGCGGCCGGCCAGGCGGGTTCCGGGACGGCCGCGGGTTCCGGGGCGGGCGGGGCGGCCGCGGGTTCCGGGGCGGGCGGGGCGGCCGCGGGCTCCGGGGCGGGCGGGGCGGCCGCGGGCTCCGGGGCCGCGGCCTGGACCGGCCTTACCCGGGCCTACCGCCCCGACGACGCCGCGGCCTGGGATGACCTGGTCGCACGGTCGGTCAACGGGACTTTCCTGCACACCCGCCGGTTCCTCGCCTACCACAACGACCGGTTCCGGGACAGGTCGCTGGTCGTCACGAAGCCCAACGGCAAGCTCGCCGGGGTCCTGCCGGCCGCGGAAGATCCCGCCGACCCCTCCGTCGTGACCAGTCATCCGGGCCTGACCTACGGCGGGCTGGTCCATGACGGGACCCTGTACGGCGGACCGCTGATCGAGGCTCTCGCGCAGGTCGCGGCGCAGTACCGGGCCCAGGGCTTCGGCAGGCTGCGGTACCGGGCGGTGCCGTCCATCTACCATGCGTCCCCGGCCGCGGACGACCAGTATGCGCTGTCCCGCCTGGGGGCTGACGGGTACCGCCGCGACCTGGCCGCGGTGATCAGGCTGGCGCACCGGGGCCGGGTGTGGTCGGGCCGGAAAGCCTGGCGCAAGCGCGCCGACACGGCCGGGGTCCGCACCGAGGAGAACTGGGACGACATCGCCGGGTACTGGCAGATCCTGGAAGAGAATCTGGCCGCCCGCCATAACGCGACGCCGACGCACTCCCTGGCCGAGATCGAGTACCTGCACGAGCAGTTCCCGGCGGAGGTCGTCCTGCTCACCGCGAAGCTCGGCGGCACCCTGGTCGCCGGGAACCTGTTCTTCATCGAGGGGCCGGTTCTGCAGGCCCGGTACACGGCCACCACCAGTGAGGGCCGGAAGGTATCCGCCACCGACCTCGTCATCGAGCATGGCATCGCCCTGGCCGCGGCCCGGGGCTGCCAGTTCTACTCGATGGGGACCAGCACCCTCGACGGAGGACGCCAGCTCAACGAGTCGCAGTACGCTTTCAAAGTCTCCTTCGGTGCCGGCGGAGTCATCCACGAGACCTGCGAGCTTGACCTTGAGCGGGTTCCGGGCCAACCGGAGATGCCGGGCTGGGGCGTGACGGGCACCGGGCACGGCTAACCCCCGCACAGCTGGCTCCCCGCACAGCTGGCTCCCCGCGCGGGTAATCTCCCGCCCGGGTAATCCCCCCGCCCGAACCGGGCTTCTCGTGCATTTTCCTTGACTGCCGTCAATTCGGGAGCATACTGCTCCTGACCGGTTTCTCTCCCTGGGGGGCTCGCCCGTGAAGCTTTCGCCGTCCGCGCACGCGGACACGTTCTGCCGGGACCACCTGCCACCTGCCGGCCAGTGGCCCACGCTCCGGTTTGACCTCCCCGAACTCCAGTATCCCGAGAAGGTCAACTGCGCGACCGCGCTGCTCGACGACGTCATCGCGGTGCACGGGCCGGACCGGCCGTGCCTGCTCACCGCCGAGGACAGCTGGACCTACGGCGAGCTGCTCACCCGGGCCAACCAGGTGGCGCACGTGCTGACCGAGGACTTCGGCCTGGTCCCCGGGCAGCGCGTGCTGCTGCGGGGCCCCAACAACCCGTGGCTCGTCGCATCCTGGTTCGGCGTGGTGAAGGCCGGGGGGGTGGTGGTCACCACCATGCCCATGCTGCGCAGCCTGGAGCTTGGCCCGCTGGCCCAGCTGACCCTGCCCGCCGTGGCCATCTGTGACCACCGGTTCACCGGGGAACTGGCCGAGGGTGCCCCCGGCCTCCCGCTCGTGCCGTACGGGGGGACCGGCAACGACGACCTGGGCAAGCTGTGCGCCGCCAAGCCGGGCACCTTCACCGACGTGGTGACGGCCGCCGACGACGTGGCGCTGCTGGCGGCGACGTCCGGGACCACCGGCGTCCCCAAGGCCACCATGCACTTCCACCGTGACGTGCTGGCCATCGCCGACACCTTCGGGCAGCATCTGGTGCAAAGCCAGCCCACCGACGTATTCACCGGGACTCCCCCGCTGGGCTTCACCTTCGGCCTCGGCGGCCTGCTGGTCTTCCCGATGCGGGCCGGCGCCGCCACCGTGCTGCTGGAACGGGCGACGCCGCCCGAGCTCGCCGAGGCCGTCGCGCACTTCGGGGTCACCGTGCTGTTCACCTCGCCGACCGCGTACCGCGCCATGCTGCGGGCGGGGAAGGCCGGGGACCTGGCCGGGCTGCGTACCGCCATTTCCGCGGGAGAACACCTGCCGAAGGGTGTCTGGGAGGACTTCTACGAGCAGACCGGGGTGCGCCTGGTCGACGGCATCGGCAGCACCGAGATGCTGCACGTCTTCGTGTCCGCCGCCGGCGGCGATATCCGGCCCGGGGCGACCGGCAAGGCGATTCCCGGTTACCAGGCCGAGGTGCTCGCGCCGGACGGCAGCCCGGCCGCCGACGGGGAACCGGGCCGGCTGGCCGTTGTCGGCCCGACCGGCTGCCGTTACCTGGCCGACCCCCGGCAGGCGGACTACGTGCAGGACGGCTGGAACATCACCGGGGACACCTACATCCGGGATGCCGACGGCTACCTGTGGTACCAGGGCCGCAGCGACGACATCATCGTCTCGGCCGGCTACAACATCGCCCCGGCCGAGATCGAGCATTCCCTCGAGCAGCACCCGGAGGTGGCGGAGTGCGCCGTGGTGGGCAGGCCTGACCCGGACCGGGGCATGATCGTGCACGCGGCGGTGGTGCTGGCCGGCGGGGCAGCCGGCACCGAGGCCAAGGTCACCGAGTTGCAGGACTTCGTGAAGCAGCGGATGGCGCCCTACAAGTACCCGCGGTCCATCGAGTTCGTCGCCGCCCTGCCCAGGACGGCGACCGGAAAGGTGCAGCGGTTCCGCCTGCGCGGCTGAGCGCGCGGCGGGCGGCCCCATGGCGACAGGCCCTGGCGGGCCCAGGTTCTGCCGGTTGCGGCCGGATTGGCGGGCTACGACCTGGATCGCTACACTCCCAGGCTGAACCGGCCACCTGACCGGGGGATCCGGGCCAGCGAGCCACTTTCTGTGGGGGAGCAACGCCGTGGCAACTGAGCTCGTCCGGGACTACCTCCCCGGCCAGGCGGGGGCGTGGGACGACCTGGTGGCCCGCGCGGTGAACGGCACCATGCTGCATACCCGCCGTTACCTCTCCTACCACGGCGACCGGTTCCGCGACCGCTCCCTGCTCATCACCAACTCCCGGGGGTGGCCCATCGGGGCGCTCCCGGCCGCCGAGGACCCGGCTGACCCCTCCGCGGTGACCAGTCATCCCGGCCTCACCTATGGCGGCCTGGTGCATGACGGGTCACTGCGCGGCGCGTCCATGATGAGAGTGCTGTCGCAGATCGCCGCGCACTATCGCGCGCTCGGCTTCGCCCGGCTGAACTACAAGGCCCTGCCGCAGATCTACCAGGCCGAGCCGGCCGCCGACGACGTGCACGCGCTGTACCGGCTGGGGGCCAGCCGGTCCGGCTGTGACCTCGCGGCCGTGATCAACCTGGCCGCCCGGGGACGGGTGGCCGCGAGCCGCCGGCAGCGGCGCAGGCGCGCCGAGGCGGCTGGCGTGCGGGTCGATGAGGGATGGCAGGACGCCGCCGCCTACTGGCAGGTGCTCGGGGCCAACCTGGGCCGCCGCCACGGCGCGACGCCGACGCACTCGCTGGCCGAGATGGGGTACCTCCACGACCGCTTCCCCAAGGAGATCATCCTGATCACGGCGAAGATCGGCGATGACCTGGTGGGCGGCAACCTGTTCACCGCCGAGGGCCCGGTCCTCCAGGTGCGCTACACCGCCACCACCGAGGCGGGACGTGACACGTGCGCCACCGACCTGGTGGTGGAACGGGGCATCGCCCTGGCGGGGGAACTGGGCTGCCGCTACTTCTCCTTCGGCACCAGCACGCTCGACGCCGGGCGGGAACTCAACGCATCCCAGTACGACTTCAAGGTCTCGTTCGGCGCCGGGGGGGTCACCCACGATGCGTACCAGCTCAGCCTGGAGGATGCCCCGCTGCCGGGGCACCGCGCCGCCCCGGGCCCTGACGGCAATTAACGTGACACCGGCCTACTTGTAGAGACCTGCCCCTATCCGCCCGTCATGGTATGGTCCCGAGTGCGATGTGACGGCTGCATCGCGGGTGCGCGCGCCAGTACCCGGCTGGGCGCCAGTCCGCCTTCCCGGCCGGCCCTCCCCGCCCGGGCCGAGCCGCGGGACAGATGGCCGGGCCACAACGAGATCGTGACGTTCTTGCTGCCTGCCTCGGCGGGCCCGGTTCCCCGGAGGCTTACCTGACCTGCCTGGGGGTTGGTTAACCGTGACTGCTCCCACGGGTGGCATGGTGCCCGGCGGTGACCCGGGCCCCGCTCAGCGGCGCGGCGGTCCCGGCGGAACCTATGGCCATCACCGGCCGCCGCAAGGGCGGCGCCGGCTGGCCCACCGCGTCGGCGGCGGGGTGGGCCGGGTATTCCTGGACGCCGTCTCCGCACGGTCCGGCACCCTGGTCATCGGGCTCGTGCTGGCCCGGATGCTGAGCCCGCGGGAATTCGGTGCCTTCGGCGTGGTCGTGGTGGCGCTGCTCGGCGCGCAGAGCATCGGGCAGCTCGGCGCGGGCACCGCGCTGACCATGTGGCGGACGGCCCCGGAGGATGTCGCGCCGACCGTGACCACGGTGGCGCTCGCCTCCAGCGCGGCCGTGTACGCGGCCGTCTACGCCGGGGCGCCGGCGCTCGCCGCGGCCATGGGCACGCCGGCCGCCGCCCAGGTGATCCGGTGGGTGACGCTGAGCGTCCTGATCAGCGGCCTGGTCACCGCGCCCCGGGCGATGCTCCAGCGCCGGGCCCCGTGGCTCCGGGTGGTGATCGAGCAGCTCGACAACTGGATCGGCGTGGCCGTCACGATCGCCCTGGTCGCCACCGGCCACGGGCTGATGGGCTTCGCGGTCGGCCGGATAGCCGGCAGCGTGGCCTCGGCCGTGCTGTTCATCACGTTCTCGCCCCGGGCGATGCGGATCGGTGCCCGGCGCGGCCTGGTGCGCGCGGTGCTCCAGGTCGCGCTGCCGTTCATGGCGTCGGGGCTGCTGGCGTTCGCCATCACGAACGTGGACCAGATCGTCGTCGGGCGCATGCTGCACGCCGCCGATCTCGGCTACTACGTTCTGGCGCTGTGCGTGGCCAGCTGGCCGGTGACGGTACTGTCCCAGCCAGTCCGGGACGCGGCGCCGGTCGCGTTCGCCCGGTTCCGGCGCGGGCCGCAGATCGTGGGCTCGGCCTTCATGTCGTCCGCCAACCTGCTGGCGGCGCTGACCCTGCCGGTCTGCGTGCTGATCAGCTGCCTGGCCGCGCCGTTGATACAGCTCGTCTACGGGCCAGCCTGGGCTCCCGCCGCCCCGGTCCTGGTCTGGCTGGCGCCGCTCGCCACGATCCGGGTCTTCTATGCCCTGGCGAATGACTACTTCGCGGTCCTCGCCTCCTCCCGGCGCGGGCTGATCTTCCAGCTGATGTGGCTGTTCACCCTGGTGCCGGCGCTGGCCGCCGGGGCTTTCGAGCGCGGCCTGCTCGCGGTGGCCGTGGTCAATGTCGCCGTGGCCCTGCTGTTCCTGGTGCCCTGGTTCCTGACCGAGCTGAGACCCCTGGCCATCTGGCCGCGCGTCCCGGGCGCCGGCCTGGCCGTGCCCGTGGCCGTGTCGGCCGGCGTGGGTTTCATCGTCGTCGCCGCGCGGCGGCTGGGACACGGCAATGACCTGGAGCTGGGCATCGGCGCCGCGGCCGCGCTGGCGGCCATGGGCCTGCTGGCCTTCCGGCTGCGCACGGTGTACGCCGCCGTGCGGCAGGCCGCCGCGGGCGCGCAGCGGCGCCCCGGCCGGGTGGCCGACGTCATCGGGCCGGCCCTGGCTGTGGTGCTGGAGCCGCCGCTGTACCCGATGGCCGCGTCGCTGCGGCCCCGGGTGCTGGCGCCGGGCGACCAGCCGGCCCGGGACCTGGAGAGCCGGGTCAGGTCCGGCACCCGGTGGAGCCTGCTGAACACCATCGTGGTCCGGGTCAGCAACTTCGCCGTCGGGGTCCTGCTGGCCCGGACCGTGTTCGGGCCCTCGGTGTTCGGGCTGTACGCGGTGTCCCAGATCGTCCTCGCCGTCCTGCTGAGCGCCAACGAGCTGGGGGTCAGCGCGGCCATCATCCGGTGGGAAGGCGACATCCGGAGCTTCGCCCGCACCGTGGTCACCCTGTCCGTGGTGTCCAGCACCGTGATCTATGCCGGCCTCTACGCCTCCGCGGGCTCCATCGCCCGGCTGCTCGGCTCGCCGGATGCCACCTTCATGCTGCGCATCCTGTGCATCTGCGTCATCATCGACGGGCTCGCCAGCGTCCCGCTGGCCCTGCTGACCCGGGAGTTCGCGCAGGGCCGGCGCATGCTCGTCGACCTGGCCAACTTCGTGGTCAGCACCGGCGTGACCGTCTGGCTGGCCTTTTCCGGGCAGGGCGCGATGAGCTTCGCGTGGGGCTCGCTGGCCGGCTGCATCGTCGCGCTGATCGTGGCCGTCGCCGCCGCGCCGATCTTCGTGCTGCCTGGCTGGAACACGGCGGATGCCCGCCAGCTGCTGCAGTTCGGCCTGCCGCTGGCGGGCGCGAGCCTGCTCACCCTGGGCGTGTTCAACGTCGATTCGGCCATCGTCGGCGCCACCCTGGGGCCGGCCATGCTCGGCCTGTACCAGCTGGCCTTCAACATCTCCAGCTGGCCGGTCAGCAGCATCTCGCAGGCGGTCCAGCGGGTGTCCTTCGCCGGCTTCTCCCGGGTGGCGGATTCCGGCCAGGGGCTGACCGACGCCTTCAGCCGGGCCCTCGGCCTGCTGATGGCCGTGACCGTGCCCGCCTGCGTGCTGCTGGCCACCACCGCCGAGCCGCTGATCCGTGCGGTCTACGGCCAGCGGTGGGTGGGCGCGGCGCACGCGCTGAGCCTGCTGGCCATGCTCGGCCTGCTGCGGGTGGCCTACGGGCTCTTCTACGACGCCATGGCCGCGGTCGGCAAGCGGAACACGCTGATGGCGATCCAGGGCCTCTGGCTCGTCACGCTGATCCCGGTGCTGCTGGTGGGCGCCCGCCTGGGCGGCATCACCGGGGTGAGCGCCGGGCATGTGGTCGTCGCCGCCGCGCTGGTCGGCCCGGCGTTCCTGTGGGCACTGTCCCGCGCGGGCATCCCGGTGGCCTCGATGGCGCGGGCCTGCCTGCGGCCGGCCCTCGGCGGCGCGGCGATGGCCACCGTCTCCCTGCTCGTCATCCATGTGCTCGGGACCGGCGTGGCCGGGCTCGCAGCGGCCATCGTGGCCGGGATTGCCGTGTACCTGCCCGTGGTCTACCCGATGCGGTCGCTGCTCCGGCGGGCCCCGGCCCCGGCCGAAGAACTCCAAGAGGTGAGCGCCCCATGACCCGATCGGCCGCACCAGCCGGACCGGCGCACCAGCCGGGCTGGCGCAGCAGCAGGCGGGCCGGGATCGTGGCTGATCCCCGCCACCTGGTCTGGATAGCCCCGACGCCGTGGGACGGCATCCCCGGCACCGACCGGCAGATAGCAGCGGAGATGACCCGGTACGCCCCGGTCCTCTGGGTGGACCCGCCGCTCTCGGCGATCAGCCCGGCCCGGCTGCGCGGCCGGGTGACCGGCGGGATCCTGCCGTCGCTGTCCAGGCCGGCCCCCGGGATCACCCGGCTGAGCACGGTCGGGCTGCCCGGCCTGACCCGGCCCGGGGTGCGCACCACCACCGCGCCGTTGCTGCGCGCGCAGATCAGCTGGGCGCTGCGGCGGCTGGGGGCGCGGCCGTCGGCCGTGGTGTCGGGGTACCTGGAAGACGTCCTGGGCCGGTGGGGTCCCGCGGTCAACGTGCTGTACTGCACCGACGACCATGTCGCCGGGGCAGGCCTCATGGGCCTGTCGGCCGGCCGTCTCCGCGGCCAGGAACGGGCGGCGCTGGCGCGCGCCGATGTCGTGGCCGTGGTGTCCCCCACCCTGGCCGATCACTGGTCGGCCCTGGGCGCGGACCCGGTGCTGATCCCGAACGGCTGCCCGGACAGCGACCCGTGGCCGCCCGGGAAGGCGGCCCCCACCGGGCTGCCCCGGCCGGTGGTCGGCCTGGTCGGCCAGCTGTCCGAGCGGATCGACCTGGGCATCCTGACCGCCCTCAGCGACGCCGGCTTCGCCCTGCTCCTGGTGGGCCCGCGGGACCCGCGATGGGAACCGCAGCGCTTCGCCGACCTGACCGCCCGCCCCGCAGTGCGCTACACCGGGCAGGTCCCGGCGGCCGACGTGCCCGCCTACCTGGCTGCCATCGACGTCGGCATCACGCCCTACACCGCCAGCGACTTCAACCAGGCGTCGTTCCCGATGAAGACGCTGGAGTACCTGGCCGCGGGCCGGCCCGTGGTCAGCACCGACCTGCCGGGCGCCCGGTGGCTGCTGGAAGACCTGGCCCAGGCCGGCCTGGCCGGGGCCGGCGAGCCGCCCGCGGACATCATGACCCTGGCCAGCACGCCGGCCGAGTTCGTCAGCGCGGTGCGCCGGATGGTGCCCGGCCCCCGCGGCGGCCACGAGCAGGCACGGCGCGACAAGTGCCGGGCTTTCGCCACCCGGCACTCATGGGCCCGCCGTGCGGATGCGCTGGCCGCGGCCATCGGGATGAGCCCGGCCGGGCCGGGCCCGCAGCCCCGGCGGGATACGGCAATCGCGCCGGACGCCCAGATTCGACCATGAATTACCCGGCATGCCGGATGTCAGCGCGTTTTCTCAGTAAATTTGGTCCCGCCATCACCTGGGTGGGCCGGCCGGGTGCGGCTGGCGGGACAGCGTCGGCAGGGCATGGGGGTTGCACACGTGAAGGTGCTCGTCTACCCGCACACGATGGAGATCGGCGGCTCGCAGCTGAACGCGGTCGAGATCGCAGCGGCCGCGGCGCAGCGGGGGCATGACGTCACCGTGATCAGCCGGCCCGGCCCGCTGGTCGAGACAGTGCACCGGCTGGGCCTGCCGCACGTGACCCTCGATCCCCGGGCCACGCGCACCCTCTCCCCGCGCGCGCTCAGCCACCTCACGGCGCTGGTCAGGGAGCGGAGCATCGACGTCGTGCACGGATACGAATGGCCGCCCGGCGTGGAAGGGATCATGGGCCCCAGGCTGAGGCTCGGCGTCCCGGTCGTGTGCACGATCATGTCCGGGACCGTCGCCCCGTTCCTGCCGCGCAACCTCCCGGTGATCGTCGGCACCGAGGAACTGCTGCGCCACGAGGAAGCGTCCGGCCGGTCCCTGATCCGGCTGCTGGAGCCACCGGTCAACGTCGTGGCCAACGCGCCGGGCTTTGACGCCGGCCCGTTCCGCGCCGGCCTGGGCCTGGACCCGGCGGTGCCACTGCTGGCGCAGGTCAGCCGGATGGTGCCGATGAAGCTGGAAGGGATGCTGTCGGCGTGTGACGCCGTCGGCGGCCTGGCCGCCGCCGGCACGCCCGTCCAGCTGGTGCTGGTCGGCGACGGGCTGTCCCGGCCCCAGGTCGAGGAGGCCGCCGCGGAGGCGAATGCCCGGGCGGGCCACCGGGTGGTGGTCCTGGCCGGGGAGATGTACGACCCGCGGCCCGCCTACGCGGCGGCTGACGTGGTTCTCGGCATGGGCGGTTCCGCGCTGCGCGGGATGGCGTTCGGCAAGCCGCTCGTGGTGCAGGGCGTCGGCGGCTTCTGGAAGCTGCTGACCCCGGAAACCTCGCCCCTGTTCCTGTCGCAGGGCTGGGGCGGCAGTGAGCGCGACTCCGACTGGCGCGCCGGCGGCGCGGCACGGCTGGCCACGATCCTGCGCGCGGTGCTGGACGATCCGGCCACCCGGGACCGGCTCGGCAAGTACGGCCGGAGCCTGGTCACCGGGCGGTTCAGCCTGGACCACGCGGCGTCCATCCAGGAGGAGGTCTACGGTCTGGCGGCGGAGGCCGGGAACCGCCCCGCCCGGGCCCAGCTGGCCATCGACGCCCTGCGCACCGGGCAGGGAGCGTGGCGGCACAAGGCCAGGCGCCGGTGGCAGCGCTCGCGGGGCACGGTGGACATCGAGGACTTCAACCGGGTCGCGCCGGGCTCGGAACCAGGCAGCACCATCAGCGCCGGGGCGGAGGCACAAGTACGGTGACCATCACAAGGGGGGACGGCGTGTCAGCGCAGCCGGTACCGCTGGTTGACCTGGCCGCGCAGCACGCCGCCGTGGCCCAGGACGTGGCCGAGGGCTGGGCGCAGGTCGTGGCCCGGACCGCGTTCATCGACGGGCCGCAGGTCGCGGCGTTCGAGAGCGAGTACGCCGCGTTCATCGGGACCGGCCATTGCGTCGGGGTTGCCAACGGCACGGACGCCATCGAGATCGCGTTGCGCGGGCTCGGTGTCGGCGAGGGTGACGAAGTCATCCTGCCCGCCAACACCTTCATCGCCACTGCGGAGGCGGTGCGCCGGGCCGGGGCCACGCCAGTCCTGGTCGACTGCGCCGACGACGGGACCTACCTGATGGACTGCGCCGCCGCCGCGGCCGCAGTGACCCCGCGCACCCGGGCGATCATCCCGGTGCACCTGTACGGGCAGGCCGCGCCGGTCGAGCAGCTGATGCCGCTGGCCGAGCGGACGGGCGCCTGGGTGATCGAGGACGCGGCCCAGTCTCAGGGGGCACGCCGCCACGCAGCGGGCGCGGGAGCACTCGGGCACGCCGCCGCGACCAGCTTCTACCCGGGGAAGAACCTGGGCGCCTACGGGGACGCCGGGGCGGTGCTGACCGGCTCGGCTGAGCTGGCCGCCCGGCTCCGGGTCCTCCGCAACCACGGCTCGCCGCGGAAATACGAGCATGACGTGCTGGGTGTCAACAGCCGCCTGGACAGCCTCCAGGCGGTCGTGCTGTCCGCGAAGTTGCGCCGGCTGGCGGGCTGGAACGCCGCCCGCCGGGCCGCCGCCCGGCGGTATGACACGCTCCTCGCCGGGGTCGATGAGATCGTCCTGCCCCGCACCCTGGAGGGCAACGAGCATGTGTGGCATCTGTACGTGGTGCGGGTGCCCGACCGGGACCGGGTGCTGAAAGAGCTTCAGGCAGCGGGGATCGGCGCGGGCATCCACTACCCTGTGCCGGTGCACCGCACCGCGGCGTGGGCGGACCTCGGTTACCCTGCCAGCACCTTCCCGGTCAGCGAGCAGGCGGCCGCGGAGATCATCAGCCTGCCGCTGTTCGCTGAGATCACCCGCGAACAGCAGGAGCGGGTGGCGCTCGTGCTGAAGTCGGCGCTGCGCTAGGGGGCGCGGGATGGCGAACCGCCGAAAACGGCGGCAGATATCGCGGCGCATGCTGCTGTCGGTGGCAGCCAGCGCCGTGCTGGTGGTGGCCGCGCTCGTGGCCGGGCTGCTGGTGTCGCACGGCAGCCGGGGCGCCAGCACGGCAAGCTCGGACATGCCCCGCCAGGCCACCCCGGCGGCCTCGCCACCGCGCTCGGCGCTCGCCTCGGCACCGTCGAGCCCGCATTCCAGCAAGAAGCCCGGTTCGCCCAAGGCCAGGCCGGCCGTGCTGCGATCCGTCAACTGCGGTCCGGACCCGCACCTGTGCGGGTTCCCCGACGCGACCAACACGGGCGTCCCTGCGGGGGTGACTCTGCGCCCGGTGCCCGCGGCGTCCAGAGGGCCCGGCTGGACGTCTGACGCCCAGGGTGACGTCGAGGTGTCCGGCAATGGCGCGGTCTTCGAGGGCTACTCCGTGCATGGCTACATCGACGTGACAGGCTCCAACGTCACCATCAAAGACAATGCGATCAGCAATTCCGGTAACGACATCAACGGTGACGGCGTCAACCTGACCGGCAACCCGAGCAACGTGACCATCGAGGACAACACGATTTCCAGCCCGTACGGCACCCGCGGGGCCAACGGCATATTCGCCGGCATCAAGGACGTCACCGGCGAGGCACGGGGCACCCGGGTCCTGGGCAACAACATCGCAGACGCCTCGACGGGAGTACAGCTGTACATCGGCCTCATCGAGAACAACTACATCCATGATGAGACCCTCGCCTCGTCGGGGAGCCACCTCAACGGCACCACGTCCAACGGGTCGACCGTTCCGCTGACCATCGAGCACAACACGGTGTTCAATCCCAACGGCCAGACCGACGCGGTCAGCCTGTTCGAGGACTTCGGCGTCGAGGCCAACGTGGTGATCAACGACAACCTGCTGGCCGGCGGCGGCTACGTCGTCTACGGCGGGCAGAATCCCGGCGGGCCGCAGGCCTACAACATCCAGATCACCAACAACCGGTTCAGCACCATCTACTATCCGCAATCCGGCTACTACGGCTACATAACCGCCTTCAACCCCGGTGCGCCCGGCAATGTCTGGTCCGGGAACGTCTGGGACTCGAACAACAAGCCACTCGGCGCCTGACCCGGCGGCCGGCCAGGGCGTCAGGAGACAGGCCGCCCGGCCAGCACCTCCGCGTAGACCGCCTCGGCGTGCGCGACCTTGCTATCCCAGAGGGCGACTTCCGCGGCCCGCGCCCGGGCGCCATCGCCGAGCCGGTCACGCAGCCCGGGGTCAGCCAGCCGCATGATCGCGGCCGCCAGGTCGCGGGCGTAGCCCGCGGGCGTGACCGGGTGCAGCCGGATACCGCACGAGTCGTCGACCACGTTCCCCGGGCCGCCGATATCGCTGACGAGCAGCGGCAGCCCGTGGGCCATGGCCTCGAACACGACGTTCCCGCCCGGCTCGCGGTAGCTGGGGAAGACGAACACATCAGCCGCGCGGTAGAACCCGGCGACCTGCTCGCGCGGCAGGCGGCCGTGGAACCTCACCTGGGCCGACAGCCCCAGCCCGGCGGCGAGCGCCTCGCAGGCGGCCCGGTCCGGGCCGTCCCCCACGATGTCCAGCACGACCGGGACATCGCGGATGAGGCTGAGCGCGCGGATCGCGTCCCTGGCCCCCTTGGTGCGCACCAGCCTTCCCACGAAGAGCAGCGCGAGCGTCCCATCCGGGCGCCCGGCCCGGCCGGCCGGAGCGGGAAGCTCGCTGATTCCCGTCTCGCTCATCACTTCGAACCGCCTGACCGCCGTGCCAGACAGGAAATCCTTGACGTACGGGGCGATCCCGAGCACGCAGCTGGCCTGCTGGTACGTGTCACGCAGCGCCGGGTCGAAGCGGATGCGCAGCGCGTCGAGGCGCCGCAGTCCCACGTACCAGGGCGCTGTCCCCTCTTCGGCCGCGAAGGCCGGCGGCGACTCCAGGCTGCCGCCAACCGGCCCGATCAGGTACGGGATGCCGAGGCCCCGCACGGGGCTCGGGTAGCGCATCGCGACCGGGACCGGCTGGTGCGCCAGGTCGAACCGCTCTCCCTGGGCCAGCGCCCGCCGGATCCACCGGCGGGCCCGGAAGTAGAACGGCACGTACCCCGGCTTGAGCATGCTGTTCAGCCGCTCCGCCCGGCCGAGGCCGGCGGGCTCGGCCCACTCGATGACCCGCGTGCCGGGAAGCTGGTCAGCAGCGGGCCTGCTGCCCCGCTTGTGATAGGTCAGCAGCGTCACCTGATGCCGGGCGGACAGCAGGCGCGCCCACTGGTAGCCGACCCAGGCCTCGCCAACGTCGTCGCCATCGCAGGTGGGGGCGATCAGGAGCAATTTGAGCACGGTGGCAACGCTATCGGCTGCACAGTCCCCGACCGGCTGATATGAGGCTTAACCAACCCTATGATCACAGTCGTGCTTTCCGATCTGGCCGTGGTGATCGTCACCTATAACAGCGCGCATGAAATCGGCGATCTGCTCGACTCGCTCCCCGGGGCGCTGGATGGGTGCACCGCCGAGGTGGTGGTGGTCGACAACGGCTCCGCCGACGGAACCGCTGACCTGGCCGCCGCCCGGGGGGACTGCCGGGTGGTGCGGTCGGCGAACGTGGGGTACGCCGCGGGCATCAACCGGGGAGTCCGTGAGGCGGGCCCGGCCAGCGCGATCCTCGTGCTCAACCCGGACGTCCGGCTGTCCCCGCACTCGGTGCCGCCGCTCGTGGCCGCGCTGGAGGAACCCGGCACCGGGATCGTGGTCCCGCAGCTCCGCTCCCCGGACGGCACCCTGGAACCGTCACTGCGCCGCACGCCCACCCTGCTGCGCGCGGCGGGGCTGGAAAAGACGGGGGTGTCCGCCCTGTCGGAGCGGATCGCCAGCCCGGCGGAGTACACGTATCCGCACGTGGTCAACTGGGCTCAGGGCGCCGTGGTGCTGATCTCGCGGGAATGCTTCGACAAGCTCAGCGGCTGGGATGAATCCTTCTTCCTCTACTCGGAGGAGACGGACTTCTCCCTGCGGGCCCGCGATCTCGGCCTGCTGACCCGCTACGAGCCCCGCTCGGTGGCCGTGCACATCGGCGGTGCGTCGGGCCGCAACGACAAGACCCATGCCATGCAGATCATCAACCGGGTGCGCCTGTACCGGCGGCGCAACGGCCTGCCCGCCTCATGGTGCTACTTCTGGCTCACCATCGCCAGCGAGCTGACCTGGGTGGCACGCAGGCACCCGCAATCGCGGTTCGCAATTGCCGCCCTGCTCAGGCCCTCGCTGCGGCCTCGCGAGCTCGGCTGCTCGGACCGGCTGCTGCCGCAGTGAGACCGGTGGCGCCATCGTGGCCGGTGCGTCCTATATCTCAGCGTTTCCCCTGGATGATCCGCTATCAGGCAGTAATCTGGACCAAGCTTTGGCCGGCGGCGGAGCTGCGCCTGCCGCGATAGCGCCGTGCGGGAACCGGGGGGGTCGGTGGGTCCGCACTCCCGCGATCCGCGCAGTTTTGATCGGCACTGTATTGATCTTCCCGGAGGCAGCGCACGGTGACCGCCCAGGCAATTGAGCTTCCCGGCTCCGAGACCGGCCTGCGCCGCACCGACGCGGTCACGCTGCTCACCGTTTACACGTTCCTGCTCCTGGTCATCCCGTCGCCGCTGACGTTCTCGCCGCTTGGCGGGGCGGGTGGCCCGGACACCATATTCGGCGACCTGCTCCTCGTCATGTACCTGGTGACGTTGCTGGTCCCCGGGCTGGCGCTGGCCCGGGGCCGGCAGCCGGTCCGGGTGGCCGCGGTGGTGTTCACCTGCGTCGTCATCGCCGCCTACGTGTCGGCGAACCGCCGCACGCTGCCGTCACTGGAGCAGAACGGGGCCGACCGCGGCCTGATCCTGATGCTCGGCTGGCTCGGCGTCGTGCTGGTGGCCGCGGATGGCATCCCGAGCATGGAGCGCCTGAAGACGCTGCTCGGCCGGATCGTCCTCGGCGCGTCCGCGATGTCCGTGCTGGCCATAACGCAGTTCGCCACCGGCCTGGATGCTGCCAAGTACATCCAGATCCCCGGGCTGACCGCGCAGACGCCGTTCACCGACCTGCTGACGCGCAATCAGCTCAACCGGCCGTCCGCGACCGCCATCGACCCGATCGAACTGGCGTGCGTGCTGGCCATCTGCCTGCCGATCGCTGTGCACCGGGCCCGGTTCGCGCCGCCCGGCAAACAGCTGCGCCGGTGGCTGCAGGTGGCCCTGATCGGCACGGCGCTCCCGATGACCGTGTCCAGGACCGGGGTTATCGCGCTCATCGTGGCCAGCCTGGTCATCCTCCCGACCTGGCCGAAGCGGGACCGGCGGATCGCCTACCTGGCCGGGCTGGTGGCACTGGCCGGGATGTACGCCACCATCCCGGGCCTGCTCGGCGAGTTCCGGTCGCTGTTCGGCCAGGTCGGGTCGGACACCAGCAGCGCCTCGCGGACGAGCGCGTTCTCCTCGGCCGTTCCCTTCATCCAGCAGCACCCGTGGCTGGGCCGCGGATTCGGCACGTTCCTGCCCGCCACCTACTTCTTCACCGACGACCAGTACCTGCTGTCGCTTATCGAGATCGGCATCATCGGCCTGCTCGCCCTGCTGGGGCTGTTCATCACCGCCTGGATGTGCGCCCGCAACGGCCGCCGCCTGTCCACCGATCCGGAGACCCGGCAGCTGGGGCAGATCCTGGCCGCGTCGGTAGCCGTGCCCATGGTGGCGTTCGCGACGTTTGACGCCTTCTCGTTCGCCATGGCGGCCAGCCTGACTTTCCTGATCATCGGCTGCGTCGGCGCGTACTGGCGGCTGGCGACGCAACCAGCGGCCCCGCCGGGCAGCAGCTTCCCCGGTTCGGGCGGGCAGCGGGTGGAGCGGCCGGCGCCGCCACCACCGGGACCGGGACCGGCTCCGGACTTCAGTGACACCGACCCCATCCCGGTCATCCGCGCACCCCTCGCCCGCTGACCTTCCCTTCCGGGGATCCGGCGCCCGCCCCTCCCGGCGACCTGGCGCGGCCGCCCTTCAGGGCCGGGCCCTGGACCGCACTTCCCGGAGTCCCGTCCGCGCGGCGGCCTTCCCGTGGCGGCGACATGCCAGCGGCCTGGGCTTCCTGCGCACAACACAATGGGGGTCCCAGCCGTCCTGGCTGAGACCCCCGGCTGACGTCGCAACGCCCATGAGCGCGCCGGTGCGCGGCCTAGATGCGGGTGCCCTCGGGCCGATGGCGCTGCGGGTGGTCCGCATCGTCGCCGGCGGCGGAGCCGTTCCGGCGGGCTCCTGGCGGCGGCCCGTTATACCGCCGCTCGGTAGCCGACCGGTCGGACCGCTCCGCCTGGTAGTACTCGGCCCGTTGCTGGGCGTATTCAGCAGTCCGGGCAGAGGCGTCACCAGCCCGGGCGGACGCGCCATACCGGGGGGCCTGCGCTTCGGCGGGGGTGGCGGACGCGCCCTGGTACGCAGGCTGCGGCTCACGGTCAGCCTGCCCCGGCTGCGCCGCCTGCGCCGCCGGCGAACCGGCGTACTCGGCGGAGGCGGGGCCGCTGTCCGCCCGCTGGCCCCGCCGGCGGCGCTTGGCCATCTCCGCGTCAACCACCTGCGGGATGACGAAGGTGAGAACCAGCCCGAGGCCCAGGACGATCACGACGGTCCTGGCCTTCTTGCTGACCAGGAGCTGCGGCGTGGGCTGGGTGGAAACCACCTGGCTGGTGATCCGGTTGGCGGGCTTGTAGCCCTGCTGAATGGCGGCGAGCTGATTCTTCACCGCCGCCGTGACACCGGTCAGCGTCTGCTCGACCTGGCCCTGATTTTTCCCGGTCACCGTGACGTCCAGGATCGGGCCGGTGGTGTTCGGGTCATCCGCGATCGTGAACGAGCTGGTGTAGCCGTGCGCAGCCAGCTGGGCCACGTACGCCGGCGCGCTGACCTCGCGCAGGACGATGTCCCCGGCCACGTTGAGCGAGCCGCCGAAACTCATCAGCGGGTTGTCACCGTTCGGCCTCGACGCCTGCTGGGAGGGATACAGCACGGTCATCGACTCGGCCTGATAAGGACCGGGCAGCTTGACCCAGGCCGCCAGGGCCGCCGCCAGCGTGAGCAGGAACAGAAAAGAAGTCAGGATCCATCGCCTGCGCAACGTGCGCCCTGACGCCACCAGGTCCATTTACCCGCCCCACTGTAGAAACCCGCTACACCTGTGCGACGCACCGGATGCCCGGATGGTTTACCGCCGACCGTGATCGGCCCGCGTTCCCGCTTCGTCCCCTGCGGCCGGCGGCGTGGCGAGCCCGGCCTCGCGTTATGGTACCGGCGGAGCTGCCGCATTTCAGCGTATTGCTGCGGTTCGGCTCCTCCTGGCCTGATCTGGCTGGCCTTTCGGCGCTTTCCTCCCGCAGGCACCGCCGGGACTTTATCCTGGCTTGTATCGATCGTGGCGGGCTCCCGGCCGGGTGCGCCGGTCAGGGGGTTAAGCGGCATGCGGGACGACTGGACCGGGGACGGAATGAGGCGCTGCTCGTGAGCTTGTCCGGGGCGATAGCGCTGCTGCGGCGGCATTTCGTCGCTGTCCTGGTGATCCTCGTCGTCGCCGCTGGCGTCGAGTACACCTTCAAGCACAGCGCGCCGGCCTACGCGGAAGTCGGCACGCTGGTTTTTGTCCCGCCGGTCTCCGGCGCCCACCCCAACGCGTATTCAGCGGTGGGCGGGTCGATCCTGGAGGCGGCCGGGACGCTCGCCGTGAACGCCATGAGCCCGCAGGAACAGCAGCAAGTACTGCGCGGCGGCGGGAATGCCGCCTATGACGTTGAGCTATTGAATAGCTACAACCTGGAGTATCCCAATTACAGCAATGCTTACCTGATGGTAAGTACGGCTTCTACGGACCCGGTCGCGGTGCATCGTACCTTCGCATTGGTCACCCGCCTGGTCACCAGCCAGTTCCAGGCCCAGCAGGCAGCCGATGGGGCCACGGCAAATAATCGTATAGAAACGGTAATGGCCGGTGATAGCGGGCCGCTTGAGCAGCAAGGCTCGTCGAAAAGAGCCCTGATCGGCCTGTTCATTCTGACCGTTGTGGCCGTGTTCGCGGCGGCGTCCTTCCTGGACCGGCACCCGGTGCGGCTGCCATGGACCGGCCGCCGGGCAGGCGGAAGGCCGGATGCCGGCCGACCGGGCGATCCCCGAGTAACGCGTCTCCCTTAGCCACGAAGGTCACCCGGCTTAGCCACGAAGGTCACCCGGGCCGGGGCTACCCAGGTCCCCGGGCCTGGCTGCTCAGGCGCCCTGGGCCTGGCTGCTGCGGTCAGTCGGCCGCGGGTGCCCGGCCGGCCCCGCCGGCCAGCAGCGCGGCCGCGATGCGCTGGCCGGCCCGGCCATCCCACAGCGCGGGGCAGCGCCGCGGCGGCGGAGCGTCCAGGACGCTCAGCGCGGTCTTGACGATGCGCTCCCGGTCGCGTCCCACCAGCTGGTTGGTTCCCTCGGTCAAGGTGACCGGACGCTCGGTGTTGTCCCGGAGGGTGAGGCACGGCACGCCCAGCACGGTGGTCTCCTCCTGCACCCCGCCGGAATCGGTGAGCACCAGGCGGGCCGACGCCTGCAGGGCGACGAAATCGAGATAGCCGGCCGGCGGGATGACCTGCACCCGCTCAGACAGGCCATGATCGCGCAACTGCCCGGCCGCCCGCGGGTGGGCCGGGAGCACGATCGGGCACGCCTGGGCCACCTCGTCCAGCGCGGATAGCAGCGTGGCCAGCGCGCCGGGGTCGTCCACGTTCGCCGGACGGTGCAGGGTCACCAGCGCGTACCCGCCGCGGCGCAGGCCCAGCCGGGACAGGACGTCCGAGGCCAGCGCCCGGTCCAGGTTGGCCAGCAGGGTGTCCACCATGACGTTGCCGGCCAGGTGGATCTGGTCGGGCCGGTAGCCCTCGGCCCGCAGGTTGTCCACCGCGTCCGCGGACGGCGCGAACAGGTAGTCGCTCAGCCGGTCGGTGACGACCCGGTTGACTTCCTCGGGCATGTCCCAGTCGCGGCTGCGCAACCCGGCTTCCACGTGCGCCAGCAGGGCGCCGGACTTCGCCGTGACCAGCGCGCAGCCCACCGTGGAGTTGACGTCGCCGACGACCACCACCACGTCGGGACGCAGCTCCCCGGCCAGCGGCTCGAACGCGGCCATCACCCGGCCCGTCTGCACGGCCTGGCTGGCCGAGCCCGACCTGGAGGAAATGATCCGGCCGCCGGATGCCGAGCTCGGCGAAGAACACGTCGTTCATGGCCGCGTCGTAGTGCTGGCCGGTGTGCACCAGGATGACTTCCGCCCCGGCTGCTTCCAGGGCGTCCATGACCGGCTTGACCTTCATGTAGTTCGGCCGCGCGCCAGCGACGCAGATGATGCGCATGGTCACGCTCAGAGGGTCTCGACGTTCGGGCCGGTCGAGCCGGCGCCGGCAGTCGAAGACGTGCCTGGCGTGCTCGCGGATGGCCGGGTAGTCGAACGCATCGTGGTCGGTGAGCAGCACGACGGCGTCGGCGTCGGCGAGCTCGGCCGGGGTCGGCTCGACCCGCGGCACCAGGCCGTCCACGGCGGTGCCCTCCACCACGTGCGGGTCTGCCGCGCGCACCTGCGCACCCATCGCGGTGAGCAACTGCGCGACGCGGACCGCCGGGGATTCCCGGGCGTCGCCGGTGTTCTTCTTGTAGGCCAGCCCGAGCAGCAGGATGCGGGCGCCGCGGACCGGCGCGCCCCCGGTGGTTGAACGACATCATGATCCGGTTCACCACGTAGTCCGGCATGTGGCGGTTGATGTCGTCGGCCAGCTCGACGAAACGGAAGCTCTTGCCGAGCGCCCGCTCCACCCGCCACGAGAGGTAGGACGGGTCGATGGGCAGGCAATGCCCGCCCACTCCCGGGCCCGGGGTGAACGGCATGAACCCGAACGGCTTGGAGGAAGCCGCCTCGATCGCCTCCCAGACGTTGATGTCCATGTCATGGGCGAACATGGCCAGCTCGTTGACCAGGGCGATGTTCACGTGCCGGAAGGTGTTCTCCACCAGCTTGGCCAGCTCCGCCTCGCGCGGGGACGAGACCACCACGGTCTTGTCCACGATCGTGTCGTAGAAGGCCTTGATCACCTGCAGCGAGTCCGCGTCGATCCCGGAGACGATCTTCGGCGTGGTGACCAGCGTCCAGGTGGCGTTGCCCGGGTCGATGCGCTCCGGGCTGAAGCCGAGATGGAAGTCCCGGCCCGGCCGTCAGCCCCGACCCCTCCTCCAGCAGCGGCAGCACCTTCTCCTGCGTGGTGCCCGGGTACGAGGTGGACTCGACGACGACGGTCGCCCCCGGGCGCAGGTGCCCGGCCAGGGTGCGGGACGCGTTCTCCAGGTAGGTGAGGTCGGGCAGGCCGTCGCGCAGCGGGGTTGGCGCCGCCACGACCGCGACGTCGAAACCGGCGCACGCGGCGTCGTCGGTCGACGGCAGGAACCGGCCGCTCTCCAGGGCCTGCTTCAGCTCCCCGGCGGGCACGTCCTCGATGTAGGACTCCCCGGCCGCCGAGCAGCTTCACCCGGGCCTCGTCCACGTCGTAGCCGACGACGTGGTGCCCGACCTCGCAGGCCCGCATGGCGAGCGGCAGCCCCACGTATCCCAGTCCAACGACGACGACGGTGCTCACGCGCGCTCCCCTGCCTCGTCCCGGCCTGCCTGGCCCGTGCCTGCCTGGCCCGTGCGCCGGCCTTGTCCCGGCGCAGCATCTCGCGCCCGACCAGGGCCATGAACGACAAGTTGGTGGTCAGGTACCGGCGGCCGAGCCGCACTGGTTCCTGGTAGGCCCGGTACAGCCATTCCAGGCCGTGCTCCTGGTACCACAGCGGGGCGCGCCGGGTGAGCCCGGCGAGGATGTCGAACGACCCGCCCACCCCGTGCACGACGTGCGCCTTGGTGGCCGTCCCCCATTCGTCCAGGAACAGTTCCTTGCGCGGCGAGGACATGCCCACGAACAGGATGTCGGTCTGGCAGCGGCGGATGTCCTCCGCGACTCGCCTTCCTGGCCGGCCTGGTAGTACCCGTCGTGCGCGCCGGCCACCAGGAGCCGCGGGAACTGGCGGCCCACCTGCTCCAGCATCCGGGCCAGCACCTCCGGGCGGGCACCCAGGAAGTAGACCCGGTCACCGCGCTGCTCGGCCGCCGCCAGCAGGTTCATGAACAGGTCGACCCCGGCCACCCGCTCGGGCAGCGGCGCGCCGAGGATCCGGCTGGCCCACACCACGGCCTGGCCGTCGGCCAGCACCATGTCGCACTCGGCCACCGCCTGCCGCAGCTGCGGGTTCCGCTGCATGGACACGACCTTGGCCGCGTTGATCACCCCGATGGACAGCTGCTGGCCGTGATCGATCGCGCCGGTGCACCGCGCGATGGCCTGGTCCATGGTGAGCGCGTCGACCGGCAGGCCGAACAGCTCGCGCTGCGTCCCGTCACCAGTGCCGTGACTCATGCAACCCCCAACGAGAAGTACAGCGGTCTCAGGACAGCCAGGTGTAAAGCAGCCAGCCAAGCTCGTACGGCCGGCACTCATGATCGACTACGCCCGGGGGATAGACCCGGTCCAGCGCCGCGACCCGGGCGCCCGGGACGATCCGGGTGGATGCGGCCCGCAGCCCGCGGACGACCTTCCGGTGATCGGCCCGCGCCACCTTGCGCCAGGTGATCGGCGGCTCATCGAGGATCAGCGCCTGCGGCGCCCTCGGGCGGCCCGGCCAGCCAGCGCAGGCCGCGCCGGATCGCGTCCAGGTGCCCGTCCCCGCCCGCGTCGGCCAGGTCCAGCAGCGCCATCGGCGCCATCGCGTGCTGGTGCACGCTGTACACCGGGTAGCCCTCCACGACCGCGCCGGACCGCGAGTCGTAATGCCACCACCACTGGCCGCCCGCGCCCTGGGCGGAGACGATCGCCCCGGCCACGGTGCCCGCGACGGCCAGCGCCTCCGGGTCGTCCGCGCTGCGGTGCAGCCGCGCCAGCGCCTGGATCGGGTACACCTGGTCGGCGAAGCTGCCGACGTGAGCGCGGTACCACGGGGCGCCCGGGCCGGTGGTGTGCGGGTAGACCGCGGCGCCGCGCGCGGCCAGCAGGCGCTGCCGCGCCGCGGCCAGGTGCCGCTCCACGTCCGCCAGCGGGCGGGCGGCGGCCAGCGCCGAGACCACCCAGGCCGCGGACACGACATCCACGGGGCGCCCCGCCTGGTCCAGCGCGGCCAGGCGCTGCAGCGCATGCTCGGTGTCCCCGTGCCCGCACTCGGCCGCGGCCCAGCACACCAGCGCGGCGTCGCCGAGCGCCGCTGATCTCGTCGATGCTCCTTGGCCAGCTTGCCGACCAGGTCCTCGGCGGTCATCCCGGCCAGCACGGCCCGCTGATCCGGCTCGGGCAGCCGCAGCAGGCCGAGCGCGGTGATCGCCCCGTACCGCAGGCTCGTCCCGGCCCGCCGCAGCTGCCAGCCCCCGTCCGGCCGTGCGCCCGTACTGCGCTCGCCGGTGACGGTGAACACGAACTCGCCGTTGTCGTGCTGCTCGGCCAGGCGGAGCTGGGCGATGCGCAGGAGCCGGTCCAGCAGGGCGCGCGTGCCCGGGACGCCAGCGCCGGGGGCATCGTCGGCCAGGCAGGCCGAGACGGGCGGACTGCAGCGTCACCTGAGCGCCAGCGTGGTCAGGCACCCCGGAACTGGTCGGCGGCCTGCACCGCGAGCCCTGAACACGTGCAACCCCAGCCTCCATGAGTGGATCCGTCCGCCGTAGGACGGACGCCCCCTGCGAGATATGCCGCAGCGGCAGCAGGCGCGCTCGGCGCGCGAGACTACAGGTAGGACGTCCAGCTCCTGGGCGCCGATGACGGGCCTGCAGATGGCTGTGATGTCTTCGTTATCTATTATCTGCCGACGGTGTTAGCCTGCGTCCCGGCTTTCCGCGAAGTTAGCGTTAGCCGATAGCGTTTGAGCAGCGTGCGGTGCGCACCGGGTTCAGCAGCCAGGAAACAGCACCCGAGCATACGGCAACAGGCCCGCGGCAGAGGAGCTTCAGATGGAATCGCTCAGCATCGATGGTGCCTGGGCTTTCACCCCGCCAATCCACCGGGACGACCGGGGGAGCCTTCACGAGTGGTTCCGTGGCGGTGAGTTCACGGACACACTCGGTTACCAATTGGGAATAGCACAGGTAAACTGCTCGGTATCCCGCCGCGGGGTAATCCGGGGTATTCACTTCGCTGACGTCCCGCCGGGCCAGGCGAAGTACGTCAGCTGCGCGGCCGGCGCCATCCTGGACGTGGTGGTGGACCTGCGGCTCGGGTCGCCGACCTTCGCGGCGTGGGCCGCGGTCCAGCTGGATGACGAGAACCGGCGGGCGGTGTTCCTGTCCGAGGGACTCGGGCACGCGTTCATGGCGCTGAGCGACCAGGCCACCGTGCTGTACCTCTGCTCCACGCCGTACGCCCCCGGGCGGGAGCACGGCGTGGACCCGCTCGACCCGGACCTCGCCATCGAGTGGCCCGTGGACGTCAAGCCCATCCTGTCGGACAAGGACGCCTCGGCTCCGTCCCTGCGCACCGCGCAGGACAGCGGCATCCTGCCTGGCTACGCCAGCTGCCTGAGCTACGCCGCCCAGCTGCGCAGCTCACATCCCGCCCGCTAACGGTCCGTCCGCGGGACGCCCTAGGGGGCAGGCTCGGGTGCGGTGGCCACGGCCGCCAGCCCGGGCAGGCCGCGCTGCAGGGCCTGCTGCCAGCCGCCGATCGGGGTGAGCCCGGCCCGTTCCCAGGCGGCGTGCCCGAGAACGCTGTAGGCGGGCCGGGGTGCCGGGCGGGCCAGCGTGCCGCTCGCGGCGGGCAGGACCCGGGCCGGGTCCGCGCCCAGCAGCCGGAAGATTTCCCGGGCCAGCCCGAACCAGGTCGTCTCGCCGCCGCTGGTGGCGTGGTAGATGCCGGGCGCCGCGGCCGAGGCGACCAGGGCGTGGATGCGGTCCGCCACGTCCACCGACCAGGTCGGCTGGCCGCGCTGGTCGTCCACCACATGCACCAGTTCCGGCCCGCGTGCCTTCCTGGCCATCGTGGCCACGAAGCTCGGCCCGTGCGCCCCGTAGAGCCAGGCGGTGCGGACCACGTAGCCGGCCAGGCCGGGCTGCTCCAGAACGGCCCGTTCCCCGGCCAGCTTGGTGCGGCCGTACGCGGTGCGCGGGGCCGGCCGCCCGTCCTCCGGATATGGCTGGCGGCCCACCCCGTCGAACACGTAGTCCGTGGAGACCTGGACGAGCGCGGCCCCCTGCGCGGCACAGCAGGCCGCCAGCCCGGACACGGCCTCGCCGTTGACGCGCAGCGCGGCGTCCTCGCTGGCCTCAGCGTCGTCCACCGCGGTCCAGGCGGCACAGTTGACGACCACCTCGGGCTGGCGGCGGGCCAGCGCCTCCTGGACGGCACCGGCGTCGGTGATGTCGAGATCGGCGCGGGAGAGCCCGGTCACGGTCTCGCCCCGGTCTTCCAGGACGGTCACCAGATCCCGGCCCAGCATGCCCCGGGCCCCGGTCACCAGCCAGCGGCTCACCGGGCCGGGCCGCCCTGGCCAGCCTTCTGGGGCTCGCGGCCGGACCCGGCCACCGGCCCGGGACTCTTCAGCGGCTCCCACCACGGGCGGTGGCCGCGTACCAGCGCACGGTGGCCGCGAGGCCCTCGCTGAACGGGATACGCGGCGCGTACCCGAGCGCCCGCAGTGCCCGGTCATCGAGGGAGTAACGCCGGTCATGGCCCTTGCGGTCCGCCACCGCGGTCACGCGGTCCCAGCCGGCGCCGCACTGCTCCAGGATGGCGCGGGTCAGGTCGAGGTTGGACAGTTCCGTGTCGCCGTTGATGTGGTACACGCCGGCCGCCGCACCCTGCTCGAGCACCAGCTGGATGCCCCGGCAGTGGTCGTCCACGTGAATCCAGTCGCGGACGTTACCGCCGTCGCCGTACAGGGGCACCGTCAGCCCGTCCAGGAGGTTGGTCACGAACAGCGGGATGACCTTCTCCGGGAACTGGTAGGGGCCGTAGTTGTTGCAGCAGCGGGTGATGCTGACGTTCAGGCCGTGGGTCCGGGCGTAGGCGCGGGCCATGAGGTCGCCGCCCGCCTTGGCGGCCGAGTAGGGGGAATTCGGCGCGAGCGGGGCGTCCTCGGCCCAGGAACCTTCTGCGATGCTGCCGTAGACCTCGTCGGTGGAGACTTGCACCACCCGGGGCACCCCGGCGTCCAGGCAGGCCTGCAGCAGGACCTGCACGCCGACCACGTTCGCGGCGACGAAATCGGAGGCGCCGTCGATGGAGCGGTCCACGTGCGTCTCGGCGGCGAAGTTGAGCACCGCGTCGTGGCCGGGGAGCAGGGACGCCAGCAGCGGGGCGTCGGCGATGTCACCCTGGACGAAGCGCAGCCGGGGGTGGCCCGCGACCGGGTCCAGGTTGGCCAGGTTGCCCGCGTAGGTGAGCTTGTCCAGGACCGTCACCCCGGCCTCCTCGTATCCGGGGTAGCCGCCGGAGAGGAGGGTGCGGACGTAGTGGGAGCCGATGAATCCGGCCCCGCCAGTTACCAGGATCCTCATGAGCTGATCTGCACCTTGCTGTGATCACCGAGAATGAGCCGGTGAGCCTTGGGCACCCGGGGTGCGGGTGTCACCTCCACGTCGCGCCCGATGATAGACGCCTCGATCCGCCGCACACCGCTGATGGACGCGCCGCGCAGCACGATGGAGTACTCGATCTCGCTGTCGGTGATCGTGCAGTCCTCCGCCACCGAGGTGAACGGCCCGAGGTAGGAATCGGCCACCCGGGCCCGCGCGCCCACGATGACCGGGCCGACGATGCGGGACGCGCTCACCTCGGCGCCCTCCTCGATCACCACCCGGCCGATCAGCTCGCATCCGGGGTGCACGACACCGCGGCTCGCCGGTTCCACGGTCTCCAGCACCAGCCGGTTGACTTCGAGCATGTCCGCGACGTTCCCGGTGTCCTTCCAGTATCCGGAGATCGTCGTGGACGCGACCTTCCGGCCGCTGTCGATCAGCCACTGGATGGCCTCGGTGATCTCCAGTTCCCCGCGCGCCGAGGGCTGCAGGTTGCGCACCGCCTCGTGCACGCAGGGGGTGAACATGTAGACGCCGACCAGCGCCAGGTCACTCTTGGGCTGCCGCGGCTTCTCTTCCAGCCCGACGACCTGGCCGGTCTTGTCGAGTTCGGCGACACCGAACTCACGGGGGTCGGGGACCTGGGTGAGCATGATCTGCGCGTCAGGCCTGGCGGCCCTGAACTCGTCCACCAGCGGGGAGATCCCGCCCACGATGAAGTTGTCCCCGAGGTACATGACGAAGTCGTCGTCGCCGAGGAACGACTCCGCGATCAGCACCGCATGGGCCAGGCCGAGGGGGGCGTCCTGCCTGAGATAGGTGACGTTCAGGCCGAACGCGGAACCGTCCCCCACCGCCTCCCTGATGGCGGGCTCGGTGTCACCCACGACCAGGCCCACCTCGGTGATGCCGGCGTCCCGGATGGCCTCCAGGCCATAGAACAGGACGGGCTTGTTCGCGACGGGAAGTAGCTGCTTGGCCGAGGTGTGGGTGATCGGCCGCAGCCGCGTCCCCGCACCCCCTGCCAGGACCAGGGCCTTCATGCAGGCGAAACTAGCGCCCCGGCGCCGGCGATGCAGCGCGAGCGGGAAAATAGGCCGGGCTGCGCCGGCCCGATGGCGGCTGGTGTTCACTCACGCCGGGCCGCGTCCGGGGCGTCGCCGTGGAACGTGTTCTGGGCCGCGGCCAGCCCCGCGCCCAGCAGGGCGGCCGTCGCGTCAGCGCCCCGGTCGATCAGGAACGGCAGTTCCTTGCGCTCGGCGGCGCTGAAGTCCCGCAGCACGAACGCGGCCGGGTCCATCCGGCCAGGGGGGCGGCCGATGCCGACCCGCACCCGGTTGTAGTCACGGGTCCCCAGGGCGGCGGACACCGAGCGGAGCCCGTTGTGGCCGTTGTCACCGCCGCCCAGCTTGAGCCTGATCGTGCCGAACGGCAGATCCAGCTCGTCGTGGATGACCACGATGTGGCCGGGGTCGAGGTGGTAGTAGCCGCGCAGACCGGCGACCGGGCCGCCGGACTCGTTCATGTAGGTCAGCGGCTTGGCCACGGTGACGGGTACCCCGTCTAGACGCCCGTCAGCGACGACGGACCGGGACTTGCCGGCCCGGAACCGGGCGCCTATCCGTGTGGCGATCTCGTCGGCCACCATGTATCCGGCGTTGTGCCGGTTACCGGCGTATCCCGGCCCGGGATTGCCCAGCCCGACGATCAGCCAGCGTTCGTCGGCCATGTCCTTATCGTCTCGGCTTCCCCGTGCTAGCCACTCCAGTGCTCGCCAGCCCAGGGTGGGCCCGCCCCTGCAGGCCGGCCCTGTGCTGGCCGGCCAGCAGTTGTCCGCAGCGCAGGCCACACGGTGCCCGCCGCGGTCGTGACGCGCTGCGCCGCCGCCTGCCCAGGAACCGGCCCGGCCAGGTTACTCGTCCGCCGGAGCGGGCTCGGCGGGCTCCTCGCCCTCGGGAACCGGGGCGGGCTCGGCCGGGGCGGCTGCCGCCTCGGGAACGCCGATCTCGGCTTCCAGCTGCTCGGCCGTCGGCGCGGCGATCACGTGCAGGACCATCGCCTCCGGGTCGCCGGCCAGCGACGAGCCGGAGGGCAGCGCCAGGTCACGGGCGTACACCGACGTGCCGATCTGCATGTCCTCCACGCTGACCTCGATGCCGGTCGGGATGTGCGTGGCCTCGGCCTCGATCGCGATCTGGACCATCTGCTGGTCGAGCAGGCCGCCTGAGTACACCTCGCCGGTCACCTGGATCGGGATGTCCACAGTGACCTTCTCACCGCGGCGGACCAGGATCAGGTCCACGTGCTCCACCGAGCCCCGGATGGGGTTGCGCTGCACCGACTTCGGCAGGACCAGCTGGTTCCCGCCGGGCAGCCCATCGAGGCGGATCAGCACGTTCGCGGTCTTCAGCGCCATCATCACGTCGTGACCGGGAAGGGTGAGGTGGCGCGTGTCGGTGCCGTGGCCATACAGCACGGCAGGAACCCGGCCAGCCCGGCGCTCCCGGCGGGCGGCACCTTTGCCGAACTCGGTGCGCGGCTCTGCGGCGATACGGACCTCAGGCACGGTACTTGCTCCTTATACAGGCAGAACGGAATCGGTTCCGCCGTGCTCCCTCCGTCCGGCCTAGCCAGACGGGGCGCGACAACCGACAGGCACGCGCATAGGCGTGCCTGTCGGAGTCTAGCCCAGAATTACCAGTGGGTCCGGCCGCGCTGATCAGACTAGATGTCCCACGGGGCGGGTGCGGCGTCGTCCCACGGCGCGGGGCGGGCCTTGCGCGACACGGCCAGCGTGGCATCGTCCCACGGCGCGGGCCGGGCCTTGCGCGACACGGCCAGCGTGGCATCGTCCCACGGCGCGGGCCGGGCCTTGCGCGACACGGCCAGCGTGGCATCGTCCCACGGCGCGGGCCGGGCCTTGCGCGACACGGCCAGCGTGCCCTCGTGATCCATCCCGGGCGTCCCCTCATGGTCCATGCCCACGCTGTGATGGGCCGTCGCCGGCCTTGCGTCCTGCTGCATCGCCGGGATAGCCAGCGCGGTGCCGAGAAGCGCCGAGACGGCGAGGAGGCCAGCGGCCGCGGCGGTCCGGCCTCGGGTGATGCTGCTCATGGGATCTTTCCTTCCGTGTCGTGGCAAGATTCGTTGTCGCTGAGGGCTTCGTCGTGGTGGCTGGCTTCGCGCCGTGACCCGGGGCCGGCCCGCGCGGGCGGGGGCCGCGATGCCGTGCCACGTTCGTGCTGGGCCTGGATCGACGCCAGCCCGGTGGCGATATCCAGGGTCGTGTCCAGGGTGTGCAGGGTGCCTGCCTTCGCGCTCAGCAGCAACAGGTCCAGCTCGACGTCGGCGGCCCACCCGAGGTCACGGTGGTCCGGGGCGTTCACCGGCTGCTCCCGGTCAGGGCAAGCAACTGCTTGAGGTTCTTCCTGGCCTTGGCCAGGTTCTGCCGTACCGCGGCCGGGTCGGCTCCCAGTTCGCGGGCGATCTCTGCGGGGCCATAGCCGTCGATGCACCAGGCCATCACCTGCCGCTGCCGGGGCGGCAGGGTGGCCAGCGCCTCCAGCACCGCCCGGGCCTCGTCCCGAAGCTCCACCGCACTGGCGGTGGGCAGCGGACCCGGACGGTCAGGCGGGGACTCGACCAGCGTTTCGCGGAATCCGCGCCGGTAGTAACCGCGCTCGGCGACGCGCCGTAACCAGGCGCGAGGGTGCCGGATCGTGGGCCACACCGGGAAGGCGTCAGTGAAGGCGGACTGAGCGACGTCCGCAGCGACCTCGGCCGTGGCGCCCAGGCTCATCACGAACCAGACCAGTCCCGGCATCTCCCGGGTGTAGCAGCCGGTGAAATCCGCGGTTCCGGGGTCCGGGATGACACCGTGGTCCGTGGTCGTGGTGTCCCCGGCGCCCGCTGGGTGAGCGACCCAGCCCAGGTGCCCGGCGGGCAGCGGGGCGTCCTTGGTCTCCGCTTCCTGGGTGGGCCTGGCCAGCAGGAGTTCCACGTGATTGCCCCTCTCCGCCCGGTGAGCGCTGATCGGCGCGCGTCCGGCGTGGTTGTCATCACGTAGTGCGCGGGCCTAGGCGATCCGTGACCTCAGCCGGCAAAGTTTTTCGGCTGCGCCTCCAGGACGACTCTGCGCCGGGAACCTCGGGTCAGTAGCCAGGCAGGGTCGCGGCCCCGGCACCACAGTCGCGGGGCCTGCACCCAGTCGCGGTACGAGCGCAGAAAGGCCCCGCCGGCATCCCTCGGAGAGCACAAGGTGCTGGCGAAGCCCAGGATGGCCCGGAGTCCGGGCGGAAGGGGTGGCGCACCAGGGTGAGACCAGCGTCCGGATCGACGCTGGTCTCCCCGTCCCCGTGGCGCGACACGGTCAGCTACGAAGTCAACTCGTCGCCGCTGGCGGGCTCGGCGTCGTGCGTCATGCCCGGCTGCGCGTCGTGGGTCATCGCCGGTTCCGCGTCGTGGGTCATCGCCGGCTGCGCGTCGTGGGTCATGCCCGGCTGCGCGTCGTGGGTCATGCCCGGTTCCGCGTCGTGGGTCATGCCCGGTTCCGCGTCGTGGGTCATGGCCGGATCGGCGTCGTGCGTCATGTCAGGCTGATCTTCTGGGGGGCTGGGATTCTCCATTGACGTTGTCCTTTCCTGTTCCTGACCCCCGGGAGCCAGGAAGAAAGACACTCAACATTGCCAAGGGCAGCGTACCGGGCAGGCCCGCACCATCTCGGTTAATTATTGATTGACCGGGCCCGGCAGAACTCGCCAAAGAGGTAGCCATCACTGGCCGCAGGCCGTCACTCCCCGCAGGCCGTGATCCTGAGGCACACCCGTCCCAGTGGAGACGATCATGGCCTGCCGTGGCTAGCCGCCGAGTTCACTCAGCTGCGCGTGGACGGCCGACGCCTGCGGGTCGTCACCTAGTTCCTCGAAGATCATCAGTGCCCGGCGCAGGTAATCCCGGGCCTGGCCCGGCTGCTGCCCGGCGAGGTGCGCCCGGGCCAGGTGGCGCATCGTCTGCGCTTCGTCGAGCGGATCCCCGGACGAGTGGCGGAGATCGAGCGCCTGTTCCAGCACGACGACCGCGTCGGCGGCCAGGCCCCGCGTCAGGTACGCCTCCCCGAGATTGTCCAGCGCGTACCCTTCACCGCGAATATCGCCAATGCCGGCGAACATTTCCCGCGCGTGTTCCAGGCTGTCCACCGCCTCACCGATGCGGCCGAGGGCCAGGTACGCCTCACCGAGGTTATTGAGCACGACACCTTCACTGTAAGGATTGGCCGCCTGGCGCTGGATTTCGAGGGCGCGCTTGAGCAGATCAAGAGCTTCGTCATAGCGCTCCAGCCGCAGGTACGCGTCCGCCAGGTTGGTCGCGGTCTGGGCTTCGCCCCGCAGGTCTGAGATCTCGCGGCGGAGGGCGAGCGCCTGCTCAAAGTAACCGGCCGCTTCATCCATGCCCCGGCGGGTGAAGGCGACACCGAGGTTGTTCAGCACCAGCGCCTCGCCGCGCTTATCGTCCAGCATCCGCACGCTGGACAGGGCGATCTGGTGGGTATCGACCCAGTCGGCCCAGTAGGTCCGCCGGTTCAGGAATCCGTACGCCGCCACGGGCAGCTGCCACGCCAGCACGTTGAGCCCCTGGGCCGCAGCCTCCCGTGTCGCGGTGACCAGATTCGTCCGTTCCGCCTCGCACCAGTCCAGCGCCTCGTTCAGGGACGGGAAGCCCAGCGGTTCGCAGCCCGTGTCTCCGGGAGCGAGCTCGAACGGGTAGCGGTGCGGTGAGACCACGCGGGAGACCGCGTCGACCGTGTGCAGGTACCAGGTCAGCAGCCGCTGGATGGCCTTCTCCCTGACCTCTTTCTTCTCCTCTGCGCCTGCCCGGTCCGCTGCGTAGGCCCTCAGCAGATCATGGAACTGGTAGCGGTCCGGCGCGGGCGACTGCAGGAGCTGCGCATCGACCAGTTCCTCCAGAGCGTCGGCGACCTGATCCTCGGGCTGCCCCAGGAGAGCGGCGGCGGCAGTCAGCCCGACCGACGGCCCGGGCCATAGTCCCAGCAGGCGGAACGCATGCGCGGGGTCGACGTCACCATCCCGGCCGCGGGGCAGGCTGGCGAAGCTCACCTCGAAGCATGCCCGGACGGCCAGGTCGCCGGTCTTCAGCTCATCCAGCCGGTGACGTTCATCGGACAGCCGCCTGGCCAGGCTGCGCACGGTCCAGTTACCCCGGGCGGCCAGCCGGGCGCCCGCGATCCTGATGGCCAGCGGCAACCCCGCGCAGGCGGCGAGCACGTCATCACGGGCACCCGGTTCCGCATCGGCCCGGCCCGGGCCGATGATGCTGGCGAACAACTGGCGGGACTCGTCCGCATCAAGGACGTCCAGGTCCACGAAACGGCTGCCGGCCAGGTCGGGCAGGCGGTTGCGTGTCGTGACCAGCACCGCGCAGGATGCGGATCCGGGCAGTAGCGGCCGTACCTGGGCCGCATCGCGCGCATCGTCCAGGACGATCAGGACCTTCCGGCCCGTCAGCAGGCTCCGGTACTGGGCACCTCGTTCCTCTTCGCTGGCCGGGATACGCGCCGGGTCCACGCCGAGATCCCGCAGGAATCGCGCCAGGATCTCGGCGGGGGCGACCGGAATGGCTTTGGCGCCGACCAGGTTGGCGTACAGCTGCCCGTCCGGGTAAGACCCCCGCAGCAGGTGCGCCGCGTGCACCGCCAGCGTGGTCTTGCCCAGGCCACCGGCCCCGATCACGGCCGCCACCACGACCGCCCCGGGGCTGTCCGGACGGCGCGGCCCGGACAGCAGATCGCGAAGGTTCTGCACGTGATCGGCCCGGCCGGTGAAGTCGGTTATGTCCGCCGGGAGCTGGGCCACCAAGGGCAGCGGCTCCGCGACGGCACGCCGTGGGGGCACGGCGGGCCGGGACGGGCGGCCCGCCCGCTCGTCGTCGCGGACCGGCGCCTGCGGCGGGGAAGCCGCGAATGGGGAGTCGGCCGCGGCGGTTTTCGTTGCGGAGAATTGCGGGCCCGGGCCCACGCCAGCCCGCAGCATCTGCTCGTGCAGCTGCTGCAGCTCCGCACTGGGATCGGAACCGAGCTCGTCCGCGATCACCTCACGGGCCTGGGCGTAAGCCTCCAGGGCCTCGGCCAGCCGGCCCGAGCTGTACAGGGCCCGCATGAGCAGCGCCCACAGCCCCTCCCGGAGCGGGTGCTCGGCCAGGAGGCTGCGCAGCTCCGCGACCACCTGGGCCTGCCGCCCGCAGCCGAGATCGGCATTGATGCGCAGCTCCAGGGCGGCGATCCGGGCCTCCTCCAGTCCGCTCGCCGCGGCACTCACCAGGTCAGAGTCGGGGACGTCGGCCAGAGCCCGGCTCCCCTGCCACAAGTCGAGAGCCTCGATGAGCAGACTCGCGGCCCGCTGGCAATCCCCGGCTGACAGGGCCGCGCGGCCCTGCGCCGCCAGCCGGTCAAACCGCTGGGCATCGATGTCGCCGGGGACGGCCCGCAGCTGATACCCGCGGGAGCGGGTGCCAGGATCTGGCCGTCCGGGTCGCCGATCAGCCTGCGCAGCCGGAGCACGTAGACGCTGACCAGGTTGACCGCCGTGGCCGGCGCGTTCTCCGGCCACACCTCGCTGATGAGCTGATCGGTCAGGACCACCTCGCCCGCCCGCAGCAGGAGCACAGCCAGCACCGTGCGCCACTTGGTGGCACTGATGCTGTGCCAGCCTCCGTCAACCTGGACCTCGACCGGCCCAAGTATCCGAAACCGCATCGCTCGCGCCTCGTTCGCTGGGGGGGCGCCCGCCCCGGACACCGTGAGTCACGGAACGGGGAAAGCCGTCACTCAATGATGAACCAGATCTGGCCGTCTGGGCAGCTTCCGGCGGGGGTGTTGCCGGACACACCGCCCGTTCCAGGCTCAATCACGGATCAATCGTGGCGCAAGAGCCCGCTGCCATTGTCTTACTCAGCGCCGGCAAGCACGAACCAGCCGGCGGCAGGGGAACCAGGGCGGGGGGACGACCGGGTTCACGGCGGACGGCCTTGCGGGGGCGCCGTCCGCGAAATCCCCTGGTCAGGGCGGGTATGCGTGCAACCGCCCTGACCAGGGAACCCGATCCCGGATGAGGGGGGAACCGGCACGCGCCGCGGCCCGACCCGGGCGCCGAGCTGGTGGCCGCCGTCTTCGTCGCTTGCGGGGGCGAAGACAGCGGTCACCTTCGCGTGCCCGCTGCCTGCTCGAGGCCCGGTCAAGTCAGGCCCGGTCAGCTCGGCCCGGTCAGCTCTGGCCGTCGAAGAGGCTGGTCACCGAGCCGTCACTGAACACCTCGGTGATCGCCCGGGCGATCAGCGGCGCGATCGACAGCACGGTGAGCTTGTCGAACCGGTTGTCGGCCGCGATCGGCAGCGTGTTGGTGACGATGACCTCACTGACCCGCGAGTTCTTGAGGCCGTCCACCGCCGCGCCGGACAGCACGCCGTGCGTGGCCGTGACGATGACCTTCGCCGCACCCTGCTCGAACAGCGCGTCGGCCGCCTTGATGATCGTGGCCCCGGTGTCGATCATGTCGTCCACCACGACGCAGGTCCGCCCGGCCACCTTCCCGACCACCTCGAAGACCGCCACCTTGTTGGCCACGTCCGGATCGCGGCGCTTGTGGATGATGGCCAGCGGGCTGCCGAGCCGGTCGGTCCACCGTTCACAGACCCGGACCCGCCCGGCGTCCGGGGCCACGACCGTGACCTGCGAGACGTCCAGGTTGCGCTCGATGTAGCCGGCCAGCGTCGGGAGCGCGAACAGGTGATCCACCGGGCCGTCGAAGAAACCCTGGATCTGCGCGGTGTGCAGGTCCACAGCCATGATCCGGTCGGCGCCCGCGGTCAGGAACAGGTCAGCCATCAGCCGGGCCGAGATCGGCTCCCGGCCGCGGCTCTTCTTGTCCTGGCGCGCGTAGCCGAAGAACGGCGCGACCACGGTGATCCGCTTGGCCGAGGCTCGCTTGAGCGCATCGACCATGATCAGCTGCTCCATGATCCACTGATTGATGGGCGCGGTGTGGCTCTGCACCACGAACGCGTCACTGCCGCGCACCGACTCCAGGAAACGGACGAAGATCTCCCCGTTGGCGAAGTCGAACAGCCGGGCCGGGGTGGGCTCGATGCCCAGGCACCCGGCGATCTCGTTGGTCAGTTCCGGGTGGGCCCGGCCGGAGAAGAGCATCAGCTTCTTCTCGCCGGTCGCCGTGATGCCGGTCACGCGTCCTGAGCTCCCTCACTCGTTGCGGCGTCCTGTCCCCCCGCGTGCCGTTCCCTGGCGCCCTGTCCGCCAGAACCCTGCCCGCCGCGGCCAGGGTGGCCGGGACCCCGCCCGCCGCTGCCGGGGTGGCCGGGACCCCGCCCGCCGCCGGCCACCTGCCCGCCAGCGCCGGTTCCTGCCTTGTTCATACCCGCCGCCGAGCCGCCTGCATCGACCTTGCTGCCCGGCGGGAGGTAGGCGAACGGGCCCACGACCGCGCCCGCGCCGATCTCGGCCTCCCGGCAGAAGGACTGGATGACGGTGGCCCCCTCGCCGACAGCCGTGTCCCGCAGCTGCGACCCCGGGCCGACCCGGGCCCCCGCGGCCACCGTGGTGCGGCCCTCGAGCTGGGTTCCCGGCCCGATCTCGACGTCGCGCGCGAGGCTCACCCCCGTGTCGATCCAGGTCGTCGCGGGGTCCACGATCGTGGCGCCCGCGCCCATCCAGGTGCCGAGCAGGCGCGCGTTGAAGATGTGCCGCGCCCGCGCCAGCTGGGCCCGGTCGTTCACGCCCAGCACCTCGTCCGGGTCGTCCAGGGTCACCGACGCTACGTGCTGGCCCTCGGCACGCAGGATGGCGACCACGTCGGTGAGATATTCCTCACCTTTCGCGTTGTCGGTCGGCACGCGCTTGACCGCGTCACCGAGCAGGTGCGCCTCGAACGCGTAGACCCCCGAGTTGATCTCATCCACGGCCCGCTCGGCCGGCGTGGCGTCGGCCTCCTCGACGATGGCCAGGAACTCCCCGGACTTGTCGCGGATGATGCGGCCGTAACCGTGCGGGTTGGGGACCCGGGCGGTGAGGACGGTAGCCGCGGCCTCCGTGGCCTGGTGCTCACGGACCAGGGCGGCCAGCGTCGTACCGCGCAGCAGCGGGGTGTCCGCGCAGGCCACCACGATCGTCCCGTGGTCCAGCCCGACTTCCTCGATCACCGTCCGGACGGCGTGGCCGGTGCCGCCCTGGCGGTGCTGGACCACCGGCTGGGCGTCCGGCGCGTGCCGGGCCAGGTACTCGGTAACCTCACGGCGGCGGTGGCCGACCACCACGATGACCCGGACCGGATCTGTCTCCCGCGCGGCGGCCAGCACGTGCCCCACCAGCGTCTCGCCGCAGATCGCGTGGAGAACCTTCGGGGTATCGGACTTCATCCGCGTACCTTCGCCCGCGGCCAGGATGATGACCGCAGCCGGACGGCTCACACTCACTTGGCGGTGCTCCTCGGTTGGTGCTCCCCGGATACCGGGATCCCGCTTCCCCCGGTCGCGCCATCGTGGCCCGCTCTGGCCCGGCCTGTGCCCCCGGAACCTCAGTTCACGCGCCCGACCCTCGCAGGATACCGTCCGGCCAATCCCGCCGACGTGGGTTGGGTGTGGTGACGCCGCTGCTCAGCGGAACGTAGCAGGCCCCGCACGGGCTGGCAGGGCGACTGCCGCCGGCCGGTGCGGATGGTGACCGCCAGGGGCGTCTTCCCCGGCGCGGCCGCCAGGGCCGGGCCGTCGGCCTGACGGGGCTGGGGCTCGCTGCCCGGCTGCGATCATCACGGACCGGTTCTTGTCGGTAGGCATGGCTAAAGTTCGAATATGAATTCGGCATGGTTAAGTGGTGAAGGCTCTCACTCCTTAGGTGCCGCCGGACAGCTGCGGGAGCGTGCCATCGCCCTCCGCCGGGCCGGGCGGTCCCGCCGGGAGATCAAGGAGATCCTCGGCATCGGCAGCAACCAGACCCTCACCGAGGCGCTGCGCGGCGAGCCGCCACCTGAATGGACCCGCCGTCCCCGGGCCAAGGACGGCCTGCACGCCCGGGCCCGCGAGCTGCGGGAACAGGGCCTCGACTACGAGGAGATCGCCGCGGCGTTAGGCGTCTCCAAGAGTTCGGTGTCTTTGTGGGTCCGCGACATGCCGCGGCCCGAGCGGCTCAGCTACGAGGAATGCCGCAAGCGCTCGGCCGAGGGATCACGGCTCTACTGGGAGACTGAGCGGCCCGCCCGGGAGGCGCGGCGCGAAGAGGTCCGCGCCGCGGCGGCAGCCCAGATCGGGACGCTGTCTGACCGGGAGATCCTGATCGCCGGGGCGATCGCCTACTGGTGTGAGGGCGAGAAGAGCAAGCCGCACAGGAGACAGGCTCGCGTCGTCTTCATCAACAGCGACCCCGGGCTGATCAAGTTCTTCCTGCGCTTCCTCGGCGAGGCTGGTGTCGAGCCCGCGCAAGTGCGGTTCCGAGTGCACATTCACGAGACCGCAGATGTAACCGAAGCGGGGAAGTTCTGGCAGGAAGTCACTGGTGCCGGGCCAGCGCGGTTTCACCGGGTCACGCTGAAGAGGCACAACCCGCGGACCGTGCGCAAGAACGTGGGTGCCGACTACCACGGCTGCCTCATAGTGAGCGTTATGCAGGGTGCTGATCTCTACCAGCGGATCGAAGGCTGGGTCCGGGCAGCCATGACAGCCGGCTGAACCGTCGGCAACCGAGCTGAGGCCAGGTTCCGAACCTGGATGATGTGGTACGGAGCTCCCGGGGAAGGATTCGAACCTTCGTTAAGTCATCCAAAGTGACTCGTCCTGCCAGGCTAGACGACCCGGGACTGTTCGATTCTTGCCCCAAACTCTACCGAACAGAGGGCGAGGCGACTGCAGACCTTGGAGGCCGGTAATCGGAGATGTTGGTTCGGCCGCTGCCCGGGTAGTCCTTAGCTTCTGCAACGGCACTGCACGACGTCCCGTCACGGCGTCATGTCTCGGTATCTGAGACGGGTGATGCGGCTACTCTGCGCTAATTAGGTAGCTACGTGGAGAAATGTTTGGGTGAGGCTTGTGCAACTTACGGTTTCGTAGGTTACGGTGACGTAAGCGTCATAAGTTCCGCGAAGCTGGGTAGCTGCTCCGGAACAGGCGTGCGGCCCGACCTTCCAGGCCCTGAGAGCAGAGCGAGGTTCACCACCATGACTGCCTCCCCCGAGACCGTCCCGGACCCGACCATCGCGGCCGCGCCCCCGGCGCCCACGGTCACGCGGCGCACGCCCCTGCCGGAGATCGAACCGGAGCCGAGCAGGCCGCTGGACCGTTTCCTCGTCGGCCTGTTTGTCATCATCCCGCTCCTCGCGGTGCTCGCCGCCGTGCCCCTGGCCTGGAACCTCGGCTGGCTCGGCTGGCACGACGTGGTGATCGCGCTGGTCTTCTACGTGATCTCCGGGATGGGGATCAGCATGGGCTTCCACCGCTACTTCACCCACTCGTCGTTCAAGGCGAACCGGGGGCTGAAGATCTCCCTGGCCGTCGCGGGCAGCCTGGCCATCGAGGGGCCGGTCCTGGTCTGGGTGGCGGACCACCGCAGGCACCACAAGTACAGCGACAAGGAAGGCGACCCGCACTCCCCGTGGCGGTTCGGTACCGACTGGAAGGCACTCACCAAGGGCTTCGGCTATGCGCACGTCGGCTGGCTGTTCAACCCGAACCGCACCTCGCAGGCCAAGTTCTGCCCGGACCTGCTCGCGGACAAGGACGTCAGCCGCGTCTCGCGGTGGTTCCCCGGCCTGGTCGCGGTGTCCCTGCTGGCCCCGGCCCTGATCGGCGGCCTGTGGTCGATGTCCATCGCCGGCGCGCTCACCGCGTTCTTCTGGGCCAGCCTGGTCCGGATCTGCCTGCTGCACCACGTGACCTGGTCGATCAACTCGGTCTGCCACACGTTCGGCAACGAGGACTTCGAGGTGCGGGACAAGTCACGCAACGTCGCCTGGCTGGCCATCCCCTCGTTCGGTGAGTCCTGGCACAACCTGCACCACTCCGACCCGACCTGTGCCCGGCACGGCGCGCTCAAGGGCCAGATCGACATCAGTGCCCGGGTCATCTCCTGGGCCGAGGACCTCGGCTGGGCTTACGACGTCCGCTGGCCGGACGGGGAGCGCCTGTCCGCGCGGCTGACCGGAGTTCGCGGCAAGTCGCTTGGCTCCATGACCGACCGCCAGGCGCCGAAGTCAGGTGACCGGAAGGCTGCGTGATGGCGTCATGATGGGCGGGTGACCAATTCGGACGCGGGCTCGAATCAGCGCAAGCGGATGACCGGGAAAGAGCGCCGCGAGCAGCTGCTGAATATCGGCAGGCGGCTGTTCGCGGAACGTGGCTTCGAAGGCACCTCCATCGAGGAGATCGCGGCGCAGGCGGGCGTGTCCAAGCCGGTGGTGTACGAGCACTTCGGCGGCAAGGAAGGCCTCTATGCGGTGGTGGTAGACCGCGAGGTCGAGCGGCTGCTCGGGATGGCCACCCGGATCCTGGGCGGCGAGCACACCAGGGAGAAGTTCGAGGCGGCGGCGGTCGTCCTGCTCAAGTACATCGAGGACGACGCCGACGGCTTCCGTATCCTGGTCCGCGACTCCCACCCGGCCTCGGGTTCGGGCACCTTCGGCAGCCTGATCAGCGACATCGCCAGCCAGGTGGAGTACATCCTGAGCGACTTCTTCGCGGACCGCGGCTATGACCCGAAGCTGGTGCCGATGTACGCGCAGATGCTGGTGGGCATGGTGGCCATGACCGGGCAGTGGTGGCTGGACGCGCGCAAGCCGGAGATGGAAGAGGTCGCGGCGCACCTCATCAACCTGGCCTGGAACGGGCTGTCACAGCTTGAGACCAGGCCCCGGATCTCCAGCGAAGTGGTCAAGCGCGCCCGGTCGTGACCCGGGCGACCACGAACACGCGCCGGAACGGCAGCACCGTTCCGTAGGGTGCCGCCGGGTACGCCACGCGGATCCGCTCCCGGTACGCGGCCAGGAACTCCTCCGCCTGCGCGGGAGGCAGGGCGGCCAGCACAGGGCGCAGCCCGCTGCCGCGGTACCAGTCCACGACCGCGTCCTCGCCGTGCAGCACGTGCAGGTAGGTGGTCTCCCACGCGTCCACCTCACAGCCCGGCCCGGCCAGCAGGGCCAGGTAGTCCGCGGGGTCGCCGCCCTGCCGGTTCAGCTGGGCGCCGTCGAGCAGCGGTTTCCACCGCGGCGCGCCGGCCAGCTCCCGCAAGATGGTGTGGCTCGGCTGGTCGAAGTTGCCGGGGAGCTGGAAGGCCAGCCAGCCCCCGGGGGCCAGCCAGCCCGCCCACGAGGCGAGCAGGTCCTGATGGCCCGGGATCCACTGCAATACGGCATTACAGGTGATCACGTCCACGGGCTGATCCGGCTGCCAGGTCCGGATGTCGGCCAGCCGGAACTCCAGGCGCCCGCCTGCGGCCCCCGCACCGCTGCCCGTCTCCGGCGCTCCGGCGTCCGCCCGGGCGGCCTCGATCATCTCCGGCGAGTTGTCCACGCCCAGCACCCGGGCGGCCGGCCAGCGCGCGGCCAGGGCGGCGGTCAGGTTGCCGGGGCCGCAGCCCAGGTCGGCCACGAACGCCGGGTCATCTGCGCCCACCCGGCCGAGCAGGTCGAAGAACGGCCGCGACCGCTCGGTGCCGAAGCGGAGGTAGGTACGTGGATCCCACATGCTGCCCGCCAATTTCTCTCGACATCAAGATATCTGACCGGCCCATGTCTACCGGGAAGACACTCTTGATGTCAAGAGATATGCTGCCCGCATGGATGAGCAGCCCTCGGAGCAGGCCCAAGCAGCCGCGGGCCCGGGGCGCCCGGGGGTACCGGCTCGCGACGAGGTGGACGATCTCGTGGCCGCCTGGCACTCCGAGCGGCCCGACCTGGATGTGGGGCCGCTCCAGGTGCTCAGCCGGGTGTCGCGGCTGGCCCGGCACCTGGACCGGGCCCGGCGGGCGGCTTTCACCGGGCACGGCCTGGAGACCTGGGAGTTCGATGTGCTCTCCGCCCTGCGCCGGCAGGGTCCCCCGTATCAGCTCAGCCCGGGGGCGCTGCTCCGCACGACGCTGGTCACCTCCGGCACGATGACGAACCGAGTCGACCAGCTGGCCAAGGCCGGCCTGGTCCGCCGGGAGCCCGATCCGCAGGACCGCCGCGGGGTGCTGGTCACGCTGACCCCGGCCGGGGTGGACCGGGTGGACGCCGCTCTGGCCGATCTCCTGCGCAGTGAGCACGCCCTGCTCAGCGGGCTCAGCGAGGCCGACCGCCAGACCTTGGCCGACCTGCTCCGCGTCCTGCTCACCCCCCTGGACGCCCGCCCCTGACCCCCGGCCCGTTAGCGCGGTGCATTGGGTGCGCCCTGACGCACCCAATGCACCGCGCTAATGCTGTGGGGCCTCGGCGGCCTCGAGCCACTGCTCCTCGAGCCGGGCCTTCTCGTCCTGGACCTCGCGGAGCTCGGCGCCGAGCTCGGTGAGCCGGACGTAGTCGGTGGCATTCTCGGCCAGCGCGGCGGTCAGCTTGTCTTCCTGGCTGGTGAGCCGGTCGATCTGCCGCTCCAGCCGCGCCATCTCTTTCCGCGCGGCCCGCTGCGCTCCTGCCCCGCCGGGTCCCATACCGCCGGGCCCCATACCGCCGGGCCCCGCCGCGCCGGATGCGGCGGACCCACCGGACGCGGCGGTCTCGCCTGACCCGGCGCGAGCGTCAGCTGGCCGGCCGCCGGCACCGGCACCGGCCGCCCGCCCGGCGGCACCGCTGCCGCCCCCCGCAGCCGCGGAGCGGCGGCGCAGGTACTCGTCGACCCCGCCCGGCAGGTAGGACAGGTTCCCGTCCCCGAGCAGGGCGACCACGTGATCGGTGACCCGCTCCAGGAAGTACCGGTCGTGGCTGACCAGCACCAGGGATCCTGGCCATCCGTCCAGCAGGTCCTCGAGCTCGGTCAGCGTGTCCACGTCCAGGTCGTTGGTGGGCTCGTCGAGGAACAGCACGTTCGGCTCGTCCACCAGGATCCGGAGCAGCTGGAGCCGGCGCCGTTCCCCGCCGGACAGCTCCGCGGCGGGCGTCCACTGGGTGTCGCCGCGCAGGCCGAGCCGGTCGAGCAGCTGGCTCGCGGCCGCCGCGCCCTGGGCGGAGTCGAGGGTGCCGCGAACCTCGGTGACCGCCTCGCGGGGGGTGAGCGCGGGATCCAGCCCCGCGTCGCGCTGATGGAGGTAACCGAGCCGGACAGTCTTCCCCCGGATGATCTCGCCGGTCACCGCCAGCTGCGGCCCGCTCGTCCCGCCGGGGCCGCCCTCGTCCTGCTCACCAGGGCCGCCGCCCACGCCGCCCTCGCCGCCCTCGTCCCCAGCCCAGGCCTCGCCGTCCGCGGCCCCAGCCCAGGCCTCGCCGCCACCGGCCAGCAGGTCCAGCAGCGTGCTCTTGCCGCTGCCGTTCGGCCCGATCAGGCCGACCCGCTCACCGGGGCCGAGCTGCCAGGTCACGTCCCGGAGCAGGGTCCGCGGTTTCCCCGCCTCCGGCGAGGCCAGCGAGGTGGGGCCCACTGTGACGCTGACGTCCTCCGCCTCGATCACGGTCCGGCCCAGCCGCGCGGTGGCCAGCCGGACCAGCTCCACGTCGTCCCGCGCCGGCGGCTCACCCTCGATGAGCGCGTTGGCCGCATCCACCCGGAACCGGGGCTTGCTGGTCCGGGCGGGCGGCCCGCGGCGCAGCCAGGCCAGCTCCTTGCGCAGCAGATTGCGGCGCCGCCGGTCGGTGGCCTCGGCGACCCGGGCTCGTTCCGCCCGGGCCAGCACGTAGGCGGAGTACCCGCCGTCGTAGGCGTGCACCTGGCCGTCGGCCAGCTCCCAGGTCCGGTTGCACACCGCGTCCAGGAACCAGCGGTCGTGGGTCACCGCGGCCAGCGCCTCCGGCCGTCCGGCCAGGTGCTGGGCCAGCCAGTCGATGGCCTCCACGTCCAGGTGGTTGGTGGGCTCGTCAAGGAGCAGCAGATCGTGGTCGCCGATCAGGACCGCGGCCAGCGCGACCCGCCGCGACTCGCCGCCGGACAGCCGGTCCGCCGGGCCGGCCAGGTCAATCCCCGGCAGGAGCGCGGCCAGCACCGAGCGGGTCCGGGGGTTCGCAGCCCACGCATGCTCGGGCAGGTCGCCGACGACGACCGACGCTACGGTGCCGGTCAGCTCGCTGCGCTGGGCCAGCATCCCGGTCCGCAGCCCGCGGGTGCGGGTGGCCCGGCCGCCGTCCAGTTCCGCGGTCCCGGCCAGGACCGACAGCAGGGTGCTCTTGCCCGCGCCGTTGCGGCCGACGATGCCGATCCGGTCGCCGGCGGCAACGCCGGCGGATACCCCGTCCAGGAGCGGCCGCTGCCCATACGCCTTGACCGCCCGCTCCAGGTTGACCAGGTTCACCGCAGGGGTACTCATCCGCGCGGCCCGCTCACGCACGCGCGCTGGGCACGCTGATCACGGTCGCGCCGGGCGCGGGGCCCATCACGCTGGCCACCGACCGGCACACCCCGGCCCCGGCCAGCGCGACGGCCAGGTCCCGTGCGTGCACCCCGTCCCGGGCCAGGAAGGCGCAGGTGGGACCGGAGCCGGACACGGTGGCGCCGAGCGCGCCGTGCTCCCGGCCCGCAGCCAGCGCCCGGCGCAGCCGGGGCATCAGCGACAGCGCGGCGGGCTGCAGGTCGTTGCTCAGCAACGGGCCCAGCTCGGCCGGGTCGCCCGAGCGCAGCGCGGCCATCAGGGCCGTGTCCAGCTGCGGCGTCCCGGGGGGACCAGCCTTCCCGGACGGCCCGGTCGGCCCGGTCGGCCCGGTCGGCCCGGACGGCCCGGGCGGCCCAGTCGCCCCGGACGGCCCCGGCGCGGGCCGGGCGGTGCGATCGGCCCGTGCGGCCCGGAGCCGGTCACACGCCGCGTACACCGCGGGAGTGGACAGCTGCCCGTCGGCGAACGCGAGCACCCAGTGGTAGGTGCCGGCGGCCAGGGCGGGGGTGACCCGGTCGCCCCGGCCGAGGCCCACGGCCGTCCCGCCGAGCAGCGCGAACCCGACGTCGCTGCCCACTCTCGCGGCCACCTCGCCGAGTTCGGCGTGGTTCAGGCCGGCGCCCCACAACTCGTTGCAGGCGACCAGTGCCCCGGCCGCGTCGGCGCTGCCGCCGGCCAGGCCGGCCGCCACCGGGATCCGCTTCCTGATCTCGATGGCCAGGCCGGGCGCGTCCCGGACTCCCGGCCCGACCGCGTCGACCAGGGCGGTGACCGCCCGGACGGCGAGGTTGCCCGGGCCCTGCGGGACGCTGTGCGCACCCTCGCCGGTGACCACCACGCTGTCGGTGTCCGCGGACGTGACGGTGACCTCGTCGAACAGCGCCAGGGCATGGAACACCGTCACCAGCTCGTGGTAGCCATCCGCACCGGGCGGGCCCACGGAGAGCTGGAGATTCACTTTCGCGGGCACCCGCGCAGTCACAGCGGTCACGATTCCCCGATCGTAGCTGCCTGCGCGATCCGGGCGAACTCGGCGACTCCGAGCGACTCGCCCCGGGCCCGGGGGTCCACCCCGGCCGCCCGCAGGATCCGTTCCGCATCCGCGGCCGACCCGGCCCAGCCGGCCAGGGCCGCGCGGAGGGTCTTACGGCGCTGCGAGAACGCCGCGTCGACCACCGCGAACACCGCGGCGCGCGGCACATCGACGGCCGGGGGGTCACGGCGCGTGAAGGCGACCAGCCCGGAATCCACGTTGGGCACCGGCCAGAACACCGTGCGCGGCACCGGCCCGGCCCGGCGCGAGTCCGCGTACCAGGCCAGCTTGACCGACGGCACGCCGTAGACCCGGCTGCCGGGGGGCGCGGTCATCCGGTCGGCCACCTCGGCCTGCACCATGACCAGCCCCCGGCGCAGCGCAGGCAGCTCGGCCAGCAGGTGCAGGACGACCGGCACCGCCACGTTGTAGGGGAGGTTGGCGACCAGCGCTGTCGGGGGATCACCCGGCAGTTCCCCGGCCGTGATCCGCGCGGCGTCGGCGGTGAGTACGGTCAGTCGTTGCGGAAAAGAAGGCGCGTGGGCGGCGACGGTCACCGGGAGCGCGGCGGCCAGCGACGGATCGACCTCGACCGCGGTGACGTGGCGGGCGGCCGGGAGCAGGCCCAGCGTCAGCGAGCCGAACCCGGGCCCGACCTCGAGCACCACGTCGCCGGGCTCCAGCGCGGCGAGCGACACGATGCGCCGGACCGTGCCCGCGTCGGTGACGAAGTTCTGGCCGAGCCGCTTGGACGGCCGGACGTCCAGCCGCCTGGCCAGTTCCCGGATCTCGGTGGGCCCCAGGAGCGCGCCGCCTGCTACCACGGGCCGAAGACGCGCTGGCCGGTCGCCTCGATGACCTCACACAGCTCCGCCACGTCCATCCGCTTGAGGCCGGCCAGCGCCCGCAGCGTGTGCGCCACCTGCGCCGGGGAGTTGGACCGGCCCCGGTTGGGCGCCGGGGTCAGGAACGGGGCGTCGGTCTCGACCAGCAGGGCCTCCGGCGGGGCGACCGCGGCGGCCTCACGGAGCGGCTGCGCGTTCTTGAACGTCAGGGTCCCCGCGAAGCTCAGCAGGTAGCCGGCGGCCACGCAGCGCTTGGCCATCGCCGCATCCCCGGAGAAGCAGTGGAACACGACCCGCTCCGGCGGCCCTTCCTCGTCCAGGATGCGCAGCACGTCATCGTGCGCGTCGCGGTCGTGGATCATCAGCGCCTTGCCGGCCTGCTTGGCGATCGCGATGTGGGCCCGGAACCACTCCTGCTGCAGCTCGGGCGGCGCGTCGTCCCAGTAGTAGTCCAGCCCGGTCTCGCCCACCGCCCGCACCCGCGGCTCGCTCGCGAGCGCGGCGATCTCCTCCCGTGCCGCTTCCTTCTCCGCAACGGAACCTGACACGGCGCTGGTGTCGTTCGGATGGATCGCGACCGCGGCGTAGATCCCGTCGTGGTCCGCGGCGCAGGCCACCGCCCAGTACGAGGAGGGCAGGTCGGTGCCCACGGTGATCATCCGGGAGATCCCGGCCGCGGCGGCCCGGGCCGCCACATCCCCGACCGGGCCGGGCACCAGGTTCAGGTGGCAGTGACTGTCGAACGCGGCGGCCGGCAGCGGCTCCGGGTCGGGGGCGGGCGGCCGCCCGTACTGATCGGCGGGCGGGGTGCTCACCTCGCCAGCCTGGTCACGGTCGCTCAAGCCGGGCCAGTTCCTCGTCCACGATCGAGGGGTCCAGCTTGGTGAACAGCGGCTCTGGCGCGGCCAGCGCGGTACCCGGCGTGATCGGCCGGGACTCCCAGCGCGCGACCGCGTCGTAGTCGCCGGTGATCACCGGGTAGGGCGGGCCGCCGTCCTCGTCGACCTCGTCGATCCGGGGCATCCCGGCCCAGGTGCCCGCACCGCCCAGCATCCGGTACACCTTGGACGAGGACTCGGGCAGGAACGGCGTGAGCATGGTCTTCGCGTCGTCCACCAGCTGCAGCACCACGTGCATGATCGTGCGCATCCGCTCCGGGTCGGACTCGCGCAGCTTCCACGGGGCCTGGTCGGACATGTACTTGTTGGCGTCGCCCACGGCGCGCATGGCGTCGTTGACCCCGGCCTTGAACCGGGACCGGCCCAGCGAGGCACCGACCCGTGCGAACGCCTGCCGGGACCGTTCCAGTATCTCCCGGTCGGCGCTGGTCAGCGCGCCGGGTTCCGGGACCGACCCGATGTTCCGGGCTGCGAACGAGACCGACCGGTTGACCAGGTTGCCCCAGGTGGCGACCAGCTCGTCGTTGTTGCGGCGGAGCAGCTCGCTCCAGGTGAAGTCGGTGTCCTGGTTCTCCGGGCCCGCGACCGCGACGTAGTAGCGCAGCGCGTCCACGTCGTAGCGCCCCAGGAAGTCCCGCACGTAGATCACGACGGACCGGGACGAGGAGAACTTCCGGCCCTCCATCGTCAGGTACTCGCTGGACACCACCTCGGTCGGCACGTTCAGCGCGCCGAGCGACCCCGGGCTGCCGCCCCTGGCCCCCTGGCCGTCGTAGCCGAACAGCATCGCGGGCCAGATCTCGGAGTGGAAGACGATGTTGTCCTTGCCCATGAAGTAGTAGGACTCGGCGTCCGGGCGCCTGCCACCAGGCGCGCCAGGCGTCCGGGTCGCCGGACCGGCGGGCCCACTCGATGGACGCGGACAGGTAGCCGATGACCGCGTCGAACCAGACGTAGATCCGCTTGTCGGTACGGTCGCGCCAGCCGTCCAGCGGGACCGGGACCCCCCAGTCCAGGTCCCGGGTGATGGCCCGGGGCCGCAGCTCGTCCAGCAGGTTCAGGGAGAACTTGAGCACGTTCGGCCGCCACTGCCCGCTCTTGCTCTGCAGCCAGGTGCCCAGTACCTCGGTGAACGCGGGCAGGTCGAGGAAGTACTGCTCGGTCTCGACGAACTTGGGCGTCTCCCCGTTGATCTTCGACCGGGGATTGATCAGGTCGACCGGGTCGAGCTGGTTGCCGCAGTTGTCGCACTGGTCACCACGGGCGTGCTCGTACCCGCAGATCGGGCAGGTCCCCTCGATGTAGCGGTCCGGCAGGGTGCGGCCGGTGGACGGGGAGATCGCGCCCAGCGTGGTCTGCGGGAAGACGTAGCCGTTCTTGAGCAGCCCGAGGAAGATCTCCTGGGTCACCGCGTAGTGGTTGCGGGTCGTGGTCCGGGTGAACAGGTCGTAGGACAGGCCCAGCGCGCGCAGGTCCTCGGCGATGACCCGGTTGTAGCGGTCAGCGAGCTCGCGGGTGGACAGCCCTTCGGCGTCGGCGGCCACCTGGATCGGCGTCCCGTGCTCGTCGGTGCCGCTGACCATCAGCACCCGGTTCCCCGCCATCCGCTGGTACCGGCTGAACATGTCGGACGGCAGGCCGAAGCCGGAGACATGGCCGATGTGGCGGGGCCCGTTGGCGTACGGCCAGGCGGGCGCGGTCAGGATGTGACGGGTCGTCGCGGACATGGGTCCAGCCTAGGGGCAACCCCGGACCGGTCCTGAACGGATTTCGGCGACCGCCGAAGATCAGCCGGGTGGCGCGCCGGCCTGCGCGTCCGGGCGGCCAGGACCGGGCTTGCGGGCCGCGACCACGGCGTCGTACAGCTCCCGGCGGCGCAGGCCGGATTCCCGGGCCACCGCGGCGACCGCCTCGCTCCGCGGCTGGCCGTCCGCGGCCCGGCGGGCGACCTCGGCGACCGCCTCTTGCGGGGTGAGCCGGGGTCCTCCCGGGTCGCCGGCGACGACCAGCGTGACCTCGCCCAGCAGGCCGCCCTCGGCCCAGGCGGCCAGGTCGGCCAGGGTGCCCCGGCGGATCTCCTCGTGCGTCTTGGTCAGCTCCCGGCAGACCACCGCGCGCCGCCCGGGCCCGAACGCCGCGGCCAGCTCACCCAGGGTCACCCCGGTCCGCTTGCCGGCCTCGAAGAACACCAGGGTGCGCGGCTCGGTGGCCAGCTCGGCGAACCGGCGGGCCCGCCTGGCGTCCTTGGGCGGCGGGAAGCCCTCGAAGCAGAACCGGTCGCTGGGCAGGCCGGACACGGCCAGCGCGGCGGTCACCGCGGACGGCCCGGGCAGCACCCTGACCCGGGCGCCCGCCCCGGCCGCGGCCGCCACCAGCCGGTACCCGGGGTCGCTGATCGCGGGCATGCCCGCGTCGGAGACCAGCAGCACGTCCTGGCCCTGGCGGAGCGTGTCCAGCAGCTGGTCACCGCGGCGCTGCTCGACCGCATCCCAGTACGAGACGACCCGGCCGGTCAGCTCGACGCCGAGGGTGGCGGCCAGCCGGCGCAGCCTCCGGGTGTCCTCCGCCGCCACCACGGGCGCCGCGGCGAGGGCCTGTGCGAGCAGCGGTGACGCGTCGCCGGGCCGCCCGATGGGCACCGCGGCCACCGTGAGCGTGCCGAAAGCGCCCGCGGGGTCCGGGCCGGCGGACGGAACGCGGGCCGGCGCTGGAGCGCGGGCCGGCAGGTCGCTGGCCGCCGGAGCGCGGGCCGGCAGGTCGCTGGCCGCCGGAGCGCGGGCCGGCAGGTCGCTGGCCGCCGGAGCGCGGCCGGCAGGTCGCTGGCCGCCGGAGCGCGGGCCGGCGGATCGCTGGCCGCTGGGTCGCTGGTGTTCATGCCGGGCACCACGGTACGTCTCCGTGCTGTGTCCCGGGCACCGCCGCGGGATGTCCGGGCCGCGGCGCCGCGGATGTCCGGGCCGCGGCCGCGATCCGCAGAGAGCATGGCGTTACGTCGCGATCTGGCGCCGCAATGCTTGCCCGCCCCAATACCATGTGTCCGATGATGGCCTCCCGGGCGACCGCGCAGCCGGCCGCCCCGACCAGCGACCAGCCATCCGGCCTCCTCGCCCGGATGGTCCCGCCCATGCCCGGGAGCAAGCTCTGGGGCTGGCTGGGCCCCCTGCTGGTGACGGCGTTCGGCGCGTTCCTGCGGTTCAACCAGCTGAGCGTGCCGGACAAGGTCATCTTCGACGAGACGTACTACGTTCCGGACGCGCTCGGCATCCTGCGGTACGGCGTCGAGCACAACTACGTGAGCGACCGGAACTCGTTGCTCGTGCGCGGGGACACGCACATCTTCTCCAGCGGCGGCGAGTTCGTCGTGCACCCGCCGGCCGGGAAGCTGTTCATCGCGTTCGGCGAGTGGGCGTTCGGCGTCAACTCGTTCGGCTGGCGGTTCGCGGCCGCGGTGATCGGGTCGCTGGCCATCCTGCTGCTGGCCCGGATCGCCCGCCGGATGACCCGGTCCACCCTGCTCGGCTGCATCGCCGGCCTCCTGATGGCGCTGGACGGGCTGGAGTTCGTGATGAGCCGCACGGCGCTGCTGGACATCTTCCTGATGTTCTGGGTGCTGGCCGCGTTCGGCTGCCTGGTCGTGGACCGCGACGTCACCCGGGCCCGGCTGGCCGCCGCGGTGGACGCGGTGACCGGCGGATATGTGGGCGGCGCACCGGGCGGAGCGGGTTCCGCGCACGCTATGGGTTCCGCGTACGGTGCGCGCGGCGCGGGTGAACTGCTGGACGGCGACCTGGCCGGCCTGGAACCTGGCCGCCCGGCCGGGCTCCCAGGACGCCGGAGCGGGTGGCAGCGGATCCCCTGGTGGCGGGTGGGCGCCGGGGTCTGCATCGGCCTGGCCCTGGCCTCGAAGTGGGACGCGATCTGGTACCTGCTCGGCCTGACCGGTCTGGTCGTCGCCTGGGACGTCGGCGCCCGGCGGGCCGCGGGGCTGCCCAACGACTTCCTCGGCACCCTGCGGCGTCACCGCTGGCTCCCGGCCTGGTTCGGCCTGGTGCCGCTCGTGGTCTACCTGGTCACCTGGTCCGGCTGGTTCTTCACCAGCACGGGGTATGACCGGCAATGGGCGGCGCAGGACAGCATCCACATCCCGGTGATCTCCGCGCTGGCCTCGTTCGTGCAGTACCAGAAGCAGATACTCCAGTTCCACCTGGGCCTGACCACGCACCATCCGTACCAGTCGCAGCCGTGGACGTGGCTGGTGATGAGCCGGCCGGTGGCGTTCTTCTGGCAGTGTCCCGGCGGGTGGCACCCACGGCGCCTGCGCCAGTTCCAAGGCCCAGGAAGTGCTGGCCATCGGCACACCGCTGATCTGGTGGGCGTCGATCGCGACGCTGCTGGTCTGCGTGGCCTGGTGGCTGACCCGCCGGGACTGGCGGGCCGGGGCACTGCTGCTGGCCGTGGCCGTGGGCTGGCTGCCCTGGTTCTGGTTCGCGCTGCACGACCACCGCACCGAGTTCTTCTTCTACGCGCTGGAGTTCGAGCCGTTCCTGATCCTGTCGATCACCCTGTGCCTCGGGCTGATCATCGGCCCGGCCCGGGCGTCGGCGATGCGCCGCACGGTGGGCGCGGCTGTGGTCGGCGCGTACCTGCTCGGCGTCCTGCTGAACTTCGCGTACCTGTACCCGATCCTGGCAGCCAAGATCATCCCGTATACGTCGTGGCTGTCGCACATGTGGTACCACGGCTGGATCTAGCGCGGCTCCGCCGGATTAGCGCGGCTCCGCCGGATCGTCCGCCCAGGCGGCCAGCAGCGCCGGTCCCGGTACCGGCAGCCGCTCCATCTCCCGGGGCTCGAACTTGACCAGGCCGCCCGCGTAGACCCGGCCCTGGCCCTCGGTGACGGACCGGCCCAGGTACGCGGTGAGGACGTCGAGGACCCGGGGCGGCAGCGGGTCACGCGGGATACAGCCCGTGGGCGATGTTGAGGTAACTGGCGGCCGCGTGGTTCCGCACGAAGACCGGCGGGCGGCGGCCCATGTAGCTGGCCAGGATCGGCGGTGGCGCTCCGAGCCGGACCCGCCACCACGGGCGGCGGTGCCGGGCCACGTATGAGTCCGCGGCCCCGGCCGCCGCGGCGTGGCGGAGGAACCGGGCCACCGCGGCGCGTTCCGCGGCGGGCAGGCCGTCGAGGTCGGCAGGGAGGCTGATGACCCGGCGCAGCGGGGTGCCCGCCGGCAGGACCGGGCCGGCCTTGATCAGTTCCCGGGCCCGGGTCACCGCGGGGACACAGAACCTGGGGGGGATCAGCGGATGCGGCCCGCTGGTCACCCACACCGCGTTCGCGCCGGTGACCTGGCCCCGGTGGACGCGGCACAGTTCACCCAGCTCGACGTGGCCGTCCCGGAGCCTCCCCGGGAGCCTCCCCGGGAGGCTTCCCGGGCGGGCCGAAAGCCGTGAGGCGGGCAGGCGGAGCAGTGGCCCCCAGCGGGCCGCGGCGCTGAGGACAGCCGCGGGAACCGGGGTGCCGCCCGCCAGCCCGCCCAGATCCGCCGGACCAGCCACCCGGCGCATCCGGATCTCCTCCGGGGCCCGGCCCGGCAGGAAGCAGGTGATGACCGAGGTGGCCGCCGCGTCCGCGAACACCCGCGCCGCAGGCTCCACCAGGTGGACCGCCTGGCCGCCGAGCGCGCCGAGCAGCAACTCCCGGACCAGGCGGCCGTAGTTCACGTCCAGCCACTCGGCTGCGGTGATGAACACGCCCACGTCGCCCGGGACCGCATGCCCCGCGGTGGCCAGGAAGAAATGGGCGTGCAGGCCGGACAGCCCGCTGGCGGGCAGCCCCTGCTCCCGGGCTGCCCGGCGCAGCCACTCCTTCCCCGGCGCGGCGATCTGGTGGTGCCGCACGTAAGGCGGGTTGCCCAGGAACAGCGTGGGGCCGCCGGCCAGGGGCAGCGCCAGGCTGCGGTAGTCGCCGAGCAGCACCGAGGACCGGCCGGCGAAACCGGCCGCGGCCAGGCTCGCCCGGCCCACCATCGCGGCCAGCGGGTCAATCTCGACACCGAGCAGGTCCGCCTGAGGCCAGCGGCGGCCAGCGGCCAGCAGCATCCGGGCCGACCCGGAACCGGGATCCACGATCCGGGCTGGGCGTATCCCGGTGCCCGCCGCCCAGGTGATCATGCTCTCGATGACGGCAGGCGGGGTGAATGTCTGCCCGAGGGCACGCCGACCCGCCGGGCCCCGCAGCACGCAGAACGTGTCCCCGAGGGGATCCTCCCCGGCCCGGATCCGGTCCCGGGCCGCCGCCACCCGCGCGCTCCCGGGGCCGCGGCCAGCCGCGCGGGCCACCAGGTCCCGTTCCGCCACGGACCAGCCGGCCACGCTGGCCGCATCCAGCCGGCTGGCCAGCTCCACCAGCGCCTGCTCACCTGGCACGCCCTGGTCCGGCTCCAGGCCGGAGCACCGCTGTCCGGAACGTGCCTGGCGGGGCGGCTCCTGCCCGGGCGGCTCCTGCCCGGGTGGCAACTGGGCGCCCGGGCGAATGCTGGTCACGCGGATCATTGTGACGCGCTCTGCCCGCGGGGCCGCGCATTCCGCCCCGCGGGCCGCCATCATGCTGCCCTCCCGACGGAGCGCCGCCCATAGCCACCCCGGGTGACTAGGTGCCGGCCGTGGCCTCCGCGGCGGCAGATACCCTCAGGGGCTCCCTGGAGCGGGCCAGCCCGGGCTGCGACACTGGAAGCAGGTTTCCCGCGTCGGCGATGACGATCCCTCCGCCACCGGCCAGTCCGGAGGACGGGCCGGCCTCGAAGAACAGAGTGAAGGGCCAGGGCGCACAGTCGGCCTTCAGGAATCTCTCAGATTCAGGGGGTAGTAAAGAAACCGCGAACAGCGGGGGAAAAAGTGGCCCGATTCACCGAGCCGGATGGGTGTTCCCGTACGTCTCTAGGGTGAAGGGGTAACGATCGACTGGAGTAGCGGATGGGGACTAGCGAAGAGCCACCGGACCGGGACCGGCGATTCGAGCAGGATGTCGTGCCGTTCCTGGGTCAGCTGTACCCCGCCGCGCTGCGCATGACCCGCAATCCGACGGATGCCGAGGACCTTGTCCAGGAAACCTCGGCCAAGGCGTACGCCGCGTTCCACCAGTTCCGCCCGGGCACCAACCTCAAGGCCTGGCTGCACCGCATCCTGGCCAACACGTTCATCAACACCTACCGCAAGCGCCGCCGTGAGCCGCGGCAGGCCTCCGGGGGTGACTTCCAGGAGTGGCAGCTGCCCGCGGACCCGCTGGCCGCCCAGGCCCGGTCCGCTGAGGCGGAGGCGCTCGACCGGCTCGCCGACTCGGAGATCCTGCGTGCGCTGCGCGATCTGCCCGAGGAATTCCGGGTCGCGGTCTACCTTGCCGATATCGAGGGTTATGCCTACAAAGAGATCGCCGAGATCATGGGCACCCCGATCGGGACCGTGATGTCACGGCTGCACCGTGGCCGCGGCCGGCTGCGCGACAAGCTGGCGGCCTACGGACCCGGCCCGGGTCCGGGCCTGGCCCCGATGACGGGCTGACTCCCAGGTTCGCCGGGCGTGGGCTCTGTGGTGCGTGGGCTCTGTGGTGCGTGGGCTCTGTAGTGCGTGGGCTCCGCGGTGCGGGGACTACCAGGCGGTGCCGGCCCTGGGTGCGTGCTCCCAGCCGAGCGCGGCCGGGTCGTAGACCCGTTCCACGTAGATCTGGTGCCACAGCGAGAACACGACCAGCACCCAGATGTGCCGCCAGCTGACGCCGGGATCACCCGCCCGGAACCGCTCCAGCAGGCTGAGCGCGGCTTCCCGGTCGATCCACTGGTCGGTCTTGGCCTCGCGGAGCAGGCGGTCCGCCCACCCGTACATCTCGCCCTTGAGCCAGTGGCCGATCGGCACCGGGAAGCCCAGCTTGGCCCGTTCCGCAGCGGCCTGCGGCAGCACTGAGCCCATGGCCTGGCGCAGCGCCAGCTTGGTAGTGCCTGCGCCGATCTTCTCCTCCCGGGCCAGCCGGGCCGCCACCGACATCACCTCCCGGTCCAGGAACGGCACCCGCAGCTCCAGGCTGTGCGCCATCGTCATCCGGTCCGCCTTCACCAGGATGTCGCCGTGCAGCCAGGTGTTGATGTCCACCAGCTGCATAGTGGAGGTGTCGTCCAGGCCGGCCTCGGCGGCCTGGTCGTAAACCGGGGCGGTCACGGCGAACGCGCTGCTTTCCCCGGATCCGGGTCCTCGCGCGATCAGGTCCACCTGGTCGCCGGTGAACACGTGTGCATTCCCGATGTAGCGCTCGCGCAGCGGGGTCGAGGTCCGCTCCAGGAAGCCCTTGCCCTTGACCCCGGCCGGGATCATCGAGGCGGCCCGTTTCAGCGGCGTCCGGGCCAGTCCCGGCAGCCGCTCCCCGGCCCGGACCACGCCCGGCTGGTGGTAGATGGCGTAACCGCCGAATAGCTCGTCCGATCCCTCGCCGGACAGCACGACCTTGACGTGCCTGCTGGCCTCGCGGGCCACGAACCACAGCGGCACCGCGGCGGCGTCAGCCATCGGGTCATCCAGGTGCCAGATGATCCGCGGCAGGTGGGTGAAGAACTCTTCCGCGCTGATCACGTAGGGGATCGACTTGACGCCGATCGCGGCGGCCGTCTCCTGCGCGCGGTCGATCTCGCTGTAGCCCTCGCGCTCGAATCCGACGGTGAAGGTGAGCAGGTCCGGGCGGTGTTCCGCGGCCAGCGCGCAGATTGCCGCCGAATCGATGCCGCCGGACAGGAACGCGCCGAGCGGCGCGTCGCTGCGCAGGTGGACGGCGATCGAGTCGCGCATCACGGCCAGGATCGAGGCGGCGGTGCTCTCGCTCGGCGCGGGTGCAGGCCGCAGGTCGGCGCGCCAGTAGCGGAACACGTCCACGCTGCCGCCTGGCCTGGCGATCATCGCGTGCCCGGGCGGAAGGACCCGGATCGGCGGGGTCAGCGTCTCAGGCGGAGGCACGTACTGGAAAGCCAGGTAATTCCGGAGTGCGGTCCGGTCCAGGGTGCTCAGCTCGCCCGGGCTGGCCAGGCACTTGCGTTCGGAGGCGAACCGCAGCAGCCGGCCGGGGCCGTCCATGCCGCTCAGGGCGCCGGCCTGGCCCAGTCCTGACTGGCCCGGCCCGGACTGGCCCGGCCCGGACTGGCCCGGCCCTGACTGGCCCGGCCCGGGCTGGCCCGCTGCTGCACGATCGCCTGCTGGCTGACCAGCCTTTGCCGCATGACGCCCGTGCCGCCCGGATGACGGCGGCGGGGCGGCGGGCACCGGGGCGGCGGGCACGGGGACGGCTGGCCCGGCCGCGTGCCGCCCGGCAGGGCGGGTGTCCCACGCGGAGCCCGCGGGGGCTTGCTCCCCCGGCGCTCCCGGCGCCCCGGGCTCCCCGGGCGCTCCCGGCGCCCCGGGCGGTGATGCCGTCCCGTCCAGCCAGTCGTGCTCCTGGGCCTGGTCCACGGTGAAGTAAAAGGGCTTAATGCCGAACTGGTCCCGGGCGCAGAACAGTTCCCGGGTCCACGTGTCCCAGATCGCGAACGCGAACATCCCGCGCAGCCGGTGCACCACGTCCTTGCCGAGCAGCGCGTACATCTCCAGCAGAACCTCGGAGTCCGAGGTGGTCCGCAGCGTCACCCCCTGCTGCCGGAGTTCCTGGCCGAGCTCGACGTAGTTGTAGATCTCGCCGTTGTAGACCATCCAGTAGCGGCCGTCGGCGGACCGCATCGGCTGATGCCCGCCCGGGGACAGGTCGATGATCGCCAGCCGCCGGAAACCCAGGGCGACATCGGGGTCGCTGTAGAACCCCTCGTCATCCGGTCCCCGGTGGGTGATCCGCTCCGTGGCGGCATGCACCCAGTCCTGATCCGGGTCTGCCTCCAGGGCCAGTGCCAGGCAGCCGACGATTCCGCACATCGTGTCCCCAACGAGAGAGTCTGGTGGTGAGCCGCTGGTGTGGGCCGGTCCTCTGCGCCCCGATCCTAAGGGGCGGACGCCGGCCGCGTGGGCCAGCCCAGGCAGGCCACCCGTCCGCGGCGCGGCCCGCTGGTCCCTGGTGTCTCAGCTGGCCTCACTGGCCACGCCAGACCGGCGGCCGCTTTTCGGCGAACGCGGCGGCGCCCTCGATGGCGTCGGCCGACCCGAATACCGGGGCGGTGATCTCGTCCTGCCGGGCGAACTGCTCGTCCGCCGGCCAGCCGGCGGATTCCACGATGATCTGCTTGGTGGCGGCCAGCGCCAGCGGCGCGTTCTGGCTGAGCCTGCGGGCCAGGTCGATGGCCACGGCCAGGGCCTGGCCGGGCGGTACCAGCCGGTTGATCAGTCCCGCCCGGTGCAGCTGGGGGGCCGGGATGCGCTCTCCGGTCAGCGCGACCTCCATGGCCAGGTGATAGGGGATCCGCCGGGGCAGCCGGAGCAGGCCCCCCGCCGCGGCGACCAGGCCGCGGGTCACCTCCGGCAGGCCAAAGGCCGCTCCCTCGCTGGCGACGATGAGGTCACAGCTGAGCACCACCTCGAACCCGCCCGCCAGCGCGTAGCCCTCGACCGCCGCGATGACCGGCTTGGCGGGCGGACGCTCGACAATCCCCGCGAACCCCCGCCCGCCCGCGCTCGGGTTCTCGCCGGCCAGGAAGCCCTTCAGGTCCATGCCCGCGCAGAACGTGCCCCCCGCCCCGGTGAGCACGATGACCTGAACGTCCGGGCGCGCCTCCAGGTCGTCGAGCGCGGCGGCCATGCCGGCGGCCACCGCGCCGTTCACCGCGTTCCGGGCGGCGGGCCGGTTGATCGTGACCACCGCCACCGGGCCGTCTACCCCGCACAGGACCGCGTCCCCCGGACTCTGGGGAGGGATGCCCGTGCCCGGACCACCCGGTCCCGGAAGGTCCGCTGCCGCGCTTCCCGAATTGTCCGCCACCGTTCTGCCTCCCTGATGGTTCATTGTCTTCCTGAAAACTAACCGGGCTCATGCAGGCAGAAGGCCTCCATGACGGGTCCGGCAGCCGTCCGGGCGCTGGCCGGCAGCTGACGAGATAGGCATGATTACCGGCATCCGGCGGCCCGGAGCCCGGTCCCCGCGGCACCCCCGGCCCCAGCACGGGGCTTCCGGCCGGCCAGGCCGCCTCCGCTGTCGGGTCTGCGGCCGGTTCTGCGGCGGGGCGCCAGCCAGGCATCCGGCGCCAGCAGCGCCTCGGCCGCCCGGGGAGTCACCCAGGACATCATGCCCGCTCAGGGCGGCGGCCACGGCACCGGGGCAGCGACTGGCAGGCAGCGAGCCCCGGAGCCGCCGGGAGGACGGGACGGGCCCGCGGGACTACTTGGGCTGGAACCGGATCCCGCCGTCGAAACGGATGACCTCGGCATTCATGTAGTCGTTCTCGATGAGCGCCTGGACCAGGTGGGCGAACTCATCGGCGGTGCCCATCCGCTTCGGGAACACCACCGGGGCGGCCAGCTTGGCCTTGAACGCCTCGCTATCCGGGTTGAACCCGTAGATCGGGGTGTCGATGATGCCCGGGCAGATCGTGTTCACCCGCACGCCGATCGCGGCGAGGTCGCGGGCCGCCGGGAGGGTCATGCCGATGATGCCGCCCTTGGACGCCGAGTAGGCGACCTGGCCTGTCTGGCCTTCCAGGCCCGCCACCGACGCGGTGTTGATGACCACGCCGCGCTGGCTGTCGGCGTCGGCCGGCTCGGTCTGGGCGATAGCGGCGGCCCCGATCCGCATCAGGTTGAAGGTGCCGACCAGGTTGATGTCGATGACCTTGCGGTAGGACGCCAGATCGTGCGGCGTGCCGTCGCGGCCCACGGTCCGGGCCGCCCAGCCGATGCCGGCGCAGCTCACCACGGTCCGCAGCGGGACCCCGGTTCCGACGGCCGCCTCGACGGCCGCGGTGACCGAGTCCTCGTCGGCGACGTCCGTCTTCACGAACAGTCCGCCGGTCTCGGCGGCGACAGCCTTGCCCAGCTCCTCATTGAGGTCGGCCACGACGGCAGTGGCCCCGGCGGCGGAGAGCCGGCGGGCCACCGCCGCGCCCAGCCCGCTGGCTGCGCCGGAGATGATCGCTGCGGTTCCGTTCAGTTCCATGGCCGGGAGCATACTTCGCGCTCCTTACCCCCAACCGAACGGGGTTCGGGGTTAGCGCGGCGCCTGCGGCCGGCCCCACCGGTTTGTCGGCGGGCCGGTCTACGATCGGGGGAAAACGGGAGCCACGCTATTCCGGCGGTTCCGCCTGGGCGAGGCGGAACGACGCGCCGGGGCAAACAGGGAGCATGCGGTGAGGAAGTACCACGCGAACCCGTGGGCGGTGCTGCTGGTCGTCTCGCTCGGGTTCTTCATGACGCTGCTGGACCTGACCATCGTTAACATCGCCATCCCGGACATCATCACCAGGCTGCATGCCTCGCTCGACGACGTCCTGTGGGTGATCAACGCCTATGCCCTGGTGCTCGCGGTGCTGGTGATCACCTCGGGCCGGCTCGGTGACCTGATCGGGCCGCGGATCATGTTCGCGATGGGCATCTCGGTGTTCACGGTGGCCTCCGCCGCGTGCGGCCTGGCTTTCAGCCCGGGCTGGCTGATCGGGTTCCGCGCGGTCCAGGGGCTGGGCGCGGCCATGCTGATGCCGCAGACGCTGACCATCATCACCAACACCTTTCCGGCCGAGCGCCGCGGTGCCGCGTTCGGCGTCTGGGGCGCGGTCGCGGGAGTGGCCACCATCGCCGGGCCGACCCTGGGCGGCCTGCTGGTGACCGCGTTCGACTGGCGCTGGATCTTCTTCGTCAACCTGCCGTTCGGCGTGATCGCGCTGGTCCTGACGTTCGTCATCATCCCGGACATGCGGCCGGGGCGGCGGCACCGGATCGACATCCCCGGAGTCCTCCTGGCCAGCGCCGGGCTGCTGGCTATCTGCTATGGCCTGGTCGAAGGGCAGAAGTACGACTGGGGGACGATCACGTCGTTCATCAGCATCCCGCTGGTGCTGGCGCTCGGCGTGCTCCTGCTGATCGCGTTCCTGGTGCTGCAGTGGCGGACCCAGGACCGCGAGCCGCTGGTCCCGTTCGCCCTGTTCCGGGACAGGAACTACGCGGTGGTCAACTGGGTGTCCGGGACGCTGGCGATCGGCATGATGGGGATCTTCCTGCCGTTCACCATCTACCTGCAGTCGGTCCTGGGGTTCTCCGCGCTGCGCGCCGGCCTGACCATGGCCCCGGCCTCGCTGCTGTCGATGTTCGTGGCGCCGGCGGCGGGCGGCTCACCGACAAGATCGGCGGCAAGTACATATTGATGCTGGGCCTGGTCTTGTTCGCGGGAGGCATGGGCTGGGTCGCGCTGGAGGCCACGACCACGTCGGTCTGGTACGACTTCCTGCCCGCGCTGATTGTGGCCGGCCTCGGGATGGGCTGCGTGTTCGCGCCGATGGTCACCGTGGCCATGCGGAACATCGATCCGCGGATGGCCGGTGCGGCGTCCGGCGTGCTCAACACCGTCCGCCAGGTCGGCCTGGTCATCGGGACCGCAGCTGTGGGCGCGCTGCTGCAGAACCGGCTGGTGTCCTCCATGAACAGCCAGGCGGCGGCGCGGGCGGCGGCCCTGCCCCAGCAGCTGCGCGGGCCGTTCGTGGCCGGGATCAAGCGTGCGGCCAGTAACGGGATCCAGGTCGGAGCCGGCCAGAACGGCTCCGGGATCAAGCTGCCCCCGGGCCTGCCCGCCCGCCTGATGGCCGAGCTGCTGCGGATCGGCCATGACGTGTTCACGTTCGGTTACGTCAGCGCCATGCGCTCGACCATGCTGCTGCCGGTCGTCCTGCTGTCGGTGGGCGCGGTCAGCTGCCTCCTGCTCCGGGAGGGCCGCCCGACGGCGCCGGAGCCCGCCGCCCCGGATGTGGCCGCCGAGCAGGCGGCCCCGGCTGCCTGACCCCGCGGGCTGATCCGCCCGGGGCCGGGCCCGGGAGCTGACCGGGTGGGGGAGCGGGCCGGGCCCGCTCCCCCACCCGGTCAGCTGGCCGGCTCGAAGACCTCCGGGGACCAGAGGCCAGGCAGGGCCTCGGGACCACCAGCGGCCTCGAAGGGGAAACGGCCCGCGAACGCGGGCCGGAGGTCGGTGAGCCAGGTGGCGTCCGGGTCGTAGTGCGCGAAGAACGGCTTGCCCACCAGGTCGGGATCGCGGGCCTGGATCATGTGCAGGACGAAAACCCGCTGGCCGGCCACGTCCGCGATCCCGTCCACGCACACCTTGCCCGGGGTGGCCGACATCGACGGCCCGCGCACGGTCCGGCAGAGCCCGGCGACCTGCCGGTACGCGTCGCTGAAGATGCCATGCGCACGTGCGAGCGGCACCGCGAAGTAGTCCTGCGGGCCGGTGTCCCGCTCCACGAACATGTAGTACGGAACCATCCCCATCCGGACCTGGGTCCGCCACATGGCTGACCAGACCTCCGGATCATCGTTGATCGTCCTGATCAGCGGGGCCTGGGTGCGGATCACCGCCCCGGTAGCGCGGATCCGGCTGCTGGCCAGGACGGCCAGGGCCGACTGAAGCTCCCTCGGGTGGGAGAAGTGCGCCATGAACGCGAGCGACCGCCCCGAGGCCACGACCTGCTCGAACAGGCGCAGCGTGTCGTCGGCATCGGGATCGGACATGAACCGCTGCGGCCAGTAGGCGAGCGCCTTGCTGCCGATCCGGATCGACTCGATGTGCTCGAGCCCAGGTTCCAGCAGCGGCTCAATGTAGCGGCGGAGCACGGTCGATCCCATGATCATCGGATCGCCACCGGTGAAGAGCACGCTGGTCACCTCGCGATGCTGCCGGAGGTAGCCGATGACGCGGCCCAGGTCAGCCGTGGCCATCTTGAGGCCGGGCTCGTCCACGAACTGTGCCCACCGGAAGCAGTACGAGCAGTACGCGTGGCAGGTCTGGCCCTGCCTGGGGAAGACCAGGACGGTCTCCGGGTACTTGTGCTGCACCCCGGGTAGCGCCTCGTGGTCGAGATCCGGGATGTTCAGCGCCAGCTGCCCGGCGGGATGCGGGTTCAGCCGCATCCGTACCTCATGTGCGGCGGCCGTGATCTCCGGTTCTGGCGCACCGCGGGCCAGCAGCGCGGCGATCCGGGCCACGTCCGCGGCCGGGAGCATGTCAGCCTGCGGGAAGACCAGGCGGTAGAGAGGGTCGTCGGGGGCCGCGCCCCAGTCGATCAGTTCGTCGATGACGTAGGCGTTGGTCCGGAAGGGCAGTACGGTCCCCACCGCCCGGACCGCCAGCCGCTCGGTCTCGCCGAGGCCAGCCCGCGCGGTCAGGGCGTCCAGGTGTTTCGCAGTGTAGGCACGGAAACGTCGACCCCCATCAGGTACTGGCACTATCTGCCGGATGCCACTCACGGGTCTCCCTCCGGTTGGTCGCGATCCGGCGGCCTAGCCGGGATCGCGAGTCCCTGTGGCCCGCGGCTGACGGTCCTCCCGCCGCACCTGCCTCCGCTGCTGTGGGCACCAGCTGCGCTCGGCAGTGCCGAGGCCACCTCGGCACGACGGCGGCACCGGCATGACAGCGACATCGGCGCGAACCGCCACGCCGGGCCATGCAAGCGGGGCACGCCGAGGAAATGCTGAGGCAGCGTGGACGCTCAGCCCGGCTCAGCCGGCCTGGCCTGCCTGCATCCCCGTCGGTGACCCGTTGGTCCGGCCTGCCGCTAGCCACAGCTAGCCGCCAGGCCCCCACGACTCATCACTGGTCCCCGCGTCGTTGCGGCCCCCACCAGGACGGTCTGAATCACCCCTTCGTCACGTTGTGTCACTTTGCCCGGCGCTGGGAGTACCGAGCCCATATCGTGACAGATGGCTACCCCCGCGGGCGGATGATCAATCCTGCGGCGGGGCGCGGCGGGCGCCGGCGGCGGGCGCCCGTGGCGCATGGCGGGCGCCCGCCTGAGGCCCTCGTCCCTGGTACTGCCCCCCGTGGTGAGAAGCTTGGGCCCGTGCTTGAGGAATCCACGCCGGCCGGCCCTGGCGAGCAGGCCATCGTGGTCGACGCCATGGGCGGTGACAACGGCCCGGCCGTGGTGGTGGCCGGTGCCGCGGCCGCCGCGGCCGCTCTGCGGGCGCCGGTGATCCTGGCCGGCCGGCCTGCTGAACTGCGCGAGCTGGTGGCTGGCCATCCAGAGGTCGCCGGGCTGCTGCGGGTCGCACCTGCCGAGGACACCATCGCCATGGACGAGGGCGCACTGGCCAGCTGGCGGCGGCCACGGTCCAGCGTCGCCGTCGCCTGCCAGGTGATCCGCCGGGGCCAGGCCGCGGCCGTGGTTTCCGCCGGATCGACAGGTGGCGTGGTGGCTACCGCCCGGCTCCGGCTACGTTCCGTGCCCGGCCTGCTGCGGCCCGCCCTGGTGGTGGTCCTGCCGACCCAGCCGCGGCCCACGTTCCTGCTCGACGCGGGCGCCATCGCCGATCCCAAGCCGGAGATGCTGCTCCAGTTCGCCCAGCTGGGGGTGGCCTACGCGCAGATCGCGCACAGCATCCCCGATCCGTCCGTGGGGCTGCTCAGCATCGGGGCGGAGCCGGGCAAGGGCAACAAGCTGGCCCGGCGGGCACATGAGCTGCTCTCCACGCCGCCACCGCACGGCGCCCTCCCCATCCGGTTCACCGGCAACGTCGAGGGCACTGACCTGCTGACCGGCAGGACGGATGTCATCGTGACCGACGGCTTCACCGGCAACGTCGCGCTCAAGACCCTCGAAGGGGCGATGGGATTCGCCGCGGGGCAACTGCGGGACGTGCTCGGCGGTTCCCGCGCCGCCCGGCTCGGCGCGGTGCTGCAGCGCCGCAGCCTGCGTGAGCTGCGCGGCCGGATCGACTCCGAGACATACGGCGGCGCGGCCCTGCTGGGCCTGGAGGGAACGGTGGTCATCGCCCACGGCGCGTCCAGCCCCCGCGGCATCACGTCGGCCTGCCTGCTCGCGGCGGACCTGGTCAAGGGCCAGATCACCGAGAGGATCCGGGAGCGCCTCGGCTCCGGCCGCGGCGCTCATTTCCTGCGCCGGAACTGAGCGACCCGGGCCGCGAGGGCCGTCACGAATCTATCGGCGCAGGCCTGCCCCGCGTGGTCGCTAGGCTTGGTGCATGGCGGATCCACGGGATGTTCTCGCGCAGCGGGTGTCGGCTGCGCTCGGTGCGGCGTTCGGCCCCGGGTACGAGGCGGCCGACCCCGTGATCCGGCCGTCCTCGTTCGCGGATTACCAGTCCAACGCGGCCCTGCCGCTGGCCAAGAAGCTGGGCCGGCCGCCGCGCGAGATCGCCGCGGACATCGTCCACCATCTCGACCTGGCCGGGGTGGCCGAGCCGCCCGAGGTGAGCGGCCCGGGCTTCATCAACTTCAGGCTCCTGCCGGGCTGGATCGCCGGGCAGGCACGCGAGCAGCTCGCTGACCCGCGGCTGGGCGTGGTGCAGGCCGATCCGGCCCCGCGGGTCGTGGTGGAGTACTCCTCACCCAACGTGGCCAAAGAGATGCACGTCGGCCATTTGCGCACCACCATCGTCGGCGACGCGCTGGCCCGGATCCTCGAGTTCACCGGCCAGGACGTGATCCGCGATAACCACCTGGGCGACTGGGGCACCCCATTCGGGATGCTGATCGAGCATCTGCTCGACGTGGGCGAGGACTCCACCGACGCTGAGCAGCTGCGAACCAACCCCAACGCCTTCTATCAGGCGGCGCGGCGCAAGTTCGACTCCGACCCGGAGTTCGCCGAGCGCGCGCGGCAGCGCGTGGTGGCGCTGCAGGGCGGCGACGAGGGCACCCTCCAGCTGTGGCAGCACCTGGTTGACATGTCGCTGGACTACCTGGACCGGATATACCGCCAGCTCGGGGTCACGCTGACCGACGCGGACATCCGCGGGGAGAGCTTCTATAACGGCCTGCTGGCCGAGGTGTGCGCCGAACTGGAGGCGAGCGGGGTCGCGGTCATCAGCGACGGTGCGCTGTGCGCGTTCCCGCCCGGGTTCACCGGGCGGGACGGTGAGCCGCTGCCAGTGATCATCCGTAAGCGGGACGGGGGCTACAACTACTCCACGAGCGACCTCGCCACTATCCGGTACCGGATCCGGGACCTGCATGTGGACCGGGCGATCTACGTCGTGGGCTCGTCCCAGGCCCTGCACTTCCAGATGGTCTTCGCGGTGGCCAGGCAGGCGGGATGGATCCCGCCCGCGGCCCGGTTCGAGCATGCGCAGATAGGCAACGTGCTGGGGACCGACGGGAAGCTGCTGCGCACCCGGGCCGGCGACTCGATCAAGCTGAGCGAGCTGCTGCGCGAAGGCGTCGAGCGCGCACGCAAGGTGTTCGACGACCTCAATACCAGCCCGGAGTTCGGCGAGAGCGAGCGCGCCGCCATCGCGGAGGCGGTCGGGATCGGCGCGATCAAATACGCCGACCTGTCCACCGCACGGGACAGCGAGTACGTCTTCGACTGGGACCGCATGATCTCGTTCCGGGGGAACACCGGGCCCTACCTGCAGTACGCAACCGCGCGGATCCGGTCCATCTTCCGCCGGGCCGGCCTCGACCCGGACGGCGCCCGCGCCCCGATCACGCTGGCCGAGCCGGCCGAGCGGGCCCTCGCCCTGCGCCTGCTCGGATTCGGGGCCGTGGTCGGGCAGGCCGGGGAGACCACGCAGCCGCACCTGCTCGCGGCCTTCCTGTTCGACGTGGCGAGCGCGTTCACCACGTTCTACGAGCAGTGCCCGGTGCTCCAGGCCGAGCCGGCCGTCCGGGACAGCCGGCTCGCGCTGTCGGCGCTCACCCTGCGCGTGCTGCTGACGGGCCTGGACCTCCTCGGGATCCCGGTCCCCGAGCGCATGTGACACGATCCCGGCGCGGAAGTTCCAGTCATTCCGGAGCGTGCTCCCAGGGAAATCCCAGGCTTCGCCGCCCGATGTCACAGCCGGGCCGGGCAGGCTCGTCGTCATGGACAACATCTATGAGCCCCCGGACGGGGACCCGGCAGCGCGGTCCCGCCCGACTGAGCAGTTCTGGCCGGTGAATGATGGCGCCGGCTACCAGCATCCGGGTTATCAGGACCCCCGGTACAAGGGACCGCAGGGCGGCCCCGGCCAGCGCCCCCGGCGGCGCAACCCGCTGCACTGGACGGTCGGCCTGGTGGCGGCCGGGGCGCTGGCCATCGGAGGAATCGTGGCCGGCGTCTCGCTGGCCGGGCACCCGTCGCCGGCCGCCAGCACCGCGGGCACCGCAGCCGGGTCCAGCGCCCAGGCCGCCGCACTGAGCAGCGCGCTCAACTCGGCGGATACCCCTGGCACGCTGTCGCTGACCTCGTCGTCGGGCGGCGCGGGCCTGGGCGCAGGCGCGGGGGCGGGGGCGGCCGCCGTGGCGCACCCGTGCGCCAGGGCGGTGAGGGCGGCCCGCGCCGCCCGGAGGGCGGGGCACCCGGCGGTGGCGCGGGCGGTCCTGCGGGCGGCGGGCGCCCGCTGCCTGGGCTGGCGGCACCGCCTGGCCCGCGCCGCCCTGCTGCGCGGCATCGACGGGCAGTTCACGTTCCGGGGCAGGGGCGGCGCCATCCGCACCCTGGCCTTCGAGCGAGGTGCCGTCCTGGCTGTCAGCGGCAGCGATGTCGTCGTGCGCGCCAGCGACGGCACCACCTGGACCTGGGTCCTGGGGAGCACGAGCGTCGTGCGCGAGGGCGGGAAGAAGACCAGCCCCAGCGCGCTGGCCGCGGGCGAGCCGGTCTGGGTGGGGGGCCCGGTGGTCTCCGGGGCCAAGGATGCCCGGCTGGTCGTGATCCGGCCGCCGTCGGCTCCCTCCTCCTCGTCCAGCCCGTCACCATCGGGCGCCGCCTCATCCGGCAGCTGACCATCCGGCTCCGCCGGTTCCGCCTCCGGATGCCGGCGGGGGATCCGGCCGGCTCCCGCGGGCCACGCCCGCGGGAGCCGGTAATCTTTGCTGGCCGACCCCCTCCCAGGTGATGACAGACAACGACCGGATCCCCCAGGTGCTCGTCGTGGACGACGAGCCCAACATCCGCGAGCTGGTGCAGGTCGCGCTGAAGTTCCACGGCTGCGCGGTCGCGACCGCGTCCAGCGGGAGGGACGCGCTGCGGCAGGCGGAGGCGGCCCGCCCGGACCTGATCGTGCTCGACGTGATGCTTCCTGACCTGGATGGATTCGAGGTATGCCGGAGGCTCAGGGCCGCGGGTAACGAGGTGCCGGTGATCTTCCTGACGGCGCGGGACACCTCGTCCGACACGGTGACCGGGCTGGCCCTGGGCGGCGACGACTACGTCACCAAGCCATTCTCGGTGGAAGCGCTGGTGGCCCGGGTCCGGGCCGTGCTCAGGCGGTCTTCACGTCAGGGCGGTGACGTCCCGGCTGAGCAGGGCGTACTCCGCGCGGGAGACCTGGAACTCGATGAGTCACGGTGGACAGTGCACCGGGCCGGTACGGCCGTGGAGCTGTCCCCCACTGAGTTCCGGCTCCTCGCGTACCTGATGCGGCACCAGGGCCGGGTACTGACCCGGGCCCAGCTGCTGGAGAACGTGTGGGGGTGGGACTACGCCGGGCAGTCCCAGGTTGTCGAGACCTACGTCAGCTACCTGCGGCACAAGCTCGATCCGCTGGGGCCGCCCCTGATCCACACGCAGCGCGGGGTGGGGTACAGCCTGCGGCCGGGCGCCGGGCCGCAGGGATGACCGCGCCCAGGCCCGCACCGCCGCGCGGGCCCGCGCCACCCCCCGGCCGCGGGCCCGCGCCACCCCCCGGCCGCGGGCCTGCGCCACCCCCCAGCCCCGCGCCGCCCCCCGGCGCCACGCCACCCCCCGGCGCCACGACCGGACCGGTCCCCGCGGCCAGCCCCGGCCCCGCGGACTCGCCCGGGCCGGGGCGGCGGGCCAGCGGGATGCTGTCGCTGCGCGCCCGGCTCCTCGTCCTGCTGATCTGCGTGACCGCCGCCTTCCTGCTGATCATGGGGACGGTGAGCACGATCGTGCTGAGCCGGCGGCTCAGCGGCGAGTTCGACGCGCAGCTGATCGCCGCAGCCCAGCACAGCCCGCAGCAGATCGCCAGCAACCCCGGCGACTACGTGGCGGTCGAGATCACCTCCTTCCCGGCGCAGGTACGGCCGCTGACCGGCAGCTCCGCGGCGACGAGTGAACTGGCCGCCGCCGTGGCGAACCTGATCACCAGGCACGTCGCCCGGTACTACATCGGCGGCCAGCCGTTCGCGGTGCCCCCGGCCACGGGGCCGCGCACTGCCGGGCCCCGGCTGCGCGCGGTGGCCAGGCTGATCCCGGCCCGGGCCAACGGCGGAGAACGCGGGGTGCTGGTGGTCGCGCGGCCGGTCAGCGCCGTCACCGGCCAGGTCGGGGGCATCGTGATCGCCGAGCTGATCACGGGGGGCGCACTGATCCTGCTGCTGGCGGTCAGCGGGCGCTGGCTGATCGGCCGGGGCCTGGCGCCGCTGAACCAGATGGCAGGGACCGCGCAGCAGATCACCTCACGCGGCGACCTGACCGCCCGGATGCCGGACGCGGACGACGGCACGGAAGTGGGCCAGCTCGGCGGGGCCATCAACGCCATGCTGGACCGGATCCAGCAGGCGTTCGGCGCCCGCTGGCGCTCGGAGCAGAAGGTCCGCCAGTTCGCCGCTGATGCCTCGCATGAGCTGCGCACGCCGCTGACCACCATCCGCGGTTACGCCGAGCTGTACCGGCAGGGGGCGCTCGGCCCGGATCAGCTGCCGGACGCGATGCGCCGCATCGAGCAGGAATCCCAGCGGATGAGCACGCTGGTGGCCGAGCTCCTCGAGCTGGCGCGGCTGGACCGTACCTCCTCGCTGGACCTGGCCGAAACCGACCTGCCGGTGCTGGTCCGGGACGCGGCCGCGGACGCCCGGGCGGTGGAGCCGGGCCGCCCGGTCACGGCGGAGGCCCCGGACCGGCTGATCGCGGTGGTCGACGAGGCGCGGATCCGGCAGGTGCTGGCCAACCTGCTCGGCAACGTCCGTGAGCACACGCCCCCGGGCACGCCGGCCGCGGTGCGGCTGGCGCCGGTCCGCGGCGGCGCCGTGCTCGAGGTCGCCGACGCGGGACCGGGCATGTCGCAGGAGGATGCGGCCCGCGCGTTCGACCGTTTCCACCGCGGCGCGGACCGCCCCGCCAGCGAGGACGGCCGGGGCGGCAGCGGGCTGGGCCTCTCGATCGTGCAGGCCATCGCGGCCGCGCACGGCGGCCAGGCGGTCCTGGAGTCGCGGCCCGGTTACGGGACCCGGGTCAGGATCTGGCTTCCCGCTGAGTCCCCCGCCCCCTGATCCGCCGGATTTTCCCCAACGGTCTGACCGGCCCGGGTCACGTCCCGCGCATCCCGCAGGTCAGGGACCGGCCAGGGCGGATGACGGGCTGGGCAGGTGCTCGAACAGGTAGTAGACCCCGATCAGGGCGTAGATGACCAGCGCGGCCAGCGGCTGCCCGAACGCCGCGACGAGCGTGGCGGCGGCGTAGACGAGCAGCCCGCCGGTGAACCCGGGTATCGAGCGGCGCAGCGCCTCCGGCCGAGCCTGGCCGCCCAGCGACTCCGCGTGCGTCACCACGTAGATCCACAGCCCGGCGAAGCCGACGGAGACCGCGATCAGCACCAGCCCGTAGGTGACGGTCGCCGCGACGCCGCCGGTGTGCTGCAACTCCTCCGCGACCAGCGAGGTCGGGAACGGGATGGCCACCACGCCCATGAGCAGCAGCAGGTTGATGACCAGCAGCGGCCGGTCCACCCGGGTGATGTGGGCGAAAATCGTGTGGTGGTTCATCCACATGATGCCGATGGTGAGGAAGCTCACCACATAGGCGAAGTACTGGGGCCAGTCGTGCAGCAGCTGGTGGATGAGCGTGTAATGCTCAGGTCCCGCGCCGGGCAGCCGCAGGTCCAGCACGAGCAGGGTGATCGCGATCGCGAAGACGCCGTCGCTGAACGCCTCGGCCCGCCTGCTCTCCATGACCCCGCGGCCCAGTCCCCGTCCCCGCCCTTCCGTCCGCGGCCGGTCAGCCGGTGGGCTGGTCGGCCGGGGCCGGCGCGGCGGGGGCGGCCGGCGGTGCGGTGCCCGCGGGTGGCGCAGGTGGCTGGATGGAGCGGGCCAGGACCTGGGCGACGTCGACGACCTCGAGGGTGTCTTTGGCTTCGCCGGAGGCTTTCTTGGCGGCGACGGCGTCGCCGAGCATGACCAGGCAGTAGGGGCAGCCGGTGGAGATGGTGTCCGGGTCGGTGCCGAGCGCCTCGTCGATCCGCTCGGTGTTGATTCTCTTGCCGATCCGTTCTTCCATCCACATCCGGGCCCCGCCCGCGCCGCAGCAGAACCCGCGGTTCTTGCACCGGTGCATGTCCTGGGCCTGGACGCCGGGAACGGCTTCCATGATCTCCCGCGGCGGGGTGAACACCTTGTTGTGCCGGCCCAGGAAACACGGGTCGTGATAGGTGATCTTCTCCTCGATGGCGTTGACCGGGGTGATCTTGCCCTGCTCGACCAGCCGGGCCAGCAGCTGGGTGTGGTGGATCACCTCATAGTTCCCGCCCAGCTGCGGGTACTCGTTCGCGATCGTGTTGAAACAGTGCGGGCACGACGCGACGATCGTCTTCCCGCTGCCCGCGGCCAGCCCCGCGTCGTTGAGGGTCTCGATGTTCTGCTGCGCCAGCATCGAGTAGACGAACTCGTTGCCCATCCGCCGCGCCGGGTCCCCGGTACAGGTCTCCGCCGGGCCGAGGACCGCGAAGCTCACCCCGGCCTGGTGCAGCAGGGTGGCGATGGCCTTCGTGGTCTTCTTGGCCCGGTCCTCCAGCGCCCCGGCGCAGCCCGACCCAGAACAGGTACTCGACATCGTCGCCGATGGTGGTGTCGATGACGGGGACCTCGAAGCCGAGGTCCTCCGCCCAGGCCAGCCGCCGGCCGGCGCCCATGCCCCAGGGGTCGCCCTTGTTCTCCAGGTTCTTCAGCATCCCCGAGGCTTCCTGGGGGAACGCGGACTCGATGAGGACCTGGTGGCGGCGCATCCCGTCGATGTGATCGATGTGCTCGATATCGACCGGGCATTCCTCCACGCACGCCCCGCAGTTGGTGCACGACCACAGCACGTCCGGGTCGATCACCCCATGCTCCGCCTCGGTGCCGACCAGCGGGCGGCCGGCCTCGATCTTCACCGCCTCCGGCAGCTTCTCCCGTTCCTCATCGGAGGAGGCCAGCAGGTATGGCGCCTTGGCCAGGGCGTGGTCACGCAGGTCCAGGATGACCTGCTTCGGCGACAAGCGGCTTGCCGGTCGCCCAGGCCGGGCACTGCGACTGGCACCGCCCGCACTCGGTGCAGGTGGCCATGTCCAGCATGCCCTTCCAGGTGAAGTCCTCGATCTTCCCCAGCCCGAACACGTCGGTGTCGGGGTCGGCTTCCTCGAAGTCCAGCACCTTCCCGTTGCTGCGCATCGGCTCCAGACCGCGCAGCGCGTCAGGCCGGCGGGAGAACAGCACGTTGACGGGCGCGGTGATGATGTGCAGGTGCTTGGAGTAGGTCAGGAAGACCAGGAACCCCAGCACCACCGCCAGCTGGGCGAGCAGGAACACGGTCTCGATGACCTTGTTCGCCCCGGTGCCGAGCGGCGCGAGCCAGTGCCCGACGATCTGGGACGCGAACGCCCCGTGGGGGTAGGGGAAGTCGCCGGTGTTGATCTGCGCTCCCCGGTAGATCAGCAGCGTCGCGATGACCAGGAAGATCATCCCGAGCACCAGCCACGCCGCGCCGGTGTGGCTGCCGGAAAACCGTGACTTCCGGCCTTCCCGCTCCGGGCTGCTGCTCAGCCGGATCACCGCGAACGTGATGATGCCCGCCAGCACGCCGACCGCGAACAGGTCCTCGATGAACCCGATGAACGCCCAGTGCCCGATCCACGGGATCGCGAACGTCTTGCTGAACAGGTCGCCGTAGGCCTCGATGATCGTCAGCAGCAAGACGATGAACCCCCAGAACGTCGCCGCGTGCGCGGCCCCGGGCACCGTCCATCTCAGCAGCTTGCGCTGGCCGAACACCTCGGCCGCCTGCACCTCGGCGTCGCGCGCCGGGTGCGAGCGCACCGCGGCGACCCGCTCCGGCGCCGGCTGCCCGGCCCGGCCCACCCGGACCAGCCACCACTGCCGTCGCCCCGCCAGCGCGAACGCCACCACCGTCAGCACCAGGCCGACCACGATCCGCACGACCACGAAAACCTCCTCAAGCGACCCCGGGCTCAGCCGGGCCCGGCGGTGCGCCGGCTGCCAGCGTACGCCGCGCCACCCTGGCCCATGATCAAGGCGCCGCGGCAGGGTGATCAGGAGGCGGGTCGCATAACCCGCCAACCTCCTACCGATGAGTAACTTACCCGGCCCGCCCGTCCTGGCCAGCGGCCGGCCAGCACCCGGGCGGCCAGCCGGGAGGCGCCCGGATTTCGCCCCGCTCCGCTGCCAACCCCCTGTGGGGGTTATGCGTCTTTTGATGTGTTTGCAGTGATCTACGGGGGGCCTGATCCAACGGAGGATTGATGGCAGGGCAGGCAGGAAGACGCCGGGGCGGCGGGCACGGGGCCAGCAGGCACGGGGCCAGCGGTGATGGGGCACCGGCCGCGCTGAGCGGGACTGGGTGGCTGGCCAGCCGCCTGCGGCCGTTGCGGAGGGTCGCGGCCCCGGTGCTCGGCGCCGGGATCACGGCCACGGTCCTGGCCGGCGCCATGATGGCCGCCGGGCCAGCGGCTGCGTCACCGGCCACCCGGGCCGCGACGGCGGCGCGCTCACCCATCAGCAACGCCGCGGCCCGGATGGCCGGCCCGGCCGCCCGGCGGTTCGTCACCTGGGGCCGGGCCGCTGAGGCAGGAGCGCGGGCCATGAGTCCGCAGATCCGCATGTCCAGTGCCGCGAACAGTCCCGGCTTCAGCGGGGGGGTCCTCACGGGGGTGTCCTGCACCGGGCGGTCGCAGTGCACCGCGACCGGAATGGCCAGCACCCGCAGTGGCAAGAACGTCAAGACGCTGGCCGAGCGCTGGAACGGCACCTCGTGGGCCGTGCAGTCCACGCCCACCCCCACGTCCCGCACGGTGCTGGGCGGCACCCTGGAGGGCGGCGTGTCCTGCACGTCCGCCACCGCCTGCGTGGCCGACGGCTTCTCTTACGGCAGCAAGTCCACGCAGCTGCTCGGGGAGGGCTGGAACGGCCGCACCTGGAGCACCCAGCCGGATGCGACTCCGGTGGTGGCCGGCCAGGCGGCTGGCATCTCCTGCCGGTGGGCCAAGGACTGCATGGCTGTCGGGCTCCGGCTCTCCGGCATGACCCTGGCCGAGCACTGGAACGGGCGGAGGTGGTCCGCCGTGACCACCAAGCACGCCGGGGAGCTGGTGGGGGTGGCCTGCCCCGCCACCGGGAACTGCACCGCCGTGGGCACGAACAGCGGCGGGAAGGCCCTGGCCGCGCACTGGAACGGCAAGGCCTGGTCAGACCAGTCCCCGGCCAGGCCGCAGCAGCTGACCGTGCTCGGGGGCGTGTCCTGCCCGGCCACGACCGGCTGCGTCGCGGTCGGCACGGCCGGCACGGAGACCAGCTCGGCGGTTGACCTGGCCCCGCTCGCCGAGCAGTGGACCGGCGGGAAGTGGGCGGCCCTCACCGTCCCGGACCCCGCCCCGGCGGGCGACATCACGGAATTGAACTCGGTGTCGTGCACCTCGGCCACGAACTGCATGGCCGTGGGCGACTACTCCGACCAGGCGGGCAGCTCCGATTCCAGCTTTGCCGAACAGTGGAATGGCACCACCTGGACGATCGTGACCACGCCGAGCCCGGCGACGTTCTCACGCTCGTGTCTGTGTCCTGCCCCTCGGCCTCGCACTGCGTCGCGGTCGGGGGCAGCAGCACCACGGCCAACGGCGCCGTCTCCCCGCTGACCGAGGTCTGGAACGGCAGCACCTGGACGGCGGTGACCGCCCCGCGCTGACCGCCAGCCCGCAGCACCACCAGTGCGGCGGGGCACGGCCTCCTTCCGGGCCGTGCCCCGCCGCACTGTCGTGTCCGGGCTCTCACAACGGGGCCGTCATGCCGGGCCGCCGGCGGGAATCATTCTGCGGGCCCGGAAGTTGAGCCCAGTAGACTCAACTCATTTGCCAGGGGCGAGTGAACCTGGCAGACTTGAGCCGACCAGGCTCAAGGCAAGTAACGATCACACACACAGGGACAACACATGGCACGTGCGGTAGGTATCGACCTCGGAACCACCAACTCCGTCGTCGCGGTTCTGGAAGGCGGCGAGCCCACGGTTATCGCCAACGCGGAGGGCTCCCGGACTACTCCGTCCGTCGTGGCCTTCGCCAAGAACGGCGAGGTGCTGGTGGGCGAGGTCGCCAAGCGGCAGGCGGTGACGAACGTCGACCGCACGATCCGCTCGGTCAAGCGCCAGATGGGCACCGACTGGACCGTCAAGATCGACGACAAGAAGTTCACCGCGCAGCAGATCAGCGCGTTCATCCTGCAGAAGCTCAAGAGGGACGCCGAGTCCTACCTGGGCGAGACGATCGCCGACGCGGTGATCACCGTCCCGGCGTACTTCAGTGACGCCCAGCGGCAGGCCACCAAGGAGGCCGGCCAGATCGCGGGCCTGAACGTCCTGCGCATCATCAACGAGCCCACCTCCGCGGCCCTCGCCTACCACCTGGAGAAGGAGGGCGAGGCCACGATCCTGGTCTTCGACCTGGGCGGCGGTACCTTCGACGTCTCGCTGCTGGAAGTCGGCGACGGCGTGGTCGAGGTAAAGGCCACCAGCGGCGACAACCACCTCGGTGGCGACGACTGGGACCAGCGCATCGTGGACTGGCTGGTGCAGGACTTCAAGAACAATTACGGCACCGACCTGTCCAAGGACAAGATGGCGCTGCAGCGGCTGCGCGAGTCCGCGGAGAAGGCCAAGATCGAGCTGTCCGGCTCCGCCGAGACCACGATCAACCTGCCCTACATCACCCACTCCGAGCAGGGCCCGCTGCACCTGGACACCAAGCTCACCCGGGCTGAGTTCCAGAAGATGACCTCGGACCTGCTCGACCGCTGCAAGGGCCCGTTCCAGCAGGTCATCAAGGACGGCAACACCAAGCTCGGCGACATCCAGCACGTGGTGCTGGTCGGCGGCTCCACCCGGATGCCTGCCGTGGTGGACCTGGTCAAGGACCTGCTCGGCGGCAAGGAGCCCAACAAGGGCGTCAACCCGGACGAGGTCGTCGCCGTGGGCGCTGCCCTGCAGGCCGGCGTGCTCAAGGGCGAGGTCAAGGACGTCCTGCTGCTGGACGTGACCCCGCTGTCGCTGGGCATCGAGACCAAGGGCGGCATCTTCACCAAGCTGATCGAGCGCAACACCACCATCCCGACCAAGCGGTCGGAGATCTTCACCACGGCCGACGACAACCAGCCGTCCGTGCAGATCCAGGTGTTCCAGGGTGAGCGCGAGATCGCCGCGTACAACAAGAAGCTCGGCATGTTCGAGCTGTCCGGCCTGGCCCCCGCGCCGCGCGGCATCCCGCAGATCGAGGTCGCCTTCGACATCGACGCCAACGGGATCGTCAACGTGTCCGCGAAGGACCTGGGCACCGGCAAGGAGCAGCGGGTCACCATCTCCGGCGGGTCCGCGCTGTCCAAGGACGAGATCAACCGGATGATGGCCGACGCGGAGCAGTTCGCCGCGGAGGACGCCGCCCGCCGCGAGGAGGCCGAGGTGCGCAACCGCGCGGACACCCTCGCCTACCAGACGGAGAAGTTCCTGGGCGAGAACGCGGACAAGGTCCCGGACGACATCAAGTCCGAGGTGGAGTCCGCCATCGCCGAGCTGAAGAAGGCCCTCGAGGGCACCGATCTCGAGGCGATCAAGGAGGCCACCGAGAAGGCCGCCACGGTCAGCCAGAAGATGGGCACCGCCATCTACGCGCAGACCCAGGCCAGCGCGGCCGAGGACACCTCGACCTCCACGGCCGACGAGACCGCGAACGACGACGAGGTCGTCGACGCCGAGATCGTTGACGAGGACAAGCCGCACGCGGGTGAAGGTGGCGCCGCCTGATGAATTCGCCAGAGGACACCAGCGACGGGCCGGTGATCCGTGACCTCAGGCGCATCGACCCGGTGACCGGCCAGGTCAGGGACCCGCAGGGACGCCGAGACGGCACCCCGGGCAAACCGGCCCGGCCGGGACGGCACTCGGTCTCCAAGCCGGGCGGGACTGGGGCCCGCCCCGCGGCACCAGGCGGTGCCGCGGGGGCCCAGCCCCCCGGCGGGGACGGTAGCCGCCGGTCCCCAGGCCAGCCTCAGGGCCAGCCTGAGGGCCAGCCCGGTCCGGGCCAGCCCGGTCCAGGCCAGCCGGAGGGCGAGCCAGCTCGCGGCCGTGACCAGGCAGCTCCCGGGCAGCCGGGCGGCGCCCCCGGACCGCAGGCGCCTGCAGCCGGCAGTACGCCCCCCGCGGGCACGCCCGGCGGCGCATCCCAGCCCGCAGGCCCGGGCGGGGACGCCCTGGCCGCCCAGCTGGCCGAGCGCACCGCCGACCTGCAGCGTGTGCACGCGGAGTACGCCAACTACCGCAAGCGCGTCGAGCGGGACCGGCTGGCCGTCCGCGAGCAGGCCCTGGCCAACGTGCTGAGCTCACTGCTCCCGGTGCTCGACGACATCGGCCGGGCGCGTGAGCACGGGGACCTGAACGGCGCGTTCAAGTCGGTCGGCGAGTCGCTGGAGACCATCGCGGCGAAGCTGGGCCTGGAGAGCTTCGGCGAGCCAGGCGAGCCGTTCGACCCGCTGGTCCACGAGGCCCTGATGCACTCGTATTCACCGGACGTGACCGAGCCGACCGCGGTCCAGATCCTGCAGCCCGGCTACAAGGTGGGCGAGCGGATCATCCGCCCGGCCCGTGTCGCGGTCGCGGAACCCAGCGACGGACCAGCCCCGGACGACCAGGCAGAAGCGCGTCAGCCACGGGGAACTCCGGCGGGAAACAACTGACCCCCGGGGAGAGGTAGTAAGTGAGCACGAAGGACTTCCTCGAGAAGGACTATTACAAGGTCCTGGGCGTCTCCAAGAGCGCGAGTGCGGACGAGATCAAGAAGTCGTACCGCAAGCTCGCCCGCAAGTACCATCCCGACGCCAACAAGAGTGACCCCAAGGCGGAGGAGCGGTTCAAGGAGATCTCCGAGGCCTACAACACGCTGTCCGACAGCAAGCGGCGCAAGGAGTACGACGACGCGCGCTCGATGTTCGGCGGCGGCTTCCGGGGCGCCGGCCAGGGCGCACCGGGGGGCGGCGGCGGATTCGGCGGGTTCGACCTCGGCGACCTGTTCGGCAGCGGGACGGCCGGCGGCGGCGCGGGCGGCGGCGGGCTCGGGGACATCCTCGGCGGCGTCTTCGGCCGCGGCGGGGGTGCGCGGACCGCGCAGAACCGGCCGCGGCGCGGCGCCGACGTGGAGACGGAGACCTCGCTGTCGTTCAGCGACGCGCTGGACGGCGTCACGGTCAGCCTGCGGCTGGCCGGCGAGGGCCCCTGCCCGACCTGCAAGGGCACGGGGGCCAAGGCGGGGACGGTGCCGCGGGTCTGCCCGAACTGCCAGGGAACTGGCCAGGAGAGCAAGAACCTGGGCAGTTTCGCCTTCTCCGAGCCGTGCCACGAATGCCGCGGCCGCGGGCTGGTGGTCGACGATCCGTGCCCGGTCTGCTCCGGCAGCGGCCGGGCGATGAGCACCCGGACCATCCAGGCGCGCATCCCGGCCGGCGTGGCCGACGGCCAGCGGATCAAGCTCAAGGGCAAGGGCGCCCCGGGCGAGCGCGGCGGCCCCGCCGGTGACCTGTACGTGCGCGTGCACGTCACGGCGCACCCGGTGTTCGGCCGGTCGGGGCACAACCTCACGGTCACGGTCCCGGTCACGTTCCCCGAGGCGACGCTGGGCGCGGAGATCAAGGTGCCATCGCACCGCGGGGCCCCGGTCAGCGTCCGGATCCCGGCGGGCACCCCGAACGGCCGTACCTTCCGGGTGCGGGGCAAGGGGGTGCGCCGCAGCGACGGGACCAACGGGGACCTCCTGGTCACCGTGCAGGTGCAGGTGCCCCAGCATGTGACCGGCCAGGCCCGAAAGGCCCTGGAGGACTTCCGGGAAGCCACCGCCGGGCAGGACCCGCGCGATGACCTGCTGCAGCGCGCCCGGAGTGTCTGACATGTGTTTGACCCGGTATGTCGCGGCGGGGCGGGGATGACGACATGAGCAGCCCGTTCGGACTCTCGGACGATTCGCCCGTGTACGTCATCTCCGTGGCCGCCCAGCTGGCCGGCATGCACCCGCAGACGCTCCGGTACTACGACAAGCTCGGCCTGGTCTCCCCCAGCCGGACCCGGGGCCAGGGCCGCCGGTATTCCCTCCGCGATGTGCTCGCCCTCCGCGAGGTGCAGCGCCTGTCCCAGGAGGAAGGAGTCAACCTCTCCGGCATCAAGCGCATCCTCGCGCTGGACCAGGAGCTGCAGCGCCACCAGCAGCGCCTGGCCGACGTGAGCGCCGAACTCGCCCAGCTCCGCATCGAGCTCGAATCCACCCGCTCGGTGGCGGCCCGCCTGGCTGGCCTGCTACGGGGCAGGACGGGCGGCGCCCAGCTCGTCCCGGTGCACCAGCCAGGCACCGGCCCGTCCCCGGGCCCGCCTGCGGCGCGGCCGGAGCGCCGGGCCCTGCCCACCCCGTCCGGGCGCCGCAGCGGGGAGCAAGCCGGTCCCGGCGAGGGCGAGCTGCCTGCCGCACCCGGCTGACCCGCCGCGCACCCATCCGAATCATCCGCAACGAAAACCACCGGACCCAGGCCGGGTCCAGAAAGCAACCATGAACGACAAGCTCACCCGAAAGAGCCAAGAGGCAGTGTCGGACGCCGTCCGGCGGGCGACCACCGACGGCAACCCGCACGTGGAACCGCTGCACCTGCTGGCCGCGCTGGTCAGCCAGGAAGGCGGGACCGCGGCGCCGCTGTTGCGTGCGGTCGGGGCTGACCCCGACGCGGTCCTCCGCAGCACCCAGGACCTGATCGCCAGGCTGCCCAAGGCCGCTGGATCCACGGTCAGCGCGCCGGACACGGCGCGGCCGCTGTCCCTGGCGCTGGCCACCGCGGCCAAGCGCGCGCGGGAGATGGGCGATGAGTACGTCTCGACCGAGCACCTCCTGGTCGGCCTGGCGGCCGACGGGGGGCAGGCTGCGGACGTGCTGCGCAAGGCTGGCGCCGGTCCCGACGAGCTGCTCGGCGCGTTCCAGAAGGTACGGGGGAACACCCGCGTCACCACCGAGAACCCCGAGGAGACCTACCAGGCGCTGGAGAAGTTCGGGATCGACCTGACCCAGCAGGCCCGGGACGGTGCCCTCGACCCGGTCATCGGCCGGGACGCGGAGATCCGCCGGGTCATCCAGGTGCTGTCCCGCCGGACCAAGAACAACCCCGTGCTGATCGGTGAGCCCGGCGTGGGCAAGACCGCGGTCGTCGAGGGACTGGCCCAGCGGATCGTGGCCGGGGACGTGCCCGAGTCACTGCGGGGCAAGCGGCTGGTCGCCCTGGACCTGGCCGCGATGGTGGCCGGGGCGAAGTACCGCGGCGAGTTCGAGGAGCGGCTCAAGGCTGTCCTGAACGAGATCAAGAAGAGCGACGGCCAGGTCATCACGTTCATCGACGAGCTGCACACGGTCGTCGGCGCGGGCGCGGCCGAGGGCGCCATGGACGCCGGCAACATGCTGAAGCCGATGCTGGCCCGCGGCGAGCTGCGCATGGTCGGCGCGACCACGATGGACGAGTTCCGCGAGCGGATCGAGAAGGATCCCGCCCTGGAGCGGCGGTTCCAGCAGGTGTTCGTGGGCGAGCCGTCGGTCGAGGACACGATCGCGATCCTGCGCGGGCTCAAGGGCCGGTACGAGGCGCACCACAAGGTCCAGATCTCCGACGCGGCCCTGGTCGCGGCGGCGGCCCTGTCGGACCGCTACATCACCGCCCGGTTCCTGCCGGACAAGGCCATCGACCTGATCGACGAGGCCGCGTCGAGGCTCCGGATGGAGATCGACTCGCGCCCGGTGGAGATCGACGAGCTGCAGCGGTCCGTGGACCGGATGAAGATGCAGGAGATGGCGCTGGCCAAGGAGGCCGACCCGGCCAGCAAGGAGCGGCTGGAGCGGCTCCGCGCCGACCTCGCCGACCACCAGGAACAGCTGACCGCGCTGGTGGCCCGCTGGGAGCGGGAGAAGTCCAGCCTGAACAAGGTCGGTGACCTCAAGAAGCAGCTCGACGACCTGGAGGGCCAGGCCGAGCGGGCCGAGCGGGACGCCGACTTCGAGGGCGCCTCGCGGCTGCGGTACGGCGAGATCCCCCGGCTGGAAGCTGAGATCGCCGCCGCCACCGCCGCCGCGGCCAGCAACGACGCGGGCGTCACCGCCGGCGGCGAGGCACCGATGGTCAAGGAGGAGGTCGGCCCGGACGACGTCGCCGACGTGGTGGCGTCCTGGACAGGCATCCCCGCCGGGCGGCTGCTGGAGGGAGAGACCGGCAAGCTGCTGCGGATGGAGGAGGAACTGGGCACGCGCATCATCGGCCAGGGCCGCGCCGTCCAGGCGGTGGCTGACGCGGTGCGCCGGTCGCGGGCCGGGCGTGGCCGACCCGGACCGCCCGATGGGGTCGTTCCTGTTCCTCGGGCCCACGGGCGTGGGCAAGACCGAGCTGGCCAAGGCGCTGGCCGAATTCCTGTTCGACGACGAGCGCGCCATGGTGCGTATCGACATGAGCGAGTACAGCGAGAAGCACTCGGTGGCCCGGCTGGTCGGCGCCCCGCCCGGTTACGTGGGCTACGAGGAAGGCGGCCAGCTGACTGAGGTGGTGCGCCGCCGCCCCTACAGCGTGGTGCTCCTCGACGAGGTGGAGAAGGCCCATCCCGAGGTGTTCGACATCCTCCTCCAGGTCCTCGATGACGGCCGGCTGACCGACGGCCAGGGCCGTACCGTGGACTTCCGCAACACGATCCTCATCCTCACCTCCAACCTCGGATCCCAGTACATCGCGGACCCGGCGCTGAGCGAGGAGGCCAAGCGCGTCGCGGTGATGAAGGTCGTGCAGGCCACGTTCAAGCCAGAGTTCCTGAACCGGCTGGACGACGTCATCCTGTTCGACGCGCTGTCCACCGAGGAACTGAGCCGGATCGTGGACCTGCAGGTGGCGCGGCTGGGCAAGCGGCTGGGCGACCGGCGGCTCACGCTCCAGGTCACGCCGGGGGCGCGGGAGTGGCTGGCGCTGACCGGGTTCGACCCGATCTACGGCGCGCGGCCGCTGCGCAGGCTGATCCAGTCAGCCATCGGCGACCAGCTGGCCCGGGCCCTGCTGTCCGGCCAGATCCTCGACGGCGACCGGGTCGAGGTCGACCTGGACCCGGCGTCGGACGCGCTGGTCGTACGGCGGGCTCAGCTGTCCGAGGCCGGGGTGGCCGGCCCGGACGGCAGCTCGTCCAGCAGCCGGTCGTAGTCGTCCTCCTGCAGGCCGAGGTTGACCCGGATGCGGTAGCGCAGCGTGAGCAGGAGCCGCAGCTCGGTCGGGTCCCCGTTGGCGGAGAACTGGGCCGGGCGGGCTGCGGGCTGGGCCGGGGCGCCGGGATCCCACCCGGCGCCCAGCCGGCCCAGGCACAGCCCGACGCCGATGGTTGCCCAGCGCAGCGCGCCGCGCAGGTCTGACCGCTCGACCAGGAGTTCGGCCACCAGGTCGCAGAGCCGCGGATCGTCCGGTTTCTCCTGATCGATCTGCCGGATCAGCGCCTCGGCCTCGTCGGCCCTGTCCATCATGAACAGGGCGCGGGCCAGCGGGACCCGCGGATCGACGAACGCCGGGCCGCCGTCCGCGAGCGCCTGCCGGAAGCCCTGCGCCGCGGCGGCGGGCTCGTCGGCGAGCATCCACTGCTCACCGGCCCGCAGGAAGGCCTCCGACCGGGGGAATTCCTCAGTCTGGGTGCCGGTAGCGGCCAGACTGATCATCTGCTGCGCGGCGGTGCGGTGATCACCGCTCGCCGCAGCGTCGAACTCGATCTCATCAAACATGTCGCGCGTCAGCACCACCACGTCCGGGGACGTACCCAACCCGGGACCCCTTCCAACGCCACGAACGAACTCAAGGTACGGGAAACGGCGCTACCTGCGCGATCGCTCCAGGGCGTCCCAGAAGCCGCGGCGCAGCGCATGCCGGGTCTCGTCGTGCAGCAGCGAATCGATCGGCAGGGCCGAGTCCTGAAGGAGCCTGGCTTCGAGGTCAGACGGCATGCGCGGCTTGCGGGCCAGGACCGCTTCCAGCCAGAGCGCCGGGGCCTCGCGGGCCACGGACTGCCCGAAATCGAAACCCTCGGCGTGGGCGGCCTGGACCGCGTCGGCCAGCGGCATTCCCGGGCCCGGCGAGGCGGCGTCGTGCGGCCCGGGAGCGGGCGGCGGCTCGGGTGACAGCGGCGCTGGCGCCTGCGGCATCGGGGTTTGCGGGCCCGGGGTTTGCCGCCCCGGAGTCTGCGGCCCGGGGGTCTGCGGGCCCGGGGTTTGCGGCGGCAGCGGGGACTGCGGCGTGCCGTAGGGGGATTGCGGGGGCACGTACGCCCCGCCCGGGTTCTGCCCCGAGCCGGCCGGCGCCGGCGGCACAGGCTGGCCGTACGGCTGGCCGGGCATCATCTGCTCCGAGGGCAGGGCACCGTACGGCCCCTGCTGGTACGGCCGGGACGGGACGTCCCGGGCCGGCCCGCGGAACGAGGCCGGCGGGGCCTGGTAGGGGTTCTGGTCAGCCGCGGGGGGCTGGGCATGCGCACCGCGCACCCGCGGGTCCGGCAGGCCCGGCGATGACGGGGCCGGGGGCGCAGGGGGCGCCGCGTGCTGGCCGGGCATGCTCTGGCCGGGCATGGGCTGCCCCGGCATGGACTGCTGGCCGCTGCCGTTCTGATGTGCCGGCGATTCCTGGGGCCGGGCATTCCCTGGGGCTGGGCATTCCCTGGGGGGGCAGGGACGGCGGGGCGTAGGACTGCGGCGGCACCGGCTGCGGCCCTGGAGCGCCCGGCTGACCCGCCGGCACCCCGGGCCGCCCCGGAGCGCCACCGGGGCCCTGCCGGCCCGGCATGGGCTGCCCGGGAATGGTCTGCTGTCCCGCCTCGCCCGGCTGCGCCGGCCCACCCGGCTGGCGCTGGCCCGGGCCTGGGCTTCGTTGCGGATCGGAAACGCCAGGCTGCGCCTGCAGTCCTGAGGCGGCAGGCAGGCCCTGTGCACTCTGCGGCGGGACGCCCGGTTCCTGGGCGCTGCCGGGCGCGCGGGACAGCCCGCCACGGGTGGCCTCCATGGGCTGGCGCTCGATGGACCCGGACGGCTGACGGCGCGGCAGCGGGGCCGGCTGGCCGGCCTGCGGACCCGGAAGCTGCGTATCCGGGAGCTGGGCAGTAGCGGGCTGTGCCCCCGGCTGCGCCGCGCGCTGGTACTCAGCCACCACGGGGGCGGTGTAGATCGCCGGCGGCGCGGGGTGCGACCCGGCCGACAGGGCCTGCTGGCCCAGCGGGCCGGCCACCGGCCCGTGCCCGTTGGTGAGCGCGCGGGCCGCAGACACGGCCAGCTGGTAGGGCTCCTCGCTGCCCAGCGAGTCAGTCCCGGCGACGAGCTGGGTGAAGGGCCGCAGATGCCCCTCGCCAATCTCGATGATGTCGTCGCATTCCTGGCGGAGGCTGCGGGAAATGGTCCAGTTGCCGCCCACGGTGATATGCACGATCGTCACCCGGATGCCGAGGTCCTGCACGTCGGCGACGACCTGGGCCAGGTCTTCCTCCGCGCTGACCAGGAGGGCGTCACTGATCGCGTTGTTGCGGGCCAGGGTGGTCAGGTCGCGGCGGATCTCGCCCTCCACGCCCTCACGCCGTCCTGGCCGGGTCCGGCCCAGCCGCAGCTTCAGCCCGGGCAGATCTGCCAGCGAGTCGTGCTCGGACGTCCGGCGGCCCTCGACGGTAGCCTCATACCAGTAGCAGCGGAGCAGCGGGCGGCCGGTTCTCTCCCGGGCGATGCTGCCCATGAACGACAGCAGGCCGGCGTAATCCCAGGATACGGACTCCCGGTGGCGGGTTCCGTGGACGGCCATCGCACCATCCGCCAGCACGTAGCCCGCGTCCACGAACAGCGCGCACCGATCCACGCGACACCGTCCTTTCCTCGACGCGTGACGTTACCAGCGCCCAGCCAGCCGCGTGATGGATCGCGCGAGGTCGCGGGGTACCCGAACCGAGAAGTCCGCTCTCGGCGGAAGCGCCCCCGACAATTGCTCCGGGCCCGGCAGAATCATCCGGCATGCGACTTCTTGTTCTCGGGGGTACCCGGTTCCTGGGGCGGGCCATCGTGGACGAAGCGATCCGGCGTGGCTACGACGTCACGACCTTCTCACGGGGGCTGAGCGGCGAGCCCCGGCCGGGTGCCGAGGCACTGCACGGAGACCGTACCAAGCCCGCAGACCTGCTCAGGCTGGCGGAGCGAGATTTCGACCTGGTGATCGACACCTCGGTCATCGCACCACGGCACGTGGCCGCGTCCGCCCGGCTGCTGGCTCCGCGGGTCCGCCATTACACCTACGTCTCCTCACTGTCGGTGTACCGCGGGTTCGGCGAGGTGGCGGTCAGCGAGGACTCCCCGGTGCTCGACTGCCCGCCGGACGCCGGCGGCGACGTGGAGGAACTCGGGTACGGCGAGCTCAAGGCGGGCAGCGAGCGGGCGGTGGCCCAGGAACTGCCCGGCCGGCACCTCATCGCGCGCCCCGGGCTGATCGTCGGGCCGCACGAGAATGTGGGACGGCTGCCCTGGTGGCTGGGCAGGATCGCCCGCGGCGGGACGGTCCTGGCCCCCGGCGAGCCTGGCCGGCCGCTCCTGATGACCGATGCCCGGGACCTCGCCGCGTGGCTGGTGGACAACACCCGGCGGGGCATCCCCGGCGTGGTCAACGTGCCGGGGGCCGGGGGGACCACGTTCGGGGAACTGCTGACCGACTGCGGCCAGGCCACCGGGCCCGGCCCGGACGGGCCGCTGCAGCTGCGCTGGGTGCCCGACCAGGTGCTCCTGGACGCCGGGGTCGAGCCCTGGACGGAGCTGCCGATGTGGGCGCCTGACACCCCGGAGTTCGCGGCCGTGTGGGAGGTGACGGGGGACCGCGCGCTGCGGACCGGCATCCGTTACCGGCCGCTCAGCGACACGGTCCGCGACACCTGGTCCTGGCTGCGCCGGGGCGCCGCGGCGCGGGGCGGGGCCGCGGGGAGCGGCGCGGCCGCGTTCGAGGGGCGGCCGGGCCTCGGCCTGGACCCGGCCAAGGAGCAGGCGATCCTGGCCAGCCTGGATTAGCCCGCCGGGGGCCCGGCCGTCCCGGCGTTCCCGGCCCGGCCGTCCCGGCGTTCCCGGCCCGGCCGTCCCGGCGTTCCCGCCTGCCCACCCGGGCCCACGGCGGCGGCTGGGTAGGCTCGCGATCGTGAGCGACCGCGATGACCTGCTTCAGATGATCAAGGACATGGCCGTGGTGCACGGCGACTTCGTGCTGTCCTCCGGCCAGCGGGCCAGCTGGTACATCGACCTGCGCCGGATCCTGCTCAGCGGGCGGGCGGCGCCCCTGGCCGGCCGGGTGATGCTCGGGCTCACCGCGGGCCTGCAGTACGACGCCGTCGGCGGACTTACGCTCGGCGCCGATCCGGTCGCGACCGCGATGATGCACGCGGCCAGCGCGGCCGGGCAGCCGCTGGACGCCTTCGTGGTGCGCAAGGAGGGCAAGGCACATGGCCTGCAGCGGCGCATCGAGGGCCCGGACGTCACCGGCCGCCGGGTGCTCGCCGTGGAGGACACCTCCACCACCGGTGCATCGGTACTGACGGCGGTGGACGCGCTGCGCGAGGCAGGGGCCGAGGTCGTGGGCGTGGCAGTGATCGTGGAACGCGGCGCCCGCGAGCCGGTGACCGCGCGGGGCCTGCCGTACCTGGCCGCCTACGACATGGGTGATCTGGGCCTGGGCTGATCGTCGCGGCCGGGCGAGCGCTGGTGCCGCGGGGCGCCCGGCCTGCCGGGCGCGGGCGGGCTGGCCGGCGGGCCGCCCGCCTCGGGGACACCCTCAGCGGGGCCGGCCGCCGCGAGCCGGCCTTCGGCCGCTTCCTTGCGGAACTCCCGCAGCCGGTACATGACGAACGCGGCGATGGCGAGGATGGCCACGGCCGCGATGGCGTACCCGGCCAGGGCTATGCCGTGGGCAATGCTCTGCCAGGCACTGCTCAGGCTGTAGCCGATCAGCGAGATCGCCGTCACCCAGATGGCCGTGCCGATGAGGCTGAGGATCCCGAACAGGGGGGCGGGTATCTCGATCAAGCCGGCCACGATCGACACGAACGTGCGCACCACCGGCAGGCACCGGCCCACGGGCAGCGCCCAGGCCCCGCGGCCCGCGAAGAAACGCTCCGCCCGGTCGATGTCGGCGTGGGTGATGAGCAGGTAGCGGCCGAACCTGTGCACCAGCGGCCGCCCACCGACGCGTCCCACCGCGTACGCGACGAAGGAGCCGAGCAGCTCCCCCACGGTGCCGACGACGATCACCGCCACGATGCTGAAATGCCCCTCACCGGCCAGGACTCCCGCGAACCCGAACGTGATCTCCGATGGAATCGGCACACAGCAGGCCTCGAGAAAGCCGAAGAGAAAGACAGCAGCCAGGCCCGCCTGGCTGAGAAAGCTCTCCATAGCTCACTGTTGTACAGCATGCTGGGCGCTGCGCCGGTCCCCGCCAGGCGAGGTCGCGGCCCAGAGCCGGCGGATCTGACCGCAGGGCGCGGCAGGCCGGGCGTTCCCGGCTACAGTCCCCCGGACCAGGGACTTCCGTCATCTGTCCGCGGGCGGTTGGCGTCCACGATACTTGGACTCAAGCACTGAGACAGGGAGCCGACCGTCATGCCAATTGCCACCCCAGAGGTCTACGCGCAGATGCTGGACCGCGCCCAGGAGCGCGGTTTCGCCTATCCCGCGATCAACGTGACCTCAAGCCAGACTCTCAACGCGGCCCTCCGCGGCTTCGCGGACGCGGAGAGCGACGGCATCATCCAGGTCTCCACCGGGGGCGCCGAGTACCTGTCCGGCCAGGCAGTCAAGAACATGGTGACCGGCTCGGCCGCCCTGGCCAGCTTCGCCCGGGCGGTCGCGGACAAGTACCCGGTGCAGATAGCCCTGCACACCGACCACTGCCCCAAGGACAAGCTCGACGGGTTCATGCGCCCGCTGGTCAAAATCTCGCAGGAGCGGGTGGCCCGGGGTGAGGAGCCGCTGTTCAACTCGCACATGTGGGACGGGTCGGCGGTGCCGCTGGAGGAGAACATCGCCATCGCGTCCGGGCTGCTCGACGACTGCGCCAAGGCCCGCACGATCATGGAGATGGAGATCGGCGTGGTCGGCGGCGAGGAAGACGGCGTCACCGGGGAGATGAACGAGAAGCTGTACAGCACGCCGGCGGACGCCATGGCGGTGGCCGAGGCGCTCGGGCTCGGTGAGCGGGGCCGCTACCTGCTCGCAGCCACATTCGGCAACGTGCACGGGGTCTACAAGCCGGGGCACGTCACCCTGCGGCCGCCGATCCTGAAGGAGATCCAGGACGCCGTGGGCGCCAAGTACGGCCAGGAGAAGCCGTTCTACCTGGTGTTCCACGGCGGTTCTGGTTCCGCGCTGGAGGAGATCCGTGAGGCCATCTCCTACGGCGTGGTCAAGATGAACGTGGACACCGACACGCAGTACGCGTTCACCAGGCCCGCCGCCGACCACATGTTCCGCCACTACGACGGGGTACTGAAGGTGGACGGGGAGGTCGGCAACAAGAAGCAGTACGACCCCCGGGCCTGGGGCAAGGCCGGCGAGGCCGGGATGACCGCGCGCGTCCTCCGGGCCTGCGAGGACCTGATGTCCGCGGGCACCAAGATCAGCTGACCGTAGCGCGAGGCGGGCGGGTCTGCCCTGGGCGAAAGACCCTGCCCGCCCTGGCCCCCGGCCGGGCAGGCTGGTCCCATGGAGACGCCAGCCCGCCAGGTCGCGGTCCTGTCCGACATTCACGGGGTGCTGCCCGCGCTGGAGAGCGTGCTGGCCGAGCCCGAGGTGGCCGCAGCGGACCGGGTCGTGCTGACCGGCGATCTCGCGGCCGGCCCGCAGCCACGCGAGACGCTGGATCTGCTGGCCTCGCTCGGGGACCGGGCGGTGTGGATCCGCGGCAACGCGGACCGCGAACTCGTGCAGCTCGCCCGCGGCGAGGTGAGCACCGTCCCGGACCCCATCGCGCCCTGGGCTGCCGCCCAGCTCCGCCCGGACCAGGTCGCGCTGCTGGCCGGGCTGCCCCTGACGGCGACCGTGGAGGTGACGGGCCTGGGCCTGGCGCTTTTCTGCCACGCGACCCCGCGGGACGACGAAGAGGTGGTCCTGGCCGACTCCCGCCTGCAGCGCTGGGCCGACGTGCTCGGCGCTGTCGCCCCGGAGGTGGCCGCGGTGGTGTGCGGGCACACCCACATGCCGTTTTGCCGGCTGGCCTACGGGCGGCTGGTGGTCAATCCGGGCAGCGTCGGAATGCCGTACGGGCGCCCCGGGGCACACTGGGCGCTGCTCGGCCCGGGGGTGCAACTGCGGCGGACCCTGTTCGGCGCTGAGGGGGCCGCCGCGCGAATCGCTGCGCAATCCTCCTACCCCGGCGCCGCGGAATGGGCGGACTTCTACCTGAACGCCCGGGCCAGCGACGCCGAGGCCCTGGCCGTCATGAGCCCCCGGGATGGCCGGGATGGGGGCGACGCGCACCCCGGCTGAACGCGAGCTGGATCATACCCACGACCTGGGCGGGGACCCGGGTGATCTCGGGCCAGGTGAAGTGCACGACCTCGTATCCTGCGGCGCGCAGCCGGGCGTCGCGCTCGAGCTGTGCGCGGGCCCGGGCCGGGTTCTGGTACTTCAGCGCCCCGTCGGCCTCGCCGATCGTGCGGTACCGCCGCCAGAGGAAGTCCACCCGGCCGATGACCTCCTCATCGTCGCCGACCCAGACCTGCAGGTCCGGCGGCGGCAGGCCGGCCTGATGGAACACGGCCCGGCTCAGCGACTCCAGCACGGACTCCGATCGGGCGTCGCTGAACGCGGTCACGTCCCGGGCCCGCTGCAGGCCCCGCCAGCGCGGGCAGTCCGCGATGACCGCGGCGAGCGCGCTCTTCGACGTCAGCCCGGCGTGCAGGGCCGAGTCGGCCACTGCCACGCCCTCGGCAAACGGCAGCGTGCGCGCCAAGTCGATCACGGTCCTAGGCACCGAGGTGAGGAGCACGCCGCGATAGCTGACCACGTGATCCGCGGGCAGCGCGGCCGCGTGCACCCGGACGCCGGGACCCCCAGTGCGGCTTCCACGGCCGCCTGGCGCCCGGGTGATCTCGGTCAACGGCGTCGGGCCGGGACCTACGAGGCCGAGGCCGTACACCCGCGCCGCGGAGCCATGGCTCCCCACCGAGCGGGAGCCGGTTCCCACCGACCGGGAGCCGGTTCCCACCGACCGGGAGCCGGTTCCCACCGACCGGGAGCCGGTGACCGCGAGAGCTGCGGCCACACGGAGCAGTTCCTCGCCAGCTTGTCGCGTCTTCCTGCCCTTTGACCCGGCGCCCGGATCTGGCGGCCCAGCGCGTGCGACGCCTGCGGCAGCCGGAGCCGGCGGGACGGGCGAGACGGCTTCGGTTCCCGCGGTGGCCTGGGACACGTAGACCCCGGTCAGCAACGGACGCAGCGCACCCCGCCGGACGAGACGCCGGATCTGGCGACTGGATAACCCCGCCGCCCGCAACTGCGCGGTGGTTCGCATCCCCGTCAACTCGCTTGGCACGAACCCAGACTGCTTCCTTATACCGACGTTTCACGTAAGCCGTGCACCCCTGCGGGCGATTTGCCCGGTTCAAGTGCACCGCTTACGTGAAATGTCGCCGGCCCGCTGATCGCGTGCCGCGGCGGCGGGCGCCGACGCGCACCCCACGGCGGGCGGATGGCGCAGCGGGCCGATGGCGCAGCGGGCGCCAGCGGCGGCCCACCGCACGCGGTCCCCCCTCGCGTCCCGGGCTGACCCCGGGCTGGGCGCGCACCATCGCGGGCGGCGCGCCAGGATGCGGCAGGATGGGGGGATGGACCACCGTAACCTCATGGCCGGGCCGCCCCCGGTCTACCTGCCTGACGACCCGTGCGCCGCGGAACTGGCCTCCGGGGCCGACCCCGCGGGCGTCGCCGCGGCCAGCCCGGCCTGCCTGGCCGCCTGGGCCGAGCTCGCCGAGCAGGCCCTGGACCGCGGCGAGACGGTCGCCGGGTACGCCTACGCCCGCACCGGGTACCACCGGGGCCTCGACCAGCTGCGCCGGGCCGGGTGGAAGGGCCACGGGCCGATCCCCTGGGAGCACCAGCCCAACCAGGGTTTCCTCCGCTCACTGCACGCGCTGGGCCGGGCGGCCGGGGCCATCGGCGAGACCGACGAGCAAGAGCGCTGCCAGATCTTCCTGGCGGACTCCAGCGCCGCCGCGGTGGCCGCCCTCGACCTGCCCTGAAGACACGGAGCCGGCCCCGGTACGCGGCGTAACGCGCAGCCCAGGACGTGGAGTAGCCTCAACCTCGCAACCGGGGCGAGGCCTGGAAGGGGCTGGTGGAATGCCGGCCATTGTGGTCGTGGGTGCGCAGTGGGGGGACGAGGGCAAGGGCAAGGCCACCGACCTCCTCGGTGACCGGGTGGACTACGTCGTCCGGTACCAGGGCGGCAACAACGCCGGTCATACCGTCGTGATCGGGGACGAGAGCTACGCGCTGCACCTGCTCCCCTCGGGCGTCCTGTCCCCCCAGGTGGTGCCGGTCATCGGCAGCGGGGTCGTGGTCGACCCTGAGGTGCTGCTCCAGGAGATCGGTGACCTCGAGAAGCGCGGGATCTCCTGCCAGGGCCTGCTGATCTCCGCGAACGCACACCTGATCATGCCGTACCACCGGGCCCTGGATAAGGTCACCGAACGCTACCTGGGCAGTGCCCGGATCGGCACCACCGGCCGGGGCATCGGCCCCGCCTACGCGGACAAGGTGGCCCGGACCGGGATCCGGATCCAGGACCTGCTCGACCCGGGGATCCTGAACCAGAAGCTGGAACTGGTCCTGCGCGAGCGCAACCAGGTCCTGACCAAGGTCTACAACCGCCGGGGCATCGACGCGGCCGCCGTCGCCGCGGAGTACCTGGGGTACGGCGAGCAGATCCGGGCCTACGTGGCGGACACCGGGCTGGTGCTGAACCAGGCGCTGGACGAGGGCAAGTCGATCCTGCTGGAGGGCGCCCAGGCCACCATGCTCGACGTGGATCACGGCACCTACCCGTTCGTCACGTCCTCCAACCCGACCGCGGGCGGCGCGTGCGTCGGCTCGGGGATCGGCCCCACCCGGATCACCAAGATGATCGGGATCCTCAAGGCGTACACCACCCGGGTGGGCGCGGGCCCGTTCCCCACCGAGCTGACCGGCGACGAGGGCGAGTGGCTGCGCAGGGCCGGCGGCGAGTACGGGGTGACCACCGGCCGCCCACGGCGCACCGGGTGGTTCGACGCGGTGGTGGCCCGCTACTCCACCCGGGTCAACGGGATCACCGACTACTTCATCACCAAGCTGGACGTGCTGTCCGGCCTGGACCAGGTTCCGGTCTGCGTGGCCTACGACGTGAGCGGCACCCGGCACGACGAGATCCCGATGACCCAGACTGACTTCCACCACGCCGCGCCGGTCTATGAGTACCTGGATGGCTGGCAGGAGGACATCTCACAGGCCCGGGAGTTCGCTGACCTGCCCCGCAACGCGCAGGCCTACGTCAGGGCGCTGGAGGACATGATCGGCGCGCCGGTCGCGGCCATCGGCACCGGCCCGCGCCGGGACCAGACCCTGCAGCTGCGCCCGCTCGCCTGAAATCCGGCCGCGCCGCGCCGCGCTGGCTGGGCCGGCCGGCGGGCTGCCTGCTGGCCGCTCCCCGCCGTTGTCGCCGCAACGAAAACCGGCACGCGCCAGGGTCAGCCGCCGGCCGCGGGCCGGCGGCGGGCCCAGGTTTCGGCGCGGAGCGCCCAGCGCTCATGGTCCCGCCATTCGCCGTTGACCATGAGGTAGGCGGGCGAGAGGCCTTCCTTCTCGAACCCCAGCCGCCGGACCAGGCTGATCGAGCGCCGGTTGGCGGGCTGGATATTCGCCTCCACCCGGTGCAGGCCCAGGTCGCCGAACACGATGCCGAGCACGGCCCGCAGCCCCCTGGTCATGAAGCCCTGGCCGGCGTGCGAGGCGAACGCGCCGTAGCCCAGGAAGCCGGACTGGAAGCCGCCCCGGACGATGTTGTTGACGTTCACGAAACCGACCATCGCCCCGCAGAGATGGTGGCGGATCAGGTAGGAGGCCTGATCGTCGCGGGCGGCCCGCTCCAGGTATGCGGCGAAGCGCGCCGGGGTGTCCGGAGGGTCGAGCCAGGGCTGGTGCAGTGTCCGGCTCACGTGCACCGCCGCCACGAACTCCCCGGCATCAGCGCTCCGGGGTGCGGCCACATCCACATCCATGCTCGCAGTCTCCCGCACGGCCGGCCCGGTTCCGCCGCGGCCCCGGGCGTTGTCACGGGTAGGCTCGCGCCCGTGCGAGTCCTTCTCCTCGGTTCGGGTGGCCGCGAGCACGCGCTGGCCCGGGCACTGTCCGCCGACCCGGACGTCACCGACCTGCACGCGGCGCCGGGCAATCCGGGCATCGCGGGGCTCGCCCACCAGCACCCGGTGGACCTCACCGACATGGGGCAGATAGCCGGCCTGGCCCGGGCGACCCGCGCCGACCTGGTCGTGGTCGGCCCGGAGGCGCCGCTGGTCGCGGGCGTCTCCGACGCGCTGCGCGCATCGGGCATTGCGTGCTTCGGCCCCAGCCGGCGGGCCGCGGCCATCGAGGGCTCCAAATCGTTCGCCAAGCACATCATGCAGGCCGCCGGGATCCCCACCGCCGAGGCGTACACCTGCGAGACCAGCGAGCAGGCCGACGCGGCGCTGGCCGAGCTCGGCCCGCCGTACGTGGTCAAGGCGGACGGCCTGGCCGCGGGCAAGGGGGTGGTGGTCACCAGCGACCTGGCCACGGCCCGGGCCCACGCGGAAGCCTGCGGGACCGTGGTCATCGAGGAGTTCCTGGACGGGCCGGAGGTCTCACTGTTCGCGCTGGCCGACGGGGCCACCGCGGTCCCGTTGCTGGCGGCGCAGGACTTCAAGCGGGCCGGGGACGGGGACCAGGGGCCGAACACCGGCGGCATGGGCGCGTACGTCCCGCTGCCCTGGGCGCCACCCGGCCTGGCCGGCGAGGTGATGGCCACCGTCGTCCAGCCGGCCGTCGATGAGCTGCGCCACCGCGGCACTCCCTACCGGGGCCTGCTGTACGCGGGGCTGAGCCTGACCTCGGCGGGCCTGCGGGTGGTGGAGTTCAACGCCCGGTTCGGTGATCCGGAGACCCAGGTCGTGCTGGACCGGCTGGAGACACCGCTGGGCGGGCTGCTGGCCGCGGCGGCGTCCGGCTCCCTGGCGGGCGTGCCGCCGTTGCGCTGGGCCGGCGGGGCCGCGGTGACCGTGGTGATCGCGGCCGAGGGCTACCCGGGCCAGCCCGCTGCTGGCGACGAGATCACCGGGATAGCAGCGGCCGGGCAGGTCCCGGGCGCGTATGTGCTGCACGCGGGCACCCGGACCGATGACGCGGGTCACCTCGTGTCGGCCGGCGGCCGGGTGCTCGACGTGGTCGGCACCGGCCCGGACGTCGCCGCCGCCCGCGCGGTGGCGTACCAGGCCGCGGGGCAGATCGAGATGCGCGGTGGCTGGTACCGCACTGACATCGCCGGTCACGCGGCAGGATGGCCGGCCCAGGCCGCCCCGTGACCAGCGGGCCACCCCCGTCCGGCACCAGCCCGCCGCCCGGGGGCCAGGTTCCCGGGTCCGAAGCCCCGCTCCGGGTCAGCACCCTGGAACTGTTCTTCGACCTGGTCTTCGCGTTCACCCTCACCCAGCTGTCCGCGCTGCTGGACGGCAACGTCTTCTCCGCCACCTCGATCGTCCAGGTACTGCTGGTGTTCGGGGTGCTGTGGTGGATGTACGGCGGATACGCCTGGCTGACCAACACCCGCACCCCGGACCGGACCCCTGAGCGGCTGCTCCTGCTGCTCGGCATGGCCGGGTTCCTGGTCGTGGGGCTGGCCATCCGGAACGGGTTCGGCGACTCCAGGTCGGGCGCGAGCGGCCTCTGGCTCGGTCTCGGTTACCTGACCGTGGTGTGCGTGCACGGCGGGCTCTATTACCGGGTGAACCGGAACATCATCCGCATAGTGCCCATCAACCTCAGCTCGGCGCTGCTGGTCCTGGTGGCCGGGCTGGCCAGCGGCCTGGCCGCCTACCTGCTGTGGACGGCGGCGCTGGCCATCCAGGTGCTGTCGCCGCTGGTGGTGCGCCTCGGCGGCCGGTTCGAGATCGCCCCGGAGCACTTCGCCGAGCGGCATGGTGCGCTGGTCATCGTGGCCCTGGGCGAGTCGGTCGCCTCCGTCGGCATCGGCGCCGCCGAGCACCCGCTGGACGCGCAGATCGTGCTGGCGGCCGTGCTCGGCCTCGGCGTGTCCGCGGCGCTGTGGTGGATCTATTTCGGCGGCGCGGACGACGAGCGGGCCGCCGTGGCCATGACCCGGGCGCCGCGCACGCGGCGGCCGTCGCTCGCCCTGTCCGCGTACTTCTACCCGCACATCCCGATCCTGCTCGGCGTGGTGGGCCTGGCCGCCGGGGTGAAGCTGACCATCGGGCACGCCGCCCAGCCCCATCCCGCCGCCCAGGCCCTGGCTATCGGCGGCGGGGCGGCGCTGTTCCTGGCCGGGGACGCCGCGTTCCGCCGGGCGCTGCGGCTCGGCCCGGTCTGGCCGCGCCTGGTCACGGCCCTGTTCGCGCTGGCCACGGCGGCGCTGGGGGCCACCGTGGCGATCGAGGCCCAGCTGACCGTGCTGCTGGCCGGGCTGGCCGCGATGCTCACCGCCGAGCACCTCAGGGACACCCCAGGTAGCTGGGCGGCGCGAAAGGGGCGGCCGGCCGCCCCTGGCCCACCGCAGTGAGCAATATCACCGCGCCGATCCGGCCGGTCACCACCGCCAGGCCTGGTGCGAGACCGGCCCGCGTGAGCGATGCGCGAGGATAGAGCATGTGATCGAGCGCTACACACGGCCCGAGATGGGCCGGATCTGGAGCGATGCGCACAAGTACCAGCTGTGGGCCCGGGTCGAGACGCTGGTCCTGGAGGCGCACGCCAAAGCCGGGACCGTGCCGGCCGGCGCGGTGGACCCGGTCCGGGCCGCCCCGCCGCCCACCCCGGAAGCGGTCGCCGAGGTGGAGGCGGTGACGGAGCACGACGTGATCGCGTTCCTGACCGCCTGGGCGGACAACACCACGCCGCGGGAGGCCGCCGCCTACGTCCACTACGGGATGACGTCCTCCGACCTGCTGGACACGGCACTGGCGCTGCAGCTGGCCGAGGCGACCGACCTGCTGGTCGCGGAGGCGACCCGGCTGGTCGCCGCGCTGCGCGCGCACGGGCTGGCGCACCGCGGCACGCTCCGGGTGGGGCGGACGCACGGGATCCACGCCGAGCCGGACGTCTGGGGCCACCGGGTCGCCGACTTCGCGTTCGCCATGGCCCGCAGCCGGGACCGGCTGGCCCGGGCCCGGGATGCGGTCGCCGTCGGCAAGCTGTCCGGCCCGGTGGGCACCTACTCCAACATCGACCCGGCCATCGAGGCAACCGTCATGCCGGAGCTGGGCCTCCGCGCGGCGGACGTGGCCACGCAGGTGGTGTTCCGGGACGGCATCTCGGAATGGATCAGCGCCCTGGCCGTGACCGCCACCGTCTGCGAGGCGATCGCGCTGGAGGTCCGGCACGGGCAGCGGACGGAGGTACGGGAGCTGGCTGAGCCGTTCCGGGCTGGGCAGAAGGGTTCCTCCGCGATGCCCCACAAGAAGAACCCGATCCGCTCGGAGCGGATCTGCGGCATCGCCCGGATCGTCCGCGGATACGTCACCCCGGTCATGGAAGGCATGCCGCTCTGGCACGAACGTGACATTTCTCATTCCAGCGTGGAGCGGATCGCGCTGCCGGACGCGGCCATCGCCACTGACTACCTGCTGAGCCTGACCACCGGCCTGGTGGAGGGCCTGGTGGTGGATGCGTCCCGGATGAGGGCGAACCTGGAATCGACCGGGGGGCTGATTTACACCTCGAGCATCCTGCTCGCCCTGGTCGACTCCGGGATGTCCCGGGAAGACGCCTATGCGCTGGTCCAGGCGGCGGCCATGAGCACGTGGCAGACGGGGACGCCGCTGCGGGAGACGCTCCGCGCCGAGGCCGGGGCGCGCGGCCGCGCCCTCGACGAGGCGGCGCTGGACGAGGTGTGCCGCCCCGAACGGTACGTGGCGCGGCTCGGGCCGGTTTTCGGGCGGCTGGAGCACCTCTCATGAGCAAGCCGGAGAACGGGCACGGCGCAGCCGGGGCGCCGCTGACGCTGCTGTACTCCGGCAAGGTCCGCGACGTCTACAGCTGGGGCGACGACCGGCTGCTGCTCGTCGCCTCCGACCGGGTGTCGGCCTACGACCACGTGCTGCCCACCCCGATCCCGGACAAAGGGAAGATTCTTACCCAGCTGTCACTGTGGTGGTTCGGGCAGCTCGCCGACCTGGTACCAAACCACCTCGTCGACGCGGAGATCCCGGCCGGGTTCGCCGGCCGGGCCATGGCCTGCCGGAGGCTGTCGATGGTGCCCGTGGAGTGCGTCGCCCGCGGGTACCTGGCCGGCTCCGGGCTGCGCGAGTACCGGACGTACGGGTCCGTCTGCGGGGTGCCGCTTCCCCCCGGGCTCACCGACGGCTCCCAGCTGCCCGGGCCGATCTTCACCCCGGCGACCAAGGCGCCGCGCGGGCAGCACGACGAGAACATCCCCCTGTCCACGGTGGCCGCCCTGGTGGGCGGCGACGTCGCCGCCGAGCTGCAGCGGATCACGCTGGAGGTGTACCGGCGCGGGGCGGCCGTCGCCGCCCGGCAGGGCATCCTGGTGGCCGACACCAAGATCGAGCTTGGCTTCGACCCGGGCGGCCGGCTGCTGCTGGCCGACGAGGTTCTCACGCCCGACTCGTCCCGGTTGTGGCCTGCGAGCCAGTGGCAGCCCGGCCGTCCACAAGTCTCATTTGACAAGCAGATTGTCCGGGACTGGCTAGACTCGCCCGAGGCTGGCTGGGACAAACGGGACACTGAGCCGCCCCCAGCACTGCCCGGCCACGTGGTCGAGCAGACTCGCGCAAGCTACATCGAGGCATATGAGCGCATCACTGGACGACAGTGGGTATGACTGCCGTGACAGCCTCGCCACCCATGCCGCACCCCTGCAGCGGAGGGGCATGGCTACCCAGGATCTGACTGTCGCTGAAGGAGGGGCGGGGCCGGTGGGATACTGGCCTGGACAGGTACGAGGCTTCCCGCCAGCCCGCATCCCGCTCGGGCGCCGGGCAGTAGCACCCCGCCGCGACTGCGGCAGGCCGTTGACCTCGCGTTTCCGAAGGACAGGAGCTTCAGCCCCATGACCATTGGCCCCGAGACCTGCTACCGCGTACGAGGCGGGATCCCGCTCCAGGGCACGGTCTTCGTTCAGGGCGCCAAGAACGCCGCGCTCAAGATGATCGCCGCGTCGCTGCTCACCGGAGAAGGCCGGACCGTGCTGCGTAACGTCCCCGCTATCGAGGACGTCCGCCGGGCGGTCGAACTGGCTCAGGCCGTGGGTGCGGTGGTCAAGTTCCATGAGGCCGAGCGCACTCTCGTGGTTGACGCCTCCAACCTGACCAGCTTCGTCCTGCCTGCCGAGATCGCCCGCCGGTTCCGTGGCTCGGTGCTGTTCGTGCCCGCCCTGCTGCACCGCTTCGGCGAGGCCGTCATCGAGGGCATCGGCGGCTGCAACCTGGGCAGCCGGAACCTGGACTTCCACTACCGTGGCTTCGCCCGGCTCGGCGCCATCGTGGACGAGCAGGAAGACAAGATCCACATCAAGGCAGGCAAGCTGCGGGGCGCCCATCTCTACCTGGACACCCCCTCGCACACCGGCACCGAGAACCTGATCATGGCGGCCAGCCTGGCCCCCGGCACCACCATCATCGACAACTGCGCACTCGAGCCGGAAGTGCTCGACGTCATCGCGTTCCTGACCAAGATGGGCGCCGACATCAGCGGCGGCGGCACCGGCTTCGTCACGGTGCGCGGCGTCAGCCAGCTGACCGCGACCGAGCACACCGTGATGCCGGACCGCATCGACGCGGGCGTGCTGGCCATGGCGGCCGCGATCACCGGCGGTGAGCTGAACCTGGTCGGCGCCTCCCTCGAGCACTTCGGCGTGGTCCGCTGGAAGCTCGAGCAGATGGGCGTGGAGTTCACCCCGAAAGGTGCGGTCCTCCAGGTCCGCCGGGAGCGCACGCTCCGCCCGATCAACGTGATCACCAGCCCGTACCCTGGCTTCGCGACCGACCTCCAGTCGCCGATCATGGCGCTGAGCTGCCTGGCGGATGGCACCAGCTACATCCGGGAGACGATCTTCGACGGCCGCTACGGCCTGGTCGGGGAGCTGAACAAGATGGGCGCGAAGGTCGAGGTGGACAGCGGCAACGTGGTTATCGTGCACGGCCCGTCCACGCTCAAGGGCACCAAAGTCGTCGCCCACGACCTGCGCACCGGGATCGCGCTCATCCTGGCCGGCCTGGGCGCCGAGGGCGAGACCGTGGTCGCGCCTGGCTACCTCATCGACCGGGGCCACGCCGCGGTCGCGGAGCGGCTGACCACCCTGGGTGCCGACATCACCGCGGAGGAAAGCGGCTGACCACTCTGGCGGCTGGTCCGGCCGGCAGCCGCGCTGGCCGCCTGCCGCTGACCTGGCCGCCTGCCGCTGACCTGGCCGCCTGCCGCTGACCTGGCCGCCTGCCGCTGACCTGGCCGCCTGCCGCTGACCTGGCCGCCTGCCGCTGACCTGGCCGGCTGCTGGCCTGGGCCGCGCTGCGCGGCCAGCCGCTGACCCGGGGCCCGCTGCGCGGCCAGAGGCTGCCCCGGGCCTGCGGTGGGTTCCGCTCACGGAAAATGTGACATTGCACGAAACAGTCCACCGATTCTCTTCCCCGGACGGCGCGGACGCGTTACGAAATATACGATCGTGCAATCGTTGCAGCGTAAGGGTTCTGACAGTGACTTCACAGCACAGGGAATTTCCCGCGGCCGGCGGCACATTAGGAGCTGCCGGAAGGTCTGACGCGTGCCCGCCATGCCGGGCACGCGTCGTCTGTGGCGCCACTGGCCGGCGGCCAGCGACGGGAGGTAGCCGGCCATGACCACGCAACGCCAGCCCGCGGCCGAGCTCACCATCGGCATCGTCGGGCCGCATGACCTCGTGGAACGGATCATGCTGTCCGGCAGCCCGCAGGCGAGCGGACTGCCCGGCGGGGCGGTTCACCCCGCGGCCGGTCCCGCCGGGGTGGCGGCCAACGGGACGCCAGCCGCCCCGGCCCGCAGGCTCGTGGCCGCGGCCTACCGCAGTGAGCAGGAAGCCGCGGACAAGGTGCTGCGGCTCGGGCCGGGGATCGACGCCTGCCTGTTCGCCAGCCAGGTGCCATACGAGTACGCCCGGCGGGCCGGGACGCTCCGCGTCCCGGCGACATACGTCCCGCTGTCCGGCAGCGCCCTGTACGCCGCGCTGCTCCGCGCGACACGGGAACTGGGCCACGACCTCACCCGGGTCAGCGTGGACGTGCTCAGCCGGGCTGAGGTGGAGGACGCCTTCGCCGAGCTGGGCGTGCCCGTGACCGGTGTGCACGTCCGGGAGGACGCCGCGAACGCGGCCACGCTGGCCGCGTTCCATGAGCGGCTCTGGCGGCGGGACGAGATCACGGTCGCGTTCACCTGCCTCCAGTCCGTCGCCCAGCGGCTCTCCGCCGCCGAGGTGCCCGTCCGGATCCTGCGGCCCACCAGCAACGCGATCCGGGCTGCCCTGCGCACGGCGACACTGCTGGCCGGCAACCGCCGCCTGGAGGAAGCCCAGCTCGCGGTGGCCCTGGTCGAGGTGCCCACGCTGCGGGACACCTCCCGCCGCTCCTCGCCCCGGCACGCCCGCGAGGAACTGCGCCTCACCGTGCACCGGTTCCTGGTCCAGGAGGCCCAGCGGATGCACGCCTCGGTCAGCCCCGTCAGCGACCACTGCTTCCTGGTCACCGCGACCCGCGGCTCACTGGCCACGGCCACCGACGGGTTCCGGGTCCCCCCGTTCGGCGAGCGGGCCCGCACCGAGCTCGGCATCGCGCTGGAAGTGGGCATCGGGATGGGCCGCACCGCGCAGGACGCGGAGACGCACGCCCAGGCGGCGCTGTCCCGGTCGCACGTGGCCGCCGGGACCCGCGGCTTCGCCCTGGACCGGGAGGGGATGGCCCTGGTCCCCGCCCCCCGGCACCCGGCGGCCCCCACCGTGGAGGCCACCCGGCCCCGCGGCCTGGAGACCCTGTCCCGGCTGGCCGACAAGCTCGCGGGCAGCGACAGTGCCCTGGTGGTCGACGCGGAAACCGCCGGCCGGGTGCTGGGGGTCACCGCGCGCACGGCCCGGCGGCTGCTGCACAGCCTGGTCGAGGAGGGGCTGGCCTGGCCGCTGCCGCCGAGCCGGGCACCGCAGCCAGGCAGGCCGCGGCAGTTCTACCGGCTGGTCACCGAGAAGCTGGAGCGCCGCGGCGCCGCCCGCTGACCGGCCCTCGCCGGCTCCCGCCCGGCCCGGCGCCCCTCAGTGGCGGCGCGGGTAGGCGCGCGCCACGGCCAGGAACGCGTCGTTCGCGTCGTGATCACCGATCGAGATCCGCGCGCCTTCCGCGCCGAACGGCCGGACCGCCACCCCGGCCTGCGCGCAGGCGGCCGCGAAATCCTGGGTTTCCTGGCCCAGGCGCAGCCAGACGAAGTTCGCCTCGGTCGGCGGAACCGACCAGCCCTGGGCGAGCAGCTCATCCCGGACCCGGGACCGCTCCTTGACCACCGCGTCCACCCGCTCGAGCAGTTCCGCCTCGGCGGCCAGGGACGCGATGGCTGCGGCCTGCGCCAGCGCGTTCACGGTGAACGGCAGCATGGTCTTGCGCACCGCCGCCGCGACCGGCGGGTGCGCCACGAGGAAACCTACCCGCAGCCCGGCCAGCCCGTAGGCCTTGGAGAAGGTGCGCAGCACGGCCACGTTCGGGCGGTCCCGGTACACGGCCATCCCATCCGGCACCCGCGGGTCCCGGACGTACTCGGCGTAAGCCTCGTCCAGCACGACGAGGGTGCCCGCGGGCACCCGGTCCAGGAACTCCGCCAGCGCGTCCCCGTGCACCACGGTGCCCGTCGGGTTGTTCGGGTTGCAGACGAAGATGAGCCGGGTCCGGGGGGTGATCGCGTCCGCCATGGCCGGCAGGTCATGCGTCTCATCCCGCAGCGGCACTGTGACGCCGGCCGCCGAGGACAGATCGACCAGGGTGGGATAGGCCTCGAAGGACCGCCAGGCGTAGAGCACCTCAGCGTCCGGCTCGCCGACCGTCTCAAGCAGTTGCTGGGTCACCCCGACCGAGCCGCAGCCTACCGCGACGTGTCCCGGCGGCACCCCGAATCGCCGCGCGATCGCCTCGGTCAGCGCGGTTGCACCGTTGTCCGGGTAGCGGTTCACATCCAGGGCGGCCTGGGCGATGACCTGCGCCACCGACGGCAGGGGCCCGAACGGTGACTCGTTCGAGGACAGCTTGTGTGAGCGTCCATCCGGCGCGGACACCCGGCGGCCCGGCTGGTACGGGGCAAAGTTCTCCAGTACCGCGCGGAACCGGGGCGATTCCTGGGACACCGTTGTCCTCCCCTCGGCGATGACCAGCACATCCTAGCCGCACCGGGCGGCCCCGGAGATGGCGTGCATCTCCGGGCCGGACGGGCGAAACCGATCTCCCCGGTCGCCGCGGCCCCGGGGAACGCGTGCGGGACGGGATGCCCGCAGAGCCGGGCATTGACGCCCTGGCTGGTGTGAGTTCTGATCAAAGAGGGTCACCCGGGAGCCTCCGCGGTGGGCAGACCTTCAGGGGCGGTGGCATGTCCACGCATCGGGTCGGCAGGAGGGCGGTGCTCGCCGCGATCGGCGGCGGTGCGGCGGGGGCCGTGCTGGGCGGCGTCCTTCCCGGCCGGCTCGACGCCATCTCGGGCAACTGGACGAGCGGGTACGTCGCCGACGGGGCCGCCGGGCTCACCGCCGCGTTCCCGCTGTCGGCGGTCCGCCTGCTGGACAGCCCCATGCGGGCGAACCAGGCGCGGAACACGAGCTACCTGATGTTCCTCGACCCGGACCGGATGCTGCACACGTTCCGGCTGAACTACGGCCTGCCATCGTCGGCCCGGCCGTGCGGCGGCTGGGAGCGGCCGGGGTCCCTGGTGCGGGGGCACTGCACTGGCCACCTCATGTCCGGGCTGGCCCTCACCTACGCCAACACCGGGAACCAGGCTGCCGCGGACAAGGGTGCCTACCTGGTCGACCAGCTGGCCCGGTTCCAGGCTCGGGATCGCGCGGCGGGCTTCCACGACGGTTACCTGTCGGCTTTCCCGGAGACCTTCTTCGACCGGCTGGAGGCCGGTCTGCCGGTGTGGTCGCCGTATTACATGATCCACAAGCTCATGGCCGGGCTGATCGACCAGCACGAGCTGACCGGGAACGGCCGGGCACTGGAGGTCGCGGCCCGGCTCGGCGACTGGGTCGGCTGGCGCACCGGCCGGCTCTCGTATGCGCATATGCAGCGGATCCTGGAAACCGAGCATGGCGGCCTCGCCGAATCGCTGGCCAACCTGTACCGGCTGACCTGGGACGAGAGCTACCTGCGCACCGCCGAGCGGTTCTACCACGCCCGGGTCTTCGACCCGCTGGCCCGGGGCGAGGATGACCTGGATGGCCTGCACGCCAACACCAACATCCCGAAGATGATCGCCTGCATCCGGATCTGGGAGGAAACCGGCGACCTTCGTTATCACGACATCGGCGCGAACTTCTGGCGCATCGTCACCGGCCACCACGCCTACGTCATCGGCGGCACCAGCAACTACGAACACTGGCACGCGCCCGACGTGATCGCCGGGCAGCTGAGCAACCGGACCTGCGAGAACTGCTGCAGCTACAACATGCTGAAGCTGACCCGGCTGCTGCACTTCCACCAGCCGCGCCGGGTGGACCTGCTCGACTACTACGAGCGGACGCTGCTCAACCAGATGCTCGGCGAGCAGGACCCGCAGTCCGCGCACGGCTTCAACATCTACTACACGGGCCTGTCACCGGCCGCTTTCAAGCGGCAGCCGCCGTTCATGGGCACCAACCCCGACGTTTACTCGACCAACTACCGCAACTTCTCCTGCGATGACGCCACCGGGATGGAGACCCAGGCCAAATTCGCGGACACCATCTACTCGCGGGACAGCCGGGGGCTGTTCGTCAACCTGTTCATCCCGTCCCAGGTCTGCTGGGACGCGGCGGGAGTGACGATCCGGCAGGCCACCGGATTCCCGGACGAGGCCGGCACCCACCTCACGGTCGTCTCCGGGTCGGCCCGGATGACGCTGCGGATCCGGCTGCCGGGCTGGCTGGCCGGACGGCCGCGCGCGCGGGTGAACGGCAGGCCGCTGGCCGCCCCGCTCACGCCGGGTACCTGGCTGGTCATCGACCGGCAGTGGCAGCCCGGCGACCGGGTGGACGTGACCCTGCCCATGACGCTGGCCCTGGACCGCACGCCGGATCAGCACGCGGTGCAGGCCGTCACCTACGGCCCGGTGGTGCTCAGCGGAGCCTACGGCGCGGCCGGATCCATGCCGATGCCCCGGATCAGCCCGGAATCCGTGACCCGGCTTCCCGGGCAGCGGCTGCGGTTCCAGGCTGTCGCGGACGGCCGGGGCGTCCCGCTGATCCCGGTCGCCCGGGTGCACCACCAGCACTACAACGTCTACTGGCTGACCTGAGGAGCCGGCCGCGCCCCCGGCGGCCCGGCGCGGCAGGACGGGGTCGGGTCTGCCCGCTGGCAAACCCGGTAGGTAGAGTGACTGCGTGAACCGACTGGGCGAACTCGAACGCGCCATCATGGACGTTCTCTGGGAAAGTGAGGCTCAGCTCACCGTACGCCAGGTTGGCAGTAGGCTTACCGACCGGGATCTGGCTCACACCACGGTGATGACCGTCCTGGACCGATTGGCCAAGAAGGGGTTCGCCCGGCGAGAGCGGAACGGACGGGCCTGGCTGTACCGTGCCGCAGCGAGCCGGGAAGCATATGTCACCGAACTCATGCTTTTCGCCCTCGACCAGACCGGCGACCGGTCAGCCGCGCTCGCGAGTTTCGCGCGTCGCGTGTCGGGAAGTGAGGCACGGGTGCTGCGTCGAGCCCTGGAGATAGGCGGAGATCCCGCCGGGAGCTGACTTTTCCGTGCTTTCCCCTATCCTCGTTCTGGCCACCGTCGCGGTGGGGCTGGTGCCTGCCTCCGCGGAACTGGCCACGGCACGTTGGCCGCGCCGGTCCCCGGCGGCGGCCATCATGCTGTGGCAGGCCATGGGGCTGGCCTGGGGAGTGGCCGCGATCGGAACCCTGGCGGCGCTGGGCGCGGACCCGGGCGGTCCCGGGGTGGCCGGCGGCGCGCTGGACGTGCTCGATAGCGCGGTCCGCAACGTTGCCGGCGAGGTCCGGCCGCCAGGCTTGCTCGCCGCACTGCGGCTGATCTGCCTGGGCGCCTCCGCGGCCCTGTTCGCGCTGCTCTGCTGGGTCCTGGTCGCCTCGGCCATGGCGGTGCTCCGGGATCGCCGGCGGCACCGGGCGCTGCTGAGCCTGCTCGCGCACGGTGACCCCAAGGTCCCCGGCGCCCTGGTCGTCGACTATCCCGCGGCCGCCGCCTACTGCGTGCCCGGGCTGCGCTCCCGCATCGTGATCAGCGCCGGCGCGCTCGACCTGCTCGACCAGGCGGAACTGGCCGCGGTCCTGGCCCACGAGCGGGCCCACCTCAGGGAGCGCCACGATCTCGTGCTGCTCCCGTTCACGGCGCTCGCCCGGGCGTTCCCCTGGTCGGTGCTCGTGCAGCGGTCCTACGCGTCGGTGGCGCTGCTCGTCGAGATGCTCGCGGATGACCATGCGGCCCGCCAGCGGCCCGCCCGTGAACTCGTCACGGCGCTGATCCGGGTCGGGTCCGCGGGGACGGCGGGCACGCCCGCGGGCGCGCTGGCCATGGCCGACGCTGACGCCCCGCTGGCTGACAGCGGCGTGACCGCCCGGGTGGAGCGCCTGCTCAGGCCGGCGCCGGGGATCTCGCTTCCCGCCCGGATCCTGGTCTGCGGCGCGGCCGCGGCGCTCGTCGTGGTCCCCGCCGCGCTGCTGGTCATGCCGCTCTGAAGCCCCGGCCAGGCCCGGCCATGCCCGGCTCGTCAGTCAGCCGGGGACGTGGTCGCTGACCTGGATGCGCACCCGGCGGAATCCCTTGCCCTTGTTCTCGATCTTGACGACGGCGATCCCGCCTACCTGGCGGGTGGTGGCCACGTGGGTGCCTCCGTCCGCCTGCTGGTCGAGGCCGACGATGTCGATGATCCGCACCTCCCTGACTTCAGGCGGGACCAGGTTGGTGGCGGTGCGGATGATATCCGGGATGGCGAACGCCTGCTCACGGGGCAGCACGCGGACATCGATCCGGCGGTCGGCGGCAAGCTCGGCGTTGCACCCGGCCTCGACGGCGTCCCGGAAGCCAGGCGGCACCTCGGTGAGGTTGAAGTCCATCCGCGCGGTCAGCGGTTCCATGTTCCCGCCGGTAACCAGCGCGCCGAAGTCCCGGAAAACCACGCCGCCGAGTACGTGCAGCGCGGTGTGGGTCCGCATCAGCGCGGTCCGCCTGCCGTCCTCGACAGCGCCGCGGACCGCGGTGCCGGGCGGAGGCAGCGGGTCGTCATCGGCGGGGATCAGATAGAGGTCGTCACCCTTGCGGGCACCCACGATGCGGGTCTGCACGCCGCCCCATAGCAGCACCCCGTGGTCAGGGGGCTGGCCCCCGCCGCCCGGGTAGAACGCGGAGGAGTCCAGCACGATCCCGTCCGGCCCCGCGGCCAGCACGACCGCGTCCCACTCCCGGAGGGTCTGGTCATCGAGCTCGAGCCGGTGCGTACGCCACGGGTTATCGTCCACGGTCAGCTACCCTACCGGGCGGCGGAACCGGGAGCAGGAAGCCAGTTCCCGCGCCGGCGGGGAGGGCCAGGACAGGGGCGCCGGGCTTACCAGGGTCCGTACGGGCCCTGGCTGCTTCCGTTGCTGCCCCGGAACTCCCGGACCTTGGGGCGGACGTCGGTGAGGTAGATGGCCGAGGCCACGAACGCGGCGATCGGCAGGATGCCCACGGCGCCGAACCCCCCGGACAGGACTCCGAGGTAGAGCCCAATCACCGAGGCCACACCGAGGATAATCAGCCAGAGCGGCTTGTTCTGCTTGCCTGCCGCCAGGAACGCTTTCGACGGCCGGCGCAGTGCGTCCACGAAGCCCCAAACCTCGCAGACAAAGGCGGCTATCGCCAGTATCTCGAGGAACCAGTAGAGCGGGCTCATCGCTCCTGCGTTCAGCAACACAGCATCAGGTTATCCGGTCCGGGCGGGAACCGGGACCAAAGCCCGTCCCCCGCCCGGCCTGAGGCACTTGCCGCACCCGGATCATCAGCTCTTCTTGCTGCCCTTGCCGGGCAGGGCGGTCTTGCCGTTGAGCACCTTCGCCCCGTGCATGGCGAGCTTGTCGTACTCCTGGACCGCCTTGGTCCGGGCGGTCGTCATGTACTCGCTGGCGAGGCCGGGCAGGGCGGCCAGCGAGCCGTCGCTGCGCCAGCGGGCAATCTTCGCGGGCAGCTCGCGGAGGGCCGCGGAGGCCAGCACCCCGGCTCCGGCCGCGGCGTGCACGGGCTTGCTGCTGGCCAGCTTGCGCACTTCGGTCCTCACGTCAATGGTGGCGCGGTTCATGGTCATTTTTCCTTCCTGGCCCGCTCGTCCGGCAGACCCGTTGAGTGGGGCGGCACAGTCGCCTCGTGCGTTCCCAACGGCTCCGCTGCCGCGAGGGGGTCATCATCTTCTTCGTCGAGTCCTGCGTGGCCCGGCTCCGTCCCCGTCGCCTGCTCCCAGGCGCCGTCGGTGGCGCCCGGCGCACGGGCGGCCTCAGCGGCGGCCCGGGCCGCGGTGGCCTCGGCCGCGGCCGCCTGGATCGCGGCCGCCTCCGCCGCGACGGCGGCGTCCTCGGCGTCTTCCGGCGTCTGCGCCGCGGCTTCGCGGCGGAACGAGTCATAGATCTCCAGCAGCACCTGCTTCTGGCGCTCGGTCAGCTCAGGCGCGGCCAGCACGGCGGCCCGGACCCCCGAGTCGGGCGCCCGGTCCTCCAGGATCCCGGCCTGGACATAGAGGGCCTCCGCGGAGATCCGCAGCCCCTTGGCGATCTGCTGCAGGATCTCGGCACTAGGCCGGCGCACGCCGCGCTCGATCTGGCTCAGGTACGGGTTGGACACCCCCGCCTGGGAGGCCAGCTGGCGCAGCGAGATCTTCGCCTGTTCCCGTTGCTCCTTGATGTATTCACCGATGGAACTCACTCGCATAGGACTCACGCACCCAGTGAATCAAAGAGTGCTTGCTTTTGCAAACGCCCAGCAAGCACCCTGGGGCAGGCGGGCCGCCAGGCGGCGCCCTCAGCCGGGGAGCGCCGCCCGGACCAGGCCGACGGGCCGGCTCCCGCCCATGACCGGGGCGGCGGCGATCTCGTCCAGCGCCGAATCCGGCAGCCCCGGCGCGGTGGTCACGCCCAGCCGCCGCAGCATGGCGACCGTGAGCGGCTCCCGGGCCCGGTACGAGCCGTCCTCTATCTTGAACACTCCCGCGCGGCCGTCGTCCAGGGCGAACGCCTGCACGCCCTCGGCGCCCGCCTTGAGCAGCAGGCCCGGGACCGTGGCCATCAGCGCCCGCTCCGGGCGCAGGCTGCCCGACGTCCATTCCGGATGGGCCCGCATCGCGTCGGCCACCCGCCGCTCAGGCGTCCCCGGCGGGGCGGTGACCAGGGCCTGGAACGCCCGCGCCAGTCCGGTCAGGGACAGCGCGACCACCGGGGCGCCGCACCCGTCCACCCCCACCGCGGCCGACCGCTCCCCGGCCAGGTCCTCGAGCGTCTCGCGCAGCGCCACCTGGAGCGGGTGGCCGGGGTCGGTGTAGGTGCCCGTGGGCCACCCGGCCGTGACGCAGGTGGCGAGCATCGCCGCGTGCTTGCCGGAGCAGTTCATGTGCACCCGGTCAGGCTCCCGGCCCTCGCGCAGGTATTCCTGCTGGAACACCTCTTCGCGCGGCAGGGACCGCGGGCACTGCAGGTCGTCCTCGGTCAGCCCGGCCCGGGCCAGGATCTCGCGCACGCCGGCGACGTGGAAGTCCTCACCGGAATGGCTGGCCGCCGCGAGCGCCAGCAGGTTGCCGCCGAGGTCCAGACCGCAGCGCAGCATCCCGGCGGCCTGCATCGGCTTGTTCGCCGAGCGGGGGAACATGGGCACGTCCACCTGGCCGGCAGCCAGCTGCGGCGCCCCGTCGGTTCCGATTATCCGCAACGAAACGCGGTGCCTCGACTCAACGAACCCCGACCGGACGACCTCGGCGAGAATGGGCGGCTCAGTGACGGCTGCTCACCCCAAGCATCTGACGGGCCTCGTCCGGCTCCAGCGGCGGCCGCTGGGCCAGCCCGGCCAGTGCGGCCGCGCGCTCGACCAGCTCCGCGTTGCGGGCCACGGGGCGGCCCCGGGCGAACGAGGTGGTGTCTTCCATGCCGACCCGCAGGTGGCCGCCGGCACCGAGCGCGCCCATCAGCACCGGCAGCGTGGTCCGGCCGATCCCGGTGGCTGACCACGTGGCGCCCGCGGGGAGCGCGGCCACGGCCGCCACCAGCGCGGCCACGGTGCCCGGCATGCCGCCGGGCACGCCCATCACCAGGTCGCAGTGGACGTGGCCGCCGTGCGGCGGCCCCAGCTCATCCAGCAGCCGGTGCAGCGTGGCCACCTGGCCCAGGTCGAACAGCTCGAACTCGGGGACGACACCGGCCGCCTGGGTCCGCGCGTACAGGTCGCGGATGAAGGGCCAGGGGTTGGCGAACACGTCGTCGCCGAAGTTGACCGTGCCGCAGGTCAGGGAGCAGGCGTCCGGCGACGCCTCCAGCACGGCCAGGCGGTCGCCGAAGCTGTCGGTGACAGCGCCGCCGGTGGACAGCTGGATGATCAGGTCGGTGCTCTCACGCAGGGCGTGCACGGTGTCCTTGAGCCGGCCCAGGTCCAGGGTCGGCCGGGCCTGGCCGTCCCTGATATGGACGTGGATCACGGCGGCCCCGGCGGCGCGGCATTCCACCGCGGTGGTGATCAGCTCGTCCAGGGTGACTGGCAGCGCCGGCACGGACGCCTTGTCAGATTCCGCGCCGGTCGGCGCCACGGTGATAAGGGTCCCCGGCCTGGCGGGAGCGGGACGGTTCGAAGTCATGTCGGGCAGCATGCATCCTCGGTCGCGGCCGCGTCCAGCGCTAACGGCCGTCGGTCGGCTGGGTTGGATGGGTGGATGGGTGGATGGGTGGATGGGTGGTCAGCGGCTGGTGCTCATCGGGTGAGCGGTCATACCGGACCGGGCCGACGGTGAGCCAGCCGGCGTGGGCGCGGGCGTGGCCGGGCCCCCCGGCGTCGGCGTGGCCGGGTCCCCCGGCGTGGGCGTGGCCGGGCCGCCCGGGGCCGCACCGGCCGGGGCCTCCCCGGGGAAAGCCAGGTTAGCCCGCGCGAACTCGAGCGCCTCGGCCAGGTCAGCCTGCCGGGCCTCCTTGGTCGGCGCGCGGAAGGTCTTGACCTCCAGCACCACCAGCCCCTGGTAGTCCTCGGCGGCCAGGCGGTGCAGGAGCTGTGCGCACGGCTGGGTACCGCGGCCGGGGACCAGGTGCTCGTCGCGGTTGGCCTGCCCGGTGCCGTCGGCGAGGTGCACGTGGGCGAGCCGGCCGCCGAGCTCATCCGCCAAGGCCAGCGCGTCGGACCCGGATACGGCCGTGTGTGACAGATCCAGCGTGACGTGGGGGTAGTCCATCGGGACCGGGTTCCAGGACGGGGCGTACGGCGCCACCTCCGCCCCCCGGGCCCGCAGCGGGAACATGTTCTCCACCGCGAACAGCACGTCGGTCTCGTCCTGCATCCGGGCCAGGCCGGCCGCGAAGTCCCGGGCGTAATCCCGCTGCCAGCGGAACGGGGGGTGCACCACGACCACCCGCGCGCCCAGCTGCTCAGCCACATCCTTGGCCCGCACCAGCTTGCCCCACGGTTCCCGGCCCCAGACCCGCTGGGTGATCAGCAGGCAGGGTGCGTGGACCGCGAGCACCGGCACGCTGTGGTAGTCGGCAAGCCGCCGCAGTACCTCAATGTCCTGGCTGACCGCATCCGGGGTCACCATGACCTCGACCCCGTCGTAGCCCAGGCGCGCCGCGACCTCGAACGCATCCGGCGTCCGGTCCGGGTAGACCGACGCGGTCGACAGCGCCACCAGGCGTCGCGGCGTCGTGCCCGCTTGGCTCACCGTGGCTCCTTCCGCCTCCGGGGCGGAGCGTGCCCCGGGACCTCCGGGCACCGATCGGTCCGCCTTGGCCAGCTTATGCGCCGGGACGCGCGCAGTTGCTCACCGCCGTGGGCGCAGGAGTGTCGCTGCCCGGGAGTGTCACCGGCCCCGCTGTCGGTCCCCGCCGGTAGCGTCCCAGGCATGGCGAAGTCCTCGGCGGCCCCGGCGTTCCAGTGCGCGGAATGCGGGTGGCGCACGACGAAATGGTCGGGCCGCTGCGGCGAGTGCCAGGCCTGGGGCACGGTCGAGCAGGTCGCCGCCCGGGCCGGCCGGGCGGCCGGCTTCGGCGCCGCCGCCCTGGCCGGGCTGGGCGGCCTGGACGCGCTGGGCCTGGGCCGCACGGGCCTGGACGGCATGGGCCCCGACGGCACGGCCCTGGGCGGTACTGGCCTGGGCGGTGCCGGCCTGGGCGGTGCCGGCCTGGGCGGGCTGCCGGCCGCCCTCGCCCCGGCCAGCCCGGCGCTGCCCATCGGCGAAGTGGACGCGACCGCTGCGGGAGCGCGCCCGACCGGGCTGGACGAGCTGGACCGGGTGCTGGGCGGGGGCCTGGTGCCCGGGGCGGTAGTACTGCTGGCGGGCGAGCCGGGCGTGGGTAAGTCCACCCTGCTGCTGGAGGCGGGAACGCACGCGGCCGCGGCAGGCCCTGTCCTCTACATCACCGGCGAAGAATCCGCCGCACAGGTGCGGCTGCGCGCCGACCGGATCGGGGCCGTGGCCGGGAACCTCTACCTGGCCGCGGAGACGGACCTGGCCGCGCTGCTCGGCCACGTGGCAGTGGTGCGGCCCCGGCTGCTGATCGTGGATTCGGTGCAGACGATCACGATGGACGGGGTGGACGGCGCCCCCGGCGGGGTCAGCCAGATCCGCGCGGTCACGGCCGCCCTGATCGCGGTGGCCAAGCAGCACGCCGTGACCACGGTGCTGGTCGGGCACGTGACCAAGGACGGGTCCATCGCCGGCCCGCGGGCCCTGGAACACCTGGTGGACGTGGTGCTGCACTTCGAGGGGGACCGGCACGCCCAGTTCCGCATGGTCCGGGCGCTGAAGAACCGTTATGGGCCGACCGACGAGATCGGCTGCTTTGACCTCGGGGAACAGGGAATCACCGAGCTGCCCGACCCGAGCGGCCTGTTCCTCACCCACCGGCGCAGCGCGGTGCCCGGCACGTGCGTGACCGTCACGCTGGAGGGCCGCCGCCCGCTGCTGAGCGAGGTGCAGACACTGGTGGCTCCGTCCACCCTGGAGATTCCGCGCCGGGTCACCTCCGGGCTGGACGCGTCCCGGGTCGGCATGGTGCTCGCGGTGCTGTCCCGGCGCGCCGATCTCAAGCTGGGCAAGCAGGACGTCTACGCGGCCACCGTGGGCGGTGTCCGGCTCGGCGAGCCGTCGGTGGACCTGGCCGTGGCACTGGCCCTGGCCAGCGCGGTAGTGGACCTCAGCGTGCCCGGCTCCGTGGTGGCGCTGGGCGAGGTGGGCCTGGCGGGCGAGGTGCGCCGGGTCACCGGGGTGCAGCGCCGGCTGGCCGAGGCGGAGCGGATGGGGTTCCGGCTGGCGATCGTGCCCGCTGGCTCGGGCGCGAAGGGCTCCGCCACGAAAGAACCTGCCTCACAGGGCTCTCCCGGTCAGGGCTCTGCCGCACAGGGCTCTGCCGGAGGGATCGAGGTGCGCGAGGTCGAGGACATCCGGGAGGCGATGGCCGCCGCCTTCGGCGGCTGATTTGCCGGCCGGTGACCTGGAGCCGCCGGTACACTGACCCAGTCCAGCAACCCCCGGGAGTCGTGTGCCGCCGACCGACGCCACGCACAACGACGTCAACCACAGCGTCGCTAAGCACGGCGACGTCAAAGACAGGGACGAGCGCCGCTGGGCGGCCCTGGCCGCGCTGGCGCCGGGCACCATGCTCCGCGACGGGCTGGAGCGCATCCTGCGCGGGAACACCGGCGCGCTGATCGTGCTCGGGGACGGCCCGGCCGTGGACGAGGTGTGCTCCGGCGGATTCGAGCTGAGGGTGCCGTTCTCCGCAACCCGGCTGCGCGAGCTGGCCAAGATGGACGGCGCCATCGTGCTCGACGGCGCAGCCGGGTATATCGTCCGGGCGGCCGTGCACCTGGTCCCGGACCCAACGCTGCCGACCGACGAGTCGGGCACCCGGCACCGGACGGCGGAGCGGGTCGGCCGGCAGACCGGCTGCCCGGTGATCTCGGTCAGCAAGTCCATGCGCATCATCGCCCTGTACCTGGATGGGGCCCGGTACGTGCTGGAGGACTCGGCGGCCATCCTCTCGCGGGCCAACCAGGCCCTGGCCACGCTGGAGCGGTACAAGTTCCGCCTCGACGAAGTATCGGGGACCCTGACCGCGCACGAGATCGAGGACCTGGCCACCTCGCGTGACGTGACCATGGTGGCGCAGCGGCTGGAGATGGTCCGGCGGATCGCCGGTGAGATCGAGGGTTACAAGATCGAGCTGGGCACCGACGGGCGGCTGCTCGCGCTCCAGCTGGACGAGCTCATCGCGGGCAGTGACTTCGAGCGCCAGCTGGTGGTGCGGGACTACCTGCCGGTGCCGGCCGGCGCGGACCCGTGCGCCGGGGTCGGGGGGGTGCTGGACGAGCTGGGGCGGCTTTCCCCGGAAGAACTGCTGGACATGGCCACGGTGGCCGCGGTGCTCAGGCTCGGCGGATCCGGCGCACTCGACGCGCCGGTCGAGCCCCGGGGGTACCGGCTGCTGGCCAAGGTCCCGCGACTGCCCCGGGACGCCGCGGAACGGCTGGTGGCCCACTTCGGCGGGCTGCACAAGCTGCTCGCGGCCAGCGTCGCCGAGCTGCAGGCGGTGGACGGGGTGACGGAGCCGAACGCGCGCGCGGCCCGGGAGGGCCTGTCCCGGCTGGCCGAGGTGACCCTGCTGGAGAAGTACTCCTGAACCCCCGCCGCCGGGTGCCCGCGGCGGATCAGCGAACCGGGCACCTGTCCGGTGTGCCAGGAAACCCAGCAGGCAAGCGCTGATATCCGCGGGCCAGGGCGTCGCCTGTCCCCGGGCGAGGGCATATGCCCGCGCGCATACAGTGGTTACGGCATGCCGTGGTTACGGCATGGCGATTCCGTGACCTTTCAGCACGAAGATCATGGCGCGGCTGCTCAGGTTCCCGCTGTAGGCGGTGGCGGTGTAGGTCCCGGGCCGGGCGGCGTGATGCGGCGGCCGGCAGCCCGCGGCCGAGGTCTGCCGGTTCCAGGAGATCTGGACCGCGGCGGGCACGCCCCGGGCCAGCACGGCCGGCACGGCAGCGGGCCGGGCGCAGTCCGCGGAGTCCCAGACCTGATTCTTCCCGCCCGTTCTGATCACCACGTGCACGTATGCCGGACCGAGGTCTGCGGCGCAGCGGCCGGGAGCGGTGGACACCACGTCCACCGTGAACTCCGGCCGGGCGTGCGCCGGGTAGCTGTACCGGGCCGAGAACAGGCTCAGGACGAGTGCGGAGTGAGGACACGCCCCGGGCCCGTGCGCTTTCCGGCCGCCCTGGCGCGCGGGATGACGCGGCGCGGAAGCGCCGCGCTTGGTGGATGACGACGGGCTGGGCCCAGGCTTCCCCGTGGCGGACGGGGTGGCGCCCGCGCGGCCCGCGGTGCTGGCCGGCGTGGGGGAAGACGCCGTCCCCGGGACCGGCTGAGCGGAGTGGCGGGAGCTGTGCTGCCTGGTGGACTGGGACAGGTCGCTGGCCTGCCTGGTCCCCCCGCCCAGCGCGCCGTTCACGGTCCAGGTGACGAGCCCGAGCATGCAGATGCCGGCGACCAGCGCGATGACCCTCCGCCGCCAGTAGACATTGACCCGACCTGCGCTTTTGGGCGGGTCAGCTGAACTGCGAGGCATGCGAGCAGTATGCGCCGGAAGCCCTCCCTGATCTTGGCGACCCGCCGGGAAGGGGCGGCATTATTGCAGGTCAGAGGCGTTTCTGGAGCGCTTTTGGGCAGGCCCGGGCGGGATCCTCCGGTTAACCCGCACCTGCCCGTCGGTTTGGCGGCCCGGGCTGCCCCGGCACGCACCGGACGTGCGAGGATCGAGACGCCATGGTGACTGCTGACCCGGCGACTCCGAGCCCGTTCAGCCCGGGCCCGTTCACCCCGGGCCGGGTGCTTCAGGCCCCGGTGACCCAGCCCCCGGCGGCGATGGCCCCGGTGATCCATGACCCTGGGGAGATGACCCCGGTGGCCCAGGTCCCTGAGGCGATCCTGGACTGGTACGCCGTTCATCAGCGGGACCTGCCATGGCGCCGGCCGGGGGCCACGCCGTGGGCGGTCCTGGTCAGCGAGATCATGCTGCAGCAGACACCCGTGGCCCGGGTGCTGCCGGTGTATGCGGCCTGGCTGGCCAGGTGGCCAACCCCGGCCTCGCTGGCCGCGTCGCCGGCCGGGGACGCGGTACGGGCCTGGGGGCGGCTGGGCTACCCGCGCCGGGCGATCCGGCTGCATGCGACGGCGCAGGCCCTCGTGGAGCGGCACGGCGGGGAGGTCCCGGACTCGGCGGAGGCCCTGCGGGCGCTCCCCGGGATCGGCTCCTACACGGCGGCCGCGGTGGGCAGCTTTGCGTTCGGGCAGCGGCACGCGGTCCTGGACACCAACGTTCGGAGGGTGCTGGCACGGTTGGTGAGCGGCCGGGAGCTGCCGCGGCCCAGCACGTCGGCCGCGGAGCGGCGGCTGGCGGAGTCACTCCTGCCCGAGCAGCCCGCGGTAGCCGCACGGTGGGCGGTGGCGGTCATGGAACTGGGTGCCCTGGTCTGCACCGCCGCCCGGCCACGGTGCGTCAGCTGCCCGGTCGCGGCCAGTTGCACGTGGCACCGGGCCGGGCATCCGGCGGCCGGCGGGCCGCGCCGCAGCCAGAAGTACGCGGGCACGGACCGGCAGTGCCGTGGGCGGCTGCTGGCGGTGCTCCGTGACTGCCCTGGCCCGGTACCGGGCTCCCAGCTCGAGGCGGCCTGGGAGGATCCGCTGCAGCGCAGCCGGGCGCTGGATGGCCTCGTGGCGGACGGCCTGGTGGATCCGCTGCCGGACGGGCGGTTCGCGCTGCCCGGGACGCATCCGGGACCCGGAACGCCCGCGCTACCCGGAACGCCCGCGCACCCCGCGACGCCCGCGCACCCCGGAGAGCGCTGAGCGGCGGCCCCCAGGGGGACCGCCGCTCAGCGCTCTCGCTATCTAGTTGGGGTTAACCCCGCTCAGTCCTGCGGCGGCGCGACGGCCCCGCGCTCGACCGCTGCACCGCTGCCGACCTCTTCGGGCACGGAATCCGGCACGGCATCCGGCTTAGGCACGCCCTTGAACGTGAACTGCGCGTCCTCGCCGGTGCCCTCCGCGTCCACGATGACGATCTGGCCGGCCTTCAGCTCACCGAACAGGATCTTCTCGGACAGGGCGTCCTCGATAGCCCGCTGGATGGTGCGCCGCAGTGGCCGCGCCCCGAGCACCGGGTCGTAGCCGCGCTCAGCCAGCAGGGCCTTGGCCGCCGGGCGAAGTTCCAGGCCCATGTCACGGTCCCGGAGCCGCTCGTCCACCTTGGCGATCATCAGGTCCACGATCTCGACGATCTCGTCCTGGGACAGCTGGTGGAACACGATGGTGTCGTCCACGCGGTTCAGGAACTCGGGGCGGAAGTGCTGCTTCAGCTCCTCGTTAACCTTGGCCTTCATCCGGTCGTACGAGCCCTTCGACTCACCCGACCGGGCGAAGCCCACGGACACCCCCTTGGAGATGTCCCTGGTGCCCAGGTTGGTCGTCATGATGATGACCGTGTTCTTGAAGTCCACCACCCGGCCCTGGGCGTCGGTCAGCCGGCCGTCTTCCAGGATCTGCAGCAGGGAGTTGAAGATGTCCTGGTGGGCCTTCTCGATCTCGTCGAACAGGACCACGGAGAACGGCTTGCGGCGCACCTTCTCGGTGAGCTGGCCGCCTTCCTCGTATCCCACGTAGCCAGGGGGTGAGCCGAACAGCCGGGACACGGTGTGCTTCTCCATGTACTCGCTCATGTCGAGCTGGATCAGCGCGTCTTCCTCGCCGAACAGGAACTCCGCCAGCGTCTTGGACAGCTCGGTCTTGCCGACTCCGGAGGGCCCCGCGAAGATGAACGACCCGCCTGGGCGCTTGGGGTCCTTCAGGCCGGCGCGGGTCCGCCGGATGGCCTGGGACAGCGCCTTGATCGCGTCGTTCTGCCCGATGACCCGCCGGTGCAGCTCATCCTCCATGCGGAGCAGCCGCTGGGACTCCTCCTCGGTGAGCTTGAACACGGGGATGCCGGTCGCGGTGGCCAGGACCTCCGCGATGAGCTCCTCGTTGACCTCGGCGACGACGTCCATGTCGCCGGCCTTCCACTCCTTCTCCCGGGTCTCCTTCTTGGCGATCAGCTGCTTCTCGTTGTCCCGGAGGGCAGCCGCCTTCTCGAAGTCCTGGGAGTCGATGGCCGACTCCTTCTCCCGGCGCACCTGGGCGATCTTCTCGTCGTACTCGCGCAGGTCCGGCGGTGCGGTCATCCGGCGGATCCGCATCCGCGAGCCGGCCTCGTCGATCAGGTCGATCGCCTTGTCCGGCAGGAAGCGGTCGCTGATGTAGCGGTCCGCCAGCTGGGCGGAGGCCACCAGGGCCCCATCGGTGATGGACACCCGGTGGTGGGCCTCGTAGCGGTCACGCAGGCCCTTGAGGATCTCGATGGTGTGCGAGATCGTCGGCTCGGCCACCTGGATCGGCTGGAACCGGCGCTCGAGCGCGGCGTCCTTCTCCAGGTGCTTGCGGTACTCGTCCAGCGTGGTGGCGCCAATGGTCTGAAGCTCGCCGCGGGCCAGCATCGGCTTCAGGATCGAGGCGGCGTCGATCGCCCCCTCGGCAGCGCCCGCCCCGACGAGCGTGTGCAGCTCGTCGATGAACAGGATGATGTCACCGCGGGTCCGGATCTCCTTCAAGACCTTCTTCAGCCGTTCCTCGAAGTCACCGCGGTAGCGCGAACCAGCCACCAGGGCACCGAGGTCCAGCGTGTAGAGCTGCTTGTCCTTGAGCGTCTCGGGCACCTCACCCTTGACGATCTTCTGGGCCAGCCCCTCGACCACGGCGGTCTTGCCCACCCCGGGCTCGCCCACGAGCACCGGGTTGTTCTTGGTCCGGCGGGACAGCACCTGCATGACCCGCTCGATTTCTTTCTCCCGGCCGATCACCGGGTCCAGTTTGCCCTCTCTGGCCCCCTGGGTCAGGTTCCGGCCGAACTGGTCCAGCACCAGGGACGTCGACGGAGCGGACTCCGACGGCGCGCCCGCCGCGGCGGGCTCCTTGCCCTGGTAGCCGTGCAGCAGCTGGATCACCTGCTGCCGGACCCGGTTCAGGTCGGCGCCCAGCTTGACCAGCACCTGGGCCGCCACGCCCTCACCCTCGCGGATGAGGCCGAGCAGGATGTGCTCGGTGCCGATGTAGTTGTGCCCGAGCTGCAGTGCCTCGCGCAGCGAGAGCTCGAGCACCTTCTTCGCTCGCGGCGTAAACGGGATATGCCCGGAAGGTGCCTGCTGGCCCTGGCCGATGATCTCCTCAACCTGCTGGCGTACTGCCTCCAGGCTGATTCCCAGGGATTCCAGCGCCTTGGCCGCCACGCCCTCACCCTCGTGGATCAGGCCAAGCAGGATGTGCTCGGTGCCGATGTAGTTGTGGTTGAGCATTCTGGCTTCTTCTTGAGCCAGCACCACAACTCTCCGCGCCCGGTCGGTAAACCTTTCGAACATCGCCTCGCTCCTCACAGAGCGGTCGGGGGGACCCAGATGTCCGGATGTCCGGGGCCCGTCCCTTCCGCATGGTAGCCCGCATGCCGGACGATGTACCGCGCGATATGCGGCACTTGAGTTAAAGAGTTCCCCGGCAGGAGGACCTTCATCCCATCCAACCCCGGGGAGGGGCGAAGGTGTTCCCTGTACGCCGCAAGCGAACGCCCCCTCCCCCGCTGCGACCAGCGCCGGTTCATATTCACTACCAACGAGCGGCGTGCGCGGGAAGTTCACCGCGCGGGTCCCCCGGCGGCCCGGAAGCTCATCGCGCCGGGGCAGGGCGCGATGAGGGGATGCCGGACGGGGCGCCGGGACCGGGCCGGAAGACCAGCGCGGCCGCGGGCAGGGCCTCCCGGGTGCGGACCGCGCCCGGACCGGGCCGGAAGACCGGCGCGGCCGCGGGCAGGGCCTCCCCGGGTGCGGATCACAGGCGGCCCCGGCGGGTCTGGCAGCGGCGGGTCAGGCAGCGGGGCTGTCGAAGTAGTGCCCCTTGTCGAGATCGTCGATGAGCCCGGGGTGCGTCGGCTGCCACCCCAGCAGCTCGCGGGTCAGCTCGCTGGAGGCCGGTGAGTCCAGCCCAATGAAGCCGGCCAGGAAGCCGAACTGCTCGGCGGCCTGCTCCGGGGGAATGGCGGCCACCGGCACGTCCAGGTGCCGCCCGATCACACGGGCTATCTCGCGGATCGGCACGCCCTCGTCGGCCACCGCGTGCAGCACCGAGCCTGCCGGGGCCTGCTCCAGGGCCAGGCGGAACAGGAGTGCGGCGTCGAGCCGGTGCACCGCGGGCCAGCGGTTGGACCCGTCGTCGAGGTAGCCGGAGAGGCCGCGGGCCCGGGCCATGCCGATCAGGGCCGCCATGAAGCCGTTGTCTCCCTCGCCGTGCACCGTCGGGGGGAGCCGCAGCACGGACGAGCGCACCCCGCGGGATGCGAGCGAGAGGGTCAGCTCCGCGTTGGCCAGCCGCATCGCCGGGCCGCTGCCCGGGGGCGCCACAGGCGGCCCGTCAGCGTGCCCGTCATCCCGCTCGGTCGCCACCCGTCCCAGGGCCAGCCCGAGCAGCCCGGAGGCGATGACGAACGGGCGGCCGGAACCGGCCAGGGCCTCGCCGAAGGTCTCGATGGCGCGCTGGTCCGCCTGGGCCGCGTCCTGGAAGCCCCCCGAGAACGCGATGTCGTGCTTGAACGCGAGGTGGATCACGCCGTCTGACGCCTCCGCCGCAGCACGCAAGTCGCCGAGGTCATCCAGGGTGCCCCGGCGGACCTGCGCCCCCGCCGCGGTGAGAGCAGCGGCCGAGGCATCCGAGCGGGCGAGCCCGGTGACCTGATGGCCCGCACCAATGAGTTCGGGCACGACGGCGGAGCCGATCCAGCCGGACGCGCCGGTGACGAATATGCGCATGAGAAGAACCTCCAGTGCTCCCCTGCCCTCGCCACGGGTTACGCAGGAGCAGGTCGATGTCAGTTGCTGTCATCAGCATAGCACCCCGATGTCAGCCACTGTCATCGAGTACGATCGGGGCATGGGCCGATGGGAGCCGAACGCACGGGGACGGCTGGAACAGGCGGCCATGGAGCTCTACATCGAGCGCGGGTTCGAGCCCACGACAGTCGCGGAGATCGCCCGGCGGGCCGGACTGACCGAGCGGACATTCTTCCGGCACTTCACCGACAAGCGGGAGGTGCTGTTTGCCGGCGCCGCCTCACTGCAGGACTTCCTCGTGACCGCCCTCGCCAGCGCACCTGATTCCGCCCCGCCGCTCGACGCGGTCACCGCGGCCCTCGAGGCCGCCGGTGCCTTCTTTGAAGAGCGCCGCGACTACGCCCGGCAGCGGCAGGCCGTCATCGCCGCGAACGCCGAGCTCCAGGAACGCGAGCTGATCAAGCTGGCCTCGCTCGCGTCGGCCATGGCCGGCGTGCTCCGCCAGCGGGGCGTCGCCGACGCAGCCGCGAGCCTGACGGCCGAGGCGGGCATCGCCGTGTTCAGGATCGCGTTCGAACGCTGGACCAAAGAAAGCAGCGAGGGGGACCTGGCGCAGTACATCCGGGAATCGCTCGGGGAACTCAGGGCCGTGACCGCGGGCAGCAGCACCGCCCCCCGGAAAAGCGCAGGGCCCGCACGGGTCCTGTGATGTGCTCCAGCCTCCAACGGCAACTGGCACACCACAGGGCACCTGCGGGCCCTCCGGCGCAATCCCTTAGTGGGCTGCGTCGTACTCCGAGATGATCTGCGCGGGAATCCGGCCACGCTCGCTCACCTTGTAGCCGCGCTGTTTGGCCCACGCCCGGATTTCCGAGCTGCGCTCCCGGCCCGGACCGGTCCGGGTGCGCCGGCGACGGCCGCCGGCCGCGCCACCACTCGCCTTGCGCGCATGGTCAACGTAGGGAGCAAACTCTTTGCGGAGCTTGGTCGCGTTTTCTGAACTCAGGTCGATCTCGTACGTGGCGCCATCGAGACTGAAGGCCACGGTCTCGGTCGCCTCGCCTCCATCGAGGTCATCGACGAGGAGCACCTGAACCTTTTGTGCCATGGGTGCCAGCCCTTCCGCTGGAGCAAGTCTTTTAGGTTGCCAAAGATATACCATGCACCGCTTGCGTTTGCCAATTCACGCTGCTGGAAACGCGGTCAGAGTTCTCTGGGCGGCATGGCCAGGCGGACTACCTGGAAGATAACTGTAACTCTGAGTAATCGGACATGGATAGGGCGGCCGCAAAGAGGAGCGCCGATGTATCGCGCCTCCAGTGGCGGTTGCCGCGTGGTTCAGAACGAGCTCTACCGCTCACCGTGATCGGGTGATGCTGCTGGCTGCGAAGCATCACTGTGGGGATCATCACCGTACGGAATCCCGCCGTCGCCGGAAATATCCTCTGGGTACTGCTCTTCTGCAGACTCACGCTTGGGGCCAAGCTGATGGCGCAGGAAGAGGCCCACCCCGATCAGGAAGGCCACGCAGACAACCGCGGGAGGCGTCAGGGCAGCCAGGTCACCGAGCAAGGCGCACTCCTTTCCGGCCGTCCGACTGGCCTTCCGGCCCGCCCGGCGGTCACCTCTCTGCCGGCTTGATCGGTGTAACCGCCGATGAACATTGGGTCATCCACCGCGGGCCTACTTATGCATTGTTGCTCATAGGCAATGGGCCGCTGCCCGCACCCTCCCCTTGGGGGACGGCGAACGGCCGCGGGTTACCGGGGCCGGGGCGCAGGCCTGGCCGCGGACAGGCCAGGGCCGGGAGCCGGCAATGCCCGGCCGCCCTGGGGATCCCGGCCGGCGCGGGCCGGGCCCGAACCACATCCGCGGCGTCTGCCGGCGTGGCAGGATCCAGACGGAGCAGGCGGATCCGCGGGATCGGGCACCGGGGAACGCCCGCGTGCGGACTGTCGCCAGGCGCCCCGGGCCCGCTGGCAGGCCAGGCGCGGCAGGCCGCCAGCCCAGGAGGAAACACCAGGTCAGGCTCAGCGCCCGGGCCACTCCCAGCGGCCCGCGCCGCGCCGAGGTGAGCGGGGTCGCCACGACTACCGAGAAAGCAGCCGCGACGCAGGATGTTTCACGCCGACTTGCATATCCACTCACGCTTCTCACGGGCGTGCAGTAAGAACTGTGACATTCCCGGGCTCGCCTGGTGGGCCCTGCGCAAGGGCGTCACCGTCGCCGGGACCGGGGACTTCACCCACCCCGGCTGGGCCGAAGAACTCCGTGAGACGCTGGTCCCCGCCGAACCGGGCTTACTGCAACTCCGCCCCGACCTGGAGGCCCGGCTACGGCGGAACTCACCGGCGGCTTGTGATCGGCCGGTGCGTTTCATGCTCTCTACGGAGATATCGACCATCTACCGTGCGGGTGAGCGCACGCGCAAGGTCCATCACCTGTTGTATGCGCCGACGCTAGAGGCAGCGGGGAAGATCACAGCGGCCCTTGCCAAGGTCGGCAACCTGGCTTCTGACGGGCGGCCCATTCTCGGTCTCGACTCACGGCACCTGCTGGACATCACGCTGAACGCAGGTCCCGGCTGCTATCTCGTGCCCGCCCATATCTGGACTCCATGGTTCGCGGTACTGGGATCCAAATCCGGTTTCGATGTCGTCGCCGACTGTTACGGCGACCTCGCTGGCCAGGTGTTCGCGGTAGAGACCGGGCTGTCCTCTGACCCGCCCATGAACTGGATGTGTTCTTCGCTTGACGGTTATCGGCTGGTCAGCAATTCCGACGCGCACTCGCCCCCGATGCTCGGCCGTGAGGCGACAACACTTGACGCTGAACTTGATTTCTTTGCGATCGAGCACGCCTTGCGCACCGGGGCTGGCCTGCACGGTACCGTCAATTTCTTCCCTGAGGGCGGCCGTTACCACCTGGACGGCCACCGTAAGTGCGGCGTCCGGCTGGAGCCTGAGCAGTCCGCCGCCCACGGGGGAATGTGCCCCGGCTGCGGCAAACCGCTGACCATCGGGGTGCTGAACCGGGTGGCCGAGCTGTCCGACCGGCCGGCGGGCTACCGGCCGGAGCGGGCAGCAGGCTCCGTCAACCTGGTCTCGCTTCCGGACGTGGTGGGCGAGATCCTCCGGGCCGGGCCCAAGAGCAAGAGGGTCGACGCCGAGGTGAGCCGGCTGGTCGCCGCCCTGGGCCCGGAACTGGCCATTCTGCTCGACGTCCCGCCCGGCGAGCTGAGCCGGGCCGGCGGCAGCCTGCTCGGCGAGGCCGTCACGCGGCTGAGGGCCGGCGCCGCGTACAAGGAGGCCGGCTACGACGGCGAGTACGGGGTGATCCGGCTCTTCGGCCCGGGTGAACTCGACCCGGCTACGGCCGTGCTGTTCGACATGGCCACGCCGCGATCCCTGGCGGGCGCCGTCCCTGCGCCCCGCGGGCCGGGAAGGCAGGCCGGCCTGGCCCTGGAAGGCCAGTCCCCGGCCGCGCGCCCGGGTACCGCAGCCCGGCCGGCCGCCGGTGATCAGGCGGCCAGGGAGGGAGGCACCCACGGCCCCGTTCCGGTGGGCCCGGCCGCGAAGGCCGGGGCCAGCGGTGACGAGGCGGCCGGTGGGACCGTTGGCGGGCCAGGTTCCCCGCAGGGAAGCACGAATGGCTCGCTGCTGGACGGGCTCGACCCGGAGCAGCGGGCCGCCGCAGCCGCCGCCGCGCCCCTGATGATCATCGCCGGGCCGGGTACCGGCAAGACGCGCACGCTGACCCACCGCCTGGCGGCCGCCGTGGCTGAGCAGAACGTTTCCCCCGGGGCCTGCCTGGCCCTCACGTTCACGCGGCGGGCAGCCGAGGAAATGCGCGGGCGCCTCGCGGCGCTGCTCGGGCCGCGCGCCGCCGGGCTTACCGTGACCACGTTCCACGGGCTGGGACTGATGATCCTGCGTGAGCATCACATGCTCGCCGGGCTGGCGGCCAGCTTCACGGTCGCCGACCAGAAGACTGCGGCGGAGGTAGCCACCGAGCTGGCCGGGTCACCTCGCGGCGGCCGGGCGCTGCTGGCCGCCGGGGGCGCCGACCCGCAGCGGCGGGAGCTGCTCCGCCAGGGCCTGGCCGCCCGGGACATGGTGGACTTCGACGGCCTCATCGAGCTGGCCCTCGCCGTGCTGGACGGGGCGCCAGCGGTAGCCGCCCGGCTGCGCGAACGCTGGCCGCTCATCAGCGTCGACGAGTACCAGGACATCGACGCGGCGCAGTACGCACTGCTGCGGCTGCTGGCCGGGGACGGGACCGGCCTGACCGTCATCGGCGACCCGGACCAGGCCATCTACCGCTTCCGCGGGGCCGACGTGGGGTTCTTCCTGCGGTTCGGGAACGACTACCCGGGGGCATCCACGGCGGCGCTCACGGCGAACTACCGGTCCAGCCCGGCCATCGTGGCCGGGGCCATGCAGGCCATCGCACCCGCCACGCTGGTACCGGGCCGGGTGCTGCGGGCGGCGGAGCCGGCATCGCTCCGGGCCCCAGGATCAGCGTCCACGAGGCCGCCGACCCCGCTGGCGAGGCGGCCTGGATCGCTGAGGCCATCGACCGGCTGCTCGGCGGGTCATCGTTCCACTCCCTGGACAGCGGCCGGGCCGACGGCCACGGCCACGGCGGCATCGGGCTCGCCGACATCGCCGTGCTGTACCGGACCGACGCCCAGGCCGCGTCGCTCGGCCAGGGCCTGACCCGGGCCGGGCTGCCGTTCCAGAAGCGCTCGCACGACCTCCTGGGCCGCCGCCCCGGGGTGGCGGAGATCCTCCAGGAGCTCTCGCTGGCCCGCGACACGGGAGCGCCACCGGACCGGACGCCGGTCGCGCACCAGCTGCGGGGCGCGGTGGGCCACCTGGCCGCGGACGCGGACGCGGCGCGGACTCCGGGCACCCGCCGGGGCGGCCTGCCCGGAACCGACCTGCGCACTGCGGGGGAGGTCCTGGCGCCGCTCGCGCGGCGCTGCGGCACCGACATGGAGCGCTTCCGGACCGAGATCGCCCTCGGTGCGGAGGTTGACGCGCTGGACCCCCGCGCGGACGCGGTCGCGCTGCTGACGCTGCACGCGGCCAAGGGCCTGGAGTTCGAGGTGGTCTTCCTGGCCGGCTGCGAGCGGGGCCTGCTGCCGCTGTGGCTCCCCGGCGCGGCGCCGGACGACCGCCCCGATCCGGCGGAGGAACGCCGCCTGCTGTTCGTGGGCATGACCAGGGCCCGCGCCCACCTGCTGCTGACCGGCGCGGCGCGGCGCACCAGGCACGGCAGCAGTGGCGACGCCGGGATGTCGGCGTTCCTGTCCGCTATCGACCCGGGCCTGCTGGACCGTTCCGGGCCCGCGCGGGCCCGGCGTCCCGCCGCCCGGCAGCTCCGGCTGCTCTGAGACGGCCCGGTCAGCCGCCAGGAAGAGGCCTGCCGGGCACAGGCTCGCCGGGCACAGGCTCGCCGGGCACAGGCTCGCCGGGCACAGGCTCGCCGGGCACAGGCTGCGCCAGGAAGAGGGGGGCCCGACAAGGGCGTCCTGGCCTCAGGCAGCGCGGTCCCGGGCAACTGGGGCTCCGGCAGCGGCGGCAGGCGGAGCAGCATCCGGCTGTTGCCGAGGGTGTTCGGCTTGACCCGGCCCAGGTCGAGGAACTCCGCGACACCCTCGTCGTAGGAGCGCAGCAGCTCCGCGTACACCTCGTGCGAGACCGGCGTGCCCTCGATCTCCTCGAACCCGTGCCGGGCGAAGAAGCCGGTCGCGAACGTGAGGACGAAGACCCGGGCGACACCGACCTCCCGGGCGCTGTCGAGCAGAGCCTCGACCAGGCGGTGCCCGATGCCGTGTCCCTGGCAGCTCTCGTCCACGGCCACCGTGCGGATTTCGGCCAGGTCCTCCCACATCACATGGAGGGCCCCGCAGCCGACCACCCGGCGGTCGCTGATCCGCTCGGCGACCCAGAACTCCTGGACATCCTCGTAGAGGGTGACGGTGGCCTTGCGCAGCACCCGGCCGGACGCGACATTCTCGGCGATCAGGCCGGCGATGGCCCGGATGTCGCGGGTGCCGGCCCGCCTGATGATGTGCTCCATCGCCCGCACACCTTAGCCGCTGGCCCGGGGCGGCCTGGCCCGCCGCAGGCCCATCATCTGCCGCTCCGGGGCGGAATCACGGGCACCGGCAGCACTATTTCAGACTCTACGTAATCAGTTAATCACGGATTGCCTCTATAGCCAGCTCACAGTCACCGGGCGCCCATCACGTCCTGATCTCGGCTCGTGCGCCTGACCGGTGAAAGGGCTCGTGAGCTGGGCAAACACCCGTCGCATGATAAACAGCAAATCGCTGCACCGCGGCTGCCCCGGCGGCTGGGTGCGCAACGGGTCAAACTCGCCGAAGCATCAGCAGGCCACCCGCGACACCAAGCGGTGATTCTGCCGTTCCGGCCACCGGCCGGCGGCTAATCCATTAATCTGCATCGCTGTCACCGTGCTGCACTCCAGCCCCCAGAGCGCGGCCCGGCCGCCGAGTTTCTGCGCCGCTGGACGCGGCCAGGAAGCCGGGGACCCATGTTCCCGGGGTGAATCCGCGAGCGGGCGCGTCGCTGCGCCCAGCGGTAGGGCTCCTCTGGCCCGAACCCGTCAGCTAACCCGGCAGGCGGGATGAGAGAGGAGAGCTCGTGGAACGCTGGCTCACAGCGGGACTTACGCCGAAGGCACGACGGCTGCGTACCGCCGGGTTCCGGCACCGCGCCTGGCGGCAGGTAGCCGCGGCCAGCGGGATAGCCGCGGCTGCCAGCCTGGTCCTGCCCGCTGCGGTCAGCAGTGCGGCCGTCGTCCGGCCGCAGCCCAGCCTGTCCAGCCTGGTGGCTCAGGCCAGAAACCTCGCGCACCAGATCGACGTGCTGAGCGACCAGTACGACGGGCTGCGCATCCAGCTGACCGAGGCCCGCGCCGAAGCCAAGACCGCGCTGGCCGCCTACCAGCAGGACGCCATCCGGCTCGCGTCGGGCCAGGCCGCGATCGGCCAGCTCGCCGCGCAAAGCTACATGAACGGCGGCCTGGCCACCCCGCTGGAGGTCCTCACCTCGCCCGACTCCGGCTCGCTGCTCAGCCGGGCCGCGATCATGCAGCAGTTGCAGACCGAGAACGGGGACCGGGTCAGCGCGCTCGCCACTGCGGAGGCCGCCGCGCGGCGCGCACGCGACACCGCCCTGCAGCAGGAAGCCACGGCGACCAGGCTGGCCAAGTCGATGGCGGCCAAGAAACAGATCATCCAGGGCAAGGTGAACACGCTCAACAGCGCGGCGTTCGCCCAGGCCATGAAGATCTTCGACCGCACCGGAAGCTACCCGAACGTCAACATACCCACGGCGAACACGGTCGGCGCGGAAGCGCTGCGTTACGCGATGACCCGCCGGGGCGACCCGTACGTATGGGGCGCGGCCGGCCCGAGCACCTTCGACTGCTCGGGGCTGGTGATGTGGGCCTACGAGCAGGTTGGCATCAGCCTGCCGCACTACACGGTCTCGCAGTACAACATGGGCGAGCACATTTCCCGGAGCCAGCTCCAGCCGGGCGACCTGGTGTTCTTCTACCCCACCATCGAGCACGTCGGCATCTACCTGGGCAACGGCCTGATGGTGGACGCCCCGGCCACCGGCCAGGTCGTCGAGGTCCAGCGGGTCATGTGGGACGTGTTCGTGGGCGCGGTCCGCATCGTCTGAGACCCGGGTTACTGGGGCCGGACCAGGGGGAACAGGGTGGTCTCCCGGATGTTCTCGCCGGTCAGCATGATCAGCACCCGGTCGATGCCGACACCCACGCCGCCGGTCGGCGGCATCCCGTACTCCAGGGCCTGCAGGAAGTCCTCGTCCAGCTGCATGGCCTCCGGGTCACCGCCCGCGGCGAGCAGCGACTGGGCGGTGAGCCTGCGGCGTTCCTCGACCGGGTCGACCAGCTCGGAGTACCCGGTGCCGAGCTCAGTGCCGAACGCGACCAGGTCCCAGCGCTCGGCCAGGCGCGGGTTCTCCCGGTGGGCCCGGGTCAGCGGGGACACGTCGACGGGAAAGTCACGGTAGAAGGTGGGCTCAACGGTCCGCTCCTCCACCAGCCGCTCGTACATCTCCAGCACGATCTGGCCGTGGCCCCAGCCGGGCTCGGCGGGGACCCCCGCCTGGGCGCACAGCTTGCGCAGCTGATCCTCGCTGGTGCCCGTGTCGATCTCCGGCGCCGAGGGCCTCGGAGATCGCGCCGTAGACGGTCTTGGCCGGCCAGTCGCCACCGAGGTCATACTCCTGCCCGGCCCGGCGCGCCACCGGCGCCCCGTACGCGGCCACCGCCGCGTTCTGGATCAGTTCCCGGGTCAGGGTGGCCACGCTGTCGTAGTCGCCGTAGGCCTCGTACGCTTCCAGCATCGTGAACTCGGGATTGTGGGTGGAGTCGACGCCCTCGTTGCGGAAGATCCGGCCGATCTCGTAGACCTTCTCGATCCCGCCGACCACGAGCCGTTTGAGATAAAGTTCCAGCGCAATCCGCAGGTAAAGCTCCATGTTGTAGGCGTTGATCCGGGTGACGAACGGGCGGGCGTTGGCGCCCCCGTGCACTGTTTGCAGTACCGGCGTTTCCACCTCGAGGAACCCGCGCTCGTGCAGGTCCGAGCGGATCGACTGGATCACGGCGGCCCGGAGCCCGGCCATCCGCCTGGCGTCCGGATTCACGATCAGGTCCACATAGCGGTGACGCACCCGGGACTCGGCGTCGCTGAGTCCCCGGTGCTTTTCCGGCAGCGGACGCAGGCCCTTGGCCGTGATCGCGTAGCGGTCGGCGAGGATGGACAGCTCACCGCGGCGGGAGGAGATCACCTCGCCTTCCACCCCGATGTGGTCCCCGAGATCCACGTCCCGCTTCCAGGCGGCGAGCGCCTCCGGCGCCGACCCGGTCCAGGGAGATCATGACCTGGATGTCCCCGCTGCCGTCGCGGATCGTGGCGAAGCTCAGCTTCCCGCCGGAGCGGGACAGCATGACCCGGCCCGTCACCCCTACCCGGTCCCCGGTGCGGGTGTCCGGCTCCAGATCGGGGTAGCGCTCCCGGACCTCGCCGATGGTCGCGGTACGCGGGAACCCCACGGGATAGGGGTCCACGCCCTCGTCGAGCAGCCGCTGGCGCTTGCTCCAGCCGGACCCGCATCTGCTCCGGGACGCTCGCATCCGCTGTGCCGGCCGACCACCGTGCCCTCAGCCTTGCCGTCCTGCTCGCCGTCCTGCTTGCCGTCCTGGTCCACCCGCCCGAGCGTACCCAGCCGTCGGTGATCATGGGATCACTGGGGCGATAGGCCCAGCAAGCCTATGATCACGAAGCCCGGATGGGACTGGAGGGGCTGAAGGTGCCTGAGGGGCGCAGGCCGGCCTTGCCCGGCCGGGCGGGCGGATGGCGGGCCCCGCCTGGTGGCCGCGCCGGGGGCCGGAGGGGCTGAAGGGATCTGCGGGGTGCAGGGCGGCGGTCCGGCGTGAGAGAAGAACCGGCGGACCAGACCGATACAGTCCCGGTGTGCAATGGACCGCAGGGCAGTTCGAGCTGGACGATGACCGGCGCCGGGTGGACCGGGACACGCTGTGGGCGTTCCTGTCCACGGAGGCGTACTGGGGACGTTGGCGGACCCGGAGTGTCGTCGAGCAGCAGCTCGACAGCGCCTGGCGGGTCGTCGGCGTTTACGACGCCACGACCGGCGCGATGGTCGGGTTCGCCCGGGCGATCTCGGACGGGGCCGGCTTCGCCTACCTGGCCGACGTCTACATCGGCAAGGAGTTCCGCGGCCGGGGCCTGGGCGCGGAACTGGTGGCCACCATGATCGACCGTGGCCCCGGCGCGTCGTTCCGCTGGACCCTGCACACCGCCGACGCGCACGGCCTGTACGAGCGGTTCGGCTTCACCCAGCCGGACCGGACCTACCTGGAGCGTCCCGGGACGGCCCCGGGGCCGCAGGACCCCGCGGCGCGCCCGGCCCCGGAGCCCCCCGCGACACCCCCGGCCACGCGCTGAGGTGGTTCCGTTCGAACACCAGGCGCAGCCCGATCAGGGTCAGCCACGGCTCGTACGCGTCGATGACGCTCACCTCGTCGATGACCAGCGGGGCCAGCCCGCCGGTCGCGATCACGGTCACCGAGTCCGGGTCGTCCGGGGCCAGCTCGCGGGCCATCCGCCGCGCGATGCCCTCGACCTGGCCCGCGAACCCGAAGATGATGCCGGACTGCAGGGCCTCGACCGTGTTCTTGCCGATCACGTGGTGCGGCCGGGTCAGTTCCACCTTGAGCAGCTGGGCGGCGCGCCGGGTCAGCGCGTCCACCGAGATCTCGATGCCGGGGGCGAGCGCCCCGCCCACGAACTCGCCTTTCGCGCTGGCCGCGTCGAAGTTGGTGGACGTGCCGAAGTCGACCACGATGGCAGGGCCGCCGTACAGGTGGACGGCCGCCACCGTGTTCATGATCCGGTCGCTGCCGACCTCCTTGGGGTTGTCCATCCGGACGGACACCCCGGTGCGCACCCCGGGCTCGATGATCAGCGCCGGGATGTCCCCGTAGTACCGGCGGCACATCTCCCGCATCTCATGCAGCACCGACGGCACCGTGGAGCACAGCGCGATGCCGCTGACGTCCGCGTCCTTGACCAGCGAGCTGTGCTCCAGCAGCCCGCGGAGCAGCACGGCCATCTCGTCGGCGGTCCGGTCCGGGTCGGTGTTGACCCGCCAGTGCTCGGCGATCTGGTCGCCGTCGAACATGCCCAGCACCGTGTTGGTGTTGCCCACGTCAATCGCCAGCAGCATGGCACTCCCCGCTCAATGGGACTCCAGGTTCAGCAGGGTGTTGTCGATCAGCCGGGTGCTGCCGACCTGGGCGGCCACCAGGAGCCGGGCCGGGCCTGCGTGGTCGTCCCCGGCCTCCTCGAACGTGTCCGGATCCACCAGCGCCAGGTAGTCCAGGCGCAGCGGCGGGTCGGCGGGCGTGCCCAGCACCTCCCCGGCCGCCTTGCGGACCGCGGCCGGGCCGTACGGGGCGGCCTCCTGCCCGGCCCGCAGCGCCGCCGGCAGCAGCAGCGCCGTCCGCCGCTCGGCCGGGGACAGGAACCGGTTCCGGCTGGAGATCGCCAGCCCATCGGGGTCGCGCACGGTGGGCACCGCGGCGATCCGGACGCCCAGGTCCAGGTCCGCGGTCATCCGGCTGACCAGCGCGAGCTGCTGCGCGTCCTTCTCGCCGAACACGGCCACGTCCGGGCGGACCAGCCCGAGCAGCTTCGCCACCACGGTCAGCACGCCGGAGAAATGCCCGGGCCGTGACTCCCCTTCCAGGATCCGGCCCACCGGCCCGGGATCCACGGTGATCAGCTGGGGCCGCGGGTACATCTGGGCCGCGCTCGGCGCGAACACCAGGTCCGTCCCTTCCCCGGCCGCGATAAGCACGTCCGCGTTCAGCGTGCGCGGATAGCGGTCCAGGTCCTCACCCGCCCCGAACTGCAGCGGGTTCACGAACACCGACATCACGACACAGCCGTTGGGGGATGCGATCTCCCGGGCCCGGCGCAGGAGCTCGCGGTGCCCGTCGTGCAGGGCACCCATGGTCGGCACGAGGACGGCCGGGGACCCGAGCCCGCGCCGCGCGGCGGCCAGGCCGCTGCGGGTCCGCGCCACGATCGGCATCATCGCGGGGCCCCGGCCAGCACGTCGAGCAGCCGCTGGGCGCCCGCGGGGGTGAGGATGCCTGTCGCCAGCGCGCGGTCGGCGGTCAGCCGGGCCAGCGCCACGTACGCGCGCAGGGCCTCGGGCGACGCGCTGGCCAGCGCCTGCACGTGCTCGGCCACGGTGTCCGCGTCGCCGCGGGCGACCGGGCCGGTCAGGCCCGCGTCACCGAGCCGCAGTGCGTTGTCCAGGGCGGCGGACAGCAGCGGCGCGAGCATCCGGGCCGGCTCGCTCACCCCGGCCGCGCGGAGCAGGTCAGACGACTGCGCCACCAGGGCCACCAGGTGGTTGGCCGCGCTGGCCAGCCCGGCGTGGTAGAGCGGGCGGTCGGCCTCCTCGATGAGCACGGGCTCGCCGCCCATCTCGATGACCAGGGCCTCGGCCGCGGGCCGCAACGGTTCCGGGGCGGTCACCCCGAAACTGATCCCGGTCAGCCGGTCGAGGTCGTCGGGGCGCCCGGTGAACGTCATGACCGGATGGAGCGCGATCGGGAGGGCCCCGCGCACGGTGGCGGGCTCCAGGACCGCGGCGCCGTGCCGGCCGCTGGTGTGCGCCATCAGCCGCCCGGCGAGTGGCGCGTCGGTCGCGGCCAGGCCGGAGACCAGGCCGGGCAGGGCATCGTCGGGGACGGTGAGCAGGGCGAGGTCCACGGCGGCCAGCAGGTCCGGCGGGCGCATGACGGCGGCGCCCGGCAGCATCCGCCCCGCCCGCTCCAGCGACCGGTCGGACACGGCGGAGACGGCGACCACCTGGTGACCGACGCGCTCCAGCGCGGCGCCCAGGACGGTGCCGACCCGCCCCGCGCCGATCACTCCGACCTTGAGGCGGGCCGGGCGCTCCGCTGGGTCCCCCATCGCCTCGGCGTTCCTCTCCTGGGTCCTCTCGCTGGCCTCGCCGCAGGTGCCAGACGGCAACGATCAGCATATCCAGGCGGCTACTAGAGTCAGCTCGGTGTGGACGACATGGCGGGCTGCCATGCAGGACGCGCTGTATGGCCAGGCGGGCTTCTACGCCCGCGGCGAGCGCCCCGCGGCGCACTTCCGTACCTCGGTGCACGCGTCGCCGCGCTACGCGGCGGCTATCCTCGCCCTGCTCCGCCACGCGGACGCCGCGCTCGGCCACCCGGACCACCTCGACCTGGTGGACATCGGGGCCGGCCAGGGCGAGTTGCTGAGCCAGGTCCTGACGCTTGCGCAGCACCTGCCCGCGGGTCCGGCTGCGGACGGCCCGGAGCTTTCTTTTCTCCAACGGCTTGTTCCCCGAGCCGTCGAGATCGCACCGCACTCACCCGGGCGCGACGAGCGGATCCGCTGGTCGGATGCGCTGCCTGCCCGGATCCGGGGGCTGGTCATCGCCAGCGAGTGGCTGGACAACATCCCCGTCGACGTAGCCGAGCTGACCCCGGACGGGCCGCGGATCGTGCTGGTCGATCCCCGCAACGGGGCGGAGCGTACCGGGCCGCCGGCCGGCCCGGCGGACCAGGACTGGCTGCGCCGGTGGTGGCCGCTGCATCATCCGGGCGACCGGGCCGAGCTGGGTCAGCCGCGGTGCGCGGCCTGGGCCGGCGTCATCGGGCGGCTCGGCGGCGGCCTCGCCCTGGCCGCGGACTACGCGCATTCGCGGGCGGGAAGGCCGCCAGCCGGGACCCTGGCCGGGTTCCGGGAGGGCCGGGCGGTCCCGCCGATCCCGGACGGGTCACGCGACATCACCGCGCACGTGGCCCTGGACGCCTGCGCGGCGGCCGGGACCGCCGCCGGTGCCGCCCAGTCCCTGCTCACCACCCAGCGGGCTGGCGCTGCGGGCGCTGGGGCTGACCGGCCGCCGGCCGCCGCTGAGCCAGGCCGGCCGCGACCCGGGCGGGTACCTGGCCGCGCTGCGGGTGGCCACCGAGGAGGCGGAGCTGACCGACCCGGCCGGGCTCGGCGGTTTCGGCTGGCTGATCCAGGCGGTGGGCGTTCCGCTGCCCGCCGCACTGGAAGACCTGGCGCGTCTGGCGGACCCGGGGCCGCTGGCGGGCCTGGGCGCCCGCTAGGTTCTGACACGATGGAGCGCATGGCGCAGCGTCGGGCCGAGGCAGTCACCAGCAGCTGGGCGGCCAGGCCCGGCGCGGGGGCCGGGGCAGCCGGTGATCCGCGCGGCGACCTGCTGATCAACCTGGGCGCCGGGCACCCGTCCGGCCACGGCATGCTGCGGCTGCGGCTGACCATCGAGGGCGACCGGATCGTGACGGCCGACCCGGTCATCGGCTATGTGCACCGCGGGGCCGAGAAACTGTTCGAGGCCCGCGACTACAGGCAGATCATCGTCCTGGCCAACCGGCATGACTGGCTGGGCGCGTTCGCCAGCGAGCTCGGCGTGGTGCTGGCCGCCGAGCGGCTGGCCGGCATCGAGGTCCCCCCGCGCGGCGTGTGGGCCCGGACCCTGCTGGCCGAGCTCAACCGGGTCCTCAGCCACCTCGCCTTCCTCGGCTCGTACCCGCCGGAGGCGGCGGGCGGCGCGGAGGGGGCAGACGAGGCGGCGGCCGCGGCTTCCCGGGCGCGGGAGCTGCTTCAGTCGATCATGGAGGAGATCTCCGGCGGCCGGATGCACTACATGTTCAACCGGGTCGGCGGGCTGAAGGAGGAACTGCCTGCGGGCTGGCTCGGCCGGGTCGGCGCGGCCGCGGCCCGGGTACGCGCGGACCTGCCCCGGATCGGCTCGATCGTGCGGGGCAGCGAGCAGTTCACGCAGCCGGACCCGGGGCGTGGGCGTGCTCTCCGGCGAGCAGGTGCGCCAGTTCGGGGTCAGCGGCCCGGCCGCGCGGGCCTCCGGGGTGGATTTCGACCTGCGCCGCGACGAGCCCTACCTGGCCTACGCGGAGCTGGCCGGGACGTTGCGGGTGGTCACCCGCAGCGACGGTGACTGCCTGGCCCGGTTCGAGTGCCTGCTGGACCAGGTCGCCGTGTCCCTGGACCTGGCGGACGCCTGCGCCTGCCGGCTGGCCAGCCTGCCGCAGGGCCCGCTGAGTGCCCGGATCCCCAAGGTGCTGAAGATCCCCGAGGGCCAGACGTACGCCTGGACCGAGGGCCCGCTGGGCCTGAACGGGTACTACCTGGTGTCGCGGGGCGGGAAGACGCCGTGGCGGCTGAAGGTACGCTCGGCCTCGTTCAGCAACGTCCAGGTACTCGGGGAACTGCTGCCCGGTCACCGGGTCGCGGACCTCAGCCCCATCCTCGGCTCGATGTTCTTCGTCGTGGGTGACATGGACCGCTGAGCGGGCACGGGCGGTCAGCCGCGGGGCGCGGTAGCCGCGTCGCCGGGGGGCGACGAACGTGCCGCGGCCCTGCCGGGTGATGATCAGCCCCCGCTCCCGCAGCACCTTCATGGCGTGCCGCACGGTCTGGTAGGCGACCCCGTACTCCTCCGCCAGACTGCGCTCCGACGGCAGCCTGGAGGAGATCTCGCCAGCCTCGATGCGCACGGCGATATTGTTCGCAACCTGCATGTATGCAAAGTCCGCCCCGAGCGGATCCACTGGTGACGCACCCACGTGATCAAGATATGCACCTCCGCGGGCTGTCTAAACACCCTGGTTGCACCCGGTGCCGCGGGAGGCTGGGGGTTTTGTCACGGGGCGAGGGTGAATGAGGCGGCCCGCCGTCGTGGTCGCGGCAGGCGCGGGCAGGACGGCGGTTTAGCGGGGCGCGTCCTGCCGGTCGGCGTCCTGGTCGTCGTCCGACGGGACCCGGCAGCTCTGCTCCAGGTAGAGACCGGCGAGCACGAGCAGCACCGCGGCCAGGAACGTGCCGCCCGAGGTGATCGCGTCGCTGCGCGGCACGGACTTGCTGAGCGAGCTGGTCAGGTAGACCAGGGCTCCCGCGGCCAGGCCGCCGATGACCGCGGCTGCGTGCGAGCTCGCCTTGGCCAGGGCCGCCATCCGGACCGCGGCCAGCGGCGCGATGGGCTTCAGGCCCGGGCCGCCGCGGATCCGGGCCCGCAGGTTCCGCCCGCTGAAGGCCTCCGCGATGGCCAGCAGCACCATCGCCACCGCGGCGGTCCAGGGCAGCGGCGGGAGCGACGCGTACACGGCTGCGCAGCACCAGCCACGACACCAGCAGGCTGACCACCGCGGTGACGACCAGCACCCATATCCGGGTCGGCATCATGCCGGCGCCCGCAACGTCACGCCGGCGAGCCGCCGCACGCCGGGCTGGCCGCCGGACCTGGCCACCGCGGCGTCCAGCAGTGCGGCCACCGGGCCGTGCCCGGGGATCTCCGCGTCCGGGTCGGCGTCCAGCCAGGGCGCCAGGACGAACGCGCGCTCCTGCGCGCGGGGATGCGGGAGCGTCAGCTCCGGATCGTCACTCACCACGTCACCGTAAACGATGACATCCACATCCAGGGTTCGCGGTCCCCAGACCTCATGGCGGACCCGCCCGAAGGCTGTCTCTGCCGCCTGGCAGCGGCGCAGCAGGTCCGCTGCGGGCAGCGTGGTGTCGGCGATAAGCACGGCGTTGAGGTACTCCGGCTGCGGCGGGCCGCCCACCGGCACGGTCTCGTACACGGGCGACAGCGCGACCAGGTCCAGGCCGGGAGGGCCGAGCAGGGCGTCGACGCCGCCCTGGAGCGTGGCCAGCCGGTCCCCCAGGTTGCTGCCGAGGGCGAGGACCGCCCGGCGGCCAGTGCTGCCGGGGCCCGTGCCCGCCGGGCCAGTCATCGCCGGGCCAGTCATCGCCGGGCCAGTCATCGCCGGGCCACTCATCGCGGCGGGCGGCGGATCGTCACCGCGACGTCAGCGAAGTCGTGCCCGACCGGGGCCTGCGGCTTGTGCACGGTGATCTCCGCCTCGCGGACCAGTGGCTGGCCACGGCCGCGTCGGCCAGGCGCTGGGCCAGGGTCTCGATGAGCCGGACCGGCGGGCCGGCCACGATGGCGGCCAGCCGGTCCGCCAGCGCCGCGTAGTCCACGGTCAGGGAGAGGTCGTCATGGGCCGCGGCGGCCGCGGTGTCCACCCACAGCACGGCGTCGACGAGAAACTCCTGGCCGTCGCGGCGCTCGCTGTCCAGCACCCCGTGGTAGCCGCGCACGCGCAGCCCGCGCAGGGCGATCTGGTCCAGGCTCATCCCGCCTCCCCCCGGGAGGGTCCGGTTCCGCTGGCTCCAGCCCCCCCGGCCCCGGCGCTGGCGCCCGCGGCCCGGCGCCATGCCTCGGCGACCCGCACCGCGTCCGCGTTGGCCGGGACCCGGTGGACCCGGGTGCACCAGGCCCCGGCCGCAGCGGCCAGGGCGGTCACCGAGACCGTCGCGTCATCAGAACCGGCGAACGGGCGGGGCGCCCCGTCCGGGCCGGCCAGCAGCCGCCCCAGGAACCGTTTCCGTGACGCGCCGATCAGCACCGGCATCCGGCGGGCCCGGCCGCCGAGCGAGCTGACCTCGTCCAGGTGCGTGAGCAGCGCCCAGTTGTGCTCGGGGCGCTTCGCGAAGCCCAGCCCGGGATCGAGGACGATCCTGGCCGGGTCCACCCCGGCCTGGGTCACGACCTCGACGCGGCGGCACAGTTCCTCGCTCACCTCGGCCACCACGTCCTGGTATATGGCCCTGGAATCCATGCTGTGGCTGTGACCACGCCAGTGCATCACGACATACGGCACGTCCGCCGCCGCGACGAGCCGGGGCATCTGGGGGTCGGCCAGGCCGCCACTCACGTCGTTGACCAGCCGCGCGCCCGCCTCCAGGGCCCGCTCGGCCACCTCGGCGCGCATCGTGTCCACGCTGACCGGGACGCCGGCCGCGGCGAGGCCGCGGATGACGGGGCCGACCCGGCGCAGTTCCTCCTCGGCGGTGATGCGCTGCGCGCCCGGGCGGGTGGATTCCCCGCCCACGTCCACGATGTCGGCGCCCTGGGCCAGCAGGTCCAGGCCGTGGCCGACCGCGGCCTCCGCCCCGAACCACTCGCCCCCGTCCGAGAAGGAGTCGGGGGTGACGTTCACCACGCCCATGACCAGGCACCGTCCGTGGTCTGGGAGCCCCGGAGGGCTGGCTGCCCGGGCCGCGTCGACGATCACGGGGTTACCTTACGCGGCTCCGCCGCGGGCGCGCCCCGGCGTCCCGGCGCGCCCCCGCCCGCGCCCCCGGCGTCCCGGCGCCGCGCCGCCGCGCCCGCGCTCCCCGACTTCTCCCGCGCACCGGTGCGCCCCGCGCCCGCGCTCCCCGACTTCTCCCGCGCACGGTGCGCCGGAACCGGGCATATCACCCGGGAGGGCGCGCGTCATGCGGGAAGAGTCGCGCGGACGGACCGTTGTTGCCGGAAAAGGCGGGCGACGCGGACCTGCACCCGGGGGTCCGCGGGGGGACAGAGCGCGGGGGTCAGTTTGGCGGCAGGGACGCGTATAACGCAGCCAGCCGCCGCCGCACCCTGCCGAGCCCGAGACGGCGCGCCAGCCGGTGCATCTCCACCTTCGGCCAGACCAGGAAGGCTTCCGCCTCGAGGGCGGCCAGGGCGACCCGGGGCGCGTCCGACGCGCCCGGGAACACGAAAAACCGGGGCACCCAGACGGGGTCGAACTTCGCGTTGAACTTGTACAGGGACTCGATCTGGAACCAGCGGGACGCGAACAGCAGGATCCGGCGCCAAAGCCGGAGCACCGGCCCGGCGCCGATCCGCTCACCGCGCTCCAGCGCGGACCGGAACACCGCGAAGTTCAGCGAGATGCGCTTGATCCCCAGGCGAGTCAGCCGCCTTGATGGTCTCCACGATCAGGAAGTCGTTGACGCCCGGCTGGGCCGAGCGGTCCCGGCGCATGAGGTCCAGCGACAGCCCGTCGTCGCCCCACGGCACGAAGTGCAGGATGCCGCGGAGGACACCGTTCTCGGTGGCGGTGGCGATCACGCAGTTCTCGTCGCCCGCGGCGCCCAGCCGGCCCAGGGCCATGGAGAAGCCCCGCTCGGTCGGGTTGCCCCGCCACGAGCCGGCCTGCCGGGCGAAGTCGGCGATCTTGTCGCAGCCGACGTCGCCGGCCCGCCGCACGTCGGCCACGTAGCCGCTGCGCTCGACCCGGTTCACCATCTGCCGCACATTGCGCATGGACCGGCCCTTGAGGCTGAAGCCGGCCACATCCACGACGGCCTCGTCGCCGAGCTCGAGCGCGGTCAGCTCCCCTTCCCGGCACCACACCTCGGCGGCCAGCTCGCCGCAGCCCATCACCGCGGGCACCCAGGCGTGCCGGGCGGCCTCATCGAGGAAGGCGTGGATGGCCCCCGGCCAGGCCTCCGGGTCGCCAAGCGGGTCCCCTCCGGCCAGCATGACGCCGGACACCACGCGGTAGCCAATACAGGACTTCCCGGTCGGCGACCAGATGATGCTCTTGTCGCTGCGTAGCGTGAAGTACCCCAGGGAATCCCGTTCGCCCTGCTTCCCGAGCAGATCCCGGACCCGCTGCGCGTCCTGCTGGCCCAGCCGGCCGGCAGGCCGGCCGGGCCGGAAGAACAGGTAGGCGGTGACGAGCAGCGTGAACAAGCCGAGCGTCCCGGTCAGCACCGAGAACAGGTCGCTGCGCTGCTCGGGCACGAACTGGACCGGGCCGGACACCCCCACCAGCCCGTACACCACATGCACGACCCGCTGCCACAGCGAGTAGTCCTGGGCCAGCCCCCGGGCCAGCAGGATGTACGTGAGCCCGATGGCCACGTCGGCCACCACGAGCCCGAGGAAGACCCACAGCGCACGCCACCGGGTCCGCGGATCGCCCACCGCGTAGAACTCACCCCGGAAATACAGCAGGGCGCCCACCAGCAGCGCCGAGACGGCGGCGGTCACGACCCGGTCCTGCCGGAACGGGATCACGTGCACCACGACGCTGGCCGCGAGCAGCAGCGTCACCGCCCGCCAGGCGCGCCGCTTCCGCCGCTTCAGGGCGTGGGAGAGCATCAGCAGCAGCAGGCCGATGATGACGGAGACGGTGTGCGTGACGTTGACCAGCGTGCCTGGCACGAAGGGGTGGATCCTGGACAGGTGGGCGGAGTAGACCAGGCCGGGCCGGACGACCTCGACGATGTCGGCCAGGCCGATCAGCAGGCACAGCCAGCCTGCCGTGACCGGCACCCAGCGCCGCTGGTTCCTGCGATCGGGAGGCCTCGGGGCGAGGGGCCCCCCGTCAGCATGGCCAGGCCCGGCTGAGCGGGAACCAGCTGGCGCGGCGCCAGTGCCGTCCGGGCCGGCGGCAGCCGGGCTGGCGGCAGCTGTGCGCGCCACAGCAGCGGCGGGCACAGCCGGGGTGCCAGCCGCAGACGGGCCGGAAACGCTCAAGGTCTTGCCCCCGCCCGCATGCTGTCCGTCAGTGTCAGACATCGGTGTCACGCCCTGAATCACAGGCCACAAGCGTAGTCATGCGCCGCACAAACGGCCGGGCATTCCGCCCAAGGGGAACGTTACCCGGTGGCGCGGCGCCCGAATAGCAAGCTCATCGCTTCCATTCGGGTACTTTGACTTTCCCTGATGATCCCGCGAACTGCCGAGGTCACGGTCTTCGCGCCCGGCTTGCGGACTCCCCGCATCGACATGCACAGGTGTTCTGCCTCGATCACGACCAGCACACCCCGGGGTTCGAGGACGTTCATCAGGCCATCCGCGATCTGGGTGGTCATGCGTTCTTGTACCTGCGGACGGCGGGCGTAAACATCGACCAGCCGGGCCAGCTTGGACAGCCCGGTAATCTGGCCCTTTTCGTTTGGTATATAGCCGATATGCGCAGCACCAAAAAACGGCACCAAATGATGCTCGCACGTGCTGTATACCTCGATGTCCCGAACCAGGACCAGTTCGTCATGGTTGGCGTCGAACACCGTGGTCAGCACGTCCTCGGCCCGCTGGCCGAGCCCGGAGAACTGCTCCGCGAGAGCCCGGGCGACGCGGGCCGGCGTGTCCCGGAGCCCTTCGCGACTCCGGGTCCTCGCCGATGGCAAGCAGGATCTCCCGCACCGCGCGCTCAATGCGCGGCGGCGTCGAAATCGGTACTCAATGGCCCTCGCCGGGCGCCCCGCCCTGACCCTGCCCGCCACCCGGCGGCTGGCCAGACGATCCCTGGCCGCCGATCGCGCCAGCCTGCCCATTACCCGCGGACGGGTGGTCATTGACCTCCGCCGCGGCCGTGAGGGCCAGTTCCTTGGGTGTCAGCACCGGCGGCCGGTCGGACGGCAGCCGCTTGCCGTACCCGGTGTAAGAGCCGCGGGTCGGGCGCGTCTTGATCGGGGCGAAGATCCGCAGCACCTCGTCGCGGCTCAGCGTCTCCTTGTCCATCAGGTTCAGGACCAGGTCGTCCAGCACCTCACGGTAGGTGACCAGGATCTCCCACGCCTCGTCGTGCGCGGACTCGATGAGGCGGCGCACTTCCTCGTCGATCGTGGAGGCGATCTCCTCCGAGTAGTCCCGGGTGTGTGACATCTCCCGGCCCAGGAACGGCTCGCCGTCCCCGGTGCCGAACTTGCGCGCACCGAGCCGCTCGCTCATCCCGTACTCGGTGACCATGCCCCGGGCCACCGAGCTCGCCTTCTCGATGTCGTTGGCCGCGCCGGTGGTGGGCTCGTGGAAGACCAGTTCCTCCGCGGTCCGGCCGCCGAGCAGCATGGCCAGCTGGTCCATCATCTCGGAGCGGGTGACCAGGAACTTGTCTTCCTGCGGCGCCGACGCGGTGTAGCCGAGCGCCCGGCCGCGCGGGATGATCGTGATCTTGTGCACCGGGTCGGCGTTCGGCAGCGCGTGGCCGACCAGCGCGTGGCCGCCCTCGTGGTAGGCGATGATCTTGCGCTCTTTCTCCGACAGCAGGACGCTCTTGCGCTCCGGGCCGGCCATGACCCGGTCGATGGATTCCTCGAGCGCCCCCATCGTGATCAGCGTCCCGTTGTGGCGTGCGGTCAGCAGGGCGCCCTCGTTGATGACGTTGGCCAGGTCGGCGCCGGTGAAGCCGGCCGTGCGCCGGGCGATGATGTCGAGGTCCACGTCGGGGGCGAAGGGCTTGCCGCGCGCGTGCACCTTGAGGATGCCGCGGCGCCCGGCCAGGTCCGGCTGGGCCACCACGATCTGCCGGTCGAACCGGCCCGGGCGCAGCAGCGCCGGGTCCAGGATGTCCGGCCGGTTCGTGGCGGCGATCACGATCACGCCGCCCTTGACGTCGAAGCCGTCCAGCTCGACCAGCAGCTGGTTCAGGGTCTGCTCCCGCTCGTCGTGGCCGCCGCCGAAGCCCGCGCCACGGTGCCGGCCCACGGCGTCGATCTCGTCCACGAACACGATCGCGGGCGCGTTGGCCTTGGCCTGCTCGAACAGGTCACGGACCCGGGAGGCACCGACACCGACGAACATCTCGACGAAGTCAGAGCCGGAGATGGAGTAGAAGGGAACCCCGGCCTCGCCGGCCACCGCCCGGGCGAGCAGCGTCTTGCCGGTTCCGGGCGGGCCGTACAGCAGCACGCCCTTGGGGATCTTGGCCCCGATGGCCTGGAACTTGGCCGGGTTCTGGAGGAACTCCTTGATTTCCTGGAGTTCCTCGATGGCCTCGTCCGCGCCGGCCACATCGGCAAAAGTGGTCTTCGGGGTGTCCTTGGTAATGAGTTTGGCCTTGGATTTGCCGAAGTTCATTACCCGGGAGCCGCCACCCTGCATCTGGTTCAGCATGAAGAAGAAGATCAGGATGACCAGGAGGAACGGCAGCCAGCTGAAGATGAGGCCCCACACCGAGCTGCTCTTGGGCACGTTGACGTTCCAGCCCTGCGGCGGCTGCTTCGTCTGGAGCAGCTGCGCGAGCTGCTGGCCCTCGTTGCCCACCCAAGAGGCCTCGTACTTCTGGCCTGACTTGGTGGTGATCTGGATCGTCTGCTCTTTGTCGGTGAGCAGCGCCGACTTGACGTCGCCCTTCTCGATGAGGGAGACCACCCGGGACGTGTCCGTCTGGGTGTAGGAGTTACCTGAGCTGGCGTATTCGTAGACGACGAAGAAGACCAGCAGCATCACAAGGACCGCCACGAACGGCCCGCGGAAATAGCGCTTCAGATCCATCGATGACCGGCCCCGCCAGTGCTGCGCGGGTTCCTCCTGACCAGCTTCATGTCCTGCCGATCCCGGCTGGACTGCCTTCCGCCTGAGTGAGCATGCCTGGCTTCCTTGATCATAGCCGGCAGCGCTTGTCATTCCCGGCCACGCTGCCGGAATACCCGACGGTACACCCCGGTCAGCACCGCCGGCACAGAGAAGCTGCCGCCAGGACTCAGCGAGCCTTCGCAGATCTCAACGCTCCTCATCGCCGATCCTGTTCCCCCGGCTCCTCCCCGGCCGCCGGCGGCGGATCGGCCGAGGGCCCCGGCCCGGGTTCCGCCGCGGGCCCCGGCGACTCCTCGCCTTTGTAGACATGTGGTGCGAGAGTGCCAATGAACGGAAGGTTCCGGTACTTCTCGGCGTAGTCGAGACCGTATCCAATCACGAACTCGTTCTCGATGTCGAAGCCGGTGTACGCGACGTCCACATCCATGCGGGCGGCGGCGGGCTTGCGCAGCATGACGCACACCCGCACCGACGCCGGGCCGCGCGAGCGCAGGTTGCCGACCAGCCAGGACAGCGTGAGCCCGGAATCCACGATGTCCTCGACCACCAGGACGTCCTTGCCGGTGATGTCGGTGTCGAGGTCCTTCAGGATCCGCACCACCCCGGAGGACCGGGTCCCCGACCCGTATGAGGAGACAGCCATCCAGTCCATCTCGACGGGCATGTGCATCGCCCGGGCCAGATCCGCCATCACCATGACGGCCCCCTTGAGCACCCCGACCAGGAGCAGTTCGCGGCCGGCGTAATCGGCGTCGATCCGCGCCGCCAGCTCGGCCACCCGGGACTGGAGCCGGTCCGCCGGGATCAGCACGTCCTTCAGGTCCGCGCCTATGTCACTCGCGTCCACCGGTAGCCTCCGCCTCGGTCCATTCCGGCGGCCCCACCCTGACTGGCCTGCCTTTGCCTGCCCTGCCTCCGCTGAACAGCAGCTTCCCATACCGCCGCCGCACCCGGACCCCCCCGGGCAGGTCGGCCCCGCGCTGGCCGTGCCACCCGGTCACCAGCGCGTCAAGCGCGGCGACGTGGGCAGCGGTCAGCGAGCCCCCCGGGCAACCGGCCAGCAGGGCCGCCTGGCGCAGTACCCGGGTCCGGATAGCCGGGGCCAGCGCGGCCAGCCCGTCAGTATCCGCAACGGACAGGATCGTGGTCACCGCCTCCTGCGCAGCGGGCGCCGCCGGGGAAGAGCCCGGGGGGCAGCCGGGGGAGCCGGCGCTGGATCCGCCACGCCTCGCTGCGCGCGATGGCGTCCAGGGCCTCGCAGTCCGCGCTCAGCTGCGCCGCGCTGCGGGCCAGCGCCCCGGCGATCCCGGGCCCGAGCGCCTCCTCCAGTGCGGGCAGGACCTGATGGCGGACCCGGACCCGGGTGAAGGAGGGGTCGCAATTGTGCGGGTCGTCCCACGGGTCGAGCCGCTGCGCCAGGCAGGCCTCGCGCAGCGTGGCCCGGCTGAGGCCGAGCAGCGGGCGGCGGAACCGGCCGCGCCGGGCGGGCATGCCGCCCAGGGCCCGCGTGCCGGACCCGCGGGCCAGCCCGAGCAGCACGGTTTCGGCCTGGTCGTCCAGGGTGTGGCCGAGCAGCACCACCGCAGCGCCGGTCGCGCGGGCCACCCGGTCCAGCGCGGTGTACCGGGCCCGGCGGGCGGCGGCTTCCGGCCCGCCGGCCCCGGGAAGCCCGTCCACGGTCACCCGGACCCTGCGGACGGGGTCCAGGCCCATGGCGCCCAGGGCCGCCACGACCCGGGCCGCCTGGGCGTCCGAGCCGTCCTGGAGGCCGTGATCCACGGTCACGCCGCCGCAGCGCAGCCCCAGCCGGGGTGCTGCCTGGGCCAGGGCGGCCGCCAGGGCCAGCGAGTCGGCGCCGCCTGAGCAGGCGGCCAGGACCAGCTCCCCCGGCTCCAGATCACCGAGACAGCGCCGTACGCCGGCCCGGGCCTGGGCTACCGCCGGGTGCGGGCCCATGGGCGGTCAGCTGCCCGCGGCCAGCGCGCCTCCGCGGCCGACCCGGTCGAGCCACAGCTCGGGCCGGTCGAACTCGTCCTTGGTCGGGAGGGTCTGGGGGGACGTCCACACCTTGTTGAAGGTGGCCATCCCCGCCTCCTCCACGACCGCCTTGACGAATCGGGAGCCCTGGGCGTACTGCTTCATCTTCAGGTCGATGCCGAGGATCCGGCGCAGGGTCCGCTCCGTCCGCCCGGCCGTGCCGCGGCGCTCGTTGAACCGCTGCCTGATCTGCTCGACCGACGGCACCACCTGCGGCCCGACGGCGTCCATCACGTAGTCACCGTGGCCCTCGACCAGGGTCATCACGCTGGTCAGGCGGTCCAGGATCTCGCGCTGACGGGGACTCTGGATGGCCTCGAGGACGCTGTCCCCGCCGCCGTCGCGCACCGCCCCGGCCACCGCGTCGGCGGCAGAGCGGAGCCGCCCCAGGATCGTCGCCGGGTCCAGGTCGGAGGCGAGCAGGAACTCCGTCATCTGCTCCTGGACGTAGCCGCGCAGCCAGGGCACCGAGGTGAACTGGGTCCGGTGCGTTTCCTCGTGCAGGCACACCCAGCGGCGGAAGTCGTGCGGGTTGACGCCGAGCTCGCGCTCGACCATGACGATGTTGGGCGCCACCAGGGTCAGCCGCCCGGCAGGGGCGACGCCGTTGGGGGCGCTGGGGTCCGGCGGCAGGAACAGCTCGTACTGCCCGAGCACCCGGCTGGCCAGATAGGCGAGGATCAGCCCGGCCTGCACGCCGGTGACGCGGGAGCCGACGGCGGTGACCACCGAGCCACCGGGGGCGGCGCCCCGCTCCCGCAGGTGCTCGGCGAGCGGGTCCAGGACGACCCGGAACCCGTCCACGTTGGCCCGGATCCAGCCCGGCCGGTCCACGATCGCGACCCAGCCGCCCTGATCCTCCGGGCCGGACATGCCGGTTACGGCCCGTACCGGTTCGGACACAGTGTCGGCGAGGGCCCGGAGTTCGGCCACCACCGCCCGCGCCTCACCCAGGCTGACCTGGGGTCCTGGGCGAGCCCACCTGACCCCGGTCGAGATGGCCACGTCCCAATCGATCATCTGCCCGCTGCTCACCCCTCCACCGTACGTGCTCCGCGGGGCCGGAGGGGCCTGCCGGGCCGTGGTTCACCGGCTCCGGCACCCGCAGCCGGCGAGCGCGGAGGCCATGCGGTCGAGCCCGTCCGCGGCCTTGCCGAGGTTCGCCGGCCGGACCTGGTCGGTCATGAACGCGAACGCCAGCACCCGCCCGCTGGCGTCGTAGACCAGGCCGGCCAGGGTGGCGACGCTGCTCAGGTTGCCGGTCTTCGCCCGGACCAGGCCGCGTGACCGGGCCGTGAACCCGCTGAACACGCTCTGGCCCGGGGCGAGCGTGCCGGAGAACCCGGCCACCGGCATGCCGGTGATGGCAGCCCGCAGGCGGCCGTGGGCGCCTGTTGCGGCCAGGCTGACCAGGTGGGCCAGCACGGCGGGGGCGATCCGGTCCTGCGGTGACAATCCCGAGCCGTCGACCAGGTGGATCCCGCCGGCCACGCCGAGCCGGCGCGCCACGGCGGTGACCGCCGCGGCCGCGCCGCTGAACGAGGCCGGGCGGCCCTCGCGGAGCGCGACCTGGCGGGCCAGGTTCTCGGCGATCACGTTGTTGCTCTCCCGCAGCATCCAGCCGACGATGGCCGACAGCGGCGGCGACGAGACCGTGGCGAGCGTGGCGGCGTGCGCCGCGGCCTTCTGCTGGCCGGGCTGGCCGCTGACGCGGATCCCGTCGGCGCCGAGGAAGGCCGCGAAGGCGCCGGCCGCCTGCGCGGCCGGGTCGGCGGACCGGGGCCGGAAGTTGCCCGGGTCATCCGCGTCCTCCGGCGCCCCGGCCGGGGTGCAGCCGGCCCTGGTCCACCTCCAGCGGGGTGATCGCCGTGACGTTGCCGGTGGTGATGTAGGCCTCTGGCCATCCCGGCGCCAGCGGCGGCCCGCTGTACAGCGACGCGTCGTAACTGACCCGGGCCGACCGGCGGCCCTGGGCGCGCAGCGCCCGGGCGGTCGCGGCCGCCAGCTGCTTGAGCGTGGCCGGCTGCGGGTAGTCCGACGCGGGCACGGAGCCCGCGGCCAGGGTCGGATCGCCCCCGCCGACCAGGACAACCGATCCGGGCGACGCGCCGGCGACCACGCGGGTGGTGAACCGGGCCGACGGGCCGAGAACGTCCAGCGCGGCAGCGGCGGTGAGCAGTTTGGTCGTGGATGCCGGCTGGATCAGGTCCGACGCTCCCCGGGCGAATAGCACCCGCCCGGTGCCAGGGTCGATGACCTCCGCGCCCGCCTGCTTGCCCAGCACCCCCGAGCCGAGCACGCTCGACAGCGCGGCGGAAACGCCGCGGCTGGACGGCACGGGGGCCGAGGACCTGGCCCCCGCCAGCACCTGGCTCGAGGCGGCGGCCGGGCGGGCGGCGACCCGCGAGATGTTCCACAACGCCAGGCGGCCGGGCATCATGGCCGCGACAGCCACGCCGGCCCCGAGCGTGAACACGCTGATCATGGCGAGCGCGATCACCATGGTGGCGCGCAGCCGGTTCACCGGCGGCCGGACCGGAACTGGGCCATCCGGCCCCGGCCCGTCCGGCACCAGCCCAACCGGCCCCGGCCCGTCCGGCACCGGCCCCGGCCCGTCCGGCACCGGCCCGCCGGGCACCGGCCCGCCGGGCACTGGCCGGTTCACCACTGGCCGGTTCGCCAACGCCGATCCCTTCACGAGATGCTTAGATTCCGGAAGCGGGACCCGCCGATGCCGGTCCCGTGAGCCAGGAAGGCGGCCTGGGACACATCCAGGCCCCGGAGTCAATCACCTTCGCGGCCAGGGAGCGACACCGTGGAATTCGATGTACTCGTCGAGATCCCCAAGGGGCAACGAAACAAGTATGAGATGGACCACGAGAGTGGCCGCATCCGGCTCGACCGGATGCTGTTCACCTCGACCAGGTACCCCTCCGACTATGGCTTTATCGAGGACACGCTGGCCGACGACGGGGATCCCCTCGACGCGCTGGTGCTTCTGGAAGAGCCCACGTTCCCTGGCTGCCTGATCCGGTGCCGGGCCATCGGCATGTTCCGGATGCGGGACGAGAAGGGCCTGGACGACAAGGTCCTGTGCGTCGCGGCCACCGATCCCCGGATGTCAGTGCTGGCCGACATCGATGACGTGGCCGAGTTCGACCGGCTGGAAATCCAGCACTTCTTCGAGGTCTACAAGGCCCTGGAACCGGGCAAGGAAGTCGAGATCGGCGGCTGGGTCGGCCGGGCCCAGGCTGAGAAGGAGATCGAGATCTGCCGCCAGCGGCTGGCGGAATCCGGAGAATAGGCCCCGCGTCCGCGCTCCGCGCCCGCGAACGGCCCCGGTCAGCGCCTGACGGGCATGACCTAGCCGGGTCCGCTCGCACACAGGTGCTGTGATGCGCGACACTGTGCATATAACGTGCACAAGGAGGCACCCGTGGAACACGTTGAGGACGTGCTCAGCCGGGCGCCGCTGTTTGAGGCGCTCGACGATGAGGGCGCCAAAGCACTGCGGGCCCTGGTGACAGACGTCGATCTCGTCCGGGCAGAACGGCTGTTCGACGAAGGTGATGGTGGGGATCGGCTCTACGTGGTGCTCGAGGGCAAGATCAAACTAACTCGCGCGTCCCCGGACGGCCGGGAGAACCTGCTCAGCGTGCTCGGCCCGGGCGAGATGTTCGGCGAGCTCTCACTGTTCGACCCGCGCCCGCGGACCTCGAGCGCGGTCGCCGTCACCGACAGCCGGCTCGCCGCGCTGGCCCATGACGAGCTGCTGGACTGGCTGACCGGCCGCCCCGAGGTGTCCCTGCACCTGCTGCGGGCCCTGGCCCAGCGGCTGCGCCGGGCCAACGACGTGATGGCCGACCTGGTGTTCACCGACGTGCCGGGCCGGGTGGCCAAGGCCCTGCTCGACCTGGCGGACCGCTTCGGAGAGCAGACAGCGGAAGGGCTCCAGGTCCATCACGACCTCACCCAGGAGGAGCTGGCCCAGCTGGTCGGGGCGTCCCGGGAGACGGTGAACAAGGCGCTGGCCGACTTCGCCGCCCGCGGCTGGCTGAGCCTGTCCGCCAAGTCCGTGCTGATCATGGACGCGGAGCGGCTGGCCAAGCGCGCCCACTGAGGTCAGGCGCTGACCCCCGGGGGCAGTTCGCCGCGGCTGGCCAGGTAGTCGAGCTGGGCCCGCACCGACCACCGGGCGAAGGGCCACAGGCTGCGGTCCACGTCGGCGTAAACGCGGGCCACGATCTCCTCGCCGGTCCGGTCCCCGGCGGCCAGCGCGGCGCGGATCTCGGCGAGCCGCTCCCGCCGGTGCGCGATGTAGAAGTCAAGCACCCCGGCCGGGTCGGCGAGGACCGGGCCGTGACCCGGCAGCAGGCTGGCCAGCCGCTGCTCGTCGGCGAGCGCCCGCAGGCGGTCCAGGGTGGCCAGGTAGTCAGCCAGGCTGCCGTCCCCGGCGATGACCGTGGTGCCCCGGCCCAGCACGGTGTCCCCGGTGAGCAGGGCACCGTCGGCCGGCAGGAGCAGGCAGACCGAGTCGGCGGTGTGCCCGGGGGTGGCGACCACCCGCAGCTCACAGCCCGCCTCCGTGACCACGTCCCCGGGCGCCAGGCCGCCGCCTGCGCTGCTGTCCGCCGCGCCGCTCTCACCGGGGCTCCGCGCCAGCGCTGGATCCGCGGCCAGCACCGGTGCCCCGGTCAGCCGGGCCAGCCGGGCCGCGCCGGCCGAGTGGTCCTCGTGGCCGTGAGTGAGCAGGATGCGGCTGATCCGCTGGCCCGCCGCGGCGGCCAGGTCCCGGATCCGTCCCAGGTGCGCCTCATCCTCCGGCCCGGGGTCGACCACCACCGCCGCCGCGGAGCCCGGCTCGGCGATCAGCCAGGTGTTGGTTCCGTTAAGCGTCATGGGCCCGGGGTTCGGGGCAAGGACGCAGCGTGCCCGGGCGGTGCCTGAGCCATCAACAGGCGCGGGGTTGCCAGACGGGGGGATGCTGGCCGGCGGCGGGCCGCCCGCCGCGCTCACAGCGCTTCCCGGGAGGCTCGCGCCGTCCGGCAAAGACCCCACCGGACACTCGGCCGGGCCCGATGGCCCGTCCTCGCGAGCCGGTACCGGCCGGCGCTCACAGGGGGTACTCCAGGTCCGGCGGGAGCGTGAGCCACAGGGCGTCACCGTCCTCGACTACCCCAGGCATCACCGGCCGCAGGTCACGGGCGGCCCGCAACGCCGCGCCGACCTGCCCGCACGCCCCGACCTGGGCCAGGCACACCGCTGTCGGCGGCATCAGCCGCAGCTCACGCCGCCGGGCGGCCGCGATGGCCGCGTCCGGCTGCCACCAGGCCACCTCCTCAGCCTCGCCGCCGACATGCCGGGTCCGCTGGCCGGCCGGGATGGCGGCGACGAAGAACCTGGTGTCGTAGCGGCGGGCCTCGACCGGCGGCGTGATCCAGCGCGCCCAGGGGCGAAGCAGATCGGAGCGCAGCACCAGGCCGCGGCGGCCGAGAAAGCCGGCCAGGGACAGCGAATGATCCAGCAGGGCCTGCCGGTCCGCCTCCCAGTCCGGGCCGCTGGTGTCCGCGACCACCGCGGCAGGGCCTGGCCCCGCCAGCAGCACACCCGATTCCTCGAACGTCTCCCGGACAGCGGCGCAGACAAGCGCCCGCGCCAGCGCCGCGGGGGCGCCGAGGGCACGGCCCCATTCCTGTGCGTCCGGCCCGGCCCAGGCCATGCTGCCCTCGGCGTCCCTCGGGTCCACGGAACCACCGGGGAAAGCCGACATGCCGGGAGCGAAGGCCATGGACCGGGCCCGGCGGAGCATGTAGACCTCGATCGGAGCCGGGCCCGGGCCCTCCAGGCCGCCCGGCCGGAGCAGCAGCACCGAGGCGGCGTCGCGCGGGGTAACCGGCTCCTTCTGGCCGCTCAGGACCTCGCGGGCCTGCGCGGCCAGGGCGGCCGGCAGCCGCAAGATCGCCCGGCCCGGCACGTCCCCGCCGGACGGTCCCGGGCCGCTGGCCGGCCCGTTACTGGCGGCCCTGCCACCCGCCAGCCCGCCGCTGGCCGGTTCAGTCACGCGGCGCGTCACTGACCTCGGCGATCAGCTCAACCTCCACGGGAGTGTCGAGAGGGAGGACCGCCATACCAACGGCGCTGCGGGCGTGCCGGCCCGCTTCGCCGAACACCTCGAGAATCAGCTCGCTGGCGCCGTTGATGACCTGGGCCTGCTGGGTGAAGTCAGGTGAGCTGGCCACGAATCCGGTCACCTTGACCACCCGCACCACGGCCGACAGGCCACCGGATACCGACGCCAGCGCGGCGAGCGCGTTCAGTGCGCACACCCGGGCCAGCGCCGCGGCTTCCGCCACGCTGACCTCCGCGCCCACCTTGCCGGTCACCTGCAGGGCGCCGTCGACGAACGGGAGCTGGCCCGCGGTGTAGACGTACGGGCCCGTGCGGACCGCAGGCACGTACGCGGCCAGCGGGGGGGTCACCACCGGCAGCTCCAGGCCGAGGGCGGCCAGGCGCTCCTCGGGAGAACTGCCCGCCGGAGCCGGCCCCGCCGTCATGACTCGCCCTTCGCGCGCTTCATGTAGGCCACCAGCTGCTCAGGGTTGGGCCCGGGCACCAGCGCGACGAGCTCCCAGCCGTCGTCGCCCCAGTTGTCCAGAATCTGCTTTGTCGCGTGCACCAGCAACGGCACCGTCGCGTACTCCCATTTCTGCATGGCGCCACCCTAGCGGGCGGCGGCCTGGTCCTCGGGCGGGCTCCAGCCGGGAGCTACGGGCGCCGGCCGTTCGGGGTTTCCTGGCCTTCGGCCGGGGGCACGGGCGCGGTGGTTTCCTGGGGAGGGACCACCTTGGGGATCGGCGGGATGGCCTCCTCGGGGACGGGCAGGATCGCCTCCTCGGGGACAGGCGGGATCGCCTCCTCGGGAACAGGCGGGATTGCCTCCTCGGGGACGGGCGGGATGGCCTCCTCGGGAACAGGCGGGATCGCTCCCTCGTCCAGCCCGGGCAGGGGCGCTTGAGCGATTTGCGGCAGCGAGGCATCCAGGAGCCCGGGGGGCGCGGGGGCGCCGCCCAGCTCGGCGTCGGCTTCCGCCGCCGCCAGCTCCGCCTCCCCCGTGTCCTGCGGGGGCGGCGCCACCTGCTCCGACTGGGGCACTGGGGGGCCGTACCGGTCGAAGAACCGGAGCAGCTCCACGGGCACCGGCATGACCAGCGTGCTGTTCTTCTCCGCGGCGACCTCGACCACGGTCTGCAGCAGCCGGAGCTGCAGCGCGGCCGGGTCGCGGGCCATCACGTTGGCGGCCGCCGCCAGACGCTTGGAGGCCTGGTACTCACCGTCGGCGGAGATGATCCTGGCCCGCCGCTCCCGCTCGGCCTCGGCCTGCCGGGACATGGACCGCTTCATCCCCTCGGGGAGGTTCACGTCCTTCAGCTCGACCCGCTCGACCCGGATCCCCCACGGCCCCTCGGTCGGCTCATCGATGATCCGGCGGAGCTCACGGTTGACGGTGTCCCGCTCGGCGAGGAGCTGATCCATCTCGGACTGGCCGATGATGGACCGCAGGGAGGTCTGCGCCTGCTGGGAGACGGCGAACATGTAGTTCTGGACGTTCACGACCGCCTTGATGGGGTCGATGACCCGGAAGTACACCACCGCGTCGACCCGGACGCTCACGTTGTCCCGGGTGATGCCCTCCTGGGCGGGAACCGCCATGGCGATGATCTGCATGTTGACCTTCTGCATGCGATCGCCTATCGGCCGCAGGATGGTCAGCCCCGGACCGCGGGTCCCGGGCAGGACCCGGCCGAACCGGAACACGATGCCCTGCTCATACTGCTGGACTACCCGAAGTGACCGGCCGACCACGGTCAGCCCGCCCACGATGATCAGCACCAGGATGACAATCAGGGCTGCGACCATCGGACACACCTCTTCTCATCGCTGAGGCCCCCCGCCGTCTGGCCCTTCGGGCCCCAGCCTAGTGACAATCCAGGCGCACGCCACTACTCCGCGGGGAGGCACCCGGCTCCCCGCTCCCGGAAGATGTGGTGGCGGGACGGCGATAGCCTGCTATGAGTGAGGCCGCGGGACACGGACTGGGAAGGTGTCCGGCTGCACGTCGTCACCGGCAAGGGCGGGACAGGCAAGACGACGGTAGCCGGGGCACTCGCCATCGCGCTCGCGGCCGGCGGCCGCCGGGTACTGCTCATGGAAGTCGAGGGACGGCAGGGCATCGCCCGCCTGTTCGACTCCCCGCCGCTGCCCTACGCCGAGCGGCGGGTCGCGGTGGCCCCGGCCACGTCCACCCTGCCCGGCGGGGAGGTCTACGCGCTCGCCGCCGATCCCGAGGCGGCGCTGATCGAGTACCTGGAGATGTTCTACAACCTCCGGCACGCAGGAACCGCCCTCACCCGGCTGGGCGTGGTCAACTTCGCGACCACGATCGCGCCGGGCCTGCGTGACGTTCTGCTGACCGGCAAGGCCGTGGAGCTCACCCGGCGCCGCTCCGGCGGCCGGCTGTACTACGACGCGGTGGTCATGGACGCGCCACCCACCGGCCGGATCGGCAAGTTCCTCAATGTGGCCACCGAGGTGTCGGGCCTGGCCAAGGTAGGGCCGATCCGCGGGCACGCCGATACCGTGCAGAGCGTCATCAAGTCCCCGCAGACCGCCGTCCACTTCGTCACCGTCCTGGAGGAAATGCCAGTGCAGGAAACCCTGGACGGGGTCGCCGAGCTGCGCGGGCTGGCCCAGGGCGGCCTCCAGCTCGGCGGCATCATGATCAACATGGTCCGCCCGGTGGACCTGACCGAGGAGCAACTGCTGGCGGCGGCGGGCGGGACCCTGGACCAGCATGAGCTGGAAACGGCGCTGAAGGCGGCAGGCATCGAGGACGTGCGGGGGCTGGCCGCCAGCCTGGCCGCGGAGCTGACTGACCACGCACGGGAGGAGCTGGCCCAGCGGGCCCAGCGGGACCGGCTGGCCGAGGCCGGGCAGCCGTGCTACGACCTGCCCGCTGATCACCGACCAGATGGATCTGGCCGGGCTGTACCGGCTGGCGGCGGCGCTGCGCGAGCAAGGAGCGGCCTGAATGCGAGCAGGGCCAGCCCTCGACGTTGACCGGCTGCTGGATGACCCGCGAACCCGGATCATCGTGTGCTGCGGCTCAGGCGGGGTCGGCAAGACCACCACGGCCGCGGCGCTGGGCCTGCGCGCCGCCGAGCGGGGCCGGCACGTGGTCGTGCTCACCGTGGACCCGGCCCGGCGCCTTGCCCAGTCCATGGGCCTGTCGTCACTGGATAACACGCCCAGGCCGGTCCCGGGGGCTGCGGCCGAGGCGGCCGGCGGCAGCCTGCACGCCATGATGCTGGACATGAAGCGCACCTTCGACGAGATCGTCGAGGGGCACTCCGATCCGGACCGGGCGGAGCAGATCCTGGCCAACCCGTTCTACCAGTCGCTGTCCTCGAGCTTCGCCGGCACGCAGGAGTACATGGCGATGGAGAAGCTGGGCCAGCTGCGCCGGGCGGACGAGTGGGACCTGATCGTGGTGGACACCCCGCCGAGCCGGTCGGCACTCGATTTCCTGGACGCGCCGCAGCGTCTGGGCCGTTTCCTGGACGGCCGGCTGATCCGGCGTGCTGACCGCGCCAACCAAGGCAGGCGGCCGGGCATACCTGAAGTTCGTGACGGCCGGCTTCACCATGGTGACCGGCGTCATCACCAAGGTCATTGGCGCGCAGATGCTCCGCGACGTGCAGACCTTCGTTGCGGCGTTCGACACGATGTTCGGCGGCTTCCGGGAGCGCGCCGAGGACACCTACCGGCTGCTCCAGGCACCGGGCACGGCGTTCCTGGTCATCGCCACCCCCGAGCCGGACGCCCTGCGTGAGGCGTCGTATTTCGTGGACCGGCTGTCCTCCGACCAGATGCCGCTGGCCGGCCTGGTGGTCAACCGGGTGCACCGCTCCCCCGCAGCCCATCTGTCGGCCGCGCGCAGCCTGGCCGCGGCCGAGGTGCTGCAACCTGTGCCCGGGAACGGCGAGACCGCCCTCGACCCAGCAGAAAACAGCCAGGGGCGAGATGGCCGCCCGGGCCGAAGCGGCCCGGCCGGTCCCGAGGCGGGTGCCCCCGGCCTGCCGGGGGCACCCGCAACGGCTGCGACCACGTCACGTCATCCGCTCACCGCCACCGCGCTGCGCTTGCACGCAGAGCGGATGCAGCTGGCTGAGCGGGAGCGTCGGCTGGAAGAAAGCTTCTCAGCAGCTCACCCGGCCATCCCGATGGCTGAGGTCCTCGCGCAGCCAGAGGACGTCCATGACCTCGATGGCCTGCGCTCGGTGGCGAAAGAACTCGCCCGGGGGGTGAGGCTCAGCTAGCGACGCTGCTCGCTGAGCGATTTCATCCGGCTTGTCAGCTAGCAACCAGTTCGTCGTCCGAGCTGCGCTCGTACTGGTTGCGGGCGTGCTCCAGCAGTTCCCGCCACGACGTCACATCGGGGCGGCGGCGGAGCAGAGCCCGGCGCTCACGTTCGGTCATGCCGCCCCAGACGCCGAACTCGATGCGGTTGTCCAGTGCATCGGCGAGGCATTCGGTGCGGACGGTGCAGCCGCGGCAGATCAGCTTGGCCCGGTTCTGCGCCGCACCCTGGACGAAAAGCTCGTCAGGGTCCGTTCCCTTGCATGCGGCGCGGGCGGTCCAGTCTGTGATCCACATGTGGCCCACTCCTCCTGATCGTCACGGCCCGGGAGGTCGTCACGCCGGATGGCGTTCACCTGCGGTCCAGGGGCAGACGTTTTCACGCCTGTTTCCGTTGTCGGTGTTGCGGAAAAGTAACTTACGGAAGACCAGGGGGTTAGCGCCAGAGCCCGTTGGGCCCATTTCGCGCATAGTCCGCCTGGGCCATGCCATGCCTGCCGAGTGGTCACCGTTCCGCGCGGCAGACCAGCCTCCCGCGTCCGGACATCTTGCGCAAGCCGCAAGGCGTACCCTGAGGACCGTGTTGACATCAGGACTGATCGGACGGGCCGGCATCGCGGGCCGAGTGGTGCTCCTCGCCGCGGTAGCCGGGCTGCTCGCGGGGGCCCTGCTGGTCCCTGCGGTGGGCGCGGTCGGGCTTGTGACCCGCAACACCGCGAACAAGTTCAACGACATGAAAACCGGGATCATCGGCCAGCTCCCGGTGCGCTCGGAGATCCTGGACAGCCAGGGCAATCTGCTGGCCTACTACTACCCGCGGGACATCGACCGGGAGCCGGTGACCTATGACCAGATCTCCCCGGTCATGCGCCAGGCGATCGTGGCCATCGAGGACTCCCGGTTCTACCAGCACGGCGCTATCGACATCCGCGGCACCATACGCGCCATCGTCAACGACATCGAGCACAAAACGGTCCAGGGCGGGTCAACCCTGACCCAGCAGTACGTGAAGAACGCCCTCATCCTCACCGCCCCGAACGTCCAGCAGGCGGACGCCGCCTACGCGCCCACGCTCACCCGGAAGATCAAGGAACTGCGCCTGGCCATCGATGTCGAGAAGAAGATGTCGAAGAACGAGATCCTGGCGGGCTACCTCAACGCGGCGTTCTTCGGCACGTCTTACGGCAACCAGGCGGTCGGGGTGGGCGCCGCCGCCGAACGGTACTTCGACACGACCGCGGCCAAGCTGACCCTGCCCCAGGCCGCCATGCTGGCCGGGATGGTGGAGAACCCCGAAGCTGACAACCCCACTCTCCACCCGGGGAACGCGCTCGCCCGGCGCAACGTGGTGCTCGCCCGGATGGCCCAGCTGGGCATCATCACCAAGGCGCACGCAGTCGCCGTCGGCAAGACGCCGCTCGGGCTGCACCTCTCCCTGCTGCAAACCGGCTGCACCAGCGGCTCAGCCAGGCACGCCGCATTCTTCTGTGACTACGTCGTCTCGCTGATGAAGCAGGACAGCGCCTTTTCCAGGGCCTGGAACATCCTGAACAGCAGCGGCGGCCTGAAGGTGTACACCACGCTGAACGCGCAGGATGAGCGCGCGGCCAAGGTAGCGGTGAACTACATGGTGCCGCAGCCGCCGAATGGGGCCAACCCGGGCGGTAACGCGGCGTCCGAGGTGCTGATGCAGCCCGGCAACGGGCGGATCCTGGCCATCGCCAACGACCGCTCGTACGGCTTCACCAGGAACCAGACCACGGTGGACTACGCGGTGAACACACCGTATGACGGCGGGATCGGGGTTCAGACCGGCTCCTCGTCGAAGCTGTTCACGCTGCTCACCGCCCTGGAGCAGGGCGTGCCGTTCGGTTTTGCGCAGACCGTGCAGACTCCCGCCACCCTGACTGGCTACACCAACTGCAAGGGCCAGCCGATCGTCAACCCCTACACGCTGGTGAACGACTCGAATGGGGAAAAGGGCGCGTTCACCCTGTACAACGCCACCGCCCAGTCAGTGAACGTGTACTTCGCCATGCTCGAGCGCAAGGTCGGGCTCTGCAACGTGGTGAAGACCGCAGTCGCGCTGGGCGTGACCCGGGCGGACGGCAGGTCACTGCTGCAGTGGGATCACGGGTCGCCGCCCGCCGATGACCTCCCCTCCTTCACCCTCGGCTCGGTCAATGTGTCCCCGATGAGCATGGCGGAGGCCTACGCCACCGTGGCCGCCCGCGGGGTGAGCTGCACGCCGATTGCCGTGCTCAGGATCGTCACCCAGACCGGGGCCAGGGTGCCGGTCCAGAAGGCCCACTGCCGCCAGGCCATACCGGCCGGTGTTGCCGACGCGGCCAGCTACGTCCTGCAGAGCGTGCTGACGGTCGGGACCGCGGCAGGCCTGGGCATCGGCCGTCCCGCCGCGGGCAAGACCGGAACGTCGGACAACTTCGACTTCGCCGCTTTCGGCGGCTACACCCCCGACCTGGCCGGGTATGTGTCGGTGTTCAACCCCCTGGACCCGGTCACGCACCCGATGTCATTCACCGGCTCCTGCTACCGGCTCGGTTGCCCCGGCGAGATGTTCGGCGCCGACGCGCCCGCGCACACCTGGCAGATGACGTTCCTGCATGCGGACCTGGTCAACCCGGCCCCGGCTTTCAGCACGGCCGACATTCCAGGCGAGCTCTGGTCGATGGGCACCGGCGTGAACAACCCGTCCCCGCCGAAGAAGGGGAAGGGCGGGAACGGCCCCGGCAACGGGAACGGTCCCGGCAACGGGAACGGCCCTGGTGGGGGCGGTACCGGCGGCGGGCCGCCCACCCATTAGCGGGCCGCCAGCTAGGCCTGCTGGCCCAGCTGGCGCCGGACCTCGGCGGCGACCCGGCCGCCGTCCGCCCGGCCCGCGGTCTGCGGCGTGACCACCTTCATGACCTGGCCCATGGCCTTCATGCCGGTGGCCCCGGTCTGCTCGATCCCCGCGGTCACGATCGCGGCGATCTCGTCGTCGCCGAGCTGGGCGGGGAGGTAGGCGTCCAGCACTTTTCCCTCGGCCTGCTCGGCGGAGGCCTGCTCAGCCCGACCGGCCGCGGCGAAGGCGTCGGCGGCTTCCCGCCGCCGCTTCGCCTCCCTGGTCAGGACCGTGACCACCTCATCGTCGCTGAGCTCACGGGAGGTGCTCCCGGCGACCTCCGCCGTGGAGACAGCGGTGAGGGCCATCCGGATGGTCCGGGTGCGGACCTCATCCCGCGCCTTCATCGCGGCGGTCAGGTCGGCCCGGAGCTGATCCTTGAGTGCTGCCATGGTGTCCATCCTGCCCTGTCCCGCCCGCGGGCCGTGCTCCTGCTCCAGCCCAGATAACGAACCGACCGTGGCCCCGCCTCCGGGCCCGCCCAGTCGCGGGCCGGGCACGACGAGGGCATGGCACCATAGTGTGATGCGATCACGAGCCCTCCAGGCCCTCGGGACCGCGGCCATGCTCGGCGGGACAGCCTTCGCCTACGGAGCGGTCGCCGAACGGAACTGGTTCGCCCTGCGGCGCTACGACGTCCCCGTCCTGCCGGCCGGCGCGGCGCCGCTGCGGTTGCTGCACATCTCTGACATGCACCTGACCCCAGGCCGCCACCGGCTGATGTCCTGGGTCAGGTCGCTGGATGCGCTCGCGCCTGACCTGGTGGTGAACACCGGCGATTCCATTGCCCACGCGCATGCCGTCCAGCCTTTCCTGGACACGCTCGGCCCGCTGCTCAACCGGCCGGGTGTGTTCGTGTACGGGTCGAATGACCTGTACTCGCCGGTGCCCAAGAACCCGCTGCGGTACCTGTGGCGGGACAGCAGCCACGAGCATCTCCGGCACATTCCCGACCTGCCCTTCGCCGAACTCGGGGCGGGGATGACCGCAGCCGGCTGGCTCGACATGAACAACCGCCGCAGCCGGCTCAAGGCCGGTGACCTCGATATCGAGGTGGCCGGCGTCCACGACTCGCACACGAAGCGCGACCGTTACCAGGACATTGCCGGTCCTGCGGACCCCGCTGCGGACCTGCGCCTGGGCGTGATGCACTCACCGGAGCCGCGGGTGCTGGACGAGTTCACCGCGGACGGCTATGACCTCCTGCTGGCTGGCCACACGCACGGCGGCCAGATCCGCCTCCCGCTGTACGGGGCGCTGGTCACCAACTGCGGCATCGACCGGGAACGGGTCAGTGGCCTGCACCGGCACCCCGCGGGCCAGCCTGATCCTGGCGAGCCCGACAACCGGCCCTGGCTGCACGTGTCGGCCGGGCTCGGCACGTCACCGTGGGCCCCCGTCCGGATCGCCTGCCGCCCGGAGGCCACGCTGCTCACGCTGGTGCCGAGGATCGGCTAGACTGCCGGAGGTTCCGGGGAAATCGGCCGCCCGGGGGTCTCAGCCCCGAACTGGCCGGCGGGGTGTGGCGCAGCTTGGCAGCGCGCTTCGTTCGGGACGAAGAGGCCGCCGGTTCAAATCCGGCCACCCCGACCAGGTAAAACACGTCCCTAAGCGATCTTGCAGAAAGACGCCCGGGGGCCACTGCCTCACGCCGGGTCGGCTTGATGCTGCTTGAAGATGGCGTTCATAGTCTCGGCACCCCGGGTAATCACCGGCTTGAGCTGGTGCCGGCCGGAACAGACCGTCAAGCATGTGCCGTTGCAGCCACCGATTGCCCGCTCGTAGCCGATGAGCGTGCGTTCTTTCGGCCTTTTGCATCGCTCAGTATGAGGCCGTCTGGCACTGAGCGCCGCACGTCACCACTGGTGAGACCGGTATTGCGTTCGATCATTCGGACGCGACGAGCTACTGTAACGAGATCACGGCGGAGCCAAGCGGGGCCTCGCCGCGTATCAACCCGGGCACTGTGGCAGTGTGAGTGACGATGAGAGTGGTCGAGGTTGTCTTCGCGGTCGTCTGGGCGGCGTTTTGGCTGTACTGGCTGGTGGCTGCCTTTTCGATGAAGCGGGGCCGCGTGCCGTGGTCTCGTGAGCTGGGGATCAGGGCGGTGATCGTTGCCCTGGTGATCCTGCTCGTCCGCTTGGGTGTCTTTCAGCACCACGCCAGCAACAAGGACTTGTGGCTCGCTGGCGTTGGCCTGGCCCTGTTCGCTGCCGGGTTGGGTTTCGCGATCTGGGCGCGTATGCACATCGGGCGTAACTGGGGCACGCCCATGACACAAAAGGACGAGCCTGAGCTAGTGACCAGCGGCCCCTACCACCTAGTCCGCCACCCGATCTACTCGGGCATCCTGGTCGCGGGCGTCGGCACCGCAGTGGCGCTGAGCTGGCTGTGGCTGATCGCCGTGGCACTGGCCGGTGTCTATTTCGTCTATAGCGCGAAGATCGAGGAGCACTACTTGACCGGGCAGTTCCCCGACGCCTACCCGGCGTACAAGCGCTCGACCAAGATGCTCGTCCCGCTCATCCTTTAGATCGGGCCCGGTCGGCTATGCACGGGCCGGGGCGGCGTCGGCGCACAAGGCAAGCCGGGCACCATCCCGGCATCCCCGCAAGCCGTCGCACCGGCGGCCACCCGGATACATCGAACGGCCCGCCACCTGCGGGCGAGCCGGTCAGACCCACCACGACGATCCCCTGAGCCTTAGCCAGGCCGTATGTTCAAGCATCGTCCGGGCACGGCTTGAACGCCCGCATCTGCCGCGCTCGGGGTGGTGCCATCGGGGATGCTCAAGACGATCCAGGGCCTCCCCACGGTCCTGGCTGCCGCGCCCGGTCAGCCTCACCAGCCGAGCTGGATGTACCACGTGCGGGAGGCGCAAGGAAAACACCCGGGACCGCGTCGCCATGGTAGAGCCGACGCCTAAAGATGTGGAACCTGAAAACGTCCGCATCTAGCCCTGATGGGCGTGTTGGGACCCATGGCAGTGTGCTGACCTAGTCGGCGTCACTTGGCCCGCTGCTGACTTTTACGCCGTGCGCGATGAGTTCGGCGATGACGCTATCGGGATCGTCTGGGGTAATGACTGGCTTGACCCGCTCGTCGGCATCACCAGGCGTCCGGAGGGCAGATCGCTCCTGCTTGCCGGCCAGGATGTGAAGGACCAGCGCGTGTTCCTTATGCCTGCGGTGCGGATCGTAATTGAACCAGTGGACGAAATCGCCACTGCCCTGGATTCGGACCATGCCCAGCGATGCGAGAGGCACCTGACGTACCTCTCGGATTGCCTGGTAGGTGATGCGCCTGGCGCGCCACAAGCTGTACCGGCGAAGGATGACCGCGTCATCTGTGCACGCGACGCGACCGTCGTCATAGCCAGCCATGTAGCTCAGAGTATCGGTGAGCCACTCGAAGTTGCTGCGCCCCGAGCAACGCACTCTTCTGCCGCCGGGAGCGCTCTTTCTGCGGTGCCTGTTTGGCTCACTGTTCCGCCTGCTGGGCAAGCAATCGCCTGACCGGCTCCGCAGAACCGAGGGTGGTCGGAGTCAGGGAAGGGCGCAGGTACTCCTCCCCAGCTGGCCAGCGGGCGACATGCTGGGCGTTGCTCTCAGCGTCGTGCCCGATGAAAGTGACGTCGTTGATGGCGACGCTGAACAGCGCGAATTCGCCCGGCACCGGCCGCCAGCCAAGGTGAGCCTCGACGTCCGCGGCGTAACTCCGCTGCACATCAGGGGCGGTCTCGGGCCGTACCGTACCGCGCATCATGATCTCGGCCTCCGGAGAGGGACTGGTGACAATGCTGTGCACCAGGATTCGCGGATCGCGGTCCAGGTCACGGGCCTTGGCTGAGGCGGGCATCATCGACAGCCACAACTCGCCGTGCATCAGCAAAGGCTCAACGCCGCTGATCCGCGCCGACCCGTCTTTACGGGTTGTGCCGACGAGCACGACGCCTGGCTTGATCAGCTGATCACTCGCGACAGCGGCGAGCACCGGCTGGGCGGCAGCAAACTCAGACCATCGCATATCTTCTACCTACCCCCCGCCGCCGACAATCGGTTCAAAGCCGGCAGCAGGCAGCAGTTCCACCCGCCATGAGAGCCGTCGTGACCCGCTGGGACGGGTGACCGAGCCGACCGCATCTGGCTCCCTTCTATGAAGGGATCTGTCATCAAGGGCATGGCCCCGGCGCTGTTGAGGGTGTGGCGGCGCTGGTCGGTGTCAACGTCGTTCGTCCGGTTGGGCGCTCCACGCCGTCACCTCGGGCGCGCCGCCGGGTGGCAGCGGCTGCGGGGGCCATGGGCTGTGGAGCCGGGCGCAGGGGCGGTAGCGTCTGGGGTGCGGGTCCGGGAAGTGGCTGATCCGAAGTGCCGGTGTCCGGGGACAGGCCGGCCGCGCTGGATTCTAGAGACGCCCCGGGGTGCCCTCCCGGGCTCGCTTCTTCCTGACCGGCAGCGTCGGCGGCCAGCTGCCGGTAGACCGCGTCGGAGAGCCGCCGGCGCAGGCAGCGCATCGCCTCCATCGAGGTTTTGCCGGCGGCGAGCTTGCGCCGGTAATAGGCACGGCCTGCGGTGTCGTTGCGGAGCTGGACGATCCGCCCGGCACCGTGGCGGTCCAGTCGGCGCCCATCCGGAGCCAGGAAGATGGGTCCTTCGGTGCGTTCGCCGATAGCCAGGTCGATGGCCCTGGCGGTGCGCGGCGCGAGCGGGATGGTGACGACCTTGCCGCCCTTCCGCGTGATTACCAGGGTTCGGTGGCCGCGCTCGATACCCAGGGCTTCGATGCCGGCGCCGGTGGCCTCGGAGACCCGCAGCCCGTTGAGGGCGAGCAGCGAGATCAGCGCATGCTCCGCCGGCGGGCCAAGACCTGCGGCCACCAGCAGCGCGCCGAGTTCGTTGCGGTCCAGGCCAACCGCGTGGGACTCATAGTCCAGCCGCGGCCGCCGTACACGCGCGGCGGGCGAATGATCGAGCAGCTCTTCCTCCACGGCGTACCGGTAAAACCCAGCCACGGTGCACAGGCGGCGGGTGATGGTGGCCCGGGCACGGCCGCGGGCTCCCAGGTCGCGGGCGAAGAACTCGATGTCAGCCCGGCGAGCCTGGAACAGATGGAGCTGGTGCTGCTGGCACCAGCCGGCGAACTGCCGCAGATCCAGCTCGTAGGCTTGCCGCGTCAGGCCGCTGTACCCGGCGAGAAATCCGGCTAACGCCAGGCGCTCGGTATTCGTGAACACCGGCGTGACGCGGACGAGTGCGGCGGACGGGATCGTGGTGGCCATCAGGTACCTCCGGGGACTCAGGCTGAGGCCCCGATGCTGGGCCAGCAGAGGCCCCAGCGAACAATGAGAACCCACCGGTAAGACGCCCACCGCCAACACGCCAGGTCACCACCGCGCCTCGCACGAGGCCGAGTTCATGAGCCAGCCGCCTCTCCCGAGAGCCGACTCTGCGCACGTTCCGCTGACGACCTCGTGGCCGCGGTGGGCGCGCCGATCTCCCTGTTCTGCTTCCCTAACTAACGGACACACGATCCCGATTAGCGTCGAAGAGCCGTCATAGCGCCGCCCGCACAGCCAGCTCCGGCAGATCAGGTGTCAGCTGGAATGCCGGGCTCGACCCGGAGGCGCGGGAAGCTGAGTGCCGCCGGTGCCTTGCCAGGCGATGATCCTGCCTAATCAGCGCCGTCTGTCCGGTGCCCCGGCGGGTGCCGGCCGCCAGGGTGAACTACGGCACCATCGGGCGGACCGGGGGGTTATCCCCCGCCCGGACCGCGGGCCAACCTGGGGGGCCAGGACGCCAGCTGGCCACATTTTCCGTAGGCCACGAGCTTTCTAGCGTGGATGGCACAGGCACGCAACGGGCGCGCCCGGCCAGGGAGGCGTCATGATCGAGGCCAGCGGGGTCAGCAAGAGATACGGCCCGGTGCGGGCCGTCGACAACCTCAGCTTTACCGTAGAGCCAGGCTCGGTGACCGGGTTTCTCGGTCCGAACGGCTCAGGCAAGTCCACAATGATGCGGATGATCCTGGGCCTGGACCGCCCGGACACCGGCCAGGCCACGATCGGCGGGCGGGTCTACCACGATCTCGCCTGGCCGCTGCGGGAGGTGGGCGCGCAACTCGAGGCCCGCGCATTTCATCCGGCGCGCTCGGCGCGCTCGCATCTGCGGGTGCTCGCGGCGGCGGGGAATATCCCGGACTCCCGGGTTGACGAGGTCCTCGGCGAGGTCGGCCTGTCCGATGCGGCACGCCGCCGTGCGGGCAAGTTCTCGCTCGGCATGTCCCAGCGACTAGGCATCGCCTCGGCCCTCCTCGGCGACCCCGGGGTGCTGATCCTGGATGAGCCGGTGAACGGCCTGGACCCACAGGGCGTCCGCTGGATCCGCACCCTTCTGCGCAACCTGGCGGCGGAGGGCAGAACCGTGCTGGTATCCAGCCACCTGATCAGCGAGATCGCGCTGGTGGCCGACCACCTGATCGTCATCGGCGGCGGCCGACTGCTCGCCGACACCACAGTCACCGACCTCTCTGCCCGTTCGGGATCCCTCGAGGATGCGTTCCTCACGCTGACGTCCGGAGGCGCGGCATGACCACCATCTCGCACACAACCAGGCGGCCGACTACCCACCGATCCGCCGTTGGGTTCCGGCAGGCCGCGCGGATGGAGCGGATCAAGCTCCGTACGCTGCGCTCACCCTGGGTGACGCTGCTCATCACTATCGCCGGTGTGGTCGGCCTGGCCACCGCGGTCGGCCTCAACTCCAAGGACACCCATGGCGACATCACCAGCAATGTCCTTGCGGGCGTCGCACCCGGCCTGCTCGCCTTCGGCGTGCTCGGTGTGCTGGTGATGACCAACGAATACTCCTCCGGCCTGATCAAGGCGACGCTCACCGCGGTGCCACACCGGGGGACGCTGCTGGCGGCGAAGACGGCGGTGTTCGGGGCCGTTGCGCTGGCGGTTGGTGAGATCGCGTCGTTCGCCGCGTTCTTCGCCGGGACGGCGGCCCTGCCTGCTGCGTTTCACGCACCGTCGCTTAGCGACCCGACGGTGCTTCGGGCGGTACTGATGGTCGGCGCGGCCTACCCGCTCATCGGGCTGCTTGGCCTGGGCATCGGCACGATCGTGCGTCACGGGGCAGCGGCCACTGGGGTGGTCATCGGCGCCGTGTTCGTCGGCGCGCAGGCGCTCGGGGCGCTGGCCCACTCGCTCGGCGCCTACGCGCCGATCGCTATCGTCTCTGACTCGCTGTCTGCCACCCAGGCGCACACAGCCGGCTTCCCGGCGCTCGGGCCCTGGACGGGCCTGGGGATGCTCGCGCTCTACGCAGGGGTGGCCTTGGCGGCCGGGGCGGTGCTGCTCGCACGGCGCGACGCCTAGCGGGGACACTGGACTCATGAGGAGCAAGGTGGGGCCGCGGGATAGGGAGGCTGGCTCGCGGCCATCCGCCAGTGTCCGGCCGCGCCCGGCCGGGGGCGCCGTGCGCACCCTGCTCGGCGCGCCGTTCACCCCGCGGGCCTGGCGGGAGCTGCTATACGCGGTGGCCGGGGTACCGCTGGGCGTGGCCGGGTTCGCGCTGACCGTTCCGTTTCTCGGGGCGGGGACCATTCTGACCATCTCCCTCGCCGGTACCGTCCTTGGCCTCGTGCTGCTCATGACCGGGCTGGCCATCGCGCGCCTGGTGAGCGCGGCGCAGCGGGCGCTGGCCGGGGGCCTGCTCGGCGAGCGGCTGCCACAGCTCCCGCCGCACCGGCCGGCGCACGGCGCGCTCCGCCGTGTCGATGCCCGGCTGCGGGACGGCGCAGGATGGCGGGCGGTGGCCGCTGCCATCCTGGGCCTGCCGATGGCGGTCGCCAAGTACATCGCGGTCGTGTGGTGGGCATACGGGCTGTTCAGCGTGACCTCTCCCGTGTGGTGGCTGATGTTTCGCAACCATCCGCCGGGCACCCACCTGAGCCCGGTCCATCTCGGCGGCCTTGCGGTCCAGACCTGGCCGGGGACCTGGCTGGCGGCCGTCGTAGGGGGCGCGCTACTGCTGGTGGCGCCATGGCTGGTACGCGGAATCCTTGTGTCGGAACTGTGGTTGTTGCGCCGGATCCTTGGGCCCGGCGAAATGGCGGCGCGGGTCGCCACTCTCGAGCGGTCGCGTTCGGAGGTGGTCAACGAGGCGGCGGCGCTTGTGCGGCAGATAGAACGGAACCTCCACGACGGCGCCCAGACCCGGCTGGTGACCCTCGCACTGCACCTAGGGATGGCGCGGGACAAGCTCGCCGCAGGGGGTCCGGACGAGGTAGCGGCGGCGCGAGACCTCGTGGAGGCGGCGCATGCCGGGGCGAAGGAGGCGCTCGTCGAATTGCGGGACCTCTCCAGCGGCATCCATCCGCCCGTGCTCGACAACGGCCTCGGGCCGGCCCTGGAGACCCTCGCCGCCGACAGCGCGATCCCGGTCCGGATGACGGCGCACCTGACGGAGCGCCCCTCGCCTGCGATCGAGACGATCGCCTACTTCAGCGCGGCCGAGCTCCTGGCGAATGCGGTCAAGCACAGCAGCGCCAACCTGATCGAGGTCGCCGCTGTGTCACCGCCCGGCGGGCCGTTCGTGCTGACCGTCAGCGACGACGGCCGGGGCGGCGCCGACGAGTCGGACGGCTCCGGGCTTTCTGGCCTGCGCCACCGGGCGCGCACCGTGGATGGCACCCTAACCGTCACCAGCCCGCCCGGCGGACCGACCACCGTCAGCGTGGAGCTTCCCCTCCACCCCTGAGGCGACGTCGCCCAGCGCTGCCCATCCTCTGCCCCGCCCCTGTGCCGCTCACCCTGTGGCGCCGCGGCCGCCGACGGTCGTGGGACTATGGCGGGCATGCGCGTCGTAATCGCAGAGGACTCCGCGCTGCTGCGGGAAGGCCTCGTGCGGCTGCTTGAGGACCGGGGTTACGAGGTGGCCGCGGCGGTTGCGGACGCCGGCTCGCTGCTCGCTGCGGTCGCTGAGCACCATCCCGATGTGGTGGTGACCGACATCCGGATGCCGCCTACACACACCGACGAGGGCCTGCGAGCCGCGGCGGAGCTGCGCAAGCAGCACCCGGAGGTCGGGGTCCTCGTGTTGTCCCAGTACATCGAGACCACCTACGCGACCGCGCTGCTCGCCGGGAACGCCGGGGGCGTCGGCTACATGCTGAAGGACCGGGTCGCGGACGCGGCGGAGTTCGCCGACGCACTCAAGCGGGTCGCCGCCGGCGGGACCGCGCTCGACCCTGAGGTGGTCACGAAACTAATGCGGGCAAGCCGCCAGATCGGCGGGCTCGGCGGGCTCACTCCGCGGGAGCGTGAAGTCCTCGAGCTCATGGCCGAAGGGCGCTCCAACGCAGCGATCGCCGAGGCCATGGTGATCTCACCCGGAGCCGTGGAGAAACATGTCGCGTCCATCTTCGCCAAGCTGGGGCTGCCGTCGTCCGAAGCCGACAACCGGCGGGTGCTAGCCGTGCTGCAGTACCTGCGAGCCTGACCCACGGCCGGGTGAGTTCGCAGCGCTTCCTTGAGCTAGTCCACCACCGGTGGCACGCGCCGCGCCTCTCGGACCGATACCGCGAAAACGCGGTTTGCGCGGACCCTGGCCGGGCAGGCCATCACGGCCGGCTGGTCGACGAGCTGCACCTTTTCCTGGTTCCCATCGTCGGAGGTGGCAAGCGAGCGCTCCCCAGCAGGGTCCGCTCGCGTCTGCAACTACTGGACACGCAGCGGTTCGCACGCGCCGTCTATCTCAGTTACTGCCCCAAGTCATCGTGATCACCTCGCAGGGGGCTGCGCGTGCAGATCGCCCAGATCCGTATCGCAGCAGACGACGCCGTCAGATCCACGCATGCCGACCATAACGGCGGGAGTGTGCGCCTCGCTCAGATCGAAGACCTATCACGTTGTGTGAGCAGGCGCATCAGGTCGTGCGGTTAAACAATCAGAAGCCGAGCCCGGTCTATGCCGGCGTCGGCCACTGGTACGCGCTCGGCCGGGCCGACGCGGGCAACCCGCCTCCTTCGGACGGGCGAACTTCCGCAGCAGCGCACGGCGATTGGCGACCTGCCCGCAGGGACAAATCACCATGGCAGCTGGTTCCTGTTGCCCGGGGAGAAGCTCACCTGGATCGCCCGGCGGCTCAGGATCGGGCCGGGCGCCGCCGGAGCCTGGGTGTCCGAATTTGGGAGCAGATTGGGAGCGGCCAGCAACCGTCAGATGCGGCCAGACGCGGTCCCTCGCGCCGATCACAGGTCGCTGACCTGCGCGGACGGATCCGAGCGGGAGGACATGCTGCTCGGCCAGGATGCGGTTGGCGGTTCTGCACTCGTGACGGTCAGCGGGTTTCGGCGGAGGGATGTCGGCGCTGGCGGTAGGCGGCCGCGCGTGCTTTGCCACCGCAGGCGTTGCTGGAACACCAGCGGCGGCGGCCGGGGCGGCTGAGGTCCAAGAACAGCAGGCCGCACTCGGGGCTGGCGCACTCGCGCAGCCGCCGGGCGTCCGCGGTGGTGAACAGGCCGATGGCGTCACGGGCCACCGCGCTCAGGGCGCTGGCCGCCGGATCCGGCCTGGCCGCGGCCAGCAGCACCGCGCCCCGGTCCATGCGGGGCACCGGCGGTGGCGCCGCCGCTGCCCGGTTGATGATCTCCTCGTCGGCGCCGGCCGGCGGCTGACCGCCGAGGAACGCCTTGGCGGTGCGGTAGAGCGCTTCGCGCACTGCCCGCGCTTCCGCCAGGTCCGGCCCGGTCACCGGGACGGCAACGCTGGTCACGGAGGCCTCGGCATACCAGCGGGTGAGGTGGCCCGGGGTGAGCAGCCGCTCGAAGCTGCGGCGCCACCGCTCACCGACAGTCGCGCAGAACGCCAGGCTCAACCGCCCGGACCTGAAGATAAACCGCAGTTCCTCCGCCGACGGCTCGCGGTCGGGGATTGCTGGAAGCCTCACGTCACGAGTATAACTAGTGACGTGAGGCCCGAACCACGGCAGATCCAGGAGTTCCTGCTCGACCACGGAGCCGGCCAGCTGCCCCACCCCGGCGGAACCCTGTATGAGCATCTGGTCCGCGTCGCCGCGTTGCTCGCGGATTGGGGGGCTGGCGAGGACCTGCAGGTGGCCGGGCTGTGCCATGCCTGCTACGGCACGGCCGGTTACCCTGACCAGCTGCTCGGGCCAGACGAGCGCCCCGTCCTCAGCGCGATTGCCGGCGCCCGGGCTGAGTCACTGGTCTACCTGTACGGCAGCTGCGACCGGGCTGCCGTGCACCCAGCCCTCAAAGAGCCTGGACCGGTGCCCTTCCGGGATCGGTTCACCGGCCGCACGCATCTGCCGCCAGAGCCGGATATCCGCGCCTTCACTGAGCTGACCGCCGCTAACGAGCTTGATGTGATCCGGCACAACCCAGCCATGGCCACCCGGCATGGCGCGGACCTACGGCAGTTCTTCGCCGACGCCAGAAAGCGGCTCACCGGTGCTGCCTGGCAGGCCTGGAGCCAGGAGCCCAGCACTGACCTCAGCGTGCGGATCGAGCCTGGAGAGCAGATGTCACCGGTCGACATCACCGGCCTGGATCACCTGGTCCTGACCGTCACCGACCTGGACCAGACCGCTGGCTTCTACCAGCGGGTCCTGGGCATGCACCCAGTCACCTTCGGCGCCGGGCGCCGCGCCCTGGAATTCGGCACCAGCAAGATCAACCTGCACCAGGCCGGGCAGGAGATCACCCCGCACGCCGCCCGGCCCACGCGGGGCAGCGCGGACCTGTGCCTGATCACCACGACCCCTCCCGCAGCAGTCCTCGCCCATCTCGATGCCGAGCACGTGCCGGTCGAGGACGGCCCGGTACCGCGCACTGGCGCCCGGGGCCCGATCACCAGCATCTACATCCGCGACCCCGACGGGAACCTCATCGAGATCGCCAGCTACCCCGCAGGCCTGACCGTAGCGCAGGCCAGCTAGGCCATGGCCCGCACCGACTACAGCGACGCCGTGGCGGCGGCCTTCCAGGCCTCCCGCGAGCTGCCTCCGGACGCGCTCAGCGAATGGCGCGCCGCGATCTCCCGTCACCTGGCTCCCCGGCCGGGCATGCGAGTCCTCGACCTCGGAGCGGGCACCGGCACCTGGGCCATCGCCCTGGCCAGCTGGTACGGCATCGGCGTCCTGGGGGTCGAGCCCTCTCCCGCCATGCGTGCCCGCTCCCGCTGGCCGGGCATGCTCGCCGGGCATGCAACCGCGCTGCCGCTCGCCGCCGCGACCATGGACGGCGCCTGGCTGTCCACCGTCGTCCACCACCTGCCCGATCTTCCCGCCGCGGCCCGCGAGCTCCGCCGGGTACTGCGGCCCGGCGCTCCGGTGCTCATCCGTAGCGCATTCCCCGGCCGTCACCACGGCATCGGGCTGTTCCGCTACTGGCCCGAGGCCATCGCAGTCCTGGACACCTTCCCCAGCGTTACCTGTGTGCGCACGGCCTTCGCCGCAGCAGGCTTCAGCTACATGACTCTGGAACCGGTCCGCCAGGTGACCGCCCCCTCCCTCGCCGCCATCGCCGCCACCGCGCAGCGTGAGGCGCACACCCCGCTCATGCTCATTACCGACGATGCCTACGAAGCAGGCCTGGCCAGGCTCCGCGCAGCCGCCGCCACCCAGCCAGGCCCCGTCATCGATACCCTCGACCTGCTCGTCCTACGAGCCAGCCGGGGGCCAGCTCTCCGATGACTATTGACACGAGGTGCGGCGCAAGGTTAGGCACCCGAAGGCGAGCGGGGTGCTCGGGGAGCTTTGTCAAAGCGTCCTCGTAGAAACCAGCCGCTACATCTCCAAATAGCGAGGTTGCTAACACTGCGATCTGTCATCGCAATTCTTCGCGGAGAGCCAGCACAAGTGGGTCGTTGCTGTCGCAGCCGTTCTCCAGGAGTTCGGTGATGGTTAGGGCCGTGAGCGCCTGGTTGCGGTCGAAGAACCGCTGCCAGTGGCTGACTTCCCACCAGCCACCCGCGCGTTCCCTGGCTGCTGCGACGAGCTTGCCGTCGATCTCCAGGGACATGAAGCCTTCGTCGATCTTGATGGGCGCAGGGAACCTCTCCCGCCCAGGAGGCGGCCACGGGAGCCAGCAAGGGAGCCAACGGGCTCACTCCCCGGCAGACCATCGCAGACCCTCCAGGACGTTCCTGCTGGTCAGAGGCTCCCCGTTCGACTCTGGCTGACCTAAATCGATCTGCGTGGGTTGCTTCGGGATGATGAGGCGGGCCAGGTACTCGGTAACCAAGAGTTCCCCGCGACGACGGCCAGTTATGACGCGCTGATCACCTGGCTGCGGCAGCTGGGCGAGATCGTCAGGATCGGGCGTCGAGGGAACAGGGTCCTGTGGTGCGGGCCTGACCGGGCGGCGGCCGCTGCTCGCGTTCCCCGATGCGGCTCATGCAGCGGGCTGGCCGAGCTTTGCCCGCATCCATGGGTACGGGTCACGCAGTGGTGCCCGTCTGGCCCTGCGGCGTTCCTGAATCTGGCGGAGTGGCTCGCCGGCGGTGTAGTAGCGACCACGGCCTTTCCCATGCGGCGTCAGAATCTCCTCTGCCACCAGGGTCGCTAGGTCTCGGGTGGCGGTCTGGTCGGTGACTTCGGCCCGCTTGACATATGTGGCGCGGCGCACGCGGTAGCCGAGAACGGCATCGAACATCGCATCGATTACACGCTCGGGAAGCTCATGCCCCGTGACGAGCTGGTCGAGTTCGATCCAGGTCGCGTCGGCCTCTTCGACGCGACGCGCCACTGTCTGAGCCTGCATGTGATGTGCGCGCAGGTTGAATGTCAGCCAGAGGTGGGCGTCGTCACGAGGCTGCCAGGAGCCGTGGCCTGTATGGGCCAGCACGCTGTAGTAGTCCTCGGTGTTTGCCCCGAGCCATTCCTCGATGCTGGAGAACTCCGGCTCGCCGATGTCCGAACGGGTCAGCACTGACGTCGCCAGAGCACGTGCCATGCGTCCGTTGCCGTCCCGGAATGGGTGGATCATGACCAGATTCAGGTGAGCCATCGCGGAGCGGACCACGGGATCGACGCTGAGTCCAGTATGCAGGCTCTCGACCAGGGCGTCGATGAGGAGCGGAACCTGCGCGGCGTCCGGTCCTTCGTAGACGACCAGATCCCGCCGCTCGTCGCGGACGTAAACTGGACCCTTCCGGTAGCGGCCAGGCGACTTCGAGTGATCATGGCTCAGCATCATGTAGTGCATGGCCCGGATCTCAGTGGCGTCGAATGTCGCGTAGTCGTCATCGCCCATCGCCAGGACGTAGCCTAGGGCCTGGCGGTAACCCTGGATTTCCAGGAACGTCTTTTCATCTGCGCTGATGGGCTCTTCACCATCCACGGCCGCGGCTGCGTCGTCCTCGGCGACCTGGTAGCCCTCGATGCTGTTGGAGCCCTGGATGGCCCGGGCGAGCGCTGAGCGCCGCAGGCCTCCTTCCCAGCGCCTGGGCGTGCGCAGGACATGACGCAGTTCCTTGCGCATCTGGTGGATCTCGCTCAGGATGGCGTCGTCATCGCCTGTTAGCGGGGGGGCCCGGTAGATGGCCCCGTGATGTGATGACGTATTCATACAGTCATTATAGGGCCTTGATGACTACTTAAACTAGTCATCGCATCACGAGCACTAGTTCGAAGAGGGTGGCTGCCGAGTCGGCATCGGCTCGTGGGGCCAGTGCCTACTCAGCCCGGGTTGTCGGCTGCGGCACTCCTTGGCGCTACGGTCTCGTGATGAAAGTGTCGCGCCATCGATGCCAAGTGCCGCTATCGGAAAGGGAGGGTTTTGCGCAGCACCGTTGACCTGACCGGGCCTGGGCTGGGCCACGTCGTGCGGGACGGGCAGTAGGGGCCCGCGCGAGCCGAGCGGGAGCTTGCCGTTGATCAAGCACCTGAAGTCTTCGTTGATCTTGATTGCCATGGGTGGCCCTTCTCGCCCGACGGGGCCACGGGAGCCAGAACAGGGAGCCAACGTATTCCGCAGCCGCCCGACCAGCGCAGACCCCTCTCGATGATCAATTCCAAGGGGTGGCTCTGGCTGCGGAGACGAAGCGAGGGCGTCCAAGATCAGTTTGTGACAACAAACCTGGACACCCTCGCCACCGCGCTGTACGTCGGGACGGATGACTGGCTGAAGGGATCGCCGCAGCTCGCGCCGTGGCGGCCTGCGGCCGGCATCGCCCCGCGGCGGAGTGACGCCGAGCTGGTCACCCTGGCGGTCATGCAGGCCCTGCTGGGGTTCACCTCCGAGGCACGGTGGCTGCGGCATGCCCGTGCGCACCTGCGGCACCTGTTCCCGTACCTGCCTCAGCAGCCTGGATACAACAAGCGGCTGCGCGGAGCCGCCTGCCTGATCAGGGACGCCATCCGGGCCCTGGCTGATAGCACCAGCGTCTGGACCGATGACGTCTGGGTCGTCGATTCCACCCCGGTGGAGTGCGGCCGGTCCCGGGAGACCGCCAGGCGCAGCGACCTGGCCGGATGGGCTGAGTACGGGTATTGCGCCAGTCATTCGCGGTACTTCTGGGGGCTGCGGTTGCACCTGGTGTGCACGCTGCAGGGCCTGCCCGTCGCCTTCGCCCTGGCCGGCGCGAAAGCCGGCGAGCGCGAGGTGCTGGCCGGCATGCTGGCCGCCGGGCCGGACCTGCTGGCTGCCCGGCCCGGCCAGACCCTCATCGGGGACAAGAACTACTACGGCCACGACTTCGAGGCCGCCATGGCCGCGGAGGGGATCAGGCTGCTGCGGCCTGCCCGCAAGGGCGAGCCCGCCCGCGCGGGCGCGCACCTGTTCAAGCCACTGCGCCAGATCATCGAATCGGTCAACGACACCTTCAAAGGCCAGCTGGACCTGGAACACCACGGCGGCCACACACCCGCTGGCGTGATGGTCCGCGTCCTGCAGCGCATCCTCGCCCTGACCGCAGCGATCTGGCACAACGACACCACCCGCCAGCCCATCCTGCGATCGCTCGTCGCCTACGACTCCTGACCTTGGAATTGATCATCCAGACAGGCTCCGCCTGATACCGCCGAGGTTCCTGGTCGTGCCTGGCGTTTCGGTGCAGGTAGGCGCATCCTCACGAGCAGGGGTGGCTGGGGAGGGTGTTATGGGATCACGGTTCGCACGCACGGGTGTCGTGACGGTTATGGATGCGCTGGATGGTCATGTTGCGCTCGACCTGGAGTGCCTGGACCGGCTCTACCTGCATGGCTACCTCGCGCCGTTGCAGGTGGGGGGCCAGGTGATCCAGTTCCTGAGTCACCGCGGGTACCCGGTGCCGTCCCCGGCGTGCCTGCAGCAGATCGGGGACGCCTTCCGCCGCCGGGTGGCCTCGTTCGCCGAGGCCAATCACATCCCGGTGGTGACGCTGAAGGCCGCTGACCGCAACATCGAGGTGATGGGTCCCTACCTGGAACGGGCTGCTGCCACGGGCCGCTCGCAGGTCGCGGCGATCGGGGTGGCGCAGGAGATGCAGCGGGTGTTCATCGCACGTAAGCGCGCCACCGACCCGGGCAAGTGCCCGCAGTTCTCCTTTGACAAGAAGGACCGCCGGGTCACGGTCTACTACTTCTACCTGTAGGACACCGGGTTCGGCCCGGCGTTCATCAAGATCTGCACCTACTGCCCCTGGCCGGTGAAGGTCTGGGTCAACGGGCATGAGTGGGCCAAGCAGCAGGCCCGCAAGATCGGGTTCTCCTTTACCGAGCTGTCCAACGGGTTCGCCTCCGCCGAGGATCCCGCCGTGCTGCAGCGGATCTGCGACGCGCTGCAGCCCGGCACGATCAGCGTGTTCTTCCAGCGCTGGCTGTCCCGCCTGCCGGTGCCGCTGGGTCCTGCTGACCAGCGGGCCGGCTACTGGTGGGAGCTGTCGATGGCCCAGGTCGAGGTGTCCCGCACCATCGTGTTCACCCAGCCCCGCTATGCCAGGGCCTTCTTCGACGCGCTGGTCACCGACAACCTGGATCTCGGCCGCCCCGATACTGTCGAGATCATCTTCGGCCGCCGGATCGTCACCGGCCGGCAGCGTGCCACCCGGGGGACGTTCAAGACCAAGGTCATCACCCGGGGCACCGATGTCACCATCAACGCCTTCTACCGCCACTCCCGGATAAAGCAATACCTCAAAGACGGCCGGGCCCTGCGCATCGAGACCGTCATCAACTCACCCACCGATCTGCGGATCGGCCGCCGCATCGCCTGCCTCGGCGAGCTCCAGGACGCCGGCCGTGCGATCAACAGCCGGCTGCTGGACACTGAACGTGCTGGCCAGGGCTGCGTCCTTGCGAATCCAGTCTTCGAGCGGATCGCGCGCCCCACCGTCGATGCGGAGGGGCGGAGGGCTACAGCCATGCGCTTTGGCGACCCTCGGGTCCAGGCCCTGGCCGGCGCCTTGTGCGTCACCCTGGGCGCCGTCACCGGCATCACCAACAGGAGCCTGCGCGCCCTGATGACCGGCCTGCTCGGCGCCCCCTACTCGATGGCCCAGGCCTCCTACGACCTGGCCCGCCTGCGCCGCAACGGGTTAATCACCCGCCGCCCCCACGCCAACACCTATGACCTGACCAGCGACGGCCTCCGCTTCGCCATCTTCTACACCAAGATCCACGACCGCGTCCTCAAGCCCCTGTTCGCCGCCGGCCAGCCCCAGACACCACCACCCCTCCGCGACGCCTTGCACACCATCGACCAGCACATCGACAGCCGGCTCGCCCACGCCAGGCTGCCAAAGGCAGCCTGAAAACTCAGCTCAGCTGTCGAGAGTTGTCGCCCCAAAGGATCGCTAGCGCGCTGACGCGGGTGACCAGCACGTGCCGGTCGGCGGTGTGCGGCCAGGCAGCGCGCCGGTGTGCCAGCCAGCCCAGCAGGGCGCCGCGGGTGAAGCCGCTGAGCGGGCGCTGGCGGCCAGGCTTGCTCCCGCACCAACTAAATGCTGGCCTTGGCCCGCGCCCTTCCCCGGTCAAAATGGGCGCGGGCAGCAGGCGCTACCCGTCAGCCTTCCAGCCGGGCGGCCTCGTCTTATTTGGACGGCGCCCTTGTCGAAGGCTGTCCCGCCCCCGGTGATCCACTTCGCTGTGACGGGAAAGTCCGTCATGTTCTCGCCCTTGCTGATCTCGTACCGGCGGCCATGGCCGTGCGGTAGAGCAGCAAAGGGAGGCGACATCGAGATGTCCCAGCGGTCACCGAGATACGCGGAGTACGGGAAAGGCCACCTGCCAAGATCGCAAGCGGCCTCCTGAGCTGGTCGGGGTGGCCGGATTTGAACCGGCGGCCTCTTCATCCCGAAGCAACGCAAGGCGGTAGATCTAGGTCCGATTGAGTCGAACGGGGAGCCGCTCACCAGTACAACCGCCCTAACCGGAAAATGGCCAGCCTACTAGGCACCGGCCCGGTCTCGGTCGGCTACCTCGACAGGCACCGGCTGCACGGCATCTCCCTCGAGCACATCCGGCGCGACCGGATCCTGCACGAAGCCCTGGCCACCGGTGCCGGCCCGCCCCGCCTTGCCCTGATCTTCAACATCGACCCCACCAGCGTGATGACCTAAGCCCACGCCGCCCGCAACCTGCCATCCAGCCCAGCCGAGCGGCCACTCCCATCCGGCGTTATCGGGTCACTTCCCAGGTCGGTGAAGGATTTGTAAAGGTCACTTGACCTCACGGAAATGTCAAGCTACCTTGACACCATGCGGAACCGGGTCCGGGAGCAGCGCCGTCTGCATGGCTTGTCGCAGGCGGAGCTGGGGGCAGCGCTCGGCGTCTCCCGCCAGACGGTGATCTCGATCGAGTGCGGCCGGTACCTCCCGTCGCTGCCACTGGCTTTCCGGATCGCGCGGCTCTTCAACATGCCGGTTGACAAGATGTTCGATCCGGAGGACAAGGTGACAGGGTCATGAGCAATATCAGGAACCGCCGCGTGCTCGTAGCAGCGCTGGTGCTGGCATGGTTCGGTGCATTCGCCGCCGCCGACGCCATCGGCCAAGGATGGGGCGCCGCGGTCCCGCTGGCGGTGGCGGCGATCCCCATGGCGATCGTCTACTACGTGTGGGGCGGCCGCGACAGCGACTTCGAGGCGATGCTGATCGGCCGCCGGGCCGATGAGCGGCAGGCGCTGATCAGGATGCGGGCCCGGGCCCTGGCCGGGAACACGATGTACGCGGTCGCGGTGATCGGCGCCATCGGCGCGCTGGTGCTGCCGGGCAGCGGGGGCTGGGACAGGAACTGGCCGTTCGCGCTGATTGTCGTCGTCGGCTCCCTCAGCTACTGGTGGCGCGGGCGGGGGGCCAGCTTCAGCGTGCTGATCGGCGGCCGCGCCGATGAGCGGCAGGCGCTGATCAGGACACAGGCCCGGGCCCTGGCCGCGAACGCGATGTACGCGGCCGCGGCGATCGCCGCGGCCGTCGAGCTCGCGCTGCGAGACACTCATCACCGGGGCAGCTACTGGTCGGCCGCGCTGGTTGCCGTGGCCGGTGGCGTCGGCTGTGTCGCCGGCCTGCGGAAATACGGTGCCAACCCGGGGCCGGGTGACGAGGTGGAAGAGCGCGCACCGGAGCCGGAGCCGGTGGTGACCTGGTGGGGGGCAACCGGCGGGCCGCCAAGGCACAGGCACACAGGGCCAGGTGGTTCCTCCCAGCCGCCACGCATTCCCCCCGGACTCCGCAACGACCAGGCCACTAACCCATAGCAGCTCGCCACGATTTCGTGCCGCCCGTTACCGGGAATGCAGCTCCGGTTGGTCGTTACCGGGAATGCTGGTGCAGGTGAGGGGCGCACCGGCCTGGACCAGCGTGAGCGAGATCTCGCGGTGTGGCGCGTCCTGGCGGTAGCCGATGCCGAGCTCTGCTCCGCCCCGGGATGCCGTGTTCCGCCAGAGCCTGGCGGACCGCGCCGGGGGTGATCACCTGCTCCGGGTACAGGGTCAGTGTCGTGGCGCCATCGGCGCCGGCGACGACCGATAACGCCGCCAGATGGAGGTGCCGCCGGCAAGGCCAACCCCGGAGACTGAACGGCAGACGGCGCTCAGCACGGCGCTGTCGTTCAGGTCCTCGTTGTCGTTCATCAGCCGGCCTCCGTGGCTTGAGAAGGGGATAGCTCGTGCCGCAGCGTTGTCGCGGCCCTGGACAGATGCACCCGGACCGTTGCCGGGGCGATCCCCAGGTGCCCGGCGAGGGCGTCGGTGTCCAGGTCGAGGACGATGCGCAGCGCGATCACCTCGCGCTGGCGATCCGGCAGGTGCCTAGCGCGGTCAGCAAGGCGGCGTCCAGGCCGTCGTCCACGTCGCGAGGGTCCGCGGCGTCGTGACCGGCCAGCGGCCGCGCACGCACCCGTTTACGCCACCACGACGTGCCGGCGCTGAGCGCAGTGCGCACCACCCACGCCCCGGGAGCCGGACGGCGGCGGACCTTCCAGCGAACTCCGTCTTTTCGCGGCCACGACCCTGTTTCGCACAAGCCCCGGCGTTCTGCTTACCTCGCCTCCGTAGCCCAGCTCTCCAGCCCCGCGTTGGTGTTCCGTGATCCGGGAGGCGTGGGAGCCGACGGTCCTGGCATCCTGAGGCCATGGAGAATGCGTTGGCGCCTGTGCGCGACCTCACGGACTCTGCCCAGAACCAGGCGGTACTCGACGTGGCCTCCGCCTTAATCGAGGGCCACACGGCGGCGGGTCGCGCCGCGGATAGGCACGGTCCGGCGGTGGCGGCCGAAGCGATCGCCGCGGCTCGCTCGCGGCGGCGGCTGGGCGAGCTCACCGGGCCGGTCCACCTGACCGTGGTGTGGGCCATGTACGGCGAGACCGGCCGCATGGTCCCGCGCGCGGCGCATCCGCATGGGGAGGACTTCGTACGGGCCAAGGTCGGCCAGCTCGATTGGCTGACCGGCGGCCTGCCCGGCGTCACGTGGAGCATCATCGCCTGCGACGACGGATGCCCGGACCGGCCCTCGAGTGCCGACCTCATGACGGACATCGCGGCGGCCGAGGGCTACCCGGAGAACGGCCACCGCAGCGTGACGGTGCTCAGGCTGGCCGAGCTGATCGGGGGTGGCGTCTCGATCAGCCCTGCATTTGACCAGCTGGCCTCGACCGAGCAGTCCCGCAAGGGCGGATCGATACTGGCCGGGCTGGCCACTGCGGTCAGGAGCGATCCGGCGACGGCGAACATCCCCGGCCAGCACGTGGTCTGCTACACCGACGCGGACCTGTCCGCGAACCTGGCCCAGCTGGGCTCGCTGGCAGCGCGGGTAGCGGCCGGTGACAAGGTGGCCGGCGCGCTCGGCCAGCGGTACGGGATCGAGGGGGCGGTGCTGGTCCGGGCCGACGGGCCCGTCACCGAGCCGCACAGCACCGGCGATAAGCCGGACAAGATCATCGTCTTGTTCCGCCATTTCGTCCGGGCCTTGCTCATCCCGTCCCTGGCGCAGGTGCTCGACACCCAGGCCGGGTTCAAAGTCTTCGACGGGGTCGCGCTCGATCCAGTCATCGGGCAGATGACGTCCTTCAACGAGACCTTCGACGTCGAGTTGCTCATCCACCTTGCCCAGCTCTACGGACCAGGGGCCCTGGCCGTCGAGCCGATCGTCTTCACCGAGGACTTCGCCGCGACGAACTTCCCCTCCGTCGAGCCCGGGCCGCGACACCTCACGATGGTCCGCCAGGTCGTGGACCTCTACGACCGGTTCGTCGCACCGATCGCCCCCGTCGCTGGCGAGGCGGCCGACCTGCTCACCCTGCTCAGGACTCTCGACCTCGACGGCTATGTGACCTTGATCGGGCACCTTCGCGCCGAGGACCGCGACGACCCGACACTGTTCGACCGGCGATGGCCCGTGCAGCATCTTCGCGACATCCTCGGCCGCTGATGGCGCCGTCCCAGGGGTGGATCAGCATGAGTGTGTTCTCCAGCGGGTGCGGGGCTAAACCGCGGCGATGAGCCGGCTGGCGATGGCGGCCCGCGGGCTCAGGCGGATGAGGGAGCTGGCGAGGTCGCTTCCTGCCCCGGTCAAGCCGTTGGCCCCGAGGGCGGCGAGTCCGTCGATGATGAAGATGGCGTTGGCGGTTGCCGGTGTCATCCGGGTCCGGGTGCATTGCCGCCAGTTCCACTGGCGGCAGGTCACGCCAGCGTCGTCACACCAGATCACCTCGCCTGGCTTAGGGTGCTCGACAGCCGGCTCGACCATGCACCACCGTGTCGAAGTCCTCGTCGCCGCTAGCCCGGACCAGCCGGGCCGGGCCCTGGTACTGGTCCAGGTCCTCGCCGCCAACTGGCACCATGTTCGCAATCGAGACCGCGTTGTATGCGTCGGTGAGGCGGTCGATGCGAGGCAGTCCGGCGTCCAGACGGCGCAGCAGCGCCTCAACGCTCGGCCGGGTGCGCTGAGGCTTGGCGCCGAACGCCCGGTAAGCGCCGCGCCAGTCGGCGATGTGGGGCACGTCTTCGGGTGCCCGGCCATCGAGCGCGATCCGTGCCCGGGTCTCGGCTCGCGCCAGCAGCTCCTCGCTGATCTCGTCGGGCAATCCCGGCTGCAGGCCCTCGGCCACCATCACCAGCACGCGGTAGTCCGGGCGCAGCTCGAGGACATCGGGGGCCACGCTGACGCCCGCGAGAAAGGCGCGTGCGCGCTCACTCACCTCAGCCTGGGTCAGCAGGGTCATCACCGGGCCGCACCCCCGCCGACAGCCGGCTCGAACACCGTCAACGCGAAACGTGCCACTTGCGCTGAGTTGACGTTCACGTAGTTGTGGGCCAGGTCACCGGCGAACGAAGCCGAATCTCCCGTCGCCAGTACCTCGGCATGCTGGCCCACGCTGAGCTCAAGCTTCCCATCAAGGACGAACAGCAGCTCGCGGGTTCCCGCGGCGTGCGCCTCGCTGGAGTGACTCTCACCCGGCCCGAGTGTCCAGTCCCACAGCTCGGTGACGTCCGGCGGCTCCGTGCCGGCGACGAGCACGGCCTGCCCGCCGAGTTCCCCCCGCCATAGCACCGGGGCAGCGCCAGCCCGGGTGACCCGCAGCCTGGACGAACGGTCCAGATCGACAAGCGCGGGCAACCCTATGCCGAGCGCGTCACTGATGCGAAGCAGTGTCGCGATGCTCGGATTGGCCGAGCCCTGCTCGATGCCGACCAGCATTCTGCGGCTGACGCCAGAGCGCTCAGCCAGCTGGTCCAAGGTCCAGCCCCGGCTGCCCCGCCCCTGCTTCACCCGGCCGCCGATGGCGCGGGCGATGCTGTCCGCCCCGGCACGAGCCTCCAAATCCGACTGCCTCATGTAGGGCACTATACTGCACTACCGGGAGACAGGAGAACCCATGACACCTGATGAACAGCAGGCAGCCCCGGCCGGCCTGCGCCCGGAAACAACGGTCATATGCGCTGGCCGCCCTGGCCACGCGGCCGGCGGGCCGCTCAACACTCCCGTGGTGCTGGCCTCTAACTTCCACGCCAGCGCCACTGCAGCGCCAGGCATCGGGGAGGGCGCCCGTGCCTACGCGCGCACAGACTCCACGCCGACCTGGGAGGCCCTGGAGACAGCCGTGGGCCAGGTCGAGGGCGGGCATGCCGTGGCGTTCTCCTCCGGCATGGCCGCGGTCGCTGCCGTGCTCGACCTCCTGCCAGCGGGGGGCCGTATCGTTGCCCCGGCGGATTGCTATTTCGGGGTCGGCGAGCTTCTCGCCGATGGCCAGCAGCAAGGGCGCTGGGCCATTGACCGCGTTGACCTGACCGACACCCTGAGCGTCCAAGCCGCCGTCCCCGGCGCAGACCTGCTCTGGCTGGAGACACCCTCGAATCCGCTGCTCGAGGTGGCTGACCTTCCCGCCCTGTGCGCCGCCGGCCGCCGCGCCGGGACCATCGTCGGCGTCGACAACACGTTCGCGACGCCACTCCTGCAACAGCCCCTGGCACTCGGCGCGGACGTGGTCGTGCACAGCGCCACCAAGTTCATTGGCGGCCACTCCGACCTGCTGTCCGGCATCACCATTGCCCGCGAGGAAGCTCTTGCCGGGCGCCTGCGCCAGCGCCGCGGCCTATCGGGCGCAACCCCTGGAGCCCTCGAGGCTTTCCTGGCGCTGCGCGGCCTGCGCACTCTTGCCCTGCGGCTCGACCGCGGCCAGCGCAACACCAGCGAACTCGCCCGCCGGCTCGATGAACACCCTGCCGTCAGCCGGGTGCGCTACCCCGGTCTTCCCAGCGACCCTGGGCACCGCACCGCCGCCGCGCAAATGACCGGGTTCGGGGCGGTGCTGGCCTTCGAGGTAGCCGACGCCCCCACAGCTGACCGCCTCTGCAACGCCGTGCACGTCATCGTCCACGCCACCAGCCTCGGCGGCGTCGAAACCACCATCGAACGGCGCGGCAAGCTCCCAGGACAAGGCCACGTGCCCCCCGGGCTGCTGCGTCTGAGCGTCGGCTGCGAACACATCGACGACCTGTGGAAGGACCTCAGCACGGCGCTTGAACAAGCTTCGCGACCAGAGAACGCCACATAGAGCCAGGGGCCGGGACGTCACTATCCGGTTAGCGAACGCGGGCCCGGAGGAAGATCCCGATTTGCCTGGTGGCCTGGGCTGCTTCGGGGGTGCCGAGCAGGAGCTGGTAGACGTGGGGCAGGCCTTCGCCGATCTGCAGGGTGACGTTGACCCCGGCCTGGGCGGCTGCGGCGGCGAGGCGTTCGGAATCGCTGAGCAGCAGGTCGGCCGTGCCGGCCTGGATCAGCAGCGGCGGCAGCCCGGCCAGGGAGGCGAACAGCGGTGACGCCAGGGGTGTTTTAGGGTCAGCCCCGGCCAGGTAGCGGGAGGCGAACTGGCGCAGCATGGCGGGGGTGGAGACCGGATCCTGGCCGGCGCGCTCGGTCATCGAGGCCCCCGAGCTGGTCAGGTCCACCGTCGGGGACATCAGCACGGCGGCCGCGGGCAGTGCCTGCCCGGCGTCACGCAGGGCCACGAGCAGGGCGGCGGCGAGCCCGCCGCCGGCCGAGTCGCCGGCCACCGCGAGTGATGCCGGGCTCAGGTCCTGGCCGGTGCGCAGCCAGCGCCAGGCGGCCAGGACGTCGTCGACCGCGGCGGGGAAGGGATGCTCGGGGGCCAGCCGGTATTCAGGGAACAGCACCCGCATCCCGCTGGCCCGTCCCAGCCGGGCGGCCAGCTCGCCGTCGCTGCGCAGTGACCCCAGCTCGAAACCGCCGCCGTGCAGGAACAGCAGAACCCGGCCGGCGCGGGCTCCGGGGGCCTCAAGCCAGTGGGCTGGCACCCCGCCAGCGCTCACCTCCGTCACCCGCACATCCTCAGGCACCCGGTGCAGGCGGTCCCCGGGGATGAAGCCGGCCCGGCGCTCTTCCAGCGTCGCCGGGGCCTGGCCGGCACCGGCCTTCTGCCGGTCCCTGAGAGCGCCGATCGCGTCCTGCATCGCCTGGCTCGGCATGTCCGCATCTCCTCAGCCGTGGGCTGCCGTCCGACACGGCGCCAAGGGCGCTTCGGCAGCCGGGCCAGAATGCGTGGCCTTTCGGCCGCGCCCCTGGCAAGCACCCTTGCCACCCCGCCCCCGCAGGACGGTACTGGTCCCAGGGTCACGCTCAGGGTCGGGCCGTCGCGCCTGTGTAAATCCCTGGCCTGTACCCTGGCTGCCGGCCAGGAGCGGTCCGCCAGCGGCGGGTGCCCGGGACGCGCGATGGTCATATCGGTCCTTCGGGCCCCGTTACCAGCAGGTCTGCGGCCAGAACCGGTCAAGGCGGGGTGCTGTTCTCATTCCAGCCGCCTCCATGCACGACTTTCCGCTCGCGGGCCGCGAGAGTGAGTCCCACGACACACAAGACTACGAGGCCGTCAATCACGTAAAGGTTGCCAGTCACCAGCTCTATTCCATGTGCCCCTGCACCCTGGACCACGGAAGCAGGCGTCAGGCCCTCCGAAAGCACGAAGAATGGCGCCGTCAACGTTGCCAGGGCACACCAGTACGCCCATCGTCGCCAGTGGCCGGGCCACCCCCGCCTCACGAGCCGTCGTCTGCCGTGGCCGGACCCGCCTGACGACCACAAGGGTGCACGCAACCGGGCAGCTGCATCGGCGGCTACGACAAGGGCTGGCGCAACCCACACCCAATGATGCGACCACGAGATGGGCGAGATGAGCAGCCCCGTGAGACCGCACATCAAAATGCCGGTCATTTCGTGTCCACTCCGCGCCGCCCGGGCGGCAAGCAGGAGGCCAGCGACGCCGATGACCACCAGGATAAGGAGCCAGTACGGCTGCTCCGCCGAGTGAATACTCACCAGCCGCGCCAGGGCGCCATGCAACGACTGGTTCCCCACATACGCGATGTTGCCGGCCCGGCCTGAATTAAGAAATAGCCCATCGAGCCAGAACTGCTGCGATTGCCTGAGTAGTGGGATTTGCGAAATAGCAATTGTCAGCGCAAAGGTAACCAATGAAACACCCATTGCGCGGAACCGCCGGGTGAGGAGCAGGTACGGGATGAAGATCAGGGGGACCAGCTTGAATCCGGCCGCCAGGCCCACCCCCGCACCTTTGAGCCGCGCTGTATCCGGCAGGGTCAGGTCCGCCACGATAACAAACATCAGGATCAGGTTAATCTGGCCTAGCCAGAGCGTCTGCAGCACCGGCGCGAGCCACAAAGTGACACTGGCGGCAGCCAGTGTCGCAGCGGCCCGGGCGGAACGCCGATAACCCAGATTCCCCCATGTCAGCCACAGCGTCGCCGTCAGGCAGGAGATACTTGCGGCCGTTATCAGCCACATCAGTACAGACATCGGGATGGCAGCCATGGCCGCGAAAGCCAGCGCGGATATTGGCGGGTAAGTGAAGGGCAGGTGGCGATGCGGGAAGTAGCCACCGTAGAGATCACCCGAGTGGAGGGCGAGCAGCCCGGACCAGCGGTAGATCTGAAGGTCGATCATGGGCAGCCGCTGGCCAGAGGTCGCCTTGGCCAGGGTTACGAAGCTGGCCGTCACAGACATCGTGAACGCGACCGCCGCCAGCGCCACGGCCCCGCGCGGTACTCGCAGATCCCGTAGCCGGGCAGCGGGCTCGGCAGGCTTGCGCAGGCCAACTGAATCATCGCCCGCCCTGGTCCGGGTCAAAGGCGCTTCATCGTGAACGTTGCCTGCTAAGCCTTCGTCCATCCTCGTTCCTCCCGGCCAGCTGGCCAGCCGGCCACGATAATCCCGCGATAACGCGGCCAGGACCCGCGTCCGCCGCCGGGGCGGCCAGGCAGCCAGCGTCTTGCGGCCGGCCCGCGCTCATTCTCAAGCTGACGGTCCCGGCTCCGGTAAAGGGCGGCATGCTACCCGAAGCACATGAGTCTACGTTCGGCGCGTGGCCGAGCACGCCGCTGCGCCCGCTGGGCGCGCTGCTCACTGGGCCGTGCCCCGGTCCCGTCGCGTCTGCGCGAGGCGCAGCGTGAGGAGCGGGATGACGATCGCCGCTGCCAGGAGGTGGCCCAGCGCCAGGGTGAGCCTGGTCGGGATCGTGGTGTGGCTGGCGGCCAGCGGAAAGACCAGGGACACCGCCACCAGGATCACCGTGGTGCGCACGAACGCCCGGGCGGGCTCAGCCGTACGGGCGGCCAGGATCACCGCCAGGATGGTGCCCGCCACCGTGCAGAACACCACGCCGCTGGCGAAGCTGGCCGGCGTGACGGCCTGGGCATGGCCGGCACCCAGTTCACCGGCCCGCATGGGGCCAGACAGGGCCTGGGCCACGGCCCCGTAGGCGTACAGCACCGCGGCACCCGCGGCAGCGGCGATGACACCGGTCACGGGCACCGGAAGCATCCCGAGCCGTGAGGAGGCCACGGTAACGGGGGAAGGAGTACGGCGGCTAGCGGTAGTCATGATGACGGCTCCTGTTCTCAAGCCCGGGCCCGGCGGGCCCGCTCACTGGACAGTCGGAGCCGGGTGCCCCGGCTCGACACGGTGCGCCGCCGTTGCCTCTCCGGCCGTTTCGGCCAGAGCCGGACCATGCTGAACCAGGGCCAGCCGTCCGGTGACGGTCAGCCCAGCAGCCGGGCGCGGCAGGCCAGCTGGAGGGCGAGCCGCTGGTCAGGGTCCTCGAAATCCACGTCCAGCAGGTCGATGATCCCGCGGATACGGTTAGCCACCGCGTTGCGGTGCAGATGCAGCCGTTGCGCGGTCTTGCCAATCGAGCCCTGCTCATCGAGGTAGGCCGCGAGAGTCCTGATCGCCGTGTCCGCCCGGGCCTGGCCGAGGTTCTCCAGCGGCGCGAGCTGGTCACGCACGGAAGCCCGGGCCGTGTCCGAGGCGTACCACTCCATCAGCATCCGCTGTACCCCGACCGCGTCGTGCGAGGCGACCCCGGACGGCTTGCGGGCCGCCCTCGCGGCGAACAGTGCCGCCCGGGCCTCGGCCGCGGAGGCACGCAGCCCCGTCGGCCCCTCATGCGCCGCGCCCACCCCGGCGCGGAACGGGAGCGCAGGCAGCCGTTCCCGCAGGGCCTGCAGTGCACGAGCGGCAGACCGGGCGGCCTGGGCACCGGCCTGCGGCCCGGGATCGGATGTGGTCATCCTGATCAGCACGATGGCGCGGGCCACCCGGGACAGGTGCCAGGTGCCGCCGGCCGCCGCGGCGGCCTGGAGAGCGACCTGGCCCGCCGACTCCAGCAGTTCGAACCGGCGCACCTCATCCGGGCCGGTTCCCCCGGGGCCACCGTCCGGGCCTCCTCCATCGAGATCGTCGGCCTCGATCCGGACCGCGACGTGCCACCCGCCCAGCGCGACGTTGAGCTGCCGGGCCCGGTCCAGGAGGTCGCCGTTGACCGCCGACTCCGACATCAGCAGTTCGGCGAGCAGTTCGCTGCGGGACCGGGCCGGGACCTCGCGGGCCCGCCTGGCCAGGTCGAGCAGCCGCCCGGCGGACGCGGCGGCGCTGTGCAGGACCAGGCGCGCGGCGACGCCAAGGTCCCCGAGAGCGTCCGGCGCGACCAGGTCACCGATCGGCGCGTCGCCCACGATGACCGGCACGCTGACCTGGCCCGCCAGGCCATCCTCCCGGCCGCGGGCATCCGCACCGCGGGCATCCGGGCCGCGGGGGCGGAACTCGACGATCGTGCCCAGCGCGTGGCCGACCGCGGCGCGGAGCTCGTCGAGCCCGGCCCCGGCTGCCTCGGCGGAGAGCACCGCGTTCAGCCCTTCCTCCGCACGCCCGAGGGCACGGTCGGCACCGCCGCCTATCTCGCGGGCGATCGCCTGCACCAGCCTGGCCAGCTCGGCGGCGGCCGGGACCGAGACCAGGGCGATGTCGGCCCGCCCGGCGATATCCATCGCGGTGACGGTGGGCTGCCACTGCTCGGCGGAGAACGCCGCGACCGCCGCCACCTGGTTGACCGCCGCCCAGCGCAGGGCCATGTCCAGGCGGTAGTCGGTCACCTCGGCGGACGCCGCCCTGGAGAGCACGACCAGGCTGCCCGGCGGGGCACCGTCCAGGTCCGCGAAGCGCTCGGCCAGCCGGACCAGGGCAACCTCCCGGCGGCCGCCGCCGCGGCTGACCCGCCTCAGCCCGGACAGAGGCGAGCTGGCCAGGATTTCGTCCACCGTGTGCACAGGTGGCACTTTATGCGGAGTGCACACATCCGTCACGATCACGGTGCACTACGCCCATTCCTGTCCTGACACGTGGCTTGCAATCATTTGCATCCAGGGTTCCGTTCCGGCCACGCCGGACACGCGCAGTGATCCTGGCGCCTCAGGGAGAACCGGGCGATGGAGAAGGAAGCCGCGACCGACCTAATGACTGCAGCCACTGAGCACCCCGACTGGTGGAGCTACGGGCATGAGTTCCCGCGCTGGCATGTCTGGCGGGGGATCGCCGGGCTCCTTTACGCCCGGCGGCTGATGTCGAGCCCGCCGCGGGTCGTCCGCGGGCAGGATCCGGTGGAGCTGCGCGACCTGATCCGGGAGAGCGAACTGCAGCTGGCCGATCGGTGGAAATAGCCCCGGTGTGTCCCTGCATCGGGAACTATGATGCTTAACACACCGCTATATCTGCCTGCCCGGACGGTAATGGCTCCCCGTGAAGAGACTCCTCGACCCTGATGCCCTGCGCGCTTTAGCTCGCGGCTGCGCGGTGCTGGGTGCGGGAGGCGGCGGTGACACCTACCTGGCCCTGCTGCAGGCCCTCCAGGCCACCGAGGAGTACGGCCCGGCGGCCCTGGTCGACGTCGATGAACTGCCTGATGACGCGCTGATCATGCCGTGCGGGGGGATCGGTGCCCCCACGGTCAGCATCGAGAAAATCGAGAATGGCGATGAGGGGGAGCGCCTCCGCGACCATCTGGAGTACCTGACCGGGCGCCGGGTGGCCGCGCTGATGGCCGGCGAGATCGGCGGCGGGAACGGCGTGCTCCCGGTCAGCTGGGCGGCGCGGATGGGGCTTCCCGTCGTCGACGCGGACGGCATGGGACGTGCCTTCCCGGAGGTCCCGCAGGTCACCATGCAGCTCGCTGGCATCTCGCCCAGTCCGGCGGTGATGACCGACGAGCGCGGCAACCTGGTCATTTTCCAGGCCATTTCCGGGCACTGGATGGAGCGCCTGGAACGGGCCGCCGCGGTGGAGTTCGGCGGGGCCGCCTCCTCCACCGAGTTCTCGCTCAGCGCCGCGCAGGCGCGTGAGGCGACGGTGCGCAACTCGGTGTCGCTGGCGATCCGGATCGGCGAGGCGATCACCCATGCGGCCGGCAGCCCTGTCGCCGCGCTGATGGCCGAGATCGGCGCGTTCCGGCTGGTGACCGGGAAGGTATCGGACGTTGAGCGGCACACCACGAGCGGCTTCGTCCGCGGCTCGGTGGTGATCGAGGGCCTCGGCGAGGACGCGGGCCGCCTCATCCGGCTGGAATTGCAGAACGAGAATCTGGTCGCGCTGGAGCGGGGCCGGCTGCTGGCCTCGGTGCCGGACCTGATCTCGGTGCTGGACAGCGAGACGGCGGACGCGATCGCGACGGAGCGGATCAAGTACGGCCAGCGGGTGGTCGTCATCGCCTTCGCCTGCGACCCGGTGTGGCGCACCGGGCGGGGGATCGCGATCACCGGGCCGCGGGCGTTCGGCTACGACGTCGACTACGTGCCCGTGGAGGAGCTCGCCGGTGCGCGCGCCTGACTGCCGCCTCGGCATCGACGTCGGCGGCACCAACACCGACGCCGTGATCATGGACGCCGCCGACCGGGTGATCGCCAAGGCCAAGGTGCCCGGGACGCCGGACATCACCGGCGGGATCACGGCCGCGATCGACACCGTGCTCCGCGCCCCGGACGCGGACCCGCGGCGGATCACCCACGTCATGCTGGGCACCACCCACGCGACGAACGCGGTGCTGGAGCGGAGGGAACTGCGCCGGATCGCGGTCATCCGGATCGGCGGCCCGGCCACCCACAGCATCCGGCCCATGTTCGGCTGGCCACCTGAGCTCGTCGCCGCGATCTCGGCCGGCGCGGTGATCGTCGACGGCGGCATCGAGTTCGACGGGCAGGACCTGTCCGCGCTGGACACCGACGCGATCGCGCGGTTCCTCGGTGAGGTCGGCGGCCACGCCGACGGGGTGGCGATCACCAGCGTCTTCGCCCCCGTCTCGCCACGGCACGAACTGGAGGCCAGCGACATCGTCAAGCGTGAACTGGGCGAGGTTCACGTGTCGCTCAGCCACGAGATCGGCTCGCTGGGCCTGCTGGAACGGGAGAACGCCACGATCCTGAACGGCGCACTGGCCGGCGTGGCCCGCGACGTGGCCATCGCGATGCGCGACTCGCTTGCCGCCCACCAGCTGCGGCCGACTACGTTCTTCGCCCAGAACGACGGCACGCTGATGGGCCTGGATCAGGCCCTCCGTTACCCGGTTCTCACGATCGGCAGCGGGCCGGCCAACAGCGTCCGCGGCGCGGCGTTCCTCACCGGGACCGGCGACTCGGTCGTTGCGGACGTGGGTGGTACCTCCACCGACGTGGGTGTCCTGGTCAACGAGTTTCCCCGGGAGTCGTCCCAGGGGGTGGAGATCGGCGGCATCCGCACCAACTTCCGGATGCCCGACCTGGTCACCATCGCCCTCGGTGGCGGCACCGTGATCTCGGCGCAGGACGGCGCCCGGATCGGCCCGCGCAGCGTCGGCTACCTGCTTCAGCAGCAAGCACTCGTCTTCGGCGGCCCGACCCCCACGCTGACCGACGCGGCGGTCGCGGCCGGCCGGGCGCTCCTCGGCGACGCCGCGCTGGCCGCCCCTCACCGCGAGACGCTCGCCAGCGCCCTGGCCCAGGCGGACGTCATGCTGGCGGATGCGATCGACCGGATGAAGACCTCCCGGGAGGACTGCCCGCTCATCGCGGTCGGCGGCGGCAGCATCCTCATCCCGGACCGCATACCCGGCGTCAGCGAGGTCATCCGGCCCGAGCATTTCGACACGGCCAACGCGGTGGGCGCGGCGATCGCCTCGGTCAGCGGCCAGGTGGACCGGATCTTCCACGTGGGCCCGGGTGGCAGGCAGGCCGCGCTCGATGAGGCATGCGACGAGGCGCGCGAGCGCGCCGTGGCGGCCGGGGCGGATCCGGCCACGGTGCGGATCGTGGAGCGGGAAGAAATCCCGCTGGCGTACCTCACCTCCCCGGCGATCCGGATCCGGGCGAAGGCGGCCGGCGCTCTCGGCGGCCTGCCGGATCCTCCCGTCCGGCTCCCCGCAGCAGGCCTGGAGCGCCGGGCCGGGCCCACGGCGCCCTAACCACCAGGGCAGCAGTACCCAAACCACAACCTCACGGAGGAAGGCATGAAGCCCCACCGCGCCGGCCTGCTGGCATCCGGCTCCGCACTGCTGGTGCTGCTGGCCGCCTGCGGCGGCTCATCGTCTCCGGCAGCCCAGCAGTCCAGCAACCAGGTGTTCACCTACGACACCTCGGCCCCGGTGATGGTCAACGGCTGGGACCCCGCGACCGAGTACTCCGACGGCATCATCGCGATGAGCAACATGTACGAGACGCTCACCCGCTACGACACGGCGACACACACGATCAAGCCGCTGCTCGCGACCAGCTGGTCCTCGTCATCCAACGGCCTGACGTGGACCTTCCACCTCCGGCAGGGAGTCCACTTCCACACCGGCCGGCTTATGACCGCGCAGGCCGCGGCGGCGGCTATCCTCCGGACCCAGAAGCTGGGTGGCGGGGCCGGGTACGTGTGGGACGCGGTGAAGAGCATCGCCGAGCCCAGTACCTACACGATGGTCCTGCACCTCAAGTACCCCTCCCCGATCGACCTCGAGGCATCTGCCTCCTACTCGGCCTACATCTACGACACCCAGGCCGCGGGATCGCCGTCCGGGCTGGCCAAGTGGCTCAACACGCCGCATGACGCCGGCACCGGCCCCTACACCCTGCAGACCTGGCACAAGGGCCAGGAGTTCGAGGTGATACTGAAGGCCTTCCCCGGCTACTGGGGCGGCTGGCACGGCCCGCACTACAAGAAGGTGGTGTTCCGGGTCGTGCCCCAGGACACCACCGCCGCCCAGCTGCTGCGGTCCGGGCAGGTCGACTTCGTCGAGCAGATCAGCCCCGCCATATGGAAGTCGTTCCAGGGGCAGGCGGGCATCCGGACGGTGAGCATCCCCTCCTTCCAGAACCTGCTGGCCCAGCTGAACGCGCATACGCTGAGCCTGCCGGTACGCCAGGCGATCTCCTACGGGATCAACTACCCGGGGATCGTCGCGGCGCTGCAGGGCGCGGCGGTCACCCCCAGCGGCCTGGTCCCGGCCGGCCTGCCCGGCCATTCCACCGACCTGCCGAACTATCACTACGACCCGGCCAAGGCGGCCCAGCTGCTGAGCAAGGCCGGGTACGGGCCGGGCAAGAAACAGCTGGCGCTGACCCTGACCTACACCCAGGGTGACTCGAACGAGCAAGTCGTGGCCACGCTGCTGAAGTCCAGCCTGGCCAGGCTGAACATCAGCCTCACCACGCAGTCACTCGCCTGGCCGACCCAGTGGGCGAAGGCGAAGTCGGGCCCGGGCCATCAGAGCATCTTCCTCGAATACTGGTGGCCGGACTACGCCGACCCGTACACCTGGTTCAGCAACCTGCTGCAGACGGAGAAGACGCCGTACTTCAACCTCTCCTACTATTCCAACTCGGCGCTGGACAAGCAGATCAACCAGGTAGAGCCGCTGCTGGCGACCAACCGCGCGGCCGGCGAGCAGCTGTACCGGACCATGCAGGCCGAGGTGCTGCAGCAGGCGCCGCTGGACGTGCTCTACAACATGAACTACCAGTACGCGATGCGCACGTCGTTCACCGGGTTCCAGCCCAACCCGGCGTACGCGAACGTGGTCTTCGCCTACGACCTCCGGCCGACTGGCAGTTGATCCGCTACGTGGCGCGCCGGGCCGGCCTGGCCGCGCTGGTGGTCGCGGGCGTCATCGTCGCGACGTTCGTGATCGCCCGCGTGGTCCCGGGTGACCCGGCGGCCACCTGGGCCGGCCCGCACGCGTCCGCGTCCCAGGTGGCCGCGGCGCGGCGGTTCCTCGGCCTGGACCGCCCGGCGCCGGCGCAGCTGCTCGCCTACTTCGGCGGGATCCTGACCGGCAACTGGGGACTGTCGATCCACACCCACCAGCCCGTCCTGTCCGACATCGGCACCGCCGCCCCGGCCTCACTGGAACTGGTGACCGCAGCGCTGATCATCGCGCTGGCGGTCGCCGTGCCGCTCGGGCTGGTGTCCGCGCGCTGGCCGGGCGGCCTGGCCGACCAGGCCATCCGGGCCGGATCGATCCTCGGCGTGTCCATGCCGATCTTCTGGATGGCGCTCATCCTCCAGCTGGTGTTCTCCCAGCGGCTGCATGTGCTGCCTGCCGCCGGCGAGTACGCGCCCGGCCTGCTGTTCACCCATCCGCTCGCGCAGCGGACTGGTTTCAGCCTCATCGACGCGACGATCAGCGGGAACTGGGCGATGCTCGGCAGCATCCTGGCCCACCTCGTGCTGCCTGCCCTGGTCGTCGCCGCGTACCCGGCCGGCCTCATCGCCCGCATGGTGCGGGCCCAGGTCCTGGACACGGTGGCCGAGACGCACGTGCAGATGGTCCGCGCGCTCGGTTTCAGCGAGCGCGCGGTCTACAGCCGGTTCGCGATGAAACTCGCCTGGAATCCGGTGGCCTCCGCGGTGGCGCTGGTGTTCGGTTACTCGCTGGTGAACACGTTCCTGGTCGAGGCGATCTTCGACTGGCCGGGGCTCGGCAGCTACACGGCCGCCTCGGTCGCGACCCTGGACACGCCCGCCATCCTGGGCGTGACCCTGTTCGTCGCGCTGGTGTACGTGGCGGCCAACCTGGCCGTGGACATCATCCAGGCTGCCCTGGACCCGAGGATCAGGCTCCGATGATCGAGGCGCCTACCCCCAGCACGGGGCCGGCCCCCGTGCTGCCCCGGGGCCGGGCCCTGCGGCAGGGCCTGCGGGCCAACCCGCTCCTGCTGGCGGGCGCCCTGATGGTGGTGCTGATCGTCGTGGTGGCCGTCCTCGCCCCGCTGCTCGCGCCGTTCCCCGGCGACGCGTCCACCGCCACGCACCCGTTCATGGTGCTGCGGCCGCCCTCGGCACAGCACTGGTTCGGGACCGATCAGGTCGGCCGGGACGTGCTCTCGCGGGTGCTCTACGGCGCCAGGATCTCGCCGCTGGTGGCCGTCATCGTGCTGCTGATCGCGTGCGCCATCGGGATCCCGCTGGGGATCGTGGCCGGCTACTTCGGCGGCTGGGTCGATGAGGTGATCATGCGGGTCACCGACGTCTTCCTGGCCTTCCCGTCACTGCTGCTCGCGCTGGCCCTGGCGACGGTGCTGCCGACCAGCCTGACCAGCCTGACCATCGCGATCGCCGTCACCTGGTGGCCCTGGTACACGCGGCTCATCCGGGGCCAGGCCGCCTCGGTGGCCGGGCGGCCGTACATCGACAGCTGCCGGGTGCTGGGCATCGCGCGGTGGCGGATCATCCTGCGCCACGTCCTGCCCAACTCGGTCACGCCGCTCATCGTGCAGGTGTCGCTCGACGTGGGCGGCGTGATCCTGACCGCCTCGGCGCTGTCCTTCCTCGGGCTCGGGGCGCAGGATCCCACCCCGGACTGGGGGCTGATGGTGTCCGAAGGGCAGACGTACTTCACGACCGACTGGTGGGTGGTGACGTTCCCCGGGATCGCCATCCTGGTCACCGCGTTCGCCTTCAACCTGCTCGGTGACGGCCTGCGTGACCTGCTGGACCCGAGAAGAAGCCTGCTGCTATGAGGCTGGATCATCCGAGACTGGCCATCGCGGACCTCGAGGTGCGCTTCGGCCGCAGGCCCGTCGTGCAGATCGGCGAGCTCACGCTCGGCAAGGCTGAGATCGTCGGCCTCGCCGGGGAGAGCGGATCGGGCAAGTCCATGACCACGCTGGCCATCCTCGGCCTGGCGCACACCGTGGGCGCGACCGTCAGCGGCAGCATCCGGCTGGACGGCACCGAGCTGACCGCGCTGTCCCAGCGGGCCTGGCGGGAGCGGCGCGGGCGGCAGATCGCGGCGATCTTCCAGAGCCCGGCCATGGCGTTCAGCCCGGTCTTCAAGGTGGGCCGGATGATGCTCGGCGCGCTGCGGCTGCACGGGATGAGCAAGGCGGAAGCCGCCGAGGCGGCCGCCCGCGCCATGCGCGAGGTCCTGCTCCCGCCCGACCTGCTGGACCGCTATCCCGCCGAGCTGTCCGGCGGTCAGCTGCAGCGGGTCGCGATCGCGATCGCGCTGGCCCTGCGGGCGGAGGTGCTGCTGGCCGACGAGCCGACCAGCGCACTCGACGTGACCGTCCAGGCGGAGGTGCTGGAACTGCTCCGCGGCCTGCGCGAGCGGGAGGGCATGTCGGTCCTGCTGATCAGCCACGACCTCGCGGTGGTGGCCGAGCTGTGCGACCGGGTCGCGGTCATGCAGGCCGGCCGGATCGTCGAGCAGGGCCCGGCCGCCCAGGTGCTGTCCGCGCCGCAGCACGCGTACACGGCCGACCTGCTGGCCGCGGTGCCCAGGATCGCGGCGCCCGCCCAGGACGGCCCGCCCCCGGCTCCGGCCACGCAGGACGCCCCGCCGCAGGCGGCGCCCGCGCAGGATGGGCCGGCCGGATGAGCCCGCTGCTGGAGATCACCGGCCTGTCGGTGCGGTTCGGCCCGGTCCGGGCGGTCGACGGGGTCAGCCTGCAGCTGGGCGCGGGGCCGTTCGGCCTCGGCCTGGTGGGTGAGAGCGGCTCAGGCAAGACGACGATCGGGCGGGCCGTGCTCCGGCTGGCCCCGGTCAGCGGCGGCCAGATCCGGTTCGAGGGCACGGACATCGCCGCCTTGCGCGGGCGCGCGCTGCAGGAGTACCGGCGCGCCGCGCAGATCGTGTTCCAGGATCCGGACAACAGCCTCGACCCGCGCATGCGCATCGGCAGTTCGATCCGGGAAGCCCTGTCCGCGCACCGCGTGGTGCCGCGCGGGCAGACCGCGGGGCAGGCCCGCAGCCTGCTCGCCGAGGTCGGCCTGGACCCGGGCTTCACGTCCCGGTACCCCCATCAGCTCTCCGGCGGGCAGCGCCAGCGCGTCGCCATCGCCCGCGCGCTCAGCGTGCAGCCGCGGCTGCTGGTGCTGGACGAGCCGACCAGCGCGCTCGACGTCCGGGCCCAGGCCCGCGTCCTCGGCCTGATCGCCCGGCTCCGGGCCGAGCGGCAACTGTCCTACCTGCTGATCACCCACAACTTCGCGATCGTGAGTGAGCTGTGCGAGCAGACCGCCGTGCTGTACCTGGGCCGGATCGCGGAGAGCGGCCCGACCGCCGCCCTGCTGCAGGCCCCCGCCCACCCGTACACCCGGGCGCTGCGGTCCGCCGTGCCGGAGCTCGGCCGGGCCGCCCGGCGGACCCGGATGGTGCTGCCCGGGGATCCACCGGACGCGACCAGCCCGCCACCGGGCTGCGTCTTCCATCCCCGCTGCCCGCTGGCGGTCAGCCGGTGCCGCAGCGAGGTCCCGCTCCTGCGGCCGGTCGCGCCGGGGCGCCAGGTGGCCTGTCACCGCGCCGAGGAGGTCCTGGGCCGCCGGCAGGCCTGATAGGGATGTCCGGCCGGGCCATCGCTGGCCATCTGCCATCGCCCCTGGCCGCTCACCATGACCCGGCGCGGACGCTGGCCAGCAGCGGCCCGGCTGGCCGTTCCCGGCCCCGACGGCACCGGCGGGGCGTGGGGCGGGGGCGGGGCACGGTTTTCGTTGCGGAGAATTTTGGTTTTTGTTCTAGTTCTCCCCGGTAACTGGGGATATCAGGGTACTTGTAGCCGGGCTCGCCTAGATCATCCATTGCCTGGATTTCGCGCTGGCTAGGTGGAAGAGTCGGCCTATGCGGACGATCTTTGACGGGCTGGTCGAGGAGTTCAGGGCCTGGCATTTGTTCGAGCAGCAAGCCGGGAACTCCCCGCGGCGCGATCTTCGCGGCCCGGGCGAGCCCGGCTACAGCCTGGGCGGCTATGAGGCCGGCGGCGCCAGCGGCCCGGGCTTCTCCAGGCCCCGTTCCGGGACCGGCGAGTACGGCGCGAGCGGTTCCGGGGCGCCGGATCCCGGGGCGTCTCGCTACCGCGGAGCCGGCTACGACCTGGGGCCGAGGCACGGACGGGGGTCTGCGCGGGGCGGCACGCCCGCCAGGCGTGCGCCATTGGCCGGGGACGGCCTTAACGGCGGACGGCGGATCAGCCGGGGATCATAGAGATACCAGCCTTCGCGGCCGCCCACCGTGGGACTGGCGTACCAGCGGAGCCCGACGCACCAGCGGCCACGCCGGTCCCTGCGCTGCCCGATCACCTGAGCCCAGACCCACGACCCATCGCGCAGCAGGACCTCGGCCTCGCTGTCCTCGGGGATCGTGGAGCCCGGCACCGCGTCGGCGGGCATGGCCCGCTCCAGCGCCGGCTCCCGGGACGGATCAGCAAACACGCAGGTCATCGTGCCCGTCGCCGGTCAACCGCAATCCGCAGCCGCTGCGACGGAAGCCGGGCGGAGTAGCAGGACCACGAGGATGCCGGCCGCGGCCGCGGCCGGGATGACCACGGTTACGGGGAGGTACTGTGCGGCGATACCCCACAGCGCGAACCCGGCGCCCTGGATGAACATCAGCCCGGCACTGGCCAGGGCCAGGACCCGGCCGCGCAGTTCCGGCGGGGCCTCGCCGATCATCAGCCCGTCCAGCCCGGCGCCCCACGCAGAACCCAGGCCGCAGATCACCAGCAGGGCCAGGGCCACGCCCAGGGCCGGGCTCGCCGCGAACCCGGCCAGCGGCACGAAACCCAGCAGCGCGGCAGGCACGATGAGCCGCCGCTGCGCGCGGGCCCGCAGCATCCGCGCCGCGATCAGGTCGGCTAGTACGGTCCCGGCCGGAATGGCCATGAGCAGGTAGCCCACCACGTGGACCGGCGCACCGATGTGGCTGGCGTAGGGCGCGGCGAGGGCCTCCGGGGCCACCGCACAGGCCGGCACGAGCCAGCTGAACAGCAGCAGGCGCCGGACCCGCCGGTGGCTGAGCACGCCGCGGATCCCGCGGAGCGAATCCCGCGTCATCGAGGCCGCCCCGCCCCCGGCCCGGCGTGCGGGACGCCGGGTCAGGCCACAGCGCAGCAGCAGGGCCGAGCCGAGGAACGACGCCGCGTCGAGGGCCAGCGCACCACGCGGGGACGTCACCGTGAGCAGCAGCCCGCCCGCCCCGTCTCCGACGATCTGGGCGGACTGGGAGACGAGGCGCATCATGGACCGGCCCAGGATGTACGCGGGACCCGGCGCCAGCACGTCCGGCAGCATGGCGGCCCGCACGCCCTGGTAAACGGGGGCGAGCAGGCCGTTTGCGAACAGGAGCGCGAGCAGCGCGGCGACCGGCATGCCCGGGATCACCATGACCCCCACCAGCACCGCACTGAGCAGGTCGAGGATTACCAGGACCCGGCGGGGAGCCCACCGGTCCGCGGCCGCGCCCATGAGGACCCCGCCCAGCAGGTAGGGCAGGAAGGCCAGGGCCATCACCGAGGCGGCCAGCGCCGCGGACCTGGTCTGCTCGTAGACGAGCACGGTGAGAGCGACCGAGGCGACGACGGTGCCGAGCATCGACACGATGTTGGCCACGAAGATGGCCCGGAACTCGGCCACGCCGAGCACGTCGCGGTAGCGTGCCCGGGCGGCCGGGGCGGGCTCCGTCGCGGAGGCCGGGGCAGAAGTGGTCACGGGCCAAGGCTGGCCGGCAGCTACCATGAGGACCAGAGATTCGGTGTCTGCCGAATCCCTGGTTCAGCGGGATGGTGCGATGAGCGTGACCATGGTGTTCGGGCCGGACGACCCGGCCCGGACCCGGTTCGTGGTCTCGCCCGCCTGGGAGACCGTGCACGCGATCCGGGTGATCGCCGAACCGCAGCGGCACCCCTACCACCTGCCCTGGCTCGAGGCCGTGCGGCCAGAAGCAGAACGGCTGGACCTGCGGCCACTGCTGATGCTCACCCCCCGCCACGGCTGGACGCCTGACTTCCTCAGCCCCGTCCCGGATGTCCCGCACGCGGACATGAGGGCCGAGCTCGCCCGCGTCCGGGCCACCCCGCCGGAGCAGGTCGCCCACGAGGTGGGGCGGTCACTGGCTGAGCGGTCCGGGGTGCCGGTCCCGCCCGGCGCGTGGGAATTGCTGGCCGATCCGGCCGCCACCCGGGACACCGCCGCGGACATCCTCGAGCAATGCTGGCAGCTGCTGGTCGAGCCGCACTGGCCGCGGCTGCGGGACCGGATCGAGGCGGATGTGGCCTTCCGCACCCAGACCCTCGCGGACTTCGGGCTGGAGCGGATGCTCGGCGACCTGCACCCCCGGGTGCGCTGGACCGGGCATTCGCTGGTCATCTCGGGGATGGAACCGGCCCGGCGGCATCTCGGCGGAGCCGGGCTGCTGCTCATGCCGAGTGCGTTCGGCTGGCCGAGCCTGGCCGCCGTGATCGACCCGCCGTCCCGGCCTGCCCTGTCCTACCCGGCCCGTGGCATCGCCGAGCTGTGGCAGCCTGCCCGGACGTCCCAGTCAGACGCGCTGGCCCGGCTGCTGGGCCGGACCCGTGGCGCGCTGCTGGAGTCGCTCGCCGAGCCGGCCTCGACCGGCACCCTGGCCCGGCGGCACAGCCTCGCCGCGAGCACGGTGTCCGAGCACCTCTCCGCGTTGCGGGACGCCCGGCTGGTCAGCAGCAGGCGGCAGCGGCACGCGGTTATGTACCGGCAGACCCGGCTCGGGGCGGCGCTGGCCGCCGGCGGCTGACCAGTAGCGACTGGGCACCCACACCCAGCCGGCCGCTGGTATCCGAGAGGACGGAGGTAGCCAGGCCGGCCCCGCCCGCGGAGATCGCGGTCTGCGCGTCCACGCAGACCCACTCGCCCGCCGCTTCCCGGTGCAGGTGCACGGTGAGCTCGGGGTTGATGAAATGCCACTCGGTGATGTCCAGCTCGCCGGACAGGCCGTTGCCGCTGTCCGCGACGGCCAGCACCCGCTCCAGCGGGCCGGTTTCCTCGTCCGCGACCAGGGGGTACCGCAGCCGGGCCCAGGCCGTGGCCGGGCCAGGCTCGGCGAAGTGGCCGCGGACCGGCCGCCACTCGATAGCGGACAGGTACCCGTCGATCCAGCCCTCCGGCGGCCCGGCCGCGGTGTGGTCCGGGAGGGCCGGCGGGGGGCCCACCGAGGGGGGGTCCGCATACGGCAGCACGGTCTCGCTGGTGGTGCGCTGCACCCGCCAGGCACTGGCCCGGGCCACGTCACGGCCGCCCGCGGTGGCCACCGCTTCCAGGAACTCCACACTGCGGCCCGGTCGGACCAGGCGGGCCTGCACGTCCAGGTCCCCGACCGGGATGGCGCCGAGGATCTCGCAGGTGAACCGGCTCACGATCATGTCGTCGCGGGGGGCGTAGTGCTGGATGGCCCGGCCCAGCAGCGCGCTCGGCGGGCCGCCGTGCTGGCTACGTTCATCCCAGGGGCCAGTGGTGTGCGTGGTCGCCCGCCAGGTGCCGTTCCGCACGGGGACATAGAAGCTATCGGCCACCCGCCGGATATTACCCGCCGGCCGCCCCCCTTCCCCGCAGCCGGCGGGACCGGGGTTGGCGGCGGTCGTGGACGCGAATGGTCAGGGGGCCAGCCCCGTTGGCAGGTGCCATGGAAAGTGCGCGGCCACGAGTTAATGATCATGGGTTTGGTGGGCCTCGAGGCCCAGTTAATCCATGATCATGATGGCGGCAAGCCCCGGTTGGGGGCACATGGGTAACACCAGCCACGCAGGACACAGGAGAGAACCACCCCCGCCGGGCGGCGGCCAGGCCGCTACCCGGAACACTCCACAAACGTCACACTAGTCACTCAGGCCGCAATAATCCGGGCGGCAGGGCCGGCGCAGGAGGGACGGGACGCAGGAGGGACGGGGCGCAGGAGGGACGGGACGCAGGAGGGACAGGGCGCAGGAGGGACGGACCGTACGTGGGGCTAAAGACTGCGGGGGCAGCAGATTCCGCCCGCGACCCGGGCCCGGACGTCAGGGGGCGGGCTCGATGATGACCTTCAGGCCCGTGCGGCGGGACGCGTTCCCGAAGGCAATGGCCGCATCCTGCAGCGGGTAGCGGCCGGTGACCAGCGACGCCAGGTCCACCTTCCCGGCCGCGGCCAGCTCGATGGCCCGGGGATAGACCTCGTTCATCCGGCGGACCATCGCGATCGTGAGCCCTTTGCGGCGGGCCACCGCCGCCCGGAACGTGGTCATGTCATCATCGGGGATGCCGCCCAGCACCACCCGTCCACCTGCCCACGTGGCGGCCATGGCCAGCTGCACCGCCTCGCTGCTGCCCGCGATCTCGAAGGCCACGGCCGCGCCCTCACCGACCAGGGCGCGCAGGGCCGCGGGATCGGCGGCCTCTGCCGGGTCCGCCACCGCCGCGCCCAGGGCGGCGGCGGCCGCGCGGCGGTGCGGCAGCGGCTCGAACACGGTCACCGCGCCCGCGCCCCCCAGCTGGAGCAACTGCACGAGCAGCAACCCGATCGGCCCGGCGCCGACCACCACCGCCGGCGCCCCGAGGCGCACATGGCCCAGGTCGAACGCGTGGATGGCCACACCGAGGGGTTCCAGCACCGCTCCGCTGATGTCACTGACCTCGTCCGGCAGGGGGTGCAGCAGCTCGTCCGGCCACGTCATGAACTCGCGCAGGGCCCCATCCTGCTTCCCGTGCCCGGCGAACCGGATGTGCAGGCACAAGTTGTAGTAGCCCTCGCGGCACAGCCTGCAGGTCCCGTCGGGGATCGCGGGGTCGATGGCCACCCGCTCACCGCGCCGCGGACCGTCCACGATCACCCCGGCCGCTTCGTGGCCGAGCACCAGAGGGTGATCCAGGGCCGCGTCACCGATGCCACCCTGGTCCCACCAGTGCAGGTCCGAGCCGCAGATGCCGATGGCCGTGACCCGCACCAGGCTCTCTCCCGGGCCGGGCACCGGCGTCGGCTCGTCCCCCAGGCGCAGGTCTCCGACCGCGTGCAACCGGGCAACCCTCATCTGGTTCTCCGTCTCGGCCGTTCTCGGATGGTGCCCCGGAGCCCGAGGCTACTGCGCGGCCGGGAGCCCGCGAAGCAGGAGGCGGCGCGTGGCCGCGGGCGGCAGCGGGCGGCAGCGGCGCGGGAAGTCAGCGGCGCGGGAAATCAGCCACGCGGGCCAGGCAGCTGCCGGGGCGCCCCCGGCAGCTGGCGCCGCTGGCTGTCGGAGCTGGACAGCAGCAGCCCGGTCGGCTGCGAGGCGCTGATGGCCGTGCCCGACCGTGTGGTGTCGCGCTCCCATGTGGCCGCCGAGCCCAGGCTGAGCGCCATGGCGGGGCACATCTCGACCGCCTGCTGCGCCTCACGCTCCAGCCAGAACGGCACGGGCATGTCCAGGAACGCCGGGTACCCCTGGCTGTCCAGCTGGACCATTTCCGGGGCGATCTTGGCGCACAGCCCGTGCCCGTCGCAGCGCGCCCAGTCCACCTTCAGCCGCACCTCGGACTCCTCGGGCCCCAGCGGCAGGATGCCGCGGGTCTTGCGGCCACATGAGCCGCGGAACAGGTGCGTGGTGAGGTCGTCGCTGAACACGTCCAGGGCGGAGAGCACGAACCGGGAGACACCGTCGGGGTGGGAGCAGGCGCCCCGCCCGCGGACCACCGCCGCCGTGCGGCGGGCCGTGTCGAGGGTGTCCATGCCACCCGAGCCGTCCGCCAGCGCGCTCACCGAGCGGGCCAGGCCGGGCAGGCCCAGCTTGCACGGCCCGCACTGCCCGGAGGATTCTTTAGCCAGATAACGGACCACCCGTGCGACTTCACCGAGCGGGCAGGTGCCCCCGAGGGGCATCACGACGCCGGCGCCAAGCGTGCCACCCGCCGCATCCAGGCCTGCCCGGGAGACCGGCACATCGTCGGCGACCTCGGCGGGCAGCCACATGCCGTGGTAGCCGCCGACCAGCACCCCGTCGAACGCGGTCGCCTCGCAGATGTCCAGCACGGTGCCCAGCGGGATCCCGGTGGGCACCTCGACCACGGCCGGGCGGCCCGCGGAGCCGCCGACGGTGAGCAGGACCGTGCCCGGCTCGTCCGGGGTCCCGTCCGACGCGTACCCTTCCTGGCCCAGCATGGCCAGAACGGCGAGCTGGGCGAACGTTTCGGCGTTGGACAGCAGCGTCGGCAGCCCGTCGACCCCGGTCTCGGCGGCCCGGCGCTTCTTGCCCGGCGGCAGCGCGATCTTGCCGTTCACGGCGTTGACCAGCGCGCCGCCCTCACCGGACACGAACCGGTCGGGTACCTCCACAACGCGGACGATCTTCTTGAGGTCCGGCTCGGCGCGCGCCGCCTCGGCCACCGAGGCCGCCACTGCACTGTCCGTCACCCCGATAATGATCATCTTGGCGCTCAGCGCCCGGGCAGCGAGCAGGGCGCCGCCCAGCACCAGGTACGGCGAGCGGAGGAGCAGCATCTTGTCCTTGGCGCTGCCCGGCTCTCCCTCGGTCCCGTTGATGAGGATCATCGGCTTGCACTTGCGGGCGGCTGCGTTGTCGACCACCGCACGCACCTTGCGGGCAAAAGGGAAAGCGGCCCCGCCACGCCCCCGCAAGTTGACGCTTTCCACCATTTCGATCATCTGGCGCGCGGTCACCCGGCGCATAGGCCCGAAGATCTCCTGATGCGTGGTGAGATCAATGCGCTCAAAGCGATCCAGGCCGGCGGTTAGCCGGGCCCGGCCAATCCGCATCGCCTGGGGCGGCGCAAGTGAGTTCACGAGTAATTCCCGGTATCCAGCGGCACGATGTTCAGCGGGTCGGTCTCGTCCTGCGGGCTGAACTGATCGCGGGCGCCTGGTGACCGTGGCCGCGTGTAGGTGGCATCCTGCTCAGCGAAAGAAGCGTAATGCCCGGCCCGCTCCCGCGGGTCGGCGTCTGGGCGGCCGTACTGGCCCGGCTGGCCGTACTGGCCGGGATGGCCGGGGTGGCCGCCCGGCCCTGGTGGATAGTGGTCGTAGCTGTCGTAGTGCATGCGCTCCTCGTACTGCCCGGGCGCCTGGTACTGGCCCGGCTGGCCGGCGCGCCCGTACGCCGCAGGCGGCTGGTACTCCGCCTGCTGGTGCTGGGTCTCCTGGTGCTGGGCTTGCTGGTACTCCGCGCGCTGGGACTGGGCCTGCTGGTACTGGGCTAGCTGGTGCTCCGCGCGCTGGTACTGGGCCTGCTGGTGCTCTGCGCGCTGGTACTGGGCCTGCTGGTACTGGGCGCTGCCGGTACTGGCCCGGATGCGGCTGCGCGTACTCGCCGGACTGCTCACGCTGACCCGGCGTCGGCTGCCCAGGCTGACCCTCCTGGCCGTACACCGGCGGGACGTAGTGGCTGTCCTGGGGCTGGGCGTACTGGCCTGGCGCGTTATGCCCCGAGCGGTCGATCTCGCCGGTCCGCTCGTACCGCGGCTCGGCGCGCGGGCGCTCGTAGTGGGCGCTCCCGCCGTACCGCCCGTCCGCGCCATAGGGGGACGGCAGCCCGTACTGGCCGGGTGGCGCAGCCGGGTCGATCCGCTCGAGCGGGCCGGACCAGTCGTTGTAGTTGCCCGCCGCGTACCGGGGAGCAGCCGCCGGGGGACCGACACGCTGCATCGGGCCGGACCAGTCGTCGTGCGGCCGCTCGTAGGGGCCGGTCTGGTCGTGCTGGCGCGGCATCACCGGCGAGCCAGGCTGGCCATACCAGGCTGGCCCGGGCCGGGGCGGTGCAGGCTGGGCAGATCCGGATGAGGGGCCATACCCGGCCTGGTTACCGGCCGCCTGGTAACCAGGAACCTGGCCGCCGTGGGTCTGGTCCTGAGGTAGCTGCGCGTACAGGCCCGGGCGGTCGGTCTGCCCGGTCCGCCCGTACTGGCTGCCGCCGCCCTCGTAGCGGCTGACCGGCGGCATCGGGCCGGTCTGCTCGTACGGACCGACCCGCTGCAGGGGACCGCTGTGCCCGTAGCCGCCCTGCCCGTGACCGTTGTGCCCGAACTGGCCCGCGCGCTCGCGGGAGTCCGGCCCGGTTCCGCCGGACTGCCCGGGCCAGGCGAACGACCCGGTCCCGCCCGGCCCAATCGGCCCCGTGGCCCCGATCCGGCGGGTGTCCGCAAGAAACGCCGCGCGCTCGTCATACGGGGCGCTGCGCATCTGGCCACGCTGCGGGGCCGCCGGCGCCCCGGCCGGGAGGGCCAGGGGGGCCCGCCCCGGCTGGCGCGACCGGGCCCGGGCACCGTCCAGCGCGCCAGGCGAGCCCGCGGCCAGGGCGGGCGCAGGAACGGCCGTAGCGCTCAGCGCCGCGGCCCCTGGGAGCGCCCCAGCCCCCGTCAGGGCGGCGGCGGCGGTCCAGCCGCCGGTGCCACCGCCGTCCGCCACCGGGTGGCTGGCCAGCTCGTTGCCGGCCCGGTTCCTGGCCACGAGCCGCACCATCAGGGCAGCGGCCACCGCGACCACGCAGGCGCCATAGGACCAGGCCACGAACCCCGAGAACCCGAAGAACGACTTGGCCGGGCGGCCGCCCAGCAGGCCATGCACCAGTCCGAAGATCCACGCGGCGTAGGCCGACGCGTGGATGACACGCCATGCCTTCGGGGACATCCTCGCGGCCAGCCGGGCCCGGTAGATGCCCGTCATTATGATCACGATGAACATATCGGACGCGACGGTTCCGAGGCCGAGGTAGAAAGTCTTTCCCTTATCGAGAAAAGGAATAACGACGTCGGCCGGCTGCGACCGGCCCGCGATTACCTCGAGCACGATGTGAATAGCCAGGAAAGCTATTGCGCCGAATCCCATGGCGCGGTGAAGTGCCTGCGCCGTGACCCGGGCGCTGGGCTTCATAAAGATGCGGTCAGAAGCGACCAGCCCAATTCCCACTTCCGCGGTTAGCGCAATAAGTGCGAGAACTCCCGCATAATAAAGCAGGAAATGATCGCTTGCCGCTACGACCGTGCGGCCGGTCGCGGTCGCGGCGGCGGCGGCGGCCAGCACGACCGTCCCTATGACGACGGCGTTGAGGATCCACAACCATGCGTCTGACCTGGGCCTGGCCACTGTATAGCCACGCCTGCCGCTCCTGGGAGCAGGGCCGCGTGACCGCCCAGCCGAACCGTCACCCTTCGCCGACACGATTTGCCTCCCGGGAGGAGCTGCTCAGCCACCCACCATTGTCTGGTTACTTAACACTGAATAGCTCATGCATTGGCTGCTTCGCCAACCCCGGGAGATCCCGCATCTCTACCGGGCTGAAGAGGATGCTATCGCGGCAGATTCCGGCTTCGCAACGAAACGGTATAGAAACTAACGCCGTGCCCTGTTACTGCACGTCAGAGCCGGGTTTCGGAGGGCTCACAGGCCACGCGCCCGCGCCCCCCGGGAGGCCCTGCAGGGACCCGTGGACGGCCTCCCCGCGACGGCGAGGACGGGCTGGAGTGCGGGCGCCGCGGGAAGGCCCGGAGACGGAAAAGCAGCAAGCCGCGGAGGCAGAAAATAGGCTGCGCCGCGGGGGGCGGGCGGTCACGATGGGGCCCATGCCCTGGTTCCTCAGCGACAGCCTCCCTGAGTACTCGGCCACCGTGGGCGGCCTGCTGGCCGAGCGCCCCGCGCAGCACACCATCCTGCTGGGCGTCATCGAGACGCTCCGGGCCGCCGGGCCCGCGGCTTTCGGCGCCGTCGCGCCCCTCTTCGGCTGGTGGCAGGCACCGGACGGCGAGGTCAGCGCGGCGTTCCTGCACACACCGCCGTTCGGGGTGGCGCTGACCAGCGTGCCCGCACCGGCCTCGGCCGCGCTGGCCCAGGCGCTGGCCGCCCGGCGGCGCACCGTGAGCGGGGTGAACGCGGATCCCGCCAGCGCGGAGGCCTTCGCCCGTGCATGGCACGAGCTGACCGGCGACGCCATCGCACTGCACATGCGGTCCCGGCTGTACCAGCTCGGCGAGCTGCACTGGCCGGACCCGAGGCCGCCGGGGCGGCCCCGGCTGGCGGACCCAGCCGACCGCGGCCTGCTCATCGCCTGGACCGAGGCGTTCCACCGGGAAGCGCAATCCGGTCCCGGGGACCAGGAGTCGATGGTCGATGAGCGGCTCTCCTACCGGGGACTGACCCTGTGGGAGGATGCGGGCCAGCCGGTGTCCATGGCCGGGCTGACCCGCCCGGCGGCCGGCCAGGTCCGGGTTGGCCCGGTGTACACGCCGCCGGGACGGCGCGGGAAAGGCTACGGCGGCGCCGTGACCTGCGAGGTGAGCCAGGCGGCCCGGGACGCCGGGGCGGGCCGCGTGCTGCTGTTCACCGACCTGGGCAACCTGACCAGCAACGCCCTCTACCAGCGGCTCGGCTATGAGCCCGTGGAGGACCGGGCCATCTGGTCCTTCCACCGCTCACCGGCGGGCGACACCGCCGGCCAGGGCGGATAGGTGGGGACGGGCCGGTGTTCGTTGCGTGCCTTTGATCTGGATCTTCGGGTTTGACCCTCAGAGCGTGGCGGCGACCAGCTCGGCGATCTGCGCGGTGTTCAGGGCGGCACCCTTGCGCAGGTTGTCGCCGCAGACGAACAGGTCCACCGCGCATGGGTCGTCCAGGGCCCGGCGGACGCGGCCGACCCAGGTCGGGTCGGTGCCCACCACGTCGGCCGGGGTCGGGAACTCGCCCCGTTCCGGGTCGTCGTTGAGCACCACGCCCGGGGCCTCGCTGAGCACCCGCTGCGCGCCGGCCCGGGTGATCTCCCGGCTGAACACGGCGTGCACGGCCACCGAGTGGGTGGTCACCACCGGCACCCGGACGCAGGTGGCCGTGACCCGGAGATCCGGCAGGCCGAGGATCTTGCGGGACTCGTTGCGGATCTTGAGTTCCTCCGACGACCAGCCGTCCGGCTTGACCGAGCCGGCCCAGGGCACCACGTTGAGGGCCAGCGGGGCGGGGAACGGGCCGAAGTCACCGACCGCGGCGCGCAGGTCACCGGCGCGCTGCCCCAGCATCCGGGACCCGGCGGTCTTGTCCATCTGGGCGTAAAGGGTGTCGATCCCGGCCTGGCCCGCTCCCGAGGCGGCCTGGTAGGAGCTCACCACCATCTCCTCCAGCCCGAACGCGCGGTGCAGCGCGCCCATGGCGACGATCAGCGACAGCGTGGTGCAGTTCGGGTTGGAGATGATGCCCTTGGGCCGGTTCGCGGCCTGGTTCGGGTTGACCTCGGGCACCACCAGGGGCACCGCCGGGTCCATCCGGAAGGCCCCCGAGTTGTCCACCACCACCACGCCGCGGGCCGCCGCGACCGGGGCCCACTCCGCGGACACCTCATCGGGCACGTCGAACATGGCCACGTCCACCCCGTCGAACACCGCCGGGCCGAGGGCCAGGACCTCGATGTCGGCGCCGCGGACCCGCAGGTGCCGCCCCGCGGACCGCGGTGAGGCGATCAGCCGGACCTCGCCCCATACGTCGTCGCGGGTGGACAGCAGGTCGAGCATGACCGTGCCCACCGCGCCGGTCGCGCCGACCACGGCCAGCGTCGGCTTGGCCGTCCCCGGGCGGCGGCTCACCGGCCCGTCCCCCCGTACACCACGGCCTCGACCTCGCTGGCGTCCAGGTCGAAGGCCCGGTGCGCGGCGGTGACCGCGAGGTCCACGTCCTTCTGGTCCACCACCACCGAGATCCTGATCTCCGAGGTGGAGATCATCTCGATGTTGACCGCGGCGTCGGCGAGCGCGCCGAAGAACATGGCGCTGACTCCCGGGTGGGACCGCATCCCCGCCCCGATCAGCGACACCTTGCCGATCCGGTCGTCATACAGCAGCGTCTCGAAGCCGATGTCCGGCTGCGCGCCGTTCAGCGCGGCCATCGCGGCCTGCCCGTCGTCGCGGGGCAGCGTGAACGAGATATCGGTGCGGCCGGTCGTCGCGGCGGAGACGTTCTGCACGATCATGTCGATGTTGATGCCGGCCGCGGCCACGATGCGGAAGATCTGTGCGGCCACGCCGACCCGGTCGGGCACCGCGGCCACCGTGATCTTCGCCTCGCTGCGGTCGTGCGCGACTCCGGAGATGATCGCCTGCTCCATCCCGGCCACCTCCGTTCCCTCGTTGGGTTCGCTGATCGTGGTGCCCGTGCGGTTGCTGAACGACGACCTGACGTGGATCGGCATCGCGTAACGCCGGGCGTACTCCACGCACCGCAGCTGGAGGATCTTCGCCCCGGACGCGGCCATCTCCAGCATCTCCTCGTAGCTGATCCAGGGGATGCGGCGGGCTGTCCGGACGATCCGGGGGTCCGCGGTGAACACCCCGTCCACGTCGGTGTAGATCTCGCAGACGTCGGCCTCCAGGGCAGCGGCGAGGGCGACCGCGGTGGTGTCGGAGCCGCCCCGGCCGAGCGTGGTGATGTCCTTGCCGTTCTGGGAGACGCCCTGGAAGCCGGCCACGATCGGGATCGCGCCCTCGGCCAGCGCGCCGGCGATCCGGCCCGGGGTGACGTCGATGATGCGGGCTTTGCCGTGCGCGGAGTCGGTGATCACGCCGGCCTGGGATCCGGTGAACGAGCGTGCTTCCAGGCCGAGGTTGGCGATGGCCATGGCCAGCAGCGCCATCGAGATCCGCTCGCCCGCGGTGAGCAGCATGTCGAGCTCGCGGCCCGGAGGCAGCGGGCTGACCTGTGCGGCCAGGTCCTGGAGCTCGTCGGTGGTGTCGCCCATGGCGGACACCACCACGACTACGGAATGCCCGGCCTTGCGGGTTGCCACGATGCGCTGGGCCACCCGCTTGATGCCGTCGGCGTCGGCCACCGAGGATCCACCGTACTTCTGTACGACAAGCGACACGGGTGAGCCGCTCCTCCCGCTCCGGCTGCTGGCGGCTTGAGTGTACCTACCCCCGCTGGCAACTCCCGCCCCGTTTCCCCGGCGGCGGGGGCCGGGGAGGGAGCGGGTCAGGCGAGCGAATTCTCCTCGGACACGTCCAGCATGGCGTGCGCCAGCACCGCGTGGAGCGCCCGCAGCGCCGCACTGCCGTGTGTCCCCCAGTGGTTGACGTAGGAGTATTGCCACCACCACAGGGCTTCCAGGGAGCGGCCGGCCTCGTAGTGCTGCAGCCCGTGGATCAGGTCCGCCGCGACCGCGGCCAGGTCATCAGACAGGCGGAACGCGGTCAGCCCGGTGTCGGAATAGGGGTCGAACAGCTCGGCGTACTCGTCGTAGCCGTCCAGCCGCCGCGCCAGCCCGGACCGCAGCGCGTCCAGGTCGGGGTCGGCGCCCACGTCCGGCTCCCAGTTGTCCGGCAGGATCACGTCCTTGCTCGCGCCCAGCTGCGCTCCGGCCAGCAGGATCTGCGAGATCTCCAGGAGCAGCAGCGGGACCGCCTGGTCGCCGCCCTCACCGTGGGCCAGGGCGGCCACGCCGTCCAGGAAGTCACGGGCCTGCCCGGCGATCCGGTCGGCCAGCGGGTGCCAGCCCTCGCCCGGGGGCGGGGGCGGTGATCCTCGGTCAGCAGTGCTCATGGGTTCCTCGCAGCCAGGGTGCGGTCCTGCGGGTTACTGGGGCTCGGTCGCGAGTCCCCAGCCTGCCCGTCCTCCGGTCCGGTTTCATGGGACACGCCGCGCCGCCAGGGGCGCGTTGCGCATCGTGGCTTCCGCGGATGCCGGCATGTCCGGCATCACAGACGTCGTGGCACACGGGTCAGACATCGAGGAGCCGCCGCCCCTCGAACGCCCGGCCCAGCGTGACCTCGTCCGCGTACTCCAGGTCGCCCCCGACGGGCAGCCCGCTGGCCGGCCTGGTCACCCGGAGGCCCAGCGGCTTGAGCAGCCGGGCCAGGTAGGTCGCGGTCGCCTCGCCTTCCAGGTTCGGGTCGCAGGCCAGGATCACCTCGGTGACCGCGCCGTCGGACAGCCGGGCCATGAGCTCCCTGGTGCGCAGGTCCTCCGGGCCGATCCCGTCGATCGGGCTGATCGCCCCGCCGAGCACGTGGTAGCGGCCGCGGAACTCGCGTATCTTCTCGATCGCGGCGACGTCCTTGGGCTCCTCGACCACGCAGATGACCGACAGGTCGCGGCGAGGGTCGCGGCAGATGCGGCACTCGTCTTCCTCGGCCACGTTGCCGCAGACCCGGCAGAACCGGACCCGCTCGGTCACCTCCACCAGCACCGACGCCAGCCGGCGGACGTCCGTGCTGTCCGCCGCGAGCAGATAAAACGCGATCCGCTGCGCGCCCTTGGGGCCGACGCCCGGCAGCCTGCCGAGTTCGTCGATGAGGCTCTGGACGATCCCTTCGTACACGTGGTGTCAGCCGCTCAGCCGCGCAGGTCGCCGCTGCCGCGCGGCTCGCCGCCGTGCGGCTGGCCGGGGACATCCCCGATGCCCGGGAGACCGGACAGGCCCGGCACCTCGCCCGCGCCGCCGAGCGCGCCGATCCCCGACGCGAGCGGCCCCATCTTCTCCTGCTGCAGCTCGCCCGCGGCCCGGTTGGCGTCCCGGACCGCGGCGAGGACCAGGTCGGCGATGGTCTGGGCCGTCTCCGCCGGGTCAGAGGCGTCGATGGCGGCCGCGCTGATAGTCAGGTCCACGAGGTCACCCTGCCCGTTGACCTTGGCCTTCACCAGCCCGCCACCCGCGCTGCCCTCGACCACGGCGTCGGCGAGTTCCTGCTGAGCGTTCATGAGCTGGTCCTGCATCTGCTGCGCTGCGGCGAGCAGCTGCTGCATGTCGATCTGGCCGCCAGGATCCACTGTGCCCTCACTCGGTACCGTCAGCCCGCACCTTCGCAGGCGACTGCGACGCCTGCCACGCCGGCCCGGTCCGGGACGGCGCACGGGCCTGTCGGTTCGAGCCTAAGGCCTGCGGGGCGGGGCAGGCGCATCGCCTCGCGAATGGCGCTGCGGCACTCCGCCGACGACCCCCCGGGCCCCTTTGGCATCAGCAGCCACATCAGGCACACGGGCCGGAGGGAGTGCGCGGGACGCGAGTCCCATTGGCATCACTGGCCACTCCAGCCCCAGGACCCGCCCGTGATCATGGGATCGGTGGGCCGGGAGGCCCAGTGATCCCATGATCACGGACGGGGAGTCGGCCGCTAGGGCTCGTCAATCTCGGCGATGACACGGCCGCCGAGCTCCCGGGCGATGAGGTCCATGCCGGTCAGGTCCTGGCTGACCGGCTGAGCCGGGGCGCTGTCGTGCTGCGCCTCAGCCGACAGGGTCGCCGGTGGCTCAGGATCATCCGGCGGCTCGGGCGGCATCTGCACCGCCGCCGGGGCCTTGGCGCTCAGCTCGTCAGGGCCGCCGTGCGGGCTGCGCGGCGCCCCGGGGGTGCTGGCCAGCTGCGCCACGGACATCGGCTTGATCCGGAGGTTCAGGCCTAGCACGGACGTGAGCACGCTGGCCAGGTCGCGGTCGGCACCGCTGGTCGCGAACCCCTTGGCGTCGCCCTCCCGGGGGAACAGCATGGTCAGCACGCCACCTTCGACCGAGTGCACGGTGGCGTTGCTGAGGAGCATCCAGGCCACCCGGCGCTTGCCCTTGACCGCTTCGAGGATCTCCGGCCAGCGCTGACGGACGGCCTCGACGTCGGAAGCCGGCGCGGGCTGGCCGGCCGGCGCGGCCGGCGCGGCGCCGGCCGCCGGGGACGGGGCGGGCCTGACGGGCGTGGCACTGGCCGGGGATGGGGCGGGTGCTGCGTCCCGGGAGGACGCCGCGGACGCCGGGGCCTGAGCTGACGCCAGGGGGTGAGCTGACGCCGGGGCCTGAGCTGACGCCGGGGCCGGGGCGGCTGACGGGCGCACGGGGGCCGAGGCAGGCGTGGCGGGCGGAGGTGCACTCGCCGCCGGGGGCGCGGCAGCTGTGGTTGCTGAGGCCTGGGAGGCGGCTGGGGCCCCGGAGGCGGCTGGGGCTGACGACAAGGGATCCGGCGGCAGCGGAGCCGACGCAGGGCCGTGCGACGCGGCGGGCCCGCCGGAGCCGGACACCACAGGGCCGCCCCCCTCGAGCCTGCGCTCCAGCCGTTCCAGCCGCACCAGCAGGGCCTTCTCGCCAGACGATGCGGCGGGCAGCAGGATCTGGGCGCACATGAGCTCCAGGAGCAGCCGGGGCGATGTCGCGCCGCGCATCTGGATCAGCCCCTCGCTGATGATCTCCGCCGCCCGGGCCAGCTCGGCCTGGCCGAACCGGCCCGCTTGCTCGGTCATCCCGTCGAGCCGGTCCGCGGGCATGTCGAGCAGCCCGGTCTGGCCCGCGCCCGGCACGGCAGCCAGCACGATCAGGTCACGGAACCGGTCGAGCAGGTCCGCGGCGAACCGGCGGGGGTCGTGGCCGCCTTCCATCACCCGGTTGACGGCGCGGAACACGGCCGCGCCGTCCTCGTTCGCGAACGCCTCCGCGACCTCATCCAGCAGGTTCTCGTCGGTGTACCCGAGCAGGGCAACCGTCCGGTCGTAGCGCAGGCCCTCCTCACCCGCCCCCGCCAGTAGCTGGTCCAGGACTGAGAGCGAGTCACGGGCTGACCCGGCCCCGGCCCGGACCACCAGCGGCAGGACCGCGGGCTCGTAGGCGATCTGCTCCGCGGCGAGGATCTCCTCCAGCAACTCCCGCAGGATCGCCGGCGGCACCAGGCGGAACGGATAGTGGTGGGTGCGCGACCGGATCGTGGCGATGACCTTTTCCGGCTCGGTGGTCGCGAACACGAACTTCAGGTGCGGCGGGGGTTCCTCGACCAGCTTGAGGAGGGCGTTGAACCCCTCCCGGGTCACCATGTGCGCTTCGTCGATGATGTAGATCTTGAAGCGGCCGGATACGGGCGCGTAGAACGCCCGCTCACGCAGGTCCCGTGCGTCGTCCACGCCACCGTGCGAGGCTGCGTCGATCTCGATCACATCGAGGCTGCCCGGGCCGTCCGGCGCCAGGGCCACGCACGACTCGCATTTGCCGCACGGGTCCGGGGTGGGTCCTTCCGCGCAGTTCAGCGACCGGGCCAGGATGCGCGCGCTGGTCGTCTTCCCGCAGCCACGCGGCCCGCTGAACAGGTAGGCGTGATTCACCCGCCCGGTGCGGAGCGCCTGCCGGAGCGGCTCTGTGACGTGGTCCTGGCCTTTGACCTCGGCGAACGTCGCCGGCCGGTAGCGGCGGTAGAGCGCCAGGCGCGGCGGGGGGCCACCGGGCCGGTCCGGGTCCACAGGAACGGTGCTGGGCACGTCGCCTGTCATGACCTCACCCTCGCGGTGCCGGTAAGGACCCCCCGCACACCCGCCAGAGCCCGCGTACCCTTGCTGCCTTCCGGCCCTGGGGGAGTTGGCGGGATAAGCGCCGTGCGGGGGGTCGCGGACCAGTCTAGCCACGGCCAGGGACACGTCGCGCCGCATCCCGGTGGCCCGGGCCCGCTCCCCGCAGAACTCCTCAGCCATGCCGCGTCCCGCCGGTCCCCCGTCCCGGTAAGCTTGCCCGCGGAGGATTCGCCTAGTGGCCTAGGGCGCACGCTTGGAAAGCGTGTTGGGGGCAACCCCTCAGGAGTTCGAATCTCCTATCCTCCGCCATCAGGGCCAGCAGGTCTGAAAGTGCGAACCCGGCAGCGGCCGTCCTTGCGGGTGCTACCCCGGCTGGTCGCGGCGGCGTGCCAGGTAGGCGATCTCGGCGGTGTTGCCCGCCAGCTCGATGGCTTTGTCGTACGCCGCGCGCGACTTCTGGCTGCGGCCCAGCCGGCGCAGCAGGTCGGCCCGGGTCGCATGGTAGGCGTGATAGCCGGCCAGCTTGCCCTCAAGACGGCCGACGGCCGCCAGTGCTACCTCCGGGCCGTCAAGCTCGGCGACCGCGATGGCCCGGTTGAGGGCGATGATCGGCGAGGGGTCGAGGCGGACGAGCTGATCGTAGAGGGCGACGACCTGCGACCAGTCGGTGTCACGTATGCCGCGGGCGGAGGTGTGCACGGCGTTGATCGCGGCGAGGATCTGGTAGCGGCCCGGAGCCACCCCGGCGGCCAGGCGCTCGCGCACCAGCCGGTGGCCCTCGGCGACCAGCGCCGCGTCCCAGGCCCCGCGGTCCTGCTCGTCGAGGGTGACCAGTTCGCCGCTCGCCGAAACCCGGGCGGTGCGGCGGGCCTCGGTCAGGAGCATCAGCGCCAGCAGCCCGGCCACCTCACCGTCTTCCGGCATGAGGGCCCGGATCAGGCGGGTGAGCCGGATCGCCTCGGCGGTCAGGTCGTGACGCACGGGATCGGTGTCGGGGCCGGTCGCCAGGTAGCCCTCGTTGAAAACGAGGTACAGGACAGCGAGCACGCCGGAGACGCGTCCGGGGAGATCCGCCGGGGACGGCACCCGGTAAGGGATGCGAGCCGCCTTGATCTTGGCCTTCGCGCGGGTGATCCGCCGCCCCACGGTGGCCTCCTGCACCAGGAAGGCACGGGCGATCTCGGGCATGGTCAGGCCGCCGACCATGCGCAGCGTCAGCGCCACGCGGGCCTCCATCGCGAGCGCCGGGTGACAGCAGGTGAAGATCAGCCGGAGCCGGTCGTCGTCGATGACGCCGGGAGGCCCGGGCGGGTCGTCGTCATACAACAGCTGAGCCTCCTTCTGCTTGCCGTCGCGCTTGTTCTCGCGCCGGATCCGGTCGATGGCCTTGCGGCTGGCGGTGGTGGTCAGCCAGGCGCCGGGGTTGGGGGGCACGCCGTCGGCCGGCCACCGCCCGACGGCGGCCGCGAACGCCTCGGCCGCCGCCTCCTCGGCGAGGTCGAGGTCACCGAAACGCCTGGTCAGGGAGGCGACCACCCGCGCCCACTCCTCGCGGTGGGCCCGGGTGATCGCCTCCCCGGCGTCGGCCACGCTCACAGGAACGGCCGCACCTCGATCTTCCGGTTGCAGGCCTTCGACCCCTCGGCGGCGAGCTTGAGCGCCACATCGAGGTCGGCGGCCTCCATGATCCAGAAGCCGGCCAGATACTCCTTCGACTCCAGGAAAGGCCCGTCGGTGAACATCGCTTCCTCACCTCGGTTGTCGATGACGGTGGCCGTGTCGGGGAACCCGAGGCCACCGGCGAAGACCCAGTGGCCCTCCGCCTGGAGCCGGTCGTTGAACGCGTCGATGGCCGCCATCTCGCTCGGGGTGGCGAGCTCGGTCGAGTCGTGGATCACGGAAACCAGGTACTGCATCTCGGATCATCTCCTGTGGTTCGGGGCGCTCCTCGCGGGCGGCCGCTCACCCCTGCTACGAACACCTCCGCCCCGATCCGACACCGCCTCCCGGATTTCTTTCAAGGACTTTCCGGTATGCCGGTGGTGAGCGACTGCCGTCGGGGACGGCTGCATCCCCCAGGGCCGCCCGTGGCTACAGCCGGCCTGCTGAGCCGCCTCAGCAGCGGTGGCGTCCCCGGGCCCTCCCAGGCCCGGGGACGCCACCGCCGGCTGCGGCCAGGTGGTCAGGGCCGCGCCTCGAACACCAGGTTGAAGGGGGTTTCCGCGGCCCGGCGGAAGTGCGTGAAGCCGCCCGCGCCGATGACGTCCCCGATCCGCGCCTCACCCGCCTGCGCGCCCAGGGCCAGGCCGACGTCCTGGGAGAGCGAGGCAGGCGTGCACAGCAGCGTGGAGAAGCCGTAATAGGCACGTCCCACGGGATTCAGGTTCTCCTCGACTCGGTCGCCGGCCCGGGGCTCGACGATCATCCAGGTGCCGTCCGGCTTGAGTGTCCCGCGGATGTGACGAGCGGCCCCGACCGGGTCGCCCATGTCGTGCAGGCAATCGAACATCGTCACCAGGTCGTACCCGCTGCCACTGTAGGCCGTGGCCGGGGCGACCTCGAAGCGGATCCGGTCGGCCACCCCCGCGCTCTCGGCCCGCTGCCGGGCGGTCCTGATCGACCCCTCGTGGTAGTCCGAGCCGACGAAGGTGGACTCCGGGAAGGCCTGCGCCATGAGGATCGTGGACGACCCGTGGCCGCAGCCGACGTCAGCGACGGACGCCCCGCGCTCCAGCTTGGCCACGACCCCGTCGAGCGCGGGCAGCCACCCGGAGACCAGGTTCGCGTTGTAGCCCGGGCGGAAGAAACGCTCGCAGCCGTCATAGACGTCGTGCACGTGCTCGTGCCAGCCCAGCCCTGCCCCGGTGCGGGCCGCCTCGACGATGTGCGGTGAGTCGAGCACCGAGCCCACCGCGACCTGGAAGAAGCCGGGCAGGTACGCCGGGCTGTCCGGCTCGGTAAGCGCGACCGTCTGCTCCGGCGGCAGGGTGTAGCGGCCGCTGGCCGGGTCGTACTCGACGTACCCGCCCGCAGCCTGGGCGTTCAGCCACTCGCGGACATACCGCTCGGTGGTGCCGGTGCGCTCGGCCAGCTCCGCCGGCGCCAGCGGGCCGGCGCCGGCCATGGCCTGGTAGAGGCCCAGCTTGTCACCCAGGACGACCAGCGCCGCGTTCAAGGTGGCGCCGACTTCATCCACGGCGCGGAACACGAACTGCATGAGCTTGTCGCCGTCGACCTCCGCGGCCTGCTCGATGGTACTCACAATGCCCTCCCCTGATCGGTTTTGAGCGAGCGTAGGTTCGGGCTGGCCTGGCATCGCTTCCGGGCCCCACCTAGTCCTGTCCGCGGTGGCACCAGGTGCTTACAATCACGCCATGCTGCTGGGGCGGGCTCGTGAGCGGCAGGAAATCGGCCACGCTCTCACGCGGGCCCGATCGGGGGCGAGCGCGACGCTCGTCCTGGCCGGCGAGCCGGGAATCGGCAAGACCGCCCTGCTGGACCACGCCGTCGGGGAGGCGGCCGGCATGCGGCTGCTGCGGGCCCGGGGGATCGAGTCCGAGGCCCAGATCCCGTTCGGGTCCCTGCTGGAGCTGATCCGCCCGGCCCTGCCGCTTCTCGGCAAGATCCCGGCGCCGCAGGCCGCCGCGATGGAAAGCGCGCTGGCCCTGCGGCCAGGACCCGGGCAGGAGCGGTTCGCGGTCGGCGCGGCCACGCTCAGCCTGCTCGCGGCCTACGGCGAGGATGCGCCGGTGGCGGTGGTGATCGACGACGCCCACTGGCTGGATGGTTCGAGCGCGCAGGCGTTGCTGTTCGCCTTCCGCCGGCTGGTGGCCGATCCCATCGCGGTGCTGATCGCGGTGCGGGAGGGCGAGCCGTCCCTGCTCGACGGCGCTGACCTGCCGACCCTGCGGGTGGGCGGGCTGACCAGCGAGGAGGCCGCCGAGCTGGTCCGCGGGCTGGCCCCTGGCGGCCTGGCTCCCGAGGCGATCACCCGGTTGTACGGCGCGACCGGCGGGAACCCGCTGGCGCTGCTGGAACTCGCGCCGGACGCCGATGACCTCGCGCTCGCGCCCGCAGGCGCCCCCGTCCTGGTCTCCGCCACGATCACCCGGGCCTTCCTGCGCCGGGCTGGGTGCACTCGGCGAGCGCCACCCGCCGCGCCCTGGTCCTCGCGGCGAGCAGTGACACGGGTGATCTCGCGACGCTCGCCAGGCCGCCGCGGCCCAGCTCGGGCTGGATCTGTCCGCGCTGGCCGGGCCGCGGAAGGCCGCGGGGCTGGTCACGCTTCGGCGCGGGCACGGTGGAGTTCCGCCATCCGCTGGCCCGCTCGGCGATCTACGCTGACGCTCCGGCCGGGCAGCGGCGCGATGCCCACCGGGCCCTGGCCGCCGCGCTGCCCGACCGGGACGTGGACCGCCGCGCGTGGCACCTGGCCGCCGCGGCGGCCGGGCCGGACGAGCCTGCGTCGGCGGCCCTCGAGCAGGCCGGGGCACGGGGCCGCGATCGCAGCGCGTACGCGACCGCGGCGGCGGCGTACGAGCAGGCCGGGCGGCTCGCCGCGGACCCCGAGCGGCGCGCCCGCCTGCTGCGGGAAGCCGCTGAGGCGTCCTGGCTCGGCGGCCTAGCCGACCGGGCGGTCGCGCTGCTGGACGAGGCCCGCGCGCTCACCAGTGACCCGGCGAAGCTGGTCGAGATCGCGGGCCTGGCCGGCCACATCGCGACCCGCCGCGGCCCGGTCATGCTCGGCCACGCGATCCTGGCCGCCGCAGCGGAGCGGGCCGATCCGGAGCGGGCCGTGTCCATGCTCGCCGAGGCCGCCAGCGCCTGCTTCTACGCGGGCAACCCGGCCGAGATGCTGGTGGTCGCCGAGCGGGCCCGGGCCGCCCTGCCCGCGAACGCCTCGGTACGTGCGCGCTTCCTGGCGGCCATGGCCGCCGGGATGGCGCGGGTCCTCGGCGGCGACGCAGCCGCGGGCGCGCAAGACCTGCACCTGGCGACGCAGCTCGCGAGAGTTCGGCTGGGCTCCGCGAAGACCTCCGGCTGATGCCGTGGCTGGCCGTGGGACCGCTGTTCCTGCGCGAGGCCGGCACCGAGCGCTCGCTGCTGGAGCCGGTGCTGCGCACCGCCCGGGCCCGCACCGCCGTCGGCGCGCTCCCCTTCATTCTCAACCTGGTCGCGCGTGATCAGGCCACCACCGACCGGTGGGCGATCGCCGAGGCCACCTACCAGGAAGCCATCGGCCTGGCCCGGGAGAGCGGTCAGCAGGCCGAGCTGACGTTCGGCCTGGCCGGCCTGGCCTGGCTGCAGGCCCGCCGCGGACGGGAGCAGGAATGCCGACGCTGCGCCGCCGAGGCCCTGCGGCTCGCCGCGGAACTGGGGATGCGGCTGCACGAGGTCTGGGCGACCGCGGCCCTGGGGGAGCTGGAGCTCGGCCTCGGTGACGCCGCCCAGGCGGCCGGGCACTTCGAGCGGCTCCAGCGGCTGCTGGCCGACCTCGGGATCACCGACGTCGACCTCTCACCCGGGGCCGACCTGGCCGATGCCTACCTGCGGCTCGGCCGCCACGACGAGGCGCAGCGGGCCGCCGCGCAGTTCGCGGCGGCAGCGGATGCCAAGGGCCAGCCATGGTCACTGGCCCGCGCGTTCCGCTGCCAGGGGCTGCTCGCGGCTGACGGCGGCTTCGCCGAGGCGTTTCGAGCAGGCGCTGGTCCAGCACGCGCTGACCCCGGACAGTTTCGAGGCGGCTCGGACCCGGCTGGCTTACGGCGAGCGGCTGCGGCGGGCCAGGAACCGGGTCCTGGCCCGCGAGCAGCTCCGGGCGGCGGCGGAGGTGTTCGAGCGCCTCGACGCGCAGCCCTGGGCCGAGCCGTGCCCGTACCGAGCTCGCCGCGACCGGCGAGACGCGGCGGCCCCGGGACCCGAGCACGCTCGAGGAGCTGACCCCGCAGGAGCTGCAGATCGCCGTCCTGCTCACCAGCGGAAGAACGACCCGGGAAGCCGCGGCCGCGCTGTTCCTGAGCCCGAAGACCGTCGAGTACCACCTCCGTCACGTCTACCAGAAGCTCGGTATTCACTCGCGCGAGGAACTCGCGCGGGTGCTGGCCCCGTCCGGCGCCGGACCGGGCCGCAGGGACCAGCGCGGCGCCGGACCGGGCGGCCATTCCGGGCGCGGTCAGGTTCTGCCGGGATGGGTGCGCTGGTAGCGGAACTCATCCCCGGCGGAAACCCGGCGGAAGCCGGCCTTCCCCAGCACCCGCTGGGACGCGACGTTTCCCGGGTCGGTGCCTGCGACCACGGCCCTCACCCGGGGATCCGCCCACGCCATCGCGATCATCGTCTGGAGGGCCTCGGTGGCGTAACCGCGGCCTTGCCGGGAGGGGACAATGCCATAACCAATCTCTACCTCGCCGCTGAGCGGCGGCCCGAAGAACCCGATCCCCCCGACGACCAGCCCGCTGGCCCGGTCGACTACCTGGCGGTGGCCCCAGGCCTCGTCGGCGGCGTCCCCTCCGGCCTGGCCCGCGACCAGGCCTCCCGTGGCCTCCTCCGCCCCGTGCAGCAGCCGGGCGATCACGACGTCGCCGTCGGCCGGATAGTCAGCGGCCCAGTCGTCCAGCCGGGCGCCTGCGGTGATCGCGCGGACCGCGTCCCACGGCAACGGCCGCAGGATCAGCCGGGCCGATACCAGGACTGACCTGGCCCGGGAGGGTGGCTGCGCAGCGGGTTCCATCAAGCCCATTGTGTCCGATGGGGCTGGCCGGCCACGCCGCGGCAGGCCGCGCCAATGATGAGGGCGACTACACATGGTGCGCGTGTTTCGTACCGTTTTATGCCCGGGGTCGACCCGCTGAGCTCAGTGCACGATTTGACTGCGCGCGGCCCCGGCGCCCTGGCAACATGCCTCAGGAACAGCGACCTTCAGGCCCGTTGAAAGGCGCATTTGGCCACGTAAACGGGCGAATTCCGGCATGAGGAGCCATGTGAGCTCGCTACCCAGGCATCGCAGGAAACGGAAGATCAGGCGGACCGGTCAGCACACCACCCCTTCGCAGGTGGAAAAGGTCGCCCAGACGGCAGGAAAGGCCGCCCCCGCCGTTGTGGTGGTGGGCACGCTCGCTGCCACGGCCCCGCACATCGGCGGCGCGGCTGCGGCCTCGCCCGCCGCCACTGCCCCGCACGTGGTCCGCCCCCACCTCGATGACGCGGCCCTCCCGGCGGGCCGGGCTCACGCGGCCAGCACCGAGGCGGCAGCCGCCCGCGCAATGGCCGCCCATGCCGCTGCCGCCCACGCCACGGGCGGCCGCACCTACACCGTGCAGGCCGGGAACACGCTGTCCGGCATCACCGAGCGCTTCTACGGCAAGGACGCGGACTGGCGCTCGCTGTACGCGGCCAACGAGTCGAAGATCAGCAACCCGAACATGATCTTCGTCGGCGAGGAACTCCGCCTGCCGCGGCACCTGCCGGCCCCCGCGGCCGTGGCGGCCCAGCCGTCATCGGGGGGCAGCACGCACACGACGGCGTACACCCCCCGGCACGCCGGGTCGGGGTCGGGCGCCGGGTCGGCCAGCCAGCCCTCGGCGGCGACCACCACGAACCTGTCCGGCACACTGGGCTGCTCCGGCCTGGAAGCTCTGTGGGTCGAAGCGGGCGGATCCCCCGGGGCCGAGGTCACCGCGGCATCCATCGCGATGGCGGAGTCCGACGGCAACCAGTTCGCGACCGGGACCGTGGGCGAGCGCGGCTACTGGCAGATCAACCCGGTCAACGGCTCGCTCTCCACGTACGACCCGTACGGGAACGCCCGCGCGGCAGTCATCATGTCGGGTAACGGCACCAACTGGTCGCCCTGGACCACATACACCAGCGGGGCCTACGCGGGGCGCTGCTAGCCCGCCGCTCCGCCAGAGCCCGCTCAGGCGGCCGCTGCTTGCCCCGGCCCCCGGCGCAGCCCGCCAGGGCGGGCGTGGTCCCCGCTGATCGGCCCGGGATCACGCCCGGCCCGGGATCACGCCCGGCCCGGCCGCCAAGCTGCTGGCCGGTGTTCACGCTGGCCGACGCGACACCCGCGTCCTCCGGGGGGACACCGAAGGTGCCGGTGTTGATCGATGGCGCAACGATCAGGCCGATGCCGGCGCCATCCACCAGCAGCGGCGGCAGCACGGCGGACACGTAACCGGAGTGCACCCCTATCCGCGTGAGCCAGGCCATGCCGCAGGCAGCGAAGATCATGCCCAGCGTGACGGCCGCCCCCGGGCGGGTTCGCTGCTGACATCCGGAAAGCCAATCTGCAGGCAGGTTCTCCGCTACCTGCCGACAGTAACACCGGCGCCCGGCTCTCTTCATACGGCGTCCCGCGGCCCTGCCGCGCCGCGTACCCGGGGAATCAGCGCAGATAACGAAGACCGCTGCGCCCCCGATCGCTAGCCACGGCCAGCCTCGCAGGGGCCGGCCCGTCCCCGCTGCCCCTGCCCCTTCCGCACGGTGGGACTCGTGGGCCAGCACGGCCGGCCCGCCGCCGGGCCGTGCCGGACGCAGGGACGGCTGGGCTGGGCCGCTGAACCAGATCGCGGTGCGAACCGTGCACCGTATGGCGCGCGCATCCGGCTCCCTGGGCCGCCCGGCCGTGCTGCCGGTCCGGCGGGGAAGCGGCAGCACGGCCGGGCCACGGACCGCACGTGCCGCAGGGTCAGCCGAACGCAGCCATCCCCGTGCCGTGACGCGCTCAACTAGACTCGGGGCGTGATCTTCAAGCAGGTCGGGGAAGGGAGGCCCTATCCCGACCATGCCCGGACCACGCGGGAGTGGGCGGAGGTGCCGCCGCGCCCGGTCCGGCTGGACCAGCTGATCACCACGAAAGCGGTGCTGGACCTGCGGCTGCTCCTGTCCAAGGATTCGACGTTCTACGGGGACCTGTTCCCGCACGTCATCCAGTGGCGCGGTGAGCTCTACCTGGAAGATGGCCTGCACCGCGCGCTGGGCGCGGCGCTGCACCAGCGGACGGTGCTGCACGCCCGGGTGCTCGATCTGGACGCTGGCGTGCACCAGCCGCGGCACTCACGCAGGCGGGGTAGCAGCGTCCCGGACTGAGCCGCGCGACGCCTGGCTGATCCGGGCGTGGCGATGCCGGCCCTTGTGCGAGACGTGGTGCTCGCCGACCTGGGTGACCGCGGCGGGGTGCTGTGCCGCCGTGGTCAGCAGCGGCGTCATCCACTCCAGCAGCGAGGGCACCAGGGCCCGCCAGGTGGCCATGGTGTGCCCGCCACCCGGCACCACCATCAGCTGCACGCCCGGCTGCCGGGCCAGGACCAGCCGCTGGAATTGCCGCGCGGCGCGGAGTCCCGGACCGTCCTTGCCCCCGACGCCCAGCCAGAAGGCGGGGATCCTGGCGCTGACCGGCAGCCGGGTGATCCGCAGCCGGGGCGTGTCGGTCCGGCGCATGCTGCGGTCCGCCCCGAAGGGGTTGACGGTGTGCACCGGGTTGCCGAGCTGGTCGTCGCTCGGGGTGAAGTAGCCGCTCATCACGCCGGCCGCGCCGTAGCGCAGCCGGTACACCAGCGCCAGGTTGGCGGCGCAGAAGCCACCTTCGGAGTAGCCCGCAATGCCCCAGGCCGGTCCCTGCGGCTGCACACGCAGGATGTGCTGCAGGTACGCCGGCACGTCCTGGACCAGGTAGGTAGCGTCGCGGGGCCCATGCCGCACGTTCAGGCACTGCAGCGAGATCCGCCGGCCGCCGTTCGCATCCGGCATGACCAGCACCGCGGGCTTGACCGGGGCCCCATCGGCCAGCAGCGTGCTGTAGGCCTGGGTGATGCCCACCACGTTGATCCAGTCTGCGGGGCTGCCCGGGAAGCCTGGCAGCAACTCGATGACAGGGAACCGGTAGCCGCTGAACGACGCCCGGAAGTACTGCGGCGGCAGGTAGACGATAGGCGGTCCGGCGCAGATGGCTCGCCTTCCCGGGCACGGTGAGCCGGATCGTCTGCCCGTGCACGGCGGCGGCGCGGACGTTCACGCGGCTGCCCAGGATCGCGCTGACCTGCCTGGCCGACGCGTCGTTCACGCTCGTTGCCGACGTCACCTGGCTGGCACCCTGGCCGCCCAGGTCCGCGGCGACTGCTCCCCAGGTCTGGTAGTAGTCGTAGTACTTGTTGACGGCCGCGACCCCGAACAGCATCGCGGGGACGAACGCCAGGCAGGCCGCGAACACGCGGAACACCATCTGCCGGGCCAGAGCCATCCAGCAGACCAGGGCGCAGAACACCACCATCAGGAGGATGAACAGCGCGGTGCTTTGCGGCTCTAGCACTCCGTCCCCCAGGACTGGGCGGCCCGCCGGCAAGGGGTCAAGCCCGGCAGTGCCAGGATGTGGACTCCCGGGGCGCCCCGTGGCAGACCCGGCAATCCCTGTGGCGGTGGAGGTGGGATTTGAACCCACGGAGGGGTTGCCCCCTCACACGCTTTCGAGGCGTGCGCCCTCGGCCACTAGGCGACTCCACCGCCGATGAGCCTACCTGACGTGACGGGCCTGCAGCCCCGGGCCGCGGACAGCCGCAACACTCTTGTCACCTGGGCCTGCACCGCCGGCGACTCCGCCGGCCAAGCAGCCTGACCAGGGCATGTGAAGAAGGTGGCCGCCCGTGGTCAGCCGCTGGTGTGCCTGCGGCCAGCGAAGAACCCGCGCAGCAGCCGCGCGCAGTCGTCTTCCAGCACGCCGGGGATGATCTCGGTCTGCTGGTCCAGCCTGCGGTCGCGGAGTACGTCCCACAGCGAGCCGGCCGCTCCAGCCCGCGGGTCCCGCGCGCCGTAGACGAGCCGCGGGATGCGCGCCGCGGAGATCGCGCCGGCGCACATCGTGCACGGTTCGAGGGTGGCGACCAGGGTGCAGCCCGCTAGCCGCCAGTCGCCCGGCCGCGGCCGCCGCCGCGCGGATGGCCACGATCTCGGCGTGGGCCGTGGGATCGGCGTCGGCCTCCCGGCGGTTGTGGCCCCGGCCGATGATGGTGCCCGCGCCGTCCATGACCACCGCACCGACCGGCACCTCGGCAGGATGGCCGGCCAGGGCCACCGAGGCCTCGGCGAGTGCCGCGCGCATCGCGGGCTCGAAGGCGGACGCGTACCCGGTGGTCACGACGCAGCGCTCAGCGCGCCAGCGGTCATGGCGGCCCCCGGCCTCACGGGCCGAGGGCGGCGTCCAGGGCACGGTCCAGCGCCTGGCCGAAGCCGAGCCGGCGGGCGATGCTGGCCAGTGCCTCGTCGGGGAACAGGTCCAGGTCGCCGGACAGCGCACCGAGATCCATCTCGTCCACGCCCAGGTCGGCGAAGATGGACATCTCCCCCGCGGGCAGCACCTGGTCCAGGTCATCCTCGCCGGGCACCGGGATGTCCAGGTAGTCGAGGATCTGGCGGGCCAGCGGCCAGTCCACGGCGGCTGTCAGGTCGGACAGGAACACCGAGACCTCGCCGCCGAGCACCCGTAGCGCCACGAAGAAGTCATCCCCGACGGCGACCAGGCCAATCGTCCCGCCCAGGCTCGGCTGCTGGCGGAGTGCGTGGATCAGGCCCTTCAGGTCCTCGGTGAGGGCGACGGGCAGGACTTCGGTGTCCCAGGTGTCATCCTCCCGGTAGACGATCACGGCGACGTTGCCGCCATTCACATCCGTCATCGCCACCTCACCAGGGCTGTCGTCCAGCAAGGAATGGTGTCAGATCGGCGGCACGCCCGTATGCCAATCCCCAGGCTCGCGGGGCGCGGCCCTGCCCTGGGGAGATTTCACTACCTAAGGCAGTGAGATGTGCACCTATTGTTACCAGCGTCCGGACCCGGGGGCCACGGGACGCGAACCTGCCAATTTTCCGGCACGGCGGCGAGTGATGTTCGTCCCAGCGGGGGATCAAGGTACGGTGGCTGCCTTGCAATCGGTAGTCTTGGTAAAGCAATTACGCTGGGCTAAACTAAGCTAACGGGCTGAACGCAGCCGACGACCGCGGAGCTGATCATGCTGAAGAAGATCATCACCTGGGCGATCGTCATCTTCCTAGCCTTTTACCTCCTCACGCAGCCTACAGGGGCGGCGAATGTCATCCATGGCCTGCTGGATCTCCTGAAGAGCGCCGGCAATTCCCTCGCGACGTTCGTGAACTCGCTGTGAGCACGGCATGAGGTTGATCGCCCCGCGCAACGCGGGCCCGGCCGCCGTCAACAAGTACCTGCTCCCGCACGAGCACCAGGTCATCACGGTCCGCAAGCATCCTGCGGTCCTCATCGGCCCCATCTCGATCGCGCTGGCCGGGGTACTCATCGCCCTCGTGCTCGGCACCACGGTGCTGCGGCACTCACACGACGGCATCATCGTCCTGGTGCTCGTCGCCGTGGCGCTGCTGCTCTACCTGGCCTTCAAGGCCTGGGAGTGGTCCGAGGACTACTTCGTGGTGACGTCGGACCGGATGCTCCAGGCCAGCGGGGTCTTCACCCGCAAGATAGCGATGATGCCACTGGTCAAGGTCACGGACATGAGCTTCCAGCGCTCCTCGCTCGGCCGCCTGCTGGGCTTCGGGGAGTTCATCCTGGAGTCGGCCGGCCAGGACCAGGCCCTGCGCAATATCGATCACGTGCCCTACCCCGAGCAGCTCTACCTCGAGATCTGCGCCCTGATCTTCCCGGCCGAGAAGATCCCCTGCCCCCAGTGCGACGGACAGGGCGTGCTCATCCAGCAGAACGAGGATGGCGAGGAGAACACGTACCTCTGCCCGCTGTGCAAGGGGCGGAAGACGGTGTCGGGAGACGCGCTCGTCGCGGAGAATAGAGACTTCGGCGACGACTGAGTCGCCACCAGCGCTCTCCTCCCTTCCCCGGGGTTCGTGCTGCCGGACGGTCCACCGGAGCGTCCGGCAGCACGAGTCTGCCCGCAGCACGAGTCTGCCCGCAGCACGAGCCAGCCCGGGGGCGGCCGCCGGGACGCTCTCCTCCCGCGATCGCCACACCGGCCGCCCAGGGCAACCCGGCCGGCCGCCCAGGGGTGAGCAAAGGAGTTCTCGTCTCGCTGGAACAGGGTCGCGGCTGCCCCGAACCTGGCCGCCCCGGCCCGGATCGGCGATGCCTCGGCGTGTCCCTGACCCGGCTGGCGGAGGTGACCGGTGAATCGGACGTCCGCATCAGCGGCCCGGATGAGGCGCGCGTGCTGTGGCGGCCCGTCCGGGGGCACGGGCACGATCCCCGCCGCCACTGACCCCCCGTAAGCCGCGGAACTGTGGCGGTTGACGCGCCAGCGGGGCGAGGCTTCGGCGGGGACGCGCACACACCCGCCACCCGGGAACTGGCCTCCGTCGGGCAGGGCACCCTGACCCTGACCGTGGCCGGGGAGCGCTATGGCGGGACCGTGCCGGTCACCCTGACGATGATCGTCCTGGTACCGCCCGCTCCGGAGTGAAAAGGTCCTGGCCAGGACCGCGCCGTTCTGGGCGGACGGGGCACGGGCCTGCCCGAACTGGCACGGCCATCTCCGGGCACTGGTACATTCTGAGCAGACTTTTAGCTGGCCCTGCCCGCGTGGATTTACCCGCGGATTACCGTGGCGCAGATTGATGGTCTCTGACGCCGGGCAGGCTGCGGTGATGGGCGGAGTCCCCGGCCAATATCCTGGACAGGAGAAAGTGATGCGAGTCGTGGTGACGGGGGGCGCCGGTTTCCTCGGATCCCATCTGTGTGACGCGATAATTGCCCGGGGCGACAGCGCCGTATGCGTGGACAACCTGTCAACCGGGCGGCAAGACAACGTCGCCCACCTGATGAGCCGGCCCGAGTTCACGTTCGTGGAGGCCGACGTCAGCACCGCCCTCGACGTGCCCGGCCCGGTCGATGCGGTCGCCCATCTGGCCAGCCCGGCGTCTCCCCCGGAGTACCTGCGCCTTCCGCTCGAAACGCTGGCCGCGGGGAGCCGCGGGACCGAGAACGCGCTGCGCCTGGCCCACCGGCACATGGCGCGTTTCGTCCTCGCTTCCACCAGCGAAATCTACGGTGACCCGGCCGTGCACCCGCAGCCCGAGGATTACTGGGGCAACGTCAACCCGATTGGGCCGAGAAGTGTTTACGACGAGGCCAAGAGGTTCGCCGAGGCACTGACGCGCGCCTACCGGGATACGCACGGTGTCGATGCCGGCATAATCCGTATCTTTAACACATACGGCCCGCGGATGAACGCGCAAGACGGCCGGATTGTCACGAACTTCATCACCCAGGCGCTCAACGGGGACCCGCTGACTATTTATGGCGACGGCAGCCAGACCCGCAGTTTCTGTTACGTCGACGACCTGATCCGCGGCATCGTCGCCATGATTGATTGCGCCGAGGGCGGCCCGGTGAACCTCGGGAATCCGGAAGAATTCACCGTCGCCGACTTCGCGCAGCTGGTGCTGCGGCTCACCGGCTCGGACTCGCCGGTGGAGCACCTGCCGCTGCCGGCCGACGACCCGGCCCGCCGCTGCCCGGTCATCACCCGGGCCGGCCACCTGCTGGGCTGGCGGCCCGAGGTCAGGGTGGACGACGGCATCCGCCGGACGGTTGAGTGGTTCCGCTCCCGGCCGGAGGAAGTCCGGATGGCCTCGGTCGCCGCCTCGCGGTGAGCGGCTTACGGCCACCGTCACCTGATGTCCTTCATTACGTGCCATATCGCCCCGCTGGCGGACGCAGATATATACGGTCCGGCCGTGACGCCATTGCGGAACGCCCGTATCAGGTAAATCCGTTAATTCCCGGACGTTAATGCCGGATGCCGCTATCGGGATACCGCTGCAGGGCCGTTCTGGTGACGGGGTGGCGTACTACCGCGCACCAGGCTCATCGGCCACCGGACTCGGCGCAGCCGCACCGCCCAGGGACCGCACTGTCCACCCGGCTGACCGCCACCGGGCCAGGGGGAGCACGTTGCGCCCGTCGAGCAGGCACGGGGTCCTGACCACCGAGGCCAGCTCGAACGGGTCGATCTCGCGGTACTCGCGCCATTCGGTGAGATGGAGCACCACGTCCGCGGCCTCGCACGCCTTGACGGCTTCCTCCACGTAATCCAGGGCCGGCCAGGCCCGCCGCGCGTTGTACGTGGCCCGGGGGTCGTGCACCCGCACGGCCGCCCCCTCGGCCTGGATGGCCCGGGCCACCTCCAGCGCGGGTGAGTCCCGCACGTCGTCGGTGTCAGGCTTGAAGGCGGCTCCCAGTACGGCCACGTTCCGCCCCGCGAAGGAACCGCCGGCGAGCCCGCGGGCCATCTCGACGGCCAGGGCCCGCCGGCCCGTGTTGATCTGATCCACCTCGCGCAGGAACTGGAGGGAATCACCCACGCCCAGCTCGTCGGCACGGGTCATGAACGCCCGGATGTCCTTGGACAGGCACCCGCCGCCGAACCCCAGCCCGGCGGAGAGGAACCGGCGCCCGATGCGGGTGTCATGGCCGAGCGCGTCCGCGAGCGTCATCACGTCGGCGCCCGCGGCGTCGCACACGTTCGCGATCGCGTTGATGAAGGAGATCTTGGTGGCCAGGAAGGCGTTCGCCGCGACCTTCACCAGTTCCGCGGTGGCCAGGTCCGTGGTGATATACGGGGTGCCCAGGTCGAGCACGCTGGCGTAGATCTCGCGCAGCAGGGCATCGGCGCCCTCCGACGTCACGCCCACGACGATCCGGTCCGGGCGCAGCGTGTCCTGGACGGCGAAACCTTCGCGCAGGAACTCCGGGTTCCAGGCCAGCCCGGCGGCCGCGCCGGCCGGCGCGAGCCCGGCGATCCGGGACGCCAGCCGGGCCGCGGTGCCGACCGGCACCGTGGACTTGCCGATCACCAGGCAGTCCCGGGTGATGTACGGGGCCAGCCCGTCCACGACCGCCTCGATATGGCTGAGGTCGGCGCCGCTCCCGCCGGGCAGCTGCGGGGTCCCGACGCAGATGAAGTGGGCATCGCCGAACTCGGCGGCCTCCTGCAGGGATGTGCTGAAGCGCAGCTTCCCGGACCCCACCGCCCGGACCAGGATCTCCTCGAGCCCGGGCTCGAAGAAAGGCGCGTGGCCGTCCTGGAGTGCGGCTACCTTCCGGGTGTCGGCATCCACGCCGAGGACCTCATGCCCGAGGTCCGCCATGCACGCCGCGTGCACGGCCCCCAGGTACCCGGTACCGATAACGGTCATGCGCATGCGGGTCACTCCTTAACCATGCCGCACCAAAGGTCCGAAACTGGCCAACGCTTCGCGGCCGTGCAGATGAAGGCTCTGGAAACGCCAGACGTCCGCGCACACCGCAGGCAGGCTCGCGGCGCGATCCGCCAGCCTATTCTCCCCCGGCCGGGTGGTCCATGACCACGCAACGCACTCCTTACCCTGTGGCCGCTCGCACCCCGGGCACCCCACTCCCAGCCCGCCGCCGGTCCAGGCCGGGAGATCCTGGTGGAGAACGGGGCGCCAGCACCGGCGCTAGGTTCACGTGTGCGCTCAGATCATCAAACCTGCTCGGCAGCGAAGGCGCAGCACGTTTGGGAGAGCTTTACCGGCTAAACTCGGCGAGCCGTGCCCAAGCGGCATAACCACACCGCCATGCCGGGCAATAGCGCCAGGTCAGACAGGGTTCAGGAGGCGGGACCAGCCGTGCGTTTCGTCTTCAACCCGCCCGCGGAGGACGCGGCCGGCCTGCTGAACCTGCCCTGGGCGGAGCCGCTGGAGGAGTGGCACGACCCGCGGCTGGTCGAGATCCGGCAGCGCGGCATCTCCCGGCACATCGTCCGTTTCGTCGCCGACGACGGTGAGCTGTACGCACTCAAGGCCATCAACGAGAACCTGGCCCGGCGTGAATACCGGCTGCTGCGCGAGCTGGCCGAGCTCAACGTGCCCGCGGTGCATGTGGTGGGCATCGTGGTGGACCGCGGGCCGGATCTCGAGGCGATCCTGGTCACCCGGTTCCTGGACTACTCCACCACCTACCGGGCCGTGTTCTCCAGCCCGCGGGGCGGCCAGCCGACGGACCGGCTGCTTGACGCCCTGGTCGAGCTCCTTGTGCGGCTCCACCTGTCCGGCTTCTTCTGGGGTGACTGCTCGCTGTCCAACACGCTGTTCCGCTACGACGCCGGCACGCTGGAGGCGTACCTGGTCGACGCGGAGACGAGCGAGCGCCATCCCTCGCTGACCGCCGGCCAGCGGCATTACGACGTGGACCTCGCCGAGGAGCGCGTGTACGGCGAGCTCCTCGACCTCCAGGCCGGTGAGCTGCTCAGCCCGGACCTGGACCCGCTGGAGGTCGCCGCCGAGCTGCCCCGGCGCTACGCGCGGCTCTGGGAGGAGCTGACCCGGGAAGAGCTGCTGCGCCCGGACGACCAGCGTTACCGGATCGCGCAGCGGCTGCGCCGCCTCAACGAGCTCGGCTTCGACGCCGACGAGGTGGAGCTGATCAGCACGCCGGACGGGAACCGGCTCCGGCTGCGGACCAGGGTGTCAGAGTCCGGGTATCACGCACGCCAGCTGTTCCTGCGCACCGGGCTCGTCGTCGAGGAGAACCAGGCCCGCCGGCTGCTCAACGACATCGCCAGCTTCCGCGCCTACCTGGAGCAGAAGCGCGGCCGCCCGGTGCCCGAGATGGTCGCGGCCAGCCAGTGGCTGGGCGATGTCTACGATCCGGTGGTCGCGGCGATCCCGGAAGACCTGCGCGGCCGCCTCCCGCCGGCCGAGATCTTCCATGAGATCCTCGAGCACCGCTGGTACATGTCAGAGGAAGCCGGCTCCGACGTCGGCACCGTCGCGGCAGCCCAGTCCTATTTCCAGACGGTGCTGCCGGGGGTCCCTGAGCTGCTCAGCGAGGGCGGCGCGGCGCCCGGCGGCACCGGCACATCATCCTGACGCCTGCGGGCCGCGATCATGGGCAGGCCGGCCAGCAGCGCCAGCACGAAGATCACGGCCGCCTCGATCAGCTGGCCATCCGCCTCGTGCGTGCAGAACTGCTCGAACTGCTGCTCCAGCGCCGGGGGCACCGCCTGCCCGGGACTGCCGCCGGTGTTGACGACGCCCGGGTCGAGCCGGACCTGGACCGCGTTATCGGAGGTGTGACCCGGGCCGCACCACCCCGTCACTGCGCCGGAGGCGGCCCGCTGCACGGGGAGCGGGATGAAAAGCAGGGTCAGCGCGGCGGCCAGGCCACCCGCCACGAGCGCCACGCCGCACAGACGCAGGAAATCCCGACTGGACGATCGCATGGCTGCCTCCTGACCGCACGTCACCCACCCGGAGGCCTGGCCTCCGCCTGACACCGGGACCTGGCGGTCCCGCTGTTATCTAGCTTGGCACGGCCGCCGCCGCGAAGACGTGCCCCGGCTGGCCAAGTTCCCCGGCTCGTCTCCCGGTGCCGGGGGCTCCGGCGGCAGACCCGGGACCTGGATCGCATCGCTCTCGCGCCACGGGAACACCGGCCGCCCCGATCCCCGCTAACCCGGGCGCAGCGGGGGCCGGGTAACGTCCACAGGGCAGCGGGCGCCGGTCCTCGGGAGGTAGACGTGATGGCTGATGCGCAACCGGCGGCGATGCAGGCCGGGGTGGTCAACGTCCTGCTGACCGTCGACCCGGTGGCCAGCCACGCCGCAGGCACGTACGTCACCTGGGACGGGGTGGCGTTCGACGAGGAGCAGACCGCTCGGTGCGACGCGGCCACGCCGCACGAGCTGTGGGCGTGGACCGTCACCACCGACGAGGTGCCCGGCGCCGCGGCCGAGCCCCGGGCGGACGTGCGCAGGCTGACCACGATCGTGGCCGGGGCCTCCGGCCAGGCCCCGGAGGCGTTCAACGACGCGGTGCTCGCGCACTTCGCCGGCTGCCCGGCCCGCGAGGTACTGGGACCGGGGGCCGGGGACTCAGGGGCGAACGGTGAGTACCGCCCCTACCCGGTCGTCTTCCGCCAGACCGTGCTGCCGCGGATTTTCCGTGACACGGTCCTGCCCGGCCTGGCCGGGCAGTCCCGCGACGACGCGCTGGAGATCCTGGAGCGTCTCGAGCCGGCGGCCAGCGCAGCGGCCCCGGACGCCACGGCCTGAGCCGCTCCGGGCCAGGCCACCGCCGGGAGCGGGCATCCCGCCGGGCAGCCCGGGCTGCCCGGGAGGTCAGCTGGCGCAGCCGCCCGCCGCCCTGGCCGCGGCGACATCCGCGGGAACACTCCCGTGCCGGTAGAGCCCCAGGTCGCGGGGAGCGAACCCCCAGTGCCCGCCGGCATAGACCAGGGTCTCGGTCGCGCTCTCCGGCTTCGCGGCCCCGCCGGCCAGGGCCACCGTGACCACCGCGGTCTTCCCGGTCACGGCGACGTGGCGGATCTTGTAGGACATCCCGCCGGTCGCGCCCGGGCAGCCCCGGTGCACCGCGACCCAGGCCTGCTCGTTGATGTCCTGCCGGGCGGGGGCGCTCAGCATCTGGTAAATGATCGCGAACTGGCCGGCGGTGTACAGCGTGAGGTAGTCATCAGCGTCGGCCCGCACCGCCGCGGCGGTGTCCGGTTCCACCGGTGCCCGGGCATGCGCACCGGGGGACGGGCCGCTGGCCGGCGCGGACGGCCTGGCGGGGGCCCCGGAACTGGCCGTCGAGCAGGCCGCCAGGGCCAGCCCGGCGGCAACCGCGGCTGGAAGCCAGCCCATCGCCTGAAGTCGCATTCGCGCGCTTCCTCTCGGAGGTGACGCATCACAGACGCCCGCCGGGTCCCGGCGGTGCGCACCGCACAGGCCGGGCTGCGCCGGGCCGCCCGCGCCGGGCGGCTGCCCGGGCACGATCACCCCCGGGCCGGGGCCAGATTATGACACTGCGATGCCGTGCGCCGCCCGGAATGTGCATTGATCCCGCGCCGGGGGGACCCGGGCAGCGTGATGCCACGCCGTGACGCGCCCGCGAACTCAGCCGATCCGGATGCCACCGGGCCGGACAGACCGTTAGAGATACTGCAGCCGGACCGGGGCGTGAAAGGCCGGCCGGGAGAGCCGGGGCGGGCGCGGCGGTCATACTGGACTCATCGTGGAGGAGAGCAGCCAGGAACCGGCCGGGCCGCAGCCGTCCCGGGGCGACAAGCGGCTGTACTTCGCGCTCATGTCGGTCTGCATCGGCCTGTTCGTCATCTCCTGGGCCGTCGTGGACCGCTATTCGGTCCTCGCGGCGATCATCCTCTCGGCCGTGGCCCTGGCCATCCCGCCGTTCGCCGTGATCATCGCCAACGTGGCCAGCGCGGCCGACCGCCGCAGGTGAGCGTCAGCGGCTGACGGCCGCGTCCCGGTAGTGAAGGTGGACCACGCCGCTGCCGAAGCGGCGCTCGTCTGCCAGTTCCAGCGGGCGGCGGACACCGGCGGGCAGGGCCGGCTTGCCGCCGCCCAGCACGACAGGCGAGATCACCAGGTGATAGTCGTCGACCAGTCCGGCCCTGATGGCGTGCGCAGCCAGCCCGGGACCGCCGATGGTGATGTCCTGGGCGGCCTGTGCTTTCATCCGCCGGATGGCCGCGGGGTCGAAGTGCCTTTCGATGCTGGTCCGGGCGGTGCGGGCCCGGTCCAGTGTCCGGGAGTACACGACCTTGTCCGCGGCCTGCCAGATCCGGGCGAAGTCAAGCATGAGGGATGTCTGCCCCGGACGGGTGCCCGCGGTCTCCCACCCGGTCATCTCCTCGTACAGCCGGCGCCCGTAGAGGTAGGTTCCGACCGGCCGCTCGAAGTCGTTGATGAAGGCGAACACCTCGTCGTCTGGCATGGCCCAGTCGTAATGGCCCTTGTCGTCCTCGATGTAGCCGTCCAGCGATGTGATCGCCATGTAGATCAGCCCCGCCACCGTCGGTCTCCCTCCTGCGCCGCCACTCCCCGGCCATAACATTCCTATATGGGAATGCGTTCGTCAAGCCCGGCTGCCCGCGCACGATCCGGTGCGGCGGGCCCGCGCGATCCGGCGCCGCGCCGCGGGGCGGGAAGCGATCCGGTGCGCGGGGCGGGAAGCGAAAGCAGCGGCTCCCCCGGTGGAGGTCCACCAGGGAAAGCCGCTGCTGTGGGAGCGGAGGCTCGGGGATTTGAACCCCGGATGGGCGGTAAACCCAAACCGCATTAGCAGTGCGGCGCCATAGACCGGACTAGGCGAAGCCTCCCGACGACCAAGCGGTCCGCATCAGCGTACCGGGATGCCGCCAGAGGTGCCAAAGCAGTTGGCGGACTGCTGCCGGAAGAGCGCTCAGCGCACCTCGACCACGTCGTAGTCACCGGCCGCGTACGCCTCCCGGATCCGGGTCTTGGCGAACTTCCCGACACTGGTCTTCGGCACCTCCTCGATGAACGACCAGCGCTCCGGGAGCTGCCAGCGGGGGATCTGCTCGGCCAGGTAGGCCTTGAGTTCTTCCGGGGTCACCGCGGCACCGCTCTTGATCACCACCGTGGCGAGCGGGCGCTCCCCCCACTTCTCGTCGGGCACCCCGATGACGGCGGCCTCGGCCACGTCGGGGTGGCCCATGAGGATGTTCTCCAGCTCCATCGAGGAGATCCACTCGCCGCCGGACTTGATCACGTCCTTGGCCCGGTCGCTGAGCGTCACGTACCCGAGACGGTCGATGGTCCCGACGTCCCCGGTGCGCAGCCAGCCGTCGTCGAACTTGCCGGGGTCGTCGTCCTTGTAGTACGAGCCGGTGATCCACGGGCCGCGGACCTGGACCTCGCCGACGGCCACGCCGTCGTTCGGCAGCACGGCACCGCCGTCCGCGACCACCCGCCCTTCCACGGTGCAGAACAGCCGGCCCGCCGTGTCCCGGTAGTGCCAGGCCTCTTCCGCGCTCATCCCGTCCGGCGGCCGGGCGATACTGCCCAGCGGCGAGGTCTCCGTCATCCCCCAGGCCTGCAGGATCTGCACGCCGAGTTCCTTCTCGTAGGACTCCATGAGCGCGTGCGGGACGGCGGCGCCGCCGCAGGGGACCAGGCGGAGCGAGGACACGTCGCCGCCGTGATCCCGGATGTGCTGGAGCAGGGCGCTCCAGATAGTGGGGACCGCCCCGGCGATCGTCGGGCGTTCCGCCTCGATCAGCCGGATCAGCGGCTCGGGATGCAGGAACCGGTCGGGCATGATCAGGTCGGCGCCGCTCAGCACCGCGGCGTAGGCCAGCCCCCAGGCGTTGGCGTGGAACATGGGCACGACCGGCAGGATCCGGTCGGAGTCGCTCACGGCGAACGCGTTCCCCAGGCAGACGCCCATCGCGTGCAGGTAGATGGACCGGTGGCTGTACACCACACCCTTGGGGAGGCCGGTGGTCCCGCTGGTGTAGCACATCGCCGCGGCGGCCCGCTCGTCCAGGTCGGGCCAGCTGAACGTGGCCGGCTGGGCGGCCAGCAGTTCCTCGTAGTAGTGCACCTCGTGGCCCGGGCCGGCCAGCGCCCCGGCGTCGGCGGATCCCTCGCCGGAAGGCGGCCCCGTCAGCACGATGTGCCGGACCGTTTCCAGGCTGGGCAGGATCGCGGCCAGCAGCGGCACCAGGGTGGGCTCGGTGATGATCACGTCGTCGCCCGCGTGGTTGGCGATGTAGGTGAGCTGCTTGGGGTCGAGCCGGAGGTTCAGCGTGTGCAGCACCGCACCCATGGCCGGGACGGCCAGGTACGCCTCGAGGTGCTCGGAGTTGTTCCACAGCAAGGTAGCGACCCGCTGGTCCCCGTCCACACCGAGCTCCCGCAGCGCCCCGGCGAGCTGGGCCGACCGGGCTCCCGTCTGCGCAAACGACTGGCGGCGGGAGCCCTCTGCCGTGGCCGTCACGACCTCACTGTCGCCGTAGAACGTAGTGCCGTACCGCATGAGCCCGGTCACGGTCAGGGGAACATCCATCATCGTGCTGAGCACGGGCCTCACTCCTTGTGACTCACCCCCGGCGCGCGTGCGCCGATCCCGCGTCGCTTCTCGTCGGATCGTGTCATGCCTTGCGCGGAACGTCACCCTCCGGCCCGGAATCTGTCAGCCTTCCAGCAGGTCGGCGTCAATCCGCAGCTTGGCCACCGCGCGGGACACCGTGCTCTTGACCGTGCCCAGGCTGACCCCGAGGACGTTCGCGATCTCCGCCTCACTCATGTCTTCGTAATACCGCAGCACCACGGCCGCCCGCATGCGCTGCGGCAGCCGCTCGATCGCCCGGCGCAGCGCGTCCTGCACCTCGCTGTCGCTGGCGTGATCGATGACCGGCTGATCGGGGATCTCGTCTGTCGGGTACTCCTCGACCCGGCGCCGCCGCCACCAGGAGATGTGCGTGTTGACCATGGCGCGCCGCACATACCCGTCCACGGCGGCCCGGTCCTCGATCCGGTCCCATGCCTGGTAGGTCTTGGCCAGCGCCGCCTGGACGAGATCCTCGGCATCCGCCCGGTTGCGGGTGAGCAGGTAGGCCATGCGCAGCAGTGACCCGCTCCGGGACGTGACGTACTCGTGGAAGGCCGGGTCGCCTGCGTCCGGCGGTTCGCGGTGCGGCCCGCGGGCAGGCCCGTGCGGCGGCGCCTGCGGCGGCCCGTGCGGCGGCGCCTGGGCCGCAGCACGGTTGACCTGCGCGCCCGCGGCAACGCCTCGCGCGGAATCGCCCTGACCCTGAGTCCCGGCGTGCCTGCTGCGCGGTATGGCCCCGTTCCCCCGCGCACCGGCCACGACGTGATCGCCCCCGACGCTCACACCCCAACCGTACCCAGCTGACACGCTGTCCCCACGGTTCACCCGTGTGCCGGCGAGGCGGCGCTTCACGGGCAACGTGCTGGAACCGCTTGACGCGCGTCCCTCCCGCCCTCATCGTCATGACCTGGGATGTTTGCCTTCGGGAGGGTCGATGGTTGCCCAACGCGGTGACTTAGCGTGTTGTGTCCGTTGCGGGGGCTCAGCCGCCGCGGAACGCCTGGCCCGGCGGCACCTGCTCAAGGCAGCGGTCCAGCCGCCGGCCGCCGGATCCCCGGCACGGGCGGGTCCGCCTGCGCTCCAGGCCGCGCAGACCGCTGGCCCGGACCTGGCCAGCAGCGGCCCCCGGCCAGCAGGCCCGGCCGTGCTGGCTGGGACGGTGCTGGACACCAGCCCCCAGATCCTGACCCTCTACTGCCCCGATGGGGAGCGCCGGATCGCGCTGCGGCCCGGGGCCAGCGTGTGGCGTGGCCGCCCCGTCGATCCGACCGCCCTGGAGAGCGGGGACGCGGCCGTGGTCCGGACGCTGCCGGGGCAGTACGCCGTTGCCGACCGGATCTGGGCCAACACGGGCCGGGTGACCGGGGTGATCATCGAGCGGGACCGGGAGAGCATGCTCATCGATGAGGGCCGGACCAGCCGCCACCAGGCCGTGCTGATCCCGCCGCACGTCATGGGCCGGCTCCAGGTCCGGTTCCCCCGGCTGGAACCGGGATACCTGGTGGACGTCATCGGGCTGCGCGGGCGCGGGTTCCTCGAGGCGCTGGTCCCCGCGACCTCCCAGCCCGCCTACCGGGCCAGCGAGGCGCCCGCGAGGGCGCGGGCGGGCGGCCATGCCCCGGCCCGCATCATGGGGTCGGCCGTCTGGCACGAGCCCGCCGGCCCCCCGGATGAGGAGGGCGTCCGTTACCCGGCCCTCGACCCGGACACCGCCTGCCAGGAGCAGCCGCTAGCCGGGTCCGCCGGCCCCCGGCTGCCGTACCTGTCGGTCGGCAGCCTGCTGAGGGTCCGCAACGAGTGCACGGGCACGGCGCGGGTGCTCCCCGTGTCCGGCTGCGCGGCGACAGCGCAGGTCTTCTGCGACCGGTGCGTCACCTGCGGCACCTCACCGCGGGGGCGGATCGCGGACCTGCCCATGGCCGGCTTCGTGGCCATGGGTGGCGACCTGGAACGCGGCTGCTTCAACGCCACGGTCTCGCTCGGGTCCGCTTTACCCGAATCAGCGGGACCCGGATTCCTGGCGGCCGGCTCCGTGCGGCCCGGCGCACCATCGGCTGGACAGCCATGACCGCCCCCGGTCTCCCCGCCACCTTGCTGGCCGACCTGCGCGACATCCAGCCGCCCATGCTCGCGGGCATCCTGCTCGGCGCGTCCCTGGCCAAAGTGGGCCGGGTGCTGCGCAGCGGCGCGGATGCCGCCCTGGGCCCGACCCAGCTGTTCCCGCTCCGGCTGCGGCGCCCGCTGGCCAGGCTCCTGTGCGCGTTCGAGATGTGCCTGGGACTGGCACTGCTCGTCACGGTGCTGCCGGCGGGAACCCGCCCCGGGGAGGCGCTCTTCGCCCCGCGTGCGGCAACGGGGGCCCGGATCGCAGCCGCGGCGTTCTTCCTGGTGGCCGCGGCCGCACTGGCCGAACTGCGGGGACGGCGCCCCGGCCTGGGCTGCGGCTGCTTCGGCGATTTCAGCACCCGCCCGGCCGGCCGCCGGTCCATCGCCCGGGCGGTGCTGCTCACCGGCGGCGCGCTGATCTGTGTTGAGAGCCCGGCCCTGTACCTTCCGCCCTGGGGCCACGGGGCCCTGCTGTTCCTCGGGATCGTCTGCGCCGAGCTGGCGCTGATCGCCGCCCTGTCCCCCGAGGTCAGCGAGGCACTGGTGCGGCTGGGCTACACCGACCCCTGCGAGCTGCGCCAGGTGCCCGCCGAGCGCACCCTCGCGGCGCTGCGCCGCAGCCGCACGTGGCGCAGGCACGCCCAGGCCGTCACCACCGAGACGCCCATCGACGTGTGGCGCGAGCTGTGCTGGCGGTACGTCGTCTTCCCGGCCCGCCAGGACGGGGGGGACGCGGAAGTGGTGTTCGCGGTCCAGCTGGTACGGCGCCGCCCGGTGGTCCTGGCTGCCTTCCTGCCGCTGGACGCGGACGGGGCCCCCGGCGCGTCACGCCGCCCCGGGCCCGTGCCGGACCGGAGGCGTCACGGGGCTATGCAGTTATCTACGTTCGTCTAACCGCCAGCCTAGAGACCTCGATATTCGTCCAGACTGGCCATAGGCACACGGCAGCCTCAGACAGTCTGGGCGCGCAGGAACCGGCCGAAGTGCGGCACGGTAAAGGCGATCAGGCCGCGTTCCGAGCTGTAGATCAGCCCCTTCTTGATCAGCCCGTCCCGGGCCGGCGAGACGCTGGACGGCTTGACCCCCATCTCCTCTGCCACTTGCGCGGTCGGCACCGGGTCGTCGCCGAGCAGCGCCATCGTGCGCATGTACTTGCGTTCCGCCGGCGTAGCCCGCTCGTACCGGCTGCCGAAGAAACCCACGGCCAGCTCGCCCTCGGCCTGCGGGCCAGCCACCGCGACATCCTGCGCGGTCACCGGGCTGGCCGTGGCCACGTCCCACGTCACCTTGCCGTACGCCTGCACGAAGTAGGGGTATCCGTCCGCCGCCTCATACAGCGCATCCAGCGCGTCCCGCTCGAAATCGGCCCCCTCCCGCTGGGCGGGCGCGAGCAGTGCCTGGTCGGCGGCGGCGCGGTCCAGCCGGTCGATGGACGCGTACCGGAACAGGCGCTCTGAATAGCTCTTGCTCGCGGACAGGACGGCGGGCAGATGCGGCAGGCCCGCCCCGACCACGATCAGGGGGCCACCGTTCTGGGATAGCTCGTGAGTGGCGGCGCACAGTGCGGAGATGTCACCCGCGGGGATGTCCTGCATCTCATCGATGAACAGCGCGATACCCACGCTGAGGTCGGCGGCCACCGATGCGGCGTCGGTGAACAGCTCCATCAGGTCGATCTCGAGGTCCCCGGAGTCGGCGCGGCCCCGGGCCGCGGGCACGTCGATGCCCATGTGCGGGGTGAAGGTGCCCTTGGGTGCCTTAGGGTCCCGGGCGGCGAACGCCTTCAGCACGCCCAGGAACTCCTCGATACGGTCCGGGGCACGGTGCCGCGGGGCAAGCTCGCGGACGGCCATGTGCAGCGCGCCCGCGACGGGCCTGCGAATGGACTGGTCCGGCCGCGCCTCGATTTTCCCGGAACCCCACAGCCGCTGCAGGGCCATCGAGCGGAACGAGTTGAGCAGTACCGTCTTGCCCACGCCGCGCAGCCCCGTGAGGACGATGCTGCGTTCCGGGCGGCCGCGGGCGATGCGTTCCAGCACCACCTCGAACTGGCTGAGTTCCCGGTCCCGGCCAGCCAGCTCAGGCGGCCGCTGGCCCGCGCCGGGCGCGTAGGGGTTGCGTACGGGGTCCACGACCTAGCAGCCTATGGGCCCCTCTAGCCCGGACCCTAGATTCACGTAGAAAGCACTCCCGGCGTGTCGCGGAAAGCGCCGGCGGCGTGCCGCAGAGGGGCCGACGGCGTGCCGTGAACCCGCCGGCGTGCCGCAGACGGGGGCCGAACACATAGCGCGGTGCATGGGGGGCGCGGGTTCAATGGGACGCCCCCAATGCACCGCGCTAATGAAATGCGCCGGGGCGCGGCACCTCCCCTGGCGCCGCGCCCCGGCAGGCCCGTCCGTGCTGACTGGACGGAACGGACCGTTAGTGAAGCAGGCGCAGTGTGTTCACCGCGTCGTCCACGTAGTAAAGGCCGGACGCGTACGGCGCGACGGCCAGGCCGAACAGCGCGCCGGCACCCGCCGGGCTGCCGGACTTGTCGAGGAACCGGGTGGCGACCTGGGTACCCGCCGGGGTGGTCTCGACGAGCCTGCCGTCGCCGCCGTTGACCGTGAGGACATCCCCGCCCGGGGCCACGGTGAGGCCGAGCGGGGTGTTCAGCGCGCCGCCGGAGGTGACCACGGAACCGGTCCCGGCACTGCTGTGCCGCAGCGGTGCGTCCGGGATCGCGGTGACCCGGTTACCCAGGCTGTCCGCGACATAGAGGGTGCCGTGGCGGTTCAGGCCCACCCCCGTTGGCCCGATGACCAGGGCGGCGGGGTCGGTCCGCTCCATGAACCCGGATCCGATCGTTGTCACGCCCAGCAACTGGGGGGCGTGCTGGCGGTGCAGGCCCAGGGTCAGCCGGAGCACGGTGCCCTGATTCACCACTGCGCCGTTCGCCGCCACGGTCCCGTTGAGGACGTTCGTGACGAACAGTTGCGCGAAGTTCCTGTTGCTGATCGCGGTCATGTCCCACGGGCCGTTGATGCCGTTGCCGGACAGCGTCTCCCGGACATGACCCCAGCGGTCCAGCACCAGCAGGCAGCCGGCCTTGGCCGTCGCGGCCATGCCGTTCGTGGTGGGCAGGCTGCCGACCACGACCCAGCCGCCGTGCAGGATGGATAGCGCCGTGGTCAGGCCGATCCCGCCGGGGCAGGCACCGGGCAGGTGCCTGGCGCTGATCCGGGCGAACGTTGTCCTCGAGCCGCCGGGCGACACCTGGACGATCGTGGTCCCCGTGCCCTGGAGGTTCTGCTTGTTGTTGAAGTTGCTGACCAGGACGCTGCCGCGGTGCAGGATGCCCTGGCTGCGGCCGACCACGGCGACGCCGTACGGGTTGACGTCACCGTTGCCCGGGACCGTCGATGCGATCGTGGAGATCTTGTGAAAGTGGCTGATGAAGGATTGCTGTCCGTGCGGGCTGGCCGTGGCCCGCGCCTGCGCCCCCGCGGCAGGCGCCATGGCCAGGGCCGCTGCCGCGACAGTCGCCACTGAGGCGGCTGACGCAAGGCCCACGCGATGAACGAAAGACATTCGCCGCTCCCTTTCCCCTGGATGCCCGGGCCCTTCGGTGGTGTCCGGGCACGGCACTAAAACGGGGAAGAAAGCGCACCAACAGCCGCACTAGCCAGCGGCCCGTTGCGTGACGAATCACCAGCAAGCGCAGCTCACGGCCTGTGGGAGCACCGCGGCTGGCCCTGTCTGGCGGCAACTGGCCGGTTGGCACCATGCGGCCGACGCCCCGCTCTGCGCGCCGCACCCCTATTCACGAGAATGGCGTGCAGCGGGTTCAGGTCGCAGCCAAGATTATTTTCAGCCCGTTTGCGGAAAGTGATTATCCGGGCAATTCGGCCCGGCGGGCGCCGCGGCCCCGGTTACCGGCCCGGCGGGCGGCCCCGGTTACCGGCCCGGCCGGTGCCCAGGCTGGTTCAGCCGGGCGAGGTAGGCGTTGTAGGCGTCCAGGTGCTCGTCGTCATCGATGGTGCCGCGTGCCCCCGCCACGGCCGGCTCGGGCTCGGACGCGGGCAGCCCCGCGGCAGGCACGGCCGGGGCGGGGCGGGCGGAGCCCGGGCTGGATGAGCTGCGGGCCGGGGCGGCCGGGGCGACGAGGCTCTCGAAACTGGCCGTGCGCACGGTTTCCAGCCAGCCCCGGCTGACCGTGCCGACCCGGTCGGCGTGGGCCCACATCAGGAAGACCAGCATCATGAAGCCGAGCATGATCGCGTCGCCGCCGATCCACATGACCGCGCCCCCGGCGTGCAGGTCGGCCACGGGCGTGAGTGATCCGGGCGGCCGCATGGCCGTGGTCATCCCCTTCATCGGGGTGTTCTCCGTGCCGAGGATCAGGCCGGTGAACGTGTCCACGGGCATGGCCACGACCAGCATGACGAACCGGATCGGGTAGGACAGCCGCCAGCGGATCGGCTCGCTGCCCAGGACCGGCAGGAAGAACAGGTAACCGACGATCAGGTACAGCGCGTGCTCGGCGTTGTGCAGCGCCGGGTTAGTCATGATCACGTCCATCAGGCCGGTCAGGTGCGTGACGGCGATGGTCGCCGCATACAGGACCAGGACGACCGGCGGGCAGGTGAGGAAGGTCGCCACCCGGGACCGCACCGCCCGCTTGGCCCAGGTGTGCACCGGGTTGCGGCTGGCGTGCAGGAGCAGCGTGACCGGCTGGCCCAGCACCAGCAGCGGCGGCGCGATCATGATCAGCATCAGGTGCTGGATCATGTGGTCCCAGAACAGGACGTCGTCGTAGGCGCCAATGCCGCTCTCGGTGGCCAGCACGACGACCGCGAGGCCGCCCAGGAACAGGCCCGTCCGCCACCGGGGCCACGGCCGGGCGGGGTGACGGCGCCCGACCCGCCACGCACCCCAGAGGTACAGGGCAGCGAGGACGGCGACGATGGCCGTGACGACAGGCGCGAACTCCCAGCGTTCCAGGACCGCCTGCCAGCCAAACGGGGGCAGCATGGAACCTCCTCTTGCTGGGTCGAGCCTACTCACTACCGCGTGTAGGGAAAGCCCCGCCCCCTTGCGCCCGGCCAGGCAAGACGATCAGGCTGGCTGCTCCGGGACCCTGACGGACCTGACGCCGCTGGACGTCCGGGCGGACCGATGGGACCGGGGGACATGCGACCGAAGGCAGTTGACGTTGGGCACTGATCCAGGCGCCACCCGGGCCAGTCCCGCGGGGCTGCACCTGCACCGCTGGACCGACCGGACCGTGCTCGGGGTGGCCCTCGCCGCGTTCGCGTCGGGCTTCGGGCAGTTCGGGGTCGTGGCCGCGCTCGGCGACGTAGCGCGGGGATTCGGGCAGGTCAGCCACGGCGCGACCCTGTCCGACCAGGCCGGGCTGTCGGGCACCAGCCTGGGAATCGGGCTGGCCATCATGCGCCTCGCGTCGCTGGGCGCTCTTCCCATCACCGGCCTGGCCGACGACTTCGGCCGCCGGAAGATGCTTCTCATCACGGTCGGGGCCGGCCTGGCCATGACGGTCCTGGCGGCGGCCAGTCCCGGCTACTGGTGGTTCGTGGCCATCTTCGCCGCCGGGCGCCCGCTGCTCAGCGCCACCAACGGGCTGGCCCAGGTCATGGCGGCAGAGCAGACCGGATCGGCGGACAGGGCCAAGGCCCTGGCGCTCATCGCCGCCGGCTACGGCACCGGCGCGGGGGTCATCGCCATCGTGCACAGCCTGGCTTCGCACGCGATCGGGTTCCGCGGGGTGTTCGCCCTGGCGCTGCTGCCCCTGGCCCTGCTGCCGCTCATGGGGCGCTGGGTCCAGGAGCCTGACCGGTTCACTGTGACCGCAGCCGAGGCCGGGCATCCCATCCCCGTGCTCGACGCCGTGGCCCGGCCCTTCCGGCGCCGCCTGCTGGTGATCGTGGTGCTGGCCTTCGCCATCTCGGTCATCACCGGGCCAGCCAACAGCTTCGTCTTCCTGTTCGCGCAGAACGTCCTCCACCAGCGGGGCATCGTGACGGCGGCCATGGTGGTGGGGGCCGGCGTGGCCGGGCTGGCCGGGCTCCTGGTCGGGCGATGGCTGGCGGACCGGGTCGGACGGCGCGTGACCGCGGCGCTGGCCATGGTGGCCGTGGCCCTGCTCGCCACCCTGACGTACACCGGGTCCGCCGCGGCGCTGCTGGGCGGCTACATCCTGGGCGTGTTCGCCGCCTCGGTCTTCGCCCCCGCGGCAGGGGCGCTGGTCAACGAGTTGTTTCCCACGGCGGTCCGGGCCTCGGTGGTGGGCTGGTCCGTGGCGGCGGGAGTGCTGGGAGCCGTGGCCGGACTGGTCATCTTCGGTGCGGTCGCGGGCGCCGGTCACCAGTTCGGGCTGGCGGGCCTGGTGACCTTCCTGCCTGCGGCCCCGGTCATGGGGCTGTTGTGGCTCCTTCCGGAGACCCGCGGGCGTGAGCCCGAGGATCTGTGGCCCGGGCCGTAGCCGGGACCCGGGAGTCCGGCGCCCGGCCCGGCCCGGCCGGGTGGCCACGCCAGGGATGATGCGATGGCTGCGTAACCCCAGCAGTCACGGCGCTATCGTTGTCCGCGGAGGGTTCGCCTAGTGGCCGATGGCGGCGGTCTTGAAAACCGCTATGGGGCGCGAGTCTCATCGTGGGTTCGAATCCCACACCCTCCGCCCTGGCCAGCCATAACGCCGTTACGGCTGTCCGTACCCGAGGCTCTGCTCCCGCGGTATCCGCTCGTTGTCCCCGGGCCAGGGACGCCGGTCACCCGAATTACCTCCGGCGGCGGGTGGCCTGCGCAGGCGAGGCGCGGCTGGTGCCGGGATCTGCCGGTTCGGTTGTATCGGCGCCACCCATCGCGCTCAGCAGAGCGAGGACCGGGCCGACTCGCAGTCCTTTCTGCGCACTGTGCCGGAACTCGCTGTCTGGGTTCACGGTGTAGTGGGTGCGCCGCCCGGTCCGGGTACGGACGAGGTAGCCCGCGGCTTCCAGGTCAGCCACGATGGCCTGCACGGTCCGTTCCGTGAGGCCGACAACGGAGCTGATGTCGCGGATCCGGGCTTCGGGGTGGCCGGCGATCTCCACGAGCACGCGCCCGTGCCCGGTCAGCAGCGTCCAGGAGCCGCTCCGCCCATCAGGATGCATGATCCTGATTCTAACCTCGCGAGTGAACTCTCACGACTAAAAACGCGCGTGATTTTTTTCATGTTCATATTGACACGTCTCTGCCTGGGAACCGATCCTGGCTGTGTCACTGACTGGGCCACTCCTGATGGGAGAGGGCGATGACCAGGACGCCCGACGGGAATCTTCCTGCCCCGGCGCCAGAGATCAGGGCCGCTGCAGCTCAGCCAGCCACCGCACCGCCAGCGGTGCCCCAGCACCGGCAGCGGCTGGTGATCACGATGCCTGGCGAGGCCGGTATCACCAATGACGGCCATGTCCATGACGCGCTCACCCTGGAGGGTGACGTTGACGAGGCTACCTATCCCGCCCTGATCGAGGCGCTGAGCCGCATCCCCCGGGACAAGGCCAGCCTGCACGTCAACCTGTCTGCCGTGACTTTCTGTGACGTGGCCGGGCTGCGGGCCATCGTCCGGCTGGCCGGCACCACCACGCCGGTCACGCTGCAGGGAGTCCCTGGACCCCTGCTCACCGTGATGAAAATCCTGGGCTGGGACGAGGAACCCGGGCTCATGATCACGCGGGCTCCGGCCCTGGACGCGGGATGACCAGCCCCGGACGCGGGATCACCAGCCCCGGGATAACGGGCCGGCCGGCGTTACCTGGACTCGCCGCCTGGCCGGGCCGGTGCAGCTCGTACCGGTGCAGCTCGTACCGGTGCAGCTCGTACCGGTGCAGCTGCGTACCGGTGCAGCCGGTACCAGTGCGGCCATGCCAGGCTGGGCAGATGCAGTGGCAGCCTGATACAGCGTTTCTGCGGGGCCTGGACTTCTTCAGCGATGCCGTGAGCGGCCTGGATGAGGCCGGCTGGCAGGGCGCATCCCCGTGCCAGGGCTGGCGGGCCCTCGATGTCCTCGGCCACGTCGGCCAGGCCACGAAGTTCGGGACACTGCTCCTGCAGGGAGCACAGCCTGACTGGTCCCCCGTTGAGCCGCCGGGCGACGCGGTGGAAGGAAACCCCCGGCAGTGGTGGCAGGGACTGGCGGACCAGGCCCGCGACGCTGTGACCGGGGTGGACATTTCCCAGGTCGTCAACTCGCCGATGGGTAAGCGCAGCATCGGCGAGGGCCTGAGTTTCCCGGCCCTGGACCTGTTCGTTCACGGCTGGGACGTCGGCAAGAGCGCAGGCCTGGACCTCGTGCTGCCCGCCGAGGCGGTCGAGTTCGCCCGCGGCGTCCTCGAACCGCTCCCCGCCGGGCAGGTCCGCAACCCGCGGGTTTTCGCGGCCGAGAGACCCGCCCCCGCAGAGGCGTCTGACTCACGGGTCTTTCTCGCCTGGACTGGCCGGGACCCGGACTGGCAGCCGGCTCCCTGACGCACCCGTTCCCTGCGGTGTGAGCGGCTCGATGCGCGCCGCCCGCGCGACGGGACCCGGAAGCCACCAGTTGTAGCGGCCCAGCAGGGCCAGCAGCGCAGGCGCCAGCACCCCGCGGATCACGGTCGCGTCGACGATGATCCCGGCGGCGAGCCCGGTCGAGAGAATCTTGACGTCGGTGACGGGCACCCCGCCGAGGGCGATGAACGCGAGGCAGAGGATCAGCGCGCCGGAGGTGATCAGGCGCCCGGTGTGGCCGAGGGCGCGGACGACCGCCTCGCGGGTGTCACCGCTCTGGGCGTACTCCTCGTTGACCCGGGTGAGGAGGAACACCTCGTAATCCATCGAGAGCCCGAACAGCAGCGCGAAGACCGCCAACGGCACCCAGAGCGTGATGGCCCCGGTCGCCGGGCTCGAGAACACCGCGCTGGTGAAATGCCCCTCCTGCCAGACGAACGTGAGCACGCCGAACGCGGCGGCCAGTGAGATCAGGTTCAGCAGCAGGGCCTTGACCGGCAGCCACACCGACCGCAGCGCGCGGGTCAGCAAGATCATGGTCACGATGACGATGGCGGCGACGATGACGATCAGGTTCCGCCCGTACAGCGCGGTGATGAAGTCGGCGTCCTGGGCCGGTGACCCGCCGACGCGGGCGCCGGGGACGCGCGCGGCCGCGGCCCGGATCTGGCCCAGCGCGGCCTTACCGGCGCTGGTCGAGGGGTCGGCACGCGACCAGGCGTCCGCCACCCGGAGGCCGTCGCGGGACCAGGCGGCGGGGGCGGCGGCCGTTATCTGCCTACCGGGCGCGGCCAGGGCAAGCTCAGCCGCGCGCGCGGGCAGCAGGATCTCGCTGGGGCGCAGGACACCGGGGCCGATGCCAGACGAGGTGAGTGCGGCCAGGCCTTCGCGGGCGGCAGCCGGCGCGGTCGCGGCGGTGGCGGTGGCCTGCGGCTCCCCGAGGTTGAGCGAGAACACCGGGATGATGAGCAGGGCCATGACCGCCAGGGCTCCGGCGGCGGACCAGGCGGGCCGGGCGAGGACACCCCGGGCGATGCGGGTCCACAGCGGGCTGACGGTATGGGCGGGCTTACGGCGCGGCCATTCCAGCCGGGGTCCGAGGGCGTCGAGGATGACCGGCAGGAGGGTGGCTGACACCGCGATGCTGATGAGCGGGATGAGCAGCCCGGCCAGGCCGATGCTGCGCAGGAACGGGACCGTGGTGAGGGCGAGAGCGGCCAGGCTGACGGTGACCGTGATGCCGGAGAACAGCACGGACCTGCCCGCGGTGGCGGACGCCCTGATCACGGCGGCCCGGTTGTCCAGGCCGTTGCCCCGTTCCTCGCGCCAGCGGGTGACGATCAGCAGCGCGTAGTCGATGGCCACACCCAGCCCGACCAGCGCGACGATGTTCTGCACCAGCGTGGACATGGTCGTGACATAGGTCAGGGCGTAGATGAACACGAAGGCGGACGGGATCGCGACCGCCGCCATGATCAGGGGTGTGATGGCGACGAGGGAACCGAACACGATGGCCAGGACCACGAGGGCGCCAAGCCCCGCGAGCAGGGTCTCGGCCAGGACGCTGCTGCCGCCGCCCTGCCCCCCGGAGGCCAGGATGGTCGCCCCGGTCACGCGGACGGGGACGCCCCCCACCTGCTGCCCGGCGACCGCTTTCTGCAGCCGGGGCAGCGCGGTGGCGTAGGGATTGCTGCTGGCGAAGTCGGCGATGGGATAGACCAGCTCGAAGGTGGTCCGCCCGTCCGCGGAGACGAAGGCCCGGTTCCCGGTGGACGCCCACGAGGCGGTCCGCGCGCCGGGCAGGGCCCGTGCCGCCTTCCCGAAGACCGCCGCCAGCCGGGGGCGGACCCCGGGTGAGTTCACGGTCGAGCCGGCCGGAAGCCGGGCCACCACCACCAGCGGCGGCTCGTCACCACCGGACCCGAATGTCCGGGCGATCGCCGTGTTGGTCTCGTAGGCAGGCTGGCCTGGGAGATCGAACGAAAAGGACAGCCGGCTGCCGGACCGCCCGGCCGCAAGGCCGCCCAGCAGGGCCAGGATCACCCATCCTGCTATTACGATCCAGCGATGGGCCACAGACCACCGGGCGAGCCGGGCCACACCCTGGACCCGAGAATACTCACTCGATGAATCATTCATAAGATGAGCATAACCTGAACCCTGGGAGGTGAGGCACAGCAGGTGGCCGGCTTCGATACCGCCGAAGGCGGGGAGCGCATCAGGTGGTCGATCATCGACGCCCTGCGCCGCTACGGCACGGACTCAGCCCGGCTGGGCCACGCGTTCGCGGCCCTGCATCACCTTCAGCCCGCCGATTTGCAGGCCCTGGTCGCGGTCATGAGCGCCGAGGGCAACGGCGCCCCTCTGACCGCCGGGCAGCTGCGCCAGCACCTCGGCCTCTCCTCCGGCGGCACGAGCCTGGTCATCGACCGCCTGGAGGCCGCCGGCCACATCCGGCGGGTACGCGACCACCCCACCGACAGCCGGATCGTTCACCTCCGCTACACCGACCAGGGACGGGCGACCGGCATAGCGTTCTTCGGATCAATCGGCGACCGCGCCCATGCCATCCTCGACCAGTTCAGCCCGGACGAGCTGCAGATCATCCAGCGGTTCATCGCCGCCATGGCCCGGGCCGTCCACGAGCAGGTCCAGGGCCCCGGACAGCCGCCCGGCTAGCCGCCCGGCCTGGCCATCACGGTGAGTGGCGGTCGATCCCGCGGCGGATGAAGGCGGGATCGTAGAGATACCAGCCTTCGCGGCCGCCCACGGCGGGGCTGGCGTACCAGCGGAGCCCGACGCACCAGCGGCCATGCCGGTCCTTGCGCTGACCCGTGACCTGCGCCCAGGCCCATGTGCCATCCTGGAGCAGGATCTCGGCCTCGGTGTCCTCCGGGATGGTGGAGCCGGGCACGGCGTCGGCGGGCATCGCCCGCTCCAGCGCTGGCTCGCGGGCAGGGTCCGAGGCGACCATCTGGCCAGGATGCGCCCCGGCTCGTAGGCTCCAGTGGCCGTTTAAGATTTTATTTCGCAAATATTTTCGGGTGGACCCAGCTCGCCGAGCCAGGCCTCCCTGTCGATGCTGCCTGAGCGTTCAGCCTGTTACGTGCCCGGTACGTGCAGAGTGAGCTCTCGCGGGTAGAGCGGCGGACTGGGCAGCGTGACGGCCCAACGATCTGAAAGGGGGGCCATGCGCGGGCAACATCACGCAGGAACCAGGAACGCTAACGGGCACGCGGGCGCGATCGTGGGATCGATCGTGATCGGGCTGCTGATCCTGCTCGTGGTGGGGATCATCATGGCCGTGAGCTGAGACCTGAAAGGCCACGCCCGCGGCGGCCCGGGCCGGCAGTGACCGGCCGCCGGGGGCGCCGCACGGCGATGGCTAGCTGTACAGGCAGAGTTCCAGGATGAGCGCCTCGACCGCGCCCTCGCGATCTTCTGGCTTGCCGTACCGCACTGTCCGGCCGATCTCTGTCCCGATGTCGAACTCGTCCAGGTAGCGGAAGATCCCTTCATGGCCGTGCCCCAGCGCGATGTCGTAGCCGAGCAGCAGGGCGGCGTGATGCATCTCGGGGGTGGCCACCCGGTTGAGCACGGCCCGCATGACACGGGCCTTCAGGCCACGAGCCCGCCGGGTGATCCACCGGCGGCGGGGGCGTCCCCTCACGCTGTTGCGCACATCCAACATGCCTGGCCTCTTTCGTTAGCGGGGTTCGGTCTTCGGCCCGGCCAGGCTCCCCCCCAGCCGTGCCCCACTTTCTAACAGAGAGACGCGTAGCGGTCGCTCTGGGTGTACAGAATCCTGATATCGGCTAGATCTCGGCACCCGGTGCCAGGGACGTGCAGGTCAGCGGACCACGGGGCCGCGCCGGAAGCGGCTGAACCAGCCGCCGCGCACGTCCCACTGCATCGTGGTCAGGTCCAGGGCCGCGAAGTTGCGCAGCCGGTTGTCCGCGTCCAGGCCGGTCACCTTCACGGGCCCGTAGCCGAAATCACAGGTTCGCTGGTAGGCGCGGTGCAGGTGGCCGTGCAGCAGATAGGTGGGCATGACGGCGTCCACGATGCGCTGCAGGCGCCGGCGGTGCGCGTCGTTTCGGGCCAGGTCCTCGGGTGCCCAGTCGGCGGGCGGGTGGGCGAAGATGTGCGCGACGCCGGACGGGCAGTCGTGGCAGACCATCACGTCGGCGTGCCCGCTGCGGGAGATGGCCGCCTCCTGCTCCGCGGTGATCTCCTCCTGCGGCCACCAGTCCACGCCCTCGGTGCGGATCGCCCGGTCCAGGCTCACCGCGCCCCCGCACGCGAGCCAGGTGAGGCCGTGCCAGCTCCAGCGGTGGCCGCGGGGCAGGTGCATGATCCGCGGGACCACCGGCACGAGCCCGTCCGCGCCGGGCTTCTCATCCAGCTGGCCGAGCCGGTCGAAGTCCTCGTGGTTGCCGTCCACGAACCACAGCTCGGCGCAGGCCTCCTCCAGCGCCCGGCTGAGCCGGTCGAGGTAAACCTGGCCGGCCCGGTCCGGCCAGATGCCAAAGTCGCCAAGGTGCAGGATGAGCCGCTGGCCCTCGCCCGCGAGCAGGGCCGGGATGCGCCGGATGACACTGACTGCCCACTCCTCGTCGCCGTGCCAGTCCCCGGCAACGACGATCCGCCGCGGCCCCCCGGACGCCGCAGACCCGTCCCCGGCCGACTCGGACTCGGAGGACCCCGACCCGGAGGACCCCGACCCGGAGGACCCCGACCCGGAGGACCCCGAGAACCCGGACTCAGAGGACCCCGAGGACCCGGAAGACCCGGACCCGGGCGACTCGGCGCCCGGAGCGTCCCCCCGGCCGGCTACGGCGGTCATGACTGATTTGTAGCCGCTGAAATGGCATTCCGCCAGGGGTACCCCGAGCCATCAGTTCCTCCTCCGGAACGGGGCGCAGGAGGGTGCGCGAGGATGTCCGGCAATCTGGCGGCATCACGGCATGAACATCAATGACCAGGCCGGTTCGCCGGCGTCCCGGTTCTGGCGGGACATTTATCAGGAGGCCGGGCCGCCGATGCTATGCCAGGATCGTGCCAGGCCCTGCGACCTTGCCGAAAGCTGACGATGCTGCTGACCATCACGCTGACCGAGCCACCGGCGACGGATCTCGGTTTCCTGCTGCATAAGCACCCGGACCGGCTGCAGAGCTTCGCCGTATCCGCGGGCGAGGCGCACGTGTTCTACCCCGAGGCGGCCGAGCAGCGCTGCACCGCGGCACTGCTACTGGAGATCGACCCCATCGGGCTGGTCCGCGGGCGGCGGCGGGCCGGGTCAGGCAGCAGCGCGCCGGAGGCCTTCTCGCTCGCCGAGTACGTCAACGACCGGCCCTACGCGGCCTCGTCGATGCTGGCGGTCGCGCTGGGCAAGGTCTTCCGCACCGCGATGACCGGCCGCTGCGAGGCCCGCCCGGCGCTGGCCGCGCGCGCGCTGCCGCTGGAGATCAGCATCCCCGCGCTGTCCTGCCGCGGCGGCACCGACCTGGCGCACCGGCTGCTCCGCCCGCTGGGCTGGGACGTGCAGGCCCGCCGTCTCCCGCTCGACCCGGAGCTGCCGGAGTGGGGCGACTCCCGCTATCTCACCGTCCAGCTGTCCGGGCAGGTCCGGCTGGCCGACGCGCTCAGCCACCTGTACGTGCTGCTGCCGGTGCTGGACGACAGCAAGCACTACTGGGTGGACGACGCCGAGATCGACAAGCTGCTCCGCGCGGGCGGGGACTGGCTCGCCTCTCACCCCGAGCGGGACCTGATCACCCACCGTTACCTGGCTCACCAGCGGCAGCTCGCCGCGACCGCGGTGGCGCGCCTGGCCGAGGTGGACGACACGGAGCCGGAGGCGCTGGACAACGCCGTTCCGGACGCCCCGGACGGCGCCGTGCCCGGGGCCCCGGGCGGTGCCGCACCACCCGAGGCGCCGGGCGCCGGCGCGCCGGACACAGGCCCGGCGATCTCCGGCGCCGCAGCGCCCCGCAGCCCGCTCGCGCAGCAGCGCCGCGACGCCGTGCTCAGCGTGCTGCGCGACACCGTGCTCAGGGACTCCACCGCGGCCCGGGTCGCGGACCTGGGCTGCGGCGAGGGCAGCCTGGTCGCCCTGCTGCTCCGCGAGCCGTCGGTGGCCCGGGTCCTCGGTGTCGACGTGTCCCACCGGGCGCTGGAACGCACCGCCCAGCGGCTGCACCTGGACACCATGCCGGAACGGCAGCGGGACCGGGTGGACCTGCTGCAGTCCTCACTCACCTACGCCGACGCGCGGCTGGGCGGCCTGGACGCGGCGGTGCTCATGGAGGTCATCGAGCACGTGGACCAGCCGCGGCTTGGCGCGCTGGAGCAGGCCGTGTTCGGCTCCGCCCGGCCCGGCACTGTGGTGGTCACCACGCCGAACGCCGAGCACAACGTCCGCTTTGCCGACCTGCGCCCCGGCGCGATGCGGCACCCTGATCACCGGTTCGAGTGGACCCGCGCCGCAGTTCCGTGCCTGGGCCGGCGCGGTGGCCGGCCGGCGCGGCTACCAGGTGCGTTTCCTGCCCGTCGGCCCGGACGACCCTGCGGTCGGCCCGCCCACCCAGCTGGCGGTGTTCGCCCGTGCCTAGCCCGGAGAATGCGGGCCCGGAGAATGCGGGCCCGGAGAATGCGGGCCCGGAGAACATCGACCCGGGATCGGGTACCGCGCGCCAGGAGCTGGGCATCCCCGAGCTGTCCCTGGTCGTCCTCATCGGGGTGTCCGGCTCGGGCAAGACCACGTTCGCCCGCCAGCACTTCGGGCCGCTTCGAAGTGATCTCCAGCGACTTCTGCCGCGGCCTGGTCGCCGACGACGAGAACGACCAGGCGGCGACCGCCGACGCGTTCGACGTGCTCGCCTACATCGCGGGCAAGCGGCTGGCGGCCGGCGCTGACGGTCGTGGACGCTACGAATGTGCAGCCTGCCGCGCGCAAGCAGTTCGTGGACCTGGCCCGCGCCCACGACGTGCTGCCCGTCGCGATCGTGCTGGACATGCCGGAAAAGCTCTGTACGCAGCGAAATTCGAGCCGCCCTGACCGGACGTTCGCAAGCCAGGTCATTCACCGGCAGCATGACCAGCTGCGCCGGTCGCTGCGCGGGCTAGACCGGGAAGGGTTCCGCAAGATACACGTCCTGCGCAGCCCCGCCCAGGTCGAGGCGGCCGTCGTGGTCCGCGAGCGGCTGCTCACCGATTACCGCGACCGGACCGGGCCGTTCGATGTGATCGGCGACGTGCACGGCTGCCGCGCCGAACTCGAAGCACTCCTGGCGGAACTCGGCTACCGGCTAACCCGGGACACGTCGGGCCGGGCCGTCGACGCGGTGCCGCCGGAAGGCCGGACCGCGGTGTTCCTCGGTGACCTGGTGGACCGGGGCCCTGACTCACCGGGGGTGCTCCGGCTGGTGATGGGCATGGTCGCGGCCGGCCATGCGCTGGCCGTGCCCGGCAACCATGAGAACAAGCTGACCCGGGCGCTGTCGGGCCGGAACGTCCAGGTCAGTCACGGGCTGGCCGAGACCCTCAGCCAGCTGGCCGGCGAGGGCGACGCGTTCCGCAAGGAGGTCGCCGATTTCTGCCATGGTCTGGTCTCGCACCTGGTGCTGGACGGCGGCCATCTGGTCGTGGCGCACGCCGGGCTGAAAGAGGCCTACCAGGGCCGCGCGTCCGGGCGGGTACGCAGCTTCGCGCTGTACGGGGACACCACCGGGGAGACCGACGAGTTCGGGCTGCCGGTCCGCTATCCGTGGGCCAACGACTACCGGGGCCGGGCCATGGTCCTGTACGGGCACACGCCCCTGCCAGAACCGGAATGGGTCAACAACACGATGTGCCTGGACACGGGCTGCGTGTTCGGCGGCCGGCTGACGGCCCTGCGCTACCCCGAGAAGGACGTCGTGTCGGTTCCGGCCGAGCGGGTCTGGTACGAGCCCGCCCGGCCCTTCGGGACGGCCTCAGCCTCCGGCACCGGTGGGGATACGGGTGGCGAAGGGGCCGAAGGTGTCATCGCGGCGGACGGTGCCGGACGCGGCGCCGTTCACCCTGCGAGCACGCCGTTGCGGCGTGATCCCGGGGTACTCGACATCACCGACGTGCTGGGCAAGCGGGTGATCGAGACCGCGCACCACGGCCGGATCACGGTCCGCGAGGAGAACGCCGCCGGCGCGCTCGAGGTGATGAGCCGGTTCGCGGTAGATCCCCGATGGCTGCTCTACCTGCCGCCGACCATGGCCCCGTCTCCGACGTCCGCCCGGGCGGACCTGCTGGAACATCCAGCTGAGGCGTTCGCGGCCTACCGGGCCGACGGCGTGACCGACGTGATCTGCGAGGAAAAGCACATGGGCTCGCGGGCCGTACTGCTCGCCTGCCGGGACCACGCCGTGGCCCGGGCCCGGTTCGGGGTGCCGGACGGCATGCCCGGGGCGGTGTACACCCGGACCGGCCGGCCGCTGTTCGGCCCGGCCGGGAGGCCGGCCCAGGGGCAGAGCGGGCCCGCGACCGTCCGGCAGCTGCTCGACGCGGTGCGCGCCGCGGCCGGCGCGGCCGGGCTCTGGGACGAGCTGGGCACCGGCTGGGTGCTGCTCGACTGCGAGCTGATGCCCTGGTCGGTCAAGGCCGGGGACCTGCTGCGGCACCAGTACGCTGCGGTCGGCGCCGCGGCGCGGGCCGCGCTGCCCGAGGCGGCGCGTCTGCTCGGCGAGGCTGCCGCGCGGGGCGTCGGCGTGGCCGGGCTGGCCGGCCGGACCGCGGACCGCGCCGCCAACGCGGAGGCGTTCACCGCCGCCTACCGGCGCTACTGCTGGCCGGTGGACGGCCTGGACGGGCTACGGCTGGCCCCGTTCCAGTTGCTGGCCACCGAGGATGCCGTCTACCACGAGCGTGATCACAGCTGGCATCTCGGCTTGGCCGACCGGCTGGCCGCTGCGGCCCCCGCGCTGATCACGCAGACCCGGCGGCTCCGTGTGGACGTCACCGACCCGTACTCGGCCGCGGCCGGGATCGCGTGGTGGGAAGACCTCACCGCAGGTGGCGGGGAAGGCATGGTCGTCAAGCCGCACGCCAACCTGACCCGGGCGGGACGCGGGCTCGCGCAGCCCGGCATTAAGGTCCGGGGCCGCGAGTACCTGCGGATCATCTACGGCCCCGACTACACCGAGCCCGCCAACCTGGCCCGGCTCCGGGACCGCAACCTCGGCCGCAAGCGGTCGCTGGCGATGCGGGAGTACGCCCTGGGACTGGAAGCCCTGGAACGGGGCGCGCGCGGCGAGCCGTTGTGGCGGATACATGAGGCAGTCTTCGGGGTGCTGGCGCTGGAATCCGAGCCCGTCGACCCCCGTCTGTAGGGCGGGTGGCCGGGGACGATGGCGCGATCGCCTAGCGGGCCACTTTCGGCGGGCGGGCGAAGCCGTCACCTGTCTCAGCGGCCAGCGCGAGGAAGGCGTCGGCCGTGGCCCGGCTCAGCCGGCCCAGCTCGACCTCCGCACCCTCGTCCAGATGCGCGTCATACGGGACCCCGACCACGGCCCGGCAGCGGGCGGCGAAGTGCTGCTCCAGTCGTTCCAGATCCACCGCGCTCTTGCCGCGCGGGCGGATGACGGCCAGTACCACCACCGCGTGCCGGACTAGGTCGCCGTAGCCGTGCGCCTGGAGCCAGTCCAGCGTGGCGCTCGCGCTCCGCGCCCCGTCTACCGACGGCGAGCTGACCAGGACGATCTGGTCGGCGAGGCGGAGCACCCCGGTCATGGCTGAGTGCAGCAGCCCAGTCCCGCAGTCGGTCAGGCAGACCGAGTAGTAGTGCTCCAGCACGCGGGCCACGTCGCAGTAGTCCTGCTCGCCGAACGCCACCGAGATGGTGGGGTCACGGTCGGAGGCGAGCACCTCCAGCCGGCTCGGGGCCTGCGTGGTGTAGGCCCGCACATCGGCGTACCGCTGGATGTGATCCCGCTCGTTCAGCAGGTCGCGGACCGTGGCCGAGGTTTCCAGCCGGAGCTTGTCCGACAGGGTGCCCCGGTCGGGGCTGGCGTCCACCGCGATGACCCGGTCCCCGCGCAGCGACGCCAGCGTGGCGCCCAGCCCCACGGTGGTCGTGGTCTTGCCGACGCCGCCTTTCAGGCTGAGCACCGCGACCCGGTGGTGGCCGCCGGCGACCGGCGTGCGGGCCCGTGCGGTCAGCTCCTCCCGGCGCCGCTGCGCCGCTGACTCCGGCGCGCGGACCAGGCCGCCGGTCACCTCGAAGATCGCGCGGCGCCACCCGCCGGCCGGGGCTTCGTGCCGCCCCGGCAGGAGCAGGTCGGCGGTGAGGGTGTCGGCCGTGACGGTTCGCGGGGACGAGGGGGCTGCCCCGGGGGGAGCCGTTCTGGGGGCGGGCGTCCCGGGGGCAGCCGTCCTGAGTTCCGCGGGAGCCGTCCCGGGGGCAGGCCGGCGGCCGGGCCGGACGCAGCCGTCCTGAGTTCCGCGGGACCTGCGTCCGCGGCCTCCGGCTCGGCGGTCCCGGAACGCTGGGTGGCACCGTACGGACCAGAGTCGGCCGGGCCGGCTGCTGAGGAGCCGAACGGGGCAGGCGGCCCGCCGGAATTGCGGATCAGCGACAGGGGCGAGCCGGCGGCCGATGCGTCAAAGTCGTCCGGAGGTCGGTACTCGTCACCGGCGTCATAGTCCTCGTCAGGACCGGGCGAGCCGCGGCCGGAAGAGCCCGGGCTGCCGTAAGAGCCATAGGGATGGGCGCCGTCGTAGCCCCCTTCCGGGCGGTAGGCGCCGGTGCTGTCGTAGTCATCCGCGCCCTGATAGTCGCCCGGCGGGCCGTAGGCCTCCGCGGTGTCGTAGTCGTCCGGGGTGCCGTAAGGATCACCGGCGTCGCCCGGCTCCGCGCCAGCACCGCTCAGCGCCGGGCCCGCCCAGTCCGCTCAGGGCCACGCCAGGCGCGAAAGCATCCGGCAATTCCGGATCGAGCCAGGGTTCCTGCGCCCCTGGGCCGGCGCGGGCCGCGGACGGCGCTGGCTGGCCGAAAAGCCGCGGCGGCCCTGGCTGGTGCTGCGGCCCGGCGTGCTGTGCCTCTTGAGGCCGGGCTGCACGAAGCTGGGACTCCTGGCGCTGTGACGTCACGGGCCCGCTCGGCGTGAACGCCATCCTCAGCTGCCCCTGCCGCATCGCCGTGGCTCAGATCGTGATCAGCCAAGGTCGTTCCCCTCAGCTCTTATCGGTGTAGGAGAATGACGTGCCCGCAGGGGACCGGGTGAGGACTTCCACCGAAGCCTAAGCCACCTAGCCCCCCGCAGCACCCCTTCGACTCCGGCAAACAGGGAGAAACCCCATGCGAGCGGTGGTCATCACCCATCCCGGCGGTCCCGAGGTCCTTCACCTGGAGGAGGTACCCGATCCGGTACCCGGCCCGGGCGAGGTGCTCGTCGAGGTCGCCGCAGCGGGGCTTAACCGCGCGGACGTCCTGCAGCGGCAGGGCCACTACCCCCCGCCGCCGGGAGCGCCACCCTACCCGGGGATGGAATGCTCGGGCCGGGTCATCGGGCTCGGCCCGGGGGTCACCTCCTGGCAGGTCGGCGACGAGGTGTGCGCCTTGCTGGCCGGGGGTGCGTACGCGGAGAAGGTCGCCGTGCCCCAGGGCCAGCTGCTGCCCGTCCCGGAGGGAGTGCCGCTGGTGGACGCCGCGGCCCTGCCAGAGGCGGCCTGCACGATCCAGGGCACCGTGTACCAGATGGCTCACCTGGCCCCGGGCGAGACGTACCTGGTGCATGGGGGCGCCGGGGGCATCGGAACGTTCGCGATCCAGATCGCCAAAGCCGAGGGATGCACGGTGGCCTGCACGGCCGGGCTCCCCGGATAAGCTGGCCCGCTGCCGGGAACTCGGGGCCGACCTGGCCATCTCCTACCGGGATGACGATTTCGTCGCCGCCATACTGGACTTCACCGGCGGGCACGGTGCCGATGTCATCCTCGACATCATGGGCGCCTCCTACCTGGCCCGGAACCTCGATGCGCTGGCCACCTGGGGCAGGCTGGTGCTCATCGCCACGAGGGGCGGCAGCCGCGGCGAGATCGACCTGGGACTGATGATGCAGAAGCGGGCCAGCGTCGTCGCCGCGACGCTGCGGAGCCGGACCACCGAGGAAAAGGCCGCGGTGGTGGCGGCCACCCTGGAGCACATCTGGCCCCTCATCAGCGCCGGGAAGGTTGTCCCCGTCATCTGCGCCAAGCTGCCGATGGCTGAGGCTGCGCGGGCGCACCGGCTGCTCGACGACGGCTCGCACGTAGGAAAGATCCTGCTGGTTAACTGAGGCGCTGCGGGGAAATAAGCGCCGGCTTCACGCCCCCTGGCGCACCCACTATCCGTAAGGAGCAAGACTAGGACTATGAGCGAACGCAACCCGGAAGCCGGCCAGGGCGCCAAAGTTGTGGTGGTCGGCCCCGATGGCATCACGGTGGACGCCGACGGCGGCGAGGGCGAGAACACGGGCGAGCGGCCGGTCATGGAGATGGTCGAGCAGCCCGCCAAGGTCATGCGGATCGGGAGCATGATCCGGCAGCTGCTCGACGAGGTCCGGGCCGCGCCGCTGGATGAGAAGAGCCGGGCCCGGCTGCGCGAGATCCACCAGAGTTCCATCAAGGAACTCGAGGATGGCCTGGCTCCCGAGCTGGTCGAGGAGCTGGACCGGCTGTCCCTGCCCTTCGCCGACGACTCGGTCCCGAGCGAGGCCGAGCTGAGGGTGGCCCAGGCCCAGCTCGTGGGCTGGCTGGAGGGCCTGTTCCACGGCATCCAGACGACACTGTTCGCGCAGCAGATGGCCGCGCGGGCGCAGTTGGAGCAGATGCGCCGTGCGCTGCCCCCGGGCATGGTGCCGGGGGGCTCCGAGGACGCGGGCCCGCAGCAGGCGGCCCGGGGGTCTGGCCCCTATCTCTAGGGTCCGGCCCGCGGGCGGGCCCGGGCGCGGGCGGGCCCGGGCGCGGGCGGCCCCGGGCCGCGGGCGGGCGGCCGGGCCGGTCGCGGCGCGCAGGAGTCCCGGAGATCAGACCCGGCCGTAGCGCAGTCGCGACAGCCACGCTGCCGCCTGCGCGAACTCCTCGTCGGAGGTCCCGGGCCGGACCTGCGTGCGGCCCCCGTCATGCCGTGGGTAGCTGCCCAGGAACCGGACGTCCGCACAGACCCGGCGCAGTCCCATCAATGCCTCGCCGACCCGGGCGTCGTCCACATGCCCTTCACAGTCGATGAAGAAGTAGTACTTCCCCAGCCCGTCGCCAGTCGGCCGGGACTCGATGCGGACCAGGTTGATGCCGCGCACCGCGAACTCGGTGAGGATCTCCATCAGCGCGCCCGGATGGTCTTCCCGCAGGAACGCCACCAGCGACGTCCGGTCCGACCCGGTCGCCGCGGGCAGCGGGCCCGGCTGGTTGACCACGACGAAACGGGTAACCGCGTTCGCGTGATCGTGAGTTCCGGGGACCAGCACCACGAGACCATACATCCCGGCCGCGAACTCGCCAGCCAGGGCCGCGTCGAGCTGTCCCGCTGACACCTGGCGGGCGGCCTCGGCGTTGGACGACGCGGGCCGCCAGTCCGCGTGGGGCAGATTCTGCTCCAGCCACCGCCGGCACTGGGCCTGGGCCTGCGGATGGCCACCCACCGTGGTGACGTCGCCGAGTTCGGTGCCGGGCCGGGTCAGCAGCGCGAACGAGACCGGCAGCGGTACCTCCGCGCTGATCACCAGATCCCGGCCCGTGGCCAGCTCGTCGAGGGTGGCGGTGACCGCCCCCTCCACCGAGTTCTCGATGGGCACGATGCCCCGCTCGGCCGACCCGGTCCGCACGGCAGCGAGCGTGGCCTGGATGCTCACGCAGGGCATCGCGTGACCCGCAGCGCCCGGGTCGAAGGCGAGCAGCGCCGCCTCGGTGAAGGTGCCCTCGGGTCCCAGGTACGCGTACTGGACTGGCTTGTCAGCCGGGGGGCCCGGGTCGGCCGGCTCGCTGGGGTCGGTGCGGGACAGTGCGATCACGCCGCCTTCGCTCGATGGCCGCTCGCCGGGGAGGGCTTCGCGGAGCTCACGGGCTGCGCCTGCCAACCGGCGTCCCGTGACAGTGCGTGAGAATACCAGCGGCCCGGGGCGGTGCCCGGCCCCGAGCCCGCGACGCGGCGGCCCGGCCGGCCACCGCAGGCCGCCGACGTTTCACGTAAGCGGTGCAGCTAAGCCGGGCAAATCGCCCGGGCTAGTGCACCGCTTACGTGAAACGTGGGTGCAGGCCCCGGCCAGCTCGGTCACCTCTGCGTGGGCCCCGAGCACCTCCTGCTGGGCCTGGTCCGCGAAGGAGATGGTGTCGGCTGGCATGTGCTGCACCGTCTCGGCGCCACCGTCCCCCGGGTCCGGGATCAGGTGCTCGAACTGGTGCACCAGGACCGGTTGCGGCCGGCGGAGGTCATCACCCCGCCCGGCATCCGGGACTATGACACCCGTATTGAGCTGGCCCGGCAGGCCAAGGACGCGGCGGAGGACGCGAAGGACCTGGACCGGGCCGCGGCCGCCCGGGACAGCGAGAAGGAGCTGCTGGCCGGGCGGGATCGCCTGATCGCGCGCTGGTCGGCCGGGGTGGACGGCCGGCGTGGACGTGGCCGCGCTGGGCCGGGAACTCGACTGGCTCCGGGACGAGGTGAACCGGCTGCAGCGGCTGCTGCTGGAGCACGGTATCGAACCCGGGCAGCACGGCGAGCACCCTGGGGGCCCAGCGCGGCAAACCGCCCGATCGGCCCCGTCCGCGGGGTCAGCGGCCTAGCCCCGGGACCGCTGCCGAGTCTGCCGGGCGTTCTGCACGACCGCCTGGACGAAGGGCTCCCTGACGGCCAGCGTCCAGGCCACGCCCGCAAACTGGCGGGCGCGGTGCACCTGCGCAGGCCAGTCACGGCCGGTGGCCCGGTGCGCCATGGGCACCTCGACCTCGGTGACCCGCAGGCCCTGGCGGAGCAGGTCGATGGTCATGCCTGTCTCCGCGCCCCAGCCGGGGGCCAGCGGGCGGGCGGCCTCGAACGCGGCACGGGTCAGGCACCGCTGCCCGTTGAGCGGCTGCGCGGGGAGCCAGCCGGTGGCCCGCCTGATACCCGACCCCGAGAGGGCGACCACGAAGCCGTGCCCGCCCGCCCGGACCCGCTCGCTGAATACCGCGATGGTCATGTCGGCCTGGCCGGCCCGGACCGGCTGCACGAGCGCCGCCGCGTACGCCGCGGACTCGGCCAGGTCAGCGTCGAGGAACAGCAGGTGCCGGGGCACGGCGCGGTCCTCGCTGCGCTCCAGCAGCCCGACCGCCTCGGCGCCGGTTTCCAGCGCCGCGCCCTTACCGCGGGTGCGCCCGTGCCGCAGGACTATCGCTCCCGCATCTTCCGCAACGAAACCCGTGTCGTCCCGCGACCCGTCGTCCACGACGACGAGCATGTCGGCGCCGGGGAGGCCTGCGGCCGCTTTCACGGTCGCCTGGATGCGGTCGGACTCGTCCTTGGCTGGAATGACGATGGCGACGTCACCGCTGGGCGGCATGCGCTGATCTTAGTGGCCAGGATCCTGCTGGCCGGGCACCGATACCGGCGCGCCCTACTGGCCGTGAACCGGGGCTCCCTCGCCGGTGACCGTGAACACCGATTCCAGGCCGGTCACCTGCAGGATCTTGCGCACAGCGGGCCGCGGTCCGCTGAGCTCGACGTTGCCGCCGTGCTCGCGGGCCATCCGCTGCGCGGCGAGCAGCACGTTCATGCCGGTGGAGTCGCAGAAGTCGACCCCGGACATGTCCACCACGAGCCGCACCGGGTGGTCCACGTTGAGCTGCGAGGCCAGCTGACTCTGCAGGCGGGGGGCGGTGTAAAGGTCGATTTCGCCGGACAGGGCTACAACGACGTGATCACCCTCGCTGCGACTCGAAACCTTTAGCTCCACGAGCGGCACCCTACCGCCGCGATGCGTCGAGGGCCAGATGCTTACGGAGAGCACACGGTTAAATCGCAGGCGGACTGGGCATTTCTGCGCCAAGCTGGAGAGGAACCGACCTGATGCCGGCACCAGCGAGGCGGAGCCCCCGGGATGTACCCCTTGCCAGAGCAGCCAGAGCCCAAGACAGCGACCCTGCGCCCGCTGCCGAACGTGGACGCGGCCGGACCCATTCCACTGTCCGCGCCCCTGCCGGACATGCTGTCGGCACCCCTTCCTGCTGAGCCCCTGACCACGGAGCCCCTGACCACCGGACCCCTGACCACGGGGCCCGTGACGACGGGGCCCCTGACCACGGGGCCGATGGCCGCCGCACCGCTGGCCGCGCCGCTCGCGGAGGACATGCTGCCGACCGTGCCGGGGATGCGGCCCGGTGCCCTCAGCCGGACGTACCCGGACCCGGCTCCCGCCACGGGCCCGGCGTCCCGGATGCCAGACGTGGAAGGGCAGCGGGCCCGCATCCGGGCCGATATGGAAGGACTGCGGTCCAGGGCCGAGGCGGCGTCGTCCTGGCTGGCGAGCAGCCGGCACTACACCCGCCTGATCAACCGGGAGGGCGTGGTCCCGGTGAGCGCCCGGATGACGCCCGGGGACCTGGCCTTCCTGGCCGAGGCCCGGGAACAGGTCCTTCAGTTCACCGAGCTGGCAGGCCGCCTCATCGACCTGCACCAGCCACTGGACGCGGGCGGCATCACCACCGACCCGACCAGTCCTATCCGGCGCTGCCGGAGCTGCATGTGGCGCTGGCCCTGCCCGACATTCGGCATCCTGGCCGAGGTGGTGGACCAGCCGCCGTCCGCCTGACGCGGCCTTAACTGGGCCTGGACGAGCTGCTGGGCCTGGGCTTCCCGGCCCCCGGCTTCCTGCGTCTGCGTTTCCGGCGGCCGCGTTTGCCTGGCCTGGGCTTCCAGGGTCTGGACGCCCAGGCCGTGAGGGTTGCTCACCGCGGGCACGGGCCGCGGGAACGGGGCCAGGCCGGGACGGGTGGCCTGGCCCGCAGGCGCGCCCGGGCCGGCGGCCTGGGCCGGCTCGGCGGCCGGATCCCTGGTCACCGCGCAGGACATGCAGCGCGGGCCGCCCCGCCCGCTGCCCAGTTCGCTCGCGGGCACCGGGATGACCTGGACCCCGGCTGCGGTGAGCCTGGCGTTGGTCTCCAGGTTCCGCTCATCACAGACGGCCAGCCCGCGGCCGAGGGACAGCGCGTTACCACCGTCGTCCCATTGCCCGCTGTCCTGCTGGCCGTCCCGCTGGCCGCGCGGGCTGGTGAGCGGGTCCAGGCCGGTGCCGATCACGGTGAGCCGGCTGATGCCCATGGCCTGGGCCGCCGCCGCCATGAACGGCTGGGGCCGGGACACCCGAAGCCCGTCACCGCGCGGCGTGATCGCGTGCACGGTCAGCGTGTAAGCGAGCGCCGGGTGCATGACGATGACCCCGCCGTCGATCACGGTGCAGATCGTGTCCAGATGGGCCGCGCCCGTCCGGTGGATCGGCACCGCCAGCACGGTGTGCGCCAGGCCGGCCACGAAGGCCTGCCGGGCGAGCCGTTCCACGCCCGCCGGGCTGGTCTGCTCGCTGACTCCGACCGCGATCACGCCGGGGGCGAGGAGCACGATGTCCCCTCCCGCGATCGGCTCCAGGTGCGGGCCGTAGAGCATCTTGGTTCCGGCGAACCTCGGGTGATGGGCGTAGATCAGGGCCAGGAGCCGGGCTTCCCTGCCCCGCGCGCCGAGGCTGGAGACCGCCACCCGGTCCCCGATCCACACGCTCGAATCCCGGGTGAACATCAGGTTGGGCAGCGGGTCGATGACGAAATCATGCCGGTCGAGGAGCTCGTAGACCACCCCGCTCCCGGCGCTCAGCTCACCGGGGGTGACGCCGGCGATGAGCACCCGGGCCAGGGTCTCCGGATCGAGGCCGTCGAGGTGGTCCCGGGCGGCCGCGCGCAGATCGTCGCCGAGCCAGCGGTCATCCAGCGCCGACCTGACCGCAGCCTCGCGGGCGGCCGTGTACTCCAGAGCGTCCTGCAGCAGCTCGGTGACGTAGAGCACCTCGACCCCGTGATCACGGAGGATCTGCGTGAACGTGTCATGCTCCTGCTGGGCCCGGGTCACCCACGGCAGCCGGTCGAACAGGACGGAGCCGCGGCTGCGGGGCGAGATCCGTTTCAGCTCGGCACCGGGGCGGTGAACGAGAACCGTGCGCAGCCGGCCGGCCTCACTGTCCGCGCCATGGGTATAACTCACGGTCCCCCCCGCTCGTCCTCCGCGCCCCCGCGCACGGATGACCCCCTCGGAGGAGTATCACCACTTCCGCGGCCGGTTACGCATCCTGGAGTGATGATCACTAGACGTGTTCATTACGCCGGGCCTGGCGCCTGGCGCCGTCAGGGCCGCCGTCGCGCGGGGCAGGCAGGACCGCCCACACTGTGGTGCCGCGCTCGTCTCCGCGTACCCCCCAGCTGGAGGCCAGGTGCTCCACGATGCCCAGGCCACGGCCGCCGATCGACGACAGCGACGGCCGCGAGGCACGCGGCCTGGTCACACTGCCCCCGTCGCTGACAGTGACCTCCACCGAGGACGCGGAGAGTATCCAGGCCACCCGGACCCGGGCGTCAGGCAACGGCCGGGCGTGCAGGATCGCGTTGCTCAGCAGCTCACTGGTGACCAGGGCGGCATCGGCCACTGCGGTGGCAAAAAGGCCGGCGTCGCGCAGTTCGGCGGCGATCCGGCGGCGGGCGACGGCGACGCTGGACGGGACACACGGGAGCACAACGACGCTCGCGGCCCTCACCTCCCCACGCGCCCCGCCCCGTGGCCGCGATAGTCGCCTTCCTTCTGCGAGCGGGAATGCCCCGCCTGGAGGCCCGGGAAACCGGGCGGCCCGGCAGCGGGTGAATCCGTCCCGGGACACTGGCGATGCCGTTTACCATGAGTGGCACTACTGTCGCCGCAAGCGGTGGTGCTACTGCCGCCGCAAGCAAGAGTGGCCGCGGGGGGCGGCCGGGTACCTGCGTCCTGCGGCGGCGCGGGCCAGCGGGGCTGGCCGCCGGACAGGACGCTGGACGGGGTGAACCAATGGACCGAGCGGGCCGCGACCCGCGGGTTCCGCTGATCACCGCCCGGAGCGCGATACAGTCGCCCGCCGTGGCGGCCGGCGGCACGGGAGCAAGCAGCGCAGGACCGGACGGCGTCACGGCGGGCAGTGCCACAGCCGGCGGTGCGCCGGCGGATTCTGGCCCGCGTGGCACCGGCCCGCGGCGGCCGGTGATCGGGGTGTTCACGGTCCACCGGGCGGCCGGGCAGCTGACCCTGCTCGTCTGCTACCTGGCCGCGGGCGTGGCCGTGACCTGGCCCCGGGCTACCTACATCACAGGCAGGCTGCCGTCCATGCGGGACTCCGCCGCCTACGTGTGGGGCTTCTGGTGGATGGCCCGGCAGCTGAGCCACCTGGCCAATCCGTGGGTTACCGACCACATGGCCGCGCCCGCGGGGGTCCTGCTGGGGTATCACACGCTGATGCCGCTGCCCGGGCTGCTGCTGGCCCCGGTCACGCTGGTCTTCGGGCCGAGTGCCTCGTACAACCTGCTGGTCATCCTCGTTCCCGGCCTGCTGTGCTACGCCATGTACCGGGCCGCGCGGCTGTGGCTGCCCAGCCAGACGGGCGCGATCGCGGCCGGCGCGTTCTTCGGCCTGTCGGCGATGCTGGCCCAGGAGGACTGGTACCACGTCAACATCGCGGTCGGCGCTCTGTTCCTTCCGCTGGCCCTCGAAGCCTCGGTGCGGCTGCGCCGGTCCCCGGGCTGGCGGCAGGCACTCATCCTCGGTGTGGTGGTGGGCGCGGCCGTGCTCACCGACCCGGAGTCGGCCGTCCTGACCGGCATCCTGGTCGGCCTGGTGCTGCTCCCGTGGCTGCTGTGGCGGCCCTCGGTGGCCCGGCTGTGGCCCGCGGCGCTGGGCGCCGTGGTCGCCGCGATCGTGGCCGGCCCCCAGCTCGCCGCGATGATCCACGAACAGTCGCGGGGCGGCCTGCAGATCGATGCCGGGCTGCTCGGCGTGACGGACAAGCTCTACGGTGTCGGGCTGCCGGGCATGTTCGCGCCCACCCCCAGGGTGGCGGATTTCGGGCTCACGGCCCTGGCCCAGCCGTTCCTGCACAGCCGGGACAACGAGGGGCTGCCGATGTTCGGCGTGACCCTGACCGCCCTGGCCCTGTTCGGCCTGGTGGTCGCGTGGCGCCAGCGCCGGGCCTGGCAGCTCGCCGCGCTCTGGCTGGCCTGCTCGGCCCTGGCTCTCGGCATGTCGCTGTGGGTGGCCAAGAGCCAGTTCATCCCGTGGATGCAGGACTGGCACGGGGTCCGGGTCTCGCCGCTCATGCCCTACACCTGGTTCGTCCGGATCCCGGGACTGTCCGCCTTCCGCGAGGCGGACCGGATGGCCATCCTCGGCCTGGTCCCGGCGGCCCTGCTGGCCGGGGCGGCGGTGAACTGGATGCGCTATCACGCCAGGCCGCTGATCGCCGTGGTCATCGCGCTGGGGATCCTCGAACTGGGCTACAGCGGGAACGCGAAGATCGGGACGATGCCCACCGCGTATGCCCGGCTGGACGGGCCGATCGCCGCTGACCATTCGGGGTCGGTGGTGGTCAACGTCCCGTACGGGATGCGTGGTGGCATCCCGGAATACGGCGGCCGGTTCGCGGCCCCGGCCCTGGTCATGGCGACCGCCGACGGCCACCCGCGCGCCGTCGCCTACGTGTCCCGGATCCCGGCCTCCACGCTGACCTCTATCAGGCACCACGCGTTCTACTCGTGGCTGATCAAGACACAGCACTTCACCTTCCCCCCGGTCACCGTGCCGCTCACCGCCGCTGCCCAGCAGCACCGGCCGCTGCTGGCGAGAAAATTGTCGTCCTATACCCCGCTGACCGCGGCCGAGGTCGCCGCCGGGCGCCGGGACGCCCGGACGCTGCATATCGGCTGGGTCGTGGTGTGGTACTCAAATCCTGCCATTGTGCAGTATTTGCACCAGACAGGCTTCCGCTTTGCCTACCGGGTGGACGGCGTATCGGTTTACCGGCCTGCACGCTGAACCGCAGACGTTCGCGCGGGAAGCGGATGGGGCATATACCGCGGACGGTGGCGAAGCGCCGGCGCACCGGCCGAGCACGGCGCACCCCCTCAGGGACCTGGGCTGGGGCAGCGGGCAGTGCTCAGCGGCACCGGCAGCGCGGCCCTGAACGGGCACCAGCGGATGCTTCTATTGCGGAACTTTTACCTCTCTTCGCGGCCTTCATCGGGCATTTAGTAATCATTACTCACTTATTCCGCTCGCTTTGCCTTAACTTTCTCGCTTCGTAATAAATCTATTCTATCTTCGTAAGCACAATTGGTCTGCCAGCTCGGCAGCATGCTTCCATAATCGATCCGTCAGCACGGTAAGTCAGGTGGACCACCAGAACGGGGTGACGATGGCCCACGCGGGCAAGGAGCCGCCGGACCAGCCGGCCTCCGGCCCGATCGGGACCCTGCCGCCGGGCCGATGGCCGCCCGGGGGGCGTGAAACCGGCGGCCGCGTCCAGGCGGCGGGACCGGCCACGGGACAGGGACGCCCGGGCCAGGCACCACCCGTGGCGGCGCCGGGCCCGGGCGGCGCTGCCGCGCTGCCCCCGGCGTGGTTCACCCGGCTCACGAAGCACCCGCTGGCGGCCCACCTGATCCTGCTGGCGGCCTACGTGGTCACCGGGCTGGCCGTCACCTGGCCGCGGGTCACCTACCTGGCGGGCCTGCTGCTGGCCACCCGGGACGCCGGCGGGTACGTCTGGGATTTCTGGTGGGTCGCCCGCCAGGTATCCCACCTGTCCAGCCCCTGGTCCACCCGCTACCTCGCCGCGCCGGTGGGCGCGGATCTCGGCTACCACACGCTGATGCCGCTGCCCGGCCTGCTGATGACTCCGGTCACGCTGGCCTTCGGGCCGAGCCTCAGTTACAACCTGCTCTCGGTCCTGTGTCCCGGCCTGCTGTGCTATGTGATGTACCGGGCGGCCCGGCTGTGGCTGCCCACCCAGCTTGGCGCGATCACGGCCGGCGGGCTCTTCGGCCTGTCCGCCATCCTCACCTGGCGCAGCTGGTACGAGGTGAACCTGGCCCTCGGGGCGCTGTTCCTGCCGATGGCGCTGGAGGCCGCGGTCCGGCTGCGCCGCCGGCCCGGCCGGCGGCAGGCCATCACCCTCGGCGTGGTCATCGGCGCGGCCATTCTCACCGACCAGGAATCGGCAGTGCTGGCGACGATCGTCACGGGCCTGGTCCTCGTGCCGTGGCTGGCCCGGCATCCCTCGGCCGCCCGGCTGCGGGCCGCCACCCTGGCCGCCGTGACCGGCGTGCTCGTCGCCAGCCCGCAGTTTATCGTGATGCTCCAGCAGGCCTCGGCCGCCCAGACCCCCGCGTCACGGGCCGGGCTGCTCGACGTGAACTACGTGGTGTCGGGAGCCTCGCTGCAGGAGATGTTCGCGCCGTCCCCCCGGGTGGCCGACTACGGTCTCACGGCGGTGAGCCGGTACTACCACCACGGTCCCTACAGCATCGTGATCGCCTCGTTCGGCGTCGTGCTTACCGCGCTGGCCCTCCTGGGGATCGTGGTGTCGTGGCGGCGGCGGCACGCCCGCTCGCTCGCCCTGCTCTGGGTGGCCTGCGTGCTCTTGTCGCTGGGCTCGGTGGTGTGGGTCGGCAGCCACCACTATGTGCCCCTGGCCTCGGTGGTGCACGGCGTCCGGCTGTCACTGATCATGCCCTTCACGTGGTTCACGCGGATCCCCGGGCTGTCCACCTTCCGCGAGGCAAACCGGTTCACGGAACTGGCACTGGTCCCCATGGTGCTGCTGGCCGGGACGGCGGTGGAGTGGCTCCGCAGGCACGCCGGAGCCGGGGTGATCCCGGTCCTGGTCCTGGCGCTGCTGGAGACCGGCTGGTCCGGGAACCCGGGCACCGGCAGCATGCCCACCGCGCTGCCTGCGCTGGACCACCCGATCGCCGCCCAGCACACGAACTCGGTCGTGCTGGACCTCCCGTTCGGCATCCGCGGCGGAATGCCCGTGATCGGGGACGGCTTCGCGCCGGAAGCGATGGTGCTGGCCACGGCCGACGGGCACCCGCTCGCCGACGCGCTCATCTCGCGGATCCCGGCCGGCACGCTGACCGGGATCGAGCACAGCCCGTTCTACGCGGCGGTACTGGCGGCCCAGGGCGGCAGGCACCGGACCACGAACGCGCAGTTCCGGGCGGCGAAGCTCAGCGCGCGGCGGATGAATATTGGGTGGGTGCTGGTCTGGCACCAGGAGCCCTACGTGCTGCGCCTACTCCGGGTGACCGGCTTCCGGCGGGCCTACGAGGCCGATGGGGTGCTGGTCTACCGTCCGGTCCGTGCCCCGGTGCAGCCCGCGGCCGCGGCCCGGCCGCAGGCCGGCGGCTGATCCGGTCAGCCGCGCGGGAGGTCGGCCAGCAGCCCCTCTGCGGCCAGGCCGCGGATCAGGCCGCGCAGGCCCGAGGCCAGCCCCGCCCGCTCCTCGGCGGTCAGCGCGGCGAGAATCCGGGCCTGCCGGGTCTGCCACGCGCTCCACACCCGGGCCGCGACCTGGCTGCCTTCCGCAGTGAGGTAGAGCCGGATGTACCGCTGGTTCGCCTCGTCCCGGCCGCGCCTGATCCAGCCTTTGCGTTCCAGGCCCGCCGCCAGCCGGCTCACCGTGCTCTTCTCCAGCCCGAGCAGGGTGCCGAGCTGGCCCTGGGCGATGCCGCGCGCGGCCACCAGTTCGATCAGCGCGCGGGCCTCGGATGCCGAGAGAGCCGGGATGGGGGGCTCAGCCGCGCCGGGGGCCAGTCGGTCCGGCTCGTGCGGCGCTGATTCCCCGTGACCCGGGCCCGCGCTCTCCGGGGCGGCCAGGCGGAGCAGCTGGCCGAGCAGGCGCACCAGCTCTGCGTCATCAGAGGACAAGTCCACGTAACAGTTGTACCGCACAACTGACCAGATGGTACGTTTTCCAGCGTGATCGTTGCCCCCTACAACTCAGGGCCGGGTGCCCCACGGACGACCCGGCCGGCCGGGCGGACGGCAGCCGGAGACGCCCGGGCGACCCGCGCATCCGCGGCCGGATCCGCGCCAGCCGGCCCGGCCAGCCCCGATTGCGCCGTAGGCTCACGGTCGTGACGAAACAGGGCCGGGTAAGTGCGCCAGGCCGGCTGAGCGGGCCGGTCGCGGGGGGCGACAGTGTGGCCACCGCGACCGCCGAGCCCGAGAACACGCTGCTGCCCGGCGAGCCACTGCGCGAGCTGGCCCTCCGCAGCGGGCTCAAGCAGACCGCGGTCGTGCCGCCCCTGCGCAGCTACGTGCTGGATCTCTGGCAGCGGCGGCACTTCATCAGCGGGTTCGCCACCGCGCGGAACATCGCGATGTACACCGAGGCGCGCCTCGGCCAGCTGTGGCAGGTGCTCACCCCGCTGCTCAACGCGGGTGTCTACTACCTGATCTTCGGGCTGCTGCTGGGCACCAACCGGGGGGTGCCGGACTACGTTTCCTTCCTGGTCACAGGCGTCTTCGTGTTCAACTTCACCCAGCGGGCGTTCATCACCTGCTCCACGGTGATCCGGGATACCCTGCCTCTGATCAGGGCGCTGCCCTTCCCGCGGGCCTGCCTGCCGCTCGGCTACGTGATGATCGAGCTGCAGCAGCTGATCCTGTCCTTCGCGGTGCTGTTCGTCATCGTGGTGGTCGCCGGCGAGCCGGTGACCCCTTACTGGCTGCTGATCTTCCCCGTCCTGGTCCTGCAGACCATCTTCAACGTCGGGTGCGGGTTCATCCTGGCCCGCTGGGGCGCCAGCATCGACGATGTCAGTCAGCTGCTCCCGTTCATCGTGCGGACCTGGATGTACACCTCGGGCGTGCTGTTCAGCCTGCAGGCGCTCACGCTGACGTTCACCGGCAAGCTGCACGATCATCCAGCCCTCGCGTACCTGCTGCAGATCAACCCGGCCGCGGTCTACATCACCCTGATCCGGTACGCGCTGCTGGAGAAGTACCGGGCCGCGCTGCCCGGCGCCCAGCCGTACAACCACGCCAAGTGCGTGCTGTACCGGGCGTTCCCCGGCAACCCGAAATACGTGTACAACAGCGCCTATTGCCATCCGAGCACCCTGCCCAGCATCCCTAGTCTCTGGGTGTGGGGCGTCGGCTGGGCCCTGCTGGTCGTCGTCCTCGGATTCCTGTTCTTCTGGCGGGCGGAAGCGAGGTACGGCCGTGGCTGAGCAGCCGATGGTGGTCGTGGACGGCCTGCACGTGGTCTACCGCGTGTACGGCAGCAACGCGGACAAGGGCACCGCGGCCACCGCACTGCTGCGGCTGATCAAACGGCAGCGGCGGCCGTCCATCCGCGAGGTCCACGCGATCCGCGGCATGTCCTTCGTGGCCTACCGGGGCGACGCGGTCGGGGTCATCGGCCGGAACGGGTCGGGCAAGTCCACCCTGCTGCGCGCGATCGCCGGGCTGCTGCCCGCGGAGCAGGGCGCCGTGTACACCGACGGCAACGCCGCGCTGCTGGGCGTGAACGCGGCGCTGCTGGAGGACCTCACCGGCGAGCGCAACGTGGTGCTCGGCTGCCTGGCCATGGGCATGACCAAGCTGGAGACCGCGGAAGCGAAACCCAAGATCGTGGAGTTCTCCGGGGTCGGCGACTTCATCAGCCTTCCGATGAAGGCCTACTCCACCGGCATGGGCGCCCGGCTGCGGTTCGCGATCGCCTCGGCCAAGAGCCACGACATCCTGCTCGTGGACGAGGCGCTGGCCACCGGCGACGCCGAGTTCCAGCGCAAGAGCCACGACCGCATCGATGAGCTGCGGGCCCGGGCAGGCACGGTATTCCTGGTCGCCCACCAGCTGGCCGAGATCGCCGAGACCTGCAACCGGGTCATCTGGCTGGAGAAGGGCCAGATCGTCAAGGCCGGGGACGACGTGCCCGGCATCCTCGACGACTACCTGGTCGCGGCGGGCGGGGAGCCCCGCTTCCGCGAGGCCGCCGCGACCGCCAACTACCCCTCGTCCAGCAGCTGAGGCCGCCGGCCCCGGGAGCCGGCGGCCCCGCTGCCGGGCAGCCTCCCGCTGGCGGGCGGTCCCGGGCCCCGGTGCTTACCTGAAGGCGTTCACGCCGCGGGGCACGCCCAGCCCGGTCGGGCCGTCGTAACCCACCTCGGCGGTGCACAGGTAGGTCCCGCAGCTGCCGTTCGCGCCGATCGTGATGTCGCGCAGCTGGGTTCCCTCCTGGTAGAGGGTCTGGTTCGCGAAGCCGCCGGGCGCGTACGCCCCGCCCGGATTGGCCAGCGCGTACGTGGCCGCGATCATCGGGGTCGCTGCGCTGGTCCCGCCGAGCTGCTGCCAGCCCGCGGGCAGCCCTGCGCCTGACGGTGGGGAGGAGTCGTAAACGGCTGGCCCGGTGCGGGGGTCGGCGTCCGCCGCGATGTCGTTGTCGATCCGGCCCGGGGTCTGGGCCGTGGTCGTGCAGCCGCTGAGCGCCTGCTGCCAGGACGGCTGGCCCTCGATGGCCGAGCACCCGGAGCCGGTTCCCTCGGTGGCTCCCAGGCTCCAGACCTTTTCCTCGGTCCGGGTCTTGCCCTTCATCCACAGCGTGGTGCCGCCGACGGCGGTCACGTACGGCGAGACAGCAGGGTACTGAGGCCCGTAGCCGTAGTCACCGGACGCCATGGTGATGACCAGGCCCGGGTGGTCGAAGTGACTGTCATAGCTGGTCTCGGTGCTGAACTCAGGGCCACCCCAGCTGTTGGAGATGAACTTGGCGCCCATCCTCACCGCGGCGTCCTCGGCCTTGACCAGCGCGCCGATCTGGTTGGTGTTGGCCTCGACCAGCAGGATCTTGCACCTGGGGCAGATCGCCGAGACCATGTCCAGGTCCAGTGACTCCTCCTCGGCCCAGCCGGAGTTGCCCTTCGGGAACCAGGCCGTCGTGCCCTTGTCGTTGACGACGCGCAGGCATCTGGAGGATGTGGCGCAGGCCGGGAGCCCGTAGTAGCTCCGGTACCTGGCCAGGTCAGCGGCGGCGTGCCCGTCGTTGTAGGCATCCACGATCGCGACCGTGTCCTTGCTGGACCCGTTGGCGGCCGCGCTCAGCCCGTAGGCGGCGCGCAACTGTCCCGGCGACAGGGCCCCGGTCGCCGGCTGGCTGGCCTTCAGCCCCGCCGGCGCCGCGGAGTGCACCACGATGGAGCACTGCATCACCCCGGGCGACGAAGGCTGCGGGCAGACCTGCCCGTAGCCGCTGGGCAGATGAGCCTCATGGCGGGCCGTGACGAACCGGGGCACCTGCGACGGCCCCGAGGCCGGAGCGTGGGACGAGGCGCTGGCTGGCACAGCGGCCAGGCCGGCGACAGTCAGGCCCGCGGCGGCCGCGAGCACTCCCGCCCACCGCGGGAGCACGACTAGTGGCATGGATCCTCCAGAGGGCATGCGTGCGCACGCCCCGGACGGGCCGGGATGGCCGGAATGGGATGCGGGATCCAGAGCAGCACGCGGTCCGCGAGGCCGCTCCCCCGACAGCACCGTAGATTCATACCACTTTTCCGGGTTCCGCCCGGTTAGCTTGGCCAGAGGTGTACCCAGAGTTCAGCCGCCAGTGTGCGGGCGGGCCGGGCTAAGCGGGGAGGGTTCAGCGGGCAGCGCGACGCAGCTGGAGCAGCATGCGGGTCCCGCCGGCCTCGCGGGACGAGGCCGCGACCTCGCCTCCCTGCGCCCTGGCCAGCTGCCGCACGATGTACAGGCCCAGGCCGATGCCGCCGAACCGGCGCCGGTCACCGGTCTCACCCTGGACGAACCGCTCGAAGATCCGCTCATGGTCCCCGGGGGCTATGCCGATGCCCTCGTCCTCCACCGTGACCTCGATCCACTCTCCGGCGAGCCGGGCGGCCACGGTGACCGTGCCGCCGCCCGGCGAGTACTTGAACGCGTTCTCCAGCAGCTGGCCCACGATGATGTCGGTGGCCATCGGGTCGCCGAAGGCGGACGGCAGGCCGTCGGGGATATCCGCGGCCAGCGTGTGCGCCTCAGACAGCGGGCGGAAGGCCACCGCGGTCCCGCGCAGCAGGGCGGCCAGGTCGAAGGGCCCGTTGGTCACCGTGAGCTGGTCCGCGCCGGCCCGCGAGCCGAGCAGCAGCTGCTCCACCAGCCGCCCCAGCGACCCGGCCCGGTCGGCGATGGTCTGCACCGCGGCGCGGCGCTCGCCGTCGCTCAGCTTGTCCCAGCGGCTGGCCAGCGTGCTCGCGAAGCCCTGCACCACGGTAATCGGGGTCCGCAGCTCGTGGCTGGTGGTGGCCAGGAACAGGTCCTTGGCCTCCTCCAGTTCCTTGGCCGCCGTGACGTCACGGAAGTCGATGACGCGCTCGTCCCGGCCGTCCAGCTCGTTGCAGAGCACGTCCAGCCAGCGGCCGTTCGGCAGCCGGTGGGTCAGCTTGCCGTCGGCCGGTTGCGGTACCGGGAACGGCGGCGGGCGGCCGGTGACCTCCACGGCGGACAGCCCGGTGAGCTCGTGCGCGGCGGGGTTCCACTGCCGGATCAGGCCGTCGGTGTCCAGCACCGCGATACCGTCCGCGCTGGCGTCGATGACCGCCCGCTCATGGGCACGCTGGCGCACCACTTCCTCGAAGGCCATCGCATTGCTCAGCGCGACGCTGGCGTGGCCGGCCATCAGCTCGAGCAGTTCCAGCTCGACGTGCCCGACCTCCCGCCCGCTGTACAGCGCGTAGAGCGCGCCGTAGGGCCGGCCGCCCACGTGTGACAGGCTGAGCGCGATCGTGTGCAGGCCGGGCAGCGCGGACCAGATCAGGTCGTCGAATTCACCCGATTCCCCGGTGGCCATCATCACGGTCTGGCCCGAGCGCATCAGCTGGCCGACGAGGCTGGTCTCCAGGTCGGCGCTGCGGCCGCGCAGGCTGGCAGGCAGGCCGTCCATGCTGACCAGGCGCAGCTTGCCGTCCTCGATCAGCACGAAGCCGCCGGCGTCCGCCGTGGTCAGCTCGCGCAGGCTGGCTGCGATCCGGTCCAGCACCGCTTCGAGGTCACGCTGGGCGTTCATGTCGGCCACCACGTCGCCCAGCCGGCGGATCACCCGCGCGCGCTGGGCGATCTGGTACTTGGCGGCGTCATCGTCGCCGTCACGGTGGCAGACGTTCACCCAGCCGAGCATCTCGCCGTCACGGCCGGTCAGCGCGCTGATGTCGATGCACAGGTCGATCAGCGTGCCGTCCTTGCAGGCCCGGCGGGTCGCGAACGAGATCTGGCCGCCGCTGCGAACCCGCTCCAGCACCGCGTTGTGCTCGGACTTGAGTTCCTCGGGGATGATCGGCGGCTCCAGGCCGAGCACCTCACCTGCGGGCCAGCCGAACATCCGCTCGGCGGCCGGGTTCCACAGGAGCACGTTGCGGTCGGTGCTGAATGCGACAATGGCGTCGGCGGCACTCTCGATGACCGCCCACGCTGTCGCGTCTACCCTGTCCTGCCGGGTCGCCTGCTCCAGGCCCACGACATCATGGTGCCATCCCGGGACGATCCTGGCCCGCCAATGCGCCAACGCTCTGCGCAGACGCCAGACCCGCCCTGGGTCGCCAGCCGTGCCCACCACCACCACCGCCCGCCCGCGCTGATCCGCCACGGCTCATCTGCGGTGGCGGGTTGGCATCGGCGGAACTGCCGCCCCGGTCCTCCAGGCGTGCGCCCGGAACCCCGGACACCGCCGGCCCGGCAGGCCCATTCCAGAAAGGGCTGGATTCCCTTCCGGCGCAATGACGGACTATGGTTGCGCTGACCCGGGCCCCGGGGCGATACCGGTACGCCTGTCGCCGGCCCGCTGGGGGTATGGCTGATCCCGGCGCGGCCCGGGCCAGGATCATGCCGCTGGTGCGGGAACCGGGCCGGGCTGTGGAGCGTCACATGGGCATGAGATCCCCTTTGCGGCACGCACGGTCCGGTGCGGGATACCTCCTTCCCGCTCTCCTGTGCGTGATCACGGCGGCCGCCTGCGGAAGTGTGACCAGCACGAACTCCGCCCCTAAGCCCTCCGCCCCCCAGGCCAAGGTCTCGCTCAGCGTGGTGGTCACCCCGGCGCCCGGCGCCAGCCCGAAACGGTGGACGCTGCGCTGCGAGCCGACCGGCGGGACAGATCCAGACGCCGTGCTCGCCTGCCGTCAGCTGCTTGCGGCCAAGAACCCGTTCACCCCGATCCCGCGCGGCATCATGTGCCCGATGATCGTGGCCGGCCCGCAGCGGGCCACGATCAGCGGCACCTTCTTCGGCCAGCATGTCGAATCGGACTTCTCCCGGGCCGGATGCGAGGCTGTGCGCTGGGCGAAGCTCGGCGCGGTCTTCGGCCCCGTCCGCGCCTCCGGCTCGCCGGTGCACTGATTCAGGGGCCCGGCCAGCCAGCACGCGGGCCAGCCAGCACCGGTCAGCCAGCACCGGTCAGCGGAGCAGCCGGGACATCCGCCGGTCGGCGAGCGGCTTGCCGCCGGTCTGGCAGGTGGGGCAGTACTGCAGCGCGGAGTCGGCGAACGAGACCTCCCGCACTGTGTCGCCGCACACCGGGCAGGGCTCCCCGGCCCGGCCGTGCACGCGCAGCCCGGACTTTTTCTCGGCCTTCAGGTCGCCGGCGGCCAGTCCCGCGGACCGCTCCACCGCCTCACGCAGGGTGGCGATGATGGCCGCGTGCAGGTCCTTGACCTCGTCCTCGGTGAAGCTGCTGGCCAGCTTGAAGGGCGACATCCTGGCCGCGTGCAGCACCTCGTCGGAGTAGGCGTTGCCGATCCCGGCGATGACCTTCTGGTCCCGGAGCACGCCCTTGATCTGGGTGCGGCGGCCGGCGAGCATCCCGGCCAGGGCCTCCACCGTGAACGAGTCCGCCATCGGGTCGGGGCCGAGCGCGGCCACCCCCGGGACCTCGGCCGGGTCGGTGACCAGGTAGACGGCCAGCCGCTTCTTCGTGCCCGCTTCGGTCAGGTCGAAGCCGGTGCCGTCAGTGAACCGCAGCCGGAAGCCGAGCGGGCTCTTGCCCGGGCGTGGCGGCGCCTCGGGGAGGTTCTCCCGCCAGCGGAGCCACCCGGCCCGGGCCAGGTGGATGATCAGGTGCAGGGGGGCGTCATCGGGCTGGCTGCCGTTGCCGGCCGCGGTGTTCCCGGCTGCCACGGCGACGAGGTCCAGGAATTTCCCGTGCCGCTGGGTGTCGGTGACCGTCCGCCCGCGCAGGGCGGCCAGGTCGGGGCGGTAGGTCTTCAGGACCGAGATGGCCGCACTGTCGGCGCGGTCGATCACACGCCCGTCGGCCTGCTGGCGCAAGAACCGCGCCAGCGACTCCACCTCGGGAAGTTCCGGCATGGTAACGATTCTGCCTGGTGTCCCGGCATGTTCGCGCCATCGCGGCTCGCGGATCGTTACGACACCGATAACCACTGGCCGGTAGTCATGTAACACTGGCCCCGTGATCATGAGCTGTCGGCCGCGGACGGGTGCCGGCCAGAGTCCGGGAAGCAGAGCACCAGAGCACGCGAAGGCCTTGCCGGTATGGGATGCGCCTGATCAGTTGTTTAATGAAAACTAACATAGCTTGCGGTACGTGACCGGTGAGCGGAGCATGGATTCACAAGGATGAGAAGCCATGGACCAGGCAGAGCCTCAGCCCTTCCCGGGCCCGCCTGAACGGCCCGCCCCCGGCGCCCCCCACCCGGGTGGTGCCCAGCGTGACGGTGCCCAGCGGCCGTACAGGCCTGCTGACGTGCCGCCAGCCGGCGCCCCGGGACACGAGGGCCCCCGCCTCCCGGACGGGGCGGCGCAGACCGGCCCGCGCCGGGATCCGCTGGGTGACTGCGGCCCGGCCGCGGACCTGGACCATCCCGTGGTGGCCGGCTACGACGGATCCGGGTCCAGCAGGCATGCGCTTGCCTACGCGGCAGGCATGGCCCGCAGGCTCGGCCGTCCCCTCCTCGTCGCCTACATCACCAGCCCCAGTATTTTCTGCGAGCCGCTCAGCGGCCAGGTGATCGCCCCGGTCCGGGACTCCGGCGAGACCCACCGCTGGCTGCTCGCCGAACTCGACGAGGTCTGCGACCGGGAGGGGCTGGACGTGAGAATCCTCACCCGCCAGGGCAGCCCGGCCCGCGAACTCGCCGCGGCCGCCGCCGAGTTCTGCGCGGACGCCCTGGTCATCGGGGCTCCCGCACGCGCCTGGCATCGCGCCGCAGGGTCCGTGCCGGGCTGGCTGGCCCGGCACGCGCACTGCCCGGTCATCGTGGTCCCCTGACGGATCAGGCGGTCAACGGGTCGTAGTAGTGGGCGTACTGCCAGGTGCCCCGCTCGACCAGGGCCCCGTCCGACAGGCCGCTGGGCGAGCCGCCGCGGGCCGCCGGCGAGCCGAACCGGCCCGGGCTGAGGGAGGACATGTCCACCGCTGGCCGGCCGCCGCTGATCCAGCGGGCCAGGGCTTCCCCGATGGCGGGAGACGATGAGAACCCTGATCCGTTGCAGCCGCTGGCCACCCACAGGCCCGGCACCCCCGGCACCGGGCCGGCCAGGAAGCGGCCGTCCGGGCTCATCGTGAACAGCCCACCCCGATGCTCGGCTACCGTCCCCTCGCGCACTGCGGCGTGCGCCGCCGGTACCAGGCTGGCAACCTGGGCTGCCATCGTGTCCAGCACCCCGCGGTCCAGCGGGACGTCGTCGGTGTCGAACCCGGGAGCCTCCGCGCGCGGATCGACGGGCAGCGGCGCGGCCTCGAACCCACCGAGCATCAGGCCGCCGCGGGCGGGCCGCAGGTACACCGCGCAGTCCAGGATCCGGGTGATCGGCGCCCCGGCGGGTACCCCGGAGACGGGCCCGGTCACCAGCAGCTGGTGCCGCACGGGTGCGGCCGCCACCCACGCCCCGGCCAGCTCGCCAACCTGGCGGGCCCAGGCCCCGGCAGCGTCGACGACCACCCTGGCCTCGATGCGGCGGGCGTCCGTGCGCAGGCCGGTGACCGTCCCGGCGCTGCTGGTCACGGCGGTGACCGGCTCGTCGGCCAGCACCTGCACCCCGGCCAGCCGGGCGGCCTCCAGGTAGGCGTCGATCAGGGTCGCGGGTTCCTCGATGTACACATCCTCGGGGCACCAGACCACATCCTCGTCCCCCGCCGGGCGGTAGTACCCGCCCGTCCGGGCGGCCGCCTCCGCCGGGCTGACCCCGGCCAGGCTCACCCCCCAGCGGCGGGACTGGGCCAGCTCAGCAGCCAGCAGTTTCTTGTGGCCGCTGCCGCGCGCGACGAGCAGGCTGCCGGAGGCCGCGATGTCCAGCGGGACGCCTGACCACTCGCGGAAGTGCCGGACCAGCTCGATGCTGCGGCGGGCCAGGAACGTGCGGACCTCGTCGCCCTGCACGGACTTGAACAGCCCGGCCGCGCGGCCGGACGCCTGCGAGCCCGGGATACGGCGGTCAATCACCACGACGGACCGGCCCTGCAGCGCGCAGTGGAGGGCGGTGCTCAGCCCGAGGGCACCCGCGCCGACGACAGCGACATCCGCCTTCATGACCTTGCCCTCGCGAAGCGGTAAGCCGGGGCGGCCATCCCGCGCCCGCCGGCGGCCGCGGGGTCCCGGGGGCTGGAGGTGCCGGTGACCTGAAGGTTACAGTGCACTCGCCTGACCTGCCCGGATCGGCCCCGGCCCGGCGGCCTGGCGCATAAGCTCAGCCCAGTGCGCTCTACCACCTGTTCCGGCACAACCACCAACGTTCAGCACTACCAGTGGGCGAGGAGGGATTTGAACCCTCACGTCCTTTCGGACACACGGACCTGAACCGTGCGCGTCTGCCGTTCCGCCACCCGCCCTACGCAGTGAGTCAGGTTAGCACGTCCGCAACAGGACCCTGAGCGCCGATACCATCGGATGCGGATAGGGGAAGGAGGTACCCCGGTGGGAGTTCTCAGTCGGTTCGAGCGAAGGCTCGAGGGCATGGTCGAGGGTGCCTTCGCGCGGGCGTTCAAATCCGAGCTGCAGCCAGTGGAGGTTGCCAGCGCGGTGCAGCGCGAGATGGATGACCGGGCTGCGATCGTGGCGCAGGGCCGGACCCTGGTGCCGAACGATTTCGTGGTCGAGATCGCCGAAACCGACTTCGACCGTCTCGAGGTCTACGCCGACAGCCTCGGCGTGGAACTGGCCACACTGGCCCGCGAGCACGCCCGCGAGCAGGGCTACTCGTTCGTGGGCCCGGTGCGGATGCGGTTCGAGGGAGTGCCGGACCTGACCACGGGAACGTTCCGGATCCGGTCGGGCGTGATCCGGGGCACCACGGTCGAGGGCGGGGAGATCCGCAGGCCGGCCAGCGACCTGCCGCGCATGCCCGGCTCGTTCGGGGGCCGGCCGAGGCTGCTGGTGTCGGGCCCCGAGCCGGGCCCGGACGGCAGCAGCCAGCGGACCTATGAGCTGAACGCGCCGGTCACCATGCTGGGCCGGGGCACCGACTGCGACCTGCGGCTGGTCGATCCCGGCGTCTCACGCCACCACGCCGAACTGCGGGTCGAGGACGGCGAGGTGGTTCTCGTCGATCTGGGCTCCACCAACGGGACCTTCGTGAACGGGCAGCCGGTCCGGCGCGTGACCCTGGCAGACGGCACGCAGGTGACCCTGGGCCGGACCACACTGGTTTTCCGCCGGGACGGTGTCTATTGACGCAGCCCCGACAATGGCCGCAGTCCCGTCACTGATCCAGGCCCCGCCCGGGCCCAGACCCAGACTCCGCACCCCCCCAAAAGGCCGCAACGGCGAGGCACCCAAGGACACGTTAAGCCGATGAGCACGCTGACCCTCCTCCTGATCAGGCTCGCATTCCTGGCGGTCCTGTGGCTGTTCGTGATCACGGCGGTCGGAGTGGTGCGCACAGACCTGTTTGGCCAGTCCCCGTCCAGCCGCAAGCAGAAGCGGCAGCGGCAGAACGCCCGCCCCCGCCCGGCCAGGCCCGCCCGGCCCGCCCGGACCGGCCGCAATGAGCCGCAGCGGCTGCTGGTGACCGGCGGCCCGCTGTCAGGAACGACCCTGCCGCTGACCGAGCAGCAAATCACCATCGGTCGGTCAAATGACGCCACGCTGGTCCTCAACGATGACTACGCTTCGAGCCGACATGCCCGGCTGTTCCCTCAAGACGGTCAATGGATCGTTGAGGATCTCGGGTCAACCAACGGCACCTACCTCGACCGGCAGAAGGTGACCCAGCCGACCCCGGTGCCGACAGGCGTGCCGATCCGCATCGGCAAGACCGTTCTGGAATTGCGCAGATGACACTTGCACTCCGGTACGCGATCCGCTCCGACGTCGGTCTTCTCCGGGAGGGGAACGAGGACGCAGCGTACGCCGGGCCGCGGCTGCTGGCCGTGGCCGACGGCATGGGCGGGCATGCCGCCGGAGAGGTTGCCAGCGCGGCGGCCATCTCGGCCCTGTCCAGGCTCGACGATGGGGTGCCCGGCACCGACCTGCTCGACGCGCTCGCCGACGCGGTGAGCGACGCCAACCACACGCTGCACGACATGGTGGCCGCCGATTCTGTGCTGGAGGGCATGGGCACCACGCTCACGGCCATGCTGTGGTCCGGCGGCCGGGTGGCACTGTGCCACATCGGTGACTCCCGTGCTTACCTGCTGCGCGATCGTGAATTTCACCAGATCACGCACGACCACACGCTGGTCCAGACGCTGGTGGACGAGGGCCGGATCAGCCCCGATGACGTGGCCACGCACCCGCAGCGCTCGATGCTGCTGCGGGCCCTGGACGGCCGGGCCGACGTGGAGCCGGACCTGACCCTGCTGGAGGCCCGGCTCGGGGACCGCTACCTGCTGTGCTCCGACGGGCTGTCGGGGGTGGTCAGCGAGGAGACCCTGCACAAGACGCTGGCGACTGTGGCCAACCTCGACGAGGTCGTGCTGCAGCTGGTGGAGCTGGCCATCCGGGGCGGCGGCCCGGACAACATCACCTGCATCGTCGCGGACGTGGTGGACAGCGCCACCACGTCGCTGCCGCCCAGCGACGCGTCGGTCATGGTCGGCGCCGCCTCGAACGGCAGCGGCGGGCCCCACTTCCGCACCGACAGCCCGGCCGGGCGGGCCCACCTGCTCACCCGCACCGCACCGCAGGTCGCCGTGGCGATCGCGCATGACGATCCCGCGCCCCAGGCGCCGGACGAGCCTGAGGACGACTACCGCCCCCGGCGGCGCAGGCTGCCCCTGGTCAAGTCGGCCCTGGTGATCCTGCTCGTCCTCGTCGTCGGCGGAGCGTACGCCGGCTGGCGGTACACGCAGGGCCAGTACTACGTGGCCGCGGACGGCGGCCAGGTCGTCATCTTCCGCGGCATCAACCAGAGCGCCGCCGGGATCAACCTGTCCAGCGTGGTCAGCCGGTCCGGCATCCCGGTGGCCGGGCTGCCCGCCGCCATGGCCGCGGACGTGCAGGCCACGATCATATCGGATCGCGGCCTGGCCGGCGCCCAGGGCATCGTGACGAACCTCCGAGCGAACTACACGCGGTGCCACACAGCGGTCCTGGCCCTGCAGAAATGGGAGGCGACCCCAGCGAAAACGGTCACGAAGAAAGTCAAGAACAAGACCATCACCACACACGTCAAGCCACCGAAGCCCACCATTCCGGCGGACTGCCCCGTACCGGGGAGCACCGCCACCGGGACCGGAGGAACTTCTTGAGCGCGATCACCACACCGGGAGGGCATCCGCTCGGCACCGACGCCGGTGCCGGACAGGGCAGCCAGCCGGAGGCCGTTCCCGCATCGCGGGGGCGGCGCCGGACCGAACTGCTCATGCTGGTCTTCGTGGTCGGCGTGGTCCTGCTCGCCTACGCGAACGTGGGGCTCGGGCTGGACGGCAAGGTCCCCGCGGGGATGTTCGAGTACGGCCTGGCGTTCGCCGTCCTGGTCGGCGCCGCCCACGTGGCGGTGCGCTGGCTGGCGCCGTATGCCGACCCGCTGCTGCTGCCGCTGGCTGCGCTGCTCAACGGCCTGGGCATCGTGATGATCTACCGCCTGCAGGAGGCCGGGCGGGGCGGCAACGCGGGCTTCGTGATCACCACCATGAGCGCGTCCACCATGGCTACGCAGGTGCTCTACACCGCGATCGGGATCGCGGCCTTCGTGGCCGTGCTCGCGTTCATCCGGCAGCCCCGCACGCTGCAGCGGTACACCTACACGCTCGGTGCGATCGGCCTGGTCCTGGTCGCCCTGCCGGCCGTGCTGCCCGACAGCATCAGCGAGGTCCCGGGCACCCTCGCCAAGATCCAGATCTCGGTCGGCGGCTTCACCGTCCAGCCGGAGGAGTTCGCCAAGCTGGCCCTGGCCGTGTTCTTCGCGGGCTACCTGGTAGCCAAGCGGGACGTGCTCGCCCTGGCCGGCCGGCGGGTGCTCGGCATTGACCTGCCCCGGGCCCGTGACCTGGGCCCGGTGCTGATCGCCTGGGGAGTCAGCCTGGTCGTGCTGATCTTCGAGAGCGACATCGGCACCTCGGCGCTGTTCTTCGGCCTGTTTGTGGTCATGATGTACGTCGCCACGCAGCGCTCGTCCTGGCTGATCATCGGGTTCCTGCTGTTCATCTTCGGGTCGTTCGTGGCCGGCGAGCTGTTCGCACACGTGCGGGAGCGTTTCGTCGTCTGGCTGCACCCGTTCAAGTACGTGCACACCATCGGCTTCCAGACATCCCAGGGACTCTACGGGCTGGGTTTCGGCGGGGTGCTCGGGCGCGGGCTGGGCCAGGGCCAGCCGTACAACACCCCGCTGGTCCAGAGCGACTTCATCATCACCGCTTTCGGGGAGGAACTCGGCCTGGCCGGCCTGATGGCTCTCCTGCTCATCTACGGGCTGATCGTGCAGCGCGGGCTGCGCGCGGCGATCGCCGTGCGTGACCCCTTCTCCAAGCTGCTGGCCGGCGGCCTCGCCTTCGTGCTCGCCTTGCAGGTGTTCGTCATCGTGGGCGGGGTGACCCGCCTCATCCCGCTGACCGGCATCACCACCCCGTTCCTGTCCCAGGGCGGCTCCTCGCTGATCGCCAGCTGGATGGGGATCGCCCTGCTCATGCGGATCAGCGACACGGCCCGGCGGCCGGCGCCGCAGCCCATCCAGGACGAGGGCATGACCCAGGTGGTGCGGGCCGGATGAACCGCGCGCTGCGCCGTGTCTCACTGATCTGCCTGGTGCTGTTCGTGCTCCTGCTGGTCAACGTGAACTACGTGCAGGGCTTCGAGGCCAGCAGCCTGGCCAGCGAGCCGGGCAACGGCCGGACGTTCTCCGCGACGCTGCAGTTCCAGCGCGGCTCGATCGTCACCTCCGACCAGAAGGTCATCGCGTACTCGAGGATGAACAAGAAGTTCGGCGAGTACCAGCGGCACTACCCCTTCGGCAAGATCTACGCGCCGGTCACCGGGTACGACTCGCTGTTCAGCCAGACCGCGATCGAGCAGGCCGAGAACAAGCAGCTGTCCGGGACCGACCCCGCCCTGGAAGTGCACAACCTCATCGACCTGATCAGCGGTAAGCCTAAGAAGGGCGCCACGGTCCAGCTCACGGTCAACGCGGCGGCCCAGCAGGCGGCCTACAGCGCGCTCAGGGCCTCGGGCAGGGAAAGCGGGGTGGTCGCGATCAACCCGCAGACCGGCGCGATACTCGCGCTGGCCTCCAATCCCACCTTCGACCCCAACCTGTACACCTCGCTGGACGGCAAGACGCTCGACAGGAACGACAGCAGGCTCCGGCACGATCCCGCCCAGCCCCTGCTGAACCGGGCGATCAACGTCACGTTCCCGCCCGGATCGACCTTCAAGATCGTGACCAGCTCCACCGCGTTCGCGACCGGGAAGGTCGCCGACCAGAACACGCTGGTCGACGCGCCCACCAGGCTCAGCCTGCCGGGCTCCACCACCCAGCTGATCAATGACGACGGCTCGGCCTGCGGCAGCGGCAGGGTACCCCTGATCTACGCGTTCACCGTGTCGTGCAACACGGCGTTCGGCAACCTCGGCCTGCACCTCAGCGGGGCCGCCCTGCGGGCGCAGGCCAACAAGTACGGCTTCAACAACCCGAACCTGGAACTCGCCAGCGGCATGACGGTCTCCCAGAGCAACGTCCCGCTGTACACCGACCCCGCCCAGAGGGCCGGCGGGGCCATCGGCCAGCAGAGCGACACGGTGACGCCGTTGCAGGAAGCGATGCTGTCCGCCGCGGTGGCTAACAACGGCGTTCTCATGAAGCCCTACCTGGTGCAGAAGGTGACGGCGCCGGACCTCTCCGCCATCCAGACCGCCACCCCGTCGCCGCTGGGCACCGCGGTGACCCCGGCCCAGGCGTCACATCTGCAGGCGATGATGATCAGCGTGGTCCAGTCGCCGGACGGCACCGCTCACGCCACCGCGGGAACCCAGGTCACCGGGGGTATCACGATCGCGGGGAAGACCGGGACGGCCCAGAACGGCATCAACAACTCCGGGCTGGACGACGCAGTATTCACGTGCTATGCCCCGACAACACAACCGCAGATCGCTGTGGGCGTCGTAGTTAAGGGAGGCGGCTTCGGTGCAGACGCCGCCGCACCGATCGCAGTGCAGATCATCAAGGCCTACCTCGCCTCCCAGGGGAAGGGGTGAGATCCGTGATCACGGCGGACGCCACGACGCGGATGACTTGCCCCCCGCCCGCGGCGGTGACCGCAAGCGCGGCCACCGCGGCACCCGATGGATGGATAACGATGCAGGACGGTTACTGACGTGCGAGACATGACACAGCCACGGCTCCTCGGCGGCCGCTACGAACTCGACGGCGTCGTCGGGCGGGGCGGCATGGCCGAGGTGTACCGGGCCCGGGACATCCGGCTGGACCGCATCGTGGCGGTGAAGACGCTCCGCGAGGACCTGGCCCGGGACCAGACGTTCCAGGCCCGGTTCCGGCGCGAAGCCCAGTCCGCGGCCTCGCTCAACCACCCGTCGATCGTCGCCGTCTACGACACGGGCGAGGACATGGCCGGCCCCACCCACGTCCCCTACATCGTGATGGAGTACGTGGACGGCCGGACCCTGCGGGAACTGCTCCGCGATGACCGGCGGCTGCTTCCCGAGCGGGCCCTGGAGATTACCGACGGGGTCCTGCGGGCGCTGGACTACAGCCACCGGAACGGGATCGTGCACCGGGACATCAAGCCCGGGAACGTGATGCTCACCCGGTCGGCCGAGGTCAAGGTGATGGACTTCGGCATCGCCCGCGCGGTCAGCGACGCCCAGGCCACGATGACCCAGACTGCCCAGGTGATCGGCACCGCGCAGTACCTGTCGCCCGAGCAGGCCCGCGGTGAGCGGGTGGACGCGCGCAGTGACCTGTACTCGACCGGGTGCCTGCTGTACGAGCTGCTCACCGGGAGGCCGCCGTTCACCGGTGACTCCCCGGTCGCCATCGCCTACCAGCATGTCCGGGAAAACCCGATCCCGCCGTCACGCATCGACCCGGAGATCCCCGCCTGGGCTGACTCGATCGTGCTGAAGGCCATGGCCAAGGACCCGGCGGAGCGCTACCAGTCCGCAGCCGAGATGCGCACCGACATCCAGCGGGCGCTGTCCGGCGTGCCGGTCGCGGCGCCCCCGCAGGCGACCGAGATGTACGCGCCAGGTACCCAGCGGATGGGCCCGAGCACGATGATGGCCGGGGCCGCCCCGACCGGCGCGATGTCCCCGTACGGGCCCGACGAGGATGGATATGGCGGGGGGAACGGCAGGCGGCGGGCCCTGTGGTGGATCCTGGGCAGCATCGCCGCCATCCTGGTCGTCGTGATCGCCTACCTGCTGCTCAACGGCGGCGGAGGGAAGACTGCCGCGGTGCCGTCGGTGGTGAACCAGACCCAGAGCCAGGCGGTGGCCGCCATCAAGAAGGCGGGCCTGACCCCGGAGGTGGTCATGGTGTCCTCGTCGTCGGTCAAGGCTGGCCTGGTCACCCGGACCAACCCGGCGTTCGGGACCAAGGTTGCCCCGAAGAGCGTGGTCACCCTGTACGTCTCCCAGGGCCCGAAGAAGATCAAGATGCCGTCGGTAATCGGGGAATCCGAGAGCCAGGCCCAGAGTCAGCTGCAGCAGTTCAACGTCACGACCAAGACCGACCCGAACTCCGCCAAGCCGGCAGGCACCGTGGTGCGGCAATCGCCCCAGGCCGGCACGCTGCTGGCCCCGAACAGCCCGGTGACCATCTACGTGTCCGGAGGGGGGACCCAGGTCACCAGCACGGTCAACGACCCGAAGGCCACCGCGATCTCGATCCTGCAGAACGAGGGGTTCAAGGTCCAGGTCATCACCGCGGCGGGCCCGGCCGGGTCCACGCCGGGCAACGTGTTCCAGCAGACCCCGTCCAGCGGGACGCTGCCCCGGGGATCAACCGTGACCATCTACGTCGCGTCCATGCCGACCACCCCGACGACCCCGCCGGCGACACCGACACCGACACCCACACCGACCGCTTCCTCGCCGACACCAACGGTCGGGCCCACCCCGACGGCCGGGGCCGCGAGCCGCACGCCGCGTCTGTAGGTGATGCCCCGGCGTTACACTCGGCAGAGCTACTGACCAGGAGACGACCGTGCCGAAGTCCCGCGTGAGATCCAAGGCGGTGTACACACCGCCGCCGAAGCGATCGGCGTCGAAGAAGGCCAGCCCCCCCTGGCTGGTACCGGCCATGCTGGCCTGCCTGCTGATCGGGCTGGCCTGGATCGCGGTGTTCTACGTGACCCAGGGCAGCCTGCCGATCGGGGCCCTGGCCGACTGGAACCTGGTCGTCGGTTTCGCCTTCATCATCGCGGGCGTCGTGCTGTCCACCAAGTGGCGCTGAGCCGGTGAGGGGAGGCACGCCGCAGGCGTGTCCTCGCCGAACCGGCGAACCGGGGGGTTCCGGGGGGTCGCCCCCCCGGGCCAACAGAGTGAGGGGAGGCACGCCGCAGGCGTGTCCTCGCCGAGCCGGCGAACCGGGGGGTTCCGGGGGGTCGCCCCCCCGGGGCTAGCAGGGCAGCGCGGGGAACGAAGCCTGCAATCCCGCGCTTTAGCGGAAGCCTGAGGCCACGAGCTGGCTGTTACGGGTCATCACCGCGGCAACCAGGATGGCCAGCACGGCCAGGGTGGCGGCCGCCTGGATCAGGGTCCGGTGCTTACGGGGCGCGTAGGCGTAGGCCGCGGTGAGCGCGGCGCCCGTGATCAGGCCACCCACGTGGTCCTGCCAGGCGATGGACGGCACCGCGAAGCTGATCGCCAGGTTGAGAACGATCAGGAACACGATGGGCCGGCTGTCGAGCTGCAGTCTCCTGGAGAGGACGAACCAGGCCCCGAACAAGCCGAAGATGGCGCCGGAGGCGCCCAGCGCAGACTGATTCGGCGGGGCGAAGAAGAAGTACGCCGCCGAGCCGCCGAGCGCACTGAGCAGGTAGACCGCCAGGAACCGCAGATGCCCCAGCATCCGTTCCAGAGCCGGGCCGACCAGGATCAGCGCCCACATGTTGAAGATGATGTGCGCGGGGCCGAACCCCCCCAGCCCCGGCTCGTGCAGGAAGGCTGACGTGATCAGCCGGTACCACTGGTCGTGGGCCACGCCCACGGTCTGATGGATGGTGGGATCGTAAGCCGCGCCGATCATGTCGTAGTAGTTGACGATCCGCGGGTAGACCCACTCCACCAGGTAACACAGGACGTTGAGGCTGACGAGCACCCAGGTGACCGCCGCCCCCGAGGTCACCCGGCCGCCGAACACCGCCGTGGGCTGCCGGACACCGCGGTTACTTTCCCGGATGCAGTCAACGCAGTGCTGGCCGACTGGTGCGGCCCGCAGGCAGTCAGGGCAGGCCGGACGCCCGCACCGGCTGCAGGAGAGGTAGGTCTCCCGGTCCGGATGCCGGAAACAGGTAGGTACCGGTGCGGGCGCCTCGGGGCCGGGCGCCGGAAGCTCGTCCACTGTTCAGCCTGCGGATCTGTTCAGCCCGCGGATCCCGGTGCATCAGCGCCGCTGATCTCGACCGCCTCCAGTACCACGTCCTTCGCCGGGCGGTCCCTGCGGTCACGCTCCGCGTGGCTGATGGCGTCCACGACGTCGCTGCCCTCGATGACCTCGCCGAAAATGGTGTGCTTGCCGGTCAGCCACGGGGTAGGCACGGTGGTGATGAAGAACTGCGAGCCGTTCGTCCCGGGGCCCGCGTTGGCCATGGCCAGCAGGTACGGGCGGTTGAACGAGAGGTCGGGGTGGAACTCGTCCCCGAACTGGTACCCGGGGCCACCGGTCCCGGTACCGAGCGGGTCCCCGCCCTGGATCATGAAGTCCGGGATCACCCGGTGGAAGATCGTCCCGTTGTAGAGGCTGGCCCGGCTGGGCTTCCTGGTCCGGGGGTCGGTCCAGTCCCGGGATCCCTCAGCGAGCTCGACGAAGTTGCGCACCGTCTTCGGGGCCTGATCAGGGAAAAGCCGGACCACTATCGTTCCCTGATTCGTCCGCAGAGTCGCGGTCAGCGAGTTTGTCATAACTGGAATCCTTGCACGGCACGCCCGGTCATTAGCCGTTTCAGGCCGGACGCTTCCTGCCGGACGGCTTTTGCCGCCGGGTCATCCACCCCCGACCTTACGGCGCTCCCGGCGACGCTGCGAATCAGGCTGGCGGCCCGGAACGCCCGGAACGGCTTTGCTTCAGGACGGTTTAGGCCGGGCACATTGGGAAGGCAGGGTTGAGCGCTGCCGCCCAGGGAAGTGAGTGGGCGGGGGAGCTGTCCGGGGACGTTCGGAGGTTAATGGTGTTTTCAAGAAGTAGCAGTCAGGACGTAAAGTCCCGGGCGCAGGCCGGGACGGCGCAGCTCAAGAGCCGCGCCTACCAGGCCAAAGCCGGGGCCGTGCGCGCCCAGGGACGCGCCCGGCAGGCCACAACGCAGGTGGCGCCGCTGGCGAAGAGTGCCCAGGAGACAGCGGCCCGCAGCCTGCTCGAGGCCCGGGCCTGGGCGGCACCGCGGGTCGAGGCCACCGGCGTCGCCGTTCAGGAGCGGCTCGCCCCGCGCGTGTCGGCGGCCATGGTGACCGCCGCCCGGCGGCTGGATCCGCCGAAGGCTCAGCGGCGCCGGCGCTGGCCGTTCATCGCGGCCGGGATCGTGGTGCTGGGCGCGGGCTGCGCCGCCGCCGCGCAGATACTGCGCAGCAAGCAGAACGTCATGGACACGGCGGCCCCGGGTCCAGGGACGCCGCCACCCATGCCGCCGTCCACCCCGGCGGACCCCCAGGAGATGACCGACGCTCATGCGGACGTGAACGGGCAGGTCAGGACACCCTGACCTGAGTCCGTCGCCGGCAGCGGGTGACCAGCGAGGCTGGTCACCCGCTGCTTTGCGCCAGCCTCGTCCCGCGGCTGCCCGGCCGCGGTGGCGGCCTGGGGACCTACGAGGCGACCTGGAGCCCGGGAATCTGCAGCGAGGTCGAGGAGATGTAGGGCTGGTTGGTGGTCACGCTGGTGAGCTTGAGCGGGACCAGCGGGGTGACTGAGTTGAGCAGCTTCAGGATGGTGGCCAGCGGGCTGCTGGGGGTGATCGTCACCGGGATACCCAGCAGGGAACCAGACAGCTGGGTGGCGTACAGCACCACGTTGCCGGTGAACTGCATGGATGAGCCGCTCGTGACTGACGAGACCCCGCCCTCGGTGACGGTCAGCGTGGGCGCGCCGTCGAGGGTCAGCGAGTTCATGGTGAACTCCATCATGGGCACGGTCTGGCCGCCGGCCGCGGGGATCTGCGCCACTCCCTGGTAGGACGCGCCGAGCAGCAGCGCCGAGCCGGTGACCAGGGTGAACTGGGCCCCGCTGACCTCCAGCCCTCCAGCGGCCGAGGCCTTCACCGAGGATGCCTTCGCGCCCTTAGGGGACGAATTCGGGCTGGGGGACGGGGCCGCCGTGGGGCTGCCGGTGGGCGACGCACTGGCCGACGGCGCCGGGCTGGCTGATCCCGCCGGGTCCGGGGAAGGACTCGGGGACGGGCTGCTGCTGGCGACGGGACTCGGGCTGGGTGACGGGCACAGGATCGGCACCGGGATGACGCAGCCGGGTTGGCCGGCGGCCGCCGGCTGCGCCGCGCTGGCCGCCTGGCTGGGCAGTATCAGGCCTGCCAGGGCGAGCAGCGTGATCGCGAGGGTGACCCGGATCCTCACGGTGCCCACCGCGCTTCGTGGTCTGCCCCTGGCGCGCCCGCTCCCTCCTGCGGCGGCTGACCGGCACGCCCGGCGGCACGTTCCGGGGCAGGCCCGGTGTCCAGCACGAGGTCCAGGCCTTCGGACGGGGCCTCCGGCCGCCGCGGCCGCGGCCGGTGCTGCCCGGCCAGCCGGCCAGGCCCCGGGGTCCAGCCGAAACTGAGCGAGGCGCCGGTCACTCCGAGCAGCATGCCCAGGAAGAAGCCGCCCAGGTTAGTGGCGACGAAGGACGCGACGGCCAGCAAGACGCCGGCGATCGCGTAGAAGACCCGCTGCACCGGGTGGAACCAGATCAGCAGTCCGCAGGCCACCAGCAGGCCGCCGATGAGCACGCCGAACACGCCGCCGATGCCGATGTAGATGACGACCTTGACCGATCCGTGGGCCAGCACGCTCAGCAGCGGGATCGCGAGCAGTTCCACGCCGGCCAGCACCAGCAGCAGCCCGCCCCAGAACGGGCGGCTGCGGCGCCAGGCCCGGAACGCCTGCCAGGCGGTAACCGCCCGGGCCTGCGCCTCCGGGGTACTGCGACCGGGCGGCCGGTCACCGCCGGGCCCGGGCGGGAAGACAGCGGTGTCCTCGGCCGCGGGCTGCCCGGTCAGGTCCTCGCCGGGGTGGGGTTGGTCGGGCCGGGGCTCCGCCGGGCTGGACCCGGCGGAGCCCGTGCCGTCTTCGGGGGTTTCCACTAGTAGCAGGCGTTTCCGAAGGTGAGGTCGAAGCCGGGCAGGGTGAACGAGCCGGCCGTGGTCAGCCAGGTGTTCTGGTGGAGGTTGTCGATGGTGACCGAGTCGGCCTGCTGACCGAAGCCGCCCGAGGGCCCGGTAACCCCCGGATCCTCGTTCAGCGTGCCCGCGTCCTGGCCGATGACGATGTTGTTGAACGTGGCGTCACCGGACAGGTTGTCGGAATCGACGATGAGGTTGCTCGCCGTCGCAGGCGTCCCCCCGCCGCCAGCGGTGATCCGCAATGTGATCGGGCCGACGCTGACGCTCTGGCACAGGTTCGCAAGGGAGGCGGATTTGATAGCCGAAATGGCGACTGGGTGCTGGCCTCCCTTGCTGTCCGTGACCACGCCGCCGAACTGCTCGAAGCCGGTGCCTTTCAGCTGGCTGGAGCTGACCTCGAATGCGCTGCCGGACACGGAGATGGAGGCCGCGAGGACACCTTCAGTCGTCAATGCGACCAGGACGGCCGCTGCCGCCATGGCCGGGATGAACAAGATGGCGAACCGTCGCCAGCGCACCCGGCCCTGGGCGGCCGGTTCGGCGGGGTCCGCAGACGTGCTAGTAGAGGGGGGCATGGCGGCTCCTGGCACTGGTGTCCGTGGTGCCAGACACTGCGGGGGGTCTGCGTACCGGCACCGTTGTCGGGGTCGCGAACTGCAGCGGGTGAGATATGCCACAGCGGAACGATTTGATGGAAGTTACCGCTTGGTAGCAATGCCGGTCAAGCCGCATTCGTAACAAATCAGGGCCAATACCTGCTCATCGTTGGGGGTTTCCCGGGCTGGGGGCTGTCGGGGGCGTCGGGCACAATGCGTGGTGTGCTACTGAGCGATGTGGTGCGCACGTCAGAGGCGGTATCGCTGGCATCCGGTCGCCGGGTCAAGATCGACGAGATAGCCCGCCTGCTGCGCCGGGCGGCTCCGGATGAGATCCCGGTGACGGTGGCGTTTCTCTCCGGCGAACTGCGCCAGCGGCAGATCGGGGTCGGCTACGCGGCCCTCGGCGGGCTGCTCCGTCCGGCCGCGGGCGACCCGGATGCTGCCGGAAGGGGCGCCACCGATCCGGCTGACCCGCGGGCGGGCCCCGGCGATGCACCGGACCGCGGGCCCGGGACGGACCCGGGCCCCCGTCCGCTGACCGTGGCCGAGACCGATTCCGTCTTCGCCGCGATCGGGGCGACTACGGGATCCGGGTCACAGGCTGGGCGGCGGAGGCTGCTCGGGACCCTGTTCGCCCGGGCCACCCCGGCCGAGCAGTCCTTCCTGACCCGGTTGCTCGCCGGGGAACTGCACCAGGGCGCGCTCGAAGGCGTGATGACCGAGGCCGTCGCGCGCGCCGCGGGGGTGGACTCTGGCGAGGTGCGGCGGGCGCTCATGCTGGGTGGCTCGCTGCCGGCGGTGGCGCAGGCGGCCCTGGCGGCGGCGAGTGCCGCCCGGCAGGAACAGGCTGCGGCGGAGGGCCAGGCCACCGCAGACCAGGCCGCCGCAGGCGCAGACCAGACCGCCGCAGACCAGGCGGCGGCGCCAGAGGCCGGTGACCGCGCTGCTGCGGCGGCCGCCCTCGCGGTGCTCCGGGCCTTCCGCCTGCAGGTGGGCCGGCCGCTGCGGCCGATGCTCGCCGCCTCCGCGCCGTCCGTGGCGGCGGCCTTCGAGCGGGTCTCCCCGGCCGCGGCCGAATGGAAGATCGACGGCATCCGGATCCAGGTGCACCGGCAGGGCCCGGCGGTGCGCGTGTTCACCCGGACCCTGGACGACATCACCGCCCGGCTGCCCGAGATCACCCGGGCGGTGCTCACCTCCCCCGCCGAGGCCCTGGTCCTGGACGGCGAGGCGATCGCGCTGGATCCGGAGGGCCGGGCCCGGCCATTCCAGGTCACCGCGAGCCGGGCCGGCACCCAGGCCGCACCGGGCCAGGAGGGCCCGGACGTCCCGCTGACACCCTTCTTCTTCGACCTCCTGCACCTGGACGGAAGGGATCTGGTGGACGAGCCGGCCACTGTCCGGCACGCGCTGATGGCCGAGGTTCTCCCGGCGGGCCTCCGCGTACCGCGCCTGGTGACCGCGGACGTGGCGGAGGCCGAGGCGTTCTTCGCGGACGCGGTGGCCCGCGGGCACGAGGGCGTGGTGGTGAAATCCCTGGACGGCCCGTACGCGGCTGGACGGCGGGGCAGTGAGTGGATCAAGGTCAAGCCACGGCACACACTGGACCTGGTGGTGCTGGCCGCCGAATGGGGTCATGGCCGCCGCCGGGGCTGGCTGTCCAACCTGCACCTGGGAGCCCGGGACCCGGCCGGGGGCTTTGTCATGCTCGGGAAGACGTTCAAAGGGCTGACCGACGAGATGCTCCGCTGGCAGACGGAGCGGTTCCTGGACATCGCTGAACCGGCCGGCCGCCGTCCGGGGGGCGACCTCAGCGATGCCCGGGGCGTGCTGCGGGTCCGGCCGGAGATGGTGGTGGAGGTCGCCTTCGACGGCGTGCAGGCCAGCCCTCGTTATCCGGGCGGCGTGGCCCTGCGCTTCGCCCGTGTCCTCCGCTACCGCCCGGACAAGCAGGCGGCCGAGGCTGACACGATCGACGCGGTCCGCGCGATCTGGGAGGGCCGGCTTTCGGGCGACCGGGACTAGGCCGGGTCATCCCTGAAGGCCGGGACCGCTCAGATGCCCTCGATCGCGGGCAGCCGTCTCGCCTCGATCGCGTCCAGCAGCCGCTGGTAGTCCAGCTCGTTCTGCTCTGAGTACGCCACCCCGAACTGCTCGATGGCCCGGTCGAACCGGTCGCTGGAGCCCAGGTAGCCGGAGATCATCGTGGCCCGGCCGGTCCGGGCGTGCGCCCGGGCCAGCGCCCAGCCGCACAGGCCCGCGTAGTAGGTGAGCTGCGGCGGGTCCATGGCCGGCACGTTCATCGCGCCCTTCATGTCGCGCAGCTGCCGGACGTAGTACTGCTTGGGCTCGTCGCCGTCCACCTGGAGCCCGCTGGTCCAGCCCAGGAACGGGTCCGCGGCCGCCTGCATCAGCCGCTCACCCCGGACCACCCGCTCGCCCTGGTGCTTGTACTCGCTCGGCCCGGCGAACGGGGCCAGGACCGATTCCTGGGCCTCCTTGAGCTGCAGGAACAGCGGCTCGTCCGGGCGGTCCCCGAGGAGCAGGAACACGAAGGCCTCGGTGCCGACCGAGCCGACGCCGACCACCTTGCGGGCGAAATCGCCGAAGTAGTAGCGGCGGAGTACCTCGCGGCGGTCGGCCTGCAGCGTTTCCTGGTACTGCTGGATCGCACTGCGGAGCTCGTCGGCGATCTGCGGTTCCTGCTCGATCCCGAAGCGGACCACGACCGGAGGGACGGGCCTGATCCGGTACTGGCCGTCCACCACGTGGCAGAGCTTTTCCATGGCCTGGATGCTGGTGTGCCGGTAAGCCCGGTGGATGTCCTCGTGGCGGCGCCGGATCGCCCTGCGTGACTGGACCGCATCGAAGAGCTGGGAAACCTGTTCCACGTCGATCCGGGAGTACCAGACGTCCAGGAACCGCATCCGGGCGAAGTTCTCCATCTCGGTGCGGTAGGCGTGCGCGCACCGGCGGACTGCGGCCCGGACGGACCGGACGCCGAACCCGTTTTCCCGGGCGGCGACGGCCACGCTGGCGGCGAGCCGCTTCACGTCCCAGTCGAAGGAGGCGGGCAGCGTCTCGTCGAAGTCGTTCACGTCGAAGACGAGCCGCCGGTCCGGCGCCGCGAACATGCCGAAGTTCAGCAGGTGCGCGTCCCCGCAGCACTGCACCTGGATGTCGGCGGTGGGAAGGTGAGCCAGGTCCCAGGCCATCGGCGCGGCCGCACCCCGGAAGTAGGCGAACGGGGACGCGGCCATCCGGCCATGCCGGACCGGCACCAGGTCAGGCACCCGGCTCTTGGCCTGGTCCGCCAGGATGGCGACGGGATCCGGCCGCCCCGGCGGCGGCGACCACTCAGCGTGGCTGGATCTCGGCACGGACTTGCGCCGCTCCCGGCCCAGCTGCCGCCATTCCTCCGGCGTGAGGATCTCGTGGGCCTCGGACAGTACCCCCGGCGAAATCGTGCCCATGCGTGTGCTCCCCCGGGCGTCCCCTGCGGGAGCCCTGCCCCGCCCGCCCTGAGACCCAGGGTACGTGGTGCATCCACGGCTCTCCAGTCCGTAGGGTGGCCCGGTGCCCCATGACCGCCTGGCCGACCTTCCCTACGCCGGCTCGCTGACGACGCACCAGGGCGGCCTGTCCGCCGGCGAGGACTACGACGTCGCCCATTTCGACGGCCTGGACCTCGACGCGCCCCAGGCGCCGGGCTGCCAGTTCACCGAATGCGCCTTCACCCGGGTCACCATTACCGGCGGTCGGCTGCGCCGGGCCCGGTTCAACGACGTGTGGCTGAGCGGGGTGCGGCTCACCGCCACCGAGCTCAGCGACAGCACCTGGGTCGACGCGACCGTCATCGGCTCGCTGGCCGCCGGGGTGATCGCGCACGGGTCGCGGCTGCGCCAGGTCACGTTCCGCGGCTGCAAGCTGCACGGCGTGAACTTCCGCGCGGCTGACTTCACCGACGTGACGTTCGAGGACTGCCTGCTGCGGGAGGTGGACTTCGGTGGGGCCACCCTGCGGCGCTGCCGGTTCCCCGGGTCGGAGTTCCGCGAGGCCGACTTCAGCCAGGTCACCCTGGACACGGTTGACCTCCGCGGCGCTGAGCTGGGCATTGTCATCACCCCGGGCGCCCTGGGCGGGGCGACGATCACTCCCGCCCAGCTGACCCAGCTGGCCCCGCTGCTAGCCGAGCACGCCGGGATTACCGTGGCGTGACCTCAGCCATCCTGGACCAGTCGGTGCCCGGGATCGTGGTGTTGATGATCTGCGGCGACTCGTCCACATAGTCGGGGGCCCAGGCCACGAACTTCTTGAAGTGGTCGGAGTTCACGTGGGCGGCGGCCGCGTCGTCCTGGAACGCCTCGACCAGCACGAACTGGTTCGGGTTGTCCACACTCCGGGACCATTCGAAGAAGATGTTGCCCGGCTCGGACCGGGTGCCCTGGGTGAATTCCTCCACCTCAGCGAGCCAGTTGCCGCTGCGCTCGGGCTTGATGGTCCACTTGACGACGATGAAGATCATGGATGGATGCCCCCTTCGGCATCGATCGCGGCACGGCAGAGCCGGGACCGGGTCGCAACTGGTCAGACTGATCCTACAAATGGCCGGCCGGGACGCCGTCTCAGGCTGGGACGTTCCGTCTCAGGCTGGGACGTTCAGCTCAGGGCCTGCGGGCCTCGATCAGGAAGCGCTGGGCGTGCGCCACGAACGGCCCCTCGGCCTGGATCTTCTCGTGCAGCTGCCGGAGCCGGTCCCGGTACCCGGCCACGGTAAACCCGGGCACCGTCCACAGCACCTTGCGCAGGAAGTAGACGACCGCCCCGACGTCGTTGAAGACCGTCCGGAGCGCTTGCTCCCGGAGGTCGATGACCATCAGGCCGGCGGCCTCGGCCTGATCCCTGGCCCAGTCCGTGCTGCGCCCCGGCCTCACAGGCTGCGGGCCCATCATGAACTCGGTCAGCTCCCGGTTCGAGCCTGCTCCGACCTGCTGCGAGAGGAACGTCCCGCCGGGGCGGAGCACCCGGGCGATCTCCGGCCACACCAGCTCGACCGGATGCCTGCTGACTACGAGGTCGAAGGATCCCGAGGAGAACGGCAGGACGGCATCGTCAGCGACCTGGACCACCCGGGCACCTAGCGGGGCCAGGTTCCGCCGGGCCAGCTCCACGTTCGGGGGCCACGACTCCGTGGCGGCCAGGACCGGCGGTGGCGCCGGGATCCCGGCCAGCACCTCGCCGCCGCCGGTCTGGATATCCAGCGCCGCGCGGGCGCGCCCCATCCGCTCCGCCATCATCCGGGAGTAACCCCACGGCGGGCGTTCCTCGGTGGCCCGTCCGTCGAACCAGGAAAAGTCCCAGCCCGCCACCGGCACGGCGCCACCCTCGGCCAGCAGCCGGTCGAACTCCGGATCGTCACCCACGCCAGCAGGGTAGGCAGCGGCCGCACCGCCGTCGAACGGTTATCCGGCCTCCGGCGACCCTTCCCGTGCGACGTGCGCCTGGCAGGGCGTTTTGTCCGGTTCCGGCGAACGGTATCCGGGAAAAGTGCGCCCGATCACCGGACCGGCCGACGGCACCCGATCACCCGGACCGGCCGGCGGCTGGCGATCAGCGGCTCAGGCCAGGCGGGCCGGGAAACCGCCGGTGGCGATGGGACCCCAGCGCCTGATCGTGACCCGGATCAGCGACTTGCCCTGGCGCTGCATCGCCTCCCGGTACTCGTCCCAGTCGTCATGCTCGCCGGCGATGGACCGGAAGTACTCCACCAGCGGCTCCAGCGCCTCGGGCAGATCGAGAACCTCGGCGGTGCCGCTGAGCTGCACCCAGGCCCCGCCGAAGTCGTCCGACAGCACCAGCACGTCGACCTGGGGGTGGCGCCGGGCGTTGTGCGTCTTGGCCCGTTCCGGGTAGGTCGCGATGACCACCCGGCCCTCGTCGTCCAGGCCCGCCGTGACCGGCGAAAGCTGGACGGTCCCGTCCCGTTTCGTGGTGACCAGCACCACGTGGTGCCGGCTGCGGACGAAATCGAGCAGCTCCTCGCGGCCGACGACGTCGGCGGTGGCTATCTGGGGGCTCATGGCGTCCTCGGCATGACGCCCATGGTAAAGGCCGCTCCCGCAGGCCTGCGCAGGGGCCCGCCCCGAATGGAGGGCCTGGCCAGGTAAGGGGCCGCCGCCCCCGCATGTCATGCTGGCCACCATGTCCCTGCCTGACGCGCGTCCCGCTCCCACCAGGACCCTGAGCAGTAGCGACTTCCGGGTCCCGCGAGAGGACCGTTATTTCGAGGACTACCTGCCGGGCGCGGTCTATGAGTACGGGTACCTGACCGTGACCGAGGCGGAGATCCTGGAGTTCGCCCGCCGATTCGACCCGCAGCCGATCCACATCGACCCCGGATTCGCGGCGGGCGGCCCGTTCGGCGGCCTGATCGCCAGCGGCTGGCATACGGCAAGCATGATGATGCGGCTGTTCGTCGACCATTACCTGTCCCGGGTGGCCAGCCTCGCCTCGCCTGGTATCGACGAGCTGCGCTGGCCCGCTCCCGTGCGGCCGGGTGACCAGCTGCGGCTGCAGACCACGATCGTGGAAGCCCGCCCGTCACGATCCAAGGCCGACCGCGGCCTGGTCCGCACCAAGGGTGAACTGATCAATCAGGACAACCGGACCGTACTGGGCCTGGTGGCCATGAACCTTCTCAGACTGCGCGAACCGGGCGATCAGTTGCCATAATCACCAGGTGACTGCGCTCACCCCGACCATCGTCGCCACCAGCATCGGATTCTGGCCTGCCGGGCACGGGCCGATGGACTTCCGGCTCGGCCCCTCGTACACCCACGCGGCGAGGCTGGCCCGGGCGGGCGACAGTCCCCGCGTCTGCCTGGTCAGCACGGCCGTCGGGGACGCATCGGAATGGCTGGCCGCGATGTACTCGGCCTTTGGCCGGGCCGGCTGGCGGCCCAGTCACCTGGCGCTGTTCCCCGAGCCCAACGTCCCCGATATCACCGGGCACCTGCTGGCCCAGGACGTGATCTGGGTGACCGGCGGCAGCGTGGCGAACCTGCTGGCCCTGTGGCGGCTGCACGGTGTGGACCAGGCCATGCGTGCCGCCTGGGACAACGGCGTTGTGCTGATGGGCGTGTCCGCCGGGTCGCTGTGCTGGTTCGCGGGCGGCACCACCGACTCCTTCGGCCTGCCGCTGCGCCCGGTGACCAACGGCCTCGGCTTCCTGCCCTACTCCAACAGCCCGCATCACGACGCCGAGGAGCAGAGACGGCCGGCCATCCACCGGCTGATCGGGGACGGGACGCTGCCCGAGGGCTACGCCACCGACAACGGCACGGGCCTGATCTTCGAGGGAACCACCCTGGTGGACTGCATCACCGAGGTCGAGGGCGCACGCACCTGGCACATCACCCGCCGCGGCGAAGGAAGCGTCGAGGAGGCCGCCCTGCCGACCCGCCTGCTTCCCGGCGACTAGTAGCTCGTATGCATCAGGGCCCGGACGCCGGCCAGGGTCCGGCCGGCCAGATCGCGGGCCCGCTCGTTGCCGTCCGCCAGGACCTGCCGCAGGTAGCCCGGATCCGCCGCGACCTCACGCCGCCGGGCCCGGATCGGGCGCAGCCGCTCGTTGAGCGCCTCGGTGAGCAGCCGCTTCAGCGCAGCCGCACCGCCGTCACCCAGCCCGGCCGCGACCTGCTCCGGGCTGGTCTCCAGGCACAGCGCGGCCAGCTGCACGAGGTTGGAGACCTCCGGGCGGGACTGCGGCTCGTAGGTGATCGCCCGCTGGGCATCGGTCCGGGCCCCGCGGATGAGGCGCGCCGTCTCGTCCTCGCTCGCGGCCAGCGCGATGGCGTTGCTGCGGCTCTTGCTCATCTTCTGGCCGTCGGTCCCGAGCAGCAGCGGGGCGTCGCTGAGCAGGGCGTCAGGCGCAGTGAAGTAGGGCTCCCCGGGGCAGTAGCGCTCGTTGAAACGCCGTGCGATCGTGCGGGTGAGTTCCAGGTGCGGAAGCTGGTCCTTGCCCACCGGGACCAGGTTGGCGTGGCAGAACAGGATGTCGGCCGCCTGATGGACCGGGTAGGTGAACATGAGCGCGCTCATCGACGCCCCTTCGGCCGTCCCGAACTCCTCCTTCACGGTGGGATTCCGGCTCGACCTCCGCCACGCTGACCAGGCTGAGGAACGGGATCAGCAGCTGGTTCAGCGCCTCGACCTGGCTGTGCGCGAAGATCGCGGCCCGGCCCGGATCGATCCCGACCGCAAGGTAGTCCGCGACCAGCCCGAGCACGTCGGCGGGCAGGGTTGCGGGGGCGTCCCGGTCGGTAATCGTCTGGTAGTCCGCGATCAGCACCAGCACCTCGACCCCGAGATCCTGGAGGCGGACCCGGTTGAGCAGGGTGCCGAACAGGTGGCCGACATGCAGCGGGCCGGTGGGGCGGTCGCCGGTGAGCACCCGGAACCGGCCGGGATCCTCGCGGATGGCCTCGTCGAGGGCGGCGCTGCGCTGGCGGGCCAGCTGGACCGGGAGCGGCTCCCCGGCCACGGCGCGGCCAGGGACGGGCCCAGTGGTGGCGGGCCCAGTGGTGGCGGGCCCAGTCAGTGGCGGGCACAGTGGTGGCGGGCATAGCGCTGGCGGGCACGGGGCCTCCTGGGGAACAGGCCTCCGGCCGCGGCCAGCCGCTGGGACGAAACTGGCCCGCCAGAGGCGGGCCATCGGACACATGAGACAGCTACCGCCTTACCGCGGCCGCCACCATCCCATGCATCGCGTCACGCAACCATCCTACCCCGGGAAGCGGGAGGGCCGCAGGGAAGCGCTGTGGCGGCAGGGTAGGGTGCCGGGGTGAGGCGGGCGGTCATCATCGGCGGGACCGGGGCGATCGGCCGGGCCACCGCCCGGCGGCTGCTGGCGGCCGGCTGGTCAGCCGACCTGACCGGCCGTGTCCCGGGCCGGATGCCCCGGGACATCGCCGCGTCGGGCGGCCGCTTCATCGCCGCGGACCGGGCCGGCACCGCGCGGCTGAAGGCCGTTTTCGGGACCGGCGCCGACCTCCTCGTGGACTGCGCCTGTTACACGGCGCAGGACGCGGCGAGCCTGCTGCCCCTGGCCCGCGACGCCGCCTCGACCGTGCTGATCTCCAGTAAGGCCGTGTATGTGGACGCGGCTGGCCACCACTCGAACTCGCAGGTCAAGCCGCGCTTCCCCGGCCCGGTCCGGGAAGACCAGCCCACGGTGCCGCCGGGGGACGGCGACTACCGGACCGGGGAGGGGTACCCGGCGAACAAGGTCGCGGCCGAGCAGGTGCTGCTGGATAGCGGCGTCCCGGTCACCGTCCTGCGCCCCTCCAAGATTCACGGCCCGGGTGCGCGGCAGCCCCGGGAGTGGATGTTCGTCAAGCGGGTGCTCGACCGCCGGCCGGTGCTATTCCTCGCCCGCCGCGGCGCGGGCGTGGACCACCCCACGGCCGCCGCCAACGTCGCGGCGCTTATCGAGCTGGCCGCGCGCCGGCCGGGACGGCGCATCCTGAACGCCGCCGACCCGGACGCACCCAGTGCCCTGGGGATTTCGCGGGTCATCGCCCGCCACCTCGGGCACGCCTGGGAGGAAGTGCTGCTCGACGGCCAGGACAGCACCGGCCAGGACAGCACCGGCCAGGACAGCGACGGCCAGGACAGCACCGGCCTGGGCCGTCATCCCTGGGACAAGCCGCATCCGTTCGTGCTCGACATGGCCGCCGCCGCCGGCCTGGGCTACACGCCGGCCGGCGACTACGCGGCCACAGTGTCCAGCGAGGTGGACTGGCTCGTGACCGCCGCCCGCGGCGGCGAGGACGCCGATCTCATTCCCGGAGCCGGGGACAGCTACTTCGCGCCGTTGCTGGATTACCCGGCCGAGGACCGCTGGCTGGAGAGCCGGATGGCGGCGGGTGGACGAGGTAGTCAACCATCATGAGCAGAACGCGGATGCTGGTGCCCGGCCCGTGGATCGAGGATCCGCTGGAACCGTACGCCCGGGTGACGCGGTCGCGGCCGGACGGCCGGTGCTGGGTGATGGCGCATATGGTCGGGGGCCTGGACGGCTCGGCGGCGATCGGCGGGCGGGTCGGTGAGCTGTCCACCGCGCCGGACGCGGAGCTGTTCCGGCTGATGCGGGCGCTGGCTGACGTGGTGCTGGTGGGGGCGCAGACGGCCCGCTCGGAGCACTATGGTGCGGTCCGGCTGCCGCCGGAGCGGGCCGCGGCGCGGGCGGCGGCCGGGCAGCCGGCCACGCCGCCGCTGGCTGTGGTAACCCGCTCGCTCGAGCTGGACTGGTCGGCGCGGGCCTTCGCCGGCGCGCCACCGGACGCCCGCACCCTGGTGATCACCTGCGCTTCCGCCGATCCGCAGCGGCTGGAGCAGGCCCGCCAGGTAGCCGACGTCATCGTGGCCGGGCACGACCGGGTCGATCCGGGCCTGGCCCTGCGGCGGCTCACCGAACGGGGTTACCGCGTGGTCCTGTGCGAGGGCGGCCCCACCTGGCTCGGCGAACTCGTTGCGGAGGACCTGGTGGACGAGCTCTGCCTGACCCTCGCCCCGCTGATGGGCGGGGACCCGCTGCCGGTCGCGATCTCGCCGCCGGGCGCCCCGCTGGCCCGCTTCGCCCTGCGGCATGTGCTGCGCGGCGGCGACACGCTGTTCCTGCGCTATGAGCGAGGTACCGATGCCCCGTGACGCGTTCACCACCATCATGTCGTCCCTGGACAACCCGCTGATCGTGGTCACCACGGCTGAGGGCGGCGAGCGGGCCGGGTGCCTGGTCGGTTTCCACGCCCAGTCCAGCATCGACCCGGACCGCTACTGCGTGTGGCTGTCCAAGGCGAACCACACGTACCGGGTCGGGCTGCGCGCGACCCACCTGGCCATCCACTTCCTCACCTCGGGCGACCTCGCGCTCGCCGAGCGGTTCGGGACCCTCACCGGCGACGAGACCGACAAGTTCGCCGGGCTGCGGGTGAGCCCCGGCCCGGGCGGGGTGCCGGTGCTGGAGGACTGCCCGCACCGGCTGATCCTCCGGCGCGTCGTGCTGCTCGACGAGGGCGGCGACCATGTGTGCGTGACCGGCGAGCCGCTGGCCGCGGAGAGCAGCGGGCCGTTCGAGCCGCTCCGGCTGTCCCAGGCGGGGCACCTCACGCCGGGGCACGCGCCCCAGGAGCGGCCCGATCCGCCGACTGAGCGGGCCATGCCGCGCAGCGCGGCCGGGGCGGCGCGGCCCGTCACTCCCCCAGCAGGCGTTCCCACATGATCTCGTCGTGCCAGGCCCCGACGGTGAAGATGTGCGAGCGGGCGATGCCGACCGGGAGGAAGCGGTTGTTGCGCAGCACGTTCTGGGAAGCGGTGTTCTCGATCTGGGTGAAGGCCTCCGCGCGGTGCAGGCCGAGGTCCCGGGTCATCAGCCGGACGACCAGGTCCGACCGCCCGGGTGGCGTGCCCCTGCCCCTGGTAGGGGGTCCCGACCCAGTAACCGATAGACGCCTTCCGCCAGGCCCGCTGCAGAATCTCCTGAACAGTCACTTGCCCGATAACGGTCTGACCGGCCACGATCACGCCGGGCCACGACTGGCCGTCGCGGTGGCGGGCCAGCATCCGCTCGATGCGCCGGCGCTGCCCGTCCAGGGTGAAGTAGTCCGGCGGGAAGGCCGGCTCCCAGCGGGCCGTTGGTCTCGCGGTCGCGGCGGATGTGCTCGGTGATAGCGGCGGCGTCGCCGGTAGTGATGAGCCGGATGTCGGTGACCGGACTGCTCATGACGCCCGACCTTACCGCCCGGCTCCGGGCGGCCCGCTGCCGGCCGCAGCCACGGTCAGGCCAGCGACACCGGCCGCTTCTCGTCGGGATCCTGCGGCGCCAGGCTGGCGGGCAGGTGGAACGTGGATCCGCCCATGAGCGACGGGGCGGACTCGCCGGGGTAATAGCGCAGTTCGAGAACCCCGCAGTTGGGCACCGGATACCGCCCGGTGAAGGCACGGAAGCGGCGCATGTCCTCCGGTCCCGGGCAGGCTTCGCCGGTCAGCAGGAACCAGGCCACGGCGCGCATGAAGATGCCGTGGGTGAACACCGCCACCGGCCCGCTGTCCCGTTCGCCGAGCCGGCCGAGGAAACCGGTGACCCGGCCGATCAGCCCGTCGAACGACTCCGCCCCCGGCTCGGCGTGCCGGGGATCGGCCCGTTCCCAGTAGGCCCGGACCTCGGGTTCACGCTCGTGTGACGTGGTCGCGCGCCCGTCGAGGGACCGCAGGTAGGTGAACTCCTGGACCGGCCACTCCTCCGGGGGCGTGCCCGGGTACCTGTCGATCGTGGGCTGGGCGGTCTGCCGGGCCCGCAGGTACGGCGACGTCACGATGAGCTCGGGCGGCTCCGCGAACAGCCCGGCGACGTGTTCCGCCTGACGGCGTCCCAGCGCGGTCAGCGGGATCCCGCGCCAGTCGGCCGAGGGCAGCCCGGCGTTCGATTCGCTCTGCCCATGGCGGATGAGCCATACCCGGACCACATCAGCCTCCTTGCCCGCCGCCCGGTTACCGGGGGCCCTGCGCACCAGTGTGGCGTCCGGCCGTCCGGGCCAGGGTCTCGATCAGCACGTGACGGGTCCGCGCCGGATCGATGACGTCGTCGATCTCGAACGCGGCCGCGGTACTGAGCGCCTTGCCCTTCTCGTAGTACTCGGCCACCAGCTCCTCGTAGCGCTGCTGGCGGGCGCCGGCGTCGGTGATCGCGCCCAGTTCCTTGCGGAACCCCAGCCGTACCGCCCCTTCCAGGCCCATCCCGCCGAACTCGCCGGTCGGCCAGGCCACGCACAGCAGCGGTGCCTTCAGGTCGCCGCCGGCCATGGCCATCGCGCCCAGGCCGTAGCCCTTGCGCAGGACCACGGCGCAGAGCGGGACGGTCAGCCGGGCGCCGGCGATGAACATCGCGCCGAAGCGCCGCACGGTGGCAGTCTTCTCGGCCTCGGGCCCGACCATGAACCCGGGGGTGTCGCAGAGCGATACCACCGCGATCCCGCGGGCCTGGCACAGCTGGAGGAACCGGGCTGCCTTGTCGGCGGCGTCACCGTCGATAGCGCCGCCGAGATGACGGGGATTGTTCGCGATGATCCCGACCGGCCGCCCATCCAGCCGGGCCAGCGCGGTGATGATGCCGACCCCGAACTCGGCGCGCAGCTCGAGTACCGACTCCCGGTCGGCGAGGATCTCGATGACGGGGCGGACATCGTAGGCCCGCAGCCGGTTCTCAGGTACCAGGTGGCGCAGCTCCCGCTGATCGGCATGCTCTGCGGGACCGGCGCCGGGCCCGCCACGCGGGGGCCCGGCCGCGCGGGTGACGTAGCCCAGGTAGGCCCGGGCGGTGGCGACGGCGGCGGCGTCATCCGGGACGAGCACGTTGACCACGCCGTTGGGGACCTGCACCGACATCGGCCCGACGTCGCCCGGGGCGATCACGCCGAGGCCGCCGCCCTCGATCATCGCCGGTCCGCCCATGCCGAGGCTGCTGCCCTCGGTCGCGATGATCACGTCGCACGCGGCGGCCAGCGCCGCGTTGCCGGCGAAACAGTACCCGGAGACGATCGCGACCAGGGGCACCCGCCCGCTCAGCCCGGCCAGCAGCCGGAACGTGGTCACGTCCAGCTGGGCGACCGCCGCGGTGTCGGTGTCGCCCGGGCGGCCTCCCCCGCCCTCGGCGAAGATGACCACGGGCAGGTGCTCACGCCGGGCGAGCTCGAAGAGGCGGTCGGTCTTGCGGTGATTCTGGATGCCCTGCGTCCCGGCCAGGACGGTGTAGTCGTAGGACATGACCGCGACTGGCCGGCCGCCGACCGAGGCCGTGCCCATGACCAGCCCGTCGGCCGGGGTCCGCTCGATCAGGTCCTCCAGCGCGCGGCGGCGGCGCTGGGCGGCGATGGCCAGCGCCCCGTACTCCACGAAGGTGCCCTCGTCCACCAGGTCCGCGACGTTCTCGCGTGCGGTGCGGCGGCCGCTGGCGTGCCGCCGCGCGGTCGCGTCCTGGCGGTAGGAGTCCAAGCCGACCTGGTGGCGCCGGATCACCTCGCCCAGGTCGGGACGGATCCAGCCGGGGTCAGCCGCATCGGCCCCGGCGCCGCCCGGGCCGTCATGGTCGCGCGGGTCGACGGTGGCGAGCAAGGCCCCGGCCGTGACCGTCTCGCCGACCCGCACCACCAGGCTCGTGATCACCCCGGCGCCGGGCGCGGCCACGACATGCTCCATCTTCATGGCCTCGAGGACCACAAGCTCACGGCCGGGCGTGACCTCGTCGCCGGGGCTGGCCGAGACGGCGACGACCGTCCCGGACAAGGGAGCACGGACCGCAGCCTCATCCCCGTCAGCCGGCACCAGGTGCCGCGCGGATGCGGGGGGCCCGCCGGCGGGCAGCAGGCCGGGATGCCGGTCAACCCAGGTCGTGTCGAGGTCCTCGTCGCCGAGATGGCCGGCGATCGCGCGGAGCAGGCCCAGATTTTCCGCAACGCCATCGAGGCCGAACTCATCCAGCGCACCGCGCAGCCGGTTCGCGGCCGAGCGGCGGTCGGTTCCGGTGGCGATCACCTTGGCCAGCAGCGAGTCGTAGCGTGGGCTGACCGTGTACCCGGGATAGCCGTGAGTGTCGACGCGGACCCCGGGGCCTGTCGGCGGCTGGAACCGGGTCAGCGTGCCGCTGGCCGGCAGCACGGTGCCGCCGGGCTGCACGGTCTCGGTGCAGACCCGGGCCTGGATGGCGCAGCCCCGGGCCGCGGGCCGCCCGCCAGGCCCGCGGTCAGCCAGGCCCAGGCTGGCCAGGGTCTCACCCCCGGTGATGCGCAGCATCAGCTCGACCAGGTCGAGGCCGGTGACCTCCTCGGTCACCGTGTGCTCGACCTGGATGCGGGGGTTCACCTCGAGGAACACGAACCGGGGGCCGGTGACCAGGAACTCGGCCGTGGCCAGCCCGGTGTACGCCGTCGAGGCAACGAGCTGGCGCGCCGCCTCGTGCAGCCGGAGGCGCAGGTCATCGTCGAGGGCCGCCGGGGCGAGCTCGATCAGCTTCTGCCGCCGCCGCTGCAGGCTGCAGTCGCGGTCGCCGAGCACGGCCACCCCGGCGCCGTCGCCGGCCAGCTGCACCTCGATGTGCCGGGCCCCGGTGAGCAGTTCCTCCACGTACACCGCGGGGTTGCCGAAGGCGGCCGCCGCCTCCGAGGCGCTGCGCCGCATCGCCTCGTCCAGGTCCCCCGGGACGAGCACCGGCCGCAGGCCGCGGCCGCCGCCTCCGGCCACGGCCTTGACCATCACCGCGGCCCCCGGGCCGAGGCTGTCCAGGAAGGCCCTCGCCCCGGCGGCGCCGGCCGGGCCGTCCGTGGCCCGGGCCAGCGGGATCCCGAGGCCGGCGGCCCGGGCCCGCGCGGCGGTCTTGTCCCCGAACAGGTCGAGGATCTCCGGCGCGGGCCCGGCGAAGCGGACACCGGACGCCTCACAGCGCCGCGCGAGGTCACTGTTCTCGGCCAGGAAGCCGTAGCCGGGGTGCAGGGTGTCGCATCCGGAGCTGACCGCGGCAGCGGTGATCGCGGCGGCGTCGAGGTAGGCGGCGGGACCGTCGCCCGGCAGGCGTACCGAGGCGCCGGCCCGGGTCACGTGGGCACAGGCCTCGTCGTCGCCGGGGTAGACGGCGACGGTCTCGATGCCGAGCGCGGTGGCGGTGGACATGATGCGGACCGCGATCTCCGCCCGGTTCGCGACGAGCAGCTTCACTGGGCCAGGCTCACTGTGCCGGGCTCAGTGCCGGGCCCTGTGTTCCGGGCCCACCGTGCTGGCTCATCGTGCCGGCTCATCGTGCTCGCTTCACTGGCTTGCCTCATGGGGCCGTGCCCCGCCGCAGCACGATGCCCGCCGCCTCGCGGTCCCATGCACCTGGCCCGGCGCCGCGCTCGCGCAGCAGGTGCTTGTGCACCTTCTGGGTGGGCGTCTTCGGCAGCGCGCCGGTGAACTCGAGGTAGCGCGGGACCATGAAGTACGGCAGCCGCTCGATCAGGAACGCGGTCAGCGCGGCCGGGTCGATGCGCTGCCCGTCCCGGGGCACGATCACCGCCTTGATCTCGTCCTCGGTGAGGTCGGACGGCACCCCGACGACCGCGCTCTCGTAGACAGCCGGGTATTCGTTGATCACCCGCTCGACCTCGAAGCTGGAGATGTTCTCCCCGCGGCGGCGCAGCGCGTCCTTCATCCGGTCGGAGAAGAAGAAGTGCCCGGCGGCGTCGCGGCGGAACGCGTCCCCCGTGCGCACCCAGCCGTCGACCAGCGTCTGGGCCGTCTTGTCCGGCAGGTTGTGATAGCCGCGGAGCACGATCCGGGGGTCGGCCGGGAGCACCCACAGCTCGCCGACCTCCCCGGTGCGCACGTCGCGCCCGGCGGCGTCCACGAGCCGCAGCGTGTACTCCTCGCGCGGGAGTCCCGCTTCGCCGGGCACGAGGGTGCCGGGCGGCCCGTTGAGCACGCAGCCGATCTCGCTCATCCCGTAGACGGCGGCGGCAGCCACCCCGAAACGCTTGCTGAACCCGTGCACGTCACTGGCCAGCGGGGCCATCACGGTCAGCTCCAGCGGGTTGTCCGCGTCGTCGGGGCGTGGCGGCTGCTGCTGCAGCAGCTCGGCCATGGCCCCGAGGGTCACGGTGACCGTGATGCCGTGCTCGCGGACCGCAGGCCAGAAGCCGCTGGCTGAGAACCCCCGCTCGACCCAGCACGGCACCTGGTGGATGAGGGCCTGGTAGACCCCGTACCACTGGCCGGCCAGGTGGAACAGGGGCAGCGTGACCAGGATGCGGTCCCCCGCGCGCGGCCGTTCCTGGTCCTCGCGTGAGGCGTAGGTGTAGGCGTGCGCGTGCGGGATCAGGACGCCCTTCGACAACCCGGTCGTTCCGGACGTGTACATATAGGCGATCAGGTCGCCGGGGCCGGCGGGCGCGGGCGGCGCGGAGCCGGCCGATCCGAGCTCGGCGAAGGGCATGACCCGGAACCGGCCCGCCAGGGCTCCGGCGCGGGCCGGGTCACCCCGGACGACGATGGTCCGCAGGCTGGTCAGATCCCCGGCGATCGCCGCGAGCCGGTCGAGGTAGCTGTCCTCCACGACGGCCACGCAGGCCTGGGAGTCGTTGAGGATGTGGGTGAGGAACCGGCCCTTGTAGGCCGTGTTCACCGGCACCTCGACCATGCCGCCGAGGGCCAGGCCGGTGAACGCGTGCACGAGGTCGAGGGAGTTGTCGAGCAGCATCGCGGCGGGCTCCTGCCGCCCGACCCCGGCCGCGGTGAACCCGGCCGCGAGCCGCAGCGACCGTGCGTAGCTCTCGGCGAACGTCACCGGCCCGCCGGAGTCGGTCTGCGCGAGCTCGTCCGGGCGCGCCGCCAGCACCCGTTCGTACGTGGCCCGCATGGTCCGCTCATCGATGGGCGGGAGACCGGCCATGGCCTCGACCTCCTTCGGCTACCCGCACGTGCGACCGTACTTTACATTGGTGTCAAGTATCTAGGCCAGACCCGGGACGCCCGGGGAGACAGGGAGACGCAGTGACGGGGATCGGCGGCCGGACGCTCGCCGTGGCGGATAAGCGCGCCCTGCTGCTCGACGCGGCCGAGCGGGTGTTCTGCCGGGTCGGCTACGCGCAGACGACGATGGCGGCGGTCGCGGCCGAGGCCGGGGTCACCCGCCCGACGGTGTACGCGTACTTCGGGTCCAAGGACGAGGTGTTCCACTCGCTGGCGGACCGGGTGCGCCAGGAGGTGCTGCGCCTGCAGGAGGAGGCCGATACCTCCTCCCCGGCCCGGACCGCCCGGTCCACGCTGACCGCGCTGCTCGATGTGTTCGTCCGCCACCACGGCGTCCTGACCGTGATCGCCCACCAGGCGCTCAGCGATCCGCGGGCCCGCCCGGCTCCGCGATGACATCTACGCCCGGACCAACCGGCGGCACGCCCGGTTCCTCGAGCGGATGGCGGCGGCGGGACGTGCGGACCTGGCGGTGCCTGCCGCGGTCGTGGCTGAAGTGATCATGGGGACGGTCAGCCGGTTCGCGGACCTGGTGGCCGCTGCCCCGGGGCGCCAGGAACCACTCGGCCGCGACCTGGTCGCCCTGTACCTCCGGCTGACCGGGCTAACCGCCCAGGACCAGTAGCCAGGACGGTCTAGAAGTAGTCGGTGGCCAGGCGCAGGCCGCCCCGGCGGCGGTCGCCCGCGGCGGTCCGCAGGGCGGAAATGATCTCGGCCGTGACGAGCCCGTGCTCGGCGGTGAGCTCATCGACGATGGGGAACGCCGCGGCAATACGCCCGGGGCTGTCGATCACGATCGTGACGGCGGGCACGCGGCGGCCCAGCTGGATGATCCGGTCACCTTGCGGCGTGTGGCTGCCGTGGAACCCCCAGATACCGCGCAGCGTGGTCGCGCCGCTGATCCCGGCGGAACGCAGCCGCCGGACCAGGGCACGGTGCACCGGCTGGCCGGCGTGCTGCGCCGCCTCGGAGCTGAACACCATCAGCTTCTGCCAGAGTGCCATGCCGTTCTCGTCGGCGGCGGGCAGCGGGCCGGGCGGGGCGAGCAGCCGCCCGTCATGCTTGCACACCTGGACCGGTTCCAGGGTGGCGAGCGGGCGGCGGAGCAGCGCGCCCAGCTCGGGCAGGACGTGCCTGATGCGCTCGCCGGAGCCCACGGCGACGACCATCATGGGCACGTCGGCGTTGCGGCCGAAGAACGCGGCCCGCTCCCGGCGGCCGTGGGCCGTGCCGTCCACGCCGAGCAGCGCGGTGGCCCCGGCGACGCCGCGGCGGTGCAGCAGGTCGCAGACCGCCACGAAGGTGGGGACCCGGTAGATCCGTTCCAGGCGGCCGAGGTAGACGGTGAGCTTGATGGACCCGGGAAGGTCCCCGGGGGCGGTGGCGAGACCAGCCTCGCCGGTGAGCAGCTGCGCCCGGTCCAGGGTGACCAGCCCGGCGCGGTGGAGCTCAAGGGTCGGGCCGAGCACCGATTCGATGCGCGGGCGGCTGTCCACGGCGATCGCGACGATCGGCAGGTCCTCGGACAGGGGCAGCAAACGGTCGGTGCGCAGGTGGTACTTGAGCCCGAACCCCTCGGTGCCCCGCAGCAGGATGCTCGCGGCGATCTCCCGCTGCCCGTACAGGTCGATGAGGGCGTCGGCGACGAACCGGCCGCCGGTCCGGTGACGTTCACCGAAATAGCTGGTCAGCTTGATGGACTCCGTGCTCATAGGTGCGCTCCGATCAGCCAGCCCAGCGCCGCGGCCGCGACGCCGAGGACCAGGCTGACGATCACGTTCGTCGCGGCCAGGCGGAACTGTCGTTCCTCGGCCAGCCGGTCGGTCTCGAACATCCAGGTCGAGAACGTCGTGTAGGAGCCGACCGCGGCCGTGCCGGCCAGCAGCGCCTGGTCATGCCCCAGCGCCAGCCCGGTGATCAGCCCGAGGATCAATGCGCCGGACACGTTGACGGCCAGGGTGCCAAAGGGGAAGTCACGGCCGGTCACCGACGCCACCAGGCCCCCGGCCAGGAAGCGGGCCACCGAGCCGGCTCCGCCGATGAGGACGACCCCCGCCCAGAGGAGCATGGTCACGATGGCCTCCTCACGGCAGCACGCGGACCCGCCGGACGAGAGCGGTCGCCAGGTGCATCGCGGCCAATCCGGCCGCTACGCTGGCCGCGGCGTAGCCGAGGGCCAGGCCCCAGGCGTGCGCGTCGATCATCTTCAGGATCTCCACCTGCATCGTGGAGAACGTGGACAGGCCGCCGCACAGCCCGGTGCCCAGCAGCGGCCGGCGGTAACTGGATAGCGGCAGCCGTTCCTGCAGGCGGGTGACGAAGTGGCCGAGGAGGAAGGCCGACACGACGTTGACCACGAACGTGGGCCACGGCCACGACGTCGCCGGGTGCGGGAACGCCTCGGCCAGCGCGGCCCGCAGCAGGGTGCCGAGCGCGCCGCCCGCGAAGATGGCGGCGACCTCGCGGCGGTCGATCCGCGGCATTATCCGCGTGGCGCGCCGCGGGGCGGCCGCGGCCAGGACAGGGGTGACGGCCAGATTCGTGGCGGCCGACTCGGCCCGGTACGGGTGAGATGGCCCCCTGGGACCGGACCCGGAATCGGGAGTAGGGTCGGGCAACGCTCAACGCCTCCCGTGCGCAGCGGTCTGAGTAGAGCCATCAGCCGGAGCAATTCGGGAGGCTACGATCTCCGCGTCAGGACATCATCTGACGATCACCAGAGTACCGGACCGGCCAGGCGGGCGATGGGGCCCGGTACCCAGCCCCGGGTCTCCTGTGACCGCGAACCGGACCAAGGTCCAGGCGGCTGCGGTTCCCCCGGGCTCCCGCCGGCTGCCCGGCGGGCCGGGCAAAGCGGGCGTAAGGGTGGAAGCTGGCCATCACCCCGCCGGCTGCCGCCGGGGGATGCGCGGGAGCTTTACGAGTTCCCGCGATGAGCCCGCGCGGTCAGGACCGGGCGCCGGCCTGATCGACCGCGACCACGATGGCCTCGCTCTCCGCCGCGACCGCCACCCCCGCGACCAGGACGGTCGGGGTCGCCTCTACCCCCGCGGTGACGGCGCGGCCGGTGACGTAAGACGGCCAGTCCAGGTAGGGCCCTTCGGTCACGCAGGAGGCGAAGGCGGACCCCAGCCCGGAGTCCTGGCCGAGGGCAATGAGCTGGGCGTCGCTCAGCCCGGCACTCCCCTCCGGCGGCTGGTTCACGAACAGCTCGTGCATGTAGTCGGCGAACCGGCCCTGGTCCGCGGCACAGCCTGACGCTGCGGCCGCCCGGGTCGAGTAGCGCGTCGTCGAGGCCTGGTCGAGGAAGTTCATCGGATGGTAGGCGAGCGTGATCCGGTGGCTGGCCACCAGGGCAGCCAGGGTGGGCCCGGACGACAGCTCGAAACGCCGGCAGAACGGGCACAGGAAGTCGATGTACGCGTCGACGGGGACCGGGCCGTCCCCGGCGACGACCCCGTCGCCCTCGGGCGTGGCGCTGGCCGGGACACGGGCCGGCCTGGACGGAACGGTCACGGGCCCTCCAGCATGATCGGTGATCTGGCGTCCTGCCAGCATCACACAGCCAGTCCGGGCCACCGTAGCCAGGTGGACGGTTCCCCAGCCCGGCGGTGACCGCCGGCCGCCGAACGGGCGTTAGCGCGGTCAGCAGCCGTCGTAGGCGGTCCAGTTCGAGGCGCCCCCGGCGTTGATGGCGTTGTCGAAGATCTGGTCCTGGTAAGACGCGCCGGCCACACCGAACTCGCTGGCCGCACCACCGTACTTTTCCCAGGTGCCGATCTGGAACTGGTAGGCGCCCCCGCCGTTACCCGGGCCCCAGGCGTAGCTGCCGCCTTCCTCGGCGTTACGGATGCAGACCCCGAGGGGGGATTGGGCTGGGTCTGAGCCGCCGCTGCTGGGACTGGCTGCCGGGCTGGGGCTCGTGGCCGGCTGCGCGGCGGCCTGCTGGGCCGCCTGGGCGGCCTGGGCGGCCTTCGCGGCGGCCTTCTTCTGGGCGAGCCGGACCGCGGCAAGGTGGGCGAGGTACCTGCGCCGGACGGTCCGGACGTTGTCGCGGACAATCTGGGCGGCTACCTCGTGGTGCGAGTCGATCATCATGTCGTCGCTGGTAAGGCTCGACGCGGCACTCGTCACCGAGATCCTGCCGTGAGCAGGACGCGCCGCGGCGGCTCCCGGCGATCCGCCCGACAGAAACACGAAAGCCGCAGCTGCGCCTGCGAGCGTTGCTGCGGCCAATACCGGAACGCCGACCCGGAGGGCTCGTTTCCTGGGTGTCCTGGGCCTGGAATGACGGGGTGCTGGGGGCATCCCACTCCTGTCCGCGAGACGTCGCGTTCACCCGGCGAACGGGCGCCAGCGGGGGAGCGGCGCCAGGTGGCACGGGGAATGCCTGTCCTGCCGGAACTTACTGGGACCTGAACGGCAGCGCAGGAAAACGCCGAAATAGGCCTAAATGGACCGCAATCGTGGTGGAACCACCGGCGGGGACGGCGGGGACGGTTTTCCGTGCCCGCCACGAACATCAGCGGGCTGAGGAAGGAACCCCGCTGTCGTGCGCGGACACCGGTAATCACGCCTCTGACCAGCGGTTACGGTGCCCGCACTGCCGAGCGGGGCGGATCGGGCGCTCCGGCGCGGCCGGGCCCGGGAGAGGTCCTCCCCGCGGTGCCGCTCAGCCCGGAAACCAGCGGCAGGTCATGGGGGCCGCAAATGGGCAATAAGTTCTGCCCGAAACCGCGCGGGTGTCCGCCAGCTGATCCGGGCCTTGACCGGTTAGACAAGTCTGTCTACTATCTCTGAACAGACCTGTCTACTCAATCGACGTGAGGACCACCATGACCGAGCAGCGCGGCACCACGAGCCGCACAGCCGTCGCACCGGCCGCGGTCACCCGTCCCCGGGACGCCACCCGTCCCCGGGGGGCCATCCGGGCCGGGAGCGGTACCCATCCCGGGGATACCGCCCGTCTCCGCAGCGGGACCGTGACCGCAGCCCCGGTCAGCGCACCCGGCCCCGCTACGGTGCGGCCACAGGCACCCGTCACCATCCCCCCGGCGCGGGGCCTGACCGGACGGCCTGCGTTGATCCTGCTGGCGTCGCTGATCGTGGCCCTGCTGGCCGCCTCCGCCGCCCCGACGCCCCTGTACGCGATCTACCAGGCCCGCTGGGGCTTCACCCCGATCACCACCACGATCGTGTTCGGCGTGTACGCCGTGGCGGTGCTCGTGTCCCTGCTGACCCTGGGCAAGCTCTCTGACCACGTCGGGCGCCGGCCAGTGCTGCTGGCCGCGCTCGCGGTCCAGGCCGTCACGCTGCTCGTGTTCGCCACCGCCGGCGGGGTTCCCGCACTTCTCATCGCGCGGGTCGTGCAGGGCCTGGCCACTGGCGCGGCGCTCGGCGCGATCGGCGCGGGCCTGCTGGACGTGGACCGCGAACGGGGCACCTTCGCCAACGCGGTCGCCCCGGGCATGGGCACCGGGTCCGGGGTGCTGCTCTCCGCGCTGGCCGTCCGCTACCTCCCTGCTCCCACGCACCTGATCTATCTGGCCCTGATGGGCGTTTTCGTGATCCAGGCCGCCGGGGTGGCCAGGCTGCGGGAAACGGTGACCCGCACCCCGGGAGCACTGGCGTCGCTGCGGCCGGAGATCCGGCTGCCGCGCGCCCTGCGCGGCCCGGTGCTCACCGCCACGCCGGTGCTGTTCGCGGTGTGGGCCCTGGGCGGCCTGTATGGCGCGCTCGGTCCCGCGCTGGTGCATGCGCTGACCGGATCCCTGGATGTGGTGCTGGGCGGGCTCAGCCTGTTCGTGCTCACCGCGGCGGCCGTCATCGCCATCGTCGTGCTGCGCGCCGCGAGTCCCCGCACGGTGATGTTCACCGGGATCTTCTGCCTGATCACCGGGGCCGCCGTCACCATGCTGGGCCTGGGCCTCACGTCCGCGCCCCTGTTCTTCGCCGGTACCGCCATCAGCGGGGCCGGATTCGGCAGCGGCTTCCAGGGCGGCATCCGGACCGTCGTCCCCCGGGCCGCGGCGCACGAGCGCGCCGGGGTGCTGTCGCTGCTCTACATCGTGTCTTACCTGGGGCTCGGCGTGCCCGCAGTGGTCGCCGGATTCGTCATCGTGCATGGCGGCGGGCTGACCGGCACCGCGCTGTTCTACGGCGGCGCAGTCATCCTGCTCGCCGCGCTGGCGCTGCCCGGCCTGCTGCGCGGCCGGACCACGTTCCCCGCGACCGCCCCGGGCGATAAGCTAGACAGAGCTGTCTAGAGGAGATGACCGACATGGCTGTGAAGAACGCGGCCAGGCCGTCAGCACGCGAGCGCCTGCTGGCCGCGGCCAACGAGCTGTTCTACGCGGAAGGCGTGCACACGGTCGGCATCGACCGTGTCATCGAGCGCGCCGGCGTGGCCAAGGGGTCGCTCTACAACACTTTCGGCAGCAAGGACGAGCTGATCCGCGCCTACCTGGAAGCGCGGCATGTGAACATGGCCGAGCGGATCACGCAGTACATCGAGCGCTACGACACGCCGCGCGAGCGCCTGCTGGGCGTGTTCGGGGCCCAGGGCGAGCTGTTCGCCGAGGGGACTTACCGTGGCTGCGCGTTCGCCCGGGCCAGCGCGGAATCCCACCCTGGCGACCTGGTGGAGCAGGCCACCGAGGGTTACCGTGCCTGGGTGCGCTCCCTGTTCACCCGCCTGGCCGAGGAGGCCGGCGTGCCGGACGCGCCGGGGCTGGCGCGCCAGCTCCACCTGCTCTACGACGGCAGCGGGCAGTCCGCGCGGTTGGATCACGACCCCACCTCAGCCGCGGCGGCCCGCACGGCCGCCGCCGCCCTGCTCGACGCAGCCCTCGCCACCGGCCGGTCCCGCGCCGAACCCGCGACGGCCTAGCCGGAGAGGGGCCGCGTTAGGCCAGGCAGCGGCGTGTGCGGAGGTTCCCGTTACAGCCTCCGGGTGGAGGCCTGCGGTTCACCTCGCGGCCGCCTGCCCGGCCCAGGATGGGAGCTGATCAAGGAATGCAGGCTGATTGCCCGTCAACGGAGAGACAGCGACGTGGTCCATATCTCCGCTCACTGTGACCACTCACGAGACGCGGAACCAGTTACCTACGCCAGCTATGCGGGCGCACTGTCCGGCAGCGCCGAGTACGCCGAGTTCGATATCCGCAAGACCGCCGATAATGTCCTGGTGGTCTATCACGATGGCCGCGCCGGCCGCGGCGGGCCGCGGGTGGCGGATCTCGGATACCAGGAACTCTGCGGGCACCTGCAGTACGTCGTCCCCCGCGTGGACGAGGTGATGGCGCTTCTGGCCGGCCGCCTCGCCGGGCATCTCGACCTGAAGGAAACAGGCTACGAGCGGGAGGTCGTGGAGCTGGCCTCCTCGATCCTGGGCCCAGGCAATTTCGTCGTCACGACCCTGGAAGACTCCTCGGTCGCCACCATCAAGCAGTCGTTCCCGGGGGTCCGGACCGCGCTGTCGCTGGGACGCAGCCTCCGGGGGGTACCGCGCCGCCGGTGGGCGGCCGTGCGGCACAGCGAGCTGTTCCCGCTTTCCCGGGTCCGGGCCTGCGGCGCTGACTGGGTGGCGGTGAACTACCGGCTCGCGCGCCTCGGCGTGGCCAGGACCTGCCACCGGAACGGCATCGGCATCATGGTGTGGACCGTCGACCATGACCTGCTGATCGACCAGTTCCTCCTGGATCAGCGGATCGACGTCCTCATCACCAACCGCCCGGACCACGCCGCCTGCCGCCGCTCTGAGCTGGGGCAGGACGTCCCCGCGATGCTGGGCGAGTCAGCCACCACGATCTAGCCGCCGGCTGCTACCCGCCGCTGCGCGCTGCCCCCCGGGCCGGGTGCCAGTCGGCGGCGAGCATGCCGAGGATGACCTCGTCGGCGAACCGGCCGTTGACCCACGCTGAGCGGCGCAGGCTGCCTTCCCGCACGAACCCCGCCCGGGTGGCCGCCGCGATCATCGCGGCGTTGTCAGCCAGCGTCTCCGCCTGGAGCCGGTTCAGCCCGAGGATGGCAAAGCCGTACCCGCACAGCACCCGGACGGTGTCGGTGCCCAGCCCGCGGCCGCGGAAGCCCGGCCGCAGGGAGATGCCCACATGGGCCGAGCGGTTGTGCACATCGATACCCCACAGCAGCGCCTCACCGGCCAGGTCACCGCTGGCCAGGTGCACCACCGAGAACGTGGCACTGTCTTCCTCCCGGCCCGTCACCCGGTACGGGGACTGGGCCCCGGAGGCCGGGATCGGGCGCCAGGGCCGCGTATCGGCCCGGACCCTGGTCGTCACGTCGTCGTGCAGCTCCGCATGCAGGATCGCGATGTCACTGTCTTCCCGGGCCCGCAACCCGGCCACTTCCCCGCGCAGCATGCGATGTTCCTACCGGACAGCAGGCGGTACGGCAATCCGATTCCCGCGCAGCCGCCGCGCTGCACGACACGGAGGGCCGGAAAGTTGAGCGGTCTCCCCGGAGCTGCCCGGGCCGTCCGGGCCCCAGGAGACGGCTTGTTTCCAGACCTGATCCGCCCGGGGCGCAGCGGCGCATACCCTCGATGGTCATGAGCCTCGAGGGGCCGCCGCTGGCGGCCGCGGTGCCCGGGCTGGTGCGCAGCGACCCGCACACCCCCGGGATCACCCGTGCACGGGCCGACGGCGGCTTCCGGTATTACGGCCCGTCGGGCGCGCAGATCACAGACGACGGGACACTGCGCCGCATCCGCGCACTCAGGATCCCCCCGGCCTGGGGGAACGTCTGGATCTCGCCGGATCCGCGGGGTCACATCCAGGCCACCGGCATGGACAGCCGGGGCCGCCTGCAGTACCTGTACCACCAGCTCTGGCGGGAGGAGCGTGATGCCCAGAAGTTCGCGCACATGCTGCGCTTCGCCAGCGCGCTGCCCGCACTGCGGGAGGCGGCCCAGCACGACCTGAGGCGGCGCGGGCTGAAACGCGACCGGGTCGCCGCCGGCGTAGTCCGGCTAATCGACCTCGGCCTGTTCCGCATCGGCAGCGAAAGGTACGCGGAGCTGGACCACCACTACGGCGCCACGACGCTGGAGAAGCGCCACGTGCGGGTGACACGGGACGGGATCCTGTTCGACTACGTCGCGAAGTGGGGCAAGCAGCGGACGATCTGCGTCACGGACCGGGTGATCCAGCCCACTGTCCGGGCCCTGGCCCAGTCTGACAACGGCCACGAGGAGCTGTTCTGCTACGAGCACGACGACGCCTGGCACCGGCTCCACTCCCGTGACGTGGGTACCTACATAGCCGCGCAGGCTGGCGGCCACTTCACCGCCAAGGAGTTCCGGACCTGGAACGCCACCGTGCTCATGGCGCTGGTGCTGGCGAACGCCGGGTCCTCGGCGACACCGCAGGGCCGTAAGCGCGTCATCTCCGCCAGCGTGCAGGAGGTGGCGCGGGCGCTCGGTGACACCCCGGCGGTGGCCCGCTCGTCCTATATCGATCCCCGGCTGATCAATCGGTACGAGGCGGCGGGAGAACTTCCCGGGATCCCCCCGCTGCCGCTGGTCCTGCCCGCACCCGCCGAGACCGAGACGGCGATCGCCGCGCTCCTGACCTCCTCCGGTGACGGCGCCGTCCCCCCGGGCGGCGCCGGGTTCAGGGGCTGAGCTTGGCCAGCTCGGCTTCCACCATGGCCTTGGACATGCCCGCCGCGGGGCCCCGGGCGGTCCAGCGGCTCGAGGCCGGGCTGCACAACTTCGCCCGGCTGAACCAGGCCTGGCACGAACGCGCACGCCGCGACCACCCGGAATGGCCGGCCGTTCCCTACCTGGCCTATTACGCACTGGCCGGCGCGACGGCCCAGCTGGTCCGGGCGCAGCTCAGCCAGGGCATGACCGGCACCCTGCCCGAGCTGGAGGACACGCTGGTAGCCCTCCACCTGGCCGTCCTCGCCGCCCGGCCCATGGACGCCCGCGGCCGTCCGGGCGCGGGCCTGCGCCCGGAGGAGCAGGCCCCGCGCGCCACCCGGGGGTAAGGCCCGCGCGCACGCTGTGCACAGGGCCGGACTTGCGCCCCCGCGGGGGCTTTCATAGCCCCGGCGGCGGGGATTGAGTACGGTGCCGGAGGATCAGGGGCGGTATATCCGTTGGAGAAAACTGTCTGCCCCGCAGCGAGCTCGGGAGTCGAGATGCCGTGGTTTCCGGATTTCAGCAGTGCCGCGGAACTGGCGCGCCGGGAGACCCGCGCCGCGGGCCGGGCTGACCCGGTCGGGCAGTACTTCACCGCCCTGAACCACGGTGACGCCCGCGCCCTGGAGACGGTGTGGCCCGGGGAGGTCGTGGTCCACGACCCCCGCGCCGGGGAGGTCCGCGGCCACCGGCAGCTGAGGCAGTTCGTCGGCCGCAACAGATCATGGCTGGCCGGCCAGCACGCCCGCACCGAGACGGTGGCCTCCACCGTGGCGGGCGGGCGGGCCGTGGTCGAGCTGCTGGCGCACCTGGACCAGGACGGGCAGGAGGTGGCCTGGCCGATCGCGGTGGTCGCCGAATCACCCGACGACCAGTCGGTGGTGTTCCGCACCTACTGCAGCCAGTGGCCGGTGGACGGGCGGCGCCACGTCCGGCCCCCCATCCTGGGGCCCAGCCCCGCCGACCCCGGCGACGTCGTCGGCCGCTACCAGGCCGCCCTCGGCGCAGGGGACGCCGAAGCGATCGTGGGCACCTTCGCCCCGGACGGTTATTACCGCGAGCCCATCGGCCCGCACGATGCCCACCGCGGCGCGGCCGAACTCCGCGCGTTCTTCGGCACGTGCTTCAGCGAGGGCGGCGGCATCAGCCTCGAGCACTGCGCCGTGACCGACGACGGGGTGCGCTGCGCCCTCGAGTACAACTGCGTCCGGTGGGGCCGTCACGCCCTGCCGCCGCAGGCCGGGATCGCCGTCTTCGAGCGCGGGCCGGACGGGCTGCTGGCCGCCGCCCGTGTCTATGACGACGTCAACCCGCCCGTCGGCCATCCGGGCTGAGGCATTCCGTGGCGCGGGGGCCGGGGACCGGGCGGGTCACTGCGCGATCCGGACGACCCGCCTGCCGATGTAGGGCGAGCCGCCCCACCCAACAGCACAGATAGCCCTGGCGGAACCTGCGCGTGCGTGGGATCGTGAAGGGTCCCGCCGGCAGGCGTGAAGTGTCCCGTCGGCAGGCGTGCTGCTTGCGGGATCGCCGACGCCCCCCGGCGGATGATTCAGGACCCTGAACTGCCATGTGGGGGTGGCCCTTGATGTCTATGACGGCCCGGCGCTGGCTCGCCCGCGGTTCGTTCGCGCTGATGCTCGGCGCCGTGGCGCTGCTGATCGCGGTGGCGGGGTGGCGCAGCGTGACGCTGGTCATCTTCGCCGCGGCCGGTGGGTGCGCGGTCGTGGCGGGCGGCTACTGGTTCCTCGCCAACCGGGGCGCGCGCCGGTGGCTGGCGGCCGTCCTGGTCATCGCCGCGCCGGTGGTCATCCTGGTGGCGTTCGCGGTGCACCACCTGCTCTGGGTCGCGATCGTGGCGGTGGCACTGATGCTGCTGGCCGCGGCGGCCGCCCGGGCCGCGCTGGGTTCCGGGGCAGGCAAGGACGGCGCCCGCGCCGTCCCCGCGGGGCGGCCGGCACATGCGTTCCTGATCATGAACCCGAGATCGGGGGGCGGGAAGGTCGCCCGGTTCGGGCTGAAGGAAAAGGCCGAGGCCCAGGGCGCCCGGGTGGCGCTGCTCGACGGCCCGGGGATCGTGGACGTGGCCGCGCTGGCCCGCAAGGCGGTGGCCGACGGGGCTGACCTGCTCGGGGTAGCCGGGGGGGACGGGACCCAGGCCCTGGTCGCCGGCATCGCCGCCGAGCATGACCTGCCGTTCCTGGTCATCAGCGCAGGGACCCGCAACCACTTCGCGCTGGACCTGGGCCTGGACCGCGACGACCCGTCCACCTGCCTCGCCGCCCTCACCGACGGGGAGGAACTGCGGATCGACCTCGGCCTCATCGGGGACCGCACGTTCGTGAACAACGCGTCGTTCGGGGCCTACGCCGAGGTCGTGCGCAGCCCCGAGTACCGCGATGACAAACGCGGCACCACCTTGCGCACGCTGCCCGACCTGCTCCAGGGCCACCAGGGGGCCCGCCTGTCCGCCCAGGCCGGTGACGTCACGGTCGAGGGGCCGCAGGCCGTGCTGGTCAGCAACGACCCCTACGAGATGACAGATCTCGCCGGCCTGGGCAGGCGCGCCCGCCTCGACGCGGGCACGCTGGGCATGGTCGCCGTCCGGGTGGACAGCGCCCGGCAGGCGATCGGGCTCATCCGCCAGGGCCACGGCCAGGGCCTGACCAGCCTGACCGCGGATGAGGTCGTCGTGCACGCCGACGAGCCGGAAATCCCGGTCGGCATCGACGGCGAGACGGTCATGATGCCCACCCCGGTCCGCTGCACGATCCGGCCGGGGGCGCTGCGGGTGGTCGTGCCCAGGCAGCGGCCCGGTGTTCCCGCGCCCAAGCCGCCGCTCGAGTGGCCGCGCCTGCGCCAGCTCGCCTCCTTCCGGCGCCAGGCGGAGATCCCGGCCGCGCGGTCCTAGGGCGCAACGGGTCCGGGCTGCCGGCGGGAAGACGACGGCCGGCCAGCGCGGGCAAGGCCGCGGGACCGTGAGGGTCAGCCCATGGACCTGGCGCCGTCCAGGGACTCGCGGATGATGTCGGCGTGCCCCGCATGCTGGGCGGTTTCCGCGATGATGTGCAGGAACACGCGGCGGGCCGACCAGCGTCCGCCGGGCTCGAACCAGGGAGCCTTCGGCAGCGGCTGCGTGGCGTCCAGGTCGGGCAGGCCGGCGGCCAGCTCGTCGGTCCGGCGGGCCACCTCGGCGTAGCCGGCCAGCACGCCGGCCAGCGTCTCGCCCGGCAGCAGCCGGAAACCGGCCGTCCGCTCCGCCCAGTCATCCTCCGTCATGCTGGCCGCATCGCCCATCGCCGACGGGCCTTGCACGATGAAGTCCGCCCAGCCCTTTTCCACGGCCGTGACGTGCTTGATCAGGCCGCCCAGGCATAGCTCGCTCGCGGTGGTGCGCTCCCGGGCCTGGTCGTCGGACAGGTCGCGGGTGGTGAAGCGCAGGAAGTGCCGCTGCTTCGCCAGCATCGCCAGCAGATCGGCACGCTCGCCGCTGACGGCGGAGGTGCCAGCCGGGCCGCTGGCCGCCAGGTCGCCGGTGATCGGGGTGCTCGTCGTCATGTCTCGGCCTTTCACGGTTGGCGCCGGGGTTCTCTCTCCCCGCCTGAGTCCACGGTAGGACCTATAGCGGCCACTTCCTGACCTGAATTGAGCGATGATGGGAGACGTGGCGAATACGAGTTCCCGCTCGCTGCGGCTGCTGTCACTGCTGCAGGCACGCCGGTACTGGGCGGGCGCCGAGCTGGCCGGGCAATTGCAGATCTCGCCGCGCACCCTGCGCCGTGACGTGGACCGGCTGCGCGAGCTGGGATACCCGATCCAGGCCCGCCGCGGCGTGGAGGGCGGATATCAGCTGGCTGCGGGCGCGGCGCTGCCGCCCTTGCTGGTCGATGAGGACGAGGCCGTCGCGCTGGCCGTGGGCCTGCAGGCGGCCGCGCAAGGCGCGGTCGGCGGTATCGCCGAATCCTCGGTGCGTGCCCTGGCCAAGATCGTCCAGGTCATGCCGGCCCGTCTCCGGCGCCGGGTCGAGGCGCTGAGCGCGATGACGGTCCCCGCCAGCTGGGGTGGGGCGGCACAGCCCACCGTGGATCCGGGCATCCTGACCGCCGCCGCACTGGCCTGCCGCGACAGCGAGCGAGTCCGCTTCTCCTACACCGCGGCGGCAGGCCAGCGTACCGGCCGGCATGTGGAACCCCACCGCCTGGTCCTGCTCGGCCGCCGCTGGTACCTGGTGGCCTACGATCTCGACCGCAACGACTGGCGCAGCTTCCGCCTCGACCGGGTCGCCGCACCGCACGGCACCGGGGCGCGTTTCCGGCCGCGGACGCTGCCCGCCGCCGACGCTGCCACGTTCGTCCGGGCCGGCATGGACAACGTCGTCGCCACCTACGACGTCGAGGTCCTCGTTGCGGCCCCGGCCGCAGCCGTCCGCCAGCGGATCGGCCGGTGGTCCACGGTCGAGGACGCCGGCGCGACCCGGTGCCGGGTCCGCATGACCGCCGACTCACTCGACTGGCCCATCATGGCGCTGGGCATGGCCGGGGCGGATTTCCAGGTCGTCTCCCCGCCCGAGCTCCTCGACCGGGCCCGCCACTGGGGCCGCCTGTTCAGCCAGGCCGCCATGGCCGCGCGACGAGACGTCCCGCTAGACATCCCACGGCTGTAAGTGTCAAGCAGCGCGAGCAGCTTGCTGGCTGGTGCGGTGGGCCCAGGCGGTGTCTTCGCTGTAGAGGGTGTGGCTGGCCAGGCAGCCGTGCAGGATGCCGACGAGGCGGTTGCCCAGGGTGCGCAGGGCCTGGTGATGGGTGTCGCCGGCGGCGCGGCGATGATCGTAGAAGGCCCGGGCGCCGGGGCTGGCGGTCAGCGCGGCGAACGCCCAGAGGTAGATCGCATCGGCCAGGCGCTTGTTGCGGGCGTGGCGGGCCAGCACGGCCCTCCTGGTGCCTGATGCGCGGGTGATGGGTGAGGTGCCGGCGTAGTTCCTGCGAGACTTGGCACTGGGATAGCGGTCCGGCACGTCGCCGAACTCGCCGAGCACCCGGGCGCCCAGGATGGTCCCCAGTCCTGGCAGGGAACGGACCACCTGTGCGTCCGGGTGCTGCTCAAAATCCGCTGCGAGCTGCTGCTCCAGCGCCGTGATCTGGGTGTTCATCTCGGCGATTACCGCGGCCGTGGCGGTGACGGCGGCGCCCATGGCGGCGGCCAGCGCGGGAGCGGGCGGCAGCTGCGGGGCGCGCAGCGCGGCCTGGATCGCCGCGGTGCGCTCGGCGAGGCGGCGGGTCCGCCCGCCGCGGCGCAGCGCGGCGGTGATCTGTGCCCGTGACAGCGCTGCGCCCAGCGACGGCTGCGGCGCCACGGCCAGCACGGCGATCGCGTCGCCGCTGGTCAGGTCGTCGAACGCCGCCAGCGCAGCGGGGTAGAACTCGCGCAGCGCAGAGCGGAGCTGGTTGGCCTGCCGGCGGCGGGCCCAGATCATTGACTGGTGCGCGCGGGCCAGCGCCCTGATTCCCTGAGCCAGGTCGCTGTCCCCGGCTACCGGGCGGTGGTTGTGCCGGTCGGTGCGGACCAGGTCCGCCAGCACCTTCGCATCGCCAGGGTCGGACTTGGCTCCCGGGGACCCGTGCCGGTCCCGGTACCGCGACGCCGGCATCGGGTTGACCGCGAATACCTGATAGCCCGCCGCGACCAGGGCGCTGACGAACAGGCCCCGGTCGGTCTCGATCCCGGCCACGACCTCGCCCGGCTCCTGCGCGTGCCGTGACACCAGCTCGTGGAACCGGGCGATCCCGTCCACTCCCTCGGGCAGCCCGGCCACCGCCCAGCCGCCGGCCGTCCTCATCCTGAATAAAGACATCGTGGTGGGCCTCGGCCCAGTCCACTCCGGCAAAGATCAACTCCAGCTCCTCTCGCCAGCCTGCAAACCTGACAGTGAGCCCGAGGACCCCGGCAGCCTGCTAATAGATCAGTGCTCTAAGGCACGCCATCCCACCAGCCATCACAGGGGGCCTCACCAGCCGGCGGGGGCACGATCTAGCGGTAGGGCTCGACGCCCAGCCTCACCCAGTGCTCACCCGCCGGCGGCTCAGCAACCATCCTGGCCGGGTAACCACGACCACGACGATCAATCCCTATTAGCCTCCTCAGGCCTGGGCGGCCAGCCAGTCGTCGATGAGGAACTTCCCGATTGAGTCCGCCCGGTAGGGACCGCCGGCGGACGGATCCGCGATGCGGGCCCGCAGTTCGGTTGCGGTGAACCAGCGTGCTTCCAGCACTTCAGCGTTGTCGGCCCGGATGGTGCTGGCGAGTGCCTCGGCCGTGAACCCGGCCATCAGGCCAGCGGGGAACGGCCACGCCTGCGACGCCCGGTAGGTGACCCGGCCCACGGTCACCCCGGCCTCCTCCGCCACTTCACGGCGGACCGCATCCTCGAGGCTTTCCCCGATCTCCACGAAGCCCGCCAGCGTGCTGAATCGTCCCGGGGCAGCTCCGGCGTGCCGGCCGAGGAGGCAGCGCGCGGGCTCACCCGGCAGCTCTACCAGCACGATCACCGCTGGCTCAATACGGGGGAAGAGCAGGGTGCCGCAGCTGAGGCAGATCCGGTGATGGCCGGCACCCCCGATGTCCGTCCGGCCTCCGCAGGCACCGCAGAACCGCTGGCTGCGATGCCAGTGCGCGATTCCGCGCGCGTAGGCGAACATCCCGGCCGCGCCGGGCGGCACGGTGCCGACCAGGGCCCGGATATCCATCACCGCGGCCGCCCCGGCCAGCGCAAGCGCGGCCGGCTGCTCCAGGGCGGAGACGTCGGCGGCGAAGACAGCGGTGCCGTCGTCCAGGCCCAGGAGGGCGAGGCTCTCTGCGGCGGCCAGCAGGTCTCCTGCCGCACCGCGCCGCATCATCACCGGCAGCCCGTCACGGACCAGGCACTGATCGCGCCACACAGGGATCACCGCGGTGCTGTCATCGCCGAGGACCTCCGCCACCCATTCCGGGTCGTCGCGGGCGCCGGCTGCCCGGTCCAGCCCCAGCCCGCTGTAGTACATGGTGGACGCCATTGTCACCATCCTGCTCTTTCAGCCCGGTCAATAGTCGCAGACCTGGGTCTGCGCCCCGGGGGGCGGCGCCTGTGATCATGCCGTCCTGAGCGGCGCCGCCGGGCGGTGTATCAGATCGGTGCCTGATGGCTCTGCCAGATACGAGAGACCCGCGCACCCATGTGGCGCCGCGCAGGCGTGGCGTTGACTATGGACCCAGGCGGGTATCTACCAGCCGGGATTAGGAGCGAGCAGATGAGGCTGACGTGCAAGTGGCTCGCGATGACCCCGGAGACCGGAATCGTGCCCGGCCTGTCCGGCCAGTGTCCCGATCCGTCCCCGACGGCGGGATCATGAGTGCCCGGGCACGGCGGGGCAGAGCAGGGAAGCCTCGTCATGGGTGACAACCAGGTGGTTGCGGCGCTCGTGGCCCGGGCTGCCGGGCAGGATCAGGACGCGTGGAATGAGCTCGTCGAGCGTTACTCCCCGATGGTGTGGGGGATCTGCACCCGCTACCGGCTGGGCAGCCAGGACATCGAGGATGTGAACCAGAACGTCTGGCTGCGGCTCGTCGAGCAACTGGGAAATCTGCGTGAGCCCGCGGCGCTGCCCGGGTGGCTGGCCACCACGACCTCCCGCGAGTGCCTGCGCGTGCTGCGGGCCGGCCGCCGGTTTGACCGGTTCGGCCCGGCGCCGGACGAGCTGCCGGCAGGCCCCGGTGATCCCATGATCGAGGACGAGATCATCGCCGCCGAGCGGAACGCAGCCTTGCGCGCAGCGTTCGCTGAGCTCCCGGAACGGTGCCGGCAACTGCTCGCGATGTGCATGAGTGAGGTGTCCCGCTCCTACGCTGAGATCAGCGCCATCCTCCAGATGCCGGTGGGGAGCATCGGCCCGCAGCGGGGGCGGTGCCTGGAGCGGCTGCGCCGGTCAAGCTTCCTCCGTGCGTTCACGGACGATGAGATCACCGGCCCGTCGGTGGGATACCCAGGAGGTGAGCCACGTGCGTGAGGGGTGGGACGACCAGCAGCTCCTGGGAGCGCTCCGCGATGCGATGAGGGCCCGCGAGTCCGTTCCGGCCCGGCTGGTCGAGGCGGCCAAGAGCACCTACGCGTGGCACAACATTGACGCTGAGCTCGCGCAGCTCACCTACGATTCCAGCCGCGACGAGGACCAGAGCGCCGCCGTCCGGTCGGAGACCGCCTCGATCCGGGCGCTGACGTTCACCTCGGCGCACACCTCTATCGAGCTTGAGGTCACCGGGGACTCGCTGCTCGGCCAGGTCATGCCGCCAGGAGGAGGGACAATCGAGGCACAGACCCGGGAAGGCGTGACCACGGCCGCCACGGTCGACGAGATCGGCTGCTTCTCCATCGAGCCCATACCACCCGGCCCGTTCCGGTTGCGATGCCGTACTGGCCGCGGCACGGACGTGCTGACCGGCTGGATCACGTTGTGACGCTTCAGGCCGCGCCCAGCATGACCAGGGACTCCGCGGTGGCCTGCAGAACCGGGTCGCCGGACAGGGCAAGCCGCGTGTGGGACAGCGACTCGGCGAGGGTCCGCCCTGCCCTCAGCTCGCGGTGCAAGCCGACCATGACGGGCACGGCGGCGTGGTCGTTCAGCGGCACGAGGGCCGCGATGATCCCGGCCGTGCCCAGCGGCAGCAAGCTGCTGACCAGGCCCAGCAGCTCATCGGCGCCCGCCGGTGCGCCGACGGCGGAGTCACAGCTCGACAGGACCATGCGGTACGGGGCGCTGCGCAGCTGCTCGAAGTCATAAACGGTCAGCGGCCCGTCATGCATGCGCAGTGAGGAGAACAACGGGCTGTCGGCACGGAAGTCCCCGTGCGCGGCAATGTGGGCCAGCCACGCCCCGTCGAGCGCGTGCAGTACCTTCGCCGTGGTGGCGTGGCCGCCGGCCAGCATGGTCACATCGTCGTAGAACCCCGCCACCGCCGGGACCTCCGCCCCGTCGGTGGCCAGTCCCGGGCCCCGGGCGAGGATGACGCGGCGGCGGCCCGGCGGCCGGACCTGGCGCGCGCGCATCCAGGCCGCCGCAGACGGGGCGACGGTGAGAACGCACTCGTGGAGCGCGGGAAGCAGTCCCCAGGGGATCGCCTGCAGTTTTCCCGGCGGAACGATGACAACGGGCTGGTTCCCCAGGTGCCGCGCCGCCGGGCCGAGGAGGGCCGCCTGGAGTTTCGGCCCGGCCGCCGCCAGGATGGCCCGCGCACTTTCCAGGTCGTCCCCGGGCCGGCTGCGGGCCAGCCGGCGCAGCGCAAAGCGGGAGAATGCGGCGGCACGGGCAGCGTCCGCCGCCCGTCCCGCGGTGAACTGCCGTACCCTCCCCGCCCCGCACACGAGCACGTGCAGGGTGCCGTCAACGTCGATGATCTCGGCCAGCTGGCCGCGGCCAAGTTCGTCGAGTAACTCCGGGACCCTGGCCACCGTCCGGCTGGGGCGGGTGGTGGCACCCTGGGCGCGCAGCACCCGGCCGCGCACGGCACCCTCCAGCTGCCTGCGCTCCTGCTCGAGCCTGAACCGCTCCGCGCGGGCAGATGAAGCCGGGTGATCCTGGCCCCGCGTCCTGTCCAGCCGCTTCATGACGTCGCGCAGCGCGGCCAGATCCGCATTGAGTTCCGCGTCGGCCAGGGGCCGCACCGGCGGGACCGCCAGCGCGGTGGCCCGCCAGCGCTCGCTCCAGGCGAGCAGGAGCCGGGGCCGGTGCATCCGTGCCGCATGGCGCTGGCCGAGGGCCGCCAGCTCCGCGCCATGCGCGGTGGCCTGCGCCCGCAGTTCTGAGGCACCGAGGGTGAAGCGGTGCTCATCCAGGAGCGCCAGCCCGTAGCCGCAGGCGGAAAACATCCGCCGTGTCTGGCCAGCGGCCTCGGCCCGCAGCGCCTCACTCAGCCAGCCGCTGGCGCGAGACAGTGCGGGGCCGCGCCGCCGGCCCTGCGCCGCCGCGAGGAAATGGCGGTTGGCGTCCTCACGCCGGCCCAGGTCCAGGGCCACCCGCCCCGCCAGCAGGTGCGCGCGGGCCACGTCGGCCGAACCGACCAGCTCCAGGCCGGCGGCTGACCGGTCTGCCTCGCGAAGCAGCCGGGGCGTCGCCGGTGCCGTCGCGTACCGCGCCTGGACGAGCACGACCGCGGCGTGGGCTTTCCACCACGCGCTCTGGTGGGACCGGGACAGGCGGTGAGCGGTGTCCGCCCAGTCGAGGGCGGCCTCCGGCCGTCCCGCGGCCAGCGCGCAGTTGGCCGCCATCAGCAGCAGTTCGGCCTTCTTGAGGGACCGTCCGCGGATCCGCTCCATTTCCCGGACCGCGGCCTCCGCCTCGGCCAGCGCGTCGTCGGCCAGACCGGCCGCCAGCAGCACGGCGCAGCGGTCGACGCTGATCGACGTCACCGGCACGCCAAGCGGCCGGACGCGGGACGCCGCCTCATCGAGCAGGGAGAGGGCCGCCGGAAGGTCTCCCGACGAAAAGGCGACCAGAGCCCGGTTGAGCACCGTGTAGCTGGCGTCCAGCACCTGGCTGGTCTTGGCGAACCAGCGGTCCGCGGCCCGGAAATCCTCATCGCCCCGGGCCAGGAGGCCCATCGCGACGTAAACCAGCCCGCGGGCGTTCAGCGAACGGGCCGTCCAGAGCTCGTCACCAGCACGCCGCAGCACCGTGACGGCCTGATTCAGGTCAGCGAGGGCCGCCGGGTTCCGGCCGAGGGCGTAGAGCACGATCCCCCGCCGTTCCCGCACCCGTGCCGCGAGTACTCCCCGGGACAGCCGGAGAGCATGGTCGAACGCGCCGAGCCCGGCCGCGGTACGGCCGGCGTACACAAGGGCCACGCCCAGGGTGGCGAGCACGTCAGCCTCACGGTCAGCCGAGCCGGTACGGCGGCTCAGCCGGAGCGCCTCCCGCACCTCGCGGACGGCCGCATGAACATCCCCGAACTCACGCAATACGATCCCGGCGGCCTGATGGGCGATCGACGCGTCATGGGCATCAGGACGCCCGGCGAGCACCACCTGCGCTCTGGCCAGGGCCTCACGGGGACGGGACAGGGCCAGCGGGAGCAGGCTGTCCACGTCGCGTGCACCCGGCCCGGCCACGAGGGCAACGGCCGCCACGGCGTTAATGCTAGATGCCGGTATTCGGCTGGTCCAACGGTAATTTCCCCGGACGGCAGGCCCGGGGGCTTGGCCGCCCCCGGGCGAGCGCCCGCCTGTAATTGCACAGCTACAGGGCGTAATGGGGCACAAGGTGTCTGCCTGGCAGTTTCGGCGGGCATGTATCAAATCGGGCAGGCGGCGCTCTCCATACAAAATGCCCGGGCCGTTGAACCGCGCTGGCCCCCGGGCCACGGGCGCCGATCGCGGATCCGGGCACAGGCAATGACTGTGCTCAAATTTTCCGGAGGGGATCGTGAACGGACAGGATGGCCAGCAGGACCTGATGGCCCAGATCACCAGGGAACAGGTCGGGCGTATCTCAGGCGAATTTGCCAGCAAACGGGGCATAACCGTCGAAATCTCCGCCGACGCCGGGGCTGCGTTCATGTACGCCACCGACCAGATTCTTGTCCGGGAGGAGGGAATCGGGGACGTGCGGAGGGTTCTCGGTAAATCGGTCAGAACCGCGCAACCCGAGGAGGTCATTCCCGGCCTGCAGCTCCTGCGCCTCGGCCCGCCGGCCCCCTTCGCGCCCCGGCCTGGGGTGCCCGACGTGCTCGAGCAGATCGAGCGGGAACTCGGCGAGAAGGTGGCGGCTCCCGATCATGTCCTGACCGTCGCGCCGGGGGAGGCTGGTCCCTGCCCAGCCACCGAGCCCGAGGAAGTGTATTTCGGGATCGAGCCCTTTCCGGGGGTTCGCATGGACGACGGCGGCACTGACCGCAGCGACGGCAGGGGGGTACGCGTCTATGTGGCCGACACCGGACTGCTGGACGACACGACGTCCCACTGGTGGCTGAACGGGGTTCGCGGCGGGCCGGATCCGCATGATCCGCGGCCCGGGGAACTCATCAAGCCCTATGCGGGGCACGGGACGTTTGTGGCAGGCGTCCTCCGGTGCATGGCACCAGAGGCGGACGTTTTCGTCTCGAACGTCTTCAAGATCGCCGGCAGCACACTGGAGTCCGATTTCGTCAGGGACCTTGCTGAAGCGCTCGGCCACGGGGTCAACATCTTCAACCTGTCGGTCACCACGCCGAGCAGAAAAGGTCTCGAGTTGCTGGGCTTCGAGGCCTGGCTCGGGCTCCTCGGCGACCACCCGGGCGTCGCCTGCGTGGTCGCGGCCGGTAACGACGGCCTGCATGCGAAATTCTGGCCGGCCGCCTTCCCCGGAATGGTCTCCGTCGGGGCCCTGGCCGGAGACTGGCGCAGCCGGGCGAGTTTCAGCAACTATGGCGACTGGGTCAGGGTCTACGCGCCCGGAAGGAACCTCATCAACGCCTACGCGACAGGCACCTATGAGTGCAGGGATGCCCCCTATACGGGCCAGCGCAGGAATTTCTTCGGGATGGCGTGCTGGAGTGGCACATCTTTCTCCACCCCGATGGTGGCCGGGCTCATCGCCGCCCGCAAGTCACGTACCGGCAAGACGGCCCGTGAGGCAGCCGACACGCTGCTTGCCGACGCGCAATCCCAGAGGATGCCCGGCGTTGGTCCCATTCTCTTGCCGTACGGCAACGCATTCGGTGAAATCTGATCAGCCCGCCTGGTAGCTGAACCGGATGTCCTGAGCGGCCTCGGGAGACGAGCACGGCATCGCCCGGGGACCTGGCGGCAGCGCGGCGCCTGCAGCGCGCGGCCTGCAGCGGAGCGGGAGTGAGACTCCCGGCGCTCGGGAGGGTCAGCGGGGCAGGAAGTCGAGGAGCAGTGCGTTCACCTGTTCGGGGGCCTCGAGTTGCATCCAGTGGCCAGGGCCGTCCAGCCGCTCGTAGCGCCAGGGGCCCGCCACGTTGGCGGCAGAGTCGGTCATCTGCACCTCGGAGAGGGCGATATCCCCCGTGCTCCACACCCCCATGGTCGGCGCCTGCACCGGCGGGAGCTGCGGCGGCGGTCCCACCCAGGACCCGGGTGGCATGTTGGCCCGGTACCAGTTGAGCCCGGGCGTGAGCGAGCCGTTTGCTTCCAGGTCCGCGATCACCTGGTCGGTGTCGGGGTGCCCTGCCCAGCTCCGGAAATTGGCCCAGTCGTCCTCGGTCAGCCAGCGTTCGGCGATCCCGGGGAACTGGAACAGCAGCATGTACCACGACTTCTGGCGCTGCTCCAGCGTGCGCAAGAACGTGACCGGGTTGCCGACCGACAAGGCGGCTAGATGGTCCACGTTGCCGGGCGACAGAGCGGCCAGCCCCCACGCCAGGGCGGCACCCCAGTCGTGGCCCACCACATGGGCCTTGCCGATCCCAAGCTCGGTGAGGATCGCCAGGACATCCCCGGCCAGCAGCGGAAGCGAGTACGCATCAACGGGCCCGGGCTTGCCGGAACGCCCGTAGCCGCGCAGGTCAGGGACGATCACCTGGAACCCGGCCGCGGCCAGCACCGGCATCTGATGCCGCCATAGCCGCCCGGAGTCAGGAAAGCCGTGCAGCAGCAGGACCGGACGCCCCGCCCCGGCTACCTCGTACTCGATACCGACCCCGCCGGCCTCCACCCGCCCCATCGGTCCTCCTTACCAGCCGGTGATCACGCGTGGGCAGCTCGTGCGGGGCCAGGCCGCCAGTCACGCGGACAGCGCCCGGGCGCACCGGAGCCCAGCCACCCAGTATGCCGGTGGCACCATGCGGTGGCCGCTTCCGGGTTCTGGTCTTGGCCGCCCAGGATGAGGCGGCCCTGTCAGGCGTGGCCGTGATTCGCCATCATTGGCCGGCAGGTGGCGTCGCGCCCACGGCAGGCCGTGTGTATCATCCCTTCACCCGTCCTGGGTGAAGCCGTGGCACCCGCTCATGCAGTGGGATCAGCACAGCCTGCCGGTACCCCGGCGAGATAGGCGCATCCGAACCGTCCTCAGACGACCGGAGGCCCGCATGCCCGGCTCAGCAACCCGCAACGCCCTCGACCATGTCGTGGTGGTGCTCTTCGAGAACCGGTCCCTCGACAATGTGCTCGGCCGTCTTTACGGTCCGGGGGACGGCAAGACCTTCGAAGGCGTCATCGGGAAGGATCTGAGCAATCCGATCCCGGCATGGGCTGAGCACGGCGCTGGCCGCAAGGTGGTGCCCTACGACGTCACTACGGACATGGACTCACCCAACCCGGATTCGGGGGAGGAGTGGTACCACACCAACACCCAGCTGTTCGGCACGATCGACGACCACAACCGGTTCAAGATCGGCGAGGGTGTGACAGCACCGTGGAACGCGCCGCCGCCGGGTGCGGTCCCGGCCATGGATGGGTTCGTCACCGACTACATCAGCACGTTCACCGCCGAGGTTGGGCGGCAGCCGGCCTATGAGGAGTACGCACAGATCATGACCGGGTACACCCCGCAGCAACTGCCGGTGCTGAGCGGTATCGCGCGCCAGTTCGGGGTGTTTGACCACTGGTTTTCCGAGGTGCCGTCGCAGACGTTCATGAACCGGTCGTTCTGGACGGCGGCGACGTCGTCGGGGCTGGTCGTGAACAGCCCGGTGAGAAAGTGGTTCACCGACAACGACGCGGAGACGATCTTCGAGCGGCTTGAGCAGCACGGCAGGACCTGGAAGGTCTATGTGATGGAGCCGATGTGCCTGTCGTTCACCGGTGTCATCCACTATCCCCGGCTGAAAGACCGGCTGGCGACGCACTTCGTGCGGTTTTCTGAGTTCGAGAAGGACGCCGCGGCCGGGACCCTGCCCGATTTCGCGCTGATCGAGCCGGACATGATCGCCGGTCACGGCGACTACCACCCGGCGTTCGGCCGGTCATTTTTCGGCGGCAACGTCGATATCGGGCTGGACGCGCCGTCGGCGATGCTGGGCGGCGAGGCGTTCCTGGAGCGGGTCTTCAACGCCTACCGTTCCGCCACCTCACCGTCAGGCACCAACGTCTGGAACACGACCCTCCTGATCGGCTGGGACGAGCCAGGCGGAACCTACGACCACGTGCCACCCGGGCCAGTCCCGCCGCCCGATCCGGCCGCGCCGGCGGGTGAGTTCGGCTTCACGTTCGACCGTTCCGGCTACCGCGTCCCCGCCATCATCGTGTCGCCCTGGGTCGAGCCGGGCTCGGTGTACAACGAGGAGTACCGGCACACCTCGCTGATCGCGACACTGCGCAAGACCTGGGACCTCGGCGCGCCGTTCACCCGGCGGGACGCCTCGGCGCGCACCTTCGACCACATCTTCACCCGCGGCACACCGCGCGACCCGCAGACCTGGGCCAGCGTCGCGGCCCAGCCCCTGCCGGCCTGGGCGATTGATTACGCGGCCCTGGGCAACGCCCTCGGCTACCTGGGCAAGGACGTCGCACCCGGCATCATCGAGCACGCCAGGGAAATGGGCCTCAAACTCCCGCCCCAGCTCGACGACCCCAACGCCGAACTCACCCCTCAGCTCATCGTCGAAGTCATCAGGGACGTCGCCTTCCACTACTTCCCCCAGCTGGCACCAGGCGATAGTGATGCCGGCACCTCAGCCGGCGCCATGGTGGTGCACTCTTCCGGCCCATTTACGGACCGGATCCGGGGCATAACCTGGCGTATGGACCAGTCAGGCCCATGGACGGGGTTGGTGATGCGAGTCGCGAGGCTGTCCGACCATCCGGGCGACATGCTCCAGCATGAGCAACAGCGCCGCGCTGCCGCCGTCCAGGAACAACGGCGGGCGCATGAGGAAAAGCTCGCCTTGCATCGCGAGCAGGTGGCGCAGGCCCGCGCGGCGCTGACAGATGCCTGGGCGGAACACCGCTGGGGCGCGTGGCTGCGCGCCTACCGTAACCGCGGCGGCGAAATCGACCATGTGCTGCTCGGCCCGGGCGGCCTGTTCGCCATCGAAGTGAAGAACCAGAACAGGACGATCGACTGCCGGGGCGACCAGTGGTGGGCGACCAGGTACGACCGGTACGGCAATCCCCGCAGTGACCGCCTCCCGATGACCGACGGGCGGGGGCGCTCTCCCAGCCAGCAGCTCAACGAGCCCGCCATCGCCGCGCAGCCACGTCGATGCCACCCTCGATCAGGCTGACACCGGGTGGCCCGGCGTGGCCGAGCAGATGCTCGCCGGGACAGGCCTGGAGTTCGTTGACCGGGGAACAGCGGAGGTCGTCAACGAGTGGCCCAACCTCGACCTCGCGGCCCGGGCGCTCGCGTCCAGCGGCCCGTCCTGGCCAGCCCTGCAGGCGGTTGGCTACGACCGGCTCGCCGAGGCGATCAGCGAGGCCTTCCGCCCGCTCTACACCGAAGGTCTCGGCGTCCGGATTACCTCCGAATTCGGCTGGATACTGGGAAGGGTCCCCAGCACCTGAGGCCTGCGCCGGGAAAACTACCGAGCTCAGCTAGCGTTAGACTTCCCGGCATGCAGGGGCGCCCCAACCCCTACACGCTGCAGACCGTTCGTAAGCGGGTGTGAGACCCAACCAATGGAGGTGCCAGATGGCCGAGTCCCCACCGCCCCCAGAGGAAATTGTGCTGGCCCACTTCATCGTCTCCGACGATGTCGAGCGCTCCCGGCGTTTCTACACCGAAGTACTCGGCGGCCGGTTGGCCTTCTCCGGTCCTGGAGGGCTGACCTACGTCGCGCTCTCCAACAGCTGGATCATCATCAATGGCGGCGGGGGGCCGACCGACGACAAGCCTACGGTCACCCTGGAGACGCCACGTGATCCCGACCGGGTCAGCAGCTTCCTCAATATCCGGGTCAAAGACATCGCGGCCGTGTACGCCGAATGGAGCGCCCGGGGCGCTCAATTCCTGACGCCGCCGAAACAGCACCAGTACGAGATCCGCTGCTACATCCGCGATCCCGACGGTTACCTCATCGAAGTGGGGCAGACCACGGACCCAGACGGTGACTGGTCACCCGCTCACTGGCCGTCGAGTACGCCCGCCGGGGAGTCCGGGTGAATGCCGGGATCACCGGCGGGATCCTGCACACCGGCGGTAGCCAGTCCCCCCGGCACTGAGATCCTTACCAGTCATTTCAGGCAAGGCCCCGCCTCCCCGCCGTTCCCCCTTTTCGGCGAGCCGCTGCGAGACCGCTCGGGCCGGGGATGCTCCGGGCCGCCGTTGTTCGTACTGTGAGGCTGAGGAGGTTTCGGTCATGACCACCGCGGTCATCGGCACCGGAGGGCTCGGATCGGTCATCGCCCGCGAGCTCGCCTCAGGCGGCGAGACCCTGCGGCTGTCGAGCGCCGACAATGAGTCGGCACGAAGGCTGGCTGCAAAGATCGGCCCGGCTGCGGTCGTCGCCGCCGGCAACCGCGACGCGTTGCGGGGCGCCGATGCCGTCGTCCTCGCACTGCGGTTTACCGTGCTGAAAGGCGTCATTGACGAGATCGCCGACCCGCTCACCGGCAAGCTGGTGGTCGTTCCGAGCAACCCGCTCAGGACCGACGCACACGGTAACGTCTCACGTGTCCTGCCGGAAGGGCGATCCTCTGGCGAGGTTGTCGCTGGGTGGTTGCCGGCGGGGGCGCGCTTGGCCATGGCGTTTGGAACCATGTCGGCTGATCTCTTCGAGTCCTCTAGCAACCGGTCACCGGAGCCGGCGGTCCTCTTCTACGTGACCGACGGCGACCGAGCTGGCGAGGAAGTCGAGCGGCTGATCCGGACGGCCGGCTTCGAGCCGGTGAAGGCCGGCGGGATCGAGCAGTCGGGTCGCCTCGAGGTGGGCGGCGATCTTCATGATCTCGTAGTCGGCCCCGCAGAGGCGCGGTCATTGATCGGTGCGGCCTGATCGCTTCGCGGCCTGGCCGGGGCACCGTCTCACCAGCGCTGCCCCTGAGACCACCCGGAGTCCGCCAGATGGCACCAGCCGGAAGAAAATGAAAACCCGGCCCACGAGGAGCCGGGTGGTATATGCCTCCACTGTAACGCGAGCGATCCCCGCCGGCTTCCCGGGACCCAGAAAGTCACCAGCCGACGGGACGGCGATAAGGGCCAACCGGATCGGGCAACTGGTGGCTCCTCATGTCATCTGAGGTGAGCCTGGCCCACCAGTGCCGCCCCGCACCTGCCGCCGCCGCGCCGCGAAGGTCGCCGGCCAGGTAGTTCCGGGATGGGTTGACGACGCCCACCGGAATATGCCGGCGCGCCTGCTCGATGGGAAACCGCAGATCGCTGTCGTTCGAGATGACCAGCGCGCCGTCGACTGTGCCGCCGAGGACGTCCAGCAGGAGATGCGCGGCAACATTGACGTCTGAGCCTTTCTCCTCCCGGTCGGCGTAGGACACCATGAAGACTGCCCCGCTGACCTGGCCGCCGCGGCCGTCCTGGATCATCACAGGCCATTGCGGACCCACCAACTGGGGCCGGCCCTGCGGGTCCCTGACCGCCAGCGGCGCGGCCTTGACCCGGGCCACACAGGTGCCGTACTCGATGTGGTCGACGCTGCCCGCAGCCAGGAGAGCCTTCAGGTAGACGTCCTGGTCGGCCTGGCCTGATGGATTCGAAGCACCATCAATACGCGCGGTGCAGTACACCACCCGCTCCACCCGCGCGCCTGCCCAGCTGGCCCGGCGGCATACCGGCCGGGGTTTGTGCACACTCCCGCCGTTAGGGCTAGCTGCCGGTGCATCCCGGTGGCCGGGCTAACACCGCTGCCCGCTGCGCACCTGAGCTGCGCAGCGTTTACTTCTGCTGGTGGCCCGGGTGGGTGGTGCTGATCAGCCCGGTGGGCGGTGGGCGGTGGCGAGCAGGTGGGGCCCGATTCCGATCAGCTCAGGTACTCGTTCCAGGGCGGCGGCGGTCTCGATGACGACCCGCCGGTCCTGATCATCGGCCAGGCGCTCGCCGAGGTCGCTGAGCAAGAACGCGGGGCCCTCGACGCTGACCAAGTCAGTTAGCCGCAGGCCGCTGGCGGTGATCTCGGCGCGGAGCTGGCCGGGCCGGTGAGTGTAGCCGGTGAACCCGCCGGGGGACAGCGGGGTCAACCGCCCGGTGCGTTCTGAGCCGGCGAGCAGCGCTTCGGCCAGCGGTGAGGACTGGTACATGCGGGTGCGCAGCACGCCGTCGAGCCGGCAGGCCCAGCGTGAGATGGCCGCTGCGAACACCGGCCCACCGGGACGGACCACCCGCGCCGCCGCGGCCAGGGCTTTGAGCCGGTCCGCGCGACGGTCCAGGTGATACAGCGGGCCGAGCAGGAGCAGCGCGTCTGCGCTCCCGGGATCGAGGCCGGGGTCGCGGGCGTCGGCCACGGCGGAATCGATCCGCACTTTACCGGCCGCCTGGCCCCGGAGCTGATCGACGTGCAGCGGCACCGCGTCGCGGTGCAGCACCCGGTAGCCGAGCGCGGCGAGCCATAGAGAATACCGGCCCGGCCCGCCACCGATGTCGGCGACGGTCGCGGGCGGCGGCGGCAGGTGCCGCGCGATGATCTGCCTGGTCCGCGCGAACTCCAGCTGGCCAGGCTCGATCAAGCCGGCCCCGCTCCCCGCCGCGCTCGTAGTACTCGAACATCGCCGCCAGCGCCATGTCCTCAGCCATGGCCAATGATCCCCGGACCAGCACATCCCGCGCATCCCATTAATGACCCGGCCGTGCCGTCGCGGACGGACTTCCGCGATGAGATCATGGTGGCAGGATCGCGGTCCTAGGGCTGGGGCATCATCCCGTGCTCGGGAAAGACAGCCAACCGGGTGGCGATGATGGCCCTGTTCGACGGGATCGGCCGGATCGTATCCGGCCTCAAACGGCACGAATTCTGGCTCGCTGCCCTCGGTCATCACCTCCGGTGCCTCCTGGCCGGTGCGGCGGAACGCGTACTCACGCCAGGAGGCAGGGATCCGCGCGCGGGGATCGATCGGGCACCCGGCCGCCTCCGCCAGCAGATGCGTCCAGGTCCGCGGCACCACCTCGAGCGGCTCATAGCCGCCTCCCCCGGTCAGCAGCCAGCGTCCCCCGGCCACCTCGTGGGCCAGGGCATGGATTGCGGCATGGGCGGTGCGCTGCGCGTCGATGCTCAACTCCAGGTGGGCCAGGGAGTCCAGCCGGTGCGTGTCGGCTCCGTGCTGGCTGACCAGTACCTGGGGCCGGAATTGCCGCAGCAGCGGAGGGACGATTGCGTAGAAGGCGCGCAGCCAGGGTGCATCTTCAGTGCCCGCGGGCAGCGCGACATTCACCGCTGACCCCTCGGCGCCGGGCCCGCCCGTATCGGAGGGCAGGCCGGTGAAGGGGAACAGGGTCGCCGGATGCTCATGCAGGCTTATCGTCAGGACCCGCGGATCGGCGTAGAAGGCTGCCTCGACTCCGTCGCCGTGGTGCGCGTCGATGTCCACGTAGGCGATGCGCTCGGCGCCGTGTCCCAGGAGCCAGGCGATCGCGATCGCGATGTCGTTGTAGATGCTGAACCCGCTGGCGTGAGCGGGCATGGCATGGTGCATGCCGCCTGCGATGCTGGCCCCGTGCCAGTCCGTGCCTGACCAGATAGCGCGGGCCGCGGCCAGGGTCGCCCCGGCCACCAGCGCCGATGCCTCGTGCATGCCGGGAAAGACCGGATTGTCCTCAGTGCCCAGCCCGAACATCCGCGCGACGCTGAGCTGGTCCCCCTCCAGGGCGTCGGGAGCGACGGGGTTCTCAGCCCAGCGACTTACCGCCTCCACCGCCATGATGTACCGGCCGTCATGCACAAGCCTGAGGTCTACGTCGGTGCCCGGGGCCGGAATGACCACCGTCACACCGGGCTGATTCCACAACCCGAACTCGCGCGCGAGCCGCATTGTCAGCTCCACGCGCACCGGCGCCAGCGGATGGCCTGGCCCAAAATGATACTCAACAAGCCGCTCATCCCAGGCCACATGCAGGCTGCAGGTCATCTGCTACCAGCCTCTCTGCCGCCATTGGCCGGCCGTGCGAAACGCACCAGATGACGGCCTGCTGTCCACGTTGGCGGACATCTCTGGCCACGTCCAGCTCTGGCCGGGTCCAGGCTGGCCCCCGACTTGCAGCAGCCACAGCAGCCGAATCAGGCCCGGCAGGTCAGGCGGCCTGACTTTATGTCCCTTGATGCTTCCGCCGGCACAGGTCATGGCCCATGGCAGCATGGCTTCCCGGGCGGCGCTCCCCGGCGCCGCTGACTGCTGCGTCATGGCAGCCGGCGCAGGTAGGCGTCGGCGGGCTCAGCGGCCTGGATGCGGACCCGGCCGTCGACGGCCTGGATCCCGGTTTGGCGGACGATGATGGGACTCAGCTCGAGCTCAGCGATCTGCGGCAGTTCATCGGCCATCCGGGAGACGCGTAGCAGCATGTCCCGCAGCGCGGCGAGGTCGGCGCCCGGAACCCCGCGGCGCCCGAGCAGCAGCGGCGCGGCGCCCGCCGACCGGATCAGGTCGTCGGCGTCGGATTCGGTCAGGGGAGCGAGCCGGGCGGCCCCGTCAGCTAGCGCATCGCCGGCCGCGCCGCCGAGCCGCAACAGCACCAGCGGGCCGGCCACCTGCTCGTGCAGCACGCTGATCCTCACCTCGACGCCGCCGGTGATGACCGGCTGGACGATCACGCCGGCGAGCCGTCTGCCGAAGGTCTCCTTCAGCGAGCGGAACCCGCGCCGGACCTCATCCGCGCCGCGCAGGCCCGTCAGCACGTCACCGGCGGCGCGGGTGCGCAGCAGGCCGGGCACGTCCGCCCGGAGCGCCACCGGGCGGCCGAACCGCGCCGCCGCCGCAGTCGCGGCGTCCTCGGTGGTGACCCCGATGCTGTCGGCTAGCGGGATGCCGTAGCAGCCGAGCAGTTCCACGGTGGGGTCGAGGGGGAGCCATCCGCCGCGCGGCGGGTCGGCGAGAACGCTGGCGATCAGGTCCCTGGCCCGGTCCTGATGCAGGCCCTCCAGGTCGGGCACGCGTCCTGGCGGGGTCGCCCGCCAGGTGCCATAGCGTGCGGCATGGCCGAGGGCGCGGACAGCGGACTCGGGGTAGGCATAGGCCGGGACGGCGGGGCAGTCCCCGCCCGGGCCTGGCAGCAGCCGGACGACTTCTATCTGGTCCATCACGGCCGCGGCGATCGGCACCGGCAGCCGCGCGGCGCTCACCTCGGGGACCAGGTCGCTGCCAGCGGTGGTGGTGGTCAGCGCCAGCACCGCGTCCACGCCCGGGTCGGCGCCGACGAGCTCCAGGCACCGGCGGAAATGGCTGGGCGTGACCAGCACGGTGGTATCGACCGGCCCGGCCACCAGGGCCTCGCGGCCGAGCATGTCCCGCAGCGCCCGCTGGGTATCCCCGGCCAGGCTGGCGACCTGCAGGCCGGTGTCGCCGCACGCGTCGGCGGCGAGCACCGCGGCACCGCGGGTGTTGGACACCACGCCGACCCGGCCTCCGGCGGGGACCGGCTGGGATGCCAGCAGCGCCGTGGCGTCGAGCAGTTCGCTGAGGTTGGCGACGGCGATGATGCCTGCCTGCTCGAACAGGGCCTTCCTGGTGACCGGCGTGCTCGCCGCCTTCGCAGCGCGCGCCCCGGCCAGGCGCTTGCCTGCCGGGGACCGGCCCACGTCCACGGTTAGCACCGGGATGCTACGGCCCACGCGGCGGGCAGTGCGCGCGAACTTGGGCGGGTTCCTGATCGATTCCAGGTACAGCAGGGCCAGCTTCGTTGCCCCGTCGGACTCCCACCACTGCAGCATGTCGGTGCCGGACACGTCGTCTTTGTCGCCGAACGAGACCAGGGTGGAGACACCCACGCCCAGCCGTGACAGGTGCTCCACCAGCACGAAGCCGGTGCCGCCGGTGGACTGAAAGGCCAGGCCGGCTGTTCCCGCCACTGGATGGCGGGCCGCGAACGTCGCGTCCAGGCCGATGCCGGGGTTGGCTACGCCGAAGCTGGCCGGACCGACGATCCGCATGCTGTGGTGGCGGCAAATCTCCAGCAGCTCCGCGCGGGCCGGGCCGCTGAGTCCGGCCGCGATCACCACCAGGGCCTTGACGCCCCGCCGCCCGCAATCCGCGGCGACACCGAGCACGGATGGCGCCGGGACGGCAATGACCGCCAGATCGACCTGCTCGGGCAGCGCTGCTGCCGACGGCAGGCAGGGGATGCCGTCCAGCTCGGCCGCGCCCGGGTTGACCGGGTAGACCGGGCCGGGAAATCCGCCGTCGACAAGGTTCCGCAAGATCGCCCGGCCGACCGATCCGGGGCGCCGGCTCGCGCCTATGACCGCGACCGAGGCCGGCATCAGCACAGGCCGCATACTCGCCACGTCGGCCGACCGCTCCCGCACGGCGACCGTATCGCGGTAGGTGCCCAGGGCGGCGTCCGCCTCGTCAGTGGGCAGCGGGAACGTCCAGTCATACACGCCGTCTACCAGGGAGCGCTGCGCCTGCAGCCCGGCGTCGGCGAAGACCCGCAGCATGGCCGCGTTCTCGATCAGCGTCTCCGCCGTAAAGGCGCGGAACCCCCGGCCTCGGCCGAACGAGATCAGGTGCTCCAGCAGCAGCATGCCGATGCCGCGGTTCTGCAGGTCATCGGCGACCGTGAAGGCGACCTCCGCGGACCGAGAGCCAGTACCGGCCTGCTCGTAGGTGCCGCAGCCGACCACCTCCCCGTCCAGCACGGCCAGCAGCGCCGCGTGATCCGGCCCGGGCTCGCGGCATACCCTGCGGGCCTCCTGCTCGGCGACCATCGGGCTCATGCTGAAAAAGCGCAGGTAGAGATTGTCCGGGGACATCTTGGCGTGCATGTCCCGCACCGTGTCAAAGTCATCGGACCGCGCGGCCCGGATCTCGATCGTGGCGCCGTCGGTCAGCAGAGCGTAGCTGCGGTCCTCCGCATGTATGCCCATGCAGTCCTCCCGTCGGCTCGCGACGCCGCGACCCAGTCCGCATTATCAGTTATGGCCGCACCACGCGGGGCTCCGGGCGCTGCATGTGATCTGGCATGCCAGGCTGGCGAGGGCCAGGATGATCAAGGGGAATAGTCACGGGGGTCAAAGACGGGCTCGAGCTCGCAGGCAGGCGGGTGCCTGGCCTTCGCTGCGATCCCGGAGCGGTCGCCGGCGGCTCGGTCATGATCGTCGGTGTCGTGCCCAGCGTACGCGCAACCACCGCCAAGCCCGGCGGCGTGATTCCGCCTCGGAGCGGAAACGCCGCCCGGCAGGGTTCAGCGAGGAGTTGCGCCCAGAGCCTCCCGGATGGCAAAGCAAGGGCCGTGGTGTCCTGGACAGCGCTCGCTGCCGCCACGCCCATGCGCATGCCCCCCTACCGGGTTCGCATGGCGGGATCATACGACGGATCGGCCCAAGAGCGGCCACACCCCGGACCACCTTTCGATGGGAGGGTTGGTGAAGGAGATCCCGCCGCGGACCGTGACTGACGCCTATCAGCCCATAGCGGCAGCTGTGCGGTCTGCTGGCGGGCGCATACCGTGGGGTCATGTTTTTCGAGCCCTTGCCGGCCGGGGAAGAGCCGGCTCCCTGGAGATTCCCAGAGCCCCCGCCGTGGTCTGGGCCGCCTGCGCTGGAGACCGGCGCGGTGCTCGCCGTGGAGCGGGTGGTGGCCCGTAGCGCGAACGTGGTGGTGCGCTTGCCGGTGATCCGGGCTTTCCGCCCAGGCTGCATGCTCGATGTGGAGATCGTGTCCAGGCAGGGCGTGCTGTCCGAAGATGACTGGTGGGACCTGCGCCTGTCGGTGCATGGCGGCCTGCTCGGATCGCGTGGCGGCGCCCGGCTGCCGGACAAGCTGCTGCGGCTCGGCGTTCGCTACGCCGACGGCACCAAGGCCACCACCATCGAGCAGTACCGGCGCCGGGCACCGGCTTCCGCGGATCCGCCGGCCGGGCCGCTGCTGTCCTGGTCGCCGGGCAGTAGCGGGATGCACGGCCGGGAGCTTGGCTTCAGCGGCTTCGGGCTGTGGCTGTGGCCGCTGCCGCCGGCGGAGACCTTTGAGTTCGCCGTGGAGTGGCCGTTTGGCGGCATCGACCTGACCATCGCCGAACTCGACGGCGCGGCCATCGTGGCCGCCGCCGGGCGGTCAGCGTACTACTGGCCAGATACCGCGCCCACCCCGGAGTCCTGACCGCCAGCGTGGCAGGAACCCCAGCGCGGGGCGGGGGAAGTGCCTCGCCCCATTGAAGATGGCCGGGCCCGGCTCCCATCTCGCCGAAGAGAGGTGCTCCGGTCCTAGCAACCTGAAGTGGCACCGACGTGACGGCTTGAGCAGGCCCCGGTTGCAGGCGCGTGCGTTTCGGGCCACCGGGAACGGCCGCAGCGCTGTGTGATGATGTCAGGGTGACCGATGAGGTTCTGGCTGATCAGGTTGATTACTACCGTCGCCGGGCGGGTGAGTACGACGCGACGGCGTATGGCGATGTTGGTGCGGCTCGTGCGCGTATCGCGCGATTGATCGCCGAGATGCGGCCCGCCGGACGCGTGCTGGAGATCGCGTGCGGGACTGGCTTGTGGACGGAAGCGCTGGCGGAGCTGGCTGACACGGTGACGGCGATTGATGCGGCGCCTGAGGCGGTGCAGATCGCTAGTGATCGGGTGCGGTCGGCGAATGTCAGCTTCGAGGTTGCCGACGTGTTCTCGTGGAGCCCGGGCGCCCGGTTCGATGTGATCTTCTTCTCGGCGTGGCTCTCGCATGTGCCGACGGATCGTTTCGAGCAGTTCTGGCAGTTGCTGCGGGGTCTGCTGGCCGAGGGCGGACGGGTGTTGTTCATCGACGAGCATGTTGACGAACGCGGGAAAGAAGCCTATGTCCCGGGCCGGGACGAGATCGTCGAACGGCGGTTGCGTGATGGCGGCACGTTCCGCGTGGTCAAGAACTTCGTGGATCCGGAGCGGCTGGAACTCCGGCTGGACCCGCTGGGCTGGGATTGCGCGATTCGCCGTGATGGCAGCGACTGGGTCTGTGGCGAGGCGCGTCTCGCGAGGTAGCGCGGCTCAACTTTCGGTCTCGACCTTCTGACCGCGCTGGGAAGTCCCGAGCTGAGGGGACTCGAGCACCTGACCCCGCCGGCGGTCGCTGGAATCAGTTCCTGTTCCTGCGCCGTCAGCCATGAGCGCGCGGCGATCAGCTAGCCCGCTGCGCTCTGCGGCGGCGTGCCCAGGGATGACTGCTCGCTGACCGGGGCGGCGGGGGTGGTGGTGAGAGTTTTCTCGGCGGCGTCAACGACGCCGAGGTCTGCGCGGATGTGCAGCTCGGCTGCCGTGATGAGCAGCGATTCGACGGCTGTGGCGGGGGTGGTGGCGGCGGGGGTGGCGGCGCGAGCGTGGGCGAGGGCGTGCAGTTGCCGCAGCAGGTGGGTCCGCTGTCCGCTGAGCACGGCGGCGAGCGTGGCGGGGTCGGCGGAGCGGACGGCGGCCATGACTTTGAGGAAGAAGTCGTCACGGTAGCCGCGGGCGGGGATGGCTGGCTCGGCGAGCCAGCGGTCGAGCTCTCCGCGGCCGGCCGGGGTGAGGCGGTGGACGACACGGTCGGGCTTGACCTGCTGCGGCTGGCGCTGGGAGTCGATCAGGCCGTCCCGGGAGAGCCGGTCGAGTATCTGGTACAGGTGGCCGATGTTCAGCCCGCCCCACTGGTCGCCGACGGCCTGCTCGAAGCTGCTTTTCAGCTCGTAGCCGTGGGCTGGCTTGGCCGCCAGCAGGGCCAGTACCGCGTGGTGCAGGGGCATGCGCCTTGCCTTGCCGCTAGGTAACGATCCGGTTGTCGTTCTTGCATTGCCGCTAGGTAAGGAGCGAGCATAGTCGCAGCCCCCGGCCGGGGCCAGCCCCTGGGACGGGCACGGGCAAGCGAGGGGTGCGGAGATGGGCAGGCTCGCCTGGTCGCAAGTGCGGACCCGCCCTGCCCGCACGCTGGCCCTCATCGCCGGCGTGCTGCTTGCGGCGGCCGCGTTCACCGTGCTCACCGCGGCGTCGCGGACCGCGCAGCTGCGCACGACAGGCGCAGTGTCGGCGAACTTCCAGCCCGCCTACGACATCCTGGTCCGGCCGAAGGGAGCCAGGACCGCGCAGGAGAACCAGACCGGCACCGTGCAGCCGGACTTCCTGTCGGGCATCTACGGCGGGATCACGATGGCGCAGTACCACCAGATCCGGCAGATCCCGGGGGTCGGAGTCGCCGCGCCGATAGCGATGGTCGGCTACGCGCAGCTCAGTGCCCAGATGTTCGAGCCGGTGCCCGCCGCCGCGCTAGGCCGGTCCGGCCCCCGGCTGTACCGGATCTCCACCACCTGGGTCAGCGACAACGGCGCCAGCCGCGTCACGCAGCCGCCGGGATACCTCTACGTGACGCCGCTGCGGCTCACCGGCGGGGCCAGCAGCAAGGCGGGGCCAGGGCTGCGTTCCGGATGCGGGGCGGCCAGCATCCCGCCACCGGGAACGAACCCGTTCGGCGCGGCCGCGCAGTCCTACCGACTGTGCTGGTCCCGGGTGAACCAGGACGACATGCCGCCGGGGCCGGGCGCGGCCAGCCCCACCGAGGCAGGTTACTTCATCGAATGGACCGTCCCCATGCTGATCGCGGCTGTTGACCCGGCCGCCGAGGCGGAACTGGACGGGCTGAACATGGCGGTCGTCTCCGGCAGGTACCTGACGGAGAACGAGAGCGCCCGCGGCTCGATATTGCCGGTCTTGCCGGTACTGGCCTCCTCCGCCAGCGGCATGAGCGAGCACGCGCAGACCACCTTGCAGCAACTGGCGGCCCCGGCTGCGAAGCCTGACGTGAACGCTGCCTGGAAGAGCGCGCGGGCCTCGGCTCCCGGCCGCACGGTGGCCACCGTGCGCACCACGGCCCAGCAGGCCTACAGCGCCGTGCTCAAGGAGCCCGGGACGGCTGCCGTGGGAAACCTGACTGGCACTCCCGTCGCCGGCTACTGGTCGGTCGGCCCGGTGGACTACCAGCGCACCCCGGCCGGAGCGCTGGCACCGCGTCAGGTGGTCAACCGCCGGGCGGTCTGGGACACCGGCAGCCTGGCTTCGGTTGCCATGGACGACGAGAACAGCCAGTACCGGATGGTGACCTCGCACATCACGTCGGGCGGCGCCTTGCCGTTCGCCCTGGTCAAGATCACTGGTGTCTTTGACCCGGCCAGGATCAGGTCATTTTCCCCCTTGTCGCGGGTGCCGCTGGGCGCCTACCAGCCGGTGACCGCGGCGCCGGCCACCGCGGCCAGCCGGCGGGCACTGCACGGGGGTGACCTGCTGCCCAGCCAGAACCTGGGCGGCCTGGTCAGTCAGCCGGTGAACCTGGTCACCACCTTGTCGGCGCTGCCGAAGCTGGAGAACAGCCTGGTCTACCGCGGAGTGCCGGCCGCTGATCCGATCAGCGTGATCCGGGTCCGGGTCGCGGGGGTCACCGGGCCGGATGCGCTGTCACGGGAGCGGATCAACGCGGTCGCGCAGCAGATCGCCCAGCGAACCGGCCTGGATGTGGACGTCGTGGCCGGTTCCTCGCCGTCACCGGTGACCATCGACCTGCCCGCCGGCAGGTTCGGGCCGCCGCCGCTGGCGCTGTCGGAGAACTGGGTGAAAAAGGGCGTGGCGGTGGCGATCCTGAACGCGGTGGACAAGACGAGCGTGGTGCTGTTCACGCTGATCCTGGTGGTGTGCGTGCTGTTCGTGGGCAATGCCGCCACCGCGGCCGTGCGCGGGCGCCGACGCGAGCTGGGGGTGCTGGCCGCGGTCGGCTGGCGCCGGTCGCGGCTGTTCGCCACCGCGCTGGGCGAGCTGGCGGGGATGGGGCTTGCCGCCGGGCTGCTGGCCGCAGCCATCGCGGTGCCAGTGTCGGCCGGGCTGGGCCTGCGCGTTTCGCCAGGGCGGGCGCTGCTGGCGGTGCCCGTCGCGATGGCGGTGGCCGTCGTGGCCGGCCTGGTCCCGGCCTGGCTGGCCGCGCGGGCCGACCCGGTCAGCTCAGTCCGGCCGCCAGTGCTCGCCGTCCGCCGTGCGCACCAGCCCCGCGGGATCACCTCGCTGGCGGTGCTCAACGTGGCCCGCACCCCCGGCCGCACCCTGATCGGGGTGACCAGCCTGGCCGTGGGCATCGCCGCGCTGACCCTGCTGGCCGCGGTCAGCTTCGCCTTCCGCGGCGTGGTCGTCGGATCGCTGCTCGGCAATGCCGTCGCCGTCCAGGTCAGGGGCATCGACTACGTCGCGGCCGGGGCGACGGTTGCCCTGGGCGTGCTGGCCGTCGCCGACGTGGTGTTCCTGAACATCCGAGAGCGGGCGGCTGAGCTGGCCACCATGCGCAGCTTCGGCTGGCGGGATACCGCGCTGGCCCGGCTGGTGATCACCGAGGGCACGATCATCGGGGTGGTCGGCTCGCTGGCCGGCGCCGGGCTCGGGCTGGCCGCCGCGGCCTGGTTCGCCGGGCAGCTGCCGGCCCGGCTGCTGGCCATCGCGGCCGCCGCGGTGGCGGCCGGGATCATCATCACCGCCGCGGCCACCCTGCTGCCCGCCGCGCTGCTGCGCCGCCTGCCCCTCGCCCACCTGCTAGCAGAGGAGTAACGGCATGGCTGCGAATGCCCCCGGCGACGGCGCGGTTGAGCTTCGCGACGTCTGCAAGCAGTACGGCACCGGCCAGGGCGGGCAGGTCATCGCGGCCGACCATGTCACCTTCACGATCGAGGCGGGCGCGTTCGTCGCGGTGACCGGCGCCTCGGGCTCGGGCAAGTCGACGATGCTGCACCTGATCGGCGCGATCGAACGGCCCGACTCCGGCATGATCACCGTCAACGGCACCGAGGTCACCGCGCTGCGCGGCGCCGCCCAGGCCGACTACCGGCGCACCGTCGGCTTCGTCTTCCAGCGCTACAACCTGCTGCCCGGCCTGACCGCCCTGGACAACGTCATCGCGCCTGTCCTGCCGTACCGCACCGGCTGGGACAAACGCGAGCGCGCCCGGGCCCTGCTGGCAGCCGTCGGCCTGGCCGGGCGGGAACGGTCCCTGCCCGCCCGGATGTCCGGCGGCGAACAGCAGCGCATCGCCATCGCCCGCGCCCTGATCAACACCCCCGCGCTGCTGCTCGCCGACGAGCCCACCGGCAACCTCGACTCCGCTACCGCCACCAGCATCCTCGACCTGCTCGCCCGCCTCCGCGCCGAGCACGGCATGACCATCGTGCTCGCCTCGCACGACCCGCAGATCGCCGCCAGATCCGAACGGCTGATCCGGCTCCGCGACGGCGCCGTCATCGACGACATCCAGCTCACCGGGGACCGCCCGGTGCAGGACGTCATCCGGCACATCAGCCAGCTCGGCTGACCAACGCACCCGGCCAGGCAACCTGGTGATCAACGGGCGGCGGCGACCAGGACCGCGGATGCGACGGCCAACAGCGAAGCAGGCCGCGCCGCCATCGCCCCCACCCGTCCCACTGCTCGACGGGCTTCTGTGCTGTACCTTCCGCCGGCTCTCCGAGGCCTGGCCAGATCGCTGCCGTGTCGGGTCATGGCCCGGTGCAGGCGATCGCGGCCGCGGCTGCGATCATTTGCAGGATGGCACCGGCCTCATCTAATGCCGTGACCATGTCGCCGACCGCGCCGGGAAGTACCCAGCCGACCTGGCCTACAGTGTGAAAGCGGGTGTGACGCGCGTGACCCCCCTCGATCCCGAGTCACTGCTTGCGATCTTGCGGGAAGACAGCAAGGCGCCCGCCCTGATCTGTCCCGACGACGGCTCCGTCGTTTCCCATGCCGAACTCGCCGGTTCTGTGCACCAGCTGGCCTCCGTGCTGGCGGGCCTGGGCGTGGCTCATGGCGACCGCGTGGCCATCGTGCTGCCGAACGGCCCTGAATTTGTCGAGCTGGTGCTGGCGGTGACGGCGCTGGGTGCGGCCGCGGCTCCGCTGAACCCGCGCTACACGGAGGCGGAATACGCCTTTTGCCTCACTGATCTGATGCCCAGCCTGCTGCTTGTCCAGGCAGGCCAGGGAGTGGACGCCCGCCGGGCGGCCGGTGAGCGGACGGTTGTGGATGTCGCGCTGCAGCACCGGGGTCCACCGGAGCTGTCGGTCCTCCGTGCCGGGGCCCCGGCACCGCGGCCGTTCACCGTGGCCTCGCCTGAGGACGTGGCCATGCTGCTGCACACGAGTGGCACGACCAGGCGCCCCAAGCAGGTACCGCTGCTGCAGCGCAACCTGATGGCCTCGGCCCGCGTGATCGGCGCGCACTACCTGCTCACCGAGGAGGACGTCTCCTACTGCGCGATGCCCCTGTTTCACGTCCACGGGCTGATCGCCTCGGTCCTGGCGCAGCTTGCCGCGGGCGGGGCCGTGGTCACTCCGCGCCGGCTCACCCCGCGGCGGTACTGGCAGCAGGTGGCCGACTGCCGGGTTACCTGGATCTCCGCCAGTCCCACCATCCACCAGGAACTGGTTGAGCACGGCACAGCGTCGGCCCAGTCGGTCCGTTTCGTGCGTTCCTGCAGTTCGGCGCTGTCCCCCCGCGCGATGCAGCGGCTGGAGGACATCTACGAGGCGCCGGTCCTGGAGGCCTACGGCATGACCGAGGCGAGCCATCAGATGACCTCCAATCCGCTGCCACCGCGGCCACGCCGGCCTGGGTCGGTCGGCGTCCCGGCCGGCGCCGAGATACGCATCGTGGATGACGCCGGGCGGCTCCTGCCGGGCGGGCGCGCGGGTGAGGTCGCGATCCGGGGTCCGGGCGTGACGCCCGGATACCTGAACGATCCAGAAGCGAACGCCGAGGCCTTCGTGGGCGGCTGGCTCCGCACCGGGGATCGCGGCGTGCTGGAGGACGGGTACCTCCGCCTGGAGGGCCGGATCAAGGAACTGATCATCCGCGGTGGGGAGAACATCTCCCCGGCCGAGGTCGAGGCCGTGCTGAAGGAGCAACCAGCTGTGGCCGACGCCGTATGTTTCGGGATTGATGATGAGAAATATGGCCAGGTAGTCGGCGCTGCCGTGGTCCTACGCGCGGAGGCCAGCAGCGCGGAGCTGCGCGATAAGTGCCGGGAGTCGCTCGCGGACTACAAAGTGCCCAAGGTCATTCATGTCGTGCACGAGATCCCGCGCACGGCCACCGGCAAGCCGCAGCGCATCCGGCTTGCAGCCCAGTTGCGAGACCAGCCATGAGGCTGGCCGTGGTCGGCGCCGGGGCGATCGGCGGGTACGTGGGCGCCTGCCTCGCCCGCGGCGGCTGCGAGGTCACCCTGATCGCCCGGCGCGCCCATCTGGAGGCGATACGGGACCACGGCATCCGGGTCTGCGGTGCCGATGACGAGTTCCTGGTCCGTCCGCGCGCTACCGACGACATTGGCGCGGTCACCGATGCCGATGTCGTGTTCCTGGGGCTCAAGGCCTACAGCCTGCCCGAGGTTGCTGATGCGCTGCACCACGCGCTGCGTCCGGGCGTACCGGTGATCGCCGGGCAGAACGGGATCCCGTGGTGGTACTTCCAGCGCCAGCCAGGCCCATACCGCGGCCTGGTCGTCGAGAGCGTTGACCCCGGGGGCATCATCACCCAGGTGATCGACCCGGCCAGCGTGATCGGCTGCGTCGTCTACTGCGCGGCCGAGATCACGGAGCCGGGTGTCATCCGGCACGTGGAGGGGAAGCGGTTTTCTCTCGGCGAACCCGACGGGACGGTGAGCGACCGGTGCCGTGAGATATCCCGGGCCTTCCACGCCGGTGGCCTAAGAGCCCCGGTAGCCCCCCGGCTGCGCGAACAGATCTGGCTCAAGATGATCGGGAATGCGTCACTGAACCCGGTGACGACGCTGCTCGGGGCGACGCTGGGTCAGCTGGGAAGGTCCCCGGCGGCGCTGCGGCTGGTGCGCGAGATGATGCAGGAATGCGCCGCCGTCGCGATGGCTCTGGGTATACAGCTTCCGATCACGGTCGAGCGGCGCCTGGAGGCGGCCGTGGACGTGGGCGAGCACCGGACCTCAATGCTGCAGGACCGGCTGGCCGGGAAGCCCCTGGAACTGGACTGCCTGACCGGCGCACTCATCGAGATCGCCGAGCGGGTCGGTGTCGATGTCCCCCAGACCCGCGCAGTGCATGATCTTCTCACCGCCCTCTCGCAGCTCGGCGACCCGTGGATCAAACCATGACCTCAGAACCCGGCCTGACCTCCAGCAACGAGCAATTGTCAATACCTGTGGATGAATTGGGTTTACTCGATCTGCAGGGATTGGATGCCGTACTCGGCGAGCCAGGCACGCAGGTCGTGACGGCGAGCCTGGACGAGGCTGCCTCCGGTGAACCGGCGGTCGTCGGTGATCTCGGCGACCGCCACTGGAGGCTGGATGAACGATTGTGCTTCCTGGTCTGTGCTGAACTCGACGTCAGCCATGACCAGGCCGTGCAACGGCGGATCGAAGACGTTGACGCTCAGCGGCGGAACGCTCATCCGCGTCTTGGACAGCATCGCGGCCGGGAGTGAGGCGAGCAGGTCGTACTCGGCCTGCGACAGGTAGGTGTTGGTGATCAGTCCCTGGACGAAGCCCGGCGCATCGGCGGCCACCTTCCCGGCCGGCGCGCCAACGCCGGTCATTGCTTGAGACTCGACACGGTCACCCGGGAAGGTACACCCCTTCCCGGCCGATCCACAGGTCTCAAGCATTGCTCCCAGCAACGGGGGCGCACGGCAGCACATGACTGAGGTTTGGCGAGAGGACTGGTCGCCACGTTGGCTCGCGTGCAGGCCTAGGGCTTGGTGCGCAGCCCAGCCCAGCCCAGGGCCGGAGTCGGGGAAGAGTGGAACTGTGACATCGGCTGTGACCCAGTACACGACGCGTCTGCTCACGCCCGATACCTGGGATGACTTCGCCGCGCTGGTTGAGGCGAACAACGGTGTCTGGGGTGGCTGCTGGTGCATCGGCTTTCATCCCGGGGGCATCAGCAAGGACAGCACCGCGGCAGGCAACCGCGAGGCCAAACTCACTCACGTGAACAACGGCACCATCCACCAGATGCTCGTCTATCGCGACGGTCGCTGCGCAGGCTGGTGCCAGTACGGGCCACCGGGCGAGGTGGCTAGCATCAAGAACCCCAAGGCCTATGAAAAGGGCCTGGCCGAGTTGCCCGGCTGGCGGATCGGCTGCTTGTTCACCGGCTCCGGGTCCCGCCGCGAAGGCGTGGCGCGGGCCGGGGTTGCCGCGGCGCTGGCCGCGATAGCCCATGCTGGCGGCGGCGTGGTCGAGGCCTACCCCGAGCAGGTGGCCGGACGTGACCCGCAACGTGGCGCCTACCTGCATACCGGGCCGGAAAGCCTGTTCGAAGAGTTCGGATTCGCAGCCGCATGACCCAGCGCCATTTGGCGATGCGGCGGTCGCGGACGATTCATGCCTACCCAGCCGGGCGCCGCGCGTCGGTCTCGGCAGACGGGGAGGTGCTCGCTGGCAGCCTTGAGCCTAGGGCTCTGAGGTTCGTCAAGGAGGCCACTCCTCTATTGACGGCTGTGCACATCCTGATCAGCGGCCATGCGCAATCCTGCCTGGCCAGCTTTGGGATGGCTAAGCCGGTACCATAAGCGGCCATGGCACCTGCCCGTCCGCGGCAGCGACGTTCCTGGCGGAGGTGGCCGTGGGTTTCGGATCCGCGCTAAGCCCTTGGGTTCGTGCAGTGGCCAGCCAGTGGCGTCGGGCCCACCCTGCTGGTGCGCCGACTGCTTGGTCTCCATGATCTCGCCCGCATCGTGGTGGTGGCCGAACCGCCCGCCCCGCGTTCCGGCGGCATGGACCGCCGTGCTCCTGGCTGGTCTTGGGGTAGTGCTCTTCGGCGCGTCCGCGCTGTTGGTCAAAGCGGGGACGACCAGCGGGGATGCGCGCCTGTTCCGGATTCTCAACCAGGTCCCGCCAGCTGCCGCCTCGGTACTTACGCCGTTGTCGCATCTGTTCCTGCCGGCAGGCATCATCGCTATCGTCGTGCTCACCGTCGTTTACGCCGTGGCCAGAAACCGAAGCGTCCTGCCGGTAGCCGCCGCAGCCGTAGCGGCCGGCGCTGCATGGGTGCTGGCGCACGTGGCGAAGGCCATTGCCTCCCGCCCCCGGCCCTACGAAGTGATGGCTGACACGGTGCTGCGCCAGCAGCCTGCGCACGGCACGAGCTTTCCCTCCAGCCACACCGCCGTCACCGTGGCGGTAGTCATCGCGCTCGTGCCGTTCCTGGTCCGGCCGCTGGCCGCCGTGGCGATCGGCTACGCCGTCCTGGTGGGCTGGTCCCGGGTGTACTTGGGGGTGCACTATCCCCTGGACGTCCTGGCCGGAACTGGTATTGGGATCGCGGTTGGAGGCGTCGACCTGCTGGCCCTCCAGATGCTGCTCGGCCGGGCAGGGAACGGCCACCATGCCGCGGCCGATACCCGAGCCCCCCGCGCCGGCCCCCAGCCCCACGGTGAGCCATGACAACAGCGGAATAGCGCCGGGAAGGCCCCGTCTCACCAAGCAGACAGCCGGTCACCAGGCCCCGAATCCTGGGTGAGCAGTTCCTGCTGGATCAGACAGCAGATCATGCCCTGGGTACCGCATCCAGCACGTCCAGCGGGTACGGCTCAGCGCCCTGGTACGACCCGGCCTGCAAGGTCAGCAGGCCCAACTGGGGGCCCATTGCCGCGAACGATCACGACGCTGTGCGCCGTTGCTGTCAGGGAAGTCAGGTCCGGGGCCGCCGCGTGGGTCATCCTGGCCTGGCGGGCTGCGGCGGCGTCCACACGTACGCGGTGGTGGTGGTCACCGCACGGAGTCCCAGGCGGCGCAAGATGGGGGCACTGTCGTGCGAGGCGTCGGCGCGCAGGTACCTGACGCTGCGTGCAGCAGCGCGCTGAGCGCGGGCCGCGACCAGCGCCCGGTAGATCCCGCGGCCGCGCCACTGCGGCAACGTCGACCCGCCCAGCAGGCGGGCGAAGCTGTCCGCGCCTGGCTGGAAGAAAGCCAGCCACCCCGCGCAGGTAACCTCACCATCGGCTTCGGCGGCCAGGACCGCGATGCCTGCGGGGGGCGGCGATCCGGGTGATGAGGTTCCCGCCGAGCCAGTTACAGTCCTGGCCCCAGACAGCGGGCTGCGGAGCGGCGATCCGGTGCGTGTCGTCGTCCGCAGTGACCTGGCGCAGGACCGTGCCGCCGGGCAGGACGGGGGCGATGGCCAGTTCCGCGGTGAGCCCGATCAGGACCGTCCGTTCCTCCCCGGGCACGAACCCCGCGGCGCGCAGGTCAGCCGGCTCATCGTGGGCGCGGGTCTGCCACCCGACGGCTTCTCCCCGCCCGGCGAAGTAGTCCCGCTGCCGGGCGATCAGCCGGTCGAGTTCTGCTCCCGTTACCCCGAGGGCACTAGGGCCGCAGATGTAGCCGCGGTGCCCGCCGGCGGCTCGCAGCAGGGGCCCGTCCTGCTCGTACCTGACCCCAGCGGGCGGCCTGGGTTCCACTCCTCGCATCTGCTGGTCATAGACGGCCAGCAAGGCATCCACGGAGGCCACAAGGACAATTTTACGGGTATGGAACTGGGTTTCCCGCCGCGACGGCCGTAGCCATCAGTGCCTTCGCCGGGCCGGACAGGGTAGAACGGCTCGCGGCTGACTCTCGGCTGTGCCGGTAACTGCTGCTACGGGCCATTTCAGGGAGGCATCTATCAGCGTGTGGGAGGCGCGGCGGGTGGAGGTCTGTGACCAGGGCGGACCCTGGACTGAGACCGCGCAGGAGGACGGGCAGAAGGGGCGGGGCTTACTGATCGTGGACCGGCTGGCCAGCACCAGGGGACGCACCGGAAACGCCGAAACAGGCTGGATCGCCTGGTTCGAGCTGGACCCGTGCTCATGACCGCCGGTCACCGTCCCGGAGCGCTCTACGGAGTCGTGATCTACATGTACTGGAACGAGCGAGATCACCCCGTGGCCCACTTTCATGCCTACCACGCCGGGCGCCGCGCGTTGGTCTCGGCGAGGCTCTCCGCTCTGCGGAGGACCCCGGGGATGCTGCCGAGGCTGACGCCGCCTGGGATTAGCTCGGCGAGTCGATCCCGCTCGACGAATAGAAGCCGAGTTCGGGCACTGACAGGATGCGCGAGTACGCCGAGGCGCGCCCAGTGCGCGAGGCCTTACGAGAGCTGGACCCGGCCGCCCGCAAGGACATCCTGGCTGCCATGCGAGGCCTCGGGACAGACCCGAGGCCTGCTGGCGTCAAGCCGTTGAAGGGACACCGGCCCTGGCTGCGGGTCCGGGTGGCGACTACCGGATCATCTACGACGTGAACGACACAACCCGCACGGTCACCGTCGCCGTGGTGGCCACCCTCGCGAGTTCTACCGCAGCCTGGATCTCTAGCTCCAACGGTTCAGCGAGGCAGCGGGGGCCCCAGATCCGTACAGCGATTTGAAATAGGTGGTGCGGTGTCGTGAGCAGTCATGCGTAGGTAGGCAGGAAGAGGACATCGGTGTATACATTCGTATAAATTTGGCGTGATATAAGCAGCGCACCGGCCGGTACTCCTCGAACGGATGCCCGGTGCCGGTGCTGCTGTCCAGGCCGGGCAGGCCGGATGCTGGTAACGGCCCATGGTGTGTCAGTAGGTCTTGATGATCTCGGGAACTTGGGGCGCCTGAGCCTCTCGTGACCTTTGGTATTCAGGGATAATTGAGCCGATGAGCGATTCTCCCAGATCCCGCCTGCCGGGGCCCCGGCGGCCGGCCGGGCGCCCGGCCGGACCGGGCGAGGTTCGCCGGGCGGTGCTCGACGCTGCGGCTGCACTGTTTGCCCTGCGGGGAGTTGACGCGGTGTCGCTGCGGGACATTGCGGCAGCGGCCGGCGTGAATCTTTCGCTGATCCGGCGGTACATCGGCAGTCGTGACGACTTGGTGACCGCGGTGTTCCGCCATGTCTCCGACCAGCTTGCCCAGGCCGTTGAGGAAAACCCCTTGTCGGCGCAGGGCTTCTCGGCTGACACCGTGATGGGGAAATGGGTGCGGATCGCCGCCGCGTTGGCGATCTCTGGCCGGTCCCTGGAGAGCCGCCCCGACTTCAACCCGGTCGTGGCGATGGCCGAGGCCCTCACGGCCGGGTACGGCCTGGCTGCCGATGCGGCCCGGGTGCGGGCGGCGCAGATCGTGGCGGCCGCGCTGGGGTGGCGGATCTTCGAAGACTACCTTGTGCAGGCCGGCGGCCTTGATGCGATCCCTCTCGCGACGTTGCGGGATGATCTGGCCCGGTCTGCGCGCAGGCTGGGCGCCACACCCTGGCCCTCCCCGCCCGACCCGGAGCCGGCACCAGCTGAGCCGGCCGGTCAGCCAGGTTAGGACCTTTGGCCCTACGCGCCCCTGGGTGGCGCATGCTGCAATGTACACGGTTGTATTAATTATCGGTACTGACGCCCTCTCCTTACCCGGGCCGGGCCGACCGGGGAAATGTCCGGTTTCGAAAGTTACCGAGCGTGTTCATCCCGGAGGGGTGATGCATCGGCGCGTGCGCGCGAACTATCCAGCTAATGCTAGGCGGGGGCAGCGAGATGAAAACAGTAATTGTGGGCGGAGTTGCGGCCGGGGCTTCGACAGGTGCGCGGCTGAGGCGGCTTGATGAGTCGGCCGAGATCGTGATCCTGGAGCGTGACCATTACGTGTCGTTCGCGAACTGCGGCTTGCCTTACCACATCGGCGGGGCGATCCCGGAGCGGGACAGCCTGCTGCTGCAGACGCCGGAAAGTCTCAGCAAGAGCTTGGCGCTGGATGTGCGGACCGGGCAGGACGTCGTCCGCATTGACCGTGATGCCAAGGAAGTAGAGGTGCGCGACCTCGCGCAGCAGCGAACGTACCGGGAGTCCTACGACAAGCTCGTGCTGTGTCTGGGGGCCAAGCCGGTCCGGCCGCCGATCCCCGGTGCTGACGACCCGCGGGTCGATGTGCTGCGCAACATCCCCGACATGGACCGCATCATCGCCCAGCTCGACAAGGACGCCACGAGCGCCGTCATCGTCGGCGGCAGCTACATCGGGCTGGAGCTGACCGAGGCGTTCCGGTCCCGGGGGCTGGCGACCACCGTCGTCGAGCGGACGGAGCGGCTCATGCCGTGGCTGGACCCGGAGATGACCCGGATCCTGGACTACCACGTCGGTATCCACGACGTGGACCTGCGGCTCGGCACCTCCGCCAGCGCAGTTCGCCATGGGGAGGACGGCGGGCTGGTCCTCGATCTGTCCGATGGCACGTCAGTCGAGGCTGACGTGGTCGTGATGGCGGCTGGGGCGCGTCCCAACGTCGGCCTGGCTCGTGACGCCGGTATCGAGATCGGGCCGCGCGGGGGGATCGTGGTCGATGCGCAGATGCGGACTTCGGCCCCGGACATCCTGGCGGCGGGCGACGCGGTGGAGACCGCTCACTTCCTGACCGGCGAGCCTGTGCTGTCGATGCTGGCCGGCCCGGCGAACCGGGAAGGCCGGATAGCCGCGGACACGATCGCCGGCCGCGAGGATGTCGGCGGCTACCGCGGTACCCAGGGCACCGCTGTGGTCAAGGTGTTCGACATGACCGCCGGGGGCACCGGCCTGACCGAGACCGAGTTGCGCGCGGCAGGCATGGACTACCGCAAGATCTACACTCACCAGAACGGCCATGCCGCGTACTACCCAGGAACCGCGCCCCTGTTCCTGAAGGTGCTGTTCGACCCGGCCGAGGGCAAACTGCTGGGCGCGCAGGTGCTCGGCTGGGACGGTGTCAACAAGCGAATCGACGTCCTCGCGGTCGCACTGCGCGCCGGGATGACGGTGTTCGATCTGGAACACCTGGAACTCGCCTACGCCCCGCCGTATGGTGCGGCGAAAGACCCGGTCAACATGGCCGGCTTCCTCGGCGCGAACCTGCTGCGTGGCGACATCGACCTGTGGTACCCCGAGGACTACCCGGACTGCGCCGAGCAGGTCACGATCCTCGACGTGCGCACGCCGACGGAGTACGACGCATGGCACATCCCCGGGGCAGTCCTGCTGCCGTACACCGAGCTGCGGCAACGACTGGATGAGGTGCCCCGGGACAAGCCCGTTTACACCTACTGCCGGTCGGGTTTCCGCAGCTACATCGCGTACTGCGCGCTGAAGCAGAACGGATGGGACGACGTGGCGTTCCTGTCCGGGGGGATGCTGACCTACCACGGCTACCACCGCACGCCGCTGACCGTTGGCAAGGGCGGCATGCCGGTGGTGGCCCACGCCGAGGACGTGCTGGCCCAGCGCCCTGGCGCGCTAGAAGACCTGTGACGAGCCGCGAGCGAATGGCAGGCCTGCGTCATGGGTGACATTGGGGTTGAGGCCGCGCTGAGCATCCGGTCTCACCACGCGGAGGGCCCGCTCTGGGACGCTGCAACGGCCCGGTTGTGGTGGGTGGACATCGCCGGAGAACGAGTGCACTGCTTCGACCCGCAGTCGAGCAATAACAGCTCGTGAGGTACCCAGGGTCAGCCCGGCGGCGTGGTCCTCAGCGCGGCCGGAGAGATGGTCGTGGCGAGCCCCGAAGGCCTGGCTGTGCTCGACCGCAGCACCGGCGCGATGGACCTGCGCGTCCCGATCGAGCAGGACAGGCCCGAGAACCGTGCGAACGACATCAAGGTCAACCGCACGGGCAGGGCGTGGGTCGGCACGATGGCCTACGACAAGCGGCCGAAGAACGCAGCGTTGTACCGGGTCGATGGCGGCAGGGTCACCCGTGTGGTCGAGGACCTCACGATCTGCAACGGCCCCGCATTCGACGAGCCGCAAGGCCGCCTGTACCTCGCCGACACCGCCCTGTTCGTGGTCAACGTGTTCGACCTAGACCCCGCAACGGGCACCCTGAGCGATCGCCGGCGCCTCCTCGACTTCAGGGATGCGCAGGTCTGGCCGGACGGTATGACCGTCAACGATGAAGGCATGCTGTGGGTCGCGCTGGGCCGGTCCGGAGAGGTCCACCGCTATCACGCGGACGGCACGCTCGATGGCTTGGTCGAGATACCGACGACGAACCCCACCTCGGTGGCCTTCGGCGGCATCGATGGCGGCGACCTGTACATCACGACCTCGTGGTTCGACCTCGAAGCAGCCAGTCGCACAGCCCAGCCGCTGGCCGGCGTGATCTTCCGTTGCCGTCCCGGGGTTGCCGGGCGCCCCTCGCCCCGGTACGCGAGCCCCCTCCCGGCGCCTTAGCCGGAGCGCTGCCCCGGCCCGCGACGACCCGAGAAAGGTGACACCCATGATCGAGCGAATGGTTCTCTTCGGCGCCTCTGGCGATCTCACCAGCCGCCTGCTGATGCCAGCAGTTGCCCAGCTCGCCGAGGCCAGCCTCCTCCCTCCAGGGTTCACGGTGCTCGGCTGGGCCAACACCGACTGGTCAACCGACGACTTCCGCCAGCACATCGCCAGCGAACTGGAGAAGCACGCGCCCGTGACGCCGGCCACCCGCGACGCCGTGATCAGGATGCTCAGCTTCCAGGCCGCGGACGTCACCCGGCCCGAGGACGTCAGCCAGCTGATCGGCAGCGATCGCCCGGGCACGCTGGTCTACCTCAGAAGCATGGCGCATCATCGACCCTGTCATGAACGCATGGTCAGCCGCAGACGTCCCCATGCAGGAGTACCCGGCTGGCCAGGCGCCACCAGGCCCGCTCCGCTGACCCATGGGCCGGTGCCGACAGCGGGCGGCTCAGCGCACTAGGAATTCTACGGAAAGGGGGCGGCATTTGTGAGCGCGGAATCCTATGTTGCCAATCTGGAGAAGGTTGACCATATCGTCGTCCTGATGATGGAGAACCGCTCCTTCGACCACATGCTGGGGTATTTGTCCCTCACCGGCGGCCGGGCGGATATCGACGGCCTCCGTCCGGGGCTCGCGAACGAGTATCAGGGACGCAGCTACCCGGTTCATCACCTGGCGACGACAAGAGTGGACGTGGACCCGGAGCACACCGCCAGCGCTGTCGACATGCAAGTCGATAGCGGGCGGATGGGCGGTTTCGTCGAGAGCCTGGCCGCCACCATGGCTGGCCGCGGGGTTCACGGCGGTGACCCGTCACCTGCTGTGGGGTATTACGACGCGGCGGACGTGCCCGTTTATGATCACCTGGCGGAGGAGTTCGCAGTCTGTGACCGCTGGTTCAGCTCGGTCCCAGGTGCCACATGGCCCAACCGCCTGTACGCCCTGTGCGGCAGCGCCGCCGGCAGCCGGGATGACCTGCCTCCCCATGTGCCACCCATCTACCACAAGCCGTCGTTCGTCCGGCACCTGGACGAGCACGATGTCTCCTGGCGCTGGTACTGCTTTGACACCCCCACCCTGCGCCTGGCCGACGCCCGCTACACCGCAGGACACCACCATCATTTCGGCTACTTCAGCAAGACCGGCCTGAACTGGAAAACCAGGTTTGAGATCAGGATCGACGCAGGGGCAGCAAGCTTCCTCGAAGACGCCGCGAACGGCTCCCTGCCGTCGGTGTCCTGGATCGACCCGGCCTTCACCACTTTCAACCCGCTCGGCTTTCCCCCCAACGATGACCACGCGCCCGCCGACATCACCGACGGCCAGGACCTCGTCCTGGCCGTCTACGACGCCCTGGCGAAAAGCCCCGACTGGGAGCGCTCGCTGCTGGTCGTCGTCTACGACGAGCACGGGGGTTTCTACGATCACGTCCCGCCTCCGCAGGCGCCAGACGACGACCCCGCGATGTTCGGCCGTTACGGCGTGCGGGTACCGGCGATCATCGTGTCACCCTGGGTGGAACCTCGCTCGGTGTCGAGCACCGTCTTCGATCACACCTCCATCATCAAGTCGGTTCTGCTGCGCTTCTGCCCCCAGGCCCTGGACCCGCCTGCCAGGGACAGGTCGTGGCGGCTCCGCGCGTTTCACCCGCACCACCCCGGCGTCCGGGTGGCCCGCGCTGCCCATCTCGGGGAGCTCCTGACCCGCACAGCGCCACGCCCCGCGCCGCCGCGCGACCCGCTGGTCGTGGCCGCCGCAGCCCGGACGGCACAACAAGCCAACGGAGGCAACGGCCATCCGGGCTCGGGGGAGCATCCGCACACGGACCTGCAGAAGGGTTTCCTCGCGGCGGCCCACGAACTGGCCAGACTAGGTCACCCGGCCGGCAAACCCTGACGCGCGAAGACCGGCCTTCACCGGCCCAGGCACGACCTGGCCCGGCGTTCCCATCGCCGCGTGGCCCCCCGCAGAACCATCAGTGGACTACGCACCGCCGCGCGGCCGGGGCATCCAGGCCATCCGCGATACCGTACCCATCGCCTGCTGGCTCCCGATCAAGCCGGGCCTGACCGTGCACGGACTCAGGCACGGGCACAAGACCAGTTCCGAAGACGGCATCCCCGAGATCCTCGCTGAACAGCGCCTCGGCCACAGGTCCCCGGCATCCGCGGCCTCTACGCCCACGCCAGCGACCGCATGCGCGACGACCTCAAGCACGCACTCCAGGCCCGCTGGGAAGACTCCCTACGCGCCCGCGCGGCCATCAGTCCGCACTCACCCGTCCTGTTGCTCGACGAGCTGCTGACAGCGGAGGTGACCCACCGGAATCAGGCGACACCGGGAGACAGGCAAAAAGATGATCTCCCAGATTCCTCCCAACCGCCCAAGGCGGCCCACCCGAGCCACGCCCGCGATACGGGGAGAACCGGAATTAACAGCGTCTGACCTGGCCAGATACCAGGAATCGGGGAGTGGAGCTAAGGGGACTCGAACCCCTGACCCCCTGCTTGCAAACCCGGGCCGATCCTCCCGCCGACCACACTGAACGGCAAAGGGCCAGCTCAGAAGCTCCTCTTCATCTAGCTTCGGCACGGTATGGGCGTGATCGCGGCAGGTGTGATCTCCCAAATTCCTCCCATTTGATCAAGGACAGCACCATGCCTGGCGACCGCCTTGATCAGCTGACCGGGTCGGCATGGCCATCGGACCCGCCGCAGAGTCCTCGGCTCGCTCGGTAGCCCTGGCTACAGCGATCCATCGATGAGGTGGGCAATCGACGGCTCAGGCGTTACTTCTTTACAACCAACGCCACAGATGTATGCTTGAGTCGTTGACACTGTCAAGGCGGGAGGTTGCCATGCCTGACGATGACCGATTCCCCCGATACCTCTCGCCGGCGTGGCGAAAGGTGCTTCGCTGCCTGCAAGGGCACGATCCGGCCGATCGCGTTGGTGACGCCGTCACGAAGGCGCTAGCCGCCACGATCAGGACCATTCACGGGATCCCGTCGCTGCCAAGCCTCGCCGAGAAGATGCGCGAGGCTGCATGGAGGGGAGACTCGGTTCACTTCGACCCCCCGGCAGGTCGCGAGCATGTGCCAACGAAAATCGCCGAGCGGGCGGCCGCGACTCTGGCCACGACCATGCAGCGCGAGCTTGCCCTCGTCTCACCTGCCGACGCGACCCTGCTGCTCGCCCGACGAGTCGTCAAGGACCTCGCCTACCACTACGGATTCGACCGGATGGTCCAGGCGTTGCCGCAAGAGTCCTACGGGTATGGCGATCTTCGAGCAGTGATGACCGCCGCGCTGGCCGGAGACCCGATGGCCAAGCTAGCCGCTAGATTTGCCTCTCGACCGACAGGTGAAGGACTGCGGGCGCCGGCGAGGCGAGGGCAAAAGCGGGCGCTGGCAGATCTGCTCGACACGAACCTGGACTCGCTATGACGTCGGCAGATGACGAAGATCACACCGCTATGTACCGCTCAGGCTGGTTCCGGTTTCCTGGGAGTGAGCGGCGCCCTCTCCGGCTGGGTTACGAGGCTCAACTGGACGGCCGTGCAGTAATTGGCCGACTTTCACGTGATCTTCCGCCTGTGGCGGCGGACCTGCTGGAGCTCGCGGCCATGGTTCATGCTGCTGACCGGCTAGTGCCACGTCCAAGCGAGCGCGAACGCTCGGACGGATCTGGCTGGGGACGGCAACTCTGGCTACAGGTCCCTGTCCGTAATCCAAGTCTGTGGAATTCAGTTACCGAGCAGCTGACTGGCCTCCTGGGATGGCTCACGGACGATGTGTGGACCATCGAATTTTCTCAGCTCGCCCATGACGCCGGGCCGCTCGACAATCGGCAGGGGTTCCTTTTCAATACCGTTCCGCGCGGCTCGCCTCTCGCCTTGTTCTCTGGCGGCCTTGATTCCGCTCTTGGTCTCGCCCAGGATCTGAGGAGTTCCGACGCGGTCGCCGTCAGTGTGCATACCAACAACCGAATGAAGGCAGCCCAGCGTCGGGTTGTCCGCGCTCTCGACGGTGGCACAAGCACCTCGTGCGTGCAGCTCCAGTACCGCGTATCGCTGCGGGAGCCTGAGCGCGAGAACAGCCAGCGGACCAGAGGCCTGCTATTCCTAGCGACGGGCATTGCCACGGCATGGACACTCGGCCAGGACCGGCTGCGCGTATACGAGAACGGGATCGGGGCGATCAACCTGCCTTACCTGCGATCACAGGAAGGGTCGCAAGCAACGAGATCGATGCATCCGCGGACGCTGCGAATGGCCGAGGGCCTTGCGTCGGCGGTCAGAGGCCGATCGTTCCAGGTCGAGGCACCGTATCTGCTCTTGACCAAAGCGGAGGCAGTCCGCGCGGTCCCGGAGATCGACGCTTCAATCATTGCTGCTGCGGTCTCGTGCGACACTGCCTTCGCGGCGAGGGTGCCCGGTGCTGCGCAGTGCGGTACCTGCACATCGTGTCTGCTACGACGCCAGGCCCTCATCGCGGGAGGACGTAGCGACGCCGACGAGGTGACCCGGTACCGAACTCGCTCGCCTGCTGGCACGAGCTCCCTGGCCGCGATGACCTGGCAGCTCGAACGCCTTCGCGACTGCCTCAATACGGCGGATCAGTGGCAGGGCATAGTGTCAGAGTTTCCGCCCATTATGGATGTCGAACGTATTGCCCCAGCTCAGCTGACCAGGCTCTACGGTGCGTACGTCCGGGAGTGGGGAGTATTGGATCTTGCTTCGTTCGGGCTCAGAGGCGACAGATCGGCGGCGTTATGCGAGACGAAGAGCGACCAGAGGTAGAAACCGGCGGCGGTCCGCTTGGTTCCCGGCTGCGCGCTGCCAGGGAGGCACGCGGCCTGACCCAGGCTCAGGCCGCCGTGGAGCTAAAAGTAAGCCGGCCCTTGCTCATCGCCATGGAGAAGGGTAGCCGCGAGGTCCAGCCCGCCGAGCTGGTCAGTTTGGCCAGGCTTTATGACCGACCGGTCAGCGAGCTGCTGCGACCGACGGCACCGCCAGTAGCTATCGGGGCCCGGTTCCGCGCTGCCCTTGCCTCGGCACCTGAGACGGACGACCTGCCGCAGCTGATCGCGCGCCTGGAGGAACTCGCGGATAACTATCTCGACTTGCTGCGCCGTGCCGGGGCCGGACCGCCCGGACAGTATCCGCCGGTCCGGCGGATCGATCATCTCGAACCTGCTCAGGCAGCGGAGGACTTGGCAACAGAGGAGCGCAACCGGCTGGGTATCGGCGATGGTCCTATCCAGCGGCTTCGTGAGATTCTTGAGGTCGATGCGGGACTTCGGATCTTCATCGAGCCCTTGCCTTCCAGGGTGGCCGGTCTCTTTGTCTATGTAGAGCCGTTGGGCGGCTGCGTTGCCCTGAATGCTCGTCATCCGGCCGAGCGCCGTCGCTGGACCCTGGCCCACGAGTACGCGCACTTCCTGGTCTCGCGTGAGCGGGCCGAGGTCACGCTCGTCGGTCACCGGCGTCAGCCGCCGGAAACCGAGCGATTCGCGGATGCGTTCGCGGCTAACTTCCTCATGCCTCGCACTGGGCTGCTTCGCCGCTTCAATGAGCTGAAGCGAAGCAGAGAAGGTCAGGTCACGGCTGCGGCGCTCGTCCAGCTGGCCCATGCCTACCAGGTCTCGGTCCAGGCCCTCACGCTCCGGCTGGAAGATTTGCGACTAGTTCGCCCAGGAACCTGGGAGAGGCTACGGGATAACAACTTCCAGCCGCGAGCTGCCGCGCAGCTGCTGGGCCTGGAGGCCGGCGAAGAGCAGGCGGCCGATTCGCTGCCGTTTCATTACCGAATCCTGGCCACCCAGCTCTATGCCGATGGAGAGATCACCGAGTCTCAGCTCGCCCGGTACCTCAGCACGGACATCGTCGGGGCGCGACGGGTCTACCAGCGGCTGACCGAGACTCGCGACGTGTCAGACGACGGGGCATCCCAGATCGTCGATCTGGCCGAGGCGTTGGGGTGACAAAGTGCCGCGCCGCAAACTCCTTCTCGACGCATGTGTAGCCATCAACCTTGCCGCGGCCGGCAGGCTGAACGAGATCGCCGACGCGCTGCAAGTGACCTTCATCATCGCCGCGCAGACCGCTTCCGAGGCTGGATATCTTCGCGACATCATCAAGGGCACGACCGTGCTGACGCCTATCAACCTTGATCAATTCATATCGAGTGAGACCCTGGAGATCCGCGAGCTCGCACCCTCGGAACTGACGCTGTACTTGGAGCTCGCGTCGATCGTGGACGATGGTGAGGCCGCCACGATCGCGCTGGCCATTCATCAGCGTATCGACCTAGCCACCGACGACCGCCGAGCGCGACGACTCTGTACGGAGCGACGCCTGGCCGAGCCCGAACGGACTGTGGCGTTGCTGCATGCATATGCGGAGGCCGCGCGGCTGAACAACGATGAACTCCGACAGATGCTCATCCGGGTACGTGACCGGGCTAGCTTCCTACCCACTCGCTCGGACCCTCATCTAAAGTGGTGGAATGACCATATCCGTGATACCTAAGCGCTCGTTACGGAAGAACAAGTAGCCCAGCGCGATGAATCTCATTTAAACCAGGCTGGAGCTAAGGGTTTCTGATAGCGCGACCTAGTATAGAGAGCAGTAGCGCTTAAAGTTTGCTCCGACAGGCCGCCACAAAGGCTATTCTGGCGTGGTCAAGTCTGCTTTTTTCTGAAACCGCGATCTAGGATACGGGCTGGTATCTCATTCTGCTGGCAGAGAGACAGGAGACCACTGCCGTCGATCAGATTGAGTGGCTTGCCGCCGACGAACTTGTAACTGTCTGGACCGTAGCCGGAGGTGGTTATCATGATTCCCTTGGTGGCGCCCTCGTGTTGCACTGTGCCCCAGAGGTCGCGTACATGCGTTGGTTGAACCGTCCGGGTGTAGAGCTTGGCCTGGACGATGAACTTCCCACCAGTGATCGGATGAGGATCGTAGGCGACGCAATCGATTCCGCCGTCGCCGCTGGCCTGGTACAGCTTGGTATCGAAGCCCATCTTGGCGAAGAGGTTCTGGATGAAGCTTTCAAACTCCTTTGGACTGTAGTCGAGTAGGTTGGGCCTCTTGTCGATGTCGGAGATGACGTCAACTGGCTCTACGATCCGCGGATCAGCCATGCTGTATGGCATGACCGGCTCAACAGGGATCAGCTCGTCAGGATGTGGAGAGACATCGGCAAAGAAGTACTTGCGCACGCATTCGACTGGCTTGAACTTGGGCTCATCAAGCACAAGCCGTGAGAATTGCTCCCGGGTAGCCCTCAGCGTTATGAGGTGAGGCTGAATCTTTTGGCCCGTCAGCGGGTCAACGGCGTGGACGCGACCGTTGAATACGACGGTGCTGACTGTGTCCTCAGAGGTGGCGTCGAAGACCTCGCGAACTGTTCGAAGCGCTATCTGGGCTATAACGCTTTGGTATAGCTTCCCCGACTCTGCTAGCGGTCGGGCCGTTGGCTCAACCGCCTTGTGGATCTTAACGTGGCGGAACGCCTTCTCGCCTGGGACGACTTCGACCGGGGGGAGATACCACTCCACGGCCAGCAGTGAAGATTCAGGCACGTAACCGGCGCTGCGTTCCGCCGGGAATCCTGCTGGATAGGGCGAGCGATCCAGAACCATCTGAACGTACTGGCTGACCGCAAAGCGGTCCATATCGCGGAGGCCTACAGCCATCTGCTCGATTTGAGCGTTGTGCTGAGCGACCTCACGTTCCGCTTCGGCGACTTGGCCTTCATGCTTCCGACGCGCTATGACTACCTGCCTGCGCCGTTCGACCTCGCGGCGCTGATGATCTTGCTCGGCCTGCCGAAACGCTTCCTGGGCCATGTCTACGGCAGCTTCGTAGCGCTGCTGGCCACTGAGCATGCGGCGGATACCTCGTGGCGGTTCGGGCTCAAAGTCCACCCAGTCAGGAGGCGGCAGAGGGACCCTCAGTTGGCCAAGATCAAAGGGAGGGACTGTCACGCGGCGCCGTAGAGAGTCGATGTTGATCCGGGGATCTCGGGGGAGTGACGATTGCAGCACACCCTCAAGTTCTGCTACCCGACGCTCGATGGCGCGGGTCTTGGCTGCTGCTTCCTTATCTCTGGCAGCCGCCTCCTGCGCCGCACGCTCGCGCTCACGTGCCTTGCGCTGCTGTTCCCTTAACCGCGTTGCCTGTTCCTCGGCTCGCTGCTGCGCTCGACGTTCCCTCTCCCAGTCCCGGTACGACCCTGACGAACCCGAACCACGCGTCATCACACACCCGCTGACGATTGGCAGTTGGCCCTTGGGGGGAACGTAACTCGCACAGTCGGTCTTGGCAAGAGACGCAAGGTCCTAGCGGAGGAGAAGGCCAACTGCGCTGAACATAACGAGACCTCGCCGAGCGAAGTCGTGGCTCTATCAGCTTGAATGAAGTAAGTCAATTTACCTGGAGAAAGATATTCATCCTTGGTCATAGACCAGGCGGCAGACGAAAGGAGCAAGATATGGCCTAACGTTCAGCTAGCTCTGGGCCGGCGCGGTCCGTCATTGCACAATGGCCATACGGCTGTCATATGAAGGTTCCCGCCTAATGATGACAGCCAAGAAATGGCAGTAAGAGCAAAACGGTGGCATGCATCGGGACGGCACAGGAGTCATGGACAGCAGGCAGCACGTTCCGTCAGCGGCGAGCGCACGGCCACGGCGCCGGTCCCCGCCAGGCGGTGAAGCGGCCGCGCACGGTGCGGTTCGATCTCAGCGAGGAGGAATTCGCTGAGGTCGGCGCGGCCGCTCGGCGGGCCGGGCTGGCCAAGGGCGCGTACGCGGCACAGATGGTGCTGGCTGCTGCTCGCAGTGGCACATGCCCGGGCGAGTTCCCGCTGCGGGAGGCGCTGGGCGAGTTCATGCGGGCCGCGGGGCTGGTCCGCCGCATTGGTGTCAATCTGAACCAGGCCGTGGCCAAGCTGAACGCCACCGGCCAGCGCAGCGGCGACCTGCTCCCATACGCGGCGGAAAGCATCCGCCGGGCCCGGCTCCTCGACCAGGCCGCCGAGGAAGTGCGGAAACGGATCGGGCAATGATCGGCAAGGTCAGCCCACACGGCCAGCGTGTTACCGGGCTGATCTACTACCTGTTCGGCCCTGGTCGCCAGGCCGAGCACACCGATCCGCACATCGTGGCAGGCTGGCGGCACCCCGCCGAACTGGAACCACGGCTACGCGAGGACGGCCGCCGCGATTTCCGGGACCTCGCTGGCCTGCTCCAGCAACCACACGCCGCCCTGGGCCGGCCCGGATCCCCCCGCCCCGTATGGCACTGCTCCGTCCGGGCCGCTCCGAATGACCGGAACCTCTCCGATGACGAATGGGCGCAGGTCGCTTGCGAGATCATGCACCGCACCGGCCTGGCTCCGTACGGCCAGGAGGATGACGCGGTCCGGTGGGTCGCGGTCCGGCACGCCCCGGATCACATCCACCTTGTGGCCATGCTGGCCCGCCAGGACGGGACGCGGCCCCAGACCTGGAACGACTATTTCCGCGTCGGCGAGGCGTGCCGGGTAGCGGAGCAGCGGTTCGGGCTGCGCCGGACCGCTCCGCGTGACCGGACCGCAGCACGCCGCCCGACCCGGCCGGAGTCAGAGAAAGCGCGCCGCCGCAGACTGCCGGAAGCACCCCGGATCACGCTTCGGCGCGCCGTCAGCACAGCCGCCGCCGGGACGGCTAGCGAGCAGGAGTTCTTCGCCCGCCTGGACCAGGCCAGCATCCTGGTCCGTAAGCGGTTCAGCACACGCAATCCGGGCGAGGTGACGGGCTACGCGGTCGCGTTGCCGCACGACACCACGCGGGCGGGTGCGCCGGTCTGGTTTGGCGGCGGCAAGCTCGCGGCGGACCTGACCCTGCCCAAGCTCCGCCGCCGCTGGCAGGCCACCGGCCCCCGGCCTGGTGACAGGTTCACCGCAGCAGAACGAGCCGCGATCTCGGAGCATGCCGCGCGCACAGCGGCGGGTGCCGCGGAGCAGATCCGGAACGTCGCCGCCACTGACCCAGCGGTGGCCGCCGACGCTGCCTGGGCTGCGGCCGACACCATGCATGCCGCCGCGGCCGCGCTGGGCAGCCGGGTGCTCCGCCAGGCGGCCGACTCCTACGACCGCGCCGCCCGCGCCCCGTACGGCCGGATTCCCACTCCGGGTCTGCCGGGGAACAACCTGCGCCGCACGGCCCGTCTACTGTCCACCGTCACGTCCGTCGTGTCGGATGTACCGCGCGCCGAGATGACACTGCTCATCCGTTTCGCCAGGCTCGCCGAAGCCATCGCTGAGCTGCGGGAAGCCCAGCGCCTCGCCGCGCAGGCCGCTGCCGCCCGCCGAGCAGCCGAACATCTGCGGACCGCGATGCCCGGCTACGTCACCTCGCCATCGGGCAGGCGCACCCGGGCCCGCACCTCAGCTGAGCGCAGCCAAGACGAGTTCCCATTCCCACCTGGCACGTTCCTGTCAGGAACTGGCTCGCTAGGCGAGGCAGGCGGTCAGCAGGCAGCCCCACCAGTTCGCAGTGAAGGCCCTTCGCGCCCACGGGGCCCGGCGCGGTAACTGGTCTGGGTTTCAGCCGAGGTCGAAGGCTCCGCCCTTAACGGCAGTGGTGAAGGTCCGCCATGTCTCGAGAGCGAACACGAGCTTCGGGCCCTCGGGGGACTTCGAGTCGCGGACAGCGTGGCTGTGGTCAGGCAGCGAGGCGACTTCGACGCAGTTGCCGCCGTTCCCGCCGCTGTAGCTGCTCTTTCGCCAGGTGGCGTTGCTCAGGTCCATCGTTCCTCTGCCACTTTCCTGATCAAGTCTCGTGAGGGCCCGCGGGGCAGCGCTTCTGCTCGCAGCATGTCGAAGGTTTCGCTGACCTTCGCCACTACGGATGACTTCTCCGTGGTGTGGCCCACATCGGGTGACTCCATGTAGACGATACCCGGTGCGTTCTCGAAGGCAGCGATGGCGAACGCGCCCAACAGCCCTACGTGCGCGCCGGCTGCGACGGGGACGACCTGGACCGTGATCTTGTACCGATCGGACGCGTCCATCAGGTGCTCCAGTTGGCCATGCATGGTCTGCGCGCTGCCGATGCAGCGGGTAAGCACTCCTTCGTCGATGACTGCCCATAGAGATGGCGGCTTGGGCTGCTCGAAGATGGCCTGCCGCTCGATGCGGGCACTGACGAGCTGGTCCAGCTCCTCGTCACTACCGGCTGACCGCCACGCCTTGAACAGCGCCTGGGCATAGTCGGGCGTCTGAAGCAGTCCAGGGATCAGCAAGGGTTCCCAGGTGTGCAGCGAGATGGCCCGCCGCTCGGCTTCGACCCATTCGGTGAACCAGGACGGATAGCTGCCGTCCCAGCGGCGGGCCAGATCGTAGATTCGTGCGAACAGGCCCCCGGCATCGGGGAGCGCCCGGTCGCAGTACTCAACGAAGTCGGGGGAGGGCGTGCGCTCGCCGGTCTCGACCTTGCCGACCTGGGCGCCGGAGTAGCCAACCTTCTGACCCAGCTGTTCCTGGCTCAACCCGGCCGCGGTCCGCCAGCGGCGAACCTCAGCGCCGAAGAAATCTAAGGGCCCCGCCGTGGGGTCAAGCTCACGTGTCAGCGGCACCACAGCCCCGCTTTCCGGACGCTCTCGCCACCCAGGGGTGACGTTCGGACACGCCCTGACGACAGCCTGTCTTGGCTAGCGATCCTAGGGCCTGCCTGAACAAGATGACTACCAGTAATCGCTTCATAAGCCCCGCGACGTCGGCATCAGGAGAAAGCATGCGCAAGACCAGCACCGCTCCGCTGATCGGATGGTCCCGCAACTTTCCCGCCACCCCTGGGCAGGCTGGGGAAGCGCGGCGGTTCCTGGCTGCGATCCTCGACGGCCACCCGGCCGACGACGCCATCCTCTGCCTGTCTGAACTGGTCACCAACGCCACTATCCACAGCCGGTCCCGGCAGCCCGGCGGCTGGTTAACCGTGCGCGTCCAACGCCGCGATGACCACGTGCGGGTAGAGGTCTGTGACCAGGGGGGACCCTGGGCTGAGACCGCGCACGCGGACGGGCAGACCGGGCGGGGGTTACTGATCGTGGACCGACTGGCCAGCACCTGGGGACGCAGCGGCAACGCCGCAACCGGCTGGATCACCTGGTTCGAGCTGGACCCGTGCTCATGACCGCAGGCCAGCCTGCCGTCAGGGCACAAGACAGCACAGCCAGCGTCCCGGCCAGCCGGTCCTGGACAACCACCGTCGATGGCACCCGGCTGCGCCAGGCCCGCCGCGAGCATGGGCTGTCCCAGGCCGAACTGGCCGGGGCGGCCGGGATCAGCGTGACCACGCTGGCCCGGCTGGAACGGCAACCCAGGACGCGGTGCCGCTGCCGCACGCTGGCCCGGCTTGCTCTCGCCCTCGGCGACGACCCGGTATCCACCACCTTGCGGCCAGCCGTCTGACACCTGCCAAACGACTACCCGGGCAACGGCCGGAAAATTCTCCCAGCGAATTTCGTGACACAGAATGGCCCACGACGGAACCGTCCGGGACACGACAGCAATAATCACCAGCCAAACCGCAACCCGATGCCGCAAATGCCATTTGACTCAGCTGATACGTATCGGCATAACTTGAAGGACCATCCCGTCGCCCCAGCTAGGCGAGGGGCCAGTCAACGGGAACCAGGTCACTTCGGGTCAGCTTAGGTGTGATGAGAATGGCAGGTCAGCTCCACACTCCAGCAGAGGCAGCCGGAATACTCAAGGTGCTCGAATCCTGGCTCAAGACCAAAGCCGCCGGCCGCGTCATCCCATGCACGTTCATCGGTAAGCACCTGCGGTTCAGCGAGGACGACATTGCCGCGATCATGCAGGCTGGGGCCCGCCAGCCTGTCTCGTCCCGCGAGCCCAGGTCCCGCCCCGGCTCCGCCTGACCAGTCCAGCCGCTACCGGGAGATCACATGGCTTATGCGGAGAAGCGGGGGAAGGGCCCGGCGCCGTGGCGGGTGAAGTACACGCTGGCCAACGGCATCGAGATCAGCGAGTCCGGGTTCGAGACCAAGGCCGCCGCGCTCACCTGGGGACGGGACCAGGAAGCCAGGATCCGCGAAGGCCGGTGGACCGACCCGAACGCCGGGAAGCTCACCGTCGGCGAATGGATCAACCGGTGGCTCGCCATCCAGGACGTCGGCATCAGTACCGTGGACCACCGCGACTACCTGCTCCGCCGCTTCATCCGGCCCACCTGGGACGAGACGCCACTGCACTTCCTCAGCACCGAGGAAATCACCCGCTGGGAGAACGCACTGCCCGCCCGGACCGGGGTCTCACCGCGGACGGCACGAGCCGCCCGCACCCTGCTCGGCACCATCCTGGGCGACGCCGCCACCACCAGGCCGCCGCTCATCCCGTACAACCCGGCACTCCGGCCACGTAACCGGGGCCGCCGGACCGGCCGACGGCTCCAGCTCACACTTCAGCGGGCCTGGGCCACCCCGCTGGAGACCCTCTTACTGGCCGAACGGGCTGCCCTGACGACCGGCCGGGACGAGGACTTCACCCTGATCGTCACCATCGGCTACACGGGCCTGCGCTGGGGCGAGGCGATCGGCCTCGAATACGCCTACCTGCACCCCGGCGAGATCCACGTCGAGTGGCAGCTCCGCGAACTCAACGGCCGCTTCCACCGGCTCCCGCCCAAGGACGACTCCTACCGCAGCCCCGCCTGGGAGCCGAGTCTCCCTGTCGACTTGCCGCCTTTCCTGACCGCCCTGCTCACCCGCCAGATCCAGGACCACCCACACCCACCCTGCGGGTGCGCCGCCCAGCACGGCGGAAGCGGCCGGTACCTCTTCCTCGGCCCCGACGGCGGCCACTACCGGCGCAGTAACTATGCCCGCCGCGTCTTCCGGCCCGCCTGTGACGGCCACCACGAAGCCAAAGACGGCCAGCCCCCTAAGCTCGTCATCGCCGACGCCACCACCTGGCCCGGTGTCCCCATCGCCGCCTGGCCACCCGCGGACCCGTCCACTGACTACGCACCGCCGCGCGGCCGGGGAATCCAGGCCACCCACGACGGCACACCCCTCGCCTGCTGGCTTCCCATCAAGCCAGGCCTGACCGTGCACGGGCTGAGGCACGGGCACAAGACCTGGATGGCCGAGGATGGCATTCCCGAGATCCTCGCCGAGGAGCGCCTCGGCCACCAGGTCCCCGGCATGCGCGGCCTCTACGCCCACGCCTCCGACCGGATGCGCGACGACCTCAAGCACGCACTCCAGACCCGATGGGAAGACTCGCTCCGTGACCGCGCCGCCATCGCCCCGCGCTCACCCGTCCCGCTGCTCGACGAGTTGATCTCCCAAATTCCTCCCAACCGCTCTGAGCGGCCCGCGCGAGCCACGCTGGCGATCAAAGGAGAACCGGAGTTAACCGCGTCTGACCTGGCCAGATACCTGAAAACGGAGAGTGGAGCTAAGGGGACTCGAACCCCTGACCCCCTGCTTGCAAAGCAGGTGCTCTTCCAGCTGAGCTATAGCCCCGCGCGACGGCCGTACCAGGGTACCCGGTCAGGCCGACCCGTCAGGGGGCGGCGCCAGTGGCCCGGCCGCAGGCGGTGGGGACCCCCGCCTCTTGCCCGGCGGAGGAGCCCGGCCGTGCCCCCGGCGCGGACCCGCCAGACCCCGGGCCGGACCCGCCAGACCCCGGCTACGGGCCCGGACTGCCAGCCTTCTTCCTGGGGACCTTCCCGGTCCCCGGCCCACCCGCAGGACCCGCCTCACCCGCAGGACCCGCCTCACCCGCCCCACCCGCAGGACCCGCCCCGCCCGGCACCTCCGGAGCCGGCCCGCCCGCCGGAGTCCCCGCACCCCCCGGAACTCCCGGAGCCGACTCGATGATCACCCCGGCTCCCTCGTCCGCGAGTACTGCCGGAAGCTCCGCAAAACTCCCCAGCAGATGGGTCGCGCCCGCCCGCCGCAGCCGGTCCCGGGTATGCCCCCCGGTCAGGATGCCCGCCACGATCTGGGCGCCGGCCCGCCGCCCGCAGAGGATGCCGCTTTCGGTGCCCCCGGCGTAGGCGGTCTCACGGACATCGGTCACCCCCAGCCGCAGCATGGCGCACAGCATCGGGTCAGGCCAGGGGTAGCCGCGCGGCGCGTCCTCGGGGCACAGCACCAGGTCAACCTGGCGCCACCAGCCGAGGGTGTCCAGCACCAGCCCGAGCAGGCCCCGGGACAACCCGGTAATGAAGCACACCCGGACCCCGGACCCGCGGATCTGCTGGAGCGCCTCGGCCGCCCCGGGCATCGGGGCCAGCCCGGAGCGGTCGACGGCCAGCCGGTAGGAACGGTCGAAGGCCAGCGTGGCGGCTTCGGCCCGGCCGGGGGCGTCAGGGAACAGGGCCCGGAACACGTCCACGGCGGACTGCCCCCGGGTCTGGTGGACATGGACCATGCTGCGGGCGTAGGCGGCGGTGCCGGGGACGATGCCCTGGGTGGCGAAGGCCTCGGTGAACGCGCGTTCCAGGATGCCGCCGTCGTCCGCGGTGACGCCGAGCAGCCCGCAGCACAGCAGCGTGACCGGCGTCGCGCTGCTCACACCTAACCCCCGTCTTCAGCCCGGCCGTGCCGCGCTAGCTCCACGGGCCGGGCGCTGCCTCGCCTAGTCGTCGCTGGTCGTCGCCTCGGTCCACAGATCGAGCTCGGCGCGGTCAGCCTGGACTTTCCGCCAGACGGCGAACACGCCAAGCCCCGCCAGGGCGAGCAGCAGCAACTTCTTCACGATGCGGAACCCTTCACCTAGGCAATCGGAGCCGGCCCGGGAAGGGGCGGCCAGGCTCCTTACGCTCCATGCAGACTAGCAAGCGTTTGCGTCACCGGTGCCTGGCCACACGAGTCTCATCCCACACGGGATCGGACGATTCGTACACATCTCCGGCCGCCCCGAACACGAGGAAGCGGTCGAACGACCGGGCGAACCAGCGGTCGTGCGTGACCGCCAGGACCGTGCCCTGGTAGGACTCCAGGCCGGCCTGCAGCGCTTCCGCGCTGGCCAGGTCCAGGTTGTCGGTCGGCTCGTCCAGGAGCAGCAAGGTCACCCCGCTCAGCTCGAGCAGCAGGATCTGGAGCCGGGCCTGCTGGCCACCGGACAGGGTGCCGAACGGCTGCTCCGCACAATGCTGTAGCTCGTACCGGGCCAGCGCGGCCATGGCCTCGTTGCGCTGCATGGCGTGCTCGGTCATCAGGATCTCGGCCGGGCGCCGGCCGGCCAGGTCCGGACGGGCGTGCGTCTGCGCGAACAGCCCCGGGACGACCCGGGCTCCGAGCCGTGCCACCCCCTCGTGTGCGATGTCAGCGCCGCCGAGAAGTTGGAGGAAACTCGACTTGCCCGATCCGTTGGAGCCGAGCACGGCCACCCGGTCGCCATACCAGACTTCGGCGCTGAAGGGGCGCATGAGCCCGGTCAGCTCCAGGTCCTCACAGATCACCGCCCGCTTGCCGGTCCGCCCGCCGCGCAGCCGCATCCGCACGTTCTGCTCCCGCGGCGCGAGTTCCGGCGGCCCTGCGTCCTCAAACCGGCGCAGCCGGGTGAGCGCCGCCTGGTACCGCGAGGCCATGGCGTCGTTGTAGGAGGCCTTCTGCCGCATTGTCCGGACCAGCTGCTTAATCTTCTCGTGCTCCTCGTCCCACCGGCGCCGCAACTCGTCGAGCCGCTCGTTGCGGTCCAGCCGGGCCTGCGGGTAGCTGGCGAACCCGCCGCCATGCACCCAGACGTTGCCGTCCTCGACGGTGATGATCCGCTGCGCGGCGTTGGCCAGCAGCTCCCGGTCGTGGCTGACGAGCAGGACGGTCTTGCCCGTCTGGGCCAGCTGCTCTTCCAGCCAGACCTTGCCCGGCACGTCCAGGTAGTTGTCCGGCTCGTCGAGCAGCAGGACCTCGGCCGGGCCGCGCAGCAGCGCCTCCAGCACGAGCCGCTTCTGCTCGCCGCCGGACAGCGTGCCCACGCGCCGGTCGCGGCACCGCTCGTAGCCGAGGCCGAGCGCCGCGACCGTGCACGCGTCCCACAGCACCTCGGCGTCGTAGCCGCCGGCGTCGCCCCAGTCGGCCAGCGCGGCCGCGTACCGCAACTGGGCCGCCTCGCCGCCCCGCGCCAGCATCGCGCCTTCCGCCGCGTCCAGCCGCGCCGCGGCCTCGCGCACTCGCTTGTCCGCAACGAAGACCATCAGGTCGCGGACCACCGGCTCCGCGCCCGGCCGGCCCAGGGCGTGCTGTACCCGGCCCCCCGTGGCCTGGATCCCGCTGGTGCCCTGCTCGCCCGGGGGAGCACCGGCCTGGCCCCCGTTGGCCCGGATCCCCCCGGTGTCCTGCTGGCCGGTGCCCTGCTGGCCGATGCCCTGCTGTCCAATGAACTGCCGCATCACTCCCAGCCCGCCGCTGGACGTGACAGTGCCGGATTGCGGGGTCACGTCCCCGGCGATGAGCCGGATCAGGGTGGTCTTGCCTGCTCCGTTCGGCCCGACCAGCGCGGCGACGGTGCCCTCACCGACCCGGAACGACGCGTCGCCAAGCAGGACCCGCCCGTCCGGCAGCGCGTGATGCACGTGCGACACCTCGACGTGTCCCACGGCGGTCCCCTCCCGGTTGCTGGCGATGCCCTCAGCTGAGGTAACCAGGCCGGCGTCCCGGACCGCAACGCATATACCAGCCGCCTGCGGTCTTACGGAGTCCTTACCGCCTCCTAAAAGAATGCGTGGCCACTGTTAATAACTCGTATGTTCGGCCTGTCCGTTTCCGTGGCGCGGCCATACTAACGGCGTGATTCCCCGCGATTATGCTGCCCGCCGGGCGCCCAGCCCGCCGCCGCGACCTGTTGCACCGGAGTAGCGATGGTCCTGGTTTGACCGCCGTGCTTACCGGCCGTGGCGCCCCCGGCGACGGCCGGCCAAAGACTGCGCGGCTTGTCACCGGGCATGGCGAAACCCGGGACGCAGCGGAGCCGTGGCCTTCCGCGGACTGGTTCAGGAAGCCGGGCCGGGACATGGGCGCGACAGGCTGGACGGCCCGGGATCGCCCCGCGCCGGGCGGGACCGCAGCCCGCCTCACGGTGCGGGCCCGGGCGGCCCTGGGGGTCCGTGCGGGGTGGCCGTGGCTGGTGCTGTGGCCGTGGGCGCTGGCCTGGGTCGCGTTCCAGGCTGGCATGGCGGGCCAGTCGTGGCACTTCTTCGCCCAGGGCGGCCGGCTCCTGTTCGCCAGCGCCCCCGGCGCCGGCCTGCAGTTGTACGCGACCCATCCTGACCTTCAGATCGGCCCGCTGGCCCTGGCCGTGTCCGGCATGCTCAGGGCCATCGGCCCTGGCAACGGCGAGTCGACCGCGATCGGCGCCATGTCGCTGACGGGGCCGCTGGTGCTGGCCGCGGTGTGGCGGCTGGTCCCCCCCGCGGAGCGCCGGCGCCGCAGCCGGCTGCTGCTGGCCGGGCTGTTGTTCCTGCCCGTCTGGACGGAGCTGACCACGCACTTCGCGCACCTCGACGACCTGATGGCGCTGGGCTTCTCGGTCGCGGCGCTGCACGCGGTAGCCCGCCGCCATCCGGTCTGGGCCGGGCTGGCCCTGGCGGCCGCGGCCGACTCGAAGCCGTGGGCGGCTGCGTTCATGGTGTTGCTGCTGGCCCTGCCACGGCGGCAGTGGCTGGCCGGACTGGCCGCCTTCACCGGCGGGATAGCGGTCGTCTGGCTGCCGTTCATGCTGGCCGACCCGCGGACCCTGTCCGCCGTTACCCGGTTCACGATCCCCAACGACCGCTCCTCCGCGCTGCGGGCGCTCGGCGTCATGGACCCCCGGACCCCCTGGTGGGACCGCTCGGCCCAGCTGCTCCTCGGGCTGGCCGCCGGGGCGGTGGCGGTGCGGCGGGGCCGGTGGCCCGCCGTGCTGCTCGTCGGGGTGGCCGCGCGGATCATGCTCGACCCCGGCGTCTACGCCTACTACACCGCCGGGGCGCTGCTCGGCACGATCGTGGTCAACCTGGTGGTGACGCGGTGGCGGGTGCCCTGGGCCACCGTGACCGCCGCGCTCCTGCTCTACGCTGCCCGCTTCACCCACGCTCTGGTTCCGTTCAGCCTGCAGCAGCTCGGGGAGCTGCGGCTGGTCTTCGCCATCGGCGTGCCCGTGATGGTGCTCGGCATCCCAGGCTGGTGGGTGGCCCGCCGCCCCGGGCGGCACGCCCGGCGTCAGGCCGGGGACAGCGGGCCGGCGGGCGCGGACAGGGCGCCGCCCGCCGCCACGCGGCCCGGTCATCCGCCCGGGTCCCTCCCGGTGCGGCAGCCCGGCATGTACCCCGGCCATCCGTCCGGGCCGCTCCCCGTGTACCACGCCGGCGCGGACCTCCTCCATCCCCCGGGGCCGTTCCCCATCTGGCAGCCCCGCGCCCGCACCGCCCATCCCTCTGGCCCGCTCCCGGTGTGGCCAACGGGCGCGGAGAGCGCCCTCAAGTCGGTGGTCTGGGAGCGGCTGGCCCAGGCGAACGGCTCTTAGCCGAGGTGCCGGGCGAAGAACCGCAGCGTGCTGTCCACCTCGAAGCGCGGGATCTCCATGTGCTTGCCTGGGTTGGCGTGCAGCGTCTTCTCGGCTGAGGCCAGGGCGTCGAACAGCGCCAGGCTCTGGTCCCGCGGCACCCGCTCGTCATCCCACTGGACCAGGAACTCCACCGGGACGGTAATCCGCGCGGCGTCCCCGGCCGAGGCCAGCGCCCCGCCGAGGCCCAGCACGGCCGCGCGGACCCGGGGCTCAGCGGCCACGAACGGAACGCCGAGCCCGCACCCCAGCGAAATTCCCCAGTAGCCCACCGGGCCGGCCCCGACGTGGCCGAGTTCCTGGACGGCGTCCAGGACCGCCCGCCATTCCGGGACGGTCTGGCGGGCCACGCGCGCCTGGAAATGGGCGATCAGCGGAGCCAGTTCCTCTCCGGCCGCGGCGCGGGCCTGGTTCCCGGCCGCGATCCGGCCGTACTCCTCGTCCTGCGGCCGGTCGCCGTGGCTGGGCACGTCGGCCGCGACGACAGCGAAACCGCACTCGCCTGCGAAACGGCGCGCACGGGCCACGATGCCGGGGGCCTTCTTGTGCTGCCCGCCGCCGTGTCCCATCAGGATCAGCGGGCGGGTACCGGAGGCGTGTTCTGGCGTCCACAGCACGCCGGGGATCTCGCCGAGGGTGAAGAGCTGTTCGCGGACGCCGCCGGACAACGTCTCAGAGATGAAACGCATAGCAGTCAAGCCTTTCGGGATGCCTTCCGGGGGCTCCCTAGGCCATGCGGGGGAGGGAGCCCCGACCTGTAACAGCGTTGATCGGTCTCACCTCCTCAGTCCGTGCGCAAGCGCAGGCCGAAGTTATCACACGCGGCTTCACCTGCCGCCCGGACATTGCCCGGCGCGGCACTAGCTCGCAGCGCTCACAGCACGGCGCGCAGGACCGCTCGGCCCAGGTCCGGTCGCGGTGGGTTACACGTCGGGCAGCGCGGCCCGCGGTCCGGGATGTTGAGCCAGTAGCCGTCCACGATGCCGCGGGTGGCGCGGATCGCGGCAATCAGCTGCCCGCTGGTGACCTCCGCACCAGGCGGGTTGGTGGACAGCCCGGCCAGGATGGCCACGCGCGGGTTGGCCGCCCGGGCCTGCGCGGCCGCCTCCCGCACGAATGTGGCGTACGTGCCGGTATCCCTCTCCAGGCTCTGCGCCTGCAGTTCGAGCACGTCCGATGCCTTAGCGGCTGACCCGGCCAGGCCCAGTTGGAGGAACTGGCGCCACCGCGGGCCGCCGGCGGGGTGCGGCCGGACCATGGTCAGGTTGAGCGCCGGCGCCACGATGAGCGCCAGGCCGTGCGCGTGTGCCGCGTCCCGCGCCTGCCGCATGGCCGCGGCCGGGTCGAGTTGCTCCTGGCGCGGCGTGAACGACCAGGCTTCCGGGTCGTAGAGGAGGGCACCGGTCCCGGCCGGCAGCCGGCCCCCCGACACCGCCTGATCCAGCTCGGCGGCCGACGAGAAGCCCACCACCGGCTGGGACCCGGCCACGGCGAGAGGCTTCTGGCCGGTGGCAAGGATCTCCAGGACCCGGGAGCGTTCCAGCCCGGCCAGCACCGCGGGGTCCGGCACCACCTGCCCGAGGGCGGCCCTCGTCATCATCCAGGCCGGCCTTCCGCCCGGCGTCAGGCCTGCCGGCGTGAAGGCCCCGGATGGCCCGGTTCCGGAGTAGGACGCGTGGCCGCGGGGTGGTGAGGATGCCGAGCAGCTGGCGAGCACGCACGTCACCGCGGTGAGCACGGCGGCCCCGCACAGGTCGCGGGCCGCCGTGGCCATCAGCCGGGCGGGCCGGGAGGCCATCTGGCTCCTCAGTACGTGTCTGGCCGGCCTTCGTGGCTGGCAGCGGGCCGGGTGGCCGGCCGGCCACGCCCCGCGTTCGCAGGTTACTCGCTGTGCCCGGTCGTGGTGGTGCAGGCGCCCGGGCCGGCGCCTGCCTAACTCGTCCCGGAATGATGACCGGGGGCGCCGCGGGTGCCGTCGCGGGACCAGGCACGGTGCCGGCCTGGCCGGGCCAGGGCCGCCGTCAGTTCGTGCAGCGCGTGCAGGGAGTGCGCACTCAGCACCGCGTCGCAGTACGGCCAGGCCGCGGCCATCCCGCCGGCCAGCGGGCGGTACTGCTCGCTCTTGGTCCGGGGGTTGACCCAGATGATCCGGTGCGCGACCCGGGACAGCCGCTGCATCTCGCGGCGCAGGTCGGCCGGCTCCCCGGTGTCCCAGCCGTCCGAGATGATCACGACGACGGCTCCCCTGGCCAGGCCGGGACGGCCCAGGGTGTCATTGAACTCCTTCAGTGAGGCTCCGATGCGGGTCCCGCCGAGCCAGTCGGGAGCGGCCTGGCCGGCTCGCTGCAGGGCCTGCTCGGGTGGCATGTGCGCCAGCGCCCGGGTGAGCCGGGTCAGCCTGGTGGCGAACGTGAACACTTCCGCCTCGGCGCCGCCTGCCGCGCAGTACAGCAGCTGAAGCATGGCCCGCGCGTAGGGTTCCATCGACCCCGAGATGTCGCACAGGACGATCAGCTGGCGGGGCCGCAGGGCGGGGGTCCGGCGGGCCAGCCGGAGCGGGTGGCCGCCGGTGCGCCGGGCGTGACGCAGCGTGCTGCGCAGGTCGGTCCGGCGGCCCCGGGCCGCCGGGCGCTCGCGGCGGGAGCGGCGGAGCGGGACGGCCAGGGTCAGCTCTCTCATCAGGCCGGCCAGGTCCTGGAGCTCAGCCGGGGTCAGCTCGGCGAAATCCGTGCCCGCCAGCCGCTCCGCCCGGCTGGCCAGGGCCGCGCGGGCGGTCTCCGGCTCGCCGGGGCCTGGTTCCGGGTCGTCGCCGGCTTCGCCGCTGACAGGGCCACCGGGTGGCGTGGCCGGGTGGTCCTGCGCGGCCCGGGCGGCCTCGGCCAGCAGGTCGTCCGCGGCCGGCCGGGCCGGCGGGCCGGGCTGGTCAGGGCCGTCCGGGCCGGCGTCGCGACCGCCTGCCGGGCCGAACAGGTCGCGGAACACCTGCTGCACGGTCCCGGCCTGATCCGGGCTGGAGGTGAACGTGGCCAGGGCGCACAGGTAGAGCTCGTAGCGGGTGGCCGGCCGCACCAGCGGGACGGCGCGGGCGAACCGCTCACAGCGGCCCGGGTCGGCCGGCACCCCCGCCTCCCGCAGTCCCGTGCCGAGCCGGGCGGCGACCAGCGCCAGGTCGTCCGGGACGCGGTCCCCGTTGGCCGCCTCAGTCATCACCGGCCGCCGCGGCGAACCCGGCAGCGCGGAGGACCTGCAGATCCTCGGAGTACTTCAGCACCACGCCCGCGGTCCGGGCCGCCACCGTCTCGTCCAGCCGGTCCGCACCCAGCACGACCAGGGCCTCCGCCCAGCTGATGGCCTCGGCCACGCCGGGCGGCTTGGCCAGGTCAAGATCCCTGAGTCGGGCGATGCCCCGGGCCACCTGGCCGGCCAGCGGTTCCGCCGCGGCGGGCACCCGGCGGCGGATGATGGCCGCGACCCGCTCGGTGGCGGGGTACTCAATCCAGTGGTAGAGGCAGCGCCGCTTCAGCGCGTCGTGCAGATCGCGGGTCCGGTTGGAGGTCAGCACCACGACCGGCGGCAGCGCGGCCCGCCGGGTGCCGAGCTCCGGGATCGTCACCGCGGACTCGGCGAGCAGCTCGAACAGGAACGCCTCGAACTCGTCGTCGCCCCGGTCCACCTCGTCGATCAGCAGCACCGCGGGCCGCGGGCCAGGATGGTCCAGCGCGGCCAGCAACGGCCGGGCCAGCAGGTAGTCGGCGCTGAACAGGTCGGCGTCGCGGAGCGTCTCGCCGCGGGACTCGGCCAGCCGGATCGCGAGCAGCTGGCGCGGGTAGTTCCATTCGTACAGGGCCTCGGCAGCGGTCAGCCCCTCGTAACACTGCAGCCGGATCAGCGGGGTGTCCAGGATGGACGCGAGGGCCTTGGCCGCCTCGGTCTTCCCGACCCCGGGCTCGCCCTCAAGCAGGATCGGCTGGCCCATCCGGGCGGCCAGGAACAGTGCCGTGCCCAGCGGCTGGTCGGTCAGGTACCCGGCGGCGTCCAGATCGCGGACGAGCGTGGCGACGTCAGGCAGCCGCCCGGCAAGATCACTCATTACCTGTCTTCCGGTCGCTAACGGGCATGGCTCCATCATCCGTCATCCGCTCACCACGTCCGCGCGGATGGGACGGCCCTGGATCGCCGACCAGACGTTGGCCGGGGTGAGCGGCATGTCCGCATGCCGCAGGCCCAGCGGCGCCAGCGCATCGATCACCGCGTTGACCACCGCGACCGGCGAGCCCACGGTGGCCGATTCGCCCACGCCCTTGGCGCCGATCGGGTGGTGCGGGCACGGGGTGACGGTCTCGCCCAGCTCCCACGACGGGCATTCCACCGAGGTGGGCAGCAGGTAGTCCATGAACGAGCCGCCCAGGCAGTTCCCGTCCTGGTCGTAGGCGATGACCTGCATCAGCGCCATGCCGACCCCGTCGGCCAGGCCGCCGTGCACCTGCCCTTCCACGATCATCGGGTTGATCCGGACCCCGCAGTCGTCCACCGCGATGAACCGGCGCAGGACGACCGTGCCGGTCACCGGGTCCACGTCCACCACGCAGATGTAGGCGCCGTAGGGGTAGGTGAGGTTCGGCGGGTTGTACACGGTCTCCGCGTCCAGGTGACCTTCCACCCCGCCGGGCAGTTCCAGTGAGGAGTGCGCGGCCATCGCGATCTCGGCGATGGTCCGGCCCTGCTCGGGGTCACCGCGGACCTGCCACCGGCCGGGCGGCCCACTCCAGATCCTCTGGCGAGGCCTCGAGCATGGCCGCGGCCACCAGCCGGGCCCGCTCGCGCACCTTGCGGGACACCACCACGGCCGCGGCCCCGGAGACCGGGGTGGAGCGTGACCCGTAGGTCCCCAGGCCGAAGGGGGTCCGGTCGGTGTCGCCGTGCACCACCTCGACGTCGTCCGGGCTCAGTCCCAGCTCGTGGGCGACGATCTGGGCGAACGTGGTCTCGTGGCCTTGTCCCTGGGTCTGGCAGGAGATGCTCAGCACCGCGGTGCCGGTCGGGTAGATCCGCAGGTCGGCGCCGTCGGCCATGCCCAGGCCGAGGATGTCCATGTCCTTGCGGGGCCCGGCGCCCACGCCCTCGGTGAAGAAGCTCAGCCCGATGCCCATGTATTCGCCACGGGCCCGCCGTTCCTCCTGCTCGCGCCGCAGCTCCGGATACCCGGCCATGTCCAGCGCGACCTGGAGGGCCCGCGGGTAGTCGCCGGAGTCGTACTCCCACCCGGTGGGGCAGGTGTAGGGGAACTGCTCGGGCCGGAGCAGGTTCGCCATCCGCAGGCCGGCCGGGTCCACGCCGAGCTCCGCGGCCAGCAGGTTGACCATCCGCTCGACCAGGTAGACACCCTCGGCGATGCGGAACGAGCAGGAGTAGGCCACCCCGCCGGGGGCCTTGTTGGTGTAGACCCCGGTCACCTCGCAGTGCGCCGCCTGCAGGTCGTAGGACCCGGTGAAGATGTGGAAGAACCCCGCCGGGTACTTGCTGGGCTGCGCGGACCCGTTGAACGCGCCGTGGTCGGCGAGCACCCGGGCGCGCAGCGCGAGGATGCGGCCGTCCCGGGTCGCCGCGATCTCCCCGTGCATGTGGTAGTCGCGGGCGAACGCGGTGGACATCAGGTTCTCCGACCGGTCCTCGACCCACTTCACGGGCTGGCCCGTCAGCATGCTGCCGACCACGGCGCACAGGTATCCGGGGTAGATCGGGACCTTGTTGCCGAACCCGCCGCCGATGTCCGGGGACACGATACGGATCTTGTGCTCGGGCAGCCCGGCGATCAGCGCGTACAGGGTGCGGTGCGCATGCGGCGCCTGCGTGGTGGCCCACACCGTGAGCTTCCCGGTGACCGGGTCCAGCTCGGCCACCGCGCCGCAGGTCTCCAGCGGGGCGGGATGCGACCGCGGGTAGAGCATGTCCTGGGTCACCACCACGTCCGCGGCGGCGAATGCCGCGTCGGTGGCGGCCCGGTCGCCCGCCGCCCAGTCGAAGATGTGGTTGTCGCGCTGGCCGGCCACGTCGTCGCGGATCAGGGGCGCGCCCGGGTCCAGGGCCCGGGTCGCGTCCACGACCACCGGCAGCGGCTCGTACTCCACGCTGATCAGCTCGAGCGCATCCCGGGCGGCGTAGCGGTCCTCGGCGACGACGAACGCCACCTCCTGGCCCTGGAACCGGACCTTGTCGGTAGCCAGCACGGCCTGGACGTCGCGGGACAGGGTGGGCATCCACGCCAGTTTCCGCTGCTGGAGCATCTCGCCGGTGATGACGGCCCGGACCCGGGGGTGGGCCAGCGCCGCGGCGGTATCCACGCTCACGATGCGGGCATGGGCCAGCGGGCTGCGCAGGATCGCGCCATGCAGCATGCCGGGCCGCTGGATGTCGTCCACGAACGTGCCCTGGCCGCGCAGGAACCGGGCGTCCTCCTTTCGCCGCACCGGGCCGTAGGCCCCGTCCGGCGCCGGATCCGCGCCTGCGCTCATCAGTCCTCCGCGTGCTCGCCGGGCCCGTGGCCGCCGGGCCCGTGCTGGCTGGCCCACTGGACCGAGCGCACGATGTTCTCGTACCCGGTGCACCGGCACAGCTGGCCGGACAGGGCCTCGCGGATCTCCGCGGCGCTCGGATCCGGATGATGGTCCAGCAGCCACCGGGCTGTCATCATCATGCCCGGCGTGCAGAACCCGCACTGCAGCCCGTGGCACTCCGCGAAGCCCTGCTGGACCGGGTCCAGCTGGCTGCCGCGGGCCAGGTCCTCGACCGTGCGCACCCGGTGCCCGTCGGCCATGGCCGCCAGCACCGTGCACGACTTCACCGGCGTCTCGTCCAGCCAGACCACGCAGGCCCCGCAGTTGGAGGTGTCGCACCCCCAGTGCGACCCGGTCAGCCCGAGCTCATCACGCAGGAAATGGATCAGCAGCAGCCGGGCCTCCACATCCCTGGTGTGGCTGACCCCGTTCACGGTCATCGTTATCTGCATATGGCCTGTGCTCAGCCCGCGTCCCGCGGGGCGCCGCCTGGCACACCCCCGCCAGGCTGCTGCCCGCGGGCCCGGCCGGCGCGCGCCAGCGCCCGGCGCAGCGACCGGATCGTGAGCTCGCAGGCCAGGTGGCGCTTGTAGTCAGCCGGGCCACGCTGGTCGGACACGGGGCGGCACGACGCGGCGGCCAGCTCCCCGGCCCGGGCGAAGCTCTCCTGCGTGGCGGGGGCGCCACGCAGGAAGTCCTCAGCCTCCGCCGCCGAGAAATGCGGCGCGCCCACGGCGGTCAGCCCGATGCCCGCGTCGGCGATGGTGCCGCCGCCCGGGCCGCCGTCCAGCCACAGGGCTGACCCGGCCGCGGCCACCGGCCAGTCGCCGGCGCGGCGCCCGACCTTCTCGTACGCGCTGCCGCCGCCGGGCCGGATCGTGATCCGGATCTCGGTCAGGATCTCGGCCGGCCCGACGACGGTCTCATACGGCCCGGTGTGGAAGTCCCGGGCCGGCACCGTCCTGGTGCCGCGGGCGTGCGCGATGACCATCGTCGCCTTGAGCGCGGCGAACGCCGCCGACAGGTCCTCCGACGGGTCGGCCTGGCACAGGGAGCCGCCCACCGTGCCCCAGTTCCGCACCACCGGGTCGGCGATCACCTGCTCCGCGTCGTGCAGGATCGCGAAGTGCCGGGCGGCCCCGGCCGAGCCGAGCAGCTGCGCGTGCCTGGTCATTGCGCCGATCCGCAGCTCGCCGCCGGCCACCGTGAGAAAGGACAGCTCGGTGAGCCCGTTGATGTCGATCAGGGTCTCCGGCTGGGCCAGCCGCAGCTTCATCATCGGGATGAGGCTGTGCCCGCCCGCCAGGATGCGCGCCTCCGGACCGAACCGCTCCAGCAGGGCGAGGGCGTGCGCGACGCTGGTGGCCTTCTCGTACTCGACGTAGGCCGGAACCTGCATGCACTCTCCCTCGGGTCAACCCGCTGTCTGCGCAGTTTACGAGGATGTCCGGCAAGCGGTAATAATCGAGCTAACCATGACTCTCACACAGCTCAACGCGTTCGTGCTGGTCGCCCGGCTCGGCTCGGTGACCTCCGCCGCGAACGCGCTCGGCGTCAGCGAGTCCGCGGTCTCGCAGGCGCTGACCGCCCTGCGCCAGCACCTCGGCGACCAGCTGGTCAGCCGCGGCCCCAACGGGATGACGCTGACCGCGGGCGGCTCCCGGCTGCTGGCCACCGCCTCGCAGATCGTGGTCCTCGGCGCCGAGGCGCACGCCGCGGTCCGGGCCGCCCAGGGCGCCCCGGAGCAGCTGCGCGTGGTGGCGTCACCGACGTTCGCCGAGTTCGTGGCCAGCCCGCTGACCGAAGCGTTCCGGCGGCGCTTCGCCGGGCCGCTGGAGGTGTCCTCCGGGATGGCCGTCACCCACGAGATGGCGGTGCTGGTCGGCAACCGGCTGGCCGACGTGGCCATCGGCCCTGCCGTGCCCGGTGACCCGAGCCTGCCGGTCGTGAGCGAGCCGATCTTCCGTTACCGCCTGGTCGTGGTCACCGCCGGGCAGTCACGGCTGCGCGGCAGCCCGCAGCAATGGCGGTGGCTGGTGGACCCGTCCGGCACCGACCCGCAGAGCGACACGGGGCAGCTGCTCGCGGCGCTGCGGATCCCCGAGGGCATGATCGGGGTGTTCCCTAACCAGACCGCCGCCTGGGCCGCGGCCGCCGACGGGGCCGGGGTCGCGCCGGCCGTCGAGCACCTCGTCACCCAGCAGCTGCGCCGCGGGGAGCTGTCCCTGGTGGACGTGCCGGGCACGCCGGTGGAGGGGTGCTGGCAGGTGATGCTGCTGGAGCGCCAGCACCGCAGCACCGTGGCCAGCGCGCTGCGCCGCTTCCTGACCACGCCCGAGGCCATGCAGCTGATGCGCGCGCCCACCGCCGGTGTCCCGCCGTCGCGGTTCCGGCCGCCGGTCTACGTGACGATCTGGAGCTAGCCCAGCCCACCTGTCCGGACAGCCCTGGCCTGGCAGTTAAGCAAGCACTTATTCCCGTATTGCGCACGCCAGGCGGCTGCCGGATCATGAGGCGCACCTCACAGGGCAAGGACGCCATGGGCAGGAGTGGGCTGATGCGGATCGAATCCGACGGGCATAGCCGCGGCAACCCGCGCCTGTACGAACTGGTCGAGAACGCCCCGAAAGAGGGCAAGAGCCCCACGGTGTGGGCCTGGCCGCAGCTCATCGACTACCTGAAGATCGCTGGCCAGCCGGTCGCCGGGCCCTGGCCGCCCCATCAGGAGCCGCGCCCGGACCCGGAGGAGGACACGCTTCCCGTCGCGGTGGCTGATCCGGAAAATTCACCGCAACGAAGCCCCGGCGGGCCTGCTGCCACCACCATCGGTGCGACGGATGGCGGTGCTCCTGCCGCCGGCGCCGTGGCTGGCGAGGCGCCCGTGACCGCCGGTGACGACGAGTGAACCACGAGCCGGCGTTCGGCGCGGCAGTGCCGTCCGGACAGGACACTGGAGGATCGGATGTACCCGTCCCGGTTCCGCTACGAGGCACCGCGTTCCCTCGACGAGGCCATCGCCACGCTGCGTGACGGCGGGGACTACGCCAAGGTGCTGGCCGGCGGCCAGAGCCTGGTCCCGCTGATGAAGCTGCGCTTCGCCTCGCCGGAACTCGTGGTGGACATCAACAACGTGCCCGGCCTCGGCTACCACCGCGCCGACCCGGACGGGACGCTGCGCGTCGGGGCGCTGTGCCGGCACGCCGACCTGGAGCGCTCGACCCTGCTGAAGGAGTCGCAGCCGACCATGGCCGCGGCGGCGCCGCTGATCGCCGACCCCATCGTGCGCACCCGGGGCACGCTGGTCGGCTCGCTGTGCCACGCGGACCCGCAGGGTGACTGGGCCTCCGTGCTGCTGGCGCTGGGCGGGTCCGTGGTGGCCCAGGGCCCGCGCGGCCGGCGCACCATCCCGGTCGCCGACTTCGTCACCGGCCCGTTCGAGAACGTCCTGGAGCCCGACGAGATCGCCATCGAGGCGGTCATCCCGGCGGCCGCGGGGAACCGGGCGGGCGGGTACCTGAAGCTGGAACGCCGGGTCGGTGACTTCGCCACGGTCGGGGTGGCCGTGGCCCTGGAACTGGCCGGGGCCAACGGCCAGGCGGGCACCGTGACCAGGGCCGGGATCGCGCTGACCGGGGTGGGCGGGTCCACGATCGCGGCCACCGACGCGGCCCGCGCGCTGACCGGCCAGCCGCTCAGCGCGCAGAGCATCGACATGGCCGCCGGCCTGGCCGCGGAGGCGGCCCGGCCCCGGACCGATCACCGGGGCAGCGCGGACTACAAGCGGCACATCGTGCGCACGTTCGTGACCCGGATCCTGGGGCGGGGCGACACCGGGGAAGCCGGCACCACGGAAAGGGCAGCCTGACATGACAGTCGTTTACGAGGATCACGAGGGCGAGGCCGGGACCGGGATCCCGATGCGCCGGATCCGGTTCACGATCAACGGCCAGAAGAAGATCGCGGAAGTGGAGCCCCGGCTGCTGCTGGCCCACCTGATCCGCCGCGGGCTCGGGCTGACCGGCACCCACATGGGCTGCGACACCACGAACTGCGGCGCATGCACGGTGCTGGTGGACGGGCGCCCGGTCAAGTCCTGCACCATGCTGGCCGTCCAGGCCGACGGGCACGAGATCGCCACCGTGGAGGGGCTGGCCATGAAGGGGGCAGGGGCGGCGGGCGGGGGACTGCACCCCCTGCAGGAGGGCTTCAAGGAGGAGCACGGCCTGCAGTGCGGGTTCTGCACCCCCGGGATGATGATGGCCGCCAAGGCCCTGCTGGACGAGAACCCCGACCCGAGCGAGGAAGACGTCCGCTGGGCGCTGTCCGGCAACCTCTGCCGGTGCACCGGCTACCAGAACATCGTGAAGTCGGTGCTGTGGGCCGCCGACAAGCTCCAGAAGGAGGGCTGACGCCGTGTCGCAGGCACTCGACGAGATCAAGATCGGCGGGCTCGGCGCCAGCCGCAAGCGCGTCGAGGACAACCGCTTCATCCGCGGCAAGGGCAACTACACCGACGACATCAACCTGCCGGGCATGCTGCACATGGAGATCCTCCGCAGCCCGCTGGCCCACGCCCGGATCAAGTCCATCGACGCCAGCAGGGCGTGGGAGATCCCCGGCGTGCGGCTGGTGCTCACCGGCGAGATGATGGCCACCCGCAACCTGGCCTGGATGCCGACCCTGTCCTACGACACCCAGGCCGTCCTGGCCACCGACAAGGTGCGGTTCCAGGGCCAGGAGGTGGCCTGCGTCATCGCCGACGACCCGTACATCGCCAAGGACGCGTGCGAGGCCATCGACGTCGAGTACGAGCCGCTGCCGGTGATCGTGAACCCGCGGCAGGCCGTGGCGGAGGGTGCGCCCGTCATCCGGGACGACAAGGCAGGGCAGGCCGGCAACGTCATCTACGACTGGGAGGTCGGCGACGCGGCGGGCACCGAGCAGGCGTTCGCGGAAGCGGACGTGGTCTCCCGGCTGCAGCTGCACTACCCCCGCTCGCACCCGTCCCCCATCGAGTGCTGCGGGTCGGTGGCGGACTTCGACCGGGCCACCTCGAAGCTCACCGTCTACATGACCACCCAGGCGCCGCACATCATCCGGGCCGCGGTCGCCCTGGTCGCCGAGCTTCCCGAGCACATGATCCGGATCATCTCGCCCGACATCGGCGGCGGGTTCGGCAACAAGGTGCCGGTCTACCCCGGGTACGTCTGCTCGATCCTGGCCTCGATCCTGCTGGAGCGGCCGGTCAAGTGGATCGAGGACAAGTCCGGCAACCTGATCTCCACCCACTTCGCCCGGGACATCTACCTGGACGGCGAGATGGCGCTGCGCAGGGACGGCAAGATCCTGGCCGTCCGGATGCGCACCCAGGCCGATCACGGCGCCTTCTTCTCCGACGCCCAGCCCAGCAAGTTCAAGATCGGGCTGCTGCACTCCGCGTTCGCCGCCTACGACATCCCGGTCGCGCACCTGTCGTGCCGCGGCACCTACACCAACAAGGCGCCCGGCGGAGTCGCCTACCGCTGCTCGTTCCGGGTCACCGAGGCCATGTTCTTCCAGGAACGCATGGTCCAGGCCGCCGCCCAGGACCTGGGCATGGACCAGGCCGCGTTCCGCCGGATGAACTTCGTCCGAGACGACGACTTCCCGCACCGCACCCCGTTCGGCTTCCTGACCGACTCGGGCCAGTACGGCAAGTGCCTGGACGTCGGCCTCCAGGCCGTCGGCTACGGCGACTTCCGCAAGAAGCAGGAAGAAGCCCGGTCCAGGGGCAGGCTGCTCGGCCTCGGGATCTCGACCATGACCGAGCCGCTCGGCGCGGGCAACAGCCGCGAGTACGACATCCTCGGCATCAAGATGTTCGACTCCGCCGAGCTGAAGATCCACATGACGGGCAAGGCCATCGTCCGCACCGGCGCCCGGGGCCAGGGCCAGGGGCACGAGACGACGTGGGCCCAGATCGTCAGCCACGAGCTCGGCATCCCGGCGGACGACATCGTGGTCGAGGAGGGTGACACCGACACCGCGCCGTTCGGGATGGGCACCTACGCCTCCCGGAGCACCCCGGTGGCCGGCGCCGCGGTCTCCATGGTGTCCCGGAAGATCCGGGCCAAGGCCCGCAAGCTGGCCGCGCACCTGCTGGAGGTGTCTGAGGAAGACATCGAGTGGGAGCTCGGCCGGTTCTACGTGCGCAGCGCGCCGGACCGCGGGGTGACCATCCAGGAATGCGCGATGGCCGCCTACAGCAACATGCCGGACGGCATGGAACCCGGCCTGGAGAACACGGCCTATTACGACCCGCCGAACCTGACCTGGCCGTTCGCCGTGTACATCGTCACGGTCGAGGTCGACCCGCAGACCGGGGTCTGGGACGTGCTGAACACGGTGGCGGTGGACGACTGCGGGGTCCGGATCAACCCGATGATCGTGGAGGGCCAGATCATGGGCGGCCTGGCCGAGGCGTACGCCATGGCCAGCATGCAGTTCATCACGTTCGACGCGGACGGCAACTGCGTCGGCTCGAACTACATGGACTACCTGCTGCCGACCGCCTGGGAGACGCCAGGCTTCGAGCTGCACAGCGAGGTCGTCACCCCCTGCCCGCACCACCCCATCGGCGCCAAGGGCATCGGCGAGTGCGCGGCGGTCGGCGGCCCCGCCGCGTTCGTCAACGCCGTGCTGGATGCGCTGTCGCAGACCGGGGTGCGCAACATCGACATGCCGCTGCTGCCCGACCGGGTCTGGGAGGCGATCACCCAGCGCCACGACGTCTCCGGGGCGCCGCCCGTGCGCACGGACTGAGTGCGGGCGGACTGGAGGGAGGTTGCGATGCACAGTTTCGATGTGCTGGAGGAGGCCAGCGAGCTGACCCGGCGGGGCCAGCCGTTCGCGCTGGCCACCGTGGTCTGGCGGCAGGGACCGTCCTCAGGCCAGCAGGGCTCCCGCGCGATCATCACGGCCGCGGGTGACCTGCACGGCTGGATCGGCGGAGCCTGCGCGGAGCCGGTGGTGATCCGCGAGGCCCGGCAGGTGATCACCGAGGGTGTGCCGCGGCTGCTGCTGCTCGGGACCCCGGACCAGTTCGGGGCCGCGGTGCCGGACGGGATGACCGTGGTGCCGATCGCCTGCCAGAGCGAGGGCGCGCTGGAGGTCTACATCGAGCCGGTGCTGCCCGCGCCGCACCTGGTGATCGTGGGCCGCTCACCCATGGTGGCGACCCTGGCCGGCCTGTCCCGGACGCTGGGCTGGCGCACCACGGTGCTGGACCGCGGGGCGTTCTCCGCGGCCGACGCGGACGAGAGCTCGATGGTGGTGGTGGCCACCCAGGGCCACGGGGACGAGGATGCCGTCGAGCAGGCGGCCGCGGCCCGGCCCGCCTACCTCGGCCTGGTCGGGTCGGCCAGGCGGGGCGCGGCGGTACTCGGCTACCTCGCGGACCGGGGCGTGCCGCAGGACCAGCTGGACCGCGTCCGGGTGCCGGCGGGCCTGGACCTGGGCCGGACCTCCCACCGCGAGATCGCGGTCGCGATCCTGGCCGAGCTGGTCCAGCTGCGCGCGTCCGGCGCCCTGGTGCCGGGCACGGGGGTTACAGGCGGCGGGCAGGTGGCTGGGCGGGCCCCCGCGGAGACGGCCGATCCCGTGTGCGGGATGACCGTGACGGCTGATGCCTCTGGCTATCCGCTGGAGCACGACGGCGTGACGTACTACTTCTGCTGCGCCGGCTGCCGCCGGTCGTTCCAGGACAACCCGGCGGAGTACCTGGAGGAGAGCCGATGCTGATCACCAACGACTTCGAGGTCGCCCAGCCGGTCGAGAAGGTCTGGACGTTCTTCGGGGACATCCCGCAGGTGGCCACCTGCCTGCCCGGCGCGGAGCTGACCGAGGACCTGGGCGGCGAGAAGTACAAGGGCCGGGTGGCCATCCGGATGGGCCCGGTGCGGCTGCGGTTCGGCGGCACCGCGGAGATCACCGAGCGCGACGACGCGGCCAAGCGGCTGGTCCTGAACGCGGCCGGCGCCGAGGAGAAGGGCCGCGGCCAGGCCAGCATGGTGGTCACCGCGACGCTGGCCCGCGCCGGCCGCGGCACCCGGGTCAACGTGGCCCAGGACCTCCAGCTGTCCGGCGCCGCCGCCCAGTACGGCCGGGGCATGATCTCCGACGTCTCGTCGGTGCTGATGCGGGATTTCGCGGCCACCATGCAGGACCGGATCGAGCGGATCGAGCGCGGCGAGTCGGCCGAGCAGATCGCCGCGGCCGGCAGCAGCCCGGCCAGCGGCCTGGCCCTCGGCCTGCGGGCCGCGTTCATGGCGCTGAGCCGCGTATTCCGCCGTTTCTTCCTCCCGTACCACGCCCCCGCGAGCTGAGAAGGAGCCCGTCATGGTCTTGTGGTGGATCGGCAACGTGATCCTGCTGGTCGTGGTGCTGCCCGTCGTGATCTTCCTGCTGAACCGGGTGCTCGCCGCGCTGGAACGGATCCGGGCCGCCGCCGGCCAGATCCTGGCCGGCGGAGTCGAGCTCGTCGGCGAACTGCAGTGCGTGCCCGAGGGCCTGGCCCAGACCGACGCCACGGTCGGCGAGGTGGCCACCGGCGCGGTCCGGTACGCCGGCTCCGTCGCGAAACTTCTCGGTTAGGAGACAGCCAATGCCAGCAGCTGCCTGGATGACGATCATCGTCGCGGCGCTGATCATCGCGGTCACCGCGGTCGGCCTCCTGCGGGTGATCTTCCACCTGCGGGCTATCCGCGCCACCCTGGTCCAGGTGACCGGCGGCGTGCAGGCGGTCGCCCAGCTCACCAGCCCGGTGCCGCCCCGGCTGACCTCGGTCAACGCGAGCCTCAAGCCGGTCCGTGACTTCTGCGAAACCGTCTGAGGGAGGAGTCACTCATGGAAATACACGGCGCCGTCCTCGCGGCCGGCACATCCACGACCGGCTGGGTGATCGGCTACACCATCGGGATCGTGGTCGTCCTGGTGGTGGTGGCGCTGGTCGTCCCGATCCTGCTGCTGGCCCGGGCGATCGGCAACGAGGCACCCAAGATCAATGACGCGCTGGCCGAGGCGGTCACCAACACCGCGCCGCTGGGTGCGCTGCGCACCACCATCGAGCACGCCACCATCATCATCGGCGGCCTGCAGCGCGGCCGCGCACGACTGGGAGGGTGACGATGCAGCCCCATGTCCTGGCCATGTCCGGCACCGAGCACACGCTGTGGGTCACCGCGATCATCCTCGGCTTCGTGGTGGTGCTGGCCGTCGCGGCGCTGCTCAGCATCCTGGTCTACCTGGTGAAGATCATCGACCGCCGGGTGGTCCAGATCGGCGGGACGCTGCAGGCCGCCGCGGACAACACCGCGGACACCGTGCTCATCCCGCAAGTCGCCGGCGGCGTGGAGGCGGTCCTGGCTGAGGGCCTCCAGCATCACCTCTTCCTCGGCCGCGTCCTGGAGAAGGTGAAGTCTTGACCGCGCTGGTCGTCCTGACCGTCATCGTGATCGCCCTGCTCATCGCGGGCCTGGCCTTCTACCTCTTCTGGGTCGGCACGCTGCTCACCCGGATCGCCGGGAACCTCGAAGGCGCGGTGGGCATCGTGCGCACCATCGTGGGCCACGCCCGGCTCATCGGCCCCGGGGTCGAGCACATCAACCGGACCGGCGGCGTGGTCGCCGGGGCGCTCCCGCTGCTCTACGGGATGGCCGAGGAGATCGTCACCGACGTCACCCCGGCCGCCGAGCGGCCCGTGGCCCCCGAGCCCGCCCGCCCCGCGTCTGGGCGGCGCCGGTCGCGGCTGCACGACGCGGTGGGCTTCACGCCGCACGCGTAGTTCGTTGCGTGCCGTGAGCGGAACCGGCGCGGCGCGGCGGCCCGGCGCGGCGGTCAGCCGCTGCCGGGACCGCCGATCCACTCCTCCCGCCAGGCCTGGTCGTACTGCTGGCCGTTGCAGCCCGGGTGGTAGACGGCGGTCAGCTCGCGGCTTATCTGCTCGCGGTGGGCGCGGGTGCCCCCGGGCACCTCGAAGGTGGCGATGTACACCTTCCACCGGGAGCCGGCCCGGCGTACCCAGCACGGCGCGCTCGGGTGCCGGAACGGGAAACGCTCGGCCGAGAGGTCGTCGCTGTGCCCCACGTAGATGACCGCGTACTGCTCCGGCTTGGTGTCCGGGTCCGGCTTGCACAAGATCACGTAGACGGCGGCCACCGGCGGCGCGGTCCATCCGGCCAGCACCCGCGGGCCCTCGAACGCGTACCCGGCCAGGGACCCGAGCCGGATCATCCGGCCGCGTCCTCGTCCTCGCTGACCGCCTCGGCCCGCACCACCGGGCCGGGCGGCAGGCCCGCGCGCGCCGCGGCCTGGCGCAGCTCCCCGGTGGCCTTCTCGATCGCCTCCTCGCGGGTCCCGGCCTCCACGATCAGCTGGGCGCCGTAGCGGTCGGTGCCGATCCCGGTGGCGATGCCGTTGCTGGCCGCGACGGCGTCGGCCAGCTCCACCACTTCCTCACGGGTCAGCACCCGGTCTCCCTGGGCCTGCACGCCCACGCTCCACCGCACCGCGTCCTCCTGGTTCGGGTGGCCTAGTTGAGGGTTGGCAGCAGCGTAGCGAGTTCCTCCAGGCTGGCTGAGGTCGTGGCCGGACAGGATCAGGTCGATGCTCGGGGCGGCGGCCACCATGCCAAGGGTGGTGGGCCGGAAGTGCGGGTCGCTGCCCTTGTGCGGGTTCATCCACACCACCCGGTAGCTGAGCCGGGCAAGCCGTTCCATGGCCGTGGCCAGCATTTCCGGGTCCCCCCGGTCCAGGCCGTCGGAGCAGATGACGACGATGCCGCCCCGGATCAGCCCGCGGCGGCCCCAGTCGCGGACGAACGTGTCCAGGCAGGCCCCGATCCTGGTGCCGCCCTCCCAGTCGAATACGGCGCTGGCCGCCCGTTCCAGGGCATCATCGGGTTTGCGGTGATCCAGGGCCCGGGTGATCCGGGTGAGCCGGGTGCCGAAGCAGAACACCTCGACCCGCGTGGCCGCGCGGCTGGCCGAGTAGGCGAACTGGAGCAGGTGGCGTGAGTAGTCGGCCATCGACCCGGACACGTCCAGGATGAGGATCAGCGGCCGGAGCCGGACCTTGCGCTGCCGCCACGCCAGCTCACCAGGCTCACCGTGCATGCGCAGCGACTCGCGCACCATCCGGCGCAGGTCGGGAGAGCGCCCCGCGGCCGCCGCCGTCGTCCGCCGGGTGCGCCGCCGGGGCGGGGTGACCCGGATCCTCGCCATGATCCGCCGCAGCGCGGCGAGTTCCTTCGGGTGTGCAGGCGGGGAACGACTTGTGCCGGAGCGTCTCGGCCTCCGACGCCATCAGGCCCAGGCTCACCTGTTCCTGGAGGTCCTCCCCGGGATCGGTGGCCGGGATCTGGAGCACCCCCTCGGACAGGGCGTGCTCGGGCTGCTTCAGCGTCAGCAGCTCGCGGACCGGGTCGCTGCTGCCGGTGAAGAACCGCCGGAACACCCGGTCGTACACGGGGATGTTCTCCCGCCGGGTCACCAGCGTGGTCCGGCCGCCCCAGTACAGGTCCAGCAGGTCGGCGGGGTCCAGCGCGCCCATGGCCGCGCAGTAGGCCAGCACGTCCCCGGAGCCGACCGGCAGGCCGGCCGCGCGGAGTTCCGCCGTGAAGTTCACCAGCAGGGCGACGAACGGGGCGCGCTCAGGCACCGGACGTGATCTCTTCCAGGTTCTCGCGCACCAGCTCGAGGTCGTCCCGTTCCTTGACCACCGCGCCCAGCGTGTCGGCAGCGACCTCGGTGCCCAGCCCGGTCTCGCCGAGGAAGTCCAGGGTCCGCACCCAGTCGATCGTCTCGGCCACCCCGGGGGGCTTGGCCAGTTCCATCTCCCGCAGCCGGTTGACCGCCGCGACCACCTTGCCCGCCAGCGCCTGCGACACACCGGGCGCCCGGACCAGGACGATCTCCACCTCGCGCTCCGGCGGCGGGTAGCCGATCCAGTGGTAGAGGCAGCGCCGCTTGAGCGCGTCGTGCAGTTCGCGGGTCCGGTTCGAGGTCAGCAGCACCAGCGGCGGCCGTTCCGCCTTGATCGTGCCGATCTCGGGGATGCTGATCTGGAAGTCCGACAGCACCTCGAGCAGGAACGCCTCGAACTCGTCGTCGGCCCGGTCCACCTCGTCGATGAGCAGCACCGCCTGGTCGCCCGCCCGGACCGCGTCCAGCAGCGGCCGTTCCAGCAGGAACCGCGGGCCGAAGACCTTGTCGACCGCGTCCTCCTCGGTCACCTGCCGCTGCTCGACAGGGCCCGGATGTAGAGCATCTGGCGGGCGTAGTCCCACTCGTAGAGCGCCTGGTTGGTATCGATGCCCTCGTAGCACTGCAGCCGGATCAGCCGCCGCCCGAACGCCTTCGCCAGGACCTTCGCGACCTCCGTCTTGCCCACCCCGACCTCGCCTTCGAGCAGGACAGGACGGTGCATCGAGAGCCCGACGAACAGCGCGGTAGCCAGGCCGCGGTCGGCGAGATAACCGCCCTGGCGCAAGATCCCCGTGAGCTCGCCGACGGTGCCCGGATACTCCATGCAGAGGTCAGTGACCCTCGTCCGGGCCGAGCACCAGATCGGCGATGCTGCTGCCCCCGGTGCTCAGCTTGCCCTCGCGGGCCAGCTGGTTCCGCCAGGCGCTGCGCAAGTCCCCGTCCGGGCCGGCCATGCCGCCGAAACCGACATCGGCCATCTTCTTGCACGTCTTGGTGCCGCAGTCATCGTCGAGGTCGGCAGCGGTCTGCTGCTGCGCGCTCCACACCCCGCGCAGCACCTCAAGGGCCTCGCCCGGCTGATCACTCATGTTCAGGTACCTTCCCGGTGTCCTGGGCCTGACTCTAATTCGCGGGCCTGGCTGGGGCGACCTCGGATTAAGCGTTCTCTTATCCGGCCGGGGCGGCCGGGGCGGCCGCCTGCGGCGCGCCGGGGCTCAGCAGCTGCGGTTGACGGCGAGCGCCTTGATCGTCGCACCCCATTCGTAGGCCAGCTCGTAAGGCCACATCGCGGCGCGGATCGGTGCGGTCATCACGTAGACGTGGCCGCTGAAGCAGCGCTCCATCCGCAGCCTGGCCCGGGAGTCCTGCGGCGTGATGGTGACCAGGGCGATGGAGTTCCAGTGGTACTGCCTGGCCAGCCGGGCGGCGTACTCCGCCTCGCCCTGGGTGGTGTCCGGGCTGGGGTCGAAGCAGATCTCCCTGACCCCCGCGATCGGCGGCGCGCAGGGACCGCTGGTCACGAAGCTGGATCCGCGGGAGATCACCAGCACGGGCGCGCGGTGCCCGGCGGCCAGCCCCAGCGCGGTCGAGTAGCGGTCACCGGGGCCGGCCATCATCACGATGGCGTTGACGTGCGCCGGCATCCCGGACGCGGGAACGATGAACAGGCGCGCGGTCAGCCCGCAGAACGCCAGGAACACCGCAGCAGCGATCCCGGTCACGACGGTGCGGCGCCTGCGGCGGCGCGGGACCCGGTCGTCGGCCCTCGCGGCCGGGGCGTCCGGGACTTCGTTGGTCAGCACAGGCAGCCCTCGTGCGGGGAAGGCGAAACGGGAGATCTGTCGGAAACAGGCTATGTGGCCGGCCGGGCGGCATGTGCCTGACCTACCGGTCCCGCCGCCGTGCGGAGCCGGGGCCCAGCCGGAGGGCAGACAATGGGACGGTGATCGACGTCGAGCCGGCCCAGTTCGAGGACATGGTCGTGACCGCGCTGGACAGCCTGCCCGAGGATCTCGGCAGGCTGATGCGCAACGTCGCGGTCACCGTCGAGCATGGACCCGGGCGTCCCGGCCTGCTGGGCCTCTACCAGGGGATTCCGCTGACCAGCCGGACCACCCAGTACGCGGGGGTGCTGCCGGACCGGATCACGATCTACCGGCGGGCGATCTGCGCGATCTGCGACACCGAGCCCGAGGTGGTGGAGCAGGTCCGGCGGACGGTCATCCACGAGGTCGCCCACCACTTCGGGATCGACGACGCGCGTCTGCGCGAGCTCGGCTGGTAGGCAGGCCCCGGCGCAAGCCGGGTCACGCGCACAACTGGCGCTGCCTGCGGGCCACCAGCAGCAAGCGGAACTGCCACAGGATGAGCACCGTGAGAACGGCGGACGCCGCCAGGCTGACTACCTCATTGGAGCGAGGTCGCCGCCGTCACTCGCGTGGGTGGGCCTGGATGGACTTGAACCATCGACCTCCGCCTTATCAGGGCGGCGCTCTAACCGGCTGAGCTACAGGCCCGTGCTGCGGCCCGGGGCGCGGCGTATGCGCCACACACACCCCGGGAATTGCCGCCGCGTAAGGCTATCGCATATTGCGGGTGACCCGTCAGTCGGTCTCCCGCAGCGTGACCTCGATGCCGCCACCCAGGTGGGTGACCAGGTTGTAGATCATGGCGCCGACCGTGGACAGCGCCGTGATCAGGACGATGTTCACCGCGCCCAGCAGCATCGTGTAACCCAGGACCCGTGACGCCGAGAACCAGTGGTTCAGGCTGGCCCCGGCCGAACCCGAGCTGGATGTGACGCTGGTCAGCGTGTGCTGGATGGACGTGAACACGCCCAGGCTGGACAGCACGAAATACAGGAAGGCCACGGCGACGAACAGCACCACCCAGGCCACCAGCGACATGAGGAAGCTGAACTTCATGACCGACCATGGCTCGAGCCGGGCGAGGACCAGGTCGGCCCGCCGGGCCGGGGCCTGGCTGCCCTTCCGGGCGGCCGCCGGGGAGGCACCCGCTGCCGCCCCGCCCAGGGCGGTACCGGCCGCAGCGGGCCCCGAGCGGTCCTTGTACCCGCCGCGCGGGATCGCCGAGAACCTGCTGGTACGGTTACGCCCCTCATCCGCCGGTGCAGGCGAAGGGCTGTCCGCGGCGCCGCCGGGGGCCGGGCTGGTGCCGGTCGTGGCCGGGCCCCCCACCGGCTCGGTGAGCGACGCGGCGGGGTAAGGCGGGACCGCCGCCGTGGTGTCCCCGGGCAGGCCGGGGTCATAGGTGTAGCCGCCCGCGCCCTCGGCCGGAAGGAACGTGGTGTCCTGGCTATCCGAATACGACGTGCCTGCTGAAAAGTTGTAATCCGTGTCGCCGTCTGGAGTCCCCGCCGCGGCCTCATCGGCCTCGGGGCTTCGCAAGTCGGCAGCCGCACCAGTCCGTGGGCGCCCGCTGTCGGGCACCCACGATGGCGGTTCCGCGCGTTGTTCCACCCCGTCCTCCTCGGGAAGATTTCCTTCGAGGTTATCCCCGAATGGAGGGTACGTCCCCACTCGGGGCTTGTGAGCGTCGTCTGAGTGGATACTCATTAGACGTCACCGGCCATCCCCACGTTGCCTCCACTAGCCCGTCCGTCACCGCACCGTGACCTTCAGCCCCGTCCGGGCGGGTGCCCCGATCCCTACCCGGACACCCCCGGAATCATCCCCGGGCTACACAGGACCAGCACCCTCCGGGCCGGCTTCTGGCCCCGGACCGTCCGGATTACCCGGATCGTCCGGCCCGGTCCCGGCCTGCGCGCCCGCGTCGGTCCCGCCGTCAGGATCACCCTCTGCGTCAGATCCGTCTCGGCGTCAAGATCCGTCTCGGCGTCAGCCAGGGCCTCGGCGTTGCGGGCGATGGCCACCACGCTGTCACCGGAGGCCAGGTTCATCAGCCGCACGCCCATGGTCTGCCGGCCGGACAGCTTCACCTCGGCCGCCAGGGTCCGGATGACCCCGCCGGACGCGGTGATCGCGAACACCTCGTCCTCCGGGTGCACCAGCAGGGCCCCGACCAGCTCGCCCCGGGAGTCGACGATGCGCGCGGTCAGCACGCCGCGGCCGCCACGGCCCTGCACGGGGTACTGGTCCGAGGGGGTCCGCTTGGCGTACCCGCCGCCGGTGGCCACCAGGACGTCCGCGCCCTCCCGCACCACGTGCATGTCGAGCAGCTCGTCGCCGTCGGTGAACCGCATGCCGATGACGCCGGAGGTGGCCCGGCCCATCGGCCGCATGGTGTCGTCGCTGGCGTGGAACCGGATGGACTGGGCCTTCCGGCTCACCAGCAGCAGGTCATCCTCGGGGGAGACCAGGCTGGCCGCGATGACCTCGTCGTCGTCGCGCAGGTTGATGGCGATGATCCCGCCGGACCGGGCCGAGTCGTAGTCGGTCAGCAGGGATTTCTTGACCAGGCCCGACCGGGTGGCGATGACCAGGTAGGGCGCAACCGAGTAGTCCGGGATCGCGAGGACCTCGGCGATCCGCTCGTCCGGCTGGAAGGCGAGCAGGTTCGCCACGTGCTGGCCGCGGGCATCCCGGGCCGTGTCCGGCAGCTCGTAGGCCTTGGCCCGGTACACCCGTCCCTTGTTGGTGAAGAAGAGGATCCATCGGTGCGTCGTGGTCACGAAGAAGTGATCCACGATGTCGTCGGTGCGCAGCTGCGCGCCGCGCACCCCCTTACCGCCCCGCCGCTGCGCCCGGTACAGGTCTGTCTTGGTGCGCTTGGCGTATCCGCCGTGGGTGATGGTGACGACCACGTCTTCCTCGGCGATGAGGTCCTCGTCGGTCACGTCACCGTCGAAGGGGATGATGCGGGTGCGCCGGTCGTCGCCATACCTGGCCACGATCTCGCCGAGCTCATCACCGATGATCTGGCGCTGCCGCTCGGGCGAGGCCAGGATCGCCTCGTAGTCCGCGATCTTCGCCATCAGGTCCTCGTACTCGTCGGCCAGCGCCTGGCGCTCCAGGGCGGCCAGCCGGCGCAGCTGCATGTCGAGGATGGCGCGGGCCTGCTCCTCGTCGATCTCCAGCAGGTCCATCAGGCCCTGCTGGGCCGCGGACGCCGACGCGCTGCCGCGGATGAGCGCGATGACCTCGTCGATCCGGTCGATGGCCTTGAGCAGCGCCCGGACGATGTGGGCCCGCTGCTGGGCCTGGCGGAGCAGGTACCGGGTGCGCCGGACGATGACCTCGATCTGGTGCGCGACCCAGTACCTGATCAGCTGGTCCAGCCGGAGCGTGCGCGGCACGCCGTTGACCAGGGCCAGCATGTTGGCGCCGAACGTGTCCTGCAGCTGGGTGTGCTTGTACAGGTTGTTCAGCACGACCTTGGCCACCGCGTCCCGCTTCAGCACGATGACCAGGCGCTGCCCGGTGCGGCCGCTGCTCTCGTCCCGGACGTCGGCGATCCCGGTGACCCGGCCGTCCTTGACCAGCTCGGCAATCTTGGTCGCCAGGTTGTCCGGGTTCACCTGGTAAGGCAGCTCGGTGACGATCAGGCAGGGGCGGCCGCGGGTGTCCTCGTCGATGTCCACCACTGCGCGCATGGTGATCGAGCCCCGGCCGGTCCGGTACGCTTCCTCGATGCCGCGGCGGCCGACGATCAGCCCGCTGGTCGGGAAGTCGGGGCCCTTGACCCGCTCGATCAGGGCTTCCAGCAGGCCCTCGTCGGAGACTCCGAAGTTATCCAGGTACCACTGGACACCGGAGGCCACCTCGCGCAGGTTGTGCGTGGGGATGTTGGTGGCCATCCCGACCGCGATGCCCTGCGACCCGTTGATGAGCAGGTTGGGGAACCGGCTCGGCAGCACCGTCGGCTCGGGGGTGCGGCCGTCGTAGTTCGGCCGGAAATCGACGGTGTCCTTGTCGATGTCCCGGAGCATCTCCATGGCCAGCGGGGCCAGGCGGCATTCGGTGTAGCGCATGGCGGCCGGCGGGTCGTTGCCCGGGGAGCCGAAGTTGCCCTGGCCGTCGATCAGCGGCATCCGCATCGACCACGGCTGGGCCAGGCGGACCAGCGCATCGTAGATGGCGCTGTCCCCGTGCGGGTGGTACTGGCCCATGACGTCCCCGACGACGCGGGAGCACTTGAAGTAGCCGCGGTCGGGCCGGTAGCCGCCGTCGTACATCGCCCACAGGATGCGGACGTGCACCGGCTTCAGCCCGTCGCGCACGTCCGGCAGGGCCCGCCCGACGATGACGGACATGGCGTAGTCGATGTAGCTACGCTGCATCTCCACCTGGATGTCGACCGGTTCGGTCCGGTCGTGGCCGCCCCCGGTGTCGAGCTCAGTCACTTGGCAAACCTCTCCTGTGGCCGCCCCCCGTCAGCTATGACGAGGGGGCGGAAGTGTGCGGCAAGTCAGATGTCGAGGAAGCGGACGTCCTTGGCGTTGCGCTGGATGAACGCCCGGCGGGCCTCCACGTCCTCGCCCATCAGCACGCTGAACAGCTCGTCGGCCTGGGCTGCGTCGTCTACCGTGACCTGCTTCAGCACGCGGTTCGCGGGGTTCATGGTGGTTTCCCACAGCTCGGTGGCGTTCATCTCGCCGAGGCCCTTGTACCGCTGGACCGCGTCGCGGGGGCGGGGGTCCTTGCGGCCCGCGGCGATCCCCGCCTCGATGAGCGCGTCACGTTCCCGGTCCGAGTAGGCGTAATCGGGCTCGATCCCGCGGCCCTCCCACTTGATCTTGTAGAGGGGGGGCTGGGCCAGGTACACGTGGCCTGCCTCGATCAGCGGCTTCATGAACCGGAACAGCAGGGTGAGCAGCAGCGTGGTGATGTGCTGGCCATCCACGTCCGCGTCCGCCATAAGGATGATCTTGTAATAGCGGAGCTTGGTGATGTCGAAGTCGTCGTGGATGCCGGTGCCCAGGGCCGTGATCATGGCCTGGACCTCGTTGTTCTTCAGGACCCGGTCGATCCGGGACTTCTCCACGTTGAGGATCTTGCCGCGCAGCGGCAGGATCGCCTGGTACTCCGGGTTCCGGCCCTGCTTGGCCGAGCCGCCGGCCGAATCACCCTCCACCACGTAGATCTCGCAGCGCTCGGGTTCACCCGACTGGCAGTCGGCCAGCTTGCCGGGCAGGGAACTGCTCTCCAGCAGGCTCTTGCGCCGGGTCAGGTCACGGGCCTGCCGGGCAGCGATCCGGGCCCGGGCGGCCTGGGCCGCCTTGCTGATGATGTCCTTGGCCTCGCCGGGGTTGCGCTCGAACCAGTCGCGCAGGTGGTCGTTGACGGCCTTCTGCACGAACGACTTGGCCTCGGTGTTCCCCAGCTTGGTCTTGGTCTGCCCTTCGAACTGCGGGTTAGCCAGCTTGACGTGAATGATGGCGGCGAGTCCCTCGCGCACGTCCTCGCCGGACAGCCGCTCCTCCTTCTCGCGGACGAGCTTCTGGTCCCGGGCGTAGTTGTTCACGATCGTGGTCAGCGCCGCACGGAAGCCCTCCTCGTGGGTACCGCCCTCCGCCGTGTTGATCGTGTTGGCGAACGTGTGCACCGACTCGGAGTACGACGCGTTCCACTGCATGGCGATCTCGGCGGAGATCCCGGTGCCTTCCTCGCCGAAGTCGATGACGCTGGCGTGCACCGGCTCCTTGGACGCGTTCAGGTGCCGCACGAAGTCCGCGATGCCGCCTTCGTAGCGGTAGCGCACGGTTCGCGGCAAACCGGGGTCGTCGGTGGCCGCGGCATGGTCGGGCCGCTGGTCAACCAGGTTGATCTCGAGGTCACGGTTGAGGAACGCCATCTCCTGGAGCCGGCGGGACAGGGTCTCCCAGTCCCACTCAGTGGTCTCGAAGATGTTCTGGTCAGGCCAGAACGTGATCGTGGTGCCGGTCGCGCCGGTGGCCTCGCCGCGGGTCAGCGGGGTGGCCGGGTGGCTGAACTCATAGGTCTGCCGCCACTCGTAGCCGTCCCGGCAGACCTCGACCTCCAGCCGGCTGGACAGCGCGTTCACCACGGACACGCCTACCCCGTGCAGGCCGCCGGACACGGCGTAAGACTTGCCGTCGAACTTCCCGCCGGCGTGCAGGGTGGTCAGCACGACCTCGACCGCCGGGCGCTTTTCCACCGGGTGCTCATCAACGGGGATCCCCCGGCCGTCGTCGGAGACCCGGACCCCCCCGTCGGCCAGCAGGGTGACATCGATGCGGTCGCAGAACCCGGCCAGTGCCTCGTCCACCGCGTTGTCCACGACCTCGTACACGAGATGATGGAGGCCGCGCTCACCGGTGGATCCGATGTACATACCGGGACGCTTGCGTACCGCCTCAAGGCCCTCCAGGACCGTGATCGAGCGTGCGTCGTAGGACAAGAGCAAGCTCCTCTTGGGAAGAGATAACGCGCTACCAGGGCACGGCACAGTCCGAACCACCGTGCTGCCCCCGGGGCGCAGACCTATTTTACCTGGGAGAACCTTCAGTCTCAGCCGTACGTGTCGCGTGGCCCCCGACCACCCCGCACGCGCCACTCACCGGGCCGCCGTGGCTGCTCAGGGCCCCGGACCTTGACCCTGGTCACCGTGCCCTCACCCAGCTCGTTATTCAGCCGGCGCACCAGCGTGCCGGCCAGCAGCCGCACCTGGGTGGCCCACGCGGTGGAGTCGGCGATCACCTGGAGCTCGCCGTCGGTGAAGCGGTCGGGACGGGTGTGCGCGGCGAGGTCGCCGCCGACGATCTCGGCCCAGCGGCCGAAGACGGACCCGACCGCGGCCGCGGTCTGCCACCCCTGGTCGCCGATGAGGCCGTGGATGGCCGTGGTCAGCGGCTGCGGGTCGTCGCGGCGGGGTCGGCGGGGCCGGCCGCCTGGCCCGCCGGGCCGCCACGGGCCGCTGGCCGCGCGGCGGACCCCCCGGCGGGAAGGTCCCCACGCGCCCGCGCGGCGGCCCGGGCCCGGGCGAGGGCCTCCCGGGCCAGCTGCGCCGCGGTCGGTGCCGCCGCATCAGGCCGGCCCGGGTCCGGGCCGCCCGGGCCGGCGCCGGCCTGCCCTGGCTGGGCTGGGCTGCCCGGGTCGTCAGCCGGCACGGGTCACCGCACCGTCCGCAACGGAAAACCTCTCTCCCCGCAAGGCCGCCGGGACGTCCTCGGGGACCGCGGCGGTGACCAGGACCTGCTCCGCACCGGACACCAGGCTGGCCAGCCGGTCCCGGCGGCCGGTGTCCAGCTCCGCGAACACGTCGTCGAGCAGCAGGACCGGGTCGTCACCGCCCGCGCGGAGCAACTCGTAGCCGGACAGCCGCAGGGCCAGGGCCATGGACCAGGACTCGCCGTGGCTTGCGTAGCCGCGGGCGGGCAGGTTACCGATGCCCAGCTCCAGGTCATCCCGGTGCGGGCCGACCAGGCAGACCCCGCGCTCCAGCTCGTCGGCCCGGGACCGGGCCAGCGCCTCACGCAGGCCCTGCGCAAGCTGGGCCCGGTCGGCGGCCGGCTCACCGCCCTCCGGCTGGTGGCCGCCCGGCGGGCCGTCTGCCTCTCCGGCGCTGGCCTCGCTCTTCACGCTGGCGCGCTGGCGGTAGCTGATGGTGGCGTCCACGTCGTCACCCGAGACCGCGGCGTAGCTGCTGGTCAGCAGCGGCCGCAGCGCCGCGGTCAGCTCGAGGCGCCCGGCGAGCAGCTCGGCACCCTTGACCGCGAGATGCTCGTCCCACGCGTCCAGCGCGCCGGCCAGGCCCATCCCCGGCGGGCTGGCCGCCTCGCCGCCAAGAGGGTCAGCGGCCGGATCCGCGGCGGGCGGGCGGGCCGCCCGGCTGAACGCGCGTGATCCCATCCGGGACCGCGCCGACTTGAGCAAGGCGGTCCGCTGCCGGACCACCCGCTCGTAGTCGCTGCGTACCCCCGCATACCGGGGTGCCCGGGCCACCAGGAGCTCGTCGAGGTACCGGCGGCGGCCGTCCGGATCACCCTTGACCAGGGCCAGGTCCTCGGGAGCGAACAGCACGGTGCGCAGGACCCCGAGCACCTGGCGGGGGCGCTGCACCGCGACCCGGTTCACCCGGGCCCGGTTGGCCCGCCCGGGGTTGATCTCGATCTCGATCAGGCTGTCCCGCTCGGCCGACGTGATCGCGGCCCGCACGATGGCGCGCTCCGCACCCCGCCGCACGAGTGGCGCGTCGGTGCCGACCCGGTGACTGCCCAGGGTGGACACGTACCCCGCGGCCTCGACCACGTTGGTTTTGCCCTGGCCGTTCGCGCCCAGCAGGGTGCTCACGCCCGGGCTGAGGGCCAGATCCGCCGCCGCGTAGGACCGGAAGTCCGTGAGCGCGAGGCGGGTCAGGTGCACCCCAGCAGATTACTGTGCCAGCCCGGGGCCGGCACTAGCTGCCGAGGCGGATGGGCATCAGCAGGTAGCGGAAGTCGGGCTGCTCGTCGGGCGCGGGCTTGCCGGTGATCAGGGCGGGCTTGCCTGACTCGGTGAACGAGATCCTGGCGATGTCCGAATCCAGCGCGGTCAGCCCGTCCAGCAGGTACTGCGGGTTGAACGCGATCTGGATCTCGTCACCCTCGAAGCTCGCATCGATGACTTCCTCCGCCTGGGCCTCGTCTCCCGTGCCGGCCTCGAGCACCAGCTGCCCCGCCGAGAACGACAGCCGGACCGCGGTGTTGCGCTCGGCGACGAGGGCGACCCGCTTGACGGCCTCGGCGAACGGCCCGGCCGCGAGCTCGGCCACCGCGTTCACCTGCTTGGGCAGCAGGGACTCGTAGCGCGGGAAGTCGCCGCCGAGCAGCCGGGTGGTGGTCCGGCGGCCGCCGCCCTCGAACCCGATCATTCCCTCGCCGCCGGCACCCTCCTCGCCCGGCAGCGCCAGCGCGATGGATACTTCCGCGCCGGCGGTCAGAGCCCGCGCCGTGTCAGCGAGCGCCCGGGCCGGCACCAGCACGGCCGCGGACAGGTCGGGCCGGGCCGGGGTCCAGCGCAGCTCACGGACCGCGAGCCGGTAGCGGTCGGTGGAGACCAGCGTGAGGGTCTCGCCCTCGATCTCGATCCGGACGCCGGTCAGCGCGGGCAGTGTGTCGTCCCGGCCGGCCGCGGTAGCCGACTGGCTTACCGCGGACGCGAACGCGTCACTCCCGATGGAGCCCGCCGGGGGAGGCATCTCAGGCAGGCTCGGGTAGTCCTCAGTCGGCATGGTCAGCATCGTGAAGGTGGCGCTGCCGCAGGTCAGCGTGGCACGCGCGCCGTCCGTGATGATCTCCACCGGGCGGGCCGGGAGACTCCGGGTGATCTCCGCGAGCAACCGCCCGGAGACCAGCGTCTCGCCCTCCTCCTCCGCGTCGACCGGCACCCGGGCCTGCGCCGAGACGTCGTAATCGAAGCTGGACAGGGTCAGGTCCGCTGCGGCCTGCAGGCGGATGCCTGCCAGCACCGGGACCGCGGGCCGGGCCGGCAGGGCGCGGGCCGTCCAGGCCACGGCTTCGGCCAGCACATCGCGTTCTACCTGGATCTTCACCGGAAGCTGCCTTCCCTTCTGGAGTTGTCTGCTCAGGCTCGGGCACCGGTTTGGAGTTGCCCACCTCGTGGGTATCTGTTCCGGCGACTGGGTTGGGAGGGCTGCAGCGGACGCGTTCGCGTGAGCGGCCCGGGACTTGCCTGTTGCGTTGTTGCTTTCGTTGATACAGAGAAGAACGTAGTCGCAATAGGGTCGGTGGACGCTGGGGACAGTCGGCGTCTTCCCAGCTCAGAGCCGGAATGCGCGTCCACAGTAGCTGTGCCTCGCGCGGCTGCGGCGGGGGACGCGCTGGGGACAGCGGGCCGATTCCCGCTGATTCCCCGGCGGCTTCCCACCGTTTCCCCCGCGTTGTCCTCTGTTCGTCCCAAGGCTGTCCACAGAGATTTCCACAGCCTGTGTGTACTGATTGTGACGGGCAGCGCTGTTCTGTGCTTGTTCACCCCGACCGTGCCTGCTGTTTGATTCGGTTAGTCAGTTCTGTCACCTGGTTGTAGATGGACCGCCGTTCCGCCATCAGGTTGCGGATTTTCCGGTCGGCATGCATCACCGTGGTGTGGTCACGGCCGCCGAACTGCTGGCCGATCTTGGGCAGCGACAGGTCGGTGAGCTCACGGCACAGGTACATGGCGATCTGCCGGGCGGTCACCAGCACGCGGGACCGGGAGGTGCCGCACAGGTCATCGATGGACAGGCCGAAATAGGAGGCCGTCTGCCCCATGATGGTCGCCGCCGTGATCTCCGGGCCCTGGGCCTCGGGGATGAGGTCCTTGAGCACGATCTCCGCAAGCTGGAGGTCGACGGACTGGCGGTTCAGGCTGGCGAATGCCGTCACCCGGATCAGGGCGCCTTCCAGCTCCCGGATGTTGGTCGAGATGCGGCTGGCGATGTACTCCAGGGCCTCGGGCGGTGCGTTCAGCCCTTCCTGGACCGCCTTCTTCCGCAGGATCGCGATGCGCGTTTCCAGCTCAGGCGGCTGGACGTCGGTGATCAGCCCCCACTCGAACCGGCTGCGGAGCCGGTCTTCCAGCGTGACCAGCCGCTTGGGGGCCCGGTCACTGGAGATCACGATCTGCTTGCTGGCGTTATGCAGGGTGTTGAAGGTGTGGAAGAACTCCTCCTGGGTTCCTTCCTTGTTCTCCAGGAACTGGATGTCGTCCACCAGGAGCACGTCCACGTCGCGGTACCGGCGGCGGAACCCGTCCTGCTTGCCGTCCCTGATCATGTTGATGAAATCGTTGGTGAACTCCTCGGAACTCACGTACCGGACCTTCACCCCGTGGTAGAGGCTCTGCGCGTAGTGGCCGATCGCGTGCAGCAGGTGGGTCTTGCCCAGGCCCGAGTCGCCGTAGACGAAAAGCGGGTTGTAGGCCTTCGCGGGTGCCTCGGCGACCGCGACCGCGGCGGCGTGGGCGAACCGGTTACTCGAGCCGATCACGAAGGTCTCGAAGGTGTACTTGGGATTCAGCCTGGCCTGCGTGGGCCGGGGCGCGCCGGGCAGCGGCGGCCCGGCAGCATGCTGTGGCCGGCCCGCCAGCGCATCGAAGGGGCCCTGGGCCTCACCCGGCCGGCCCGCCCGTACCCCCCCGGCTGGGCTGGGGGCGTGGCCAGGCCCGGATGCCCGGGAAGGCCGGGCCGTCCCTCGGCCCCGCTCCCCGGCTCCGCCGTTCCCGGCAGGCCCGCACGGCCCAGTCCTGGCGGGCGGTCCAGGGGACCGCGGTCATCGAGGGGATCCGCGGCCCGCGGGACCCGGCCGCTGATGGCGCCGTCTGCCGGGCCGCTGAGCGTGCCGGGCATCCCGCCGTGGCCATCCTGGCCGGCGGCCAGGCCGGCCGCCGGGCCCGGGTCAGGCGGGGCCGGGGAGAACGCCGTCGCCGCCGTGATCGCGGTCGGGTCCACCGTCACCGCCAGCTGGATGCTGCGGCCCAGTTCCCGGGACAGCGCGTGCGTGATCAGCGCCCGCAGCCGCGTCTCCAGCTGCTCCTTGACAAACTCGTTGGGCGTGGCGATCAGCGCCGTGTTCTCGACCAGCCCCAGTGGGCGGGTCAGCTTGAGCCACGCCCGCTGGTGCGGCTCAATCTGCATGGTCGCGAGCTCCTCCAGCGACCTGGCCCACACCTCCGCGAGGTCTGTCTCACTCATCGGTCGTCCACCCCTCGCGCCCCCATGTCTGATCAACAGCTTTGTCCACAGGTTGTGCACGCCGGATGTCACGGAGTGCACGGATCGCGCGGGAAGAGTGCCTGTGGACGGGACCCGCGTGCCCGGCTCCGGCCACCCCCGGCCGGAGCGTTGTCCACAGCCTAGGCGCCGGGGCCGGCGGGCGTTCGGCAAACCCCGGGTTCCGGCGGATGTGCACCACCCGGCTGGTTTGACCGGTGGCCGCGGGTGCGCGTAACGTGAGCAGACCCAGCCACTTCCACGGTGGCCAATCCCGCATGCGCGCTTATCGCCCTCGCGGGGCCAAAGCCCAGATCGGTACCTGGAGTTTCCTGTGAGCAAGCGTACGTTCCAGCCGAACAACCGACGGCGTGCCAAGACGCACGGGTTCAGGCTGCGCATGCGGACCAGGGCGGGCCGCGCGATCCTGTCCGCGCGGCGGCGTAAGGGCCGCGCGCGGGTCAGCGTCTGACCTGCGTTCCCCCGGCCGAGGACCAGGGAGGTCACCCGTGCTTCCCGCAGCGGCCCGGATGCGGCGGCGTGAGGACTTCTCCGCTGCCGTGCGGGGCGGCAGCCGGGCCGGCCGTTCCCTGCTGACGGGGCACCTGCTGGTCCGTCCCGGGTCACGGGAGCCAGCGCGGGCAGGATTCGTGGTGAGCCGGGCCGTGGGCGGCGCGGTGGTGCGGAACAAGGTGCGGCGGAGGCTGCGCGCGCTTATGAGCGGGCATATGGAGTCCCTGCCGCAAGGTAGCCTGCTTGTGGTCCGCGCCAATCCGCGGGCCGCGACCGCACGCCAGTCGGACCTCGCCGCTGATCTCGACCTGGTGATCAACACGTTGCTGCGGCGACAGGTGGGGGCGCTGAGCCGATGATCAGCTCACCCGGGACCAGCCCCGGCCGGCCTGCGGGCCAGCCGTCGCCGGGCGCCCGGGTCCTGCTGCTGCTGATCGGTACCTACCGGCGCTTCATCAGCCCGATGCTCGGGCCGCGGTGCCGGTTCGAGCCCTCGTGCAGTGCCTATGCCCTGGAGGCAGTACGCGTGCACGGAGCACTGCGAGGTTCGTGGCTGGCGGTCCGCCGGATCGGCCGCTGCCATCCCTTCAACCGGGGCGGCTTTGACCCAGTGCCGCCCCGCCGCGCAGGGCGGCTGACGCCCCCAGCACAAGGAGCGAGGTCGTGACCAACCCGCTTACCCCACTGTACGACGCGGTCGCGTGGGTGATCATGCGCCTGCACGCGGGGCTGGGTGCCATCTTCGGCGACTCGAGTGGGGCGGCGTGGGCACTCTCGATCGTCATCCTGGTCGTGCTGATGCGGCTGATCCTGGTGCCGCTGTTCATCAAGCAGATGCACGCGACGCGGAAGATGACCGCGCTGGCCCCGCAGGTCGCTGAGCTGAAGAAGAAGTACAAGAACGACCGCCAGAAGCTCAACGAAGAGACCATGAAGCTGTACAAGGAGAACGGCGCCAACCCGCTCGCCGGATGCCTCCCTGTGGTCGCGCAGCTGCCGGTCTTCTTCGCCCTGTTCGGCGTGCTCCGGGCCATCGCCGAGGACGAGCCGAAATACGGGCTGACCCCCGCTGTGGTGGCGAGCGCGCAGCACGCCAAGATTTTCGGCGTCGTCACCGTGGCGGACCGCCTCCTGACGTCCATCCTCCCGCCCACGTTCTCGTCGATCGGGGCGAGCCAGAAGATCGTCATCCTGCTGACCGTCGTGGTCAGCGCCACGACCACGTTCATGACCGTGCGGCAGAGCATGAAGCGCGGCATGACCCCGCAGGTCGACCCGAACAACCCGATGGCGTCATCGCAGAAGATGATGCAGTACATCGTGCCGGTCTTCGCGCTGTCCGGCCTGTACTGGCAGTACGGCCTGGTCCTGTACTGGGTGACGACGAACCTGTGGACGCTCGGCCAGCAGTACGTGCTGTTCAAGAGGTTCCCGCCGCCCGCCGGCGCTGCCGCCGCTCCCGCCGGGAGCCCGGCGGCCGCCGCCAGCAAGGCGGCGGCCCGGCAGCCGGGCAAGGGAGCGCCGAAGGGGGCGCCGGCCAAGGCCGCCCCGAACGTCACCGCCGCGGGCCGCGCGGCCGCGCGGCAGCAGGCTGCGGCCAAGGCGGCCGCCCAGCCGGCCGTGGCGGACGGAGCCCCCCCAGCGAGCAGCGCGAGCCAGCCGGTCGCGGCCCAGTCCAGCCCGCCCCCCATCAATCAGCTGCGCAAAAAGCCGGCGCAGGGTAAGCCGGCGCAGGGTAAGCCCGGGCCGGGTAAGCCTGCCCAGCCTAAGCAGGCTGGCAACGGATCGGCCAAGCCGGCCACTGCGGCGGCCGCTCCCAAGGGATCCGCCAAGGGCGGATCCGGCTCGAACGGAAGCGGCGGCGGCCTGCGCAGGCTGGTCAAGGGCCGCACCGAACCCGAGCCGCCCGCACCTGAGCCCGAGGCTAAGATCGTCAGGCAGCAGCCGGTGCGGCAGTCCCGCAGCCGGCGTTCGGGCAAGCGATAAGGCCAAGCCCAGCTGCGACCCACGAGTGTCGTGGTGGCACATGAGCACCTGGAACGAGGAGGAACCCGGTGGTGAGCCAAGCGGAAAATGCGGGCGCCGTTGCCAGCGGCGATACTGCAGACGAGGCACTGGCGGGTGAGGGCGGCGGGGCACTGGCAGGAACCGGGGCGGCCGGCCCGGAGGACCAGGGGCCCGCAGACCTGGATGCGGCGTCGGATGACGAGGCCGGCGAGGACGAGGATTCCGAAGCCCCGGACGACGGTGAGGGTTCCGCTGAAGTGGATATGGCGGACCTCGAGCAGGAGAGTGAGATCGCCGCCGACTATGTCGAGGGCCTGCTGGATGTGGCCGACCTCGATGGCGACATCGACATGGATGTCGAGGGCGACCGGGCCCTGGTGTCCGTGGTGGGCGCGACCCTGCAGGAGCTCATCGGACCGCATGGTGAGGTCCTGGAGGCGCTCCAGGAACTGACCCGCCTCGCGGTGCACCGGCAGACCGGGGCCCGCACCAGGATCATGCTGGACGTGGGCGGATACCGGGCCCGCCGCCGGGTGGAGCTCACCGAGCTGGGCCGCGACGCGGCCGATGAGGTGAAGTCCAGCGGCGTTCCCCGGCGCCTCGACGCCATGACCCCGTTCGAGCGCAAGGTCGTGCACGATGCGGTCGCGGCCGCGGGCCTGCGCAGCGAGTCCGAGGGCGAGGAGCCGAACCGCCGGGTGGTCGTCTTCCCCGTGGCCTGAGCCGCCCATGACCACCGGACCGGATCCCCGGCCCGCCGCTGCGCCGCCCCCGCCGCCGGGTACCCGGCCGCCGGGTAACGGGCCTCCTGCCGCGGTGCCGCCGGGTGGCGTGCCGTGTCCCCCTCCGGAAGCGGCGGAGGTGTTCGGCGCCACTCTCCCCCTTGCCGAGCGCTACGTCGGGATGCTGGCCGGGGCCGGGGTCACCCGGGGGCTGCTCGGGCCCCGGGAAGTGCCCAGGCTGTGGAGCCGGCATGTGCTGAACTGCGCGGCGGTCGCTGATCTTGTGCCCAGGCCCTCGACGCTGATCGACCTCGGGTCGGGAGCGGGGCTCCCGGGAATCGTCCTGGCCCTGCTGCTGCCTGACGTCCAGGTAACCCTTTTGGAACGGATGGAACGCCGCACTATCTTCCTGGAGGAATGCATCCAGGAGCTGGGCCTGGGTAACGCGCAGGTCTGCCGGGCTACCGCGGAGGAGCTGGCCGGGAAGGTGAGAGCAGACGTGCTGACCGCCCGGGCGGTGGCGCCCCTGGACCGTCTCGCTGGCCTGGCGGCCGGACTGGTCCGGCGCGGCGGACTGATACTGGCGGTGAAGGGAGCCGCGGCCCAGGAAGAGGTCACCCGGGCCCGTCCGGTCTTGCGCCGGCTGGGTATGCGGGACGTGGCCGTAGTGCGGGCCGGGGACGGTAAGGTCGGTCGGGCCGCGACAGTCGTGCGGATGGTCGCTGGCCGGTAGCGGGACCGGAGCGCGCGGGCATGGGCAGGGAGAGGAGCGCGGCGGTGGCTTCCGCAGCGGGCCTGGGATGGCCAGGCCAAGCCGGGGCTGACTCCGGGGATGGGCTGGCGGACGGGGCGGCGCCGCGGCCATCCCGGCCGCTGGGGCTGGGCTGGCCCGTGGCCCCGGTTTCACGTGAATCACAGGTGCCGGTCCCGGTCGGGACCGGCGTCTATCCCGATGGAATCGAGGGGGACATGGGAAGGCGCCGGGGAGCCGCGACCGGGGAACCCCGGTCGCGGGCGGCTGGGGAAATCGCCGGGCGGCTGGCCGTGCCCGCGGGCACACAGCGGGCGAGCGGCAAACACGAAGGCCAGGCAGGTGCAGTCGATCCGCGGACGGGCGATCCGCGGCACGGGCGATCCGCGTACGGGCGATCCGCGTACGGGCAATCCGCGTACGGGCGATCCGCGGACGGGCGGCGCGGGGCCAGGCGTGGCCACCGGCGGCGGGAGGCATGAATTGGTAGTTCCCGCGGCCAGGCAGCCTGGTGAGGAGATCGCCGCCGGGCAGGTTCCCCGCGGCGCCCCGGCAGGCGCGGGCCACGCGGAACGCGCGTGGCCCCGGCCAGGCTCCTGCCGGGTGATCACGATCGCCAACCAGAAGGGCGGCGTGGGCAAGACCACGACGGCGGTCAACCTCGCGGCCGCCCTGGCCCAGCACGGTTCGCGGGTGCTGGTCATCGACCTGGACCCGCAGGGCAACGCGTCCACGGCGCTGGACGTGGAGCACCGCGTCGGGACCACGTCGATCTATCACGTGCTGGTCGAGGACCAGCCACTGGTGGGCATCATCCACGCAGTCGAGGACATCCCCCTGCTCTACTGTGCCCCGGCCACGATCGACCTCGCCGGGGCAGAGATCGAACTCGTGCCCATGGTGGCCCGGGAAGCGCGGCTTTCCCGGGCTCTCCGATCTTACGATGAGTCACAACTTGACTACATTCTGATCGACTGCCCGCCTTCCCTGGGGTTGCTGACAGTCAACGCGCTGGTGGCCGCGGCTGAGGTACTGATCCCCATCCAGTGTGAGTACTACGCGCTGGAAGGACTGGAGCAGTTGCTGCGGACGGTGGACCTGGTCAGGAACCACCTGAACCCGGATCTGGCGGTCTCCACGATTCTGCTCACCATGTTCGATGGCCGGACCCGGCTCGCTTCGCAGGTCGCCGACGAGGTCCGGGAGCACTTCGGTGAGGTGGTGCTCGACTCGATCATCCCGCGGAGCGTCCGGGTCTCCGAGGCGCCAAGCTACGGGCAGTCGGTCATGACGTACGACCCCGGATCGAGTGGCGCTGTCGCCTACCTTGAGGCGGCCCGCGAGATGGCCCACCGCTCCGTGCCCGGGCAGCCGGCCGCGGGCTGAACCACGCGGCACAGGCAGGCGGCCCGCCCGGCTCGGCTGGCTGGCCGGTGCGGGCCGGCCAGCTCTCGTCTCAGCGCCGGCCCTGGCTGGCCAGTGACGTTTCAGGTGCAGCTTTGTCTCCCCCTGGCCAGCCCGGAAAGTCAAGCTAGCCAGCCCCTGCCTGGCGAGGGCACTGCCTGGCGAGGCACTGCCTGGCGAGGCACTGCCTGGCGAGGGCACTGCAGCGCGGCGTGGTGCTCCTGGGGCCGGGCCTGTCCGCACCCGGGCGATGAGCACCCGGGACGGCCCGGCCGCGCACCAGGCGGCGCCGCCGCGCACCAGGCGGCGGCCCGGCCGCGCCCGGCGCCCCGAAGGTGATGCAGCGACCCGCGCCATGTCGTTGTCGCTGGAGGTCCCGCAGGACTCCGCGGGATGGCATGCTCTTGTGCGGGCGCCGGGTCATCCGGGCTTGATGGCGCTGGCCGGGATGCCCGGGAGAGGGCGGAGCGGACCAGCCCGCGCGCGGGGCCCGTGACGCGGAACGCAGTGGCGAGGAGAGGCAATGGCGCAGCAGAGGCGGGGGCTTGGCAAGGGGCTCGGTGCTCTTATCCCCACGGGCCCGGTCACCCCGGCTGGCGGCGCGGCCCGGGGCGGCTTGCCCGGCGGGTTTGCGGCCGCCAATGGAGCCAGCCCGGGGGGCGCCGTAGCAGAGCAGCCGGTCATGGTGGGCGGAGCCTACTTCCAGGAACTCCCCATTGGCTCGGTCACCCCGAACCCTCGCCAGCCGAGGCAGGAGTTCGATGAGGACGCTCTGGATGAACTGGTGGCGTCCATCCAGGAAGTAGGGCTCCTGCAGCCGGTCGTGGTCCGTGAGGCTGAGGCGGGCCGGTTCGAGCTGGTCATGGGGGAGCGGCGCTGGCGGGCTTCACAGCGCGCGGGTCTCACGGATATCCCTGCCATTGTCCGGGCGACGGCCGATGATGACCTGCTGCGTGATGCGCTCATGGAGAACCTGCACCGCGAGCAGCTCAACCCCCTGGAGGAGGCGGCCGCTTACCAGCAACTGCTGGACGATTTCGGTGCGACGCACGAGGAACTCGCCCGGCGGATAGGACGGTCCCGGCCGCACATCTCGAATACGCTCCGGCTGCTGAATCTGCCGTCCGGGGTGCAGCGCCGGGTGGCCGCGGGCGTGCTCACTGCGGGCCATGCCCGCGCGCTGCTGTCGGTGGAGGACCCGGAGGCGCAGGATCGGCTGGCGCACCGCATCGTGGCCGAAGGCCTGTCGGTCCGGGCGGTGGAGGAGATCGTCACCCTGGGCGTGCGCCCGGCCAGGGAACGCCGCCCCGCCGCCCGCCCGGCCTCCCCGCCCGCTCTCAGCGACCTGGCCGACCGCCTGTCCGATACCTTCGACACCCGGGTGAAGGTGGAACTGGGCAAGCGCAAGGGCAAGATCGTGGTGGAGTTCGGGTCGCTCGAAGACCTGGAGCGCATCGTCAGCACCATGTCGCCCGACTGGACCGGCTCGCTCAGCGCCTAGCCGGCGGCCGGTTTCACGTGAAACACGGCGCGCATGATTCCGCGTTCCTGATTCCGGGCCCTGTCCGGCCTCGCGGCCCGTTCCGGTTCCGGGCCCTCAGGCGTGTTTCACGTGAAACCGCGGACCGCCTCAGACGAGGGATCCGCTGGCCTCGCGCACGGCAGCCAGGAACAAGTCGATGTCGCTGGCCGTGGTGTCGAAGGAGGTCATCAGGCGGACCGTGTTCCGCTGCTCGTCCCAGACGTAAAAACCCCAGTCCTGCTGAAGGGGCCCGGCGATCCGGGGATCGATGTCTGCGAACACCGCGTTGGACTGCACGGCCCAGCGCACGGACACACCCGGGATGTCACGGAGGCCGGCAGCGAGCCGCCGCGCCATCGAATTGGACTGCGCAGCGTTGTGCAGCCAGGTCCGGTCCTCCAGCAGCCCGGCGAACTGCGCGGCGAGGAAGCGCATCTTCGAAGCCAGCTGCAGGAGCTGCTTCCGCTGGAATGGCACGGCCTCCAGCAGGTCCCCCGACATCACCAGGACCGCCTCGGCGGCCACCGCACCGTTCTTGGTCCCGCCGAAGCTGAGCACATCAGCCTCGGCCGCGACGTCCCCCATCGTGCAGTCCAGGTGCGCGACCGCATTGGCCAGCCGCGCACCATCGATGTACAGGCGGAGATCGTGCCCGCGGCAGAACTCGCCGAGAGCGCGCAACTCCGCGAGCGAATAACAGGTCCCCAGTTCCGTGGCCTGGGTGATGCCGACGGCACGGGGCTGGGCGCGGTGCTCATCGTGGCGGCCGCCGAGGCGGGTGGCCACCAGGTCCGGGGTCAGCTTGCCATCCGGGGTCGGTACGGTGAGCAGCTTGCTGCCCAGCAGGCGCTCGGGGGCCCCGCACTCGTCCACGTTCAGGTGAGCGGTCTCCGCGCAGATGACCGCCTCGTAGGGCCGGAGCATCAGGCTGAGGCCGAGCACGTTCGCGGCCGTCCCGTTGAACACGAAGTAGGCGGCCCGGGCGCCGGACAGGTCGCAGAGTTCGCGGGTGATGCGCCCGGTCCAGGGATCGTCGCCGTAGGCGTGGGCATCGCCCTCGTTCGCCCGGGCCATCATCCGGAGGACGGACTCGTGGGCGCCTGCGTGGTTGTCGCTGCCGAAGCTCTTCCGTGGGGTCACGTCCAGGAGCCTAGTAAGAGGGGCGGCCCATTTTGCGGGGCTGGGCAGCGCTTCGCGGGCGGGTGGCGTGGTGGCCGGCCTGCCGGGGCCGGGACGGCGCGGGACGCGGGGGCGGGTGAGGCCACGGGATCGGGATACCGGGGGACGCTGAGTGGAGGGGGACCGGGCGATCGGGCGGGTCACTTTCCCTGCCAGCTCAACTACATGACGTTCGGGAACGCCATCCCCACGTGCACACGGGTATCGTCCCCGCTACCCCGGCGGCCGGTCACCGGGCGTACTTTTCGGGCTCTGGCGCTGGTCATGGGCTAATGGCAACGCTTCGTGCGCGCTATGCCGGCGAAGCGTAACGAAGCCAGGTTTGGCGGGCGGGGCCCCGGTCATCGTGCTCGCGGCGTTTGCTGTGCCGCGACGCGATGAACCGTGCCCGGCCGCGGCCGCAGATGAATGTCCCGTCAGTAACCCCCCGCAGACGGTTACCATGGCGGGGTATCGGGCCCCGGTGCCCGGCGGATGCGTTTCCGTTTCTGAACTCAGGGGTGCCCGTGCCGCGCCGAGTCGTCAGTGTCACCCTGGACAACCTGGCCGACCTGCCGCACCGCTGCCGCCGGTGCGTCTTCTGGGAACTCGACCCGGTCGGTCATGCCCGTGCCCAGGAGGTCGGCGACCCGGCGCTGGAGAAGGAAGCCTGGATCTCCTCGACCCTGCTGGACTGGGGCAGCTGCGGGAAGATTATTTATGTGGACGGCGTGCCCGCCGGCTACGTGCTGTACGCCCCGCCCATGTATGTGCCGCGCTCGGTGGCCTTCCCGACCAGCCCGGTCAGCGCGGATGCGGTACTGCTGATGACCGCGAACATCCTCAGCGAGTTCAGCGGCGGCGGCCTCGGGCGGATGCTGGTCCAGTCGGTGGCGAAGGACCTGACCCGGCGCGGGGTGAAGGCGATCGAGGCCTTCGGGGACCTGCGCTCGGAGGGCCTGTCCTGCGTGCTGCCCGCCGACTACCTGCTGGCCGTCGGGTTCAAGACGGTCCGGCCTCACCTGCACTATCCGCGGCTGCGGCTGGAACTGAAGACCGCCGTGTCCTGGCGCGAGGACGTGGAAGTAGCGCTGGAGCGCTTGCTGGGCTCGGTAAGCCCGGAGCGGGCACTTCGCCTCGCCTGACGGGCCACAGCCCGCCAGCGGCCCTTACGGGGCCGTTCATGAGGGATTGCGGGCGGACTCCTCGTGCAGCAGGAGGAGTGAGTACGCGGCCACGGTCGAGTCGTCGGTGATGGATCCGTTGCGGATCATGTTCTTGAATTCGCCCCGGGTCACCCAGCGGTGCTGCATGTCCTGCTCCTCGGGTTCCCGGTCCGGAACACCCTCGGCCAGCCCGGTGGCCAGGTAGACGTGGAAACCCTGGCTGGAGGTGCCGTGGGAACTATGCAGGAAACCGAGCAGGGCCAGCTTGCGGGCGCGCAGCCCCGTCTCCTGGGCCAGCTCCAGCCGGGCCAGGTCCTCCGGGTTCCCGGTGCGCCCGCCCGGCCAGCCGCCCTGGGGGAACGCCCACGCCCGGCGGCTCACGGGGTAGCGGTACTCCTCGACCAGGCAGAATCGGTTCGCTTCAGCGGGGATAACCAGGGCAAAATGGGGCTTATCGACCACCGCATAGAATCCGCGGCTGCCATCCCGGCGCTCGATCTCGTCGCGGCGCAGTGACATCCACGAATCCTCGTAGACCACGCTCGACGCGACCGTCCGGATATCGGGCTCCCCGCTGGCACTCATGGCTGGGCCGGTTCCCCTCGGCTGGAGTCCCGGGCCGCCCCCGCGGGCCAGTCCCGGGCCCGTCGTGGCGCGCCGGGTGCGCAGGCACGTGGGCTGGCGGGCCCGGGGAAGCGGCGGATCAGATGAAGTCGGCGAGCTCCTTGAGCAGCGCGGACTTCGACTTGGCCCCCACGACCTGCTTGACGACCTCACCTCCGGAGAACACGTTCAGCGTGGGGATCAGCATGATCCCGTACTTCTGCGCGGTCTGCGGGTTCTCCTCGATGTTCAGCTTGACCACGTTGACCTTGTCGCCGTGCTCCTTGGCGATCTCCTCGAGCACCGGGGCGACCTGACGGCATGGGCCACACCATTCGGCCCAGTAGTTGACGATGACCGGCTTGTCGTTCTTCACCACCTCGGTGTCGAAGTTCGCGTCGGTCACGACCTTGGTTGCGCCCACGGTGGGTGCTCCTTCCGCTGTATCGGGTTGGGTTGGGGCTGATGGGGTTGAGGCAGGGTCAGGACTTGTGGTCCGCCTGGTCCGCCAGCCACCGCTCGGCGTCGATCGCGGCAGCACATCCGGTGCCTGCCGCGGTCACGGCCTGGCGGTACGTGTGGTCGACCACATCGCCGCAGGCGAACACGCCGTCCACGCTGGTGCGGGTGGACGGGTGGTTGACGATCAGGTATCCCTCGCCGTCCATCGGCAGCTGGCCGGCGAACAGCTCGCTCCGCGGGTCGTGGCCGATGGCCACGAACACGCCGCTGACGGGGATCGTGTCCTCCGCGCCGGTCCTGGTGTTCCGCAGCCGCAGGCCGGTGACCTTGCCCTCGCCGAGAACCTCCGCGACCTCGCTGTCCCAGCGGAACGTGATCTTCGGGTTGGTGAGGGCACGGTCCTGCATGATCTTGGAGGCGCGCAGCTGGTCCCGGCGGTGCACCACGGTCACCGACCTCGCGAACCGGGTCAGGAACGTGGCCTCTTCCATGGCCGAGTCACCGCCGCCGATCACCGCGATGTCCAGGTCGCGGAAGAAGAAGCCGTCACAGGTGGCACACCAGGAGACGCCATGGCCGGACAGGCGCTTCTCGCCGTCGGCGTCCAGCTCGCGGTACCGGGAGCCGGTGGCCACGATCACGCTGCGGGCCTGGTAGGCCTCGCTGTGGGTCTTCACCACCTTGGGGGTGGCCTTCAGGTCAACCTCGATCACGTCGTCGGCCACGAGTTCGGCGCCGAACCGCTCGGCCTGCTTGCGCAGCGAGTCCATCAGGTCGGGGCCGAGGACGCCATCCGGGAAACCGGGGAAGTTCTCCACGTCGGTGGTCTGCATCAGCGCGCCGCCTGCGGTGACCGACCCCTCGAACACCAGGGGCGCCAGCCGCGCCCGTGCCGCATAGATCGCTGCCGTGTACCCGGCAGGACCCGAGCCGATAATGATGACATCCCGAACGTCGGTCACGTCTGCTAGCCCTTCGCTGAACTTGCTACGCCCTCAACCGATCCTAGGGCTCGCATGTTCCCGACGTGCAGATCCAGGACGGCCCGGCCTGCCCGCCCTCCCGTCACCCGGACGCGGGCAGCGGCGCCTGGGCCAGGACGTCGCCCCCGGAGGCCGAACACCGGGGTCCGGCGACGTAGACCGTGGCCGGTCTCGCGGAGGTCGCCGCCACGACGATGATCGTGGCCGGGTGCCCGCGGTAGTGCGCCTCGTCCACCAGGTCCACCTTGTGCTCCTGTACCGCGGCCGCGCCCGCGACCTGGTCCACGCACTGGGCCAGCGCCGCGCTGGCGGCGTGCCGGGACAGGCCGCCGGCCGCCTTGCCGGGGCGGATCAGGCCAGCGGAGGGCGTGTTCAGCAGGCCGGCGGCCTGGGCGGCGAACGTGTGTTTCCGGTAGCTCATCCCGCTGCGGCGCACGGTGAACTGGACGCTGCCGGTGGCCGGTGCGGCGCCGCTCTCCGGCGAGCGGATAGCGGGGTTCGACCCGGCCTGGGATGGCGCGGCCTCCGATCCCGCCGCCGTGGGGGACGGGGAGGACTGAGCGACCGCGTAGCCCACCCCGCCCGCGACGACCAGCACGCCCGCCGTGGCCAGGACCCGGGCCCGGACCGGGAAACGCAGGCGCGGGCCGCGTGCCTGACCCGCCCCGGGGCTGGCTGCCCCGGGAGCCGCCGTCCGCGGAACGGGCACGACGGCGGGGCGCCGGGCGGGCGCCCCGTCATCCGGAGCGGTCTGCGGGTCCTGCACGGCGCGGCGGGCAGTCTCGGCGCTCAGCGCGGCGTCCAGCCGGGCCGCGACCCCGGGCGGCATCGGGGGCGGGGGAACCTGGGCGAGCAGCGACGGGACGCCGGCCAGCCGGGCCTGGGTTGCCGTGCAATCCGGGCATCCGGCTACGTGCGCGCGGATCCGCTCGCTCCGGCGCCTGCCCAGCAGTCCCTCGGCGCACAGCGCCAGGGACTCCGCGTCCACGTGCCCTCTCATGGCTGGTTCTCACCCGTTCCCTCGGCTGGTGAGACGCGCGGTGCGGCTGGCTGGTTCCGCCCGGCCGCAGACCGTCCCCCGGCGGCGGCCTGTCCCCCGGCGGCGGCCTGTCCCGCGGCGGCCGGCCCGGCGGCGGGAAGCTGGCCCGCGGCCGCCCCGGCCCCGCGCAGGTGAGCCAGCAGCGGCAGCAGCCGGGCCCGGCCCCGCGCGCAGCGGCTCTTCACCGTGCCCGGGGAAATACCCAGGATCTCGGCGGTGTCGGCCACCGGGTAGCCGAGCATGTCCACCATGACCAGCACGGCCCGCTGTTCGGGGGCGAGCGTCCGCAGCGCGGCGAGCACGTCCAGCGCGGTGTCCTTGTCGATGCCCGGATCGGCGAGTGCCGACCCCTGGGCCAGGACGTCGAGGGTCTGCTCGTCCATCCCGCTGGCGGCCGGGCGGGCGGCCCGGCGGCGGACACGGTCCAGGCAGGCGTTGACCACGATGCGGTGCAGCCAGGTGGTCACGGCCGATTCGCCGCGGAAGTCCGCCGCCCGCCGGAACGCCGAGATCATCGCGTCCTGGAGGGCGTCCGCGGCTTCTTCCTGATCGCCCAGCGTGCGCAGGGCAACAGCCCACAGCCGTTCCCGGTGCCGGAGAAAGAGCAGGCCGAAAGCCTCGGTGTCACCCTGGACATGCTGTCTCAGCAGGTCGCTGTCGGAAAGGCCGCCCGGCGGTACCCCGCGGGGGTCAGGCCAGGCCTGCCCGGGCTGACCGGGCACGGCTCAGCCCGATCCCCGCACGACGATGTTGGAGATGAAGGCCTCGAACACGCTGGTGCTTCCTGGCTGCGGTGGCAGCCTGGTGAACCAGATGAGCACGTAGCGGCCCCGGGTCGCGCTGCTCGCCTGGAAGACCTGGGTACCCCCGCCCAGGTGCTTGCGCTTGGCCACCTTGGTGAACGAGGCCAGGCCCTGGGGGGAGACGGAGTTGTTGTTGCCCACCATGATGGCCACGCTGGCCCCGGCCTCGGGGCCGAAGGTTATGGACACCGAGCGCAGGCTGACCGGCTTCCCCATGTCCAGGATCAGGCCCGTGCCCTGCTTCAGGCCGCCGAATACCGGGTTGCCGTCGTAGAACTGGGTGTGCCAGGACGTTGACGGGTTGCCGTCAATGGCCATCGGGGCCCCGGCGTTGTCCTCGTTTCCCGGGTCGTTGGCCCCGCCCAGCGCGTCGAACCCGCCCGCGCTGACCGGGGTGAGCACGGTGTCCGCCGCTGCCGACGGGGAGGCGGAGGAACTGCCGGACTTGCTGGGGCCGCCGCCGGCCGTGGCGTGCGGCTGGGTCAGGCTGTAGACCCCGGTTCCGATGGCCGCGAGAACGAGCAGGACGACCAGGACGATGGCGAGCCGGTTCAGCGGCCGCCCGCCCGCCCGGGCCGGCGTGAACGCCCCGCCGCCGCCGGACGGCGCCCACCCCGGGGTGTCCGGGTAGCCGGGCGGCGGCTGCTGCGGGTACGGGCCGCCCGGACCGTACCCCCCGGTCCGGGCGAAGCCGCCGGTGCGCGGCCCGGGGGGCGGGGGCGCCGCGGGCGGCGGCGCGAGCGGGGCCGGGATCACCTCCGCGAGCGCATCGGCGAACAGGGCGGGGGTGGTCAGCGGCGGCCCGCGGCGGCGATCCCGCTGGAACAGCGCCTGGGTGGTCACGTCGTCGATGGACGCTGGCACCCCCGCGCACACCTGGCGGGGGCTGCACGGCCTGCCGTCGGCCAGCGGGGCGGGCGGCAGCGTGCCCATCCCGGGCCCGGGCCAGTACCGGGTCAGCGCCGCGTACAGGAGCATGGCCAGCCCGCGGGTGTCGGCCAGGGCCGGGTCGTCCGCGGACGTGTCGGACAGCGCGGCGTCGATCCCGGTACCGAGCACCTTGACCCCTCCTCCCGGCGTCCAGCGCAGGGACTGCGGGGTCAGGCAGAGGTGGGCCATCCCGGAGGTGTGCGCCGCGGCGAGGGCCTCGGCGGCCTCGGCCACGATCTCGGCGCCCCGGGCGGGATCGAGCGGTCCGTCGGCGAGGAGGTCGTCCAGTGAGTCGCCGGCGACCCACTCCATGACCACATAGGCCTGGTCCCAGTCGTCCTCGACGTCGAAGACCTGGGCCAGCCGCGCGTCGGTGAGCCTGCTGGCCGCGCGGGCGGCGGTGAGCACCTCGCTGATCCGCGGGAAGCCGGGCGCGAACGTGAGCACCGCCACCGGGCGGGCCAGCGTCTCGTCGATGGCCTTCCACGCTGACCAGCCGCTGGCGTCGCTGACCCGGTCCTCAAGCCGGTAACGGCCGCCGAGCCTGGTCCCCGGTTCCGAGATGAAGGTGCTCATAGGCCTGAAGTCAAGAGCGGGGCAGGCCCTCGACCCTCCTTCCGAGCCCCCGGATCTGCGGACGTTGACGAGCGGGCTTTCGTGGTGCTGGACACCATGCTAAGCCGCGCGGGGTGGCGGGGTGCGTCTGCATGGCCGCCCACCGAAAACCGTTACATGTGAGAGACACCAGCTTCGCCTCCGGATACCCCGCCTGGGGCCATCGGTACAGGTGTGGCCGGCGGGACCAGGCCACGTCCCCCGGGACCGTTCACCGGTGCAGCCGGGCCTTCAGGGTGGATGTGAGCGAGGTCACCTCGCTGATCCCGAGCGCCCGGGAAAACAGCAGGTAGAGCAGGATCCCTCCGCTCCCGCCCAGGAGCAGCGTGACGAAGCCGTAGACCGGCCCGGGGGAGATGATCACGCCGACCATGAACGTCACCGCCCAGGCGAAGAGCAGGGCCGGGATGGCGGCGCCGTGCATCCGCCCGAGGCTGTCGGCGATGTGCCGGCCGGCCAGGCCGCCGAGCCGGCGGCTGAGGATGCGCCAGGCCAGCACCGCGCCGACCACGTTGGACACGCCGAACGAGACGGCCAGGCCTTCCACGATGTGGCCGGTGGGGATCACGTTGAGCACGAAGAGGCTGATCCCGATGTTGACCGCCATGACCACGACCCCGATGAACATGGGGGTGCGGCTGTCGTGGAGCGCGTAGAACACCCGCAGCTCCAGCTGGAACATCATGTACGGCACAAGCCCCAGGGAGAACAGGGCGAAGACCTCCCCGATGTAGCGCGCCTCGGCCACTGTGGTGCTCCCGTGCCCGACGAGGAATTCGGCCAGCGGGGCGCCCAGCACGATGAGCAGCAGCGCGGCCGGCACCACGATGACCGAGGAGAGCCGGACTCCGGTCGAGAAGTCGTCCCTGACCAGGGGGTAGCGGCGCTCGGCGGCATGCGCGCTCATCCGGGGCAGCAGGGCGGTGATCACCGACACGCCGATGATCGCGTACGGCAGCTGGAACAGCTGCCAGGCGTAGCTGTAGGTGGAGAATGAGTCGTAGCTGGCCCCGGGCCGGGTCGAGGCCGCGTTGGCCACGTTCTGCACGACCAGGAAGGACACCTGGGTGGTCAGCACGTAGCCGAAGAGCGGGGCCGCCATGCGGCGGATCTCCGTCACCTCGGGGCGCCGGAAGTCGAACCGGGGGCGCCACCGGAAACCGACCCGGCGCAGGAACGGGATCAGGGCCGCGGTCTGCGCGACGATGCCGAGCGTGGTGCCGAAGCCGAGCAGCTCGACCTGGCCGGCGGAGATGGTGGAGGGCTGGGTGCCGATCCCGCCGGTCACGATGAACAGCAGCAGGACTCCGATCACCACGACGTTGTTGATGACCGGGGTCCACATGGGCGCGGCAAAATGGCCGCGTGCGTTGAGGATGCCGCCCGCCAGCGAGCTCACCCCGTAAAAGAAGATCTGCGGGATGAAGAAGTAGGCGAAGATCACCATGAGGTGATGCTCGGCCCCGGTGATGGCGTGCGCGTACAGGTCCACCAGCAGGCTGGCGGCCAGCGTGGCCACCACGGTGAGGACGAACAGCGCCCCGGTGGCCAGGGTGAACATCCGCTGGTCGTAGGCCTCGCCGCCGTCGGCGTCCCGCTTGGCCGCGCTGACCAGCAGCGGGACCACCACGCTGGTCAGGACGCCGCCGAGCATCAGGTCGTACACCGCGTTGGGCAGCGTGTTGGCGTTGTTGTAGGCGTTGGCCACGCCCAGCACGCCCAGCGCGTAGACCAGCATCAGCGTGCGCACGAAACCGGTGCCGCGGGAGGCCAGTGTCCCGATGGCCATCGTGGTGCTGGAGCGCAGCAGGCTGCCCCCCTCCGGGCCGGGAACGGCCCGGCTGGGGCCTGCCGGGCCGCCGCCGCGGCCGCGGCCGCCTCCCGGGCCGCTGGGCGGCCCTTCCTGGCCCGCGCGCCCGGGCGGGACCGGCCCGCCGGCGCTGTACGGAGCCTCCCCTGGGTACGGAGCCTCCCCTGGGTACGGAGCGCCCCCGGTGCCGGCCGGGTCGCGGTCGCCGCCGGAGATCACGCCGCCCGCCCCGCCCGCGCCGTGATGCCGGCCAGGGGCACGGCGGTGCCCCCGGCCGCCGTCAGGGGCGGTCCACCCGGCCTGGGGCGCTGGCGTACTCATCCGGCTCCTCGGGTGTGTCGTGATCACGGGCGGCCTCGGAGACGACGGTATCCGTTTCGCTGGGCGATCCGGCGGGTTCCGCACCGTTCGCGTCCTGACCTGGACGGGGGCCGCGACGAGGTGACAGGAAGGCACCGCTGGCGCCCCCCCGGCGGATCGCCCGGGCGATCGCGGTCACCAGGAACACCGCGATGGCGATGAGCACGATGACCATGGCCGTGGTACCGAAGTGGGTGGCGTCGACGGTGAGCTGGGCGTTGGTCCCGGGCAGGGGCGTCCCGTCCGGCGCGGCCAGGCTGAGCCTCAGCACCGTGGAGCCCGCCACCGTGGATCGCACCTTGACCACGACGGTGCGCTGCTGGTGCGGGCCGATGGTGACGGCGGTCACGGCAGGCCGGACCGTCATCCGGCCGGAGGGCGCCTGCACCCGCAGGAGCACCGTGACCGGCTGTCCCAGCCGGTTGTTGATCGATACCGGGACCGGGCCTGACTTCCCGGTCAGGGTGTCCTGCCCGGTGTCGATGATGCGGACCTGCCGTTCCTGCGCGGCCAGGTACTCAGACACCGAGGCGAGCAGCGCCTCGGCCTGGGGCGGGTCGTCCCGCCAGGCGGACGATTCCACCGCGGCCACCGCATCGGCGAGGTGAGTGGAGGCGTGCCCGCCGAGCATGCTGGCCTGCAGCCGGATACCGCCCTCCAGGCCCATCACCTTGCGGAGCAGGGACCGGGACAGTTCCCGGGGGGCGTGCTTCTGGGCCGGCGGGGGGTCACGCGGTACCTGCCCGGCCCGGGATCTCGCGCTGATCAGGTCGGCCAGGCTGGCCGGGCGCAGCCAGGGAGCGCCGTCACTTTCGGCCAGCAGCGCGGTGGCCAGGCCGGGTGCCGGGTTCCACTGGCGGGGCGGGGTGATCACCACCGAACGGGGGGTGGCGGGCTGCTCCGAAGCGATCATGGCCGTCTCGGCCAGGAAGAGCTGCTCGGTCGCGAACGAGCCCGCGGCCGCGGCGGCCTGCGCGCTCAGGGCCGGCCGGCTGCCGGAGGCCGGTGACCGCGGGGAGCGGCCGGCCCGGGCCTGCGCGGCCGTCGGCCCGTCGGCCAGGACCTGGCTGAGGGTGCCGTCGGACAAGGCCACATTCAGGCGGCCGTCCACCCCGTCCAGTGCGCTGGTGATGGCGCTGGGAGTGAACAACGTCGCGGTCCTGGGCGGCATCAGGGAGCTGTTCAGGATCACCGTGCGCCAGCCGTCCGCGCCCAGATTGCCGAGGACCCCGTAGTCGGCGACCCCGCCGGCCGGCCAGGCGATCGCGCCGGTCCCCGGCACGGCCGGCCGCTGGGTGGCGCCCAGGTACTGGCGCGCGATGCTGTACCCCCTGGCCTGGGCCCGCTTCAGGTCACTGTTCATGGCCGAGTGCGTGAGCGCGGACATGTCCACGTCCGCGTAGGGGGTGACGAAGTAGTCCTGCTGTGCCGCCACCGACCGCAGCCGGGCCAGCCAGGTGCGGGCAGCCGGGCTGGCCGGCTTGCTGACCGCACCGGAGCAGGTGGATGTCCCGCCGACCTGGTATCTGGTGCGCATGGCTGCGGTACCGGCCAGCACGCTGGGATCGATGGCCCAGGTCAGATCGGCGCTAACGGCTTCCGGCGTGCTCCCCGCGGCGAGCAGCTGGCTGAGCCGGCCGCCGGCCACGCTGCTGGCGAGGGCGTTGCTGAGCAGTGCCGGGCAGGCGCCCTGCTCAGGCGCGCTGAAGATCGGCCATACCCAGGCGATCTTCATCCGCCGGTGCAGCCCGGCCGCGGCGGCAGATCCCGGCCAGAACGGCAGGAACGTGTGGTCGGCGCTCAGCGCCATTCCGCCCGAGTCCACCTGGGCCGCGAGCGGGTACACCCCGAACGTTGTCATGGGCAGGCTGCTGGCGGGGATCCTGATCGACCAGCCGCGGGCCGCCCCGGGCGCCAGGGTTCCCGGCAGCCGGGCCAGGGCGCCGGCCACGGGAACGTCCACGGAGGGGAGGTTCCCGGCGGCGTACTCGCCCAGCGCAGCGCGGCTCGTGAGCGGGAAGCCGGACGACCAGATCTGGACGGTGAGCCCCGACATCGTGGCCCGGGTCGTGTTGCTGACCGTCCCCTGCACGGTGACCGCGCGCCCCGGCCCGGCGACCTGCGGGCTCACCGACGTGATACCGACCGTGACCTGCTGCGCAGGCGCGGCGGCCCGGTCCTGGATCACCGTCCGCGCGGTCGTCCCCGTGGCCGCCCGGGAGAGGGCGGCAGCCGTGCTGCTGCCGGCCACGGCGGGACCCGCGGCGAGCAGTGCGGCAAACGCGCAGGCCAGTACGCAGCGCCGGGCCAGCCGGGGCCACGCCGGCCTGGCAGGCCTCTGGTCGCGCTGCGTTGGGCACTGACGCGGCATGCCGGAAATGCTATTGCCGTTCTCTGAGTGCTCTCCCAAGATGCGTCCGGGCTCCCTGGATTTCCCCCGGCCCACCACTACCCCCTACCCTCAATGCCCGTGCCGGATACCACGCCCATCAGCCCGCAGCAGCGGAAGGCCGCCGCAGCCCTGCTGCGTGAGAGGGCCGAGCCTGCCGCCGGGCTGGGCCGGATCTTCGCCCGCCACGGGCACGAGCTGGTCCTGGTGGGCGGCCCGGTCCGTGACGTGTTCCTCGGCCGGCAGCACAGTGACCTGGACCTGGCCACGGACGCGCCGCCGCCCCAGGTCCTGTCCATCGCCCGGGAGTGGGCGGACAGGGTCTGGGAAACCGGCATCGAGTTCGGCACCGTCGGCCTGCGCAAGGGCGACACCGTGTTCGAGATCACCACGTACCGCAGCGAGACATACGTTCCTGACTCACGCAAACCGTCAGGCATCCGGTACGGGACGTCCCTGGAGGAGGACCTGCGGCGGCGGGACTTCACCGTGAACGCCATGGCGGCCCGGCTGCCGTCCCTGGAGCTGGTGGACCCCTTCGGCGGCCTGCGTGACCTGCGGGACAAGCTGCTGCGCACGCCGGGGGACCCTGAGGAGTCGTTCACCGACGACCCGCTGCGGATGATGCGCGCGGCCCGGTTCACCGCGCAGCTCGGGTTCACCGTGGCCCCGGAGGTGGCCGCGGCCATGAGGAAGCTGGCGCCGCGGCTGGCCGTCGTGTCGGCGGAGCGGATCCGTGACGAGCTGAAGAAACTGCTGCTCGCCCCCCGCCCGCACGACCCGGTCCGCGGGATCGAGCTGATGGTGGACACCGGAGTCGCGGATGTGGTCCTGCCCGAGGTGCCCAGGCTCCGGCTGGAAACCGATGAGCACATGCGGCACAAGGATGTCTACCAGCACTCGCTGACCGTGCTGGAGCAGACCGTCGAGCTGGAGGGGCGCTACGGCCTGCAGCAGGACCTGGTGGTCAGGCTGGCGGCGCTGCTGCACGACATTGGCAAGCCCAGGACACGGTCGCGGCTCCCGGACGGGCGGGTCGCCTTCCATCATCACGAGGCGGTCGGCGCGGCCATGGCCCGGTCCCGGCTGAAGGCGCTGCGCTTCCCCTCGGCGGTGGTGGCCGACGTGACCACGCCTGATCGCCCTGCACCTGCGGTTCCACGGCTACGGCCCGGGCGAGTGGACGGACGCCGCGGTCCGCCGTTACGTGCGTGACGCCGGGCCGCTGCTGACCCGGCTGCAGGTGCTCACCCGCGCTGACTGCACGACCCGGAACAAGGCCAAGGCGGCCCGCCTGGCCCGGGCCCAGGACGGCCTGGAGGAGCGCATCGTGGCGCTCAGCGCGCAGGAGGAACTCGGGAAGATCCGGCCCGACCTGGACGGTAACGAGATCATGGCCATCCTGGGCCTGCCGGCCGGTCCCGAGGTCGGGCGGGCCCGCCGCTACCTGCTGGACCTGCGCATGGAACAGGGCCCGCTGGGCCGGGAACGCGCCACTCACGAGCTGCTGCGCTGGGCCGAGGGCGACGGGCTCGGGGCGCCGCCCGCCCCGGAGGATGACTGACCATCCCCGCCGCCGGGTGACGCCTGCCGCGCGGCCAGCCAGTACGCGGCGGCAGTGACGGCGTACCCCGCCGCGACCAGGCCGATGATGGCGGCCGAGCGCCCGGTGGCGGGCATGAACATCGCGCTGGCCGCCGCGCCCGCCACGAATGTGATGTTGAACGTCATGTCGTAGAAGGAGAAAACGCGGCCCCGGTACTCGTCCTCCACCTCCTCCTGCAAGATGGTGGTCGCGCAGATCGCGACCCCCTGCCCGGCCAGGTTCAGGCAGAACCCGATGACCAGGAAGGCGGCCTGGCTGAAGGTCTCGCCCAGCGGGCCGCTGATGACCGCGGCCGCCGCGAGCAGGATCGTGATCCAGGCCTGCTTGCTGACCGCCTTGGTGAGCTGCGGGGTGATGAGCGCGGCGCACGCGTAGCCGAGCGCGGAGGCGATGACCAGGACCGTGTAGTGGCTGAGGGCCGCGTTGGCACCCGCGGAGCGGTAGAAGTAGTTCCGGTAGAGCAGGATCGACATCAGGAACAAGATCCCGTACAGGAACCGGTTCCCGCCGGTGGCGCCCAGCGCGGCGGCCGGGCCGCGGCGGCGGAGCACGTACCTGGCCCCGGCGGCCAGCCCGGCCAGCACGGCTGCGAACTCGCCCAGCAGCCGTCCCGGCGGCCGCTCGCCCGGCCTGCGTGACGGGCCGAGCAGCGCGCGCGGCATGGTCCTGGCCACCAGGCTGGCCAGGAGATAGCAGCAGCCGGCCACCAGCAGGGTCACGGCGGAGCCGGTCCGGCCGCTGCCGGTCGCGACGTGGACGCCCAGGCCGGCGATCCCGCCGATCGCGGCCATGATCACCGCCCGCGGTTGGCGACACCGAGTTGGCCATGACCAGCTTGTCCTCCGCGACCACGTGCGGCAGCGCGGCCGACAGCGAGGAGAGGAAGAACCGGTTGACGCCCAGGACCAGCAGGACGCTGACGTACAGCGGGGCGCCCAGCTTGCCCGAGGCGACCAGCGACGCGGTCAGCACCACGAACACGGTGCGCAGCAGCGCCGACCAGACCAGGATCTGGCGCCGTGACCAGCGGTCGATGAACACGCCGGCGAACGGGCCGATCAGCGAGTAGGGGAGGTACAGCACGGCGAACGCCGCCGCGGCCGAGGCCGGATCCGGGAACGTGGCGTTGTTGAAGAAGACGTAGGAGCCGAGCCCGGCGGTGAACATACCGTCCCCGGTCTGCGAGATCAGCCGCGTGGAGAACAGCCGCCGGAAATCCCGCTCCCGCAGGACGCTCCGCAGGTCAGCGACGAAGGACGAGCCGGTTCCCCGGCCGCGCAGCATCGCCTTGACGGCGGCCAGGACGGTCACCCGCACAGACTACGGCGGACGATCCGCCCGATACCGCCCGCCGCAGAGCCGCCAGGCAATGATTGCGTATGGCCCGGGCATGCGAACGGCACGTGCCCCGCGGCAGCGGGGCACGTGCCGTTCCCAGGGAGCCTCGCGCGGCAGGCCGGGGCCGGTGCCCGCAGCGGCCGGCTCAGCGCTCGATGTCGCCGCGGATGAACTGCTCGACCAGGTCGCGGGCGGTATCGTCGCCGTACTGCTCCGGGGGGGACTTCATGAAGTAGGACGCCGCGGAGAGGATGGGGCCGCCGATCCCGCGGTCCTTGGCGATCTTCGCCGCCCGGATCGCGTCGATGATCACGCCGGCGGAGTTCGGCGAGTCCCAGACCTCGAGCTTGTACTCCAGGTTGAGCGGGACATCGCCGAAGGCACGCCCTTCCAGGCGGATATAGGCCCACTTGCGGTCGTCAAGCCAGGGCACGTGGTCGGACGGGCCGATGTGCACCGCGGCCTTTTCCATCTCGTGCGGGATCTGCGAGGTGACCGACTGGGTCTTGGATACCTTCTTGGACTGCAGGCGCTTGCGCTCCAGCATGTTCATGAAGTCCATGTTCCCGCCGAAGTTGAGCTGGTACGTGCGCAGCAGCTCGACGCCGCGGTCCTCGAACAGCTTGGCCAGCACCCGGTGCGTGATCGTGGCCCCGACCTGGGACTTGATGTCATCCCCGATGATCGGCACACCCGCCGCGGTGAACTTCTCGGCCCACTCCGGGTCCGAGGCGATGAACACCGGCAGCGCGTTCACGAACGCCACCCCGGCGTCAATGGCGCACTGGGCATAGAAGCGATCCGCCTGCTCGGAGCCGACCGGCAGGTAGGAAACCAGGACGTCCGCGCGGGATTCGCGCAGGACCTGCACCACGTCCACCTCGGGGTCGGCAGACTCGGAGATCATCTCCTGGTAGTACTCGCCCAGGCCGTCCAGGGTGGGGCCGCGCTGCACGGTGATCCCGGTGGGCGGCACATCGGCGATCTTGATGGTGTTGTTCTCGCTGGCGCCGATGGCCTCCGCGAGATCCCGGCCCACCTTCTTCGCATCCACGTCGAACGCAGCGACGAATTCCACGTCCCGCACGTGGTAGGGGCCGAAGCTCACGTGCATGAGCCCAGGAACCCGGTTCCCGGGATCGGCATCCTTGTAGTACTCCACGCCCTGGATCAGGGAGCTGGCGCAGTTACCCACGCCAACGATGGCCACCCGAACCGAACCCATGGGGACACACTCCTTCTCTCGCCGCACGATGGTGGCGTCAGGTATCTCTTTAGTCAGCCGTGGTCAGTCAGCCGTGTCAGTTCCATCCACCCGGCCGGGGCCGGGCTGGTCCGCGTCCGCCTGGCGCTCGGAGGCGATCAGCTCGTTCAGCCAGCGGACCTCCCGCTCGACCGATTCCAGGCCGTGCCGGTGCAGTTCGAGCGTGTAGCTGTCCATCCGCTCCCGGGTCCGGGCCATCGCCCCGCGCACCCCGTCCAGCCGCTCCTCCAGCCGGGTGCGGCGGCCTTCGAGGATGCGCAGCCGGATGTCGGCCTGGGTCTGGCCGAAGAATGCGAAGTGCACGCCGAACCCGTCGTCGTCCCAGGCCGCCGGGCCGGACTCGGTGAGGAGCTGCTCAAGCCGCTCCTTGCCGTCCGCGGTGAGCCGGTAGACGATCTTCGACCGCCGGCCGGTCAGCGGCTTGGCCGCGCCCTCCGGGGCCTCCTCGGCGATGAGCCCCTGGGCCAGGAGCAGCTTCAGGCACGGGTACAGCGACCCGTACCCGAACGCGCGGAACGCGCCGAGCATGGAATTCAGCCGCTTGCGCAGCTCGTATCCGTGCATCGGGGTCTCATGGAGCAGCCCCAGCACCGCGAGCTCCAGCACGCGTGACCGTTGCCCGACCATGCCTGCCCGCACCTCCCGTCCGGTGGCCCGTCCAGCGGGTTCCATGCCGCGGAACCGGCGGTGAAACCCCGGTCGCGAGGACAGTATGCCCGCATTGTGCCAAAGCGATGTATCGAACCGATACATCGCCAAGATATGCGCTGGCGGAGGACGCCGCAACTCGGCGTTCACCGGCCGTTTCCCGGAGACCCGCTGCGGCTTCCCGGAGACCCGCTGCGGCCGCCCGGCCACCGGCCGCTGCACCCGGCCACCGGCGGCGGATAGCCGGGGCCGAAGCCCGGCCGGGGCTCGGAGCGCCGCGGCTTCCGTCGTACGCTGTCGGGGATGGGAGTTCGGCGATCGGTCGTGGATTACGGGCTTGCCCGGCGGGCAACGCTCGCCTCCGTGCTGGCCGGGCACACCACGGTCGCGGACGTCTGTGATGCGCACCCCTATCTGCTCCGGGCGGCCAAGTTCCACGGTGAGCCCACCGACGCGGCCTGCCCCATCTGCCGCAGGGCCAAGCTGACCCACGTCACCTACGTGTACGGGGACGAACTGGGTCAATACGCCGGCCGGGTTAAGCAGGGCCCGGAACTGGCCGAGATGGCGTCCGAATACGGGGAGTTCCGGGTATATGTGGTCGAGGTCTGCCAAAGTTGTGCCTGGAACCACCTTGCCTCGTCCTATGTTCTCGGCACGGGCGAGCCACGAACCCGGCGCAGCAGGCGGGCCCGGGCCGGCGAGTAGCGGCGAGGCAAGGCGCTGCCGCCCAGCCAGGGCGGCCGGCTGAGCCAGCCTCACCGGGCTGGCACCACGGAGCCTGCACCACTGAGCCTGCACCACGGAGCCTGCACCGCGGCCCGGACCAGGGGTCGCGAGCCAGGGTCCCGGACCACGGGGCCGGCCCCGCAGGCGCTGGGCCACGGAGCGGGCCAGATCACGGAGCTTGCGCCGCTGACCCTGTCCCCACCAGGCAGAAACGGCCCGGAGAGCCAAACGGTCGCTATGCAGATGTGACGAATTCCTAACCTGGGCCGGATGGCTCGCCCCACCGGATACCGTGAGGCCCGGCGGTCGGTCCGATGCTCGCCCACGACTGCCTCACCCAACCAGCGAGGACGCGTGAGTAACCCAGATTTCTCCGGTTCCTACCCCCCGGAGCCCGCCGAGCCGGGCCGCTGGGGCGGCTCCCGTGACGGCCAGCGCGGGGAGCGCTACGGCGACGGGCGCCGCGGGCGCGGCACCCGGGACGCGGGAGAACGCGGCTACCGGCAGGGGAGCGATTACGAGTGGGACCGCGGCGCGGCGGACCCGGGCTACGCCCGTGCTGGCGGCCACCGGGCCGGCCAGAGCCGCACCGAGCGGAGCTGGGCCGGCGAGGATGTCCCGGACCAGGCCCCGGCGCCGCGGGGCGGCCGCCGCGCGGCCCGGGAGGCGGCCAAGGGCCGCCGCGGCGCCGCAGCCGTGAGCGGGATGAGCGCGAGGGACAGGCTGGCCGCCAAGCTCGGCACCGGTCCGGCCAGCGCCGGCGCCGCGGGTGCCGCCGGCTATGCCGCCGGGTCCGGCCCGGCGGCCGGGCACGCCATGGCCGGGTACCCGGGCCCCGGTTACCCGGGCTCCGGTTATCCAGGCCCGGGGGATTCCCGCGGGCCAGGCTCCCGGGACGCGCGGGACTTCGGCCCGCGGTCCGGCCGGGGCCGCGGCGGCCCCGCGGGGATGCAGGACGGGAACGGCCGCGGCGGCCGCGGGGGCAGCGGTGGCGGGAACGGCCGCGGCCGGGAGCCGGGACGGCCGCGCCGTAAGGGCGACTGGTGGCGCCGCTGGACGTGGAAGAAAGCCATCGCGATGTGCCTGGTCACCGGCGGCACCTTCGCTGTGCTGCTCGTCATCGCGGCCTTCTACGCCTACTCCGAGACACCCATCCCGGCCGCGTCGGAGTTCGCGACCGGGCAGGCCACCCGGGTGTACTTCCGGGACGGCAAGACGCTGGTCGGCATGTTCGGCAACAACGACCGGCAGACCCTCAGCGCCAACCAGATCCCGGCCATGGTCAGCAACGCGATGGTCGCCGCGGAGGACAAGCACTTCTACAACGAGGGCGGGGTCTCGCCGGTCGGCATCGCCCGCGCCGCGATCGCCGACCTGACCAGCGGGTCGGTCCAGCAGGGCGGGTCCACCATCACCCAGCAGCTGGTCCGGAACTACTACACGGGCATCGGCACGGCCGAGACCGCGACCCGCAAGATCAAGGAAATTTTCGTCGCGGAGAAGCTGGCCTCCCAGGAGTCCAAGGCCTGGATCCTGACCAACTACATGAACACGGTGCCCACCGGGGCCAACATGTACGGTTTCGGCGCGGCCGCCGAGGCGTACTTCGGCGTCCCGGTCAGCAAGCTGAACGTCGCGCAGGCGGCGATGATCGCGGCCATGCCGCAGGCCCCCAGTTACTACAATCCCGACCCGAAGGCGGGCGCGGCGTACCAGGCGCTCGTCTACCGCTGGCACTACGTGCTGCAGACCATGGTCCAGATGGGCAACCTGACCCAGGCGCAGGCCAACGCGCAGAAGTTCCCCACGCTGGCGAAGGCGTTCAACAACAGCTGGTCCGGCTACCGCGGCTACATCATGACCGCCGTGTTCAACGAGCTGGAGAACACCTACCACTACTCGCGGACCCGGATCGACGACGGCGGGCTGCGGATCATCACCACGTTCAGCAAGCCGATGATGAACCAGCTCTACGCGACCGTGGCCCAGCAGAAGCGCCAGATGCGGCTGGACGGCAAGGCGCTGCCCAGCTACGCGCACGTTGGTGCCGTGCTGGAGCAGCCGGGCACCGGGGAGATCTGGGCCATGTACAGCGGCGCCAACTACGACGCGAAGAACTGCAGCGTGGTCCGCTGCGAGTGGGATATGGCGCTGCAGAACCGCGAGCAGGTCGGCTCCTCGATGAAGCCCTACGTGCTCGCGCTGGCGCGCCAGCAGGGGATGAACGTCAAGACCAGCACGCTGGACGGTCACTCGCCGCTGTGGATCCCGCCCGTCTCTGATCCGATGACGTACGCGAGCCAGACCACGCCCGCCGACTCGGCCGGCTGGTACGAGGTCGGCAACGACGCCGGGGACGCCGAGGCCAACGGGGTCAGCGTGGTGACCGCGTCCGCGGAATCGCTCAACACCGCGTACACCGACCTGTACCACCGGGTCGCGGGCAGCGACGGCCAGAACATGATCAAGATCGCGCAGCAGTTCGGCGTCAACACCCAGGCCTCGGGCCTGTACAACATGCGCGACGAGGTCGGGACCGCACTCGGCCAGGCCTCTCTCACCGTCGAGGAGCAGGCCAGCACGTTCGCCACCCTGGCCAACGACGGCGAGTACATCGCCCCGCATGTGATCCTGGAGATCCAGCAGCAGCTGCCTGGCCAGGCGCTGCAGACGACCCAGGCCAGGCCGGAGCGGCGCCAGGTGCTGACCCCGGACGAGGATTCCGACGTGGACTACGCGCTGTCGTTCGACGACAAGCCGGGCGGGACCGCCCCGGACGCCGGACTCGCGGACGGCCGGGAGCTCATCGCGAAGACGGGCACCACGAACCTGTCCCAGTCCGCCTTCTTCATCGGTGCGATCCCGCAGTTCAGCCTGGCCATCGGCATGTTCACCAACCAGCAGGGCTGCCCGTCCAGCATTGCCGGCTGCGCCGCCGCGGCGAACTCCGAAGGGGCGCCGCCGGCCGGCCTGCAGACCCTCTGGGGAGTCGGCAACCTGCCGGGATACGGCGGTGAGTGGCCGGCCACGATCTGGCATGCGTACGCCCAGCAGATGTTCGGCAGCATGCAGATCCAGAACTTCCCCACGCCGGTCTTCGGCGGCACCCCCTGGAACCTGCTCGGGCCCTACACCCCGAAGCCGAAGCCGTCGCCGGTCCCCACCCCGACGCCCACCAGCACCTGCACCGGCTTCGTCTTCGCCGGGCACTGCTTCCAGGGGCACGGGGGCGGCAGCCCCACGCCGACCCCGACGCCGAGCTACCCGTTCCCGACGGCTAGCTTCCCGAACCCCACGCCCACGCTCGGGAAGAATCAGTCAGCTGCCGGGTAGCCGGGGCCCGCGCCCGGGCACAATCACCGGAATCCGATAGCAGAACGACGGAGCGTGGGTGACAGACGCAGACACCGGCCCGGCCGGCCACGCCGCGGCCGGGCACGAGCCGGGGGGCGGGCAGCGGCCCGGGGCGGCGCGCCTCGCGCTGCTCGCGGGGTCGGTCACGGTGCTGGTCACGGCCGTGCTGCTCGGCTCCGCGCTCTCGCTCACCAACAAGTGGGCGTGCCGGGCCGGGGCGTGGAACGGGTACCTCTCGCAGTTCCAGGCGCACTGCTATACCGACATTTACCCGCTGTACTTCGGTGAGGGACTGTCGTCGGGCAAGGTTCCCTACACCGGCCACCCGGTCGAGTACCCGGTGCTCATCGGCGGCGCTATGCAACTCGTCGCCTGGCTCGTCCATCCCATCGCCAACCCGTTCGTCCGGGGCCGGGAGTTCTTCGACCTCACCATCGTCCTGCTCACGCTGTTCGCGATCCTCGGCGTGCTGTCCACCGCCTACCTCGCGGGCCGCTCCCGCCGGTGGACCGCGCTCGGCGTCGCGCTGGCCCCCGCGGTCATCCTGGCCGCGTTCATCAACTGGGACCTGATCGCGATGGGCCTGGCCATGGCGGGAATGGCAGCCTGGGCCGCGCGGCGCGGCGTGCTGGCGGGCGTCCTCCTCGGCCTGGCCGTGGCGACCAAGTTCTACCCGCTGCTGTTCTTCGGGCCACTGCTGCTGCTCTGCCTGCGCGCCAGCCGGATGCGGGAGTTCTGGGTGACGCTGGCTTCCGCGGCGGCCGCCTGGCTGGTGGTTGACCTGCCCGTGATGATCGTGGCCCCCGCGGGCTGGGCCCGCTTCTACCAGCTCAGCGACACGCGGTCGGCCGACTGGGGCTCGATCTGGTACTTCTTCGAGACCGAGCACTGGCCGGGAATCGGCACGGCCAGCGTGAGCACCCTCAACGTCATCTCCGCGGGCGTGTTCGGCGTCGCGTGCGTGCTCATCATCCTGCTTATCCTGGGCGCGCCGCGCAGGCCGCGGGTGGCGCAGGTGTTCTTCCTCACCCTGGCCACCTTCCTGCTGTCCAACAAGGTCTGGTCGCCGCAGTACGTGATCTGGCTGGCCCCCCTGGTCGTGCTGGCCCGGCCGCGGCTCGGCGCCTACCTGGCGTGGCAGGTGGCGGAGGTGGGCTACTTCTTCGCGATCTGGGCCTACCTGATCACGGTGTCGGTGGCCGGGCCGTCGTTCATCGGGGTAGGCGGGATCGGCACGGGGCTGTACTTCACCGCGCTGATCGCCCGGTTCGCCACCGTCCTGCTGCTGTGCGGCCTGGTTGTCCGGGACATCCTGCACCCCGCCGGTGACGTGGTCCGGGCCGGCGGGGCCGACGACCCCGCCGGCGGTGTGCTGGCCGGTGCCCCCGACCGCCACGTGCTCAGGCTCGGCCCGCGCCGCAGTACGCAGCCCGCCGCTGCCGCCTCCGCACGCTGAGTTTTCCGCTCTCCAACGGTCCTATCGCGCGACGGGGTTCAGACGGTACCGACCGGTCAGCTGGCGCCGGGGATGTGGGCCCGGAGCCAGTCGATGTCGGCCGCCGGGTCGGGCGTCTCGCAGATCACCGGGGCCCCGGCCGCCCGGATCAGGTCCGCCAGGACCGCCGGGTCGATGGTGCCCTTCTCCATCCCGGCGTGCCGGTCGCGGCCCGAGCCGAACTCGTCCCGTGAGTTGTTGCAGTGCACCAGGTCGATCCGGCCGGTGATGGCCTTCGCCCGGTCCACGACCGTGGGCAGGTCCTCACCGCTCGCGAACGCGTGGCAGGTGTCCAGGCAGAACCCCACCTCGCCTGACCCGCCCGCGCCGGCGATCGCGTCCCACAGCCGGGCCACCCCGTCGAGACCGCGGGCCATGGCGTGGTCGCCGCCCGCGGTGTTCTCGATCAGCATCGGCACCGGACGCTCGATCCGGGCGACAGCCTTGGCCCAGTTCTCGTAGCCCTCGGCCACATCGGCGTCGGCGGTGACGTGGCCGCCGTGCACGATCAGTCCCTGCGCGCCGATGGCCGCGGCCGCCCTGAGTTGCTGGCCGAGCAGCTTCCGGCTGGGGATCCGGATCCGGTTGTTGGTGCTGGCCACGTTGATCCGGTAGGGGGCGTGAATGAAGGCCCGCACGTCCGCCCCGGCCAGCGCGCCGCGGAGCGCCTCCGCGTCACCCCCCGGGAACCTGGGGTCCGCCCAGCCTTGCGGGTCGCCCAGGAAGAACTGGACCACATGCGACTTTGTGCCAACCGCCGCGGCCAGGGGATCCTCGTCGTGGACGTGGGGTCCGATGCTCACCATGCCACGAGACTAGCCGCGGTCGCGGGTTTCGTTGCGGCGGATCAGCGGAGGGCGCGGGGCCGGAACGGGCGCGCAGCGGCCAGCCCGCGCGGCGCGGTGCGTGCCGTCAGGGAAGTGGCGCAATGCCTGCCGTCAGGGGAACAGGCCGCCGTGGGCCAGGCCGAGAGCCCCGCCGACGAAGGCGGCCACCAGCCCGGTCACGATCAGCATCCGTTCCGTCCTGGTCGCCGAGAACAGCTGCGCGGGCAGCCCGATGACCAGCGTGATCAGCCCGAGCCAGCTCGCGGTGGTCCCGGCCCAGATCCCGGCGCCCGCCTGGTTCGCAAGAAACCCCAGGACGCACGACACCAGGCCGGCGATCAGGGTGAACACGCTGACCGCGTTCTCCGTCGGGTGCCGCTGGCCGTCATCGTTGAGCGTCAGGTGCGGGAGGCGCGGGCGGGCCCGGCCCCGGGCCGCGGCCCCGGACACGCTAGTCCCGGTAGCCTGCGTCATGCTGGCTCTGGCGGCGTCGGGCACTGTGGCCACCCCCTCGGGACATCAGCCCGGGATCTACCTGGTCGTGTTGGTCTTTCCCGCTCCGGGGGCAGCGGAATCCTGAGCCAGCTTGCCGGGCCGCCCTGGTACGCTGGCTTCGCCGCTGCGGGTACCTGGCGTTGTCGCGCCGGTGGCGCCGCGGCCCCTCCTGCCACGGAGAGACCGTGGCCGCACCAGTCCAGAGGAGGCATGTTCCAGCATGCGCCGCTATGAGATGATGATCATCCTCGATCCGGCTCTCGAAGAGCAGACCGTCCAGCCTTCCCTCGACCAGTTCCTGTCGGTCGTGAAGACCGGGGGCGGCTCGGTAGACAAGATCGACGTATGGGGCCGGCGGCGGCTCGCCTACGAGATCGAGAAGAAGTCGGACGGTATCTACGCTGTCGTCGACATGGTCGCCGAACCGGACACGGTCCACGAGCTCGACCGCCAGCTCAGCCTCAACGAGGCGGTCCTGCGGACGAAGATCCTGCGTCCCGAGCAGCACTGACCGCCGCGAAACTGTCCGTGGCGTCACAGATACTGGCGTCACGAACCCTTGGCCGCACGGCTGCGGCACCTGAACCCCTCATGAGCAACCGGGAGTGGCCCCGATGGCAGGCGATACCCAGATCACGGTGGTCGGCAATCTAGTCAGCGACCCAGAACTCCGCTACACCCCGACCGGGGTGGCCGTGGCGAACTTCCGTGTGGCGTCCACGCCGCGGACCTTCGACCGGCAGGCGAACGAGTGGAAGGACGGCGACTCGCTGTTCCTCACCTGCAACGTGTGGCGGCAGGCCGCGGAAAACGTGGCCGAGAGCCTCCAGCGGGGCATGCGGGTCATCGTCTCGGGGCGGCTGCACCAGCGCTCCTACGAGACCCGCGAGGGTGAGAAGCGCACCGTTTTCGAGGTCGAGGTCGACGACGTCGGTCCCTCCATGCGCAACGCCTCGGCCAAGGTCACCAAGTCCAGCCGCTCCGGCGGCGGGGGCGGCGGCGGCTTCAGCGGCGGCGGCGGCGGTGGTGGCGGCCAGGGCGGCGGCTTCAGCGGCGGCGGCCAGGGCGGATCCGGCGGGTATGGTGGATCGTCCGGTGGCCGTGGCGGCGATGACCCCTGGGCCTCGGACTCCGGGTTCGGCGGCGAGGGGTCGTCGGACGAGCCGCCGTTCTGACCCGGCAGCAGGCGCGTGGCGGGCCGGGACCGTCCCCCTCGCGCCAGGCCGCCACCTGAGAAAACAAAACAAACCATCCCCGCGGCGAGCGGGGCTCTCTACAGGAGCACCATGATGGCGAAAGCACCTATCCGCAAGCCCAGGAAGAAAGTCTGCCTGTTCTGCCAGGAGAAGATCTCCTACGTGGACTACAAGGACACCGGGCTGCTGCGGAAGTTCATTTCCGACCGGGGCAAGATCCGGGCCAGGCGGGTCACCGGGAACTGCACCCAGCACCAGCGTGACGTCGCCAAGGCGATCAAGAACGCCCGCGAGATGGCCCTGCTGCCGTACACCAGCACGGCACGTTGAGGACGGGGAAGGCCGGAAGCTGATGAGTGGCACACCGATGAAACTGATCCTCACCAATGAGGTCACCGGCCTGGGCGAGCCAGGTGACGTGGTCGAGGTCAAGGGCGGTTACGGGCGTAACTACCTGATCCCGCGCGGCCTGGCCATGCGCTGGACCCGGGGCGCCGAGAAGCAGATCGACCTCATCCGCCGGGCCCGCTCGGCGCGGGAAATCCGCAGCCAGGACGACGCCAGGGCCGCGGCCGGGACCCTGTCCGGCGCTCACCGTGCAGATCAGGGTCCGGGCCGGCGCGCAGGGCCGCCTGTTCGGCTCGGTCAGCGCCTCGGACATCGCCGACGCGGTCCGCGCGGCCGGCGGCCCCGAGCTGGACCGGCGCCGCATCGAGATCGCCACCCCGATCCGGACCGTGGGGCGCCACCAGGTCACCGTCCGCCTGCACCCCGAGGTGAGCGCCACCCTCGAGGTGGATGTCGCCGGGACCTGACCGGCCCCAACGCGGCTTCTCATCCGCATGGCTGATCGCCGCGTGCCCTGGTAACGGCACGCGGCGATCAGTCGTGCCCGGCAGCCTCCGGGCCGGTGTACTCAGCGAGCCGCCGGGCCAGGCCCGGGTCGAGCTCGGCGACCATCGCCCAGATGCCCGCCACGCGCTCCGCCATCGTGTCCGGCGTGCCCAGGGCCGGCCCGGGGCAGGCTGCCGCAGCCCGGGCCTCCTCGGCGAGCTCGTCGATCGCCGTGCCGATCATGGCCAGCCGCGGGTCCGTTATCGAACACATGCCGGATCCTAGGGCAGCGGCTGGCATGATCGCCGGTTGTTTCCCGGACTGGGCCGCGGCCGGGCCCTGCCGAGCCGCGGCCGCGCCACAGCCTCCCCCCGTCTGCCGCCACAGGGCGTTACCGGCGCGGCGGCGTCACCCAGCCACCGGATCCCACGTTTGACGTCACCCTCCGTATGTGGATAACTCGGCGTCCCGTGTGGACGGAAAATGGCGTCCGTGGTTTTTTCCGCACACATCCGGTGGATGGCATAACCGCAGGCAGTGACCGTCTGCGAGGGCCGGGACCGGCGGTCATCCCCAGCTGTATCCCCAGGCTGCGCACAGCGCTGGCGGCGTGTCTGCACAGGCTGTCCACAGACCTGTGCACAGCACGATTGGACGGCGCCGCGGGCCCCGACCAAACTGTCAGACCGGGCGACTACAACAGGGTCAGGCCGCCGCAACGGCGACGGTCCGGGGGACTCTGGTTCACGGGGAGGTGATGGCTGGTGAGCGTGGCCGAAATCGCTCCCCGGGGGGAGAGCTTCGATCGGACCCCGCCTCACGATGTGGCCGCGGAGCAGTGCGCCCTCGGCGGGATGCTGCTGTCCAAGGACGCGATCTCCGACGTGATGGAGACCATCCGGCCCGACGATCATTACCGGCCCGCGCACCAGATCATCCACGAAGCCATCCTCGAACTGTACGGCCGGGGCGAGCCGGCCGACGCGGTGACCGTCTCTGACCTGCTGAACAAGCGGGGGGAGCTGGCCCGCGTCGGCGGCCCCAGCTACCTGCACACGCTCATCGCGTCCGTGCCCACCGCGGCCAACGCCGGCTACTACGCCCGGATCGTCCGGGAGCGGGCCATCCTGCGCCGCCTGGTCGAGGTCGGCACCCGCATCGTCCAGCTCGGCTACTCCGGCGACGGCGAGGCCGACGAGCTGGTGGACCGGGCCCAGGCCGAGGTTTACGGGGTCACCGAGCGCCGGGTCAGCGAGGACTACCTGCCGCTGTCCGACATCATGCCCGGCGCCCTGGACGAGATCGAGGCGATCGGCAGCCACGGCGGGAAGATGACCGGGGTGCCCACCGGCTTTGCCGACCTCGACTCGCTCACCAACGGCCTGCACGCCGGCCAGATGGTGGTCATCGCGGCCCGTCCTGCGATTGGGAAAAGTACCCTGGCTTTGGATCTTGCCAGGTCAGCGGCCATAAAGCACAGTCTGCCGACGGTGATTTTCAGCCTGGAGATGAGCCGCAACGAGATCACGATGCGGCTGCTGTCCGCCGAGTCCCGGGTGTCCCTGCACAGCATGCGCACCGGGCAGATGGGCGAGGAGGACTGGGCCACGCTCGCCCGGCGGATGAGCGAGGTGGTGGACGCACCGCTCTACATCGACGACTCGCCCAACATGTCGATGATGGAGATCCGGGCCAAGTGCCGGCGGCTGAAGCAGCGCCAGGGCCTCCGGATGGTGATCATCGATTACCTGCAGCTGATGAGTTCCCCCAAGCGGGTGGAGAACCGGCAGCAGGAAGTGTCGGAGATGTCGCGGTCGCTGAAGCTGCTGGCCAAGGAGATCGACGTCCCGGTCATCGCGCTCTCCCAGCTCAACCGGGGACCGGAACAGCGCAACGACAAGAAGCCTCTCCTGTCTGACCTGCGCGAATCCGGCTGCCTGACGGCGGATACCCGGATCCTGCGGGCCGACACCGGGGCGGAGGTCACGCTGGGCGAATTGCTGGCGAGCGGGGAGCGCGACGTCCCGGTCTGGTCGCTGGACGAGCGGTTGCGGCTGATCCCGCGGACGATGACCCACGCCTTCCCCAGCGGGGTCAGGGAAGTGTTCAAGGTCCGCCTGCGCTCCGGCCGTGAGGTGCAGGCCACGGCCAGCCACCCGTTTCTTACCTACGGCGGCTGGCGCTCGCTGGGAGAGCTGGGAGTCGGGTCCCGGGTCGCCGTGCCCCGGCACACTCCAGGCCCGATCGACCTGCGATCGATGCCAGAATCCGATGTCGTCCTGCTCGCTTCCCGGCTGGCCGGTGATCCGGCCGGGAATCCGGTCCCCGCCGCGTTCTTCTCCGCCCCCCGGTCCCAGATCGCGTTGTTCCTGCGTCATCTCTGGGGCTCAGGTGGCTGTATCGCCTGGGATGTCGAGGGAGAGTCCTGCGTTTATTACGTCTCCTCGGACCGTCGGCTGATCGATGACCTCGCCCGGCTGCTGCTGCGCTTCAACGTGATGACGCGGATCGCCGAAGTCCGGGGGGGCCCGGCCAGGCGCTGCTACCGGCTGGTGGTGGACAGTCCCGAGGATCAGCTCCGGTTCCTGGACGGCATCGAGATTCCCGGCGCTGGCGGGCGCATGGCCGAGCTGGCGCGCAGGAGGCTCCGGGAGGACGCCGCGGGCGCGGCGCCAGTTCCTGGTGAGGTCTGGGAGCGCTTGCGTGGTGCGATGGAGGGCGGCCCCGCCCCGCTCCGCGGCACCGAACCCGCGCTTCGTGCCTTCCGCGATAGAGCATCTGACCACGGATCGGGAGGCCGTCGGCCCGGCCGGGACACCCTGATGAAGGACGCACCCGGCCGGCAACCACTCGCTCAGGTGGCCACGATCCTGGATGACGCCGACCTTGAGATGGTGGCCACCAACGACGTGTTCTGGGACCAGATCGCTGCGGTGCAGAGCCTGGGCGAGCAGCCGGTGTACGACGCGACCGTTCCCGGCACGCACAACTTCGTCGCCAACGGGATTAGCCTGCACAACAGCATCGAGCAGGACTCGGACGTGGTGATCCTGCTGCACCGCGAGGACGCCTACGAGCGGGAGTCACCGCGGGCCGGCGAGGCGGACCTGATCGTGGCTAAGCACCGCAACGGGCCAACCGCGACCGTGACCGTGGCCTTCCAGGGTCATTACAGCCGGTTCGTCGACATGGCCCCGGGCTGATACGTCGCCGAGACGCCTTTAGCCGTTTCAGAAAGCCGGATGCCGTAGCGGCCGCGGCTGCTCAGTGACGACAGCCCACCCCAGCTCGATCACGGTCTGGGCCTGCGGCGCGCCCGCCCGCCACCCTGCTGATGCTGGCGCTGCCCGGGTCGGCCTACCTGTACCAGGGGGAGGAACCCGGGCTGCACGAGGTCACGGACATCCCCGCCGAGCTTCGCGAAGATCCCGCCCTTCCTGAGGTCCGGCGGCGCGGAAAAAGGCCGCGACGGGTGCCGGGTCCCGCTGCCCTGGACGGCTGACGGACCGTCGTTCGGGTTCAGCAGTGGTGCCGCGCACCTGCCACAGCCGGCCTGGTTCGGCCCGCTCAGCGCCCAGGCGCAGGAGCACGACTCCCGATCCACGCTGGTCCTGTACCGGCGGGCGCTGAGCTGGCGCCGCCAGCTCCAGGCCGCTGAAAGCCTGGAATGGATGCCCGGCACCAACGGGCGGGTGCTGCACTTTCGCCGTCCCGGCGGCTGGCAGCGCGTGACCAACTTCGGGCCCCGGCCGTTCCGCTGCCGCACGGAACCGTGGTCGTCGCCAGCTCCCCCCTGCAGGAGGGCCTGCTGCCCGCGGACACCACCGCCTGGCTCGTCCCTCCGGCGACCGATCGAATCGCCCGTCGGCAGTCGCACAAACACGGGCCCGCATCTGATGCCATGCCCACGAAAAGCCCAGGGCGCTAACCGCCGTCAGCGTCACCGTCCGCTCATCCTTGACCACACAGCACGGGAGGTCCCCAAATGGCACAGATAATTCTTGATCACGTGGAAAAGGCGTACGCGGGCGGCGTCACGGCCATCAACGACCTGAGCCTCGACGTCAAAGACGGCGAGTTCATGGTGTTCGTCGGGCCGTCCGGGTGCGGCAAGTCGACCGCGCTGCGGTCGATCGCCGGGCTCGAGGAGATCACCGGCGGCACGATCCAGGTCGGCGACCGGGTGGTCAACGACCTGCCGCCGAAGGACCGGGACATCGCCATGGTGTTCCAGAACTACGCGCTGTACCCGCACATGACGGTCGAGCAGAACCTGGCGTTCGGCCTCCAGCAGCGCAAGACGCCCAAGGACGAGATCAAGCGGCGGGTCGACGAGGCTGCCAAGATGCTCGGCCTCGAGCAGTACCTCAAGCGCAAGCCCGCCGCGCTGTCCGGCGGCCAGCGCCAGCGGGTCGCGATGGGCCGCGCCATCGCCCGGGAGCCGCAGGCGTTCCTCATGGACGAGCCGCTGTCGAACCTGGACGCCAAGCTCCGGGTGTCCATGCGGGGCTCGCTCAAGCAGCTGCACGAGCGGCTCGGCTGAGCTTGGCGTCGACACGCACCACCTGCACTTCTTCGACCCGGCCAGCGGCCTGTCCATCGGGCACCCGCAGGCCGCGGTCGCGCTGGTCGGGCAATGAAGCGATCACACCACAGGGCAGGTAGGAGGTACTTAGTATGCGGCCCTAGCGGCTGACCGCCGGAAACCGTGATCCAGTGCCCCTCCGCTTGGCGTGGCTAATCACCCAGAGGGCCGGCAAGACTGATCGGCATGACACCGTCGTGGGACAACAGGCGATGACACTCACCGAGATGTCGAACGTTTTGCAGGTCACGGCGGTGTCAGATGACACGGAAACCGGGCACCTACAGCTGGCCAGGCTGGCACAGCCCTGTGCCTGCCTGCGCGGGCACGCGAGTAACGGGAGCGGTCCATGATCCTGGTGGCTGGTGAGAGCCTCATCGATCTGATCACCGGCCCGGACGGCGGGGTGCACGCCAGCCCTGGCGGGGGACCCTTCACTGCCGCACGGACCATCGCCCGGCTGGGCCAGCCCGCCCGTTTCCTGGGCCGTTTCTCCACCGACCCGTTCGGCCAGCTCCTCGCCGCGAAGCTGGCCCGGGACGGCGTGGAGCTGGCCCTCCCCGATCCGGTGCCTGAGCCGACGGCGCTGGCCATCGTGGCGCTTGACGGCCACGGCGTCGCCAAGTACTGGTTCCATGTCACCCAGACGGCGACCTTCATGCTGGATCGGGCCGCGGCACGGCAGGCACTGCAGGCCGACGTGACGGCGGTGCACATCGGCTCGGTGGCGCTCGTCGTGGACCCGATGGCGTCCGAGCTCGAGCGCCTCGCGTATGACCTCCCACCCGAGATACTGCTGATGCTGGATCCGAACTGGCGGGCCCAGGCCATCCCCGACGCGGACGCGCACCGGGCGAGGATCCGCCGCATCCTGCCCCGCACCGACGTCCTGAAGACGAGCACCGAGGACCTGTCCCTCCTGTTGCCCGGCCACGGCATCGTGGAAGCCGCGCAGATCCTGCTCGGCTGGGGTGCCCGTTGCGTCCTGGTCACCGACGGGCCCGCGTCGATTCACGCGTTCACCGGCGGCGACGAGCTCGCCGTCCAGGTGCCGCCGGTCGAGGTGGTGGACACCGTCGGCGCCGGTGACGCTTTCGGCGGGGCGTTCCTGGCCTGGTGGGCGGAACGGGGGCTGGCCCGGGAGAACCTGGCCCACTCCCCGCAGCTGCTGGCCGCCCTCACGGCAGCGGCCCGGGTAGCGTCGCTGACCTGCGCCAAGGCTGGTGCCGAACCGCCGTGGCGGCACGAGCTGGACACAGACGAGGAATGGGGCCAGCCGCTGAGGCAGTGACCCGCTCGATCCGGGGTGCCCGCCGCGGCCGCAGCGAACGCCACCTTGACGCAACTATTTGGTTGCCATACTATAGCAACCAAGCAGTTGCTACATGCAGGTAGCAGCGCAGACAGGGCCGCCGCGAGTCGCAAGCCCCCGGGGAACGGAGTGATCATGGGTCAGGTAACAGCCAACGTCGAGATCATCACGCGCTTCGAGCACGCGTTCCGCGCGGCCGACCAGGCGACCATCGACGAGCTCAGCGACCCGGGCCTCGTTGACCACAATCCAGCGCCGGGCGAAGAGCCGACGCTGGCCGGCTTCAAGCAGAAGGTCGCGGGCTTCAAGGCGGGGTTCCCCGACCTGGTGGAGGACCTGCAGGACATCATCGCCAGCGGCGACACCGTCGCTACCCGGTGGGTGGTGACCGGTTCTCTGCAGCAGGAGCTCATGGGGATCCCCGCCTCCGGCCAGACGATCAGGGTCGAGGGCATGAACTTCTACCGCCTCAAGGAAGGTCGCGTGACCGACCTCTGGACGCAGTTCGACGGCGTCGCCCTGATGCAGCAGCTTGGTGCCATCCCGGCCTGACGCCTGATGGCGGCACCGGCAAATACCGCGTGCCCCCTATCGCCGCCGCTGGGCCGGGCGCGGGTCGCTAGTGCACACCGTGAGGATTCGGCGTGCAGTATGCTGCAACGACTGCGCTCGTAGCTCAACGGATAGAGCATCTGACTACGGATCAGAAGGTTGGGGGTTCGAGTCCCTCCGAGCGCGCCCAGGTCAGAGGCCCCCGCCAGTTCCGGCAGGGGCCTCATTGCTAACAGATCTGCTAACAGCGACTAGCTAGCGGCTTGCATAGCCTGCGCGGTGTTCGCCGCTTCGGAGAGCTGGGTTCCTGAGCACATGGCGCAGACCCGCAGAGTGATCGAAGGGTCGGCGTGGCCGAGGCGAGCGGCGGGTTCGTAATTTCGTCGAGTGCTTCGTGACCCTCTGCGAAGATGTGGCCGGTGGGATGGGCGGCACTGGAGCAGTGGGGTGACGACGTCGTTCGCATCGAACTGCTCACTGGCGGAGTTGGCGTCAACGAGGTGTGGAGCGTGCGCGTAAACGGGCACCTCGCGGTCGGTCGTCTCGGCCAGCGCAGCGACGCTGATCTCGCGTGGGAGACCGACCTGTTGCGGCACCTCGACCGTGAAGGGATGCCGGTGCCGGTGCCGGTCCCAACCACGGACGGCCGGCACTTCGCCGACGGTCTGGTGGTGATGACCTACGTGGAGGGCGGATCGCCGACGGATCTTCTGCACGCCGAGACCGGGACGAAGGTCGACCTCGGCGCGATGCCGCCTGAGGGTGTCATTCGATGCCGGGCAGCGTGGGTGCGACTCACCGGTCGCACGACGTGCGTCGTCCACGGCGACCCCAACCCGGGCAACATCCGCATGACCGCGGATCGCGTCGCGATGATCGACTGGGACGAGTCGCATGTCGACGTCCCCGACCTCGACCTGGCACTGCCGCACAACGCCGGCGGTCTCGACGACGACGCGTACGACATCGCCGCGCAAGCGCGGGCCGCATGGGAAGCCGCCGCCTGCTGGGACCCCAGCGGGACCGACCAGTTCGCGGTCAAGCGGCTCGCCGGAGTTCGAGCGGTCTGAGCAGCAGCGAATCGACAGAGCGCACCTAACGCTGCACGATCGCGCACGTCCAATGCAACGATCCCCGCTGCGAGGAGACCTGGTGGGCGCCACTCCACCGCCCAGGGCGATGGCTGCTCGGCCCCCATGACCCCGATCGCTAGACCGAGTAACCATGTGAGTAACGATCGCCGCCGATAACGGCGGATAGCAGCGCACGGCAGCGGACGACCGGTAGCGGCCTACGCTGGTGTGCGTGGCTGGTCTTGAGATACGGGTGGCCGGGCCCGGGGATGCGGCGGAGACAGCTCAGATGCTTGCCCGCGCCTTTTATGACGATCCCGTGTTCGGTTGGATGTTGCCAGCTGGGGGCTTGCGGCATCGGCGACTGCGACGCTATTTCGTGACCGAACTGCACCATGAGTCGCTTCGCCACGGCGCAGTGGAAGTGGCCTGTGCCGATGGGCGCGTAGCTGGAGCCGCCGTGTGGTTCCCGCCCGGCACCTGGTCAGGGACCGAAGTGTCTGCCCTCCCCGGCTATCTGCGGGCCTTCGGCCGTCGTCTCGTCATCGTCTCGCAGTATCAGTCCGTGGCGGTCAGCGCCCATCCGCGCGAAGAACCGCATTGGTATCTGGCAATCATCGGGGTCGATCCGGTCCGCCAAGGACACGGGGTCGGCGCAGCCCTCCTGCGCTCGCGGCTCCTGCGGTGCGATGAGGAAGGGCTGCCCGCCTACCTCGAATCCTCGAAGCTGGAGAACGTGCCGCTCTACCAGCACTTCGGCTTCCACGTCACCGGCACCCTGGGCCTGCCGGAGGGTGCACCCGTTGTCAACATCATGTGGCGGCCAGGCAACTTGAGAGTTGATGCCGGTTGAGAGCGTGCCTGATCGCCGTCTGATTTGCGTGTCAGACGGTTGCGGTGATGTGCATCCAGAGGGGATGCCGCGCATCGCGTCGGCGAGCGCGTCGAGCCAGCAGGTGCCGTGCTTGCCTTCGGCTGTCGGCCTCTCACGCATCTCTCACAGACTGGTGAGACGGCACCGGACCACGGCGACCTAGCTGGACACCGCGCGAACCCTGACCTGCGGATACGGACTCCGGCGCACTGGCTGGACACTCCGCACTGATCTACGGATCAGAAGGTTGGGGGTGCGAGTCCCTCCGAGCGCGTTCGGGGTCGTTCCGGTTTCGGGCCGGGTGGCTCGCCGGTGGGCTGGTAGTCCCTGGCGGGGTCGAGGGTCAGTTCGCGGATGAGTTCGCCGGTGGCGGCGTTGATGATGCGGATGTGCAGGTCGCGGACGAGCATCAGGACGGGGGTCCGGGCATGGGCCCGGCCGATGCCGATGTGGTGCAGCTTGCCGCCGGTCCGCAGGGTGAGCTTGCCGTCGGCGTCGACACGGTCGGTGCGGACGCGGTCATGGCTGTCGCTGGCCCGGTCGCCGGGAGCGGCTTGGGAGCGGGTGGTATAGGTGGTTGGGGGGTGGCGCGGTGAGGCCAACGTGCCCCCGAGATGCCCCCGAACAGCCAGCAGCAGCCAACTATGGCCACTAGCAGCGACCTGGCCACGCCCGGACCATAGGGACAAGCTCCGACCAGGGCCGCAGCAGGTCGGATGCCAACCGGAACCCGTCCGACGGGAAAGCGCAGGTCGATGGATACATGTCCGGACGAGGGGTAGTGGGGCGATATGTCCGAGCCAGCCGGGAAGTCCCGCTTCTCGGCGCGGCGGCGGTAGTACTCTTCTTGGCCTTGATCGTGGTAATGCGTAGGCAACGGTCACGCGGATAGCTCGAAGGGGTGCCCACCGAGTGCCGATCAAGGGGCGATCAGCGTGGTTGGGCGGCCTGCAGCGGAATGGCGCGTAGCAGGTAGGGCTAACCCCAGCGCTCATTCCCCCCGAGTTGATAGTCGGCGAGCGTGAAGCTGCGGCTGCGCGGCGTAGACCCCGCGGAGCCGGCCGTGCGCCCGTTGTTTAGAGCAGGCCCTGCCGGGCAGCCATCGAAGTAGGCCAGCCAGGATTGAAGGCGATCGAAATGTGGTGGCTAGACGACATCGTCATCCCAGCCCTTCTGATCTTTGGGGCCTACTGCTTCTTGGTGCTTCTCGGCTTCAGGACGCGGATGCTGACACGCAGGACCACCCGCACCGCCGAAAGCATGTACGACAGCTACGCGGACTCTCCCAGCAAGCAGCGAAAGTACGCCATGGAGCACGGCGGCACGTGGAAGGACGACGGGGAGCAGCAAGACGCCCTGACCAAGCGCTTGGCGCCGCCATCAAAGACGGCAAAGCCGATGCCGCCGCAGACGCCCAGGCCGCGGCCGTGAGCTCGGGCGTGCCAGATGCATGCCAGAACGAGGGCGGCACAGCCGTCGCTCGGTGTCCGTCATCGTCAACGTGAACGTCGGGGGACCTGCGCAGGAGCATGTCAGGCTGCCTCCGGACTTGACCTCGTAAGGAATAGCTCCGCATCGCGCGCCCGGGGTAGAGGTGGCCGTTCGTGCCCCATGTCGCTGGCGGCTACCCGCGATGGCCGCCAGTTGCGCCGGTCAGGGAGCGCAGGCACGGGCGCAGCAGGTCGATGACCTGCTGCGGGCTGGCGGCGGTGAGTGCGTCAGAGTTGAGCAGGTGCCGTGACACGATCAAGCCGAGCATCACGGCGCTGACCAGCGCGGCCCGCACATCCGCGTCGTCGGCGGGGATCGGCCGGCTGATCTGGGCCTGCAAGCGGGCCGCGCCTTCCCGCAGCGTCTGGGCGGCCTCCGGGTGCGTGAGCATGGATCGCAGCAGCGCCAGCGAGTGCACAGGCTCGTTGGCGAGCGACTCGGCGAGCCGGGCCAGGATCTGCTCGGTGACTTGCTCCGCTGACCCGCTCAGTTCCGGCACGGGCTGGGCGTGCGTCACGCGCTGGAAGAGTTCCTGCTTGGAACCGAAGTAGTGCATGACGAGCCCGCCATCCACCCCCGCCGCCCCGGCGATGGCACGGATGGTGGTCCGCTCATAGCCGCGCTCGACGAATAGGCGGGACGCCGCGGCCAGGATCCTGGCCGCGGTCCTGTGGCGCTGCTCGGCCCGCGACGAGGCGGCATCGGTCTCCGGCACGGACTTATTCTACGAGCGTTGACCGGCCCGGTGTCTTCGTTCTACACTCGTTCAATCAACGAGCGTTGAACGGGAGGCACAATGGCTCACCTGACTCCGGTGCAGGTCCTGGAGCGACGGCGGGAACTGCTGCTGAATCAGGACACCGAAGGCTTCGCCGACCTGTTCGCACCGGACGGCGTGATCGAGATACCGTTCGCGGGTTCGGATCTGTCGGCCCGGCTTGATGGCCAGCAGGCCATCCGCGACTACTCCCGCCGTATCGCCGACGCAGCCCTGCGAATCGACGACCTCGACACGGTCGCCGTATATCACACCGACGACCCCGAGGTCCTGATCGTGGAACTCGGCACGAAGGCGACCGTGACCACGACCGGCCATGCATTCACGGCCCGCTCGATCCAGGTCTTCCGGATCCGCGACGGCAAGATCCTGCTCTTCCGCGACTACGCCGACCCGAACGCCCTGTCCGAAGCGCTCGGCGCTGCCACCCCGCGCACCGGCGGGACAGCACCGGACTCCAGCTTCCATCCTGGCTAACTGATGAACCTTGGCCTGCGGATATGGGTGCACGCGGACTGGCGCTCCGGACCCGGTGGAAGGCATATCCGGCGAGAAATCCAGGACAGATACAAAGGCCGTCAGCGGAACTCGGATCGCACAGCGCGCAGCCGGTCCTGCAGGAGGCGCCGTTCGGCTTCGCTGGGCGCCAGGGTCACTGCCCGGTGAAGTTCTCCAGCAGCCTCGCTCGTGCGGCCGAGCCGGCGCAGGTTGTCCGCCAGGGCGGCGTGCCACAGATGTGAGTATTCCAGGCCGACGATGATCTTCAGGGCAGCCAATCCCGCCTCGGGGCCGTCGCGTTCGGCAACCGCAACCGCCCGGTTGAGCGCCACCACCGGGTTGGCCGTGATCGACCCGAGCAAGTCGTAGAGGCCGACGATCCGGTCCCAGTCTGTCGCCTGCCAGCTGGGCGCGGTGGAGTGGGCCGCAGCGAGGTGAGCCTGGATCTGATAGGACCCGGCGACCCCGCCAGAGCGGCCCACCGCCTCGGACAGCCACGCCGAACCCTCCGCGATCGCGGCGCGGTTCCAGCGGGTCCGGTCCTGGTCCGCCAGGGTCACCGGTTTGCCGCTGGTGTCGGTGCGGGCGGGGGTGCGGGCCGAGGTCAGCAGCAACAAGGCAAGCAGGGAGAGTGTCTCGGGCTCGTCGGGCATCAGGCCGGCCAGCAAGCGGCCCAGCCGGATCGCCTCGGCCTCGAGATCAACACGGGCGACCGCGTCCCCGCCTGTCGGGGCGTGGGCCTCGGTGGCGATCAGGTACACGACCGCCAGCACTGCGGCCAGCCGGCCGGGAAGCTCCGCATCGGAGGGAATCGCATACGGGATGCGGGCCGTAGCGATCTTGGAGCGGACCCGTACCAGGCGCTTCGCCATGGTGGCCTCAGGCACCAGGAAGGCGCGGGCGATGGCCGGCACCTCGAGCCGGGCAAGTGTTCGCAGCGAGAGGGCCACCTGAGCCTCACGGCCGAGCGCGGGGTGGCAGCAGGTGAAGATCAGGCGCAGCATATCGTCGCGCAGAGAGGTCTCTGGCTCCATTGCCTCAATCGCCTCCTCGATCTGGTCCGGCGCGGCCTCGGTTCCCCACCGGAACGCGGCGGTCTCCTTGGCCGACCGGGCTGACTCGCGTCGCAGCAGGTCAAGCGCCTTGCGCCGGGCGACCACCGCCAGCCAGGCGCGCGGATTATCAGGGATCCCCGTCCTGGGCCACGTGTCCAGGGCGGTGATCGTGGCCTCGGAGAGTGCGTCCTCGGCGACGGCCAGATCGCCGACCGTCCTGGCCAGCGTGGCCAGCACCCTGAGACCCTCGCTCCTCAGCACCTCGACCAGGGTGTCGGTGGCGTTCATGCCCGGCTGCTCCTAGGAATGCAGCGGGGCTACCGGGCGAAGCTCGATCTTCCCCCGCCAGGCGGCCGGGATCTGCGCCGCCCAGGCGATGGCCTCGTCGAGGTCGGCCACCTCCAGCACGAAGTATCCGCCCAAGACCTCCTTCGCCTCGGCGTAAGGGCCGTCGACCAGCAGGACGTCGCCGCCCCTGCCGCCCGGCACGGTGATGGTGGTCGACATGGCCACCGGGTGCAGAGCCTCGCCGCCGCGCATGACCCCGGCCTCGGTGGCCCGCCGGGCGAACTCTGTGTACTCGGGGGAGAACTCCGTCTCCGGCGGTGAGTCCCAATACTGGTTCCGGTCGTAGTAGCACAAGGCCACATACTGCGTCATGGTCAAGGTTCCTTCCGTTCGGCGGACCACGTCCACACCGTTTTACTTTGGCGATCACGGCTGGGCCAACGCCGTTATGGCCCCGGAACTGCTCGGATCCAGGCGGGGGCGGCCCCCCGGAAGGGAACGCCCCGCGCCTGGAAGACGACGCCCTAGCTGGCGGGGCTGTTGTGGTAGCAGGCGATGCGCCAGGCGCCGTCGCGCCTGACCAGCACCCAGGTCGCGCGCACCAGCCCCTCGCTCGCGACAGCGTCCTGCCCAGGGAAGATGATCCCGCCCTCGCTGATCACGACGGCCGTGTCGTCGGTGAGAAAACGGACGTCCGCCGGGTGGTCGACCGCCCGCGACCCGCTGAGCGGGCCCGCGAATCCTGCGGCCATCGTGGTGCGGATCTCCTCGCGGTTCTTCTTGTAGACGCCGGGCTGGACCACGCTGGCGTCGTCGGTGTAGTCGGCCACGAACGCCTCGGCGTCGCCTGCTTCCCACGCCTTGTACAGGCCCGCGAGCACGTCCAGAATGGCCTGCCGGTCGGTGCCGGACCCTGCTGTGGTGGTGCTGCTGGTCATCGGTTCCTCGTTCCTCTTCGCGTGGTGGCGAGCGCCACCCGTGGGAAGGACGGACGAGCCTGCCCGGAGAGGACACCCCTGCGGCGTATGGCTGGAAAAAATTGAACATCACCGCGCCCTGGCCTGATCACGCACCAGCCGGGCGGCCGCCAGGACCCGTTCCGGAACCAGGGGCCCGCGCGGGCCAGGTATTTCGCCGCCCGGTGTACAGGTTGACGATGTATCGTCAGCCGAAGTAGTGTGCCGTCATGATCCAGACGCCGGACGTTCCTGATGTCATGTGCCCGCCGCCCGGGCCGGGCCGGCGGGCGCCGCTGGTCATCGGCCTGGCCCTGCTGGCCATCGCCGTGGCCCTGGTCCTGCTGTTCACGCTCGTCGTGATTCCCGCGGCCGGGGCGGCGGGCGGCTGCGGTGGAGGCTGAACTCCTGGCCGGCCAGGCCCGCGCCGGTCAGGCCCGGGGCGGTCAGGCACCGGCTGGCCAGTCACGCGCCTGGCTCTGGGGCACGGTGGCCCTCAGTGCGGGCGCGTTCAGCGGGGCCGTCGTTCTCGCGCCGCCAGCGTCGGCCACTCCGGTCCGCGGCCTGGCCTGGCTGCTCTTTCTCGGATCCTCGGTTCATGTCGCCGCCACCGGCTGGCTGTACACCCTTCCTGACGTCCGCGCGCACGTGGCCGCGCGACCCGTGCGGTACGCCTGGATCCCGGCCGCACTCGTCGTGGCCGGGGCGGTCACCGCGGCGCTGCTGTCCGCGGCGGCCATGGCCTGGCTTCTCCTGGCCTACTTCGGCTGGCAGTTCTTTCACTTCCAGAAGCAGAACCTGGGCCTGGCGGCCCTCGCCGCCTCAGTCCACCGGGTCCGGCCGCTGGGCCGGGCCGAACGCCGGGCCCTGATGGGGGCGGGCGGGGCAGGCATCCTCGGGCTGCTCGCCCATCCCGGTCTTCTCCAGCTCAGGGTGCGCCCGGCAGCCGGGGAGATGTTCACCGTGGCGGGGCTGTTGTTCGCCGCCGCAGCAGCATCCGGGGTGGTGGCCCTGGTCCGCCGGCCCGCTGCCGACCGCCCGGCCGGGTTCAGTGCCATGTACCTGATGGCACTGCTGTTCTCCCTGCCCATCTTTGCCTTCCGGTCGCCCTACGCGGCGGTGGGCGGCATGACCATCGCCCACGGGTTCCAGTACCTGCTCCTGGTGGGACTGGTCGCGGCGGGGAATCGCGGGGGGACATCCCGCTGGCTCCGGCTGGCCGTGTTCGCCAACGTCGCCCTGGTGGGGGGAGCGCTGCTCAGCGGTGCGTCGCATCTGCACGGGTTCCCGCCCGCGATCCGGCTGGTCTTCGGTGCCTATCTCGGGGTGGTGACGGCACACTTCGTGATCGACGCTGGATTCTGGCGGATGCGTGATCCATTCCCGCGAGCGTTCATGGCCAGGCATGTTCCCTGCCTGGCCCCGTCGCGGGCAAACGTTCCGGCCGCCGATAGGTCGTCAGACGATATAGAGTGACCTTCATGGCGAAGAAGACGCAGCGAGGGGATGGGAAAAGCCCCGCCGAACCGCTCGCCAGCTTCGGCCGCTACGCCGGGCCGGCGACCCTGATCCTGTCGAGCCTGGCGGATGGGGCGAAACACGGGTACGCCCTGACCAAGGACATCGAGGCCTTCGCGGATGTCCGCCTCGCGCCCGGCACGCTGTACGAGGCGCTCGGCCGGCTCGAAGGGCAGGGGCTCATCGAGGCGATGCAGAGCCACGACCGGCGCCGTCCCTACCGGCTGACCTCCCTGGGAGCGGCCACCCTCCGGGCTCATCTGGATGCCCAGCGCCGGGTGGCCGAGCTAGGACTGCGCCGGCTGGCGGCGGGCTGGGGGACGGCGTGAGCGAGGTGCCCGAGGCCGCGGCCCGGCGCGCCGCCCGCCTGCTCCGCTGGTACCCCCGGGACTGGCGGTCCCGGTATGGCGATGAGTTCGCCGAGCTGCTCATCGCGGACATCAGCGAGCGGCCGGATTCGTGGCGCCGCCATGCCGACGTGGCCATCAGCGGCGTGCTGGCGCGGCTCATCCCGACGGGACTCACCGGCCACGCCATCGATCCCGCCGAGCAGGTCCGGGCCAGCCTGGCGTCGCTCGGGTACCTGCTCGGGGTGTTCCTCTCCCTGGGCGTAGCCCTGTGGGCGCAGCTGACCATCGGCTGGCAATGGGCGAAGCCGGATACCGCGGCCGTTTCCGTGGCGATGATCCTCATGTCCGGCGCCGCGGCGCTCCTGTGCGGCCTGGCGGTGCTCGCCGCGATCCCCATTGCGGGCGCCGTCATCCTGCGTTTCGCCCGCCGGCAGCCGGACGGGCTAATCCTGCCCGCGCTTTTCTTCGCGGCCGGTACCGCCGTCCTGGTGATCGGCGGCCGTCATTTCGGGAACGGATGGCCCGGCACCGGCGGCCACCCCTGGGCGCATCAGGGGCTGATACCTGGCGGGGTGGCCGCATTCACCTGGGCGTCAACGCTCTGGGTGTCGTCCTACTGGGCCCATCCAGGCAGCCTGGCCCTGTTTCCGGCCGCCGAGCTGGCGTGGATGGCGGTCAGCCCCGTCGCCATCGCTTTCCTGCTGACCGGAGCGGCCAAAGCCATCCGGCGGGCCGGGCTCTCCTCCCGGGCCCTGCGTTACGAGGCGTTCCTGGCCCGCGCCGCCGCCTTCGGCATGTTCACGTTCCTCCTCGGTGCCTGCACCTGGGTGGTCAGCGGCGGTCGCGGGCCGGGGAACCTGTTCCACGCGGGGGCCGTCGACATGGTGGCGATCGTCGTCATGACCGCCGCCCTGGCCGTGGCGCACCGGGCCATCCAGCGAGCCCGCCACGGTGGCGTGGCTCTGCTGGACCGCTGAAGACCGGGCGAGCCACTGGCGGGCCGTCGCGCGATTATCGGCGCAGGCCCTGCAGCTCAGGCTCGTTCGGCGGAGGCTCTTCGCGCCGCCCGGACCTGTAGGCAGTCACCCGGGGCCGGAGATCGCTGAGCACCAGAACAAACGTCGCGTACGCGGCGAAGATAACGAGGGCCGATGCGTCCAGGACTGTGGCCGGGATTGGCGGCCGCCATGCGCCGGCAGGCAGCTGCCAGGGGAGGTACGGGCCATGTACTCCGACCGCCACCTGATGCAGATTCCACCAGAAGGCGAGTAGCAGGCCGGCTGTTGCCGGCAACACCATAGCGGCGGCCAGTCTCCTGGCCGCCCACGTGGGAAGGCCACGCTGGGTAGCGGCCGCGAAGAGCGGTACCCCGACCCAGAGCGGCATGAAGTACCGGCCCTGTTCTTCCAGGCCATCCCGGCGCACAGAAGCCAGCACCAGTGCGAGTGGTATCAGTGCCGACAAGGTCATGAGAAGTAGCGCTACACATGCGTTCTGCCTGCTAGACCGGGCCACGCACATCACAACCGGGACGGTCACGGCGATCAGCAGGAAAAGCACGGCCACCCCAGGCTCGTGAGTTTCGCCCCAGCCGAACGTTCCTGCCGCTTGACTGAGGCTCCCCCACATCCCGATGATCGCCGACGACACCAGGTGAGACAGGGGCGTTCCGGGAGGGGGCGGCGCTTCCGGCCGGACCGCGAGGCCGTTGGCGGCGAAGACCCATGCTGCCGAGGCGGCAGACGTGACGGCCACCACCGTAACGGTGACCAGAAAGTCACCCCGGCGAAACAGTGCCCGCACCGATACCCGGCGCCATGCCGCCAGGACGACTGTAACCACCACTACCAGCAACCACAGCGTCGAGATCGGCCGGGTCAGGGCGAGAACGGATGCCGCCGTTCCCAGGCAGATCAAAAGCCCCCGCGGCGGCATCGAAAGATGGTCCAGAACGAACACCGACGCGGCTACCCACGTGCAGATAGCGGCGGAGATCTCCAGGCCGCTGGGATTGACCGACGACGCCATGAACACCGCCGTCGGGGTCGCCACCACAGCCACCGCGCCAATCAGAAGCGGCGAGGACGCCCACCGCCAGGACACGGCCAGCGCCAGCGCCAGCAAGGCTGCGCAGAGGGCGACGCTCACCAATCGCATGAGATACAGGCCGGCGATGCTGGTAGTGAAGAGCGACGGCAGTCCGACCACTGCGTAATAGAAGAGCGGATAGTGACCAACGTAGGTGTAGACAGCCACCTGCCTGCCGGAGGCAGCAATCCTCTCGCACCGCGCAGAGACGTCCGGCTTGAAGTGATAACAGTTGTGCGCCCCCGTAAAGCCGCCGGTGCTATCCAGGCTCAAGGCGTAGGTGCGGGGGATCCAGACCTTTGTGTACACCGCCAGCTGGCCGGGAATCGGCGCGCCAATCGGATGCCCTCGCACCTCAGACGCCGCCCGCGCGATCTGGGCCGGTTCGTCTGGCGAGTTGCCGATCGGGTTCGCTACCGCCCAGACCGCTCCCACCGCGCAGATAATCAGCCACGCGGCGGCCCACACCAGCAGAGTGGAGCGACCAGAGAACCGCCGCGCCGACCCCGGCGCCAGGCGGTCAGTCATGGGCTCAGTAAACCCCTTCTCTGCCTTGTCCACCACCTCGTTGGCACTCAGCCACGGCGCGCGGCCGCCGGTTCGGGATCGCAGCCACGCGAGCTCGTCAGTCGCTCGTCGGACCGGAGTTTCTCCGGGTTGCGCACCAGCCTGATCCGGCCGGCGGCGACGTCGAATGCGAACACCGTCACGGTGACGCCGTCTTGCTGGGCCACCAGCCCGGGCGGGCCGTTGACCGCGCGTTCCAGGACGGTCACGGTACCGGGCGCCCGGTTGGCGATTTCGGCCCAGGCGCGCGCGATCTGCCCGCTGCCTTCGATGGGGCGCAGGAAGGTAGTGGCGAGGCCGCCGCCGTCGGCGGTGGCCGAGGCATCAGGGTCGAGCAGGCTGATGAGGACGTCGATGTCCTTGGGTTCCCATGCCTGCCTGAAGGCCCTGACGACTTCGGCCTGCTGGGCTGCCGGGCCCGCGGGAGCCTGCGAGGCGCGGACGCGCCGGCGGGCTGAGGAGGCCAGCTGGCGGCACGTGGCCGGCGTCCGGCCGGTGACCTGGGCCACCTCGGCGAAGGGGTAGCCGAAGACGTCGGGCAGGATGAGCGCGACGCGCTCGGCCGGGGTCATCGAGTCGAGCACGACGAGGAAGGCCATGCTGACCGACTCGTCGAGGGTGACCCGGTCGGCCGGGTCGGCGGGGGTGCCGCCAAGCCCTCCGGTGATCCACACCATGCGTTCGGGCAGCGGCTCGGGGATCCATTCGCCTGCGTAACGCTCCCGCCGGGCCCGCGCGGAGCCGAGCAGGTTGAGGCAGATGCGGCTGGCGAGGTTGATCAGCCCGCGCCGCTCGCTCATGGCCGCGTTCAGGCCCGGGTCGGGCCGGCTGTCTCCTGGCCCCGATCGGGTGGTCATGGTGCCGGCGGCTCCTCGGTCGCATCTGCCCTCACCCGTTCGACAAGACAGCGAACCAGAATGTGAGGATGGCGCGCCGCTTCACATTCCGGCGGGCTGCGTTGTCGACCTGGTCAGGTCAGGCGGACACATCGTCCGGCACTTCACGGCCAGCCCAGGAGGCACCATGACCACCCCGATCCCGGCCACACGGTTCGCCGGCCCGGCGGCTGGCCGGCACCTGGAGCAGGCGGCCGCTGCGCTGAGGTCACACGGCTTCACCGCCGAGATCCTCGACGCGCTGCGCCGCGTCGAAGACCACTGCCTCCCGCTGGAAAGCGCCCGCACCCAGGCAGCCTACGGGTCCCCCAGTGCCATCAACCGCCTGCTCATCCTCAACGCAGAACTCCATCCCGGGCGCGGCACCGTCCTGCTGCTCCGCGAAGCCATCGGCTTCTAGGGATCGCAAACTTAACGGTGTTCCCCCCGTAGCGGCCTGGATGACGGTGGTCTGGCCCGGACGTGGCGCAGACCGGACATCCCTGTCCTTCAGGCCGCGTGATGCACCAGCCAGGCCCGGCGCGAGCCGCGCAGGCTCAGGCCTGCGCAGATGCAGAGCGAGCGATAGTGATGTACCAGCAGCCGCCCGCGAGATTCAGGGCCCCAAGAACCAGGAAGAAGGCCGCCCATCCGTAGACGCCGTACGAGAGGCACACGACGCCCGCGGCGGCCCCGACACTGCCACCGGCTATACGCGTGATCCCAGAGGCGCGGAGGTGGCGGTACTCCCATGGCGCGATCGAGCGCCGCAGGCCGGATCGCGGGGGAGATGCCCACCATCCGCGCAGACCTCTGGGAGCGGTGTTGTCAGGGGGTGCGTGCATCGGGATGCCTCCCGTCACCGTGGTGCCGGCTACCCGAGCACCTATCAAAATGATATCACTTTGGCGGGCCTGGCAACAGTGGCAGGGGCCCGGAGCGCTAGCCAGCGGGCTGATCGGCTCTGGTGCAAGCGCCGTGTCGTGAGCCACTGCTGATCGCTTCCGCCGCGGCCGCGAACACGGCAGGGTGGTGGAGCTACCCGGGCCGCCTGACCGGCCGGGTGCCGGCGCAGTACGTGAACCGCTTGCCCTGACAGGAGGACCTCGCGTGACGGATGCGGAGGAGTGGAAGGTGAGCCTGCCCTCCTGGCGGGACGGCTCCGCGAGGCAGTCAGTGATCGCCTTTCTGCAGGAGATCACCCAGGGACCGGCCGCTCTCCCTGCGGCTGACCGGGTGGCTGCCTTCGACAATGACGGCACGCTGGCCTGCGAGAAGCCTCACACGGCACTGGCGGGATTCCTCCTGGACCGGGTCGCCGCGGCCGGCTCAGCTCCGCCAGAAGTGGCGAGCGGCCACGACGTGCTGCGCGAGCTAGGTGTGCTGTTCGCTGGCCAGACAACGGCGCGGTACGAGGAACAGGCGCGCCGTTACCTCACCGGGGCACTGCATCCGCGCTTCCACCGCCCCTACCCGCTGCTGACCTACCAGCCCATGCTGGAACTCATGGCCCTCTTGCAGGCCCTGGACTTCAGCGTGTTCATGTGCACCGACAGTTCCCGCGATTTCATGCGGGTCATCGCGGGCCCGGCCTACGGGCTGCGGCGTGAGTGCGTGATCGGGTCGGAGGTCCAGATCCAGGCCGTGGACGGCCGGCTGGTCCGGACGGCCATACCGGTCCCCCTGGATGACGGGCCGGGCAAGACGGTGCACCTGTGGGACCGGACCGGAACCCAGCCGGTGCTGGCGGCGGGCAACGCGGCCGGAGACATCGAGATGCTCCGGGCGGCCCGCTTCGCCCTGGTGGTTCACCACGACGACGATGTGCGTGAATACGCTTACGACGACCCTCAGATACTCGGCGCGGCCGCCGGGGGCGGCTGGACGGTGGTCAGCATGCGTGACGATTTCGCCCGCGTGTGGCCGGCGGACCCCGCCGATGCCGCGCGGTGACCGATTCATGCCCGCTGGCTCCGGAAGGCCTGCGCGGGTGGTGGGTGCCTCCGCCGGGATCCGGCATGCAGCGCATCCTCGCCATGGGAGTACCGCCACCTCCGTGCCTGGGCAGGCGTGCGCGTTGGCAGTGGCATCGTCGCCGCGCCGCCTGCCGCGGGCCAGGGTCGTATACGGCTAGCTGGTCACCTTGACGAGGAACAGCCACGCGTTGATCACGCCGCCCAGGAGACTCGCTGCCGCGGCGGGGAGCAGCCAGTACAAGCCGCCGCCGGCCTTCAGCAGGAGGGTGATCCCGGCCACGCCGACGAGCACGGCGGTGATCGTGTTGGGGGAGAACTTCTCGATATAGCGGGCCACGCTCTCATCCGAACCGTGACCAGCTCGCCGGTCCAGGATGAGAAGAGCGGTGGCCGAGACTACCGCCACAGCCAGCAGCTCCCAGCCCAGGGCGGCTGGCGGCTGGGGAGCCACCAGCAAGACCGCGGTGAGCACCGAGGTCATGAACAGCACCAGAGTCTGGGCGGCGCGGGAGCTGAGGCTGCGTGATGCGGCCAGCGCGCTGCTCTTGACGGAGACCGCAACGAACAGCAGGCCCGTCAGCGCGCCGGCCACCGCAGCAAGCGCCTCACCAAAGCCCAGCCACACTCCGGCCGTGTACCCCACCCGGGCGACCTCCCAGATCTTCGCGCCGCACAGACGATCTTCCGCTGCACAGACGGCCGGATCAACTGCCGATGAAGCCAGCGACGAGCCGCCAGGTGTCTTCGGGTGCCTCTTCCTGGGTGAAGTGACCGGCTCCGGGGACGACAGCATGATCGACGTGGGTGCATCCTGCTTCGCGGAACCCGGTGACATACGCGCCGATCTGGCCGCCCTCGTGCTCACCGCGAAGATAAAGCAGGTGAGTCCTCATGGGCGCGGCGGCGAGCTGCCGGTTCTGCTCAGCGTCGAGGGGAAAGGCCCGGTACCAGTTGAACCCGGCGGTCAGGGCCGTTTCTGTCGCGTACGCCTCCACGTACGCGGCGCGTGCCCCGGCGGTGATTCTGGCCGGGTCGGCGCTGATGATGTCGTAGAAGTAGCCGAAGTACTCGGCTTGCCGGCCAGTCACGAGCCGTTCGGGCAGACCGGGGATCGAGTGGAAGGCGAAGTGCCACAGGTAGGGGTTCCGGAGAACCTCAGCCCAGGGATCAACGCCCGGTATGACGACGTCGGCGATGACGACCCGGGCCGGTTCGTAGGTCCGGGCGTAGGCGTAGGCAACCATCCCGCCCACGTCCTGGCCGACGAGCGTCACATCCTGCAGGCCCAGGTCGTTCACCACGTCATGGACGACCCGGGCGATCTGGAGTTTCGATCCGTCGGTCGGCTCACCGCCGGACCCGCCGACGCCGGGCAGGTCGATGGCCACGGCCCGTACGTCCCGCGACGCCAGTTCCATGACAGCCTGCCAGGAGCGCCAGGATTCAGGCCAGCCGTGGAGAAATACCACCGCCCTGGCGCCCGGGTCACCAGCCTCGATGACATGCACGGACGAGCCACGGACGCTGACCTGGCTATGGCGGAACCCAGCACCCTGTCCCGCGTCCGTCTCCATGGGCCCCAGTCTTCGCAGCGTCAGGCGGTTAGGGACATGAAAGCCTGAGCCCGGGGGCGACCTGGTCGCGGATCGGAGAGGCCCTCGGGATGACCCGCCAGTCGGCCTGGGAGCGGTTTTCGGGCAGGGAATAGGCCAGCGCAAGTGCTGGCACCGGCCGGGGTTACCCGCCGCGAACATCGGGCGGCCGACCGTAGCATCAGGCCATGACCATCGGGTCGGCCCATACGCGCCTGGTCGTCCTGCGCGGAAACTCGGGCTCGGGCAAGAGCGCAGCCGCCGCCGCGCTGCGGGAAGCGTACGGGCGGGGCATGGCCTGGGTGTCCCAGGACCTCATCCGGAGGGTCATCCTGAAGGAGGAGGACACACCGGGCGGCCTGAACATCGGCCTGATCGACCAGGTCGTGCGCTACTGCCTGGACCAGGGATACCACGCGGTGCTGGACGGGATCCTCTACGCCGACCGCTACGAGCAGATGCTGGCCGGGCTCCGGCGTGACCACCTCGGCCCGTCGTGCTTCTACTACCTGGACGTCACCATGGGCGAGACCCTCCGCCGCCACGCGCTGCGCCCGCAGGCCTCCGAGTTCGGGCCGGGCGACATGCGCCGGTGGTACCGCCCGCGGGACCTTCTCCGGTCAGTCGAGGAGCGCGTCATCCCGGAAACGAGCAGTCTGCAGCAGACCGTTGACCTGATCCTCGCGGACACGCAGCTGCTCAGGGCGGTGGCTCGTGCCCCTGGAGACGACCGAAGTCGACCGCCTTGGCCTGGACCGTCCCGGCCGTCCGACCCGGAGCCCGCTGGTAGCTCCAGTACAGGTTCGTGTGCGCGATGACCTGATCCGGCGGTGGTGCTCCCCAGGCGGACCGGTCCCCGGTCGTGTGCGCGTCGCTGACCAGGATCGCGTCGTAGCCCCTGGCCAGCGCGCCGTGCAGCGTGGAGCGGATGCACGCGTCAGTCTCCGCCCCGGTGACGAGGAGCCTCCCGGCCGCCAGGCCCGCCAGCACGGTCTCGAGCGTCGTGTCCTCGAACGCGTCGCCGTAGCTCTTCTCCACCAGGGGCTCGCTGTCGCCCGGGGCCAGTTCGGGGACTATCCGCCAGTCGCCGCTGCCCCTGGCCAGGTCCTCGTCGGAATGCTGGACCCAGACGACGGGGACCTGTTCCTGCCGCGCCCTCCCGACCAGGCTGGCGATGTTCGCGATGACCGTGCCGCGATCATGAGCGCCCCGGACGACGCCGTCCTGCACATCGATAACGAGGAGCACAGTCTTCGGCCGGTGCTCGAGTGTGGTCATGATCTCCCCTCATTCGCGCCGGGCTCTGTCCCTGTCACCGTAACCAGGCCCACCGACAGTGGCTCCGGGCAGCGCCGGTAAGACCGTTAGGGGGCATGGGAGGCGGAACCTGTGCTGAAGCAGCCGGGCTCCGTGCTTCGCCGGGCCCGGATTCCTTCGCCGCGGGCGCGGCCAGGATCTGCCCGCGGATGAGGGCTGACTCATCCCCCCGGGGGGCTTTCAGGGCGGAAGGCGCAATAGTGTTCCCAGTGTGCCGCTAAGAGCCGGATTGCCGCGGGTCGCAGGGGGGAAATCACCGTCCTCCGGAGCCGGCCTGGCCGCCGCCGTGGCCGCGGCTGCCCTGCTCGCCCTGGCCGGGTGCTCAGCCTCGCCCGGACGTTCCGCGGGCCGGCCGTCCTCCGCGGCGACGGCCCATCAGGAGGCAGCAACCTCGGTGGTGCGGCACTGGGGCTCGTTCTTCGGCGGCGCGAAAGGCAACTTCGATACGAGCAAGTCGCCGGTCACGGTCACCCTGCCCGGCACCGTCGCCGAGGTGGGCACCTCGAACTCCACCGAGTACGCCCTGCTGGCCGACGGCAGCCTCTACGCCTGGGGACTGGGCACCCAGGGGCAGCTGGGCGACGGCCGTGGCGTGAATTCTTTCGCCAGCCCCGTCCGGGTCCGGTTCCCCGCCGGGGTGAAGATCGCGTCCATCCCCGCCGACGTCATGCCCTACGACTCCGGGCTGGCCGTAGACACGAGGGGGAACGTCTGGGGCTGGGGCGACAACGGCGGCGGGGAGCTCTGCCTGGGCAGCACCCGGCGGTACCGCACCCCCGTCAAGCTGCCGCTGACCGGTGTCACCGCCCTGGCCGGGGCCAGCAACCATGCGCTGTACGACGCGCACGGCACGGTTTACGCGTGCGGCCAGAACGTCGACGGCGACCTGGGCGACGGCAGCCGGCACAACGCCACCACGCCCCGGAAGGTGGCGCGGCTCGGCGGCTCGCCCGTCACCACGCTCGTGGCCTCGTTCGCGAACTCCGGGGCCCTGCTGTCCGACGGCAGGTACTTCGACTGGGGCTTCAACGGCAGCGGGCAACTCGGCGACGGCTCCGCGCACCGCTCGTCCGACGTCCCGGTGCATGTGCGCCTTCCCCATCCGGTCACCCAGGTCGCCCAGGGCGGCTCCATCTGGAACAACGGCCAGACGCTGGTGCTGCTGTCGAACGGCTCACTCTGGTCCTGGGGAAATGACCGGGCGGCCCAGCTGGGTGACGGGATCAGGGGCATGGAGCCCCGCCCCGTGCGGTTCCGCGCCCCGCCGGGTGTCGTCTACCGGCTCCTGGCCTCTGGGTCGGCCACCTCATACGCGATCTCGACCACCGGGAACGTCTACTCCTGGGGTGTCGGGCACGTGGGACAGGTCGGCGACGGCCGCACGCGGACCGCTGTCCGCCCGGTCCTCATCGCCACCGGGGCCGCATCGATCTCGGCGACCGCGAACAACGTGGTCATCTGCGTTCCCCGCGCCACCGGGAACGGGTGACGATCAAGGGGCGAGCATCTTCTGGATGGCCTGGCGGGACACCCCGAGCTCGCGGGCGATCTCGGCCTGGGAGATGCCTTCCCCGGTGAGGCCGCGGATCAGGTCGCGGCGCTCGAAGTGCAGGTCCCGGGCGATGCGGGCATGCTTGAGGGCCTCGGCACGGACCTCTTTGAGCCGGCGGATGGTTTCCTGCTGGGCGGCGGTGCGGCCGGATGCGTTCATGACCCGACTATGACAACCTGGGTTGTCATAGTCAACCCCCCGTTGTCGCCGGCGGGTTTGCCTGGCGCCCGGATTCCGGCATACTCGTAATAGTCGTTACGACACCGCCCAGACCATGCGGTCGTCCGTTACCTCGACGTTGGTCATCGCGCCGTCCGGACCCGGTCCGCGGCCCCCTCTGGCAGCAGTCGGCGAGGTCAGTTCCGTCACCGCTGGCAGGAGGCATCGTGTGTACCGGACTGAGCTGGACCATGGCATCACTGGCCCGGGCCCCGTGGCCCGGACCATCATCGCGCCGGGGCCCGCGGCGCGGGGCAGCCGGGTGATCTCGCCCGACGGCCCGCAACCCTCCCAGGTCGGCAGCGACCCTCCCGTATACGACGACGGGGTGTTGCGGATAACCCGGATGCCCGGTCCCGGGCCTGATCCCGGCCCGGGGAGCGGCTACGCCCTGGCGGGCGAGATCGACGAGTCCACTGTCGGCGGCCTGGCCGGGAAACTGGCGCAGATCGCCGCGGGCCTCGACGAGGTTCACCTGGACCTGGCCGCCCTGGACTACAGCGACCTGGCCGGGCTGCGGGTGATCGTCCAGCTCGCCGCGCCCGGCAGGCGCGTGGTGCTCCACCGGGTCCCGGCCCACCTGCGCGCGGTCCTCGGCATCGTCGGCTGGGATGGGGTGCCCGGGCTGGAGCTCGCCAGCTAGGCACTCCTCCTGCCAGGCACCCCTCCTGCCGGGCACCCCTCGTGCCAGGGCCCCCTCGTGCTAGGCGCCGCCCAGCAGGCGCAGGACCGCCGCCTCGGCCGCACCCTGCGTGGCCAGCTCCCCGAACTCGCTCTGCTGGCCGAGCCGGCCCAGGGCCGGCGCGATCGTGGTGCCCTGCTCGTAGAGCGAGATCACGCGCGGGTCGATGTAGGACGCCCGGGCGACCGCCGGGGTGTTGCCGAGGTAACCGGCCACTTCCCGGACCACCCGGGCGATGGCCCGCTTGCGGGCGCTCTCCGATCCCGACGCCCCCTCCGACACGGCCAGGCCCACGGCGGCGAGCACGGTGGCATGCCAGGTCCGGAAATCCTTGGCCGTGAAGTCGTCCCCGGCCACCTCACGCAGGTAGTCGTTGATGTCGGCGGCGGTGACGTCGTGCCAGCGCGGGCCGCTCCGGTAGGCCAGCAGGCCGTCCCCGCCGTCCCGGCGCCGTTTGAGGCTGCGGACCACGGCGCACACCCGCTCGTCCGCGACCGCCTGCTCGCGGTGCTGCGCGGACTTCCCGGTGTACTCGAAGACCAGTTCGGTGCGGCGGCAGGTCACGTGCTCACGGCGGATCGTGGCCAGGCCGTAGCTGCCGTTCTCGACCGCGTACTCGTCCCCGCCGGGCCGGAAGAAGCCGAGATCGACCAGCCGGATGGCGGCGGCCAGGACCCGGTCCCGGGACAGGGTGCGGCCCTCCAGGTGCCTGCGCACCACCGTCCGCATCTTGGGCAGCACGGCCCCGAACGCGAGCACCCGGTCGTGCTTCTCCCGGTCGCGCTGCTCACGCCACAGATCGTGGTAGCGGTACTGCCGCCGTCCCGCGGCGTCGGTGCCGACGGCCTGGATGTGCCCCCCCGCGACCCCGGCGATCCACACGTCCTCCCAGGCGGGCGGGATGACCAGCGCCCTGATGCGGGCGAGCACCTCCGGGTCGCGGACCGGCGCTCCATCTGGCCCGAGATAACGGAACCCCCGGCCGTGCCGCCTGCGCCGGATTCCCGGCTCACTGAGGTCGCTGCGCACCAGGGCAGCAAGATCAGACACTGCGCGGGTCCCCTCTTGCGGTCATGATCGTCCCCCGGCTCGTGATCAGCTCAGCGACGGCGCCCCACTACCCGCGACGCGGCGGGGCAACCGCAGCCTCCTGGCGGGGCACCGGCCCCCTGGACCCGCCGGCCCTGGTTAGCCCGCACTCACCCGGGTAGCAGCCCACGCGCCGACGAAGGGGGAAGAAGGATGGCATGGCACTGAAAGGCTCCTCACTCAAGAGCGTGGCCGTGAGCATCAGGCGTTCCGCGCAGGATCCACTCGGCATCTATCTCAACGACCATCTGGCCGGAGCGACCGCCGGGGTGCAGCTGGCCCGCCGGCTGGCTGGCGCCCAGCAGGTCCCGGCGGCCGAGGCGGATCTGCGGCAGCTCGCCGGGGAGGTGGCCGAGGACCGGGCTGCGCTGCTGGACATCATGGGCACGCTCGGCGTCCCCGTCCGCAGCTACAAGGTCTGGGCTGCCTGGGCTGGCGAGAAGGCGGGCCGGCTCAAGCCCAACGGCCGCCTGACCACGCGCTCCCCGCTCAGCAACCTCGAAGAGCTGGAGTTGCTTCGGCTGGGCGTGGAGGGCAAGGCGGCCGGGTGGCGCACGCTCCGGGCGCTCGCGGACACCGACGGCCGGCTGGATGCCGGCCGGCTGGACGAGCTCATCTCCAGGGCCCGCCGGCAGGCCGGTTTCCTGGAGGACTCGCGGGTCAGGGCCGCGCAGCAGGTCATCACGGCCGGCGGGCAATCCGGTGCCTGAGCAGCGGCCGGGGCGCGGCGGGGTCATCTTCGACGTCGACGGCACCCTGCTGGACACCAATTACGTGCACGTGACCGCCTGGTGGGAAGCGTTCCGGGAGCGAGGCCACGACGTGGCGTGCGCGGACATCCACCGGGCGATCGGCCTGTCCTCCGATGACCTGATCAGCCGGGTGCTCGGCCGGCCGGACCCCTCGGTCAGCGGCGCGCACAGCCGGCACGTCGCGCCGTACCTGGGCCGGATGCGGCCCCTGGCCGGGGCGGCCGACCTGCTCCGGTGCACCGGCCAGCTGGGCCTGAACGTGGTCTTGGCGACCAGCGCGAAGAACGAGGAACTCGACCTCATGCTGGACGCGCTCGGCGCGCGTGATGTGGTGGGAACCGTGGTCAGTTCCGGGGATGTCAGGCAGGCCAAGCCCGACCCGGAGATCGTGCACAAGGCGCTGGAGGAGTCCGGGACCGACCCGCACCGGGCCGTGATGGTCGGGGACACCGTCTGGGATGTGCTCGCCGCCCAGCGTGCCGGGGTGCCCTGCATCGGGCTGCTCTCCGGGGGCATCGGCGAGGAGGAGCTGCGCGGCGCGGGCGCCGCCGAGACGTACCCGGGTCCGGCCGCGTTGCTGGACGGGCTAGGCCGCAGCGCGATCGGCCGGCTCAGCGCCAGTGCCGTTAGCGGCAGTTAGCGGGCAGTCCCCGTGAACCCAGTGGTGATCGGCCCGGCGGCGGGCCGGCTGGCCGATGCTGATCTCGCGCCCGCAGCGTGCGCACGGACGGCCCGCGGCCTGCGCCTCGTGCCCGGCGAGCTGGGCCCACGACTGGCCGGACGGGGCATCGCCGCCATCGGGCCGCCCGGCGCCGGGTGACCCGGCCGGGAAGCCGAGGCCGCCAGGACAGTACTGGCTGAGGTGCACGGCCCGTACCCGCTCGCCGATCCCCATCCGGAACCTCCCCCTTTGCCACCTAGGCTACTGTCGGCGACTCGATGGAGAGGAAGAGCTGATGCGCGCAGTGATCGGGAGTCAGCACGGTGGTCCTGAGGTTCTCCGGATCGGGGAGGTCGCGGCGCCCGAACCTGGGCCAGGGCAGCTGCTGGTGGACGTGGCCGCGGCTGGTGTCAACTACATGGACATCTACCAGCGGGAGGGACGGCCGCCCTACGCATCCGCCGGCCTGCCCTATGTCCCGGGGGCCGAGGGTGCCGGGGTCGTGGCCGCGGTCGGCCCCGCCGTGCGCGACTTCGCCGTGGGCGACCGGGTCGCCTGGACCCAGGTGCCAGCCAGTTACGCGGAGCAGGTCGCGGTGCCCGCCGCCCTGGCAGTCCCCGTACCGGAGGGCCTGGACCTGACCGTCGCGGCGGCGGTCATGCTGCAGGGCATGACCGCGCATTATCTCTGCCACAGCACGTACCCGGTGAACGAGGGCGACCCCGTGGTGGTGCACGCGGCCGCAGGCGGGGTTGGTCTGCTGCTCACCCAGATGGTCGCCATGCGCGGCGGCATCAGCATCGCCACCACCTCCACCACGGCCAAGGCGGTGCTGGCCCAGCAGGCTGGGGCGGACTACGTCACGGACTACGAGAACTTCGCCGAGGTGGCCCGGGAAGTCACCGACGGCGCCGGGGTCGCCGCGGTCTACGACGGAATCGGCCAGGCCACGTTCGAGGCCAGTCTGTCGGCCTTGCGGGTCCGCGGCTACATGGTGCTGTACGGTGCGGCGAGCGGCCCGGTGCCCCCGTTCGACCTGCAGCGCCTCAACCCGGCAGGCAGCCTGTTCGTCACCAGGCCGACGCTCGGCCACTACATGGCCACCCGGGAAGAGCTGCTGTGGCGGGCCGGTGACCTGTTCCGCTGGATTGCCGAGGGGCGCCTGTCCGTCCGGGTCGGCGGCCGTTACCCGCTGGAGCAGGCCGCCCAGGCCCAGGCGGACCTGGCGTCCCGGGGAACGACCGGGAAACTGCTGCTGCTGCCGGGCGAGGCCGCGGCGTGAGGCACGGGCCCGGCCAGATGCTGCGCCCGGGCACCCGCGGGCGGCGGGGGAGGGCGGCGACGTGACTGTCGTCGCTGCCTGCCAGCTCAGCCTGGCCGTCGGTGCCCCGGACGCCAACCTGGCCGCCGCGGCCGCCGCGGTCGGGTCGGCGGCCGCTGCCGGGGCCGGACTGGTGGTCCTCCCGGAACTGTGCGACAGCGGCTACGTGTTCAACGGCGCCGCGGAAGCCCGCGCCCTGGCCAGCCCGGCGGGTGAGTCCCGGGCGCTGCGGCAGTGGCAGGCGCTCGCCGCCCGGCATCACGCTGTGATCGTCGGCGGCTTCTGCGAGCTCGGCCCGGACGGCCGGCTGTTCAACAGTGCCGCCCTGGTGGACGCGTCCGGGATCCGTGCGGTGTACCGGAAAGCACACCTGTGGGACGCGGAGAAGCTGGTCTTCACCCCCGGTGCCAGCGCCCCGCCGGTCGTGGGCCTGCCCGCCGGCCGGGTCGGCGTGATGATCTGCTACGACCTGGAGTTCCCCGAGTGGGTCCGGGGGGTGGCGCTGGCGGGCGCAGACCTCATCGCTGCCCCGGTGAACTGGCCCGCGGCGCCCCGGCCGCCCGCCGAGCGGCCGTCTGAGGTGGTGAAGGTGCAGGCCGGTGCCGCGGTGAACGGCGTGTTCATCGTGGTCGCGGACCGGTGCGGCCCCGAGCGCGGGGTCGCCTGGGTGGGTGGCAGCCTCATCGCCGGCCCGGACGGCTACCCGCTGGCCGGGCCGGCCACCGCCGGCCTGCCCGCGGTGCTGACCGCCGACTGCGACCTGCCGCGGGCCCGGGACAAGCGGATCAACTCGCGCAACGACCTGTTCGCCGACCGCCGCCCCGGGCTCTACACGGATCGCTGACACCTACGTAACCGCTACCGATGACGGGGGGCGCGTCCAGGCCCGGGCTGCCGCGGGCCGCTCAGCCGGGGTAGCGGGCTCCGCGGACCGTGACCCGGATGGAGTAGACGGAGCTGGTGGCACACAGGAAGATCTGGTTGCGCTGCGGGCCGCCGAAGGTCAGGTTGGCCACGGTCTCCGGCACATGCAGCTTGCCCAGCAGGGTGCCGTCCGGGTCGAAGCACTGCAGCCCGTCCCCCGCGGCGGCCCAGACCCGGCCCTCGCTGTCCAGCCGGATGCCGTCGAAGGTCCCTGCCCCACAGCGCGCGAAAACGTCGCCGCCGGCCAGGCCGTCGCCGTCGGTCACGGTGAACAGCCGGATGTGCCGTTCCTCGCTGTCACAGATGTACAGTCTCCGCTCGTCCGGGGTGAACGCCAGCCCGTTGGGCCGGCTGAAGTCGTCGGCGACGATGCGCAGCGCGCCGGAGCCCGGATCGATCCGGTACACATGGCAGGCCCCGATCTCGCTCTCCGCCTGGTGCCCCTCGTAGTCGCTGTCGATGCCGTAGGCGGGGTCGGTGAACCAGACCGAGCCGTCCGCCCGCTCCACCACGTCGTTCGGGCTGTTGAGCCGCCGCCCCTGGTAGCGGTCGGCCAGCACGGTTACCGACCCGTCCGGTTCGGTGCGGGTGACCTGCCGGCCGCCGTGCTCACAGCTGACCAGGCGGCCGCGGCGGTCCACCGTGTGGCCGTTGGCGAAGCGGGAGGGCTGGCGGAAGACGCCCACGGTGCCGGTGGTCTCGTCCCAGCGCAGCAGCCGGTCGTTGGGGATGTCGCTGAACACCAGATAGCGGCCGGCCGGGAAGTACGCGGGACCCTCGGTCCAGCGGCAGCCGGTGTGCAGCACCTCGAGCTGCCGGTCACCCCGGACGCTCCGGAACCGCTCGTCCAGGACCTCGAACCTTGCTGTGATCGTCTCGCGCATGAGGGCTCCCGTCTGGGTGTTGCCTTGATGTCAAGATAAAGTGAGGACGGGCCGGCTGGTGCCCCCGGCCGGGCGCCCGCCGCGGCCGACCCTGGAGGTGCGCATGATCCATCATGTTCAGCTGGCCTGCCCCCCGGGAAGCGAAGCGGCCCTGCGGGCCTTCTACCACGGGGTGCTGGGCCTGGAGGAAATCCCCAAGCCGCCCGCGCTGGCCCCCCGGGGCGGCTGCTGGTTCCGCGGCCATGGCATCGAGCTGCATCTGGGGGTGGACGAAGACTTCCGCCCGGCGCGGAAGGCGCATCCCGGGCTGCTCGTGCGGGACCTGGGTGCCTGGGCGGCCCGGCTGCGCGCGGCCGGGTACCCGGTGCGGCCTGACGCTGACTTCCCCGGCATGCACCGGTTCTACAGCGAGGACCCGCTGGGCAACCGGCTGGAGTTCCTGGAGCCGGCGGCCGCCTGAGCGCGGCTACCGGTGGTCGTCCGGCTCCGGGATCAGGACGCCCAGCAGCCAGCCCACAACGCCGACGATGATCGCGCCCCAGAAGGCGGGCCAGAACCCCGTGATGTGGAACGGCAGCCTGAGCTTGCCTGCCACCCAGCTGGTCAGCCAGAGCAGCAGGCCGTTGACCACCAGCCCGATCAGCCCGAGCGTCAGGACGTAGAACAGGCAGCCCACGGCTTTGACCACGGGCTTGATAATCGCGTTCACCAGCCCGAAGATCACCGCGACGGCCAGCAGGGTGAGCACCTTCGACGTGGTGCTCCCGTGGCCAAGCTGGATCCCGGGCACCAGCACCGCCGCCACGGCGAGCGCCGCCGCGGTCAGGACGGCCCGGATCAGCAGACGCATGGGCCAATCATCCCACGGTGCCACGTATGTGCTGCCCGTCTGGCGCGGGCTGCCGGGCCCCGGAACCGGGGACGTTCCCGGGCTGGCCCGGCGGCGCGCGCCCTGGCGCCTGCCGCCGCCCGCTCCGGCGGGCAGCCCCGTCGCCCCGGCGGGAAGCCGGCGTCCGGGGGGCGCAGTTGTATGCAGCCTCGGGCAGAGCCGATTATAGGCGCATAAAGCTACTCAGCTAAGCAAATTAGTAAATTAATAATGGCACTGTGATCTGCCCTTTCACTGGACATCCGAGACGGTTCATGCCAGCATGACAAAGGCGCGGGCGGATGCGGGAGACTACGAGTCGTAGTCCCCTGCTTGTCTGCGTATGGGGGGGATGAGGGCCCCGGTGCCTTCTTCCCGGGGGAGTGGAAACGCGGGAATCGGGCCGGACGACGGCGGCCTCGGCAATGACCAGGTCCCGGCCCGCGCACCGTGGCGAGGGGGGAAGTAACTGTGGGCTGTGTGTGGCAATCGACGTATCCGCCCGATGAGCGGTTTGCCGACGCCCGTGTGCATCAGCGGTTCGCTCCGCGGCACCGGAAACCGTCGTGGTGGATCAGAATGGCCCGGGCTACCGCCCCGGCCGTGGGCCGGCTGAAGAGCCGCCTATTTCCACCGGAAATGCACGAAGACCCGGCCGAAGTTCTTTGAGTCCTTCTCGACCCGGCTGTACAGCTGCTTGATTTCTTTCTGCTCGAGGAATCTCAGGACATGCTTTTTCAGCTGGCCTGAGCCCTTGCCCGGAATGATCTCCACTACGGGCGCCTTCTTGGCCACGGCCTCGTCGATGATCGCCCGGAGGGCCCGGTCGATGTCCTGGCCGCGGTTGTAGATATCGTGCAGGTCGAGTTTCAGCTTCATGGGCTCATATTCTCCTGCTCTTCAACTGCGGGGGACTCAGCCGGTCTCGTGCGGGGGACCCAGCCGCAGGCGCCGGACGATCTCGTCCACGGCTTCATCCGGCAGCAGGGTCGCCTCCACCACCAGGACGTGCTCGGCGGGCTGCGGATTCTCCAGGTCGGCGAGCTGGCTGTCCAGCAGGGCCGCGGGGAAGAAGTGACCGTGCCGCGCGCGCAGCCGGTCCTCCAGCACCGCGCGGGTGGCGTGCAGGAACACCATCCGGGCGGAGGGGCGCCCGGCGAGCAGCTCCTCCCGGTAGGACCGCTTGAGCGCGGAGCAGGCCAGCACCGCGGACTCGCCCGCAGCGTCGTAGCCGTCCATCCGGCCTGCCACCACGGCCAGCCACGGCTTCCGGTCGGCGTCGGACAGCGGGTGGCCTGCCCGCATCTTGGCGATATTCGCCGCCGGGTGCAGCGCGTCCGCGTCGGTGAAGGGCCAGCCCATCCTGCCCGCGAGCAGGGAACCGACCGTTGACTTGCCGCTGCCGGACACACCGGCCACGACCACGATCATGGCCGTGAGCTTACCGGCGCCCCGCCGGCCTGCTGGCCACCCTCCCTGGCCGGTGCCCCCTCGCGGCAGCCACCGCCCGCTGTTAGTGTCAGGTGGGCTACGGGACGGCGGTGGGGCTGTCCCGGCCGTCAGCAACCAGGAGATGGGATGCGAGTGCGCCGCCCCCTGTCCATGGCCGTGGGATCGGCCGCCGTGGCCGCTGCGATGGCGGGCAGTACCTCAGCCGCCGCGGGGGGTGCCGTGGCCGTGACCGCCACGGTGGCCATCAGCCCGGCAGCGGTCCACGTCCGGGACGCCACGGCGGCCCCCCCGACCACGGCCTACTGCGAGGCGCACTTCAAGATCGCCTGTTACGAGCCCGCCCAGATCCAGCAGGCGTACAACCTGGGCCCCCTGTTCAGCGCGGGCATCACCGGGAAGGGCGCGACGATCGTCATCGTCGACTCCTACGGGTCTCCCACGGTGCGTCATGACCTGGGCGTGTTCGACAAGAAGTTCGGCCTGCCCAGCCCGCCGTCGCTCAGGGTGATCCAGCCGGCCGGCCCGGTGGCGAAGTACCGGCCGACCTCCAACCGTGAAGGCTGGGCCGGCGAGACCGAGCTGGACGTCGAGTGGTCGCACGTGATGGCCCCGGACGCCAACATCCTCCTGGTGGAGACCCCGACCTCGGAGAACGAGGGCACGACCGGGTTCCCGGCCATCGTCAAGGCCGAGACGTACGTGGTCGACCACCATCTCGGCGGGGTGATCAGCCAAAGCTTCAGCGCGACCGAGCAGACCTTCCCGTCCAGGAAGTCACTGCTCAACCTGCGCGGTGCCTACGAGGACGCGGCCGCGAAGGGCGTGACCGTGCTGGCCGCCTCCGGCGACAGCGGCGCGGCCGACGTCAAGTTCAACGGGAGCACCTACTACCTGCACCCGGTGACCTCCTGGCCGGACAGCGACCCGCTGGTGACCGGGGTCGGCGGTACCCAGCTGCGCCAGTCGGCCAAGGGCGCGTGGCACTCCGTGGTGTGGAACGACACCTATAACGTGCCCACGCAGCAGTACATCTTCGGCTCCAAGGGCCCCAACCCGCTGGCCGGCGGCGGCGGGAAGTCCGTGATCTTCTCCCGGCCCGGGTACCAGAACAGCGTCGCGGGCGTCACCGGCGCCGCGCGCGGCGTGCCGGACATCTCGATGAGCGGCGCCTGCAACGGCGCGGTGGACATGTACCAGAGCTTCAAGGGGCAGCCGCGGCTGGTACCCGACCTGCGGCACCAGCGAGGCCACCCCGCTGTTCGCCGGCGTCGTCGCCCTCGCTGACCAGGTCGCCGGGCACCCGCTCGGCCTGATCAACCCGGCGCTGTACCAGATGTCCGCCATAGGCAAGGCCGCGGGCATCGCGGACGTGACCAGGGGCAACAACACCGTCTCATTCCCCCAGGGCGGCAAGCTGCACACGGTGACCGGGTTCCGCGCCCTCCCCGGCTACGACCTGGCCTCCGGGGTGGGCACGATCAACGCGGCCCGGTTCGTCCCGGAACTGGCCAAGCTGGCCGGCTAGCTGCCGGCGGGCCGCCGCGCGCCGGCCGCGGCACCCGCGTTCGCGCCCAGACCCATCCGGCCCGGCGCACGCTCCGAATACCGGCTATGAGCACACCAGGCGTGCGCGGATCCCCGCTGGGCGCGCGGCCCGTACCCGAGCGCGAGGAAGACCTGGGCGAGCTGCTGACCCGGGTGGCGCGGGGGGACGAGACCGCCTTCGAGGCGGCCTACGACCGGCTGGCGCGGCCGGTCTACGGCCTGATCCGCAAGGTGGTGCGGGATCCGGCGCAGTCCGAGGAAGTCGCCCAGGAGGTGCTCCTGGAGGTGTGGCGCACCGCGTCGCGCTTCGACTCCGGCCGGGGCAGCGCGACGACGTGGGTGATGACGATCGCGCACCGGCGGGCCATCGACCGTGTCCGCTCGGCGAGCGCGCAGGCTCACCGTGAGCAGAAGGCCGCCACCATCGCGGCCGTCCCCCCGGAAGGGGTGGCGGAAACGGTGGAATCGCGGCTGGACGGCGAACGCGTGCGCCGCTGCCTGGACTCGCTGACCGAACTGCAGCGCCAGTCGATCACCCTGGCCTACTACGGCGGCTACACGTATCCGGAAGTCGCCTCGCTGCTCAGCACTGCTCTCGGGACGATCAAGACCCGGGTACGGGACGGCCTGATCCGGATGCGTGACTGCATGGGGGTGAGCTGGTGAAACTGCGCCGCCATGTGAAAGCGGGCCGGCCCGATCTGCACGGGCTGAGCGGCGTGTACGCGCTCGATTCGCTGACCGGGCCGGAGCTGGACCGCTTCGAGCATCATCTGCCCGGCTGCCCCCCGTGCGAGAGCGAAGTCCGGGGCTTCCGGGAGACCACGACCAGGCTGGCCCTGGCGGTCGCCGCCAGCCCGCCGCCGGGGCTGCGTGAGCGCGTGCTCACCCTGGCTTCCATCACCCGCCAGCTTCCGCCCGAGGTGAGCGAGATGCCGCCGGCCCGGCTGCGGCTGGCGCGCGGCCCCTGGCTGCCCCGGATGGCGGCCGCCGTGGCCGCGGCCGCCGTGGCGGCCGCGGTGGCGCTGGGTGTCGTCCAGTCCTCCACCCAGCAACGGCTGACGCAGGCCCAGGCGGGGAGCCGTGCGGTGGCCGCGGTGCTGGCCGCCCCGGACGCCCGGCTGGCCAGCCGCCGCACCACGGCCGGCGGGGTGGCGACGGTGGTGGCGTCCCCGTCCCGCGGTGCGCTGGTCATCACGACATCCGGGCTGCCCGCTCTGGGCGGGGGGAATGTCTACGAGCTGTGGTTCGTCTCGGGCCGGACAGCCCGCCGGGCCGGACTGCTCCCGGCCCCGGCGGCCGGCCGTACCGCGCCGCTGCTCGCGTCCGGCCTCGCCGCCGGGGACGCGGTGGCGCTGACCGTGGAGCCGGCCGGCGGTACCAGCCGCCCCACCACCACGCCCATCGTGGTCATGCCCCTCTAGGCCCGGGCCACTACGGTGGTCCCTATGAGCGTGGCGAGCGGTGCCCCCCGCCGGGCTGCCCTCCGCCAAGGGCAGCGCGAGTGTCCTGGTGGTGGAAGACGACCCGGGCCTGGCGACCCAGCTGGTACGCGGGCTGAGCCGCGGCGGGTACCGGGTGGATCACGTGATGACCGGCCAGGAGGCGCTGGCGGCCGGAGATCCGGATGTCGTGCTGCTCGATCTGGGCCTGCCCGACGCGGACGGGGTGGAAGTGTGCCGCCGGCTGCGGGAACGCTCCGACGCCGGGATCATCATCGTCACCGCCCGGGGTGAGGAGCCGGAACGCGTGCTGGCGCTGGATGCGGGGGCCGACGACTACCTGGTCAAGCCGTTCGGGCTGGCTGAGCTGCTGGCCCGGATCAGGGCCGTGCTGCGCCGCGTCCGGCCCGGGGGCGAGGTGCTGCGGCACGGGCCGCTCAACGTTGACCTGCGCACGCGGAAGGTGACCGTGCACGGCCGCGAGGTGGCGCTCACCCCGAAGGAGTTCGACATCCTGGAATGCCTGGCCAGCGACCCGGGACGGGTGATGACCCGCCAGGAGATCCTGGAGAGCGCCTGGGACGCGCACTGGTACGGCCCCACCAAGGTGCTGGACGTGCACGTGGCCGCGCTGCGCCGGAAGCTGGACGTGCCGGGCCTGATCGAGACGGCCTACGGCAGGGGTTTCCGGCTCGGCGAAGTCTGATGGCCCGGCGCATCGTGCTCACGATGCTCGCACTGATCGGTGCGCTGCTGGTGACCACCGTGGTGCCACTCGGCCTGATCACCACCGGCCGCGAGAGCAGTTCCTTCCGGCAGGACACGATGCTGTCCGCCCGGGCCCTCGCCGGGCTGGCCGAGGACCGGCTGGCCGACCCGCCCCCCGCCGGGATCGTCCCGGTGGCCCAGGCCCTCGCGCAGGCCCGGCACGCCGGTGAGCAGGTCCGCGTGTACAGCGCCGACCGCCGGCTCGTCACCGGGACCGATGGCGGCTACGCCGCGATCCCGGCCGCCACGCTGACCTCCGCTCTGCATGGCCGGACGGTGCTGGACACACGGGTCGATGACCGGCTCCGGGTGACGGTCCCGGTGCTGAGCGACAGCGGCGGGGCGGTAGTCGGCGCCGTGGTGCTGTCCCGGTCCTCCGCCGAACTCGAGGAGCGGGTTGGGGTCCTGTGGACCTGGCTGGGTGCGGTGGCCCTGGTCGGCCTGGCCGCCGCGGCGGTCGCCGCGACCGCACTGGCCCGGTGGGTCAGCCGGCCACTGAGCGACCTGGACGCCGCCGCCCAGCGGCTCGGCAGCGGGGCGCTGGACACCAGGTCGGCGTCGGGGAACGGGCCGCCCGAGGTGCGGCGGCTGGCCCGCAACTTCAACGGCATGGCGGGCCGGCTGGAGTCCCTGGTGCACGGGAACCGGGCCACGATCGCGGACGTCTCCCACCAGCTGCGCACGCCGCTGGCCGCGCTCCGGCTCCGCCTGGACGTGCTCACCCAGGACAGCGATGCGCAGACGGCGGAAGAGCTCGCGGGAGCGCAGGATGAGATCGCCCGGCTGTCCCACCTCGTGGACGGGCTCCTGGCGCTGGCCCGGGCGGAGAGCGTGCTGGTCGAGCCGGTCAGCGTCCGGGTGGATGAGGTGATCCGGGACCGGGTCGCGGCGTGGCGGCCGGTGGCCGAGGAGCGCGGGGTGGAGCTGGGCCAGTCGTGCCATGGCCCGGTGCTGGCCATGGCCGGCGAGGGCCACCTGGAGCAGGTCCTGGACAACCTGCTGGCCAACGCGCTCGACGCCGTGCCGGCCGGCGGCCACGTCCAGGTCAGCGCGGCGGCCGCGGGAGATGGCGCGCAGGTGGTGGTGGCCGATGACGGGCCGGGGATGACGCCCCGGCAGCGGGAGATGGCGTTCCGGAGGTTCGTCAGCAGCACACCGGGCGGCGCCGGGCTGGGGCTGGCCATCGTGCACCGCCTGGTGACCTCCAACGGCGGCTCCGCGGCGCTCTCGGATACGCCGGGCGGGGGGCTGACCGTCACCGTGATTCTGCCGTCCCAGGGGCTGGACCGCGGCCGCCGGCCGGGTCCCGGATCCTCCTGAGGTCGCGGATTTCCTTACCGGTTCTGAGTAGTTCCTGAACCAGTTCCGGGCCGCCGCCCACGCAGGCTTGAGATGCGGGATCAGGTGACCCCGCGCGTCTGTGCGCCCCGGCGCCGCCGCCGCGGCGCCGGGGCGCGGCCAGGCGGCTCCGGTGAGCAGGGAGGAAGTGGGCGGATGACGGGTTACCGACCGGGACCCGAGGCCCGCCATGACCCCGGTGCCCGGCGCGGCCCCCGCCGCTCGCTCGGCCCGTACGGCCCCCGCGACGACCCCGCCCCGCAGGATCCGCGCGGGCGCTATGGTGCGGCGCCCGGCGGGCCCCGGCCCCCCGGGCGTCCCGGGGAGCAGCCCGGCCCGGTCCGGCCGCCGGTTCCCGGGGACAGCGCCGGCGGCGCTGAGGGCAACGAGCGGCTCACCGCGGCCACCGGCGCCGTGCTGCTCGTGCTGTTCGCGGCCGAGGGCTTTACCATCCTGTCCATCCACCAGCTGATCACCGTGCACTTCTTCCTCGGCATGCTGCTGATCGGCCCGGTGGCGCTCAAGATCGGCACGGTGGCCTACCGCTTCATGCGCTACTACACGGGCGCCCCGGAGTACCGGCGCAAAGGGCCGCCCGCGCCCCTGCTGCGCCTGCTGGGGCCGTTCGTCCTGATCACGTCGGCCGGCGTGCTCGGCACGGGGGTGGCGCTGGCCTTCGCCGGGTCGGCCACCGGGCCGTGGCTTTTCCTGCACAAGGCGTTCTTCGTGCTCTGGTTCGGCGTGATGACGATCCATGTTCTCGCCTACGTCTGGCGGCTGCCCCGGCTGATCGGGCCTGACCTGCGCGGGCCCGGGGGTTTCAGCCGGGCACGCGGCGTGCTGGCCGGCCGGCCCGCCCGGTGGCTGCTCCTGGTGGCCTCCATCGCGGGCGGCCTGCTCATCGCCGCGATGACGGTGCATCTGGCGGCCCCCTGGAGCGCGTCCGGCCACGTCGGCTGATCTGGCTTTCACCTCCGCGTGCATGCCCGCAGCCGCCGGCAGCCCCGAGGCCAGCCTCGGCGGTATAACCGCACTTCAGGCACGACTGCGAGGCGCCTCAGTGCTGAGCCGGGCTGGCGGCTACGAGGGCGCGATCGCTGTTCTCCGCGATATCCGGGTGTCCGAGGCTGCGCGGGACGACTCTGACCAGATCAATGTGGCGTGTGGCTTCGCGGAGGCGGGCGGGGCGGCGGAGTCAGAAGCCCTGGCCCGGAACGCGATGGAGCAGGGCACCATGGGCGGCCTGCTCCGGTTCGCCGCGTGCAAGGCGCTTATCGACAACCTGGCCGTCGGTGGCCGCTTCGACCGGCGCGAGTGCCCGGGCTCAGGCCTCGTAGTCGAAGATCAGCGCCAGTGCGTCGTCCAGCTTGCGCATGGTTTCCTCGGCGAGCTGGCCGATCCGGTCGCCCGAGAGCCTGCTGCGGCGTACCCGCACCGCGGAGTAGGACTCCAGGTGCCCGGAGACCGGGTCGTTGTGGCTGAGCGCCACGACGTAGGGCGTCTCGGTCAGGTCGGGCCGGTCGCTCACCTTGACCACCACGGGGTGGCCGGTGATCGCGTTGAAACCGTCGTTGCTGACGATGGCCACGTAGCCGGCCCGGGCTACACCCTTGTAGGCGAAGATGTCACCGCGGTTCACGCGGCGCCCTTGCCCGCGCCCGGCGGGAAATCGCCGGCGTTGGCCTCCGTCCACTCCGCCCAGTCCTGGCCAGTCGTCCGGTCGGCCTCGGCGGTCACGCTCGCCGCATCGCGCTGGATCTTCTCCCGCGCGGCCCGGGTCATCCACGCCGACATGGACAGCCCCGCGCGGTCAGCCTCCGCACGGGCCTGCCGGTAGGCGCGCTCACCCATGCTGATGCTGAAGGTCTTCACGGACATGTTCGCCACGCTAGCAATGACATTCCTGCGGACGGGGCCGAATGACCGGTCACGACTGCGGCCCCGGCCCGCGCGGATGCCGCCGCACGGGCCGTCCGTGCGGCCGGGCCCAGGTCAGGGTGCTGCGGCGAGGGCTACCGAGGCCTCGGACGTGTAGACCAGGAATGTGAACGTCTCCTCGAGGTACAGCTCCACGCTGGCCGCATCGTGGCTCAGGTACCCGACCGAGATGTCCTGGCCGAGTTGCAGGTCGAAGTCGCCGCCACGGGTGGTGAGCACGAACGCACCCTCGATGGCCGGGGCCCAGATGATGTCGCCGCTGATCAGCCTCTTGATGTGCTCGTGGATCGGGTAGCCGTGGTCACGTGTCTCGCTCACCGCCGTGTACGCATCGGCGCTGAGCACCACCGAGTAAGGGCCGTTGACGCCCGCGATCCGCAGGTAGCGCAGGGCCTCGGCCACTGCCTCGGGGTAGGCGCGGACGTCGGCAGGCAGGGTCATGGGCTGGTTGCTCGTTTCCTGCCTGACTCCGGCGATGCCGCCGGCCGCATACCCCTCGAACACCGCGCGGTCCTCGGCGAACGCGATCTGCCGGGCGGCATCCTTGACCGGCTGCCAGTCCGAATCCTGCGCGCCGCGCAGCACGTCGTCGACCGCGCTGCGGTCCACCCGGAACGGGACCCGGAATTCGAGGACCGGCCTGACCTCTCGCCTCCGGGCGAGTACCCCGTCATGCGGGGCCTCGATGTCACTGAGATGCCCGGTGCCGACGGCGGACAGCGCGCTTCCGCCGGGTCCCGACACGTCTACCACGCGGCGGCCCGCCAGGTGCCGCCTGAGGGTGCGTGTGGCCTCTTCCTCGATCTGGGACCAGGCTGCGTCGGAGATCGGGGCGAGTTCCCGGTGCAGGTTATCCATGCTGCGTCACTCCTCGTAGGCTGCCGATGCCGAGTGATCCGGCGGAGTCAGGTGGTGCGCCTCCGGCGGCGTCGTCTCCCTCTGCACTGTCCTGGCCCGTGCTCCCGCCAGGGCTGCTCTCATCCGCGCCGCCGGCCGGGTCATCAGCCAGGCTTTCCAGCAGCGGCATCGACGGCACGAAGAAGAGGCTGCCGGTCACGGCGCGGCTGACGTCGAGCAGCCGGTCGTAGTTGCCGGGCGGCCGGCCGACGAACATGTTGGTGAGCATCAGCTCGATGGTCGCAGGCGACCGTGCGTAGCCGATGAAGTAGGTGCCGTGCTCACCTTGCGCGGCGTGGCCGAACGGCATGTTGTCCCGGACGATGTCGATTTCCTCGCCGCTGGAGTCGACGACGGTGGTCAGCGCGTTGTGCGCGAAGCCGGGCTTCACCGCGTCGTCCAGTTCGATGTCGTCGAGCTTGGTGCGGCCGATGATGCGCTCCTGCTCCTCGGTGGGCAGGCGATTCCACCTGGCCAGGTCATGCAGGTACTTCTGGACGATCACGTAGCTGCCGCCGGCGTACGCCGGGTCCTCGCCGCCGATCACGGTCGCCTCGACCGCATCCTGGCCGACGGGGTTCTCCGTGCCGTCCACGAAGCCGATCAGGTCCCGGTCGTCGAAGTAGCGGAAGCCGTGCACCTCATCGGCGGTCTCCAGGACCCCGCCCAGCCGCCTGGTGATGTGCGTGGCCAGCTCGAAGCACAGGTCCATCCGGTCCGCGCGGATATGGAACAGCAGGTCCGCCTGGGTGGCGACGGCGTGCCGGCCGTCGGCCAGGATCTCCCGGAACGGGTGCAGTCCCGCGGGACGCTCAGGGCCGGCCAGGCGGTCCCACATCTGCGCCCCGAACCCCATCACACAGGTCAGGGCGGCCTGGATGTCACGGAAGCCCACCGCGCGCAGCAGGCCGCCGAGATCGCCGCACAGGCCCCGCACGGCCGCGTCGCCGGCCTGATCCCGGCGCACGGTCGCGGTGAGGAAGATCGCCGCCGCGGTGAGTGGCGCGGCGACCGGCTGGGTGACCGCCTGCGGCGCGGGGCCACCCGCGGGTTGCGGTGCTCCATCCAGGGTCATCAGCGGTCCCGGGGCTAGAAGGCCTGTGTGGGTCCTAAGGTACCGGGGCTTACAGATGAGGCCCCAGGAGGGTCAGGTCTGCAGGTGACAGCCGGTCACGGGCCGTCTTGGCCTGATGCCAGTACGGGTAGAGCAGCGGCGGCGCGCTGACCCTGTCGAGCCGTTCCATCTCTGCGTCGCTGAGGGCCAGCCCGGCCGCGGCCAGGTTGTCGGCCAGCTGCTCCGTCGTCCGCGCGCCCACGACCAGCGATGTGACGGCCGGCTTGCGCAGCAGGTAGGCGAGAGCGACCTGGGCCGCCGAGACCTCGTGCTCGGCACCGATCTCGACCAGCACCTCGACGGTGTCGTGCAGCTTCTCCTGGTCGTGCACCGGCGGCTCGTTCCAGTCGGTCAGCTGCCGGGAACCGGAACCCGGCCGCTGGTCCCGGCGGTACTTCCCGGAGAGCAGCCCACCCGCGAGGGGACTCCAGACCAGCACCCCCAGCCCCTGGTCCACGGCCGCGGGGATCAGCTCATACTCGGCGTCGCGTGCCTGCAGCGAGTAATAGATCTGCTGGCTGGCGAACCGGGGCAGGTCACGCAGGGTGGCGGTGCCGAGGGCTTTCAGCAGCTGCCAGCCGGTGTAGTTGGAGACGCCGACGTAGCGCACCTTGCCCGAGCGGACCAGGAGGTCCAGTGCCTCCAGGGTTTCCTCCAGCGGCGTCACCCCGTCCCACTCGTGCAGCTGGTACAGGTCGATGTGGCCGGTCCGCAGGCGCCGCAGGCTGGCCTCGCAGCCCGAGATCACGTGGTGCCGGGAAAGGCCGGCGTCGTTGGGGCCGTCGCCCATGGGCATCCGTACCTTGGTGGCGACGAGCACGTCGTCGCGGCGCCCGGTCAGGACCTCGCCGACGATCTCCTCGGACAACCCGGCCGAGTACACGTCCGCGGTGTCGATGAGGTTGACCCCCGCGTCCAGGCACATGTCCACCTGGCGCCGGGCCTCGTCCACGCCGGTCGAGCCGACGCTTGCGAAGTCCCCGGTGCCGCCGAAGGTCATCGTGCCCATGGTGAGCACGGAAACCCGGAGTCCTGATCTGCCCAGTGTTCGGTATTCCACGGGAGGAACCCTATCTACCTGCTTTCCGCCGTCTCAGGGTGGTCCGCCGCCGGGCCGACGGGAACTGCGCGCGGCTAGGCTGGGCCGCCCAGCGCCTCACGGGCCGCCGGGACGACCTCCTCAGCCCAGATGCGGGACTGGCGTTCCCGGTCCCCGGAGGGCCAGAACACGAACGCGTTCATCTGATAGTCCGCGTACAGGCTGGCCAGCGTCTCGATCCAGCGCCCGGCCGGGCCGTGGAACGGGCCCCGGTCTTCTGCGGAGATCAGCCCCATGACGTTGTAGAGCCGGGTGATCCGGTCGGGATCACGGTTCTCCTCCAGGGCGGCTGCGGTGATGATGTCATTCAGCTCAGGCAGCCGTTCCGGGGGCACGTACGGCGCGGACACCGACCAGCCGTCGGCCTTCGCGCCGACGAGGGCCGCCGCCCGGGGTCCCACCACGCCGAGCCAGAGCCCGACCGGATGCGCGGGCGGGGGTCCCGGCCGCGCGTCGGGGGCCTGGTAATGGGTCCCCTGGAAGCTGAACGGCTCGCCCGCCCAGCTGGCCCGGATGATGTCGATCGCCTCGCTGAGCGCGGCACGGGCCTGGCCTGGCGTGCGCTGCGGGCCGCCCATGCCCGCGATGCCGCCGGCGAAGGCCCCGGCGCCGAGCCCCAGCTCGAACCGGCCGCCGCTCAGCACATCGATGCTGGCCGCCTGCTTGGCCAGCACGGCCGGTGGCCGCAACGGCAGGTTGGCCACGTTGGGGAACAGGTGCACCCGGCTCGTCCGGGCGGCCAGCCAGGTGATCACCGTGAGCGTGTCGAGGAATTCCGGGTTGTAGGGGTGGTCCTGGATGCCCACGTATTCCAGGCCGGACGAGTCGGCGATCGCGGCAATGCGCCCGGCGATGGCCAGGCCGCCGGCGTTGGGGTCCACATTCAGGCCGAATGCGGCTGGCTGGGCCATGAGTCCTCCTGCACGGTCAGGGAATTCCGGGAAACGGCTGGAGCGGGCCCCCGGGCAGGGGGGCCTGGAGGTGTGGCCGGCTGGCCTTCGGCGACCCGGGTCAGGGCCCGGGCCAGCAGATCCTGCTCGCCGGGGGTGAGCCGGTCGAGCAGCACCTCCCTGATCGTCTGGGCGTGCACGGTGCTCCCCCGCCCGAGGACGCCACGCCCCGCGGTGGTCAGGCGTGACCAGCACGCCCCGCCCGTCGCCCGGGGCCCCGGCCCGGCGCAGCCAGCCGTGCCGTTCCAGCCGGGCGACCGCCCGGCTGAGCGAGGGCTGGGTCAGCCGCACCGCGGAGCACAGTTCCCCCAGCCGCACCCCCCGGCCCGGCGCCCGGTCCACCCGCAGCAGGATCTGGAATTCGTTGATACTCAGCCCGCAGGTCCTGGTCAGTGCCACGCTCAGCTGCTCGGTCACCAGGGCGTGCGCGGCGGTGAGGGCCGCCCAGGCCTGTGCGCAGGCCTGCTCCTCGTGGGGCGCACCCGGAGCCTGCGCCGCTGCCATGCCCGCCGCTGCCACGCCCGCCGCTGCCGCGCCCGCTGCTGTCCTGCCCGCTGCCGTCATCACCGCGGCCCTTTACCAGCCCGGCCAGCGGGTCCAGGTGCGCAGCGTCCCGGAGATGTGCTCCTCCTCGTACTGGAGGTGGGCCAGCAGGTCGTCGCTGAGCGTGCGGAGTGCGGTGGCGAGACGCTCGCGGGCGGCGGGCTCACCCGGCTCGCCGAGGCCGTGCGACGCGGCCTCGACCTCGTCGAGCAGGTCCGAGACATGCGCGTGGTCGGCCTCCAGCTTGTCCACCACCGGGTCCAGGGCCGGGTTGGCCTCGCGCAGCGCCGGAAACAGCATCAGCGATTCATGCGTGTGGTGGGAGTGCACGAACCGGCAGTGCTGGAGGCAGCTGGCCTTCAGCTGCCAGATGGCGCTGCCCGACGCGAGTGACTGGACCATGCCGCGGATGGCGCCGGCCGGCGGCCCGCCTCCGTGTCCGCAGCCATCTGCCGGATCACCCCAAGGTCGTGCCGGATCATGTCGTGCACCCACTTGAGCTCGGCCACCATGGCCTCACCCCGGGGGTTCGGCCGTCCCTGCTCGGTCAGGGTCATCCTGTCACCCCGCGACGGGGGCACCCGGCTAGATACATGCGCATGTATGTACCGTAGCACGTCCGGGGCCCGCGGGAGCGGGGCGGGCCGGGAAGGTTGCTGGTCAGCGGGCGGCCAGGATGGCCGTGGTCAGCGGGCCGCCGCGCCCGGGAGCGCGTAGGTGACCAGCTTGTCCGTGCTGTCACGGGCCAGCCGGCCCTGGGCCACCAGCAGGTCCAGGTGGACCCCGGTCTCCAGGACCGCAAGCATCTGGTTGAACGGGTCGAGTTCGCTGAACCGGCGGCCGCGGCGGGTCCAGGGCAGCGCCTGGGCGGCCTCGTATGCGGTGTGCGCCCCGGCCGCGATCCGTGCCAGGGACGCGCCCAGCCGCTCCTCATGGTGAGCCAGCAGTGCGTGGACCCGGTCGTGGGTCGTCTCGATCACCGGCCCGTGTGCGGGCAGCAGCCGCATGTCAGGCAGGTCCAGGACGAGCTTGAGCGAACGCAGGTAGTCACCTAGCGGCAGCTCCGCCGTGACCGCCTCGAAGCCCACCGACGGGGTGATATGCGGCAGCACATGATCCCCGGAGAACAGGATGTCCGACCCGAGGTCGGCGAACACGATGTGCCCCTGGGTGTGACCCGGGGTGGCTACGGCCCGCAGCTCACGGCCGTCCAGCTGGATGGTGGCCTGATCCTTGAGCCACTCGTCGGGCGGCTCCCACACGTCGGTACGCGGCGGCGGGGCGTTCCCGTAGGCCGCGTGCAGCGCACGGATCACCGGCTCTGCCCCGGCCCGTTCCATCCGGAGCACGTGCTCGGCCATGTTCTCGCGCTCGACGTCAGCCGCCGCGGTCAGTGAGGGACGGTCGCCAATGCCCAGCGCCACGTGGGTGCCGAAGCGGCGGCGCAGGATCACCGCCATCGTGTAGTGATCCCGGTGCACGTGCGTGACCAGGCAGCGGGTGATCTCCGCGGAGTTGCGGCCGATCCGGTCCAGGGCCGCGTCCAGCAGGCCGCCCGTCTCCGCCAGGGCCCACCCCGCATCGACCAGGACCAGGTCCTCCCCGGATTCGATCGCGTAGACGTTCACCGCCCGCAGCCCGTCGTTGGGCAGCGGCAGCGGGATGCGGTGCACCCCTGGCGCGACGGTGAACAGTCCCGGCTCAGTCCACTCCCCGGTGCCAGCCGAGTCCGCCATCAGCCTTCCCATCCGCGGCCGCGCCGCCAGATCACCTCACGACCTGTACGGTCGGCAAGTCGGAGCGGGCCGGTCGCCAGCCCTGGGGTCATTATGCCCGCCGTCCCCCGGCAGCCAGGGGGCCGGCTGGACCGGGCACGCGGTAGCCGGATAGCGGTGGCCGGGCCCCCCGCCATGGGATTCAGCCGGATTCCAGCCCCAGCGCCGCAGCCGCCTGTTCCAGCGCCCCCAGATGATCACCCAGGCTGGCCAGCCCCGCGCCCATCGTGTTGACCGCCAGGTGGGTCGCCCCGGCCTCGCGCCAGCGCTCCGCCTGCTCCGTGAGCCTGCCACCGTCACCCCGCCAGCTGACCCGCCCCTCCATGCCGAGCTGCGCCGGGTCCCGGCCCGCTTCCCGGGCGGCCGCATGGACGATTTCCCTGGCGCTGTCGAGCTCCGGCCCGGGGCTGACCTGCGGGAACCAGCCGTCGGCCAGGCGCCCGGCCCGGCGGTAGGCGGGCTCGGACTGCGCCCCGAACCAGACCGGGATCGGCTTCTGCACGGGCAAAGGCGCCAGCCCGGCCCCGGTCACCCGGTCGAACTCGCCCTCGTGGGTCACGGACTTCTCGGTCCACAGGCGGCGCATCAGCGTGACCTGCTCCTCGATCCGCCGCCCCCGGGTGCGGAATTCCTGTCCCAGCGCCTCGTACTCCACCTGGTTCCAGCCGAGGCCCACGCCGAGCCGGAAACGGCCCCCGGACAGCAGGTCCACCTCGGCGGCCTGCTTGGCGACCAGCGCGGTCTGCCGCTGCGGCAGGATGATGATGCCTGTCACCAGCTCCAGCGAGGTGAGCGCGGCCAGGAAGCCGAACATCACCATCGGCTCGTGGAACGTGGTGCGCACGTCGTAAGGACCGTTCCAGCCCCGGTGCACGGCCGGGTCCGCGCCCACCACGTGGTCGTAGGCCATCACATGCCTGAAGCCCAGTTCCTCGGCCCGCCGCCCGTAGGCCCGGACCGCGTCTGCGTCCGGGCCGAGTTCGGTCTGCGGGAAGACTACGCCGATCTGCATGGCTGCTCCTTCGCCCGCGCTCAAGGCTGTCCGCCGCCGAGCACGTCCAGCACCTGCTGTCCATACCGGGCCAGCTTGGCCTCCCCTACCCCGCTCACGGCGGACAACGCTGCCAGGGTCGTCGGTGCCCGGGCCGCGATCTGCCGCAGCGTCGCGTCATGGAAGATCACGTACGCGGGGACGCCCTGCTCCTTGGCCGCGCCCGCGCGCCAGGCGCGGAGCTTCTCGAACAGCGGTGCGGCCGCCGCGGGCAGGTCCTCCGGCGCCGCCTCAGCTTTCGCCCTGCGCGGCGCCCGGGTCCGGGCCGGCCGCTCGGGTTCGCGGCGCAGCATTACCTCGCGCCGCCGGCCGAGGACCTCGTCGCTGCCCGCGGTCAGCTCCAGCGTGCCGTAGTCGCCCTGCACCGTGAGCAGGCCCTGGGCCATCAGCTGGCGGGCCACGCCGCGCCACTGCGACTCGGTCAGCTCGGTGCCGATCCCGAACACGGTGAGCGAGTCGTGCCCGTGCTCGGTGACCTTGGCGGTGGCCGCGGCCGAGCAGGATGTCGATCACCTGGCCCGCGCCGAAGCGCTGGCCCCGCTCGCGCTTGAGCCGGTACACCGCGGACAGGAACTTCTGCGCCGGCGATGGTCCCGTCCCACGCCTCGGGTGGTTCCAGGCAGGTGTCACAGTTGCCGCAGGCCCCGGAGTCCTCCCCGAAGTAGCCGAGCAGCTGGGCGCGGCGGCACTCGATCGTCTCGCACAGCGCCAGCATCGCGTCCAGGTGCGCGGCCTGGCGGCGGCGGTGGGCCAGGTCCCCTGCGGAGGTCTCGATGAGCTTGCGCTGCTGGACCACGTCCTGCAGGCCATAGGCCAGCCACGCGGTGGAGGACAGTCCGTCCCGCCCGGCCCGGCCCGTCTCCTGGTAGTACCCCTCGACCGATTTGGGCAGGTCCAGGTGCGCCACGAAACGCACGTCAGGCTTGTCGATACCCATCCCGAACGCGATGGTGGCCACCATGACCAGGCCATCCTCACGCAGGAAGCGAGCCTGGTTCCGGGCCCGGGTGAAGGCGTCCAGGCCCGCATGGTACGGCAGCGCGGTGATCCCGCTGGCGGTCAGGAACTCGGCTGTCTTTTCCACCGAAGCCCGGGACAGGCAGTAGACGATGCCGGCGCCGCCGGGGTGTTCGTTGCGGATGAAGTTCAGCAGCTGACGGCCCGGCTCAGCCTTGGGCACTATCCGGTAGGTGATGTTCGGGCGATCGAAGCTCGCCACGAAATGACGCGCGCCGGACAGGCCCAGCCGGTCGGCGATCTCGGTGCGGGTGGCCTGCGTCGCCGTGGCGGTCAGCGCGATGCGCGGCACGGCCGGCCAGCGTTCGCGCAGGCCGGACAGGGTGAGGTAGTCGGGCCGGAAGTCGTGCCCCCACTGGGACACGCAGTGCGCCTCGTCGATGGCGAACAGTGACACGGCGCCACGGTCGAGCAGTGCCAGCGTGGACTCGGTGCGCAGCCGCTCCGGGGCCAGGTACAGGAGGTCCAGGTCGCCGGCGAGGAACCCGGACTCCGTCTCGCGCCGCTGCGCGGGATCCTGGGTGGAGTTCAGGAACCCGGCCCGGACTCCGAGCGCCCGCATGGCGTCCACCTGGTCTTGCATCAGCGCGATGAGCGGGGAGATCACCACCCCGGTGCCGGGGCGGACCAGCGCGGGAATCTGGTAGCAGAGAGACTTGCCGCCGCCGGTCGGCATGAGCACCAGCGCGTCGCCGCCCCCGATGAGGTGCCCGATGATCTCCTGCTGGGGGCCCCGGAACGAGTCGTAGCCGAACACCCGGCGCAGCACGTCCAGCGCGCCGTCCGTCCCACCGCTCAGCGCGGGGGCCGATCCGGGAGGCAGCACGCGGCGATTCTATGAGGATTCAGCCGGGCCGGGAGGCAGTCCGCGGCGCGGCCACCCGCACCTGCCCCACCAGCACCCCTCACCCCGCCAGCAACAGACCCGTTCCGTGATCATGGGAACACTGGGGGTATAGGCCCAGCAAGCCCATGATCACGAACCAGAGGTCGCCTGATCACGAACCAGAGGTCGCCTGATCACGAACCAGAGGTCGCCTGATCACCAGCCGCCGGTCGCCCGATGACGAAGCACCTATCGCCTGATCACGAACCGCCGGCGGTCAGCGAGTGGCCGCACTGGCCAGGAACCCGGTGACGGCGGCCGCGAACTCGGCGGGGCGTTCCAGGTGCGGGGAATGCCCGCAGCCGGGCAGCACCTGCTCGGTGTACCGGCCGCCGGCCGCCTGGTAGCGGTCGAGTACCCCGCGGATCTGGCCCACCATGGGCTGCGCCGGGAACACGTCCGGGCCGGGCCAGCCCGGGATCGCCCCGAGCGCACCGAGGTGGCCCAGGTCCACCAGGGAGGTATCCGAGACAATCAGGTCGGCGTCGCCGCGGATCCACAGCACGTCCGGCCCGTCCCCGAGCGCCGCGAAGCCGGACAGGTCGCAGTACTTCGGGGAGATCGCGTTGTTGACGCCGTGCTCACCCGGCGCGGCGCCCGGCCAGTTCGGCGAGGCGGCCGTGTCCCCCGGGTAGTTGGCCGGGCCGATGGCCATCTCCAGGATCGACTCGACCAGTGCGTCCTCCACATCGCGCGGCACCGCTACCGGATTGCCGTACAGGTGGGTGAGGATCTGGCGGGGTGAGGTCTGGTCCTGCGTGCCACGGTCACCGGCGCCGATGCGGCGGACCATCTCGGGGCTGGCGGTGCCGCCGCCCGACCCCGCGTAGTCCGGCCAGCACGGGATGCCGGCCTCGCGGGTCCCCCCGAAACCGAACGGCGACATGGGGCTCTCCAGGATGATCGAGGCCACCGAGCCCGGGTGGTCGATCGCATACTGGAGCGCGACACCGCCGCCCAGGGACCAGCCGAGCAGGTGCACCGGCTGGGCGGTGGGCAGCAGGCCGCTTTCGGCCAGCAGCACGCCGATATCGTCGGAGAAATCCCGCACGCCGCGGCGCGCGTCCACCGGAGCCCGCTCCGACCGGCCGAAGCCGCGCAAGTCGGGGGCGACGCAGCGGTACCGGCCGGCCAGGGTCACCATGGTCTCGGCGAAAAACCTGGCGGCGGACACGTTGCCGTGCACCAGCACGAGAGGCGGCGCGTCCGGTGAGCCTGCCGTGAGCACGTGCGTGCGCAGCCGCGAGGTCTCGATCAGCTGGGACTCGACACCAGGTGGCAGGTGCAGGGGAGTGGGCATCAGGCGTCCAGGGTCTGGGCAGGAAGGTGCTTCAGGTCCTACCGTCCCCTGAGGGATCATGTCAACGACGAGGACAAGGAGCCCGGCGGTGGATTCGAAGCCCGAACCCGCAGGCGGCCCGGTGGCCGGGAGCGGCCCGCCGGTGGCCGGGAGCGGCCCGGCGGCGGCCGCGGGCAGCCCGGCTGGGGCAGCCGGGCCGCCGCTGGAAGGCCGCCGGGCGCTGGTCACCGGCGCGGCCAGCGGGATTGGTGCCGCCTGCGCACGGGCGCTGGCCGGGGCAGGCGCCTCGGTCGTGGCCGCCGACCGCGACGGCCCCGGCGCGGCGGCCCTGGCCGCAGAGCTGGGCGGGCAGGCGTGGACGGTGGACCTCACCGACGTGGCCGCGCTGGAAGGACTCCGGCTCGACGTGGACATCCTCGTCAACAACGCCGGCATCCAGCATGTGGCGCCGGTCGAGGAGTTCCCGCCGGAGATGTTCCGGCGGATCCTGCGGCTGATGGTGGAGGCGCCGTTCCTGCTGGCCCGCGCCGTCCTGCCGCACATGTACCAGAAGGGGTACGGGCGGATCATCAACATCAGCTCGGTGCACGGGCTGCGGGCATCCCCCTTCAAGTCGGCCTACGTGACCGCCAAGCACGGGCTGGAAGGGCTGTCCAAGGTGATCGCCCTGGAAGGTGCGGCCCACGGCGTCACCAGCAACTGCATCAGCCCCGGCTACGTGCGGACGCCGCTGGTGGAAAAGCAGATCGCCGAGCAGGCCCGGGTGCACGGCATCCCCGAGGATGAGGTGCTCGGATCGGTGATCCTGGCTGAGAGCGCGGTGAAACGGCTGGTCGAGCCGGCTGAGGTTGCCGGGCTCGCGGTCTGGCTCGCCGGACCGCAGGCCGGCATGGCCACCGGCGCGACGTTCACGCTGGACGGCGGCTGGAGCGCGAGGTAGCCGGCCGCCCGGCGCGGCCACGCCCGGCACGCTCAAAGGCGGGACGCTAGCGCCCCGACCTGGCCCAGCGGCGGATCGTGTCGATACGGTCCTGGAGCTGCCCGGCGGTGGCCTGCGGCAGGGCCGGGCCGCCGCACGCCCGCCGCAGGTCGGCATGCACGACTGCGTGCGGCTGCCCGGTGCGGTGGTGCCAGGCTCCGATCAGCCCGTTCAGCTCCTTGCGCAGGCCCGCCAGCACCTCCCGGCGGACCGGCGCCCCGGCCGGCGCACCGGCTGCACCACGGGCGGCTGCGCCGTCGGGCGCTGGTTCCGGTTCATGATCCGCAACGGAAACCGCCCACCCGGGAACGCCGCGCGCAGGCCCGGGGGGCTGCGGGCCGGTGCTGCCACCGGCGGCCCCCCGTGATCGCTGCCTGAGCTGCTCAGCCTGCCGTTTGCGGAGCAGCACCGCGACCTGCTCCGGCTCCAGCAGCCCGGGCAGCCCCAGGAACTCCTCTTCCGCCGCCGTGGTGCCGAACTCGGTGCCGTCGTAGAGGACCCGGTCGAAGTGCGCTGACGCCTGGAGCGCCTCGAACGGCAGCCCGCCGTCGGCGTCCGGGGTGTCCCGGGCCCGCTGCGCCTCGGCCAGCTCGCGCTCCTCGGCGTCGTCCGGGCGGGCCGCCAGCACGTGGTCGCGGGCCATCTCCAGTTCCGCCGCGTACCCGAGCAGGCCCGGGATGGAGGGCAGGAACACCGAGGCGGTCTCGCCGCGCTGGCGGGCCCGGACGAACCGGCCGACAGCCTGCGCGAAAAACAGGGCCGTGCCGACGCTGGTCGCGTAGACGCCGACGGCCAGCCGGGGGATGTCCACCCCCTCGGACACCATCCGGACGGCCACCATCCAGCGGTCGCCGGAGTCCGTGAAAGCGGCGATCTTCCGGCTGGCGGCGGGGTCATCGGAGAGCACCACGACCGGCCTGGTCCCGCTGATCCGCCGGAGCAGCGCCGCGTAGGCGCGGGCGTCCGCGTGATCGCCCGCGATGACCAGGCCTCCCGCGTCAGGCATGCCCCGGCGCACCTCGGCCAGCCGGCGGTCCGCGGCCTCCAGGACACGCTGCACCCACTCGCCTTGCGGGTCCAGTGCGGTCCGCCAGGCCTGGGCGAGCTGATCCGGGAGCATGGGCGTGCCCAGGGTGCCGGTGATCTCGTCACCGGCGCGGGTCCGCCAGCGCATCTCGCCGGAGTAGGCGAGGAAGATGACGGGGCGGACCACGCCGTCGCCGAGCGCCGGCCCGTAGCCGTAGACATAGTCGGACACGCTGCGCCGGCTGCCGTCGGTGTCCGGCGCGTAAGTCACGAACGGGATCGCGTTGGCGTCACTGCGGAACGGGGTACCGGTGAGCGCCAGCCGGCGCCGGGCGGGCTCGAACGCCTCCCGGACCGCGTCACCCCAGGACAGCGCGTCGCCCGCATGGTGGATCTCGTCGAAGATCACCAGGGTGCGACGGTTCCCGGTGCGCTGCCGGTGCAGGATCGGGTGCGCGGCGACCTGCGCGTAGGTCACGGCCACCCCGGTGAATTCGGCGGAGGCCCGGCCCTGGGCGTTGCGGTAGGAGGAGTCCAGGGAGATGCCGACGTAGTGCGCGGCCTGGGCCCACTGGTGCTTCAGGTGCTCGGTCGGGGTGACCACGGTGACCGAGGCGATCTCCCGGCGGGCCAGCAGCTCAGCGGCGATGGTCAGCGCCCAGGCTGTCTTGCCTGCTCCCGGGGTGGCGACGAGCAGGAAGTCGCGCCGGGGCAGCCGGAAATACTCCCAGTACGCTTCCTTTTGCCAGCTCCGGAGGGACAGGAGCAGGTCGGGCCGGACCGGAGCGTCCGGGCGGCTGCCATCCTCGTGGGGTGCGGTCGCGGGGGTGCTCACGAGGCCGAAAGGCTACCAGCGGCGGCCCGGGCCGCCGGGCCTGTCCGCGGCATGGCGCGCAGACGGGGCAGCGCCGCCCGGGCACTTCGCTGAATCCGCCTGGCTGCCCGGCCGCCGGCCCGCAGGCCGGCGGCTATTCGCCGGCCTGCTCGGCCCTGGAGGCGGCCGGCGGCCGTCCCCGCGGGCGCATCCGGGCGGCGTCCCCGGGGAGCCTGCCCGCCTCGGCCAGCGCCCGGCGCAGCAGGAACTCGATCTGGGCGTTGGTGCTGCGAAGCTCGTCGGCGGCCCATTTGGCGAGCGCATCGTGCACGGCCGGGTCGAGCCGGAGCAGCATCCCCTTGCGTTCACTCACCAGACCGGACACCACCCCGTCCTGAGTTCCCCGTCACTGGTACAGCGACCCCGTGTTGACCACCTGCTGGGTGGCCTGCTCGCTGCACAGGACCACGAGCAGGTTGGACACCATAGCCGCCTTGCGCTCCTCATCCAGCTCCACGACGTCCTGTTCCTCGAGCTGCTGCAGCGCCAGCCGGACCATGCCGACGGCCCCCTGGACGATCGTTGACCGCGCCGCGACCACGGCGCTGGCCGCCTGGCGGCGCAGCATGGCCTGGGCGATCTCGGCGGCATAGGACAGCCGGGTCAGCCGCGACTCGATGATGGTGACGCCGGCCGAGGCGACGCGGGCCGCGATCTCGGCCGACAGGCGCTCGGTGATCTCGTCCGCGTTGCCGCGCAGCGACAGCTGGCCGGCATTACGCGTGTCGTACGGGTAGCTGGTCGCGATGTGCCGGACCGCGGTCTCGGTCTGGGTCGCCACGAACTGGACGAAGTCGTCCACCGCGTAGATAGCCAGGGCCGTGTCCTTGACCTGCCATACGACCACGGCCGCGATCTCGATCGGGTTGCCGTCGGCGTCATTGACCTTGGCCAGCGGGGTCTCGTGGTTGCGGATCCGGGTGGACACGCGGCGCCGGATCGTGAACGGGTTGACCCAGCGCAGTCCGGGTTCCCTGACCGTGCCGGAGTACCGGCCGAACAGCTGGACCACGCGGGCTTCACCGGGGATGACCTGGAAGAGGCCGCGCTGCGCGAGAATCCCCGCGAGGAGCACGAGCACGCCGATGATGATCAGGGCCGCGGTCCACGCGCCGCCGGCCGGCTTGGCCACGATCAGCAGCCCGACCGCGACCAGCTCGATGACGATACTGAGCACGAGGACCCGCATGCCCGAGACGGGATGAGCGGGCCGTTCGGTCAGCGCCCGGGCAGGCGGCTGCGGCCCGGGACGCTGGGGGATGGATGTTCCGGGGCTGTGCGGCTCCGGGCTGTTTGCCTCCGGGTTCGGTGCCGGTGCGCTGTACGTGGCCATCTCGGCCTCCTCCGCTGGGGGAGTTGACGACCCGAGTCTAGCATAGTGATATCTATTTTTCGCGAGAACCCGGCGGCCCGGAAGCGGGAACCGGGCGGGCCGGATGTGAGCACCGGGCGGGCCGGATGTGAGCACCGGGCGGGCCGGATGTGAGCACCGGGCGGCCCGGAAGCGGGAACCCGGCGGCCTGGACGTGAGTGAGCGAGCTGCGTCGGCATGGGCCATCCCAAGTGCGCGACGGTGAGTTAATGATCATGGGATCACTGGGCCTGGAGCCCCAGTAAGCCCATGATCATGCTGGCGGCGAGCCCCGCCCCGGGGCACATGGGCAACACCAGCCACGCAGGCCACAGGGGGACTCACCCTGCCGGTCAGGCGGGTCGGGCCGCCGACCCAGAAGACCTGGCAAACGCAACACTGGCCACTCAGGCCGCAGGAGTTCCCGGCGAAGGGCGGCCAGAGCATGCGTGGACGCTGAAGGCTGCGGGACGACCAATTTTCGTCCGTAAATGCCCGAGGGGAGGCGGGCGGCCAGGGGAAGCGGACCCCTGGGGTGAGCGGGTAAGGGCTGGCCGGGGAGTACGAGGGACGGGACCGCGTGCGGACGCGATGGTTGCATTCCTGTAGCTGCGCGCGCCGGCGTGCTTCCCAGACCCCGGCGCTGGCATATCGTGGAGGTATGGGGAAACTTCTGCTCGTCCTGCTCGCGGTGTTCGCCGTGTTCCTCGTCGTCTCGCTGCTGATCTCCGCCCTGCACTTCCTGTTCGTGGTGGCGCTGGTCGCGCTGGTCGTGGTCGGGGTGCTGCGCCTGACCGGCAGCGCGCGGCGGCGGCGGGTGCGCTGATAACGCGCGCTGGCCAGGCGACCTGGGGACACGCCGGGTCCACGGGCCGCCTCCGGCAGCCGGGTAGCCAGGCGGTCCGCTAGCGCGGCCGGGAGAACAAGCCCGTGCCGCGTTGCCCAGGCCCGGAGGTCCGATGGAGCCATTCGCGTATGACGCGCTGCCCGGCCGGGTCGTGTTCGGCGCGGGTGCGGCGCGCACCGAGCTCGCGGGGGAGGTCACCCGGCTCGGGGTGTCACGGCTGCTGCTGATCGCCGGGGGCGGCGGGCAGGGCGTCGCGCGGGGCCTCGCGGCGCCGCTGCAGGACCGTATCGCGGGAACGTTCGCCGGGGTCCGGCCGCATGTGCCGGTGGAGGTGGCGGACGCCGCCCGCAAGCAGGCCGCTGCGGTCGGGGCCGACGCGGTGCTCAGCGTCGGCGGCGGGTCGGCCACGGGCACGGCCAAAGCGGTCGCGCTGACTACCGGGCTGCCCGTGATCGCGGTGCCCACCACGTACGCAGGCTCGGAGGTCACCCCGGTCTGGGGACTGACCGAGGGGGAACGCAAGATCACGGGCGTGGACCCCCGGGTTCTGCCCCGGCTGGTGATCTACGACCCGGAGCTGACCCTCTCGCTGCCCGGGCCGCTGTCGGCCGCTAGCGCCCTGAACGCGATGGCCCACTGCGTGGATGCCTTCTGGGCCGCCGGCCGTAACCCGGTCAGCGCGCTGGCCGCCGGGGAAGCGATCCGGATTCTGGCCGCCGCGCTGCCGGCGGTCAGCCGGGACGGTTCGGACCTCGGGTCCCGGGGGGACCTGCTCTACGGGGCCTACCTGGCCGGCACCGCGTTCGCGGTCACCGGGTCCGGGCTGCACCACAGGATCTGCCACATCCTGGGCGGCCGGTACGGCCTGCCCCACGCGCAGACCCACGCGATCATGCTGCCCTACGTACTGGCTTTCAACGCGCCGGGAGCACCGGATGCGGTCCGCCGGATCGGCCACGCCCTGGGCAGTGCGGACCCGGCCGCCGCGCTGCAGGCGCTCGCCACGGGCCTCGGCCTGCCCCGCGGGCTGCGCGAGATCGGGCTGCGCGAGGAGCAGCTCGCCGAGGCCGCCCGGCTGATCGAGCCGGTGGTGCCGGCGGACAACCCGGTCCCGGCGGACGCCGCGGCGCTCCGGGCGCTGCTCAGGCACGCCTGGGCCGGTGATCCTGCCTCCCTTTCCCCGGGCCGTGGCCCGGGAACCGCGCAGGCCGGCCGCGAGGAGGCGCTCACCGCCGAGGTGCTGGCCAGTTTCGCCGGTTCGGGCGCGCCCCGCTTCCGCGAGGTCATGCAGAGCCTGGTCCGGCACCTGCACGCGTTCGCGCGCGAGGTGCGGCTCACCGAGACCGAGTGGCAGCAGGGCATCGACTTCCTGACCCGGGCCGGGCACATCACCGACGACCGGCGTCAGGAGTTCATCCTGCTCTCCGACGTGCTCGGGCTGTCCATGATGACCGTGGCCATCAACGCCCCGGCGTCGGCGGGAGCCACCGAGTCGACCGTGGTCGGCCCGTTCTTCGTGACCGGCTCGCCGGAGATCCCGCTGGGCGGCGACATCACCGGCGATGCCCGCGGCCGCCCCTGCTACACGTCCGGCACGGTCCGCGGCACCGGCGGTGAGCCTGTCCCCGGGGCCCGTATCGAGGTATGGGAGTCCGACGAGGACGGCTTCTACGACGTGCAGTACCCCGACGGGCGGACGGGGGGACGCGGCTGGCTGCGCAGTGCCCCGGACGGTGGATACCGGTTCTGGTCGGTGCGCCCGGCGCCCTACCCGATCCCTGACGACGGGCCCGTGGGGGACCTGCTCACCGCCGCGGGCCGGGGCCCGATGCGCCCCGCGCACCTGCACTTCAGGGTGGACGCGCCCGGGTACCGCACGCTGATCACGCACATCTTCGTCGCCGGCGATCCGTACCTGGGCCAGGACGCGGTGTTCGGCGTCAAGGACAGCCTCATCACCAGCTTCGCCGAGCATCCGCCAGGCCCGGCGCCGGGCGGGCGGGTTCTGGGGGAGCCGTGGACGAGCGTCACATTCGACATTGTGCTCGCCCGCCTGGCTCCTGACCCCCACCCTCCGGGCGGTTAGTGCGCATCTGCCGGGGAACCGGCGGATTATCGCCGCCACTGTGGGTACGAGGGGCCGAGCGGGCGGCGGGAGGGCCAGGGCCGCCCGCGGCCGGAGGGCCAGGGCCGCCCGCGGCGGCGGATGATCAGGCGGGGAGGCTGGATGCCGGTACGGCACGCGATGCTGGTCATCACGCGGGCGGTGTTCGACATGGTGGAAATCCCGGGCCAGGAGCCCCTCGTGGTAGCCAAGGACAGCGGCGACGACGCTGCCCGCCGGTGGTGGGACGAGCGGGTGCGAGCGGCCGCCGCGGACGTGTTCGGCCGCAACAGCGAGGCCTGGGAACGCGAACTCGCAGACTGGCAGGCGGCCACGGAGGTCGAGGTGGGCAAGGAGCGCCTGCACGATGGCGGCCCACGGGTGGACGTGGCCCGGATCCGGTTCCCCGACGGCACCCAGACCGTGGTGGACCCGCAGAACGCGCTCGACTACGTGGCGGAGGAATTCCGGGCCCGGAAACCGCAGCCGACCGTCGCCGCGCAGTTCGCGGAGTGGCGGGAGACCGTCCAGATCGCCGAGCTGCATACCTGGGTCGGCTGGCTGTTCAACGGGGCCGAGAACGTGCCCGTGGACCTTGGCCTGCCTGTGTCCCAGTTCGGGTACCCGATCAGGGAAGTGCTCGCCTGCCTCGACCGTCTGTCCCTGGACGGCTGGCAGATCGTGCACGTCTCCGAGGACCGGGCCGGCTACCTGGATGGCCGGACTGCGTACCCGGAGGCCGAGATGGCCGAGCCCGGCATCGGCACCGCCCGCTACCTGCTCAGCCGCCCGGGTTAGCCACCGGCGAGGTTGGTCAGGCTCTCCCGCACGGCTACGGTCAGCGGATCCCCCGGCGGGAGGATCCGGTCACACCGGGCCACCGTGTCACGGAGCAGCGACAGCGCGTCGGTCAGGCGGCCCACCGAGTAGTACGCGCTGGCCAGGTTCGCGCAGCGGGCCAGCGTGTCGGGATGGTCCGGGCCGAGAACGCGCTGGCAGCTGTCGCACGTCTGCTCATACAGCTGGACCGCCGATGCCATCTTGCCGGCCGAGTGGTAAGCGGAGCCGAGGTTTCCGCGCGCGGCGATCGTGTCCGGGTGGTCCCGGCCGAGAACCCGCTCCCGGTCCGTGAGCACCTTCTTGTAATGGGACATCGCGTCCTTCAGCCGGCCGTCGGCCAGATAGGTGTCGGCCAGCTTCTGCCGGGTGGTCAGCGTGTCCGGATGCCGGCCGCCCTGGACCCGTTCCCGGTCGTTCAGCGCCCGCCGGTACAGCGGGAGCGCGTCGGACAAGCGGTCCGCGGCCCGGTATGCGGCCGCGAGCTCCTCCCGTGCGCTGATCGTGTCGGGATGGTCGGGGCCGAGGATCCGGTCGTAATCGCTCACCGCGCCGTTCAGCACGGTGACGGCCTCGCCGGGCTGGCCGGCGGCCATCAGCGCACGGCCGAGGTCACGCCGGGCGGCCCCGGTGCCGGGATGGTCCGCGCCCAGCCCCGTGACCCGGTCAGCCAGCACCCGCTGGAACCAGGCCACGGCCTCGGCGGACTCGCCGGCCGCGAGGTACGCGTCGGCCAGCCGCTCGTCGATCAGCTTGGTATCCGGGTGACCCGGCCCGAGGACGGTCTCACAGGCGGCGGCGAGCTCACGCCAGTACGCGACGGCCGGGCCGGCCAGCCGGGCCCGGGCCAGGCTCTGCCCGGCGCGCATCAGCAGCGGGTGGCAGCCGCCGGTCAGCAGCAGGTTCCCGGCGTGCTGCTGCAGGGAAGCCGCGCACGACCGGAGCATCACGCCGAGCCAGGGCGGCTCGTCGGCGGGCCATACCTCGGCCAGGGCGCCCGCGGCGGCCCGCACTGCCCGGTCGCGCATGGTGTCCGGCATGACCGCGCGGATGGCCGCCTGGATCACCGGGTTCATCCGCACCGTCGGCGGGGACGCGGACCGGTCGAGGGCCAGCAGGGCCGTCCGCTCCAGGATGGGCAGGGTGGTCCAGCCCAGCTCGCGCGCGGCCGCGGGCGGGGTGGGACCCGAGGCGAGGTAGGCGCCTGCGGCGGGGGAGCTGAACACGGTGGCGGGCATTCCGTGGCCGTCCAGCAGCGCCGCCAGGGCCAGCACCGGGTGGGCCGCGCCCCCCGGGGCCAGGCGGTCGGCCTGCTCGACGGAGAACAGCCAGCTGACCGCGGCGGCCGGCGGCTTGCTCCCCGCGGCCGTCGCGAGCTCGTCCCGCCGCGCCGTGAAGTAGCCCTGGTAGTCCCGGCATGACAGAGAGGACGTGGCGATGACACCGCTGGCCTGCGCGAGCGCCATGGGCTCGCAGCCAAGGTCCTCGACGAGGTCGATCGCCCCCAGCCGCTGGTCCGGGTCGGCGGTCAGGCGGCCCATCAGGTAGCTCAGCGCCTCCCGGGAGCTGAACGCCCCCACCGGGAGGACCAGGGCCCGGTGGCCGGCGGGCAGGACGGCCGGGCTGGTGGCGGTGATCAGTACCTGGCCCGCCGGCCCGGCCGGCCACAGCCCGGCCAGGTCGGCCGCGCCGGACAGGTCATCCAGGACCACCAGCCAGCGGCGACTGGTCTCGCCGAGCCAGCTCACGAAGCGCGTGGCGATGGCTCCGGCGTCGGCCCCGGGGTCGGTGCCCAGCGCGGCCGCGGCGGCCTCCGCGTAGACGGCCTGCACCCTGGCCCGGCTGGTGGCGGGCACCCAGAGCAGCAGGTCCACCTCATGGGACTGCCACAGTGACTCGGCGAAGAACGCGGCGAGCTGGGTCTTACCGCACGATCCCAGCCAGTCGCGCGGCCCCGTCCCGGCACCGCGGCCTGGTACCAGCACGACCGCGGTACCCGGGACCAGTGCGGCGCCCAGCCGGGGGGCGCTTTCCGGCCTGGTGCTGAACCCGTCGGCGAGCGGGGGCAGCACGCCCGCGCGGACCGGCCACTGGGCCTGCCCGTCCGGCGACTCAACCGGGCCGCCTGCCGGTACCTGGCTGATCAACCCGCTACCCCTGCTCCGCGGCCAGCCCGGCCGCTAGACGCGATCATCTGTGATATCAATGCAGCCCGCAAGATCTACACCAGGGGCGGGGCCACGGCCGCCGGGCGGGTGCCATGGCTTTCGCCGGGCATCCTGGCCAGGATGTGCTCGACCAGGGTGACCAGAACGTTCCTGACCGATTCCAGCTCGCGGGCGTCGCAGAGGACCACTGGGACCCGGAGGTCGAGGTCGAGGGCGGCGCGGACCTCAGCGGCGTCGTGGTGGTGCGCACCCTCGAAGCAGTTGACGGCCACGACGAACGGCAGCCGCCGCTCCTCGAAATAGTCGAGGGACGCGAAGCAGTCGGCCAGCCGGCGGGTGTCAGCCACCACCACGGCCCCCAGCGCGCCGTAGGACAGGTCGTCCCACATGAACCAGAACCGTTCCTGGCCGGGTGTCCCGAACAGGTAGAGCACCCGGTGGTCGCCGAGAGTGATCCGGCCGAAGTCCATGGCGACGGTGGTCGCGGTCTTGTTCTCCACGCCCTGCAGGTCATCATGGCGGGCGCTCATGCTGGTGAGGTCCTCCTCGGTGCGCAGCGGCCGGACCTCGCTGATCGCGCTGACGAGCGTCGTCTTTCCCGCGCCGAAGCCGCCCGAAATGAGGATCTTGAAAGCGGACAGGGCACCCGCGGTGCCGTCAGAGGGCCCGGAGCCCATGGAGCACCTCCCTCAGCAGCTGAGCGCTGGGCTGGCCGTCAGCCGGGTAGCCCGGCATCACCCTGATGCGGCCCTGCTGGATGAGGTCGGCGAGCAGCACCCGGATCACCCCGACCGGCAGCCCGGTATCGGAGGCGACGTCGGCCACCGTGGCCGGCCGCTGGCATAGCTTCAGGATCCGCCGGTGCTCCGGGCTGACCCCGGGCTGGGCAGCGGGCCCAGCCGGCCGGCCAGCGTCCACGATGACCGCGATCAGGTCCAGTACCGCGCCGTCAGCCGGCTCGGTCCGCCCGCCGGTCAGCGCGTACGGGCGCACGACTGGGTCTGAGTCCCGGTCGACCCACTTGCCGCCCACACCCATCAGGCTCAGTCCACCGCGATCTGGCCGGCCGGGGACCGTGGCCGGGTGGCCAGGTGAGGTCCGGCCCGCTTGACCAGCATGGCCATCTCGTAGGCGACCAGGCCGGCGTCGGCGTCCGCGGGGCACAGCACGGCCAGGCAGCTGCCGTGACCGGCGGCAGTGACGAACAGCAGGGCCTGCTCCAGCTCGATGATGGTCTGTCGGACCTCGCCGACCCCGAAGTGCTGGCCCGCGCCGCTGGCCAGGCTCTGCACACCGGCCGCGAGCGCGGAGAGCCGCTCCGCCTCATCCCGGCGCAGGCCCGCAGAGGACGCGATGGCCAGCCCGTCCCGGGACAGGATCACGGCCTTGCGGAAGTGCTCAACCCGGCTGGCCAGATCGTCGAGGAGCCAGCTCAGGTCCGGGCCGGTCCCGGAAGCCGCCTGCTCCGTCATCACGTCTCCTCGCTGTCCGGGGCGATGGGCGACCCCGTCCGCCTCGGCAGCGGCGGGGCAGCCGCATCGGAGATCTCAGGCGGGTCCTGGCGGCCGCGCCGCCAGCCCGTCTGCAACGAGGCGGCCAGGTCGCGGGCCTGCTCCGGGGTGCGGGCGTCGGCGGGGGGCGCCGCGCTCCGCACCGGGCGGCCCGCCGGAGCGCTGTCCCGAAGATGCGGGGACAGGCTCGCCTGCCGGGTGCGGTGCGGCAGCCCCCGGCGCGGCGCCGCCGTCCCGTTGCTTCCGGCCGGATTGGTGCTGGCCGCCGGGATGGTGCTGGCCGCCGGGATGGTGCTGGCCGGCTGGGCTGCGCCGGCCGGCTGGGCCGTTCCGCCCGGTGCCGTGGCGGCCGGGGGCAGCGGGGCGGCCGGGGGCAGCAGGGCGGCCGGAGGCAGGGCGGCCGGAGGCAGGGCGGCCGCCCGCGGCGAGATCGGCTGCGGCGCGTTCCCGGGCTGGGTGGTTTCCCGCGGCTGGGTCGCATCATCTGGCCGCCTGGGGCTTCCCGGCCGGGCCGGGCCAGGCGGCGGCGGAACCGCGCGCCTGGCGGTCAGCGCGAGTGCCGCTCCCGGTCCCAGGTCCAGCGCGGCAGGCCGTCCGGTGATCCGGCGCGCCCCGGGCACTATGCCCGTATCCGGGGGCGCCGACGTGGACACGAGCACGATGATGCTGGTGGGCATGAGCACGATCGCGGTGGTGCCGCCGTACGGTGACTGGCGCAGGGAAACCCTGACCCCATGCCGGGCGGCCAGCTTCGCGCCGACGAACAGCCCGAGCCGGTCGGCGTTGGCGAGGTCGAAGTCCGGCGGCTGGGCGAGCTGCTCGTTGATCCCGGCCAGCTGGGCGGGCTCGATACCGAGTCCCCGGTCGTCGATCTCGACGGCGAAGCCGTTGGCCACCCGGTCCGCCCGGACCTCGACCCGGGTTCCCGAGGGGGAGAACATGGTCGCGTTCTCAATCAGCTCGGCCAGCAGGTGGATCATGTCCGCCACCGCCGGGGCAGCCACCGCGTCCTCGGAGGTGGTGAGGACCGTGACGCGGCGGTAGTCCTCGACCTCCGCCATCGCCGCCCGGATGACGTCGATGACGGGCACCGGCTCGGTCCACGACCGGCCGGGCGCGGCTCCCGACAAGATGGCCAGGCTCTCGGCGTGACGGCGCATCCGGGTGGTCAGGTGGTCCAGCGCGAACAGATCAGCCAGCGCCGCGGGGTCGGACGCCTTGTGCTCCAGCGCGTCGATCAGCCGCAGCTGCCGCTGCAGCAGCGACTGGTTGCGCCGGGCCAGGCTCACGAATACCTGGCGGAGGCCATCACGCAGCCCCGCTTCGCCGGACGCCGCCCCGATGGCGGTCTGCTGCAGGCTGGCCACGGCCGCGAGGGCCTGGGCGATTTCCGCGTTCGCCCGCTCCAGCCGCGGCGGTGCCACTGCGGCCAGGCTGGCCGCAGCGTCGGCATCCCCGCTGCGCAGGCGCTCCAGCAACTGGGGAAGCTGCTCATCCGCCGTGCGGCGGGCCGTGGCCGCAAGGCCCGCGATATCGCGCGACAGCCTGGCCGAGAAGCGGCCCATCAGAATGACGCATATCAGGGCAATCAGGAGCCCCGCGCCGACCAGGATCGTTAATGCGAGGACCTCGCGGTGGCCCAGGGACCAGAAGCGATGGCCATGCAGTGAGCTGCCCGCCACCGCGCCGGCCGCCAGCGCCCATGCCACAATCATGCAGGTGGCCGGGATCGCGACCGTGGCGGCAAACGTGAACCGGATCGTCCGTCGCGAGTCTGGCTGCTGGGCGGCCGCCGAGCTGGATATGCCCATCTGGTCACTCCTGGATCGATCCCGTGCCCCGGAATCCCGTCGCTGCCCAACCGTGCGCTGCCGTAGGCGACCTATCCTGTGCCATTAGGTACCAATTGTCGTCGCGCTTCACACAATTGCCACCTGCGGGCCGGGCTGTCACGCCGCGGGCCGGCATCGGCCGCTTCAGGTCAGCGGTCGGCCACGGCCCGCGCGAGCTGGCTGATGATCTGGATCAGGACCGGCCGGGGGGTGGCGAAGTTGAGCCGTACATGCCCCGCACCCGAGGCCCCGAACGCCGGGCCGTCGCTGACCAGCACCCAGGCCTTGTCCAGGAAGAACTCGCCAGGGTTGTCACCGAGACCCAGGTCGCGGCAGTCCAGCCAGGCCAGGTAGGTGCCCTCCGGGGGCTGGTAGCGGACGCCGGGCAGGAACTCGGCGAGCAGGTTACCCAGCATCATCCGGCTGCTGTCCAGGTAGTCCACCACCCCGGTGAGCCAGTCCTGGCCCTCGGTGAACGCCGCGATGTTAGCGCGCACGCCAGGTGTGCTCGCGCCGTGCTCCATCAGCCGGCCGGCCTCGGCCCAGAGCTCCCGGTCCGCATCGTTGCTGAGGATCATCTGGGCGCACTTGAGGCCGGGCAGGTTCCAGCCCTTGGATGCCGATGTTGCGGTGAGGGCGTGCCCGGCCGCGGCGTCACTGAGTGAGGCATACGGCACATGAGGGTGGCCCGGGTACGTGAGCGGCGCGTGGATCTCGTCGGCGAACACGCGGCCGCCGTGCCGCTCCACGACCTCGCAGACCCCGGCCAGCTCGGCCTGGGTATACACGCGGCCCACCGGGTTGCAGGGATTGCACACGATCAGCAGGTGGCCGCCCGCGCGGAAGGCCGCGTCGATGCCGTCCAGGTCGAGCACGGCCCGCCCCCCAGCCGTGGCCATCGGCACCTGGATGATTTCCCGGCCCAGCAGCGGCGGCACGCTCAGGAACGGCATGTAGGCGGGGGTGGGCAGGATGACCGGGCTGCCCGGGCGGGAGAAGAGGGTGATCGCCGCTTCGAGGCCTTTGATGACGTCGGGCAGCGGGCGGATCCGGTCCGGGTCAACGGCCCAGCCGTGCCGGCTGGCCAGCCATGCCGCGCACGCCTCGGCCAGCTGCCGCGCCGCCCGGGGGGTGAGGTACCCGAAGTCCTGCCGCATGATCAGGTCCCGGAGCGCCGCCTCCACCTCGGGGGCGGTGCCGAAATCCATCTCGGCCACGAACGCCCCCAGCACGTCCGGGCCGGCGAACGTCCACTTCAGGCCGCCGCGGCGGCGCAGTTCGGCCACGGTGATCCCGTCGAGCGCCTCGGCCAGTTCCGTCATCGGGGGCGGGGCCCGGCCGGGGCCGCGCGCACGCAACGCGGCAGGGGGCGGTGCTCGGCGCCCCGCGCTGCCACCAGCTTCACGTGATGCGGGACCGGGGCGCCGGACCGCGGGTCACCGCGGACCACGATCAGGTCGGCGTCCTGGCCCGGCTCGATCGTCCCGGTCCGGTCGTCCATGATCACCTTTTCCGTGCGTCACCCGGGCGCCGCGCATCGTCAGCGCGTGCACGTTCATCGTCGGGCCTAGGCATGCCCGCGGCGGTGATGTCCTCCACCACAGCCGGGCCGCATGCCGGCGCGGCCCGGCGGGCGGGCATCGCCCGGTGGTATCCACCCGTGCCGCCAGGCCTGCTGGCCGCGCGCCGGTCAGCAGCGCCCCCCTCTGGCAGAGTCGCTTCGCCGGCCCTCCGGCTGCCAGCCGTCGGTGAGGCCGGAAATTTTCGGACAAAATACTCAGCTGGTACCGACGCTAAGACGGAGGGCCCCTCCGGTCAATGGGCGATCCGCGGCCGGAACCCCGCAAGTAAAGCCGCCGCCCGCTGTTTATCCGGCAGAAACCCTCCGGGCTTCCGGCGCTCGGGGAAAAGGAGCGGTCAGCCGGCATTTGGTAGCATCACGACCTGCCTACCAGGGTGCGTCGGTCCGTGTTCAGCCCGGCTGGAGCCGCCGGTCCCAGGGGAGTGATCGGCAATGAGCACGCAGCCAGCCCCGGTCGCGGACGTGGCGGACCGGCGGGCCCGCCTGTTCACCCCGGGGCCGCGGCTGGGCTGGGTGTTCCGCGACCGCCACCAGCTCGCCGCGCCCTTTCCCGAGCCCCGGCCCGACCTCGACGCCATGCGGGCCGCCGCGGTGCAACAGGCCGAGTCGGCCGAGAAGGCGTACCGGAAGATCCGCAGGTTCCTCGGGATCCCGAGCACCTTGCTGTTCATCGTGCTGCTGCTGGCCAACGGCTGCGCGGCCAACATCAGCGGCAGCGGGCCGCCGGTGGTCAGCGACCTGATCGTCCTGGCGATCTGCGGCCCGGGCATGACGCTCACGTTCCTGAGGTGGCGGAAGGCACGCCATGCCGCTGCGGCCGTGACCCGCGTCCCTGACGACCATCAGCGGGCGGCCACGGCCTGGCAGCAGCGCGAGGAGGCCTGGCAGCGGGCCGAGCTGAGCCGGCTGGATCACGCCGACGAGTGGGGCAGTGCGGAGGTCCCCGCCACCACGCTGCGGACCGACGTGTACGGCGGGAGCCTGCGAGGCTGGCAGGCCCTGCTCACCACGCACGGGACCTCGCTGCTGGCCAGCCAGCCCGTGCTGGCCCTGGACCTGACGGGTGAGGTGATCTGCCAGGAACTCACCGACACCGCCCGCGCCGCGGGCGTGCCGGCCACCGTCTGGCTCCTGCCCGCCCAGCTGGGTGCCTCGGGGATGCTCGCCGGGCTGTCCGCGGCCCAGTTCGCTGACGCCCTGGCCGAGGCGGTGCACACCGGCGGCCCGCCCGGCGCGGCGCGGGCCGAGCGGGCCGTGGACACGCGGGTCCTCGAGCAACTGCACGGCGCGCTCGGCGGTGACGTGACGCCCGCCCGGCTGGCCGCGGCCGTCCGGGCTGCCCTCGGCCATGCCGACCGCCCCACCGTGCTCAGCCCCGGCGAGGTGGCACAGATTTCATCGGACCTGTTCCCGGCGGAATACCGGCGCCAGATCGAGCCGAATTTAGTGCGGATCGAGGCCTTCCTGACCGCGCTCGCCCAGCACACGGAGCAGCCCGGCCAGCCTCCGGTCACCCCGGAGCCGCCCGCCTATTACACCTGCCTCGCCCTGGAGCCCGCGGCCCGCAGCGCCCGCGCCGAGGTCCTGGCCGCGCTGGCGGTCCAGTGGCTGACTGTCCAGGTGACCGGCAGCAACGATCCGGCCCCGGCCGTCATCATCGCCGGTGCCGATGAGATCAGCCGGGCGCATCTGGAGCGGCTGGCCGCGGCGTGCGAGCGGCGTGGCGTTCCGCTGACGCTCCTGTTCCGTCATCTTCGCGACGCCGGGCTGAGCATGCTGGGCGGCGGGGCCGCCGCGTTCATGCGGCTCGGCCACCACGGCGAGGCCGAGCAGGCCGCCGCGTACATCGGCAGGCAGCACCGGTTCGTGCTCTCCAACGTCACCGCCTCCCTGGGGGGCAGCGACACGCAGACACTCACCGAAACCGAGGGCCAGACCGTCACCGACACCATCCACATCGGCGGCCAGGCGGGCTGGAAGGGCCACGTCCCGCGCCGTCGCCCGGGTAACCCGGGCGACGACAGCTCCGGGCGTCATTCCCGCAGCCGGTCCGTGGCCCGGAACTGGTCCACCGCCCGGTCGTGGGCCGAGAGCACCAACTGGAGCAACGCCGCGGCCAGCCAGCGGGTCTACGAGTACGCGGTCGAGCCCACTGCACTGCAGAACCTGCCCGACCAGGCGCTGCTGCTGGTCACCCGGGGTTCCGGCGG
>CAVYPZ010000006.1:0-264930 GCA_963770535.1 uncultured Actinomycetes bacterium | reverse complement strand
AGCCGAACTTGAACACCGCCGCGGCTCGACTCGGGATGCATGGCATCCGCTGCAACGCATCACCTCGACCTGGTCGGCCGAAGCCGCTCGTGGCGACGGTGGCAGTGGTCGAGTTCGGTGTGCTGGGAACAGGCCATACCCGGGGGGTGTACCCATGCGCCGCGCGCCGGTGCCCGAGTCAGAAGAGGCCCGACCATTGCGGTGGACCCGGAGAATGCCGCTGAGTGGCTTCTCAATGTCCTTCTTCTTCCCGCGCGTGTTTGGGCAGCAGGAACACGAAGATGAAGGCGGCTGCCAGAGGGACGAGGCAGGCCCATGAGGTGACCCGGAGAGCGTCGGTCGCGGGGTGGTGTTTGAACAGCGCGAAGAAGATGGTGCCGAGAACCGCAACGCCGAGCGAGGTCGACAGTTGCTGCGAGGCTTCCATGACGCCGGACGCCGATCCGACCTCGTTCATGCTGACCGCGGCCAGGATGAACTGGATGAGCTGACCGAGCACGATGCCGACTCCCGCACCGACCAGCAGCAGGCCGGGAACGAGGTCCCAGGTCGAGGCGCTATGCACGCCAGTCAGCATCAGGGCGAGCGCGGTGGTGCCGGCGGCGATGAACAGGATGCCGATGTGGAGCAAGTGGCGTCCGAGCCGCTTGACGAGCATGCCCGACACGAGCATGCCCACGATCATGCCGGCGACCATCGGGGTCAGGGTCAGGCCGGCGTGGATCGGCGACCACCCTTCGCCGAGCTGGCCGTACAGCGAGACGCAGAGCAGCAGTCCGCCGAAGGCGCCGAATAGGGACAGCATGACCGCGATGCCGCTGAGGTACATGCGGTTAGCAAACAGGGATGGCTCGATCAAGGCGTTGTGGCTGCGGCGTCGCTCGTAGCGCACAAAGACGTAGAGCAGGACCGCGCCCGCCGCGAGGAGCGCGAACGTCCAGGCTGGCCAGCCGTCGGCCTGGCCCTGGATGAGCGGGTAGATGATCGCCACGAGGGCCAGGCCGACGAGCCAGACGCCGCCGATGTCGAGCTTGAGGTAGGGGTGGCTGGCTCCGCTCGGCAGCGATCGGATCGCGAACGGAAGCGCGATGAGGCCGATCGGCACGTTGATGAGAAAGACCAGTCGCCAGCCGATGTTCCAGAGGTTGGCGTCGATGAGTGCACCGGCGAGGATCGGTGCGCCGAGCATGGCCAGGCCCGTTGACGGGCCGAACAGGCGGGTTGCCCGGCCCAGTTCCTCGTCGTCGAAGACTTCCTTCAGCAGGCCGAAGCCCTGTGGGATCATCAGGGCGCCGAAGCCTCCCTGCAGGGCGCGGAAGGCGATGAGCATGCCGATGCCCTGCGCCATGGCGCAGGCGGCCGAGAAGCCGGTGAACCCGGCCAGGCCGAGCAGGAACATCCGGCGGCGGCCGAAGATGTCTCCCAGCCGTGCCCCCGCGATCAGCAGGACGGCAAAGGCCAGGGTGTAGGCGGCGCTCAGCCACTGGATCGTGCTGGCACCTCCGCCGAGTTCGCGGTGGATCGAGGGGCCGGCGACGTTCACGATCGTGGCGTCGAGCAGATCCATGGTGTTGGCGGCCAGCACCACGCCCGCCACGATCCAGCGCATGCTGTAGAGCTGCGCTCCGGCGGGAGAGCTTGTGGTGGTGGGGGCGGTGTCCATGATGACTTTCTGGTCAGAGGGTAGAAGTGAGCCGCTCGGAAAGGCGTCGCGTACGATGTTTGTCACGAACACTGTTCGTTACGTACACTGTACGTGCGGCATGGCGTTAGGGTCAAGCGTGATCGCCGCCCTGCTGTGCAGAACCTGGAGGTCCACCGCACATGAAGACATCGGGCCGCCCCCGCTCGACTCGCGATCGCCCTGCGAAGGCGCCGCTGAGCGAAGAGGCAATCGTCGACGCCGCCCTCGCGATCCTCAAGGCAGAGGGCCTGGAAGCTGTGTCGATGCGCCGGGTCGCGGCCGCCTTGGATACGGGAGCCGGCTCACTGTACGTCTATGTCGACGGTCGTGACGGCCTGCTGGAGGCGATGTTCGATCGCATCATTGGGGCGGTCAAGCTGGAAACGCCCGATCCGTCGCGGTGGCGTGCCCAATTGCACAGCCTCCTGGAGCGGGTGCGCGCGGAACTCGTCACGCATCCTGGAATGGCCGCAGCGACCATGGTCGACCCGCCACGGACCGACGTGGCTATGCGGCTGCTGGAGAACCTCCTGGGAATCTTGCTTGCTGGCGGCCTCGACGCTCAGGACGCCGCGTGGGCGGCCGACATCCTCGTGGCCCAGGTGACGTACGCTGCCATCGAGGCCGAGTTGCGGCGCACCGACCCCAGCGCACTGGCTGCCGAAATCACGGCCAACTTCGCCCGCCTGCCGGCCGACGACTTTCCGCTCATTACTGCCCACGCCGCTCAGCTGGTCGCCGGAGACGCCGGCGAACGGTTTCGCTTCGCCATTGACGTAATGATCGACGGCGTGCTGGGCAGGGCATCTCGCCGATAGCTGCCTCGTCCAGAGGCCACCTGAAAAGCCTGGCCCGGGTGGCGACAAGCCGGCGCAGACCCGTGAGGAGCGCATGGCGCTGGGACCGAGCCGAACCAATCGCCTACGCCGGCATGCCGTCCGCCGACTTTCCCGTTGGCGGCACGGCGTGACCGGGCGGGCGGACCGGTGGATCCGGCGGACCACCATCGGCTGCGTGGGGATGCTGGCGCGGATCGCTGGGACCGTGTCTTACCTGCACATGCACCTGCTGGCTGACCTTCACGGGCAGCCAGGATGGGTAGCGGCGCTGACGACGCTGTCGGTGGACGGGAGCGACGTTGAGGCCGCTGTCCCGGACAGCCAGCGGCCCGCGGCCCTGGTGACACTGACGCCAGCGGTCGAGCGCACTGGCAGCTTCATCGCTGGTCATGCAGGACCACAATGGGCCAAAGCCGCCCACAGTCGGTCAAGAACGAAGCCCATGGGCACCTGAGTCCGCCGTTCCCGGCTGATCCCCGCGGGGACGCTGCGGCGCTGGACAGCCGGACCGGCGTGCAGGGGACAATGGGCGGGTGGCTTCGGATTTCCCGGGGCGGGTGAGGCTCGCCGAGCTGGTTGCGATGCTGTCCCTTGTCGCCGACCTTGGCATGGGGCGCCCGATGGAGCGGGTGCTGCGCCAGACTGTCGTGGCCATGCGGCTTGGCGCGGCGGCCGGGATGGATCCGGCCACTCGGACGTCTGCGTACTACACGTCGCTGCTGACGTGGGTCGGGTGTGCCGTTGACACCAGCGAGGTGGCGGCGCTGTTCGGCGACGAGACCGAACTGTACGCCGAAACGCACGACGAGGACCTCGGGGGCGTCTCCCTGGCGATCTTCGTCGCGCGTCATCTGGGCCGTGGGAAGTCGGGATTCCATCGCCTCGGGATGGTCGGGAAGTTCCTGGCCACCGCGGGCCGGTCGGTGCAGCGGGTGATGTCTGAGCACTGTCAGGAGGCAAGCGACCTAGCAGGATGGCTGGAGCTCGGGCCGGCAGTGTGCGAGCCACTGCAGCAGGCCTTCGAACGGTGGGACGGGAGGGGCGTGCCCGGGTTGACCGGCGCCGAGGGCCTGGCTCCCGCTATCCGGCTGGTGCAGCTGGCCGACAGCATCGAGGCGTTCCACCATTCTGGCGGCACCGAGGCCGCGCTGCGCGTCGCTCGCGAGCGGCGCGGCACCCAGTTCGATCCCGCGCTGGTCGATTGTTTCTGCGACCGGCACGCTGAGATCCTCAACGGGCTCGGGAGCATGTCGGCCTGGGACGAGGTGATAGCGCTCGACCCGCAGCTCGGCGCAGCGCTGACCGACGAGCAGCTCGACCGGGCACTCACCGCCTTTGCCGACTTCGGCGACCTGAAGATCCCGCTGCGACTTGGCCATTCCCGGGCTGTGGCCGAGCTGGCCACTCAGGCCGGCGCATCGCTCGGCCTCCCGGCTGACCAGGTCGTCATGCTGCGCCGGGCCGCACTGGTTCAGGACATCGGCATGATCGGGATTCCCAGCACGGTATGGGACGAGCCGGGCGAGTGGAGCATTTCCCAGCGCGAGCGGGCCCGGACCCACCCCTACCTGACCGCGCGGATGCTGGCCCGCACGCCGATACTGGCCCCAGTCGGGCGCTGCGCGGCATTGCACCATGAGCGGCTGGATGGTTCGGGATACCCGCACGGCCTGCGGGCGGACGCGATCTCGCTGCCAGCCCGGATCCTGGGCGCGGCGGACGTCTACAACGCCCTGCGCCAGCCCCGCCCGCACCGCCCGGCGGTCGGCGCCAACGACGCTGAACACACGTTGCGCGACGAGGTACGGGCAGGCCGGCTCGACGGCGATGCCGTCCAGGCGGTGCTCAAGGCCGCGGGCCACCAGCCCCGCCGCCGGGCGGGCTTGCCGGCAGGGCTGACGGCGCGCGAGGCCGAGGTGATCATACGGCTGGGCCAGGGACGGTCCAACCCCCAGATCGCCGCCGAGCTGCACGTCAGCCGCAAGACAGTATCCACGCACCTCGAGCACATCTACGCCAAGCTGGGAGTGAAGACCCGGACTGAGGCTGCCCTGTTCGCCATGCGCCACGGCCTCATCGGGGCAGCCGACGAGCCCGGAACCTGACGAAAAGATCGGGCAGTTACCCGATTCGCTCCCGCTCATGGATCCGTAGAACGGATCCATGACCACAGCAGCGCAGAACCACAGCGCGTCTCACGAGGTACCCCAGTTCGCTGTCGCGGGTGCGTTCCTGGAGGGCCTCGCTGCTCAGGACTTCAACCGGCTCGATGACGCGATGAGCGCCGACTCCGTACTCCGCGCCTTGCTTCCCCGAGGCTTCAAGGAGTGGACCGGCGCCGACGTGATCGCCGGCCAGTTCGCACGCTGGTTCGGGGACACCGAGGACTTCGAGCTCGTCGAGGCGACTGTCGGTGACGTCGCTGGCCGCCTGCATCTGCACTGGCGGCTCCGGCTGAGAGCAGAGCGGCTCGGTCACGGCTGGTTCACCGTCGAGCAGCAGGCCTACGCCGACGTCGACGCCGCCGGGCGCATCGCCCGGCTGGACCTCCTCTGCACGGGCTACCGGCCGGAGGCCGACAATGGCTGACGCCCTGGCCACCTGGGGTGGCTGGGAGGCGGTGATCCGCGACGACCCGTTCGATTACTTCGCCGAAGCCCGGGCCAGGTGCCCGGTCCAGAGGGCGCGCCTGGCCGACGGTCACCCCGCCTGGATCGTGCTCGGCTATGATGCGGCCCGGCAGGCGCTGGCCGACCCGCGCATCTCCAAGGACATGCTCGCGGCCTTGCAAGACTGTGGCGACGTCGTCGCCGAAGGCCTGCCCGGACCGGAGTTCTCCCGGCACATGCTTAACGTTGACCCGCCCGACCACACCAGGCTGCGGCGGCTCGTGTCCCGTGCCTTCGTTCCCTCCCGGATCGCCGCGCTGGAGCCCGCCATCCGGGCAATCGCCGACAATCTCCTCGACGACCTGGAAACCGCTGGCCCTGATGCGACCGTTGACCTGGTCGAGGGCTACGCGCACCCGCTGCCTTTCCGGGTAATCGGCGAACTGCTCGGAATCCCGGCAGCCGACCGCGCGCGGCTGCACGCCTGGTTCCAGGTGCTCCTGACCGGGTGGGCCGGCGACCCGCCCCCAGAGGCGGTCGAGGCTTCGGACGGCATCGTGGCCTACCTGCGCGAACTGGTCGATGCCAAGCGCAATAGCCCGGCCGACGATCTGGTCAGCGTCCTGGTCGCCGCCGAAGACGACGCGCTCACCACGCAAGAGCTTCTGTCGAGCTTGTTCCAGCTCGTGGTGGCTGGTCACGACACCACGGCCAGCCTCATCGGCAACGGCGTGGTAGCCCTGCTCGATCACCCCGGCCAGCTCGAAGCGCTGCTTTCCGATCTCGGGCAGCTTCCCGCCGCGATCGACGAGCTCATCCGGTTCACTGCCCCTGTCCCCCATGCCACGTTCCGAATGACAACCGAGCCGGTGAGTCTCGATGGCGTCGAGGTCCCCGGCCGCGAGCAGATGCTGGTCTGCCTTGGCTCGGCTAACCGGGATCCCGATCGCTTCCCGGCGCCCGACGCATTGGATATAGGCCGCAGCAAGACGCCGAACCTCGGCTTCGGCCACGGGATCCATTACTGCCTGGGCGCGCCCCTGGCCCGGCTCGAAGCCCGAGTGGCATTCGGGGTCCTGCTCGACCGCCACCCGCGACTGCGGCTCGCCGTCGATCGTGACGCCCTCGCCTGGACGCATGGCGACGGTCTGGTGCTGCGCGGCCTCGCCTCACTCCCCATAGTGCTCGGCGCCAGCCGGCGCCAGAGATAAGCCAGCCCGTTCCCTCGACATCAAGGAGACAACGATGACCATCACCGACAGCCCGATCGACAATGGAGTAAACGTCCAAGCCCTGCTCGGGGCACGGGAAGCGCTGTCCGCCGCGCCGGAACACGCGCAGTTCACCTGGCGGGCCAGCTGCACCTGGCGCAACGGCACCCACAGCCGGTCTACTGTCACCGGCTTCTCCGGCTTCGGCGCAGAGCAACAGCACCGCACCACCTACGAGTTCGACGTCGACCACCCCGAGTGCTTCGCCTCCGATGACAACGGCGCCACGCCGGTCGAGTACGTCCTGGTTGGCCTCGTCGGCTGCCTGACCGCAGGCATAGCCTCGGTCGCCCAGCTCCGCGGGATCCAGCTCCGGTCGGTCACCGGCACGGTCGAAGGCGACATGAACATCCTCGGCATCCTCGGCGCCGACCCTGAGGCCCGCAACGGCTTGGAAGGCGTCACCGTCCGGTTCAGCATCGACGCCGACGCGTCCCGTGACGACCTCCAGGCACTCATCGCTCAGTCCCAGAAGCGCTCAGCAGTCTTCGACATCGTGACCAACCCGACGAACGTGCTCGTCGAGCTGGCCTGACCAGCACCCCTGGGCCCCGCATGACGCACACCACGGCCGCCGTCGTCGGTGCCGGACACGCCGGCCTCGCCATGAGCCGCCGCCTCACCGAGCGCTCGATCGACCATGTCGTACTCGAGCGCGGTGAGGTGGCGCACTCGTGGCGCACCCAGCGCTGGCCGAGCCTCCGCCTACTCACCCCCAACTGGCTGACACGCCTTCCAGGCCACGGCTACGCCGGCGGCGACCCCGACGGCTTCATGCCCCTCGCCGACGTCGTCGCCACCCTGACTCGGTACGCCCGCCTGGTCGGCGCGCCGGTGCGCACCGGCACGACTGTCCAGGCCGTGCGCGCGGCTCCAGAGGGCTTCGAGATCCGGACCAACGACGATGTCCTCCGCGCCCGGGCAGTGGTACTGGCGACCGGGGCATGCAACCTGCCCGCGATACCTCGCATCGCCGACGCAATCCCTTCGCCGATGATGACGCTCACGCCGCTCACCTATCGCGATCCCAGTCAGCTCCCCGACGGCGGAGTCCTCGTCGTCGGCGCATCAGCCACCGGCGTCCAGCTCGCCGAGGAGATCCACCAGTCCGGACACCCCGTGACTATCGCCGTCGGCGAGCACGTCCGGCTGCCCCGCACCTACCGCGGCCGCGACATCTTCTGGTGGCTGGAAGCAACGGGCCTGCTAGCCGAACGCTATGACGAGATCGACGACCTCACTCGCGCCCGCCACCTGCCATCCCCACAGCTCACCGGAACCTCCCAGACCTCGATCACCGACCTCAACCGGCTCGCGGCACAGGGAGTCCGCATCGCGGGTCGCCTCGGCCGCATCACGCACGGCCTGGCCCAGTTCTCAGGATCGCTGCCCAACATTTCCTCCCTCGCCGACCTGAAAATGAACCGTTTCCTGAGCCGGGCCGATGAATGGGCCACGGCGACAGGGATCGACGACGAACTCCCGCCACCACACCGCTTCGCACCCACCCATGTCAAAGCCCGGGCACCGCTCGAGCTCGACCTGACCAGCCGGGAGATCAGAACCGTGCTATGGGCGACCGGCTTCCGGCCCGACCACTCCTGGCTTGAGATCCCCGGAGCGCGTAACAACGTCGGCCACCTGGACCACCACGGCGGCGTGATCGCCGGAGTCCCCGGACTCTACGTCCTCGGCATGCCGGTGCTTCGCACCCGCGCCTCCACCTACATCCACGGCGCAGCCACCGACACCGAAGCCATCGCCGGCCACCTATGCTGCTTCCTTGGCGGCCAGCGCCAATGAGCCGTGACGATAACCAGGCCTGCGACAGCCGAGGCTGGCTCCGGGGCACTTTCGTGGCCTACCTATGTGTCCCAAGGCTGCCGAGGTCGGCAAAAGGCTCGGGTTAGTCAGGACGCGAAGCGCGGACCGCCTCGCTACCGTTCTGTGATCTGAACCCGACTTGAACCCCCATGGCTCTGACCTGCGGGAATCTGTTGGAGCCGGGCACGTCTAAGCCGTGCCTAAGGCGTATCCTCACGTCAGCTCATGATCATGATGTGTCCGAGGGGCGAGTTGCCTCTTACGTACATGCCTGTCATCGCTCATGAGCTGGTCATCGGGCCTCACTGACCCGATATCCCTATTCACTGCCAGTCCGCGCAGCCCCGGATGGGCTACTTCGGGAGGGCGTCGGCCGGGCTGCCGTCGCGTTGACCGTGGCACCTGCAGAGGCGTGGGCACCCAGGTGTTGGGACCCACGGCCCGACTACATCAGGGCCGGATCCTGCCGGGGGATGGCCTGGACTACCGCCGGTCGCGGCTCTACCCCACAGCGCCGGGAGCCTGTTCGTCATCGTGCTCACCTTTGGCCACCGGCCGCCAGCGGCCCACAGCAGGACTTTCTCGCGGAGTCGCCCGTGCCGCACGCCGGGGGACGTCGGCTGTGCTAGCCACCTGCGGCCGGCGCGATGCCACGGTCGTTGCCCGGTCGCTTCACGAAGGTGACTGCACGGTGTCCATCTCCCTGCTCGGGGCGGATGAGTGCGTCGCACTAGGCCGCCCGGCCTCCGGCACGGTGTGATCGGCGGTCTCCCCAGCAGCATCCGCGCGCAACACGGCGGGAATGCTCACGAGGCGCCATTTGCCTTTGATCGAATTGTGATGGGGAAAGACCACCTATGTCCGGGCCGGCCCGCGAGCCCCCGATCATAAGGAGCAGGAAACGTGACAGACGATCAGCGGCCAGCCGACGCGTCGAGCGCCGGGTATGCGTGGGGATACAACAACGCTGGCGGCTTGGGGATCGGCAGCGTGGCCCGGGCGCTGCGCCCGGTCGCCGTGAGGTTGCCGGGCGGCACGGTCGATGTGCAGGGCGGCACTGATTTCACCGTCGCGCTGACCGGCACCGGGCAGGTGTGGACGTGGGGCGGCAACCGCTACGGGCAGCTCGGCGACGGCACGACCACCATCGGGTTCGCGCCGCGTCAGGTCGAGCTGGCCGGTTCGGCGCCGGTCGCGTCGATCGCGGTGGGCCAGGATCATGTGCTCGCGCTGACCCGTCAGGGCGTCATCTATGCGTGGGGCCGCAACCATCACGGCCAGCTCGGCGACGGCACGGTGATCAACCGGGCGGCCCCGGTGCAGGTGCCGGTGTCCGACGCCGCGCAGGTGGCGGCGGGCAGCGCAGGCTCGGCGGCCCTGATCGCCTCGGGGACCGCGCTCATCTGGGGACGGCCCATCCCTGGCCTGGCCGGCGTCGCTGCGGCCGATCTCGCCATCCCCCGGCCGCTGGCGCTACCGGAGGGAACCACGCCGGTAATGCTCGATGCCGGGCAGCGGCACCTGGTCGTGCTAACCAACCGCGGTGAACTGCTCACCTTTGGCGTGGACCCAGGCGGCAGGCCGCTGCCGGATTGCCTGCCGCTCGACCCATCCTGGGGACGCGTCGAGTCGATCAGTGCGGGCGACAACCACACGGTCGCGCTCACCGACACCGGGGTGGTGCTGGCCTGGGGCGCCAACCAGCACGGCCAGCTCGGGACCGGCGACACCACCGACGGCCAGGCGCCCGTGCCGGTGCGGATGCCCGAGCTGCGAGGACGCGTCACAGAGCTCAATGCGGGCGGCGATTCGGTGGTCGCTCGTACCAGTGAGTACCAGGTGTACGCCTGGGGGTACGGCGGCTTCGGGCAAAACGGCAACGGCTCCACCGCCGATCAGATGCGCCCGCAGCCGGTCCACACCCCGGCCGGGGCGACGGTGACCGGCATCCACACCGGCCGCTACCACTGCCTCGCCCGCACCGGCCAGCACCATTGAACCCCACCCAGCAGCGGATAGCTGAGACGAACCAGCCGCTGAGATCAGGTGCGTTCGACCACTTGCCACCGCTGGGTCAGCGACCCGCGCTAGCCAGAACGGATCTTGTGATGAACACCCCCATTCCTCCCTCGGGCAACCTGGTTTTGCAGCCGGCCCCGTACTCCATCCAGGCCTCATGTGAGCTATCGCAGGACCACTTCCTCACCGACACCGTGCCCGTCGGCGCCGATGACAAGGTGCTGCCGTTCGTGAACACGAACAACAACATGGTCGAGGCCGTCGTGCTCACCCAGGACCCGAACGGGCTGCCCTCGGTGGCACACCTGCACCGGGACCCGGCCGCGACCTCAGGCTGGACCTTCACCACCATCGACACCCCGTTCGGCGGCATTACCGGCGCCGCAGTGTCATCGAGTTCCACCCACAACGCGATGATCATGGCGGTCGCGCCGGAGGCGCCGAACAAGTTGCTGCCTGCCTGTCAGCTGAGCCTGCTCGAGGACGGATCGTGGGCCTGCGTTTCGAACGGGTTCGTGCCCGTGCTGGCCGGGCCGCTCGGCGCCGGCGCGACAGCGGCTGGTGACCTGTACTGGTATGGCTGGACGCAGCAGGCGAACAGCAAGACCCACAACTGGGACTACACGTTCTGGCGGTGGAACGGCACGGGCGCCAGCCCCGGCGTCGGCAACGGGACCGTGGCGATGACGCTGAGCTTCCCGCTGTCCGCGCAGACCTCGCCGGTGGCAGCGCACCTGATGCTGGACGCCACCGTCGGCGCCAGCACGGCGAGCTGCGCGGTGGTGATGCTCAACGACATCAGCTCGCCGAAAGACGGCTACCTCATCAACGCCTATCGGCTGACCGACGGGGATCCGGACCCAACTCAGGTCGGCACGTCGAACAGTGGCGCCGCGTCGCTGCTCTGGTCTTCTGTGAGCGCCGCCAACACCAGCGGCGCGCCGGCGTACCTTTATCAGCAAACCAACGGCCTCATCAGCTTCATCGACGAAACTGGGGCGCTGTACAATATCAGTGTCCACGATGGCGGGAACGTCGGCGACGGGCAGGTCGCCGTGTGGCAGCTGGATAACCTCTACACCTTCACCCTCCTGGACCGGCAGCAGCAGGTCGCCAGCGTGGTAACCCAGATCGGCAACCCGGTCACCGGGTTCACCTTGCCGATTCCGCTGGCCGGCGGCATCGACCGGATCTACAGCCTGCCCACCGACCCCGCTCAGGGCACCCTGTTCGCCGTCGGCACACCCGGGATCCTCAACCAGCTCGGGACCCTCAGCGTGCTGACCAAAGACCCGACCCTGGGCTGGACCCAGACCCAGGTCCACCAGGACGGCGCCACGCTGTGGCCGGTCACCTCCTGGCGGACCCAGATCAGCGTGCTGGACGCGAACGGCGCCGGGGTCGGCGGCGGCCAGATACAGCTCGAAACGGATCGGCCGGCCGGGCTGTGGCAGCCGACTGGCAGCACCATCTTGACCCCGGCCGCGCCGGTCACCATGACCGCGGACGGTGCCGGGAAGCTCACGGTCAGCATCCCGGCCGAGGAGCTGGACACCGCAGTGCTCACCGCGCAGGCCCTGGACAGCAGCGGCCACCCCACCGGCACGCCGTTCACGATCACCCCGAACATCGACGTGCAGAACTTCCTGGCCGGGAACGGCTCACTCACCGACATCGGCAAGCTCACCGGCGTCGCGCTGTTCACGGCCATGAATCCGGTGGACCCGGCCACCCCAAACGCTCCGCCAACACAGGTGTTCCCGAACCTGGCTGACCAGACCCACGCGACGTGGGCCGCGGGCGCGTTGAACCACGTCGCCAAGCTCGGCCTGGGCTACCAGCCGTCCACCAGCAGCGACGTGCAGGCCGCTTTGTTCGACCTCACCGGGGCCAGCACCCAAACCTTTCAGACCTCGACCGACCCGCACGCGTACGACTCGCTGAGCGGCACGCTCGGTGCCACCGACTGGTGGGACTCGGCCAAGAACGACGCCGAATCGGCCTTCCACGGGCTGCGGCACGGCGTCATCGCGTTCAAGAAGATGGTGTCCTCCTGGGACAAGGACGCCGGACAGTGGGTCGTCAACCTGACCGTTGACATCGGCGACGGCATCGACAACCTGCTGACCTACGTCATCTCGGACGTCAAGACCGCGATCCACGCCATCAGCAGCTTCTTCCAGGCCCTGGGCGCGGACATCAAATCCGGGTGGGAATGGCTCAAGCATAACGTCCTCGAACTGATTAAGAACGCCGAGGCAAATGCCAAGCAGATCCAATCCTGGCTGGCCCCGTTCATGACGAGCCTGACCGGTATCATCGACACCATCGAGATCAGCACCAGCGACTATTTCATCAGCAAAGAAACTGAGGCGCACGAAGCGATCGGGCAGCTGGCCCAAGATGTGGAGGACTACGAGTTCGGCACCAGCAAGCCCCTACCGCCGCCATCCCCGGACACCGGCAGCAACGACGCCGACCTGCTGTTCAAGGACGGCGAGGATGTGATCACGTTCTTCCGCCACATCTCCGCGAACTGGCTGCTGGACAAACTGGAATCCTACCTGCCGGAATCCCCCACGGACGGTGGACCGGATTTCAGCGGCGTATTCGACCAGGTGATTCAGGACCTGATCACTGACGTCACCGGGGCCCTCACCCTGATCCAGGACATCGCCACCACGGCGTGGGCCGCGATCGAGCCGGCGCTCACCAACTCCGGCCAATTCACGCAGGCATCGATGGGCCAGTTCTTCGCCGACCTCGACGGCACCGTCCACAACGCCCTGCATCTGTGTGACGAGATAGCGATCACTCTGCTCGACGCGCTCAAGGCCGCCGTCACCGCACTGGGCGACCTGTTCGCCTACGAGTTCCAGGCCCCGGTGATCAGTGACCTGCTCGACCTGGCCGGCATCGACACCAGTGTCCGCATCGACCACCTCGTCGCCCTGATCATTGCCTACCCCGCCACCCTGATCAACCAGATCATCGGCGGCGGCCCCCTGTTCCCTGCCGACGACGCGATCGCAGGCAAACTACCAGACACCGAACTCGGCTCCGGCCGGGTTGACGGGTGGGGCGTCGGGCTTAACTGGGCCTCCGCATGCGCCCAAGCCATCTGGGCCGCCAACGACCTGATGCTCGACGACAGCGCCGCCGCCGGGTCAAAAAACAACCCGCCGAGGAACCCGTTCAAGGGCAACGTGCTGACCACCACGCTCGACATTGTCTGCCCCGTGGTCATCAACATGCTGCAGTTCCCCAGTCCAACCAAAGACGGCATGACCCAGCCCTTCACTGCGGGGTTGAACACGTCCGGCGAGGGCACCGGCTATCTCCCTTACATGCTCCTGACTTCTTTCCTGCCGCCGGCCGCCGGGATCATCGATGCCGTGATACAAGCGAACATCGAGGAAAACGCACCGGATCCTTTCGGAGATTATGGCGTTCCCATCATCTGCGGGATTTCGGGTGTCATCAACACCGTGCTGAGCAGCATCTACGGCAAGGATCAGGGCACCAATGCCCTGGTGATAGCCGGCGGAGTCCTCGCTAACGTTTCCTACGACGTCGCTTGGCTGGGCTTCCCGGCGCTGGTCAAAGCGACCGACCAGGGCACGGCAATCGCCAAACTAATCGTTGACGTCATCGCCAACTTCGGCACGGCGATATTCATGTCAGACCAGGCCATCGCCGCCGCCGCCAAACCCCTGGGAATCCGGATACCACTCTGAACGGCCGCCACACGATGCACGCGCCGGGCAACTGGCCAGACCGTGGCCGCCGTCCGCCGTAAACCCACCCGATTGTCGGCGCCCCGCGCCGCGCCGACCGTGCCCGAAGCCAGGCGGGGCCGGGACAACGCGAAGAAGGTCAAGGGCCGCAACGCTATCTCGTCGTCGACACCACCGGCCCTGCTGCCGGAGGTCCCGGGCACCCCGCCCAGCACTTATGACGTGCTGCCGCCCGGCCGCTGCTGTTCAACCCACGCGCGCGTGTCGCCGCGCCCGCCGCGCTGGGCCGACCGCGGATATCAGGCCATCCTGCGCCGCCGCTGGGCCGTCGAGCACACCTGGCCTGGATCACCAGTTACCGTCGCTGCGCCCGCGACTGGGAACGCCCCGCCTACCACGAAGTCACCATCTACCGGGCATAATCACCATCATGGCCCGCCGTCTCGTCTGCCCGGTTGAGGGTCAGGAGCAGGACACTAAGGTGGTTGCGCTCACTCGCGGTGGGCGAAGGCAACGGTGGGCCCGCACAAGGAGAGCATGCGCCGCTCAGGGCCAGTTCAGCTCTCTGGATTCAACTCCAGGGATCGTGTCCCTAGGGACTTGAACCCCCATGTGTCCGAGGGGGGACTTGAACCCCCATGCCCCTTTCAGGGCACTAGCACCTCAAGCTAGCGCGTCTGCCTATTCCGCCACCCGGACGTATGCCAGACCACAGTATCGCCCGGGTCGGCCGCCTCACGATAGCAAATCCTGCCGCGTCCGGCGAAGCAGCCGCCCGCCCCCTCCTGGCCGCCCGCCGCCTCCCCGCCGGCCAAACCCCTCCCGGCCACCCGCCTCCCGCCCGGCCACCCCTCCCGCCCGGCCGCTAACCTGACCCCCGGATGCCCGGCGCTCCCGCCGAACACACACCGCCAGCCCCCACGAGCACACAAGAAGGCCGGCGTCTCCGGCATCCCGGCTGCGCCAGGTGCGACCATGGGGTGATGACGCAGACCCCAGCCTCCCCCGGCCCCAACGACATCACCGCTCAGGACGAGGTCGCTGGCCTGTGTAGCGACCTCATCAGGATCGACACCTCCAACCGCGGCGACAACGCCGGGCCGGGGGAGCGCCGGGCAGCCGAGCATGTGGCCGCGCTCCTCGCCGAGGCCGGCCTCGAGCCCACCGTGCTGGAGTCCGCCCCCGGCCGGACCAGCGTGGTCACGCGCATCACCGGCGAGGACCAGTCCCGGCCCGCCCTGCTCCTGCACGGCCACCTCGATGTGGTTCCCGCCGACGCGGCGGACTGGCAGGTCGACCCGTTCTCGGGCCAGATCGACGACCCGATCGACGACCAGAACGACGGCGGCGGCGACGAAGCGTGCGTCTGGGGCCGCGGCGCCGTGGACATGAAAGACATGGACGCGATGATCCTGGCCGTGGTCCGCCAACGGATGCGGGAAGGCCGCCGCCCGCCCCGTGATGTGGTCCTGGCGTTCCTGGCCGACGAGGAGGCGGGTGGCTCGTACGGAGCCCGCTACCTGGTGGACAACCATCCCGGCCTCTTCGAGGGCGTGACGGAGGCGGTCGGGGAGGTCGGCGGGTTCAGCGTCACCCTTGGCGGCCAGCGCCTTTACCTGGTCCAGACGGCGGAGAAAGGCATGGCCTGGTTCAGGCTGACCGCGCGCGGCACCGCCGGGCACGGATCGATGCTGCAGCCCGACAACGCGGTGACCGAGCTGGCCGAGACTGTGGCCCGGATCGGGCGCCACGACTGGCCGGTCCGCCTCACCCCGGCGGTGGAGGCCTTCCTCGCGCAGGCATGCGCCGCGCTGGGCATCGAGTACGGGCCGGAGGCGTACCGGCAGGTCATCGACAAGATCGGGTCGCTGTCGCGGCTCACCGGCGCCACCTTGCGCAACACCCTCAACCCCACCGTGCTGAAGGCGGGATACAAGGTCAACGTCGTCCCGCAGGTGGCCACCGCCGACGTGGACGGCCGTTTCCTGCCGGGTCACGAGGACGAGTTCTTCGCCGAGGTGGATAGCCTGCTCGGCCCGGGCGTGCAGCGCGAGTTCATCCATCACGACATCGCCCTGGAGACCACGTTCGACGGCGACCTGTGTGACGCGATGACTGCGGCCCTGCTGGCCGAGGATCCGGGCGCCAAGGTCGTCCCCTACTGCCTCTCCGGCGGGACCGACGCCAAGTCCTTCAGCCGGCTCGGCATGCGCTGCTTCGGGTTCGCGCCGCTCCGGCTCCCGGCTGACCTGGACTTCTCCGGAATGTTCCATGGTGTCGATGAGCGTGTCCCGGTGTCCGCGCTCCAGTTCGGGACGCGTGTCCTGGACGGCTTCCTCGACCGCTGCTGATTTTCGCCGAATCGCTATAAGCGCACACTCGGTAGTGTTATCGTGACGCAATGTGCGAGGCTGTCCACCCCCGGGGGCGCGGACAGCTGGCGAACCTGTCTGGCCAGCCCGCACAGCACCCGTGACATCGCGGCCAGGCACTGCCGGCGCCCGGAGCGGCAGGAGATCGCTGAGGCCCGCCATGGCTACCCCGCCCAGGCGGCCACGGCCAGCGGAAGCTGCCCCCCGCAGTGCCCCTGGCCGTGGCCGCCGCCGCTCCCCGGACGGAGGTCCGCATCACCCAGGCAGAACGTCAAAAGCAGAACGTCAAGAGCCCGCAACGAAAACCAGTCGGCCCACCGCCGCACCATCCGCGAGAGGCCCGGGAACCGCCAGGTCCGGCCCTGGGCCGTTACTGCCTCCGGGGCCGCCCGCAAGCCTGGGCGGCCGGGCAGTGATGGGCAAGTGTTGGTCAAAGGGTCAGTACGGGGCGTATGATCGGCCGCCGCAGGGTGACCTTCCTGCTGCCGTCTGCATACAGGCGGAGTCTGGCCAGTTCCCACTCGCCGTACTCGGCGTGGTCCGTCAGCAGACGCCGGGCGGCGTCACGTGACGTTCCTCGCGGCAGGTACAGCACGAGGTAGGAGTACTCGGCCATCACCTCTTATTGTGCGCGGCGCACGCGGTGGTTCAATCGGCAAAGGCGAAATATTCGCTGGCCCGGCTGTCCGGGCAGGCAGGGCGGGTGAGGGAACACCCATGCCGGCCCTCGGAGTTGAACAGAAGCGGGGCCGGGTTGGGCAGGCGGGCTCCGGGACGCACACTTGACCCGGGACGCTTGGCAGGCGCCAGGGTTGGGCAAGCAAGGTCAGCAGGCCGAGGGTTGGCAGGCTGACGGATTCAGAAGCAGTATCGAGCAACAGACAAGACCGGGCCGGGCACAGGCGCCGGACTATAGAAGGTGAATGCGTGGCAGCAAGGACACCTCCCGCCGGGAAGCGCGCGGCGGGCAAGGACAACGCCGCGGGCAACGGCGGGGGTACTCGCCTGGTTATCGTCGAGTCGCCGGCCAAGGCACGGACCATCGCGGGTTACCTCGGCAAGGGGTACGTGGTGGAGTCCAGCATCGGGCACATCCGGGACATGCCGGACAAGGCTGCCGAGATCCCCGAGAAGTACCGCAAAGAGCCGTGGGCGCGGCTCGGGGTCAACGTTGACAAGGATTTCGGCGCGCTGTACGTGGTGCACGCCGACAAGAAGTCCCAGGTCTCGAAGCTCAAGTCGCTGCTCAAGAACGCCGACGAGCTCTACCTCGCCACTGATGAGGACCGCGAGGGCGAGGCCATCGCGTGGCACCTGCTCGAGGAACTCAAGCCCAAGGTGCCGACCCGGCGGATGGTCTTCCACGAGATCACGCCGGAGGCGATCGCGCACGCGGTGGACAACCCCCGCGAGCTCAACACCGGGCTCGTCGATGCCTACCAGACCCGGCGGGTCCTGGACCGGCTGTATGGCTACGAGGTCTCGCCGGTGCTGTGGAAGAAGGTCATGCCCCGGCTGTCGGCGGGGCGGGTCCAGTCCGTGGCCACCCGGCTGGTGGTCGCCCGCGAGCGGGAGCGGATAGCGTTCCGCGCGGCCCGGTACTGGGACCTGCAGGCCGTGTTCGCCCGGGCCGACGGCGCGGGCGACGACGGCGCGTCCTCGTTCCCGGCCGGGCTGGTCGCGGTGGACGGCCGCCGGGTCGCGCAGGGCCGCGACTTCGCCCCGTCTGGCGAACTCCGCAACCCCGACGTGCTCTACCTCGAGGGCACCTCTACTACCAGCGATAACGGTCTGTCCGTCCCGCCCGGGGTCGTCCACCGGCTGTCGGCCGCCGGACTGTCTGACCGGCTCCAGGGCGCCGGCTTCTCGGTCAAGTCGGTCGAGCGCAAGCCGTACCGGCGCTCCCCGTACGCGCCGTTCCGCACCACCACCCTCCAGCAGGAGGCGTCCCGCAAGCTCGGCTTCTCGGCCAAGTACACGATGTCGGTGGCGCAGCGCCTGTACGAGAACGGTCACATTACTTATATGCGGACCGACTCGACGACGCTGTCGCAGACCGCGATCGACGCGGCCCGGCGCCAGGCGCGGGAACTGTACGGGGCGGAGTATGTGCCGGACTCGCCGCGCGTCTACTCCAGCAAGGTCAAGAACGCGCAGGAGGCACACGAGGCGATCCGGCCCGCCGGCGACTCGTTCCGCACCCCGGCGCAGTCCCGGCTGTCCGGTGATGAGCTGCGTGTCTACGAGCTGGTCTGGAAGCGCACGGTCGCCTCGCAGATGAAGGACGCCACCGGCGAATCGGTGTCCGTCCGGGTGTCTGGCCGCTCGTCCGCAGGCGAGGAAGCGGAGTTCGGCGCCTCCGGGAAGATCATCAACTTCCACGGCTTCCTGAAGGCCTACGTGGAGGACGCGGACGACGACGGCGACCGGGATGACCGGGAACGCCGCCTGCCGCCGCTGTCCGAGGGCGACGCGCTGAACGCGCTGGACCTGGCCGCGTCCGAGCATGCCACCCGGCCGCCGGCCCGCTACACCGAGGCCACGCTGGTCAAGGAGCTGGAAGACCGGGAGATCGGCCGGCCCTCCACGTACGCGAACATCCTGGGCACGATCCTGGACCGCGGGTACGTGTTCAAGAAGGGCACCGCGCTGGTGCCCTCGTTCCTGGCCTTCGCCGTGATCACGCTGCTGGAGCGGCACTTCTCGCAGCTGGTGGACTATGACTTCACCGCGCGGATGGAGGACGCGCTCGACGCGATCGCCCGCGGCGAGGCGGCCCGGGTGCCCTGGCTGCGCCGGTTCTACTTCGGCGCCGAGGGCGAGGAGGGGCTCAAGGAACTGGTCAGCGACCTGGGTGACATCGACGCGCGCGACGTCAGCTCGTTCCCGCTGGCCGGCAGCGACATCGTCGTCCGGGTCGGCCGGTACGGGCCGTACCTGGAGCGCGGCGACCAGCGGGTGAACGTGCCTGAGGGCACGGCCCCGGACGAGCTGACCCCGGAGAAGGCCGAGGAGCTGTTCGCCCAGCCCAGCGGCGACTTCCCGCTCGGTACCGACCCGGGCACCGGGCGCGAGATCGTGGCCAAGGCGGGCCGGTTCGGCCCGTACGTGACCGAGGTCATGCCGGAGGGTGACACCAGCAAGCCGCGCACCGCCTCGCTGCTCAAGTCGATGGCGCTGGACACGGTCACGCTGGAGGACGCGCTCAGGCTGCTCACGCTGCCCCGCACCATTGGCGAGCTCGACGGGGAGCCGATCACCGTGCAGAACGGCCGGTACGGGCCGTACGTGAAGAAGGGCACCGACAGCCGCTCGCTGGAGAGCGAGGAACAGCTGTTCACGCTCACCCTGGCCGAGGCCAAGGAACTGTTCGCGCAGCCGAAGGCACGTGGCCGGGGCCGGGCAGCCAGCGCGCCGCCGCTGCGTGAACTCGGCGAGGACCCGGGCAGCAAGCGCCCGATCGTCGTCAAGGAAGGCCGCTGGGGCCCGTACGTGACCGACGGGGAGACCAACGCGTCGCTGCGCCAGGGGGACGCGGTCGAGTCGATCACCCCGCAGCGTGCGGCGGAGCTGCTGGCCGAGCGGCGGTCCGCCGCCCCGTCGGCCCCCCGGCGGCGGCCGGCGGCGAAGAAGCCGGCGGCCAAGAAGCCCGCCGCGAAGAAGGCGGCCCCGAGGAAGCCCAGCCGGGCCTAGCCACGGCCCGGCCCGGCCGGCCCCGGCCTGGCAAGGCCGTACCTGCCGGACATTTCGCGAGCTTGCAGGCCACGCGAGCCCCTCTGGTGTGGATACCCTGACCCAGTGAACCTCCGATCCCCTTCGCGCGAGCGGGGCAGCAGCGTCCTGTCGATCAGGCCGTTCCGGCGGCTGTGGATCGCGACCTCGCTGTCCAGCCTGGGGGATTGGCTGAGCCTGGTCGCGCTGGCCTCGCTGGCGTCCGCGCTGGCCGGCTCGGGTGCCGCCGCCCAGTACAGCGCGGTGGGCGGGGTGTGGCTGTCCTCGCTGCTGCCCGCCCTGGTGCTCGGGCCGCTGGCCGGCGCGGTCGCGGACCGGCTGGACCGCCGGATCAACATGATCGTGGGCGACGTGCTGCGCGCGGCCCTGTACCTGACCATCCCGCTCGACCTGTCGATCCACTTCGCCAACCCGCTGACCTGGGTCTACGTGGTCCAGTTCCTCGCGTCCTGCGTCTCGCTGTTCTGGACGCCGGCCAAGGACGCCTCGATACCGAACCTGGTGCCCCCGGACCGGCTGGAGGAGGCCAACCAGTACAGCCTGTTCACCACGTTCGGCACCGCCCCGATCGCCGGGATCGTGTTCAGCCTGCTGTCCCTGGTCAGCCGGGCACTCGAGGGCCTCTCGCACTACTTCACCACCAACCCGGTGAACCTGGCGCTGTACTTCAACGCGGTGACGTTCGTGGTGTCCGCGCTGACCATCTACGCGCTGCGTGAGATCCCCAAGCGGCAGTTCAGCTCGCACATCTCGGCGCCCGCGGTGGGCAGGATCATCTGGGACGGCTGGCGGTTCATCGGCCGCACCCCGGTGGTGCGGGGCCTGGTCATCGGGATGGTCGGGGCGTTCGCGGCCGGCGGCGTGGTGGTCGGGCTCGGCCAGCCGTACATCACGAACACGCTGCACGGCGGCAACGCGGGCTGGGGCGTCGTGTTCGCCGCGATCTTCGTGGGCCTGGCCGGCGGGATGTTCCTCGGCCTGCGCATCCTCAACGGCTTCAGCCGCCGGCGGCTGTTCGGCCTGAGCATCGTCAGCGCGGCCATCCCGCTCGCGCTCATCGCGCTGATCCCGAACCTGGTCGTGACCGTCCTGCTGGTCGTCCTGCTCGGCGCCTGCGCCGGCGTGGCCTACGTGACCGGCTACACGATCGTCGGCCTCGAGGTGGACGACGACACGCGGGGCCGCACGTTCGCGTTCCTCAACTCCGCCATCCGGGTCATCCTGTTCACGGTGATCGCGGTGGCGCCGTTCGTGGCCGCGGGGTTCACCGCGCTGTTCCGCGGCGCGTCCGGGACGGGAAGCCTGCGCATCGCCCACGTCAGCTACGAGGGAATCGGCTACAACTGCGTGATGCTGCTGGCCGCGGCGATCGCGGTGTGGGTCGGCGTCGTCTCCTACCGGCAGATGGACGACCGGAAGGGCGTGCCACTGCGCGACGACCTGGTGTCCGTGGTCCGGGGCGAGGAGTTCCAGCCGGTCCCCGTCCACCCCAACGGCTTCAACGGCGTCAACGGCTACGAGGCGCCCCCTGCCCGGCAGGGCGTTTTCATCGCGTTCGAGGGCGGTGAGGGGGCCGGCAAGACCACGCAGGCCCGGCTGCTCGCGATCTGGCTGCGTGACCAGGGCTACGACGTGGTCACCACCCGGGAACCGGGCGCGACCAAGATCGGCATGCGGCTGCGCGCGGTGCTGCTCGACACGGCGCACGCCGGCCTGTCGGCCCGGGCCGAGACCCTGCTGTACGCGGCGGACCGTGCCGAGCACGTCTCCTCGGTGATCCTGCCCGCGCTGGAACGGGGCGCCGTCGTGGTCACCGACCGGTACGTGGATTCCTCGCTGGCCTACCAGGGCGCGGGCCGCGACCAGCCCACTGCCGAGGTGGCCCGGCTGAACCAGTGGGCGACCGGCGGCCTGATGCCCGACCTCACCGTGCTGCTCGACATGCCCCCAGCGAACGGCCTTGGCCGCCGGGCCCGGTCGGCGGACCGCCTCGAAGCCGAGCCGCTGGACTTCCATGAGCGGGTCCGGCGTGGCTTCCTCGACCTGGCCCGTGCGGAGCCCGACCGCTACCTGGTCCTCGACGCATCACAATCGCCGGAGGACGTCAGCCGCGTCATCCAGGAACGCGTCCGCGACATGCTGCCGGACCCGATTCCGCCGATGGCCGAGGCGAACACGGGCAGTTTCCCGGCTATCGTCGATTGAGCCGGGCAGTTTGAGAGCAAAGAATCGGGGCGGCGGACGTGAACGGGGACACGGCGGCGGGCGGCGCGCCAGTCTTCGGTGACCTGGTCGGCCAGGAGCGGGTGGTGGCCCAGCTGGACGAGGCCGCGGCCGTCGCGGCCCGGCTGCTCCGCGGCGAGCACGTCCTGGGCATGACCCACGCCTGGCTGTTCACCGGGCCGCCGGGGTCGGGGCGGTCGGTCGCGGCACGCGCGTTCGCGGCCGCGCTGCTGTGCCCCGACGGGGGCTGCGGGGAGTGCCCGAGCTGCCATCAGGTGCGCGCGGGCACCCATCCCGACCTGCTGCTGGTCAAGCCGGAGGGACTGTCGTACGGGGTGAAGCAGACCCGGGACCTGGTGCTGCGCGCCGCGGGCGCGCCGTCCGGCGGCCGCTGGCAGGTGGTGGTGTTCGAGGATGCTGACCGCGCTACCGAGCAGGCCGCCAACGCCCTGCTCAAGGCGATCGAGGAGCCGTCGCCGCGGACGGTCTGGCTGCTGTGCGCGCCCTCGGCCGAGGAACTGGTCACCACCATCCGGTCACGATGCCGGCTGGTCACGCTGCGCACGCCGCCGCCGGAAGCCGTGGCCGGCGTGCTCGCCCGCCGGGACGGCGTCGATCCGGCGCGGGCCCTGGCTGCTGCCCGGGCGGCGCAGGGGCATGTGGGGCGGGCCAAGCGGCTGGCCACCGATCCCGAGGCCGCTCAGCGCCGCGCCGAGGTGCTCCGCCTCCCGGCCCGGATCACCAGCCTGGGCACGGCGCTGAGCGCGGCCGCGGGCCTGGTGAAGGCGGCTGAGCAGGAGGCGGCCTCGGTCACCGAGGAGCTGAACGTTCCCGAGCGGGACGCGCTGCGCAAGGCGTTCGGTGAGGGCTCGACCGGCAAGGGCGTGGCCAAGGCGGTCCGCGGCTCCGCGGGTGCCATGAAGGACCTGGAGGACCGGCAGAAGTCCCGCGCCACCCGGCTGAAGCGGGACGCGCTGGACCGTGCGCTGCTCGACCTGGCCGCCTTCTACCGTGACGTGCTCGTCGTTCAGCTGGGCGCTGACGTGGACCTGGGCAGCGCCGGGCACGAAGACGAGGTCCGCCGGCTGGCCGCGGCCAGCCCCCCGGAGTCCACCGTCCGGCGGATGGAAGCGATCATGACCTGCCGGGAACGCCTCGAACTCAACGTGGCCCCCCTCCTGGCCGTCGAGGAACTGACCCTGGCCCTCCTGCACGGCTAGCGGCCCCCTCGCCGGCCCTCCTGCACGGCTAGCGGCCCCCTCGTCAATCAGCAGCTTGCTGGGCGCGGTCAGGGGACCGGTTCGCCAGGTCACGGCCGCCCGCCCACACCTGCGCGGTCCGCGCCGACCACACGCTGTGGGCCTTAACCAGTCGCTGCCCCAGCAGGTCACCGGGTGCCGCCGCTGAAGCCGCATGATCGCGGTGCATTGTGTGCGTCATGGCAACCACAATGCACCGCGCTAAAAACGCGGCCAGTCCTTGAGGGGGCAGGAGGGGCTGCAGGGGCTGGGGAGGCCACGCCAGCCGTGCTGACGGAGTACTTTGGCCACCTCGGCCGCGACGTAACAGGGACGCTGGGTCACGTCGGCCCAGTTGTAGCGCAGGGTGGTGATCCTGTCGGCCGCAGCGGCGTTATCGCGGTGCTGGTCGCGCCAGCGGGCCTCCGGCGGGTGCGCGCCGCGCCGTCCGTCTCCACGCCGACCCCGAACTCGGTATAGAGGGCGTCCCGGTACTCGGTGCGCAGGCCGCGGACGACCCGGACCTGGCGCTGAGGCCGGGGCAGGCGGTGCGGCCGCTCGACCCGGCTGACGTAGCGGAGCTCAAGTGCCGAATGCGCGCCCCCGGTGATGTCGTCCAGGGCGGCGCTCAGGGCGTCACGCCAGCGCACCCGGGTCCGGGACTCCAGGGCCTTGCGGAGCCGGTCCGGTGTGGTGAGCCGGGCTCCGCAGGCGCGGGCCAGCCAGGCCAGCGCGTCGTCCAGGTTCCCGCTGCATGCGGCTAGATCCAGCGTGGTTTCTTCGATCCGGGTGCGCGGCGGGGTCAGGGTTGGGTGCCGGGCCTGCTCGACACGATTCGACCGGTGGATATTACCCCGGCTATCGGGCGCACGTGGTGGTCCCTCGGCACAGTCACGTGGATCAGGCTGCTGGGCGTGCTGATCAGCTTGCTGAACTCAGCGGCGGTCTGGTGACTCAGCACGGCAGTTACGCCGGCCCGGCGCAATGCCGCCCACACCACGGCCTCACGATCCGGCTGGCCGGTAAAGGTGGCGTACACACCCACATGCAGCCGCTGCCACTCGCCCCTCCGTAACCGCCAGCTCACCGTTCCGGGGCTCATCCCGCCCGCCAGGGCCTGGGTGCGCGACAGCACGCCATGCTGAAGGTCAGCCAGCTCGGAGGAATCCCGGGGAAGTTCTCGCGCCATAGCTCAACCCTGCCCGGGCCGTGGGCCGCCCCGCCACCCGACTTTCTCCCCTGTGGATAACCCGCTGAGCAGGTCAGCGCGGTGCATTGTGTGCGTCATGGCAACCACAATGCACCGCGCTGAGGTGATCACCGAATTGGCGGGCAACGGAACGGCGGTTCGCGCGTGCAATAGGTATGAGCTACCAGATCGGGGAGACCGGCGGGCATGGACCGGGTACCTCTTCCGTGGCTGGCTCCGGGGCCAGCGTGACCGCGCTGTTCCACGAGCATCACGCCGACCTGGTCCGGCTGGCCGTCCTGATGACCGGCGACCGGCCCTCCGCCGAGGACATCGTCCAGGACGTGTTCGCTCGGCTGTGTGCCCGTGATCATCTGCCCGACCCCGGCGGCGCCCTCGCGTATGTACGGGCCGCCGTGCTGAACGGGTGTCGCAGCGCGCTGCGCCGCCGGGCCGTCGCGCGCCGCTTCGGGGGCGCGCGCGACGGATCGGCGCGCGGCGGCTGGGACCTCGCCCAGGCATCTGCGGAGCACGAAGCGCTGCTCGCGGAGGATCGCAGGCAGGTGCTGGCCGCCCTGGCCGGGCTGTCCCGGCGGCGCCGCGAGGTGCTGGTGCTCCGCTATTGGCTGGGGCTGCCGGAGGCCGAGATCGCGGCGGTCCTGGGGATCAGTCCCGGCACCGTCAAATCAACCGCCGCGCGGGGGATCGCCGCCCTCGCGCGCGAACTCGGGGAGCCAGCATGACCCAGACCGAAGACCGGCTGACCGACGCACTCACCGCCGCGGCCCGCGCCGTCCCCCAGGAGACCCTCCGCCCGCTCATCGCCCCACCGCCCCGGCGGCGGGCGGCGTGGGCGGCGCCACTCGCCGCTGCGCTGGGCGTCGTTCTCGTGATCGGCCTCGCGATCGCCCTCGGGACGAGGCTGACCGGATCCGGATCGTCTAGCGGGCCCACGGGCGGCCGGGCGCCGGTACCCGGTTACTACGTGGTCGAAGACCTCCAGGGTGGCGCTCCGGTGGTGCGCTCCACCGCCACCGGGAAGATCACGGCCACGGTCCCGGTCCCCAGGAAGGCCAACGCCGGCGTGGACGACATCCTCGCCGCCGCCCGGGGTGGCGTGTTCTTCGTCGCGGCCGCCGTGCCGGGAACATCGGGGGAGCGCCTGTACCGATTCTCGCTGACCAGGTCGGGCCAGGTCACCGGCTTCGCCGTGGTGCCAGGCGGCCTGCTCGGCAACCGCAACTGGACTCCCGACGCCATGGCCGCCTCGCCCGGCGGGTCACTGGTCGCCGTCTCCTACGCCTACGCCTACGCGGGCCCGGGCTGCGGCGGCCCGGGAGAGCGGCCCTGTCCGGCTCCACGGCCGGACTACATCGACATCATCGATGCGGGGACCGGGACCAGGAGCGTGTGGCGGGGCGGGACCCGTCCCGTGTTCAGCGTGGCCAGCCTGTCCTGGAGTGCGGACGGCCGGCAGCTCGTCTATCTCGGCCAGTCGTGCCGCCGCCTGCAGCTGAACAGCGAGGTCTGCGCGTACGGCGGCCGGACCGCCGAGGTCCGCGCGCTCAGCCCCGCCGCGGGCGGCGGCCGCCTCAATAGCGGCCCGGTCCTGCTCCGCCAGTCCGCGCGTTACCCCTACATCGCGCAGGCGGAGATCAGCCCGGACGGCACGACGATCACCGCGGTCGTGCTGACCGGCCGGATGGGCAGCGTGCACGGGGCTCATGACACGGTTCCCCCGGACCTGTCGGTGATCCAGGTGTCGCGGTCCTCCGGGCATCTGCTGCGGGTGCTGTACCAGCGGCACCTGGGCCATAGCACCGTCATCAACACGGGCCCCGACTTCCTCCAGCTCAGCCAGGACGGCCCGGGCCAGCATTGGCTGCTCAACGGCGGGCTGGCCTGCCCGGCGGGCCGGTGCACGGCCGGGTTCAACGGCTGGCTGCGCGACGGGGGCCTGGTGCCGCTGCCGCCGGTGACCGGCCGGGAGGTTAACGAGGCCTGGTGACCGGAGTGCTGCCGGTCGTGCGCGCCGCTGTGCGAGTCCCGCCGGGCCCGCACAGCAGCGCGCCGCCCAGCACGTCCAGGCTGGGCGGCGCACGGCTGGCGCTGCCTCAGGTCACAGGCACAACGGCGTGGCGCAGTCCTCCTCCACCTCGCGGGCCAGGCCAGCGACGAGGTCCGGCTCCACGCCTAGCGCCACATCCGTCACTGTAGGCACATCCGTCGCCATGGCCGCGTCCGTCACCAGAGCCGGTGCCGGAGCCATCGGCGCACGCGCCGGGGCGGGCACCGTGACCGGGGCGGGCACCCTGACCGGGGCGGGCACAGGGACCGGCGCCGGGCGGGCCACGCGCCGGGCGGACCGCAGGCCGCTGAGCGCGGTCAGCGCCCCGAGCGCTGACACCGCGGTGATGACGGCCAGCGCGGGCCGGTAGGCCCCCAGGGTGGCCTGCGCCGAGGTGATCCGGCTGGCGCCCCCGGCGTCCACGACCGCGGTCACGACGGCGAGCACGATCGCGCCGCCGACCTGGAACGACGTCTGGAACAGGCTGGCCGCCAGGCCCTGCTCCGCGTCGGCGACCCCGTCGGTCGCAGCCAGGCTGAGCGCGGAGAAGCCCAGGCCGAACGCGATGCCGATCAGCACCACCGCGGGGAGGATCACCGACGGGTAGTCGGGCTGGACACCGACCCGGAGGAACACCGCATAGCCGGCCACCAGGCTGGCGAACGCGAGCACGGAGACCCGGGCGGTTCCGAAACGCCCGATGATCGCACTCATCCGGGTGGACAGCACCGCCACCATCACGCCGGCGGGCAGGAACGCTAGCGCGGTGGCAATCGCGGACCAGGACGCCAGGGTCTGCAGGTACTGGGTGACCAGGAACTGGAACGACACGTACGACCCGAACAGCGTCAGCGCACCGATGTTCGCCCGGGTCAGCGGCCCTGAGCGGAAGATGCCCAGCGGTACCAGCGGGTCCACGCTGCGGCGCTCGATCACCACGAAGGTGATGAGGAGAACGGCCACGACCGCGAACGAGCCCACGGTCCGGGCCGACCCCCAGCCTGCCTGCTGGGCCGAGACGACGGTGTAGACCAGCAACAGCATCGCGCCGGTGACGGTCGCCGCCCCGGGGATGTCGAACCGGCGGCTCCCGCGGGGCTCCCGCGAGGCGGGTGCACGCGGGATGAACCGGATCGCGGCGATCAGCGTGAGCAGGGCCACCGGCGCCGGAACCAGCAGCGTCAACCGCCAGCTCACCTCGGTGAGCAGGCCGGACAGCACCAGGCCGAGGGAGAATCCACTCGCCCCGAAGGCTGAGTACACGCTGATGGCCCGCGTGCGCATGGGGCCTTCGTGGAACGTGGTGGTGAGCAGGGACAGCCCGGCAGGGGCGGTGAATGCCGCCGCGACGCCCTTGATGAACCGGGCGGCGATCAGCAGGCCGACGCTGCTGACCAGCCCGCCGAACAGCGAGGCCAGCGCGAACAGGGCCAGGGCCGCAAGGAAGACCCGGCGCCGGCCCAGCAGGTCGGCGGCGCGCCCGCCGAGCAGCAGCAGGCCGCCGTAGCCAAGGACGTAGCCGCTGATCACCCACTGCAGCGACGATGTGGACAGGCCGAGGGAGGCCCGGATGTCCGGCAGGGCGACGCCGACCATCGACACGTCGAGCGCGTCAAGGAACAAGGCCCCGCACAACACGATCAGGATCGCCCACAACCGCGGGCTCCAGCGCTGGTCACCAGCGCGTGCGGGAGGCGCCTGCGGCCGCGTGCCCACGGAGGCCGGGGGCGCCTCGGGCCGAAGGGACGGGGAGGGAGAGGCCGCCTGGGTGCGGCTGGTTGACTCCATGGGTTAAACGATATGCATGCACGCACACTAGATGCAAGTGCAATTAATGTAGTTGCATCTAGTGTGGCCTAGCGCTATCCTGCGCTCGTGGGCGGAGCGACGGACGAGACGGTGGTGAGCACGTGGCGGGCTATTGCGGCCAGCCATGCGGCGGCCAACGCCGCCCTCGAGCGGGAGCTGGCCCGCCAGGGCCTCGGCGTGAGCGAGTTCGAGGTGCTCGACCGGCTGTCGGAGCGCCGCGAGGAGAAGTTCCGGGCCCAGGAACTGGCTGACGCGGTCCACCTCAGCCAGAGCGCCCTGTCCCGGCTGATCGACCGGCTGGTGAAGAACGGCCTGGTGGAGCGCAGCCTGTGCGGCGAGGACCGGCGGGGCATCTACGTGATCATCACCGAGGAAGGCCTGCGGCGTCACGCCCAGGCGGCTCCCGTGCACCGGGAGGTGCTGGCCCGGATCCTCCCGCCCTCGCTGGTCGAATGCCAGTGCACCGACGCAGTGCCCGCCTGACCCAGCTGGCCGCTCCGGCCCGCCGAAGCCGCTCATTCCTGCCTGGCGAGGCATTCCTGCCTGGCGAGGCCGGAGTCCGGGCGCACAGTGCCCGGACGTCCCAAAACCCGCGAAATCAGCCGCCCAGCGGCGCGGATCCCGTGATCTACCCGTAACCTGGCTGGATGGGCATGATGATGGCCGTCAGCTTCGAACGCTACGGACGGCTCTACTACCTCGATCCCGGGCCGCTCACGCCGCGGGTCGGCGACAAGGTTCTCGTGCCCACCGACGCCGGGCCCGAGGTGGCCGACGTGATCTGGGCCCCGCAATGGGTCGGCGACGACGTGGAAGGCCTGCCGGTGTGCGCGGGGCTCGCCACCGATGAGCACCTGTCCCGGGACGAGGCCAACCGGGGCCGCCGCGCCGAGGCCCGGGTCGCCGCCCGGCGCCTGGCCCGCGAGCACGGCCTGCCCATGAAGATCATTGGCGTGGACTACGTGGACGATCCCAACGTGTACACGATCTACTTCAGCGCGCCGGGCCGGGTTGACTTCCGGGCGCTGGTCCGCGACCTGGCCGCCCGGCTGCGCGGCCGGGTGGAGCTGCGGCAGATCGGCCCGCGGGACGAGGCCCGGCTGCAGGGCGGCATCGGGCCGTGCGGCCGCGACCTGTGCTGCTCCACGTTCCTGAAGGACTTCGAGCCGGTGTCCGTCCGGATGGCCAAGGACCAGGAGCTGCCGGTCAACCCGCTGCGGATCGCCGGGGCCTGCGGCCGCCTCATGTGCTGCCTCAAGTACGAGCACCCGCTCTACCAGGACTTCCGCAAAGACGCCCCCAGCATCGGGTCGTCCGTCGAGACCCCCGAGGGCCCGGGCGTCGTTACCGGCCACAGCGTGCCCGGCGACAAGATCGTGGTCAAGCTCGCCCGCGACGGCAGCAAGTGTGCCTGCCCGAAGGCGAGCGTCTGCGGATCGCGCCAGGCCTACGAGGCCACATACGGCGACCAGGCCGCCCCCACCCTCGCGGAGTAACCTCGCCCCGTGCCCTTCCCGATCCGGCGCAGCCGGCGGTGGGCGCCGGTGCTGGCCGCCGGCATGTCCGCCGCCGTGCTCGCGGCCTGCAGCACCGGCCCCGCCGCCCAGCCCGCCGCCAGCGCGCCCGCCTCCACTGCCGGGGCCACCCCGCAGGCCAGCGCCCCGATCGCGGGGCCGGGGGGCCCGCCACCGACCACCCTGGCCGGGTACTACGCCCAGAAGCTACGGTGGCAGGCCTGCGACAAGGTGTTCCAGTGCGCCCGGCTGCTCGTCCCGTTCGACTACCACCGGCCCGCCTGGCGGCGGTTCTCGCTGCCGGTGATCCGGCTGCCCGCCGCCGACCCCGCGAAGCGGATCGGCTCGCTCGTCGTCAACCCCGGCGGCCCCGGCGGCTCCGGGATCAGCTACGCGCTGCAGGCCCGCACCGAGATCGCCGCCGCGGTCCGCGCCCGTTTCGATGTGGTCGGCTTCGACCCCCGCGGGGTGGGCGCGAGCGAGCCCGCCGTCCACTGCCTGTCCGGCCCGCAGCTGGACACTTATCTCTCCACTAACGAAAACCTCAGCGGGGCAGATCAGATCGCGCCGGTCGTGGCCGAGGCCAAGCTGTTCGCCCGGGGGTGCGAGCGTGAATCCGGGGCCCTGCTGCCGTGGGTGGGCACCCGCAACGCCGCCCGGGACCTGGACGTCCTGCGGGCCGCGCTCGGTGACACGAAACTGACCTATCTCGGCAAGTCCTACGGAACCTACCTGGGCACCTGGTACGCGCAGCTCTTTCCCTCCCACGTCCGGGCACTGGTCCTGGACGGGGCCATCGACCCGGGCAGCTCCTCGTTGCGGATGAATATCGTGCAGGGGCAGGGCTTCGAGGTCGCGCTGCGCGCGTTCGTGGCGGACTGCGTGGCGCGCGCCGGCTGCCCCGTGGGTCGCGGGCCCGTGGCGGCCGGGCTGGCCCGGATCCAGGGGCTGATCAGCCGGGCCACGGCGCATCCGCTGCTCAACAACCTGTCCGGCCAGAGCGCTGACGGGGCCCTGGTGCTGAACGGCATCGCGACGGCACTGTACAGCCAGGCGTACTGGCCGACGCTGCGCGAGGCGCTGGCCGCCGCGTTCCGCGGCGACGCGACCGTGCTGGTCGAACTGGCCAACGCCCTGTGGGAACGCAACGCCAGCGGCCAGTACACCAACCTGGCCGACGCCAACATGGCGGTCGAGTGCCTGGACCGGCCGTGGCCTGCCGGAGGGCCGGCCTGGCCCGCTGGCGCGCGGCGGCCGCGAGCGCGCAGCGGGCCGCACCGGCGTTCGGGGCGCCGATCATGTGGGGCAGCCTGCCCTGCGCGTACTGGCCGGTCCGCGCCTACCCCCGGCCGTCGATCCGCGCGGCGGGGGCGCCGCCGATCCTGGTCATCGGCAACAAGCGGGACCCGGCCACTCCGTACCGCTGGGCCCAGGCCCTGGCCGGGGACCTGCGCTCCGGGGTGTTGCTGGGGTGGGATGGGAACGGGCACACCGCGTACATGCGGGGGAGCTCTTGCGTGGACGGCATCGTGAATCAGTACCTGCTGGACCTGGCCGTCCCCCGCACCGGCACTGTCTGCCCCTGACGTGGGCTGGCTGGCCCGGGGGGCCGCGCCGGCCAGGGGGTGGCGGGGGCGCCGTCCGTGACGCCGGCCGGGCCGTTGGCTGGTGCGCCGGCTGGTGCGCCGGCGGGGGCGCCGTCCGTGACGTCGGCTGGGGCGCCGGCTGGGGCGCCGGCTCACCTCCTGTCATATCCCTCACTGAGGAAACACGTCCCACACCTGCCACAGCCCGCGTCCGTGATCATGGGAAAGGTGGCGCTGGGACGCCACCTTTCCCATGATCACGCGGCCGGGCAGCCCTGCAGCGCGGGTTCGCGGCCGGGACACGGCCTGGTGGGCGGACCGGTAGACTCAGGTCGCCGCCGGATGGCGGCCTGCCGCCTTAGCTCAGTCGGTTAGAGCGACGCACTCGTAATGCGTAGGTCATCGGTTCGATTCCGATAGGCGGCTCCCACGCCAAGCGGACATCGCCCGCGAGCTCTGCTGGTAGCTCGCAACGCCGGATCCAATGATCGAGATCACCAGCCCAGCCAGGCTGATCCAGTCCCTCACCTTCACTTCGCCGGCTCCTCAGCCGTGATCATCGAGAAGGGAAGGCCGGACTTCACTTGCCAGCAGGTCCCGATGGTCTAACGCTTCCGCGGCTTTCCCATCCTGCTCATGGCACTCAAACGTCACTCAGCGCGCACCGCGTTGTGCTCAGGTCGATTGCCGATCCAAACTGGAACGACCCCCCGATCCAGAGGATGAGCGAGGAGGGATCACGTGAGCGAACTCGACCGACTGGAAGCAGCGGTGGGTGAGTGCCGGGAGATGGTCCGCGAAGCCCATGCCGCCACGAAGGATCTGCGGGCCGCGGTGCGCGAGGCCAAGAGTGAGCTGCGCGCCCTGTCTCACGACGAGGTTGCCGCCCACCTCGAGGCTGAAGTATCCCGGCAGCTGGGCGAGCTGAGCGAACGAACCCGGGAGGCCATCATCGCGGCCACGCAGAAGGTGATCGCCGAGTTCGACCGGTTCGGTGAGTCGTTGCTGGGCAAGGAGGCCTACTGGCAAAAGGCGAGCGGCCGGCGTGCGGTCACGCGACCCGACACGGATGTCGTAACGCTCGATGACCGGCCCGGCGAGGACAAAGGCTGACAACCTGCCTCAGGCTCGCTGCCCGAGCCTAGCCTGCTGTGCCGGCGCTCAGCGGCCCGTCCCCTTGCCCGTCTGCAAGGTCAGCCAGTCGACCTCGGTGCTGGCCAGGTACTGGTCCCGCTCGGCCAGGTAGCGGCGGGTGGCCGGGCTCGACTCATGCGCCTCGAACGCTGCCCTGTCCCGGTACAGCTCGTAGAAGATCCGCTGCAGCGGCTGGCCCTCCACCAGGTGGGCCGCGTACACGAGCGTTCCCGGTTCGCCGGCCTTGATGGCTTCGACGGTCTCGGCTACCAGCTGGTCATACGCCTCGGCACTTGCCTCGTCCTTGCACGTGAAGCGGACGCACAGACCCAACATCAGTCTCCTCCAGCCACGTGGGACGGTCCGCGGCCGGTTTTTGATGGTGGGGACTGGCCTCGTGACGGGAGGGTCACTCGCGCTCGACCTTCCGCAGCCCGTGCGCGGGCGTCCACCACTCGACGACGAGCATCGTGGCCTTCTCGTTGAGGTGGGTGTGCACGACCTGGGCGATCTCGGCGTGGAAGCGGTCACCTGCCGGTCCTTCGATGATCGGTCCGTCGGGGATCACCCGGCCGGAGATCTTCGCCTCGCCCGGCCACTGCGCCTCGGAGCCCTCGATCGGGTCCACCGTGGCGCTGTGCAGGGCGAACCGGGGATCCCGGCGGAGATCCGCGCCCTTGCGCGCGTTCGGCATCGAGCCAAGAACCAGTTCGCCGTCCTCGAAGGCCGCCTCGATCCCGGAAATTCGCGGCGATCCGTCGGCTCGCAAGGTGGCGAGTGTCTTGTGCCTGTGAGCGTCGAACAGCGCCCGCACGCGCTGCGCGAACTTCGGCTCTGCCTGTTCCACATCCCGCCACGACGTCACGCACCCATGATCGCAGGATGTTCCCGGACTCGCGCTGGGGGCCGGCCGAGAGTGACCCGGCGGCCCTGGTCAGCCCCGGGGGCGGAACGAGTGATCTGGGTGCCTCAGAACCACGATGGCCCGTGTGGTGTGTAAGGCTGCTCAAGCGATTCGATCTCCTCGGCGGTGAGGCGCAGGTCAAGTGCCGCGATCGCTTCCGGCAGGTGGTGGGGCTTGGTTGCCCCGACGATGGGCGCAGATATGACGGGATTGTTCAGCACCCAGGCCAGCGCGACCTGAGCCATGGTGGCGCCCCGGGCTTCGGAGACGCGCTGGACGGCCTTGACCACGGGCTCGTCGAGCGGCGAATCGAAGGACTGGACGACGTGGTCCACGGTCGAGCGGTGCGACTGATCGCCCCAGGGGCGAGCGAGGCGACCCTTGCCCTGCGGGGAGTACGGCACCACACCGACGCCCATGTCAGCGCACATGGCCATCAACTCAGGTTCGTCTTGGCGGCGGAGCAGGTTGTACTGGTTCTGCATCGAGACGAACGCGGTCCAGCCGTGCAGTCCGGCGGCATGCTGCAGCTTGGCGAACTGCCACGCATACATGGACGAGGCGCCGATGTAGCGGACCTTCCCTGCCTTGACGATGTCATGGAGGGCTTCCATGGTCTCCTCGGCCGGGGCGTCGGGATCAAAGCGGTGGATCTGGTACAGGTCGATGTAGTCGGTGCCGAGCCGGGTGAGCGAGGCGTCGACCTGCTCCAAGATCGCCTTCCGGGAAAGGCCCCGGCCACCCGGGCCGTCGTGCATCCTGCCGAACACCTTCGTGGCGAGCACGATGTCCTCGCGGCAGGAGTAGCGCGTGACCGCCCGGCCGACCAGCTCTTCCGACGTGCCGTTCTGGTAGCTGTTCGCGGTGTCCCAGAACGTGATGCCCAGCTCGACGGCCTGCCGGAAGAAGGGCTGGGCGTCGTCGTCGTTCAGCGCCCAGGTATGCGCTCCGGGGGTGGCGGGGTCGCCGTAACTCATGCACCCCAATGCGAGGCGGCTGATCTTTAGCCCGGTCTCTCCCAGCCGTACGTACTCCATCGAGGTCTCTCCAGTCAGGTGCCCGGATGTTCGTTGCTGCCATCATTGCCTCCCTCCAGGAGATCATCCAGCCGGCCGGCGGGTGAGCCGCAGACGGGCGCGGCAGCTCATCCCCGCCGCGCTTGCCTGACCCGAGGGCATCCGGGTTACGCTTTCGGTACGTCGTGCTCACGGAGGCGCCAGTGGTGGTCGGGCCCGGAGACGAGAGAGAGGCCAGCGCGGGAAACCGCAGCTACAGCTTCCTGCGGGCGTCGCACGCCGATCGAGAGCAGGTCATCGACATCCTGAAGGCCGCGTTCGTGCGGGGCTGCCTGGGCAGGGATGAGCTCGACCGCAGGCTCGGCAGGGTGCTCACGTCACGGACCTACGGGGACCTGAGCGCGCTGACCGCCGACTTGCCGGCCAGGCTCACGAGGGCCCAGCCACCCGACGAGCCGTCAGGCGGCGTGCAGCCGGGCACCGCGCAGCCAGGCAGCGGGGAGCCTGCCCCGGTATCGGGCCAGAGAAAGCTGGTCCGGGCCTGGGCCTGCGCGGCCGTGATACTGCCGAGCCTGGCTGTGGGCGTGGCGCTGCTGAAGTCCGGAACGGATATTGCCATGATCGCGGTCGCCGTGGCCTTGTTCGCCTGCGTGGTAGCCGTGCCGGTCAGCGGGCTGTTGATGCTGCACTCGTGGCTCGAGAAATCACAGCGGCAGCCCGGGGGATGATCCCGGACACCGCGGGATAGCCTGAGGGTTCGAGGCAGGTGAGGCGGGATGCTTCTCATCGTGGTCGGCGGCGTGATTGTGCTGATCCTCGCCCTGGCGGCACTGTACGATCGCCGGGCCCGGCGGCGCGGGTGGCGGGTTGGGGTGTCGGCGGATGGTGCCGTCGAGAACCGGGCCGATGTGGCGGGCACAAACCTGGAACCATTCGTCCACCATGACGGCGATGACTGAGCCCTGGACCGCCGGCGGCCCCTGACCCACGTCCTTCGGGGCGTCGCTTCCACGTAATCACGCAGGTGTCTACTCTGTGTAGCCGGGCACTGCACTGCTGTGCGGTCCGGCCGGAGATGACGGAGGCTCAGCGTGCCAGACACGACGCAGTTCACTATCGGGGCCGGGGCCCGGTGCACCGACGGTGTCTGCGGCGAGGTATCCCGCGTGGTGGTGGACCCCGTGGCAAAGGTGGTCACCCACCTCGTCGTCGAGCCGAAGGACCGTGCGGGGCTGGCCCGGCTGGTGCCGGTCGCCCTGGTCGAGGCGGCGTCACCCGAGGTTCAGCTGCACTGCACGATGGGTGCCTTCGACCAGCTCGACCCGGCCGAGGAAACGCAGTTCATCCCGGGCAGCGTCGGGTATGCGGCCTACGGGCCTGAGCAGGTGATCGCCTGGCCCTACTACGGCCTCAACCCTGGGGCAGGACTGCCGGGCGGCGTGGATCTCGGGGTGGCCGGATTCTCGCCGTCTGTCACCTACGACCGGGTCCCCCTGGGCGAGGTCGAGGTGCGGCACGGCGACCGGGTCGAGGCGACGGACGGCAGTATCGGGCGCATCCAGGGGCTGGTCGTCGACCCTCACGATCATCAGGTCACGCACGTGCTGCTGCAGGAGGGGCACTTGTGGGGCCGCAAGGATGTGGCCATCCCCATCAAGGCCGTGTCCCGGGTGGGGGACACCATCCGGCTCAGGATCAGCAAGCAGGAGGTCCAGGACCTGCCGCCAGTGGACTTCGCCCGGCACGGCAGCTAGCCCGGCCAGCCGGCAGCTAGCCCGGCACGGCAGCTAGCCCGGCACGGCCCGGCTGGCCTGCGGGCGTGTCAGCTGTTCTCGGGGCGGATCCTGGTGATCTGCACCGCGTTGCCGCATCCCGCGTGCTGGCCGAGGAAGCTGCGCACCAGCCCCCCGTACTGGTGCTCGTCCTGGTCGATCACGGCACTGCTGCCGCATCCACCGCAGAGCAGGAGGGTCGAGCCGGCCGCGCACGGGCCGGGCCGGTCGGTGTTCGGGACGGCTGAACTGGGCATGCCCGCTCCTCGGTGACCCTGGGTGAGCGGACCGTCCGTCACGGCCAGCTTCCCGGGGCGCCATTTCGAACCTGTTCCCCCCAGCAATGACCGGCAACGTTCTTTTTCCAGTATCACCTAGCATCCCCCCGATTGTGCTGAGATCGCCGGCAACCCCTCTGGCCTGCGCGAAGTCACAGACGCTGAGGTCAGCCTCTATCCAGGCTGAATGGGTTGCCGCTGGCAGAGAGCCGGCGGGGGGGACACCGAAGTGCCGCTTGAACCGGGGGCCGCCCGGCTTCCCGCGGTGTGGGGTCTCGCCCCGGCCGGCCCCGCCCGTTACATTCGTCTTCATGTTCGAACCGGCGGATGTCCTTGACGGGCTCAACGACGACCAGCGGCGGGCGGCCACGCACCAGTCCGGGCCGCTCCTCGTCCTGGCCGGGGCGGGCACCGGCAAGACCCGGACCCTGGTGGCCCGGGCGGGCTGGCTGCGCAGCCAGGGCACGCCGGCCAGCCGGATCCTGCTGCTGACGTTCACCCGCCGGGCTGCGGACGACATGCTGGCCCGGGTCACGCCACGCGGCGCGAGCGCCGCCGACCGGGTCGTGGGCGGCACCTTCCACGCCGTGGCCCACCAGATCATCCGGGCGCACGCCGAGTCGTTCTCGCTGCCCCCGGAGTTCAGCGTCATCGACCCGCCCGACGTCACCAACCTCATGGACACCCTGCGCGCCGAGAACGGCCTGGTCACCAGCCAGCGCCGGGCGCCCCGGGCGGGTACCTGCGCCGACATCTACACCCGGTGCGTGAACACCCGGGCCCCGGTGCCGGAAGTGATCAAGGCCCAGTTCCCGTGGGTGGCCGGCTTCGAGGCCGAGCTCGCGGGCCTGTTCCGGGCCTACACCGCGCACAAACGCCAGCACGGCCTGGTCGACTTCGACGACCTGCTGCTGCTATGGCGGGCCGCGCTGGCCGACGCGGCCGCGGGCCCGGTGCTGCGCGGCATGTTCGACGCCGTTCTGGTGGACGAGTACCAGGACGTCAACGCGATCCAGGCCGACATCGTCCGGCTGCTTCGCCCGGATGGCCGGGGCCTGACCTGTGTGGGCGACGACGCGCAGGCCATCTATGCGTTCCGTGGCGCCGACCCCGCCCACCTGCGCGCGCTGGCCGCGGACTACCCGGATCTGGACGTCATCCGCCTGGCCCGCAACTACCGCTCCAAGGACGCCGTGCTCCGGCTGGCCAACACGGTCCGCCCCCAGTCCGAGGGCCTGGAGCTGGCCCTGCGCGCGGAGCGCGGCACCGGGGCCCGTCCCCAGCTGGTCCGCTGTCACGACGAGGCGACCCAGGCCCGGGAGATCTGCGGCCGGGTGCTTGAGGCCCGCGAGGCCGGGGCCGACCTGCGCGACCAGGCCGTGCTGATGCGGGCGGCCACCCACAGCGACGTGCTGGAGATCGAGCTCTCGGTCCGGCGCATCCCGTTCATCAAGTACGGCGGCATCCGGTTCACCGAGGCCGCCCACGTCAAGGACTTCATGGCCGCTGCCCGGGTGGTGACCAATCCCGCGGACGACCTGGCCTGGTTCCGGCTGCTCCGGCTGCACGAGGGGATCGGGCCCGTGCACGCCCGGCGGTTCATCGGCGCGCTGGGCCTGGGCGACCCGCACCTGTGGGAGCACTGGAAGGCCGCGGCCGGCGTCCTTCCCCCGCGGGCCCGGCCAGCCGTGGAGGACACGATGTCCTGCCTGGCCGACGCGGCCGGCCGGGAGCGGACCGCGGACCGGGCCGCGGGGATCCTGACGGCGCTGGACGCCCCCATCCGCGAGCGCTACCCCGACGCCGGGATCCGGATCGCCGACCTGCAACGCCTGGTGGACGCGGCCGCGACCCGGCCGACGCTGCATGACGCGCTGGTCGAGCTGGCCCTCGACCCGCCGGTGTCCGCGTCGGACCTGGCCGGGCCGCCGAGGCTGGACGACGACTACCTGGTCCTGTCCACGATCCACTCAGCCAAGGGACTGGAGTGGCCGGTGGTGCACCTGCTGCAGCTCGTGGACGGAGCGGTGCCCAGCGACATGGCCCTGTCCAGCCGGGCCGGCCTGGAGGAGGAACGGCGGCTGTTCTACGTGGCGGTGACCCGGGCCCGGGACCAGCTGTACCTGTACGCGCCGCTGCGGATGCACCATCACCGGATGGCCTCCGACGACCGGCACGGTTACGGGCAGCTGACCCGGTTCCTCGACCCGGGTGCGCTGGCCGAGTGCGACGCGGTGGACGCCACCCCGCCGGAACCCGTGCTGCCCAAGATCGGGCCGCTGGCCGCTACGATCGACGCCGCGCTCGACTCCCTGTTCGGCCCGGCCTGACCGGGAGCCGCGCCCGGCCGCCCGCTCAGCGGCCCAGCAGCCCGCGCACGTAGGCCGCCTGGGCGCCGTGCTGCAGGTCGTCGGAGATCACGCTGGTCAGACGGACACCCAGGGTGACCGGCGGGTCCCAGTGCTCGTCCACCACCCGGTCCAGGTCTGCCTCGCCGAGGCCCCGGACGTACCCGACGGATCGCCCGTGGACGGCTTCGTAGTACCCGACGAGCAGGTCAGCGGGTACCCGGACGGCCGCGACTTGCGCGCCGGTGTGCCCGTAACCCGTCTCAGCCGGCGGGAACGGCAGCCCGAACCGCCCGGCCCACCCTTCCGCGGTCCAGGCCTGCTCGGTGCCCGCGACCTCGGCGACGTGGTCGTCCTGGATCCGGGTCAGGTGCCAGACCAGCCACGCGATCGAGTTCCCCCGGCCTTCGGGGCGCATCGCCAGCTGCTCCTCGCTCAGCCCGCGCACGGCCTCCAGCACCACCCCCTGGACCCGGCCGAACGCCTCCGCCAGCAGTTCGCCGATCGTCATGCACGCCTCCTTTTTTCCCAACGATCTTTTCGGTCTCCTGACCCGCCACCGCTCACGGCTGTCGCCGGGCGAGTAGGCGCCGTGGCCGGGTCAGTCCCTGCCGGTGCCGGGACATCCCGGCCCACGGGTCGCCTGCCTTGTCCAGCTGGGCCAGCCGGTCGGGCATGGCCGGCAGCGTGAAACTGTCCGCACGCAGCGCCGGGTCGGCGGCCTCATCCCAGCTCACCGGCGTCGCGACCGGGGCGCCGGGGCGGGCGCGGACCGAGTACGCAGCCACCGCCGTCTGGGCGTAGGCGTTGCGCATGATATCCGCGTACACGCGGCCCTGCCTGGCTTCCTTGCGCTGTTCCACGGTGACCAGGTCCGGCTCGGCGGCCGCGAGCAGCTCAGCCACCTGGCGGGCGAAGTCGCGGACCGGGTCGAATTCCTCGCGGCCGTTCAGCGGGACCTGGACGTGGAGCCCTTTGCTGCCGGTGGTCTTCACGAACGCGGCCAGGCCCAGGTCGCCCTCGAGAATCTCGCGCAGCCGCAGCGCCGCGGTGCGGACCGCCTCGAATTGCCCGGTGCCGGGCGGATCAAGGTCGAAGATCAGCATGTCGGGCCGGTGCAGCTGGTCCGGCTGGGCGGGCTCCCCCTGCGGGCCGGGGCGCCCGGTCCGGCTCAGGAACGGGTGCAGCTCGATGGTCGCCTGGTTGGCCAGGTAGACGAGGTCGGCCGCCTTGGTGGCGACCACCTGGCACAGCTCGCCGCCCTGCTTGCCCACCTCGACCCGGGGGATCCAGTCCGGGAAGTGCCGGCCCACGTTTTTCTGGAAGATGCGCTCCCCGGTGATGCCGTCCGGGTAACGGGCCATGGCCAGCGGGCGTTCCCGCAGGTAAGGCAGCATGTGCTCGGCCACGGCCCGGTAGTAGCCGATGAGGTCACCCTTGGTGATCCCGTCGCCGGGGAACAGCACCTTGCCGGTGTTCGTCAGCGCGACGGTCAGCCGCCCGACCTTCACCTGCTCGCGGGTTGTGGTGCTAGCCACTTTGCGGAACCTCCCGGATCACGTCGGCCGGGCTCTTGTCCCGGCGCAGTCCCTGGAACCTGGGGTGGCGCAGCTGCCCGGCCGTGGTCCATTCGCTGAACCCGATCTGCGCGACCATCCGGGGTCTCGCCCAGTGCACCCCGGCCCGCGGCGGGTTCCCCCGGCCGAACGGGCTCCGCTCCTGCTCCAGCGCGGACAGCTCATCGTGCAGCCGGTGCAGGGTCTGCTGGTCGAATCCCGTTCCCACCTTGCCCGCGTAGACGAGCTGCCCGTCGCTGTCGTACACGCCGAGCAGCAGCGCGCCGAGGCCGGTGCGGCTGCCTTTCGGGTCGGTGTACCCGCCGATCACGAACTCCTGGTTGTTCTCGCACTTGAACTTCAGCCAGTCCTTGGTCCGGCCGCCCACGTAGGGGGCGTCGGCCCGTTTGGCGATCAGCCCTTCCCAGCCCTGCTGGCATGCTTCGGCGTAGAACTCGACACCGTCGCCGACCCGGTGCTCGGTGAAGCGCAGCGGGTCGGCGAAGTCCAGCAGCTGGTGCAGCCGCTGCTTGCGTTCCAGCAGCGGCCGTTGGCGCAGGTCCGTGCCGTCCGCCCAGAGCACGTCGAACAGGTAGTACTGGACGGGCACGGTGCGCAGCAGCTCGTCGGATGGCCGGCCGACCTGCATCCGCTGCTGCAGCTGGGCGAAGCGGGTCTGGCCGCCGGAGAACGCGACCACCTCCCCGTCCACCACAAAGTCGCCGGATTTCTGGGCCTTCAGCACCTCGGCCAGCTCGGGGTAGGTGCTGGCGACCATCTTCCGGTTGCGGGTCATCAGGCGCAGCTCGCCGCCGTCGCGGAAAGCCAGGCACCGCTCGCCGTCGAGTTTGCGCTCGTACATCCAGGCCGGGTCGGAGAACCGGTCCCGGGTCAGCGTGGCCAGCTCGGGGTCGAACCAGGCTGGCTGGGCGTTGTGTCCGGACATCGTTGAGCGTCACCCCCGGTAACTGTCGATGATCCTCTTTCCCCGCTGCGGGCGGCTCATCCGCCCAGCGTGCCCTACCGGCTGCCGGGTCCCGCATCCGGGCCGGCCCGCGGGCCGGCCGCCGCGGGCGATGCCCGGAGTCGTCGCCCGGCCCGGCGCCGACCTCGAAGCGGCGGCCGGCCCGATGGTGGGGTGGGTGTCAGCGGAGGGGGTCGCAGTCGCGCCGGCGATACCAACGCCGGGCGATCGCCGCGCCTCTGGCCACAGCATCATCGGCCTGGCGGTGTTCGATCGGTCGGCTCTGCACGCCGAGGCCATTGGCCGCTGCTGGTCACGGGGCCGCTTGCTGGCGTGGCTGGCAGGCGCCTGCTAGTTTCCACGTCATTGTTAATGACCGTCAACTTTATCGGCGCCGAAGCCCCGGTCAGGGAGGCCGCCGGTCGGCAATGATTGACCAGGCGAGGGCCCTCTAGAGTGGTCTCATGGACAAAGTGGCGGATCCCCGGCGGTCCCTGCCAGAAGGGGATCAGGCGCCGCCGCGAGATCGTGGACGCCGCGTCGAGGATCTTCGCCCGCTACGGGTACGGCGGCGGTTCGCTGCGGCAGATCGCGGACGACGCGGGGGTCTTCCGTGCGCTCCCGGGCCTGATGAGGACCACACGACCGAGCCCGGGCTCATCGAGCTGCTGCTGAGGCATGCTCTTGGCCGAGAGGGCGGCGTGCGCGGCGGGGTCAGGTGAGCGTTCCGGCGTGGCCCGCGCCGGGGCCGGCGGCCCCGGCGGGCCGGTCAGTGGGAGTCGCGGGTGACCTGGTGGCCGCTGGAGCCGACCAGGAAGTCCAGGTCCGCGCCCTGGCTGGCCTGCAGGACGTGGTCGATGTAGAGCCGCTCCCAGCCGCGGCGGGGCCCGGCCAGCGCCGCGGTCATGGCGGCGGCGGGCTCACGCCTCGCGAGCTCGGCCTCGGGCAGGTCCAGATCCAGCCGCCGGCCGGGCACGTCCAGCACGACCGGGTCGCCGTCGCGGACCAGGGCCAGCGGGCCGCCCGCGGCCCCTTCCGGCACCGTGTGCAGCACCACCGTCCCGTACGCGGTGCCGCTCATCCGGGCATCGCTGATCCGCACCATGTCCCGCACGCCGCGGGCGAGCAGCCTGGCCGGGAGCGGCATGTTGCCGACCTCGGGCATGCCCGGGTAGCCGCGCGGCCCGCAGCCCCGCAGGACCAGGACCGAGTCCTCGGTGACGTCCAGTGACGGGTCATCCAGCCGGGCGTGCATGTCCTCGATGCTGTCGAACACCACCGCCGGGCCCCGGTGGGTGAGCAGTTCCTTGGTCGCCGCGGCCGGCTTGATGACCGCGCCGCCGGGCGCCAGGCTGCCGCGCAGCACGGCGATCCCGGCCCTCTCCTGCACCGGCGCGGACCGGGGCCGGATCACGGTCTCGTCCCAGATCCGGGCCTCACCGAGGTGATCGGCCAGGGGGCGGCCGCTGACCGTGAGCGCGTCCGGGTCGAGCAGGTCCGACACCTCGCGGAGCACCGCGAGCAGGCCGCCCGCCCGGTACAGGTCGTCCATCAGCCACTTGCCGGCCGGGGCCAGGTCGGCCAGCAGGGGCACGCCCGCGCCGATCGCGTCGAAGTCATCCAGGGACAGCGGCACACCGGCCCGCCCGGCGATAGCCAGCAGATGCACCACTGCGTTCGTCGAGCCTCCGATCGCGGCGAGCGCCACGATGGCGTTGCGGAAAGAGCCTGTGCTCAGCACCTGGCTCGGGGTCCGGCCGGAAGAAACCAGCTCCACGGCCAGCCGGCCGCTGGCGTGCGCGGACTCGAGGAGCCGGCTGTCCGGCGCCGGGGTGCCGGCCACCCCCGGCATCGTCATGCCCAGCGCTTCGGCCATGCAGGCCATGGTGGACGCGGTGCCCATCGTGTTGCAGTGCCCTTTGCTGCGGATCATCGCCGATTCGGAGGCCAGGAAGTCCTGTTCGGACAGGTTGCCCGCGCGGACCTCCTCCGAGAGCCGCCACACGTCCGTGCCGCAGCCGAGCGGGACGCCCCGGAAGTGGCCGGTGAGCATCGGGCCGCCGGGCACCACCACGGCCGGCAGGTCCACCGACGCGGCCGCCATAAGCAGCGCCGGGATCGTCTTGTCGCAGCCGCCGAGCAGGACGACCCCGTCGACCGGGTTGGCCCGGATCATCTCCTCGGCCGCCATCGCGGCCAGGTTGCGCCACAGCATGGCGGTGGGCTTCACCAGGGTCTCGCCCAGCGACATCACCGGCATGTCCAGCGGGATGCCGCCGGCCTCCCAGATGCCCGCCTGGACGCTGGCCGATACCTCGTTCAGGTGCTTGTTGCACGGGGTGAGGTCGGAGGCGGTGTTGGCGATCGCGATCTGCGGCCGTCCGGTGAACGCGCTGCGCGGCAGGCCGCGGCGCATCCAGGCGCGGTGGATGTAGGAGTCCCGGTCGTTCCCGCCGTACCACTGGTCGCTCCGGTAGCGCACTCAGCAGCCTCTCTTCCGGCCCGCCCGCGGGCCCTCGCCTGGCGCTCCCGCAGGGGCATGGCGCGGGCCCGGGTGATCTGTGCCGGGCCCAGGTCAGGCTAACCCGGGGCCGCGGCATGAAACCAGCCCGAGGCGGTACGCGGCGGCCGGGTTGCCGTCAGCCGCAGGCCTCCTGGGAGGCGTGGTAGCTCGACGGGGGCTGCCCGATCAGGTAGGACGTGCCGGCCGGCCGGAGGTAGAGGGTGATGCTCCAATCGGTGCAGGCGGCCCCGATGCTGCTGGCGGACGGGTCCTGGTGGCTCACGAAGGTGACCGTGGCGGCCGTCTTCCCATGCTGCGCGGGTGCCAGCGCGACGAGCTTCTCGCTGGAGTCGCTGGTCGCCGCGTACCCGGAGCTGAAGCTCTGCGGCGTCTGGCCCTGCTGGCCGGCCGGGGTGAAGAGGCTGATCCACGCCGCGTAGTCGTGGTCGTTGATCGCCGCGAAGTACCGGCCCAGGAAACCCGCGATGGCGGCGGCGCCGGGCTGGCCGGTCACTCCTGCGCCGGCGTCCACCGGGCTGGCGCCCGCGGAGCCCGGCGTCCCGGAGGCCGTGGCCCCGGGGGTGGTGGCCCCGGGCGTGGACGGGACCGGCGAGCCGGCCGGGGTGGTGGGTGGCTGCGCCGCGGTGGCCTCCGCCGACCCGGCGGCCCCGGACGGCTGGGCGCCGTGTGACGTGCGGTCCGACGCCACGGGCCGGGCGGCGTGACGGCCGGCGGTCAGGTACCAGCCGCCCCCCGCCCCGGCCGCTACGATCACGACCGCGCCGGCCGCAAGCAGCCAGGGCGGCAAGCGGCGCCGCGGACTGGGCCCGGGCCGGCCGGGCGGGAAGTGGCCCGGGCCGGCTGGGAACTGCTCCGGGCCGGGCGGGAACTGGTCCGGGCCGGGCGGGAAGTGGTCCGGGCCAGCTGGCCGGGGGCCGGCCAGGGGGACGACCCGGCCTGCCCGCCCGGGGGACGCCGGCCCGGTCCGGGCGCGGGAGGGCGGGCCGCCGGCGCCGCGGGGGACGCGGGCGGCGGGGGCTCCGCAGCCGTGGCGGCCGGCGGCTCAGCGCCGCCCCGGGCCCGCGCGGCGGTGGCCGCCGGCCCTAACAGGGCGCCGCAGCGCGTGCAGAATCGTGCGTCGCCAGCCCGCTGACCGCACCGGGTGCAGAACCTCACATCGACCCCCCATGACCAGGCCCGCCTTCCAGGGCCGGTTTAGCTGATGGAGACCTGCGCGCTCTCGCCCGGCAGCTCGCCGCCGGGGTCGAGCGCGCGGATCGCGTAGTCGATCCCTTCCTGGGTGGACGAGTGGGCTGCCGCAATCATGGCCCTGGTCAACTCGTAGCGCAGGGTCTGGTACATGTCGTTGCCGCGCCCGGTCCAGTCCTCGATCTGCCTGCTGATCTTCAGCATGAACCAGCGCAGTGGGCTCATGTAGATCCAGAACGTCCAGCCGCAGTACAGGTCGTTCCCGTGGGCGAAGCAGGAAATGTAGAAGGCGAACACCCCCCGGCGCAGCTCCAGGTAACTGCGCCGGCCTTCGCCAGGGGGTGTCAGCCTCCTCGTGCGCAGCGAGTCGCACGGAGTGTTGTGCCGGCGCATGGCCTGCGTGATGTGCTCGAACGCGATGTCCGCGGCCTCCGCGCGGAAGCCGAGCAGGCGGCTCCACTGGGCCATCAGCGCCGGCACTGGCTGCGTCAGGTAGATGACGAGGAGAATCACCTGCACCAGCACGGAGAGGACGAAGCCCGCGATCAGCGGGCCCGGCAGGCTGCCGGTGACCAGGGATGCGGCATAGCTGCCGCTTGCCAGCGTCACGAGGAAACACAGCAGGGTGATGACGGTATCGATCGCGTAGCCCAGCAGAAAGAACAACGCGCCGCGCCGCGCGAGTTGCCAGCCGAAGCGGGTGTTGCGCAGCGGGTCGAAGGTGGGCTCGCCGGTGACGTCGGCATAACTCAGCCGGGCGGCCTCATCGGCGGAATCGGGCTCCGCGTCCGCGCGCCGGGGAGGTGGTTGCGCCGTGCCGTACGCCGCACCCCCCGGTGGCAGAGGCGGCTTCGCCGCACCGAAGCCCGCCCCGTAGGCGCCGCCGGCAGGGGGCGGCGGGGGCGGCGGGGGCGGCGGGCCGCGGCCGGGTCCGGCCACATACCGCGGCCGGGACCCGGCCACATACCCGGGGCGGGACCCGGCTGTCCTCCCCGGGGTAGGGCAGCCCGCTGGTTTCCCCGGGGTAGGGCAGCCCGCTGGCTTGCGTGCTGAAGCCGGGGGAGACGGCAGGGGCGGCCGGCCTGGGCCGGCCGCAGTCCCCGCAGAAAGCGTCCTGATCGTTCAGCGGTAAGCCGCACCCCAGACACGTCGCCGCCATGACCGGCCCCCCTTGTCCCGCCCCTTAGCCGGGATGCCACCACCGTCCCGGCTAACCGGGAGTATAAAAACCATCACGCTGATGGCGACATACCGGAATCCGGGGGTGCTGGACGGTCCGGTCCCGGCGCCATGCCGCTGGGGCCGAGCCGCTAGCCCCGGCCTGCGCAGGTGATGCAGGTGCGGGCGGCGGGGCGGGCGGCGAGACGCCCGGCGGAGACCGGCCGGCCGCACTGCTCGCACCGCCCGTAGCGGCCCTGCCGGAGCCGTTCGAGGGCGTCGTCCAGCTCGGCCAGATGCCGGCGGGCCTGGCCGAGCAGGGCGGCCACCTGGGCCCGCTCGAACGCGATCGTGGCCCCCTCGGGGTCATGCTCGTCGTCGGTGGCGACCCCCGCGGATGACTCCACGATGCCGTCGAACTCGCGGCGGAGCGCGGTGATCCGGGCCAGGGTCTCCTGCCGCCCGGCGTCCAGCGCGTCCCGGATAGCCGCCGCCGTGCCGGCCGGCAGGCCGGCGTGGACCTCTCCGCTCATGCTGCCCCGCCTTCCCGGCGCCTCACCCGCTCTGCCCTCCGCCCGCAGCCGATCCCGGTCCGGGGCCTCACGGAGCGCCTGCCCGGCGCCCGGGGACACCACCGCCTGGCCGCGGCGCCGTGCCGTCAGCCGTCACCCACCACCGTATGGCCCGTCACGGCAGGCAAGCCGGCCGCCGCGGCTCTCGCCGGGACGGGAACGCCCACGTAGCCTGGACCTACCAGTGCGCTGACGGCCCGGAATGAGGCGACGATGGCGGAACCGAATCCAGCGATCCTGTTCAGCGGGGTGGGCGTGGCACTGGTCACCTTGTTCAGCGCGGACGGGGAGATCGACCCCGGTTCGACCGGCAAGCTCGCCGCCAGCCTGGCTGGGCGCGGCGTGGCGGCGGTGCTGGTCAACGGCACCACCGGGGAAGCAGGCACCCTGACCGACGACGAGCGCACCACGCTGATCGGGGCCGTACGGGCCGCGGTCCCGGCCCCGGTGCCGGTGATCGCGGGCACGGGCGCCCCGTCGCTCCGCCAGGCGACCGGGCTGACCCGGGCGGCGGTGGCCGCGGGGGCTGACGCGCTGCTCACCTGGTGCCCGCCGCGCTGCACGGACCTGGCGGGTTACTTCGCGGCGATCCGCGAGGCCGCGGCCGGGCGCCCGGTCCTCGCGTACCACAATCCCTTCATTTCCTGCGCGGACATCCCGGTGGACAGCCTGGACACGCTGCCGGTCGCCGGCATCAAGGACTCCTCCGGCAGCCCGGACCGGCTGCTGGACGAGCTGGCCCGGTACCCGGGCGACACCTACGTCGGCTCCGCGGGTTTCCTGGCCCTGGCCGGCCCGATGGGAACCGCCGGCGCCCTGCTGGCCCTGGCCAACCTCGCCCCCGAGGCCTGCATCCGTGCCTGGGACGGGGACCCCGCATCCCAGCGCGGCCTGACAGCCCAGCACCTGGCCCTGCGCGGCGGAGGCCCAGCCCGGCTCAAGCTCATGCTGGCCGGGGCGGACGGGACCTCACCCGTCTCCCGGATCTGCTGAAGCAGACCGTGAACGCGCTGCGCCGGGCCCTGGCTGTCCCGCCATTCGCTGCCGACCCCGCCGACCTCATCGGCCTCGGGGCAGCCGCGGAGCAGGCCGGCTTCGACGGCTTCTTCCTGTGGGACCATCTCGTGTTCAGCGATGCCGGTGAGGGACCGCCGGTCCTCGACCCGTGGCAGATACTGGCCGCCGTGGCCACCCGGACGTCGCGGATGCGCCTGGGGACGATGATCACGCCGGTGCCGCGCAGACGGCCCTGGCAGCTCGCCAAGGAGACGGTCACGCTGGACCGGCTCAGCGGCGGCCGGGTCATCCTGGGTGTCGGCCTCGGATCACCGGATTACGGCGACTTCGGCATCTTCCACGAGCCGACCGCCCCGCGGGAGCGCGCCGCGCGGCTCGACGAGGGCCTGGAGGTGCTGGCCGGGCTGTGGACCGGGGAGCGGTTCTCCTACCACGGCAGGCACTTCACCCTGGACCCGGTGAGATTCAGCCCCGTGCCGGTGCAGCAGCCCCGCATCCCCGTCTGGGTCGGCGGGGTGCTGCCCGCCGCCGGGCCGGTGCGGAGAGCCTGCCGCTGGGACGGCATGGTGCCGCTGCGCCGCTCGGTGAACGGGAACGGGCATGGGACGCTGGTCGGACCCACCCCGGCGGACATCGCCGCGGTCCGGGACCAGGCGTGGTCAGCCCGGGGCACGCCGGAGGGCTTTGACCTGGCCGTGTGGGCGGACCTGGAGCGGGAGCCCGGGGACGTGGACCTGGTGACTCCGGCCTACGTCGCGGCCGGCGCCACCTGGTGGATCGAGAGTGCCCGCCCGGGACCCGGCTGGCAGGCCGAGGCCGCCAGCCGGGTCAGCCGGGGGCTATGACCGGCGGCCCGCCAGTTCGGCACCGGCCGCGGCCCCGTCCACCGGCCCAGCCGTAGCGCCGGCCGCCGGGCCCTCCGCTGGCACGGCCGCCGGGGCCGGGGCCGCCCCGGGCAGCCCGCGCAGCGCCGCGTAGCTGATGAGCACCCCGGCCGCGACGAGCACGATGGTCACGGCCAGGCCGGCGTGGTAGCCGTCCAGGAAGGCGGGAGCCGGCAGCACCCCGTGGCTGAGCGCCACCCCCTGCCGGGACCGCAGCACCGCGCCGATCACCGTGATGCCCAGCAGCCCGGCGACCTCCCGGGAGTTGTTCAGCAGCGCCGACGCCATGCCGGACCGCTCCTGCGGCATCGACCCCAGGACCGCGTTGGTCAGCGGCACGTTCATCAGGCCTGAGCCGGCGCCGAACAGCACGAAACCTGGCATCAGCGAGCCGAACGTGGCGCCCCGCCCCAGCATCCAGAACAGGAACAGGCCGACCGCGTTGAGGGACAGGCCGAGCGCCACGGTCCGGTGCGCGCCGATCCGGGCCGAGACCGGCCCGCTCAACCCGGCGAACGCCGCCATGCACAGCGCCATCGGCACGAAGGCCAGGCCCGCCTTGGTCGGCGAGAAGCCCAGCACCCCCTGCAGGTACAGCGACGTGAAGAAGTAGATGCCGAAGATCCCGAACGCCCACAGCATCATGGTTCCGGTCCCGCCGCTGAACGCCCGCGAGCGGAACAAGGACAGCTCCACCATGGGATGCGCGGTGCGGGACTCGATGAGCGTGAACACCCCGCCGGCCAGGACCGCCAGGGCCAGGGCGCCGAGGATCGTCGCGGACGTCCAGCCCTTGTCGTGCCCCTCGATCAGCGCGTACGTGAGCGAGAACAGCGCGACCGCGGAGGCTGCCAGCCCCGGCACGTCGAGGTGGCGGCCGGACGAGGTGTCCCGGGACTCGCGGATGGACACCAGGGCGATGCCCATCGTGATCACGCCGACCGGCACGTTGATCAGGAAGATCCAGCCCCAGTGCAGGTGCTGGCTGATGAACCCGCCGATGAGCGGGCCGAAGGCCAGGGCCAGCGCGCCGATCGCGGCCCAGGCACCGATCGCCCGGGTCCGCTCACGGGTGTCATCGAACGTCGCCGCGATGATCGCCAGTGTGGTCGGGACCATGAGCGCGGCGCCCAGGCCCTGGGCCAGCCGGGCCCCGATCAGTACCCCGCCGCTGCCGGCCAGTCCCGCGCCCAGCGAGGCGACCGTGAACACCGACAGGCCGACGATGAACAGCCGCCGCCGGCCGTACACGTCGGCGAGCCGGCCGCCGACCAGCAGCAGCCCGGCGAAAACCAGGATGTAGCTGCTGACCACCCATTCCAGGCCCGCGATCGACAGATGCAGGTCGCGCTGGATGGTCGGGATGGCGACATTGACCACGTTGTTGTCGAGGTAGGTCATAAAAGTGGCCAGTCCCACGGCCACCAGGGTCCACCAGCGTCTGGGCACGAGCCCGCTCCTCCCGCGATTGCCTGATGCTCGGCCGTCCCTGCACGGCGCACCTGTACGCCGCACCTGTACGCCGCACTTGTACCTCGTACCTATACGTCGTACTTATACGTCGTACAGGGCACGGTGACAGGATGACTTGTACGGCGTATAGTTGTCAAGTGATGGCTACGAATCCTGTCCTGGTCACGCCGGCGGGCAGCCGGGAGGCCCCGCCGGCCCGGCCGGGGACTCCCGCCGCTCCGCCGCGCGGAGATCCCTGCCTCCGCCGCGGAGACCGTGCCGCCGGCTGGCGGGCACCCAGACGTGCAGCGGGCCCGGCTGAGCAAGGCCGCCGTGGTCGGCCGCGCCATCGCCCTGGCCGACGCCGAGGGCCTGGACGCGCTGACCATCCGGCGGCTGGCCCAGGAGCTCGGGGTCACCCCCATGGCGCTGTACTGGCACTTCCGCAACAAGGAAGAACTGCTCACCGGGCTCACCGACCAGTTCTGGAGCGAGATCGACACCGACGTCGACGAGGAGGCCCCCTGGGCCGACCAGTTGCGCGCGATGCTGGAGTCGCTGGTTGGTGTGCTCCGGGCGCATCCCAGCGCGTCCCAGCTGCTCGTGGCGGGCGAGAAGCAGTCGCCGGCCGCGCTCGAGGCCACCGAGGTCACGCTCGAGGTGCTGCGCCGCGGCGGCTTCGACCCCCAGCGCGCCACCATGGTCGCCCGCGCCGCTTTGTGGACCGGGCTGATGCTCGCGATGAGCGAGCCGGGACACGGCCCGTCGCTGAGTGAGGACGAGCGCGCCGAGCAGCAGCGGCGCAACCGGATCCGGCTCGCCATGCTTCCGCCGGACCGCTACCCCTGCCTGGTCGAGGCGGCGGAGCCGATGACCGACTGCCACGACCCCGACTTGCACTACACGTTCGGCATCGACCTGTTCATCCGCGGCGTCCAGGCCACGGCCGGGACGAAATAACCGGATGTCGAGGACGCGGAAGGATTAGCCCGATGACGCACGCGGCAGAGGACGGCCAGGCTGAATCCCCCGGGGCGCCACCGTCCGGGGCCGCCCCGTCCGGGGCGGGGACCGGATCGCCCGGGACCAGGCTGCGGTTCGGCGGCGAGTCCTGCTGGGTCGATCTCGGCGGGCCGGTGCACTACCTCGACTACGGCGGCCCCGCAGGCGCCCCGGTCATCGTGGCCGTCCACGGCCTGGAAGGCTGCGCGGTCAACTGGTCGGCGATCGCGCCGCTGCTGACCGGCCGCTACCGGGTGCTGGCGCCCGACCTGGCCGGGCACGGCTTCACCCGCTCCGCGGGCCGCGGGGTGGACGTGTCGTCCAACCGGCTGCTGCTGCACCGTTTCATCGAGACGGTGGCTGGCTCGCCGGTGATCCTCATGGGCAACTCGATGGGCGGGATGATCTCCCTCAGCGAGGCAGCCGCTGAGCCGGGAACGGTGGCCGGGCTCATCCTGCTCGATGCGGCGCTGCCGTTCATGCCTGTCCGGCCTGACCCCTCCGTGGTCATGATTTTCCTGGCCCACATGATCCCCGGGCTGGGCCAGCGGGTGACCGGCCGGCGCCGCCGCCTGTCCCCGGAGGAACTTGTGGCCGGGGTGCTCGCCACGGTCTGTGCCGACCCGTCGCAGGTCAGCCCGGCCGTGGTGGAACAGCACGTCGAGGTGGCACGCAGGCGGTACGGCTTCACCGAGGCCGACCGCGAGTTCACGCTCGCGGCCCGATCGGTCGTGTCCGCCGCCGGCTACGTCACCGGGCGCTCCTACCGGCGTGCCCTCAAGTCGATCCGCTGCCCGGTCCTGATGCTGCACGGCACCCTCGACCGCCTGATCCCGGTCGCGGCAGCGCGGATGGTGGCCCGCGCCCACCCGGGGTGGTCGCTCATCGTGCTGCCGGGCGTGGGGCACGTGCCCCAGCTGGAGGTGCCCCGGGAGACCGCAGCCGAGATCCTCAGCTGGCTCGGCCCCGCGGGCCGCGGGGCCGCAGCCGCGAAGGCCGCCGCGCCCGGGGCGGCAGGCGCGGCCGCGGCGGCGGCCTCAGGGACGGCGGTCTAAGGGACGGCAGCCCAGGGGGGCGGCCGCGCCGGCGTCCCGCGCGCCGGCGCCCCGCGCGCCGGAGGGCGGTCCCCCCGCCGCCACCAGCACCGGCTGCCTAAAGTCCCGGCAAGTCAGGAAAGACGCCCATATCCAGGGCGCCCCGGCGGCCGCAGGCTGGAGTAAGCGGGCCAGGCTCGCCAGGCAGTGGCTTCGTTCCCGCCGGTAACCACGTCCGGAACACCACCGCTGGTCCTGGACGGGTGTCTGCTTCCTGGGCGGAGCCTGGGCCCGCGGCACGCATGTGCGACGGGGCGGGCACCAGGCCGGGCCCCGTTGTATGTCCACGCCACGGACGCACGATGGGGAGGAGCAGGATCATGAACTTCAACCTCGCGGTGATCCTCCAGGAAACAGCTGCTGCCTCCCCGGACCGGCCCGCCGTGATGTATGCCGGCGGCCAGATCAGCTACGCGGAGCTGGACGCGCTGTCGTCCCGGTTCGCGGCCGGGCTGGAGACGGCCGGGGTCGGCCCTGGCGATCTCGTCGGCCTTCAGCTGCCCAACATCCCCCAGTTCGTGATCGCCTACTTCGGGATCCTCAAGGCCGGCGCCGTGGTGGTGCCGCTGAACGTGATGCTGAAGCCGCCCGAGATCGCGTTCCACCTCAGCGATTCCGGGGTGAAGCTGCTGATCACCTGGGAGGGGATCCTGGGCGACGCGGTGAAGGGCGCCGAGGCAGCCGGGGTCGGCGTGGTCTACGCCGTCGGCCACGCCGAGCAGGCCGCCGCTCCCGCCGACCCGGTCAGCGTGCGCCCGTTCGAGCACCTGCTGGCTGTGCCCGCGGACGGGTACCTGATAGCCGCGCGGGACCTGACCGACACGGCGGTCGTCGTCTACACCTCCGGCACCACCGGCCGCCCCAAGGGCGCCATGCTGACGCACATCCAGCTGTACATGAACGCCGACATTCCCGGGCGCCTGTTCGACGTGCAGCCCGATGACGTGGTCATCACCGTCCTGCCGCTGTTCCACGTGTTCGGGCTGTCCAGCATCCTGGACGTCTGCGTGCGATTCGGCTGCACCATGTCGCTGGTCCCGCGGTTTGACCCGGCCACCGTCCTTACCGCGATCCAGCGTGACCGGGCCACGATCTTCGAGGGCGTGCCCACCATGTTCATCGCCCTGCTGGAGCACCCGGACCTGGACAGCTACGACATGTCGTCGCTCCGGGTCGCGATCTCGGGCGGTGCGTCCATCCCCGCCCCCGTGCTGGATGCCTTCGAGAAGCGCTTCGGCGTGCTGATCCTCGAGGGCTACGGCATGACGGAGACCGCGTCCACCACCACGTTCAACATCAGCGAGACCGAGCGCCGCGTCTACAGCGTGGGCAAGCCCATCTGGGGCACCCAGACCCAGGTCTGGGACGGCGAGGGCCGGCCGCTGCCGCCCGGGAGAGACCACATCGGGGAGGTCGTCACCCGCGGGCTGCACGTGATGAAGGGCTACCTGAACAACCCGGAGGCCACCGCCAGCGTGTTCACGGGGGGCTGGCTGCACACCGGCGATCTCGGGTACTTCGACGAGGACGGCTTCCTGTTCATCGTCGGCCGCCAGAAGGAGCTCATCATCCGGGGTGGCTACAACGTGTACCCGCGTGAGATCGAGGACGTGCTGCACGCCCATCCGGCCGTGGCCGAGGCGGCCGTGATCGGCATCCCGCACGAGCGGCTGGGTGAAGAGGTCATGGCCGTGGTCACGCTGCGGGAAGGCGCCACGGTCACCGAGGCCGAGCTGCACGCCTACTGCATGGAGCGGATCGCCGCCTACAAGTATCCGCGGCGGTTCGAATTCCGCGCCCAGCTGCCGAAGAACTCGCTCGGCAAGGTGCTGAAGGACGAGCTCCTGCCGGCAGAGTTCCGGTGAGCAGGCCCCGGGAGCAGAGTCCAGCAAGCAGAGTCCAGCAAGCAGAGTCAGCAAGCAGAGTCCGGCAAGCAGGGACCGGCAAGCAGGGACCGGCAAGCGAAGGAGGACCGGCCATGACGGCACCTACCGCGGAGCACGGCAGGATCCCGCGCCTGCCGGATGACTACACCCGCGAGGCCGCGGCGCGGCGGATGGATTTCCTGAGCGAGGCCACCGGCACCCGCCCGCAGTGCCTCGGCCGCTACGGCATGGATCCCGCCAGCCTGGCCGGCAACATCGAGAACTTCGTCGGTGCCGCGCAGGTGCCGGTCGGCCTGGCCGGCCCGCTGCTCATCGAAGGCGAGCACGCCCGGGGTGAGTTCTACGTGCCCCTGGCCACCACCGAGGGCACCCTGGTGGCCAGCTACAACCGGGGCATGAAACTGCTGCACCGGGCGGGCGGGGTCCGGGTCACGGTGATGGACGACGTCATGCAGCGCGCTCCGGCGTTCGGGTTCGACAGCGCCCGGGAGGTGCGGGCGTTCGGCACCTGGGTCAGCACCCATTTTGACGCGATCAAGGCCGCGGCCGAAGCCACGACCCACACCGGGCACCTGCGCGACGTCGAGCAGTTCACCGCCAGCCGGTTCCTGTTCCTGCGGTTCAACTTCACCACCGGCGATGCGGCCGGGCAGAACATGGCGGGCAAGGCCACCGCGTCGGCCTGTGCCTGGATCCGGGCCAGGTACCCCGGAATCCGGCAGTTCTGCCTGGAGTCCAACCTGGCCACGGACAAGAAGAGCTCGCAGATCAACATCCTGCGCACCCGCGGCAAGCGGGTCGTCGCCGAGGCGCGCATCCCGGCCGGCCTGATCCGGGAGATCATGCACACCACGCCGGAGGCCATGTTCGCCGCCCGCCAGGTCTCCAACCTGGGCGGCCTGATGGCCGGCTCGAACAACAACGGCAGCCACTCCGCCAACGCGATCGCCGCGCTGTTCGTCGCGACCGGCCAGGACATCGCGAACGTGGCGGAGTCCTCCGCAGCGCTCGCCTACGTCGAGGTGCTCCCCGGTGGTGACTACTACTACTCGATCACCATTCCGGCGCTGATCGTCGCCACCTACGGCGGCGGGACCGGCCTGCCCACCCAGCGGGAGTGCCTGGAGCTGCTGGGCTGCTACGGCCCGGGACAGGTCGGCAAGCTCGCCGAGATCGTCGCGGCCACGGTGCTGTGCGGCGAGATCTCGCTGGGCTCCGCGGTCGTCGCGGAGGAATGGGTGGACGCGCACGAACGACTGGGCCGAAACCGGCCATGAGTAACGCAGCCGCGAGCAGGCCGCGTGCCGCCGCAGGGAAGGGCAGGCCATGGAACGCATGAGCACACTCGACGCCAGTTTCTACTACGTCGAGCACGACAACGTCCCGATGCACATGGGCTCGCTCGCCCTGTTCGAGGGCCCCCCGCCCAGCCATGACGACATGGCCCGCCTGCTGGCCGCGAAACTCCCGCGCGTGCCCCGGTACCGCCAGGTGGTGCGGACCATGCCGCTGGAGGTCCTGCGCCCCATGTGGGTGGACGACGACCATTTCGAGATCGGCCACCACCTGCAGCACGCCACGGTGCCGGCTCCCGGCGGGAAACGCCAGCTTCGTGAGCTCGCGGCCAGCATCCTCGCGACCCGGCTGGACCGCTCCCGGCCGCTGTGGGAGACATGGCTGCTGGACGGGCTCAAGGGTGACCGCTGGGCGATCCTGTCCAAGGTGCACCACTGCATGGTGGACGGTGTGGGCGGCAACGACCTGATGACCGCGGTCTTCGACGTCACCCCCGACGCCGAGTGCCCCGATCCCCCCGCGTGGGCGCCGGAGCCCGCCCCGGGCATGCTGGACCTGATGGCAGCCGGCCTCCGGGAGGCGGCGTCCGGGTCGGCGCGGCAGCTATCTGACCTGACCGGGCTGCTCCGCATCCCGCTGCTGCCCCCGGAGGAGATCCTGGGGTACGGGCGCGGCCTGGCGGCCAGCGCGCGGCGGCTCGCGGCCCCGTCGGCGGCCTCGCTGAACGGCCCGATCGGCCCGAACCGCCGGTGGGAGTGGGCGGTCGCCCCCCTGGTCGAGGTCAAGGAGATCCGATCCGCGCACGGCGGGACGATCAACGACGTGCTGCTCGCGGCGATCACCCGCGGCTTCCGTGACCTGCTGGACGAGCGCGGGGAGCTGGAGGACGGGCTGGTCGTGCGGTCCCTGGTGCCGGTCTCGGTCCGCGGCCCGGCCGAGCAGGGCATGATCACCAACCGGGTGTCCGCGGTCCTCGCCAACCTCCCCGTCGGGGAGCCCGACCCGCTGCGGCGGCTGGGCCTGATCCGCGAGCAGATGGATGAGCTCAAGCAGACCTCCCAGGCGGTCGGCGCCGAGGCTCTCACCGGGATGCTGGGCTTCGCGGCCCCCACGCTGCTCGCGCTCGGCTCGCGGACCGCCTTCCAGGTTCCGCAGCCCCTGGTCCAGACGGTTACCACCAACGTCCCCGGGCCGCGGCTGCCCCTGTACCTGCTCGGCCGCCGGCTGGAACGCGTCTACCCGTACGTGCCGATCGGCGACAACGTGCGGATCTCGGTCGCGATCTTCTCCTACCTGGAGCGGTTCACGTTCGGGATCACCGCCGACCACGACGCGGCGCCCGACGTGAAGGTGCTGGCCAAGGGCATCCGCCGCGGCCTGGCCGAGCTGGGATGATCGCTGATCAATGCGGGTATACCTGATATCTACCCGGCAGTAACCGGTGCGGCCCAGGGGTGCGGCCCCCGGGCGCGGCCAGGAGCCGGGCCAGGAGGTGACCATGACTGCGCAACGGGTGCCGGGGGGCACCTGCCGGCGCGTCGGCAGCGTCCAGCCCGGCTCGCAGCCGCCCCGGCGGCGGATCGGTCTCGTGCTCGGGGCCGGCGGGGTGGTGGGGGCGGCCTGGATGACCGGCATGCTGCACGCCCTCTCCGAACGCCTGCCCGAACCGCTCGGCGACGCCGACCTGATCGTGGGCACCAGCGCAGGCAGCGTCCTCGCGGCGGCGCTGCGCTGCGGCGTCACCCTCGACGAGATGACCGCCATGCAGCACGGCGACCCGGTGCCAGCGCTGCGTAACGCGGGCGTGCGCGACCTGGACGAGGGGCCGCTGCCGCCGCGGCCGCAGCTGCGGGCCGGATCGCCGCGGCTGATGCTGACCAGCCTGCTCGCCCCGCACACCATCCATCCCGGGGGTCGGGGCCAGCGCCTGGCTGCTCCGCGGCCGGGCACGTCACGAGGGCCTGCGCGCCACCGTGATGGCCCTCGGCGAATACCAGGCCCGCCGCACCGCGGGCTGGACGCCGGGCTCCTGGGCGGACGGCCGGACGTGGATTGTCGCCGTGGACTACGTCACGGGACGCCGGGTGATGTTCGGCCGCGCCGGTGCCCCGGTGGTGCCGCTCGCCGACGCCGTGGTCGCGTCCTGCTCCATCCCGGGCTGGTACGCGCCCGCGCTCATCGACGGCCGCGAGTACGTGGACGGCGGCGTCCGCTCGTCCACGTCGCTGCGGTCGGTAGCCCAGGCCGGGCTGGACGAGGTCTGGGTGCTCGCCCCCATGGCCAGCGTGGTCGCCGGACCGGCCGGGGCGGACCACCGAGCGGCTGGAACGCCGGGTGCGGCGGGCCGTCACCCGCGCGCTGCTGCGCGAGGCCGAGGTACTGCGGGCCGCCGGAACCCAGGTCACGGTGCTCACCCCCGGCCCGGAGGACCTGGCCGCGATGGGTGTCAACCTCATGGACCCGCGCCGCCGCCGGGCGGTGCTGAACGTCGCGATGCGCACCTCGGCGGCCACGCTCGCTGCCGCGGAGGGTCATCCGCAGGTGGCCTGACTTTTCTTTCCCCAACGAGAACCGGCCGGTCCGGGTCCCTCGCCCACGGGTCCGGGGGCGGGGAGTCCGGGGGCCCGGGCGGCCGGCTCCGGTCCCGGGCCGCCCGGCCCCAGCGGCCGCCGCCGCGCGGCCGCGGTCGCCCGGAGCTCAGCAGCCACCCGGGCGACCTCCCGCGCCCCGGACCCGGTCACCGCGGCAGGTACCGCCCCGCGGGGCAGCAACTGCACGGCGCGGACCCACGGCGGTGCGTACACCCGGGGTGCGCGGCGCGCGATCCCGGCCGCGATCCGGCCCACCGCCGGGTCCAGCGGCCCGGTCCAGGCCCGGGCCGGGGCATGAGCGGCGCACCGGGTCTTCGTTGCGGAAAGATTTTCGGGTTCCAGGCCCACCGCGGCGATGCAGGCGCCCTCCCGGGCCAGCCGGAGCGCGAGCACGGCGCCGATGCCGCGGGCGGCCCCGGTGACGACCGCGGTCCGGCCGTGCAGGCGCCCCGGCCCCGGCGGGACGGCGCTCATGCGGGCGTCCCCGTATCCGCGGCGAGCTTGCGGATCAGCTCGGCCACCACCCCGGGGGCCTCCAGCGGGGTCATGTGCCCGATCCGGGGCAGCTCCGTCAGCCCGGCCAGCTGGGGCAGCAGCCGGGCCAGCCGCCGCGCGTGCACCGGCGGGGTGAGCCGGTCCGCCGACCCGACCAGGACCGCCGCGGGCACGTCGAGACGGCGGGCCCCCTCGGTCACATCCAGGGCGGCCAGGACGTGGCCCCAGGCGGCCCGGGCCCGGCGGTCGCAGGCCTGGATGATGGCCGCGTTGGCCGCCTCCACCTCGGCGGGCGCGTCCGGGCCGAGGGTCACGTAGCCGATCAGCGGCCGGGTCAGCGGGCTGAACGGGCTGAGCGGCGCCGCCGAGGTCAGCAGCCAGTGCTGCAGCATCACGAACGGCGGGATGAACGCGCCGAACGGGAGGGCCAGCGCGTCGGCGATCAGGTTCGCCGACCCGGTGGAGGCGAGCAGGACGCCGCCTGCCCGGCTCACCACCCGCTCCCGCGGCGCGGCCGCCATGATGGTCATGCCGCCCATGCTGTGCCCGGCCAGCACGGCCTGCTGGCCCGCCGGGAGGGTGCGGTCCAGCACCGCCTCGAGATCGTCGGCCAGGGCCTCCACGGTGCAGCCACCGGGACCGGCCTGCTCGCTGCCCCCGTGCCCGCGCAGGTCGTAGACGACTACGCGCAGATCGTCACGCAGCGCGCGGATCACCGGCGCCCAGAACGGGATCGAGCAGGTCCAGCCGTGGATGAGCACCACGGTCGGCGCCGCGCCGCCCGGCGGCCCGTGAATCTCCACGTGCAGCCGCACCCCGTCCCGGGACGTTACCCAGATCCGCTGCGCAGGCTCCGGCGGCACCAGGGCCGCCCCGGGTGCATGGCCCGTCACCGCGCCCCGGCCCGGATCAGGTGGTACTCACCCGGGTCCACACGTCGGGTGGCGCGGCGGAACCGGCCGACCGACCCTGGCCACAGCGTCGGGTTGCGGCCTGCGGAGTTCAGGTACCAGCTGGCGCACCCGCCGGTCGCCCACACCGTCGAGGCCATCCGGCGCTGCACATCCTCGCACCAGCGCTGCTCCGCCTCCGGCGTCGCGTCGAGCGCCGCGACGCCCGGCCGGTCCAGCGCGGCCAGGTAGTCCAGGACGTAGTCAAGCTGGGCCTCGATGATGTGGATCAGCGAGTTGTGCCCCAGGCCCGTGTTCGGCCCGATCAGCAGGCAGAGGTTGGGGAACCCGGCGACCGTGGTGCCGCGCAGCGCGCGCATGTCCTCACCCCAGGTCTGGGCGAGGGTCACGCCGGCTGCCCCGGTGATCAGGCGGGCTACCGGCATGTCGATGACGTGGAACCCGGTCGCGAACACGATCACGTCCGCGTCGCGGGCGGTGCCGTCCTGGGCGGTGAGCGTGCTCCCGTCCACCTTGGCCAGGCCGGCCGCGACCAGTTCGGTGTTCGGCCGGGTGAGCGCGCGGTAGTAGTTGTTGGACAGCAGGATCCGCTTGCAGCCGATCGTGTAGCGGGGGGTCAGCCTGGCCCGCAGGTCCGGGTCCGGCACCGACCGGGCGAGATGCCGCAGCGCGATCCGCTGGGCCGCGCGGAGCAGGCGGGGCTGCTTCACGAACCCCGCTACCAGTGCCTCCCGGCTGGCGTGCAGGCCCTCCCGGACTACTCGCTCGGTCAGCGGGACCTGCCGGTACAGCCATTTCTCGGTGCTCGGAGATCTGGCGGTCGCGGCGCGGCATGACCCAGGCCGGGGTGCGCTGGAACAGGGTCAGCCGGCCCGCGGCGGGCGCGATCGCGGGCACGATCTGGATGGCCGACGCCCCGGTGCCGATCACCGCGACCCGCTTGCCGGCCAGGTCCGCCCGGTGATCCCAGCGGGCCGAGTGGAAAACCTCGCCAGGGAACGTGTCCAGCCCCGGGATGTCGGGCAGGGACGGCGTGGATAGCGGCCCGGCCGCCGCGATGACCATGTCGGCGGTCAGGTCCCCGCGCGATGTGCGCAGCCGCCAGCATGACGAGCCCCCGTCCCAGCGGGCCCCGGATAGCTCGGTCCCGAACCTGATGTACGGGCGTACCCCGTACCGGTCGGTCACCGCGTCCACGTAGGCCCAGATCTCGGGCTGGGGGGAGAAGCTGCGTGACCAGTCCGGGTTCGGCGCGAACGAGTATGAGTACAGGTGGGATGGCACGTCGCACATGCAGCCGGGGTAGGTGTTGTCGCGCCAGGTCCCGCCCACCGCGCCGGCCCGCTCCAGGATGACGAAGTCGGTCCGGCCTGCCCGGAGCAGCCGGATGCCCGCGCCGATCCCGGCGAACCCGGCGCCGATGACGGCCACCCGGACGTGCTCCGGCAGCGGATCTGCGCCCGCCGTCGTGGCGGGCGAGGCGTCCGTGGCCGGCGGGGCTGCGGGGGAGGGTGCCGGCGGCGGGGTGCCGCTCCCGGCCGCGGTCACCGCGGCCCCCGTGAAGCGACGGTCAGCTGCCCGGCCCGGCGCGCCGCGGCCTGCCCGGTGGGGGGGACCGGGCCGGTGGCCGGGACCGGGGCCTGCGGGCCGGTGGCCGGGACCGGGCCGGTGGCCGGGACCGGGGCCTGCGGGCCGGCGGCGATCCCGGCGTCGCCGAGCACCCCCGTCAGCGCCCACCAGATCAGCTGGCTGACATAGTCGGTGACCTGCGCGCGGCTCATCGACCGCCGGTCGAGCCACCATTCCCCGGTGCTCTGCACCAGGCCGGTGATGCCGAACGCCCACGGTTCGGCCGCCCCCGGATCCAGCCCGAAGGTGCGCAGGTAATCGCCGTACGCTCGCGGTCAGCGTGGTGGCGATGAATTCCTTCTGCCGGGCGACCACGCCGGGCCCCGGGCTGCTGTCCGCACCACCGTGCCGGGCCAGGAGCCAGTACAGCTCGGGGTTCTCGTCGATGATCGCGAAGTACGCGCCGACCGCGCCGCGGATGCGGGCCATGGCCGGGCCCTCCGCGGTGAGCGCCGGCACGAGCCGCAGCTGCAACAGGGACGAGGCGTACTCGCCGAGCGCCCGGACCAGGGCCGCCTTGTCCGCGAAGTAGCGGTACAGCACCGGCTTGGTCACGCCGGCCTCGGCGGCCACGGCGTCCATCGGCAGGTCGGGTCCGTGCCTGCTGAGCACGCGCAGGGCCGCGGCCACGAACTCCTGGCGGCGCCGCGCGCGGTGCGCTGTCCACCGGTCGCGGCGCGCGTCGTGCGCCGGACGTGGCCTGTCCTCCCTGGTACGCATGGGATGGGATGCTACCAAAAGTAACCGTTACCTCAAGTAACAGCAGAAAGGGGAGGCGGTACCGGTTCGTCCTGCCGGGCCCGGGCGGGGGAGCGGCACGCGGTTCGTCCTCCCGGCCCGGGCTGGGGGGCCGGCACGCGGTTCGTCCTCCCGGCCCCGGGCCTGCGTCTGCGGGCGCCGGGCTCTCCCGTCCCGGCCCCGCGGAGCCCTGCGCCGCGGTCCGCGTCCTATCTCAATGAAGTGATCTCAGCAATGAGATATCGTGGGGGATATGAGTTCAGCGGGCGGAACGTTCGGGCCTGCCGGTGCGGATGCTTCCGGCGGGCCGGGCGGCCCGGCGGATGCTTTCAGCGGGCCGGGCGGCCCAGGCCTGCCCCGGCTGCCCGGGTTCCGCGAGATGGCCCTGCGCCGGATGGCGGGTGAGCGGCGGCGGCTGGTCGGCGAGCTGACCGCGCATCGGCAGGCGGCCGGGCTGTCCCAGACCCAGGTGGCGGCGCGGATGGGCACCTCCCAGTCGGCCGTGGCCCGGCTCGAGGCCGGCGAGGGCGACGTGCGCGCCACCGACGCTGGAACGCTACGCCGCCGCGGTCGGCAGCCACATCAGCTGGCGGCTGCTGGACTCCCCGCCGGCAGGCCAGGCGCCGCCGTCCGGGCCGGTCCTCGGCTCCGGCGCGTTGCCCGGGCCGGGCCCCCTCTCCGCGGGCGGGCCGGGGGAGCCTTCCCCGCCCGGGCATTTCGGGTCGCCCGCCCTGCGGCCTGCGGCCGGGCCGCTCGCGCCCGCCGCGCAGTACCAGTCCGCACGGCCCGCGACAGGAGGACCCCCATGACCGTTCCCGTGGCTGACTCGTTCCCGCCCCGCCGTCCGTGGCCCGGTCCGCCGGGGCCAGGCGAGCCGGGACCAGGGCAGCCGCCGTCCCGTCCCGGCCGCCCCGGGCAGCCGGGACACCCGGGAGAGCCAGGCTGGCCCGGGGCGCCCGGATGGCCCGCCCCGACCGGGAGCCGGCCGGGTACCCCGATGTGCCGCCCTCCCGGGTCTGGGCCGGCCAGGCAGACTGGCCCGGGCAGGTTTACCAGCGGCTGCTGGAGCAGCGCATCGTCATGGCGTCCGGCCTGCTCGACGGCCCGGCCGCGAGCGTGCTGAGCGCCCAGCTGCTCACCCTGGACGCCGAAGGGGACGGGCCGGTCCGGCTCGAGCTCCAGGGCCTGACCGCGGAACTGCCGGCCGCGCTGACCGTCATGGGCGTGCTGGACGTGCTCCGTGCCCCCGTCACCGGGTACGTGGCCGGCCAGGTCAGCGGCCCGGCCCTGGGCCTGCTCGCCGCGTGCGGGCAGCGCCGCGGGTACCCCAGCGCGGTGCTGGGACTCACCGAGCCGCGGCTGAACCTGGGCGGCACGGCCACCCAGGTACGCGGCCAGGAGGAGCAGGTCGAGACCATGGTCGACACGCTCTACATCCGCCTGGCCGAGGTGACCGGGCGCGAGGTGGACGAGATCCGGGCGGACGCCCGGCGGGGCCGCTTCCTGACCGTTCCCGAAGCGGTCGACTACGGTCTCCTTGACGGCCAGGCCGGTCCCGGTGACCGGCCCGGCGCAGGCAGGGCGGCTGCCCGGCAGCAGACCGGGTGGCATGCCCGGCGGCGGACCGGGTGGCCAGGGCTGAAGCACCAGTCACCGCTGCAGTCCCCCGCGGCGTTCATCCGGGCGAATACCTGGCTGGCCGCGCCGCCGATGCTGCCCGAGATCCGGCTGTACCTCGCCCGGGACGCGTTCGGGCTGTGGGAGCGGATCGAGCAGGAGACCGGGCAGCAGCAGCTGCCCCCGCCCTTCTGGGCGTTCCCGTGGGCGGGCGGCCAGGCCCTGGCCCGGTACCTGCTCGACCATCCGGCCTGTGTCCGCGGCCGGGCCGTGCTCGATCTCGCGTCCGGGTCAGGCCTGGTCGCGATCGCCGCGGCCGTCGCGGGGGCGGCGTCGGTCACCCCCAGCGAGACCGACTCGCTGGCCGCTGCCGCCATCACGCTCAACGCCCGGGTCAACCGGGTCCGCCTGGAGCCCACCATCGGCGACCTCCTGGCCGCCCCGGGGCGGGAGCGGCCGGGGCGGGAGCCGCCAGATGCGGCCCAGCCCGACCCGCCCCGGTCCGGCGTTGCGTCCGCGGACGTGGTCCTGGCAGGTGACGCGTTCTACGACCGGGACATGGCCAGCCTGATGCTGCCCTTCCTGGAGCGGGCCAGCCAGGCGGGCGCGCTGGTGCTGGTCGGCGACCCCGGCCGGGCCTACCTGCCCCGGGGCCGCTTCGACCAGGTGGCCACCTACGACGTCCCGGTCGAGCGGATCATCGAGGACGCCGACGTCAAGCACACCACCGTCTGGGGCCTGCGCTGACCACTTCCGGGCCCCGCCAGCCCCGTCCCTGCCGTCCCACCTGCCCATCGGGTCCCGCCTGCCCCGCCCCGCACGGCTTGCCCGCTGGTGATCATGGGATCACTGGGCCAGGAGGCCCAGCAAGCCCATGATCACGGCGGCGAGGTCGGGGCCAGCCAGCTGTCCGCCTGCTCCGCTGTGCCAATCCTGGCGCGGGCCGTGGGGCAGCCAGTCCGGCCAGCTCACGGCCCCCGCACCTGACGGCGCCGGACGTCGGCGTGCCACGTCGGGCCGCCAGCATTGACCGGGGTGGGCTAACGGGCTGGATCTCACGCGGGACGGGATGGGCCGGTGCCCGCGCCGCTGCTGCTGAGCGCGGCGGCGATCTCGGTGAGGTCCTTGTCGTCCAGGACCAGGTCGGCGGCCGCCAGCCAGCCGTCCACCTGCTCCGGGCTGCGGGCGCCGACGATCGCGCCGCTGACTCCCGGAAAGGCCAGGGTCCAGGCCACCGCGACCGCGCCCAGGCTGACGCCGAGCCGATCGGCGACCGGCCGCAGCCCGTCGACCAGGGCCAGGTTCCGGGTCAGGCCGTCGCCCGTGAAGTCGCTGCTGCGGCTGCGCCAGTCGCCCTGGTCCAGGTTCGCCGCCCGCTCCGGGGTGAAAGCCCCGGTCAGCAGGCCCGCGCCCATCGGGCTGTAGACGATGACGCCGGTGCCGTGGGCCGCGCACCACGGGATGAGCTCGGCAGCCGCGTCCCGGTGAATAAGGCTGAACTGCGGCTGGAGGGAGTCCACGTGCGCCACCGCCTCGGCCGCGGCGAGCTGGGCCACGGAGTGGTTCGAGAGCCCGGCGGCGCGGATCTTGCCTTCCTGGCGCAGGTCGGCGAAGGCCTGCCAGTACTCCTCCAGCGGTGTCCCGTCCTCCGCGGGCCAGTGCAGCTGGTAGAGGTCGATGCGGTCCACGCCCAGGCGGCGCAGCGACGCTTCCACCTCCCGGCGCAGGCTGGCCGGGTTACCCACCCGGCGGGGCGCCTTCGACCGGTCGGACTCGTCCCAGATCAGGCCGCCCTTGGTGAAGACGTACGGGCGGTCCGCCTCGGGCAGGTCCCGCAGGGCCCGCGCCACGACCTCCTCGGAATGGCCGAGGCCGTACACGGCCGCGGTGTCCACCCAGTTGATCCCGGACTCGACCGCGTGCCGGATCGCGGCGACCGAGTGGTCGTCTTCCTGGTCTCCCCAGGCGAAGGCCCACCCTCCGCCGCCAATAGCCCAGGCGCCGAAGCCGGCCCGGGTGATGGTCATGTCTGTCTGCCCGAAGGCAGCCTTGGTCAGTGTCTCGCTCATGCCCCCATGCTCGGCGAGACAGGTTCATCTGTCCAACAGCTGGAAACGATCGCTTTGTGCTCTAGGATTTCTTAATCATGGAGCTGCGCCAGCTGGAACACTTCGTCGCGGTCGCTGAGGAGTCCCACTTCACCAGGGCCGCGGAGCTGCTGCAGATCTCCCAGTCGGGTTTGTCCGCCTCGATCCGGGCGCTGGAGACCGAGCTGGGCACGCCGCTGTTCGTGCGCAGCACCCGCCGGGTCGAGCTCACGGAGGCGGGCCGGGTGCTGCTCGCCGAGTCACATCGCACCCTGGCCAGCGTGGCCGCCGCGCACGACGCGGTCGCCGCGGTCCGCGGGGTGCTGCGCGGGACGCTGAGCGTGGGCGGGGAACAGTGTCTCGGCGTAGTGGACGTCCCGGCCCAGCTGGCCCGGTTCCGCTCGCGGCATCCGGGGGTCGAGGTCAGGCTGCGGTTCGGTGGCTCGGCCCGGCTGATCGACCTGCTGGCGGCAGGCCGCCTGGACGTGGCCCTGGTCGCGGTGACCGGCCCGGCGCCGCGCGGCGTGGTGATGACGCCACTGGCGGCCGAGCCGCTGGTCATGCTCTGCCACCCCGACCACGAGCTGGCCGCCTTCGACGAGGTCGGCCTGGCCGCGATGGACGGGTTCACGTTCGTCGGATTCCAGCCCGACTGGGGGGCCCGGGTGCTGGCCGACCGGGCCTTTGCCGCGGCCGGCCTGCCGCACCGTGTCGAACTCGAGGTCAACGACGTCCACACGCTGCTCGACCTGGTCGGCCACAATCTCGGCGTCGCCATCGTGCCCGCGCCCATCGCGGCCAAGAAGCGTCACAAGCTGCACGTCACCGCGCTGCGCGGGGATCTCCCCGGATGGCACGTCGCCGCGGCGGCCTCGGAGAACCCCAGCCCGGCCGCCCGGGCGCTGCTCGCCCAGCTCACCCACCGGCACGAGGACAGGCCAGCCGGCGTCAGGGAGTCCGGGGTCAGGCCAGCCGCCCCGCCCGGTCCTGCGCCGCGGCCACCACAGCCTGTCCCAGGCTGATCCCGCCGTCGTTGGGCGGGACCCGGGAATGGGTCAGCACCCGGAAACCTCTGCCCTCCAGCAGGTCCACCACGGTCCCGAGCAGCAGCATGTTCTGGAACACCCCGCCGGACAGCGCCACCGTGCCGAGCCCGGACCGGTCCCGCAGCAGTACGCAGGCCTCGCCGATCATGGCGGCCACGCCCTGGTGGAACCGGGCGCCGATGACCTCCCGTGGCACACCGGCCAGCAGGTCCGCGGCGGCCGCGCGGACCAGGTCACAGCCCGCCACGGTGAGCGGGCGGCCGTCCGTGATGGCCGCGGGGTACGGGTCGTGGCGCGTCGTGGCGGCCAGCTGCTCGAGCTCGACGGCGGCTTGCCCCTCATAGTTGACGGAGTCACGCACGCCCAGCAGTGCGGCGACCGCGTCGAACAGGCGTCCCGCGCTGGAGGTCAGCGGGGCGTTCACCCCCCGCCGGGCCAGGGCGAGCACGTCCGCCCAGGTGCCGGAGTTACGGCTGGCCACGTCCAGGCCCGCGGGCAGTTCCCCGGGGAAGGCGGCATCCAGGTAGGCGGCGGCCATCCGCCACGGCTGGCGGATCGCGGCCGCGCCTCCGGGCATCGGGACGCCCGCCAGGTGCCCGGCCCGCTCCGCGTCCACCAGGTCGGCGAGCAGGAATTCACCGCCCCAGATCGTGCCGTCCGTCCCGTAGCCGGTGCCGTCGAAGGCCACGCCGATGACCGGCCCGGCCTCGCCGTTGTCGGCCAGGCAGGAGGCGACATGCGCGTGATGATGCTGCACCCCGGCCAGGACGCAGCGGTCCTGCTCCAGCGCGTACTTGGTGGACAGGTACTCCGGGTGCAGGTCGTGCGCCACGATCTGCGGGGTCACGTCGAACAGCCGGCGGAAGTGCGCGATGCCCTCGGTGAAGGAGCGCAGTGTCTCGTAGTTCTCCAGGTCGCCCACGTGGTGGGAGAGGAAGGCCCGGTCCCCGCGGCCGAGGCAGAACGTGTTCTTCAGCTCTGCACCGCAGGCCAGCACCGGGCGACCGAAACGGCTGGCCACGGGCAGGGGCTCCGGCACGTACCCGCGGGATCGGCGCAGCACGGCCTCCCGGCCGCGGAACGGGCGGACCACCGAGTCGTCGGTCCGGACATGGATCGGCCGGTCGTGGGTGAGGAAGGCGTCCGCGAGCCCGCCCAGCCGGGCCAGCGCGTCGCTGTCCCGGTAAGCGATCGGCTCGTCGGATACGTTGCCGCTGGTCAGCACGATCGGGCGGCCGAAATCGCGGAGCAGCAGGTGATGCAGCGGGGTGTACGGCAGCATCACGCCCAGCTGCCGGTTCCCCGGGGCCACGGCGGAGGCCAGATGAGCCGGGTCCGTGCCCGGGGAGCGCGCTGCCCGGCCTGGCCGGGCAGCGGTGGCGCGGCGGGGCAGGAGCACGATCGGCCGGCGCGGGCTGGCCAGCAGGCGGGCGGCGAGGTCGTCCACCTCGCAGAGCGCCCGCACGGCGGCCAGATCCGCGGCCATCACCGCGAACGGCTTGTCCTCCCGGTGCTTGCGGGCCCGGAGCAGGGCCGCGGCGTGCTCGCTCGCCGCGTCCACCGCCAGGTGGTAACCGCCGAGGCCCTTCACGGCGACCACCCGGCCCGCGGCGAGCGCCTGCACCGCCGCGGCCAGGGCCCCGTCCGGGCCGGACAGCTGCGTCCCGTCCCCGGCGAGCAGCCGCAGCCGCGGCCCGCAGGCGGGGCAGCACACTGGCTGGGCGTGGAACCGGCGGTTGGCCGGGTCGTGGTACTCCGCCGCGCAGGCGGCGCACATGATGAAGCCCGCCATCGTGGTCAGCGGCCGGTCGTAGGGCACGTCGCGGACGATCGTGAACCGGGGCCCGCAGTTCGTGCAGTTGATGAAGGGGTAGCCGAACCGCCGGTCGGCCGGGTCGGCCAGCTCACGCAGGCAGTCGGCGCAGGTCGCGCTGTCCGCGGAAACCAGGGCGCGGCGGGAGCCGCTGGTGTCGCTGGCCACGATGGCGAAGCCGGCGCGGCCGTCCGGGGTGATCGGCTGCGCGCTGACCCGCTCCACCCGGGCCAGCGGCGGCGCGTCCCGCTCCAGCGCGGCCAGGAAGTCCCGGATCTGCCCGGCGGATCCCTCGACCTCCGCGAACACGCCATCGGCGTCGTTGCCGACCCAGCCCGCCAGGCCCAGCCGGGTGGCCAGGGAGTAGACGAACGGGCGGAATCCCACTCCCTGGACGACACCCTCGACCCGGACGGAGGTCCGGACATTGGTGGCCACGAGCCCAGTGTGCCGCGTTTCCCCGGGTACTGCCCGGCGCGAGGCTGGCGAGTCTGGTGGTATCTGAGTGGACGGCTGGACCCGGCCGCGGTCCTCAGGAATCCGGGTCCCGCGCGCGCAGGCCCGCTTCGGCGTACTCGGTCAGCAGATCGCTTACGGAGATGTCGCGCCGCTCCGCCTCGGCGGCCAGCTGCCCGGCCAGGGCGGCAGGCAGCACCACGCTGCGATGCACGTAGTCGTCCTGCTCCCAGGCTTCGTAGGCCGGCTCAGACACGCTGGCTCCTCTCCGCAAGCGGCGCCGCTGCGGCCGGCACCGGGACGTAGCGGCGCAGGACACGGTCGCTGAGCAGGCCGAGGCAGCTGAGGTTGGGGAACCCCGGTCCCTGGGCGAGCCCGGCGAGCACCGGCAGGTGAAGGGGCGGCTCCAGGCCCGCTACGGCCAGGTTAACGTCGATGCGGCGCTCCAGCTCATCCCCGGCACGGGCGGCGCTGAGGCCGGCCCTCGCCGCCCCGCCCAGCAGGCGCTCGAACCAGTGCCCGTCGAACCCGCGGGCCACGACCACCAGGTCGTAGGCGACGCGTTCCCGGTCCTCCCCATAGCCGACGGTGACCACGACCTGCCGCTGGCCGGCCTCGATGGCGAGCGCCCTTCCGGCGAGCGTGCGGAAGCCGCGGAGCCGATTGAGGGTGGCCTCGGCCTGAACCGAGAACACCCCCCGGTCGGTCCGCTCGAGGAACTGGCGGCGGTGCCCTTCGGCCAGCCGGGGCCAGTCTCCCGGATCGGAGTAGAAACGGTTCTCGTCGTAGCTCTCGCCCCGCGAGAAGAGGACACCCCGGCTGGTCAGCACGTCGATGACCGAGTGCTGGTGACAGTGCCTGGCCAGGGTGATCACGACCCAGGCGGCCGTCTCGCCGCTGCCGATGACACAGATGTTCCGCGCACGGTGCCCCAGCGCGGCAGCGTGCTGCCAGTAACTGCGGCCGTCCAGGACGAGTGGGTGCCTGCTGGGCTGCCCGGGCACCGTGATCGGCGGCCCGGGTCCGGTGACGACGACCCCGTCCGCCTCCAGCGTGCGGCCATCGGCCAGTCCCAGCCGCCAGCGGCCGGGCCCGGTGTCCAGCGCCGCCACCTCGCCGGCGATGATGTCGGCCCCGCACTTGCCGGCGACCGCACGCAGGTAGGCGCCCCACTCGCGATGCGTCGGCCGCTGGCGGCCGCGATCCACCCAGTCGGCGTAGCTGCCGCCGGTGATCAGGTGGCGCGGCCAGCTGTAGGCCATCATCGCGTCGGTCACCGCGCCCGAGGCCGCCCCCCAGCCGGGCTGGTACGGGTAGCCGACGTCCTTCTCGGGTGGGGTGCCCAGCGGCAGCGAGCCGTCGGTGTAGCCCTGCCGGCCGGTCCAGGCCGCGGCCGGTGCGCTCCGTTCGAGGAGCACCACCCGGGGCGGGCCGAGTCCCGTGTCCGCGAGCGCCCGGGCCTTCGCGGCGATGGCGATGCCCTTCGCGCCCGCGCCGATCACCGCCAGTGTCCGCATGGGCCCGACAATAGCCCGGCGCGGTTCCCCGGTGCCGCCGCCCGGACCTGCGCCCGGGCGGGGCGCTGCCGCGGATCACTCGCCGGCGCGATCGCGGGCTCCGCGCACCGCGAAGACCGCCATCCCGGCGGTGAACACCAGCCCCGCGCAGAGCGCCGCGCCCAGGTCGTGCGGCGGCCGGGCCGGCCAGAGCCACGGCGTGGTCAGTGCGGGGTGATGCCACTGCGTGTACAGCGCGTACACGCCGGCGACCAGGTAGCCGGCCGGGCCGGCCCAGGCCAGGCCGCCGCTGAGAGCGGCCGCGCACAGCAGCCCGAGGCCGGTCATCCCGGCCACGTTGCGCGCTGCGTCCAGGGTGCCCCCGGCCAGGTGCGCACCGCTCCCGGCGGCGGCCAGCGCGCCGACCGCCACCGCGGTCAGCGCCAGCGCGGTGGCCAGCCGCAGGAACGGCAGCCACCGGCCGGCCACCCGTTCGGGGTCGCCGAGCCGGCTCGCGGTGATAGCGGTGATGGCGGCCGCGGCCCCGGCCTCGAACACCAGCGGCAGCTGCAGGGCGCCGTAGCTGTCCCAGGGCCAGGCCAGCGCGATCCTCAGCCCGATGGCGCACGCCGCTATCGCGGCCACGGCCGCCGGGACCCGCCGGCTGGTGGCATGCAGCCGGGCCAGGCGCACTCCGGCTGCCCCTGGCCGGGGCCGGGGCGCTGTGCGGGGGGCCCGCCGCGCTGCGGCGGCCGGTTCGGCTGGCGCCGCCACGTTGCCCACCCGGCGGGCAGTCATGGCAGCTGCGCCAGCGTGATCCGGCCGGCCCGCAGCGCGGCCAGGTGCGCCGCGAGCCAGGCGTGCCGGGCCGATGGCGGCAGCGCGGCGAACCGCTGGGCCGCGGCAAAGGCCGCCGAGCCGGGTACCACCACAGACGCCGGCTGGCTCCTCCCGCCACGCTCGCGGCGGGCTGCCGGCGGGCGGCCGGGAGGCGAGCCGGGCCGCAGCAAGCCCGGTGCCCGCAGCAGGCCCGGTGCCCGCACCAGAGCCGCCACGACCGCCTCCTGGGCCGGTGACAGACTGCGGCCAGCGCCGACGATGTGAGAGACGATGTCAGGCCCGGCATCCGACCGGATCTGGGCGGCCAGCTGGCTGGTGGTCACGGCGGGTCCTGACAGCTGGACCGGAAGGAGCAGGCGGAACAGCGGTGGCCGGCCGCTGATAGCCGGGCCAGCCAGCCCGATGCTGACGGAGTTGCCGGTTCCCTGCCGGTAGACCGCAGCGGCCTGGCTGATGCGGGCCGGTGCGCCCGGCAGGCCGGCAATCTCGCTGAGCAGCGGTGCGAGAGCGGTCACCGTGACTGGAAGATAACTTGCGTAGGCGGGATTCAGGCAGACCGGGATCGCGGTATGGCTGCAGACCGGGGTGAAGCGGAGCGGCCGGTCGCTGGCCGCGTCATGCAGGGCCGGGATGGCGATCATGCCCTGGCTGTCCAGCGTGCCGGTTCCGGCCAGCGCCACCGCGGTCCCGGCTGCCGCCAGGCCAGCCGCGGTGAGCGCCGCAGCGGCGGCGCGCAGCCGCCGTCCGCCGGAGCCCCGGGGCAGGGCCAGGGCCGCCAGCAGCACCACGGCCAGCCCGGCGGGGAAAATCACCTGGGCCATCGCCAGATCAGGAACGTAGGGGTAAAAGGTCGCCATGCTGGCGTCTGATCCGATGTCCCATGGGGCGGCGACCACCGGCGAGATCTGCCAGTATGACTGGCTGCCGACGATCAGCTCCGTGCTGAGCGCGAGCACGAAGAACGCCGCGATGGCCGCCAGAGGTGCGGTGAACCGGCTGGGCAGGAGCGCCCCGGCCGCGATCCCGAGTGCCGACAGGGCCGGCAGGCTGGCGGCCACGACCGCGGCCGGCCACCACAGCGGGCCGCCCCAGCTGGCCTGGTGCGCGGTCATCCCGTACAGGACGGCCACGCAGACCAGGTATCCCGCCAGTGCCCAGCAGGTCGTGGCGGCCCACGTCGCGAGCAGGCGGCCCCACCGCGGCCAGGCGGTGATGCTCACCAGTTCGGCTGTGTGGCGGCGGGCGTCCCGGGACCCCATCCAGGCTGCCGCGCCGACCACCGGGGTGGCGAAATCCAGGATCGCGCCGCTTTGCAGGCTGGCGGCACGCATGTTCCACAACGGCGGCATGGCCATGGTCTTGCGGTACGTGGTGAGCCAGAACAGTGCGAAGACCACCGGCAGCATCCACAGCATGGCGTTATGGCGCAGCTCCAGGCGCAGCAGCCGGGCCGTCACCAGCGCGGGATGACGGGGCGCCGGCCGCGGCCGGGAGACGGCCGGGGCGCTCGTGATGGTCATGACCGGCCTCCGGCCAGGACGGCGCTGTACCCGCGCTCCAGTGGTGAATCGCCGATGGCCCGGTCTTCCGCGGCCGGGTCTTCGCCGCGGGCGACCAGGTCGGCCGGGGTGCCGTGAAACACGATCTGGCCCTGGTCCATGAGCGCGACCTGGGCGCAGGCGGCGCCGACGTCTTCCACCAGGTGGGTGCTCACCACGACCGTGGCCCGCTGGCCGAGGTCGCGGAGCAGGCCCCGGAACACCATCCGCTGCTGGGGATCCAGCCCGGCGGTCGGCTCGTCCAGCAGCAGCAGCTCCGGCTCGTTGACGATGGCCTGCGCGATCCCCACCCGGCGCAGCATCCCGCCCGACAGGGTGCGGAGCCTGGCCCTCGCCTGGCCGCCGAGCTCGACCCGGTCGACAGCCGCCGCCACCGCGGCCTGAACCCGCGCGGCGGGCATCTGTTTCAGCAGCGCGAAATACTCCACGAACTCCGTCACCGTGAAGCCCGGGTAATAGCCGAGGTTCTGCGGCAGGTACCCGAGCCGGCGCCGGATCTCCTGCCGCGGGCCGTAGCGGCCCGGATCGCGGCCCAGCAGCCGTCAGCCGGCCCGAGGTCGGCGGGACCGCCGTCGCCATCACCCGCAGGAGCGAGGTCTTGCCCGCCCCGTTGGGGCCCAGCAGCCCGAACACTCCCGGGCCGGCCTGCAGGTCCGCCCCCGCCACCGCCATGGTGCGGCCGAAGCGCCGGGTCAGCCCGGTGATCTCGACATTCATGATGCGCCTCCCGGGAACGGGCCAGATACGGGGCGGTGCGTGAAAGGTGCACCGCAGTTCAAGGCTGTCCGCCGGTGCCGGTGCCGGTCATCGCACCAGGGAGCCGGATCGGCGGTCATACCATGCAGGTAGTACGGCCCGGCAGCCAGGGCAAGCTCATACCCAGGTATGACCATGCAGGTGTGATGAGTGGCGGCCCCTGGCGGCCTACGCTGAGATCGTGAAACGGATGCCCGGCAGCGCACCGGCGGCGGGCGGCGCCGGCCTGGTCGCACGCCAGGCATGGCGTGGGCTGGTCCAGGTGCTGGCGGGCCCGGACGCGCCCCCGGCCTGGTGGCATCCGCCGTGGCGGCGCCGGGCCTATCTGGCGCTGAGCCTGACGACGCTGGTGCTGTTCGTGCTCAACCTGGCCAGTATCCATACGCGGCCGGCCGCCATTCCCGCGTCTCCCACGTCGTGCCGCGCCAGCCCCTGTTACTACTTCCACCACCCTCCGCTCGGCGCCGGGCAGTTGCTGCTGGTCATGGCGGTGGTGACGCCGCTGCTGCTGGCGGCCCGGTATCCGCTGCTGGGCTGGCGGATCGGGTGGCTCGCGCTGCTGCTCGCCCCGCTGGTCCCCGCGCAGTGGCGGGGAGGCTGGCCATGGGGCCCGGTGCAGGTGGCAGTGCTGCTGGTGGTGTTCTGCGTGGCGGGGTTCCGCTACCGGCGGCCGGTGCTGTGGTGGATGTGGGCGCTGAGCCTCATCCCCTGGTGGCTGTGGCTCGCGGCGGACCTGCCGGACTTGAACGGCCCAGTCGCTGCGACCATCTTGTTCACGGCGGGGACGATCGCCCTGGACAGCATCAGTTCCAGGTGGTGGGCCGAGCGGGCGCTGGCCGCCCAGACCGAGCGCACCGAGCTGGAGCAGGCGCGGCGGGCCGTCCTGGAGGAGCGCACCCGCATCGCGCGGGAGCTGCATGACGTGGTCGCCCATCACATGTCGCTGATCGCGGTCCAGGCGGAGACCGCACCCTACCGCCTCAGCGACCTGCCCGAATCGGCCCGCGCCGAGTTCGCCTCCCTGAGCGGGGTGGCCCGTGAGGCGCTGGCGGAGATGCGGCGGCTGCTTGGCGTGCTGCGCTACGACCAGCCCGCCAGGCTCGCGCCGCAGCCTCAGCTCTCCGACCTGCCCGCGCTTGTCGATGCCACCCGCCGCGCCGGGGTTGCGGTCGAGCTGGCCGTACCCCGGGCGCATGGGCGATGTGCCTTCCGGCGTTGCGGTGTGCGCATACCGGATCGTGCAGGAATCGCTGTCCAATGCCAGCCAGCACGCGCCCGGGGCGCCGGTCAGCGTGTCGGTGGGCCATGACGCAGGCGTGGTCCGGCTGCGGGTGGCCAACGGGCCCGGTGAGCCCGCCGGGCGGCCCCGGAGCGAACCGGGGTCTGGTCACGGGCTGGCCGGGATGCGCGAGCGGGTCGCGCTGCTCGGCGGCTCGCTCTCGGCCGGCCCGTCGGCCGGTGGCGGCTTCGTGGTGTCTGCGGTGCTCCCATTCGGCAAGACGGCATGACAGCCGGCGGCGCGGCGGCTGGCGGTGCGGACACGCGCTGCCTGATCGCCGATGACCAGGCGATGGTGCGAGAGGGCTTCGCCGCGGTCCTCGCCGCCCAGCCGGGGCTGGTGGTGGTGGGCCAGGCTGCGGACGGTGCCGACGCGGTCCGCCAGGCGCGGCACCTGCACCCCGACGTGATCCTGATGGACGTGCGGATGCCGGTGATGGACGGCCTGCAGGCCACCCGCCAGATCCTCGGCCCCGCGGCCGGCCGGGCGCAGCCGAGGGTGCTGATGCTCACCACGTTCGACCTCGACGATTACGTGTATGAGGCCTTGCGGGCCGGCGCCAGCGGCTTCCTGCTCAAGGACGCCACCGCCGCCGAACTGATACACGCGGTCCGCGTCGTGGCGGCCGGTGACGCCCTGCTGGCCCCCGCGGTGACCCGGCGGCTGATCGCCGACTTCGCCCGCCAGCCACGCCCGGGCCCGCCCTTCCCGGCCACGCCCGGCGCGCTCACCCACCGCGAGACCGAGGTGCTGCGGCTGATCGCCCGCGGCCTGTCCAACACCGAGATCAGCGACACCCTGGTCATCGCCCAGCAGACGACGAAGACCTATGTCGGCCGCATCCTGGCCAAGCTGGACCTCCGCGACCGTGCCCAGGCCGTCGTCTTCGCCTACGAGGCCGGCCTCGTCACGCCCGGAGGACCAGGCCCGGCAGGATCTACCCCGGCAGGATCAAGTCCGGGTACGGGGCCCCATCGGTGAACACGCCCCAGGACGGCCAGCCGGTACCCCGCAGTTCCAGCTGGCCGTCCTGATTCGGCGGCGGGTATCAAGCCCGCCCTGATAAAGCCAGCCTGGCCGACGGGGGTTGAGCTGGGGTTGACCCAGCGTTAAGCCGGATCCTCGCGGGAGCAGCACGAGATTGTGCCGGTGCCCTCCGGTAGACCGCAGTCATGGGTCAGCGTGCGAGACGCAGGTCAGGCAGGCCTACGGCTGAGCCTTCCTGATCAGGACCTCGACGCCATCGAGGATGCGATCCAGGCCGAACCGGAATTCTTCCTGCTCGTCCCAGCCGGACGGGTGGCTGCCGATGCGCTCGGACCAGGCCAGCCGGTGCAGCCGGGGATAGGTCTGCTCATCGGCGACCTCGCGGAGCAACGCCTCGAAGGTCCACGCTGGGGCCGGGTCGCCACTGGCCGCAGCCGCGGCGCGTGCGGCGCGGGCCGCGTCGTGCGCCATCCGGGCTTCGCTGAGCGTGTAGGAGCTGATCAGGCCGATGACCCGGAGCTTGTCCGCGTCGGGCAGGCCGGAATCGTCCATCGCCTCCAGCCCGCGCTCCACGAACGTCAGCGAGTTCGGCGCCATCGGCGGCGCGGCCATCGGCATCTGGGTGATCCACGGGTGCCGGTCGATCATCTCGCGCTGGACCGTGGCCCACGCCCGCAACCGCGCCCGCCAGCCATCCCCGTCCAGCACGAGGTCCTCGGCCCCCTGGGCGCTGCCGTTCCACATCAGCTGGAGCAGTTCCTCCTTGCTGGCGACGTGCCGGTACAGCGACATGGTGGTGAACCCGAGCTGCTCGGCAACCCGCGCCATGGAGACGGCCTCGAGCCCCTCGGCGTCGGCCAGCCGGATGGCCGCCGTGACGATCGCCTCGACGGACAGGCCCGGCTTCGGGCCGCGCTGGCCCCGGCCGCGACGGCCCCAGAGCAGATCCAGCCCGGGAGGCAGCGGCGGCGAACCCGTGGTGCTCTCCCCCTGGGCCTCGTCACCCTGGGCACCCGCACTCCGCGCGGACATGGCTCCCTCCCTCATCTGGCCACCTTACGGGGTGGCGCGATATCCGGTTGACGAGAACTGTGTATGGCACATACATTACCGCGTATGACATACACAGTTGAAGCCAGGGGCATCTGCAAGTCCTTCGGCAGCCACAGAGCCCTGGATCACGTGGACCTGGCGATCGAGACCGGCTCGGTGCTGGCCCTGCTCGGCCCGAACGGCGCAGGCAAGACCACAATGGTCCGGATCCTGGCCACCCTGATGCGCCCCGATGCGGGGACCGCCACCATCGCCGGGCACGACCTGCGCGCCGACCCGGTCGGCGTCAAGCAGTCGATCAGCCTCACCGGGCAGTTCGCGGCGGTGGACGAGAAGCTGACCGGCCGCGAGAACCTGGAGATGATGGCCCAGCTGCTGCGCCTGCCGCGGATGGCGGCCCGTGCCCGGGCCTCGGAACTGCTGGCCGAGTTCGACCTGGCCGACGCGGCCGGCCGCCGGGCTGCCAAGTACTCCGGCGGCATGCGGCGCCGCCTGGACCTGGCCATCGGCATGATCGCCCGGCCGCCGCTCGTCTTCCTGGACGAGCCGACCACCGGACTGGACCCGCGCAGCCGCGAACAGACGTGGAGCACGGTCCGCCGCCTGGTCGATGAGGGCGTCACGGTCCTGCTGACCACCCAGTACCTGGAGGAAGCGGACCAGCTCGCGGACACGGTCGCGGTGCTCGATCACGGCCGGGTCGCGGCCCAGGGCACGCCCGACGAGCTCAAGGCGAGGCTGGGCGCGGAAGTCGTCCGGCTGCAGTTCGCCGATCGGGGCGCCTACGAACGAGCGCTCGGCGGTCTCGACCCGGTGCGCACCGACCACCGGCTGCACACCATCGACGTGGCTACCGAGGGCACGGCCAGTGAGATCTTCCAGATCCTGGGCCGTCTCCAGGCCGGGGGGGCACCCGTGCACAAGGTGTCCACCTACCGCCCAAGCCTGGACGACGTGTTCTTGTCCGTCATCGATACCGCCGATGCCAGCGCCGCCCATACCGAACCGAAGGAGATGGCCCGATGAGCATGGCCTACGCGCTCACCGACTCGCGGGTGATGGTCACCCGCTGCGTCCGCCGGTCGCTGCGTGACCCGGAGGCGTTCTTCACCGCGCTGATGCTGCCCGTGGTGCTGATGCTGCTGTTCGTCTACGTGTTCGGCGGCGCCTTCGACGGCAGCGGCGCCTACGTCAACTACGTAGTCCCCGGCCTCATCGTGCTGTGCGCCGGGTTCGGCGCGGGCACCACCGCGGTCGCGGTGGCCACCGATATGAGCAACGGCATCGTGGACCGGTTCCGGTCCATGCCGATCAGCGGTTCCCTGGTCCTGGTCGGCCACGTCGTGGCCAGCCTGGCCCGCAACCTCGTCGCCACCGCCCTGGTCATCGGCGTGGGCCTGGCGGTCGGCTGGCGGCCCACCGCGGGCCCGGCCGGCTGGGTGGCAGCGACGGCCATGATCGTGTTCTTCGTGTTCGCCCTGTCCTGGCTGGCGGCCGCGGTCGGCCTGCTGGCCGGCAGCGTCGAGGCGGCGAACTCGTTCACGTTCGTGCTCATGTTCCTGCCCTACGTCAGCACGGCGTTCGTGCCCGCCCAGACGCTGCCATCGTGGATGCGCGGGTTCGCCGGGCATCAGCCGTTCACGCCCATCGTGGAGACCATGCGCGGCCTGTGGATGGGGCACACCTCGACCGGCGCGGCCGTCGGCCACGAGGCGTGGATCGCGTGCGCCTGGTGCGCGGGCATCCTGGCCGTGTCGTTCGCCGCGGCGTCCTGGCTGTTCCAGCACCGGACCGCCGCCTGAGCGAGCCGGGAACGCCGGAACGGCCGAGCGCCGGCGCATGCCTCAGCGGGCGTGCGCCGGCGCTCGGGTGCCAGGTCTCCGAGGGGGCAGGCCCTCTCGCGCCTGTGTCCTCACACGTTGAGGTAGGTCAGGACGGCCAGCACGCGGCGGTTGTCGTCCCCGCCGCGGTACAGGTCGAGCTTGGTGAATATGTTGTTGATGTGCTTGCTGACGGCCTTCTCGGTGACCACGAGCCGGGCCGCGATGCCGGCGTTGGTGCGTCCCTCGGCCATCAGGGCGAGCACTTCACGTTCCCGCGGGGTGAGCCGGCGCAGCGGCTCGTCGCGGGCGCGGCGGGCGAGCAGCTGGGAGATGACCTCGGGGTCCATGGCCGTGCCGCCGCCGGCCACGGTACGTACCGCCTCGATGAACCGCCGGACGTCGGAGACCCTGTCCTTGAGCAGGTAGCCGAGGCCGCCGCTGCCGCCAGACAGCAGCTCGCGGGCGTAGAGCGGTTCGACGTGCTGGGACAGGACCAGCACCGGCAGCCCCGGCACCAGGGCCCGGGCCTCGATCGCCGCCTTGAGGCCCTCGTCGGTGAAGGTCGGGGGCAGCCGCACATCCACCACCGCCACGTCCGGGCGGTGGGTGATCAGGGCGTGCAGCAGCGCGGGCCCGTTGTCCGCCGCCTCCACGACCTCCATGCCGTACGCGGTGAGCAGCCGGATCAGCCCGTCCCGCAGGAGGGTCAGGTCCTCGCCAAGGACAACTCGCACGGCAGCTCCAGGGTCACCACGGTCGGGCCGCCGACCGGGCTGGTCACGGCGATCACCCCGTCGAAAGCGGCCAGCCGCCGCTCGATGCCGCGCAAGCCGCCGCCGATCCGGGGGACAGCCCCGCCGGCGCCGTCATCGCCGATGATCGCGATCAGCCGCGCCTGGGCGTTGTATTCAAGCTGCACCCAGGCACTCCGCGCGGCGCTGTGCTTGACCACGTTAGCCAGTATCTCGGCGACGGCGAAATAGGCGGCGGACTCGACCGGGGCCGGCGGCAGGCCGGGCAGCTCGATGCGCAGGTCCACGGGCAGCGGGAGGGTCAGCGCGAGCGCCCGGATGGCCCCGTCGAGGCCGCGCTCGGCCAGCACCGGCGGGTGGATGCCGCGGACCAGGTGGCGCAGGTCGGTCAGGGCCTGGCCGCTGGACGCCCGCGCCTCGGCCAGCAGTTTCAGGGCCAGGTCGGGATCGTCCCTGAGCACCTGCTCGGCCAGGCCGATGCTCATGCCCAGCGAGACCAGCCGGGCCTGCGCCCCATCGTGCAGGTCGCGCTCGATCCGGCGCAGCTCCGCCGCGGACGCGTCGACCACCTGGGAGCGCGACTCGTTCAGCCGGCCGACCTGCGCGTCTAGTTCCTTCCGGGTCGGGGCCAGCAGCGCGGCACTGAACTGGGCGTGCGCCTTCAGGATCCGTGGACCCGCGAAGACGCCGGCCAGTAGCAGGCCCAGGAAGAGCGGCAGCTGCTTGAGGTGGCCCGGGTTGAGCCACACCCCGGACAGCAGGCCGACCACCCCGGCGACGATGCCGAACGCGGGCAGCGCCCCGAGCGCCACCCCGACCGGCATGTTGACCAGGGTCCACAGCAGGTCCCGCCAGGTCGCGGGGTCGGTCAGCAGCCACTTGCACCGCTGCAGCCGGCCGATCAGCCCGTTGCTGACCTCGTGCGGCCGGGGCCGGTAGGGCGTGGCGATGCTCACGCGTGACCACTCCCGCGCGAACCGGCGCTGCTGGCTGGCCCGGCGGCGCACGGCCAGCAGGCTCATCGGCACCGGTATGATCCCGATCCCCACGGCCAGCAAGGGCAGGGAGATGACGGCGGCGACGAACAGCGGGACGCCGGGCACCACCGACAGGACCGCGATGACGAGCCCCCGGGCGCAGGTCCGGACGGTCAGCCTGCCCAGCCGGCGGAAACCGCTGGCCCCCTCGCTCATCGCTGCCTCCGTGTCGCGCGGCACCCTTGGCCGGGTGCTCCTCGTGCTCCTCCATTGATACCGGGTCCGGCCGCCGATCTCGGTGGTGTTAATCCCACCTTCGGGACGGGCCCGGCTTGCCGGGACGGGACGAGCCGGGCATACCGGATGGCACGCGGGACCCGGGCACGGGCTGCCCGCCGTCCAGGCACTGGCGGCCTGGTCCTCCGGGCCTGCTGAAAGGCCAGGCCGAACGGACCGTTGGGGAGGAAATAAGCCCGGGATGCGCGAGGGCTAGCGGGCGCGCCCGGCCAGCCAGCCGTACCAGGCAGGCAGGCCTTCGCCGGTGGTGGCCGAGACAGGCAGGATCTGCGCGCCCGGGCTGATCATCATGAGGTCCTTCGCGTGCCGCCCGGTGTCGAAATCCACGTAGGGCAGCAGGTCCACCTTGGTCAGCAGGACCAGATCGGCGCCGCGGAACATCTGCGGGTACTTGACGGGCTTGTCGGCGCCCTCCGTGACCGAGGACAGCACCACCCGGGCCGCCTCGCCCAGGTCGAACAGGGCCGGGCAGACCAGGTTCCCGACGTTCTCGATGACGAGCACCGAGCCGGGCCGCGGGTCCAGCGCCCGGAGCCCGCGGGCCACCATGCTCGCGTCCAGATGGCAGCCTGCGCCCGTGTTGATCTGCGCGACGGCGCACCCCGCTGCCTCGATGCGGGACGCGTCCAGCGTCGTCTCCTGATCCCCCTCGATGACGGCCAGGCCCAGCCCGGCGCCCGCTTCCCGGGCGGTCCGCTCCAGCAGCGTCGTCTTGCCGGCCCCCGGAGAGCTCATCAGGTTCACGGCCAGGATGCCGCGGGCGGCGAGCCAGGCCCGGTTGTCGCCGGCCAGGCGGTCGTTCTTGGCCAGGATGTTCTGCTGGATCTGCACCGTCCGGCTTTCCGGCCCGTGCTCGTGCTCGTGGCTGCCGTCGTTCAGGTGGCCGTGGTCATGGCCGGGCCCGGGGCCGTGGGCGTGGCCGGCCCCGGACCGGGGGTGCCCCCGCCGAGCTGGCCCGGGCCGAACACCCGCACCCCGGCCACGCCACAGCCGCAGGTCGCGCACATTTACCCCACCTCCACGGACGTGATCCGCAGTTCCTGGCCGGCCAGGACCGCCACGTCGGCGCTGCCGCAGTCGCACAGCGCGATCACGTCGCCCGGCTCGAACTCGGCGCCGCAGGCCCGGCACCGGCAGCGGGCGGCCGGCTCGCTGATGTCCAGCCGGGCCCCCTCCAGCGTGGTGCCCTCGGTCACCAGCTCGAAGCAGAACCGCACGGAGTCCGCGACCACCCCGGACATGGCGCCAATCTCCAGGTGCACGCAGGCGATGGGCGTGCCGGGCAGCCGCTGCGTCACGGCCTGCACCACCCCCTCGGTGATCGCCAGTTCGTGCACGCTGTTCAGCAGATCCTGGGGAGCGGGTCACCGACCAGCAGGTCCACGATCCGGGTCCCGCCGAACGCCGTCTTGAGCAAGACGATGCCCGGCGGGTCCGCGGTGATCTCGCCGATGATCGCGGCATCCGCGCCGAGCGGGTGGGCGCGCAGTGCGGTGAGTGCTGCTCCAGCCTGGTCACCAGCCACGATGGCGACCAGCCGCCCTTCGCAGGCCACGTACATGGGATCGATGCCGAGCAGCTCGGACGCGCCGCGCACCACGGGGGTGACCGGGATGGCGTCCTCGCTGACCAGCACGCCCACCCCCGCCGCGGCGGCCACCTCGTTCAGGATCGTGGCCACCCCGCCCCGGGTGGCATCACGCAGCGCGCGCACCCCGGTGGCCGCCGACAGCAGCTCGGCGATCAGGCCGTTCAGGGGTGCGGTGTCCGAGGTGATGTCGGCCTCGATATCGAGCTCGCCCCGGGCCAGCATGATCGTCACGCCGTGCTCGCCAATCGGCCCGGACACGATCACCGCGTCCCCCGGCTGGGCATTCGCGACGCCGAGGGAGACCTCATGCTCGACGACGCCGATCCCGGCCGTGTTGATGTAGCAGCCGTCCGCCTTGCCCTTCTGCACCACCTTGGTGTCGCCGGTGACCACCTGCACCCCGGCGACCCGGGCGGCGGCCTCCATCGAGGCCACGATCGCGATCAGGTCGGCGACCGGGAAGCCTTCCTCCAGGATGAAGCCGGCGGACAGGTAGAGGGGGGTCGCGCCGGACACCGCCAGGTCGTTCACCGTGCCGTTAACGGCCAGGTCGCCGATGTCCCCGCCGGGAAAGAACAGCGGGGAGACCACGTACGAGTCGGTGGTGAGCGCCACCCGGGAACCGTTCAGGTGCAGCTGCGCGGAATCTTCCATCGGCTCGAGCAGCGGATTACTGAACGCATCCAGGAAGACGGCCTCGACCAGGGTCCGGGTGGCTTTGCCCCCGGAGCCGTGCGACATCGTGATCCGCTCCTCGCGGACCCTGGGCCGGCGCTTGCGCGCCCGGTCGATCCGGTCGAGGACCTGCTGCTCGCGTTCGCTGGCCGGCTTCGCCGGCCGGCGAGATGGCCGGCCCGGTGTGCTCCTCGTGCTCGCGCAGGGCCTGGTCCACCCAGGTTGCCCTGTCGGTCATGAGATGCTCACTTCCACCACGCGCCGGCGGTTCATCCGGCCGAAGTTGTAGTACGCGGCGCAGGCCCCCTCCGGGGAGACCATGCAGGTTCCGATCGGGGTTTCCGGCGTGCACGCGGTGCCGAACACCTTGCACTCCCAGGGCTTCAGCACGCCCTTGAGCACCTCACCGCACTGGCAGGCCTTGGGGTCGGCGACCCGCACCCCGGGCACCTCGAAAAGCTGCTCGGCGTCGAACGCGGCGTACTCCGGGCGGACACGCATGGCGGAATGGGAGATGAAGCCGAGCCCCCGCCACTCGAAGTACGGGCGCAGCTCCATGACCTTGTTGATCGCGGTCAGGGCAGCCAGGTTGCCGTCCCAGGGGACCACCCGGGTGTACTGGTTCTCCACCTCGCTGCGGCCCTGCGACAGCTGGATCATCAGCATGTAGATGGACTGCAGGATGTCCAGCGGCTCGAACCCGGCCACCACCACCGGCTTGCCGTAGTCGCGGGCGATGAACTCGTACGGCCGGCAGCCGATCACCGTGGACACGTGACCCGGGCCGATGAAGCCGTCCAGGCGCAGGTCAGGAGAGTCCAGGATGGCCTTGATGGCCGGGATGATCGTCACGTGGTTGTTGAAGATCGAGAAGTTCTCCAGGCCCTCGGCCGCCGCGCGCAGCACGGTCATCGCGGTGGACGGCGTCGTCGTCTCCATGCCGATTGCCATGAACACGACCCGCTTGCCCGGGTTCTGCCGGGCGATCTTCAGCGAGTCCAGCGGTGAGTACACCATCCGGATGTCGGTGCCCTGCGCCTTGGCGTCGAAGAACGAGCCCTGGCTGCCGGGCACCCGCATCATGTCGCCGAACGAGGTCATGATGGTGTCCGGCTGGGCGGCCAGCGCCATCGCGTCGTCCACCCGGCCCATCGGGATGACGCAGACCGGGCAGCCGGGGCCATGCACCAGCGTGACCGATTCGGGCAGGTAATCCTCGAGCCCGTGCTTGTAGATGGTGTGCGTGTGCCCGCCGCACACCTCCATCAGCTTGTACTGCCGCCCGGGCTCGCACAGCCCGGCGATCTTCGCGGCCAGGGCGTGCGCCTTGTCCGCAGAGCGGAATTCGTCAACGAAGCGCATCACTGCCCCCTCTACTCGATTTGGGATGCCTGGAGAGCTTCCAGCTCGTCCGCGTAGGCCTGGCCGATGCCTTCCAGGAACGCCAGCGCGGCCGCTGCCTCAGCCTCGTCGATCTTCGAGAGCGCGAACCCCACGTGAATGAGGACCCATTCGCCGGGCTTGGGCAGGTCGTCGGACAGCAGGCCGACATTGATCACCCGCCGGACACCGCTGACGTCCACCCTGGCCAGGTCGGGCTGGTCGGGCAGGAACTCGATCACCTCGCCGGGGATGCCAAGGCACATGCGATCACCTCTTGTTTCCGGTTTGCTGGCCGGCGGTGACCAGCCTGGTCACCATCGCCGCGGCCTCGTCCACCGCGGCCGTGACCGGGGCGCTCAGCCCGATCCCTTCCTCCAGGGTCGCGGGCTCGCAGCCCACCACCAGGACCCGCCCGGCGTCCCCGCCGAGCGAGCCAGCCAGGCTGAGCACCAGGTCTGGCTGCATGCCGTGCGCGTTGAACAAGGCTCAGCGAGGCGGCGCCGCCCTGGCCTGGCCTGCGGTTCAGGCTCGATGAGGTAAACGGTGCCGGGCGGGTCGCCGCGCTGCGCCGTGTCCACCAGGATCGTCGTGTCGAATCCCTCGGCCAGGTCGTAGGCCAGGTGCATGCCGCGGATGCCGTAGTCGGTGACCCGCACGCCCTCGGGAAGCTCGCTGGCGGGCCAGCCGCCGGGCCACCTCCACCCCGAAACCGTCGTCGGACAGGAAGATGTTGCCCAGGCAGGCGACGAGCGTGCGCCCGGGTCTGTGTCCCGTGGTCTCGGCTCATCCCGGTCACCCGGCCCGCCGGCCAGCGACGCCACGGCCAGCTCCCACAGCGTGTGGTACACGGTGGTCTGCGCCTCCTGGATCCGGTGCACCGAGGATGACGGGGCCACGAACAGGTAGTCCAGGCTGTCCAGCTCGGCCATCTTGCCGCCGTCGTATCCCGCGATGCCCACGGTGAGCAGGCCGCGGCGGGCCGCCTCGTCCAGGGCACGGAGCAGGTTCTCGGAGTTGCCGCTGGTGGACAGGCCGATGGCGATGTCACGGGGCTGCCCGAACGCGGCGATCTGGCGGGCGAACACCACCTCCACGCCGATGTCATTGCACAGGGCGGTCACCACCGCGATGTCGTTGGCCAGGCAGAACGCAGGCAGCGCCCGCTCCCCGGGACCAGGATCGAGGAACAGCGTGGCCAGCTGCTGGGCGTCGGTGGCGCTGCCCCCGTTGCCGAAGGCCAGCAGCCGGCCGCCGGCCGCGAACCTGGCGGCCATCTGCTCCGCGCAGGCGGCGAGCCTGCGCCGCGTCCCGGGCGCAGATGACCCGGCGCAGTTCGGTGATCTCACGGGCCTTGGCCACGGTGGACGCGCGCACCTCGGCCAGCACCGCGTCAAGGTCGGGGGTGGCCCCGGGTACAGGAACGGGTACAGCGACTCCATCGCGGCCGCGCTGTCCTGGCCGCTGCCGCGCTTCGTCATGCCGGCACCACCGCGGGCTGCACGCGGGGCCGGGCGTCATAACGGCACCACCGCGATGGCCTCGCCCGCGTGCACCAGGATGGTGTCGCCGACCCCCGCGTTGACCAGGGCCACGCTGACCTCTTCCTGGCCTGCCGCCGTGTCCACGATGGCCAGGCCGTCCGGGAGCAGCCGGGCGATGGTCACCGCGACAGCGGTGTCCGAGCAGGTGATGCAGACCTCGTCGTGGCATTCGGGCGTGCCCGGGGGGTGGAAGACCAGGCGTCGGCGGCACCGGCTGGTTCATGACCCCACCGCCGGGCCGAGCACCCCGGGCTGCTCGAAGAAGACGTGCACCAGCTCCCAGAGCACGTGGTACGCGGTCACGTGGGCCTCCTTGATCACCCGGGGATCGGATTCCGTGGTGACGAGGACGTGATCCACCGCCGGGCTGGCTGCCGATCACCCCGCCGCCCGCACCGGCCAGCGCGATCGTCAGCATCCCCATGCCGTGCGCGGTCAGCAGCCCGTTCAGCACGCTCTCGGAGTTGCCGTCGGCGGACAGGCCCAGCGCGATGTCCGCCGGGGCGGCCAGGTGGCGGATCTGATGGGCGAAGATCGCGCCCATGCCCTCGCGCTCGGCGATGCCCGTCACCGTGGCGGCGTCGGCGGTGAGGGAGATGGCCGGCAGGGCGCGCTTGCCGACGATCACCGGGTGCACGAACTCCACGGCCACGTGCAGGGCGTCAGTGCTCGACGGCCCGGTCCCGAAGACCACCAGCTTGCCCCCCTGATGGAAGCGGACGGCCATGTCGTGGCAGGCGGCCGCCACCGTGCCCGCGTGGCCGGCGAGCTCGTCCATGGAAGCCGCCCGGCGCTCGAAGAGCCTGGCGACCTCGTTGTCCCCTACCGGTGCCGACGGCGCTGCGCTCATCTCCTCGCGGCCATTTCCGCTGAGCTTCTGCCCTGAGCTGCCGCCCAGGGACCGGCGGCCCCGGGTTACGTCTTCTCTGGCTTACTTCCCCCCGGCCCGGCTCCGCAAGGCCGGGGGCCAAGCCGGATTCATCCGGTGTCGTCCCCCGGCCCGGAAATGTCCGCATTTACCTCGATATCGACCGCGTCACGCACCTTCAGCGCGCCGAAGAACGCGGTGTACGGCTTGATGCCGTACGCCGACTGCACCAGCGTCCCCGTGCCCCGGTAGCTTGCCCGGTTCGGGCTGGCTTACCTGGAGCCGGAGCGGCCGTGTCACCCCCCGGATGGAAAGGTTCCCCTCGATGACCCCGTTGTCACCCGACAGTCGAACCGGCTGGCGGTGAAGACCGCTTCCGGGTGCCGGTCGGTGGACAGCAGCCGCCGCGCGGTGCGCCGCTATCTCCTGCCGGTCCCGGTCGGTCAGGGGCTTCAGGCCGCCGGTGCCCTCGCGGACGTCCAGCGCGCCGACGTCGATGCGTACCTCGAGGGATTCCGGGGCCTTGTCGTCGTCGACGACCAGCTCGCCGGACCAGCGGGGCAGTTCGATGACCAGATCGTGGCCGGCAGTGGCCGCCAGGCCGTCGCGGAACGTGCGCAGGACGATCCGGCCGCTCTCAGTGCCCAGCCGGTAGCGTCCCGTAGGAAGGGCCATGGGAGCACCGTAGGACACTTGTGGGGGGACGTCCAGCAATTGAGTACGAGACAGACCTGTCCAGTCGACAGGTTCCGCGGCAGCGGGGACGAGGCCCGGCCAGGGCCGGAATGGCCAGTGACCGGCCGGGGCCGCAGGGCATCGGGGAGCTCAGGGGAACGGGAGCTCGCCGAACAGTTCCTGGATGCGGCGCAGGTCGCGCAGGCGCGGCTCGGTCTCGCCGCCGACCCAGCGCCCGACCGTCTTGACCGAGACGCCCAGCTGGCGGGCCGCGGCTTCCTGGGTCAGCCCCTCGCGGCGCAGCGCGCGTGGACATCCAGTCCGCGAACGTGGCCGGCCGGGCCGGCGCCGCCGGCCTGGCCGCGGCCGCCGGCGGGCCGGGCGGCGGCGGGCGCCCGGCCGCCACGCCCGGGCTGGCCACCTCGGCCGGCGGCTGGTTGGAGTGCAGCACGTCCACCTCGACGTGCTCGGGGAAGATCCGGAAGGAGACCTGGATCGCCCCGGTCGGCCCGGCGGCGTCGAGCAGGGCCCGGAACACGGTCTCGCTGACGCCGCGGTTGCCCTCCTCGGTCAGGGGTGACTCGGCCAGGCAGCGCCGGACGAAGTCGCGGATCTCCGGGATCCAGGACGGCCGGGCCGGAAAGGTCTGGGACAGCACGACCACCGGGACGACCTCAATGGACCCGTCCCCGTTTCCGTTGGGCAGTTCCGCCACTGTCTCCTCCGGCGCCGTCCCTGGCCGTCAAACCGCGGCCAGTCTGAACACAGGGTACGCGTCTGAGCGGGATCGCGTGGTCACCGTCGGGCACTCGTTTGACCTGTGCAGGTGGTAACAGGAACCTGGCCGAGCGCGGCACGCCGCCCGAGGCCGCTGGCTTGCCGGGCGCAGAGATGTCCGGCCGCGGGACGCCTGGCGCTGCCGCACAGGGAGTGCGCCCCCAGCTCTGTCCGGACTGACTGGACATTTATGTCCGACAACTTGCCGCTACTGCCTTGATACGGATGGTGGAGGGGTTTAGCATGACGGCACTTGCGCATGATGCAAGTAAGGCCTCTATGAACCATCTTCCTGGCGCTTGTCGCGCCCTTCATGGTTCGGGTCGCCAGGCGGTCATCGGGGTCCGCCAGACGGCCGGTTCGCGCTGGCGATCCGCGGCCAGGGGCCAGGCCGGGGCCAGGGCAGGCCGACCCCGCTCCGCTGACGCCGCTGATGCCCCTGAGCGCCTGCGCGGTGCGGGTTCCCGCCGCCGGCCGCCGCTGCCGCCCGCCACCCGGTTAGTGCGGGCTCCCGCTGTGCGCCCGCGCAGGTCCGCCACCGCTGCCGGCCCGGCCGGGCCGCCGGCATCCAGCCAGCCGGCCCGCCGGACTCACAGCCAGCCGGATCACGTAGATCACAGCCAGCCAGATCACAGCCAGCCAGAACAGGGAGGGGGTGGCCAGGCAATGGCCACTGCCACGGAGACCAGCGACGGTTCGGCGCAGCCCGCGGCCGAGCCCGTGGTGCACATCCTCTGGATGAACGGAGGGCTCGGCTGCGACGGGGACTCGGTGGCGCTGACCGCGGCCACCCAGCCCAGCATCGAGGAAATCGTCCTGGGCGCCCTGCCCGGGCTGCCCAAGGTGGCCGTGCACTGGCCGCTGATCGACTTCGAGTGCGGCCCGGAGCAGGGCGCCGACAACTTCATCGAGTGGTGGCACAAGGCCGACCGGGGCGAGCTCGACCCGTTCGTGCTCGTGGTCGAGGGCTCGATCCCCAACGAGGCCATCAAGCCCGAGGGCTACTGGTGCGGCTTCGGCAACAACCCGGCGACCGGCCAGCCGATGACCACCAACGAGTGGCTGGACCGGCTCGCGCCGAAGGCGACCGCGATCCTCGCGGCGGGCACCTGCGCCACCTACGGCGGCATCCACGCCATGGCCGGCAACCCGACCGGCGCCATGGGGGTGCCCGACTACCTCGGCTGGGACTGGCGGTCCAAGGCCGGGCTGCCGATCGTCTGCGTGCCCGGCTGCCCGACCCACCCGGACAACCTCTCGGAGACCATCCTCTACCTGCTCTACCAGGTGGCCGGGCAGGCCCCGATGATCCCGCTGGACGAGGCGCTCCGGCCGACCTGGCTGTTCGGCGCGACCGTGCACGAGGGCTGCGACCGCGGCGGCTACTACGAGCAGGGCGACTTCGCCGACGAGTACGGCTCGCCCAAGTGCCTGGTCAAGCTGGGCTGCTGGGGACCCGTGGTCAAGTGCAACGTGCCCAAGCGCGGCTGGATCAACGGCGTCGGCGGCTGCCCCAACGTGGGCGGGATCTGCATCGCCTGCACCATGCCCGGCTTCCCGGACAAGTTCATGCCGTTCATGGACGAGCCGCCCGGCTCCAAGGTGTCCGCGACCGCGAGCACCCTGTACGGCACCGTGATCCGCACCCTCCGCGGCTTCACCGCCAAGACGGCCGACGAGGAGCCGAAGTGGCGGAAGAAGGGCAACGACCTGCTGACGGGCTATCAGAAGACCTGGTGACCGGCAGTACCTGGTAACGACCCAGCGCCGGCCGGGCAGGCCGCGGCGCCGCTCAGTACCGAGGGGATGAGCGATGACTACTGCCGAAGACACCGGCGTCGTGGAGATGAACTGGGATCCCATCACGCGCATCGTGGGCAGCCTGGGCATCTACACCAAGATTGACTTCAAGCAGAAGAAGGTCATCGAGTGCTACAGCACCTCGTCGATCTTCCGCGGCTACAGCATCTTCATGAAGGGCAAGGACCCGCGGGACGCGCACTTCATCACCAGCCGCATCTGCGGCATCTGCGGTGACAACCACGCGACCTGCTCGGTCTACAACCAGAACATGGCCTACGGGGTGCGGCCGCCGCACCTGGCCGAGTGGATCATCAACCTCGGCGAGGCCGCCGAGTACATGTTCGACCACAACATCTTCCAGGAGAACCTGGTCGGCGTGGACTTCTGCGAGCAAGATGGTCGGCGAGACCAACCCCGGCGTGCTGGAACTGGCCAACCGGACCGAGGCGCCGCACGCGGCCGATCACGGCTACAAGTACATCGGCGACATCATGCGCTCGCTCAACCCGCTGGAAGGCGAGTTCTACCGCGAGGCGCTCCAGGTCAGCCGCTCCACCCGGGAGATGTTCTGCCTGATGGAGGGGCGCCACGTGCACCCGTCCACGCTCTACCCGGGCGGCGTGGGCACCACCCCCACCGTGCAGCTGTTCACCGACTACCTCACCCGGCTGATGCGCTACGTGGAGTTCATGAAGCGCGTCGTGCCCATGCACGATGACCTGTTCGACTTCTTCTACGAGGCGCTGCCGGGCTACGAGGAGGTCGGCCGCCGGCGCGCCGACATGGTCTGCTGGGGCAGCCTGAACGACCCCGAGCACTGCGACTTCCGCTACGACCACATGAGCGACTGGGGCCGGAAGATGTTCGTCAGCCCCGGCGTCATCCGGGACGGCCAGCTGCTCACCAACGACCTGGTCGACATCAACCTGGGCATCCGCATCCTGCTCGGCAGCTCCTACTACGAGGACTGGGAAGACCAGGAGATGTTCGTGACCCGCGACCCGCTGGGCAACCCGGTGGACCGCAGGCACCCGTGGAACCAGCACACGATCCCGCGGCCGCACAAGCGCAACTTCGACGACAAGTACAGCTGGGTCATGTCGCCGCGCTGGTTCGACGGCACCAACTACCTGGCCGCCGACACCGGCGGCGGCCCGATCGCCCGGCTCTGGGCGACCGCGCAGGGCGGGCTGGTGGACATCGGCTACATCAAGTCCACCGGGCACAGCGTGCTGATCAACCTGCCCAGGACGGTCACCAAGCCCGAGGTCACGTTCGAGTGGAAGATCCCGCAGGACAAAGAGGGACGCCGCTCTCTAACGCCATCGAGCGGGACCGGGCGCGGACCTACTTCCAGGCCTACGCGGCCGCGGCCGCCCTGCACTTCATGGAGAAGGCCCTGGCCGAGATCCGGGCCGGGCACACCAAGACCTGGGAGCCGTTCGACGTCCCGGACGAGGCGAACAGCTGCGGGTTCACCGAGGCGGTGCGCGGCGTGCTGTCGCACCACATGGTGATCCGGGACGGGAAGATCGCGAACTACCACCCGTACCCGCCGACCCCGTGGAACGCGAGCGTCCGGGACAGCTACGGCACGCCCGGGCCGTACGAGGACGCGGTCCAGAACACGCCGATCTTCGAGGAGAACTCCGCCGGACAACTTCAAGGGCATCGACATCATGCGGGCGGTCCGCAGCTTCGATCCCTGCCTGCCCTGCGGTGTGCACATGTACCTGGGCAACGGCAAGCTGCTCGAGAAGGTGCACACGCCGATGGCGGCGACCCTGGCCACCTGACGCGGGAGTTCCGGGGAACCGCACCGCCCCGGAACGCGCCCCGCACTCCGGGTCCCGCCTGGTCAGCCGCGGACCCGAGGCGCAGGGAGCCGAGGTGCGGGCGGCCAGGAAGGCGAGTCATACCCGGCAGTCGCACGACAGAGGCGAGGCGGATGGCCGACGCACGGCAGGTGGGGGCACGCGTCGAGGAACTGCTCGGCATCCTGCAGTCCGAGGGCGGGGAGGCCACCGCCACGGCGGCCGAGGAGCTGGTCCGGCTGCTGGTGGGCCTGTACGGCGACGGGCTGAGCCACATCATGGCGGCGCTCCGCGCCGAAGGCGCGGCCGGGCGCGCGCCGTGCTCGACCGCCTGCCGGCGGACCCGCTGGTGGAGAGCCTGCTGCTGCTGCACGACCTGCACCCGCTCGACGTGGACGCGCGGATCCAGCGGGCGCTGGACCAGGTCCGCCCCTACCTCGGCTCGCACGCGGGCGGGGTGACCTACCTGGGCGTGACCGAGGACGGCGTGGCCCGGCTCCGGCTGGAGGGCAGCTGCGATGGCTGCGCGTCCTCCACGGTGACCGTCCAGCTCGCCATCAAGGGCGCGATCGAGGACGCGGCGCCCGAGGTCACCGAGGTCGTGGTGGAGGGCGTCACCGCGCCGCCCGGGCCCGGACGCTGCTGCAGATCGGCAGCCGCCCGCCCGGGGCGCAGGCCGGGCCCGACCGCGGCACGCCGGCGACGCCCGCTGGGTCACGATCCCGGACATCGGGCCGCCCAGCAGCGGCCGGTGACCGCCGAGGCGGCCGGGACCCGGGTGCTGCTCTGCTCGGTCCGCGGCACCCTGTACGCCTACCGTGACGCCTGCGCGGCCTGCGGGACGTCGCTGGCCGAGGGCACGCTCACCGCGAGCGAGCTGGCCTGCCCCGGCTGCGCCACCCGGTACGACGTCCGGTCCGCGGGCCGGGGCCTCGACGACCCCGCCGTGCACCTGGACCCGCTGCCGCTGCTGGCCGACAGCCAGGGCGTCCGGGTCGCGGTCACGGCCCCGCAGGAGGCGATCTCGTCGTGAGCCAGCCGCCGGGGCTGCGCAAGTTCGTCCGGCCGCCCGGCCCGGCGCCGGCCCGGCGGCGCCGCCCGTCCGCCCGCCGCGGCCGCCGCAGGCCCTGCCCGATCCCCAGGCCCTGCCCGATCCGGTGCAGGCCGCTCTCTCGACCGCCCCGGCCCCGCGGGACGACGCCGAGGAACACTGCGAGTTCTGCGCCACCGGCATACCGTCCGGGCACGGGCACGTGGCCGACCTGGAGCAGTCCAGCCTGGCCTGCGCCTGCCGGGCCTGCTACCTGCTCTTCACCGCCGCAGGCGGCGGGCCGGGGCCGCTACCGCTCGGTCCCGGACCGCTACCTGCGGGATTCGTCCCGGCCGATGTCCGCCATGGAGTGGGACGAGCTGCAGATCCCGGTCGGGCTGGCCTTCTTCCTGAACAGCTCGCGAGCGGGGCCTGGGCGGCTTCTACCCGAGCCCGGCCGGCGCCACCGAATGCACCCTCGACCTGGCCGCGTGGGAGCGCCTGGCGGCCGCGTATCCGCTGCTGGGCGCGGCGGAACCCGACGTGGAGGCCGTGCTGCTGTGCCGCGACAGCCACGCGTCCGAGGCGGAGTACTTCATCGTGCCCATCGACGTCTGCTACGAGCTGGCCGGGCGGATGCGGATGCTGTGGAAGGGCTTCGACGGCGGCAGTGAGGCCCGGGCCAGCATCGACGAGTTCCTGGCCGGGGTGCGCAAGCAGCGCCCAGACGAGGCCGGGCCAGGAGCTCCGGCCATGGCTGAGCTCGTGTTCGACTGCATCGGGGCCCGGGTGGACCCCTACGCCGTGGTGCCGTCGTTCGACCTGGTCCTGCGGATCAGCGAGACGTCCGGGCAGAAGGTCGACGCGATCGCGCTGCGCTGCGCAGATCCGGATCGAGCCCTTCCGCCGCCGCTACTCCGACGCGGAGGCGGAGCGGCTGAACGACCTGTTCGGCGAGCGGACCCGCTGGGCCGACACGCTCAAGCCGCTGCAGTTCACCACGTGTCCACCATGGTCCCCGGGGTTCACCGGGAGCATCGAGGTCGACCTGCCGGTGCCGTTCACCTACGACCTGCAGATCGCCTCGACACGGTACTTCAGCTCGCTGGACGACGGCGAGATCCCGCTGCTGCTGCTGTTCAGCGGGACCATCTTCGGCTCGGCCGACGGGCGGCTGCGGGTCCAGCAGGTGCCGTGGAGCAAGGAGACGCCGTTCCGCCTGCCGGTCAGCCAGTGGCGGGAGGCCGTGGACGCGCACTTCCCGGACACCGCGTGGATCACCATGAGCCGGCAGACGCTGGACGAGCTGGGCCAGTTCAAGAGCCGCCACGCGCTGCCCACCTGGGACGCGACCGTGCTCGGCGCTGCTCGCCCGGGCGCAGCCAGGAGGAATCGTGAAATCCCGCGACCGGATCGACCCGGCGTACCTCGAGCAGGCGCGGCAGGTCGCCGACGCCATCCTCTACGAGGGCTACCTGCTCTACCCGTACCGCGCCTCGGCGCAGAAGAACCAGGAACGCTTCCAGTTCGGGGTGCTGATGCCCGCGGCCTACCGGGCCGTCGACGAGCACGAGCCGTCCGCGGCGCCAGACCGAGTGCCTGCTGGAGTGCCCGCGCCGACGCGACCGTCACGGTCGTGGCCCGCTTCCTCCAGGTGCAGCGGCGCACCGTGGCCGGTCGCCACGGCGGCTTCCGGCCGGTCAGCTCGCTGCAGGCCGGCGGGATCGAGCACACCCCGTGGGACGAGGCCGCCGAGTGCGAGCAGCAGGCGGCGGCCTCCGTCGGCGACCTGCTCGGCGGGGAAGCCGAGACCGGGTTCACCGTCCCGGGCGGCACGCGAGCACGAGGACCTGCCCGGCCCGGGCGGCGGGCCCGCCGGGCGGCTGGCCCGCCAGCGGGAAACCCTGCACGGCGTGATCCGGCTGAGCGCGGAGCGGACTGCCCGGGCCCGTACGGCGCGCTGCGCCTGCGGCTGGTGCTGGAAAACCGCACCGAGCCGTCCGGGCCGCTGGCCCGCCGGGCAGACGGCCTGCCCTACGCGCTGATCGCCGCGCACTGCCTGATCGCGGTGCCCGGCGGCCGGTTCCTGTCGATGACCGCGCCTCCCGAGTGGGCGGCGGCCGAGGTCGGCCGCTGCGTGAACACCGGCACCTGGCCGGTACTGGCCGGGCCGCCGGACTGCACGGAGCTGATGCTCTCCTCCCCGGTCATCCTCTACGACCACGCCGAGATCGCCGCGGAAAGCGCGGGGCAGCTGTTCGACTCCACCGAGATCGACGAGATCCTCACCCTGCGCACGATGACCCTGACCGATGAGGAGAAGCGCGCGGCCCGGGCCACCGACCCGCGCGCGGCCGAGCTGCTGGACCGGCTCGACCACCTGCCGCCCGAGATGCTCGAGCGCATGCACGGCGCCATCCGCTACCTCAACCCGGCCCGGGGCCCGGCCGGCGGGCCCGGGTCGCGCCGGACTGGCCGGCGGCCGTGCCGGAGTGGACCGAACCGCCGCAGGAGGAGCCCGCGGCAGGCCGCCCCGGGGCGGGCGCCCCGCAGGGCGCCCGGCGGAGGCGGCGGGCGGCAGGGCGACCCGGCCGTCGCCGGCCAGGCGCCGTGGTGGGATCCGGGAGCCGACCGCTCGGTGTCGCCGGAGACCGATCACGTCGTGATCGGCGGGGTCCGCGTCGCCCGGGGCAGCCGGGTCCGGATGTGCCCGGGCGCCCGCCGGGCGGACGCCCAGGACCTCTTCCTGGCCGGGCGGACCGCGCTGGTCGAGGCCGTGCTGTTCGACGTGGACGGCCACGCGCACCTGGCGCTGCTGCCCGACGACGACCCGGACGCGGACATCCAGCGCGGCCAGGGCCGGTTCCTGTACTTCGCTCCTGACGAAGTCGAGCCCCTCGGGGCCGTCGGCTGACCCGTCCCGCACCACCCGGCAGAGGAGGACCACCATGATCGGCAGGCTCGTCAAGGCGGTGGTGGTAGCCGCAGTGCTCGCCGCCGTCATCCAGTCCCTTCCCGACATCAAGCGCTATCTGGAACTGCGCGAGATGTAGCGCACCCGGACCGGGACCTCCCCGTCCGGCCAGGAATCCAGGCAAGGCAGGCAGGACTATGGAAACGATCATCGGGTTTGTGGCCGGCTACCTGACCGGCGTCAGCGAGGGCCGTGAGGGCATGCAGCGGGCGCGCAAGTCCCTGGACGCGATCAGGACGTCACCCGAGGTGCGCCGGATGGTCGCGGACGGGGTGGGCCTGGCCCAGGGCATGCTCGGCCGCATCGCCAAGGGCGGCCTGAGCGGGGCCATCGGCGGGGTCAGCGAGCTCATCACGGGCGGGACGACGGAAACGAGGAGCGCCGCGCCGCCTGAGCCCCACCCGCTGACTACACCCGCGCCTGGGCCGCCAGCAGCGACGGGGTGAGCGGCCCGCGCGCAGGCGCGCGTGGCGAGCGCGTCTGGTCACGCTTTGATAACGTTGGGCGCTAGTTCAATTACGCAGAGTCGTCAAGGCGAATACTAAGCGTGACGTCTCTGCAGCATGGTGCGACTCGGCCGGAGTTCCCGCCGGGCCAGGCCGCAGGCCGTTGCCCGTTATCCAGGACCAGGCCGCACCGTGCCAGGGGGGACGATCATGGCTGAAGATCATCGCGAGCAGGTGCCGGGCCCGGGAGGACGCCCGGCCGGCCAGCGCGATCCGGTATCCCGCCGCGCGATGCTCCGCACGGCCGCGGGCGCCAGCGCGGCCGGCCTGGTGGCGGGCAGTGCGCTCGCCGCCCTCCCGGCCGCGGCGGCCAGCGCCGGCCCGGTCCCAGGCGCCCGCCGAGCGGACGGCCCGGGCCGCCACTCCGGCCCGGGAGACGGCCGCGAAGCCAGGCCTCGACGCCGAGGGGCCGCTGGTGATCCACGTGCGCGACGCGCGCACCGGCGAGATGGACATCTTCGCGGGGACGACCCGCACGCGGCTGCGTGACCCAGACCTCGCCGCCCGGCTCGCCCGGGCGAGCCGGTAGCTCCATCTCCGCCTGGCTCCATCCGCCTGGCCCGTCTGCCCTACCCGGCATCTCGCCCTGCCTCCGCGCCGCTGACCGGCCGGTCCGGCCAGCCACCCCGACTAGCTATGAGGTAAATCCATGTCATCGCATCGCGAAGCGCCGGAGATCTCCAAGGACCCGGTCGCCGACAGCACCGACCTCTACGCGTTCGTCAGCCCCGACCAGCCCGACACGGTCACGCTGATCGCCAACTACATCCCGCTCGAGGAGCCGGCGGGCGGCCCGAACTTCTACGAGTTCGGCGACGACGTCCTCTACGAGATCCACATCGACAACGACGGCGACGGCGAGGCCGACATCACCTACCAGTTCCAGTTCACCACCGGCTCGGAACCCGGACACGTTCCTGTACAACACCGGCCCGATCAAGTCGCTGGACAGCCCGAACTGGAACCGCCGGCAGTTCTACACGGTCACCCGGGTCGACGCGGCGGGCACGCCCGAGCCGCTGGGCACCGGGCCTCGCCTGCCCGCCGTGCAACATCGGGCCGCTGTCCACGCCCGACTACGCCGCGCTGGCGGCCAGGCGGTCCACTCGCTGCCCGGCGGCGGTCAGGTCTTCGCCGGCCAGCGCGCCGAGGGCTTCTACGTCGACCTCGGGTCGATCTTCGACCTCGGCGACCTCCGCCCGTTCCAGCAACTGCACGCCACTTCGGCATGCACGTGCTCAGCCAGCCGGCGCCCGGGGTGAACGCCACCAACGAGCTGAACGTCCACTCCATCGCCCTCCAGGTGCCGATCGCCGAGCTCACCGGCGACGGCTCGACGCGACCGATCGAGCGACCCGCGCGCGGTCATCGGCGTCTGGACCACCGCCAGCCGCCAGCAGGTCCAGATCTGCGACGCCGACCGGCGGCCGAGCACGTCGAGCGGCCCGTACCGGCAGGTCTCGCGGCTCGGCAACCCGCTGGTCAACGAGGTGCTCATCCCGCTGGGCAAGAAGGACTTCTGGAACACGCCAGCCGCCGTCGGACGACGAGCAGTTCGCCGCGTACGTCGCCCACCCGGAGCTGGCCGGCGCTGCTGCCCGCCCTCTACCCGGGGGTGTTCCCGCAACCTGGCCGCGCTGGACAAGTCCGGGAAGCCGCGCGCCGACCTGGAGGCGATCCTGCTGACCGGCATCCCGGCCGGGGTCGTCGCCGGGCTTCCAGAACTACACCGGGTCCGTGCTGGCCGACATGCTCCGGCTCAACATCGCCATCCCGCCGTCGCGCAAGCCCGAACATCCTCGGGCGTGCTCGGCGGCGACCTCGCCGGCTTCCCGAACGGCCGCCGGGTCTTCGACGACGTGGTCACGATCGAGCTGCGGGCCATCGCCGGGCTGACCTACCCGCTCGTCGACCCGAGCTACAAGCCGGACGCGGCGGCCGGCGTGATCACCGACGGGCTCACCCCCAAGGACGTGAAAAAGCCGTACCTGCACTCCTTCCCGTACCTCGGGGTGCCCTACGGCGGTTACTACAACCCGTCCTGAGGTGCGGCCGTGACCGAAACCAGCCCCGGCCCGTCGGGCCCCGGGACCGTGCTGCTCGACATCGGCGGCGACGTGGGCGCGCTGATCATCATCGCCCCGGCGGACCTGGCCGGGGCGGAGATCCACGTCAGCCCGGTGACCGACCCGGCCAGGCGCACGCACGCCGACGTCCGGGAACGACGGCTGGGAGCGGCCTCCTGCCACGCGGCCGTGTACCCGGCCCTGCTGGCCGGGGAGTACACGATCTGGCGGGACGCGGGCCGCCCGGCCGGCACCGTCCGCATCGAGGGCGGGGCAGGCGGCCAGCTACCGCTGGGCGGACGCTGACTGACGGGCTGCCGGGCGCGCTGGTTTGACACGATGACCGGGTGAGCCGTTCGCCGATCGTCCCGGCCGGTGCACCGCCGGTGAGCGAGCCGGCACCCACGGCCAGGCTGGCCGCCGCCGCGGCCGCGGTCCGCCGCCCTGGCTCACCGAGGTCGTCCGGCCGGCGCCCGCCCCGGTGCCGTGGCCGGCGGTGATCCGCGCCGCGCTGGCCGTCTGCGGCCCGCTCGCCCTGGGCTACGCCCTGGGCAGCCAGGTCGCGGGGCTGCTGGGCGCGATGGGCGGCCTGCTGGGCACGGTGGTGGACCGCGGCGGCCCCTATCCCGCCCGGATCAGGCGGATGGCCGCGGCCGGGATCTTCGGCGGGGCGGCCGGGCTGCTGCTCGGCGAGCCTGGTGCACGGCCGGGGCTGGCTCACGGTCGTGCTGCTGGTCCTGGTGGCCGGGATCTCGGCGCTGCTGACCGCGGCCGGGGCCACCGCTCGCCATCACCGGCCTGCAGCTGCTCGTCTACACCATCCTCGGCACCGGCCCGCTCGGCGCTGCTGCGGCCCTGGTGGTGGCCGCCGCTGCTGCTGCTCGGCCGGCGTGGGCTGGGCGATGGTGCTGCTGGTGCCCGGGTGGCTGACCGCGCCGCTGGCCCCGGAGCAGCGCAGCACCGCCGCCGTCTACCGCGCCATCGCCCGCATGCTGCGCGCCGCCGGCACGCCGGAGTTCCCGGCGGCCCATCAGGCCGTCGTCAACGCGCTCAACCAGGCCTGGGACGACCTCGCCGTGCGCCGGGCCCGGGCCAGCGGCCGGGATCCGGAGCTGACCCGCATCGCCGCGCTGCTCCGCCAGACCCACCCGCTCACCGAGGCGGCCGTCACCCTGGTGCACGAGGGCGGCCAGGCCCCCCCGGAGCTCGTCGCGACGATCGACGCGATCGCCGACGCCATCGAGTACGGCACGCCGGTCACCGCGGTCCGGCCGCCCGGCGGCCCGACGCCCGGCCGCCGGCGCTGGCCGCCGCCGTGGCCGGCGCGGCCGACCTGGTGTCCGGTAAACGGCCGGCCGGAGGCCGCGGGCCCGCCGCGCCGCGCCACGCCGCCGCGCGACCGCTGTCCGGGACGCGCTCGCGGAGACGGTGGGCGGCCGCCTCACCCGCATCTTCGCGCTCCGGCTGATGCTGTCCATCGGCGTCGCCGCGCTGGTCAGCGAGGCGCTCCCGATCCAGCGCTCCTACTGGGTGGTGCTGACCGTCGCGATCGTGCTGCGCCCGGATTTCGGCTCGGTGTTCGCCCGCGCGCTGCAGCGCGGGATCGGCACCGTGGTCGGGCGCGGTGCTCGGCGCGATCATCCTCATCGTCATCCCGGCGGGCCCGCTGCTGCTGATTCCCTGCGCCGTGTTCGCCGGGCTGCTGCCCTACGGCCGGGACCGCAACTGGGGACTGTTCAGCACGTTCCTGACCCCGCTGGTCGTCATCCTGATCGACCTGCTGCACCGGACCGGCTGGTCGCTGGCCCTGGACCGGCTGATCGACACCGCGCTGGGCTGCGCCATCGTGCTCGCTGGTGGGCTACGCCCCCTGGCCCTCGAGCTGGCATGCCCACCTGCCGGAACAGCTGGCCATCGCGCTCGATAGTGTGGCGCGTTACACGCGAGCAGGCGCTGCTCGGCCAGCCGGGCCGGTCGGCGCTGCGCCGCCAGTCCTACCGAGCCCTATCCGACCTGCGCACGGAGTTTCAGCGGACGATGGCAGAGCCCCCCGTCGGTGAGCAGGCGGGCCGCCCGGCTGTGGCCCGCCGTCACCGCCCTGGAGCAGGTCACGGACACCGTGACCGCGACCGCTGTGCGCGCCGACGTCACCGGCCGGCGTCCCGGCCGCCCGCGACGTCGGGCAGCTCGCGCGCCGCCCTGCGCCGACCTGGCCCGCAGCGTCCGGCGAGGGCCAGCTCCCCGCGGAGCTGCCGCTGCCGCGACAGTGACGGACGTCCGCGAGCTGGCCGACCGCATCGCCGACCTCCGGCGGGCCTCACCGGCGAGCACGCCGCGTAGGGACCTGGCCGTGGCCGAGGACTGGCGCTCACGGCGCCCGGGACCTGCTGGTCGTGCTGCTCACCGTGACCACCGGCGGGGTCGACGCCACCGCATTCCTGCACCTGGGGCACGTGTTCAGCAGCGTGATCACCGGGACCCTGGTCCTGCTGGGCGTCGCGGCGGGCACCCACGACGGGGCGCTGGCGCGAGAACTGCGGGGTGGCCCTGGCCAGCTACGTGGCCGGCGTGGCCGTGGGCGCGCCGCTCTCGGCCCGGCGGGCGGGCCGCTGGCTGGCCGGCTGGCGGGGCCGCCGCTCGCACGCGGTGATCGCGCAGCGCGAGATCTGGCCGTCCTGGCTCACGGTGGCGCTCGGCCTGGAGTTCTGCGTGCTCGCGGTGTTCTGCGTGGGCTGGGAGCTGTCCCGCGGCCATCCCGTCCGGGGCGGGCGAGCAGATGCTGCTGGCCAACGCGGGCATCGCCATGGGCATCCAGGCGGCCACCGTCCGCCACCTGGGCGAGATATCCACCACGTACCTGACCGGCACGATGACCGGCGTGGTCGCGGCGCTGGTCACCGGGCGCAAGCCCCAGGGCCTGGACCGCAGCCTGGGCATCTTCGCCGCCGTGATCGTGGGGGCCTGTGCCTCCGCCCTGGTCACGGCCTACCTGCCCGCGCTGCTCCCGGTCGTGCTGCTGGTCCCGCTGGCCCTGGTCGTGTGGTTCGCCTCGGCCCGGTTCGGGCCCCGGCCCGGCTGGCCGCCGCCGACGGCCGCTAGCCCCGGACCCGGTCGTCCGGGACGAGCCGGGCCGGCCCGGTCACGGGGCGGCCTGCGGGCCGGGCCGGCGGCCGCGGCGCCGCGCTGGCGCCGGGCCGCGGCGTACCCCATGAGCACCGTGATGCCCAGCGCCCCCGCCGGGGGCAGGGTGACCAGGGCGCGGCAGCTGGTAGCGCCAGCTGAACTCGAACAGGTCCGAGGCGAGCAGGACCGCGACCGCGCTGAGGAAGGTGAGCAGGCAGGCGGTGGCCGTGGCCCGCTGCGCGGCGGAGGCCCGGCGGCGCAGTACGCCGATAGTGCCGGCCAGCCCGGCCAGCGCGGTGAACAGGAACAGCGGCCCGGGCGTGTAGCCGCCGCCGAGCTGGTACGTGCGCAGGAAGCCGGCCAGCCCCGCGTTCACCGTGGGCTGGTCGCGGAAGCGCCGTCCCTTCGCGATCACCTTGACCTTGCCGGCCGGATTGAGCTGGGCGAACCGCAGGTGGCCGTGGGCATCGGTGATGTAGGGCGGGTACAGCGGGAAGGCCCGCTGGAACTGCCAGCGGGTGACCGGACGTGTCGCCGGGGAAGGTGACCCGCGACGCGGCGAAGAGCTTGACCGCGTCCCGGCCGATCGCGCTGGCCACCCGCCAGGGCTGCTGCTCGAACACGCGCCGGCTGAAGTTGGCGGCCATCGTCACGTGAGGCATCCCCGGCTGGGGGACCACGTACTTGATCGGCGACGTGGCCCCGTGGTCCAGCCAGTCCGGGCCGCGCGCCTGCTGGCCCGGGGAGGGGCAGAGGGCGCGCTCGTACGGGGGCAGCGTCAGCGTGGCGCAGTCGGCGGCGGCCGCGGCCCGGCCGTAGATCGTCCCGGCCGCGTACGGGGCGAGCGAGAAATGCTTGATGGCCACGTAGTTCCGGAAGCTGATCACCAGGATGGGCAGGGCGAAGGCGGCACACAGCGCGGCCGCCTTGATCAGCTTGGCGCGCCAGCCCGGCACGGTGATCAGGACGTACAGCAGCGCGGGCAGGATGAAGATCTCGCCGACCTGGCGGACCGTGGCCGAGGCGCCCAGGGCCAGCCCCGCGGCCAGCACCATCCAGGGCCGGGGCCGCGGCTGCCAGAGCAGGCAGACCAGGCCCGCGACGATCAGGGCCTCGAACGCCGTGTCGGGCATGATCGACTGCTCGATCTGGAGCTGGTAGGCGTCCAGCAGGATGGGCGCGGTGGCCAGGGCGGCCAGCCAGCGCGGCACGCCGCGGCGGCGCAGGATCAGGTAGAGCGCCACGGCCATGGCCAGGCCGAGCAGGTGCTGGACGGCCACCACCATGGGCAGCGTGCCGACCCGGAGGAAGACCTTGAGGGCCAGCTGGTAGCCGGGCGGATCGTTGCCGGCGTACGCCCCGAACAGGTACTTGATGGAGTCGATGAACAGCAGGGCGGGCCGGTAGGCCAGCTGCGTCGCGGCCCGCAGGACCAGGCCCGCGGCCAGCAGGATGGCCAGCAGCCAGTTCCGCCGCACCATCGAGGCCAGGCCCGCCCCAGACATGATCGGCGTCGCCGCGCCTGAGGCGACTCGTGCAGCTGCCATGGCCCCCCCGGAAGCTCTTCGTAAGCATAACGGAACTGCTGGTTATGTGCGGCCGCAGCCTAGCGCCCAGTCACGCGGCCTCCGGGCACGCGCCGCGCCGTGGCCGCCAGGTGGCGCGGCTCGCTCAATAGGCTGGGACCGTGACCTCTGATCCCTCCCGGACCGCGCTCGTCCGCCGGGCCCGGCGCATCAACCGCGAACTCGCCCTGCTCTACCCCGACGCCCACACCGAGCTCAACTTCACCTCGCCGCTGGAACTGCTGGTCGCCACGATCCTGTCCGCGCAGACCACCGACAAGCGGGTCAACCTGGTCACGCCGGTGCTGTTCGCGCGCTACCGGACCGCCGCCGACTACGCGGCGGCCGACCGGGCCGAGATGGAGAAGATCATCCAGTCCACCGGGTTCTTCCGGGCCAAGACCAACAGCCTCATCGGCCTGGGGCAGGCGCTGTGCGACCGGTTCGGCGGCGAGGTGCCGCGGCAGGCTGGCGGACCTGGTCACGCTGCCGGGGGTCGGCCGCAAGACCGCGAACGTCGTCCTCGGCAACGCGTTCGGCGTGCCCGGCATCACCGTGGACACGCACTTCTCCCGGCTGGCCCGGCGCTTCGGCTGGACCACGCAGACCGACCCGGTCAAGATCGAGCAGGAGGTCGGCGCGCTCATCCCGCGGTCGGAGTGGACGATCCTGTCGCACCGGCTGATCTGGCACGGCAGGCGCGTCTGCCACGCCCGCAAGCCCGCCTGCGGGGCCTGCGGCATCGCCCGGCTGTGCCCGTCCTACGGCGAAGGCCCGACCGATGAGGCGGCGGCCCGCGCGCTGGTGAAGACGGGCCCGTTCTCGTGAGCGCCGTGGACCCGGTGGAGAGCGCCCGGCGGCGGCCCCGGAGCGGCGACGCGCCGGGCGGCCCGCCGCGCTGGCTGCGCGACCTGGCCGCGGCGGCCCGCGAGGCCGCGATCCCGGCCCGGCTGCGGCCGCCGCCGGGCGGCGGCCGCCCGTCCGCGGTGCTGGTCCTGTTCGGCATGGGCCCGGACGGCCCCGACCTGCTGCTCGTGCAGCGCGGCCCGGGGCTGCGGCGCGCACTCCGGGCAGCCCGCGTTCCCCGGCGGCGCGATCGACGAGTCCGACGGCGGGCCCGGTCCCGGCCGCGCTGCGCGAGGCGGCCGAGGAGGCGGGCGTCGACGCCTCCGGGGTCGAGGTGCTCGCGGTGCTCCCGGACCTGTTCATCGCCCGGAGCGGCTTCGCGGTCACGCCGGTCCTGGCCTGGTGGCGGCGGCCGGTCCCGGTAGCCGCCGCGCGATCCGCCCGAGGTGACCGCGGTGGCCCGGGTCCCCCTCTCCGAGCTGGCCGATCCCGGCCGCCGGCTAACGATCCGGCATCCTTCCGGGGTCAGCGGGCCCGCCTTCCGGGTGCGCGGCATGCTGGTCTGGGGGTTCACCGCGGCCGCTGGTCGACCGGCTGCTCACGCTGGGCGGATGGGAGCGGCCGTGGGACCGCGGCCGGGTGGAGGAACTGCCGCCGGAGGCCCTGGCCGCGGGGAGTTAATACCGTCGCTGGACGCGGTCAATACCGTACTGCGAACCAATCATCTCGGCCGCGCGCTATACGGTGGGCTGGTGTCGGGTGACTTGCTTGACCTGATCTTGATTGCGCTCGCCGCGGCATTCGCCGTGGCCGGTTACCGCCAGGGCTTCATCGTCGGGATCCTGAGCTTCGCCGGGTTCCTGGGCGGCGCGGCCGTGGGGCCTCTTTCGCGCCCGAGCTGCGCCCGCTCCCTGGTGCAGGGGTCCGCCCAGCAGGCCCTGGTGGCGATCGTCGCCGTGTTCGTGGCCGCCATGATCGGCCAGCTGCTCGCCTCCGCGATCGGCGCCGCGGTGCGCTCCCGGGTGCACTGGCGCCCGGCCGACCCTGATCGACTCGGTGGCCGGGGCCGCGGTCAGCGTCATCTCGGTCCTGCTCATCGCCTGGCTGATCGGCTCGGCGGTGGTCAACGCGCCGTTCGCCTGGTCACCGCCCAGGTCCAACGACTCCGCCGTGCTGCACGCGGTCGACGGGGTGATGCCCGCCGGGCGCGCGGACCGATGTTCTCCGACTTCCGCAGCCTGCTGGCCAGCGGCCCGTACGTCCAGGTCTTCGGCGCGCTCGGGGCCGAGCCGGCGCTGACCGTGGCGCCGCCCAACCCGGCCGTGCTGGCCTCGGCCGGGCCTGGTCCGCTCCCGGAACAGCATCGTCAAGGTCATGGGGATCGCGCCGAGCTGCCAGCGCAGGATCGAGGGCTCGGGCTTCGTCATCTCGCCCCAGCACGTCCTGACCAACGCGCACGTGGTGGCGGGCGTCACCGAGGGCCAGACGGTGACCACCAGGCTGGGCGCCCAGTTCCGCGCCACGGTGGTGCTGTTCGACCCGGAGCGCGATCTCGCCGTCCTCTACGTGCCCGGCCTGACCGCCCGCACGCTGCACTTCGCCGGGCCGGCCAACCTGGGCGACGAGGCGATCGTGGCCGGCTACCCGCGGGACCACGCGTTCACGGCGGTCCCCGCCCGGGTCGGTGACGACCAGCTGGCCCAGGCCCCGGACATCTACCAGTCCAAGGAAGTAACCCGGCAGATCTACTCGATCCGGGCGAATGTCGAGCCGGGCAACTCCGGCGGCCCGCTGCTGGCGCCCGGACGGCCAGGTGGACGGCGTCGTCTTCGCCGCGGCCGTAGGCGTGAAGGACACCGGGTACGCGCTGACCGCGTCCGAGGTGAGAGCGACGCCGCGCGCGGCGGCCACCGCCGTCCACGGCGTCTCCACCCAGGCGCTGCGACTAGCACCGGTCCGTAATCTGGCGCGCGGCGGCGGCTTAGCTCCGGGTCAGGCTGATCCGCGGCGGGAGCGAGACCGCCGCCGGCGTCCGCCGGCCGCCTCGATCTGGCCGGCCAGGCCCGCGCTGGCCCGGGCGATGCCCGCGGCGTCGATGCCGTGCGGCGGCGCGGCCGCGTACCCGCTGACCCGGTCCGCGCCCCGGCGCAGCAGCGCGACCGCCCCCCGCGCGTTGCCCCGCTGCACATGGGTCAGTCCCACCGCGACCTGGGCCAGCCCGCGCCACAGCTCCCGTTCCGCGTGCCGGGGCCTGCTTCCAGGACGCCTCGAGCACCTCGTGGGCGTGGAACGGCCGGCCGGAGTCCAGCAGCCGCTGGGCCAGCGCCAGCGCGTCGGCCGGGGGCAGGGACAGGTCCTCCGGCACCCGGCTCCGCGCCCGCCGCGCCGCGCGGCAGCGGGCGCCCCAGCGCGTCCCGGGGCCGGGCGTTCCGCGGCCGCCCGGCCGGGTCACGGTCCCGGCCCGGGCTGCGCCGGTCCGGCGCCTGGCCGGGCGCGTCATCGCTCAGGTTCGGGGTCCGCCAGCCAGCCGCGCAGCTCACGGTCGAAGCGGTCCGGCTGCTCCTCGTGCGGGAAGTGGCCGGCCCCGTCGAGCAGGCGCCAGCGGTACGGGCCGTCGACGTGCCGCCCGGACCCGCGCGCCGTGGCGGGCAGCACGCAGGTGTCGAGCGCGCCCTGCAGGTGCAGGGTGGGGGCCTGGATCGGGGCGCGCATCCGCTGGGCGTAGCGCAGGCCGTCCGGGCGGACCCGGGAACGGACGAACCAGCGGTGGTACTCCAGCGCGGAGTGCGCCACCGAGGGGATGCACATCGCGGTCCGGTAGCGCCGCTCGGTCTCCGGGTCCGGCCAGCCCGGCCCGGACCAGGAGCGCAGCATCTGCCCGACCCGCTGGGCATGGTCCCGGACCAGGCTGTGCTCGGGAAGCACCGGAACCTGGAAGCCGAACGCGTACCCGCTGCGGCGGCCCTGGCCCAGCGGGTTGGTGACCACCGCGGACCCGCATCCGCAGCGGGTGCGGCCATCGAGACGACCGCCAGCCTGCGCACCACCTTGGGGTAGTAGGCGGCCATGGTCCAGGCCACCAGCCCGCCCCAGTCGTGCCCGACGACCACCGCGTTGGCCTCGCCCAGCGCCCGGATCAGCCCGGCCGCGTCCGAGGCCGCGGTGACCAGGTCGTAGCCGCGCGGCGGCTTGTCGCTGCCCCCGTAGCCGCGCAGGTCCGGGGCGACGGCGCGGTACCCGGCCGCGGACAGCGTGGCCAGCTGCTCGCCGCCAGGTCCACCAGAACTCCGGGAACCCGTGCAGCAGCAGCACGAGCGGGCCGTCGCCGCTCTCCGCGACGTGCAGCCGGGTCCCGTTCGCGCTCACCGCGCGGTGCGACCACGGGCCTTCGACGTAGACCGCCGCGTCACCCCGGAGGGTCATCGGGTCAGCCCGCCTCGACCGCCGGCCGAGCGGGGGTGTCGTCGTCCCGCTTGAGCAGCGCCAGGTCCTCGTTGCACCGTCTGCCTCGTCTTCCGCAGGCCGCTCACCCCGCGCACCTTGATGACCACGATGAGGATCGGCCAGCGCGGCCAGCAGCAGGCAGCACGCCCGCCACGATGAGGAACGCGGCCCAGGCCCAGATACCCAGCGCGACCAGGCCGTAGGCGAAGGCGAAGCAGAGCAGCACGAGGATCAGGCAGCCGGCGAACGCCGCGATGGCCAGCAGGGCGGCGGCCAGGCCCAGCCGCTTGGCGTCCTCGCGGAGCTCCAGTTTCGCCAGGGCCAGTTCACACCTGACCAGCTGGGTGACGTCCCGGATGGCCTGGCTGACGAGATCACCGATTGACGGCTCGCTGTCATTGCCGAGCGACTGCGGTGCCGCGGATCTGGCCATCACATGCACACTCCCCTCGCGCGCAATCCTGCCGTTCAGTGTTCCGCACCGGTGATTCGCCTGCGTACGGGGGTTCGCGGCCGGGCCAGTCCGGGCGCGAGGCGCCCGGAATTGCTCCTTATCCCGGCAACATCAGTTTCCCCCGGCAAGTGATCTTACGGGATTACTGCCCAGGGTCCCCGCGCGGCCTTCCCGCTTTTCCGCGGGCCTGACCAAATGGCCCGGCCGGAAGGCGGTTTTCCGGGCTGGGGCCCGGCGCGGGACGGTGCCCGGGAGGCGGCCAGGGACGGCGGGCGGGGGAGCCCACGGGGACGCCGGCGGGGGACGGCCTGGCACGGCAGTCCGGGCTACCAAGCGTGCGCCTCGTCATGCCGGGCGGGCCGCGGCGCTGCCCGCGTCTGGGCAGACGCGGGCCCTGCGCCGCGTGCGCCGCCTCGGCCGCCTTCCTCGGGCCCCGGTCGCGTGGGTACCCGGCTGCCGTGCCAGGACGTTTGTCCCTTAGACCCTTTCTACGGCGGATCGGCGGGCAGGGGAAGCCCAGGGCGGGACGGATTCCTCATCTCGATCGTTCCCCCGCGTCCCATTCCTGGGCGGCACCTCACGGCGCCGGCACCTCCGGGCGCGGCCCGCCGGGCAGCCTGCGGGCCGCCGGGCCGGGGGAAGCGCGCTGAAGGCGAGGACGGGCCAGCCGCGGAGCTGGGCCACCCGGCGCAGGGCGCGGTCCGGGTTGACCGCGTGCGGGTGGCCCACCGCCTCCAGCATCGGCAGGTCGGTGATCGAATCGCTGTAGGCGGAGCAGTCGGCCAGCCGGTAACCGCGTTCGCGCGGCCAGTTCCCTGACCCGCTCCGCCTTGGCCGGGCCGTAAGCGTAGAAGTCGATCTGGCCCGTGTAGCAGCCCTCGGCGATCTCCATCTGGGTGGCGATCACCAGGGCCGCGCCCAGCAGGGCCCCGATCGGGCCGACCATCTCCAGCCCCGAGGTGCTCACGATGATCACGTCCTCGCCGGCCGCGCGGTGCGCGTCGAGCAGGGCCCGGGCCTCGTCGTAGACATACGGGACGATCAGCTCATCCAGGTGGCGGGCGACGATCTCGCGGACCCGGTCGGCGGGCCAGCCGCGGCACAGCTGGCTCACCTGGGCCCGGATCTGCTCCATCCGGTCGTGGCTGGCCCCATGCCGGGCGAAAAGCAGCTGCGCGACCGCGCCGCGGACGGCATCACCCCGGCTGATCAGGCCATTCCGGTAAAACGAAGGTCCGTAAGCGAGTGTGCTCGACTTCGCGATGATCGTCTTATCAAGGTCAAAGAACGCGGCGGCCGGCCGGCGTCCGGCCTCGGCGGAACTGGACACAGCTAGCGAGCTTATGACTGAAAGCACGTTTTCGTTGTCAGCGTGCCGTGACCGATTGGTAACTTGGCCCGGATACACGTAGGCTTTGCCGTGTACGGGCCCGGCTCTGCCCCCCCGGAGCCGGACCGTTTGGCGACCCCCGCTCTCCCCCCCGGCGGGGGTCGCCCCCTTTCTGCCACTGCCCGCATATTCTTCCTGGTCCGTGCCCTATTTTCCGGATGTCCGGCGCGCCCGCGCGCCGGCCGGCGCGGCCTCGCCGCCGGCCAGCAGGCACTCCAGCAGGGTGACTGAGCCCGGCTTGGAAAGGGGCTCGTTGCCATTCCCGCATTTGGGCGACTGGATGCAAGACGGGCATCCCGCCTGGCACTCACAACCCCGGATCGCGTCGGCGGTCGCGCCCAGCCACTCGCGCGCCGCATGGTAACCACGTTCGGCGAAGCCGGCCCCGCCATCGTGCCCGTCATAGACGAAAACAGTGAGCTGCCCGGTGGCCGGGTGCAGATCAGCGGAAACGCCGCCGACGTCCCAGCGATCGCACGCGGCGAACAAGGGCAGCAATCCGATCGACGCATGCTCGGCGGCGTGCGCCGCGCCGGGCAGGTCAACGCCCAGGTCCAGCAGCCGGGCGCGCTGGCCGGCCGGGATGGTCCACCACACCGCCCGGGTGCGCAGGGTCTGCGGCGGCAGGCTGAGCGGGAACTCGCCGAGTGGCCGCCCGGTCTCCGGATGCCGCCGGACGAACCCCACGACCTCCCGGCGCACCTGGACGTCGCCGAAGTGCACCACGGCGCGGCCCCAGCTGGCCTGGCGCAGCTCCCTGGTCACCTCGATCGCGGTGACCTGGCGCGCCGCCGTGGAGTACCCGGGATCAGCGGGCCGCACCAGGGCCACCCCCTCCGCCAGGTCCAGCTCATCCACCAGGTACAGCTCGCCCTGATGGGGGTAGACCGCCCCGGTGTGCACCAGCAGGTGCGAGGAGGGCTCGTCCACGGTGCCCGACCAGCCGCCCGGTCGGCAGCTCCACGATCTTGACCGGGTGGCGGCCCGATCCGCGCAGCCCGGCGCGGGGCGGCCGGCCGCGCCGCGTCCAGTACAGCCCGCCGCTCCGGCGGCGGAGCATCCCCCGCCGGATCAGGGCGTCCGCGACGTCGCTGGGCGCCCGGGGCGAACGAGGCCAGGTCCGCGTCGGTCAGCGGCAGCTCCGCCGCGGCCGCGCACAGGTGCGGCGCCAGCACGTACGGGTTCCCGGGATCCAGGACCGTCGCCTCGACCGGGCGGTGCAGCAGCGCATCCGGATGATGGACCAGGTAGGTGTCGAGCGGGTCATCCCGGGCGATCAGCACCACCACCGCGCTGCGGCCGGCCCGGCCCGCCCGCCCGGCCTGCTGCCAGAGCGCCGCCCGGGTCCCGGGCCAGCCCGCGATGAGCACCGCGTCCAGGCCGCTGATGTCCACGCCCAGCTCCAGGGCGGTCGTGGTGGCCAGGCCGGTGATGTCGCCGTTGCGCAGCGCCTCCTCCAGCGCCCGCCGGTCCTCGCGCAGGTACCCGGACCGGTAGGCCGCCACCCGGTCGGCTGTGCCGGCGGCTCCCGACTCGCGCAGCGCCCGGCGCGCGCCGAGGGCGACCGCCTCGGCCCCGCGCCGGGAGCGGGTGAACGCCAGCGCCGGGACCGCCTCGGCGACCAGGTCGGCCAGCAGCGCCGGCGGCCTCGCTGGTGGCGCTGCGCCGGACCGGCGCGCCGGCCTCGCCGCGCGCGCTGGTGAGCGGCGGCTCCCACAGGCCGAAGGTGACCGGCCCGCACGGCGCGCGCGTTCTCGGTCACCTCCTCGGCCCGCTGCCCGGTCAGCAGGAACGCGCATCCGGCGGGCTCGCTGACCGTGGCCGAGGCGAGCAGGAAGACCGGCCCGGCGGCCGGCCGCCGTGATGCGCGGCGATCCGGTGCAGCCTGCGCAGCACCTGGGCGACGTGCGAGCCGAACACCCCGCGGTAGGTGTGGCACTCGTCCACGACGATGTAGCGCAGCCGGCGGAAGAACCCGTTCCACCGGGCATGCCGGGGCAGCAGGGTCTGATGCAGCATGTCCGGGGTGGTCAGCAGGTAATTGGCGTGGGAGCGGGCCCAGTCCCGCGCCGCCACGGGCGTGTCCCCGTCCACCACGGCGGCGCGGACGCCGGGCACGGCGAGCTCGCTGACCACCCGCAGCTGGTCGGCGGCCAGCGCCCGGGTCGGCGCGAGGTACAGCGCGGTGCCGCCCTCCAGGACCCCGGTGAGCGCGGGCAGCAGGTAGCCCAGCGACTTCCCCGAGGCGCGCCGGGGTGGCGATGATGACGTGCCGGCCGTCCCGCGCGTGGCCGGCCATCGCGGCCTGGTGAGCCCAGGGCGCCGGCACGCCGCGCCGGGCGAACGCCTCGGTGACGGCCGGCGGGCACCCATCCGGGCCAGGCTGCCCGCTGCCCTTCGCGAGCGGGGATGTACTCTACGTGAATCAGCCGTCCCGACCGGGCGCCGCGGCGCAGCACAAGGTCTGCGGGGGAGGCCGCCGCGAGCTGGGCGGGTCGGCTTCGCCCGGCGGGGTACGAGGCAGCCGGGCCTGGTGTTTGCGGGGCCGGTGCCAGGCGGACCGGGTCCCGCGGGACCGGGCCGGACCGGAGGCTCGCCGGGAACGAGCGGAGTGAGCGCAGTCATTGGCTCCCAGTGTGACATCTGTACGCGAGGTGCCTCGAAGCGTGAACTCGTGTAGACATGACCTCAGAGCGTGGTTGAATGCGCGACGGGACCAGCGGCCCTCCCCGGAGGGCGCTGCGCTGCCGCTCGGATCGCCCGGACAGACGAAGGCTGTATGGCGCTGGAGGATTTGTGGACCTGAAGCTTGACCACCACACCAGGGATGGGATCGAGGTCGTCGACGTCGAGGGCGAGATCGACGTCTACACCGCGCCACGGCTGCGTGAGCTGCTCATCGAACTGGTCAACAACGGGCACTACCAGCTCGTGGTGAACATGGAGAAGGTTGAGTTCCTCGACTCGACGGGCCTCGGGGTCCTGGTCGGCGGGCTCAAGCGGGTCCGCGCGCACGACGGGTCGCTGGACCTGGTGTGCACGCAGGAGCGCATCCTGAAGATCTTCCGGATCACCGGCCTGACCAAGGTCTTCGGCATCCACGACACGGTGGACGAGGCCATCACGGCCCGGAAGTCGGAGAAGTAGCGGCTGATCGCGCCCCGGGTCCGGCCATGGCCACTGTCGAAATGAGCTTCACGCCGCTGCCCGTGCACGTCCGCACGGCCCGGCTGGTCGCCACCGCGGTCGCGCGGCGGAGCGGCGTCGAGGAGGCACTCCTCGACGAAGTCCGCCTCGCGGTGGGTGAGGCCTGCTCGCGGGCGGTCGAGGCGCATCAGGCGCAATGCCCGGACGAGCCGGTCCGCGTCGAGCTGACCGGGGCGAACGGGCGCTTCGAGGTGGTGGTCACGGACGCGGCCGCGGCCGGGCAGGACGACGGGACCAGCGCGTCCGCGGAGCCCGCGGGGTGGCCCGGGCCGGGCAGCGGCGCGGCGAACGGGACCAGCCCGCTGGATCACTCGGGCCCTCCGCAGGGTCTCGGCCTGGCCGTGATCGCCGGCCTGGCGGACGACGTCCAGTTCGCCCGCACGCCGGCCGGCCTCAGCATCACGATGAGCTGGCCGGCCGACGGCGCTGGCTGACGGCCGGCTCGGCCGCCCCGGCCGGCCGGGCGCAGCCCGGAAGTGACGGGCCTGCCTGCTGCGGGTGGCATTAATGTGATTACCTGTGCAGGGTGAATCGCTCTAGCGCGCTCCGGACCTGACCCCCGCTTCGCGTCCGGCGGCCGACATGCGTAGACTCCCCGCACTGCTTTTGGGCACGTGCCTATCCCCATGCGTCCACGGCCGGCTAGGCAGATGGCCGGGACAGCGAAGCCACGCTCGGGAGGCCGTGTGCCCCTGTCTAGGAGGACAGATGTTCAGGTCTAGCCTTGCCGCCGGAAGCGGTGCGGTGGGCGTCACGCGGCTCCAACCTGACCTGGGTTGTCGTCGTGGGCGTCGTCGCCCTGCTCGCCCTCGCGGTGGCAGCCGCTGCTGGTCCGTGAGGTGCTCGCGGCCAGCCAGGGCACCGAGCGGATGCAGGAGATCGCGCAGGCGGTCCAGGAAGGCGCGGCCGCCTACCTGCGCCGCCAGTTCCGCACCCTCGGCGTCTTCGTCGTCGTCATCTTCTTCGTGCTGCTGCTGCTGCCCGCCGACGGGTCGGGCGTGCGCTGGGGCCGCAGCATATTCTTCCTGGTCGGCGCGCTGTTCTCGGGCCTGACCGGGTTCACCGGCATGTCGCTGGCGGTGCGCGGCAACGTGCGGGTGGCGGCGGCGGCGCGGGCCGGGTTCGGCGGTGAGCGGCCGGCCATGCGGATCGCGTTCCGCACCGGCGGCGTGGCGGGCATGTTCACCGTGGGCCTGGGCCTGTTCGGCGCCGCGCTCGTGGTGTTCATCTACCGGGAGAACGCGCCCAACGTGCTGGAGGGCTTCGGCTTCGGCGCCGCCCTGCTGGCCATGTTCATGCGGGTCGGCGGCGGCATCTTCACCAAGGCCGCCGACGTGGGCGCCGACCTGGTCGGCAAGGTCGAGAAGGGCATCCCCGAGGACGACCCGCGCAACGCCGCGACCATCGCCGACAACGTCGGCGACAACGTGGGCGACTGCGCCGGGATGGCGGCCGACCTGTTCGAGTCCTACGCGGTCATGCTGGTCGCCTCGCTGATCCTGGGCAAGGCGGCGTTCGGCAACGACGGCCTGGTGTTCCCGCTGATCGTGCCGATGATCGGCGTGATCACCGCGGTGGCCGGCATCTTCGTGGTCGCCGCCGCGCAAGAACGACCGCAGCGGCATGACCGCGATCAACCGCGGCTTCTTCATCTCCGCGATCATCTCGCTGGTGCTGGTCGTCGGCGCCGTCGTTCCTCTACCTGCCGGCCAAGTTCAGCGAGCTCAAGGGCATCACGGGCGCGGGCGCGCACGCGATCCTGCACCACGGCGGCAACCCGCGGCTGGCTGGCCATCGGCGCGGTCGCTCATCGGGCTGGTGCTGGCCAGCGCCATCCAGCTGCTGACCGGGTACTTCACCGAGACCAACCGCAAGCCGGTCATGGAGATCGGCGAGAGCTCGCTGACCGGCGCGGCCACGGTGATCCTGTCCGGCATCTCGGTCGGCCTGGAGTCGGCGGTCTACTCGGCGCTGCTGATCGGCGGGGCGGTCTACGCGCGCGTTCCTGCTCGGCACGGGCAACGCCACCATCGCCCTGTTCGCGGTGGCGCTGGCCGGCACCGGCCTGCTGACCACGGTCGGCGTCATCGTGTCCATGGACACGTTCGGCCCGGTCTCGGACAACGCGCAGGGCATCGCCGAGATGTCCGGCGACGTGACCGGCGACGGCGCCCAGGTGCTCACCCGGCTGGACGCGGTCGGCAACACCACCAAGGCGATCACCAAGGGCATCGCGATCGCCACCGCGGTGCTCGCCGCGACCGCGCTGTTCGGCTCGTTCCGCACCACGGTGGAGGCCGCGCTCGGCAAGGCCGGCGAGCACCTTCAGCCTGTCGGTCGACCAGCCCAACGTCCTGGTCGGCCTCATCATCGGCGCGTCGGTGGTGTTCTTCTTCTCCGGCCTGCTGATCATGGCGGTCGGCCGGGCGGCCGGCCAGGTCGTCTTCGAGGTCCGCGAGCAGTTCCGCGACCACCCGGGGATCATGGACTACACCGAGAAGCCCGAGTACGGCCGGGTGGTGGACATCTGCACCAAGGACTCGCTGCGCGAGCTGGCCACGCCGGGCCTGCTGGCCGTGCTGACCCCGATCGCGGTCGGCTTCGCGTTCGGCTACGCGCCGCTCGGCTCGTACCTGGCCGGCGCGATCGCGGCCGGCGCGCTGATGGCGGTGTTCCTGGCCAACTCCGGCGGCGCCTGGGACAACGCCAAGAAGCTGGTCGAGGACGGCAACTACGGCGGCAAGGGCTCCGAGGCGCACGAGGCCACCATCATCGGCGACACCGTCGGCGACCCGTTCAAGGACACCGCGGGCCCGGCCATCAACCCGCTGATCAAGGTCATGAACCTGGTCTCGCTGCTGATCGCGACCAGCGTGGTCAAGTACAGCCACAACCCCGGGCTGCGGACGGGCGTGGCCGTGGTCGCGATCGGCGATCGTGGTGGCCGCCGTCGTGATCTCCAAGCGGCGCTCCACCAGCGTGGCCGCAGGCGGCCCGCCCGCGGCAGGCGCCGGCCGGCGGCGGCGGCGGCCCCCGGGCTGCCGACGGCCGCGGAGGCGCGGCGGCCGGCGCGGCCAGCCCCGGCCGCCGGCGACCGGCGGCGGCGCGGACGGCGAGCGGCCGGCGAAGACCACGGGCTGACCCGGCCCGCAGCCTGACTGATCCCCCGGCCGCCGATGGCCGGGGGATCATGTCATGCCGGCGCCGCGGTCCTTGCCATACTCAGGTGATGAGCACGACCGCGCGCACGCTGCTGGTGCTGCGGCACAGCAAGTCGGCCTACCCCGAGGGCACGGCGGACTTCGACCGGCCGCTGGCCGCCGCGGGCGTGCGGGACGCGGTCACCCTGGGCGGCTGGCTCCGGGACCAGGGTCTGCTCCCGGATCTGGTCGTCTGCTCCACCGCGGCGCGCACCCGGCAGACCTGGGACCTGGTCAGCGACCAGCTGGCCTGGGCCGACGAGGACGCGACGTGCGTGCGGTACGACCCGCGGCTGTACGACGCGGCCCCGGCCGACCTGATCGGCGTCGTCCAGGAAACGCCCCCCGAGGCCGCGCATCCTGGCCCTGGTGGGCCACAACCCGGCCGCGGCGGAACTGGTGCCGCCCTGACCGGGGAGACCGGGCTGCAGCTTCCCCACCTCGGCGCTGGCCGTCATCGGGCTGCGCCAGGACTGGGACCGGGCCGCGCCCGGCTCCGGCTCGCTGGACGGCTACTGGACGCCCAAGGGCGGTTCAGCGTCCCCCCGGGCTGACCGCCGGCCGCGGCCGCGGCGTCGCCCTCGTCCGCGTCCTCCACGTCGTCGCGGGAGACGCCCAGCAGGTACAGGACCGTGTCCAGATACGGGACGCTGACCGACGCGTCGGCCGCGTCCCGGACCACCTGCCGGGCGTTGAACGCGACCCCGAGGCCGGCCGCCGCGATCATGTCCAGGTCGTTGGCGCCGTCGCCGACCGCCACCGCCTGGCTGACCGCCACGCCGGCCTGCGCCGCGAAGCGGCGCAGCGCGTCGGCCTTCCCGGCCCGGTCGATGAGCGGCCCGGTCAGCCGCCCGGTCAGCTTGCCGCCGCTGATCTCCAGCGTGTTGGCCGCCGCGTAGTCGATGCCGAGTTCCGCGGCCAGCGGGTCGGTGATCTGGCTGAAGCCGCCGCTGACGATCCCGCACCGGTAGCCGAGCCGGTGCAGGGTCCGGATCAGGGTCCGGGCGCCCGGCGCGAGCCGCAGCTCGCCGCGGACCTGATCGAGCACGGACTCGTCCAGCCCGGCGAGCATGCTCACCCGCTCCCGGAGCGAGGCGGCGAAGTCCAGCTCACCGCGCATCGTGGCCTCAGTGATCTTGGCCATCTGCCCGGCGCAGCCCGCGCTGCGCGGCGAGCAGGTCGATCACCTCGGCCGCGATCAGCGTGGAGTCCACGTCCATCACGACCAGGCGCATCGCCCGCCGGTGCAGGCCGCCGCGCTGGACCGCCACGTCGACGCCCTGCTGGGTCGCCTCCCGGGCCAGGGCCACCCGCAGCGATTCCGGATCGGCGCCGGACACGTCGAAGTCGATGCAGGTCACCGGCCGGTGCGCGAGCCGGTCGATGCGGTCGATGTTCGCGCCGCTGGCCGCGATCCGGCCGGCGATGGCCGCCACCGCCGCCGGGGTCAGCGGGCTGCCCAGCGACGGTGACGTGCAGCTGGCCGCGGCGCCGGGCCGGCTCCCCGGAACCCATCGTGATCTCCGCGTCCAGCCCGAGATCGGCGGCGACGGCCCGGATCGCGCGGTGGATCGCGGTCAGGTCGGGATCGGCGGGGCAGCCGAGCAGGGCGCCGAGCACCAGCCGGCCCCGGATCACCACCTGCTCGATGTCCAGCACGCTGAGCTGGTGGGGGGCCAGCGCCGAGAACAGGCGTGAGGTCACCCCGGGCCGGTCCCGGCCGGTCAGGGTCACCAGGAGGGTGTGCTGCGCGGCGTCCATCGGTGCCCAACGCTACCCGGGCCGGAGTGGCGGGTGCGCACGGGTGGGCTGGCCCGCCCGGCATGACGTAAGTTCAGACTCACACGTGTGCGGTGGCGGAGGGAGCTGGATGTCCGACGAGGTGGTGCGGCTGCGCGGGGTCGGCGTCCGGCGCGGCGGGTCCATGCTGCTGCGCGACGTGGACTGGACCGTCCACGACGACGAGCGCTGGGTCATCATCGGCCCCAACGGAGCCGGGAAGACCACGCTGCTGCAGGTCGTCGCCTGCCAGTTGTTCCCGTCCGAGGGCAGTGCCGAGATCCTGGGCAGCCGGCTCGGCGAGACCGACGTGTTCGAGCTGCGGCCGCGGATCGGGCTGGCCAGCGCCTCGCTCGCGGACCGGGTGCCGCCCGCCGAGAAAGTGATCGACCTGGTCCTCACCGGCCTCCTACGCGATCGTGGGCCGCTGGAAGGAGGACTACGAGTCCTCCGACGTCACCCGCGCCGTCGAGCTCCTGGACGCGCTGGGCTGCGCGCACCTGATCAGGCGCCGGTTCACCACCCTGTCCGAGGGGGAGCGCAAGCGGGTGCAGATCGCCCGGGCGCTGATGCCCGACCCCGAGCTGCTCCTCCTGGACGAGCCCGCCGCCGGGCTGGACCTCGGCGGCCGGGAGGACCTGCTGCAGCGGATCGCCGATGCTGGCCCGTGACCCGCTGGCGCCCACCATGGTGATGGTGACCCACCACGTCGAGGAAGTGCCCGAGGACTTCACCCACGCGATGCTGCTGCGCCGGGGCTCGGTGCTGGCCGCGGGCCCGGTCCCGGAGGTGCTCACCGAGCCGAACCTGTCCAAGTGCTTCGGCCTCCCGCTGATCGTCGAGCGGCACGGATCCCGCTGGGCGGCGCGGGCCGTCCGCTGAGCTCATCCGCTGGCCGGACCGGAGGCTGGTGGGCGGGGAGTCGGCTGGCGGTGCAGGGGGTACAAACCTGGCATGTGCGCCCAGAGGGTCACGCCGTGAAGGGGGACCGGGTCGAGATCGTCATCGACGCCGGCGGGACGTCACGGACGTACGAGGTCACCGCCACCCGGGCCGGCCGCCGGGTCGAGGTGGTCACCGGGCGCGGCGTCGTGGAGGTCATGGAGGTCACCCGGGGCGGCACGGTGGTGCGCACCGCGCGGTTCATGGCCAACCGGGTGCTCGCCCTGGTCGAGCACCCGGCGGCGGACCGGGGCTCACCTGGCCGGGAGGCCGGCCCCGGAGCGGCCGCACCGGACATACTGGCCTGACCGGCCCACTGCCGTCCGCGCGGGAGGAGACATGCCCGGCAGGCCCCTGACCGTCCTGTTCATGCCCGAGAGCGCGTACGGGCCGACCAACAACTGCATCGGTATCGGCGACGTGCTGCGCCGCCGCGGGCACCGGGTGGTGTTCGCCGTCGAGGCCTCGTGGAAGGGCCGCTGGAGCCGCTCGGGTTCGAGGAGGACCTGGTGCGATCCTCGGCGCCGCAGCCCGCGCGAGCCGCGCGGCAGGACGCCGGGGCGTTCTGGAAGGAGTTCATCGCCACACGGCGCCGGTGTTCCGCAAGCCCACCATCGAGCAGCTCGACACCTGGATCAAGCCGGTCTGGGCGGCACTGATCGGCGGCGCGCGGTACGTGCCAGGAGCAGCTGGCCGAGATCGTGGCGCGGGCCCGCCCGGACGTCATCGTCGAAGACAACGTGATCTGCTTCCCCGCCCTCCTCGACGGCGGGCGTCCCGTTCGTCAGGATCGTCTCGTGCAACCCGCTGGAGATCGCCGACCCGGCGCTGCCGCCCGCGTTCTCCGGCTACCCGGCCGAGGATCGGCCGGCTGGGCGGAGTTCCGGGCCGAGTACGACGCGGGTGCACCGGGCGATGTAGGACGAGTTCAGTGACTTCTGCGGCGAGCGCGGGCGCCCCGCCCCTGCCCGACCTGGAGTTCATCCACTCCGCGCCGGGCTCAACCTGTACCTCTATCCGGAGGAGCTCGACTACCGGCGGTCCCGGCCGCTCGGGCCGGGCTGGCACCGGCTCGAGATTCCTCGGTGCGGGCGACCGACGAGCCGTTCGCCTGCCCGGACCGCTGGCCGCCGGCGCGGGGGCGCTCATCTACTTCTCGCCTCGGCTCGCTCGGGTCGGCCGACGTGGCCGCTGATGCGCCGGCTCATCGACGGCCTGGCCGCCACCCCGCACCGCTACATCGTGTCCAAGGGACCGCAGCACGCCGAGTTCGAGCTGGCCCCCAACATGCACGGCGCGGAGTTCCTGCCGCAGACCTCGGTCCTCCCGCACGTCGACCTGGTGATCACGCACGGCGGCAACAACACCACCACCGAGTCCCTGCACTTCGGCAAGCCCATGATCGTGCTGCCGCTGTTCTGGGACCAGCACGACAACGCCCAGCGGGTGGACGAGCTCGGGCTCGGGGTGCGCCTGGACACCTACCGCTTCACCGACGCGCAGCTGCACGGCGCGCTCGCCCGGCTGCTGGGGGACACCGCGCTGCGGGACCGGCTGGACCGCGCCGCCGCCGGCATCCAGGGCCGTCAGGGCCTGCGCCGCGCCGCCGACGTCATCGAGAGCGCCGCGGGGGCCTGATCCGGGGCCCGCCGCAGGGCCTGCGCCGCGCCGCCGCGGGGCAGGTCACGGGCCGGGGGCGAGGAAACCCTGCTCGACGGCGGAGGCGACGATGCCGCGCGCGAAGTCCCCGAGGGCCGCCGAGCCGTCCGCGATCAGCGCCACCTTGGCCAGCACCTGGCCGGCCTGGACCCCGTGATCCTGCCAGGTGCCGCCGCCGGCGTAGTAGTTGGCCAGCATCGGCTGGAGCCGGTCCAGCGCCCGGGCGAACCTCGCCTCCGGGGTGCGGCGCGCCTCGAACTCGTCCCACAGGGCGCGCAGCCCGCGGCCCTGGGCCGGGGGCAGGAGGGCGAAGATGCGGTCGGCCGCGGCGTGCTCAGCCGCCTCCTGCCGGGCCTGCGCCGCCGCGTCGGCGTACACGAACAGGTCGCCCGCGTCGATCTCGACCAGGTCGTGGATGAGCAGCATGGCGGTGACCCGGCCCAGGTCGGTACCAGGCGGGGCGTAGTCGCCCAGCACCTGGGCCATCAGCGCCAGATGCCAGGAGTGCTCGGCGGAATTCTCTTTTCTGCGTGCCGTCCAGGATGCTGCTCTGCCGCAGCACCCCCTTCAGCTGGTCGGCTTCGCGCAGGAAACGGACCTGGCGGCCCAGCGGCTCAGGGCCAGGGCTCGGGCAGGGGCCCGGGCCGCGGCCCGGCCGGGGTTCGGCGGATTCCATGAGCCCTATTCGATCAGGAGCCACCCGCGACTGTCGCGCCCGATTCCGGCCATAGCAGGCCGACCGGGGACATTACAGAGCGGCCGGAACCCCCCCGGGCGGATCGCTGGCCGACTCGCCGTGCCCCCGGCGGAGATGCGCTGGTCAGGCGTGCGATCATGTCTGTGGGGGACCCAACGATGATACGGGGGACCGGCTCATCAAGCCCGCCCTGGCCAGGCTGTGCCTGGCCAGGACGGTGCCCGGTCCCGGCCGTCAGGGCCCGCGGGGTGAACTCGCCGGTTACCACGACCGCGCGGCGCGGAATCCGCCCCGCGGGCCGGCTCGCTCCGCTAACGTGCATCCAGGCTCGGCGGCCGGCCCGTCAAGCCACGGCGCCCCTGGATCCCACCCCCCCCGGGACCAGGGGCGCCTTCCTGGCCACCCGGTAGGTCCTGGGCGTCCGCGATGGCCGCGTCCACCTCGCGCTGGCGGGCGGCCATCTCGGCCGCGTACGCCGCCTTCTCCTGGTCCATCCGCTCGGCGATCTCCTCGTCGTCCCGCATCAGCGCGTCCAGGTCGGTGCCGGCCGCCGTCCAGCACGCCCAGGTCGGCGTAGGCGTGCCGGACCTTCGGGCCCCACAGCCCGATGTCCTTCACGCACGGCACGATCCGGCTGAACAGCAGCGACGGAACGCCTGCTGGATCGGCGACGTGCTCGGTGAACTCCAGGCACTCCGCCACGTCGAAGCCCATCCGCTCCCAGACCTCCTGGGCGCGGAACCGGTTGCGCATCAGGTAGCAGCCCTCGACCACGAACTCCTCGCGCTCGGCCCGCTCGGCCTCGGTCAGCTCCGGCGTAGTAGTCGCGCAGGGCCAGCCGGCCGAACGCGACGTGCCGGGCCTCGTCCTGCATCACGTACGCCAGCAGCTGCTTGACCAGCGGGTTGGCGGCCACGTCCCGGTGCACCCCGAAGGCGGCCAGCGCCAGGCCCTCGATCAGCACCTGCATGCCGAGGTAGGGTAGGTCCCACCGGGAGTCGCTCAGCGCGTCCGCGAGCAGCCGGGCCAGGTCGTCGTTGATGGGGTAGTACAGGCCGATCTTGTCCCGGATGAACCGCTGGTACAGCTCGACGTGCCGGGCCTCGTCCATGGTCTGGGTCGCGGCGTAGAACTTGGAGTCCATGTCGGGACCGACTCGACGATCCGGGCCGCCACGGTCAGCGCGCCCTGCTCGCCGTGCAGGAACTGGCTGAACAGCCAGGACGCCAGGTGATGGCCGAGTTCCTCGCGCTCGGCCTGGTTCAGCATCGTCCCACTGCCGTGACCCGTAGATGGGGCATGAACTCATCCGGCGTGCCCATCACGTTGGCCGGGTCCACCGGCAGGTCCCAGTCGATCCGCTTGGTCGCGTCCCACTGCTTGTCCTTGCCCCGCTGGTACAGGTCGAGCAGGCGGCTGCCGGCCCTCGTCGTACTCCCAGCTGAACCGGGCGGCGCCGGCGGCGGGGACATCCCAGGTGCCGGGCGGGACGGGGGTGGCGTAATGGTCGTAAGTGCCCACGGCAGCCTCCTGAGCGCGGGGACGGAGGCTGATCCTTACTCTCTGTTATTACTACTCAGTAGGGCTCGCCGGGCGCAATCCCCCGGCCGGGTCATCGGCCGGGTCTGCCGCTGCCTAGTCGTGCGATCGGACGGGCTCGTGGTCGGCGTGCCCGGCGGGCTCGATCTGGAACGTGGAGTGGGCCACGTCGAAGTGGCCGCGGACGCACTCCTGCAGCTGGTCCAGGATGCCCGGGCCGCACCCGCTGGCCAGGGTGCCGGGGTCCACCACCACGTGCGCGGACAGCACGGGCAGCCCGGAGGTGATGGTCCAGGCGTGCAGGTCGTGCACGTCGATGACGCCGTCCAGCCCGGTCATGTGCTGCCGCACCTCGCTCAGGTCGATGCCCCGCGGGCTCGCCTCCAGCAGCACGTCCACCGCGTCCCGGAGCAGCCGCCAGGTCCGCGGCAGGATCAGCACGCCGACCGCCAGCGAGGCGATGGGGTCGGCCAGGGTCAACCCGGTCACCGCGATGATCGGCCGCGGTGACCAGCACGGCCAGCGGCGCCGAACGTGTCCGACGCGACCTCCAGGAACGCGCCCCGGGCGTTCAGGCTCTCGGCCTGGGCCCGGCGGAGCAGGATCAGTGACGCGCCGTTGCCGGCCAGCGCGATGCAGCCGAACACCACCATCACCCCGGTGTTCACCGGCGGCGGCGACGCCGAGCCGCCGCGCCGCCTCGACCACGATGAACGTGGCCATGCCCAGCAGCAGCAGCGCGTTGGCCGTGGCGGCCAGGATCTCCGCCCGGGCGTAGCCGAACGTGCGCCGCTCGGTGGCGGGCTTGCTGGCGAAGTGCGCGGCGAGCAGGGACAGGCCCACCCCGGCCGCGTCCGCGGCCATGTGCGCCGCGTCGGCCAGCAGCACCAGGGAGCCGGACAGCACCGCGCCGGCGATCTCCCCGGCGGCGATGCTGAGCGTGATCGCCATGACGGCGGCCAGCCTGCCGCGGTGCCGCCCGGTGGCCGTCAGGGCATGGTCGTGCGCGTGTCCTCCGCCGGCCGTCATCGCTGGAAGCCCCCTGTCAGGCGTCCTGCCCGTCGTCCCGCCGCCCGCGCGTCCGGGCGGCTTCCCGCCTGAAGAGTCTTCCCCGAGCGTGCCCCGGGTCGGTACTCCCGGACAGCAACTCGTAGGCCGGGTTGATCATGACGGGCGCCTTCCGGGCGCAGCCCGACCGGCCCGCGGAAGCGCACCCGGGCCCCGCACACGACGCCCGGGGATGTGCGACCGGCCGTAGAACAGGGCGGTCAGGTCGCCGGTGGAGTCGGCGACATCCACGGCCAGCACGGAGTTCCGCTCGACCGGCCGGATCTCCACCGCCCGGACCCGGCCCTCGACCGTGGCCCGGCCCGGCCGGGCCAGCGAGCCGATCGGGTTGACCCCGGCGGACGGCGCGGGCCGGTCGTAGCCGGCGTGATCGTCGGCCGGCAGGGCCGGGGGCGGCTGGTCCGCGCCGCGCCGGCGGCCGCGCAGCATCCGGCGCAGCCCGGACGGCGCGGCGACGACGGGCGGGCAGGCCGGCGGGCGCGGTGGCCCCGGTCCGCGGCGCGGCGCCGGCCGCCGGTCCGCCGTCCCGGCCGGGCCCGTGCGGGCCCGTCCCGGCGGCCTCCGGCCCGGCGCCGTCCCGCCCGGCTGCCCCGGCCGGGCCCGGCCGGAGGCCGTCCGGCCGTGCCGCCGGCGGCCCGGCCGTCCGCGCCTGGCGGGCCTGCTCCGCGAGGGTCCTGAGGCTCGGCTCGGTGGCCTGTCGGCCTGCTCGGCCTGCTCGGCCTGCGCGACCTGGCGGGCGTGCAGCACCTCCAGCCTGCTCTGCACGTCGAACGGGACGATCGTCGCCGCGGCGTGCGGGATCCGGCTCACCACCGCGGCGATCTTGTCGGCGGTACGGTCGTGCAGCAGCCTGCCGATCAGCGGCGAGTAGCTGCGCCGGGGCAGCACCACCGTCACCTGCACGCCCGGCTGGGCCGCCTCCGCGCTGACCAGTTCGGCCGCGGCCCGGGTCGATCCTGCCGGTCGGGGCAGTCGATGAAGTCCAGCACCACGTCCATGCTGGCCCGGGTCCACTCCTCGCGGAGGCCGTCGGCCTGGGCCGTGTCGATGACGAAATGCACCGCGCGCAGGGTCGTGGGCCGCAGGCTGCGGGCGTACCGCAGCGCGGCGATCGTGGCCAGGTCGAAGCTGTCCACGAAGACGAACACGGTCCGCCGGGTGTAGTTCGGCGCGGCGGGCGGCTTGGGCCGGTCGCTGATCCGCTCCAGGACCTGCGCCTCCAGCCCGTACTCGCCGGTTGAGCCGGATCAGGGCGGGCACGCCGATCGACGAAGACGATCACGCACCAGCCAGGCGCCCTCGGTGAACTTCACCAGCACGAAGATGGCCACCACGACCAGCGCCGTGACACCCGCCGAGAAATTGATCACCAGCTTGCGCCGCCAGTGCGGCTCCCGGTGCGTGTGGTGGTACTTGGCCATGCCGAATCCGGCCATGGTGAACGCCGTGAACACGCCGATCGCGTAGAACGGCACCAGGGTGTTGACGTTGGCGCCGGCCCCGCCAGCAGGGCGCAGGACAGGACGGCGAGCACGATAATGCCGTTGGAGAAAACGAGGCGGTGCCCGCGCTTGGTCAGCCAGCGGGGCAGGAACGCGTCCGCGGCCACGAAGTTGGCCAGGAACGGGAAGCCGTTGAAGCTGGTGTTGCCGCCGGTGTACAAGATCAGCGCGGTGGCCGCCTGGACGACGACGAACAGCACCTCGCCCACCCCGTGGTCGCCGAAGACCGCGTGGGCCTCCTGGGCCAGCACCGTCGGCACGCCGCCCGTATAGGGCGCGGAGTGGGTCGCGTGGGCCAGCCAGGAGATCCCGGCCACCAGGGTGCCCAGGATGAGGCCCTCGGTGACCAGCACCTTGCGGGCGTTGATGCCCTCGGGCGGCCTGAACGCGCTGACCGCGTTGGACACGGCCTCGATGCCGGTCAGCGACGAGCCGCCGTTGGCGAACGCGCGCAGCAGCACGAAGACCATCCCGAACGCGATCAGGCCGCTGTAGGAGTGGTGGCCGGTGTACTGGCCGGGCAGCGGGATAGGCGTGCTGCGGCAGGTCGCCGAAGATCTCCCGGACCAGGCCGGTGATGATCATCAGGATGACGATGCCGGAGAACAGGTAGGTGGGCACCGCGAACGCCCGGCTGGCCTCGCGGATGCCGCGCAGGTTGCCGTAGCACATCAAGATCACGATCGCGATCGAGATGACGGTGATGCACGTGGGGTTGTTCAGGGCGGTGGATCGGCCGAGGCCACCGCGGCCGTGCCCGCGGCCACCTGCACCGCCACCGTGACCACGTAGTCGATGAGCAGCGCGACCGCGGCGACCTGGGCCACCTTGGGCCCGAAGTTGTCCCGGGCGACCACGTAGGACCCGCCGGCCCGGGTGTAGACCGTGACGACCTCGCGGTAGGACAGCACCACCAGGGCCATGACGAACAGGACCACCCCGGTCAGCGGGAGGATCAGGGTGAACGCGGTGATCGCCAGGCCGCCCTTGAGCAGCTCGATCAGGATCTCCTCGGTGCCGTAGGCCGAGGAGGAGATGCCGTCCGGGGCCAGCACGCCCGAGCGCGGCCACGTTGGACAGCCGCTGCTCGCTGAGTTCCTCGTTGACCATGGGCGGGCCGAGCAGCCGCCGTTTCAGCGTGTATCCCGACGCCCTCCGGCAGGTTGTCGCCCCTGCCGAGGAAGCCCACTGCCTTGCGCATCGCCAACTGAGGTGCCCTTCACTTGCCTGACCTGGCCTTCATACCACTGCCTTGAAGCGGCCCTGACCAACGGGGCATACGCCGGGCATACGGCTGATACCCGCGCGAGATGCCGCTTAGCCAGGCCTTAACGCACCCTTATCGGAGCCCGCCGTGACCGTCCCGTTAACCGATGCCGAAGAAGCCCAGCACGGTGAAGCCAAGCAGCAGCAGGCTCATGGCCGAGATGGCCACCGTGCACACGGTAGCCGCGATCCGGAACGCGGGCCCGTTCGCGGCCTTGCCCAGCAGGCTGCGCCGGTTGGTCAGGATGAGGATGTAGGCCAGGATGACCGGGGTGACGATGCCCTGGAGGACCTGGGTGCCGATCAGCAGCGTGATCAGGTTGATCGGGGTGAGGGCCAGCGCCGCGCCGATGATCACCTGCACCGTGAACAGGCCCAGGAACAGCCGGGCCTCGGTGAAGCGGCGGGAGATGGACCGCTCGACCCCGACCGCCTCGCTGATCGCGTAGGCGCTGGACAGCGGGACCACCGCGCCGGCCAGTGCCGACGCGCCGATGAGGCCGAAGGCGAACAGCAGCTCGGCCGCCGGCGCCGGCCACCGGGCGGAGCGCCTCCGCGGCCTCCTTGGCCGAGGTGAGCGGGCCGCGGCCGCCGATAGCCGCCGCGGTGGCGATGATGATGGTGACCGAGATGATGCAGGCGAACACCGCGCCGGAGATCGCGTCGATCCGGGCCCGCGGGTAATCAGCCGCGTCGGCGCCCTTGTCCACCACGCCTGCTGCCGCGTACAGCTGCATGTACGGGCTGACCGTAGTGCCGATCAGGGCCACGCCGAGCAGCAGGAAGCTCTTCGTGTACAGGAAGTGGGGGATGACCAGGTTGGTGCCGACCTGGGCCCAGTTGGGGTGGCCCAGGATCGCGGCGATCGGGTAGGCCAGGAAGGCCAGTGACAGGATCAGGAAGATCCGCTCCGCGTACCGGTAGGAGCCGAACACGACCAGCGCCCAGATCGCGACCGCGGCGATGGGAATGATCACGTAACGGCTCACGCCCAGCAGCTCGAACGCCGCGCCGATCCCGGCGAACTCCGACACCACCAGCCCGGTGTTGGCCAGCAGCACGCAGAACAGCGCCACCCCGGTCAGCCGCAGGCTGAACTCCTCCCGGATCAGCGCGGCCAGGCCCTTGCCGGTGTGCGTGCCCAGCCGGACCGCCATCTCCTGCACCAGGACCAGCGCGAACGTCACCAGCACCATGAAGAACAAGGTCCGGTAGATGAACTGCGACCCGGCGGAGGCGTAGGTGGCGATCCCGGCCGCGTCGTTGCCGGCGTTGGCGGCCACCACCCCCGGCCCGGCGATGGCCAGGATCATCCAGATCCGGCCCCGGCGGGACCGGATCAGCCGCACCCCGCCCGCCCGGACCCGGGTCAGCGACGTCATCCCGCCCCGCGCCCGGGGACGCGGGGAGTCCAGCTCCGCAGTGGGGTCGTGCTCCCGGGTGCTCACTGGAGCAGTCTCGGGAAGTGCAGCCGCCCGTGCCCCGGCACCAGGGCGTCCAGCACGTCGTCAGACAGGATGCGGCCCAGCGGGCGGCCGCCGTCGTCCACCACCAGCAGCGACGAGCGGCGCGACTCGACCAGTTCGGTGGCTACCGTGTCCAGGTCGTCCTCGGGCCGCAGCGTCATCAGCGCGTTATCCGGGTCGATCAGATCGCCGAGGCGCCGGCCGCCGTCGCTGACCAGCAGGTCGAAGGCGGAGATGTCCCCCAGCAGCCGGCCGTCCTCGTCGAGCACGGCCACCGAGTCGATCTCGGTCCGGTGCAGCGCCTGCTCGGCCAGCCGCTGGCTGACCTGCGCCACTGTCTCGTCGGGCGACGCGCAGGCGAGCACAGTGGTCATGATCCCAGCCGCCTCGTCCCCTGGATAGCCGAGCAGCCGGACGAGTTCACGCTGGACCTGCTGCGGCATCCGGGCGAGCAGGACGCCCTGCTCGTCCTCGTTCAGGTCACGCAGCGCGTCCACCGCCTCGTCCGGTTCCATCCTGGCGATCAGCTCGGCGGCCTGATCCGGCTCGACCTCGCGCAGCAGCGCGGTCAGCTCCTGCGGTTCCATCTCCTCCAGCGCGTCCGCGGCCAGATCGTGGCCCAGGCTCTCGATGAGCTCCTGCCGGTCCCGACGGCCCAGGCCCTCGAGCACGTCGGCCAGCTCGGCGGGCCGCAGCTTGCGCAGCGCGGTGTGCGGGGTACGGAGCTTCACCGCCGACGGGGACTCGGCCGAATCCCCGCCGAACGACTCGATAGCGGCCCAGTCGATCACCCGGTCCGGGGTCGGATGCCAGCGGAACCGCCACGGGCCCAGCCTGCGCAGCAGCGTCTGCAGGCTGACGTCCACCCCGACCACGTGGATGGGCTCACCCACCTGGGCCAGGTAGAGGTCGGCGGCCCGGATGACCTGGATCTCGTCGGTGTCCACCAGCTGGTGGTCCAGGATGTCGCGGGCCAGCAGGACCTCACCCTCACGCCGCTGGAACTCGCGCAGGTCCAGGCGGGCGGTGCGCAGGGTGACGGAACGGCGGTGCAGCCGGTCGATGGCCGAGGCGTCGAGGAAGGCCCGCCGCCGCCCGACCCGGATGACGAGGCCGGTGACGAGAGGGTAGGTTTCCCCGCCGTATACCTTGGCGACGCACGTCCGCGACCCGGCCCACCTCATCGCCGGCCTGGTTGAGTACCGGGCGGCCGATGAGCCCGGCCAGCGACACGATGTCCTGCCGGAGCTGGCGTGAGGTGATGGTGCGCTCAGAGGGCTGGATCAGGCGCGGGCCAGCGGGGTGTGGTCACGCCGGCGCCGGTTGGGATCGCGGTTTGGTTGAGGAAGAACCGATCGGACACAGCAGCCTCCTGGGCCCGTCGGCTCGGCCCGGCTAGGGGGTTGGCCCCTGCCGCGGATAGCCGGCGAGCGGTCGGTGGGATCGGGAGGAGTGCCGCCCGGCGACCCGGCCCGTCGCGCTGGCCGTGATCGCCGGGTGTGTACTGGAAGGATCGCCGAGCACGGCCGTCACCTCCCCGCTTCCGCTGCGATCAGTCTGGCTGTACGCCACCCCGGTGACCTTACCCTGGACAGCGCCCATAATCGGAATCCTGCCAGCTGCACTCGCCACGCCGGCCTTTACCGCCACGTTGCCAGGTGTTCACCTTTACCGGCGGGTTGCCAGGTGTTCACCACACTGATCCTTCCGGACGGGCCGAGACGGGGACACTAGGGAGCATCGCCCGCGATCGGCGGAAACGGCTTCCCGGGCCCGTCCGGCCCGCCGGGCCGATCGTGGCAGAGGGGAGTTGCCCTGCATGGCGACGGCACCCGGCACCCCGGCCGCCACCCGGCGCGGCCGCACCATTCACCTGTCTGATCTGCTCAGGCGCCCGATCACCGACAGCCGGGGGGAGTCCCTCGGCCGGGTGCAGGACGTGGTCGTGAGCTGCCTGGCAACCCCCTCCCGTGGTGAAGGGGCTCGTGGCCAAGGTGGGCGGCCGGGAAGTCTTCGTCCCCGGCGATCAGACGGGCGTCTTCGACGGTGAGGAACTGAAGCTCACCAGCCCCCGGCTCGACCTGCGCCGTTTCGAGCGCCGGGACGGCGAGGTCCTGCTGCGCAGAGACGTGCTCGGCCACCGGCTCATCGACGTGCAGAGCGCTCACCTGATCCGGGCGAACGACCTCGAGCTGCGCCAGCAGTGGGCACCCGACGGACGGGAGGAATGGGTGCTCGCCGGGGTGGACACCCACCGCCGCCCAGGCTGGCTGCGGCGCCTGACCGGCCGGGATGGCGGGAGACGAGGCCGGGCAGGCCTTCCGTGACTGGTCCAGGTTCGAGCCGCTGATCGGGCACGCCAGCAGCGCGGGCCTGCGCCGCCCGCGGGCCCGGATCCGGCGGCTGAAGCCGGCCCAGATCGCCGACCTGCTCGAGGACGCGTCCAAGGATGAGGAGAGCGAGATCCTCGGGCACGTCCACGCCGATCCCGAGCTGGAAGCAGACGTCTTCGAGGAGCTGGACGAGGACCAGGCCATCCGGCTGCTTGCCGAGCGCAGCGACGCGGAGATCGCCGGCGTGCTGGCCAGGATGCGGGCCGATGACGCTGCGGACGCGGTCGCCGAGCTGCCCCAGCACCGGCGGCGCGCGGTGCTTGACCTGCTTCCGCCGGGTCAGCGCACCAAGGTGCTGACGCTGATGGGGTTCAACCCGGCCAGTGCGGGGGGGCTGATGGGAGTGGACTTCCTCGCCCTGCCCGGGGACGCATCGGTCGCCGACGCGCTGGCCGCGGTGAGCCGGGCCGAAAGCCTGCAGCCGGAGGCACTGACCAGCGTGCACGCGGTGGACAGCGACCGGCGGCTGTGCGGCGTCGCCACCGTGGTCCGGCTGATTCAGTCCGCTCCCGCGACGGGGCTGCTGGACGTCTGCGACCGGGACCCGGTCCGGGTGGGCGCGGACACCGACGTGGTCGATGTCGCGGTCCTGATGAGCGACTACAACCTGATCACGGTGCCGGTGGTGGATGAGGACCGCCGGATGATCGGCCTGATCACCGTGGACGACGTGCTCGAGGCCACGCTGCCGGAGGACTGGCGGCGCCGGGAAACCGCCCAGCCGCCGGACGCGCACCGCGGCAGGCCGCAGTGACCGAGCGGCGGGGGGAGCCGCCAGAGAACGCGCCGCCCGTCCCGCCGCCGGTCCCGACGCCGCCGGTCCCGCCGCGGCCGGTCCCGACGCTGGTGCCGGCGCGAAGCGCGGTGCTGGACGAGGCGCACCTCGGCGACATCGAGGGTGCGCTGGGCCGGATCCGGGTGGACGACGACGACCCCCGCCGGGGGCTGCGCCGCCGCCTGGTGACGTTCCTGGCCATCATGGGACCTGGCCTGATCGTCATGGTCGGGCGACAACGACGCGGGCGGCGTATCCACCTACGCCCAGGCCGGCCAGAACTACGGGTACAGCCTGCTCTGGGTCCTGCTGCTGCTCATCCCGGTGCTCATCGTCAACCAGGAGATGGTGGTGCGGCTCGGCGCGGTGACCGGTGTCGGCCACGCCCGGCTGATCAACGAGCGGTTCGGCCGCTTCTGGGGCTGGTTCAGCGTCGGCGACCTGTTCCTGCTCAACTTCCTGACCATCGTCACCGAGTTCATCGGCGTCTCGCTCGCGCTGCGCTACTTCGGGGTCACCCCGTACGTCTCGGTGCCGCTGACGGCCGTCCTGCTGGTCGGCGTCACGGCCAGCGGCAGCTTCCGCCGCTGGGAGCGGGCCATCTTCCTGTTCATCGCGACCAGCCTGGTGCTGTACCCGCTGGCGCTCGCCTCGCACCCGTACTGGGGCCAGATCGGCTACCACCTGGTGGTGCCCTCGATCCCGGGAGGCGCCAACTCGACCGCGGTGCTGCTCATCATCGCGATCGTGGGCACGACGGTGGCGCCGTGGCAGTTGTTCTTCCAGCAGTCCAACGTCATCGACAAGCGCATCACGCCCCGGTTCATCGGCTACGAGCGGGCCGACACCACGGTCGGTGCTGTCGTTGTGGTGGTCGGGGCCATCGCGATCATGGTGGTGGCGGTGTTCGCGGTCCGTGGCACGCACCTGGCAGGCCACTTCACCGACGCGCTGGGGGTGGCCCGCGCGCTGGAGCACCATGCCTACTGGCTGGGCGCGCTGTTCGCCATCGTGCTGCTGGACGCCAGCATCATCGGCGCGTCCGCGGTGACCCTGTCCACCAGCTACGCGTTCGGCGACGTGTTCGGCCTCAAGCACTCGCTGAACCGGAGCTTCCGCGACGCCAAGCAGTTCTACCTCAGTTACACCGTGCTGGTGGTGGTGGCGGCCGGCATCGTGCTGATCCCGCACGCCCCGCTCGGGCTGATCACCACGAGCGTGCAGGCCCTGGCCGGGGTGCTGCTGCCCAGCGCCAGCGTGTTCCTGCTGCTGTTGTGCAACGACCCGGAGGTGCTCGGCCCCTGGGTCAACTCCCGCTGGCTCAACATCCTGGCCACCATCATCATCGGCGTGCTGCTCACCCTGTCCGGCACCCTGGTGGTCAGCACGGTGTTTCCCGGCCTGAACGTCGCCAGCGTCGCGGGCGTGCTGGCCGTCGCCCTGATCGTGGCCGGAGGCGGGGCGGGACTGTGGCTGGAGCGTGGCCAGCGGCGGGACGCGTCCCGGTTCCCGTCCAGATGAGCGCGCAGGAGCGCAGGAACTGGCGGATGCCCCCGCTGGCCCTGCTCAAGCCGGTGGACTGGTCACCCGGGATCAAGCTGGGTGTCCTGCTGCTCCGCGGTTACCTGGTGGTCTCGGTCGTCCTGCTCGCAGTCAAGGCCGTCCAGCTGGGCGGCGGCTGACGTCAGCCCGCCCGGGCCCGGTGTCAGCCCGCCCGGGCCCGGCGTACCAGCCGCAGGGCCAGCGTGGGGCAGGAGGCGACCGCGCGCCGGGCGTGCTCCTCCAGTTCCGCCGGGACCGGCGATTCGGCGATGACCGGGTACCCCCACGGATCCAGCGTCACCATCTCGGGGAGCAGGTCGGCGCACACCCCGTGGGCGTCGCAGGCGATCGGGTTCAGCCTGAGGGTCCGGCTGCCCCGGCTGCCAGGCCCGCCCGGGCTCACGGCCGGCCGTCCGCAGAGCGCGGCACGGGCAGCACCGGCGGCCGGCGGGCGGCCGGGCACGGCCCCCGGGTGACGTGCAGCTCCAGGTCGGCGGCGAACACCCGCAGCGCGCTGGCGACCAGGGCGACCGCACCGTCCGGGAGGTGGCAGGCCCCCCGCTTGTCCACCAGCGGCAGCAGGGAACGCAGCCAGCCCGCGGCCCGCTCGTCCCGTCCCTGCCAGGCGATGTGGGCCAGGGCGTCGGCGATAGCCGGCAGCCCGAACGTGCATGGCCCGCACTGCCTGGCGCTCTGCCCGGCCAGGTAGCGCAGCACCCGGGCGGTCTCGGCCAGCCCGCAGCAGGCCGCGGGCAGCGCGATCATGACGCCCGCGCCCAGCGAGGCGCCGGCCGAGCGCAGTCCGGGCCCGCTGACCGGCACCGCCGCGCCTGCGGGCAGCGGAAGCCAGCCGCCGAAGTAACCGCCGGCCAGCACGGCCTGCAGCGGCTCGGACGGGCCGCCGGCCAGCTCGATCAGCTCGCTGGCGGGCAGGCCCAGGCCGATCTCGTACACGCCGGGGCGCCGCACTGCCCCGCTCACCGTCACCAGCGCGGAACCGGGCGCTTCGCGCGTGCCGACGGCGCGGAACCAGTGCGGGCCGTACCGGGCGATCAGCGCGATGTGCGCGAGCGTCTCCACGTTGCTCACCAGCGTGGCCTGGCCGCGGACCCCGCGCTCGAACGGCCGCGGCGGGACATGCAGTGGCACCGCCGGCCCGCCGTTGAGGAAATTCACCAGCGCCGACTCCTCGCTGGCCACATAGCCGGCGGGAGTCACCACGACCCGGACCTCCGGCCCCGCCAGGCCGGCCTGGCCGCGCTCCGCGGCCGCCGCCAGCAGCCGGCCGGGCCGCCCGGGATCGGCTCCGTTGACACACAGGTAGGCGCGGGCCGCGCCGGCCGCGCCGGCGGCCAGCGCGATCCCGTCCAGCACCAGGTGCGGCGACTGGCGGAGCAGGATCGCGTCCTTCCCGCTCGCGGGCTCCGACTCGGCCCCGTTGGCGATCAGCACCGCGCCGCCGCGCCGGCCGCCCCTGCCGCGGGCCGCCGCCCCGGCGACCGCCCGCATCTTCCGGGCCGCCGGGAACGCTGCGCCGCCCCGCCCGGTCAGCCCGGCCCGTTCCACGGCGGCGATCAGGTGCTCCTGGCCGGGCCCCCCGGGCGCACCTGCCACCCCCGCTGCCCCGGCCGGCTGCGCCGCCCCCGGCGGCCCGGCCGGCCGGGCCGGCAGGGGCCCGTAGCGGGCGAGGTGGGCTTCCAGGCCGAGCGGCGGCCCCGGCGCGACCAGCCGGGGCAGCTGGCCTGGGGGCGGGTGGTGGCCGGTGGTCCCGGCGCTGCGGAGCGCGGTCACGGGGCGATCCGGGACGTGTGCGTGAGGGCGGGCAGCCCGGCGTGCAGCGACCAGCCGGGCCGCAGCGGGCCGGTCACCAGCCAGGCGCCGCCCGCTACCAGCACCGCCACCAGGGCGATGGCGCCCGCAGCGCGGATCTTCGGGTGCGCGGGCCAGCCGTCGGCCAGCCGCCACCCGGTCAGGGCCGCGATCGCCACGACGCAGAGCAGGGTGACCGCCAGCACCCACCGCGTGCGGGTGTCGCTGCCGGTACCGAGGCCGTGCAGGACCGCCACCGGCCAGCACAGGTAGGCAGCCCAGTGCACCAGCCGCCAGGACCGGTGACCGAGGCGGGCCCGCAGCAGGCTGGTCACGGTCAGCGCGATCAGCAGGTCGGACGCGATCGCGCCGAGCCCGAGCCAGAACGGCCGGTAGGGGGAGATGAACGGGACGAAGGCGTCCTGCAGGCTGATCGGGACGAAGCTGTCGGTCATCGTCGTCAGCACGTGTGCCGCGGTAAACGCCAGCGCCAGCAGGGACAGGTTCCGGTGCAGCCCGATCGTGATGAACCGGGGCCAGTGACGGTCCTCGAAGCGGACCGCGATGAGCAGCCCGAGCGCCATCCCGATCGTCAGCAGCACGAGCGCGACCACGCCGGTGGCCCGGGTGATGTACCAGAGCGGGGTGGAGGAGGTCACGACGATGGCCTGCGGCCCGCCAAGGTGAGGCAGGGCGGCGGCGCCCAGCGAGCCCGGGAGCGGCCCGGCGGCACCCGGTCCGGTCATGAGCCGCCCGACACTCCCTGGGCCGGCTCCTGGGCCGGGGCCACGTTCTGCGCCGGCGCCTGCAGCGAGCCGCCCCCCTGCTGGGTCCCGCCCGGCTGGCCGCGGTTCCCGGTCACGCCGCTGCCCGCCGCGGAACCGCCAGGCGGGGAGTTCCCCGCGGCCGCCGGGCCGCCCGCGGTGCCCTGGCCGGTTCCGGTCCCGCCCGCCTGGCCGCTGGCCGCGGCGGTGCCGGACAGGTGGCCGAACGCGACCGCGATCGCGGCCGAGCAGGCGACCCCGGCCGCGCCGATCCGGAACGTCAGACGGCGTACCCGGCGCAGCCCGTCCTCACGTGCGGCGACCGCGAAGCGCACCTCATCGCGCCCCATCGGCACTCCTCCTGGTCGGCCGCCTCGTTTCCCCGGCGGGCCGGTCTGAGGCAGTGTACGTCGCGAGCCTCAGTGCAGCGCGTGGACCTGACGGTCTGCTGAGGGCCTCCCGTAAGCTTCCTCAAGATCGCTGCCACCGCGGGCGGTGACCCCTGGGGTGCGCTGGCGGGACAGCGTATTCTCGCTGCATGCGCGGTTATACGCAGGACAAGGACGCCTACCTCAAGCGCTTGCGCCGGATCGAGGGCCAGGTGCGCGGCCTGCAGCGCATGGTGGAAGAGGACGTCTACTGCATCGATGTGCTCACCCAGGTCTCGGCGGTGACCCGGGCCCTGCAGGCGGTCGCGCTGGGACTGCTGGAGGAGCACCTGGGCCATTGCGTGGCCGAGGCGGTCCGGGCGGGCGGCGACGAGGGACGTGAATCGGTGCGCGAGGCGGCGGAGGCCATCTCCCGCCTCGTGAAGTCCTAGTTCAGTCTCCCTTGGCCCACTCGTGCTCAGGGTCCGCGAGCCGGGCGAAAGCGCGCAGGTTGGCCAGGCTCTCGCCCCGCTTGACCCGCCATGCCCACTCCTTGCGGATTGAGGAAGCGAAGCCGATGGCCAGGGCCGGATCGAAGTTCTCGTCCGAATAGGTCAGCACGCAGCCCAGGATCCGGTCCACCTCCGAGGTACTCACCGAGGTGAGGGGCAGCCGGCCCACCAGGTACACGTCCCCGGTGGGGTCGAGCGCGAAATGCACCCCGTACATCCGGCCGTTCCGCTCGAGCAGGAACCGGTAGAAGCGGGCGTGGTCCTCATCCGGCTGACGGCAGAAGAAGGCCTCCACATGCAGGCTGTGCCGCCCGGCGATCATCCACGTCATGGTGGCCAGCTTGTGCTGGCCTTCCAGCTTGACCAGGTAACTTCCAGGCTGCGGGCTCTCCCAGCCCAGCTCCAGTTCCCGGAGGGCGGCCTCGATGGCGGCCGCCGCGCCTTCCTGGTCGGACGGCGGCGGGGGGCCGGGTGCGGGCTCGGTCATGTCTCCTCATCCACGGGTGAAGCCGGCCGGTGCGGTGTCGTGGGGGGCCCTCGCGCTGCTCATCGCCCCCGCGTACACGCTCATCAGCCGGTCCACCGTACGGGACCAGCCGAACCTCGAGGCATGCGCCACGCCGCCCCGGGACAGCCGTTCCCGCAGGGCCGGCGAGGTGATGAGCTCGCGGAGCGCATCCGCGTAGCTGGCCGGATCATGATCGTTCACCAGGAGACCCGACTCGCCGTGCCTGACGGCCGTCCGCAGGCCACCGACCGCGGCCGCGATCACCGGCGTGCCGCACGCCTGGGCCTCCACGGCCACCAGGCCGAACGACTCCGAATACGAGGGCACCATGACCACGGTCGCGGCCCGGTACCAGTCGGCCAGCTCACGCTGGGGGCACGGTGGCTCGAGCCGCACCAGGCCGCCGATGCCGAGGTCGTGGGCCAGCTCGATCAGGCCGTCCGGGTCGGCCCGCCCGGTCCCGCTGGGGCCGCCGACGAACGCCAGCGTCAGCGTCCGGGCCAGCGCCGGGTCGTCGCGGACCAGCTGGGCGGCGGCCCGCAGCACCAGGTCAGGCGCCTTGAGCGGCTGCACCCGGCCCGCGAATACCACCACGGTCCCGCCTTCGGGCAAGCCGAGCCTGCGCCGGGCCTCGCCCGCCGGGCCAGGCCGGAACACCGAGAGGTCCACTCCCGGGTTCACCGTCCAGACCCGGGCCGGATCCGCCCCGTACAGTCTCACGAGCTGGAGCGCTTCTTCCTCGGTATTGGCTACGAGCCGGTCCGCGGTGGACACGACCTCCGTCTCACCGTGCAGCCTCATCTCCGGCTCGGCCGCGTCACCCCGGGCCAGGGCCGCGTTCTTGACCCGGCCGAGCGTGTGCATGGACTGGACCAGGGGGACCCCCCAGCGCTGCCGGGCCACCAGCCCGACCTGGCCGGAAAGCCAGTAGTGCGCGTGCACCAGGTCGTACCGCCCGGGGTCGTGCGCGGCCTCCGCGCGCAGCACCTCGAACGTGAACTGGCACAGCTGGGCTGGCAGATCGGCCTTGTCCAGCTCCTCGAACGGGCCAGCCGGCACGTGCCGGACCAGCACGCCTGGAACGAGCTCGGCGACAGGCGGCGTGTCTGGTGACACGGCCCGGGTGAAGATCTCGACCTCCACCCCGCGGCCCGCCAGCCGCTTCGCCACCTCGACCACGTAGACGTTCAGGCCCCCGGCGTCACCGGTGCCTGGCTGCTCGAGCGGCGAGGTATGGACACTGATGGTCGCGATCCGCCGGGGGAAGCGTCGCGGCACGGGCATGCACCTCCGACTGATCAACCACCTGATAGCGCGGCGTGTTCCCGCCCCAGGCGCTGTCTTGCCTGGTCGGGTACACGTGCCCCGGCCGGGCCCGGCGCACACCCGGCGGCCGGGCCCGGCGCCCGGGCCCGGGCGGCGCCCCGGCCGGGCGCGGCAGCGCCAGGGCCGAAAGGCCGCCCTGATAGGCCCTCGGGCCCAGCGCGCCGCCGGTTCCCGCCCGTTAAGCTCAGCAGTATGGCGACGCTGGTGCTACTGCGGCATGGAGAAAGCGAATGGAACGCGGAAGGCCTGTTCACCGGCTGGGTGGATGTGGGCCTCTCGGAGCGGGGCGCGGCCGAGGCGTCCAGCGGCGGGGTACTCCTGCGCGAGGCCGGCGTGCTGCCCGACCTGCTGCACACATCGGTGCTGACCCGGGCCATCCAGACCGCGAACCTCGCGCTGGAAGAGGCAGGCCTGCTCTGGCTGCCGGTGCGCAGGTCATGGCGGCTGAACGAGCGGCACTACGGGGCGCTGCAGGGGAAGAACAAGGCGCAGACGCGGCAGGAGTTCGGTGACGAGCAGTTCATGCTGTGGCGCCGGTCCTACGACGTGCCACCGCCGCCGCTGCCCGACGACGACCCGTACTCGCAGGCGGGAGATCCCGCGGTACGCGCTGCTGCCGCCGGAGCTCATGCCGCGCACCGAGTGCCTGAAGGACGTGCTGATCCGGATGATGCCCTACTGGCATGACGTCATCGTCCCGGACCTCGCGGCTGACGCCACGGTGCTGGTGGTGGCGCACGGGAACTCGCTGCGTGCCCTGGTCAAGCACCTGGATGGCATCTCCGACGAGGAGATCGCCGGGCTGAACATCCCGACCGGCATCCCCCTGGTCTACGAGATCGGTGCCGATTTCCGGCCCAAGGAGCCCGGCGGCCGGTACCTCGACCCCCAGGCCGCCGCCGCGAGTCGGCCCAGGCCGTGGCCAACCAGGGACGCTGACCGCTTCGCAGGGGGTTGCGCCGGTATGTCCGGCTTCCCGTCTGGCTTCTGGACAAATCGGGCATGACGCTGGGCTGGCCGCCGTGTGAATAGATGGGGAACAGCACGGCTGGGCGGTACCGGCCCGAGGCGGCCTGCGCTGCTCCCGCATACCATCGAGGGGTGTACGCGCAGGTGGCGGTGAACATGGCCGGACGGGCTACTGGGCTGGGCCTTCCCGGACTGGACGCCGGGACAGGAGCCTCCCCATCGTGAAGATCCGGAAAGCGGCCAGGGGGCATCCGGTCGCGGACCTGTCCGTCCCGAGACGCCAGCCGCCCCGCCTTCCGGCCGGGATCGCGGCCGTCCTGTCCGTGCTTTCCTCTTCGGCGGTAGTCATCGACAGCGACGACCGGGTCCTGCGCGCGAGCGCTGCGGCCCGGTCGTTCGGCCTGGTCAAGGGCGACCGCCTGATGGTCGGCGAGCTGCTGGCCCTGGCCCGCCAGGTACGCCGGGACGGCGAGATCAGGGAAGGCGAGATCGAGGTCTCCGGGACCAGGTTCGGCGGCCGGACCACGAGCTTCGCGGTCCGGGTGGCCCCGCTGGGGTCCGGGGTGGGCGGCGGCGGCCTGGTGCTGCTGCTGGCCGAGGACCAGACCGAGAGCCGCCGGGTGGAAGAGGTCCGGCGCGACTTCGTGGCCAACGTGAGCCACGAGCTCAAGACGCCGGTAGGGGCGCTGGCGTTGCTGGCCGAGACGGTCGAGGATGCCGCCGACGACCCCGAGGCGGTCCGCCGCTTCGCCGGGCGGATGCGGCAGGAAGCATCGCGGCTCACCAAGCTGGCCCAGGACCTGATCACCCTGTCCCGGATCCAGGCGGCCGAGCCCATCCCCGACCCCATCCCGGTGGACGTGTCCCTCGTGGTGGCCGAGGCCCTGGACCGGTGCCGGATGAAGGCCAGCGCCCACGGCATCGAATTCGCCGCGGACGGCGATCCCGGGCTGGTCGTGATGGGCGACGAGGACCTGCTGGTCAACGCGCTGCGGAACCTGCTGGAGAACGCGGTCGCCTACAGCCCGGAGAAGACCCGGGTCGTGGTGGCCACCCGCCGTGTCGCCGACGACGTGGCCGAGATCAGCGTCACGGACCAGGGCATCGGCATCCCGCAGCGCGACCTGGAGCGGATCTTCGAGCGTTTCTACCGGGTCGACCCCGCCCGTTCCCGCGCCACCGGCGGCACCGGGCTCGGCCTGGCCATCGTCAAGCACGTGACCGCCGCTCACGGCGGCAAGGTCACGGTCGGGAGCAAGGTAGGCGAGGGGTCGACGTTCACCCTGCGGCTGCCGGTTGCGAATCGCCCACGCGCTGCGGCCGGGAGCCCCCTGCCACCAGCAGCATCATCTGCCAGGGAGGCTGTGACGTGACGCGGGTGCTGGTCGTGGAAGACGAAGAATCCTTCAGTGATGCCCTGTCCTACATGCTCCGCAAGGAGGGCTTCGAGGTGGCGGTCTGCCCGACCGGCCCGGATGCGCTGGAGACCTTCGACCGCGACGGCGCGGACCTGGTCCTGCTCGACCTCATGCTGCCCGGGCTGCCCGGCAGCGAGGTGTGCCGCACGCTCCGGGAGCGGTCAAGCGTGCCGGTGATCATGCTGACCGCGAAGGACAGCGAGATCGACAAGGTCGTCGGCCTCGAGCTGGGTGCCGATGACTACGTCACCAAGCCGTTCTCCTCGCGCGAGCTGGTGGCCCGGATGCGCGCCGTGCTCCGGCGCCGGGGCGAGCCCGAGGACGCCGCGATCTCGACGCTGGAATCCGGCCCGGTCCGGATGGACGTGGACCGGCACGTCGTGACCGTGCGCGGCGAGCAGGTGCAGCTCCCCCTCAAGGAGTTCGAGCTGCTCGAGGTGCTGCTGCGCAACACCGGCCGGGTGCTCACCCGGATGCAGCTGATCGACCGGGTCTGGGGCGCCGACTATGTCGGGGACACCAAGACCCTCGACGTGCACATCAAGCGGCTGCGGGCCAAGGTGGAAGTCGATCCGGGGAACCCCCGGCAGATCATCACGGTCCGCGGGCTGGGCTACAAGTTCGAGCCGGGCTAGCTGAGTTCACAATCTCCGCAACGGCTTTTACGGGGTGGCCGTGGCCGTCGCGGTGGGGGTGGCGGCGGCGCCGGGGGACGGCGTTGCCGTGGCGCTGCCGTGGCCCCGGTGCCTGTGCGACGCCGTCGCGCTGGGCGCCGGGGCGGGCGAGAACGTGGCGAACGAATCCGACCGGGGGATCACCGGGACGTCCAGGCTCACCGTGCCCGCCCTGGCGAAGGTGAGCCGCACCTTGATGTAGGTGCCACCCGGCAGGCTGCGGGTCAGGCCGGTGAGGAGCAGTTTGGGTGCCGGGCCGGTCAGGAACGCGCTGCCGTGCCGCTCCAGGAGCACCCCGCCCGCGGGCAGCGGGACGGAGGAGGCCGACCCTGGCGCGCTGACACGGATCAGGCGGTCCTGCGGCCCCGTGTTGACCAGGGCCACGAACAGCCCTGCGGAACTGCCGGCCGGCAGGGTGGCGTTCGCCGCGGCGCCGAGGACGAACGCGTTGCGTATCGCGAGCTCACCCGTGCCCTCCTTGATCGTCGCGGAGGCCCCGTTCGTGGGCGGGTGCCAGTGCAGGACGGGCGCGTCACTGCCGGCCTCGCAGCCGGCCAGCACGGGGATCAGTGCCACCGCCGCCACCGCGCACGCGCGGCGCAGGGCTCTGCGGCCCGGCCGGGTCGATCGGGAGGCGGCCGCAGACCGCGCCGCGGGACCGCTCAGGGGGAGCATCACGTGCTCTCCTCGTATTCGTGTGAGGTGCACCTGGGACGCGTGAAAGCGTATCGGCAGCGGGCAGCCGGCCGGGCACCGCCCCGGGGGAGTGTCGCCGGACCGTGCGTCGGACCCGTGCGTCGGCCCGTGCGACGGACCCGTGCGACGGACCCGTGCGACGGACCCGTGCGACGGCGCTGCGGACGTACCCGCCCAGGATCGGTCAGGGGTAGCGTCCTCAGGCCTGGCCCGCCAGCACCACGTCCCCGTCCGGGTCATCCAGCCCCTCCGGGCTGGCCCGGTTCAGCGCCTTCAGGCTTCCCTCCAGCTGAGAGGCCGGGCCGAGACTCTGCCGGATGCTCCGCACCGCGCCGTCCCTGTACACCAGGACCGCGGTGAGCCCGACCGGCTCGTAAGCACTGCCCATGGCGTCATGCGTGTCGCTGACCACGTGGCCGGCGCTGAGCTGGCTGTGCCGGGCCAGCGCCCGGGCCTCGGCCACCGCCGCGGCGGCCGCGACGAAGTAGAGCTTCACGCCGGCGCCCGCCGCCTGCGCGCTCAGCGCCCGGGCCGCGGCCGCGCACTGGCATCGGGCCGGGACCAGGGCGAGGACGGAGGTGCGGAAGTCACGCAGCCGCCGGGACTGGCCACTGCCGACGATGATGACGCTGGCGTCGGGCAGCAGGCCGCCGACCTGACCGACCGCAGGGCCGGACCGCCGTGGCGCGCTGGCGGTCTGCAGTGCGCCAGGTACCGCGCGTCTGGCCGTGAACATCGTGAGCAGGGTTCCGGCCAGCAGGGTCAGGGCCAGGCAGCTGGCGAGCAGCGGAAGGACCATGCCATCCCGGGTGAGCGGGCCGCCCAGCCGCCGCACCAGCCGGTGCCTGCGCTGCGTGCGCAGCTCACGGCGGTACGCCTGGATATCCCGGTCGAGTTCCCGGGCGTCGTCTGGGATCTCGATGTCCACCGGGGGCAGGCCGTAGTCGTCCCGCTCCGGATCCCCACCTCTGTTCACGAGCATCCTTCTCCGGACGTGCGCGGACTCGTTGCCCTCCAGTATGTGCCTGCCACTGCTTTCCCGGCAGGGTTGGCCACCAGCGGATTAAGACAGGTTCGTCCCCCCACCACCTCGCAGGTGGTGTCTCCGGGCCCCGGATCCGGCCGCGAGAAGGCCCGGAACCCGCCCCCGGGTTGGGCCGCCGCGCAACCAGGACAAAGCGTGCAGACTGGTCCCTGATGAGGCCGTCCAGGTGAAAGCCGCCCGAAGTCGATGATCTTCCTCGGGGTGCCCGCGGGCATCCCGGCCCCCCCGACACACCCCTCCGGCCGCTTTCTGAGACCCTAAAACGCCCATTGACCTGCACGTTTAACGTGAACGACAGGAAGGCAACCCTGTTGGTCGTGCTAACATTGCTTTAGCGGAAGGGGTATGTGCCACATGACTTTTAAGGTCGGCGACACGGTCGTCTACCCCCACCATGGGGCTGCTCGCATCGAAGAGATCGAGACCCGTTCGATCAAGGGTGAGGACAAGACGTACCTCGTTCTCAAGGTCGATAAGGGTGACTTGACCGTACGCGTTCCTGCGGACAACGCCGAGCTGGTGGGCGTGCGGGACGTTGTCGGGCAGGAAGGGCTTGAGAGGGTGTTCGAGGTGCTTCGCGCCCCGCACACCGAGGAACCGACCAACTGGTCACGACGGTATAAGGCCAACCTTGAGAAGCTCGCGTCGGGTGACGTGAACAAGGTAGCCGAGGTCGTCCGCGATCTGTGGCGCAGGGACCGGGAACGCGGCCTGTCCGCAGGCGAGAAGCGCATGCTGGCCAAGGCGCGGCAGATCCTGGTCAGCGAGCTTGCGCTGGCTGAGAAGACCAACGAGGACAAGGCCGAGGCGCTGCTCGACGAGATCCTCGCCTCCTGATCTCGCAGCGGCGCGCATATGGTGAGCGGGCTGCCCAGGGTGGGAGTGGGCACAGATGTGCACCCTTTCGGACCTGGGCGCCCGCTTTACCTGGCGGGCTTGTTCTGGCCGGGTGAAGAGGGCCTGACTGGTCATTCTGATGGTGATGTGGCGGCGCACGCCGCCTGCGATGCGCTGCTATCGGCCGCGGGGCTCGGTGATCTGGGCACCAACTTCGGCACCGCCGAGGCGAAGTGGGCCGGGGCAGCGGGTACGGTGCTGCTCCGCGCGACGGCAGCCCTGGTCACAGGGGCCGGATACTCCATCGGGAACGTCGCGCATCCAGGTCATCGGCGAGCGGCCTCGGCTGTCGCCGCGGCGGCAGGAGGCCGAGAAGGTCCTGTCCGAGGCCCTCGGCGGGGCGCCAGTGAGCCTGTCCGGGACCACGACGGACGGGCTGGGCCTGACGGGACGGCGTGAGGGCATCGCGGCCGTCGCTACCGCCCTGGTGGTCAGGCAGGACTGACCACGACCGGGTGAGCTGGCCCGGGCTGGCCAGGTGGCCCAGGCCGGTCAGGTGGCGGGGTAGAGCAGTTCCCGGTAGGCAGGGCCGTAGTGCTGCTCAAGTTCCTCCAGGGTCTCCTCGATGTCCGGCTGCACGTCCTTCGTGATGCAGGCCACCGAGGCCAGGCGCCCGGGGTTCCACGTCTGCTGGTCCCACAGTTGCGCGCGGAGGAACGCCTTGGCGCAGTGAGTGAAGACTTCCTCCATCTCGACCAGCAGGGCCAGGCGCGGCCGGTTTCCGCGGACGAGCATGTCGTCGAAGAACGCCGCCTCGCGGATGAGCCGGGCCCGCCCGTTGATGCGCAGCGTGTCGTTCCGGCCCGGGACCACGAACAGCAGGCCGACCTGAGGGTTGGTGAGGATGTTGCGGAACCCGTCGAACCGCTTGTTCCCCGCCCGGTCCGGGATCGCGATCGTGCTGTCGTCGAGAACCCTGGCGAACCCGGGCGGATCGCCTTTGGGGGACACGTCGCACCGGCCGTCCGCGGCGGACGTGGCGATCAGGCAGAACGGGGACGCGGCGAGCCATTCGCGGTCGCGGGCGTGCAGCACGGGGCGAACCTTGGTGGCCGACCGCCGGATTGGCGCACCGAGCATCTCAAGCAGTTCCGCCTCGGAGGTCAGCTCGGTCATTTCGGCCATGTGTCCCACGGTGCTGCTCCTCCCGGGCTGGTCCGGCGACGACGACGACGAAACCAGCGTAACCGGCGCGCTTGCGGCCGCCGATGAGGTGTTCGTCACCGCCGGGGCCGGCGAGGGCCGGTGTCAGGCGTCGGGCTCAGGTTCGTCCTCGGGCGGCGTCGGAGTGCTTCTCAGCCGGTCGAAGTGCGGCGAGGGGGCGGGTACCGGGGCCGGCATGGGCTGATGCGGCACGTGAATGGATCCTCCTGCGGCCCCGGACGACTGGTCAGCGGAGGGACCGCCCGCGGGCGGCTGGGCATCAGCTTCTGTGGCCGGCTCGTCCGGGCCACCCGCGGGTGCCTCATCGGCCTGCTCCGCCGATGCTGGGCCGGCGGCTTCCTCGTCACCGGCCTGTTCCAGGGCGACCTGCTCCTGGACGGCCCGCTCTTCTCCCGTGGGCTCGTGATCGGCCGGGGGCTGATCGGCGGACTGGGGCTGATCGGCGGCCGGGGGCTGATCGGCGGACTGGGGCTGATCGGCGGCCTGGGGCTGATCGGCCGGAGCGCGCCCGGTCACCTCCTGATCCGCTGGGGTCTGATCCGCCGGCTCCTCCGCATCTGTCCCGGCGGGGGCCGGGCCAGCGGGCCCGGCCGGAGGGCGCTCAGCGTCCGGATGCTCGGCGTCGGGATGCTCGGCATCAGCAGCCTCTGTGCCCGCAGCCTCTGTGCCCGCAGGCCCTGTGCCCGCAGCCTCTGGTGCCCGCAGCCTCTGTGCCCGCAGGCCCTGTGCCCGCAGCCTCTGTGCCCGCTGGCGCGTCGCCCGCGGAGGTGCCGCCGCCTGCCTCGGCCGGCGCCGCTGATTCCACGGGCGCGGGGGCTGGCTCCGGCTGGGCGGGAGGCCCGGCAGCGTCGGGGACCGGCCCTGCGGGCGGCTCCGGCGGTACCGCCTGCTGCTCCGGGCCTCCGCCGGACCGGGTGGGCGGTAGAGGTGTTCGTTGCGGCTGCTCTTCAGCGGCAGCCGGGCGCGTCCCATTGACCCGGGCAGCGGCACCCGGCCCGGCGTCCGCCCCGGGCTCCGTGCTCGGTGAGTTCCCTTGGTAGACGGGATGGGCGCCCGCGGCAGGTGTGCCCGGGGGAGGCGCACCCGGCGACTGTGCGGCGGCCTCCGGCACGGGTGGGCCGGGTGTCCGCGCGGCAGGGACTGGGCCGACTGGAACAGAGTTGGCCGGGGCAGGGCTGGCCGGGGCAGGGCTGCGCCGGGGCAGGGCTGGCCGGGAGGGCCGTCGGGACGCTCTCGTGCGCGGGCACCGTATCCACGGCCGCGCGGGCCGGGAGGGCACCACTGGGCTGGCTGGCATTGGGCTGGACCGCGGTCCGGGTGGGTACAGGCTGCGGAGACGGGGCGCGCCGTTCCAGGATGTCCAGCCCGGGCCGGGAGGCGGCTGCCGATCCGGCGATGCCCGGCCCCGCATGTTCAGCCCCGGCGGGCCCAGGCGCGCTGCTGTCCCGCGCGCTGCTGTCCCGCGCGGTGCTGCCGGGTGCCGCGGGCGCGGCCAGCCCGGTGGTCTCGGTCACGTCCTGGCCGGCCTCGGCGGCCCGGGCGCGGCGGAACTGCCGCAGCATCGACAGCAGCAGGCTGAACGCCAGCAGCAGGAGGACCCAGGGAAGCACGGCGATGGTCGCGGCGGCCGGTTTGCGGGGGATGTGCGTATCGGTCGCGTGCACCGCGCCCGCGGCGGCCAGCGCGGCCAGCAGCACCAGCGCGGTCAGCCACGCGTAGGTACGGTGCCACCAGTTCGCGGCGCGCAGCGACAGTACCGCGGCGCAGGACACCACCAGCATCGCGTCGAAGATGACGGGGAAGATGCGGGCCATGCTGGCCGATACCCCGGCGGACAGCGCGATCTGGTGGATTCCCCCGTAGGAGAGCACGAATGCGGCCGCGGCCAGCACGATGACCCCGGTGATCGCGGCGATGAGCGCGACCAGGCGGAGCGCGGCGTAGGGGTCATGCCCCCGTGAGCCGTTCGCTCGGGGATTGCCGTTCATCGGGGCTACGTCGTCCTTCCTGCGGTGCTGCCGCGTGACTCCCGGCCACCCCCAGAGACCGCGAATCGGTACGCGCGTCCCCGCGGGCAACGGGGGACCGCGATGCGGGCGGCTCGCAGGCCCCGTGGCCGCCCGCGCGATCACGTCCGTGTCTGCTGTCTAACGTCAAGGGAGACGATATTGCGTATCGCCTGGTGGACTGGGGATATTCGCGGCAAGCGCAGGTACGCGGCGTGTTGCAAGCCGTGCCGGACCTGGGCAATCCGCGAGCCGGGCCGCCCCGGCAGGCCACCTGATCCCGTAACCTTGCTGCGTGACGCTCCGCCTCTACGACACTGCCGCGCGCACGGTGCGCGACTTCACGCCGGTGACGCCCGGCCAGGTGTCGCTGTACCTGTGCGGGGCCACCGTGCAGGCGCCGCCGCACATCGGGCACATCCGCTCGGGCGTGGTCTTCGACATCCTCACCCGGTGGCTGCGGGCCAGCGGGTACCAGGTGACGTTCTGCCGGAACGTCACCGATATCGACGACAAGATCATCCGGGTCGCGGCGGCCGAGGGCGTCCCCTGGTGGCTGGTGGCCCAGCGGAACGAGCGGGCGTTCAGCCGCGCGTACGCGGTGCTGGGCTGTGTTCCCCCGGACATCGAGCCCCGGGCGACCGGGCACGTGCCCGAGATGATCACGCTGATGCGCAGGCTGGTCGACACGGATCACGCCTACGCGGCCGGCGGCGGCGTCTACTTCGACGTCCGCTCCTACCCGGCCTACGGCGCGCTGTCGGGGCAGCGGGTCGATCACATGCGCCCGGCGGACGACACCGAGCCCAACGACGCCAAGCGTGACCCGCACGACTTCGCGCTGTGGAAGGGCGCGAAGCCCGGGGAGCCCGCGTGGGACACCCCCTGGGGCCCCGGCCGGCCCGGCTGGCACCTGGAGTGCTCCGCCATGGCCACCAAATACCTGGGGCCCACGTTCGACATCCACGGCGGCGGGCTGGACCTGATCTTCCCCCACCACGAGAACGAGATCGCCCAGTCCCGCGCCGCCGGGGACGGGTTCGCGCAGTACTGGCTCCACAACGGCCTGGTCGGGGTGGCCGGGGAGAAGATGAGCAAGTCCCTCGGGAACTCCCTGCTGGTTGACGCCATGGTGACCCACGTGCGGCCGGTGGAGTTGCGGTATTACCTGGGACAGGCGCATTACCGCTCGGGGATCGAGTACTCGCCGGAAGCGCTGGACGAGGCCGTCGCCGCGTACCGCAGGATCGAGAACTTCGTCACCCGGGCGGCGGAGATCAGCCCGCAGGCCGGGGCGGGCGCTGACCTGCCTGCCGCGTTCCGCGCCGCCATGGATGACGATCTGGCCGTGCCGCAGGCCCTGGCGGTCGTGCACGACACGGTCCGGGCCGGCAACAACGCACTGGCCGCGGGCGACACCGCCGCGGCCTCGGCCGCGCTGGGCGACGTGCGGGCCATGCTCACCGTGCTCGGCCTCGACCCGCTGTCGGAGCCCTGGGCGTCGGCCGGTCCCGGTGACGACCTGCATGCGGTGGTCAGCGCGCTGGTCACCGTGGCCCTCACGCAACGGCAGGCCGCCCGCGAGCGGCGCGACTACGCGGCCGCCGACGCCATCCGGGACGACCTGCACGCGGCGGGCATCCTCATCGAGGACACCCCGCAGGGACCGCGCTGGGAGCTGAAGCGGTGAGCGACGCAGCCGAAGGCGGGCCGGCCCGTCCCGGCCGGGGCGGCCGGACCAAGTCCGGCAAGCCGCGCCCCGGTACCGGCGGATACGGCAAGCGGAAGCTCGAGGGCAAGGGGCCGACCCCGCCCGCGCACCTGCGCCCCGGCCACCCGGCGCAACGCCGGGCGGCCGCGAAGGCGGCCGGCCGTGCGGGGGGCGGCGCGCCGCCCCCCGCCAGTTCCCGGGCCGACCCTCGGGCTGGCCGTGACAGCCGGCCCGCGGAGCGCGGCGGCCGTGCGGCGGACCGGGCCCGCGGTGCCGGTGACGCCCCCGAGGTGGTGGCCGGCCGCAACGCGGTGCTGGAGTCCCTGCGCGCCCGCGTCCCCGCCACCGCGCTCTACGCCGGCCCCCGGGACGGCTCCGACCCGCGGTTCAACGAGGCGATCCGGCTTGCCGCTGACGCGGGGATCCCGGTCATCGAGGCGGGCCGGCCCGAACTGGACCGGCTGACCGGGGGGGCGGTGCACCAGAGCCTGGGCCTGAAGATCCGCCCATACGACTACGCCCACCCCGGGGACCTGCTGCAGCGAGCCCGGGCCCGCGGCGAGCAGCCCCTGATCGTGGCGCTCGACGGGGTCACCGACCCGCGTAACCTCGGCGCGATCGCCCGCTCGGTCGCGGCGTTCGGCGGCCACGGCGTGCTCGTGCCGGCCCGGCGTTCCGCGCACGTCAGCGCGGGAGCCTGGAAGGCGTCGGCCGGGGCGCTGGCCCGGGTGCCTGTGGCCTGGGCCACGAACCTGGCCCGCGCGCTCACCTCCTACCAGGAGGCGGGCCTGTTCGTGGTGGGCCTCGACGCCGGGGGCGATACCGATCTTGGCGATCTCGCCGTGGCCGACGGCCCGCTCGTGCTCGTCGTCGGGTCGGAGGGCCGGGGCCTGTCCCGCCTGGTTGCGCAGCGCTGCGACGTGCTGGTGCGGATCCCCATCGCGGCGCAGACCGAGTCGCTCAACGCCGGCGTGGCGGCCGGCATCGCCCTGCACGAAGTAGCCATCCGCCGCGCTCGCTGAGAGCTCGCGAGGAGAGGTGACCGTGGACCGGTTGCGGATCGGGACGCTGGGTGCCGCGCGGATCACGCCGGGCGCGCTGCTCAAGCCCGCGCGCCAGATCCCCGAGGTCACGGTGGCCGCCGTGGCCGCGCGTGATCCGGAGCGGGCCCGGCGGTTCGCGGCGAAGCACCGCATCCGCCAGGTGCACGACTCCTACCAGGAACTGATCGACGACCCTGCCATCGACGCGATCTACAACCCCCTGCCCAACTCCCTGCACGCGCAGTGGACGCTGCGCGCCATCGAGGCGGGCAAGCACGTGCTGTGCGAAAAGCCCTTCACCGCGAACGCCGACGAGGCAGCCCGGGTCGCCGCGGTAGCCCGGGCGTCCGGGCTGGTCGTGATGGAGGCTTTTCACTACCGCTACCATCCGCTGGCCCGCCGGATGCAGGACGTGGTGCTGGGCGGGGAGATCGGGCCGCTGCGCTACCTGGAAGCCTCGCTGTGCTTCCCGCTGCCGCGCTTCTCCGACATCCGCTACTCCTACGCCCTGGGCGGCGGGGCCACCATGGACGCCGGCTGCTACGCGATCAACTGGCTGCGCATGCTCGGCCCCGGTGAGCCCGAGGTGCTGTCCGCGCGGGCCAGGCTGCACGGCCCGGACGTGGACCGGGCGATGTCCGCCTCGTTCCGGTTCGACGGCGGGGTGCTGGGCCGGATGACCACGTCGCTGTGGTCTGGCCAGGTGCTGCGGCTGGACGCGAAGGCGGTCGGTGATGCGGGGGTGATGCGGGTTTTCAACTACGTCTCGCCGCAGCGCTTCAACCGGCTGACCGTGGCCGCCGACGCCTACACCCGGCGCGAGCGGGTCAGCGGTGAGCCAAGTTACACCTACCAGCTGCGGGCGTTCGCCGCCGCGGTACGGCACGGGGATCCGGTGCTCACCCCGCCCGAGGACGCGGTGGCCAACATGACCGTGATCGATGCGGTGTACCAGGCTGCGGGGCTGCCCCGCCGCGGAACCTGAAGCCGCAGCCCCCAGCGGCCGTTGGCGCCGGCCCGGGAGGCGCGCTATCGTGCGCAATGTGAACACATCAGGCCGTGGCGCCACCGGGGAGGAGCCCGGGACAGGAACCGGGGCCGGGGAGCGCGGGGCGGACGGGCGGCCCGCCCCCGGCCGCCGGACGGACTTCGTCCAGTCCCTCGACCGGGGGCTGGCCGTGATCCGGTGCTTCTCGTCCGAGCGGCCGTCGCTGACGCTGTCCGAGGTGGCCGAGCGGACCGGGCTGACCCGGGCGGCAGCCCGGCGCTTCCTGCTCACCCTGCAGGAACTCGGCTACGTAGGGAGTACCGGGCGGCAGTTCTCGCTGCGGCCCCGGGTGCTCGCGCTCGGCTACGCGTACCTGTCCTCGTTCAGCGTGGCCCAGATCGCCCAGCCGCACCTGGAGGACCTCGCCGAGGAGCTGCACGAGTCCTGCTCGGTGAGCGTGCTCGACGGCGATGACATCGTGTACGTGGCGCGTGCCTCGGCCAACCGGATCATGACGATCGCCCTCACCGTGGGCACCCGGCTGCCGCCCTACCCGACGTCGATGGGCCGGGTGCTGCTGGCCAGCCTGCCTGCCAGCGAACTCGATGCGCACCTGCAGCGCACGACCCTGCGCAAACTGACCGAGCGCACCGTGACAGATGAGGCTGAGCTGCGGCAGATCCTGGTCACGGTGGCCACGCAGGGGTGGGCCGCGGTGGACCAGGAGCTGGAGGCCGGGGTCCGGTCGATCGCGGTGCCCATCCGGGACAGCTCGGGACGGGTCGTCGCGGCCATCAACGCCAGCGCGCACGCGGCCCGGGTGCCGATGCGCACGCTGGAGAAGCAGTTCCTGCCCCGGCTGCTCGACGCCGCGCAGCAGATCGACGCCGAGCTCGCGACCCGGATGGCGGTCGGGGCCCGGGCGGTGCGCTGAGCGGCAGGCCCGTGGAGTCAGCAGGACCCGCAGGAATGGCCGGCCCGGGCGGAACGGCCGGCCCGGGCGGAATGGCCGGGCATGCCGGCCGCCCCGCGGTCAGGCGTTGGTGCCCGGGATCGCGGATAGTCTGCCGCCGGGCCACGTCTCACGCGCGCACCATCGTGGCATGGTGGCGCCTGGAGGTGCGGCGCCGCGGCCCGGTAGGGTCGTGAACAGCCGCGTCAGTCGTCCGCGTTTCTGGTTATCCGTCTTAGTCAGGGAGAGCACATGCTGCTGACCAAGCTTGAGCACGCCTGCGTCAGGCTGGAGAAGGACGGTGTCACGCTGGTCATCGATCCGGCGGCCTGGAGCATGCCGCGGGCCCTGGTGGGTGCCAGCGCGGTGCTCGTCACGCATGAGCACTTCGACCACTTCGATGCTGACGGCCTGCGCGCCGCGCTCAGCGCGGACCCGGGCCTGCAGCTGTGGACCAACGCGTCCGTGGCCAGCGAGTTCGCCGGGTACAGCAGCCAGCAGGTGCACGTCGTGGACGAGGGCGACACGTTCAACGCGGCCGGGTTCGACGTGCACACCTACGGGCACCTGCACGCGATCCTGCACCGGGACATCCCGGTGATCGAGAACACCGGGTTCCTCATCGACGGCTCGGTCTTCCACCCGGGCGACTCGTTCACCGTGCCGCAGGACCCGGTGCAGACCCTGCTGCTGCCCGCCAGCGGGCCGTGGCTCAAGACTGGCGAGATGATCGACTACGCGCGCGAGGTGGCCCCGCAGCGCGGGTATGTCATCCATGAGGCCCTGTTCGGCGACGTCGGCCTCATGGTGCTGGACAACTTCCTGCCGATGTGCGGGAAGGAGGACAGCTTCTCCCGGGTTGACGTGGGGACCACGGTCGAGATCTGACGGGACGATTCAGCCAGCGGGGGACAGCAGGCCGTCGGCGGCAGGGCTCCCCGGCGTGGCAGATCCGTCCAGCCAGCCCGCGCCTTCCTGGTACAGCCGCTCGGTCTCGGGTCCGCGCAGGCCAGGCAGCCGGGCCGCGATCCGGTAACCCAGCTGCGACTGCAGGTATGCCAGGTGCCGGTAGCCCTCCGGGAACCGCGCCAGTTGTCCCGCGTCGAGGGTGAGCCGGGCTGCGGGGTCTACCGGGTCGAGCCGGTCCTTCTCGTAGATGGGCTGCCGGCGGACGATGCCCCACGCCCCGGCGCGCAACTCGAGGAAGTCGTAGAAGCGCCCGGTGCAGGTGACGTCGGCGGTGATCCCGTGCACCGCGGCGCGCTGCTGGATGGTCATCTTGGTCTGGGCGACAGCCCGGTTCCCCGTCACCTCGCAGCGGCAGCCGCCCAGGAAGTGGAGGATGTTCACGCCTGCGGCGAACCCTTCCCTGCTGGCCTGGATGAAGTCGGCGGCCGGCCCCTGAAACCAGGTGGCCGTCATCCAGCCGTCCTCGTGCCACACCGATGCGAACCCGGCCCAGTCGCCGGCGTCCCTGGTCAGCGCCCACTTCTCCACTAGCTGGCGGATCCGGAACTCTTCCGTTTCGCGTTCAGTCAGCATGCCTGGCCCTTCTGTACGTCTGGCCCCGCAGTTTGAGGCGATTCTCCTGGGGCAGTCTGCCTCGGTGAAGATCCAGACGCGAGGCCGGCTGCCAGCGGTGGCCGGCCGCCAGCGACGGGCCGGTGATGAGCACAACTGGCGGGCCAGCAGCAAACGAGCCGGGCGGATGGGCCACTGGACTGGTGCCCAGCGACGACCTGCTCCGGCTGGCTACCGCCTGGACGATCGGTCTGGACACCATGGCCCGCGCCGCGCTGGCCGCGGTCACCGCCGTCGCCGAGACGCAGCTGCGCTCGACGATGGCCGAAGCGCTGAGCGGCAAGTTTGCCGACTGGGTATTCGTCGACTTCCTCTGCAGCCCGCCGCGCCGGGCGGTTTCCGCCCGTGAGCCGGACCCGGGGCTGGTCGCGGCTCTGGGCGAGGTGGCCGCGCAGTCTTGCCCGGTGATCAGTTCCGCGGTCAGCCGGTGCACCCCGGAAGTCCGGGCCTCGATCGATGACGAGTGGATGCTCGGCGGCCTGCCCGACGGCCGCGCCGTGGCCAGCGTCATCGGCGCCCGCTCGGTCGCGGTCGGGCCGATCCTGGCGGGTGACGGAGCCTGCGGGGCGATCACCGTGGTCCGCAGCCGGGTTGGCCCGCGGCTGGGCTTCCGGGAGCTCGGCATCCTGTCCCAGATCGGCCGGCTGGCCGGGGTCGCCGCGGAGCGGCTGCGCACCGTCCCCGGTGGCGCATAGCGCCTGGCCCGGTGGCGCGTAGCGCCTGGCGCGCTAGCGCTGGCCCGGTGGCGCATAGCGCCTGGCCCGGTGGCGCGTAGCGCCTGGCCCCGGCCATGGCGCCCGAGGCAGTGGCGCGCGGTGACTGAATAGGCCGGCCGGGCGTGGGTAGCGGGGCCCGAGGCCGGCGGCACGCTGGGGTAGCCGCGGGCGGGCAGGAGGGACAACCCCGTGAGCGACGTACAGACCGGGACGATCAAGACCAAGGTGCCGGCGCGGCTGGACCGGCTGCCTTGGTCCCGGTGGCATTGGATGATCATCATCGGGCTGGGCACGGTCTGGATCCTGGACGGCCTGGAAGTCACGATCGTCGGGCACATCTCCGGCCAGATCAGCAAGCCCGGCAGCGGCATCCACATCACCCAGGCACAGATCACCGGGTTCGGGGCGGCCATGTACGTGGCCGGGGCCTGCATCGGTGCCCTGTTCTTCGGCTGGCTCACCGACCGGTTCGGCCGCAAGAAGCTCTTCATGATCACCCTGGGCGTGTACCTGGCCTCGACCGCGCTCACCGCGCTCTCGTTCGCGCCCTGGTGGTTCTTCCTGTTCCGGTTCCTCACCGGATTCGGCATCGGCGGCGAGTACGCAGCGATCAACTCGGCCATCGACGAGCTGATCCCGAGCCGGCACCGCGGCCGGATCGACATCGTCATCAACGGCACGTTCTGGGCGGGCGCGGCGGTCGGGCGCCCTGCATCAGCGTGCCGGCCACCAACGACCTGCCGGTGGCGGTCGGCTGGCGGGTTTGCTTCGGCCTCGGCGTGGTGCTCGGCCTGGTCGTGCTGCTGGTCCGGCGGAACGTGCCGGAAAGCCCCCGCTGGCTGTTCATCCACGGGCGTGACCGGGAAGCCGAGGACCTGGTGAGCGGCATCGAGCACCGGGTCGAGCAGGAAACCGGCACGCATCTGGACGAGCCGCGCCAGTCGATCACCATCCGGCAGCGCAAGTCGATCGGGTTCCTCACCATCGCCCACACCATGTTCGCCCGCTACCCGCGGCGCACGATCCTGGGCTTCTCGCTGTTCATCGGCCAGGCGTTCCTGTACAACGCGATCACGTTCGGGTACGCCCAGATCCTGACCGTCTTCTTCCACGTCAAGACGTCCCCCGGCTATTACTTCGCGGTGATCGCGGTGGGCAACCTGTTCGGCCCGCTGGTCCTCGGCCGGCTCTTCGACTCGGTCGGCCGCAAGCCGATGATCGCGGGCACCTACATCCTGTCCGGCGTCCTGCTGCTGGTCACCGCCTGGCTGTTCGACGCGGGCGACCTCGACGCGGTCACCATGACGGCGTGCTGGTGCGTGGTGCTGTTCTTCGCCTCGGCCGGGGCCAGTTCGGCGTACCTCACCGTCAGTGAGGTGTTCCCGATGGAGACCCGGGCCCTGGCCATCGCGTTCTTCTACGCGATCGGCACCGCGGCGGGCGGGATCAGCGGCCCGCTGCTGTTCTCCTCGCTGGTCAGCACGGGCAAGGTCATCGACACCGTCATCGCGTTCGTGACCGGCGCCTCGCTGATGATCCTGGCCGGGCTGGCTCGAGGTGTTCCTGGGGGTCAAGGCCGAGCGCAAGGGCCTGGAGGAGATCGCCAGCCCGCTCACCGCCGAGGACGCCAGCCGCAGCGTCGGCGCCGCCGCCGGCTGACGGCAGCCCGGTCCCGTGGCCCGCCCGGCCCCCGGGGACCGCCCGGTCCCCGGGGATCCGCCCGGTTGGGGAGGCGCCCGGTTCCGGGGGTCGCCCGGTCCCCGGGGATCCGCCCGGTTGGGGAGGCGCCCGGTTCCGCGGGTCGCCCCGTCCCCGGGGATCCGCCCGGATGCCTGGAACCCCGGCCTGGAACCCCGGCCTGGAACCCCGGCCTGGAACCCCGGATGCTTCCCCCGCCTCATCAGTCACACACGCCACTCCCGTCAGCTGACCTGTTTGTGATCATGGGATCACTGGGGCGGGAGGCCCAGTAAGCCCATGATCATGAATGAGGGAGTGTCACTCGTGGGATCTGTGGGGCTGGTGGGCGGGACGGCCCGGGTGGGAGCTGGGGGGGTGCCCCGAGAACGGGTCAGCTCACCACACCGGGCCGCCCCGGGTCTCTGTGGCCCGGGCCATGGTGAGGGCAGCGGAAGTGATGGCCCGGGCGTCTATGCCCGCGTCGGCGAGCTGGTCTTCCGGGGTGGCTGAGCCGGGCATGTCCCGCACGGCCAGGCTGCGGACGATGGGCAGGGCCTCATCCGTGCCGTCCGCGAAGACCTCCAGCACCGCGTCGCCCAGGCCGCCTTCGGCCCAGTGGTCCTCGACCGTGACGATGCGGCCGGTGTCCCGGGCGGCCTGGCGCAAGGTGGCCGCGTCGATGGGCTTGACCGAGTAGACGTCGATCACCCGCGCGCTCACGCCGCGCGCGGCGAGATGGCTGGCCGCGGACAGCGCCTCGTGCACGGTGATTCCGGCGGCGGCGATCGTCACCTGATCGTCGGCGGACGAACGCAGCACCCGGCTGCCGCCCACCGGGAACTCCTCGCCAGCCTCGTAGATGACCGGGCGTGGCTGCCCCGGGTCAGGCGCAGGTAGCTGACGCCCTCGCGGTCCGCGACAGGGCAGCGGTCAGCCAGGCGGCCTGGTTGGCATCACAGGGGTAGAGCACGGTGCTGCCGTGCAGGGCGCGGAACGCGGCCAGGTCCTCCAGCGCCATCTGGGACGGGCCGTCCTGGCCGATGGAGACCCCGGCGTGCGTGCCTGCCACCCGCAGGCTGGCCCGGCTCACCGCGGCCATCCGCAGGAAGTCGTAGGCCCGGGTCAGGAAGGCCCCGAACGTGGCCAGGTAGGGCGTCCAGCCGCGGGCCTGCATGCCGAGGGCCGCGGCGGTCATCTGCTGCTCGGCGATGTAGAACTGGAAGAAGCGCTCGGGGTGCGCGTCGGCGAAGTACTGGGTCCGGGTCGAGTCGCTCACCTCGCCGTCCAGCACGACCACATCCGCCCGGGCGCCGCCGATCGCGGCCAGCGCCTCGCCGAACGCGTCCCGGGTCGCCACCGAGGACCCGGCCTCGTAGCGGGGCAGGTGCAGCTGGCCGGCCGGGAACGCGTGCGGCCGCTGCCGCTGCGCGGGCGGCTGCACCTCCACCCGGGCGGATCGGGATCCGCCCAGTTCCGCGATGGCCTCGTCCGGGTCGGGCAGGGGCTTGCCGTGCGCGCCTTCCGGGTCCTCGACTGCCGCCACGCCCCGCCCCTTCCGGGTCCGGGCCAGGATGACCGTGGGCCGCCCGGTGGTCTCGGCGGCCTCGGTGTACGCGCGGTCGATCTCGGTTACCGAGTGCCCGTCGATCTCGATCGTGTGCCAGCCGAACGCGGCCATCCGCCGCGCGTAAGCCGGGGTGTCCCAGCCGTGCCGGGTGGGGCCGCGCTGGCCGAGCCGGTTCACGTCGACGATCACGGTCAGGTTGTCCAGCTTCCGGTAGGCGGCGTGCTCGAACGCCTCCCAGATGGACCCCTCGGCCAGCTCGCTGTCCCCGCACAGCACCCAGACCCGGTACGTCAGCTGGTCAAGGTACCGGCCGGTGAGGGCGAGGCCGACGCCGACCGGCAGGCCCAGTCCCGAGCGAGCCGGTGGCCACGTCCACCCAGGGCAGCCTGGGGGTGGGGTGCCCCTCCAGCCGGCTGCCCCTGGTGCGGTAGCTGAGCAGCTCATCGTCGCTGATCGCGCCCGCAGCCCGGTACATGGCGTAGAGCAGCGGTGACGCGTGGCCCTTGGAAAAGATCAGATGATCATTGCCGGCCGCGTGCGGGTCGGTGAAGTCATAACGGAGATGGCGGGCCAGCAGCACGGCCATCAGGTCAGCGGCCGACATCGACGATGTCGGGTGGCCCGACTTCGCGGCGGCGCTCGCCCTCACTGAGTCCACCCGCAGCTGCTGGCCCAGATCCTGCAGCCGGCCAGTTGACGTGTGATCCAGCAACGCTGCGTGGTTCATGATCCCCCTCCAGACGGTTGCTGGCCGACGGCCCGGGCGGCCCCTGCCGTCCAGACTCAGCCGCTGCCCCCGTTTGCGCGCTTTACACCCCGCGGCGATTAGCGCCCCGTGCCGGGGGTAGCCGGGGCGGGCAAGAGACGGCTCAGGCAGTGATCCGGTGGAGGGAACCAGTGAAATCGCTGACGAGGCGGCCCGGCGGCGCGGGTGCTCCGGCCCGTGGCATCGACCGGATGGTCCGCAACGTCCAGACCGGGCATTTCGAGCGCAGCCTCTCGGCCCTGACGGCGGCAGGCGCGCTGGTCACCGCGGCCGAGATCTTCTTCGAGCACGACAGCGCCAGCTTCGGCAACAAGATGATGTGGATCCCGGTCGCGCTCGGCCCGGTCGGCGCGGCCGCCGGGGTGGCCGGCTTCTTCAGCCGCCGGCTGGCCAAGACCGCGCTGCCGGTCGCCTCCGCCGCGATCGTCGCGAACGGGCTCCAGGGCACCTACCTGCACGCCCGGGGCATCGCCCAGAAGCCAGGGGGCTGGGCCAACGCCCGGTACAACCTGGAGATGGGACCGCCTCTGCTGGCCCCGCTGCTCGTCACCATGGTCGGCGGGATGGGCCTGCTGGCCGCGATCCTGCGGCGCGAGCAGTGACCCGCGAGGCCCGCCCGGCCGCCGCCGGGAGCCGCGGCGACGCCGGGCGGCGGCCCGGAACGTTTCCCTGGATTCGATGTCATGTCCCAGCTGCCGCACTGGGACGCGGCCACCGCCGCCGTGGTGGAGTCCCGGCTGGGGCCGCCGCCCCCGCCACGGTTCTTCAGTCCCGCCGAGGAGGCCATCGCCACGGCGCTGCTCGACCTGATCCTGGGCCAGGACACCGAACCGCGGGTGCCGGTCACGGCGATCGTCGATGCCCGGCTGGCCGAGGCCCAGACCGATGGGTGGCGGTACGCCGACATGCCGGAAGACGGCCAGGCCTGGCGGGACACGCTCGCCTATCTGGACGTCGAGGCGCAGGTCAAGTATGCGGCCGGGTTCGCGGAGTGCCCGTCCGCCGACCAGCGCGCGCTGATCCAGGCGGTCCAGGATCTCGGGTCGGGCGACTGGCACGGGCTGCCCGCCAGCCGGGTGTGGAGCCTGTGGACCCGGTACGCGTGCACCGCCTTCTACGCTCACCCCTGGGCCTGGAACGAGATGGGCTTCCCCGGGCCCGCCTACCCGCGCGGCTACAAGAACAAGGGCGTGGGACGGCGGGAGCCCTTCGAGCAGGCCGACAGCCGGCCAGCCGCGGACCCGGTGCGGGAGGGCGAGTGAGTACCCAGGTCCGCCTGCGGAACGAGTCAGCCTGGCTGCTGCCCAACGACGGCACCCGGACCAACCACGGGCTGCGCCGCGACATGCGGCGGTTCGCCGACACCGACGAGATCGACCTGGTCATCGTGGGCTGCGGGGCCGGTGGCTCCGTCATGCTGCAGCGGCTGGCCCGGGCCGGCTGGCGGGTGGCCGCCCTGGACGCCGGCCCGTTCTGGGACCCGGACACGGACTGGTTCAGCGACGAGGCCGCGTCGCACCACCTGTACTGGACCGAGCCCCGGGTGATCACCGGGGCCGATCCGGTGCCACTCGGCTCCAACAACTCCGGCCGCGGCGTCGGCGGGTCCATGGTCCACTACGCCGGCTACACCCCCCGCTTCCATCCCAGCGATTTCCGGACGTTCACCCAGGACGGGGTCGGCGCCGACTGGCCGCTCGGCTACGGCGACCTGCTGCCGTACTACCAGGCGATCGAGGAGGAACTGCCGGTCGCCGGGGAGCACTGGCCCTGGGGCGACCCGCACGGGTACCCGCACCGGCCGCACCCGGTCGGCGGTAACGGTGAGGTGTTCCTGCGCGGCGCCCGGAAGCTGGGCATCACCGCCAGGGTCGGACCGGTCGCGATTCCCAACGGTCGGTTCGGCAACCGCCCTCATTGCATCTACCGCGGATTCTGCCTGCAAGGATGCAAGGTCAACGCCAAGGCAAGCCCGTTGATCAGCCACATCCCGGATGCCCTGGCGCACGGCGGCGAGGTGCGGGCCGACGCGATGGTCACCCGGGTCGCCGTCGACGAGCGCACCGGGCGCGCTACCGGGGTGCACTACGTCCGCGGCGGCCAGGAGCGGTTCCAGCGGGCCCGCATGGTCGCGGTGGCCGGCTACTCGATCGAGACGCCCCGGTTGCTGCTCAACTCCTCCTCGAAGCGCTTCCCGGACGGGCTCTGCAATGACTTCGACCAGGTCGGGCGCTATCTCATGGTCCAGGGGGCGCCGCAGACAGCGGGCCGGTTCGATGACGAGATCCGGATGTACAAGGCCCCGCCGCCGGAAGTGAGCTCGGAGGACTTCTACGAAACCGACCCCGCCAAGCCCTACCGGCGCGGCTTCTCCATCCAGAACGTGTCACCGCTGCCCATCACGTGGGCCGAGCATGTCGCGGCCCAGGGTCACTGGGGCCGTGCCCTGCGCGACTACATGAGTGACTACGTGCACTGGTGCTGTCTCGGTGCGCTGTGCGAGTTCCTTCCCCAGGCGGACAACCGGGTCACGCTGGACGAGGAGACCGACCGCCACGGGCTGCCCGTGGCCAGGTTCTCCTACTCGCAGTGCGACAACGACACCCGGCTCCTGCACGCCGCGCAGCAGGTCATGGAGGACCTCCTGCACGCGGCGGGGGCCAGCGAGGTGATCACCATCCAGCGGTTCGCGCATCTCGTGGGCGGGGCCAGGATGGCCGCCGACGAACGGCACGGCGTGGTGGACGGCAACTGCCGCAGCTTCGCCGTGCCCAACCTCTACATCACCGACGGGAGCGTGCTGCCCACCCAGGGCAGCGCCAACCCCGCCCTGACCATCATGGCCGTCGCCGCCCGGGCCGCGGGCCTGCTGCAGGCTGGCGCGCGCGGTGGCCCATCCTGAGGGAAACCCATGCCAGGACGCGAGGAACTGCCGTCGACGCTGCGGCGATCGCCGGTGAAAGCCCAGGAAACGTGGATCAAGGCGCACGACAGCGCCGCCGGGGAGTACGGCGAGGGTGAGCGCGCGCACCGGACCGCGTTCGGCGCGCTGAAGCACCGGTTCGAGAAGGTCGGCGACCACTGGGAGCCGAAACCCGGGGGGGCCAGGGGACCCTCGGATGAGCGGTCGGCGCGGCCGCGGGGCCAGCCAGGCGAAAGCTACGGCGGCGTTGACGCCAATGCCAGCAAGCAGCACCTGCTCGGGCTGGCCCAGCGGCTGGGCGTGCCCGGCCGCTCCAGCATGACCAAGCAGGAACTCGCCGCCGCGATCGAGAAGGAAAACGACCGGCGCACGGCGGCCGCCCGTGACGGCCGCCGGGCGGCGGCAGGGGTGCGCGATGACGGTGGTCGTGGCGGTGCAGGACCGGGCCAGGTCTCGCGCGGCGATCCGCGCGGCCGCCGAGGAAGCCGGGTTGCGGCAGGCCAAGCTCATCGCCGTCACCGCCTACAGCAACGACGGCGCGGTGGCCGCGCCGGCGGCGCGGCCGGCGGGCGGCGGGCTGCGCACCGTTGACGAGGCCCGCGCCACCGCGGAGGACGTGCTGCGCAACGCGCTGCTCGACGTCCTCGGAGCGGAAGCGGCGCAGGTGGAGCTGCGGGTGGTGCGCGGCCTGCCGGGCCGCAGCCTGGTGGAGGCGGCCAGCACGCTGGGCGCAGAGCTGCTCGTCGTCGGCTCGCGCAGCGAGAACGGCATGTCCTGGCTGCTCGGCAGCCAGTACGTGCTCCGTAACGCGCCGTGCCCGGTACTGGTGGTACCGGACACAGGCTGAGGGCGCCTGTTTCACCCCGGATGGCGGGGGCAGCGGAGTGGGGGAACCTTTCGCCCGGCCCGGAAGCGCGGCCAGGCGCCAGGCACCAACAGCACCTTCCAGGAGGTTGCCGTGAAGGCCGTCGTGTACAAGGGACCGTTCAAGGTTGCCGTCGAAGACGTCCCCGATGCCCGGGTCGAAGCGCCGAATGACGCGGTGGTGCGTATCACCACGACCAACATCTGCGGTTCTGACCTGCATATGTACGAAGGGCGTACGAATGTGGAAGAGGGCAAGGTCCTCGGCCACGAGAACATGGGCATCGTTGAGGAAACCGGCCCGGGCGTGACCTGGATCAAGCCGGGCGACCGGGTGTCCGTGCCGTTCAACATCGCCTGCGGCAGCTGCCGGAACTGCGTGGACGGCTGGACCTCCTTCTGCCTGCGGATGAACCCCACCGAAGGGGTGGACGGGGCCGCGTACGGCTACGCGCAGATGGGCCCCTACCAGGGCGGCCAGGCCGAGTACCTGCGGGTGCCGTTCGCCGACTTCAACCTGCTCACGCTGCCCGCCGGCACCGAGTACGAGCGTGACTTCACCATGCTCTCGGACATTTTCCCGACCGGGTACCACGGCGCGGTGCTGGCCGGCGTCAGCCCCGGGGACACCGTCGTCGTGTTCGGGGCGGGCCCGGTCGGCCTGCTCGCCGCGCACGGCTCCTACCTGCGCGGTGCCTCCCAGGTTTACGTGGTGGACCAGCACCAGGACCGGCTGGACCTGGCGGCGCGGTTCGGCGCCACCCCCGTCAGCCTCTCCGACGGCGACCCGGCCGAGCAGATCATGGATGCCACCCACGGCCTGGGTGCGGACCGCGGGATCGAGGCCGTCGGGTACCAGGCGCACGACCCGGCAGGCGAGGAGCATCCCGAGATGGTGCTGGACGGCCTGGTCAGGGCGGTGCGGACCACCGGCGGGATCGGCGTGGTCGGTGTCTACGTGCCCAGCGACCCCGGGGCGGCCAGCCAGGGTGCGCGCCAGGGCCGGATCGGCTTCGACTACGGCACCTTCTTCCAGAAGGGGCAGGCCATGGGCACCGGGCAGTGCCCGGTCAAGCGGTACAACGAGCAGCTTCGTGACCTGATCGTCGCGGGCCGCGCCACTCCCTCACTGCTGGTCTCGCACGAGCTGCCGCTCACCGAGGCGCCCGGCGCCTACGAGAAGTTCGACCAGCGGGCGGACGGTTTCACCAAGGTTCTCCTGCATCCGGCGAACGCCTGAGCGTCCGGCCCGGGTGCCAGCGGCTGAGCGCCCGGGCCGGGCTTGACCGCCCGCCCGCGCGGCATTCAACGGCGATGCCGCACGGGCGGGCAGCATCCTGCGCCGGGGTGCCCCGGGGGCCTGCGGTGGTGGGAGGATGAACCGGGAACAACCGGTCCTGGCGGGGGTCAGCCCGCCGGGAAACGGGCGGCCGGGAACGGGCGGAGGGCGCCATGGCCAACCCGGACCACCCGCAGGAGGCCGCGGGACTGCTCCGCACGGCCAGCTCACTGCTCCGCAGTCCGGGTGAAGTGGCGTGCGGGAGGGCCGGCGGATCCGCGCCAGGAGCGCTGCACGAACTGGTCAGGCTGGCCGCGGCCGGGGTGACCGGATGCTCGGGGGCCAGCGCCGCGCTGTGGCAGAGGGGGCAACCGGCCGTCTTCGCCGCGAGCCACCCCGACCTCGCCGAACTCGCCACGATCGAGCGGGGCTCCCGCGGCGGGCCGGTGGCCGCGGCGGTCGCAACCGGGGCCGGAGTCTGCTCGCCGGACACGCTCGGGGAGGACCGCTGGCCTGGCTGGGCCGCGGCCGCGCTGGCCCGCGGCGTGCGCTGCGCCGTCATCCTGGTGCACCGCTCTGGCCCCGCGACGGTCACGCTCTGCCTGTTCGGGGCTCTGCCAGGCCAGCCGAGCCCGCAGGATCAGCTGCTGGCCAGGCTGGCCGCCGTGTTCGGCGGCGGGAGCCAGCGGCGCCCGGCCGGGCTGGAGGCCGGGGACCCCGGCCCTACCGGTAGCTGACCTGATGCTCGGGGCCGAGCAGGCACTCGCGCAGGTAGTCCAGGGCCCGGGCCAGCAGCCGTGACACATGCATCTGTGACACGCCGAGCTGCTGGCCTATCTCAGCCTGGGTCATGTTGCCGTAGAAGCGCATGGCCAGGATGTGCTGCTCCCGCTCGGGCAGCTCGCTCCAGTGCGTGGAAACCGCCTGCATGTCCAGGGTGCGCTCCACCTGGGGATCTTCCCCGCCGAGCAGGTCACCCAGGGTGGCCGCGTCGTCCTCAGCGGACATGGGCGCGTCCAGCGAGTGCGGGTGGAAGACCATGTCCGCCCGGTTAGCGTCCCGGACCTCGTCCAGGCTGACACCCAGATGCCGGGCGACGTCCTCGTCCGTGGGCACATGCCCCAGGTCCTGCACCAGGCTGGTACGGGCCTTGCGGACCTGGAGGAGCAGTTCCTGGACCGGCCGCTTGACATGGACCTGCCAGCGCTTGTCGCGGAAGTGCCGCTTGATCTCACCGGAGATACACGGCTGGGCATAGGCGGCCAGGTTCCCGCCGAAAGCCGGATCGAAATTGTTGATCGCCTTGAGCAGGCCGACGTAGCCGACCTGCATGAGTTCCTCTTCCGGTTCGGGGCTGTCCCGGTACCGGCGGGCACACGAGCGCACAAGCGAGCGGTACCGCAGCACCAGGGCCTCGCACGCGGCAGAACGCCGCCGGGATCCGGCCGGCAGCGTGTGCACGAGTTCGAGCAGTTCGCCGTCGTCCTGCGCTGCCGGGTCGGCGGCCGGTGGCGTGGGCGCGAGGGGGACCGCAGCCTCCACGTCTATCACCTCGAAATCCTGCGGGCGGAATCAGTACCTCCGCAGGATGCCCACTGCACAGGAGATAAACATGGTCGCGCGGGGTATTCGCGGCGACCCCGGTGAGGCCCCCCGTCCTCATCCGTCGCGATAGCGCTCCGCATCACCGGACCGTAGTTCCAGCCCCAGGCCGGGCCGCCCCGGATCAGGCGTCAGCGTCCCTCCCTCCGGATCCAGCGCCCCGTCGAAGAACATCCGCTCGATCCGTTGGTGATCATGGAAGTATTCCAGGTGCCGCAGGTTCGGCACGGCCACGCCTACGTGCGCATGCAGGTTCGGCGCGCAGTGCCCGGAGACCTGCACGTTGTGCGCGGCGGCCAGCGCGGCGCCGCGGAGGAACTCCGTGATCCCGCCGCACCGGGTCACGTCGAGCTGCAGGCAGTCCACGGCCCCCGCCTCCAGCAGCCGGGCCGAGTCCGCGAGCGACCAGCTGTACTCACCCGCGGTCACGTCGGGACGGACCTGCCGGCGGACCGCGGCCAGGCCGGCCAGGTCCTGGGAGGACACCGGTTCCTCGAACCAGGTGACCCCGAAGTTATCCATCTGGCGGGCCACCCGCACGGCCTGCCCGGCGGAGTAGCCGCCGTTGGCGTCAACGTAAAGCTCCGCGTCTGGCCCGATGACCTCGCGGGCCAGCGCGACCCGGGCCAGGTCGCGTGGCTCGTTGCCGCCCCACGACTCACCGATCTTGATCTTGACGCGGGGGATCCGGTCCTTGCCCACCCACCCGGTCAGCTGCTCCCGGGTGCGCGCCTCGTCGTAGGTGGTGAAGCCGCCGCTGCCGTAGACCGGCACGTCGTGCCGGGCCCGGCCGATAAGGCCGGCGACCGGGCAGCCGAGCAGGCGTGCCTTCAGGTCCCACAGCGCGATGTCGGCGGCCGACAGCGCCATCGCCCCGAGCCCGGGCCGTCCCACGTTGCGCAAGGCCCGCGCCATGGCCTCGTTCGCGCCGGGCACGTCCATCGCGTCCCGGCCGGCCACCACCCCGGAGAGGATGCCCGTCACCAGTGCCGCAGCGGCCGCAGCCGTGTAGCTCCAGCCGATGCCCCGCTGGCCCCCGGCGCGCGCGGTAACCAGCACGAGTGTCGTCTTGTCCCAGGCCAGCGTGCCGTCGGCCTCGGGCGCGTCGGTGGGCACGACATAGACGGCCGCGTCCAGGCCCTGCACGGCCGGATCCGCTGCCGCTCCCGCTCCGCCCATGATCATGTCCTTCCTCCCGGCTTCCGTCCGCCGTCCGGTGTCCCGGTGACCTGCTACCTGCAGCCGGCGTGGCCAAACCTCGGCCCGCCGGCCCGGTGCTCCCGGGGCGGGGCCGCGCAGGCTGTCCCGACGCCGGCGCCAGGCCGCGGAATCCGCCATCCGGCATGTTTGACGGGCCCGCCTGAGGACAGCCGGGGAGAGGCGGACTCGCCTGCCGCCGTAACCGCAATCAGTTGGAGGTCCTCAGGTGGCACAGATCGCATCGGAGTCTCTCGTCGAGAGGCTCGCAGACTGGGGCGTGGACACCGTCTTCGGGCTCCCGGGTGACGGCATCAACGGGATCATGGAGGGTTTCCGCCGGCATCAGGACCGGGTGAAGTTCGTGCTGGTCCACCACGAGGAAGCCGCAGCGTTCATGGCGACCGCCCACGCCAAGGCGACCGGGCAGATCGGCGTCTGCCTGGCCACCTCAGGCCCCGGCGGTATCCACCTGCTGAACGGGCTGTACGACGCCAAGCTCGATCACATGCCGGTGCTCGCGATCACCGGCATGCAGGAAACCTCCGTGCTCGGCACCGGCTACCAGCAGGAGGTGAACCTGGACCGGCTTTACGAGGACGTCGCGGTCTACGACCAGATGATCTACAACCCCGCGCAGCTGCCCGCGCTGGTGGACATCGCGGTCCGCACCGCGTACGCGCGGCGCGGGGTGGCTCACCTGACCATCCCGAACGACATCCAGGTCGCCACGGCGGGCGAGAATCCCTGGGCCGAAGTCGGCCCGGCCCGCCCGCCGGCCACCTCGCCGATCCGGCTGGCCGCCCCAGGGCGGCCGCGCGAGGAGGACCTGCAGCGGCTGGCCGATGTGCTGAACGCCGGCGACAAGGTCGCCATCCTGGCCGGCGCGGGCGCGCTGCACGCCCGCGAGCAGCTGCTCGCGGTGGCGGAGACGCTGGGCGCGCCGATCATCAAGACACTGTCCGGCAAGGGCACCGTGCCGGACGACTCGCCGTACACCACCGGCGGGATCGGCCTGCTCGGCACCGCGCCGTCCGAGGAGCTGATGGACGACCTGGACACGCTGTTCATGGTCGGCACCAACTACCCCTACACCAAGTACATGCCGGAGCCGGGCAAGGCCCGGATCGTGCAGATCGAGGCCGACCCGGCCCGTGCGGGCGCCCGGGTGCCCACCGAGGTGCCGGTGGTCGGGGACGCCCGGGAGGGCCTGGAGGCCCTGCTGCCGCTGCTCAAGCAGCGGTCCGACACCTCGTTCCTGGAGAAGTACCAGAAGCAGATGGGCAAGTGGCGGGACAAGATGGCCGCGCTGCAGGACGGGACGCGGGACCCGGTCGCCCCGGAGTTCGTGGTCAGCGTGCTCGACGAGCTGGCGGCTGACGACGCCATCCTGACCTGTGACAGCGGCACCATCGCCACCTGGGCCGCGCGGCACTGGCACATCCGCGCGGACCGCCAGTTCTACCTGTCCGGGAACCTGGCCACGATGGCGCCCGGGCTGCCCTATGCCATCGGGATCCAGCACGCGTTCCCGGGCCGGCAGGTCATCGGGTACGTCGGCGACGGCGGGTTCGCCATGCTGATGGCCGAGTTCATCACCGCCATCAAGCACCAGCTGCCGGTTAAGATCGTGATCAACAACAACAACTCGCTCGGCCAGATCCTCTGGGAGCAGATGGTGCTCGGCTACCCCGAGTACGGCGTCCGGCACTCGGAGCCGTTCACGGACTACACCGGGATCGCCACGGCCAACGGCGCGCTGGGCCTCAAGGTCAGCCATCCTGCCGAGGTCCGGGACGCGATCAGCCAGGCGCTGAGCCACGACGGCCCGGCGCTGGTCGACGTGAACGTCAACCCGGACGAGCCGCCGATGCCCGGCAAGGTCTCCTACGACCAGGCCAAGAAGTTCGCCGAGGCTTTCCTGCGCGGCCAGCCGCGCAAGTCCACCATCGCCACCACGTTGTTCCGGGACAAGATCGACCAGCTCAAATCCTAGGCGGACGGTTCCGCCCGGCCCGCGGGTGGCCGCCGGCGCTGGCGCGCCGCGCGGCCACCCGCTGTCGTTTCCGGGTCCAGCGGCAGCCCGCAGGGCGGCTTGACCTCGGCCAGCCGCAGGTAGGTGATCAGCCGCTGGCCGCCCCGGGTGGACAGCCGGGTCAGCACCTCCTGCAGCTCGGCGACGTCCCGGGCGACGATGCTGAGCAGGTAGTCCATCTCACCCGCGAGGTTGTCGGCCGCGATGATCTGCGGCAGCGCCCGGACCTGGTCCTCGAAGATGCGGGTCGCCCGGGGGTCATGCCGGCCCAGCGCGGCGAACACGTAGAGCTGCAGCGGGAAGCCGGCCGCCTCCGGGTCGAGCTGCGCCCGGATAATGCGGATGACCCCGGACTCCTTGAGCGCGCGCACCCGGTGCAGTGTCGCCGCCGGGGACAGGCCCACCAGCCGGGCCAGTTCGACGTTGGTCCGGTCCGCGTCGGCCTGCAGTGCAGTCAGCAGCTTGAGGTCAACTTCGTCAAGGTTAACAGGCATAGCGCTTAATAATATTCATCTAAACGGCTCCCACGACTAATTCTGAGCCTCCAGGACGCATCCTGGAGGTATGAACACCGACCGCCGCCGCGCCCTCGTGGCGCTCACCGATAGCCGGGCTGCTGTGGGGCAGCACGGTGCCCCTGTCCAAGATCGCCCTGGGCTGGCTCGCGCCCGGCTGGCTGACCGCCATCCGGTTCGCGGTGGCCGCTGCCGTGCTGCTCGACCGCGACCCCGCGGTCGCGGCTGCGGGCCGCGTGGAGCCCGGCGGTGCTGGCCTGGGGTGCGGCGGGGTACGGCGGGACGGTCCTGCTGCAGAACGCAGGCATCACCCGGACCAGCGTCAGCCACGCGGCGCTGCTCATCGGCACGGCCCCCGTGATGGTCGCGATCATCGCGGCGGTGTGGCACCGCAGCGTGGCGCGCCCGGTCGCCTGGGGTGGTTTCGCGGTCTCGCTGGCCGGGGTCGGCCTGGTCGCCGCGGGCGGCGGTGGTGGTGCGGACCTGGCGGGCGACGGCATGGTGCTGGCCTCGGTCCTGATGTCGGCCGTCTTCACCGTCGGCCAGACCCGGCTGCTGCGCGGCCGCGACCCGATCGCGGTCACCGCCGTGCAGTTCCTGGGGGCGGCCCTGGTCACGACGCCGTTCAGCGCGCTGACCGAGCGCCTGCCGTCGGCCCCCGGCGAGTCACCGCCAGCCTGCTGGCCGTCGTCGCGCTGATCGCCGGCGGGACCCTGATCCCGTTCACCCTGTTCGCCTTCGGCCAGAGCCGGCTGCCGGCCGAGATGGCCGGGGCGTTCCTCAACATCGAGCCGCTCGTCGGTGCGGTGGCGGGGGTCGTCGTCTTCGGTAACCCGGCCGGGCCGGCCCAGCTCGGCGGGGGCGCGGCCATCCTCGGCGGCATCGCGCTGAGCAGCGTGCGGCGGCCCGGCCGCCGCGCCGCGGCCGCGCCTCCCGCGGAGGCGCCGCCGGCCGCCGAGGCGCCGGCCGCGGGGTACCGGCCGCGGGGGTACCGGCCTCGGGGGCACCGGCCGCGGGGGACGGCGTTCTCGTCGCCGTGGCGCATGCCCGGGCGGATACCGCCCCGGCCGGGGTACCCCGCGGCCGGGTGCGCCAGGACGTGCTGGGTCTGCGGTGGGTGCCGGACCACCTCGACATGCTGGGCGGGCAGGATGCGCTGGGCCGCCGCGGCGGCCGGCGCTGCCCGCTGCCTGCCGCCGCCCGCGGGTGCCCGGCGCCGGCCGCGCCCGCGGCCAATCGCCGCTCCGCTGCCTTCCTCCGCCGGGACCGTGGCCGGGGGGCCGGCCAGGCACCCCGGATCGGCCGGGGGCCGGCCGGGCACCCCGGATCGGCCGGGGGCGTCCCCGCGGGCCATTCCGGCCGGGGGGGCGCCGGGACACGCACCGGCCCGGCCGTGAGCGGCCTGGGGGGGTCCTCCTGGGTGACGGCGGGCGCGGTGCCTCCCGGCTACCCGGGCATTCCTGAGCCGGCGTGTATCGATACCCGCATCCATCCCAGCACAAACTTTTTTTTTGAAAAGCCGGAAGCCCAGTAACCACAAGGGCTTCGGGCTCCTAGGGCGGGCGATCGTGCTCCAGACGGATTTGCGTCGCTGACCAGGCCTTGCGTACGTTGGGCCGCTGTGACCAGAATCCGGACAAGGAGCTTCATGAAGGTACAAACTCGGATAATTACGGCAGCGGGCGCCGGCATCGTCATGGCCGGACTGGCCGCTGGGCCGGCCCTGGCCAGCACGCACGTGGTGCAGGCGGGTGACACGCTGAGCGGTATCGCCGTTTCGGCGGGCGTGCCGCTCAGCAAGGTCGAGGCGGCCAACCGGTGGATCAAGAACCCCAACCTGATCTACGTGGGCCAGAAGATCAACGTGCCGGACGGGCGCTCCGGGATCACCCCCATGGCGCCGACCTACTACCAGGCCCCGGCGGCCTCGAGCACGTCCTCGGCGGACTCGGACTCAGACGCCGGATCAGCCGCCACGGGCACCTCGTCGGCCGCCACGGGCACCTCGGGCACCTCCTCGGTCAGCCCGGGCACGTCGGCTAGCACGGGCACGTACTCGGCGAGCAGCAGCACCGGCAGCGCGTCGTCGTCGTTCCAGCAGTGCGTGGCCTGGCGTGAGTCCGGCAACAACCCGACCGCGTCGTCGGCCGGCCTGTACGGCATCCTGCCGAGCACCTGGGCCAGCCTCGGCTACTCGGGCACCGCCGGCGCGGCGTCTGTCGCCCAGCAGAGCCAGGCGTTCCAGCGCCTGTACGCCCAGGACGGCACCTCGCCGTGGGCGCCCTACGACGGCTGCTGATCAGAATTACGTTCTGATCACGGCAGGTCTTTATTACACCTGATTCTGATCACACCGGCCCTCCTCAAGCCCCCGAGATGAACGGCTGAGAGAAGCCACGCGAGCCCCGGCCCGGGAATCCGATCCCGGCCGGGGCTCGGCGCATCCCGTGGTTACCCCGGCGGGCCGAGCAGCGCCTCGATCAGGTGCGGGCCCGGCTCGGCCAGTGCGCGCCGCAGTGCATCGGCGAATTCCCCGGCGCTGGCGGCGCGGGCCGCCGGGACTCCCATCCCGCGGGCCAGCGCCGCGAAGTCCAGGTCAGGTCGGGACAGGTCGAGCAGGCCGCGCGCCGCGCCCCCATCCGCTGCCGCGCCCGTCCGCTGCAGCTCCAGGTCGAGGATCGCGTAGCGGCGGTTACTGAAGATCACCGTGGTGACGTCGAGCCCTTCCCGCGCCTGCGTCCACAGGGCCTGGATCGTGTACATCGCGCTGCCGTCCGAGTCGAGCGCCAGCACGCTGCGATCCGGGCAGGCCACGGCGGCCCCGGTGGCGACCGGCAGGCCCTGGCCGATCGCGCCGCCGGTGAGCGTGAGCCAGTCGTGCGGGGGTGCCCCGGCCGTCGCGGCAGGAAGCGAAAGCCCGGAGGTGTTGGCCTCGTCGGACACGATCGCGCCTTCCGGGAGCAGCGCGCCGATGACCGCGGCCGCCGTCTCGGGGGTCAGGCCGCCGCCGGGCAGCGCAGGGCGCTGCGCCGGCTGCGGCTGCGGCCGTGTCCCCGGGGCGATCCGCTCGGCCACAGACGCCAGCGCACCGCTCACGTCCTCGCCCGGCCGGGCCAGCGTGTGCACCCGGCAGCCGCCGGGCACCAGCGAGCTGGGCAGCCCCGGGTAGGCGAAGAAGGACACCGGCGCCCGGGCGCCGGCCAGGATCAGCTGCCGGGTTCCGGCCAGCTGTGCCTGCGCGAACTCCGGCAGGTACGCCAGGCGTTCCAGGCCCGGCAGGCCGGCGCCGCGTTCCAGCCGGGCCGGGAAGGTCTCGCCCAGCAGCCGCGTCCCGGTGGCGGCGGCGATCCGGCTGGCCGCCTCCAGCCCAGGGCGGCGCAGCGCGCCGCCGCCCAGCAGCAGGACCGTGGCGCCGCCGCCGCGGAGCAGGCCGGCGGCCTCGCCGATCACCGGATCAGGGACCACGGACAGTCCCCGCGGCGGCAACGGCGGTGCGGGCCCGGCACCACCGGACCACGAGACATCGGCGGGCACGACCAGGGTGGCCACGCCACCGGGCGGTCCCAGGGCCGCGGCCACGGCCTCGGCGGCGTCGGCCGCGACATCGTCGGCGCGGGCCGGATGCCGGACCCAGTGCGACACCGGCCGGGCCAGCGAGTCGATGTCGGACTCGAGCGGCGCATCGAAGCGCTTGTGGTACGTGGCGTGATCACCAACGACGTTGACCAGCGGGGTTGCGGCCCGGCGGGCGTTGTGCAGGTTCGCGAGGCCGTTCGCCAGGCCCGGCCCCAGATGCAGGAGGGTGGCCGCGGGGCGCCCCGTCATCCGGCCGTAGCCGTCCGCCGCGCCGGTGGCCACACCCTCGAACAGGCAGAGCACCGCGCGCAGCTGGGGGACCGCGTCGAGGCTGGCCACCACGTGCATCTCGGAGGTGCCGGGGTTGCTGAAGCAGACGTCCACCCCGCTGCTGACCAGGGTCGCGACCAGCGCCTCGGCACCGTTCACTCGTTCCTCCCGGGGACCCGCCGCGCCCGCCCGTCCGCCAGCCCGCGAGCGGGCAGGCCAAGTCTCCACGTGTTACAGCCATGTGGCTAATCGGGATCCCGTCTACCCAGGCGGCGTAGTGGGAGGTGATACTCCCTGTAGGACACGAACGCATAACGGATAGAGCACACGTCTTCTGGCGCTAGGAGAGAGTGCATGAGCAGGGGCCGCTCGGTGGGGCTGGGCATGGCGCTGCTCCTGCTCCTGGTGGCCGGCTGTGCCGCGCCGCAGTTCACCTACGTGACGAACTCGAGCGAGCACACCTACTTCAAGGTGCCGGACGGCTGGAGCCAGATCAGCAGCTCAGCGCTCAACGCCGTGACCAAGAGCACGCCCAACAGCAGCGTGTGGTCAGTCGGCTATGACGCCGACCTCAGGCCCGCTGCGAATCACGTGCTCGGGGCAACGGATGCGGCCCCGTTCGTGTACTCGGTGGTCGCGCCGCTCAACCAGACGACCACGAACGCCCTGTCCTACAACCAACTGCGGGACTTCTTCCTGCCGGTGACCGCGGCCGCCCGGGCCGCCGACGCCAGGAGCGGGTTCCCGCTGACCGACTTCCACCTGCTGCGCGACGCCACGATGACGCTGGGGCAGGGCGTGCACGGCGTCCGGGTCACGTTCCAGTACACCTACCCGGGCGCCGGCATCAACACCTTCGACCAGGTCGCCCTGACGAACGCGGATGACACCGAGGTCTACCTGCTGCTCGTGCACTGCCTGGCTTCCTGTTACAGCAAGCACCAGAGCCAGATCGACACGGTAATGAACTCCTTCACGGTCAGGAGCCCATGATGACGATGGCCCCCGCGGGTTCGCCGGAGGGACTGCGGCCGCCTGACGGCCGCCCGCGCGACGAGGACCGGCCGACCCGCAAGCCCCTCGCGTTGTGGGACCGGATCAAGTTCCTGCTCCTGCTGACCGCGTTCTGGTTCATCCTGCTCTGGTCGACGAAGTCGGGCAACCCTCTGGTCACCTGGTCCGACGCGTTCCGGATCGAGGCCCGGGCGGGCGCCTGGGTCCTCGTCCTGATCGGCCTGGAGGCGCTGCGCCAGATCCACTTCCTGATCAGCGAGCACTGGGCGGGCTATCACTACTTCTGGACGCACCGGGTGTTCGGCGGCACCGAGCGGGTCACCCACCGCAAGCTGTCCGACTGGACCCGGTTCCGCCTGTGGCGGCTGATCACCTGGGTGTTCTGGATCGCCGTGCTCGCGGTGGTGCTCGGCAGGGTGAAGCACACCACCCCGGTGGACGCCCTGTTCAATCTGCCCGGCTATATCTGGAGCGCGCTGCCGTTCGTGCTGCAGATCATGACCGCCGTCATCTTCATCGTGATCCAGTTCGCCGCGCTGTTCTGGTTCCTGTCCCGGGGCGGCGTGGACGTGTACTACCCGGACGACATCAAGACCCGGTTCACCGACGTCTGGGGCCAGGACCATGTGCTGGAGCGGGTGAAAGAGAACATCCTCTACCTGGAGGACCCGGAGCAGATCGAGTCCCGCGGCGGTTACGTGCCCGGCGGGATCCTGCTCTGGGGCCCGCCCGGCACCGGCAAGACGCTGATGGCGGAGGCGGTGGCGGGCGAGACCGGCCGCCCCTACGTGTTCGTGGACCCGGGCGCGTTCATCAACATGTTCATGGGTGTCGGCATCCTCAAGGTCAAGTCCCTGTTCCGCAAGCTGCGCCGGCTCGCGCTGCGGTACGGCGGCGTGATCGTGTTCTTCGACGAGGCTGACTCGCTGGGCCGCCGCGGCGCGCTGGCCCAGGGCGGCCCGAACTTCCCCGGCGGCGGCCGGGCCACCCCCGCGGCCTGGCAGGCGGGCGGCTGCCACGGCTTCTCCTACCTGTCCGACGACGTGCAATGGCGGCTCGCCCGGCGGGCCCTCTCGTCCTCAGCGGGCGAGGAGCCGGACACCCGGCGGAACAAGCAGATGATGGGCATGGGCATGGGCGGCGGCGGGGGCATGGGCACGCTGGAGGCCCTCCTCACCGAGCTGTCCGGGCTGAAGAAGCCGCGCGGCTTCGTCAACCGCCACGTCCGCCGCCTGCTCGGGCTGCGCCCCAAGCCCCCGCCCAAGTACCGGATGCTGGTCATGATGGCCACCAACCTGCCGGAAGCGCTGGACGAGGCGCTGCTCCGGCCGGGCCGCATCGACCGGATCTACAAGGTCGGCTACCCGTCCAAGGCGGGCCGGGTGCGCACCTACCAGGGCTACTTCGCCAAGGTGCGGCACGAACTCACCCCGGAGCAGATGGACAAGCTCGCCACCATCACCCCGTACGCGACCGGCGCCACCATCAAAGACCTGGTCAACGAGGCGCTCATCACCGCCATCCGGGACGGCCGGGACGTCATCACCTGGGGCGATGTCATCCGGGCCAAGCAGCTCAAGGAGCTCGGGCCTCCCGAGGACGTGGAGTACATCGAGCGGGAGCGGCACGCGGTGGCCATCCACGAGGCCTGCCATGCGCTGGTGGCCTACCGCACCCGGCAGCATATGGAGATCGACATCGCCACCATCGAGAAAGGCAGCGACTACCTCGGCATGGTCGCCAGCATCCCGCCGGAGGACCAGTTCACCCGGTGGCGCAGCGAATACGAGACCGACATCCTGGTCTCGCTGGCATCGCTGGCCGGAGAGCGGATGTTCTTCAGCAACGACAGCTCCTCCGGGGTCTCCGGCGACCTGGAGTCCGCCACCACCGTGGCCTCGTTCATGGAGGGCTTCTGGGGCATGGGATCCACGGTGTCTTCCTACTCGACGGCAAAACGGCTCGAGGTCGGCTCCCCGGGAGGGGGCCAGGGCGGCCGGAACAAGAAAGGCCAGGACCCCGAGGCCGAGATGCGCCGCGCCCTGGCCGACCGGATCGAGGACAACCTGAACGGCCTGCTCGTCCAGGTTGAGGAGATCATCAACGACAACCGCGCGCAGGTGCTGTCGCTGGCCCACGCGCTGGAAACGCATAAGACGCTGACGGGCGAGGACGTGGTGGCCGTCATCGAGAAGCGTCCGGGGCCGTTCGTGGACGGCCGCCCGTATGCGGACATGGCCCTGATCGACCAGCTGGAGGACTATCACCGGGGCGCCGCGGCGGCGCATCGCGAGCACAGCCAGATCCCGCTGAGCATGCCCCAGATCCCCCGGCCGGTGCTGACCGCACCTGGCCCGGGAGGCTGGCTCGTGGCGCCGGACCCCGATCCGCTCAGCACCCGGGACGGGAACGGGTCCGGGCCGGCGACCAGCGGGTCCTGACCCGGCGTGCGCGCAGCCTACCGCGTGCGGCTGGCCGCCAACCTGGTCAACGGGTCCACGCTGGCCGGCCTGCTGGTGGCCGCGGCCGGCCGGGCCCGGCTGGAGCGCGGCGCCGACGGCCTGCTGATCGGCGCCGGCTACCGGCTCCCCGTCCCGGTGGCCCCGGCCTTCACGCTCGGGAACGTGATCCTGGCCCGGGCTGACCGGGCAGCCCTCGCCTCGATGGATGCGCTGCTCGCCCACGAGGCCCGGCACGCTACCCAGTACGCGTGGTGCGGGGGGCTCGTCATGCTCCCGCTCTACTTCCTCGCGGCCGGGCTGTCCTGGGGAATGACCGCTGACTTCGGCGCCCGGAACGTGTTCGAGCGGCAGGCGGGGCTGGCCGCCGGCGGGTACACCGACAAGCCGTTGCGGCCGGTGCTGACCCGGTTTGCCCGGCGTGACGGCCAGCCGGGGGAACGCGCGGCATAATCAGGCTGCCGCCGGCCCGCGACGCCGGCTGGTGACGCCGGCTCCATGACGGCGGGCCGGTGACGCCCGGCCCATGACGGAGGTGTGCCGCTGTGCCGAGGTTTCACCGCCTCAAGGTGCTGCGCCGCCTGCCCCATCCAGGCCAGGGCTTCACCCAGGGCCTCATCACGCAGGACGGGACAGTCTGGGAGAGCACCGGCCAGTACGGGCAGTCGAGCGTGCGGCGCTACCGGCTGGGCCAGGACCAGGTCGATGCTGCCGGATCGCTGCCGCCGGACCTGTTCGGTGAGGGAATCTGCCAGGTGGGCAGCCACCTCTGGCAGCTCACCTGGCGGGAGCGGGTCGCGCTGCGATGGGATCTGCGCAGCCTTACCCTGCTGGAGACCATTTCCTATAACCGGGAGGGCTGGGGTATCTGCCATGCGGGTGCCAGCGTTCTGACCAGCGACGGGAGCAGCGAACTGGTCCGCCGTGACCCGCAGACGCTGATGCCGCTGGGCCTTCTCGTGGTGCGCATCGGCGGCCATCGCATCGGCGGCCTCAACGACCTGGAATGGGCCGGCGGCCGGGTGTGGGCCAACGTCGCGCCCCGGCCCTACCTGGCCGGGATCGACGCGGACAGCGGCGAGGTCGTGGACATCGTCGACGCGCGGGCTGCCGGGGAACGTCACTGGGGCGATCCGCAGGCCTTCCTCAACGGCGTCGCCGCCCTGCCCGGCCCCGGTGAATTCCTGCTCAGCGGGAAGGGCTGGCGGTCCCTGTACCACGTCCGGCTGGTCGAGGGGCGCCGCCACAAGCAGCCGGAGCGGCTGCTCGCGGGCTGAGCGAGGCATTCAGGAAGTGTTCAGGAAAGCCTCGGGACAGGCTGAGAGTTCTTAGAGGCCGCCTTCAGGTACGAAGCTGATTATCAGTAGCGAGCCAGACAAGGGCGATGACCTACTGAGGAGCGTTCCCAGATGAGCACGGTCTACGGGGAGCCCGGATACGCCGGATCCGGGCAGGGCGGCTACGGAAGCTACGGCGGCGGACCGGGCGGTGACGGTGGTTACGGCCCCGGTGGTTACGGCCCCGGCGGCTACGGCCCGGGCGGCTACGGCTCCGGCGGTTACGGCCCGGGCGGCTACGGTCCCGGCGGCTACGGCCCCGGCCCGGGCGGTCCGGCCGGGCCGGATGGCGGCCGTCACCGGCGCCGCCGGTACATGCTGGCCGGAGCCTCGGCCGGGGTGGCCGCGGTCCTGACGATCGCGGGACTGGGCGCGATGAACGCGTTCGGCGCGACCACGCTGACCACGGCCCAGGTCGCGTCGAAGGTAGACCCGGGCCTGGTGGACGTGGTCTCCACGCTCGGCTACCAGAACGGCGAGGCGGCCGGCACCGGGATGGTGCTGACCTCCACCGGCGAGGTCCTGACCAACAACCACGTGATCGACGGGGCGACCTCGATCAAGGCCACCGACGTGGGCAACGGGCGCACCTACAGCGCCAAGGTGGTCGGCTACGACAAGACCCGCGATGTCGCCGTGCTCCAGCTGGTGAACGCGTCGGGGCTCCAGACCGTCAGCCTCAGCTCGTCGGGCGTGCAGAGCGGCCAGAAGGTGGTCGCCCTGGGCAACGCGGGCGGTAAGGGCGGCACCCCGTCCGTGGCCACCGGCAAGGTGACCGCGACCGGCAGGACCATTACCGCGTCAGATGAGTCGGCGGGCAACGCGGAACGGCTCCACGGCCTGATCCAGACCAACGCGGGCATCCAGCCGGGCGACTCCGGCGGCCCGCTGGTCAACACCCAGGGCGACGTGGTCGGCATGGACACCGCCGCGTCCAGCAGCATCTCGACCACCGCGTTCGGCAGCCGGTCACAGCAGACAGCCATCCAGGCGTTCGCCATCCCGATCGGCGAGGCGACGGCGATCGCCGGCCAGATCGAGGCGGGTCAGGCCTCGTCCACCGTCCACCTCGGCACCACCGCGTTCCTCGGTGTGGAGGTTTCCCCGTCCAGCAGCGCCGCGACCCCCGGTGACGGCGGCTACTACGGCGGCGGGTACGGCAGCTCCACCGGCGCCACCGGCGCCACCGTGGCCGGGGTGCTGAACGGGTCCGCGGCCGCCCAGGCCGGGCTGGCCCAGGGCGATGTGATCACGTCCGTGGCGGGTCACGCGATCAAGGCCGACACGGACGTCGCGTCGGCCCTGGCCAAGCACCACCCGGGCGACAAGATCGCCATCAGCTGGACCGACCAGTACGGCCAGTCGCACACCGCGACCGTGACGCTGGGCAACGGCCCGGCCGACTGAGGACTCCGGCCGGCCCGCGGGCCGGCCGGGATCAACGGCGAGACTCACCGCATAGAGCCTCGCCGGCACAACGGGGACCCCCCGGGCCAGCCCGCCCGGGGGGTCCCTCATCATCGGCGTACGATCGGCGCCGGGAGGCCCGGATGAGCGAGCTCGTGCACTACCGCGTCGGTGACCAGGTAGCGACCCTGACCCTGGACTCGCCACGCAATCGCAACGCGCTGTCCCGCCAGCTCGTGGCCGAGCTCTCCGCCCGGCTCGCCGAGGCCGCGGCCGACCCGTCGGCCCGCGCCATCGTGATCACCCACAGCGGCCGGGTGTTCTGCGCCGGAGCGGACCTGGCCGAGGCCGGGAGCCAGCCGATGACCGCGGCCAACACCGCGATCCTGGCGCTGCTCCGCGCGATCGTGGACGCGGCCAAGCCGGTCATCGCCCGCATCACGGGGCATGTCCGGGCCGGGGGCATGGGCATCGTCGGGGCCTGCGACCTCGCGGTAGCCTCCGAGACCGCCTCGTTCGCATTCACCGAAGCCCGGATCGGCGTGGCCCCCGCGATGATCTCCCTCACCACGCAGGACCTGCTCACCCCGCGCGCGATGGCCCGCTACTGCCTGACCGGCGCCACGTTCGGGCCGCACGAGGCGGTCCAGGCCGGCTTCATCACGAGCGCGTTCACTAACGAAAACCTCGACTCGGGGCTGGGACGGCTCCTGGATGAGATCCGGGAGACGTCCCCCCAGGGCGCGGCGGAGACGAAGCGCCTGCTGACCCGCGGCCGGCGGCAGCGGCTCGCCGGGGAGTCCTCCGCAATGGCGGAGCTGTCCGCGCGGCTGTTCGCGTCGGCGGAGGCGCAGGAAGGCATCCACGCGTTCCTGGAGAAGCGGCTACCCGCCTGGCGCGGGCCCGCGGAGTAGTCCCACCGTCCTCACCAGGCACCTGAGTCCCGGCACAGACGGCCCGGCGGAAATTTCCAGATGTCTGGGAGCTGGGCCGATTCCGTTGACCGGTGAGCGCCCGCGTCCGCATCGTGGAAGCACGAACAGATGGCCGCGCCGCGGCCTGCGTCCAAGGACGGTGTGATGTCAGATCGCATGGAGGCGCCCCCGCGGCCCTCTCGTGCCCCGGTGCCCCGCAGCCAGATGCCCCGCATGCAGGCGCCGGGGGCTCCGCGGCGCAACCGCAGGCGGTGGGCGATCGCCGCGGCCGTCACCGTCTGCTGGGTGGTGCTGTGGACCGCGACGGGGTCTCTCGTCGGCGGGACTCTCGTGCTGCTGTTCCTCGCCGGGCTCGGCGTGGTGACCGTGCTGGCGCTGCGGGCCCTGGGGGTGACCAGGGACCACCCCTGGGTCCGCCAGATCGCCACCCGGCCGTGGCGGGACGGGCAGGAGGTGCTGCAGCTCGCCCTGCGTCACCTGCCTGAGGTGTTCGTGGTCACGCCGAGTGGCGCGCTGCTCGCCCCCACTGCGGTCGAGCTGCGGCTGAACCCGCGCGACTTCGGCTCGCTGGGCGAGCGGATGGACATCGGCCTGGTCGAGACGAGCGCGGCCGAGGTGTACGGCGAGCAGGTGGCCGCGCACGGGGCGCGGCTCGCCGGGCCCGGCCCGGTCGACGTGAGCCTGATCAGCGACCCTTCAGTGCCGGAGGGCCGCTACCAGCTGCGCCAGGGCCGGCCGCTGGGCGCCGCCGCGCCGCCGGTGTTCCAGCCGGCGGCCGCGTCCGGATTCGAGCAGGCTGTGCCCGGCGCCGGGTACCTGCCGCCGGACGCCCAGGTATCCCGGCCCGGTGACCACGTGGGCTCTTACCCCGCCGGGGCCGGCCTGGCTGCCGGTTCTGGGGCCGGGGCCGGGGCCGGCTGGCCGTTCGCCAGCGATGGCCGGACCGCGTCGGCCCCGGTGGGGGCCGGCGCGGCCACGACGGCCACCGCGGCCGGCGGTGGCCTGGCCACCGTGGCCGAGTCGGCCCGCAGCATGATCCCGGCACTGCGGCTGATCACCGGGGGCCGGGCCTGCGAGACCCGGATGTCAGGTGCCCGGGCCGGCCGGGGCGCGGTCGAGCTCGGCCTCCCCGACGTGCCCACGGTGTCCCGGGAGCACGCCCGGTTCACCTACTCCGATGGCCAGTGGTGGGTCGCCAACCTGGGCATGAACGGGATGACGCTGAACGGCAGCGCGGCCGCCGGTGAGCAGCCACTGCACGACGGCGATGTGATCCGCTGGGGCACGAACGAGCAGGCGCCCACCTCCCAGGTGCAGATCGGATGAGCGTGCCGGCTGGCCCCCGCTGACCCCGGCTGGGCCCGGGCGCTGGTCATACCGGCGCCCCACTCAGCCGGGGACGGCACAATAGTGGCGGTGAGCCAGCTTTTCCTCTGGTCAGCCGGACAGCGCGAGTGGGTGAACTGCCCACCCGACGAGATCACCTGGCTGGACCGCAGCGTGCTCAGCGGCAACCAGGACCTCACCCTGCACCGGTCGCCGCGCTGCGCGGGGCTGCGCTACGTGCATCACCGCTGGGAGCTGTTCAGCCGCGACCCCACCTACCCGGTCTACCTGGCCCCGCATACCCCGGGCCGCGCTGTGGATCACCGGGTCGTGCAGCAGGCCGCCCGCAAGGTCCTGCCGGTGGCCCCGGCCAACCACTTCGAGACGCTGCCGGTGGTCCTGGAGGCCGGGACCTGGCTGGTCAGCGTGGGCAGCTGGGTGCTCCCGCTGCGGCTGGAGGCGGCGGACAACCGGGCCGCGCCGAGCGTGCCCGGCCCCGATCAGCCCGAGACCCAGGAGAAGAGGGTCCAGCCGAACGGCGTACCCGGCCGGCGCGGCAGCCCGCCCCGGCCGGGCGCCCCGGACCGGGTCAGGGCGTGGTTCGCGCGGAACACGGCGGCCCGGCTGGCCATGGCCTACCACTACCAGGAGCTCATCCTCGGCCTGCCCGGTGCGCAGCCCGTGCCGATGATGGACGTGGTCATCGCCCTGGACCTGAGCGGTGAGGGAGCCATCTCCGACTACAAGAAGCAGCTCCAGGGTCTGATCTGGAAGGAACGCGGGCACCCGCGTGAGCTGGCCGAGTACCTGCTCACCCACGGCCTGCTGACCCCGGCCGACCTGGAGGCGGCCCGGGAGGCGGCGGCGGCCAACGAGCGCAGCGGCAAGAGCGAGCAGGCCCGCAAGCGGCTCAGGTACAAGCCCCGGAAGTGACGGCCCAGGACTGAAGGCCGGCACTCAGCCTCCGTAGTGCGCGGCGTGCTGATCGCGGACCACGTTCTTCTGGATCTTCCCGGTCGAGGTCTTGGGCAGCTCGTCCACCACGATGACGGACTTCGGGACCTTGTAGCCGTCGAGTTCCCCGCGCAGCGCCTCGAGCAGGCCGGCCGGATCGATGGTCTCGCCGGGCCTGGGCACGACCACGGCGGTGATGGCCTCGGTCCAGTGCTCATGCGGCAGCCCGACCACGACGGCCTCGGACACCCTGGGCTCGGCCGCGTACACGGCCTTCTCCACCTCGATCGAGGCGACGTTCTCGCCGCCGGTCTTGATCACGTCCTTGTAGCGGTCCGCGAACCAGAGCACCCCATCGCCGCCGAACCGGCCCACGTCCCCGGAATGGAACCAGCCGTGCGCGAACGCCGCGCCGGTGGCCTCCTCGTTGTGCAGGTACCCGCTCATGGTGCTGGGGCCGCGGTAGACGATCTCGCCCTGCTCGCCCGGGGGCAGCAGCTCCCCGTCCGGGCCCATGATCGCGACCTGCACGCCGGTGATCGGGGTGCCCACCGCGCCGATGTGCGAGAGCTGGTGCTCCGGGCGGAACAGCGTGGTCACCGGGCTCATCTCGGTCTGCCCGAACAGCAGCGCGAAGTCGCAGCCGAACCCGTCCAGGCAGCGGCGGATCAGCTGGTCGGGCATGGGGGCCATGGCGTACACCGCGCGGCGCAGGCTGGACAGGTCCCGCCCGCGCAGCGACGGGTGGTCGAGCATGGCCCGGAACATCATCGGCAGCCCGAACACCTGGGTGATCTGCTCCCGCTCGATCAGGTCCAGCAGGGCTCCCGGGTCGAAGCCGCGCAGCACGTGGATGGCTGCGCCCACCATGATCGCGGGCGTGCAGAACGCGTTCAGCTGGGCGGTGTGGAACATCGGCATCACGGCCGCGAACCGGTCGCCGGCGGTCCAGCCGGAGTCCAGCGCGCTGGACATGGACTCCAGGTAGATCGCCACGTGCGTGCCCACCACGCCCTTCGGGAAGGAGGTGGTGCCGGAGGTGTACAGGTAGCTGAGCGCGTCCCGGTCGTCCACGAACCACTCCGGTTCGGCCGCGGATCCGCTGCTGGCCAGGCCGGCCACGGTGGACCAGGACCGGTCGGCGGGCTCCGCCACGTAAGCGGCGCCGGTGCCGGGGGCCACGAACACGTCCGCGATGGCCGGCACCTTCACCACGGCGTCGCGGACGTGCCCCACCAGCTGGCTCTCGGCGACCAGGCCGCGGGCCCCGGAGTGGTCCAGCACGTAGGCCACCTCGTCCTGCCGCCAGCCCAGGTTTACAGGCACGCACACCAGGCCCAGCTTGGCGCAGGCGTAGTACACGGCGAGGAACTCCGCACTGTTGGCCGAGGCCAGGGCGAGCGCGTCACCCCGCCGGTAGCCACGGGCAGCCAGCCCGTGCGCGAGCTGGTTCACCCACTGATTGAACTCCGCGTAGGTCCACCGCCGCGGCCCGTCCGCCACCGCGAGCTGGGCCGGGCGGGCGGCCGCGGACCGGGTCAGCGAGTCGCCCACGTTGATCCGCTGGATGAGGTTGCGCGCGAGGTCCACGGCGACTCCCCTGCGTAGCTCGGTCCGTGCCGCAGGCGGCTCAGTACGACCGCGGCAGGCCCAGGCTGTGCTGGGCCACGTAGTTGAGGATCATTTCCCGGTTCACCGGCGCCACGCGGAGCAGCCGGGCCGAGGCCCAGTACGGCACCAGCCCGAACTCGCTGGCGAAGCCGTTCCCGCCGTGCGTCTGCATGGCCGCGTCCGCCGCGGCGATCGCGGCCTCCGCGGCCGCATACTTGGCCATGTTGGCGGACTCGCCGGCTGGCTCGCCGTGGTCATGCTGCCAGCAGGCCTGCCGGACCATCAGCGCGGCCAGCTCGGTCTCGATCTTCGCCCGGGCCAGCGGGTGGGCCACGCCCTGATGGGCACCGATCGGCGCGTCCCACACCTGGCGCTCGCGGGCGTACCGGGACGCGGCGCCCAGCAGGTAACGCGCGATCCCCACGCACTGCGCGGCGCCGGTGATCCGTTCCGGGTTCAGCCCGTGGAAGATCTGCCGGAACCCGTCGCCCTCCTGGCCGACCAGCGCCTCCGGGCCGACCCGCACGTCGTCGAAATGCAGCGTGAACTGCTTCTCAGGCAGCAGCAGATCGACCGGGAGAACCGTCCGCCCCAGCCCGGGTGCGTCCGCGGGCACGATGAACAGCGACAGCGGGGCTTCGCCCCGGCCGTGGCCGGGCGGCGGGCCGGACGGTGCGGGGCCGGGCGCCGGGCCGGACGGCGCGGGGCCGGTCCGGGCGACCACCAGCAGGGCCTCCGCCTCGTCTACGCCGGAGATGTAGTACTTGGTGCCGCGCAGGACCCACCCGTCGCCGTCCCGGGTAGCGGTGGTGGACAGCCGGTGCGTGTTCGAGCCAGCGTCCGGCTCGGTGATCGCGAACACCATCTTGGTAGTCCCGGCGGCCAGGCCAGGCAGCCAGGTCACGCGCTGCGCGTCGGTGCCGAACCGGGTGATGACCTCCGCCGAGATGGCCGCCGAGACCACGAGTAGCAGCAGCGGGGTGCCCTGCGCGCCGAGTTCCTCGCAGACCAGCGCGAGCTCGGTGAGGCCGCCGCCTCCGCCGCCGTACTCGGCCGGGATGTTCACGCCAATGAATCCTGCTTCACCAAGCTTGGTCCACAGCTCGCCGCACGGCGTGCGCCCGGCCGCATGCTGCACGTAGTACTGGGGGCCAAAGCCACTGGCTATCGACGCTACGGCGGCCCGCAGGTCGCGGTACTCGGCACTCTCGGCAAAATCCACGCCTGCTCCATCGAAGTGATCGCAGATTCACTAGGACTTTAGCTGCCCGGATGCCACACTGGCTAGGTGGCCAGCGCACGTTCCCCGCGCGAGCGTGATCCCGGGCGCCAGCGTGACCCGGGGCGGCGGCGTGATCCCGAGCGGCGGGCCAGGATCCTGCACGCGGCCGCCGACCTGGCCGCACGGCGCGGGTTCACCACGGTGTCCCTGGCCGACATCGGTGCAGAGGCCGGCATCGTCGGCTCCGGGATCTACCGCCACTTCGGCAGCAAGGCATCCATCCTCGTCGCCCTGCTGGACCAGGTGATGGACCGGCTGATGAGCCGGGCCAACCAGATCATCGCGGCCACGGCCGATGACCGCCAGTGCCTGTCCGACCTGGTCCGCGACCACATCGCGGTGGCCCTCATGGACCGGACCATCCTGATGGTCTACCACCGGGAATCCCACGTGCTCCCCGCGGAGGACCGCCTGCGGCTGCGCCGCCGGCAGCGCCTCTACATCGAGGAGTGGGTGCACCTGCTGGCCCCGCTGCGGCCTGACCTGGCCGACGGGGAACTGCGGCTGGCCGTTCACGCGGCGATCGGGGCGATCCAGTCCACCCTGTTCTTCCGCAGCGGGCTGGCCCCCGACCGGCTGGCCGAACTGCTGGACGCGATGGCTCACGGCTGCCTGGGCATCGCCCCGGCCCCCCGCCGCCCCGTGCCCCTTTCCGCCGTCGCCTCTTAGCCGAGGCCGTTGCGGCCGGCTGAGGCGCGGCCGGGAATCCGCCGCAACGAATATGACGGCCGGGTAAACCAGAATCCAACGTGGTTCGTCCCCTTGGTACGGACTTATCGGCAGCCGTGCCGATCTTCTCCGCGTGCTTGCCTGCAACCCGGGTCCGAGTCCCAGGGAAATGCAGGGTTGCTAGGACACCCCGCGAGGGTGATGATGCAGGTGACCGCCGCATGACGATGCGGAGGCGGCAGGGGGGCGGATGTTTGCAGCGGCCGTAGTCGCGTGGTTGGTGGCCGTATTAGGGGACCGGGCGCTCAGCGGGGTGACCCGGGCCGCGCTTGGCCCGCCGGATAGGCGGGCCCTGGCCGAGGCCCTGACCCTGGCCTTTGAGGTGGCCTTTGAGGGCGTTCCCGAATCGTCACGGGAGGTCCTCGCCGAAGCTCTTCAGGAACGCTTCTCGGAACCACCCGCGGTGGTGCTTGATGGCCGCACCAAGGTCCGGACCGGGCTGGTGCGGGCCATACAAGCTCAGATAGCGCCCCTGGCCGATCCGGCTTTCACCCCGGCAGGCCGGTCTTTCTTCGACGAGATCGGCGTGGACGGGGCACGGGTCCGTGACAACCTGGCCGATGTGGTCATCCGGTCGGTCGAGCAGGTGGGAGCATCCTCGGCCGCCTTAACCCCGCTGGTCGGCCAGCTGAATGCCGACGCCATCCTGGACCGGGTTGACGCCATCCTCGGCCAGATGGGCGGGATGGGCCAGGCGCCATCACGGCCGGACGGCCCGAGACCGCGGGGCGGCACCCGGACGCAGCAGCAGGATAACGCCGCCCATTCGGCGGCGGTCGCGCAGCGGCTGACGGATGCGCTGCTGAAGATCCCCGCCGTGGCCGACGATGGCTCCCGCCAGGTCGTGCTGGAAATGCTCCCCGCCGACCTCCGGCACGCGATCCCATCCAGCCGGTTCCCGCGCATTCATGTGCTGGGCATGGTCAACACGGCCTGGAACTACCAGGACGGCCTCCAGTCGCTGGTCCGGGCGGTCCGGCTGGTCGAGGGTGACTCACTGGCCATGTCAGATCTGGACGAAGTGATCCTGGATCTCGGCGGTCCGGGCGGCGGCACCGGCACGGCGGAAACGAGATTTACATGAGCATCGATGAAATGCGGGACCTGCTCGTCAGGCTGCTCTGGGATATCCCCGTCATCCAATCGGATGAGAGTCGCAGGGCTATTGTCGATGAAATGCGACGGCGAAACGTTGACTTCGGATCGCATGCCCTGGACGGCCGCCTGCATTGCATAGAAATAGTCAGCAACGGGCTGGCGCAGCGCGGCGGGCTGCAAAAACTGGCCGAGTTTCTCGAGTGGGCTGACCAGACGCCGATGTCAAGAGATTTCGTCACCACGGTGGCCGAGCTGCTGCCGACCGACCTGCTGCTCCTCGATGAGCGGGTGGCGCTATTTGAGGAACTGGGCCCCCGGGTCCCGCAGAGAAACTTAATGTCCTATTACCTGGAGGCCACGTCCGGTCCTTATCAGGATACCGCGGCCGAGGCTCCCGAGGAGTTCACGGATCTGGAGTCCCTGGTATGCGAGCTGGAGCAGATACCCAGTGGTGAGCCAGGGCACCCCCTGGTGCGCCTGACTGAGTGTATTGCCGAGCGGGCCGGGCAGAGAAGGGCGGCCAGGTCGGCACGGCACTGGTCGGACGTGTTCGCCGCGCGTCTCGATGAGGATTCGGAGGGCGGGGGTGAGCGTCGATATCTCGCCGGGCGGCGCAGGCCCCGGCCTGTTCTCCCGGCCACGGCCCCGGCTGGCCGGGCCACGCTGGTGCTGAAACTGGAAAGGTCGGGTCCCCGTCCCGACGCGTACTTCCTGCTGACCGCGTGGCTGTATATCGGCCGGGAGTTTAAGAAGACAATTTACAGTAACGATGACCCGATAGAGTTCAGCGCGGTGAAGGTTGAGCTTATCAGCATACTGGAGTCCGCGTTCAAGGCAGCCCGTCAGCTGGACCCCGATAAGGGTCGCATGGACCTCGAATTCGCCGTGCCGAGAACTATGCTCTGCTGTCCCTTTGAGACGTGGACATTCTCCAGCTCTCCTCATGCATTGCTGGGTAAGAAGTTCGTGGTAGTTGTCCGCGATCTCGAGCGCCAGCGCGGATTGATCCGCTACGTCGGATGGGAAGATAAGTGGAATTACCTGGCGGAGAACGGCAACGCCAGCCACGATGGGATCATGAAGTGGATCACCTGTGACGACAGCGTCGCCCCAGGCGATCTGTTCGACAACTTCGACCGGGAGGACGCGGGGGTCCTTGGATTAACATTCCCGGCGCGAGACAGCCCGCACAATTTCGACCTTACCGAAATACTGGACACGGGTACGCCAATCGTTGTATGGCCACACTGGTGTAAAGACATGCCCTCGCCACCCGAGAACGGAACGCCACTTAATTTCGCGTTCTACGAGGAGCTTCGCCGGCGGCTGACCGGTCGGCCGATAACAGATCTGCCGAGGATCGTGATGGACATGCGCAGAGACCATCCGGGTGCCGCGCGGCCCTGGGCGGGGCTGACCCTGCTCTGGGATGATCCGTGGCGCTGGCCCGAGCCGGAGGATTTCAACCTTAAAGTTCCTTCGGCACTGGCCTGAGGGGAGCACTGTGACTGAGGCGTATGCCGGCGAGGCGACCGCGACGACCCCTGACTGGCTGATCTACCGGGGAACAGGCAAACCGCACGGTGGACTCAGGGAGAAACTGCCCCCGCCGCCGCCCTGGCGCGCGTTTGACGGTCTTCCCATGCCCGAGCAGGCGTGGGGAACGGAAACGGATGTCACCCGGAGGTTCGGGGAACTGGCCCGGGCCGCGACCTATAAGGCCAGCGCCCCCGAGGTCGAGATGGTCAACGCCGCCCTGTACCTCCGGCGGCCTCTCCTGGTCACCGGGAAGCCCGGGACCGGCAAATCCACGCTCGCCCACAGCGTGGCCCGTGAGCTCCAGATGGGCCCCGTGCTGTACTGGCCGATCACCAGCAGATCAGACCGCCTGGAGGCGCTCTACCAGTACGACGCGATCGCGCGGCTGCAGGATGCCGGGCTGCAGAAGGAGACGGGCCGCACCGACGGGGACGATCCCGACCTGGACATCGGCCGCTACATCAGGCTCGGCCCGCTCGGGACCGCGCTGCTGCCCTACAGACGGCCACGCGTCCTGCTGATCGATGAACTCGACAAGAGCGACATCGATCTGCCCAATGACCTGCTGACCTTGTTCGAGACCGGCGAGTACGAGATCCGTGAGCTGTCGCGGATCGCGCGGAAGAAGCCGACCGCTGAGGTCCTCACCCACGACGGCACGGACCCGGTGATCATCGAGGGCGGGAAGGTGAGATGCCACGCTTTCCCGCTGGTCATCATCACCAGCAACGAGGAACGCGATTTCCCGCCGCCGTTCATGCGCCGCTGCCTGCGCCTGAGGATCCAGCCGCCGGACCCGGGGCGGCTGGCCGACATCGTCCGGGCGCACCTCGGGGAGGACGCGGCGGTCCAGAACGCCGACCTCATCCAGGCCTTCTGGGACCGGCAGCAGACCGGGGACCTCGCCACTGACCAGCTGCTGAACGCGATCTTCCTCACCCTCAGCAAGGCCTGGCCCAACCGGAGGCAGGGGCTGATTGACGCGGTCATGCAGTACCTGAGCGCAAGCAACCCCTCATGACCGTGCAGCGGCTCGCGGCACTGCTGACCCATCTCGATCCGGACTGCAGCGGTGATGACCTCTGCGACATGCTGTGGCTCGCGCCGCACCTGGAGGAGCCGGCGGGCCAACCCGCCGGGCGGGAGCCAGCGCCGCCGGCCCCGGGCGACGACGATGTCGACGACCGCCAGCCCGAACGGCCGGCCCCGCGTGAGTCTGAGCGCCCGCGGGACGCGACCTATTCGGTGCATCTGCGGCAGTTCGGCGGCACGGAGACCGTCGGCGGGAGACGGGCGGATACCGTGCGCGCGCCCGAGCCGCCCGCCCTGCCGGACCAGCTTGCGCTGACCCGGGCCATGCGCGCGCTGAGCCGGACGGCGCCCTCCCGGCACGGGGTCGTGCTGGATGAGGAGGCCACCGCCATCCGCATCGCGGAGGAGCACCTCTGGGTGCCCGCGTTCAAGCCCACCCCGACCCGGTGGCTCGACCTCGCACTGGTCGTGGACCGGCACGAGTCCATGTCGATCTGGCGCCGGCCGATCGCCGAGCTCGGGGTCCTGATGGAACGGCTGGGCGCCTTCCGGGACGCCCAGCTCTGGATGCTGGATCAGCCCGATGATGATCCGGATGGCCGGCCTGGGGTCCGGCGTCAGCCAGGGTCCCCCTTACGGAGCGCGCGCGAACTCATGGACCCCGCGGGCCGCCGCGTCATCGTCGTGGTCAGTGACTGCCTGGGCCCGATGTGGGAGTCAGCGGCCGTGCATCACGTCCTGGCCGACTGGGCCAGGCACGGCCCGGTCGCCATCTTCCAGCCGCTCCCGCAGCGCCTGTGGGCGTATTCACACGCCCGGCCCACGCCCGCCCGGCTGCACGCCCTCCAGGCCGCGATACCGAACAAGCACTTCGAGTGCCGTACCCCGGCGGGGGACCGGATGACCCTGCCGTCAGGGGCCGTGCCGATCCCTGTGCTCCAGATGGACCCGGTGTGGCTCGGGTCGTGGAGCCGTCTGCTGACCGCGTCCGGCACCACCGGGGTGGACGCGATGGTGCTGCTCGTCGGGGAGGAAGAGGAACCAGCCGCCGGTGCGGAAGCAGCCGCGCGGGCCGGATCAGCGGGCTCCCCCATCGCTCCTGCCCCGGAAGGTTTCAGCGCTCAACGGCGGCTGGAGCGATTCCGGGCCACCGCGTCGCCGGAGGCCATGCGGCTCGCCCAGTACCTGTCGGCCACCCCGATCAGCCTCCCGGTGATCCGGCTGGTCCAGCGGGCCATGATGCCGGGCGCCAGCCGGTTCGCGCTCGCCGAGGTCTTCCTGGGCGGCCTTCTGTTCCGGCTGGACGCCCAGGAAACCGCGGAGCCCGATGAAGTGCAGTATGACTTCCTCCCCGGAGTACGCGAAATACTGCTGCGCCGGCTGCGGAAGAAAGAGGCGCTGCGGACGCTGCGCGAGGTATCTGAGTACGTCGGTGCGAACTTCGGCCAGGCTCGTGACTTCCGCGCCCTGCTGGCCGGAGCCGACCTGGCCGGCGATCTCCTGATCGGCCCGGACAGCCGCCCTTTCGCCACCGTGGCGGCCCAGGTGCTGCGTCTCCTCGGGGGCCGGCACGCGGAAACCGCGGCGCGGCTGTCGGCCGCGCTCGATCTGCCTGCGGCGTCGCCGTCCTCGCCGGGCCTGCCCGGGGCCGCTGCCGCGGGACCAGGCGCCGCGCAGGCCGGGTCCCGGATGGTTACCCTGCCCGGCCCAGTCGGCACCGACAACGAGGCGTTCGCGCAGGCACTGTCCACCATCGCCTTGACCGACAGGCGCAGCCCGCTCCGGCCGCTGGCCTGTCCGTACTGCTACCACGCCTTCGCGGAGAAGGACATCATGTTCCGCTGCTCCGGCCAGGCGCCCGCCGGCCGCGTGGCCTGCCCGCCGAAACCGGATCCGGTGCTGATCCGCGAGATGGGCGAGCATGTGCTGCTGCCGCCGGCGTTCAGCGTGGCCCCGCACCGCGACGAGGTGGGCTGCCCGACCTGCGGGAACCGCACCCGGACGCAGATCTGCCCCCGGTGCCACAGCCGGCTGCCCGCCACCTTCCGGGCGATGCAGGGCCGGCTGATCGCTCTGGTTGGCTCGAGTCAGGCCGGTAAGACTGCCTTCCTGACCGTGCTCATCCACGAACTCCGGCACGGGATGGGCGAGGTGCTGATGTCCTCCACACAGGGCGCGGACGACACCACCATGCAGCGTTTCACCAATTCCTACGAGTGGCCGCTCTACAAGCGCCGGGAGCTGTCATTCCATCATCACCTTCCCGCCGGCGACCGATACATCAGCCCCCTGGTCTTCCGCTTCACCATGAACCGGCGAGGACGATTCCGGCCGAACTCACGTGAGCTTCTGCTGTCCTTCGCAGATAGCGCCGGCGAGGACCTGGTCTCGGCGGCGAAGATCGATTTGATGGCCAGGTACCTGGCCGCGGCCGATGCCGTGCTCGTGCTGATCGACCCGCTGAGGTTCCCGGACGTACGCGAACGCGTCAGCCGGCGTACCCCGCTCCCGTCGCCGATGCGCCCGGAGCAGGAAGCGGTCGCATCGTTCAACCGGATCACCGCCCTTTTGCTGGCGGGGGGCGGCCAGCAGTTGATCGATAAACCTGTGGCGGTCGTGCTGAGCAAGGTAGACGCGCTCTCGTACCTCCTCGAATCCGACAGTCCTCTGCGCAAGCCAAGGCCACTGAAGCCTTACTTCGATGAAATGGACAGCCTTGCGGTGCAGGAGCAGGTGAGGGTGATGCTGAAGAACTGGGGAGCGTCCGGGCTCGACGAGACGGTCCAGCGCCATTACAGCAGGTGCCGGTATTTCGGGGTCTCAGCCCTGGGGGCCACGCCCACCGAGAACAACCGGGTGTCGGATCAGGGTGTTCATCCCTACCGGGTCACCGATCCTCATCTGTGGCTGCTCAATGAGCTCGGCTTCGTGCCATCCCAGTGAGCGCAGCATGACCATCCTCCAGCTGCACTACACATCCTGCGAGAGCGGACTGTCCGGGCACTCGGGATTCCAGTTCTGCGCGATGAGCGCGGGAGTGGCCCAGGGTGTCATCCGTGAGGTGGAGCAGTTGACCGCCTACGAGCCCCCGGATCACCTTCAGGTGGCCCCGGAGGCGGGCATCAGCGAGCACCCGGTAAACCTGATCCACACCTACAGCGAGCACGACGGCAGCACCATCATCGCCCAGGTGCTCTTCACCGGGCTCGACTTCTCCCACCGCTCCGGCAACTACTTCGCGCACACGCTGGTCATCGACGCCCCAGAGGACGACCTCAAGGCTGTTCTCCCGGTGGAACTCTGGGCGGCTCCCTTCTGGCGATCGGCCCAGGGACCCGCCACGGAACTCCCCCCGCTGCCTGCGCCGCCGCCGCCCGGCCCCATCACCCCTGAACTGATCAGGGAGTTCCTCGCCGGGACGCCGGACGCGATCCGCCAGCTCGAGCCGCTGCTGGCGGCGGTGGACGAGGCGATGGGCGGCGGCCAGCGGGTGCTGCTGGTCGGCGCGGACAGCGCGGCCGTCTGCCACTGGATCGCCGCGGCCTGCTACGCGCTCGGCCCCGTCCTGGGGCGGCTGCTCACGTTCGCTACCTACAGTCACGACCCGCGGCGTTGCATGACCCACGTGGTCGGTGCGATCGCCGATGACCCGTCCGTGCGCCTGGACACCGCCGCCTTCTACACCTTCGAGCTCACCACAGGCGGGGTCCCTGAGGGGGTATCCCCCAGCCCGGGCGCTGTACTGCTGGCCCGCGCCGGGCTGGCCGGCGTGGCCGCGCTCTGGTCGACGGCGGCCTCGCTGGGCCCGCTGCCCGGCTCCCTGGCCGAATCCTTCCCCATCCTGGCCAGTGCGGCCCTGATCCTGGATCAGCCCCTGGACCAGCCGGAAACGGAGGCCGCGATCGGCTGGCTGGCTGCGCCGGAGAACCGGGTCAATCCCGAGCAGCAGGGGTCCGCGGTCCGCGCGGTCCTCCGTCAGGTGCGCCATGACCTGCCCGTCCAGCGCCAGCGGGAACTCATCGGGATGGCGGTCACCGCGGACGCGGCTGGCGCGCCAGGCACCGACACCCTGACCGGTGAGGCTGAATGCGCGCTTATCGATGACTTCTTCGCCCGGCTGGATCACGGCCTGCCGCGTGACCCATGGACCAATTACCGCACCGAACGGGGCAGGAAGGCCGCCGCGGACAGCTGCGCGCACTTCCTGCCCGGCGCCCGGCCCGACGTGGCCCTCGGGCTCCTGAACTGGGCCCAGAAGGCCAGGCTGCGGCTGCCCGAGGAGGTGGTCCGCCGGGCGGGCCACGATGTGATCATGACGGCTGTGCTGGAGGGCACCACTCCCCGCGGCCTGGCCCAGACTGCCCCGGTCTGGCGGGCGCTGCGACTCGGGATGCTCGATCGGCTGCGCGGCCTGCCCGCAGAGGCTCAGCAGGCCGCGTTCTCGCGCCTCGGGCTGGACCTGTTCCTCCCGGAGGACCTGGCCGCCTATCCGGAACTGGGGGAGCACTGGGTCATCGACCTGGCCGCCCGGGGGCAGCTCAGCAACGTCGAGGCCCTGATCCGGGTGGTGGATCTGCGTCGCAGCCAAGGTCATGCGCCCGCGGTTGACGATTACCTGCTCCAGCGTTTGTGGCCGTCGACTGGCTGGGGCCCGGCGGAAGCGGCCGTTATAGTCGCGCGCCTGCCACCCGAGGAACTCGGTGCGGGGTCTGTCCCGCGGTGGTGCGTCGCCCTGCTCTACGACTTCCCCCGCATCGGTGAAGTGAGCGAGTGGATGACGTTCGTGAGCCGGCTGTCCCGGCTTCCGGGCCGGTTCCTGGATGGGCACGGCCTGTCGCTGGCCCGCCGGCTGGAGCCGGCCATCAGGCTGATCCGGCAGGCGGCGGACTTCCGGGAAAAGCCCAGCTCGATCATCAACCGGCTGCTCAGAATGGCCGAAACGCAGGATAAGAACCTCCAGCTGTTCTTCAACTGGCAGCTCCCGCCCCTGCTCCTGCGCTACGGGTCGCTTGATTATGCGCTGGGCGAGTGCTCGGAAGAACTCCTCGACCATTTCTGCCTGTACGCGCGCGAGAAACTGGAAACCGAGCCCGGGGAGACCCTCCTCGCGGCCCGGCTCTTCGTACTCATGATCACCTTCCAGCGGAAACGGCAGACCAGGGAAGCGGAATATCTCGAGGATGATGTGCTCGCCCCGGTGGTGCCGGGCTGGGGCCGGAGGAGGCTCAAGGAAGTTAACCAGCATGTGAGCCGCCTCATGACCAACGGCAGTGAGGAGTTCGAACGGTGGCTGAAGCGGTACCCCGGCGGGGGTCAGCTCGGAGACGAGCGCGGCCAGCCGCGGTCTCAGCGCACCTCCCGCTCCATCGGGCTGCGCATCCTTCGCAGCTTGTTCCGTCCCTGAGGGCCGGCCGTGAGCGAATTCTTCCTCGCGATAGCAGCGGCCATCCTGGCCGTTGTCGGGATTGCCTGCGTGGCGGCCCTGTCCACCCTCGCTTTCGCCTGCCTCCTCCCGGCGAGCTATCTGGCCGCCTTGCTGCTGATCCTCAGGCCGGCCCGAGCAGAGCCGGTCCAGGCCAGGGAGATGGGGGATGGGCCGGGCGATCACCCGGCGCAGGACGATGCTGACCGTGCCCACGACGACGACCACGGGGCACCAGACGACCTCCCGCTCCCGGATGACGATGATGCTGACGACGCACCGGCGGCCGAAGATCTCCGGAAAGAGGCGGGGGAACTTCTCCGGCTGCGGTTCGCGAACCCCCGGGAAGCAGCCAGGACCACCGAGGTGCCCTACTCGACGAATGCCGCGCTGACCAGGCGCCGGGCGAACACCCGGCGGCGACGGCCGAAACGGCCGCTACGTCCGTCGGTACCCCAGGCCGCGGTGCGGGGAAGCGATGAAGAGGGAAACCACGCCGACCGTCTCATCGCCATACCGAGTTACTTCTTCGGGCCAATCAGCGCCGATCTGGGCTACGTCATCAGGATGGGCGCGCAGAATTGCCGCCTGTGTTTCTCCGGCGGATTGGACCTGGCCACCAGTGCCCTGGAAAGTGACCTGTCGATTATCAGCGTCGTCACCGGGGTTGGCATCTTGCTGGGCCTGGGCCTGGGCGGCCTGATCGGGGTAGCGGTAGCGACCGTGATGGGCACCGTCAATCTGCTGGTTGTCCTGGCGACGGTGCTGGCAGCGCTCGGGGCCTGGGGACTTTTCCGTGCCGTTGACTGGGCCCGGCGGGCCGTGGCAAATGTGCGGATGGTCTGCACCGACTGCGGGGACAAGGTGCGGGGGTACCCGATGTACCGATGCCCTGGATGCATGGAGCTGCACGAAGACATCCGGCCGGGTCCGTACGGTGTCCTGTCACGCTGGTGCCGGTGCCGGACGCGCCTGCCAACGTCCCTGCTCTTCGGGGCGGGGCGGCTGGCCGCCATCTGCCCGACCTGTCGCGCGGGGCTGCCCGGCGGGTTCGGCAGGATCCCGGACATCACGATCCCGTTCTTCGGCGCGGTCAACGTCGGGAAGACACAGCTGATGCATCAGCTGGTCCAGGCCCTGGAGGAACTGGCGGCGGTTAGCGGCGGCACGATCGAGTACCACGCTGATGCCCGGGCACGACTGAACCGGCTTGGTCATTTCCTGGCCGCGGACGGCCGGCCCGCTAAAACGCGGGTCGGTGTCCCGAAGGGGTACACGATCTTGTTCACCCTGGGCTCCGTGAAAAGGCTCATCACGCTGTTCGACGCGGCCGGGGAACTGCATTACAGCCGGGAGGAACTGGCCCGGCTGAAATATCTTGGCCACGCTCGCGCCCTGATCTTTGTCGCGGATCCGCTAGCGGCCGACGGTGTATGGGAAAGTCTCCCGGCAGACCACCGGGAGCGTCTCGCGGAGCTGAAACTCAGGTCGACCAAGCAGGACGTCGATATGGCTTATGAGAAGACCCGAGAGCAGATGCGTGAGCTGGGAATCAAGGCAAGATTCACCAGGCTCGCCTTCGTGGTGAGCAAAGCCGACGTACTCGAGGACGCCGGCCTGTCCATACCCGCGCGGGTCCGTGGCCAGGCTGTGGAGGACTGGGTAAGGGATTCCGGCGGCCTGGACATGGCCGACGAGGTACGGGAAGCCAGGCAGGGGTTCGCCGCCGTCGAATTCTTCCGGACAGCTGCCGTGATGAAAGACGGCCGGCCACGAGATCGTTCCGTGGAGATTCTGGCGCAATGGCTCCTGTGGTCTGAGGGAATCCGGCTGAAGGAGTGGGAAGGCTATGGCCCATGAGCTGTACTGGTGGTCACGCCTGCTGGTCGTCCTCTTGACCTGCATCGCGTTCTGCGCGCTCGTTGTGCTGCTCATCATCGTGGCGTGACCCGATGCCGCAGGTGAGGTGGTAAACGGGAAGGGTCGTCAATAGGCTGCGGAGGTGGACAGCGGCCGGGACGAGGACGGCGCGCCCGAGGAGCGGGCGGCGCTGGTGGCGCTGCTCCGGGAGCGGCCCGGGCGGCGGGGCTGGACGGAGATCACGGCCAGCGTGCTCGAGGCTGGCAGCGCCCTGGCAGTGTGGCGGCGTGAGGTACCGCCCGTGCTCATCAGCCCGCCAGGGGAACCCGGCCCCCTGGAGGCCGCCGCCGCGCAGATCTGCCGCTGGGCGGGCCGGGGCTGGCGGCTGCTGAGCATCCTCGACGAGGACTACCCGGCCCGGCTGCGTGGCATCCATCAGGCGCCGCCGGTCCTGTTCGCCCGCGGCAGGCTGGTCCGGGACGACATGGCCGTGTCGGTGGTGGGATCCCGGGAAGCGTCCCCGCGCGGCCTGGATATCGCGGCCGGGATAGCCAGGGAACTCGCCGCGCGCGGCGTGACCGTGCTGGGCGGCCTCGCCCTCGGCATCGACACGGCCGCCCACCGGGGCGCCCTGGCGGCTGGAGGGCGGACGGTCTGCGTTATCGGAACCGGAATTGGGCGGGCCTATCCAGCGGGCAACCGGGGCCTGCAGGAGGAGATCGCCGCGCGGGGCCTCGTTCTTTCCCAGTTCTGGCCGGACGCGCCGCCGCAGCGGCACAACTTCCTGATGCGCAACGCCACCATGTCCGGGTACGGCCTGGCCACGGTGGTGGTCGAGGCGGGGGAGCGGAGCGGGTCGCGGGCCCAGGCGCGGATCGCGGTCGGGCACGGGCGCCCAGTGATCCTCACGTCCCTCGTCGTGCAGCGCAACGACTGGGCCCGGGCCCTGGTCGGGCGGCCCGGGGTCCATGTGGCCGGGCGTCTGCAGGACGTGCTCGACATCGTCAGGGACCTGATCGCGGAGCCGGCGGCGCTGGGGGCCGCGCTGCGCCGGCTGGCGCCCTCCTGACGTGGCCGACGCGGACGTGGTGGCCCGGCTGAGCGCGGCCCTGGTGGCGCGGGCCGGCGGGTACCTGCGCAACACGGTCCGCCAGGACCAGGTGACCTGCGCGGTGTGCGCGACGCCGGTGGCCGGCTTCCGGCTGTGTTACCAGTGCCAGCGGCGGCGCGGCCGGGCGGGGCTCGCGGACGCCACGGGCTTCCTCAGCTACGCGGTGGCCGGCCAGCAGTCCGGTTACCTGATGCAAGGCTACAAGGCCCGCCCTCCGGTGCCGGAGCACCGGACGATCGTCGCGTTACTCGTGCTGCTGGGCCTGGCCCGGCACGGGGCCTGCGCCGGGCGGGCCGCTGAGGCGGGCAGGCCCGGCGCGGCGGTGACGCCGGTGACGCCGGTGACGCACTGGGCCACGGTGCCCTCGCTGGAGGCCAGGGAGGGCGAGCATCCACTGCATGGCATCGTCAGCCGGTTAGCGCCCGGGCACGAGGTCGTCCTGGCCGCGGCGGGCGAGGTGGACTGCCCGCGCGACCTTGATCCCCGCCACTTCCGCGCGGCGCCGCTGCCCGCGGGCGCGCACGTGCTGCTGGTGGACGACACGTGGGCCCGGGGCGGGCACGCGCAGTCCGCCGTCCTGGCGTTACGGGCGGCCGGGGCGGCACGGGTCTCGGTGCTCGTGGCGGCCCGCTGGATCAACGAGGACTTCGGCGCCAACGCGGTATTCCTCCGCGGGGTCTCCGGCCGCGACTACGACCCGGCCATCTGCCCCTGGACCGGCGCGGCCTGCCCGCCTCCGGGCGGGGCACCGTGAGCTGAATTACTCCCGGCCGGCTGGAAGTCACGGCCCTGGCCGTAGCCGCGGAACCGGCGTTCAACCGTGCCCTTATTCATCTGTGCCCTTATCCGGCCCTGGCGTTCCGTGCCGGGCGGAATGCTGGCCTTACCTGCACCGTGCCGGGAAAGTCCTTTTTCTGCGTCATACTGGTATATGCGGCTAAGCAAATGAAATGACATCAGCGCGCATACGGACTGAAGTTTCAAAATATCCATTCCCAGGCCGGGGAATGGAGGTACGCTGCCAGCGGCCGCCCACCGCTTCATGACCGGAGCGTGAATATTGTCCAATTCAGGTGGAATTAGCAACTTACTCATCGTATTGCCCAAGGGTCACGGTGGCTATCCGCGTATGAGAATCCTTGCCGGGCCGCCCATAAACCCCGAGGACAGCTGCCATTCCACCGGCAGCACCACCAGGCCCGGGGCCCGGGAGGGCGGTGCCCCGGGCCGGGATGAGGCCCGCTGTATTCCCCATCGCGGGCCAGCCCTGTACGCGGGAGCCGGCAGTAGACAACCAAAAGCTAGGAGCATGCTGATGTCGAAACTCACCCAACAATCCAGGCCTGCGCTGGCCATCGCGGCGGCAGGGGCCGCCCTGGCCGGGGCGCTAGCCGTGACGGGCACCGCCAGTGCGGCCGCGCGCCCTGGCGTCGCGCGTGACGCCGCGATGGCCAAGCCGGCGGGGATGGCCGACCATGCTCATGCGGGCCCGGCCAGCAGGCGCTCCGCCTTCGCCGGCACCGGGTTCGCGGCCTGGCCGATGTTCCTCGCTAATCCTGGCCACACCGGCCTGTCCCCGGAGACTGCGATCAGCACCACGACCGCCCCCTCGCTGGCGAGCCGGTGGACCGCGCGGCTCGGCACCCCCAGCTACATCTCGCCTGCCGTGGCCACAAGCGGCGGCCGGGCGCTCGTCTACGCCGGCGGCGGTAACCACTTCTACGCCTACCCGGCGGGAGGCGGCGCCCCGGTCTGGAGCTACACCCTCCCCGCCGGGGTGGTCGAAAGCTCGCCCGCGGTGGCCGGTGGCGTCGTGTACTTCGGTTCCACCGCCGGCACCATGTTCGCCCTGAACGCCTCGACTGGCGCACGGATGTGCTCGTACAGCACCGGGCAGGCCATCCTGGCCTCTCCGGTCGTCGTCGGCGCTCCCGATGGGTCAGGGCCGGTGGTTTACGACGGCACGGTCCCGAACAGCGGGTCGGGGGCGGAATACGCCATCTACGGTCCCGGCAACAGCCATGGTGCCTGCACCACGGACTGGGAGTTCAACTCGTGGGCGGTCACCCCGGGCGGCACCTGGTCGTCTCCCGCGTACGGCATGGGCGCGGGCGGCGTTCCGCTGCTGGTGTTCGGCAGCAAGGACCGCGACGACTCCGTGTACGCGCTCAACGCCAAGACCGGCGCGCGGGTCTGGCGTTATCAGACGAGCACCGCCGCAGATTCGGACGTGGGCGCCGCACCGACCATCTCCCCGCGCGGGCGGAACGGCTTCACCGACGGAGTCGCCTACGTGACCGGCAAAGACAAGATCGTCTATGCCCTGGACCTCGCCACCGGCAAGCTGATCTGGAAGTACGCCCTGGCCAGGGGCACCAATGGTGACCTGGCGGGGGCCGCCCTGGTCGGCGACCGGATCTACGTCGGCTCAGATACGGGTGTCTACGCGCTCAACGCCACCACCGGGGCGCTGATCTGGCACGTCCTGCCCCAGGCCACCTTCTTCGATTCCCCCGCGGTCACCGGGCCGACCGGGCGGCAGGTCCTCGTGGCCGCGAGCAACGAGGGCAGCCTGTACGCACTGAACCTCGCGACCGGCGCGACCTTGTGGACGCAGAAGCCCGACAACAGCGGGTTCTGGGGTTCTCCGGCCGTGTCGCAGGGTGGCTTCTACATAGCGGGCCTCGATGGCGTGCTCCGGGACTACGCGCCCAGTTCGTGACCGGCTGACCTAGCTGGCCGGTTGCCGGCTGGCTGCCCGGCAGGCTGGTGCGGGTCTGGCGATGATCGTGCCGGTGCGCTCGATGGCGCCCGGCAGATCGCTTCGCCCCCCGCACCAGCCTGCTGGCGTCTGGTCCCCGGGCCTGGATGGCCTGCTTACGCAGAGTGGCGCATTAGGTGCGAACTGTAGTAGCATCAGCTCCGGGAAGCGCCTGCTCCCACTGCCGCACTGGTTCATGGCGGTTGGACTAGGGGGGCCGATGAGTGAATCCTCCGGCGTAGGGGCTGACCCCGGTCGTCCGGCGATCCGCGTGTTCTTGCTGGATGACCACGAAGTCGTGCGCCGCGGGCTGCGGGACCTGCTTGAGGCCGAACCCGACATCGAGGTGGTTGGCGAGGCGGGGACCGCCGAGTCGGGACTGAACCGCATGCTGGTGCTGCGGCCCGATGTGGGCCTGCTCGATGTCCGGCTCCCGGACGGGGATGGCGTGCGGGTGTGCCGTGAGATACGTTCCGCGCTCCCCGGCACGGCATGCCTGATGCTCACGGCGTACGGGGACGATCAGGCGCTGCTGGGCGCCATCATGGCCGGAGCGGCCGGCTATGTGACCAAGCAGGCGTCCGGCCGCGAGCTGATAGGCGCGGTACGCGCGGTCGCGGCCGGCCGGGCGACTCTCGATGCTGACGCCGCCCAGCGGGTGATGCGGCGGCTGCGCGAAAATGCCTCGGGTGCGGCTCAGGTGTCAGCCCTTTCCGCGCAGGAGAAGCGGGTCCTGGACCTGATCGGTGCTGGCCTGACCAACCGCCAGATTGCTGAGCGCATGTTCCTGTCGGAGAAGACAGCCAAGAATTACGTGTCCTCGGTTCTGACCAAGCTGGGAATGCACCGGCGGTCCCAGGCGGCCGCCTTCGCGGCGCGGCTCGCGGCCCCGTCAGATCAATAGTCCTGGCAGATCAATAGTCCCGGCCCGTCACTGGCCGCTGGCCGCAGGCGCCGGAAAGCCAGGTGCCTGCGGCCAATACGGGGGCCGGATCTACGGTGTGACTGAGAACTTGGAGACCGCCAGGCCTGTCCCGCCGGACCAGATTTCGAAACCCGCCTGGACGGACCACAGCAGTGAGGACGCGCTGACGGCGCCGAGCCGTTCGGCTTCCGCCATGAACGGCGCCAGCCGCAGCGTGGCTGATGCCACCGGGGTGGCCCGCCGGAACGAGATGTAATAGCGGCCGTCAGAAGTGGTGTGCGGCACAAGGTACCATTTCGCGCCGTCGATCGTCGCGGTCGGGTATAGGCCCTTCCACCAGGAAGGCTTGCTGTACCGGAGCCAGATCATCACCTCCGATGTGCCGGCTCCGACGTGGGGGCCGAGCCACAGGTCCAGGGACGCGTTCCATACACCGCTCTTCGGCGGTGTCACGGTTGCCCAGTGCACGCTGTAGTTCCCCAGTGCTCCGGCCCGGGGTGTCACGCCCTCGCCGCCCGCCGGGCACGCTCGCTCGAAGCAGCCGGTCCCGATGTAGGGATACGCCCGCACCTTCGGTGAGGGCGCCTGTCCCGGGGAGTGGGTGACGGTGAAGCCCGCGCCCTCTCCCGGGTCCGAGAGGCACATTCCCTGGTCGTTGTGGTTGATGCTGGGCTTGTTCCTGATGACGTACTCCTGGCCGGCCGCCCCGGCGGGCCGCAGGGTCTGCCAGGGCTTGCAGGCCACCGGCGTGGACGATGCGGTGGCGGCCGGGGCCGCGGCGAGGCTCACGCAGGCTGCTGCGGCTGTCATCACGGTCAGCGCTTTTCTCGCTGGCTGGCCGACGGCACGGTACATCATGCCACTTCCCTTCTGCGGGTTCAGGGGCACCACCGTAACCGCATTGATCCCACTCGCACTTATGCTTCCGTTGCTTTCCGCCATGAATTTTGCACCCCCGCGCGGGCCCGCAAACATGGAAGGCGGGAATGAAGTCCCGGAATGCCGTGGATACAGTTATTTGTGCCACCTCTCACCCTAGGTGATTGCGCACGCCCCGCCGTCCGCCGTTTTGGCAACCAGCCTCCGTAATGACGGGCATTCATGTACCCTCATCGCACGATGTGCTCGACCAGCGGAGGCGGCTTGGATGATGGGGAGACTGTGCTGAATACCCCCTATGCGGGTATATGTGCAGGCTCTGTTCGGGTGCCCCCTATAAAACAGGGCGCTTATGATCCAGACGCTGACTCAATGGAGAGCAAAGTGCAGACGGCCGCAGAGATCATCGCGGGCATGCATGCGGCGGTGCCGCGTGGCAGGGAGCGCCTGGCGGGCGCAGAGCTGAAGTGCCTGGCTGACCTGACGCAGGCGCTGCTGGCCAGCAGGCCGGAGGCGCAGGAGGAATACGGCAGGTTCCTGGCGGCGGTCCGGAAAGACATCGACCTCCCCGGGCCCGTCATCGCGGCACGCCTGCAGGGCAAGCGGATACTGGTCACCGGTGGCTCAGGGTGCATCGGCTCGGCGCTGATGGCGCAGCTGGCACGGTTCTCCCCGGCCCGCCTGGTCAGCGTCAGCCGCGGCATCACGCAGGGGTGGCCGCGGGTTCCGGGCGCTGAGTATGTCCAGGCTGATATCAGGGACGCCGGTCAGCTTGCCGCCGTCTTCGGCGAGGTGAGATGCGACATCGTCTTCCACGTCGCGGGGCAGCGGGATCCGGGCCTCGCCGAGCGCGAGGTGCACCGCACCGTGACCACGAACGTGCTCGGCACCTGCAACGTGATCAGCGCCGCTGCCCGGCACGAAGTGCCGCAGGTGATCTTCGCGTCGACCGGGAAGGCGCTGCGTCCCTATTCACCAGAGGTTTACACGGCCTCCAAGCGGGTCGCCGAGTGGCTGCTCTGGCAGGCAGCGGCGCGCGGGCAGGCCACCTGCTCGGCCGCGAGGTTCACCCACGTGATCGATAACTCGATCATCCATGCCCGGCTGCTGGACTGGTGCGCCGGTGGGGTGATCCGCCTGCACGACACCGGCATCGCCTTCTACGTTCAGTCTGCACTCCAGTCGGCGCAGTTGCTGCTGGCGGCCGGGGCAGGTGCGCAGCCAGGCTCGCTGCGGGTGCATGCCATCAGCGACCTCGGCTGGCCCGTGACCCTGCTCGATGTGGCGCTCGGGGTGCTCGCGTGGACTGGTTCCGCGGCACCCATCTACTTCAGCGGCTACGACCGGGGATATGAGGCCACGCCGTTTCCCGGGCTCTACGATCCGCTGACCGCTGGTGATGTGAGCCCGCTGATCAGCGCCTTCGAGGCCACCGATGCGCGGCGGTCGTGGTGCCCGGGCGTTGACGTGTTCCCGTTCCAGGTGGCATCCGATCCTGCGCTGGACGAGCGGATGTGCGCGCTGGCCGCCACCTGCGCCAGAACCGAGGAGCCGGGGCCAGTGCGCGCGGCGCTCGACGACCTTTCGTGGTCGCTGTTCGATGCCGCCCTGTCGGCCGCTCCCGGCACGGTACTGACCCGTGCGGCCCGCCTCACCGCCCGGCGCCGCGGCAGCCTGGACGCCGTGCACGAACGGATGCTGGCAGCGATCGACCGGCACGCGGGCCGGGTGGCCCCGGTGCCATCCCCCGGGGCCGCCAGCGAGAATAGTGCCGCCCAGCTGAGATGACCATTATCTGCCGGTGAACGCGGCCCTGGCCGTTATTTCCGGCCCGGCGGATTGAGCGTCATTTACCCAGGCTGTCACGGTGCCTGGCGGCCGGATGCCCGGGGATTCAGCCGGATTCGCGCTTCCCGGCGGCCCGTACCGGCGGTTTGGCGTGTTAATGCAGAAATGCCCGGTGGCTACCGCGAGGAAAAGGGAAGATATGAGAGCCTAGAATGTTTACCTGAACCCCCGGCCCGAAAATTGTATGATGTCCATGACCGAAATCCGGTCACTCTCGGGGAGGACTTCCTGGATCATGGCGACCTATGATGATGATCCGCTGCATAACACAATCAATGGGGGGAAATTCCGTGAAAGACGGTCCCGGGTTCGGCGCGGTGATCTGGATCGTGTTCGGGATCTCGGCGTGCGCTACCCTGATGCTGACATTGACGGTACGGCTGTTCTTCCGCCGTGGGAAGCGGGCGATAGAGCCGTAGCCCATAACCGCAGTTTCCAGATTCCCCGGGTTACCTTCCGGTCGCGGCGGGGGCTGGCGATCATCCCGCTCACCATGATCGTGGCCGGCTCGGCATTCCTGCACCGGACCGTCCTGTCCGGGTTCTCCGCGCGGGAGAGCTGGATGCTCGCGGTGTGGGCGGTCAGCCTCACTTTCGTCCTTACCCAGCTCCTCCTCGCGTGGTTCCAGCGTCCGTTCACCGTGACGGAGGCCCAGCACGCAAAGCTGGACCGCCTGGCGGTCGCGGCGGTGGTCCCCTGCTATAACGAGGATCCAGCCATCCTTGACCGGACCATCTACGCCCTGTTCGCCCAGACCCGCGCGCCCGAATGGGTGATCGTGGTCGACGACGGTTCCACGGCTGATTACACCCATGTCCGGGCTCGCTGGCAGGCCCACCAGTCTGCCACGGAATTCATCTGGATACGGCAGGAGAACCAGGGCAAGAAGCACGCGCAGGCCGCGGCTTTCCGTGCGGTGCCCTCGGCCGACATCTACGCCACGATGGATTCGGACTCCGCCCTCGAGCGGCGCGCCATCGAGGAAGGCCTCAAGCCCTTCGCCAATCGTGAGGTGACCTCGGTCGCGGGCCTGGAAATGGCCTACAACCTGACCACCAACATTCTCACCCGGGCGATGGGCCTGCGATCCCTCGCCTTCCAGCTGTTCGCCATGAGCGCGCAGAGCGTCGCCGGCGGGAATGTGGTGATTAACCCGGGTGCATTCTCGCTCTACCGGGGGTGGCTGATTCACCAGTGCCTGCCCGCCTACCTGGAAGAGAAATTCTTCGGGGTACCCGTGACCCTGGGCGATGACACCGCCCTGAGCATGTACTCCCTGCTGCACGGGCGGGCCGTCCATCAGCCCACGGCCGTGTCGATGCCGGTGTACCCGGAGACCCTGTCGCACCACCTGCGCCAGTGGACCCGCTGGATGCGGGCCTCCACGATCCGGACGCTGTGGCGGATGCGCTATCTGCGGATGCGTTCCTACGCCTGGTGGTACGTGGTGTACCAGCAGTACGCGTTCTTCGCGTCGGCCGCGGTGTCCCTGGCGGTCCCGTTCGCCTGGCCGGCCACCCGCAACCTGGTCCTCGCCAGCTGCCTTGCCCTCGTCGCCTGGCCGTTGGCGGTCGCCTTGCGCCTGGCCACCGTGAGCCGCTCTGACCAGCGGTGGACCAGCCTGGCTGGCCTCGACGGCACTGCTGCCCTTCGCCGCCCTGTGGTACCTCCTGGTCCTGCGTCAGATCCGCTTCTACGGCATGGCCACCTGCCATCGTCAGGGCTGGGTGACCCGGAAGAAGGTCGAAGTGACTCTCTCCGGCTCCTCCTGCCCCCGCTGCGGAGGTGCTCGTCTATGAACAGGGCTAGGCTCGTTGCCGCGCTCATCGCGGCGGTGGGAGTGACGATCACGGTCACCGGCGCGGGCTCCGCGCTGTGGCTCTACCGGCATGAACCCATCCCGCGGCGTGCGCACGTGGTCATGCTCCCCCCGGCCAGCTCCGCGCCGTCCCCGCGGCCGGCCATCGGCAACCCCGGCCCGATGCATTACCTGGGCGTCTTCGAGCATGACACGGCCAGCAGCTACCAGCCGGCGACGGCCTTCACGGCCGTGGCCGGCCGCAGGCCGAACCTCACCGTCTACTACAGCGGCTGGGGCCTGCCATTCCGGGCCCGTTTTGCCACTGCCGCCGCCCGGGCCGGAGCCGTCGTGCTGGTGCACATGGAGCCCTGGCACCAGTCCATGGCTGCCATCGCCGCCGGGGATTCCGACGGCTACCTGCGCCAGTTCGCCGCGGCGGTCCGCCACTACGGCGGCCCCGTCATCATGAGCTTCGCCCCTGAGGCGGACGGCCGCTGGTACCCCTGGGGATGGCATCGTGCCGACCCCGCCCGGTGGGTGGCGGCCTGGCGGCATGTGGTGACGGTGTTCCGCCAGTCAGGCGCGACCAACGTCACCTGGCTCTGGGTCATGAGCGGGGCCAGCGGTGCCACCGGCCAGGTCCGGCGCTGGTGGCCGGGCCCCAGCTACGTGGACTGGGTCGGTATCGATGGCTACTACCTGACGCGGGCCGACACGTTCACTTCCGTCATCGGCCACACGGTCAGGAAGGTCCGGAGGTTCACCCGCAAGCCGGTCCTGCTCTCCGAGGTCGGCGTCGGGCCGCGCGCCGGTCAGGCCGCGAAGATTCCCGGCCTGTTCGCCGGGATGCGCCGCGATCACCTGCTGGGCCTGATCTACTTCGACGTCACCCAGCATGACGGGCTGTATCACCAGGACTGGCGGCTGGATGATCACCCCGCGGCCGTGGCGGCCTTCCGGGCCGGGGTGAAGTCCTCACGGCTGGCCCTGGCCACCACGCCCCCGGGATGATCCGCTCCGGGTACGGAACTCCGCGGGCCGGCCAGGTCCGGGCCCGCGGAGCGTGGGCGGTTTGCCTCAGTAGCCCGCAGCCTTCATCAGCTGGAAGAACTGGAGCGTCGTGGGTATGTCCCCCGCGGCCGCGACGTAGAAGCCATCCGGGCTGATGGACCGCGCCGCCGCGACCATCTGGGCCGCGGTGCCGTTGACGGTCGAGACCTCGGAGAACACCTTGACCGCCGGGTTCGCGGCCCGCGCCTGGCCCGCGGTGGTGTTGTACATCGACGCGTACTGGCCCCCGGATGGTGTTCGACTCGTCCTGGAACAGGTAGATGTCACCGGCCGCCGCGGCCGCCCCGGCGATGTTGACCCGGACGTACCACTTGTTGCCGCCCTCGCGGCGATTGCGCGGCAGGACCGAGCCGGCGACGTAGGCCAGGTCCAGGCCGGGAGCCTGGATGACCTTGAGTCCGTGGGCGTGGGCGAGCTGGCCGAACAGGGTCATGTACCTGACCGGGTTCTGCTGCTCGCTGACCGGGGTCTGGGACCAGTGCTCCGGGTCATACATGACCCAGTGGTAGGGGTATTTGATCGCGCCGCTCGCGATGTTGGAGCTGAACTGCGCGTAGGAGGTGTAGGACAAGACCGGCGTTGTCGCGTAACCAGCCTGGAGAGGGCTTTTAACCAGGCTCGCCCCGGCGCCGTAGGCCGCAGGCGTGTTGAAGAAGTGTGACGCCGTGCCGGGATCCTGCTGGCTTACCGACTGCACGTTCCCGGCGGTCATGAACCAGACTGGCTTGGCCGCGGCGCCGGCCGGGCCTGCGGTCAGGGTCAGCGCCAGGCTGGCGGCACTGACCGTGGCGAGCGCCGCGACGCCGGCCCTGGCCCCCATCGTGCGTAGGTGCCGTCCCCGGATGCGACGGCGGGCGGCCGGGGCATCCGCATCTCTGGAGTGGGGCCGCGCGGTCTTGGGTGATGAATCGCTATGGGCAAACACGATGGCTCCTGGAGATTTCCTGATGGTATTTTGCTTTCATTACCAGTCTCAGCAAATCGCCGTCTGTGGACTAGAGCATTGCAGCCTGTCTTGATTGAGGCCTTTTACCCTGATCCATTTACCGCCAGATTCGCGGCCGGTGGGGCCAAATGGCCCGGGCCGGAAGGCCCTGGGCCAGGCGTCGTGGCCCAGGCATCCGGTCATGCCTGCGGTCGGCTGGGGCCGGGGAAAACCGCTGGCGCGGAGCTGGCCACGCGACGTTAGCTGGCCTGATGAAGGTCGAACGGTTCGCTCCGGGGGCAGATAGCGCCTCGGTGAGCGCCTGCCACGAGATCTACCTCAGCGGGCGGCCCGCTGACGACCCGCTCGGGCCGCCCATGTCGCCGCGGGCGTTCGCGGGCTGGCTGGCCCTGGGCTGGACGGAGGACCCGGTGGAGACGTGGCTGGCCCGGGAGGATTCGGGTGAGCCGTGCGGGTGGTACGCGCTGACCCTGCCGCAGCGCGAGAACCGCCAGATGGCCCCGCTGACCCTCATGGTGCGCGAGGCGCGGCGCCGGTCGGGCCGGGGGACAGCCCTGCTCCAGCACGCGGCCGGGCGGGCGCACCAGGCTGGCCGGGCGGTGCTGGAGTTCGGTGCCCGGGAAGGCTCGCCTGGGGCGTCGTTCGCGGGCGCGCTCCAGGCGCGGCCGTCGGTGACCGGGATCCGGCGCGTCCTGCTCCTGGGCGGCCTGCCCGCGGGGCGGCTCGCGGCGCTGCGGGCCGGGGCGGAGCGCGCGGCCCGCGGATACACCCTGGTGTCCTGGCATGGCCCCGCACCCGAGGAGGCGGTGGGAGAGGTCGCCGCCCTCAACGCGGCGATGGCCGACGCCCCGCGGGAAGCCGGGCAGGAGGCGCAGTCCTGGGACGCGGCCCGGGTCCGCCTGGACGAGCGACGGGTCGCGGCCATGGGGCTGCGCGCCCATGTGGTCGCGGCGCGGGCGCCGGTCACCGGCGGCCTGGCCGCGCTGACCCAGCTGGCGGTCGACCCGGCCATGCCGGAGTGGGGATTCCAGGAGCTGACCGCGGTAGCCAGGCCGCACCGCGGGCACCGCCTGGGACTGCTGCTCAAGCTGGCCATGCTGGACCTGCTGGCCGCGCGCGAGCCGCAGCTGACCCGGGTGATCACGCAGAACGCGGCCGGAAACGACCATATGACCGCCATCAACGACCAGATCGGGTTCGCGGTGGCCGGCCGCTGGCCGGCCTGGGAACTCGGCGTGGCTGAGGTGCCGGAGGGCCCGGCCCGCCGGGCGCGCCGTGGCTGAGCAGCCGGCCCAGGTGCTCCGCTGCGGCCCGCGGCAGGTGCCCAGCGCGGCCGAGGTCGGATCGCTGTACTACGCGGCCACCTGCGGCAGCCCGCTGCGCGAGTCGAGGGCGGCGGCCGCCGGGTACGCCCGGCTGTACGCGGCCCGGCTGCGGCGTCCCGATCTCGAGGCCGTGGCGGCCCGGGCCGCCAGCGGCCAGCTCGCCGGCTTCGCGTACGGGCACGGCTGGCGGTGGGCTGAGCAGGGTGATGACTGGGCGGTCCAGCTGAAGGACCGCCTGGGCGGCGCGGCGGGCCAGCTGGATGGCCGGTTCGCGGTCTGCCTGCTCGCCGTCCACCCGTGGTACCGCAGGGCCGGACTGGGCCGCGAACTGCTCCAGACTCTCCTTTCCGCAACGAAAACCGGCGCGTGGCTGATCACCCAGGACGGGCCGACGCCCGCGATGTCCCTGTACCGGCGGGAGGGCTGGGAACCCCTCGGCCACGGCCCCGGCACGCCCGGCGCCCGCCCTGGCCTCGTCCTGACCCACCCGTGAAGCCGGCCGTCCCCTCGCCGCGAACTCCCGGCTTAATCCGCCTGCAGGATGCGCGGCATGAGAATTCTCTAGACGAATAGATGACATTCCGGCCGGAGACGATTTGCAGGTGCAATCCGGCCAGAGACTTTCCCTTAACAGACATTGACAGGTGTACCCTTCGCATGTCCAGGGAGGCTTGTGGGCCGGGTGGGCTGTCCGCGGGGCACACGGGTGGCACGTAGCATACGCAAGTGGTGCGGAATTGACCCGGGGGGATCTTTGGGCAGGATCGTAAGGTTGGCATCCGACGCCATCATGAGGCGGAGAAATTCGGCCACACTCACCGATTCAGGAAAGAGGAGCGCGGGCGACCGCCTGGTTCGGCCGATTGGACTGAGGCGACTCACGGGGCTTGCGGCCCGGGCTGGCCGGTAACCGCCAGGCGGCCCGGTGCGTCCCGCGCCACCTGGGCCGGAGTGGACTGCTATTGTGCATCACGGCCTGAAACTTTCGATGCCATGTTCGGGGCGACCGCCGATAAATTCCGGGAACTCTCGAGCGTCCCGCGGAAGGGCATCTTGCCGGAAGACCGGCTCCGCCCGTGGATCGCTAGTGGAGGATTCGTTGGGCAGGGACGGAAAATCGCACCGTCAGCAAGCGGGGGCTATTCATGGGGGCATTGATAGGAAACGCGGCCGGGTTGATCTTCATCGTCAGCACGGCGCTGACGGCAGGGCTGGCGATGACGGTCCGGCTATGCTGGCGCCGCGGGAAAGGGCTCGAGGAGCCCTGAGCGAGTACTACGAAATCCCCCGGGTGGAGCTGCGGGCATACCGGACGCTCTGGCTGACTGTGCTCGCCGGGGCCCTGACCATCGTGATCCTCGCCCGGCATGTGCTCCTGCTGTGGGTTCGCTGGCCCGACTCCCTGGCCGTGGAGGCGGGAGTCCTGATCGCGGCGTTCATGACCGGCCAGTGGGCACTCTCGCTGTGCTACAAGCCCACCACCCTCACTCCCTCGGAACAAGCGCGCGTCGACCGCCTCAGCGTGGCGGTCATCATTCCCTGCTACAACGAGGATCCCGCGGTTCTCGACAGGTCGCTCTATTCGCTGGTCAACCAGAGCAGGCCACCGGAGCGGGTGAGCGTGGTTGACGATGGATCCACGGTTGACTATGCGGCGCTGCGGCGGCACTGGGAGGGCCATTGGCCCGGCGGCACCGAAGTGACCTGGACTACCCAGGTCAACCAGGGTAAGAAGCGGGCCCAGGTCACGGGCTTCCTGCTCAGCCCGGACGCTGACATATTTATTACTATTGATAGCGACACGGCCCTCGAGGCCCGGGCTATCGAGGAGGGCCTGAAGCCCTTCGCGGACCGTGGCGTATCATCCGTGGCGGGAATGGAGATCGCGTTCAACGCGCAGGTCAACTGGCTGGCCCAGGCCATGAATTCGCGCGGGGTCTTCTACCAGCTGGTGCTGTGCCAGGTCCAGGCGATGCTCGGCGATATGTATGTCAACAGGGGGGCATTTTCCCTGTACCGCGCGCGCGTGATCCGCAGGATAATCCCGGCTTACGTTGGTGAAACCTTCCTCGGCTACCCGATCAAGCTGGGTGATGATTCGGCCCTCACGCTATTCGCCCGGCATGCAGGACGTACCGCGCAGCAGTCCACGGCCTTCGGGCTGAGCATGTTCCCCGAGACGCTGAGCCATCATGCGCGCCAGAGAATGCGGTGGGGCCGGGGTTCTGCCGTCCGTAACCTGTGGCGCCTGCGCTATCTGCCTATTTTCTCCTACATCTGGTGGTTCACCCTCATCAGGATTCATGTCAGCTGCCTGCCGTTTGCCGTGCCGGTGGTGGCGTTGATCTTCTCCCGGGTATCCGCTCAGTTCATTGAGCAGGAGCTAGCCCTATCGATTGGCTGGACCTTCCTGACCGGGCTCCGGACCCTGAGCGTACATCGCAGTGATGAATCGCGGTGGCAGCGTCTCATGACGGTCATGGTGCGTCCCAGCGCGAATATATGGGCCTGGCTGGTCATCGTGCCGATCCGCTTCTATGGCACGATCACGTTCTTGCGCCAGGGCTGGACCACCCGGAACAAGGGAGTGGAGCCGATGGCACCCGTGGACGAGGTCGCGGTCCCCGCCGCTAATGAGCTGGCCCCGGCATGACCCTCGCCGCCGGCCGTGAGCGAATCAGCACGGATGAACGAGTAGCTCTGCCGCCTGTCCCGGAGGTCAGCAGGTGGCCGCTGCCGGTGATTCTCGCGTTGCAGGCATGCCTGTCCGCCCGGATGATTCTTGCTACCCGTGGCCCCTCGAATGATGAAGCGCTTTATCTTGGCTACGGGCATCTGGTGCTGGAGCATTGGCTGCACGGAGCCCCTATCCCGGTGGTCGCCACTTATTTTTCGGGCTCTCCCCTTATCTATCCGCCGCTCGGCGCGCTGGCCAACGGGGCCGGCGGCCTGTACGGAGCGCGGGCGCTGTCGCTGGTGTTCATGCTGGGCGCGACCGTCATCCTGTGGGCCACGGCCTCCCGGCTGGTATCCCGGGCCGCGGCCCTGGGCGGCACCGTACTGTTCGCTGTGCTCGCGCCGGTGCTGCATGTGGGCTCGCTGGCCACCTACGATGCGATGGCGGTATTCCTCGTCGCACTGTCGGCGTTCTGCGCCCTCCATCGGGGGGCGGGCTGGCTGGCCGCCGCCGTTGCCGCTCTCGCCGCGGCCAACATGGCCAAGTACTCGTCCGCCCTGTTCGACCCGGCGGTGGTGTGCGTCGCCGCGCTGGGATTCCGGGAAACGAGCAGCTTCCGTGACTGCCTCCGGCGCGGAACGGTGATGGCCGGGGGAGTGCTCACGATCCTGGCCCTCGCGCTGCTCCTCGGCGGGGCATCCTACTGGCACGGGGTGCGGGTCACCACGCTAGCCAGGCATGCAAGCACCGACCCGAGTCCGGACGTCCTGCTGCACGCGCTGACCTGGAGCTGGGCCGTCGTCATGCTGGCCGCCGCGGGCGTGGTCCTCAGCGCGCTGCGCGATCACAGCGCGGCACGGACCGCCCTGCTGGCGATCCTGGCGGCGGCGGGACTGCTGGCTCCGCTCGAGCAGGCGCGCATCCATACCCTGCTGTCTCTCGACAAGCACGTCGCGTTCGGTGCCTGGTTCGCGGCCATACCCGCCGGCCTGGCCCTCAGCGTCATGCTCCGGGCCCTCCGGGTCAGGGTGGCGGCCAGGCCCACCCGGCTGCCGGCATACGTCATCATGTGCGCCTGCGTGGCCGTGGGGGTCCCGGTCGTCGCGCTGAACGAGGTTCAGGCACGCCAGATGGCTGGTTACAGCCGGACCGACTACCTGGTCAGACTCCTGCGGCCGCTCACGGCCGCGCACGGTCGCTTCCTCTCGGACACCGCCCGCGCCGACGCGTATGAGCTTCCTGATGTGCCCTGGACCGACTGGGTAAAGGTGCAGGACAATGAACCCGAAGAGCGGACGCAGCAGCTGGCCCACCAGATTCTCCATCGCCGTTTCTCGCTCATCGCGCTGCTCTCGAGCGGCAACGGAACTCCTCAGGCGCAGCTCGAAGGAGTGCTGAGGCAAACCGATATCTACCGGCCGGTGGCCGTCGCCCGCTCCAGCGGCCCGGGACACAGAAGATTCCTCATCTGGCAACTAAGGAAAACTGTCGCCCATGTCGCGCGCCGCTAAGATCGGCATGGTCTTTTCCTGCCTGGCCTTCCTGGTGATGGCCGGGCTGCTTGTCAACGGCGCTCGCGGCATCCGGGTCATACCGCGCTCCGGCGAGGCGAAACTGGCGTCGGGGCAGCGCAGGCTCACGGCCGACTGCAGCTCGCCGCGGCCAGCGGCGGCGAACTTCATCCGCATCGGGGTGGCCCTGGGTGGATCAGGAATCCAGGCCAAGATCAAATCGTTCGCGGCCGCGTCGGGTGCGCATCCTTCGATTGTTGAGGTCTACCGGGAGTTTGGCGGGCCGTTCAGCTGGACGCTGGCGTGCACCATCAGCAGGGACGGAGCGCTCCCTCTGATAGACCTCGATCCCGTGCGGCAGCCAGTACGGGCCATCGCCGCGGGGCGCTACGATACCTATCTCAGGACTTACGCCAGGCAGGCCGCGAGGTTCCGGTTCCCCCTGGCGATCAGCTTCGGGCACGAGATGAATGGTGACTGGTACCCCTGGGGAGGGCGGAAGACCAGTCCAGCCGACTTCATCGCCGCATGGCGGCACATCCACCAGATTTTCTCCCGGGCCGGCGCGAGTAATGTGACCTGGGTATGGACCGTGGCCCCGAGAGGAGCGCGGAGCAGCTTCCAGGCACAGTGGTGGCCGGGTCCAGCGTACGTGAACTGGGTCGGGCTCGACGCTTACTACCGGAAGCCTACCTCCACATTCGGCGTCATCGTTGGCTCGATGGCGCAGGTCAGGGCCTTCACCCATAAGCCTGTGCTGATAACAGAAACGGCCGTGGCGCCTGGGCCGCATACCGCCGGGCAGGTCACCAGTCTTTTCCTCGGCGCCGTTTCCCATCCCGGCCTGATCGGGTTTGTCTGGTTTGACCAGGATCGCAAGGAACGGTGGCGCCTGGAAAGCGATCCGGTGGCTCGCCGGGTATTCCGGCGGGAGGTGAAAGTGTTCCGCTGACATATGCGGTTGTGTGACCCCGACCAGCCAGAGCACCCGGGGCGTGCCGGAGCCGGACGAGCGCGGCACTGCCGTCCCGGACGCCGCGCCGCTGCCGTGTGTGGCGGCCCGTCCCCGGTGCGGGTTCCGCCTCCGTATATTGGCGGTGCGGCGTTCTCCGTTCTCCATCTAGCGTCGTTCCCGCACTGGTGCGGGCCGGTACCCGGGAGGTTCGGCGTGGAAGATGAGTTCCTGGTCTCCTACGAGGCGGTGACACCGGGCATCCCGGTGCTCACCCGGGACAGGGAGCAGTTCGGCATCCTGGAACACGTGCTCGAAGTCCCGCAGCTGGACCTGTTCGACGGGATCGTGGTCTGGGTCGGCGGGGGAGCCCTGGCCGGCCGGGAGATCCAGAAGGAGCTCGCGAAAGGCCACCAGGCGACGGCCAGGAACCTGCAGCGCGCGTCCCCATCGGGCGGGCTGCGCTTCGTGGACGCTGACCAGATCGCCGCCATCACCGCCGGGTACATCCGCTGCGATCTGGACCATTCGGCGGTCGCGCTGCTGCCCCCGCCGGACGGGACGCCCGTCTATCACGTGAACATGCTGGGTGAGACCGGCCAGGCGCTGCACGACCGGATCGGCCGGATGTTCCGCCGGCCGCACTGGACGCGCGAGTAACCGCCACCTGCCCAGGACACGCTGGCTGACCGGGCGGCGGCGTTCACCCACCGGACGTGAGCGCCCGGGCCGCGGCGATCAGTGCGGTCTCGGCCTCGGCCTCGCGGGCCCGGCGGGCGGCGTTCCACTGCCGCGCCGCGCCCACCCGCCGCCGCACCCGCCGGGCATGCTCGCGGACCCGGCCGGGGCTCGCGCCGCCCGGCGCGTCGCGGGCCGCCACGGCCGCGGCCGGATCGGTCACCGCGGTGAGCACGTCCGCGGTGACCGGCAGGTCGGCTCCGGTGATCTGCAACGCGGCGGCGCGCACCACCGGCACGGACAGCTCCTCCCCGCCGCTGGCCATCGTGGCCGCGACGGCCCGGCCGACCACCCGGTAAGCCGTGCGGTAGTCGAGCCGGTAACGCTGGGTCAGCTCCTCCGCGAGGTCGGCGGCCGCGGTGAAATGGCTGACCGACTGCTCGGCCAGCACGCCGGTGTCCACGGTCAGCCCGGTCACCACCGCCGATCCCAGCCGGATGAGCCGTCCCGCGAGGTCGAGGGCCCCCGCTACCTCGCCGTAGGCGTACAGCCAGTTGTCGGTGCGCGCCGACGGGGTGAGCCCGGTGGCCAGCAGCCCGGCCAGGCGGCCGACGAGCGTCCCCGCGCCCCCGCGCAGCACCGGCAGCGCGTACGGGTTGCGCTTTTGCGGCATGAGCACGCTGGCCCGGCACAGTGAAGCGTCCAGTGTCACGTACCCGAACGCGGGGCTGGCGAAGATCTCCAGGTCCGAGGCGAGCTGGCTGATGGTCGCCACGGCCTGCGCCGCCACGAGGACCGCGTCGGCCAGGGCGTCAGCCGACCACATCGCGTCCCGGGTATGCGGGCCGACCGCGCCGAATCCCAGCGCGCGGGCCAGGCGGCCCCGGTCCAGGGGCAGGCGGGTCCCGCCCACCCCGCCTGCCCCGCCGGGGGAGACGTCCGCGAGCCCGTAGGCGGCCTCGATCCGGTCCAGGTGGCGCACGGCCTGCTCGGCGAATCCGCCCAGGTAGTGACCGAACGTGGACGGCTGGGCAGGCTGCAGGTAGGTGGTGTCCGCCCACAGCGTGCCGGATTGCCGCGTGGCCTGGTCCGCGACCGCGCGGGCGAACGACGCCACGTCGGCGTGCAGGCTCAGCAGCCGGTCCCGGAGGGCGAGGCGGAACGCGATGCGGCCCGCCTCGCGGCGGGTCCGGCCCAGGTGGAGGCGGCCGGCCGCCGGCCCGAGTTCGCGTTCCAGTTCCCGCTCCCGGCTGTTGTAGGCGTCGCCGTACACCGGGTCGTAGGGGAACTCGCCAGCGGGCGAGCCGAGCAGGCTGAGCAGGACCGCCGCGACCGGCGCCGCCTCGTCCCGGGTGAGCGCACCGCACTCGACCAGCTCGACGAGATGGGCGAGATCGGCCAGGGTGAGGCCGCGGTGCAGCAGCGGCGCGTCGGCGATCTCCAGCCCGTACCCCGCCTCGACCAGCTCGGGGGCGGGACCGCTGGTGATCCGGGCCGCGGTGCCCAGATAGCCCTCCGGGGCAGTGCTGCCAGTCATCACCCGTCCCCCCCGGAACCAGCCAGGACCGGGCCGTCGAGGGCCGATCCGGCGAAGAGGGTGGGTGCGCCCCCGCTGACCAGGAACACCTGCGGGCCCTGCACCCGGCCCGCGCGGCACCCGTCGATCAGCGCGGCCATGGCCTTGGCCCCGAACACCGGGTCCAGGAACACGCCCTCCGTGCCGGCCACCAGCCGGGCCGCCGCCTGCCCGGCGGCGGACGCGATGCCGTATCCCGGCCCGGTCCAGCCGTCCCGCACGTCCGGCCCGGCCAGGTCAGCCCCGATGCCCGCGAGCGCGGCAGCCGCGGCGGCCAGCTCCCGGATCCGCGCCCGGCACTCGCTGGCCGGCCGGCTCACGGTCACGCCCACCACCTGGTACGGCGCGGCGGTCAGGGCGGCCCCGGCGACCAGCCCGGCCTGGGTGCCGCAGGACCCGGTGGCCAGCCACAGCCCGGCTGGCGGCGCACCGAGCCCGTCCAGCTGGGCGGCGATTTCCGTGCTGGCCCGCACGTAGCCGAGCGCGCCCAGCGCGGTCGCGCCGCCGCGTGGCACCGGGTACGGGCGGCGCCCCGCGGCCCGCAGTTCGGCGGTGACCGCCGCGATGCCCGCGTCCACCGACGACCGTTCCGCTGCCCGGGTGAACCGCACGTCCACCCCCAGCCAGCGGTGCAGCCGCAGGTTGCCCTCGGCCCGCCCGGGTGCCCCGGTCCCGTAGCAGACCACGTGCGGCTCGATCCCGTAACGCAGGCAGGCCAGGGCGGCCAGCATGGTCCAGTTCGACTGCGGGCCCGCCCCGGTGACCAGGCTGTCGCATCCCTGTGCGAGCGCGTCGGCGATGAGGAACTCCAGCCCGCGGAGCTTGCTGCCGCCCAGCCCGGCGCCGGCCAGGTCGTCTCTTTTCAGCAGTACCGGAACCCCCAGCTCCCGGGACAGCCGGGGTGCGTGGTGCAGGGGGGTGGGGGCGAGGACCAGATCCACGCGCGGCAGGCCCGCGAGGCCAGCCCCGGAACTGCCTGCACCAGTCCCGGGGCCGGCTCTTCGCGGCCCGGTGGTCCGGCCGGCCCGGCCGCGGTCACCCCGGCCCCCCACGCTCACTGTCACGGCCCGGCCCGCTTCTGCCGGACCCGGTCCACGAACGCGGCGCACGAGCCCAGCGAGGAGCGCACCTCCAGCAGCGCATCCAGCTCGGCGTCGGGGATCGCGTCCAGCCTGGCGTCGCTGCGCAGCGCCGTGCGGAAGTCCTGCCCGGCGTCGATGCCGCGCATCGCCGCGGCGTATACGCTCTCGTGCGCGGTGTGCTTGCCGAGCCGGGCGGCCAGCGCCCGCATCACCGGCTCGGATAGCAGGTAGCCGCGGTGGCTGCTGATATTGGCGAGCATCCGGGCCGGGTCGGCGCGCAGCCCGTCCAGCATCCGGGCCGCGGACCCCACGCAGGCCGCGAACGCCATCGAGATCTCCGGGATTACCACCCACTCGGCTTTCCAGGCCCGGCCGTCCCGCTCGTGCTCGCACATCATCCCGTCCAGGGCCACGGCGGCCTGGGCCCGGATCACCCGGGACAAGGTGACCAGGTGCTCGGAGATCTCCGGGTTGCGCTTGTGCGGCATCGTGATCGAGCCGACCGTGCCCGGGGTGAACGACTCCCGCAGTTCGCCGATCTCCGGCCGCTGAAGCTGGTAGACCTCGTTGCCGATCTTGCCTGCTGTGGCGGAGATCGCGGCCAGCAGCCAGGCGAACTCGGCCACCCCGTCCCGGGCCGTGATCCACGGCACCACCGGCACGCCCAGCCCTAGCTGCCCGGCAAACGCGTCCAGCAGGCCGAGCGCCCGGTCGCCCCAGAACTCCATGCTCCCGAGCGCCCCGCCGAGCTGCACGGCCTCCCAGCGTGGCCGCCCCTGTTCCAGCCGCTCCAGGTGCCGGCCGAGTTCCGCGGCCCAGACGGCCGCCTTGAACCCGAACGTGATCGGCAGGCCCGGCTGCCCGTGCGTCCGGCCGCACATCGGGGTGTCCCGGTACCGCCCGGCCAGGTCGAGGGCCCGGTCCCGCATCCTGGTCACGTCCCGCTCCGCGATGTCCCCCACGGCCCGGAACACGAGCGCGGACCATGTGTCCGACAGGTCCTGCACCGTCGCCCCGTAGTAGACCCACTCCCGTGCGTGCTCCGGCAGGACGTCGCGCAGCGCGCGGATCAGGCCCATGGTCGAGTGCCCGGTCTCACGGGTCTGCTTCGCGACCAGGTCCAGGTCGATCAGGCTGACGTCGGCATGAGCCTGGATCGCCTCGGCGGCGGCGGCCGGCACCAGGCCTGCGGCGGCCTGGGCCTGGGCCAGCGCGGCGAGGATCTGCAGCCACGACTGGGTGCGTCCCTCGTCCGTGAACAGGGCGGAGGCCTCCGGCGTGGTCCACAGGTGGCCGAAGATCGCTGAGTCAGCGGGATGCGCGCTATTCACAACCCGGTGCCCCCTGGTGCGGGGCCGGCTGGCGGGATGCCGCACAGGGCCCGGAGGGCGGCCCGTACTTCATCGAGGTTCGCGCCCCACGGCACCACGGCCGTGCTGCCGCTGACCTCCATGCCGCGTTCGAGCAGGCAGCACTTGGTGAGCACCCTTTCCCCGTCCTGGGCCACCGCGGCTCTGGCTTTCGGGCAGAGATCGACCCGGGACGGTTCCGTTGCGTAGAAATGCTCGTGGAACTGGCGCGAGCGTTCGCAGCCGATCAGCAGCCAGTCCTCACGGTAGGGCGGATGGGTGTCCAGGAAGCTCACGTCCTCGTCGGCGGCCATGCCGCTGCCGCGGCACGGCAGCAGGTAGTGCGGCGCCGGGTTCGCGGCGACCAGGTCGCGGACGTCGACGGCGTCGAGGACCAGGCCGACCGGGGGCAGGTCCTCGTCGTAGGCGACGGCCTGCCCGGCCATGGCCAGCAGCTTCGGCGGGTGGGGCGGGATGACCTCGGTGACCCGGATCTGCACCGGGGCGGGCCGCCAGATGAAGTTGACGTGCTCGAACCGGCCCTGGACGACGTAGGCGAGCACGCCGTCGCGTTCATGCCTGCGGGCCGACGCGGCCAGTGAGGAGGCGTTTCCCACGTCGGCGTCCGGGTCGGTGATCCAGGCCGTCGTCTCCGGGCCGGACAGCACCCGCAGCTCCGCGACCGGCGAGAACAGCGGGCCGGGGTCGGCCGGGCGGACCGCGACGAGCGCGCTCTGGGCACCGTTGCGCAGCACCAGGAACGCGGTGCGCCGGTAGATCTCCCGCCTGGCCAGAAGGCCCCCGATGGCCGCCGGCGTGAGCGGCACGCCGACCTCCTGCACGGACAGGCCGCGGTACGGCCGGGTGATGGTGTTGGGGGCGGGCTCGGCTATCACGTCAGGACCCCGGTCATGGGAGGACCCTGGTCACGTCAGGACCCCGGTCACGTCAGGGCGCCGGGTCTGCAGGCACGGGCTGAGGCGGTGTCGGCGCGCAGGCCCAGCCGCAACGTCTCCAGGGACAGCACGCTGGCCGGCGCGACGTTGCCGAGGTTCACGTCCGCCCCGAACTGCCGGACGAACCAGGCCTGCTGGGCCTTGTCCGGCGCCTCGAAGATCACCTTGTCCTGGGGGATCCAGTCCAGGATGCCCGTGACCAGGTCCTCGCGGACGCCCTGGTCCGCGTGGTACAGCCCGGCCCGGCCGCTCTCCCGGCCCTCGGCGATGACCCAGGTGGCGCCGGCGTCGAGGTCGCGGGCCATCTCCTGGGCCCACTCCGCCGGGGTCGGCGGGTAATTGCCCTCCTTCGCGCCGGTCTCGGCGAGCACCACGAAGTCCGCGGCCAGCTCGCGGACCAGGGCGTGCTTGCGGCTGGCCGCCAGCGCGCGCAGCCCGTTGGACACCTCGATGTGCGTCAGGCCCACCTTCAGCGCCCAGTCCCGCAGCTCCCCGACCCGGTCCTGGACCGCGGCCACCTCGAACAGGGTCCCGCCCAGCGAGACGGGGCAGTGGTGGTCCGCGCAGATGCCGACCCGCTCCTCCAGCGCCGGGTCGATGTAGCCGATACCCCAGCCCACCTTGACGATGTCCACCAGGTGCCCGGCCTGGCCCAGGAAGGCCCGGGTGCCCTCCGGGGTGAGCCCGCTGTCCAGGACGTGGGTGACGCCGCGGGACCGGGGCTTGGCGGCCCGGGCCGGCAGCTGGAGGAAGGTGGGACACTCGGGCACGGTGCGCCTCCCGCTCTATGGTGTGGTCGCACCATAGGCACGCGGGCACCGTGGTTTCGCTGTCCTGGCAGGGTGAGGTTTGCCGGTTTCGTTGGCCCCGGGGGCGGCCGGGCGCGGCGGTGCCCCCGGGGCCGGCGAGGGCTGACCCTAGAGCTCGGCCCGGACCAGGGCGGCGCCGTCGGCGAGCGCGCGCAGCTTGCCCGCGGCGATCATCCGGGGCAGGTTGATCAGCCCGCAGTCGGTGGACAGGCCCAGCCGGTCGGCGGGCACATACTCGAGGACCTGCCTGATCCGGTCGGCGACCTCGTCCGCGCTCTCGGTGACGGTGGTTTTCACGTCGATGACCCCGGCCACGAACGGCTTGGTCCAGTTGTTGTCGGTGAGAGGCTTGAGGTCGTCCGGCCCGGTCCGGCCCACCTCGTAGTTCAGCGCGGTGATGTTCGCGTTGAGCACGTGCGGGAAGATCGCGTGCGCCCGTTCCGGGGCCGGCGCGTCGGAAGCCCGCTTGTCCAGCACGAACGCGCCGAACTCGGTCGTGGTCTCGTCCGGGAAGTAGGCGGGCGTGCCGGAGTAGTTGCCCCAGCAGGTGTGCACCCAGAACTCGCAGTCAACACCCTCGACCGAGGCGTTGAGCGCGTCGATCTCCCAGTCGCCCATGCCGTAGGGCCAGACGAACTCATCCAGCTGGATGATGTCGCAGCCGTTGTCGGCGAGCTCCCTGAAGTCCTCGTTGAACGCCTTGGCCAGCGCCATCGCGACTTCCCGGGTGTCCTTGTAGTGCAGGTTCGTGGTGGCCGCGGCGATCACGCCCAGGCCGGTGTAGGACACCTTGACCGGCTTTTTCGTCGCCTTCCGGACCGCGCGCAGGTTGACCAGGTGGAACGGGACCTCCCGGCTGATCTCCCCGACGCAGGTGGGGGAGAAGAGGGTCGAGTAGATGGGCAGGCCGATCGGCGGCCCGGAGAGCCGGTATCCGGACATGCGCTCCAGGTAGTAGTACAGGATCGTGCCGTACGGGGAATCCCCGCCGTATACCTTCCCGTCGCTGATCACGTCGAGGCCCGCGGCCTCCTGGTCGCGGACGATCGCGCCGACGACGTCCTCGAACGCTTCCTTGCTGATCGAGTCGTGGATGAACTCGCCCTTGGGCAGCGTGGCGAACGCGTGCCCGTCATACCACCGTGGATTGGGATAGTTACCCACCATCGTCGTGGGCAGCAACATGTCCTGACCGCCGATGAGCATCGTCGCTCCTTCCGGTGCGTCGTGTTCGAACTGCGTCGTGTTCAGAACCGGCGCAGCCGCAGATAGGTGCCAGGAGCGTAGGCCGGCTGATCAGCGAGTTTCTTCCCTCCCCGGGGACCGGTCTCGGCACGCGGCTGCCCACGCCGGGGCAGAAATCCCCGGCCGGGTTACTGTCGGTAGCGTGATCTCGACCTCAAGCCTCCTCGGTTACGCGCTCGCCTCGTTCGTGCTGATCGTCATCCCCGGCCCGAGCGTCCTGTTCGTGGTGGGCCGGGCGCTCGCGTACGGGCGCCGCACCGCGCTGGCCACCGTGTGCGGCAACTCCGCGGGCAACTACGTGGTCGCGGTCTGCGTGGCGGTGGGCGTCGGGGCGCTCGTCCAGCGCTCCGCGCAGGTGTTCACGGTGCTGAAGCTGGCGGGCGCGCTGTACCTGATCTGGCTGGGGATCCAGGCGTTCCGGCGGCGCGGCTCGCTGGCCGGGGCGTTCGCCCAGGCCGCGCAGGCGCACAGCGACCGGCGGGCGGTGCGTGAAGGGTTCCTGGTCGGGGTGACCAATCCCAAGGCGCTGATCCTGTTCGGGGCGGTGCTGCCGCAGTTCGTGAACCGGGCCGCCGGTCACGTCCCGCTGCAGATGCTGCTGCTGGCCCTGGTGTCGATCATGATCGGGCTGGTGTCGGACAGCACCTGGGCGCTGGTGGCCAGCAGGCTGCGGGCCTGGTTCGCCCGGTCCCCGCACCGGTTCGCGCTGGTCGGCGGGGCCGGCGGCCTGGCCATGATCGGCGTCGGTGTCACCGTGGCCCTGACCGGCCGCCAGAGCTGAGCCAGAAACACCCTGGATCGCGGTCGGGCACCGGCGACGTCGACTTCGCCTCCACGGCCTAACGGCGCACGGGCCCCTGGCCTCACGAAGGCCGGGGGGCGTTCCCCCTATGAGCGCTGCTGAGCAATGAGGTCGTCGGCGCTGGGCGTTTATCCCGGGTACCCGGCGGGGGTGGTTGTATAGCTTCGGCGGCCGGGGGTGGTCCAGGTGAGGGTGCCAGGCTGGTCCTGGGTGACGGTCCAGCCCGGGACTTGCTTGGTGTGGTGATCGTGGCGGCAAGCCGGCACAAGTTTGTTATAATCACACATATGGAGCGTTTAGACTGCCTGATCTACACGCGGATGAGCAAGGACACCCTCGGCGACGCGCACGGGGTCGCCAACCAGCTCGCGGACCTGGAGAAGCGGGCCGGGGCGCGTGGCTGGCGGGTCACTCACCGGCTGTCGGACAACGACATCGGGGTGACCCGCAAGGACCCCACCGCGGCGGGGAAGTACCGGCCTGGGTATGAGGAGGCGCTGCGGCTCATCGACGCGCACGCCGTAGATGTGGTGCTGTGCTGGAAGTGGGACCGCTTCATCCGTGAGCCGATGGACCTGGAGTACCTGATCCCCCGGTTCGACAATGCCGGCGTGCGGTTCGCGGAGGCGGACGGGATCATCGACCTGGGCACCGACTCGGGCCGGCTCGCCGCGCGGATCCTGGTCGCAGTGGCCAAGGCCGAGCAGGAGCGCAAGACCGAGCGGCAGAAGCTCGCGAACGAGGCCGCCGCCGTGGCCGGGAAGCGCCGGCTGGGCACCCCGAGGCCATTCGGGTACCGCGACGATCACGTGACCCGCGACCCGGCCGAGGCGCTAGCGGTGGAGGAGGCGTGCACGGTGCTGCTGGGCGGTGGCACGCTGAGCGGGATCATGCGGGAATGGACCGACGCTGGGGTGCGCCCCGCCCAGTCCAAGACTGGCCGCTGGACCCGACAGTCGATCCGCACCATCCTGCTCAACCCCCGCATCGCGGGACTGTCGGTGTACCGGGGAGAGATCGTCGGCAAAGGTGAGTGGGAGCCGCTGGTAGCCGAGGAGACCTGGCGGGCGGTGCGCGGGATCCTGGACGACCCGGCGCGGAAGCCGCCGCGGGGGGTGCGCACGCTGCTGGGCGGGCTCGCCTTGTGCCCGTGCGGGAACGTGGTCACCGGGCAGCCTTCACACACCGGGCATCACGTCTACCGGTGCGCCCCGCCCGGCCGCGTGCGCGGCCACCACGGGCATGTGGCGCGGCGGGCCGCCCCGGTTGAGGACTTCATCGAGCGGACGGTGATCGTCCGGCTGTCGGCTCCTGACGCCGCCGACCTAGTCGCCGTCCCCCAAGGCGGCCCGGACGTGGCGGGGTTGCGGGAGGAAGCGGCGGCGATCCGCCGCAACCTGGAGGAGATGGCCGCAGACCGGGCGCTGGGGCTGATGACGCGGGCGCAGATGGTCGCGGGGACGGAGGCAGCCAACAGGCGGCTGGGCGAGATCGGCGCGCAGCTGGAGGAGGCGGCGCGGGAGAATGTGCTCGCGCCGCTCGTCGCCGCGGAGAACGCCGCCGACGTGTGGGTGTCGCTGGACCTGGCCCGCAAGCGGGCCATCATCAAGACACTGATGAGCATCACGCTGCTGTCGCCGGGCAAGGGCGCGCGGCGCCGGTTCGACCCGGCCACCGTGCAGCTCACCTGGCATCATCCGGACGCCGAGGACGGCGCCCGGGAGCGGGCGGGCTGACCATCTCGGGCCGCCGGGCCGGGGAACAGGCCAGCGCCCCGCCGATCTCGCTGGCGGGGCGCTTGCCTTGGGTCATCGGGGTCGGTGGCGGGGACGCAGCAGCAGGGCGAGCTTGTCACGTTGCTCGCGGGTCAGCGGGGGCGCGTTGCCGATCAGCTCCTTGATGTAGGCATCGAGGTCGTCATCGTCGCGGCGGTGCGCGGCGTGGTAGGTGGAGTGGTCAGGCTGGCGCACTGCGGTCGTGGCAGTGGGCTAGGCGGGGCTGCGGGCGGGACGGGCCGTGCGGCGTTCACCTCCCTGCGGGACGACAGGACGGGCGGGTGGTCATCAGGCGTCCGGCGGCTCCCTTCCTCTTGGCTAGGGCATGGTCTTAGGACAAGAGCCGGCACCCTGCCGCCTAATCTGCTGCTGGCCTGCGGCGATGACGAACTGAGGCCGGCGTTCCGCTGGCGCCTGTCGCGCGCCAGCCGAGACGCGCCACCAGCGGCATCTGCTTCCTGGCTGGGACGGCCGTCCCAGCCAGGACGAGACCGGCGGCCTATTTTCCTGGCCAGGGACGGAATGCGGACAGGCGTAACCAGCCGGCCCGGCCGGCGGCCGGCGGTGGCAGGGTGTTCCAGCGTGGATACCGCGACGGCTCATGGCAGGTAGGGGTCCCCGGGGTTCTCGCCGCTGCTGGCGCGCAGGTGGGGGAGGTCGATGAGCCGGACCTGACGGGCCGGGCCGCGCAGCGGCATCCACACCTGCCCGGCCGGGCAGGTGCATCGGGGATCGAGCGCGCCGGTGGCGATCCGCAGCCCGGCCGCGCTGGCGCTGGCGGCCAGGGCACGGCGAGCAGACATCTCCCGGCGCGGGGTGGCGAAGCAGAACAGCAGCGGCAGCCCGATCCGGGCCGCCCGCTGGCGGTATCCGTCTCTGGCCAGGGCGGCGTAGCCGTCCAGCTTGGCGGCCAGCTGGGGCCGGTGCTCGCTGCCAGTGTCGTATTCCAGCAAGAACGTGACCTCCCGGCCGTCTTCGGCCCAGATGCCGAGCCCGTCGGGGTGCGGCAGCACGTCCGGGGTGCTGGTGTGGTGCCAGTCATAGATGTAGCGGGCGGTGGCGCCCTCGCCCAGCCAGCAGCGCAGCTCGCCGTGCCCGCTGCCGCGGGCGTGCGCGGCGAGAGAGACGAAGAACCAGCTGGCGCCGGTCATGTGCGCCAGCCGCTGCGACTGCACCAGCGCCAGCTGGCGGTCGGTGCGGACCTGCGGCAGCCATTTCTTATCGTCGCGGTCTTCGGCGGCCAGCAGTGCGGCGCCGAGGGGGCCGAGCAGGTAATGCCACGGCGCCGACCCCACCTCGCGGCGCGGCCGGAACCGGCGCAGCATCCCGAGCCGGACCAGCACCTCGAGGCGGTGCCGGGCGGTGATCACGTTGCCGAAGCCCATCGCGGCGAGCTGGTCGGTGGTGAGCACGCGGTGCTCACCGACCATGCGGACCAGATAACGGTCGCGGCCGGTCAGGTGGGCGGAGGCAGCCAGCACCGCAGCGTCGCCGGCCACCGCCCGCGCCCCGGGCGCAGAAGAATGTGATGCCATCAGTCATCAGTCCCGGTTCGCAGCTTGAGGTCCATTTCGCCCGCCACCAGCGGCTCCGCCGCTGTCGGAGCGGCAGGTGCGCCGGCCGGCCTAGAGGGCCGGGGTAGCTGCCGGGCAACCGGCCGGCGCACCTGCCGGGGGGAAAGCCGCCTGGCGCTCCGGTTGACATGCGCCTGCTACCCACGCGTCAGCCAAGGCTGCCATCGTCCTCATGTGTCTCCTCCTTCCTGGTCCGGGCTTGCTCGGTCCCCCTGGCTGTGGCGAGCCAGGAGCCCTCCTGCTAATAGAAATCGGGTAAAACCGCGTCACATTCACGCCAGCCTCGGAACTGCCGCCCAGCCCGGGTGTCATGGTTCCTGGCCAGGCACGGCCGGCGCTGGCCTGGTCCGCCGCCCGCCAGCGTGAACACCATTTGCGCGGAACACCAGGTCAGGTTGTCAGCCGAAGTGTCAGCTGAGTGGCAGAACGCCTATAAGGGGAATCCGGTTCCGGGGTCGCCTTTTGACGCCGGGGTAGGCATTCCCTCACCGGCCGGTAAGCCTTTCCTGCACCGCCTTGCCGGTCCGCAGCATGCGATACGCGGCCACGTCCGCCCGGGGTCCGTTACTGGATAACAGCAGCAGCTGAGCCCTGGCGAGCTGCCCCGGCCCGCTCCCTGCGCGATGAAGAAGCCAGCCGCGGCCAGCTCGAGGTGACCACACTCACCCGGGGGGCCACGAAAGGTCACGCAAAGGTCCTTCGCAGATCCTCAGAGGTATACGCAACCGTCCCGGATGCGGATGGTGCGACCACTGCTGGAGGGACGCGCGGCCCCCCGCGAGCTGGGCACAGTGTTCGTTCATGCGTGGGTGCAGGCCGGTGTCCTGGACAGTGACCACCGGCTCGTGCACCGCCGTCCGGCAGGCCCCGGGGCGGTGGCGCGACCCGTTGAACGTGACTGGCATCCCGGAGCCAGGCTCGAGCCGCCGCCCGGGCCCGCTGGCCCACCAGTTACGCTTGATCATCTGGGCTTGATACCAGGCATGAGGGCTGGACGGTGGTTATGGCAAGCTGCGTTTCAGTCAAGCCGGTCTCTAGTGAGACGGCGAACGCTTACTTCGAGCCCATATGCCAGCTGTACCTTTCCGTGTTCTCAAGTCCGCCACTCAGCAGGCCAATCGAGAAGCTGCGAACCCAGCGCTGCACCCTCGCGAGGCTCATCGATAAGCCCACGTTCGGGCTCGCTGTGGCCACTGAGGCTGGCAGGCTGGTGGGGTTCGCTTACGGTCACGGGCTTGGATCCGATACCCACTGGTGGGACGACTTCCTGATGCCACTGGCCGTCGAGACGATGCGGGAATGGGACGGGCGTACGTTCGTCGTCATCGACATGGCAGTTGCGCCCACCCACCAATTCCGCGGTATCGGGAAGAGATTGCTTAGCACGTTGCTCGCCAGCAGGCCCGAGGAACGGGCCTCTCTTGCCGTGGTCGTCGGCAACGAAGGCGCGGAACGATTCTACCGTCATCTTGGGTGGCGGCTAGCTGGCCGCGCCAAGGGCGCACCCCAGCATGTGGCACCCTTCTTCGATATATACATTCTTCCGCTCAAGAACTGAGTATCCCTGCCGCTTGGCAACGCTCGGTTAGCTCACGCACCTCTTTAACGTCGTTCCATGGGGCCAGGCTTCTGACTGCAGTCCGCATCTCACCCGTTAGCCTGACTGAGCGGTTTTGCATTGCCAGTTCGGCTGCGTCGCTGATTACCATTGCTGCTTCGGAGATAACCTTTCCCTGAAGGTGAGCCTGGCCCAGGGTGAGCATGGTGAAGGCGGCATTCCGCACAAAGGAGCGATCAAGGAGCGCCAGCGAGTCAATCGACTTGCTGGCGGAAGTATCGGCTTGCCCTAGCAGCAGGTAGCACAAGCCTTCGTCTGATGCGAGCTGTGCAGGCCCGTTGAAGTGGGCGATGGAGTTGTCGTCCTGGGAGCCGGCGAGAGATTCCTCTGCATATCCGAGTTCTCGGAGCACGTGCGTGTCTGTTGACTCCTGGCCGCCATCGGCGGCGTACGCCCGTGCCGCCACCTGATGGGCGTAGGCCCTCAGGGGGAGGTCGTCTGTCTGCCTGGCCCATCCCTGCGCGGCCACCGCGTGGTCGATCCCCAGCCGTGGCGTCCCTTGCCAGGTGGCGAGGTGGCTCATGTTGCACAGCACCTGCGCAGCCAGGGCAGTGTTGCGGGCTTCATGAGCGGCAGCCCTGGCCTGGTCGTAGTACAGCCATGCGCCGTCGTAGTCACCCAGGTCGAAGCAAAGCCATCCTGCCATGCGAGAGGCGTGGCTCAGCGCGGACAGCAGTCTCGGGCGAAACGGCCCGGGGCAATCTGGAAGCAGCCAGCGTATGACATCGCGTTCGGCGACGACGGTGTGCAGTGCTGTCTGTGGCCCGAGGAGGTCGTCTTGACGTTTGCAGTGCCAGAGCACTGCCTCGATGTGATCGATGGTTGCCGAGTCAATGCGACTGGGTAGCGCAAGGCTGCTGGTGACACGTTGCTGTTCGTCGGCTCCGAGATCCCGGAGCAGGGGGACCGCTGCGATATATGACGCGGCTGTGCCGAGAATGCGCAGCAGTTCGCGGCGCTTCACGGTATCCGCCCAGCGCGCGAGGAGTTGAGTGATGCTGTCGTATGCATATTCACGGTCTCGTGCGGAGGCGAGCGGGAGCCGCCCCAGCGTGCTCATCTCGTTGAGATACGGAAGGAGGAGGGAGATATCCTCGGCCGCCGGGCCGTTTGCGATCACAGATACGCCCTCGCCGCAGGATAAAGCGGCACATCTGACCGTATCGGGGTCCCGGACGGTGAGCAGCGCGTCGCCGTGCGCGGTGGCATCCTCCCCGGGTGGGGCGTGTGCGAGGCCGGCCTGCTCGTGGGTTTCGTCGAGATGGCTGAAGTCACCATCGTCAACAAGGTCCCCAACGTCGCACTGGTAAACCTGGGCGAGGCGCTTGAGGGTCTTGAGTGACGGCTCATGGCCTGATTCCGGCCAGTTCTCCCAGCTTGAGATGTTCTGGTTGGTGATCCCGGCAGAGCCGTTACTGCTGGGGAAAAGGTCATTCCAGTGCTGGGCGACCTCTTCCTGCGTCCACCCATGCGCCAGTCGCAGGGCCACCCGCGCATTGATGTGCTCATCGGCCTGGATGCGCCGGGCGATCTGCGACCAGGTCCAGCCCTCCCTGCGCAGTTTGGCGCTAAGCGCTGCCAGTCTCGCGCGGCGGCTGCGGTGAGCTTTCGGCATGTCGTCAACCCCCTGCCTGTGACCAGGCCGTCTGCGGCTTGTGCGCCATGGTACGCCAGGCCGGGCTTACCGCTTAGATAGACCGGCCGTATTGTGCCCATTCCCCGACCATAGTTCGCCGCGGCGGCAGAAATTATGTGGCCCGCCGGGAATTCCTGCGGTCTGCACCTAACTGCCCCATCGGTAATCCGCTGTCCAGCCAGCCGGCCCATGCTTACAGGACAAACCGTTCAACGAGAAGAAGACCTATTTCCGGCGGGAGCCAGCCGTGCCCGGTAGGGAGAAACCATCCTCGATCAGCGCTTCTCAGCATGCTGGTCGCGGTGTGGAGAGCGTCGGCGGGGTCCAGCCCGTGTGTGAAGAGTGGCTGCTATGCAGCATCCTCTGGCTCGGGGCGCTCCCGGGAGCCGTCCCGTGGGCCCGGCTGCACGCCAAGCAGGTGCTCTCCGAGTGGGGGCTTGGCGACCTGTCTGAAACGGTCGAGCTGCTGGTATCCGAGCTGGTAACGAACGGCGTGAAGGCCGCACGGGATATGCCAGGAACGCCACCTGTCGGGTTCCGGCTCATGAGCGATAAAACGCGCGTCTTGATCGAGGTGCAGGACGGTAACCCCCGCCCGCCGATGCCGGTCCTGGTGGATACGTCCAGCGAGAGCGGCAGGGGATTACTTCTAGTAGAAACGCTGAGCCAGCAATGAAACTGGTATGAGATTCGGGTGGAGGAGGGCAAGGTTTTCTGGGCAATGGTGGAATTATCCACTTCTTAAGTAACCCGGGACACCAGATGCCGGGCGGATCACGCGCTGAATTCGCCAGCATTCCGTGATGCCAGGACTGTTTTAAACGAATCTATCCATGAGAAGTAGAAGCGGTTCCGCTGGGTGTGACGTGACCTGGCGCAAGGGAGGCGTACCATGACCCCATTCCGTAAAGTTCACGGCGCCGGGAATGACTTCATCCTTCTGGCAGATCCCCATGAGACTCGCGACTGGGGGAACCTTGCAGCCAGCCTTTGCCATCGGCGTATGGGTGTCGGCGGCGACGGGGTGGTCGTGAGCGAGCGTATCTCGGCTGGCACATACACGGTGACGTGTTACAACTCCGATGGCTCGGTAGCGAGCATGTGCGGCAACGCCCTGCGGTGCGTTGCGCGGTGCGCGGCGGAAGATCACGGCGACACACGCATGACTTTGCTTATGGGCAGCGCGAGCCATGAGGCTGTTGTTGATGGCAGCCAGATCGGAGTCTCGGTCACCGTCGGAGCGGTGACTCAGCGGGTCCTGGCGCTGAGGTGGGGAAGCCAGCGACTGGAGTTCGCCGCCGTGAACAGCGGGACCGAGCACGTTGTGGCGTTCGCCCGGTCATTGCAGCAGAGCGACGTCGTGGGCTTGGGCAGGCATGTCTGCCACCATGCCGCGCTCGCCCCTGCCGGGGCCAATGTCAATCTCGCGCAGGTAGTCGATCGCTGCACGCTCAAGATCCGCACGTATGAGCGGGGTGTTGAAGCGGAGACTCTGTCGTGCGGGAGCGGGGCCGTCGCAGCCGTAGCGGTCGCCCGGGAGGTGCGAGCCGTCACGAACGGCCCGGTAACCGTCCGCAATGAGGCGGGGACTCCGTTACGCGTCGGCCAGCCGGGAGATCCGCACGACAGCGCTGTCTGGCTGACCGGGCCGGCCGAGGTCGTGTACTGGGGTGAAATGGCATGACCGCGGTCATCAGCTGGAGGAACCAAGGCCAGATAGCCAGCCAGATTCAGGCGCTCCGATCCGGGCAGCGCGGGCTTGCCGGTATTCGCGCGGCGGTCGTCTACGGCGGCCTGTCTGCGGAAGACCGCCTTTACATATCACGGAGCCCAGTGGAACAGATGTCGATTACGGCGGTTACCCGCGCGCTCGCCGGGCTGGGCGTGCCAGCGGTCGTCCTGGATCCATGCGAGCGGTCATTCCTGCGCTCGCTGCTGGACTTTGAGGTCATCGTGCCAGCCCTGCATGGCCCTTACGGAGAAGACGGGCGCCTTCAGGGGATGCTGGACTATCTCCGCAGGCCCTACTGCGGCAGCGGCGTCGCCGCCTCGGCGGTCGCTGCTGACAAGGCGCTATGCAAGCTCGCCATGGCCGGCCTGGGCGTGGCAACCCCGCGCTGGCATCTGGCGGATGCTGCCGCTGCGGCATTCGCCAGCCAGTTCGCGCACGTCATGGTCAAGCCGCGGCTGGGCGGCAGCAGCGTGGGCATGTCCCTCGTCAGCGCCAGCCAGGGGCTCGACGACGCTATCTCGGCCGCGACCGCCATCGATCCGGTGGGTGCACTCATCGAGGAGTTCGTGCCGGGCCTGCCGGTGACAGTCGGCCTCCTGGAGCTTCCCGCGGGAGTGCTGATGCTCCCGCCGCTGGCCGTCCAGCCGCGCGGGGACACGTTCTACGACGCCGAGACCAAGCTCGATTCCGCCGGCGCGAGGAATGTCTCCTACAGCAGGGCGAACATGGCCGCACCCATTCGTAGGCAGCTTAAAGAGCAGTCACTAAAATTGTGGCATGGTATCGGCTGCCATGGGATAGCGCGGATCGATTTCGTAGTGGCTGAAACTGGAATATTCGCCCTGGAGGTGAACACAGTCCCTGGCCTGTCCTATGAGTCGAACTTCGCTCTGGCCGCTTACGAGGTCGGGCTGGGACACAGTGATATCGTGCTGGCGCTGCTCCTGGAGGCCGTGCACCGCAGCGACCAGGATGTCCCCCTGCCGGTCGTCAGCGTCGCTGACCTGGGCACAGCGTAGCCAGCGGAGCGTGCCAGGCGCTAGGGAGGCTGAGTGGGAACGGCGTTCACGGCGCATGACGTGCCGATGTGCCGGCAGCGGATCGACGCCAGGGAATGGGACGCCTACGGCGGCACCGACCTGGGCCCGGTCGCGGAATGGTCCGATCGGGCCTGCGGGATGGCCGCGCTGCGGATGATCCTTGCTGCCTACGGCCGGCCGGCTCCCTCGCTCACCGAACTGGTGAAAACTGGAGCTACCGTCGGGGCGTATACCCAGCGCGGCTGGCGGCACGCGGACCTGGCGGACCTGGCGACCAGCCTCGGCGTGCCCGCCCAGGCCGAGGCCGTCGAAGCCGCCGATCTGCCCGGCCGGCTGCACGAGGCGCCACTGATCGCATCCGTCACCTGCGAATTCCCAGCAGACGGCCGGCGCGGTGGCCACCTGGTAGTGGTGCGCGGGTACGAGCTTGGCCGAGACGATCCGCTGATCTTGTTCCGTGACCCCTCTAGCTGGGGCCAGGACCACGACCGGGTCAGGCTGAGCCGCCTCTCGCAGTCCTATTCGGGCCGCTGTATCACCTTCAAACCCGCCCGGCCAGCTGCCACGTAGGAGGGCCTTCGTGATCCCCATGACCCTCGCCGAGGTCGCCTCGGTTACCGATGGAACCCTCGCCGATGTGCCCGACCCGCACGTGCTGGTGAGCGGGCCATCGGCCAGCGACTCCCGGGAGATCGTCCCAGGCGGGATGTTTGCCGCCGTAACCGGCGCGCACGTTGACGGCCACAGTTACGCCGCCGACGCCACGGCGGCTGGCGCAGTCTGCGTGCTGGCCTCCCGGCCAGTCGGCGTCCCCGCCATCATCGTCAGCGACGTCATCGCGGCGCTGGGCAAGCTGGCGCAGACAGTACTGGCACGCATCGGCTCCCCCACCGTGATCGCGCTCACCGGGTCATCAGGCAAGACCTCCACCAAGGACCTGCTCGCCCAGGTCCTTCCCAATCTCGGCCCCACGGTGGCCACGCCCCGGTCCTTCAACACCGAGATCGGCCTGCCACTCACCGTGCTCACAGCCGACAAGGCCACCCGCTACCTCGTGCTGGAAATGGGCGCCCGCCACAAAGGCGACATCACCTACCTCACCTCTTTGACGCCGCCAACCGTCGGCCTGGTTCTCAACGTCGGCTCGGCGCATATCGGTGAGTTCGGCAGCAAGCAAGCCATCGCCGACGCCAAAGGCGAACTGGTCGAAGCTCTCCCTGACGCCAGCCATGGCGGCATCGCCGTCCTGAACGCCGACGACGATCTGGTCGCTGCCATGACCGCCAGGACCACCGCACGCGTCCTCTGGTACGGCCAGGCGCCGCACGCGGCGGTGCGGGCCAGCGGGGTGCAGCTGGATGACCGGGCCCGCGCTCGGTTCACCCTGATCACACCCTCTGGAACGGCGGCGGTCAGGCTCCAGATGCACGGCGAGCACCACGTCAGCAATGCGCTCGCCACCGCCGCAGTAGCCTGCACCCTCGGCCTGGACACCACGGCCACCGCCACTGCTCTATCCACCGCCGAGCGCCTGTCACCAGGCCGGATGCAAGTCATCGAACGCCGCGACGGCGTAACGATCGTTAACGACGCCTTCAACGCCAACCCCGAATCAACGCGCGCCGGGCTGCAAACCGTGGCCGCCATGGCCACAGGCCGCAGGACAGTAGCCATCCTGGGCGAAATGCGCGAACTCGGTCCGGACTCAGCGGCAGGGCACGCGCAGATCGGTGAACTCGTTGGCCGCCTCGGAATCGACATCCTCGTGGCCGTCGGCACCGAGCACGCCCAGGCTCTCGCCGAGGCCGCGCAGCGCGCAAACCCAGCCCTGACCGTCGAGACCGCTGCTGATGGGCACGCCGCAGCACGCTTGATCCGGGACAGACTCACGCCAGGAGACATCGTGCTCGTGAAAGCATCCCGGAGCCTGGAGCTGGAAGCCCTAGCGACGGCACTCGCGACTACGCCGTAGCGTTCTACCAACCGAGCCGAGCAGCCAATGTGTGGTTATGGGTTGCGCGTGGGGATCATGCGCCACTCGCAGCTTGTCGATGCTCTTGGCGGGCTCTTCCTGGGCGTCCACTCCTGCCCATGTTGCTCGCTGACGCTAGATCCTGGTAAGTCGTCGCCGGTTAGGGTCGGGGTAGCTGGGCAGCGCGCCCGGGGTTCACGTTGCCAGGGAGGCGCGGCTCGTGATTGATCCTGCGGCGGTGGCCGTGGATGAACCTATGGGACCGGGCCAGTACCGCTATGTGCTGACCCGGGCGTGGTGGATGGGGCACCTCCAGCGTTCCAGGCATGACTTCAGCTGCCTCGCCGAGAACGTGATCCAGGTCTGGGTTCCTGCTGATGAGCGGGAAGAGTGGCTGCTGGATCGCCGCCAGACTGGCCGCCGGACCTGGCTGGAGGGCAACGCCGAACAGCTCGCCAGGGCTGGTGGTGGTCTGCTTGGGTCATGGCCCACGGGACGCTGGCAGGCGCCGTTCGGCGATTTCTTCGCCGCGGAGTCACGGGAGCAGCCTGGCCCGGTGGAAGAGTGCTGGCAGCTTCCTGACTCTCATTTCCTGGCGGCGCTGCCTCGCGATCCGCAAGCGCTCTATGAGCGGCTTCGGGCAGACAGCCCGGACGACAGGCCCGGCTACGCAGGTCCGTTCGCCTACGCCGCCGATGCGCTGCGCACCGGCCGGGTCCCTGCGGATCTGCGTGCTGCGATCTACCGGGCCTTGCTGCTGCTGCCTGGGGTCGAGATCGGCGAAGCCGATGACCAGGACGGGACGCGGCACATTTCGATGGCTGTCGATGACGGAGTCCGCCGCAACGAGATCTTTATCAGCTCAGCCGACGGCCAGTTCGCCGGCGAACGCGCCACGCTCACCCGTGCTGTCCGCGGCCTGACAGCGGGAACAGTCACGACCGATACCGCAGTCAGGGTGGCCATCGTGGATGCTCTCGGCCAGCTTCCGGCTGATGCCTGAAGTGTGTGGTTATGACTTGCTGGCGGGTCCATACCGATGCTCTGCATACATGCCCGTTGATCTAAGAGAACGTCTCACGGTTAGCGTCAGCGGGTGTTGTTGGCGGGTAGCAGGAGGCGCGTGACGCTGTCGGTGAACCAGCGCTCGAAGCGTGCGGTCGTCCAGTGCCGGTCACCAGTGAGACGGCAGAAGACCACGGGGTCCATCAGCGCCCATACCGTGTCGGCGGCGGCGGCGCGGTCGGTTCCCTCGCGGAGGGCGGACCGGTGCATGATGCCGTCTACCAGCCACGAGGCCATGACTTCCCGCTGGGACATGAGCTGCGCGGCTACGGCGGCGATGTCCTCGTCGGCTCGGGCGGCTTCCAAGGCGGTCGCCGCCAGGCCTGCGGCCCGCTCGGCTGAACTGACGAGCACCCGGGCGAATACCGCGACGAAATCCGGCGCCCCGGCGATGGACTCAGCTCGCTTCACCCACTCGCGGTCCAGCATCGCCACCTGTTCGTCGTCGCCTGCGATCGCGACGTCGATCACTGCCTTCAGCAGCCGTGCCTTGGTCCGGAAGGCAAGCTCGACAGTGGGCAGCGCACGCCGGCATCCAGGGCAACCGCGCGCATCGTGGTGCCCGCATAGCCGTGCACCAGGAACCGCTGGGCGGCTGCCTCGATGATGCGGGCACGAGTCCGGCGCGCCTGCATTTCGCGGCGCGGCGAACGGTAGCCGCGGGGCGCTGACCCGCCTGTGTCCGGGGCACTCACATTAGGCTACGGTACAGCCATAGCCAAATTGGGAGGGGTGAGTGATGACTGATGACAGCGCACCTGCAGACCCGGGCGTCGAGGCCACGGTGGCCCGGCCCGGCGGTGTCTCCTATCTCGGGATCCCCGCACACGATGTGGCACAGTCCGCGGACTTCTACCGCGCGGTCTTTGGCTGGCAGGTACGCGGCACACCGGACCAGCCGAGCTTCAGCGACGGCACCGGCCACGTCATCGGGCACTGGCGCACCGACCTGCCCACCGCCGGGGAAGCCGGGATCCGGCCCTACATCTACGTCACCCAGCTCGATGACGCGCTCCGCAAGGCAGCCGAGCAAGGCGCAGAGGTAGTCACCCGGCCCTACCAGGAAGGCAATCTAACCATCGCCACCGTCCGCGACCCCGCGGCAACGTCATCGGCATCTGGCAAGAGAGCACGAGCTAACGAACCATCGCCCTGCATCCCGCAGGCTGGGACTCTCGATCTCCTGCCGTCGTCAAAGGTTCCTTGGGTGCGACACGAGGAGAGGATTCAGGGGTCTTCATCCTTCGCCCACGACCCTGTTCCCTGACAGCGGCGGGCCGGAGTCCGGCGAGGTGGGCTGCTGGGTCACCAGGGAGGTGGCGGAGCGTTCAGGGAGCCCGAGACGTGGGCCATCTGCAGGTCGAACAGGGCGGCGGGCTGGAGCTGAGGGGGGATCCGCCCGACTAGCTCCAGGGTGATGGCCCCATGGAGCTGGGCGTATCCGATCAGGCAGGCGACCAGGGCGCCATCGGGAAGGCCAGTCATCTCCCCGGTGGCCTCGCGCCAACCGGCGAGCTGCTGGCGAAGGGGCGCCGGGGTCGCGGTCTGGAGCCTTCCGGCGTCGATCTCCCCAGCCGCAAGGGCATCGCGCATCATCGTGAACAGCACGGCAATGACCTTCGGCATGGCCTGCTGGACGCTGCGGTCTGCGGCCGGGGTGACGCGAAGCCCGGTGTGCCCGTAGAGCAGCAAGTACTCCGACGGGTGCTCAAGGGCCCACGCGCGGTGGACCCGGGTCACGGCTATCCACCGCTCGTGGGCCGGCAGTGGCCGGGCCTGCTCGTAGCGGGCTTGCAAGGTCATGGCGAGCGAGTCCCACCCGTTGACGATCAGGGCGTCGAGCAGGGCTTCCCGGCCCGGGAAGTAGTAGTGCACGGCGGAAGCCGTCATGCCCAGCGCGCGGGCGATGGCCCGCAGGGAGATCCCGGCCGGTCCGCCCTGGGCCAGCTGCGCCCGTGCCGCGCTCTTGATGTCGGTGATCGTCTCTTGCCGGCGCCGGTCACGCCGGCTCGGCAGGGCCTGAGGTGAAGATCGGCTGTTCACGTGAGCAGCGTGCCGGCCATATTTGAGCAGTGTCAAGTTTTTGCCCACTTGCCACCAGTCCCGGCAGCCAGAAGAGTGGGCCGGGACGCGGACAGGCGCCGATCCAGGTGACGCGGCTGCTGAGGGTCACCCCGGGCCGGATTCTCGTTCGCGTTCAGCTACCGGCGAAGGACCGCGATCGTGACGGAACGTCCTCCAGTAGATGGCGGCACGGCGCTGATCACTGGTGCCTCTTCGGGGATCGGTCGCCAGTTCGCCACTCAGCTTGCCTCCCGGGCCGGGACCCTGGTCGTCGTGGCCCGCCGAGCCGGGCTGCTCGAAGGCTTGCGGGCCGAGCTCGCGGCCGCGCACCCACGGCTGCAGGTGGTGGCTGCCCCCATCGACCTGTCCGACGAGCGCGACGTGGACCGGGGCCTGGCCTCGGTGCGTGAGCAGGTCGGCGCCGTGGACGTGCTGATCAACAACGCTGGCCTCGGCGACCAGGCGTTGTTCGACGGCACGGACTGGAGCCGGACCCGCCAGGTCCTGCACACCAACGTGGTGGCTGTCGCCCAGCTGACCGCGCGTCTGGTGCCGTGCATGGTGGAACGGGGCCGGGGCGGCGTGCTCAATGTGGGCTCGGGAGCGGGGCTGACGGTGATGCCCGCGGCGGCGGCGTATTCGGCCAGCAAGCATTTCGTGGACGGCTTCAGCGAAGGTTTGCGAGCCGATCTGGCTGGCACGGGGGTGGTAGTCACCCAGGTTTGCCCGGGTCCCGTGGACAGGGGCTTCGACAGCGTCGCCGGCTCGGCAGGGGGGATGACCGGCGGCCCGCCTCAGTTCCTGCGGATCAGCGCGGCGCGCTGCGCCCGCGAAGCGCTGGCCGGCTTCGACGCCGGCAAGCCCCTCGTCTTCCCGGGACGGGCCTACCGGATCGCGATGCGAGTGCTCCCTGTGCTCCCCCGCTCCCTGCGACGCCGCCAGGCGGCCTCCTCCGCTGTGCGCCTTCGCAGCCAGGCCAACGCGGCGGCGAGATACCACTCCGCGCCCGCGGACGAATCGGAGAGGGAGACACCGGCGTGAGGATCAGCCGCCTGGTCCTCAGCGGCGCGGCTCTCGGCACGATCGCCGGCACCGGGCGCGCCGACCTCAACCGCAGCCACGTGTTCAACCCCGGCTGGCCGCCGCACGCCCGATTCCACAGCGCGGCCGGGTGGGGCAGCGTAGCCGGCTCGCAACTCCTCGCCCTGTGGCTACTGTGGCGCCCCGGCGAGGACGCAGAAGCCGGCGCCCTGGCCATCAAGATCGCCGCGCTGCTTCCTGCCGTCGCATGGGTACCGTTCTTCCCCGCTCTCGCCACACCCGGCACCGCGGTTGAGGACGAGCCCGGACATCTCGCCCGGATCGCCGGCGTGCCCGCGAATCTCGTCCCAGCCACGCTGATCCCCATAATCTCCGCGGTTGGCTACACCTTGCACCGCCACGGGCGTTAAGGCCTGCCATCCGGCATGGAAGGCCGGGGTCCCGGCAGTCGGTCGCCGCGGGGCGGGACCGGCGAGTGCCGCAGACCCGATGGTGGCTGGGCGTCCACTCAGCTTGCCGGTGTGCTGATCCGCAGCCGGTTGCCGTCAGGGTCACGAAGCTCAATCTCACACCCATAGGGAGGTTCACCAGCGGGCCGGCCGAACTCGGCCACAACGGCGACGATGTCACCGACCACCAGATGGATCAGAGTGTCTGGCCGGGCGTCACCTTGGTGCTCGGAGAGAAACAGCGGCGAGCGGCCACAGGCGACCGACACGAACGCGGGCATGCTGGGCTCGAAACGATGCCCCCATTCCTCGGTGAAACCCAGGCGCCCATACCAGGTGACCGCCGCGGCGGCGTCGGCGACACGAAGGACCGGGATCACTTCCTCAACCATGCGGGCATGGTCTCGCGGGCTTGGGACAAGCAGCTGGCCCGCAGCCATGGGTATCACCTGTCGCCGCTGGCGCAGCGTTCTCCGGGTGCGGGGATCGGGGCCAGATCGCCTGATGGGGTACTCGGCTGAGTGGGCCTCGGCGCTCAGGCCACTTGGATAGACAGTCATCCAAGCCCCGGTCTGAGGTTCCAGGTCAATGTGTGGTTATGACTTGCACGCGGGAATGTGGCGCCACCCACACCTGCGCCGGCTCGTCTCATGCTGCTCGACGGCATGCTCAGGCCGCGGTTTGACCTCTGCTTCACAACGGATTTGTTCTGTTCGTGCGAGACGCGGAGGCCCTCTGTTGCCTCGTGATCCGGCCATGCTCGCTGCGTCCAGCTAGAACCTGCGGTCGGCTAGACCACGCATCTGGGGCTGGCAGCCCTACGATCGGAGATAGCCGATACCGGCACTGACCAGCCACGCCGCCGACTCCGGGCTGGGATCCCAGGGGTGGAAACGCAAAACCTGTCGAAGCAGCTTTCGATCCGCCACGATGGGCGGCTCGGGCAGTAGGCGGCTCCTGAACTCTCCGCCCTGTCCCCAGTGATCGTCGGCTGGATCGTCCAGGGCAAGCAGCGGCCTGTCCACGAGGTGCGGCCAGCGCGGATGACCCCACCAGTGCGAGCACGCGACTGCGCCGTGGTCAGCGGTCCGTGCAAAGCCAAACTGGGCTCCCCGGTCCGCGATCTGCTTGGCGAATCCTCCTAAATTTAGCCGCAGATCGGCGTCATCTTCGTACTGTCCCAGGTCGTCATTAGCAAGCTCGGCCAGCGTTGCTCCAGTAGCCAGCTTCCCGCCCGGATTCACCAGCCACCGGAACACCCGGATCGCGAGCCATTCAACGGACTCGGCAGGGACACTCTCAAGCGCCGAAAGCGGTCCATCGGCGATGAGTCCGGTCTCGGTCATCGAGCGGCGGATGATGCCGCGGGAACGCCAGGTCATGTGGCTGTTGATCCGCATCATGTCGCCGTCGTGAATACGGCCCTCGGCGTGCGAGTCCTCAACGCACGTGTTCCGCCATGCGCTGTTCACCAGGCCCAGCGCCGCCAGATCCACAACCGACCCCAGCCTGCCGGGGTCGATGCCACCGCGCTCGCGAAGCACCTCGCTAACAAGTTGTTCTTCTTGTTCAGGGCGCAGCTCATCGGTGCTCATAGCCGGACTTCTCACCGTGATTGCGTTGACTCGCCCTCCTGCGAGCTTGATTAGGGCTGCAGCATGTCGAGTCATACGATCGTGTTATGACACAAGCGTATGATGGGGGAGAGCTGCCGTCGCCGTCTTCGGCGCTTCTGCAACTGGCCCGGCTCAAGGCTGCTATGAGCCAGCGGGAACTGGCCGAACGGGCCGGAGTCCCGGTCAGCATGATCTCGGCGTATGAGCGCGACCAGCGGCAGCCCACCCTGACTACCCTTCTGAGGCTGCTGCACGCAGCCGGGTTCGACCTCCGCCTGCATCTGGCCGCCTACGACCCGCATGACGACATACTGGCCGAGCTGGAGGAAAGCCGCTCCGAAGCCGAGCGGCTCCGTCGTGATCGGCAGCTTCAGACCTGGCGCCAGGCGACCCCAGCAGAGGATGTGGCGTGAGCGAGCATGGAGGTGCCGATGAGCCGGAGCTGGACGCTGCGGCCATAGTCTCTGCGCTTAACCGGCACCAAGTGCGATACGTCGTCATCGGGGCCTTCGCCGCTATCGCGCAGCAGGCGCCAATAGCAGCGACTAGAGACATCGATCTCACACCGGAGGCAAGTCACGAGAACCTGGCCCGCCTGTCGCTGGCGCTAAAGGAGCTTGGCGCGCGGATCCGGACCGAGGGGGAACCCGGCGGGCTGCCCTTCAGCCACGATGCCACGTCTCTGGCAGCGGCCGAGGTGTGGAATCTGATCTGCCCTGACGGTGAATTCGACATCTCCTTCCATCCGTCCGGCTTCGCCGGCGGCTACGCCCAGCTTGTGATCAACGCGCACCGCCTGCGCGTAGGAGAGGTGGAAGTCGTCGTCGCTGACCTCGCCGACGTGATCCGGTCTAAGGAGTCGGCTGGGCGCCCGAAAGACCTGCGCGTACTGCCGACTCTCTACCGGCACCAGTCCTCGCGCCGTGCTGGGCAGGACGACGGATAGAGGGCTATCGCGGCCTCCGGCCGGGCCGCACGAGGCGTTCAGCAAGCCGCAAGGGCAGCAGTACTGCGGCAACGCGTCGGCCAATCTGACCCGAAAATAGAACCCTGGCTGGGCGCGCGGCAGCGCCGGCGGAGCCGCTCTTTGGCCCGCCGGTGATGTGGGTCAGTGGTCAGGCTGCTGGGGTGCTGGCTGCCTGACCGGGGTCAGGGCCTGGTTCGGGGATGCGGCAGAGGGTGACTTCGAAGCCGAGGGCAGCGAGCTTTCCGACGTGGTGGGCGAGCTGTGTGGTTATCGCTTGCACAACGGATGAACGTTGCACTCGCAGGTGCGTCCGCCGCGGTCGTAGGGGATGACGTGATCCAGATCGCAGCGGGTGGCGGGCCGGCGGCATCCGGGGCCGGTGCAGGTGGGGTTGCGGATCTGGATGAGGTGGCGCAGCGACGGGCTGGGCTGGTAGCCCCGTGATTCCCGTGGGTGGCTGCACGTTCCCTTCTCCAGGGTGACGAAGGCTAGGCCGCGCAGCCAGTCCGGGACGGGCGTAGTGGGGATGGGCCGTTGCCCATGGACCGGGCTGTCTCGTTGCCCATGGACCGGGCTGGCTCGTTGCCCCGGGACCAGAGTGGCGGGGGTGGGTCGTTGCCCGGGGCTCGGAGGCCCGTGGCGGGCGCAGGCGTGGGCGACGGGGTGCCCGTCGGTGCCGGTGAGGGTAACGCACCATTGGTTGCCTGGGCTGCGGGCGAGGAGGCTGGCAAGGGTGCGGGAGTCCTCAGCGTCCACCGGGCCGTAGCCGGGTACGTCGCCGGGGGACTGCGTCCAGCCGAGCCAGGTGGTCAGGGGCATAGTCAGGTTCACGCTGCCGCGCAGCCCCCCAGGATTCACGCTGCCGCGCGGCCCCCCAGGATTCACGCTGCCGCGCGGCCCTCCGGGAGAGGGGGCGGCATCCGGGGCGGTCGCATCCGGGACGGTCGCAGGAAGCCCGGGACCTCCGGGAGGATGGCTGCCCGGGAGGCCGGGGGTGGTGGCCGCCTGCTGCGTGGAAAGGAGGGTGTCGGCGGGCTGGCCGGACAGAAGGTGCAGGTAGGCCCAGGCGCGCAGGATGTCCAGGGTGCCGGGCTGCCCGGCGGCTTTCATCGCCTGCGCGAGCGCGGTCAGATGCTTGTCTGCGGCCAGCACGGCGGCCGGGGGGAGGTCGCGGCCGGCCAGGGCGGCGGTGCCGGAGGTCTCGGGGAACATCTCCACCCGGGCGTCCTTCAGCGCCTTCTCCTTACGCCGCCGGGCGGCTTTCGGGTCTGCGGACAGGACCGCACGGCGGACCAGCGCGCGCAGCTGCCCGCTCGTCAATTTTGGGGCCCGGCCGATGATCAGCTTCTCGACCGCCGCAGCGTGCTCATCATCCAGCCCCGCCACTTCCTCGGCGATCACCTCGGCGCGCCGCTCGTCGATCAGGCCGGCCGCCAGAGCGGCACGGGTCAGCGGCAGGCGGTCCAGGCCGAGGGCGAGGTCCAGCAGGCGGGCAGCGCTGCGCCGGGTCAAGGTGAGTGCCACGGCGACCTCGTCATCCACATGGTCAAACGGCCGCCAGTCCCCCGACTTCCGGCCCGACTGCTCGCGGCGGGCGGCCAGACCGGACACCGCCGCCACCCGGACCGATGCCGACCACGCGGCCAGCCGGTTCGCGGCTTGCAGTACGCCGGTCAGCTGATCATCGTCCAGCTTGTCCAGTTCGTCGCGCTGGACGAGATCGACCAGCGTAGCCAGGACCGGGTCAGGCGCGAGGGTGTCAGCCCAACCACCCTCCGCGAATGCGGCACGCTGGGCTGAGCCGTCGTCATAGACGTCATCGGGGTACCAGTCCGGCTCTCCGGGGACAGGTAAGTCGGCCATCTCCCCGTCAGGAACCTGACCGTGGGCAGGCTCGTCCGACCAGTGCTCGGGATCCGCCGACACCCGGATCACCTCCCGTCTGGGCCGGAATCTCGCGTCTGCGACAATACTATCGAACGATGCCATATTCTGCATCTTCATATCGAATATATTATCGATCGAAGCCCGTCGCTTACTGCGTGCGGATCCGCCAGTCCACCGCCACGCACCCGTCCGGGCCGGCCAGCACCGGGTTCAGGTCCAGCTCGGTGATCTGCGGGTGCGCAACCATGAGGTCTCCGATGGCCACGATAATCTCCGCAACGAAACCCAGGTGCACCGGCGGACTGCCGCGCAGCCCGCGGAAGATTGCGGCGCCGCGCAACGACGCCAGCATGGCCCGGGCCTGCTGGACATCCACCGGGGCCACGGCCAGCCGCACATCCCGCTGCGTCTCCACCAGCACCCCGCCGAAGCCGGCCACCACCATGGCCCCGAACTCCGGATCCCGGACCCCGCCCACGAGCAGCTCCACCCCCTGATGCTGGTGCTGCACCAGCACCCCCGCCCCCTCGGCCAGCCCCAGCAGCTCGGCGGCGGCTTCCGTCACCTCCGCCCCGGAGCCCAGTCCCAGCCGCACCCCGCCCGCGTCGGACTTGTGGACCAGGTCCGGATGATCCACCTTCGCCACCACGGGATAGCCAAAGTGGTCGGCGGCAGCCGCGGCAGATGCGGCGCTGCGGCATCTCACGGTCTCGATCACCGGGATCCCGGTCGCGACCAGCAGGTCCCGCGCTGCCTGGGCGGGCAGGAAACCGTTCGGTCCGGCGGCCGGCAGCGGCGCGGGGGCCCCGGCCGGCAGCGGCGCGGGCGCCCCGGTCTCATCACGCGGAGACTGGTCTTGCGTACCGGGCGGCTCATCGGCCGGGCGCAATCCCGCACCGCAGCGCACCGCCACCCCCACCACCTGCGCCGTCCGCTCCGGCCACGGGAAGCACGGGACTCCTGCCTCGTGCAGCACCCGCGCGTGCTCGTCGGCGGCCCGGGGCGCGACCCAGCACACATAGACCGGCACCGGCACGGAGTCGGCCCGCAGCCGCGCCACCGCATCCCTGACGGCCGCGGCGACCCCGGCTGACGCGGACCGCTGCAGCAGCACCGGCACGACCACGTCGACCTCGCCCGACCGGGCCAGCAGCTCGATCGCGCCCGGGTACACGGTGGTGAACAGCTTCCAGGCCGGGGTCATGTCCACCGGATTCCGGGCGCTGGCGTACCCGGGCATGATGGCCCGCAGCTCCTTCTGCAGCGGCTCGCTCAGCTCCGGGACCACGAGGCCCTCGTCGGCGAGCAGGTCGGTCAGTTCCACCCCGGTGCCGCCGGAGTTGGTGACCACCGCCACTCTCGGGCCGCGGGGCACCGGCTGGCTGGACAGGGCCCGGGCCGCATCGAGCACCTGGAGGCCGGTGCGCACCCGGACCACCCCGGCCTGGCGCAGCGCGGCGTCACGGACCGCGTCGTCGCTGGCCAGCGCGGCGGTGTGCGACGTCGCCGCCCGCTGCCCGGCGCTGCTCCGCCCGCCCACGGCCGCGACGACCGGCTTGCGGGGCGTGGTCAGGCACGCCTCGGTGAAGAAGCCGCGCGCATCGGTGATCGACTCCAGCAGCAGGCAGATAACCGACGTGTCCGGGTCCTGCCGCAGATAGGCCAGCAGCTCGGCATCGGTGATGTCCGCCTTGTTGCCGGCCGCGAGCACCTTGGCCACCCGCAGGCCCTCGTCCTGCCCGAGCGCATGGACGGCCATCCCGTAGGACCCGGACTGGGTGACGATGGTGACGCCCCCGCCGCCGCGCGGCGCGCCGGCCGCGATCGAGGCGTTCAGCGGCAGATCGGCGTTCTGCACCCCGAAGCAGTTGGGCCCGACCAGCCGCACGCCGCCCGCCCGGGCGGCGGCCAGAGTCTCGTCCTGCAGCTGCGCGCCCTCACCGCCGGTCTCCGCGAAGCCCGCGCTGAGCACCACGACCGCGGCGACACCCTTGTCCGCGGCGTCCCGGACGATACCCGGGACGGTGGCGGCGGGCGTGGCCACCACGGCCAGGTCCACCTCGCCGGGGACGTCCCGCAGGGTGGGGTAGGTCACCTGGCCGCCGACGTGGCCTGCGGGCCCGACCGGCACGACCTCGCCGGGGAAGCCGGCCAGGTTGTCCCAGAGCAGCCGTCCGACCGAGCCGGCCCGGTCGGACGCGCCGACCAGGGCGACCCGGCGCGGAGTGAACACGGCGGCCAGGCCGTCACGGCGGTTCAGCATGCCCGGCACCGGCGGCTCAGCATGCGCAGTCCTGGCCATGACCCGGCTCGAACGTCCGGGCCAGTTCCGCCGGCGAGAACTCAGACCTGCGGACCCCCAGCGGGTCCACGGCCCGGACCGCGGACAGCTCGGACGCCGACGGCGGCGCGACCGGGCGCAGGTCCCCCGCGACCTCCAGGTCGAACCCGGTGGCCGCGCGGACCTCGGCCACGCTGACGTCCGGGAAAAGCCGCACCAGCCGGGCCTGCCCGCCGGGGTAGTCGAACACCCCCAGCTCCGTGACCAGCCACTGGGGGCCGCCGCCGGTGAAGCCGAGCTCGGCCCGGGTGCCCAGCCGGGTGCGGTGGCCGATGTCGGTCACGAAGTCGCAGTTGCGGACCAGGGTCCGGCCGGAGCGGTGCCGGGTGGTCCAGACCGTCAGGTGGCCGATGGTGGCGGACAGGTTGCAGCCGCCGCCCCCGCCGCCGAGCTTCACCTTCGGCCGCCCGCCCTGGCCCGCGGCCGGGCCGATCGCGGTGACGTTGGTGTTGCCGTAGCCGTCGATCTGCCCGCCGGACAGGAACATGCGGTCCACGTCGCCGCGGACCGCGGCGTCGAAGAACTCCTCGAACCGCATGCTGTACGCCGCGCCCCGGCTCAGGCTCACGTCGTTGCTGGTCGGCGGGATGAACGGCGGGTCCGGGTTGATCGCGTACATGGCCCCTTCGACCAGCAGCATGTCCCGCGCGTGGGTGCGCCGGGCCACATGCATCGCGACCTGCGCGCACGGGCTGCCGAACCCGTGGAACACCGTCTCCCGTGGCCGGATGGTCCGGGCCAGGGCCACCACGAACCACTCGTCGATCGTCCAGCTCATGAGAACAGCTCCTGCCACGTCTCGGTGGACCGGGACCAGCCCGCCAGCCGGGTGAGCCGGTCGGCGCCGATCGCGCCCCGGTAGCTCTCCTCACTGTCCTGCACGTACGTGGCCAGGTACTTGCCGAGGTCCTCCGGCCCGGACTGGGCCGCCGTCACGTACTCGCGCAGATGGTGGCGGTCGTAGGCGTACCGCGGGTAGCAGGACGCTGGATGCGCCCCGAACGGGACGTGCGCCACGGCCGCCACCAGGTGAGCGGGGATCGTGACACCGGCCGCGGTCACCTGCGCGGTGGAGACCAGCTCGTCCACGGTCGCGACGACCATCCGCGACGCCGCCGCGAACCGCTCGTCGAGCACGTACGGCTGTTCCAGGTGCAGGTTGCCGTACCGGTCGCCGGACGGGGCGTGCAGCAGGGTCACGTCGGGGCGCAGTGGCGGCACCGCGACCAGGGTCTCCCCGGTGAACGGGCAGGTGACCTCGGCGTACTCGGGATGCAGGGCCGCGATGTCGGAACCGCGGACCCCACGGACGGGCAGGAACGGGACTCCCATCTCGGCCGCCCGCAGCTGGGCCAGGATCGTGGCACAGCAGCTCTCCGCGATCTCGATCGTCCCTTCCTCGGCAGCGCGGCGGTAGGCGGGAGCGAGCCCGAGATCCTGCTCGAAGCCCACGTAACTCTCCTCGCACCGGCGGACCGCCCCGGCCCCCACCAGCATGTCCACGTCGATGCTGTGCGCCGAGCCGACCAGGTGCAGGCCGCCCCGCCGCTGCCGGACCAGCTCGCGGACCAGGGCCATGGGCAGCCGGGCGGACAGGCCGCCGCCGAGTGCGACCAGTGCCCCGTCGGTGACCAGGGCGGCCGCGCCGGCCAGGGTGGCCCGCTTGTCGGCCGGCGGGTGCAGGCTCATGGGGATCCTCCAGCGGTGAGGGCAGCCGGGTCCCGGGCGGCCTTGATCGCGGCCGTCAGGACCGGGTCGTAGACCGGCGCGAACGGCGGGGCGTAGCTGAGGTCGAGGGCGGCCAAGTCCTCCACGGTGAACCCCGCGTGGAGCGCGGTGGCCAGCACGTCCACGCGTTTGGCGGCGCCCTCGCGGCCCGCGATCTGCCCGCCGAGCAGCCGCCCGCCGCGGGTGTGCACCAGCCGCACGTGCAGCGGGGAGGCGCCGGGATAGTACTTGGCCCGGGACCGGGAGACCACGTCGGTGGCCACGGCGTCCAGGCCGGCAGCCTGCGCCTCGGCCAGTCCCAGCCCGGTCCGGGCCACCTCCAGGTCGAAGACCTTGACCACCGCGGTGCCGACCACCCCCCGGAAGGAGGCGGTCCCGCCGGCGGCCACGGTCCCCGCCACCCGGCCGGTCTTGTTGGCGGCAGGCCCGAGCGGTACCCAGGCCGGGCGGCCCAGGACCAGGTGCGGCAGCGCGACCGCGTCCCCGGCCGCGAACACGCCGGGCAGCGACGTGCGCATCCCGGCGTCCACGACCACCGACCGGTCCGGCAGGTGCCGGGCACCCGCCTGGATCAGCATTCCGGTGGCCGGTCGGATGCCCACGGCGATGACCACCAGGTCGGCGGGGATCTCCTTGCCGTCCACCACCGCGGCCAGGCAGCCGCCGGGGGTGCTGCCCCGGTCCACCGCCTCCAGCCGCGCGCCGAGCCGCAGCCCCGTGTGGCGCTCGAGCTCGGCCTGGGCCAGCGCGGCGATGGGCGGGTCCGCCGTGCCCAGCACCCGGGGCAGCGCCTCGACCACATCCACCTCGGCACCCGCGCAGACCAGTGCTTCCGCGGTCTCCAGGCCGATGTACCCGGCGCCGACCACGACCGCGCGGCGGATCGTCCCGCTGGCCAGCAGGCGCCGCAGCGCGATCGCCTCGCCCAGGGACCGGATCGTGAACACGCGGCGCTCGTCGAGGCCGGGCACCGGCGGGCGGACCGGGTCGGCACCGGTGGTCACCACCAGCGCGTCATAGGCCAGGACGTCCGCGGCTGCCGCGTCACCGGAGCCCCCGGCCAGCCGCACCTCCCGGGCGCCGGTGTCGATGCTGGTGACCCGGGTGTTCAGCCGCAGGTCGATGCCGCGCCTGTCCCGGAAGACCGACGGGGGATAGGCGAGCAGGTTCTCCGCCTCGGGCACGGTGCCGCCCAGGTAGTACGGAATCCCGCACATGCCGTAGGCGGCGAAGCCGCCGGCCTCGCAGACCACCACCTCCAGCCCGGGATCGGCGCGCCGGGCCGCTGAGGCGGCCGACATCCCGGCGGCACCGCCGCCGATCACCACCAGCCGTGCCACCCGTGCTCCCATCCCTCGGCACCCGGTCATCACCGAGCATGCGGGCCGGGCGGCCACCCCAGTCAGGTCTTGCCGGGACAAAGAACCCGGGCAGGCTCGACCTGCCAGAACAGTGGAATCGCCGCCGCCTGGCGTCACGCTGGGCTGCATGACGGAGCGCAGCAGCACAGGGACCAGCACGGTGATCGAGGAAGTCGCACAGGTCGTCGGCCGGGCACGCGCGGCCGCCCGCGCCATCGAGTCCTACACCCAGGAACAGGTGGACGAGCTGGTCACCGCCGTGGCCTGGGCCGTGGTGCGCAAGGACCACGCCGAGGCGCTGGCCCGGCGCGCGGTGGACGAGGGCGGGTTCGGCAACTACGCGGACAAGATGACGAAGATCAGCAGGCGGGTGACGGGCGTGCTGGCCGACATGAGCGGGTTGCGCACCGTCGGGGTCGTGGAAGAGCTGCCCTCCGCCGGGCTGGTGAAGATCGCCAAGCCGGTCGGGGTGGTCGCCGCGCTGATCCCGACCACCGGCCCGGACGCGACCCCGCCGGTCAAGGCGCTGTTCGCGCTCAAGGGCCGGAATGCGATCATCTGCGCGCCGCACCCGCGGACGACCGGCGCCACCGAGGCGGTGGTGGGATTCATGCGGGCCGCCTGCGAGCAGGTAGGCGCGCCCCCGGACCTGGTCCAGTCGCTGCCCGCGCCGTCGCTGGGGAAGACCCAGGAGCTGATGCGCCAGGCCGACCTGATCGTCGCGACCGGCGGCGCGGGCATGGTCGCGGCCGCGTACAGTTCCGGCACGCCGGCCTACGGGGTGGGGGTGGGTAACGCGGTGCACGTGGTGGACGAGACCGCTGACCTGGCCGACGCCGCGTCCGCCGTCCTCGCCGGGAAGACCTTCGACTACGCCACCAGCTGCCTGGCGGACAACGCGCTGGTCGTGCACGCGGACGTGCACGACGAGCTGCTCTGGCGGCTGACCGAGGCGGGCGCGCACGTCTGCGACACGCCGCAGAAGGAGGCGCTGCGCCGGGTGATGTGGCCGGACGGGGGCCCGGTGCCCGCCGCCGCCGTGGTGGCGAAGTCCGCGGCGCATATCGCCGCGCTGGCCGGCTTCGAGGTCGATTCAGCCTGCCCGATGATCCTGGTCGAGGAGGCGGGGACCGGGCCCGGTCACCCGTTCTCCGGCGAGAAGCTGTCCGTGGTGCTGGCCGTCTACCGCTACGAGGGCGGCATCTCCGCGGCCGCGGAACTGGTCAACGCCATCACCGCCTACCAGGGGCTGGGTCACACCTGCGGCATCCACACCAGCTCGGACGCGAACGTGGACCGGCTGGCCATGATGACCAGGACCGCCCGGGTGCTGGTGAACCAGAACCTCAACGAGGGAGCGGGCAGCCCCCGCAACGGGCTGCCGTTCACGCTCAGCCTCAGCTGCGGGACCTGGGGCGGCAACATCACCACCGAGAACGTCAACGCCCGTCACTTCGTCAACCTCACCTGGGTGTCCCGGCCCATCGAGCCCAAGATGATCAGCGAGGAAGCGCTGTTCGGCGGCCACTGGCAGGCCTACGGCCGGTGACCCGCGCGGCCGGTGAGCGCAGAGACGCGCGGCCGGTGAGACGCGCGGCCGGTGACCGGCTCAGCCAGTCCGGGCGGGTGCGGCGGTGGCCACAATCCAGGCCAGCAGCAGGGCCTCCTCGTGCCACGCGTCGTACCGGCCGCTGCGCCCGCCGTGCCCGGCAGCCATCTCGGTCTTCAGCAGGAACGGGCCCCCGCGCGCCTCGGCCTGGAGCCGGGCGATCCACTTGGCCGGCTCGGTGTACAGCACCCGGGTGTCGTTGAAGCTGGTGACGGCCAGCACCGGCGGGTAGTCCCGGCCGGTGGCGATGTTCTCGTAGGGCGAGTAGGACTTCATGTAGCGGTAGACCTCGGGGTCGTGCAGCGGGTCGCCCCACTCCTCCCATTCGGTGACGGTCAGCGGCAGGGACGGATCCAGGATGCTGGTCAGCGCGTCCACGAACGGGACCTGGGCGACCACGGCGCCGAACGCGCCGGGGTCGATGTTCAGCGCCGCGCCCACCAGCAGGCCGCCCGCTGAGCCGCCCCGCGCGACCAGGCGCGCCGGCGACGTCCAGCCCTCGCTGGCCAGGTGCCGGGCGCACGCCACGAAGTCGGTGAATGTGTTGATCTTGTTCAGCATCTTGCCGTCGTCGTACCACCGCCGGCCCAGCTCGCCGCCGCCGCGGACATGCGCGATCGCGTAGCCGAAGCCCCGGTCCAGCAGGGACAGCCGGGGGATGGAGAAGCCTGGCTCGATCGAGGACTCATAGCTGCCGTACCCATACAGCACGAACGGCGCCTGGCCGTCGCGCGGCAGTCCCGCGCGGCAGACCAGCGAGATCGGGACCCGGGTGCCGTCCGGAGCGGTCGCCCACAGCCGGTGCTGCTCGTAGCCGGCCGGGTCGTACTCCGCCCCGCCCGGCAGGGGCAGCACAGGGCGGCGCCGCAGCAGGGTCAGCTCGCCCGTCTCCGTGTCGCAGTCGTACACCGAATCGGGTGTCACCAGCGAGCCGTAGCCGAGACGGTAAGCCCGCGCGTGGTACTCGGGGTTCACTCCGGGCGACACCCGGTACACCGGCTCCGGGAACTCGACCTCCAGCTCGCTCCCGTCGGTCCGCAGCACCCGCAGCCCGGTCAGCCCGTCCCTGCGGAGATAAACGACGAGGTGGTCCGCGAACGCGTCCACCCCGAGAAGCCGGGTATCGGCGCGGTGGCGCAGGACCGGCGTCCAGGCCGCCGGGTCGGCCAGCGGCGCCTGGGCCAGCTCGAAGTTCTGCGCATGGTCGTTGTGCAGGATCAGCAGCCGGTCGGTGCCGTCCGCGCGTACCTGATGCTCGACCCCGTACTCGACGCCCTGGCGCCGCGGCGCCACGACCGTGAACTGCCCGCCCGGGTCCGCGGCGTCCAGCAGCCACGCCTCGCTGGTCAGCTTGCTCGAGGCGGAGATGACCAGGAAACGCTCGCTGCGGGTCAGCCCGACGCCGACCCAGAACCGCTCGTCGGGCTCCTCGAACACCACTGCGTCCTCGGCAGCCGGGGTCCCGATGACGTGCCGCCACACCCGGTAGGGCCGCCACGCCTCGTCCACGGTCACGTAGAACAGCGCCGAGCCGTCAGCCGACCAGGCGGCGCCGTAGAACGTGCCGGGTATCTCGTCGGGGGCAGTCTCCCCGCTGGCCAGGTCCTTGACCCGCAGCGTGAACCGCTCGCTGCCGGTCAGGTCGGTGGAGTAGGCGAGCAGCCGGCCGGCGGGGCTCACGCTGAACGCGCCCAGCGAGAAGAACTGCCCGTCGCCGGCCAGCTCGTTCCCGTCGAGCAGGATCTCCTCGCCGTCCAGCGGGCCGCCGCCTGATGCCAACGGCGGCGCCGCCTCCCCCGGCAGGACGGCCCGCCGGCAGTGCAGCGCGTACTGTTTCCCCTCGACGGTCCGGGAGTAGTACCACCAGCCGCGCTTGCGGGCAGGCACGGACAGGTCGGTCTCCTGGGTCCGGGCCTTGATCTCCCCGAAGATCGTGTCCCGGAGAGGGGCCTGGCCTGCCGTCAGCGCCTGCGTGTAGGCGTTCTCGGCCTCCAGGAACGCGATCGTCTCCGGGTTGTCGCGGTCGGCCAGCCAGGCGTACTCGTCGATCACGCTGTCGCCGTGATGGGTACGCTCGGCCGGGATCCGCGCTGCGGGCGGGGGAGCCGCCACGCCGGGCTCAGCTGTCACGGCCGGCCCGGCTGGCCAGGAACTCGTCCGGGTCCAGGTAGTACGGGTTGTCGATGACCATGCCGCCGAGCAGCGCCTTGGGGTGCGTCTTGAGCACGTCCATGATCAGGTCCCCGGAGCACCGGGTCAGGTCGTAGAGGCAGAGGTTGACCTGCGGGAAGTTCGACATGATCCGGTTGAGCTCGGATTCGTAGCCCATCAGCTCGCTGACCACGGACTCGTTGCGGTGCGCCCAGCTCATGTCGCCGATGTTCCGGGCCGGCGTCGGGCCGCCCGGACGGGGATTCTGGCGGGCCTTGCCCTCCCAGAACCTCAGCATCCGCTCGGGCAGGAAACCCCCGCCAGCCAGGTAGGTGCCGCAGGCGTCGAGCACCTCAAGCTGGCGGCCGGCCACGTAGGCGTCCACCTCGATGTGCTCGGCCATGCTGGCCAGCACGTCGTCCGGTGCGCAGCTGTCCACGACGCAGGTGCACTTGTCACCTGCCTTCAGCCCTTCGACCAGGAAGGGGATGAGGATGTCGTCGCGCTCGGAGGGCTGGCGGTAGAACCCGCAGATGTGATCCCCCACGCGCAGCTGCAGGCCCAGTACCTCGCGGGCTGCCTCTGCGGTCATCTGTGCCCTCCCCGGAGCCCCGCCCCAGGTGGCTGCTGCCACCTGGGGCCGACGTTACATCCTCAGAGCGTGCTCCGCACGGCGGCGGCGGCCTGCCCCATGTTCCGGAGTTTGGCATAGGCGGCGGTCCGGCTGAAGTACCCGAGCCCGCAGTCCGGCGCGACCAGCAGCCGGTCGGCCGGGACGACCTCCAATGCGCGCCGGATCCGGCCCTCGATCTGCTCCGCCGTCTCGACCTGCAGGTTCTTCGCGTCCACGACGCCCACGCCGAGCACCTTGTCGGTGGGGAAGTCGCGGAACGCCTCCAGCTCGTCGAAGCCCTTGTTGGTGAACTCCAGGTGGACCACGTCGGCGGGCGACTCCTTGAACAGCGGCATCATCGAGGCGGCATGGTTGTCGAAGATGTCCCGCTGGCCGTCCACGCTGCCGTAACAGACGTGCCAGAACTTGATCGCGTTGACGCCGTCGAACAGGATGTTCTGCATCTCGATCTGCCACATGTCGGTGGTGTACGGCGGCAGCACATCGATCAGCTGCACCGCCTCCAGCCCGATGCTGACCAGGTACTTCAGCTCCTGGTTGAGCGCGATCGCCAGGTCCCGGGCCACCGCGACCTGGTCGCCGTAGAACTCGTCCTTGACGATGACGCTCTGCTGGGCCGGGCCGAGGAAGGCCACCTTGAACGGCTTGTCGGTGACGTTCTGCATGGTCATGACCACGCTCTCGAAGATGGGCCGCTCCCAGGTGATCTTGTCCTTGACCACGGCCTGGTAGAACGGCCGGTACTTGGCGCCCTCGCCAGGGGGGCCATAGGGCCGGAAGCCGCCCAGGTTCTCCGGGATGAAGTGGAAGATCGGCTCCAGCTGGAAGCCGGGCGCCTCCCACTCGTAGTACTGGGCCCCGTCGCACAGGATGTCCAGCCCGGCCTTTTCCTGCTCGTCAGCGCAGATGTGGCAGGCGTCCTCGTAGGCCACCCGCAGGTTGTGGCTGCGGTAGACCGGCTCGCTCAGCGAGCCGAGCACCCGGCCCTGCAGCCAGTGCGGCCGGGGGAACGCCGATACCGCCGAGACGGGCAGCAGCACGTCTTCGCCGCGAATCTCCATTGGTTTCTACCTTCCTGCTGACGGATTCTCTGTCTGTTCCGCTGCTGCGCCGTTCAGCTTGCGCCCTGGCCCAGTTCGGCCCGGACGATGGCGGCTCCCTCGGCCAGCGAGCGCAGCTTGTTCTGCGCGGTCATCCGCTGGAGCATGACCAGGCCGCAGTCGGTGGTCAGCCCGAGCCGCTCGGCGGGCACGTATTCCAGGCACTGCCGGATCCGGTCCGCGACCTCGCCCGCGGTCTCGGTGATGGTTGACTTCACGTCGATCACCCCGGCCACGAAGTCCTTGTCCCAGTTGTTCTCGGCCAGCGGCTTGAGATCGTCCGGGCCGGTGCGGCCGACCTCCCAGTTCAGCGCGGTCAGGTGCGCCTCCTTGACCTTCGGGAAGATGCCGTAGGCCCGATCGGGCGCGGGCGTGTGCGCTTCCCGGCTGGCCAGCACGTAGGCGCCGTACTCCTGCTCGGTCTCGTCCGGCAGGTAGCCGGGGGTGCCGCCGTAGTTGCCCCAGCAGGTGTGCACCCAGAACTGCACCCCGGGGACGTTGTCCACGGCCAGGTTGAACACCTCGACCTGCCAGTCGCTCATCTCGTACGGCCAGAGGAACTCGTCCAGCTGGATAATCTCGGCCCCGGCGTCCGCGAGTTCCAGGAAGTCCTCGTGGTAGGCCCTGGCGATGGCGGTCGCCAGTTCCTTCGTGTCCTTGTAGAACTGGTCGTTGGACGCGGCGGCGAGCACATGGATGCCCTGGTAGGAGATCTTCACCGGCTTCTTGGTCGCCTTGCGCACCGCGCGCAGCGTGGGCATCGCGAAAGACGTGCGGCGCGATACCTCCCCCACCACGGTGGGGGAGAACAGCGTCGAGTAGATGGGCAGGCCCAGTTGCGGCCCGTCGATCTCGTACCCGCGCAGCCGCTCGAAGTAGTGGTACACGACCTGGGCGTACGGGCTGTCGCCGCCGTGTACCCGGCCGTCGGAGATGATGTCCAGCCCGGCGGACTCCTGGTCGTGCACCACCGCGAGGATGGCGTCCTCGTAGGCCTCGCGGGTCAGCGAGTCATAGACCAGCGCGCCCGGCGGCAGCTTCGAGTGCGCGTAGCCGTCGTACCAGCGCGGGTTGGGATAGTTCCCGACCATAGTGGTGGGCAGCAGTATGTCTTGCTGGCCAATGAGCATCTCGGCCTCCTTGCCGGATACGGACTCCCGGTTTCAATGCGTGACCGGTAACTGCCTGATCGGTATCGATGAACCGCTCACGACCGACTGGGTCGCCGCAACCACCCGCGGCACCGAGACATCCACCTCAGCCTCCAGTGGGGCGGCCACCGGCAGCGGCACGTTGCCGCCGCTGACCCGGGTGACCGGGGCGGTCAGGTCACCGAACGCCTCCTGCGCCGCGATCGCCGCGACCGAGGCACCCCAGCCGAGCTGGCCGGGGTTCTCCTCCACCACCACCAGCCGCCCGGTCCGCGCCACCGACGCCAGCACCGTGGCCGCGTCCAGCGGCACCAGCGTCCGCAGGTCGATGACCTCGGCCTCGACCCCCGCGGCGGCCAGTTCCCGGGCGGCGGCCAGGCAGGTGCCCACCGTGATGGACAGCCCGACGAGGGTGACGTCCCGCCCGGCCCGCACGGTCCGGGCCTGCCCGAGCGGCACGAACTGCTCGCCGTCGCCGATCTCCTCCTTGCGCCCGTACAGCGCCTTGTGCTCGAACACCACGACCGGGTCGTCGTCCCGGATGGCCGCGGCGAGCAGCCCGAACGCCTCGGCGGGGCCGGCCGGTGAGGCGATCTTCAGGCCGGGCACGGTCATGGCCCAGTTCTCCACCGACTGGCCGTGCTGGCTGCCGAACCCGAGGCCGCCGGAACCGTTCGCGCCGCGCAGCACCAGAGGCAGGCTGACCTGCCCGCCGGTCATGTAGCGGACCTTCGCGATCTCGTTGGCCACCTGGTCCCAGCAGGTCGCGTAGAAGTCGGCGAACATGATCTCGGCGACCGGCCGCAGCCCGGCCATGGCGGCGCCCATGGCCGCGCCCGCGATGGCCTGCTCGGAGATCGGCGTGTTCCGGACCCGGTCCGCCCCGAACCGCTCCGCCAGCCCGCCGGTGGTCTTGAACACCCCGCCCGACGCGACGTCCTCACCGAGCAGCACCACCCGGTCGTCGCGGGCCATCTCCTGGGCCAGCGCGGCGGCGACGGCCTGCCGGTAGGTCAGTTCCGCCACTGCCAGCTCCCATCGCTCCACACGTCGGTCCAGGCCCCGGCGGGGTCGGGAGCGGGCCGGGCCAGAATCTGCCCGGCCAGCTCGGCCAGTTCGGCCTTGATCCGCGCGTCGATCTCGTCCAGCTTCTCCGGGGCCGTGCCCGCGGCGGCCAGCACGGCCCGGGTGCGCAGCAGCGGGTCCCGCTCACGCCACCGCGCGACTTCCCCGGCCGGCCGGTACGCGCCGCCATCAGCGGCCGAGTGTCCCTTGAGCCGGTAGGTCTGCGCCTCGACCAGGCTCGGGCCCTGCCCGTCCCGGGCCGCGCGGACCGCGTCGCCGACCACCTGCCGGACGGCGGTGACGTCGTTCCCGTCCACCACGATCCGGTCCAGCCCGTAGGCGGCGGCCCGGTCGGCGGCGGGCAGCGCGACCGGGATCACCTCCCTGATCGGGGTGTACTCCATGTACCAGTTGTTCTCGCACACGAACACGACCGGCAGCCGCCACACCGCGGCCAGGTTGACCGCCTCGTGGAACGCGCCGATGTTGGTCGCGCCGTCGCCGAAGAAGCACACGGTGACCTGCCCGGTGCGCTGGATCGTCGAGGCCCACGCCAGCCCGCAGGCGATGGGCAGGTGCGCGCCGACGATCGCATAGGAGCCGTAGTAGCCGTGCTCCACGCTGGTGATGTGCATGGACCCGCCCTTGCCCCCGCAGATCCCGCCCTCACGGCCGAGCAGTTCGGCCAGCACCGCGTCAGCCGGGGCGCCGCGGGCCAGCGCGTGCGCGTGCCCCCGGTAGGTGCCCAGCGAGTAGTCGTCCGGGCGGAGCACGGACGCGGCGCCGACCGCCACCGCCTCGTGGCCGAGCCCCAGATGCACCGGGCCGTGAATCAGGCCCCGCCGGTAGAGCAGGTCGGCCCGCTCCTCGAAATGGCGCAGGAAACACATCTGCGCGAAGAGCTCCAGGTCATCCGAGCCACCCATGAGCAGGACGCTACGGTGGCGCCGCGCACGCAGCCTCGTCCTGGCCGGACCAACTGAGCGCCGTTCCTGCGACGCCCAGGCCCAGATCGCCGTGGTTCAGGTCCCGTCGCCGCGCAGGGCCTGCAGGGTCACGTGTGCCTTCGCCGCGAGCTGCAGATTGAAGTGCGTCTCGGGATTACCCAGGTCGAACCCGGTCAGCTCGCGGATCCGCTGCAGCCGGTACTTCAGCGTGCTGCGGTGCACCGACAGTGCCCGCGAGGTGGCCTCGTATCCGCCGCCGTGCTGGAGGTACTGGATCAGCGTCTTGACCAGTTCGGTGTGCTTGCGCTCGTCGTAGCCCGCCAGTGTGCCGAGCCATTTGCGGACGAACGCCTCCACGTCGGTCAGGTCGTCCACCGCGGCCAGCATCCGGAGCACGTCCAGGTCGGCGAACACCGAGGTCCGCTCGGCCGAGGCGGACGCCTTCTGCATCCGCAGCGCGAGCCGGGCCTCGCGCAGCGAGCGGGACAGCTCGGACGGCCGCGGGTAGGCGTCCCCGACGCCCATGCGGCAGCGGCTGCCACCCAGCTCGGCCGCGACGCCGGCCCGCAGCTCCTCCCAGCCGCAGCCGCCGGCCGGGGCCACGATGACGACCGTGCCGGTCATGCTGCCCAGCAGGCCGGGCAGCTGCTGATGGCGCAGCACCCGGCGGGTGACGTGCAGCACCTCCTCCTGGGCCGGCGAGCTCTCAGCCACCTCGAGCACCGCGACCTGGTGAGGCCGGCCCAGGTCGTAGCCCAGCGCCTCGGCCCGCCGGTAGGCGCTCTCGTCGTCGGTGCCGGTGAGCAGGTCCTGGACCAGTTCCCGGCGCACCCGCAGCTCGGTGTCGGCCATCCCGCGCAGCCGGGCCAGCTCGACGGCCAGGACGGTGGCGCCGTGCTCCAGGGCCATCACGTCCGTGGTTCCCGCCCGGCAGCCGGGATCCATCAGCGCGAGCAGCCCGACCACCCCGGGCCGCGGCGAGGCCAGCGCGACGACCCGGTCACCGTCGCGGACCGACCGGCCTGCGGTCATCAGCCGGCGCAGCAGCTGCTCGCGCTCGTAGGCCGGGGGTTTCGGGTACCGGCTGGGCCGGCCCGGCCCGGACCAGGCGGACAGGTTGCCGTAGCGGTCCTCGGCCGCGACCGCGAACCCGGTCAGGTCGTGCAGGGCCTCGGCGATCCCGGCGGCGCCCTCGCCGGCCGCCGCGACCCGGGTGAGCCGCTCGTGGATGGCCATCCCGTGGCGCAGCGTGGCCACCGTCTCCTCGAGTGCGGTGTTCGTGGCGGCCAGCTGCTCCGCGGTGTCCCGCTCCCGCCCGTGCAGCTGGGCGTTGGACACCGCCACGCCCGTCTGCTGGGCCAGCACCTGGGCCAGGAACTGCTCCTCGACCGCGGGCTCGCGGGCGGCGTGCACGATCAGGTAGCCGAGCCGTCCCCCGATGCTCCGCAACGGGTACGCCCAGGCCCACCCGGCGTCCAGGCCGGTCACCGGGCCGCCGGTCTCGGGCAGGGCACGCAGCTCGGCAGCCAGCTCAGGCCGGGGGGTGCCGCAGTGGCGGCCGCCCGCCAGCCAAGCGTCGCCGATCAGGAAGCCCGCGATCTGCCAGCCGCCCAGCGAGGCGGCCGCCGACGTGGCGAGCCGCAGGATCTGCTGCTCGTCCGCGCTCTCGGTCATCAGGATCGACAGCACCAGGAGGGCCCGCAGGTTGGTCAGCTGCCCCCGGAGCAGGCTCAGCTCGTCGCGATGCGCCCCCAGGGGCAACGCGCCAGCAGGTGACTTAGCCGGTGACTCAACTGCGCCCACGCTTCCACCGCCCCGTGGATCAGCTCACCCGGAGCGTAGATCTTCTCGGTGCCAGAACTAACCGAGCCCGGGGGCAAACTCCGCCCCGGACCCTGTCCTGCCAGGACAGGGTGGCCTCACTGGGAGGTCATGCCGCCGTCGGCGGTGATCACCGAGCCGGTCAGGAACGAGGAGTCGTCGCTGGCCAGGAACAGCGCGACCGCGGCGATCTCCTCCGGCGTGCCGAGCCGCCCGATCGGGTACTTGGCCACGGTCAGGGCCAGCCCCGCTTCCATGTCCCCGCCGCCCCGGGCCCGCAGCATCGGCTCCATCAGCGGCGTGTACACCGTGCCGGGGCAGATCACGTTGACCCGCACCCCGCGCGGGGCCAGGTCCACGGACATGGACCGGGTCAGCGCGACCACGGCGCCCTTGGAGGCGCAGTAGGAGGCGAAGTTCGCGATGCCGACGAGGGCGGCGACCGAGCCCTGGTTGATGATCGACCCCCCGCCCGAGGCCATCATGGACGGCGCGGCGGCCTGGGAGCACAGGAACGTGCCCTTGGCGTTGACCGCGAAGCTCCGGTCCCAGTCGTCTTCCGTGGCGTTGACGACCGACCCGCTGCTGTTCACGCCAGCGTTGTTGTACAGGATGTCCACGCGGCGGTATTCGTTGCGGATCTGCTCGAAAGCGCTGGTGACCTGCAGCCGGTCGGCGACGTTGGCCGCGACGGCGAGCGCCGTGCCGCCGGAGGCGGCGATCTGCTCCGCCGCGTCCTTGGCCGCGTCGGCGTTGAGGTCCACCACCGCCACCGCCGCCCCCTCCCGCGCGAACAGGGCAGCGGCGGCCCGGCCGATGCCCGAACCCGCCCCCGTCACCACGGCTGTCTTGCCGGCCAGCTTGCCCGTCATCGCGCCCCGCCTTCTTCTCCGCAACGAAAACCATCCGCCGTGCAGCCCTCACCTAGAGCGCTGACATCCCGCCGTCCAGGACCAGCGGGTGGCCGGTCATGTAGCCCAGCCGGCCGGAGGCCAGCAGCGCGACCGCGTCCGCGATCTCCGCGGGCTCGGCCACCCTCCCCGCCGGGATCCGCTCCTCCACCGCGGCCCGCAGGTCCGGCTGGTCCAGCCGCCAGCTCGTCATCGGGGTGTAGACCATGCCCGGGCAGATGGCGTTGGCCCGGATCCCCGCGGCCGCGTAGTCCACCGCGATCGACCGGGTGAGCATCAGCGCCGCGCCCTTGGAGGCGGTGTACGCGCACCGGCCCGGGAACGCGACCAGGCCGGCGATCGACGCGATCGTGATGATGTGCCCGGACCCGCGGGCGATCATGGATGGCAGCACCGCGCGGCTGCACAGGAACGGGCCCCGGACGTTGACCGCCTGGACCCGGTCCCACTCCGCCACCGGGGTCTCATGGCAGCGGGCCGCGGCCTGCGAACCGGTGATCCCGGCGTTGTTGACCAGCACGTCGATGGGGCCGAGCCGTTCCGCGACCCCGGCCATGGCCCGGCTGACGTCGTCCTCGCCGGTCACGTCGCACGGCAGCGTCAGCGCGGCCGCGCCGGCCGCGCCGTCCGGCTTCATGTCCAGCGCGGCGACCGCGAAGCCCTCGGCGGACAGCCGCCCGCAGGTGGCCAGCCCGATCCCGGACGCGCCGCCGGTGACCACGGCCACCCGGGGGTTGCTCATAGGTTCACCGGATTCAGCTGGCCCGCCCGCAGCCGGCACAGCTGGATGAAATGCTCCGGGTTGAGGAACAGCTCGTTCAGCTCGGCCATCTCGTCCATGGTGAAGCCCTCAGGCCGGCGGATCAGGTAGTCGATGTACTGGAACGCGTCCTTGGCCCCGTAGCCGACATGATGCGCGCCGAGGACCTTGCGGCTGTCCGCGTCGATGACGAGCTTGAGCCAGCCGGACAGGACCGGCCGGGTGAACGCGTACAGCATCGACCCCTCCGCGGCCGGGAGCGCGAACGTCTCGGGGTCCGCGTCGTCCGGCGGCATCTGGATCTTGATCACGTTCCGGTACTTCTGCTTTGCTTCCGCCTCGGACAGGCCGCACCAGGTCACCTCGTAGGTGGTGTGCAGGAAGTCCGGGTACTCGGTGAAGTCGAACTCGTAGTCCTCGCCCATGATGTTGCGGGCCGCGCCGACCCCGCACTTGCGGGCCTTGAACATCTCCATCGGCGGCCCGACCAGGTCGCCGGCCGCGTACACCCCCGGGACCGAGGTCCGCATGTGGGTGTCCGCGATCACGAACCCGCGCTCGTCGGTGGCCAGCCCCAGCGGCGCGTACATGGACAGGTCGGGCCGCTCCCCGGTGCCGACGAACACGAAGTCGGTGTCGATCTGCCGGACCTCGCCGCCCGGGTCGCGGTAGCGCACCCCGGTGACCTTGCCGTTGCCGAGCACCTCGAGCGGTTCCGCGCCCTCGATGATCTCGATGCCCCGGTCGGCCATCATCGCCACCACGTACTCGCGCAGCCCCGCGTCCACGTGGTGCAGGCTGGCCGTCTCCATCAGCGGGCTGCGGGTCAGGATCGTGGTCTGGCACCCGGTGGCCTGGAAGAACGACCCGTACTCCAGGGCCACCTTGGACCCGCCGATGATCACGCAGCGGTTCGGCTCGTAGTCCAGGTCCTCGATCAGCGTGGCGAAGTCGTACACGCCCTTGGTGGCGATCCCGGGGATGTCCGGGTACCGGGTCCGCGCGCCGGTGCACAGCACCAGGTTGCGCGCGGAGAACCGCCGCCCCTCCACCTCGACCGTGCGGGAGTCGATGATCGTCGCCGGGGTGTTCAGGATGAACTCCATGTCCAGCTGCTCTTTGGACTGCCAGTTCATGATGGCGTGCGGGTACATCCGGCCGGCCTTGAACAGGTCGACGATCTCCTGGATGCTGGCCCGCTTCTCGTCGAACTGCGGGTACCACAGGCGTCCGGCCATGTGCCGGGCCAGGTCCATCTCCCGGGCGGCCTCGGAGAACAGGTGATGCGGCACGCAGGCCTGGTGCGGGCAGGAGCCGCCCAGGAAGGGCCACGCGTCGATGGTGAGCTGCCGGCCGCCCCGGGCCTTCAGGAAGGCCGAGCCGAACCGGCCGCTCGCCCCGCCGCCCACGAAGATCGCGTCGTACTCGCGGTCGTCCTCGTCCGGGCCGGCGACGTTCCACAGGCCCTCGGTGTTGTCTGCCGGGTGGTCCACGATGTCGTCGATCAGCAGCGCCCACTCGCCCACGGTCAGCGGGGCGCCGTCCGCGCCGCGGTCACGCTCGCCGAGCGTCCCGAGCGCGGCGATCCGCGCCCGCAGTGACCTGAATCCGTCGGCCGGGTTGCGTACGTCGATCATCGGTGACCCCTCGCCCGTCATTGGCTGCCGGTGGCTGCCTGTTCAGCATCGCCAGCCCGCTGCGGGCGGGGCAGGTCACCGGGGGACGAAGAACGGCCCGGACGTCGCCCTTTGGGGGTCAGAGGTCCCGGCGGGGCTCAGCGCTCGTCGCGCAGGGCCTGCAGCGTCCCCCAGGCCCGGGTGGCGAGCTGCAGGTTGAAGTGCACGTCGGGGTCGTTCAGCTCCAGGCCGGTGAGCTCGCGGATCCGCTGCAGCCGGTACTTCAGCGTGCTCTTGTGCACGGACAGCTCGGCGGCGGTCGCGTCGTAGTTGCCGCCGTGCTCCAGGTACTGGGTGAGCGTGTGCACCAGTTCCGCCTTGCGGCGGGCGTCGTAGTCGAGCAGGCTGCCGAGCCACTCCCGGACGAACGAGTCCACGTCGGTGAGGTCCGGGATGGCAGCCAGCATCCGGAAGATGCCGAGCTTGGGGTACTCGCAGGCGCTGTTGCCGGGCAGCAGTGTCTTCTGCAGCCGCAGCGCGAGGCCCGCCTCGCGCAGGGAGCGGGTCAGCTCCGACGGCCGGGCCGCGGCGCCGCCCACCCCCACGCAGACCTGGCCGCCGAGGTCGGACATGATCGCGCGGCGCAGCTGCTCCCAGTCGGTCTGCCCCGCGGTGATCACCGCGACGTTGCCGGACCAGGTCTCGAACAGCCCCTCCTGCCGGGCCTGGCGCATGGCCCGCCGGACCGCGCTGAGCAGCGCGTCGTGGGCCCGGGCCCGGCCCTTGCCCTCGACGATCACGACCCGGTGCGGCCGCCGCAGGTCGTAGTCCAGCGCCTCGGCCCGGGTCAGCGCGCTCTCGTCGTCGGTCCCGGCCAGCAGGTCGTGGACCAGGTCACGGCGCAGCCGCAGTTCCGCGTCGGCGATGCCGCGCAGCCGGGCCAGCTCCATGGACAGCACGGTCGCGCCGTGCTCCAGGGCCACCAGGTCGGCGTGGTCCGCGCGCCGCTGCGGGTCGATCAGGGCCAGCACGCCCATGACGTCGGTGCGCGGCGAGGCGAGCAGGATCAGCCGCTCCCCGTCCCGGGTCGGTGAGCCGGCCCGCATCAGCCGGCGGAGCAGGTGCTCGCGCTTGGCGAAGGACTCCTTCGGGTACGGGTCTGGCTGGCCCGGCCCGGCCCAGGCGGTCAGGTTGCCGTAGCGGTCCTCGATGGCGACCGGCATCCCGGTCAGCTCGTGCAGGGCCTTGGCGATGCCCGGCTGGCCTTCCCCGGAGACCGCCACCCGGGTGAGCCGCTGGTGGATGTCCATGCTGCGCTGCAGGGTGGTGACGGTCTCCGCGAGCGCCTCGTTGGTGGCGGCCAGCTCGGCCGCGGTGGCGCGCTCGCGGGCGTGCAGCCGCGCGTTGGACACGGCCACCCCGGTCTGCTGGGCGATGACCTGGACCATGAACCGCTGCTCGGCGGAGGGCTCCTCGCCGCAGGAGGCGACCAGGTGGCCGAGCAGGCCGCCGACGCCGCGCAGCGGGTAGGCCCACGCCCAGGGGCGGCCGGGCAGGTCCACCGGCCCGCCCGCGCTGCCCAGCGCGGCCAGCTGCCCGGTCAGGCCGGGGGGTGCGGCCGCGGGCTGCCCCGGACCGGGACGCCACTGGCCGTCGGTGAACCCGTACCCCTCGATCCGCCAGGGGCCCAGCCCGGGGGCGCTCGACGCGGCCAGCTCCAGGATCTGCTCCTCGTTGACCGACTCGGTCATCAGCAGCGAGATCACCAGCAGGGCCCGGAACTCGCCCAGCCGCTCGCGCAGGTCGGCGTCATCCGCCCGGCCTGGCCGCCGGGGAAGCCGCACCACGGCCGCGGTGTCCCGGGGCCCGCTTTCCTCCTCGTCTGCTCGGCGGTCATCGCGGCCGGTCAGGCGCTCGCCGACCGGGGGCTCGCGGGCACCGGGTCCGGCTCGCTCCGCGGACCTGAGGAACTCGTCCGGCCCGACGTAGTACGGGTTCTCCACGAGGATGCCCTGGACCAGCACCTGCGGATGGGTCTTGACGATGTTGACCACGACCTCGCCGCTGAAGCGGTCCAGGTCGTACAGGCACAGCACGACGACCGGGTAGCTGGAGGTGACCCGGTTCAGCTCCGACTCGTAGCTGACCAGGTGCTCGACCCCGGGCGCGTCGCGCAGCGCCCAGGTCATCTCGCCGACCAGGCGGCAGAACGAGTACCCCTCGACCTCCGCCTTGACCATGCTCTCGGTCCAGAACGTGAGCATGTCCCCGGTGGTGAACTCCCCGCCGGCCAGGTAGGTCGATTCGGGCAGGTGGATGTCCAGCTGGCCGGTATAGGGCCCGGGCTCGCCGCAGGCCCCGGGCAGCGATCCCAGCCGCTCCGCGGTGTCCGCGGAGTCCACCACGCAGACGCACTTGTCCCCGGCGCTGAGCCCCGCGCCGAGGTAACCGCTGAGCAGCCGGTCGCGATCGGTGTCACCGCGGTAGAACGCGCAGACTGGCTGCCGGGCAGCAGGCCGATCTCGCCGATACCGCTGGGCACGGGTCCGGTCATCCGCCCCACCCCTTTGTGACCTTGTGACCTTGCGACCGCGTTAGCCGGATAGTACGTCGTTAACCGAAGTTTTGGTTCCCCCCGGCGGGGCGAAGATTCGCGGATTGCTCGCCTCTGGCAGTCAGGAATTCACGTTCCCGGCAGTTTGGCCGGATGGCGGGCCTGGAGCCCGATGCCGCCTCAGCCGGGGTCGAGTAGCATGCAGCAGCAAGTCACCGCCGGTGTAGCTCAGTTGGCAGAGCAGCCGTCTTGTAAACGGCAGGTCACCAGTTCGATCCTGGTCACCGGCTCCACCCCATATGGCTCTGGTCCCGGTTTCCAGGTCCGCCGTTTCCCGGTCCCCGTACTGGGTGTAATTGCCCGCCAAGACCCCCGCTGGCCGCGCTAACCACGTCGCGTGGGTGCCGCCCACTTAATCTGCGGGTGAAGTCCTGGCCTGCCGTTAAAGCCCGGCTCACGGCCAGACATGAACACCGGTCCATCCCCGTTTCCAT
>CAVYPZ010000005.1:0-43351 GCA_963770535.1 uncultured Actinomycetes bacterium | reverse complement strand
ACCCGGGAGCACGACCCCACTGCGGAGCTGGACTCCCCGCGTCCCCGGGCGCGGGGCGGGATGACGTCGCTGACCCGCGTCCGGGCGGGCGGCGTGCGGCTGATCCGGTCCCGCCGGGGCCGGATCTGGATGATCCTGGCCATCGCCGGGCCGGGGGTGGTGGCCGCCAACGCCGGCAACGACGCGGCCGGGATCGCCACCTACGCCTCCGCCGGCTCGCAGTTCATCTACCGGACCTTGTTCTTCATGGTGCTGGTGACGTTCGCGCTGGTCCTGGTGCAGGAGATGGCGGTCCGGCTGGGCACGCACACCGGCAAGGGCCTGGCCGCGCTGATCCGGGAGGAGTTCAGCCTGCGGCTGACCGGGGTGGCGCTGTTCTGCGTGCTGCTGGCCAACACCGGGCTGGTGGTGTCGGAGTTCGCCGGGATCGGCGCGGCGTTCGAGCTGCTGGGCGTGAGCCGTTACGTGATCATTCCCATCGCCGCGGTCGCGATCTGGGCGCTGGTCGTGTTCGGCTCCTACCGGTACGCGGAGCGGATCTTCCTGATCCTGTCACTGGCCTTCCTGGCCTACCCGATCGCCGCGATCCTGGGCCACCCCAACTGGGCCCAGGTCGGCACCAACCTGGTCATCCCCCACTTCCTGTACACGAAGAGCTTCCTGCTGCTCGGCGTGGCCCTGATCGGCACTACGGTCAGCCCGTACATGCAGCTGTACGCGGCAGCAGGCGTGGTGGACAAGGGCGCCGACGCGGCTGATTACCCGCGGGCCCGGATCGACGCGATCTCCGGCGCGGTGTTCGCCTGCATCATCTCGGTCACCATCATCATCGCCACCGCGGCGGCTATCGGCGGCCGCGGCCCGCTCACCTCGGCCAAGGAGGCCGCGGAGGCGCTCCGCCCGGTGGCCGGCGCCGGGGCCGAGCTGCTGTTCGCCTTCGGCCTCATCGGCGCGTCGGCACTGGCCGGCGCGGTGGTCCCGCTGTCCAGCGCCTACGCGATCAGCGAGGCGGTCGGGGTCGAGCGGTCCATCTCCCGCCGCTTCACCGAGGCCCGCCTGTTCCTGGGCCTGTTCACGGTGCAGGTGATCATCGGCGCGGCGCTGGCCCTCACCCCGATCAACCTGATCACGCTGCTGATCGGCACCCAGGTCCTCCAGGGCATCGTCACCCCGGTCATCCTGGCCTACATCCTCATCCTGACCAACCGGCGCAGCCTGCTGGGCAAGGCCGCGAACGGGCCCGCGTTCCGGATCGCGGCTACCGTGTGCACGGTGGCCATCTCGGCCATGAGCCTGCTGCTGCTTGGCTTCACCGTGCTGGGCTTCTTCGGCATCGGTTAACGGGACGGTCACGGCGGGCCCCGATAAGGGTGCGTTAAGGCCTGGCTAAGCGGCATCTCGCGCGGGTATCAGCCGTATGCCCGGCGTATGCCCCGTTGGTCAGGGCCGCTTCAAGGCAGTGGTATGAAGGCCAGGTCAGGCAAGTGAAGGGCACCTAAGTTGGCGATGCGCAAGGCAGTGGGCTTCCTCGGCAGGAGCGACAACCTGCCGGAGGGCGTGGGATACACGCTCAAACGGCGGCTCCTCGGCCCGCCCATGGTCAACGAGGAACTCAGCGAGCAGCGGCTGTCCAATGTGGCCGCGCTCGGGGTGCTGGCCCCGGACGGCATCTCCTCCTCGGCCTACGGCACCGAGGAGATCCTGATCGAGCTGCTCAAGGGCGGCCTGGCGATCACCGCGTTCACCCTGATCCTCCCGCTGACGGGGGTGGTCCTGTTCGTCATGGCCCTGGTGGTGCTGTCCTACCGCGAGGTCGTCATGGTCTACACCCGGGCCGGCGGGTCCTATGTGGTCGCCCGGGACAACTTCGGGCCCAAGGTGGCCCAGGTCGCCGCGGTGGCGCTGCTCATCGACTACGTGGTCACGGTGGCGGTGCAGGTGGCCGCGGGCACGGCCGCGGTGGCCTCGGCCATCCATCCCCTGGACAACATCACGTACATCACCGTCATCTCGATCGCGATCGTGATCTTGATGTGCTACGGCAACCTGCGCGGAATCCGCGAGGCCAGCCGGGCGTTCGCGGTGCCCACCTACCTGTTCTCCGCCATCGTCATCGTGATGATCATCACCGGCCTGGTCCGGGAGATCTTCGGCGACCTGCCGCAGCACCCTTATCCCTTGCCCGGCCAGTACACCGGCCACCACTCCTACAGCGGCCTGATCGCGTTCGGGATGGTCTTCGTGCTGCTGCGCGCGTTCGCGAACGGCGGATCGTCGCTGACCGGCATCGAGGCCGTGTCCAACGCGGTCAGCGCGTTCAGGCCCCCCGAGGGCATCAACGCCCGCAAGGTGCTGGTTACCGAGGGCCTCATCCTGGGCACCCTGGTGGCCGGGATTTCCTGGCTGGCCCACGCCACCCACTCCGCGCCCTATACGGGCGGCGTGCCGACGGTGCTGGCCCAGGAGGCCCACGCGGTCTTCGGCGACCACGGGGTGGGCGAGGTGCTGTTCATCGTCGTCCAGGCGGCCACCGCGCTGATCTTGTACACCGGCGGCAACACCAGCTTCAATGGCTTCCCGTTCCTGGCCAACTTCGTGGCTGCGGATGCGTTCCTGCCCCGCTGGCTGACCAAGCGCGGGCACCGCCTCGTTTTCTCCAACGGCATTATCGTGCTCGCCGTCCTGTCCTGCGCCCTGCTCGCCGGGGCCACCGCCAACGTCAACGCCCTGGTGCCGTTCTACGCGATCGGCGTGTTCACGGCGTTCACCATGGCCGGATTCGGCATGGCCAAGTACCACCACACGCACCGGGAGCCGCACTGGCGGCGCAAGCTGGTGATCAATTTCTCGGCTGGTGTCACGGCCCTGGTCGTGGTGGCCATCTTCGTGCTGGTGAAGTTCACCGAGGGCGCCTGGCTGGTCGTGATCGTCTTCGTGATCGGGGTGCCCGCCCTGATCCGGCTCAACCGGGAGTACGGGCTGGAGGCGCAGGTCCTGGAGCGGATCAGCGACCGGCCCAAGCCGCCCCCGGCGCCGAACTACACCCGGCGGTCCGTGTTCGTCTTCGTGGACAGTTTCGACCTGGCCACGATCGCCGCGCTGCGGTACGCCCGCAGCCTGCGGCCTACGACCCTGCGCGTGGTTCATTTCGTCATCGACACGGCCCAGGCAGAGGGCCTCCGCGAGGAGTGGACCCGGGCCGGCATGGACGTGGTGCTGGACTTCATCGACTGCCCCGACCGGAGGATCACCCGGGCCGCGGCCGAACTGGTCACCGCGGAGGCGGCCCAGCCGGGCGTGCAGGTGACGGTGGTGCTGCCCCGGCGCAGCTACTCGCCGCTGATGGGCAGGCTGCTGCACGACCGGACCGCTGACAAGATCGCCGCGGTGGTGAGCCGGATCCCGCACGCCGCGGCGACGATCGTCCCGTTCGACGTGCAGAGCAGGCTGGAGGTGCTGCACGCCCGCCAGGTCGCGCAGGCCCAGCAGGCCCAGCAGGCCCAGCAGGCCACCGAGGCCAAGATGACCCTCAAGACCCTCGCGGAGCAGGCCAGGGCGGGCGGGGCGGTGGCGGCACCGGAACCCGGTGCGGGGGCTTCCGGTGCGGGGGCTTCCGGTGCGGGGGCTTCCGGTGCGGGGGCCGCCGGGCCGGGGGCCGCCGGCGCGGGGGCCGCCGGGCCGGGCCGGGTCACTGCGGACGGCGGCCCGGCGGGCAGCGACGGTGCCACCGGGGCCACCGACCCCGCGGCCGGGCTGCCCCCCGTCATCGCCGCGCCGCCCGGGCTGCGCCGGATGCTGCGCGGCCGCCGGCGCGGGGCGGGCCAGCCGCCCCCGTCCCTGCCGGTCGGCGATCACCCTGGCTACGACCGGCCCGCGCCGCCACCCGGGGTCAACCCGATCGGCTCGCTGGCCCGGCCGGGCCGGGCCACGGTCGAGGGCCGGGTCCGGGCGGTGGAGATCCGGCCGGTGGAACGGAACTCCGTGCTCGCCGTGGATGTCAGCGATTCCACCGGCGACCTGACCGCCCTGTTCTACGGCCGGTCGCATATCCCCGGAGTCGTGTGCGGCGCGCGGGTGCGCTTCCGCGGGCCCGTCGGGCTGCGGGAGGACGGTCCCGTCATGATCAACCCGGCCTACGAATTGCTGTCCGGGAGTACCACCCGGGGCACGCTCGGGGAAGACTCTTCAGGCGGGAAGCCGCCCGGCAGCGGGCGGCGGGACGACGGGCAGGACGCCTGACGGGGGGCTTCCGGCGATGACGGCCGGCGGAGGACACGCGCACCACAACGCCCTGACGGCCACCGGGCGGCACCGCGGCAGGCTGGCCGCGGTCATGGCGATCACGCTCAGCATCGCCGCCGGGGAAATCGCCGGCGGGATCCTGTCCGGGTCCCTGGTCCTGCTGGCCGACGCGGCCCACATGGCCGCGGACGCGGCCGGGGTGGCCCTGTCCCTGCTCGCCGCGCACTTCGCCAGCATGCCGGCCACGCAGCGGCGCACGTTCGGCTACGCCCGGGCGGAGATCCTGGCCGCCACGGTCAACGCGCTCCTGCTGCTGGGGATGGCCACGTTCATCGTGGTCGAGGCGGCGCGGCGGCTGGCCGCCCCGCCGCCGGTGAACACCGGGGTGATGGCGGTGTTCGGCGTCATCGCGCTGGCCGGCAACGGCGCGTCCCTGATCCTGCTCCGCCAGGCTCAGGCCGAGAGCCTGAACGCCCGGGGCGCATTCCTGGAGGTCGGGTCGGACGCGTTCGGTGCGCTGGCCGTGCTGGTCACCGCGGGGATCATCGCCGTGACCGGGTGGACGCTCGCCGATCCCATCGCCTCGCTGGCGGTGGGCGTGCTGATCCTGCCGCGGACCTGGCGGCTGCTCCGGGACGCGGTGGATGTGCTGCTGGAGGCGAGCCCGCGGGGCATCGACCTGAGCGAGGTGCGCCAGCACATGACCGGGCTGGACGGCGTCATCGACGTCCACGACCTGCACGCCTGGACTATCACCTCCGGGCTGCCCGTGCTGTCCGCGCACGTGGTGGTGGACCCCGTCACCCTGGCCACCGGATGCGGCCCCCGGCTCCTGGACCAGCTGCAGGAGTGCGTCCGCGGTCACTTCGACGTGGCCCACTCCACCTTCCAGATCGAGCCGGCCGGGCACGCCGACCACGAGCCCTCGGTTCACGACTGAGGGCGGCCGCAAGGCCGGGACCCGCCAGGGATTGCGCCCGGAGGGCCTACTGAGTAGTAATAAAGATGGGGCCCAGCCCCTTCCCCGTCTTCCGGAGGCTGCCGTGGGCACCTACGACCATTACGCCACCCCGGTCCCGCCCGGAACCTGGGATGTCCCCGCGTCGGGGGCCGCCCGGTTCAGCTGGGAGTACGACGACGGCCGGAGCCGCCTGCTCGACCTCTACCAGCGGGGCAAGGACAAGCAGTGGGACGCGTCCAAGCGGATCGACTGGGACCTGCCCGTTGACCCCACGAACGTGATGGCCACGCCGGACGAGTTCTGCCCGATCTACGGGTCACGCCAGTGGGAGGTGCTGAACCAGGCTGAGCGGGATGAACTCGGCCACCACCTGGGCTCGTGGCTGTTCAGCCAGTTCCTGCACGGCGAGCAGGGCGCGCTGACCGTGGCGGCCCGGATCGTCGAGTCCGTCCCGGACATGGACTCGAAGTTCTACGCCGCGACCCAGACCATGGACGAGGCCCGGCACGTCGAGCTGTACCAGCGGTTCATCCGGGACAAGATCGGGCTCTACTACCCCATCAACGACGACCTGGCCCGGCTGCTGGCCGACGCGCTCAGCGACTCGCGCTGGGACCTGCCTTACCTCGGCATGCAGGTGCTGATCGAGGGGCTGGCCCTGGCGGCCTTCGGGGTGCACCGCGACGTGGCCGCCAACCCCCTGGTCAAGCAGGTGCTCGCGTACGTGATGCAGGACGAGGCCCGGCACGTCGCGTTCGGCCGCCTGGCCCTGCGGGACTACTACGCCGGGCTGACGGATGCCGAGCGCGCCGACCGCGAGGAGTTCGTGGTCGAGGGGTGCTACCTGATGCGCAACCGGTTCCGGGCCCAGGAGGTCTGGGAGCGGATGGGCTACGACGTGGCGGAGTGCCTGGAGTTCACCGAGCAGTCCCCCATCCAGCAGGCCTTCCGCACCCTGCTGTTCAGCCGGATCGTGCCGTGCGTGAAGGACATCGGCCTGTGGGGCCCCAAGGTCCGGCATGCCTATGCCGACCTGGGTGTCCTGGACGCGGCCGGCACCGACCTGGACGCGCTGATGCGCGACGACGAGGAGATCGCGGAGCGGATCGACCAGGACAAGGCCCGCTACGACGCGGACATGGCCGCCCGCCGCGCCGAGGTGGACGCGGCCATCGCCGACGCGGAAAGGTAGTCACCCGGGGCACAGTGGGGCTACCCACCCCGGGATTGTCGTGCGGCCCTTCCTGTGCCGGCGGGCCGCGGCCCTGGATACTGGGGCCATGATGATCAAGCGCGGGCCAGGAGGCTGACCGGCCATGCGCGCGGGGCTCTACCTGTGGCGCGCGACCGCCCAGCGTTCCTGGCGGACCGTGCTGGCCGTGGCCCTCATCGGCGGCCTGTTCGGCGCAGTGGCGCTGGGGGCGGTGGCCGGCGCCCGGCGCACCGCATCCGCCTACGGACGCTACCTGGTCGCGACCAAGGCCAGCGACGCCGCCGTCAACGTGCCCGGCATCCTGCCAGGAATGGCCGTGACGGAGCCCATCAAGCTGATCGAGGCCCTGCCCGGGATCACGGCCAGCGACGCCTACATCGGGCTGAACGCCAATCCGGTGGTACACGGCCGCATCCGGGACTCCCACCTCACTAACGCCCTGACCGGCAGCTTCGATGGCGCGTACTTCACCCGGGACCGGATGACGGTGCTGGCCGGCCTGCTGCCCCAGCTCGACGCGACCCGGGAAATCGCCCTCAGCACGGGCATCGCCCGCCTGTTCGGGGTGGGCGTCGGCGGCCTGGTGACCTATCAGTTCTACCGGCTGAACCCAGTTGACTATCAGTCCACTCCGGCACAGCGCATCACGTTCCGGGTGACCGGGATCGTGGACATCCCGCCGGTCCTGGTGGACCAGTCCGACGCGCAGCAGGGCGGGGTCGTTCCGCCCGCCGCCACCCGCCAACTGCTGCCCTACTACGAGTTCTCCTGGGTGGGGGTCCGGCTGGATCACGGGACCGCCGGGATCGCGGCCCTGCAGCACCACCTCGCCGCCCTGGCCACGACCGTGCAGCGGCACGAATCCGCGGCCATCCGCCGGAGACTGGTCGGCCTGTCCTTCGCCGTCGCCCGCTCGGACATCACCCGGCGGGAGGTGCAGCAGGCCATCGGGCCGCAGGTGGTCGCGCTCGCCATCTTCGGCGCGATCGCCGCCCTGGCCATGCTGGTGCTCGCCGGGCAGGGCCTCGCGCAGCTGATGAGCCGGTCGGCCCAGGACGTATCTGTCCTGCGGGCCCTGGGCGGCAGCCGGGCCCAGACCGCGCTCTCGGCCTGCCTGCCCGGCGTGGCGGCGATCCTCGGCGCCACGATCCTCGCCGTGGCCGGAGCGATAGCGCTCTCCCCGCTGGCCCCGGTCGGCCCGGTGCGCGAGTTCGATCCGGCCCGGGGAATCCAGGCCGACGGCCTGGTCCTGGGGGCCGGCTCGGCCCTGCTGGCCGCGATCCTGCTCGCCGTGCTGGCCGTGCTGGGTGTGCGGGCCACCCGGCCGGTCACCCGCCCGGACCGCGAGCGGCCCTCCGCCGTCGCGCATGCGGCGGCGGCCGCCGGGTTGCCCGCGTCGGCGGTCGTGGCCAGCCGTAACGCGCTGGAGCCGGGATCGGGGCGGCAGCCGGTCCCGGTCCGCGCCACCTTGCTCGGGTCCATCGCCGCGGTGACGGCCGTGACCGTCGCCGCCGTGTTCGGGGCCAGCCTGACGGGGCTGGTCACTCACCCGGTCCGGTACGGCTGGAACTGGCAGATCCTGATCCAGGCCGAGGGCGGGTACGGGAACTTCGGTCCGGGCGTGATGAACCGGCTGGTCGGCGGGCAGCCGGCGGTGGCGGCGTGGTCCAGCTTCGGGTTCAGCCAGCTCACGATCGATGGCCGGGTCGTCCCGGTGCTCGGCCTGCAGCGTGACCGCGGGTCACTCGAGCCGCCGACCAGCAGCGGCCAGGCCATCACCGGCAACGGGCAGATCGAATTGGGCGCGGTGACCCTGCGCCAGCTGGGGAAGAAGATCGGGGACACGGTCCTGGTGGGGCGCCTGGCCCTACCGGCGCCCGCTCACGATCTCCGGGACCGTCACGCTGCCCTCGTTCGGGGTGGCCATCTCCCAGCATGTGTCCCTGGGCCAGGGCGCCATGCTGTCCGAGCAGGCACTGCTGGCCGCCCAGGGACTGACCAGCCACGGACTGCAGCCCGCGCTGCAGTCCTCACAGGCCGCCCCGTCCGCGGTAGCCATCGACCTGGTCCCCGGCACCAGTGCGGCCCAGCGCGCGGCGCTCGTGCACCGGATCACCTCTGCCAACCCGGACGGGACGCCGGGCGGGACCTACCAGCTCACGCTGCACCACGCGCGGGCCGCGGCCATCGTCAACGCCACCCAGATGGGCGGCCAGCCGCTGGCCCTGGCCCTGGGCCTGGCCGCGGCCGCGATGGCATCCCTGGCGCTGACCGTGCTGACCTCGGTGCGCAGGCGGCGCCGGGAGCTGGCCCTGCTGAAGACCCTGGGCATGACCAGGCGCCAGCTCGGGGCCATCGTCGCCTGGCAGACGACGCTGACGCTGGTGATCGCCCTGGTCGTGGGCGTGCCCCTGGGCGTCGCCGCGGGCCGCTGGGCGTGGCACGGCTTCGCCGGATCGCTCGGCGTCGAACCCGTCACCGTGGTCCCGGCGCTCCTGCTGGCCGCCGGCTGCGCCGCGGTCATCCTGGCCGGGAACCTGCTGGCCTCGGTCCCGGCGGCGATGGCCGCCCGGACCCCGGCCGCGGGCACGCTGCGCACGGAGTAGCGGCCCGGAGGCCACTACCCGGCGGACGCCGTAGCGCCCGCCGGGCTGGGCCCGCCGATCACCGGCGTGGTGGACCGGCTGGAGGAAGCCGGTTACGTCCGGCGGGAGCGCGATCCGCGCGACCGGCGCCGGGTGGTTATCCGCCTGGTGCTGGAGGCCGCCCTGCGCGACCACCTGACCCGGCTCCGCGAGGCCGCCCGGGACCAGGGCGGACAGGAAGGCGCCCCTGGTCCCGGGGGGAGGGATCAGGGGCGCCGTGGCCTGAAAAGGCGCGGCCAGCCCGCCCTGCCTGCCTGCCTGCCTGCCTGCCTGCACGTTAGCCGAATGAGCGGGCCGGTGTGCTGGATTCCGGGGCCCGGGCCCGGGCGCCGGCCCGGGGCCGCGTCACGGCCCGCGTCCCCGGTGACGGCCCGGGGCGGGACACCCGTCCTGGCCAGGCAGCTGCCCGGCCAGGACGGGCCTGATGAGCCGGTCCCCCGTATCATCGTTGGGTCCCCCACAGACATGATGACACGCCCGGCCCTGGCATCGGCGGTGGGGGCACGGCGAGCCGCCTGGCGATTCATGGCCGGGCCTTCCCCGCGACCCCGGCGGGAAGGCCGGGCCGCCGGGGGCCACGGCGGGTCAATCCGGATATGACCGTTCCGCCCCGCCCGGTGCGCCGCCCCACGGCGGCCACGGGCACCTGGGATGCCGGCGCGGCGGGCAGCTGATCCAATGGCGTCATGACCTCCCTCGATTCCCGGCTGCGCTTCCTGCAGGAGGCCGACCACCTCAAGGGCGTGCTGCGGCAGAGCAGCATCCTGGATGGCACCCGGAAAGAGAATTCGGCCGAGCACTCCTGGCACCTGGCGCTGATGGCCCAGGTCCTGGGCGGCTACGCGCCGCCGGGCACCGACCTGGGCCGGGTCACGGCGATGCTGCTGATCCACGACCTGGTCGAGATCGACGCAGGTGACCTGTTCGTGTACGCCGGCGCCGCGGCGCAGGCCCGGCAGGAAGCGGCTGAGCACGATGCCGCCGACCGGATCTTCGGGCTCTTGCCGCCGCCCCAGGGGCAGGGCATGCGCGCTCTCTGGGACGAGTTCGAGGAACGCCGCACGCCGGAAGCCCGGTTCGCCCGGGCACTGGACCGGCTGCAGCCCATGCTGGCCAACTACTACCTGGGCGGCGGCACCTGGCAGGCCCACGGCGTCCGGGCCGGCCAGGTGCTGGAGAAGGTGGAGCTGATCGCGGACGGCTCCGCCGCCCTCGGGGACCTCGCCCGGGACCTGGTCGGCTCCGCGGTCCGGCAGGGCTTCCTGCGCCCCGGGCCGTGAGCCCGCGCTGGCCGTGCTGGTGAGCGGGGCGCCGCCCGGGCCAGGGACCGCGCCGCTCGTTCAGCCGCTCCCCGGGCGCGGCCTCACCCTGCGGCAGACTCGATCACGTCCGCGGCACGGCGCAGGCCCTGGCGGCCCTGGATCACGGCGGCGGCCCGGTCCAGGCGGCGCCGCAACGCGGTGTCCCCGAGCAGCCGGGCCAGCGCGCCGTGCATCTCGGCATCGGTGAACCGGTAGGTGTCGAGGCGCACCCCCAGCCCGAGCTCGTCAACGCGCTGCGCGTTGTCGTGCTGGTCCCAGAACAGCGGCAAGACGATCATGGGCTTGCCGAAGTGCAGGCACTCGGTGGTCGTGTTGTTGCCGCCGTGGGTGATGACCAGGTCGGCGCGCGGGATAACCGAGGTCTGCGGCAGGAACTCCGCCCCGTGCATGGCAGGCGCCAGCTCCAGCTCGGCGTGCAACGGCCCCTTCGACACGACATAGCGGTGCGGCGTGGCGGCCAGGCAGTCGATGACCCGCCGCATCAGGGCCACGTCGGCCGATCCCAGCGAGCCGAGCGAGAAGTAGATGAGCGCCCCGTCGCCGGACGCGAGCGGCTCGGGCAGGGTGAACGGCTCATCGGTCTGGCGGACCGAGGAATCCAGCCGCTGCCAGCCCGGCCCGAGCGGCCGGGATCGCCGGTAATCGGCCAGCTCCGGATAGACGTAGAGGTTGACCTGCCCGGAGTGGATGAATTCCAGGTCCGGCAGGGGCGGGGCGCCCTGCGCGGCGACCCAGTCGCTGAACTGCGCCCACATGGCCCGGTGCACCCGGTCGTACTCGGCCCGGAACTCCGGCCACTGAGCCGGGCCGGCGGCCGGGTAGCCGGAGAACGCCGGCGGCAGCGCCGGGTCGCTGATCTCCAGCGGGTTGCAGGACACGATCCTCACGAAGGGCACACCCGCGGTCAGCAGCGCGGGAAAGCTGATCACGTTGTCCTCGACGATCACATCCGGGCGGGTGCGCGCCACGATCTCCGCGAGCTGGTCCTGGCAGTACTGTGCGCCGCTGATGAGCTCAGCCCAGACCGGCTTGATCCAGGTGTCCAGCTGCTCGATGGTCGGCTTGCGGAACTCCGGGGCGGTACTGGCGATGAACTCCTTCCAGAACGCCCCGGCGTCCTGGTCCTGCCCGCCGCCGGCGGGCGGGGACAGGTTGACGAGGTCCTCCTCGAAACCAAGCGGCTCCAGCCGGCCCTTCCATGAGGCCTCGGCCGCGAACACCACGCGGTGCCCGCGGCGGCGCAGCACGTCGCCGATGCCGACGCAGTTGTTGGTCGGCCCGTACGCGCTTTCCGGCATGAACAAGACGGTCAGGGGCCTGCCGGGCATGCGTGCTCCCTCACGGACGAGACAGGTGGTTCAGTCCAGTATGTCCGGGGCGGCCTCCCCGGCGCCGGTGTCCCGGCCGGGTGCGCCCTTATCCGCCGCGGGATGTTCCACCAGCGCCAGCACCCGGTTGGCCATGAACCGCGCGGTCCGCACCACGGTGCCGCCGCGGGTCACCTCCATGACCTCCACCACGCCGCGCCCGGTGACCACCTCAACGCGGCGCCCGGCCCGCGTGGCGGTCACCTCGTAGGTCCGGGATGTCCCCCCGGCGTCGATGACGATCTCGACCCGGTCCCCCTTCACGGCGTGTCCCTGTAGGCGCACATGCCAGTTTTGTACCCGCCGCACCCCCAGCCGACTCCCCGCTCACCAGCCCCCCGGGGCCAGCGGATGGCCGGCCGGATCGCTCAGCGGACGGCCCTCGCCGCCCAGCGGGCCCCGTACCGCTCCACGACCAGGGGGAGCCCGAAGCACTTCGACAGGTTCGGCTCGGTGAGCACGTCCGAGACGGGACCGGCGGCCAGGACGGAACCCCGCCGCAGCAGCATCGCGTGGGTGAAGTCCTCGGGGACCTCCTCGACGTGATGGGTCACCATCACCATCGTGGGCGCCAGGGGGTCACGGGCCAGCACGGCGATCCGCCGCAGCAGGTCCTCACGGCCGCCGAGGTCCAGCCCGGCGGCGGGCTCGTCCAGGAGGAGCAGCTCGGGATCGGGCATCATCGCCCGGGCAATCTGCACCCGCTTGCGCTCTCCCTCGGACAAGGTGGTGAACCTGCGCCTGATCAGGTGGGCGCAGCCGAGCGCGTCCAGGAGCTCGACCGCGCGGGTCACATCGGAAGACTCGTAGTCCTCCTTCCACCGGCCCACGATCGCGTAGGACGCGGTCAGCACCAGGTCGATCACTTTCTCGCCCGGGGGCACCCGGTCCGCGAGCGAGGCGCTGGCCAGGCCGATCCGCGGCCGCAGCTCGAACACGTCGGTCTCGCCGAGCCGGCTGCCCAGGATCTCGGCGCTGCCCTCGGACGGGAACAGCTGGCAGGCGACGACCTGGAGCAGCGTCGTCTTGCCGGCTCCGTTGGGGCCGATCACGACCCAGCGCTCGTCGTCGTGGACGGTCCAGTCCACGTCGCGCAGGAGCATGGACCCGCCGCGCCGGACGCCGACACCGCGCAGCCCCACCACCTCGTCGGACATCCAGCTCCCTCCACCACCGCACTCGTGTGAGTCTGAACCTACGTCATGCCGGGCCGGCCAGCCCAACCGTGCGCACCCGCCACTCCGCCCCGGGTAGCGTGGTGCACCGATGGACGCCGCGCAGCAGACCCTCCTGGTGACCCTGACCGGCCGGGACCGGCCCGGGGTCACGTCACGCCTGTTCTCGGCCCTGGCCAGCCACCAGCTCAGCGTGCTCGACATCGAGCAGGTGGTGATCCGCGGCCGGCTGGTGCTCGGGGCCCTGCTCGGCTGCCCGCCCGATCCCGACCTGACCGCGATCCACCGGGCGGTCCGGGCCGTCGCCGCCGATCTGGGGCTGGACGCCGAGATCACGATGGGCTCCGGGGAGCCTGCCCGGCACCGCGGCCAGCTCCACGTCACGGTCATGGGCAGTCCCCTGGCCCCGGCGGCGGTCGCGGCCATCGCCGGCCGGATCGCGGCCAGCGGGGCCAACATCGACCGCATCGACCGGCTCGCGAGCCGGCCGGTGACCTGTATTGACTTCGACGTGTCCGGCGCCGACCCGGAGTCGCTGCGCGTGGACCTGGCCCGGGAAGCGACCCATCAGGGGGTCGACGTCGCAGTCCAGCGCGGCGGGCTGCACCGCCGCGCGATGCGCCTGGTCGTGATGGATGTGGACTCCACCCTCATCGCGGCCGAGGTGATCGACCTGCTCGCGGCGCACGCCGGCTGCGCCGGGCAGATGGCCAAGATCACGGAAGCCACGATGCGCGGCGAGCTGGACTTCGCCACCTCGGTCCGGGAGCGGGTGAGCATGCTCGCCGGGCTGGACGAGTCCGTGCTTGACGTGGTGCGGGGCGAGCTGCGGCTCGCCCCGGGCGCCCGCACGCTGATCCGGACCCTGCACCGGCTCGGTTACCGGTGCGGCATCGTCAGCGGCGGCTTCAGCCAGATCACCGACCCGCTGGCTGCGGAACTCGGCATCGACTACGCGGCGGCCAACACGCTGGAGATCAGCGGGGGCAAGCTGACCGGGAGGCTGGCCGGGCCCATCATCGACCGGGCCGGGAAGGCCGACGCGCTGCGCCGTTTCGCGGCGCAGGCGGGCGTGGCGGTCAGCGAGGCGGTGGCGGTCGGCGACGGCGCCAACGACCTCGACATGATCGCGGCGGCCGGGCTCGGGGTCGCGTTCAACGCCCGCCAGGTGGTCCGGGACGCCGCCGATGCATCGGTCAGCGTCCCGTACCTGGACACGGTGCTGTACCTGCTCGGCGTTTCCCGTGAGGACGTGGAGGACGCGGAAGAGGACGATCCGGCGGCCGGGTATCAGCCCGGCGGGACCACCGAACCGCCCTTGGGAGTCCAGTAGCCGGCCAGCGACCCGGAGCCCGGCCGCGATGTGGTCCCAGCCGCGGCGCAGCCCGATGACGGCGGCCGCCGAGGTGGGGAAGGTCAGCGTGGTGGCCCCGGACGGCCCGGTGGTCCCGTGGTTCCCCGTGAGCAGGCGCACGAGGTCCGACACGACCGGGTTGTGGCCGACAAGGGCAAGGATCTGCACCTCCGGGGGAGTCTCCCGGGCGATCTCGATCATGTCGCCGGCGTCGGCATGGTACAGCCGCTCGTCGTACCGCACCACCGCCGCGTCCCCCTCCGGCCAGACCAGCTGGTCACTGACGAGGTCCCAGGTCTGCCGGGCCCGGGTTGCCGCCGAGCAGTCAACCAGATCAGGTTGCAGCCCCTGATCCCGGATCCAGATTCCCAGTGTGACGGCATCCCGCAGGCCGCGGGGGGCCAGCGGCCGGTCGAAATCCGCCGTTCCCTCGGGGTAGGCCGACTTGCTGTGCCGCAGCACCAGCAGCGTGCGCACGGTGATGCTCATCACCTGAGTATGGCAAGCACCGGAACCGCTGATGACAGATCCCCCGGCCATCGTGATGGCCGGGGGATCAGTCAGGCTGCTGACCGGGTCAGCCCGTGGTTTTCGCGGCCGTTTCCCCCTCGGCCCCGCCGCCGGCGGGGGTGGCCGTGCCCGGCGCCGTACCGTCGGTGGCCGACGGCAGCCCGGGGGCGCCGCCTGCGTCGGCCACGGCCGCCGCGGGCGGACCCCCCGCGGCCACGCTGGGCGAGCGCCGCTTGGAGATCACGACGGCAGCCACGATGATCCCGACCGCCACCAGGGCCACGCCCGTGCGGAGCCCGGGATTGTGGCTGTACTTGACCACGCTGGTCGCGACGAGCAGCGAGACCAGGTTCATGACCTTGATCAGCGGGTTGATGGCCGGGCCCGCGGTGTCCTTGAAGGGGTCACCCACGGTGTCACCGATGATGGTCGCCTCGTGCGCCTCGGAGCCCTTGCCGCCGAAGTTGCCGTCCTCCACCAGCTTCTTGGCGTTGTCCCAGGCGCCGCCGGAGTTGGCCAGGAACACCGCCATCAGCGCGCCGACCGCGATCGCGCCGGCCAGGTAGGCGCCGAGCGGCGCATAGCCGAACGCGAAGCCGACCGCGATCGGGGCCAGCACCGCCATCAGGCCCGGCGTGGCCAGTTCACGCAGCGAGTCCTTGGTGCAGATGTCCACCACCCGGCCGTACTCGGGCTTCTCGGTGTAGTCCATGATCCCCGGGTGGTTCCGGAACTGCTCACGCACCTCGTAGACGACCTGGCCGGCCGCCCGCCCCACCGCCATGATCAGCAGGCCGGCGAAGTAGAACACGACGCACGCGCCGATGATGACGCCGACCAGGACGTTGGGGTGGTCCACCGACAGGTTGAAGGTGCCGCCATTAATGCCGAGCGCTTGTACCACCGTGGTGCGGAACGAGCCGAACAGCGCGGTGGCGGCGAGCACCGCGGTAGCAATGGCGATGCCCTTGGTGATGGCCTTGGTGGTGTTGCCCACCGCGTCCAGCTTGGTGAGCACCTGGGCGCCGTCGCCGGTCACGTCGCCGGACATCTCGGCGATGCCCTGGGCGTTGTCCGAGACCGGGCCGAACGTGTCCATCGACACGATGACACCCACGGTGGTCAGCAGGCCGGTGCCCGCCAGCGCCACCGCGAACAGGGCGATGGTGGCGTTGCCGGTGCCGAGGAGGAAGGCCGCGTAGACCGCCCCGCCGATGAGCAGCGCCGAGTACACGGCCGACTCCAGGCCGATCGAGATGCCGGACAGGATGACGGTGGCCGCGCCGGTCAGCGAGCTTTCCCCGATCTCCTTGACCGGCTTGCGGTTGGTCTCGGTGAAGTACCCGGTCAGCAGCTGGATGGCGCTGGCCAGCACCAGGCCGATGATCACCGCGCCGATGGCCAGCAGCCGCGGGCTGCCGCCGTGGCGGAGGATCGCCTCGGCGCCGGCCCGGTGATCCCCTTGAACTCGCTGAACTTGGCGGGCAGGTAGAGGAACGAGGCGCCGACGACCAGCACCAGCGAGATGACCGCGGAGATGAAGAAGCCCCGGTTGATGGCGGTCATCCCGCTCCGGTCGCCCTTGCGCGGCATCGTCACGAAGATCCCCGCCACCGCGGTGATCACGCCGATCATCGGGATGATCAGCGGGAAGACGAGGCCATCATTGCCGAACGCCGCCTTGCCCAGGATGAGCGCCGCGACCAGCATGACCGCGTAGGACTCGAACAGGTCGGCTGCCATCCCGGCGCAGTCGCCCACGTTGTCACCGACGTTGTCGGCGATGGTCGCGGCGTTCCGCGGGTCGTCCTCCGGGATGCCCTTCTCGACCTTGCCGACCAGGTCGGCGCCGACGTCGGCGGCCTTGGTGAAGATGCCGCCGCCGACGCGCATGAACATGGCCAGCAGGGCCGCGCCGAAGCCGAAGCCCTCCAGCACGTTGGGGGCGTTGTCCCTGTAGATGAACACCACCAGCGCGGCGCCGAACAGGCCCAGGCCCACAGTGAACATGCCCGCCACGCCGCCGGTGCGGAACGCGATCCGCATGGCCGGGCGCTCACCGTCGAAGCCAGCCCGCGCCGCGGCCGCTACCCGCACGTTGCCGCGCACCGCGAGCGACATGCCGGTGAAACCAGTCAGGCCCGAGAAAAAAGCCCCGACGAGGAAAAATATGCTGCGGCCCCATCGCACGCCCGACCCGTCCGCCGGGAGCAGCAAGAGCACGAAGAAGATGACGACAACAAAGACCCCGAGGGTGCGGAACTGGCGGCGCAGATAGGCGGCCGCCCCTTCCTGGACCGCCTTGGCGATCTCCTGCATCCGCTCGGTTCCCTGGCTGGCCGCGAGTACCTCACGGACCAGCAGGGCTGCCACCGCGAGGGCAAGCAGCGCGACGACGCCAACGACAACAACCCAGGTCAGGTTGGAACCGCTGACGCTCACCGCACCGCTTCCGGCGGCAAGACTAGACCTGAACATCTGTCCTCCTAGACAGTGGCACATGGCCTCCCGAGCGTGGCTTCACTGTCCCGGCAACCTGCCAGCCGGCCTGACGCGTGGGATAGGCACCGTGCCCAAAAGCAGTCCCGGGAGTCTACGCATGCCGGCCACCGGGCGCGAAGCGGGGGTCAGGCCCTGAGCGTGCCAGCGCGATTCACCCTGCACAGGTAATCACATTATGGCCGCCGCTAGCAGGCAGGCCAGTACTTCCGGGGCTCGGCCGGGGACCGCGGGATGCCCGTCAGCGGGTGCTGGCGGATGGCCAGCTCATCGTGATGCTGAGGCCGGCCGGGCCGCGGGCGAACTGGACGTCGTCGGCGAGGCCCGCGATCACGGCCAGGCCGAGGCCCTGCGGGAGATCCTGATGATCCAGCGGGGTGGTCCCGTTCGGCACGCTGCCGCCGGGCACCGGCCACCCCGCCGGCTGCGCCGACGGGCCGGCCCCGTCGTCCAGCCCGGCCGCAGCCGCATCCGTGACGACCACCTCGAAGCGCCCGTCTGCCCCGGTCAGCTCCACGCGGACCGGCTCGTCGGGGCACTGGGCCTGGTGCGCCTCGACCGCGCGGGAGCAGGCCTCACCGACGGCCAGGCGGACTTCGTCGAGGAGTGCCTCGTCCACGCCGCTGCGCCGGGCGACGGCGGTCGCGACCAGCCGCGCCGTGCGCACATGCACGGGCAGCGGCGTGAAGCTCATTTCGACAGTGGCCATGGCCGGACCCGGGGCTCGATCAGCCGTTACTTCTCCGACTTCCGGGCCGTGATGGCTTCGTCGACCGTGTCATGGATACCGAACACCTTGGTCAGGCCGGTGATCCGGAAAATCTTGAGGATGCGCTCCTGGGTGCACACCAGGTCGAGGGACCCATCGTGTGCCCGCACCCGCTTGAGCCCGCCGACCAGGACGCCCAGTCCTGTCGAGTCGAGGAACTCAACCTTCTCCATGTTCACCACGAGCTGGTAGTGCCCGTTGTTGACCAGTTCGATGAGCAGCTCGCGCAGCCGCGGCGCGGTGTAGACGTCGATTTCGCCCTCGACGTTGACGACCTCGATCCCATCCCTGGTGTGGTGGTCAAGCTTCAGGTCCACAAAGTCCTCCTGCGCCATACAGCCTTCGTCTGTCCGGGCGATCCGAGCGGCAGCGCAGCGCCCTCGGGGGAGGGCAACTGATCCCGTCGCGCATTCAACCACGCTCTGACGTCATGTCTACACGAGTTCACGCTTCGAGGCACCTCGCGTACAGATGTCACACTGGGAGCCAATGACTGCGCTCACTCCGCTCGTTCCCGGCGAACCTCCGGTCCGGCCTGGTCCCCCAGGACCGGGTCCCCTGGAACCGGCCCCGCAAACACCGGGCCCGGCTCCCTCGTGCCCCGCCGGGCTTAGCCGGCCCGTCCAGCTCGCGGCGCCCTCCCCCGCAGATCTCGTGCTGCGCCGCGGCGCCCGGTCGGGACGGCTGATTCACGTAGAGTACATGCCCGCTCGCGAGGGGCAGCGGGCAGCCTGGCCCGGATGGGTACCTGCCGAGGTCACCGAGGCGTTCGCCCGCCGGGGCGTGACGGCTCCCTGGGCCCATCAGGCCGCGATGGCCGACTGCGCCCGGCAGGGGCGGCACGTCATCATCGCGACCCCGGCGGCGTCGGGGAAGTCGCTCGGATACCTGCTGCCGGCCCTCACCGGGATCGGTGAGGGCGGCACCGCTCTCTACCTCGCGCCGACCCGGGCCCTGGCCGCAGACCAGCTGCGGGTGGTCAGCGACCTCGCCGTGCCGGGAATCCGCCCCGCCGTGGTTGACGGGGACACGCCCGTGGCGGCGCGGGACTGGGCCCGGTCGCACGCCAATTACCTGCTGACCACGCCGGACATGCTGCACCAGACGCTCCTGCCCCGGCACGCCCGGTGGGACGGGTTCTTCCGCCGGCTGCGCTACATCGTCGTGGACGAGTGCCACACCTACCGCGGCGTGTTCGGGTCGCACGTGGCCCAGGTGCTGCGCAGGCTGCACCGGATCGCCGCGCATCACGGCGGCCCCGATCCGGCCGGCTCCGGCCCGGGGCCGCTGTTCCTGCTCGCCTCCGCCACGGTCAGCGAGCCCGCCGGATGCGCGTTCCTGCTGACCGGGAAGCGGGCTGAGGCGGTGACCGAGAACGCCGCGCCGTGCGGGCCGGTCACGTTCGGGCTCTGGGAGCCGCCGCTCACCAGGGCGCGCGGCGAGGCCGGCGCGCCGGTCCGGCGCAGCGCGACCAGCGAGGCGGCCACGCTGCTGGCTGACCTGGTGGCCGGGGCGGTCCCGGCCCTGGCGTTCGCCCGCTCCCGGCGCGGCGCCGAGGCCGTGGCCCTGGGCGCGCGCCGGGCGCTGCGGGAGTCGGGAGCCGCCGCGCACACCGGCCGGGTCGCGGCCTACCGGTCCGGGTACCTGCGCGAGGACCGGCGGGCCCTGGAAGAGGCGCTGCGCAGCGGTGACATCACCGGCCTGGCCACCACGACCGCACTGGAACTGGGCGTGGACATCAGCGGCCTGGATGCGGTCCTCATCGCCGGCTGGCCCGGTACCCGGGCGGCGCTGTGGCAGCAGGCCGGGCGGGCGGGGCGTGCCGGGCGCAGCGCCGTGGTTGTCCTCATCGCCCGCGACGACCCGCTCGATACCTACCTGGTCCATCATCCGGAGGCCCTGCTGCACCGCCCGGTCGAGGCCACGGTCCTGGATCCGGGAAACCCGTACGTGCTGGCCCCCCACCTGTGCGCGGCCGCGGCGGAGCTCCCGCTCACCGACGGGGACCTGGCCTCGTTCGCCCCCGGGGCCGGCGAGGTCGCGGAGGCCCTGATCCGGCGGGGGATGCTCCGCCGCCGCAGCGGGGGCCTGTACTGGACGCGGCGCGGCCGCCCGCCGCGCGCCGGGCTGCGCGGATCGGGCCGCCATCCGGTCAAGATCGTGGAACTGCCGACGGGGCGCCTGGTGGGCACGGTGGACGAGCCTTCCTCGCACCTGCTCGTGCACACCGGGGCGGTCTACGCCCATCAGGGCGAGCTGTACCTGGTGGATGAGCTGGACCTGGCGGCCGGGGTGGCCCTGGTGCACCCCGCCGATCCCGGGTACTCCACGGCGGCCCGCCAGGTCACCGCGATCGAGGTCACCAGGGAACTGCGCCGGGACAGCCTGGGCAGCGGCGGCGTGGTGCACTTCGGCGACGTCCAGGTGCTCCGGGAGGTCGTGGGGTTCGTCCGCCGCCACCCGGAAACCGGGCGGCCGCTGGGCGAGTTCCCGCTCACCCTGCCGCCGCAGGCGCTGCGCACCAGGGCGGTGTGGTGGACTGTCCCGGCCGGCCAGCGTGCCCGGCTCCTGGATCAGGGCGTGGACCTGCCCGGGGCGGCGCACGCCGCCGAGCACGCGTCGATCGGGCTGCTGCCGTTGTTCGCCGCCTGTGACCGCTGGGACATCGGCGGCGTTTCCGCCGATCTGCACCCGGCCACCGGGCAGCTCACGGTGTTCGTCTATGACGGCCATGATGGGGGGGCCGGCTTCGCGGAGCGCGGGTACGGCGCGGCGCGGGAGTGGCTCAGCGCGACCGCGGACGCCATACGGGATTGCGAGTGCCAGGCGGGATGCCCGTCCTGCATCCAGTCACCCAAATGCGGGAATGGCAATGAGCCCCTTTCCAAGGTGGGTTCAGTCACCCTGCTGGAGCGCCTGCTGGCCGGCGGGGGGACCGCCGCAGCCGGGACCGGGCCGGCCGGGGCATCCGGAGATTAGGCCAGGACCAGGAAGATTAGGCGGGCAGTGCACGGAAAGGGGGCGACCCCCGCCGGGGGGGAGAGCGGGGGTCGCCAAACGGTCCGGCTCCGGGGGGGCAGAGCCGGCCGCTGCACCGTAGAGCCTACGTGTATCGGGGCCAAGTTACCAATCGGTCACGCCAGGCAGACAACGGAAACCTGCTTTGCCCATAAGCCCGCTTGCCGTGCCCAGTTCCGCCGGGGCCGGGCACCGGCCGGCCGCCGCGTTCTATGACCCGTGATAAGACGATCATCGCGAAGTCGGGCACACTCGCCTCACGGACCTTCGTTTTACCGGAATGGCCTGATCAGCCGGGGTGACGCGGTCCGCGCAGCTGCTTTTCATGAGGCATTGGGCCGGCCACGGCAGGATGGGGCAGATCCGCGGCCGCGCCGGCCAGCCGTGCCACGGCTGGGCCGCCGGCCCGGTGCGCGAGATCGTGGCCAGCCATCTGGATGAGCTGATCGTCCCGTATGTCCATGACGAGCGCGGGCGCGGCCCGGGGCTCATCGCGGCCGCAGGCGAAGACGTGATCATCGCCAGCACCGGCGGGCAGGAGATTCCCGGCCCGGCCGGGACCCTGCTGGGTGCCGCGCTGGTGATCGCCACCAGATGGGATCGCGGAGGGTGCCGCCCGGGAATGAGACACGGCGGACCGATCAAGATGACGAATCGGTCACGCCCCGGGCTTGGCCCGCCAGCCGATCCGCCGTACAAAGGTGGCAGGGACGTCCTGGCACGGCGACCGGGTACCCACGCGACCGAGGGGCCCAGGTAGGCGGCCGAGGTCGGGTTGCGGCGACGTGCCCCGCGTCCGCGGAGGACGCGGGGTGGCCGCTGCGGCCCCCCGGCATGACGAGGTGCGCGCTTTGGTAGCCCGGGCCGCCGTGTCAGGCTGCGTCCCCGCTGATCATGCTCCCTGCCCCCAGGTTCGCTGCCCGCCAGTTCCCTGCCCGCGGGCCTGGTCTCCGCGGTTCCGCGCGGCCCTCCCGTGCCCACCCGAAACCGCCGCCGCCGGGACCATTTGGGCACGCCGCAAAAAAGCGGGAAGGCCGCGCGGAGTGATCCAGTGGTAATCACGTAAGATCACTTGCCGGGGGAAACTGGTGCTGCCGGGTTAAGGAGCAATTCCTGGCGCCTCGCGCCCGGGATGGCCCCGGCGCGAACCCCCGCACGCACGCGAATCACCGGTGCGGAAGACTGAACGGCAGGATTGCGCGCGAGGGGAGTGTGCATGTGATGGCCAGACCCGCAGCACCGGGGTCGCTCGGTAATGACAGCGAGACGTCAATCGGTGATCTCGTCGCCCAGGCCATCAGGGACGTCACCCAGTTGGTCAAGTGTGAACTGGCGCTGGCGAAACTGGAACTCCGCGAGGACGCCAAGCGGCTGGGCCTGGCCGCCGCATTGCTCGCCATCACGGCGTTCACCGGCTGCCTGATCCTGGTGGTCCTGTGCTTCGCATTCGCCTACGGCCTGGTCGCGCTGGGCATCTGGACCTGGGCCGCGTTTCTCATCGTGGCCGGGGTGCTCCTGCTGCTGGCCGCGGTGGCGGTCCTCATCGTGATCGTCAAGGTGCGCGGCGTCAGCGGCCTGCGGAAGACGAGGCAGACCGTTCAGGAGGACCTGGCCGTGCTCAAGCGGGACGATGACACCGCCGCCCGGGCTGCGGTCGAGGCAGGCTGATCCGGTGACTTTCCAGGGCGAATCGGCGGTTTACGTCGAAGGCCCGTGGTCGCATCGTGCGGTGAGCGCGAACGGGACACGGTTGCATGTTGCCGAGAGCGGCGACGGGCCGCTGGTGCTGCTGCTGCACGGGTTCCCGGAGTTCTGGTGGACATGGCGGGAGCAGCTGGCCACGCTGGCCGCGGCCGGTTACCGTGCGGTAGCCCCGGATCTGCGTGGCTACGGTGGCAGCGACAAGCCACCCCGCGGCTACGACCTCGTTACTGCCGCCTCGGACGCGGCGGGCCTCATCCGCGCGCTCGGGGAGGCCAACGCGGTCGTCATCGGGCACGACTGGGGCGGGCTGGTGGCCTGGACGATGGCCGCCTACTACCCCAAGGTGGTGCGGAGGCTGGGCGTCATCTCGATGGCGCACCCGCTGCGGATGCGGTCCTCGGTCGTCACCAACCCGCTGGGCCAGGGCCGCCGCAGCGGTTACGCGTTCGGGTTCCAGGTGCCCGTGCTTCCCGAGCACAGCCTGGTCCGTGATCATGCCCAGCGGGTAGGCCAGATGCTGCGTTCCTGGTCCGGGCCGGGCTGGCCGGACCCGGAAACCGAGCGGCGCTACCGGACCGCGATGTGCATCCCTTCGGTGGCCCATTCGGCGCTGGAGTACCACCGCTGGTTCGTCCGCTCCCGGGTCCGCCCGGACGGCGTCCGCTACGCCCAGCGGATGCGGGCCCCGATCCAGGCGCCCACCCTGCATCTGCAGGGCGCGCTCGACACCTGCGTGCTCCCGGCCACCGCGCGCGGCTCCGGGCGGCACGTGGACGGCCCATACCGCTGGCGCCTGCTCGACGGCGCGGGCCACTTCCCGCACGAGGAACAGCCAGAGCGCTTCGACCGCGAGCTCCGCGGCTGGCTGGCGGACCCCGAACCTGAGCGATGACCGCCGGCGCGGGCCAGGACCCGGATGCGGGCGCAGCCCGGGACCGTGACCCGGCCGGCCGGCCGCGGAACGCGCGGCCGCGCGATGCGATGGGGCGCCCGCTGCCGCGGGGCACGGCGGGCGCGGACCGCGTGCCGGATGACCTGTCTCTTCCCCCGGCGGAGGCGCTGGAGCTGGCTCAGCACCTGCTGGACACCGGCCGCCCCTTCCATGCCCACGAGGTACTCGAGGCCTCGTGGAAGCACGCCCCGGACGGGGAACGGGACCTGTGGCGCGGGCTGGCCCAGATCGCCGTGGGGCTGACCCACGCGCAGCGCGGCAACGCCCGGGGGGCGGTCACGCTCCTGCGCCGGGGAGCGGGCCAGGTCAGCCGCTACGCAGCTGCGCCGCCGCACGGCATCGACGCCGCAGGCGCCGCCCGGGCCAGCACGGATCTGGCCGCCCGGATCGAGGCCGGCGCCGGCCCCGCCGCGATCGCGGCGGGCCCGGGGATCACCCTGGTCAGCGGCGGGCCCTAGTCGCAGGCCTGGGTGGAGACCGGGCGGGTCGCGGCGGCAGCCGCCCTGGCGTCGCTCTGCACCTCGGACGCGGTCAGCGCGTAGCCCGTGTCCTTCACGCCCACCGCCGCGGCGAACACGACCCCATCCACCCGGCCGTCCGGCGCCAGCAGCGGGCCGCCGGAGTTGCCCGGCTCGACATCGGCCCGGATCGAGTAGATCTGCCGGGTGACTTCCTTTGACTGGTAGATGTCGGGGGCCTGGGCCAGCTGATCGTCACCGATCCGGGCGGGCACCACGGTGAACGGGTGATCCCGCGGGTAGCCGGCCACGATCGCCTCGTCACCCAGGTTCGCCGGCCCGGCGAAGTTCAGCGTGCGGGCATTCAGCCGGGGGACCCAGAGCACCGCGATATCCCGCTGCGGGTCGAACAGGACCACCGAGGCACTGAGTCTCAGTCCCTGCCGGGTGGTCACGGTCTGGTTCGTGGTGACACCCGCCACGACGTGCGCGTTGGTCAGGACGTGCTGGGGGGAGATGACGAAGCCCGAGCCCTCGATCCGCCGCTGGCACGCAGGCGCGACCCCCATGACCTTCACGATGCTGTTCCGGGAACGGGCCAGGCCGGCCGAGCCCAGGACGGCCGGGTTAGGCGGGCCCACGGTCAGCGCCGGCTCGGCACCGAGCGCGCCGAACACCTGGACGTAGGGGCCGCTGGCCAGCAGGCTGCGGAAATCGGAGAACATGGTGCGCGCGCCCGCCGGCATGACCTCGTCCACCGCGTGCAGCACGGCCGAACGCTGGACCTGGGCGGTGACCAGGGCGAACGGCGCGTTGACCACCGCCGAGCCGATCAGCCAGGCGATGAGCAGCACGGAGAGCACGCTGACGGCGGCCCCGGCCACCGAGTCGATCACGGTCGCCGGCCGCCAGTGCACCCGGGAGCGCACCGCGGCACCGATCGCGGAGGCGAGCAACTGGCCGATCATGGCCGCCACGAACACCGCGACGATCGCGACCAGAGCCTGCTGGGCCGACCCCTGCACCAGGGACCGGGCGAGCGCGGGCGCGAACGAGGCACCCACCGCCGCCCCGCCGAGGAACCCGGCGAAGCTCAGAATTCCGACAATGAAGCCCTGGCGGTAACCGGCTACGGCAAATGCTGCGGCGAGCGCAATCAAGATCAGGTCAAGCAAGTCACCCGACACCAGCCCACCGTATAGCGCGCGGCCCGATGATTGGTTCCCAGTACGGTATTAGCCTCGTCCGGCGACGGTATTAACTCCCGGCGGCGAGGGCCTCCGGCGGCAGCTCCTCTACCCGGCCGCGGTCCCACGGCCGCTCCCATCCGCCCAGCGTGAGCAGCCGGTCCACCAGGGCCGCGGTAAACCCCCAGACCAGCATTCCGCGCACCCGGAAGGCCGGCCCGGTGAAGCCCGAGGGATGCCGGATCGTTAGGCGGCGCCGGGGATCGCAGAGCTCGGAGAGCGGGACCCGGGCCACCGCGGTCACCTCCGGCGGGTCGGCGGCCACCACCGGCACCGGCCGCCGCCACCAGGCGAGAACCGGGGTGACGGCGAAGCCGCTCCGGGGGATGAACAGCTCAGGCAGCACGGCCAGGACCTCTACCCCCGAGGCCTCGACGCCCGCCTCCTCCGCCGCCTCCCGGAGCGCGGCAGGGACCGGGCCCGTGTCGGCCTCGTCGATCGCGCCACCGGGGAACGCGGGCTGCCCGGAATGGCGCCGCAGCCCCGGGCCGCGCTGCACCAGCAGCAGGTCCGGGCCGTCCGGGCCCACGCCGAACAGCACCAGCACCGCGGAGGGGCGGCCTCCGCCCGGCGGCGGCCGCAGGGGGGACGGGACAGGGGCCCCTGCGGCGGCCACGGCCAGATCGCGCAGCCAGCGCGGCGGGCCGCCCAGGGGGGCGTCGGCGCTCTCCACGGGGTCTGCGGCGCTCACGAGAACGGGCCCGTCTTCACCAGCGCGAGGGCCGTCTTCTCATCCGTGGGGCCTTCCCCGTAGGACGGGCACAGCCGGGCGACGCCGCAGGCCCCGCAGGCAGGCCTGCGGGCGTGGCAGACGCGCCTGCCGTGCCAGATCAGCCGGTGCGACAACATGGTCCACTCCGACCGCGGGAAGAGCGCGCCGACATCCTGCTCGATCTTGTCCGGGTCGGTCTGCGCCGTCCACCCGAAGCGCCGGGCCAGCCGGGAGAAATGAGTGTCCACGGTGATGCCGGGCACGCCGAACGCGTTGCCGAGGACGACGTTCGCCGTCTTCCGGCCGACCCCCGGCAGGGTGACGAGATCGGCCAGCGTGCCAGGAACCTCGCCGCCGTAGCGGTCGCAGAGGGCCTGGCCCAGGCCGATGAGGCTGCTGGTCTTAGCCCGGAAGAACCCGGTGGACTGGATGATCTTCTCCATCTCGCCCCGGTCGGCCGCCGCGTAATCCGCGGCGGTCCGGTACCGGGCGAACAGTACCGGTGTGACCAGATTGACCCGCTTGTCCGTGGTCTGCGCGGACAGGATCGTGGCGACCAGCAGTTCCAGCGGGGAGGTGAAGTTCAGCTCGCTGTGGGCATCAGGGTAGAGCAGGGCCAGTTCGCGGTTGATACGCCGCGCCCGGCGGACGAGAGCGGTCCGGGAAGGATCAGGGGTCACCGTCCCAGCCTATTGAGCGGCACGCGATCCGGCTCATGGTGCGGTGGCCGGGGCGTGCCGCGCCTGCGCCGGCAGGAGGTCCCGGGCATGACGATGAGTTCCGTTATGCTTACCAAGAGCTCCGGGGGGGAGCATGACATCTGCACGGGCCGCCTCAGGCGCGCCGACGCCGATCGCATCTGGGGCGGGTCTCGTCTCACTGATGCGGCGGAACTGGCTGCTGGCCGTCCTGCTGGCCGCCGGGCTGGTGCTGCGGGTCCTCACCCAGCTGGCCTACCGGCCCGCCCTGCTGTTCATCGACTCGATCAAGTACCTGTTCGGGGCATACGCGGGAAACGACCCCCCCGGCTACCAGCTGGCCCTGAAGCTCTTCCTCCGGGTGGGCACGCTGCCCATGGTGGTGGCCGTGCAGCACCTGCTCGGCCTGGCCATGGCCGTGGCGCTGTATCTCATCCTGCGCCGCCGCAGCGTGCCCCGCTGGCTGGCCGCCCTGGCCACGGCGCCCATTCTGCTGGACGCCTACCAGCTCCAGATCGAGCAGTCGATCATGCCCGACACGGCGTTCGAGGCCCTGATCGTCGCGGGACTGGTGTGCCTGCTCTGGCAGCCCCGGCCGCGGCTGTGGATGGTGATCGCCGCCGGGCTGGCCCTGGGTGCCTCGGCCACGGTCCGCCAGGTCGGCGAGATCTTCATCCTGCCCGCGCTGGCCTACGCGCTGATCGCAGTCCCGGGCTGGCGCGGCAAGCTGACCAAGGCGGCCGCGCTGTGCGCGGCATTCGCCCTGCCGATCCTGGTGATCAGCTTCCGGAACTATGTGACCATTAAGCATTTCTCGCTCGCCCCGTACGCCGCGGGGACAATCTACGGCCGGGCCGCGGCCGCCGCCGACTGTGCCACCCTGTCGCTTCCCCCGTACGAGCGCGCGCTCTGCCCTTCTCCCGCCCAGCAGGCCCGCGGCCCGGACTGGCTGGACCACGCGGCCGCGTCACCGATCAAGCACGTGACCCCGCCGCCGGGCATGCATCACGTGCCCATGGCGGCCAACTTCAGCCGGCGTGTGTTCGAGCAGCAGCCCGCGAGGATGGCCATCGCGATCGGCAAGGACGCGGTCAAGCTCTTCGCCCTGCAGCGGGTCACCAGCCCCGGCGACACGTCCATCGCGCGCTGGCGGTTCCAGCGGGCCTTCCCGCTCTACCCTCCCTACATCACCGACGTGCACGGCCGGCTGCGTTTCGCCCAGCTCAATCCCGCGGGCAGGGTGATAGTGATCGCGCAGGGGCGGCGTTTCGCCGACCCGACCGCGGTGAACGCGGGACTGGCCGGCTTCCTGCGCGCCTACCAGCTGCGCGGCGGCTACACGCCCGGGCCGCTGTTCCTGTTCACCCTGGCCGCCGGGCTGGCCGGCAGCATCGGCGTGCTGCGCCGCCGCGCCTCCCCCGAGCAGCGGGCGACCGCCACCGCCTGCCTGCTGGCCTTCCTCAGTGCGGCCGCGGTGCTGCTCGCGTCAGACCTGTTCGAGTTCAGCTGGCGGTACCAGCTCCCGGCCCTCGTCACCCTGCCCCCGGCGGGAGCGCTGGGTATCACGGTGATCACCGGATATGCCCTGGACCGGCGCCGGCGCACCCCGGGGCCGCCGCAGGGCCCGGGCCGGGCGCCGGCCGCCGTGCCAGGGGCGGCCCGCCGCGGTCCGCAGGGCCACGAGCCGGCCCGCGAGGACCGGGCGCCGGCAGGCTGAGCCAGGCCTATCCGGGGTCCTGCCAGCCCAGCCGGGGCCCGAACCGGGCCGAGGCGAACCACACGACCAGGGCCAGCGGGACCAGCAGCACGACGGGAAGCAGCGCGGGCATGTGGGCGGTGACGAGGGCGGAGGCGCACGCCCCCGCGATCACGGCGGCGAAGATACCCAGGCTGCGGCCGAGGCCGGGGGGCTTGCGCCCGGTGGCCAGCGCCGAGACCACGCCGGTCATCGTCCCGGTCAGGTACGTGGTGGAGATCTCGCCCAGGTGGCGGATGGTGGCCCCCTGGATGCCCATGGCGATGCCCGCGATGGCCAGCAGCATCTGCTCGCCCGCACCGGACGGGTGGCCGCGGGACACCTCCCAGCCGACGCAGAACACCGCGAGCACGCAGAACTCCAGGCCGAGTGCCACGGTGAGCCACGACGGCCAGATCTCGCGCTGCGCGATCGCCGCCTGCGGGCGGCGGCTCCGCCAGCCCGCCAGCCAGCGGCCCGCCCGCCGGGCCGACAGGGGCGCCCCCACCGCCACTCCGGCCACATAGCTGGCCAGCGCCACGCCGCAGTTTCCGGCCAGCGCCCCGTCGTGGGTACCGGCAGCGACGCCGAGCAGGACCAGGGTCCCGGTGATCACGCTGCTGAACACGTGACCGAGGTGCAGGAATGCGGTGGCGTCCACCCCGCCGGTGGTCACGGTGAGCACCACGACCAGCTGGTCCCGGGCGCGTGAGCGCCAGTCTTCGGCCACGGTCGCGTCCTAGGCGGCGTTCTCGCCGGTGATGGCCCGCCGGAGGTCGGCGACGCGGTCGGCCAGCTCACGGGTATCGCCGCCGTGCGGCAGGGGCAGGTCCGCCGGGAGCCGCCCCTCCCGCACGCTGCGGGCCATGTCACGCAGGGCCGCGGCCAGCAGCCCGACGTCGCCGGGGCCGGGGCGCTGGCCGGTGACGCCCCCGCGGACGGCGGCCGCGGTCACGGTGTCCGTGACCTGCTCCAGGGCGGCGGCGGCGGGCCACACCCGTGCCGCCCGCCTGCTCACCGAGGGAGGCTCTGCCATCGTCCGCTGAAACTCCGTACGCACGTCAGATAGGGCTCGGTAGGACTGCCGGCGCAGCGCTGACCGGCCCGGCTGGCCGGAGAGTGCCTGCTGCGCGTAACGGGCCACACTATCGAGCGCGACGGCCAGCTGTTCCGGCAGGTGCGCATGCCAGCTCGAGGGCCAGGGCGCATACCCGACCAGGAGCACCACGCCGCAGCCCAGTGCGGTGTCGATCAGCCGGTCCAGCGCGAGCGACCAGCCGACCGGCTGCAGCAGGTCGATGAGGATGACGACCAGCGGCGTGAGGAACGTGCTGAACAGCCCCCAGTTGCGATCCCGGCCGTAGGGCAGCAGCCCGGCCAGCACCGCCACGGGAATGAGCAGCAGCGGGCCCGCGGGGATGACGATGAGGATGATCGCGCCGAGCACCGCGCCGACCACGGTGCCGATGCCGCGCTGGAGCGCCCGGGCGAACACTGAGCCGAAGTCCGGGCGCAGGACGATAGCGACGGTCAGCAGCACCCAGTAGGAACGCTGGAGCGGGAACGCCTGGCTGACCAGGGCGGCGACGCCAACGGACAGCATCAGCCGGACCGTGAAGATGCGGGTGAGATGGCCGCCCACGGTCTCGGCGAGTGAGTCCCGGACACGCTCGCGCAGCGGCGGTCGCGCGGGGGGTGCCGTGCCGTCGGCGGGCCGTTTCCCCGACACCAGGTCGGCCGCTCCCGCCACGGCTCTGGCGAGCGCCTGGCTGCCGGGGGTCGGGCCGCCCGCGGGGCGCAGTGAGGTCACCGGCGTGCCGTACTCGATGGCGTCGGCGATCGCGTCGATCGTGGCGACGAGTCCGGGGGGAGCCTGCGTGCCCTCGTGGACCAGGGTGACCGCGGCCTCGGTGAGCGGGTGCGTCTGGCGCAGCAGGGCGGCGATGCGCTGCAGCTCCGGATCCCGGCCGCTGGTCCGCGCCCGGCGCGCGGACAGGTTGTCCCAGGCCTGGTTGAGCGAGGTGACGACGGCCTGGTGGGCCTCGGGGAACTGTGGCGTGCCGGCCGCCCGCAGCAGGCCGGCGATGGCCCGGTAGGCAGCGGCGGTGCTGCGCTGCTCTGCGGCGTGCGGCGCGGTGACCCACCCGGGCACCAGCAGCAGGACCGCCCATCCCACGCCGGCGAGCATCAGCAGCGGCGCCCACCACCAGGGCCGCAGCGTTCCGAGCGGGCCGGTACCCAGGATGGTGTACACGAGCAGCTGGAGGCCGGTGACGGCCATGGTGGTCCCGGCCGCGCTCATCAGCGCCGAGATCCCCGCCACGAGGACCAGGGCGGCGACCGTGATCCAGCCCCGGCCGTGCACCACCTCGCCGAGCAGGAGCCCCGCCGCGCCACCGAGAACGCCGGCCGTGGCCATGCGCCGGGCCCGCAGCGGATAAGGGCCGCCGCGGTCCACGCTGGTGCCGAGCAGGCCACCCATCGCGGCGAGCAGGCCGGCGGCCTGGTTCCCCAGGGCGTAGCCCAGGGCGAGCGGGCCGCCGACGGCGAGCGCGGCGCGGGCCACCGCCGGCCACGGGACGGGAGCGGGCGCGGGCCGGACCACCTCGGCGAGCCACGGCGGGACCGCCGTCGCCGCGGACGCGGCGGTCGCGGCGGTCGCAGCCGCAAGCTTGCCCGGCTTCCTCACCCGGGGCCGGCCGGGATGGTCAGGGAACGGCTCACCAGGTAATCGTGCCAAATGCGCCGCGATCAGGCGGCCCGGCATGTCCCTTTGCGGGCCACCGCCCGGCCGGCGGCGTCAGGCCGGTTCCGCCCAGTGGTAACTGGTGGCGGCACCGCCGGCGATGCGGATGGTCCCGGCCGGGCTCCCCGTATCCCGCCAGATCGTGTAGTCACCCGCCTGGAGGGCCGGGTACACGGCCGCGTGGCAGGAGGCCGGCCCCAGCCGCCGCTCCCGGACGAGCGCGTGCGTGCGGCCCCCGGGGTCCTGCCGCGGGCTGACGTGGATCTCCTCGCCCGCCATGTGCGCGGGCGTGATGATGATCAGGGCCCCGACGTCACCGCCGATGTCGAGCACCACGCTTCCCGGGCCCGACGGGCCGGGGCTGGCTTCGGCCACCGCATGGCCTCAGGACGGGTTGCTGTAGCCGCTGTAGGGGACGCCCAGGTACGGGAAGGCCGGCAGGTACGGCATCTTCACGTCCTGCGGGGTGAGGCCGTCGGTGATCACGCCGGCGGCGGCATCCGGCTTGTAGTCCGGGGAGACGAGCGGGTAGGTGAGCCCGGCGATGGCGCGCAGCTCGATCGTCACCACGTCATCGAAGACCCGGCGGCCGTTGGGGTAACCGGCCAGGTCGCCACCCAGCACCCCGAGGATGTTCGGCTTCCCGGCTGGCCTGATGGCGGTGTTGAGCCTGAGCATGTCAGCCAGCACCGGCCCGGTGTGGTTCTGGAAATCCTTGATCAGGCCAGCCGGGATCCCGGTCAGCAGGATGGCCTCCAGGTCAGCGCGCGGCTTCCCGGACGTGGCCAGCCCGGCCAGGTGCGGGAACACCCCCGGGTAGAGACCGGGCAGCAGGCCGGCCAGCTCGGGGTGGGCGATGTAGGAGGCGAAGCCCTCGTCGTAGACCGGTGGCTGCGTATTCCACAAATCCTTCTTCCCGAGCGGGATGAGCACCTCGTTGACGAGCGGGTTGCCGAGCCGTGAGACCTGCCGGAACGGGCCGCTCCCGGTGCTGGTTCCCTGCTCTGCGTCCCAGATCCGGACCTGCCGCCTGCTGGCGCTGGTCCACACCCCGATGACCGCCCGCGGGTCGCTCTCGTCCCGCGAACTGGAGCCGGTCAGGGTGGCGATCGGCACCTGCAGGGCGAGGGAATGCACGTTCAGCTCGCTGGTGGCGTTCACCCCGGGCGCGGGCCTGCTGAAGACATGCATGCCGTAGGGGGCTGCCGCGGGTAACGGCAGGCCGACGGCATGGGGCAGTCCGGCAGCGAACCGCAGCTGACTCACGCCACGCCGCCTGCATGTCACGGTAAGTATTCGCCCTGGTGGCTGTCTGTAATTGGAAAAGCGCGTAACGTAACCGAAGCGTGACCCGCCGGGCGCGGCCCGGGGGTGATCGGCTCGCGGGCGATCAGGCGGCGCGGCGCTCGTCCCGGCCGGGCGCCGTGCCGCCGGTGATGATCTCCCCGACTCCGCCGGCCATGCCGCTCAGCCCGTTCCTGGCCACCTGGCCGAGGATGCCGTGGGCCAGGCCCACCCCGTCCGCGACCATCCGGCGCACCTCGGGGGATGTCCTGATCGCATCCAGCGATTTGCGGGCCCGCTCCATGCCGTCGCGTCCCTGGCTGACGCCGGTCAGGTAGCCGGCGATGAACCCGATGATGGTTTCCATAGCTGTGCCTGCCTTGCCTAGACCTGCGTGGCCGGGCGGGACGGCCGGCCCCGCCCGGGGCGCGCTACATCTCGCGCAGTTCCAGATAGCGCTTGATGTCCGGGAGGGACTGGATGACGGCGGCGAGCACCGCAGCCATCAGCATCGCCTTGATGAGCCTGCCGATCATGGTGATTCTCCTCTGCCAGTAGGTGCGGGATGTGCTTGCTAGCCCGGCTGCCCCCAGCGGCTCGACCTCATCGGGGGCGAAATACAGGAAACGGCCCTGCCCGCGGTGAATGTCCGCGTCCGGGTCGTCGTCAGGCAGCAGCGCCAGGTGCGCGTGACCGTCCACGTCGAACAGCACGGCCTCGACCAGTGCGGTCCGCCCGGCCAGGAACAGGTCCTGCGCGTCCGCCCGGCGGGCCCCCGGGCGCATCCGGACCCGGCTGCCCCGGGCGACGCGAACCCCCGCGATCATGACGTGGTCCGTTTCCGGGGACACCGAGCTGTCCGCGCCGGGATCCCACCAGGGAGCCTGGCCGGCGGTGGCCGGGTCGCCGGGCGCCGTCCGGGACTGCCGCGGCCCTGGTCCCGCCGCTCCCCCGGGCTGTGCCTCCGGGGGCTCGGTCCACTCCGGCACGGCCGCAGGCCCCGCGGGAGACCCGCCGGCCGGGTTGAGGTACCGGATGGCGCCGTGCATGCGCTCGAGCATCTCGGGTGGCAGGTGGTCGACCCGGTCCATCAGATCCGCCGCCCGGGGATCGGTGGCCCGGGCGGCGCGCTTCTCCTCGTCGGTCAGGGTCAGCGTGCGGAGGGTGAGGATCTCGTCGATCTCCGTGGAGTCGAACAGCTGCCCGGCGCTCTCCGCGGCGATCTCCGCATGGTCATAGAGAATGACCGGGGAGGACAGCATCAGCTCCGCGCAATCTGGCGGCCCGGCCAGCACCGGCCAGGTGCCGGTGTTCACGCACCGGCCCACGTCGGCAGCCGCCCACTCAGGCGGTGCGGTCATGGACAGGAACCGGCCGCCGGGCACCGCGAGCAGGCAGTGCGCGGCGATCAGCGCGTAGGGCAGCCCGTCCGCCCGCCGGGCCAGCGGCCCGGGCGGCTCGGTGCGGTTCTCCAGCACCACCTGCAGCCGGAGTGCCCCGTAGGGCCCGGGCATCCGCTCGGCGCTCATCCGGATCACGCCGTGCAGCGATTCCGATTGCCGGGTGAGCCGCCCGGCGGGCACGCCGCCAGCACCGGGCAGGTCCTCGTGCCCGGTGCCGCCCGGGATGGTGAACTCGGTCACGGTTCCCCCGCCGAGCAGGTCGCCCAGCGACGCGGCCGCCTCCTGCTCGCACTCGGCCGCCTCATCCCACGGCCGGTGCTCGGCCCCGCCGGCCTGCAGTGAGCCCACCGCGCGGAAACCGGCCCCGGGCGAGCCCGCCAGCACGGTGCGCCGCCGCAGCTGGAGAAACCTGGCCAGCACGGTGACGGTCGCGTCGGCCGGGCCTTCCAGGACGCACTCGGTCTGCGCGGCGGACGGCTCGTGCTCGTCGACGGCCCGGTACGCCGGGGGCATGAGCACCCCGAACTGGAAGCGTTCGGTGTTCTTCTGCGCCGACGCACGGTAGGGGTACAGCAGGTAGCCCTCGTACAGGATCGCGTCGGCGACCTGCCGGGCCTGCTCGAGGTGGGCGGGATCGATCCGGTCGCGGGATCTCACGAGTCCTCCCGGGCCGCCTGGGCCAGCAGGGCCAGCACGGTCGCGTCCCAGGTGGGCAGCGCGTGACGGCTCTTGAACTGGCCGAGCTCGTCCAGCGTCCGCCGGCTCATGGTGATCCACGCGGTGTCCGGGAAGTGCACATCCACGGCTTCCCGCCACTGGCCCACCGGCAGGCGGAATGTGGTCTCCTTGCTCCACGGCACCTGCTGGACCCGCAGCCGCCCGTCGGCCACGCCGAAGATGGTGCCGCTGAACAGCAGGAGCAGCGGGATCTCGCCGTCGTCCAGCGAGCTGAAGTAGCGTGTCGAGGCGATCTGCAGGTCGTAGGTGAACGGCACCGGCAAGGGGACCTCGATGCTTCCGGTGAACCGGGGGACCATCGTGGAGATCGTGGTGAACTGCAGCGGCTTGAGCGTGTCGGCCCAGCGGGCCCGCTCGCCGAACAGGTCGTGCAGCCGCTGCGCCTCGGCGTCGCTGTACGGCCTGCGGAACGGCTCGATGCGGATCTGGGTGCGCAGCGCAATCGCGTCGATCTTCTCACCGGACGTCTCGCTGATCCGCAGGTCCAGGTCGAACGAGGGCACCGCGGCGTACCGGTCGACCCGGGCGCCAACGCAGTCGAACACGAGCTCAGCCATTGCGGGGGCCCTGCCCGCTCGCCGGCGAGGTGGGGCCCGCCGCAGGCGGGTCGCCCCGAGCCGGCGACTCGGGGAGGCCGGGGGGCCGCCCCCCCGGGCTGGCATCTCGTGCGTGCTTGCGCACCCCGGCCAGGAACTCGTCGATGCTGGCCCGGGCCTCGCTGCCGCCGTCGAAGCCTTTCCACAGCATCCGCATCCGGCCCGCCAGCTCGTAGCACACGTCGATGGGCACGATGAAGTACTCGGCCTCGGCCGACCGGCCCTCCCGGCACAGCAGCACCGCCTCGACGTCGGGCTGTGCCGCGCCCAGCAGCGGATGCGCGGCGGCCAGCCGGTCCCAGGCGTCCAGGTCGAGGGTGCACTCGGTGGCGCCTGCCGGGCTCGGGTAGAAGCCGCCCAGGCCGCGCTCCGAGCTGTTCAGGAAGAACGCCAGCCCGACCGGGATCTGCAGCTCGTCCCACTCCGAGGCGGACATGGGCCGGGAAGAGTCACGCAGGTAGCGATCGGGCACGGATCTGTACTTACCCCGGCCGGCGGCTGGCTGGGTGAACAGGAGGTAGCAGGCGCGGCAGGCGCAGGCCAGGCTGGACTTCTCCAGGTCCGCCACGTGCCCGTGGGTGGCCGGGATCCCGGTGGCGCAGAACTCGCAGTGTTCCTCATCGGCCGGCGGCGCGGGGGCCTGAGCCGGTGACGGCGGCACGGGCAGGCCCTGGGCTGGCGCGGCCGGTACCGCCCCGGGCGGCCTGACGAACCTGCGCAGCCCCGACGGCCTGCTCATGACGGGATCGCTTCCTGGGCCGCCGTGACCGCCACCCTGACCCCCTGGCTGTCGGCCAGGAGCGGGAGCGGGTCCAGGTGCACGGCCCCGTCGTCCAGGCCCCGGCCCGCGGACCTGACGTCATACCGGGTCTCGCAGCCCGGGCAGGCCAGCTCGCCGAGCGTGAGCGTTCCCCCGGCGAGTGACATCCCGCAGACCGCGCAGGCGTCACGGTAGGCGTAGAGGGTGCCGCGGACCGAGCACAGGAGCACCCGGGTCCCGGCCGCCTCGGCCGTCACCGGCCGGCTGCTGGGAGGCCCGATGTCCGGGATGGTCACCCACCTGGCGTCGCCCTCGCCGGCCGCGGGCATCCCGTCCGCCCCGGGCGGGCGGCGGCCGATCTGCAGCAGGGTCTGCGGGCCCGGCGCGGTGACCCCCTCCACCACGACCTCCGTGACCTCAGGCGCCGCGTCCTCGATTGCGCCCTTGATCGCGAGCTGGACGGTCACCGTGGAGGACGGGCAGCCATCGCAACTGCCCTCCAGGCGAAGCTGCGCCACCCCCTCCCCGGTCACCCCCAGGTACGTCACCCCGCCCGCGTGCGAGCCGAGGTAGGGGCGTACTTGATCCAGGGCCCGCTGGATCCGGGTGTCCACGTCCAGCGGGTGCAGGTCGTGCAGCAGCAGCAGGCTCTCGACCAGCGGGTCCGCGAGGAGGCGGTCGAGCACCGCCCCGCCGGCGGCTTCCTCGCGCAGCGCCGCCATGATGTGGCTGAGCCCATCGCCGTAGAGGCCGAGCAGCAGGCGGACCAGTTCCTCAGCGGCCCGGGCGGTCGCTTCCCCGCCCTCGGACTGCAGGATGCCGAGCAGCTCCTCGACGCGTGCGCCCACCTGCCGTGCGTCGGCCATCCGCCTCGCCTCTGTCTGGCTGGAGTCTGTGTCTGGCTGAAATCCATGTCTGGCTGAGTCTGCGGCACCTGGCCCCCGGGGCCTGGCACCCGGGTCCCGCCCGGCCGGCTGACCAGGCGGGACCCGGAATGCGGGGCGCGTTCCGGGGCGGTGCGGTTCCCCGGAACTCCCGCGTCAGGTGGCCAGGGTCGCCGCCGTCGGCGTGTGAACCTTCTCGAGCAGCCTGCCGTTGCCCAGGTACATGTGCACACCGCAGGGCAGGCAGGGATCGAAGCTGCGGACGGCCCGCATCACGTCGATGCCCTTGAAGTTCTCCGGGGAGTTCTCCTCGAAGATCGGCGTGTTCTGGACCGCGTCCTCGTACGGTCCCGGGGTGCCGTAGCTGTCGCGGACACTCGCGTTCCAGGGGGTCGGCGGGTACGGGTGGTAGTTCGCGATCTTGCCGTCCCGGATCACCATGTGGTGCGAGAGCACGCCCCGCACCGCCTCGGTGAACCCGCAGCTGTTCGCCTCGTCCGGGACGTCGAATGGCTCCCAGGTCTTGGTGTGCCCGGCCCGGACCTCCGCGAGGGCCTTCTCCATGAAGTGGAGGGCAGCCGCGGCGGCGTAGGCCTGGAAGTAGGTGCGGGCACGGTCCCGCTCGATGGCGTTGGAGAGAGGTCGTCCTTCTTTATCGCGGGGGATCTTCCACTCGAACGTCACCTCGGGCTTGGTCACCGTCCGGGGCAGGTTGATCAGGACGCTGTCGCCGGTGGACTTGATGTACCCGATGTCCACCAGCCCGCCCTGCGCCGTCGCCCACAGCCGTGCGATCGGGCCGCCGCCTGTGTCAGCGGCCAGGTAGTTGGTGCCATCGAACCAGCGCGGGGACATGACCCAGCTGTACTTGTCGTCGAAGTTCCGCTTCTGCGGCCGGGGGATCGTGTGCTGGTTCCACGGGTGCCTGCGGTCCACCGGGTTGCCCAGCGGGTCGCGGGTCACGAACATCTCCTGGTCTTCCCAGTCCTCGTAGTAGGAACTGCCCAGCAGGATGCGGATGCCCAGGTTGATGTCGACCAGGTCGTTGGTGAGCAGCTGGCCGTCCCGGATGACGCCGGGGCTGACGAACATCTTCCGGCCCCAGTCGCTCATGTGGTCGTAGCGGAAGTCGCAGTGCTCGGGGTCGTTGAGGCTGCCCCAGCAGACCATGTCCGCGCGCCGGCGGCCGACCTCCTCGTATCCGGGCAGCGCCTCATAGAAGAAGTCGAACAGGTCGTCGTGCATGGGCACGACGCGCTTCATGAACTCCACGTAGCGCATCAGCCGGGTCAGGTAATCAGTGAACAGCTGCACCGTGGGGGTGGTGCCCACGCCGCCCGGGTACAGCGTGGACGGGTGCACGTGGCGCCCCTCCATCAGGCAGAACATCTCCCGGGTGGACCGGCTGACCTGGAGGGCCTCACGGTAGAACTCGCCTTCCAGCGGGTTCAGCGAGGCCATGATGTCACCGATGAACTTGTAGCCGTGATCGGCCGCGTGCGGCGCCTCGGTCCGGTTGGCCAGTTCCAGCACGCCGGGGTTGGTCTCGCCGACCATCTTGGCGCAGAAGTCCACGCCGACCAGGTTCTCCTGGAAGATGTTGTGGTCAAACATGTACTCGGCGGCCTCACCGAGGTTGATGATCCACTCGGCCAGATGCGGGGGGCGTACCCCGTACGCCATGTTCTGGTTGTAGACCGAGCACGTCGCGTGGTTGTCGCCGCAGATGCCGCAGATCCGGCTGGTGATGAAGTGCGCGTCCCGCGGGTCCTTGCCCTTCATGAAAATGCTGTAGCCCCGGAAGATCGACGAGGTGCTGTAGCACTCGATGACCTTCTTCTGCTTGAAGTCAATCTTGGTGTAGATGCCCAGGCTCCCCACGATGCGCGTGATGGGATCCCAGTTCATCTCCACGACGCCGGTGTCTTCGGCAGTAGTCATCGTTCTTCCCCTCGGTACTCAGCGGCGCCACGGCCCGCTCGGCCGGCGCCGGTGGTCGTTACCAGGTACTGCCGTCACCAGGGCTTCTGATAGCCCGTGAGTAGGTCGCTGCCTCTTTTCCGCCACTTCGGCTCCTCGTCCGCCGTCTTGGCGGTGAAGCCGCGCAGGGTCCGGATCACGGTGCCGTACAGGGTGGTCGCGGTCGTGGACACCCTCGAGCCGGGGGGTTCGTCCATGAACGGCATGAACTTGTCCGGGAAGCCGGGCATGGTGCAGGCGATGCAGATCCCGCCCACGTTGGGGCACCCGCCCACCCCGTTGATCCAGCCGCGCTTGGGCACGTTGCACTTGACCACTGGTCCCCAGCAGCCCAGCTTGACCAGGCACTTGGGCGACCCGTACTCCTCCGCGAAGTCGCCCTGCTCGTAGTAGCCGCCCCGGTCGCAGCCCTCGTGGACGGTCGCGCCGAACAGCCAGTTCGGCCGGAGCGCCTCGTCCAGGGGGATCATCGGGGCCTGCCCCGCGACCTGGTAGAGCAGGTAAAGAATGGTCTCCGAGAGGTTGTCGGGGTGGGTGGGGCAGCCCGGCACGCAGACGATCGGCAGGCCGGCCTTGGACCTCCAGTCCCAGCCGAGGTAGTCCGGCACCCCCATCGCACCGGTCGGGTTGCCCGCCATGGCGTGAATGCCGCCGTAGGTGGCGCAGGTCCCGGCCGCGAGGATGGCGGTCGCCTTCGGCGCCAGCCGGTCCAGCCATTCGTTGGTGGTCATCGGCTGGCCGGTGGCGGGATTGTTCCCGAAGCCGCACCAGTATCCCTCGGGCTTGATGGCCTCGTTGGGTATCGAGCCCTCGACCACCAGCACGAAGGGGTCGAGTTCACCCCGGTCCGCCTTATGCCACCATTCGATGAAATTGTCCGCGCCCTGCTCCGGGCCGCATTCGAAGTCGATGAGCGGCCAGTGCACGGCCACCTTGGGCAGCCCGGGCAGCGCGCCGAGAACGATTTCCTCGATGCTGGGCTGGGTGGCCGCGGTCAGCGCCACCGAGTCCCCGTCGCAGCCGAGTCCCCCGTTCATCCAGAGGATGTGCACCACGGGCTCGGCCGCGGGCTGTGCCGAACTGTCGCTGGTCTCCGTGGCAGTGGCCATTGCAAGGCCACCCCCTCCCTGTGATCTGGCTGGCTGAGATCTAGGTGATCCGGCCGGCCGGGCTTCCGGTGGCCAGGCCGGCGTGGCGGGCGCAGCAGGGGCGGCGGGCACCGTGACTGCGCGGGAGACGGGGTCCCTGGCCGCAGAGGCGGCCAGGGACAGCAGTGTTGCCAGGCGCGGGGGGTGGGGCTGACCTCGGCTGCGGCGCGGCAGCGCCAGCAGAAGCCGGCCGCCTGGCGATCCCCGATGACCGCCTGGCGACCCGAACCACGGTGGGCGCGTCAACGCCAGGAAGATGGTTCATAGAGGTCGTTGCCTGCATCATGCGCAGGTGCCGTCATGCTAAACCTCTCCACCATACGTATCAAGGCAGTAGCGGCAAGTTGCCGGACATAAATGTCTATTCGCTCCGGACATAGCTGGGCGCCAGTCCGGGCGGCCGGCGCCAGGCCCCTCCGGGGCCCGGGAACGCCGCCCCCGGCACCCGGGAAGGCCGCCCTCCGGGCCGCGGGAAGGCCGTCTCCGGGCAGCCATCCAGTGCGCACCGGCCTTCCCTCCGGGCATCCTCCTGACCAGTCAGGTTGCCGTCCGGCCCGTAATTTGAGTCCCCGCGACCGCCACGCGATCCGTTACGGACGCGTACGCTGTGTTCAGACTGGCCGGGTTTGCGACCAGGACGCGCCGGAGGAGACAGTGGCGGAACTGCCCAACGGAAACGGGGACCGGTCCATTGAGGTCGTCCCGGTCGTTGTGCTGTCCCAGACCTTTCCGGCCAGGCCGTCCTGGATCCCCGAGATCCGCGATTTCGTCCGGCGCTGCCTGGCCGAGTCACCACTGACCGAGGAGGGTAACCGCGGCGTCAGCGAGACCGTGTTCCGGGCACTGCTCGACGCGGCCGGGCCGACCGGGGCGATCCAGGTCTCCTTCCGGATCTTCCCCGAGCACGTCGAGGTAGACGTGCTGCACTCCAACCAGCCGCCGGCGGAGGTGGGCAGCGCGGCACCCGCCCTCGCTGCCCGGCCCCCGGCGGCCCCGGCCAGGCCGGCAGCGGACACCCGCCCCTCGACGTTCGCGGACTGGATGTCTACGGCCCTGCGCCGCGAAGGGCTGACGCAGGAAGCCGCAGCGCGCCAGCTTGGGGTCTCGGTCAAGACGGTCGGGCGCTGGGTCGGCGGCGAGACCGAGCCGCGCCTTCGCGACCTGCGGCGCATCCAGGAATTGTTCGGCGAACTGCCGTTCCCCTGAGCTCCCCGGATGGCCTTGCGGCCCCGGCCGGCTCACTGGCCATTCCGGCCCTGGCCGGGCCTCGTCGCCCGCTGCGCGACGGAACCATAGTCGACTGGACATGTCTGTCTCATACCAATGGCTGGACGTACCCCCACATGTGTCCTACGGTGCTCGCATGGCCCTTCCTACGGGACGCTACCGGCTGGGCACTGAGAGCGGCCAGATCGTCCTGCGCACGTTCCGCGACGGCCTGGCGGCCACTGCCGGCCACGATCTGGTCATCGAACTGCCCCGCTGGTCCGGCGAGCTGGTCGTCAACGACGACAAGGCCCCGGAATCCCTCGAGGTACGCATCGACGTCGCCGCGCTGGAGGTCCGCGAGGGCACCGGCGGCCTGAAGCCCCTGACCGACCGGGACCGGCAGGAGATAGCGGCCACCGCGCGGCGGCTGCTGTCCGCCGACCGGCACCCGGAGGCGGTCTTCACCGCCAGCCGGTTCGACTGGTCGGGTGACAACGGGCTCATCGAGGGGAACCTTTCCATCCGGGGGGTGACACGGCCGCTCCGGCTCCAGGCCAGCCAGCCGGAACCCGGAAGCTACCGGGGCACGGGAACGCTGGTCCAGTCGGCGTACGGCATCAAGCCCTACACCGCGTTCTTCGGCGCGCTGAAGGTGCGTGACGCTGTCGATATCGAGGTACATGCGAACATTTCCGGGCCGGGGGACGACACCGGATGACTTCGGCCTGGCCCCGGGCCTTGCGGAGCCGGCCCGGGGGGAAGTAAGCCAGAGAAGACACAACCCGGGGCCGCCGGCCCTGGGCGGGCGAAAGCTCAGCGGAAATGGCCGCGAGGAGATGAGCGCAGCGCCGTCTGCACCGGTAGAGGACAACGAGGTCGTCAGGCTCTTCGAGCGCCGGGCGGCTTCCATGGACGAGCTCGCTGCCCACGCGGGCACGGTGGCCGCCGCCTGCCATGACATGGCCGCCCGCTTCCATCAGGGGGGCAAGCTGGTGGTTTTCGGGACCGGGCCGTCCAGCACTGACGCTCTCCATGTGGCCGTGGAGTTCGTGCACCCGGTGATCGTCGGCAAGCGCGCGCTGCCGGCCATCTCGCTCACCGCCGACGCCGCCACGGTGACGGGCATCGCCGAACGCGAGGGGATGGGCGCTATCTTCGCCCATCAGATCCGCCACCTGGCTGCCCCGGCGGATATCGCGCTCGGCCTGTCGGCTGACGGCAACTCTGAGAGCGTGCTGAACGGGCTGCTGACCGCGAACGGCATGGGGATGCTGACGATCGCGCTGGCCGGTGCGGGCGGCGGGATCATCGGCAGCAGCCCCGCGGTGGATCACCTCCTCGTCACGACAGCATCCGATCCCCGGGTGATCAAGGAGGCCCACGTGACCGCGTACCACGTGCTCTGGGAGCTGGTGCACGTCTTCCTCGAGCAGCCCGCTGTGCTCGGCCCGGCGGCGGGGTCATGAGCCGGCCCGAGCCTGGTCTTCCCCGGGCGCCCGAATGCCACGACGAGGCCTGCATCACATGCTCGGACACCGCTGTCGCGGTGACCGTCGCCCGGCTCCTCCCGGACGGCCTGGCCGTCGTGGACACGGCGGCAGGCCAGGAAGAGGTCAGCGTGGCCCTGGTCAACGCGGGGGTCGGCGACACCATCCTGGTGCATGCGGGCGAGGCCATCGCGGTGGTGCCGTTATGACGCCCGGCCCCGCGTGCAGCCCGGCGGTGGTGCCGGCATGACGAAGCGCGGCAGCGGCCAGGACAGCGCGGCCGCGATGGAGTCGCTGTACCCGTTCCTGTACACGGGCGCCACCCCCGACCTTGACGCGGTGCTGGCCGAGGTGCGCGCGTCCACCGTGGCCAAGACCCGTGAGATCACCGAACTGCGCCGGGTGATCGCCGGCCGGGACGCTGCCAGGCTCGCCGCCTGCGCGGAGCAGATGGCCGCCAGGTTCGCGGCCAGCGGCCGGCTGCTGGCCTTCGGCAACGGGGGCAGCGCCACCGACGCCCAGCAGCTGGCCACGC
>CAVYPZ010000004.1:0-1551437 GCA_963770535.1 uncultured Actinomycetes bacterium | reverse complement strand
TTCAGCACCCGCCAGCGCTGCCCGGTCCTGTCCCGCAGTTCCGCCAGCACCTGGCCGACGTACCCGCTCTCCGGGCTGGGCGCGCCGAGACCCTGGGCCGTCGAGTCGCCGAGTACCACCCAGAGCGGCCCGGACTCGGTGAGAACCCGGTAGTTGTGCAGCTGCCAGTGGCTGGCGAACGTGACGCAGTCGCCGCGCATGGCCGCGACGCCATCGGTCCACCGGCCAAACCAGCCGCCGCGCAGGCCGGACAGGTCCGCGACGGGCGTCCGGGTCACGTAAGAGGCCATGTTGGCCACGATCTCGACCGGTGACCGGCGAACCGCGCTGCCGTTGCCGGGCAGCGCCTTCATCCAGGCAGGACGTGAAACCTCAGGTGTCCGGCGCATGCGTGCTCCCCGCCCCGGTTACCCGGCACTGTGCTGACCTAGAGATGAATGACAGTAGGCAGGCACACCGACGGCTGTCAAAGCGCCGGTGTACGGCCAGTACCGCCGGCCACCGGCCATGGCTGCGGGCGCCCGGCCGGCCCCGGTCGCGCCCGGTGCCGCTGTGACGGCGTGCCGGCCGGGGCCGCCGCGCTTGTGCGGCCGGGACATCGACACCGCCCCGTTTGTCGATCATGCTAGATCCGTCTTCATCCTGACTGACGCTGGAGCGCCGCATGAGTCCTGACCCCCGTACCGACGCCGCCGACTTGGTCGCCTCGATCGGCCGGCACTGGATCTGGCTGCTGTCCTTCGGCATCCTCACCCTGATCGCGGGGGTGGCCGCGGTGGCGTGGCCGGGCCCGACGGTCATCGCCATCGCCATCCTGTTCGGCATCCAGCTGGTCGTGGTTGGCCTGTTCCAGTTCGTGAGCGCCTTCGGGGGCAGCGACGTGAGCGGCGGGGTCCGGGTGCTGAACGCCGTGCTGGGACTGCTCGCCTTCGTGGTCGGGCTCTACGCGATCCGCCACGTGCTGGTCTCAGTGGTGGCGCTCGCCCTGCTGCTGGGCATCTTCTGGGTGGTCAACGGCTTCGTGGAGATCTTCAGCGCGCTGACCCGCCGGGACAGCCCGCACCGCGGCTGGACCGGCTTCCTGGGCGTGCTGAGCATCGTGGCCGGGCTCGTCGTGCTGGCCTACCCGGGCATCTCGCTGGTGACGCTGGCCCTGGTGCTCGGCATCTGGCTGATCATCTACGGGGTGATGGAGATCGCGATGGCGTTCCGGGTGCGGTCGTCCGTCGGCCGGGTCCGGCAGCGCGTGCCCGCCCCCGTCTGAGACGGCCGCTCACCGGGCCGTCTCAGACGGTCCGCGCGGAGCAGGCGGAGTGCCCCCCGGGGGCGCTCCGCCTGACGCAGCTAGGTAGAGCGCCGGGGGGAGGGCCCGATGAGCAGCCTGCCCAGTGATATCACCGTCCCGGGACGGCCCGAGGTGCACGAGGTGTCCGCCGGCGTCTACGCCTACATCCCGGACGGGACGCGCTGTGCGTGGGCGAAACGCTCCTGGCCCGCCAACCCTGTCAACACCTACTCCGAGGTGGCGCCCGACGAGCCAGCCGAAGAGGCCGAGCCTGAGACCGACGGGCAACGCAAGGCCCGGCCACGCCGCGAAGTAGCCGCGCTCAAGGCTGAGAACTAGAGCGACGTGACCGAGGGCGGGAAGGTTCGCATCCTTGTGGTCAGGTGGCGGGCCGACAGGTCTTTTGCCAGCTCACCCCTGGACACGGCGGTTGTTACAATTCCCGTGAGCCGCGCCTGTTCCTCAACTAGGAACACAAGCAACCCGCCCTTGCGGTTGAACCAGGACGGTCTGCCCCAGAGACTGGAGGATTACCCGCGCCGAGGAAGGCATTGCCTCCAAGTCAGTCTGAAAATCGCTCACCAACCGCATGGGTATGATCCGCCGCTTCAAAGAAAGCCACGATGCACCTTCGGTGGCCGGCCGCGTGACGCAATCGGGATGCTCTGGACACCGGAATTGGCCGATAATTTGGTGGCATCCCTTTAAGCGAGCGGCGTGAGGAACTTAGCGGAGAATCCAGCTGGGAACGCTGCCGCCCGGGTAGGTGGCAAACAGCCAGTAGGTGGACTCGGGGTCGCCATTGCGCGAGGTCCAGTCCCACCTCATCTTGGCGAAGTAGGTCGTGCCGTTATGGCTGAGCACGTCGTGGAGGTAGACCGTCACCTGCTTCTTGCTCACCGGGCACAGATACGTTGGCGTACAGCTCGGATTCGCTTGGCGGACGAGCTGGCCGGCACGCGTGGTGGCGCTCCCTGCAGTCCAGTCGCCCCACGCGAGATACCGGACATACGGTGCCCCGCCCTGTCCGACGTAAATGTGACCGGGACGGTAACTCATGTTGGCCCAGCCAGTCGTGTTGGCCTGCACCACCGGCAGCCCGGGATTGCTGGCAACTGCTGCAGTCAGTGGCAGAAAGGTGGCGATGGCGGCGCACATAACCGCCGCAGCCACGATTGCTTTACGTATTCTCATGACTTCTCTCCCTAAGGAAACGGTCTCACGTGAAGTTGCTGCGCTTGAGCATCAACCACCCGAGCAGGGCGATGTCCGGGAGCAGCCCGGTCAGTGGACTAAGCCGTGAATGACCGAATGCTTATTTTCGATGGCCTCCGGCCCCTATGAGTCTCGGTCTCCGTCTCTATTGGGACGGGGATGCTTCCAGGACTATGCCACGGGAAGTCGGCCTGGCCAGTGCCGAAGGTCACCGAACCAGACATCTGACAGCGCGCCGATAAACGAGCAGGGAGAACGACCACCATAGAGCGCCGTCCATGGCTAGTTGCCTATTGATCATGACCGTCTACCGCCGGATGTGCCCCTGCCGGCAACCGGGGTAATGCGCTGGTGTGGGCGATGGATGCCAGTGGTAAGCGCCGCACCGGCTATATCGGCGTGGACGAGCAGGACAGGAAGTAGTGGGACCGGCATCAAGAAGGACCGCAGGACCGTCCGGGTGCTTGCTTCGATGATGCCGATGAGGCTGCCAGCCCCTCTCCCACTACGGCCAAGGCGTGGCCGTGCAGAAGTCGATCCGCGATGACTAGATCGACGCCGTGGACGACAACCAGGTAAACCTGTCAGCGAGCAGGCGCGTCAGAAGTTCAACTCGGGGAAATGGAGGCCTACGGTGACCGACCCCTATCAGCCGTCCCCCCCACATCAGCAGCCACCCGGGCCGGGGCCGCATGGTTACGGCCCCCCACCCCAAGGCTGGCCAGGATACGGGCCACCTGTCCAGGGACAGCACGGCCATTACGGGCCACCACCGCAGGGACCGCCCGGCTATGGGCCGTCAGGGAACGGGATGGTGCCGTTCACGGCCGCCGGTTATCCGGCGTATCGTCCGGGCCCGAGCGTCCGTCCGCGTGGCAGAGCCATGGGGGCTGTCGTGTCGATCTTCGTGCCTGGTGTCGGCTCGATGATCAACGGATCGGTCGGGCGTGGCGTCCTGATCCTTTGTGCTTACCTGATCGCCTGCTTGCTCTGCCTGGTCGTGATCGGCTTCCTCCTCGCTCCAGCCGTCTGGATCTGGGGAATTATCGACGGCGCTCTGTCCGCCGACAGGTGGAACCGCTTGCACGGCGTCATCAGTTAGCGGCCGATTCTCCATAGGTCCTGCGGACCTGACGCGGTTAGGTTGAGCGCCGGAGGGAGGGCCCGATGAGCAGCCTGCCCAGTGATATCACCGTCCCGGGACGGCCCGAGGTGCACGAGGTGTCCGCCGGCGTCTACGCCTACATCCAGCCGGACGGCACCTGGTGGATCAACAACACCGGCTTCCTGACCGGGCCGCAGGGGGTCATCAGCATCGACTCCTGCGCGACCCACCGCCGGACCCGCGCCTACCAGGCCGCGATCGCGGCGGTCACGCCCGCGCCGGTGCGGACGGTGGTCAACACCCACCACCATGGCGACCACACGTTCGGCAACTGCCTGTTCCCGGCCGCGGCGATCGTCGGTCACGAGAGCACGCGCGCCGAGGCGTACGCGTTCGGCCCGCCGCGCGACCTGGGCATCTGGGATGGCCCGGACTGGGGCGAGCTTGTCCTCGACCCGCCGTTCGTCACGTTCACCGACGAGATCGCCGTGCACGCCGGGGAGCTGCGCGCATCGGTGCGTCACGTCGGGACCCCCGCCCATACCACCAACGATTCGATCGTCTGGATCCCCGGGCGTTCCGTGCTGTTCTGCGGCGACCTGATTTTCAACGGGGGCACGCCGTTCCTGCTGATGGGCTCGGTGACCGGGGCGATCGAGGTTCTGGAACGGGTCGTGGCGCCGCTCGGGGCCAGGATCACCGTGCCGGGACATGGGCCCGTGTTCGAGGGGACGGGGCCGCTCGAGGCGACCCTGGACTACCTCCGGTTCGTGCTCGGCGTCGCGGCCCGCGCCCGGGACGCGGGGGTGACGCCGCTCGCGGCGGCCCGCGACACCGACCTGGGCCGGTTCGGGGACTGGCCGGACCGCGAGCGGATCGTCGGCAACCTGCACCGGGCCTGTGCCGAGCTCGCCGGGACCCCGCGCGGCGGGCCCATCGACCTGGCGGCCGCGCTGGCCGACATGGTGGCCTACAACGGCGGCGCGCCGCTCACCTGCCTGGCGTAGCCCGTTCCGGCTGGCCCGTGCCCAGCCGGCTGACCGGGCGGCGGCACGTGCTTGCAGCGTGACCCCGGGCCCGGGCGCAATTACCATGGGTAGGCGCACGATAGCGGCTTGGGGGGGTATGACCGCGATGAGCGGCGCGATGCCCGCCGACCTGGCTGAGGCGGTACGTAGCATGCCCTGCGAGGCCTGCCGGGCACCCCGGGGCGGGTCCTGCGCGTGCGAGGGCACCCACCTGGCCCGCTGGGAACTGGCCGCGGCCTCGGCGCTGGTGTCGGAGCAGGAGTACCAGACCGCGGCCCGCGCCGCCCGGCCGGCGCCGCCCGGGTTCCCGCCGGGCCTGGCCGTGGTGCCTGAGCTGTCCGGCGTGGTCTGCACAGCCGCCGGTCACCCACTGTGGTGGGACACCGGGACGTGCCCCCCGCGGTGGGTGCACCTGGACCGGCCGGAGGGGACGGGCTGCGGCGACCCGGCCGTGCCCCGCCCGGCCCCCGGGGAGCCGTGCCGCTACCACCGCCGTCACTGGTTACTGCACGTCCCGGCCGTGGGAGTGGCGGGCCGGATGCCGGCCTGCCGCCGGTGCGTCCGCAAGCAGGCCCGCCTGGAGCGGAGGGGCTGACCACCAGGGCCTGATCAGGTAGGCCGGCCGGAAACTAGTCCTCTTCGTACGGAATGCCGAGGGCCCGGACGAGCTCGCCGATGGTGGCGAACTTCCGCCGGGCGGGCAGGCTGGCGATCGCGTCGACGACGTCATCCGGCGCGCCCTCATGTTGCAGGAACGGCAGCAGTGTCTCGCGGTCCGCGGGGAACTTGTGTGGGGGCAGCAAGCGGGCGATGTCGGACCGCCGCTCCACGTCGGCCGGGGTCATCCCCCGCGGGGCACCGGGCTCTTCCTCCTCGGGCATTTCTGTTTCCAGGTGTCCCGGGTCGAACGGCTCGGGCTCACGCCACTCCTCGGTGTGCGGCGGCTGGCCCGACCGGAGGATGGTCTGGTCTTCCTCTTCCATTCCCTCGTCGAGTCGCGGGCCGTGCTTGGAACTCTCAGGCTGCATGTCATGCCTTTCGTCGCGTGCCTCTGATCGTGGCTCAGCCGGCGGGGGCTGGTTCCTGCTGCTCATGCGGGACGAAGGTCAGGTGGCCGTCCTCCACGTCCACGACGACCTTCTGGCCCGGGTTGATCTGGCCGTCGAGCAGCCGCCGCGACAGCTCGTTGTCCACCTCGCGCTGGATGACCCGGCGCATCGGCCGGGCCCCGAACTCCGGCTGGTAGCCGTGCTCGGCGATCCAGTCCACCGCGGCCGGGGTGAACTCCAGCGTCACGTTCTGGGCGTGCAGGCGGCGCCGGGTCTCCTGCAGCATCAGCTCGGTGATCTGGCGCAACTCGGCCGCGTCGAGCTGGCGGAAGGTGATGATCTCGTCGATCCGGTTGAGGAACTCCGGCCGGAACGATTCGCGGAGCCGCCGCATGAGCTGCTCCTGCAGGTTGTCCTGCGCCCCGGAACTGCCGCTGGCCGCGCTCCCGGCGAAGCCGAGCGGGCCGCCCCGGCGGGTGATCAGGTCCGAGCCCAGGTTGCTGGTCATGATCAGGACCGTGTTCTTGAAGTCCACGGTCCGGCCCTGGCCGTCGGTGAGCCGGCCGTCGTCGAGCACCTGGAGCAGGATGTTGAACACGTCTTGATGGGCCTTCTCGATCTCGTCGAGCAGGATCACGGAGTACGGCCGGCGCCGGACCGCCTCGGTGAGCTGCCCGGCCTCGTCGTAGCCGACGTACCCGGGCGGCGCCCCGACCAGGCGGCTCACCGTGTGACGCTCCTGGAACTCGCTCATGTCCAGCCGGATCATCCGGCTGTCCTCCCCGAACAGTGCCCCGGTCAGCGCCCGGGCCAGTTCTGTCTTGCCCACCCCGGTCGGGCCGAGGAACAGGAAGCTGCCCACCGGCCGGTTCGGGTCGCCCAGCCCCGCCCTCGACCGGCGGACCGCCTCGGCCACCGCCTCGACCGCCTCGTCCTGGCCGATGACCCGGTCGTGCAGATGCTGCTCCAGGCGCAGCAGCCGGTCCTTCTCCTCCTCGGTGAGCTGGCGTACCGGGATGCCGGTGGCCCGCGACACGACCTCGGCGATGTCCTCCGCGGTGACCTCGGGCACCGCGGAGGGGTCGCCACCCAGATTCCCGAGCTGCTCCCGGACCTGGCTGATCTCGTCCCGCAGCTGCGAAGCGCGCTCGTACTGCTCGTTGGCGATGGCCTGGTCCTTGTCCCGCTGCAGTTCCTCGGCCCGCCGCTCCAGCTCACGCACATCCCGGCGGGGGGTCGTGATCCGCAGCCGGACGCGCGCGCCGGCCTGGTCGATGAGGTCGATCGCCTTATCCGGGAGGAAGCGGTCGGTGACGTAGCGGTCGGACAGCTCCACCGCGGCCACCAGCGCCTCGTCGGTGTAGCGCACCTGGTGGTGGGCTTCGTAACGGTCGCGCAGCCCGCGCAGGATCGTGATGGTGTCGTCCACGGTCGGCTCGGGCACCAGGATCGGCTGGAACCGCCGGGCCAGCGCCGCGTCCTTCTCGATGTTCTTGCGGTACTCATCCAGCGTGGTCGCACCGACGATATGCAGCTCGCCCCGGGCGAGCGCGGGCTTGAGCATGTTGCCCGCGTCCATCCCGCCCTCGGTGCTGCCGCCCGCGCCGACCAGCGTGTGCAGCTCGTCGATGAAGATGATCAGATCGTCCCGGTGCTCCCGGATCTCGTCGATGATCCGCTTGACCCGCTCCTCGAAGTCGCCGCGGTACCGGGTGCCGGCCACCACGCCAGACAGCTCGAGCTGGACGACCCGCTTGCCGGCCAGCGTCTGGGGGACATCGTCGTCCACGATGCGCTGCGCCAGGCCCTCGACGATCGCGGTCTTGCCCACCCCGGCCTCGCCGATCAGGACCGGGTTGTTCTTGCCGCGGCGCGACAGCACCTCGATGGTCTGCTCGATCTCGTCGTCGCGTCCGATGACGGGGTCGATCCGGCCTTCGCGGGCCATGGCCGTGAGGTCGCGGCCGAACTCGTCCAGCGTCGGCGTGGACGACCGTCCGCCCGGGCCCCTCGCCCCGGGCGGGCCGCCCTGCCCGGCCAGGACCCGCTGCAGCGTCTCGGGGGTGACCCCGGCCCCGGCCAGCAGCCGGCCCGCGCCCGACTCCGGGTTCGCGGCCAGGGCGAACAGGATGTGCTCCGGCCCGATGTACGTCGAACCCACCGCGCGGGAGATCTGGTGCGCGTCGAGCAGCGCGCGCTTGGCCCCCGGCGTCAGCTGCGGCGGCTCGGCTGCGCGCTGGGCCTGCGCCTCCTGGCCCTCGATCTCGCCGATGAGCCCGTCAGGATCGGCGCCTGCACGGCCCAGCAGCTCCCGGGTGGGCTCCAGGTGGGCCGCGGCCCACAGCAGCTGCTCGGTATCCAGGTTCGCGCCGCCCCGTTCCGCCACGTGGGACGCGGCGGCGGCGAGGAGCTCACGGGCCGGCGCGCTCATCAGGCGGGTGATGTCAACCCGGTGCACGGGCTGGCGCTGGGCCCCGCTGCCGTAAAGGCGGGCGAGGAAGTCATCGAATGGGCTGGACCCAAAATCCTCCGGCCCGAAGAAACCGCTGGTCATCGCGATATCCCCTCGTTCTGTGGCGGTTCGTGCCCGGACGGCACTGAGGTCCTTACCCGGGATCAGTGCTGTAACCCGCACGTAAGGGCATCCGGCCAGGCTGGCTAGCTCCGCTCGAGGCGGTAGGCGACGTGCGGGCGCAGCGGGTGGCCAGTGCGTATCGCCGGATGGCCGAAACGGGCCTGCTGCGTCATGCCCAGCCGCCGCATCACCGCCTGGGACGGCTCGTTCGCGGCCGCCGTCATGGACCAGACCTCCGCCAGGCCCGCGCCCCGGAACGCCACCCCTACCGCGGCCACGGCGGCCTCGGTGGCGTAGCCCTGGTGCCACGCGTGGCGGGCCAGCCGCCAGCCGACCTCCATGCCGCCCGCGCCCGGGACCCCCTCGGGCATCGGGTTCAGGCCCGTGAACCCGATGAACTCCCCGGTGCGCGCGGGTCCTGGCGCGGCGACCTCGAGAGCCCACAGCCCGAACCCCTGCTCCCGGAAGCGCGCCTCGATGCGGTCCGCCAGGGCGTCGCTGGCCGCGCGGTCGAGGAGAGCGGGGAAGTACCGCATGACCTCCGGGTCCGCGTTCATCGCCGCGAACGGCCCGCGGTCCTCGCCGCGCCAGCGCCGCATGACCAGGCGCGGCGTGCGGACGACCTCGAACCGGCGCATCACCGCCGGTCCAGCGGGTCTGGGGCGCGCATCCGCCAGGCATCGGTCACGAGCTCCTCCAGCCGCCCGGCGTCCACCTCGGCCAGCCGCAGCATCACCAGCGGCCGGCCGTCGTAGCCGGGCGCGGTGAAGAAGATCCCGGGCTCGCCGAGCAGGAGGGCCTGCTTCTCGGCCTCGTCCCCGACGAACAGCACCGCGATGTCCGTCCGGATGACGCGGGGCCGGCCGGGCCGGCGTTCCGGGTAGGACCAGATGAAGCCGTGCCCGCCGACCCGGAAGTCGAACCCGTCGCTGTCGATCTCCACCGCGCCGGGCAGGGCCAGGGCGAGGCGGCGCACATCATCGGCGTCGGCCATCGAGGTCCCTCCCGGATCGACCCGCCCGCATGCCCACAGGCTAGACACCCTGGCCCGCCCGCCAGCCGCGGGCCACTGGTTTCCTGGGCGCCACGCCGCGCCGGTCAGACCGTTGGGGAAAAGTTCAGGATGAGGTGGCCGCAGCCTGATCGGCGAGCAGGCGTACCTCGCGGGCGACCTGCGGCCACACAGGCGCGGGAAGGTCATGCCCGACCCCGGGGAGGATCACCAGCCGGGCGCCGTCGATGGCCTTCGCGGTGGCCCGGGCCGCGCTGACGCGCAGGATCGGGTCCCGGTCGCCGTGCAGGACGAGGACGGGCTTGTGCAGCTCGCGCAGCTTCGGGCCGTGCCAGGGGGCGCCGACCTGCCGGCTCTGCGCCTTGGTGTCCCGGGGCCCGCTGTCGACCTGCCGCTCGATCCACTCCCGCGCGGCGTCCTCGTCGAACGGGTAGGCCGGGGAGGCGACTTCCCGTGCGAGCATGAGCGAAAGCTGGATATCGCCGTCCCGGCCCTCGGGGAACCTGGCCCGGGACAGCCTGGCCAGCAGGCCGGGGCGCACGTACCGTCCGCCCCTGATGCCGACCGCGTCGCTGGGCATGCCCATGGCCGACGTGACGCTCAGCACCCGGTCCGGGTGGCGCAGCGCGATGCGCTGGGCGATGATCCCGCCGAGCGAGCCGCCGAAGATGTGGGCCCGCTCCCAGCCCAGCGCGTCCAGCACCGCGATGGCGTCGTCGGTCATGTCCTCGGAGGAGTAGGCGCCCCGCTTGCGGGCCATCGCGGCGAACGGGTTACTGCCGCCGGTGTCGGGCATCCGGGTGGACTCCCCCGCGTCCCGCTGGTCGTAGCGGGCCACCGCGAACCCCTGGTCAGCGAACGCCTGGCCCAGGCCGGCGGGCCACCAGAACCGGGACACGGCCAGGCCCATGACGAGCAGCAGCGGGTCACCCCCGGAGCCGGCCAGCCGGTCGTAAGCGATCTGCACCGCACCGTTGCGGGCGTACTGGGTGGGGGTCCACGTGCTGGCCCACGAGCCAGCTTCGGGTGCTCCGGTCATCTCTGCTCCTGGCTGATCCGCCGGACGGGTGATCCGCTGCCGTGAGGGAACTGCGATCAACGTTCGCTGTAGCACGAGCCTAACTTACTGAATACAGTGTTCGCAATGACGGAGGAGCTGACCACCAGCGGCCGCGGCCCGAGCATCTGGACCCGGCCGGAGCGCTCGGCCCGCGGGCCATCGCCGTGCCGCAGCCGGGCGGAGCTGGCGTCGGCGGGGATCAGGCTGGCCGACACCCGCGGTCTCGGCGCGCTGACCATGCGCTCGGCCGCGGCGGCCATCGGGACGGCGCCCGCCTCCCTCTACCGGTACGTGGCCACCCGGGACGAGCTGGTGGAACTCATGGCCGACGAGGTCTACGGCGAGTTCTCCTACGAACCTGCATCGGGGCAGCCCGTCGCCGACCTGCTCAGGCTCGCCCGGCAGGGCCGGGCGGTATACCACCGGCATCCGTGGCTGCTCGAGGTGCCGGCCACCGGGAACCTGCCCGGGCCGAACGCGGTCTCGTTCATCGAGAATGTCCTGGCCGCGCTGGCCGGGACCGGCCTGAGCGGGGCGGCCCGGCTGGAGACCGTCGGGCTGTTCTCCGGCGTGGTCCGGCTGTTCGCGCAGACGGAGATCGCGCAGCAGCGGGCCGGGCAGGACACCACCCAGTGGCAGGGCTCGCTGGCCGGGTACCTGCTGCAGATCGCCGCGGCCGGGAAGCATCCGCACCTGGCCGCCGCGCTGGCGGATGCAGGGCCGGCGGATGCAGGGCCGGCGGATGCAGGCCGCGGATGCAGGGCGCGGAGCCCCTGTTCGAGCGGGCGATGACCCGCATCCTGACCGGCTTGCTCCCGCCGCCCGCTGCCCGGCGCTGAGGAAGGCGGCGTCACGGGGACGGCGGCAGCGCGGCCTGGGGCGGCAGGCCCGCGGCAGGCTGGGCCCGGGCCCGCAGCCGTGCCGAGTAGATCGAGTACCCGTCGATGTGCCGGGCGACCACGGTGGCCGCGACCGTGGCCAGGATGAGCGGGATCATGATCGCGAATCCGCCGTGGGTGAGCTCCATGATCAGCGCCAGCCCGGCCAGCGGCGCCTGCATGGCCGCGCCCAGCATGGCCGCCGCGCCTACCAGTGCGTACGCGCCGGCCGGGGAGCCCGGCCAGGCCAGGCTCCAGGCGATACCGGCCGCGCCGCCCAGGACCGCCCCAGTGCTCAGCGTCGGCGTGAACAGCCCTCCGGATGCGCCGCTTTCCAGGCACAGCGCGGTGACCAGCGGCTTGAGCGCGAACAGAACGAGGAGCAGGACCAGGCCTCCCGACCCCAGGAACGCATCGTGAGCCACGTCCTTCCCGTTGCCGAACACCTGCGGATAGGCGAATCCGACGAGGGCGAGAATCCCGAAGGCCGCCACCGGGGCAACCAGGACCAGCCGGCCGCTGGCCTGGTGATGGGACACCCAGCCGATCAGCCGGATGTAGCCGGAGGCGATCACCCCGATCAGCGGGCCGGCGAGCAGCGCCCAGGTCAGCAACGGCAGCGTGGTGTGGTAAGCCGGAACGTCCACGTAGGTGGCACGGGAGGGCAGGTACAGCCACGCGGTCACCGTGGCGATCCCGCAGCAGGCCAGCGCGGGGAGCACGACCGGCAGGCTGATGATCCCCATCATGACCTCGGCGGTGAACAGGGCGCCCCCCAGCGGCACGTTGTACACCGCGGCCAGTCCCGCTCCCCCGCCGCAGGCCATCAGCAGCCGTCGCTGGGCCGGGGTCAGCCGCGCCCAGCCGGCCAGGATGCCCGCGGAGGCGCCGCCCATCAGCTTGGGCGCGTTCTCCCGGCCGATCGACGCGCCCATCCCGATCACGATCTCGGAGATGAGCGACGTTCCAAGCGACCGGCGGAAGGACAGCCGGGTGCCGTCGCCCCACACCACGTCGTCGAGTTCTGACTTCTCCCCGCGGGTCCAGCGGCGCAGCAAGAACCAGGACAGGCCGCCGAATGCTCCGGCGATCAGCAGCACCGCCAGGCGGCGGGTATCGGACGCGTGCGCGACCCCGGATTCCAGCGTGCCGGTGTGGTACCCGAACGCCAGGTGCTGGACGGTGAACAGGATCAGCATCATCAGGTCCCCGAACAGCCCGGCGGCCACGCCGGTCAGCGCGACCATGGCCCAGAAGCGAGGGGTGAGCGCAGTCTCGCCGTCGCCGGTGGCGTTCGGTTGCTCCGTGGCGCCGCGGCCGGACGGAAGCCGGTAGCTGATCAGCGGGGGCGGGACACGGGCCCGGGCGGCCCGGGCCGCCCGGCCGGGCCGTAGTGGCAGGCCGGGCCGCGGAGACGCACCGGGCTGGGAGGAGCGGGGTGATGCCGGGGACGGGGACCCGGCGGGGGCAGCAGGGTCCCTGGTCATCTCCATCGCTTCCTGCGGGATCGGTGATGCCCGCTCTCAAGCAAGCAAGCAAAAGAAGTTCTGTAACAGAAGTATATGAGCACGGCAGCCGGCCCGGCCAAGGAGCCGGGTCCGGCCGGCGACTGGCTGGTCCGGCCCGGGTAACGGTGCTGGTGGGCGCGGCTCCGTTCCGCCGTGTGAGGTCACGCTGAGGGGTTCGCCCCATGCGGCGCGATCACAGGCCGGAGGCCAGGCGGGTCAGGATGCGTCCGGCGGGCTCGGCCGTGGCGTGCCGGTAGGCCGTGCCGGCCCACAGATGCAGCCGCTCGACGTCGCCGGCCGCCGCCGCGGCCCGGCGCAGCGGGCTGGTCAGGTGGTGGACGGCCGGGTAGCCCGCGGGGGCCACCTCGCCATAACGGTCGGTGAACGTGTTGCGCAGGCCCCGGGCTGGCCGTCCGGTGAACGCGCGGGTGACGACCGTCTCGCGGGCCGGCCCGGCCAGGGCGGCCTGGTGCGCCGGGGAAGCGCCGCTCTCGGCGGCGCGGAGCAGGACGGTGCCGACGACCGCGGCGGCCGCACCGGCGTGCATGACCCCGGCGACGTCCCCGGGCTCGCCCAGCCCCCCTGCCGCCAGCAGTGGCACCGCGGTCTCGGCCCGGACCTGGGCGATCAGCGTGGTGAGCGGGACCGGCGGCGGGATGCGCTGCGGGGTCAGCGTGCCCGAGTGCGCCCCCGCTGCGGATGCCTGCACGATCAGCAGGTCCGCGCCGGCCTCCGCGGCCGCGCGCGCCTCCTCTGCCGACGTCACCGTCAGCGCGACCAGTGAGCCGGCCCGGCGCAGGGCCGCGATGACGCGTGGCCCGGGGAAGCCGAAGGTGAAGCTGACCACCGGAACCGGATCGGCGAGCAGCAGCGCGACCTTGGCGTCCCAGCGATCGTCGTCCTCGGCCGGGTCACCGGCAGGGAGGTCCAGGCCGTAACGATCCGCCTCGGGCCGGATGGCCTCGGCGTACCGGCGGTACGCACCTGGCTCTGCGGGCACCGGGTTGGGGGCGAACACGTTCACGCCGAACGGGACCCTGGCCTCGCGCACCTCGGCGATCTGCCCGGCCACGGCCTCTGGCGCCTTGTAGCCGGCGGCCAGGAAGCCGAGTCCGCCGGCCCGGGCCGCGGCGGCGACCAGGGCCGGCGTGGACGGACCGCCGGCCATCGGCGCCGCTATCAGGGGGATGCCGAGCCCGAGACCGCCCAGTGGAGTGCCCATGCCACTTAGTCTTATCGCGGCCGGGCCCGGGCCGAACCCCTGGTCGCGGCGGCTCCTGGGCTAGCATCGTGGTGGCTGGTGAGCGTGATGTCGATCGATTCCAGCCAGCGGGTCCGGACTGCCGCATCGCCGGAAAACCTCAGTGAGGCGGCAGACGTCAGCACGCTCGCCGGGCGGGCGCACCTGCGCCGCCGGGCCTTCGACAGCATCGTGGACGCCAGCCCAGCGTTGCCGCGACATGCTCCGGTAGCGGAGGGCTGGGAGGTGATCGGGTCAGGTGGCGGACGAGGAGATACGCAAACCGTCGTCGGCGACCGGGACGGCGGCGCTGGGAGCGGGCTGGTCGCACGGGCACCGGGACGTGTCCGGCGGCTGGCTGCGGCCGACGGTGTTCGGTGCGGTGGACGGCCTGGTCACCAACGCCTCGCTGATCGCCGGGCTGGGCGGGGGCCGGGTGTCCGCGTCCACGATCGTGCTGACCGGGACAGCGGCGCTGGTGGCCGGGGCGTTCTCGATGGGGACCGGGGAGTACATCTCGGTCACCAACCAGAACGAGCTGGTGCACGCCGAGGTGGCGCTGGAACAGAAGATGCTCACCCTGTTCCCCGTGGCCGAGCAGGAGGAGCTGGCTGGATACTTCCGGGAGTACGGCGCGGACGCGGAGACCGCGGCCCGGATGGCGGCCGCAGTGTCGAAGGACCCGGGCACGGCGCTGCGCGTGCATACCCGCGAAGAGCTCGGCGTGGATCCCAGCGGGCTGCCTTCCCCCATCCTGGCCGGCGTCTCCTCCCTGCTCGCGTTCTCGTTCGGCGCGCTGGTGCCGCTGCTGCCGTACCTGCTCGGCCTGCCCAACCTGGCCGCCTCGCTGGTCATCACGGCGGTGGCCCTGGTCACCGGCGGGATGGTGGTGGGCCGGCTCACCGGGCGGCCGGTAGTGCACTCGGGCGTGCGCCAGCTCCTGCTGGGCGCGATGGCCATCGCGGTGACCTACGGCATCGGGAGCCTCATCGGCGGCGGGCACGCCTGATGACGGACGTGCCTGCCGGGAGGACCTGGCATAGGTTTGGGGCATGCCGACAGCGAAGCGCTCCGCCCAGCACAGCCCCGATCCGGGCCCGACGGTCTTCGTGCTCTTCGGGGGTACCGGCGACCTGGCCAAGCGCCTGGTGCTGCCCGCGTTCTACCGCCTCGCCACCGAGGGGCTGCTGCCCAGGCAGTGGCGGCTGGTCGGGAACGGGCGCGGCAACGTGGCGCACGAGGACTTCCGCAAGCATGTTCATGAGGCGCTCACCGAGTTCGGCCCGAAGCCGGAAGGGAGCGCGTGGGAGTCGTTTGCCGAGCGGGTCTGGTTTGCCGGCGGCGGGTTCAGCTCGGACAATCCCGGCAGCCTGCTCGACGTGCTCGGGAAAGCCCGTACGGCGCTGGGCGGCGACGCGCAGCTGGTCCACTACCTGGCCGTGCCACCGGTTGCCTTCACGGAGCTGACCAAGGGGTTCGGCCAGCATGGGCTGGCCCAGGGCGCGCGGGTCGTCTACGAGAAGCCGTTCGGCACCTCGGAGCAGTCCTTCCAGGCACTAGACCAGGTCGTCCACTCGGTGCTCGACGAGAGGCAGGTCTACCGGATCGACCATTTCCTGGGCAAGGAGGCCACCCAGGACCTGCACGTGCTGCGTTTCGCCAACGAACTGTTCGCCGCGATGTGGAACCGCAGGCACATCGAAGCCGTGCAGATCGACGTCCCCGAGAAGCTCGGCATCACCGACCGGGCCGGGTTCTACGACGCGACCGGGGCGGTGCTGGACATGCTGGTCACGCACCTGTTCCAGGTGACCGCCGAGGTGGCCATGGAACCGCCCGCCAGCCTGGGCCCCGCCGACCTGCAGACCGCCCGGGAAAAGGTGATCGGGTGCTTCCGGCCGCTGGACCCGGCCGAGGTGGTGCTGGGCCAGTTCGACGGGTACCGCGACGTGCCGGGCGTGGCGGCCAACTCCACACGGGACACGTTCGTGGCGGCACGGCTGTGGATCGACAACGACCGCTGGCGCGGGGTCCCGTTCTACTTGCGCACGGGCAAGCGGCTGGCCGCCACCGAGCAGCAGGTCAGCCTGATCCTGCGCGAGCCGGCCGGGCCGCTGGCGGGGCAGCTTCCGGCCGAGAGCAACATCCTGTCGTTCTCGCTCGCGGGCAGCGGCGAGATCGGACTGTCCCTGATGGCCAAGAAGCCCGGCCCGGCGCTCGCCGTGGAGGCGGCGCAGGCCTCGATCCCGCTCGCGGGCCTGAAGGACGCGGACCCGCTGCCGCCCTACGTCCGGCTCATCCACGATGTGCTGCTGGGCGACCGGTCACTGTTCACCCGCCCGGACGGGCTGGCCGCGGCGTGGGAGGTCGCCGCGCCGCTGCTGGCCAGCCCGCCCAAGGTCGTCCCGTACGTCCCGGGATCGTGGGGGCCGGCTGAGGCCCGCGAACTCATCGCGCCCGGGCGCTGGCTGCTGGGCCAGTAAGCGGCCACAGCGCCTGGGACTCCCCCGGTGCGGGAGCGGCATGACCGGGCTGGCGGCCCCGGGTTCAGGCCCCGTGACTGGCCAGGAAGGCCAGGGCGGCTGGCATGGTGCGCCCCCAGAACGCGCCGTCGTGACATCCGGGCGAGATCCCGCCGGGCACTGGCCGGCCGGTGAGGGCCGCCAGCCTGGCCCGCACCCGCACCGTCTCGGCCTGGAACGGGTCGTCCCGCCCGCAGGAGATCAGGGTGGGCACGTGCCGCAGCGCTCCCAGCGTGGAGAACACATTGTTGCGGGCGAAGTCCGCCGGGCTGTCGAACGCCGCCGCGCTGGCCGCGCGGGCGTCGGGATAGGAGGCGAAGATGGCCGGGGACAAGGCCGCGACCGCGGCGACGCGGGGCATCCCGCCGGCTCCATCCGCGGCGCTGAACCGCTCGGCCAGGAGCAGGGCACCGAAGCCCCCCATGGACAGGCCGGCGAGGCCGATCCGTCCCGTCCGCAACCCGGCTGCGGCTGCCCGGGGCAGCACCTCATGGATGATCATGCCGGCCGGGTCGTCGCCGTCCGCGCGCGCGTGCCAGTAGGTGCTTCCGCCGTCCACGAGGATCACGGCGAACCGGCTTATCCGCGCGCGGGTCATGGCCGGCGCCACCTGGCGGGCCATGCTGGCGGGGTCGCCGCCCGCGCCATGCAGCGCGACGACCACGCCGAGCCCGGCCGCGGGCGCCGCGCCGGCCGGCAGCAGCGTCAGCATCCGCACCTCGCGGCGCCGGTAGGCGGAGTGGAACGCCACCGCGTGCCGGGATGGTGGCGGCCCGGCCGGGGGTGGCGGGGCCGACCCGCAGGCGCCGGTCAGGCGGTCGAGCCGGTACCTGCCCGGCAGTATGCCGTCCTGGACAAGCTCATAGCCCCCGGCCACGCAGGCGCCCGCGGCCAGGCCGGCGCCACCCGCCAGCACGGTGCGGCGGGACAGGCTCGGCACGGGCGGCCTCCGGCGGGTCAGGCTCAGGGTGGCAGGAAGCGTACCGCGATCACGGCCCGGGAGCCGGCCAGGCCCGGGGAGTCAGTCAGCCGGGTGGGCGCTGCGGACCTGGCGGCGCAGGTCACTGGTGCCGGGCACGAAGCCGCGGCGGGTCAGCCATACCGTGATCCAGTCGGGATCTGGGTGGCTGGCCGGGACGACGTTGTAGATGTAGTTCAGCCCGCGCGCGGCGGCCTCGGCCTCCAGGTGGTCCACGATGAAGTCGCCGATGCCCTCGCCACGGCGGGCGGGATCGACCCAGAAGGTGATCTGGGCGTCCCCCCACTCCGAATCCAGCCAGCCGTAGCCGGCCACCTGCCCGTCGTCGCCGGTTACCTGCCACCACTCGTCGGCAATCGCGGCGCCGGGCGCGGGCGGCTCGAGACCTGCCGCGGCCATCTCCGCCGCCCCGAACAGCCGCTGCTTGGCCTCGTCCCAGCGCGGATCGTCTTCCTTGGTCCAGTGCAGCGTCATCGCTCACCTTCCGTGGCCGGCTTCTCCTGGATCAGTGTGGCGTGCAGGTCCGGGTGGCTCTGCAGGGCATGTGTCATCGGGACCTCCCGGCCGTTTACGCGGGCAGCTTCAGGTTGTAGACCCGCAGCGCGTTGCCGGCCAGGACCAGGCTAGCGGTCTCCTGGTCGGGGCACAGCGCGGCGACGGCCCGTGCGTTCTGCGCGATGCTGGGGACGCCGGGCCAGTCGGTTCCGAAGATCATCCTCCGGGTGAGCCGGTTCCAGTTGTGCTGCGCGTAGTACTGCCGCAGCCGTGAAGGCGGCAGCCCGGACAGCTCGATCCAGACGTGCTCGTTGGACAGGGCCAGGAACGCGGCCGCGTCGTACCACCAGCCCCGGCCGCCGTGCGCGAGCACGATGTCGAGGCGGCGGAAGTCACGCAGCACCGAGTCGAGGAGCGCGGGGTCAGCCAGCGCGTTGGTCGAGCCCGGGAACGAGCTGGTGCCGGAGTGCACCACGAGCGGGATCCCGGCCGACTGGCAGATCTCGTACGCCGGGTACAGCGCCCGGTCGTTGGCCGCGGCGCCGGCGTGCACCGGGTGGATCTTCAGTGCGACCGCGCCCAGGCCCAGCTGGCGTTCGAGCTCCTCGTCCACCGGGTAGTGCAGGTGGGGGTTGAGGTTGGCGATGATCTTGAGGCGGTCCGGGCTGTGCCTGGCCAGCGGCAGCAGGTCCTCGATCGGCTGGATGCCGGTGGCCTTGGGGCTGTACTCGCACAGCAGCAACGCGATATCGACACCCTGCCCGGCCAGGTGCGCGGCGAACTCGGCGGCCACGATCGTGCCCTCGGCGTCGTAGACCCGGTCCAGCACGTCGCGGTCACCGAAGTCGTGCGCCCACTCCCGCCACGAGGGCTTGAGCGTGGGCAGCCGGGCAGGGTGCAGGTGCACATCGACGAGCGGTCGTCCGTCGAGCATCAGCCGCTCCCCTCCGCGACCAGCACGGTGGCGGCCATCTTGCGCAGCTCGACCCGGCGGATCTTCCCGGTGGCCGTGGTCGGGTAGCCCCCCACGAACATGACCTTGCGCGGCCGCTTGAACGACGGCAGTGCCTGCCGGCAGAACGCGATCAGCTCGTCCTCGGTCGCCGTCTGGCCGGCCTCCAGGATCACGTAGGCCACTGGCTTCTCCAGCCCTTCGGAGTCCGGCACGGCGACCACCACGGCCTGGGCCACCGCGGGGTGGGCCAGCAGCTGGTCCTCGACCTCCGCCGGGGACACCCAGATGCCGCTGGCCTTGAGCATGTCCCCGGTCCGGCCGAGGCAGGTGTAGTAGCCGTCGGCGTCACGCACGTACGTGTCGCCGGTACGCAGCCACTCGCCCTGGAAGACCTGGCGCGACGCGTCGTACCGGGACCAGTACCCGGTGGCGGTGGAGTCACCGCGGACGAACAGCGTGCCCGGGATGCCGGGCGCCACCTCGTTCCCGGTCTCGTCCAGCACGCGCAGGTCGTAGCCGGGGACGGCCACCCCGGTGGTGCCCGCCCGGGCCTGGCCCGGGCGGTTGGACAGGAAGATGTGCAGCACCTCGGTCATGCCGATGCCGTCCAGGATGTCCACCCCGAAGTGCGAGGTCCACCTGGTGTAGAGCGGCGCGGGGAGCGCCTCACCGGCCGAGGCGGCCAGCCGTACCCCGGTCAGCGCGTCGGCGGGCAGGCCGGCCCGGAGCATGTTCGCGAAGAACGTCGGCCCGGCGAAGAACAGGGTCGCGCCGTACTTCTGGGCCGCCGCGGCGATCAGGTCCGGCCGTGACGGGTCGGGCACCAGGACCGCGGACGCGCCGGCCGACAGCGGGAACAGCAGTGAATTGCCCAGGCCGTAGGCGAAGAACGCCTTGGCTGCGGACAGGCAGCGGTCGTCGCGGCGGATCCCGAGCACCTGGGCGCCGTACGTCTCGCACACCACCTGGATCGAGGCGTGCCGGTGCATCGCCGCCTTGGGCTGCCCGGTCGTGCCCGAGGTGTAGAGCCAGAACGCGGGCGAGTCGGCGGTGGTCGGGTACACCGCGTCGCCGGGCGGCCCGGCGGCCAGCTCGCTGAGCAGGTGGACCGGGACGGCGCTGCCCGGCACGGCCTCGTCGGCCAGCATCGCGGCCAGCTCCGGCGCCCCGGCCGCGGCCGCGGCCGCGGTGGCCGCGAACTCCCGGGTCACGGCCAGGAACCGGGCCCGCGAATCGGCCAGCAGCTCGGCCACGCCGTCGGCTTTCAGCATCGTGGACACCGGCACCGGGATCGCGCCCATCCGCATCGCGGCCAGGTACGTCACCACGAACTGCGGGGTGTCCGCCATCAGCATCAGCACCCGCTGCTCGGGCTGCAGCCCGATTCTCCGCAACGACGCCGACATCCGGCGTACCTGGTCATGCAGCGCGGCGTAGCTCACGTCCCCGGCCGGCCCGGCCAGCGCCGTGCGCGGCCCGTCCCCCGCAGCCAGCCGGCGGTCCAGCAGGTACTCACAGGCGTTGAACAGCTGCGGCATCGCTGCTGCCCTCCGTTTTCTGGGCCGGGCGGTGACGTGTGGCGGTCTCAGCGTGACCTCTGACCCAGGATCGCAGACCCGGTGAGCTAGCCGAGGTGGACGTAGTCGTAATCGAACGGCTGGCCGTTGATCCCGTTTCGCGGCGGGGTGATCCACGCGGCGATCTTGCCGCGCTCGTAGACCGGCTGCATCAGCGACCGGACGTGGGTCTTGTCCACGTCAGTGGGCAGCCACCGCCCTTTCTGCGCCGCCCACTCGCCGGGCGTCAGCAGCTCGCCGTCCGGGCTCACCTCCACGCTGGCGAACGCGCCGACCCGGCGGTTGAACGCCACGTGGGGCAGCTTGAGGCGCTGCGGCAGGCCCGCGCCGTCGAGGATCCGGTTCCACCGGGTCACGCCGCTCTGGCAGTCGGAGATGTACTCGCGGCGCAGGTCGGTGTTGAGGCCGACCAGCGCGGACACCTCGGTCTGGCCGATCTGCCCGTCGGTCAGCGCATCCACCATGGTAGGAGTCGTCGGTCAGCCGGTGGTCGTCCTTGCGCCGTTCCTCCAGCCAGCGGCCCTTCAGGCCGGCCGTGTAGTAGTTGGCCACGTTCGTGGAGGTCTCCCCGCCGAACAGGTCGAGCGACACGCTGTAATGGAAGTTCAGGTACTTCTGGATGACGTCCAGGCCGATCGCGCCGTACGGCCCGGCGTCGTCGGTCTCGTGTTCCACCATGAGCTGCGCGGAGCGCTCCACCACCCGGTCGATCCCGGTGGTGCCGACCATCATGTGATGGGCCTCTTCCTTGAGCATGAACTCGCACGTCCGCGACAGCGGGTCGAACGCCGACTCCTTGAGCGTGCCCAGCTGGTACTTGCCGTCCCGGTCGGTGAAGTACGTGAACATGTAGAACGACAGCCAGTCCGGGGTCTCCTCGTTGAACGCGCCGAGGATGCGGGGCGACTCCTCGCTGCCGGAGTTGCGGTGCAGGAGTTCCTCGGCCTCCTCACGGCCCTCGCGGCCGAAGTAGGCGTGCAGCAGGTAGACCATGGCCCACAGGTGCCGGCCTTCCTCCACGTTGACCTGGAACAGGTTGCGCAGGTCATAGAGGCTGGGGGCGGTGGCCCCGAGATTGCGCTGCTGCTCGACGGAGGCCGGCTCGGTGTCGCCCTGGATGACGATCAGCCGCTGCAGGTCCGCCCGGTACTCCCCGGGCACCTTCTGCCAGGCGGGCTCGCCCTTGTGCTGGCCGAACGCGATCTCACGCTTCTGGTTCCGCTCGGCCAGGAAGATGCCCCACCGGTAGTCCTTCATCGGCACGTGCCCGAAGTGGGCCCAGCCCTCGCGGCCCACGTTGACCGCGGTGCGCAGGTAGACGTCCTGGGTGGGCAGGGTCGGGCCCATGGACTCCCACCAGTTCAGGAAGTTGGGCTGCCAGGACTCCAGCGCCCGCTGCAGGCGGCGGTCGTCGCGCAGGTCGACGTTGTTGGGAATCTTCTCGCTGTAGTCGGATGCCGTGGCCATGAGGGTCAGACTCGCTTTCGGTCGAAGTCGGCGCGCTGCCCGGTGCCGTACTTGCGCAGCGCACCGTCGGGGCCCGAGGCGTTCGGGCGGTAGAAGATCCAGTTCTGCCAGGCGGTCAGCCGGCCGAAGATCTTGGTTTCCATGGTCTCGGGGCCCGGGAAGCGGTAGTTCGCCTCCAGCCCGGTCAGCGCGTCGGGGCTGAAGCTGGCCCGCTCCTCGATCGCGATGCGGACCTCCTCGTCCCAGTCGATGTCGTCGGGGGCGAACGTGACCAGGCCCAGCACGTCGGCGTCCCCGGCCTCCAGCGGGTCGCCCGCGCTCTTCTCGGCCGCGGCCAGCGCGTCCGGGTCGCCGAGGAACCGGGTCTGCAGCCGGGTCAGGCCGTTGCTCATCGGCAGCGGCCCGAGGTTCAGCGGGCCGACGATGATCACGGCAGGTGGGGTGTCCGGATCGACCTCCTCGAATACGCCGTCCAGCATGTACGAGCGGTCCGCGGCCAGGGCCAGCTCGAGCAGCGAGCCAGCGAAGCAGCTGCCTGGCTCGATCAGCGCGAGCAGGCTGCGGCTGGTCACGTCCAGCCGCTTGAGCGTGCGCTTGAGGTAGAGCACGATCTCGCTGGCCAGCCAGTCGTCGTGGTGGCCGGCCAGGAACTGGTCGTAGGCCAGCACCCGGGACGGGTCGCCCTGGGTGCGCAGCACCCAGGTGCCCAGCTCGAGCTCGTTGGTGCGCAGGTCCAGGATCAGGTCGTCCAGTTCCCGGGTCACGGCCAGGGTCCAGAACCCGGCGCCCTGCTCGTGCAGCCCGGCCACGCTGGACGGGGGTTCCCCGGCCGGCCCGGTCACGGTGATCTCGGCCACCCCCCGCTCCCGGTCCAGCCGGGCCCTCACGTGGTCGTAGGTGATCTCCTCATCGGTCCGGGTCCTGGCCAGCGGGGTCAGCTCGATGCCTGCCGCGCCATCGGGCCGGCCGGACCGCGCGGCCAGTTCCTCCGCCCGCTGCCGGACGACCCCGTCCCACTGGGCCCGGGGCACGGCCTCGTCCACGAGCCGCCAGGCCACCGCCTTCTTCCCGCCCAGGCCCTCGGACTTGGTGGAGAAGTAGTCCGCGCGGTCGCGGCGCACGTGCCGCTTGTCCACCACCCGGGTCAGCCCGCCGGTCCCGGGCAGCACCCCCAGCAGCGGCAGTTCCGGCAGCGACACCGCGGACGAGCGGTCGTCGATGAGCATGATGTGCTCGCAGGCCAGGGCCAGCTCGTAGCCCCCGCCGGATGCGGTCCCGTTCAGCGCGGCCAGGTACACCTGGCCCGAGTACGCACTGGCGTCCTCGATACCGTTGCGGGTTTCGTTGGTGAACTTGCAGAAGTTGACTTTCCAGGGATGTGGCGACGTGGCGAGCATGCGGATGTTGGCCCCCGCGCAGAAGATCTTTTCCTTGCCGCTGGTCACCACGACCGCCCGGACCTCGGGGTGCTCGAAGCGGAGCCGCTGGACCGCGTCGTACAGCTCGATGTCCACGCCCAGGTCGTAGGAGTTCATCTTGAGCTCGTAGCCGGGCACCAGGCCGCCCTGCTCGTCCACGTCCATGGTCAGCGTGGCGACCGGGCCATCGCAGGCCAGCCGCCAGTGCCGGTACTGCCCGGGGTGCGTGCGGAAGTCCACTCTGGCCTCGCCGGTCATGATCATCCTTCCGCTGGGCCGCAGGTATCCTCTATGTTCTACGGTAGATGGTAATTACGTCAAATTTTCGTAGCATATTTCTGCCGGCTCACCCGGTGACCGGCAGCAGCAAAGCGGAGCCCGCCAGGTCGATCCGGTACTGGGTGGGCACCAGATCCCGCGCGGGCGCCTCGACCTGGCCCGTGCCCGGGTTGCGTGCGAAGCGGGGGTGCGCACCCCCGCTGACCTGGAGCCGGAGCCGGTGTCCCGGCCCGAAGCGATGGGCCGCACCGAGCAGCGAGACCCGCGTCACGCCGTCGGCCGGGTCGGCGTCGCCCAGGCGGACGATGCCGTCGCAGACGTTCCGCGACCGGCCCTTCTCGTCCACGTCGCAGAGCCGCACGAACAGGTCGGCGTACGGGTTGTCGCGGGCCACGGACAGCTCGGCGGCCACCTCGCCGAGTATCTCGACCGGCCCGGCCAGCGGTTCGCTGGTGAAGACCAGCACGTCGGCGCGGGCTTCCAGCGCCCGGTTGTCACGCACTCCCGCGGTGGCGGTCATGGTGGCCCCGCCGACTGAGGGGGTAGGGTCGGCCGGGTCGTAGCGGAAGCGGGCGGGCGGGGTCCCGGCGGCCGCCGGGACGCTGGCGGTCAGGGTGCCGTCCGGGCCGGGGTGCCAGCGCTGTTCCCGGGGGCCCGCGGGAGGCCAGCCGGAAACCTCGCGCCAGCCGGTGCCCGGGCCTTTCCCGCCCACCCAGACGCGGACGGATTTCTCGGCCGGGGCGGGCGTATCCGGGGTACTGGCATCCGGGGTATCGCCCTTCGCGGCCGCCCCCGGGCTGGCGTAGCGGTCCAGCCAGGCGAGGCTCTCGGTCATCGCGGCCCCGCCCTTGGCGACCACATCGACGTGTGTCCACGGCCCGACCAGCAGCCTGGTGGGCACGCCCCGGCCGGACAGGACCTGGTACTGCTCCAGGGTCTGCTCCAGGAACAGGTCCTGCCAGCCTCCGACGAGCAGGGTGGGCACCCCGATCCGCTCCATCGCGGCCCCGCACTGCAGCGGCGCCCAGAACGGGTCGGTCACATCGGGGTGCTCCAGCCAGCCCTCGAACCACGGGGCCCCGGTGCCGAGCAGGTCCCGGCCGCTGGCCGTGACGGGCAGCCCGTTGAGCGCCGGGCGCAGCCGCCGTTCCGCGGTGGCCATCCGCCACAGGCCGGCGAGCCCTCCCGTGGTCTCCTGATGGGTGACCATCTCGCTCCAGCCGAGGAAGTTCTGCAGGTCGAACACGCCGTGGTGATACGCGGCCTGGCTGAAGTCGTGCGGGCCGACCTGGATGACGGCCGCGACCAGTTCCGGCGGCGGATCCAGGGCCAGCGCCCACTGAACGAAGCCGAGGTAGCTCAGCCCGTAGGTGGCCAGCCGGCCGTCGAACCAATGCTGGCGGCGCAGCCACGCCACCGTGTCCTGCCCGTCCGCGGCCTCATGGCGCATCGGGTCGAACTGGCCGCCGGAGCCGAACGTGCCCCGGCAGCTCTGCAGCAGCACGTGGAAGCCCCGCTCGGCGATCACCTGGGCACAGAGCAGGTTGTAGGGGAATCGGCGGCCGTACGGAGAGCGCACCAGGACCGTGGCCACCTGGCCGTCGGTGACCGGCAGATAGTGGTCGGCCCGCAGCACGGTGCCATCGGACATGGGCACGGCCACGTCCGCGACCACGGCGACCCGGTGGCGGCGGGGCGGCAGCGACCAGGCCCGGGTCAGCGTCCGGCTCGACCCGGCCGCCGCGGGGCCCACCAGCCGCGCGGCCTGGACGTCCTGGCCTGTGTCCCGCGTCCGCATCTTCACCGAGATCAGGCCCCTTCGACCTTCGACAATGCGATCTGGGGCAGACGGTACCTTGTAGATCTTTGAGTGTGAAGGACCGCCGGGGCTCAGCCCAGGTCGTTGAGGCTCTTCCACTCCAGGCGGGCATCCCCGGACCAGCGCTGATGCCGGTCGTCGAACAGCTGGGCGGCTTCCAGCCCGCTCCAGCGGGCCGGCAGCAGCTGCCGGGGCAGCGCCGGGTCGACCGACGGGAAGCGCCGCCACGCGTGGACCAGCTCGACCTGCCGGGCCAGCACGTCGCCGGGCGCCGGGTCGCGGAACTCCCCGATGAACTGCGCGTACTGCTGCTCGACCGCAGCCAGGTCCCACGCGGCCGCCACCATCATGCGGACGTCACCGAGGCCGGACCGGGTGGCCACGAAGACGTTGGCGTCCCCGTCGAGGCCAGCCGCCCGGAGCACGCCCACGGCCTCGGCCTCGCGGTCCGGGTGCGGGCTGATCCACAGGCCCGCGCCGAGGGACCCGAACCCGGCCCAGCTGAGCCTGCTGCGCACCACGTGCCGGGCGCGGCGGTCACTGTCGGGGACACGCGCGTACACCAGCAGCCAGCGGCCGTCCCAGTCCTCGGCCGGGCCGGTGAACGAGTAGATGCGCTCCGCGCCGTCGGTCAGCAGCCGCCGCGCGCTGCCGGTCAGCCGCCACCGGGTCCGGCGGCCCAGCTTCTCCGGCTCGAGCCAGCCCGCCGCGGCGGTACGCATCAGGGCCTGCCGGGTGGCCTTTTCCTCGATGCCGAGGCGGCTGAAGGCGGCGAGGACCGCCGACGTCCATGCGGTCCCGTCGGTGGTCAGCACGAACTCGCCGAGCAGCGTGAACAGCAGCCCGCGGGCGCTGGGGGCCCCGGCCGCGTGCCGCCGGGACAGCGACGGGGCCGGGGGCACATCCATCCCGGGCACAGCCGTCCCCGGCACGTCCGCCCCGGACGATCTCCTGGCCGGCATGACAACCTTCCCCGGGTGAACGCCGGCGGCGGCGTGCCGCCGGGTACCCGATGCAGGCTATCAACGGGCCGGCCGCGAGCCCGTGATGTGGCTGCGCTGAGCAGGCTACTTCCAGGCGAAGACGGGCTGCTCGAAGTGCGCCACCCTGGTCGTGGTCCCGTGCAGGGCGACCTGGCAGAACTGGTAGATGATCGCCGCCGTGGGCGCGTGGACATACCGCCCGAGCAGCGGCAGCTGGATGACGGGCGCCTCGGATTCGGGGATCCGCGTCAGCCGCGGTGCGACGTCGAAGTCAGCCAGCGGGATGACGTGGATCTGGGCCACCTCGGACTCCGGGCCCTTCATCTCCGCGCTGGCCACGCCAGCCCACACCACCACCGGGGTCATCAGGTATCCCGACCGGGTGACGTAGTCGTCCAGCACGCCGAGCACCGCGCCCGGGCCGGCCTCGACACCAGTCTCCTCGAGCAGCTCCCGCAGCGCCGCGTCCTCGGCGGACTCCCCCGGGTCGCGGCGCCCGCCGGGCAGCGCCCACTGGCCCGCATGGTTGCGCAGGGTAGGTGCCCGCCTCGTGATCGGCAGCGCCGGGACGTCCTCCTGCATCACCACGCAGAGGGCGACCGCCGAGGCCTTGAGCCCCCCGGCGGGCGCCTGGACCCGGCGGAAGCGGCCCAGGTTCGCCGTGATCGTCATCCTGAGCTCCGCCTGCATAACCTGCACCTTAACGTGCGGATTCAGCCCTCTGCCCGCCCGCGGGCGGCGGCGGGTGCCCAGCGCCCGCGCCGGCCCGGCCGCCGCCCGCCCGGACCTTGAGAAGCGACACAGAAGGTAACGAGACCCTCCGCCCAGCCCGGCCTGCGATAGTGCTGGGCATGGGGACACCTGGGCAGGCACCGCGCTCCGCGTGGCCGGCGTGCCCGCCGGCCGCTGGGCGCCCGTGAGGCTGGCTGATGCCCGGATCCGGCGTTGCGTGGCGGGCGCGGCCGGCCCGCTGGCTGGCGACCCGCTCGCTGCGCGGCCAGCTCATCACCGGGCTGGTGGCCCTGCTCGCCCTGGCCTGCGCTGGCGTGGGCCTCGTCACCTACATCGTGATCAGCCACACCCTGCTCAACCAGCTCGATTACCAGCTCCAGGCGGCGGGCGGGCGGTACGCCTCCTGCATGGAGGCCAGGCATCACGAGGGCCCGCCGCTGCCCCAGGGCGCCACGGCCGGCAACTGCAACAAGACCCCGGGCCTGAACGCCGGGACGTTCGGGGCCCGGGTGAAGGACGGGGTGGTGACCGATCAGGGCATCATCGACGGGCAGAGCCACCTGTCCGCCGCCGACGAGGCGACCGTGACCCGGCTGCCGCCCGATGGCCGGTACTACACCGAGGACCTGGACTCCATTCACGGTGACTACCGGCTCACCGCGATCAGGGGCAGGGACGGTGACGTGCTGATCACCGGCCTCCCGCTTGCCCCCATGGAATCGACGCTGCACAAGGTCGAGATGGCTGAGCTGGCGGCGTTCCTGGCCGCGCTGGTCCTGGCCGGGTTCATCGGCCTGGGGCTCGTGCGGCTGTCGTTGCGGCCGTTGCGGCGGGTGGCGGCGACTGCGGCCCGGGTGACCCAGCTGCCGCTGGCCAGCGGTGAGGTCACGCTGCCCGACCGGGTCCCGGACGCCAACCCGCGCACCGAGGTCGGCCAGGTCGCGGTGGCGTTCAACCGGATGCTCGGCCACGTCGAATCAGCCCTGGGCCGGCGGGCGGCCAGCGAGGCCCGGCTGCGCCGGTTCGCCGCCGACGCCAGCCACGAGCTGCGCACCCCGCTGGCCGCCATCCGCGGCTACGCCGAACTGGCCCTGCGCCACCCCGGCCCGGTCCCCGCCGGCATCGAGCACGCCCTGCGCCGCGTCGAATCAGAATCAGAACGGATGAGCGTGCTCGTCGACGAGCTGCTGCTGCTCGCCCAGCTCGACGCCGGCCGGCCGCTGGCCCGCGAACCCGTCGACTTGACCCGGCTGGCCATCGACGCCACCAGCGACGCCCGCGTCGCCGCCCCCGGCCACCGCTGGATCCTGGAACTGCCCGGCGAACCGGTCCTGGTCCGCGGCGACGAGCACCGGCTGCACCAGGTCCTGGCCAACCTGATGAGCAACGCCGCCCGGCACACCCCCCACGGCACCACCGTCACCGTCGCCCTCACCACCAGCCACCAGCCCCGGGACCGTCGAGCTGACCGTCACCGACAACGGCCCCGGCATCCCGCCCCAGCTGCAGCCCGCCCTGTTCGAACGATTCGTCCGCGGCGACACCTCCCGCTCCCGCGCCGCCGGCAGCACCGGCCTGGGCCTGGCCATCGTCGACGCCGTCACCACCGCACACGGCGGCCACACCCAGGTCCACAGCACACCAGGCCACACCCGCTTCACCATCACCCTGCCCGCGCTGCGCGGCTGACGACGTCAGGCCTGTTCCGCGGAGCACCACCAGGTGCTGCGGCCCCCCACCGTGCCGTGCTTCATCTCCGCGCCGCAGCGCGGGCACCTGGCGCCGGCGTGCCGGAACGCGATCACCTCGCCGGTATGCACGCCACCCTGGGCGGCGGCGGACCTCAGCGTGGCCTGCAGGGCCCGGTAGAGCCGGTCCGCGCCGGCCGGGCTGAGGCTGCTGACCGGCGCGGCCGGGGAGATCCTGGCCTGCCAGAGCGCCTCGTCGGCCAGCAGGTTCCCCACCCCGGCGATCTTGGACTGATCCAGGAGCCGGGCCTTGACCGCGATCGTCCCCCTGGCGAGCAGCTGGCGGAACTGGGCCGCGGTGATCTCCTCGGCGTCGGGCCCGAGCGCGGTGACGTCGGGGTTGAGGCGCACCCGGCCCAGCCGGCGCTTGTCGAACAGGGCCAGGCGGCCGCCGTCGGCGAACTCGATCGTGAAGCGGTCCCACTCGGGCTTGCGCGGCTGCGCGTCCCGGCGCCAGGGGTCGCCGCCCTCGGTGGCCGCCCCGTCCGGTGCGGTGACCACGATACGGCCGCTCATGCCCAGGTGAATGCCGAGGTCCGGGCCGGGCGCCGGGTCTGCTCCGACTCCGGAGGTCTCCGCCCAGATGGTCTTGCCGCGCCGCAGCACGGCCGTGAGCTCGCGGCCTACCAGCGCGTCACGCAGCTGGCCGGGCGTGTGCGGGCGGGTGACGTAGGTGTCCGCGTCGTCGACCCCCGCGATGGCCCGGTGCAGCGCCTGGCCGGCGATGAGCCGGCGGGCGGTCTCGACCTCGGGAAGCTCCGGCATTAACCCGTTCTACCCGATCACCGGGCCACGGCCAGGACCGGGCCCGGCCCTGGCCGCTACGGCCGCGGCCGTCACGCCCGCGCGGTCAGCTTCTCGTCGCGGGACGGGTTCGGGCCGAACGGCCAGCCCCGGGTGACCCGCGCCCACACGAGGTAGGCCACGATCCCGGCGGCCACCCACGCGAGCGACAACTCGATCGGCACCCGGCCGGCGGAGGAGTAGACGTAGATCCAGCCGGCCAGGGCGGCCAGGCTGGGCAGCGGGTAGAGCCACTGACGGTAGGGCCGGGGCAGGCCCGGTTCGCGGCGGCGGAGCACCGTCAGCGCCACCACCTGGGCTACCGCCTGGACGATCACGATCACGGCGGTCAGCATGGCGATGATCGTGGTGAGCGTGAAGAAGGAGCCCACCGCGGTGATCACGCCGAGCGCGATCAGGGCCACATGCGGGAAGTCACCGCGCGGGTGGAGCCGCCCGAACGCACGGAAGAACACGCCGTCCCGGGCGGCCTGGTACGGCACCCGCGACCCGCCCAGCAGTCCGGTGAGCACCGAGGCGAACGCGGTGATGAGGATGAGCACCGTGACCACATCGGCCGCGCCGTGACCCCAGTTCCTGGTCACAACGAGGGACGCCACCGAGGTGGACTGGGCCACCGTGCGCCAGGGCACCGCCCCGACCACGCCGATGCTCAGCGCCAGGTAGAACACCATGATGCCGAGGATCGAGAAGATGATGGACCGGGGCAGGGTGCGCCCGGGGTCCTTCAGCTCGTCGCCCATGTACGCGGTGGTGTTATAGCCGAGGTAGTCGTAGATCGCGATGAGCAGCCCGGCGCCGAGCCCCGCGAAGAACGCGCCGCCGCCGCTGAACGCCCCGCGCGGATAGGTGAACGCGAGGGACGGGTGGAACCCGCTGTAGGCGGCGGCGACGGTCAGGCCGACGGCCAGCACCATCACCACCCACAGCACGGTGGTAAGCACCTTGACCCGCTCGATCCGCCGGTACAGGGCCACGATGACCAGGGCGGTAACGCCCAGTCCGATCAGGTGGCCCTGCCACGCCGACAGGTGCGGGAAGAAGAAGCCCAGGTAGCTCACCAGCCCGATCACGCCGGTGGACATGATGAGCGGGATGAACAGCATCGCCGTCCAGATGAACAGGAACGGCATGAGGTTGCCAGTCCGGTACCGGAAGGCCTTGCGCAGGTACAGGTAGGTGCCGCCCGAGCCTGGCATGGACGCCCCGAGCTCCGCCCAGACCTGGCCGTCCGCCAGGGCCAGGATCGCCCCCGCGATCCAGCCCAGCACCGCCTGCGGGCCGCCCATGGCCGCCACGATCAGCGGGATCGTGATGAAGGGCCCGATGCCGCACATCTGGGTCATGTTGACCGCCGTGGCGGGCAGCACTCCCAGTGTCCGGTGGAACCGGCTCGCCCCGTCACCCGTGTCCGCCGGTACGGCGGTCTGCGGCCGTGCGTCAGTCATGGTCGCGGCCTCCTCGCTGAGGTCAACGGCCGCCAGACCGGCCGTCAAGGACTCCCGGCTGCCCCGTAGGCCACAGTTCATGCGTGCCGCGTTACCACCGGGACTAACGAGGCAAGCGAGGCTAATGAGACTGGCCTGCGAGGAGGCTGCCCCTCAGGGCTTCGTCCCTCTCAGGCGGTGGGCTGGGTCAGGAGGCTGGGTCAGGCGGTGGGCTGGGTCAGGCGGTGGGCTGGGGCAGGGTGGGCAGGTTCTCCAGCGGGCGGGCGCTGCTCAGCGGCGGCTGCCGGTAGAGCCGGTCCAGGTCGAGCTGCTGGGCCTCCTCGAGCACCGTGTCCTGCTGTCCCTGGGCCCGCTCGGCGGTCTGCTTGGCCAGCGCTGATGCGAGCGCCCCCAGCTGCCGCACCCCGGTGTCATCGACAAGCACCCGGCTGGTGGTCAGGATCGCGATGCCCTCCACCCGGCGCTTCCCGCTCCCGGGCAGCGCCAGCGCCGCCCCGACCTTGGCCGCGTCGAACGGGTCAGCCGGGTGGGTGGTCAGCCTGGTCCGCTGCCCGATGGCCCACTTGTGGAACGTCATGACCTCCCCCTCCAGGGGCAGGCTGGTGATGTCGTCCGGGCCCAGGCCGAACCGCTTGCCCTTGCTGAAACACCGGGAGTAGGAGGCCAGGGCGGCCGACCACAGCGCCTGCGGCACCACCGGATCCCGGTCTTCCTCGGGCTTGTCCAGCTCGCCGAGCAGCTCCTTGCAGCACTCCACGACGAACTGGAGATCGGAGACGATCGACGCCTGGTCGGCGAGGATCTGCGCGGATGGCAGGTCGAGAGCGACGGTCAGCATCGGTGGCTGCGGCGATGCGGGTTTCGTGTCGCTCATGTCTCCTCGTTCCGGTCGCGGCACCACTGCGGTCTGCCCGCCGATCCTGGCACGCGGCGCGGCGATCCCAGGTCTCACATAGTGACAATGCCGGTGCTACTCCACCGTGGGCCAGGTGTGCACGGGCTCGTTGGCGTGCATGTGCTCGATGTAGCGCTGGGTCATCTGCCGCAGCGCCTCCGGGCGGCCGGCGCCGGTCTGCTCGCTGATGGCGTGGGTCACGGCGACCTGCCAGTCCGCTCCCGTCCGGGCGGTCAGGCAGCGCTGCTCGATGATGCCGAGCAGCCGCCCGGCGGAGCCGGCATCGACGCCCCAGCGGGACAGGCCCTCCCGGGCCAGCGGCAGCAGGCGGCGCAGCACCAGCTCGGCCACGGGAACCTCACCCAGCCCGGGCCAGTACAGCCGGGCGTCCATGCCATCCCGCGCGGCCTCGTGCAGGTTCTCGGCCGCGGTCGCGAACGACATCTGGGTCCAGATCGGCCGCTGCGTGTCGGCCAGGGCCCGGACCAGCCCGTAGTAGAACGCGGCGTTGGCCATGACGTCCGCGACCGTGGGGCCCGCCGGCAGGACGCGGTTCTCGATGCGCAGGTGGGGCTGGCCGCCGACGACGGCGTAGACGGGACGGTTCCAGCGGTAGATGGTCCCGTTGTGCAGGCTCATCTCGGCCAGCTCCGGGGTGTCCCCCGCGTCCAGGACGGCCAGCGGGTCCTCGTCCTCGCAGAGCGGCAGCAGGGCCGGGAAGTACCGGATGTTCTCCTCGAACAGGTCGAACACGGACGTGATCCAGCGTTCGCCGAACCACACCCGCGGCCGCACGCCCTGCTGTTTCAGCTCATCCGGCCGGGTATCGGTGGCCTGCTCGAACAAGGTGATCCGGGTCTCGGCCCACAGCTGCCGGCCGAACAGGAACGGTGAGTTGGCGGCCAGGGCGACCTGGACGCCCGCGATGGCCTGCGCCGCGTTCCAGTAGCTCGCGAACGCATCGGGGCTGACCTGGATGTGCAGCTGCACGCTGGTGCACGCCGCCTCGGGGGTGATGCTGCCTGCGTGGGTGAGCAGGTGCTCAGGGCCGTCGATGGCGATGCGCAGGTCCTCCCCGCGGGCCGCGAAGATCTGCTCGTTCAGCACCCGGTAGCGCTCATTGGCCGACATGGCGTCCTCGTCCATGTCGTCTTCGGCCAGCGTGGGCAGGATGCCGACCATGACCAGCCGGCTCCCCGCGCTGCGGGCCTTGGCATCCGCGGCGTTGAGGCTGGCGCGGATCTCCCGCTCCAGGTCCGCGAGGGCGCGGCCTTCCAGCCGCCGGGGCGGCACGTTGATCTCGAGGTTGAACTGCCCGAGCTCGGTCGCCCAGGCGGGGTCGGCGATCGCGTCGAGCACGGCCGCGTTGCGCATGGAGGGCTCCCCGCGGGAATCCACCAGGTTCAGCTCGATCTCCACGCCCACCCGTGACGGGCTGGCCTCGAAGCGGCGCTCGCGGAGCATCCGGGCGAAGACGTCCAGCGAGCGCTGCACCTTCTCCCGGTACTTGCGCCGGTCCTCACCACTGATCGTGATGGCCTGAATGTCACGTCCCATAAGGCCCCCGCTCGCTGAGATCGGACAGCACCTACCCCGTAAGGCACCGTCCCCACACCCTGCTGCCCACACACAGTTGCACGTCCGGCCAGCCGGGGCCAGCGTCTCAGCCGGGACGGGCGATCTTCCTGGCCATCCCGCTGTGGCCGATCACACCGCCGGCCGCGCCCGGGTCAACCTCGTCCGCAGGCCACCACTGGCTGAGCGGGACGACCCCCGGGCCGACGAGTTCCAGCCCGTCGAAGAACCGCGCCACCTGCTCCCGGGTTCTCAGCGTGAGCCGGGCGGACGACCGGTCGTTGTAGCGCCGCGTCACCTCCGGCGCCGCGTCCGCCTTGATGTCGCTGGCTCCGTGCCCGATGACCAGGAAGCTTCCGGGGGCCGTGGCGTCCATCAGCCGGGACACGATCGCGTGCGGATCCTCCTCGTCCGGGATGAAGTGCAGCACGCCCATGAGCAGGACGGCGACGGGCTGGCGGAAATCGAGGGTCCGCGCGGCCCCCGTTAAAATGGCGGCCGTATCCCGCAGGTCGGCCTGAATGTAGTCGGTCGCCCCCTCCGGGCCGCTGGTGAGCAGGGCGCGGGCGTGGCCGATCACGACCGGGTCGTTGTCCACGTAGACGACCCGCGCCTGCGGGGCGGTGCGCTGCGCGACCTCGTGGGTGTTGTCGGCCGATGGCAGGCCGCTCCCGATGTCCAGGAACTGCCGGATACCGTAGGTGCCGGCCAGCAGCCACACCGTGTCGATCAGCTGCCGGCGGGCGAGCCGCGCCAGCAGCGGCATCGACGGCATCACCTCGATGACCTGCTCGGCCGCCTCCCGGTCGGCCTCGAAGTGATCCTTGCCGCCCAGCCAGTAATTCCAGATCCGGGCCGGGTTGGCCACGGTGGTGTCGAACACGGGCTGGCCCGCAGAGACTTCGGCGGTGCGATCATCCTCGGACTGCGACACGACGCCGTCCTTTCCGTGCCTGGCCACCCGGGTGCTACCGCCCAGCCTAAGCGGTCGGTTTGGGCGGTTATCGGGGAATCAGGCCGGCGTCGTGGGCGAGCAGCCCGGCCTGGGTGCGGTTGGCGCAGCCCAGCTTGTCCAGCGTGCGGGACACGTACCCCTTCACGGTGGCCTCCGACAGGTACAGCCGGGCGGCGATCTGCGCGTTCGACAGGCCCTCACCCAGGCCGGCCAGCACCTCAGCCTCCCGGTCGGTGAGCGCCGCCACGAGCTGGCGGGCCCGGTCGCGGGCCGGCTGGCTGTCGGTGGAGGCCGCGATCAGCCGCCGGGCGGCCGCCGGGGACAGCACCGTGTGCCCCTCCGCGGCCACCTGCACGAGCCCGATGAGATCCTCCGGTGGCGTGGACTTGACCAGGAACCCGGCCGCCCCGGCCCGCAGCGCGCGCAGCACATACTGGTCGGCGTCGAAGGTGGTCAGCACGACCACGGCGGGCGGCGTGGCCAGCTCGCCGATCCGCTCGATCGCGGCCAGCCCGTCCATCCCCGGCATGCGCAGGTCCATGAGCACGACGTCGGGGCGGGTCCGGGTGACCGCCTCGACCCCGGCCGCCCCGTCGTGCGCCTCGGCGACGACCTCGATGGTGCCGGCCGAGCCGAGGATCGTGCGCAGGTGCGCGCAGACCATCGGCTCGTCATCCACGACCACGACCCGGATCACCGTCACCCCACCGGCTCGGCCGTCGGGACGTACGCAGGCAGCGTGGCTTCCAGGCAGAAGCCCCCGTCGGGCCCGGGGCCGGCCCGCAGCGTCCCGTGCACCAGCTCGACCCGCTGCCGCAGGTGGGCGATGCCCAGGCCGGACCCGGTCCCGGCCAGGCCGGACAGGTCCGCGGTGCTGGCGGGCGGCCCGTTGCGGACGCAGACGCGCACCTGGGCGTCACCGTAACTGACCTGCACGCTCACCCGCGCCCCGGGCGCGTGCTTGCGCACGTTGGTCAGCGCCTCCCGGACGATCCGGTAGGCGGTCCGCCCGACCACCGGCGAGGCCAGGGCCGGGTCACCCTCCTCGGTCAGCTCGGCCGGGGTGCCCACGCTGACCGACTCGGCGACCAGCCCGGCCAGGCCAGCCACCGACGGCGTCTCGTCGCCGTCAGGATGCGTGCGCAGGATCCCGACCAGGTCCCGCAGTTCGTCCAGGGCCTGGCAGCCGGTGACCCGCAGGTCCTCGGCCGCCCGCCGGGTCGCCTCGTCGGGGGCGGTCATCCGCAGCGCCCCGGCCTGCAGCACCATCAGGCTGACCCGGTGGGTCACCACGTCATGCATCTCGCCGGCCAGCCGGGCCCGTTCCCCGGTCCGGGCCTGCTCGGCGAGCAGGTACTGCTCGCGCTCGGCCCGGTCGGCCCGGTCCCGCAGCGACTGCAGCAGGGCGTGGCGGGCCCCGAAGTACAGCGCCAGCAGCGGTCCCACCGCGGTGCGCAGCACCGCGATCGTGATGACCGCGATCGACGGCTGCCATGGCCGGGCCACGATTACCGTCAGCAGGGCGACCTCGAGGAACGCCATCCGCCGGTCCCGCCCGTAGAAGAAGGGCCCGTAGGCGGCCAGGACCGTGGCGAACGGGGCCCATACGTTATTCATGTTGGCCGGCGTAAGCGCGCCGGCGGGCCAGATCAGCAGCGTCACAGCCAGGGTGAACCCGCCCAGGACGGCGATCACCAGCAGCGGCGCGCGGCGCCGGGCCACCAGGGACAGGCAGGCCGCGGCCTGCACACCCAGCAGGACCCAGGCCAGCGTCCCGGGATGAGCCGGCCACCAGGTGATCCCGGCCAGGGTGGAGGCCGTGTCCAGCAGCGCGAAGAAGACCGCGATCCCCACGTCGGTCGCGGTCCGGTGCCGGGACGGCCAGTGGTACCACAGCGGCCAGCGGTACCCGGGCTGGCAGTGTTCGTCGCTCACGTGTTCAACGCTACGTCAGTAGTGGCGGCCGGCCCCGGGCGCGCGCACCTTCGGAGGGACAGGAACCTACGAAAGTCGTATCCCGCCCGGCCCGCCGCTACTTTCGCCGGGCCACGACCATCCGGCTCGCCCTGCCGCGCCGCACCCGGCCTGGCGTGTCATGGAGCGCATGACAGCAAACCAGGAATTCTCCGCAACGAAACCCCGTCTCGGCCGTTATGACATCGACCCGGACGCGTCGTCCGTGGCGTTCCGGACCCGGCACCTGTTCGGCCTGGCCCCGGTCCGGGGCACGTTCCGCATCCGGGCCGGGACCGTCGACGTGACCGAGCCGCTGGCCGGCGCACGCATCCGGGTGGAGATCGACGCGGCTAGCTTCCGCACCGGCAACCCCGCCCGTGACGGCAGCGTGCGCTCGGCCCGGTTCCTGGACACGGGGCGGCACCCCGCGATGGTTTTCGTTGCGGAGAAAATGGAGGGGGACGCGCTGGACGGTGCGCTGACCGTCTGCGGAACCACCCGGCCGCTGCGCCTGCCAGCCGAGGTGAGCGTGCTTCCGGACGGCTCGCTGCTGGCCCGCGCCACGGCGCGGATCGACCGGACCGAGTTCGGGATCACGGCCTCCCCCGGGCTGGCCGGGCGTTACCTGGACGTGTCCGCCGAGGTCCGGTGCGTGCGCCGTGGCTGACGTCATCACGGTCGCCGGGCTGGCCAAGAGTTACGGCGCGGTGCGGGCCGTGCGGGAGGTCAGCTTCACGGTCGGCCGCGGCGAGATCTTCGCGCTGCTGGGGCCCAACGGCGCGGGGAAGACGACCACGCTGGAGATCCTGGAAGGGTTCCGCCGCCGGGACGGCGGGCAGGCCGGCGTGCTGGGCCTCGATCCCGGGGACCGGGCCACCGGCCGGGCGCTGCGGGAGCGGATCGGGCTGGTGCTGCAGGACATCGCGGTCGAGCCCTACCTGACGGTCCGCGAGACGCTCGCCCGGAACGCGGGCTACTACCCGGCGCCGCGGGACGTCGGCGAGGTGATCGTCCTCGTCGGCCTGGCCGGGCAGGAGCGGACCAAGGTCAGGAACCTCTCCGGCGGCCTGAAACGGCGGCTGGACCTCGCCCTGGGCCTGATCGGCGACCCGGAACTGCTGTTCCTGGATGAGCCGACGACCGGGTTCGACCCGGGCGCCCGGCGCGACGCGTGGCAGATCGTGCGCGGCCTGCGCGGCCGCGGGACCACGATCCTGCTCACCACGCACTACATGGACGAGGCCCAGGCCCTGGCCGACCGGGTGGCGGTGATGTCCGGCGGCGAGATCGTGGCCGAGGGCACGCCCGCCGGCCTGGGCGGCCGGGCCAGCGCCCGGACCCGGATCCGTTTCGCGCTCCCGGCTGGGCGGACGGGCTCAGACCTGCCGCCGGCCTCAGTGGTGGACGACGGCCTGGTTACCGTGCAAACCAGCGCGCCGACGCAGACGCTGCACCAGCTGACCGGCTGGGCGCTGGACCGCGGGCTGACGCTGGACCGGCTCACCGTGGACCGGCCGAGCCTGGAAGACGTTTATCTCGGGCTGACCGGGGCTGCGGCCCCGGCAGGCCAGCTGGAAAGGAGCACCCGATGACCGCGGTCATCCCCCGGGCCCGGCGGCGCAACGTCGCCCGGCAGCGCAATCTCGCCCTGGTGTGGCACCAGGTCCGCTACGAGCAGCTGTCGTTCTGGCGCAACCCGCAGAGCGCCTTCTTCACGTTCGTGTTCCCCGTCGTGATCATCACGCTGTTTGGCGCGCTGTTCGGCGGCGTGGCCCGCAGCTCGTACTTCTACGGGCTCTCGGCCCTGCAGTACTACGTGCCGACGATCGCGGCGGTGTCCGTGCTGGGCGCCTGTTACAGCCAGCTCGCGATCGTGCTGTCCACCCGGCGGCAGAACGGGATGCTGAAACGGGTCCGGGCCACCCCCCTCCCGGCCTGGGCGTACTTCCTCGGGTTGCTGGCGCACTGCATCGTGGTCAGCGTCGTGGATATCGCGCTCATCGTCGGGGTGGGCCACCTGTTCGGCGTGCCGCTGCCGGCCCAGTGGGCGGTGATCGCGGCCACCCTGGTGCTGGGCGCGGCCAGTTTCTGCGCGCTGGGGGTCGCGGTGGCCTCGCTGATCCGCAACGCCGAGGCCGCCCCGGCCGTGGTCCAGCTCGTGCTGTTCCCGCTGGTGTTCATCTCGGGGACGTACCTCCCGATTCATTCCGCCGCCCTGAACCGCGTCTCCGGCTGGCTGCCGGTCCGGCCGTTCAACGAGGCTCTGCTCGGGGCGTTCGCGCAGCACAGCGGGGCCGACTGGAAGGACCTGGGGGTGCTCCTGGCCTGGGGAGCGGCCGGGGCGCTGGTCGCGATCTGGCGGTTCCGCTGGGATCCCCGGGGCAGCTGACCGCTCACAGGCCGCCCGGGAAGGTGATCGAGACCGGGGCAACCAGCGGTTTCCCGACCTGCAGCTGGATCTGGGCGTGCTTCGCCAGCGGGGTGTCGCGGGGGTTGCCCAGGTAGACCCGGCCGTTGTAGATCGCGGTCACCGGGCCGCGGGCCGGGCCTGCCTGGCTCCTGCTCAGCGGCTGGCCCCAGATGCGGCGTGCCCTCCGCGGCGCTGGGGAGACTTCCCGCTGTTGCTGGTCACGGCCAGCGTGATGGCCACGGCGGCGATGATGACGACCACGGCCGCACCGATGCCGGCCAGCCAGTTGCGGCGCCGTTTGCGGGCCGCCTCCTGGGCCCGCAACTCGGCGACTTCGCCCGGGCCGCGGCCTGGTTCGCCTTGGTCCCGCGGCCCTTGCCTGCGCTGGCCGGGTTCCCGCTGCCCTGGCTCTTGCCGCCCTGGGCTCTTGCCGCCCTGGCTCCCGCGCCCCCTGGCTTCCGCGCCCCCTGTTTCCCGCCTGCTTGGGCACCCTGGCCTTCTCCCTCGAGCGATCCGCCCATCCTCGTCACCGCCAGGCCATGGCCCACGCCCACCCCCCGCCCCTCCCTTCCGGGGCCCAAGCCCGGGGCCCCCGGGGCCGGGTGATCCGTGATCCTGTGCAGCCGGTGCGGTATAGCGGCATCGACCGCACAGGATCATGAACGACCCGGGCCGGGGGCGCTGGGGGCCCGGGCTCCGGCCGGCCGCCCCCGTGCGGGCCGGCCGGAGCGGGGGGCTACTCGGCGCGCAGGGCGGAGGCGGTGCGGATCCGGGCGGCCCAGCCCGCCGGGAGCAGCGCCCCGGCCACGGCGATGACCATCCCGGCCAGGGCCAGCGCGATGACCTCCGCACCGTGGTAGACGTCCAGGTAGCTGGCGGGCAGGCCCAGGTTCGCCGAGGAGGCCATCTCCGGCAGCACCGCGTGGTGCAGCACGATCCCCAGCGGGACCGCGATCACGCCGGCCACCAGCCCGATCCCCGCCACCCAGCAGACCACCATGGCGATGGTCTGCCGCGGCGTCATCCCGACCGCCTTGAACACCCCCAGGTCATGGACGCGTTCCCGGGTGCTCAGCACGACGGTGTTCAGCACGCCCAGCCCGGCGACGACCGCCAGCAGCAGCGTCAGGGTGCCGATCAGGCCGAGCATCAGGGTGACGATGACGGAGTTCCTGCTGTTGCGGAAAATCATGTAGCGGGATCCGAGCCTGCTGCCGAGCGCCTGGGAGTACGCCGCCGCGGAAACGCCCGGCCGGAGCCCGATGTCGTACTGGTCGGGCGGCGCCAGGCTGGGGTTGGCGGCGTCCAGTGTCTGCCAGCCGGTGATGACGGAGATCCCCCGGCCGTGACCGGCGAAGATCTGCCCGACGATGCGCACTGGCATGGGCCTGGTGCCCACGGTCAGGGTGACGGTGTCGCCGACCGCCTTGCCGGTCAGGGTGAGGAAGCCGGTGGACACGTCCGCCTGGCCCGGGCCGGTGTACCAGTGCCCGCTGATGAGCGGGTAGCCGGTCCAGGCGGCGTCCCCGCGGAACGCGGTGAAAGGATGCTGCCCGGTCAGCCCGGCCACGGCGAACTGGCCGTCAGTCTCGGCCACGTAGTGCCCCGTGCCCGGCTGGGCACGCAGCGCCGCCTCGATGGTCCGCTGCTGCGCGGCGTCCATGATGAAGGCGTTCTGCGAGCTGAGCCCGACCTGCACCGGCTGGGCCGACGCCTGGGACAGGCCGGTCACCACCCGGCTCAGGGACGAGTTCAGGCCGACCGCGAACGTCACCGCGATCGCACCGAGCAGGACGGCGGTCAGGGTGACCATGGTGCGAGCCGGGCGGGCGAACGGGGCCGCCAGGCCGATGGTCACCGCCCGGGGCAGCGGCAGCCGGCCGAGCAGCCGGTGCGCGGCGTAGCCGCGTCCCTGGCGGGGGGCCCGCCCGGCCGCGATGGCCTGGACCGCGGACAGGCGCCCGGCCCGGACCGCGGGCAGCAGGGCCGCGACGGCGACCAGGCCGAGCATGGCCGCGGGCACCGCTCCCAGGACCCAGGGCGGCACGCTCAGGGCGGCGACCCCGTAGGCGTTGGCGGTCTGCTTGAGCAGGAGCGTGGCCAGGACTGCGCCCAGCGCCAGCCCGCCCAGCACGCCGGCCACGGCCGGCACGGCGATCTGCCCGACGTAGGCCGCGACGACCTGGGCGGGGGTGAAGCCGATGCTCTTGAGGATGCCGATCCGCCGGTAGCCGGCCACCACCGCGCCGCTGACCACGTTGGCCACGATCAGCACCGACATGATCATGCCGATCGCCCCGAACGCCACCAGGAACGGCACGAACGGCCCGATCCGGGAGACCTCCTGCACCTTCACGGCCAGGTAGGACTGGGTGGCCGTGACCGCGCCCGGAGGCAGGGCCGCGCTCACCCCGGCCGCGTCGGCGCGGATTTGCGCGGCGCTGCCCGCGCTGCGGAAGCGGTACAGCATCTGCACGGCGGCCGGCTCGCCCGGTGCGCGCAGCCGGGCGATCTCGGCGGGCACCACCCAGCCGTCCGCCGAGTTGGTCGCCGAGGTCGCGAGGCCGACCACGGTCAGCGTGGGCCGGCCCGGTATCCCCACCGTGATCTTCGCGCCGAGCGGGAGCCCGACCTGCTCGTTGCTGGACGGATTGTTGCCCAGTACCAGCTGGCCAGGACGCTGCGCCCAGTGCCCGGACTGCAGGACGATGTCATCGACCGGGCCGCCCGGCGCGGAGCGCCCGGCCAGCGTCATCGGCGGCAGGAACCCGTTCGGGCCGGCCATGTGGGCCATCTGGGGGGCGATCGTCGTCTCCGCAAACGGCCCGGCGGCGGCCGTTACCCCAGCCCGCCGCGCCGTCGCGGCCAGCTCGGCCGGGGTGGCCCGGGCCGGGTCGACGACCGCGGCCAGGTGCGCGCCACGCTGCGCAGCGAACGCGTGATCGAACGGGGCACTGGAGTCCACCACCAGCGCCAGGGCCAGCAGCGACGCCGCGGTGGAGACCAGCAGGACCAGGCCGATCACCAGGGTCTGCACCCGCCGGCGCGATACTCCGCCGCGCACGGCCCGGCCGACCGGGCCGGTTCTCATCGCCGCACCCCCGCCGGCGCGCCAGGCTGACTGGCGCCCAGGCGGTTTTCGTTGCGGAGAATCCGGCCGTCGCTGATCTGGACGGTGCGGCTGGCGTAGTGACGGGCCAGGTCGGGATTGTGGGTGACCAGCACCAGGGTCTGCCCGGCCGCGTTGAGGTCGCGGAGCAGCATGCCGATCTCGTCGCCGGTGAGGGTGTCCAGCGCGCCGGTCGGCTCGTCGGCCAGCAGCAGCGCAGGCCGGTTGACCAGCGCGCGGGCGATCGCGACCCGCTGCCGCTCCCCGCCGGACAGCCGCCCGGGGTAGGCATCCCGGTGCTGCTCGATCCCCAGGGTGGCCAGCAGTTCGCCGGCCCGGGCCCGGGCTTCCCGCCGCTTCAGCCCGGCCAGCTGGGCGGGCAGCAGCACGTTGTCGGCCACGGTCAGGTCGTCCAGCAGGTTGAAGAACTGGAAGATCATGCCGATCCGCTCGCGCCGGAACCGGGCCAGCCCGGTCTCGCTCAGCCGGTCGATGCGCTGCCCGGCCACCGTGATCGTCCCGCTGGTCGGCCGGTCCAGCCCGGCGATCAGGTTGAGCAGGGTGGACTTGCCGCTGCCGGACGGGCCCATGATCGCGACCGCCTCGCCCGGAGCCACCTCGAAGGTCACCTCCTGCAGCGCGGGCAGGCCGTCATCGTCGTACCGCTTCGTGACGTCGCTGAGCTGTATCAGCGTGTTCCCGGGCTGGCCCGCGGCATCCCCGCCGCCGGCCCAGCCCAGGCTCAGATCCGTGTTCATGGGTTCTTCCTCCCGCAACGGCGCTGGCCAGGATGGCCCGGACCAGATCGGCCCGGCAGTGACAGCGTCGCGGAGCAGGCGCGCTTAGCGACATCCCGCGGGAGTCCGGATCCAGGGTGGTGCTAGCACCCGCGCCAACCCGGGATCCTGCGGGATAGGCGGGATACCACGAATTCCTCTAGCGTCAGAGCCAGGACCAGGGGACCGGAGGAGCGATGGCGGACAGCGGGGCGGGAGCCGGGCCTGCGGCCAGCCTGCCCGTGGGCCACCTCCCCGGCAGCCGGGATCCCGGCAGCAGCGTGCGCACCGGCAGCCGGGCGCTGGCCAGGATGCTGCGGCGGGTGAGCGCCCCGGTGGTTTCCGCGCAGACCTGGCTGGCCGTCATCCACCTGATGGCGGGCCTGGTGACCGGCGTCGTGGCCCTCGTTGTGGTGGTGGCGCTCGGTCTGCTGGGCATCACCACGCTGTGGTTCTTCCTGCTCGGCCTGCCCGTGCTGGTGGCCGCGCTGTGGCTGGGCCTGCAGGTCGGCCGGGCCGAGCGGGCCCGGTTCGCGGTCACCCTGGGCGAGCGGATCCCAGCCCCGCCGGCCGACCTGAGCCCGGGGGCGAGCGGCTGGGGGCGCATGTGGCGGCTGCTGGCGTCGCGCAAGGCCTGGCGGCACGCCGCGTACGCGCTGCTCCGCCTCCCGCTCAGCCTGGCCGAGACGGTCATCGTCACCGCGCTCTGGTCGTTCGCCCTGGCCATGCTGGGACTGCCGTTGTTCGCCTGGCTGCTGATCCGGCTGCGATGGCATCTGCACGCCGGGTTGCCGGCCTCTGAGCTGATGCCCGCGGCGGTGGCGGCGGGGCTCATCCTGCTGGCGGTGGCGCCACCCGTGACGCGGGCCCTGGCCGCCGCCGATATCGCGGTCGCCCGCTACCTGATCGGCCCGGGCAGCCAGGCGGACATGACCGTCCGGATCGGCCAGCTCGAGCGCAGCCGGGCCCAGGCGGTGGGGTCCGCGGAGGTCGAGCGCCGGCGCATCGAGCGGGACCTGCACGACGGTGCCCAGCAGCGGCTGGTATCCCTGGCCATGAACCTCGGGCGGGCCCGGGCCCGGTTCGCCGACGACCCGGACGGGGCCAAGGTCATCATCGACCAGGCTCACACCGAGGCCAAGCAGGCCCTCACCGAGCTGCGGAACCTGGTCCGCGGCGTGCACCCGCCGGTGCTGTCCGACCGGGGCCTGGACGCCGCGATCTCCGGCCTGGCCGCGCTGAGCCCGGTGCCGGTCACCGTGCACGTCAGCCTGGACGCCCGGCCTGCTCCGGCCGCCGAGGCCAGCGCCTACTTCGTCGTCGCGGAGGCGCTGACCAACGTGGCCAAGCACGCCCGCGCGTCCCGGGCCGAGGTCGTGGTGTCCCGGCACGGCGACGTGCTGCGCGTGGTCGTCCGCGACGACGGCGCCGGCGGCGCCGACTCCCGCGGGCAGGGCCTGGCCGGCCTGGCCGACCGGCTCGCCGGGGTGGACGGGCGGCTGTCGGTGCGCAGCCCGGCGGGGGGGCCGACCGTGATCGAGGCGGAACTGCCATGCGGGTCGTAATCGCCGAGGACTCCGTCCTGCTCCGCGAGGGACTGACCCGGCTGCTCGCCGAGGCCGGGCACGACGTGGTGGCGGCGGCCGGCGAGGCCGAGGAGTTCCTGCGGGCAGTGGGCAAGCACGAGCCGGACGTCACGGTCGTCGACGTGCGGATGCCGCCGACGTTCACCGACGAGGGGCTGCGGGCCGCCCTGGTGGTGCGCCAGCGCTGGCCCCGGGTCGGCGTGCTGGTGCTGTCCCAGTACGTGGAGGAGCGTTACGCCACCGAACTGCTCTCCGACCGGCCGCACGGGGTCGGCTATCTGCTCAAGGACCGGGTCGCCGACCTCGCCGAGTTCCTCGACGCGCTGGACCGGGTGGCCGCGGGCGGCAGCGCGCTGGACCCGGAGGTCGTCGCCCAGCTGCTGGCCCGCAGCCGGCACCCGCTGGCCAGCCTGACCGCCCGCGAGCACGAGGTGCTCGCGCTGATGGCCGAGGGCCGGTCCAACGCGGCCATCGCGGCCACGCTCGTCGTCAGCGAGGGCGCGGTGGCCAAGCACATCAACAGCATCTTCGCCAAGCTGCGGCTGCCGCCCGCCGAGCAGGATCACCGGCGGGTCCTGGCGGTCCTGCGTTACCTGGGAGCGGGATAGCCATGCCTGCCGCACTGCCCCTGACCCCGGCGCGCCGCGCGGTCCTGGCCGCCGGCCTGCCGGTGGTGCTGGCCCTGATCGTGTTCGCCGGGTACGGCTGGGTCACGGGGACCGTCACCTACCTGGCCGGCCAGAGCCAGGTGGGCTATCCGGTCCGGTTCAGCGTGCCGGCGGCTGGTGGCCGGGTCCGGGTGACGGGAGGGAACAGCAACCTCACGGTGCGGCCCGGAACCGGCCCCCGGATCCTGGTCCGCGGGCACCTGAGCGGCAGCTTCTTCCGGCCCTCGTTCCGCTACCGGTCGACCGCGGCCGGGCTGGCGCTCGATCCGCAGTGCCGGGTGCCCACCGGGACCTGCACCCTGGACTTCGGCCTCACCGTCCCGGCCGGCCTGCCGGTCGGCGTCAGCGACACGTTCGGCACGCTGGACGCGAGCGGCCTGCACGGCACGGTCGCGCTGTCGGACAACTCGGGAGACCTGACCGCGTCCCGGCTGACCGGGACCGTGCACCTGGCGGACAGTTTCGGCACCATCGACGCCGCCAGCCTGGACGGCAGCATCCAGCTGGACAACAACTCCGGCGACATCAAGGCGGACGGGGTGACCGGCGACACCCGGCTGCAGGACAGCTTCGGGAACATCTCGGTGACCGGGCTGGCCGCTGCGGAGGTGGTGGCCAGCAACAACTCCGGCGACATCACGCTGAGGTTCGCCGCGGTCCCGCGCCGGGTGGACGTCACCGACAGCTTCGGCAACATCACGCTCGTGCTGCCGGCCGGGTCCGCCGCCTACCGGGTGCAGACCCACGACTCGTTCGGCAACACCATCGTGTCCGTGCGGCAGTCACCATCGGCCCGGGACGTGATCACGGCCAGCAACAATTCCGGGAACATCACCATCGTCACCGGCCAGCCACCCCGCCGCGCCGGGCCAGCCCGCCGCACCGGGCCAGCCCGCCGCACCGTCCGGCGCGCCCGGATCCTGGCCGACCCCGGTCCTGAGCGGGTCCGCGTCCTGAGCGGATCCGGTCAATGCACGGTGACCTCGCGGGTGGCCTGGACGGCCCGCCGCACCATGCGCGCATACACGTAGGTCCCGGGGATTTCGGGATGGATATGGTCCGGCCAGAGTATGTTCATCCGGTTCTTGATCGTGTCGTACCAATCCGCGGGCGTCACGCCCGGATGCTGCTGTATAAAGGCCGCCTCCGTGGCGTTGACCTGCTTACTCCACGCATCGGGAACATAAGTGTTGATAAGCACGAGCTTGCGGTCCGGGCCGAGTATCTTCATTACCTCGTTGAGCTGCCGGGTAGTGACGATGTAGTTAGTGCCGAGGCCGATCACCACCACCGGGCGCAGCCGGCCAGTGGCCGCGAGCCTGCGCAGGATGGCCAGGCCCGCGGGCATCTCCCGGTCTGGCTTGGCGTCGATGTAGATCCCGGGCATGGCCGCGGCGAGAGCCATGGCGCTGGCCGCCATGACCGAGTCGCCGATCGCCGTGACCTGCCTGCCCGTGACTCTGGCGGGGGTGGCGGACGGCGCGGGCAGGCCCAGGGCCAGGCTGGTGGCGCCGGCAACGCCCGCGCCGGGCGCAGCCGGGCCGGGACTGGCGGTACCGGTGGGCTGGGCCGAAGGCGACGCGTGCGCCTGGGTGGCCGCGCTGACCCGCTCCCCCTCGGAGATCTGCCGTTCCATCCCGGCGGGCGCCGCGGCCTGATGAAGCAGGCCGCACCCGCCCGTGGCCCCGGCGGCCAGCAGGGCGGCGGCACACCACCCGAGCCGTGACGGTTTCCTCAACCAGCCTCCGGCCGCGGCCGCGACGGCCGGTTTCTCAGGCGATAGACCGGTTTTCCTGTTTTTGCCTGCGGCCTCCGCCGCACGTTTCGTGATCAATTTCCTGCCCCCCGTTCACTGAGTCTTTTTCGCCGCACGGAGGTGATCGCAAACGCCGTGCCCGCGAATAGGGTGGAAGGTACGGTTAGCCGTTCCCGGCGCTTTTTGACGGCCCGGGGATAGCCGGGGGCGGTCGTAACGTGAACGAGTGGCGCAAGGTGCCCGGGTGGCGCGAGGTGCCGGGGGCGCAGGTGCCCGGGTGGCGCGAGGTGCCCGGGTGGCTAGAGGTGGCCGGAGGTGCCTGGATGACATGAGGTGTCCGGGTGGCCGGAGGTGCCCCGGGAGATCAGAGCCGCGCGGGGCGCGGGAGACGGGCGGAGCGCAGGAACCGGGCTCCCGGGGACGGCAGCCGGGGGGCGGACGCAGGCCGCTGGCCGCGGGGCAGGCGGATGGCGCCCGACGCGTGACAGACGTTAGGGCCCGGCCTCCGCGGGAAGTGAGCGTGGCCCTGACGGATGCGGGCGGCGGTTACGCGGCGGAATCCCCCATCTCCTATGTACTTAATATCCGCGTTCTTACGCTCTGACCCGCCGCTGGACGGAAGCATAGGATGCCGAGGGCACAGGAACGCGTGGAGGCGTGGGTGAACGAGGAGTCGCCAGGACGTCACTCCCGTCACGCCGATCTGGCGACCGGCTTCACCGCAGGTTCATGGCTGGGGGGATACCGGCTCGAGGAGCAGGTCGGCGCGGGCGGGATGGCCGTCGTATTCCGCGCGCGCGACGAACGCCTGGACCGGCTGGTAGCGCTGAAGATCATGACGCCGGCGATGGGCTCCGATGAGATGTTCCGGCAGCGCTTCATCCGGGAGTCCCGGGCGGCCGCCGCTGTGGACGATCCGCACATCATCCCGGTCTACGAGGCCGGCGAGGTCGGTCAGGTGCTGTTCATCGCGATGCGCTTCGTGCGCGGCGGTGACGTGCGGTCGCTGCTGCGCCGTGAGGGCCCGCTGCCACCGGATCGGGTCGCCTCGATCATTTCCCCGGTGGCGTCGGCCCTGGACGCGGCGCACACGGCCGGCCTGGTGCACCGGGACGTCAAGCCCGCGAACATCCTGCTGGACCGGCGCCCCGGGCGGCCCGACCACGTCTACCTGTCCGACTTCGGGCTGAGCAAGAGCGCTGAGGTGTCCCTGGGGCTGACCGCGGCCGGGCAGTTCCTTGGCACGCCGGACTACACCGCACCCGAGCAGATCGAGGGCCTGCCGGTTGACGGGCGCACCGACCAGTACGCGCTGGCGTGCGCGGTGTTCGAGTTGCTGGCCGGCCAGGCACCCTTCCACCGCAGCGAGAGTTTCGCGGCGATCTGGGCCCACCTGAACAAGCCCCCGCCGTCGCTGGCGGAACGGCGCCCGGAACTGCCTCCCGCGGCTGACCTCGTGATGGCCAAGGCGCTGGCGAAGGCGCAGGACGACCGGTACCAGACCTGCTGGGAGTTCGCCGATGCGCTGCGCGATGCGCTCGGCCTGCCGCCATATCACCTTGGTTCCGCCTCGAACCCCGGGCTGGCCGCGAGCAGCCCCGGCACGGATGCGTCCCGCGGCGCCGGGCCGTCGCCGGCGTCGGCACCTCGTGCCGCTGGAGCCGGCGCCGATTCCGGTGGTGGCCGTGGTCCGGGCGACGGCCCGGACGGCCCGCCTCCCGGGGAAGACACGGAAGCCAGCGCGGTCTACGCGGCCCGCTCAGCCGCCGCGGAGCGGGATCACGGCCAGCCCGCGGAGGACCGCCAGGACAGTACCCCTGATGACCAGCCGACCGACCCGGGCCTTCAGGCCATCCCGGCGGACCCGGACGGCATCCGGGAAGAGGCACCCGGCCCAGGTCCCCTGCCCGAGCAGCCAGGTTCTGCAGCCCGCCCGGGCAGCGCCCCGGCTGGCCTGGACCGTCCCCCGTCCGAGCCAGACCACGCACCGCGGCAGACCGGCCGGGCCAGACGACGCCGCGGCCGGGCCAGACCACGCACCGGCCGGGCCAGACCACGCACCGGCCGGGCCAGACGACGCCGCGGCCGGCCTGGACCGTCCCCTCTCCGAGCCCGCCGGCGCCCCAGCCAAACCAGACGACACCCCAGCAAAACCAGAGCACGTACCCGCCGAGCCAGACCACGCACCGGCCAAACCAGACCACCCCCGGGCCGGCGCCCCAGCCAAACCAGACCACACCCCAGCCGAGCCAGACCACGCACCGGCCAAACCAGACCACGCACCGGCCAAACCAGACCACCCCCGGGCCGGCGCCCCAGCCAAACCAGACCACCCCCGGGCCGGTCCGGCCGTCGGGCTGCCCGGGCGGCCAGCAGGCACCCCGGCCCAGCCACCCGCGGGCACCCCGGCCCAGCCACCCGCCGGCATTCCGGCCAGCCAGGTCAGCGCCCCGCCACAAGAGCCAGTCGCCGCCCCGGCCGCGCCGCCCCGGACCCCGGCGACCGGGCGCGGCGCACCACCCAGGCCGCCCGCTGATGCGCCACCCGGGCAGGCCCGTGCGCCGGCCTGCCCCGCTGTCGGACTCCCGCGCATCCAGCCCGGCCGGCCAGCGCCCCCGCGCGGCCGGCCTTCCCCGCGTACCCAGGCCAGCTCCCACCGTCAGCGCCCGGGCACCGCGCCTGGGCGGCCCGGCGGGACGCTCAGGCCTCCTGCCACCCGCGGGCGACGGCCGCGACATCGCAGCGCCGCCTATTTAACGCTTATCGGAGCAGGCGTCCTGCTGGCCGCCGCGGCGGCGGTGGTCCTGACCACGGTCGTGACCACGAAGCTCCTGGGCCCCAACTCCAGTCACCGGCCGACTGTCCCCTCGGCGTACTCCCACCGCGTCTTCGGGCGCGCGCAGGCCGGGGTCTTGTCGTCCCTGGCGTTCAGCCCCGATGGCAAGACGCTGTCCGCAGGGGCGACAGGCGGCCAGGAAGACGGGCCAGAGGGCGGAGCCGGGGCCAAAGGCACCACCTATCTGTGGAACGTGAAAACCGGCACGCCGATCGGGAAGCTCACCCCCGGCGGAGGAGCGGAAGCGTTCAGCCCCGACGGCACCATGCTGGCCACGGCTGGCGGTCCTGGCAACGACACCACGTATCTGTGGACGGTGGCCGCGCATCACATGGTCGCCGTGCTGTCTGACCACCACGACTCGAGCGTCGACGCGGTGGCGTTCAGCGCAAGCGGGAAGACGCTCGCCATCAACGACGCCAACGGCACGGTTTATGTGTGGGCGCTCGGCCGTGGCGGCCAGGTGGCCGGGGACTACCATCCGGGGGTCCTGGCGCTCCCAGGCGGGGTGAGGTCCGACGCCATTGCCTTCAGCCGGCGGGGCGCGACACTGGCCATGGCGGGCGCCAACGGTCAGGTCTACCTGTGGAGTGAGGCGGCCGACACCGTCATCCGCACTCTGAAGGCCCCGGGCAACCCCATCGCCACGTCGGTGGCGTTCAGCCCGGACGGCCAGACCCTGGCGGCCGGCGGGAACGGCGGAGTGACCTACGTCTGGAACCTGACTACCCACGGCCAGCTCAGCTTGCCTGATCCCGACGGCTCGGCCATCGAGAGCGTGGCCTTCAGCCCGGACAGCAAATGGCTGGCTACCGGCGCCGCCAACGGCCGGACCTACCTGTGGCACCTGCCCGCCACGAAACCGGTCGCGACCCTGACCAACCCCAAGGGCCCGGCCTCCGGGTCCTCATCCGGCGAGCAGGGCACGCCGGTCTTTTCCGTGGCGTTCAGCCCGGCGGGCACCTCGCTCGCCACGACCGACACGGACGGCTATGCCTTCCTGTGGACGGTGCGCTGACCCCCAGGTCTCCCGGCCCCGGCGGGGCCGTCGCCTCGTGGGCGTGAGCTGAACCGCCTGATTCAGGCGGCGCGGAACCCGGCCTCGCGCCAGAGGTCGCCGGGAACCGGGTACGGCGCGTAGACCATGATCCGGTCGAGCACGCCATCGAAGCGCTCGTGCAGCGCCCCGGCCAGCGATGCGGCCGGGGCCTCGACGCTGAACTCACGGAGCAGGTCGCCTGGGATCAGGTCTGTCATCGCCTCCCAGTCCCCGGCCCGGGACATCAGCCGGAGCCGGTTGCTGAGCTCACCGGCTCCGTAAAGGTCGAGCACACCACGGTAGGCAGGGGTCGAGGCGTAGAACGCGATCTGCCGGCGTACCGCGGCCCGGGCCGTGTCCAGCTCGGCGCCGCTGCGCCCGGTAATCACGAGCACCGGGCAGGACAGCTCGAAGCCTGGGCGGGCCGCCGCCGCGATCCGCGGCCGGAGCTGCTCCTGCGCCACCCGGCGCGAGGTCAGCGGGTGCGCGATGAGCCCGTCCGCGACCGCGCAGGCCGCGGCGGTCATCCGCGGGCCGACTGCGGCGAGCAGGACCCGCGGCGCACCGGCCGGGGACGGCCCGGGATCGAACGCGGGCGTCATCAGGTCGTGGCGGTAGTAACGGCCGTGGAAGTCCAGCCGCTCCCCGTCGTTCCAGCAACGCCAGATGGCCCGCAGGGCCGTGACGAACTCCGTCATCCGCTCGGCCGGATGGTCGAACGGCGCCCCGAACCGCCGTGTGATGTGCGCGCCGACCTGGGGCCCGAGGCCGAGGCTGAACCGGCCGCCCGCGTACCGGTTGAGCTCGTGAGCCAGGTGGGCGACGACCATCGGGTTGCGGGCCAGCGCCACGGCCACGGCTGTGCCCAGCCTGATCCGCGAGGTGTGCTCGGCCGCGAGGACCAGCGGCAGGAACGGCTCCGTGTGGGCCTCCAGTGTCCACAGGCCGCCGAAACCCGCCGACTCCGCGGCCCTGGCCAGCGGGACGGCCTCGTCCAGCCGCAGGCCCTGGCCCGCGTAGAGGTCCACCAGGGCGGGCGGGGATGAGCTCACCGGCAGGGCCGGGCCGGACCGCGGCCGGCCTGGCGCGTGGTCAGCCACGTCGCGTGCGCGCTGTATCAGGAGCTACCGGGGGCGCCGGGGGATCGTCCCCCCGGGCCAGCAGGGGCGCGAACAGGGACGCGTCGGCGACCGACGCCATGAGCACGGCCAGCTGCTCATCAGCCAGGCCGCTGGAGTAAAACAGCACGGACTGGATCGCGCCGACGGACGCGTGCACGAGAGCCCGGACCGTCGCGTCGCCGGCGTCCGGCCGGAGCTGGGCCAGGACGTGGACCCACTCCTCGATGTAGAGGCGCTGCTTACGGCGCAGCCGGTGCCGGTCCTCGTCAGGGAGGTTGGCCACCTCGTTGTGGTAGACCTGCGCCAGCCTCCGGTCGCGGAGCACGAACCGTACCTGCGTCTGGATGAGCCCCCGGAGGGTGGCGAGGGCGTCGCCGCCCGAGGCGACGATCTCGCTGGCCTCACGGGACAGGTCGTCGATGACGTGGTCGAACATCGCGACGAGGACGGCGGACTTGCCGTCGAAGTGGCGGTAGATCGCCGGCCCGGTGATGCCGGCGGCCGCGCCGATGTCCGCCATGGCGACCTCGTGGTAGCCGCGCTCCGCGACCAGCTCGGCGGCCGCGCAGAGGATCCGCTGCCGGCGGCGGGGATCCCTGCGCGGCTGGTCCGGCAGGCGCCCCTCCGGCAGGCGCCCCTCCGGCAGGCGCCCCTCCGGCAGGCGCCCCTCCGGCGGGCGCCCCTCCGGCGGGCGCCCCTCCGGCAGGCGCCGCTCCCGGGGCCGGCCCGGGCGGGAAGGGCCGGCGGCGGCGCTAGTCACCCGGGCCCCCGCCCAGCAGGGCCGCCGGTATCTCCACGGAACGGGAGCGCAGGTACTCTCCGAGGCCCTTGGCCTGAGGGTCGGGGCGGGTCGAGGACGCCACACCCTCCCCCAGCAAGCCGGCGATGACGAAGTTGAGCGCGTTCAGGTTGGGCAGCTCGAAGCGGCAAACGCCGAGCGGTGCGCACTCGGGAACCAGCGTCCGCAAGCGGCCGACGGTCAGGTAGTCACGCAGCCACGGGTAGGCGGCGCGATCCCGGGCCCAGATCCCGATGTTGGCGTTCCCGCCCTTGTCGCCGGATCGGGCGGCACAGATCCGGCCCAGCGGCGCGGCGACGGTGGGCCCGTCCGCAGCCTGAGGGCGGAACGTGTCTCCCGCCGCAGGCCCCGCGGCGGGAGACGCGGGCACCGGGGGCACGCTGGCCGGGCCGGCCCCGGCCGGGGTGGTGGGCGCGATCGGCACGGCGGTGCCGTCCGGGAGCACCACCGCATGGGGCACCACGGCGGCGGGCACCAGGGCGGGCCAGTAAACGCCGTAGGCGCTTTCGGGTGCCGGGGGGGTCGTGGTGTGGAAACCCGCGTACCCGCCCAGGGCCAGTTCCATGGTCGCGTTGGAGAAGCGCCTCCCGACCTTGCGCGGGTCGGGATCCTTGACCGTTATCCGCAGGTGCGCGGTGGCCTGCTCGTTGGTGGGGGCGTCGGGCCGGTCGAAGCGGAGCAGCCGGACATCGACGTCCGCGAACTGCTCACGGCCGCCGAGGATGCCGAACAGCTCGTCCTCGGCCCAGGCGGCCTTCTCCTCGATGTCCAGGCCGGTCAGCACCATCGTCATCGTGTTCCGGTAGCCGCCGAGGAAGTTGATCGCGACCTTGGCCGTGGCCGGCGGCGGGCTGCCCCGGGTGCCGCAAATCCGGACCCGGTCCGGGCCTTCCTGCCCGAGCGTGATCGTGTCGAAGTGCGCCACGACATCCGGGTTGGCGTAGCCGGGATCGGCGATCTCGTAGAGCAGCTGGGCGGTGACGGTGCCGGGCGAGACGAGCCCGCCGGTACCCGGGTGCTTGGTGATCACGCTGCTGCCGTCGGCGGCGACCTCGGCGATCGGGAAACCGGGATAGCGCCGGTCGGTGATCTCGTCCAGGAACGAGTAGTTGCCCCCGGTCGCCTGCGGCCCGCATTCGATCACATGGCCGGCGGCCACGGCCCCGGCCAGCTGGTCGAAGTCTTCCCGGCCCCAGCCGTGCCACCAGGCGGCGGGCCCGGTGACCAGCGAGGCGTCGGTGACCCGGGGGCAGATGACGATATCGGCGCCTGCGCCGAGGGCCTCGGTGATGCCCCAGCCGCCGAGGTATGCGTTGGCCGTCACGGGTTTGCCGGCGGCCTCCCGCAGCGGCTGGCCGGTGTCCAGATTGGCCAGCGCCGCTCCGTTTGAGAGCAAGGTGTCTAGCCGGGGCAGCAGATCGTCACCGGTGACGTAGGCGATCCCCGGGTGCAGGCCGAGGCGTTCGGCGAGCGCCGCGAACTCGCGGGCCAGGCCCGCGGGGTTCAGCCCGCCAGCGTTGTTGACGATCTTGATGCCGCGGTCGAGGCAGGTGCCGAGCACGTGCTCCAGCTGGGCTGCCGCTGTGCGCGCGTAGCCGGCGGACGGGTCCTTCTGCCGGGCCTTCCACAAGATCAGCATGGTCAGCTCGGCCAGGTAGTCGCCGGTCAGGACGTCGATGGGACCGCCCTCCACCATCTCCCGGGCCGCCGAGGCGCGGTCACCATAGAAGCCGGACGAGTTGGCGATCCGGACCGGACGCCTTGCTGCGTCAGAGGTGGCGGTCATGTGGCGGCCCTCCTCCCGGCGGCGCTGCGGCGGCGCCCAGCGGCTTACGGCCCGGCCCGGCGGCCCCCGCGAAGGCCTGCGCGATGGCGATCCATTCCCGGGCTGCCTCGCCCTCGATCGCCAGCCCCGTGTCGCTGCGATGGCGCCGCTGGGTGACGACGAGGCAGAAGTCGAGGGCGCTGCCGCTGACCCGGTCGGCCGCGTCCCCCGGTCCCCAGGCCCACTGGCCGCCATCTGGCGCCGCGAGCTCGACCCGGATGGGGACGCCGGGCTGTGGCAGGCCATGCACGGTGTAGCTGTAGGGCAGGCTGCGGATGCCGAGGTGCGCGATGTGCCGCAGCCGGCTGGTCGCCGGCCGCCCGACGCCGAGGGTGTCGGCGACGTCCTGGCCGTGCGCCCAGGTTTCCATCAGCCGCGCGGTGATCGACGACGCCAGTCCCATGTCCAGCCCGTACCAGGGCAGCCGGGCGCCGGGGTCGGCGCCCGCGTAGCCGCCGAGGAGGGCCTGCCGGGCGGCGTGGAACCAGGCCAGCAGCTCGGCGCCGCTGAGGTGGCGGTACCCGGCGGCGACCTGGTCCGGGAAGTCGTCGCCCTGGCCGGCCAGCGCCGCGGCCTCGCGGCGGAACCGGTCCGGGTCGGTGATGGACAGCAGCGTGGTCTCGTCGAAGTAGGCCAGGTGGCTGACCTGGTCGGCGATGGTCCAGCCCGCGGCCGGCGTGGGGAGCTGCCACCGGGCCGGCGGCAGCGGCCCGAGGATCTCCTCCAGCGACGCGGACTCGGCGGCCAGGTCGGCGGTGAGCGCGCTCAGGTCGGCGGGCATCAGCGGCCGGTCCAGACCGGGGCACGCTTGTCGCGGAAGGCGGCCGGGCCCTCCTGGGCATCGGCGCTGCGGTACACCGGATCCCAGATCCGTTCCGCTTCCGCGAACGCCTCATCCCGCTGGTGCCGCAGCGAGAGGTAGACCGTGCGCTTGGCCGCCATCACCGACAGCGGCGCGTTCGCGGCGATCTTCTCGGCGAGCGCCTGCGCGGCCGGTACCAGCTCGGCATCGGGGACGACCTGGTTGACCAGCCCGATCTCGTAGGCCCGGGCGGCGCTGAGCGGATCGCCGGTGAGCAGGATCTGCATGGCGATGCGGGGCGGGACGAGCCAGGACAGCGGCACCGCCCACGGCGCGCCCCGGCCGACCCGGGCCTCGGTGACCGCGAACCGGGCCGATTCGGCGGCCACGCACAGGTCGCAGTTCTGCGCCAGCAGGAACCCGCCCGCGTACGCGACCCCGTTCACCGCCGCGATCGTGGGCTTGGCGACCTCGATGTTGCGGCCGAACTGGGGCAGGAAGTCCGGCGGGGGCACGGTCAGCGCGTCGTCGGCCATCTCCTTCAGGTCACCGCCCGCGCAGAACGCGCGGTCCCCCGCGCCGGTGAGCACCAGCACCTTGGCGCTGTCATCGTCGTTGAACCGCCGCACCCCGGCGAACAGGCCCTCGCGCACGGCCTTGCTCAGCGCGTTGCGGGCGCCCGGGCGGTCGATGGTCAGCCAGGCCACGCCCCGCACCACCTCATAACGCACGGGCTCGTCACGCACGCGCTGGTCACGGGCCAGGTCAGTCACCGGGTTCCTCCTCCAGGAGCGCGAGCACCGACCCGCTGTCGACCTGGGCACCGACGCTGATCGGCAGCTCGGTGATGATGCCGGGGGCGGGGGCGCGGACCGCGTGCTCCATCTTCATCGCCTCGATGGCGAGGATCACCGCCCCCGCCTCGACGTGGTCGCCGACGGCGGCCTCGATCCGCACGACAGTCCCCGGCATCGGCGCGAGCAGGGAGCCGGCGTGGGCCGCGGCCGCCGGGTCGGGGAACCGGCCGGCCTCCTCGAGCACGGTGTGCCCGAGCGCGCTGTCCACGTAGAACGTGCCGCCGGCCTGCGTCACGTCGATGGTCCGGCGCACCCCGCCGATCTCGAGGTCGACCAGCATCCGGGCGGCACCGGGCGCCGACGGCGCCGGCCGGGTGCCGTGCAGCACCGTGTCCCCCACGGCGGTCCCGTCCACCTCGGCGCGCAGGCCGTCCCGGCCGAAGCGGTAGCTCACCTCGGCGCGCCGCCCGTCCACCTCGTAGACCGCCCGCTGCGGGGCGCTGGGGTTGTTGCGCCAGCCCGAGGGCAGCGTGGCCAGCACCGGGGCCTCCTGACGGCGCCGGGCCTGCCCGGCCAGGGCCGCCGCGAGCAGGTGCACGGGACTGGCATGGCCGGGCTGGCGGGCACAGGTCCGCGGGCTGATGCCGGGCCAGGTAGCCGGTGTCGATCGCGCCCGCGGCGAACTCCGGCTCGCGCAGGATGCCCACCAGCAGGTCGCGGTTGGTCACCACGCCGTGCAGCCTGGCCCGCGACAGCGCCGAGGCCAGCACCCGCCGCGCGTCGTCCCGGGTCGGGCCGTACCCGATGACCTTGGCCAGCATCGAGTCGTAGAAGGTGCTGACCCGGGTCCCGGAGGCGAAGCCCGCGTCCACGCGCAGGCCGTCCGCCGGGCCGATCTCCAGCGTGAGCAGGTCACCGCTCGCGGGCAGGTACCCGGCGGGCACGTCCTCGGCGTAGAGCCGGGCCTCGATCGCGTGGCCGGTGAAACCCGCCCCCGCGGACGCCGGGCCGGCCAGCCCCATCCCCCCGGGCCCCATCCCCCCGGCCCCATCCCCCCCGGCCCCATCTGGCTGAGCCCCATCTCCGCGACACGGCGCGGCAGCGGCTGGCCCGACGCGATCTCCAGCTGGAGCCGGACCAGGTCCAGGCCGGTAATCAGCTCGGTGACCGGGTGCTCGACCTGCAGCCGGGTGTTGACCTCCAGGAAATAGAAGCGCCCGGACGAGTCCAGCACGAACTCGACGGTCCCGGCACCCACGTACCCGATGGCCTGGCCCGCGGCGACCGCCGCCTGGCACAGCCGGGCCCGCAGCTCGCCGTTCACCGCCGGGGACGGCGCCTCCTCGATGATCTTCTGGTAACGGCGCTGGATCGAGCATTCCCGCTCGAACAGGTGCACCACCGTCCCGGCCTGGTCACCCAGGATCTGGACCTCGATGTGCCGCGGGGACTCTGCGAACCGCTCGAGGAACACCGTGCCGTTGCCGAACGCCGACGCGGCCTCGCGGCTGGCGCTGGCCACCGCGTCCGCGATCTCGTCCGGGCCCGCGACGATCCGCATGCCCCGGCCGCCGCCGCCGTACGCCGCCTTGACCAGGAGGGGAAAGCCGATGTCTTCCCCGGCCTTGCGCAGCTCGGCCGGGTCGGGCCCGGCCCCGTCGCCGGACACCGCGCTGTCGAAAACAGCGCTGGGCAGCACGGGCACCCCCGCGGCCGCCATGAGCTCTTTCGCGGCGGTCTTGGACCCCATGGCCTCGATAGCCCGGGGCGACGGGCCCACGAAGGTCAGGCCGGCCGCCGCGCAGGCCCGGGCGAACCCGGCGTTCTCCGAGAGGAACCCGTACCCGGGGTGCACCGCGTCCGCGCCGGTCGCGGCGGCCGCGGCGATCAGCGCGTCGCCGCGCAGGTACGTCCCGGCCGGGGCCGACCCGGGGAGGCGGACGGCCTCGTCCGCCTCCGCAACGTACGGCAGCCCGGCGTCCGGGTCGGAGAACACCGCGACGGTGGTGATGTCCATGGCCCGGGCGGTGCGGATGACCCGCGACGCGATCTCCCCGCGGTTGGCGATCAGGAGCTTGCTGATACTCATCGCCGGCCCCTACATCCGGAAGACGCCGAAGCCGCGGCGCCCCTCGACGGTGCCCGAGTGCGCCGCGGACAGTGCCATGCCGAGCACGGGCCGGGTGTCCCGGGGATCGATGACCCCGTCGTCGTAAAGGCGGGCGCTGACGAAGAACGCGTCCGACTCCCGCTCGATCTGGGCTTCGATCTGCTGGCGCCGTTTCTCGTCGGCGTCGGCGTCGAAGCCGCGGCCGGCCGCCGCCGCGGACTGCCGGCCGACGATGGACAGCACCCCGGCGAGCTGCTGCGCACCCATGACCGCCAGCTTGGCGTTGGCCCAGGCGAACATGAACCGCGGGTCGTAGGCCCGGCCGGACATGCCATAGTTCCCGGCCCCGAACGAGGCCGCCATGTTCACGGTGATGTGCGGGACAGCCGAGTTGGTCACCGCGTTGATCATCTTGGCGCCATCCTTGATGATGCCGCCCTGCTCGTACTGGGTGCCCACCATGTAGCCGGTGGTGTTCTGCAGGAAGACCAGCGGCGTGTCGCTCTGGTTGGCCAGCAGGATGAACTCGGTGGCCTTCTTGGCCTCCTCGCTGAACAGCACGCCGCGCGCGTTGGCCAGCACCCCGACCGGGTAGCCGTGGACCGAGGCCCAGCCCGTGACGAGGCTGGTCCCGTAGCGGGGCTTGTACTCGCCGAACCGCGAGCCATCCACGATCCGGGCCAGCACGTCGCGCGGATCGAACGGCACCCGGAAATCTGCCGACACGATGCCCAGCAGCTCGTCGGGATCGTAGTGCGGCGGGTCGGCAGGCTCGCTGGGCGGCGGCCCGAGCTTGCGCCAAGCCAGCTCCGCGACGATCTGCCGGCCGATGCGGATGCAGTCGAGCTCGTCGGCCGCGAAGTGGTCGGCCAGCCCGGAGATCCGCGAGTGCATGTCCGCGCCGCCGAGGGACTCGTCGTCGGCTTCCTCGCCGGTGGCCATCTTGACCAGCGGGGGGCCGCCGAGGAACACCTTGGCCTGGCCGTTGACGAGCACCGAGTAGTCGCACATCCCGGGCACGTAGGCACCGCCCGCGGTGGAGTTGCCGAAGACCAGCGCGATCGTGGGGATGCCCATCGCGGACAGCTCGGTGAGGTCGTGGAAGATCCGGCCCGCCGGGACGAACAGGTCCGACTGGGTGGGCAGGTCGGCCCCGCCGGACTCGACGAGGTTGATGACCGGCAGGCGGTTGCGGCGCGCGATCTCCAGCGCCCGCAGGTTCTTGCGCAGCGTGTACGGGTTCATCGACCCGCCCCGCACGGTCGGGTCACTGGCGATCAGGATGCACTCCACCCCGGACACCACTGCGACGCAGGTGACAATGCTCGCCCCGACCGCGAACTCGGTTCCCCAGGCGGCCAGCGAGGACAGCTCGAGCAGCGGCGAATCCCGGTCGGCCAGGAGCTCGATGCGCTCCCGGGCCAGCAGCCGTCCCCGGTCCCGGTGCCGCTGCGCGTACTTCGCGCCGCCGCCCGCGCGGGCCAGTTCGAGCTGCTCGTCCAGGGCGGCGATGGCCGCCAGCTGGCCGGCCCGGTTGGCCAGGTACGCCTCGCTGGCTGTGTCCACCGCCGAGCGCAAGACGGGCACCGGACCTCCTTCGGTTGTGCCGGCAGGACGATCAGGCCTGCCACGCGACGCCTCTTAACCGAGTGCCCCTGAGGTTAACGCCAATTCACTTGCTGCGCCAGGCTTGCCACCAGCCGCACGATTGGGCCTTTTCAAGCGGTCCGCCGATGCCTACAGTGACCACTGAAGTGAATAGCAAGTCACTTCTCCGGCAGCAGCCGCCGGGCAGGTCCGGATGAGCACGCCCCGTCAGAGAGGACGTGAGTGGCGATGGCCGTTGACTTCGATGTGACGAGCCTGCACCACCGGCGCGCCACCCGCCGCTGGGAGCGGACCAGCGTCGGCGATCTGCTCGAACGCATGACGTGGAGCTTCCCCGACCAGGAGGCTCTGGTCGGCCGGGAGGGCGCCTACGCCGACCCCGCGTTCCGGCGGCTGACCTACCGGCAGGCCGACCAGCTCGCCAACCAGATCGCCCACGCCCTGCTGGCCCGCGGCCTGGGCCATGGCGACGTGGTCATGCTGTTCTGCGAGAATTCGGTCGAGGGCTACCTGGTCAAGATAGGCGCGGCCAAGGCCGGCCTGGTGTGCGCCCCGGTCAACCCGATGATGGCCCCGGACATGGTCACGGCGATGATCAGGCTCGTCGAGCCCAGGCTCGCCATCGTGGACGCCGAGTTCTGGCCTGCGGCCCGCGGGCCGTTCGGGGCCACCGGGCTCGAGGCCGCCGTCACGATCACCATCGGCGGCGGACCGGCGCCGGGCAGCGTCTCGTTCACCGACTTCGTGCGGGATCAGCCGGTCACCGAGCCGGACGTCGAGATCCACGGCGACGACATCTGGGAACTGCTGTTCACGTCGGGCACCACCGCGATGCCCAAGGGCGTGATGATCTCCCACACCTGCAGCTACATGGCCGCCTACGGGTTCGCGCTGTCCCTGACCCGGGGCCTGCGCATCGAGTCGGACCTGCGGGTCGGCACGTTCCTGCCCATGCTCTACCACGTCGGCGACCAGCCCTTCACCTACTCGGTGTTCCTGTCCGGCGGCACTCTGGTCCTGGGCCGCAAGCCGGATCCGGCCCGCATCGCCGAGATGATCGCGCAGGAGCGGGTCACCGCGCTGTGGGCCGGCTCCCCCGCGATGGTGAACGCCCTCGACGCGGTGCTCACCGCACGGCCCGAACTCGACGCGCGCAGCCTGAAGGTCATCGTCTACGGATGGGCGGCGCTCCCCCCGGCCACGCTGGCGTCGATGAAGCAGCACTGCGGCGAGGATCTGCTGGCCTTCGAGATCTTCGGCCAGACGGAGTCCATCTCCTGCCACCGTTTCTGGCCGGACAGGTGGCCGGGGCTGTACGCGCGGACCGCCCCCAAGCAGAACTACGTGGGCGTGCCCAGCCCGGTGCTCGCCTCGACCGTGCTCGACACGGAGGGCCAGGACCTCAGCTCGTCCCCCGGCACGCCCGGCGAGGCGGTGTACCGCTCCCCGTCGATGATGTCCGGCTACTACCGCGACGAGGCGGCGACCCGGGAGGCGTTCCGCTTCGGCTGGTTCCACTCCGGCGACAGCTGCGCCTACGACGACGAGGGGCTGCGGGTGATGCTGGACCGCTACAAGGACATCGTCAAGACCGGCGGTGAGAACGTCTCCAGCCTGCGGGTGGAGGCGGTGCTCGCGCTGCACCCGGGCGTGGCGAAAGCGGCCGTCATCGGCCTGCCGCACCCGCACTGGGGCGAGGCAGTCACCGCGGTCGTGGTCCGTGCTCCCGGCGACACCACGACCGAGGCCGGGCTCATTGCGCACTGCCGCGCGGCGCTGGCCGGCTACGAGACGCCCAAGTCCGTGGTGTTCGCCGACGCCCTCCCCGAGACGGTGGGCGGCAAGGTGCTCAAGTACCGGCTGCGGTCCGCCCACGCCGCCCACTACGACGGCTCCGGGGCCCTCCGGTGAGCGGCGGCCGGCTGGCGCCGCGGAGCAGTGATGGATGACGTCACGCTCGACGTGGGCAATGCCGATCATGGCCTGAGGGCGCGCCTCGACGCCGAGATCATCAAGTTCAACGAGGCCGCGACCGGGTACACCGACGGAACGCTGTTGTGCATCGCCGCCCGCGGGACCGGCAGCGAACTGCGCGGCGGGCTGTATGGCTGGACCTGGGGCGGCTGCGGCTACATCGACTTGCTCTGGGTCCGGGAGGACCAGCGGGGTTCCGGCCTGGGCCGCCGGCTCCTGGCCGCGGCCGAGCAGGAGATCCGCGACCGCGGCTGCGACCAGGTCGCCCTGTGTACCCATTCGTTCCAGGCCCCGGACTTCTACGCCCGCCACGGCTACCGGGAGTGCGGGCGCATCCCCGCCTATCCCCGCGGCCACGACCAGATCCAGCTGATCAAGCGCCTCAACTGACTGCCCCGGCGGCACTGCCCGTCCCCCCGCGGCACTGCCCGTCCCCCCGCGGCACTGCCCGTCCCCCCGCGGCACTGCCCGTCCCCCCGCGGCACTGCCCGTCCCCCCGTAGCCCGGGCCGCAGCCCGGCCGCACGTCAGCTCACGGCTGCCTTCTTTCCCGCAACGAACCGTCCGGCCAACTCGGTCCCGTCTCCTTACCCCCCTGCGGACGCTGACAGCTGCCCCCACAGCCTTTGGCGTCCACGTATGGTCTGGCCGCCCTGCGCCGGCCCTTCCATCACGGACTTCTGTGGCCCTCGTGGCTCGTGTGATCCCTGCGTTCCCGGGCCGGGCTCGCCCCCTTGATGATCATGGGCTTACTGGGGCTCGAGCCCCAGTAAGCCCATGATCATCAACGCGCCGTCGCGTCGTTCGGTGGCGCATTGGGCGGGCTGGCCCCGCGACCCCCGGGCGGGCGCGACCCCCGGGCGCGGCGCGACCCCCGGGCGGGCGCGACCCCCGGGCGCGGCGCGGGCTGCCGGCCAGGCGCGGGCAGCCCGGCCGCGCCCCGGGCACCGGCTGCCCGGCGCGGGTCAGGGCGTGATGACGATGCGCTGATCGCCGCCGGTGTCTTTCCAGGCCGTCTCGATGTCAGCGAGCGGGACGGGGCGCGCCTCGACCTGGAAGGTCCCGCGGGTGACCGCGGCCGCCAGGTCCGGGAGTTCGGCCAGGATGTCCTGGGCCGGCACCGAGCCCTGGCCGCTGCCGACGATCTGCAGGCGCGCGGCGCGCAGTGCCGCGGACGGGACCGGGGCGGCAGGCCCGGCGACCGAGCCGATCTCGATCCAGGTCAGGGGCTGGCTCCGGTCGGTGCGGCTGCGGACGACGGCGAGCATCGCGTCGCCGGCCGGCTGCCCCCAGGCATAGTCGAGGACCACGTCAACGTCACGGGCAGCCTGGCCGAGATGCTCGGCGACAGCGGCGGCGGTGCCGTCGAGAGAGACCGTCGCGTCGGCACCGAGAGCGGTGAGCGCGGCGAGCCGTCCGGGCTGGCGCCCGGCGCCGATGACGTGGCTGGCGCCGAGATGCTTGGCGACCTGCACGGCCATGCGCCCGGCGCTGCCGGTCGCCGCCAGGACCAGGACCGCCTGGCCGGGAAGGAAGGTGACACGCCGGCGCAGGGCGACCCAGGATGACATGGCCGGGTTCATGGCTGCGGCGATCAGGACCGGGTCGCTGCCGGCGGGCAGGACGATGCTGCGGCGAAGGTCGACGACGGTCCGCTCGGCCATGGCCCCCATCGTGGTGTCGGGCAGGACGAAGTACCTCAGGCTGCCATCGGGGGCCCGGCCCACCCCGTCGATGCCGGGGACGAGGGGCAGCTCGCCGGAACTGGTGTAGTGCGAGCCGTCGGCCTGGGACCGCACCCGGGGATGCAGGCCCGCGGCGATGACGTCGACCAGGACCTCGTCGGGTGCCTGCGGCGCCGGTTCCGGGAAGTCCCGGTACACCGGCGGCGTGCCGAACGAGGTGACGACGGCTGCGCGCATGCTGATTCTCCAGGGGCCTCGGGACGGGACAGCGTCAGCATAGGTGGTATCACGAACTAATTTAGATGGTATTACGAATCATCGCAAGGTAGGCTGGCGTCATGCCCGCGCCCCCGGAGCCCGCGCCCCCACGCCCCGCGCCCGCGCCCCCGGAGCCCGCGCCCCCACGCCCCGCGCCCGCACGCCCGGCGCCCCCAGGCCCGGCGCACCCGGACCACGGCCTGGCCTCCGCCGAGCTGATGGACAGCCTGGTGCAGGCCTCGTTCACGGTGATCGCCCTGCTGAGCCGGGCCGCAGCGGAGCATGACCTGTCGCTGACGCAACTGCGGGCCCTGGCGATCCTGCGCGACCGCGAGCCGACGATGGCCAGGCTGGCGGAGTACCTGGGACTGGAGCGGTCGTCGGTGAGCGGGCTGATCGACCGGGCCGTCCGGCGCGGGCTCGTGCGGCGTGACACCAGCGATGACGACGGGCGGGCCGTCCGGGTCAGCCTCACGCCGGGCGGGCAGCGCCTCGCGGCGTTGCTCACCGGGGAGATTGGCGCTCTCATCGCGCCGATGGCCAGCCACCTCAGCCCGGCTGAGCAGAAACGGCTCGCCGCGTTGCTCAGCCGGCTGCTCGGCTGACGCCGCAGGCAGTGACACCAGCCGGACGGATCGCCGGGCAGGCCTGCCCGGCCGCGAACGGATCGTTAGGGGAAGAACAAGGACGCGGCGGCCAGCTGGGCCGCCAGGACCTGCGGGGCCTCGGCCAGCGAGGGGCCGTACCAGGTCAGGTGGCGCCCGCTGACCAGGGCCGCGGGCACGCCGGGAAAAGATTCAGGGCCGTCCGAGGCCGTGAAACGGTACGGCTCGTCGGGCAGCACGACCAGGTCCGGCCGGGTGGCCAGGATGCCGTCCAGCGGCACCTGGGGGTAGCGCTCGGCGTGCCCCGCGTACACGTTGGCCACCCCGAGCCGGGCCAGCACGTCGCCCGCGAACGTGTCCCGGCCTAGCACCATCCACGGGCGGCGCCAGACCGGGATGGCCGCCCGGCGGGGCTGCGGCGGGTCCGCCCCGGATACCTCCCAGGCCTGCGCCGCGGCGTCCAGCCACGCCGGGGCGGGGAGCCCGCACGCGACCGTGAGCAGGCGCCGCAACGACGCCAGCGCCTCGTCCAGGGTCCGGATGACGGTCACCCACACCGCCAGCCCCGCGGCGCGGAGCGCGGCCAGGTCTGCGGCCCGGTTCTCCTCCTCGTTGGCCAGCACCAGGTCCGGGCGCAGCGCGATGACCGCCTCGAGGTCGGGGTTCTTGGTGCCGCGGACCCGGGGCACGCCGAGGCCGGCCGGATGGGTGCACCAGTCGGTGGCCCCGGCCACCAGGCCCGGCGCGGTGACCGCCACGGTCTCGGTCAGCGACGGCACCAGGGACACGATCCGGCTGACCCGGGCCGGGAGGCCGACCACGGCCCCGGTGTCGTCCCGGATGGGACCGTCCGTCATCCAGCCGGCCCGGCCGGGAGCGGCAGGCCGTCGCCGAACGCCGCGGCGAGGTCGCGCATGGCCGTGTCCAGCAGCCCGCTCAGGTTGCTGTCGTCGTCGCGCAGCCACTGCTCGTAGGCGGCGATGGCCACGCCGAGCACGGCGTAGGCGATGGTCTGCGGCAGCAGGCCGCAGGCGGGCTGGCTGGTGCGCGCGGCCACGAAATCCGCGATCACCTGGCGCCATTCCGCGTAGCGCAGGGTGGAGTGGGCCTGGAGCACCGGCACGCCCAGGATCAGCTGCATCCGCCGCCGGTGCCAGCGCTCGTCTTCCGGCGGCACCTGGTTGAAGTTGACGATGGCCAGCCGGATCGCGTCCATCAGCGGCCACTGCGGCGGGCAGGCCGCCAGCCAGCCCCGCATCCGGTCCAGCTCGACCTCGAAGTTCCCCCACGGCACGTCGTTCTTGGACGGGAAGTAGCGGAAGAACGTCCGGCGGCCGATCCCGGCCGCGACCGCGATGTCGTCGATCGTCGTGCCCTCGAAACCCTGCCGGTCGAACAGCTCGAACGCGACATGCTCCAGCTCCGTACGGGAGGTGATACGCCTGCGGCCAAGCTGGGCAGGTATCCCCGTAGCGCTCACCGGCCAGCACCGCCTTTCCGTCCCGCCTGGCTCGTGGGCCTGACAGGAGCATGCCACGACCGAGCCGGGCCTGTGAAAGGCCGGAAGTCCTGTCTTGACCTTTGGCACTCAGTGCCGTTAGCGTCGGCACTACATGTCACGCGGTGCGGGGCAGACGACAGCGGCGGTGCTGGCGGACCGGCCAGCGCGGGCCGGACGACGGATCCGGAGGCAGGCATGAGCGAACAGACCGCGACCACGCCGGCAGAGCAGCACGCAGCCGGAGCGGCCGGCCCGGCCGGCGACGAGAGCCTGGTCGCTGAGGAACTGCTCGTCGAAGAGGTGTCCATCGACGGCATGTGCGGTGTCTACTGACCCGGCCGGGATGGCGGTGGTGGGCGCGGGCGGCCTGTTCGACCTGGACCGGCCCTGGAAGCTGGACGAGCGGGTCGCGGTACGCCCGGAGCCGTTCGGCGCGCTGCTCTACCACTTCGGCACCCGGCGGCTGTCGTTCCTGAAGAACCTGACCATGCTGGCCGTGGTGCGGTCTCTGGGCGATCATCCCTCGGCCCGTGCGGCCTGCGCCGCGGCCGGGGTTCCCCCGGCCGGCCTTCCCGCCTACCAGCGGGGCCTGGCCACCCTGGCTGATTCACGCATGATCAGCCCGCGGGAGGCCGCGTGAGCACGCAAACCCTGGTGGAGCTCTTCGAGCACGGGCTGGACGCGCCGATCTGCCTTACCTGGGAGCTGACCTACGCCTGCAACCTGGCCTGCGTCCACTGCCTGTCCAGCTCGGGCCGGCGTGACCCGGGCGAGCTGAGCACCGACGAGTGCAAGGCGGTCATCGACACGCTCGAACGCATGCAGGTTTTCTACGTGAACATCGGCGGCGGCGAGCCGACCGTCCGCCCCGACTTCTGGGAGCTGGTCGACTACGCCACCGCCCACCACGTCGGGGTGAAGTTCTCCACCAACGGCGTCCGCATCGACGAGGCTGTGGCCCGCAAGCTGGCCGCGAGCGATTACGTGGACGTGCAGATCTCCCTGGACGGCGCGACCGCCGAGGTGAACGACGCGGTGCGCGGGCAGGGCTCCTACGCAATGGCCATCCGGGCCATGGAGCACCTGGCCGCCGCCGGATTCCGGGGCTTCAAGATCTCCGTGGTGATGACCCGGCAGAACGTCGGCCAGCTGGACTCGTTCAAGGCGCTGGCCGACCACTACGGCGCCCAGCTGCGGCTGACCCGGCTGCGGCCGTCGGGCCGGGGCGCCGACGTCTGGGACGACCTGCACCCCACCGCCGGGCAGCAGCGCGAGCTGTATGACTGGCTGTGCGCGCACGGCGAGCAGGTGCTGACCGGGGACTCGTTCTTCCACCTCGCCGCCTACGGCGAGGCGCTGCCGGGCCTGAACATGTGCGGCGCCGGCCGGGTGGTGTGCCTCATCGACCCGGTCGGTGACGTGTACGCGTGCCCCTTCGCGATCCACGAGAACTTCCTGGCCGGGAGCATCCGGGCCGGCGGAGGCTTCGAGGCGGTCTGGCGGGATTCCGCGCTGTTCGCCGAGCTGCGCGGGCCCTCCGCGGGCGGCGCCTGCGGCTCGTGCCAGTTCTACGACTCGTGCCGGGGCGGGTGCATGGCCGCGAAGTTCTTCACCGGGCTGCCGCTGGACGGCCCGGACCCGGAATGCGTCCGCGGCTTCGGGGAGCAGGCGCTGGCCGGAGCCGGGACAGGCCGGGCCGCGCCCCCCAGGCCCGGGCTGGACCACTCGCACCGCGGCCCGGTGCGCGGCCAGCCCCCCAGGCCGGTCCCGGTGACGATCGGGCGCCGCCCGGTGCCCGCGCCACCGGACCGGGCCTGCGACGTCAACCCGCTGGCCGGCTTCGCGGGTGGCGCACGCTGACATGCCGGGGGGATTCGCGCGGCTCACCGGCCCGGTCACGCTGGCCGGCCGGACTGCGCAATCCCGGGTCATGTTCGGCCCGCATGTGACGAACCTCGGGCAGCCCGGCCCGGGCGCTGCCGGCCAGGACGGGGCACGCGCGTTCTCGCCCCGGCACGTCGCCTACTACCAGCGGCGCGCGGCCGGCGGGGCCGGGCTCATCGTCACCGAGACCGCGTCGGTGCACCCATCGGACTGGCCGTACGAGCGGGCGCCGCTGGCCTGCGCCGCCGCGGGCGGCTGGCGGCAGATCGCCGAGGCGTGCCGGCCGCACGGCACGCTGGTGCTGGCCGGCCTGGGCCACAGCGGGCTGCAGGGTTCCTCTGCCTACTCCCAGGCAGTGCTGTGGGGGCCGTCCGGCGTCCCGGATCCGGTCACCCGCGAGGTGGCGATGGAGATGGGCGCGCCGGAGATCGCCGCGCTGACCGCCGGGTTCGCCGCCGCCGCCGGGGCGGCGGCGGCGGCCGGTGCTGACGGGGTGGAGATCGACGCCGGGCCCGGCGCGCTGCTGCGCCAGTTCCACTCGGGCCTGACCAACCACCGGGCGGACGGCTACGGCGCCGACCGGCTGCGGCTGACCCGGGAGGTGCTCGCCGCGGTCCGGGACGCGATCGGGCCGGGACGGGTCCTCGGCCTGCGGCTGTCCTGCGACGAGCTGGCCCCGTGGGCGGGGGTGACCCCGGAGGCCGGGGTGGAGCAGGCCCGCGAGCTGAGCGGCGGGCTGGACCTGCTGGTCGTGGTGCGCGGCGGCCCCTATGACACCGGCGCCTACCGGCCCGGCGGGCACACCGCGCCCATGTTCAACGCCGCCCTGGCCGGGCAGGTGCGGGACGCGCTGGACGGGACGGTCCCGGTGGTGCTGCAGGGCAGCGTGGCCGATCCGGGCGCCGCGCGGGACGCCCTGGACGCCGGCGTATGCGACCTGGTCGAGATGACCCGGGCCCAGATCGCCGACGCCGGCCTGGTCGCCAAGCTGCGCCGGGGCCATCCGGAGCAGGTCCGGCCCTGCCTGCTGTGCAACCAGGCCTGCCAGGTGCGTGACCCGCGCAACCCCCTGGTCAGCTGCGTCGGTGACCCGCGCAGCGGCCACGAGACCGAGGACCCGCCCGAGGAGGGCCGCGATCCGCGCTCCCGGGACGTGCTGGTCGTGGGCGGTGGCCCGGCCGGGCTGGAAGCGGCGCGGGTCCTGGCCGGCCGGGGTCACCGGGTCCGGCTGGCCGAGCGCGGCGCGCGCACCGGCGGGGCGCTGCGCACCGCGGCCCGCGCCCCGGGCCGGGAACGGCTGGCCCGGCTGACGGACTGGCAGGAGGCGGAGTGCCGCCGCCTCGGCGTGCGGATCGACACCGGCACCGAGATCGGCCCCGGCGGCCTGGCCGCGGCCCGCGCGGCCGGGACCGGGGTAGTGCTGGCAACCGGGTCGCGGCCCGCGGCCCGCCCCGGCGCGCCCGTGCCTGATCCGCTGCCCGCGCCAGATCCGCTGCCCGTGCCTGATCCGCTGCCCGTGCCTGATCCGCTGCCCGTGCTTGATCCGCTGGCCGTGCTCGCGCAGGGCCCGGGCTCGGTGCCGGACGGCCCGGTGGTGGTGGACGACCCGGCCGGCGGCCCGGCCGGGGTGGCGCTGGCCGAGTGGCTGGCCGCGGCCGGCCGCGCCGTGACGCTGGTGACCCCGGACCCGGTGGCCGGGTCCCGGCTGGCGCTGGCCGGCGACCTGGCCGGCGCCAACGCGCGGCTGCAGCGGGCCGGCGTGACACGGGCACTGAGGTCGCGGCTCCGCCCGGCCGGCCAGGGCCGGGTGGTGCTGGAAGACACCTGGACCGGGGAGCGCCGCGAGATCGGCTGCGCCGCGGTCGTGGACTGCGGTCACCGGCTGGCCGAGACCGCGCTGTACGACGCCGCCCGGTCGCTGCCAGGCATAGGGCCGCCCGGTCCCCCGCGCGCGGGGGACTGCGTGGCCCCGCGCACCGCCGCGGAGGCCGTGCTCGAGGGCCGCCGGGCCGCCCTCGAGCTGGGCGCCCTGGAACGGGAGCAGCCGCCCCCGCCCGCCGCCGCGCCCCGCAGACAGCCCGCCGCGCGTTAGCCGGCGTCTGGCCGCGGGCCGCCCGCGCAGGTTCATCAGCCGCAACGAAGACCACAGCGGGCGACCGCAGTCGCAGCGCTGACCGGACTGGAGGGACCAGGCAAGCAGCGACGGGGGAAGGAGGCGCCGCAAGCGCACGGGAAGCGAGCGGGAAAGACACAGCCGAATACGCACCACCCGAACACGCACCACCCGAACACGCACCACAGGGAAGGCAGTGACAGCAGTGGCAGGAAAGCTCGAGGGCAAAGTGGCCTTCATCACCGGTGCCGCCCGCGGACAGGGCCGCAGCCACGCGATCCGGCTCGCCCAGGAGGGCGCCAGCATCATCGCGGTGGACCTGTGCCGGCAGATCGGCTCGGTCGCCTACCCCATGGCCACCCCCGACGACCTGGCCGAGACGGTCAAGGAGGTCGAGGCGCTGGACCGGCGGATCGTGGCCCGCGAGGCCGACGTGCGGGACGAGGCCGGGCTGAAGGCGGCGTTCGACGCCGGCGTGGCCGAGCTCGGCCCGGTGGACATCGTGCTGGCCAACGCGGGGATCGCGCCCATGGCGCTGGGCGAGGAGCCGCACGAGGCATGGCAGGACGTCATCGACGTCAACCTGACCGGCGTGTTCAACACGGTGGAGACGGCCATCCCGTCCATGATCGAGCGCGGCCAGGGCGGCGCGATCGTGCTGACCAGCTCGACCGCCGGGATCAACGGAATCGGGGGGGCGTCGCGGGGCGGCCTGGGTTACACCGCCTCCAAGCACGGCGTCGTCGGCCTCATGCGCTCCTACGCCAACACCCTGGCCCCGCACAGCATCCGGGTGAACTCGGTGCACCCGACCGGCGTCCGCACGCCCATGGTGGTCAACGAGGTGATGCAGCAGTTCCTCGAGTCCGACCCGGCCATGGGGCAGGCGATGGCCAACGCGCTGCCGGTCGACATGGTCGAGCCGGCGGACATCTCCAACGCCATCCTGTGGCTGGTCTCCGACGACGGCCGCTACGTCACCGGCATCACGGTGCCGGTGGACGCCGGCTTCACGAACAAGAAGTGAGGCGCCTGGCATGACGGGACGGGTAGCGGGCAAGGTCGCCTTCATCACCGGCGCGGCCCGGGGCCAGGGCCGCAGCCACGCGGTCCGGCTGGCCCAGGAGGGCGCGGACATCATCGCCGTCGATGTCTGCGCCGACATGCCGGGAATGCCGTACGCCGGCGCCACCGAGCAGGACCTGGCCGAGACGGTCAAGGAGGTGGAGGCGCTGGACCGCCGGATCGTGGCCGCGAAGGCCGACGTCCGGGACTACGGCGCGCTGCGGCAGGCGCTGGACGATGGCGTGGCCCAGCTGGGGCGGCTGGACATCGTCAGCGCCAACGCCGGGATCGGCTCGTCGCCGTACGCGGCCCAGGACCTCGCCGAGCAGACCTGGCAGGACATGATCGACGTCAACCTGACCGGGGTCTGGCACACGGCCAAGGCAGCCGTGCCGCACCTGATCGAGGGCGGCCGCGGCGGCGCGATCGTGCTGACCAGCTCGGCCGCGGGCCTGCAGGCGTACGCCAACATCGCGCACTACGTGTCGGCCAAGCACGGGGTGGTGGGGCTGATGCGGACGCTGGCCCTGGAGCTGGCACCGCACGCGATCCGGGTCAACAGCATCCACCCGACCCAGGTTGACACGCCGATGATCCAGAACGAGGCGACCTACCGGCTGTTCCGGCCCGACCTGGAGCACCCGGCCCGGGCCGACTTCGAGCCCGCGTCGCAGGCCATGAACGCGCTGCCGATCCCCTGGGTCGAGCCGGCGGACATCAGCAACGCGGTGCTGTTCCTGGCCTCCGACGAGGCCCGCTACATCACCGGGGTCGCGCTGCCCGTCAACGCGGGGGCCGTCATCAAGTAACGAGCATCACGGCAACGAGCAAGGGAGCTCACGCATGGCTGGACGAGTAGCAGGCAAAGTTGCGTTCATCACCGGCGCGGGACGCGGCCAGGGCCGCAGCCACGCGGTCCGGCTGGCGGAAGAAGGCGCGGACATCATCGCGGTGGACATCGGCCACAACTACGACACGGTGGGCTACAGCATGTCCACCGAGGCTGACCTGGCCGACACGGTCAAGCAGGTCGAGGCGCTGGACCGCCGGATCGTCGCCACCCGGGCCGACGTCCGGGACGCCGCCGCGCTGAAGGCCGCCGTGGACGACGGGGTCGCGCAGCTCGGGCACCTCGACATCGTCTGCGCGAACGCGGGCATCTGCACCGTGCAGGCCTGGGACGAGGTGACCCCCGCGGTGTGGCAGGACACCCTGGACACCAACCTGACCGGCGTGTGGAACACGATGGTGGCCTGCGCACCGCACCTGATCGCCGCCGGCGGCGGGTCCATCATCTGCACCAGCTCCACCGCGGGCATCAAGGGGCTGCCGTTCCTCGCCCCGTACGTCGCGGCCAAGCACGGCGTGGTGGGCATCGCCCGGACCATGGCCAACGAGCTGGCCCAGCACAAGATCCGGGTCAACACCGTGCACCCGACCGGGGTCAACACCCCGATGGTGGAAGGCCTCGGCGGGCTGGACCCGCTGATCGAGCGGGACCCGAACCTGGGCCCCATCTTCGTGAACACCCTCCCGGTCGAGGCCGTGGAGGCGCGCGACATCAGCAACGCGGTGCTGTTCCTGGCCTCGGACGAGGCCCAGTACGTCACCGGACTGGAGTTCACCGTGGACGCAGGCAACACGATCCGATAGGAGCAGATCCCATCATGGCAGGACGAGTAGCAGGCAAGGTCGCCTTCATCACCGGCGCGGCGCGCGGCCAGGGGCGCAGCCACGCGATCCGGCTCGCGGAAGAGGGCGCGGACATCATCGCGGTTGACCTGGCCGGCCAGATCGGCAGCGTGCCCTACCCCATGTCCAACCCGGGGGACCTGGCCGAGACGGTCAAGGACGTCGAGGCGCTGGACCGGCGGATCGTCGCCACCCAGGCCGACGTCCGGGACTACGGCGCGGTCAAGGCGGCCCTGGACGACGGCGTTGCCCAGCTCGGCAGGCTCGACATCGTGTCCGCCAACGCGGGCATCTTCAGCTTCGGGAGCCTGGAGGAGCTCGACGAGACGCACTGGCAGGACATGATCGACGTCAACCTCACCGGCGTGTGGCACGCGGCGAAGGCCGCGATCCCGCACCTGCGCGCGGCCGGCGGCGGGTCGATCATCCTGACCAGCTCGACCGCGGGGCTCAAGGCGATCCCGAACGTCGGGCACTACACGGCGGCCAAGCACGGCGTGGTGGGGCTGATGCGGACGCTGGCGCTGGAGCTGGCGCCGGACATGATCCGGGTCAACAGCGTGCACCCGACCAGCGTCAACACCGACATGATCCAGAACTCGGCCACCTATGAGCTGTTCGCTGCGGACCTGCCGGTGGAGCAGCGGACCAAGGAGGTCCTGGGCAGCCGGTTCCAGGAGCTCAACGCGCTGCCGATCCCGTGGGTCGAGCCGGTCGACATCTCCAACGCCGTCCTGTGGCTGGCCTCGGACGAGGCCCGGTACGTCACCGGGGTGACGCTGCCCATCGACGCAGGGTCGCTCACCAAGTGACGCAGGAGTCCAACGTCGCGGACCTCGCGCGCACCTACCAGCGGGTGGCGGCGCGCCTGGTGGGCCGCGAGCGTGAGCTGACCCTCACGCTCGCGGCGGTCGCCGCCGGGCGGGACATCATCCTGGAGGGACCGCCCGGCACCAGCAAGAGCACGCTGCTGCGGGCGATCACCGCCGAGTGGGGCATCCCGTTCGTGTTCGTCGAGGGCAACGCGGACCTGACCCCGGCCAAGCTGATCGGGCACCACAACCCGGCCCGGGTGCTGCGCGAGGACTACAGCGAGGACAACTTCGTGGACGGCCCGCTGCTGGAGGCCATGCGGGAAGGCGGGTTCCTGTACATCGAGGAGTTCAACCGGGCTCCCGAGGACACCCTGAACACCCTGCTCACCGCCATGGCGGAGCGGCAGGTGGCGGTGCCACGGGCCGGCACGGTCACGGCCAAGCCCACGTTCCGGGTCATCGCGTCGATGAACCCGTACGACAACGTGGGCACCACCCGGCTGTCCACCTCGGTGCACGACCGGCTGTGCCGGCTGGCCATCAGCTACCAGGACGCCGAGGCGGAGCGGGGCATCGTCGCGCTCCGGGCCCCGCTGCCGGACATGGACCCCGAGCTTTACCGCCGGCTGGTGGCCGACGGGGTCGCGGTCACCCGGGCGACCCGCGAGCACCCGGACGTCCGGCAGGGCAGCAGCGTGCGCGGCGCCATCGACCTGACCCTGATCGCGGGGCAGCTGCTGGAGCTGCGCGGGATCATCGTGTCCGGCGACGAGAGCTACCCGGAGGTCGTGTTCGACGCGATGGTGGTCGCGCTGTCCGGCCGTATCTTCCTCGACGAGACCGTGGAGCTCACCCCGGAGGCCGTGCTGCGGCAGATCTGGGAGGACCACTTCATCCTGAACCCGGCCGCGGCGGCGCCTGGTTGAAGAGCCGTCGAGGCCGGCTCTCCCGTCCAGAGGCGCACCGGGCGCCCGGCGCCGCGGCTGCGCCCGCTGCGCCGGCGTCCCAAGGTGCTCGATGAGCCGCCGGTGCTGATGGAGCCGGCCCGCGGCGGGACAGGCGGCCTGGTGCTGTCCGGCGGCGGCCGTGGCGGCCCGCGCCCGCCGCGGCCCGGCAGCGGGGGCCCCGCGGTCACCGGGGAACAGGGCTCGCTGGTCGGCGCGGGAGACGCGGCCGCGGACGGTGAGGTCCAGGCCGATCCGGAGACGCTGCGCCGCGCCCGGCAGATCGCGGCCCGCCTGGCGGTGCCCCGGCCGCGTCGTGACACGTCGGCGCGGCGCGGCGTGGGTGAGCTGGCCAGCGTGCGCTACAAAGGCGGGTCAGACGACATCGACCTGGACCGGACCGTCGAGCAGCTGGTCGAGCATCCGGTGCCGGAAGAAGACGACATCATCGTCCGCGAGCGGGTCCGGACCCGGCGCAGCGTGGTGCTGCTGGTGGACGTGTCCGGGTCGATGCGCGGCGAGCGGATCCGGACCGCGGCCGCCACGGTCGGCGCGCTCGCGGCGGAGCTGGACCGTGACGACCTGTCGGTCGTGGCGTTCTGGTCCGACGCGGCGGTGCTCAGCCACCTCGGCCAGCACGTGCCCGCCCAGCAGCTGCTGGAGGAGATGCTCCGCATCCCCGCCAAGGGCCTGACCAACATCGCGTTCCCGCTCCAGGTGGCCGCGGCCGAGCTGGCCCGGGTGCCGGCCCGGGACGCCCGCGTGGTGCTGCTGTCCGACTGCGTGCACAACGCCGGCCCGGACCCGCGGCCGCTGGCCGCGCGCCTGGCCCGGCTGGACGTGCTCCTGGACACGTCGGGCGAGCAGGACGAGGAACTGGCCCGCGAGCTGGCCCGGCTGGGCCGCGGACGGCTGCAGCTGATCCGGGCCTACACCGACGTGGCCCCCGCGCTGAGCGCCGTGTTCGGGGGCTGAGCCGGTGACCACCGGACCGGCCAGCACAGGGCCAGAGCCAGCAGCACGGCGGGCGCATACCGGCGCCTGTTCTCGCCACTGCGGGTCGGCCCGCTGACGGTCGCCAACCGCCTGGTGTTCGCCGCGCACCTGACCAACTACGCGTGCGACGGGCGGCCCACGCAGCAGCATGCCGCGTACTACGCGCAGCGCGCGGCCGGCGGTGCTGGGCTGATCATCACCGAGGAGCATTCCACCCACCCCGCGGACCAGCCCTACGAGAAGCTGATCCAGGGCTGGCGGCCCGGCGTCATCCCCGGCTACCGGCGGATCACCAGCGCGGTGCACGCCCACGGGGTCCCGGTCCTGGCCCAGCTGAACCACAACGGCGGCCAGTCGTCCGGGATGTACTCGCGGCTCCCGGTGCTGGCCCCGAGCCCGGTTCCCGACCCGATGTTCCGCGAGGTGCCCAAGCCCGCTGAGCTGCATGAGATCGCAGAGATCGTGGCCGGCTACGCCCGCGTCGCCCGGCACTGCGCGGAGGGAGGCTTCGACGGGGTCGAGCTGCAGTGCTCACAGTCCTCCATCATCCGGGGCTTCCTGTCCCCGGCCACGAACCGGCGCACCGACGGATACGGCGGGTCACTGCCCAACCGGGCCCGCTTGCTGCTCGAGGCCGTGGCCGCGGTCCGCGCGGCGATCGGCCCCGGGCTCGCGCTCGGCGTGCGGATCTGCGGCGACGAGATGGTCGAGGGCGGCACCACCCTCGGTGAGGCGGTCGCCGTGGCGCGGCTCGCCGAGGCCACCGGCGCGGTGGACTACATCAACACGACGGTGGGGGTGGCCACGGCCACCTTGCACATGGTCGTGGCGGGCATGCGGATGGACCCCGGCTACGCCATGCATGTCCCGGCGGCGATCCGGGCCGCGGTGGGCATCCCGGTGATCGGGGCCGGCCGGATCACCAGCCCGCAGGAGGCCGAGCAGGTGCTGGCCGATGGGCACTGTGACCTGGTGGGGGTGGTCCGCGGGCAGATCGCCGACCCGCAGTTCGCGGCCAAGGCCCGGGACGGCAATACGGCCGCGATCCGCACCTGCCTGTCCTGCAACCAGGAATGCGCGGGGCGGGTGGGCCGCAACCGCTGGCTCGGCTGCACCGCTAACCCGCGGGCGGGACGGGAATCGGTTCCGCTGCCGGCGCCCGCCGCCACCGGGCAGAACAGCCGGGCCGGGCAGAACGGCCGGGCCGCCGGACGCCGCGTGTACGTGGTCGGCGGCGGCCCGGGAGGCCTGCAGGCGGCGGTCACCGCCGCCGGGCGCGGGCACCGGGTCACCCTGTTCGAGCGGGCCACGCGCACCGGCGGCCAGGCCCGGATCGCGGCCCGGGTTCCGGGCCGGGGCCAGTTCGGGGAGCTCCCCCGCGCCCTGGCGGCCCAGGCCCGGCGGCTCGGTGTGCGCGTCGAGACCAGCCACCGTGTGGACGCGGCGTTCCTGCGGGCGGAACAGCCCGACGCGGTCGTGCTGGCCACCGGCGCCGTCCCGGTCATCCCGGCGTGGGCGCACGGGCACCCCCGGGTGGTGGATGTGCGCCAGGTGGCCGACGGCTCGGCCCGGCCGCAGGGCAGCGTGGTCGTCGTGGACGAACTCGGCTTCCATCCGGCCACGTCGGTCGCGGAACTGCTCGCGGAACGCGGCTGCACGGTCGAGGTGATCACCAGCGCGCTGGTGGTGGGCCAGGACCTCGGCCTCACCCTGGACCTGGAGCTGTGGACCAGGAAGGCGCACGCCCTGGGCATCCGGCAGCGCACGGACGTGGTGGTGCTGGACGCGGTGGCGCTGGGGGCGGCCGGGGACGGGGCGGGGGGCCTGGAGCTGGCGCTGCTGCACCACCCGACCGGGGCCGGCCAGCGGCTGGCCTGTGACTGGGTGGCCTGCGCGGTCGCGCCCCGGCCCGCCGACGAGCTGTGGCATGCACTGGGCGGCGCGCCGTTCGAGGTACACCGGGTGGGTGACTGCCTGGCGCCCCGCCGGGCCCACGCCGCGGTGATCGAAGGTGAGCGGGTGGGAGCCGCCCTATGAGAGCCAGCCAGCACACCGGGCACGGGCGGCGCTAGGGTGATGCGCTGATGACTCTGCTCGCCGATCTCACCTGGCCCGAGGCGGCCCGCCTGGCCGCCTCCGGAGCGCTGCTGGCCGTGCCCGTCGGCTCCACCGAGCAGCACGGGCCGCACCTGCCCCTGTCCACTGACACCGACATCGCGGCCGCGCTGGCCCGGCGGCTCGCCGCCCGGCGGCCCGGCGTGGTGGTCGCCCCGCCGGTCTGCTACGGCTCCAGCGGGGAGCATGCCGGGTTCGCGGGGACGCTGTCGATCGGCCAGGATGCGCTGGAGCTCGTGCTGACCGAGCTGGGCCGCTCGGCCGCCGAGACCTTCGGTCACCTGCTGTTCGTGTGCGCGCACGGCGGCAACGCCGTCCCGGCGAGGCAGGCCGTCGCCCGGCTCCGCGCCGAGTCGCGCGACGTGCTGCTCTGGATGCCCGCTCCGAAACCCGACCCCGACCTGCCCCTGCCGGACGCGCATGCCGGGCGGACCGAGACCGCGCTGCAGCTGGCCCTCGCGCCGGGCCGGGTCCGTGCTGAGCTGGCCGAAGCCGGGAACACGGCCCCGCTGTCCCGGCTGATGCCGGCGATACGGGCCGGCGGGATCCGGGAAGTCAGCCCCAACGGGGTACTGGGCGACCCGGCCGGGGCCTCGGCGGCGGAGGGGGCGCGGCTGCTCGACCAGCTGACCGCGGACCTGGCCGCCGCCGTCGCGGCGTGGTATCCGGCGGGCGGGCGGACCGGGCCCGGCGCCAGCCGGGCGCAGGACCGCGGGGTGGACTCACCGTGACCAGGCCGGCCACAGACACCAGCCGGGTCGCGCTGGTCACCGGGGCGGCCCGCGGCATCGGTGCCGCCACCGTGCGGGCCCTGGCGGCCGGGGGCTGGTCCGTGCTGGCCGTCGACTGCTGCGCCGACGACCCGGCCCTTCCCTACCGGCTGGGCACCCGCGCCGAGCTGGACGCCGTGGTGGCCCAGGCCGGCGACGGCCCGGGTGAGGTGCACGGCCTCACCGCCGACACCCGCGACCACGAGGCCATGGCCGCCGCCGTGGCCGAGGCCGAGCGCCGGTGGGGCGGCCTGGACGCTGCGCTGGCCGTGGCCGGCGTGATCGCGGGCGGCGTGCCGCTGTGGGAGATGCCCGCCGGGCAGGAGGAGGCCGTCCTGAGCACCGACCTCGGCGGGGTGCTGGTCCTGGCCCGCGCGGCCATCCCGGCCCTGCTGCGCCGGCCCGAGCCGCGGCACGGCCGGTTCCTGGCTGTGGCGTCGGCCGCCGCGACCCGGGGGCTGCCCATGCTGGCGGCCTACTGCGCAGCCAAGGCCGGCGTGGCCGGGCTGATCCGCGCGCTGGCCACCGAGCTGCGCGGCACCGGCGTGACCGCGAACGCGGTCAGCCCGGGGTCCACGGACACGCCGATCCTCGAGGAGAGTGCCCGGCTGTACGGGCTGCCCGGCCCCGGGGCGTTCGCCATGCAGCAGCCCCTGGAGCGGCTGCTGGCCCCGCGGGAGGTGGCCGCGGCGCTGGCCTGGCTGGCCGGTGACGGCAGCAGCGGGATGACCGGCGCGGTGGTCCCGGTGGACGGGGGCCTGGCCCTGTGACCTTGTGGCTGGCACTGTGACCTTGTGGCTGGCACCGTGACCTTGTGGCTGGCACCGTGACCGTGGAGCTGGCACCGTGACCGTGGAGTTGGCACCGTGACCCGGCCCATGATCCGTCCCGGGCCCGGCCCGGGCCGGGGACCGGCGCAGCTGCCGGCCGGTTTCAGCATCGTGTTCGACCCGCAGACGCAGTTCGTCGGGGAGGACGTGCTGTTCGGCGGGTCGCCGCCGCGGCTGCTCCGGCTCAACCCGGCCGGCCAGCGCGCCCTGGCCGAGCTGCGCCGCGGGCCGGTGTGCTCCGCCGCCGCGGGCAAGCTGGCCCGGCGGCTCACCGACACGGGAATGGCTCACCCCCGCCCGCCCGCCGGCCCGGGGGGACGACCCCCCGGGTCAGTACTCCCCGACGTGACCGTGGTGATCCCGGCCCGCGACCGGGCCGGCTACCTGGACCGCTGCCTGGCCGCCCTGGGCCGGAGCTACCCGGTGGTCGTGGTGGACGACGGGTCACGCGAGGCCGGCGAGATCGCGGCCCTGTGCCGCAGGCACGGCGCGGCCCTGATCCGCCGGCCCCGCCCCGGCGGCCCCGGCCCGGCCCGCAACGACGGGCTGGCCCGGGTGTCGACCCAGCTGGTGGCGTTCGTGGACAGCGACTGCGAGGCCGGGCCGGAGTGGATCACCTCGCTGGCCGCCCATTTCGCGGACCCGCTGGTCGCGGCCGTGGCCCCGAGGGTCCGGCCCATCACCGGGCCCGGCTCGGCCGGCCGCTACCTGGCGGCCCGCGCACCGCTCGACATGGGCCCGCGGGAGGGCCGGGTGCTGCCGCTGACCCGGCTGTCGTACGTGCCGACCGCGGCCCTGCTGGTCCGCCGGTCCGCGCTGGCCGCCGCCGCGCCCGGCGCCAGTCTCCCGGGTGCTGCTCCGCGGACGGATGCTGATCCCGCGGATGGTATTCCCCCCGGCTCCGGCCCTTTCGACGCGGGCCTGCGCTACGGCGAGGATGTGGACCTCGTCTGGCGCCTGGCGGAAGCCGGCTGGCGGGTGCGCTACGACCCCGCCGCGTCGGTCAGCCACGGGGAACCGGGAACCTGGACCCGGCTGCTGAGACGAAAATTCCGTTATGGATGCTCGGCGGCACCGCTTGCCCGCCGGCACCCGGGGCAGGTGCCGCCGCTGATCCTGCAAGCCTGGCCCGCCGTGGCCGTCGCCGCCCTGCTGGCCCGCCGGCCGGTGGCCGCACTCGCCGCCTACGGGGCCGGCACCGGCCAGCTGATCCGGCTGCTGCACGGCTGGGACGTTCCGCCCCGGGGCGTGCTCCGCCCGATGGCCGACTCGGTGCTGCAGACATGGCTCGGCGCGGGCCGCTGGACGATCCAGTACGGGCTGCCGGTCGCGGTGGCTGCCCTGGCCCGGCCCGGTGGCCGGACCCCCCGGACCCGGCTGGGCCGCCGGCTCGCGGTGGCGTCGCTGCTGGCCGGGCCACCCCTCGCGGAGTGGCGGCGGATCCGGCCCCCGCTGTCCGCGGCGTCGTTCTCGCTCGCCTACCTGGCCGACGAGGCGGCCTACGGTGCGGGGGTCTATCGCGGCGCGCTGACGGAAAAGCTGCTCAGCCCGCTGCTGCCCGTCGTGGCCTGGCGGCCGCTCGGTAAAGCCCCAGCCGCGACGCGGCCGGATACCCACCCAGGAAAGGATCTCCCGTCATGACCGCTGTTGTCGTCGTTGCCACCATCCGCCCCCTGCCGGAGCACCGCGCCGAGGTCATCGCGGCCATGGAGAAGGTCATCGCCGACGTGCACGCCCACGATGACGGCTGCCTGCTCTACGCCCTGCACGAAGCGGATGACCGCCTGGTCATGGTCGAGAAATGGGCCAGCGCGAACGCACTCGCCGAGCACTCCCGCGGGGCCGCGCTCGCCGAGCTCAACCAGGCGCTGAGCGGGCGCTTGGAGGGCGGGCTGGACGTCCAGATCCTGCAGCCGCACCCGGCAGGGACCCCGGCCCAGGGCGCCCTGTAGGAACACGCCGCGGCGGGCCGGAAGGGCATACTGCCAGGGTGGCGCACGAGCCTGGCTGAAAGGGGCTGAGCATGCCTGGTCCGCTCACCGGCCTGCGGGTGGTCGAACTCGCGGGGATCGGCCCGGTGCCGCACGCGGCGATGATCCTCGGCGATCTGGGCGCCGACGTGGTCCGGGTGGAGCGGCCGGCCGGCGCGTTCGACCCGGCCTTCGGCCAGACCGACTACATGCTGCGCAGCCGCAGGTCCGCGGCCGCCGACCTGAAGACCGGCGCCGGCCGGGACCTGGTGCTGCGCCTCGTGGCCAAGGCCGACGTGCTCCTGGAGGGGTACCGGCCCGGGGTGGCGGAGCGGCTGGGCGTGGGCCCGCGGGAATGCCACGCGGTGAACCCCGCGCTGGTCTACGGCCGGATGACCGGGTGGGGGCAGGACGGGCCAATGGCCACGCAGGCCGGCCACGACATCAACTACATCGCACTGACCGGCGTGCTGCACGCGATCGGGGCCGGTGACCGGCCCGCGGTACCGCTCAACCTGATCGGTGACTTCGGCGGCGGGTCCATGTTCCTGGTCGCCGGGGTGCTGGCCGCGCTGTGGGAGAAGCAGCGTTCCGGCGCCGGGCAGGTGGTGGACACCGCCATGGTGGACGGGACCAGCGTGCTGGCCCAGATGGTCTGGGCGTTCCGCGGCACAGGCGGCTGGACTGACGACCGCGCGGCCAACCTGCTGGACGGCGGCGCCCCGTTCTACGACACCTATACCTGCGCCGACGGGCGCTGGATCGCGGTGGGCGCGCTGGAGCCCCGGTTCTACGCGCAGTTCCTGGACGGGCTGGGGATCGCCGGGGAAGATCTGCCCGGGCAGATGGACCGTTCCGGCTGGCCCCGGCTGCGGGCCCGTTTCACCGAGGTAATCGTCAGCCGGACCCGCGACGAGTGGGCGGAGATCTTCGCGGGCACCGACGCGTGCGTCACGCCCGTGCTGTCGTTCGGCGAGGCGGCCCTCGCCCCGCACCTCACGGCGCGGGAAACGGTGATCACGCTGGGCGGGATGCCGCAGGCCGCGCCGGCCCCGCGGTTCTCCCGGACCCCGCCGGCCACGCCGTCGGCTCCCCCGGTGCCCGGCGGCGACACCAAGGCCGTGCTGGCCGACTGGGACGCCTGAGCGCGGCGGCCCTGCACAGTGGGGCGGGGGCTGGCAGGTGCCCAATCGCATGAGGAGGGCATAATGCAGTTCGTGCTGCGGGAACACCGTTCGTGGGCTCGGTGAGTGGCCTTAGTTAGAGGAGACATTGCGTGCTCGTGGGCACCGATGTCATGGTCTGGTGCCCTGCAGCTGCGCAACGACTCCGGCCCCGCTCTGCTCGCCAGCGGCCTCCGAGTGGGTCGGGACCTGATTCTCCGTGACGGATTTGCCGCCACCGGCAGCGGCGAATCCGGCGCGCTCCTCCTGTCCGGCGCTCACATCGGTGGCAATCTCACCTGCACTGGGGCAGCCCTGCGCAACGAATCCGGTCCGGCTCTTCTCGCCGATGGCCTGCAGGTTGGCCAGGACATGCACTGCGACTGCCTCACCGCAGATGGCGGGGTTGTGCTCGGCGGCCACATCGGTCGACTCCTCAGCTTGGAGGGCGCGGCTCTTAACAACCCCAGCGGATTCGCGTTGCTCTCCGATGGGCTGAGGGTCGACGGCGCCATGTATTGCCGCAACGGTTTCACCGCACAAGGCGAGATCCGGCTCTCGGGAGCGCGGATTGGCGGGCGCCTCTACTTCGATGGTGCCAAGCTCAGCAACCCCGGCGGTCGGGCATTCGTCGCCTCGCGACTAACCGTGGGTGAGGATATGTTCTGCCGCAAGCAAGGAGTCCCTGAACACGAGCACCCGTTTCGCGTCGAGGGCACGGTCAACCTGCGCGGCGCCCACATCGGCGGCCACTTCACGTGTGACGGGGCCAGCCTGCGCAACGACTCCGGCCCCGCCCTACACGCGGACAGCTTGCAAGTCGATCAGGATGTGCTTATGCGCGGCGGGTTCACCGCTACCGGAGGCGGCAACTTCGGCGCAGTCCGCCTGTCCGGCGCCCACATCGGCGGCAGCCTCGAATGTGATGGGGCACAGCTGCGCAACGACTCCGGCCCCGCGCTGTACGCCGACCGCCTGCAAGTCGACCAGTCAGTGTTTCTCCGCTACGGGTTTACCGCCGCCGGCAGCACAGGCCATGGCACGGTCTACCTGGTCGGCGCCCACATTGGCGGCCACCTCGACTGCAGCGGGGCGGGGCTGCTCAATGACTCCGGCCCGGCCCTGAACGCCTACAGCCTGCAGGTCAACCAGGGCATGTATCTCGGCGGTGAGTTCACCGCCACTGGCGGAGGTGAGAGTGCGGCAGTCAACCTGACAGATGCGCGGGTGGGTGGGAAGTTCGTGTTCGCTCCGAAGCGGCCGGAGCCTAAGGCCGATTCTTGCCAGCTGCTCGCGGTTGACGGGCTGACCTATGTAGGAGTGCCCGACACGGAGTCTGCCCAGGACTGGCCGGGGCTGCTGCGGCACGGTACCCCCGGCTATGCGGCGCAGCCGTATCAGCAGCTGGCCGCCGGATACCGGGCGCGCGGCGACGACCGCCGGGCCCGTCGGACCTTGATGGCACAACGCGATGACCAACTCGTCCGCGCCCGCCCGCGTCCACGCTGGTCGGAGCGGTTGTGGGGGCGAATCACCAAGGTCACCCTGGGCTATGGCTACCAGCCCTGGCGGGCCCTGCTGTGGCTGCAGTTCGACATCTGCGCCCCGCTGCTGGCCGGTTCCGCCGGTCAGAGGATGGCTGAACTCACCGGGCCAGATGGCGGCTGATGACCAGGCGCTGGATCTGGTTCGTGCCCTCGAAGATCTGCATGATCTTGGCTTCGCGCAGGTACCGCTCCACCGGGAACTCCTGGCTGTAGCCGTTGCCGCCGAGGACCTGGACGGCGTCCGTGGTCACCTTCATCGCGGCGTCGGTCGCGACCAGCTTGGCCACGCTGGCCTGCTGGCTGTACGGGCGGCCGGCATCCCGGCGCCGCGCCGCGTCCAGGTAGGTCGCCCGGGCCGCGCCGACCGCGGCAGCCATGTCCGCGAGGAGGAAGGCCAGCCCCTCGTGGTCGATGATCCGCTGGCCGAACGTCCGCCGCTGCTTCGCGTAGCCGGCGGCGTAGTCCAGCGCGGCCTGGGCCAGCCCCGTGGCCACGGCCGCGATGCCCAGCCGCCCGGAATCCAGTGCGCTGAACGCGATCCGCAGCCCCTGCCCCTCGGCCCCGATCAGCCGGTCCGCGGGCAGCCGCACGCCGGAGTAATGAGCGCTGGTCGTCGGCACCGCCCGCAGCCCCATCTTGCGCTCCGGCGCGCCGAACGACAGGCCGGCCACGCCGGCCGGCACCAGGAAGCAGGACACCCCCTGGCTGCCGGGAGCCGTGCGGGCGAACAGCGTGTACGAGTCGGCGTTGCCGCCGCCGGTGATCCAGGCTTTGCTGCCGGTGATCACGTAGCCGCCGGCGTCCCGCACCGCCTGGCAGGCCAGCGCGCCGGCGTCCGATCCCGCCTGCGCCTCGGACAGGCTGTAGGCCCCGAGCATCCCCCCGCCCAGCAGACCGGGCAGCCATTGCTCCTGCTGCTGGGCGGTGCCGAAGGTGGCCAGCGGGAAACACGACAGGCCGTGCACGCTGACCGTGACCGCGACCGCGGCCCACCGCATCGCCAGCTCCTCCAGGACCTGCAGGTACACCTCGTATGGCTGCCCGCCGCCGCCCAGCGGCTCCGGATAGGGCAGGCCCAGCAGCCCCGCCGCGCCGAGGATCTTGAAGACCTCCGCGGGGAACGTCTCGCTGGCCTCCGCCTCCGCGACGCGGGGCGCGAGCTCCCGGTCGGCCAGCTGCCGGGTCCGGTCCAGCAGGTCAGCAGCCTCAGGGCTGGGCAGCATCCGGTCCACGGTCATGACAGGCTCCTGGTGACCCGGGATCTCGACAGGCGCGGGCGGCCGCGGGATCACCATGCCCGCCCCGGTTCCAGCCAACCACGGCGGGACGGCCTGGATCAGCCCGGGCGGGAGCTCCGGCTCATCCCCAGCGGGTGACCCGGTTGCCGGGACCGCAAGACCGCACGTGCACCCGCTCGCCGACAGGCTGTTCCGCCGAGCTGAGCAGGTCGGCCAGGGCGGGGTCGTGATCGTCGCCGCAGGCCACGAAGCGGCGCCCGTCCGCGTCGAGCCGGCCGATGACGATTCCGGACCGGGTACCGTCCCGGCCGTGCTTCACGGTGTAGGTCTCGATGGTCGCCCACCCGTCAGCCTGCCGTGCTTCCGCGGGCCCCGGCCAGCTGTCGATCTCGGCCTGCAGCCCGGCGCTGCGGCCCGGTGTCCAGGCGGCCGGGGTGGTGCAGTACACGCCCGCCGAGTATTTGCTGAGCACGCCGCCGTTCGCACCGACGAAGCCGTAGGTGCCGGGCGAGCGGCGGGCCTGCTGCACGGTCTCGGCGATGGCGTGCATGGAGTAGTTGTTCCCGGGGCCGCCGAAGAACGGCAGGCCGCCGGTGAGGGTGAGCCCGCGCGGGTCGTCGGGCGCGAGGGCCAGCCCGTCACAGATGTTGAACACGGGAGCGGGGAAGCAGCTGTACAGGTCGATGGTGGCCAGTTCGGCGGCGCCGGTGCCCGCCATCTCCAGCGCCTGCCGCGCGGCCAGGACGGCGGCGGGGCTGGCGGACAGGTCCGCCCTGTCCAGCAGATCCCGTTCCCGCAGGTCGGCGTGCCCGTGCAGGAAGACCTGGCGTCCGGCGGGCACGCCGAGGCGCCGGGCCGCCGCGGCCGACATGAGCAGCACCGCGGCGCCCTGGTTGACCTTTTCGCGCGCCACCAGGTAACGGGTGTACGGCTCGGCGATGAGGCGGTTGGCCGCCGTGGGCGTGACGAGCTCACTGGCGCTGCGCTCGACCGGCGCGGCGGCGTGCGGATGGCCGGCCGCGACCCGGGTAAAGGGGGCAAACAGCGCGCCCATCGACGCGGCGTACTCGGCACGGCTCTGCCTGAGCCGGGCCCGCCGGGCGTTCTCGACCAGCGCGTACTGGCTCGGCGCGTCGGTCAGCCCGTGCGCGGCCTGGTGCCTGGACACCATGCCGGCCAGCCCGTACCCGCGGTCTTCCAGGCTGCCGCCGGCGTGCTCGGTGAAGTCAGGGCGGTCGTCAGCCCGCGCGAAATGCCTGGCCGTGGAGATGGCCTCGGAGCCGACCAGCAGCACCACCTCGCTGCCGCCGGCCGCGATCACGGCCGCGAACTCGTTGACCAGGTGCTGGGGCGCCTGGCCGCCGCTCACCTCGAGCACGGCCCGGGCCGGGTCGGCGCCGAGCCGCCCGGCCACCGAGCGGGGGTAGTTATCCGAGCGGCCGAGCGGGGCGCGCGCGCCCGGCATGGAGTTCTCGAACTGCCGCACCCCGGCGATGGTGTCGATGGCCGCCGCCACCGCGGCGGGGTCAGCCCCCGTATCGGCCAGCGCGGCCCGGGCCGCCTCGGCGGCCAGGTCCACCGGCGAGCGCCGCTGATAGCCGGGCTGGCCGAGTCGTTCCGACACCTGCCCGGCCCCGGCGAGCACGGGGGTACGCGGATCGAGGTCCCCGGGCCCGCGTGGCTGGCTCACGAGGCCCCGCCCATGGTCAGGTCGCACAGTCCGGCAATAACTGAACGGAATACGTTCACCTTCTCGCACTGTATCCTGAGCGCAGACCGTTCAGCAATTCAGCCGTCCGGGATCAGGGTGAGTGAGGGGGCGCGGTGAGCTCCACGCACATGGCGCCCGGCAGGCCCCGCGATCCCGGGGTGGACCGCCGCATCGCCCAGGCTGCGCTCGACCTGTTCGCGGACGACGGCTGGGCGGGGTTCGCGATGGAGGCGGTCGCCCGCCGGGCCGGCGTCGGGAAGGCCTCCCTCTACCTGAGGTGGAGCACGAAGGAAGCCCTGCTGGCCCACGCGGTGACCTGGCGGCTGGCCCGGGTGGCCGATGTGGACACCGGCACCCTGCACGGGGACCTGGTCGAGCTGGCCACGCAGGTCCTCGACGTCTACGCCGGCGACACCGGCCGTGCGGCCCTGCGGCTGGGCCTGGAGGCGGCCGCGATCCCGGGCGTGGCCGAGCACTACGCCGCGATGCGGCGGGACCAGACCCTGGCTGCCCGGGCCATCGTCCGCCGCGGCATCGGCCGCGGCGAGCTGGCCCCTGGCACGTCGGTCACGCTGCTGCTGGACACGCTGGTGGGCGGGGCCATGATGCACGCGATCAGCATCCCGGCCGAACGCCGCGCGGGGCTGGCCCGCACTCCCCGCGCCCAGGCCGGGAGGCTCGTCGACTTCCTGATGCGGGCGGTCACCGTCCCCGCGGCGGACCGCGGATGACCGGCCGTGACGTGACCGCGCGCATCCAGGTCACCGGCACCGCGCAGCGGGAAGCCTGGCGCGGCCGGGTGCTGCCGCCCGTCGAGCAGGTCCGGCCGGGCCTGTGGTCGGTGCCGGTCCCCATCCCGTTCAGCCCGCTGCGCTACACGCTGTGCTACGTGTTCACTCCCGACGCGGGCGCGGTGATCGTCGATCCCGGCTGGGACTCCGCGGACGGCAGGCGGGCCCTCGCCGCCGGGCTGGCGGCAGCCGGGACAACCCCGCGCGACGTCGCGGGGGTGATCGTCACCCACGTCCACCCGGACCATCACGGGCTGACTAACTGGGTCCGCGAGCAGGGCGGGGCGTGGATCGCGATGCACCCCGCGGAGGCCGAGACCCTCCCGGCCCGGATCATGCGCGGACGCAGGCCAGGCTCAGACCCGGACTGGCTGCGCGGCCACGGGGTCCCCGAGGAGGACGTCGCCGGCCTGGTCATGGACCCGGCCCGGATGGCCAGCCTGCTGTCCATGCCCGAGCCGGACCGGTTCGTGGGCGACGGCGAGCGGCTGCCGATCCCGGGCCGGGACGTGCGGGCGGTCTGGACTCCCGGGCACACCCCGGGCCATCTGTGCCTGCACGATGCCGCCGCGGGCGTGCTGCTCACCGGCGACCACCTGCTCCCCCGCATCAGCCCGAACATCGGCGTGCACGGGCCCCAGGACGCCGACCCGCTGACCGACTACCTCGCCTCGCTGGCCCGGACCGGGACGTTCACGGCCGAGGAAGCACTGCCCGCGCACGAGTACCGGTTCCGCGGGCTCGGCATCCGCTCGGCCGCGCTCGTGGCTCACCACCGCGACCGGGGCGCGGAGATCGTGCACGCGATCGACCGGCTGGGCCAGTCAACCGCCTGGGCCATCGCCACCGAGCTGACCTGGTCACGTGGCTGGACGGCGCTGCAGGGCATGATGCGCCGGATGGCCCTCGCCGAGACCGTCGCCCACCTGCACTACCTCGCCGTGACGCGGGAGGTCCGGCGCGGCGCGGGCCGCCGCTGCACTGGGCGAGGGCCCGGGCCTGACGGGACCCGCGCCTGGCCAGGCCAGCACCCGACCAGACCGGCACCTGGCCAGGCCAGCACCGGGCCGGGCCAGGTACTAGCCGACGGGATGGCCCGCGGCGAGCGACGCCCCGACCTGATCGGCAAACGCGATGGCCAGCAGCCGCTGCTCGTGAGTCGGCTGCGCCCCCGGGACCGGCGTCATCAGGAACCGGCCCTGCAGGATGCCCCCGCTTTCCACCAGCAGTTCCATGTCGCCGGCGCCGGTGAATCCGGCGTCATCCGCGGCCCGGGCCGCGCGGCCGGCGGTGACCGTCCCGTCGTGCTGCAGCCGGGCGGGCTGGCCGATGCCGGCCACCCCGTACTGGAAACGGCAGGCCTGCAGCGACAGCAGCCCGGTGAGCTGCCTGCTCACCTCGTCGATGAGGTCTGACGTGGGCCCTCCGGCCGCGACCGCCTGCGCGGCGGCGCCGATCCCGTCCAGGTACCCGGCCCGCCTGCTGGCCACGGCGTGCTGGCGGCGCCCCCAGACCGCGATCTCGGTGACCGCCACGCCGATGACCAGCAGCAGCACGGTGGTCTCGATGTCGTCCCGGCGGAAGATGGCGAACCGCTCGTACGGGCGGGTCAGGAAGAAGTCGAACCAGACCGCGGCCGACAGGGCCGCGACGAACCCGGCCAGCCGGTACCCGTTCGCGGCGACCGCCACGACCAGCAGGATCAGCACCAGCGCGGCATCGGTGTTCGGGAAACTGGCGCGCCAGGGGACCAGGATCGCCGCCAGGGCCAGCGGGGCCAGGACCGCCGCCAGCATGGCGGCGCGGTCCCGGCCTGGCCTCTGCCACCTGCGCATACCACCGTGATAGCACAGGCGGGCCCGGGCATCCAGCATGGTGACCTGCGTCAGGGCCTGGCCGGATCAGGCACCACGGCCGCTCCGGTGCGCAGCGGCCGGGCGGCGGCGGCCGTGCTTCCCCGGGGCGGGGTCCTCAGCCGCTTCCGCCTGCTGTGGCACCGGAGGGGCTTCCTGCCGCCGCTGCTGCTCCGCCAGCAGGTCAGCCTGCCGTTCCAGGGGCCGCAGCGTGTCGAGGTTCCGCTACGGCCTCTGCCCGACCGTCCCCGCCCGCCAGTGGCCCGGCCCGGGGTCGCGGTTCGGCCCGGCGCTGCGCGGACGGCCGATCCTCGCGGTGGCCCGGGGACCCTGGCGGCCGCTGGGGTTTCACGGCCCGCTCGTTGTGTCATGAATAGGAAACATGTCCGACATCGTCCGTTGTGATGATGCGGCCAGGATGTGCCTGCTTATCCCTCTGCTGACCCTCCGGGAGCGCCGCGGATGACTGACACGCTGGACACGACGACCGTTGCCGCTACCGTCGAGCGGCAGAAGCTGCAGCGCCACTTCGGGCGCTTCGACATCCTCTTCTTCCTCATCTGCACCATCGTCGGCGTGGACACCATCGCCACCGTGGCGCAGGGCGGGGGCCAGGCCTTCACCTGGATGATGATCTTCGCGGTGGTTTTCTTCGTGCCGCAGGCCCTGCTGTTCGCCGAGCTGGGCGCGGCGTTCCCCGAGGAGGGAGGGCCGTACTACTGGACCCGGCTCGCCTTCGGGCACCTGGCCGGGGCGGTCAACAACTTCCTGTACTGGATCACGAACCCGGTATGGATCGGCGGCACCCTCACCATCACCTGCATCAGCGCCGTCGAGGTGTTCTTCAACCACGGCGCGAACGTGTCCACGCCGGTGTGGTTCGTCATCGCGCTCGCGTTCGTCTGGCTGACGATCCTGGCCGCCATCATGTCGTTCAGCAAGGCCAAGTGGCTGCCGACTATCGGGGCCTTCGCCCGGTTCATCGTGCTCGGCGTGTTCACGCTCTCGGTCATCATCTTCGCGTTCAGGCACGGCGCGCACGGCCTGGGCGCGAGCGGCTACAAGCCGTCCGAGAGCGGATTCGTGCTGCTGGTCGGCGTGCTGCTGTTCAACTTCGTCGGGTTCGAGCTGCCCAGCAGCGCCGGTGAGGAGATGACCAACCCGCAGCGCGACGTGCCGTTCGGGATCGCCCGCTCCGCGGTGGCCAGCGTGGTGCTGTACGCCCTGCCCGTGATCGGCATCCTGATCGTCCTGCCGTCCAGCGCCATCACCAACTTCAGCGGGTTCGTCAGTGCGATCCAGGACGTCTTCACGGTGTACGGCGGGCAGGTCAGCCCGACTGGCAGCGCGACCCTGAGCGGGGCCGGGCTGGTGCTGGGGGACGGCTGCGCGGTCCTGTTCATCCTGTGCCTGCTCACCTCGGGCGTGACCTGGATCATGGGCGCGGACCGGGCCCTGGCCGTGTCCTGCTACGACGGGGCGGGACCGCGCGCGCTCGGGGTGATCAGCGCCAGGTACGGCACCCCGGTCCGCGTCAACGTGTTCAGCGGCGTCATGGCCACGGTCGTGGTCGTGCTCGCGCACCAGATCACCAGCGGCGACGCGGCGAAGTACTTCAACGCGGTCCTCGGCGTGACCATCTCCACCACGCTGATCAGCTACCTGCTCATCTACCCCGCGCTGTGGAAGCTCCGGCGGAGTCACCCCGCTACGCGCCGGCCGTTCAGGATGCCCTTCCACCGGCCGCTGACCGTGCTCCTGATGATCCTGGTGGCCGTGGCCAGCATCCAGCTCATCGCCCCGGGCCTTGGCAGCTCCTGGTTCGGCAGCGACTTCATCCCCGAAGGCTGGACCTACGCCCAGCGGTTCACCTACCTGTGGACCGAGCTCATCCCGGTGCTGGTCTTCGTGGCCATCGGGACGTCCTTCTGGTGGATGGGCCGCCGGACCCGCGCCGAGGAAGTTCCTGACGTGATGCCCCTCCCCTGAACTGCCCGCATGGCGCGCGGCCCCGCCTGCGGCAAGATTCACGGCGCCGGCGGGAAGATTCGGCAGGCGAACCGGTTGTAGGAGACGGAGGTAGCTCCGCGTATGCGGTGACCGAGCCGAGCAGGGGTGAGAATGGAAGCGGCGATCGTCCTGGCCCTCGCGGCCAGCTTCTGCACCGCCAGCTCCTCGGTTTGCCAGCGGCTCGGCGCCAAGAACAGCGGGTCATCGGGCTTCGACGTCTACCTGCTGTTCCGGCTGGTCCGCCAGCCGGTCTGGCTGCTCGGCCTGCTCAGCATGATCGTCGGCTTCATCCTCCAGATCAGCGCCCTGCACTTCGGCGCGCTGGCCCTGGTGCAGCCGATCCTGGCGCTGGAGCTGATCTTCGTGTTCGGCTACATGGCCGTCATCGGCTCGCGCGGGGTGAGACGGCGTGACTGGCTGGCCGCGATCGCCATGTGCGCGGGGCTGGGCCTGTTCCTGCTCGCGGCGTCGCCGTCGGGTGGCCGGCTGCACGCGCCCGCCACCTTGTGGTGGCTGGCCGGCCTGGCGTCGCTGGGCGTCGTGCTCGTGGCCCTGGCCGTGGCCTTCGGCCTGGGCCGCCTTCCCGGCGCCGCCCCCTCCCGCCGTGCCGCGGTGCTCGGCGCGGCCACCGGCGTCGCGTGGGGGTTCGTCGCCGCCGTGATCAAGGAGCTCAGCTCGCACCTGGGTGACGGCATCGACGCCATCGTGTCCAACTGGTCGCTGTACGTCCTGGCCGGGGCGGGGGCGGCCACCCTGCTGCTGGCCTCGCACGCGCTGGCGGCGGGGCCGCTCGCCGCGTCCCAGCCCGGGTTCACCATCCTGGACCCGCTGTCGGCCAGCCTGCTCGGGCTGTTCCTGTTCGGCGAGCACATCCAGACCGGGATGCTGGACCTGGCCGTCGAGGCCCTGGCCCTGGCCCTCATCGTCGGCGGGGTCTCCGCGCTCAGCCACAGCCACCTCATCGTCGGCGAGGACGAGTCCCCGCCGGTCCGCACCGGCGAGTTCGCGGCCAGCCGCTAAGAGGGCCCGGCGGCCCCGGGTGTGCTGGCTGTGGGTGTACTGGCCGAGCCGCTAGCCTGCGTCCGGGAGGCCTGACCGATGGAGCTGCTGATTGAGGACGCCGTCGTCATCACGATGACCCCGGGCGGCGGGACGGCCGGGGCCATGCTGATCCGCGACGGCCGGATCGCCGCGGCCGGTGACCCGGCGCAGGTGCGGGCGGCCGCGTCCCCCGGCGCGGCGGTGGCCCGGCTGGACGGCGCCACGGTGATCCCCGGGCTGATCGACGCGCACTGCCACGTCGCCGACGTCGGCTACCTCGCGGCGGGCGCCGACTGCAGCCAGCCGGGCGCACCCGACATCCCGGCCATCCAGGCCCGGCTGCGCGAGGCGGCCGCCCGCACCCCGGACGGCTCGTGGGTGACCGGCAGCGGGTACGTGGAGTACCGGCTGCGTGAGGGCCGGCATCCCACCCGCGACGACCTGGACCAGGCGGTGCCGGGCCGCCCGGCCGTGCTGTACCACACGTCGCTGCACGCCTGCGTGCTCAACAGCGCGGCCCTGCGGGCGGCCGGGTTCGCGGACAGGCAGCCGGATCCCCCGGGCGGCGCGTTCGGCCGCGACCGCGACGGCCGCCTCGACGGGGTGGTGTTCGAGGGCCCCATGTTCGCGCTGTTCGAGCGCAACCTGCGCGACGACATCACCCGGATGGGCGCGGCCGGGCGGGCCCGGCTGATGGAGCGGGCCGGCCAGCACCTCGCGGCGCTCGGCATCACCGCCGCCTGCGACGCGGACATGCGCCGCGACACGTTCGCCGCATTCGCCGCGGCGGACCAGGCCGGCACGCTGGCGCAGCGGATCTACGGCCTGGTCGTGCACGACCAGGTGGACTGGCTGCTCGGCGAGGGACTGCAGGGGCGCCACTCCGGCCGGCTGGCCACCGAGGCCGTGAAGATCTGGGCCGACGGCGGCATGAGCAGCCGCACCGCGGCCATCCACGGCAGCTACCCGGTCCCCCCGCACGGGTCAGGCATCCTGTTCTTCACCCGCGACGAGCTGACCGCGATGGTCCGCGAGTTCGGCAGCCGCGGGTTCCAGGTCGCCGTGCACGCCCAGGGCGACCGGGCCATCGAGACGGTGCTCGACGCCTACGCCGCCGTCCTGGCCAGCCCGGGGCTGCCCGGCTCCCCCGGCGGGCCAGGCCCGGGACGCAACCCGCGGCGGCACCGGATCGAGCACGCCGGGGCGATGTACCCGGACCTCACGGCCCGGGCCGCGGAGCTCGGCATCGTGATCGTGAGCCAGCCCGGGTTCCTGTCTGCCCTCGGTGACGGCTTCGCGGAGGCGTTCCCCGGCCGCGCCGGCCAGCTGTACGCCTTCGGCTCGTGGCGCCGGGCGGGCCTCACCGTCGCCGGATCCTCCGACGCGCCGGTGATCAGCGCCGCCCCGCTGCTCGGTATCCGCGACGCCATGACCCGCCGCACCGCGGGCGGGCAGCTGCTCGGCCCCGGCGAGCGGCTCACCGCCCGGGACGCGCTCGCCCTCTACACCACGGATGCCGCCGCCGCGATGCACCGGGAGGACGAGATCGGCTCGCTCGAACCGGGCAAGCTCGCCGACTTCGTGGTGCTGGCGGACAACCCGCTCAGCGCCGCCCCGGAGCGGATCAGCGGCATTCCCGTGCTGGCCACCGTCGTGGACGGGACCCCGACCTATCAGTCCGGCGACATCCTGGGTCCCTGCGGCTGACCGTCCGGCGGACAGGCCGTTGGGGAATGAAGGGTTTCAGGTGCCCGGCCGGCCCGGCGGACGCGAGGACGCCGGCCACAGCCGCGGCGTGCAGCGCGGTCATCATCATGCGCGGGGGGGCTTGGCGATGCCGAACAGCACCTAGGCTTTCGCGGCATCCGGTGGCGCGCTGGCCATGCCGGCCCGGGTGAGGGCGGCCGGGTTGACCACGCGGTCGAAGAGTTCCCCGCTGACCCCGTTGGCCAGCGCCGCTTCCCTGAGGGTCAGGTCGTGGTCGATGGCGTAGTGCGCGATGACCGACGCCCGGTCGTACCCGATCACCGGGGACAGGGCCGTCACCATCATCACCGAGCGGTCGAGGTTCGCGGTGAGCGTGGCCTCGTTGAGCTGGGTGCCCTCGATCATGAACTCGCGCAGGTGGTCGCACATGTCGGCCATGATCAGCGCCGAGTGCAGGTAGTTGTCGATGATGATGGGGCGGAACGCGTTCAGCTCGAAGTTGCCCTCGGCCCCGCCCATGGTCACCGCCACGTCCGAGGCCATGACCTGGATGGCGACCATCAGCATGGCCTCGGCCTGGGTCGGGTTGACCTTGCCCGGCATGATCGAGCTGCCGGGCTCGTTAGCGGGCAGGATCAGCTCACCCAGCCCGGTCCGCGGGCCCGACCCCAGCCAGCGCAGGTCATTGGCGATCTTGAACAGGCTCACGGCGGCGGCCTTGAGGCCCCCGTGCGCGCGGACCATCCGGTCCAGGGTGGCCTGGGCCGTGAACTTGTTGGCCGCGGTCACGTAGGGGGCGCCGGTCATCGCGGCGATCTCCGCGGCGACCTGCTCGCCGAAGCCCTCGGGGGCGTTCAGGCCGGTGCCGACGGCGGTGCCGCCCATGGCCAGCTCCAGCAGGCCGCGGGTGACGTGCTCCACCTCGGCGATCGCGTCGTCGAGCGCGCCGGCGTACCCGGACCACTCCTGGCCGACGGTCAGCGGCGTGGCGTCCTGCAGGTGCGTCCGGCCGATCTTGACGACACCGGCCCACTTCTCCGCATTGCCGGCGATCGCGTCCCGCAGCCGGCGCAGCGCGGGGATCGTCTGCCCGGTGGCCATGGCGTAGGCGGCGATGTGCATCGCGGTCGGGAACGTGTCGTTGCTCGACTGGGCCATGTTGACGTGGTCGTTGGGGTGCACCGGCTGCTGCGAGCCGAGCGTGCCGCCGGCCAGCTGGATGCAGCGGTTGGCGATGACCTCGTTCACGTTCATGTTCGAGTGGGTGCCCGAGCCGGTCTGGAACACGTGCAGCGGGAACTCGCTGTCCAGCTCGCCTGCGATGATCTCGTCGCAGACCCGCTGGATCAGCTGGCCCATCCACGCCGGCAGCCGGCCCGACCGGGTGTTCACCAGGGCCGCGGCCTTCTTCACGTAGCCGTACGCGTGATAGACCTCGGCCGGCATCTTGTCGTGGCCGACGCTGAAGTGCTCCAGGCTCCGCTGGGTCTGGGCCCCCCAGTACCGGTCGGCCGGCACCTCCACCGGGCCGAGGCTGTCGAACTCGGCCCGGGTCCCGGCCGCGTCCAGCCCGATGGGCAGATCGAGGATCCGCGGGGCCGCGCCACCATCCTCAGCCATGACCCCAGACTACCGGCGGGGGCCGCGCCGCCGGGGGGGCCGGCGCACCTCACGGGCCGGGCGGGCCGGGCCGACCGGGCTGCCCTGGCGGTCGGGGCGGGCCTGGCGGTCGGGGCGGGCCTGGCGGTCGGGGCGGGCCTGGCGGGCCTGGCGGGCGCGCCGGGCGTTGTCGCCCTGGGCGACCATGTCCCTGATCCGCTCAGCGGCCAGCTTTTCCGTCATGACTGGATGCATGGTGTTCTCCTGGTCTTTCCGGGCGGCCGGCCGCGCGGGGCCTTCCGCGGGGTGATCGTTCCCTGGTCGAAGATCTCGCCGCCCCAGACCCCGTGCGGCTCGCGGCGGGCCAGCGCGCCGTCCAGGCAGGGCCCGCGCACCGGGCAGGGCTGGCAGTGGGCCTTGGCCAGCTCAAGGTCGGCAGGCCGCTCCGAGAACCACAGCTGCGGGTCCTCGCGCAGGCACGGCAGCAGGCCGTCCCGCACCGCGGCCGGGCTGGCCAGCAGGTTGCTCATGGCTGGGTTTCCTTCCTGGCGTCACCGGGGTCCGCCCGGCGCACCGAGATCAGGCGCATCCCGAGGTCGCCTATCTTGACCAGGACCCCGTGCAGGGCAGCCTGGTCGGCCAGCGGCCCGGACAGCACCGTCTCGGTGTCCTCGCTGCTGACCTGGAGGCCCTCGAACCAGGCGGCCCAGCGCTCGCCGAGGACACCCTCGACCCGGATCTCGTAGTGCTCTGACGCCATTGCGCTCCTCGGTCGTCTGCGTGCGTGTCCCAGCACGCTACGAAGAGACCGGCTGGTCAGGCGTCACCCGAAAGTGCCTCCCGGGGTGGAATCTTCCGCGGCGGCCGGGTACCCCGGTGCTGCCCCGGGACCCGGCCTGGCCGCAGCCGGGCCCGCTCACTACCATGGGTTGGCAAAGCTGCGGTAAGGGGGGCACGGGAGGCGGAACGTGCAGGGTCCCGATGGCTGAGCCGTCGGCTCATGCCACGCCGCCAGCAGCCCCGCCGGCGCTGTCCGCAGCCCCGTCGGCGCAGGACGTTCTGCTGGCGACCAAGCTGCACGTGCCCGGCCCGCAGCCGGGGGTGGTGCCCCGGCCCCGGCTCGCGCGCCAGCTCGATGAAGGACTGGGGCGGGGACTGGTCCTGGTCTGCGCCCCAGCCGGGTACGGCAAGACGGTCCTGCTGGCCGACTGGGCCCAGCGCGCCCCGCAGCCGGCTGCGTGGCTGTCCCTGGACGCCGGCGACAACGACCCCGCCCGGTTCTGGCGCCACGCGATAGCGGCGCTGGACCGGGTCCGCCCGGGGATCGGGGAGCGGGTCACGCCGCTGCTCGGCCCGCCGGCGCCGCCATCCTTCGACGGGCTGGTGACCGCCCTGATCAACGAGCTGGCCGAACCGGGCGCGGATGGTGTGCGGCTGGTCCTCGACGACTACCATGCGATCGGCGCCCGGCCGGTGCACACGTCGCTGGAGTTCCTGCTGGAGCACCGGCCGCCCGGGCTGGACCTGGTGCTGGCCAGCCGCACTGACCCGCCCTTGTCCCTGGCGCGGCTGCGGGCCCGGGGACAGCTGATAGAGCTGCGTTCGGCCGACCTGCGCTTCACCGCGGGCGAGGCCGCCGCGCTGCTGCAGCAGGTGGTGTCCGGCCACGTGCTGCCCGATGCGGTGGTGACCGCGCTGGCGTCGCGTACCGAGGGATGGGCGGCCGGCCTGCAGCTCGCGGCGCTGTCGCTGCGCGGGCAGCCCGACGTCGCCGGGTTCGTGGCCGCGTTCACCGGCAGCCATCGCTACGTCCTGGACTACCTGGCCGAAGAGGTACTGGAGCGGCAGACCGCCCAGGTCCGCGCGTTCCTGCTGGAGACCTCGGTGCTGGAGCGGCTCAGCGGCCCGCTGTGCGACGCGGTCACCGGGCGGCCCGGGAGCCAGGCGCTGCTGGAGCAGATCGAGCGGGACGGGCTGTTCCTGGTGCCCCTCGATGAGGTGCGCGGCTGGTGGCGCTACCACCACCTGTTCGCGGACCTGCTCCGGGCCCGCCTGGAACGGGAGCCCGGTCAGGTGGCGGAGCTGCACAGGCGCGCCGCGGCCTGGCATGAGGACCACGGACTGGCCGATCAGGCGATCCGGCATGCGGCCGCTGCCGGGGAGATGGCCTGGGCGGCCCGGCTCATCGAGCGCCACTTCGACACGGTGTACAGCCTCCGGGGCGAGGGAGCGACGATCCAGCGATGGCTCTCGGCACTCCCTCATGACCTGGCCTGGTCCCGTCCCCGGCTGCTGCTGGCCCGGGCGCAGATAACCGCCACCAGCGGGCACCTGGACGAGGTGGAGCCGCTCCTGCAAGCGGCCGAGCGGGTGGCCGCCAGCGTGGCGCAGGAGCCGTTCGAGCCCACGATCGGCCGGGCCGGCAGCCTGCTGGTGAACGTTCCCGCGCACATCGCGCTGCACCGCAGTTACCTGGCCCAGCTCCGCGGGGACGCCGAAGGCACGGCGACGTTCGCGGGGCAGGCGCTGGCCGAGCTCCACCCGGGCGAGTGGATGCTGAACTCCACGATCCAGGGATTCCTGGCCGTCGCGGAATGGCTGCGCGGTCAGCTGGCCGGGGCCGAGCGGGCGTTCGTGTCAAGCCTGGCCGGCTGGCAGGAGACCGACCAGCTGACGGTGACGGTGTGGGCGGCGTATTCACTTGCCCAGGTTCAGCGCGGCCGGGGCCGGCTGAACGCCGCGGCCCGGACCTCCCAGCGGGCGCTGGATGTCACCACGGTCCCCGGCCGGCCAGCCCAGCCGGCGGCCGGGCTGGGGCATATCGGCCTGGCCGAGGTCGCCTACCAGCGCGATGAGCTGGACAGCGCCCTCCAGCACGCCAGCGAGGGCATCGCGCTATGCCGGCAGTGGGTGTACGTCCTCCCGCTGGCCTCCGGCCTGGTCACGCTGGCCTGGGTCCGGCAGTCCACTGGTGACCCGGCCGGGGCCATGGCCGCGATGAGTGAGGCCGGCCAGGTCGAGCCCGGGGCGGCCGGGCTGCTCAACCCAGTCCCCGCTCAGCGGGCCCGGCTGCTGCTGGCGCAGGGTGAGATCGGCGCGGCGGCCCGGTGGGCCGAGGAAAGCGGCCTGGACCCGGACGACGAGCCCCGGTACCGGGATGAGCCCGGGTATCTGGTGCTGGCCCGGATACTCCTCGCGCAGGATGATCCGGGCCGGGCCCTCGTGCTGCTGGACCGCCTGCACGCGGCCGCGGCCGCCCAGGACCGGACCGGCAGCCTCATCGAGGCCGGGGCTCTGCGGGCGCTGGCCCTGGCCGCGGCGGGCGCCGGGGGCGAGGCCGTGACCGTGCTGGCCGGAACGCTGATGCTGGCCTGCCCGCAGGGTTATGTCCGGGTCTTCGCCGACGAGGGGGCGCCGATGGCCGCGCTGCTCGGCCGGCTGATCGCGGCCCAGCGGGCCGGTCACGCCACGGCCGCGGCGGTCCCGCTCGGCTGCCTGGCCCGGCTGCAGCGCGCGTTCGCCGGCGGGCCCGTCGGCGGGCCCGCCAGCGCCCGCCCGGGCCCGGCCGCCCAGGCGCCCGGCATCGTCGAGCCGCTGACCGCCCGGGAGCTGGAGGTGCTGGCCATGCTGGCCGGGGGCCGGTCGAACCAGGCCATCGCGGCGGACCTGGTGGTCACGCTGGACACGGTCAAGAAGCACGTCAGCCACGTCCTGGGCAAGCTCGGCGCGGCCAACCGGACCGAAGCCGTCGCCCGGGCGCGGGATCTGGGGCTGCTCCCGTAGCGGTACCGGGCTGATCTGCCCGGGGTGGCAGGGGTGGCCCTCCGGGGCGGGCTGGTCCTCCGGGGTGCGGGCCGGCGGCCTCCCGTGACGAACCCGCCCGCGACGTGCCCGTGACCGAACCCGCCCGCGACGAACCCGCCCGCAACGACGCGCCCGTCCCGGAACCCTCACATCTCGATAATTAGTTGACATTGACTATTCTATCCCGGATAGTCATGATCGGATAGTCGATCAGGAAAGGAAGAATCATGAACGTGCAGACCATCCCGGCGGGCACCGCGGTCCCGATCCTCGCCGATCACCAGACCCAGAAGCGGCTGGGCAACTGGACCACCCGCCGGGAGTTCGAGGTCCGGTCGCGGCACGGCCGGGTCGTGCTCGACCTGCGCTCGCCGCAGATCCCGGAAGGCGATATCCAGATCGCCCTGGATCTGGACCGGGCCGCGTTGACGTTGCTGGTGGGCGGGGACGCGGTCATCGACCAGTGGGACCTGACCTGGACGGGCGGCGGGAAGATCAAGCAGACCTTCCACCAGCCCATGGCCAGCTCCGGCCGCAGGGTCCGGCTCACCGGCCACATCCGCCACGGCGAGGTCCGGGTGCACAGCGCCGGGATCGCGCAGCTATCGGCGATCTGCTCACGGGAGTTTCTCGCCGACGCACGGCGCGCCCACGCCAGCGGCCGCCTCACCACCCTCGACGACCCGTCCCGGGGCGCCTGATCACCCCCGCCGGATTAGCGGCGACCGAGGAGGAGCACATGCCCGGCAAGCGCAAGGTCGGCAACCTGCTGGCCCTGGCCGTGATGTCCCTGCTCAGCCAGCAGGCCATGCACCCCTACGAACTGGGGCGAAGCCTGCGCGAGCACGGCGACGACCGCAGCATCAAGTTCAACCACGGATCGCTGTACATGGTCGTCGGGCAGCTGGCCAGGGCCGGGTTCATCACCGAGCAGGAAACCAGCCGGGGCGGGCAGCGGCCCGAGCGCACCGTGTACGCCCTCACCGACGCCGGGCGGGACGAACTGCGGGACTGGCTGCGTGAGCTGGTCGGGCAACCGCAGCACGAGTACCCCGCGTTCGTCAGCGCCCTGTCGCTGATCGCGGCGCTCCCGCCCAGCGAGGCGCTCGGCCTGCTGCGGGCCCGGCTCGGCCACCTCGAGCATCAGCAGGCCGGGATCCGCACGCTGATCGAGGCGTCGCAGTCCGCCGGGGTTCCGGGGCTGTTCCTGATCGAGGAGGAGTACCGGCTGGCGCTGCTGGAAACCGAGTCGGCGTTCACCGCGCGTCTGATCGAGCGGATGGGCAACCCCGGCACCGAATGGATGGACCAGTGGGCGGCCTTCCACGGCGAGGACCCGCCTGCCCAGGAGAAAAACCCAGTCAAACCCAGGACAGGACCATGAATACCAGTAAGACAGCTCAGCTCAGCGCTGCTTCCATGTCCACCGGTTCCGTATCGTCCGCGGACGGGACCACGATCGGCTACCTGCGGGTCGGCCAGGGCCCGGCGGTCGTGATCCTGCACGGCAGCAACGAGTCGGCCCGCAGCCATACCCAGCTCGCGCTGGCGCTGGCCGACGCCTTCACCGTCTACCTGCCAGACCGCCGGGGCCGCGGGCGGTCCGGCCCGCACCGGGCCGGCCACAGCCTGCGCACCGAGGCCGAGGACCTTCAGGCCGTCCTGGCCGGGGCCGGGGCCGACAGGGTGTTCTCGGTCAGCATCGGGGGCCTGATCGCCCTGGAGGCGGCCCGCGTCGGGCCGGCCATCCGCCAGCTCGCCCTGTACGAGCCGGCCATCCTCACCGCCGCGGACAAGGACCGCTACTCCGGCTGGGTGCCGCGCTTCGATGAGGAGATGAGCCGGGGCCAGGTGGCAGCGGCCATGATCACCAGCATGTTCGGGTGTGACCTGGCTCCCCCGGCCCTCAAGATCATGCCGCGGCGGCTGCTGGAAGCGATGACCAATGCGGCCATGAAGAAACAGGACCGCGACGCCGTCCCCGGCGACGCCACCATGCGGGCGGTCGCCCCGACCCTGCGGTATGAGGGGCTGCTGCTGGCCGAGACGGCCGGCACCGTCAGCAGATACGCCGACGTCGCCGCGGACGTGCTGCTGATGGGCGGCGAGCTGAAGCGGCCGGCCTTCCTGGGGCCCGCGTTCGACGCCTGGGCCAGGACGCTTCCGCATAGCCGGCAGGCCGTCTTCCCGGGTCTCGATCACGGCGCCTCCGGTGATCCCGGGCCGGCCAACCGCGGTGCGCAGCCCGCCGTCCTCGCCCCGGAGATCCGGGCCTTCTTCAGCCGGCCATGAACCGGCCGGGGGGCGGCCCAGCCGGGTCCCGGCTGGGCCGCCCCGCCGGGCGCCCGCCACTCCTGCGGCTGCTGTGACTCGTATGACTGCTGTGACCACTGTTACCCCTGTTAGGCTCCCCGGTTCGTGATCATGGGCTTGCTGGGGCTCGAGCCCCAGCAAGCCCATGATCACGGGCCGGGCCAGCACGGGCCGGGCCAGCACGAACCGGGCCAGCACGGGCCGGGCCAGCACGGGCCGGGCCGTCCCCGGCGGGCCGGCTGAGCCGGGGGCGTGCGGGGCGGCGCCGGCCTGGGCGGCCGTCCGGGCCGCGGCCGGCGCAGCCTCCGGCGCCCGCGCGCCGGAACAGCCGGCGGCGGGCAGCGCCGGGAGGCTGGTCATCACACCGAGCGACCGCCAGGTGACCACGGCACAGCTTAGCGGGGCGAGCGGGCCGCTGACCCGGTACCGGGGTGCAGCACCCTAGCCTTTACCGGGGTTGAACACCCCGCGCGGGTCGAGGGCGTGGCGTACCGCGTCCTGCAGGGCGAGGGAGCCTGGGTCGAGCTCGCGGCGCATCCCGTCCCGCTTCAGCAGCCCCACCCCGTGCTCGCCGGTCACGGTCCCGCCTAGCGCGATCGCCCCGTCGAGAAGCTCCTCGAACGCGGCCTGGGCCGCGGCGCGGGCGGCGTCGTCGCCCGCCGGCGTGACGATCAGCGGGTGCAGGTTGCCGTCCCCGGCGTGGGCGATAGTGGAGATCTGCACACCGCGGCGGGCCGCGATGGCCTCGATCTGGGCCAGCATGGCCGGAACCTGGGACCGCGGGACGCAGACGTCCTCGGTGAGCACGGGGCCCAGCCGCTCGAACGCCGGGTAGGCCAGCCGCCGCGCCTCGAACAGGGCCTCGGCCTCCTCGTCGTCAGTGGACTGGGCGACCCACAGCGCACCCACGCCGGTCATGGCCGCGGCGAGCGCGTCCGACTCGGCCGCACCGGAGTCCCCCTGGGTGTCCACCCGGGCCAGCAGCAGCGCCGCTGCGTCGGCCTCCAGGCCCAGGTGCTTCCACTCCTCGACGGCCGCGAGGCAGGCCCGGTCGAGAAGCTCGAGAACCGAGGGGCCCAGCCCCTGCCGGGTGATCTGGGACACCGCCTCACCCGCGGTGACCAGGTCGGGGAAGGCGCCCACGATGGTCCGCGGCACGCCCGCCAGCGCGGGCCGCAGCCGCAGGGTCACCTCGGTGACCACGCCGAGCGTCCCCTCGGACCCGACGAACAGCCCCACCATGTCCAGGCCGGCCACGCCCTTGGCGGTGCGCCGGCCGAGCCGCACCACGTCGCCGTAAGCGGTCCCCCCGTCGGTCCCGGGGCCGCCGGCCACCACCCGCAGGCCGAGCACGTAGTCGCGGGTGACGCCGTACTTCAGGCAGCACAGGCCGCCCGCGTTGGTGGCGACGTTGCCGCCGATCGTGGACCAGGGCGCACTGGCCGGGTCCGGCGGATACCAGAGGCCGTGCCCGGCCACGGCTGCCTTCAGGTCGTCGTTGACCACTCCCGGCTGCACGACGCAGAGCAGGTTGTCCGGGTCGATCTCGACGACCTGGTTCATCCGGGCCAGGTCCAGGACGACGCAGCCATCGACCGCGTTGGCTCCGCCGGACAGGCCGGTGCCGGCGCCGCGCGGCACGATGGCCGCGCCCAGCTCGGCGCAGATCCGGACGACGCGGCAAACCTCGGCTTCCGAGCGGGCCCGCACGCCGGCGGCGGCGCGCCCGGCCGGCGCCCACTCCGCGTCGTCGTGCGACATGGCCGCCAGGACGTCGGGATCGGTGACGAGGCGGTCGCCGGGCAGCGCCCGGCCCAGTGCCTCGACCAGCCGGCCCGCGCGGGCCTGCCCCGCCTCGCCGTCGCCCGGCTGGCCGGTACTGCCCGCAGTCTGCCCTGATCTCACCCAACGATTTTACCGGCCGGCTGACGACCGGCCGGCCTCCAGCAGGCCGGGCCGGACACGGCGGGGGCTCTGCGGGCAACGGCGGCTGGCCGGCGGCGGCAGGTTCTTTCCCGGCCAGGCTGGGGGCGGCGGCGCGGCCGCAGCCCCGGCCGGCCCCGGGCGGCCAGGCTCCGCCGCCGCCGCGACCTGGCGGCCCGCCTATCACGGGCGCCTGCTCAGCCGCCCGGCCGCAGCCCCGTCCCGGCGGCACGCGGGTAGGGGAACGGCGAGGTCCCGCGGCGGTTCCAGCCGTCCCGCCATTCGGCGTAGACCGGGGAGAAGACCGCGCATCCCAGCCAGATCCCTGCCACCACCTGAGCCCAGGCCACGAGGGCGAGAACCACGCCGAAGGAGCCGAAGAAGCGCCCGTTATCGGTGATCCAGTAGCCGAGCACGAACTCGGAGGCGGTCACCGCGAGCAGGTAGATCACTGCGGCCAGCAGCGCGCCCGGGAGCAGCTGCCGGAGGCTGATCGTGCGGTGCAGGAGCAGCCATGGTGTCCACAGCCAGAAGGCCACCAGGACCGCGAGGCCGATCGGGGTGGCCAGCACCCAGCCCACCGACGAGACCAGCGATTCCTCGGTGACCTGCAGGCCCAGCAGGATCGTGGAGACCACGAACCAGAGCCCGAAGCGCCACCGGTCCGCCAGCGAGCGGACCTCGATCCGCCAGGCCCGGGCGTACACGCCCTGGACGATCTTCCCGAGGCCGAGCCCGAAGATCAGGAAGCCGAGCAGGCTGATGACGGTGGCGGCCGCGGCGTTGCTCCTCTCGCTCCCGAACGCCGAGGAGACCAGGCTGGCGGCCGGCGCGTGGATGTGCAGGCGGTAGATCAGATGCTGGGCGATGCCGTTCCCTGACCCGGCCGACAGATCTGACAGCGCGTAGATGGCCAGCAGGGCGGGCACGACCGACAGGAACGTGCCGAGGACCAGGGCCTCGGCGGAGTTCTCACTCGATTCCCTGTACCGCAGCACACAGCCCAGGACGAGACTGCCGGGCCGGCCGCCCGCCTGGCGCTCCAGCCACCGCTCCCCCCGGAGCACCGGCCCGCTGGCCCGCAGTCCCCCGGGATTCACCCGCCTGCTGGTCATGGGGAGGCCCCCTCGCCCGCCGCGGCCGAACAGGAATCCCGGGCCGCGCGGGCCGCCCGGGGACCGGCCGCCGGGATACAGCCGCCATCCTGTTAACTCTGAGTAGTTAGGCTACTACGGAGGCGGTGCCCGGGGGTGGCGCGAGCCACCGGCTGGTTACAGGCCGGCGCCCGGGCGCCCCGCGGGACCGGGGACGAGCCCGCCGCGGGGTGGCATGCCCGCCGGCGCCGCGGGACCGGGGACGGGCCCGCCGCGGGATGGCATGGCCGCCGGCGCCGCGGGCCAGGCGGAGGGCTGGATGACGGGGCGCTTCGGCCACGCCATCCAGGCGCCGATGATGAGCAGCGCCACCACGAACACGCAGTAGATCCAGAATGCGGGCGTGAGGCCCGTGCTGATCGTGAGACCCGCCTGTGTGGCCTGGGCCGGCGAGAAGCCGAGGTCGGCGGCGGACACGGGCTCGCTGACCTGCACGAGGGCCGAGATGGCCTGGGCGGCCATGGGAACAACCGCCCCGGCCAGCAGGACCGCACCGAGCCGCGCCGGGCGCCACAGGGCGGCGGCCACGACGACTGCGACGAGCGTGACCATGACCGCGACGTCACCGGCGATGACCGGGGCCGGGTTCGCGAAGCTGTTTCCCGCGGTGAGGGTGTGTGTCAGCCCGGCCGCCGTGCGCAGCGTGTAGCTGTCCCAGGACGGGGCAAACGCGGCCGCGGCCCCCACTGCGGCGAGCGCGGCGGCGGCCAGGGTCAGGACGGGCCCCGCCTGGCGGGCCGGCAGCTTGCGGGGTGCATCGGCGGAGCGGAGCCGGAAGGCCAGCACCGAGCCTGCCGTGCAGGCCAGCCACCCGGCCAGCCCAAGGACCAGCCCAGGGCCGAGCAGGCGCGCGCCCCCGGAGATCACGGTGCCGAGATCCGCGAGGAAGAAACCGAACGTGACGATGCTCGTGCCCAGCGCGAGGAGCGCCCCTATCCGCTGCCGGGCGCCCCCGGACGCAATGAGCAGGGCGCTGGCCGTCCAGACCGCCAGGTAGATCACGTGCGGCACGAGCTCGGCCGGCTCCTGGGCGAGACTCGACCCCGACAGGTACGCCGGGAAGAGCCCGGCCAGCCCGAGCGCGACGCCCGTGACCAGGGCTATGGCCGCGGTCAGCGGCGCCGCCGAACTGGTCCCCGGCCAGGCCCGGCGGGCACCGGGGACGGGACCGGCCCCGGGCGCGACGGGACCGGCCCCGGGCCGCCAGGAGCCGGCAGCTGGCCCAGGCGGGAAGGAGCCCGGCATCGCCGGGACGGGACCGGCCCCAGGCGGGATGGGACCGGCCGCCGGCCGCCAGGAGCCGGGAGCGGCCGGCGGGCCGGGGACCTGGTGCACCGCGGGCCCGGAAGCCGGGCCCGCCTGCGCGGTAGCAGCGGCGCCGGCAGGCGGCCCGAGATGGACGATGCTCCCGGGCGCCTCGACCGCATTGAACCGGGACCAGGCCGCTGACCACCCCGCGGGCGTCTCCGGCCACTGCTCCAGGGGCTGCCCTGGCGGCCCGCCTGCGGGCCAGATCGCGTAGCCGTGCTCCCCCCGGCCGAGCTGGTAACCCGCTCCCCTGTACCAGATTGTGCTTTCCTGCACCGTCCCAGCCTCCCTGCCCGGCCGTGGGTTCCCCGGGTCCCGTCTTCGGCGAGTCCTGCCCGTCGCCGGACCTGTCTGTGCGCCTCACCGTAAGCAGGGGACCTGAAGACTGGCTGGACAGCCGCTCAGCTCTTCCTGATCAACGGCTCGGGGGCCCGGCCGGGATCCCCGCTGGACGCGCGCGGGCGGCCCGGACGCGCCAGGAACAGCCCGCTGGCCAGCAGCAGGAGGAGGATGAACGCGGCCGCGCCGAGCGACAGCGCGAAGCCGGCCGGGAACCCGGGCGGCCGGTAGCTCCAGGTCACCACGCCTCGCCCGGGCGGCACGTCGACATCCTGGACGAGACCGTCCCGGTGCACGGCCAGCGCGGCTGCCGCACCGCGGCGCGGGTGCCAGGTGGCGCTCCACCCGGCCGTCGCGGCCACCGACCGGATGACCCGGACGCCGCGGGAGGAGGACACGTCTGCTGCCTCGGGGCTGCCGGCCGGGCCCGCGGCCTGCCGGACCGAGGCGCCGGAGGCGGGCCGGCCGGGGAGCGCCTGGAGGCGGAGCGCGCCCCGGGCGAAGCGGTCCACGAAGATGGCGAACGAGCCGTCGTGACCCGCATACCCCCACCGGGGCGGTACCAGGGCATCCTGGAGCTGCCCGTCAGCCACGAACACCCGCCCGCCCGTGCCGGTCACCGACGCCGGCCCGAGCCGGACGGCGTGGCCTCCGGCCTCGGCGACCACGGCGACGCTCGCCAGCGGCCGGGACAGGCTGATGGCCAGGCGGCCGGGTCCCGCCGCGGCCGCGGGGAACCAGCGTGTCGATCCGCCGGAGGTCAGGAGCCCGATCCGGGTGCCCGCGGCCGCGTCCTCGCGGGCGTCCCTGTCAGGCACCTCCAGCCGGGTCACGTCCAGCGACGCCGCGAAGTACCAGGTGGCCTGGTGGTGCGCGGCGACGTCGCGCCGGCCGGTACCCGGCGCCCCGGGGGCCGCCGCGGCTGCCCCGGGGCCGCTGGCCAGGTAGGCGGGCGCGGTGAGGAGGACCGACGTGTCGAGCTGGTCCAGGACCCCGTCCCGCACGGCCCGGGGATCGAGCACGTCCTGCCCGTCCCCGGTGGCCCGGTGCGAGCCGGTGGCCGACGCGTAGAACCCGGAGACGAGCGAGGTGTAACCCTGGACCGACGGCGTGCCGCTGATGGCGTTGAGATCCGGTGCGCCGAGCCGGGACAGATCATTCGCGTCGAGCTGGCCAGGGTCGTAGATCGCGAAACGGCCCGGGTACCCGAGGGCCGCGACGGGACGCGCGGCCGCCGTCCGGGCCGCAGGCCCCGGGGTGGTCTCTGCCCTCCGCCGGCGGCCCATCCTGGTCCGGGAAGCGGCCGCCGCGTCCTGGCCGGCCATGCCGGTGACGCCCGGGGCTGCGGAGGCAGGGCTGGTCCTGCTGGCCAGGCCGGGACCGACCGCGACCACGCCCAGCAGCGTGAACACGATCAGGTCGGCCACGACGAAGGCGCCCAGCCAGCGCGCGCGCAGCATGGGCCGCAGCCGCGGGCCCGCGATCACCAGCGCGATGGCCCCTGCCCCGAGCAGCGCGTACGGGACCAGCCACGGCCTGAGGGCCCCCGCGAGGGTGGCCGCGGCCGGGCCTGCCCGCAGCCAGCGCAGCAGGCCCGCGCCCCAGGTCAGGCCGAGGGCGGCGACGGCGATCATGGCCAGCGGCGGCGCGGCGGCCAGAACTGTTTCCAGGTCGGGCCCGCGGCGGCCGCGGAAGCCGGGGAACCGCCGGGTGCCCTCACTGACCGGGCGGTCGGCCCAGTACGCCAGGAGCACGGCCAGCGCCAGGTCGGCGACGAGGATGTTCCGGCTCTGCAGCCGCTGCCCGCCGAGCAGCGGCACGTGGACGAGAAGGTTCCCGACCGGGGTGTTGCCCCCGAGGGCCAGCACGATCCCGGCCGCCGCCACGGCGTGCCACACGAGCCACTCCGGGGGCCGCGGCCGCAGCCGGACCCGGCCGAGGAGGGCGCACGCCGCCACCAGCGGCAGGACCCCGACGTAGCCGGTGACCTCGGCCAGGTTGTAGTTCGCGAAGAACGCCGGCTGCCCAAAAGAGCCGGAGCCGCCCAGCAGATCCGGCACCAGCATCAGCAGCAGCCACCGGTGCGGGAGGGAGCCGGAGTTGAACAGCGCCACGGAGCTTGCCCCGCGCTGGGACGTGGCGATGACCGCCAGGCCAGGGAGCCACTGGACCGCACCGAGGCAGGCGCCCAGGGCCAGGCCGGCCGTGACGGAGAGGGCCGCGGGGCCGAGGCGGCGCCCGAGGCGGGCGAGCCGCCAGGCCGCGTAGAACACGATGATGACGCCGGCGTCGTCGATGGCCCGCGGCTCGCCGGCCAGGATCGTCAGGCCGAACACACCGGCCAGCGCCCCGGTCCAGGCCAGCCGGGACGGCATGCCCCGCGGCCCGGTGAGCCGGAGAACGCACAGCAACTGCACGGGCACCCAGCTCATGCCGGCTACCAGCCCGAAGTGGGCCACCTGGGCCGACATGGCCCCGGCGAACGCGAACGACAGCGCACCCAGGACCGACGGCCCGCTGCCCAGGCGGCAGGCGCGCAAGAATGCGAACATCCCGGTCCCGGCGATGGCCCAGGTCAGGATCATGTTCAGGGTCCAGGCGGCCACCGGCGGGACGACAGCGAACAAGAACGTGAACGGGTACGCCGCCCCGGCGTTCCAGCCGGCCAGCAGTGGTGCGCCGCTCCAGATGTACGGGTCGTACAGCGGCAGGTGACCGCTGCGGATCTCGTGACCAGCCAGCACGCGCAGCGGGAAGTTCTGCGTCAGGTCGTCACCGGGGAGGACCGGATGCCCGAGCAGCGCGGGCACCCCGTACACGAGGAGCGGCAGCGCGACCAGCAGGATGATGGCCGCCGCATCACCCCGCCAGGGCCGGGCCGCGCGGTGCCGGGCAGGTGAGGCGTGCCCAGGACGGATGTCAGTGACAGCTCCGGCCCCGGCATGAGCGGCTCTGGCGGCGATGCCTGCCACAGTACCGGGATTATGCCGCTGACCTGGCCGACCCGGCCAGCTACAGCGCGCCGTCTGCGGGGAACTGCTGGCCGCCCAGGTCCGCCTGGCCGTGGGCAGCCAGCCACGCAAGGGCCTCGCGCAGGGCATCCAGCGTGGTGTAACGCGGTGCGTAGCCGAGTACCTCACGGCCCCGGTCGATGCTCGCCGTGATGCTGCGGAACGTGTGCTCCCGGGTTGCCTCCGCGGGCCCGGGGCCGGACCGGCGCTCGAACTCCGGCCAGTCCACGAAGTCCAGCACCGCCTCGCGGCCGAACCACCGCGCGACGCCCGCGGCCAGGCCGCGCAGCGTCATGGCCTGCTCGGCCACCACGTGGAAGCTGGCCCCGATGGCCGCGGGCCGGGACAGGGCCCGTTCGAAGGCCTGCGCCACGTCGTCGGCGTGCACGTGATGCAGGACACCCAGTCCATGATCGGGCAGCGCGAGGGGCTGGCCGGTGGCCAGGCTGGTCCAGGCGGCCGGATCCAGGTTGCCGGCGGGCGTGATCACCGGCCAGCCGGGCCCGCTGATGTGACCCGGGTGCAGCACGACGGCCGGGACCCCGCCCGCGAGCGTCTCGCGGTGCAGCAGCGCCTCGATCTCCGCCTTGCCGGTGCCGTACTCGCCGTACGCGGTCCGGGGCTCATCCTCGGTCACCGGCACCCGCAGCGCGGGACCGTGAACCCAGATCGTCCCGCAGTGCAGCAGCAACGGGCGGGACGGACGGAGGGCGCCGACCAGCTGGCGTGCCGACTCCGCAGTGAAGCAGACCAGGTCGACGACCACGTCGGGGGCGAGCCCGGCAACGTGGCCGCCGAAGGTTCCCGCGGCGTCCTCCGCGTCCCGGTCCACCGCGACCCGGGTGACCTGCGCCCACTCGGGAGACCAATGGTAGGGGTCACGCACTCCCCGGCTCATGGCGATGACCTCATGACCGCCCCGGACCAGCCGCGGCACCAGGTAGGTGCCGATGTGCCCGGTAGCGCCGATGACCACCACTCGACTCATGCCAGGATCCCTTCCTCGCCCGCAGGCCTCTTATCCTGCCGGTCACCGCCGGGCCGTCACGAACCGCCCTCGGGGCGGCCACGCCGTACCCCCTGGCAGGCCCCGACGGCCCGCACGGCTACCGCACGGTCAACGTGGCCGGCCAGCGCCACGACGCGGACTCGCTGTAGTGCTGGGTGGCCTGCGGATCCTGCTGGATCGGCTATCCAGCGGAACCGCCGCGGGCTGGCGGCGCCGGGCTAGCCGATGACCTGGGCTTCGAGGAGGGCCGCCATCTGCAGCAGGTGGCGGTCGCCCAGGAAGTGCTCACGGGTGTAGGAGCAGCCCACCTGGCCGATGCGCCCGGCGTCTGCCGGGTGGTCGAGCAGCCACCGGACCGCCGACCCGAACGCGGCCAGGTCGCCCGGGTCTGGCAGCAGGAAGCCGCCCCCCTCGGGGATCTGGTCCAGGATCCCGCCCACGCCCGAGCCCACCACCGGGCGCGCCTTCCACATGCCCTCCGCCACGGTCAGCCCGAATCCCTCGGCGAGGCTCTTCTGCACGATTACCGTCGCATGCCGCTGGATCGCGTTGACCATGGCCGCGTTCTCGTCGACGTCATCGAGCGGCAAGGTCACCAGCATCACCCGGGCGCGGGCCGCCGCCGGCAGGGCACGCCATTGCTCCAGGCACTCGGCGTACACGACGGCTCCTTCAGGATCATCGCTTACCCCGCTGACCGCCGGGCCCACGAGCATGAGGTACCCCGCACCGCCGGGAATGACATGCTCGGCAAAACCGCGCATGACACCGGCCATGTCCTTGAGCCTGTCCCACCGCGAGACCTGGACGACGACGGGTTCGGCGGATCCTGGCCTGGCCTCCGCGGTCACCTGGGCGCTGCGGGTGACCTCGCCCATCGTCCCGTCGCTGCGCGTGAAGCGGGCCGGCGCCTGCGGTGCGTCATCACTGATCACCCCGATGGTGACGAGGATCGCCCGGATGGCGGAGGCGTCCATCGACTGGTTCTTGGCCGAGAAGGGGTCGATCGAGGGCGGGATGATCCAGGTCAGCGGGCCGGGAACCCACGAAGGCACGTACTGGCGCCGGGTGAAGACGAACCCATGCGCAGGCATGAGGTAAGGCCGCAGGAAATCCCAGGCGGCCCTGGTGGCATCGTTCTGCCAGTTGACGCCGATATGGCAGCGCCACACCACCCGCATTCCGGCCTGGGCCAGCCGCGCGGTCAGGCCCGCCGACTGCGGGTCGTGCAGCAGGACAATGTCGCCCGGGCGCATCCTGGTGAGCAGCTCGTCCGCGTTCGCGGCCAGAACCTCTTCATAGTGAGCCGCGTCGTCCCTGGTGAACGTCCCGGCTGCGCTGGTCACACCGTGGATCTGGTTGTGCAGCCGCTTGGTGATGTCGAAGAAGCGCGGGTCACCGTGGAGCACGTCCCAGTGGACCGGCACATCCAGGCCCAGGGCGTAGCCCACGAGCACCTGCAGCATCTCGGCCACCCCGCCGCCGGTCGCGGTCGAGTTGACGTTCCAGATCGCCCGGCCGGAGAGCGCTTCCCGGAGCCGGCCAGCCGCGCTGAGCAACTGTTCGTACCGCCCGGCCCCGATGATCGGCTCCAGCACGCCGGGAGCCTGGACAGGCACGAGCACCTCAGATGGCCGGGTCATACTCATGCTCTCATCATTCGCTGGTTTTTCGGCAACGGGCGATTCTGGGAGCGAAAATGCCGAAAGCCTCTGACATGTCATGACCTTCGGCCTGCCCGCGGGCGCTCGCGGCACGACGCCGCGCGCAGGCCCTGACCACAGCGGACTACGCGGAACCGCCGCCCGGCGGCGCGGGGCGCTTCCGCTGGGCGGCGGACGGCGTGAGCCCGGCCAGGCGCCGTGTGCCCGTGGAGGGGGCTCTGGGCTGCGCACTGAATAGGCCGGAAGGACCCGGCTGAACCGCCGCATCACCTTTTTCGTGGCGGCGGTGATCGTACGGCCGGGCTCGCGCGTCGTACTGCGTGTAGGCCAGGTAATCCAGGCTTCCCGCACGCCTGTTGGAATATTCGAGGCGGCTGCGCTCCGCGCTCGGGGCCGGACCACGGCCCCCGGGCGGTGACGCATGTGCGCCGGGGAGCCCGGTCGGCGACTGCCCGGACACGTGAGGCACAAGACGCGGAGACTCGTTGATGAATGCTCAAACTTCGGCGCCGGCGCAGTCGCCGGCGGGAACGCTGGTGGGCGACCGGGCCGAGGCGGGCCGCCCGGGCCGGCCCACCCGGTGGGGCGTCCCCAGCGGGTGGCCGCTGCTGCCGGTCCTGATCGTCCAGACCTTGCTGTCCCTCCGGCTGGTCTGGGCCGACACGGCGTACCAGGACGAGGCACTGGACCTGTGGGCCGGGCACCTGCAGTGGGCCAGCTGGCTGCACGGCACGGCCATCCCGCCGTTCCCCTACTACTTCTCCGGCGCGCCGGTGATCTACCCCCCGCTCGGGGCGCTGGCTGACCATGCGGGCGGCCTGGCCGGGGCGCGGATCCTGTCGCTGGTCTTCATGCTCGGCGCGACCATCCTGCTGTGGAGCGCGGCCCGCTCCCGCTATGGGCGGCGGGCGGCGTTCTTCTCCGCCGCGCTGTTCGCCGTGCTGGGCCCCACCTTGCACCTGGGCGCGTTCGCGACCTACGACGCCCTGTCCCTGTTCCTGGTGGCCCTGGCGGCCTGGTGCGTGCTGCGGGCCGGGGAACGGGGTGTGCTGCCGGGCCGCATGATCGCGGCGGGGGCGGCGCTGGCCCTGGCCAACGCCACGTCGTATTCGACGGTCCTGTTCGACGTGCTGGTGCTGGTGCTGGCGGCGCTGGCCGCGTTCCCGGCGCCGGGAAGCCGGGTCGCGCTGCGGCGCGTCGCCGTCCTGCTGGCCACGGTGATCGTGTGCCTGGGCGCGGGGCTGCTGATCGGCGGGAGCAGCTACCTCAACGGGTTCAAGGCGACCATCCTGACCCCGGTGGCGCATACGGACTCGCCACTGTCCGTGCTGTCCAGTACCTGGTACTGGGCGGGCATCCTCGTCGTCCTGGCCGTGTGCGGCGTCGCGATCAGCGCCGTGCGGCGGGAGGGACGGGCCGGAACCTGGCTGCTGGCCGTGCTGGCCGCCGCGGCGATCCTGGGCCCGGCCGAGCAGGCCTGGCTGCACACCGCGGCGCTGCTGAACGAGCACGTGGGCGTCGGGGCCTGGTTCGCGGCCATCGCCGCCGGCTACGCCGCCGACCGGCTCATCGCGCCCGTCCCTGCCGGGCGGGAGCAGGCGCTCATGAGCGTGGCCTGCGTGATCGCGCTGACGTTCCCGGTCTACCTGGGCGCGGCGCAGTCGCAGGCGTTCGCGACGAGCTGGCCCAACGCGACCGCGTTCATCGCGGTGCTCCGACCGCTGGCCGATCATGGGAGCGGGCGGCTGCTGGTGGAGGACCCCTCGATCGCCAAGTACTACCTGCCGTCCGGGCGGGAGTGGCGGCGCTGGTCCAGCACCCGCAACATCACCCTGCCGTCCGGGGCCAGCACCGGCAACGCCGCGGCCACGGCGGGCATCCTCGCGGCGGGCGACGCGGGGACCTTCGCCAACTACATCGCCCACGGCTACTTCACCTACGTGGCCCTCAACTTCACCGACACCACCGCGCTGGATCACGGCCTGGCCACCGAGCTGCACCGCAACCCCGACTACCACACGGTCCAGGTCGTCCCGTACGGCACCGAAATCAAGCCGGTCGGCCAGGGAACGTACGTGATCTGGAAGTACGAGCCGCACCGCAGTTAGGCGGCCCTGCTGGGCGGACCGGTTAAGCGAGCCATTCGACCCCTTCACCGGACGGGCGGGCCCGGCCCAGCAGCCGGGCCTGTTCCCGGCGGTTCTCGAAGATCCGCTCCCCCGGCACGGCGAACACGGGCGGACGTGGGGATCACCGCGACGCCTGCTGCCTTCACCCGGGGACGCTGTCAGTCGTGGACGACGGCCGTGTGATGGCAGAAGTGCACCCGCGCGGCGCCTAGCGCGTGCATCCGGGCGAGCGAGCCCCGCCACGCGGCGAAGTCGGCCGCCTGCCCGTCTGGCAGGCCCGCGCCGTCAGGGCCGGGCGGCTCCCGGTACTGGCGCGGGGTATATGCGGCGTCCCCGGTCAGCAGGTCAGCGGAGCCGTCGCCGGCGCGGACGATGACCGACTGGTGGCCGGCCGTGTGGCCCGGCGTGGTGATGACCGACACCCCCGGCAGGATTTCCGCGTCGCCATCCAGCAGCTCGAACGGCGCGTTCATGAAACCGAGCCAGTCGCACAGCTCCGGCGCCTCCCGCTGCGCCCGGGCCAGCTCGGCCCGCTGGACGTAGACCGGGGCGTGGGCGAACACCGCGTTCTGGCCGCAGTGATCGAAGTGCAGGTGCGTGTTGATCACGAGGCCGATGTCGGCGGGGCTCATCCCGATCCCGGCCAGCGCGTCGGCGGCGGTGCGGTTGACCACCCGCCAGTCGCTGAGCAGTTCATCCGGGCCGCCGACGCCGGTATCGACCAGTGCCGCGCCGCCGGGGTGGATGATGACGAAGCCGTGCACCGGCCAGTCCCCGCCATCGGGCCCGCGCAGGGCGGCCAGGTGCAGCCGCCTGATCTCCAGGGTCACGAGCTCTCCAGGGTCATGGACTCTCTCGGGTTATGCGGCATTCAGCGGTAATACGGCCTCATCCGGGCTTCCGGCGAGAGTGGCCAGCACGAGGCGGGCGACCGCGGCCATCCCGTCCGCGTTGGGGTGGTAGGGAGCCCCGCCGCGCAGCGTGAGGTGGAACCGCCGGGTCCAGGGCGTGGCCGACCAGGCGTGGTGCCCGGCTGAGGCGGCAGAGGCCGCCACGTACGCCGGCCCCGGCGGCCTCCGCCGCCTCCTGCGTCGTGGCCGCCAGCCGGGCCGCGATGACGCGCCCCCAGTCCGCGATCGCGGCCGGCGGCGGCGTCGCGGGACCCGCCCCGGCCGGCGGGAGGATCGTCAGGTAATCGACGAACAGGATCCGGCAGCCCGGGGCACGGTCCGCCACGCCCCGCGCGATCGCCCGGAGGTTCCGTCCCAGGCTCGCGAACCGCTCGTCCGTGGCGGCGGGGTCGCCGAACCCGGCGACCTGGGCCCGGGTCCTCGGCAGCGCCCGTAGCGGCCAGGGCAGGCTGGCCAGCGTGAGCCGGGGCAGGTAGCCGACGTCGTTGCCGCCCCCGGTGAACGTGACCAGGCGGGTAGCGGGCGTGACCGCGTCGAGCTGGGCGGGCTGGCCCCTGGCGGAGGCCCGGAGGATGTCGTCGGTGGTCGCGCCGGAGTAGGTCACGTCGTGCAGGTCGAGCCCGAGGTCACGGGCGACCAGGTGGGCGTAGTTGCCCGCCGACCGGCCGGCCCGGCGGGGGCTCCCGGGGGCCCGCGGCCCGATGCCCGGCCCGGCCCCGAACGAGCTGCCCATCGCGACGTACCGGCTCCTGGCCGGGATGTCCGCCATCGCGTCCTCCCCTGGTTTCACGGTTTCGTTCAGCACCGTTCAGCGGCCGATGGCCACCAGGGTTGCATACGCCAGGCACATGCTGGCGGCGGCCAGAGCGTGCGGGGCGTCACCGCGGCGGTCAGCCCGACCGAACGGGCCAGGGCCGGGTCGGCCTGCACGGCCGCGAGCTGGCCGGCGATCTGGGGCCCGGCCGAATCGCCGCCCAGCACGATCCGGGCCGGATCACCGCCGAACCGCGCGGCGTTGGCGTGCAGGTAACGCAGCGCGGCGTTGCCCCGGCGGACCGGCACGGGATACCGCAACCCGGGCGCCAGGCTGTAGTCCAGGCTGGCGACCGTATAGCCGGCGTGCGCGAGCAGGATGGCGTAGTCACGCACGGTCGCCGCCGAGCTGGAGATGAACCCGCCGCCGTGCACCCCCATGATGACCCGGGCGCGGACCGCCGCCGCCACCGTCGGGCGTGTACACGTCGAGGTGCGCGGCAGGCGCGCCGGGGACGGGCACCGGCACGCGCCGCTCGGCCACCGTGCCTGCGATCCGGCCGAAGCCCGCAGGCGGCGTCACTTCCGGGGCCCGGTCGAACACCACACGGACGAGCTCGGCCCCCGGCTGCACGGAGGTCTGGTGGAGGACCAGCGCGCCGGCCACGCCCGCGAGCACCGCCAGCAGCGACCACAGCAGGCGGCGGCCTGCCCGGGCGGCCCGGCCCGGGCGCCTAGCCGTCAAGGAAGAATCCCGCCTGCTGCGCGAACAGCCCCGGGTACTGCAAGTGCGCCCCGTGACCGGAGTGCGGGCAGACGGTCAGCCGGGCGTCCGGCCGGCGTAGCCGGAGGATGAACGATTTGACGGTGTCGATCACGATGTCGTTGCCCCCGTTCAGCACCAGCACCGGCCCGATGATCTTCTCCGGGTAAGCGTAGCTGTCCGGGGTGCGCTGGCCCCACCCTGAGGCGGCGGCGCGGTGGGCCCGTCCTCGCCGCAGAGGCGCAATCGTCACCATAAAGCGGCCCCGCAGATCACGCGGGCACCCCAGTCTCGGTCTGGCCATAGCGGCACCCGCGCCTAGCCACGGTAGGCGAGCTCCCGCTGCCGCTCAGGCGGGGCCGGCTGAGCCGGGGACAGCCCGATCTCGATGGTCACGCAGTCCACGGCGCGGCGGGTGCGCGCCGCCGCCCAGTGACTGGCGATCATGGCCAGCACGTCGCGGTTGCCGGGCAGCACGTCCATGCTGAGGGACCCCACCCCGCGGGCCTGCGCCCGGCTTATCAGGGCGCGCACCAGGGCCGAGCCCACTCCCTGCCCCTGCCACGCGTCCGTCACCACCACGCCGATCTCCGTCACCAGGCCAGCGGGGGCCGTGGGCGGGCCAGCGGGGGCCGTGGGCGGGCCAGCAGGCCGGTCGGCGGCCATCGCGTGCCCGATGATGACGCCGCCGACGGTCGCCACCAGTGCATCGGTGTCGGCCGGCCCGGCTGCGCGGGTGACCGCCGCCTGCCCGGCCGCCAGGCCCGGTCCCCGTCACCGGTCCCGTCGTCGCGCGCCCAGCCGCAGGCCAGGCGGATCAGGGCCGCGGTCGGCCAGACCGGCGCGAAGAACCTCTGGACGCGGGTCCGGATGGACAGGCCGGCGAAGAAGCAGGTGAGCGCGGCCAGGTCGGCGGAGTCCGGCCGCCTGATCGTGGCGGTGATCCGTGCAGGAGGATGATCTGCCTGGGTTCGATTCACAGACTCAGCATGACCGCCGGTTGCTGAGTCTGTCAACCAGACTTAGCCTGGGATCATGGAACGGACCTGGATGATGGACTACGACCCGGCGAACTGCGCGATCGGCGCGGCCGTGGAGATCATCGGGGAGCGGTCAACGTTCCTCGTCCTGCGCGAGGCGTTCAACGGCGTCCGCCGGTTCGCCGACATCCAGCGCCGGACCGGCATTCCCCGGCAGGTGCTGAGTGACCGGCTGGCCCGCCTGGTCGGGGAGGGCCTGCTGCGCAAGGTCCCCTACCAGGACAGCGGCCAGCGGAGCAGGCACGAGTACCGGCTCACCGCGAAGGGCCTGGACCTGTACCCCGTGCTGGTCGGGCTGATGCAGTGGGGCGATGCGTACGGGGCAGGGCCGGACGGCCCCCCGGTTCTGCTCCGCCACCGCGATTGCGGCCAGCCCGTGCACCTGCAGCTGGCCTGCGGGGCCGGGCACATCCTCGGCTCCGCGCGCGACGTCGAGCCCGTGCCCGGCCCTGGCGCCCGCAAGATCGCCTGACCCGCGGGCGGCACCGGTGCCGTACAGGCCATGAAGCTGCTGGTCAGCGATTGTCAAATGTCATCAGCTGACACTACGGGGGCCGCCGGGGTACGATGATCCGTGTGGAGGCTTCTGTGAGGCAGCTCACGTCCCCGGTGGCCGGCCCGCCGGGCGGTGAACCTGCGGCGGCCACCCCTGAACCGGCCACCGGCCGGCGGCAGCGTAAGAAGCAGCGCACCCGGGATGCCCTGATCGGGGCGGCCATGGAGCTCTTCGCGGCCCAGGGCTATGACCACACCGCGGTCCATGAGATCACCGACGCGGTGGACGTCTCGGAGCGGACCTTCTTCCGCTACTTCGCCAGCAAGGAAGACCTGGTGCTGTCGTTCGTCCGGGACGGCCAGACGGCCTTCGCCGGGGCGCTGGCGGCCCGGCCGGCCGCGGAGGACCCGTTCACCGCGGCCCGCCAGGCGTTCCAGATCTCGCTCCGTGAGCTGCCCGGCGGCACCGGGGAGGTGGCGTCCTACCTGTCGGTGATGGGCCTGGTCAACTCCACGCCCGCGCTGCTGGCCGCCTGCCTGCGCTACGTGCACGATCACGACGACGAGATCATCCAGGTGCTGGCGCAGCGGGAGGGCGTCGATCCCGCCTGCGACCCGCGGCCCCGGGTGCTGGCCGCAGTGATCGGCTCACTGATGTTCCTGGCCAACCGCGGCTGGCGGGCGGGGGGCGACCCGTCGCCGGAGGCGATGGCCGCGGCCTTCGACGCCTACGCCGACGAGGTGACCTCCGCCCTCAGCGGGCACTGGGCGTAGCAGGCATCCGCTCCCGGCCGCCCGCCGGGGCTCAGTTCACGCAGGGAATGCCGTTCTTGGCGATCACCGGGCCGCCCTGCGGCCCGGCGGTGGGGATCACGGTCGCGGCGGGGCCCGGTGCACGGGAGGCCAGCGCACCAGGCAGCCCGGCCCTGGCCCCCAGCAGGATCTGCACCTGGCCGGGCGCGAGCGACGCCGCCGGCAGCGCGGCCACGCCGAACAGCCGGGCGATCGCGGCCGCATTGGCGGCCTCGCCTGTGCCGTAGCTGACCGAGGTGACCGTGCGGGCGGCCGTGTTGCCCACGGTCCCGGCCCGGTAGCCGGCCTGGACCAGCGCCGCCGAGACCCGCCCGGCCAGGCCGGTCGTCGGACCGCCGTTGAGCACGTTCACGGTGGTCGCGGCGCCTGACGGCTTGATGGGCGCGGCCGCGCGGTGCCGGGCCGGCCGCGGGGCGGGGGGCGGGAAGAAGGCCGCATGGACGATGGACCGGATGGCAGGGACGTTGACCGCGTTCGCGTCCTGGCCGTCGATGGTGGCGTAGCCCGTGATCGGCAGCGTGCGGAAGACGATGTTCCCGCTGGTCAGACCCCGCATCTCGGTGGCGAAGTCGAGCAGGTTCCAGCCCGCGTCGGTGATCATGTACTGCTTGGCCACCGACAGCAGGGCGGTCACCTTGCCCAGGTCGCTCAGTACTCCCTCGGTCCGCAGCTGGTGCGTCACCGAGTCGATGAACGCCTGCTGGCGGTGGGTGCGGTCCAGGTCACCGTTGGGCAGGCCGTCGCGCTGGCGGACGAACGACAGCGCCTGCGCGGCGTCCAGGTGCTGGTAGCCCCGGTGAAAGTGCGCACCGGACCTGGGGTCGCTGACCGCGTGGTTGAGGCAGACCTCCACGCCCCCGAACACCTTCGCGAGTTCGTAGAAGCCGTCCAGGTTGACCTCGGCGAAGTGGTCGACGCGTACCCCGGTGAGCTTCTCGACCGTGGCCACGGCGGCCCGCCGCCCGGCCTCGTTACCGGCGAACGCGAGCTGGTCCTGCCCCATGGACGGATGCTGCTGCCGGAGATCCGCCTGCTCGAAGTACATGCTCACGCCGTAGGCCTGGTCGATCTTGCCCGCCTGCTGCGGCCCGACCGTCCCGGCGAATTGCACCCAGTCGTCACGCGGGATGGAGAAGCCGACCGCTTTCTTGCCGCCGGCGAAAATGTGGATGAGGATTAGCGTATTGGTCGCATTTCCGCCGGCGCCGTTTGCCACCGCTTGGGCATTCCCGGCATGCAGCTTTGCCAGGATGCTCCCCGGCAGGATATTCCCATTCCAGTCCCGGCGGCTTTCCAGCCCCATCAGCAGGATGTTCTGCGCGCCCGCCGAGGGGCCGCTGGCGATCGCGTGCGAGGCGCCGATACTGCCCAGATCGCGGATGACAATATAGGAGAAACCGCTGGCCAGCAGGACCACGACGGCCAGGACGCAGGACAGGAGATACCAGGTCCTGGCCACGGGTCCAGCGCGGCCCCGCCGGCGCTGGCCTGGCCGGCGGTCGCCGGTCACCGCCGCGCGCTCCCGCCGGCCTGGCGGCCCGGGACCGGTTATTCGTTACCTGCCGAGACACCGTGCTGCACATCCCCCCGGGGATGGCTTGCTACCATTACGGCGAAGGTTACCCCCGCTCTTCTTTCACTAAAACAACGTCGGCTAAACCTTTAGGGAAAGATGCCGGAGCTACCTGGGAACAAAACGGATCCGGGCCCGCGGCGTGACGGCGGCCCAGCCGGTAATGCGGGCTCACGCAGGCGCCGTCCGGGTGCCGGCCAGGCGCGCCGCAGGCGGCGGGAGCCGCCAGGCAGCGCGCGCCACGGGCTGGGCACGCGCTCGGGGAGACAGGGGATCGGCTTCGTCGCCGGCGGGGCCGCGGCGGGCCTGCTCGTCACGCTGCTGGCCGGCCGCGGGCCCGGCGCCATGCTCGGCATCTTCCTGCTGGCCGGGACGGCGGCGGGGGTCGCGGCCGTGCGCCCGCGGGCCGCCTACCTGCTGATCCCGGTGCCGCCGCTGGCCTACGCGGTCGCAGCGACCCTGGCCGGGCTGGTGCACGACCGGGCCGCCGACACATCCCTCACCGCGCTGGTGATCAGCGCCGCGCGGTGGATCGCCAGCGGATTCCTGGTGATGACCGCGGCCACGCTGCTGGCCATCGTGGTGGCCGCGGCCGGCTGGGTGGCGGCGCGGCGGCATCCTGGCCTGAATCATTAGAGTTCGCCGGGCGCACCCTGGGCTGCCTGGCGGAGGCCAGGCCGGTCCGCGCGCCGACACCCTGCCAGTACCCTCCGGGCGGCAGTGACGGGCTTCAGCCCCGCCGGACAGCGAAGTTGTAGCAGCCGTAGCCCACGTTGCGCAGGTGCACGAGGGTGACGTCCGGCCGGGTGAGCAGGTCGCGGATCACGGTCATGGCGTGCTCGCCGTCGCTGGCCAGGACGCCGCCGGCGATCTGGCCGTCCTGGTCGTAGGCGCGGACGACCTGCTGGCGGTGGCTCAGGGCCGGCGGGTACCGGCCGGGGGTGAGGTAGCCGCCGCAGGGCTCCGCGTGGATGAATACCGGGCCGCGCTCGGCATAGGCGCCGCGGGTGCCGGGTGGGGTATAGGCGATGAGCAGCAGCCGTTCACCCGCGACGGATTCACGCAGGCAGCACCGCAGCGGGCTGCCGCCGGCCGGATCAGTCTGCACGGCCAGCCGGTTGCCGGCCTCGTCCGTCCCGCCCGCCCTGATCTCGCGGAGTTCCGCCGGCGGGATCGGCTCGAAGATGAGCCTGCCCCCGGCCGCAGTCCCAGTCATCATCTGCTCAGAAGTTTGCCTCGTCATGCCAGGAAGACGCCGGGAACAGCCAGAACGTGAGATACAAGCTCAGGGCACCTGGGCTGAGCCATCGTCGTGGCTACCAGTGGTGGGCAAGCCCGCGCTGATAGGCGAAGGCAACCGCTTGGGCGCGGTCGCGTGCGCCAATCTTGGCGAGCAGGTGGTTGATGTGGGTCTTGACGGTGCCTTCGCTGACGACGAGGTGTTCCGCGATCTCGCGGTTCGACATGCCGGTGGCGATCAGTGACAGTACCTCAGCTTCGCGGGGAGTGAGATCCGCGGGAAGAGGGGAGCATGGTCGCCTGGCTTGGGCCGGCGATAGCGCTGCGATGGCGTCGACCACATGGTGCTGAACGGCGGGGTCGATCACCGAGTGGTTACCGAGAACTTGCGTGAGGGCGTCACGGATCTCTGCGCCGCCCGCGTCCTTGGTCAGGTAGCCACGTGCGCCTGCTCGCAGAGCGTCTATCACACAGTGGTCATCCGCGTAGGTGGTCAGCACGACGACCTTGGTCTGCGGGACGCGGTCACGCAGCAGGCGGGTGGCCTCTATGCCGTCACAGCGGGGCATCCGCAGGTCCATGAGAACGATGTCGGGAAGCAGGTCAGCGGCCAAGGCGACGGCCTCGTCACCGGCGGAGGCGCAGCCCACGACTTCGACCTCAGGCAGGAGGCCGAGCACCATCGCCAGGCCCTCACGGACCACCCGCTGGTCGTCAGCGATGAGAACACGGATCGGCTGGTTCATGCCGGCACCCGCAACTCCACGCGGAAGCCACCCCGGGTCATTGCCGTGATGAGCTCGCCGCCGAGCAGTTCGGCCCGCTCGCGCATACCGGCCAGGCCGTAGCCGGCGCCGCCGGGCGCTCGCGGCGATTTCCTGTTCATCGCGAAATTCTCGACCATCAGGCGAGTGCGGCGAGGCTCATAAGCAAGGTGCATTTCGACCCGTTCCGGGCAGGCGTGCTTGGCGATGTTCGTCAGGGCTTCTTGCGCTACCCGGTACACAGCGAGCCGGGCCTCTGACGAGAGTTCGTATGCCTGGCCCGACACCGTGAACTGGCACGGCACGTCAGTGAACTCATGGAACTGCGCGGCCAGGCTGGCCAGGCGTTCGGGCCCGGGCGGGTCGTCGTCGCGCAGCATGCCGATCGCCCGGCGGGCCTCTTCGAGCCCGGACTTGCCCAGGTGGTGGGCACGCTCGATGATCCCTGGCAGCCGGGGGTCGCCGGGGTCCCCGGCCGCGAGCATCCGGGCGCCTTCCAGCTGGAGCATGAGCCCGGACAAGGAATGGGCGAGCACGTCGTGCATCTCCCTGGCGAGCCGCTGGCGTTCGGCCAGTCCGGCCGCCCGTGCCTGCGCGGCCCGGGCTCCCTCCAGTTCGATCAGGAGCCGTTCGGCTTGGAGGTTGGCCTGCCCGAGCCGTCTCGCGAGCAACGTCATGCCGGGGAAGCCGACGATCGCGATGCCGCTGAGCAGCGCCAAGGTCGGCGAGTCGTGGCTGACGGCCACCGCGACCGCCGCAAGGCACGCGAAGCCGGCAATAGACAGGGCAATCGGGAATCGATCTGGCACCCGTGGGGCGAGCAGCACCAGGCCCGCCAAGAGCCCGGCTAGGCCCGGTCCGTCCGGCTGCAGCCGCACCAGCGCCGCCGAACTGGCCAGGAGCATGACGGCGAAGATGATGCGGACTGCCGCGCGCCGGTAGCGGGCGGTCAGCGCGCCCAGCCCGCCCAGCGCGAACCCACCCACGGCAATTGCGGTATCCACGTCGCGGCTTGCGTACCACGGATTCCGGCCGCTGGTGAACACCGCCACTGCCACCACGGCAAAAAGCGGCGGAACGAGGCGGCGCATCCACCGGTGGGTGGCTTCCTGCTGCGCCCGCGCCCTGCGCAGCGTGGCGAGGGCGACGCCGGCCGCGGAGTCTGAGCTCATCTGGGCAACGTTACGGCGCACCGGCCCGACCGGTAGCGCCTCCAGGCAGAGACGCACTCTAACGCTGGGCGTACACGCCTCCACCTGGCGATAGAGCGTGGTGAGCTGGCACAGTTCCAGCCCAGGGCCGAAGACTTTCCTGCCTCCGTCTCGCATGCTCGTACGCCGGGGCCCAGCCACAGCCGTGATGCCTCTCCCCCACCGCCGTTGGAGGGATGCGATGACCGTCGCTATCACTGTCACGCTCGCCGCCAGGCCGTCGCCGGAGGCGGTAGCCAGAGGGGGCATGGAATGATCACCACCGCCGTCCCGCGCGCTCCCGGCAAGCTGGCCACCGGAAGCCACTGGGCCGTGGAGACCCACGGGCTGACCAAGCGTTTCGGGGCGAACATTGCCGTGAACGGAGTCGAGCTCCTGGTCCCCCGGGGATCGGCGTTCGGCTACCTCGGCCCCAACGGCGCCGGCAAGACCACGCTGATCCGGGTGCTGCTGGGATTGACCCGCGCCGACGCTGGCACGATGTCCCTGCTCGGATACCCGGTCCCGCGGCAGCGCGCCGCGGCACTGGCCCGTGTCGGCGCTATCGTCGACGAACCCCGGTTCTACGGCCATCTCACGGGCTGGCAGAACCTGCGGCTTCTCGCCGCGGCACGTGAACCGGCCGCCAGGGACCGCATCGGGCCTGCGCTCGAGCGCGTCGGCCTGGCCCAGCGCGGCGGCCGCCGGGTCTGCGAGTACTCCATGGGGATGCGCCAGCGGCTCGGGGTCGCCGCGTGCCTGCTGGCGGACCCCCAGCTGCTCCTCCTGGACGAGCCCATGAACGGGCTCGACCCGGCCGGAATGGCTGAGATGCGTGACATGATCCTTTCGATGGTGGCCGAGGGCCGCACCGTCGTGCTGTCCTCCCACCTCCTCGACGAGGTGGAGCGGACCTGTGACGCTGTCGCCATCGTCGATCGCGGCCGCATCATCCAGCAGGGACCGATCTCCGAGTTGCTGGCTGGCGCGCCGCTGGCGCTTCAGGTCGAATGCTCCGACCCCGGCCGGTCCCGTGCCCTGCTCGCGGGCACCACCCTAGGTGCCCGCGCCGAGGCCACCGCATCGGCGCTGGGGCTGGAGATCACGCTGCCCGCAGGCACGGGCCGCGGCGTCATCGCCGAGATCAACCGCGTTCTCGTCAACGGCGGAATCTCGGTCTACCGGCTCCAGCCGGTCCAGACCTCGCTGGAATCGTGGTTCCTGCAGGTCACGAGCAGAGTGGGGGATCCCGAATGACGACGCTGCCCGCCCCCAGCGCACCGGCGCCGGGCCAGGCACCCCAGCCGGCGGCCGCCGGCCACCCAGGCGACCGCCGGGGATCCCCCGTTCCCACCGGCGGCATGATCGCCACCAGAGTCATGGAGTTGCGCAAACGGCGCGGCCTCATGATCGCCCTCATCGTGATGAATATCGGGTTCCCGGCGGTCTTCCTCCTCATCCGCCTGCTCGCTCACGCGTTCGCGCCGTACGCCAACCCGCCCGCCGGCGGCGACCTGATCTTCGCGCCTCTGGCCGCCGGCTTCCTGCCGACCTTCGGCTTCATCGCCGCCGCCACGGTGGGCTGCACGGCGGGATCCCGCGACCTCACCGAGGGAATGTTCCGCCACCTGGTCGTGACCGGCCGGTCCCGGCTGGCGCTGTACCTGGCCAGGATCCCCGCCGGGCTGGCGATCGTCGTGCCGCTGGTCGCGATCGGCTACACGATCCTCTGCGCGGTATGCGTCTTCGCCGCCCCGTCCTTCATCGATGACTCGAACGTGAACATACCCCCCGGCCTGTCCCGCGCCGCCTTCGAGAACTGGGCCGGGGACCACGCCGAGCCGGTCATCTGCTCCCTGGGCTACAACGGGCCAGTTCCGGGGAATGTCGCGTGCCCCGGTCCGCCTCCCTGGTCGAAGTCAGCAGTCCCGCCCAGCCAGCCTGCATCCGCCGCGGTGGAAGCTCTGGCCGTCAAGATCGCCAAGCACGGCTATTCCGGCTACACCGCGATTGTCCGCTACCCGCCGATCCCCCTCATGATCAGGGCCGGGCTGTGGCTCGAGCTCGAAGCGGCCGTCGGATTCACCCTCGGGCTCGGGCTCGCCTCGCTCATGGGGCAGCGAACCGTCCCGGTGGTCTTGCTGATCGTGTTCCAGATCATCCTGACGCCGGTCCTGTCCGGGATCAGCATCCTGCAACGCTCACTCGTCGGGCCGGCCATGGCGCACCTGCGGCCACCGGGGCTGGCGCTGGCGGCCACGCTGCCGGGGGTCGCCGGGGGCGTCGGGCGTCCCGGCTCCGCGCACGCGCTGCTGCCCGAGTCGGCCACCCAGGCCGCCTGCGTCATCCTCGCCTGGCTGGCCTTCTGGACGATCCTCGGCGCGTGGCGGATGATGACCCGGGACGCCTGAGGATGCCGTGGCGAGATCACGAGCGCAGGTCGCTGCTCAGGTAGTTCGTCGGCCTCTGTCCTTCCTAGGATGACTAGCGCCGCGCCTATCAGGCCGGCGGTGCCGACATGGAAGCTGAGGCGCAATGGGACAGACCGCGGACACGGCCACGCTGGCCTCCACCTTGTCACGCAGCGGGTCCAGCAGCGCCGAGGCTGGGCAGGTCCGGGTGAACCTGCCCATGGTGACGGCATAGTGACGGACAGACCCGCCCGCCCCGTCGGGGTGGTCGGGGCAGGCCTCGTCGGGCTGGCCGTGGCCAGGCAGCTGGCCGGCTCGCATGTGCCCGTGGTGGTCTTCGAGAAGGAGACCACGGTCGCGCGGCACCAGTCGGGGCACAACTCCGGGGTCGTGCACGCCGGCCTCTACTACCTGCCGGGCTCGGCCAAGGCCACGCTGTGCCGCCGCGGCGTCGGGCTGCTCAGCGCCTACTGCGCGGACCGGGGCCTGCCCTGGGACGCCCGCGGGAAGCTGGTGGTCGCGCGGGATGGCGCGGAGACGGCGAAGCTCCGCGAGATCGAGCGCCGGGCCGCCGCCAACGGCGTCCCCGGCGTGCGCTGGCTGGACGCGGCGGGCATCCGGGAGCTGGAACCGGAGATCACCGGCCAGGCCGCGCTGCTGTCGCCGACCACGGCCATCGTCGACTACCCCGCCATCGCACGCTGCTTCGCCGGTGACGTGGAGAGCCACGGCGGCCAGGTGCTGACCGGGACGCCGGTGACCGGCGTGCACCGCCGGGACGACGGCGAGGTGGACGTCGCCACGCCCGGCGGGACCCACCGGCTCTCCCGGCTGGTCATCTGCGCCGGCCTGCAGGCCGACCTGGTGGCCAGCGCGGCCGGCGACGAGGCCGCACCGGAGATCATCCCCTTCCGCGGCGAGTACCTCCGGCTCCGGCCGCACGCGCGCGGCCGGGTCCGGCACCTCATCTATCCGGTGCCCGATCCCGCCTACCCGTTCCTCGGCGTCCACCTGACCCCGCGCATCGACGGCGAGGTCGACATCGGCCCGAACGCGGTGCTCGCGCTGGCGCGGGAAGGCTACCGCCGCCGGGACATTTCCGGCGATCAGCTGTCCCGCCTGGCCCGGTCGGCGGCGTTCCGGCGGCTGGCCCGCGCCAACTGGCGCGCGGGCCTGCGCGAGATGCGCGGTTCGGTGTCACGGAAAGCCTTCCTCGCCGAGGCCCGGACCTACCTGCCCTGGCTGGGACCCGGCGACGTGGTGCCAGCCCCCGCCGGGGTGCGCGCCCAGGCAGTCGATCCCGACGGGTCGCTGGTCGATGACTTCCGTATCCACCGGATCGGCCCGGTGACGACGGTCCGCAATGCCCCGTCACCGGCCGCCACGGCGTCTCTGGCGATCGCCGAGCGCATCGTCGCCGAGCTTCCGCTCTCCCTGTAGCGCGTGGCCTGGATTTCGCTTCTCAGCCCGCGCAGAATTTCCCGGGAATCTTTCATGGGAGCCGCAGAAAGTTAGTTAAGGAGCGGTAAAGCATCGCGGCCGAGCATGTGGAGCATGCCTACCACTGACTCCTCAGTCCTGACCGGGCCCGGCGCGCGGACCGCGCCGGCCCCGCGGAAGGCGCAGGTCGAGATCGTGATCCCGGTCCGCAATGAGGAACGCGACCTCGGGCCGGCCGTCCGGCGGCTGCGTGCCTATTGTGATGACAGCTTTCCTTTTGCTGCGCGCATCACTATCGCCGACAATGGCAGCACCGACCGCACCTGGGCTCAGGCCCTGGACCTCGCGGAGGAATTGCCTTTGGTGCGCGCCGCCCGCATCGAGCGGCCCGGGCGCGGCGGGGCGCTGCGCTCGATCTGGTCCGGCAGCGACGCCGACGTCTTTGCCTACATGGACGTGGACCTGTCCACCGACCTGAACGCGCTGCTGCCGCTGGTTGCACCGCTGGTGTCCGGGCACAGCGATGTCGCGATCGGAACCCGGCTGGCGCGTGGCTCGCGGGTGGTGCGCGGCCCGAAGCGCGAAATCATCTCCCGCTGCTACAACCTGCTGCTGCACGCGTCCCTCGGCACGCGCTTCTCCGACGCGCAGTGCGGGTTCAAGGCGATCCGCGCCGACGCGGCCCGGGCGCTGCTGCCGCTCACCACCGACACGGGCTGGTTCTTCGACACGGAACTGCTCGTGCTCGCGGAGCGGGCCGGACTGCGCATTCATGAGGTGCCGGTGGACTGGGTCGATGACCCCGATTCACGGGTCAACGTCGTCGCCACGGCCCTGGGTGACCTGCGGGGCATCGTGCGGCTCGGGACCGGCCTGGCCCGCGGCACGATCGGTGTTCCCGAGCTGCGCGGCGCGCAGCCACCTGGCAGGCGGGCGGGGCCGGCCGGGCGGCGGCACTGGTCACGGCCCGGGCGGAGGTCACGGCGGCGGCACGGGCAGGCCGGCCCGCCGTCTCACCGGCCAGCTGGTGAGCTTCATCCTGATCGGCGCGGCCAGCACCGTGGCGTACGTGCTGCTGTACCTGCTGCTGCGCGGCCTGCTGGCCGCGCAGGCCGCGAACGCCATCAGCCTGCTGCTGACGGCCGTGGCCAACACCGCGGTCAACCGGCGGGTGACGTTCGGCATCCGGGGCCGGCGGCACGCCGCCCGGCACCAGGTGCGCGGGCTGATCGCGTTCGCCATCGGCCTCGCGCTCACCTCCGGCGCCCTGGCCGCCCTGCACGCCAGCGCCCCCCAGGCGGGCCGAACCGCCGAGCTCACCGTGCTCGTCGCGGCCAACCTGACCGCGACGCTGGTGCGCTTCGGCCTGTACCGCACCTGGGTCTTCCGGCACCCCCGGCCGGGCTCACCGCCGGGGACCGCCGTCCCGGGCCGCCCGGCGGCGGTCCGGGACGCGGCCCGGCCCGGCGCGCGGGACGGCCTCGCGGCCCGGCCCGGCGCGCGGGACGGCCTCGCGGCCCGGCCCGGCGCGCAGGACGGCCTCGCGGCCCGGGACCTCGCGGCCCGGGACCTGGCGGACGGTGATTTCCGGTGAGGGCCGTCTCCGCACCGTCCCGTCCGGTCCGGCGGCACGCCGGGGCCCCCGGGCGCAGCTGGGGAGCGCGGCTGGTCCGCGGCCGGCCCGGCGACCCGGCCTGGGCCCGGCCCGCGCTGCTCGGCCTGCTGCTGGCCACGGCCGTGCTGTACCTGGCGGGGCTGAGCCGCAGCGGTTACGCCAACGAGTTCTACGCCGCCGCGGTGCAGGCCGGCACGAAGAGCTGGAAGGCGTTCCTGTTCGGCTCCCTGGACGCCAGCAACTTCATCACCGTGGACAAGACCCCGGCGTCGCTGTGGGTTATGGAGCTGTCCGGCCGGGCCTTCGGTTTCAGCTCGTGGAGCATGCTCGCGCCCCAGGCGCTGGAGGGCGTGGCCGCGGTCGGCGTGCTGTACGCCACGGTCCGCCGGTGGTCCGGCCCGGCGGCGGCGCTGATCGCCGGGGCCGCCCTGGCCCTGACCCCCGTGGCTACCCTGATGTTCCGCTTCAACAACCCCGACGCCTTCCTGGTGCTGGTCATGACGCTGGCCGCGTACACGATCACCCGGGCCGTGGAGTCGGGGCTGACCCGGTGGGTCGCGCTGACCGGGGCCCTGCTGGGCCTGGGATACCTGACCAAGATGCTGCAGGCCTTCCTGGTCCTGCCGGCGTTCGCGCTGGTCTACCTCTGGGCCGGGCAGCCGGGTCTCGGCAGGCGGCTGTGGCAGCTGCTCGCAGGGCTGGCCGCCCTGGTGGCCGCGGCCGGCTGGTGGGTCGCGGTTGACCTGCTAACCCCGGCGGCCGGCCGGCCCTACGTCGGCGGCTCCACCGACAACAACATCCTGCAGCTCACGTTCGGCTACAACGGCCTGGGCCGGATCACCGGCAGCGAGAGCCCCGCCGGCGGAGGCGGCAGCGCGGCCCGGCTGGGCGGCAGTGCGGCCCGCCTCGGCGAGGCGGCGGGCCGGGGCGGCGCTCCCCCGTCCGGCGGCGGGGGCGGCGGGTCATTGTTCGGCGGGGCGACCGGGATCACCCGGCTGTTCAGCTCCGACATGGGCAGCCAGATCAGCTGGCTGCTGCCCGCGGCGCTGATCGCCTTGATCGCCCTGCTGTGGATGTCCTGGCGGTCCCCGCGGACCGACCGCACGCGCGCCGCCGCCCTGCTCTGGGGCGGATGGCTGGTCGTGACGGCCGCGGTGTTCAGCTACATGTCCGGCATCATCCACCCGTACTACACGGTGGCCCTCGCGCCGGCGATCGCCGCGCTGTCCGGCACCGGCGCGACCGCGCTGTGGCGGATCCGGCACACCTGGGCCGCCCGGATCACCCTGGCCGGCGCGCTGCTGGTCACGGCGGCCTGGGCCTGGGTGCTGCTCGGCCGGAGCGCCAGCTGGTTCCCCTGGCTCCGGGTGGTCATCGCGCTCGCCGCGGCCGGTGCGGCCGCGATGATCCTCGCCGGGCCGGCGGCGCGGGCCGCCACTTCCCGGGGACGGGCCGCGCTGGCCATCGCACCGCTGTCGCTGGCCCTGATCGCCGGGCTGGGCGGTCCGCTGGCCTACAGCATCGACACCGCGGCGACGGCACACACCGGGTCGATCCCGACGGCGGGGCCAGGCATGACGGGGTCCTCCGGCGGCCCCGGAGGCGCCCAGCCTGCCACGGGCACGTTCCCGGGCTCGCGTAGCGGTGCCCGGACCGGGCAGTCCTCCCCGGGAAACGGACCGTCGTCTGGCACCGCACCCTCGGGCAACGCACCCTCCGGCACGGCACCCTCGGGCAACGCCCCGTCCTCCGGTACGGCCCCGTCCTCCGGTACGGCCCGGTCGGCCGGGAAGTCCGGGACGGCGCCGGGCGGCGCCGGCGGGTCCGGCGCTGCGGCCCGGGCCGGCGGCCCCGGCGGGACGGGCAGCGTCGGCGGCGCCCTGTCCCGGCTGCTCGAGTCCGGCGCGTCCGGCTACCGCTGGGCCGCCGCCACCGTCGGCTCGACCAGCGCGGCCTCACTCGAGCTGGGCAGCAACGGGGTCCCGGTCATGGCGATCGGCGGCTTCACCGGCAGCGACCCGGCCCCGACGCTCGCCCAGTTCGAGAAGCTCGTCTCCGCTCACGAGATCCACTACTTCGTGGCCAGCGGATCCGCAGCGGCGGGCGGCGCAGGCGGCTCCGGGTCCGGCCCGCAGATCACCGCGTGGGTGAAGGCACACTTCAGCGGAAAGACCGTTGGGGGAACGATGGTGTATGACCTGACGACCCCGTCCTGACCGCCCCGGTGCGGTAATCCCCGATTGATCTCTCAAAACGTCCGGGAGACAACACTCGACGAGGAGACAGCCGATGCCCCCCTCACCCCCGTTCCGCGCGGATCACGCCGGCAGCCTGCTCCGGCCGGGGTCCTGCTCGCGGCGCGCCGGAGCCGGGACGATCGGCGCGGGCAGGCTGCGCGCGAGGATGAGGCGCTCGCCGCCGCGGTAGCGGGGCAGGGAAGACGGCGGGGCCCGGGGGGGAGGGCCCCGCCGCCGGCTCAGGTGCCGCTGACCATGGTGTCGGGGGGCACCGGCGGGGTGACCCGGCCCGCGATCCCCACCACGCCGGAGCCTTCCAGGAGCGTCACATGCTCGTCGCAGTTGTGTGTGTGCAGGGGCGCCCCGGTGCCCCCGGGGTGGACGCTGATCCCGGTAGTGATCTTGTTGTCCTCGGCCGCGCTCGATGACGTGGTCCCGGCCAACCGGCCGATCACGGTGCTGGACCTGCTCACCTCCCGGGCCGGGTACGGGTTCGCGTCCGACTTCACCCTGCCGGCCGTGCAGCGGCTGTTCACCGTGCAGAAGGACGGCCGCGAGGTGCAGAGCTTCCCCGCCCCGGACGTGTGGATGGCCGGGCTGTCCCGGATCCCGCTGCTCTACCAGCCGGGTGAGGCCTGGCTGTACGACACCTGCTCCACCGTGCAGGGCGTGCTGATCGCCCGGGTGAGCGGCCAGTCCCTGCCTGAGTTCATGGCGGAGCGGGTGTTCGGGCCGCTCGGCATGGCTGACTCCGCGTTCGAGGTACCGGCGGGCAAGCGCGACCGGTTCACCAGCTATTACCGGACCGGTCCCGACGGCGGCCTGGAGCTAGGCGACGCGCCGGACGGGCAGTGGAGCACGCTGCCGGCCTTCCCGCTGGGAAACGGCGGGCTGGCCGCCACCGCCGGCGACTGGCTGGCGTTCGGCCAGATGCTGCTGGCCGGCGGCGTCACCCCCGCTGGCCGCCGGCTGCTGTCTGCCGGGTCGGTCCGGCTGATGACCAGCGACCACACCACGCCCGCCCAGCGTGAGATCGGCGCACTGTTCCTGGAGGGCCAGGGCTGGGGATTCGGCGCCTCGGTCGACATCACGCCCATCGATCCGTGGAACATCCCCGGCCGCTACGGCTGGGTCGGCGGCACCGGCACCTCGGCGCACATCGTGCCGTCCACCGGGACGGTGGCCATCCTGCTCACCCAGGTGGCCGCGGACAGCCCGGTCCCGCCCGGGTGGATGCGTGACTTCTGGCGGTACGCGGCCAGCGTGACCTGACGACCTGGCCGGCGCTGGTCAGTCGAAATTGTTCTTACGGCCCTCGCGCACGTAGTCCACTGTGGACCTGATGTGCTGCTCGCCGTGGACGGCGCGCTTCTTGGCGATGTGGCCGAACATCTGGATCCCGAACCCGCCGTCGAGGTCGCCCGCGATCCGCTGCTTCCAGGGGCGCCGGACGATCTGGGTGGTGAGCCGCCGGGTCGTCCTGGGCTGGCTCATGATGTGGTCGGCGATCTTGTAGGCGCGGCTGACCAGATCGCCGCGGGGCATCACCTCGTTGACCATTCCCCAGTCCAGGGCCTGCCGGGCGCTGATCGCCTCGCCGGTGAGCAGGGCGTAGGCGGCCCGCTTCACGCCCAGCAGCTCCTGGAAGGCGTTGTGGATGCCGTCGGCGGGCACGGAGCCGATGTCGTAGTGCAGGTCGAACAGGGTGGCGTCGTCCGCGGCGAGGGTGATGTCGCACATCAGCACGATCTCGGTGTGGAAGCCGGGCCCGTTGAGCAGGCCGATGGTCGGGATCTCCAGGTCATTGACCAGGGCACTCACGTTGATCCGACCGTCTTTGTAGGCGTACTCGTAGGCCCAGTACTCCATGTCGGCCTCCTCGAGGGCGAAGCCCGAGGGATCGGAGGTCATCATGAACTCCTCGCCCGAGCCGGTGAGGATCAGCACCTCGTTCTCGGGGTCCGCCCCGACCGTCTTCAGCATCTGGCCGAGCGAGCGGTGGTTCTGCACGCTGAGCTGGATGGGGCCGTCCAGGGTGTGCGCGGCGACGAGCAGGACCCCGTCGTCGCGGCGCTCCATGCGGTAGAAGTCCTTGAACGCCTCCCGGTACTCCTCGAAGCGGGGGGCGGGGACGAATTCCTGTAGCGACATGGTCATTCCTTCAGCGTGTGGCGGACGGCGGGACAGGCTCCGCGGGAGGCACGGCGGACGGCATCACGGCCCGGGGCAGCTCCCCCAGCGCCGCCCCGCGGGCCTGCGGTTCGTACAGGGATAGGAAGTCCTGGTCGCGCAGCCCGGTGCCGATAGCGGACTGGATGAGCTGGTACACGGTGGCTCCCACCGGCATCGGCACCTCAAGCGACCGGGCCGCGTCCAGCCCGAGATCGAAGTCCTTGCGCAGCAGCTCGGTGGTGAAGGTCGGGGTCCAGTCGCGCGTGACCAGGTCGCCGGCGCGCTTACGCACCCAGTCCGATCCCAGCACCGTGCTGCCCAGGAACTCCAGGAACGCGGCCCGGTCGGTTCCGCCCTTCTCGGCCAGGGTCGTCACCTCGACCAGGGCCTGGACCATCATCCCGAGATAGAGGTTGGCGCACAGTTTCACCAGCCGGCTCTGCTCTTGCTCACCCGCGTGAACGGCAACCTTCGCGATCTGCTCAAGGTAGGGCCTGACCTCGCGGAACACCTCAGCCGGGCCGGACGCGATGATGCACGCACCCCCTTCGGCGACGACGTGGGCGTTGCCGCTGACCGGGGCGGCGAGGAAGCCTGTTCCCGCGCGGTCCGCAGCCGCGCGCACCCGCGCCGAGGCGTCAGCGGACACGGTCGAGCAGTCCACGATCGTGGCTGGCCTGCGGTTCCCGCTGAGCAGTCCGTGCTCCCCGCAGACCACCTGCTCCAGGTCAGCCGGACCAGACACCGTCACGAACACGATGTCGCAGCCGCACAGGTCGGTGATCCGCCCGACAGCCCTGGCTCCCCTGGCCACCAGCGGCCCGGTCTTGGACGGCGTACGGTTCCACACCGACACCTGCTCACCGGCGTCGATCAGGCGGCCGGCCATGGCCGCACCCATCCGGCCCGTGCCCAGCCAGCCGAGGCTCCTGATGTTCGTGTTCATGCGTGCTCCTCGACCAGTTGCCGGGCTGTGGCTGGGTCAGACGGGCGAGTACTCGCCGCTGCCGGCCGGGGTGGCCGGGGCGTCTGGGGCGGGCCCGGGGCGGCCGAGCGCCCGCCAGATCGTGTCGATGAGTGCCTGGGTGGACAGGCCGTACTTGCTGAAGAGGTACGGGGCGGTGAGCGACCCTTCCGCGAACGTGTCGCGCAGGCCAACCCGGCGCAGCGGCCGGGCGAGCCCGGCCTCGGCGATGGTCTCGGCCACGGCCGAACCGAGACCGCCGATGACAGTGTGATTCTCCGCGGTGACCACGATCCGCGCGCCGGCGGCCGCGGCCTCGACGGTATCCACGTCCAGCGGCTTGATGGTCGGCACGTTGATAACGCAGACATGGACGCCGTGCTCGCCGAGCGCCCGGGCCGCGGCCAGCGCGGCGGCGAGCATCATGCCGCTGGCGAACAGGGCCGCATCGTCACCGGGCATGAGGATCTCGGCCTGGCCGACCCGCAGCACGTGGTCCTCGCCGAAGATGACCGGGGTCTCACCACGCTTGAGCCGGACGTACACCGGCCCCGGCAGGTCCACCACGGCCGCAGCCACCTGGCGGACCTCGACCGCGTCGGCGACATCCACCACGGTCATGTTGGGCAGCGTCCGCATCAGCGCGACATCATCGATGGCCTGATGGCTCGGGCCGCCCGGCGTCGAGACGCCGGGCATGAACCCGATGATGCGCACGGGCAGGCCCGGGTAGGCGATGGCGTTGGCGATCTGGTCGAAGGGCCGCCGGGTGGCGAAGACCCCGAACGTGTGCACGAACGGGATGTGGCCGCAGCGGGCGAGAGCCCCGGCCATGCCCATCATGTTCGCCTCGGCCATGCCGGCGTGGATGAACCGCTCCGGGAACTCTCCGGCGAACAGGTCGACCTCGCACTGCCGGGTCAGGTCCCCGCTCAGGCACAGCACCTCGTCCCGGCGGCGGGCCAGGTCGACCAGCGCCCGGCCGTAGGGCTTGACCTCAGTGGGATAGGGCGGCTCACGCACGGAGGGCCTCCAGCTTCCCGCTGAGCTCGCGCTCCGCGGCTGCGGCCAGCTCGGGTGGCAGCTTGATGAAATGCCCGTCCGCGTCGGGCGGCAGGCAGTCCAGCCCGTGCCCGGTCGAGGTACGGCAGACCAGTACGCTCGGCCGGTCCTCGTGCGCGGCGGCGGCCGCGATCGCGGTGCTCAGCGCGCCGGGATCGTGACCGTCGAGGTCCTGGGCATGCCAGCCGAACGCTGCCCACTTCGCGGCGATGGGCTCGAGCGTCGTGATGCTGTCGACCGGCCCGTCGACCTGGGAGTTGTTGGCATCGAGCAGCACCACCAGCCGGCCGAGGCGGTGGTGGGCGGCGAACAGCGCCGCCTCCCACACCTGCCCCTCTTCCAGTTCCCCGTCGCTGACCATCGTGAAGATCCGCGCGCCGGATCCGCGGAGCCGGTCGGACAGCGCGAACCCCAGCGCGGCGGAGAGTCCCTGGCCGAGCGAACCGCAGGTGTAGTCGAAGACCGGCGAGCGCTCGGTGCCGATGGCCTCAACCGGCGAGCCGTTCTGCCCGTAACCCGCCACTGCCTCCTCGTCCAGCAGCCCCAGCTCGGCGGCGGCCGCGAACGGGCCGATGACGTAGTGCCCCGGCGAGCAGACGAGCCGGTCCAGCCCGGGACGGGCGGCGGCGAACACGGCCGCGACCTGCTCGGCGGACGACAGCGCCTGGCCGAGGTAGCCGAACCCCTGGGGGGCGACCATGCGGACGGCGCGCAGGCGGATCCTGAGCGCCAGTTCGCGCAGGTCAGGTACGGCCCACTCGGTGCCAGGCACGGAGACGTGTGCCATCGCGCTCATCGGGCCTCTTCCGGCATGAAGTGGACAAGTGGCTTGGCCACAATGATGGTGACCGGGCCTGGGCCGTGTCAACCCGGGCCTGGGCCGTGTCAAGCCGGCCTGGGGCCGTGTCAACCACGGTCAGGCGCGGAGAATGTGCCCGAGCATGACCTGATGATGGGCGGCGACGGCCAGGGCCGCCCCGTCTGGATCCCCACGCAGGACCGCGGCGGCGATGGGCTCGTGCAGCGCCAGATGCTGCTCGGGGCTGGTGTCGCGCAGCCAGTCCGGCACCGATTCAGTGTCCACCCAGTGCCGGTACTCGAACGACAGCGCCGCGGTGTGGACACTCTCGTAGATCGCGGCCAGGTAGAGGTTGCCGGCCGCGCGGACGACGGTCGCGTGGAACACGGTGTCGGCGGCAATGACCTCCGAGGCATCCCGGGCCGAGTCGCCGAGACGGCCAAGGGCCTCACCGATCGCGGCGGCCTCGGCGGGGCGGAGTTCCGGCGCGCGGGTCGCGGCCTCCCGGGCGCCCAGGGTCTCCAGCCACAGCCGCAACTGCATGAGATCACTCAGGGACCGCTGATCGAGGTCGAGCATGAGATTGACGGACGCGGTCACCATGGTCTCGGGGCGCCGGACCACATAAGCGCCGGACCCTCGGCGGATCTCTACCAGCCCCATCAGGGACAGGGCCCGGAGCGCCTGGCTGACGGTCGGCCGGCTGGCGCCGAACCGTTCGGCCAGGTCGCGCTCGGGGGGAAGGCGGGCACCTTCGGCGATGTCCTCGCTGATGATGAGACGCCGGATCCGCTCGGCGAGATCGTCGGACAGCCGCGTGACGGCGAGCCGCTCGGTCGGGGGCAGCTCGACGGGCTCTGGCCGGCGACGCCGAGCCGCCGGCCGTCGGGACGGCTCAGCCACCGTGTCCTCCCAGCTCGTCAGGGCGGTCCCGCCCTCTCCCGCCACGAGTTGACAGTACTCGCCTGCCCGGCCGCCGCCCGGTCTCGCCTAGGGCCGGCGGGACCGGCGGGTGGAGGGCGCCAGCTGCCCAGTGGCCGGGCGCACACGGTCGCGAGGCACAGCGTCCCACTCGATCCTGGCGCACAGTGACCCACCTCCATCCCGACGCACGGCGACCCACTCGGTCCCAGGGCTCAGCGACCCACTCGGTCCCCAGGCACACTCACTGACCGGCTGAAGACCGACGTCAGGCAGCCAGAATGGAAGTCTCGAGCCGAGGCGGCACCCCTCGGCGGCGGTAACCGGACCGCGGTTCAGCGGCCGGGGAGGGGGCTGTCGAGTGTGAGCCAGCCACCGGGGTGGGTGAAGTGCAGGGTCCCGTTGGGGTCGCCGGTGATCCGCCAGCCCAGGAGGTGGATGAAGTAGTGATGATGCAGATGGCAGAACAGGGCCAGATCGTCCAGGCTGGTGGCGCCGCCGTCTTTCCATTGGCGGATGTGGTGGGCGGTGGCCCAGGCGGCGAGGGCGTCGCAGAAGGGCCAGCGGCAGCCGCGGTCGCGGGCCTCCAGCGCGCGGCGCAGTCCCGGTGGCTCGGTGCGGGCGGTGCGGCCCACCCCGAGGGGAAGGCCGTCCCGCCAGCGGATCGCGCCGACCTGTGCGCCACAGCACAGGGCCAGGACCTGCCGGGCAGTCAGCAACGTCCCGTGCCCCGTCTGGGCCGGGGGCGCTCCCGGGGCTTGGGCGAGGGTTTCGTCCTTGACCAGGACGCTGATGTGCGGGGCCGTACCGTGCCGCTCCGGCGCACCACCGGCGTCGAGGGCGGCTTTGCACGCCGCGACGAGCCCGTCCATCCGCCGCTGGGCGGCGGAGCGGGTGTCCAGCTGGCCGCCGGGAGGCGCGAACGCCTCGGCGGCGGTCCGGAGAATCTCATAGGAAACCGCGTCACCGCATGCGCCGGACAGTACGCCGGTGTCGTCCAAGGTCAGCCCGAAGGACAGGTGGCGTTTCTCCCAGCGGCGCTTCTCACGCTCCTCAGCCGCCCCGGGATTCGCGCGGTAAGCGACCTCGCCGGCGAACTGCCGTAACCGGGCGGTGTCCAGCCCGGGCGCGTGATCGAGTAACACCTCTTCAGCCTGGCCAGCGGCCTCGCCGAGGTCAGTGGTAGCCCGGACGATGATGTGCGCCTGGTCGAAGGAGATCACCCCGGCGTTCAGGGCCTTCTCCGTGGCCTCCATCTCACGCAGCCCCCGGGCGGTGGCCACGACCGCCGCGGCACGTCCGGGCGCCAGGCCGCACCGGGTGCGCAGGAACGCCGACGCGGACTTGTGGCCAGCCTCGGCCGCCCCGCCCGTGGCGTCCAGGGTGGCGGTCAGGCGGGACATCTGTCCCTGTGCCTGGCTGATGAACGTGGCCAGATCGGTGATCTGGCCCATCAGCGAGGCCGCATCCAGCGTGGTGGGGTCGAGGCGGGCCAGCTCGGCCAGCGCCGCGTCCCGGGCAGACTGCTCTGGTAAACACATATTCGAATCATCGCACCCGCCACCGACAAAACAGCGTGAGCTGGTCGGCAGGTGACACCTGACGGCGAGCCGCCGGCAGTCGGCAAGCCGCGGCGCAGAACCGGGCGCACAGGCGCCGCTTGCATCGATCTGGCTGGCGGCAGCCGCCCGCCGTCTGCCCCGCCCGGCTGCCCCGCCCGCCGTCTGCCCCGCCCGGCTGCCCCGCCCGCCGTCTGCCGCCTGCCCGCCGCAGGCCCGCGCCGCCCGGCGTTGGCCCAGCCGAAGGCGAAGCGGTCCCGGCACCCGTCCTATAGCTTCCCTGGGGTGGCGACGTGCGGACCTCGGCGCCGCGGCTCCAAACGCCCCATCGTCGCGGTGGGCCGCTCCATCCTCGCCATCGCCGGGCACCTGCTATCCGACCCCGAGTCCCGGTTCACCGACCTGGACCATGGTTCTATGCCACCCGCATCGATCCCGAACGCCGCAAGCGCGGCCACATCCGCCAGCTCGAAGCGCTCGGCTACTCAGTCAGTATCCAGCCCGCCGCCTGACCTGCACAGCCACGCCCCGGTTCCGCCGGGGGCTGCCGCATGCCCGGTCACTCTCCAACTTCTCGGTCGGCAGGCTCTCGGCCCATACTTCCTTCAACTACATAACGTATGAGACCATTACGCTCAGTAACAAGACGCATAACGCAACCGCGCTTGGTGGGTCGCTAGGATGCACGGCATCGACCGTTCAGGCCGTGTGCGAGGCCGCTAGTGCTTCTGGTGGCGAGAACAGCAAGTTCTCGCGAAGACTCTTCCCCCGTCTGGTGATCGACGGCTGGCACGGTGCGCGCCCCTGAGCAGCAGCACTAGGGATGGTCTTATGTGGCCAAGCCGTCAGAGCAGCCGCAGGCCGCCGTAGGGCATGCCGGGCTGGCCCCGTCATCCCAGGTGCTGGGGCAGCACGCGATCATCGATATGACGCCGGGTGGCACCGTGACCGGGTGGAATCCGGCCGCGGTACTTCTCTACGGCTACCAGGTGAACGAGATCCTCGGCCGTGCCGCGGATGTACTCTGCCTCCCGCAGGGGCGAGCCGTTGAGGCAGACATCATGCACCGGGTTCTCACGGACAGGAGGACGGAGCGGTACGAAGCAGCCCGGGTCTGCAAGGACGGGACGGTGATCAGGGTGTCAGTGACCGCGGCGCCGATCGTAAGCGCAGCAGGTGATATCACCGGAGCAACGGTGGTGTCGTGGAAGGTCAGCCCGCGGCACGGTGCTGAAGATCAGGTTGCGGCGGTAAACGATAGCCAACGCCGGGACGCTCAGGAGCGGTTCGACGTGAGAACCGGCACGGAGCGCCGCGACGCCCGGGACGCTCAGGAGCGGTTCGACGTGAGAACCAGCGCCGATCGCGGCGACGCCCGGGACGCCCAGGAAGTGTTCGATGTACGCGTTCGAACGCCGAACGCCGTGAAGGCCGGGACGCTCAGGAGCGGTTCGACGTGAGAACCGGCACGGAGCGCCGTGACGCCCGGGACGCTCAAGAGCTGTCTGAGCGCCATGACGCTCTTGAGCGAAGAGAGCGGATGGCTGTCCAGTTGCAGCAGGCGCAGCGCCTTGAGAACCTGGGCCAGCTCGCCGGGGGGATTGCGCACGACTTCAACAACCTCCTAGCCGTCATCCTCAACTACACGGCGTTCGTCGCCGAGGAACTCGCCGCCCCACCGAGGGACGACTGGCCAAAGCAGCTGGAATCGGCCCGCAACGACCTCGGCCAGGTCATGCAGGCCGTGGAACGGGCGGCGAGGCTCACCGGTCAGCTACTCGCTTTCGCCCGCCGGGAGGTGATACGGCCGCAGGTCCTCGACCTCGACACCGTCATCGCCGGGGTAGAGGAAATGCTGCACCGCACCATCGGCGATGACATCGAGCTGGAAATCACCCTCGGTGGGAACCTGTGGCCCATCCTGGCAGACCCAGGGAAACTGGAGCAGATACTAGTGAATCTCGCGGTCAATGCGCGAGACGCCATGCCCGGCGGGGGAACGCTGACGATCGACACTGGCAACATCACCGTGGACGCCGACACCATTGCTGCTGGATCCAAGGCACAGCCGGGCAGGAACGTGCGGCTACGGGTCAGTGACACTGGCAGCGGCATGACCGCGGATGTAATTGAGCATGTATTCGAGCCATTCTTCACCACCAAAGAAGAAGGCACAGGTACCGGGCTCGGGCTGGCCACCGTCTACGGGATCGTCGGCCAGGCCGATGGTGACATCCAGATCTACTCTGAACCTGCCATAGGCACGACCTTCAGCATTATGTTGCCGGTCACCGCGGAGGCGGCCGCCCCGATAACAGAATCGGTACCCTGCCAGCGGACACCCAACGGAGAGACCGTCCTGGTGGTCGAAGACCAAGATGCCCTCCGAGAGGTAACCAAGCGGATCTTCACCCGGAACGGATATCAAGTAATCACCGCCGCGAATGGCCCAGAAGCCCTCGACATCGCACGCGGCCACCCAGGTGACATCCACCTGCTCGTCACCGACGTCGTCATGCCGCGCATGCTCGGCAAGGAAGTCGCGGAGAAAGTCCGTGCGATCAAACCAGGTATCGAAGTACTTTTCGTGTCCGGATACGCTCAGCCAGTGCTCGCCTCGCAGGGGAGGCTCGACCCTGGTGTGCCCCTGGTAGAGAAACCGTTCTCCGCGGCTGACCTGCTGGCCAAGGCCGGACAGGTACTCAACGCCCACTTCCCCGCAGCTTCATGACTGTGCGCGGTCGCCCGGACTGGGGCCCAGCTCAGGCCTGTATCCGCAGCGTATAGGCATCCAGCGGGTCAGACTTGCCCCTGGCCCGGCGCTGACGCCGGCCCGGCTGGTTCACCTCGACTACGGTGACCTTCCCGGCCCGCAGGTGCCGGGCCAGGCCAGCGCCGTAGGAGCCGGTGCCCTCGACGCCTGCGGCGTGCAGGCGGCCGAAGGAGCGCATCCATGCCAGCAGCAGCGCATATCCCTCACTGGTGGCGGGGAACTGCGCGTCTGCGACCCGCGGCTTCGTACCTGCTCGTGCCATGCTGGCATGACCACCTTCCTGGGGAATCGGGGAATGTGGAGCGTGCCGGGCCGGCAGGCGGACAGACCGGTGATGGGACGGCTGATCAGGCTCCTATCAAGTCACGCCACCGTCCCCGCACGCACCGCGCAGGTGACCCCCGGACGGCCGGCAATCAGATGAAGGACACCCGTCAACAGGGGTCAGGCACAACTCGGGCCAGACCGTCCAGTGCCACCTGCCCCTCAATTCCCACTCGCGCAACTGGGCCACCGCCGAGCCCGTCAAGCGGTCGCTGATCGCCTATGACAACTGAACCCATCAGGAATCACTCATCTAGGCTGTGGACCATGTCGCTATCCCGTGAATCCCGCACTCCCCAGACGCCCGGGCGTCCTGAGCTGGCCACGGTCCGCGGCCCTGTGACCTGGTCGCCGGTGGGCAGCTACGAGGACATCCGCCTGGACGTCTGCGAGGACGGCATCGCCAAGGTGACGATCTGCCGCCCCGAGGTCCGTAACGCCTTCCGGCCGCAGACCCTGATCGAGATCTCCGACGCTCTCACGATCGCCCGGGAAGACCCCGGGATCGGGGTGATCATCCTGACCGGGGAGGGCCCGGACGCGTTCTGCTCGGGCGGTGACCAGCGGGTCCGGGGTGACACCGGCTACCTCACCGATCCCGGCCAGCCCGGCGCGGTGGGCCGTTTCCACGTAACGGATCTGCAGATCCAGATCCGCCGGCTGCCGAAGCCGGTCGTCGCCATGGTCGCTGGCTACGCCATCGGCGGCGGGCACGTGCTGCACCTGATCTGCGACCTGACCATCGCCGCTGACAACGCCCGGTTCGGCCAGGTGGGCCCGAAGGTCGGCTCGTTCGACGGCGGCTACGGCGCAGCCCTGCTGGCGGAGCTGGTCGGGGTGAAGAAGGCCAAGGAGATCTGGTTCCTGTGCTTCCAGTACGGCGCGCAGGAAGCCCTGGACATGGGCCTGGTCAACACCGTCGTACCGCTGGAGGATCTGGAGGCTGAGACCGTCGCCTGGTGCCGCCGGATGCTGCAGATGTCACCGTTCGCGCTGCGGCTGATGAAGGCCAGCTTCCACGCGGCCGAAGACGGCATGGCCGGAATCCAGCAACTGGCCCACGACGCGAACCTGCTCTTCTACAGCACGGAGGAGGCCCGCGAGGGCCGGGAGGCGTTCAAGGCCAAGCGGCGGCCGGAGTTCGAGCGGTTCCCCCGCCGCCCCTGACCGCCGGGCGCGGGCGCCCCCAGAGCGGCGTGATCCGGGGCGGACACCGCTTCACGCTATCCGCCTCGTGGAGTAATCCCAGGTCCGGCCGCAAGGGTTAACCGGCCATTCACGGCCGGCCTGCCCGTCAGGGACACGCTAGACGCGCCGGCTGGGGCCGGTCGAGGCGAGCACCCGCTCCACCCAGCTGCTGATCGCCGCGATCACCTCGGCGTTGTTGATCTCGTTCAGGATCTCGTGCCTCGCCTCCGGATACGTGCGCACGGTGACGTCGGCCAGCCCGGCCGCCCGGTACCGTTCGGCCAGCGGCGTCAGCAGCGTGAGCTGGCCGTTGACGGGATCACTCTCCCCGGCCGCGATGTAGATGGGGAGATCGGGCCGCATGGCGGCGACCTCCCCGGGATCGGCGAGCCGCCGCGCGCCCGCGAACATGGCCTTCGCGGAGCGGGTGTCAATACCGAACCCGCAGCGCGGATCGGCGATGTAGGCATCGACGACCGCCTCATCCCGCGACAGCCAGTCATAGTCAGTCCGGGCGGGCTCGAATGCGGTGTTGAAGATGGCCAGGTCCAGAGGCTGATCCAGGTCCAGGGCCGGCTCGAGCAAGTCGATCACTGCGGTGCCGGTGAGGATGACCGCGTCGGCGTCCGCGCTGTGATCCAGCAGGTACTGCTGCACCGCGAACGAGCCCATGCTGTGACCCAGCAGGATCAGCGGCAGGCCCGGATGACCGGCCCGGATCCCGGCGCTGAGCAGGCCGATGTCGGCGACCAGGGCGGTCCACCCATCCTCTCCTAGGTCGCCGAGCACGCCCTGGCCCGCGGTCGCGCCGTGGCCGCGGTGATCCTGGGCGTAGACCGCCAGCCCTTGAGCGTTCATGGCCAGGGCGAATTTCTCATAACGAAGCGCGTGCTCGCCCATGCCGTGCGTCAGCTGCATCACGGCGCGAGGCTGGCCCGGGGGATCCCAGCGGTACGCCGTTATCTGCTGGCCGTCCGTGCCGGTGAATGCGAACGTGCTGGATGGCATGGCCTTCCTTTCCCCGGCACACCGTCTATTGCGGGCGGCGGGCGTGTCAAGGGCCAGCCGCCGAGCGGGCAGCGGGCGTATCAAGGGCCAACGACCGAGCGCGGGCGCCGCGCCAGGGCCGGCCACCCGCTGGCTAAGCTGCCCCCATGTCCACGGAGGATCTGCCGGTCGCGGAGTTCGCGTTCCCGGGGCCGCTACGGGATCAGCTCGTCGCCGCGATCGTGGCCGGCACCAAGACCACCACGTCGGGGCTGGTGGCCGGCTACGAGCGGGAGCAGGAGCCGCTCCCACAACCGGGCCTGCGGCAGGTTGTCGTGGATTCCGCGGGGGAACCGGTGGCCGTGATCGAGACAACCGCGGTGCGGGTGATGCGTCTCGCCGACGTGGACCTGGCTCATGCGCTGGGCGAAGGTGAGGGGTACACCTCTGTCGCTGACTGGCGCACCGGACATGAGCAGTTCTGGCATTCGGCTGACGTGCGCCGGGAGATGGGTGATCCGGGATTCACGGTCGGCGACGACACGCTCGTGGTGGCCCAGACGTTCCGGCTGGTGCCGGGCTGACGAGCTGGTGCCGGGCTGGGGAGCTGGTGCCGGGCTGGCGAGCTGGTGCCGGGCTGGCGAGAAATCCCGGGCCCGCCGCTCGGCGCGGCTCAGGCGGCGGCTCCGAGGATCTCGCGGGTGCGCTGGGCGACCGCGCGGAGATCGTCCTCCCGGTCCCCGGTGAACGCGCAGTAGGCCAGGTTCGTGAGGCCGATGTGCAGCTCGTAGCACCGCAGGCGCTCGCTGAACCGGGGAACCGCGACGCCGGTGGCGCGGTAGTGGCCGCGGATCACCGACCGGAAGTCGATCGCGGCCAGCCCGGGGTGCCAGGGGGCCCAGAACGTGAACCAGGCGGCCTCGTAGAGAAAGTCACCATAGGCCGAGCAGCCCCAGTCGAAGACCCCGGTGAGCCGTGACCCGTCCGGCGCCACGAGCACGTTGCGGTTGAGGAGATCGCCGTGCACCATGTGGCGGATCTCAGGGCAGGTGCCCAGCAGCGCGCTGAACGCGCGTTCCCCGTCCGCGAACAGTTCGCTGAGCCCGTCCTGCCGGGCGAGGGCCGCCGTCCAGCCGGAGACCCGGCCGCCGGGACGGTCAGCGAGGCCCGACCGGAGCCATTCCCGCCAGCTGGCGGGAATGGCAGCACCGTCCGCTGAGGCGCTCGCACCGGCCGCCGGTCCCCCGGCCGGTCCCCCGGCCGCCTCCCCGCCGGCGCCGGGCGGCCGCACGCGCCGCAGCGCGTCCAGACCGCGCAGGAGCGCGGGAAGGAGCCGGCGCCACCGGGATTCGTCGAGGGTCTCGAGGAACACCCCGAAGCAGCGCTCCGAGATGGCGTACGCGCCGCCCAGGGCGCTGCCGGTCTCCAGCACCGCCGGGACAGGCAGGTCCGGTCCGGCGAAGGCCATGGCTTGCTGATCGCGGGCGAAGTCCTCGCCGTAGCGGCCGAACCGGGCGACGAGGTCACGCCCGCCGAGCCGGAAGGAAAACGCCCGGGACCAGTCGCCGCCCCCAAGCTCCGAGACGTGGCACGCCCGCCCCTCGTACCGGCCGGCCAGGAAGCCGGCCGCCTCCCGGAGCAGAACAGGCCGGCCGTTCATGGCCACCAGGACACCTCAGGACGGATGGCACCGCAATCGATTTTTCCGGCCCGGCGCGGTTGCCCGCCCGAGCCCGGCCCGCCAGCCCGAGCCCGTCCCGCCCCCCGAGGCCGCCCTGCCCGCCCCAGGCCGGCCGACCCGCCCGGCCGGGGCCCTGGTCAGATGATCCGGTGCCCGTGCTGACGAGCGATAACATCCAGCACCGCGGTGGCCCGGGACTTGTCCCCGCGCAGGGTTTGCAGTTCCCCTTGCGGCAGCTGGGTGGCCAGGGTCCAGGGATTGCGTTCCCGCCGCCCGTCAACCTTGGTAAGCCGGTAGAACACCTGGCCATCGGCACGCATGATCCATTCCCAGGACATCGTCGCAAGCTGGCTAGCGGAATCGCTGCTGACCTGCGCGATTACCTTCGGGGACATCAATGCCATGCGATAACGCCTCTCGCCGGGTGGCCCTGTGGCGGTGACGTCCCGGTTCGCCGGGCGGGTCACGCTGCTGTGGTCCGACCGAGGTTACCCGGATGGTGCAAAGGATTGCAGAAACCTGGGCTACGTGTCAGGAACATCACACTTATCCCGCACAGCCGGGAGGAGTACCCGCCAGCCCGGGTGGAGAGGGCGGCGCCGCCAGGGAAGGCAGCCTGACGGCGCCGCCCAGGGAAGGCGGCCTGATGGCGCCGCCCCCCAGGGCCTGACGGCGCCGCCCAGGGAAGGCGGCCTGACGGCGCCGCCCCCTAGGCCTGACGGCGCCGCCCCACCCGGAAGACGGGCCTACCGGCGCCGCGCCGCCGCGTCGAGGGCCGGGCTGACCCACCCGCCGTCGGCGGGGTTGAGGTTGACGCCGGGCGGCACGATCTTGTCGATGCGGTCCAGCACATCCGCCGGCAGCACCACGTCGGCCGCGGCCAGCTGGGACTCCAGATGCTCCATGGTCCGCGGGCCGATGATGGGGGCGGTCACGGCGGGATGCCGCAAGACGAACGCGATGGCCAGCTGGATCAGGGTCAGCCCGGCCTGGTCGGCCAGCTCGGCGAGCTGCTCGGCGGCCTCCAGCTTGCGCTGGTTTTCGGGCAGCGACATGTCGAAGCGGTTGGCGAGCCGCTGGCGCGCGTAGGACGTGGGCCCGGTCACCTCGGCGTCCTTGCGGTAGCGGCCAGACAGCCAGCCGCCGGCCAGCGGGCTGTACGGGATCACGCCCATCCCGTAGCGCTGGCATACCGGCAGCACCTCGGCCTCGACCCCGCGGGTGAGGATCGAGTAGGGCGGCTGCTCGGACCTGAACCGTTCCCGGCCGCGGTCCTGCGCGGTCCACTGGGCCTCCACGATGGCCGAGGCCGGGAACGTCGAGTGGCCGATGTAGCGGACCTTGCCCGCATGGACCAGGTCGGTGAGGGCCCCGAGCGTCTCGTCGATGTCCGTGTCCGGGTCGGGCCGGTGGATCTGGTAGAGGTCAATCCAGTCGGTGCCCAGCCGCCGCAGCGAGTCCTCGACCTCGCGCATGATCCAGCGTCGCGAATTGCCCCGGTGGCTGGGGTCGTCATCCATCGGGCTGTGCACCTTGGTCGCGAGGACCACGTCATCGCGGCGGCCGCCGGCCAGGGCCTTGCCCACGATTTCCTCGGACTCGCCATGGGAGTAGACGTCGGCGGTGTCGATGAAGGTGATCCCGCCGTCCAGCGCGCGGTGGATGATCCGGATGCTCTCGTCGTGATCCTTGGTGCCCCAGTCGCCGAACATCATGGCCCCGAGGCACAGTTTGCTGACCGAGACGCCAGTGCTTCCCAGACGCCTTTGCTCCATCGTGTTTGCTCCTTCTACCGGGGCAGCAGCCTGGTCGTGGTGGACCGGGCGCCCGGGCTCGTGATCGAGTCGGTGATGCTCCTGGCATAGCGGTGGTACTTGCTCCGGTACGCCGCGTCGATGTCGTCGTCGAGGGTGTGGTCAGCGTCGGTGAAGGTCACGTCCCGCTCGGCACCCCCGGCCTGGATACGGCCCTCGCGCCGGACCTGGGTGCCGCGGAACCAGGCCGCGGTAGGCCCGTTGACCGAGCGGACGTACAGGTCGCCGCCGTAAGGCACCACCCAGATCGTCCGGGGGCCGCTGAGTGTGCCATCGCTCCGGGCCGAGGCGATCTCCAGTTCCTCCGCGTCCCCGATCCGGGTGAGCTCGTCGTTCGTCCATGCGGTCACGGCTGCGCCTCCTCTGCGGGGATCATTTCGCGGGCGGTTCGTCATATTCGGTGTCGGTGACGAGGTCGCCCCACTCGCTCTCCGGGCCGCCGCCTTCCGGGCCCTCCCACATAGCCAGATGGGTCATGAAGTGGTCCGGGGCCGCGCCGTGCCAGTGCCACTCGCCGGGCGGGGTGTAGACGGTGTCGCCCGGCCGGATCTCCACGACATCGCCGCCGCGGGACTGGATCCGCCCGATGCCCTCCGTCACGTGTACCGTCTGCCCGACCGCGTGCGCGTGCCAGGCGTTGCGGGCCCCGGGCGCGAAGCGCACCACGTTGACCCGTATCCGGGACGGCGGCTGGCCCGCCGCGATGACGTCGAACCAGGCGTCCCCGGTGAACGTTTCCGCAGGCGCCTTCACGGTCGGCTGCTTGGGTACGATCTCCAACGGTCTTCTCCTTGCTCGTGTCCGCCGCCTGCCCGGCGAGGTCGCGGCCGGGCCCAGGGCGGGCATCAGGGGCGGATGAGTACCTTCAGGGCCCGGCGCTCGGCCATGGCCCGGTATCCGCCGGGCACGTCCTCCAGGCCGATCGTCTGGTCGAACACCCGGCCGGGCTGGACCGAGCCGTCGAGAATGTCCGGCATGAGCTCCTCGATGTAGGCCCGGGCCGGGGCGACGCCGCCGGTCAGGGTGATGTTGCGCAGGAACGTGCCGAAGTCCATCGGCACCTCGGTGTACTGGGCAGCGCCGACCCGGCTGACCACGCCGCCGTTACGGACGATGCCCAGGGCCATCTCGATCGCCCCGCTGGTGCCGACACATTCCAGCACGGTGTGCGTGCCGTCGCCGCGGGTCAGCGCCCGGGCGAGCTCGACGCCCTCGTCGCCGCGCTCGGCGATCACGTCGGTGGCGCCGAATTCGCGGCCCAGGTCGGTGCGCTGCTTGTGGTGGCCCATCAGCACGATCTGCTGGGCGCCGAGCCGCCTGGCGGCCAGCACTGCGCACAGCCCCACCGCGCCGTCGCCGATCACGGTCACGGACGTCCGCGCGCTGACCCGGGCCTTCACCGCCGCATGGTGCCCGGTGCAGAACACGTCGGACAGGGTCAGCAGCGACGTCAGCAGCGCCTCGTCCGCACCGGCGGGCAGCTTGACCAGCGTGCCCTCGGCCTGCGGCACCCGCACCGCCTCGCCCTGCCCGCCGTCCAGGTCGCCGCCCCACTGGCCGCCGTGACGGCAGGAGGTCTGCAGCCCCTCGCGGCAGAAGTCGCAGGTGCCGTCCGACCAGACGAACGGCGCCACCACCAGGTCACCGGCCCGCAGCCCGGTGACCTCCGAGCCGGTGTCCTCCACGACACCGAGGAACTCGTGTCCCATCCGGCGGCCATGCTCCGAGGCCGGCATCGACCAGTAGGGCCACAGATCACTGCCGCAGATGCACGACCGCAGCACCCGCACGATCGCGTCGGCTGGTTCCCGCAGCACCGGGTCGGGCACGTCCTCCACCCGCACGTCACCGGCTCCGTACATCGAGGTTGCGCGCATCAAGCGGTTCCTTCCCTGTCTCTGGCTTCGCGTATCCCGGAGGATTGGCGCCGCTGTGAGCACCGCGCCGATGATCTGTGTCCCCGTCGTGGCTGGTAGCGCCCGAAAGGCCCCCGCCCGCGGCTACCCCTCACCCGGGGCCTTATCCATGGAGCCCGGGGCGGCGCCGGCGGGGGATGGTTCGGGAATCATGTCGTTCAGGCAGCTGATCGCGTTCAGGGCCCGGGGATAGCCCACGTAGGGAATCAGCTGCGTGACGACGCTCAGCAGCGTCGCCTTGCCGTTGCCCACGTTGACGTTGCCCTGGATGTGGCCGCGCAACTGCGGCTCGCAGCCCCCCAGGGACACGAGCATGGCGAAGGTCAGCAGCTCCCGGGCCGGGACATCCAGGCCGGTCCGCGTGTAGTAATCGCCGAAGCAGTTCGCGGACAGGTACTCCTGGATGTGCCGCTGGTTGTCCGGGGCGCTCGCGTAATTCTGGTCGATCTTGTCCCCGAAGACCGACTTCTGCACGGCCAGCCCGTCACGATGGCGGGTCTGCGGGTTCGTGGTGGACTGGCCGTCCAGCGGCAGCGTCACCTCCCGGCGGCGCAGGATCTCGTTGGTGGCGTGCAGGAAGTCGAAGGCCCGGGCGATGCCCACGTACGGCACGGCCTGGTAGACGATCTCCCTGACCTCCACCGGCGTCACGCCCACGGTCAGCGCCCCGCCCAGCATGACCTGGTACTCGTTCACGGTCTGCATGGCGATGAGGGAGGCCAGGATGACCTTCAGCCGGGTCGGGGTGCTGAGCCCGCCGAAGGCGATGACCTCGCCGAACGCGAAGTTGTCGAACAGCTCGACGAACTCCGGGTCGGTCACGGCCAGCGTTGACTGGTGCTGCGGGAACAGCTCGTCATGGTTGGACTGCGCGGCCTTCGTGACGCTCATCCGGTCAGCCCTCCCCGGCGGCATCGGTGGTACCCGCCAGGGTGGCGGCCGGAGCCGCTGCTGACCCCGTGATGAGCCAGGTGCGTTGCGTCATCTGCTGCCCTTCCAGTCACCGGTGCTGCTGAGACCAGGTAACCCGCGATCACGCCGCTGAGGGAGAGCCTGCCGTTCCAGGTACTGACAGGACCCCCCTGCCTGCGCACACGGACCGTAACCTGAAGGTCATGGACAACCGGAACGAGATCCGCGAGTTCCTGACCTCCCGGCGGGCCAGGATCACCCCGGAGCAGGCCGGCCTGCCCGCCTACGGGGGGCACCGGCGTGTCGCCGGGCTGCGCCGCGAGGAGGTCGCGCTGCTCGCCGGGGTCAGCGTCGACTACTACACCCGCCTGGAGCGCGGGAACGCGGCGGGCGCGTCCGACGGTGTCCTGCAGGCCCTCTCCCGCGCGCTGCAACTGGACGAGGCCGAGCATGCTCACCTGTTCGACCTGGTCCACACGGCGAGCAGCAGCGCCGCGGCGCGGGCGCCCCGCCGCCCCGCCCGTCAGCTGGTACGTCCCAGCGTGCAGCGCATCCTCGACTCGATGAGCAGCACCCCCGCCTACGTGCGCAACGCGCGCCTGGACATCCTGTCGGGCAACCGGCTCGGCCGGGCGCTCTACTCACCGGTGCTGGCCAGCGCGGAGCAGCCCGCCAACCACGCCCGGTTCCTGTTCCTGGACCCCCGAGCGCGGGAGTTCTACATCGAGTGGGAACGCCAGGCCCAGGACACCGTCGCGCTGCTGCGGACCGAGGCCGGCCGCAACCCGCACGACAAGGCCCTGTCCGGCCTGATCGGGGAGCTGTCCACCCGCAGTGAGATCTTCCGGACCTGGTGGGCCGCGCACAACGTCCGCTTCCACCGCACCGGGATCAAGCGCCTGCACCACCCCGTCGTCGGCGACCTCAGCCTCACCTACGAGGCCCTCGACCTCGCTGCCGACGCCGGGCTGCGCATCTCCGCGTATACCGCCGAGCCCGGCTCCGCCTCCGAGGACGCGCTGAACCTCCTGGCCAGCTGGGCGGCCACCCTTGACCAGGCCGAGACCGCCCGCGCGGCGGACCAGGCCTGAGCCGCGCCCCGGCGGCCCCCGGCGCACGAGCCAGGCTGGCGGGCGGCCCGGCCGGCCTAGCTCGTGGTGCCCGCATTGAACTGGATGCCGGGCCGCCCCGTACATAAAGGTGAATGCGGGCCCCTCCCCTCATTTCGTTGCGGCATGCCGTCCGGCGCGCCGCGGAATACTGGCCCGGCCGCCCCTGCTCGCGGGCGCCCGGGCCTGGCCGGGGATGAGGCTGCCGATGTCGCTCGCTGCGCTCTTCACCTGGATCGTCACGGCCGGCGCCGGCCTGTACCTGCTGACGATCTGGCTCATCGAGTACGACCGTGAGTTCCAGTCCGCGGCGGCGACCCGCCTGCCGGTCCCGGTCATCAGCGCGCACGCCCTGCTCGCCATGGCCGGGCTCGTGGTCTGGGCGGGGTACCTGATCACCGATGCCTCCAGGCTGGCCTACGCCGCCGCCCTGACCCTGGCCGTGGTCGCGGTGCTCGGGCTGACCATGGCGGTGCGCTGGATCGGTGTGTACCGGGCCCACGACGCCGCGGCGGTGCGGGGGGAACGCGCGGGGATCACGGTGCCGCCGGAACGGAATTTCCCGCTGTCCGTGGTGATCGGGCACGGGGTCTTCGCTGTGACCACGCTCGTCCTGGTGGTCCTGACGGCCGTGGGCGAGTTCAGCGGCAGCTGACCCGCCCGGGGCCAGGGTCCGCCACGGGGCTCCCCCGGGCGGGCTCACCCCCGGGCCGGGGCTCACCCGGCGGTGGGCACCTCACGCCACAGCCCGCCGTTGAGGTTGAGCCCGTTGCCGTGGGCCTGGCCCGGAGCGCCGTCGCCGACGTAGGTGTACAGCGGATGCCCGTCGTAGGTCGCCTGGGTCGAGCCGTCCGCCCGGGTGATGGTGCCGAGCCTGCCGGTGACGCCCGGCCCGGCGGTCACCGGTCCCTTCACCGGCGGCCAGTAGGCGGCACACGAGCCGTTGCAGGCCGATTTGGCCGGCGTGTCCGGGGCGAACGAGTACAGGGTGAAGCCGCGGGCGTTGGCCAGCACGCTCACCCCGCCGATCTGCACGGCCTTCAGGCCGCCGCCGGCGCTGGCACTGGCCGGTGCGGGACCGCCTGCTCCGCCCACGGCGACGCCCAGCAGCACCAGGGCGATCACGCAGACGCCGGCCACCGCCCAGCCGGCTCCGGGGATCCCGTCGCGCAGGCGGGACAGCAGCGCGGGGGGTGCGGGCGGCTGCCCCGGTGGCGGGGACGCCGGCGGGATGAGGGCGAGGACCGCCAGCGCGGCGAAGGCCCCGACCTCGATCACCCCGGCGACGATCCCCGCCGTGGTGCGGACCTCCTTGAACCCGAACAGCCCGGTCCAGACCGACAGCAGGTACCCGCCGAGGGTGGCCAGGGCGAAGCCGGCGCCCGCGGCGGCGGCGAGCCGGCTGCCGGTTACCAGGACGGCCAGGGCGAGGCCGAAGGCGGCGATCACCTGCAGCAGGAACAGCCAGCCGATGACCGGGACCGAGCGGTAGCCGGTCAGGTACAAGTCAAGATGGATCCCCCCGGTGGCCGCCAGCAGGGCCGCCCCGGCCACCCGCAGCCCGATCCGCAGGGACCGCCCGCGCCCGGCCTGACGTGTCCCGCTCACCACATCCATGGTTATCCCCGCCCGTGCCTGCGGCCCGGCCGCCGGGGCCCACCTCCCCGAGCAGGCGCGCCCCGCGGCCAGCCGGCGCCTGTCAGTACCCGCCCCCACCGCTGCTGCTGCTTGAGCTGCTGTGGGCCACGGGCACGGCCGTGCCCGACACCGGCACCTCGTGCCACACCCCGCCGGACAGGTTGAGGCCGTTGCCCTTGGCCTGGCCCGGGGCGGTGTCGCTCACGTAGGTGTACAGCGGGTGCCCGTTGTAGGTGGCCTGGGTCGAGCCGTCGGACCGGGTGATCGTGCCCAGCTTGCCGGTCACGCCGGGGCCGGCGGTCGCCGGGCCCTTCACCGGCGGCCAGTATGTCGCGCACGACCCGTTGCAGTTGGACTTGGTCGCCGTGTCCGGCGCGAACGAGTACACCGTGAAGCCCTTGGCGTTGGTCAGCACCTTGGTGCCGCCGATCGTCGTGGTCTTCAGGACCGTGCCGGACGCGGCCGCCGGGGAGGCCGCCGCGGCGGACGAACTGCTCGGCGTGCTGGCCGTGCCGGTGCTGCCGGACGGCGATGAGGTCCCGCACGCCGCAGCGATCAGGGCCACCCCGGCCAGCCCGGCCGGCAGAAACCATCGGTTACGCATCACATACCCCCGCCTGCTGGAGAATGGGTTTTGTCTATCCCCCAGCACGTAACCGACCGCGGGTCCGTTCACCGAGACGGCCTGTTCAGCGGATGGGCACGCTGACCAGGGTCTCACCGTCCGCCGTGGCCACGGTGAATCCGCGGGCCCCGGAGGCCGCCAGCGGCGCCGAAGCCGGGTACCACACGTCCGCGTGACCCGCCGCCACGGTCCAGCCGCCCCCCACGACACGCCGGCCCGGCCCCCAGACGAGCAGCTCACACCGGGTTCCGGCGGGAATCCCGCTCACCTGCACCCGCGCTTGCAGCCCCCACGGCTGCGCTGCGTACTGCACGGTGGCACCCGCGCCGGTCCGCGGATCACGACCGTGCGCCGTGGCCGCCCAGGGCAGCGCCGGGGGCAGCGCCGAGGCCGCCGGGCGCACCCCCGGCGCAGCCACCGTCCGGGACACGGCCACCGCCCCGGCCGCCGCGACCACCGCCATGGCCGCGGCGGCCGCCACCCGGCGCCACATCAGGCGCCTGCGCAGGGCGGACACCCGCTCCGCCAGCGAGCGCAGCGCCGCCCCGGGCGGATAGCCCTCGTCCCGGGCGGCCGGCCCGGGCGCGTCCAGGGCGAGCAGGGAAACATCGGTGGCCGGCACGCTGCCCAGCCGGCCCGGCAGCGCGGCCAGCCCGGCCAGCTCCTCCCGGCACGCGACGCACCAGGAGAGATGGCTCTCCACCACGGCCCGGTCCGCGGGGTCGATGGCTCCCACGACGTACACGCCCAGCGCACTGCGGATCGCCCCGCAAGGCTCGCGGCCGGTCACGGCCCCAGCGCCCGTCCCGGTGGGCCGCCCCCGGCCAGCCTGGTCCCCATACCTCCAAGAACGCGGCAACCTGCCCTGATCGTTCACGGGCCGGCCTCGGCGCCGGCGGCCAGCGCCTGGCCGCGGCGGTGGGCCCGGAGCCAGATCTGAGGTTTCGTTCAGCTGCCGTTCGGGCCTGACCTGCAGCATTGCTCTCAGTACAGCATTGCTCTCAGTAAACGGGCGGGCCGGCGATGCCGGGCCGATGAGAGGCGGCCTCGTGAATGCGAACGCGGAGAGATGGTGGCGCTGGGGCCTGTCCGTGCTGCGGCCCGGGCGCGGCATCCCGCTGAACGTGTCCGGGCCGTCCCAGCCGGCCCGGCTGCTGGCCAGGCGGGTCTTCGCGGTGCTGCTCGGCCTGGCCATCACGGCCGTGGCCGTGGCCCAGTACCGGATAACGCGGGCGCCCGTCACGGTCGCGTGGCTGGCGGTGGGCCCGCTGCTGGCCTCCCTGGTGCTGCGCCCGCGGATCACCGCGGTGCTGGCGGGCTGGGCCGTGCTGCTCAGCGTCGGGCTGATCATGAACCAGCCGGGCCCGCCGGGCTCCCGGGTGCCGCACCTGAGCGTGCTCGTGCTGCTGGCCGCGTTCGCGGTCCTCAACGCGGTGCTGCGGACCTCGGCCCAGCGGCGGCTCAGCCAGGTCCGCGCCGTGGCCCGGGTGGCGCAGAGCGCGCTGCTGCGCGAGGTCCCGGCGACCGTGGCCGCGGGACGGATGGCGTCGCGCTACGTGTCGGCCGCGGCGGAGGCGCGGGTCGGCGGGGACCTGCTGGAGGTCGTCACCCAGGGGGACCGGCCGCGCTGGCTCATCGGTGACACCCGCGGCAAGGGGCTGCCCGCGGTGCGCCTGGCCAGCGTCGCGATGACCAGCTTCCGGGACGCGTGCGCCCAGCCGGGCCTGTCGCTGCCCGAGATCGCCCGCGTCGTGGACCGGTCGGTCACGCGGGCCGCCGGGGATGAGGACTTCGTGACCGCGCTGTTCGCCGAGCTGGATCCGCGCGGCTGGCTCGAGCTCGTCACCTGCGGCCACCCGCCGCCGCTGCGGCTGACGGCCGACGGCGACCTGCAGGCCCTCAACCCGTCGGCGTACGCGACCCCGCTCGGACTGCGACCCGGCGTCCGGGCCTCCACGTTCACGGTGAGCCCGGGCGACCGGCTGGTCTTCTACACCGACGGGCTGCTCGAGGCCCGCGACCGGGCGGGCCGGTTCTTCCGGCTGGAGGACTGCCTCGACACGCTCCGCCGCCCCGACCTGGACGCCGCCGCGGACGAGCTGCTCGACCGGCTGGTGGCGCACACCGGGCGCAGGCTCGACGACGACGTCGCGATCTTGCTCTTCGAGGCGGCAGCGGCCCCGCTACGCGACGATCCCGTGCTGCCGCGCGGCGCTGGCGTGGTGGTGCAGGAGCCGGGTGAGCAGGCGGCTCAGCAGGTCGCGTTCGTCCGCTGACAACGGGGCGAGCAGCTCGTCCTGGACGCTGGCCACGACGCCCTCAAGCCGCTGCAACTGCGCGGCGCCGGCCGGGGTCATCGTGACAACATTGCGGCGGCCGTCGGCTGGGTCACGGATGCGCTCCACCAGGCCCTGGCCAGCGAGCTCGCTGAGCGCGGCCGCGACGTCGCTGCGATCCAGGCCGGCGTGGCGGCCCAGCTTCGCCTGGCTGGCCGGCCCGAACTCCTGCAGGGCGGCGAGCAGCCGGTAGTGGTAGCCGCGCGCGCCCGCCGCGGCGAGCCTTCCGGTCAGCAACCGGTGCGCCGCCGCCGAGACCTGGCTGATCAGCCAGGTCGGCTTCCCCGCCAGCACGGCGGGGGTGGCGGCGCCGGCCGGGGTCGTGGTCATGGGCGCAAGTCTAATCACTTGTTGGCTCCGCCAACGATTGATATATTGTTGGCTCCACCAATGTTGGCATTGCCAACGTTCACCCGGAGGAGTCGGAGGAGCCGCCATGCCCGCGTACCCGTCACTCAGCACCCAGGTCATCGGCCAGGCCGAAAGCGCCCTCGGCGCCATCTTGCGCCCGCTGCTGGCGCGGACCGGCACCACGTTCTGCCAGTGGCTGGTGCTCACCCTCACCGCGGCCAGCGGCTCCATCATCGACCGGAGCCAGCTCATCGCCCGGATCACCAGCGCCAGGAAGATGGGCGAGGCAGAAGCCGGGGCGGCGATCTCCGCGCTGGGCTCGGCCGGGCTGCTGGAGGCGCTGCCCGGCGATCCGCCGCGGGTGGGCCTGACCAGCGCCGGCCGGGACCGCTACGACGAGATCCGCACCGCCGTGGAGGACGTGACCGCCCGGCTGTTCGGCGATCTGCCCGCCGAGGACCTGGCCACGGCCGGCCGCGTGCTGAGCATCGTGACCGAGCGCGCCAGCGCCGAGCTCAGCGCCCGCGTCTAACGGCGGGGACCCGCCGGTCCCCCCGTAGCCGCGGTGAAGGCCGGGAACGAGCCCAGGCCGGCGTCGACGAGCCGGGCCGCGCGGCGGACATCGGCGCTGACGGCCTGGCGGAGCTGCGCGGGAGTGCGGGTGGCATCCAGGTATCTGCCCAGGGCCCGGAACTGGACCCGCCACAGGCCGAGCAGGGCAGCGGCAGCGATCTGCGGCTCCGGGTCTTCCGGGCCCATCCCGGCCCGCCTGGCCAGGATGGCGGCGGCGGCGGCGACGAACTGGTCCATCATCTCGCTCTGGTACGCACGCAGTGACGGCGTGGCCTCGATCAGGGCACCGAAGCGCCGGACCGACCCGGCCGCCCGGACCGGGTCATCCTGGGCGGTGAGCCAGGACGTCACGACGCCGAGCTCGCCGTCCAGGATCCGCAGTGCCGCCTCGACCGGGGGCACGCGGGGGTCGGCCAGGCCCGTCCGCACCGAGGCCATCGTGGCCTCCAGGCGGTCCAGGATCAGCGACTCCTTCGTCGGGAAGTAGTTGAAGACCGTCTTCTCCGACACCCCGCACGCCTCGGCGATCTCGCTGACGCGGACCGCGTCAAAGCCCCGCTCCAGGAACATGCGCGTCGCGGTGTCGGACAGCTGCTGCCGCATCAGGCGCTTCTTGCGTTCCCGCAGCCCTTCACCAGCCTGTCCCCGGGTTGCTGGCGCGGCGGGGACCGCCCAGCTGGCGGTCGGGGTACTCATGCCCCCCACTATAGTCTGGTGGCAGTAATTTTTCTGTTACTATATTTTTCTAGCGGCCGAAAACACCCGCGCCGCCCGCAGGCCTGCCCTGAGGAGTTCCCATGAGTGAGATCCGCATCGTGCGTGACTATCCCCATCCCCCCGGCCAGGTCTGGCGGGCCCTGACCGACCCGGACCTCATCCCCCGGTGGACCGCGACCGGCGCGGGCGGGCGGGCGGAAGGTTTCACCCCGGCCGTCGGCACGAAGTTCCGGTTCATCGCGAAGCCGAAGCCTGGCTGGAACGGCATCGTCGACTGCGAGGTGCTGGAGGTGGAGGAGCCGTCGCTGCTGCGCTACTCATGGGCCGGGGGCGACGGAGGCGGCGACGTGACCGAGGTCGTCTACCGGCTCCAGCCGCACGCCGGGGGGACGCGCTTCACCTACCAGCACACCGGGTTCACCGGGGTCGGCGGCGCGGTCATGGCGAAGCTGCTGGGCCGGGTCCGCAGGAAGATGCTCAGCGCGGGCCTGCCCGCGGTGCTGGATGACCTCGACGGCGCGGCGCCCTGCTGACCCGCCCCGTGACTGCGGGCCGGCCGGACAGTCCCTCGCGGCATCAGTCCCGCCAGGATCCGGCCGGGGCGATGCCCTGGCTGGGCAGCGTCAAGGGGGTGGCGGGGATGTGGTTCCCGCCGGCGCGCAGTCAGTCGGTACCGAGTTCCATCGCGGCGCGGTCGAGGAGCTCGTCGTCCTCGTCCACGCCGCCGCGGGACGCGATCGCCTCGGCTCCCCCCTGAGGCATCTCCCCCACCAGCTCGCCGAAGGCCCCGGCCCCGATCAGCTCGGCGTGGGCGGCGCCGACCATGCCGAGGCCGGCGTACTGCTCGAGCTTGGCGCGCGAGTCAGCGATGTCGAGGTTGCGCATGGTGAGCTGGCCGATCCGGTCCAGCGGGCCGAACGCCGAGTCCTCGGTGCGCTCCATCGACAGCTTGTCGGGGTGGTAGCTGAACGCGGGCCCGGTGCTGTCCAGGATCGAGTAGTCCTCGCCGCGGCGCAGCCGCAGGGTGACCTCGCCGGTGACCGCGGAGCCCACCCAGCGCTGCAGCGATTCGCGCAGCATCAGCGCCTGCGGGTCGAGCCAGCGGCCCTCGTACATCAGCCGGCCCAGGCGGCGCCCCTCGGTGTGGTAGTTCGCGATGGTCTCCTCGTTGTGGATCGCGTTGACCAGCCGCTCGTACGCCACGTGGAGCAGCGCCATGCCCGGCGCCTCGTAGATGCCCCGGCTCTTGGCCTCGATGATCCGGTTCTCGATCTGGTCGGACATGCCCAGCCCGTGCCGGCCGCCGATCGCGTTGGCCGCCGTGACCAGGTTGACCGGCGCGGCGAAGCGCGCCCCGTCGATGGTCACGGGCCGGCCCCGCTCGAAGCCGACCGTGACGTCCTCCGGCGCGATCTCGACCCCCGGGTCCCAGAACCGCACGCCCATGATCGGCTCGACCGTCTCGATCCCGATACCGAGATGCTCGAGGGTCTTGGCCTCGTGGGTAGCTCCCCAGATGTTCGCGTCGGTCGAGTAGGCCTTCTCCGCGCTGTCGCGGTAAGGCAGGTCGTGGGCGAGAAGCCACGCGCTCATCTCCCGGCGCCCGCCGAGCTCGCCGACGAAGGCCGCGTCGAGCCACGGCTTGTAGATGCGCAGGTTCGGGTTGGCCAGCAGCCCGTACCGGTAGAAGCGCTCGATGTCGTTGCCCTTGAACGTCGAGCCGTCCCCCCAGATCTGGACGTCGTCCTCCAGCATCGCCCGGACCAGCAGCGTGCCCGTGACCGCCCGGCCGAGCGGGGTCGTGTTGAAGTAGCACCGGCCGCCGGAGCGGATGTGGAACGCCCCGCAGGTCAGCGCGGCCAGCCCCTCCTCCACGAGGGCGGGGCGGCAGTCGACCAGCCGGGCGATCTCGGCGCCGTACAGCTTGGCGCGCCCGGGGACCGAGGCGATGTCGGGCTCGTCGTACTGCCCGATGTCGGCGGTGTACGTGCACGGCACCGCCCCTTTGTCGCGCATCCACGAGACCGCGACGGAGGTATCGAGCCCGCCGGAGAAGGCGATGCCGACCCGTTCGCCGATGGGCAGGGAGGAAATGACCTTGGACACACGAGAAAGTATGCCGTCTCATGCATGATTATTCAAGCCGGATGAGCGCGGCGGGCCGTCATCCCGTCATCTGCCTCGCCGCCTCCCGCACCGCCGCGTCCAGGCCGGGGAAACAGCGGCGGTTGTGCAACGGGCCGGTGCCGTCGCTCAGGAGCAGGCTGGCCGCCGCGGCGCCGCGCACGGTGATGGGACGCGGGCCGCCGAGGACGGCGAGCATGTCCCGTACCCCGGGTTCGGCCGCGGCGATGCGCTCACGGCCCAGCGGCGCCCGTGGCGTGCGCGGCACGGGCGGCCGGCGGGCCTGATCCAGGACGTGCTCCCAGCGCTGGGCGAGTTCCCGGCGCCCGGCCGGCGAGACGACCTCCCGGGCGCGCAGGCCCAGGAGCCTGCTGGCGCCGGCCGGGCAGCCCGCCGCGAGCCGCCGGTCCAGCGACGGTGCCCGCAGCCGGGCCAGCCAGCGGTCCCAGCGGCGGTCGGCGGGAGAGGCGGGACGGGGCAGCGGAAGTGTGGTCATGCCTTCATCCTCGGCCTCGACACGCTCCCGGATAAGTGGCATCTTTGTCGTTGTGCGCAACTATCCTGCCAACCTTGCGGGCGCCGGGCACGGAGGTCCCGGGGCACCAGGGCCTGCCCGGGTGCGCCGGCCCCACACGGTGGCCATCGTGGCCTGCGACGGCGTCACCGCGTTCGAGCTGGGGGTGGCCTGCGACGTCTTCGGTGACGAGTGGGCCGCGCTGGCCGGCGTGCCCTGGTACCGCTCGTTCGTCTGCGGCCTCGCCCCGGGACCGGTGACCACCGACAGCGGCTTCCAGATCCTGCCCGCCGCCGGGCCGGAGCGAATCCGCAGCGCGGGCACCGTGGTGGTGCTGCCGACCGTGGCCGTCACGCAGTTCCCGGCCGGGATGGCCGAGGTCCTGCGCCAGGCCCACGCGCGGGGCAGCCGCGTCATGTCGCTGTGCACGGGCGCCTTCGCGCTGGCCGCGGCGGGGCTGCTCGACGGCCGCCGCGCCACGACCCACTGGACAGAATGCGGCGAACTCGCCCGCCGGTATCCCCGGGTGACCGTGGATCCCGGGGTGCTGTTCGTGGACGAGGGCGACATCCTGACCTCAGCCGGCAGCGCCGCCAGCATCGACCTGTGCCTGCACGTGGTCCGGCAGGACCACGGCACCGAGGTCGCCACCCGGCTCGCCCGCCAGCTCGTCGTCGCGCCCCAGCGTGACGGGGGGCAGGCCCAGTTCATCGACGCACCGATGCCCGCCCCCGGCGCGTCCAGCCTGTTCGCCGGCACCGTCAGCTGGCTCACCGAGCACCTGGACGAGCTGGTGACCGTCGAGGACCTGGCCGCCCGCTCCGCCATGAGCCCCCGGACATTCGCCCGCCGTTTCCTGGCCGCCACCGGGACCACCCCCTACCAGTGGCTGATTCACCAGCGCATCCAGCTGGCCCAGCGCCTGCTCGAGACGAGCGACCTGCCGATCGACTCGGTCGCGGAGAAAAGCGGCTTCTCGACCGCGGCTAACCTGCGCAAGCACTTCAGCCGGGCCGTCCGCACCAGCCCCCAGGCCTACCGGCGCACGTTCGCCGGCCGGCCCGCCGGTCAACCCTGAGCCGCCCCGCCGCCGGCGGCGGTGGCGGGATACGGCCCGGCGTGGTTGTCTCGTGCCGACGACAGGAGCGCGATGAGCGGCGACGAGCTGGCCGGGGTGGTCTTCCCCGCCTCGGCGGACGGACGCAGGAGCACCTCAGCACTGGGCCGCGCCGTGGCCGCCGACGCGCTGCGCGGGGTGGACCCGGCCGGGGCGCTCGACGCGGAACGGGACACGAACTGGCGCACGGGGTACGTCCAGCACTTCCGCCGGCTCGTCGAAGCCGGGCTGCCGTCCAGGGAGGCCGCGGTGGCGGTCGCGCGCGACGGGCTGGAGTCGCTGCACCGCCGGATGCGTGTCGCGGACGCCGGCGGCGGGGAGACCGGGCTGGACACGCTGCTGTCAGCCCCCGGGCACCAGCGGGTCACCACCGTCACCGTCCCGGGTACCGGGCAGGCCCCCGACGGCCTGTCGCTGCCCTACCAGGGCAGCCAGCTGCGCGGCGACGCGCTGCTGGGCCGGCTGGGCGCGTGGGTGGACGGCGGCGTGATCGAGCCGTCCTGCGCGGACGCGGTCGCCGCGGTCGCGGCGCACCCGGAGTGGCTCCGCCTGCCCGGCCGCACGATCGCGCTGCTCGGGGCGGGCGCCGAGGTGGGCCCCCTGGCCCCGCTGCTCGGCTGGGGAGCCCGGGTGATCGCCGTTGACCTGCCCCGGCCCGCCATCTGGGAGACCATCCTGGACACCGCGCGGCGCAGCGCGGGCACCCTGCTGGTTCCCGTCGCCGCCCGCCAGCCCGGCCCGGCCGGGGCCGGATCCGGGAGCAAGGCCCTCGCGCAGCGGGCCGGCCTCGACCTGACCAGCGGCATGCCCGACGCCGCCGACTGGCTCGCCGCCATGGACGGGCCACTGGTGCTGGGCAACTACGTCTACGCGGACGGCGCGGCCAACGTGCGCCTGAGCAGCGCCGTGGATGCGCTGACCCTGCGCCTGCGGGCCGGCCGCGGCGATACCGCGCTCGCGTTCCTCGCGACGCCGACCGACGTGTTCGCCGTCCCGGCCGACGCCGTCGCGCAGTCCGCCCGCGCGTACGCGACCCGCTCCCGGATGGCCAGGCTCGCCGGGCAGCCCCTGCGGGCGCTGTCCGGCGGGCGCCTGCTCTGCCGGGCCTACACGCCCGGAGTCGACCCGGGCATCAACGACAGCCTGATCCCGCAGCAGGGTCCCAACTATGCGCTGGCCAAGCGGGTGCACCGCTGGCGGGCCACCCTCGCCCGTGACGCCGGCACGACCGTGTCGCTGAACGTGGCCCCGCCGACCAGGACCCGGTCGGTGCTGAAGAACCGGGTGCTGGCGGCGGCGTACGCAGGCGCTCACCGCTTCGGCGTGGAGGTCTTCGAGCCGGCCACCTGCAGGGTGCTGATGGCCGCGCTGCTCGTCCACGATCTGCACACCGGCGGCGGCCCGGCGCACCCGTATCCCTGGCAGGACGAGGCGCACGCCGCCGCGCACGGCGGCCTGTGGCGCATCGCCTACGCCCCCCGCAGCGCCCTGGGGCTGGCGGCCGCCCTGGGCTTCGCCGCAGCCCGGAAGTGAGCCCGGCCGGGCAGGCCCGGAGCGCCGTGGCGGCGGGCGGCCAGGGGCCGCACCCGCCCCGGCCGGGAGAAAACGGAGATGTACAGTGGCCGGGAAGGGCTAAGGAGCTGCGATGACTTCCCACACTGAGCCCACCGGCCACGAGCACCACCCTGGCGATGGGTGCGAGACAGTCCAGCACGGCGACCATGTTGACCACGTCCACGGCGACGAGCACCATCGCGAGGAGGCGGTCCACGCCGGCCACGCGGAGACCCACTCCGACGGTGACGGCTGCCAGGTGGTCCCCCACGGCGATCACGTTGACCACGTGCACGAGGGCCACCGTCACTTCCAGCACGGCGACCACGTCCACGAGCACTGACCCGTCCCGGCTGCCCCAGGAGTTACCAGGCATCCCCCGCGATGGGTGATGCCCCTGAAGCGTGGTGAGCGGATCCTGGGGCACGCCTGGCGCCGGTCTCCGGAGCCGCGGCGCTCAGCAGCAGCTCCCAGCTTGAAGGAGACGGCATGTCGGTCGCGCTCGTGTCATCGTCTTACCCGCTTTTGAACCTTTTCTGGACGATCATCGAGGTCTTCCTGATGGTGGTCTGGTTCTGGATCCTGATTACCGTGTTCATCGACATCTTCCGCAGTCCCGATCTGTCCGGGGGCGAAAAGGCCCTGTGGTTCGTGTTCGTCCTGCTGATCCCGCTGATCGGCGTGGTGGTCTACCTGATTGCCCGCGGCGGGAACATGCACGAGCGCCAGGTCTGGTAGGCGCAGCCTGGTAACCATAGGCCGGTAAGCCCGGGCCTGGGCTTACCGGCCTGGTACGCGTGGCGGCCCGGCACCCTGCCGCCGCCATCACGGGCCCCGGCCGGCCGCAGGCCCGGCCACTCAGGTGGCGGCCGGGCCCGGCCAGGCAGAGATCCCCGGCCACCGACTCCCCGGCCGTCAGCCCAGCCTGGCCCAGGGCTATGGACGTCAGGCGGTTCGCGGCACGCGCCAGACATCGCCTGGTCGTGACGGTCCCGGGCCTGGCAGCCGGCCGCCGGGGTTCCGTGCATCGTCTGCATCAATCATGATCAGCGAATACATCTGTTGGACAGATGATGGCGACCCGGGTCACTGTGGGGACTCATCCCCCTCCTGATGGGAGCCCGCAACCATGACCTCACGCACCACGCCCGGCAGCGTCGGGCAGCCCGTGGACACTCATGACATGGTGGTCGTCCACCGGGCTTTCCGCCGCGAATCGCGGCTGCTCGTGTCCCTGATCGCGGCCGTCCCGGACGGCGGCACGCGCCGCGCCCGGACGCTGGCCGCGCACCTTCGCTGGTACCGGCTCGGGCTGCACAACCACCATCAGGGTGAGGACGAACTGATCTGGCCCCTGCTGCTGGCCCGGGTGGACCTGCAGGCCGATGTCGTGCGGCGGATGGAGGCCCAGCACGAGCGGGTCGCGGCGTCACTGGACCGGGTGATGCTGGCCCTGCCGGCCTGGCAGGCATCGGCCAGCGCATCCGCCCGGGACACCCTCGTGGCCGCACTCGCCGAGCATCGCGGCATCGTGGCGGAACACCTCGACGACGAGGAGGCGCACCTTCTCCCGCTGGCCGCTCACTACCTCACTCAGCGGGAATGGGCCGCGCAGGGTGCGCACTTCCTGGCCGCGACACCCCGGCGCCACCTGCTCATCTTCCTGGGCGCGGTCCTGGAGGACGCCGACGCCCGCGAGCGGGCCAGCGTGCTGGCGGCCATGCCAGCCCTGCCGCGGTGGATCTGGCGCACCGCCGGGCAGCGGATCTACGCCCGCCGGATGAGGCGCCTGCGCACCCGCCCCTGAAGGGGCCGTGAGCCGTCCGGCGGGACCGGGAGCGGTGGCGGGTGGCAGGGCCGGCAGCGTGTGGCGGTGCGCGGCCGGGCGCGGGCCGGCCGGGCAGTTTCAGGGAAAGAAAGAGGTTGTTGTGCTCCGGGCTGAGTCAGCGCAGGGCCAGCGTTATCTCCCGGGGAACCGACAGCGTCCCCGGCTGCCAGTCCAGCTCACCCGCCAGGCGCGCCCGGGGAAACGCCCCGAAGAATGCCTCCAGGCTGACCGAAAGCCACAGGCGGGCAAGCGCGGCCCCGGGGCAGAAGTGCGCGCCTGCCCCGAAGGGTATGACGGCGGAGGCCGGCCCGTCGTGCGCCGCGGCGATCAGCGACGGCAGCACGGTCGTGCCCGTGCTGATGAGCCGCCCGCCGAGCCAGGCGTCGGCCAGGGCGACGCGCGGCAGGGCGATGGGGAACATCGTGCGCGTGCTCAGCAGTTCCCGCGCGACCGAGGCCCAGGTGCGCTCTCCCCGGGTGCACGCGGCGACGGCCTGCGGCTGCTGCGCGAGTTCGGTGATGGCGACGGCGAGGACGGGGAGCATCGCGCCGAACCCGTTGGACACGGTGGCGGTGACGTGCGCGACCTGGGCGGTGGTGTGCCCGGCCAGCGCCCCGGCGAGCTGGGTGGTTAATCCCCCGGCGGGCGGCCGGGCCGCGGCGCGGGTGTAGTAGCCGTAGAGGTCATCCCACGCCGCCGCCACGTCATCGACGGTCTGCGGGCCGGGGACGACGGCGAACGCGACGCGGGAGGCTTCGAGGATCCGGTCCCAGTCCGCCAGCGGTGTCCCCATGGCCGCGCTGACCGCGGTGGCGGTGAAAGGCTCGGCGAACCCGGTGAGGGCGTCGGCGGTGGCGCAGCCCTGGAGCGTGCCGGCGAGGCTGCGGGCGAGCGAGCGGGCCAGCGGCCGGGTCGTTTCCGCGGCCGGGCGGGTGAACAGCCCGGCGATCCGCCGCCGGTACGAGCGCAGCCGGGGCATGTCCATGTTGAGCAGCCCGCCGTCCGTGGACTGCATCTCCGCGCCGGTCAGGGGGCAGCGGAGCAGCTCCCCGGTCCTGGTGACCGCGGCCATGCCGAAATTCCTGGAATCGGTGAGGACGCGGAGGACGTCGGGGCGGCGCCGCAGGATGAGCATCGGCGGGCCGCCGGCGGGGCGGACGGCATAGTCGTGGCCGCCGGCGCACAGGAGGGGCGGCGGCCCGCCGTCCGGCTGGGAGTCGAAACGCAGGACCGGCGGGTGCCCGGCTGTGGTGGCGGTCACGGTGGCTCCTTCGGGCTGGCCTGGGCAGGGACCTCCCGCCCGCCTCCCAGCGTCGGGGGCCGGACCGCACGGTCATGTTGCATTTCGCTTGCACGCGTCCCCGGTACGCCGGCGTCCGGGCCTCCGGGGTGCCGGTCAGGGGATGGGCTCGCTCGCGGGCTCGCCCGCGGGCGCCGCGGAGGGCTGCTCGACCGGAATCCGGCGGCTGGCGAACAGGGCGAGCAGCGCGATGAGGGCGAGCAGGGACAGCGAGGCGCGCAATCCGTCGATGCGGGCTTTCTCGTTCTCCTTGACGATGGCGTCGGCAGTTTGTGAGGGCACGCCGGCCTTGTCGAGCTGGGTTTTCAGGTCCTTGTCGGATATGAAGGGGGCGCCTCCGGCCAGCTCCACCTGCGCCTGGGAGACGACATCTTTGGGGACGTCGGGGTTGTTCTGGATGCCGCCGAGGAACGACGCGGTCAGCGCTGAGATGAGCACCGCGCCGGCCAGTGCGGTTCCGATGGACGCACCGAGGTTGGTCATCGTGTTCTGGACCCCGCCGACTTCACCGCTTTGCTCGTCGGGCACCGACGAGACGGTCACGCTGCCGAGCTGCGAGGCCAGCGCGCCGATGCCCAGGCCCGCGAGCAGCATCGGCCAGGTCACGATCTCGGGCCCGGCCCCCACGTCCAGCAGCAAAACCATGACCACGATGCCCGCGAACAGGGCCAGGAACCCGATCCGGACAATGCGGCGTGGTGAGGCGTGCGGGAAGACCCGGGGAACACCCACGGCGGCCAGCAGCAACGTGATTGACAGCGGCAGCAGGCGGACCCCGGTGGCGATCGCCGACAGCCCGAGCGCCACCGACAGGAACAACGGCACGGCGAAGAACAGGCCCGCCTGCAGGAGGTACTGGAAGAAGAACGCGATAAGCCCGCCCCGCAGGACCGGGTTGCGCAGCATCGCCGGGTCGACCAGCGCGGAGGCACCCCGCGCCAGGCGGTGGTTCTCCCACCACAGGAAGATCCGCAGCACGACCCCGCCCGCGAGGATCAGCCAGATCACCGGCGACAGCCCCAGCCACTGCGGGGCCCCGGTCTTGGCCTGGATGAAACCCCACGAGCCGGACCGCAGGACCCCGTACACGACGAGGCCGAGGCCGAGCGCGGACAACACCGTTCCCACCAGATCGAGCCGCACCCCCTCCTCGGCCGGCGTGTCGGCGATTCGGCGGGTGAGCCCCAGGATCACGAGCACGACCACGACCTCACCGGCGAACACCCACCGCCAGGAGGCGTAGGTGGTCAGCAGGCCGCCGATCAGCGGCCCGGCCGCCACCGCGATGGCGCCGGCCGACGCGACCAGCCCGTAGGCCCGCGGGCGCTGGTCACGGCCGAAGTTCGAGGCGACCAGGGCGACGATCGCCGGCATGATCAGCGCGGCCCCGACGCCTTCCAGGACCGACCATCCCGCGATCAGCACGGCGAGATTGCCTGCCAGCGCGGTGGTCAGTGACCCGCACCCGTAGATCACGCAGCCGATGGCGAAGGCACGCTTGCGGCCGATGATCTGGCCGACCTTGCCGCCGGTGATCATGAGCGAGGCCATCACCAGCGTGTAGAAGGTAATCGCGGTCTGGATCCCGGTCACGGTCGTGCCGACGTCCTTGGCCACGGTGGCGATCGACACGTTCATGACCGAGCTGTCCAGCGTCATCAGGAACTGCGCCGAGGCCAGCGTCAGCAGCACAATCCCCGACGCCGCGGGGGCACGTTGAGCGGTAGGGCCCGCTCCGGCGGCCTGGCCTGAACTCATATGGCTCTATTCCCACGCAGGGACAACCAGCCGTACCGTCGCACCGGGCGGTGGGCTCCACATCACCCGCCTCAGGTGATCAGGTTTGGGGCCGCCGCCGCGTGCCGCGTCCCGCTCAGCCGCCTGCCCGCCGGGATGCCGGGGGCGGCGCTCAGCGCGACCGGCCGCCCCGCACGACGGCCGGACGGCTTCCGTTGGGGGGTTTCATCCAGCGCCCGAGCACGCCAAGGCCCCGCGGGGGCTGCGGATGCGCGGGGCCGAGACCGCCGCTGCACGCCGCGTCTACCGCGCTCAGGCCCAGTTCGCGGTAGGCGTCGAACTCCGACGCATCGTAGAGCTGCTGCATCGTTGACTGCCCGGGGAACTCCGGGTGCTGGGCTGCGTACGCCCGGACATCCCACGGCGCGCCCGCCCACCAGCCCAGCTTGCACACCCAGACCGACCCCGTGCCCGGGAGCCTGGGTGCGCCGGGCATCGCTGGCGCGCCCTGCCAGTCCCGGATCCGGGTGAATGGCCCGTGCGCCCACGGCCGGGCCACCTCCCCCGGGCGCAGCGGCCTGGGGCACATCGTCGTCGGGTCGAGCTCGATGCTGACCCCCGCATCGACCCTGGCCAGGGCCATCGCGCCGCCCAGCGTGTTCCAGGTGTTGGCCTTGTCCCCGCTGGCGTCGAGGACCAGGACGTTCGCGGCGCCCCGCCACAGTGCCTCCACCAGCCCGAGGTTGTCGTAGTGCCCGCCGTCGGAGACGCAGACCCAGGTGGAGCGGTAACTCGTGTGCCCGGCCGCCTCGGCCCACAGCATGCCCAGCGTGGGCTGCAGGGCGTGATAGAACAGCCCTCCGATCCTGCGGCTCAGCGCTGTGTCCTTGCGGCGCATCCGCAGCACGTAGGCCCACAGCCTGGCCTCACCGCCACCGGGCTGCTCAGTGGCCTTGCTCCAGTGCGGGTGCCACGGAAACGCGTACCACAGCAGCAGGCCACAGGCGTGCCACCAGCGGTCGTGCCCCCGGCGCCCGGATCTCTCCTGGTCCTTCAGTTCCCCGCTGGCGGCGGCGACGACCGCGGGATGGGGCAGCCATACGCCCAGGCGCACGTTGGTCATGGTGAGCAGGATCCGGTAGGCCTGGCGCGTCGCCGAGCCCATCAGCGGGGAGACAGCCGCGCCGCTGATCGCGGACACGTCGAACAGCGTGAAGCGCCGCTTGCCGACCAGGGACTCATAGTCCCTGGTCGAGGCGGTCACTGAGGAATCCGCTCCGCGCAGGGTGACGCACTGCGGATCGAAGGCCAGGAGCATTCCCCCGCGCCCGACGGGTACCTGCCGGTCTGCGTTGATGTTGGCGGTGGCACAGATCACGAGCTTGGGCAGCCGGCCCGCGAGGCTGGACAGGAGCGCCCCCCGATCGGGGATCACCTGATCGGGCGCGGGTTCGCCGGGGCCGGGACTGGCGGGGCCGGGACTGGCGGGGCCGGGACTGGCGGGGCCGGGACTGGCGGAGCCGGGACGCCGCACCGCGTAGGCGGCGGCCAGGCGCCAGCAGTAGAAATCGTGCATCGAGATCCGGTTGACATCCGCGAGCAGACGCGTGGCCAGCACCACCCCCAGCGCGATGAGGACCGGCCACAACTGGCCCGCCGAGTAGCCCGCCCCGGCGCCGTCCTTCACCCACCGCAACCCGGTGACGATGGCGATCAGCACAATCACGGCGCTGGCCACCCAGGGCAGGGCGTAGGTCCGGATGCTTGCGCCAAGGCCGGCCAGGAAGCCGGGCTGGGCCGGGTCCTGCGCTTGAGTCTGGGCTTTCGTCTGGCTCGCCGGCTTCCCCTGCGCACTCGGCAGCTGCAGCTGGGCGAGCTTGGCCCGGCAGGACTGGGCGATGGCAATCAGGGCCGCGAACACGCCCGTCAGCGCGGCCGGCGTCCACGTCTTGCCTGCGCCGAACCCGAGGTCGTACACCAGCGACTTGAACGGCCCGGCCGGGAGCGTGGCCACCCAGGACAGCAGCAAGGGAACCGCCAGCATGGCGACCGCCAGCACAGCGGCCACAAGAGCGGCCCAGCCAGTGAGCGCCGCGAGGGTGTCCGCGAGAGTGCGGGATGATTCCTGGCGGGGATCTGCCTTCCGCCTTTCCCGCTGCGGCTTCAGCGTCACCCACCAGCACCCGAACAGCAGCAGGGCCAGCCCCCCTGCGGCGGTGGGGATCAGCCACCACCAGGCCGGGCTGGTCACCGAGGCCACGAACGGCCCGGGGGCGCCGCACGCCCGGACCGAGCCCGGGCACAGCACCTTCTGCCACCGCAGCAGCCAGCCCCAGACGTGCGCCACCGCGAACACCGGGGCGAACACCAGGATGAACGTGACCGCCACTCCCACCAGCAGTGACAGCACTCCCACCAGCACGATCCCGGCGTTCGGGGCGATGTAGTGGGTGTTCTCGCGCAGGTGCCGCTCTTCGGGCGTGCCCGGCCCGTAGGCCGGGGGGGCAGCGCTGTCCAGGTCGCGGGCGACGAGCGCCCGCGAGGCGGCGATGTAACTGCCTCCCGAGACACTGAGGATATGGCCAACGTTCCTGAACAGGCCGTTTGCCCCGGGCTCTTGCAGGCTCTGCAGCGCGCCCAGGCAATAGGACGCGGAACGGATTCCGCCACCCGAGCAGCAGACCGCCCATTCCCCGGTCTTACCAGCTATTCCCGGGCCTGCCTTGATCCGCATCTTCGGCGCCGCATCGCTTCTGCCGTCACAGCCAGATGGTTCCATCCCGCCCCCTCCGCGTCCCGCAGGCCGACGGGGCTTTCGCCCGCCAATCCTGCCGCCACGGCCCCTGCCCGCAGGATAAACGCTCCTGGACTCCCTGCCCAGACCCAGACTCCACGCGAGGCGAAACCGGCGGGATGGATTGGGGCGACCTCACTCCTTTACTACTAAATAGGCCCGTACTGCCAGTGATCGCAATTCCCCGGCATCGCCACCTGGGGCGCCCGGTGCCCGGTGATCCTGTGCAATCAGTGCGATATAACAGCACCGATTGCACAGGATCATGAAAAGCCGCAGATGTCAGATGTTGGATGCGTCGGGCGGGAGGTCGGGGGGCGGCGGGGGGAGGTCGGGGGGCGGCGGGGGGAGATCGGGGGGCGGCGGCCGGAGATCGGGGGGCGGCGGCGGGGATGCGCCCTCGCCGGCGGCGGGAGGGCAGGAGAGGCCGAGGGTATAAGCCGTCATCGACAGCGACCCGTACGCGTAGCCGTTGACGAGGACCCCGGTCTCCGGTGCTGCGCTGGCTGCCGCCAGGCCAGCCAGGTAAACGGCGGGGATGAAGTGGTCTGGTGTGGGCACCGCGTGGCCGAAGTCCCGGTGGGCGTCAAGGGTCACGAACCCGGCAGGGTCGGTCAGCATGCGGGCCTTCGCGTCCTCGTCGAAGCGCTGGGCCCAGTCGTAGCCGTCATCCGCGAGGTTCCAGTCCATCCCGCTCAGGTTGTGCACGACATTGCCGCTGGCCACGATGAGCACGCCCCGCTCCCGCAGCGGCGCGAGCCCGGCGCCGAGCTGGAGGTGGTAGTCCAGCGACTTGTCGGCGTTGACGCTGAGCTGGACAACCGGGATGGAGGCGTCCGGGAAGGCGTGCGTCAGCACCGACCAGGTCCCATGGTCGATCCCCCAGCTGTCGATGTCTGCACCCACCCAGGTGGGGTGGACGAGGTCACTGATCTCCGCGGCCAGCTCAGGCAGCCCGGGCGCCGGGTACTGCACCTCGAACAGGGGCGGGGGAAATCCGTAAAAGTCGTGGATGGTGCGCGGCCTGGCCATCGCGGTGACGGCGGTGGCGTTGATGTACCAGTGTGCACTGATGACGAGAATGGCACGGGGGCGCGGCACCGCCCGGCCGAAGGCCTTCCACGCGGTCGTGTAGCGGTTGACCTCAAGGGCGTTCATCGGGTTGCCGTGACCGATGAACGCCGCGGGCATCCGGGCGCCCGGCGTGCTGGCCGGATCAGCGTTCACGGTCACGCCCTCCCTCGATGCACTGTGCCGCCGATCCCGCGCGCCGGACGGCACCTCGCCACGCAACTCCTCAAAAGCCTAACCGCTGGCTCCCCGCGACCCGGGCCGGCAGCTGCGCGCGGCAGCCAAGAGGCCCGGACCGCCGGCCTCCTGCAGGCCAGGCCAGGTCCTGGCATCCGGGCGCCGGGCCGCTGCCGTGGAAGACCTGACCGGCCGGACCGCGAGAGCTATATTGAGCTGGCATCAAAGCGGCTCACGCAGGCGCCGATCCCGGGACGATCCTTTTCCGAATGATCTGCTTTTACCTGATAAGTGCTTATTGCCCGGCTGCTGTGGCGGGGAACCCGGGAAACGCGGGGGGCCGCACGAGCACTGGAGGGCCGACGGTGTGCCTGGTGACGAGATAGCGGGTCACGGTCCGGTGCCTGGTGGCCAGGCAGGGCGTGCCACCGGGCCGGACCCCGGCGGGGCCGGGACGATCGCGCCGGCCAGCCCTGCCGCACCGCCCCCCGGCCCGCCCGCCCGCCCGGTCATCCGCCGCCACGTGCACCGCATTCCCCGCCTCTGGCTGTCCATCGCCGGCGTCTCGCTGGGACTCTTCCTGGTCCGCTTCCTGGTCCCCACGCCGGTCGGGCAGGCGGACAACCGCGACGGCCCGCGGCTCATGTGCGGGGTCTTCGGCCTCGGGCCTGTCGTTCCCCGCGGTTACCCCCGGGACTTCCGCTACGCCTACTTCCAGTACGCGCCGGCGCCGTGTGGCCGCGCTCCCTACGCGACCTCACAGATCGTGCCGCTGGAAGTGGCCAGGCTGCTGACGCCGGTTTTCGGCCTGCCCGGCACGCTGAACCTGATCGTGCTCGGGGTGGCGATGTGCGTCGTCACCTCGGTCGCGATCGCCAGCCTGGCCACCGGCCTGCGGGTCAGGCCGTGGGGTCAGCTGCTGGCCGCCGCGGCCCTCTGGCTGATCATGGCGGACTCGGCCTTCTTCGACCTGTTCGCCAGCCCCATGAGCGAGCCCGCCGTCCTGGTCGGCCTGCTGCTGGTCGCCGCCGGTGTCGTGTACCTGGGGCGCGACTGGCAGGCGGCCGTGCGGGGCCTCGCCCTGGCTGGGACGGGAGGCTTTCTCGTTGTCCTGGCCAAGGAGGAGTACCTTTTCCTGGCCGTGCCGATCTGCCTGACCCTGGTTCTCGCCAGCACCAGCCGGGCCAGCGGGCCGGGGCTGCGCCGGTTCCGGACCCGGCAGGCGGGAGCGGCCGCCGCGGTCGCCGCGGTCCTCGGGGTCTGTGCCGTGGGGTACGCCCTGTGGAGCGCCCATAGCCCCTACAACCAGCGGACGCAGCCCATGCGGGTGGTCGACACGATCTTCGAGCACATCGTGAACCCCGGCGACAAGACCAAGCTGGCCGACCTGCGCGCACTCGGCCTGCCGGCGAGCTGGTCGAAATACGCCGGCAGCTATTACTGGGCCGCTTACTCAGTCCGGAACGACCCGCTCTACCACCGGTATGAGCCGGAACTGACCGACGGGAACCTCGCGCGCTTCCTGCTGGCGCATCCGGGCCGGATCATCGACGTCGGGCAGCAGGCCGCCGTGGAGGATCAGAGCTTCCGGGTCACGACCCTGGGCGATTACTCGCCAGCCGCCGGTCACCGGCCAGGTGCTCTTGATTCCCGTGTCATCGTGGTCACCTGGCTGGTGCAGCGCCTCCCGCGGCACCTCGGCTTGCTCTGGCTGGTCCCGCTGTGGGTCGCGATGACGCTGGTCGCGCTGCTCGCGCTGTGGTGGCATCGCAGGCCCTGGCACCGGGACGGCGCGGTTCTCGTGCTGTGCATGACCGGATGCGCTGTCGTTGCCTTCATCCCGCCCGCCTATTTCGACGGGATCTCCACGGCCAGGCACATGGTCGGCATGAACCTGGCCATCACCCTGGCGTTCGCGTTCAGCGTCGCGCTCGCCGCCTCGATGATCCGCCAGGCCTGGGCGCGCCAGGCCCGGGCCCGCCGGGCCCGGGCACCCCGCTGAGCCCGGGCACCCCGCTGGCCCGCCCGGCGTTAGCCCGCGCCCCGCGACCCGGACGCCGGAGGCCGGGGAATGGGCGCGTCGTTCAGCTGCTCGTCAATGTCGACGAGAATGGCGTCGTCTTCGATCTTGCATGCGTAGACCGGGATGGGACCGCAGGCGAACACGCCGACAGCCTCGCCGGTGGTCAGGTCGTAGCGTGATGCGTGGGCCCCGCAGACCAGCGTGTCATCCTCCTGGAGGGTGCCCTCATGAAGGGGCTGCTGCTGGTGGGTGCAGGTGTTGTGGATAGCCCTGACGTCGTCATCGTCGAGGCGGATGAGGCAGATCGGCTCACGCAGCTCGTCAACGAGCATGGTGTCGCCGACCTCCAGGTCGTCGAGGTTCGCGACGATAACGAACGTCATGGCGCTGTCCTTCCACGTGCGGGCCGCCGGGGTGCCGGCTGGCTGCCGCGCACCTCTATCCAGCCGTTGCGGATCCGGGTGGGGAGCACGGGCTGCGGCTGGCTGGCCGGGCCGCGGCTGACGCAGCCGTCGGTGAGCGTGAAGCGGGATCCGTGCAGCGGGCACGTCACGGTCAGCTCCTCGACCGGGCCGCGGCTGAGCAGGCCACCGGCGTGGCTGCAGATGTTGTCGATGGCGTAGAGGCGGCCACCGTGGCGGTACAGCATGATCTGACGGCCCTCGGCCTCGACGGCGGCCGGCGAGTCGTCTGGCAGGTCGGCCTCCGGCAGCGCCCGGGTCCACCGCCGCGGCCCGGTAGCCCAGGCGACCCGGTTGACCATCACGCCCCTGGTGAAGACGAGATGACCGCCGAGGTAGCCGGCCGCGGCCGTGACCGTGAGGCTGGCCGTGCCGAGAGCGCGGGCCGTGCCACGGTGGCCGGCTACCCGCGTGCCCAGGGACGCACCCTGCAACCCCAGGGCCACCGTGTTGAGGAGCCCGTGCAGGAGCCCGATGCGCCGGTCCCGGTCGTCGCTGACGCTCCAGTCGCTGATACCGGTCAGTGCGGTCGCGCCCGCGGCGACGATGCCGGCCGCGCTGAGCATGCCTGCGGCATCGAGCCCGCGCCGGGGCGCCGGGTCGCGGTCCGCAGCGTCCAGCACCATGACCCCTGTCCACAGCCCGATGGGCAGGTCACTCAGGGCCGGGTGCAGCGGGTGGCCGACCCACCGGCCGCCATGCAGCAGCTCAAGCAGGAGATTGTCCTGGTGACGTTCGCGGGCAGGCCCCAGCACGCCCGTCAGCCAGTCGCTCGCAGTCCGGAGCCAGCCGAGCCGGTCGGCCCAGGCCGCGAGATCGCCGTGCCAGCCGACCCACCGGGTGCCGGCGGACGGGGGGCTGGCATCCGGCCCGGCCCGCTGGCTGACTGCTGGCGGATCGCCAGCCTGCCCGCTGGCTGCTGGCGGATCGCCGGCCTGCCCGCTGCCTATTCGCATCGGGTTCCTCCACGGTGACGTCAGGTTGCGGCTCGATCCTGAAGAGAATCTTCCAGCCCTTTACTCATCGTGCTCGTCTCACCTTGCTGCACATGCCCGGCGGTCCGCCCCGGTCCGGCGCGCCTGCCCGCACATCGTTCACGGGCGGCGGCGGGCATCCCTGCCGGGCTCACAGGCTGGGGAAGGAAAGGTCGGGGTTGTGCTCGGACAGCAGTCCTGACGACGGCCCGATCAGGGCCAGGTCCGGTTCCCCGATGGCGCTTTCATCCTTGCCCTCGTAATCGAACTTCCTCAGCACATGCTTGATCGCCTCGAGCCTGGCCCGCTTCTTGTCGTTGCTCTTGACCACCGTCCATGGCGCATGCTCGCTGTCGGTGTAGTGGAACATCGCCTCCTTGGCGTCCGTGTAGGCGTCCCACTTGTCCAGCGACTCCAGGTCCATCGGGCTCAGCTTCCACTGCCGGACCGGGTCGATCCGGCGGATGATGAACCGGGTGCGCTGCTCGGACGGGGTCACCGAGAACCAGAACTTCGTCAGGTGCAGCTGGGAGCGGACCAGCATGCGCTCGAACTCCGGTGCCTCCCGCATGAACTCCCAGTACTCCGCGTCGGTGCAAAAGCTCATCACGCGCTCCACGCCCGCCCGGTTGTACCAGGAGCGGTCGAACATGACGATCTCGCCGGCCGCCGGCAGATGCGGGACGTAACGCTGGAAATACCACTGAGTCCGCTCCCGCTCACTCGGCTTGGCCAGCGCGACCACCGTGGCGCCCCGCGGGTTCAGGTGCTCAGTGAACCGCTTGATCGTGCCGCCCTTGCCGGCCGCGTCGCGGCCCTCGAACACGATCACGATGCGCTCACCGGTGGATTTGACCCAGTTCTGCAGCTTCACCAGCTCGATCTGCAGCGGGCGCTTGAGGTACTCGTAGTCGTCCCGCGTCATCCGCTCGGGGTACGGGTAATCCTCGCGCCAGGTGTTGACGATCCGGCCATCCGGCCAGCGCAGGACGGGATCGTCATGTTCGTCATCGTCGTCCACGGTGAGCCCGGCGACCAGTACGGGGTCGGACGCCCAGTCCTCGGGCAGCGCATTGAACGGAGGAGTGAGTTGACCAGTCACGACACTAAGCAGAGCACATTCCGGGCGCCGGTAACCACAGGGGGTCCAGATCGCGGTCCCTGGCGGCCGGATCGGCAGGTCACGCGGCGAGGCCCTCGATCAGGCCGTAGGGGTAGGTAACCGGCTCAATCGTGCCGGGCTCCAGCCAGGCAGATCGCAGCAGGCTGGCGTACTCGCCGTTGGTGCGCTCCTGCCCGCCGGTGATCACGAGCATGTTGATGTCGCTCAGCAGGACCGGCACGGCGTCGCTGCCCTCCTCGGGGATCAGCCGCTCGATAATCAGCACCCTGCCTGCCCGGCCTATCGACCGGCGGCAGTTGCCCAGGATCAGGGCCGCCCGCGCGTCGTCCCAGTCGTGCAGGACATTCGCGAGCACGTAGCAGGCCGCGCGCTGCGGGACCTGCTCGAAGAATTCCCCCGCCACCACCTCGCTGCGATCCGTGACACCGGCCGCGTCGAGCAGTTCCCTGGCGATTCACGCGCCGACGCTCGTGATCCAGCGCCTGGACGACATCATGACCCCGCCATGTCACGGACGGTACCTGGCCGCCCATAGAGCCGGCGCCCGCTATTTCGAGCAGCCGGGGGACCACGCTCTGCGCTTCGCCGGAAGCGGGGACATCGACAGGCTGCTCGAGGAGATCGGCGGTTTCCTCACCAGCCCGCCGGATCGGCGCCATCCCGACCGCGTGCTCGCCACGATCCTGCTCGCCGGGGTGGCTCACGCCGGGGTGGCTGACGCCGGGGTGGCTGACGCCGGGGTGGCTGACGCCGGGGTGGCTGACGCCGGGGTGGCTGACGCCGGGGCAGGCACGGAGAAGGCACGCGCGGGGAAAGCCGCTGATCATTCCCAGGCTGGCTGCCTCGATGACCGTCGTGCAGCGATCAGCCGGGAAGTGCGCTCTCACCGCGGCCGGGTGCGGGAGAGCACCCCGCAGAGCGTCCTCGCCACCTTCGACGCGCCCGGGCAGGCCATCCGGTCCGCGATCGCCATCCGCGATGACGCGTCCGCCCACGGGATCGCGCTGCGGGCCGCCCGCCCGGCCGAGATCCTCGTGTCGCGGACCGTCAAAGACCTGCTGGTCGGATCCGCCATCTCGTTCGCCGACCGGGGCTCGCCTGAACTGGCCGGGACCGCTGACAGATGGCCCTCTTCGCAGTCACCGGCCTGTAGCGCGGGCTTCTCACGCTCCTGGCAGCCCGGCCGCCTTCAGGGCCATCGCCCGGGCCCGCTCCAGGTTGTAATGCTTGCGGGTCACCAGGCGCTGCGCGAACAGCCCGCCGCCGGACTGCAGGTTGGTCACGTGATGCCAGCCGCCGTAGGCGTCAGCCGTGAGGTCGCGGATGGCGTGGAACAGCCTGGTGCGGTACTCGCCGGTCACGTCCGGGCCGGTACCCATGTACTTCTCCAGCAGCCGCCGCAGATCAGGGTGGTCGAAGTCCGCCATGGAGGGAGCGGTGACGACCGCGCCGCCCGCGATGTCCTGCAGATGCCGCACCATGACGCCGAAGTTGGCCGCACCCTGGTACTTGGTGACGTTGGTGAACATGTCGTCCGGGTAGTAATAGCCATCCGCCGTGGCGTGCGCGTGCGCCAGCGCGGCCTCCAGGCCCGCCCGCAGCAGGGTGGCGTGGATCATCATCTCATCGATCTTCTCGCGCACATGGGAGATCCTGGCGGTCCCGTTGGCTTCGGCGATGAGGCTCGCCAGCCCGACCAGCTCGTCGGCCTGGTTGACCATGAACGAGACTCCGCCCAGCCGTTCCCACAACCCCAGCGAATGCGCGAACACGGCCGCGTGCGCCGTCTGGCCGTCGAGGAACACCCGCTCAGATGGCACGAACACGTCATCGAAAATAACCATGCTGTCGGGCATGCTCTCCCGCGAACTGACCGGATAGTCACGCGGGTCGCGGCCACGCGGGTGGTAGGTCGTGTTGGTGACGTACACCCCGGGGGAACTGACTGGCACCGCGCAGGCGATCGCGTAGTCCGCCTCATCCGGCTTCATGGACTTGGTCGGCATCACCATCAGGTCGTGGCCGAACGCGGCCGCGGTGATGTGCAGCTTGGCGCCGCGGATGACCACGCCGCCGCTGCGGCGGCCCACCACCCGCACGTACGCGTCCGGGTCGGACTGCCGGGCGGGCGCCAGGCTGCGATCACCTTTCGCGTCGGTGATGCACTCGGTGATGCGGATATCGCGGCGGCGGGCGTCCTCCACGTAGGCCCTGATGCGCGGCACGAACCCGGGCTCGTGATCCGCGAGCCGGCCCGCGGCCACCAGCAGGGTCATGAGCGACTGGTAGGTGACGTTGAGCAGCAGGTCCATCTCGGTGATGACCGGGATCCGGGCCCGCAGTTCTTCCGGGCTGCGCGGGGCGATGGTCAGGGGATTCACCGCGTCCGGCCCGGCGCTGTAGTACTTGTCGTACCCGTCGGCGATCGCCTGGAGGGGGACACCGAGCGCAGGCTCGGTTTCGAGGTCCTCGATGAGCAGGCCCTGGAAGTAGACCTTGCGGCCGTCCTTGAGGGAGTCCTTGTACTGCTGGCCGGTGAGCATCGTCATGCACTCCTGTCCGCCGTGGGGGCGCTGAAGTCCGGCGGCCGTTTCTGCAGGAAGGCCTCCCTGGCCTCGGCGGCATCCGGGGACGATGCGCACACGGCCTGGGCGCGGGCCTCGTCGTCCAGCGCCCGCTCGAGCGTCACATCGAACGCGCCGTTGAGCAGCGCCTTGGAGCCGGCGATCGCCAGGCGCGGGCTGGCGGCCAGCCGCCTGGCCAGGTCGAGGACCTCACCGTCGAGCTCGCCCGCGCCGACCACCTTGTGCAGCAGCCCGATGTCCCTGGCCTGCGCGGCGTCGATGATGTCCCCGAGCAGTACCAGTTCCTTCGCCTGGCGCAGCCCGACAAGCCGTGGCAGGAGCCACGACCCGCCGAAGTCAACGGACAGGGCACGCCTGACGAAGATCTCGGAGAACCGGGCACGGCTGGACGCGACGACGAAGTCACACGCCAGCGCCAGGTTCATTCCCGCGCCCACGGCCACGCCGTTGACGCGCGCGATGGTCGGCACGGCCAGCCGGTGCAGGGCGAGGCATGCGTCCCCCACGATGCGCATGTCATCGACCATATGATCACTGCCGGCCGTGCCGCCCAGGTCGGCCCCGGCGCAGAAGTCATCCCCCGCACCGGTGATCACGGCCACGCGGTCCGCCGCCTGGTTCACCGCATGGACCGCGTCACGCAGCTGAGCCCAGCCTGCCCGGCCCATCGCGTTCTTCACCCGCGGCCGGCTCAGCGTGATGGTCACGACGCTGTCGGCGCGTGTCACCAGCACGGCAGGAGCCTCGCCGCTGACCTGGGAGCTCACGCTTGAGGAAAACATTTCCTGACCTTGATGTCAATATCAAAAGTAACGGCGCCCTGCCCCTGCCCCTGCCCCTGCCCCGGCCGCGGCCGGTGCGCCTGCCGCGGCCGGTGTGCCTGCCGCGAGCGGCCTGCCGCGGCGGGTACGCCTGCCGCGGGCGGCCTGCCGCGGCGGGTACGCCTGCCGCGGGCGGCCTGCCGCCCTCAGGCGTCCTGGATGCCGATCCCCCGGGCCCACACCATGGTGAGCGCCTCCACGACCGCGTCGGCGTCGAATTGCTTGCCGAGGAAGAACCAGTTGTAACAGGTCTGGTCCACCATCGCGCCCAGCACCTCGGCGAACATCACTGGCTCCACGCCGGGATCGGCGATCCCGTCCTCCTGCATCCGCCGTATGCCGAGCGCGGACCGGTCCACGAAGGACTGGCGCAGGGTGAGCCGGAGCTGGCGCATCTCCGGGGTGAACGTGCCGACCTGCTCGATCAGCCCGATGATCCAGGCGTTCGGCCGGAAGGCGTCGATGAACCGCACCATCGCGCGGCGGATACGCTCCACGGGCTCGAGGTCAGCGATGTACTCGGTGTGCAGCTCATCCATCATCGCGTCGATGACCTGCTGCGCGACCTCGGCGAAGACGGCTTCCTTGGAGTCGAAGTAGGTGTAGAAGGTGCCCTGGGCGACGTCGGCCGCGGCGACGATGTCGGCGACCCGCGTGTCCAGGAAACCGAGTTCCTCGAACACCTTCCGTGCGGCGCGCAGGATCTCGTCCCGGCGCTCGCGTCCCTTCGAGGTCACCGGGCCGACGTCGCGCCGCTCCCGCTGCGAGGCAGAGGCGGCGATGATCGCCCGCCCCTTATGGCTCCCGCCCCGCGGGCTCATAGGTGGCTCCTCCGTCGGCCGGCCTGGCACCCCGATGTGGACATCATGTCATACCAACTTGTCGTTGACACCAACGTCAACTACTTCTAACGTACCAGCATTGCCCTCGGCGCAGAGGTGAGCGCGGTGAAGGTCAACACCATTCAGGCGGGTGATTTCCTGCGGCTGAGCGCCCAGCGGTTCCCCGGCCGTGACTGCTTCGTCTTCGACGACGGCTCGAGCCGTACCTTCGCGCAGACCAACCGGCGGGTCAACCAGCTCGGCGGCGCCCTCCAGGCCCGGGGGCTGCGCAGGGGCGACCGCGTGGCCGTTCTCGGCACCGACAGCGGGGAGTACGCCGAGGTCCTGATGGCGTGCATGAAGATCGGCGCCGTCTACGTGCCCCTCAACAACCGGCTCGCCGACGCCGAGGTGCTGACCCTGCTGCGCCGCGCCGAGCCGAAGGCCCTGTTCGCCAGTTCCCGCTACACGACGCGTGTCGCGGCGCTGGCCCGCCAGCTGAACGGCGTCCAGCTGATGTGCTCCCTGGACGGACGGGACCTGATGCCGTTCACGGATCTGCTCGCCGAGGGCACCGACGCCGAGCCGGGTGTCGAGGTCGCCGACGATGATGTGCTCGCCCTGGCCTTCACCAGCGGCACCACGGGCCTGCCCAAGGCAGTGCTGCAGTCCCAGCGCATGATCAATGCACTGGCCCTGAACATGTCGATCGACTACGAGATCGTGGCGGACGAGTTCCGCTACACCGCCTCGCCCATCTTCCACATCGCCGGCCAGGCGATGATCGCCATGCACATCATGCGCAGCTTCCCCACCCTTATCCTTCCGCAGTTCGATGAGGGCAGGGTGCTGCACTGGATGCAGTCCGGGCGGCTGACCGGTGCCTTCCTGGTGCCCACCATGATCAGCAGGCTCCTGGATGACCCCAGAGTCCATGACGGCGGCTACGAGAAAATCCGCTCGGTCATCTACGGGGCCGCGCCCATGACGCCGGCTCTGCTGCGCCGGGCCATGACCGTGTTCAAGTGCGACTTCATCAACGCGTTCGGGGCAGCGACCGAAGGCGGCCTGCAGGCGTCGCTGTCAGCCGCTGACCACCGGCGGGCGGCGGCTGGCGCGGAGCACCTGCTCGGATCCATCGGCAAGCCCGCGTTCGGCGTCAACCTCCGCCTCGTGGATACCGGCGGCAAGGACGTCCCGCCCGGAGAGGTGGGCGAGATCGTCACCCGCAGCAGCGCGGTCATGTCCGGTTACCTGGAAATGCCCGAGGAGACCGCCCGGGCTATCCGGGATGGCTGGTTCTGGGGAGGCGACCTGGCCCGGATGGACTCCGACGGCTACCTCTATCTCGCCGGCCGCAGCAAAGACATGATCATCCGTGGTGGCGAGAACATTTACCCCATCGAGATCGAGACCGTGATCTCGGACTACCCGGGCGTGACCGCGGCCGCGGTGGTAGGCCAGCCGGACGATCACTGGGGTGAGATCGTCGTCGCCTTCATCACCGCCGAGCCGGGCCCCAGCATCGGGCGGGACGCGATCCGGCGGTTCTGCCGGGGGCGGCTGGCGTCCTACAAGATCCCGGAAGTGGTCACGGTCATTGAGGAGATGCCGCTCAACGCCAGCGGGAAGATCCTCAAGCGGGAGCTGCGGGCCCGGCTGGCGAAGGCCGGCCGCCGTGACGGCGGCCACGGGCGCCGCGTAACGCGACCGGAGCACGCCTTTCTGGATCTTGCCGATGGCGTTGCGCGGCAGTTCCGGCTCAAGGTCGATCCGCACGGGGCACTTGAACCGGGTGAGCCCGCTGGCCAGCGCGGCGGCGCGGATCTCCTCGGCACTGGCCCGCTCCCCCGGCCGCAGCACGACCACGGCGACGACGTCCTCACCCCATTCCGCGCTGGGGACACCGATGACAGCAGCCTCCATCACGGCGGGGTGGTGATAGAGCGCTTCCTCGACCTCTTTGCTGGCGATGTTCTGGCCACCGCGGATAATGATGTCCTTGATGCGGTCCACGAGGTAAAGCCAGCCGTCGCGGATTTCCGCGATGTCACCGGAATGCATCCACCCGTCCCGGATCGCGTGCCGGGTCAGCTCCGGCTCGTTCCAGTAGCCACGCATCACGTACGGGCCCTTGAAGACCACCTCGCCGCGGCCATTGAGGTCGAGCAGCTCGCCGGAGGCGCCGGCCACCCGCACATCGATCCCGTAGGAAGGCTGGCCGACCGAGGCCAGCAGGCCCGCCTCACCGCGCAGCGCCCGGGCGTGATCTTCCGGCCTCAGCATCGTGCCGATGGCGGCCACCTCGATCATCCCGTACAGCTGGATGAAGACGTTGCCGAAGACCTCGACCAGCTCGCTGACGCGCTCGGGCGGGATCGGCGCCGACCCGTACCCCAGCCGCCGCATCGAGGAGATGGCCTGGCCGGACCGCCGCGCCACCTCCAGTACCCGGTACAGCATGGTCGGGACGACCTGCGAGTGGGTGACGCCGAGCCGGTTCACCCGCTCCAGCCATGCCTCGCCGTCGAAGGACCGGACATCACCGAGCACCAGCGTGGCCCCGGCATACAGCGCCGGGATGGTCTGGATGTTGGTCGCGGAGTTGTGCGGAATGCTGATCAGGACCCGGCTGGAGGAGTCGATCGCGTACTCCAGTGCCACGTTGGCGGCATGCATGAGCACGGCGTCGTGCGTGAACGTGGCTCCTTTCGGGCGGCCGGTCGTGCCGCTGGTGTACTGGATGAGCGCATCGGCAGAGCCGGCCACGGTGAGCAGGGACGCTGGCGGCGCGGCTGAGCCCGAGCGGGCCGCCGCCTCATGCTCGTCCTCCGCGAGCAGCACCCCGAAGCCGAGTTCGGTGGACAGGGAGCGGGCAAGCCCGGCGAACTCACGCTGGGTCACCACCATCCGTACCCCGGCATTGCCCAGGATTGCCCGGAGATCCGGCTCGGTCAGGCGGAAGTTCAGGGGGGCCGCGATGACGCCGAGCTTCGCGCAGGCCACGAGCAGCTCGACCACCTCGAGCCGGTTGTAGAGCAGGTAGCCGACACGGTCGCCGCGCCTGACGCCCACCCCGGCCAGGTAATGAGCCAGCCGGTTCGAGCGGGCCTCCAGGTCGGCGTAGGTCAGCGACCGCCCGCCGTCCTCCTCCACCGCAAGGCGCCCGGGATGGCGCCGGGCGTGATGGCCGACCGAGATCCCGATGTTCATGCTCGCGTTCTCCTGCCCGTGCTCCGGCGGAGCACCAGTGAGCTGTTCTGGCCGCCGAACCCGAAGGCGTTCACCTGGAGGGACGGTACGTCCACGTCGATCGGCCGCCCGGTCACCACGTGAAAGTGCGCCTCGGGATCCACGTCGCGGGTCCCGGCGGTGTTGGGGAAACGGCCCCCGGCCAGCGCCGTGATGCCGGCGATGACGCCCATCGCGCCGGAGGAGGCACCGGTGTGCCCGAGATGGCCTTTCAGCGAGGTGACAGGCAGCGGTTCGGCACGGCTGCCGTGCACCGCGTTGATCGCCCGTATCTCCGCCGTATCCCCCTTCGGGGTCGCGGTCCCGTGGGCGATCAGGGCGCCGATCTGGGGAGCGGCGAGGCCAGCGTCGCTGATGGCGTCGGCCATGGCCGCCGCCTCCCACTGCCCGGTGGGGTCAGGCGAGGAGGGATGGTAGCCGTCTGCGAGCGACGCATACCCGGCCACCTCGGCCAGCGCCGTGGCGCCGCGGGACCGGGCGTGCGCGGCCCGTTCCAGCACCACCATGGCCGAGCCCTCACCGGTGACGATGCCCGAGCGCGCCCGGTCGAACGGCAGGCTCGCGCGCAGGCGGTCCCGGGCCGCGCTCTCCATGCTGAAGCGGGCCTGGCAGTGGAAGTTGACCGGCACGAAGTCGCCGTCTGGTTCCCCGCTGGCCAGCGGGAACCCGCCCTCGGTGCCGCCGGCGATGGCGACATCCACCCGTCCGTCCGCGATCAGCCGGGCCGCGGTGCCGATCGCGTCGATCGAGGACGCGCAGGCCGTGCAGATGGTGAGCTGCGGGCCGTGCAGCCCGTACCGCATGGCGATCTGCGCCGCGGCCATGTTGGGCCAGATCTTGATGACGGTCTTCCGGTCGATGGCATCCGGCCCGGACCGCTCCAGCTGGTGCTGTCCTTTCAGCAGCGCGCGCATCCCGCCCATGCTCGTGCCGTGCACGACCGCGGTCCGGCGCGGGTCGAAGTCCTCCAGCCCGGCTTCCCTCACCGCCTGCTCGGCCGAGGCCAGGGCGAACTGCGCGAACAGGTCCGTGCCCGCCTCGACCCGCTCATCCATCCACTCCAGCGGGCGGAAATCAGGCACGGCCGTCCACCAGGCGGCGCTGACCGCCCCGGGGTCGGCCCAGGGGGCCGGGCGGACGGCCACCTCGTTGCTCAGCAGGCCCGCGATCAGGCTCGGCACGCCCGTCCCGAGCGGGGAGACCGCTCCCGTGCCGGTGATCACCACGCCGTCCATCCGTCTCCTTCACCAGCCGTCCGGCACGCCGACCGGATGCGGGCAGGCCAGGGAAGCGGCGTCGCTCCGGATAAGGACAAGCAATTGACTCTGACGTCATAATCATGCTAGGACCGGCGGAAAGGCTAGGTCAAGGAGCACGGCGCCGGCCCGGGGCCGCCTCCCCGGCCGCCGCTGTTCCCGGGCACAGAGCAAGAAGGGCCGGTTCCCATGAGCATCGGTCTCGGCACCCACATCCACCGTGCGGCCCAGCGCCACCCCGCCAAGGCGGCGCTGATCGATCACGGGGAGGTCATCTCCTACGCCGAGTTCAACGAGCGGACCGACCGCCTGGCGAACGGGCTGCTGGGGCTGGGACTGGAACCGGGCGAGCGGGTCGCCGTGCTGATGGACAACGCGCACGAGCCGATCGAGGCCTTCGCGGCCGCGATGAAAGCAGGATTCACCCATGTGCCGCTGAACTCCCGCCTGACCGCCGCGGAGACCGCGGAGTTGTTCGGCAACTCCGGCGCAGCCGCCCTCATCGCCGACCAGGCACATGTGCCCCTGATCGAGAAAGCACGCGCGGATCTCCCGGGCCTGCGCGTGCTCATCACGGCCACCGCGGACGGCGCCGGCCCGCCCGGGGCCCTGGACTTTGAGACGCTGATAGCGCAGGCGTCACCGGCTCCGCCGAGGTACGCGCGCAGCGACTCGCGCGCGTACATCATCTATACAAGCGGGACCACCGGGCACGCCAAGGGCGTGACCGCCACCCAGCGCGAGATCCTCAACCAGGCGTTCACCGCCATCCTGCCCGAATACGGGCTCACCGCCGGAAGCCGCCTGCTCGCCCTGTACCCGCACAGTTCCGCCGCCTCCACCAACTGCGCCTTCGGGCCAGCGTGGGTCCTGGGCGCCACGCTGATCGTGGATGATGTGGCGCACTTCACGGCCGGGCGGTTTCTCTCCAATATCGAGAGGTACCAGGTCACGCACGCGACCGCGGTCCCGACCATGCTGGTCCGCATCCTGCGCCACGTCGAGGAGGCGGGGCTCACCAGCGACGTGTCGAGTCTGCAGCGCGTCGCGTACGGATCGGCCCCCATCGCGCCGTCGGTGACCGCCAAGCTGATCGAGACGTTCGGGCCGATCTTCATGCAGGTATACGGGATGACCGAGGTCTCGGGGATCTGCTGCACGCTGCGCGCCGGCGAGCATGACGCATCTGATGAGGCAGGCAAGGCCAGGCTGCGATCATGCGGGAAGCCCGTCCCGGGCGCCGAGGTCGAGGTCGTCGCAGACGACGGCCTGGCCTGCGCGGCCGGGGAACTGGGCGAGGTCCGCATCCGGTCTGAATTCGTGATGAGCGAGTACTGGGACGACCCCCTCCGGACCAGCCAGACCCTGCGCGGCGGCTGGCTGTACTCCGGGGACATCGGCAGGACCGACGACGCTGGCTACATCTACATCGTCAACCGCAAGAAAGACCTGATCATCAGCGGCGGCCAGAACATCATCAGCAAGGAGATCGAGGACGCCCTCTACGAGTACCCGGGCGTGCTGGAAGCCGCCGCGGTCGGCGTTCCCGACGACGAATGGGGCGAGCGGGTGCACGCGTTCGTGGCCTTCGCCGATGGCCGCGCGTCCCCGCCCGCCGACCTGCAGGCCTTCCTGGCCGGGCGGCTTGCGTCGTTCAAGCGGCCGCGGGCCATCGATATCCTGCCCGCTCTCCCCAAGAACTCTGTCGGGAAGATCGCCAAATCCCAGCTGCGCGATCCTTTCTGGAAGGAAGCAGGCCGGAAGGTCTGACGCCGGTGCCCGGGCGGCCGGCTGGCGGCCGGCCGCCCGGGAACCGGTCAGCCGGGGCTGGTCAGCAGAAGCTCAGCCGGGCGATACGGGTCGCCCACTGGCCGTTAGTGCCGAAAAACTCCTGGTTGGTCACGGCGGTCCGGCCCGCCGGGCATGATGCGCTGACCGCGACCGGGTCGACGGCGACCGAAGAGAAGTCGCCGAACCGGAAGTTGCTCGACGTGGGAGAGCCCACGACCAGTGTCCGGTCGGTGCCGGTCAGGTTGGGCACGCCAGTACCGGGCAGGACGCCATTGCTCGTGTCGGATGTGGCCCTATTGTGCGCGGTGTCGGTGTACGCCCAGTTGAGCCAGGCGTAGATAGTCGAGCCGCCGGCGTTCGTGACACCGATGGACGGGTTGAAGTCGTCGCTGGTCGCGTTGTGGTACGCAGTGGCGACCGTGGCGGAGTTGGACAGCACGCTGATCGCCCCATAGCGCACCGCGGGGAAGCCGCTCAGGTCCATTCCGTGCGTGAACCAGATGAAGTCCTGCGACAGGACCGGATCCCACACAATGCGGCCATCGAGCGGGTCGAGGGTCTGCGTCGTCCCCGGCTGATTGACGCGGCGAGTCGGCGCGCTGAACGGTGAGCTGATCGTGGCCTGCAGCACGATGGGATTACCCGGCCCGGTGGTCATCCGGTACAGGTCGTATCCCGAACCCGGCACGGACGCGAGGAAGTAGGTGCTGGTGGTCGACGGGATGGGGATTCCCGTGACATTCACGGGGGCAGTCGAGAAAGCAACACCGTAACTGGTGAAGCTGACCGCTGCACCGGAGTACACCAGGGCCTTCGAGATCGAGAACGCGGCCGAGTTGCTATAGGTGAACGAGTTCGCGCAGCAGAAGTTGTTGCTGGAAAGCAGCAGCGAGACCCGGTCCTGGCCCAGATAGGGGTAGTCCAGCAGCGTGCCGGCCGGGTAGAAGGATCCGCTGAACGTCAGCCGGTACACCCACCATGATCCGCAGGCGCTGGAGCCCCGGCTGGCCAGGAGGTAGAGCGACGGGGTGGCGCCAGGGGCCGGCACCACCGTGACCACCATGCTGAACCGGTTCCTGAGGTTGTCGTACTGGATGTGCGGGTCGCTCAGGCTGGAGATGGTGCCCAGGAGCGTGTTCAGGCCGATGCCGCACAGCGCGCTCCCGCTCTTGTTGTACACCTGCAGCCGGAGGTTGACCGCCTCGGCGATCTGGGTGGTGCCCACCGCGGCGTTGGGGTCTGGCGGCTGGCAGCCGCTGCAGTTGGCGTTGAATTGCCGGACACCGTTGAAACTCGCGTTGATGGTGGTCGGCGGGGTGCGGGGAGCCCGTGAGATGGCGGCCCCGGCACGCGGGAGAACAGCCCGGCTGTGCCGGGTGCCGCCCCGGCTGTGCCGGGTGGCAGGCTGGCTGGCCCGTGAGCCCCGCGGGACGCCCGCAGTGCTGTTCGGCCCGCCCGGGCGGCTGACCGCGGCGGCCAGCTGGGCCTTGCGGCCAGTGGACCTCCGGACGGGCAGCCCGGCACCGGCCGGCCGTTGATGCCCAGCGGGCCGGTCGATGATCCGTGCACGGGCAGCTGCGGCCCGCGGGCGAGCGCGCGCAGGTTGACCGACCGGGCGGTGGCCACGCCGCCGCCTGAGGCGGCCGCATGGCCGGCCGCGCCCGCCTGGGCAGCGGCGGCCGTGCCGGCGCTGCCGGCCACGCATGCCGCGCTGGCGGCCAGCGCCAGCACATATCGTAGTTTCACAGGTTCTCCAGGGTCATTATCCGACTGAATGTTCCTAAAGCCTGACGGGGATTACGCATCCACTCATTCCTGGCTGCCCGGAATTATCATTTAGTTGTGAGATAACCCGGACAATCCCCGCTAACGACGAGATTGGCAAATGCGGCCAGGGTCGCTGGCCCCGTAAAGTTTAGGAAAGAAAGCCAGAGCGCAGCACGGCTTTATTGATCTGCCCTTGACTTCCGATTGAAGTAACGCCCCGATTTAAGCTATTTTTCCCGGTCAGTACCGTGACGCGCCGAGGCGTTCTGTGTGGTCGCGCGTCACCGTGCCGGGCGGCCTCCCCTGCACGCGGCGATTCCCCGCCCGGAGCTTGAGCATCGGGCGTGCGGGCACAGACCGGCGTGCGCCAGGCGACGAGATGTTCTGCGCCCTTGTGCGGGGTCGGGACGTTTGCCCCTGCATTAGCCCGCCACGCTCACCAATGATGGGAGATTGCGGCTGGCGCCGGCGTTGATGGCTGTGTGCTGCCAGCCGTTCACGGACCGCGGTTGGCCGTGGGGCTGGAGGCGGAAGATGACTGACGAGCGGGTTCTGGGCATCGTGCTGGCGGGCGGGGCGGGCAGGAGCCTGGCGCCATTGACCGCGCACAGGTCCCAGTCGGCCGTCCCGTTCGGCGGGATGTACCGGCTGGTGGATTTCGCGTTGTCCAACCTGGTCAATGCGGGTTTCCGCCGGATCTGCGTGCTGACCCAGTACAAGAGCCTCAGCCTGGACCGGCATCTGGCCAGAGCCTGGCGGCTGAGCAGCCTGCTGGATGACTACGTGATGGCGGTGCCGGCGCAGCAGCGGCGGGGCCCTTACTGGCAGACCGGTTCGGCGGACGCGATCTACCAGTCACTGAACCTGATCGATCGCGACCAGCCTGACCTGGTGGTGGTCACCGCGGCCGACCATGTGTACCGGATGGACCCAGCCCAGATGATCGGCCAGCACACCAGCTCGGGAGCGGGGGTCACGGTGATGGCCCTCCCGGTGCCCAGGAGCCAGGCGGCCGGCTTTGGCGTGGTGCAGCCCGCCCCCGGCGGTCACCGCATCGAGGCGTTCTGGGAGAAGCCCGCCGATCCGCCGGGCCGCCCTGGCCACCCGGGCCAGGCGCTGGCGTCGATGGGCATCTACGTGTTCACCACCAGCGCGCTGGTGGAGGCGCTGATGAAGGACGCGGCCGACGAGCACAGCCGGCACAGCATCGGCGGGGACATCATCCCCCGGCTGGTGCGCGAACGGGCCGCACACGTGTATGACTTCCGGCAGAACGAGGTTCCCGGCGCCGGCCCGAGCGACCGGGGCTACTGGCGGGACGTGGGGACAATCGATTCCTACTTCGCCGCCCACATGGACCTGTGCGCGACGGTGCCCACGTTCAACCTCTACAACGACCGCTGGCCGATCCTGACCCACGTGCCCGCGCAGCCGCCCGCCAAGTTCGTGCACGACGACGGCGACCGGGTGGGACGGGCAGTCAACAGCGTGGTCAGCAACGGCGTCATCGTCTCCGGCGGGCTGGTGCGCAACTCCGTCCTGTCCCCGGGAACCCGGATAGACAGCTGGTCCCGGGTGGAGCGGGCGGTGATCATGCACAATTCCCGCGTCGGCCGCCACGCCGTCGTCCAGGACGCCATCCTGGACAAGAACGTCACCGTCCTGGAGGGCGCCACGGTCGGGGTGGACAAGCAGCGTGACCGGGCCCGCGGCCTGACCGTCTCCCGCGGCGGCATCACCGTGGCCGGCCTCGGCCAGGTGGTGGCGCCCTGACCGTCTTACCGTGGCGGCGCGGTGCCGTCCGCGGCCGCCTCTAGCGCCAGATCCTGGTGATGAGCCAGAACGTGGTTCCGGTGCCCGCGCCGTACCCGAGATGGGCGCTCAGGTCCCCGGCCAGGGTCTTGGCGTCGTACTCCCAGATCGGCTTGTAGAGCCCGGCCTCCGGGAGGAGGACGTAATCGGAGACCCAGATCACCGCGCCGAACGGCAGGCCAAAGAGGGGGTTCGGCCTGCGCAGGGAGCCGGCCAGGATCCCGTAGAGCGCCCCCCAGCTTGATCCGTAGGACCAGTGCATGACGGTGCTGACCGGCCCGGCCCACCGGTCCGGGAGCTCGCGCTGCGTGAAACCCTCGATCAGGCGCTTGCCGACCTGCCCGGGGGCCGGCGCCTGGTCCCAGCTCTCGACCTTCGGGAATTCCCACGCGAGCGGGCTGTCCTTACCGCCCGTGCGCCGGTACTTGACATAATTCACCGCATCGAGGCAGGCCGTCCCCACGACCCCGGCCAGGACGCCGCCCACGACGGCGGCGAGCGGTGTGATGCCGTGCTTTCCAGTGCCCATCCCGGGTCCAATCGCCGTGTCGGTGAGTTATTTCCGCGCCAGCCAGGCCAGCGCGGCCGTGGTCAGGGCCTCGGTGCCGGTCCGCAGGCAGGGCTGCAGCGGCGGCAGGAATTTCGGTGAGTGGTTGGAGATCAGATCCTGCAGGTGCCCGGCCTTCTCCGCGGCGCGGTAGGTCTTCTCGTCGGTGAACCCGAGCGCCCAGTAGGTATAAGGCACCCTGGCGGCGTTGGGAATGTTGCTGAAGTCCTCACTGACGGTCTGCCGGTCGATTTCGCCGGCATGGTCGCCGAAATGGGCGGCGAACGCGCTGGCCACCCGCTCGGTCGTGGCCGGCTCGTTGACGGTGAGCGGGAAGCTGCCGATGGTGTCGAAGTCCGGGTCCTGGGGTGAGCCGGCGGCCTGGCTCTCGGCCCGCACGATCCGCTGGACCGATGCGAGCATGCGCTCGTGGGTCTGGTCGGAGTAGCTGCGCAGGTTCAGCCCCAGCATGGCGTGATCGGGAATGAGGTTGGTCGCGGTCCCGGCCTGGACACTGCCGACGGTCACCACCGCGATCTCGCCCGGCGCGACCTCGCGGGACACGATGGTCTGCAGCCGGACGATGGCCATGGCCGCGATCACCACCGGGTCGATGGTGTGCTGCGGTATGGCGCCGTGGCCGCCCTTCCCGTGCACGGTGACGTTGATGCTGTCTTCGGTGGCCATGAACGGCCCGGACCGGGTCAGGACCGTCCCGGCGATGCCGGACAGCAGATGCTGGGTCAGGGCCACGTCGGGCGCGGGAATGCGCTTGAACAGGCCGTCGTCCACCATGGCCTGCGCCCCGTCGCCCGTTTCCTCGGCTGGCTGGAACAGCGCCAGCAGGGTCCCGCTCCACTGGTCACGGTGATCGGACATGAGCTTGACCATGCCGAGCAGGCAGGACATGTGCATGTCGTGGCCGCAGGCGTGGGCGACCGGGACCTCATGGCCGTGGGCGTCCTTCGCGGTCGCGGTGCTGGCGTAGTCCGCGCCGGTGTCCTCCCTGACCGGCAGCGCGTCCAGTTCGGCGCGGAGCAGCACCGTGGGCCCGGTGCCGTTGGCCAGGGCGCCCACGACTCCTGTCCCGCCGATGCCCGTCTGGACCGCGGCGCCGTACTCCTGCAGCTTCCCGGCGACGCGCTCGGCGGTGCGGTGCTCCTGGTGCGACAACTCCGGATGGCGGTGCAGATCCTTGTAGAACGCTTCCTGGCCGGCCTGGAGGCCGTCGTAGCCGGCCAGTATCTCCCCGAGACTGCCCATAACCGCCGCCGCCTCACTCGATGTCCAGATCCCGCAGGTTTGACTTGGTCAGCTCGACCAGTTCCTTGCCCTCGCCGGACAGGACAGTCCTGGTCGCGTACAGCGTGAAGCCCTTGACCTCACCGTAGGTCAGCTTGGGCGGCAGCGAGAGCTCGTGGCGGTCGGTACGGACGTCGACCAGGGCCGCGCCGTCATGACTGAACGCCGCGCGCAGCGCGTCCTCCAGGTCGCCGGCCTTCTCCACCCGCGCCCCGAACAGCCCGGCGGCCTGCGCGATCCCGGCGAAGTCCGGGTTGTCCAGGTCGGTGGCGTAGGTGACGATCCCGGCCGCCTTCATCTCCAGTTCCACGAAGGACAGCGCGCCGTTGTTGAACACCACGACCTTCACCGGGAGGTGCTGCTGGCGCAGCGTGATGAGCTCGCCGAGCAGCATGGCCAGCCCGCCGTCGCCGGACAGCGAGATCACCTGGCGGCCCGGCTGGGCGGCCTGCGCCCCGATGGCGTGCGGGAGCGCGTTGGCCATCGACCCGTGATTGAACGAGCCGATGAGCCGGCGCGCACCGTTCATCCGCACGTACCGGGCCGTCCAGATGCACGGCGTCCCCACGTCCGCGGTGAAGACCGCGTCGGCCGCGGCGAGCCGGTCGACGGTGGCCGCCACGAACTGCGGATGCAGCGGGGATTGGCCCGGCCGGCTCTGGGCGAGCTTGTCCAGCCGGGACCGGGCGCGCCGGTAATGGGCGGTCAGCCGGTCCAGGTGCTTAGTGTCGGATTTGGCCTCCAGCAGCGGCAGCAGCGCCTCGATCGTGTCCTTGACCGTCCCCACCAGCGGGATGGCGACCGGCACCCGGCGGCCGATGTTCTCCCCCCGCACGTTGACCTGGATGACGGGGGCACCCTCGGGAAAGAACTGGCGGTAGGGGAAGTCGGTGCCCAGCATGACCAGCGCATCGCAGTGCTCCATGGCCCGGTAACCCGAGCCGAACCCGATCAGCCCGGTCATCCCCACGTCAAAGCGGTTGCCGTACTCCACGAACTCCTTGCCCCGGAACGCGTGCACGACCGGGGCCTGCAGGGCGCCCGCGAACTCCATGAGCTGGTCGTGCGCGCCCGCGCATCCGGCCCCGGCCAGGATGGTCACCCGGCTCGCGCCGTTCAGCACCTGCGCCGCGGCCGCGAGCGGGGCCTGGGCCGGCCGGATCACCGAGGCCGCCTTGCGCACCGGGGTCACCGGGCCGGCCGGGGCGCCGTCGAAGAACACCCCGCCGGGGATGACGACGACGGCGACCCCGCCGCGCTCCAGCGCCGCGCGCATCGCGCTCTCCATGATGTGCGGCATCTGCTCGGGGATGCTGGCCAGCTCGCAGTACACGCTGCACTCACGGAACACGTCCTGCGGATGCGTCTCCTGGAAGTACTGCAGGCCGATCTCGACCTCCGGGATGTGCGCCGCGATGGCCAGCACCGGCACCCGGCTCCGGTTGGCGTCGTACAGGCCGTTGATCAGGTGCAGGTTGCCCGGCCCGCAGCTGCCCGCGCACACCGCCAGCTCGCCGGTCAGCGCCGCCTCCGCGGCGGCCGCGAACGCGGCCGCCTCCTCGTGGCGCACGTGCTCCCAGGTGATGCCGCCATCGCGGCGCAGCGCATCAGTGAACCCATTCAGGGAGTCACCGGGAACCCCGTAGACCCGGCGCACCCCCGAGCTTTTCAGCAACGCCACCATCGCGTCAGCCACGTTGGAAGCCACGCCTGCTCCTCTCCCGCCGGCCTGCGGGCCGGACCTGCCCGCGGCCGGTTCGACACCACGCCGGGGGGGTGGAGTGCGCGAGCACCTGGGAACAGTGCTCACTCCGGGAACTGGGCCGGGCCCCCGGCAGGCTCCGGCAGCTCCGGGCGAGGTCTGGCACCAGCGAATCACAGCCAATAACCGGTTGATCACGCTGGCCGGGAGGGCACGCATCTGACGATGATCAGGCTAACAACGGCAGAAAAGAATAAGAAGCCGGCCGGGCCCTGTTCCATCCCTTGGCCGGCAGCTCCCCGTGGCCAGGAAGCGTGCGCCGGCGGCGGGCGCCGTCGGATATTAAGGTAAAATTAAGGTAATGGCGGGGTAATCCGCTGGAGGGTTCTGCGCAGCCCATCCCGGCCCGCCGTGGTGGTCCCGCTGAAGCCCCGCCCGGCGCGCTCGGCCCATTCCGATTCGGAAATCGCGCCGGTGTCCGCCGGCAGGTAGTGGCTGAGGATGAGCTCGCCGACCCCTGCGCGCTGGGCGACGCTCCCGACCTCGGAGACGTCGGTGTGCAGTCCGGCCATCCGCCGGAGGGCCTCACCCGTGACGCCGTGCCGCTCCAGGTAGCCCAGGTCGGCGACCTGGTGGACCAGGATGTCGGCCCCCTGCGCGAGCGCGATCAGGCCCTCGTCCGCGGTGGTGTCGCCGGAGAACACGACGGAGCCGTCCGCGGTGTCGAATCGGTAGGCGAGCGCCGGCATCACATGGCCGTGCATCACGGGGATGGCGCTGACCCGGACCGCGTCATCCTCGGCGACGGTGACCGGAGCCGGAAGGTGGCCCTCAGTCCGGGCCGGGACCGGGATGTCGATGGCCCGGACCAGTGCCCCCGGGTCCGGCATCCGGGCATCCAGCGGCATGACATTCAGGTGGTAGGCGTAGCCCGCCAGGAGGCTGTCGACCAGGTCAGCCGTGCCGGGAGCCGGCCGTTCCGGGTGGATCGTCGTCTCGCGGTGGAAGGCGGCGTCACCGTCGGGCAGCCTGCGGGGCCGCGGCGGCCCGTAGACCCGGATGGGCGGCAGCGGCCCGTCGTCGCCCACCCGGACACCCCACCCGTACAGGAGCATGCCGGGCAGGTCACCGACGTGATCGACGTGCAGGTGGGTGAGGAACACCGCCTCCAGGCCGGAGAAGTGCAGGCCCGCGTCCGCGAACGCGGACGGCGAGCCCCGGCCGCAGTCGATGACGAAGACCCGGCCGCTCACGACGAGCGCCGACGAGATCCCGCGGCGGCCGGCAACGGGCAGCGGCGCTCCCGCCGTCCCCAGCAGCACCAGTTCCGTCATGCCCCAGCCTTTCGCCCAGGCCGGTACCCGGAGCACCCGCCCTGGCGGCCTTCCGGATGCCGGCCTGCCGGCCCACGCCGGAAAGTGTGCCCGCCCGGACGTGGGCGAAGCGTCCCAGATCCCGTCGCTGCCAGCGGCGGTCATTCGCGGGGAAATCTTGCCAGGGCAGACAACCGAACCGGACGCCGTGCGCCTGTAGTCGGTGTGAAGCATGCGGTGAGGCAGGGCGGCGGCTTAGCTGGGCAACGGGGCATGGTCAAGGTGCGGTAGCACATGCCTGGCGAACAAGTCGGCTTCGGCGGCGTGCGGGTAGCCGGACAGGATGAAAGCGTCCATGCCGAGGTCTGCGTAGGCGCGGATCTTGGCGAGCACCTGATCGGGATCGCCGACGATGGCCGCGCCGGCGCCAGAGCGCGCCCGGCCGATGCCGGTCCACAGGTTCGCCTCGGCGTAGCCGTCGGCATCGGCGAGGTCGCGGAGCTCGTTCTGCCGCTGGGTTCCCGCGGAGCTGGTGTCCAGGGAACGGCGGCGGATGATGTCGCCGGTCCGGGCGTCGAGCCGGGAGACCAGGCGCTGCGCGGCGTCCCGGGCCTCGGCCTCGGTGGCACGGACGATGACGTGGGCGCGGTAGCCGAACCGCAGCTCACGGCCATAGCGGGCGGCACGCGCTCGCATGTCATCCAGGACGGTCCCGACTCCGGACAGCGTGTCGGGCCACATCAGGAACACGTCGGCGGCCTGGGCGGCGACCTCGCGTGCCGCCTCGGAAAGGCCGCCGAAATAGAACGGGGGGCAGCCGCCCCGGACCGGGCGCAGGCGCGGCGGGTCCAGGGTGATGTTCATGAACTCGCCGTGGAAGTCGACGGCCTTGCCGTCGAGCAGGTCACGCAGTATGTGCATGACCTCCAGCGTGCGGCGGTACCTGGGAGCCGATTCCAGCTTCTGGCCAGGCAGGTCGGAGGAGATGATGTTGATCGTCAGGCGCCCGTCGAGCATCTGATCGACCGTGGCGAGCTGCCGGGCGAGCTGCGGGGGCCACATCTCACCCGTCCGCACCGCGACCAGCAGCCGCATCCGGCGCAGCAGCGGGGCGATCCCGGCGGCAAACGCTACCGAGTCGATCCCCATCGCGTAGCCGGAGGGCAGCAGCAGGTTGTCGTAGCCGGCCTGCTCCGCGCCGAGTGCGATATCGCGGCAATGTTCCCAGCTCGACTGCAGCCTGCCGTCCGGCACGCCGAGAAACTCGTAGTCGTCGTCGCACAGCGCGGCAAACCAGGAGACCTCACAGCTCATGGAAGCAAGTATGCCGGCGCACCGGCGGGCACGTGGCTGCTCCCCGGACGCCCGGGCCGCGGGCATGGGCCGGCCGTTCCGCGTGCGCCGGCCCGAAGCCCCCGGGTGGCGGTGCTGAGTTGGCCGCAGCGGTCCCCGCAAGTGCCGTAAACGCATTTTCAGATGGCTGAATCCGCTAGGCCCGTCATTTAGTTCTTCGCACCATGATTTCGTTCCTGGCCGCGCCTTATGATACCGGCCGCCCTGGTCCGGAATTCACCCGCGTCATCTATTTATCTCAGGATACCGTGGCCGGGGCCGCTCAAGATAGCCAGGGAAGCGATTGCCCGGTTGCCCATCCAGGAGCAGAAGATTTCGAAAATAATCTTCCCTCATTCAGTTAATGTTCTGGCTGAGGTATCCCGGCGAGAATGAGCTGCCAGTTCCTAGTGGACTGCCCGAACGAAAGCGACGCAGATGGCATCGCGGACAAGCCGCGCCGAAGTTGTCGGCCTGGCAGCGCTGGCGCTGGCGGGAACCGTGGGCGGCTCAGTGTTCGCGGTCCTGGCGAGCGAGGGCGGAGGAGGGCACCTCCGTAACATTCTCCTCGGCGTTGTGTGCGCGATCATCCTGGTCAGCGTGACCGCTATCAACCGGTTCATCGACATCCGGTTTCTGCGGGCCGGTGGCGCCGCGCGGGAACGCGCAGTTGACGAACGTGAGCGCGCCCTGCTCAAGAGGGAGGAGTCTGAGCGTCAGGCCACCGAGGCCCGGAGCAACGCGGAGACCCGGGCCATCACGGAACTGCGAGCGCGCTTGTCACCGGTGCTGTACTGCCTGGGAAAGCTCGCCGCGGTCCCCCCGGGCAAGGCAGAGGCTCCGCTGGCCGGAAGCCTGACCCAGGCGACTGTGGCCGCTGCGATTGAGCAGCTTGAGCGCAGCGGGATCCGGAGAGGTATCTTCTTTGCCGTCAAGGGTGACGTCATGGAGTGCGCCTGCTACGCGGGCTATGAGGGACAGCAGGATCCAGGGCGCACTGTGTTCCGCAACAGCCCCGATGACCCCGTCGGACAGCACATGTTCCGCCTGCTTGGCGAGCGCGAGGCGTTGCTCATACGAGACGTGGATGCCCCGGACCTCCCGCTGAAATTTCCGCACCCCCGGAGCTACCAGACGATCATCGCCGCCGCGGTGATGGCGGGCGAGTCCCCGGCCGGCATCCTCACCCTCGACGCCCCGCAAGCATATTCACTGGGCCAGCCTGACCTGGAGATCGTGAAGACGCTCGCCAGCCTGCTCGGGGTGGGGCTGGCACTCGGGACGCACACCACCATGGCAAGACTTCAGGTCCCGGCCCAGGGCAACCGCGAACTGCCGTAGGCACCGGCCCGGCAGTGCGCGCGCCGGCTTCCGGCAGGAGAATCGGATCATGAGCCCGTGCTGCAGCCACCAGATTCGTACTGGGATGCGACAGGGCCAGCCCCCTAGGCAGGCTTCAGGAGGCCGCGTTCGAGCACGACCGGCACGAACAGCTCGCGGTAGCCGTGTTCGTCGAAGAGCACCGTGACCTGGTCGCCGTCGTAACGCTGCACCGTGCCCTCGCCCCACCGCTCGCTGGCGACCCGCGCACCGACGGGAAACGGGACCTCGGCGGGCCCAGCCTCAGCGGCCCCATGGTCGTTGTCACAGTTCCCGCAGGGACCGGGGTAGTCCTGGCCGAAGTAGGTCAGCAGGAACGAACGGCGGCAGCCGGTGTGCTCGGCGTAGCGGCGCATCATCGCCAGCCTCGTGCGCTCTATCTCATCCTCCCGTTCGGTCTGCGCCTGCGACGCTTGCACTGCCTCCGCCGCGCTCATCGTCCCGGTCCAGCGGATCTGGCCGTCTGCCTGCCAGGCCGCCGCGCCGAGATCGGCCAGGCGGGCCAGCGCAGCCGTCTGCAGCCGCGCGTCAGGCCCAGGCTGCTGGCCGTCCGCGAGAGCGGACGCGGCCCGCTCAACGGCCGGGCCGGGGACACCCCTGGCGATGAAATAGCGTGCCCTGTCAAAGTCGTCGTAGCGATACACCAGCCGGACGTGCGACGGGTTCCCGTCCCGGCCGGCCCGCCCTAGTTCCTGGTAGTACGCGTCCAGCGAGGGCGGCGGGTCGAAGTGCACGACCCACCGGACATCCGGCTTGTCAATCCCCATCCCGAAGGCAACGGTGGCTGCGATGATCCGGGCCGAGCCGTCCAGGAACGCCGTCATCGCGTCGTGCCGTTCACGCCCGGAAAGCCCGGCGTGATACAGCGTCACCCGCTCACCTTCCGAGGCGAGCGTGTCGTGGGCCGCTTGAGCGTTCGCGTGCGTGGCCGCGTAGACAATCCCGGGGCCGGCGAACTCCCCCGCCGCCCGGGCAAGCTCGTTCTCCTTGTCCGCGATGGTGCGCACGTGCTGCGCCGACAGGTGGATGTGCGGCCGGTCGAAGTCGCCGATCACCACGACCGGATCGCGCAGGCCGAGCCGCCGGATGATCTCCTGCCGCACGGGCGGCGCGGCGGTGGCGGTCAGCGCCAGTCGGATCGGCGCGCCGATTGCCTCGGCCTGCGCGCCGAGCCGCATGTAGTCGGGCCGGAAATCGTGACCCCACTGGCTGATCAGGTGCGCTTCGTCCACGGCGAACAGGCCCGGCCGCGCGCGCCGCAGCGTGTCGCGGGTCTCGCTGTTGGCCAGCTGCTCCGGCGAGAGGAACACGAACGTGTCCGGATCGCAGGAGGCCAGCAGCGCCGCCGCCCGCGCACCAGCCGATTGCTGCGAGTTCAGCACGATCGAGCGCAGCCCGGCGGCGCGCAGGTGGGCGAGCTGATCATCCTCGAGCGCGATCAGCGGCGACACGACGACCACGGGGCCTGCCCGCAGCAGCCCCGCCAGCTCGTAGATCGCCGACTTCCCGCCGCCGGTCGGCAGCACGGCCAGCGCGTCGCGCCCGCCGGCCAGTGCCTGCACCGCGGGCAGCTGCCCGGGGCGAAGCCGCTCAAAGCCAAGACGATCGCGCGCGAGCTCCCCGATCGCGGCCCCAGCTTCCATCGCTGCCCCCGTCCATCTCCCGGACACCCCGGCACCACTCGCCCGATAGGCCCCGGTGCCGGCCAGATTCAGACTGCCACGTAACAGCTCACCGTCGATGACCGGGCCTCGCGGACAGGCTGGGCGGCCGGTCCCCGCCGGGTGACGGCAGCCGGCAACGTGCCCGGTCGTTTCGCGAGTCGGCCGCCGGTCGCGCCACCGCGTTCTGCGTGAGCGGCCAGGCCCGGCGGAAGGGTGCAACGCGGCCTCACCAGAGGCCCGGAACCAGCCGGTGAGTGCGGCTGGCGTACTGCGTGTACTCCGGGCCGAGGGCAGTGGCGAGCCGCGCCTCTTCGAGGTGGATGCGGACGAGGACCGCCAGGAGCGGGATGAGCACGAGGGCGAGGATGCTCAGCCAGCTGTCGAGGGCGATGCCAGCGCCGAGGAACGCGGCCAGGCCGCCGGTGTAGCTGGGGTGCCGGAGCACCCGGTACGGGCCGGATGTGACTACCCGGTGGCCTTCCTGGATGACGACGACGAACTTGAACAGGCGCCCGAGGGTCACGATCGCCCAGGTCCGCAGGGCCACGCCCGCGGCGAGCAGGACCAGCCCGGCCGCCACTGGCGCCCAGCCGCCGCCCAGGACCGCCGAGTGCACCCGCGCCCCCCGGAATCCGAGGTTGACCCCGGCCGCGACCGCGGCGGTGACCAGCCAGAGAGTCCAGTCGAAGGTGGTCCGCCCGCCCATGTTGCGCAGCCTGAGCACGACCTCGATGGCGGCCCAGCCGATCAGCATGCCCTGCAGCAGCAGATGGGCGGCGCCTGGATGGATGGCGAGCGGGTTCATGGCGTTCTCCCTGCGTGAACAGCAGTGGCTTCCGTATGCAGAAAGCCTGCGCCGCATCGCGTGCCCCAGTCGTCGTCCGCCGGTGTCGTCCCCGGATGGCCCGAAGGTATGACGTTCGGTGCCGGCCAGGTCCGGCGCCGGCAGCCGGTCAGCCGCGACCTGGTTCCACCAGGCCGCGCTCGTAGGCCAGCACCACGAGCTGTACCCGGGACCTGACCCCGAGTTTCATGAGTATCCGCCCGACGTGAGTCTTGACGGTGGGCTCGCTGAGGTACAGCTCGCCTCGTATCTCGGCGTTCGACAAGCCGCGCACAACCAGCCCCATGACCTCGCGTTCCCGGTCGGTGAGCAGGTCAAGCCCGGCGGGCGGCGCCATGCTGGTGATGGGCGGTCGGGCTGCGAAGCGGTCAAGCAGCCGCCGGGTCACAGACGGGGCCAGCAGCGCGTCACCCGCGGTGACCACGCGGATGCCTGCGATGATGTCGGCCGGTGGCGCATCCTTGAGCAGGAACCCGCTGGCACCCGCAGACAGCGCGCCGACGACGTACTCGTCCAGGTCGAAGGTGGTCAGCACGATTACCTTCGGCCCGCCTGCTGGCCCGGCTGATCCGCAGATGCGGCGGGTGGCCTCCACGCCGTCCATCCGCGGCATGCGGATATCCATGAGAACGACGTCGGGGCGCAGCCGCGCGGCCAACTCGACCGCCTCGGCACCGTCGGCCGCCTGGCCCACTACCTGCAGATCAGGCTGGGCGTCGACCATCATCTGCAGGCCCTGGCGCAGCAGCGCCTGATCATCGGCGAGGAGCACCCGCGACGTGGTCATGCCATGCCCTCCAGGGGAAGCCGCGCGGCTACCCGGTAGCCACCGTGCGGGCTGGGCCCGGCTTCCAGCTCGCCACCGAAGAGCATGACTCGCTCACGCATGCCCACCAGTCCCTTGCCGCCGCTATCCGCGCGTACTGGCGGGGGAACGGCGGCGCCCGCGGCCGGGCCGTCGTCGCTGACCTCCACATCGAGGTGGTTCTGTGACCAGGACAGGCGGACCGTGGCGTGCCCCGCGCCGGAGTGTTTCAGCGTGTTGGTCAGCGCCTCCTGGACGATGCGGTAAGCCGACAGCTCGACCCCGGCCGGGGCCTCGCGGCGGGTACCTGCTATCTCCAGATCAACATCCAGCCCGGCACCGGCGAGCCTCGCAAGCAGGGCGGGGATCTCGCCGACAGTCGGCTGCGGCGCGAGCGCGGCAGCTTCGTCGCCGTCCCGCAGCACACCGACAAGACGGCGCATCTCCGCGAACGCCTGGCGGCCGGTCTGCTCGATGGTGGCCAGCACCGCCTTGGCGTCCGGCTCTTCCAGGACGGGAACGCTGCCCGCGCCGCCGGCCTGCATGACGATCACACCGAGGGCCTGGGACACGACATCGTGCAGCTCGCGAGCGATGCGCGTGCGCTCGTCGGCGACGGCCTGCCGGGCCCGCGCCTGCCGCTCACGCTCGGCCTCCAGCGTGCCAGTCCGCACGGCGTCGCCCCGGAGCCAGACGACGGCGGTGACACCGAGGAAGATCAGCGCCGTCTGCGCGTTGCTGCCGCCCCGGGCAGGCAGGGCTAGGTGGGCGAGGATGGCCGCGACCCAGACCGCCAGCGGAAGGTAGGCGTCGCGCCGGCGCCTGTGGACGGCCAGGGAGTAGACAGCCCAGTAACAGGCCAGCCACGCCAGTCCCGACGGGTAGCCGGCGGCGTCGTAAGCGAGCAGCGCCAGGCCGCTGATCACCAGGACCAGGCCCGGGCGCTGGCGCCGCCACAGCAGTGGCACCACGATAGCCAGCGTCAGCAGGACCCCGCCGGCGTCCGGTGCCCGGTAGTGTCCGGTCTTCGACCAGCTCACCAGCCACAGGCCCGCGAGGGACACGGCCACCAGGACAGCAGTGAGCACCCGGTCAGTAGCAACCGGGTGCTCACGAGCGAGAGTCAGCACACCACGAGGCGATCGTGGCGCCGTTTCAGCCGCGGTCGCCGTGCCGGCCGGGATGTGGTGCATTCTCCTAGCCTGGCATGGCCTGTCCTGGAGGCCGAAATCTCGCGCACTGCCGTACGTCATGCCGTCGCGCGGCCGGTCTTGCTGGCACTGAGGCGGCGTCCGCGGACCAGCCACAACAGCGCGCCGGCGTCCAGGATAGCGATCGGCAGGACATCGTTGAGATCATGGACGCCCATCGCGGCGTGTGGATGAGTGAGGCTGAACACCGCTGAGAACAGGCCGAAGGCGAGAGCCAGGACCGCCGCGACAGTCACGCCGCGCTGCCGGCTGGAACTTACCAGGGCAGGCACGAGAAAGGGCATCAGGACCACCAGCGGGAAGACGTGGATCGCCAGCGCGGTGACCCCCGTCAACACGGGGTGGAAAGGCAGCGCCTCCAGCCCCGCGTTCCACCCGATCCCGGTCACCATCAGCAGGCCGGCTACCACGCCGCTGGTTCCTGGCGAGCCGGTTATGCCTGAGTGAGTGCTGATGGCGCGGGTGGGCGTCCGCTGCGGGCCGCGCGAGGTCGAGGTAGTCATGGCGTTCTCCCTGCCTGAGTGGTTGTCGGCTGGCATGCAGTAAGCCTGCGCCGCAGCCACCCCTCTGGTCGTCGTCCGCCGGTCGCCTTCGCCAGTGATGCTTTGGTATCACGCGCCGCCCGGGCCGGAGCGGGCCCAGCGTCCTCATGCCGCGTCAGCCCGGGGGGCAGCCTGTGCCCGCAGGACCATGCGTGGCCCCGGGTTTGTAACGGGCGACCGATGGAAGATCGCGCCCTGCTGCTTAGGCTCCTCTGGAGGAGAGATCATGAGCCCTGACAGCGACACGTTCCGATCAGCCGCGGCGGATGCTGCGGCGGCACCCCTGGACCTGCTGCTCACCGATGCGGCCATCGGCGCGCTGCGCCGGGTGAACCCGGGCGGTTCCGGCCTGCGCCTGGCTGCGGCGCTGGCAGGCCGGCCCCGGCTTGCCGCCGGGCGGGGGCGCCAGCTGCTGGGTGAGCTGGCCCGCATCGCGGCGGGCACGTCGCAGGTGCAGCCGTCCCGGCGCGACCGCCGGTTCGCCGATCCGGGATGGGCGGGCAATCCGCTGCTGCGCCGGGCGATGCAGGCCTACCTGGCTGCTGCGGTGACCGCGGAGGGTGTGGTCGCCGACGCCGGCCTGGACTGGGCGGACTCCGAACGCGTCGGATTCGCGGTGACCAATCTGATCGACGCGCTGGCCCCGAGCAATAACCCGCTGCTGAACCCGGCGGCGCTGAAGGCCGCCATCGACACCGGCGGCGCCAGCGCCGTGGCGGGCCTGCGGCATTTCGCCGCCGACATGGCAGCTGCGCCGCGGGTCCCGTCGATGGTCGAGCCGGACGCGTTCGAGGTCGGGGTGGATCTCGCCGTCACGCCCGGGTCGGTGATCTTGCGCACTCCGGTCTTCGAGCTGATCCAGTACCGCCCGGCCACACCCGCGGTGCGGCAGGTCCCGCTGGTGATCGTCCCGCCGACGATCAACAAGTTCTACGTGATGGACCTGGCGCCCGGGCGCAGCCTGGCGGAGTACCTGACCGGCAGCGGCCTGCAGGTGTTCATGATCTCCTGGCGCAACCCGGACGCCCGGCACGCGGCGTGGGACTTCAACACCTACGGGCAGGCTGTCCTGGACGCCATGGACGCGGCGGCGCGGATCACCGGGAGCGAGCAGACCGCGCTCATGGGAGCCTGCTCCGGCGGCATCATCGCCGCGATGGTGGCCGCGCACCTGGCGCACACCGGCCAGCAGGACCGGCTCGCCGCGTTCACCCTCATGGTCACCGTGCTGGACGAGGCGCGGGCGGGACTGGCCGGCGCCGTGATCGACGAGCGGACTGCGCGGCTGGCCGAAGCCGCATCCCGGGCACGCGGCTACCTCGACGGCCGATCGCTGGCTGAGGTGTTCGCCTGGCTGCGCCCCAATGACCTGATCTGGAACTACTGGGTCAACAACTACCTGCTCGGACGGAAGCCGCCGCCGTTCGACATCTTGTTCTGGAACGCGGACACCACCCGGATGACCGCAGGCCTGCACCGGGACTTCCTCCGGCTGGGCGTCACGAACGGGCTGGTCCAGCCGGGCGGGATGACCATGCTCGGCTCACCGGTGGACCTGGCCCTGATCGACCGCGACAGCTACATGGTCGCCGGCATCACCGACCACATCTGCCCGTGGCAGAGCTGCTACCGGTCCACCCAGCTGCTCGCCGGCCGCCAGCGGTTCGTGCTGTCCACCAGCGGGCACATCGCCGCGATGGTGAACCCGCCCGGAAACGACAAGGCGAGATACCAGGTGGCCAAGGACTGCCCGGAGGATCCGCAGGAGTGGCTGCAGCACGCGGAGACCTGCCACGGCTCCTGGTGGCCGGACTACGCGGGCTGGCTGTCCGAGCGCTGCGGGGAGGAGAAAGCCGCCCCGGGCGAGCCCGGCGGTGGCGGGCTGGTGCCGATCTGCGAGGCGCCGGGAACCTACGTGTATGACCATTGACGCGTCCTGTCCCGGGCCACGAAAGGAAGCCAGTGATGACACAGGTGACGAGCGTGCATCTCGGTGAGTCCCTGGGGACTGATTTCTTCTCCGTCCGCGAGCAGTTCACCGACGAGCAGTGGTCGCATTTCATCACCGTCCGGCGGTTCGTCGATGAGGAGGTCGTGCCGGTCGCCGGCGCGTACTGGGAACGGGCCGAGATCTGCTGGCCGCTGGTCAGGCGGCTGCCCGAGCTCGGCATCGTCGGCGAGGACATCAAAGGGTACGGCTGCGCCGGGATGAGCCCGATGGCGTGCGGGCTGGTCACGATGGAGCTGCACCGCGGCGACGGCAGCCTGGGCGTGTTCCTCGGCGTGCACGCGGGCCTGGCCATGCTGTCGATCGCGATGTGCGGCTCGGAGGAGCAGAAGGCCCGATGGCTTCCGGACATGGCCGGGATGAACAAGCTGGGGGCTTTCGCGCTGACCGAGCCGGAGCACGGCTCGGACTCGGTCGCTCTGGAAACCTCGGCCCGCCCGGACGGTGACAGCTGGGTGCTGAACGGCCGCAAACGGTGGATCGGCCTGGGCACCGTCGCCGACCTGATCGTCGTCTGGGCCCGCAACACCGACGACGGCCAGGTCAACGCGTTCGTCGTGGAGAAAGGATCGCCGGGCTACCAGGCGCAGGTCATCGAGGGAAAGGTGGCGCTGCGCTCGGTATGGCAGGCCGACATCACCCTGGACGAGGTACGGGTGCCGGCCGGCAACCGGCTGCCCGGCGCGCGTTCGTTCAAGGACACCACCCGGGTCCTGGCCACCACCCGCAGCACCTGCGCCTGGGCCGCTCTGGGCCACGCCACCTCCGTCTACGACACCGCCCTGCGGTACGCGCTGGAACGGCGGCAGTTCGGCGAGCCGCTGGCCAGCTTCCAGATCATCCAGCAGAGGCTGGTGTCGATGCTCGCGGACCTGACCGCGATGCAGCTGTACTGCCTGCAGATCGGCCGGCTGGCCGAGGCCGGGCGGCTGACCCCCACCGTGGCGGGGCTGGCCAAGATGCACAACACCCGCAAGGCCCGCGCCATGGCCGCCGACGCCCGCGACATGCTCGGCGGCAACGGCATCCTGCTCGACTACCAGGTCGCCCGGCACATGGCTGACCTCGAGGCGATCCACACCTTCGAGGGCACCGAGACCATGCAGACGCTCATCGTCGGCCGCGCCATCACCGGCCTCGGGGCCTTCACGTAAGCACTTCGGCGTCACCCGGGCTTCTCAGTCACCCGCAGGCGGCGCCGGGACGCTTCGACTTCGGCCTCGGCGGCGGCACGGCCGGCCCACGACGCGCCTTCGACGCTCTTGCCTGGCTCCAGCTCCTTGTAGATCAGGAAAAAGTGCTCGATTTCCAGCCGGTCGAACCGGGGCAGGTCATGGAGGTCGAGCAGATGTTCCTGGCGTGGGTCGCCCGCGGGCACGCACAGGATCTTGTCGTCGCCGCCCTTCTCGTCGGTCATCCGGAACATGCCGATCGGGCGGCTGCGGATCAGGCAGCCCGGGAACGTGGGTTCCAGCACGAGCACCAGGGCGTCGAGGGGATCGCCGTCCTCGCCCAGGGTGTCCGGCACGAAGCCGTAGTCGGCCGGGTACTGCGTCGCGGTGAACAGCGTCCGGTCCAGGCGGATCCGGCCGCTGGCGTGGTCGACCTCGTACTTGTTCCGGGTGCCCCGCGGAATCTCGATCAGGACGTCAAATTCCATGGCCGTCAGCCAGGTAGCGGCCGCCCCTGATGGCCAGGATCTCGTTGCACCCGTCCTCGATCATCGACAGCCGGGCGTCCCGGAAGATCTTCTCGATGGGGTGGTCACGGCGGATGCCTGCGCCGCAGAATATCTGCAGCGCGTCGCTGGCGACCTCGAACGCCGCCTGGGTGCCGGTGATCTTGGACGCCATGGCCGCCTGGAGCGCGGGGACCGGCTGGGTGAAGTTGTACAGCATCGCCCGGCGGGCCAGCGCGCGGGCCGCCTCGACCTTGCGGTACATGTGGAACAGCCGGTAGGCCACGCTCTGGTGCGCCGCGATCGGCACGCCACCTTGCCTGCGCTCGCGCGCGTAGTCCAGCGCCAGCTCGTAGGCCGCCCGCGCGGTGCCGGTGAAGATGGCGCCCATGCACGCGTTGCCGAGCGCGAGGACCTGGTAGGCGGCCCGCTGGTAGTCATCCGGCCCGGCCAGCACGTTCGAGATGGGCAGCACCACGTTGTCGAAGATGACCGCGCCCTGGTTCAGGGCCCGCTGCCCGAGCTTGTCCAGCGGCGCCCCGCGGCTCACGCCCGGGGTATCCATCGGGACGATGACCACGCAGCCCCGTTCCGGATCGGGCCCGGAGCCGGTGTCGGCGGCGCAGTAGAGAATGCAGACCTCGGCGATCGTGCCGTTGGAGATCCAGTCTGCTTTCCGCCCGTTGATCACGACCCGGTCCTCGGAGAGCCTCGCCACGCAGTCGGGCTGGCCGTATTCGCCCCCGGGATGGAAGATCTGGCGGCCGGGATCGAGCTGGTCTGAGCCGTGGCCCGGCTCGGTGGTCGCCCAGCAGCCGAGCTTCGAGCCGGGCGTCAGCTCGAGGAGATGCTGGTTGCCGAACGCGGCCGCCATCCAGCGCGGGAACATCGACACCCCGAGCGAGCTGGCCAGGCCGGCGTCGCCCCAGCCCAGTTCCTCGAGGATCAGGCAGGCGGCCCTGGCGGCCTGGGCCGGCTCGAAGGCCAGCAGCTGGTCCACGCCGATGCCGAGCCTGGCGAATTCTGTGAGCGCCTGCCACAGCGGCGAGCCCGCGGCGATGACCTCCTCGGGCGCCAGGCGGTCCAGCCGCTCCCCGGTGGGCCGCATCACCTCCGCGGCGAAGCGGTGCACCCCGTCCAGCAGGTCCTGCTCCTCCTTGGCCAGGGGCTCCTCGGCCCCGGTCATCTGCAGCGTGCCGTGCGGGTCCTCATCCCACTGGGCGATCAGGGTCCCGTCAGCGGGACGGGAGATGCTGGTGAACTGAGCCATGGCCAATCGTCTCCTCGATCACGTGAAAGCTGACTGTTCGGCCACCCCGGCCTCGGCGAGGTAGTCCCGGACCGGCGTGCCCAGCGGCAGCGTGATGTCCGCGACGGCGTACAGGGCGCCGAGCATCCGTACCGGCGCCATCCCGGCGAGCGGGTCGAGCTCGGAGGCGGAATCCATCGTCACCGAGCACCGGCCGGTCCACAGCTCGGCAGTCCCGTCCGCGCTGATGGCGGGGGCTGCCGAGTAGTCGGTGCGGATCAGCTCGCAGATGCTCGGCTGGCTGGCGCCCAGGCGGCTGCTCGGGATCCGGCGCAGGGTGAGCGCGGGCAGGAAGCTCACCTCCCCCGGTGCGGCCAGGCGCTCGGGGTTCATGGTCACGGTCAGCAGCCGCTTCCCGGCGGGGCGCTCGACCGTGAACATCATCTGCTCGCCGAACGGGCCGCCGGCGGCGGGGCGGGCGTAGCCCATGCTGGCGAACTTCTTGGGAAACCCCCACAGCTCCCGCCCGCACGCCAGCGCGGCGTCGTTGTCGACGTAGATGAACGGGCAGAACGTGTAAGGCTCGCCCTCGAAGCTCACCCGGACCAGCATGATCGCCTCGTTGTAGACGCCCAGCGTGGAGAACGGGTAATGGACCACCCAGGCCAGGCACACCGGCGGGTCCTCCAGCGGCGTGACACCCGGGGGGAGCAGGCTGGCGATCGCCGCCGGGTCGGCCTCGTAGGAAGCGATGATCGCGGTCGCCCCCCGGTACAGGTAGGGCGGCGGCGGGTACAGGCCGCCGCTCACCGGGAGGGCATAACCCTGCGTCAGAACGTCCATGACATCTCCAATGCGGTTGCCGGGATACTCAGGCCGGGGGCGCGCTGAGCAGCAGCGGGTAGACCCGGCGGTCCAGCCGGCCGGACAGGTTGACGTGGACGAACTTTTCCTCGGTGTACTCATCGAGGGCGTGCGGCCCGAGCTCGCGGCCCAGCCCGCTCTGCTTGTATCCGCCGAACGGGTAGGCGGCGCTGACCAGGTGCCAGTCGTTGACCCAGACCGTGCCGGCCTCGAGCTGCCCGGCCACGTCGAGGGCCCGCTGGTTGTCGGTGCTCCAGACCCCGGCGGACAGGCCGTATTCGGTGTCGTTGGCGATCGCGATGGCCTGGTCGGTGCTCTCGGCGCGGATCACCGCCAGGACCGGCCCGAAAATCTCCTCGCGGGCGATCGTCATGTCGTTGCTGACGTCGGTGAAGATCGTCGGCTCGACCCAGAAACCGCGCTCGAACCGCGGGCCCGCCTGCGCCTCCGCCGTAGGCCAGCGTGGCCCCTTCGGCCTGGCCGGAGTCGATGTAGCGCAGGATCCGCAGCTGCGCCTCGGCCGAGATGACCGGGCCGAAGTCCGTGGCCGGGTCGAGCGGGTCCCCGATCGAGATCGTCTTCGCCCGCCCGATCAGCCGCTCGACGAACTTGTCGTGCACGGCGGCGGCCACGATGATCCGGGTGCCCGATTCACACGCCTGCCCCTGGTTCATCAGGCAGCCGAACAGCGTGCCGTCCGCAGCCAGGTCCAGGTCGGCGTCGTCCAGGACGATGTTCGGCCCCTTGCCGCCGAGTTCCAGCGTCAGCCGTTTGACGTTGCCCGCGGCCATCCGCATGATCTCCCGCCCGACGGCCGTGGAGCCGGTGAAGGCGATCTTCCGCACGTCCGGGTGGCTGGCCAGCCTGGCTCCGACCACTTGACCCTCGCCGGGCACCACGTTCAGGACCCCTGGCGGCAGCCCGCACTCATCCGCGATCCTGGCGAACTCCAGCAGCGTCAGCGGGGTGTGCTCGTCGGGCTTGACCACGATGGTGTTGCCCGCGGCCAGCGCCGGGCCTATTTTCCACATGGCCAGCAGCAGCGGGAAGTTCCACGGCACGATGGCGGCGCACACGCCGACCGGCTCGCGGCGGACCAGGCCGGTGGCCAGTGTGGGTTCGCTCAGCAGGGGCCCGGGCCGCTCGAAGGCGTAGGTGCGGGCCTGGCCGGCGAAGTAGCTCAGGTGGGCGATGGAGAAGCCGATCTGGAAGGCCCCGGCCTGGCGGACCGGGGCGCCGTTCTCCAGCGCCTCGAGGACGGCAAGTTCGCCGGCCCGCTCGCCGAGCCGGGCGGCCATCGCGTCGAGCACGGCGGCCCGCTCCGCTGGCGGCATCCGGCGCCACCGGCCGCCGGCGTGCGCGGCCCTGGCCGCCGCGACCGCCCGGTCGGCGTGCTCGCGGCCGCCCTTGGCCACGCTGGCCACGAGTTCCTCGGTGGCCGGGCTGCGGATCTCGAATCGCTCATCCGCGTCGACCCAGTCCCCGCCGATGAACATCGAGTAGTGGCGGATAGTGTCCATCCCGCCCCCTTTCGCGGTGTGACCCACGACGCTAGGCCGCGGTGAACCCGCCGATAACGTGCTGGCAACACGAGGATGGGCCCCTCCCTCAGGCCGCCGGCACAACGGTTGTGCCGCCGTACCAACGCCCGGGGGCAGGCTTGATACCCGGGACCGACGACTGCCCGGGCCGCCGGCCAGACAATGAGCAGCGTGACGAACCTGGCCAAGAACCTGACGGACACCACCCGTGCCCACGCCGGACGCGTGGCCGTGCGGGTAGACGACGCGGCGATGACGTACCGGGCCCTGGACGAGGCGAGCGCCCGGGTCGCCGGGCTGCTGCGCGAGCGCGGCCTGAAGCCCGGCGACCGGGTCGGCATCATGCTGCCCAACGTCGCTGAGGTCCCGGTGGTGTACTACGGAGTGCTCCGGGCCGGCGGCGTCGTGGTCCCGATGAACCCGCTGCTCAAAGCGCGGGAGGTCGCCTATTACCTGGGCGACTCCGGAGCCGGGCTGATCTTCGCGTGGCACGCGTTCGCGGACCAGGCACGCGCCGGCGCAGAGCAGGCGGAGGCGGAATCCATCGTCGTGGACGGGATCAGCTTCCCCGAATTGCTGGCCTCCGCCGCCCCGGATGACCAGGTCGCGGACACCGGCGACGAGGACACCGCGGTGATCCTCTACACCTCCGGCACGACCGGCCACCCGAAGGGCGCCGAGCTCACCCACGGCAACCTCCTCAGCAACACCGAGGTGGCGCGGGCCGACATCGTCCGCGCGGGCCCGGACGACGTCATCTTCGGCGGGCTGCCGCTGTTCCACGTGTTCGGGCAGACCGTCGCGCTCAACGTGGCCGTGGCGTCCGGGGCGTGCCTCACCCTGCTGCCGCGGTTCGACCCCGGGCACGCCCTGCGGATCATCGCCGGTCACCGGGTCACCGTCTTCGAAGGCGTGCCGACCATGTACGTGGCGCTGCTGCACCAGCCCGACCGCGCGGACTACGACACCTCCGCGCTGCGGACGTGCATCTCCGGTGGCGCCGCGCTGCCCGTCGAGGTGCTGCGCGGGTTCGAGAAGGCGTTCGGGGTCCCGGTGCTGGAGGGATACGGGCTGTCCGAGACCTCGCCGGTCGCCTCGTTCAACCATCCCGGCCGCGAGCGCAAGCCCGGCTCGATCGGCACGCCGATCCGGGACGTGCAGATGCGTGTCGTGGACAAGGAAGACCGCGAGGTCCCGCAGGGTGAGGTGGGCGAGATCGTCATCAGCGGGCCGAACGTGATGAAGGGCTACTGGCGTCGGCCCGAGGCCACCGATGAGGCGGTCCGCGACGGCTGGTTCCACAGCGGTGACCTGGCCCGGGCCGACGAGGACGGCTATTTCTACATCGTGGACCGGAAAAAGGACCTGATCATCCGCGGCGGCTACAACGTGTACCCGCGGGAGATCGAGGAAGTGCTCTACGAGCATCCCGCGGTCGCCGAGGCCGCCGTGATCGGCCTGCCGCACCCGGCCCTGGGCGAGGAGATCGGTGCCGCGGTGGCCCTCAAGCCGGGTGCCGTCATCAGCGCCGAGGAACTGCGGGACTACGTCAAGAGCCAGGTCGCGGCCTACAAGTACCCGCGCCATGTGTGGATCGTGGACGCGCTGCCCAAGGGCCCGACCGGCAAGATCCAGAAGCGGGACATCGTCATCCCGGCCGGCCTGGCCGTCCCGTGAGACTGCTGCTGCTCGCTCCCCCGGGCGCCGGCAAGGGCACGCAAGGCGAGCGGCTGGCCGCCAGGCACGGGGTGCGGCACATCGCCGCCGGTGACCTGCTGCGAGCCGAAGCCCAGGCTGGGAGCGGGGTGGGCCGTGAGATCGCGGCCCACCAGGCCCGCGGGGATCTCGTCCCCGACCAGATCGTGCTCAACGCGCTGACCCCGGCCGTCGTGGAGGCGGCCGGTGGCGGCGGGTACATCCTGGACGGCTTCCCGCGGACCCTCCCCCAGGCCACCGCCGCCGCGGAACTCGCGGCCCGGCTCGGCGTGACGCTGGACGCGGCGGTCTACCTGCACGCGCCGGAGGAGGTCCTCACGCGGCGGCTCCTGGACCGGGCCAGACAGGGAGGCCGCGCCGATGACGTCGCCGACGTGATCCGGCACCGGCTCCGGGTATACACCGAGACGACGGGGCCGCTCGTCCCCTACTACACCGGGCGGGGCATCCTGGTCGCGGTGGACGCCGACCAGCCACCCGATTCCGTCACCGCAGACATCCAGGCCCGGCTGTCCGGGCTGCGGCTGACCCGCCAGCGTGGTCACGGAGCAGGCGCAGAGCCGGCCGGGCCGCGGCCCGGCCGGCGTCACTGGCCCGCCCGGCCCTGACCGGCGGCTCGCTGGCTCCGGCTTTCGGTTCGGCCACCGCCTGCTCAGTGATCGTCAGCAAGCCGCTCGCTGGCCTGCGGGCCAGCCAGGCCGTGGCCCGCCCGGGGCTCATGGGAGGGCCGCAGGACAGCCCGCCCGAGCCGCTGGCTGGCCAGCAGGGCAAGCTCGATGTTCAGCCGGTCGGCACCGACGGGACGCCCCAGGCTCTCCTCAGCCTTGCGTACCCGGTACTGGACCGTGTTCTTGTGCAGCGTCAGCCGCTCGGCGGTGGCCTTGTAGCTGCCGTTCTCCTGCAGGAAAACGCTGAGCGTGCCGCGCAGCCGGGCGTGGTGGGCGTCGTCGCAGGCGAGCGCACCGAGCGTCTCGACCACCCAGGCATGCAGCAGCCCGACCGAACCGGACATCAGGGCCAGCGGGGCGACGTCGCTGAAACTGGTGACCAGCTGACCCGACGGCCCGGCCACCAGCGCGACGGCCTGAGCGCCCGCCGCCTGCTGGTGGGTGCGGCGAAAGCCCGCCACGCCGCGGGCCGGCGTGCCGAAGGCGAACCGGATCTTGAGCTCGGCGTCGGCGCCGTTGGCGCTGCCCAGGCCGGCCGGGGCACCATGGTGTCCCTCCAGCGGCAGCCAGGCCCATGCGCAGGATTCGTCGTAAGGCACGAACAGCGGCGCCCCGCCGCAGCCTGCGGCGGCGGCCACCTCGCCGATCGCGTGCTCCAGCCGTCCGAGGGTGCCGCCGGCCGGGGCTGTCCCGGTAGCCCAGGCCACGACGCCGACGTGGTTCTGCCGGAGCCGGTAGCCCAGCACCGCCTCGGCGGAGTCCATGTCAACCCGCTCGCCCCGGAGGATGGCGTGAACCCGGGCTGCCCTGGCGATACTCAGGTTCCGCAGCCAGCTGCCCTTTTCGGATTCGTAAGCCGAGACGATCTCCTCGGACACCAGGTCGATGTAGCCAGCCAGGATTCCGGCGATCCGCAGCCCGGCCGCGCTGACAACCGGCGCGCTGTGGGTGCGGCGCGCGAGTTCCTGCAGGCACCACTCCTGGAACCGGGCCGAGCCGAGCCGGTAGGCACGCAGCAGCGCGGCCATGGGCACGCCTTGTTGTGCCAGCCGCCGCGCATACTCCTCGGCGGCCGCCGGCGCGTGGATCTTCTCCAGGCCGATATCGTGCTGGAGAATGTGCAGCACCGTCGTCACGTTCTCATCGACGCTGGCCTCGAGCAGCGCCAGGACCCGCTGGTCGCTGCGCAATTGCGGGATCTCTTGCACAATCAGCGCAAAGATGTCCGCAGCGACCTCGGTGGTGCGCGGCACCAGCGCGGCTGTGACATTGCAGACGCTGTCGGCGGCGGACTGAATCAGGCTGTCCACTGTCGGATAGTACGCCGCGGGCTGCGCAGTTACCTACTGTCCGCAGCGCCCGACTTACGAAGCCCAGTGCGCGACCAGACATGCGCCCCGCGCTGCGGCGAGCCTGAACCGGGCAGTATCCCGGCACCGGATCCACCAGCACCGCGGCCCGCGCCGAGGGTGCCGGTAAGCTCGGCCCGCGGCTACCTCGCCGGCTCGCCATGCGGACGTCCGTCCAGCTGGCCGGCGGGAGTCACGGCCAGAAATTTGAGAGATAACGAGGTTCCCAGCGTGTGGCGCAACCTAGTGGCCTGGCCCTGCGCGTGCCGGGGCCGCCGGCCGGCATCGGTGCCGGCGTGAGCCCGCCCCCGCGCGATGACCGCGCCGCCGCCCTCAACGAGGTGCTCAGCGAGGTCATCGACACGATCCTGGACGTCAGGCAGGCTGACCGCAGGGTCCCTGAGGCACAGGCCCTCCACGCGGAGCTCGACCGGCTCTTCACCGACCTGAGGATCTGGGCCCGGCTGCTCGCCGACGCCGACCAGGCCCTTGGCGTGTCGCCGCTGGAGAGCATGGCGAGCGCAGCTGGCCGGACGCCGCCCAACCCCTGGCACGGGGCCGCGAGCAACGAGGAGATCCGCCGGATCGTCGGCGAGCATCTCGACCGGCTCGGGCAGTACCTGTCCGCAGCGCTCGCTGAGCAACACGATGACCAGGTACGAGCGGCCCTCACCGAGGTCCGCCAGGGAATCCTGGCCCACAGGCGCGCGCTCAGCGACTCATAGGCTCCCCGCCGTCAGGTTGGGGCCGCGTTGTAAGCTCAGAACCATGATCAGCACGGCGACTGTGCTGGTAAGCCGCCGCGAGACATTCAACGCTGCGCACCAGCTCCGTAATCCGCGTCTAACAGATGACGAGAACGAGCGAATGTTCGGGAAATGCGTCAATCTGCACGGCCATAATTACGCGCTGGACGTCGTGGTGGCCGGGAAAATCGACGACGCCAGCGGCTACGTCCTGGACCTGAAGCGGCTCTCAGACGTCATACACCAGCAGATTATCCAGGACGTCGACCACCGCAACCTGAATACCGACGTTCCGTGGCTGGAAGGAATCATCCCGACAGCGGAAAATCTCGCGGTGACCTTCTGGGAAAGGCTCCGCCACGAGCTTCCTGAGGGGGTGCTGCGGTCGGTCCGGGTCTGCGAGACCGACAAGAACTGGGCCGAGGTCGGTGATCACTTCTGAGGACCCGGCCCGCCCGGGCCGGGAACTGAGCACCCGCTATACGACTGCGGACCTCGGCGTGCTTACCCGCGACGAGGCGCGCCGCTTTGCCCCTGACGGGAGCTGCGACCCGCAGGCCGACCCAGCCCTGGCCTGGGAATTGCTGTACCGGCTCGAGCCGGAGCTTTACGAGCGGATGGCCAGCGCGGAGCGGCTGCATCCCGGGATAGCCGACTGGCTGCCGCGCTCCGCGGACCGGATCGTCGAGGTCGGCGCCGGCTCAGGGCGGCTGACGCTGGAACTCGTCAACCGGGGCCAGGAGGTGGTGGCCATCGAGCCCGCCGCCGGGCTGCGCCAGATACTGGAGCGCAAGCTGGCCAGGGCCCGCCTTGGGCACCGCGCCAGGGTGAGGTGCGGGTTCTTCGACGACCTGCCCGTCCCGAGCGGCTGCGCCGACCTGGTCGTCGCGTGCTCCGTCCTCACCCCCGCACCCGGCCATGGCGGCGACGCAGGCCTGGCCGAGATGGAGCGGGTTTGCCGGCCCGGTGGCTGTGTCGCCATCATCTGGCCCAACAACATCGGCTGGCTCGCCGCCCGCGGCTACCGCTACGAAAGCTTCGCCGGGCCGATGGCCGTGGAGTTCGCCAGCCACCGCGAGGCGGTGGAACTGGCCGGGATCTTCTACCCCCATGCGGTCCCGCAGGTGCGCCGCCGTGGCAGCCGGCGGGTCCCCTACGAGGTGCTGGGCATCAATCCGCCGCGTGATGTCGCCTTCAAGGTGATCCCTGGATGAAAGTCGCGATCATGGCACCGCTGGTGTCCGCCATCCGCGAGCCCCAGGGCGGGGGCTCGCAGGCCTTCGTGTCCGATCTTGCGCGTGGCCTGGCCGGCCGGGGCCACGAGATCCACGTGTACGCGGCCTCCGGATCGCAGATACCAGGGGTCACGGTCATCGATACCGGGGTCGATCCGGGGTCCCTGGCGGCCACCTTGTACCGGGCCTCCGGCCCCGCGGACCCCGGGCTGGCCCCGGCCGATCCGGCCCCGGCCGATCCGGCCCTGGCCGGGCCGGCCTTTGCCAGCGCCTACTCCGCGGTCCGGGAGAACCGTTACGACCTGATCCACAATCACGCCTTCGACGCGCCCGCGATCACCCTCGCCGCGGGTTTGGATATGCCCGTCGTGCACACGCTCCACCTGCCACCGGACGCGGCGATCGCGGCCGCGCTCGGCCAGGCCGCGCACGGCGGTCGGCCTCCGGCGGTGGCCTGCGTGTCCGCGTTCCAGGCGGGCATCTGGCGTGCGGTCACCCGGGTCAACGCGACCCTGCCGCCCTATGTGCCGACGCGTTCGGTCCCCTGGTCGGACGCGGCGGGAAACGGCGCCGTTTTCGCGGGCCGGCTGAGTCCTGAGAAGGGAGCCGCCGAGGCGATCGACATCGCGCAGGCGGCCGGAACCCGGATCGACGTGTACGGCGACGTCTACGACGCCGGGTACGCACGGGACCAGATCACCCCCCGGCGAGACGCGCCCGGCGTGGCGGTGCATCCGGGAGTGCCCCGCGCATCCATGTGGGCGGCCATGGCCCGCGCCACGGTCGTGCTCTGCCCGGCACGGTGGGACGAGCCCTTCGGCATGGCTGCCGCTGATGCCCAGGCGTGCGGGACTCCCGTCGTCGCGTTCCGGCGCGGCGGGCTCGCCGAGATCATCGTGGATGGCGTGACCGGCTTCCTGGCCCCGCCGGATGACATCCAGGCGGCCGCGGACTGCGTGCGGAAGGCGGCCCGGATCTCCCGCGCGGCCTGCCGGGGTCACGCCGTAAGGCAACTCGACCTGGAACGGAGCCTGGATGCTCACGAGCAGCTCTACCGGCGGGTCATCCGCCCGGCCAGCGGGGCGGCAGCCGGTGACTGACCCCGGGCACTGGCTGGCGGGACGGGTCGCCGTGGTCACGGGGGCCAGCCGGGGAATCGGGGCGGCCACCGCCGCGGCCCTGGCCGGCGCCGGAGCGCACGTGGTTCTCGCGGCCCGTGACCGCGACGCTCTCGCCAGTGTCGCCGGCCGCATCCAGGCCGCCGGCGGCGACGCCACGCCCGTGCCCACCGACGTCAGCAAGATCGAGGAGGTCGAGCGGCTGTTTGCCACAGCCGCGCGGGCCGGGCAGCCCGCCGCCCTGGTCTGCGCGGCCGGCGTGCTGACGTCCGCGCCGTTCGGCGAGACCACGCAGGACATCTGGGAAGAGACGCTGGGGATCAACCTGACGGGCTCGTTCCTGTGCTGCCGCGCGGCCTTCACCGCCATGCGCGCTGAAGGCGAGGGACGGATCGTCAACATCGCCTCGCTGTCGGGCATCTACGCGACCGAGAAGTTCCCGGGGCTGGCCGCCTACAACGTCTCCAAGTACGGGGTCATCGGCCTGACCGAGGCGATCGCCGTGGAAGGCAGGCCGCACGGCATCAGCGCCATCTGCGTGAGCCCGGGAGCCGTCGATACGCAGATGCTGCGGCGGGCCAATCCCGACCTCCGCCCCGGCCTGACCCCCGGCGATGTCGCCGAACTGATCCTCGCGCTGCTCGATAGCCCGCTGGCCCCGGCCAGCGGCGCGAACATCCCCCTCTTCTCGAATGCCTAGGCGAGCCAGGCGGGGCGAGCCAGGCGGGGCGCCGGCGGTGCCCGCCCGGGCAGCCCGGGCGGCACTTATGCCTCTTTCCCCAGTGACCACAGGTCCACCTGCTCGTCAGCGAGCTGCCTGGCAGGAGGCTGGGCCTGGGCGGCCACCAGGCGCGCGGCGGCTGCCATCTCCGACCCGCGGTCCAGTTCCGGGTCACCGCCGCGGTCGAGCCCTACCGCGGCCCGCACCACTCCCCCGACGAGGTAGAACCCGATCAGCTTGCCTTCTGGCAGGCTCCCCCGGATCACGAAGTCATCCCACGTCGTGACGTAGCCGACATACTCGAGCTTGTGCTCGTACTGATCTGACCAGAAGCTGTAGATGTAGTCATAAGGGGCAGCCGAGCCCAGCATCGATCTCGCCGCCGCGGCACCCTGCTTCTCAGCGTTGTTGTAGTGCTCGACCCGGACCCGGCCGAAGAGCGGGTGCAGGATGTTCGCGACATCGCCGGCCGCGTAGACGTCGGCGGCGCTGGCCCGGCACAATTCGTCGACCAGGACCCCGTTATCCTGCGCGACCGGCTGCCCCGTGACGGCCGGGATCACGGGCTCAATCCCGACCCCAGCCACGGCGAAGTCACAGGGGACGCGAACCCCGCTGGCGGTCGTGACCGCCTCCACCCGATCCGTCCCCTCGAACGCGGCCACCTGCTCCCCGGCGAGCAGCTCGACGCCGTTGCCGCGGTGGATGGCACTGAATATGGCGCCGATATCCCCGCCGAGGACCCGCTCAAGGGGGAACTTGCCGGGGAAGATGGTGGTCACGTGCACCCCGAGCTGCGTCAGCGAGGCCGCGACCTCGGAGCCGATGAAGCTCATGCCCACGACTACCGCGCGCCGGCCCGCCACCGCCTCGGCCTTGATCGCCTCGCACTCCGCGACCGTCCGCAGGTAGTGCAGGCCAGGCAGGCCAGCCCCGGGAAGTTTAAGGCTGCGGTTCTGGCCGCCCGTGGCGATCAGGGCCTTCTCGTACTGGAGTTCCTGGCCCGAGCTGAGGCGCACGGTATGCGCGGCGGTATCGATGACCTCAACTGTGGACCCGGCGAGACGGTCTACGTCGTGCTCCCCATACCAGTTCGCGGGCCTGACGTACCAGCCCGTGAGATCCTCCTCCGAGCGCAGGTACGTCTTGGACAGCGGGGGCCGGCCAAAGGGGATGCCCGCTTCCTGGCCCACCAGGGTGACCCGGCCCCGGTAACCCTCCTCCCGGAGGGTCACGGCGGCGTTGCCCCCGGCCAGGCCGCCGCCTACGATCACGATCCCGGTCCCGCCGGCTGCCTGGCTCATGTACCGCGCCTGCCCGCTCCGGGGTGACGGGAAACCCGCTGCCCGCCGCCGGGCCGGGAGGCGGTAGCTGCCGTGCCGGCGCCTGCCATGGGATCGCGGTCGCAGCCGTTCATCGCGCCCTGCGCCCGCCCGGCTGGCGGGCACGGGAACTGCTGGCGCGGCGGCCCGCGCGTCACCCGAAAGTGGCTATGGGGTGGAATCTTCCGATGCGGCGTGGGGCAAGCCGCCACCTGGGATGTCTGGCCCTGGCCTAGCCCCGCATGCCGGGAGCGTCAGCCGGCCGGGCTGGCCGGCGTGATGTCGAGGTTCAGCGAACCGGACCGCAACGGCCGCTCGTCGATCTCCGCGCGCTGATATCCAGCCGCCCGGACGCAGGCCAGCACCGCCGCATGCTCCTCCGGGTCCGCCGCTCGCGGCAGGTCCGCCGCGCCGAGCTGCACCCGGCCGAGATCCCCGAAATGCCGCACCCGCAACTCGCGGTAGCCGCGCTGCTTCAGGGTCAGCTCGGCCTGGTCTACCTGCGACAGCACGCCGGCGCTGACCGGGGTGCCGTAAGGCAGCCGCGATGCCAGGCAGGGCGACGCGGGCTTGTCCGCACTCGGGACCCCCAGGTGCCGCGCCAGCGCCCGCACCTGGTCCTTCCCCACGGACGCCTCCAGCAGGGGATGGCGGACCCCGTGCTCGGCCGCCGCGCGCAGCCCGGGACGCCAGTCACCCGTGTCGTCGGCGTTGGCGCCGGACAGCACCGCGGCGAATCCGCGGCGCCGGGCCAGCGCCGCCAGCCGGTCGTACAACTCGGATTTGCAGTAGTAGCAGCGGAAGCGGTCGTTGCGCCGGTAGTCGCCCCGCTCGAGCTCGGCCGTGCTGACCAGCTCGTGCCGGACGCCCACGGCCCGGGCCACCGACCGGGCGCCGTCCAGCTCCCCGGACGCGAGGGCCGGCGAGACGGCGGTGACGGCGAGGGCTTGCTCCCCGAGCGCCCGGGCGGCCAGCGCGGCGACCAGGGAGGAATCGACCCCGCCGGAGAACGCGATCAGGGCGCTGCCCAATCCGGCCAGGCGCCCGGTCAGCAGGCAGGCCAGCGCGTCAAGCTCGTCTGGCACGCCGTTCCCTTCCCATGTCGCCCGGGCCGCGGTGATCTGCCGCTGCCACCGCCGGTCTACCCATCGCCAGGCAGCCAGTCCCATTCCCGGCCGGTCGCCCGCCATACCGCCGCTGGCCATGTGATCCGGACTATACGCTCCGGCGCGCTTGGGCCGGCCTGCCACCGCGATCCGCTGTACGCTCAGATTCAACTTTCGCCACGTCGGGAGGTCTCGTGCCCATCGAGCAGGCAGAGTTCGGCCGCACCGGCCACCAGAGCAGCCGGGTGATCTTCGGGGGGGCGGCTCTCGCGCAGGTCTCCCAGCGGGCCGCGGACGAGACCCTGGACCTCCTGCTCGCCCACGGGGTGAACCACCTGGATGTGGCCTCGTCCTACGGCGAGGCGGAGGTGCGCATCCGGCCCTGGCTGCAGCGTGAACCGGGCCGGTTCTTCCTGGCCACCAAGGGCGACGAGCGCACCGCAGCCGGGGCCCGCGAGGAACTGCACCGGTCCCTGGACCGGCTGGGCGCCGATCACGTCGACCTCTGGCAGCTGCACTCCCTGGCTGATCCGATCGAGTGGGACGTCGCCCTGAGTCCTGGCGGGGCGCTCGAGGCCGCGCTCGAAGCCCGGGAGCAGGGCCTCATCCGCTGGATCGGGGTGACCGGCCACGGCAGCCAGATCGCGGCGACGCACCTCCGCAGCCTCGAGCGTTTCGGCTTCGACTCGGTGCTGCTCCCCTACAACTTCGTCACCATGCAGAACCCGTACTACGCCGGCAACTTCAACACCCTGTACGAGATCTGCCGTGAGCGGCGGGTCGCGGTGCAGACGATCAAGTCGATCGCGCTGCGCCCCTGGGCAGGCCGGCCGCACACCCGGGCGACCTGGTATGAGCCGCTTGAGCAGCAGGACGACATCGATCTCGCCGTGTGGTGGGCGCTGAGCCGCCCCGGGGTGTTCCTCGACAGCGTGGGAGACGTCGAGCTGCTCCCCAGGGTGCTTGACGCGGCCAGCCGGTTCACCGGGGCACCGGACGACGCGGCGATGAGCGCGATGGCCGACCGGACGTCGGCCGAGCCGCTGTTCGTCTGACCGGTCACCCGGGCCGGGTCAGGCGAGCCGACCTGGCGGGTGCCGCTTCCGCCCCTGCCCAGCCGGCCAGCGCTGGGCCGGTGACGGAACCGGCCAGTTCATAGCGGTTCGCATCCGGCGGGCCCCGGCGGGGCATGGCAGCGCCTAGCCGCCGCTTCCGGGGCTGAGGCGCGCCAGCCCCAGCCGGGCCAGCCGGCTGGTGTCGGTGATGCCGTCCATCGCGGTGATCCGGCCGCCGGTGACGGTGACCGCTATCAGCGACACCGGCCGTCCCCGGACGGTGATCAGCATCCCGGCTACGCCGTTAACCAGGACCGGGGTGAAGTCGGCCAGCGGGCTGGCCGTCGCGATCGTCGCCCGGGCGATCTGCGCCGCGCCCCGCATGACGACCGAGGCGGCGGGGCGGGCCGGGCCGCCGTCCGCGCGGATGACGGCATCGGGATCGAGCAGTTCCATGAGCCGGTCAAAGTCGCCCGCACGGGCCGCAGCGAAGAACGCGTCCACGATCACGCGCTGCTGCGGCAGGCCCACGTCCGGAGTGCTCGGCCCCGCCGCCCTGACCTGGCGGCGGGCCCGGCTGGCCAGCTGCCTGGCCGCCTGCTCCGAGCGCCCGGCCAGCTGCCCGACCACGCTGAACGGCACGCCGAACACGTCGTGCAGCACGAACGCCACGCGCTCAGCGGGCGTCAGCACGTCCAGCACGACCATGAGCGCCAGCCCGACTGATTCGGCAAGCAGCGCCTCCTGCTCCGGATCTGGCGTGGTGGCGTCGGCGTGGACCGCGATCGGGTCTGGCACGTGCATCCCGGCGGGCTGCTCCGGCCGGGCAGCCCGGGCGCGCAGGACGTTCAGGCACACGCGGGTGACAATCGTGGTCAGCCAGCCGCCCATGTTCTCCACGCCGCCGGTCCCGGCAGCGGCGAATCTCACCCACGTTTCCTGCACCGCATCGTCGGCCTCGGCCAGCGAGCCGAGGATCCGGTAGGCGATCGCCCGCAGGTGCCGCCGGTGCTCTTCGAATACGCGGGCCAGCTCCGCATGCTGGCCTGTCCCGGGTGCTGCCTCGCCGCTCACTCGTCACGTCCTCGCTGCGCCGCGTGTCATCAGCTTGAGACACCACAACACTGACACGGCGGATGGCGCCGGCGTGACGGAAGCGGGAGCGAGCTCATGCGAGTACTGATCATCGGTGCCAGCGGCGCCGTCGGGACCCACCTGACCCGCCAGCTCACCAAGCAGGGACAGGAGGTGACCGGGACCTGCCGTACTGCATCAAGGGAAGGCAGGATCCGTGCCGCGGGCGCGGCGCCGCTGGTTCTGGACGTCCTGGACGCGGCCGCGACCAGGTCGGCGGTGGCGCACGTGCGCCCGGACGCGATCATCTACCAGGCGACGGCGCTGGCCGGCATGCGGTTCGGGCGCAGCCTGGACAAAACGTTCGCGCCCACCAACCGGCTGCGGACAGACGGCACCGACAACCTGATCGCCGCCGCCCGCGCGGCCGGAGTGGCCAAGCTCGTCGCGCAGAGCTTCGCGCCGTACCGGTACGCCTCACCGGGGCTGGTGGCTTCCGAAGACGACCCGCTGCTGGCGGACCCGCCAGCCACGGCGGCGCACACCTTCGCCGCGATGACCCACCTGGACCAGGCGGTGACAGCCGCCGGCGGGATCGCGCTGCGCTACGGCGGGTTCTACGGCGAGCCGGACCAGATGACGGCCGCCGTGGCCAGGCGCCGGTACCCCCTGGTGGGCGACGGCAGGGGCATGATGTCGTTCATCCACCTGCATGACGCGGCCGCTGCAGCAGTGCTCGCCCTGGAGGCTGACGGCCCGGCCATCTACAACGTCACCGACGATGAGCCTGCCCCGGTGCGCGAGTGGCTTCCGGTCCTCGCAGCCGCGCTCGGCGCCCGCCCGCCCCGGCGCATGCCGGAGTGGGCCGGCCGGCTGGTCATGGGCTCCGGGCTGGACATGCTGATGCAGGCCCGCGGCGCGGCCAACGCGAAGGCGAAGAAGGAACTCGGCTGGACCCTGCGCTACCCGACCTGGCGTGAGGGGTTCCGCACGATCGGGAGGTGACCTGGCCCGCCGCCCAAGCGTGCACGTAGTCGTGTGGTGACGCGGAGGATCGGGTCGGGCTAGGGTCGTCTTGATGCCCGAGGGGGAGAGCACACACGGCAGTCGTACTGATGCAGGTTTCCGTGGACGATGCCGCGGACGGAGCGACGCTTCTGGTCGAAGCGGATCGCGCCGACATCCCGGGCGGGCTCGTACTTGCTTCCGCCTCCGCTCCCGGGCAGGCCGCAGCCAGGGCAGCCCGGTCATTGTCGGCGTCTCTGGATCAGCTTGAGCCGCTGGTGCGGACGGTGAAAGACAAACTGGCCGCGTCCGCGCCAGAGAACTTCACGGTGGAGTTCGGGGTGAAACTGGGCGGCGAGTACGGAGTCATCCTTGCGAAGGGAACCGCCGAGGTGAATTTTAAGATAACGATGTCGTGGACCCGGGAAGCCCGGCCAGCCTGAGAGTCGGGGGCATGGCGACGGCCGGGTACGAGACGGCGATTGTCCAGTTGTGCGCTTCCGGGCCAGGCATGCCGACAGCAGGGATGGGCATGCTGGTCGGCCGCGACCAAGTGGTGACATGCGCTCATGTGGTGAACACAGCACTCGGCCGCGACCAGCGGGAGCAGGCGCGCCCTGGTGAGCAGGACTGGGTGCACGTCGCCTTCCCGCTCCTGCCCGGGGTGGCGTTCGCCCCTGGCGGAACCAGGGTCATGACCGGCAGCGCAGACGGCTCCGCACGGCTGTTCGACCCCGCCACCGGGACACAGCTGGCCCGCCCGATATCTCCGCGCGAGTGTTCAATTCCGTTACCGGAGTGGAGTTGGCCCGCCTCAACCACGACGCTCCGGTTAACGCGGTGGCGTTCGCCCCGGACGGTACCCTGGTGGCCACCGGCAGCTGTGACGGCACGGCGCGGATATTTGAGGCCTCGGCTGACCTGATCATCTCCCGGGCCTTCGAGGTAATGAGCCGACCTCTCAACGACGCTGAACTGCGGCGGTATTCGCTACCTGCGAACTGCCACCACGTCAGTCAGTGGAACGCCCGCACCGCTGGCCGGGGAGGGCGGCCAGCACGTCCAGCTCACTGAAGGGGTCCGGCCAGCCCGTCGAGAGAAGGCTCAGTGGCCGGCGGTCCGGCCTCCGTCGATGTGCAGGATCTCTCCGGTGATGTACGGCGCTGACTCCAGGTACAAGATGCCGTCCACGATGTCACTGACCTGGCCCACGTGCCCGAGCGGGGGCAGTTTCCCCGCGAGCGCCCCGGGCGTGTAGGCCTCGGCTGGCTGCAGCGGGGTCTGGATGATGCCGGGCGCGACCGCGTTGACGCGGATGCCGCGGGAGGCGTACTCGACGGCCAGCGACCTGGTGACCGCGGCCAGGCCGCCCTTCGTCAGCGCGGCCAGCGCGGTTGGCTCCACGGAGTCAGCGCGGTCGGCGATGCTGGCGCTGATGTTGACGACATGGCCGCCGTGCTGCTTCAGCATCTGGCCGATGGCGCGCTGGGTCAGCCAGAAGAATCCGGCCAGGTTGACGCCGGTGACCAGCGCGTAGTCCTCGGCGGTGTACTCGGTGAATGGCTTGGAGACGAACACGCCTGCGTTGTTGACCAGGGTGTCGACGCGCCCGAAGCGGTCAAGTGCCTGGCTCATGATCTGTCCGGCGGTGGCCTGATCGGAGATGTCGCCCGCGACCGTGAGGACGCCCGGGTCCGCCGACGGCTTGATGGTCAGAGAATTCGCCACGACCGCCCAGCCACGCTGGCGGTATCCCTCGACGAGCCCGGCACCGATTCCCTGCGAGCCGCCCGTCACGATGGCCACCTTCTGCCCGGTTTCGCTCACGGCTTCTCCGTTTCCGGGACGGGTTACAGGCGGGAGGTGAGCTCGGCCACGATGTCCGCCGCCGGCTGCGGCTGTCTCGCGAGCGCGACGCCCTGCCCGGCCCACATCGAGAGGGCTTCGATGTCCCCGGTCGTCCCGGCCATCGGCGGCGCTCCCTCGTAACGAACGATGGCCTCGCCGGAGGCGAGGTGCGCGACCACGTCGCCTATGCCTGGCCGCTGGTCGTCTGGGGGGCAGCCCGCGGCTTCCCACGCCTTCGCCGTGGAGTTGCGGAGGGCGCGGTGCGGAGAGTCCGGCCACCCGACGTCGTACAGGTTGGCGTACCACTGCGCGTCGGTCTCGGCCGCGGCGGTCAGCCGGCGCCGGTAGTCCCGGTGGATCGGCATCTCCTCGGCCAGCAGGAACCGCGTGCCCACCCATGCGGCCTGCGCTCCCAGGGCGAACACCGCGGCGACTCCGCGAGCGTCAGCGATCCCGCCCGCCGCGACCACCGGCACCGGCGTCACCGCGTCGACCACGGCGGGCACCAGCGGCAATGTCGCGACGGTACTCCCCACGTGCCCGCCGGCCTCCCAGCCCTGGGCAACGATCACGTCCACGCCCGAGGCGACGGCCCGCCGTGCCTCCTCGGCACTGCCGACCGTGTGCATGACGATTCCCCCGGCGTCATGCACAGCCTCGACGTAGCCGCCGGGATCCCCCAGGAAAAACGAGACGATCCGCAAGCCGGCCTCAAGGGCCTGGTCAAGGCGGCCGTGACGATCCTCGGTGAGGACGAGGTTGCCTCCGAACGGCCGGCCAGTCAGCGCCGCCGTTTCCCTGACGACAGCTCCGACATCAGCAGACCAGGTCAGCGTCAGCATGCCGAGCGCCCCGGCATTCGAGACCGCCGCGGCCAGCGGGGGAATGTTGACCATGGGGGCCAGGACGATCGGCTGTTCAATCCCGAGCAACTCGCACACGGGCCTGGTCAACCGCCGTCACCCCTTCGTTCCGGTGTCGTCATACGACGTCGGCGTCGACCCGGGGGACCGCCGGTCCCAGCCGTGGAACTTCGCGAAGTCGCCGGCGTCCCAGGCTTCGCGGAGCCCCGGGGTGGCCAGATCCCAGTCCGGGCGGATCTCGCTGGTCGCGGCACGCAGGTCACGCCACAGGTCATAGAACGACGGGCGGCCCCAGAACCAGTAGCCGTTATAGACGCTGTGAATGACCAGCCCCGGCTTGAGCACCAGCGTGTGCGGGATCATGGGGTTGTGCTCGGGGTCGGTGTACTCGGCGATGTCGAGGTCCTTCTGGACGGTCCGGCCGGGGTCGGACAGGAACGTCCACTGGGCGCCCACCGACGCGCGGAACTCCTGCAGGGTGTGATGGTCGTCGGTGGCGATCGTGGCGATCTGCGTGTAGGCCACCGCGATCTTCGGGTAATTGGCCGCCAGCTCCAGGTGCTGCTGGTGCTCTTTGGGGCAGTAGTTGCCGCGCGCCAGGGTGAGGATCAGCGGATCGCTGCCCTGGAGCTCGCTCAGCCTGCGCACCGTGCCGAGGTGGTCGGGCAGCGCGTAGTCGGGGAAGATGCCGCCAGGCCTGATGTCAGGACGCATCGGGTGACCGCCTTTCATAGCTGGCTCGTGTGTTCCGCGGATCGTCGTGCGGGTGCACGTATTCAAGGCTGATCGGGCCGATGGCCGTCACCTGCGTCACGTACTCACCGGATTTTGCCCAGTGGAAGTGGCGGGTGCCGCCGGGCAGGACCACGACCGCGCCCGGCGGGTAGGCCTGGAGTTTTTCTTCCTCAAACTGTTCGCCCAGACCGATGCAGAAAACGCCCGGCATGACCGTGCAGACCCCGGTCCTCGTGATGCCAGTGCGGCATGAGCTGAAGACGTCCTCATCTGGCTGGTGGGTGCTCACGTCACTGGCCCCCGACTCGGTGAGCGACTGGCCCGGTATCCCTCACTGTGACCGTAGCGCAGCAGCATCGCCCGCGGCACCCGCAGGGTCCCCGGTCCTTCTTCCCGCCGCGGCGATGGCCGGGGCGAGCAGTGCCCGGATCGCCGGCACCAGGTAGCCGACGAGTTCCTCCCGCGTGAGCGCGGCCAGTGCGCCGGTGCGGGCGACGTGGCGGGCGAACGTGACGCCGATGAGGAGCGAGCTGAGCAGGTCGGCGTATGCCTCGGTGCCCGGGCCGAGCACTTCGCGGAAGGCCTCGGTGACCTCGCGTTCCATCGCCGCGTACAGCGGCATCGCCACCGCCTCTCCCGACGCCGCGCTGCGGATGAGGGCGACCAGCGCGTGCTCGCTGCCCGCGGACTCGGTTTCCTCCACGAATACCGCCGCGACGCGGTCCGGGAGCGTGGCCAGGTCCCCGGGCACGGCGCCTGCTGCGACCCGCGGCCCGGGCAGCGCCGCGATCAGAAGCTGCTCCTTGGTGCCGAAGTGCCGCATGACCAGCCCGTGCGTGACACCGGCCCGGCGGGCGATCTCGCGGATGGTCGCGCGCGCGTAGCCGCGCTCGGTGAACACCTCGCGCGCCGCCTCGAGGATCGCCACGCGCGACGCCTCCGGGTCTCGCCGGTGCCTGCGCGGCGGGCAGCCTGGCCGGCTCTCCATGCAGCTAAGTATACAAGTGGTCATTAACGGCCGCCCGGTGATACGCTCCTAAATGACCGTTTGGTCATTAGTGGCCGTGCGGTGCCTGCCCCCAGAGAAGGATCGCCATGTCCGACACGCCGCGACCGCACCGCCAGCCATCTCCCCGCCCGCTGTTCGCGACCGCCGTCGTGGCCGCCGTGGTCAGCTTCGTCCTGACGCTCTCGTTCGGCTTCGCCGATCATGCCCCGTCGCCGCATGGCGTGCGGATCGCCGTGGCAGCACCGGCAGGCCTCGCCGCGGAGCTGGCTGCCGGGCTCGCGCATGCGGCTCCGGGCGGCTTCACGGTCGTCGCCGCGCCGTCCGCGCGCGCCGCCATCGGCAGCGTCCGCTCGCAGTCGGCGGCTGGGGGCCTGGTCACCGGCGTGACCGGCCCCGTGACGATCCTCACGGCGGGCGCGGCGGGACTGAGCCAGCAGCAGGTCATCACGGTGGCCCTCACGGCCGCAGCGACCGCGCTCCATCGCCAGGCCCGTCCCCTTGACCTCGTGCCACTGCCGGCCAGCGACCGGGCGGGCCTGTCCGTCTTCGTCTTCGAGCTCGGCCTGCTCCTCCCGAGCGTGATCGGCGGCGTCGGCCTGTTCCTGCTCGGCCGGCGGTTCCGGCTGTGGTGGCGGGTCACCGCCGCGGTCGTGTTCGCCCTGCTGGCCGCGTGCGCCAGCGTGCTCGTGCTTGACGCGGTCCTCGGCGCCCTGACCGGCGCGGGCGCCGCGCTTATCGGCATCGGCTTCCTCGGCGCGCTGACGTTCGTGGCCTTCGTCACTGCCTGCCAGGCCGTCACCGGGCTGCCGGGAACCGGCCTGGCCGCGCTCGTCTTCGTCTTCATCGGGAACGCCGTGTCGGGCGCGACGGTGCCATTCGCCTTCCTGCCCGGTGGCTTCCGCCAGGTAGCACCATGGCTGCCCAACGGCGCCATCGTGTCCGCGGCGCGCGACGTCGTGTACTTCCCGGAGGGCAATCCCGGCCGTCCCCTGCTCGTCCTCGGGATCTGGCTCGCCGGGTCGCTGGCCGTGCTGGCCTGCGTGGACCTGCTGCACCTGGCCGAACGCCGCCGCGCGCCGGAACGGAAGGCCGAGATCTACGCGACGCCGGGCGCGGCACACGTGCGCCAGCGGCTCGCACGCCGGCGGGCGGCGGCGCCCACTGCGGCGGGCAGCGGCGCCCAGGACGGCTAGCCAAGCATCAGCGGCGTGATACCGCGCCGCCGGTCATCCTGGCTGGCGCGGGCGCCGTGATGATGGCGGGGTCTCGGCTGACGCCCGCCGGCCACGGCAAGCGCGAACGTCTGGCGTTACCGCTTTGGCTCGTTACCGCTTTTGCCCCGTTGGCCGCGGCGTCTCGCAGCTCGCGCTTGAGGATCTTGCCGGTAGCTCCCTTGGGCAGCTGCTCGACGATGTCGATCGTCTCCGGAAGCTTGTACCGGGCGAGCCTGGCCTGGACGTGAGCCAGCAGCTCCGCGGAAGATGCACTGCAGCCCGGCCGCAGCGTGACCGCCGCAGCGGCGCTCTCGCCGCGGACGGTGTCGGGGACGCCGTAGACGGCCACTTCCAGGACTGACGGGTGCGTGTAGAACGCCTCCTCGACTTCTGCCGGCCAGACCTTGAAGCCAGAGACGTTGATCATGTCCTTGACACGGTTGACGATCGAGACATAGCCGTCGTCGTCCATGGTGCCCATGTCGCCACTGTGGAACCACCCGCCGCGCAGCGCCTGCATGGTCTCCTCGGCGCGGTTCCAGTACCCCTTCATCACACCTGGCCCGCGTATCACGATCTCTCCCCCGGCGCCCCGCTCGACCGGCCGGCCGGAGTCGTCCACGATCCGCATCTCGAAGTTCTCGACAGCCGTTCCCACCGTGCCCGGCTTGCGGGCGAAGTCGTGGTTGTAGGAGGCGAACGGGGACGTCTCGGTCAGCCCGTAACCCTCGAAGATCGGGCGGCCGAACTGCGACTGCCAGCGGCCGCCGATTTCAGCCGGCAACGTCGATGCCGCCGAGAACTCGTAGCCGATGTCCCCCAGGTCGCCCGGCGTGATCCCGGCCGCGAGCAGGTTGATGTAGATCATCGGCACGGCGAAAAACTTCGTGACGCCATCCCTTTGGACCGACTCGAACACCTTGCCCGGCACGAAACGGCGGTGCAGCACGATGGTGGCGCCGGCCCGGAGGCCAGCGTTCGTGACGAAGTTCTGCCCGAAGACGTGAAACAGCGGCAGGAACAGGATCAGCCGGTCGTCGCGCTGGTAGCCGCAATGGTGGACGACCGACCACGTGTTCGATATCACGTTGCCGTGCGTGAGCGTCGCGCCCTTGGGCTTCCCGGTCGTGCCTGAGGTGTACAAGATCGCCGCCGGATCACCGGGATCCATGAAGGCGGCGGCGGCTGGCGTCACCTGACGAAGCCAGTCGTCCAGCGAAGGCTGCCCCGCCCCTTCGCACACCACCACGTGCTCCAGCACCGGCAGGGCCGGGGCATCGACCATCTCCCGGCCGGGCTCCGTCGTGAAGCAGACCCGGGAGCCCGAGTCCTCCAGAAGGAACGTGACCTCCGGCCGGGCCAGCGAGGGATTGACCGAGACGGCGATCGCGCCAGCCCGGACGATCCCGAGGTAGCAGATGATGAACTCAGGGATGTTCGGCAGATGCAATGCGACTCTGTCGCCGCGGCCGATGCCGCGCGCCCGGAGGGCCGCCGAGACCCGGCCAGCGAGGTCGTCGAGCTCGCCGTAGGACAGCTGCCGCCCTTCGAACACGATCGCGGATCGTCCCGGGTCGTGGCGGGTCCAAGGAGTTAGTGCCGAGGCTATGTTCATCTGCCCAGTCCCTACTACGGCCTGCCGTCACGCGGGCTGCGCCACACCCACCGTCATAGTCGCCGCGCGGGCCTGCCTGCCAGGGTCCAACGTCCCGAACCGCAGGAGCGCACCGCCAGCCATGCAGGCAGCCGGGAGGCTCCTGCGGCTCGTCCGGAGGCCCCCGCGGACTGGGCCCCGGCCGGCCGGGCATCAGCGGCCGCCGGGCGGGGGCATCAGATCGTGCCACGACTTCTCGGTCATGCCGACACCGAAGTAGGACGCGGCGAGACGGATATTTTCGAAGGCAAGCGCACGGTCAGCGTCACTGACGTCGCTGACCTGATCGAATCGGCTGAGTGCGGCTCGCACGTGGCTTGCCGAGCTCAGCGGTTCCTTGCGCTGCCGCGGGAAGGCATAGGCCGAGGCGGGCAGTTCGCGCCGCGCGGCGGCGTCCAGGTCACCGCCGGCCTGCTCGGCATCCGGGGGCGGCTGCCATGTTGGCGCAGGATCGTGAGTCTTGTCGGGCATCGTGGTTCTCCTTCCCCCGGCGCGGACCGGGCTGTGGCGCCATGGTGAAGCTCACACCTGAACTGGTGCCCGCTCTGGGTTCGCCCGACGCTCGTGTCTCCCCTGCTACCGGGCCGGGGATTTCGCCGCCCCCCGAGGACGCCGCCTGAGCTCCCCCGCGCTCGTCTGCCTCACGGCGCGCCAGGAAGGCTGCCCCGCCACAGCTGAAGCCCAGCCTGCCCGCGGGCAGGTGCGCTAGCGCCGGCGGCGGAGCCCGGATCCGGGGCCCGTCCTGCCTCCCGTCAGCACGACTTCAATCAATCTGCCAGGTGGCAGATTGATTGCTTGCAAATTGCGCACGTCAGACCGCATACTGGCATTGGGTCTGCAGCAGGGGTGGTCAACATGGTCCTGATGATCTTCCTCGTCGGTACACTTACCGGGCTTCTCATCGGCGCAGTCGCATGCATGCGCTACTTCCGCCAGGAAATGGTGGCCAACGTCAGTCCGCGGCTGAGGCTCATCCAGCTCCACCTCGAGCAGCTCGAGGCCGAGCTCGATCTCGCGCTGGCTACCCGGGCGGCGGACAGGCTCCGCCCGGTCGGCGAGCGCTACCAGCCACCAGCGGCCTGAGCGTGGCCGCCCCGCTCCATCCGGCGCGGCGCGGCAACGCCAGGCCCTGATCCTCACGCCGCGGCGGGCGGCCTGATCACAGGCCGCCCGCCGCGGCGTGCTTGCGGTACGCCGGTTTCGCGCGCATTTTCAGAAAGGGCCGGCGCTTCCGGCGCCCTGCCGGCTGTCCCGTGGGCACATAGCCCTACGGACAGGTGGTTTCCGGGACGAGCGCGCAAGAGGCCGTCAGGGTGACGGGGCCACCCGCAAGCACGGGAGGTACGGATGGCGGAACGGATAGCCGCGGATTCAGAACTTGACGCGGCGCTGGCCTGGTTCGTCAGGGACCACCGGCTGGCTGGGGCCGCGGCAGGTGCGCTGTGCGGGGACGAGGCGCCCTGGTGCTCCGGGGCCGGCTTCGCCGATCTCGCCCTGGGCGCCGCGGCCGGGCCGGCCAGCCTCTACCGGATCGCTTCCATCACCAAGACTTTCACCGGCACGGCGGTCATGCAGCTCCGCGAGGACGGCCGCCTGGACCTGGACGATGCCGTGGCCGGCTACATCCCCGAGGTCCGGCAGGCCGCGTCCCCGGAGACGAGGATCGAGCGGGTCACCCTGCGCCGCATGCTGGCCCACGCCTCCGGGCTGGCGAGTGAGCCGCCGGGCACGGACTGGACCGTCCCGCTCTACGAGGGGCTGACCGACCTCGCCCAGCCGGGGGCGGTGGTGGCCAGGATCCCGCCGAGCCAGCACCCGAAATACTCCAACCTCGCCTACCACCTTCTCGGGGAGGTGATCACGAGGGTCTCGGGAGTCAGCTACGACGACTACATCCGGGAGGAGATCCTCCTCCCGCTTGGCATGCACTCGACGGCCTTCGGCATGGCCGACGAGTGGCCGCAGTGGCGCCAGGCCACCGGCTATGCGCCCCGCGCCTTCACCGACGAGCTGGCGGTGGCCGGGCCCGCCCCCCAGATGGGCGCCGAAGGCGGCCTGTGGTCGTGCGTCGATGACTTGCTCAAGTGGGTCCGGGTCCAGCTGGACGCGTACCGGCGGAGCGTGCCCGGCCCGGCGATCCTGCCCGCGGCGGCCCTGCAGGAAATGCACGCTCCCCGCTGGCTCGACGGTGATGACTGGACCCGGGCCTGGGGACTGTCGTGGTGCGCGGTCCGCCGCGACGATGCGGTGTGGATCCAGCATTCCGGCGGGCTGCCCGGCTTTTCCACGGCAATGTGCTTCAACCCCGCAAGCGAGGTGGGCGCGGTCGCCCTGATCAACGGGAGCGCGGACGCCGCGGAGCTGGCCATGGACCTGGCCGCGATCATGCGGCGGTGGGGCCGGGCCCGGCCGCCCCGCATCGGCGTGCCCGAACCGACGCCTGCGCTGTTCCGCCCGCTCCTCGGCCTGTATTCCCGGGCCGCCCACAGCCAGGTGATCAGGCTGGAATGGCGGGACAGCATGCTGGTCTTCATGAACCCCGACGAACCGCGGTGGCGGCTGGAACTGCTGCCCACCGACGACCCCTTCCGCTTCACGGTCGGGGCTGGCTACCGCGAATCGGGAGAGCCGGTCGAGTTCCACCGCCTGCCCGACGGCCGGATCGACTCGGTGTTCCTGGCCGACGGGACGTGGCGCCGCCTGGAGCACGTGACGCCGCTGGACTGACCACCGCGGTATCAGGCAACTTCCCGCGGCCGGCTGGGGCGCCCATCCTGGGCGCGGCCCAGCCAGCCACGGAACCGCACGTCAAAGGGGCCGCTCAGCGCCCCGGCCGCTGGCTGACGGCCGCGACGAAGTCGCGCCAGGAGGGGCTGGGGAACTGCAGCATGCCGCGGTCGCGGTTCTTGGAGTCGCGCACCCAGACGGTGCCGGCCGAGAACGCGACCTCCACGCAGTTGGTGCCACCCGAAGCGCTGCTGATCTTCCAGTCAAGCGAGGACGGCGGGACATCTGACATTTTTTCCGGTTCCTTTCCTGTCGGCCCGTGGGCCAGCGCGCAGTCAAGGGGCGCCCGTGGAGGGCTCCCTGCCCGCCTTAAGCGCCCGTCTCGGCCCGAATCCTGTTGAGGTATTCCACGGATCCCTTGACACCCAGGGAGATTTTCCTGAGATCCCCGAACATCTCCTGGTAGAGGGCTACCTCTTCGCTGTCGTCGTGACTGAAGAGGGCGTCACGGGCATTCTCAAAATAGAGCACGTCGTCGTCGGACGTGTCCCTGAACTCGAGCAGGGTGAAGGTCTCGCCCAGTCCTTGGTACAAGCCCGCGGAAAATGGGACTATCTCGATGGTAACGGCCGGCCTCCCAGCCATCTCGACGAGCTTCTCTATCTGCTCGACCCTTACCCTCTCATCCCCCAGGAGATGCCGGATGACGGCCTCGTCGAGAATGAAATGCATGCGCGGCGGCTTTCCCTGTTCGAGAAGCTGCTGCCGCGCCATGCGGATTTCGAGCCGGGTCTGAATGGTCTGGCTGCTGAAATTACCCTTGTACACGGAGATGGCGCGGTTCGCGTAGTCCCGGGTCTGCAGCAGGCCAGGCACGAGGAAACTCTCGTAATGCCGGATGGCGGACGCGGCCGCCTCGTACTCCAGGTAGGAGTAGAAGGCGGGCGGCACCTCGCCCCGGTACTTGCTCCACCACGAAGGCTGCCGGGCGGTGCGGGCCAGGTCGATGAGCCGCTGCACCTCGGCCCTGTCGGTGATGCCATACAGCGGGAGCAGCGCCAGCAGGTCGTTCCGGGAGATGCTGACCGAGCCGTTCTCGATCCTGATTAGCTTCGACAGCGACCAGTCCATCTCGACCGCAACCTGCTCCTGGGTCAGGTCCGCGTCCTGGCGCGCCCGGCGCAGCTCGGTGCGCAGGCGCCGGCGCTCGACGACCGTGCTCAGGTTGGGGGTCACGTCAGGGTCCTTCTGCACACCCGTGATCTTGCCACATGGCAGATTGCCGTACGGCGACTAGCCTAGGGCATATGGCTCTGGACGCGAACGAGATCGGGCCCGGGGCAGGTAACGATTTGCGACGGCCGCGAGGGCGCCCCGGGACGGGCAAGGCCCCGGGGCCCGGGTCCGGGGGGGCGGCCCGGGCGGCCCGGGGCGGCCCCCATTGATCCCGCCGCGCGCCGCCCGGGCGTGTAATGGACAGACCCGACGTTGTCTGGAGGCAAGCTCGATGATGTACCAGGTAGTGAACCCGGCCACCGGGAAGGTCGAAAGTGAGTACCCGACGGCGACTGACGCTGAGGTCAGTGACGTGCTGGGGAGAGCCGAACGGGGCTACACCTCGTGGCGGCGGACCCCGCTGGAAGAGCGCGCCGGGATCCTGCGCCGGGTCTGCCAGCTGTATCGCGACCGCTCCGCCGAACTGGCCGCGATCATCACCCGGGAGATGGGCAAGGTCACCAAGGCCGCCCGGGGTGAACTGGGCTTCGTTGCGGCCATCTACGAGTACTACGCCGACAACGGGGCGGAGCTCCTGAAGGACCAGCCGCTGGCCTCCAACCTGCCGGGCACGGCGTGGGTGCGCAAGACCCCGATCGGCGCCCTGCTGGGCATCATGCCGTGGAACTACCCGTACTACCAGGTCGCCCGGTTCGCAGCGCCGAACCTGATGATCGGCAACACCATCGTGCTCAAGCACGCGCCGCAATGCCCGGAGTCAGCCCTGGCCATGGAGCGGTTGTTCCGCGATGCCGGGCTGCCAGAAGACGCCTATATCAACATCTTCGCAAGCAATGAGCAGGTCGCCGCCATGATCGCGGACCCCCGCATCGCCGGAGTGTCGGTGACCGGCAGCGAGCGGGCCGGGTCGGCCGTCGCCGCCGTGGCCGGGGAGAATCTCAAGAAGGTTGTCCTGGAGCTTGGCGGCTCGGATCCGTTCATCGTGCTGGACGGTGCCGATCTGCCGAAAGTGGCCAAGACGGCGGCAGCGGCCAGGATGGAGAACGGCGGCCAGGCCTGCAATGCATCCAAGCGGATGATCGTGGCCGATGCCATCTACGACGACTTCATGCGCGAGTTCACGGCCGCGATGTCCCGCTACGTGACCGGGGATCCGACCGACCCGGCGACGAGCTACGGGCCGCTGTCCTCGGAGCAGGCGGCGCGCAACCTGATGGCCCAGATCGACGACGCGGTCAGTAAGGGCGCAACGGTCCACCTCGGCGGGCATCGCATCGACGGGCCGGGCGCATTCGTGGAGGCGACCGTGCTATCGGGCGTGACCCCCGACATGCGCGCCTACCGGGAGGAGCTGTTCGGCCCGGCCGCAGTGGTCTACCGGGTGACCGGCGCCGATGAAGCGGTGGAGCTGGCTAACAGCAGCGCGTTCGGGCTCGGCGGAGCCGTCTTCTGCAGCGACGAGGAACTGGCCGTGGAGGTCGCCGACCGGCTCGACGTCGGGATGGCCTGGGTTAATACTGCCGAACTCGGCGGCCCGGAACTGCCTTTCGGCGGCACTAAGAGATCCGGTGTCGGCCGCGAGCTCGGCCCCCTGGGCATCGACGAGTTCGTCAACAAGAAGCTCATCCACACGCCGCCCGCAGCGCAGTGAGCGCCGCCGTGACCGCAGCCTCAGGCGAGGCTGCGGTCACGGCGGCGGGGGCGCGCTTCCTGCGCGGGAGTTACTCCTCGCCGATGTCGGCCAGGCTCCGGCGCAGTTCGGTGAGCAGCGGATCGTCATCGGGCAAGATGCGCTGCAGCCGGTCGGCCGTGTCGCGGAGCAGGGCGCGGGCGTCCCCATAGCGCCCGAGCTGGCGGTATACCTGGGCCAGGCCCGCCCGGCTCCGGAGCGTATCAGGGTGACGCGGGCCCAGCACCCGCTCGAACCCGGCCCAGGCCTGCTCGCAGGCCAGCTCCGCCGCCGCCGGCTTGCCCGTCTCCTGGTAGGCGGCGCCGAGGCGGTCCCGCGCCCTGAGGGTGTCCAGGTGATCGGGCCCGAGGACGCGTTCCCGGTCGGCCACCACCCGCCTGTAGGCCGCGACTGCCTCTTTTGCCCGGCCGCTGGCCAGGTAAGCGTCGGCCAGGCCGTGACGCGTGGTCATCGTCTGCGGGTGCCGGGCTCCCTGGGTGCGCTCCCGGTCGGCCAGTGTGCGCCGGTAGAGGGTGATGGCGTCGGAGTACTCGCCCGCAGCCAGGTAGGCGGCGGCGAGCTCGTCCCGCGCGCCGAGCGTGTCGGCATGCCCGGGCCCGCAGACCTGCTCGAATTGGGCCGCCGCGCGTTCAAGGACGGTGATCGCAGCCGGGACCTGGTGCGCCGCCACGAGGGCGTGGCCCAGGCGGCGCCGCGCCCCGATCACATCACGGTGATCCGGCCCCAGCTTGTGGGTCAGCCTGTCGAGGACCCACTGAAACCACGGGATGGCATCGGCCGGGCGCCCGGCCGCAAGGTAGGCGTCGGCCAGCCGCTGGCCGGCCAGCATCGTGTCCGGGTGCTCGGCGCCGAGCAAGCGGCCGCTCGTCGTGGCCAGGTCGCGCCAATGGTCCACCGCAGCTCCGGTCAGGCGGGCGCGGTCCAGGCTGTCCCCCGCCCGCACCAGCACGGGATGGCAGCCGCCGTCCCACAGCCGGTCTCCGGCGATACGCCGGAGGGCCGCCACGCACGATCTCAGGCCGGAGGCAGGCCAGCCAGGCTGCTCCGGTTCCGGCCAGGCCTGGAGCAGCGCGTCCGCGACCCAGGCCGCCGCTTGTTCCGGCATGCCTTCGGGCATCGCGGCCCGCACCGCCGCCTGCAGCACCGGGCTGACCCGGACTGTCGGCGGTACGGTCTCCGGCTCGACGGTCAGCAGGCCGGCCTGTTCCAGCGCCGCCAGCGCCGCGCGGGCGCTCTCGCTGCTGGCCGGGACGTCGCCGCCACGCGCGAGGTAATCGCCTGCCGCAGGAGCCATGAGGATGGTTTGGGGAAGGCCGTGCCCGTCCAGCAGGGCGGCCATGGCCAGCAGTAGCTGGGCCGACCGGCCCGCCGCCAGCTGCCCCGCCCGCCCGAGCGAGAACGTCCATGTCACCGCGGCTGCTGGCGGCCGTGCGCCGGCCGATTCCGCCTGTTGCTCCCTCCGGCGCACGAAATGGGCCCGGTACTCGCGGGACGACAGCGGGGTGTTGGCGATCAACGCGCTGGCCTGGGCCAGCGCGACCGGCTCCAGGTCCAGGTCCTGGGCCAGCTCGACCACACCGTGCCGCTTGTCCGGGTCGGCCGCCAGGCGTCCGCTCAGATAGCTGATGGCCTCACGCAGGCTAAACGGCCCGAGCGGCACGATCCGCATGCCGCTGGGGACGGCCGCAGCCTCGACGGAGGTCACCAGCACCCGGCCGGCCGGGCCGGCCGGCCGCAGACCATCCAGGTTCGCCGGGTCAGACAGGTCGTCGAGGACCACCAGCCATGAACGGCTGGTCTCGCCCAGCCAGCTGAGGAACTGGGCAGCGACTGACTCACAGCTGCTCGCCTGGTCCCGGCCGGTCACGGCGGCCGTCGCCGCGGCATAGCCGGACAGCACCGAGGCCCGGCTCGTGGCCTCGATCCAGACCAGCAGGTCTATATCGCCCGATTGCCACAGCGACTCGGCGAAGGCCGCGGCGAGCTGGGTCTTCCCCGACGATCTCAGCCAGTCCTGCGCATCGGGAGCCGCCAGCAGGCCGGGGCCGGCAGCCGGTGCCGCCGCCCGGTCTGCCACGAGCGCAACCGAGGCCCTGGCCGGCAGCGTAGCCACCAGGCCGGGGGACGTCTCGGGCCTGGGACTGAAGCCGTCGGCCAGCGCCGGCACCGTCCCGGACCGGATGGGCCAGGACGGCCGGCCGGGAACCGCGGCGCTCATGGCGGGCTCACGGGCGGCACTGGCACCGGCTGGCCGGGCCGAAGAGGCATGATCGCTTTCCCGCTTTCCCGTTCTCCTGCGTCCGAGTCCGCCCTCGTCGGCGAAACCAGCTGGCGGCCAGACCGGCCACTGCTGCCCTAGCCTGCCAATTACCAGCGCAGATAGGCAATCCCCTGGGCCCGATGGGGATCCCGGACGGGCGGCGCGCCCGGGGCCATCCGCCCGGCTCGTCAGGCCGTAGCCGGTGTCTTCGGGCAGCTGGCCCAGCGGTGGCCCGGCTTACAGGGAGTCCGGGTCAACCACGAGCACGGGAGTGGTCCTGGAGAGCGTCTCTTTGCGGAAGAAGGCGCGGGCGGTGACGTGCATGTAGGCAAAGCCGATCACCCCTGCCAGTGCGGCCAGCGCGGCGATGATGAAGACACCGCCGATCTGCCAGTGCAGGACCGGCACCGTCCACATCGTGTAGCTGTTGGACGCGACCCAGTCGCTCTGCAGGCTGTAGAAGCCAGCCGCGTACATGATCAGGCCGCCCAGCCCAGGCAGGATGCCGCGCATCCACAGATTCCAGGCGCTGCTGGTCAGCGTGCCCCGGTAGTACCAGACACAGGAGAACGCAGTCAGCCCGTAGTAGAACGCGATGTACAGCCCGATCGCGGTGACCGCGTCCGCGATCGGGTTACCGCCCGAGAGGTAGTTCAGCGGGATGTACAGGAGGATCGAGATCGCGCCCATCACCAGGGTGGACACCGTCGGCGTCAGGTACCGGGGGTGGATCTTGGCGAACGACTCGGGCAGCGCCCCGTAGGCGGCCATCGACAGGGTCGTGCGTGCGGTCGGCAAGATCGTGGTCTGGGTCGAGGCGGCGGCCGAGCTGAGCACCATGAGGATCAGCAGCCGGGACAAGACCGTGCCGAGCCCGGAGCTGCCGAAGATCGCGCCGCCGGTCACCGACAGCACGTCGAACTGGTGCGCCGGGTTGGTCAGCCCGACCCCCTTGCTGCCGATCCCGGCGAAGGCCTGTATCGAGATGATCACGATCACGTACGTGACGAGCAGCAGGACCGTGGAGATGATCGCCGCCCGGCCCGGCGTCCGGGACTTGTTCGTGGTCTCCTCATTCACCGACAAGGCGGTGTCCCAGCCCCAGTAGATGAACAGCATCAAGATGATCCCGGACACGAAGGCCGAGACGGGCAGGTGCGACGGCGACAGCCAGCTGAAGCTCGGGTGCAGGGACCCTGGCGGCGGGTGACTGCCGAGCACCCGGACCAGCGCCGTGACCGACATGATCAGCAGCAAGATGATCTCGATGGACAGCAGCGCCTTCTGGAAGTTGGCCGAGACCTCGATGCCGCGGTAGCAGATAGCGGTCATCGCGACGATCCACAAAATGCCGACCAGCAGAACCCAGCCGCTGGAGGCGTCGCTGCCGATCGAGCTGTTCGGCCCCTGGAAGAGGAAGAACAGGTACTGCCCGGCCACCTGGGCCAGGCTGGCCATGACGAGAACATCCGCCGCCACGACGCCCCAGCCGCCGGCCCAGCCGGTTTTCGGCCCGAACGCCCGGGCCGCCCAGATGAACGTGGTCCCGCAGTCAGGATCGGCCTTGTTCAGCTCGCTGAAGCCAATCGAGCACAGCACCATCGGCACGAACGCCAAGACGGCGACGAGCGGGGACTTCAGCCCGACGGCGGCCACCACGAAGAACAGCGTCGCGGCCAGGCTATAGGCGGGGGCGGTCGAGGCCACGCCCATGACCACGCTGGATACCAGGCCGAGAGCGCCTGTCTTGAGACCCTTGTCCCTGGGCTCCTGCACTGGCCGCAGGCCAGGTCTAAAGATGGCCATGGCCCATCCCCCCAAAGTGCGGTGATTCCGCCTGTCGTGCCTGGGACACGCCAGCGCGGGACGATCCAGGCTACTTCGGACCGCCGCACGACGGATGGCAATCCGGACATTCAGGCAGGACGGCGCCGCCCCCAGCGGGCCCGGTGCCACCTCCAACACCGGGACAGGCCCCTGCATGTGGCGGTTATTCTCACCGCAGGCAGCTTCTGGCTATGACCATGCGCTGCACCTCGGACGTGCCCTCGTAGATCTCGGTTATCCTGGCGTCGCGCCAGTTCCGCTCCACCGGGTAGCTTTCCGTGTAACCGTATCCGCCATGGATCTGGATGGCCTTGCCCGCCACCCGGGTCGCGGTCTCCGACGCGAACAGCTTCGCCATCGCCCCTTCCGTGGAATACGGGCGGCCGTTGTCGATGCACGACGCGGCGCGGTACACCAGGAGCCGGGCGGCATCTATCTCGGTGGCCATGTCCGCGATCATCCACTGGATAGCCTGCAGAGTCGCGATCGGCTTGCCGAACTGGACCCGCTCCTTCGCGTAGGCGACCGACGCGTCCAGCGCGGCCTGGGCGATGCCCAGCGCCTGCGCGGCGACGCCGATCCGCCCGCCGTCGAGGGTCTGCATGGCGACCTTGAAGCCGTTGCCCTCCCCGCCCAGCAGCGCATCTTCCGGGATCCGGCAGTTACTGAAGTAGAGGGGCGGCGTGCTGGAACCGCGGATCCCCAGCTTGTGCTCGGCCTCGCCGACGGAGAACCCGGGGGTGTCCTTCTCGACGATGAAGGCGCTCATCCCGCGCGTCCCCTGTGCCGGATCAGTTTTTGCGAAGACGATGTAGATCTCGGCGTACGGGGCGTTGGTGATGAAGACCTTCGATCCGTTGAGGATGTACTCCTTCCCGCTCAGCTCTGCCGTGGCGGTGCCCGCGCCGGCATCAGTTCCTGCGACGGGCTCGGTCAGGGCGAAGGCCCCCAGGCGGCGGCCGGAGGTCAGGTCATGGAGGTACCTGTCCTTCTGGGCCTGGGTGCCGAACTTGAAGATCGGCCAGGTCACCAGCGTGTTTTGGGCTGTCATGATGACGGCGGTGGTCGCGCACGCCCTCGACACTTCCTCGAGCGCGATTACGTAGCTCACGTAGTCCGTCCCGGCGCCACCCACTTCTTCGGGGTAGGTCATCCCCATGAGATTCAGGGCCGCCAGCTTCGGGACGACTTCCTCGGGAAAGCGGTGATCACGGTCGATCTCGGCTGCGACCGGCGCCAGCTCGGACTCGGCGAACTCCCGTACCGCCTCCCGGATCAGCTTTTGCTCATCGGTCAACTCGAAGTCCATGTATGGGCACCTCCCGAGGGTTAGCCGTCGCGGCCTGGTGAATATGTGGGTCCATCGCGGCCGGGTCACCGGGCAGAGAACGGCCGGAGCTGGGGTCTCTTCTGCGCTGCTCCGGGGGCATCAGCCGGACGGCCGGGCCAGAAAGCCGACGTCGTTGGCCACCTGCCGCAGCTCAACGCGGCGGATCTTGCCAGTGTCGGTGGTCGGATACTCCCTGACGAACACGATCTTGCGCGGTCGTTTGAACGAGGGCAGGCCCTCGCGGCAGAACTCGATCAGCTCGGTCTCGGTAGCGGTCTGGCCGGGCCGCAGGATCACGAACGCCACGGGCTTCTCCAGCCCGTCGGTGTCCTGGGCCGCCACGACGGCCGCGTCCGACACGGCCTCGTGGACGCGCAGCCGGGCCTCCACTTCGGCCGGTGCCACCCACATTCCGCTCGCCTTGAGCATGTCACCGGTGCGGCCGAGGCACGTGTAGTAACCGTCGGCATCCAGGACGTAGTTATCGCCGGTGCGCAGCCACTCCCCCTGGAACACCAGGCGCGAGGCGTCATAGCGCGACCAGTACCCGGTGGCGGCCGATCCCCCTCGCACCATCAAGGTGCCGGGCGTACCTACTGGTACCTCGAGCCCGTCATCGTCCACAATCTTGAGGTCGTAGCCGGGAACGGCCACGCCCGTGCTGCCCGGGCGCGCCCGGCCGACCCGGCTGGACAGGAAGATGTGCAGCATCTCGGTCATGCCGAGGCCGTCGAGGATGTCCACGCCGAAGTGCGTCGTCCACCGCGTGTACAGAGCGCTCGGCAGCGCCTCACCGGCGGACGCCGCGAGCCGCACGCCGGCCAGCGCATCCGCGGGCAGCCCGGCGCGCAGCATGTTGGCGAAGAACGTGGGGCCGGCGAAGAACAGCGTGGCGCCGTACTCGCGGGTCCGGTCGGCTATGGCCGCGGGCAGCGACGGCGCCGGCTCGAGCACGGTCGCGGCACCGGCTGACAGCGGGAACAAGACCGAATTTCCCAGGCCGTAGGCGAAGAAGGCCTTCGCCGCCGACAGGCACCGGTCCTCCCGGGTAATGCCGAGCACCTGCGTGCCGTAGGTCTCGCACACCACCTGGATGGAGCCGTGCCGGTGCATCGCGCCCTTCGGCGAGCCCGTGGTGCCCGACGTGTACAACCAGAACGCGGGCGAGTCCGCGGTCGTCGGATAGACGGACTCGTCCGGCTGGGCCGAGGAGAGCAGCGTGCCGAGCCCGTACCACGGCAGTCCGCCCGGCGCCTCGTCGGCGTCGTCCGGCCCGAGCACGCCGCGCAGGTCTGGCACGCCGACGATCGCCTCCCGGGCCAGCCCGGCGAATTCGCCGGTCACCACGAGCAGCCGGGCCCGCGAGTCGCGCAGCAAATCGCCGAGCCCGGTGGCCTTCGTCATCGTGGACACCGGCACCGGGATCGCCCCGATCCGCATCGCCGCCAGGTAGGTGATCACGAACTCGGGCGAGTCCGCCATGCACATCATCATCCGCTGCTCGGGCTGCAGGCCGATGCCGCGCAGCACCCCGGCCGCCCGCAGCACCTGCTGGTGCAGCTGGCCGTAGGTCAGCTCGCCGCCCGGGCCGGTGAGCGCGAGCCGGTTCTCGTCGCCTGCCGCCAGGCGCCGGTCAAGCAGGTACTCGCAGGCGTTGAAGGAGTCGCTCATGACGGGGGACCCGGTGTCAATCCGTCACACGGAGCACGACCGACGCCCCGGAGTCTCCGGCGGCGCAGCCGGTGAACAGGCCAAGCCCGCCGCCGCGCTGGCGCAGTTCCTCGATCAGTTCGGCGATCGAGCGCAAGCCGGTCGGGCCCTGCGGGTGGCCGAAGATCAGGCTGCAGCCGTAGGAGTTCATCCGGTCCAGCGGGAAACCGGTCTCCCGGGAGAAGTAGATGTCGTTCACGGCGAACGGATTGTGCGTGGTCACGGCGTCGACCTGGCCGATCGTCAGCCCCGCGTCGGCCAGGGCCGCGTTGGCCGCCGGGACCGGGGCCTGGGGCATATGACTCGGGGCCACCCGCGCGAAACCGGTGGCGAGGATCTGCACCACGCCGGCGCCTGCGGCCAGCTCACGGGCCTCGCCGAGCGTGGTGACCAGGGCACCTGCCGTGCCGTCGGCCGGGTGGGTCTGGGTAGCGAAGGTGTGCCGTCCGTCCGGGGATGCCGGCGGCAGCGAGCTGATCTCCTCCAGCACGATGGGCCGCACGCCCTCGTCGGCGTCGATCACCCGCGGCGGCCTGCGGCGCTGCGGGATCTGCACCTCGACCATGTACCGGCGCTGGAAGGCCCGGTCGTCGGCCAGCGCCTTGGAGTACTGGCTGTACCTCAAGGCCGCCAGCTCATCAAGGTCGCCCCGCGAGATCGAGGCTTCGCCGGCGACGTTCTCCCCCGCGGCCAGCATTGACGTGCCAGCCCACGGGTCACGGGCGAAGCTGTCCAGCACCCAGTGAGTGGAAATCGGCGCGCCGCCCGCCGCCGACGGCGCCGGATACAGCAGTTGCGGCCCGTTGCTGGTGCGGTCGGTCGCGACCACCAGCTGCAAGCCCGCCCCGGTGGTGACCGCGCCCGCGGCCGCGGCCAGGCACGCGACTGACGTGGCGCAGGCCTGGCTGATCATCGGGCCGCTCACCGCCCCGGCGCCCAGCCGCGCCGCCAGCGTGGGGGCGCCGTAGAAGATATCCGGCTGCGGGATCGTCCAGCCCAGCACCAGGCCCGCAATCCGGGCGGGGTTGACCCGCCGTTCAGCAAGGGCCCGGGCGGTGACGTCGGCGGCCAGGTCGAGGCTGGATACCTCGGCCAGGGAGCCCTGCCACTTGGTGAAGGGCGAACTCCACGCGAACCCGGCCGGGATCGCAACGTTCTCGTACCGCATCACGCAGTCCTTCCCCGATATCAGCAGCTGCCGCTCGTTCACGTATCCCCTGCCGGTGATCTCGCCGACATAAAGGCCGGCCGGGCCGGGCCATCACCGCGAGCCGCTCGGTGAGGCCGCCAGGCCGCCTAAGAAAATGAGCCTAGGCGCCAGCACACCGGCCAGGAAGGGACGAAAGTCCTGTAGCAGGGCAAGGTGCTTCGAGTTGATCAAAAGGGATGGGGCCACGAAGTTCCCCGCCGTGCCCATGATCTACATCAACCTGCTCGCGGCCGGGATCACGCCGGGCGGCCCGGGGCACATCGGCGACGAGTTCCCGGCGGCATCGGCGTTGCCGGCTGAAATCGGCGGCCGCTGGCAGCCGCAGTCCGGCCGCCGATCGAATATCTTTGCGGCGATAACCGACGCATTCACGCACCATGGAACGGGCGTCCGATAGCGTGCACCCGTTTTACCAGCTTTTCTGGGATGAAATGGCGGGGTAACTTCCGCCTCTGCATTGAGCGCCCGTGGCCAAAGTTATCGGGGCCGGCCTTGATTCAAATCCGTGCCGTGTGAAGAGTGCGGGACGGGCCGCGGTCACCGGGCTACCGGGTCCCAGCCGCGCAGGTGCCTGACGGACTGGCGGTACTCCCACTCGATGGCGTCTTTGAGCAGATGGGCCAGATGCCCGCCGCTGGTGATGCCGGCGATGTCGGCGACCCCGCGGCGGGTCCCGACTGAGACCACGAACCCTTTGTCGTGGAAGGTGAACGCCTCCAGCGGCCGGCCCTTTAGCTCCGCGTCCAGGTTGCGGGCCACGGTCTCGCCCTCCTCCAGCGCCACCTGCGCCAGCGAGGGCAGCACGTGCCCGGTGCGCGGATCCGTCACCGAGGCGAGGTCGCCTGCGGCGTAGATCTCCGGGTGGTCCAGCACGCGCAGGTACTGGTTAACCTTGACGAGGCCATTGTGGCCCGTCGGCAATCCCGAATTGGCCACCAGCTCGGGTGCTTTCACCCCGCCCGCCCAGATGAACACGCCGCCCTCGACCAGTTGGCCGTCGGTGAGCCGGAAGCCCTCCTCGGTCGCGGCGGCGATCGACGCGTTGGTGCGGACGTGGACTCCGAGGTCAGAAAGGATTCTGGTGGCTTTGCGGATCAACTGCGGTGAGGAGCCGGCCAGGACGGTGGGGCCCGCTTCGACAAGCTGCACGGCGGGCCGGCCGGGCGCCAGGCCGTGGCCGCTGGCCATCCCAGGCAGAATCTCCGCCAGCTCGCCGGCCAGCTCGACGCCGGTGGCGCCGCCGCCGCCGACCACCACGGTCGCCAGGCGGCGCTGCTGCTCGGGGCCGGCGGTGGCTGCGGCGGCCGCGAGCGCCTCGTTCACCGCCGCCCAGACGCGCTCGGCGTCGCTGGCCGAGTGCAGCGACAGCGTGCGCTGGGCCAGGCCGGGGATGGCGAAGTCGTTGGGCCGGCTGCCGAGCGCCAGCACCAGCCGCCCCCAGCTGACCGGCCCAGCCCCGGTGAGCAGCCGCTGGCCGGCCAGGTCGAAACCATTGATCTCGGCCTGCACGAAGCGGACCCGCCTGGCCAGGATGTCCTGGAGCGGGATGCGGACCGCGCCGGCCGCGCGGGTACCACCGGCGACCCGGGGCAGCTCGGTGAGCGCCTGGTGGTAGTCGTGCCGGTTGACCATGGTCAGCTCCGGCGCCGGGTGGTTGCGCAGCCTGGCCGTCATGCGCAAGACGACATGCAGCCCGGCGTAACCCGCCCCGGCGACCACGATCTGAGGGATGCTCCCGGCGGTGGATGCATTCATGGCGTTCTCCATGGGTATTGTCCCCCTTCCCGGGGAGATGGCTGCCCTGCACCCTGCGCGGGCCCAGGGCCGCGCTCTGGTCGCCGCGCCGAACTGGCCGGTATCTGCTGTCAGCGTCCGGGAGGGACGCCCCAGGCGGATTCGAGGTCAACCAGATCGCCGGTGATGCTGTCGAGGTCGTCAGCGGCGCCAGACCTCTCCCGCAGGTCCGGAAAGTACTCACTGAGGTAGCGCTCGTGATCCCGCACTGACCGCCACAGCGAGAGCACCAGGAACTCGGCCTGGCCGCGCTGGCCGAACATCCCGCCGCGCATGCCTGGCGAACGCGTCATTCCAGGGTTCCAGACCCCGGCCTGCGCCCCGGCGAAATGTGCCTGACGGCCCGCCTTCACCTGGCAGTACGCGAGCCGCGCCAGCGAGGCACCGGCAAAGCCGGCCGGAAAGCGCTCACCGATGTCCGTGAGGTGCTCGAAGAGTCGGACCTCGATCGCGTCGTAGGTGCCGGCCTGAGCGCTCGCGATGCCGTCGTGGGCCTCCGCCATGAATCTCCCGTAACTGGGCTGATCCGCCCAGCAGCCAAAGACGTGCGCCACGCCGGGTTCGCGGCGGCTCCAGCCTCCGCCCTGGCCGAGGAACCCCGGCAGGCCACGCAGGCCTGCCCAGGCTTGCTGGCCGGACCCGAACGCCCCGCGGTCAGTAACGCCGCACCTGATCCACTTGATCAGCACGAGATCACGATAACGGGGTACGGCCAGCGGTCAGCCAGTCGTCGTCGCGGAGGCGCTGGCCTTTGACTTGCCCGATGTGGTCTGTATCTGGCTGATCAAGTCGTGCAGCGGTTTGGTCCCAGCGCCGACGACCAGTCCCGTCACCAGCAGATCCAGCAGGCGATTCGGGTTCTTCGCCGGGCTCGGGGCTGACAGAGCAGCGCTCGATGGGCGCGCAGACGCCGACGTGGTGCTGACGGCACCCGGAGTCTCAATCGAGCGCAGCAAGAAGATGCCGAGTGACGCGCACGCGAGCATGGCCAGGACCGCTGCGGTGGCCCACATCAAGACCGCCCGGTTGGCTTGCGAATGATGATGCGCCTTCTGGGCCACCGCGGCGTCCTTCTGGGCCGCCGCCGCTGCCTGCAGGGCCTCCTGCGCCCGCTGGGCCACGATGGCCGGGTCGGCGGCGGCGGCGGCGGGAAGTTGCCTGCTGGCGGCGACGGCCGGGGCGGCGGCAACTGCGGCGTGAAGTTCGCTACTGGCCGCGACAACCTGGGCACGCTTGGCGTGAGCCGCCATGGCCGTGCTTCGGGCCTTCGTCGTCTTCACCGACGGGACGAACAGTCCCGAGAACGGCTCGAGAACGCGCTCGAGGGCCAGCGCCATGACGAACAAGCCGGCATAGACGGCGTAGTTGGAAGACGGCATGAAATCGGTCGGCTTAACCAATCGCCAGACCACGTAGGAGACAATGGTACCCACCGCGAGAATCCCGAAGGCAACCAGGATCCACGGCCAACTGGGCGGATCGGCATTAAGAAGATTGGTGACCTCTTCAGCTACCCCGTCCGCCCCGTCTTGCGCCGGGGCCCCGGCGTCCGCCTTCTGCCCGGCCGCCTCCCCTGCGTCGCCTGGTGGCTGTGGCTGCCCTCGGACGCCTGGTTCCGGAGCCGGATCAGCAGACATTGCCCCTCCTCAACGCCGCTCAGGCTGCCAGCGTCGCTATTGCCGCGAACGCGTAGAAATGCTCCCCGATGAGAAGAATTACGGCGGAAACTCCGCTGATGCACGGTCTCACGGCCGTTGTGCCGCGTCAATACATCGGCCGGCGAGCCGCGGTGGCGGTGTCATGGAACCAGCCACGAGGGTTGCCGGGCTGCCATTCACATCGCGGTTAGGCCGGTGGCCGGACCCGGCTCCGGACGCACACGACCGCCACCGTCACGGGCTGTTCCACCGCGCTTCCGCCCACAGCGTGCCGCCGTCTTGCTGCTGTTCGATGACGACCCCCTCGCCGGCTGCGGGCAGCGGGACGGCCGCGCCGGTATCGGCGACGAAGCTGACGGCGATTCCGGTGGCCACCGCCGTCAGGGTGATCCGCGCGTGGCTGCGCGCGGCGGTCAGGATCGCGATGGCAGCGTCGGTGATCACCCGCCGGGCCGGGCCGGGCACCTGCGGCAGCGGCCCGGCCGTCTCGATCTCGACGGCCACCCCGCGCCGCCCGGCCACGTCGGCACTCGCGTGCAGTTCGTGCACCAGCGATCCGGGTACCTCATCGCCCTCGGCCAGCAGCCGGCGCAGCCGGGCCGCCTGGACCGCGCAGCTGACGCGCACCTGCGCGTCGCCCGGGTCGGCGGTCCCGGCCGCCAGCTCGGTGACCAGCGGGATGGCGCTTTCCTGCAGCGCCAGCCAGCGGGCCCGCCGGGCGGCCCGGATGATCTCCGCAGTCGCGGCCCGCTCGCGCGCGGCGTGCTCACTGCGCGCCGCCGCGGCGGCCTGGCCGGCGGCGGCATCCATCGCCTTGACCCCGGCGAAGACGGCCACCTGGGCGCCGGTTGACCAGGCCACCAGGGCCAGGAACCCGGCCAGGTCGGTGCGGTTCAGCCCGTCCCACACCTGCACGCCCAGGATGGCCAGGGCCTCGGCGGCGAGGAACCAGGCAAGCTCGGCGAACCGGCGGCGGTGCAGCACGAGCACGCCCGTCCAGCCGGCGCTCCCCCACGCCCAGTTGTCCGCCAGCATCTGGCCGGCCGGGCTGGCCGCCGCCGCGGCCGTGCTGGCGGCCAGCGCGATCAGGGCCACCGTCCAGGCTGGGCCCCAGCCGGGCGTTCCGCGCAGCACCAGGACCGACCCGGCGGTGATCGCCAGCGCCATGACCAGCCACATGGCGACCTGGAAGGCGAACGAGCCGTAGGCCGCCCGGTCATGCAGCAGCTGCCCGCCCGCCCCGCCGAGATGCCAGCCGGCGACCAGGAAGATCACGGCGATGGTGAAGGCCCGCTGGTAGCGGCCGGACATCACCGCCACCGGCTGCACGGCGGTCATGCCGGCCAGCTCACGGTAACGGTGGTGCCCGCGCCGGGACGGCTGGCGATCGCGGCCCGGCCGCCGGCCGCCAGCATCCGCCCGGTGATCGACTCGCGGATGCCCCGGCGCGATGGCGCGGTGGCGGCCATGTCGAACCCGCGGCCGCGGTCGATGATCTTGACGACCGCCCAGCCCGCACCACCAGTGACGGTCACTTCCGCCTGGCCGGTCCCGGCGTGCCGCTCGACGTTGCGCAGCGCCTCGCCGACGCAGGCGACGACCTGATCCGCGACGGACGACGGCAGCGTGACCGCTACGAGCTTCAGCCGCACGGCCAGGTCATCGGCGCTGGCCGCGGCCCGCTCCAGCTGCGGTCTCAGGTCAGTCAGCGGCGCTGGCCCGCCTGGCACGGCCGGGGCGCCCGCGAGCCCTTGCAGCACGCGGAGGTCCCGGGCCGCCTGCGCGGTCAGCGCCGCGGACGGTTCCGCGAAGGCGCCGGCCGCGACCATGGTGAGCGTGGCCAGGAGGGTGTCGTGCAGCTGGCGGTGCTGCTCTCGCTCGTCAGCGCGCCGCGCCTCCTCGGCCCGGATCTGCCGCTCGGTCTCCAGTCCGGCGGCGACGATCGCGTCCGCTTGCCGGGCGCCGCCGCGGATCACCGCCACCAGCCCGGCGGCGACGATCGTCTCCACCACCAGCAGCCAGGCATCGGCCAGGTGGCCGGCGCCGATCCCGTAGGCGATGACCACGACCGCGGCCCCGGACAGCCCGAGCGGCGGCCGCAGCGCGATCTGCAGGATGTACACCGACGTGCAGGCCAGCGGGAGCATCCAGGTCGTGCTGTCCCTGATCAGCACGCCCGGGACCAGGTGCTGCTGCATCAGCGCGAGCGCCGAGATAACCGCGGCGTCGGCCAGTACCACGCTCGCCGTCAGCCCGGACCGCCGGACCTGCCAGGCGAAGAAGGCTGACCACACGCACAGCGCAGCCAGCGGCGCGCCCAGCCACCAGCCAGAGACCTGCTTGCCTGCGGCCAGCACGGCTACCGCGATGAACAACACCGCGCCGCCCAGGCGCAGGGCGACCGCATACCGGCCGGCCAGCCGGTGCAGGACCTGGTCGGATGGCCCTGCTAACCGCGGGCGGCGCGCCCGCCTGCGGCGGCCAGCAGAGGGCTGGACCCGCTCCGTGACGGAATCAGCTTCCGGTTCCACCGGACCAGTATGCGGCACGTCCACGGCACCGGCGACGGTGACGTTTCAACGTCCGGGCCAGGGTGAACGGCCTGCGGGGGTCCTGGCCGGCCGGGGCGCGTCCTCGCTGGCGGCCCGGTGGCTTGTGGCCGGGCCCCGGTACATAGGCTGACGGCATGCGTGTAGTGATCGCGGGCGGCCACGGGAAGGTCGCGCTGCTGCTGGAACGCCACCTGGCCGGGCGCGGTGATCAGGCCGTGGGGCTGATCAGGGACCCGGCGCAGGCAGCCGACGTGCACGACGCCGGGGCCGACGCTGTGCTCTGCGACCTGGAAGCAGCCTCCGCCGGTGATGTCGCGGACCTGCTGTCGGGGGCTGACGCGGTGGTGTTTGCGGCCGGCGCGGGCGCGGGCAGCGGCGTCCCCCGCAAGGACACCGTTGACCGGGCTGCCGCCGTCCTGATGGCTGAGGCCGCCGAACGGGCCGGGGTAACCAGGTTCGTGCAGATCTCGTCCATGGGCGCCGGCCAGCCACCGCAACCTGGCGCCGGTGAGGTCTGGGCGGCCTACATCACCGCGAAAACCGCCGCCGAGGACGACCTGCGCTCCCGTGACCTGGACTGGACCATCCTGCGCCCCGGCCATCTCACCGACGCCCCCGCCACCGGCAGGGTCCGGCTCGCGGCCCCGCCCGTCCCCGCTGGCAGCATCCCCCGCGCCGACGTCGCCGCGGTCATCGCCGCCCTGCTCGACGAGCCAGGTACCGTGCATCACACACTGGAGCTAGTCGGCGGGGACACTCCCATCACCGCCGCCGCAGGCAGCATTTCCTGATCGCCGCCCGGCCTGGCCGCCTGCCCGCGGGCGGCGCGGCGGCCTTGCGTCAGGTCCAGAGGTTGGGACGCCGGTCGTCAATGCGCTCGGGGCGGCTGCCCTGGGTTGGCACAGGCGCGCCAGCGGCCGCAGCCGGTCTGAACCTCGCGGGAGCTTCCCGCGGCCCGGTTATGCGGCCGCCTGCTGCGTGGTGTGCAGGGCGTGCCGGAGCAGGAATGCTCCGATGATCTCGAAGATGCCCATGATGATGAACCAGATCCCGAGCAGGACGGCCAGGACGTTCAGCGAGGAGGCGGGGGCGGACGCGACGACGATGCCGGCGATGAGGCTGACCACGCCGAAGATGATCCACCAGGCCCGGCCCTCGCGGGCGCCGCCGGAGATCCCGCCGATCAGCGCGGCCAGGCCCTGGACGATCCAGGTGATGCCGATGATCAGGCCGATGAGCGACCGGGTCAGGTGCAGGTGGCGGATCAGGATCACGCCGATCACGATGAACAGCAGGCCGGCGATGCCGAGCCAGACCCGGTGCGGCTCGGCCGGGTCGAACACCCGGATCAGGTGGAAGATCCCGGAGAAGATCATCAGGACGCCGAGCAGCACCGCGAGGACGTTCAGGGAACCGGTCGGGTGGAAGCTGACGATGATGCCCAGGATCAGGGTCAGGGCGCCGAGGAACAACGTCGCCTGCCATGTCCGGGCCATTATCCCAGGCGGCGGCGTGCCGTATCCGCCGGAAACCACTGACGACTCATCAGAAACCATTTGGCACTCCCTAGGTGGCTTCTCCGTGGCGCAGGCGGCCGGCGTGAGCGAAACGGGCCTGGGCCCTCGCATTGACCGATGCTCGTCGCGATAGTTCACAGCCGTCGTCACCCGTTATGGGTGATAGCGCGCGTCCGGCAGTACCCAGGCCTTTCTGTCGCGGCCCGGCACGCCATCGCCCGCCGGCGGCTGGCCGATCCCGGCTGGGGGGCGTGGCGCGATCGCGCTGACCCCCGGCCGTTTGCCGGCATTACTTCCGGTGTTCACCGGCTGCTTGTATTTCGTGCTTCCCGCCGGATGCTCCCCAAAATTATCGCGGTCATGAAATGCCGGATGGCGCGGCACGGGCGCCGCCAGCGGACCGCGCGAACGTGAGCCCCTGGTGGCGGAGCCGCGCCCCCCAGGATGATCTTCCTGGAACTCCGCAGCCGCCGTGATCACTACTCCAGTGCGCGGCTGCTCGCATCCCCCAACGCCGAGAACGCCAGCGAATGCCGGATGTCGGTGAACACGGTCAAGGCGCGCCTGAAGAACATCTACGCCAAGCTTGGCGTCTCCGCCCGCGCCGGGACAGTCGAGCGGGCCGCCTGCTAGGCCTGCTCTGAACGGGCACCCGATGTGGGCGTGGCCGGGTCATACTCCGTCATACTCCGTCAAAGGCACCGCATCGTCGCCCGGCCTGCGCCGGGCAATCTTCTACGCCACAGTGAGCTGCCCGGGCCGTCAGGCGGCCGGGCTGATCAGATAGGACACGCCGATGCCCGTGCAGCAGGACCAGGAAGACCAGCAGGGCCGGGTCGGCCCGTTCCTGACCTACGTCGAGCGCGTCCGCCCGGACGGCGCCGTGGCCCGCTGGGACTCCCGCCGCCACCGCAAGCACCCGCCGGGCGCCCCCGCCACCGGGTTGACGTGGTGGGCACCCCGGGCCCGGGGCTGGTGGATCGCCGTCCTGTTCGCCATCGGGTCGCTGCTGTTCGCGCTCGGCGCGGTCCCCGGCTACGCCAGCACGGTCGGGGCCAGCTGGGACACCGTGACCTTCTTCACCGGCTCGCTGTTCTTCACCGCGGCCGGGTTCTTGACCTACCGCGAAGCCGTGGACGCCGGCCCGCAGCCCCCGGGGACGGCCCGGCGGCGGTTCTTCGTCTACCAGCCCGGAAGGATCGACTGGTGGGCCACCGCGGTGCAGCTGGCCGGCACCGTGTTCTTCAACGTCAGCACCGGGGTCGCGATGGTCTCCGACCTGTCCGCCCAGGCCGCGCACCGGCACGTGTGGCGGCCCGACGCCTTCGGCTCGGTCGCCTTCCTGGTCGCCAGCGCGCTGGCCTGGTTCGAGGCCTGCCACGGCTGGGGCACATGGCGCCCGCGCTCCTGGTCCTGGTGGATCACGCTGCTCAACCTGGCCGGGTCCGCCGCCTTCGGCGTCTCCGCGGTAGCCGGCTACATCAGCCCGTCCACCGGCAAGATCCACAACGCCGAGCTGACCAACCTGGGCACCTTCATCGGCGCGCTGTGCTTCCTCGCCGGGGCACTGCTGCTGATGCCCGAACGCACCGAGGACACCAGCCCCGCAGCGACAGCACCCGCCCCCTCCGGCAGCTGACTACGGCGCCGCCGGACTTCCCGCCGCGATCGCACCCGAGCGGGGCGGCCCGTTGCCACGGTATGACGCCGCGATCCGGGGCGCCGCTGCCCGGCCGGGGCGGCAGTTGCCGGGTGGTTTCGCTGGACCGTTCTCCGCATCCTGCCGGTTGTCTCCGCCCGGCGGACGGTGATGGCCCTCATGCCCGTGAGTTGTCCGGCTCCCGGCCAGGCGCATCGGGACTACCGGTCCGGCGACGCCTGGGGTGTCCTCCAGGAGGACGGCAAGGAGTCCCCCGATGGGAGGGTTCGCGGGTGCCGGGCTCGGGCAGCGCCCGGCGCTGGCTAGGCGGACGGCGAGACCGGATTATGGTTGCTCATTTCTAGTAATTTATTGCTTGTTTTCTGTTGCCAGCGTAGCGTCGGTACCAGACATCGACGGGACAGCGCTGGCCGCGCACCATCTTCAGGCGATCTCCACAGCTGATGCGCTCGCCCTCCACGCGCCGGTTCTTATGTAGACGCAGGGGATACGGACTTCCGGCCCGGGTGATCTGCCCCTGCCCGCGCATCGCGTGCCCGTGTCAGGGATGCGGCACCGGCAGGCACCGACGAGGAGGAAATCATGGACCAGAACTATCCCGTGCAGGTGGGGGCTCGCCTCGACGAGCCGCTGAGCCGCTGGCTGTGGCTGGTCAAGTGGCTGCTGGCGATCCCGCACTACATCGTGCTGTTCTTCTTGTGGATCGCGTTCGCCGCCGTCACCGTCATCGCCTTCTTCGCGATCTTGTTCACCGGACGCTACCCGCGCCCGCTGTTCGGCTTCAATCTCGGGGTGCTGCGCTGGTCGTGGCGGGTCGCCTACTACACCTACAGCGCCCTGGGGACCGACCGCTACCCGCCGTTCAGCCTCGATGAGGAACCGGACTACCCCGCGACGCTGGACGTCGCCTACCCCGAGCGGCTCTCCCGCGGCCTGGTCCTGGTCAAGTGGTGGCTGCTGGCGATCCCGCAGTACGCCATCGTCTCGGTGTTCGCCGGCGGCGCCGCCTACACTGCGACCGGGGCCTCCGGGGGAACGTGGCAGGCCGGTACCCTCTCCGGCGGCCTGATCGGGCTGCTGGTGTCTTCGCGGCGATCACGCTGCTGTTCGCAGGCCGCTACCCGCGGGGGCTGTACGACTTCATCGTGGGCATGAACCGCTGGGTGCTGCGGGTCGTCGCCTACGCCGCCCTGATGACCGACGCCTACCCACCGTTCCGCCTGGACCAGGGCGGGGCCGGCGTGCCCGCACCCGCGCCCGATGACCTCGCGCCCACCGCGGCCGCTTCTGTCCCGGCTGAAGCCGCCACACCCGCCGGCTGACCGGCCCGCCGGCCGTACGGCACCGGGGTCAGCGCACGCCGATGAGGGAAGGATGAGGTCATGAAGGGCCCAGTCCGGAACGCCCTGCGCCAGTTCACCCGGGTCATGCGGCCGCTTGCGCTGAGATCAGCCGGGAAGCAGGGATCGGCCAGCTCGGTCATCACTCACGTAGGGCGCCGATCGGGCCGGGTCTACCAGACTCCCGTCGTGGCCGCCGCGCACGACGACAGCTTCCTGATCGCCCTGCCCTACGGGGAGCGCACCGACTGGCTGAAGAACGTCCTCGCCGGGGGCTCGGCGACGCTCATGACCGGCGGGAAGACCTACCAGGTTGACAGGCCCGAGGTGATTCCCATGGCGGAGGCGACCATGTACTTCCGGCCGAAGGAGCAGCGCCTGCACAGGCAGTTCCACGTCGGCTCCGCTCTCCGGCTCCGCCAGAGGCGCTAGTGGCGGGCTTCCTACCGGCCGCCTGGCAGCGCCGCAGGATAGTTCTGCTGGAGGTAAGGTGAGCAGGCCTTCGCGGACTTCCCGGCACAGTGGCACGATGGCGTCACCATCGACGGCAGTGACCGCCGCGATGAGCTTCACAGCGGAGCCGGCCGCGTCCTCGACGAAGATGTCGCCAGGGCTCCCGTCCGAGTGTGAGGAGCGCTCGGGTGTCCGGCCGAGTTCCTCACGCAAGGCGCTGAGCAGGGCATCGAGAGGCGCGTGGCCGTCGACCGCAATGTCCGCCACGCCGCTGACCCGGGCACCCTTGTGGGTCCAGTTCTGGAATGGTGTCGTCGTGAAGTAGGTGCAGGGCAAGATCAGCGTGGTGTTGTCCCGCAGGCGCACTGCGACGTAGGTGAGGGTGATCTCCTCGATGCGGCCTGTTAGCCCCTGCACGACGACGATGTCATCGATGCGGATCGCGTCGGTGAAGGCGATCGGCAGGCCAGCGAACAGGTTTCCCAGGGTTGTCTGCGCACGCGTGACCAGGATGATTTTCGTCCGGACGTGGCGGGAGCGGCGATCCCCGAGCCGGGCTTCAGGAAAGCGGGTCAGCAGGGCCCGTTCAATGCCGACTGCGACCACCGTGAGGAGCCATCCGACTATGGCGATCGCGGCGAGGCCGAGAATGTGCCCGGCGCACGGCGAGCCGCCTGATCAGGGTCGTGACCACCACGCCTACGACGAACGCGATGGCGGCCGCCACGATGCAGGCGATGATGACCGTCACTGCCGAAGCGTCGCTCAGCTCAGGCATCGCCATATGCTCCTGGCTCTCGCCGGTGACGGCGAGCCTACATGCGCCCGCATCTGCCCGGCGATCAGGCTGGCGCCGGCACTGGCCGGAATGCCGGTCTGAGTTGCTAGGGCCGGCCTGATCCCGCCGGAGCGTTGTCGGCCGGGGGTGAATCCCGGGCAACGAGGCGGAACCCGACCCGGGCAGCGGGGATGCGTTCTTGCTCACGGGCCAGGAGTGTCATCGCGCGCACGTCGGCTGCCGTGGGCCGGTTCACATCCAGGGCCCGCGGCCACAGGCCCGCGTACCGGACGGCTGCGACCTCGGCTGCATAGACCAGCGCCTGGTTGACCAGGTAGAGCAGGGCGAACATGCCAGCCACGGTGGCGAAGCTCCCGTAGACGGCCCCGGCCTTGCTCACCAGCCTGGCCAGCACTGGTGCACCGAGATTGAGCGCCAGGCTCACCGCCGCAGCGCCCAGCACGGCGGCCGGCCAGAGGGCACGGACCGGCGCTGGCCGCGCGAGCAGCACCCTGGCGCCAACCAGCAGGACGGCGAAGATGACCACCGCGGACCCGAGCACGGCCGCGGCGCGCTCGGCTTCCGGGAGGCCGGGCAGCGCCGTGACCACGACAGTGAGCGCGCCAACCGCCAGTGCCCCCAGCAGCAGCGCCACCAGGATCACGAACACCCGGACGTACCGGGACGCAAACCCGGCGCGCAGCCGCCTCGGGACGCCGGCGACATGGTTCAGCGTCTGGTACGCGGAGAACACGACACCGGTTCCGGAGAACAGCAAGCCGATCAAGCCCGCGATAAACGGCACGGTTGACGTCGGCAGGGAGGCCAGCGAATTCTCAACGGTGGACTGGAGCGCCCGCGGGACGATCTCGGCGATGAGCCGCTGCCGAAGTTCCGGGTTATCCGCCAGCACCCGCGACAGGATCGCCACGCCGAGCAGCAGCAACGGGAAGATGCTGAGGAAACCGTAGTAGGTGATGAGCGCGGCCTCGCGGCCGCCGTCATCGTCTCCGTATTTCTTGATCACCGCGTAAGGGAATCCCAGGAAGCCATGCCGGCGCTGCACGCGATCCGCCCAGGCGATGATCCGGTTCACCTGCGCGCTCAAGCCCTCGAAGAAGCGCATGCCCCAGCCTTCCTGTCATCACGTCCAGAAACGTCATCATCGCTGGGCGGGCACGGTGCCGGGACCTGTGCCTGGCTGAGGACCCGGCGCAGCCAGACGCCGGGCATCGCTGGTCAGGAAGCACGGCGCAGGAGCCTGCGGGCAGGAAGCGGCGGTACCCCGGCGTCATCAGGCCGGCCTGGGGTGATGGCGATGCGCGGCCCGTAGCGGTGCGCGAGCGGGTTGGCGGTCAGGCCGTGCGCGACCACGCTGAGCAATACGGTGAAGGCGATCACGGAGATCGCAGGCCTGGCCGGCTTGCCTATATCCTCCAGGGCCAGCAGGGCAAATACCACCGACGCCAGGCCGCGGGGCCCGAACCAGCCTACGAAGGCCACGGCTGTACGGCCCAGCTTCCGGCCGGCCAGAGCCAGCGCCACCGGCGCCATCCGGATCACGGTCAGGCTGAGCAGGGCGTACAGCACCGTCTGCCAGGTCAGGCCCTCGAACGCTGGCACGACGGCGACGGCGCCGAACGCCAGCCAGACCAGCAGGGATACCAGGGCACCGGTCTCCTCAACGTAGGGCACCAGCCGCTCGCCACGTTTCCCGCTGGTGGCACCGTAGCCAAGGCCGCCCACGAACGCGGCGATGAAGCCATTCCCGTGCACGGCCAGGGAACAGGCATACGCGCAGACCGCCAGGGCCAGCACTGCGGAGCCGGCGAAACCGCCCTCGGCCCAGCCGCGGCGGCGCGCCACATTCACCACGAAGCCGCCCGCGCCGCCGACGAGCACGCCGACGAGCACGCCCAGCGCCAGTTCCGCCACCGCCGCACCCGGGCCGACGCTGGCCTCATGCTCGGCCGTGGCGGCTCCGGCTACGGCGACCAGGACGACCGGCGTGGCGATCCCGTCGTTGAGTCCGCTCTCGATATTGAGCAGCCGCCGGATCCGCGCCGGGACCGCCGGGTTCACCATCACCCCCGCGCCCAGCGCAGCGTCCGTCGGTGCGAGGGCCGCGCCCACCAGCAGGGCGAGCCAGATGCCCATGCCACTAAAGAGCGCAAACGCCAGCAGGGTGCCCAGGGCGATCGTCAAGGGAAGACCGATCCCCAGCAGCCGGAGGCACAGGCCAGTCTCCGCGCGGAGGTCCCGCAGCCTGACCCGGGACGCATCGGAAAACAGGACCAGCACCAGCGTGATCTCCGCGAGGGCCTTCACCAGCTCATGGGAAGGCGCGAACCCCAGGGGGGCGAGCGGGCCGTGGGTCAGCAGCAGGCCGGCGAGCACGAAAATGATCGGCGCGGTGACGTCGTAGCGTTCCAGCCGCGCGGACAGCGCCCCCCACAGGAAGATGACCGCGGCCACGATCGCCACATCCGAAGCGCTCATCGAGTCCTGCCCCGGCCTAGCTGAGGGGTGGCACTGCGGGAGTGTCGGGCGGCTGGCTATCGGCGGGCTGGCCGCCATCGGGCTGGCCGCCGGGGGATGGGTCGGGTGCGGTCCACTGGGCGCCGGTTTGCTCGCGGTAGGCGGCGACGGCGGCGGTGATGGTCGGGTAGAAGTGGCGCGGGTCGATGGTGCGGGTAAGCCCGTAGCGTTCGATCTTGGCCCGTACCGGGTCCTTGAGCTCGGCGAACACCAGGCTGATGCCCTGGGCGTTCAGCGCCTCGTCCAGGTCGGTCAGCATGTCGGAGGCGGTGGTGTCCACATCGGTCACGGGCTCCGCCGCGATCAGGATCCAGGACGGCTTCGGCCCGGCCCTGGCCAGCCGGCGGATCTCGTCGCGGAACGTGGTGGCGTTGGCGAAGAACAGCGGGCCGTCGAACCGGTAGATCACCAGGCCGGGCAGGTGCCCGGCACCCGGATAGCTGCGGGTGTCGTGGTATCCCTCCACTCCCTCGACGCGTCCGAGCACCGTGGTGTAGGGCCACCAGGCCCGCCGGAAGACGTTCAGGATGGACAGCGCGACCGCGATCGCGATGCCGGGCAGCACGCCGAGCAGGGCGACGCCACCGAACGCGGCGATCGACAGCAGGAACTCGGCCTTGCGCTGGCGCCACAGCCGCATCGTGGCGGGAATATCAGCCAGCGACAGTGATGCGGTGATCACGACCGCGGCCAGGGCAGGCTGGGGCAGGTTGCGGAACAGGCCCGGGACCAGCACGATCATCAAGATGATCAGGGCGGCGCCGGTCACCCCGGTCAGCTGCGTCTTCGCCCCTGATCGTTCGGCCACGGCGGTCCGCGACCCGCTGGTGCTGACCGGGAACCCCTGGAACAGCCCGGCGGCCAGGTTCGCCGCGCCGATGCCGATCATCTCGCCGTTACCGCGGACCTCCTGCCCGGTGCGGGCCGCGAACGCCGACGCGGTCGAGATCGTGTCGGCCAGCGAGACCAGGGCGATCCCCAGCGCCCCGGCGAACAAGGGGCCGAGGTCAGACAGCCGGACGTGCGGGATGGTCAGCGGCGGGAAACCCTCAGGCAGCACCCCGACCAGGCTGACGCCGTGATCGGCCAGGTGAAACACCGATGTCGCGGCGATGGCCGCCACGACGGCGATCAGCACGGCCGGGACCTTCGGCAGCCAGCGCTGCAGCACCAGGATCACCGCGACCGCCGCCACCCCGACCGCGGCCGCGGCGGCCACCGCGTCGCCGTTCGCCAGGCCCCTGGCGAACCCGGTGATCTCACCGATCAGGCCGTCGGCCTCAACCTTGAACCCGAGGAGCTTCGGCAGCTGCCCGACCAGGATGGTCAGCGCCAGGCCGTTCATGTAGCCGATCATCGTCGGCTTGGAGATCAGGTCGGCGATGAAGCCCAGCTTCGCCACCGCCGCCAGGATCATGATCGCCGCGACCATGATCGCGAGGAGCGACGCGAGCGCGACCGCGCGTTCCGGGTCGCCCCCGGCGGCCATCAGCGGCAGGATCGTCGCGGCGATCATCGGCCCCAGCGAGGAATCCGGGCCCAGCACCAGGATCCGCGACGGCCCGAACGCCGCATAGCCGAGCAGGCACAAGATGGATGTGTACAGGCCGGTGATCGGCGGCAGGCCCGCCAGTTCCGCATACGCCATGCCCTGCGGCACCAGCAACGTGGTCAGCACCACCCCGGCAATGACGTCCCTGGCCAGCCACTGCCGGCGATACGACGAGATCACCTGGAGCCCGGGCACCCAGCGGAACACCGACACCCCCAGGCTCTGGCCATACGCCGTAACGGCAATTTCGCTCTGTCTGAACAAATCCGGCATCACCCCCGCCGGGTGACGGCCCGGGCGCGGAAGCAGGTGATGGTAGCGGAATGACTCCCCGCCCAGGACCGGCCGCCAGCCCGCCGGCCTGACCAGCCGGAGAAAGCATCATGGCCAAGAAGAAGAGCAAGCACAAGGCGCGTGCCCGCGACGATCAGGCGCCGCCGCGTGCAGCGCGCGGGAGGCCGGGGCTGGCCCGGCGCCGAAGATGAGGCGCAAGGAGTATGAGCGGCAGATGCGGCTGCTGCATGGTGAGCTGGTGGCCATGCAGGAGTGGGTCAAGGCGACCGGGGCGAAGATCTGCATCGTGTTCGAGGGCCGGGACACCGCCGGGAAGGGAGGCACGATCAAGCGGATCACCGAGCGGGTCAGCCCGCGGGTGTTCCGGGTCGTGGCGCTGCCCGCCCCGACCGCGCGGGAGAAGTCGCAGATGTACATCCAGCGTTACCTCCCGCACTTCCCGGCCGCCGGGGAGGTCGTGATCTTCGACCGCAGCTGGTACAACCGGGCCGGCGTCGAGCCGGTGATGGGCTTTTGCACGCCGCAGGACACCGGGCGGTTCCTCCAGCTGGTGCCCGGGGTCGAGAAGGCCATGGCCGATGACGGGATCGTGCTGCTGAAGTACTGGCTGGAGGTCAGCCCCGGTGAGCAGACCCGGCGGCTGGAAAGCCGCATGAACGATCCGCGGAAGATCTGGAAGCTGTCGGACATGGACCTGAAGTCTTACCGCCGCTGGTATGACTACTCCCGGGCCCGCGACGCGATGTTCGCCGCGACCGACACCGCGTGGGCGCCCTGGTACCTCGCCCGCACCGACGACAAGAGGCGCGGCCGCCTCAACATCATCAGCCACCTGCTCAGCCAGGTCCCCTACACACCGCTCCCCCTCCCGGACGTCAGCCTGCCTAAACGCCAGCCGGCCCACGGCTACACCCAGCCGGACCTGCCCCTGCACTACATCCCGGCACCGTTCTAGGAGGCGCTCACCTGCACCCCCGGCGGGTGAGCACGCAGGTTCCCGCTGTAGGTTGACTCGAAGTCTGGCCGGCCGGGCCGCCGGCCAGCTCGACGGAGGGTGAACGGATGGCGCTGACGGAGTACGAACCAGGTACAGCGTTCCCGGGCGAGATCGGGCGGACCACCGAGGAGTCGAGCCCGGCGTGGCCGCGGCCGCTGCGGGCGGCCGCCGGAGCGCCGAACGTCCTGTTCGTCGTGCTGGATGACACGGGGTTCGGGCAGCTGGGCTGCTATGGCAGCCCGATCAGCACACCCAACTTTGACCGCCTGGCCGCTGGTGGGCTGCTCTACACCAACATGCACACGACGGCGCTGTGCTCACCGTCACGGTCATGCATCATCACCGGCCGCAACCACCACGCCAACGCGACGGCGGCGATCAACGAGCTGGCGACCGGGTATCCGGGCTACAACGGCAGCATGCCGTTTGAAAACGGATTCTTGTCGGAGATGCTGCAGCAGCACGGTTACAGCACCTACCTGGTCGGCAAGTATCACCTGCTGCCGTCGGAGTTCGAGTCCCCGGCGGGCCCGTTCGACCGCTGGCCGCTGGGGCGCGGGTTCGAGCGGTTCTACGGGTTCCTGGGTGGTGACACCAGCCAGTGGTATCCGGACCTGGTCTACGACAATCACCAGGTTGAACCGCCGCGCACCCCGGAGCAGGGCTATCACCTGACCGAGGACCTGGCGGACAAGGCGATCGAGTTCATCGCCGACGCCAAGCAGATCGCCCCGAACAAGCCCTTCTACCTGCATTTCTGCACCGGCGCCATGCACGCGCCGCACCACGTGGCCAAGGAGTGGGCGGACCGCTACGCCGGCCAGTTCGATGACGGCTGGGACGCCTACCGGGAGCGGGTGTTCGCCCGGCAGAAGGAACTCGGCGTCATGCCGGCCGACGCCGAGCTGTCCCGCCACGACCCGGACGTGCCGGAGTGGGAGTCCCTCCCACCGGAGGCCCGCCGCCTGGCCGCCCGCATGATGGAGGTGTACGCCGGGTTCCTGTCGCACACCGACCAGCAGCTCGGCCGGATCCTCGATTTCCTGGAGGAGACCGGCCAGCTCGACAACACCCTGGTCATGGTGGTGTCCGACAACGGGGCCAGCGCCGAGGGCGGCCCCACCGGGACCACCAACGAGCTGCAGTTCTTCAACAACGCCCCGGAGACCCTGGAGGAGGGCCTGCGCGCGATCGACGAACTCGGCGGGCCGACGACCTTCAACCATTACCCGTGGGGCTGGACCTGGGCGGGGAACACGCCGTTCCGCCGGTGGAAGCGGGAGACCTACCGGGGCGGCGCCTGCGACCCGTTCGTGGTGCACTGGCCACAGGGCATCCAGGCCCGGGGTGAGATCCGGGACCAGTACGCGCACATCATCGACATGGTCCCGACCGTCCTGGACGCGCTCGGTGTCGAGCCGCCCGCGACGATCCGCGGAGTGACCCAGTCACCGATCCACGGCGTCAGTTTCGCCCACACCTTCGACGACCCATCCGCCCCGACCCGGCACCGGACCCAGTACTTCGAGATGTTCGGCCACCGTTCGATCGACCACGACGGGTGGCGGGCCGTGTGCCCGTGGCCGGGCCCGTCGTTCGCCGAGGCGGGCAAGCCGTTCGGCGCGCCGATCACGGCCGAGACGCTGACCGACCTCGACGCCCATCACTGGGAGCTGTACCACGTCGCCGAGGACCCGGCGGAAAACCACGACCTCGCCGGGGAGCACCGGGACAAGCTGATCGAGATGATCGCCCAGTGGTACGTCGAGGCGGGTAAGTACGACGTGCTGCCTATCGACGGCAGCGCGGTGGAGCGGCTGATGACCGAGCGGCCGCAGATCGCGGAGGCACGGGACAGCTTCACCTACTGGCCCGGTACGCAGACCGTGCCGTTCTTCGCCGGGCCGCGGGTCCTGAACCGCCCGCATGCCATCACCGCGGACGCGGACATCCCGCCCGGCGGCGCGGAAGGCGTCCTGCTCTGCCAGGGCTCCGGCGTCGGCGGCTGGTCTCTCTACCTCCAGGACGGCAAGCTGCACTACGCCCACAACTACGTCCGCCGTGCCCTGTACCAGGTTTCATCGCCCGACGCCGTGCCCCCGGGCCGCCATCAGCTGCGCTTCGAGTTCGAGCCGACCGGGAAACCCGACATCCCCCAGGGCAAGGGCGCACCCGGCCGGGCGCAGCTCTACGTGGACGGCCAGCTCGTCGGGCAGGCCGAGTTCCCGGTCACCACACCCATCATCTTCAACCCGGGCGGGCTGACCTGCGGCGCTAATCCTGGCTCCCCGGTCACCCCCGAGTACCAGGCCCCGTTCCGGTTCACCGGCACCCTGCATTCCGTCACGGTGGACCTGTCCGGCGACCTGATCACCGACACCGAAAGCGAAATGCGGGTGGCCATGGCCCGGCAGTAACCAGGCCGGAGCGAGCTGCCGTCGCCCGGGCCAGAGCGAGCTGCCCTGGCCCGGGCGCTGGCACTCAACGCGGCGCTACGCCAGAGGCGGTGCGACGAGATGTACCTGGGTAATTTCGAGGTGGAGGCCGACGATCCGCTGGATGAGCCCGGACAGCGCGCACTGATCCGGCAGATCGGCGCGAAGGGTCGTCGTGCCCGCTCCCAGGATGACTTCGCAGTCATCGAACTCTGCGCCCACCGCAGGGCCCGCCTGGCCCGTGAAGGTGATCTCGTACATCCGCACCAGGACTATCCCCCTTCAGCGTGCCGGTTCAGGTATCCAGTCAGCGTGCCCGGCGGCTGGGGCCGCGTCCTCACCCTGTATAGGGTGATTCCGACTTGAATCGATGGCCGGGGAGCGTGCACGCTACATGCAGCAGGCTGCGAGCATCGCTGTAGGCGGGACCGCCGGGGGGCACGTGGTAGCACAGGACCTGACAGCCGGGCGCGGCGCCCGGTTCGCGCTGGGCAAGTTCCGCCTGCCGCCGCTGCCCGCAACGCTGGTCGAAAGGCCGGTGCTGCATGACCGGCTGATGGCCGGGGCGGGCCAGCGGCTGACCGTGGTCGTGGGGTCGGCGGGGGCGGGCAAGAGCGTGCTGCTCTCCAGCTGGGCCGCGACGCGGGCCCCGCACGTGACTTCCTGGCTGTCGTGCGATGAGGCGGACGCCAATCCGGTCCGGTTCTGGACCGGGTTCATCGAGGCCCCGCAGGGGGCGGAGCCGGGATTCGGGGCCGACGCGGCTGACCTGCTCGCGATGGACGGAGCCGTGTCACCTGATGTCACCGCGTCGATCGCCAACGATGCGGCCAAGCTGCCGGCCGGGACGGCGATCGTGGTCGATGACTTCCACTATGCAGCCCCTGCGGTCTCGGGGACCATGACAGACCTGGTGGAACGCTGGCCAGCCGACGCCGCCCAGCTCGTGCTGGCCAGCCGCATTGATCCGGCGCTGCGGCTGCACCGGCTGCGGATGGCCGGGGAACTGTGCGAACTCCGCGACCGTGACCTGCATTTCTCGCTCGCGGAAAGCCGCGATTTCCTGGCCAACTTCGGGGTCGAGGTCGCTGCCGATGATGCGGCGCTGCTGCACCAGCGGAGCGAGGGCTGGGCCGCGGCGCTGCAGATGGCGGCGCTGTCGCTGCGCGGCGTCACGGATCCGGCGCGGGCCGGGCGGGCGCTGGAGGTCCGCAGCCACGAGATCGCCGAGTACTTCACCGCCGAGGTCCTCGATCAGCAGCCCCCCGAGGTGGCCCGGTTCATGCTTGACACGTCCGTCCTGGGCGAGCTGACCGCGGACGCGTGCGCGGCGGTGACCGGGCGCCAGGATGCGGCCGCGCTGCTGCGCAGCATCGACAGGGCCAGCCTGTTCCTGGTGCCTCTCGATGCGAACCGGACGATCTTCCGCTACCACCATCTGGTCCGCCAGCTGCTGCACGCCGAACTGCGGGCCAGGGACCGGACCCGCGAGCAGGCACTCCAGCTGCGCGCCGCCGAGTGGTTCGAGTCGATGAGGGACACCCGGCATGCCGCCCGCCATTTCCTCGCTGCCCGGCAGGCCGACCGCGCCCTGGCTCTCCTGCAGGACCGCGTCGTGGCTGATTTCCTGCGCGACCCCGCGCTCCCGCCGCCCCTCGACCTGAGCACCGTGTCTGCTTCGCTGCTGGCCGCTGCCCCGGACCGGCTGCTGGGCCTGGCCACCGACCTGCTCCTGTCAGGAGATACCGCCCGGGCCGGCGAGTACCTGGATCTGCTCGAGCAGGCCCAGCCCCCGGCCCAGCCCGAATCGCGATTCCCGGCCCGGTTCGCGGCGGCGCGGTCTGTGCGCCAGATGATGACCGGCCAGGCAGACCAGGCGGTGGCGGAAGCCCTCGCCGCACGGGCCATCCAGGAGCAAACGCAGCTGAGCGACGACTGGATCGCCAGCCTGCCCATCATCCTGCTGCGCGCCTACACCTGGCAGGAAGACCTGGCGGGCGTGGACCGCGAGGCTGCCGCAGCCCTCGCGAGCCCGGCGCTTTCCGAACCGGTCAAGCAGGTGCAGGTGCCCGGCGCGCAGGCGCTGGCCTGGCTCGAGTCCGGTCGTCTGGCCCAGGCCGCGGATGCCGCCCGGATGGCCGCGCAGCAGGCCCGGCGGCTCGGGTTCGAGCAGCATTTCTTCGCCGTGGACCACCTGCGTGCCCTGGCCGGGCTGGCGCTGGAGCAGCGGGACCTGGACACCGCCGAGCAGCTCACCGAGCAGGCGCTCTCGGTTTCGGAGCATGGGCGGCCCCCGTTTGAGTTTCTCGCGCTGCTCGACCGGGCCGCGATCTGGGCCGACCGCGGTCAGGTCCGTGACGCGCTGGCCACTGTCGAGTCGGCCCGGCTGATCCTGCCCGAGGGCGGGTCGGTGCTGCTGGGGCGGGCCGATGAACTGGAGGCGCTGCTCCGCCTGTCGCTGGGCGACCCGCGAACGCCCGCCGAGCTGGCCGGCAGGCTGCCCGCCACCCGCCGTGGCCTGCTGCTGGCCAGGATCGCGCTGGCCTCCGGCGACCACCAGCACGCCCAGGAACATCTGCAGGCACTGCCGCGGGCTGACCTGACGCCACGGCGGGCCCTGGTGCGGCAGGTACTCCTGGCCGCCACCGCGGTCGAGCGCGGCGATCCGGTGACGCCCAGCATCCTGGCTGATGCCGTGGACACCGCGCGCCGTGGCGGCTTCCTCGCCACCGTGGTCACGACCGCCCCCCAGGTGACGAACTACCTGGCCGGGCATCCGGACCAGCTGCGGCAGGATGGGTTCACCCAGCAGCTCATCGGCGCGGCTCTCGAGGTACGCGCGGCCCGGCCCGAAGCGTCCCGGCCTGGCAGCGGGCTCCCCGAGCCGCTGACCGCCGCCGAGCTGCGCGTCCTGAAGCTCCTGCCCACCAGCACGTACCCGCAGATGGCGGCCACGCTCTACATCTCGCGGAACACGGTCAAGACTCATCTGCGGTCCGTCTACCAGAAGCTCGGCGTGGCATCACGCTCGGAGGCCATCGCGCGGGCAGTCGACCTGCGCCTGCTGTAAGCCGATCCCGCCTGCGGCGCGGACCGCCGCGGCCCCGCGGCGGCGCGGCCATGACCGCGGCCTCCTGAGGCCGGGAATCACCCTGAGCAGGGTGGGGACTCCCCCCGCCGGCTCGAACAGGGTGAGGGGGTCACGAGTTCGCGATTCTGACCCCGGAGGTCCAGATGACGTCGGCCACGACCACTCCAGCGCAAGGCGCGGGCGGGCACCGCGCAGCAGGCCAGGGCTACGGCCTGGTCCTGTTCGCGGCCATCCTGCTGTTCGTGATCAGCTGCTTCAACCTGATAGACGGCATCGCCGCCATCGCCAACTCCCATGTCTTCGTCGCCAACGCGCACTACGTGTTCGCCAACTTGCGCGCATGGGGCTGGATCACTCTCATCATCGGTGCCTTGCAGCTGCTCGCAGCGGGCGGGGTGCTGGCCGGCAATCAGCTGGCCCGCTGGTTCGCGGTCGCGGTGGTGGGGCTCAGTGCCATCGACCAGATGTTCTTCATCCCCGCCTACCCGTTCTGGTCACTGACCATCATCGCGGTGGACATCGTCGCGCTGTGGGGACTGTGCGCTTACGGCAGCCGCCAGAACCTCGCCGCCTAGCAGGTCGGCGCCCTGAGATGAGGACGACTCCGGTGGCGTACTGGGAGCAGAGGCAGATGACGGCACGCACGACGACGCGTCCGGGAACGCGGCCGGCCGATGATCTTGTCCTGGCATCCAAGCTCACCGCCCCCCGCCTGCCGGGATGGATGGTCGCCCGGCCCCGCCTGGACCAGCGCATCGCCGGCGGCGCCTGCGGGCCATTGACCATGGTCACCGGGCCGCCCGGGGCGGGCAAGACGACGGCCCTGGCATCATGGGCCGCCGCGAGCACGGGGCCCGCGCGCGTCGCCTGGGTGACTCTGGACGACTACGACAACCAGCCGGGCACCTTCTGGTCTTGCGTCGTGAAGGCGCTGCGGCAGGCGGGCGTCCCCCCTGAGGAGACGGCGCCGGCCCTCCCGCACGCCGGCGCGGGTGGCCGCGCCTTCCCGCCCCGGCTGGCCTCCGCCCTGGCCACCCTGGACCCGCCCGTGGTCCTGGTCCTTGATGATCTCCATCTCCTGACCGCGCCCGAACCGCTGGCCGAGCTGGCCTATGTGCTGAGATATGCGCGGCCAGGCCTGCGCCTGGTGGCGGCGGCCCGGATCGACCCGTACCTGCCGCTGCACCGGCACCGGCTGGCCGGGGAGCTGACCGAGATCCGCGCCGCCGACCTGGCCTTCACGGCCGCAGAAGCAGGCCTGCTGATGGCCCAGCACGGCATAACGCTCTCTGCCGGGGCGGTGAATCTCATCACCGAGCGGGTCGGCGGCTGGGCTGCAGGCCTGCGGCTGTCCGCGCTGTCGCTCGATGGCCATCCCGATCCCGGGCTCTTCATCAAGAACCTGGCCGCCGGCGACAACGCTCTCACCAGCTACCTGGTGGACGAGGTGCTCGACACGCAGCCCCCCGCCCAGCGGGAGCTCATGCTGCGGACCAGCATCCTGGACCGGGTCAGCGCAGACCTGGCCTGGGAGCTGACTGGTGATGAGCAGGCCGGCAGCACCCTGGGCGCCCTGGCCCGGTCCGGCGCGTTCATCCAGCCGCTCGGCCACGGCTGGTACCGCTACCATCCCTTGCTCGCCGAGGTGCTGCGCCTGAAGCTGCGGCTGGAATCCCCGGACCGGACGCCCGGCCTGCACCGGCAGGCAGCCAGCTGGTACCGGCGGAACGGGCCGCTGGGGAAGGCTGTCGCACACGCGGCAGCGGCCGGCGACTGGCAGCTGGCCGCCCGGATCGCGGTGGATGAGCTGGCCATCGGCGAACTCCTCAAGCCGCGCGGCAGCTCTGCGCTGGCCGACGCCCTGCGGCGGATACCCGTCCCCGGCGGGCTTGCAGACGGCTCGGCACAACCGCCCTGCCTGCTGGCGGCCGCGGCCCTGGAGCACGGTGACGGCCGGGAGAAGGAAGCCGGCCGCTTGCTCGCGGCGGCGGGGGAATGCCTCGACGGGCTCCCCGCTGGCCACGAAATCCCCTCCCGGCTGGCCGCCGCGATGCTCCGGCTCGCTGCGGCCCGCCGGTGCGGGGATCTTGACGCAGCCAGGGCAGGTGCTGCCCGGGCGGAGACCCTGTTCGATCAGCTTCCGCCCAGCCTGCGCAACCGCCACCCGGAGGCTCAGGGGCATGTGCTGGCTGGCCGCGGAGCCGTCGAGTTCTGGTCCGGCGATCTGGGCCCGGCGGCCGTGGCCTTCGCCGGTGCGGCAGCTGCCTTCCCGGAAAACAGCGGCGAGCGGGCTGCCTGTGAGGGGCAGCTCGCCCTGATCGAGGCACTGAGCGGCCGGCTGGGCCGCGCTGGCGACCTGGCCGCAGCCGCGGTCAGTCCGGCTGGGGAATCCCAGGGCCGCCGGCCAGCTCCCGCTGCAGCGGTAGCCCTCGCACTGGTGCACCTGGAGCGCAACGAGCTGGACGCCTCCCGCGACCAGCTGAAGCAGGCCGACGCCGCCCTGCGAACTCATCCTGACCGGCTGACCGGCGCGATCGCCTGCCTGGTGGCCGCGCGCGGCGTCCTGGCCCGGGCCAGCGGGCCAGCCGCCGCCGACCTGATTCAGCGTGGCCGGGATAGCTGGGCACCTCCGCCCTGGCTCGACCACCTGCTCACTATCGCCGAAGCGCAGGCCAGCACGGCAACCGGGGATATCCGCGCTGCCCTCGACGCGGCAGACCGCGCCGAAACCGGATCCAGCCTCGACGCGGCCGTCGCACGAGCCCGGGCGTTCCTGGCCGCGGGAGATCTCCACGCGGCGCGGCACGCTCTCCCCGCCGGTGTCTACGCCCCCGCCGGCGGGCCCGGCGACCGGCTCGAGGCATACCTCACCGACGCCCTCATCAGCTACCGCAGTCACGACCCCGCCGCGGGCCGCCGATCGCTCGACCGCGCCCTGCGCCTGGCCGAGCCAGAACACCGCCGCCTCCCTCTCGCCGTGAATCAGACCTGGATCCAGCCTGCGCTTCACTACTGGCCTGACCTGGCCCGGGCCTACCGCGGACTGCTTCAGCCCCGAGCAGGGCGCCGGGAAATCCCCGTCCGCCCGGCTAACGGCAGCCGCCTGGACCCGGTCATCGTTGAGCAGCTCAGCGACCGCGAGCGCGAGGTCCTGCGTTTCGCGTCATCCATGCTCAGCACCGAGGAAATCGCCGCCTCGATGTACCTGTCCGTCAACACCGTCAAGAGCCACCTGAAGAGCATCTTCCGGAAGCTGGGAGCGACCCGGCGGGGTGAAGCGGTACGCCGCGCCAAGAACCTGGGCCTGATCTGACCGCACGGAAGCGGCCGTAGCCGGCCGGGCGCCCCCTCGGCGGGTGATGACGGGGCGGCTAAGATCATCGGACAGCAGCACAGTCAGCTCGCCGAGGTGGCAGCGTGGTTCCAGCGAGCCCATCAGGTTCCCGGCCTGCGACCGGGCGTCCTGGCCGGCGGTTCACCAGGCGCCACCGGCGGCTGCGCGCCGGCCTGAGCCAGTTGCTGTTCGTGATAGCCGGGCTGGGACTCGGCATTTTCGTGCCCAAGATCTCCGTGCCTCCCACCGTGTCCAGTGGCCGCATTGTCAACCTGCTCTTCACCGCAGGCGTGACGGTGATCAGCCTGATCACCGTTATCTACTCGCTGCTGTTCGTCGTGGTGCAGTGGGTGTCGAGCGCCTTCAGCCCGCGGCTGTCCCTGTTCCGTGACGATCCGATTGTCTGGCGCGCGTTCGCGTACTCGATCGGTGTTTTCGTCTTCTGCTTCACCGCTGCTTTCGCCATCGGCAACCGCAAGACGGTCTCGGTCGTGGTGCCGGTGCTGGCGCTGGCGCTGGTGCTCGCGGCCCTCGCGTTCATGCGCGCTCTGCAGACGAGAGCATTCGTCTCGATGCAGCTCGCGCCGAACCTGGACGCGATCACTGGGCGCGGCCGCGAGATCCTGGACGGGCTGTACCTGCAGCCTGCTGCCGGGAATCCAGCGGGGGGCGCACCCCTGCCGCCGCTGCGCAGCACGCTGGAGTGGCCCGGGCGGCCGGCGGTGCTGCAGCAACTGCACCTGGGCCCGCTGGTGAGCGCCGCCCGCGCCGCGGGCTCGGTTGTCGTGCTCCGCCAGGCCGTGGGGGTCACCCTGCTCAGCGGGATGCCCATCGCTGACGTGCACGGCGGCGACCTCAGCCCGCAGGCTGTCCTGCGCGCGATCGTGCCCGGACGGGAACGCACCTTCGACCAGGATCCGCTGCTCGCGTTCCGGCTGCTTGCCGACATCGCGCTGCGGGCGCTGTCCCCCGCGATCAACGATCCGGCCACCGCCGTGCAGGTGCTGGACTGCCTGGAAGGCTTGCTGGGCCCGCTGGCCGCCAGGAACGCCCTCGCCGGCCAGGTGGCCGACGCCGACGGCGTCATCCGGGTCATGCTGAACCTGCCGCACTGGGATGACTTCGCCCGCAGCTGCCTGGACGACATCATCGCCGCCTCAGCCGGTTCACCGATGGTGCTCACCAGAACGCGGGACATGCTCACGCGGCTCGGCGGGAAAGCTCCGGCCTCAGGCCAGATGGTCCTGGCCAGCCGGCTCCAGTGGGTCGAGGACACGCTGGCCCGCAACCTTCCCGTCGTATGGGCGGACAGGGCATCACCGGCGGAGAGCGCCGGCGCCGCCCTCGGCGCGGTCACCCGGCTCATAGTGAGTACCCGGGCCTTTTAGCTGTGTCACTCCTCCCGTCTCCGGCCTGCGTTTCCACCCATGACGGGTGAAGCCCCGCAAGCCGGTCGCCTGCAAACTGCACGCAATGTCCTGGCTCGCGGAACAATGCGCGGAGGAACCCAGATGCGGCGCTCCATTGAGAGTCTCCTGCTCGCGGCAGCGGTCCTTCTCGCCGGATTCCTGGTGGCAGGTTGCGGGCATAGCGGCGGCGGCGCCATTGCCAGCTTCTCCCCCAGCCGGAGCGCCACCATCTCAGTGCCCACCCGGAGCGCCAGTATCTCAGTGCCCAGCCCGAGCGCACCGGCCAGCGTCCAGCCATCGGCAACTCAGAGCGCTATCACACCCGCCGCGATCGCGCCGTCGGGCAGTTCAGCCTCTGCGGCGAGTAGCGCATCCGGCTCCTCCCTTATCTGGCTATGGATCGTTATCGGAATACTCCTCCTCATCGGCTTGATAGTGGGGATCGCCCGTGTCTCGGGCCGCCGCTCCGCGGCTGCGGCGAGATGGCGGGACAGGGTCGTCGAGGCGTACGCGGAAAGCGCGGCACTCTGCGAGTCGATGCGAGCCTCGGAGACACCAGGCGCGCTGGCGGCCTGGGATGCAGACGCCCGGTGGTCCGACATCCAGCGCCGGGCTGATGACCTGACGCGGACCCTGTACGCGCTCCGCGAGGCAGCCCCAGATGAAGACGAGCGCGCTAAGGTCTCGGATGTACTCGTGGCGGTGCAGGGTACCCGCGCGGCCATGGACGCCGAGCGCGGTCCCGGCGGGGGTGACGGACGGAGCGCACAGCTCGTGCGCAGCCGCCTGCTGGCCTTCGAGGCTTCTGTCCGCGCACTCCGGGCCCCGGACACGACACGCCTCTAGCGCCGCCGCCGCCTCGGTCCTGCGCAGGACCGAGGCGGGCATCGGTGTCCTGGCGACCTTGATCCCCTGGCAGGCGGGTCACCCGACTGGTTCACTAGGATTGACTGACCGGTCAGCCCTACCGGTGGGGCCGCGTGGCTACGGGGATGCTGTCGTGCAAGGTCAAGGGGGTCGTGACTCCGTGATTACTGCCCGGAAGATCACGCGAAGTCTCACGGCCGTCATGCCCGGATGGCTCCTGCTCGCGTGCGGCGTGTGCCTGGCTATCCCGCTGGCTCGCCTGGCGGCGCTGCTGCTGGCCGCCGTCTTGTGCCTGGTTCAGCCAGCCAGAGTCCGCCGCGCCGCTAGCGCATGGAAGGGTGGCAAGTCGCATCGCGTTCGTGACGGGTTCATTCCTGGCCGGCAGGAAGCAGGGTCACCCTGACGTGGGGCCGGCCGGGGCTGCCTGCCGCTGGGCAACTGATGCACGGCTCTGCGTGGTCGCCGCCGTTGCCGGCCCGGGCCACGACTGCCGGCCTCACCCGTGCGGGGCGATGTTGCCAGCTGCCAGGTGATGTTTGCCTGGCAGCAACGCCATCAGAACAGGTTCTTAAGCCTGGGCCGGCATTCATGATCGACAACGATCCCCGGCCCGCGGTGGAGGCGATCCGCAGCGGATTCCGCATCTCCCCCTACCAGCCAGGAGCCCAGGGCACGGCGGTGTCGACCTACCTCACGGGCGGGGCAGCGCATCTCGCGCCGGTGCAGCCGGTCCCCGAGACCCGTTTCATCGAGGGCTCCGGGACGTCGTTCAACACCATCCCGCCGAACGACTACTCCTACTGGGAGACCATCAACACCCTGGTTCAGCAGGAACCACCCGGAGCCGGTGACCCGGAAACCCTCGGCCTGCTCGCGTCCGTGGGGATCGTCCACGGAAAGCCCTTCAAGCCCGACGAGCGGATGCGCAGGATCCTCCACGACGCCGTCACCGTCGGCAACGCCACCGCCCGCACGGTCTCATTCGCGCCGCGGCCCGAAGAAGGCTTCGCCTATTATCCCGGCTCGGCGTGGTTCAACATGCTGTTCGTCGGCGGCTATGAGTTCCTTGACCCGCCTCCGCAGCTCACCGCCGACGGGGCCGTCACCGGCCCGGGCGACGGTGCGCGCAAGCTGAACGCGCGCACCGCGTTCTTCTATCCCTACACCGGCATCACCCGCGCCATGTGCATGCGCCTGCCCGGTCTCGGCTCGCAATACCTCATCGCCATGCACGACAGCGAAGGCGAGTACCTCGACGGCGCCCGCAGCTACCGGCTCACCCTCCCGCCCGGCATCCCCGAGAGCCGCTTCTGGTCGGTGCTGCTGTATGACAACCAGACCCGCTCCATGCTCCAGACCGACCAGGCCGGGCCAGACCTGGGCAGCCAGTCCGGCACCGTCAAAACCAACGCGGACGGCTCAACCGAGATCTACTTCGGGCCCACGCCACCCGACGGCAAGGCCAGCAACTGGCTCCAGACCATCCCGGGCAAAGGCTGGTTCACCGTCATCCGGTTCTACAACCCGCTCCCCTCATTCTTCGACAAGACCCGGCGACCCAGCGAAATCGAGCCTGCCTGATGGGGAACCGTTCCGCCGGCAGCCGGTAGCTGACCGGCGTGGCCGTGGCCTAAATCACGCCTGTGCCCTGCCGGGAAGAGCTGGCCGAGGCGAAGGGGTGGTAACCATGCCTGACGAGCGGGCGGGCGGCCCCGGCGACCGGGGAAGCACGGTCGCTGACCCCGCCGGGGCTGCGGGTCCCGGCTCAGTCGATGGCCGCCACCTGCTCCTGGTCGGCGCGGGACCTGGCCTCGGAATCGCGTGGCACGCCGCTTCGCCGTGGGCGGCTACCGGGTAACCCTGGTGGCGCGCAGCACGACCGGCCTCCGCGACCTCGCCGGCACCCTGGCCGGTACCGGTGCCGAGATCAGCACCATCGCGGCCGATGCCGGCGATCCCGATGGCCTGGGCGCCCGGCTACAAGAGGTCTATCTCGGAGATGGCGCACCGGGCGTCATCGTCTGTAACGCCGTCATGGGAGCCCGGACCGGCTGCTGACCTCAAGTGCCGCCCACCTCCAGGCGGCGTATCCAGTCGATGTCATCAGCGCCATCGTCGTCGAGCAGGTGGCCGCCCCGGCCATGCGGGCCGCCGGTTTCGGGACCATCCTCGTCACCGGGGGCGGATTCGCCGACCACCCGTTGCCGGGACTCCCTTTGACCCGGGCCGCATCGCGGAGCGCTACTGGGAGGTCGTCCACGCAGACGGTCCATGGCAGGCAGAATTCCGGTTTACCGGCGAGCAGGCAACGCCTGACGGTGCGGCCACGGAAGGCTGATCGTGGCATCGGGGAACCACCTTTAGCTGCGGTATTGGCCCCGCCAGTTGCGGCGCTGCTTGTCGAAGCGCCAGCCGTGGGCTATGCACGCCTGCCGCACCTCTTCACGGGGGAATTCACCTCTCACATCCATGACGTCACCCGTGCCTTTGACGGTCAGCTCAAGTACCCAGACCCGGCTCATGGCCCCGCGGTGCTGCAGGGAGAAGGCAAGCTCATCCCCCGACTGGCGCGACAAGGCAGACCCGGCGCCGCCAGGCTTCACGTACCTGATGGCGTCCCTGGTGATCTCCAGGCGCTGGCGGGGACGCCGGTTCATCCTGATCCAGCCGGTGATCAAGACCACCAGGACGGCACCGAACACGACCACGCCGGCCACCCGCCCGCTCGAGGTCTGCGCGTGCTTTAAGACATTGAACAATGCCACGGCGAAAGCCACGGCTATGAAAGCGAAAACAATATTGGTCTGCCAGCGCTTCTCGGCCAGGACAGTAGCTTCCTGATCCGGGGTCTGGCCCCGGGTGGTCTCGCTCACCGGCGAATCGTACTGCTGCGATCGCTGCTTCCGCAGCGGCGCCGCGGCAGAAACAGATGGCGCTTACCTGCCCGCCTGGGGCCGCCCGGCCCGGCGCCTCGCCTATCGCCAGCACGGCCTGATTGGCGCGGTAACTTGCTAACGTCCTTGGCTGGCAGGCCAGAGCGGGCGGCCCGGGGGAGCTAGCGGTGAGCGAGTCCGAATCGGTCAGGCTGGTGCAGGCAGCCAGCCTGCAGATCCGCGCATCCGTCGCCGAGACCATGCAGCAGGCGGAAGCGCTTGACCAGCGGTACAGCGCCGGTTATGTCAGCAGGACCGCACGCCAGCTCCCGGACTCCGGGCCGTGGCAGCTGGCCTACAGCCGCGTGGAGACCCTCGATGAGTACGAGCATTACGTGATCGTCAGCCGCCGCGAGACACCCGGGGAGTACCGGCAGCGCACCGGGTGGTCATGTGGCATGTCCCGTGGCGGCGGCCGGGCCCGGGCGCAGGTACCGGATCATCGCCGGTTTCGCCGAGCACGACGAACGGTTTGGGTCCCGGGCGGAGGTCGAGGTACAGCTGGCGGCGGCGCCGGCCCGCGAGGAGGCAGTGCAGCTGGTGTGGCGTGATGGCGCCGCGGCCGCGAAGATGGCCGGTCTTTTCGACCCTGAACCGGAAACGTGGGGTCTGCGTGGTGACCCCTATGTATGGCGGGCCCTTCGCGAGCACCTGTCTGCCACGGACATCCCGGCATCGGCTGGCGAGGCGGCCAGCCTCCTGCACGCAGCGTTCCGCGAACTGGTGGGCCATGACCTCGTCAGCGACACCATGTCGTCGGTGTACCTGGAGCGGTACGCGCATGGCGGCATGTCCAGCGGGATGATCAGCCTCGACACCTGGCGGCAGCGGCTGATGCCATTACTCGCCGAGCGTGCCAGGACGCTGCTGGCCACCTGATCGTTGAGACTGCACTCGGGCCGGACCGCCGGAATCGTTAGTGCTGGCCGTGTGGCCGGCCCAGTGCGGCGCTCGGGATCCTCCGTTCAACCACGTCGCTCGCGACCTCGGAGAGCTTGCGGTTGTGGTAGTGCGCGTAATTCCTCAGCAGCTTGAATGCGTCGTCAACCGTGACGGTCAGGTACTCGGCGGTCATTCCCTTGGCCTGCTCGATGATCACCCGGCTGTTCAGTGCCGCCTGGAGCTGCGCGGCCAGCAGGTTGCGTTCCCGCAGCGCCCGTTCCTGGATCAAGCCGATCGCCGCCATCTCCGCCATGGCCTGTGCTATCTCCATCTCGGTGGCGGTGAACGGCTCGTCGCTGCTGCGGAAAAGGTTCAGGGCGCCGATCACGTCCGTGCGCACGCGCAGCGGGACGGCGCACATGACCTGGAAGCCTGCGCCGGATGCTTGCGGCGCGAAGACCGGCCAGCGGAGGCGGCCGTCGGCGGCACTGGCCTGCACGGCCCGGCCCGAGGAGAACGCGTCCAGGCACGGGCCCTGCGCGCCCTGGATCTCGAAGAGCTCGAGCAGCCGCATCCGCTCGTCCGACGAGGCGATCAGCCGCAGCCCGCCGCGGGCGTCGACCAGCATCACCCCCGCTGCCGCAGCGCGGAGAATCTCGACCGAGTCCTCGGCCAGGCCGTGCAGGAAATCGACGATGTCAAAATCGCTGGCCAGCGTGTCCGCCAGGCGCACGAAGGCCCGGGCCAGCACGGCTTCACGGGTCACGTCTGCCGTCCGGTCACCCGGACCGGGATCCCCCGGCCAGGCGGGGCGCCCGGCGCTGGTCTCACTCATTGAACCGCACCCGCCGTTCAACCACGTCCCGGGCAACGTCGTACATCGAGCACCCGCCCGCGAAGGCCGCGGCACGCAGCCGGGCCAGCGCGTTGGCCACGGTGTCATCCAGTTGCGCGGCGATCATCCCGGTCGCCTGATGGATCACGATCCGGTCCGTGCCGGCCGTCGCCAGCAGCTCCGGCAGCCCTGGCGCGTACTGCTGGCCCAGCACGGCATCACGGGCGATGTCCGCCGCCACCAGGGCATCGGTCAGCTGCTCGTCACTGAGCATGCCCGGCCGGTCACGGCACAGGACAAACGTGCCGATGCCGCCTGGCCCCACGGTCAGCGGCAGGGAAAACTGGGCGTGCACGCCGACCGCCAGGGCCGCCGCCGCGAAAGCCGGCCAGCGGTTCGCGTCCTCCGCGGACAGGTCCGGCAGCAGCACCGGAATCCCGGAGACGTGAGCCTGCCGACAGGGGCCCTCACCCAGCTCCATCTGCAGCCCGGTGACCGTCCGGGCATGCCGCCCGGCACTGGCCAGCACGCTCGCCGACTCCGCCCCCGACATCAGCACCAGGGCGCACCCCGACAGTCCCATCTCCTCCATGGCCAGCCGGCAGAGCCGCTGGGCCAGCTCGCCCACACCGGCCGCGGTGTCGTCCTCGGTGACCGCTGCCATGATGCGGGCCCGCCGTCCGTCGTCCCGCATGTCGCCTCCTCCCTTCCCCGGCCTCAGCCTCGGGGGTGTTTTTCCTCGACGTAAATCCTCTAAACTCCAACCCGGCGTACGGCACGAAAAGCCCCGCACCGGTGCGAGGCTTTCGACCGCGAGCAGTCGCTCTCGGGCAGCGGTCAGGAAGATGGCTCTGTCGCACCTGCGGCAACACGTGGAACTAAGCGGCTCGAATCGCTGACCTGGCCCCTCAGGACAGTGCCCCAGCGAGCAGCCCGACCTGCTCCAGGCCCGACGAGGTCGGCACGAAGATGAGCTCGTCGCAGCCGGCCTCCGCGAACGCGGCAGCGTAACCCTTCACCATCTCCGGGCTCACCGCCGCGCTCGCCGCGATCTGGCCTGCGATGTCACCCAGGAATGCGTAGTAGTGGCCGAGATAGCCGTCGGCCAGCGAGCGGGCGTCCGGGCCCAGCGCGAAGTAGGCCAGCGACAGCTTGCGCGGCTTGCCCGCCCGGCCCTCGTCCTGCCACGCCTGGTCAACGGCCGCCGCGGCCTGGGCGAACATGTCCGGGGTGCCGCCGCCCATCATCCATCCGTCAGCGACCCGGGCCACCCGGCGGAAGCTCGCCCCCGTCGAGCCGCCCAGGATCAGCTCAGGGCCGCCCGGGCGGGGCGGCGTCGGCCCGATCGGGCCGACGGCGCCCCGCCCCTCACCCGCCCAGATGCGCTGCATCTCGGCCAGCTGCTCGTCGAAGCGCCGCCCCCGCCCGGTCATGGTCAGCCCGCTCGCGGTGAAGTCGTCCTCCCGGCCGCCGATGCCCAGGCCCAGCACCAGGCGGCCACCGGAGATGCGGTCGAGCGAGGCCGCCTGCTTGGCGAACAGCGCCGTGTTCGTGCGCAGCGGCGCCAGCAGGATCGACGTCGTCAGCCGGATCCGGCTGGTGACCGCCGCTGCCGCGGCCAGTGCGATCAGCTCCTCGTAGTTCGGGTACACGAGCCGGCCGATCGTGCCGAGAGTGCTGAACCCAGCCTCGTCAGCCCGCCGGGCCCAGTTGACGAGGGTCCTGCCTTCCGTGTCCGGAACTGCGTTCGGAAGGCCGATCCCGACATCCATGCCCAACCTCCATCGTCGCTCGCTCACTCCGTCAAGACCCGACAGTAATCGTCCCCCGGACGGGAACGTCGCCGGGGCCAGCGACGCGGCCCGCAGCACGGCCGGGCCGCGGCGGGCTGGCGAGGCTCTCAGGGATGGACGGGACCGCTCGGGCCCTTGTCGAGGCGCAGCGACTGCATGATGGCGAACGTCGTCGTCATCGTGAACGCTTCGATGTCCGCCGCGGCCAGCACGCCGGTGTACTTCGCGATCACCGGCGCAGCGGCCCGCTCGGTGACGGCATCGAGGTGGCCCTTCACGCCAGCCCAGACATTCTCCCCGTACCGCACGTAATAGGGCACCGGGTTGACGCCCGCCAGCGCCTCCCGCGAACTGGCCTCGATGTCCGCGATGTAGTGCTGGTGCAGCGTGACGTCCTCGCGGGTGGCGAGCCGGCCGAGGTGCCCGCTGATGAGGTGCGACCACGGGTAGGACAGGGCGATGTCCGGGGCCGCCATGTACCCCTGCACGTCCTCGCTGAGGTTGGTGTTGTAGATCGGCACCCAGCCGGCGTTGACGACGTCGATGAACATCAGCGTGTCGTGGCCGGGGAAGTGGATGTAGATGTTGTCCGGCGTGTGGTTGGAGCCGCGCCAGGCCAGCTCAACGCGCTCTCCCCCGACCTCGAGCATGTAGGTGTCGGCGAAGGTCACGTCAGGCAGCGGACGGGCCGGGTCGTTATCGCGCTGCAGCAGCCGGTGAGTCTCCTCGTGCCCGATCCGGACGACATCCGCGAAGAGCGAGGCGGCCGCGCCGTGGTCGGCGTGGTGGTGAGAGTAGACCAGGTGCGTCACGGTGTTGCTGACGCCCTCCGCCGCGGCCATCTCGTCGACGGCCCGCCGCAGGTTGCCGCCGATGCTGGGGGGTGCGTCGAACAGCACCACGCCGTCACGGGTGACGAGGAACGCTGAGTTGTACACCCCGTCGGTAACCCAGTACAGGTTCCGCTCAACCCGCCCGACGTGGTATCCCTGCTCGTTCAGCGCCGGACCGAGCGCCGAACGCGGTATGGGCGCGTAGTCGGGCAGTTCATCGGCGCTGGCCGGGCCGGCTGATGTTGTCACGGCATCTCCTCGCAGCTAGGGCACGTCCCCTGACGGCCGTGCGCTTCGCGTCCTGCTCAGGCTCCCGAATCCCCGGGTGAGCAGTCATCGCCGGATCATGGTGATTCGGGGGCGCCGGCCCTGGCCGGCGCTAGGCGCCGTAGGCCGGCAGGATCGCGCCGCTGACCGGCGCTGCGGCGTCGCTGACCAGGAACGCGATCACTGCGGCGATCGCCTCCGGCGCCACCGCGTGCGCTATCAGGTCGGCTGGGAACGTGGCCCGGTTGGACACGGTGTCGAGCAGCTGCGGGGCCACCGCGTTCACCCGGATCCCGTGAGGCCGCAGCTCGAGGTCGAGGGTGCGGGTCAGGTGCACGAGTGCCGCCTTGCTCACGCTGTAAGCCGCCATTCCGCCGGCAGGCTCCAGGCCCGGCCGCGCGGTCACATGGACGATCGCCCCCGAGCCCTGCTGCCGCATATGCGGCGCCACCGCCTGGCTCAGCCACAACGCGGGCCCCAGATTGACGTCGAGCATGAGCCGCAACGTCTCGGGAGTCGTACTGAGCGCGTCGCCCAGGCTGAACGTTCCGATCGTGTTCACCAGCACGCCGGGCGGCCCGGCCTCGGCTGCTATCCGGTCGATGCACTGCGTGACCGCGGCCGGGTCGGCGGGATCGGCCGCTTCCTTGCGCACGGCGCCGGGCAGATCGCTCATCGCGTGCGCGCTGCGGTCAACCGCCACCACCGTGAATCCGCTGGCCGCGAGGGCCGCGGTGGTCGCATGCCCGAGCGCGCCGCCCGCGCCGGCGACGACCGCTACCGTTGCCTGGCTCATGCTGCCCCTCCGGAGATCTCGACGGATTCCGCGCAGTTCGGCGGCCTGCAGTTCGCCGACGTGCCCAGGGTTGCCACGTCACCGGTGAGCAGTCGTCACCGGATCCTGGTGATTCCCCGCGGGCTGCCGGGCGCGGGACCCTCGCCTCTCAGGGACCGGGGACCTGGGCTTCCTCGAACACGGCCGAGAACAGGTACGCGGTCGCCAGGCTGCGGTAGGGCCGCCAGTTCTCGGCGATCGCCAGAACCTCTTCCTGCGCGGGCAGGTGGTCGAGGCGGTAGGCAGCGCGGACAGCCTTGCGAAGGGCCAGGTCACCTGGCAGGACCACGTCCTCCCGGCCGAGCGCGAGGATGAGGGCGCCTTGCGCCGTCCACGGGCCTATCCCGGGGATGCCGGTCAGCACCGCGATGAGCTCATCGTCTGGCATGGCCGCCAGCGCCTTCGGGTCAAGGCGCCCGTCCGACAGGCGCCCGGCGAGATCGTGGAGTGTGCTGACCTTCCGCCAGGACAGCCCTGCGTCGCGCAGCGTCGCCGGATCAGTGCCCAGCACGTCGGAGGCCGACGGGAGACGGCCACCGAAGCGTGCCTCAATGCGCTCGAGAATCCGCCGGGTCGCCGCGACCGACAGCTGCTGGCCGGCGATCTGGAACAGCAGGGCACCAAACAGGTCCATGGGCGGCAGCTCGGTCATCCACTGCCGCGGGTCGAAATCCGGCCGGGCGGCTATGACCCTGGCCAGTACCGGGTCAGCTCTGCGCAGCCGGGCCCTCGCCTTCTCCAGCCAGCCGGCGCCGCCGGTTCCTGCCTGGCCTCCCCCGCTCGGCGTTACCATCCTCGCGGTTACTCCTTCCGCAGGCGATCGGTGAGGACGATCCCCACCACGTCAGCGACGGTAGCCTGACGACCCCAGTCGCGCTGAAGCTCGCAAGCCAGCGACACCCAGCTGATCGGCTGACCGCCCGCCTGTATCACGCGCTCAAGGCCGGCCCGGTGGGCCTCGGCCGAGGTTCCGCCGATCGCGTCGACGACCGGGTATGCGTCATATCCCTCACGCAGCGCGTCCAGAGCAGTGAAGGCCATGCAGACCTCAGTCCACAGAGCGCAGAAGATCAGCTTCCTGCGGCCGGTCGCGCGGACGGCCTCCACGAACTCGGTGTCTTCCCACGAGTTCACTGTCGTCCGGTCGAGTGGTTTGTCCTCCCCGAGCAGGCCCGCTAGTTCGGGAATCGTCGGCTGGCCCTGGCCGGAGGCGACATTGACCGTGGAGTGCACCACGGGTACCCCGAAGGTCTTGATCGTCCTGACCGTCGATACGGCGTTCTTGACGAGTAGGCCGTGATCCATCGAGCGGATACTGGCCACCTGGGCCGGCTGATAGTCGATCAGCAGCAGTGCCGCGTTCTGCGGGGTGATGAGATGATCCGCGAGTGGGTCGCGGATGGGGGCACTGGTCATGTGTCGTCACTTTCTCGGTTAGGTGATCGGGGCCGGGGGTCAGGGATCTTCACGGTGAGCAGGAGTCACCGTGTTCGGGCGAACCCGCCTCAGGGCCCAGCTGGCGGACCTCGAGCAGGTCAAGGCCAAGCGCCTCGATCTCAGCGAGGACGCCATGGAGCCCCGGCCGGTCCAGCGTGCCGGTCAGGACTGTCTCCGGGCCCTGCCGCTTCCATGCCATCGCCGGGAACGCCGAAAGCAACGTGGCACCGAGATGGCTATTGATCCTGATCAGGTACCTGGCCGACGCAGGGTCCATGCGGCAATGGTCCGGCGCAGGCAGGTGAATCCGCATCGCCGGGATCTGGTGACGCCGGCGCCCGAATGGCGTAATACGGAGCAGCCAGGTGTTGCGCTAGCCAGGGTCCGGGCACGTAACCTGGCAAGATGCTGAGAGGCGGCCGGCGCCAGGCCAGCGCGCCGGGGATCGGGCTGCGGCGTGGCGTTTAGGACAAGCCCTCCGAAGCCAGCCCAGGCAGCTCCGCGGCTGATCCAGCGCGGAGAGCTTCTTGCATCCCTCGATCGCGCGACGGCAGCGAAGGTAACGCTTATCTCGGCCCCCGCTGGCAGCGGCAAGACCTCGCTGCTGCGGGCCTGGGCAGACGGTCCGGGTCAGTCGTACCGGCTGGCCGTCGTCCAGGTGCGGCGCGACCAGCAGGACTCCCAGCAGTTCTGGCTGGCGCTCCTCAGCGCCGTCCAGCAGGCCGCCGGCAGCCCCGGCGCAGGCGAACAGCCGGCGGCGACACCGGACTTCAACGAATCGGCCATCAGCGAGAGAGTTCTGGCCGAACTCGCCGCGCATCACGACCGCACCTTCCTGGTCATTGATGATCTCCACGAGCTGGCCTCGCCAGAAGCGCTGATGCAGCTGACCCGGCTGCTGGAGAAGCTCCCTCCGCACGTGCACGCGATCCTGGCGACGCGGCGGGATCTCCCCTTGCGGTTGCACCAGCTCCGTCTCGCCGGCGAGCTGGCAGAGATCCGCGCGGCAGACTTGCGTTTCACTGAGCGCGAGACCCACCAGCTCCTGGAGGCTTCGGGCATCGCGCTGTCGCAGGCCGGTGCCGCCCGGCTGCATCAGCGCACCGAAGGCTGGGCGGCCGGCCTGCGGCTGGCGGCGATGTCCCTGGCGACCAGCCCGGACCCGGAGAGGTTTGTCACGGAGTTCTCTGGCAGCAGCCGCACGGTGGCCGAGTACCTGCTCGCCGAGATGCTGGAATGCCAGCCGCCCGGGATCCAGCAGCTTCTGCTGCGGACGGCCCTGCTCGACCGGGTCAACGGTGAGCTGGCCGATCTGCTGACTGGCCATCCCGGCTCCGAGCGCATCCTGCTCGATCTCGAAGACGCCAATGCGTTTGTTGTAGCGCTCGATCCGGCCCGGACCTGGTTCCGGTATCACTACCTCTTCGCTGACCTGCTCCGCCTTGAGCTGCGCCGCAGGTTCCCCGGGGACCTGCCGGCCCTGCACCGGCTCGCCGCGCAGTGGCTGACCGGGCACGGCGAGATCGCTGAGGCCATCCGGCATACTCAGGCCGCGGGTGACTGGTCCGACGCGGCACGGCTGCTCGCCGACCACTCGTTCGGCATGACCCTGGACGGGCAAGCGCAGACCATCGAATCCCTGTTGCGCGCGTTCCCGCCGGGTGCCGTCACCGGGGGCCCGGATCTCGCTCTCGCCAGGGCCACCAGCGACCTGGCCCTGGGACATCTGGATGAGGTGTCTGCCCACCTGACCGTGGCGGAGACCGCGATAACGTCCACGCCGCCAGAGCGCAGGCACCGCCTCGAAGTGGCGACCGCAGCGCTCAGGCTGTCGCTCGCGCGCAAGCGCGGCCACCTGGCGGGGGTAGTCGATCAGGTCAGGTTCCTGGCCTCGCCGGTCAGCGGGCAGTCCGCCGACGACATCGCGCTCGACAGCGACCTGCGCGCGGTGGCGCTCATGAACCTCGGCATCGTCGAAGCATGGTCGCTGGGAAACCAGGACAGTGAGCGGCACCTGCAAGAGGGCGCCGAACTTGCGCGGTGGATCGGACGCCCGTACCTCGAAGTGGCCTGCCTGGCGGAGCTCGCCTTCGCATCGAAGATCGAGCCCTTCGCCACTACCCGGCGCCGGTGCCGGGAGGCGATAGCCCTGGCCGAGCAGCACGGCTGGGGCGCGGAGCCGGTCATCGCGCCAGCGCTCGTGAACCTCGCAGGCACTCTCATCTGGACGGGTGAATTCGATGAGGGCGAGCGCTGGCTGAGGCGCGCCGCCCGCGCGGTGGAGACAGACACCGGGCCTGTCATCAGGCTGTTGCTGCACATCGGCACCGGCGCGCTGCTGGCGGGCCGCCGCAGGCTGCGCGAGGCACTTGCGGAATTCACCGCGGTCGAGCACCTGCAGGCGCAGCTGGAAGGCTCACATGCGCTGGCGGGTCAGCTGACGAGCTGGAGGCTGGCCACCCGGGCCCGCCTCGGGCAGCTCAGTGAGGCCCGGGCCGCGCTGGCAGCACTCGATCCGGATCTGGCAGGCTCCGGCGAGATCGATAATGCGCGCGCGGCCATCGGCCTCGCCGAAGGCGACCCAGCGGCCGCCCTGACCCCGGTCCGGCGTGTTCTGAGCGGGGTAGCCCCGGTGATCGGCTACGTGACAGTCGTTGAGGCGCACCTGCTGGCCGCGCTCGCGCACCGCGAACTCGGCGACCAGCGCGCCGCCGCCGCTTCCACAGAGAGCGCGCTGGCCCTGGCGGAGGCGGACCGGCTCATCCTGCCGTTCGCGATGACGGGCTCGCTCGCGCTGCTCGAGGCCATGCCGAAACCTGAGACGGCGCACGCAGCCCTGCTGACCGACATCCTCGACGTCATGCGTGGATCATCCGTAGCACCGGGCGATGAACCTTCACTGGCGCAGATCGAGCAACTCAGCCCGAGCGAGCTGCGGGTGCTGCGGTATCTCCCGACGAACCTGTCCCGGCCGGAGATCGCCAGCGAGCTGTCGGTCTCGGTGAACACCGTCAACACCCACGTCCGCAACATCTACACGAAGCTCCAGGCTCAGGATCGTTCCTCGGCGGTACAGCGCGCACGACAGATGCGGCTGCTCTCGGCTGGCCCGAAAAGCTAGGTACTAGCTGGCGGGGAACGAGGACGGGGGGCCTGGCATGGTGCGGCTCGCTTCGACCGCCGGCCGCTGGGTGCTCGCCGTGGGGTCGCGGGGCTGCAGTGGACGCTGGATGGTTATGTGCTCACCCTCGCGGCGCTTATCCTCCCCGCCGGCTCGCTCAGCGACCTTTATGGCCGGCGTCGCATGTTCATCCTGGGGGTGGGGGCTTTCGTGGCCGCCTCCGTGCTGTGCGCGGCCGCCCCGACCATTCAGCTGCTCGTCGCCGCGCGTGGGCGGGCCTGACCGCGGTTGCCGGCGGTCGGCCCGCCCGTCGGCGGCTACCTGACCGATGCACTGTCATGGCGTGCGGTCTTCCTGATCAACCTGCCGCTGGGGGTGTTCGTCATCGCCGCCGCAGTGGTCCGGGTGCCAGAGTCCCGGGATCCCACGCGTGCTTCGCTGATCCAGGCCTCCGGGGGCCTGACCCCCGCGGTGATCACCGCTGCGGCGGTCAGCCTGACTGGTCACCTATGCGGCGCTCGGCGGCGTGATCCTCCTGTTCGTCGCGTTCCTGCAGATCAGCCTCGGCTACACCGGCCTTCAGGCTGGGGCCGCGACGCTGCCGATCACCATCTTGCTGCTGATCGGATCCAGCCCATCCGGGCGATTGCCCAGCGCATCGGCCCGCGGATCCCACTGACCGCCGGAGCCGTCCTGACTGGCGCGGGACTGCTGCTCATGGCACGGATCCACCCCGGCGACAGCTACTTTGCCGCGGTGCTGCCTTCGCTGGCCGTATTCGGGGCCGGTCTCGCCGCGCTGATCACCCCCATCACCGCGACTGTGCTGGCGAGCGTCGATGCGCGGCACTCCGGGATCGCTTCCGCCGTCAACAATGCACTCTCCCGCCTCGGCCAGATGATCGCGGTCGCGGCCCTTCCCCTTGCTGCAGGGCTTTCCGGCGCCGACTTCGAGGACCCCGTCAAGCTGGCAGCCGGCTTCCCGGTCGCCATGACCATCGCCGCCGGGGCATCGTTCGCTGCCGCGCTGCTCGCCTGGACCACGATCCGTGACGACGCCCTGAGCCGGCCCGGAGCAGGCACCACACCAGTAGCGAAGGAACTCCCGCCGTCTCTTCAGCGGCACTGCGCGATGGCCGGGACCCCGCTGGCCACGCCGCCCAAGGCCGCGGCCTAGGGCTGTTGCCGGCGGGGGCCGAGGGCCAGGCGGGCGGCGCTGACGTCGTCGCGGCCGTGCCCGGCGTCAACGGCAGCGTGCCACTGCCGCGACAGCGCGGCCAGCAACGGCAGCTCGTCGTCACGCGCGGCGCTGATCGCCAGGTCCACGTCTTTCAGTGCCCATTCCAGCGGGAACTCGGGCGCGAAATCGCCCCGCTGCATCTTGTGCAGCTTGGCGTCCGCGATCGGTGCGTCCAGCGGCCCGCCTTCGATGGCCTCGGCCAGCTTCGAGTCATCGATGCCCAGCTGGCCGGCCAGTTCCAGGGCCTCAGCCACGCCCTCGATCAGGATGGACATGTAGGCGTTGACAGCCAGCTTCATCCGGCTGCCCTGGCCGGCCGCGCCCAGCCACACGGTCTTGCGGCCGATCGCTGAGAACACCGGTGCCACGGCCGCTGCTGCTGCGGGCGGCCCGGAGGCCAGGATGAGCAGCTGGCCCGCCTCGGCGGGGCCTTTGCTGCCCGATACCGGCGCGTCCACGAACATGACGTCGGGCCGCAGCCTGCCGAGACGGCTGCCGATGCCGGTCGTTTCCGCCAGGCCGATCGTGCCCATCTGCGCCCACACCGCGCCGTGGGCCAGCGCGCTGGCCACGCCGCTACCGAAGATCACCGACGTGACCACATCGGCGGTCGGCAGCATCGTGATCACCACCTGCGCATCACCGACGGCCTCCGCCGGCGACGCTGCCACCAGCGCCCCCGCGTCCGACAGCGACACGGTCGCGGTGGGTGAACGATCCCAGACCGTGGTCCGCAGCCCGGCGGACAGCAGGTTGCGGGCCATCGCCGCGCCCATGATCCCGGTCCCCAGCACCGCAACCCGCACCTTCCCGCCCGGGGTCTCCGCCGCCATCTGAGTCACCCTCCGAACTTGTTGCGCCATGCGCTCACGGGTTCCGCCCGCCCTCAGCCACGCTATCCCCGGCGGGACCACCAGCCCACCGCGGCCAGCAAGTCTGCCGCCAGATCTGCGGGCCTGTCTTGTTCGCGCTGGCCGGCGGGGTGCTGGCGGACAGGGGCGACAGACCGGGCCCTGTACCGGGACGGCCAGAACCCGCACGTGTTCATCGAGCTGTTCAGCGTCGCCAGCTGGGAAGAACACCTCAGGCAGCACCGCGAACGGCAGACCGGCACCGACCAGCAATACCACGACGACGCTGCGGCACTATCTGACCCGCAGCCGCAAACCAGCCATTACCTGGCCGCAGACGTTCACGACTAGCGAAAGCCGCGGCACGGGCATGCCGGTCTCAGGCCTGCGTGTCCGCGGACGATTCTCTGGCCCCAGCCGGCGTTCCGGGTTCCCCGGGGACCGGCCCGGAGGGCGCAGGCTGGCTGGCCCGGGCCCTGTCCGCTGCCACCAGCTTCGCCAGGGACAGCGCCGCAAGCAGGCCACCGGCACCGAACGCGGCCGCGGCCAGGGGGCGCGGGAGGGGGCGGCCCAGGCGGAGCCGCCCAGGCCCGGCGGCCGCGAGGGCAGCAGCAGCAGCGAGGTTGGTTACCGGCAGCTCGAAGCCGCCGCGGGCGGCCAGCGGGCCGTTCGCACGATGCGTCGCAGACGCAACCGTCATGGCCCCGATGATGGCCAGCGGGCCAGCGGGGTCAGCCACACCGGTGGCGGTGAGCAGGCCACCGGCCAGTTCGGTAGCCCCGGCCAGGGCCGCCATCGGCTTTCCCGGAGTGAGCCCCAGCCGTTCGAAGGCCTGGCCCGTGGTGTCAAGCCCGTGCCCGCCGAACACGCCGAACAGCTTCTGGGCGCCGTGCACGCTGAGATATCCGCCCAGCACCAGCCGGGCACTGAGGAGCATGACGTTCCGCATTCGGTCCCTTCCTGGGGGTCGTCCCGCCCTGCCGGCCGGTGAGGGCGGCAGAGCCGGGTGTCACGTGCTGACGGGGCGGCGGCCGGTCCTGGCCATCACGCCGTACAGGTGGGTGACCTGGAGCCGGACGACGAGCCTCCGGTTCGTGATCATCTCTTCGTCGAACGCGGCCCGGTCGATCTCACCATAGAAAGAGGAGTGCACTTCCAGCAGTTCCCCGATGGCGTCGTCGCCCGGGACCGAGGCCACCCCCGACAAGGTGACCGGCCCCTCCGCGACCGCGTAGTGCCAGAAGTCCCCGCCGCTGACGTGCAGCGCGGCGCGGGGGTCGCGGGCCAGGTTGCGGCCCTTGGCCCGGTCCGCTGTGGTCGAGACGCGGACAACCCGTGTGGCCGGGTCGGCCACGTACAAGACGTTCGAGAGCTGGGGCGACCCGTCCGCCTTGACGGTGGCCAGCACGCCCTGCCGGCTGGCAGTGACGAGGTCCCAGAGCTCGTCCTGGCCCGGCATCACGCCGCCGCCTGGATGCGGGCGCGCGCCAGCGCACCTGCCACCGCGGGCTCCGCCTCGCGGCCCGTGGCCACTCGTGCCAGCATGTCCGCACCTGCCTTTACGCGGATATTTGTAAGCCTTACCGCAGAACCGGGGGATAGTCCCCGGATGCCGGATCAGACTCTAGCAGAACCGGGGACCACTCCCTGATTACGGGTACATTCGTGGCATGGCCGCTGCCCAGGATTCCGGCACCCCGCTGCGCGCCGACGCGGCCCGTAACCGGCGCCAGATCATCGAGGCCGCCCGTGAGCTCTACAGCAGCCGCGGCCTGGACGCTCCCCTGGATGAGATCGCCAGGGCAGCCCGCGTGGGCAACGCCACCCTCTACCGTCACTTCCCGTCCCGCTGCGCCCTGGCGGCGGCGGTCTTCGCCGACACCCTGTGCCGTGTCATCGACGCCGCGTCGCAGGCTCTTGACGACCCTGATCCGTGGCACGCGTTCGCCGGGCACGTCAGGTTCCTGGCCAGGTTGCAGGCCACTGACCGCGGCCTCGCCGACCTGCTCATCACCGAAGTGACCGGTGCGCCCGAGCTTGAGCAGCTCCGGTCCCGCGCCCTGCGTGACTTCACCCGCATCGCCGACCGCGCCCGGGCCAGCGGCGACCTGCGCGCTGACTTCACCCCCGAGGACCTCGTGCTGCTGCTGATGGCCAACGCGGGACTGGTCGACCGGACCTCCGGCGCCGCGCCAACAGCCTGGCAAAGGTTCATCGACCTCGCGCTGGACGGGCTGCACACTCCCGCAGCCACCCTGGCCACCACAGCGCGCCCAGGCCGCGCGGCATTGCAGCAGGCGATGATCAACCGCGGCCACATGCTGGGGTACGGCTGAGTCACCAGGGAACCGCCGGTCACTGCGGGACAGCGGGAGCGCCCGGCGGGCCATGGGCGACGCGGCGGCGGTGTTCGCCGGCCAGAGCTAGGAGGGCCGGCGCAGGAGCCGTGCGGCTTCCCGGAACGGGACCACCACGTACACCGCGATGCCGAAGTACAGTGCCACCCCCAGTACCGGCAGGGCGAGCCCGATGAGGATCGCGATCACGTACCCGGCGATGACGGGCAGGAGTTTGCGCCGGTCTGTGTGCACTTCCTCCTCTTCCTCGTCTTGGTGCGGTGAGTAGAGGTGCTCGCGCCGCGCGTAGGCGTCCAGGACGGCTCCCAGGAGGCGGATGGCCAGGAGGGTGAGCCCGTACATGGTGACGTACACCCGTTCGCCGCTGCTGTTATGCAGTGCGTCTGCGACGAGCCGGGTCGGGAACGGCAGGACGACCACGACCAGCAGCACGAGGAGGTTGAGCCGCAGGAAGAGCGGATCGGTCCGGGCGAGCTGGTCGGTCAGCCCGGTGTGCAGGAGCCATGCGCCGCCGATGGTCAGGAAGCTGGTGGCGTAGGCCACGTAGGAGGGCCAGGCGTGCAGCACCTGCTGCAGGGGCGTGCCTGGCGGGTGAAGCGCGATGTCCAGCACGAGCAGCGTCGCGGCGAATCCGAACACGCCGTCGCTGAAAGATTCCATCCGGCCCTTGCCGAGTGATCGGCGTCTGCGCGGCGCATCCCCGCCAGATGACACGGCACCTCCTCCCTCGCGCCAGCCGCCGACGGCGATCATGGGCCGGCGCTGGCCGCAGCGGCGATGTCACAGTGAACGTGGCTGGGCGCGCTTCCCTGGACATGGTCAGTGGCGGCAGCCGGCCGTGCGTCACCCCGGCGGGGTGAGGGACGTTCTGGCTGGCGCCGCCCATGCCGCGCCATCCGGCATTTGATGACCGCGATAATTTTGCGGAATATTCACCAGGAAGCACGACGTACAAGCAGCCGGTAAACCACAGGAAGTAATGCCGGCAAACGGACGGGTTCAGCCCGGCAGAGGTGCCGTGATGACCGCGGCACCAGATGCCGTGACGAGGATGAAGGCTAAGCCCGGGCCGTCGGCGGGGCAGAAGCTGGCCGATTTGCGATACCACAAGCCTTGAGACCCAGGATTATCCCAGCCTTGACGCGGGATCACCTCAGTGGACCGCGACGAAAACGGCCGATAGCAACACCATAATGGCGAGGCGAGAATTAGGACGGCGCCTGCCAGGATCTGTCTTTCTGTCACTCTCGCCTCCTGTGCCACAGGAGGAGTCAGTGATTAGTTTGCTAACTGTTCATCTGCCGGTTACGCACGCTCTCGTTCGCGCTATTTGCCACTGTCCAAAGGTAGTCATGGCGGATGTGGCCGGGATTGTAATCCTCACCCCATTTGGGTGGTGATCGCGAGCCGCGGGATCGTATAGAACCGGCATAGAGGCCGACCCTGAATGTCAGCGACGTAATGATCATGTCGGACACGGGCCGGCGCGGCGCAGGGTCTGAGCGGTACATCGGAACGCGACAGGGGCTGGCAATGGGTGCTGAGCGGGATCGGGTAGCTGGGTTCGGGCGGCTGGAAGATGGGCTGCAGGCGCAGGGCACCGACTGGTACCGGTGGGGGCCGTACGTGAGCGAGCGGCAGTGGGGCACAGTGCGGGAGGACTACAGCGCTGACGGTAACGCGTGGGATTACCTGCCGCACGACCAGGCCCGGTCCCGGGCCTACCGGTGGGGCGAGGACGGCCTGGCCGGGTTCTGCGACATCGAGCAGCGGCTGTGCCTTTCCCTGGCGCTGTGGAACGGGCGGGATCCGATCCTGAAGGAGCGCGCGTTCGGGCTGACCGGACCGCAGGGCAACCACGGCGAGGACGTGAAGGAGTACTGGTGGTACCTCGACGCCGTGCCCAGCCACGCCTGGAACCGGTGGCGCTACCACTATCCGCAGGGCCCGTACCCCTACCAGGACCTGATCGATGTCAACGCCGGCCGGAACCGGTACCAGCCGGAGTATGAGCTGCTGGACACCGGCGCGTTCAACGACGACCGGTACTGGATCACCGAGGTGCACTACGTCAAGGCCAGCCCGGATGACCTGCTGATGTCCATCCAGGTCACCAACGCCGGGCCGGAGGCGGAGACGCTGCATGTGCTGCCCACCGCCTGGTTCCGCAACACCTGGTCCTGGGGGGATGACGAGCCCCGGCCAGCCCTGCGGGCTTCCGGGGACCGCTCGGTCACCATTGACCATCCCTTCCTGGGCACCCTGGAACTTTCCGCCGCGGCCGGCCCGGATGGCACCGGCCCGCAACTGCTGTTCTGCGAGAACGAGACCAACCTGACCCGGTTGTATGGCGCAGAGCCGGTCACGCCCTATCCCAAGGACGGCATCAACGATCACGTGATCCACGGCGCGGCCACGGTCAACCCCGTCGCAACCGGCACCAAGTGCGCGTTCTGGTACCAGGTCACCGTGCCGCCGGGGCAGACCGCCGAGCTGCGGCTGCGGCTGCGGCCGGCCGCCAGCGGGAAGCAGCGCACCAAGGCGCAGGCGGACCCGCTCGGCAAGGACTTCGATCAGGTGACGGCGCAGCGCAAGGCTGAGGCCGATGAGTTCTACGCTGAGCTGACGCCGTCCGGCACCAGCGCGGATGAGGCGCTGGTGCTGCGTCAGGCGTCGGCGGGGATGCTGTGGAGCAAGCAGTTGTTCTACTACGACGTTTCCCGGTGGCTGGACGGGGACCCGACCCAGCCGCAACCGCCCGACGTGCGCAAGAACGGCCGGAACTCCAAGTGGCGGAACTTCGACGGGTTCGACATTATCTCGATGCCGGATAAGTGGGAATACCCATGGTTCGCCGCCTGGGATCTGGCCTTCCACACGGTCTCCCTGGCCCATCTCGACCCGGCGTTCGCCAAGTACCAGCTGATCCTGATCTGCCGGGAGTGGTTCCAGCACCCGCAGGGGGCGCTGCCGGCGTATGAGTGGGACTTCGGCGACGTCAACCCGCCGGTGCACGCCTGGGCGGCGCTGCAGGTCTTCGCCATCGACGGCGGCCGCGACCTCGGCTTCCTATCCCGGGTGTTCGACAAGCTCCTGGTCAACTTCACCTGGTGGGTGAACCGCGAGGACGCCAACGACAACAGCGTGTTCGAGGGCGGCTTCCTGGGTCTGGACAATATCGGCCCGATCGACAGGTCCCACCTGCCGGCCGGGTACACCCTGGAGCAGTCCGACGCCACCGGCTGGATGGGCTCCTACGCGCTGGCGCTGGGCACGATCGCGGCCGTCCTGGGCTGGTCCGGCGAGCGCCAAGCCCAGGATCTGGTGCTGAAGTTCATGGAGCATTTCGCGGGCATCCGCAATGCCCTGGACCAGCAGCACCTGTGGGACGACGCCGACGGCCTGTTCTACGACCGACTCGTTACCCCCTCCGGCTACGCGGTTCCGGTCAAGACCCGGTCCATGGTCGGGATCATCCCGGTGCTGGCCGCCGCGGTCATCGACGGTGGCATGCTGAACAACGCGCTGACCATGAACAAGAACTTCACGCGTTTCCTGCGCAAGGAGGGTGTCGGGGACATCCAGAAGCTGGCCGAGACCCCGCAACTGCGGGGCGAGGGGGCCGGCCAGCGGATGCTGCTGTCGGTGGCCCGGCCCGCGCAGCTGGAGCGGCTGTTCGCCAAGCTGTTCGACGAAGCTGAGTTCCTGGCGCCGCACGGGCTGCGGGCCCTGTCGGCCTACCACCGCGATCATCCCTACCAGTTCGATGCCGAGGGCTACCAGTCCTCCATCGACTACGAGCCGGCCGAGTCGACCACCTCCATGTTCGGCGGCAACTCCAACTGGCGCGGCCCGATCTGGATGCCAGTCAACTATCTCGTGGTCGAGTCGCTGGAGCGCTACTACCGGTTCTACGGCGATGACTTCGAGATCGAGTACCCGACCGGCTCGGGCAAGCGGCTCACCCTGGACCTGATCATCGCCGACCTGCAGGACCGGCTGATCTCGCTGTTCATCCGGGACGGCAACGGGCGGCGGCCCTGCTTCGGCGGGACCGAGAAGATGCAGACCGATCCGGCCTGGAAGGACAACCTGATCTTCAGCGAGTACTTCCACGGCGACAACGGCGCCGCGATCGGCGCCTTCCACCAGACCGGCTGGACCGGCCTGATCGCCGACGTCATCCTGCGCCGGCACGGCGGCGTACGCCCCCTCGGGGACATCCTGCGTGACCTGCAGGTAAGGGGGCAGCAGTGACCACCAGCCAGTCCGCCACGACCGCTGCCGGCGCGGTCCCGGCCCCCCGGGCCGCCCCGGATGGCCGCGCCGCCGCGCTGCCCGGCCGCCTGTTCCCGCTGGGCGCCACGCCCGGCGAGCACCTGGGCCTGACGGGCACGAACTTTGCGCTCGCCTCCAGCGTCGCGACCAGCGTCACGTTGTGCCTGTTCGATAAGGCCGGCACCGAAACCCAGATCCCGCTGGCCGATGACGACGCCGACATCTGGCATGCGTTCGTGCCCGGCACCGGCCCGGGGCAAGCCTACGGGTACCGGGTCGCCGGCCCCTGGGACCCGGCCCGGGGCCTGCGGTGCAACCCGGCCAAGCTGCTGCTCGACCCCTACGCCAAAGCGGTCAGCGGAACGGTCTCGTTCGGGCCGGAAGTACTCGGCCAGGACGCAGCCGACCCCGGCAAGCCGAGCAGCCTGGACTCCGCCGGGCAGGTGCCCCGCAGCCTGGTCGTGGACCCGCGATTCTCCTGGCGCGACGATAAGCGGCCCTGGTACCGCTACGCCGACACGGTCCTGTACGAGATCCACGTCAAGGGCTTCACCATGCGCCACCCGGACATCCCGCCCGAGCTGCGCGGCACCTACGCCGGGCTGGGCCACGAGGCGGCCACCGGGTATCTGCGTGATCTCGGCGTCACCGCCGTCGAGCTGCTGCCGGTGCACCAGAACGTGCCTGAGGCTTTCCTGGCCGCGGAGGGCCTGACGAACTACTGGGGCTACAACACCATCGGCTATTTCGCCCCGCACAACGGCTATTCGGCGGCGGTCCGGGCTGGCCGCCCGGGCGGCCAGGTCGCCGAGTTCAAGACGATGGTCAACGCGCTGCACCAGGCCGGCCTGGAAGTGATCCTGGACGTGGTGTTCAACCACACCGCCGAGGCCGGGCCGGACGGCCCCGCGCTGTGCTTCCGCGGCATCGACAACCTGGCCTACTACCGGGTCGAGCCTGGTGACCCCGGCACCTACCACGACACCACCGGCTGCGGCAACTCCCTCAACGCCGGCGACCCGATCACCTTGCAGCTGATGCTGGACTCGCTGCGCTACTGGATCACCGAGATGCACGCCGACGGGTTCCGGTTCGACCTGGCGCCCACCCTGGCCCGCCAGGACGGTGCCTTCGACAAGGTCTCAGCGTTCCTGGACATGTGCTCCCAGGACCCGGTGGTGTGCCAGACCAAGCTGGTCGCCGAGCCGTGGGACGTGGGCCAGATGGACAGCTACGACCTGGGCCGGTTCCCGCCGCTGTGGCGGGAGTGGAACGGGAAGTACCGGGACACGATGCGCGACTTCTGGCGCAGCCACCCGGTCGGGCTCGGCGAGTTCGCCACCCGTTTCTGCGGCTCGTCGGACCTGTACGGCACGGCCGACCGGCGGCCCACCGCCTCGGTCAACCTCATTACCGTCCACGACGGTTTCACCCTGCGCGACCTGGTCTCCTACAACGACAAGCACAACGAGGCCAACGGCGAGAACAACCGCGACGGGACCAGCGACAACAACTCCTGGAACTGCGGCGCCGAAGGCCCCACCACCGACCCGGGCATCCTCGCGCTGCGCGCCCGCCAGTCCCGGGCCATGCTCACCACCCTGATGCTGTCCTTCGGCGTGCCGATGCTGCTCGGCGGCGATGAGATGGGCCGCACCCAGGACGGCAACAACAACGCCTACTGCCAGGACAACGAGCTGACCTGGTTCGACTGGGCCAGCGCCGACACCGGGCTGCAGGACTTCACCAGGCAGCTCATCGCCCTCCGCAAGGCACATCCGGTGTTCCGCCGCCGCCGCTTCCTGTCCGGGGCGGACACATCCGTGCTGCGCTGGTTCACCCCGGCGGGCACCGAGATGACGGCCGCCGACTGGTCAGACGGGAACGCCCTGGCCATCGCGCTGTACCTGGACGGCTCCGACGACCCGGACCGGGCCGAAGACGGAACGTGGCTGCTAGATGACGACTTCCTGGTCCTGGTGAATGCATGGTGGGAGCCGCTCGGCTTCGTCCTGCCAGCCATCAGGGGGCAGGCATCGTGGCGTACCGGCATCGACACCTACGGCCCGGCGGCACCCGGCAGCCCCGCCGCCGGGCCGCGAGGCGCCGGCGACCACGTCACCGTCCGCCCCCGGTCCATCGTGGTGCTGTCCGATCCGCGCCGCGACTGACCGCGCAGTTACCAGCTGGGGCCCGCCGTATACGGCCTCCGCTGGCTCAACGCGCGCAGGTCCTGATGTCGTGGTCCTCATCCGGGTCTAGCCGGAACCATCTGTCTGCGCCGATCTGAGGATCGATCCCGGGACGCGGCTCTTAGAGACTGCGAAGTAGACAGCCACGATGGCGTCAATGGCGAAGGAGGCGGTGGGGCTGAGGAAGGCCACGGCGATGGCCAGGAGGTAGACGAGGCCGCCAAGGAGCGCCCGGCGGGCCCCGGCCGGGAACGCGGCGCGGGCCGGCTCGGCGACCAGCTCGGGATGCACTGAGAGATAACGCCATCCCCAGGCGAATGACAGGCCCATCATGAGCATCGTTGCTGCGTAGAGAACCGCCGCCGCGCGCGCCTGCGGGACACTTTGGTCGGCGTAATTGGCGGCAATGGCGGTTGGCCACGGGATGATGGAGATGAACAGCAGAAAGGCCAGCGTCCGCTCCAGGAACCGCCGGTTGATGCTCCGGACTGCGCTCATCATTCCGTGATGCTCGATCCAGAGGATGCTGATCGTCACGAACGACACGAGGTAGGCCACGTACGAGGGCCATTGGTGCAGGAGATCATGCAGGAGCTGAGTGGAGTGGTCTGGTCTCGGCAAGTCCAGGACCAGGAGGGTCAAGGCGATTGCGAAGACGCCGTCGATGAGGGCGTGAAGCCTCCCTGGACCCAAGTCGTCACCTATTCCGTCGGTAGGCCCGAGTTGTCCGGCCAGCGCGCAGGTTACGGCACCGGACCGAAGATATTCGCCGGGCTGCCCATCTGTCGCTCTCTTCGGGAGACCGGCGGAGCCGGTTGCCCGTCCCACGGCAGCCCCCGGCTCTGCCCGGTGCCGGGCTATCTGGCTGGTGCCGCCCACCACGCAGCCGCCCGGCTGCGGGCACCTTTGTCCGGCTCAAGCTCACGCCCGGCGGAAAGGATTTTCTATCGTGAGCAGGCCGAAGCGGCGGCCGTCCTGGAGATCCTCCGATATCAGGCGTTCCGCACCGGCCTGGATGGCTGCCTGGACGATCAGCGCATCCCAGAAGGAGAGGGTGTGCTCTTCTTCAAGTCTGCTCGCGGAGACTATGAGCTGCGGTTCGGTGGCGACAGCGCACCATTCTCCGTAGGCCGCCACGATGGCCCGCGCCTTCGCCCGAGGCATGGCTGGCCTGAATTTCCTGGTCGCCACGGCGTAGAACTCCAGCAGCACCTGGGTGCTGAGGGAACCGCTGCGGCCATCCCACAGCTCAGCAAGGAGCGTTTTGGCCGTAGCGTGCCGATCCCCGGCGTCGGTGTCGTGCGCGTACACCAGGACGTGGGTGTCGACAAACGTCTTCACCGGCCGTACAGCTCCTCGCGACGCCAGCTAGGTGCCGCACCGCCTGAAGCGTCGGCCAGAACTGCAAGCGCGACGGCCCGGGCTCGTTCGTATCGCTGGTCAGCCTCGGCCAGCTCATTGAGCTGCTGGGCAACGAGACCGCTGAGTGACAGCCCGCGGTGAGCGGCGACGATCTTCGCGGTCCGGATGGTCGCTTCGTCCAGCTGGATGGTCAGGTTGCGCTTCGCCATGACCACAGTATATGACGTGGAGCACGTTATATCCACATAGAACGTCTTGATGGCCGCACGCCAGACTGGTCCCGCGCCGGCTCCCGGTCGTTAGCTTGCGCTCCCGTGGTGCGGCGCAGCCTGGGCACTGCGTGGGCGCGTACTGAAAGCCGGGACAGGTCCCGGCCGACGCGGCTTGCGGTGTCGGCCCGGGCCGGTCCCGGCTCACCATCCCTGATCTTTGCGGATCCCGTGTGGTTCTCGGATCATCAGTGCAGCAGTGGCTTGCCCAGCGGGAACTCCTTGCCTCCCGCGACCTTGGAGGCCGTGCCAGCGAAGTGGTACGCCGCCAGGGCTGCGAAGGCCAGGATGACCCACCCGGCGGCCTTGGTCAGGTTCGCCGAGGTGTTGATGATGCCCACCAGGTCCAGCACCAGTGCGACCTCGGCCAGGGTGAACAGGGCCAGGAAGGCCACTGGCAGCCGCAGCGCCGCCAGCATGAGCAGCGCGACGATGACTATCCAGCTGATCACGAAGATCTTCTGGGTGTCAGCCACCGCGGTCGGGGCGATCCCAAACCAGTTGTGTGTCAGCCCGAGCACGAGCACTGAGTAGCTCATGAAGAAGCCGGCGAGGACGCCGAAGAAGCCCGCCGGCGCGTTCTCGCCGATGCGCGCCGCCCAGATCGTGGCCAGGAACAGCGCGAGGGACGCCGCGATGAGGATCGGTAATGAAGCCCCGGCCGCGGTGGCCGGAACGACGCCGATGAGGACCAGGCCGAATGCCACCGCGCCCACGACCACGGCCGGTAGCGCCAGCATGCCAGGCTCACCGTGCGGCGGTGGCGGGGCAAGGTCCTCGGACGGGTGCCAGGGAGGCTCATGCAGGATAGGACGAGGGGTACTTGGAGCAGCCATGTGTTCCCTCCTTCAGGAAGGCTGAAGATGACCGCAAACCGCGGATCATCCCAGCTACGCTCTGCTTCTCTTTGCACGCTCCTCGTCAGTTACCTGGTGATGCTAGGGCCGTTCGTCCGGGCCGGCAGGGTCTGTCGCCCGCCCCGGCAGGACGAAGGTCCGGGAAGCCGCCCGGCCGGGCAGCGATGCCACCGGCCACCTGCGCGCGGGCGGCACCAGCCCGAAACCGGCAACTGGCCCAGCGCGGCCTTCAGCACTCCCGGCCCGGGCTGCCCGGGAGCGAGGGACGCGGTAACGGCTCACCGTGGTTGGCGCGGTGACCTGCGGGTAGCAGCCCCCGCAGCGGTGCGGAAGAGTACCGCCATACACCGGGGGAGAAAATGTCAACGGACGCGATCGTGCTGCTGAAGGCTGATCACAAGGAAATCCGCCGCCTGTTCCGGGAATTCGAAGCCGCCGGCGACAGGGCGGCCAAGAAAAAAAGTAAGCTTGTCAAAAAAATAATCGAGCTGCTCACCGTGCACACCTACATCGAGAATGAGGTGATGTACCCCGAGGTCCGCGCGCTTCTTCCAGACCTTGAGGATGACGTGCTCGAATCCTATGAAGAGCATCATGTCGCCGACATCCTGTGCATGGAGCTTTCCGGGATGGCACCCGACGCGGAACGATTCGACGCCAAGGCCACGGTGCTGATCGAGAGCGTCACGCATCACATCAAAGAAGAAGAAAATGACTGGTTCCCGAAGGTACGAACCGGGCTCAGCCGTAAGCAGCTCCAGGAAATCGGAGCCAGGATCGAGGAGGCCCGGGACAAGGCGCCGCGGACCCCGGTGCAGCCCAGCGCGCTGAAGAAGACGGTCGACGCCATCATCTCCTGACCCCAGCGGCGGGGCGGGGCAGCCGGTGATCACGTCACCGTCGGTCCCGGCTCTGTCGCCGTGCTGCCCGACCGCGCCTGAACGGACCTGTGAGGCGCCCGCACTCGCCTGTGCCGGCCCGGCCGGTGCGGGACCGTGACGAGCGCAGTGGCAAGGACTTCTGGCCCTTGCCCGCAGCAGCCGGAAAGCGGACGCTATCAACCGGGCTTTAGGAGAAGTATGGCATCCGGTGATGGCGGAACCGATCTGATGTCGGTCCTGGCCGGGGCCGATGGGGGTCCCCGGCTGCCGAAGGCCCCGACAGGGATCCGGGGACTGGACGAGATCACCGGGGGCGGGCTGCCGCGGGGCAGGTTGACGCTGGTGACGGGGGGTACCGGATCCGGCAAGACGCTGCTGGGGTTGCAGTTCCTCGTCGCGGGCGCCCGGGAGTACGGCGAGCCGGGCGTGCTGGTCACCTTCGAGGAGTCGGCCGGCAAGGTGAGCGCCAACGTCGCGTCGCTGGGATTCGACCTCGACGGGCTGCAGCGGGACGGGCTGCTCGTGGTGCACGCCTTCCATGTGGATCCCGCGGAAATCGTCGAGGCGGGGGAATTTGACTTTGAACCGCTGTTCGCCCTGCTCGACGACAGCATCGAGCGCATCGGGGCCAAGCGGGTCATGCTCGACACCATTGAGCTGCTGTTCGGCGCGTTCCCGAATCAGGCCATCGTGCGGGCGGAGCTCGGCCGGCTGTTCCGGCGGCTCGAGGACCGCGCCGTCACCGCCGTCGTGACCGGCGAGCAGGGCGAAAACGCGCACGCGTTCACCCGGCACGGGATCGAGGAGTACGCATCGGACTGTGTCATCGTTCTCAGCCACCGGATGCACGAGGAGATCTCCACCCGCCGCCTGCGGATAGTCAAGTACCGCGGGTCGGCGCACGGAACCAACGAGTACCCGTTCCTGATCTCGGGCCGCGGCTTCGCCCTCCTGCCGATCACGTCGGTCGGCCTCAACTACGCCGCGCCCGAAAACCGGATCTCGACCGGCGTGGCCCGCCTTGATCACATGCTGGCCGGCGGCCTGTTCCGCGGATCGACCGTCCTGGTCAGCGGGACGGCCGGCTCGGGTAAGAGCACGCTCGGAGCGCACCTCATCGAGGCGGCCTGCGCGCGGGGTGAGCGGGCGCTGCTGGTCCTGTTCGAGGAGTCACCCGGCCAGGTCATCCGCAACATGCGATCGGTGGGGCTGGACCTGGGGCGCTGGGCCGAGGCGGGCTCGCTGCGCATGTGGGCGGCCCGGCCGACCGTCTTCGGGCTGGAGACCCACCTGGCGATCCTGTCCCGGCTGATCGAGGAGTTCGCGCCGGCCGTCGTTGTCCTCGACGGGATCGCCAGCCTCACCCACGGCTCCTCCGGTTCCGAGGTGACCTCGATGCTGGCCCGCCAGATCGACCTGCTCAAGGCGGCGGGGATCACCACGATGGCGACCACGCTGGCGCACGAGGAGACGAGCACGGTGGACATATCCTCGCTGGTGGACACCTGGCTGCTGCTGCGCAACGTCGAGTCCGACGGTGAGCGCAACCGGCTGCTCTACGTACTTAAGTCGCGGGGCACCGCCCATTCAAACCAGGTGCGGGAGTTCGTGCTCGCCGACCACGGCGTCGAGCTCGTCGATGTGTACGTGGGCCCGGCGGGCGTGGTGACTGGTTCCGCTCGTCTCGTGCAGGAAGCCCAGGAGCGCGGCGCGGAAGAGCGGCGGGGTGAGGAGCTCATGCACCGCAGGCGCGAGCTGCGCCGGGGCATCGTGGAGGCCGAGGCCCAGCTCGCCGTGCTGCAGGACGACCTGGCCGCGGAAAGGGCCGAGCTCGAGCGGATCGAGGCGCGCGGACAGCGTCAGGCGGCAGACGCCGAGGCGGAGCGGTCGGTTCTGGCCGCGCAGCGCTGGGCCGATCCGGCCCCGCAGCGCGAGGGAGGGCCGCAATGACCGGATCCCGCGGCGCCGATACCGGTGCCGGGGCACCGGCACCCCCCGCTAAGGCGTGGGAACTGCGTCTCTATGTGACCGGACGCTCACCAAAGTCTGTCCGCGCGATCGAGAACCTGCAGCTTGCCTGCGAGCAGCACCTGGCCGGGCAGTATCACATCGAGATCGTGGACCTGCTGGAGAACCCGCGCCTGGCGGCCGACGATCAGATCCTGGCCGTGCCCACACTGGTCCGTAAGCTCCCAGAGCCGATCAGGAAGATTGTCGGCGACCTCTCCGACACCGACCGACTTCTCGTCGGATTGCAGCTTCGGCCGCGAAGGGGCGCACCGAAATGATCGGTATCGCGGGACCTTCCAGGTGACGGGCACGCCGCGTTCGGGCTACGCCGGTAGCGCGGGACGAGGTTCCCCGTGACTCCGGATGAGGCCAGGGACGCGATGCCCGGAAACCCCCGGGAGGAATTGCGCCTGGAGCTGGACGAGGCACGAAAGGCATTGCACGCCATCCCGGCCGGCGGATTGGACCTCGTCATCGACGCCGGCAGTGCTGAGGAGCTGTTCACTGGGGCCGCCCGCGCCATGAAGGAATTGCGCCTGGAGCTCGACGAGGCACGCGAGGCATTGCACGCCATCCGGACCGGCGGATTCGACGCCCTCGTCATCGACGCCGGCCGCGGCGAGGAGGTGTTCGCGCTCGCGGGCACCGGGCGGCCGTACCGGCTGCTGGTCGAGAGCCGCGCGGAGGGAGGGGTCGGCTACTTCCGGGCGGTGGCCCTCGACTTCGACGGCACTCTGGCTGATGGCCTGGTCGCGCCCGCCACGCTGGCCGCGCTCACCGAGGCCCGGGCCCGGGGGGTCCGGGTGATCCTGGTCACCGGGCGGATCATGAGCGAGCTGCGCGCCGTGTTCCCGGAGGTCGACGAGCACGTTGACGCGGTCGTCGCCGAGAACGGCGCCTTGCTGGTCACCCACGGTGGCGTCCGCCTGCTGGCCACCGCGGTGGGCCGCGCGGTGAGCGCCGCGCTGACTGGCCGCGGGGTCGCCCACCGCAGCGGGCAGGTGCTGATCGCCGGCGCCGCCGCCGACGAGCCGGCCGCGCTGGAGGTGGTCCGCGAGCTCGGCCTGGACTGCCAGCTCGTCCGCAACCGGAGCGAGCTGATGATCCTGCCGGCCGGGGTGACCAAGGGCACCGGCCTGCTCGAGGCGCTCGGCGAGCTGGGGCTCTCGCCGCACAACACGATCGGCGTCGGCGACGCCGAGAACGACCACAGCCTGCTGGATGCCTGCGAGGTCGGGGTGGCCGTGGCCAACGCGGTTGACGCCCTCCGCGCGCACGCCGATATGAGCATGGCGCTGCCGGACGGCCAGGGGGTGGCCGACCTGCTCCTGGGGCCGCTGCTGGCTGGCCGGGCGCACCTGTATCCCCGCCGCTGGCAGGTCATGCTGGGCACCGACGACGGCGGCGAGCCGGTCATGCTGCCCGGCTCGCAGCTCAACATCGCCGTCTGCGGCGGCACGGGGAAGGGCAAGTCCTACCTGACCGGGCTGGTCTGCGAACAGCTGATCCGCCTCGGCTACTCCCTGGCCGTCTTCGACCCCGAGGGCGACCATCACGGGCTCGGCGAACTCCGTGACGTGATCATCACTGGGGGTCACGAGGGTCGCCTGGCCGACCCCGCCGAGGTCGTGCGCCTGCTCCGGCGCGGCCACACCAGCGTGGTCACCGACCTGTCCCACCTCGGCGCTGATGCCCGCGCTGCCTACGCGACAGACCTCGCCAGCGCAATCGAAGCCCACCGGGCCGCCACCGGGGTGCCGCAGTGGGTCGTCGTCGACGAAGCCCACGTGCCCATGGGGCGGGACGTGACCGCCCGCCGCATGCTCGACCCCCCCGGCAAGGGCTACCTGCTCGTCACCTGGCAGCCCGCGGAGCTGTCGGCCGACGCCCTCCTCGCTCTCGACGCCGTCATCACCCTCGGCTCCCCCCGGCCCGAAAGCCGCTTCATCGACATCACCGCGGCGCTGGCCGATATGCCCCGTGCCGAGATCGCCCGCCTTCTCACCGGGCCGGGCGGCCGCGCGGTGCTGGCCTGGCGACAGCGCCCCGGCCGGGCGGTGGCGTTCACCCTCGGGCCCCGGACCACACCCCATCTGCGCCACGCGCATAAGTACGAGCAGGCCGGCGTCGAGCCGGGCCGCCGGTTCTACTTCAAGACCGGGCCCGATACCGCCACCGGCGCGGTGGCGGCCAACCTGGACGAACTGGAAGCCGAGCTCGGCCGCTGCGACCGGGGCGTGCTGCGCCACCACTGCCCCCGCCATGAGTTCTCCGGCTGGGTGGCGGGCGTCTTCCGCGACGAGGGACTCGCGGCCGACCTGGCCGAGCTGGAAGCCATCCTGCAGGCCGACAGCCACGCCGCGGTCGTCGAACAGGTACGCCTGGCGCTCATCGCCGTACTCCAGACCCGGGCTAGCTAAACTGGAGCCTTCACTTGCACAGCGGGTCCGTCCTGCCTAAGCCGGGCCCGCCACGCCGCCGGGGGACGCCTTGCATCGATGCCATCCTGCTGGCATGCGCGCCCGGCCAGGCCCGGCGGACCGGCGGCAGTGCAGCGGGAGACCTGGCGACGCAGAGGAGCGGCAATGACGGGGCCCGGCACAGACTCTTCCCCGTGGGAGCTGGTGGACGAGGGCTGGGGCCGCAAGGTGGTGGATTTCGCGACCCTCAGCGAACCGGGGAACTGCCGGGAGTACGTCGCTGTGCACCATCGGCTCGGCGTCGATGCCGGGGACCGGCTGCTCGACGTGGCTTGCGGGTCCGGGCTCGCCGTCGAGCTGGCCCGCCTTCGCGGCGCTTCCTGCTCCGGTATCGACGCCTCGGCCAGGCTGGTGGCGGTGGCCCGGGACCGGAACCCTGACTGCGACATCAGGGTCGGCGATATGCACGCCCTGCCGTGGGACCCGGCGTCGTTCGACGTGGTCACCAGCTTCCGGGGGATCTGGGGCACCACACCCGGCGCGGTGGCCGAGATACACCGGGTCCTTCGCCCCGGCGGGCGCGCCGGGATAACGGTGTGGGGTCACCTGAAGGTGTCCCCTGGGGCCTGGGCGCTGGCGCCGTTCCGCCTTGCCGCGGCGGAGAAGGTCGGCAACCAGGCCGAGATGGTGTCGCTCGGCCGGCCTGGTGCGGGCGAGCAACTGCTCGCGTCACACGGATTCCTCGATGTCGAGCGCCTGGAGGTCCCGTTCGCCTGGGAGTTCGCGGACCCGGAACTGTACGCGCGTGCGCTGGCCTCTACCGGGCCAGCGTACGAGGCCATCCAGAACGTCGGCGAGGCGGAGTTTCACCGGGCGGCCGTCGAGCAGGCTCAGGGCCAGCTGCGGGACGGGTTGCCACTGCGGGCTGCCATCAACGTCGTGGGCTACCTGGCCCGCAAACCCGAAGGAGCACCACGCGCATGACCGGAAGCTTTCTCGAAGAACCCCCGGTGTCCGACCACGTGCAGGCCCTCTACGACGAAGACCTCGCAGACGACGGCTACGTGTGGAACGTGTCCCGGCTGTGGGCGCACCAGCCGGACACCCTGAAGCAGCTGTTCGGGCTGATGTCTGAGGCATTCACGCCAACCGGCCTGACCTTCCGCCAGCGCGGGATCCTGGTGACCGCCGCCGCCTCGGCCCTCGGTGATTCTTACTGCTCGCTGGCGTGGGGAGGGAAGCTGGGCAAAGCGTCGGACGCGGCTATCGCGGCAGGGGTCCTGGATGGCAGCGACGCCGGGCTGACGGGCCAGGAGAAGGTCATGGCTGCGTGGGCCCGGAAGGTCGCCAGGGACCCGAACGCGACGACGCCGTCCGACATCCAGGCGCTCCGCGACTGCGGGCTCGATGACGGGCAGATCTTCGCCATCACCGCCTTCGTGGCCCTCCGCCTGGCGTTCTCCACCATCAACGACTCCCTCGGCGCCCAGCCTGACGCGCAACTCGCCCAGTCCCTGCCCCGGCAGGTGCGCGAGGCCGTCACCTACGGCCGGCCTGTAGCCCCAGCGCCGGCTCTCTGACCTGGTCTGCTGCAAACGACCGGTCTGCTGCAAACCACCTGGTCTGCTGCAAACCCCGGGCATCGTCATGGCTCACGAGGGGATGCCGGGCGGCCCCAGGATCTCCAGGCCGTACTCGGCAGCGATGGCGGTCATTCGGCCTGGGTCGGGCGGGACACTCGGCCGCGGCGGCAGCGTGAGGGATGGGGCTGGCTCGGCGCAGGAGCGCATGAAGCCCTCAAAGCCGGCCGGCTCGGTCACCAGCAAGAACCGGGCACCGCCTGGTGAACTGACGGTGAAGGTGTGCGGCATGCCCTGCGGGCCGAACACGAACGATCCGGCTGGTGCCCGGACCACCTGGCCGCCGACCCAGACGGTCAGCTCGCCGTCGAGGACATAGAACCATTCGCTCTCGCGGTGATGCACATGCAGCGGTGAGCCTGAGTCCTTCGGGCCGGAGTGGTGGATGACCGCGGCGCGGCCGCCGGTTTCCCCGGCGGAGGCCTTGATGGTGGCCAGGAAGTCCATGAACCACAGCGCCTCGCCTTCGTCAGGCTGCAACGCGATCGGGCTGGGTGCGGGGCCGTGATTGCTGGCCACGTGACTGGTACTCACAGGAGGAGCTCCTTCCAGGGGGTGTTCCAGGCGCGTACCGCGAGACCGGCTCAGGTGCCGGGCGGAACGCAGGCTGGCCGGGCATCGTCATCGCTGGGCCGGCGAGCTGGCCGGCGCTTCGGCGGCGGCCTTGAGCCGCCCGAGCGTGTGGCCCATGGCCTCGTGCAACTCGCGGTACCGGTTGGTCGGAATGTCCAGCAACCGGGCCCAGGCCGGGATCCACCGGACCTCGTATGACTCAGTGACGCGGGTGCCCTCCTCGACGGTCTCGAAGCGGTACCGCCACACAGTGGACTCGCGGCCGCCCTCCTCGGTGACGAAGGCAAACTCCCGGCCGGGATCTGCCGCCAGGACACGGCCATGCCGTGACCAGCGCATCATGCCGAACGGGCCGCCCCTGTTGTGGCCGACGAACCTGTCGCCCTCGGCCGCGGCAGTCGTGCCGCTGAGCCACTCGACCCGCTCGCACTCCGGGCTCCACTGCCCCATCCGGGGCAGATCGGAGACCAGTTGGTAGATGCGGTCAGGACTGGCGCTGATGACGGCCTGGCGGCTGTCCTGGGTAAGCCACCATCGTCCGTTGCTGGCGAGCATCGCTCCCCCCTCGTTGTGGTTCTTAGCACAGGCTATTGTCATTAGCTATAGCTGTCAATCCATGAAACTGCTATCATAAGCCCATGGCAGTCGAAGGGGTAGCAGCCCAGCCGCGCGGAGCTGCAGGGAACGCTGGCCAGCGACCAGACCGGCGGGCCCGCCGCCGCCAGGAAACCATCGCGGAGATCCTCGGCATCGCCTCCGAGATCATGACCGAGGAGGGAGTCAGCAGCCTCAGCCTGGCCGAGATCGCCCGCCGCCTCGGGGTCCAGCCCCCGTCGCTGTACAAGTACTTCCCCTCGCTGATGGCGGTCTACGACGAGCTCTTCCGCAGGGGCCAGGCTGAGCACCTTGCCATCATGAGAAACGCCATGTCCGCCGCTGCGCCCGGACTGACCGCACTGACCGCCGGCCTCGAAGCCAGCGGGCGCTGGCTGCTGGCCCACCGTGCGATAGCACAGCTGATGTTCTGGCGGCCCGTCCTGAACTTCGAGCCCTCAGCCGAGGCGTTCGCCCCCAGCACGGAGATGGTCGCCCTGCAGCGTGCCGCGATGGCCGACGCCGTCGCGGCCGGGCAGCTCGGCCCGGAGGCAGACTCCGGCGAGGCCATCGATCTTGTCTCCACGCTGATCGTCGGAGTGCTCAGCCAGGCAATAGCCAACGAGCCCGGCCTCGGCTGGGGCGAGGGCCGCTTCACCACGCAGTTCCCGAGACTGATGAAGCTCCTGACCGCCGCATACCCGCCGATACCCCGGCCGCAGCCGCAAGCCGGAACAACTGAGCCTGCCGGCGCCGGCGGCCCGGCGGCAGCGACCTCGGCACTCTCGGCTGAATCGCCGCCGGCCGTCACCGCCGGCGCGCACACGTAGCCGCGACGACGCGTTGACTCCCTGGCCAGCGGATATCGTGTCCCGCCAGATCAGGGCAACCGAGCGGCGAGACCCGGCCCGAGGGCTAGCCGGTCCGGGCGCATAGCCGGCAGGGAAGATGCGGATAAGTGGTTCCGGCCTCTCAGCCTGGCCCGCGGGCCCGCCGCCGCCGGCCACGCAGCCGATCGCTGAGCTCGCGGGCAATCTCCCGGTCGGCGTCCCGCTGGGCGATCACCTGCCGCTTGTCAAAGGACCGCCGACCACGCGCCAGGGCGATCTGCACCTTCACCCAGCCGCCGGTGAAGTACAGCGACAGCGGCACGAGCGTCACGCCAGCGTCACCCAGCCTCCCGATGATCTTGTCGATCTCGCTGCGGTGCAGGAGCAGTTTGCGGGAACGGCGGGGCTGATGGAGGGCGCGGGTGCCGTGGCGGCCGTATGCGTGCTCGGGGATGTGCAGGCCGTGGAGCATCAGCTCGCCGCCCTCCTCCTGGACGAACGCGCCGGCCAGCGACGCGCGGCCGGCGCGCAGGGACTTCACCTCGTCACCGATCAGGACTATCCCGGCCTCATATGTCTTGAGGATCGTGTAGTCGTGCCGGGCCCGCCTGTTCGAGGCGATGAGCCTGCGGCCTACTTCCCTGGTCGCGGTGACCCCCTCGTCATCGGGCCCGTCCACCCAGCGGCGCAGGGCACGGAGCAGCGCCTGCAAGTCTGGCCGACTCCCAGGGCTGGAGCTAGACAGGGATGAGGTCGGCTGGTCGTTGCTGATGACACCAACCGGACATGCGGGCTCGCCGGCGGTCGACTTCGACGTGGAGGCTGGCGTCGAGGGGACCATCGAGGAAATCCTCGTCGCCGAGGGCGCTGTCGTCCAGGTAGGGCGGCGCTGCCACCGGCTGCATCCGCGGCACCATCACCCTCTGACCAGTCCGGCTCGCAACCTGACCATTTACGGCGCCGACACTGATCTGGAAGATCGGTTCACTCGCGGCCTGCCCCTGACCGAAGCGGACCCGGCAACGTTTATGCCGGCGGCGCCAAGGGTTGCACCGACCACAAGACGTTTGACCAGATGATGGCAGAGCTGGAAACGTGTCAGCGATGGATGACCTGTCGCGTGCCGATGCCGCGCCTGGGGCCGCGCGTGGCTCTATGTTCAGTCAGCCCGGCCTGGCCGGGCCGGTGGCCTGGGCCACACCGCAGGATCTGGATCGGCTGCGAGCCAGGCACGCATCCGGGCGGCGGGGCAAACCGCTCGTGCCGGCTGGTGTCGCGTCGCCGCGCCTGGGCAATGAGCTGTTCGCCCGGCTCTTGGCCTACGGCACGCCGCAGGAGACTCATCCGGGCGATGTGCTGTTCCGGCCGGGCGACGAAGATGTCGATCTGATCGTGGTTGACCGGGGTTCGGTGGAGGTTGTGCGGACGGAGACGGCCGACGTGCCCGCCGAGGCGGTCGCGGTGGTGGATGCGGGCGGCTTCGTCGGCGAGCTGAACCTGCTGACCGGGCAGAATGTCTACCTCTTGTGCCGCGCGCGGGAGGCCGGGACGGTCTACCGGGTGTCGCCGGAGCGTCTGCGGCAGCTCATGGCGAACGACGTCGAGCTGTCCGACATCGTGTTCAAGGCGCTGATCGCCCGCCGGGAGCTACTGAGGCGCAGCACCGCCGCGCGGACGGTGGAGATCGTCGGCGGCGCCAGGTCGGCGCCGGCGCTGGCGCTGCGGACCTACGCCGCCCGGCAACGTCTGATCCACCTTTGGTTCGATGCCGACACCCGCGCTGGCCGGGCGATGATGAAGTCCTCCGGCCTGACCACAGACGAGCTGCCCGCCGTCGTCATGCCCGGTACCACGCTGAAACGGGCCACGCCGGGCAGGCTGGCCGAGAAGCTGGGCCTCAGCTACCGCCGCTCCTCCACCAAACCCGTTGACGTCACGATCGTCGGCGCCGGCCCAGCCGGGCTGGCGGCCGCGGTCTACGGGGCGTCCGAGGGCCTGGACACCGTGCTGCTGGACGCGGTCGGCACTGGCGGGCAGGCCGCGGCCAGCTCCCGGATCGAGAACTACTTCGGCTTCCCGTTCGGCCTATCCGGTGCCGATCTGACCGGCCGGGCCGTGCTCCAGGCGCTGAAGTTCGGTGCCCAGCTAGCCAGCCCCTGCGAGGCGGTCAAGCTCGACACCGATCGCAACGGCAACCTGCTCCGCCTGCACCTGCCGGGCGGGGAAGTCATCGACACCAGATCCGTCATCATCGCGACCGGCGCCCGCTACCGGGCGCTGCCGCTGGAGCGCTGGCCTGATTTTGAAGGCGCCGGAATCTACTACGCGGCCACAGAACTGGAGGCCCGGGGGTGTACCGGCAGCCCGGTCACGGTGGTCGGCGGCGCAAACTCGGCCGGTCAGGCCGCGCTGTATCTGGCCGGCCGAGGGAGCGAGGTCTCGCTGGTCGTCCGCGGCCCGGACATCGCGACCGAGATGTCGGCCTATCTCGTCGACCGGCTGCTGGTCCATCCGCGGGTTACGGTGCTTTGCCGGAGCGAGGTCACCCGTCTGGATGGCGGCGGCTCACTCGAAGAGGTCAGCATCACCGACCGGACGGCGGACACCACCCAGGCCAAGCCGTGCTCTGGCTTGTTCTGCTTCATCGGCGCCGAGCCCGCCACCAGCTGGCTGACCGGAATAGCCATCGAAGATGACGGCTTCATCCGGACCGACGTCCAGCTGGCCGACGATGACCTCGGGCCGGCCTGGGCTGACGTGGGGCGGAAGCCGCTTCCGTTCGAGACCAACGTTCCCGGCGTGTTCGCGGTCGGCGACGTCCGCGCGGGCTCGATGAAGCGGGTCGCCGCGGCCACCGGCGAGGGCGCCAGCGCGATCGCGTCGGTACACAAGGCCATCGCGCCGCTCGCCTAGCGTCCGCCGGCTGCGGCAAAGGCGCCCAACGAAACGGTCCAGCCCCTGGTGGCGCCCGCAGGCAGACCTGCGCCCAGGACGACACCTCCAAGCCGGCGCGTGGCTGGGTGCCGAGCAGTCTGGCGATGGGGCTGCCTTCCGGGATGCGCGAAGATGTGGCGGCGTAGCGCTGCAGCGCGCTCCACACCCGTGCACGCGGCCAGGAGCGCTGAGGCGCGATTGTCAGCCGCCCCGAATCGCCAGCGGGCGAACCTGAGGCGAGTGACAGGCGAATCCGCTCTCTCTCCATCATGACCGCGAGGCCGAATCCGAAACGTCAGCGATAGTTCAATTGCCTCACCCGTGCCGGGTGATGCATTTGATCGGCTCCCGGTCGAATGTGTAGCCACAAGCCGGGCGCAGGGGTCCCTTAGCGGGCTGCTGTCGGCAGCCTCCCTAGCGCGAAGGAGGAAGAATGACACTGGCCACCTCGTCATCGTCATATCCACTCTTGAACCTTTTCTGGACGATGCTCGAGTTCTTCGTGTGGGTGATCTGGATCTGGCTGCTGATCTGGGTGTTCATCGACATCTTCCGCAGCCGCGACCTGTCGGGCTGGGCGAAGGCCCTGTGGTTCTTGTTCGTGCTGATCATCCCACTCATCGGCGTGCTGGTATATCTAATCGCCCGCGGCGGCTCGATGCACGAGCGGGCGGCGCAACAGGCTAAGCAACAGGACGAAGAGACTCGCAGATACATCCAGCAGGCCGCGGCGAGCTCACCGGCCAGTACGGCAGACCAGCTGGCGAAGCTGGCCGACCTCCGTGACCGCGGCGTCATCTCCGAACAGGAGTTCCAGCAGGAGAAGGCAAAGGTCCTGGCCTGACACGATTCCATCCTGGGCGGCCGGGGGCCAGACGCGAGGCTGGCACCCGGTCGTCCTTGGACCAATATCATCCCCGTCTCAGGCCCACGGATGGGCGGGGAGTTCTACTCATCCAGCCAGGCGACGCTGACGGCAAGCTGCAGCGTAACCTCGCTGAGCACGGATGCTGTGTTCATGGTCCTGCCGAGTGGGACAACGCCGCTGGAAGTAGCGCCGTCTTCCCGGATTGCCCATTCCCGGAAGACCCCGGGCCGCCACCAGTGAGGAGGCCGCAGCGTCGCCCTGAGCACCCCCGCAGGCCTGTCAATGCTGACCGACCCCGTGGCCATCAGCAGTTCGCTCTTCTCGCGAAGCATCCCGGTCTCGGCATCGAGCACCTCGCCGACCTTGCGACCGAAGGCGTCAGCCTCATCACCCCGGTCACCTGCCTCATCGCGCACGACGCTTAGCATCGCAGCGTCGCGTCCCCCGCGCCTTTCCCGGGCTCCATCTCCCTCCGCTGACTAACTAAGTCGTCCGAATATCTTGCATGGCTATGCATCACGCAGGTATGAGGAATGCTCGCTAGTGCGGTGACCACATACGTTCACCGGCTTTAGCTCATGCGGCTTTCGATCTGGGATGGCCCCAGCGTTGATGGCGTTCGCTGCGGATGCGGGCGAGTTCGTGGCGCTGGGCGGCCAGGACGTCGGGGTGGCGGGCGTTGGCGTTACGCCAGGTGAGGTAGTCCTGCAGGCGGCGGGCTAGCACGGTGTGGTTCGGATGGTCTGAGCCGCCCATGACAAAGGTGCGCAATGGCCCGAACTGTGCCTCGATCGGGTTGGCCCAGGAGGCACTGGTGGGTGTGAAGCACAGGCGGACCTTGTGCTTGCTGGCCCAGGCGCGGATCGGCGGGGTCTTGTTCGCGGACAGGTTGTCCATGATCACGTAGATGGGGGCGCCGTCGGGGCGGGCCGCGCGGATCGACTTCAAGGCAGTCAGGGTGTGGTCACCGCCCTTGCGGCGCCGGGTGACGCCCCAGAGCTGGTCTTCGGCCACGCAGTAGCAGCCGTGGAAATACGGATTCCGGCGTGGGTGATAGGTGGCGGGCAGCCGGGCTGGGCTGCGCTGCCGGGCAGGCGCTGCCGAGGGCCGGATGATAACGGCCCGAATGGTAAAGGCGAAGCACCGGTCCGGGAAGCGGCCACGTGCTCGATGCGGTCCAGCTTGGCGTCTTTCTCCGGATCGGCGGACCTTCCAGGTCCGGGTCGCTGGAAAGAGATCCCAGATCATGGGGATCCCGCAGCCGCTCCCGGCCGCCCGCATCCGGATCAGCGGGTGTCAGCCAGGTGGCGGCAGCGCAAGCTCCAGTTGATGGAAGCCCAGCTGGCCCGGCCGGTGGCGCTGAACTCCACGTCATCCTCAGTGATCAGGCGGGGACGGCCTCCCGCCCACTCGAGGTGTCCAGCGGCCAGGCCCTTGCGTTGAACGCGTGGACCAGTGCGGAGGTGTCCAGTCATCGGCGGCAACCAGCCGGGCGATGGCCGGGACTGTCGTACCGACGCCGACGCCATTGATCAGCGCCCGGCGGACCCGGATCGACATGTTCCCGCGGCGCACGATCTGCTGCAGCCGCTGACCCTCATGATCCGTCAGCCTTCTCGCCCGCACCCGTTCTGCCATCACCGCTCCCGCACTCGATCAGCCCCCGCAAGAACGAGTGTGAAGCAATACCCCAGCACGTGGACGCCAGCAGAAGGTCACCGAACCCGGTGAACGTTCGTGGTCACCGCACTAGCCGCGGACCGGGCGCGGAGCGCGACGGTATGGCGCCGGACCGTGCCCTTCTAGCCGCTGGCCGGACGTTCTGTTCCTTGAGAGCAGGCGGCGGGCGGGATCTATCCTGGGCTGGTGCTGGACATGAGTACATCGATCTGGAGGAGATCGCCGGCGCGCTGGCCGACCAGACCGACTACGACCACCTCTGGCCGATCGACCCGGACACGGTACAGATCGCGTTCCGGACGGCTGACACCGGCATCGACGGGCAGACACACGTCGACTTCGACGAGCTGGACCTGGTCGTCATCGAGCCTTCCGCCGGTTCAAAGACGAACTCCACGGGGAGTACCCGGCCCTGCTGCCGGCCTGGCGCGCGTTCCGGGACACCCGGGCCAGGCGCCCGGGCCGTGCAATGGCTGGCTGCCAACTCGCTCATAGAGGACGACTCCGCGGACACCTTCCTGGCCAGGCACCAGGCAGATGGTCTTATTCTTCGATGGCCCCGCCGATGCGGCGCAGATGCCGCCGGAAGGTGTATGACGGGTCAGCGGCGCGCCGGGCCAGGTAGTCATCGAAAGCGGTCTGCTGGCGCAGTGTCTGGCCCTCCCGGATCCGGCGGGCCTGGTCCCGCTCGGCCTGCCAGATCTGGTGCGCGGTGACCAGCACCTGCCCGGCACGCGGTGCCGCGACGAACAACACGCCGTCGTCATCGGCGAAGACGATGTCCTCTGCGCTGACCAGGTGCGGTCCGAACCGCGCGGTGACCAGCGCCCCGGGCTCCCGCTCGTCTAGCCGCACCGGCCCGGCCGGGTAGCTCCCGTAACTGAAGACCGGAAGGCCGATCGCGGCCAGTTCCGGCGTGTCGCGGTGCAGGCCCCACACCACCAGGCCCGCCACCCCGGCGGCCTCGGCCTCCAGCACCGCCAGGTCACCAACGCATGCCTCGTCCAGGCGGCCGCCATTGTCGATGACCAGCACGTCGCCGGCTTGTGCCCGGCCAAATGCCTCCAGGAACACGTCCACGCTGCCGTAGTGCCGCACCGGCAGAACCCGCCCCGCGATCTGCTGGCCGGCCACGACCGGCCGGATTCCCGACGGGGCGGCCCGCAGCGGAACACTACAGCGCACGCAGGCATCGGCCACCAGCGGTGTGGACAGATCCGCGAACGCCTCCAGCATGGCGACCTCCCCGGTAGCACCCGGCACCGCGGGCCGCGCGCGTGCAGACCGCGGTCCCATGATCCTATCGCCGCCCGACAGCAGCCATCTGCGCCAGCCGACAGCCAGGAGCCACTCCATATGACTCCCCGGATCAAGAAAGCGTGACGAACAAATATCCGCCGATCTGGCCCCCCCCCCTCCCCCCCTTTCCTCCCTCTCTCCTCTTTCTCCCCCCTCCCCCCCTCCTTGTCCTCTCCTCTTCCTCCTCTTCCTCTCCTCTCCCCCCGTCCGTCGTCCCTCCGTCCTCCTCCTCTCGCGTCCCGCGTCCTGGGCGCCGCTCGCCCCCCTCGTGCGGCCGCCGCTGCCGTGCGGTCAGCCGCCGGCCGTCGCCGCCGTGGCGCCGCCGCGTCGCTCGCGCGCGCGGCCGCGGCTCGCGGCGCGGCGCGGCGCGGCGCGCGGCCGCGCCGCCCCCTGGTCCGCGGGCGCGCGTCGGCGCGGCCGCGCGGGCTCGGCGCCCCCTGTCCGCCGCCCGCCTCCGGGCGCCGCCTCGCCTGCCTCGGCCCGTCTTTGCTTGCTTCCTGTCTGTCGGCGTGTGGGGGCCGCGTCGCGGGCGCGGCTCGCGCGCGGCGCGGTCCGGCGGCCGCTCCCGGCCGGCCTGTCCGCCGGGTCCGGCCGCGGGCCGGCGCCCGGGCCGCCCCGCGCCGCGTCTCGGCCGGTCCGCGCGGCCGGCGGGCCGGGCGTCCGGCCCTCCGGGGCGGCGGCCGCGGCGCGCGGCCGCGGCGCCGGTCCGCCGCCCCCCGCTCCTCCGCGGGCGCGCCGCCGCGGCGGCGCCCGGGTGCGGCGCCGGCGCCGCGGCCGCCCGCCGCTGCCCGCGCGGGTCCCGCCCGCGCGGGGCGGCGGCGCCGGGCCCGTCCGGGCGGCTCGGCCGCCGCCGCGCGCGCGCCGGCCCCCCGTCCCCGCGGGTCGCCGGCTCCGCGCCCCGCCCCCCTCCGCGGTCCCCGCCGCGCCGCCGCGGGCCGCCGTCGGCGCGGGGGGCGGCCCGCGGCGCTTCGGGCGCCCGCGCGGCGCCGCGCCCCCGGCGCGGACGCGCCGGGGCGGCCCCGCCGCGCTCCCGGGGCTCTCGCGCTCCGGGGCCTGCGGGGGGGCCCGGCCGCGCCGGGCGCGCCCCGGCCCGGCGCGGCGCGCCGCCGGGCCGGCCCCGCGTCGCGCTCCCCGGCGGCCCCGCGGGGGCTCTAAGTTCTCCTCCGTGCTCTGCCACGCTGCACTATCGCTTCCTGAGCCTCGCGCCTTCCAGTACCTCGCGTATGGACTCGCGCAGCCCGGCCGCCTGGAGTCGAGGACCTCGGCCTGATTTGCGCTGGCCTCCCGCTGGTCCTTGAGCTGCTGCTGCTGTCGGTCGGTTGCCGAGTGCGCGCCGAAGGCGAGAACGGCGAAGACGGCTGTGAAGATCGCGCCGACCGCGAGGACCGTGGTGGTGATGGCGGTGAGGAGAGCCGCACCGAAGAAAGTCATGCGGAAGTACGCGTTCGCCCGAATGATCAGCAGCCCGCTACGTCAGGCTTCGCAGAACTGGCAATCTGAGCGCCTCCAACGTTGCAGCGAGCCGTGGCTCGCCGCAAGTACTCGGCGCTAGGGGGTGGTGGCTGGCTCGTGCTGTCGCAGGTCGTGACCTGGCGTAGCCGGAGTACGCAGCTTACGTTGAGGTCTCATTGTGTTGCTGGGGCCTTGCTGCCCAGCGTCGGGGTCTCAGCCTGAGCCCCGGAGGTGCCCATGCCCACCACGATCCCGTCCGCTGCCCTCGTCCCTGTCACGCCGGTGTTCACGAACACCGAGCGGCTGGCGTTAGCCGGGTTCCTGGCCGGGTATAGCGGCCTGACCCGCCAGGCCTACGAGCTGGATCTTCGCCAGTTCGCCAGCTGGTGCCAGCAGCACCAGCTGCGGCTGTTCGCCGGCCCGCCGCGCCGACATCGAGTGCTTCGCCCGCGACCTCGAAGCCCGCGGCCGGCCCGCGCCACCATCACCCGGCGGCTGTGCACCGTCGCCGGGTTCTACCGCTACGCCGTCGAGGAAGAGCTTCTCGACCACTCACCCGCAGTCCATGTGCGGCGGCCCCGGCTGGACTATGAATCCCACGCCGTTGGCCTCGACCGAAACGAGCTCGGCGCGCTGCTCGTCGCCGCCGGACTCGGCCCGGCTGCCGAGCACGCGCTGATCTCGCTGCTGGCATTCAACGGGCTGCGGGTATCCGAGGCCACCGGCGCGAACATCGAGGCACTCGGAGTCGAGCGCGGCCACCGCACCCTGGTAGTCACCCGCAAGGGCGGCAAGGTCGTGACCATTCCGCTGGCGCCGCGCACCGCGCGGCGATCGACCTGGCCATCGGCGAGCGCACCGACGGCCCGATCTTCGTCAGCGGCCGGCGGGCGGCGGCTGGACCGGCACGGCGCCGGCCGGATCGTCCGCCGAGTCGCGCGGCGGGCTGGGATCGCCAAGCCCATCGGGCCGCACACGCTGCGGCACGCGTTCATCACCGCCGCGCTCGATGCCGGGGTGCCGCTGCGTGACGTGCAAGAAGCCGCCTCTCACGCCGACCCGCGGACCACCATGCGCTACGACCGCGCCCGCACCTCCCTCGACCGGCACGCCACCTACATAGTCGCCGCCTACGTCGCCGGCGCCGCCCGGTAAGACAAGAGGCCGCCCATCCGCCTGGCCGGGACCCGGCCAGGCGAATGGGCCATCGGCACTCATGCCCCGCGAACCGCCGATCTGGCGAATGTAGATCAGCTGCCAATCAAGGAGCGGCTGTTCAGACTTGGGCGATCTGCGCGGTGGCCACTTGGCGGCGTGCTTGCCCGCGGAGAGGAGCCGGCGCGACACGGCCACGACCGGCGAATGCCAGCCGACGTCGGAGGACTCGACAAATCCGAAGGTCAGCAGCAGCAAGCAGCAGCAAGCGCTGAGCGCGACCCCGCCGGTGTCGAAGGGGCGGGGCACGGGTTCCCTGGACGACTGCGACCTGCGTGATGACCACGGTCACTATCAGCCGTGACGAGAACGGCGAACGGGGTGGCCAGGACAAATCCAGTTAAGGCCCCACTGGTGTGACAGCCATCATCTGCGGGACGTCCTGGCCGGTAACGATGATGTGCGGGCTGCTGCCGTCGAGGCTGGCCTCACCCACCCTGCCAGTACCGGCTGCGCCGGGGCGGACGTCCGACCAGTAGAGCTGGCCGGCGACCGCCACCCCCTCCGGGGCGTTCTGGCCGGTAACGATGATGTTGTGCGGGCTGCTGCCGTCGAGATTAGCCTCGACGATCGCGCCCTGGTTAAGGTCGGCCCAGTAGAGGTGGCCGACGTTAACCGCCACCCCGCCCTGGAGCTCCGGCGCAAGCGCGCCGGTGACGATGGTGTGCGGGTTGCTGCCGTCGAGATTAGCTTCCCAGATCGCGCCGAACGTGGCCCAGTAGAGGTGGCTGCCGTCCGCCGCGACCCCGGTCGGGTTGTTCTGCCCGTTGACGATGGCGTGCGGGCTGGTCCCGTCGAGATTAGCCTCCCAGATCTCTTCGTCGGCGCCGAAGTTGGACCAGTAGAGGTGGCCGGCGCTGATTGCCACTCCGAAGGGGGCGTCCTGGTTGATGACGATGGTGCGCGGGCTGCTGCCGTCGAGGCCGGCCTCAACGATCGCGTTATCGTCGGTGTTGGCCCAGTAGAGGTGGCTGGCGTCGACCGCCATCCCGGCCGGGTCGTCTTGGCCGGTGGCGATGGCATGCGGGCGGGTGCCGTCGAGGTTGGCCATCCAGATCGCACCGACCCCGGATGTGTGGTTGCCGGCGTTGGCCCAGTAGATGGCGGGGGCCATGGTGCCGGAGAGCGCATCAGTGGCGGTCGCGACGGGGTTAGTGCTGGCCGCTGTCAGCGTGGCCGTCATCGCGCCCTCGGCGGCGGGAGTGAACCCAACGGTAACGTCGCACGTTTGGCCAGGTCCCAGGATGGCGGCCGCGCAAGCGTTACCTGTGACGGCGAACGCGGCGGGGCCTGTCAGCGTCACGGTCAGCGGGCCGGTGGCCGCTCCGCCCGAGTTGGCCACCGTGAACGTCTGCGTAGCCGTCTGCCCGGGAAGGACGCTGCCGTAGTCGTACGGAGCTGGGCTGAACGACAGTTCCGGCGCCGCCGGGGTGACCGCCATCCAGTTCGGGCCGACCTGGCCGGTGACGATAGTGTGCGGGCTGGTCCCGTCCGGGCTGGCCCGGGTCACGGTGCCGCCGTCTCTGTTGACCCAGTACAGGTGGCTGGCGTCGGACGCTACCCCGTACGGGGTGTTCTGGTCGGTGGCGATGGCGTGCGGGCTGGTCCCGTCCAGGCTGGCCTGGGTCACGGTGCCGTCGGCGCTGCTGGCCCAGTACAGGTGACTGGCGTTGACGGCCACCCCGATGGGCGTCGTCAGGCCGGTGGCGATGGTGTGCGGGCTGGTCCCGTCCGGGTTGGCCTCGCTGATCGTGCCGTCCCCGGGTTCGTTCAAACCTTCGTCGGACCAGTAGACGTGGCTGGCGTCGGCCGCCACCCCGTCCGGGAAAGTCTGCCCGGTAACGATGGTGTGCGGGTTGCTGCCGTCCAGGTTAGCGGCCCAGATGGCGCCGGCCCGGTCCCCGGCGCCACCGTCGTTGGCCCAGTAGATATGGCTGGGCGTGACGGCCAGGCCGGCCAGCCCGCGCTGGCCGGTGAAGATGATGTGCGCGCTGGTGCCATCCAGGTTGGCTTCCCAGATCGTCCCGTCGCCATCGTCGGCCCAGTACAAGTGGCTGCTGTCCACCGCTATCCCCTCCGGGCCGTCCTGGCCGGTGAGGATGGCGTGCGGGCTGGTGCCGTCGAGGTTGGCCGCCCAGATTTCGTCTTGGCTGACCCAATAGATCTGCCCGGGGGCGGCGCCGAGGAGCCGCCCCCCGGCGAGGACGTCAGCAGCGGCAGCGGCGTGCTGAGGGCCGCCCTTGCTGGCTGCCGTCAGCGTGGCGGTGATGCGGCCAGCCCGGGACGGGGCGAACCGCACGGTGATCGTGCACGCCCCGCCAGGACGCAGCCGGGCCGCGCGGCAGGTACTGCCAGTGATGCTGAAAGCAGCCGGGCCGGACAGCCGCACCCGCAGCCTGCCAGTGGCCCTCTGGCCTGAGTTACTCAAGATGAACGTCTGCGAGGCTGATTGCCCCGGGCTGACCTGCCCATAGTCATACGGGGACGGGCTGAACACGAGCACTGGCCCGGTGAGCCGGGCCGCCACTGCCGCGGTTCCCGCGCCGGACAGCACCGCTGCCCCGGCCAGCGCCAGCGTGCCCCCCGCCGCCACCGCCCGCCGCCACGCCGCGGACGCCTTTCGGCGCCTGCCAGATCCACCGCAATATGACATGCCATCCCCCGTTAACCGCTGCGCCTGGAATCCCGGTGCCGGATGACCGGCGCAACGGATCCCGGTAGGCCAGCCGGCATGACCTGGTCTGCCCTCCACCCGACTGTCTCTTATGAAAGCGCCGGGCACCAGGTTTGTCCACAAGCAGGTGCATCTATTGGCTGCAACAGGTGCCCTGGACTGGCCGGTTCTGGAGCAGAACGGGAGCGGTGAGCTTCTGCCAGGCGCGGTCGGGCGCCAGCATCGCTGCCGCGCTGCGTTACAACGTCCGCCGGCCAGCCACGCACTACAAACGATCATGAAGTGCCGAATGCCTTTGCCGGGCCCCGCGGCTAGCGTGTCCCCAGCCCATTGCACCCACTCCAGGAAACCCGGGGCGGTTCAATGACGCTCACCTCCGGGGGCGGGAGGCACTCGAAGACCGTTTCCAAAGTGAGGCCGTGAACAGCCCCAGCGGCGTCACCCAAGTCACTCTCAGCCGGCATAGCAGGCGGCAGCACGGCAAGCGTGACCGAGGTAGAAAGGTTGGGGTCTGCGCTGTAGGTGAGGTGCTGGTCCGAGACGATCGCGTCGACCTCGAACTCCACCTGCCATCCTGGATCGATGAAACGTGACACCTCGACGAAGGTGAAAGCCGGCCCCACCTGAGCAAATCGCTGTGTGTGAGCGCGGGCGGCCTCCCGCCAGTCTGCGATTCAGATTCGCCGCATGGCATTCGCTCAACAGGGATCTGGTTTCTTCCTCGCCGAACGCCTTGGCCGCGGCGTTCCAACCGTCACCACAGGCAGCTTCCTTGCCGGTGGCAGCGAGGCGAACTGGCCAGACCGGCTGAGCCCATTCATGGTCGGTGAGGCGCGGCGATCCAAGCCGGTGGCTGCCCGGCAGCCATGCTCCCGGTGGGTCACGCCGCGCAGAGTGCGCAATCGCGGAACCTGCACTGGCCAGATACTCGCCATGAGCCGGGAGCCCGGCTGACCCGGGCCGGGAAGCGTCAGCCGGCCCTCAGGGGGCGGAAGAAGGCCTGCAGCTCACTGGCGACTTGCTCGGGTTCCTCGTGCGCCATGAAGTGCCCGCCACGATGTGGCGCGTTCCAGTGGCGAAGGTCGGTGAATACTCGTTCGGCCAGGCTCCTGGGATACCTCGCGTAGGCGGGCTCGCCACTGAGGGTGACCGCCGCGGGCACGGTCACCTGCGGCACCGGCTCGTTCAGCGGGTAGTTGTAGTACTGCCGGAACGATGAGCCGATGGAACTGGTGGCCCAGTACAAAGTCGCCACCGTCAGCAGGGTGTCCTTGTCCCACCGGGTCTCCACGTCGCCCCCGCAGTCGCTCCAGTCGCGGTACTTGTCGATGATCCAGGCGGCCAGCCCGGCCGGCGAGTCCGTCAGTGCGGCGGCGATCGTGTCCGGCCGGGTGCACATGATCTCGCTGTAGCCCTGGTCGTTCATGTCGTAGGCGGTGCGGGCGTCGAGGTATGCCTGCTCCTCCGCCGTCGGTGGCTGGCCGGCGAAGTCCGCGGTGACGACTGCGGAGGTGATGTGGACGCCGGCGACGTCGCGCGGGTACAGGGCGCCCAGCCACTGGGTCACTCCGCCGCCGATGTCGCCGCCGAAGGCTCCGAAGCGCCGGTAGCCCAGGGTCTGGGTCATCAGCGCGTGCCATAGCTCGGCGACGCGCCTGCGGGTGAACGGCCCCTGCGGGAGCTCGGAGTACAGGAAGCCCGGCAGCGAGGGGACCACTACGTCGAAGGCGTCGGCGGGATCGCCACCTCTGCTGGCCGGGTCGGCCAGCAGCTTGGCGGCCTGCAGCATCTCGACGAAGCTGCTCGGCCATCCGTGCGTCATGATCAGCGGGAGCGGCGCTGGCGCACCCGTCGCGACCTTGCCGCGCAGGTGGATGAAGTGCACCCACCGCCCGCCGATCTCGGCGAGGTAGTGCGGGTAGGCGTTGAGCGCTCGCTCCGCCGCGCGCCAATCGAACCCGTCCGCCCAATAGGCGACGAGGTCGCGCAGATAGCCGGGATCGGTCCCGGCCGCCCAGAACTCGGTGTCGGACGCTTCCGTGAACCGGGCCCGGACCAGGCGCGAGCGCAGGTCGCTCAGGACATCATCGGCTACGCAGATCTGGAAAGACTTGACTGTCATCGTTCCTTCATTCGGCAGCACAAGCTCATGTGCATGCTCCTATGCGTCGGGACGGGCCAGGTTCTTCTTGCAAGCGGGACTGAACGGGCTGCGCGCGAGCGCGTCGAACGCGGCCAGCGGCGAGTCAGGAACGAGTCGTGGGCCAGGACGCCGGCCGGGTACCGGCACGCGGCCGTGGTCGCGGTGGCCTGCCGGGGCACTCGCGCCACGTCGCCGACGTTCACCGGGCCCAGTGCCCTCGGAGCGCGTCGATGAGATCGGCGGGGCGCTCCTCTGGGAAGAACAGGCGGCCGCCGTCAATCTCGATCACCTCGCTGGCGCCGGGGATCAGGCTCTTGAGCCAGTAGGCCCAGGGCAGATCGAAGAACACGTCCTGGGTGGCCCAGACGATCAGCGTGGGCACGGTCAGCCTCGCTAGCCGGGGTTCAGCGGCGAGCAGATCGTCGGGGCGCAGCGAGAGGATGAAGCGCTCGAACTGGCGCGCCCGCTCAGGAGTGCCCAGTACGGGGTCGAGGAATGAGCGCAGCAGCTCCAGATCGAGGTGGGTCACGTCCTCGTAGCCGGATCCGAAGACCAGCGCCCGCGCTGCTTCAGGGTCTGCCAGCAGGGCTTCTGCCCCGGCGGCCAGTGCTCCTGCTGCCGCCAGGTCAGCTGTCGGCTTGAAGGCCTCGGGCGGCACGTTGTCGTGCGTCTCGCAATTGGTCAGGCACAGAGAACGAAGCCGACGGCTGTGCCGTGCCGCGAACACCTGCGCCACTGCGCCGCCGGTGTCATGAGCCACCAGATCTACTGACCGCAGGCCGGCTGTCCCGCAGACTCCCTCGACCGCCTCAGCCAGGGCACTCAGGCTGAAGTCCTGGCCTGCCGCCGCCGGGGTCCGCCCGTGCAATGGCAGGTCAATGGCGACGCAGCGGCGGTCGTCAGCAAATGCCCGGATGACGTGACGCCACAGCAGCGCATTGGTGCCCAGTCCGTGGACGAACAGCGCGACCGGTCCGCTGCCCACGTCGATACAGCTGACGGGACCCTGCGGCGTCGTGATGGTGCGGCGGTGTGCTTCCAGCTCGATGATGGTCATGGTCCCTCCAGTGCTGGTCCGGTCGGGTAAGCCCAGGCCCGGTACTACGTAAGCTGACCGATGGTCAGCGGCCAGGATCCTGGGCGGTCAGGGCGCCGGGCGCTTCGATTTCGAGGTGAGGCAGCCATCCGAGCCATCGGGGCAGGTACCAGCTGCGCCGGCCGAGAAGGCTCAGGGCGCTGGGGAGGATGACCATGCGGATAAGCGTGGCGTCCAGGAGCAAGGCGGCGGCGACACCGAAGCCCATCTGCTGGAACATGGCCAGTTGCCCGCGGGCGAAGCCGCTGAACACGACGACGATGATGAGAGCGCCGCCGGTGATGATCCTTGCGGTGGAGGAGACCCCACCGGTGACCGCTTCGGGGGTGGAGCCGGTCTGGTCGTAACGCTCTTTGATCCGGCTCATCAGGAACACCTGGTAGTCCATGGACAGGGCGAACAGGACCGAGAACAGGAACAGGGGCACCCAGGCGTCGATGGCGGTCACCTGCTGGAACCCGAAGACGCTCGCGCCGACCCCGTGCACGAAGACGAGGGTCAGCAGCCCGTAGGCGGCGCCGACCGACAGCAGGTTGAGCACGATCGACAGGCCGGCCACGACCACGGACCGGAACGCGAGGGTCAGGAGCAGGAAGCTCAGGCCGAGCACGAAGATCAGCACATACGGGGTGGGAGCGCTGACAGCGTGGAAGTAGTCGGCTGTCTCAGCGGTCCTGCCGCCCACGTAGACATGCGTGGAGGAGCCAGCGAAGGCGGATGGGATCAGGTGCTGGCGCAGGCCTGCCACGGCGGCGACGTCACGGCTGGACACCGCGTCGCCCTGGATGGGCACGGTCAGGGCCAGCACGTGACCGTGCGGCGCGGCCTGGATAGTCCCGGGCCCGAAGCGCGGGTCAGCGGCCAGCCTCGCCTGCAGCCTGGCCAGGTCGGTGTGGTCGGCGTGGCTGCTGCCCTGGGTGACGATCTCGACCGGGTTGGGGTCCTGGCCCGGGAAGTACCTGGCGACGGCCAGGTAGCCCTGCTTGGACGGCAGCGAGCCAGGCAGGGTGGCGACGCCGCTCTGGCCGATGTGCAGGCCGAGCACCGGGACCGCGGCGAGGACCATCAGGCCGCCGATAACGGCGAGGCTGGCGACCGGGCGGCGGATGACCCTGGTGATCACGCTCCGCCAGAACCGTCCGCCGGTGGCGTCGGCCCGGTCCAGGCGGGTTCCGACGAGAGGTATCCGCAGGGCGTTGATGCGGTCCCCGAGCAGGCTGAGGACTGCGGGAAGCAGCGTGAGAGCGGCGGCGACCGACACGACGCCGACGATGATGGCGCCGGCGGCCAGGCTGCGCAGGACGTTGGTCGGCACCAGGAAGAGTCCGAGCAGTGCGATCACGAAGGTCGTGCCGCTGAAGAGCACGGCCCGGCTGGCGGTCGCGGCGGTCATCGCGATAGCGGCGTCCTTCTCGAGCCCCCGGGCGCGCTCCTCCCGGAAACGGGAGATAACGAAGAGCGAGTAGTCGATGCCGAGCGCCAGGCCCATGCCGGTCATCATGTTGACGATGAAGACCGACAGGCTGAACTCCTGCGCGACGATGGTGGCGATCCCGAGGCCGACGATGATCGACACCAGGGCCATGAGCACCGGCATGAGCCCGGCGACGACGGCCCCGAACACGAGCAGGAGGACGACGATGGCGATCGGCAGCCCGAAGTCGATCTCGCCGTGGCGCAGGTCGCTGGAGGACAGTGTGGTGAAGTCGTTGCCGACGGTGTGATCCCCGGTGACGGCGACGGCGAACCCGCCTGCGCCGTTGGCGGCTCGCACGGTGGTCACGACGGGTTTGATGTCCGCGTCGCTCGCCGCGCGCAGCCTGATCAGGGCAGCGTGCCCCCCGGCTGAGATGAGCGGGCTGCCGGGGGCGAGGTCAGCCCGCACACCGCTGATGCCAGGATCGGAGCGCACCCGGGCGGCGAGGGCGGCGGCGGCGGACCGGAAGGCTGCGCTGCTGGCCGTGGCGGTCTTCGAACTGACGACGATGACATCGGTCGGCTGCCGGCCGGCGCTACCGCCGGTGGCCTGGCTGTAGAGGGCCTCGGCCCGGCCGGACGGGGTCGTCCCGACCACGTGCGAGGTGCTGGTCAGGCCATGCAGCGAGGTAGCCGTGAAGCTCAGGGACAGCAGGACGACCAGCCCCCAGGCGAGCAGCGCCCGGTGTGGCCGCCGGGCGCTGACCGACGCGAGGCGTCCGGTCAGGCTCCGCGAGGCTGCCGAGGGTGGCCGGCTGACGGGGCCGGGTACGGCTGAAGTATGGGGCGCAACGGGCGTTGTCATGGCGTCTCCTTGACGGTGGCTCCTTGCTGAGCCGAAGGGCCTGGCCGGCTTTGTTAGATGTGAGCGGCGCTGGCGGTCCGCCGTCTTGGCAGGCCGGGGGAATGTGACTGCCTGGCTGCTCTTCTGCCGCCGCGATCACCAGCACGGGCAAGCGCCTTGGCCCGGACGACATCCGGGTCTCGCGGGTCGGGCGGCAGGGCCTGACCCCAGTCGCGCGGGCCGCGGGTCCCGGTCCTCTGGATACGGATGCGTCTCACTGTCATCTCCTCGGCCAGCCGCCATGTCCGGGCCCGGTTAGCAAGTAGCCCTGATCTAGTTCGGGGCTGGTTCTTCAAGGGACGGTAGGAGCCGCCGCCGCGGTGGGGCGTCACCCGAAGGTGCGCACGCGGTGGAATCTTCCGCGGCCTGGCCGCTGGCACCACAGCGCGACCGAGCCTGCCGTCTGGCACCACGGTGCCGGCGGGGATCGGGCTGCGGGCGGTTAGGGGATCAGGCCAAGCTGGCGGGCCCGGGTCACGGCCTCGGTGCGGTTGGCCGCGCCGAGCTTGCTCAGAAGGTGGCTGACGTGCTTTTTCACCGTGTCGAGGCTGACCACCAACTGCTCGGCGATGCGCGGGTTCGGCGCGCCCGCGGCAAGCAGCGCGAGCACCTCCAGCTCGCGGGCGGTCAGCTGCTCCGCCAGGCCCGGCACCACCGCAGCCGCGCTGCGCCCGGCGCCCGGCGCGGCGGGCTTTTCACCAAACGCCTCCAGCACCCGGGCCAGCCAGCCAAGCGGGACGCCGCGGGCCGCGGCCTGCTCAGCCCGCTGGGCCGCGACGAGCCGACCCAGCAGCGCCGCCATGGGCGGGCCCTCGTCGGCGAACACCCGGACATAACCCTGCGGGCAGGCCAGGATGAGCGCCCCGGCCAGGGCGTCCACCGCAGCGGTCTCCTGGCCGGCGGCCGCAAGCGCGAGCGCCTGCAGCGCCTGGATCTCGATGACGCTGCCCGCCCGGTCTTGGCTGACGGCCGCCGCGTGCAGCCGCTCCAGCAGCGCGAGCGCCGCGCCGGGGCGGTCCTGGGCGAGCAGCACCCGGGCCAGGACCAGGTACTCCGGCTCCCGCGGGTAGCCGGGTTCGTCGTCCGGGCCGAGGCCGCGCTGCTGTGCCCAGCGGGCGGCCGCGGCGACGTCGCCCTGGGCCAGCTGCAGCCGGGACCGCTGCGCCGGGACCGGGTGGAGCAGGCCGACCACCCCCGGGCCCGGGGCGGCCTGCCCGGCTTCTTCCATCGCCTCCCGCCCGCCGGCCTCGTCGCCCTGGGCCTGCCGGATCCACGCCAACGTGGCCAGGCCGGTGGCCAGCGGCTGGGTGAAGTTCATCTGGCGGCACGCCCCGATTCCCTCGCTGACGTGCCGGAGGGCCGTGTCGAGCTCGTTCCGCTGGTAGGCCACCTCGGCCAGGCCCACGTGCGCGATGCCCGCGGCGGGCAGGCCGGTCCGGCTGGTCGCTGCGGCGGCCTCGAGCGCCTCCTGGTAGGTGGCAGCCGCGGTGTCCAGGCGGCCCTGGGCCCGCTGGACCTTGCCGAGGTCCTGGTAGCCCCAGGCGGTCATGGTGGGCTGGCCGGCCGCCCACCCCTGGGCGATGCTCGACGACAGCGCGCGCTCGGCCTCTGCAAGCTGGCCGCGCAGCCACTCGGCCACGCCCAGGTACCCGTGGGCGTGGGATGCCAGCAGCCACTCGCGCTCGCCGACCTCGGCAAGGGTCTGGCGGCCGAATGTGATCGCGCGCTCGGCGTCGCCCTGGAGCACGGCGAGGAGGTTGCGCCCAAGCATGATCGCCGCGGGCACGTTGGCCAGGTGGCTCGCGGCCCGGCCGACAGAAGGCTCGAACGGCTCGTCGGCCACGCCCGGAGCGGCGGCCAGCGCCCGCTCGGCGGCGTCCAGCGCGGCCTCGGCCGACTCGACGCGGTGGCTGAGGAGAGCCAGGCGCGCCTGGGCCAGCAGCAGCCGCGGCCGCGAGCCAGCCAGCCCGGCGGGCAACGCTGTAAGCCACCGCTGCAGGGTCGCGCCTTCGCTGCGCAGGAGAAACGCGTCGGCATGCCGCTCGACCAGCCGCATAGACCAGACGGCGTCCCCGGCGGCCAGGGCATGACGCACGGCGTCGTCGGCGAGGCCATGATCCTCACACCAGGCGGCCGCGGCCCGGTGAAGGCCCGCAACCCGGCCGGGCCGTTGCTGCTGCAGGCGGGCGCGGAGCAGGTCGGCGAACAGCTGGTGGTAGCGCCACCAGCCGCGCACCTCGTCCAGCGGCACCAGGAACAGGCCGGCCCGTTCCACCCGCTCCAGCATCGCCTGGCTATCGGTGCGGCCGGTGACCGCATCACACAGCCCGCCGGACAGGCGTTCCAGCAGCGAAGTTTCCAGCAGAAAGGTGCGCAGCTCCTCTGGCTGGCGGTCCAGCACCTCTTCGGCCAGGTAGTCCAGGACATAGCGGTGGCTGCCGCTGAAGGCCGCCACGAACCCAGCGGGATCGGCCTGCCCCCCCAGTGAAAGGGCAGCCAGCTGCAGGCCGGCCACCCAGCCTTCGGTGCGGGCCGTCAGCGCCGCCACCGCCGCGGAGGGCAAGTCAGCGTCAGCCGATTCGCGGAGTAGGGCCGCCGCCTCCTCCGCGCTGAAGCGCAGGTCGGCGGCGCGCAACTCGGCGAGCTGCCCGCCGGCCCGCAGCCGCGCCAGCGGCAGGGGCGGGTCGGCCCGGCTGGCCAGCACCAAGTGCAGTCCCGGGGGCAGGTGCTCGAGCAGGAACCCAAGCGACCCGTGCACCGGCTGGGCGTCGATCAGGTGGTAGTCGTCGAGGATGAGCAGCACCTCGCTGTCACCGCTCTGGGCGGCCAGCTCGTTGATCAGCGCCGTCACCAGCCCCTCGAAGGATGCTGGCGCCGACGGGCCCAGAAGCGGGCCGACCGTCTCCCCGATCCCTGGGCGCGCCCGGTCCAGCGCGGCAACCACGTGCCGCCACAACCGCACCGGGTCGTTATCGGCCGCGTCCAGCGACAGCCAGGCCACCTGCCGCTGGCCGCGCCGGGTCCAATCGGCCAGCACCGCCGTCTTGCCAGACCCGGCCGGGGCGCACACCAGGATCAGCCGCCGCGCCAACCCCTCATCGAGCGCTTCCGCCAGCCGCGGGCGCGGCACGAAAAACCGCTGCGGGCGGGGCACGTGCAACTTGGTCGCCAGCAGCACATCCGGCCCGCGCACGGCAACCCCAGCAGGGGCTGCCGCAGAGGGCTCAGCCATCGGCGACCCACCCCTCAGCACAACCAGGGACAGCCATCCTTGCTACTGGTCGCGGACATTCTAACCGCCGGCCGGCGGCCCCGGCGGCACTGTCGTGCCTGGCACCTCGCCGGAAGATCTCACCGGCACGGGCACCGTCGGGTGACGCCCGGATCAGGGGCCGTTCGTAGTGTGCCAGGAGAAACAAGACACCGACCGGCCCGAGAGATGGCAACGGCTGTTCTCAGCATTGGCAGGGACGCGGCAGTTCTTGATGATCGCCAGTGTCCCTCCGCCTGCTCTATCTGATCTTCATCCGGGTCTGCGGCCGGCTGTCCTGCCCGGCCGCTCATCGGTATCGCGGAACGCGGAATTGCTGATGCTGCGGCACAAGGTTGTGATCCTGTCCCGCACCAATCCCCAGGCGCGCCCGAGGTCGTCGACAGTCAGCTAAGGATCCGGGACGTAAGTCCCTGGCGCGAAGCCAGCGACCGAGCGCATCTTGGTGAGATCTCCAGCGCATATCCGCATGGGAGGCAAGCGTGCACATCCGGGAGCGGCCCCGCCCATGCTGGCTTAGGAAAAGGCCCGCATGCACGGCGGCGGCCACATCGGCGTCGGCCACAGCATGCCTGAGGTGATCTGCGGGGACGGCGCCGTGACCGGCGGGGCGCTGGGGGCACTGGGGATCAGCGTGGAGGCGGTCCGCCTGCAGTTCAGGCTGATGAAGGAGATACGCAGCTGGGCCCGGCGGGCGCCAGTCGGCCGTCTCCCGTTCCCGCCACGCCCCAGGAAGATGCCAGAGCCCCCGCTGCGCGAGGTGCTGCAACTGGCCCGCACTTACATCGCCACCGAGCCGACCCTGCAGAGCCTGGCCCGCGATGGGCAGGCAGCGGCCGCCCCGGCGCTGATGCGGCTGACCGCCGACCTGAACCGGATCCGCCAGCATGTGACCGGGCTGCTGCCCGATTATCCGGGCGAGAGCGAGCCAGGACTGACACGCGATACGGAGGCCGGCCGGGCGGAGCTCAGGCTGGCAGCTGAACTGCCGGGCCGCGTCGGCTCGATGGAGTCACGGCTGTCAATTGTCGAGGATCGGGTGGGCACGGGACCAGACGTGGCCGAGCTGGACCGGCAGATCGAGCAGGCCCGCGCCGACAGGGAAGCCGCCGCCGATGCCCAGGATTACGAGAATGCGGCGGTGCTGCGGGACCGGGAAAGGCAATTGACCGCACAGAAGTCCTCCCGCCAGGATGAATGGGCAGCCGCGCACCTGGATCTCCCGTCTCTGGCCGAGGAACTCAGAAGAATGCGCGACGAGGTCGATCACCTTCGTGACCTTCTCGCCCAGCACGACATCCAGCCGCAAGACCGCACAGCCTAAGCCGTCCGTACCCCGATCCCTGTCGGGTTCCAGAACTCGGCCAGTGGTCTTGACCTGGGCTTCTACGCGGCCCGCTCCTATTCATTGAAGAGGCCTGGCGCCTTCCGGGGTGCGCCAGAATGGATGTTATGCGTCGGTGCTGGCAGCCTGTCCCATGATCTGATGCTGGCCACGGCCAATGACCGCGTTAGGCTCGCCCGGTGGGCGGATCTGACCCAGGATGAGGCGACTGAGCGGGCGCGGGCTATCGAAGTCGATTCGTATGATGTGTTTCTCGACCTGGCGGCCGAGCCGGTGCTTTCCAGGACCGAGGTCCGGTTCAGGTGGCTGCGGCCGGGCGTGAGCACGTTCGCTGAGCTGCGCAGCCAGGGCGTGCGCGGCGTGACTCTCGATGGGGTGACTCTGCCGCCACCCGAGGACGGCCGGTTGCGGCTGAGCCGGGCCGGCGGGGGTGATCAGGCGGTCCTGGTGGTGGAGGCCGAGGCCGGGTACTCCCAAGAGGGGCGGGGGCTGAGCCGGTTCACCGATCCGGCGGACGGCGCGTTACGTCATGGCGTTGTGCTACCCGGACTGCGGGCCGGAGCTGTTCTGCTGCTTTGACCAGCCGGATCTGACCGCGACGTTCCGGTTCGCCGTGCGCGTCCCCGGCGGGTGGGAGTGCGTGGCGAACGGCCGGCTCGTTCGGCGCGAGGGCGATGTGTGCACGTTCACGCCAGTCAGCGGGATGCGGCCGCACGACCTGACGTTCTGCGCCGGACCGTTCTCGACGGCGGCGCGTACCGAGGCGTGCCGGACGGAAGTGACCGTCCGGCACCGGCAGTCGCTACTTGGCCAGGCGGCGGTGGCTTCCCTGCCCCGGTTCGCCGGCTATGCCCCCGATGCCATCGCCTAGTATGCCGACAGCCTCGGCGTGCCGTGCCCCTACCCCGCGTACCACATCGTGTTCATGCCGGACCTGGCCCCCATGGCGCTGTCGGTCCCCGGCCTGATGGTGGTGAACGAGAAGCTACTCGGGCGGCCGGACACAGCTGGCGACCAGCAGAGCGCGATGATCTGCGCGCATGAGGTGGCACACCTGTGGTTCGGCGCCCTGGTGGGGCTGCGGTGGTGGGACGACGTGTGGCTCGACGAAGCGATCGCCACCTACTTGTCGCACGCCGCGCTGGCCGCGGTCGCCGGGGTCAGCGAATCGCTGTCGTGGGCCGGGTTCGCTTACACGGATAAGCCGGTGGCTTATAAAGCGGACGAGCTGCCGAGCCGGGAGCCGGTGTCGTCTCCGGTCAGCACGGCCACGCAGGGCCGGGACAAGCCGTTCCCCCCTCCCCCCCCCCCCCACCAGCGGGCAGGACCTGGCCAGCTGGGCGGACCAGTGGCTGCGCGCCGAGGGCACGACCGCGATCCGGCTGGACGCAGACGGCGCCGTCATCCAGGACATACCGCGCCGGCAGCGGATCGGCATCGGGCTCTACGACCTGGACAGGGACGGCCAGCTGCACCGTCGCAGTCTGATGCATGCGGAGCTCGACGGGGAACGGACCGTGTGGCCGGGCTGGCCTCCTCGGACGCGGTGGTGCTCAACGACCAAGACCTCTCCTACACGCGGACCGGGTTCGACGTCCGGTCCGCGCAGGCGCTGGCCGCGGCCGCCTGCCAGGTGGGCGATCCGCTCAGCGAAGCGGTGTGCTGGAACGGGTTCTGGCTGCTGGTCACCAGCGGCGAGCTGCCCGGCCGCGCAGTTCACCGACATGGTCTGCCGCCGGCTGCAGGCCGGCGGCCTGCCCGAGGTGGGCATCGAGACGCTACTCGCCCGCGCTGTCGAGGCCGCCGACGCGTGGGCCCCGCCGCGCCAGCGAGCGGGCCTGAGGGAACAGATCGCCGCCGCGACTCGGACCGCGGCCGGAGAGGCACGCAAGCTGTTGATCGGCTTCGCCGCCAGCGCGCAGGCCGACGATCAGCTCGCCGTGCTCGGCGCCTGGCTGGCCGGCAAAGACCTGCCAGGCGGGCTCACCCTCGACGCCGAGCTGCGAGCGCGGATCCTGTTCACCCTCGCCGCACGCGGGCTGGCGCGCGGGGAGGACATCGACGCGCTGCCGCGGCTCGACCCCGTCACCGGCGAGGTGAACCGCGCGACCTGCCTGGCCCTGCAGCCGGACCTGGCGGCGAAGGAAGCCGCCTGGGCCGTGGCCCTCTCGGCCGGCGAGCTGGCCAGGATCGCGCAGGCCTGCGCCGCCGGCATCTGGGTGCCGGGGCAGGAGGAGCTGATGACCGGCTACCTCGACCGGTACTTCACCGAGGCCCTCCCCGCACTCGTCACCAGGAGGCAGCGGCCAAAGGCACAGCTGAGCCGCCTGCTGTTCCTGGCAACTCTCGTTTCCGAGGCAGCCATCGAGGCCGCAAATGCCGCAGAGCCGCCGGACAACGTCCTACGGCTCGCCGTGGCCGAACAGGCCACGATCGTTCGCCGCCGCCTCGCTGCACACCAGCGGCATTAGCCGCCGCCGCTCGTGAGCTACTCAGCCACGCGCGGGAACGGATGATCTGCGCTGAGCGCCATTGCGCGATCCTGCCAGCGTCAGCCGCCCGTTCATGGTCAGCCTTCTGCCGCAGCGCTCGCAAAACAACTGCATGACACGCCCTCTCTCACGACCCGCTGAGCCTGGCTGCACCATTCCCACGCAGCTCGCCCACCGCCAGGACTTTTGAGCGGGACGCGCCAGGGGAAGGCAGGAAACGGAGTCCCCGTGATTGCTCGGAATTGTCACCCTGCGCGTTGCCTCGGCCCAGTGTGGCGCACCTGCTGGGGTGTTGGGACAACGTGCTATGCCATTCAAGGCAGCCTGTGCGTGAACCCTGATGAGTTCGTTGCCCCTAGGTCGGGTCCGCCGCCACGTCTCGCTGGCCAGCCTGGCTGCAGCGTTAGCAGCACCGCGCCAAAACCGGCCATCACCAGCGGCAAACCCACTAACCATGGCATAGCGCTGTCCGACTGCGGCATTAGCGCGTTAGGTGCAAGAGTTTGGACTAGCCACTGTCGAAGCGAGAGGGCCTGCTGTGCAAAGGCGACTGATAGTCCGGATCACAACATTCCTGGTGTCAGTTGCCACTCCGATCGGGCCGTCAGTGGCGGCCAGCGCGGCCAGCCACGCGGCCCGCGCAACTAGGCCGAAGACCCAGACCTCGGAATACATGGCGAACGTCGTCAACGCGGTACAGGCCAGAGCCGAGCCCAGGTTGGCGAAGATCTTCGGCGGGTTGAGGTGACCGACGACGGCAACCACGTCATCGTGTTCCGAACCTCTCTATCGCCTGCCGCCGAGGCCCAGCTGCGCAGCCTGGGCAGGCCGGATCGTGCTGCAGAGCATGTCTAAGAGCCAGGCCCCGCAGGCCACTGCGAACCGGGTCGAACGACTACGCGCCGTGGAATGGCGGTGACAATACCACTAAGATGAATGTTCACCGGCTGCGCACGGCTGCGGCTCACTTGGGGCGGCGTGCCAGCCGTCGTCTGGTCGGCTTGGCGACAAGGGCGACGCCGTCTGCCACGGTATTGGGGCCGCCCGGGCCATCCCCGGAGTCGGGTGGCAGAGCGAGGCAAAGCAAGGCAAGCGCCGGCCGGGCCGTCTTGTCGTTGGTAACCGTGACCCTGGTTGCCTTGGAGTTGCTGGCAGCGGCACCGCGGGCTAGTGCCGTCTCCGCGGTGACACCCGAGGCTGGCGGGCATATGGGCCTCGGGGGCCAGGCCGTGGCGCCAGGAAGTGTCTGGGGTAGCACCGAGCAGGTACCCGGGACTGCGGCGCTCAACACCGGCGGCTATGGCATAACCGACGCCGTGTCGTGCCCGTCGCCGGGCAACTGCAGCGCCGCCGGGTCGTATGACTCTGCCAGCGCGGGCTTGGAGGCGTTCGTCGTCAACCAGGCGAACGGAACCTGGGGCGATGCGCAGGGGGTTCCCGGGATGACGTCGATCCGCTCAATGTCGTGTGCCTCGGCGGGCAACTGCACTGCCGGCGGCGTTTACGCGAACGCCACCTACAACCAGATCGCCGGTGTTGTCAGCGAGACGAACGGCAAGTGGGGCAGCGCCGAGGAGATCCCCGGGATAACCACCCTTGACCATAGCTTTCTAGCCGCCGAGGTCACGTCGGTGTCGTGCCCGACGCTGGGTGACTGCGTCGCCGGCGGGTGGTGGGTGGGGCTGGCCTCTTCCGGTGATTCCGGCTATGAGCTGGCGTTCACAGCCAGCCAAACGAACGGCAAGTGGGCATCGGCGGCGGTGGTCCCGGGCACCACGCCGGGCCAGGGCGCCAGCCTTTCTTCGGTGTCGTGCGCATCACCGGGTAACTGCAGCGCGGGTGGTTCCTACGCTGACGCCTCTCACTTTTCCCAGGCGCTCGTCGTCGACGAGACCGGTGGCAAGTGGGGCAGCGCCGAGGAAGTACCCGGCACAGCGCTACTCAACACCGGCGGGGAGGCCAGCATATCCTCGGTGTCGTGTCCTTCAGCGGGCAACTGCAGCGCCGCTGGTACCTTTTACGACGCCTCTGATGACCAGCAGCTATTCGTCCTCAACCAGACCGGTGGCAAGTGGGGGAACGCCGAGGAGATCCCCGGCCTCGCGTCCCTCAACCATGGAAGCGCGGTCCTTGGGAGCTGCGACGAAACCGGCGACTGCAGCACTGGTTCGCTGTCGTGCGCCACGGCCGGCAACTGTCTCGTCGGCGGCGCATACACAGATGCCTCCGAGACGGACCGGGCTTTCGTGGCCAGCGAGACCGACGGGAAGTGGGCAAGCGCGCAGGAGTTCCCTGGCACCCGTGGGTTCAGCGGGGCCATGATCGAGTCGCTGTCATGCACCTCGCCCGGCGATTGCGGCGCCGGCGGGGAGTACACCGACGGGTCCGGCCATCAGCAGGTGTTCGTTGCCCGCGAGGCCGGCGGCGAGTGGGGGAACGCCGAAGAGATTAGCGGTAGCGGAGCGCTCAACCAGGGCGGGTACGCGCAAGTTGAGTCGGTGTCATGCGCTGCGGCCTCCTGCAGCGCAGGCGGATACTACAGAAACGCATCCAGCCCGTCCGGTCACCAGCAGGCCTTCATCACCGGCACCACAGTATGCTCGGCCGCTAACCCGGCTGAATGCCTCCTGGCCTCGAACGCCGCCTACGGCCTGGACGTCGGCTCCTTCGATCCGCCACCGGGCATGACCACACTAAGAAGCGATGTCCAGGCGTCCGACGGGTACTCAGGGGTGGCCCTTCTCGACAGCGCGGGAAACATCATTATCGCCAACGAAGGCGCCCACATCACCCTTGCGCCGCACCCGACACCCTACGAGAACTGGTCCGCCGTCGCGGAGGCAGAAATCTTGGCGGGGAAACGGCCTGCCGCCCTCGCCGACGCCGTGAACTTCCTCAAGCAGATAGCCGCGCTCCCGGAGGCCTCCGGGAAAAAGATCTACGTAACCGGCCACGACCTGGGTGGAGTCGAAGCTGAGGCCCAGGCCGCCGCAGACACCTCGGTGAGCGGGATCACCTTCGGCGCCAGTGGCCTGCCGTCAAACGCCAGCCAGGGCCAGTCCGGGAACCTCGTGAACTTCATCGACAGAGGGGATTCTTACGGCCTGTGGGCGTCCGACATCTCCACCCTCCACGGCATCGCCCCCGGTGATTCTATGGACCACTATGGAGCGGTGATGCTGGTTGGCCCCAAGATGCATGCTCTGCTGCCAATCCTCGCTGAGCAGATCTACCGCGAAAGGTTTGATACAATTTTGTCGGGTGAAATCGAGGAAACCATCGGAAACTTCCCGGCAAAGTTCAAGAAAGACTTGGGCGTTGCACTGCTGTCGCGTGTCCCCTTTATAAATAAGTATGACCATGTGATTCAGGCGGTCGAATACACCTGTCTAGCAGCCGCCACCTACCTTTACCATCCTCTTACCCGCTACGCTAGCGATCTCGGCCTGAGCCTGAATCCGGAGCAGCCTGTAGTTTCCGAAGCTGAGGCCGATGACTGGTATGTTAAGCAGTTCGATCCCCAGGTAACGCCGACAGAGCTGAGCCAGGTTGGGCAGACAAGCGTCTCAGCCACCGGAGCCGTGAACGCGCCGGACATCGACCTGGCACCTCAGTCAGGTTCTGCGTTGATCGCCAGAGAAACCTACACCCTGAGTTCTCCCAAGTCAGAATACGATGTCAACTACGACCCGGCCGAAGAAGTATCGTCAGTGAAGGTCGATGACAGCGGCAGTTCCTACGAGATCTTCAACGACGACCGCAACACGCACAGTTGGAGTACCTCCGTAAAGTTCTACTCTGGCCAAGGCGAGACAGGTCAGATCACCGGGGTTCTCTACAACTGGCACCCAGGAGGGTCGCAGCTCCAGCTATTCATAAACTTGCCCCCAGGAGTAATCGAGCAAATCCGTAACTACAGCGGACCAGATGCCACCGGCAAGCTGCTCAGCCTCAAGAATATAAAGTGACACCAAGCTCCCGGTATTGGGTTGACCGGCGATAGAGTCCAGGATGGCGGGCCGTCTGGGCTTGGGCGCGTAACGTCGGTTACGGGGTATCGGGTGAATCCATCCCGGTGGGTCTGCGCCGCGGGCGTGCATTGCTGCCATGCCGGGCCGTCCCGCGGCCGGTTACCGGATGGTGGCTGCGCAGCCGGGCTGGCCATGCTTTTCGAGGTAACGCTGGTGGTACTCCTCGGCCCGGTAAAACGCGGACGCGCTGATACGCACGGGAAAGCGGGTCGGCCTTGGCCTCGGCATGTTCGGCGGCGGCGGGCTGCTTGCGCTGTACGGGCTTGGCTGCCTGGTGGCTGCGGCGATCATCGGGCTGGCCACGGCCGTGGCGGCCTGGCTCGCGGCCTTGATCATCGGGGCGGGCCTTTTCGCCGCGGCTGGGATCGCCGCGCTGTTCGGCCGGGCTGAGCTGAGGAAGACCACGCCTGCTCCTGAGCGGGCCGTCGACAGCATCAGGGCCGGCGTCGAGGAAATCAAGGAGAGTGCGCACCGATGACCGGATCCGGGCTCACCCCTGCTCCCGGTGATGCTGCACCCGATGACGTCCAGGCGCTGGCCAAGGACATCGAGCGCACCAGGGAAGAACTCGGCGAGACCGTTGCCGCCCTGGCTGACAAGGCCGACATCATGGCCCGGGTGCGGCAGAAGGCGGGCGAGGTCACCGGGCGCCTCAGCGCGACCGCAAGGAAGGTCAAAGAACAGATCGCGGTCCCCCGGCAGCGCCGGATGATCATCGCAGCGGCAGTGGGCGTGACCGTACTGGCCGGTGTCCTGCTCGCGCGCCAGCGCTCGAGGTAGCCGTGCCCGGCCTTCTGTCGCGCGGCCGGGCAGAGGTCCGTCAACGAGGCCGGCGATGACCTGCTGATCGGCGTGGTGCTGATCCGCCACCTGCACCTGACCCGGTCGCTGATCGGCCTGATCATCGGCATCACCTGGATCGTCCTGGGGCTGCGGATCCGGGTGCTAGTCACGGAGAGTAGCGACTCGTTTCGAGCCGTCCGCACGATATCCGCCTTTCCGCTGGCCGGGACGGCGTCTCGACCGTGGGTCGGTCGCCGCGCAGGTCAGGTGATCTGCGAGCGAATTCGCCGTTGATTCACCGGGTTGGCGAGCCTATGTCAAGTCCAGCTGCTTGGCAGGGGCAGCATGGGCGCCCCCAGCGGTCCGCGCGAACGTGAGCGCCAGGCGGCGGAGCCGTGCCCAGTCCAGCCGGGGCTGCGGCGCGGGGACGCCGGGCCGGTCGCGCGGCACCCGTACCCGTAGCACCAGCGGGCGGATCGTGCAGCACACCGGGGTGGGCATCAGCACCGATTCACCGTCGATCCCAACCGGGATCTGCGGTTGATCCGAGTCGATGATGACCTCACGGGCGGTGAGCGCGGTGACTTCGCGTGAGCGTGCTGCCCTGCTCAGCAAGCCCGCCGCCTGGGCAGCGTTCTGTACCTTCACGCCGATAATGCCGAGCACGCCCTGGTCGAGCCGGGCGCGCCAGCCCAGGCCGGCGATATCGCCGCCCTCATACGGGTTGTTGCTGACCAGCACCGCCTGCGGCCCGTCGAATATCACCTTCCCGCCGACCCGCACCACGAGGTGCGCTCCCTGGTGCCCGCCGAGCATGTCCGGGAGCATCTGCAAGACCGTCCCGGCCTTGTCGTCGCGGTAGGCGGGGCTCTGCACGACCTCGGCATAGACGCCGAACGACGCATTGTTGACGAACGTGCGGTCCCCGATCAGGCCCAAGTCGATGCGCAGCTCGACACCGTCGGTGAGCCCATCCAGGCAGCTCGCGGGGTCATCGCGGTCCAGCCCGAGATCGAGGGCGAAGTGGTTACGGGTACCCGCCGAGATGACCATCATCGGGATGTCCCGCGCGGCGGCGATCCCCGCGACGAGCGCCTGGGTTCCGTCCCCGCCTGCCACCCCGAGCAGATCGGCCCCGCGGTCTGCCGCCTGCCGCGCCAGCGCGGCCACGTCGACGAACCCGGGGCCCTCCAGGAGGGCCACCTCGGCGCCGAGCGCGGCAGCTTTGTCCTTGAGCCCGAACTTCCCGACCTTGCCGCCACCCGACCTCGGGTTCATGATCACGAAGGGCTGCTGCTGCTGCGCCGCCGCATATTCCGGCGGACCCGCGGACGCATGGCCGCTGCGAAGTGCCGCGCGCCCGGCGGCTGCAGCGGCGGCCGCAAGCCCGAACGCCAGCACCACTTCCCAGAGCAGCCCGGCAGCCACGTACACCACGATGACGAATACCGGCGCCGCGACCAGGACCACGCATGCCAGCCAGCGCACGATGCCCCGGTTGGCGAGGAACCACCAGGCCGCCGCGCAGGCGACCACCAGGCCCGCGAAGCCCAGGAGCAGCGCGGTAATGCTCTTCAGCCCTCCGGGCAGCAGGAGCACCACCACAGCAGAGATGGCCGCCGCAAACGCGAGCCTGGCCAGCCAACGCTGACCGTGGGTAGGCCCCTCCGGCTGATCACCCGTCCCACCCGGCCCGCCTGTGCCGCCCACACCTTGCGGCCGACCGTCGCCCCGCGTCGCCACCTCATCGGGCTCGCCCATGCATGCCTCCCGCTGACTCCCCGGCCAAATCACCTAGAAAGCCCCGCTCCTCTTCGGAGTGAAGCCGACCTAACGGCGGAGCGGGTCACCCGGGCTGAGTGAAAGGCCACACCCCCGGGGTAACGACGCGTAGCTCCGTGCTCGCCCCACACTCAGGCCTGACGGGAGGCTCTTCGCAAACGTGGCGGGGCCAGCACCGACAGCACGGCCATCCGGGTCAGCAGTACCGGCGTTCTTCATCACAGGTCGAACATCACTTTGAAGTCGTTCTGCATGCTCACGACTGTCCAGCCGCGTTCCCTGGCCTTGGCCAGGGCCTTCTCCGCACCCACGTCGTAGGCGAATTCCCGCCCGGCGTCGTCGTGGCGGATCAGCAGGCCGAACCGGGCCGTCCGCAGCATCGCGGCGTCGCCGTCGGCGTTCCCGCCCGCCAGCAGCGGCTTGCGCCCGGTGCGAGCCCAGAGGTGGACCGGCTTGCCCGGGCCGTCGCCGATCGGCTGCTCGACGCCTTTCGTGCGGTACACCTCGCCACGACGGTACTCCAGGGTGGCGCCCGAGCCGATCACGTGCTGCCTGCAGATGCCATACATCTCCCCCGTCACTACCCGGGTGAAGTCCCGGCCGCCCGGTGAGCAGATGTAGACCTCGAACTCCCTGGCCCTCAGCAGGGTGATCAGCTCGCGCATCGGAGGATAGGCGAGCCTGGTGTAGGGAACGCCGAACAACGGATGACGCGCAGTATCGAAGAACCCCCGCACGGCCCTCTCGAACGCCTCGACGGTAATGCCCTCGTACGCCTCCGCGACGCCCCTGGTCAGCCCAGGCACGTGCCCCAGGATCCCCGCAAGCCATTCCTTGTCACCCTCAGCGACGGCCTTCCACGGCTGCTGCCTCGCCTTACCCGGATGGGCCCGGGCGATCTCCTGCCACCGCCGCAACAAGAAATCCGCCAGCGCAGACATCGGCTTCTCACACCACAACGTCCCATCGTGATCGAATGCCGCGACACGCTCCGGCACCGGGACGAACAGCTCACCCGGCTCAGTCACCGACTGGACGAACTCCAGGATCCGGGCCTTCGCCGGCCCGTCGGTCCAGCCCGGTAGCTGATCAGCCATCCCTGGCCTCCTCCCACCGGCTCACCCGGACCGACCCGCACCTGGTGCCCGCTCCCCATGACCACTCGCCCCAGCCACGTGCGCCTGATGACCACTGGTTCCGGAAATGGAGTGCAGGAGTCTTTACACTGCTGCTGCACCTGGGCGCCTTCGCCGCCGAACACGCCGGCGCTGACGCCGATCGCCCGGATCCAGCGATTACCGCCTGCGGGGGACTTGAGCTGCATGCCTGCATTGACGGCGCCGATCTCCCTGACTACAGGCTTGTTTTCTCCAGTAGCCAACGTTCGCCAATAAGTTGGTAGGGTCCAAGGTCCTTGCAGTTCATCGGGCCATGCATGCCCAAACCGCCCAAGGGAACGTCCATGGCATCAAGGACCCGGCCAACTGCTCCAGTTCCGTCACCGGGATCGGACAGCTCACGCCACCATGCGAGGACGCTCCGGGGGAATTGAGCATGATCCCGGACCTGATCTCTCCTTCCGTTGAGTCAAGTAGCCAGCCATTGAGGAATTCACATGTCGAGACGGGCACAATGCACCAAGCCAGCTGGATCAGCCACCCAGACACCAGACGAAGGGACATAAGGCCGTTAGGGCGGCTCCATCGGTTCAGCCCGGGGTTCCTCCTGCGTGGATGCCAAACGGTGCAGCTGGACTGGTCACGCCAAGCCGGTGCAGCGTGCCTTGCACCGGCCCGGGCAGGGCGCGTAGACGGCACGAGCAGCCCGTAACTTCCTGATGGGGGCAGTAATTCAGGGATGACAGACCCCCACAGCGTCTTGATGAGCAAGGGCACCCCGACGTTCGCGCTGAGGTCAGCTGGTGGCCGCGCCGTAACGGCGTCGCCGTCGTGCGTACTCGGCGATGGCGTCCCACAGGTCGCGGCGGTCGACGTCTGGCCAGAGGCTGGTGGTGAAGAACAGTTCGGCGTACGTGGAGTGCCAGGGGAGGAAGTTGGACGTGCGCTGCTCGGCGCCGGTCCGCCACAGCAGGTCCACGTCGGGCAGGTCGGGCAGCGGGAGGCGGCGCGCGAACTCGCCCTCTGTGATCTGTTCGGGGTCGAGGTCGCCCGCCAGGACGCTGCGTGCGACTGCGGCGGCCCCGTGCAGGATCTCGGCGCGGCCGCCATAGTTCACGCACAGGGTGAGTGTCAGGGTGCGCTGGTCCCGGCTGGCGGTTTCGTTGCGCCGCAAGGTCTGCACAAGCTCCCACGGCAGCCGGTCAGGGTACCCTAGCCAGCGGAGCCGGACGCCGTGGTCGAGGTAGGGGGCCGAGCGCAGTTCCTCGTCGAGCATTGCGAACAGCCGGGTGACCTCGCCGGCGTCCCGCTTCCAGTTCTCGGTCGAGAAGGCGTACAGGGTGAGGTGGGACAGCCCGATCTCCAGGGCGCCGTGGACAACGTCGTGCACGGCCTCGATACCGGCGCGGTGTCCCTCGGGACGAGGCAGGCCGCGCTGCTGGGCCCAGCGGCCGTTGCCGTCCATGATGATCGCGACGTGCCGCGGTATCCGGTCGGCGGCGATCTGGGGGGCCCGGACGCCGTCCGCGCGCAGCCGTGGGGGCAGGACCTGGCCACGCGGCGGCCCGGCAGGTCCGGGCGGGGCTGGCAGGGGCCGGGCCGCAGGCGGCCCGCTGAGCGTCGTCAGCTTCCAGGCCAGGGCGATCCTGATCCGGGCAGGCGCGAGGAGCCGCCACCGGGTGATCCGCCCGGGCTCGGGTGAGGCGTACAGCAGGCCGGGCCCGGCTGCGGCGATCGCGTCGAGCCGGGCCAGGAACACGCGGCTCGTGGTCGCGAGCAGGATGGCCGGCCCCGGGTGCCATCCGACGCCGAGGCTGGGCTGGTCCACCCAGCGCCGGGCCATGCTGACCAAGTGGGCCAGTACGCCTTGCACGGGCATCGTCCACCGTCGCTGGGGCAGGTCCTCGGCGGCGCCGGGAAAGCGGTCGAGGACTTCGGCCGGGATCGTGAGTGGCCGCTCGCCGAGATCCTCGGCCAGGTCGGCCAGATTGTCGATCAACTGGACGCCGTCGAGGAACCGTGAGATCGCCTCGCCGTGCCGCAGCGCGAACGACATGTCCACGCCGGCCCGGTCAAGCAGGACCAGGATCTGCCTGGCCCACGCGCTGTCCATCCCTCGCGACCTCGCCCGCCAGTCGTCCCAGGTGACGAGGGGGGCGGGATGCACGTCGCCGGCCAGAACCTGGAACGAGGCCCGCAGGTCAGCCACGTCGAGTCCCCACCGCACGATGGTGTCGACCAGGGCACGACGGACCATGTCGGTGCTGGTCCCTGTCGCCAGCTCGGCGTCCAGGGCACTCACCCACGCCTGCAGCCCGGCGGCGCGCTCCGTCGGGTGCCTCGTCGCCGGAGTCGACGATGTCGTCCACCGCCGCCAGCGCCGCCCACAGCGCCCAGCAACCAGGCCACAGCATCCGCGGCATCAGAGCCGTCAATGCGTAGATCGCCGGATCACGTTCACGTACCGTGCGCCGACACCAGCGGTACGCGTCCCCCAGTCCCGGCCGGCCCGCGCCGTCTCTTCGACCATCGTCCCCGCGGAGGGGCGGCGCCGCCCAAGGCGGCAACCGACGTCCAGCGATCATCATGCTCTAGTATCCCGGCAGTTAGACGGAACGTGTGAAGGACTGCCGCGCCAGTGGGACCAGTATCACAATCGTCCCCAGCCCGAGGTATCGGTAGCTATGTGCCGTTTCCGGCCTTTGAGACGGGCTCGACCGTACTGCGGGTACCTGCCGCCGCGGCCCGCAGAACCGGAGTTACTGCCGGGTAACGGCGGTGTACCGTTCAACTGGCCACCGGCTGTGGCCCAGCGCGGGGGCTATGACTGCGCGCCGGCGATACTCCGCCGTCCGGGGCCCCGGCTGTCATCCGGGAGAGCCTGCAAGGCAAGTACGCGGGCTTCCGGCAAGCACATCACCTGGAACAATGGCGACATCTCGCTGCAGCATCCTGCGGGTGCCGGTTCTTCATCCGGCCTGGTCAGGCGGCTGCTCGGGTATCGCATTGGCGTCCTCGATGGGGATCCGGGTGCCTTCTGGCTTGACCACGCGGACCGGGACGCTGACCTCGAGGACTCCCTTGTCGTACCGGGCGGAGACGTCCGCGGCCTCGACCCTGGCGGGGAGCCTGACCGCGCGGGCGAGCGATCCGTAGCGGAACTCCGAACGACACGGCGCGTTATCCTGCTGGCGGCGCTCGGCGCGGATAGTCAGGATCCGGCCCTCGACCGTGACCTCGATGTCGTTCTCCGGGTCCAGGCCGGGCAGTTCAGCCCGGACCACATAGCGGTCGTCCCGCATCGCTTCCTCGAGCCGGAACACCTGGCCCGTCAGGAACGGCGGCGGTCCTGTCCATGGGGACTCCAGCCAGTCGGCCAGGTCCGGGAACACGGCGCGGAACCACGCGGGCGACTGAGGACGCGGCAGCTTAGCCATGATGTCCCTCCACTGCACGTACGACCATGTTATCTGTTCTGGCCCTGCTGGCCAGGCAGGCTGAGCCGGCTGCGCCGTCCTTTCCCGCGGCTCCGCTCTGGCTGGCGGCACGGGCATTGCCTGCTCCCGCGGCCTGGCTGGCCTCGCGGCTCCGGCGTGCCCGTTGGCGGTGGCTGGCAGCGCCGACCGGGCTTGCCCGTTGGCGGTGGCCGCCACCGCCGACCTGGCTTGCCCGTTGGCGGTGGCCGCCACCGCCGACCTGGCTGGCGAAGGCGATCGGGCACCAGCTGGCTGAGGCCGCGGCGCAGGGGCAGCCGTGTCCGCATATCCGGGCATCCATCTGAGCACCTCAGCGCGGAAGGGCGCTTCGCATTCAAGCTGGCACAGCACGCCCAGACCAGATGCCAGTACCTGGTGGATGAGTACGTAAGAGGGCGGCAGGTTGAGCCGCCGCAGAACGCTGGACGAACGCAAGGCTGAGGCCTGCATTGTCTCGGTACGCAGCCATTCGCGGCTGAACCTGAACGACTCCGCCCTGGACGGCTCGGCGAGCGGTGCCAGGAAGGCGCGCAGCGAAGTCAGGTCAACGCTGACGCCGTCCCGGAGATAGCCATGCGACCGGAACTCGTCCTCGAGCTTCGCGAGGTCGCCGCCGTCGTGCATGAGCCGCAGCACCCTGCCGAAGATGGGCGGGAAGCCGCCTGGCAGCCGGGCGACAGCGCCGAAGTCGAGCACCCCGAGCCGCCCGTCGGCAAGCAGCCGGAAGTTGCCCGGGTGCGGATCCGCGTGCAGGAGCCTGACTCGCGCAGGACCTGAGAACAGGAAACGGATGATCATGATGCCCGCCCGGTCCCGCTCAGCGGCCGTGCCGCCGGCGATGATCCTGGCGAGCGGGATGCCGTCAAGCCATTCGCTGACGAGCACGTGGTCGCTGACGGAGACCACACGTGGGACGCAGACGTCTGGGTCGCCCACGTAGGCGGCGGCGAAAGCCTGCTGGGCGGCAGCTTCCAGCCGGTAATCAAGTTCCTCGGCCACCCGGTCCCGCAGCTCGGCGAGCAGCGGCTTGGCGTCCAGGCCAGGCATAAGCGCGCTGAAAAGCCGGGCGCAGCGGCTCAGCTGGTTGAAATCGCTGATCAGCGCCCTGCCCGCGCCCGGGTACTGGATCTTGACGGCAACCTGGCGCCCGTCGTGCCAGACGGCCCGGTGCACCTGGCCGATGGAGGCCGCAGCCGCCGGCTGGTCGTCGAACTCGGCGAAGCTGGCCCGCCACTGCTCGCCCATGTCGCCCGCGAGCACCTTGTGAATAGTCCGGGCAGGCAACGGCGGCGCGGATTCCTGCAGCCTGGTCAGGGTGGCCCGGTACGGTTCGGCGATCTCCGGGGGCAGCGCGGCCTCGAATACCGACAGCGCCTGCCCGAGCTTCATCGCGCCGCCCTTGAGCTCGCCAAGGACCCTGAAGACCTGATCTGCCGTCCGCTGCTGGATTTGCTGGGTCACCAGCTCAGCTGGCCGGCCGCCCAGGCGCTTGCCTTTTCCCAGCGCGGTCCGGCCTGCGAACCCAACCGGCAACCTGGCCAGCCTGGCCGTGCGGGTGACAGCGTAGCGGGGCAGATCGCTCATGATCCCATTGTCCACTGTGCCGGCATAACGCATCACAGTGACGTCCAGTGGCCGCCAGTTATACCGGGCCGCCGCCTGGCGCACCGCTACCGGGCGGCGCGCCATACCTATCCGCCGCCACCCGGTGTCCCGACCACGAACAGGTCTCCGGCAGCCGTAGTCACCGAATCGCATCCGCGCATAGGGGTACAAACTGCCGGGCCGGCGCTGGGGCGCCTCCATGGATGCGTCTGCGAGAGCACGGCCAGCTGCGGCTTGATCTCAAACGAGGCATAGCGGACAGGGTCCGGCCGGGCGGGGGTGGAGTCGCGGATCGGTGTCAGACCGGTGGCGGCGCGAGGGCCAAGGGCGCTGTCGGGTATGCCGTCACGGTCGCGCTCGCCGCCTACCCAGCGCGCGAGCTCGGCGCGGTAGGCAGGGTCGGCGACCTGGCTGCACTCGGCGTCCGCGACCAGGTGCAGCATGCGGGTTGGATGAGCTGACCCGGGCCCGGTGTCAGATCTCGGTGGTGGCTTCGGCTTTGCCGTCTTTGACGGCGGTCTTGAGCGCGGCGTAGTCGCGTTCGTTCTGGTCGGCGTAGGTTTCGGCGAAGTCGGCGATGGCCTGGTCGAACTTGGCAGAGCCGCCGAGGTAGGCGGCCAGGGCGACGCGGTCACCAGAGCGGGCGTGCGCCCGGGCCAGGGTCCACCCGCACAGCCGGGCGTACAGGATCATGCCCTCCGGGAGCATCAGCTCGATCGGCACGGAGAACTTCCAGTCCTTCAGCTGGCGGACATAGAAGTCCCGGTCCGCCCCGTCGATGGGGTTGGCGATGCGGGTCCAGCCGAGGAAGATGTCGCTCTGGGCTTGCATCAGATGCTGCCCGGCGACGACCCGCTCGCCCTGGTTGGCATACTGGCTGCGCCCGCAGTAGTCCGCCAGGACCGACGGCTGGGCCTCTTTGGCCTGCAGGAACAGCGGCTCGACGCCATCCAGGGCATCCATCAGCACGACCCAGGCGCGGGTGCCGACGCTGCCGACCCCGACGACCTTGCGGGCCACCTGGACCAGCGTGAACTGCTCCAGCAGGTGCCGCCGGTCAGACTGCAGGGTCCGCCGGTACTTGCCCAGCACGGACCCGAGCAGCTTGTACAGCGCGTCGGCCTGCACGTCGGCGAAGACCTCTTCGACCGGGACAATCATCGGCGGGTCGCTGATGATCCGCCGACGCCCGTTGACCACGGTGGTCAGCTTGCCCAGCGCCTTCATGCTGTCCGCGGTGTGCGCCTTGGCCAGCAGCTTCTCGGCTTCCTTGTACCTTTTCGCCTTCACCTGGGACCGGAACTGGGCCAGGACCGGCTCGATGTCCACGTGCGCGTACCAGACGTCCAGGAAGGTCTGCTCCGCGAACCCGCGCATCGCAGTGCGGTACCCCTCGGCCGCCGCCATAATGATCTTGCGGCAGGCCTTGCCCGGAAACCCGTTGTCGCGCCCCGCCACGGCCAGGCTCGCGGCCAGCCGCTTGACATCCCACTCGAATGGCCCCGGCAGGGTCTCATCGAAGTCATTGACGTCGAAGACCAGCCGCCGTTCCGGCGAGGCGAACGCCCCGAAGTTCGACAGGTGCGCATCCCCGCACAGCTGGACCCGCAGCCCCGAGGCGGGTGTGCTGGCCAGGTCCGCCGCCATCGGCAGCGCCGCCCCCCGGTAAAACGTGAACGGCGACACCAGCATCCGCCCGTGCCGCACCGGCACCAGCTCCGGCACCCGCGATTTCGCCTGCTCCAGCAGCAGCCCCACCGGATCCCGCGACCCATCCGGCGCGAACTCCGCATGCGTCTCCAGCGGTGCCACGGCCCGGGCATCCTTGCCCCGCGCCACCCGGTCCGCGCGAGTCAGCTGCTCCACCGCCGCAGCCCGCCCCGGACCTTCACGGCGCCCCCGCCCGGCACGACTCACCGGGCCGCCACCCTTAGTCTTCACAGTCACGGCCACTCCTTCCCGTATGCCTATGATGCAGTGCGCCTGAGGTGACGACCAGGTAGGTGCTGTACGCGATCAGCCAGAACCCGAGGATCAGGCTCCCCCAGATGATCACCTGATCGGGAAGCTGTCGTGTCAGTCATCGCGGCCTGTCACCGGCACCCGCGTGTGCCGGTGGTGAAGGTCGAGGTGGTTCTTATATGCCGCCACGCCCGCCGCGAGCGGGTACGGCCCGCGGATCCGCTGAAGCTCGGGTGAGACCTCGCCGTAATCCAGGTCGGGCACCCCAGCGCAGGCTGTTCACAGGTCCGCACGGCTGCCTCCTTCAGTGACCATCTGCGCTTCCACTGCCTGATCGATGTCCTCGTGGATCTTGTCGTCACCGATGCGACCCAGCACGCGGTCGCGCGCGAGCAGTTCGCGGACCGCCGGCTTAACCCGCGCGAGCCGCAGGGTGACGCCGGCCTGCTCGGTGAGATCGAGGATCTCGCGCATCTTCGCCGATCCCTGGGAGTCAATGAAGTCCATACCCTCGCAATCAAGCACGATCCCGGTGATCTCGGGTGTGGACAATGCGACCTCCCGGACCCGGTCCTCCAGAGCGTCCGAGGTGGCGAAGAACAGTCCGCCGTCCAGCCGGAGGATCACGACCCCGGGGAATTGCTCATCGCCGGGGTGCTCGTCCAGTTCCCGGAAGGCCTGGGTGCCCGGTTCCCGTCCAAGTAGCGGCATGCGGGGGCGCGTGGCGACGGAGATGAGCCAGATCAGCGAGAGCCCGATCCCGATGATCACTCCCGCGAGCACGCCGACCAGGAGGGTCGCGGTGATCGCTGCGATCGCGATCCAGAAGTCGAAGCGTGCCACCCTGGCGAGCCGGCGCATCTCGGGCACGTCCATCATCCCCATAACCACTGCCTCGATAATCAGCGCGGCGAGCACGGGCTTGGGCAGAACGGAGAAAAGCGGCGCCAGCACCAGAAGCGTGAGCAGAACCGTTACACCGGAGGTGAGCGAAGCCAGGCCGGTGCGCGCGCCCGAGTGATCGTTCAGCGAGCTCGCAGACAGGCTCGTCGAGACCGGCATTCCCTGGAACAGGCCGGCGCCGACGTTCGCCATTCCCTGGGCCACCGATTCCTGGTTGATGTCGATGCGATAGCGGTGCCTGGCCGCGAACGTCCGGGCATCACCAGCGGTCTGCGAAAACCCGATGAGTACGAGCGCCACCGCCGCGAGGGCAATCGTGCTCGCATGATCGCGCAGCAGCGCCACGTCGGGGACCTGCAGCGACGGCAGCCCTCGCGGCACCTCGCCGACCAGGGCCACGCCGTGCGCGCCGAGATGGAACAGCCATGACGCCAGCAGGCCGCCAACGACCAGGACCAGGGCGCCGGGGATGCGCGGCGCGATCACCCTCAGCCCGAACACCACCACGAGCGCGGCGGCGCCGACCGCCACGGTCACCAGCTGGGCATCGCCGAGCGTCCCGATCCAGGACCACAGCTCCTGGATCGGGTTCGAGCCGGTGACCTTTGTCCCGGTGAGCTTAGGAAGCTCACCGATCACCACGTCGATCGCCGCATCGAACAGGAAGCCGGTCACCACGGTCCGCGACAGGAACTGCGCGATCCACCCCATCTTCAACACCGCGAGAAGCAGGAACAGCACGCCAGAAGCGAGGGTGATCATCGCCACGAAGGACGCCACATTATGGACCCCCGTGATCCCGGCCACCGCCACGGCGCTCGCGGCCACGGCCGCCAATCCCGAGCTCGGCCCGGTCGAGATCTGCCGGCTCGTCCCGAAGACCGCATAAAGGATCGCGCCGGCAGCGGCCGCGTACAGACCGTTCTGCAGCGGGATCCCCGCAATCCCCGCGTAACCGAGGTTCTTCGGCACGATCAGGGCAGCCACGGTGACCCCGGCGATGAGATCACCCCTGAGCCAGCCACGCTCATAGGTGCGGATCCATCCGGCCATCGGGACAAAGCGCCAACGGTCCCGCGGCGGCGCCGGCCGGGCCGCTGTCATCGGCCCGGCCGGCGTGAGATCCGCACCTGGATGGGCCCCGGGATACGGGCGCCGGCTGCGATCTGGGCTCACGTGGATCGCTACGCGGGCGACTCGCCGTGCAGGGCGTCCTGGAGTTCCTTCTCGTCGTCCTTGGACAGCGAGGTCTTCAGGACCGTGCCGCCGTACTTGCTCATCGCCTCGACAGCCTTGTCCGGGGTCACCTTCTCCAGCATCAGGAACAGCGCCGAGGTGCCCGGCTTGACCATGTCCCGGACCTGCTCCTGGAACTGCTTGTCGATGCTGGTCTTGGCCATCTTGCCCATCAGGGCGCCCAGCCCGGCGCCGACGGCCATCCCGAACACCGGGATGAAGAACAGCAGGCCGAACAGCATCCCCCAGAACATCCCCCAGGTCGCCCCCGCACCGACCGCGTGATGCTGGGTGTGGACGTGATAGCTGCCGTCCTTGTCCCGCACGATCACCGCGATCGCGTCTGGCTGGATGATCAGGTCCTGGGCCAGCCGGCGTGCCTCCTGCGCGGCGGCTTCCGCGGTCGCCTCATCCGGATACCCGATGGCAATCAGATCAGCCATTCCCTTTCCTTTCTCTAACGGACGGTTGCTGGTCACTCCAGCTCGGCGTCGGGGGCGCGGACCGGGTCTATTTCCCTCTGCCGTTGAGAGCTGACCGTGTTAATCCTGCTCCCGGCGGGTCATGCATTCCTCACCCTTCCGCGGGTGAGTTCGACCCGGAACCGCTCGAACAAGATTTGGCCAGGCGGCCGCGAGAGGGATGACGTGCTGGTGCGGGATCAGCCAGTTGGCGCAGGGACATCCCGCCGGAAGGAGCGGTGATGGCCATTTCAACGGCGGCGCCGGAGGAAACTCGCCATCGTTCAGCGGGCAGTCGGTGATGAGGTAGGCACATGGCCAAGAAGAGGCACAAGAAGAAGCGGCCGACGGAGGTCCGGGCGCCGCCGGGCGCAGCGCCCTTGGAGGCCGGGGCTGGCCCGGCGCCGAAGATGAAGCGCAAGGAGTATGAGCGGCAGATGCGGCTGCCCGCGGCTGTTCCGGGTCGTGGCGCTGCCCGCCCCGACCGCGCGGGAGAAGTCGCAGATGTACATCCAGCGTTACCTCCCGCACTTCCCGGCCGCCGGGGAGGTCGTGATCTTCGACCGCAGCTGGTACAACCGGGCCGGCGTCGAGCCGGTGATGGGCTTCTGCACGCCGCAGGACACCGGGCGGTTCCTCCATCTGGTGCCCGGGGTCGAGAAGGCCATGGCGGACGACGGGCCCGCGACGCGATGTTCGCCGCGACCGACACCGCGTGGGCGCCCTGGTACCTCGCCCGCACCGACGACAAGAGGCGCGGCCGCCTCAACATCATCAGCCACCTGCTCAGCCAGGTCCCCTACACCGCTCCCTCTCCCGGACGTCAGCCTGCCTAAACGCCAGCCGGCCCACGGCTACACCCAGCCGGACCTGCCCCTGCACTACATCCCGGCACCGTTCTAGGAGGCGGAGCAGATCGGTGGGTTCAGAGCAGATGCAGATCGACTGCCCGCTCGATGGCCTCCGCGCGTGAGGTCACCCCGAGCTTCTGGTAGATCGACCGGAGGTGGGTCTTCACCGTGTTGCGCGATACGTAGAGGATGTCGGCCATCTGCAGGTAGGTGCTGGTCGGCAGGAGTTCCAGGATGCGCACCTCAGCAGCGGTCAGCCGCTCGGCAGGCACCGGGCCGGAGTTGGCGGTCCAGGGCTGGGCGGCGTGCACTTGGAGGGCCGCGGCGGTCAGCTGCTCGGTGAACGGGTCTGGCCGCCCGGGCGCCGAATGCTCGATCAGGTACCTCGTCACCTGCGGCGCCGTCGTGACGACCGTGTTGAGGAAGCCCCCTTCGCGGGCCGTCCGGAGGGCAGCGCCAAGGATGCCCGCAGCCATCGGGTCGCCGCGTTCGATCGCGGCGGCCGCGAGGAGTAGCTGGCGGACCAGAGCGCGCCGGGGCGTCAGCTCACCCAGCGACGGTGACTGCAGGTATTCCTGGGCGGCGCGGTAGTCATCCGAGGCCAGCGAGATCTTGGCCAGCAGCAAGCCACGGGAGGCTGCGGGCAACCCGCTCCCGAGCTCGGCCGGGGTGCGAAGGTCGCCAAGTGACACGCGCAGCAGCGCTTCCAGCTCATCGGCCCGGGCCAGCAGCACCGGCGAGGCTCCCGGCAGAACGTGCCGGGCCGCGTCGATGGTCGCCAGCGCCTCACGGACCTGCCCGCGGGCCGCCCAGATGCCGGCCCGGTCCAGCAGGGCCAGGAACTCGAAGAGGGGACGGCGCCGTTCCGATATCGACAGCACTTGCTCGGTGATCTGCTCGGCGGTATCGAGGTCGCGCTGCTCCAGGGCGAGGCCGGCCAAGGCGCGCAGATGATCCACGGCGAAGAAGTGCTGATCGAATCCGAGCCGCCGGCCCGCTGCGGCAGCGTCCTGGGCGGCGGCAGCTGCCTGAGCCAGGAGGCCGGCCTGGAGCCAGGTCACCGCCTGGGCTCCGGGCACCAGCACCAGCTTGGCCGGTTCGGGGATCGAGGGCGTAGCCAGGGCGAGCGCGGCCTCGCATTCAACGGCCTGAATGTCTTCCAGGCACGGATAGACCCGCAGGAGCATCAGCGGGACGGCAGCGTTCCACTCGTCAGTGAGCTGACCCCCCTGCTGGATGTCCCGCGCCATGAGGGCCTCGGCTATGGCCTTGTCCAGGCGGCCGGTCACCGCGTAACGGAATGACCGCATCGCCGCGAACCGGGCCGCCTGCCTCGAGTCGGGCGGGTTCGGCAGCCGGGCGCGCTCGAGCAGATCAAGGTACTCGCCGCCACGAGCCGTATCACCCGACAGCAGCAGGTCAGCGGCCAGGCCCAGCAACTGCTCGGGCGCATCCGCCACGAGCGCGTGATCGAAGATGCTCAGATCTAGCGGCCCTGGAAGCCGGGGCTCCTGCAGGAAGTCGGTCACTACCCGGTCCTGGAGCAGGGCCAGGGCCCGGCTGGGCTGCCGCGCGGTCAGGAAGTGGCGGGCTGCGCGCCGGGTGTCACCCGTAGTCTCGAACCATCCGGCCGCCCGCAACTGCAGCATCTGCTCCCGGTCCTGGTCCCTGGCCCGCAGCTCCGCATTAAGCAGTTGGCGCACCAGAGGGTGATACCGGTAGCTGGTCCGGTCATCATCCAGGGCCACCAGGAACAGGTTGGCCGCGTCAGCATCGCGTAGCAGCACCGCCGCGTCCGGCCTTCCGGTGACGGCCACGCTCGCGTCCGCGGTCAGCTCGTCCAGAACCGAGGTATCGAGCATGAACCGGGCCATCTCGGGTGACTGCTGATCGAGGACCTCGGAGATGAAGTACTCGGCAATCGCAGGGCCGCGAATTCCGGGCGCCGGCGCTCACCCGCACCGGGTCGCTGGTGCGCCGCGGCGACAGCGCCGCCATCTGCAGCGCGGCGGCCCACCCCTCACTGCGCTCGTGCAGCAGCGCCAGCTCGGCATCGGGCACCTCAGCGCCGAAGTTCGCTAGCAGATCGTGGCTTTCAGTCAGGGAGAAAAACAGGTCACGGTTGCGGAGCTCACACAGTTCACCCGAGATCCGCAGCCGGTGCAGCCGCAGCGGCGGGTCACTACGGCTGGCCAGCAGCAGCTGGGTGGTCTCCGCGGGCCAGCGTTCGACCAGATCGGTCATGTCCCTGGCGACCGCAGCCGCCACGCTATGGAAATCGTCCACAATGATGGCCGACCCGGTGGGCAGTTTTGCGGCATCGTTCGCGATCGACGCGGTGACGTCGGCCGACATTGCGCTGTCCATGGCGAGCAGATCGGCGGCGTCGGCGCCGAACCCCGGCGATATGGTCCGGGGGGCTTGGATGAAGGCGGCCCAGAAGCGGGCCGGGCCGGAGTCCGCTTCATCACATGACAGCCAGGAAGTAGTGCCGGGTGGTCGTGCCGCCGTCCAGCTTGACAGGAGCACGCTTTTGCCCGCCCCGGCTGGCCCCACGACGACGGTCAGGCGCTGGCCTGCTCCGGCTGTCAGCCGGTCAAGCAGCACCGACCGTGTGACGAGCGTGGTGGGCAGGGTCGTCGGCCGAAATTTCATCCGGGCGAAGCGCGCGCGCTGCGAAGCTCTGTCCGCACTCACCGCGGTCCGTACCACAACACCCTCGCGCGTAGCTTCGACGTAACTCTCGTAATATTTAAGTAAAGCGGGCCTGGGTCCAGGGCAGGAAGGGGACAAGGTCGTGGCTTTGAGGCCACGCCCTGGCTAGCGCACCCGGACAAGCCTGGGCGCAGCACCCCTGTCGGGTCAAGCCCCGGCTGACCAAGGCACCTCACGCCTGCTCCTTCTTTGGGACAGCTGCGTCAGGCTTTCGAAGTTGCACCGGAAGCGGGCTGCCTGGCTTGGGCATCATCGGGACCTCCGCATCCGGCCCTCCGGCGGCGACGGCTGCTTCGAGGGAGGGGTACATGAGGATTAGCCGGTCGAGCCCGTTGACACCGAGAACCCGCCGGACAATGTGGGCGGTCACCACCAGCCGCAATTGGGTGCCGCTGACGATGGCCCGCCGGTAGGCACGCGCCACGGCCTCAGCCCCGGCGTGATCACATGAGACTGTCGCGGTCATATCCACGATCAGCACCGCGGCGCCACGATTGATGACCGACAGCAACTCCTCGCGTATCTGGCCGGCGTTGGACACGTTGACGTGCTCCGGGAGAGTCACGGCCGCCTGCCGACCCGTCCACTACACGGGGTAGGGGTCCTCAAACACGGCTGGCCTCATCTGCGAGGTCAGTCATGGCGCTGGTGGTGGCGCTATACGGTGCACGTCGATCAACTCGAGGCCGAGGCCGGTGATCCGCTGCATGAGGCTGGAAAGGGCTCCCTGATCGGGTAGCTCAGCATAAAGGGTTGTCGTATCCGGGCCTATGGTGACCTCGCAGTCATCGAATTCCGCGCGCAGCGTCGTGCCGGCCTGGCCCATGAAAGTGATCTCATATGCCTGTGATTGCTTCAAAATTGCGTCCCGAAGTCTGCTGATTCAGTCCGTGCCACCAGCGTCCATTGCGGCCAGGGCCTGCGTCATCACCCGTCCGAGGGTGACGCTGGGCGCCAGTTCCCACGCAGTTTTAGCTGACGATCAGGTTGATGCCGTTGGCGATAAGCCAGAAGCCGAGGATCAAGCTCCCCCAGATGATCGCCTGATCGGTGTGAGCGTCTATCCAGGTCCTGAACCCGGCCAGGAGCGCCTGGCTCTGGGTAGGCCTCACCCCGGCGTAGATCTCCATCGCCAGGTAGGACGACGAGGCCAGGACGCAGAACAGGACCAGGGCGAGGTAGCTCTGCGGACTGGACAGTTTGGCTTCCATGACTGTGGCCGCGCCCGCGCCGATCAGGCCCCACGGCTGCAGCACGGGCGCCAGGCCCATGGCATACCACGGGGACATGCTGTCCACATGCGCCTGCCACTTCGGCGGCTTCTTCGGCTGTCCTCTCCTGCGGCGCTGCCGGATCGCAATCGCGATCAGGACTACCCCAATGGCGATCTTCACGGCCACCCCCGCGAGCGAGGGCGCCGTGTTCGGCTTGGGGGGATTGTTGCCCGTGGCGAGCACCGTGACCACGACCACGACCACCAGGGACGCCAGCCACCCGAACACGAAGGCCGCCCCTTTCCTGACGCCCCGCCTGGAGGGCAGCACGACCAGGAACGCCATCAACGGCAGCGGGTCGAGCGCTACCGCCGCGCCGATCAGCACCAGGTTGAGCACCACGGCCGGCCTCCGTTCTCACCCAAGCGCCACCGCTGCGGCTTGCATCAGGGCGGTGATAGCCGTGTCTCCGGTGCCACGCCGGAATCTGCTGTCTCTGGGGGCTGGGTCGGCTGACGGGGGATGAGGACGGCGAGGACCAGGCCGATGAGGGCGATCACGAGCAACATGGTGAGGGCGACGGCGAAGGGCTGCCCCTTGGGAAGGGCGACGGCTACCAGCACCGAGCCGACCAGAGCAGTGCCGAACGAGGATCCGAGGTTGGAGACACTGCGAGACAGTCCGGAAATCTCACCCTGATCGTCGTCGGGGAAGCTGGACTGGACCACGTTGACCGACGAGGTCAGCATCACCCCGACCCCGGCGCCGAACAACAGCAGCCCTGGTATCCACCGCCAGATGCCCGCGTTCGCCCGGACCAGGACTAGCAGCAAGACCATGCCGACGGCGGTGGTCAGGAACCCGGCGATGATCAGCCACCGCTGCGGATGCCGCCGGGCGAATCGGTCCGCACCCGCGGAGGCGATCAGGATCCCGATCGTGGCCGGGGTAAGCAGCAGGCCGGTCTGGATCGCGTTGTAGCCATTGACCTCCTGCAGGTAGACCGAGACCGTGAAGAAGGTCCCCTGCAGGATCAGCCACTGGATGGTCTGGGTGCCCAGCCCCAGGTTGGAGATCTTGTTGCGGAACAGCCGCAGGGGCAGCAGTACGTCGCGGCCCTTGTGTTCCGCGGACCGGGTGTGCAGGAAGAACCACAGCAGGAACAGCGCACCGATGGCCACGAATATCCAGATCGGTGAAATCGAGCCTTTCGGGATGACGACGGTGTCGCCGATCTTGAACGCCTGCCGTGACACGAGGAAGCCGTAGGTGCGGGACTGCAGCAGCCCGAGCACCACGAAGAACAGTCCTGCGGCGGACAGGACCGCCCCGGTCAGGTCGAACCGCGGAGCCTGGCCCGGTCCGGGCCGGGTCGGTGATCTTGCGGGCGAGCAGGATGATCCAGGCCACAACCAGGACCTGCAGCCCGAATGATGCTCGCCAGCTGATAGCGCTGGTCACCAGTCCGCCGATCAGCGGGCCGGCCGCGGCGCCCAGGCCGCCCGCGCCGCTGACCACACCGAAGTACCGGGCCCGCGACTTGACGTCGGGGAAGGTCACGGTGACCAGGATGTAGATGGGCGGGATCATCAGCGCCGAGCCCACACCCTCGAGAAGCGAATACCCGACGAGCAGCAGCGGCAGCCCCTGCGCCAGCGCCGCCAGCAGGCCCCCGATCCCGTACACGATCAGGCCCAGCACGAAGCACCGTTTGCGGCCCCAGATGTCGGTCAGCTTGCTGCCCGGGATCATCAGCGCCGCCATCGTGAGGGTGAACAGCGTGATCGCCGTCTGCACCCCAGCCACAGTGGTGCCCAGGTCCTGGGCGATGGCGCTGATCGCCACGTTCATGTTCGTCGCCGCATAGCTGGCGATGAACTGGGCCAGCGCCAGCGGCAAGATCATCGCCCGCGCCGCGGCATCAGCCTCTGACCTGCTCGTGTCAGTCATCGCAGCCTCTCATCGGCGGCGCATCCCCGGTACTGCTACTGGGCAGCCGCCTCCCCCCCGTGCAAGGCGTCCTGGAGCTCCTTCTCATCCTCCTTGGACAGGGAGGTCTTGAGCACTGTGCCCCCGTACCTGCTCATAGCCTCGACGGCCTTGTCAGGAGTCACCTTCTCCAGCATGAGAAACAGCGCTGAGGTCCCGGGCTGGAGCATGCCGCGAACCTGGTCCTGGAACTGCTTGTCGATGGTGGTCTTGGACAGCTTGCCCATGAGAGCACCCATTCCGGCCCCTATGGCCAGGCCGAACACCGGGATGAAGAACAGCAGGCCGAACAGGAACCCCCAGAACATGCCCCAGGTAGCTCCGGCGCCGACCATGTGATGGGTCGTGCGGACGTGGTAACTGCCGTCTTTGTCCCGGACGATCACCGCGATCGCGTCAGGCTGGATGATCAGGTCCTTGGCCAGCCGGTGCGCCTCGTCGGCGGCGGCCGTCGCGGTGGTCTCGTCTGGGTACCCGATGGCGACTAGATCAGCCATAACATCCCCTTCTCATGCATCGTCGCTGCTCTCCCGACCCGTCCCGGCACTCTGGCGTGCCCGGGACTCCAGTGTTCATTGTGCCGCCGGCATGACACCAAGTCCTCACCCCTCAGGGGGTGAGCGGCGATTCACCTCCACGCAGCGACCGGATCACCCGCGAAAGGGTGACGACGCGCGACGGCCGCCCGAACAGGCTGAGCAGTCAACAGTCCAGACGATTCTGACCTGGGAGGGCAGCATGTCGTCGTCAACAGCCGCACCCGCCACCGGCAGGGGCAGGCGCTACGCAGCACGCGAAGGCTACGGGCTGATTATCTTCGCGTCCGTCCTGCTGTTGGTACTTAGCTTCTTCAACTGGTACTTAGCTTCTTCAACCTGATCGACGGCATCGCCGCGGTCGCCAATTCGCACGTGTTCATCGCCAACGCGCACTAGGTGTTCGGCGATCTGCGTGCGTGGGGCTGGATCACCCTCATCCTCGGCGTGCTGCAGCTCCTCGCGGCCGGCGGGATCCTGGCGGGCAACCAGCTGGCCCGCTGGTTCGCGGTGGCCCTGGTCGGGCTCAACGCCATAGGCCAGATGTTCTTCATCCCCGCCTACCCGTTCTGGTCCCTCACGATCATCGCCGTGGACGTAGTCGTCCTCTGGGGCCTGTGCGTCTACGGCAGCCGGGAAAACCTGGCCTCCAAGCGGCCATTGACCATCTCCTCAGAGCTGTGTCGGCCAAATCCGCTCGCCTGGCCTGACCACAGTTGACGTTGGCGGTGCTGCGACTGGACGTCGCCACCGCCAACGTTGATGAATCACCGACCTGGCGCAGGAGTCCCGGGGGTCACCCGCGCGAGGGTGATGACGCAGGTCCAGCGATTGGGGCACGCTAGCCCAAGGAGTGAACGGTACGCGAACACAAGATGGCTAAAGGACAATCGAAGTGAGATCACAGACTTACGAGATCACGTTCACGGGGCAGGCGGGTAGCACGCTCCGTGAGGAATTCGACGATTGTGAAGTCACCATAGGTCGCGGTATAACCACTCTCCGCGCCAAGCTGCCCGATCAAGAAGCTCTCGCCGGGCTGCTGCAGCGGATCACCGGCCTCGGGCTTGAAGTGATCGATATGCACATCGCGGCACCGCCATCAGCACAATGACTGATGACGGCCGCACATCGTGATAGTTCGGTCGCGGACGGAATCCGCAGCCTCGAGGTACGCCGGATTTCCCTGGCCAGCTGGAAACCGTGGTGGCCGGATGGTTCGCACGCTTTCCAGCCGAACTGGAGACCGCCAGGACACCTACCTCCTCTCTCCACATTTGCGCGGGCTTTCGGTGAGGCTCCGCGCAGGCGCGGCACCTGAGGTGAAGACGTACCAGGGGAGCCCAGGAATCCTCGATATGTCGGGGCGTGCTCGCGGTCGCATGGAGTCCTGGCGCAAGTGGTCTTTTCCATTCGGCTCACCAAGCCACGGCGACCGTGACCCAGCCGGCTGGAGGCTGATCAGAAAGACCCGTCGTATCAGCCGGTTTCCGATGACCAGCGGCCTAATCCGGGTGTGCGGTCAGAAGTTGGGTGAGGAAGCAGGGTGCGCGGTGGCGCACGGAGTACCCGATGGGAGACTACCGACAGTAATGGAAACCTCTGGGTTACCTGCTTCGGTGGCGCAGCAGTCCGCTGCTTTTCACCAGAGGGTGAGCAGCTAGCCGAAGTGTTATTTCCGGTAGCCCAGGTGACCAGTTGCGCTTTCGGGGGGCCCGCACTGTCGGACCAGTTTGTGACCTCCGCCGCCTACCAATTGAGCGCAGCCCAGTTGGCGAAGGAGCCGCATACGGGTGCGACGTTCGTCTGCCGCCCGGGGGCGGTGGGAATGCCCGCGTCGTCGTTCGCCGGCTGAGTGTCGGGTAGCGAGATCAGAGAATGCCCAGGGAGGTCGCGCGTTTGATGGCGGAAGAACGGGAAGTGGCGCCGAGCTTCATATAGGCGTGACGCAGGTGCGTTTTCACCGTATTGGGCGACAAGAACAGCTCGGATGCTATGTCGATGTAGGAGAGCCGCTCCGCCAGCTTTTCCAGCACGCGGATCTCGCCAGCTGTTAGCGGGTCGAGGAGCTTGTTCAGCCGGGAAGCGGGTGCGGTGTGCTTGCGGGATCTGAGGCCGGCGGTGATCAGGGCCATCAGCTGTTCGGTCCGGGGATAGAGGTGTGAGTCACAGATCACGTGATCGACCAGCTGAGGTGCCGTATCCAGCACGGTCTGGACATAGCCGTAACGCTCAGCCACGCCCAGCGCCTGCGTGACCAAGGCGGATGCCTGAGGTGAGGACTGGCTGATGGCGACGCTCGCACGCAGCAGCCGCAATTCCAGATCGGACCGGATCGTGGGTCCCCCGGCCGGGGCGCTGCTCAGGGCTTGTGCCGCTTCTCCGGGGTTCCCGGTGGCGAGAGCGATGATCGCCAACATGACGATGCGCCGGTCGCCGGGCAGTCGCTGGGTGACGCTTCTGGCGCCTTCCTGGTCACCCAGGTCAAGACGGATACGGGCTTCGAGCTCGTCGGCGCCGGCGAGAAGGACGGAGTGGTCGCTTCTGAGTGCCGAGCGCGCCGCGGGCAGCGAGCGGAGGGCTTCGTCGAGGTCGCCGCCGGCGGCCCAGATCCGGGCCCGGTCGAGCTGGGCCAGGAAGTTGAAGGCAGGCCGGGCGCCGCTGACCATCGCCAGTGCGCGTTCCACAGGCTCGGCCGCGGCGGCCAGCTCACGCCGTTCCAGAGCGAGCAGGGCTGTGGTCCGTATCGCGTGGAAGTTGAAATAGTGGCGGCCGAAGTGGAGGCGGCCGGCCGCGGCCAGGGTGCTACCGGCCAGCTCACCAGCCTCGTGGAGGTCGCCCTCGATGAGGGCGGCCTGGCTGATCACTCCTGGGCACAAGACCTCGCTCAGCGGAGCGCTCACCTGGGCCGCGGTGAGGGCGCTGGCGAGCTGCCGGGCTTCGCTGAACTGGCCCACGTAGGTATGGCAGTACATGGCCAGGGTGTCGAGCGTCACGCTCCAGTCGCTGACCCCGACGGCCCTAGCTTCGGATGGCCGCGCCCATTCCCGGTACGCCAGCGCCTCGTCAAACTGGCCGATGAACGTGGAATGCAGCATGTTCACCAGCGCCAGCCGCACGGCCAGCTCGGGTTGCCCGCCTGGGTCAATGTTGTTCCGCTGGGCGAGTGCGGCAGCCTGCGAACCGCGTTCGAATGCCCCGCGCCAGAGCAGCTCCGCCGCCATCGGCAGCAGGAACTCGGGTGCGCCTGCGAACAGCTCCGGCCGCACCTCGTCGACGTCGAGTGCGCTGCCGACGGTCGGGTTGGTCAATACGTCGCGTACCACCCCCTCGCTGAGCAGGCTGAACGCCGCAGCCTGCTGGCCGGCGGCCAGCAGGTGCCGTGCGGCTGCGCCGGTCTGGCCCGCCTCCATCCGGTATCGCGCGGCGGCCTCATGCAGCCGCCGTTCCCGGGCCTGATCCCGGGAATGCAACTCGGTCCGGAGAACTTCCCTGATCAAGTGGTGATATCGGTAGGTGACGGCCTGGTCATCCACGATCGCCACGAACATGTGCGCGCCGGGCGCGCAGGAAACCGGCGGCAATGGTGCGCAGGTCAAGCCAGCTGAAGGCCAGGAGTGGCAGCAGATCGCGCTGTTCCTGATGCTGGAGAAGGTCACGCCGGACAGGGCCATCGAGGCGCTGAGCAGGTACCGGGGCACGGTCGGACAACAACGCGGTTCAGGTGAAAATCTTCTCTTCCCTGGCGCGTCTCTGGCTCCGCGGGTCAGCCGTCTGGCTCACAACCAGGAGGCAATGAGTCGCGCGGGCCGTCGGGGGCGAGCCCGGGGCTCTCATCGGCGAAGACATCGTGGCCGCGGCAGGCCACACGCAGGAGTCTGTCTGCAGGACCTGCCATGGGGCCGATGCGCCGAACGGCTGCAGTGGATCTGCACCGCGCACGATCTGCGTCTGAAGGGCGTGGAGCCCGTCGCTGCCCATCACGACAGGGCCGAGTTCGTCCGAGCGGACGAGGACGAAACCAATTCCGGGATGGCCGGCATGTGCAGGCACCAGGTCTGGGTACCGTTTGCCGATCGTTTCCAAGGACATCCGCTCAGCCTGTTCGGTCAGGTAAATCAGGCCCAGGTTGCCCGAGGCGAGAACCACCGCCTCTCCGGGCCCGGCGGCCAGCGAGGTTTCATGTGCCCGGCGGGCCGGGCCGGGCGCGGTACCTTCGGTGAGCACGGCACGCTGCTGGCCGGCGTCGCGCTGGTCGCTGGCGTATCCCCAGGACTCCTCCCCTGCCACCCGGGCGGCGCCGATTTCGCTCACCCGTCCTGCATGCATCGCCGCCCGGGCCAGTTCGCCCAGGCTGCATCCGTAGCGGTCCTCGAACGTCGTCCCCTGGCTTTGGCCGTGGTCGGAAAGCACCACGAACCGGTATGGGCGCGGCGCGTTCGCGGCGGCGCGTTCCAGCCGGCCGATGTCCCGGTCGAGCCGGCGCACGGTGTCGAGGGTGCGCATGGCGTTATAGGGAACCGCAAAATATGCGTAGTAGCCTTGGCCGACCCTCCCCCGCTTTTGGGCGGCGACGCTCATGGTCAGAATGCTCTGCCCGGCGTCGCCGGTGTAGAGGTTCTCCCGGCCGGCCCCGTCCGCGTGCAACAAGCCCTGCCCGTCCGAGTGCCGCCGCTCGATCTCGGCCGCCGAGCGGGGATGGTTGCACACGAGCCTCGCGCCGTTCTCCTTCTCCAGCCACCGGAAAGCGGGGATGTCAAACGTGCTGCCATGCAAGATCCCGCACTGGCTGGCCCCGATCTGCGAGGACCATCCGGTCTCCCACCCGAGCAGCCGGTGGCTGCCCGATGTCAGCCAGCGGGCAAGCGTCGGGGCGTTGCCGTCACGGAGGGCCCGCCGCAGTACCGCCATCCCGAGCCCATCGATCTGAACGAACAGAACACCCGGACGTCACTAACGCCCTCCGGCCGCACCCTGCGGACGGCCCTGCGAATCACCCGGCGGTAGTAGACGTCCTCATCGTCCAGCGTCAGCAAGGTCGTGAGCCCGGCGTTGACCAGGGTGAGCACCAGCGCGACGCCGATCGCGGTCCACAGGTCGCGCACCTCCACCCCCGGTATGAGATACGCAACAAACGCCATCGCCGCTCCGTTGAGCACGATAGCCGCGGCACCAAGGGTCAGGACGGCCAGGGCATTGCGAAATAAGCAAAAACCGGCCAGACCATGTGTGGTCTGCAGTCACGCATGCCGACCGTCCGCGGTACACGCGGGTCACGATTGGCCGTTTAGGTGTGGGGTTGTGCCGGTAACCTCACTGCGATGGCGGCGGCAGCGCCTTCTGCTCGGCCAGGCTGCCCGTTCAGGCCGCACGCGGCAGGAGGAACCGTGCCCTCGGTAGCGAACGAAGGTGTCGCGGGCACGGACCGCCGGGCGGCACGGGGGCTGCAGGCCGCTGTGCTCGGGCCCCGCGGCGGGGGGACCACCCGGCGGCGCGCCTCCGATGCGTTCCGCCTCGGCTTCGCCGTCGTCGTGGTGGCGGTGTCAGTCCCGGTGATGCGGGCTAACTCGGCTGCGGAGCTGAGGCTCGTGCATGCTTTGAATCCGCCGCCTACGGGGATCAGCTGGCTTGTCACCTGGGTGTTCTGGCTTGGCTCCGTGGGTGTCATCGTCCTTCTGGTCATCCTTGGCCTGCTCGTCCCGCGGCTGGCCGCGATCCGCTGGACGGCAGTCGCCGTCGTGGTCACCTGGGTGGTATGCCTGCTTCTTGGTGCCATCCTCGGGCCCTCGGCGGGGCGGCCGGTGACCGGCTCGCTGGCCGGGCTCGATACGAGTTATCCGGAGACGCAGTTCGCGGTCACGATCGCCGTTGCGGCCACCGCGCTGCCGTATCTGAGCCGTCCGCTGCACCGGTTGGTGGCATCGCTGGTCGCGCTGGCGTCCATCGCCGCGGTGGTCACCGGGTCGGCGCTTCCGGTCAACACCCTGTCCAGCCTGGCGATCGGATGGGGCGTCGCGGCCGGGCTCCACCTGGTGGCAGGGTCCCCGCTCGGCCTGCCCTCCCCGGCTGAGATCACCGGGTGGATCACCGGCATGGGTGTCCCGGTCGAGGGCATTGCCCGGGCACCGCGCCAGGTCTGGGGGGTAGAGAAACTCACCGCCCGTGACGCTGCCGGCCGGGCGATCGAGCTGTCGGTCTATGGCCGGGACGCCTCCGACGCGCGGATGCTGGCGAAACTGTGGCGGTTCTGCTTCTACCGGGATTCCGGGCCCACCCTCATTCTTGATCGGTTGCAGCAGGTCGAGCACGAGGCCTACCTCACCTTCATGGCCGGACGCGCCGACGTTCTCGTGCCCGAGGTGCTGGCCGCCGGCAGGTTCGGGCCCAGTAAGGACGCAGCGTTGGTGACCAGGCTGCCGGATGGCCCTGCGCTGTCGGAGGCCGACGACGCCACGCTGTGCGACGAAACGCTCGAGGAGCTGCTGCAGACGGTGCTCCGGCTGCGTAAGGCCGGCCTGGCGCATGGGGCGCTCGGCGCCGAAACCATCATCATTACGGCCGACGGCATCTGCCTGAGGGACTTCCGCTGCGCGTCCGCAGCGGCCCCCGGTGCCCGCCTTGACGGCGATCTCGCGGCGGTGCTGGCCGCAGTGGCGGTCCGGGCGGGGGCCGAGCGCACGGCTGCGGCGGCGGCCCGCGTCCTCGACGCCGACACTGCCCGCCGCGCGCTGGTGCACCTGCAACGCTCGGCACTCGACCCCGTCACTGTGGCCGCCCTGCACCAGCATAAAAACCTGCTCCCGGAGCTGCGGACGGCGGTGGCAGGTGCAGCCAGCATCGAGGTGCCCAAGCTGGCCGACGCCAAGCGGGTCAGCTGGGTCAGCCTGGTGTTCGGCATCGGCACGCTGATCGGTATCTGGGCGATTATCGGGGTGCTCGCCGACGTCGGCGGATCGCTGGAGGTCATCAAGGGCGCCAGCTGGGGGTGGGTCGCGCTGGCGTTCACGCTCGCCCAGCTCCCGGTAGTCCCCGAGGCCTGGGCGCTGAACAGCGCCGTTCCCGGCGAACTGCCCTACGGCCGGTGCCTCGCGCTGGAAACTTCCAACACGTTCACCGCGCTGGTCGGCGGGAACGCCGCAGTGTTCGCCGTCCGGGTCAGGTTCTTCCAGCGCCAAGGGTACGACGCGGAGGCCGCGGTCAGCTCAGGCGCCATCGCCACCACCGCAAGCTGGACGGCGAAGGGCCTGCTGTTCCTGATCTCCATCTTCTTCGCCGCCGGGAACTTCCACGCGCCGTCTAGTTCGGGCGAGCGCCAGACCGCGCTGTGGATCGTGCTCGCCGTGGTCCTGGCCGCCGGAGTCACCATCGCGGTGATCACCCTGGTGCCGAGGCTGCGGCGGCTGGCGAGCCGCCGGGTCCGGCCGCACCTGGCGAACATCTGGGCCAACCTCAAGACCATTGCCGCCGAACCGCGCAAGATCATCTATATCCTGACCGGCTCAGTGCTAGGGCAGCTTCTCGTCGCCATGGCCCTTGGCGCGTCGCTGCACGCGGTCGGGCAGCAGGCCAGCATCGCCACGATCCTCGTGGTCATCACAATGGCCTCCATCATCGGCGGAGCCGTCCCGGTACCCGGCGGCCTCGGCGTCGTCGAGGCGGGCCTGATCGCCGGATTGACCAGCGCCGGCATCCCCCAGGACCAGGCCGTCGCCGCCGTGTTCATCCAACGGCTGTTCACCGCCTACCTGCCCCCGATCTGGGGCTGGGCAACCCTCACCTGGATGCGCCACCGCGAATACCTGTGACCTGTTTCTCACGCCCGCACAACGCCAGACCGTAAGCACCGCGCCGACCGCCCCGTACGCCAACGCGATGATGTGCCTGTACTCGCCAGCGGCTCGGGTCCACGCGTCTGGCCGGCAACTGGGCCGAGCTCCTGCCCCTGCGCAGGTCACAGCCCCTGCGGCGAGTTATGGGGCGGTACACGGTCTGGCGACCAGTCATCTATTTGTACACAGTTCTGAGAACGCCTATGCGGAACGGTCGGTGCTCACCGCCCGACCGAGATGACCGACCGGATGCTGATCTTCGGTGAACGGCACCTGCGGACGGTCCTCGCCGGATATGCCCGGCACTACAACGGACAACGACCCCACCACAGCCGCGAACTCCGTCCGCCCAGGAACTAGGTCACCCCCTCGGGGGTGATGCCAGGAAGCCTCATCGCTCGCACACTGGCAGTGTGCACGGGCGCTTCAGGGTGGAGGCGGCATGACGAGATCAGGACAAGAGGCCGGGAGGCCGCCGCTGGCCAACATCGTGGCGGGCAGGTCGGCGGCGCAGCCGGGGGACTCCGGCTTTGTCGGGAAAGCGGCGCTGGGGCTGGTCGGGCTGGGAGTGGTGGGTCATGTGCTGCGAAGCCGCCGCTTCTATGAGCGGGTGATAGTTGGCGCCATCGTGCTGGGGGCGCTGCGAGGGCTGGGCCAGGAGAACCGGGCCAGCGCCTTCGAGCGCCTGGCTGCCTGGAATAAACGGCAGATCCAGCTCCTTGAGCGCCAGGCCGAACGGCAGACCCGGCGCCTTGAGCGCAAAGCTAAGCGCCTTGAGCGCAAAGCAAAACGGCAGGCCCGGCGCCTTACTGTTCAAGGGCAAAGCTAAACGGCAGGCTTAGAGCTGGGCAACCGACGGCCTGCCAACGGCGGGTGGTAGTGAGCCGTCGGCCGATGGCGGGCTGGCTAGTTATCCCGGCGGGTGGGAGAAGACGATGATCAAGTTGTTGTACAAGCCGGTGGACCTGATCGTTTCCATGGTTGGCGGGTTGCTCGCCGGGCTGATCTTCAAGAGGGTCTGGAAGCTCATCGGCCAGGGAGACGCGCCTAAGCCCGACGATGAGCGGCGAGGCTGGGGGGAAATCCTGCTGGCCGCGATGCTGCAGGGCGCGATCTTCGCCCTGGTCAAGGCCGCCGTCGACCGCGGCGCCGCCGAGGGGACGCGCAGGCTCACCGGGATCTGGCCCGGCGATGAAGGCCACCAGCCCGACGAGTCGTGAGTCTGCCCTTTGATATTCCCATTACCCGACTACTGTAGGTAGTGCGAATTCGATTCTCGTCACCCGCTCCACGAGTCCAAACCAGCTCAAGGTGGCCAGGAGCATCAGGGGCCGGTAGCGCCGGTCATGGTCGTAATCGGCCCGGCCGTTCTTGCCCATGTCCCGCAGAGCCGCTTCGGCGGCGGACCTGGTGGGGTGTGCGGATGTGACGGCAGTCATGAGGATCGAGCAGAGCAGCCGGCAGGCCTTGGCCGTCATGGAGACCTCACGCCGTAGCGCAGCAGCTTCGCTCGCCACTCGCGCATCATTGGCGTGGACAGCGCCCCCTCGCACCCGGTCCCGCAATGTTAGAGCACGTGTGCCACTCGCGACCGCACTAGATTAGGTGAACTGACGTTCGGCCGACCCCCGCGGAGCCAGCCAGCGCAGCAGCGTGATCGCGATGAAATACAACACGGGCGCCGAGGCGTAAACGGCCAGGCTGGCCTGCGGCGAGACCCGGGCGATCACAAACGCCACCACGTAAACCACCACGGGAAAGACGGACAGCGCCAGCCCTGACCAGAATGACGCCCGGTCCAGCGGCTCATGCACCAGTGACGGCTTCTGCGCCGCGTAGGCCCAGATGACGGTCCGGGCCAGGGATGTGCCTATCAGGATCAAGCCGAACAGGCGCAGCGCGAGCGGATCTTCGTGATAGCGACCGAGCAGCGCAGACCCGAACGGCAGCAGGCACACCGTGAACAGAGTCAGCAAATTGAGCCAGATGATGCCACGGTCGGTGTACCTGATCAGTGTGAAAAGGTCTCGATGGCCAACCCATTGCATCGCCGCGACGATGAAGGCGAGCACAAAGCTGATGAAGCTGGGCCGTATGTCCGTTATCGCGGCCCGGAGGCTCTCGTGCGAGGTGAGTTCCGGTACATGAATGTCGAGCACGAGCAGCGTGATGATTATGGCGAAAACCCCGTCGGTCAGCGCCAGAACGCGCGAGGGATCCCTGCGCCGCTCCTCACGAGTCGTGCCGCTGCCTGGAGTGACCTCGTCGTCTTCCTGCACGGAGCGCGGGCTCAATTACGTCAGTGCCTGGGTTGCTGGCCTGGCCTCCACGAGTCCGATGTGCAGATGGAACGCTGCCAGCCCGCTGGCCAGCGACTCACTCGGCCCGCGCAGCTGCTGGAGGTCGCGGGGCACCTGTTGATAGCTCAGGTTCGGGTCGTCGCCGCAGGCCGGGCAGATGACCTCATACTGGCCGGTGTAGCCGCCATCAACATGACCGTCGATCATGCGGGCGGGCTGCGCCCGGAGAATCGCGGTGCCGTTGTCGTGCCCAGGGACGCCATGACAGATCGCCATGAAGTCATTGTGCATTGCGGGCAGAATGCCTAGTGGGGAAGGCTTATGAACTTGAAGTGGCTAAATGGTTTCGTAACGGCGAACTACAGGAAATGCGAAGTTCTACGCGCCGCAAGGTAGCACGTATCACGGAGCTGGTTCCCGGCGAGCAGTGTGCAGCTCGCGGTCCTGCCGTGCCGCCCTAAACGGAGGCCAGTTAGTGGGCCTCGGCATCACCGCGCGGGTGTGCCGCTCGGTCGCACTCGTCACAACTCCGGCGCCCGCATTACGGCCGCTACCACGCCGGGAGGACTTCCAACTGGCCCGGGCGGGGCTGGTCGGGCAGCGGCGTGTACTGCTCACCGTGCAGCACGCCGAACTCGACGGCGAAGCTGGCCCCCGCGCTGGGCGAGGTCGGGCGGATAGTCACGCCTGGCTGGTGGGCCAGCACGAGCAGCGTGCTGCCGTCAGCGTTCGTCCACAGTACGGCCTGTTCCTGCTCTGGCCACCGCCGGATGAACCGCCAGCGGCCGAGCACCGCGACCACCTTCCCGGTCCGCGCGGAAAATTCGGTGAAAGCGAATTCCGAAGTCAGCGGGTGCATGGACTGGGTGACCGTGGCGACGACAATCTTGCTGCCGTCCGGCGTGAGCAGGGCGCCGAACGTGACGCTATTGTTCACCGCCCGGCCGTGGCTGAACCGGCGGCTGGTCGCGTTACCCGTCCAGTTCAGGTTCAGGGCCAGTCGGCTGGCCGCCAGGCTGCTGCCCGGCGCGGTGGTGTCCAGCAGCCGGACTCGGTACTGGCCGCCGATCAGTCGCGGAAAGGCCAGCGTGCTGTCGTCCGCCGCCCAGGACAGCGCTGAGCCGGTGCCACCCAGGCTCTCGGCGATCGGCTGGGCACCCGGCCAGGTCCAGACGCGCTGAGCCCCCGTGGCCAGCGTGTCCACCTGGATCTCTGGGCCGGGCCGGGGCCCGCCGGTCCGGATGGCCACCGCGAGCTTGCGGCCATCCGGGGTGAGCGCCAGGCCGGAGAGATCCGCATCGGCCGGCAGTGCGGGGAAAGGCAGTGGGTTCAGCGCCGAAACCTGGCCTGATGAGCTGATCCGCAACTGGTAGAAGCGGATCGGGCCGACCTGCCTGGGGTACCCGACGTTTCCTTCGAGCTGGACCACCGTCCGCTGGGTGGCCAGCACGTAGCGGCCCACGCCGGAGGCGGTGGCCACCATGGTGAACATGCTGTGCGGGGGCGGGGTGATCGTGGCCACGACCCGGCCGGTGGCGGTAGCGCGGATCTGCGCCTTCTGCCACGCGGACTGCTTGAGCTGGTCGCGCCAGCGGTTGCGGCCGGGGTCGGGCAGCACGATGTAGTAGCGCGGGGCACTGGCCAGCAGCGCTTCTGGCCCGGTCCGGTGCGGGCGCGACCGGTCCGGGCCGCCGGTCAGGGTGACTGTGGCGGCCAGCACGGCCGCCACCGCGGCGGCCGCCGCCAGCGGGGTGAGCCAGGCCGGCCAGCCCCGCCAGCCCCGCGCCAGCCGGCCGCGCCCATCCCTCTCAGTCAGGCGCAGCGGCGGGACGTCCAACGGGGCGATGTCCTCGGCCGTCTCGTGCAGGGCATGGCGGACCCAGTCTTCCGGCGTGTTCATGACGGTTCCTCCAGCATGCGGCCCAGCGCCCTCAGGGCCCGGTGCGCGGTGGACCGGACGGTGCTCGGTCCGATGCCCATCGCCGCGGCGATCTCTGGCTCGGACAGGTCCAGGTAGAAGCGGAGCACCAGCACCTCGCGCTGCCGCGGGGGCAGTTGGCGGAGCGCATGCAGGACTGACCGGCGCTGCTCCGCGGACAGCACCGCCGATTCCGCGGACACCGCGGGCAGCGCCCCATCCGCCAGCCCCGCGTCGGCGAGCCCGGCGGCTGCCACGGCCGGGGCCCGGCTGAGGCGGCGCAGTTGCGAGCGGCAGCCGTTCAGCACCGACGACCGAACGTAGGGCAGCGCCTTGCCCGGATCGGACAGCTTTTCCCAGCGCCGGTACAGGCCGGCGAACGCCTCCTGCACCACGTCCTCGGCTGCCTGCCGCTCGCCGAGCAGCAGATAGGCGAACCGGATCAGCCCCAGCGCATGGGCGTGGTACAGCGCGGTCACTAAGGTGTCCGCCCCCGGCCGCGGCTGCGGCCCGCGCTGGGTCCGCCGGCCCACGCGGTCCGGGTGTGTCGCGGAATCGGAGTCCATATCTCATATGACCCCGGCCGCACCCATCCGCTGCTTCCGGGCGGCAAAAATCTGCCCGCGGCCGGCCCGCGGGTCCACGCCGCGCGGGCCTATCGCGTGTAAGTGTTACTCGGTGCTCGGTAGAGCCAATCACCGGGCTCGCCGAGGGCGCCGCACTCCCCGGCGGACTCACCACGCATGAACTCACCCGGCAGAGGCTGCTGGTCATCCTGCCGCCGGGCACCATACGTCCCAGCCGGCTCGCCGTCACGGAGCTGGGCAGCGTGCCGTTCACCGCCGCGCCATCAGGAACGTCCAGCTGCCGGCTGCTCGACGAGGCGCGCGCCCGCCGCCCTCCGGTTCCTGGAACTCGCGACCACGCCAGGGGCACCGGCACCCCGGGCTCCCAGCCCGCCTGGCCCGGGGCCGGCGGGCTAGCCCTGGACGCGGCTCACCTGGGACCGCGCAGAGCGGATCTGGCCACCGATAAACCAAGATCGGTGTCGACGCCCCGGGTGAACTTTCAGGCCCAGTCCGACGACGCCCAGGTGCACCTGACCGTGGGCGCCAGCCCGGTCATGCTGCACGCCGGCCAGGTCCGGGCTGCCTGATCAGTCCCGGACGGCGCGGACCAGGGTATCTACCGCCTGGCCGGCGCCCACCGGGCGCCGGACTCGCTCCGCCCGGACCACGGTGAGCCCGCCGAGGGCGCGCGTGATGGCTTCCGGCGTGTACAGGACAGCCGGATCCGGCGGCCCGCCGGCCCCCTCCGTCAGGTTGGTCACATCGTGGCCCACCACGAGCAGCACACCGGCGGGCGCCAGCGCTGCCGCGGCCCGGCGCAGCACGCCGCCCAGTTCCGCCTCGCGGAGCTGGAGGTAGGCGATAAGCACGACCTGGAAGGCGCCTTCCTCAGGCTGGTAGTCGCGCAGATCGGCGTGCACCCAGCCGATGGCCAGACCGCGCGCCCCGGCCAGGCGGCGTCCCTTGTCCAGCCCGGCGGCGGAAAAATCCACTGCGGTAACCTGCCAGCCGCGATCAGCAAGCCATACCGCGTTACGCCCTTCACCGGCACCGAGGTCCAGTGCCCGGCCGGGTGGCAGCGCCTGCAACTCCTCCACGACGAACCTGTTCGGCTGGGCCGTCCACACCAGCTCAGCGCCGGCGTAACGCTGGTCCCACTCCTGGCTGTCCACTTCTGCCACCACTCCCCCCGCGACTCATGGATATACCCATCAGGGTATCTCCCGCATAAGCCGGGCCTGGCCTGGGACAGGCCCGCCTCTAGCGACGCTCCGCCCCTGTCCTGCAGGCGGCCGGCACTGCCGCTGCAGGTGCCCCGCCAGCACCGGAAACCCGGGTCAACTTCCTCTAACGATACCCCTAGGGGTATATTGAAAACACGGCTCGATGACGAGCCCGCGACCGCTCACTAGGGGGCAGGTCATGGCGCGTGTGGTTATTCTCGGAGCCGGGATTTCGGGGCACACCGCCGCCCTGCATCTGCGGCGGCTGCTGGGCAAGGACCACGAGGTGGTGGTCGTGTCGCCCAATGCGGACTGGAACTGGATCCCGTCGAACATCTGGGTCGGGGTGGGCAGGATGTCACCTGAGGAGGTGACGTTCCCCCTGGCCCCGGTGTACCGGCGCCAGGGCATCGAGTTCCATCAGGCCAGGGCGGTAGCGATCTGGCCTGAGGGAGAGGGTGACAGCGGCCAGCCCGCGGTGGACATTGTCTCCACCCTTCCCGGCCGGTCCGGCGAGCAGATCCGGATCACTTACGACTACCTGATCAACGCGACCGGGCCCAAGCTGAACTTCGCCGCCACCCCCGGCCTCGGCCCGGACGGGAACTCCCTGTCGGTCTGCACGCCCGGGCACGCCCAGGAAGCCGCCCAGGCGCTGGACGCGGTGATCGGGAAACTGAGGGCCGGGCAGCGGCAGACCCTGGTCATCGGGGTCGGGCACGGGATGTGCACCTGCGAGGGTGCTGCGTTCGAGTACACGTTCAACGTCGAGCACGAGCTGCGCACCCGCGGGCTGCGGGACCTCGCCGACGTCATCTACCTCAGTAATGAGTACGAGCTGGGCGACTTCGGCGTCGGCGGGATGGTCTTCCGGCAGCAGGGCTTCCTGTCCTCGAGCCAGATCTGGACCGAGTCGCTGTTCCGCGAGCGCGGCGTGAAGGCCATCCTGCGTGCGCACGTCGAACGGGTCGAACCGGGCAAAATCTACTACGAGACTCTCGACGGCCGCCGCGACGCTCTCGCCTTCGACTTCGCCATGCTGCTGCCCCCGTTCCGGGGCGCCGACCTCAAGGCCTTTGACCGGGACGGCACGGACATTACTGCCAGCCTGTTCGCGTCCAGCGGCTTCCTGAAGGTTGACGCCGACTACACCGCGAAACCGGCCAGCGAGTGGCGCGCCGGGGACTGGCCGCAAACCTACCAGTCCCCCCGGTACGCCAGCGTGTTCGGGATCGGGATCGCGTTCGCCCCGCCGCACGCCATTTCCACCCCCCGCACCAGTCCCAGCGGCACGGTGATCTCACCCGCGCCGCCGCGCACCGGGATGCCGTCCGCGGTGATGGGCCGGCAGGTGGCCCGCAGCATCGCCGGCATGATCCGCAGTGGCAGCACCCAGCCCGCCCACACCGCGTCGATGGCAGAGATGGGGGCGGCCTGCATCGCCTCAGCCGGAGCGGGAATCCGCACCGGCACCGCCGCGGCGATGACGATGTATCCCGTCGTCCCGGACTACACCCGCTTCCCGGTCCACGGCCGCAGCATCAAGGACACCTACGGCGAGATCGGCCTGGCCGCGCACTGGGTCAAGCACCTGCTCCACTTCGTCTTCATCTACAAGGCCAAGGCCCGGCCTGGCTGGGCGTTCCTGCCTGAATGAAGCGCCCTGGAGCCGCCGGCGGCTTCCGCCAGCCCCAGCTCCCCCGCCCGGTGATCCGCAATGAACCCTGGAAGGATCCTGATGGACACCAGTAACGACCGTATAGCCGCGGCGCCGCTGCCTACCCGCCGCACGCTGCGCCGGCGCAGCTCGATCCCGGTGCAGCTGTGGCGTTTCGGGCAGATCAACCTGCGCATGCTCCGCATGGTGCGCAAGGCTCACTGACCGCAGGCAGGCCCGGTGGTGTGGTGGCCGAGGCAGGCGGGCGGGAGCGGGAACCACCGCAGGGCCTCGAAGTCGGAGCCGAGCCCGGTCGGGCCGTCGTCAAGGGCAGCCGGGCGTGCCGCCAGCAGCGCCCGGCCCTGGCGGAGGTAGCCGGGGAAGGCATCTTCGCCTGCCTGCGCGCGGCGGCGCGGGTAGGTCATCTTCCCGTCCAGGCGATAGCTCACCTCGGAAAGCCGCAGCGGGGGCTCGGGGGCCTGGCCGGCGTGCCGCCACAGGCCGGTGCGCGGGTCGAAAAGGTAGTCCGGCAGCAGCCGGTAACCCTCCGTGGCGATCACGTCGACCGCGTCCGCGATGTACTCAGCGGCCGCCGCGGAGATGAGGTAGTTGAGGTTGACCCGGGCCCAGCCGGGCTTGACCCCGTCGCAGCCGTGCCCGATCTCCTCGCGCAGCGCATGCGAGCGGGCCGCGCCGATGGCCAGCAGCCGGTGGCCATACGGTCCCGCGCACGAGCAGCCGCCGCGGGCCTGGATGCCGAACAGGTCGTTCAGCAGGGCGACGACGAAATTGTGGTGCAGGTAGCGGCGCCACGCGGATCGGCATGCTCCTCCCGCTGGGATTCCCGATCATCCTGTTTCCGCCATTGCTCAAATGGGTCTCGGGCAATGCGGCCAGGCGTGCCAGCACGGCGCAGGATGCGGCTGTGGCCCCGACAACCACGGCCGCAGGCCCAACACCACCATGAGACAGAAACCTGCGTCAGGTCGAGGTCTCGCAGGCGCTCGTGGCGCCAGCCACTGCCGTCTGGCGCCGATCGCGGAGCGTGACTGAAGCTCGGCGACAACCCGCGCACGTACCCGCCGATCGGATCGGCCGGGAACGCGTCCCAGCGGTGTTCTGCGTGGGCGTTCGGGCTACCTCCGGCTATCACCCAGGCTCCAGACGCCATGCCGGTCGAGGGCCCGGCGCCGCGCCCGCCCCTTATAGACCGGGCGTTGCCCGTGGGTCGCGTCCTGTGAAGGCAGCGAGGCATTCCCAGTCGTCAGCACCGGGAACCAGGTAGACCTCCGCCCCGAAAGGGGCTCCTGGCCCGGCCATGTTGCGGTACTGAGGTCTGATCATGGCCCGTGCCCCCTCAAGGGCCGGCAAGGCGAGGGAAGGGTCCAGCTTGAAGGTCTGCCCGGTGGCCCTGGCCAGGTCCCAGGCGTGTGCGGCCAGCTCAGCCAGGTACATGTCCACCAGGGTGGCTCCCGTGTACTCCTCGCCCCACGGCATTGTGTACCTCAACGACAAGCTGGAATCGTCGCCCCATGCTTGTGCCGCCTCTTCCGCAGCGCTGCGTAGCCAGGCGCGGGCAGCGCGGGCAGATAGCCCAGGGCCATGTTTCCCAGCCCGGGGTGGCCAGGCCCGCATGCCGGACGGCGGGCTGGCCGGGCGGGACGTCCGTCCTGCGGTCTGAGTGAGGCATTACCGGCTTGGGAGCATCAGCGGCGTGGCCGTGCCCGGGTCGGCGGGACCCATGACGAAGAGCATCGTGCCGCGATCGGCCGGGCTCATTAGCGGGGTAGTGGTGCCCGCGGTGGCCGGGCCCATCAGCGGGCTGGCGCTACCGTGGTCGGCGGGACCCATGAGCGGGACGGCTGTACCTCGCGCATCGGCTCGGTCAGGGACGGACCTGGGCAGGGAGATCTCCGGGACCTCGACGTCTGGGTATGGACTCCGGGTGTTCATGGGTTTCCTTTTCGTTGACCGGGCCCACGCCCGGCGTACAGTCGTGCGGGCGGATCGCCCTCCTGGTGAGGCTCGGCGGCCATGAGCCGGCTGGCCGGCACGATGGTGATGCGCTGGCGGGCGCCGGGCCCCGCGGCCGCCTCCTTGAGCGCATCGATCCCGAGCTGGATTGTGTTCTCCTCTATCTCGCGGCGGCGGTGAGCGGGGCGGTGGCTGGCAGCGGTGCCCGGTGGGCTCTGCGCAGCGCTGACACGGACGTGATGTGCAGGGTGAGCAGCAGCGGCACGGCTGCTGTCGGGATCAGCGCGAGCGGGAGTTCGCTGATCGGCGCACCGGACGGGGTGACGTTGATCAGCGCGAATCCGGTGAGGGCGCCGAGGGTCAGGGCGTTCACCAGATCGGCCATGCCGAACGCGTTGAACCACAGGGCGCCGCGGCGGCCGGTGCCCTGCGCGAGCCTGTACGCGACCAGCGGCGCGGCGATGCCGGCAGCGATGTCGCCCAGGCCCGCGGGCAGGGCGAATAGCGCGGGCAGATGACCGAGAAACATGAGGAGCAGGAAGGCCGTCCCCTCGACCACCCGGAACGTGTGCGGGACCTCTAGGCGTCTCGCCATGCCCGGTGCCGTCAGGGCGCGCGCCACCACCGGGATCCGGCGCAGTGCCAGCAGCAAGGCCAGGAACCCCGCCGCGGCGACCGGCAGCCACGGCACCCCGTGGCCGAGCCGCGCGTGGTACCCGGCGTGCCCCGCGATCACCGCGCTGGCGGTGAACCAGCTGCCGAGGACGATGGCCGCGCCCCCGGCGAGCAGCGCCGCGCGGCGCCGGCTCAGGCCGGCGCGCACCGCGCCGCCGTACAGCACGAGGCAGGTCGCGGCCGGGATCGCGATCATCCCGGCGATGGTGAGCGCCCACAGATAGCCAGGCGGGTCATACATGACGTCCTCCTCCAGTTGACTATCTATAAGCTACTATTTTGACGATAGTATTTGTCAACTAGTATTCTGGGGGCGTGACAAGGAACGTCCGTACCTACGACCACTTCTGCGCGGTTGCACGGGCCCTGGAGCAGGTCGGCGACAGGTGGAGCCTGCTGGTGATCCGCGACCTGCTCACCGGCGCCAAAAGGTTCACCGACCTGATGGACCGCCTCGGCGGGATCACCCCCAAGACGCTCAGCCAGCGCCTGCGCGAGCTTGAGGGCGCCGGGATCGTTGCCGCCGACCGCAAGCCGGGCCGGCGGGAAGTCTGGTACCGGCTGACACCGGCCGGAGCGGAGCTCGCACCCGTCATCGACACGCTCGGCTGGTGGGGGCTACGGCACGCCTGGCGCTGGCCCCACCCTGGCGAGCCGTTGCACGGCGAGCACCTGCTCCGCAATGCCATCCGGGCCATCGACCGCGCCACCGACGACCACGAGCCAGCCCGCTGGCACTTCCGCCTCGACGGCGCGGACTACCTGGCCGAAAGCGATGGCCGCCAGTGGTCACTCACCGCCAAGGCACCGCCGGCGCCGGCCGACGTCACGATCACCGCGACCACCCAAGCCCTGACCGGCCTCATCTTCGCCGGGTCAGACACCGGCATCGAGATCACCGGCGAAACCGAGCCAGTCCAGCGATTCCGGCAACTGATCAGCACCATGGCCACCGTCGTACATCCCGTCTAAAACCGGCGCCGTGGGACCGGCGGTCACGTACGGCACACTCTCAGAACCGCATGTTCTGTGTGCAGGGGACCTTGGGGGAGCTCACCTCCGGTGAACCGCAGCGATGGGTTCGGTTCAGCGGTAGATGGGTCAGTTCATACAGCTTGGGCCGTGACTAGCCAGGCCGCGCCGGGCATGGTCACGCCCTCTGGCGATGCGTACGCCACCAGGCGCTCGCGCACCTGTCTGGTCAGCTCGGCGGCTTGTGCTGGGCTGAGCCCGGCCAGGATCTCGGCGGCTATCGGGAAGGCACGCTCGTACCCGAGCACGTCGTCCACGTCGCGGCCGACGAGCATCGACTCGTCCGCCTTCGCGCACTCGATGCTGCCGAACGCCGCGTCGCCCAGCAACGCGCCCACCCGGCCGGTGTCGGCGAGGGAGAAAGCAGCCGACGGCCCGGGTAGCTCGCGGAGGCCGAGTATCGCCGCGGCCCCGGCAAACCCGAAGGTGAAGATGGGGTTCTCCTCGCGGGTGCCCCAACACAGAAACGCCAGCCAGCCGCCGCGCCGCAGGGCCTTCCTCAGGTTGCCGAACGCCGCCGCCGGGTCATCGAAGAACATCACACCGAAACTGCTCAGCACCACGTCGAAGATCCCGGCCCGGAACGGGTGTACCTGGACGTCGGCGACCTCGAACCTGGCGTTAGCGGCGCCAGCAGCAGCGGCGAGCCGGCGCGCTTCCGCTACCAGGATCCGGGAGAAGTCGGCGCCGAGAGCATGCCCGCTGCCGGTGGCGCGCGCCGCGAGGATGGTCGCATCACCGCAGCCGCATCCGACGTCGAGAACGTTCTCCCCGTCCTGGATCTGCGCCTCCGCGAGCAACCGCGCCGTCAGCCGACCCAGCATCCGCTCATGCCGCTCACGCTGCTCGATGCAGCTGGACCGAGAAGGCGTACCACAACCTGATCTACTTCAACGAAGCCGACAAAGGCGGCCACTTCGCCGCCTGGGAACAACCGCAGCCTTTTTCCGGACAGCTTCGCGCGGCGTACCGCACACTACGCTGAAGGAACTGCGAGAAACACGATCCCACAGGTGCGCCGCGCCGGTTACGTAGCTAAATCGACCATGGACGGGCTGATCGTCTCACGAGAGAGATTTCATCTCTATGCCCAATTTGTTAACGGGCGCCAGATCACAGCCAGGGAGCTCAGCCCGGGAGGTCCTCTGGGCGCTTTTTGGCGAGATGGCCGTGCAGCGCGCCCGTGGCCTGGCCGACTTCGATCATGTAGCCGTCCGGGTCTCGCATGTAGCAGCGGATCTCCGCCTCGCGGTCGATTGGCGGCGTGACAAACTCCGCGCCCTTCGACTTCCATTCCTTGTAGCAGGCCTGGATGTCAGCGACCCGCAAGTTCAGGAAGATCGAGGTGGTGTCACCTGGCTCGTAGTTGACCAGCGAGATGCCTGGCTTGTCGGGGGTGGGGGGCCCGCCGGGATTCATCAGAATCCATGAGTTGGACAGCTTGACGATGCACGGGTTCTCCTCAAGGACCACGGTGCCGCCCAGGACGCGTGAGTAGAAGTCCCGGGACCGCGCCACGCTGCGGACGGTGATGAACATGGTCACGACGATGCCCTGCTCGGGCGCCGGCAGGTTGGCGACCTCAAGGTGAGGCGAAGGTTCTGTCATGCGCTGACCGTTCCCCGGGCGGGGGGGCGCACACGCCGGGACTCGGCCCGCCCGCGTGCTCGCCCCGGCTGCGGTTCCCTCGTCCCTTTATCCCGAACGGACGGTGGCGGCTCTAGCCCCAGACCTTGCTCGTGGCCAGTTCGGCGCCCTTGACGAGCGTGTCCAGCTTCGTCCAGGCGATCTGCGGATGGACCCGGCCGCCGAGGCGGCAGTCGGTGTAGGCGACCACGTTCTCCCTGCTGACCGCTTCTGCGAACCTGACGATGCGGTCCGCGACGAGTTCGGGGTTCTCCGCGACGTTGGTGGAGTGCGTGACCACGCCGAGCGGGATGACCTCCCCCTCTGGCAGCTTCACGTCCCGCCAGACCTTCCACTCGTGCTCGTGCCGCGCGTTGGGAGCGGTGACGCAGACGACCTGAGGTTTCGCCGGGCGGACCCGGGTTGCCCGTCCGCCCGACATAGACACTGACACGGGCGATCACCCTTGCGTCACCTGCTTGCCCGCTCCGAGAACGCGGCCCGGGTCATGTACCTGTTCGACAATGGCCTGCAGACCCCCGGCCGGCGTGGAACTGGACCCGGGACGCGCGGTGGGCGAATTTGCGACCTCGCTGGACACCTGGCTCCGTTAAGGCCCCAGGCTGAGCACCCAGTTAACTGGACATCGCCGATCTTGCCGGCTGCAGATGCCCGTGTAAGACTGATGAAACGTTGACCTCGCCGCCCGCAGGAGTACGCCAGGACCGTGGAGGCCTGGTCGGGCGGTGAGGCATGCATGTCCGATAGCGGGTTCCCGCCGGGACTGCGCGGGCGGCAAGACGAATGCGGCACTCTGAGCCGCCTCGTGACATCTGCACAGGCGGGCCGCAGCCAGGTTCCGGTTCTGCGCGGCCAGGCCGGGATAGGCAAGACCGCCTTGCTCGAGTTCCTGGCTGACAGCGCCAGGGACTGCCAGGTCGGCCGCGCGGCGGGTGTCGAGTCAGACCAGGAGCTCGCGTACTCCGGCCTACACCAGCTGTGCAGTCTCTACCTGGACCGGATCGGTACTCTGCCTGCCTCGCAGCGCTCGGCAGCGCGTTCGGACTGCAGCCGGGCTGCGGCCTCGCGCCATCACGACGGACTTCAACTTGACAGGGAAATTCACCGTGTCGTACACCTATCCACACTCTTATAAGGTATTCCCGCTGTTGGCGTCATCAAGTCCCCCACGGAGAGCACTCACACTCGTTCGAACGGTATCGAAGGCCTTCTTCAGCGAGGATCGGTATCCCCCCTTGCGAGTGAGGGCGCCAGTCCGACGGGGCGGCTTGCTGATAGTCCGCAGACTTGCCAGATTTCTGTCGTGGACTACGGGCGCAACATGTCCGAGGCAAATAGATGAAGGGTCACCTTAACTAATGTCTCATCATTTCGACACTGCCATCGCCAGGGAAGACCCGCGGCTCAACATCCTTGACTTCTATCTTTTCCGCGGCCAGCCGGGTACCACGGTCATGGCGATGACGGTAAACCCGAACGCAGGAACCAAGGCGCCGGATACCTTCCACGAGGAGGGTCTGTACGCGTTCCGTTTCGATGTGAACGATGACGCTCACGAGGAAGTGACGTTCAAGACTTGCTTCGGTCAGGCTGGGCACGCCGAAGGCGAGGGACCCGAAGGCCGGCACGTACAACCTCTCGAGGTGCGCCGGGCCACCGGGAGGGATGCCGCAGAAGGCACGCAGGGCGAGATCATCGCTTCGGGCACTACCGGCCAGATCGTCGCGGGCGACGCGGGTGTGCGGATCTTCGCTGGCCTGGCCCCGGACCTGTTCGCTGCGAACCGGGCAGGTATTGACGCGTTCCGCGCCGCACTTGCCGCGGGGAAATTCGCACCGGACTTGTTTCACGACGGCGCGAACTACTTCCAGAACCGCAACGTCACGGCCATCGTGATTGAGGTGCCCACGCAGTCGATCGGTGACCCGGCCGCGACGGTGCGCGCGTGGGTCACCGTGTCGCTGTGCGGACACGCGCCCGAGGAGCAAGTGTCCCGGTGGGGCCTGCCGCTGATAACACATGCCTTCATCACGGACGAGGCAGTGAGGGACGACTACAACAGGTCCCTTCCCTCGGCGGACGTGCCGCGTTTCTCCCAGATCGTCGCGGACACCCTCCCACGCGTCACCCAGTTGGCGGGCACGACCGACGACCCGGCCGCCTACGCACAGCGTGTGGCGGAACGCCTGTTCCCGACCACTTTGCCCTATGTCCTTGATTCGGCGGCCTCGTTCGGTTTCGCAGGCTTCAACGGCCGCGCCATGACCGACAACGTCGAGAACGTGATGCTCTCGCTGCAGGCCAACACCCCTATCGACCAGGGCGCGGCTGTCGCTAGGGCCAACATCCTCGATGAGTTCCCCTATTTCGGCGCGCCGCACGCCGATCCCATCGTCGATTGATCCGCGTTGGCCCCGTGAATCGTGGATCGGGCCGGGCGTGCCGGGAAGCCCATCCGCGCTGGTCATCATCTGGACCTGCGACCCCGGCGACATCCACGCCCTCGCCGGGGAATCCGGCGCCAAACCGGCTCTTCGAGGTTGGTCGTGCTTGGCGGTTCCCGTGCCCGCCTGAGTGAATCAAGGCTTTGCTGAAAACGGGCACCCGCGGCTCTGTGTGATCTTGCCTGATGCTGAGTCAGGACGAGGGACCGCGGGAGCTGCGGGGTGAACAACTGCCGACACAGCTCATCGCGCGGCAGGCCACACCTGCCGCGCTCACGCAGGACATCGTTCACCTGCTCGTCGGTTCCCTCATGCGACGAATTCAGGTGCTGACGAGTCCCTCTGGAACGCCTGGCGCCATCGCTTCGGCGGCCACCACACCCCAATCGCTGCTCTCAGGCCGGCGCAGACGTTCCAGATCACTCAGCGGGTCCGCTCGAGAGCTCACCGCGGTTATCGGCCGGGCTGGCTTGACCAGATCATGTCCGCCCGCCCGCTTGCCCGAAACCGCCCCGACCGAATAGTGCGCCGCGAACGTTGGCAGGTCCCGTGCGCCCACTGAACGGTGCTGGAATCCCTCTTCGAGGCCGGGTTCCTGCGACCTACTCCGAGGCCCGGGAGGCCCGGTTGTGAGCATCAGCCGCTGGCTGCTGCCTGCCTGCGCGCGAACCGTGATCCCATAACACCCTCCCCAGCCACCCCTGATCGGGAGGAAGCGCCTATCTGCACGGAAACGCTAGGGCACGACCAGGAACCTCGGCGGTATCAGGCGGAGCCTGTCTGGCAGCCGATGAGCGGTTGACCGGGCGCGAGTCCAGTGCTCTGCCCCGGCGTCTTCCCAATCCCCGGCAACCGGACCGCCGGACCTCCTCCGGCCGTCTCGTTAAAGCTGGCTGAGCCACGGCGCCAGCGCAACTCATTGTCTGGCCGGTCAATCGCGATATAGCTTGGTTTTATGGACGAGCGGGCGCACGAGGACGTCGCTGCAGCGGCAGCCGTGCATACCGAACTTGGCCGAGCGTACGACGGGGCCGTGGCCGAGGGACTGGTCGAGAGGATCAGCTCCGAGATCGACAAGCAAGTAGACGCCAGGCTGGCAGAGCATGGCATCCTTTCCAGCCGGACCGCATGGGCGAACGTCACAATGGGCCTGGGCTCGGTCGGGTTGGGCATCGGCGCCACCGCTGTGACGCTGCATGCCTACTCAGTCAGCAAAGTCGCACCCAAGGCATCAATCAATCTGGGGCCTTTGCACGGATCGGTGATGACGACTACCAATTCGGTGAGCACCGGCCAACTGGTCCTGGTCGCGCTGATCTGGGCCGTCATTGCGGTCATCAACATTGCCTACGCTCGCCGCCAGCCCCGCCGCCCCTGACCGCGGCCGTCTCGGGCTGACCCCAAGTGCATGGATACATGGTGTCGGCCGCTCTGGCCAACTGATCGCTGGACGGTATGCCGTGCGTTCGGCTCACTGCACTTCACGGACCTATACGCCGTCCCTGCAGTGAGAACACTCGGAATTGCCGCAGAGAGCGCTTATCAGGCTGGCCTGACGCCGTCGCCCTGGGGAAAATCGAGGCCAGCCGCAAGGTAATCGCAACGCTCGCCCAGTTAACTACTCCCAGCAAGCATTCGTGGCTGCCGGATGCCCGGTAGCCGGTCTGGCGCATCCATGGGAGGACTTACCGTTGGCCGGCCTCAGCCAAGTTCCGCTCCGACTGTGTTCCTGGCATGTCCTGCGCGCCCGGCTCCCAGCTTCCGGTCTGGCAATGTTCACTGCCATCGTGGTGGCTGGTTGCGGCGGGGGGAGCTCCGCACCCACGTCATCGGCTTCCTCAGCGTCCCCTGCTGGGCAGCTGACCAGTGGTGTCAGCAAATGCCTCAAGAAGCACGGCGTCCGCCTGCCGTCCGGACCGCCCGGCGCAGGCGGTGGGCAGCCGCCCTCAGGCGGGACCCCGCCCTCAGGCGGGACCCCGCCCTCGGGCGGGAATCCAGGCGGGAACCTGGGCGCCCTGGGCAAGGCACTCAAAGCCTGCGGGGTCAACTTGCCCCAGGGTGCTGGCCCGGGCGGCTGATTCCTTGAGCCATCAGGCGCGGCGGACATGACGTCCGGCTTAACCGCCTGCCACCGGTGCCGCCATCCGCTGAAGGTGCGGGAAATTCCGGTGCCCTAAGGCATCTGTGAAGGAGATCTGCATGTTTTTCACGTATTTGCGCCGCGAACTGCGGCGCAGGAGGCGTCAGGCCAGTTTCATCGCCCTGGGTATTGCTGTCGGCATCGGCCTGGTCATCACCGTCACCGCCGCGTCGAGCGGCGTGAAGAATGCGCAGGGGAAGGTGCTGCATGCGCTGTACGGGGTCGGCACGGATGTCACCGTGACCCAGTCTCCCAAGGCCGGCTCGGGGGCCCCGGCCGGGTTCGGCTTCCGGGGACGCTCGGGCGCGTCAGGCGGAACTAAAATTAACGCTGACGTCCTGGTCAATCCCAGCCTGGGCACTCTGGGCTCATCGGCGGTGACGTCGATCTCCCAGCTGAAGCATGTGTCCGCGGCGGCAGGCGGCCTGACCCTGACCGACACGAAAATTTCCGGGAAGATCCCCAAGTTCTCCAGCGGTGGCGGGGTCCCGAGCGGGGGCGGGGGGAACTTCCGGGGCAGCATCAAGACCAGTTCTTTCACCGTCAGCGGAGTAGACCTGGCCACCGCGAAAGTCGGCCCGCTGAGCTCGGGGAAGCTCAAGTCCGGCGCCACGTTCTCCACCTCGGATGCTCACTCTGACGTGGCGGTCGTGGACGCCAACTACGCAACACAGAAAAAGCTGGCCGTCGGCTCGACGGTGACCGTCGCCAAGACGAAATTTAAGGTGATCGGGATTGTCAGCGTCCCGCAGGGCAGCAGCCCGCCGAACGTTTACATCCCGCTGGCGCGGGCCCAGTCCCTGGCGGGCATGAGCGGCAAGGTCAACACCATTTACGTCGCTGCCACCAGCGCCGCGAACATCGGCGGGGTCTCCAGGGAAATTTCCTCACTGCTGCCCAAGGCGACTGTGACAACCTCTAGCTCCCTCGCCAGCGAGGTGACCGGCTCGCTGTCCAGCGCCTCCAGCCTGGCTAACAACCTCGGCAAGTGGCTCGCGGTCGCCGTGCTTATCGCCGCGTTCCTGCTGGCCAGCTTGCTAACCATGTCTGCGGTGTCACGCCGGGTCCGCGAATTCGGCACGCTCAAGGCACTCGGCTGGCGGAGCCGGCGGATCATCGGCCAGGTGATGGGCGAGTCGATCACTATCGGCATTCTGGGGGGCGCGGCCGGTGTCGCACTCGGCTTCGCCGGAGCCGCCATCGTGTCCGGCGTGGCTCCGTCACTGACCGCCTCGGTCGGGACTACCACCGGTTCCGCGGCGACGGGCGGCCCCCAGGCCGCAGGCGGGTTCGGACCGCCCGGCGGCGGCGGTCCCGCCAGGACAGCCGCGAGCACACCCCATTCCGTTGCGGTTCACCTCACCGCGTCGGTCACGATCAGCGCCGTGATCCTCGCCGTGGTGCTGGCCATCGCCGGCGGCCTGATCGCGGGGTCCTTCGGCGGCTGGCGGGCCGCCCGGCTGCGGCCAGCCGCAGCCCTCGCCCGGGTCGAATGACGAGGGCCGGGCCGTTCCCGGCCCGGCCATGACGGAAGGGACATCATGTACACGCTGGCAGACGTGACGAAGGACTACCAGAAAGGCCGCGGCACCGTGCACGCCCTCGCCGGGGTGGACCTCGTCCTCGAAGACCGGGCATGGCTGGCCATCCAGGGACCAACAGGGCACGGTAAATCCACCCTCCTGCAGATACTGGGCGGGCTGGACCGGCCCACCTCAGGCACGGTGGAACTAGGCGGCCAGAACCTGGCCCTGATGCGGGAAAGCAAGCTCACGAAGGTCCGCGCGGCGTCGATCGGGTTCATCTTCCAGACGTTCAACTTGATCCCGACACTGAACGCGCTGGAAAACGTCGAAGTCGCCCTCGTACCACTGGGCGTCGGGTCGGCCGAGCGCCGGAGGAGGGCCGCGGCGGGGCTGGAGAACGTCGGGCTCGGAGAACGCCTGCACCACCTGCCCTCCGAAATGTCCGGCGGGCAGCAGCAGCGGGTAGCCATCGCCCGCGCGCTGGTAAAGGATCCGCAAGTCCTGCTCGCCGACGAGCCGACCGGAAACCTTGACGAGGGAACCCGCGACGACATCATGAAACTGCTGGAAAAACTCTGGCAGGACCACGGCCTTACCCTCGTCCTGGTCACCCACGACAGCTCAGTCGCCCGCCGCGCCCAGCAGATCGGCATCATGCGCAACGGCCGGCTGTCGGTCAGGTCCTGACCCAGGTCCCTGTCAACGTCGGCGGCACTCCCGGGAAGGATCACCGCTTAGCCTTGGGCACCAGCCTTGTGCTCTGGGCGGACTTGCAGTCTGGAGGGTGGTCTGAGGCGGTGAGGTCCTGGCCGCGCGGGCTAGCTGCGGCTGGCCGTCTCGCTGGCCACAGCGGCCAGCGGCAGCCTGACCGTGAAGGCGGCGCCGCGGCCCGGCCCCGTGCCGACCGTGATGGTCCCGTCGTGGGCTGCGACCAGGGCGGCCGCGATGGACAGGCCGAGCCCGTTGCCGCCCCGGGCCCGGCTGCGGGCCCGGTCGGTGCGGTAGAACCGCTCGAACACGCGGGACGCCTGGTCGGCGGTCATGCCAGGACCCTGGTCGGCCACGATCAGCTCAGCCCCCCCGGCCCGGTCCCGCACGGTGACGCTGACCGCTGATCCCCGCGGGGTGTGCTGCAGGGCGTTGCCGATCAGGTTGTCGGCCACCTGGCGCAGCCGTTCCGCGTCCCCGTCCACGATGACCGGGGCGTCCGCGTGCAGGCCGATCGGGCGGCCGGGCTGGATGAGGCGGGCGGCCAGCACGGAACGGGCGGCGATGCTGGACAAGTCAACCGGATGCCGGTCCACCGGGCGGTCCTGATCGAAGTGGGCCAGCATCAGCAGATCCTCCACCAGCCGGCCCATCCGGGTGGCTTCGGCGTGGATGAGCGTCATCAGCCTCAGCAGCTCCGCCGCGCTGGCGCCGGTTCCCTGCTGCAGAGAAAACTCGGCCAGGCCCCGCACGGACGTCAGCGGGGTGCGCAGTTCGTGGCTGGCATCGGCCACGAACTGCCGCATCCGGTCCTCGGAGTCCAGGGCGCGTGCCTCGCCGTCTTCCCGGGCCCGATAGGCGGCCTCGATCCGGGCCAGCATCATGTTGAGGGACTCCGCCAGACGGCCTACCTCAGTGTTGCGCGGCGGGTGGTCGATGCGCCGGGACAGGTCCCCGGCCGCAATCGCCGCCGCCGTGTCCCCGATGCTGGCCAGCGGGGACAGGCTGATCCGTACCAGGGGAAGGCCGATGCCGGCCAGGAGCACGATGGCGAGGGCCCCGGCGACCGCGTCGGCTACCTCCAGGCGGGTGACGGTGCTGTTCAGGTTGTCCAGGCTGTAAGCGATGACGGCGTGCCGCCCGCCGGGCAGGGTCCGGACCAGGACGCGCCAGGAGTGCCCGGGGTCACCTGCGGCGGGCGCGGTGAACGGTTGTCCGGGATCCTGCAGACGTCCGGCGCTGATCTGAGGCAGAGCAGCATGATGCGGCGGCGCTTCGATCACCGAGACATGCCCGCGGGAACTGATGATCTCGATCAGGAACTGGAAGGGCTGCCGGGGCTGCCCGGCCGGGGGTGGCCTGGGCAGCCGCGGCGCTCCGGGCAGGCTGCGGCTGCCCACCGCAGCGAAGTCACGGAGTTGCTGATCACCCCGGCCGAGCAGGTACCCGTGCAGCAGGGTCGTCCCCAGCGAGCCCATCACCACCGAGGTGATCATGACCAGGAAAGCGGCGACAGCCATCACCCGGACGCGCAGCGACGCCTTAGCTAGCGCCGTCCGCAACCGCCGGGCCGCCCGGGATCTCACGGCGGCGGCACCCGCAGCATGTAGCCGACACCGCGGATCGTGTGGATCAGCCGCGGCTCACCCTGATCAGCCTTACGCCGCAGATAACTGATGCAAGGCTCGACCACGCCGCCGTCACCGCTGAAGCTGTAGTCCCAGACATGGTCGAGGATCTGCGCCTTGCTCAGCACCTGGCCGGCGTTGACCATCAGGTACCGCAGCAGCTTGAACTCGGTCGGCGTCAGGTCCACGGGAGAGCCGTGGCGTCGCACCTCGTGAGTGTCCTCATCCAGCTCCAGGTCCGCCACGACCAGGCGGGAACTCTCCGCCCCGGGGCCGCCGGAACGCCGCAGCACCGCCCGGATCCGGGCCAGGACCTCGTCCAGGCTGAACGGCTTGGTGATGTAGTCATCCCCGCCCAGGGTCAGCCCGGCGACCCGCTCATGGACCTGGGTGCGCGCGGTCAGGAAAATGACCGGCACCCGCGGCCCCCAGGACCGGATCGCGCGGACCACGTCAAAGCCATCGCCATCCGGGAGCATCACATCCAGCAGGATCAGATCCGGCCGTGAGGCCGCCGCGGCCCGCAGCGCGTCCCGGCCACTGGCCGCCGTCAGCACGTCAAAGCCCGCGAACCGCAGGGAGCCGGACAGCAGTTCCAGGATCGTCGGGTCATCCTCGACCACCAGCAGCCGGGCTTCGATATGGCGTGCCGGGATCTCCACTCCGCCCGCTGGGGAACCCATGGCCCAACGATCGCCGCGCAACCTTGCGATTCCATGACCGGCCGCTGAAAACACCCTGCCGCCGGACTCTGTGAACTGGCCGGAAGTAGGTTGTCAGCCGCCCGGGTTCACCTGGTTCAGCACGCCGAGCGCAGCGTCGGTGAGCAGCAGGTCCAACGGTGCCGCGACGGTGCCCGCCGCGGCTGATTCGATCGTTTCGGTGCTCATGGCCTCTTCCTTCAGTTCATGAATGCGGCTCAAGCACCACGGCTCGTTTCCGATAAAAGATCTTCTTTTGGCCCAAACTGACCGTGGTGCTGCCTAGCGGGCTGCTCAGCCCATCAGCGCGATGGCCAGGTAGGCCACGGTGAGGAGGAGGGCCAGCACGGCGGGCGCTACCTCCTGCGCGCTATCGGCTGCCCTCCGGTGGGTGATGATGGCGCCGAGCAGCAGCAGGGCCATCCCGGCCGCCGCGGCCAGGCCGAGGGGATGCCACCACAGGCCGATCAGGATGCCTGCGGCGGCGGCTAGTTCGGCTACACCGATGAGCCGGTAGCGGGGCCAGGGGATGCCGAAGTGCGCGGCGGATTGCCGCATCCTGGGCTGGCCCGCCAGTTTGCCGGCCGCGGGGAGCAGGCAGGCCGCGGCCAGCAGCAGCGAAATGATCACGAACATGGGGAACTCCTCGGGGTCTTGGTGACGGGAGAGACGGATTCGGGATGAGCGTCGGGGGGCGCCGTGGCCGGGCGCTCCGGGCCGGCGGCGGCCGGGATGTACCAGGGCAGGCGCGGCAGCCGGGACCGGGTCCCTACCGCTGCCACGACGCGGTCCGGGCGGACCAGGACGGTCAGCGCCGGGTCGGCTACCAGGGCGCGCATGCCGGCGGGCGCGGCGTCGCCGGCGAGACGGACGTCGATCCAGCCGGCGTCGCGCTGGGCGCCCGGTCCTGGGGGCGTGCCGGTCCCGGGTGCACTGATCCGCGCCAGGACCAGGCCGCGCCGGCGGCAGAAATCGGCCAGTCCGGCGCCGGGGCGTCGTGCGGTCAGCACGGCGGGGTGTCCGGCCAGGATGGCGTCCAGCCGGACCGGCACTCCGTCACCGGCGGACACCAGCGGGTTGGGGACCAGGCCGCCGACCCGCAGCGCAGGTGGAATGCCGGACGGGAGGAATCGCCGTGGGGCCCGCTGCATGGCACCAGCCCTGAGCCGTGGGGTGGCCGTGGAGCCCATGGCCTGGCAGATGCGGTCGCTGCGGACTGCGGCGGCCAGGGCGACCCGGCGGACGGCGGCGGCCCGGTCCTGGCCGCCGGTCATCGCCCAGCCGACCCGGACGGCCTTTTTTATCAGGGCCCGGGCGTGCGGGCGGCGCTCGGTCTCGTAGCTGTCCAGCAGGTCCTCCCCGGCCTGGCCGGTGAGTACGTGCGCGATCTTCCAGGCCAGGTTGTCGGCGTCGCGCAGCCCGGCGGCCAGGCCCTGGCCGATGAACGGCGGGGTGAGGTGGGCGGCGTCGCCGAGCAGGAAGACCCGTCCGGCGCGGAAGCGGCAGGCCAGCCGGGCCCGGAAGGTGTAGCTGGCGCTGCGGATGATCTGCAGGCCGGCCAGGTCACCGTGCCCGGTCCACGGGCGCAGCAGGGCGCCGAGGGCGGCCGGGGTGACCAGGTCGGTTTCGTCCTCGCCGTCGCGCAGCTGGAACTCCCAGCGGTACCGGTCGCCGGTGATATGCATGAAGGTGGCGGGCCTGGCCGGGTCGCAGATCTGCTCCACGCCGTCCCAGGTGTCCAGGCCGGCCGGGACCCGCATGTCGATGACCAGCCAGCGTTCGGTGAAGCCCAGGTCCTCCATGGTGATCCCGGCCAGCTGGCGGATCGTGCTGCCGGCGCCGTCGCAGCCCAGCACGACCCGGCCGGTGAACGGCTGCGGCTGGCCGGCGACGCGGGCGTGTACCCGGACCGGGTCCGCGGTGAGCGTGTTCACGGCACCGTCCAGCCCGGTCACTTCGGCGCCGCGCCAGAAACTGATCAGCGGGTGCTGATCGACCCGGGCGAGCAGCAGCTCTTCCAGGTCGGGCTGGTGGAACATGTTGGCCTGCGGGAAGCCGTGCTGGCTGGGCTGCTGGTCGCGGCTGAACTCGGCCATCACGCGGTGCCTGGCGTCCAGCAGGCGCAGTCCGCTGCCGGGCCGGGACCGGGCCAGGAAGCCCTCGCTCAGGCCGATCCGGTCCAGGACCCGGGCGATTTCGTCGTCCAGGTGTACCGCCCGGGGCAGCGGGTGAGGTTGCAGGTAGCGTTCCAGCAGGGTGACGGGAATCCCGAAGTCGGCGAGCAGGAGGGCCGCGGTACACCCGGCCGGGCCGGCGCCGACGACGATGACCGGCTGGGAGTTTGCGGGGTACTGGTCGTTCATGGTCGTGGCTCCTTCTGCGGGTCGTTTCACGGCGATCCGGGGGCCGTCGCCGGCCCACAGCGGACGGTCAGGGCGAATCCGGCGACCGCGTCGCGCACGCGGCCCAGGTCGGCGCCGGTCACGGTGAGGACCAGCCGCCTGTCCTCATGCGCGGCGATGACCTGGGCGTTGTCCAGGCCCGCCGCGGCCAGCGCCTCGGTCACGACGCGGACAGCGGCGTCGGCGGCCAGCGCGGGCTTGAACTGCTTGCCCACCGCGGTGACCGGGATCTCGGTAACCGGGTAGATGCGCTTGGGCCGGGCCGCGGGCTCCCCGATGGCGGTGTCAGCCCACGCGAGCAGCTCGGTCTCGTCGAACGGCCCGGGGCCGGCGGGGACGACGTAGGCCACCGGGACCTCACCGGAGTGCCGGTCGGGGCGGCCCACGGCCGCCACGGCGCGGACGGCGGGGTGGGCCAGCAGCGCGTCCTCGATCACCCGGGGATCGATGTTGTGGCCGCCGCGGATGATCAGGTCCTTAGCCCGCCCGGTCAAGTACACGAAGCCGCCGGCGTCCACCTGGCCCAGGTCGCCGGTGTCCAGCCAGCCGTCTCGCATGATGCCGTCCCGGCTGACCCGCGGGCCGCCGGGGGCGGGGTCGGTGACGTAGCCGGCGAACACGGCGGGCCCGCCGATGGCCAGCACGCCGGTCTCGCCCGGGGCGCAGTCCGCCCATGACCCGTCGGCGCTGATCCGGACGGCCTTCACCTGCTGACCGGGCAGGGCCCGGCCCACGGATCCGGTCTGCTCCTCGTCAGGCCGGGTCCAGGTGCTGGCGCAGGTCGCCTCGGTCAGCCCGTAACCCTCCAGCAGGCGGACCCCGGTGCGCCGGGCGAAGGCCTCGCGCACCGAGGCGGGCAGCGGTGACGCGCCCACGATGGGCAGCCGCAGCGTGCTGATGTCGGCGTCGACCGGGACCTGCGCCAGGGTGCCGTAGACGGTGGGGACGGCGGACATCGCCGTGATCTGGTAGTGCTGGATGATCGTCCAGAAGTGCTCGTACAGGGCCTTGTCGCGGTAGCCGGCCGGGCCGGGCCATACCACGCGGGCCCCGCCGAACATTGGGGCGATGCCGGTGACGATCAGGGCGTTGACGTGGAACAGCGGCAGCCCGCCCAGCATCGCCTGCCCGGGTGCCAGGCCGCTGCACAGGGCGATCCCCCGGCCGCAGGCCAGCTGGTTGGCGTGCGTGTGCGCGGCGACCTTCGGGGCGCCGGTGGTACCCCCGGTGTGCACGAACGCGGCCAGATCCCCCGCCTTGGGCAGGTCCGCGCCGTCCAGGTGATCGGATGGCCGCCCGGCGATCAGCTCATCCAGGTAAGCGGCAGGCACGCCACCACCGTCGGGCAGGCTGGGCGGGCGGCCGGTGGCACCGTCGGGCCGGACCGCGAGGATGGCGTTCATCCTCGCCTGGCGGGCCACGACGGCGAGCCGCTCCCACAGCTGCGGGTCCAGCTCGGGTCCGGCCGCGACGAGGGTCCGTGACCCGGTCCGGCGGACCAGCTCGGCGATCCGCTCGCTGCTCAGGGCGGGGTTGAGCGGGGCCGCGATCCCGGCGGCCTGCGCGGCCAGGGTCGCAGCGAAGAGCATCGAGGTGTTGGGGCCGCAGAGGGTGACCGCGTCAGGCCGCCGCACTCCCAGGCTGGCCAGGCCGTTGGCGATCTGCGTCACGGTGCCGGCCAGGTCGGCGTAGGTCCGGGTCAGGCAGGAGGTGTAAGTGGCAGGGTCGGGGATCCACTGGGTGGCGATGCTGTCCGGCCAGGCGCGGGCGGCGTCCAGCAGCAGCTGGTAGGTCGACTCCGGCTGCGGCAGGACCTGTGGCGTGGTGGTCATGGCGTCTTCCCGATGATGGTGTTGCGCTGCGTGCCGAGGTCGAGCCGGCCGTCGGGGGTGGCGATGGCGGCGGTGATGACGTCGCCGTCGTGCAGGTAGCGGGGGTTGGCGGCCTGGCGGCGGAAGAACAGCTGCCACTTTGTGGCGGGCGGCAGCAGCCCGGCCAGTGCCGCCACTGCCTTGGCGGGGGCCTTGAGGGCGGTCCCGCCGGGCGTGCCGGTCAGCAGCAGGTCCCCGGGGGCCAGCGGCTGGAAGCGGGACAGCAGGGTCAGCGCCTGGGCGGGCCGGACGATCATGTCGGCGGCGAACGCGTCCTGCCGCATCTCGCCGTTGACCGACAGGGTGAGCCGCAGTGAGCTCAGCCGGGCCAGGTCGGCGTTGGCGACCAGGGTCAGCCAGGGGCCGGCCGGGGTGAACGTGGGGTAGGACTTGGCCTCGTAGAACTGGGTCTTGGTGAGCTGGATCTGCCGGGCGCTGACGTCGTTGGCGACCACCAGTGCGGCCACGTAGCGATCCAGCGTGGCGTCGGTGACCACCGTGCCGACCGGCATGTCCGCGCCGATGACCAGGCCGAGCTCGACCTCGTAGTCGAGGAACGAGACGCCGTGCGGGCGGATGACGTCCCCGGTCGGGCCGGTCAGGGAATGCGACGTCTTACGGAAGAACGCCGGCGGGACCGTATCCGGGTTCATGCCCGAGTCGATCGCGTGGGAGCGGTAGTTCACCATCTGCGCCACGATCCGGGCGGGCGCGGTCACCGGGCTGAATAGGTCCAGCGACCCGGCCGGGACCGCCTCGTCCGGGTTGGCGGCCGCAGCCAGCCGCGCCGTTTCGACTGCGGTGTCCAGGGCGGGCCGGCCGGCCAGCAGGGCGGCGGTGGTGGGCGCGGTCAGGCCGAGCCGGATCAGGCCGGCCGGGGTGACCAGCCACCAGCCGTCTACGGTGCGGGCCAGGCGGGCGCTCATGAACTCATCGCCTTGACCAGCCCGCGCAGCGCGGCGAAGTTGATCTCGTTGCCCTTCTCCCGAAGTGCCCTGATCGCGGCCAGCACGGTGGCGGGATCGCGGGCGCCGGTGAACTCGGCGGTGGCCTTCGGTCCCCACTGCGCGAGCCCGCTGGCTGACAGCGCGGCCCAGCCCGGCGGCACGGAGGAGTCGAACACGTCTCCATCGGCGTAGTGCTCGAACATGAGCCGATCGGTGTCACGCCAGTAGTCGAAGATCTGGCTGCCCTGGATGTGCCGGCCGACGCCCCAGGCGTGCCGGTAGCCCTGCTCCCGCAGGTAGGCGCCGCTGGCGGCAACCTCGTCCAGGTCGGTGAGCTGGTAGGCCGAGTGCACGTAGCCGGTGTGCGGCCCCAGCAGCATGGCCAGGGTGTGGTGGTCGGTCGGCATGCTGCCCTGATCGCAGCGGATGAACGCCATCACCGGGCCGCGCTCGCGCTGCCCGTCCAGGTACAGGAAGTCGCTGACGATCAGCCCGAGCGTGTCCAGGTACCAGTCCAGCGCGGCACCGAACCGGGTGGTGCCGAGCACCACGTGCCCCAGCCGCTCGATCTCCGCGGCCCGCCGGGCCGGCCGCTGCGTGGCGTTGACCCGCGCCGGCGCCGGACCGAAGTTCAGCGGGAGCGGGGCCCGCCCGGGCAGCGCCGGCAGGTCGGGGACGCCGTGCACGACCCGCACCGGGATCCCGCTCGGGTCGCGCACGGCGACGGCATGGCCGCCCCAGTGCGCGGTGACCGTCCCGCCGGTGCCGCGGGCCAGCCGGTCCAGGTCATCCCGGGCCGCGGCCTGGAAGGCGGCTCCGGTGAACCGGGGCCGCGGGCCGCGGTGCACAGCCAGGCACGGCGTGCCCGCCCTCCGGCCGCGCAACACCAGCCTGTCCGGCATCCGGTCGGCCACGGTGAAGCCGAAGTCGGCCAGGAACCGCTCGGCCGCCTCCAGGTCCGGCTTCTCGAATTCCAGCCACGCCAGCCCCGCCACCTTGATCAGCGGATTGCTTGACCGCCCAGGGTGCTCTCCCAGCTGCGCCCCAGCCTCGCTATGCAGGGAACGATGCGGATCCTCGGCCTGGCCTGCGTGGCCCGGCGCCTGCGTCCGGCTGTCCTGTGCCATCACAACTGACTCCTCTGCCTCGACGCTCTTCTGTCATGTCTCATCAGTTATGAGATAGATAATCAGTTATGATTTGGTCTGTGTCAAGCAGCGGTGACGAGACCGGAGACACGCTGGGCACCGTTTCGCTGGGTCGGCCACCCGCGCTCAGCCGCCGGCCCGGTGGCCGCCTGGCCCTGGGGGCCACCGGTCCCGGCGCGCTGATGGTGTTCGCTACAGATGCCAGCTACCTAGGAAGGCGCTGGCGGCGGTCAGGCGGCGATCTCAAGTCCGTCGCGGACGCCGATGACCCCATGGGCCATCCACGCCGCACCGAGCACCGCGTGGTGTTCGGCCCACGTGCGGACATGGCCGGTCAGCGTGATGACGTTGTCTTTGGTGTCGGCCTTCACGTCGCTGCCGTCCGGGACCAGCGCCGAGCGGTCCTGACGCCTGCGCCGGACGCAGGCAACGTCAAGAGGACATACGGGAAGCGTTCCGGCGCAACGCCAGCCTCGACGCGGACCGGCTTTCCGCCGATACCACGACCTGCGGGCGGGTGGCCCTCGTGGGCGCGGCGAGCTCGTGGGCCGAGCACGACGAGACGGTGGCCGCGGCCCGGTCTCCCCCGTGGGTTACCGAGGTCGATGACCAGATCCTGGTGGCGTACTGAAGCCAGGCAGCGAGCAGGCTGTCGCTCCCCGGCTGCTCGCAAGCCAGCGGAACGTTCACCATCAGTCTTGACACAAGTCATCAGTTTTGTGATACTCGATCAAAAGTTAGAGCTGCCAAGCCGGCGTGGTCCGGCGTCCCGGGACCTCCTGGACGCCGGCAGCGGCCGCCGGCCTCGGACGCCGGGCAGGTGCAGTCGTTCACGCGCCGGGCCCCGGGCGGAGGCAAGCACCGCGGATGCCCAGAGCAGCGGAGCTAGCGAAAGGAACGCTGTCATGCTCAAGTCACTCAGCACGTCCCTGATCGTGCGGGGCGTCCTCGCCATCGCCGTCGGGATCATCGCGCTGGCCTGGCCTCAGGTCACAGTCCTGGCGCTGGTCATCCTGTTCGCCGTGTACGCGTTCATCGCGGCCGGCCTGCAGGCCATGCGGGCGCTCAGCGGCCGCACCGCCGGGCCGGTGTTCGGGCATCTGCTGCTTGGGCTGGTCGACCTGGCGGCCGGCGTTATTGCGCTGGCGTGGCCGGGGCCCACCGCGCTGGTCCTGGTGCTGATCGTCGCCAGCTGGGCGGTCGTCGCCGGCGGGTTCGAGATCGCAGCCGCTTTCGGCCGCGGCGAGCCGGCCGGGACGCGGGCCCTGTTCATCCTGGGCGGCCTGGTCTCCATCGCGTTCGGCGTCGTGCTGTTCGCCCACCCCGGCGCCGGCGTGGTCACCCTTGCGCTGCTGTTCGGCCTGTTCAACCTGATCTACGGCGGCTGGGCACTCGCACAGGGCATCGAGTGGCGCCACACCCAGCACACCGTGCAGAGCGCCGTGCGGGAGCCGCACCCGGCCTGAACCAAGCGTGGCCACCGGCCAGGCTCGCCGTCAGGTAGTTCTCCAGCAGGAGCCCTGCTGGAGAACTACTGTGCGCTAAGCCGTACCGGCGCCGCCAACCACGTCGGATGTAGCGGCGCAGGAACGGCAATCACCGGCTGCCCCGCCGGGCGGTGCCCGGCGTTCCGCCCTGGCCGGGTCTTCCCGGGACCTGGCGGTCCGACGCGCAAGACTCGATCAAGTGCGATCAACTTTGATATGATCTATCAGAAATGATGATGCGTAGTGCAGATGTGGGCCGGGCTCGCTCGGCGCGCATCGGCCGCGCTGGCTATCACCAGGGAACCTGGCCGCTAGCGTGACGTGAACGGTGGGAGGAGCGGTGATGGCAGAGGCGGTATCGGCAGTCGGCACGCCGAAGGCGACGCGGCTGGACCGGCGTAAGGCCCGGACCCGGCAGGCCCTCATCGACGCTGCGGTACGGCTGATCGCCGAGGGCCGCGGGGACCGGGCGAGCATCCAGGAGATCACTGAGACGGCCGACATCGGCTTCGGGTCGTTCTATAACCACTTCGACAGCAAGGAGCAGTTGTTCCAGACCGCCTCCGAAGAGGTGCTGGAACGCTGGGGGCAGATGATCGACCGCGCCGTGGCCGGCATCAGCGACCCGGCTGAGCTGTTCGCCGTGGGGATAAGGATCTCCGGGCGGCTCGGCTGGACCCATCCTGACATCGCCGGGTTCCTCACCGGGTCCGGCCTGGACGCCCTGGACGTCCCGGGCGGCCTGGCGCCGCGCGCCTTGCGTGATATCCAGGCTGGGCAGGCTGCGGGCCGGTTCACCGTTCCGGATGCCGAGATCGCGCTCAGCGCCGTGGCCGGTGGCCTGCTCGGGCTGTTGCGGATGCGCCAGCGGCACCCAGAGCGCGTCGACAAGGAGGCCTCCGTTGACCAGCTTGCTGAGGCCGTGCTGCGCCTGCTCGGGGTCCCCGCACCCGAAGCCGCCCGCCTCGCCGTCCTACCCCTCCCCCCCACTGACACCTGGTAACTGGCGCGATGGAACCGGCCAGGCGGCAGCTGTCGCGTTATGGCTGGCGGCCCGCAGAGCCGCCACACCGGCCGGTGTTGTTCGTCAACCCCCGGTCGGGCGGCGGCAAGGCTGCCCGCGGCAAGGTGGCCGAGCGAGCGCGGGCGAACGGGATCGAGGTGGTCATCCTTACCCCGGGCCAGGACCTGGCGGCACTGGCCCGTGCGGCCATTGGGGCCGGCGCGGACGTGGTCGGGATGGCTGGGGGCGACGGGTCGCTGGCGGTCGCGGCCGCAGCGCACGGCATTCCATTTGTGTGTATTCCGGCTGGGACGAGCAACCACTTCGCGCTCGACGTGGGTGCGGACCGGCGCGATGTGACCGGCGCTCTGGTGCGTTCACCGAAGCCCGGGCGCGGAGGCGCCCGCGCTGAGCCTGGTTGACGACCTGGAGCGCGAGCATCGCCATCCCGCCGTCGTCCTCGTGTCCAACAACCCTTACGCGGTCGACCGCCCGTTGTTCCGCGGCACCCGCCCGACGCTCAGCGGAAGCCACCTCGGGATCATCGTCCTCGATGCACCCGGCGATAGCCCGCTGGCCCCCGGGCAAGCCTGGACCGCGCCACAGCTGGAGGTGAGTGCCCCGGCAACGGTGCACGCCGGGATTGATGGGGAGGCGATGGACCTCAGCCCGCCGCTGCGGTTCGCGATCCGGCCCGCCGCGCTGCGGGTCCGGATCTCCCCGCGCCACCCGGGCGCTTCGCCATCAGCACGTCTCCCCCTCCCCGGACACCCACCCCGCGAGCGGCTATCTCATGAGGGCGCGGGGACGGCGTAGCTGACAATACCTGACCCCTCTTGCCCGGCCAGGACGTGGACAAGCTGTGCCCGGCTGGTGATGTCCAGCTTGCGGAGCACCTTAAACAGCTGATACTCGACCGTGTGCGTGGTGATGAACAGCCGGGCCGCGCTGACGAGCATTTGACCAGCGGCTCTAGTCGAAGATGACTATGCGTGCGAAAGCTCCTCGGCACAACTGAGCGCCGCCTCAAGCCCCGCAACGCGCTCGTAACCGGCATGGATCCGGGTACCGCACGAGGACAAGCCGGGCCGGCGCCGCCGGGAGGTGGGCGAGTATGCCACGACGACCCGCTCGCTGCCGGAGTTGGCTGCCTGGTTCCGCTGCCAGGCGTGACCCTGGCAGCCATGGAAGCCACCTCCAGCTACTGGAAGCCGCCGACCTCTTGCAGGCCACGAAGGCGCTACGCCTCCGCGAGAACTAATCTTGGCGGACTTTGATGCTGGTCATGCGGCCACTGACGGGATGATCTTGCCCCTCAGAATGCCCTCACGGCGGGCTGCTCACCGGTTCACCGTTCGGAAAGTATCTCTGACCTGGGTCAGGCATTCACGTTTGGCCGTGACCTGGGGTTTCTCATGCTGGGCAGGGGGCTGGCCACAGGTTAAGCGGGCGGCATCCGCATGATCTTGGTTCAGCGCTGCCGTGCGGTGCGCGGAGACCTGAGTTCTGGTTACCGGGATACAGCCTGGGGGTGCGCGGCTGGCGCGTAGGCTCGCAGGAACGCGTTGACCACGTTGTCAACGTGCTCGTCGAGATCGGCGCGGGTCACCGGGCGGCTAGGCTGCAGGAGCGCCTGGTCCTGGTACAGGCCGAGGACAGCGTAGGCGAAAAGCGCCGCCGCGGCGGCGGGATCGCCGGCGTCCAGCTCACCCTGGGCGGCCATCTGCGTGAACGATTCGGTGAGCAAGGCGAGGGTCCGCCCCGGGGCGCGGTCCCAGTATGCGGTGACGATGTCGGGGAAGCGCACGGCTTCGGAGATGGCGAGCCGCCGCAGCTGTACGACGGCTGGATTGAGCACGCCGTAAGCCAGGGCCCGGGCGACCGTAGTCAGCCGTGCTGCCACCGGCTCATCCCCGCGGAGGGTGGCGCCCAGCTCCGAGATGATCTGCTCCGCGCGCTCAGTCACCGAGAGCACGACCGCGCTGAACAGGCCCTCCTTGTCCTCGAAGTTGTTGTAGACGGTGGTCTTCGAGACGCCGCTCGCAGCGGCGACATCATCCAGGCTCGTCGCATCGTAGCCCCGCTCCAGGAACATCTGCCGCGCGGTGTCGAGGATCAGTGCGCCCTTCCGGCCAGCCATAGAAACCTCCTTGACATTGAACTGTACCGTACAGTAGCGTTCTGCGCGTGTACTGGTCAGTGCAGTTCAGTTAGGGAGGAGTGTTCTAATGCCTACCGCGGCTATCCAGAACGGCCGGCCGGCCGCCGACTGCCCTCCTGCACCCGTGCGGGTCACCAAGTCACTGCTCGGTTACGGCGTGATCGCCGGGCCGTTCTATGTCGTGGCCTCACTGGCCGAGGCGCTCACCCGCGCTGGCTTCAGCCTGGCCCACGACGACTGGAGCCTGCTCGCCAACGGCGCCCTCGGATGGATTCACGTGCTGGTGCTCGTGCTCACCGGGCTGATGGTCGGCGCCGCCGCCGCCGGCGTAGTGCGCCAGCTGCACGCTGAGCAGGTGAACGCCGCCAGCGGCTGGTTCCTCGGTGTCTATGCCGCTGGCCTGGTCGGCGCCGGTTTCTTCATCGCCGACCCCGCTGACGGCTTCCCGGTCGGCACCCCGCCCGGCCCCACGGTCACCCCGAGCTGGCACGGGACGCTGCATATCGTCTTCGGCGGCATCGGCTTCCTCGGCCTGATCACCGCCTGCCTCGTGCTGGCCTGGCAGTTCCGCGGTCTGCGCCAGGTCCGCTGGGCCACCTTCTCGCTGGTTACGGGAGTGCTGTTCTTCGGCGCGTTCGCCGGGATCGCGACCGGGGGCGCCGCCAGCAGCGCCGGTGTCCTGGCCTTCACCGGCGCCGTCATCCTCGCCTGGACCTGGCTCGCGCTGGTCAGCGCGCGCCTATACCGCCGCGCGGCGGTATGACCCATCGCCTCAGCATCCAGTCACGGGAGACAACGGGAGAACGGCCATGGAATTCACCACCACCCTGCTACTCGGCGGCAAGACCGCGACCGGCATCCGGGTCCCCGACGAGGTCGTGGCGGCGCTGGGCGGCGGCAAGCGCATCCCGGTCAGCGTCACCATCAACGGCACGCGCTACGCCAGCACCATCGCCGTGATGCGAGGCGAGCCCATGATCCCGGTGAGCGCCGACATCCGGTCCGACACCGGCATCGCCGCAGGCGACAACATCACGGTCGAACTTGAACGCGATGACGCGCCCCGCACGGTCAACCTCCCGGCCGACCTCGCCGATGCCCTGCGCGCCGACCCCGCCACGTCCGACCGATTCGCCGCCCTGTCCTACAGCAACCAGCGGCGGCACGTCCTCTCCATCACCGGAGCACGCACTACCGAAACGCGTACCCGGCGCATCCAGCGCGTGCTCGACGAACTGCGCACAAGCTGACAGCCCGGACCCGAGCGGATCAGCCTTGGCACCGGGGCTACCTGGCAAGGTACGGCTTCCTGGCGCAGACGCACGGATCTGAAGTGCGGTTCTGCAGCAGAACGGGCAAGCGGGATCGCACCGGCAAGGCCAGCTCGACGGTGCATCACATAACCCAGTCACGGCCATGAACTGCAGATATGCACATTCCGGTGATATAGCGAGGATCTGGCACCGGCAGCGTCAAAGCCCGGGCAGGCGACCTAACGGCCCGCGCCCGGCCAAGTCCCGTCCGCCGCGCCGCGCCTGATCCCTTACGTAGCGCACCAGTGCGCCGACAGGCGCGCAAGGCTGCGCCACGGCGCAACCCCGCGCCTGGGCGGCGCGGTCACGCGGTCGTGCGGCTATTCAGTGTGCAGTACCGCGGAGGTTCCGGTGCAGGCTGCCCAGCTGGCGGGGCCGAGCGCGCCGACTACGGCGATGGCCAGCCCGGCCAGGGCGAGCAGCAGCAGGTCGGTGCCGCCCAGGACGTGAACGAAGCTGCCGGGAAGTGCGGTGCCTTGCAGCGCGGTGCCGGACGTGAGCTGGCGCACGAGGAGATCCTGGATGATCAGCCCGGCAGGCACGGCGATGGCCGCAGCGATGACGGCCGGGGCGATGACCCAGCAGACCACCATCGTGATGGTCTGCCGCGGTGTCATCCCGACCGCCTTGAACACACCCAGGTCATGCACCCGTTCCCGGGTGGCCATGAGCGCAGCGTTGAGCACGCCCAGCCCGGCCAGCACCGCCACGAGCAGGGTGAGCCACGCGAACAAGGACGTGTCCAGGAACCCGCCGAGCGACGTGGCGCCCTCGGTGCCGACGAGGATGTCGGGTCCCAGTGCCCGCCGCAGGACCTGTTGCAGGGCGCCGGTGTAGGCCGGCGTGCTGGTGCCCGGCGTGAGGCCCATGTCGTACTGATGGATGGCCAGCCCGGCGGCCCGGCCGCCGAGGGTCTGCGAGCTGACCCACATGGCGGCTGCCGGGTTAGGGATGAACACCTCGCCAGCGATCCGGACAGTGACCGGCTTGCCGTTGACGGTCAGCGTGACGCTGTCGCCCGTCGCCCGGTGGGTGTCGGAGGCGAACGCGGTGCTGACCACAACCTGGCCAGGGCCGTTGTACCAGCGCCCGCTGACCAGACTCCAGCCTAGCCACGACGAGTCGCCGCCGTACGCGTAGGTCAGCAGGGGCACGTCCGGCCGCCCGGCCACGGTGACCTCAGGCCTGGAGTTAGGCGAGCCAGGGCCGGGGACGGGGATGTATTGCAGGTCGGTTTCGGCTACGTAGTGCAGTGTTCCCGGCTGGGCGCGTATCGCGGCCCGCACGGCGGCGGCCTGGCGGGATGCGAATGCGGACGAGCTGCCGGGAAAGGCGGCCTGCAGCTCCCCCTGTCCGTGGATCGCACTGTGGTTGATCTTGTGAATCGAGGTGTTCAGGCTGGTGCCCAGCACGACCCCGGTGATCCCGAAGGCCAAGGCGGCCAGGGTGACCGCGGAGCGGGCCGGGCGGGAGAACGGGGCGGCCAGCCCGACTGTCACCGTCTCCGGCAGCCTCAGCCGCGCGGCCAGCCGGTAGGCCACCGCGCCGCGCCCGGCCTGGGGCGCCTGCCCGGCGGTGATCGCCGCGACCGCAGGCAGCCGCCCGGCCCGCACCGCCGGGACCGCCGCGGCCAGCCCGGCCAGCGCGAGCATGCCCAGCGGGGCGGTCAGGTTGATCCACAGCGGGACGGACACGTGCGCCCCCTGGACCTCGTACAGGCCGATGACCGGCAGCACCCAGGAGTTCCCCAGGATGGTCCCGGCGACTACCCCGGCTACCGCGGGGATGCTGATCTGGGCCAGGTAGGTGGCGGTGATCTGGGCGGGGGTAAACCCGATGCTCTTGAGCACCCCGATCCGCCGGTAGGAGGCGATCACCGCCGCCGATACCACGTTGGCGGTGATGAGCACCGCCAGGACCAGGCCCAGGATCGCGAACACGATCACGTACGGGGTGTTCACGTTCCCTCCGCCGCCCGTCCCGCCCACCGGCACGGGGCCGGACCCTGGCGGCGGCCCGGCCTGCAGCGGCAGGGACCTGGCGACCGCGCCGCGGGGCAGGGCGGCCTTCAGCTCGGCCAGGCCGGCCTCGACCTGTGCGGGGCTGCCGGCATTGAACTTGTAGAGCATCTGCTCCTGGGCCGGGGCGCCCGCCGTGCGCAGCGCCGCGATCCCGCCGGGCACCACCCAGGCGTCCTCGGGGCTCACCAGCTCGTCGCCGTACCCGGTCACGGTCAGTACCGGGCGGCCTGGCGCGCTGGTCACAGTGAGCCTGGCGCCCAGCGGGACGCGGATGATGCTCCTTACGGCCAGGGATATCTCGCCTGGCTTAGTCGGCCACCGGCTGTGGCGCAAGGCCATGACGGAGGGGTTGGCGATGACGTCATCAAGCGGGCCGGACGGTGAAGTCCGGCCCACTACGGTCAGCTTCGTCGCGGGCAGGCGGCTACCGCCCGTCGCGGCGGCGCTCGCGGCGACGGTGATCGTGGTTTGCGGGTAGGGCCCGGCGTCCTGGGTCACGCCGGGCAGGTGCCGGGTCGCCGCCAGCTGGCTGGCGGTGACCTTGGCTGCGTTGATGGTCACGGCCAGGTCCGCGCCGTGCGTGGCCGTGACCCCGGCGGCATATCCCGCGTTGGCGGCGGCGTACAGGGTCAGGCCGGTCAGGGCCGCCGCGCAGGAGACGGCCAGCACGGCCAGCACGACCAGGGACTGCACCAGGCGGCGGGCCGCCCCGGCCCAGGCCGCCTGCAGCACCGGCCCGGCCGTCACGGCCGCGCTCCCGGCTGTCCCGCCGGACCGTGCTGACCGGTGGACACGGCCGTGCCGGTGTCGCTGATGACCCGCCCGTCGGCGAGCTGGATCACCCGGCTGGCATACCGCTCGGCCAGCTCGGGGTTGTGGGTGACGATGAGCAGGGTCTGCCCGGCCGCGTTCAGGTCCACCAGCAGCTGCCCGATCGCCTGGCCCGCCGCGGTGTCCACCGCGCCGGTCGGCTCATCGGCCAGCAGCACCGCCGGGTTGTTGACCAGCGCCCGGGCGATCGCCACCCGCTGCCGCTCCCCGCCGGACAGCCGGGCCGGGTAGGTGTCCCGGTACCGGTCGATGCCCAGCTGGGCCAGCAGCTTGTCCGCCCGCGCCCGGGCTGCGCGGCGCCGCACCCCGGCCAGCCGGGCCGGCAGCATGACGTTGCCGGCCACGGTCAGGTCCTCGACCAGGTTGAAGAACTGGAAAACCATGCCCACCTGGGTGCGGCGGTACCGGGCGGTCCTGGTCTCCCCGAGCGTGTCGATTCGCTGCCCGGCGACCGTGACCGTCCCGGCCGACGGCTTGTCCAGCCCGGCTACCAGGTTCAGCAGCGTGGACTTACCGCTGCCCGACGGCCCCATCACGGCCACTGCCTCCCCGGCTGCCACCTGCACGCTGACCTGGTCCAGCGCAGGCACCCCGCCAGCGGCATACCTTTTGGTTACGCCGCTGAGCTCGATCAGCGCAGCCACGGCCATACCTCCTGTCCGTCACCCGTGTGATGTCTGTCCGCACGTTGGCAGGCAGGCGGTTACACGGGTCAAACAGGCCCTGTTAACACCCTGTTACCTGCGGGAAGGCATCCTGGTGGGAGGCGTCGCCGTGCCTGCGGCCCACCCACCCGGGTGCCGGCGCGCGGAACGACAGCCAGGGAGTGCCGATGAGCGCAGCGCGTCCTCTCAGCGGGATGGCCCGGCGGGCGGCCCTGCCGCGCCGTACCGTGCGGTTGCGGCTGACCGCTCTGTACGGCGGGCTGTTCCTGGCCTCGGGGGCCGGGCTGCTGGCGATCACCAACATCCTGGCTCGCAGCTGGCCCTGGCCCGAACCCGGGCCCGCGGTCGTGGCTCCCGCTGGCGTCAGGGTCGTACGCTTCTGCACGATCACGCACCCGTCCGTGTGCTACTCCCCCGCCCAGCTGCAAGCTCAGGCCGCAGCCGGGCATGCGGCCGCGCTGAACCAGTTGCTGGCGGAGTCGGCCATCGCGCTGGCCGTCATGACCGTGGTCTCGGCCGTGCTGGGCTGGCTGGTGGCCGGCCGGGTGCTGCGACCGCTGCGGGCGATGACCGCCGCCGCCCGGGCGGTCTCCGCCGATGACCTGAGCCGGCGGCTGGCCGTGTCCGGCCCGGACGATGAGCTCAAAGACCTCGGCGACACTTTCGATGAGCTGCTGGACCGACTGGAGATCGCCTTCGGAGCCCAGCGCCGGTTCGCCGCCAGCGCCTCGCACGAGCTGCGCACCCCGCTGACGATGATGCGCACCTCCCTGGATGTGGCCACCGCCAAACCCGGGCCGGTTCCCCCGGAGCTGACCGTGCTGGCGGGCAAGCTCCGCGAAGGACTCGACCAGGCCGACCGGCTGGTGGAGAACCTGCTGCTGCTAGCCCGGGCCCAGCACGGCGCCAGGGACGCTCAGGAAACCATCCCCCTGGGCCCGCTCCTCGCCGACGCGACCGCGGCCCGGGCCGGGCTGATCGCGAGCATGAGCCTGGACGTGCGGCACGGCGAAAGCGACGGCGACGTCTCCCAGCCCACCGTCACGGGGAACCGCGTGCTGCTGGCGCAGATGACCGCCAACCTCATCGATAACGCCGTCCGTCACAATGATCCGGGCGGCTGGATCCGCACCCAGATCACCCGCGACGGGCCCGCCGTGCGGCTGCAGGTGGAAAACGGCGGCCCTCTCCTGGACCGCGGCTCGGTCACCACCTTGACCCAGCCGTTCCGGCGGCTGGGCGCCGACCGCACCGGATCAGCGACAGGAACCGGCCTGGGACTGTCCATCGCCGAAGCGATCGCGGCCGCCCACGGCGGGACACTGCGCCTGTACGCGCGGCCCGAAGGAGGCCTGCGCGCGGTCGTCAGCCTGCCCGCCACCGACCGCACCGGGCCGCCAGCTCAGCTGGCCGCGGCGGGAGGCACCCGGTGAGGGTCCTGGTCGCCGAGGATGTCCGGCGGCTAGCCGATGACATCGCCGAGGGCCTGCGTGATCAGGGCATCGCCGCCGATGTGGCCTACGACGGCGCGGACGCCGTATTCAAGCTGGACCTCAATCCCTACGACGTGCTGGTCCTGGACCGGGACCTGCCCGGCGTGCACGGTGACACGATCTGCCGCACCATCACCGCGGCCGGTCACCCGGTCATGATCCTCATGCTCACCGCCGCCGGCACCCCCGCCGACCGGGTCACCGGCCTGGCCCTGGGCGCCGACGACTACCTGTCCAAGCCCTTCCACTTCCCCGAGCTCGTGCTGCGCATCCGCGCCCTGGCCCGCCGCAAGCCTGCCGCCGGGCCCCGTATCCTGCGCGCGGCCGGGATTGAACTCGACCCGCTCCGCCGTACCGTCAGCCGCCACGGCCGGCCCCTCGACATCTCGGTCAAGGAATTCGCCGTCCTGGAAATCCTCCTCAAGACCGCCCCCGCCACGCAGAGCGCCGAAGACCTCCTCGCTCAGGCCTGGGACGAGAACACCGACCCGTTCACCAAAACCGTCCAGGTCACCATCAGCCGGCTCCGCCGTAAACTCGGCGATCCCCCGCCCATCCAGACCATCACCGGCGTCGGCTACCGCATCACAGACCCTGGCCACCAGCCGCCCACGATCTAGGCCCACGCTATTGCCCCGCGCCCCGATACACCCCAGCGGACGGATGGTCTGGAGCGGGTGCATGACGTCTCCAGTCCGGCAACCAGTCGGACGGCGTGCTGGTCAGGGTTTGAGGACTTCGCAGCCGCCGGAAGCGAGATCGTATCGCGAAGCCATACCCAGTACGCGACTACTAGTCAAGCTCGTCAGCCAGGATGAGCCACCGGTCCGCTGGGTCGCCGGCGCTGACGCAGTCCAGACGGTCGGAAACAAGGGCCGGGACTTGATCGCGCAGGCCGGCGCCTATCGAGACCTCTCATCCTCACTCGCCCGTGACGACGACTGAACCAGTCTGGGTGACGCCGTCGGAGCGGGGTGGGCAAGACCACACTGCGGCGGTGGGTCGCCGCGGGCCACAGCAAGCAACCGGAGGGCTATCCCCATGGCACACGAAGTACCGAACATCGCCCTGAACAACGGCGTCGAGATGCCATCGATCGGCCTCGGCGTCTTCCAGACACCGCCGGACGAGACGCGCAGCGCGGTCGCGGCCGCACTCGGCACCGGCTACCGCCACATTGACACGGCCGCCGCATACGGCAACGAGCGCGAGGTTGGCGAAGCGGTGCACGCGTCGAAGGGTGGTCGTGCGGCGGTCTTCCTGGAGACCAAGATCTGGATCAGCGACTACGGATATGACGAGACGCTTCACGCCTTCGACAAGAGCGCCGGCAAGCTCGGCGTCAACCAGATCGACCTGCTGATCTTGCACCAGGCGCTGCCGTCCGACTTCGGAAAGACGCTCGGAGCCTACCGGGCGCTGGAGACGTTGCTCAAGGACGGCAAGGTCCGCGCCATCGGCGTCAGCAACTTCATGGTCGAGCACCTCACGAACCTGCTGGACAAGACCCAGGTCGTCCCCGCCGTCAACCAGATCGAGCTGCACCCCTACTTCCAGCAGCCCGAGGTGCAGGCGTTCAACGCCGAGCACGGCATCGTGACCCAAGCCTGGTCACCGATCGGCGGCATCACCTTCTACCGCGAAGGCGAGCACACCAGCACCCTGGAAGACCCGACCATCGTCAAGATCGCCGAGTCCCACGCCAAGAGTCCCGCACAGGTCATGCTGCGCTGGCACCTGCAGGAGGGACGTTCGGTCATCCCGAAGTCAACCAAGCCCCACCGCATCGCCGAGAACTTCGGCGTGCTCGACTTCGAGCTCACCACGGTCGAGGTCGCGGCCATCGACGGGCTCGATACCGGCAAGCGCGGCGGTCCCGAGCCGGACGCCATCACCCTCGAACGCTTCGGCCGAGACATCCCGGAGGCCTGATCACAATGACCAGCAGCACACCGGACAAGGTCACCGTCGTCACCGGCGCATCGTCCGGCATCGGCGCGGCAACCGCCCGCGCCCTGGCCGCCGACGGCTACCGCGTCCGCCAAGAGCTCGGCACCGCCAATGCCCTGATCAACAACGCCGGCGTCATGCTGCTCGGTCCGTTCGACTCCGATCAGCGTGAGGACTACCGGCAGATGATCGAGGTCAACCTGCTCGGTGCGATCACCACCACCGAGGTGTTCCTCGAACAGCTCAAAGACGGCGGCGGTGACATTATCGACATCTCGTCGGCCGCCGGGCGAACTGCCCGATCCGGTAACGGCGTCTACGCAGCTACCAAGTGGGGCATCAACGGCTGGTCCGAGTCACTGCGGCAGGAACTGCTGCCCGACGTCCGCGTGACGCTCGTCGAGCCAGGTGTCGTGGCCACCGAGCTGCCGAACCACATCACCCACGCCGACACCAAACAAAGAGTCCAGCAGCTCTACGACAAGGCCGAGGTCACCGCCGAAGACGTCGCCGAGATCATCGCCTTCTCCTCAGCCGTCCGCGCCGCCTGGCCATCAACGAGATCCTGCTGCGGCCAGCAGGGCAACAGTGACGCGCCGCAGCTTGCTGACAGGCCGAGCGACGAGCAGTCCCTGAATCTGCAGGCGGGACTCCGCACCAGCCTTACCCTCTTCGAGTTCGCCGCAGGCGACGGCACCGTTCACCCGTCCGCATGCCCGACCTGCGGTCAGCCCGCCGACGACGCAGATCCCATACCCGCCGCCTTGCGCTCCAGCCTTAAGCACCCGCGCGGCCAGCTTGAGAACCTAGCCGAGGGCCGGCCTTCGCAACGCGGCGCCCTCGTCAGCTTCGGCCTGTAAGCGACTGACCTCGGAGAGCTTGCCAGTACCCAGGCAGCACTGAACGCGCTGCGGGCCACCGAGGGCGTCGGGAACCTCACAGCGGAGCCGACAGCCGCGACTTCGCCCGCGGCCGGATCGATGCGACCCTCGCCTTGTCAATACCACCGACGACACCGAGCTTCAGCGGCTGCGCACCTTGCTTGACGCGATGCATCTCATATCCCACATATAAGCCTGAAATTCGCAGGCAACCGAAAAGGACCAACATGCACCTGTGGTCTGTAGCATCCGTCGTGAACTCTTTCGGCGTCGATCGCAGATTGCGTGAACGGCAGAGTCATCCTCATTTGCCGCAGACCGGGCGGCTTTCAGAATTGCCGTGGTCTGTAGATGTCGGAGCGGTGCTCGATGGCCAGGACGTTGACCCGGCGATGCTGGTCATCGATACGGTAGATCACCCGATAATCGCCCCGGCGGGCGCTGTGCAGCCCGTCGAGCCCGAGCTTGAGCGGCTTGCCGACGCGGTGCGGACTAGCGGCCAGTGACCCGTACAGGAATTCGACTGCTGCTATGGCAACCTTCTCGGGCACCCGGGCTAGCGCACGGCGGGCCGGCGCCGTCCACGTGATCGCGAAGTCGTCTTCGCTCACTTGTCAGCGATCAGGTGCAGTGCGTCATCTCTGGTCAGCACAGGAGCGTCGGCGGTGCTGAGTTCGGCCAGCGCCTCGCGGATGTCGTCCAGGAGCGCTGAGCTGCCCATGACGTCCAGGGTCTCCTCCAAAGACTCCAGGTCTTCGACACTGATGACCACGGCAGCGGGGTGGCCGTGCTTGGTGATCACGACGCGGCCGTGCTCGCGTTCCAGGAGGTCCACGACCTCCGAGAGTCGGTTCTTCACGTCTGCGAGGGACATCTGCTCACTAACTGACATGGCCATAAGTATAGCTAGTTTCGCGGGCTCTTGCTAGCCAGCATCATCCGGGTGGCCCGGCCGTCAGCGGCCAGGGCATCGAGCAACCTGTGCCGCCCGGATACTCGATTGGCAGGTTGACCTGCCGTTACTGGCTGCGGGCCTGGCGCTGTGATGGTTGGCTGGCCGGGCGCCCATGAGGATCGCTTACCTGCTGATGCGCTGGTTATTCGGGCTGGTTGTGCTGGTGTTCCGCGGGGACCAGGCGAAAGACGCCGAGCTTTTGGTGCTCCGGCATGAGAACGCGGTGCTACGCCGGCAAGCCGGCCGGGTCCGGTACGAGCCCGCCGACCGGGCCTGGTTCGCCGCGCTGGCCCCGTTCATCCCGCGGCGGCAGTGGGCCAGGATCTTCGCGGTGACACCCGCGACGCTGCTGGCGTGGCACCGCAGACTGGTTGCGCGGAAGTACGACACGAGCACGCGCCGACGGGCTGGCCGCCCGCCGACGGTCCGGAGTATCGCCTGGACCGCCGTCCGCCTGGCGAGGGAGAATCCGCTGTGGGGCTACCGGCGGATCCACGGCGAGCTAACCAAGCTCGGAGCGAACCTGGCGCCGTCAACCGTCTACGAGATCCTGCGCGCCGCGGGCATCGATCCCGCGCCACGCCGCTCAGGCACGACGTGGCGGCAGTTCCTGCACGCCCAGGCCGCAGGGGTCCTGGCCGTCGACTTCCTGCACGTTGACGCGGTCCTGCTGAGAAGACTTTACGTGCTCGTATTTATTGAGCACGGCACCCGTCGGATGCATTTGGGCGGCGTCACCGCGCACTCCACCGGGGAGTGGACTGTGCAGCAGGCCCGCAACCTTGGCCTGGACCTCGACGAGCGGTTCGAGGACTTCCGGCTCCTGATCCGCGACCGCGGCTCCCACTTCACCGCCTCGTTCGACGCCGTCTTCCAGGCCGCCGGAACCACGATCTTGCGCACCGCCGTCCAGGCTCCGCGGATGAACGCGATCTGCGAGCGACTCGTCGGCACGATGCGCCGTGAGCTCCTAGACCGGGTGCTGATCCTCGGTGTCGCACATCTGCTCGCCGTCCTGGCCGAGTATCAAGAGCACTACAACACCGCCCGCCCGCACCAGGGAATCGGCCAGCGCGTCCCCGACGCTGAACACCAGCATCTCTGCATCACGGCACGGCACTTCCACGCTCGCCAGATCCGCCGAAAACCTGTCCTGAGCGGCCTGATCAACGAGTACGTCCGAGCCGCATGAACTCCAAGAAGACGCAGCTCACCACACAGAATCCCATTTTCGAGCGGCACAAGGTCACATGCGGTGTCTGCCTGGGTCTGGAGGTAGCCCCTGGGGTCCGGGTGCGTAGCCACTTGGTTTGTCACTGGCTTTTCGGGTCTCATAGGGCCAGATGAGAACCTATAACCAAGAAGTGCCACATCGATAACCCGGTAGCGCTTACCGGCAAGGCTGGGTCCATGACCCGCTGTACGGCCGCGGCCGCCGGCCTGTCATGCCCATAGCAGGGCGCGTTGCGCACGCTCATGACGATGCTGGCAGGGAATACATATACGAAGTTTCATGATCCCTAGCTGAATCTGGCGCCAGGACTGCGAGGCCCGGTGGCCGACGAGCCGGAAGATATTGGCGCAGCCAGATCGATGCTCATTGCGGAGGCTCTTCGCGGTGAGTTCGTCGCGATTTGATAGCGCGGAATTGCTCGTTCGCTCACCTGACGTGGACCTGGGGCGATCTTTGTCATGTTGCGGCGAGCGCTGCTTGCCGGGTGGTGGCGGCGCCGCCGACCGGGGGGAATGTGACGTTGACGATGAGACCGCCGTGCGGGCCAGGGCTGATGGTGAGGGTGGAGTGGTGCGCCTTGGCGATGGCGGCGACGATGGCCAGGCCCAGGCCCAGGCCCAGGTCATCCTGGTCGGCCGACCGGGTAGCAAGCTGCCGCTGGAATGGCTGGAGCAGCTGGGGAATCTGGTCAGCGGGGATGAACGGCCCGGTGTTGCTGATCCTGAGCGTTGGCTGGCCGCCGCTGGTGGTGACCTGGATGCGAATCTGGCCGCCGGGGATGTTGTAGCGGATCGCGTTGTCGATCAGGTTGGCCGTCAGCCGCTCCAGCAGCCGGGGATCGCCCGCGATGGGCACTACGGGACCCGTTGAGGTGGTGACGGCCAGGCCGCGCGCCGTAGTTTCCGCCTGCCGGGCGTCTAGGGCCTGGCGGGCGATGGCGGCCAGGTCGAGGCGGTCGCGGTGGCCCAGGCCGCGCTGGCTGCGGGCAAGGGTGAGCAGTGCTTCGATCAGCTGTTCTTGGCGCTCGCCCGCCTCCAGGACGTCTTCGCAGACGGATCGGTATCCGGCGAGAGTGGGATGTGGGTCAGTGAGGACCATCTGCAACAGGGTGCGGGTGAGGGTGAGCGGGGTGCGCAGCTCGTGGGAGACGCTGGCGGCGAACTGGCGCTGGGCGTCGAACGCAGCCTGCAGCCGTCCGAGCAGGGCGTCGATCGTGTCGCCGAGGTCTTTGAGTTCGTCGCCGGGGCCGGGCACGGCTAGCCGGGCATTGAGGTTCTCTTCGGAGATCGCCCGGGCGGTGGCGGTCATCTGCCGAAGTGGGCGCAGTACGTGGCCTGCCGCCAGCCAGCCCACGGCAATGGACACGACGGCCATGACGGCCAGCGCGATCGCCGACTCAGCCAGGAGCTGGTTCAGCGCGGCCGCATGCTGGGCCGCGGCCTGAGCTTGCAGTCGGCGCAGGTAGATAGCGGGTACCCGGAACGGGTGAGAGCTCATCGGGCTGCTGGCAGGATTAATCGGGATGTCCAGGTCTAGCTGGGGCCAGGACCAGCTACGGGCCAGGATGTTGGTGATCGCCAGCAGTCCGGCACCGGAGGCCAGGAACAGCGCCCCGTACAGAGCGGTGAGCCGCAGCCGCACGGTGCGCTGCGGCAGGCGGGCCGCCAGCCTGGCTGGGTAAGAGCGCGGGTGCATTGCGGCCCCTCTCAGATCCGGTAGCCGGCCTGGGCGAGCGTCTTGATGATCGGTGGGTCGCCGAGCTTGGCGCGCAGCCGACTGATGGTCATCTTGACTGTGTTGGTGAACGGGTCGGCCATCTCGTCCCAGGCCCGTTCCAGCAATTCCTCGGTCGGCACCACTCTGCCCTGGGCCTCGAGCAGCACCTGCAGCACCGCGAACTCCTTCGGCGTCAGCTCCAGGCGCCGCCCGCCGCGGGTGGCCTCCTGGTGGGCAGGGTCCAGCCGCAGATCCCCACAGGCCAGCAGCGGGGGCAGCGCCGTCCCGGACCGCCGGGCCAGGGCACGGATACGGGCCACCAGTTCGGCGATGTTGAACGGCTTGGGCAGGTAGTCGTCGGCGCCAAGATCCAGGCCTTCGATCCGGTCCTCGATCGCGGCCGAGGCGGTCAGCATCAAGATTCCGCTACGGGGTCCGCAGGTGGCGAGCTCCCGGCAGACCTCGTCACCGTGGACACCGGGCAGGTCACGGTCCAGCACGATCACGTCGTACCGGTTGACCGCGGTCTTTTCGAGGGCGTCGCTGCCGTCGAAGGCCACGTCGGTGGCCATGCCTTCGCGACGCAGCACGGCCGCAATCGCCAGCGCGAGTTTGGCGTGGTCCTCGACCACCAGCACCCTCATTGCACGTCCCTGCCCCCGGCCTGAGCACACGCCCGGCTTCTGCACGGCCGAGCCAGCATGCCCCATCCTGGCTGGCCAGCGATAACAGCGGCGTAACAGCGTTACGGCCGTGTTATGGCCGCTGTCGTACAACAGCTGCCATACATCAACAGTAGAGGCCACTTGCAGCCCGCGAAGAACACACACCCTGTGCCCCACCGGGCCCGCGGCCCGGGTGGCGGGCAGGTGGAACGGGCGTCGGGCGGCTTGAGGAAGGAGAGCCAGCCATGGATGCCCTGATACACCTCAGGGAGGTGACTAAATGCTACGTCGCGCGTGGCCCTGCCGCGCTGGACCGGGTCACCCTACAAGTAGTCCCGGGTGAGGCGGTGGCGGTGATGGGGCCGTCGGGCAGCGGTAAGTCCACGCTGCTGAACCTGGTAGCCGGGCTGGACAAGCCGTCGGCCGGGACGGTCACGGTCGCCGGGCAGCGGGTCGATGTGCTGAGGGAGGCCAGGACCGCCCGGTACCGCCGCACCCAAGTAGGGATGATCTTCCAGTTCTTCAACCTGGTTGAGGATCTCACCGTGGCCGCCAACGTCATGCTGCCGGCCCGGCTGGCCGGGGTGGGTCGCCGCGCAGCCCGGGCGCGGGCGGAGGAGCTGCTGGCTCGGCTGGGCATGGACCGGTACCGGGACACCTACCCGGCCCGGCTGTCCGGCGGGGAGCGGCAGCGGGTGGCGATCGCCCGGGCGCTGGTCAACAACCCGGCGGTGCTGCTGGCCGATGAGCCGACCGGCGCGGTGGACACCGCGGCGGGCCAGGCGATCGGGCAGCTGCTGGTGGACCTGAACGCGGCCGGGCAGACCCTGCTCATCGTCACCCACAACCCCGAGCTGGCCGAGCGGTATGCCAGCCGGGTGATCCAGCTCGCCGACGGGCGGGTCATCAGCGACACCGGCACGGCCGGGCAGCCGGGACCGGCGGGGCGGGGAGCGCGGCCGTGAGGGCCGCGCCGGTGCTGCAGGCTGCTTGGGCCGGGGCGGCCCGCCGGCTGGTGCCGTCGCTAGTGGTGTTTGCGGTACTGGCCGTCTCCTGCGCGGCGGCCGTGACCGGTCTGACCCTGGCTTTCGCCGCGAACCAGGGATACACCGCCGCGATCACGGTCGAGCACGGTGCGGATCTGGCCGTGACCATCAACGCAGCCAAGGTCACCGCCAGCCAGCTGGCGGCGACCCGGCACCTGCCCGGGGTGACCCAGGACGCCGGGCCATACCCGCAAACCACGATCACCGTCGCGACAGGTGCCGCCGCGGCGGGCCGGCCCAGCGGCGGCGGGCGGGCTCCGGAGCAGCTGACCGCGGTCGGCCGGGCCTCACCGTCCGGCCCGCTCGATGACATCGATCCCAACCCCTCCATCATGGCCGCCATGGGCCACAGCCGATGGCCAGAGAGACCGGGCCAGATATCCCTGGCCACCAACACCGGGCTCAACCTGCCGGTGGGTGGCAAGCTCACCGTGACCAGCGCGCCGGGGCGGCCGGCCCTAACCGTGACCGGGTACGGCGACACGCGGGTGAACTACGAGGACGCCTGGGTGGTGCCCAGTGAGATCGCCGCGCTGCGCGCGGCGGGCGCCCCGGTCCAGGAGCAGATGCTCTACACGTTCACCAATGACAGCACCACCGCGCAGATAAACGCCGACCTGACCGAGCTGGCTACGGCGCTGCCGCGCGGCGCGGTAGCCAGCTCCCAGTCGCTGCTGGCCCAGCCGACGCCAGGGGCCGGGCCGGGCGGGGGGAACGTGAACACTCCGTTCGTGGTGGCGTTCGCGGTGCTGGGCTTGGTGCTGGCGGTTCTGATCACGGCCAACGTGGTGTCGGCAACGGTGATCGCCTCCTACCGGCGGATCGGGGTGCTCAAGAGTATCGGGTTCACCCCCGCCCAGGTCACCGCCACCTACCTGGCCCAGATCAGCATCCCCGCGGTGGCCGGGGCGGTGGCCGGGACCCTGTTGGGGAACTGGTGGGTGCTGCCGGTGATCAACCCATTCCCGGTCGACGGAGAGAGCGTTTTCGTCCCGCTGTGGATCAACCTGACCGTCACTCTCGGCATGCTCGCCCTGGCCGGGCTGGCAGCGTCGGTGCCGGCGGTGCGCGCCGGGCGGCTTTCCGCTGTCCAGGCCATCGTGGCCGGGCAGGCGCCCCGGGCCGGGCGCGGCGCGGTGGCGTACCGGCTGGCCGGATGGCTACCCCTGCCGGCGCCGGTGACGGTCGGGCTGGCCGCCCCGTTCTCCCGCCCGGCCCGATCCGCGGTCACGCTGGCCGCCCTCGTGTTCGGGCTCACCGGAGTCGTGCTAGGCATCAGCCTGAACACTTCGATTCACAAGATCAACAACAGCGCGTTCCACGGGCTCGGGCAGTTGGAGGTCGGCCTTGATAGCAGGACGGACACGTTCAGTCCCAGCCAGGAGGCCGCCGTCCGGGCCGCGATACGCGCCCAGCCGGGAACGCTGCACTACGTCGCCGAGTCAGACCTGACCTACTCCGGCACTCTCTCCGGCCCCAGGTCGGTCGTGAGCGAGGCCGTCGGAAACCCCAGGCCCACGGTTAGCGTCCGCATCGCCGGGCGGCCGGGCCTGGCGGTGATGGCGTACGGGTACAACGGCGACTCGTCGTGGCTGGGCTGGAGCCTGGTCAGCGGACGCTGGTACAACAGCCCCGGCAAGGTCGATGTCAGCACCGACTTCACGGCCGACACCGGCCTGACGGTGGGTGACCGCGTCAGGCTGGCGGTCAATGGCAAGCCGGTCACGGTGCGGATCGTCGGTGAGGTGTTCGTCCCGACCGAAGTACCCACCATGTGGGTCAGCTGGCAGACCCTCGGCCGCGCGGCTACCGGGCTGGCCGCCAACCAGTACGACATCGCGCTCACGCCGGGCACCAGCACGCAGGCGTACACCGACGCGCTGCAACGGACGCTGGGACCGGACCTCGGGGTTAGCGCTCCTGCGGGCATCGACACGTTCGCTGGGCTGGACTTGCCCTTGTTCCAGTGGCTGACGGTGCTAGTAGGCGTACTGGCCGGCCTGGGCGTGCTCAACACCGCGCTCATGGCCACCCGCGAGCGGGTTCATGACCTGGGCGTTTTCAAGGCCGTCGGGATGACGCCAGCCCAGACCATCACCATGGCGATTTGCTGGGTCATCGCCCCCGCCGTCATCGCCGCGGCCATCGCCCTACCCGCCGGGCTGATCGCCCAGGACGCCCTCGTCCGCCAACTGGCGCCGGGCAACGTGCTGCCCGGCAGCTACGTGCATGTACTGGGCGGCATCGGCCTGCTGCTGCTCGCCCTGGCCGGGCTGGTCATCGCCGTCGCGGGCGCCCTCGGGCCTGCTATCTGGGCGGCCGCCTCCAAGACCACCACCGCCCTGCGCGCAGAATGATCCCCGGGCACGCCTCGAACTGTCAGCCCAACCCACCCGACAGCCCGGGACGATCGTCGTGGTGCTGGTGTCTATGTCAGTGCCGTTCAGTGGCGTCACGGTATGGTTCCGCCACGCTGGCCGGGATTCGCCCGCGGCGGCGCACTTTGGTGATGGAGCTTCGATCGCGGGCAGTCGGTTTCACGGAAGGGTCTGGGTCAGGCCATCGGCGGTCGACAGCCCCTGCCAGGCGGGCGGCCAGGGGCCATCACCGGCTGCGGTCCGCCGGCCACTTGAGATCGCGCCTCTCGCTGGTGGCCTCGTTACCCAAGGTGGACTAACCTCTTAGCTAAGGAGGAGTCATGCCGAGCGAGGCCGCTGCGCAATTCAACATCCATGATGCCAAGACCAACCTGTCCCGGATTATCGACCGGGTCGAGCATGGTGAAGAGATCGTCATCAGCCGTGCGGGGAATCCGGTTGCCAAGGTCGTCCCGCTGGCCCGCAGGCTCGACCGGACCGGGCGCGGCTCTTTGCGCGGCAAGCTCGTTGCCGCCGAGGACTGGGATTCTGACGAGGTCAACGAGGTCATCGCCCGCGAGTTCGGCATGATGCAGTGAGCCTGCTGCTGGACACCCATGTGGTGCTCTGGTGGCTGACCGACGATCCCACGCTGTCTGACGAAATCAAGAACAGGCTCGACCACGACCCAGATGTCTACGTCAGTTCGGCGACCATCTGGGAAGTGACGATCAAACAGTCAGCCGGAAAGCTCACTGAGCCAGCAGATCTGCCCGAACGCATCCGGGACAGCGGATTCGCCGCGCTGCCCATCAACTCCGAGCACGCCATCGCCGCCGGGCGCCTCCCGATGATCCACCGGGATCCCTTCGACCGCATGCTGGTGGCCCAGGCACGATGCGAAGATCTCACGCTTGTGACGCGAGACCCTCAATGCCAGAAATACGAGGTGGCCGTTCTCCCTGCCTGAGTGGTTGGGGTGGCCCGGGGGAATCGGGCCTGTGGGTGCCGAAAACGAGTGTCAGCTGGGCAGATTCGCGGGGAAACGCCTCCGCTCGGGCCTGCGCCAGGTGGCCGGTGCGCCGGTCTGCGCCTGGCCGTGCGTGCGATGATCTTCGGCTTGTGGGCCTGAAACTGATCTTCCTGATCGTCACCCGCGCCGTGGCGCTGCTGGGCTTGTCCCGGCGGGAGGTGTGGTGGAAAGACACCGAGATCTTGATCCTGCGCCACCAGCTGGCGGTCACCCTGCGCGAGCAGCCACGGGCTCACGCGAGGCTGACGTGGCCGGATCGGGCGTGGCTGGCGCTGCTGGCCGGGACGCTGACAGCCGGGCGCCTCGCCGGGCTGCGGCTCATCGTCGCTCCCAGTTCCATCCTGCGGTGGCACCGTGACATCCTCCGTCGCCGCTGGGCGCGCCGGTCCTGCTGCGGCCACACCGGACGGCCGCGGACGCGCCGCAGTATCCGGTCGCTGGTGCTGCGGCTGGCGCGCGAGAATGAGTCGTGGGGTTACCGTCGCGTCCACGGCGAACTCGCAGTGCTCGGCGTCACCGTGGCCCCGTCAACGGTTTGGCAGATCCCAGGGATGCCGGCTTAGGCCCTGCGCCCCGCCGCGACGGCCCGGGCTGGGCCGGATTCCTGCGATCCCAGGCACAAGCGATCCTGGCGCTGGACTTCTTCACCGCCGGCCTGCTCAACGGCGCCAAGGTGTATGTCCTGGCTGTCACCGGGCACGGTAGCCGCCGGATCCGGGTCCTCAGAGCACCCGGCCCAGTCCTGGGTGGCGCAGCGAGCCCGGAACCTCCTGATGGATCTCGATGACGCCAGCATCCGGGTGAGATTCATGTTGCATGACCGGGACGCCAGCTTCAGCGCCGCGTCCGGCGCGGTCTTCCAGTTCGCAGGGATCAGAGTCATCCGCTCGCCAGTGCAGGCGCCGAGAATGAATTCGATCATCGAGCGATGGATCGGCAGTTGCCGCCGCGAGCTACTGGACCGGACCCTGATCTGGAACCTGCGGGGTGCCAGAAGTCTGCCCGGCCTGTGAACTGCTGCGCTGCACTGGGGTCAGCGGTCGGCCATGATGATCAGCCATGTCCCTCCGCCTGCTTTATCTGATCTTCATCCGGGGAACATGCCCGATCCGAACACACGTACGGCGGCCCACCCGGCCGCCGTTGCTGTACTTTCCCGCTGTACCCGCTGTTCGAACCGTTCGAATTACGCTTCTGACCAGTGGAGCTAAGCGGGCTCGAACCGCTGACCTCTTGCATGCCTGTGAACCACCAGCACGGTTACCGGCGACGCCATACGCTGCGCCAACAGCGCAAACACTAACTCACGCGAGCTGAGCCTGACTCAGGCTGACGCTCGCGGACACCATTCTGCCCCTCATAGTGCCCCTCAAGATGATCTCGCTGAGGCCGCCGGACACCCGGCCGCATGATCAACCGTGGCCGAACGGACATTCGGCTACTCGGGCAGGAGCATGACCAGGGACGGGACTCCCCATCCATCAACTACTTAGAGTGATCACACGGCGGGCTCATCGGCAACCAGCGAACGACCAGATCGAGCGGTAGGCAGCGAATGTGGGAAGCACTCGGGTGGCGCTGAACGGTGCTGGAATCCATCTTCAAGGCCGGGTTCCTGCGACCTCCTCCGATGCCCGGGAGGCCGGCTGTGAGCATCAACCGCTGGCTGCCGCCTGCCTGGTAGCCTGCGTTGGTATGAGCGCCGAGCCGGTGCATGAGGTTGACCCGGATGACCCGGTCGAGATCCTGCGCGTGCTCCCTGCCCGATTCCATGATCAGTTCCTGCGGGAGTATTACGCGGCGGCTGCCCTGGCAGCACGGCAGGTCGGCGGGTACCGGCAGCTGCATGACGTGCTGCGGCTGTGGCGGCTGACCGCCATGGCCCAGTCCGACTCCGGGTTCACCGCGCGCCTGGCAGCTGTGCAGGAAGCCGTCCGCAGCGGCAGCCTGGAGGGGTCGGTGCCGATCGAGGAGATCGTGCCCGGCTGGCCCAACCCCCGGTGAGCTACAACGTCTGATTCGAGGGCGCCGCACTCATCCAGTTGAACGGCTTACCGGCTGCCGCATTCGATGCGCTGGTCGAGCGTGTCACATCCCTGGTGGATGAACCCTGGGATGCGGCCGTGATGCCGCCCGGTGATGATCCTGCCTACAGAATGACGGTGTTCGGCTCCGGATCTGGATTGCTGACATTCCACGCCGATGACACCGCGGAGATCATCCGAATTTTCGACATCGCCTGGATCGGTCCATAACTGCGTGCGGGGTGCAGAAGTCCTGTGGCGTGCCAGAACTCGTGCACGATAGCTGACCTGGGCATCTACTCTCGGCACTCGTGCTCTTTCGCCTCGTCTATCTGCTAATGGTCTGGTTGTTCGGCTGGGTAGTGCTCCTCGCGCGCAGCGACACCTCGAAGGACGTGGAGATCCTGGTGTTGCGGCACGAGGTTGCGGTCCTGCGTCGTCAGGTGACCGGCCCGAATCCGGACTGGGCCGACCGCGCCGTGATCGCTGCCATGACGCGGCTGCTGCCCAGGTCCCTTCGCCTGCACCGGATCGTGCCGCCCGGCACCCTGCTCGCCTGGCACCGGCGCCTGATCAAGAACAAATGGACCTACCCCAACACCGTGGGGCGCCCGCCGATCCCGGAGGAGATCCGCGCACTGGTCCAGCTGCTGGCCAGGCAGAACCCGCGGTGGGGGCACCGGCGCATCCAAGGCGAACTCCTCGGTCTCGGCCATCGCATCGGCGCGGGAACGATCCGCCGGATCCTGGCCGCCGCCGGGCTCACGCCCGCAACACGCCGGGCGTCACCGACCTGGCGGCAGTTCCTGGCCTCCCAGGCGTCCGGGATCCTGGCGTGCGACTTCTTGCACGTTGACACCGTGTTCCTTAATCGCCTTTACGTCTTGTTCGTGATGGAGATCCAGACCCGGCGCGTGCACATCCTGGGCGTCACCGCCAGCCCCACCGGAGCCTGGACAGCCCAGCAGCCCGCAACCTGGTCATGGACCTTGGCGAACGCGCCGGCCAGTTCAAATTCCTGATCCGCGATCGCGACATCAAGTTCACGGCGGTATTCGATGAGGTGTTCGCCAGTAATGGTGTGCGGATCATCCAGACGCCGGTCCGGTCGCCCCGGGCGAACTCCTTTGCGGAGCGCTATGTGGGGACGCTACGGCGCGAGTGCCTCGACCACCTGCTGATCTACGGTGAACGACACCTCCGGCAAGTCCTGGCCGGGTACGCGCGGCATTACAACGAGCATCGGCCCCATCAGTCGCGGGAGCAAAGACCTCCGCTGCACGAGCCCGGTCAGGTGCTTGACGTGACCGCCCGGATCAAGCGCAGACAGGTCGTCAACGGTCTGATCAGCGAGTACTCAAGGGCTGCGTAACGCGCCCAGAAAACAGCAGCTCAGAGCCAGCGTGCGAGTTGTGGCACGGCACAGGCAGTCCGCGACGCCCGATCGACACTACTGGGCCGGCCGCAGATTCAGCGGATGACCCCGATGTTGATGATGTACACCGTCGCTGCCTCATCATCGACTTCGTACAGGACCCCGGATGCCGCCTGAGTGCAACCGGTACACGCCTGTCGCGCCCCACGCGACCGCGTTCTCCGGGTAGGGCTGATCGGCCAGTAAGGCAATCGCACGACGTGTCTGGCCGAACAGGTCCTTGTCCTCGCTGCGGATACGGGCGAGGTTACGAAGCGCCGTCTGCCGGAAGACGACGGTCAGGCTCATGACAAGGTTTCGGCATCCATCTGGTCGAGCGCAGCGTCCAGTCCATCGAGGCTGATCCCGCCGCGTCCCGCGGCCTTGTCCGCCAGGTGCGCCGCCAGCGCCGCGCGATCTTCGAGGTCGGCAAGGTCGTCGATACTGATCAGCGCAGCAACCGGCTTGCCGTGCTCGCTGATGGTGACGGGGCGGTGGCTTTGCCGGGTCTCGGCCACGAGTTCCCCCAGATGCGCCTGGGCCGCAGTCAGCGGATACGCCATGCCCTGACGGTAACACCATGCACCGACCATTGCGGGCAGCAGCGCAGCCAGCGGGTGCACGTCAGATTTGTAGGTAGTCAAGATCATCTTCGGGCTGTGCCTAGTCAGGCGGTGCGCGTCTGAGTGTGCGGGGTGTTGCAGATGGCTTCCCAGGTGCTGCTGGCCTCGCGGCAGCGCAGGGCGATGATGGCGTCGGCTCCGCTGACGGTCCAGTGCATGCCGGACTGCTTGAGCCGCTGGCCGACGATGGTTTTGCAGCTGGCCTCGACGACACCGGAGCCGGTGAACAGGCCGCACTGGCGGAACCAGTGGTAGCGCATGCGGGGGGCGTTGTGCTCGACGTAGCCCAGGGCGGTGTCGATCTCGTCTTTCTTGACGCCTTCGAGGGGGTACTGGCGGGTCGCGCTGATGATGCCGTCGATGTAGCCGTAGTCGAGGTCGTCCAGCCGGGCGGCGAGCCATTCGTCCTTGTGGTCCAGGAGCATGAACTCGAGCCTGCGGGCGAGGTCGTGCAGGTGCTCGCGGGCGTGGAACAGGTTGACGATCTGGGTGGCTTCGGGGAACCTGGCGGTGGCGATGCCCCAGATCCAGGCGGCGCCGTCGCCGATGATGGTGAGCTGGCGGACATGATCGGCGCCGCGGCGGATGCCCTCGGCTTTCACGAGGCCGCCGAAGACGGCGGCGGGCTCGAAGGTGGCGATGACGCTGGAGGAGTCCCGGTCGCGGACCGGGTAGCCGTCCTTGTCCAGCCTGTGCTGGGTGAAGAAGACGGCGAGCTTGACCTCGCGGGTGCGGGCGCGCCCGTCTTCGCCTTTTCCCTCCCGCCCGGTGGTCTCCTTCGAGGTCATGGGGACGCCGGTGCCGTCGATGACGGCATAGAGCTTGTCCGGTGCCGGCGAGGGCGGGAGCGGCACCAGTTTCCTGGCGGTGATGAGCCGGGCGTGGTCCCGTCCGGCGGTGGCCAGGGCGGCGCCGCTGGCCCCGGCGGCCCGCTCGACCCGCTTGGCGGTCAGCCGGACCCCGGCCAGGTCCTCCAGCAGGCCGGCGGCCCTGGCGAACGGTCCGGCCGCCGCCGCCCGGTCGTTCATCGCGGCCAGGCCCGGCGACATCGACGTGCCGGTGACGCCGGGCTCAGCGTCACGAGGCGCGTGGCCGTGCCCGCAGGCCGCGCAGTGATACCAGGCGCGCGTGAGGGTGACCAGGCCGAGCACCGTGTCGAAAGACTTGTCCCGGTACCCGGTAAACACGGCCTCGTGCCCCCGGCCGCAGGGGACGCGAGGGCCGCGGTGCCCGCGGTCGGCGGCCAGCAGCTGCTCCAGCACGCTCGCGCCCAGCCGCAGCAGCCCGGCCCGGAGCACCGCCTCCGCCGCCTCCAGCCCGGCATCGCCGCAGCCCAGGATCCTGGCCGCCTCGCCGGCCAGCCGTCCTAGCTCGGCGGCTTTCTCCTGCGCGAGGGCCGCCCGGAGCCCCCCTTTTCCCCTCCCGGCCCGGGAGGGGCATCACCGCCTGCCTCACCCGGCACCGCCGGGCGGGCCTGGCAGATCGCCTCGTTCACCTCCGTGACCTGCCCGACCAGGCCCCGGAACCGCTCGTACTCCGCGACCTCCCGCCGGGCCTTGTCCAGCTCCGGTCCCGGCTTCAGGTGCACCGCCCGCGTCCGCCCTTCCACCTTCCGCGTCAGGTTCCACTGCGGCCCGTGACCAGGATGACCCGGGGCAGCGCACGCGCAGCCTGGCTTGCCGCACTTACGGCGCACCCCGTTCAGCGACCCCCGCCGGAAGTCCCCGACCTGGCCAAGCTCCCGGTACAGCTCTTCGCGCCGGCGCTCGAGTCCCGCCAGCTCATCAGCACCCTCCGGCACGCCGCCTCCCATTCTGAGTGATTAACTACACTCAGAATAGGCTCACAACCAGCCACAACCAAGAACCCCTACGAATCTGACGTGCACCCGCAGCCAGCGCACCTGCGGCCATGGCGAGGCCAGGCGCAGGTTCCTCATACCGCAACCCGCAACGCAGTCTGGCGCTGCGCTCGCCCGCCCGGACAGCGAGTCGGTTCACCCAGGGCCGCGGACTCGTCGCGCACCTCCCCCACCTCAGCACGGAAACTGTGAGAGTCCGTCAGCCTGCACCGCGCCTTCCCACGCTACGATTGGTGACCTCTTGAACGTCGCGAAAGCGCTGTCGGTCTAGGTAGCGATACAAGCTCTGCGTCATCGCTGGTCAGACGACCAGCTCCCGGCGGATCTTGCCCCTCAGAATGCCCCTCACAGGGCGAACGCTCACCAGTTTAGCGTTCGAATTTTGCGTCTGACCTGGGTGGAGCTAAGCGGGCTCGAACCGCTGACCTCTTGCATGCCATGAACCACCAGCACGGTTACCGACGACACCATAAGCTGCGCCAACTGTACAAACACTAACTCACGCCAACTCAGACTGACTCAGGCTGACACCCGCTAACACCATTCTGCCCCTCAAAGTGCCCCTCAAAATGATCTCCTCTCCCCCGCCTCAGCCGCGCCAAATAGCATCATCGAGTACGCGTTCGAGAAGATGGCCCGCGGGCCCCTGCACACCCGACCCCGGCGCGGTCGGCTACTGAGCGCGACTCCGGGCCAGGCGCAGTCCCCTCATCGGACCCCTCCCTGCCAACTATGCGCGCCTGACAGTGCGAGTCGTGGGAGCGGAGCCTCCGATCGTCCGCCCCTCGGGGGTGGCAATGGCTTCTGTTTCCTGGGGAGCCCGCTGGTGCGGGTGGCTGCGGCGATTCGCATTGGCGTTAGCCAGGCCCCGTGCGTGCCTCAGCGTCTGCGTGCTCGGCAGGATGCGCTCCCCTTGTATGGGGGACGGCTCGTAATTTCTGCTGCCCTACCCGTACGGGGCGTGGCAGTTCAACAGTTCAAGATCCTTTTCGCGGGCCAGCGCACGGCCCAGAAATGACCAGTGAGTATGACGGGTTCGGCGACCTCGCTGGGTGGGCGACCGTGGGCGGGTCCGCACATGGCATCCGGCCCGCTGCCCGGATGCCGAGGGAGGCGCGCCATGACGAACCCAGAGACGGTTGATCTTGCCCATTACTTCCCAGCGTGGCTGAACAACCTGGCCGACGACGTGACGCTGGAGGGCTCGATGATGGACGGCTTTGTGCAGGGCCCGGACACGGTGCGGACCGTGGTGATGGCGATCCGCGAGCTGTATGACTACCAAGAGTTCAACTCCGTCGGCCCATACGGCGAGAACGGCTGGATCGAGGACTACACCGCAGGAGTCCGTGGCGAGCCGATCCACAACATCACCCTGGTCACGAACAACACAGCCGGGCGTGCGCAGCGCATCGTGGGCAATTACCGCCCCCGGAGCACGCTACTGGTCTTGTCCCGGCTGCTAGGCCAAGAGTTCGCCGGCACCCCAATAGCTGGGCACTTCGTCGCCAGCGAGTCCTGAAGATAGGGGGAACCTCATGACCTCATCCGACATCCCAGAGGGCCCCGGTTCGGTTGCGGGCGCACCAAATCTGCCGGACGAGTTCACCAGCACGTTCACCAGCCGCTACGTCGACACCGGCGGGCTGCGCCAGCACGTGGTCACCGGCGGCGACGGCCCGCCGCTGCTGTTGGTTCACGGCTGGCCCCAGACCTGGTACGCCTGGCGGCTGATGATGCCCTCGCTGGCGCGTGACTTCCAGGTCATCGTGCCCGACCAGCGCGGCACCGGGCTGTCCGGCAAGCCCGAGGACGGTTATGACACCGGCACGCTGGCCGACGACCTGGCCGCGCTCATGGACGTGCTGGGCCACGACCTGTTCGCCGTGGCAGGCCATGACACCGGCATGTGGATCGGCTACGCGCTGGCCGCCGATCACCCAGACCGGGTCGACCGGCTGGCGGTCGCCGAGACTCCCCTGCCCGGCGTGTCCCCGTCCCCGCCCCTGTTCGCCAACGCGCACCTGAACAACGCACTGTGGCACTTCGCGTTCAACCGGCTCGCCGCAGTCAACGACCGGCTCGTCACCGGCCGGGAAACGGTCTACTTCGGCTGGCAGTTCGCCACCAAGGCCGCCCGCCCACTGCCGGACTACGCGGTCCAGCATTACATTGGCACACTGGCCGCCGATCCCGTTGCGCTGCACGCCAGTTTCGCGATCTACCGCGCGCTCGATGCCACCATCGCCCAAAACCAGCAGCGCAAGACCCGGCGGCTGACCCTGCCGGTGCTGGGGATCGGCGGCGAGAAGAGCCTGGGCGGCCAGGTCGCGGACACGATGAAGCTCGCCGCTGACGACGTGCAAACCCTCGTCGTCCCGGGCTGTGGGCACCATCCCCCCGAGGAGTCTCCCAAGGAGACCCTGGCGGCGCTGACTGCGTTCCTGGCCCCGTACCGCGAATGGTTCACGAAAGGAGCCACATCATGCTGATCAGGCGCAAGATGATCGCCGCTACGGCGGTACTGAGCCTGGCTGGCGGGCTGGGCACGCTGGCAGCAGTGCCGGCGAGCGCGGCCACTCCGCAGTGCGGCGCGAGCTGCATCGAGGTCTACAGCGCCAAGTACGCAACTCCGACGAGCCTCGGGTTCGTGGAGACCGTGCTGCTGGGGATCCCCGTTCGCGGCGTGCCGACCGAAGTGCGCCCGGCCAGCAGCTCGAACTCCGCCGAGGACCTGATCGTCCCCCAAGGCGCCACGGTGAAGGTGTCCCAGTTCTACGCGCAGGGCATGGTCTCAGCCGCTGTCAACGAGCATTTCGGTAACGAGCCCGCGGTGCAGATCGAGTACGCGCCGTACGGCCACCCCACCGGGCTGTGTACGGCGGTGGCCGCCACCGCCTACCAGGACGAGGGCCTGAGCCTGCAGCCGTGCAGCGCCCCAGGCACCACGGTGTGGATCATCGACACCGTCGATGCATCCTCGGCCAGCGCCTTCCCCATCATCAACGGGTCGGACACCGACTTCGTCCACCCGTTCGCGATGTCCATCCTGGGCAACCCAGCTGACCAGCTGTTCACGCCGATCATCCTGCAGCACCTGAACGGCAACCCCGGCAGCGAGCCCGCCAACCAGCTGTGGGGCGCCAACCACGGGATCGTGCCCTGAGTGACCGCCGAACCAAGGAATCAGCATGTCTGCAACGATCGAAAACTCGGCGGGCGCAGCAGCGATCCGGCCGTTCACGATTCCCGAGGTCCCCGAGGCGGAACTCGACGAACTGCGTGCCCGTATCGCAGCGACACGCTGGCCCACCACGGAGCTCGTCGCCGACCGGTCGCAGGGCGTGCAGCTGGCCACGATCCAGGAACTTGCCCGCTACTGGACGACCAGCTACGACTGGCGCAAGTGCGAGGCGAGACTGAACGCGCTGACGCAGTTCAAGACCGAGATCGACGGGGTTGACATCCACTTCATCCACTTCAAGTCACAGCACGAGGATGCGCTGCCGCTGATCATCACACATGGCTGGCCCGGCTCGGTCATCGAGCTGCTCGGGGTCATCGGCCCGCTCACCGACCCAACCGCGCACGGCGGAGCGGCCGAGGACGCGTTCCACCTCGTGGTGCCGTCTATGCCTGGCTACGGCTTCTCCGCCGCGCCGGTCGAGGTCGGCTGGGACCCCGGCCGCATCGCGCAAGCGTGGGCGGAGCTGATGCACCGCCTCGGCTACACCCGATACGTCGCCCAGGGCGGCGACCAGGGCGCCTGGGTCACCGACCAGATGGGCCGCCAGGCACCTGAGGGCCTGGCCGGCATCCATATGAATCTGCTCGTGACGACGGACGGCGCCACGCTGCCGAGCGAAACCGAGCAGGAACGCGCAGCGGCCGACGCGCGCGAGGAATTCATGACCAGCGGCTTCGGCTACTTCCTGGAACAGGCCACGCGGCCGCAGACGATCGGCTACGCCCTGCTGGATTCACCCCTCGCCCTGGCGGCCTGGATGCTCGACCACGACACTGACGCCTACTACAAGATCTCCCGTGCCTTCATCAGCGGGCAGCCGTCCGGCGATCTCACCCGCGACCACATCCTCGACAACGTCACTGTCTACTGGCTAACCAGCACCGGGGCCTCGGCGGCGCGGTCGTATTGGGAGCACGGACGAGCCCAGGCCCTTGCGGCCGGGCACGCTCCTCTGGAGGTCAAGGTTCCGGTCGGCTTCACGGTGTTCCCCGGCGAGTCCTTCCGCGCCCCGCGCAGCTGGGTGGAGCTGGGCTACCCCACCCTCAGCTACTTCCACGAGGCCGACAGGGGCGGCCACTTCGCCGCCTGGGAAGAGCCCGAGCTGTTCGCGACCGAAATCCGGGCGGCGTTCAAGCCGCTGCGCTGACGAACCAACCGCAATAACCGCGAGCACGCACGCTCGGCTTCTCCAAGGCTGCTGGCGTCTCCGCCCCAGCGGCCGTGAGCGTCTTCTCCGGCGAGAACTACCAGGCCCCCGGAGCCAACGCGGACCTGAGGCCCCTGAGGCCACTGCGCAATAAATCGCTTCGGAGAACGTCCAGGCTGGCCACACGCTCCCGGGTGATACACACTTCCATTCGTGGGGCGTGTTAGCCAAACCGAGCAGCCGCTGGATCGATCTTGACGGCGTCCGATCCGCTTAGTGGCGGGTCCCTGACGTTCCTCGACAGACAGCGAGAATGCGAGCTGCTCGACGGGCTCCTGCACGCGGTCCGTAATGGGCGCGGCGGCGTCATCGTGGTGCGGGGCGAGGCCGGGATCGGCAAGAGTGCGCTGCTGGACTACACGGCCCGGGCGGCGGCCGACCTGCGGCTGGTACGGGTCGCGGGGGTGGAGTCGGAGATGGAGCTGGCCTTCGCCGCTCTGCACCAGTTCTGCTCCCCGATCCTGGATAGTCTTCCGCTTTTGCCTGAGCCGCAACGGGATGCGCTGGCGATCGCGCTGGGCCTGCAATCCGGGCCAGCGCCAGATCATTTCCTCGTTGGCCTGGCGGTGCTGAGCCTGTTGTCCGAGGCAGCCGAGGACCGTCCGCTGGTGTGCCTGATCGATGATGGCCACTGGCTGGATCGGGCATCCGAGCGGGCACTGGCCTTCGCCGCGCGCCGGTTGCTGGCCGAGCCGGTCTTGCTCTTGGTCGCCGCCCGAGAGCCAGGCGCCGACCTGGGCGGGCTGCCCGATCTCACCGTCGAGGGCTTGCCAGACGCTGAGGCGAGCAGGCTGCTGGCGTCGGTGGTGCGGTGGCCACTGGACGAACGTGTCCGCGAGCGGGTGCTTGGCGAGGCGAGAGGCAACCCGCTTGCGCTGCTGGAGCTGCCGCGCGACGGTTCGTTCGCGGAGCTGACGGGTGGCTTCGGGTCGCTGGGGTCGCGGTCCCTTGCGGACCGGATCGAGGACAGGTTCGGTCGGCAGATCGCCGGTCTGCCGGCGAGCACCCGGAAGCTGCTGCAGGTGGCGGCCGCCTGCCCGGTAGGGGACCCGGCCCGCGTGTGGCGGGCGGGGCAGCGCCTCGGCGTGCCGGCGGAGGCCGTGGCAGCGGCGGTCGAGGCCGGTCTCGTCGAATTCGCCACCTGGGTGCGGTTCCGTCATCCACTGGTGCGCTCGGCGGTCTATCACTCCGCCTCGCTCAGCGAGTGGCAGGAGGCCCACCGGGCACTGGCCGGGGTCACCGATCCGGTCACCGACCCGGACCGTCACGCGTGGCACCGAGCCCAGGCGGCCCCCGGCCCGGACGAGGACGTCGCCGCTGAGCTGGCCCAGTCCGCGGGCCGGGCACAAGCTCGTGGCGGCCTGGCTGCGGCGGCTGCGTACCTCGAGCGCGCAGCGACGCTGACGCCCGATCCGTCGGGCCGCGCGCAGCGGCTGCTCCACGCTGCACGGGCCAAGCGCGACGCGGGCGCCCTCGACAGGGCGCTAGACCTGCTGGCGGCCGCGGACGCCGGGCCGCCGGATGAGCTGCGTACCGCCGAGACCCAGCATCTCCGGGGCCAGATCGCGCTCGAGCAGCGGCGCGGTCACGAGTCTGCGCGGCTGCTGATCGGTGCCGCCCGTCGCCTGGAACCGCTCGACGTCGGCCTAGCGCGCGAGACGTACCTGCAGGCGCTCGGCGCCGCGCTCTGGGCGGGCGAATCTGAGCAGTCCGGCATCCTGCGTGAGGTCGCCGCCGCTGCCCGCACCGCGCCCCCAGCCCCGATACCCGTACGTGCGGCCGACGTCCTGCTGGACGGATTGGCAATCCGGTATGTCGAGGGCCACGCGGCGGCCGCGCCGACGCTGGCCTGTGCCCTGCAGGAAGTTCTGGCGCTGAACGCCGGGACAGACATTGACGTGGGCCGCTGGCTATGGCTGGCGGGCCTGCGTGCCGCCGGGCTCGTCGCAAACGAGCTGTGGGACGACGACGCCCGGCACACGCTGGCTTCCCGCCAGGTCGAGGTCGCCCGCACTGCCGGCGCGCTCGTCCAGCTGCAGTACGCGGTCAACTTCCTGGCCTGGACCAGTCTCGACGCTGGCGAACTCGCCCTAGCTGCGCAGCTTCTCGACGAGGACCGCCTAATCGCGGAGGCGGCCGGCACCTCGCCGGTCGGCTTCTGCGCCGTGCTCCTGGCCGCATGGCAAGGAGAGGAACGCGCCGCCGCCGAGTTGATCGAAGCCACCATGCGGCTGGCCACAGTCGGCCGCATGGCCCGGCTGGTCACGGTGGCCGACCACGCGCGGGCGGTGCTGTACAACGGCCTGGGGCGGCACGACGCCGCGCGGGATGCCGCCCTCAGCGCATTCGAACGTGACGACTTCGGCTACAAGCCCTTCGTGGTCGTCGAACTGGCCGAGGCCGCGTCCCGGATCCGCGACGAGGCGACGGTCGAAAGGCTGTTGCGTGACGTGTCTGAACGTTCTCGTGCGACTCCGACGGACTGGGCGGTGGGAACCGAAGCGTGCGTGCGCGCTCTGGCCAGCGACGGCGATACCGCTGAGACGTGCTACCAGGAGTCGATCGACCGGCTGAGCCGGACCCACATGCGGGCATACCTGGCCCGCGTGCACCTGCTGTATGGCGAGTGGCTGCGCCGTGAGAAGCGACGCACAGAGGCCCGCCAGCAGCTACGGGAGGCGAACGAGATGCTGGCCGCCATGGGCGTCGAGGGCTTCGCCGAGCGGGCCCGCCGCGAGCTGCGGGCCACGGGGGCAGCAGTCCGCAAACGCAGCGTCACCAAGGCGATCGAACTCACCGCGCAGGAAGCACAGATCGCCCGCCTGGCCCGTGAGGGCCTGTCGAACCCGGAAATCAGCACCCGGCTGTTCATCAGCCCGCGAACTGTCGAATGGCATTTGCGCAAGATATTCACCAAGCTCGACATCGGCTCGCGTCGGCAGCTTCGCGGGCCACTGCCGGTCGATGTTCAGCGCGCCCTGCAGATTTAGGGCAACATCCGTGATCGCCGCGCGCTTCCCCCTGTGGGGCTTGATAACTAGATCGCGTCGGCTGATCGGTGTGACCTGGACGTTCGGCCGACTGGCATCATCGCTTCGTGATCTTCTCTGTCGTCTACCAGCTCACGCGATGTCTGCTCGACTGCTTGATGCTGCTGGCCCGGCGCGAGGCATGCAAGGAAGCCGAACTGCTGGTGCTGCGGCATGAAACGCGGTGCTGCGCCGGCAGGTCGGCCGGGTGCGCTATCAGCTAGCTGACCGGCTGTGGCTCACGACGCTGTTCCGGCTGATCCCCCGCAACCGGTGGCGCGAGGTGTTCGGCGTGACCCCGGCGACCCTGCTCGCCTGACACCGCCGCCTGATCACCCGGAAATGGGACTATTCGAGCCGCCGACGCCCCGGGCGACCGCCCACGGCAGCCGCGATCCGCAAGCTCGTGATCCGCATCGCCACCGACAATCCTGCCTGGGGCCATCGGCGCGTCCAGGGCGAACTTGTCCGGCTCGGTCATCACGTCGCGGCCTCCACGGTCTGGCAGATCCTGCGTGACGCCGGAATCGAGCCAGCGCCCCGGCGTACCGGGCCGACCTGGAAGCAATTCCTGACCGCCCAGGCCCGCGGCATCCTCGCGGCCGACTTCGTCCGGGTTGACACCGTGCTACTGCGGCGCATCTATGCCCTGATCATCGTCGAGCACGGCACCCGCCACGCTCACCTGGCAGGCATTACCGCCTCACCTGACGGTGCCTGGGACGACTCAGGCCGCCCGTAACTTCCTCATGGACTTTGGACAGCGCGCGGCTTCCGCCCGGTTCCTGATCCGGGACCGCGCCGGCCAGTTCACCGACACCTTCGATGTCGTGTTCGCCGCCGCGGGCATCCGGATCCTCCTCAGCCCGCCGCAGGCACCTCGGGCAAATGCCATTTGCGAGCGGATGATCGGCACCCTGCGCCGCGAGGTCCTCGACCGGATGCTGATCATCAATGAGCGCCACCTGAACCAGGTACTGACCGAGTACCTGCGGCACTACAACGCCGCTCACCCGCACCGGACCCTTGGCCAGCTCGCACCCTGTCATGCAGGCGCCCCGCCGCCGCAGATCAACCTGGCGGACCACCGGATCCGCCGCAAGCAAGTCCTAAGCGGCCTCATCAGCGAGTACCGAGTCGCCGCATGACAACCCCGATGATCACGAGAACACCCACGTCACGGGCCCTATCACATGTTCGAGCCCCACAGGGTCCTGGGCTTGGGGCATAGCTCGCCGAGTGGGGCGTCTCAGCACGCCGGTGCAGGCAACTGATGAAAGTCCGGCCGCCTGAAGCGCGTTCGGTCCTCCCGGAAGCCCCCCGTGCCATAACTGGTGACCTCTTGGACATCGCAAAGGCGCTGCTCGCCAGAGAGAGATGACTGCGTGGGCGTTGCCGCTGGCCAGATGGCCACCATCCTGTGGATCTTGCCCCTCAGAATGCCCCTCACAGGGCGCACGCTCACCGGTTTTGGATTCGAATTATGCGTTTGACCTGGGTGGAGCTAAGCGGGCTCGAACCGCTGACCTCTTGCATGCCATCTCACGGCAGCACGTCCACCCACGTCCATCCGTGCAGGTCACCGTCCTCCCGCGTCCCCGCAAGTCCGCCCGCGTCCGCACCAGTTGCGGTACTTTCCTGCTGTACCGCTGCCAACCGCGCCGGGAACCCCAGCCGTGCCCCCGATACAGCCCTGACCAGCGCCGGCCCTGCACACCAGGTTACAGGTGCGCCCTCCGGCGTGCATGTCGTCAAAGAGGCCGCAAAGGCCGGGCCCTTACCACTCCCCGGCAAGCTCACCGCCTCCCAGCCCGGGGCAGGGCAGCCTGACTCGCCGACAAACATCCGGCCGGGCATCCCGAGGGGTTGCGCACGGGCGGGGTTCGACGTAGTACCACTTTGGTACCATGTCGTCATGGCCATGAATCTGCGGCTTGACGACGAAGACAGCGCACTGCTGAAAGCGCTGGCTGAGGCAGAGCACGTCTCCCTCCACGAGGCTGCCCTGCGCGCGATCCGGCGCAGCGCCCGCGAGCTCGCGCACACCGATCGCGTGCGCGAGGCCACTGCCGAAATGCTCGACCGATGGGGCGAGGTCCTGGACAGGCTCGGCCACGCGTGACTGATCCGGCGCCGGGCACCGAATACCTCAGCCTGGAGGATCTGCTGGACCTGGTGAACGCGCTGGGCGCCGGCCCCGTCCGGGACCTTGGCCTGCTCGATTCAGCCTGTCACCGCCCGCAGGCCAGCTTCTTCGGCCAGGAAGCATATCCCGCCCTGACGGGAAAGGCAGCCGCGCTTATGCACTCGCTGGCTTGCAATCACGCACTGGTTGACGGCAACAAGCGGCTCGCCCTGCTGGCCACAGTGGTGTTCTTGCGGATCAACGGCTATGTCCTGGACCTGACTGACGACGAAGCATTCGATCTGACCATGGCCGTGGCCTCAGGCCAGCTAGACGCAGACGGGATCCAGAAGCGGCTCCGACTCGCGCAAGCACCCCCGTGACCTCCAGATCCCTGCCTCGCCCGCCGGGCTGATCGGCTTGGGCGGCCCAGCGCCCACTAGCCCGCCCAACGGGGAACGGCGAGCTCATCCGCTTACGTCTGTCGGCTCGACGGTGATGTCCGCTTCGGTGGCTGGCTCGCGGGCGAGCCTGCTGGGCCACCAGACCCTGCCGGGTTCCAAAAGTCGGCTGCGCCTGTGAACTGGGACGACAGGCGAGGCATGGCCGGGCAGGATGATCATCCATGTCTCTTCGCCTGCTCTACCTCATCTTCGTCCGGCTTTGCAGCTTGCTGGTCTTGCTCGGCCGAAGGTTCGTGCTCACCACCCGGACCGAGGTGACCGACCGGATGCTCATCTTCGGCCAGCGGCATTTGCGGACGATCCTGGCCCAGTACGAGGCCCATTACAACGGACGACGCCCCCATCGCAGCCGCCAGCTCCGCCCGCCCCGGCCAGACCACCCGATCGCCGACCTTTCCCAGAAGCGGATCAAGCGCCAGCCCGTCCTCGGCGGCCTCATCAACGGATACGAGCGGGCTGCGTAGAAGCCCAGGTCAAGGCCGGTGGCACAGTTCTCGAACCCACAGGCTTTAGATCGGGGTGCCAGCCTGCCGGGTCTTGCCGTGGCGTGGCTCGAAAGAGGTGCGAGCGCTAGCAGATCCGTAATTAGGCATGCCCGCCACGTTGCCCATTCCTGGTGACGATGACTTGGGAGCGTGCTGATGACGGCAGTGATGATCGGGGTGGACCCGCACAAGGGCTCGCATACGGCGGTGGTCATCGATCCGGCGGAAGAGCCGCTGGGCGAGCTGCGGATCCGCGCTTCGGCTGTTCAGGCCCAGAAGCTGATCGCCTGGGCGGCCGCGTGGCCAGAGCGGACCTGGGCGGTGGAAGGCGCCAGCGGCCTGGGCCACCTGCTCGCCCAGCAGCTCACCGCCGCCGGCGAGCGGGTCTTGGACGTGCAGCCCAAGCTGGCTGCCCGGGTCCGGCTGCTGCAGGCCGGCGATACGAACAAGAACGACCCGAACGACGCCCTGTCCGTCGCGGTCGCGGCGCTGCGCTCCAGGAGCAGCCGTGAGGTGGTCGCCGATGACCACGCGGCGATCCTGAAGATCTGGTCCAAGCGCCACCGTGACCTGGCCCGGAACCGCAACCAGGTCGCATGCCGGCTCCACGTCGTGCTCTGCGACCTGGTCCCCGGCGGCCACCCTAAGGAGATTTCCGCAGCTCAGGCCACCAGGATCCTGGAGTCAGCCGCGCCATCACCCAGTCCCTCGCGGGCCGCCCCCCAGGCCCGCCGGTGATCTACCGTCCGGGCCGATGACCGCTCGCCGGGTCCGGCGCGCTCCTCGTACCCGCCTAGCGGTGTGCGGGCCGGGCCGGTGATGCTGGCTTCCCCTCTGGCCTGGTGGTGGCCTTCGGCCGGGTATCGGCTCGCACCCTTCTGCCCGGACGCTGACCGGCGAATAATCATCGGCAAGAGGTGAGAGATGACGCCGGACTCTAGGGGAGAGCCCCGGTCCGCAAGTGGCCGTACCATGACGCCACGTGCCGCATTCTGGTGTGCGCTGAGCATCTGGGTGCTGACCCTGGCGGCGGCCGCGACAGCCCTGATCTACAACCAAGTTCACCCGCTGCCTCCGAAGCTGAGCGGTGGTACGGGAAACGCGGTGGCTGGCACGGCCGCGGTGGCGTTCATTGTGGGTTTCGCCACGGTCGGCGCGCTGCTCGGGTGGAAACGACCGGCGAACCCGGTCGGCTGGCTCCTGTCCGCCACTGGCCTGTCGTATGCGTTCGCCGCGGGCGGGCTGCTGCTGCTGCAATCCCCCGGGACCCGGGCCTGGGGCGCCTGGTTTGGCTGGATGTTTTTTCTCGGCCTCGGGTTCGTGGTGTTCGTCCTGCTGCTCTTCCCGACCGGTTCGCTGCCCTCACGCCGCTGGCGGCCGGTGGCGTGGGCGGCCGCTGCCGCCATCGCGGCATGGGTCCTCGGTAACGCCTTTGCTCCCACTCTCATCTCCTCCGGCCCTCCGCCGGTGCGCAACCCGGTCGGCGTGGCCGGGCCGGCCGGGCACGTCTTCGACGTCCTGGGCGGAGCCGGCGCGGCGCTGATCGTGGTGACCGGCCTGGCCGCCCTCGTTTCGCTGGTATTCCGTTACCGCCGGGCCGGTACCGTCGAGCGCGAGCAGCTGAAATGGCTCGTCTACGCCGGCGGGCTCATCGTGGCAGCGGTGCTGGTCACAGTGCCGATCGCGCCGTTCATCTCTCCCGACGCCGCCAGCAACCTCCAGAACGCCACCAGCAGCGGGTCGATCGCGCTGGTTCCCATAGCTATCGGCATCGCTATCTTCCGCTACCACCTGTATGACATCGACATTGTCATCAACAAGACCCTGGTCTACGGGTCGCTGGCGGTGTTCATCACGGCTGTCTACGTGGCGATCGTGGTGGGCGTCGGCTCGCTCGCGCAGCGCGGGGTACGGCCGAGCCTGGCCCTGTCGATCGCCGCGACCGCCGTAGTGGCGATCGCTTTCCAGCCGGTGCGGGAGCGGGTCCAGCGCCTGGCCAACCGGCTGGTCTATGGCCGGCGGGCCACCCCGTATGAGGTCCTCGCGGACTTCGCGGGGCGGATGGCGGGGGCCTACGCCGTGGAGGACCTGCTGCCGCGGATGGCCAGGATCCTGGCGGAGGGCGCCGCGGCCACCCGGGCAGACGTCTGGCTGAAGAGCGGCGAGGTGTTCCACGACAGTGCCGCCTGGCCGGCCGGCGCACCACCGCTGCCACCGGCCCGGGCCACCGCCGCCGGTGTACCCGCGTACGCGGCTGCCGACCGGATCCTGCCGGTGCGCTACCAGGGCGAGGTCCTAGGGGCGCTGTCGGTGTCGAAACGGCCGGGGGAATCGCTGACGCCGACCGAGGACAGGCTGCTTGCCGATCTGGCCGGCCAGGTGGGCCTGGTGCTCAAGAACGCCGGGCTGCGGGAGGAACTGCTGGCCCGGCTGGAGGAGATCAGGGCCTCACGGCAGCGCCTGGTTGCGGCGCAGGACTCCGAACGGCGCCGGATCGAGCGCAACATCCACGACGGCGCGCAGCAGCAGCTCGTGGCCCTGGCCATCAAGCTCAGTCTCACCGAATCCATGATCGGCACCGACACCGACGGCGAGCGGGAACTGCTCTCCGAGCTCCGCCAGGACGCGGCCGGCGCGGCGGAAGATCTCCGCGGCCTCGCCCGCGGCATCTACCCGCCGCTGCTGGCCAGCCAGGGCCTGGCCGCCGCGCTGGAGGCGCAGGCCAGGAAGGCGCCGGTGCCGACCACGGTGACCGCCGACGGCGTCGGCCGGTACCAGCAAGAGATGGAGGCCGCGGTCTACTTCTGCGTCCTGGAGGCGCTCCAGAACGTCGCCAAGTACGCGGGCGCCACCCGGGCAGAGGTCAAGCTGACCGCCTCCGGCCACGACCTGAGGTTCGAGGTGACCGACGACGGCGCGGGCTTCGACTCGGACAGCAGGGGCTACGGGACGGGCTTGCAGGGTATGGCCGACCGGCTGCATGCACACGGAGGCTCACTCGACGTGCGGTCCGTGCCCGGCGCCGGCGCCACGATCGCCGGGCGGCTCCCGGTGCCGGTGCTCGAGGCGGCCGGATGACCCACGCCGGGAAGATGCCGATGACATCGGACGGCACCGTCCGCCGCTCCGCCCTGTCGTCGCCACGAACGGCCATCGCTCTTGGCGCCGTCGCGCTCACACTGGCGGTCGCCTCCGTTCCGCTGGCCCGCATGGTCAATCAGCTGACGATCCCCGCCGAAGGAGTCGCGGCTGCACAGGTCCTGATCAGCGCGCCGGTGGGTGTCGTTATTGCCTACCACCGGCCGCGCAACCCGGAGGGCTGGATCCTGGCCTGCTCCATGTTGCTGCTCATACTCAGCCTCGATGCCGGTTACTACGGGGTGCTGTATTACACCCTCGGCCACCACGAGCTCCCGCTCGCTCCGGTAGCCGTGCTGCTCGTACCGTTGTGGATACCGGGGGCGGCATTGTTCGCCCTGGTCATCCTGCTGTTCCCGGATGGCCAGCTGCCGTCGCCGCGGTGGCGGTGGGTGCTCAGGGCCTACGCTGCGCTCGTTACGTGTTACACGGCGTTCTTCTTCGCGGTGACGATCGCTGCACTTGCCGGTTCCCGCATCCGGCTTGACTCCATCGGCGACGTCATGGGCACGCAGCATCTGCCCGCCTGGCTCGCTGTTGGCGTCGTCCTGCCCATCGCGGTGATCTGGCTGTCGTTCCTGGCCCACCAGGTGCTCAGCTGGCGGCGAGCGACAGGTGAGCACCGCCAGCAGCTCAAGTGGCTCGCGTCCGGAGCCGCCGTGACTCTTGGCGTGGGCGTCGTGGGCAACTCGCTCTTCGCGGGCGCCTTGGGGCAGGTGCTCGGACTCGCGATCGTTGCCCTGCCGATCAGCATCGGCGTCGCAATCCTCAAGTACCGCCTGTATGACATCGACGTCGCCATCAGCAAGACGATCGTGTACGGCTCGCTGGCGGCGTTCATTACCGCCGTTTACGTCCTTGTGGTGGTGGGGATCGGCTCGCTCGGGTCCGGTTCAGGGCACGCTGGCTCGCGGTCGAATCTGGGCTTGTCGATCGTGGCGACCGCGGTGGTGGCGGTCGCCTTCCAGCCGGTCAGGGAGCGGGCGCAGCGGCTGGCCAACCGGCTCGTGTACGGCAGGCGCGCCACCCCCTATGAGGCGCTGAGCGAGTTCGCGGGCCGGGTGGGCGGGACCTACGCCGCCGATGAGGTGCTGCCCCGGATGGCCCGGGTCCTGGCGGAAGGCACCGGCGCCAGCCGGGCGGTGGTGTGGCTGAAAGAGGGCGCCGGGCTGGTGGCGGGGGCAAGCTGGCCCGCTGATACCGGGCTGCCGCTGCGTGTGGCGATCGCCGACGGCCAGCCGCCCGCCATCGCCGGGGTCAGCCGGGTCGCGCTGGTGGACTACCAGGGGGAGACGCTCGGCGCGCTGTCGGTCTCGAAGCGGCCGGGGGAATCGCTCACCCCCGTCGAGGGCAAGCTCATGTCGGACCTGGCAGCCCAGGCCGGGCTGGTGCTGCACAACATCGGCCTCACCAATCAACTCCGCGCCAGGCTGGCCGAGCTGCAAGCCTCACGTCTGCGGATCGTCACCGCCGCCGACGACCAGCGGCGACGGATCGAGCGCGACATCCACGACGGCGCCCAGCAGCAACTGCTGGCCATCGCCGACACCCTGGCCGCAGCGCAGTCGCTGGCCGGCCAGGACGAGGGGCGGGAACGGGCCCTGGTCGCGCGGCTCAAGGCCGAGACCAGCGGCGCGCTGCAGACACTGCGGGAACTCGCCCGCGGCATCTACCCGCCGCTGCTCGCCGACCAGGGCCTGCCCGCCGCCATCCGCGCCCAGGCCGGCAAGGCACCCGGGCCGGTCGAGGTGAGCACCGACGGCGTGGGCCGCTACCCGCCGGAGATCGAGACCGCCATCTACTTCTGCTGCGTGGAAGCACTGCACAACGCCGCCCGGCACGCGCCGGGATCAGCGGTGCGGGTCAGCCTGGCCGACACCGGGCACGGCCCGGAGTTCGAGGTGACCGACAACGGCCCTGGCTTCGACCCGGCCGCCGTAGCAGCGTCGGGACTGCGCAACATGAGTGACCGGCTCGCCGCGCTCGGTGGCTCCTGCCAGGTCAACTCCTCCCCTAGCCGGGGAACCACCGTCACCGGTCGAATCGGGTTGGCCGACCAGATGGCCGGAAACGACGGTGCGGTGCCGCTCACCGCCCGCATGGGGTAAGAAAACTGGTCAAAAACCGGCCGTGCCCATGCCGACCCCGGCATGGGTACGGCCATGGCGAACAAGTTTCCGCGTGCTGCTTGCCCTTCCTGGTGGCCGGGCGAATAACATTGCCAGGAAGTCGCCGACCGCGGCTCGGATCACGGCCCGGTTCTGGCGGCAGCACGACGACGGCGACGCCGACGCCGATGGCGGCACCGAGTGTCGTCTCCTCAAGGACCGGCGGGACGCGAACAAGCTAGCTGGCCTGGTGTGGCGAGGCTGAGCCAAGCCAGAACTGGGTATTCTGTGGTCGCCTTTGCCCGGAAAGGACAGGCACAGGGCCGCGCCCGATTCGGCGATATGCGTGTGTTCCCGACCTATCTACAGGGCAGTAGTGCTTACCGCTCGTATTCACCGAGCTCGCGACGAGGCTCCGGCACGGCGCGAGCCGCGCAGCGGCACACCGCAACCATCCAGCCATCGACGGCTGCCAGCGACCTGGTATAGGCAGCGTCAAAGCCCTGACTGGTCACCTGACGGCTGACACCCGGCCACATCCCGTGCGCTGCGGCGCGCCTGGTTCCTCCGGTGGCGCACCGGCGCGTCGCAGGCGCGCAGGGCTGCGCCACGGCGCGACCCTGCGCCTGAGCGGCGCAGGGCACCAGCAGGCCCCGCGCCGGACGGACACTATCGGCGCAATGCGCCAGGCCCGTGCGCCGAGCCTGCCGTCAGCGAACGCGCGGCTTTGGCCCGCAGGCGCGGCTCCTGGGAGTGGGACCGGATCGCCAGGACGGCCAGCGCGGCTGGACTACTTGCAAATGCGGCAACAGTCGCTGGCAGGAATGGCCCTCCAGGACGACCGGATGGTGACGCGGTGGCAAGAGTCACGGGACCAATGATAAGGCGGTTTGCGCAGGTGACAGGCGGACCAACGCCGGTTCAGCGTCTGGAATCCACCGTCCTGCCAGCAGCCTCGCCCGGGGGGAAATGCCCGATCCGAACACACGTACGGCGGCCCAACTGGCCGCCGTTGCTGTACTTTCCTGCTGTACTACCCGTTCGAACCGTTCGAATTATGCTTCTGAACAGGTGGAGCTAAGCGGGCTCGAACCGCTGACCTCTTGCATGCCATCTGGCGGCAGCACGTCCACCGGCGTCCATCCGTGCAGGTCACCGTCCTCCCGCGTCCCCGCAAGTCCGCCCGCGTCCGCACCAGTTGCGGTACTTTCCTGCTGTACAGCTCGTGCTGCCGATCACGGCTCAGGCTACTTCGCTCACGGCGGCGAGCCGGCGCAGTCGCTGTGCTTCTTCGGCCAGGTGCTCGATCGCATCCCGCAGCGAGGTTCCGCGCTCGGCGGCCAGCCCGGCCAGGACCCATCCCCGGATCAGTGCCCCGACCGGCACCCCGGCTTGGGCCGCGATCCGCTCGATCTCAGCGAACTCCTCAGCCGGCAGCCGTACCGACTGCACCACTGACCGGCCGTGCCGCTCACCCCGCGTCCCCTCCGGAAGCGGCACTTCACGTGCAGCCTCCGACTCAGCCTGCGCGATCTCCACCGCCCGCTTCGCGTCCATCACTCGCCCCTCTCATACCGCCGCCGGTCTGAGGAGCTGGACTCCCAGCCGTTGGCACCCCAGTAACCGCCGTCCTCACGGTGGACCAGGATCACGGTCAGAATCTTCTTCCGGCTGTGGCTGTAACCGATCACCCGCACGCTGCGCCCAGACTTGCTGTGCGGATCCGGGTCAAACCAGACCGCGTCGATATCGGCGAGAGCCTCATCCGCCTCCTCCGGCGTCACCTGGTGGCTGGCCTGCATATGCCCAGCACCATGAGTCCAGTCCACATCGACCTTCACAACTACGATTCTACTACAGGCGAGAACGAGCCACCATTTCCAGCCTGTGGGTGCCGAAAACGAGTGTCAGCTGGGCAGATTCGCGGGGAAACGCTTCCGCTCGGGCCTGCGCCAGGTGGCCGGTGCGCCGGTCTGCGCCTGGCCGTGCGTGCGATGATCTTCGGCTTGTGGGTTTCGTCGCATTACGCGAGGATTAGCTTTTCTAGAGGTTTTCCAGTAGATCTTTCCAGCGATTCGATGAATTCTTAATTGCCAAAACGAAGGGTTCGGTTATCCATGATCGCATAACGGCTATATTTGCGCTCTTCACAAATAATGTGACCGGCGCGTACGCCATCGTAGCTATCATTGCCACAAGGCTAATGATCGCGGCGGCGACAAACAGGATAATCGTCGAGGCTGCGCAGAATACGATTTCGATCGCCGCGAATATAGTGTTCATTATCTTCTCCATGCTTTTGTTTCCCGTCCCTATTTGCCGAAGCGCGACTAACCCTAGTTACGGGTCCAGAGTGCTGAAAGACACTCATGTTTCGCATAGGCAGATTTGTCCAAAACGTCCGCATAGGCGCGGGCCGCAGGACAGGCGCATACGACGGCATCCGAGTTGTACCCGTTCGCTCCTACCCACCCAACGACCCTTGTGCTCCAACTGTACTGATCTGGCCGTAACTGGATAGGTGTTCCAGGACTGGCTCGCGGTTTGAGTTGTTGCTTGTTCACGCGAGCTGGCTGCGCGTGTCGCGTTGACTACGGAGTTCCGGCGGTGGTCCGGTGCGGGTTTTGCCCGATGCTACGCCTGTCCGGGACGAGGTAGCCGCCCTGCGGGCTGCGAATTCACAGCTGCGCGAGGTGGTGGAGGCGAAGGACACCGAGGTCGCGGCGCTGGGGCGGTACAGCAGGGGTACCGGGATCAACTGGAAGCGCTGCGGGCCGAGGTAGCTAGGGCCGCGCCGGCTGCCTCTCCGGCCGGCCCGGCTTATGGCCGCTCTTGCCCCGCAGCGATCTCGACGCCGGCTTCGTCGGCCCGTCAGAGGAGGGTTGGTCCCCCACATGGAGGCAACGCATGCGGCCAGCCCTTGGATTCTTCTCTCCAGGGGACATACCGGGCAGGGTCCAAGTGACTAGAGATAGTCACTTTTCATCGAACACACGCACGAAAAACAGTGGAGCTAAGCGGGCTCGAACCGCTGACCTCTTGCATGCCATGCAAGCGCTCTACCAACTGAGCTATAGCCCCGGAATCGTCCACGCGACCGGCACGCGGACCGGAGCAAGCATACCGGTTCCCCGGACACCCCCGGACACCATGGACACCAACCCGATGTCAGCGGTCGTCGCTGAGCACCGGCTCCGGCAGGGTTCCCGCGTTGTGCTCGACCAGCCGCCACTGCCGGTGCCGGCGGGACACGACCGACCAGGCGCAGTTGGCCAGGGGGCCGATCACACCCCAGAGGTCTTCGGGGAGGCCGAGCAGCCGGGCGGCGCCGAGCCGGATCGCCGCGCCGTGGCTCACCACGACGGCAAGCGAACCCGGCTGGAGGCTGTCCGCGATCCGTTCCATCGCCGCCCCAGCCCGGTCCGCGACGGTGGACGAGTGCTCGCCCTCGGGCGGGAACCATTGTGCGTGTTCCTGCGGGTACCGGGTCCGGATCTCCACGTCGGTCATGCCTTCCCAGACCCCGCCGTGGCGTTCCCGCAAGTCCTTGTCCGTGGTCACGGTCAGCCCGGTGAGCCGGGCCAGCGGCGCGGCCGTGGCCATGGCCCGGCTCAGATCTGAGGAGACGATCACGTCCGGCTGCAGCGCGGCGAGCAACCGGGCGGCCCGCTCAGCCTGCCCCACGCCGACCTCATCCAGCTGGATGTCGGTCTGGCCCTGGAACCGGCCCTGGATGTTCCACGGTGTCTGCCCGTGCCTCCACAACACCAGCCGGACCCGGGAATCCGGGCCCGGTCCTGACTTAGAACTCATTCTGCCCTCTCCTGCGCGCCTGTCCGCCGAGCCCGGGCAGGCTTCCCCGCCGGGCAGGCTCAACACCGGGCCCGCTGCCCCGGTATCCCCCGCCTGTCGCCACCGCCAGCCGCCGGCCGCGCTCCCTCTCGTTGCCGGCCCGGCCATCCAGCAGCTGCCCGGCCAGCTTGCCCGACCGGCCCGATACCCGGCCGGCGCCTTGCCCGGGCGGGCAGGCCGTGGATCCGCTGAGCCCGTCGGTCAGCGCGCGTCCCCGGCGGATGGGCCGCCGGGCCGCGTCCCGCCGACGGATACCGTCTCGGGCAGCTGGATCTGCGGGCAGTCCTTCCATAGCCGTTCCAGAGCGTAGAACGTGCGCTCCTCGGCGTGCTGCACGTGGACCACAATGTCCAGATAGTCCAGCAGCACCCAGCGGCCTTCCCGCTCACCTTCCCGGCGCACCGGGCGGGCCCCGGCCTTGCGCAGGTTCTCCTCGATCGCCTCGACGATCGCCCGCACCTGGCGGTCGTTGGCCGCGGAACAGAGCAGGAACACGTCGGTGATGACGAGCTGCTCACTCACGTCGTAGGCGATGATGTCACTGGCGAGCTTGTCGGCCGCGGCCGCAGCGGCTATCTCCGCAAGCTCAACGGCCCTGGTGGTGGCAGTCACGTGTGGTATTCGTCCTCCTCAGCCGGGGACCTCCCCCTAGCCTCACGCCCCAGTCTCGCGGGGCAGTGCGGCATTTCAGCCTAACCCGGCCGGCCGACAAAGTCCGCACGCCAGGCCCGCGGCCCGTGAACGGCCGGCCACCCGAACCGGCTGCCGGCACCGCCCGAAACGCCACCCCTGATCTACCCTTCACTGGCGCATCATGGCCATCCGCACCTCGCCCTCGCTGTCGCCGATCAGGTCGCCTGACACGTCCACGGTCACCGTGTGCAGCGTCCCCGCGTGAACCGGAACGGAGACCGGTAGTCAGCGACCACCGCTGACCCGGGATTGGCCCCGCAGGTCAGCCCGCCTGGGTTCAGCCCGATTGGCGTTGTGACCGGGAACTCGGCCTGGCCGGCCAGGCGGCCGTCCACGTACAGCTGGGCCCGGCCCGGCGCGCCCTTGCCCGCCAGGAAGTCCGGCGGCCCGGTGGGCTCGAACTCGAACCGCAGCTCGTGGCGCCCGGGCGGTACCAGGTCCACGGCGGACACCCTGTACACCTGGCGCCGCAGGTAGTTGTGCGCGTAGTGCAGCACCCCGCCGAGCAGGTACATGGTCCAGCCGCCGGCACTGGTTCCCTGGCAGAGGAGCACCCCCTCCGCCCGGGCCACCTCGCCAGCCCCATCAGGCCGTCCAGCCTCACCAGACCCGCCAGAAATGTCAGCCCCATCAGCCCTGCCAGCACCATGGGCCGAAGCCGCCGGGATCTCCACGTCCGCGGTGACGCTGTGCGGCCGGTTCAGCAGCCGCGGCGACACCCAGGCGGGCACGGTCTGGGTCCCCGGACGGTACACGTAGCGGTCGCGCGGCGCGGCCATCTGGGGCCGCTCCACCATCAGCCGCGCTGCCCCGCTGCCGTCGATCGGCAGCACGTTGTACTTGCCCGCCTCGACGTACCACTGGGCGATCATCTCGATGAGCCGGTCGCGGTGCTGGTCCGCCAGGTTGTGGTTCTCGGTGGGGTCCTCGGCGAGGTGGTACAGCTCCCAGTGGTGCGCGTCCAGCGTCGGTGAGGTCGTCCGCGGTGATCGGCACGCCGAACCCCTGGCCCGCCTCGGCGAAGGACGGGCCTGGCCACGGGCACACCGCCCGCCAGCCGTGGTGGTCGATGGCCCGGTGCCCGAGCATCTCGAAGTACTGCGCCCCGTGCCGCCCCGGCGCGGCCGCGTCGGCGAACGTGTGCGCGAAGCTCACCCCGTGCATCGGTGACTGGGTCACGCCCCGGATCGTCTCGGGCGGCGTCGGCCCCGAGCACGTCCAGAACGGTCGGCACGATGTCGATGATGTGCGCGTACTGGGTACGCACCGCACCGCGGACCGGGATCCCGGCCGGCCAGTGCACCACGAACGGGTCCGCGGTGCCGCCCCGGTAGGTCTCCCGCTTCCAGCGGCGGAAGGGCGTGTTCCCCGCCCAGGTCCAGCCCCAGGGGTAATGGTTGAACGTGTCCGGGCCGCCGAGCTCGCCGATCGAGCGCAGGCTCTCCTCCAGCGTCTCCGGGGCGTTGTTGAAGAACTGCAGCTCGTTGGTGGTGCCCTGGACGCCGCCCTCGGCGCTGGCACCGTTGTCGGAGACCAGCATGATCAGCGTGTTGTCGAACTGGCCGGTCTCCTTGAGGAAGTCGATCACCCGGCCCAGGTGATGATCGGTGTGCGACAGGAAGCCGGCGAAGACCTCCATCATCCGGGCGGCCAGCCTGCGGGCATCGGCTGGCAGCGACTCCCAGGCGGGGACGTCCGGGTCGTGCCGGGACAGCTCCGCGTCCGCGGGCATGATGCCGAGCTTCCTTCTGCCGGGCGAAGACCCGCTGCCGGTAGGCCTCCCAGCCGTCGTCGAACTGGCCTGCGTACCGGTCGGCCCACTCCCGGGGCACGTGGTGCGGGGCGTGCGTGGCCCCCGGGCAGTAGTGCAGATAAAACGGCTTGTCCGGGGCGACCTGGGTGGCGTCGGCGAGGAACTGGATGGCCCGGTCGGCCAGGTCGGCGTTGAGGTGGTAGCCCTGCTCCGGGGTCGCGGGCGGCTCGACCTGGTGGTTGTCGTAGACCAGGTCCGGATACCACTGGCTGGTGTCGCCGCCGAGGAACCCGTAGAACCGCTCGAACCCGCGGCCGAGCGGCCAGCGGTCGAACGGGCCGACCGCGGATTCGAACTCCGAGGGCAGCAGGTGGTACTTGCCGATCAGGTAGGTGCTGTAGCCGTGGGCGAGCAGCATCTCGGACAGGAACCCGTTCTCGAACGGGATCCGCCCGTTGTAGCCGGGATAGCCGGTCGCCATCTCGTTGACCCCCGCCGTCGCGTTGGCGTGGTGGTTGCGGCCGGTCATGATGCACGAGCGGGACGGCGAGCACAGCGCCGTGGTGTGCATGTTCGTGTACAGCAGGCCGCCCGCGGCGAGCGCGTCGAAGTTCGGCGTGGCGATCGGGCTGCCGTAGCAGCCGAGCTGGCCGAACCCCGTGTCGTCCAGCACGATGATCATCACGTTCGGCGCACCGGGCACGGCCCGCACCGGCTGCGGCCAGGCCGGCGACGACTGGTCAGTGGTCCGGCCGATCACCCCCGGGAATGCGGCGCCCGGCTTGTATTCGGTCAGCCCCATGGCTGCTCCTCCCCCGGCGTGGCCCGGCCGCCTGACCGCCTTGCCGTCCCCGGCCCCCATCGCTGTCCCCGGCCCGGCCGCCTGGCCGTCCCCCGGCCCGCCTGGCCGTCCCCCAGCCCGCCTGGCCATCCCCCGGCCCGCCTGGCCGGCCCCGGACCTGTCCGGACCGGCGCCGGACCGGAGCTTCCAGGAGACCCCGCTGCGGGAGCGTGGGCATCACCCGCCCGGAGTGACGCCTCCCTGGGGCCCGCAGGCGGTCCCGTCCCCGTTGCAGTACAGGCCGCGCTTGGCGATGTACTGCACCACGCCGTCCGGGACGAGGTACCAGACCGGCTCGCCGGCGAGCGACCCGCTGCCGGCACTCGGTGGACGAGATGGACAGGGCGGGGATCTCGATGAGGCTGACCTGGTCGCTCGGCAGCCCCGCACTGGACAGGGAGTGCCCGGGACGGGTACAGCCGACGAAGTGGGCCAGCTTGAACAGGTCCCCCGCGTCCTGCCAGGACATCATCCTGGACAGCGCGTCCGCGCCGGTGATGAAGAAGAACTCGGCGTCCTCGCCACGGATCGCCCGCAGTTCGCGCAGGGTGTCGATGGTGTAGGTGGCCCCGGGGCGGTCGATGTCCACCCGGCTGACCGAGAACCGCGGATTCGATGCGGTCGCGATCACCGTCATCAGGTAACGGTCCTCGGACGACGAGACCTTCCGGTGATCCTTCTGCCAGGGCTGCCCGGTAGGCACGAACACGACCTCGTCGAGCTCGAACACGTGCGCGACCTCGCTCGCGGCGACCAGGTGGCCGTGGTGGACCGGGTCGAAGGTGCCGCCCATCACCCCCAGCCGCCGGGGCCGGCCGCGGCCCGGTTCACCCGGCCGCGCAGACCCGCCAGCCCGCTCAGACCCGCCAGCCCGCGCAGAGCCACGGGCCCGCGCAGAGCCACGGGCCCGCGCAGACCCGCCGGCTCGCGCAGAACTACGCAAATCGGGCACGTCCGCCTCACCATCACTCATGTCGTGACTCTAACCGGCGCCCCCGGCGCCCCGCCCCGGCGCGCCCTGCCCCGTCCCGGCGCCCCGCCGCACCCCGGCCTGCCCCGCCCCGGCCCGCCGCCCCGGTCCCCCCGCACCGCAGCCCCGTCACCACAGCCCCGGGACCGGCGGCTCTCCCCCGGCCCACCGGACGACCCGCACCGCCTTGCCGAGCTCGGGGCGCGGCACCGTCCCCTCGGGCAGCAGCCTGACCGAGACCCGCACGCCCAGCACGTTCACGCAACTTGCCCTCCAGCTCGGTCGCCGCCTGGCCCCGCGCTTTCCGGCCGGGACTCGCACAGCGCCACGAGATGGGCTGGGCCGCCCGCTCGTCCACCACCAGCAGGTAGTCAGGGCTGAGTGAGGTGTCCTCGAGCAGCACCCGCTCCACCTCGCTGGGGTAGAGGTTCACCCCGCGGATGACCAGCATGTCGTCCCTGCGCCCGGTGACCTGGCTCATCTTGACCAGGGTGCGGCCGCAGGCGCATGTGCCCCGGCGCAGCGCGGCGATGTCCCCCGTCCGGTAGCGCAGCAGCGGCACCGCCTGCCGGGTCAGGCTGGAGAACACCAGCTCCCCCGCGGTCCCGTCGGGCACCGGCTCCGCCGTCACCGGGTCCACCGCCTCGACCAGGAAGTGATCCTCGTTGACGTGCAGCCCGTCGGCGGCCTCGGCGCACTCGGCGGCCACCCCGGGCCCGATCACCTCAGACAGCCCGTAGATGTCCAGGGCCCGCAGCCCCAGCAGTTCCTCGATCCGGGCCCGCAGCTGCGCGGACCAGGGCTCGGCCCCGAACAGCCCGGCCCGCAGGGCCAGCCCGCGCCCCGGCCGCAGCCCCGCCTCTGCCAGCGCCTCACCCAGCCGGATCGCGTACGAGGGGGTGCAGGTCAGGATGTCGGGCTGCAGGTCCCGGATGAGCGTGACCTGGCGCGGTGTCATCCCGCCGGACGCGGGCACCACCCCGGCGCCCAGCTCGATCGCCCCCTGGTGGATGCCCAGGCCGCCGGTGAACAGCCCGTACCCGTAGGCGTTGTGGACCACGCTGCCCGCGGCCCGCGCCCGGCGGCGGCCAGCGCCCGGGCGCACATCCGGGCCCACAACCGCAGGTCAGCCCGGGTATAGCCGACCAGCGTGGGACGCCCGCCGGTGCCACTTGAGCCGTGGAACGCGACCACCTCGCTGCGGTCCACCCCGAGCATCCCCAGCGGGTACGCGTCCCACAGGTCCTTCTTCTCGGTCATCGGGAGCCGGGGCAGGTCATCCAGGCTGAGGTCGCGGCCAGCGGACACGCCGGCGGACCGGAGCCGCTCCGCCTGAACCCCGTCGAGGGTGAGCAGGCGGTCCACCAGGGCCCGGAGCCGTTGCTCCTGGAGCCCGGCGCGCTGCTCGGCGGGCATGGACTCGGCGTCAGGCTCGAACATCATTGTCCTTCTCCTGAACGGTTCTGCCCCGGGCCTCCGGGGCCGTGGCGGCGTCACCAGCTTCCCATAAGCCGCACTTCCCGCCCATGATCACTACGTAGAGTAATTATTTGACTACCATTTGACCTGCCGGGACCAATCCGCAGGCACCGGAAGGGCCCCGAAGACCCAGCAACGGACCCACCACGGGGGTGTGTCCAGTCTTCCCTGGAGGAAGCTTCATGATCGGTACGAAACGGCTCAGAATGCTGGGCACCCGGAAAGCAGGAATCGGCCTGGCCGGCCTGCTGACCGCGGGCCTGACCCTGGCGTCCGGGACGGCCTTCGCCTCGACCTCGTCGTCTTCGCCGGGCATGTCGGGAATGACCTCGGCAGGCTCCTCGGCGAACCACCGGGGCTTCACCAAGGGCTTCTACAACGGTCGGACGGTCCACTTCTACTACAGCAAGAACTTCAGCTGTAAGGCGCCGCCGGCCAGCAAGGCGTACTCCAAGTGCGAGGGCGGGACCAACTACACCCAGACCCCGGCCAGCACGCTTCGACCCGCTGTACGTGATCGTGCCGCTCGGCTTCACCCCGCCGAAGCGGACCCTGCAGTGCCAGGCAGGCAGCTGCATCGACCATCCCCGTTACATCGACCTGTCAGCGGTGCTCGGCAGCGGCGCGGGGAACGTGCTGCTCCCGGCGCACAGCCACATCGTGGCCACCGCGAACGGCCACCAGCCGGAGTGGTGGAACGTGGACATCGTCGGGGTCAAGAGCCTGTGGGCCTGGAACCAGCTCATCCGGTCACAAGAGCTCGCGCGAGCTGCAGTACCTGCAGCGGACGCGACTCGGTCAAAGTGACCGGGAACATCCCCAGCAACCTGTTCCTGTACTTCGCCGTGCTCAGGTAACACCGCTAGGCGGCGCTGGCCGCGCCTGACCCTGGGCGCGGCCAGCGCCATCGACTCCCCGTCGCTCGACCCCTCCACCCATCTGCACGAGAGGTGCCACGCATGGCCAACCAGCCTATGGACGCCGTCCGGCCGCAGGACCAGGCCACGGCCACCCGGGACCGCGCACTGCGCAGCCGGGGGATACCGCCCAGCCGGGGGGGACTGCGCAGCCGGGGGGAACTGCGCAGCTGGCGCGGGGCCGTCGCACTCGGCGGCCTGGCCGCCGGGGTCCTCATGATCACCGGGGCGTTCCTGCCCTGGGTCACCACCTTCGCCGGGCTCATCGCCATCCCCGGCGTGCGCGGCAGCAACGGGCGGGTCCTCGCCGCCGCCGGGGTGGTCATCGCCCTGGCCGGGCTGGCCCACGCCGTGCGCGGCGGCCGGTGTGTCCCGGTGGGTGATCGGCCTGGCCGGCTTCCTGGCCACCGGGTTCTCCGGATTCCTGCTCCTCCAGCTCGCAGCCAGCATGCGGTCGCTGAGCACGGACTCGATGGTGGCCGCGCGGAGCGGCCCCGGCCTGTGGGTCACCGCCGCCGGATCGGTGCTGGCCTTCGCCACCATGTTCCTGCCTGCCTCCGCCCAGCAGACCCTGGTCCGCCGGGACGGCGCGGGGCCCGGCCTCCGGGCCTGGGCCGCCGACCTGCACTCCACGGGACTGAGGCGGGGCATCCAGATCACCCTCGGTGTCTTCTGGCTGGCCGACGGCGCGCTCCAGCTCCAGCCGTTCATGTTCGGCCGGGGCTTCGCGGACCAGGTCCTCATGCCCGCCTACATGGGCAGCCCGTCCGGGGTCAGCGCCCCGGCCCTGGCGTTCACCCGGCTCATCCTGCACGCCCCAGCCGCCTGGAACACCGCGTTCGCCGTCACCCAGCTGCTGCTCGGCCTGGGGCTGCTGTGGCGGCCCTCGGTGCGGGCGGCGCTGGCGGCGAGCATCGCCTGGGCGCTGGCCGTGTGGTGGGTCGGCGAAGGCCTGGGCGGCGTGCTCAGCGGCTCCGCCAGCCCGCTCACCGGTGCGCCTGGGGCGGTCATCCTTTACGCGCTGCTGGCCGTCCTGGCCTGGCCCCTCCCGGGCCGCCCCGGCCCGGAGGCTGGCCGGCGTCCCGGCGAGCCCGTGGCGGCGGGCAGCCCGCTGGGGCTGACCGGGGCGCGGATCGCGTGGCTGGTGCTCTGGGGCAGTTTCGCCTACTTCATCCTGCAGCCTGCCTGCCGGGCGCCCGGCGCGCTGCGGGACACGCTCACGGGCCTGGCGTCCGGGGAACCGGGATGGGTCGCGGCCATGGACCGCGGCGCCGCCAGCGCCCTGGGCCCGCATGGCCTGGCGATCAGCATCGGCCTCGCGGTGGTCTTCGTTGCGGCGGGTTTTGGGGTGTTCTGGCCCGCCATCGCGCGGGCCGCGCTGCTGCTCGGCGCGGTCGCCGGCGTGGCGATCTGGGTGCTCGGCGAGAACTTCGGCGGGCTGTTGACCGGGCAGGGCACCGATCCGAATTCCGGTCTGCTGCTGGTGCTGCTGGCCGTCGCTTTCTGGCCGCTGAACCGCCGCCCGGCCGCAGCCGTTTCCCCTGGTCAGACCCAGGTCCAGGGCCGGGTGCAGGAGGAAACCGGCTAATCGCCGTGCGGGCGGCCCGGCCCGCGGCCTATTGGTGGAGCTAGGCCGGCCGGCTAGGTCCCGAACACGGCCTAGCATGGCTGCCATGACCACTGTGCCGGATCGTGCCCGCGTCCGCCTTCCCGGGATCAGCTCCCGTGCCTACGAGCACCCCGCTGACCGCTCGGCGCTGGTAGCCCTGCGTAAACTCACCGGCTTCGACGCGCTGCTCAAGCGTCTGGCCTCGCTGTTCAGCGACCGGAACCTGCGCCTGATGTTCCTGGCCAGCTCGGTGCGGGCCTCGAACGAGCAGTACCCGCACCTGTACCAGCTGCTGCTGGACGGTGCCGCCATCCTGGACCTGCCCGAGGTGCCCGAGCTGTTCATCACCCAGGACCCGCAGCCGAACGCGATGGCCCTGGGCTCCGACAAGCCGTTCATCGTCATCACGACCGGCCTGGTCGACTTGCTGGACGCCGAGGAGCACCGGTTCGTGATCGGGCACGAGCTCGGCCACGTGCTGTCCGGGCACGCGGTGTACCGGACCATGCTGTACATCCTGACCTCACTGGCTGCCCGGCTGGCCTGGTTCGCCATCGGCTACATCGGCCTGAAGGTGATCATCACCGGGCTGGAGGAGTGGTACCGCAAGTCCGAGCTGTCCTGCGACCGGGCGGGCGTGCTGGCCAGCCAGGATCCGGGGGCGGGGCGCCGGGCGCTGATGAAGATCGCCGGCGGCTCGCGGATCTCCGAGCTCAGCCCGGACGAGTTCCTCCGGCAGGCCCGCGAGTACGACGCCGTCCCGGACGTGCGGGAAGGCTTCCTCAAGATGCTCCAGATGCTCGGCACCACCCACCCGTTCGCGGTGGTGCGGTTCGCGGAGCTGGACCACTGGGTGGCCGAGGGCGAGTACGAGGCGATCCTGGCTGGCAACTACCCGCGCCGCGAGGACGACGGCAACGCCTCGGTGCAGGACGAGTTCAGGTCCGCGGCCCGGTCCTACCAGGACTCCTGGAGCCGGTCCGAGGACCCGTTCATCGGCCTGGTCAAGGGGGTGGCCGAGAGCACGGTGGGAGCCGGGGAACGGATCTTCGAGGGACTCTTCGGCCGCCGCGGCGGCGGCGGCAACAGCGGCGGCAGCGGCAACAGCGGCGGCGGCGGCAACAGCGGCAGCGAGTAAGCGCCGCCGCCTGAGCAGGGTGTCTTAGCGGGGGGCCCTGAGCAGGACGAGATCGTCCCGGTGCACGATCTCGCGCTCGTACTCGGGGCCCCGCTGGGCGGCCAGGTCGTGCGTGGAGCGGCCCATCATGGCGGGGATCTCGGACGCGTCGTAGTTGACCAGCCCGCGGGCGATCACCCGGCCATCCGGGCCGCACAGGTCAACAGGGTCGCCCGCGTCGAACCCGCCTTCGACGCCGGTGATCCCGGCGGGCAGCAACGATGCGCGGCCGCCCTCGATCGCCCTGGCCGCCCCTTCGTCCAGCAGCAGACGGCCGTGGCTGGCGGCCGCATGAGCCAGCCACAGCTGCCGGGCCCGGGGCGGCCGGCGCTGGCCAGGCGCGAAGTACGTGCCCAGCGGCTCGCCCGCCAGCACCTCGCGGGCGGCGGCGGCGCTGGCCACCACGGTCGGGATCCCCGCCTCGGTCGCGATCATGGCCGCATCCACTTTGGTCACCATCCCGCCGGTCCCGACCATCGGCGTGCGGCCAGGCCGGCCGCCGGGCGTGCGGCCGGCCCCGCCCCGCCCGCGCCGGCCCGGCCCAGGGCGACTCCGTCGAGGTCGGCGCGGCTGCGCACCTCGGTGATCCGCCGGGCGCCGGGCTGCCGCGGGTCGGTGTCGTACAGGGCGTCCACGTCGGACAGCAGGATGAGGGCCCCGGCCCGGACCACGTGGGCGACGAGCGCGGCCAGCCGGTCGTTGTCCCCGAACCTGATCTCGTCCGTGGCCACCGTGTCGTTCTCGTTGACGATCGGCAGGATTCCGAGTTCGAGCAGCCGGCTCAGCGTGCGCTGGGCGTTGCGGTAATGCGCCCGGCGCATCAGGTCATCGGCGCTCAACAGCACCTGGCCGGTGCGGACCGCGTGCCGGGCGAACGCCGCGGAGTACCGGGCGACCAGCAGGCCCTGCCCCACGCTGGCCGCGGCCTGCTGGGTGGCCAGGTCACGAGGCCGGCGCGGCAGCCCCAGCGGGGCCAGGCCCGCCGCGATGGCCCCCGAGGACACCAGCACGACCTGCGAGCCGCCGTGCGCCCGGGCCGCGAGCGCGTCGGCCAGGGCCGCGATCCGGTCCTCGTCGATCCCGCCCCGGGGGGTCGTCAGCGAGGAGGACCCGACCTTGACCACCACCGGGCTGGCGTCCGCGATCCCCGGCCACTGCGTCTGCGGGGCTTGTCCCATAGGTCCCTTCCCCCGCCCAGCCCCGTCATTCACCCTTGCCCCGTCATTCACTTCAGCCACACATTGACCGTCGTGATCATGGGGTTGCTGGGGCTATGCCCCCAGCAACCCCATGATCATCGGGGACGGGCAGGACCACCGGACGAGCTGGCCGCGCGGGCAGGACCACCGGGCGGGCCGGCGGCGCAGACGACCTCACGGGGCGAGCTGACGGCACGGACGGCCTCACGGGGCGAGGCGGCGGTCGGTGCCGCGGGGGCCCCGGCCGCCCTGGCCCGCGGGGATGTCCGGGTCCCAGTCGAACACCACGGCTTCCTCGCCGTTGCCGATCATGACCTCGGCGCCGTCTTCCGCGCCCGCCTCGGCCAGGGCTTCTTCCACGCCGAGCTTGGCCAGGCGGTCGGCGAGATAGCCCACGGCCTCCTCGTTCGCGAAGTCGGTCTGCTGAACCCAGCGCCACGGTTTGTCGCCCCGGACCAGGAACGTGTTCTCCCCGGCCGGCTCGATCACGAACTCCGGCCCCGCGGCCGGCTGCGGCCGGATCACCCGGCGGGTCGGTTCCTCGACGGGGGCCGCCGCGCGGACCTCGGCCACCACCGCCGCCAGCGCGAACGCCAGCTCCCGGACCCCTTCCCGGGTGGCCGCGGACACCTGGCACACGGTCAGGCCCCGGGCGGCCAGCACCGGCGCGGCCTGCTCCGCCACCGCCCGCGCGGCCGGCACGTCGATCTTGTTCAGCACCACGATCCGGGGCCGGTCCCGCAGGTCCGCACCGGTCACGCCACCATAGGCGGTGAGTTCGGCCTCGATCACGTCGAAGTCGGCGACCGGATTGCGGGCAGGGTCCCCGCTGGTCTCCGGGGCCGTGCAGTCCAGCACGTGCACCAGCACCGAGCAGCGCTCGACGTGCCGCAGGAAGTCCAGGCCCAGGCCCTTACCCTCGCTGGCCCCGGGGATCAGGCCGGGCACATCCGCCGCCACGAACTGGACGTCGCCTGCCTCCACCACGCCGAGGTGCGGGGTCAGCGTGGTGAACGGATAGTCGCCGACCTTCGGCTTGGCCGCGGACAGGGCCCCGATCAGCGAGGACTTGCCTGCGTTGGGGAAGCCCACCAGCCCCGCGTCGGCTACCGTCTTGAGCTCGAGGACCAGGGAGTACTCCGCGCCTGGTTCGCCGCGCAGCGCGAACCCGGGTGCCTTGCGTTTCATTGAGGACAGGGCGGCGTTGCCGAGCCCGCCGCGGCCGCCCTCGGCGGCCACGAACCTGGTCCCCGTTCCCATCAGGTCGGCCAGGACCTCACCGTCGTCGGTTGTGACCACGGTCCCGTTCGGGACCCGGATGACCAGGTCCTCACCGTTGGCACCGTTGCGGTTCGAGCCGGATCCCTGCGTGCCGTTGCCGGCCTTGCGCACCGGACGGCGGTGGAAGTCGAGCAACGTGGCCACGCTGGGGTGCACCTCGAGGATTACCGCGCCACCGCGCCCTCCGTTGCCTCCGTCCGGACCACCTAGCGGCTTAAACTTTTCGCGGTGGACCGAGGCGCAGCCGTGCCCGCCGTTACCGGCCTTGATGTGCAGGACTGCCCGGTCCGCGAACTCTGCCACTGCCCCTCCTTCCGGGGTCTTACCCTCCTGGCCGCCGCACGGGCCGCCGGACTTGTGCCGTTCATACGCATCAGGGGCGGACCGCCACCGGTCCGCCCCTGATGCCTACGCTCGATGAGATCGCTTCTGGCGGACCCTATTCCGCCGCCGGGGAGTCACCCGGCTCCGCCGCGATCACGCTGATCGCCCGGCGCCGCCGCACGCTGCCGAACGTCACCTTGCCCGCGATCAGCGCGAACAGCGTGTCGTCACCGCCGCGACCCACACCGGGGCCAGGGTGGAAGTGCGTGCCACGCTGGCGCACGATGATCTCGCCCGCGTTGACCTGCTGTCCGCCGAAACGCTTCACGCCGAGGCGCTGCGCCGCGGAGTCACGTCCGTTCCGGCTGGACGACGCGCCCTTCTTGTGTGCCACGTCAGCTCAGCTCCTCTTCTTGCCGGCACTGCTCTTGGGGGAGCTGATGCCGGTGATCTTCAGCTGGGTGTAGTGCTGCCGGTGTCCCAGGCGCCGCCGGTACCCGGTCTTGTTCTTGTACTGGATCATGTTGATCTTGGGGCCTGCCACCGGGCCCAGGATCTCCGCCGTGACCTTGTAGTGGTCCAGTTCGGCCGCGTCGCTGATGACGTTGCCGTCATCGACGACGAGCAACGCCGACAACGTCACGGTGGAACCCACATCACCAGCCACCGTGTTGACGGTGAGTACGTCGTCCACCGCCGCCTTCTCCTGCCTGCCACCGCAGCGCACGATCGCGTACACCGAGAACTCGCTCTCTGCCTTCGCGGCTAGGCCGCGGCCTCATGCGGCCTGGGCCGCTGTCTCGTTCAGGGCGGGCCAGGCCGCCTGGCCTGGTCCGGGGTTCTGCCTGGCGCGACCCACCGCGTCGCCCGCGGCAGTGGCTAGCACGGGACGTGACTAGCGCCTGCTCTGGACGGGCACCGGACGGGGGCCTGCCTCGCACACCGGCGTGGGACCGTGAAGCCCCGATCCGCTATGTGCGCCGACCACTCAGGTTATCAGAAAGGCGGGTGCTCCTCGTCCGCGGCGGCCTCGGCCTCCTGCGGGGAACGCTCGTCCCCCTCCTGAGTGTGGCCGGCCTCGTCCAGCGGTGGCCGGCCTCAGGGTCGCCGGCCTCAGGGTGGCTGGCCTCCGCGTCGGGCTCAGGGGCGCCGGGCTCGGGGAAGCTGGGCTCCGCGCCGGTGGTGGGCGGGGCTTCGGCAGGCGCCGGCGAGACCTCCGCGGCGACCTGGGCAGCGGCCCCGGGATCGCCGGCGGGCCACGAGGATACGGCCGACGCCGCCTCCCCGGCGCTCAGGTTCCCCCCGGCCGGGCTGGCCTGGGCGCTGGACCCGGCGTGAGCGGCAGCCGCGCTGTCCGGGCCAGCCACTCCCTCCGGGCTGGTCACAGGCTGGGCGCGCGTCTCAGGCTCCTGGCCGGTCACGGCCTCAGTGCCGGTCACGGCCTCAGCGCCGGTCACGGCCTCCGCGCCGGTCACGGCCTCAGCGCGTCACGGTCAGCGCCGGTCACGGCCTCGCGCCAGTCACGGCCTCAGCGCCGGTCACAGGCTCCAGCGCCGGTCACGGGCTCAGTGCCGGTCACGGCTTCCGGGCCAGGCGCAGCCTCGGTACCGGTCCCGGACCCGGCGGCCACAGTAGCCGTTGTGATCACAGCCTCGGCGGCGGGGAAAATCTCCGGGTCAGGCGCCCCCGCGGGGCGGGTCGCGGAGCGCCGCCGGCGGCGTCCGCCCTGGCGCTCCCCCGGCCCACCGACGAGCGCCGCCGCGGCCGCCGGCCCGCTGGCGTCCGGCGCACTGGCGTCCCGCCCGCTGGCGTCCGGCACACTGGCGTCCCGCCCGCTGGCATCTGGCCCGCTGGCGTCCGGCGCACTGGCGTCCGGCCCGCTGGCCTCCGGAGCTGCGGCTTCGTCCGCGGCCCGGTCCTGGTGGCCGTTTCGGTCCTGGCGGCTGTTCCGGTCGCCCCGCCCGTTCCGGTCGCCCCGGCCGTTCCGGTCCTGCTGCCCGTTCCGGTCCGCGCGGCCGCTGCGGTCCTGGCGGCCTCCGCCACCCTGGCGCCCGTCATCATTACCGGAGCGCCCCCGCTGGCTCGTGCCGGCCGGCTCGGTCAGGTCGAGGGAGATGATCCGGCCGCGGCCGTTGCAGCAGTCGCAGGGCTCGGAGAACGCCTCCAGCAGCCCGGCGCCGACCCGCTTACGGGTCATCTGGACCAGGCCAAGCGAGGTGACCTCCGCCACCTGGTGCTTGGTGCGGTCCCGGGCCAGGCATTCCAGCATCCGGCGCAGCACAAGCTCGCGGTTGCTCTCCAGGACCATGTCGATGAAGTCGATCACGATGATGCCGCCGACATCCCGCAGCCGGAGCTGCCGGACGATCTCCTCGGCCGCCTCGAGGTTGTTCCGGGTGACGGTCTCTTCGAGGTTGCCGCCCTGCCCGGTGAACTTCCCGGTGTTGACGTCAACGACCGTCATGGCCTCGGTGTTGTCGATGACGAGGGAACCGCCGCTGGGCAGCCACACCTTGCGCTCCAGCGCCTTGGCCAGCTGCTCATCGATCCGGTACCTGGCGTACACATCCTCGTCGTCGGTCCAGTGGGTGAGCCGCTCCGCCAGGTGCGGGGCCACGTACCGGACGTACTCGTAGACCAGATCCCAGCCTTCGTCCCCGGCCACCACCAGCGAGGCGAAGTCCTCGTTGAAGATGTCCCGGACCACGCGGATGGTCAGGTCCGGCTCGCTGTACAGCTGCTCGGGCGCGTTGGCGGTCTTGGACTTCTGCTCGATGGCTTCCCACTGGGCGGCCAGCCGGGCGACGTCCCGGGACAGCTCTTCGTCGGTCGCGCCTTCCGCGGCAGTCCGCACGATCACGCCGGCTCCGTCGGGCATGACCTGCTTGAGGATCTGCTTCAGCCTGGTGCGCTCCTTGTCGGGAAGCTTGCGGCTGATGCCCATCATGGAGCCACCGGGGACATAGACCAGGTACCGCCCGGGCAGGCTCACCTGGCTGGTCAGCCGGGCGCCCTTGTGCCCGACCGGGTCCTTGGTCACCTGGACCAGGACGGACTGGCCGGACTTGAGCGCGGACTCGATCCGCTTGGAGTCGCCCTCCAGCCCGCTGGCGTCGAAGTTCACCTCGCCCGCGTACAGCACCGCGTTCCGGCCCTTGCCCACGTCCACGAAGGCTGCCTCCATGGACGGCAGGACGTTCTGCACCTTCCCCAGGTACACGTTGCCGACCATGGACTGATGGCTGGCCTTGTCCACGTAGTGCTCGACGAGCACGCCGTCCTCGAGCACGGCGATCTGGGTCCGGTCATTCTGCTGCCGGACGACCATGACCCGGTCCACCGACTCACGCCGGGCCAGGAACTCGGCCTCGGTGATGACGGGCGGGCGCCGGCGCCCGGACTCGCGGCCCTCGCGCCGCCGCTGCCGCTTGGCCTCCAGGCGGGTCGAGCCGCGCACCGACCGGACGTCGCTCACGGATACGGGTTCGTCGGAGGTCTGCGCGCGCGGCACCCGCACGTGCACGACCGTGTTGGGCGGATCGTCGGCGGCGGGCTCCCCGTCCGACGCCGAGCCACGGCGCCGGCGCCGCCTGCGGCGCCGGGTGGCGCCGTCTTCGCCGTCTTCGTCGCCAGCCTCGTCTTCGGGACCGTTCGGCTGGCCCTGGGCCTGATTTTCCTGGGCCTGATCTTCCTGGGCCTGCTTGCCCTGGGCCTGCTTCCCCCGGGACTGCTTGCCCTGGGCCTGCTTGCCCTGCCGGCCCTGGCCGCTCTTGCCGTCGCCTTGACTGGTCTCGGCGGACTTGCCGCCGCGCTCCGCAGCCTCGCGCCCGCTCCTGGCTGGGGCGAAGTCCCCGTCCTCGGGGTCCTCACCGGGAGCCTCACCGTCGGCGTCCTGGCCCCGGGCCCGGCTGCCGCCCCGGCGGCGGCGCCGCCGCGACGACCCTTCGGACGCGCCGTCACCCGGTGGCTCCTGCGGCCCGGTGTCCTCGGTGGCTGGCTCGTCTCGCACCCGGCCGCGATCGGCGTCGGGCTCGCCGGGAGCCGGCGGCTGGAAGATGACGGGGGGTGGCTGGAAGGTGGCCTGCGGCACCGACCCGGACCCGCTGGGGGCCGGCGGGACGGCAGGCACGACCGGCGCCGCGACGGGTGACGAGGTCATCGCCGGCTCGCTCACAGCCGGCTCGCTCACGGCCGGCGTGGTGCCAGCAGGCGCGGTGCTCGCGGGAGCGGTGCTCGCTACGCCCTCCGCCGGCGGCCCGGCGGCCCGGGTCGCGGCCCGGCGGGGCCTCCGGGTCCGGCGCTGGGGCGCAGCCGACTCGCCGGCGGCAGGGTCGCCGCCGCCGGTATCGCCCGCACCAGCCGTTCCGGCCGGGCCGGACGGCGTTGCGCCTCCGTCACCGTCAGTGTTGCGCGCTGTCTCGTTCTGCTGTGAATCGTTCAGCTCGGTTTCGAGCATCCGGGCTATCTCCCGTCAGGCTCCCGGGCGCGGGGATTCCCTCGGAACCCTCCGCTCCGCGCAGGAGCTGGTCGTACGCGCTCGCGGGGACCGGGCCGGCCAGCGTGGCCGGCCGCGCTCCCAGGCGCGTTGTCTCTACATGTTCCTGCGCCGCGCCCGGTCCGGATGGGTGGAGCCCGAGCGGCGTTACCCCGTCCGGCGGGGATGCCGCCACCGGGGACGCCCGGTCCTCGGCCGGCCCGGCGGGCACATGCTGCCCTGCGGGCCCGGCCTCGGCAGCTACTGCCTCCAGCGGTCCTTGTACCAGCCGGGTCACCAGCGGTGGTGACGAAGGCACTAGCCCAGCCACACGGCGAAGTGCAGTCAGGATGTCATCGGGCCGCACGGCAGGTGTCAGGTGCCGGACGACCATCCGGAGTATTGCATATCCGGCGTTTCGCTCATCTGCGCCCCGCCAGTCGGCCTGCATCGTGACCACTGCGGCGCGCGCGTCCATGCGCCGCATTCCCTTGCTGGTCAGGCGCTCGACCTCCACGCCGTCCTGGGCGAGGAACGTCTCGGCCGCCGCTGCGGCCTCGTCTCGCCCAATCCCGGGGAGGGCCACTTCCCACTGGGACGCCTCGAACGTCAGGGCGCCCAGGGAACTGGCTTCCTCGGTCACGTCTATCACATCAATCCCGTCCGGCAGGGCCGCATTGAGCTGGTCCCGCACTTCCGCGACGTCACACACCGCCGTCAGCGAAAGCTCCAGGTACTCAGCTTCACTCGCCGTCCCCGTCGGGGCCGCGCCAGCGTAAGAGATCTTCGGATGGGGGGTAAATCCCGCCGAGTACGCGATGGGCACACGTGCCCGGCGTACCCCGCGCTCCACCGCCCGCGCGATATCTCTGTGACTGGCGAATCGCATCCTGCTTCTTTTAGCGTACCGGACGATAAGCCGCTGGACGACGGGCGGCTGGTCAGCGCCGCGTGTCGGGCCGTCGGACGGCCTGCGGGGCCGGCCGGGAGAGGGCTGGGCTGGGGAAACGGAGTCTGGCATCTCGCCGGCGCCCCCGGTGCCGCCAGGGCCGCCGCCGGGGCTGCCGGCCACGGACAGCGGCAGCAGGGTCCGCCCGGTGGGGCCCGTCTGGATCTCGGTACCCATGGTGGAGCACACGCCGCAGTCGTAGCAGGGAGTCCAGCGGCAGTCTTCCACCTCCGCCGCTCCTGCCGGGTCGACCGCATCCTGCCAGTCCTGCCAGAGCCAGTCGCGGTCAAGGCCTGCATCCAGGTGGTCCCAGGGAAGGACCTCGCTGTACTCGCGCTCACGGGTCGTGTACCAGGCGACGTCCACCGGCTCGTCCGCCAGGGCCTGCTCGGCGCTGCGCATCCAGCGCCCGAAGGAGAAGTGCTCGCTCCACCCGTCGAACCGGGCACCGTCCTGCCAGGCCGCCCTGATCACCTTGGCCACCCGGCGGTCACCGCGGGACAGCAGTCCCTCGACGATCGACGGCTGGCCATCGTGGTAGCGGTAGCCCACCGAACGCCCGTAGGCGCGGTCGGCCCGCAGGGCCGCTCCCAGCTGACGCAGCCGGTGATCCACGGTCTCGTGGCCACACTGCGCCGCCCACTGGAACGGGGTGTGCGGCTTGGGTACGAAACCGCCGATGGACACGGTGCACCGGATGTCCTTGCGGCCCGTCGCCTCCCGCCCGGCCTGGATGACCCGGCGGGCCAGGTCCGCGATGGCCAGGACGTCCTCGTCGGTCTCGGTGGGCAGGCCGCACATGAAGTACAGCTTCACCTGGCGCCAGCCGTTGGCGTAGGCGGTGGTGACCGTGCGGATCAGGTCCTCCTCGGTGACCATCTTGTTGATCACCTTGCGGATCCGCTCCGAGCCGCCCTCCGGGGCGAAGGTCAGCCCGGACCGCTTGCCGCCGCGGCTCAGCTCGTTGGCCAGGGTCACGTTGAAGGCATCGACCCGGGTGGAGGGCAGGGACAGCCCGGTCGAGGTGCCCTCGTAGCGGTCGGCCAGCCCGGTGACGATCTCGTTGATCTCACTGTGGTCGGCGCTGGACAGGGACAGCAGGCCGACCTCGCTGAAGCCGCTCTCGGCCAGCCCGCACTCGACCATGTCGCCCACCGTGGTGACGCTGCGCTCACGCACCGGCCGGGTAATCATCCCGGCCTGGCAGAACCGGCAGCCGCGGGTGCAGCCGCGGAAGATCTCCACGCTGAACCGCTCGTGCACGGACTCGGCCACGGGGACCAGCGGCTTGCGCGGGTACGGCCATTCGTCCAGGTCCATCACGGTGTGCTTGGGCACGGTGAACGGAACCCCGCTGCGGTTCGGCGCGACCCGCCTGATCCGCCCGTCCGGCAGGTAGTCCACGTCGTAGAAGCGGGGCACGTAGACCCCGGCCTCGGTGGCCAGGCGGACCAGCAGGCCCTCCCGGCCGCCCGGCCGCCCGGCACGCTTCCAGTCCTTGATCAGCCCGGAGATGGCCAGCACGGCCTGCTCGCCATCGCCGAGCACCGCGCCGTCCAGGAACTCCGCGACCGGTTCGGGGTTGAACGCGGCGTGGCCGCCGGCCAGCACCAGCGGATGACGCTCGTCCCGGTCGGCGGCCGACAGCGGGATGCCGGCCAGGTCGAGGGCGGACAGCAGGTTGGTGTAGCACAGCTCCGTGGCGAAGCTGACGCCGAGTACGTCGAAGGCGGCGACCGGGCGGTGACCGTCCACCGTGAACTGGGGGATCCCGTGCTGGCGCATCAGGTTCTCCAGGTCCGGCCAGACGCTGTAGGTGCGCTCGGCCAGCACGCCGTCGCACTCGTTCAGCACCTCGTACAGGATCTGGATGCCCTGGTTGGGCACGCCGACCTCGTACGCATCCGGGTACATGAGCGCCCAGCGGGCCTCCGCGGCGTCCCAGTCGCGGAGCACGGAGTTCAGCTCGCCGCCGACGTACTGGATCGGCTTGCGCACCTGGGGCAGCAGGGGCTCCAGGCGGGGGTAGACCGATTCCACAGGCATCCACACAGCTTAGGTGCTGTGTTGACCCGGGGGGACGACCCCCCGGACCCCCACGGCCGCTTCGCAGGCAGTTCGTCTGCTGCGGCTGCCGGGTTGGTCGCCGGCTCGGAGGGAACCCGCCTGCGGCGGGCCCCGCCTCGCCGGCGAGTTGCCTCCCGCTGCCCCCGCCTGGCCGGCGAGTCAACCCGGTGGCCGGCCTCCCCTTCCCCCTAGCCGAACACGTGGTGGCGCCGGTGCACCGACTGGAGCACGCCTATCGCGATCATGTCGGCGAACATGGCTGATCCGCCGTAGGACACGAACGGCAGCGGGAGGCCGGTCACCGGCATGATCCCGATGGTCATGCCGATGTTGATGAACGACTGCAAGCCGAACCACAGCGCGACGCCAGACGCGGCCAGCAGGCCGAACTGGTCGTCGGCCTGGCTGGCGATGCGCAGCGCCCTGAAGATCACGATGCCCAGCAGGACGATGATCACCGCGCAGCCGGCGAAGCCGAGCTCCTCGCCCGCGACGCTCACGATGAAGTCGGTCTGCTGGTTCGGCACGAAGCTGGCGGTGACCAGCGGCCCGTGCAGCCATCCGGTGCCCAGGAGCCCCCCGGAACCGATCATGATCTTGGAGTGGATCGTCTCGTACCCGATCCCGGTCGGGTCCGCCGCGGGGTGCAGGAACGCGGTCAGCCGGTCGAGCTGGTAGCCGCGCAGCAGGTGCAGCTTGAACACCGCCACCACCGCGAGCACGGCGGCGGCCGCCATGCCGGCCACCCAGCGCAGCCTCAGGCCGGACAGCGCGATCATGCCGGCCGTGATGAGCAGAAGCAGGATGATGACGCCGAGGGCGGGCTCGCGCTCCACCAGGACCACCGGGATCAGCGCCAGCACGAGGACCCCGGCGGCGTGCCTCAGGCCTGGAGCCCGGCCGCTGTCCCGCAGTTCACCGAAGACGACGGCGATGATGAGGATGAGCCCGATCTTGGCGAACTCCGAGGGCTCCACCTGGAAGCCGGCGGGCAGGTTGATCCAGGCCTTGGCCCCGCTCACGGTGGTGCCCAGCGGGCTGAGCACCGCGGCCAGGCCCAGGACGGAGCCGACGTAGACGAACGGGGCCAGCAGCCGGATCTGGCGGTAGTCCAGGAGGCTCACCGCGACCATGAGGATCACGCCGAGCGCGACGTTGATCAGCTGCTTGATCAGGTAGCTGCGCGGGTCCGCGCTGGGCTGGGTAGCCGAGTAGACCAGCAGCGTGCCGATCAGGCTGAGCGCTACCACCGCGACCAGCAGGACCCAGTCGTACTTGCGCAGCGCCGAGTCCTTGGCCACCACCCGGATCAGCAGCGGCCGCCGCTTCTGGCCGAAGCTGGGGGTGCGGGGCGAGCTGTAGTCGCGGGTGCCGAGGTTCATCAGGAGCCCCCGTAGCCCGCCGGGGCGGCGATAGACCCGTTCGCGGACACCGTCGGCAGCCCGGGCGGGAGATTGCCGCCGGGCAGCGCCGCCTTATGCCCCTCGAGCCCGTAGATATCGTCATAGATCTGCCGGACCGCCGGCGCCGCGACCTCAGCGCCGTAGTTCGAGTCAGGGATCATGACCACGACCACGTACTTGGGGTTGCTGCACGGCGCGAACGAGGCGAACACCGAGGTCACGGAGCTGTTGAACACCTCAGCCGTACCCGTCTTGCCCGCCACGCAGACCTGGTTGCGGGGGAAGCCGCCGAACGCGCTCGCCGCGGTGCCCGCGCCGGTGGTCACCCCGGCCAGGGCGTTGCGGATGTAGGCCAGGGTGCTCCCGGCCACCGGCAGGCGGCGGATCAGCCTGGGCTTGATCTTCTGGACCACCTGGCCGGTGGGGCTGATGATGGCCTCGCCGATCCGGGGGCTGTAGAGCTTGCCCCCGTTGGCCAGGGCCACGTAGGCGTCGGCCAGCTGGAGCGGGGTGACCGTGACGTAGCCCTGCCCGATGGCCGCGATCGCCGCCTCGCCCGGTTCCCAGACGTTGCCGTAGTGACAGTCCTGATATTCGATCTGCTGCACATATGAGCCATCCGCCCGGCCGTATTTGCACCAGTTCTGGCCGCTATGCGCATTGCCCTTCCAGAGGTAATACAGCCATTCGCGGGTCGGGATGCTGCCCGATCCCTGCTCGGGCAGGTCGATCCCGGGCGCCCGGCCGAACCCCCAGCCCAGTTCCATTTTCTGCATTTCCTGGACGGGGGCCTTCGGGCTGGTCACCACGTTGTCCTTCGGGTGGTCGTGCTGGTAGATCCCGTAGGCCAGCTCGTAGAAGACCGTGTCGCAGGAGATGACCAGGGCCTCCTGCAGGCTGATGGGGCCGAGGCTCTTCTGGCCGTCGTTGAGGAAGGAGCGCCCGCCGATGTTGTACGAAGCGGGGCAGTTGTAGGTGCCGGCCAGGCTGTAGCCGGCCTTCACGGCGGCTGCCGTGGAGGTGACCTTGAAGGTCGAGCCGGGCGCGTACTCGCCCTGGGTGACCCGGTTCAGGATCGGCGCGGTCCCGTTGATCAGCCGCCGGTACTGCGTCTGGGAGATGCCGCCGTTCCAGACGCTGGGGTTGTAGCTCGGCTCGCTGGCCATGGCGACCACCCGCCCGGTGGTGGTCATCACCAGCGCCGCGCCGGTGGTCGCGTGCGGGCTGCCCGACAGCTGGGCCTTGCGGATCGTGCTGGCCAGCACGGACTGCACGTCGCCCTGAAGCCGGGCATTGATGCTGGTGACCAGGTCATTGCCGGTCTGGGGGGCGGTGGCGCGGATCATGCCGAGCTGCTGGCCGGCGCTGTTCACCGACAGCACCTGCTGGCCCGGGGTGCCCTGGAGCTCCTGGTTGTACTGCGCCTCCAGGCCGGCCTGGCCGACCAGGTCCACCCCGGAGAACCCGGTGGCAGGAATGTGGTCCTGCTTCATCTGCTGGGCGGTGATCGGGCCGAGGTAGCCGAGGACCTGCGCCGGGTTCGCCCCGTTGGGCTGCGGGTACTGGGCTATCGGGTTCACCCCGGCGCTCACGCCGGGGAATCTGGCGTGATCCTGCATGATCTCAACGGCGGTCGAGTCCGGGACATGCTCGGCGACCGGGATCGGCTGGTACGGCGAGCCGGGCCAGCACGGCTGGGATACGTGCGGGCTGCAGAGCCGGATCTTCTCGGTGAGCAGCTTGTGCGGCATCCCGAGCAGGCGGGCCAGCCTGTGCAGGACCGCCGCCCCGCCATCACTCTGGGTGGCCAGGTTCATGATGTTCACCGTGACCACCAGGGAGCTGGCGTTGTCCACCATGGGCAGGCCCGCGTCGTCGAGGATCTGGCCGCGGACGGCGGGCGTGATCACGGTCTGCGTCTGGTCCTGGGCGGCCAGCTGCACGTAGCTGTGGCCGTTCATGACCTGCAGGTACCACAGCCGCCCCCCGAGGGAGATCAGCAGCGCCGCCACGACCGCGTACAGCACGATAAGGCGGCGCCGTGACGCCGGGATCATCGAGACAGACCTCCTGATCGCTTGCCGAAAATCCGCCACGGTGACCGGCGCCGGCCGAACGCCCGGCGGCCGTTGAGGGCCCGTGCCGGGGCCCGGCGGCCACGGAGGGCACCCGATCTGGACCCGCGGAACCGGGGGGTGCGCAGTTTCCCGGCGCGCAGCCCGGTGCCCCGGGCGCGCCGGCCGAGGACCGAGCCGCCAATGGCGCCGTCGCGGCGCCGGGCGGATCCCAGCCGCAGGCGCACCGGCTGGGCGGGCCGGGCGCCGAGGCGCACGGCCCGGGCACCACTGGCCGATCCGCCCTGCATGACCCCGCCGCGCAGGCGTGGCCCGCGTGACGGGCGGAGCGCCCGCCCGCCCGCGCCGTTTCCCAGGCCGCCCCCGGCCCGGCTGAAGGCCTTCGCGGGAATCCCGCCGCCGCGCTGCCAGCTGCCCTGCGTGCGCGCTCCCCCGGGCCTGCTCCCCCGGTTCTGGCTGAAGGCCTTCGCGGGAATCCCGCCGCCGCGCTGCCCGCTGCCCTGCGGCCGGGCTGCCCCGGGCCTGCTCCCCCGGTTCTGGCTGAAGGCCTTCGCGGGAATCCCGCCGCCGCGCTGCCAGCTGCCCTGTGACTGCGCTGCCCCGGGCCTGCTCCCCCGGTTCTGGCCGAACCGCCGCTTGGTGCCCAGGTGCAGGTTCACCGGCCGGAAGGCCGGTCCCTGCCTGGCCCGGGCGGCCGCGGCTGCCCGGGCGGAGCGCGCGGAGCCTTCGCCGCCGCTGAACTTCAGGTGAACCGGCCGGGCCGGGCGGGCGGGGGCGGGCCGCGACCCGCTGGCCGACCCGCCCTGGGTGGACCCGGCCCGCAGGGTGCGGGCTTTCAGCCGTGGCGCCGGCCCGATGCCGCTGTCACGCAGGACCGCGCCGGACCCGCCGAACAGGGCCGCCGCGCCGGCCAGGCCGGGCACGGCCAGTGGCCGGCCGGCGGTTCCGCCGGGGAACGCGGCCAGGCCCTGCGCGGCCAGGGTCGGGGCGGCCAGCACCCTGGCCCGGACCACGGCATACAGCACGAACGGGCTGAGCAGCACGTCATACACGACGGAGGCGGGCAGGACATGGCCGATCGTGGACCAGGTGATGTCCAGGTTCCCGAAAATCATCCCGGTGAGCGCGAAGAGCAGCTCCCCGAGCGCCGACCCGAGGGCCACCACGCCGAGCGGCACCCAGGCCGACTCGTCGAGCTTGGTTCCCACCCGCCCCACGGCGTACCCGACCGCGCAGAACACCAGCGCGTACTGGCCCACCAGGTGGGTGGCGGGCGGCGCCACGTCCAGGGCGAGGCCGGCGAGGAAACCACCCAGCATGCCTTCGACCGGGCCGCCGGTCAGCGCGAGCGCCACCACCACGACCAGCACCAGGTCCGGTCCACCCCCGCCCGGCAGGCGCAGGTTACCGAACACGGTCAGCTGGACCAGGATAGCGAGCAGCAGCAGGGCGGCCGCGAACGCCACGCGGCGCACGTCAGCCCCCCGACCCGGTGGCGCCGGGTGCGGGCGTGACGGTGGCGCCGGGCGCCGGCCTGCGGGAGGGGCCCGGGGAGCCGGTCGCCGAGGCCGAGGGGGTCGGGGATGGCCTCGGGCTGGGCGGCAGCACGGAGAACCTCGGGTCGGTGCGCGGCGGGACGATCACGACGCCAACCACCCCGAGCGCGGTGTCGTCGGCGAACGGGCGGACCAGCGCCTCCCTGGTCAGCGAGCTGCTGGTCCCCTCCAGCCTGGTGATCACCCCGACCGGGACGCCCGGCACGTAGGGACGCCCGCCCACCGAGCCGAACGTGACCAGTTCCTGGCCCGGATGCAGGATGGCGTTGACGTCGAACACCTGGAGCCGGAGCAGCCCGCTGCCTGTCATGCTCTTCCCGGTTCCGCTCACCACGCCGATCTGCCCGCTGCCGGCCAGCCGGACCCCGACGGTCACGCTGGCGTCGGTGGCCAGCAGCACGGTGGACGTGGTCGGGCTCACCGAGGTGACCGTGCCGACCAGGCCCTGGCCGTTCAGCACCGTCTCGTCCGGCTTGATGCCATCAGCCCGGCCGGCGTCGATCGTGACCGAGTCGTCGTAGGCCGCGCCGGCCGCGATCACGCTCGCGGCCACGATCCGGTACCGCCCCCGGCCCGCGAGCTGGAGCAACTGGCTGAGCTGGCCCTCGTCGTACGTGCTCAGACGCTGCTGGTTCAGCTGGGCGCGGAGGGCAACCACCTGCCGTTGGAGAGAATTGATCTTGCCCTGGGACCCGGACCCCGTGAGCCCGTCGGTGAACCCGGCGACCGGCCTGGTGACGAAGCTGGCGGCGTTCTCCACCGAGCCGAACACGTTGTCGCCCAGCCCGCGCAGCCCGCCGACCCTCGAGCCGGTACCGCCCCGGTAGTTGATGGTGATCAGCGCGAGCGCAGCCGCCAGCAACACCCCCAAGACGATGCGGGTTCGCCGGGTGTCGTGCACCAGGTCTCCTCATCAAACCGCCGGCCATGCCCCCGTGGCTGGCTCTGTCAGCTGGCCCCCGTCCGGGCCCGTGCAGCGACCGCTGCCGCGGTCCATCTTCCCCCTTGGGGGTCAGCGGCGGGACTCCGGTACAAGAACCTGGCGAAGGGTGTCGAAATCTTCCACGCATTTGCCGGTGCCCAGCACAACCGAATCGAGTGGGTTGTCCGCTACATGCACCGGCATGCCCGTTTCCTCGCGCAGCCGGTCTGACAGCCCGCGCAGCAGCGCGCCCCCGCCGGTCAGCGCGATGCCCCGGTCCATCACATCACCGGCCAGCTCCGGCGGGCATTTGTCCAGCGTGGTCTTGACCGTGTCCACGATGAGCGCGACCGGCTCCTCGATGGCCCGGCGGATCTCCTCCGCGGAGATGACGATCGTCTTGGGCAGCCCGCTGACCAGGTCACGGCCGCGGATCTCGGCGTGCGGCTCGTCCGCCGACGGGTAGGCGGACCCGAGCGCCATCTTGATCTCCTCGGCGGTCCGGTCGCCGAGCATGAGCGAGTACTCCTTCTTGCCGAAGGTGATGATCGCCTGATCCAGCTCGTCCCCGGCCACCCTGATCGACTGGGAGGTGACGATCCCGCCCAGCGAGATCACCGCGACCTCGGTGGTGCCCCCGCCGATGTCCACCACCATGTTCCCGGTGGGCTCGTTGACCGGCAGGCCCGCCCCGATCGCCGCGGCCATCGGCTCCTCGATGATGTAGACCCGGCGGGCACCGGCCTGGTGCCCCGCCTCCTTCACCGCGCTCTGCTCGACACCGGTGATGCCGCTGGGCACCGCGACGACCACCCGCGGCTTGGCCAGGTGCCTGCGCCGGTGCACCTTCTGGATGAAGTAGCGCAGCATCCGCTCGGTCACGTCGAAGTCGGCGATGACCCCGTCCTTGAGCGGGCGCACGGCCACGATGTTGCCGGGCGTCCGCCCGATCATCCGTTTAGCCTCGACCCCGACGGCGACGATCGCGCCGGTGTTGGTATTCAGCGCCACCACGGAAGGTTCGTTGAGCACGATGCCCCGGCCGCGGACGTACACCAGGGTGTTCGCAGTGCCCAGATCGACCGCCATGTCACGGCCCAGAAACGCCAGCGCGTTGCTCATCAGGAACGAGAACCTTCCAAAAAGGGTCTGCTGGATGATGTGTGGTCTTTAGCCGCGGCTCACGCCCCGCCGAGCCCGAGCCGCTCCTTGTTCCTTCATCGACCAGCGCCGGCCTGCCTAAACGAGGTCAGGAAAGAAGATCTTGATTTCCCTTTCAGCGGAGTCGGACGAGTCGGATCCGTGCACGATGTTCTGCTGAACATCCAACGCGTGATCACCGCGGATAGTGCCCGCGGTGGCCCGCACCGGGTCGGTCGCGCCGGCCAGCCCGCGGAACGCCTCGATGGCCCGGGGACCCGCCACGACCATGGCGACCAGGGGGCCGGACGTGATGAACGTGATCAGGGTCGGGAAGAAGGGCTTGCCCACATGCTCGGCGTAGTGAACCTCCGCCGTTTCGGCCGTGATGACACGCAAGTCCATCGCCACGATCTGCAGGCCCTTGCGCTCGATCCGGGACACCACGTCGCCGATCAGGCCCCGGCGGACCGCGTCGGGCTTGACTAGGACAAGGGTACGTTCAGTCACTGCTTTGCTCCTCTTAGCCGGTGGCAACGGTGCCGATCCGGAGTGATCGAGGGCAATCCCGCCGCGGCCAAATCTTACCGTTGCCGCAGCAGCGGCCCGGGGCCCGCAACGCACGCGGAACCCTGGCCCAGCCCCCGTCACGCCAGCACGCCCTTCCCGAACGCGGGCGCAGCCGCCGAACCTAACGTAACTGTTCGGCCGCGCATCCGCCTAACCCGAATCACCCCGGCGCCGTCGCTGGCCGGCAGACCCGCCGCTCAGAGCCCATGACCTGGACATTTGAGGACTATCTGAGGCAAGCTCGTGAGAAACGTCACCCCAGCGACGATAAGCAGAACAATGGTGGATGAGCAGACTGGCACCGGCAGCGCTGCCGGCTCCGGGGCCCTGACGGCGGACGGTCAGGGGCCGGCCGTCCCGCTGCCCGGGACGTCCGGGCGGCCCCTGCGGCGGGACGGGCTGCTGGCCCGGATCGCGCCGTTCGCGGCGCTGGCTGTCCTGGCCGAGGCGAGCCTGGCCCTGCCCCCCGGGCCGGCCTCCGTCCCGGACGCGATCGCCAGCGTGCTGGTCCTGGCGCTCATCGCGGCCCTGGTCGTCATGCTGCCCTGGGACCGGCTGCCGCCCTGGTGCGAGGTGGCCATCCCGCTTCTGTACGTGGGCTCGGTGTACCCGCTCATCGTGGCGGCCGGCGGGCAGTACGCCGGGATCACGCTCATCCTGCTCAGCCCGGTCATCTGGACCGCGCTCTATCACCACCGGTGGGAATCGGCCTGCGTGAGCGCGGCGGTCCTGGTCGTGGTGCTGGCGATCTCGCTGGCCGGCGCCACGCCCAGCCCGTCCGTGCTCGTCCGCCGGGTGATCTCCTGGGCGGCGCTGACCGTGATGATCGCGGTGGCCGCGCACGGCCTGCGCGCCCGGATCGGCCGGTCCCGCCAGCAGGCGGCCGCCATGCAGGCCCGGCTGCATGAGCTGAGCATCCTGGCCGACCGGGACCGCATCGCCAGGAGCCTGCAGGACACGGTGGTGCAGCGGCTGTTCGCCTCGGGCATGTCGCTGCAGGGCGTGATGGGCCTGCTCGGCGGCCAGCCTGACGCGGCCCGCCGGATCGACCAGGTGGTGCAGGACCTGGATGACTCCATCGCGCTGCTCCGCCAGTCCATCTTCGACCCGGCCGCGCGGGCACCGGTCCCCAGCCTGCGCCGCAGCATCCTGGACGTGTCCCGCGAGCTGACCCCGCGGCTCGGCGTGGTGCCCGAGGTGACGCTGGAAGGCCCGCTGGACACCGAGGTGCCCCGGCCGGCGGCCCTGCAGCTGCTGGGGGTCCTGCGTGACGGGCTGGCCCGCAGCGGCACCGGCGCCCATGCCACGCAGGTGGCGGTGGCCGTGGCCGCCGACCACGAGGCCGTCACGCTGACCATCACCGACGACGGGCCCCAGTGGGCCGCCCGGCCCGATGGTGTCGGGCCCATCCTGCCTGAGCTGTGTGCCCGTGCCCTCCAGGTCGGGGGCACGGTGGCGACCGAATCCGCGGCGTCCGGCGAGACCCGGCTGATCTGGCGGGCGCCGCTCAGGACGATTCCGCGCGCCGCCCCATCCAGATAGCCAGGACCCAGAACCCGGCGAAGATGACGCCGAGGGCGTACATCACCGGGACCAGCGCCCCGGCCGCGATCACCAGGACCTGGAGCACGCTGCCGGCCACCAGCGCGGCCCGCAGGCCCGGGCGCCCCACCACGCCCGCCAGCAGCACCGCGGCCAGCGCCAGCGCGCCCCCCGCGTACCCGGCCGCCCGGGGTGAGGCATGCCCGATCGTGATGGCCACCGGGATGGCGAGGCCGATCACGATGGCCTCCATCACCAGCACGGTGGCGCAGAGCCTCCTCATTCCTCCCCTGCCGCCTCCCCCGCGTCCCAGTCCTCACGCTCCTCGCGGTCGCGCTCCTCGCGGTCGCGCTCCTCATCGTCCAGGCGGTCCTGTTCCGCCCGGTGCGCGTCAGCACGGTCCACCTCGGCGCGGTCCGGGGCGAGCAGGAGGCGGGCGTCCCCGGCGGTGACGACCGACCCGGTGACCAGCACCCCGGTCAGGGCCAGCCCTTCCTCGCCGGACGCGTCGTCGGCCAGCCCGACCGCCATCTCCAGCGCGTCGTCGAGCCGCGGGGCCCCATGCACCCGCTCCGCCCCGAACACCGACGCGGCCAGTTCCTCCAGCTTGTCCGGGTCCATGGACCGATCGGAGGAGTTACGGGTCACCACCAGCTCTGAGATCACCGGCTCCATCTGGTCGAGGATCCCGGGCACGTCCTTGTCGGCGCTGACCGCCAGCACCCCGATGACCGACGCGAACGTGAACGCCTCGGTGAGCGCCTCCATCGCGGCTTCCATGCCCGCCGGGTTATGCGCGGAGTCCAGGATCACCACCGGGCTTCGCCGCACCACCTCGAGCCGCCCCGGGGACGTGACCTGCGCGAACCCCTCCCGCACCAGATCCTGCCCCAGCGCGCCAGCGGGCGCGTCGCGATCATCGTCATCGGCAGCGGGGCGGGCCGGCGCAGCCCCGGGCGTACCGTCATCAAGCTCATCAGCGGCGGCCGGGGAGGGCGAATCGTCGTCGTCGGCGGGCCAGCCCGCGGTTTCGTCCGCCCGGTCCGCCTCGTGCTCAGCCGACTGCCCAGCCAGCGGCGTCCCGGCGGCGAACGCCTCGACAGCGGCGAGTGCGACCGCAGCGTTGCTGGCCTGGTACGCGCCGAACAGCGGCAGCAGGATGTCCGTGTAATCGCCGCGCAGGCCGCGCAGGTCCAGGCGCTGGCCGCCGACCGCGAGATCGCGGTTGAGCACCCCGAATTCCAGGCCCTCGCGGACCACGCTGGCGCCGACCGTGACGACCCGGCGCAGCAGGGCCTCCGCGGCGGGCAGCGGCTGCTGGGCCAGCACGGCCACCGCCCCCGGCTTGATGATCCCGGCCTTGTCCGCCGCGATCTCCTCGACCGTGCCGCCCAGGTACGCGGTGTGGTCGAGGGAGACCGGGGTGACCACGGCCACGGCACCGTCCGCGATGTTCGTCGCGTCCCAGGTGCCGCCGAGCCCCACCTCGATCACCGCCACATCCACCGGGACGTCGGCGAACATGGCGAAGGCCATGCCGGTCAGCACCTCGAAGAAGGACAGCTGGCCGTCCTGCTGGCCGTCCACCAGGGCCAGGTAGGGCGCCAGCTCCTCGTAGGCGGCCACGAACGCCTCTGCGGGCACCGGCTGGCCGTCCACCGTGATCCGCTCCCGGATGGAGGACAGGTGCGGGCTGGTGAACAGGCCGGTGCGCAGGCCCCGGGCACGGAGCAGGCTTTCGATCATCCGGGCGGTCGAGGTCTTGCCGTTCGTGCCGGTGACGTGGATGACCGGGTAGGACCGCTGCGGGTCGCCGAGGACGGAGACGAGGGCGGCCATCCGGTCCAGGGTCGGGTCGATGGCGTGCTCAGGACGCCGCGCGAGGATCTCGGCTTCCGCCTCGCGCAGCTCACCCTGGATGCTCAAGCGTCCCCCCGGTCGTTGTGGCCGGACGCCGGCAGCGCGGCGAGCCTGCCGGCGATCCGGTCGACGTCAGCGTGCGCGGCGTCGAGCCGCTCCCGGGTCTTGGCCACCACGTCGGCGGGCGCTTTGGCCAGGAACGACTCGTTGGCCAGCTTCCGCCCGGCCTGGTCGGCCTCCTTGCGGGCAGCGGCCAGGTCCTTGTCCAGGCGCCGCCGCTCGGCGGCCACGTCGATCCCGGCGGCGGTGTCCAGTTCCACGGTGATGCCCTCGGCCAGGACGGACGCGGTCGCCGCGAAGGTGTCTCCGGGGGCAGTCAGCCGCAGCAGGGAGCGGATGCTGGCCTCATGCGGCGCGAGGCGGGTGCTCCCGATCCCGGCCAGCACGGCAGGGACCTGCTGCCCGGGCCGCAGCCCCTGGTCGGAACGGAACCGGCGGACCTCGGTGACCAGCCGCATCAGGGAGCTGATCTCCGCTTCCGCGGCGGCGTCCCGGAAGGCCGCCGGCGCGCCGGCGCGGCCGGCCGGGAGCTGGCCCGGCCACGGGGCGATCATGATGCTGTCACCGCCGGTGAGTGCGGTCCACAGCTCCTCGGTGACGAACGGCATGACCGGGTGGAGCAGCTTCAGCAGCCGGTCCAGGACGTAGCCGAGCACCTCACGGGTGACCCGGGCCGCCGCCTCTGTGTCTGCTGAGCCGGCTTCGCCGGCGGGCGCCCCGGACAGGGCGGGCTTGGCCAGCTCCAGGTACCAGTCACACACCTCGTCCCAGGCGAAGTGGTACAGCAGCTCGCACACCTTGCCGAACTCGTAACGCTCGAACAGCCCGTCAGCCTCGGCGGTGACGGCGGACAGCCGGGACAGGATCCAGCGGGCCGCGGTCGGCATCTGGCCGGGATCGGGCAGCTCCCGCGGCACGGTCGCGCCGTTCAGCAGCGCGAAACGGGTCGCGTTCCACAGCTTGTTGCAGAAGTTCCGGGAGCCGGTGACCCATTCCTCGCTGACCGCCACGTCGCTGCCCGGGCTGGCCCCGCGGGCCAGGGTGAACCGGGTGGCGTCGGCGCCGAACCGGCCGATCCAGTCCAGCGGGTCCACGGTGTTGCCCAGCGACTTGGACATCTTCTTGCCGTGCTGGTCCCGCACCAGGCCGTGCAGGGCGATGTCCCGGAACGGGACGGCCTGGGCCGGGCCGCGGCCCGCCATCACGTACAGGCCGAACATCATCATCCGCGCGACCCAGAAGAACAGGATGTCGTAGGCGGTGACCAGCACGCTGGTCGGGTAGAAGACGGCCAGGTCCTCGGTGTCGTCGGGCCAGCCGAGCGTCGAGCAGGGCCACAGCGCGGAGGAGAACCAGGTGTCCAGCACGTCCGGGTCCTGCCGCCAGCCCTCGCCGGACGGCGGGTCCTCCCCCGGCCCGGCGCAGACGACCTCGCCCGCCGGCCCGTACCAGACCGGGATACGGTGCCCCCACCACAGCTGCCGGCTGATGCACCAGTCGTGCATGTCGTCGACCCAGTCGAAGTAACGGGGCGCCAGCTCGGCCGGGTGGATGCCGACCCGGCCGTCGCGGACCGCGTCACCGGCCGCCTTGGCCAGCGGGCCGACCTTGACGAACCACTGCAGGGACAGCCGGGGCTCGACCACGGTGCCGCAGCGGCTGCAGTGGCCCACCGCGTGCACGTACGGCCGGACCTCAGCCACGATCCGGCCGTCCTCGCGCAGCGCGGCGACCACCGCGGGGCGGGCCTCGAACCGGTCGAGGCCCTCGAAGGGCCCGTGGGCCGTGACCCGCCCGTGCTCGTCGAGGATCGTGATGCTCGGCAGCGCGTGGCGGCGGCCGATCTCAAAGTCGTCCGGGTCGTGCGCCGGGGTCACCTTGACCGCGCCGGTGCCGAACTCCGGGTCCACGTGCGGGTCCGCGACCACCGGGATCCGGCGGCCGGACAGCGGCAGCTGCACGTCACGGCCGACCAGGTGGGCGTACCGGGCATCGTCGGGATGCACCGCCACCGCAGTGTCACCCAGCATCGTCTCGGCCCGGGTGGTCGCGACCACGACGGAGTCGTCGCCGTCCCCGTAGCGGATCGAGACCAGCTCGCCGTCCTCGTCGCTGTGGTCCACCTCGATGTCGGACAGCGCGGTGAGGCAGCGCGGGCACCAGTTGATGATCCGCTCGGCCCGGTAGATCAGCTTGTCGTCGTACAGCCGCTTGAACACGGTCTGCACGGCACGGGACAGGCCCTCGTCCATCGTGAACCGCTCACGGGACCAGTCGACGCTGTCGCCGAGGCGGCGCATCTGGCCGAGGATCTTCCCGCCGGACTCCGCCTTCCACTGCCAGACCCGGTCCACGAACGCCTCGCGGCCGAGGTCGTGGCGGCTCAGGCCTTCCTTGGCGAGTTCCCGTTCCACCACGTTCTGGGTGGCGATGCCCGCGTGGTCCATGCCGGGCACCCACAGCGCGGTGTAGCCCTGCATCCGGCGCCGCCGGACCAGGGCGTCGATCAGGGTGTGGTTAAGCGCGTGGCCGATGTGCAGTGAGCCGGTGACGTTCGGCGGGGGGATCACCACGCAGAAGGCCGGGTGCTCCGCGCTGGCATCCCGGGCCTCGGCGTGCATCAGGCCGCGTGATTCCCACGACTGGTACAGGCGGTTCTCTACCTCGCCCGGCACGTACTGCGGGGAGAGCTCGGTGCGCTGCTGGCTCAGATCTGCACTCACGACAGCCGAGTCTAGTGCCGCTCGCAACGCCGCCTGCGCAGCGCCAGCGGTGCAGCCGCACCGGGCCAGGCGGGCGGCGCCCCGGGCGCCGGGTGGCCGCTCAGGCCGACTTTTCCCGCGGGGTGCGGCGCGCGACATCCCGCGGCACCAGGGTGGGGTTCACGTGCTCCAGCACCACCGGGCCGGTGATGACCACGCGCTCGACGTCCTTGCGGCTCGGCACCTCGTACATCACCGACATGAGGACTTCCTCGAGGATGGCGCGCAGGCCACGGGCCCCGGTGCCGCGCAGGATCGCCAGGTCGGCCACGGCTTCCAGCGCGTCGTCAGTGAACTCCAGGTCCACGCCGTCCAGCTCGAACAGCCGCCGGTACTGCTTGACCAGCGCGTTCCGCGGCTCGGTGAGGATCTGGATCAGCGCGTCACGGTCGAGATTGTGCACGCTGGTGATGACCGGCAGCCGCCCCACGAACTCCGGGATCATCCCGAACTTGAGCAGGTCCTCCGGCATGACATCGGCGAACGCGTCGCCTGAGGCCCGGTCGTTCTTGACCCGCAGCACCGCGCCGAAACCCATCCCGCTCTTGCCGACCCGCGACTCGATGATCTTCTCCAGCCCGGAGAAGGAGCCGCCGCAGATGAACAGGACGTTGGTCGTGTCGATCTGGATGAATTCCTGGTGCGGGTGCTTGCGGCCGCCCTGCGGCGGCACCGAGGCGGTGGTTCCCTCGAGGATCTTCAGCAGCGCCTGCTGCACACCCTCGCCCGAGACGTCCCGGGTGATCGAGGGATTCTCGCTCTTACGGGCGATCTTGTCGATCTCGTCAATGTAGATGATCCCCGTCTCGGCCTTCTTCACGTCGTACTCGGCCGCCTGGATCAATTTGAGCAAAATATTCTCGACGTCCTCGCCGACATAGCCCGCCTCGGTGAGCGCGGTGGCGTCGGCGATCGCGAACGGGACGTTGAGCAGCCGGGCCAGCGTCTGGGCCAGCAGGGTCTTCCCCGAGCCGGTCGGGCCGAGCAGCAGGATGTTGGACTTGGCCAGCTCCACGCCGTCCTCGCCGGGACGGGCGTCGCCGCCCGACTGGACCCGCTTGTAGTGGTTGTACACCGCCACGGACAGGGCCTTCTTGGCTTTCTCCTGCCCGATCACGTACGCGTCGAGGAACTCGTAGATCTCGCGGGGCTTGGGCAGGCTGTCCCATTTGAGCTCGGACGGCTCCGCCAGCTCCTCTTCGATGATCTCGTTGCAGAGATCAATGCACTCGTCGCAGATGTACACACCAGGGCCAGCGATGAGCTTCTTGACTTGCTTTTGACTCTTCCCGCAGAAAGAGCACTTCAGCAGGTCACCACCATCGCCGATGCGAGCCACCCAGCTACTCCTTTACCTGGGGCCGCCAGCCCCAGCCTTGGGGCTGACGGCGGCATTCCGCCGTGCCACCACGCTCGTCCTTGCCTGCGGGCCACTGCGGGTCCGCGGGCCCACCTTCTAGTTCTGACGGTACCGCCTCCGGGGCCCTGGCCGCGAGAGCCAGGCCCGGAGCCGTCGCCCGGGGAGGACGAATCCTCCTGGTTAGGACGACCCTACCTCGCTGCGCCGCTTCAGGCTGGACAGAACTTCATCCACCAGACCGTATTCCTTGGCTTCCTCGGCGGTGAAGAACTTGTCACGCTCGATGTCGAGGCGGACCTGCTCCTCCGACCGGCCCGTGTGCAGGGACACGATGTGCTCCATGGACGACCGCATCCGCAGGATCTCCTGGGCCTGGATCTCCAGGTCGCTGGACTGCCCGTAGCCGCCCTCGGTGGCCGGCTGGTGCAGCAGGATGCGGGCGTTGGGCAGGGCCAGCCGCTTGCCCTTGGTGCCCGCGGCCAGCAGCACCGCCGCCGCCGAGGCCGCCTGGCCGATGCAGACCGTCTGCAGCTCCGGCTGGACGAACTGCATCGTGTCGTAGATGGCCATCATGGAGGTCACCGACCCGCCGGGCGAGTTGATGTACATCGTGATGTCCCGGTCCGGGTCGAGCGACTCCAGCGCGATCAGCTGCGCGATGACGTCGTTGGCCGACGCGTCGTCGATCTGCACGCCGAGGAAGATGATCCGCTCCTCGAAGAGCTTGTTGTACGGGTTCATCTCCTTGACGCCGTACGACGTGCGCTCCACGAACGAGGGCAGGACATAGCGGGATTCCGCCGATCCCGGCACCAGGTGCCGCGGCCCGGCCAGGCCGCCGCTGGATGTACTCACTTGCGGCTCCTCCGCTCCATACCCGGCGGGCCCGGGATGGCGATTCATGAGACCGGCCCTTCGGACGGGACTTCCAGGGCACTGCGGATCACGTGGTCGACGAAGCCGTAGTCCTTCGCCTGCTCCGCGGTGAACCAGCGGTCCCGGTCCGCGTCCTTCTCGATCTGCTCGACGGTCTGCCCGGTGTGGAAGGCCGTGCGCTCAGCCAGGGTGCGCTTGATGTAGATCATCTGCTCGGCCTGGATCCTGATGTCCGAGGCGGTGCCCCCGATGCCGCCGGACGGCTGGTGCATCAGGACGCTGGCGTGCGGCAGCGCGTAGCGCTTGCCCGGGGTTCCCGCGGACAGCAGGAACTGGCCCATGGACGCGGCCATGCCCATCGCGTAGGTGGCGATGTCGTTCGGCACGTACTGCATCACGTCGTAGATGGCCAGGCCCGCGTAGACCGACCCGCCCGGCGAGTTGATGTAGATGCTGATGTCGCGCTTGTCGTCCTCGGACGCGAGGAGCACCATCTCGGCGCACATCCGGTTGGCGATGTCCTCGTCAACCTGCGTGCCGAGGAAGATGATCCGGTGCCGGAGCAGCCGGTTGAAAATCTGCTCGGTAATGATTGGCGGGGCCGCTTCCGCGGTGCGCGCCAGGATCCCTTCCGGATCCCCGAAAGCCGGAGGCGTCACGCTGCTCTCCATTTCCGCTCACGTTCTTGCGTCATTGACATGGACGATAACTCCCGGCCAGGGCCAGATCGTCCGCGCCCTCGCCGTGTTCGCTGTCGGCGCAGGCCGGGCCGCAGACTGGCCAGGACCCGCGAGCGGGCCCTCAGCCGGCCACCTTCCCCCGCCGCGTCACGCGGTCGCACCGCCGGTCCCGGCCTCGGCCGGGTCGTCCCCGGTCACGCTGGCGTCGTCCGCGGCGTCCCCGGACTGCGCTGCCTCTGCGCTGGCCTCCGCGGCTTCCCCTGGCTCTGCGGCCTCCCTGGGCGGCCTCCCCGGCTCTGCGGCCTCGCTGGCCTCAGCCTCGCTGGTCTCGGCCGCTTCAGCCTGGTCTTCAGCCTGGTCCTCGGCCTCGTCCGGGCGCATCGCCGCCTCGATGTCCACCGGCTGGCCGGCCTCGTCGGTCACGGTCGCCCGCTCGGTGATGAGCGTGAGTGCCTTGCCCCGCAGCACCTCGGTGATGACGGAGCCGATCTGGCCCCGGTCGGCCAGCTCCTGGGCCAGACGGTCGGGCTGGACACCCATCCGGTAGGCCTGCTCGATCACGAACGAGTTCAGCTCGTCCTGCTCAATGTTCAGCTCTTCCTGCCGGGCCAGCTGGTCCAGCACGAACCCGGCCTTGACCGAGCGGCGCGCGCTGTCGGTGATGTCGGTCTCGACCTGCTCGGCACTCTGGCCGGACGAGGCCAGGTAGTCGTCCATGCTGGTGCCGGCCCGTTCCAGCTGCTCATCGAGCGAGTCACGCCGCATCTGGGCCTCGCCGCTGACCATGCTGTCCGGGAGCGGGATCTCGATCTTGCTGAGGACCGCGTCGAGCGCGCGTTCCCGGGCCTGGCCGACCTGCTGCATCCGCTTCATCGACTCCAGCTGGGCCCGGGTCCCGGCGCGGAACTCGCCGAGCGTGTCGTACTCGCTCGCCGACTGGGCGAACTCGTCGTCCAGCTCCGGAAGCTCCTTGACCTTGACGCTGTGCACGGTCACGGTCACGTCGGCCACCTCGCCGCCGTGTTCCCCGCCGACCAGCTCGGCGGTGAAGGTCTTGGACTCCCCAGCCGACATCCCGGTCAGCGCCTCATCCAGGCCGTCCAGCAGCGAGCCGCTGCCCACCTGATAGGAGTAGCCGCTCACCTGGGCATCCTCGACCGGCTCACCGTCCACCGAGGCGGACAGGTCGATCGAGGTGTAGTCACCGTCCTCGACCGGCCGGTCGACGCCCTGGAGCGAGGCGAACCGCTCCCGCAGGCCCCCGATGTACTCCTCGACCTCGTCCGGGGTGACCACGGCCGTGTCCACGGTGACGGGCAGCCCGTGCAGGTCGGGAATCTCGAACTTGGGCCGGACGTCCACCTCGGCGGTGAAGGCCAGCTCCTTGCCATCGTCCAGCTTGGTGATCTCGAGGTCCGGCTGGCCGAGCGCGAACACGTCGTTGTCCTGCAGGGCCTGGCCGTAAAGCTGGGGCACCGCGTCGTTGACCGCCTGCTCCAGCACCATCCCGCGCCCGAACCGCTGGTCGATGATGCGCGGCGGCACCCGGCCCGGCCGGAAGCCGGGCACCCGTACCTGCCGGGCGACCTCCCGGTACGCCTTGTCGAGGCTGCCCTTCAGCTCCTCGAACGGAACTTCGATGGTCAGCTTGACCCTCGTCGGCCCAAGCTCCTCGACGTCGGTCTTCACGTCGCCGTCACTCCCTGATCCGTGCACTCGAAGTCTGCTGCGCTGCCGCGCTCTGAAGTCCCCGCCTGGCCGCTCCCGCCGCGCCTCGTACGCGGTGACGCACGACCCAGCGCAGCCGCTGACGGCTACGGCGCCAGTGTAGTGGTCCGCGCGGGCCTCCCTGGGCGGGGACGACAAGCCAGCGCCCGCGGTGCCGCCTTTACCCTCGCTTCACCCGTCACGGGCGATGCCCGCCCGGGCCCGCGCTGGGCACGGTGGCCATGGTGGTGGCGCAGAGTTCCGCGGAACCCTAGGAGGCGCTATGACAGCTCAGCAATCGGGGCCGGCGGATCACGCGGCCCGGCCACGGGAGCCGGGCCTGGACGGCGGGACGGCGCCGCACGGCACCGGGGCGGGATCGTCCGGCGCAGGCCTTTACCAGCGGGAGACGGCAGTGGCCTGGGCGTCAGCCTGGCAGGTGATGATGCTCGTGGCCGTGGTGACGTTCGCGGTCGGGCTGATCCTGCTGGCGTGGCCTAAATCGACAGTCATCGTCGTGGCCGCGCTGCTCGGCGCGGTGCTCCTGGTCGGCGGCATATTCCGGCTGGTGCGCGGGTTCGCCGAGAGCGACCTCAGCGGCGGCACCCGGGCGGCCTACGTGCTCATCGGCCTGCTGGCCGCCCTGGCCGGGTTCTACTGCCTGCGGCACATCGACGTCACCGTGGTCCTGCTCGCGTTCATCGTCGGGGTGTTCTGGACCCTGCACGGGATCGTGGACCTGAGCGTGGCGGCCACGTCCGGGCCCGGCACCGGGCGCGGGCTGCGGGCCCTCACCGGCGTGCTGAGCCTGGCTGCCGGCCTGATCGTGATGTTCTGGCCCACGATCTCGCTGTCGGTCCTGGTCTGGGTGATGGGCATCTGGCTGCTGGCTTACGGCGTGATGCTGGGCGTGATGGCGTTCCAGGTACGCCACGTCGCCAAGACCGCCCTCGCGCAGGCCGCCCCCGCGTAGGCCGCCCTCGCGTAGGCCGTGATCATGGGCTTGCTGGGGTTCCCGGACCCTGCGATCCCATGATCACGACGCCTGGGACTAAGCCAAATCCGCAGCACTGGCCCCACTGGCCACGGCATCACGATGGGCCTACAGGAGCCCCAGCCGCCGCCCCCGGGCGATGGCCTCGCGGCGGGAGCTGACCCCCAGCTTCCGGTAGGCCGACCGCAGGTGGGTCTTGACCGTGTTGATGGACAGGAACAGGGCCTGGGAGATCTCCTCGTTGGTCATGTGCGACGGGAGGAAGCGGAGCACGGCCCGCTCGCTGTCGGTGAGCGGCACGCTGACCGCGTCCGCGGCGGCGGGGCGGGGCGCCTGGCCATCGAAACGTTCCAGGATGCGGCCGGCGAAGCCGGCGTGACGGCTGGTCGGCGGGACCAGCACGGTCATCGCCGAGCGGACCGCAGCTCCCCCGTCCAGGAAGGCCCGGTAGGCGGCCTCCGGCTCGGCGAGCGCCAGCGCCTCCTCCAGCAAGGCCGCCGCCTCGTCGCTGGCCCCGAGGCGGCGCTGCGCCACCGCCGCGATCAGCAGCCCGGAGATCCGCTCCTGCAGCGTCACCCCGTCGGCCGCGCCGTCCAGGCACGGCTCCACCGCCTCCAGCGCGGTCTTGAAGTCTCCCTCGGCGATCAGCAGGCCGCCGCGCAGCAGCCGCCCGTCAGCCCGGTCGAAATGCTCGCCCTCCTCCACGAGGAGCAGGACGGCGCGGGCCCGGCCGGTGCTGCCGGCCCGCAGGGCCACCTCGCCCTCGGCGATGGTCAGCACGTCGGCGAGGGCCGGGTGAGCGGGTCCCCACGTCTCGCGCAGCCTGGCCAGCTGCGAGGTGGCTGCGGTGGCGTCGCCGTCCGCGAGCAGGACCCGGGCCCGGATCAGGGCCGCGACCGCGCTCACCGACGGTTCACCGGGGAACTGGCCGGTCAGCTGCGGGTCGATGCGCTCCAGCAGCCGCTGAGCCGCGGACAGGTCATCCCGGCGGAGGCTGACCAGCGCCTGGGCCAGGTCGGCGAGCTCAGCGGCCTGGGCCTGCGCGGCCGGGTCGGCGCCGTGCGCGCCCCCGGCCTCGGCCGAAGCCCCGGATGCGCCCGTGCCAGCGGGCCCTTCCGGCGCGGTTGACGCCAGCCCGGTTCCCGGGTCCCAGCCGGCACCCCACGCACCCAGCCCGGCGCGGGCCTCGGCCAGGCCCGTACCGCTCAGGCCCCGCCCGGCCAGCACGTCGGTGGCGGAGCGGCGGGCCGCGGTGAGGTCGCCGTACCAGGCCTCGGCCAGCGCCCGCCAGGCCCGGGCCCGGGCCTGGAGCCCGGTCAGGTTGCCCGCGGCGAGCTGCCGGTCGGCGTGCCGCAGCGCGTGCCGGGCCTGCTGGATCTCCCAGCGGCGCAGCCGGGCCACCCCGACCGCGTACCACAGCAGCCCCACGGCGCGATGCTCGGGCTGGGTGCTGGCGGCCGCCTGGGCCCGCTCGGCCAGCGAGCGGGCGCCGCCCAGCAGGACCGGGTCGGGATCTGTCCGGCCGCCGGCCAGCATGACCCGCAGCGCGGCCAGGGTCGGCTCCATGATCCGCTGCATCGCCGGGACCGCGCGGCTGAGCGCCCGCTCCCCGCCGTCCAGGTACGCGGCCGCCCCGTCGCGGTCGCCGTCCCAGAGCCGGGCGACCGCCCAGGCCGCCGCGACAGCGGGGTCGTCCGCGGAGCGGTCCGCGGGGAACAGGGACAGCACGCTCTGCAGGTCCGCGGTGGATTCCGGGCTGGCCAGCCCGGCCCCCGCCTCGGCCAGGGTCTGCGCCGCGTAATCCCAGTCCTGGGCCTCAGCAGCACAGCGCACCGAGGCGATCGCCTGGTCATGCCCTGCGTACCAGCGGGCCGCCCGGCGCAGCAGTACCGGGATCTCGTGCGGGATCTCCCGGTGCAGCTCGGCCATGAGGACCTGGCGGAGCAGCGGGTGATAGGTGTACTCGCCGCGCTCGCGGTCAACCACGTCCACGAAGCTGTTCTCCCGGCTGAGGCGGTCCAGCGTCCGGACACTGCCGGACTGCCCGGTCAGGGCGTCGGCCAGGTCGCCGGTCACCTGCGCGGCGATGCAGGTCCGGAGCAGGAACATGCGGGTAGCCGGGGGCTGCTTGACGAGCACCTCGTCCCACAGGTAGTCGGTCACGATCGGCTCGTCCCCGGCCAGGTCCGTGATGGTCGCGCCGGGTTCCGGGTCGGACCGGGCCCGCATGGCAGCCAGCCGCAGTCCGGCCATCCACCCCTGCGTGCGGCGCAGCAGCGCGTCCCGGGCGGCAGGGTCGGCTTCCAGGCCCAGCATGGAGAAATAGGCGTCCGCTTCATCGCTGGTGCAGGCGAGATCATGGCTGCCGATGTCGGCCAGCTCACCGGACACGCGAAGCCGCGCCAGCTGCAACGCGGGCGGCTGGCGGGCGGACAGGACCAGCCGCAGGGTGGGCGGTGCGTGCCGGATCAGCAGGTCGATGCCGCCCAGCACGGCCGCGTCGGTGAGCTCGTGGATGTCATCCAGGAGGAGAATGACCGGCTCGGTGAAGGTCTGCGCCGCTTCGACCAGCCGCAACGGGAAACCATCCGGCGACGCGTCCTCCAGTGACCGCAGCGAGTCGGCGGGGATGCACCGCAGCCGGGCCAGCCCGGCGCACACGTAGGCCCAGAACCAGGCCTGCTGGTCCTCCGCGTCCAGGCTGAGCCAGACCACCCGGCGGGCCTGCGGCGGGGCAGCCGCCCAGGTGGCGCAGGCCATCGTCTTGCCCGCGCCGGCCGGCCCGGACACCAGCGTCACCCGGTTGCGGATCGCCTGGTCGAGCAGGCCGCTGACCCGCCGCCGGCGCAGCACCGGGAAGTGCGGCTCCGGGATCTGGAGCTTGCCTTCGAGGAACCGCGGGCGCTGCTGGCCCGGCTGCAGGGCCTCGGCGCTGGCGCGGGCCCGGGCGCTGCCGCTGCGATCCCGGGCGCCTGACGCGGCCGCCGGCGCGCCCGCCCGCACCGGACCCTCAGCAGCGCACTCACCGGCCCGCACAAGCGCGTCACCCGGTTGCTCACCTGTCCCTGCGGGCGCGTCGTCACCGCCCTCACCAGCCCGTATGGGCGCGAGCACTGGCTCCGCGCTGTTCATGGTGCTTGTCATGGATTCCCCCCCGAGACCCCGGCAGCTACGCCACCCTCCCCATCCGTCCTCATCCCTTGGGGTGAATGCGCAGGTCAGACGCCTTTGGCGGTCATACCCGGGGCCGGCTGGTATCAACCGCGCCGCTCTTCCGGCGCCCGGAAACCCATGATTGGGGCAGCCCGCAACCGCGGCCTCACCCGAAGTGGGTGAGGCCGCTGTTCCGCGCGGGATGAGCCGGGCGGCCAGCCCGGGTGAGGCCGCGGTCCGCGGTATGAGCCGCGCGGCCGGCGCGGTCCGCGCGGCATGAGCCGGGCGGCCCCGCGCGGCCCGCGCGGCATGAGCCGGGCGAGCCCGCGCGGTCCGCGCGGCATGAGCCGGGCGGGCCGGCGCGGTGAGGCTCAGCGGTAGCCGGCGGCGGGGGCCCGGCGGATCCGGGCCAGCACCGGCTGCACGTCCCCCGCCCCGTGATCCAGCTGGTAGTCGAGGTTGATCGCGGCGTTGATCAGTGAGAGGTGGCTGAACGCCTGCGGGAAGTTGCCGAGCTGCTCGCCGGTCAGGCCGATCTCCTCGGAGTACAGCCCCAGGTGGTTGGCGTAGGTGTGCATCTTCTGGAAGGTCAGCGAGGCGTCTTCCAGGCGTCCCGACCGGGCCAGCGCGTCCACGTACAGAACGTGCACAGGGAGAATGTGCCCTCGCTCCCGCGCAGCCCGTCGGGCGACGCGGCCGGGTCGTAGCGGTACACCAGGCTGTCCGACACCAGCTTCTTGTCCATGGCCTCCAGCGTGTCCAGCCACATCGGGTCGAACGGCGACACGAAGCCCATCAGGGGCATCAGGAGCAGCGAGGAGTCCAGCACCTCGCTGCCATAGTGCTGGACGAAGGCGCGTTCCTTCGGGTTCCAGCCGCGCTCCATGACCTGCCGGTAGATCCGGTCCCGCTCGGAGCGCCACCGCAGGATGTCCGCGGGGCGCCCCCGGTGCTCGGCGAGCCGGATCGCCCGGTCCAGCGCCACCCAGCACTGGAACCGCCCGTAAGTGAAGTCCTTGCGCCCGCCGCGCGTCTCCCAGATGCCTTCCTCGGGCTGGTCCCAGTGCTCGCAGACCCAGTCCATCATGTTCACCATCGCCGGTCCAGCCCGCGTGCGCCGGCTGGAGCCCCTGCACGTCAGCCTGGGCGAAAGCGTCCATGGCCTCGCCGAAGATGTCCAGCTGGAGCTGGCCGCAGGCACTGTTGCCGATCCGGACCGGGCTCGAGCCCCGCCAGCCCTCCCAGTGGCTCGAGGGTCTCCTCGGTCAGGTCCGAGGACCCGTCCACCCGGTACATGATCTTCAGCGGGCAGTCGCCGTTGCTGCTCTTGTGCTCGATCAGCCGGTCCCGGACCCAGACGCCGAAGGCGGCCGCCTCCTCCGCGTAGCCCAGCCCGAGCAGCGCGTGCACCGAGAACGACGCGTCCCTGATCCAGGTGTAGCGGTAGTCCCAGTTGCGCTCCCCGCCCACCTGCTCCGGCAGCCCGGTGGTGGGGGCGGCGACCAGCGCCCCGGACGGGGCGTAGGTCATCAGCTTGAGGGTCATCGCCGAGCGGGTCACCATCTCCCGCCAGCGCCCGGTGTAGGTGGACTTGCCCAGCCAGTCGCGCCAGAACCCGGCGGTCTCCGCGGACAGCCGCTGCAGCTCGCCGTCCGGCAGCCGCCGGGGACGGCCGCCCGCGGACTCCAGCACCATGCCCGCGCTCTCACCCTGCTTCAGGGTGCTGCGGATCCGCAGGTCGTCGCCGATCCGTTCGGTCTCGGCGCCGAGTTCGCGCGGGGTGCTGCCGGGAGCCCCGACCGAGTGCAGGGTCAGTTCCAGGTCGTCGGTGTGGAAGATCGCGCCTTCCTCGGTGACTTCGAGGTGGTGCGGCTGGCGGCCGTAGTCGAAGCGCGGCTTGATGTCGACCACGAACCGCATCGACCCGCGGACCACCCGCAGCAGCCGGACCAGCCGGTGGCGGCTGGTCGCCCGGCTCCCGGTAACCGGCATGAAGTCGGTGACCTCGCCGACCCCGTCCGGGGTCATGAACCGGGTGATCAGGATCGCGGTGTCGGGGAAGTAGAGCTGCTTGCTGACATAGTCCTCGCGGTCCGGGGCGACCCGGAAGTAGCCGCCCTTGTCGGCGTCCAGCAGCGACCCGAACACGCTCGGCGAGTCGAATCGCGGGCAGCAGAACCAGTCCACCGTGCCATCCGTGGTGACCAGCGCCGCGGTCTGCAGGTCACCGATCAGGCCGTGGTCGCTGATGTTCGGGTAGCGCGCCATCGTGCCCCTCCTGAGTACGTCATGGTGATGACGGTGCTGGGGGGCAGGTTTCAGATCATGCCGTTGGGCTGGACGACGCGCTGGGACAGCGGACGCTGGCCGCGCGCAGCAGGTCGCTGGCCTTGATGGTGACACCGGCCAGATCGGTGGAGACCGCGGCGGCCGCGGCGGTGGCGCTGGGCTGGCTGCCGAGGCTGGACAGGGTCTTGCCGAGCTTGCTCAGCGCGGCGTTCAGGTCGTTGATCTGGGTCTTCCACTCGGTCCCGGCCGCTGTCCGCAGCTTGTCCAGGTTGGTCTTGACGTTCGCGGCGTCGGTCTTGAGCTTGGCCAGCGCGTTGGAACCGGCGCCGAGGTGGCCAAGCTCGGTGATGGAATGCCGGAGCGCGACCACGTCCGGGCAGATGGCTGCGGACGCGGACGAGGAAGGGGTGGGTGACGGGCTGCTCGCGGCGGTGCTCCCGCCGGACGAGCAGCCCGTGCCCAGCAGCACGACCGCAGTGACGAGGCACGCACCAGCCAGTCCAGCCTTCATGCCACTCACGCTGCCGCCCGATCACGGCCCCGTCGTCACCCGGCCCGGGTTACTTGCCCCCGGCTTCCCCGGCCCGGCCCCCGGCTCCCCGGGCCGGCGGGCCATTTCCATGATCGGCTTGCACTTTTCCTACGGAACGTGCGCCCTAATCGGACAAATCACTCGCTCACGCGCACGTCATGTAGGAAAAGTCGGCGGTGGCGGCCAGCGGGAGGCACGAAAAGTCGGCGGCGGGGACCAGCGGGGCAGGACCGGGGCGGCCGCGCCCAGGACGGCCCGCGCTACCCCCGGGTCCCCCGGCCGGCGCTACCCCCGGGTCCCCCGGCCCGCGCTACCCGGGTCCCCCGGCCCGCGCTACCCGGGTCCCCCGGCCGGCGCTACCCGGGTCCCCGGCCGGCGCTACCCCCGGGTCCCCGGCCGGCGCTACCCCCGGGTCCCCCGGCCGGCGCTACCCCCGGGTCCTCCCGCCGGCGCTAGGCGAGACGCTCCGTGATGTGCTCGCCGACCCTTATGGCGTTGGCCATCGCGGTGAGCGCGGGGTTCACCGCGCCGATGCTCGGGAAGAAGCTGGTGTCCACGACGTAGAGGTTGTCGAGTTCGTGGGCCTTGCAGTTCACGTCGAGCACCGATGTGGCCGGGTCGGTGCCGAACCGGCAGGTGCCAGACTGGTGCGCCACCCCGGCCAGGGCGACGTCCATCTTCAAGTAGTAGTTCTTGTCCAGGATGTGGTGGGCCGCCATGCCGACGTGATTCAGCATGGTCTTGACCTGTTTGTACAGCCCGGCCGCCTCGGCGTCGTTGGTCTGGGTGTACGCGAGGTGGACGTTCCCGTCGCGGTCGACGGTCACCCGGTTCTCCGGCTTCGGCAGGTCCTCGGTGGTCAGCCACAGGTCCACCGCGTGCGCCGCCACCTCTGCCAGGCTCCAGTGCGGGGCCAGCTTGGTCAGCTTCGGCTCCTCGCCCTTCATCGCCTCCGCGTTGGACTTGCCCAGCATCTGGATGTTGCCCAGCGGCCATTCCCGGCCGTCGCCGGCCAGGTAGAAGTCGTTCACGGCCAGCGTCTTCTGGTAGACGGTGTCGTTGCGCTCCTTGCCCAGCGCCACCATGGCCTTGCTGTTGTGGAACATGTAGTTCCGGCCCACCTGGCCGGATCCGTTGGCCAGGCCGCCGGGATGCTCGTCACTGGCCGATCGGAGCAGGATCTTGGCGCTGTTCGTGGCGCCGGCCGCCAGCGCCACCACGTCGCCCTGGTACACCTCGCGCTGGCCGGCGCGGGACACGACCACGCCGGTGACGGCCCGCCCGCCGGAACCGGTCTCCAGGCTGAGGACCTCCGCCCCGGTCAGCAACGTCACGTTGGGCAGGTCCATGACGGGGCGGACCGCGATGATCTCCGCGTCGGACTTGGCGTGCACCAGGCACGGGTAGCCGTCGCACCAGGCGCAGCGGATGCAGGCGCTGGCCGGGCGGCGGCCCTCGTCCAGCAGGATCCCGCACGGCGCGTGGAACGGCTGGTAGCCGCCGGCCTGCAGGTCGTTGGCGAGCTGCTGGATCCGGGGCTCGTGGGTGACCGCGGGCCAGGGGTACTGCTTCGACCAGTGCCCCTCGGTGGGGTCCTCGCCGTGCGCCCCGTGCACCTGGTAGAGCCACTCGGCCTTCGTGTACCAGGGCTCGAACTCGTCGTAGCTGAGCGGCCAGGCCGGGGATATCCCATCCACGTGCTTGATCTCGCCGAAGTCCGCCGGCCGCAGCCGGTACAGCGCGGCCCCGTACATCTTGGTGGCCCCGCCGACGTAGTAATGCACCTGCGGCTGGAACGGCTTCCCGTCCGCGTCGTACCAGGTGTCGTGGGTAATGTATTTACCATCCACGAACACGGGCTTCGGGTCCCAGTTGTCCATTTCGCGGGGCAGGAAGTCGCCGCGTTCCAGGAGCAGGATCTTCTTTCCCGACCGGGCCAGGGTGTGCGCCAGGGTGCCGCCGCCGGCGCCGGTCCCGATGATGATCACGTCATAACGTCCGGTCACCATTCCACTATGACGGGCCGCGGCACCCGGCGCATCGCCTTCCCGGGGTGAGCACGGCCTTGCAACAGGGAGGACGCCAATCACCCGGGGAGGATGATGTCCCCCGATCCCGGAACGTTCACTGTGACGCTCATGACGGACAGCAGAAACCCTGAGCGCGCGTTCCGGGTGAGCAGCAGGCCGCTGATCGTCGGCGGTGTGCTCATGGGCCTGGGCGGCGTGCTGGCCCTGGCCGGGGCGGTAATCAGCGGCTCCAGCCTGGCCGCGGCCGTGCGCGACTGGGCGGACCGCCAGGAGGTGCCGCCAACCGAGCTGGCCAGGCACCACTGGGAGCGGGCCAAGGCCTCGGCGGCGGCCGGGGCCACCGCGTGGCGGGATGGCACCCAGGAGCACGCCACGCCTTCCTGAGCTGGCCAGCACTAGGTGCTGCAGTACTAAGTAGCCCTGTGGTGTACGGCGGCGCCGAAGTACTAAGTAGCCCAGTAGTGGATGGGCGGCGGCACCACACTACTAAGCAGCCCTGGATGGCGGCACCAGCGGCCTCCAGGGCATCCGGACGGCCCCCCTTGACGTAGCCCGCGCGTGACGGGACCGGGGGGACCTATGACGCTCGACCTGGCCCGCTGGCAGTTCGCGCTGACGTCGATCAACCATTTCCTCTTCGTGCCGGTGACGATCGGCCTGGCCTTCCTGACCGCCTTGCTGCAAACCAGCTGGCATCGCAGCAAGGACCCCGGCTACCTGCGGCTGACCCGGTTCTTCGGCACCCTGCTGGTGATCAACGTCGCGGTTGGCGTGGTGACCGGGCTGGTCCAGGAGTTCGAGTTCGGGATGAACTGGTCCGCCTATTCCCGGCTCGTCGGTGACATCTTCGGCGCGCCGCTGGCCATGGAGGGGCTGGCCGCCTTTTTCCTGGAGTCCACGTTCCTGGGGCTGTGGCTTTTCGGCTGGGGCAAGCTGTCCCGCCGGGTGCACCTGCTGTGCATCTGGCTGGTCGCACTGGGCACCGTGCTGTCCGCCGCGTTCATCATGGCGGCCAACTCGTGGATGCAGCACCCGGTCGGCTACGTGATCAACCGCCAGACCGGCAAGCCGCAGCTGAACGACATCTGGGCCGTGCTCACCAACCCCGTGTTCCTCTGGGGCTACGCGCACGTGCTGCTGGCGTCGCTGGTCACGGGGGCCGCGGTGATGCTGGCCGTGTCGGCTTGGCAGCTGCGCCACCGCCCGCTGGCCGAGGGCGGCCGGGCACCAGCCGAGGACGGCCAGACGCCCGACGGCCAGACGCCCGACCGCCAGACGCCCGACCGCCAGACGCCCGACCGCCAGACGCCCGACGGCCGGGCACCAGCCGCCCAGATGCCAGCCAGCCACACCGCTGTCTTCGCCCGGTCGGCCCAGCTGTCCCTGGTCGTGCTGGTCCCGGCGATCATCCTGGCCATGTTCGTCGGCAGCGAACTGGGCGTGATCGAGGCCCGCTACCAGCCCATGAAGATCGCGGCGGCCGAGGCCCAGTGGACCACCTGCCAGCCGTGCTCGTTCTCGATGTTCCAGATCGGCGGCGGCAACAACGACCACACGCCCACCCAGATCCTGGCCGTCCCGCACCTGCTGTCGCTGCTGGCCACCAACTCCTGGAACGGCAAGGTGACCGGGCTCAGCCCGCTGCAATCGCAGTACACCAGGCAGTTCGGGCCCGGGTACTACGTCCCGGACGTGTTCATCCAGTACTGGTCGATGCGGATCATGGCCTACACGGCCGGCCTGATGTTCCTGCTCGGGCTGTGGGGGCTGTGGCTGATCCGCCGCGGGACGCTGGCCCGCTCCCGGTGGTTCCTCACGCTGGCGATCTGGGCGGTGATCCTGCCGTTCCTGATGAACACCGCGGGCTGGCTGCTCACCGAGAGCGGGCGCCAGCCGTGGATCGTCCAGGGCATCATGCTCACGAAGAACGCGGTGTCGCCGTCCGTCGGGCTGGCCAGCGTCATTATCAGCCTGACGGTTTTCGTTGCGGCGTATGTAACCCTCACCATCGTCGACGCGGTGCTGATGATCCGCTACGCGCGGAAGGAAGCCGAGCCGGAACCGGCAGCCGGTGACGAGGCGGATGCCCTGGTGGAGGCGGTGAGGTACTGATGACTCTCGTCCAGTTCTGGTTCATCGTGATCGCGGTGCTGTGGACCGGGTTTTTCGTGCTGGAGGGATTCGACTTCGGCGTCGGGATGCTGCACACCGTGGTGGCCCGGGACGATGCGGGCCGGCGGGCCGCGGTCAACACGATCGGGCCGCTGTGGGACGGCAACGAGGTGTGGCTGATCGTGGCGGGCGCCGCGATGTTCGCCGCGTTCCCGGACTGGTACGCGACCATGTTCTCCGGCTTCTACCTGGCCCTGGTGGTGCTGCTGCTGGCGCTGATCGCGCGCGGCATCTCGTTCGAGTACCGGGGCAAGTCCGACAGCCCGCGGTGGCGGCGCAGCTGGGACGTTCTGATGATCGCGGGCAGCCTGCTGGCGCCGCTGCTGATCGGGGTGGCGCTCGCCGACCTGCTGCACGGGCTGCCGATCGACAAGGCCGGCGAGTACACCGGGACCTTCTTCACCCTGCTCCAGCCCTACGGGCTGTACACCGGGGTCACGCTGGTCGTGCTGTGCCTGCTGCACGGCGCGACGTTCCTGTCCCTCAAGACCACCGGCGAGGTGCGCGACCGCGCCGGGCATATCGCCCGCGCGATAGCCGGGCCGGCCGTGCTGCTGACGGCGGGCTTCGCGATCTGGACGCACGTCACGGGGGGCAAGGGGGTGCTGCCCAACCCGGTCGAGATCCTGTGCATCCTGGCCGTGGTGGCCGCGGCGTGGCTGGTCTCGGCGCACCGGGAAGGCTGGGCGTTCACGGCGACCACGATCGCGATGGCCACCGCGATCCTGTCGATCTTCACCGAGCTGTACCCACGGGTCATGGTGTCCAGCACCAGCCCCGCGTACAGCCTGACCATCAGCAACGCGTCGTCCGGCTCCTACGCGCTGAAGGTCATGACGATCGTGGTCATCATCTTCCTGCCGCTGGTGCTGCTGTACCAGGGGTGGACTTATTACGTGTTCCGGCAGCGGCTGAGCCCTGGTGATTTCAAGCCGCCCGCGCTGCTGACCCACCGGGGGAACGGCCGCGCCGTCACCGGCCGCGAGGGGCCGGCTGAGACGGGCTAGGGTGGCGCCGGACCTTCACTCCCGCCAGGCGATGCCCGCGCGCGGCGCCTGCGCTCCAGTAGACCCACGAATCCCAGGGAGCCTAGATGGCAGCAGCAGCAGACCAGGTTGATGCCCTGGTGATCTTTGGCGCGACCGGTGACCTCGCGAAGCTGGAGACGTTCCCGGCCCTGGTCGGGCTGGTGGGCCGCGGGGTGCTCGACGTGCCCGTGATCGGGGTGGCGAAGAACGGCTGGGGCCTGGAGCAGTTCCGCGACTACGCGGTCGCCTCGCTCAAGCTCAACAAGATGGACCCGGCCAGCCCGGCCGCGGCCAAGATGCTCGGCCTGCTCCGTTACGTGGACGGCGACCTGGGCGACGACGCCACCTACCACGCGATGTCGGACGCGGTCGGCGACGGCCAGCAGATCCTGTTCTACCTCGAGGTGCCGCCGGTGCTGTTCGGCCGGATCGCGCAGGGCATCGCGACCGCGGGCCGGGCCAAGGGCAACCGGATCATGGTCGAGAAGCCGTTCGGCACCGACCTGAAGAGCGCCATCGCGCTCAACGGGCTGATGCACCAGTACTTCCCGGAGGACGCGATCTACCGGGTGGACCACTGGCTGGGCCTGGACCCGGTGGAGAACGTGCTGTTCGTCCGGTTCGCCAACGCGGTCATCGAGCCGCTGCTGAACCGCACGTACGTGGAGAGCATCCAGATCACGATGGCCGAGGCGTTCGACGTCTCGGACCGGGGCGCGTTCTACGACCGCACCGGCGCCACCCGGGATGTCATCCAGAACCACATGCTGCAGGTGCTGGCGACGGTGATGGCCGACCCGCCGGACGGCCAGGGCCTGTCCACCTGGCGCGATTCGAAGGCCCGGCTGATCTCCTCGATCCGGCCGCTTACCCCGGAGGAGACGGTCCGCGGCCAGTACGAGGGCTACACCGAGGTCAACGGCGTGGACCCGCACTCGACCGTGGAGACGTTCACCGCGATCCGGCTCGCGGTCGACTCGTGGCGCTGGGCCGGGGTCCCGGTGCTGATCCGCGCGGGCAAGTGCCTGCCGGTCACCGCGACCGAGGTGACCGTGCGGTTCCAGCGGGCCCCGTACGACGTGTTCGGCCTGGAGCCGCTGCCGGACAACAACACGCTGCGGTTCCGGGTCTGGCCGGAGACCGCGGTCGGCATCAGCCTGGCGGGCAAGAAGCCCGGGGCCGGCTGGGAGCCCGCCGTGGAGGAGCTGACGTTCTCGGAGCGGCCCGGCGAGGACATGCGGCCCTACGACCGGCTCATCGGCGCGGCGCTGGACGGGGACCGCTGGCTGTTCGCCGAGCAGGGCACGGTCGAGGCCGCCTGGCGGGTGGTGGACCCCATCCTCGGCGACGCGGTCGGAGTCCACCCGTACGGCAAGGGCACCTGGGGACCCGCGGAAGCCGACCGGCTGCTGCCGGCCCGGGATGTGTGGCACGACCCGGCCGGATGACCAGGTCCGGCCGGAGCGCTCGCGGCTGACGGGGGGAAGCGGATGACCGAGGAAGCCCGGCCCAGGGTCGTGGTCGTCGGCGGCGGGTTCGCCGGGCTGTTCGCGGTGCGGGCGCTGCGCCGGGCCCCGGTCTCGGTCACCCTGATCGACCGGGCGGAGCATCACCTGTTCCAGCCGCTGCTCTACCAGTGCGCGACCGGGATCCTGTCCGAGGGCAAGATCGCCGCGCCGCTGCGCGAGGTGCTCCGCAAGCACGCCAACGTCGAGTGCGTGATGGCGGAGGTGACCGGCATCGACCCGGCGGCCCGCTCAGTGGCGGCCAGGCGGCCGCTGGGCGAGCCGCTCGAGTTCGGCTACGATCACCTGATCGTGGCGGCGGGGGTGCAGCAGTCGTATTTCGGGCACGACGAGTTCGCGCTGTTCGCGCCAGGGATGAAGTCGATCGCGGACGCGCTCACGATCCGGCGCCGGGTGTTCGGCGCGTTCGAGATGGCCGAGAGCGCGACCAGTCACGACGAGACCCGGCGCTGGCTCACGTTCGCGCTGGTCGGCGGCGGCCCGACCGGGGTGGAGCTGGCCGGGCAGATCCGCGAGCTGGCCACCCGGACGCTGCGCGCCGAGTTCCGCCGGATCGTGCCGCAGGACGCGCGGGTGCTGCTGTTCGACGGGGGCGACGCGCCGCTGGCCTCGTTCGGCCCGGCGCTGTCGGGCAGGGCCGCCGCGGCCCTGCGCAAGCTCGGGGTCGAGCAGCACATGCACTCGATCGTGACCAACGTTGACCTGACCGGCCTGGAGGTGCGCGGCCCGGACGGCGAGGTGACCCGGCACGACGCCGGCACCGTGCTGTGGACGGCCGGCGTCGAGGCTCCGCCGCTGGCCACGGCGATCGCCACCGCGACCGGGGCGCAGCAAGACCGTGCCGGGCGCATCCTGGTCCAGCCGGACCTGACCATCGCGGGCCATCCGGAGATCTTCGTGGCCGGCGACATGATGAACCGCGACGGGCTGCCGGGCGTGGCCGAGGTGGCCATGCAGGCCGGGCTGTACGCGGCGCGGCGGATCCGCCGCGACCTGGCCGGCCAGCCGCCGGGCAAGCCGTTCCGCTACCGCGACCTGGGCTCGGCCGCCTACGTCTCACGCGGCAACGCGGTGGTCTCGGTGGGGCGGCTGCACCTGGACGGGTTCCTCGGCTGGTGGGCGTGGCTGGTCATCCACATCGGGTTCATGACCGGCTTCCGCAACCGTTTCGGGGCCGTGGCGTCCTGGTGGTTCGCGTTCACCCGGGACCTGCGCCGGGAACGCACGTTCACCAGCCGTGAGGTCGGTGTGGTCGGCGACGTCTACGGCGGCCAGGCCAGGCAGCTTGTTTCCGCAACGAAAACCGCCGGGGCGCCGGCGGGGAAGGCAGGGCCGGCGGGCCCGCCCGCCGGGCGCGGGCCGGCGGGGCCCGCCCGCCGGGCCGGCGGGGTCAGGGAAACCCGCCCCTGGCGCCCCGTGATCGCGGGCCGGTCAGGGCAGCTTGGCGTAATCCTCCCGGCGGGCGACGCCGCTGACCGCGTCGCCGAGCAGGTAACGGCGGACGTTCACCGCTGCCTGCCGGGCGGCGTGGTGCATGATCCCCGGGACATCCCCGGAGTTGTGCGGGGAGCCGAGCAGGTTGGGCAGCTCGAAGAACGGGTAGGCGGTGCGGAACGGCGCGCCGTCGCGCGGCTCGTCCCACCACGCGTCGATGCCCGCCGAGAAGCCCGGGTTCGCCCGCAGGTGCTCATACAGGGCCTGCTCGTCCACGATCGGGCCGCGGGCCACGTTGACCAGGATCGCGCTGGGCTTCATCAGGCCCAGTTCGCGCGCGCCGATCAGGCCGCGCGTGCCCGCGGTCAGGGGGATGCCGATGACCAGCACGTCCGCGGCGGCCAGGACCCGGTCCAGGTCGTCCAGCGTGCCGCAGAACTCGACCGGCTCATCGGTGCGGCCGCTGCTGTTGACCGCCTGAATCCGCGCGCCGAAGGGCCGCATCAGCCGTGCCGTGGCCTGGCCGATCCCGCCGAAGCCGAGGATCGCGCACACCGCGCCGTCCAGGGTGGCGTTGGGGGTGGCGCGGTCCCCCTCACCGCGGTCCCACTCGCCGCGGGCCAGAGCTGCGTTCTCCTGCGGGAGGCGCTTGGCCAGGCTGAGCACCATGGCCAGGACGTGCTCGGCGATGGGATGCGCGTACGCGCCCACGTTCCCGGCCACCATGATGTCCGGGGCGATCGCGTCGAAGTCGACGGTGTCCAGCCCGGCCGACAGCATCTGGATGAACCGCAGCCCCGGGGCGCTCTGCAGCGTTCCGGCGGGCACCTCGCGGCTGAGCTGCAGCGCGATCAGCACCTCGGCCTGGCGCAGCACGTCCGCCTGCTCCGCCTCCGTCATCCCGCCGAGATAGCTGAGGGTGGCCAGGTCGCCGAGAACGTCCTCGTTGGCCGAGGTGAATTCGCTGTCTACCGGGTAGCTCACGGCTACCAGCCGCTCGTGCGCCATCGAGCCTCTTTCCTTACGTCCTGCCCGTGGGGGTCTGATGCCTGACCGCAATACCGCAAACCGCACCCAGCCTGTCATGACCGAAGCGGACTTCCGTGCACTGTATGACCGGCTGCGGGCCCGCCGGCCCTGGGGGCCGGAAGACCGCCGCGGCGCCCTGAACTACCTCACCCCGGCCGGGGTGCTCGCGGCGGTGAGCGAGGTCCGGCTGGGCCGCACGGTGAGCCTCGAGGCCCCGGTCGAGGACTGCGTCACCGAGGACAACCCGGATCCGGCCCATCACCCGATGACCGGGACCGCCGACGACGCGGAACCCCGCGGGCTGTCGTTCGCCACGGACCGCATCGAGATGAACGTGCACGGCAACGCGGACAGCCACATGGACGCGCTGTGCCACGTCATGTACGACGGCACCCTGTACAACGGGGTTCCGGCAGGCACCGTCAGCTCGAACGGAGCCGCGGAACTGACCATCGAGGTGGCGAAGGACGGGGTGGCCGGCCGGGGCGTGCTGCTCGACATCCCGCGGCTGCGCGGGGTGCCGTGGCTGGAACCCGGCGACTTCGTCACCACCGACGACCTGGTCGCCGCCGAGCAGGCGCAGCAGGTCCGCGTGGGCCGTGGTGACCTGCTGTTCGTCCGGGTCGGGCACCGGCGGCGCCGCAACGAGCTGGGCCCGTGGGACGCGGCCAGTGCCCGGGCGGGCCTGCACCCCACCGCGATGGAGTTCGTCGCCGACCGGCAGGTCGCGGTGCTGGGCAGCGACAGCAACAACGACACGGCCGGGAACGCCGCCGAGCAGGTGGACTTCCCCGTGCACGTGCTGGCCATCAACGCGCTGGGCGTGCACCTGCTGGACTACCTCCAGTTCTCCGAGCTGGTTCCCGCGTGCGAGGAAGCGGGCCGCTGGTCGTTCCTGTGCGTCATCGCGCCCCTGCGGCTGCACGCCGGGACCGGATCGCCGGTCAATCCCATCGCCATCCTGTAGCACCCTCGTCGGGGCCGGCCAGCCGGTGCCAGATGCCGCGCTGGGCGCTGAGCCCGGCCGCGCCGACCGCGATCAGGATCACCACGTTCAGCAGCAGCTGGTAGAGCGACCCGGCCGCGTCGTGCCAGCTGCTGAACGCGACCGACAGGCCGAGCGACGCGGCCGCCGGGATCGTGGTGACGGAGATGAACACCCCGATCAGCGCGTTGGCCCGGGCTTCCGTGAGCGACACCACCCCCACCAGCCCGGCCAGGACGGCCACGATCACGGAGTACATGTTCGGTGAGTTGATCAGCTCCGCCACCGGCCGCACCCCGTCCTGGAAGGCGGCAGGAGCCACCCCGGCGGCCCGGATGGCCAGCGCGAACAGGAAGGACGCGACCACCGCGGCCAGGAAACCCCGGCTCAGCGCGGTGAGCGACTCGCGGACCAGCGGCCAGTCCCGTTTGCTGCAGCCGAGCGCGGCGGCGATGATCGCGGAGTACTCCGGCCCGACCACCATGGCCGCGACGACCAGGATCTGCGAGTTGGTCAGGATGCCCACCGCCGCGATCAGCCCGGCCGCGACGAGCAGCACGTAGAAGCTCGGCGGGTAGACGGCGCCCGCGCGGATGGTGCCCTCCACCATCGCCCAGACCGGGATCCGCTCCCGGCGGGCGTGGCGCCGCGTCTCGGCCGCGCTGCGCGGCGCCTCGAGCGGCACGTTCACCTCGCCGACCGTGACCGACCCCCGGCCTCCGGCAGGCAGCCGCCGCAGATTCCGCAGCACCGGGTTCGCCGACTCATTGAGCAGGTCGAACTGCACCGCGTCGCCGTCCGGGCGGCGGGCCGCGCCGGGGAGCACCACGAGGTTGCGCACGCCCGGCTCGCTGGTCAGCGCGGACACCAGCCACGGCGTCAGGTCATGCGGGCTCACCACGCGCACGTGGAGCACCCAGCCTCCCCCGGTTCCCCTGCGTCCTCCCGACTGATCCTTTCCCTGCGCGCGGCCGGCCACACCCGGCCGCGCCCCGGTGCCGGGGTGGCGCGCGCGGGCCCCAGGCCCGGTCACGCATTCACCCGGCCATGACGCCGGATTGCCCCAGAAAAGGATCATACGATTATCTAGACCATTAACTCTTTACCTTCGACACGCTTTAAATTTCCCTCCCAATGACCACCGCAGGCTGGTACAAAAGAAATGTGCGACGCGGGCAGGAAGCCGCCCGTCCGGTTACCCCGTGCGCCTGGAGCGACGACGATTCATGAACGGCAGATTCATCCGGGCCACCGCCGGAGCCCTGGCCGCCGGCCTCCTGGCCGCGGGCCTGCTCGCCGCCGGCCTGCTGGCCGCCGCCGCAGGAGCAGCCCAGAGCGCCCTGGCCGCCACGCGCGGCGCCGTCAACGTGCCGTGCAGTGCCGCGGCCCTCACCGCGGCCATCAGCGGCGCCAGCAGCGGCGAGACCCTCAGCCTGGCCACGTTCTGCACCTACGGCCTCACCGCCGCCCTGCCGCCCATCCTGGGAAGCCTCACCATCACGGGCAACCACGCCACCATCGAGGGGCGGAACGCCGGCGCCCCGGACTTCGCGATCCTCACCGTGGGCGGTAGCAGCGGGACAGGCACCGGGAGCCTCACGATCAGCGGCCTGAATATCAGCCACGGTGCTCCCGGCATCAACCTGCTCAATGGCGCCGTCTCCGTGAATGGCGGGAGGTTCTCAGGTAACGCCACCGCCATGGAAAGCAGCTCTCACACGACACTGCGCGTGAGCGGGGCCACGTTCACCGCTAACACGGGCAGATACGGCGGGGCAATCTACGGCACCAGTACCGTGAACGTGACGGACAGTACTTTCTCCGGGAACAGCGCGGAGCTGGGCGGCGCGATGTATGTCCAGTTTGGCCGGGAAGAAATAACGGACTGCCAGTTCTCCGGCAATACGGCCACGGATGCGGGTGGCGGCCTGTACGACGACGGCAACGTCACGATGACTGGTAGCTCCTTCTACAGCAACCACGCCCGGGTCGGCGGGGCGGTGACGGTCTTCGACCCCGAGAGCGCCGGGCTGGACGTCACCGGATCCGCGTTCGTGGCGAATACCGCCCGGATCGGCGGGGCCATCTACAACTACGACGGCCTGACCGCGACCGACAGCGACTTCACCGCGAACCGGGCCACCCAGGGCGGCGCGGTCGACCAGGACTGGTACGCGACGCTGACGGGCGACCTCTTCACCCGGAACACGGCCACGGCCAGCGGCGGCGGCATGTATGCGGGCTACACGACCACGGTGAACCAGTCCACGTTCACGCTGAACACGGCCGCTTCCCGCGGCGGCGGGATCTACAACGGGGTCGGCTCGCTGGGCTTCGGCGGGCCGCTCATCGTGAGCAGGAGCTCGATCGCCGGCAACTCGGCCGGCGCCGAGGGTGGCGGGGTCTTCAACCATGCGGTCCTCGGCGCCACCGCCGGCCTCGCGGGCACGACCGTGACCGGGAACCTCCCGGACAACTGCGCGCCCCCCGGGGCGATCTCGGGCTGCGCGGCGATGGCTTTCCCGGTAGCCGGCACCGGCCGGGCGCCGGGGCGGCCGGGCTCGTGGCGGCCGGGCTCGTGGCGGCCGGGCTCGTGGCGGTCGGGCTCGTGCGATCAGGCCTGTCGCGGTCAGGCCTGTCGCGGTTCGTGCCGGGGCACCGCGGCGGTCATCTTCCCCGGCTCCTGCTGCGGGAACTGACCGGCCGTTAATCACCCCCGCCGCGGCACCCGGGCACGCCGCACCGCGATGCGTTCCCGGTCCCCCAGCTCGGGGGCCAGGCTTCCCGCCGGGAGCCTGGCCCCTGACCGCTACACGCCGCGTTCGGCGACCAGGCGGCCGGACCCGATGGCCGCCGTGAAGGCCTCGAAGTCCCGCTCGTTCTGGTCTGCGTAAGCGGCGGCGAAATCCGCGATCGCGTTATCGAACACGTCGGAGGCGCCCAGGTAGGCGGCGATGGCGATCTCGTCGCCCGACCGCGCGTGCGCCCGGGCCAGGGTCAGCCCGCACAGCTCGCCGTACAGCCGCAGGCCGCGCGGGATCATCGCGGCAATGTCGACCGAGAACTTCCAGTCCCGCAGCTGCCGGATGTAGAAGTCGCGGGTCTTGCCGTCCAGCCCGGCGAACCGCTGCCAGCCCAGGAAGATGTCGCTGGCCGCCTGCATGAGCCGCTGCCCGTTCACCACCCGCTCGCCCTGGTTGCTGTACCGGCTGGGCCCGGCGAACCGGGCGAGCACCGATTCTTCGGCCTCCTTGACCTGCAGGAAGAGCGGGTCGGTCTCGTCACGGCCGAGCATCAGGATGATCCAGCAGCGGGTACCCACGCTGCCCACGCCGACCACCTTGCGGGCGATGTCGGTGAACTCGAACTGCTCGAGCAGCACCCGGCGGTCGGCCTGCAGCGTCCGCCGGTACTTGGCGATGAGGTCTTTCAGTTCCTTCCCGATGTTGACCGCCCCGGCCAGCTCGCCGAGCAGGTCGCGGAGCGGGACGATGACCGGTGGCTCGGAGACGATCCGCGGCTGCCCGTCCTCGATCTGGGTCAGCTTGGCCAGCTCCTGCATGCTGTCCCGGGTCCGCGCCTTGGTCAGCCCCTTGTCCAGGAGTTTGCGCTGGCGGTCCTTGAGCATCCCGTCGAACCTGGCCCGGAATTCGTCCATGTCCACGAAGGTGTACCAGACGCCCAGGTTGCCCTCGCCGGACAGCTGCCGCATGACCTCCCGGTAGCGCCTGGCCGAGGCCAGCACGATCTTCCTGCGGTCCTTGTCGCTGAACCCGTTCTCGCGCGCGGCCACCTCCAGGCTGGCCGCCAGCCGCTTGACGTCCCACTCCCAGGGCGCGGGCACCGTCTCGTCGAAGTCGTTGACGTCGAAGAGCAGCTTGCGCTCGGGCGATCCGAAGAGGCCGAAGTTGGACAGGTGCGCGTCCCCGCAGGCCTGCACGATCAGCCCAGAGGCCGGGGTGGCCGCCAGGTCGCTGGCCATGGGCAGGGCTGCGCCCCGGTAATAGGTGAACGGGGTCTCCATCATCCGGCCGTACCGCACCGGGACCAGGTCCTGCACCCGCGACGCGCCCTGCGACTGGAGCAGGCTGACCGGGTCAGGCCGGTCCGGCGGCGGCTGCCACTGGCCATGGCTCTCGCGCGGCACTTCCGCCCGCGCCGCCTTGCCACGGAGCCGGCGCTCCTGCGGGGTCATCCGCCGCGGCGCCTCCAGCCCGGTCGCCGGGCTGCGGGGCAGCACCACGGTCCGGCGCGCCCTCTCGGGCACGCCCGCCGGAACCGTGGTGACCGCGCCGCCGCGGGCGGCTGCGGTGCGCGCCGTCGTGCCACGTGCGGCGGGCCGGGCGGTGGCCCGCGTGGTAGACCCGGCGGCGGCCCGTGCGGTGGGCCTGGCCGTGGTGCGCGAGGCCGTCGACCGGGCGGGCGTCGACCGGGTAGCTGCCGTCCGGGCAGTCGGCGGGCTCGTACTGGCCGAGCGCGTGCTCGCCGAGCGGGTGCTGGCGGAGCTGGTACTCGCCGAGCCCGTGCTCGCGGAGCGGGCGCTCGCCGAGCGGGTGCCGGCCGAGCCTGTGCTCGCGGACCGGGTGGCCGCAGCACGCGGGGCCGGGGTGCGGGCCGTGCTGCCCCGGCTGGCTGTGGTCTTGCTGGCCGCGGTCTTGCTCGCCGCCGTCTTGCCGTTCGCGGACTTGCCCGCCGCCGTCTTGCCGTTCGCGGACTTGCTGGCCGCCGTCTTGCTGGCCGCCGTCTTGCTGGCCGCCGTCTTGCCGTCCGCCGTCTTGCGCCGCCGTCTTGCTGGCCGCCGCCTTGCCGTCCGCCGCCTTGGCTCCGGTGGCCCGGGTACCGCTGCTCTTGGCCGCGGTCGACCTGCTCCCTGACGCCCTGCTCTGTGCCTGTGCCATCAGCTCATGTCCTTCCGTTGACCGCGAACCGCGTAGCCCGGTGTCATGACCGGGCGAGGCTGGCGCCGGCCTTATCCCATTGAGCCTGACTGCCGGCCCGGTCCCTCGCATCACCCCCGGGGGATGACGACGGTTCACCCGCCGGCCAGTGAACCTGCAAAGCAGGACGTGTCCGCCCGGCCAGCTGACAGCCATCCACAAGGCCGCTCGCGCGGTGGGCGCGGCCTCACTGACGGAGGCATGCGCATGTCCCGACCGATCGAGGATTACGCCCTGATCGGTGACCTGCAGTCCGCCGCGCTCGTGAGCCGGGACGGTTCCATCGACTGGCTCTGCCTGCCGCGGTTCGACTCGGCGGCCTGCTTTGCCGCGCTGCTGGGTGACGAGCGCTCCGGCTACTGGCAGATCACCCCGGACCGCGAGATCACCCGGGTCCGGCGCCGGTACCGCCCCAACACCCTCGTCCTGGAGACCGAGTTCAGCACCGCGTCCGGAGTGGTCCGCCTCATCGACTGCATGCCACCGCGGGCCGGCGACCCCGTGGTGATCCGGCTGATTGAAGGGGTGTCCGGACGGGTTGACATGCGCATGACACTCGCCGCGCGCTTCGAGTACGGGCTGAGCCTCCCGCGCGTCCGGCAGCAGGACGCTGCCCGGCGGATCGTGGGCGGCGGCCAGTCCCTCTGGGTCTTCAGCCCGCTCGAGGTGCGCACCCACGGCGGGGACCTGAGCGCCCGCTTCTCGGTTGGCGAGGGTGACCGGGTACCGGTGGCGGCGGTCTGGCGGCCATCGCACCGGGCGGCACCGGCGCCCCCACCGGCTAGTGCGCTGGTCGAGCAGACCGACAGCTGGTGGCGCAGCTGGGTGGCGGGCCTGCACGGAGTGGCCGCGGGTTCAGGAGAATGGCAGGACGCCGTTATCCGGTCACTGATCACGCTCAAGGCGCTCAGCTTCGCGCCGACCGGCGGCCTGGTCGCGGCGCCGACCACCTCGCTCCCTCAGCAGACATGGGGGATGCGCAACTGGGACTACCGCTACTGCTGGGTCCGCGATGCCGCCGACGCCGTGGACGTCTTCCTCATGGCCGGCGCCGATCAGGAGGCGGCCAGGCTGCTGGACTGGCTTAGCCACGCCGTCAGCGGCCCCGCGGAGCAGGCACAGCCGGTGTACCGGGTCGCCGGCGAGCGGCGGATGCCGGAGATCGAGGCGCAGCTGGCTACTCGGCTACGACAACGCCCAGCCGGTACGGATCGGCAACGCGGCTGCTGACCTGCCCCAGCTCGGGACGTTCGGGGATGTGCTGCGGGCCCGGCTGGCCGTGCGCACCGCCGGCCTGCCGCCCGCCATGAACGCTCCCGGGCCGGGTGACCCGGATACGTCCGAGGCCATCTTGTCGTTCCTGGAGTCGCGCTGGCTGGAACCAGACGCGGGCATCTGGCAGACACGCGGCCTGCCCCGGCAGTTCGTCCACACCAAGGCGAAGATCTGGACCGCGGCGGACTCGGCCGTCAAGATGATCGAGTCGTTCGGCGATCGCGGGCCCGCCGGGCGCTGGCGGCGGCTGCGCGCCGCGGTCCGCGGCGACGTGCTGGCACGCGGCTACGATCCGGACCGGAACACGTTCACCCGGTCCTACGGCTCGGCCGCGATGGACGCCAGCCTGCTGCAGCTCCCGCTGCTCGGCTTCCTGGGAGCGACGGATCCCCGGATCGCCGGGACAGTGGAGGCGATCATCCGGGACCTGGACGACAGCGGCGTGCTGCTGCGGTACCAGGCGCTGCCGCCGGGCGACACCGATGGCCTGCCGCCGGGCGAGGCGGGATACCTGCCCGCCTCGTTCTGGCTGGCGCAGGTGCTCGCGGCGGCGGGGCACATGGAGCAGGCGCGCGGCGTCTACACGGGCTTGCTGGGCCTGCGCAACGACGTGGGGCTGCTGGCCGAGGGCTACGACCCGCTGCGCAGGCGGTTCGCGGGCAACCATCCGCTGGCCGGCTCGCACATCGGCCTGATCATGACGGCCCGGGCTCTCACCCAGAACGGGCACTTCGCCCCGTCTGGGTGATGTGCCGCGAGAGGGCTGCGGTCACGCTGGATGCTGGTCACCCCGAGCCGGCACCGGTTACCCGGGCTGGAGGCCGCTGAAGCGCACACGGAGCGGGAGGCCTGACCAGACATGAGCCGGCCGTTCTTCATGCCGCTCCTCGCTCCGGAGGGACCTGGACGCCGGCTCGGCGGGCTCGGCGGCCCGCCCGCAAACCCCGGTCGCGCGCGGCACGATGGCTGCGCAGCCGGGCCGCGGCCCGGGCCCGGGCCGCGATCCAGATCCCGTACCTGGGCGTGACCACCTCCCTGGAGGGCTGCCGGGGCAGCGGCCTGGCCGACGCCGTGCTGCGCCGCGTGCTGCGCTGCGGCTGCCCGGTCGGAACCGTGGTCCTCGACCTCGGAACTGCCGCGACCCTCGAGCCGGAGGTCTGCGCGGCGATCCTGCTGCTGCACCAGCGGCTGACCGCGATCGGCACCCGGCTGCGGCTGGCCGCCAGCACCCGCGGCCTGGTCGACTGCCTGGCCGACTCAGGCGTGGTCCAGCAACTCGGCCGCGACACGATTCATGCGAGCTTCCGCAGCGCCGCGCTCGCGGCTTACGCCGCCCAGCCCGGGCCAGGGCTGGCCGTGGGCCGCATACGGACCGAGCTGGAAGCGCAGGCCGAGATCATCGACCTGTGACCGCCCCGGAGTGCTCCGGGGCCGTGCTTATGGCCGCGGCCGTGCTTGCGGCCGGGAGCGATTGCGCCTGCTTCACCCCCTGCGGGTGGAGCAGTCCGCTGTGCGCGGCGTTGGACTAGGTCCGCCACAGCCAACCGCTGAGGGGAAAGGACACCATGTCTGACCTGATCGCCATCGGCTACCCGGACGAGCGCACCGCGGAACTGGCCGCCGATGAGGCCCGCCGGCTGGCCAAGGATCTCATCATCGAGCCTGACGCCATCGCGGTCATCGTCCGCGACAAAGAGGGCAAGTTCCACGTGCACACCAGTCATCATCCGGTCGGGGCCGGGGCGACCTGGGGGATGTTCTGGGGCCTGCTGTTCGGCCTGCTGTTCTTCATCCCGTTCTTCGGCCTGGCCATCGGCGCCGGGATGGGCGCCCTGATGGGAAAGATCACGAAGTCGGGGATCGACCGCGAGTTCCAGGATCAGGTCCGTGACCTGCTCAAGCCCGGCACCTCGGCGCTGTTCCTGATGGTGGAGAAGGTAACCCCGGACAAGGCCACCGCGGCGCTCGCGCAGTACGGCGGCACCGTGCTCAAGTCCTCACTGTCCAAGGAGGGCGAGGCCGACCTGCAGGACGCGCTGCACGGCCACGCCTCCCCACCCACCTAACCCCCACCCCCACCCCCACCCCCCGCCCCCTCCATCACCACCCCACCCATGATCCTGTGCGATTACTGCTGCCATATCGCAGTAATCGCACAGGATCATGACCGCCCGCGTCAGATGCCGAGCAGCTTCCCCTTGGCCGCGGCGAACTCGTCATCGCTCAGCGCGCCGGCTTCATGCAGCGAGCTGAGCTGCTTGAGCTGCTCGGAGATAGGGGTATCGGGCTGGCCGCCGGCCGGAGCCGCAGGTGGCGGAGGGGCCTGCTGAGGAGCGGCCTGCTGCTGTTCGAGATCGCTGATCCGGTCGTCCTGGCTGGCCTCCTGCGCGGATCGCTCCGCCGAGTTCTGGGCCACCTTCTTGCCCGCCACGTACGCGCCGCCACCGACCACAGCCGCGCGCAACAGCGGACGCCGTCGCCTGAACATATCTGCCTCCTCTTGCTGTGCCCGTGACCAGATCAGAAGTCCGGGCCCTCGGGCAGGGCAAGCCCGAGGGCGACCATGATTTCAGGTGCCGCCGCGACCACCCTCGGGCCGCCGACCTGGGGGGCGACCGCACGAAGCACGCCGAGGATCTCCGCTGGGCTGGCGCCCGCGTCCAGCGCGTTCGCGACCTGCCACAGGTAGGAGGCGGGCGGGGCGTCCACGGCGACCAGGGCCGCGATCTTGACCAGGCCGAAGGTGCGGGCATCCAGCCCGCTGTTCTCCTGCAGGGCCCCGCGCAGCTCCAGCGCCTCGCCGAGGACCTCCAGGTCGCCCAGGGCCAGGCCGTTCAGTGCGTCCCGGGTCGCCGGGTCCACATCGGCATTGACAGGCATGCTCATGATCCGTTTCCTCTCGGTGGTCGTGGCGGCGGGCCGTCACTGTATTCCCGGTACTCACGTCCTCGGGTGGCCGGGGTCGGAATGTCCGCAGGCTCCCAGTCTGACGTTGGCGTGCATCCGGGTGGCGCGCGCCACCCCAGGAGGGTGAGGCGGAATGCGGCGCAGGCCGCTCAGGCTGGCGACCATGACGATCCCGGCGGGGCCGCTCCCGCTGTTCCCGTCGCGCCCGGGGTCCGGGGCCCGCTACGGGACCCTGCTGCTGATACTGGTCGTCACCTACCTGCTGTCCGCGTTCACGGTGGTCAACCTGGTCAGTGGCGTGCAGGTGCTGCTGTTCCTGGCTGTCGTGCTGATCGCATTGCGCAACGGCCGGTTCCGCCGCCGCACCGTGCAGTTCGTCGCGGTGGGCATGCTGGCCGGATCGGGCATTTCGGCCGTCCTGCAGGTGGTGGATCACAACGGCTACGGCGCCGCCCTGGCCAGCCTGTGGACGGCACTGATCTTGGTGCTGGCGGTGGTCTTGATCCTGCGGCAGGTCCTGACCCGGCCGGAGATCACCCGGCAGAGCATCTTCGGCGTCCTGAGCGCCTACATGATGATCGGGCTGATCTTCTCCGCCGTGTACGTCGCGATCTGGAAGTTCTCCGGCCACCCGTTCTTCGCCCAGGTGGCCTCTGACAACACCAACACCAAGCAGTTCCAGTACTTCAGCTTCACCACGCTGACGACCCTGGGGTACGGGGACTTTACCGCGATCGGGGACGGGGGCCGGGCCTTCGCCGTGCTCGAGGCCATGATCGGCCAGATGTTCCTGGCCACCCTGGTGGCCCGGCTGGTGGCCGGGCTCCGTTGGTCGGCCCGGGCCGGCCGCGGCCCCGCGCCCGCTCATCCCGCCGCGGAGGGCGACGGCACGAGCGCCGAGGGCAACCCGGGCGGCCACCGGCCCGCCGTGGCATCGCCCCGGACGGCCGGACCGGCACCGGGTATCCCCGGCGCCGGCCGGTCCCGGGCTAAGACAGCCTCAGCGCCCGGCCTGATCCGGCTGAGCCCGCCGGGCGCGGTGCGCGGCCGCAGGCCCGGGCTGCGGCGGGGCGGCCGGAATGGGGCCGGGGGGTCAGGCCCGGTCCCGGCCGGCCGCCCCACCGAGCGGTCCTGAGCCATAGGATCGCGAACCGCCGGCTGGGCGGCTGTGACTCACGGCCAAGCCGTCGTTCCCAGGGGCCCGCCGGAGCGGGCGGGCCCTGAGCCTCCTGGGTCAGACGACTTCCCTGATCTCCCCGCCGTGCATGGACAGTGCGTAGATGACGATGATGTCGAGGGCGATGAAGATGACGCCCCAGACCGGATAGGCGGCGATGAACGCCAGATTGAAGATGGCGCTGAGCACCGCGAGCGCGATGCCGATCACGCGGGCCCAGGTCTGCCCGGCCAGCACCCCGAAGCCAACCAGCACGAAGAGCACCCCGAGGGCCAGGTCCACCCACCCCCAGGCCGAGTAGTTGACGTGTACCACCAGATTGCTGCTGGTGACCAGGTAGTAGTGCTTCTCGAACAGGGCCACCAGCCCGTCGATGATATGGAATGCGCCCAGCGTGATCATGGCGACGCCGGCGAAGACGACCCAGCCCACCCATCCGGTCGGCTGGGCGGCAGCACGCGTGCCCCCGTAGCCGGCGGGCCGATCCGTTCCTGGCGTCCGTTCCGCTTGTGTATCACTCATGTCGTGCCCACTCCCTCGGTACGTGGCAGGGCGGGGACCTGATGCGGTCCGGCCGTGCCGGTGAACGGAGGTTGCACTCCTCTCGACCGTTGTGGCCGGTTTCCACGCTTCCGAGGCCGCTAACGGGCGGCATCATCCTGGGGGGGTGAAAGCGCCCCGAAGGGCGCCTATCAGGCCGGTCAGATCAGCCCTGAACAGGCGGTTTGTCCTTGGCCAGGAAGCGGAGCCGGGCCGCCCGGGCATCCCAGTCGTAGATCACCGCCGTGCCCGCGATCAGGTCATGCAGGGCCCGGCGGTCGCGCTGCAGGAGGATGCCGATAAAGCCGAGGCCAAGGAGCAGGAAGCTCAGCGGAAGCGCCAGCGTCCTGACCACCGCCTGGCGCGCGGTCGCATCGGCGCCATCGGCCGCGACCACGCGGACCCCCAGCGCCGCCATGCCGAATGACTTGCCGCTGGCAGCCCAGCAGTAGGCGAAGTAGATGAACAGCCAGACGAAATAGAAGGCCTCGGCGATGACGTTCGAGCGGCTCCAGGACACCGAGTGACCCGTGACGACGCTGGCCACGAAGGAGATGCCTGCCACGGCGAGCACGAACACGGCGGAGGCGGCCCCGATATCGACGACGAACGCGGTGAACCGGCTCGCCGCGCCGGCGAAGCGGCCCTGGAAGCTCAGCCGGGCGACGGGTGGCGCGGTCACGACTGCGCCGTGCCGATCGAGGGGCCCGGGGCCGCCGCTGGGCCCGGGGCCACCGCTGCCCCGCTGGGGCGCAGCAGCACGGGGGGACCTGGCGGGCCGCTGTAACGCCGGCGGCGCAGCCGCCCGACCCAGCGCGCGATGAACTCGTCCAGCCCGACGGCCTCGCTGCGGACCACGTCCAGGGCATCGGCCGCGATGCCGCCCGAGGACTTGGCGATCAGCGCGCCCAGGTCGGTATGGGCGGCCAGCGCGTCGATGTCCAGGCTCTGGGCCACGTGGTTGATGTCGACCCGGTCCACCAGCTGGTTGACGTCCACCCGGTCCACCACGTGGTTGACGTCCACCCGGTCCAGCAGCTGGTTGACGTCCACCCGGTCCAGCAGCTGGTCGATGTCCACCCGGTCGAGGAGTGCGTTCACGTCTATCCGGGCCAGCAGCTTGTTCAGGTCCAGCCGGTCCAGCACTTTGTCCAGGTTGACCCGGACAATCATGGGTTCGGGATCGATCTGCTGGACCAGGGCGTTCACATCGAGGCTGCGGACCACCAGGTGGACCACCCGCTCGGCGACCTCCTGAGCCCGCGGTTCGGCCTGCTCGGTCATTCGCTTGCCCACGGAGCGCAGTCGGTTCAGCGGATCCACCCGGTCAGCCTTTCTGGATCAGCCCGGTGATCCCGTCGACGGTCAGGATAGCCCCGGCAGCCACTGGCGCACCAGAGACGATGGCCGGCCCATGGCGGCGCAGCCAGCCGTCGAAGGCGGCCAGCCGCCGGGGTGGCCGGCTCCGGCGCGGCGAGGTTCAAGATCACGGGCGGCCACACGAGCAATGATGGCCCCCTTCTGCGGGCGGTCAGGGCCGGGCGCCTCGGCGAGCACGGGGCTCAGGCACCGTGGTGGCCGGTGGCCTGCGGCTGTGCCGCAGTCACCACCGGAGGCCTGCCGATCAGCTCGATGAGGCCGAGGACCACGAGCAGCAGGATCGCGAGCACGATCGCGACCGCGGCGGTCGGGCGGCCCCAGAACACGAAGATGAGGGCGAAGAGGGCTACCGCGGCGATGCGCAGCACGTGACGGTGCGCGTACGTCCACTGGCCCACCGGCCCGGTGCGCAGGCCGACCCGTTCCCCGCTGGACCGCAGCCAGCCGAGTGCGCCGGTGACCGCACCGCGGGAGCGGACCGCGGTGACGGACGGCCCGGTGAAGAACGCGCCGATGGCCACGATCAGGCCGACGACCAGCAGGGTCCGCAGCCCGTCCTTGATGAAGCGGACCAGCGTGTCGTACAAGACCGCGGCCGCGTTAGCCGGCAGCACGTTGCTCGGCACGCTGTTCAGGTAGATGCCGCGGGCGATGGCCAGCGCGATCCCGAGCAGTGCCATCGACGCGGCCAGGCCGAGCCCGGCGCCGATCAGTGCCCGCCGATGACTGCGCGCGACGTAGATTCCCGCGCCGAGCAGCAGCAGGGCCAGGATGGGCAGGACGATCTTCAGGTCGTTGAGTAGCCGGTACCCGGACTGCGCCTTGACCAGGTACTTCGCGGAGAACAGGCCCACAGTGGGGTTGACCGCCGGGATGCTGTTGACCAGCGTGAATCCCCTGGCGGCCAGGTCCTTCTTGACGATGTCAATGAACGGGCCAAGGTTCAGCACGACCTGGCCATTACTGATCGTGATGGTTCCGTTGCCCTGACCGGAGAGCGCCTTCACCAGCTCGGCGTGCACGGTCCGGTTGACCCGGACCCACAGCGTCGCCACCTGCGGGCTGGCGACGATCTTGCCGACCTGGGTGTGAATGAAGCCGCCCACGGCGCCGGCGAGCGAGCCGGAGAAGGTCTTCAGCAGCGTCCCGACCCGGGGGAAGCCCTTGCTGGTCAGCGTCGCGGCGGCCTGGTTGGTGAGGGCCTGCACGTGGATCTGGGCGTTGATCTCATTCGTGATCTTGTCGGTCAGCGCGCTCTGGACGGCCGGCTCGTGGATGAGCGGGGCCACGTTCTCCACGTAACGGTTGGTGTCCGACACCTGGTTGGCGGTCCAGACCGCCAGCACGGAGACCGGGGCGAGGATGCAGCCCAGCACGATCAGCACGGTCGAGACCGGGCCGCGCCAGCCGGGACGGTGGCGCCGCCCGGCGCCGTCACTCCCCGGTGCGGCCCCTGGCTTGGGCGTCTGGGAGCGCAAGGCCGCAACCTCGGCACGCAGCTGTTCCAGCTCAGCCCGTTCATCCGTGCCCAGGGGACCAGCGTCCTGCGTCAGCCGACCCTTTTCCGCACTATCGCCACCGTCAGACACCGGCCACCTCCTGCTCCCATACGAGAGCGTTGGAAGCCTGCCGCCGCGGGCACCTGTGCCCCCCGGTTGCGGGTGCCCCTCGGCGGCAGGCGAGATCACCGTCGCTGAGGCAGTCCCCGGGTCGCCTCCCCCGTACCGGGTGAATGACAGGGCAGGCCTGCCGGCCCCAGCGCGCGATGCCGGTGCGGACGGCCGCTTGGTCCGGCGTGTCCGGCTCTGGGCCTCGCAGACGGGGCCCGCGGAAGTCCGGTAACGCCGGTCTTGCGCCTGGCCCGGCCGCCGGGCGCCGGGGGCGGCTCACCCGCAGAGGGTGAGGCAGGCCCAGTCCCACGGCGGCCATAGTCCATCGAGGAGACTTGAGCGCCCAGCCGCATGCACTCCCGCCGGCTAGGACGCGGCGACCCGGCAACGGCGGCGTAACTTGGAGGTGGGCGCTCGTGACTATTGGCGGAAGCGCAGCACTGATCATCATCGGCGCGATTCTCCGCTTCGCCGTCACCTGGACGCCTAAGAACGTTGACCTGCAGGTCATCGGCGTGATCTTGATGATCGGCGGGGCGGCCGGCCTGTGCGTCGCCATCGGCCTCATGGTGATGAGGCGGCGCGATCGTGGCGCCGCCGAGGTGACCGAGCAGCGGCGTTACATCGAACCGCCGATGTAACCCTGGAGTGCGCTCGGAGCTGATCCCGCGTGCGGCGCCACCCCCCAGGCCCTCCCCAGCATAGGCACAGGGAGGTGACGCGGCCTGTGACGCTAGGCAGCGATCCTGACCGGGAGCTGGAAGCAAGCTGGGCGAAACCCTAGCCCCGGCCGGCAATATGGCCCATTGCCCGGCCCTCATCTGGAGCAAACGGCCAGCGCTGGCCGGTCACTGGGCAGGGGTTTCCGTGCGGTGGCTGGCTGCGCGGCGTGCGGGAATGACGCTGAAACCCAGCCCTGCGGCCAGGGCGAGGACGCCGGCGGCCAGCAGGGCAGCAGTGATCCAGGGCAGCGCTGGCAGCGCTGCGGCGACGCTGATGCGCACGGCGACCGGCCGTGACCCGTCGGCGCCCATCGCCACCACCGTCCAGTGGCCACTGCGGTCCGGCCAGGTCAGGGCCTGGGTGCCCGGCCCTGCCGCCTGGGTGGCCCAGATGCCGGCCCGGGCGGGCGTGGTCAGCGGAGCGCCGCCGCGATGCCCGGTGTAGACCGGGTAGTGGTGGGTGATGCCGCGGACGGTGTCGTAGCCGACCCCGGCCAGGTAGTGGCTGGCCGCGCCAGCCGGGGCGATCCCGGTGAACACGGGGCCGGCGCTGGGAGCTGGCGTAACACTGATCCTGACGGTGCCGAGCAGCGACCGCGCCGCCGGCAGGCCGCTGGTCGCTCCGTACAGATCCGCCGTGCTGCTGACGAGGGCGTAACCGGTGCTGCGGTAGCTCCAGGTGCCCAGGTCGATGTCGCCGCTATGCCGCTGGGTGGTGCTAGCCCAGAGCGCGACGGCGCCCGCGCCCAGGAACCCGAGCGAGCACAGGGCCAGTAGCAGCCCGATGACCACGGAGACGATCCGGGTTGCGGTCCACCCGGCACTCCGGCCCGGGCCCGTCGTGGGGCCACGTGATCGCAGGACAGTCATTTCGATCCCTCCATCAGATGTGCATGTCTTTCACCAGCACGCTAGGAGCGGATCCCTGGCCGCACGTCACCCGAAAGTGCACACGCGGTGGAATCTCCGGCCCGTGCCTGGCGTACCGTCCGGGGGCGCAAATCGTGCCGGGCCGAGGTAAGCGTTTCCGGTCACTGGCGGGTTAAGGGGTGTGAGCCACGACAACGCCGGGTTCGCCTCCGCGAACGGTGCACGTGATGCTGGCCATCCGCCGCAGGACATGGTGGCGGCGGACGGTATCTCCCGGACCTTCGGCAGCGGGCATACGGCCGTGCACGCCCTGCGGGGGGTGTCGTTCACGGTAGGCCGGGGTCAGCTCACTGCCTTGCGCGGGCGATCCGGTTCCGGCAAGACCACGCTGCTCAACATCATCGGCGGCCTGGACAGCCCCACGGGGGGCCAGGTGTGGGTGGATGGCCGCGAGGTGAGCCGGATGACCGAGCGCGAGCGGCTGGCGCTGCGGCGGGACACGGTCGCCTTCATCTTCCAGTCCTTCGGGCTCATTCCCATGCTTTCCGCAGCCGAGAACGTGGGGATCCCGCTGCGCATCGAGGGCATGCGGCCCGGCGAGCGACGGGAGCGGATCGCGGCCATGCTGGCGCTGACCGGCTTGTCCAGCCATGCTGCGCACCGGCCGAACGAGCTCTCGGGGGGCCAGCAGCAGCGGGTCGCCATCGCCCGCGCGCTGGCCGGCCGGCCGGGCCTGCTGATCGCTGACGAGCCAACCAGCCAGCTCGACCTGGAGACCGGCCGGGAGATCATGAAGCTGCTGCTGGGCGTGGTGCGCTCCGAGGGCATCACCGCCCTGGTCGCCACCCACGACGAGGCGCTCATCGACCTGGCCGACGACGTCATTGTGCTGGAGGATGGCCAGGTCGTGGCCGGGCAGGCCGCCGGGCAGCAGGTCCTGGCCGGGGACGCCGGAACCCAGGCCAGGGATGAGTAAGCAGGCCCTGGTGCCCCCGTCTGATGGCGGCAGCCGGGGGCCGGACCGAACCTGGTCCGTACCTGGCCTGGGGCTTACCTTCCTCGCCCGCCGGGCCAGATCCTCATGGCTGCTGCTGGCCTGCGTCGCGGTCACGGTCCTGCTCGCCACCGGCCTGGCCACGGTGCTCTGGACCTTCGCCGCCGCGGTGATCCCGCCCGGGGCGCAGAGCATCCTCGCCGACCCGCAGGGCCGGGTGATCGGGCTCAGCGGCGTGGTGGGTGGCACCGGGCAGGCGGCCGCCGACGCGCGCCAGATCCGCGCCGCGCTGCGCAAGGCATGGCCGGGGATCGGTTACCAGATGGGAGGCGCGCTGTGGGCAAGCCCGATCACGCTCGCGCCGTCCCGGGCCGTCCGCGCCGAGCCGAGCCCGGTTCTGGGACTTCCGCCCCCGGTCGACTGGCAGATCCAGGTCGCGGCGCTGGCCGGGATCAGCACCCAGACGACGCTGACCGCCGGGACATGGCCAGGTCCGCCGCACCCCGGCCGGCCGCTCCCGGTGGCGCTGCCGGTGGCCGTGGCCAGCCGGCTGCACGTGACGCCCGGCTCGGTGCTGGACGCCGCCGTCCGGTCCGGCCCGGCCGCGGCCGGGCTGCGCGTCACCGGCCTGTTCCGGCTCAGGAACCCGGCGTCGCCGTACTGGGCGCTGGACCAGGTGCCCTTCTCGGGGTTCGCCGCCAGTGCCATCTCGGGGGTCGGCACCACCCTCATCCCAGGGGTCGGCCCCCCGGGTTCCCTCGTCACATACGGGCCCGCGGTGGTCAGCCCCGCGGCGTTCCGCAGCGGCGTCACCGCGAGCCAGGCCTCGTGGTTCGTGCTCCCGGCAGCGCCGGTCCTGGCCCGGCAGAACATCGGCGCGCTGGCCGGGCGCACCAGCCAGGTGGTGACGAGGCTGACCACCTTGATCCTGCCGTCCGGCCTGCAGGTGACCACGCGCCTGCCGCAGGTCCTGGACGGCATCGCCAGCAACATCGTGCTGGCCAGGTCGCTGTTCACGATCGGCGCGCTGGAGCTGCTGCTCGTCGCGGGGGCGGCCCTGGTGCTGGCCGCGCGGCTGCTGGCCAGTCTGCGCGACGAGGAGTCCGCGCTGCTGCGGGCGCGCGGTGCCACCAGGTGGCAGCTGACGCGGCCGGTGCTGGCCGAGGCGCTGATCATCGGCGCCGCGGCCGGCGCGGCCGGCGTGCTGGCCGGCGCCCGCCTCACCGGCGCGGCGGCCAGCGCGGGCCAGCTGCGCCTGGACAGCTACCAGGCCGGCCGGATCAGCTCGCTGGCATGGCTGTCGGCGCTGGCCATGCTGGCGCTGTGCGTCGCGGTGATGGCCTGGCCGGCCCTGCGCGCCGGGACCCCTGATGCGGCCAGGATCCGCCAGGGCCGGCAGGCCCGGCTGGCCGGGGTCGCCTGGGCGGGCGGTGATCTGGCCGTGGTGGCGCTCGCGGCGCTCGCGGTGTGGCAACTGCGCGGCTATTCGGCGGTCACGCATCCGGCGGCGGGGTCACTCGGGATCGATCCCGTGGTCGCCGTCGCTCCCGCGCTCGCGCTGGCCGCAGTTGCGCTCGTGCCGCTCCGTACGCTGCCGCTGCTGGCCAGGCTGGCCGACGGGGCCACGGAACGCGGCCGTCGGCTGGCCGGCGCCATGGTGAGCTGGCAGATCGGCCGGCGGCCGATCCGCCAGGCGGGACCGGTCCTGCTCGTGGTCGTCGCGACGGCCACTACCACGCTGGCGCTGGCTGGGTGGAAGAGCTGGCAGCAGTCGGCTGCGGACCAGGCCGCGTTCGCGGTGGGCTCGGACGTGCGGGTGGACGCCGGGGCCGGGGGGCCGCTGGACCCCAGGGCGATCACCGGGGAGCCGGGGGTCACCGCCGCGACGCCGGCCAGCATCGTCAGCATCGGCAGCGGGAGCCAGCTGATCGCCGTGGGCGCCGCCACGGCCGGCACAGCGATCCTGCTCCGCCCCGACCTGTCGCCGGTCCCGCTGAGCACGCTGTGGCGCAGCATCATCCCGCGGCGGCCCCCGGGGCTGGCGCTCCCCGGCCTGCCAGACCGGCTGCAGATCCTCGTGGCGCTCAGGGCGGGCCCGGGCACCAGCGCGGCGGCGCTGCGCAGGGAAGTCGGCTCAGTCACGGTCACCGCCACGGTCCAGGATGCCGACGGCGTCAGCTACCCGCTGCCCGCCGGGGTGCTGCCCGCCGACGGCCAGCAGCACGCCCTGGTGGTCCCGCTGCCCGGCCCGCGGCGGGCCAGCTATCCGCTGCGGCTGCTTGGCCTTTCCCTCACCTATGTCCTGCCGCCGTACCACCCGGCCAGCCCGCTGGCGGCCCCCACCGCCAGCCTCAGCATCTTCTCCCTCGCGGTGGCCAGGACGGCCAGCGGCTCGTTCGGCCGGCCGTTCCGCGACGGTGCCGCCCTGGCGGCGTGGCAGGCTGCGGGATCCTCGCCGGTCGTGCCGACCGGGCCGCCGGGCGTGTTCGAGACGTCGCCGCCATCGGACGGCGCGCGGCCTGCGATCCTGGCCTGGCATGGCGCGGCCGGGGGAAGCCAGCAACTCGCGTTCAATACCGGGCACGATCCGTCGGCATCGATCATGAACAACGAGCTCCTCGCTCCGCAGAGCGTCATCGGGCAGGTCGGGATCACGGTGCAGCCGCCGTCCCAGGTCGTCCCGGCCATCGCCACCAGCGGTTACCTGGCTGCCCGCCGGCTGCATACCGGATCGGCCGTCTCGGTCCCGGTCGGCGGATCCTCGGTCCCGGTCCGGATCGTGGCCTCGGTGGCGAGGTTCCCGACGGTGTTCGGGCGGAACCGGGCGCTGATCGCCGACCTCGGGACGGTCAGCGACGTGCTCGCCGCCAGCCAGGGGGCGCCGTTGCCGGTGACCCGCTTGTGGCTGCGCACCCGTGGCAGCCGGATACCGCAGGTGCCGGCCGGGTCGTCGGTGGCCGTCCGCGCCCGCCAGCAGGCGGCCCTGCTGCACAATCCGCTGCTGAAGGCACCCCGGCAGGCCATGCTGGCCATCGGGGCGGCGGCGCTGCTGCTCGGGGTGCTCGGATTCTCGGTCAGCGTCGCGGCCAGCGTCCGCACGCGGCGGACGCAAAGCGCGGTGCTGGCGGCGCTGGGAGTGGGCCGCCGAGCCCAGGCCGGCCAGCTGTGCCTGGAGCAGTTCGCGCTCAGCGTCCCGGCCGCGGCCGTGGGCCTGCTCGCCGGGATCGGCCTGGCGCGGCTGGTGGTGCCCGCGATCACGCTGAGCACGGGTGCGACGGACCCGGTGCCGCCGGCCCTGGCCGCTCTGCCGCTCGGCCTGGCCGCCGTCCTGGCCCTGGTCACCGCGGCCCTGCCGGTCGCCGCGGCTGCCCTGTCCGTCGCACGCAGGCCCGACCCGGCCGCGCAGTTGCGCGCGGAGGCGAGATGAGGACGCCGTTGCGGCGGCTGCGCGCCGCCTGGATCACGCTGACCGGCACCGGGGCCGCCGCCAGCGTCGCGTTCGGCCTGCTCGTGTTCGCCTCCGTGCTGGCCAGCCTGGCGATTCCGCGGGACAGCACCGGCTTGCGCACCGGGGCGCTGCGGCACACGGTCGCAGCGTCGCCGTCCGACAGCGCCGTCGTCGGGACGATCGGCCTGCTGACGGCGTCGGGTGCGTTCAGCCTGAGCACGGGCGTGAGCCCGGGCCCCGAGATGGCCGCGATCGGCGCGCGTCTGCGGTCGCGGCTGGCCGCGGCCGGGATGCCCATTGCCGGCGACCCGCCCGCATGGTCCAGCCTGACCTCAGGCTACGGGCCGGTCACCGGTGCGGCCCGCGCCGCCGGGCGCGGGCAGCCACAGTTCGAGGTGACCTACCGCACGGCGCTGGCCCGCTACGCCCACCTCGTGGCCGGGCGCCTGCCGTCCGCCGGCCAGGGGGCTGTGGTGCAAGCCGTGGTGACCACCGCCACCGCGGCCAGGTTCGGCCTGCGGGCCGGCACCCGCCTGTCCATGGGCCCGGCGGTGCGGCTGGTGATCACGGGGATCATCCGGCCGGTACACCCGGCGGCCGACTTCTGGACTGACGATCCCGCGGTGGCCCGGCCGGCGCTGATCGCGGGCACGTCGTCCCAGCCCGCGTACTGGGCCGGGTCGCTGTTCATCGGCGCCGGCGGGCTCCCGCAGGTCATTTCCGGCCTCAACGAGAGTCTTATGCTGCTCACCTGGGTGGTCCCGGCCGACCTCGGCCGGCTCACCGCGGACCAGGCCAGCGCGGTGCAGGCGGGCATCAACGGCCTGGACTCCTCGGGGCTGGTGATCAGCAGTGGCACCGGGACCCCCCCGGGCAATGCCACGTGCCCGGTGAGCTGCCCGGCTCCTCCCCCGGTCACGGTGACGGTCAACTCCCAGATTCCGGCGATTCTCACCCCGTTCATCACTGCGGACAATGCCGTTGCCCCCGTCCTCGGGCTGCTGTACGTCAGCCTGGCCGTCATGGGCGCGGTGGTGGTGCTGCTCGGCGCCCGGCTGGTGGCGCAGCGCCGCGCCGCGGAGTTCACGCTGATGCGGGCGCGCGGCGCGGCGCTGCACCAGCTTGGCTGGCTGGTCCTGCGGGCCAGTGTGGTCATCGCCGTGGCCGCCGGGGCGCTGGCCGCGCTGCTCGCCATCGGCTTGACCCCCGGCGGCGGCAATCGCGTGAGCTGGTGGCTGGCCGCCGCCACCATCGCGGTGACGCTGGCCGGGCCGGTGCTGATGAGCGTGGTCCCGCAGCGTGTGGCGGCTCCGGCCACCGGCAGGCCGGCCAGCCCGGTAAGCGGGCGGACGCGCGCAGCCCGTCGGATCGTGCTCGAGGCGGCGCTGGTCGCCGCGGCGATCGGCGGGCTCATCGTGCTGCGGAAGCAGGGCCTGTCGGCCGGGAACCCATCCCTGTACCCGAGCGCAGCGCCAGTGCTGCTCGCCATTCCCGTGGCCGTCATCGTGCTGCGCTGCTACCCGCCCGCCGCCCGCGCCCTGGCCGGGATCGCGGGCCGGTCGCGCGGGGTGGCCGCGTTCGTCGGGCTGGCGCGGGCCACCCGCACCCCGCCCGGCGCCGCCTTGCCGGCGTTCGCCCTCGTGCTAGTGCTCACCATGGTGGCGTTCCCCGCCATGATCAGCGCTTCGGTTACCCGTGGCCAGGTGGCCGAATCCTGGCGGCAGGTCGGCGCCGACGCGATCATCCAAGCTCCCGTCCGCGCGGCGATTCCCCCGGCGCTGCAGCGCCAGATCGCCTCGATGCCGGGAGTCACCTCCGCCGCGACTGGGGTGGTCTCCGCCGCGTCGGTGCCAGCCACCGGGCAGGAGCTGACCGCGGTGTTCGTCAGCCCGGCGCAGTACGCCGCGGTGACCGACCAGGCGCCGGGCAGGCACTTCCCGGTGGCCGCGCTGTCGGGAACCGCCAGCTCCGGTGCCGCGGCCGTGCCCGCGGCCGCCAACGCCGCAGCCGCCCAGCTCGTCGGCGCGGCACCGGCGCAGCTGATCCTGGACAGCACCCAGACCACGACGATCCGGGTGGCCGGCCGGACCGGCCGTGTGCCCGGCGTCGGCGCCGACGCCGTCGTGGTGCTGCCCCTGCGGGCACTCGGCTCACCCGCGCCCGGCGCCGGACCTCATGCTGGTGGACGGGTCCGGGCTGGATACGGCGCAGCTGCGCGCGGACGTCACCCGCGAGCTGCCGGGCGGGACGGTCACGCTGCGCGCCGCGGCCCTCGCCGCGATCGCCGGGGCGCCGGTGCCGCAGGCGGCGCAGGTGGCCCTCGCGCAGGGGATGGCCGCGGCGGCCGGGTTCGGCGCACTGGTCCTGCTGCTGTCGCTGCTGCTGACCGCGCGAACCCGCGACATGACGCTGGCGCGGATGGCGACGATGGGACTGCGGCGCTGGCAGGCTCAGCTCATGCTGGTGGCCGAGACGCTCCCCGAGGTTATAGCCGCCGCCATCGGGGGCGCCGCCTGCGCCTGGCTGCTTGTGCCGCTGATCGGGCCGTCGGTGGACCTGGCCGCCTTCACCGAGGCCGGCCCCGGCGTCACGGTGGTTTCCGCCCCATGGCCGCTGGCCGCCGCGGCCATCGGGCTGGTGCTGGCCGCGCTGCTCGTGCTGGCCGCCCAGGCCGTGCTCAGCTACCGCCGCGGCAGCGCCAGGGCGCTGCGGATCGATAACTGAAGGAGCCTAAGCCCATGACCGAGTCCGGCAGCGCCGCCCCAGCACCTCCCGGGGGTGGTGGGTCTACCGTGGGTATGCCGCAGGATCAGCCTCTCAGCGGCGCAGACGGGATGATCGTCTGTGACCGGCTGGTCCGGATCTATACCGGGGACGGCATCGAAGTGCAGGCTCTGCAAGGGCTGGACCTGCTGATCGCAGCGGGAGAGCTGACCGCGCTGATCGGCGCGGCGGGCAGCGGCAAGTCCACGCTGATGAACATCCTGGCCGGCCTGGACGCGCCGACGGCAGGGGCGGTGTGGGTAGCCGACCACAGCCTGGGCGCCATGACCGCCAAGGAGCGGCTGGCCTACCGGCGGCGCACCGTCGGCTTCATCTGGCAGCAAACGTCGCGGAACCTGCTGCCCTACCTGACGGCCCTGCAGAACGTGCTGCTGCCGATGCGGCTCGGCCGGCTGTAGCCGCCGGGAGCGGCTGCGCCGCGCCAGCCTGCTGCTCGAGACCCTCGGCATCGGGTACTGCGCCGACCGGACACCGGACCGGCTGTCCGGTGGCGAGCAGCAGCGAGCCGCCATCGCCACCGCGCTGGCGAATCAGCCGAAGGTGCTGCTGGCCGACGAGCCCACCGGCGAGCTGGACTCGGCCACCGCCCAGGACGTCTTCTCCGCCCTGCAGACCGCCAACACCCAACTCGGCGTCACGGTGCTGGTGGTCACCCACGACCCGGCCGTGTCATCGCAAGTCCGCCGGACGCTAGCCATCCGGGACGGCCGGACGAGCAGCGAGACCATCCGGCACGCGGCCACCGACGAGCACGGCCAGACCGCGCTGCACGCCCGTGAATACGCGACGCTGGACCGCGCGGGCCGGATTCAGCTCCCGCGCGAGATGACCACGCGCCTCCGGATGCGCCACCGGGTCCAGCTGCAGGAGGAGCCCGACCACATCGGCGTCTGGCCGGACCAGGCGGCCCATCAGGAAGGCAGGGCAGAAGCCTAGAGCGTCGGCCAGGGAGCCCGGTTCGGGCGTAGTGGTCAGGCTTGCCAGGACACGACGGGAATGAGCAGATGGACTCGTAGCGGGCAAGCCGCCGAGGGAGGTAGACGTTTCCGGTCACTGAGGGGTTAACGGGTGTGAGCCAAGACAACGCCGGGTTCGCCGAATTCTTCGCGGCAAGCTGGGATCCCTGCGTGCGGGCAGTGGCCGCCAGCACCGGCAGCATGACGCTGGCGGAAGACCAGGTAGCGGAGGCGTTCGCCCGGGCGTGGGCGTCCTGGCACAAGGTCAGCCATCATCCGGCGCCCAGGGCCTGGGTGGTCCGGACTGCGCTCAACGCCGGGGCGTCCGCGTGGCATCGGCGGAGCAAGGAAACGGCGTTGACCAGTCAGGACATCGCGGCGGCCGACAGCGAGGGAACCGGCCTGGACGCTGCCGTGCTCGCCGCGCTGCGCCGCCTGCCGGCCCGCCAGCGGGAGGTGATCGTGCTGCGTGTCTTCCTCGACCTGGACATCGACACGACAGCCAGGCAGCTCGGCATCGCGCCGGGAACGGTCCGGGCTCACCTATCGCGGGCCATGGCAGCCCTGCGCGGCGTGCTGGTCCCCGTGTCGGCCGCGGAGATCGGACGATGAAGGACGACGAGCACCCGGACGACAGCGCCCTGACCGCGGAGCTCGTCAGTTCCCTGGCTGACGTGGCCGTGCCCGAGCGGCCACCGCTGGCCGCGATCACCGGCAGGGGCCGCGTGCACCGGCGGCGGCGCGCAGTTTTCGCGGGCCTCAGCGGTAGCGGCGCCGGCGCGCTTATTGCGCTGACGCTCGGCCTGGCCGGCGTTTTCGGTGCGGCCCCCGCGCGCACCGGCACGGTGCACACCGCGGCCTTCACCCTCACCAGCTCTACCAACGGCACCGTCTCGCTGCGCCTGGGGCAGATGTTCGACCCCGGCGCGCTCCAGCAGGCACTCGCCCAGCGCGGCATCCCGGCTCTGGTCAAGACCGGCACCTACTGCTCGTCTCACCCCGCGGCACCCAGCCCCATCCGCCTCGGGGTACTGCCCAGCGCCAGCGCTGGGCCCGCCGGGACCCGTCGCCGGGCCACCGCGCCAGGGCCCGGCAAAGGCCAGGGCATCTGGGAAACCGTGACACTCCCGGTCAAGCCCAGCCAGCTGGCCCCGATGGTTGACCCCATATCAATGGTGATCAACCCCGCGGCGGTCCCCGCCGGGACCGAGCTGTTCATCGGCTACTTCGATCTCGCCCAGACCATCGTCGTGGACCTCATCTACACCGACGCCCACACCTGTCGCAACACCCAGCAGCCGCCCGGCGGCCCATAAGCCGCGTGGCCTAGAGCAGGCGAAGACCGACAGCCCGCTCGATTGCCTCCGAGCGTGTTGCCGCCCCGAGCTTGTAGTAGACCGACCGGAGATGGGTCTTTACTGTGCTGCAGGAGATGAACAGAGTCGCTGCGATCTGCGGATGGGTACTCGTGGGCAACAGCTTCAGGACGCGCAGCTCGGCAGGAGTCAGGTGCTCGTTGAGCAAGCGGCCAGGCCGGGGGGCATCCGGTTGCGCGGCGCGCATCTCGACAGCGGCACGGACCAGCTATTCCATGAACGCGTCGTTGCGTAGTTGCTTGGAATGCGCAATCAGATAGCTAGCCAGCCGGGGATCGGTCGTGACGACCATGCTGACGAAGCCTCCCTCGTTGGCGGCTTGGAGCGCGCCGCCCAGGATCCCGGCGGTCATGGAGTCACCTCGCTCCATCGCGCCGACCGCCAGGAGCAGCTGGCGCACCAGCGCACGCCGCGGCCTTAGGTCACCGAGCGACGGCGACTGCAGGTGTTGCTGCGCGGTGTGATGATCGCCGGAGGCAAGGGCAATCTTGGCCAGCAGCAGGCTACGAGGAGCGGCGGCCAGCCCGCGGGCCAGCTCCGGGTCACCGTGGAGGGGCGGGCCGCCACGGCACTCCCGCGGAACCCAGAGACCGGCAAACTGCGGCGAGTGATCCCCGTCTGCCCACACAGGCCAGCACCCGCCAGCGATTCCGTCCCCGCTGCAAGCTTCACGAGCGACAAGAACACACCGGCTATCGGCGGATCCGACGTCGGCGGACGAAGCCGGCCGCGCCGGTTACTGGCGGTGGATTGGCCACTCGATCACACCCAGCGACCGGTGCGAAGGATAAGTCCCGAGCCGCGGTTGACACGAGCCTTTCACAGGCCGCTGCAAGGCGACTGACCTGCACTTCTGGTCGGGATGGCGAGATTCGAACTCGCGGCCTCCTGCTCCCAAAGCAGGCGCGCTAACCAAGCTGCGCTACATCCCGCGTAGCCGACCGTAGCCTACCTGTCCAGCCGGATCCCCGGGCAACCGTGAGCCTATCCAGTGACCCCGGCCGGCACGTTAAGCCGGTACGCTACCCATGATGACGTGCTGGCCGGGCCCGGACGGGCCGCGCTGGCGCGGCCCGCGGGCGTAGCTCAATGGTAGAGCCCCAGCCTTCCAAGCTGGTCATGAGGGTTCGATTCCCTTCGCCCGCTCCCGGCATCTTTGCTGCGGCAGACAATCCTGCCTAGATGACGCCCAAATGCTGGACACGCACCACCAGCACGACATCGTCCCGGTAGTCCTCATCCCGTGCCCGGGCCGTGGCAGCCGTCCAGTCAGACTCGAACTTCGCCAGCGCAGCAGGATCGAGCTTGGCCACAGCCGCCCGCAGCGCCGCCGGATCTCGTTCAGGAAGCGGCACGACCGGCTGCTGCCCATCCTCACGCGGCCACGTTCCGGGAGGTGGTGTATGAGGAATGCCACCTCCCGGGAGGTGGCCGCGCCAGCTCTCCCTCGCTGCCGTCCTCGCCGCAGGACGAGTCCCGCGAGACGCCAGAGCCACGATGATCGTCCTGACCTCGCCCGGCCCCTCTTCCCTGCCTTCCCGAACCCCGCCAGGGGCGGGCCCGTGGAGACGGCGAAAGACCCCGCCTCTATGGTGGGCCGATGGCGTCGGTCAAGCAGATCCAAGTCACCTTCGACTGCGCAGAACCTGAGCGCGTCGCTCGTTTCTGGTGCGAGGTGCTGGGGTACGTCGTACCGCCGCCACCGGAGGGGTTTGCTAGCTGGGACGATTTCGATCGCACGCAGCCGCCTGAGCAACAGGGTTCATGGTTCGCCTGCATTGATCCCTCAGGTGCAGGCCCGCGGCTGTACTTCCAGCGCGTTCCCGAAGGAAAGGTCGTCAAGAACCGGCTGCATCTTGACGTGCGGGTCGGCACCGGGCTCGTGGGTGAAGAGCGGGTGGCCGCACTTGAGGCCGAATGCGCACGACTGGTCGCGCTCGGCGCGGTACGCGTGCGACTACTGCCTGCCGATGACGAGAACGAGTCGTGCCTCGTGATGCAGGACATCGAGGGCAACGAGTTCGATCTCGACTGAGGTGGCCGCAAACGTGGCACCTTCGCGAGTGGACTGGTGCAGTTCACCATCCCGGGGATCGCCGTCCCGCGGCGCGCCAACGATCCTGATCCAGAAGAGCACCGTGAGGAGCAGCCAGGCGACGAAGGCCCGGCGACGCGGTTGTGTTCGTGTTTGGGGCGCGTGCGGCCGACTCGGTGAAGATGAGTGCGACCTCGAGCCGTGGGATGACGATCCAGGCGGTCTCGGTGCCCACGACCCTCGGGAGTCCAGTGAGCCCGGGATCGACGACGAGGGCCGAGATCTGGCTCTGCGCATACAGCCCACGCAGTTAGTACGGACTGGCTTTAGTCGACCCCTTCACGACTTAGTTGAAGTTGCGCCGAGAGCGTTCGGCTGTTGTTAATGATGCCTGGCAGTCGTGCCGACGGTCCGGGCAATGCTGGCATGGAAAATACCGGAACGCCTGGACAGCCCTTAATGGTGGCTGACCAGCACCAATACGAGCATGACCGCCACCGCGCCGAGGGCTACGCCCATGATGATCACCGCGGCGTTGGTCAGCCCAGCCAGGTGCAGCCGCTCTGCTCGCGCCTCGGCGCGCTTTTCCTGTTCGCGCTCGGCCTTACCCGGCTTCGGCGGCTTCCTGGCCCATGGCGGAGGTGGAACGCGCGGCCCGCGACCGCTCCGGCCGCTGAACGGCCGCCACTTCGGCCCGCCAAATGACCAGTTCCATGACAAATTATCCCGGCTGTACGGGTCGTTTGGGTCATCCATCGGCACCTCACGGGTGAGCGCCCTGCTTAGCTCCGAGTATGAGGCAATCAGATGCGGGGTCAGCGCATATTCGATCCTGCTGAGCTGAGTCAGGCGCTGAGCTCACCGTCCTTCCTGGTAGGGCCCGTCCAGCGAGTGCTGGTGGGCGTTGGCGCCTGCTGTGATCCGCGGTGACCGCCGCACGGTCCCTGACCCGGACCAGTGCAATTCGCGGCCCGGTGATCCGCCGGGAGGCGGCGGCCAGCCCGCAGGCCGTTCCGCCCGGGGCCGGCGAACCAGCGGACCTGCCGCGGCCTCCCCATCTGCGCAGTGTCACAGACCAGGGCAATGGCCAGGGATGTCACTGGCGCGGCGGGTCCGCGCGAAAGACAATTCTGGGAGCCGCAGATTCCTCCGCGATCGTCCGTCGCCAACCAACCCAGGGCGGTAGAGACTCATGTCCGACGAAAGCGAAATCCGTCCCTTCCGGGTCGGCATACCCGATGAAGCAATCGCCGACCTTCGGCGGCGAATCGCCGCGAGCCGCTGGCCCTCCCGGGAACTGGTTGCCGACCGGTCGCAAGGCGTGCAGCTGGCGACGATCCAGGAGCTCGCCCGCTACTGGGCGACCGGGTACGACTGGCGCCAGTGCGAGGCGAAACTGAACGCGCTACCGCAGTTCACCACCGAGATCGGCGGGCTGGATATTCACTTCATCCACGTGAAGTCAGCGCATCCGGACGCGTTGCCGCTGATCATGACGCACGGCTGGCCCGGCTCGGTCGTCGAGCTGCTCGGCTCCGTCGGCCCGCTCACCGACCCGACCGCGCACGGCGGACGCGCCGGGGACGCGTTCGACCTCGTGCTGCCGTCCCTGCCCGGCTATGGCTTCTCCGCCGAGCCGGCCGAGATCGGCTGGAACCCCGGCCGCATCGCGCACACCTGGGCCGAGCTGATGCACCGCCTCGGCTACACCCGCTACGTCGCCCAGGGCGGCGATCAAGGCGCCTCGATCACCGACGCGATGGGCCGCCAGGCACCCGCCGGGCTGCTCGGCATCCACCTCAACTTGCTCGTGACGGCCCTGGGCGGCGGTGCAATGCCGGCCGAAACCGAGCAGGAACGCGCGGCGCTCGAGCAGACCACGACCTTCAGGACGAGCGGCTTCGGCTACTTCCTGGAGCAGGCCACGCGGCCGCAGACGATCGGCTACGCCCTGCTCGATTCACCGGTCGCCCTGGCGGCCTGGATGCTCGATCACGACACCGACGCCTACTACAAGATCTCCCGCGCCTTCGTCGACGGGCAGCCGTCCGGAGGCCTGACCCGGGACCACATCCTCGACAACATCACGCTGTACTGGCTGACCGGTACCGGAGTCTCAGCGGCCCGGTCCTACTGGGAAAGTGGGCGAGCCCAGGCTCTCACGGCGGCCGCCGGGCAGGCCCGGCCGGAGGTCTCGCTTCCGGTCGGCTTCACCACGTTCCCGGGCGAGATCTTCCGGGCGCCGCGCAGCTGGGTCGAGAAGTCCTACCCCACCCTCAGCTACTTCCACGAGGCCGGCAAGGGCGGCCACTTCGCCGCCTGGGAAGAGCCCGAGCTGTTCGCGACCGAGATCCGGGCGGCGTTTCGGCCGCTACGCTAACAACGGCCCGCACCGGGTTTGGCGGTGACCGCTTAGCCTACGACCACATAAAACGGGAAGTGCAAGGGCGATCGGCGCCGGTACGCGCCTGCATTACGGGAGGTCACGTGCCGGCCTCAATAGGAGGCTTACATGCCCGGATCCCTGACAATAGCCCATGTGACTCTGACAGTCAGCGATCTCGACCGCAGCGTCCCGTGGTACGAGCGAGTCTTCGACACCAAGCTGGTCGTGGACGAAGAGCCCGGTCCATTCCGGCGTGCTGTCTGGGTCACCGGAGGTCAGACACTTATCGGACTTCACCAGTTTCCCGACCCGGCTGACACTCTCTCCTTCAATGAACGTCGGGTTGGCCTGGACCACCTGGCTTTTGCCTGTAGTAGCCGAAGCGAACTGGAAGCATGGGAGGCCCGGCTGAACGAACTTGGCATAGTCAATGGCGGTGTCGTCGACGCTGCCTACGGTTCCGGGCTGTCCTTCCGTGATCCGGACAACATCGCGCTGGAATTCTTCGCACCGCCCTCGTAGGACATTGTTTCGGCAGCCAGCTACTCTCGCTCGCCTGATCTGAGGATGAGCCCTGGCCCCTGCCCGCCAGGCTCCCCCTCTCCACCGCCAGGGTCCAGCGATTCCCGGCGGCTATACCGGTCTGGTGAACCAGGGCATCATGGCGGTGATGGGCCCGGAACAGTCCTGGTGACCTGACCCGAAGGGACGATGATGGCGGGCATCACGGCAGAGGGCGGAGTCCGGCTCGGGACGGCCAAGAGGAACCTGGGGCGGCGCCGCGCCGCCGGGATATACGGCGCCATCATCACCGCGGCGATCCTTGACACCGCCGGTGCCCACCTGCCCACCGCGGCGCTGGTGGTCTCGGTGGTCATCACGCTTCTGGTGTACTGGCTGGCCGAGCAGTACGCCGAGCTCCTGGGCGAGCAGGCCGAAGGTGGTCACCTGCCCAGCTGGGCATCCATCCGGAGGGCACTGGCCGCGACCTGGCCGATGGTCAGCGCGTCCTTCGGGCCTATCGTGGCGCTGCTGCTGGCGCGGCTCGCGGGGGCTTCGGCCTTCGCCGCAGCCAATGTCGGGCTGGCAGCAGCGATCGTGCTGCTGACAATCCACGGCTGGTCCGCCGGCCGGGCGGCCCAGCTACGCAGCTGGAAGCTCTTTTTCGCCACCTCGGTGGCGGCCGCGCTAGGGCTGCTGATGATCGCACTCAAGGACCTGGTGCTCACCCACCTCCACTAATCCCGGCCGCGAAGAGGGTCAGCGGGAAGGAGGGCCCTTCGCAGTGGCTGGCCCTCCCTGGGCCGGCCGGACAGCCAGGCTCATCCTTGCGCTGACTGTCCGTGCCAGCGCCTGAAAGCTGATCAGCTGGGGCTGCGCAGCGGCCGTTATCCGGTTGCCGCCGGTAACCACCTGCCCTAACGTCACCCGTGCGCTGGTGGCTAAGGCAGCCACGGCCCGGAGCAAAGGAGGCAGCGTGGAGCGCACAGTTCGCACCCCGGACGGCCGGACGCTGGCTGTCGAGGAGTCCGGTGATCCCGCTGGCCGGCCGGTCCTGGTCCACATGGGCACGCCAAACTCCAGGCATCTTTATGGCCCGAACGTGCGGGACGCCGCCGCCCGTGGGCTGCGGCTCATCAGCTACGACAGGCCGGGCTATGGAGGGTCCTCGCCGCAGCCGGGGCGCGCCGTCGCCGACTGCGCCGGCGATGTCCGCGCGATCTGCGCTGAGCTCGGCATCGATCGGCTGGCAACGTGGGGCATCTCAGGCGGCGGCCCGCACGTGCTCGCGTGCGCTGCCCTGCTCCCGGACCTGGTGACCGCCGCGGCCTCGCTCGCCTCGGCGGCCCCGTACGGCGCGGAGGACCTTGACTATTTCGCTGGCATGGGCCAGGTCAACGTGGATGACACCCGGCTGTTCCTCACCAATGAGGCTGCGGCCCGGGCAAAGATGGACAAGGACCGGGAGGAACTCCTGGCCACGTCGCCAGAGGATGCGGCCAAGGGGATCGAATCACTCCTCACGCCGACAGATGCCGCAGCCCTGAGGGGCGAACTGGCCGAATACCTGATCTCCTCCGAGCACGACGGCCTGGCGCCCGGCAGCCAGGGCTGGTGGGACGACAACTGCCTGATCAGGCCCTGGGGATTCGACCTGGCCAGCATCACTGTCCCGGTCTTGTTGCTGCACGGCAGGCAGGACATGTTCGTGCCGTTCGGCCACGGGGAATGGCTGGCCGCGCACATTCCCGGCGTCCAGGCCCGGCTGCTCGACGACGACGGGCACCTGACGCTCATGCAAAACCGTGTACCCGAGGTGCATGCCTGGCTGTCAGAACACCTGTAGCGCGCGTCCTGCGTGGTGCCCCCTCCGGGGCCGGGCGGCCCCCTCCGGGGCCGGGCGGCCCCCTCCGGGGCCGGGCGGCCCCCACGGGGGCCGGGCGGCCCCCGCCGGCGCCGGGCAGCGAGGCGGCCGGGCCTCAGCCCCCGGCCAGATAGCCGTACCGGTCGCGGAAAGCCCCGGGCGCGAGCCCTGAGGCCTCCGCGATCGGGCGGAGCTTCCCCGGGTCCTCGAGGTCCTCGCGGTCCAGCCGGATCATGTACTCGCGGGCCACCTGGTAGGAACTCGACTGGACGTTCACCAGCCGGATCCGTACCCGCCCCGTCTCGGGGTCGGTGAACGACCCGAACGGCAGCGCCACCATGTGACCTTCCTGGATCGTGACCATGCCTCCGGGCTCGTCGCCTTCCAGCACCCGCTTCAGGTAGTCCACGGCGCCGTAGCCGAGGTCGCGGGTGTACTCGATGTCGAACGGGATGGGCGGTGCGCACCGCAGTTCGTAGCCGATGTTCTTGCCCTCAACCGTGACGCTCTGCCCTCGCGCCTTGAAACGCTCCTTGACCTGCCTGGCCAGCAGGCGGTCCAGCTCGAGCTCGGCCAGCCGGACATGGCCGTGCTCGTCAAGCTCCACCTCCGGCATGGCCTGCCGGAGCTCCTCCTGGGGGAGGCGCAGGCCGATGCCCTCGGCGAGCACCGCCACGCCGAAGGGACGGCCATGGGCGATCCGCTTGAGCATCGAGGTCTCGAGGACGTCCACCAGCCGCGACAGCGGGAGGGGCTCGTCGCGGGGGAACTCCTCGGCGATCACCGTGAGCGTGGCCCCGGCCGACTTACCGATGCCCAGGGCCAGATGGCCGGCCGAGCGGCCCATGGCCACCACCAGATACCACCGCTGGGTCGTGATGGCGTCGGTCATCAGGTTGTTGACGAGCTGGACCCCCACGCTCCTCGCGGTCTCGAACCCGAAAGTCGGCGTGCCGCCCGGCAGCGGCAGGTCGTTGTCGATGGTCTTCGGCACGTGGGCTACCCGCAGGGCTCCTCCGGCCACCTCCGCCAGCCGGGACGCCGAGAACGCGGTGTCGTCCCCGCCGATCGTCACGAGCGCGTCGATCCCCAGCTTCTGCAGCGATCCGAGGCAGGCGTGCAGCCTCCAGTCCGGGTCGTCGGCGTTCTCGTCCCGCACCGTCGGGTTGGCCCGCGAGGTCCGGAGGATCGACCCGCCCAGAACGTGGATTCTCGACACGTCCGTGATGGAGAGGGGCCGCGCCTCCTCGGTCCGTCCGTCGATGAGGTGCTGGAAGCCGTCCATGATCCCGAGGACGTCCCAGCCGGAGTTCCGGGCCTCGATCGTGGCTGCCGAGATGACCGAGTTCATCCCCGGAGCAGGGCCGCCGCCGCACAGGATCCCAAGTTTCACGTGCCCATCGTTCCAGCAATGAGGCGATCCTGACAAACGAGCCGGTTCCAGTCCCCGGACCAGGCCTGATCACGAGATCCGGCGGGCAGCACGCATCACCGGCCAGCACCAGCACCAGCACCAGCACCAGCACCAGCCACCAGCACCGTCCTAGACTCTAGAAATCAGCAGCCGGGCGGCTTCTGCGGAGACTGCCCTTGCGAGACTGCCCGTGTGAGGCGGCCTGGAACCCCTGCGGACGCTGCGCGAACGCCTGACTGAAAGGTGCAGACATGCCTGTTACCGGTGAGTACGAGCCGAGCGCGGCGTCGTGGGCACGCGACCAGGTTGATTTGTACGAGCGGTCGGGGGGAACCCAGGGCACCGACCTGAACGGCCTGCCGGTGATCATCCTGACCTCGCTGGGGGCCAGGTCCGGGAAGGTGCGCAAGACCCCCCTGATGCGCGTCGAGCACGACGGCGAGTACGCCGTCGTCGCCTCGCTGGGCGGAGCACCCAAGCACCCCGTCTGGTACTACAACCTGACCGCGAATCCGCACGTGGAACTTCAGGATGGACCGGTCAGGAAGGACTACGAGGCCCGCGAGGTTCACGGCGCCGAACGGGACACCTGGTGGGAGCGGGCCGTGGCCGCGTATCCGGACTACGCGGATTACCAGACGAAGACCAGCCGGACCATCCCGGTGTTCGTGCTCACGCCAGTTGCCGGCTGACGGCATCCGCAAGCGCTGACGGCATCCGGAAGCACGGCGGAGCGGCCGCAGCCAGCGCTCAGTCGCAGCCATCCGCCGCTGCCTGCGTGAGGGGCAGGAACTAGCCGGAGCAGGCGAAGAACCTGGCCAGCTCGGCGGCGAGCTCGGCGGGGGCTTCCTCGGCGATGTGGTGCCCGCAGTCGATCGGGTGGCCCCGGATGTCGTGCGCCCAGTCACGCCAGATGGCCAGCGGGTCGCCGTAGAGGTCTTCCATGTCGTCACGCCCGGCCCACAGGAACAGCACGGGACAGCTGATCCGCCGTCCCGCCTCCCGGTCCGCGTCATCGTGGTCGCGGTCGATGCCCAGGCCCGCGCGGTAGTCCTCGACCATGGCGTGCACCGTGGCGGGATCATGGATCGCGCGGCGGTAGTCCTCGAAGGCTTCCTGGCCCATATGCTCAGGCGTCGCGGTGTACCAGGCGTCAGGGTCGGCGTTGATGAACCGCTCGGCGGGATTGCGGGTCTGGCCGAGGAAGAACCAGTGATACCAGCTGGCCGCGAACGAGGCGTCGCAGCGGGCCAGCGCCTCCCCGATCGGTATCCCTTCCATCAGGCAGACCCGGCTGACCAGGTCAGGGTGATCCATGCTGAGCCGCTGGGCGACATACGTCCCCCGGTCGTGCCCGGCCACGCCGAACCGCTCGTGCCCGAGGGCCCGCATCAGCGCCGCGCAGTCGCCGGCCATGGCGCGCTTGGAATAAGGAGCGTGATCCGGGGTCGTCGCAGGCTTAGAGGACTCGCCGTAGCCGCGCAGGTCCGGGCACACGACGGTGAACCGCTCCGCCAGGACGGGCGCGACCTTGTGCCAGGTGACGTGCGTGCGCGGGTGACCGTGCAGCAGCAGGATGGCGGGTCCCGAGCCGCCGTGCCGGACCCGGAGTTCCGCGTCGCCGACATCGATCCGCTCCAGCGTGAATCCCTCGAACATGAGCACCCTCTCTACCGCAGGGGTCCTGCGCTAACCGCGATAACGGCCACCGCAGCGGCCGGAGGGCCGCCCGGGGTTAGGTCATCCGCGGTGCGAGACCAGCATCGCAGGGTGGTCGGCGCCCGCCACCGGCTGGGGATCGGCGTGCACCAGCGCACGCCGATGCGGGTGCGTACGATCCGCAACCCGGTCAGGCGGTCGCCTCCAGCTCGCCCAGCAGCACGCGCACCCGCTGGCGGATGTCGTCCCGGATGGGCCGGACCGCGTCCACGCCGAGGCCCGCCGGATCGGGCAGGTCCCAGTCGAGGTACCGCTTGCCTGGATAGAACGGGCAGGCATCCCCGCACCCCATCGTGATCACGACGTCCGCGGCCTGGACCTGCTCACCGGTGAGCGGCTTGGGGAACTCACGGGAGAGGTCGAGCCCGATTTCCGCCATGGCCGCCACGACGGCCGGGTTCAGCTCCGCCGCTGGCCGGGATCCGGCCGAGGTCACCTGGACACGCCCCTGCGCCTCATGGTCGAGCAGGGCGGCGGCCATCTGGGAACGGCCGGCGTTGTGGACGCACACGAACAGCACCCGGGGAACCATCACACCTGCCTTTGCGGGGACGTGCCTGCGGCTGGCCGGACGTCCTCGGGCACTCCGGCCGGGGGCTCCAGGGCCGCACCGTGCTGCCCGGGAATCTGGTGGGAAACAACGACGGTGGCCGCATCGGCCGCGGTCATGGCCGGGTAGAGGACGCGGATGATCACGACGGCCAGCCCGGCCCCGATGATCTGCGCCGCGATGAACCCCGGCACGGAGGACGGGGCGATCCCGGCGAACGTGGCCGAGAACATCCGGCCGATGGTGATGGCGGGATTGGCGAAGCTGGTCGAGGACGTGAAAAAGTACGCCGCGCCGATGTACGCCCCCACGGCCGCCGGGGCGGCGCGGCTGCGCCCGGACCGGGCCAGCGCGAAGATCACCAGGATCAGGCCGAGGGTCGCCACCATCTCGGACAGGAAATGCGCAGGCGAGCTGCGGTCCCTGGCCGACACGCTGACCGCCGGGCCGGCGAACATCACGTTCGCGATCACGGCGCCAGCGATGCAGCCAGCCACCTGGGCCGGGAGGTAGGCGGCGGCGTCGCGCCAGCGCAGCCCGCCGAACGTGGCGTCAGCGAAAGACACCAGCGGGTTGAAATGACCGCCGGACACGGGCCCGAACATCAGGATGACGGCGAACAGGCCGGCTGCGGTGGCGGCGGCATTCTCCAGCAACTCGAGCCCCGTCTGCCCCGGTGACAGGCGCTGGGCGGCGATCCCGGAACCCACCACCACGGCGGCCAGGAACCCGCTGCCGAGCAGCTCGGCGAGCAGCCGCCGCCACAGAGCCATCTGGGTCACGGCCATCTCCGTCACGGCTGCCCCCGTCACGGACAGCCCAGCCGCAGCCGGCTCCGCCGCGGCGCCTGCGCGGTCAGGCGCAGCAGGCACCGGCCTGCGCCCCGCCGGTCTCCTGCCGGGCGCCGCAGCACTCCTGGGCCTGCCCGCCATCGCCGCCCCAGAAGGTCTGGCTGTCCTCGAGGACGCTGTAGATCTCCCACCTCTCACCGTGAGGGGAGCCTGGCACCCAGAACTTGTCCTGCCGGGCGTAGCAGCAGGTGGTGGACCGCTCGTCCCCGGGTGCGAGCCCGGCTTCGGTGAGCCGGGCATGCTCGGCGCCGACGGCTGCGGCGTCGGCGACCTCGACGCCGAGGTGGTTCAGGCTGCCGCCCTGGCCCGGGTTCTCCAGCAGGACCAGCTTGAGCGGCGGCTCGGCGATGGCGAAGTTGGCGTAGCCGGGCCTGCGCTTGGCCGGCGGGACGCCGAAGAGCGTGGCGTAGAACGCGACCGCCTCGTCGATGTCGTTGACGTTCAGGGCGAGCTGTACACGGGACACCGGAGCCTCCTCCAAGACATAGATGTTTATCTATCTCTGAGCCACCGTGAGCTTGCCACAAGACATCAACATCTGTCAATATAGATGAGTGTCTAATTCCCTGGCGCTGGCCAGCCCGGCGGGGACCGCGGCGTGCTGCTCGCCGCTGACCTCCCAGCCGCTGTCGATCGAGCAGGCCAGGCAGGTTGCGCCGCTGCTCAAGGCCCTGGCCGACCCGGTGCGCCTGCGCCTGCTGTCCCTGGTCGCCTCGCACGAGGGCGGCGAGGCCTGCATCTGCGATCTCAACGCCGCGTTCGACCTGTCCCAGCCGACGATCAGCCATCACATGAAGGTGCTGCACGAAGCGGGACTGGTGGAGCGGGACAAGCGCGGCGTCTGGGTCTACTACCGCACCCGGCCGGAGGCCCTGGCCAGCCTGGGGGCCCTGATCGGGCTGCATGATCCGTCCGCCTCCGGGGGCTGGCCGGCCACACATTAATCGCCTATCGTCGATTGACGATGAATAACGCTGAGCCGCTCGATCGTGACACCGCCGGGGCTTACGCGGCCCGGTTCAGGGCGCTGGCCGACGCCACCCGGGTGCAGGTGCTCTCCCTGCTGGCCCGCAGCGCCGCGCCGATGACCGTCAAGGAGATCGTCGCGGCCGTTCCGGTCGGCCAGTCCACGGTGTCGGAGCACCTCCGGCGGCTGGCCGCGGTCGGTTTCGTGCTGGCCGAGGACCGCGGTACCTCCCGTCTGTACCGGATCAATGAGGACTGGGTGACGCACTTTCCCACCGCCGCCGACCTCGTCATGGGCAGATCCCTCACCCGTCCGGCCGCAGGCCCCCGGGCCTGACCGCATGACGATCGGGCCGGTGCGCGGCGAGCACGCGGTCTACGTGCACCCGGCCGCCCGCGGGCACGGCATCGGCCGGCAGCTCCCGCGGGCGCCCGGGGAATCCGGATACCCCCAAAAGGCTTTTAACTCTCTTTTCTCCCAAACTGACCGGTGCCATCTCCCAGGCCAGCGCAACCCCTCTGACCTGCGCTCGCCTGCGATTGCGCGGTAATCGCGGAAGATACCGGCCGTCCCTGGAGGGGAATTTACGGGCTGGTGAGGCCTATGTTCTACTAGAAATGTGGATCATAAACGGCACAAGCTCACGGCTGGCCGGCATCGCGGGCGGCACAGTGCTGGCCAGCACAACGGCAGGCAGCGGGGCAAGGCGGACGCGCAGCCGCTGAGTGCCCGGCGGACCGAGGAGGTCCGTGACCGGGTCCGGCTGATGATCGAGATCACCGCCCGGGCCGGCGCCTACCGCAAGGGGCTGCTGGCCGCGGCCGCGCATCTCAGCCCGGAGGAAGCGGCCATCATCGCTGACCTGGAGCGGCACGGCCTGCAGGTCCCGCAGCTGCACGACGTGCTGTGCGGCGGCCACGTGCTCGTCGATGACCCGCAACTCTACGAGGACTGGCGGTTCACCAAGGTCAGCCACCTGCGCATGTCCAGTCACCACAAGGACATCGACAAGGCGCGCTACCCCGACATCGGGATGCGGGGCGTGGTGGTCCGGGAGAAGCTGCACGGCCGGACTGCCCGGGGCACCTGGGTGCAGCTCGAGAAGACGCCCGCCGCGTTCGGCCAGCGCAAGCTGCCCAGCGTGACCGACCTGCGCCACCTCATGGACTACGTGGTGTACCGCGTGACCCGCAGCAACGTCGGGCCGTGGGGGCTGTCCCGGCTCACCGAGCGGCGGCCCATGTACCTGTCACCGGACCTGGCCCTCCCCACGTCGCTGGCGCCGCCGGTGGCGGAGTCGATGGCCATGGCGCTGCGCCGGATCGAGCAGGATGACGACGTCACGGCGGCGTCGCAGGATCTCGCGGCCCGCTTCCCGCCGCCGGACCGGCCGGACCCGGCGAACGAGCTGGGCCAGGCCCTCCCGGGCCGGGCCGGGCGGGGACTGTTCGGCAACTCCGAGGTGTGGGTGACCGAGACACCGTCCCGGACCGCGGCCGCGATCTTGCGCCAGAGCCGCGAGCAGCCGCCGGCCGGTGCATTCTGGGCGGGAGCGGGGACGTCATGAGCGACGCAGGCACCAAGGTCCCGGGCGCGGCGTCGGTCCCGGAAGGGCTGGTCACGTCGGTCGTGAACCTGGTCGCCACCGGGCCGGTGCTGCTCGGCGCGTACACCATCGCCGAGCTCACCGCGGTCGACGCGATCGTGGACTTCCTCGAGGCGCGGCCGTCGGACGAGGTGATGGCCGAGGCGGTCCGCTCGCTGGCGGCCCGCCAGCTTCTGGTGGCCGGGCCGCCCGGCGAGCAGGTCCAGGTGCGCGGCGATCTGGGCATCGCGGTGGCGTTCCAGCAGCGGGCCCGGATGGTCCTGGACGCCCGGGCCACGGGCACGGAACCGGGCGAGCCGTGGCGGATTCTGCTCCTCCCCCAGCCCGAGCGGATCTGCCTGGTGGTCCGGATCGACGCGCTCGGCATCCACGAGCTCGGCCTGTACACGCTGGACGAGGCCCTCGGCCTGCTCGGCGCGCTGCTGCCGCGCGGCCCGCGGGCTGAGGGGGGCGCGGGCGGCGATATCGACCGGGTGCTCGCAGCGGCCGAGCGGTCCGCACTGGTCACCGTCACCCCTTACACGACGGAAGGGTCGGAGGAGATCGCGGGTGACAGCACCGACCTGGTGCTGGCCCGCCACGAGGGCCGGCTGCACGTCTTCCACCGGGATCCGGACGACCATGGCACGCTGGTCCCCGGCACCCCGGGGGGCAAGGACGTGCGGGACACGGTAGCCGGGCTGCTGGCCTAGCCCCCGGCCAGGCCGGACCACAGGTAGCGGCACGCGATGGCGACGACCAGGATCCCGACCAGCCGGCGGATCAGGGCGTCGGGGAGCCGGGACTGGATCCGCGCCCCGGCGTAGGCGCCTGCCAGGCCGCCGGCCCCGAGCGCGATGCCGGTCGGCCAGTCCGGCGCCACCGGCCCGCTGTGATGCAGGGACAGCACGGTGAACGTCACCACCCCCGCGACCGAGGTGACGAACGTCGAGGCCAGGGCGGCGGGCGCCACCTCCGCCGGCCGCCGCCCCGTCCCGATCAGCACCGGCGCGAGGATCGAGCCGCCGCCGATGCCGTAGATCCCGCCCACGCAGCCCACCGCCGCGGCCACCGCGATGAGCACCGGCCGCGGGAGCGGGCGCCCGGCGTGCGCCGCCAGGTCGCCGCCTGCGGGACTGCCGCCTGCCGGGCCACCGCCTGCCGGGCCACCACCTGCCGGGCCACCACCTGCCGGGCCACCGCCCGCGGGGCCACCACCTGCCGGGCCACCGCCTGCCGGGCCACCGCCTGCCGGGCCACCGCCTGCGGGGCGGGCGGCGGGCACAGCCGCACCGGCGGGCCTGCTCAGCGCCAGCCACGACCCGAGCGGGAGCAGGACAGCGGCCACCACCAGGTCAAAGACCCGCGGGCTGGGCAGCACTTCGACCCGGATGACGGATCCGGCGACCACGCCGGGCAGCGTCCCGGCGATCAGCAGCCAGGCCAGCGCGCCGCCGGCCTGCCCCTGCCGCCAGTAGCGGTACAGCGCACCGGGGGTGGCGACCACGTTGTACAGCAAGTTGGTCGGGGTGACGGCGGGACTCGGCGTGCCCAGGACGCTGACCTGGAACGGCAGCAGCAGCACCGCCCCGGAGATGCCTGCGGGCGTCGCGAGCACGGCGATGCCGAACGCCGCGATCAGCGCGACAGCCTCCGTCCAGCCAGCCCCGAGCATCCGGCCACGGTAGCGGCCACCTGACCTGCGCATTCTGCGTTGACTGGCTTATTGCGCCGGGCAACCCCGGGCATCCCTCCCAGGATTGGCTCCCGGCCGGTTAATCCCGGGCGCGCCGGCCGTCACAGTGTCGGACGGCCGTGATAGTTCCATACCAGCGCGGCAGCCAGGCCAGCGCCCTGCCGGGGATGACCCCGCAGGTCACGGGCGCCTGGCCTGGACAGGAAGGGAGTGCCGGTGAGCAGCGTGCGGGTACTGGTCGGGACCCGGAAGGGTGCCTTCATCCTCACCTCGGACGGCAGGCGGGAGGACTGGGCCATCAGCGGGCCCCACTTCCCCGGCTGGGAGATCTATCACGTCAAGGGATCACCCGCCGACCCGGACCGGGTGTACGCGTCCCAGTGCAGCGGGTGGTTCGGGCAGGTCATCCAGCGGTCCGACGACGGTGGCCAGACCTGGTCCCCGGCCGGCAGCGAGTTCAGTTACGCCGGGCCCACCGGGACGCATCAGTGGTACGACGGGACGCCCCATCCCTGGGAGTTCGCGCGGGTCTGGCACCTCGAGCCCTCGCTCGGCGACCCGGACACGGTCTACGCCGGGGTCGAAGACGCGGGCCTGTTCCGGTCCACCGACGCGGGCCAGTCCTGGCAGGAGCTCCCGGGCCTGCGCGGCCACCAGACCGGCCCGTCCTGGCAGCCGGGAGCCGGCGGCATGTGCCTGCACACGATCATCCTTGACGCGTCCACGCCGGGGCGCATGTTCACGGCGATCTCCGCAGCGGGCGCGTTCAGGTCCGACGACGCGGGCCAGACCTGGCGGCCGGTGAACCAGGGCCTGCGTTCGGAGGGCATCCCGGACCCGGACGCCCAGGTCGGGCACTGCGTGCACCGGCTGGCCATGCATCCCGCGCGCCCCTCCGTGCTGTACATGCAGAAGCACTGGGACGTCATGCGCAGCGACGACGGCGGCGATTGCTGGCACGAGGTCAGCGGCAACCTGCCCACCGACTTCGGCTTCCCCATCGACGTGCACGCGCACGAGCCCGAGACCGTCTACGTGGTCCCCATCACCAGCGACTCCCACCACTTCCCGCCTGAGGGGAAGCTCCGCGTGTACCGCAGCCGGACTGGCGGGGACGACTGGGAACCGCTGACCCGGGGGCTGCCCCAGGAGCACTGCTACGTGAACGTGCTGCGGGACGCGATGGCGGTGGACTCCCTCGACTCCTGCGGCGTCTACTTCGGCACGACCGGCGGGCAGGTGTACGGATCGGCGGACGCCGGCGACACCTGGGCACCGATCGTCCGTGACCTCCCGGCCGTGCTCTCCGTGGAGGTGCAGACGCTGCCATGATCCGCGTGGTGCTGCCTGCACATCTGCGGACCCTGGCCCGCGTCGGCGGCGAGGTCGAGCTCGACGTCGCCGCGCCGGTCACGCAGCGCTCGGTGCTCGACGCGCTGGAGGCCAGCTACCCGGTGCTGCGCGGGACGATCCGCGATCGCGGGAACGGGCACCGCCGGGCCCTGGTCCGGTTCTTCGCCTGCCAGGAGGACCTGTCCCACGAATCACCAGACGATCCGCTGCCGGAGGCGGTCACCACCGGCGAGGAGCCGTACCTGATCGTGGGGGCGATGGCCGGGGGATGACCTCCGTGTCCGGCTCAGCCGGCCAGCTGCCTGCCCCGCGGGCCCGGGACCGCGCCCCGGCGCGGGAGGGCGCTGGCGCCCTGGCCCGGGAACGCACCGGAGTTCTGCTCCCCGCCGGGACCGGAACCGTGGCCGGCGAGAGCACCAGGGCTCTGCCCGGCGCTGGCGCTGGGGGTGAGTTCCCCGGCGGCAGTGCGGCCCGGCGCGGCCGCGGCACTGCGGCCGTGAGCCGTGTAGCCCTGCTCGGTGCCTATCCCTGGTGACCAGCGCGAAGTCCACCGTTCCGTGCACCGCCGGGTGTCCGCGCAGTACCAGCGCAGATCGGCGCACGCCGATCCGCCGTCAGCCACCATCTCGCGAGCCGGCAGTCTCGTCCCGCACAACCAGCAGGACTGCACGGCCGGGTTCGCGAGGGAAACGATCGAACGATCTTCACCAGCCATGTTCGGCCCCCCTCCGGGATCGATAGGCCGTGTTCCCGGGTCTGGACCCGCAAACAGCCAGCCCCGGTGCCGCGGCCGACTCAACAACCGTTCCCGAAGTCTGGCACGCCGGGGACCCTCCGTCCACGCACTCTGGAGGAAGTGGTCAGCCGAAATTAAGCCGAGGGCGGGTCATATCCCCCGCGCCTCCCGCCCTCCGGCGGCTCAGCCTCGGCCCCGGTTCCGGTCCTCCTGGCGCCCGGAACCCCGGCAACGTACCGTTCAGAGCCCCTTCCGGGCCTGCGGCACGCCGGGTGCGGACCCTGCTATGCGTTCCTTAACCAGATCTTGGATGGCGGTCCGCTCTGCGGGCCGCCGTTATGGGTAGTTGCGGCCCCAACAGCCACCCGGTTGCAGGCCTGTCCGGCGCCTGCCAGTCCGGCACCGACCCCGCCAGCAACAGCCGGCCCGGGCGGGCCGGGGAAGGAGACACGCGGCATGCTGTCCCAGGGCGGTGCGCACCTCGTGGGTGCGCTCAACCCGCTGAGCTCGACATCGCTGCTGGCCAGCCTCGGCGCGCTCGGCGTCTTCCTCGCTCTGTTCGCCGAGACGGGGCTGCTCATCGGTTTCTTCCTGCCCGGTGACTCGCTGCTGTTCACCGCCGGGCTCCTGTGCACCGCCGGGTCGCATCCGGTGCACCTGTCGCTGCCGGTGGTCATCCTGGCCGCGATCGGCGGCGCCCTGCTCGGCGCCCAGACGGGCTACTACATCGGGCGCGGCGGCCGCCCCCTGATCGGGCGCAGCAGCAACCGGTTCCTGCGCGAGGGTTCCGCGCGCGCCCAGCATCTGCTGTCCCGCTACGGGTACCGCAAGGCCATCGTGCTGGCCCGGTTCATCCCGGTGGTGCGGACCGTGCTCAACCCGGTGGCCGGCGCACTGGACGTGCCAGTCCGCACGTTCACCGTGTGGCAGGTCGTCGGCGGCGTGATCTGGGCCGCCGGCGTGACGCTGGCCGGCTACGGCCTGGGCAGCACGATCCCCAGCATCGACACCTACCTGCTGCCGGTCATCGCGGTGATCGTCATCGTGTCCCTCATCCCGATCGGCCTCGAACTGCTCCGCACCCGGCGTGCCGCCCGCCGCCCGGACCCGGGCCGTGGCGGGAGCGGCCCCATGGGCAGCACGCCCCGGCCGCCGGCCTACGGGCAGACCGGGCGTGCCGGCCGGCCCCGCGCGGTCGCTGAGAAGCCTGACTGACCGGCCCCGTTCTGTTTGCGGAAAATAATTGTGCCCAGCCAGGGCGGGCGCGGGGTGCGCGGCCCGGGCAAGCGTGCGCTACGGCCCGCCCCGTGTCTCAGGCGGGAGGCAGGCCGAAGCTGGGGAGGCAGGAAGCCAGGCCGGTGATCTCCACCGGGACTCCCGGGCGCGTCTGCCAGGCCGCCCGGTCCCGGCGCAGCCGCTGGAGCACGGCCGGGCGGCCCCGGCTGACCTGCCGCGCGATCCCGTCGGGAAGGTAGCCGAGCGTGCGGGATACGCCGGGGGAGGCCGCGTTGCCGGTGAACGCGCTGGAGGTGGCGGACTCTGCGCCCAGGCCGCCGAACCCCAGGCACAGCACGGCCGCGCGCATCTCGGCCCGGGGCAGTCGGCGGGGCAGACGAGTGGCCCGGGCCGGCGAACCGGCCCGGGCCACCGCCCTGATGATGGCGGGTCTAGCGCGCCCAGACGCCGAAGGCGTCGTACGGGCGCACCGCCCCGTTGGCCACCAGGCCGTCCGACCACAGCGCGGACGGCGAGACCCGGGTCGCCCCGGACGGAGGCAGCAGCCCGTTGCTGGTCGCCACGACCTGGCTGGTCGTCCACGGGCCCACGAAAGAACCCTTGTCGCCGCTGTAGGTGGTCAGCGCGCCCTGCAGGAACTGGTTGATCCGGAACGCGTGCAGGAAGAACGGCAGCGGGATGGGCGTCCCGGTGCTGTCGGTGAAGTCATCCAGCGCGGCCGCGTGATCGAAGATCGGGCCGTAAGCCCGCGTCTTGTAGAACTGCGGCGTGCCGGACGTTGACGGCGGGGTGATGACGAAGCTCAGCTCGTTGCCACCCTGGTAGTAGTAGATGCTGAAGTTGACCCCGTCGCCCTGGTTCACCCCGGCCAGGTTGTAGTAGTGCGAGAAGTACGGCCCGTTCAGCGAGTTGTTGAACGCCTCGACGTAGGCCACCCAGGTGCCGGTGGAGCAGGTGGTGTCCCCGAACGACTGGGCCACCACACACGACTCGATCCCGGCCCGCACGTACTGGTTCCCCGTCGGGTTGCCGGCCTTGTTCAGCGACCCGTTGGAGAGCTGGATGTACTCCTGCGGGTAGATCGCGGTCAGGAACGAGGTGTCCGGGACCGTGATCGTCGAGCTGATGTAGCGGAAGTTCCGCCCGCTCGCCTCGTAACCAGCCGAGCTGGTGGAGCCGATCGCGCTCCCCATCAGAGTCGGCTCGGCCTTGGTGGTCACGGCAGCGTTGGCAGTACCCGCGGCAGCCAGGCCGAGAGTAGCAGCGGTAGCGCCCGCTGCTGCAGCGGCGGCGAACGCGGTCATGATGCGGCTTCGCATCGGTAGGTTCCCTCCTGTGACGCATGGGGACAAGAGTCCGGTTTTTTGGGGTGTTACAGGACCGGTGCCCGGCTTGCCCCCGTGACTAGTTTCAGGTGGCCCTGCCGCCCCTCCGGTATCACTTCCCTACTCTGCGTACTCTAATGATTACTCCAAGGCATGGATTTAGCCTTCCCAAACAGCGTGCTGCCCGGGCCGGAAATCCGGCCCGGGCAGCAGCGGTGAGATGAGCCCCGGTCGGGGCCCGCAGGCCCCTACCGAGCTGGGTTCAGCGAACCCAGACGCCGAAGGCGTCGTACGGGCGGACCGCCCCGTTGGCCACCAGGCCGTCCGACCACAGCGCGTTCGGCGAGACCCGGGTGGTCCCGGACGGAGGCAGCAGGCCGTTGCTGGTCGCAATGACCGGACTGGTCGTCCACGGGCCCACGAACGAGCCGCGGAGGCCGTTCTCGGTGGTGATGGCGCCCTGCAGGAACTGGTTGATCCGGAACGCGTGCAGGAAGAACGGCAGCGGGATGGGCGTCCCGGTGCTGTCGGTGAAGTCATCCACCGCGGCCGCGTGATCGAAGATCGCCCCGTAGGCCTGGGTCTTGTAGAACTGCGGCGTGCCGGACGTCGACGGCGGGGTGATGACGAAGCTCAGCTCGTTGCCGGCCTCGTTGTAGTAGATGCTGAAGTTGACCCCGTCGCCCTGGTTCACCCCGGCCAGGTTGTAGTAGTGCGAGAAGTACGGCCCGTTCAGCGAGTTGTCGAACGCCTCGACGTAGGCCACCCAGGTGCCGGTGGAGCAGGTGGTGTCCCCGAACGACTGGGCCACCACGCACGACTCGATCCCGGCCCTGATGTACTGGTTCCCCGTCGGGTTCCCCGCCTCGTTCAGCGACCCGTTGGAGAGCTGGATGTACTCCTGCGGGTAGATCGCGGTCAGGAACGAGGTGTCCGGGACCGTGATCGTCGAGCTGATGTAGCGGAAGTCCCGCCCGCTCGCCTCATACCCCGCCGAACTCGTCGAGCCGATCGTGGTCCCGATGGTGGCCGGCTGGGCCTTGGTGGTAACGGCCGCGCTCGCGGCACCCGCGGCGGTAAAGCCGAGGGTGCCGACCGTGACGCCTGCCGCCGTGGCGGCCAGGAGCGTCCGGGTGATGCGTCTACGCATCGATTTACTTCCTTCCCCTTTGATGATTACCGGGCCGGATTAAGGAATTTCTGAAGCAGAGGCGGTAACACTGGGACCGGCCCCGGACTTGCCTCGGTTCGTCTGCGATAAAGCGCTGACTGCCCGCCCCGCCGAGTCCAACTGGGACCTTACCACGAGTAGCGAGCGTATTACCTTGCGCGACATGAAGCATGTCACAGGTTTACCGAGGTCACACGGGGGATGACCTTATGGGTCGCCAGTAGTCCATTCCTATCTGTCGCTGATGCCTTTTACAGGCAGCAATCAGGGGATTGGAATGGTTTAGGCTAATTGCACATGGGTTACGGGCGGTTTGCTGCGCTCTGCCCACCGCCATGGGGCACGGTCCGCCCTTTCCATTCGCCGCCCCGCCCGGCGTAGTGCCGCCGGGCGGAGTCCGCGGTCATGAGGGCATAGAGCACCGCCACGAAGGGCAGCAGCGGGGCCCGCCACCAGCCGAGGCGGTACAGCCGCAGCGCGGGCAGGAAGCTGGCCGCCATCGCGGCCCAGCCGGCCAGCCCGGCCACCCCGGCCCAGGCCGCCGCGGTCCCCCCGCCCGCTGCCGCGCCGGCCAGCCCGGCCACGGCCGCGGCCGGCGGCAGCGCGTACAGCCACAGCAGGCCGGCCAGGGTCAGCCCCAGCAGCACCGGTGAGTACCGCAGCTGCGTGTAGGCGCTGCGCGCGATCATGTCCCACAGGGTGGCCAGCCGGGGGTAGGGCCGCAGGCTGCGCACCCCGGTGGTGAAGCCGAGCCAGATGCGCGCCGCGGACGGCGGGCGTTTCAGCAGCCGCCCGAGAGCCACGTCGTCGATGCGTGCGCCGTGGATCGGGTCCAGGCCCCCCGCCGCGGCCAGCGTGTCCCGGCGGACCAGCATGCAGCCGCCCGCCGCGGCCGCGGTCCGCGCGGATGGCCGGTTCACCTGCCGGAAGGGGTACAGCTGCGCGAAGAAGTACACGAACGCCGGGACGACGACGCGCTCCCACCGCGACCGCGCGCGCAGCAGCGCCATCTGGGAGACCATCTCCCGGTCATCCGCAACGGCGCCACGGACCAGCGCCGTCAGCGCATCCGGCGTGAACCCGATGTCTGCGTCGGTGAACAGGATGTAGTCGCACGTCCCGGCGGCGCGGACGCCCCTGGACATCGCGTGGACCTTGCCCGCCCAGCCGGGCGGCGGGTCACCGGCCGTGGTGACCTGGAGCGTGCGGCCCGTGCCCGCGGCGAGCGCGGCGGCGATGCCGGCGGTGCCGTCGGTGCTGGCGTCGTCCACCAGCACCACCGAGAATTCCCCCGGGTAGTCCTGGCCGAGCAGGCCCGGCAGGGTGACGGGCAGGATGGCGGCCTCGTCCCGGGCCGGGACCACCGCCACCACGCTCGGCCACCGCGCCGGATCGCGGGACTGGTCACGCGCACCCGGCGGCAGGCGCTGGTCCGTGCGCCAGTAACCGCCGCGGGCGGCGAGCAGGTACGCCCATGCGAGAGCGGCCGCCGCGGCGGCGCCGGCCAGGATCAGCACCCGCCAAGCCTGGCATACCGCCCGGTCGCGGGGCCGCTCTGGCCTGGTCGTTCTGGCGGGGCCGCTCTGGCCTGGTCGTTCTGGCGGGGCCGCTCTGGCCTGCGGCAGGTCAGTCCCGGGCGCGGCCGTCTCAGTCCCGGGCGTGGCCGTCCTGCTGGCTGTCGGGCACGCGCGCGATCGCCGCACCGGCCTCCGCGGAGGCGTCCGGGCCGGTGGCGAGATTCTTCTTGATCGAGTCCAGGATGGTCAGCCCCTGGCCGACCAGGCCGGCCGCGATCTCGCTGAGCCCGTCCGCCCCGTTGAGCACGTTGACGTTGGCGCCGGCCAGTCCGCCCGCCGCTTCCTTGACGATCTGGGGCAGCTGGTCGATGAGCATCCGGTCGAGGGCCACCCGGTTGTTGGATGCCGCGGCCTCGGCCAGGATCCGCATCCGCTCGGCGTCAGCCTTGGCCAGGATCCGCGTCTTCTCGGCCTCCGCCTCGGCTGGCCTGACCACCTCGGCCACCAGCTCGCGCTGCCGCAGCTCCGCGCGGCGCTGCGCCAGCTCCGCCTGGGCGTTGATGACCCCGATCTGGGTCTGGGCCTGCATGAGCGGCCCGGCCTGCGCCGCCTCGGCCTGGGCCTTGTCGATCTCGGCCTTGTACTGGGCCTGGACCACGGCGGTCTGCCGCGCGTACTCGGCCTGCTTACGCTGGGATTCCTGCTCGGCCTGGGCGGCGGCCTGGTTGGCCTGGGAGTGGGCGATCTGGGCCTGGCGCTGGATGGCCGCGTTGTGCGGGGCGGCCATGGCGTCGATGTAGCCGGAGTTCATGTCGTCGATCGACTGGATCTGCAGCGAGTCCACGGTCAGGCCGATCTTGACCATCTCCGCCTTCGAGCCGTCCAGGACCTCGCTGGCCAGCTTCTGGCGCTCGGTGACGATCTCCTCGACGGTCATCGACCCGATGATCGACCGGAGGTGGCCGGCGAAGATCCGCCCGGTGAGCGTGGACATCTGGTCCTGGTCGGACAGGAAGCGCTGGCCGGCGTTGATGATGCTCTCCTCGTCGTTGCCGACCTTGAAGGCGATCACCGAGCGCACGTTGAGCGTGATGCCCTGCTTGGTGACGCACTGCTCAGCCACCTCGGCCTCGTTCATGGCCAGGGTCAGGTAGCGGGCCTTCCGGAAGAAGGGGGCGATGAACGCGCCGTGCCCGGTCACCACCCGGAACGGGGCACCGTTGCGGCCACGCCTCCCCCCGGAAATGAGCATGGCCTCGTCGGGTGCAGGGACGCGGTAGCCAAGCATGTTCGAACTCCTTCAGACAGCACTGTGCGGTAAGGGTTCAGGGAAGGGGCCGAGCGGGTCGGACCTTCCGGTTTGGCGAAGGTCTTCGCAGCTCAGGATCAGCCGGCCCCGTCCCCGCTCCACACCGACCAACTTACGCCTGCCGGGCCAGTCCAGCGCGGGCATTTGTCCGCCACCACGCCGTGCTTCCCGGCCGCCCTGAGGCCAGTGCAGCCACCGGCCTCGAAGCCTTCGGGGGTACGCCCCGGGCACAGACTCGCCCGCCGGACGATCCGGCTCATGATCGCTGAGCGCACCGGGTCGCGCACTATCAGTACCGGGCTGTGCCGGATTAGCCGAATTGACCAACGGGCCGTCTGCATTCGGCGCCAGGCAGCCGGCTGGCGGAGCGCCCACGACCAACCGGGAACGCGGCCGAGCTCACAATTGGCGGGATTTAAGGAGTTCCGGAGTCCTGCGCGTGTCGTGATGTGTCGGATGTATCAGGACAACTACGCTCACCGTCGTGATCATGACAGCCGCATCAGGTATTCACCAGAGCCACTCACGCTGCGCACTCCGGATAGCGGCGGTCCCGTTCGGCGCGTCCTGCCCCGGTAACGGCCCGGGTGCTGATTCTCAGGCGGGAAAGCCACTCAGCACGGATACGGGGAAGTAATCGTGCTTCCGAGCCGCGGGAACGACCCGGCGCACTCAGCTAAAGGCCCAGCTGGCAGGCTGGCGGAGGCGGCGGACCGGCGTCCAGCCGGGCCCGCCCCGGTGCGGCATGGCCTCCCCAGAGCGAGGCACGCCGTCTGCGTGGGGATGGCGATTGCCGGTTCTGCCGGGATAGTTATTGCCGGGCTACTGCCGACAATTGCCTCTGGGGTGGCAGCTGCGGCTGTGGCGCATCGCGGGCACCAACGGGTGACGTATCTCGGGCATTCGTTCGAGGTTCCCCGCGGCTGGGCAGTGGTCAATCTCGCTCCTCACCGGGGGACCTGCGTTCGTTTCGACCGCCACGTGGTCTACCTAGGCACTGCCCCGCGTAATCAGGGGTGCCCCAGTCTGATTGTCGGGACCACCGAAGCAATGCTCATCCAGCCTGCCTCGCGCGATGCGGAGCCTGTCTCCGTCAGGAACGAGGTGACTAGGCGGATCACAGTCATAGCGGCGGGGGTCCAGGTTACGGCCACCTTCGACACCCACCCGGCCCAGATCGACCGGATCCTGGCGAGCGCGGGGCTGCCGCCTCCGGTGACGATCGGGGCCGGCGCGGCAGCAGCCGACCCCGTCAGCCCGGGGGCCCACGCGCAGACCTCAGCGTCGGGGCAGGAACCGCTTGAGGTTCAGCGGGCTGCCAAGGCGCAACTGCCAGCGAGCGTCACTAACTACCAGGGGCGCGGCTTCGACACCTGCGCTGCGCCCAGCAAGTCCGCGATGCAGGCCTGGCACCAGTCGCCCTACCGGGCAGTCGGGGTCTACATCGGCGGCTCGGATCTGGCCTGCGCGCAGCCCAACCTGACCCCGTCCTGGCTCAGCGAGGAGGCTGCGGCGGGCTGGCATTTCATTCCGATGTACGTCGGACCGCAGGCTGCCTACGGTGAAGTGAGTGCGTCGGCTGCTGGCCAGGGCGCCAAGGCGGCAGCAGACGCGGTGCTGCAGGCCAAGCAGCTGGGCTTCGGGCCCGGAACACCCCTCTACTACGACATGGAGGCATATAAACCCAGGCAGACCGGGCGTGTCCTGCAATTCCTTTCGGCCTGGACCACCACGCTGCACGCGCAGGGGTACTCGTCCGGGGTCTACAGCAGTTCGTCATCCGGAGTCGCCGACCTGGCTCATCAGTACGGGAGCGGCAAGTACGCGATGCCTGACATCATCTTCGATGCGCTGTGGAACGGCGAGGCCAGCACGTACGATCCCGTGATCCATGGCAAATGGTCCCATCACCATCGGATACGTCAATACAACGGCAATGTCACGCAGACCTACGGCGGTACCACCATCCAGATTGATCAGGATTACCTGGATGTCGCGCAGTCCGTGAGCTCGCCGCCATCGCCGGACTCGGTCACCTACCCGGCCGGGGCGACCGCGACCTGGTATGAGGGGCAGGCGTTCGACACCTGTTCCGCACCGTCGCTGAAGGCGATCACGACGTGGGGCAAATCGCCGTACCGCGCCATCGGCGTGTACATCGGCGGCGCCAACCTCGCATGCGGCCAGCCCCGTCTGACCGCGGACTGGGTCACCGCAGTGTCAGCACAGAAATGGCGGCTGCTCCCGATCTATGTGGGCTTGCAGCCTCGGTGCCTCGACGAGAACGGGCAGGCCAGGGCGCTCAAGACCGCTCCTGGAATGATCAGGCATTCCGTGGCGGCGAGCGAGGGCACGGCTGCCGCAGATGACGCAGCCGCGAAGGGCGAAGCCCTCGGCATGCGTCAGGGCAGCGCCTTCTACGACTACATCGGGAGCTACTCGGCAACCAATGCGGGCTGCAGTGAGGCCGTCCTTGCGTTTGTGTCCGGGTGGACCAGGGAGTTGCACCGGCTCGGGTTCCTGGCCGGGGTTGATGTGAGTCTCAGCTCTGGCGCTCAGGATCTGTCGCGTGCCTACACCTCGGCTTCCGATGCCCGCCCGGACGCGGTATGGGTGGTCAGCTGGACCAAGAACCCGTTGCTGACGGGATGGGCGGGCGTTTCCGACAGCAAGTGGGCGGTTCGCCAGCGCGCCAGGCAGTACGCCGGCCCGCACAAGGAGACCTACGGCGGCGCCACGATCAACATTGACAGCGACAACCTCAACGCGCCTGCTGCCACCGTTGCCTATGGCTACAAGGTAACCAGCCGGGCCGCGCTCAACGCACGCACCGGCCCATCCACGTCGCACGCGATCGCCGGGATCCACGGCCCCGGTTCCTCGTTGCGGGTCGTCTGCCAGGCGCCCGGCTCTGCGGTCGCCGGTACCAGCGTGTGGGACAAGCTGACGAACGGGACCTACGTCACCGACGCCTACGTCAGCACTCCATCCAAGATTGGCTACAGCGCGCCCCTCCCCCGCTGCGGTTACCCCTACCAGGTGACGGCCTTCCCCAGCGTCAATGAGCGAGACGGGGCAGGCCAGTCGCACCCGGTCGCAGGCCAACTGCCGGGCGGCGCCCTCGCCTGGGTGGTTTGCCAGAAGGCGGGATCGGTGGTCAATAAGACCCGGGTATGGGACAAACTCGCGGACAATCACTGGGTGACCGACTATTACCTGACCACCCCGAGCAAGACTACTTATAGCGGGCCCGCACCACGCTGCTGAGGAATCGACCCGGCAGCGTGCGCGCAGGACGACCGCCGGTATCGCACGTTCGGTCCGGCTCCAGCCCACCGCACAGTTATCGCGGCCAGCGCACGCAGTGCGGCGAACCTCACGCGTGCCCGCGGCGCGCCAGCGCCGCATCAAGGGTTGTTGCCGGGCTGGCTGTGGGGCGAGGCTGACCGGGCAAGGGATCTGATAGCCCTGCTAACGCAGCAAGAACACGGCTGTCTGACTGTGGACGGCACCATAGGTGACGGTGGCCGTATAGGTCCCTGGCAGCCCGGCCTGCCCTGGGGATGGGCAGCCCGGGGCAGAACGTATGCGATTCCATGAAACATGCTTCGTGAACGGCACGCCATGCGCCAGCCGGATGATGTCCGGATTGGGGCGGTGCGCGCAGTCCGCCGGGCTCCATTCGTGCACCGGGCCTGACTGGACTACCAGCCTGAGGGATCGAGGGCCAGCATCAAAGGTGCATGCCGGCCCGCCCGTGTTAACCACATAGATCGTGAACCGTGGCTCCGCCGGCTGCTGATAGGACTGCTGGCTCTCAAGGAGGGTGATGACCACGTCGCCGGGCGCGCAGCCGCTGCCATGCGAATGTGCGCGCACGCCCGCACGCTTTCTCCCGGTCTGCTGTGCCTTGGATGTCTGCCGTGGCGTAGGCGTCTGCTGTGGCCGTAGGTGTCTGCTGTGCCGTAGGTGTCTGCTCCGGCGAAGCCGCTGCGCGCACCGACGCCGGTGCGGCCCCGGACGCGGTCGGCTGAGCCGCGCTCGACGTCGCGGCGGCCGCCGCCTGCCGGGGCGGCTTCTGGGCAGGATCTTGCGGTGAGCAACTCCACACAAATATGCCGATAACGGCAATGACACCCGCGAGCAGGAGAACCCGTCGCCGCCAGTAAGGCTCCGTCCCAGCCTGCCTACCACGATCCACAGTGGAAGTATGGCGAGGATTACCCAGATTTGCCCCTCGGCACGCCGATAGCCCGGATCACGGCTATCGGGCTCATCCGCAATTTCAGCCACTGGGCACTAACGCTGCGCGCTGCCTGCCTGCCTGACCTGCCTGCCTGCCTGCGCTGCCTGCACACCGACGCAGCGGCACCATCCGGGCGGAATCGATCCGGGGCATCAGGCGTTGAAACCCGGGCAATTACCTCAGCTTGTCAATTTCCAGGTCAAATGGGTCGGTCCATTCGCTGACGTCAACGGTCCTGTGGCCGCGCGATTCGATGACGAGAACGGTCTGGCCCCTGGCGATCGGCTCGGTCGACCAGGCGATGTAGGCTTCCGTGCCCCCCCGGATCTTGAGCATTACCTCACCCGGCCCCGCCTGCCCGCGCGTCGCGATCACCATGACGCCGATACTGCCGATCAGGGAGGCGTCCCCAGGCACCCGCAACTCCTCAATTCACCCCGGTTGATGACTTCACACACTAGACCTGCGAGCGGCCCCACCGGGCTTTCTGGGTAGCCAGAGCCACGGGCGATGCCACCGGGGCGATGTCACGTGAACAGCGGGAACCGGCCGGCCAGCGGGCCCAGCCGGGCCCGGTCCTCGTCCGTGAGCGGGACCCGCCCGGTGCCCTTCAGCGCGGCGCAGGCGTCGTCCCAGCTGGCCGGCAGGGGGCTGCCGAGCAGGCCGTCCAGCACCCGCCGGACCAGGGCCAGCGGGGCCGGGCCGGGTGGCGGGGCGGACGGCAGGTTCACCGTGAGGTCGAGATAGTGCACCGCGGCCTCGACGGCGAGGGTGGAGGTGAAGTCCGCCGGCCGCAGCGCGTGCCCCTGCGTCGCGACCGCCGTGGCGCCGCACGCCCGCGCCGCCCGGCCGGCCGCGGCCGCCGTCTCGGACCACACCCGGGCCAGGCTCCCCGGGGAGTAGGCGGAGGCGGCCACGCGGACGAAGCGGGCGTGCGCCGCCGCCCCGGCCCGGGCCCCGGCCCCGGCCTCGCCGGGGCGGGGGGAGAACGCGGCCCAGTACGTCACGTCATCCCGGTCGGGTGGCTCCGCGACCGGGGTCGAGAACGCCACGAGTGCCCGCTGGGCGTCGAGCAGCTGGTGATAGAGCACGTCGGTCACGGCCCAGCCGGCGCAGCGGCTTGGCCGCATCAGCTCCGCCTCGCCCAGGCCGGTCACGAGGTCGGTGACCTGCCGGTAGCCGGCCTCGAGGGCGTCCAGCACGGCAGCATGATCAGGCTCAGTCACGAGCCCATCCTGCCAGCACCGGCCCGCGCGGCCGGGCAGGCGGACCTGGACGAAGACCGGCGCGCAGAAAAACCTGAGCGCCGCGGAATAGCCGGCGGGGGGGCCGCGTTCATAACCTTCGCTGGTGTGTTCGTGTCCCCCGGGCCGCAACTCATCTGCCTTCGCGGAATACCGTCCGGCTGGAGCCGCGTTGTGCCACTCGCCGAGAGGCGACCGCGCACCAGCGCTTAAGCGCTGAGGCCCGCGGAGTAACCCTCCGCGGGCCTCAGCGCTGTCACGGGCCTCAGCGCTGTCACGGGCCCAGCGGCCGGTCAGGCGAGGGGCCAGCGCACGCCCGTGACGGCCAGCACGTCCGCACCGGTGGGCAGCCCGTCCTGGGCTCCTGGCCTGGTCACCGCCGTAGCGGCCACCGCGCAGGCGAGCCGCACCGCCTCGGGTGGCGTCAGTCCCGACGCAACCCCCACCCCCAGGGCCGCGACGAACGCGTCACCGGCGCCCACGCTGTCCACGCTGGTCACGCTGAAGCCGGGCACGGCGAGCGCGGCGTCCCGTCCCGCCAGGACCGCGCCGTCCCGCCCCAGGGTGATGACGACATGAGCCGCGCCCGCCCCGGCCAGGTCGGCCGCGGCGGCCTGGGCCCCGGCCGGGTCGGTCACTGCCCGGCCCAGGATCGCCCCCGCTTCCGGGGCGTTGACAATCAGCCAGTCCACCCCGGCCGCCAGCAGCGCGGAGGCGCCCGGCGGGGCTGGGGCAAGGTTCAGCACGGTCATGACGCGCGCGGCGCGCGCCCGGCCGAGGGCGGCGGCCAGGACCGGGACCGGGATCTCCGCCGACAGGATGAGGGCATCGCACGGCACGGCCGCCGAGGCGGCGGCCTCCGCCGGCCCGGCCAGGCCGTTGGCTCCCGGCGCGACCGTGATCGAGTTCTCACCGGCCGCGTCCACGGTGATCAGGGCGAGCCCGGAGGCCACCCCGGCCAGGACCCGCACCGCGCCGGCGTCAACCCCCGCGTCCTCCAGAGCCGACCGGAGCGTGCGGCCGAAGTCATCGTCGCCGCAGCACCCGGCCATGCGGACCTGGGCGCCCAGCCGGGCGGCGGCCACGGCCTGGTTGGCACCCTTGCCGCCCGGCTGCAGCCGGGCGGCGGAGCCGAGCACCGTTTCCCCGGGGCCGGCCAGCCGGGGCACCGTGACCGAGATATCCATGTTGAGGCTGCCGAGCACGGTGATCCTCGGGGGCTGCGGCATGGGCTCTCCTCGGGGTGGCCGGTGCGGTGAATGAGCCGGGCGCGATGATACGGCGGGGGCCGCATAGCCGGAACCGGAACCGCGTGGCCGGAACCGCGTGGCCGGAACCGCGTGGCCGGAACCGCGTGGCCGGAACCCAGTGCTCAGGCGGGACCGCACCACCAGCGGACCGCAGCGCGGGCCGCCCGGGCCCTCGACTCCGCGTCCTGGCCGCCGCAGGCCCAGGCCAGGTAGCCGTCCGGCCGTACTAAAGCCGTGGCTGGCAGGCGGGTCCCGTCGATGCGGGAGTACCGGACCCGGCGGACCTGGTCCGGCAGGCTGTTCCCCGCCCCCGCCGACCCCGCCACATCGTTACCCTGCGCACCATCAGCCTCAAGCAGCACGAAACGCCCCTCGTGAAACAGCTCGTACAGGCGGGTGGTGCTCCCGTCCGACCTGGTCAGCCGGCCGCGCGGCAGCCGCGCCCCGGCCAGGTGATGAGGAGTACCCGCGCCGGGTGGTGGCCCGGCCTCCCCGGCGGCGGCCGGGTACCGGACCGCCAGCCCCGAATACTCCCGGGCGAGCCGGGCCTGGACCGGGGGCAGCGGGGCCACCACCCGGTGCGCGGCCCAGCGCAGCGCCCGCCGGGGAGCGGTGCGCGCCGTGTTCAGCCTGAACTGCCGGCCGGTCAGGGCCAGCACGGCGGCGCCTACCGGATGGCGCTCCGCGTGGTAGGTGTCCAGCAGCCAGCCCGGCGCCCAGCCATTCACGGCCGCAGCCAGCTTCCAGCCCAGGTTGACGGCGTCCTGGAGGCCCGTGTTCATCCCTTGCGCGCCCGCGGGCGAATGCGTGTGCGCGGCGTCGCCGGCCAGGAAGATCCGCCCGTTCCGGTACGCCGGGGCCTGGCGGCTTTCGCTGCGGTAGCGCCCGGACCAGCCCATGTCGCGGGGCCCGAAATCCTCGCCCGTGATCCGGGCCAGGCTGCCCCGCACCTCGTCCAGGGTGACCGGCTCGGTCACCGGCACGCCCGCCCGTGCGTAGTCGTACAGAACCAGCCGGCACGAGCCGTCCCGGAAGGGGAACACCAGCAGCATGCCGCGATCGGACAGGTCGCCGTAGGCGTCGGTCATGGGCAGCCCGTCCAGGAACAGGTCCGCCAGGAGTACCGACCCCGGGTTGGGAGCGCCGGGGAAGGGCAGGCCGGCGGCCTGGCGGGTGAAGCTGCGGATCCCGTCGCAGCCGACCGCGTACGCAGCCTGCTCGACCCCGCCGTCCGCCAGCGTGACCCGCACCCCGTCCGCGTCCTGCTCGATGGCGGCGGCCTCTGACGACCAGCGGATTTCGGCGCCGAGTTGGGCTGCCCTGGTCGCGAGCAGTGTCTCGATCTGGCTCTGCGGAATGTCCAGCAGGTAGGGAAAGTCGGAATCCAGCCTGCCGAAGCTGATCACGGCGCCCCTGGGCCCGAGCGGGAACGAGGGGACGGCCAGGCCGGCCTCGGTGAACCGGCCTGCCTGGCCGCGCAGGTCGAGGACCTCCATGCTCCGGGCGTGCAGGCAGATGGCCCGGGAGTCCGCGCGCAGCCCGCCGCGCCGCTCCAGGAGCAGGCAGGGCACCCCGGCGAGAGCCAGCTCGGCCGCCAGCATCAGCCCGGTGGGTCCCGCTCCGACCACGATCACCCTGCCTGGCCGCGCACCCCGCACGTATCCTCCCCTGCCGGTATCGGGTTCCGCGGGCCTCCGGGACGACTGCGGGCAAAGAGGTGGTCCGCGCGCCCTCAATGGGGCATAACTTAAGCGATTAGCTCACCGAACGGAACGAGTACGCCAGTCAGGACACAAAACGCGATATCAGGTACGGTGGGGAAAATCACAGCACTTCTTTCCAACGTCTCCGTGCGAACGCTCATCCTGGGTATCGATGAGACCGGACGGGTCCTCCAGCATGACCGGAATGCCCCGGACATCCTGCCCCTGGATCCGGGCGGGCTGGTCGGCGCGTACCTGGGAGATCTGGTCGCCACTCCCTCCACGGCCGGGCCGGCCCTCGCCACCCTGCTCGAGGCGGTCCGGGCGGGCCGGGAGGCCACCGCGGTGCTCCCGATCGGCACCCGCGAAGGACGCCGGGTGGAGACGGTCGCCAGCGTGCAGCCCATGCACGGGGAGACCCCGGGCCTGGCTGCGCTAGCCGTGCTGAAGATGCCGCCCACCCAGCAGGAACGGTTCGTGGACCCGGCCCTCATGCGGCACTCGCTGCTGGACGACACGTTCCGGCAGATCGGGGCGACACTGGATCTCGACCAGGTGGCGCGCGGCCTGATCAACATCCTGGTGCCACATTTCTGTACCTCGGCAGGCCTGCTCGTGCTGGAGAACGTGGCCGGCGGGGACGAGTTCCCGGTTCATCCCCCGGATGGCTCCCAGCTGCTCCGCCGCCTCGCGGTGGCCACCGACGACGGCTCGCCCAAGTGGGACGCCGCGTTCCCCACCGGGGAAGTGCTTCTGTACCCACCCGGAACCCCGTACGTGGAGTGCATGGAGACCGGCAAGCCTGTCCGGGTGGCCGTCATGGACCATGACGCCGCCGTCGGTATCGCGGAGTCGTGGCTGAGGCGGCCCGTCGCAGGCCTGCTCTCCGAATCGTCCATGCTCCTGCTCCCGCTGGCCACCAAGGACTCCTCGCTCGGGTTCCTCGTGTGCACGCGCAAGTCCGGGTACCGGCCGTTCGACGACTATGACTCCGAGATCGGGATGGAGTTCGCGTCCCGGGCCGGGATCTTCATCGACAATGCGCGCCAGTACAACCGGGAGCGCACCACGGCACTGACCCTGCAGCGGAGCCTGCTGCCGACCGGGCTGTCCGCACCGTCGTCGGTGGACGTCAAGCACCGCTACCTGCCGGGCAGCAAGCTCATCGAGGTCGGCGGGGACTGGTACGAGTCGATCGCGCTGCCGGGCGCGCGAGTCGCCCTGGTGGTCGGCGATGTGGCGGGCCACGGCGTCCGCGCCGCCGTGACCATGGGCCGGCTGCGTACCGCGATTCACACCCTGGCCACCCTCGAACTGGCGCCTGCTGACTCGCTGCAGCAGCTCAACGAGCTGATGACGTCCCTCGGCGAACGGGAACCGCACTTCGCGACGTGCGCGTACGCGCTGTATGACGCGGTGACCGGCGACTGTGAGATCGCGTCCGCGGGCCACCTGCCGCCGCTGCTGGTCCGGCCGGACGGCACCGGGAAGTTCCTGGACACCAGCCCGGCGCCGCCGCTCGGCGTGGGCGAGTTCCCGATCGAGAGCCGCACCTTCCGGATCGAGGACGGGAGCCTGCTCGTCCTCTACACCGACGGCCTGGTCGAGGACCGGCAGCGGGACATCGACGACGGGCTGAACTTCCTCCGCGACGTGTTCACCGGCCCGGCCGCGGCGACCTCACTCGACGATCTGTGCCGGGCCGCGCTCGCCGGGGTGTACGCGCATCAGCAACGCGACGACATCGCGATCCTCATCGCCCGCCTCGGCCGGATTCCCGCTGATCACCACATCTCCTGGACCCTGCCTGCCGAGCTCACGTCGGCGGCCCGGGCCCGGTGCCTGATCCGCGGGCCGCTGGAGCGCTGGGGCCTGCGCGAGCTCATCCCCACCACTGAGCTGCTGGTGTCGGAACTGGTCACGAACGCCATCCGGCACGCCACCGGCGACGTCACCCTGCGGATGGTCCTGGAGGGATCGCTGGTCTGCGAGGTGCTCGACAGCTCGGCCGCGCTCCCCCGGCTGCGGCACGCGGGGCGGGACGAGGAGTGCGGCCGCGGCCTCGAGGTGGTGAGCCAGTTCGCGCAGCGCTGGGGCGCGCGGCGGACCCCGCAGGGGAAGATCGTCTGGTGCGAGCAGGCGCTCCCCGTCACCGGCAAGGACCGCCGGGACCAGCCCGCGGACTGAGCGTTCCGCGGGCCGAGCCTGCCGCGGGCCGAGCCTGCCTTGGGGCCGAGCCTGCCGCGGGCCGAGCCTGCCGCGGACTGGGCGTGTCGGCGCGTTCGTGATCATGGGCTTGCTGGGCCTCGCGGCCCAGCAAGCCCATGATCACGAACGCGATGAGCCCGTCCCGGAGGCACATGCGTAACGCCAGCCACGCAGGCCACGGGGCTACCACCCCCTTTACGGGTTCACCCGTTCCGCTCCTGCCAGACCGCCAGGCAGCGGACACGGCGGCTGTGGACGCTCCCGGCTGGGCGAGCTTCCGGGCTGGCCTGGCGGGCGGGCTCACGCCCCGGCATTCAGGTCGCGGCGCCCCGCGTGTCCTGCCTGATCGACAGCTTGCCGTTCTGCATGATCCCGATGCGCTGGGCGCGGCGGGCGACTGAGCTGTCGTGGGTGACCAGGATGAGGGTCAGCCCCGTATCCCGCCACAGTTTCTCCAGCAGTCCCATGATGTCGTCCCGGGTTCCCTCGTCCAGGTTGCCGGTGGGCTCGTCGGCCAGCAGCACCTTCGGCTCCTTGACCAGGGCCCGGGCGATCGCCACCCGCTGCTGCTGCCCGCCGGACAGCTCCGAGGGCAGGTGCCGGGCCCGCTCACCGAGAGCGACGTTCTCCAGCGCCGCCATGGCCCGCGCCTGCCGTTCCGCGGTCCCGATGCCCAGCGGAACCAGGGCGACCTCCACGTTCTCCAGGGCGCTGAGCGTCGGGATCAGGTTGAAGGTCTGGAAGATGAAGCCCATCGACTCCGCACGGACCTTGGTGACCTGGGTTTCCCGCATGGCGGCAAGGTCCTGGCCGTCGAATTCCACGATGCCCGACGTGGGCCGGTCCAGGCCGCCGAGGACCTGCAGGAGAGTGGTCTTCCCGTGCCCGGTCGGGCCCTGGATCGCCAGCCACTCGCCGTCCTCGATGACCAGGTCCACGCCGGCCAGCGCATCGACCGTGACCCGGCCCTTCTGGTACCTCTTGGTAACGCCTGTCAGCTTGTACATGGCTTCCTTGTCCTCCCGCTCTGTGGACCCGTGCTCACTCGACCCGCGACAGCGCCGCCGCCGGGCGCAGCCGGGCCGCCCGCCAGCCGCCGAAACCGCCGGCGATGAGCCCGCCGGCGATGGCCAGCACCACGGCGAGGACCACCGCGCCGATGGTCACCGGCGCGGTCAGGTGAACGGCCACGCTGTGGGCTGCGGCGTCGGCCCGGCCGAAGAAGCCGCCCGGCCGGCCCGCACCGAAGCCGCCGCCCCCGGGGGCGCCGGTGCCGCCACCGAAGCCGCCGAAGGTCCGGGCCCCGCCGGGGGTGGCTGATCCGGTCGTCTGGCCCACCGACGCGGTCAGCGGCGACGTCAGCTTCGTGACCAGGGCGGCCCCGGCGAAGCCGAGCAGGACCCCCGCCACGCCGCCGATGATGCCGATGGCGATCGATTCACCCATCACCTGGCCGACGATCCGCCGGCTGCGCCAGCCAAGCGCCTTGAGCGTGCCGAATTCCCGGACCCGCCGCGCGACAGCGGCGCTGGTCAGCAGGCTGGCCAGCAGGAACGCGGCGATCAGGACGGCGATCGCCAGCCACTTGCCGAGGTTGTTGGCCAGGCTGGCCGCGCTGGACAGCGACCCGGTCACCTCGCTGGCCAGGCTGCTGGACGTGGTCACGGTGGCCTTGGGCAGGAACGCGGAGATCTCCCTGGCCACGCCGCTGATGTTGGACGCGCTGTCCGCGGCCACGTAGATCGTGTTGACCTTGCCCGTCAGGCCGGCCAGCGCCTGCGCCCGGGCCAGCGGGATGAAGACGTCGGATGCGTTGCTGCCCGCGCTGGCGATGCCCACCACCTTGAAGCTGGTCTTGGCCACCGTGACGGTGGAGCCGATGCCCAGCTTCTTCTGGGTCGCGTAGTCGGAGTTGACCACGGCCACGTTGGAGGTGGCGTCGGCGGACGCGAACGTGCGGCCGGACTCCAGCTTGGCCGAGCTGAGCGGCCCGAGGGCCCCGGTGTTCAGATCGACCCCGCTGACCGTGAACGAGCTGGACTTGAAGTTGCCGCGGAAGGCACCGCCGCCTCCCCCGCCCCCGCCGCCGAACCCGCCGCCGAACCCGCCCGTCCCAGTGCCGCCGCTGCCGCCCGAGGTGTTGATGGCCGGGATCTTGCCGGTGATGACCGAGTCGGTCAGGCTGAGCGCCCCGGCCGCCCCGGCGACGTGCTGCAGCTTGCTGATGCTGCCGACCGATGAGGCGGGCAAGGTTCCCTGGCCGATGCTGGTCAGGTGGTCAATGTTGATCGTTGTGCCGGACGCGGGCCGGGACTGGCTGCCCACCCGGCCCCGGAAACCGAACCCAGTCGGGCCACCTGAGCCGGCCGTGGGCGCCTGGGTCACGGTGACGTCGGTCCCGACGCCGTACAGCGAATGCAGCACGGTGGCCTGGGCGTCCCTGACCCCCGAGGACGCCGCGGTCACGGTGATCACCAGACCGATTCCCAGGGCCAGGCCGAGGGCGATGAAAATCGCCTGGCGCATCCGCCGGCGCAATTCGCGCCGCAGATAGGTGAAGAACATGGGGACTCCTCCGGGAACGCCCGCATTCTCATGCGGGCCGACGCTGATCCTGGAAAATGCGCAGCACGATGCCAGCCGCAAGGGGGCAGCCCGGCTGCGCCAGCTGCACCGCGTCAGCGTTGAGGGTGCACGTGATGCCGCCCTGCATGCCAGGTTGATCCTGGCGGCCATTCCTGAACGGCTGCTGCAGGGCTTCTGCAGGATCCCCGTATTCTCGGGCTCGATCTGATCACGGGCGCCGGGCGTGGCGCCTCAGCGGTGGCTGGGGGCGACGAACAGCCGCAGCCACAGGTGACCCTTGATCTCCCGGATCTGCACCAGCCTGAAGCCGAGCCCGTGCAGGATCAGCACCGGCTTGGGCTTGCTCCACTCCACGACCCACAGCCGCCTGACCGTGGCCAGCCGCTGCCGGATCACCGCGGCCGGCGCGTACGTGCCGCCGAGGGTGCCGGACTGCTGCGGCGAGACACCCATGCTGACGTCACGCAGCCGGGCCAGCCCGTACGGGTAGGCCAACTCCACCAGGCGCTCCCCGCTCCCCTCCCGCGGGCCGCCCAGCGAGCTGATGTTCAGCACCGCGTCGCCCGGCTGCGCGTGCCGGGCGCACGAAACGGTCGGCCGCGCGGATGTTGATCCCGTGCCCGTCCGGATAGCGCTCGGCGATCTGGGCATGCAGCCCGGCTACCAGGATGAGGACGAGCACCGCCGGTCCCGCGTAGCGGCCCAGCGCCGCCGCGGCCGCCCCGATGAGCAGCGCCGCGGCGGGGATGCAGTACACGATGTAGCGGAAGGTGTAGAACGGGTGCGCCAGCGAGACGGTGATCAGGATGACCGGGGGCAGGATGCAGCCAGGGCAGGCACAGCGCCACCAGCCCGGCAGGCCAGTTCCGCGCCAGCCGCGACCGCCCCGCGGCCGCGCTGACAGCAACGCCGGCGAGGCAGGCCACCACCGCGAGCAGGAACAGCAGCGACGGCCCGATGATCCGCTGGACGCTCAGCACCGTGCTGAGCGTGGGTGGCTTGAGCCACCGAATCTGGTTCATCTGCCCGTAGCCGACCACGGCCACGGGACTCACCACGATGATGGCCGTGACCGCCGCGGCCAGCCAGCCCGCCACCAGCCCCCGGTCGACCCGGTAACGCCCCCGCAGGCAGGCCAGGGTAACCGCGTGCGCGACCACCAGCAGGAGCCCGAACAGGTTGGCCAGGCCCAGGGCGGCCAGCGTCACGCCATAGCCGATCAGCCAGCGCCGGCGGGTGCCCTCCGCCTGCCACGCCCTGACCAGGCAGTAGCTGGCCAGTGCGGCCAGCATGGTGACGAACGCGCCCTCCCGCGCGGACTCGGCGAACCAGCTGACCGGAGGCAGCACGGCGAAGGCCAGCCCAGCGGCCAGCCCCGCCCAGGAGGACACCAGGCGGCCCCCGAGCAGGGTGACGAGGGCCGCCGCGACGGCCAGGGCCACCGCGGACGGCAGCCGCAGCGCGAACTCCCCGGAGCCGAGGGCCCGGACCACCACCCACATCAGCGCGTAATAAGCGCCGTGCACCACGTCGACGGTGCCCAGCATCCGCACCAGCTGGGGGAAGCTGCGATGCACCGCGGCCAGGGTCGCCGTCTCATCCCGGCTGAACGACGGGCGCTGTATCTCATACAGGCCGACCAGCAACGTGACAACAGCGGGAACCAGGGGCAGCCAGGCCGGGCCGGGAACCGCGCTATCCGGCGGGCGGGCGACTCCGGCGTTGCCCGTCCCGCCCTCCCCGTCGATGACGGCCGGGCGCGAAGAACCCGACAATAGCTGTCCTCACCAAAGCGGCGGGCCACCCTGCCTGAGCATGCGGATGACCGGAATTGCGCCGAATACCCCCACACCCTAGTCCCCCCAGGGTGCCGTTTCGGCGGTCACCTATCGCTTTGGTGAGACCACAGGAAAACTAGGCTGAGCCGTGACCTCAATGGAGCGGCCTGACCTGCGGCTAGCTCCCCCGCGCGGCGCGCAGCGTCTCGCGCAGCGAGCCCATGGTGGCCAGCACTGCCGACGGCTCGTACCCGCAGTGCGCCATGCAGTTCGCGCAGCGCGGGTCCTTACCGCGGCCGTAGGAGTCCCAGTCGGTGGTCTCGATCAGCTCCTTATACGTTTTCACGTACCCGTCGGCCATCAGGTAGCAGGGCTTCTGCCAGCCCAGCAGGGAGTAGGACGGGATCCCCCAGGCGGTGCAGCCGAAGTCGGCCTTGCCCTCGAGGAAATCCAGGAACAGCGGCGTGTGGTTGAGCCGCCAGCGCTTCCGGTTCCCGTTGTCGAAGGCCTTGCGGAACAGTTCCCTGGTCTCGGTGACGCCGAGGAAGTGCTCCTGGTCCGGCGCCTTCTCGTAGGCGTACGCGGGAGAGATCTGCATCTCGTCGATGCCCAGGTCGTCATTGAGGTAGTTGAGTACGTCGATGACGGTCTGCGGGGTGTCGGTGTTGAAGACGGTGGTGTTCGTGTTGACCTTGAACCCCCGCTTCTTGGCCTCCTTGATCGCCGCGACCGCGTCGTCGAACACCCCCTCCTTGTTGACAGACGCGTCGTGCCGGTCGCGCAGCCCGTCAATGTGCACCACGAAGGCGAAGTACGGCGACGGCGTGAACTTGTCCAGCTTCTTGGGCAGGAGCAGCGCGTTGGTGCACAGGAAAACGAACTTCTTCCGCTTGACGAGCTCGTTGACCAGCACGTCGATCTGCGGGTGCATCAGCGGCTCGCCGCCTGCCAGGGACACCATCGGGGCCCCGCACTCCTCGATCGCCGCGAGGGCCTGCTCCACCGGCATCCGCTGCTTGAGCACGTCGTGGGGCTGCTGGATCTTCCCGCAGCCCGCGCACTTCAGGTTGCACGCGAACAGTGGCTCCAGCTCGACGAGGAGCGGGAACTTCTTGTTTCCGCTCAGCTTCTGGCGCATCAGGTAAGAGCCGATGCGCATGCTCTGGCGTAGGGAGACGCTCATGACTGCCTAACCTCCTTGGGCAGGCTGAATCGGATGTTCTCAGTGGTGATCACACGCTCGCTGACCTCGACAGTGCCGAGGCCGCCCAGGGCGGTGATGATGTCCTGGACGACCGCCGGGGGCGCGGACGCGCCCGCGGTCAGGCCGATCGTGGACACCCCGGCCAGCCAGCCCAGCTCGATGTCGGACGGGCCGTCGATCAGGTAGGCGGTGGTACCCGCCCGCTGCGCGGTCTCGACCAGCCGCACAGAGTTCGATGAGTTCGCCGACCCGGCCACCAGGACCAGGTCGGATTCGGCGGCCACGGCGCGGGCGGCGCGCTGCCGGTTCGTGGTGGCGTAGCAGATGTCATCGCTGCCCGGCGCGCGGGCCGCCGGGAACCGCTCGCGCAGCGCGTCGGCGATGTCCGCGGCCTCATCCGCGGCCAGCGTGGTCTGCATGAGATAGGCCACCTTTCCCGGGTCCGGCGGCCGCAGCACGCCGACGTCGTCAGCCGTCTGGACCAGGGCCACGGAGTCCGGAGCCTCGCCGAGAGTGCCGTCGACCTCTTCGTGGCCCTCGTGCCCGATCAGCGCGACCAGGTAGCCGTCCGAGGCGAACCGGCGCGCCTCGGCGTGCACCTTGGCCACGAGCGGGCACGTGGCGTCCACCGTGGTCAGGCCGCGGCGGTCGGCCTCGGAGCGGACCGCCGGGGACACGCCGTGCGCGGAGAACACCACGCAGGCGCCATCCGGCACCTCGCTGAGCTCCTCCACGAACACCGCCCCGCGCTCCTCGAGCCCGGCGACCACGTGGGAGTTGTGGACGATCTGCTTGCGCACGTAGACCGGCGGCCCCTGCCGGTCGAGGGCCCGCTCGACGATCTCGATGGCCCGCTCCACCCCGGCGCAGAACGAGCGGGGCCCGGCCAGCAGCACCTGCCGCTCCCCCACCGCCGCGCCCCACCGGGCCAGCGCCGGCGCGGCGGCCCGCAGCGACCGCAGGGCGGCCAGCCCGCCGCCCAGCCCGCCGGGACTGACCAGGGGACGGTCTGGCGTATCGGAGACGGCCCGGACCACTGCCAGCGGCCTGCCGTCCGCCGCGCCGGGCCAGCACGGCCGATTCCATATCCGCAACGAGGACCCCGGTCGCGGCCAGCCGTTCCCGCTCGGCCCCATGGACCAGGTGGTCCACGGTGAGAACCCGGCCGACCCGGACCCGCAGGCCTGCCCGGCGCAGCTCGCCCGCCAGGAGCTCAGCCGACGCGCAGGGGATGATCCTGTGCCCGTCGGTGACCTCGCTGGCGACCACGATGTCGCCGGGCCGCAGGTCGGCGGACAGCCCGCCGCCCGTTCCGGCCACCGCCATGGCGGCGAACGGCTCCTCGCGCAGCCCGGCTGCCCGGGCGGCGGCGCGGCGCGGCCCGTACCCGGTCGCCACGACCCGGCCCACGCCCGGCCTGGCCCGCGGCCCCCTGGCCGGCGCCAGCGCCGCGCAGCCCGCGCCGGACCGCCCTGGCCTCGAGCCGCAGCGGAGCGCAGACCAGGAGCCCGGATCCGGTCACCGGGCTGCGCCGGAGCCGGGGGCTGCCCACCTGGAGCCGGGTCATGGCCGGGCCGCCTGGTACCGGCCCAGCGCGCTCACCGGGAAAACGAGCCGGTAGAGGTGGTAGTTGATGTAGAAGTCCCCGGGGAACCCCGTGCCGGTGTACTGCGGCTCATCCCAGGTCCCGTCGTCGCGCTGGTGCTCGACGAGCCAGCGGATCCCGGCCTCGGCGGCCGGCCCCGGCGGTCCCGCCGCGAGCAGGGCCAGCAGCGCCCATGCGGTCTGGGAAGCGGTAGACGTGCCGCAACCGGCCAGCTGCGGGTCGTCGTAGGAGCGCATGTCCTCGCCCCAGCCACCGTCCGGGTTCTGATGCTCTTCCAGCCAGCGGACCGCGCGGCGGATGACCGGCTTGGACGGCGGCACCCCGGCGGCGACGAGCGCGGGCACGACAGCACCGGTGCCGTACACGTAGTTGGCCCCCCAGCGGCCGAACCAGGAGCCGTCTTTCTCCTGCGCCCGCAGCAGCCACACCACGCCCCGGCGGGCGGCCCGGCTGCCGGCCAGGCCCTCCGCGGCCAGGGCCTCGACGACGTGGGCGGTCACATCGGCCGACGGCGGATCAACGACCGCGCCAAAGTCGCAGAACGGCAGCTTGGTCACCAGCGTCGAGGTGTTGTCCGCGTCGAAGGCGCCCCACCCGCCGTCGGAGGACTGCATGCCGGTGATCCAGCGCAGCCCGCGCCCGATGGCGGGATGGCGCACCTTCCCCCGTGCTGGCTGGCCCGGTGCCGGCTGGCCCGGTGCCGGCTGGCCTGATACTGGCTGGCCCTGGGCGGTGCGGCGGAGCGCGAGCACTGCTTCCGCGGTGTCATCGATGTCGGGGTAGCCGTCGTTGTCGAACTCGAATGCCCATCCGGCCGGTTCCAGCCAGGGACGGCGCACCCGCCAGTCGCCGGGGCCGGGTATTTCCTCGTCGAGCAGCCAGCCGGCCGCCCGGGTCATCGCGGGGTGCTCCGGCGGCAGCCCGGCGTCGGCCAGCGCCACAACCGCCAGCACCGTGTCCCACACGGGGGACTGGCAGGCCTCGAGCCTGCGCACCGGCCCGGCCGGGGAGTCCTCGATGATCGTGAACCGGTCCAGCCCGGCCAGCCCGCGCTTGATCACCGGATGATTGAGCCCGTAGCCGAGCAGGTGCAGGGCGATCAGGGAGTAGACCCAGGGCGGCTGGATCCCGCCCCAGCAGCCATCCTGCTCCTGGCGGGCGATGATCCAGTCGGCGCAGCGGCGCAGCGCGGCGCGGCGCATGGCCCGCACCGGCCGGGTTCGCTGACCGTGCCGCTCGAGGACATGCAGGACCCGGTCCAGCCCGCCGAAAGCGAGCTCCCAGCCGGTCCGGTCCGCGGCCTGAGCCGACTTGCGGGCCCGGTCACCCGGCTCATCCTGGCCGGGTGCCCGGATCTCGTCCAGGCCGAAGGGGAGGGACCGGACCGGGCGGAAGCGAGCCCACCACGGTGAGCGGCACGATCGTCTGCCGCGCCCAGCAGGCCCAGTCGTACACATTAAGCGGAAACCAGGTGGGCAGGTACACCATTTCGGGAGGCATGACCGGCAGGTCGTCCCACGACCACTGGCCGAAGAGCGCGAGCCAGATCCTGGTGAACACGCGCGTGGCGGCGATGCCGCCGCGCGAGGTGATCCATCCGGCCGCCCTGGCCATGTGCGGTGCGCTGGGCAGGTGCCCCGCCAGCCGCAGGGCCAGGTACGCCTCGACGGTCGTGGACAGGTCACCGGGACCGCCGAAGAAGTTGGCCCAGGTTCCGTCGGCCCGCTGCTGGGAGGCGATCCACCGGCCCGCGGCGGCGGTCTCCTCCTCCGTGCGGATGCCGAGGAACTCACGCAGCAGCAGGTCCTCGGCGTCCATCGTGACGTTGGTTTCCAGCTCCCCCTGCCACCAGCCCTCAGCACGCTGGAGGCCGAGCAGGTGGTCACGGGCGCGGGCCAGCGCGGCCCCCGCACCGGAGAGTGCTGAGGGACCGCCGGGTCGCGCGTGCGTCACTGTCATCGTCTCACCTCGCCTTCACCACACTGCCCCGCACCATCCCCTGGATCAGCAGTCACACCGGGCCCCGGACTTACCCGGGCGCTGAACGTCGTCAGCACCGCCAGGCCCTCAGCGCTGATGGCCCGCACCAGCGGTCAACCTGTCAGTCTCCTGACCACCGCTGCCTCACCGCTCACCCTGGGAGCGCAGAGGCGTGCCCGCGGCCCGCTCACCATTGCCGCGCCGTGATGAACTCGGCGATCCCCGCGAACTCGGCACGCACCTCGTCGGGCATGTCGGTCTCGGTCAGGCACTTCTCCGCGGCGGCGAGCTGAGCCGCGGCCTCGTTCTCGGTCCAGTCCTTGCCGCCCGCCTCCTCCACGAGGCGGGCCGCGCGCACCAGGTCATCCTCGCTAAGCGGGTCCGTCCCGGCCAGCAGCCCGGCCAGCTCCTCCGCGGCCGGCGGATCCGCTGGTCAGCGCGGCCACCACCGGCAGCGACTTCTTCCTCGCCCGCAGGTCAGCGCGGACCGGCTTGCCGGTCACCTCGGGGGCACCCCAGATGCCGAGCAGGTCGTCGGTGAGCTGGAAGGCCAGCCCGGCGTGTGCGCCGAAGCCGGCCAGGCCCATGGCCAGCCCGGGCGGCGCGCCGACGTGGATCGCCCCGATGCTGCACGCACAGGCCATCAGCGCCGCGGTCTTGTCCCCGGCCATGGTCAGGCACTCGGGCAGGCTCACGTCGTTGCGCTGCTCGAACGCCAGGTCGGCTCCCTGCCCAGCGATCAGCCTGAGGACCGAGGCGGACAGGCAGCGCGCGGCCCAGATGCCCTGGGCGGCGGTGTCCTCGAGCAGGATGTCCTGCGCCAGCGCGAGCAGTGCGTCGCCGGCCAGGATGGCCGCCCCGACGCCATGCACGGTCCAGGCGGTCGGCCGGTGCCTGCGCTCGGTGTCGCCGTCCATGATGTCGTCGTGCAGCAGCGAGAAGTTGTGCACGAGCTCCACCGCGACCGCGGCGGGAACGCCGCGGTCCGGTGACGCCCCGGCCGCCCGCGCCGACAGCAGAGCGAGCGCCGGGCGCAGGGCCTTGCCCGCCCCGCTGCCGTCCAGCCCCAGGTGGTAGGCGGCGACGGTGCGGACTTCCGGGCTGAGCCGGTCCACGGCGGCGGCGATCGCCGGGCCGACGAGGTCACGGGCGGTCTCCACGCCCGCGGGCATCACGGCGGTCACGACGTGGCCCCGGCGACCTCGGCCGCGTGCGTGGCCGCGGGAATCCCCTGGCGTGATTGGGTCATATCGCGTCGCAGCTCCCGCGCTGCGTGACAGTCCGCTTCGCACGGCACCCTCCATCGTGTCGGGCCACCCGGTATCGGTCCACGCGCCCGCGAGCACCAGGCCGGCCAGCCTGGTCGTGGCTCCCGGGCGCTTCTCGCCACAACCGGGCTCCTGCCGGAACGTGGCCCGGCGCTCCCTGGTGACGAAGAAGTCTGTGATCCGCGCGTCACGCGCGGCGGGGAAAATCTCCTCCAGCGCCGGGACGAACTGTTCCCGCAGCCGGGCAGCAGGCGTGTCCACGACATCATCCGCGGCCGACACGGAGACGGCCAGGTACTGCCCGGCATCCAGCCCGGACGGCCCGGTGCGGTCGAAGACCCATTGCACCGGCGAGTCCACCGCGGCCGCGAACGGCAGCGGGGTCACCTGCCGGTCGTAGATGACGTGCACGTTGACGATCGGTGAGGCGCCCAGCTCCCGCCAGCGCTCCGGGCCCGGCCCGGCCGCGGCGGCACCCGCCGGGCAGCAGCCGGGCCGCGGCCTCCGGCGGCACCGCCAGGACCACCCCGTCAGCCACCGGGATGTCCGCGCTGAGCGGGGCGTCACTCACCCCGCGATCGGCCAGCTGCACCCGGAACCCCCCGCCGGCCAGCGGCCGGACCGCGGCCACCTTGGCGCCGAGCCGCACGGTGGCGCCGAGCTCGCCCAGCCGCCGCGCGGCGGCCTCGCCGTGCAGGTCACCGAGCGGGATGGCCGGCGTCCCGATGTCGGCCGCGTCACGGGCGCCGAGCAGCGCCGTGCGCACCACCGTGGCGGCCAGCGACAGGTTGGCGTCATCCCCGGCCACGTTCAGGGCGGAGACCGTGAACAGGTCCCACAGCACGCGCCGGGCGTGCTCGCCCTGCCCCCGCGCCGCCAGCCAGTCACCCAGCCGCTGGGCGTCGAGGCCGGGCCGGGCCGGGTCGAGGAAGCGCATGGCCAGGGCGGCCCGCGTGACCTGAGCCGCTCGGCGGGCGACAGCAGCGGGTAGGTCACCAGCGCCTGGCCCATGTGCAGCGGGCCCGGGAGCCGGGTCCGGCGCAGCCGGGCCCGGCCGTGCGGGCTGAGCACGGCGACGTCGAAGCGGTCCTGCAGGCTCACCGAGCCGGTCATCCCGAGCCGGGCGATCAGCTCCCGGTAGGCGGTGCAGCAGCCCAGGAACACGTGCTGGCCGTTGTTGACCACCAGACCGTCCCGGGTGAAGGAGCAGGTCGCGCCGCCCAGCCTGGGCCTGGACTCCAGCAGCGTGACCCGGTTGCCGGCTTCGCGCAGCGCGATCGCGGCGGTAATCCCGGCCAGGCCGCCGCCGACCACCGCCACGTGGCGCCCGCGGGCCGGGCCTGCCGGGACCGGGCTCACCGGGCCGGGGGTCATCGCGGGGCCCCAGCCGTGGTCGTGGGCCGGGGCGGCCCGGAACGCCCGGGCCGCAGCGCGGAGCCGGCCAGTGACTTCACCGCCACCATCGCCTTCTGGCCCGGTGAGAGGGAGACGCGGCGCTGCAGCACCAGTTCGGGGGCCCCGGCGATGTTCTCCAGCAGGCGGAAGTAGATCCCGGCCATCGCGCCGGTGCACGCGGCGCTGCGCCGGTCGAGCATCGGCATCAGCCGCAGCCCCCGCGCGTACCAGTCCCGCGCCCGGTCCGCCTCGAACGTCACGACGTCGACCAGCTTGGGGTCGGGGGCCGGCCAGCCTGACCCGTTGGGGCGCAGCTCGGCGCCGAACCTCTTGAAGTCCTCGGCGGGCAGGTACACGCGCCCGTCGCGGAAGTCCTCGCGGATGTCACGCAGGATGTTGGTCAGCTGGAGCGCGACCCCGAGCGCGTCGGCCAGCGGGGCGGCGGCCTCGATGTCGCGCGTGCCGAAGACGCCGAGCGAGAGCCGCCCGATAGAGCCTGCCACGCACCGGCAGTAGTGCCGCAGGTCCTCGAACGTCACGTAGGTGGTGCCCCGTACGTCAGCCTCGCACCCGTCGATCAGCTCGCCGAACGCCTCCAGGGGGATGGGAAACCGGCGGCCGGCGTCGGCGAGGGCCACCAGCACGGGGTCGGCGGTCCCGTCCGCCGGGCCGCCGGCCGGCGTCCCCGGCTGGGGAGTGCCCGGCTGGGGGGTGCCCGGCCCTGGCGTCCCCGGGTGCGGGGTGCCCGGGCTCGCCGGGGTGGTCCCGCCGGCCAGCGCCGTCACGCTGGCCCGGGCCCCGGACAGCGCCGCGAGCTTGTCGGCCGGGGGCAGGGCGCCGTCCCCGATGTCGTCGATACGGCGGGCGAACGCGTACACCGCGGCCAGGGCCCGCCGCTTGTCCGGGGGCAGCAGCCGGATGCCGTAGGAGAAGTTGCGGGCCTGGGACCAGGTGATTTCCTCACAGTGCCGGTAGGCGGCCGCCGCGTCCATCGCATCACCTCCCGGCTGCATAAGCCCTCAGCATCTCCCTGGCCAGCCGGCCGCGGCGCGGCTTGTGGGTCGCGCGCAGCACATCATGCCCGGCCCCGGTGATCGCGGCCAGGGCGGCCCGGCCGCCCGCCACGTAACCCGCCACGGCAACCCGGGCATATCCGCGCAAATTCCCCACCAGGGGGGCGCCTTCGTCGAGAAGCTGGCGCGCCCGCCCCACCTCGAACGCCATCAGGGCCCGGAGCCGCGGCCCGGCGGACGGGGCCGCAAGGTCACTCTCGGCGACCCCGAACCGTTCCATGTCCTCGGCCGGCAGGTAGATGCGGCCTGCCCGGAAGTCCTCCGCGACGTCCTGCCAGTGCTCGGCGAGCTGGAGCGCGGTGCAGACCCGGTCGGACAGGACCATCCGCCCGGGCGTGGCCGCGCCGAAGACGTGCAGGACGATCCGCCCCACCGGATTGGCCGAGAGCCGGCAGTAATCGACCAGGTCGCTGAAGGCGGGGTAACGGCTGACCACCTGGTCCTGCCGGTTAGCCCTGATCAGGTCCGCGAACGGCTCCTGGGGGATGGCGCACTCCCCGACCACTGCGGCCAGCGCCCTGACCACGCCGATCTGCGGGGCGGCGCCCGCCGGAGCGCCCATCGCCGGCCCGGCCCGGCCCGGCGTCTCGCGCAGCGAGGGGTCCTGGAACTGGTAAAGCCGACCGAGGTCGGCTTCTAGCTCGTCCAGGAGTCTGCCCCGTTCACCGGGGGGCGCCTCATCGCCCATGTCGTCCACGGCCCGGGCGAAGCCATAGACGGCTTCCAGGCGCCGCCGGTACCGGCCCGGCAGCATCCGCAGGGCCACCGGGAAGTTCTCGGCCGGTGCCTGGGCAGCCGCAGCAGACCCGATGGCTTCCGCCGACGGGGAAACCACCGCCGTGCCGCGCGGTTCACCCAATCGTGTTACCCCCTGGCTCACAGCACCTATCACCGCACACTTGCCATACAAATGCAAACAATGACATGGACGTCACCTGACACCGGTGTCGCTGATCGTCGCGATGAGGCCCGGCTCGTTCAACGCGGCCTTCACCTGAACAGCACCGTCTCATTATGCCCGGCCACGTCACCGGCACGCACCCGGGCCAGGCCCGAAGGCGGCGCATCACATTGCGTGTGCCATTAGCAACGCGCAGTCCGGCCACGTTTCCCGGGTTATGGTCTTGGCCCCGGCCAGCCCGCGATGAGCACATCACCGCAGGTCAGCGGCCCGCTGCCGATATTGTCACGGCGGCCCGCATATGTTTCGAATGCGTTACGAATTGGATTCATCTCAGCGATATCAGTGAGGCCGCGGAGAGACCGGCCACCGTCTTGCCTGGCGCAGGTTACCGAACGCAATCTTTACGCGACGGTAGCGGCGCCATCGGGGACACCTCCTTTGCTGCGCCCCCGCCCGGGACTGGCCCTCATTCACTGACGTGAATGTCATATTCGCGGGCCAGGGCCGGGCCACCGGAGCGGGCCGGCGGCCCGGCCCCCAGCCTGTCCGCCGGCGTAACCCGAACGGATTAATCCCGGGCCGGCGGGACCAGGACGCCGGGACACAAGGCCCCAGCCGGCCGCGGGACGCAGGACACAAGGCCCCCAGCCGGCCCCAGGACGCAAGGCCCAGCCGGCCGCAGGACGCGAGGACACGGTGCCGCGCCGCTGGCGCGCAGGCCGGCCGTCCCCGCCCATCAGGCGCAGGCCGGCCGTCCCCGCCCATCAGGCGCAGGCCGCCGCCCCATCAGGCTCACCAGCACACTGCGTTTACCCCCAAAAAGGATAAATGCCCTCAGCATGCACGGGTCCTATATTTTCCCGGTAAGGAGGATTACTGACTGCTACGCTCTGGACCTTCGGGGGGGTCTCCGATACTCCTTCGTAGCTACATGGTCACAATCCGTTCCTCTCACACTTTGAGGCCTGAGCCATGGGGTTGCGTCTCCGGTCCATACGCCTGCGGATCTTCCTGCTGATCCTCATCCCGGTCCTGTCGCTGATCGGGCTATACGTGTTCGCCACGTTCCTCACCGCCCGGGGAGCGGTCAACCTCTCCCAGGCGACCACGATCAAATCCGCCACCGGCCTGCCGACCGGCGCGCTCCTGAGCCAGCTCGACGCCGAGCGCCCGCTCGCGATCGTCTACCTGTCCAGCCCGACCGGGGCCAACCTGGCCGTGCTCCAGGTCCAGCAGAACAAGACCAACGCCGCAGCCGCGGCCGCGGCCAGCGCGCTCAATTCGTCCAACACGATGAACAACGCGACCGCGCCCGAGAAGCGGGCCATCGCCACCCTGCTCAAGGACATCAAGGGCCTGCCTGCGCTGCGCGCCCAGGTGCACTCGCAGATCATCAGCAAGTCGCGCGCGCTCGCCGAGTACAGCTCCATCGTCGCGGACGGCTACGCGGTCATCGACCAGGCAATCCTTGAGCAGACCGACGCGAATGCTGGTCACCCAGGCGCGTGGCCTTCGTCCGGATGGGCCGCTCTGAGGACCTGATGCTGCAGGAGAGCGCGATCATCTCAGGCGACCTGGCTGCGCGGTCCTTCCCCGCCGCCGACCGCCAGCAATTCACCCAGCTGGTCGGGGCCCGCCGGGCGCTGTACGCCCAGACCCTGCCTGACCTGCAGCCTCAGTACCGCGCGTACTACCTCCGCGCCGTCAGCCCGCAGGCCTCCACCGCCCTGACCTCGCTGGAAAACCAGCTGATGGCGGACACGCACGCCAGCAGCCCCCCGCCCGTCCTGCCGCAGCAGTGGGAGGCGGCCGTCGGCGGGCGTGGCTGCGGGCCTGTCCAAGGCCGGGACCCAGGCGTCGGACGCGATCACCGCGCAGGCTTCGACCAACTCTGACGACACCTACCTGGAGCTCGCCCTGGCGGGCGGGCTGGGCCTGCTCGCGGTGATCGTGTCCATCCTGGTGTCGTTCGTGATCGGCCGCGGCCTCATCCGCGAGCTGGCCGAGCTGCGCCAGTCGGCGCTGGAGCTGGCCAACAAGCGGCTGCCCGACGTGGTGAGCCGGCTGGCCGCCGGCGAGGACGTGGACGTCTCCGCCGAGGCTCCCGAGCTGCCCGCCAGCTCGGACGAGATCGGCCAGGTCCGGCAGGCCTTCGCCGCGGTCCAGCAGACCGCGGTGGAAGCCGCCGTGGGCCAGGCCCGGCTGCGCCAGGGCATCAGCGACATCTTCCGGAACCTGGCCCGGCGCAGCCAGTCGCTGCTGCACCGCCAGCTCGCCCTGCTCGATGCGATGGAGCGGCGGGCCAGGGAGCCGGAGGAACTCGAGGACCTGTTCCGCATCGACCACCTCACCACGCGCATGCGGCGGCACGCGGAGAGCCTGATCATCCTGTCCGGCGACGCGCCCGCCCGGGCCTGGCGCCGGCCCGTCCCGTTCGTGGACGTGCTCCGGGCGGCCGTGGCCGAGGTGGAGGACTACACCCGGATCAAGGTCACCGCGAACACCAAGGCGGCCATCAACGGCCCCGCGGTCGCGGACGTCATCCACATGATCGCGGAACTCGCGGAGAACGCCGTCGTGTTCTCCCCGCCGAACACTCCCGTGCTGATCAGCGGCGATGTGGTCGGGCCGCGGGTTCGCGGTGGAGATCGAGGACCGCGGGCTCGGGCTGAGCGAGGAGCGGCGGGCCGAGCTCAACGACCTCCTGGAGAACCCGCCCCCGTTCGACCTGTCCGGCAGCGACCAGCTCGGCCTGTTCGTCGCCAGCCAGCTGGCCCGCAAGCACAACATCCGGATCTCCCTGCGCGGCTCCCCCTACGGCGGGACGACCGCGATCGTGCTCATCCCCAACACGCTGGTCGTCTCCGAGGAGAGCTACCAGCAGGACGGGACGGACCCGGGCACCGGCGTGCAGCTGACCGGCCGGCACGCCGCCCGCGATGACACAGGCAGCATCACGGCCGTCACCGACGAGGAGGCCGGCGCCGACGGGCGGCATGCCGCGAGCGCGGTGACCACGGGCGCGGTGACCACGGGCGCGGCTGCGACTGCGACTGCGGCGGACGACGCAGACAGGCGCTGGCCGGCCGACAGCGGGAGCGATCCGTGGGCGGCCCACGCCGCGGACGACGGCCCGCGGGCCACCGTGGGCGGCGCGCTGGATGGGTGGCCCGGCAACGGCGCGGGCCCGGCCGCGGAAAACGGGAATGGGAGCCACGGCTTCACCGGCCTCCAGGGCTACGACGACGAGGCAAGCTGGCCGCCGGCGGCCGAGCCGGTCCATGCGGGCACCCCTGAGCACCATGACCCGGATCATGGCGACGCCGGGTTCGCTGACCCGGAATCGCTGCCCCGCCGGGTCCGCCAGGCCAGCCTCGCCCCGCAGCTGCGGGAGAACACGCTGTACGCGCGCCCCTCCGCGAACGGTGACTCCGCCGCGGCGGCGGGGACCGCGGACGAGCGCTCACCGGAAGAGGCGAGGAGCACGATCACCGCCATGCAGCGGGGCTGGGAGCGCGGGCGCTCGCTGTTCGACCCGCCGGAGAAGACCACGGAGACGATGACCGGCACCCAGCCAGCGGCGGAGCCCAGTCCCCCGGAGGCTGGGGAGGCCGGCCCCCAGGGCGACGAGTGAGGGCAAGGGGGAGCGGATGAGCGCGGCAGAGCAGGACAACGGCGCGGGCACCGGTTCGGTGACCGACCTGGACTGGCTGCTTGATGACCTGGTGGTGCGGGTCCCCGATGTGGACAAGGCGGTCATCTTGTCCCGGGACGGCCTGGCCATCGCCGCCTCGAGCGCGCTGACCCGGGAAGACGCGGAGCACCTGGCCGCCGTGGCCTCCGGCTTCCAGAGCCTGGCCCGGGGCGCCGGCCGTCACTTCGGCGGCGGTCACGTCCGGCAGACCATCGTGGAGATGGACACGGCCTTCCTGTTCGTCACCTCAGCGGGCGAGGGCAGCTGCCTCGCGGTGCTGAGTCCCGCCAGCGCGGACGCCGGCCTGGTCGCCTACGAGATGGCGATCCTGGTGAAGCGGGTAGGCCAGCACCTGTCGGTGAACCCCCGGCCGGGCACGGTCGGGGAGGTCACGGACTGACCCCGGCATGCCGTCGCCCGACGATCACTGGCTGGACGAGGAGGCCGGCCCGGTCGTCCGGCCCTACGCGCTGATCCGCGGCCGGACCCGGCCCAGCGGGGAGACCCTCGACCTGATCGCGATCATCACGGCGGTACGCGGGATCCAGCTCGATCCGTCGTCCCTGGACCCGGAGCACCTCGAGGTGCTCCGCCTGTGCCGGCTGCCCACCTCGGTGGCGGACCTCGCGGCCGACCTCGACCTGCCCCTGGGGGTGGTCCGGATCCTGCTGGGTGATCTGCGGGAACGGTCCCTCGTCGCGATTCACAATCCCATCCCCCCGGCCCGGCTGCCTGACGTGCAGGTCCTGAAGGAGGTCGTCGATGGACTACGCCGCCTCTGACCGGGCCAGCATCCCTGCGCGGATGCCCGTCACCATCAAGATCCTCATCGCGGGCGGCTTCGGGGTCGGCAAGACCACCCTGGTCGGGTCGCTGACCGAGATCCGGCCCCTGCGGACCGAGGAACCGCTGAGCGAGCCGGGCGCCGCGGTGGACCGGCTCGACGGGGTCGAGCGGAAGAGCACCACCACCGTGGCCCTGGACTTCGGGCGGATCACGATCCGCGAGAACCTGGTCATCTACCTGTTCGGCACCCCGGGCCAGGAACGGTTCTGGTTCATGTGGGACGAGCTGGCCCGCGGCGCTCTCGGGGCGATCGTCATGGCCGACACCCGGCGGCTCGCGGACTGCTTCCCGTCCGTGGACTATTTCGAGCAGCGCGGCATCCCGTTCGTGGTCGGGGTCAACTGCTTCGAGGGAGCGCGGCGGTACCAGACCGAGGCGGTCCGGTCGGCGCTGGATCTGGATCCTCACGTGCCGGTGGTCCTGTGTGACGCCCGGCAGCGGGCGTCCAGCCGGGACGCCCTGATCGCCCTGGTCGAGCACGCCCTCCAGGTGCTCCGCAACCGTCCCGGGTACGCATCCGCCGCCGCCGGGCCGCCCGCGGCCGGCCCGGCGCCTGCCGCCCCGCAGCCCGCCCCGGCCGGCGAGCATGCACCATAGATAACGGTCTGCCCGTGGCGACCCGGCCCGGCCGGCTGGCTCAGGTGCGCCAGATCAGCACCAGCGCGCAGTCGTCGGACCCGCCGCCGCCTGCCTTGACCACCCGGACCAGCTCGGTCGCGGCGTTCCGGAACCCGGCGGCCACCAGCCGGTTGGCCTCGCCCAGCAGCCGGTCCGTGCCGGCGTCGATGTCCAGGCCCGGCGCCTCGACCAGCCCGTCGGTGTACAGCATCAGCGCGTCCCCGGACCGCAGCGCGCCGTGCACCGGCGTGGCCCGCGGATCCGGGACCACGCCCAGCACGATGCCGCGGGCCTGGGTCACCTTCCAGGTACCGCTGCCCGCGTCGAAGTGGGCAGGCGGCGGATGCCCGGCCGAGGCCAGCATGTACTCGCCGGTGGCCAGGTCGAGCGACAGGTGCACCGCGGTGACGAACCCCTCGACGGCCGGCCCGCGGCGCAGGTAGGAGTTGCACGCGCCGAGGAACTCCTCACGGGGCACCGACCCGAGAAGGCCGCCGAACGCCCCGGAGAGCAGCAGCGCCCGGGTCCCGGCGTCCACGCCCTTGCCGGACACGTCGACGAGCGCGACCTCCAGGGTCTTCCCGTCACACGCCGAGACCAGGAAGTCGCCGCCGAACGACGAGCCCCCCGCTGGCCGGAGCACGGCGGCGGACTGCCAGCCGGCGGGCAGCGCAGGCAGCCTGGCCTGGGCCCGGATCCGGTCCCGGAGCTCGATAAGCATCCGGTCCCCGCGCATGCCCTGGACACCGAGTTTCCACCGGGCCCGCGCCAGCGCGTCCGCGAACAGCGCGGTGACCGCGACCGTCGCAATGATGCCGGCCCCGGCCCGCTCATGGAAGGCGTCGTAGGCCAGCATGAGCGCGACCAGGCCGAACAGGATCCGCAGGGCCCGGGGCCACAGCAGCAGCCCGCCCGCCAGCACGGGCAGGATCATCAGTCCCGGCGAGAACCACCACTCCGACAGGTGCACCGCGGCCAGCCCGATGGCCAGGGTGGCGACGGTCAGCACGAACGCCATCCGGCGGTTCCTGGTGATGAACTGACGCCGGATCTGGCCGGCCACCCCCGCTCCCATCGAGCGGGCAAGCCGGCCAGAACGGGCGAGTGGCCGGGAAAGCATGATGGGCGAACTGTATCCGCACCCTCATCGCTCTGGCACGCTCCCAAACTGATTGGCGCACCGGCGCCCGGACCAGGTAGGAATGCGGCATGGCAGCTGACTTCCCGATCAGGGCCGTGGAAGAGAGCGAGTTCGACGCCTTCCACCGCACGAACGAGCACGCGTTCCACGACGGCCCGCCGTCCCAGCGGCACCGCGCCGAGATGCTGGAGCGCCTCGAGCTCGACCGCACGCTGGCGGCTTTCGACGGCGCGACCCCGGTCGCCAGCGCCGGCGCGTGGAGCTTCCGGATGACCGTCCCGGGCGCGCTGGTGCCGGCCGCCGGGGTGACCTGGATCGCGGTCATGCCCTCGCACCGCCGGCGCGGCATCCTCACCAGCCTGATGCGGCGGCAGATCGACGACATCCACGAGCGGGGCGAGCCCATCGCGGTGCTCTGGGCCTCCGACGCGCGGATCTACGGCCGGTTCGGGTACGGCCGGGCCTCGTGGCATGCCAGCCTCACCGTCCGGCACAGCGAGGGCCTGCTCAGCTCCCAGGCTCCGGCGGACCCCGGGCTGCGCCTGCGGATCGCCGAGCCGGCCGCGGCGCTGGCCGAGCTGGCCAAGGTCTACGACACGCTGCTGCCCGCCCAGCCGGGCTTCTTTATCAGGAACGAATCCTGGTGGAACCGCATCGTGGACGATCCGGACGAGGGCCGGGCCGGGTCCTCACCGCTGCGCTGCGTGCTCGCCGAGGACGACACGGGCCCCCGCGGCTATGCCCTGTACACCGGCCGGGGCCGGTGGGACGAGGACTCGTTCCTCCCGGATGCCGCGCTCGACATCCGGGAACTGGTCGCGGCCGATCCCGAGGCCACCGCCGCACTGTGGGCGGACCTGCTCAGCCGCGACCTGGTCAGCGAGGTGACGGCCCGGCTGCGGCCGGCGGACGACCCGCTGCTGCACCTGCTGGCTGACCCCCGCCGGGCACGTCCGCAGGTCAGCGACGGGCTGTGGGTGAGGATCATCGACGTGCCGGCGGCCCTGGCCGCGCGGCGGTACGCGGCCCCGGTCAACATGGTCATCGAGGTCACCGACGAGATGTGCCCGTGGAACGCGGGCCGCTGGAGGCTGCGCGGGTCCGGGCCGGTGCTGGCGGGACCCGGGATCACCCCGGGGCCCGGCACGGCCGGATGCGAGCGGTCCCCGGCGGATCCGGATGTCATCCTGCCTGCGGCCACGCTGGGCGCGGTGTATCTCGGCGGGACCTCGCTCGGGACCCTGGCCCGGGCCGGGCTGGCCACGGAGGTGCGCGGCGGCGCGCTCGCGGCACTGTCGGCCGCGATGTCCTGGGATCCCGCGCCCTGGTGCCCGACCATCTTCTGAGCGGGGCCGGGCACGGCCACCTGAAGGCGGCCCGTGCCCCGCGGGCTCGCGCGCCCGATTCAGGCATCTCCCGCGGGACTGATTCACCGCTGGCGGGAAAGGGTAGCGGTGGAGGGTGCCCATGCCCGGGATGAAGATCACGCTTAATGCGGCCATGCGGGCCAGGGACGTGTCGCGTCCCCGGCCTGAGCACGAGGCCGCTGCTGAGGAGTCCGGCAGCGGGGGGCCAGCCGCCCGGCCGCGCCTGCCCAGGCCTGAACCGCCGGGGGCGGGCAAGCCCGGCGGCCCCGGGCCGGCCGCGCGCGATAGAGCATCCGCGCCCGCTCAATCCCGGGCCGCAAGCTCCCGGGCCGCAGCTCCCCCCGCCGCGCCGTCCCGGGCCCCGGCCGCGCCGTCCCGGGCCCCGGCCGCGCCGTCCGCCGGCGGCCGCGGCGCAATCACCGGCGGCGCCGTCACGGGCCGCAGCATCACCGGCGGCGCCGTCCCACGCGGCGGAATCACCGGCGGCGCCGTCACCGGCCGCGGCGTCCCAGGCTCCAGGGTCGCTGGCCGACGCCCCGGCCGGCGCCCGCCCCGCCGGGGAGCAGCCGAAATCACCACGCAAGCCGAAGGCGCCGGGGCAGAACGGGGAGCCGGGACGGGGACGCAGCGGCGGGCGGGGCAAGCGGCACCGGACCCGGAGGCGGGGCGGCCGCTGAGCGCGGCCAGCCCGCCAGGCAGCTAGCTGCCGGCCGGGGGCTCGGGGGGGAGTTCGCCGGTGGCCTCGTAGCGGGCGATCATCTGGAGGCGGCGGGCGTGCCGCGGCTCGCCGGAGAACGCGGTCTCGATGAAGACCTGCGCGAAGCTGACGGCGTCCGGGATGGGGTACATGCGGGCACCGAGGCTGAGGATGTTGGCGTCGTTATGCAGGCGCGCGAGCCGGGCGGTCTCCTGGGTCCAGGCGAGCGCGGCCCGGATCCCGCGGACCTTGTTGGCCGCGATCTGCTCCCCGTTTCCTGACCCGCCGATCACGATGCCCAGGCTGCCGGGGTCGGCGGCGACGGAGCTGGCCGCGCGCATCACGTAGACGGGATAGTCGTCCTGCGCGTTGTAGCTGGCAGGACCGCAGTCGACAGCCTGGTGGCCGGCTTCGCCCAGCCACCTGACCAGGGCCGCCTTGAGCTCGTATCCGGCGTGGTCAGATCCCAAGTAAACGCGCACCGAGCCAGTCTGTCAGAACGCGGGCCGCTGCCCGCACCCGGCCGCGAAGACCGGGCCCGGGCAGGCCGCTGCTAGTCGAAGATCGGGTCGCGGGTCCGGCTGCGCTTGAGCTCGAAGAAACCGTCGGTCTGGGTGACCAGCATCACGCCATCCCAGAGCCTGGCGGCCGCTTCCCCGCGGGGAATGGGTGAGACGACCGGGCCGAAGATGGATGTGCCGTTGACCGAGATGATCGGGGTGCCCACGTCGTAGCCCACGCGCTCGATGCCCTCGGCGTGCGAGGCCCGGACCGCCTCGTCGTACTCGGTGGAGTCCATCGCGTCGGCCAGCTCGGCGGGCAGCCCCGCCTCGCTGAGCGCGGCCTCGATCGTGGCGCGGTCCTTGGGCGCCTTCTCGTGGTGGAAGCGGTTGCCCAGCGCGGTGTAGAGCGGGCCGAGCACGTCAGGCCCGTACTTCTGCTCGGCGGCGATCGCGACCCGCACCGGCCCCCACGCCTGCTTCATCAGCTCCTGGTAACGCTCAGGCATATCTTCCTTGCCCTCGTTCAGCACCGCCAGGCTCATCACGTGCCAGTGGACCTGAACCGGCCGGACCTGCTCCACCTCGAGCATCCAGCGGGACGTGATCCACGCCCACGGGCACAGCGGGTCAAACCAGAAATCGACCGGGGTAGGCTCCTGCTCGGGCATGGGGCTCCTTCTCGTCGCGGCGGCGCCCGACCACGTGCTGGTCATGATCAGGCTTTTCCGGGGACCGCGGGCCGGGCATCGGGATGCCGGCCGCTCCTCACTCAGCCTGCAACCGGCCCGGGGCCAACCGCATTCCGCCGTCGGCCATGGGAAAATGCCCGGGGACGGTCACCCGGGATGAACTGCGGGTCGCCGGGAAGTGGACACCCGCATCGTGGACAAGGAAAGGTGCCAGGCACGTGGCGAACAATCTCACCCGCGAGGAAGCTCGTGACCGGCGGCAACTCCTCGGCGTGGGCTCGTACCAGGTCGAACTGGACCTGACGGACGACGCCGGCACCTTCCTGTCCACCAGCACGGTCCGCTTCCAGTGCGCCGTCCCCGAGGCGTCCAGCTTCATCGAGCTGACCGCCCCGGCCGTCCGGGAGATCGTCCTGAACGGGGTCACGGTCAGCCGCACCGCGTTCGATGGCAACCGGATCACCCTCGACGGTCTCCAGGCGGACAACGAGCTGCGTGTGGTCGCCGAGTGCTCCTACTCGCGCAGCGGGGAGGGCCTGCACCGTTTCACCGACCCCACCGACGGTGGCGTCTACTTGTACTCCGACCTGGAAACCTTCGACGCGCACCGGGTCTACGCCTGCTTCGACCAGCCTGACCTGAAGGCCGTCTTCGAGTTCTCGGTGATCGCCCCCGGGGAGTGGCTGGTCCTGTCCAACATGGCCGCCGAGGGGCCCGGCGAGCCCGTGGCCGGGGGCGCGCGGCGCTGGCGCTTCCCCCCGTCGCCGGTGATGTCCACCTACATCACGGCCATCGTGGCCGGCCCGTACCACCAGGTCACGAGCGAGCATGACGGTATCCCGCTGGGCATCTACTGCCGCCGCTCGCTGGCCGGTTACCTGGATCCCGGGGAGATCTTCGAGGTGACCAGGCAGGGCTTCGACTTCTTCCACGACGCGTTCGGGGTGCGCTACCCGTTCGGCAAGTACGACCAGGTCTTCGTGCCGGAGTTCAAGGCCGGCGCGATGGAGAACGCCGGCTGCGTGACCTTCCTTGAGGACTACGTGTTCCGGTCCCGGGTCACCGACTTCGCCCGCGAGCTGCGCGGCGACACGATCCTGCACGAGATGGCGCACATGTGGTTCGGTGACCTGGTCACCATGCGCTGGTGGGACGACCTGTGGCTGAACGAGTCCTTCGCCACCTGGGCCTCCGCCCTGGCGCAGGCCGAGGCCACCCGGTGGCCGACGGCGTGGACCACGTTCTGCCAGCTCCACAAGGCCTGGGCTTACCAGCAGGACCAGCTGCCCTCCACGCACCCGATCGCCGCAGACATCCCCGACATCGCCGCGGTCGAGGTCAACTTCGACGGGATTACCTACGCCAAGGGCGCGTCGGTGCTCAAGCAGCTCGTCGCCTACGTGGGCCGGGATCAGTTCCTGGCCGGGGTGCGGCGCTACTTCGCCGAGCACGCCTGGGGGAACGCGACACTGGCCGACCTGCTGGGTGCCCTGGAGGAGACGTCGGGGCGGGAACTGTCCGGCTGGTCCAAGCAGTGGCTCGAGACGGCCGGGGTGAACACTCTCCGGCCGGAGTACGACCTCGGCGAGGACGGCCAGATCACCGAGTTCGCGGTGCTGCAGTCCGCGCCTGCGAGCCACCCGGTGCTCCGGGCGCACCGCATCGCGGTCGGCCTGTATGACCTCACCGGCGCCGGGCTGACCCGGCGGCGCCGGGTGGAGGCGGACATCGCGGGCGAGCGCACCGTCCTGGACTCGCTGGCCGGCGAGCCCCTGCCCGACCTGGTGCTGGTCAACGACGACGACCTGACCTACGCGAAGATCCGGCTGGACGGCCGGTCGCTGGCCACGCTCATCGCCAGCATCGGGGAATTCACCGAGTCGCTGCCCGCCGCGCTCTGCTGGGCCGCCGCGTGGGACATGTGCCGGGACGCCGAACTCGCGGCCCGGGACTACGTGCGGCTGGTGTCGTCGGGGGTCGATCACGCCGACGAGATCTCCGTCGTGCAGACCCTGCTGCGCCAGGCCGGCGCGGCGCTGCGCCGGTTCGCCGACCCGGCGTGGCGGGAGCACGGCGCCGACCAGGCGGCAGGCACCCTGCTCGGCCTGGCCGAGCGGGCCGCGCCCGGCTCGGACCGGCAGCTTGCCTACCTGCAGGCGTTCGCGAGCCTGGCCTCGTCGCCGAGCGACCTGGCCCTGCTCAGCGGGCTGCTGAACGGGTCGGCGTACATGGACGGCCTGGTGATCGACACCGAGCTGCGCTGGCGGCTGCTGCACCGGCTGTGCAGCCGCGGCGCCGCCGGCCCGGCCGAGATCGACGCGGAACTGCACCGCGACGCCACCGACGCGGGCGAGCGGCGGGCCGCCACGTGCCGGGCCGCGATCCCGGAGGCCGCGGCCAAGGAGGCGGCGTGGCAGGCGATCGTCAGCGGCACGCTCCCGAACGCCACGTTCCGCGCCACACTGAACGGCTTCGCCGACCCTGACCAGGCTGATCTCCTCGAGCCGTACGCCACCCGGTACTTCGCGGTGGTCGGTGACGTGTGGCGGGACTGGGGCAGCGACATGGCCCAGTGGTTCGCCTCGAACGCCTACCCGCTGACCCAGATCTCGGAGCACACGGTGGAGCTCACCGACTCCTACATCGCCGAAGCCGACCCGCCCGCCTCGCTGCGCCGGCTGCTCCTGGAATGCCGGGACGCCGTCCAGCGGGCCCTGCGCTGCCAGGCCCGCGACCGCCAGGAGAACACCGCCACACCCTGACCCGCGGCGCTGGCCGGGGCCGGCGAGTGCGACGATGCTGCTACCTGTTAGCGGACATGGGGACCAGCTTTGAGTGATGACCTGGCGGCGCTGGCCGCTGATGCCTACGTGTACGGCTTCCCGCTGGTCGTAGACGTGCAGGCGGCCGGCGGCGAGACCAAGATGGGGTTGCTCGAGCCGGCTCCGTTCAACAGCTTCAGCCACGCGTCGAAGCTGGCCGGGCCGGAGGACCGGTTCGTGTCGATCAACAACGACACCATCTACTCCATCGCTCAGGTCGATGTGAGCGGCGGTCCGGTGCTGCTGCGCGTGCCGGACACGGCCGGGCGGTACTACGTGCTGCAGTTCGTCGATGCGTGGACCAATAACTTCGCCTACGTGGGCCGCCGGGCGACCGGGACCGCAGCAGGCTCCTTCCTGCTGGTCCCGCCGGGATGGCAGGCGGCCGCGCCGGACGGAACCACGGTGATCGAGTTCCCGACCCATGTGGCCACGATCGTGGGCCGCTGGGCCTGCCATGGCCTGGCTGACCTGGAGGCCGTCCGGGCGCTGCAAAGCGGGCTGTCGCTGGAGCCGTACGGCACCCCGGCGCCGCTGAAAGGCATCCCGGCCCCGGCTGCGGTCCCCGCCGGGCTGGCGTTTTTCGAGCAGCTGCGAACCTGGATGCAGGCCTTCCCCCCGTCCGGGCCGGACCGCGCCTACCAGCAGCGGTTCGCCCCGCTCGGCCTGCTCGACCCGGCCTCGCCCTACGCCGACTGCCCGCCAGCCCTGGCCAGGGCACTGGAGGCGGGCGCGGAGGCCGCGAAGCAGCAGATGGAAACGGCCCTCAGGGCAGGCGGCCTCGCCCCGGTCGTCAACGGCTGGACGCTCACCTTCCACATGTTCGACTACAACCTGGATCACCTGGGCCCGGGCACGATCAGCGACCCGGCGTGGCGGATCGGCGACCGCGGCGCGAGCTACCTGGCCCGGGCGCTGGCCGCCCGCGGCGGCTTGTGGGGCAATCACGGGTATGAGGCGGCCTACCCGATGACCTACACCGACGCCGACGGCGACCAGCTCGACGGGCACCACCGCTACGTCCTGCGGCTGGAGAAGGACCCGCCGGTCGATGCCTTCTGGTCCCTCACGATGTACGACCTGCCGGACTTCTACCTGGTCGCCAACCCGATCGGCCGCTACTCCATCGGCGACCGCACGCCCGGACTGCGCCGCGACAGCGACGGGTCGCTCACGATCGTGATCCAGCATGAGCAGCCCGCCGACACCAGCAACTGGCTGCCCGCCCCGGCCGCACCGTTCCGGCCGATCATGCGCCTGTACCAGCCGCAGGCCGCCGTGCTGGACGGCAGCTACAAGATCGCGCCCATCACCAAGGTCACGAGCCGGGCCTGATCAGTCGCGGGCAGCTTGCCGCTCTCTCACCCTGGTCAGGTCCCGGCTACGGTCACACCGGCCCGTGGGGCCCGGCCACGGATCGGCGTGACCAGGGCGATCGCGCCGATCACGAGGCACGCTGCGCCGCTGGCGACACAGGCTGCCAGCACGCCGTAGTGGCCGGCGGCCCAGGTGAGCAGGGCGGCTCCCGCTGGGCCCAGGGAGAAGTGGATGGTCCAGAAGGCGGCGGTGACCCGGCCCAGCAGGTGGTCCGGGGTCACTTCCTGGCGCAGGGACATCGAGCAGATTCCGGCCACGCTGATGCAGCCCAGGTAGAGGGCGGCCAGCACGGCCACGGCCGGGACACTCCCGGTCGCGCCCAGGCTGCCGATGGCCAGCCCGCACAGCACCACCGCGCCGGTCCAGCAGGCCCCGAACCCCAGCCTGCGGCGCAAGGGTGCCACGGCCAGCGCGCCCGCGACGGTGCCGAGCGCAGCGATGGCCAGCACCAGCCCGACCACGCCGTCCCCCTGGCCCAGGCCGTGCTTGAGGTAGTAGATGAGCACGTCGGGCAGGCCGTAGGTGGCGAAGATGAAGAACGTCAGCAGGACGGTCAGCGCCCGCAGCGCGGGGTGCTGCCAGAGGAACCGCGCCCCGGCCAGCAGCTCCCGCCAGGCCCCGGCCGCGCCGGGATGGCCGGCCACCGGCCCGCCGGGGGACGCAGCGCCGGAGGCGCCCGGTGTGGCCGTCTCGCCAGGCGTTGCGGAGCAGCCAGGCGAGACCGCCCCCGCGGGCGCACGGGAGTCCGTCCTTTCCTGGCGGCGCGAGGACAGTTCATGGCGTACGACGAGCACGCCCGCCGCGGAGACGGCGAAGCTGGCCGCGTCGACGCCGATGGCCCCGGCGGGGCCGAGGAGGGCCGATACCACACCGGCGAGGAGCGGGCCGGCGATCCCGGCTGCGGAAGCGGCGCCATAGAGGAGGCCATTGGCTTCGGTTATCCGGCTGGGGCCGGACAGGGCCGGGACCACGGTCACGTAGCCGACCTGGAAGATCATGCCGATCGCGGCGCAGACCGGCAGGATCACGTAGAGGAGCCAGACCTCCGGGTGGAAGGCCCAGGCCAGCGGGATGAGGCCGTACAGGACCATCCGGGACACGTCGCAGGCCGCCATGAGGTTCCAGCGGTCGAGCCGGTCGGCCAGGATCCCGGCGAAGATGCCCGCGACCACCGCCGCGGCGCCCGCCAACCCGGTCAGCAGGCCCATCTGCGCGACCGAGCCGGTCGCCCGCAGCACGAGCAGCGGGACCGCGATGAGGGCGAACGAGTCCCCGGCGACCGAGAGGGTCTGCGCCGTCAGGAAGACGGTGAAGCCCCGGTCCCGCCACAGGCTGCCGGGACCCGGGCGCCGCGTCACGCGTGGCTGGCGACCGCCCGGGCCACCGCACGCACCGTGCGGGAGTCCGCCAGGTCGTCCAGGGACACCGCCCGGCCCTCACCGTCACACAGCGGGACCCGCCAGTTCGGGTACTCATCCGTGGTCCCGGGGATGTTCTGCGGCCGCCGGTCCCCTACCGCGTCGGCCAGCGACACCCCGACGAGCAGGGCCGGGGTGCGGGCCAGGAACGCATAACAGGCCACGGTGAACTCGGCCGGGCTGGGCCGGCCCCGGCCGGCAGCAGCCCCTCGGACTCCAGCACGTCCTGCCAGGCCCGGACCACGGCGTCGGACTCCTCGCTCTCCTCCCGGTAGGAGCGGGTGAGCAGGCCGAGCCGGGAACGCAGCTCCACCTGCTCCCCGGTCACGAACGCCGCGATCGGCGGCACGTCGTGCGTGCCCACCATGGCCAGGCAGTTGCGGCGCCATTTGCCCGGCGGGAGCGGCGCCCCGTCCGGGCCGCGCTCGAACCAGAGCATGGCGGTCCCGAGCACCCCCCGGTCGGCCAGGTCCTCGCGGATCCATGGGTCCACGGTGCCCAGATCCTCGCCGATGGCCAGTGCACCAGCCGACACGGCCTGGCCGGCCAGCACGCCGAGCATGGCCTCGTGGTCGTACCGCACGTAGGTGCCCTGGTCCGGGCTCATTCCCGACGGCACCCACCAGAGCCGGAACAGGCCCATGACGTGATCGACGCGCAGTCCGCCGGCGTGCCGCAGGGCCGAGTGGACCAGGTCGGCCAGCGGCGCATATCCCTGGGCGGCCAGCCGCTGCGGATGCCACGGCGGCTGGTTCCAGTCCTGGCCGCGCTGGTTGAACTCGTCCGGGGGTGCCCCCACGCTGACCCCGGAGACCATCACGTCGCGCCAGGCCCAGGCGTCCGCGCCGCCTGGGTGACAGCCGACCGCCACATCCCGGATGATGCCGATGCCCATCCCGGCCGCCCGCGCCGCGTCCTGGGCGGCGGCCAGCTGCCCGTCCGCGAGCCACTGCAGCCAGGCGTGGAACAGGGCCTGGCCGGACAGCCGGGCCCGCTCGGCCGCCACCTCGGCCGAGCCCACCGCGCGCAGCGGCTCCGGCCATGACCGCCAGTCCGGCCCATGGATCTCGGCCAGCGCGCACCACAGACCCCAGTCCTCCAGCGGCTCCCCCTCGCGGCGCCGGTAAGCGTCGAACTCGGCGCGGCGCTGCGCGGTCATCGGCTGCCGGTAGATGATCTGCAGGGCGGTCCGCTTGGCCCGCCAGACGCTGTCCCGGTCGAGCAGCTCGCTGGTGGAGTTGCGGGCCCGCAACGGGGCGGCGAGGGAGTCGATGCGCACCCGGTCCCCCGCCGTGAGCCGCGCGTACTCGGGGATGTCCTCGATCCGCAGGTACAGCGGGCTGGTGAAACGCCGGCTCATCGGCAGGTACGGGGACTGGCTCAGGGGCGGCAGCGGCTCACCCGCGTGCAGCGGGTTGATCAGGATGAACCCGGCCCCCAGATCACTGGCGCTCCACGCGGCCAGGTCGGCCAGGTCGCCCAGGTCCCCGAAACCCCACGACTGGCGGGAGCGCAGCGAGTAGAGCTGCACCGCGAAGCCCCAGGACCGGTCCGCCGGGCCGGGCACCACGGGCCCGTCCCCCGTCCCGGCCACGTCCGGGACGGCCGGGATCGTCACGCCCTCATCCGGGGTCTCGCCCAGCGCGGCCAGGATGGCGTCGAGCGTCCGCTGGCTCACCTCGACCCGCCGCCCGTGCCAGTCCCGGTAGCCGGTCGCCACCCCGTGCGCCTCGGCCTGCCGTCTGGTCTCGTCGCTCGTCACCCTTCAATGATCGGGCCATCGGGCCGTGCCGCGCACAACCCTTACGCCCTCAGTTACCTCCTTGTGTGCTGAGTTTGACGTCATCGGGCACGATGCCCGGCCCGCGGCGTCCCGGCGGCCGGTGTCATGGGGCCCCCAGGAGGCGGTCCAGGAACTCGGCGACCGCGCTCTCACCGGCGCTGAGCGCGCTGGCAGGGTCGTCGGCGCGCGCGATCATCAGGGCCACCTCATTGCTGGCCGCCAGCACGATGTGCGCGAACGTGTCCACGTGACGCTGATCGATGCGGCCGGCCTCGGCGGCGTAGGCCAGCGCGGCCCTGATCGGTCCCAGGCTGCGCTGCTCGTCGAGCTCGCGCCACCGCTGCCAGCCGAACACCGCCGGCGCGTCGATCAGCACGGCCTGCTGGATGACCGGATCGCCGGCCAGCCGTATCCAGGCCAGGCATTCGGCCCGCAGCGCGGCGACCGGGTCCTGCGCTTCACGCGCCGCGTTCTCCATCTGGCCGCTGACCCGGGCGGCGATCCCTTCCAGGACCGCCCAGAACAGCGCGACCTTGCCCGGGAAGTGGTGGTACAGCGACCCGCGGCTGGCTCCCGACTCCGCCAGCACGGCCTCGATCGACGTGCCCTCGTAGCCGTTCGCCACGAACAGCCGGGTCGCGACCTCGACCAGATGGGCCCGCGTGGCCTGGCCGCGCTCGACGTTCTTGTTCATCTGCCTCCCTGCACGATTGACAGACCGACCGTCGGTCTGTCAGAGTTAGACCGCCGGTCGGTCTTGGCCGCCCACTGTACTCCGGCGGCCGCCGGCGAGGGGAGAGACCGTGCTCAGCGTGCTGGAACAGCTCGACAGCCACCGGGGCCAGGTGCCTACCCCGTCCGGTCCGGCCAGCTATATCGACGCCGGCGGCCCGGGCCGCACTGCGCTGTTCGTCCACGGCGCCGGCACGAGCAGCTACCTGTGGCGGCACGTGATCGGCCATCTCGACGGCGATCGCCGCTGCGTGGCCGTTGACCTGCCACTGCACGGGCAGAGCCCCGCAGCCGCCGGCCAGGACTTCTCGCTGCCGGGCCTGGCCCGCTTCGTGGCCGGCTTCTGCGACGCGCTCGGCCTGGCCGGCGTCAACCTCGTCGCGAACGACACGGGCGGCGCCATCGCCCAGGTGTTCGCGGCCGGAAACCCGGGCCGGCTGAACACCCTGACCCTGACCACCTGCGAGGCGCACAACAACGTCCCCCCCAAGGCGCTGCTGCCCGGGTACCTGCTCGCCCGCGTGGGCCTGTTCGCCCGCCTCGCGCCCCGGATGGTGCGCGACGTGCCCCGGGCCCGCAGGCGGGTGTTCGGCAGCGGCTATCAGGACGTCGCCGCCAGCCTGCCCGAGGAACTCGTGCGCGCCTGGCTGCAACCCGCGTTCGGCACCGCGGAATCGGCCCGCCAGTTCCAGCGCCTGATCACGTCCGTGCGCGCCCGCGACCTGCTGGCGGCCGAGCCTGACCTGGCCCGGCTGCAGGTCCCGACCCTCATCGTCTGGGGCACCGGGGACAGGTTCTTCCGCCGCAGGTAGGCCTACTGGCTGCGCGACACCATCCCCGGCGCCACCGGCGTCGTCGAGATCGAGGGCGGCCGCCTGTTCTTCCCCGACGAGCGGGCCACCGAGCTCACGGCCGCGCCGCGCCGCCACTGGGACGCCCACCCGTGACCTCCGCCAGCGGGTGGGGGCCGTGGATGTGGCGGGGCCCCGGCGCCGCTGATACGCACCCCCGCCGCTACTGCCGGGGGATCAGCGCCCAGGTGAGCCACAGGCCGGCCAGCGCCTGCAGGACCGCCACCGCGAGGGTGGCCACGATCGCGACGACGGCGTGCGGCGGGAGCCCCGCCAGCGCCGCGACCACGCGGGCGGTCGCCCGGACCGGGGCACCGTGGATGGCCTGCCAGCCGAGCGGGATGGCCCAGCCGGCCGCGGCCACCAGCGCCACGGCGGGCAGCGCGACCCGCAGCCGCCAGCGCCCGTAACGGGCCGCGGCCCCGCCCGCCAGGCCAGCCAGGAACGGCAGGAACCACCAGCCGGCCTCCGCGCCCAGCGCGATCACGACCGCGGCGGCCACGCTGCCCAGCAGCCAGAGCACCACCGGGCCCCGGTGGCCGGGGACCCACGAGGGGTAGTGCGGCGCCGGCGGCCCGGCCGGCGCGGGCGCCGGGCTGCCCAGCCGCCCCAGCCGGTAGGCGCCCCGCCTGCCCAGCCGGTTCAGGTCAGACATGGCTGCCCCCGGCGGCGGGCATCCGGGGGGCCGGCCGTTATCGGAGGGCCGGCCGTTATCGGGAGGCCGGCCGTTATCGGGAGGCCGGCGGGCATCAGGGCCGCAGCGTCCACCGGATCACCCCCGCCGTCGATCCGGACGGCGGCATCGGCAGGTAACGCCCGTTCCACCAGTCAGCCACCTGATCCTCATACCACGGTGAGGCCGGGTTCTCACTCTGGCCGCCGGGGTAGATGCCCTGCGCCGTCCCCGACCCGGTGCCGGTCCAGGCCGCGATCATCCGCCAGCTGGGGCCCTGGCTCGCTACCAGCCCGCCGTCTGCGGCGTCCACGGTGAAGGGGTCACCGCCCGCCGCGCGGGGGCCGTAGCCGAGCGCGTCCGCCTGGGTCAGGGACGGGAACTGCCGGCTGTGCAGCCGGCCCCAGGACCAGCGGGACGGGTCCGGGCCCAGCCGGGCCGACAGGTGGGCCACCGCGGTCACGAACGCGGCGCGCATCACCTGGGGTGCGCTGCGCCGCGGGCCGCCGGGCGCGGTGAACGCGGCGTTGCCCGGGTCGCTGAGCGTCCAGGTCTCCAGCACCTCGTCCAGGCTGGCCTGGTCGGGTGAGACCTTCAGCCCGGCCGGGTCCCGGTGCACGGGGACCGCCGCGGTATGCCACCACGGCTGGAAGACCGCGGCCAGGTAGTCACCCCAGAACGTCCACCACACCGAGGCGGCCGCGGACCTGGCTGTCATCGCCCCGTCCCAGCCCTCCAGCAGCCCGGCGGCCTGCTGCTGCCGCGCGCTCAGCCCCGCGCCGGGCTGGCGCAGCGACGCCAGCAGCCGGGGCAGGATGCGCCGGGCCAGCGGGTCGGCCAGGCTGGTCTGCACGGCTGCGAACGAGGCCGGGGTCATCGCGTGGCGGCCGGCCAGCGACGCGTAGATCTGGCTGGCCCGGTAGCCCGGGTCGAAGAAGTCGGCGCTGGTCCCGATGTAGTAGGGGTACGACGGCCCGACCGGGCGCTGGTTGGCTGTGGCCAGCACGTGCCCGGGCGGGTCGTAGGCCTGCGGCTCGGCCGCGTACGGGATCACCCCGGCCACGTCGTCCGCGCCGGTGCCCGGCATCGGCAGCCAGGGCTGGCCGTGCCGGACCACCGGGTAGTACCCGGCCGAGATCGCGCCGATGTGGCCCCCGTCGTCGGCGTACACGAAGTTCTGGGTGGGCGCCCGCCAGTCCGCCAGGGCCGCGTGGAACTGGGCCCAGTCGCTGGCCTGGTTCACGGCCAGCATCACGGCGAGGTCGGGCGAGGGGACGTTGCCCATCCAGTCCACCGAGGTGGTCTGCCCGGCCTGGGTCATGACCGGGCCGTGCACGGTCAGGTCCACCGTCAGCCGCTGCGCCGCGGCGCCCCGGACCGCGATCGTGTAGTGCACCTGGCGCATCCGCCGCCACGCGCCGTCCCAGAAGTACTGCCCGGGCCGGGACCTGCTGGTCCGCTCGGCGTAGAACAGCGTGGCCTGGTTCTGGGTGTCGGTGAGGGACCAGGCGATATGCCGGTTGTGGCCGAGGAGGATGCCGGGCAGGCCCGGGACGCTGACCCCGCTCACCGCGTACCCCGGGGCGGACAGCGCGACCTGGTACCAGATGGACGGGATGGTCTGCGGCAGGTGCGGGTCCCCGGCCAGCATCGACCGGCCGCCCGCCACGGCCGGCCCGTTGGCCGCCCACGCGTTGCTGTCGGGGTAGGCGTGCACCTGCCCGGGGGGAAGCGCGTTCACGCCGGCGAGCAGCGCGGACGCCGCGGCCGCACCGGCCGCGGTGACCTGGGCGGCCCCGCTGGACGCGAGGCCGGCGGGCCCGCTGGCCCGGGCAGCAGCGGTCGGGCTGGCCAGAACGCCGGCGGCACTGGCCCCGGGGGCTGCGCGGCCGGGTGAGGGAGCGGGGCGGGCGGTTTTCGTTGCGGAAGAATTTGATGTTGACATGCTGGACTGGACCGGGACCAGGCCGGCCTTCCGGTAGGGGCCGGGATCGTAGGGGTGCTGCTCGTTCGGCGGCAGGACGGGGAACCAGGCCATCGTCCGTCCGGCGCCGAGCGCGCGTTCCAGTAGCGCATAGTCGAGCGGCGTGGTGGTGAAGTCCAGCTGCTGGGTCAGGTCGCCCTGGATAACCAGGCTGTCCACCGGCGTCCAGTCCCCCGGGTACACGCCGGCCAGGGAGAACAGGGCAGGCCACTGACGGTTGCGGCGCAGCTGGGCCAGGTCGTCGTTCACCCCCCGGCTGAAGGCGGCCAGGTCCTGCGCGGCGGGACTGGTCCGGGGCATCTGCGCCCATTCCCGCTCCGCCGTGCGCACCAGGCCCAGGCGCAGCTCGAACTTGTCCGAGCCCACCGCGGGCGGGCCCGCGAGCTGGGCCAGCCGCCCCTCGCCGAGCCGCCGTTCCAGGTCCATCTGGGCCAGCCGGAACCGGGCCTGCAGGTAGCCCTCCGCCAGGAACACGTCGTGCGCGCTGGCGGCCCGCACCGAGGGCACACCGTGGCCGGTGAACGACACCTGGACCGGGTGACCCAGGCCCGGCAGGCTCAGCGTCCCCGAACGCGGCAGCTCGCCGCCGCTTGCCGAGGTCCACACCCCGCGGCCGGGGTCGAGAGCCGGGCCCAGCGCGGGCACCGTCCCGTACCCGGACGCCAGCACGCCGAGCAGCGCGGCGCAGGCCAGCAGCGGGATCGCCACGCGGACCACCCGCCACGCGATCCCGGAGCGCCGTTGTCCCCCGGTCATCTGCTCACCGCTACCGGACTCTATCCGGCCACCCTGCCGGGAAGCCCGCTACCGCGGGCCGGCTGCCACGGTGCCGGCTGCCACGGGGCCGGCTGCCACGGGGCCGGCTACCACAGGGGCGGGTGGCGGCCTACCACAGGGCCGGGTGGCGGTCCCGCCACGGGCGGGCCTGCTCCAGCTGGGCCGACAGCGAGATCAGCGTGCCTTCCTCCCCCATCCGCCCGGCCAGCATCACGCCGATTGGCAGCCCGTCCCCGTTCCAGGACAGCGGCAGGCTCACGGCCGGCTGCCCGGACACGTTGAACAGCGCGGTGAACGGGGTGAACGCCTTCTGCCGCTCGAAATTCTCCGGCGGCGGCACCTCCTCGAAATAGCCGACCGGCACCGGAGGGGACGCGAGCGTCGGCATCAGCAGCGCGTCGTAGGCGTTCAGCACGGCCAGCGCCTGGCGCACCACGAGCTGCAGGTACGCCTGGGCGAAGACCAGGTCGCTGGCCCGGGTCTGCTGGCCGCGCTGGCGCATGTACGCGGTGAACGGCAGCAGCCGGTCCTCCCGCGCCGGATCGACCGGGGCCAGCGTGGCCATCGCGTACCAGACCGTCTCGAACGCCGGCACCGCGTCCGGGCCGAACGGCATGGCCACGTCCTCGACCTCGTGGCCCAGGCTGGCCAGGAGGGCGCTGGCGTCCTCGTACGCGGCCACGCAGTCCGGGTGCACCGCCGCACCCTCGATCGGGTGCTGCAGGGTCCGGCCGATGCGCAGCCGCCCGGGCGGGCGGGCGGCGCAGGCCAGGAACGTCTCCCCCGGCGGCAGCGGCGGCTGGGTGTACATGTCCCCCGCCTGGTTGCCGGCCATCACGTCGAGCAGCAGCGCCGCGTCGGCCACCGACCGGGCCAGCGGGCCCTCGACGCCCAGGCCGGCCAGGTCCGGGACGAGCGGCGCGTTGGACACCCGGCCCCGGGACGGTTTCAGCCCGAACAGGCCGCACACGCTGGAGGGGATCCGGATCGACCCGCCGCCGTCACTGCCCTGCGCGGCCGGGGCCAGCCCCGCCGCCACGGCCGCCCCCGCGCCGCCGCTCGACCCGCCCGCCGAGCGGGTCAGGTCCCACGGTGTCCGGGCCGGCGGCCCCACCGCCGTCTCGGTGTAACACGGCAGGCCGAACTCCGGGGTGGCCGTCTTCCCCGTGATCACCGCCCCGGCCGCCCGCAACGCCGCGGTGACGTGATCGTCGGTGGCCGGGACGTTGTCGGCGTAGACGGCGGAGCCGAGCGTCTGGCGGACCCCGGCGACCATGTTGAGGTCCTTGATGGGGATGGGGATGCCGGTCAGCGGGGGGAGCCCGGCGGGGTCCTGCGCCTGGGTCACCGCCTTCTCGGCCTCGGCGGCCTGGCCCGCGGCCAGGTCCGCGGTGATCGTGAAGAAGGCCCCCACGTCCGCATTCATCCGCTCGGTGCGCTCCAGGTAATGGGCCGTCACCTGCACCGGGGACAGCTCACGCTGGCGGATCGCTGCAGCCAGCTCGGTCACGGTCAGATCATGGATGTCAGTCACGATTTCGCACCGTAGTCTCCTGTTTTGTCCGGGTCCAGAAGCCGGGTTCGGCGCATTCACGGTGTGTCACGTGATGTTCCCAGACAGCTACGCATTGCATCGGTTACGCTCTGACGCGTGGATCGCATGACGCGGCCGGGCCCGTCCGGGGCCGCGCCGGGCTTGTCCGCGGCGGGCTCAGGGGGTGCGCCGGGCTTGTCTGCGGCGGGCTCCGGGGCTGCGGCGGGCTCCGGAGGCGCGCCGGGCTTGTCTGCGGCGGGCTCCGGGGCTGCGGCGGGCTCAGGGGGTGCGCCGGGCTCCCGGGCTGCGCCGGGCGCTGCAGGCCCGGGCGACAGCGCGCCCGGCGCTGCCGGCCGGACACCTGGCGCTGCCGGTCCGGGCCGGCCGGAGGCAGTCATGGGCCCGCCGGAAGGCACCGGGCCGCCGGAAGTCGTCGGGCCGCCGGAAATCTTCGGGCCGCCGGAGGGCGCATTCTCGCCAGGAGGCGCAGGCTTCCCCGGTGACGCCGACTTCACGGAAGACTTCCCGGAGGACGCGGAGTACCCGGAGTACCCGGAGGACGCGGAGTTCCCGGAGGACAGGGACTCACCCGAGGACGCGGACCCGCCGGAGGATGCGGACCCGCCGGCGGACCTGGATGCCGGGGACGCCCCCGGTGCTTCCGACGGCGTCGTGGTCACCGCCGGTGACCGTCGTCCCGGTGACGAGCATCCGCTGTCCAGCTTCGCGGCGGACCCCCGCATGCCGATCTGGATCCGCCGGGCGGTCCTGTCCGCCGCGGCCGGCATCGTGGTCGGCATCCTGCTGGACTGGCGCGTCGGCCTGACCGCGGCGGCCGCGGTCGCGATCCTGGACACCGTCCACCGGTCGCGGACCACCGCGGTGATCCCGGCCGCGGTCCGGGTCACGTCCGCGCAGCGGCGCACCCGCCGGCGGCTGCTGTGGGCGCGCCGGTCCGGCTACCTGACGCTGAATGGCCGGGCCATCCCGGGCACCAGCTGCATCATTGATCATCTACTCGTCGGGCCGGCCGGGGTGTTCGCGGTGGACTCCGAGCGCTGGGACCGCCGGCTGCCGCTGCGGGCCACCCAGGGCGGCCACCTCTACCACGGCCCGTACAGCCAGACCGGCCGCCTCAAGCACGCCCAGCTGGAAGCGGCCCTGGCCGCCCAGCTGATCAGCCAGAACCTGGGCCGCAAGCAGCGGATCCGCCCGGCCATGGTGATCTACGGGCCCACCGTGCCCTGGACCGTGGCCCGGATCGGCGGCGTGGACGTGTTCAGCGGGCGGCGGCTCCGCAAATACCTGCGCGCCCAGGCTCGGGCCCGGCGCGAGCAGCGGCTGACCCACGAGGAGATCGAGCGTATCCACGCGGCCGCCGAGAAGGCGCTGCCCCCTCGCTAGGGTCCGGCATTATCGGGGTGCGTTATGCGTCGCCGGCGACGCATAACGCACCCCGATAATGGGCCGTCCCGCTGCTGGCGCGCGCCTCCTGATGTTCCGGCCGCCGGTACGCTGAGGGGTCTAAGCAGCCCTTGAGGGGAGCAGGTCATGCCACCGCTTCGGTCCCGGACGGTCACCCACGGCAGGAACATGGTCGGGGCGCGCGCGCTGATGCGCGCGAGCGGGGTAGCCGGCGAGGACATCGGCAAGCCGATCGTGGCCGTGGCCAACAGCTTCACCGAGTTCGTGCCCGGCCACGTGCACCTGCGCGAGGTCGGCCAGGTGGTCTCCGGCGCGGTCAAGGCGGCCGGCGCGGTCCCGCGGGAGTTCAACACGATCGCGGTGGATGACGGGATCGCCATGGGCCACGGCGGGATGCTGTACTCCCTGCCCAGCCGGGAGCTCATCGCCGACTCGGTCGAGTACATGGTGAACGCGCACTGCGCCGACGCCCTGGTCTGCATCTCCAACTGCGACAAGATCACGCCCGGCATGCTGATGGCCGCGCTGCGGCTGAACATCCCCACCGTGTTCGTGTCCGGCGGCCCGATGGAGGCCGGCCGGGTCCGGCCCGGCGAGGTCACCGCCTCCGGCGACCCGCACAAGCTGGACCTGATCAACCCCATGGTCGCCGCGGCCGATCCCAGCGTGTCCGACGAGCAGCTGGCCGAGATGGAAGAGGCCGCGTGCCCGACCTGCGGCTCCTGCTCCGGGATGTTCACCGCGAACTCGATGAACTGCCTGGCCGAGGCGATCGGCCTGGCCCTGCCCGGCAACGGCACCACGCTGGCCACGCATGCCGCGCGGCGCGGGCTGTTCGAGCGGGCCGGCGCGCTGGTGGTCGGCCTGGCGCAGCGCTACTACGACGGCGACGACGAATCCGTGCTGCCGCGCTCCATCGCCAGCCGGGACGCGTTCGAGAACGCGATGGCGCTGGACGTGGCCATGGGCGGGTCGACGAACACGATCCTGCACCTGCTGGCGGCCGCGCACGAGGCGCGGGTCGGCTTCGGGCTCAAGGAAATCGACGAGCTGTCCCGCCGGGTGCCGTGCCTGTGCAAGGTCGCCCCCAGCAGCGATCGCTACCACGTCGAGGACGTCCACCGTGCGGGTGGCATCCCGGCCATCCTCGGTGAGCTGAACCGCGCTGGCCTGCTGAACACCGGCGTGCACACGGTGCACAGCTCGTCGCTCGGGGAGTTCCTCGACGCGTGGGACCTGCGGTCGCCATCGGTCACCGGGGAGGCGGTGGAGCTGTTCCACGCGGCGCCCGGCGGCGTCCGGACGATCAAGCCGTTCTCCCAGGATTCGCGCTGGACCAGCCTGGACGAGGACCGGGCCGGGGGCTGCATCCGGGATCTGGCGCACGCCTACACCGTCGACGGCGGCCTGGCCGTGCTCTACGGCAACCTGGCCCCGGAGGGCGCGATCGTGAAGACGGCCGGCGTGCCCGAGGAGCTCTGGCGCTTCTCCGGGCCGGCCAAGGTGTTCGAGAGCCAGGAAGCGGCGGTCGAGGGCATCCTCGGCGGCAAGGTCGAGGCAGGCGACGTGGTCCTCATCCGGTACGAGGGCCCCAGCGGCGGCCCAGGGATGCAGGAGATGCTGTACCCGACCAGCTTCCTCAAGGGGAAGGGCCTCGGCCGGGCCTGCGCCCTGGTCACCGACGGCCGGTTTTCTGGCGGCACGTCCGGGCTGTCCATCTGCCACGCGGCGCCCGAGGCCGCGGCGGGCGGGGCGATCGCGCTGGCCGAGGACGGGGACGTCGTGGAGATCGACATCCCGGCCCGGTCGCTGGAACTGGCGGTCCCCGAGGCGGACCTGGCCGCGCGCCGGCAGCGGGTCCTGGGCGAGCGGGGCGGCTACCGGGCCGTCGGCCGGGACCGGCCGGTGAGCGAGGCGCTGCGGGTCTACGCGGCGCTGGCCACCTCAGCCTCCACCGGCGCGGTGCGGGACATCAGCCGCCTGGGTTCCGGTCCTGGCACGGGCCAGTGACGCCACACGTCCTGCCCGCGCCCGCCCGGGTCCGGCTGGGGGCCGCCCCGTCCCGGCTGGCGCCCGCGCCCGCCTGGCCCGCGCCCGCCTGGGCCCGGCCCGCGCCTGCCCGGGTCCGGCCCTAGTGGCCGCAGCACGGGACTGGGTCGCCGGGGCCCGGCCGCGGACTCTCCCCGCGGCGGTCGTTCCGGTCGCGGTGGGGTCCGGCGTCGCGTTCGGCTACGGCCACTTCTCGCTGTGGCGGGGAGTGCTGGCGCTGATCGTCGCGCTGGCCCTGCAGGTCGGGGTGAACTACGCCAACGACTACAGCGACGGGATCCGGGGCACCGACGAGGCCCGGGTCGGCCCGGTCCGGCTCGTGGCCGCGGGCGTGGCCCCGCCCCGGCAGGTCCGGGACGCGGCCCTCGCCTGCTTCGCGGTGGCCTGCGTGGCTGGTCTCGTCCTGGCCGCAGTGACCTCGTGGTGGCTGATCCTGCTCGGCGCCGCGGCGGTCGGCGCGGCCTGGACCTACACCGGCGGCCGCCACCCGTACGGCTACCACGGCCTGGGCGAGATCGCCGTGTTCGTGTTCTTCGGGCTGGCCGCGGTGGCCGGGACCACGTTCGTGGAGATGGACTCGCTGCCCTGGCTCGCGCTGGCCGCCGCCCTGCCGGTGGGGTTGCTGGCCTGCGCACTGCTGGTGATCAACAACCTCCGCGACATCCCCTCCGACACCGTGTCGGGCAAGCGCACGCTGGCCGTGATCCTGGGGGACGTGCGGACCCGCACGCTGTACGCGGTCTGCGTGCTCGGCCCGTTCGTGATCGCGGCGGCCATGGCGGCGGTGCGGCCACTGGCGTTGCTGGCCTTCGCAGCCCTTCCACTGGCGCTGGGCCCGCTCCGCGCCGTGCGGCACGGGGCGACGGGCCCGGCGCTGATCGGCGCGCTCGGCATGACGGGCCGGCTCCAGCTCGCCTTCGGGGCCCTCCTGACCATCGGCCTGGCCATCCACCTCTAGCCCACCTCTAGCCCGCTGAGCCCGCTCAGCCGCTGACCCCGCTCAGCCGGTGAGCAGTCCGCTCAGCCGATGAGCAGCCTGGTTTATGCCCTTATAAGGGCATATTCACGATTATCCGCCGTGCCCGTTGGGGGTGGGCGGCACATGCGCCGGAGTTTCGGCGGGCACGTCAGCCTCGTCATCCGGCGCGGGGGCCTGGACCGCCGCAGGACCCTCAGGAGGACCCGCTGGAGGTCGAGCTGAAGGCATCGCCGGCAGGCCAGCAGGCAGACGGGCAGGGACGCCAGCCGGCGTGGACGGCCCGGCGGCAGCGCCCGGATCAGCCCCTTCCCCGGTCCCGCTGAAGGCGCCGCTGAGCGTCTTGAGTGCGGTGGTTACCTCACTCGGGATGACCCAGAACGTGTTCCCCTGAGCCTGCGCCAGCTGCGGCAGCGTCTGCAGGTACTGGTACGCGAGCACCTTGGGGTCGGCGTCGCCGTCGTGCACGGCCTGGAACACGGTGCCGATCGCCTGGGCCTGGCCCTCGGCCCGGAGGATCTGGCCCTGCCGCTCCCCCTCGGCCCGCAGGATGCTGCTCTGCTTCTCGCCCTCGGCGGTGAGGATCTTGGACTGGCGGACGCCCTCGGCGGTGAGCACGGCAGCCCGCTTCTCCCGCTCGGCCCGCATCTGCTTCTCCATCGCGTCGATCACGCTCTTCGGCGGGTCGATGGCCTTGATCTCCACCCGGGTGACCCGCAGGCCCCACTTGCCCGACGCGTCGTCGAGCACGCCGCGCAGCCGCATGTTGATCTGGTCGCGCGAGGTCAGCGTCTGCTCCAGGTCCATGTTCCCGATCACGCTGCGCAGCATGGTCGCCGTGATCTGCTCGATGGCCTGGATGTAGTTGACGATCTCGTAGTCGGCGGCCCGGGGGTCGGTGACCTGGAAGAACAGCACGGTGTCAATACTGACCACCAGGTTGTCCTCGGTGATCACCGGCTGCCCCCTGAAGGCCACCACCTGCTCGCGCAGGTCGATGAGGGGCTTGACCCGGTCCACGAACGGGAGGATGAAGTTCATCCCGGGTTCCAGGGTCTTGCGGTAGCGGCCGAACCGCTCGACGTTGCGGGCCCGGGCCTGCGGCACGATCCGGACGGTCTTGCCGACCGTGAGCACGATGAGGATGACGACGATCAGGGCGCCGACGAGCGCGGCTATTTCCATGTCTACTCCCGCGGGTGCACGAGTGCGGTGGCGCCCTCGATCGCGAAGACGTTGACGGTCGAGCCCACGGGGATCACCTGGGACTCGTCATAGGGGCGGGCGGACCACAGTTCGCCGCCGATGCGGACCCGCCCGCCGTCGTCGGTGATTTCCTCGACGACCTTGGCGGAGCGGCCGACGAGGGCCGAGGTCCCGGTGCGCAGCAACGGCGGCTGCTTGATGTGCCGCATCGCGATCGGCCGGACAACGACGAGCCCGGCCGCGGCGGCCAGGGCGAACGCGCCCAGCTGGAAGGGCAGCCCCGCGCCGCCGGCACCGACCACAGCGGCGACCACGGCGCCGACCGCGATCAGCCCGAACGCCAGCGTGGTCGTCATGACCTCGGCGACTCCCAGCACCGCGGCGAGGACCAGCCAGATAATCCACGAGCCCATGGCTACTCCCGGGAGCGGAAGCGGCGCCGTGCGCGGCCTGCGCATGCACCAGCCTCCCAGCCCTCCTACTCGACAGTATCCCCGCCGGGCCATCCGCGCGACGGGCCGAAGGTCCAGGCCGCGAATGACCCCTCGGAAACCATTCCCGCCTGCCGCTGCACCACCCCTGCTGGCCCAGAAAACCGGGCCGCCCGCCGGTGTCCCGGCCTGGCTTCTTCAACCAGGTGGTTGACGGCGGACGCGGGAGCCGCCTAGCGTCAACCAGGTGGTTGAAACCTCAGCGGCCGCGCGCCCCAGGAGCCTGGCCCTGCGCCGGCTGACCCTGGCGACCGCCCTGCTGGTCATCCTCCAGATCGCGCTGGGCATGGTGGTGAACCTGTACGTCACCGTGCCGGCCCATCACCCCGGCGCGAACCCGGCGAATTACTTCAGCGGCTCCGCGCGCAGCGTGGGGTGGAGCGTCAGCCAGGGTCCCGCCTGGCTCGCCGTCCACGCCTCACTCGGCCTGGCCCTGGTGCTGACGGCGATCGTCGTAGCGGTGTACGCCACGGCGGCCCGCAGTGGCTGGGCAGCGGTCACCTCAGTGCTCGGCGCCCTGCTCGTCATCGGCGCAGGCTTCAACGGGGCCAGCTTCGTCGACTTCGGCCACAACACCAGCTCGCTGCTGATGGCACTGCTCGCGCTGGGCGCCCTGGCCTGCTACCTGGCCGGGCTGTACCTTCTCCCGGCGCGCCGGTAGCGGGCGGTGGCCAGGCAGCAGTCGGTGACGCCGGCCGGCCGGATCCGGCGTGGTGAGCTGGCCGCCGTGGCCTACGCCCAGATTGCCGCGCGCGGCCTGGAGGGACTGCGCATCCGGGAGGTGGCCCGGGAGGCGGGCATCAATCACGCCACCTTGCTGCACTACTGCCCGACCAAGGAAGACCTGGTCGAGGCGGTCGTCGATCACCTGCTCATGCTGCTCGTCTCGCCGGCCACGCCCGCGCCCGCGCCGGGCGCCGGGACCATGGCGCAGTTGCGCCACGAACTCGCCGATATCGCCGTCCGGCTCGAGCAGCAGCCCGGGCTGTTCCGGGTCCTCACCGAGCTTCAGTCCCGGTCCGCCCGCGATCCCTCCGTGGCCGCCGCGCTGGCCCGGCTCGACGCGGCCTGGCACTCCTACCTGGCCACGATGGTGCGCACCGGCGTCAGCCGCGGTGAGGTGCGGGCCGGACTGGACCCGGACCGGGCGGCCCGGCTGCTGATGGTGCTGTTCCGCGGGCTGGGCCTGGAGGCGCTGCGCAGCCCTGTCCCGGCCACGGACCCGGCTGCGCTGACGGCGGACCCGGCCGCGCTGACGGCGGACCCGGCCGCGCTGACGGCGGACCCGGCCGCGCTGACGGCGGACGCGGCCAGCCTGCTCGAGCGATGGCTACGGCCCTGATCGGGCGATGGCTACGGCCCTGATCGGGCGATGGCTACGGCCCTGATCGGGCCGGAACCTTGGGTCAGCCAGGGGGCAATCGTTCCCACCGGGGCCCGGAACGGGAATTATGGTGCCATCCAACGTCGGAGGATGTCATGACCAGTCCAGCACCGCTGTCCTACAGTCACGGGACTTCCCCGCAACCGCTGCTTGGCGAGACCATCGGCGCGAACCTGAGGCGCATCACGGCTGCTCACGGCGACCAGGAAGCGCTGGTCGATGTGCCTTCCGGACGGCGCTGGACTTATGCGGAGTTCAGCGCGGACACCGACACGCTGGCCCGGGGCCTGATCGCGGCCGGGATGAAGGCGGGCGACCGGGTGGGCATCTGGGCGCCGAACTGCCCGGAGTGGGTGCTCCTTCAGTACGCCACGGCCAAGGCGGGCGTGATTCTGGTCAACATCAACCCCGCCTACCGCAGCCACGAACTGGGCTATGTGCTGCGGCAATCCGCCGTCCGGCTCCTGGTCAGCGCGGAGTCATTCAAGAGCAGCAACTACCGGGCCATGATCGAGGACGTCAGCGCGGACCTTCCTGACCTGCAGAGGGTGATCTACCTGGGCTCGGTGGACTGGGACGAGCTGTTCGTGATCGGCGCCATGCCGACCGCCGGCGGCGAGGACCAGCTGGCCGAGCGCGAGGCCATGCTGGGCTTCGATGACGCGATCAATATCCAGTACACCAGCGGGACGACGGGCTTCCCGAAGGGGGCCACCCTGTCGCACCACAACATCCTGAACAACGGGTTCTTCATCGGGGAGGGCTGCCGCTACACGGAGGCGGACCGGGTCTGCATCCCGGTGCCCTTCTATCACTGCTTCGGCATGGTGCTGGGCAACCTGGCCTGCACGACGCACGGCTCGGCGATCATCATTCCCTCCCCCGGGTTCGATCCCACCGCGAGCCTGCGGGCCGTTGTGGACGAGCGGTGCACATCGCTGTACGGCGTGCCGACCATGTTCATCGCCGAGCTGGCACTGCCCGATTTCGCCAGCTACGACCTGTCCACGCTCCGGACCGGGATCATGGCCGGGTCACCGTGCCCGGTCGAGGTGATGAAGCGGGTGGTCAGCGAGATGCACATGACCGAAGTGACGATCTGCTATGGGATGACCGAGACGTCGCCGGTGTCCGCGCAAACCACGGCCGATGACGACATGGAGCTGCGGGTGTCCACGGTGGGCCGGGTGCATCCGCACGTCGAGGTGAAGATCGTGGACCCGGACACCGGGCTGGCTATGCCCCGGGGCGCCACCGGGGAGATGTGCACCCGGGGCTACTCGGTGATGCTGGGTTACTGGGACGCACCGGAGCAGACCGCGGGCGTCATCGACCAGGCACGCTGGATGCACACCGGCGACCTGGCCGTCATGGACGAGGCCGGGTACCTGAACATCGTCGGCCGGATCAAGGACATGATCATCAGGGGCGGCGAGAACGTGTACCCGCGGGAGATCGAGGAGTTCCTGTACGGCCACCCGGCGATCGAGGACGTCCAGGTGATCGGGGTGCCTGACCTCCGGTACGGCGAGGAGATCTGCGCCTGGGTCAAGCTGCGTCCCGGTGAGGCCCTGACCGAGGAAGAGTTGCGGGAATATTGCCAGGGCAAGATCGCGCACTACAAGATCCCCCGGTACTTGCGGTACACCAGCGAGTTCCCGATGACGGTGACCGGCAAGATCCAGAAGTTCAAGATGCGCGACACCTCGGTTGCCGAGCTGGGTCTGGAGGACGCCGCCGGCACCACCACCGCCTGATCCCGGCGGGTGGCGGCCCCCGGCCCCGCAGGTCCCGCCGGCGCAGCGGTGCGGCCCGGCCACTCGGCCACTCGGCCCGCCGACCCCGCCGCCACCAGCGGTGCGGCCGGGCGCCCCTTCACTCGCGCGGCCAACCAGCCCTGGTCGGCAGCCTCACCAGTCACAAAAGCCCCGGAAACCCCACAAGCCTCGCTGACCCCTAGTGTTCGGGGCTCCTCGGGGTCCCGTCGCGGGCGGGATCCCACAGCTCCAGTCACACAGGTCCCTCCCGTCCACTTTTCCTACGGAACGTGCGCCGAATCGGGCAAAACCCCCCGGGAAAGCGCACCGTCCGTAGGAAAAGTGAGCGGAACGAAGACGCGGACCATGGTCGATGTGACCTATGGTGCTGGTGGTGCGATCGTTCCGGCCAGGAAGAGCTGGCCTGGCGGCCCGGTCCGGCCAGGAAGAGCTGGCCTGGCGGGCCGGTACCGCCCCCCGCCCCCCGGGTCCGGGGGGCGGGGGCGGGGGCGGGCCGGGCGAACCCGCAAGCAGGCCGGGGCCCGGGGCACATGTGACGGGGGGCGGTGGGCAGCGGGAGCCTCGCCTGAGGCGGGTGATTACCTTCCGGCCGCCAGTCTGGAACGCTGGGCCAGCGACGCTGGGGTTCGGGAGGATGGCCCTGCCGCCTCATACCGACCGGGAGGATGATGCTGTGCCCCGCGGAACGCTGCCCAGTGGCATCGGGGGCCGCCCGCGCCGCCACCGGCCTGGCCGAGGACCAGGCCAGGCGGCAGGCCGACAGGCCCGGCAGGGGCCCGGCCAGCGGTGCAGCCCACGGGCCGGCCACCGGGGCAGCCGACAGGCCGGCCGAGGGCCTGGCCAGCTGGGCCTCCTGCGGGCCACCCTCCTGCGGCCGGCGGCCGCGGCCGCCGGCCTGGCCCTGCTGGCGGCCTGCTCGGCCCCCGGCCCGGGCCAGTCCGGGTCCGCTGGCGGATCCGGGACGGCCGGGTCGCGGGCCGCTCACCCGGCCGCACCCGCAGGCTCCTCTGCCGGGTCGCCGCGGACGGAGCCCGCGGGACCGCGCATCCTGCAGGTGTCCCCCGCCCCCTACCAGCTGCCGTCCGGCCTGGCCCGCGAAGTCGTCCTGCCGGCCGGACCGGACCTGCTGCTGGCAGGCGGCCTCACCCCGCAGTCCACCTCCACCGCTGCGGTGCTCCGGCTCAACCCGTCGAACGGGCAGCACCACGGCGATGGCGCGCCTTACCCTCCCCACGCATGACGCGGCCGGGGCCACGCTGGGCGGCCAGGCCTTCGTGTTCGGTGGCGGCCAGCAGGCCAGCGTGGCCACCGTGCAGGAAATCATGGCGCATCCGAGCAGGGCGGCGCACGGTACCGCCAGCGTGGCGGGGCAGTTGCCCGACCCGCGTTCGGACCTGGCCGCGGTGGCCAGCGGAGGCACCGCGTACCTGCTCGGCGGCTACGACGGGGTCGGCTACGACGCGACGGTCCTGGCGACCAGGGACGGCCGCCGGTTCACCGTCGCGGCCCGGCTGGCGGTCCCGGTCCGGTACCCGGCCGTCGCCGTGCTCAGCGGCCAGATCTGGGTCTTCGGCGGGCAGACCAGCCACGGAATCACGAACGACATCCAGCGGATTCCCCTGCACGGTGCCAGCCATCCCGGCGCCGGTCAGACCGTTGGGGCGCGGGAAATCGCCTTGGGCGCGGTAGCCGGGCACCTGCCCAGGCCGGTGACCGCGGCGGCAGCGTTCACGCTCGGCGGGACGCTGTACATCGCGGGCGGGCAGACCGCCCCGGCCAGGCCGGGGCAAGCCACGGCCAGCCCGTCCGCCACGCTGACCACCAGCGATGCCGTGCTCCGCTACCAGCCGGGCCACCCGGCCGCCCGGGTGGGCACCCTGCCGGTCCCGGTGGCGAACGCCGGCGCGGGCGTGCTGGGCAGCACCGCGTACCTGGTGGGCGGGGACGACGGGGCGCGCCTGGTGCCCACGGTCGCTGAACTCCGGCTGGCCCCGGCGCCGGACGGCGGGACTGGCAGCAGCGGGACAGCGGGCAGCAGCGGGACAGCGGGCAGCAGCGGGACAGCGGGCAGCAGCGGGACGGCGCGGCAGCAGCGCGCAGGCGCTGTCGGGTGAGCCGTGGCTGAGCCCGCCCCGCGGGCGTGGCCACCTGGCCCCGCACTCAGACCCGGCCGCCCTGCCCGGAGACGTCCTGATCGCCGACAACCACAACAACAGGCTGCTGGTGGTGGATCCGCAGGGCCGCGTCCGGTGGCGTTTCCCGGTCCCCGGCGATCTGGCGCGGGGGCAGACGTTCCGGGTTCCGGACGACGCGTTCTTCTCCCCTGACGGCAAGAACATCATCGCCACCGAAGAAGACGACTCCGTCATCAGCGTGATCAACATCGCCACGCACCGGATCACCTACCGGTACGGCACCCCGGGCCAGCCCGGCTCGTCCGCCAACCACGTGTCCAACCCCGACGACGCGATGCTGCTGCCCGGCGGGGACCTGCTGTCCGCCGACATCAAGAACTGCCGGATCCTGCTGGTCCGCCCGCCTGCACACCGGCCTGCCCGGATCATCGGGCAGACCAGCAACGCCTGCTGGCACGACCCGCCCCGGCACTTCGGCAGCCCCAACGGGGCCTTTCCGATGACCAACGGCAAGTACCTGGTCACCGAGATCAACGGGAGCTGGGCGAACGCGGTCAGCCTGTCCGGCCACGTCTCCTGGTCGACTCATCCCCCGGGGGTGAGCTACCCGTCGGACAGCAACGAGGTCTACCCCGGCCGCTACCTGACCGCCGACTACTCAGACCCGGGCCAGGTGGTGGAGTTCACCGCCAGCGGGCACCTGCTGTGGCGGTTCGGCGGCCTGAACCATCCGTCACTGGCCCTGCCCCTGCCCAATGGGGACATCCTGGCCAACGACGACTACAACGACCGGGTCATCGTCATCGACCCGGTCAGCAACCGGATCGTCTGGCAGTACGGGCACACGGGGGTAGCGCGCTCCAGGCCGGGCTACCTCAGTGACCCGGACGGCGTCGATCTGGTCCCGCCCGACTCGATGCTGATCGCGCACGCGGCCACCATGGGCGGCCCGTGAGCGGTCAGCTGCTGTAGCCGGGGTAGAGCTGGCCGGACGGGACGATCTCCACGCCCAGCGGCACCAGCGAGATCGGGATGATCTTGAAGTTGGCCAGGCCCAGCGGGATGCCGATGATCGTGATGCACAGCGCGATGCCGGTCGTCAGGTGACCCAGGGCCAGCCACCAGCCGAAGAGCACGATCCAGATGACGTTGCCGATCACGGAGCCCAGCCCGGCGTCCCGGCGGACCTCGATCGACCGGCCGAACGGCCACAGCACGTAGCCGGCGATGCGGAAGGCCGCGATCCCCAGCGGGATCGTCACCACCAGGAAGAACAGGACAAAACACACCAGGCCGGCCAGCGCATAGAGGATCGCCATCCAGAAACCGCACAAGACCAGCCAGATCACGTTCAGGATCGTTCTCAGCATGCCCGCCCCCCGATGGACTGCCCTGCGCGCTCTGTCACGCTTAGCCTACTTTCAGCGTATCTCAAGCTGGGCGAGGAGGGTCTCGGTCGCGCTGGCCACCGCCTGCACGGCCTGCTCGAACGCCTCCGCGTTGTGCTTGGCCGGGCGCTGGAACCCGCTGATCTTCTTGACATACTGGCGCGCTGCGGCCCGCACATCCTCGTCCGTCACATGCTCGGCGTAGGGCGGGCGCAGGGTCTTGATGCTCCGGCACATGCTGTCAGGCTATAGGCCCAGGAGCGCTACAGGCCCCGGAGCGCTACAGGCCCCGGAGCGCTACAGGCCCCGGAGCGCTACAGGCCCCGGAGCGTTACAGGCCCAGGAGCGGTTCGAGCCCGAAGGTCAGGCCCGGCGGCAGCGAGCCCAGCCCGCGCACCGCGAGCAGCACGCCTGGCATGAACGAGGCCCGGTCGAGCGAGTCGTGCCGGATGGTCAGCGTCTCGCCGTGCCCGCCCAGCAGGACCTCCTGGTGGGCCACCAATCCGGCCAGCCGCACCGAATGCACGTGCACGCCGTCCAGCTCGGCTCCACGGGCCCCCGGGGCGGACGTCGTGGTCGCGTCGGGTGACGGGCCCAGCCCGGCGTCTGAGCGGGCCGCGGCGATCAGTGCCGCGGTCCGCGACGCGGTCCCGGACGGGGCGTCCATCTTGCCCGCGTGGTGCAGCTCGATGATCTCGGCCGACTCGAAGAACCGGGCGGCCTGGGCCGCGAACCGCATCATCAGCACGGCGCCGACCGAAAAGTTCGCCGCGATCAGCACGCGCACCGAGGGTGCATCGGCCAGCCAGGCCCGGACCTGGGCCAGCCGGTCCTCGCCGAACCCGGAGGTGCCGACGACCACGTCCAGCCCGCGGCCGATGCACCAGCTCAGGTTGTCCATGACCACACCCGGGTGGGTGAAGTCGACCACGGCGTCGCATCCGGCCAGCCCGTCCAGGGCGTCACCGGCGTCCACCCCGGCCGCGAACTCAAGATCGTCAGCGGCATCCAGTGCCCGGCCGACCTCGCTGCCCATCCGGCCCCGGGCGCCCAGTACACCGACCTTGATCATTCCGCCCGTCCTAGGCCAGCGCGTTGATGAAAGGCGCGTCGTCGTCGTAGGGGCCGACCACGGCCAGCACCTTGGGCCGGGTCAGGATGTCCTCGGCCACGCTGCGCACCGCGTCGTGGGAGACCGCCTCGATCGAGGCCAGGATCTCGTCGACCGGCTCCAGCCGCGGGTACACCAGGTCGGACTTGCCCAGACGGCTCATCCGCGAGGACGGGTCCTCCAGGCCGAGCACCATGGACCCGCGGACCTGGCCCTTGCCGCGTTCGAGCTCGGCGTCGGACAGGCCGCCCGAGACCACCTTGGCGATCTCGTCCCGGCAGATCGACAGCACCTCGTCGGCTTTGGACGGCAGGCATCCGACGTAGACGCCCCACATCCCGGTGTCGGCGTGCTGGGAGGCGAAGCTGTAGACCGAGTAGGCGAGCCCGCGCTTCTCGCGCACCTCCTGGAACAGCCGCGACGACATGCCGCCGCCGAGGGCCGCGTTGAGCACGCCCAGCGCGAACCGCCGGTCGTCGGTCCGGCTCAGCCCCTCGCATCCCAGGATCAGGTTGGCCTGCTCGATCCCGCGCGAGACCAGCCGCACACCGCGGGCGGGGTCGCCCGGCACCGCGCCCGCGACGGCCGGCGGGCCGCCCGGGGTGGCCAGCCGCGGGCCGGCCGGCCGGGCGTCCCCGGTGAGCACGTGGCCGAACGCGCGGCGGGTCTGCTCCACCACCGTGTCGTGATCGAGGCTGCCGGCCGCGGCCACCACCAGGTGGTCGGGGGTGTACCGGGTCCGGTAGTGCTCGGCGATCTGGTCCCGGGCGATGGTGTTGATGGAGTCGACCGTGCCGAGGATGGGCCGGCCGAGCGGCGTGTCACCGTACAGCTGGCCGACGAACGCCTCGTGCACCGTGTCGGAGGGATCGTCGTCGTTCATGGCGATCTCTTCGAGGATCACGCCGCGCTCGGCGTCGACGTCCTTCGGCTCGATCAGCGAGTCCGTGACCATGTCGGACAGCACATCGATGGCCAGCGGCAGGTCCGCGTCCAGGACCCGGGCGTAGTAGCAGGTGTACTCCTTGCCGGTGAACGCGTTCAGCTCGCCGCCGACCGCGTCCATCGCGGACGAGATCTCCAGCGCGGTCCGCCGCCTGGTGCCCTTGAACAGCAGGTGCTCCAGGTAGTGGGTGGCCCCGGCGCGGGCGGGGTCCTCGTCACAGGACCCCACCCCCGCCCAGATGCCGAACGCGACCGAGCGGACCGACGGCAGGGCCTCGGTGATGACCCGGAGCCCGCCGGGCAGCACGCTGCGCCGGATGGTGCTCAGGCCGTCGGCCACCTGCTCGGTGTGCACATCCGGGGTGCTCACGAGTTGTTGCTGTGCCGGCGCTCGCGGTGCCGGGTCCGGTGGCTGTCGCCACCGCCCTGCCCGGCGGAACCGCGGTCGTCCCGGCCACCACCCGATTCCGGGCCACCCTGGTCAGGCGGGCCGCCGCCGTTCCCGGCCGCTGCCTCACGCTCGACGACCTCGACCGGCACCAGGGACAGCTTGCCCCGGTCGTCGATCTCGCGGATCTCCACCTGGATCTTGTCGCCGACCTTGACCACGTCATCGACGTTGTCGATCCGCGCCCCGCCGTGCAGCTTGCGCAGCTGGGTGATGTGGAGCAGGCCGTCCTTGCCCGGCAGCAGCGAGATGAACGCGCCGAACGTGGTGGTCTTGACCACGGTCCCGAGGAACCGCTCGCCCACCTCCGGCATGTGCGGGTTGGCGATCGCGTTGATCGTGGTCCGCGCGGCCTCGGCGGACGGGCCATCGGTGGCACCGATGTAGATGGTGCCGTCGTCCTCGATGGTGATCTCGGCGCCGGTGTCCTCCTGGATCGAGTTGATCATCTTGCCCTTGGGCCCGATGACCTCGCCGATCTTGTCCACCGGGACCTTGATCGTGATGATCCGGGGTGCCTGGGGGCTCATCTCGCCCGGTGCGTCGATTGCCTCGCGCATGACTTCCAGGATCGTGAGCCGGGCCCCGCGCGCCTGGCGCAGCGCCGCGCCGAGCACGGCGGCCGGGATCCCGTCCAGCTTGGTGTCCAGCTGGAGCGCGGTGATGATCTCCGTGGTGCCGGCCACCTTGAAGTCCATGTCGCCGAACGCGTCCTCGGCGCCCAGGATGTCGGTGAGCGTGACGTACTCGCCGCCCTCGTGGATCAGGCCCATCGCGATGCCGGACACCATGTCCCGCAGCGGCACACCGGCGTCGAGCAGCGACATGGTGGACGCGCAGACCGAGCCCATCGAGGTGGAGCCGTTCGACCCGATGGCCTCGGAGACCTGGCGGATCGCGTACGGGAACTCCTCGCGGCTGGGCAGCACGGGCAGGATGGCCCGCTCAGCCAGGGCGCCGTGGCCGATCTCGCGCCGCTTCGGTGACCCGACCCGGCCGGTCTCCCCGGTGGAGTACGGCGGCATGTTGTAGTTGTGCATGTACCGCTTGGTGCGCTCCGGGTTGAGCGTGTCGATCATCTGCTCCATCCGGAGCATGTTCAGCGTGGTCACGCCGAGGATCTGCGTCTCACCGCGCTCGAACAGGGCTGAGCCGTGGACCCGGGGCAGCACGTGGGCCTCGGCGGACAGCTGGCGGATGTCGGTCAGGCCGCGGCCGTCGATCCGGACGCCGTCGCGGATGATGCGCTCACGGACGAGCTTCTTGGTCAGCGCCCGGAACGCGGCGCTGATCTCCTTCTCGCGGCCCTCGAACTGGGTGGCCAGCTTCTCCACGGCGAGCGCCTTGACCCGGTCGGTCTCGGTGTCGCGCTGCTGCTTGCCCGCGATGGTGAGTGCCCGGGCCAGCTCCTCGGTGGCCGCCTGGGCCACGGCGTCGTAGACGTCCTGCTGGTAGTCCACGAACACGGGGAACTCGCCGGTCGGCTTGGCCGCCTGGTCGGCGACCTGCTGCTGGGCCTCGCAGAGCAGCTTGAGGAACGGCTTGGCCGCCTCCAGCCCCTGCGGGACGGTCTCCTCGGTGGGCGCGACCGCGCCGCTGGAGGAGTCGGCCAGCATCCCGATCGTGCCGGTGGTCGACTCCGCCTCGACCATCATGATCGCCACGTCGCCGTCGGGCAGCATCCGGCCCGCGACCACCATGTCGAAGGTGGCGTCGTTCAGCTGCTCGTGGGTGGGGAACGCGACCCACTGGCCCTTGATCAGGGCGACCCGCACGCCGGCGATCGGCCCCGAGAACGGCAGCCCGGCCAGCATGGTGGACAGGGACGCCGCGTTGATGGCGACGACGTCGTAGAGGTGCTCCGGGTTCAGCGCGAGGATGGTCTCGACGACCTGTACCTCGTTGCGCAGGCCCTTGACGAACGAGGGGCGCAGCGGCCGGTCGATCAGCCGGCAGGTGAGGATCGCGTCCTCGGACGGGCGGCCCTCCCGGCGGAAGAACGAACCGGGGATGCGGCCGATCGCGTACATCCGCTCCTCGACGTCCACGGTGAGCGGGAAGAAGTCCAGCCCCTCCTTGGGGTGCTTGCCCGCCGTCGTGGCGGACAGCACAACCGTCTCCTCGTCGAGGGTGGCGACGGCGGACCCGGCGGCCAGCCTGGCCAGCCTGCCGGTCTCGAACTTGATCGTATGGGTGCCGAAGGATCCGTTATCGATAACGGCTTCGGCGGTATACACACCCTCCATGGGTGAGACCTCCTTCTGAGGTCCCGCTCCGCCCGCCGCCGGTGGCACGTGGCTGGTACCGTCTGGCCGGTGCTGTCAGGCCCCACCGCCGGGTGGCGTGGTGCCGTCCAGTCCGTTCCATCTGGCCCGGCCAGCGGCCGGCCCGGTCTTCGATCGAAGCCCTCGGCCCGGTTCCGCGCTCCCGGACGGGAACACGTACCGACCCGAGAACCACTACCGAGGACCGGTCCTGGCGCCCTGAGCGCTCCGGGATCGGGGGCCGCGGGAAGTCGTTCTTGAGTTGTCCCGGGCCTACCTGCGCAGGCCCAGCTTGCTGATGAGCGCACGGTAGCGCTCGATGTCCGTGCTAGCCAGGTACTTCAGCAGGCGCCGGCGGCGCCCGACCAGCAGAAGCAGGCCGCGACGGCTGTGGTGATCGTGCTTGTGCACCTTCAGGTGCTCGGTCAGGTCGTTGATCCGTCGCGTGAGCAGTGCGACCTGGACTTCCGGCGAGCCGGTGTCACCCTCATTGGTCGCGTTGTCCGCGATGATCTCCTTCTTCACGGAAGTGTCCAGCGGCACGTGGCTTTCCTATCTTTGTGCGGTCTCCGGGGTGAGGCTCGGCGCGGCCCGGGAGAAACCGGGCGGCGGGAAAGCCCCGTGGCCAGCCGCTTGAGGGTGCAGCTGACCGGGCCGGTACATGCCGGCCGTTACCTAAAGGTATCACGCGGGCCGGTCTGTAAACGCCGGGTCGCCGCGCCGCCAGGCCCGTGTCCGCCCGGCCGTGCCCGCCGCCGCCCGCGCGTGCCGCGCGCCCGCCCGCGCGTCCCGCGCGCCCGCCCGCGCGTGCCCGGAGCCCGCCCGCGCGTGCCCAGCGTCCGCCCGGACATGCTCAGGAAGCCCCGCCAACCAGATCGCGGGCCTCGTCGACGTCACGGCGCATCTGCTCGGTGAGCGCTTCGGCGGAGTCGAACCGCACCATGCCCCGCAGCCGGGCCGCGAAGTCGACCGCCACGTGGATGCCGTAGAGATCCAGGTCGTCGCGGTCCAGCGCGTAGGCCTCGACGGCCCGTTCCCGGCCGTCGAACGTGGGGTTGGTGCCCACGGAGATCGCGGCAGGCCAGCGCTGCTCCTCATGGCCCTCGGGATCCAGGCTGGTCAGCCAGCCCGCGTACACGCCGTCGGCGGGGATCGCCGTGTAGGGGGCGGTCTCGAGGTTGGCGGTCGGGAAGCCGAGCGCCCGGCCGCGCTGCTGGCCGCGCACCACGACCCCCTCCACCCGGTGCGGGCGGCCCAGATCCTCGGCGGCACCGGTCACGTCCCCCTCGTTCAGCAGGTCGCGGATCCCGCTGGAGGAGATCGTCTCCCCCTGCTCCCCCTGCTCCCCCTGCCCGTCCCCGCCGTGCTTGACCTCGGTGAGCAGCGGCACGCCCTCCGCCCCGAAGTCGTACTTCTCGCCCAGCTCGGCCAGCAGCGGCACGTCGCCGGCGGCCCGGTGGCCGAACCGGAAGTTCTCCCCCACCACGACCCAGCGGGCGTGCAGCCGGTCGGCCAGCACGGCCCGGACGAACTCATCCGGCCCGAGCCGGGAGAAATCGAGCGTGAACGGGAGCACGCAGACCGCGTCGCAGCCCTCGCCGCCCAGCAACTGCACCCGGCGGCGGACACTGCACAGGAGCGGGGGGTGGGAGCCGGGCCGGACCACCTCCATCGGATGCGGGTCGAAGGTGATCACGACCACGGGCAGGCCCAGCCGGGCGCCGGCCTCGGCGGCCCGGCCCACGATGCGCTGGTGCCCGCGGTGCACGCCGTCGAACACGCCGATGGTGACGACCGAGGAGCCCCAGTCTCCGGGCACGTCATCCAGGCCCTGCCAGCGCTGCACGGTGCTGCTCCTTCGATGCTCGACGCGGGTGTCCGCGGCGGGTTTCCGCAGCCTCCAGCCTAGGGGGCCGGCGCGGCGGCAGTCCCCGCGACTTCGCGGGGTGGCGTGACGTCGCGGCGGCGCCGGACCGCGGCGGCCAGCCCGCGCAGCACGTCCATGGTGGCATCGACGTCGATGCACGCGTCGGTGACGCTCTGCCCGTAGGCCAGTGTCGCCGGGTCTCCCGGCTCCTGCCGCCCGGGCTGCAGGAAGCTCTCCAGCATGATGCCGACAATGCCGGGCTCGCCGGCGCCGATCTGGTCGGCGAGCACCCCGGCCACGACCGGCTGGCGCCGGTAGTCCTTGCCGCTGTTGCCGTGGCTGGCGTCCACCATCACCCGCCGGGCCAGCCCGGCCCCGCTGACCATGTCCAGCGTGTCGCGTACCGGCCCGGGCTCGTAATTGGGCCCGGGGCGCCCGCCCCGCAGGATCACGTGGCAGTCCGGGTTCCCCGCCGTGGTGACGACCGCCGCCGCACCAGCCCGGGTCACGCCGAAGAACGTGTGCCCGGCGGCGGCGGCCCGGCAGGCGTCCACGGCCACCCGCACGTCGCCGTCGGTGCCGTTCTTGAAGCCGATCGGCATGGACAGGCCCGACGCGAGCTGGCGGTGCACCTGGCTTTCCGTGGTCCGCGCCCCGATCGCGCCCCACGCGACGGCGTCGGCGATGTACTGCGGCGTGATCGGGTCCAGCCACTCACAACCCACCGGGAGGCCCAGGGAGACGACGTCGAGCAGGAACCGCCGGGCCATCCGCAGGCCCCGGTGCACGTCGTGGGTGCCGTCCATGCCCGGGTCGTTGATGAGCCCTTTCCAGCCCGTCACCGTGCGCGGCTTCTCGAAGTAGACCCGCATGACGACCACGAGCTCACCGGCCAGCGACTCGCGCAGCGCGGCCAGCCGGGCCGCGTAGTCCAGCCCGGCGGCCGGATCGTGCACCGAGCAGGGGCCGGCGACCACGAGGAGGCGGTCGTCCTCGCCGTCCAGCACCGCGCGCACCTCCGCGCGGGACCGTTCGACCATGTCCGCCTCGGCGGGCCTGAGCGGCAATTCATCCAGCAGCGCCGCGGGCGAGAGCAACGGCTCGTAGCCCAGAATCCGGGTATCGCTGGTGTGCGGCATTGAAGCTCTCCTCCCGCGAGCCGGCTGCCCGCATCTGCCATTCTGCCGGACGGCGGCACATGATCAGGGACCAGAGCGGGCTGGCCGCCCGGCGTCCGGCCCGGGCCGTGCAGCCAGCCGCCGGATTAAAATTCTCCGCAACGAAAACCGTCCGGTGCCGGTCGCCGCCCGCCCCGGGGACCTCCGGCGGGTCAGGGAACGAACACGGCGAGCGGCCGGGCCACGCCGTCTTTCTCCTCCACCAGCGCGATAAACGTGCCGTCGGGACCGAATGCGGCCACCGGGCCGGGCGGCCCGCCGAGGCCGGGCAGCCGCCCGCCGTGCGAGAGGGACCGGGCCTCCTCGGCGGTGAGCTCGCGGACACCGAACGCAGCCGCAGCGGCCTCGGCCAGCGGCAGCACGGTCAGCCGCCCGGCCAGCTCGTCCAGCCCGTGCGCGGCGCTCAGGCCGTACGGGCCGACCCGGGTCCGGCGAAGCCGGGTGAGGTGGCCTCCCACGCCCAGGATGTCCCCCATGTCGCGGGCCAGGGCGCGGATATAGGTGCCGCTGGAGCAGCGCACCTCCACGTCGACGTCGAGGAGGTCGCCCGGCGCGGTGCCCGCAACGGGCCGGACGGCCTGGACGGCGAAGGACTGCACGGTCACCGGCCGCGGCTTGAGCACCGGGGCAGCGCCCTCACGGGCCAGCTGGTAGGCCCGCCGGCCGCCCACCTTGATCGCGCTGACCGCGGGGGGAACCTGCTGGATCTCCCCGGTCAGCGTGGCCGCGGCTGCCTCCGCCTGGGCCAGGGACAGGTGGCCCGCCGGGCGGCCCGGGGTCACCGTGCCCTCGGCATCGCCGGTGTCGGTGGCCTGGCCCAGCCGGATGGTCGCCAGGTAGTCCTTGTCGGTGAGCGTGAGGTGGCCGAGCAGCCTCGTCGCCTTTTCCACGCCCACGACGAGCACCCCGGTCGCCATCGGATCCAGGGTGCCGGCGTGCCCGACCCGGCGGGTGCCCGCCAGCCGGCGGATCCGCGCCACCACGTCGTGGGAGGTCAGGCCGCCGGGCTTGTCCACCACGATCAGCCCGCTCGGGGTGTTCCCGCGGGCGCCAGGGGCCACCGGACTAGCTGCTTTCCGTGAGCCGCCCGCGCAGCCGCGCGATGGCGTCCCCGGCGCTGCCGTCCAGCGTCACGCCGGCCGCGCTGCGGTGCCCGCCGCCGCCCAGCTCGGAACAGGCCCGGCCCACGTCCACCTTGCCCTTGGAGCGGGCGGAGGCCTGCCACAGCCCGTCGTCAGACTGCTTGAGGACAATGGCCACCTCCGCCTCGTCGGTCCGGCGCACCACGTCGATGACGGACTCGATCGCGTCGAGGGACAGGCCGTGCGCGGCCCGGTCGGCACGGGTCACCGACGTCCACACCAGGCCGTGGCCGCCGGCGGCGTCGGGCTCGAGCACGGCCCGGCCGAGGACCGCCGAGAGCAGCCCCAGGAAGCCGAAGGGGGCCCGGTCCCACAGCTCGCGGGCTACCGTGCCCGGCTCGATCCCGGTGCACAGCAGCCGCGCCGCCGCCCGGTGCACCGCCGGCGTGGTCGCGGAGAACTTGAAGGACCCGGTGTCGGCGACCAGGCCGGCGTAGAGGCCGAACCCGATGTCGCGGGTCAGCTCCAGGCCCGCCGCGTCGATCAGGTCCAGGACGAGCATCGCCGTGGCGGCCGCTCCCGGGTCGATCAGGTTGACGGTGCCGAACCGCGTGTTGGAGGCGTGGTGGTCGATGACGATCAGCTGGCCGGCGCGTGACGCGTGCCCGGCCAGCAGCCCCAGCCGGTCGATGCTGCCTGCGTCGAACGTGACCATCAGCCCGGGACGGTGGGGATAGGCCTCCGGCGGGCTGAGGAGGCTGAGCCCGGGGAGGAAACGGAGGATCTCCGGCACCTCGAACGGCTCGTCGCCGAACGAGGCGACGACGCGCTGGGGACGGCGGCCCGGGGCCCGCAGGGCGTGCGCGAGGGCCAGCATGGACCCGAGCGCGTCCGCGTCCGGGCGCACGTGACAGGCCAGGCAGACCTCATCCGCCGTGTCCAGCAGGGCCAGGGCCGCCTGCCGGGCCGCCAGGTCAGCCTGGCTCCGCGCAGCAGTCACGGCCGTGAGTATCCCGCGCCGTGATCGCGAGCGCCGTCCAGATCGCCGAGGTCGTCGCCGCCGTCCCCAAGGTGGCCGGGGCCGCCGGGGCCGTCCAGGTCGCCGTCGTCCAGGTCGTCCAGGTCGCCGTCGGTCGTCCAGGTCGCCGTCGTCCAGGTCATCCAGGTCGCCGTCGTCCAGGTCATCCAGGTCGCCGGCGTCGCCGGCGCGCGGCTCGCGGTACGGATCCGGGTCCCCGGCCGGTACCGCGCCCTCCCGGGCCGCGGCCAGCCTGGCGTCCGCCTCGCGGGCCTGGGCTACGAGGTCTTCCATGTGCCGGGCGCCCTCGGGGAGCGTGTCGGCCACGAACGTCAGGGAGGGCGTGTGCTTCAGCCCGGTCTGGTGGCCGACCTCGGAGCGGATCACCCCGGTCGCGCTGGCCAGTGCGGCCGCGGTGGCGGTCTGCTCCTCCGGTGGCCCGTAGACCGTGTAGAAGACGGTGGCCTCCCGCAGGTCGCCGGTGAGCCGGGCCTCGGTCACCGTCACGAAGCCGAGCCGCGGATCCTTGATCCGCCGCTCCAGCATCTCCGCCACGATCTGGGCGATCCGGTCGGCGAGCTTCCGGGCCCGGGCTTGGTCCACCATGGCTAGCTCACTCCTCCTCGGTCAGCAGCCGTTGCCGCGCAGACAGCAGGTCAATATCGGGGCGCGCCGCCACGAGGCGCTCGCACGCGTCGAGAATCTCGACGGCATGCGCGGCCGTTGAGGACACTACCGCCACCCCGATCTCGGCCCGGCGGTGCAGGTCGGTGTGGCCGCTCTCGGCCACGGCCACGCCGGGGTAGCGGCGGCGGACCTCGGCTATGAGGGAGGCCACCACTGACCTCTTCTGCTTGAGCGAACGCACGTCACCCAGCAGCACATCCAGCGTCAGCGCCCCTAGGTACACGACGCCCTTCCTGGCCGCGGCCACCCGGTCCCGGCCGGAGCCGGGACCGGGGGTGCCTGTGCTAGGCCCGCGGCTTCTCCCGCATCTCGAAGGTCTCGATCACGTCGGCGACCCGGATGTCGCTGTAGCCGATGCCGATACCGCACTCGTAGCCCTCGCGGACCTCGGTCGCGTCCTCCTTGAACCGGCGCAGCGAGTCGACGGTCAGGTTGTCCGAGATCACGACGCCGTCGCGGATCAGCCGGGCCTTGCTGCCCCGGGTGATGGTGCCGGAACGGACCAGGGAGCCCGCCACGTTGCCCACCCTGGGCACCCGGAAGATCTCCCGGATCTCGGCGGTGCCGAGCTGGGCTTCCTCGAACTCGGGCTTGAGCATGCCCTTGAGGGCCGCCTCGATCTCCTCGATCGCCTGGTAGATGACCGAGTAGTAGCGGATGTCCACGCCCTCGCGCTGGGCCAGTTCCCCGGCCCGGCCCGCTGGCCGGACGTTGAAGCCGACAATCACCGCTTCGGACGCGATCGCCAGGTTCACGTCGTCCTGGGTGATGGCGCCGACACCCCGGCCGATGACCCGCAGCAGCACTTCCTCGCCCACATCGATCTTGAGCAGCGCGTCCTCGAGGGCCTCGACCGATCCGGACACGTCGCCCTTGACGATGAGCAGGAGCTCTTCCCGCTCGCCCGACTTGAGTGCGGACTCCAGGTCCTCCAGCGTGACCCGGGGCCGCCGCTGGGCGAACATGGCGTTGCGCTCGCGCGCCTCGCGGCGTTCCGCGATCTGCCTGGCCACCCGGTCGTCGCTGACCACCAGGAAGCTGTCGCCCGCGTCGGGCACCGCGGTGAGGCCCAGCACCATCGCCGGCCGCGAGGGCGGCGCGTCGGGGATCGGCGCGCCGTTCTCGTCGAGCAGTGCCCGGACCCGCCCGAACGCCTCGCCCGCGACGATGGAGTCGCCGACGTGCAGCGTGCCGCGCTGGACCAGCACCGTCGCCACCGGGCCGCGGCCGCGGTCCAGGTGGGCCTCGATGGCCACGCCCTGCCCCTGCTGCTCCGGGTTGGCCCGCAGGTCCAGCTCGGCGTCAGCGGTCAGGACGACGGCCTCGAGCAGTTCCTCGATGCCGATGCCCTCCCGCGCGGAGACGTCCACGAACAGGGTCGTGCCGCCGAACTCCTCGGCGACCAGGTTGTACTCGGTGAGCTGGGACCGAACCCGCTGCGGGTCCGCGCCCTCCTTGTCGATCTTGTTGACCGCCACCACGATCGGCACCCCGGCCGCCTGGGCGTGGTTCAGCGCCTCGGTCGTCTGCGGCTTCACGCCGTCGTCGGCCGCGACCACGAGCACCACGAGGTCGGTGGTCTCCGCACCGCGGGCCCGCATGGCGGTGAACGCCTCGTGACCTGGGGTGTCGATGAACGTGATCTTCCGCTCCTGGCCGTCCACTTCCGTGGTGACCTGGTAGGCACCGATGTGCTGGGTGATGCCGCCCGCTTCGCGGGCCGTCACGTTGGTGTGCCGGATCGCGTCGAGGAGCTTGGTCTTGCCGTGGTCGACGTGACCCATCACGGTCACCACCGGCGGCCGGGCGACCAGGGCTTCCTCGCCGCCCTCGTCCTCACCGAACTCGATGTCGAACGACTCCAGCAGCTCCCGGTCCTCTTCCTCCGGGGAGACGACCTGGATGTTGTAGTTGAGCTCCGCGCCGAGCAGCTGCAGTGTCTCGTCGTTGACCGACTGGGTAGCGGTAACCATCTCGCCCAGGTGGAACATGACCTGGACCAGCGCGGCCGGGTTGACCCCGATCTTGTCGGCGAAGTCGCTCAGTGACGCGCCGCGGGACAGCCGGATCACCTGGCCGTTCCCGCGCGGGATCGACACGCCGCCGATCGACGGCGCCTGCATGTTGTCGAACTCCTGGCGGCGTGCCTTGCGTGACTTCCGGGCGCGCGAGGGCCGCCCACCGGGGCGGCCGAAGGCACCCTGGGTGCCGCTGCGGCCGCGGCCGCCACCGCCGGGACGCCCGCCGGTCATGCCCGGGCGCGGGCCAGCGCCGCCACCGCCGCCACCGCCGGGACGGGGTGCGCCCGTACCGGGGCCGCCACGGCCGCCGCCGCCCGGGCGTCCGCCCGCGCCGGCGCCGCCGCCGGGACCACCACGGCCAGGACCGCCAGGACCGCCGCCGGGGCCACCGCGGGCTGGCCGCGGCGGCATGCTGCTAGGGCTGGGACGCGGCCCGCCGGGGCGGGCCATGTTCGCTGGGCTGGGCCGTCCCGGGTCGCGCGGGCCCGCCGGACGCGGGCCGCCGGGGCGCGGGCCGCCCTGGCCGGGTGACGCCGGGCCGGCGCCCGGGCCGGTCTGGCCGGGGCGGGGAGCGCCGCGCGGCGCCGAGCCCATCCCCGATGCGACGGGCGCGTAGGGGTTGTTGCCGGGGCGCGGGCCGGGACGCGGGCCGCCACGGGCACCGGGCCGGGGAGCGCCCGGGCGGGGTGCGCCCTGTCCCTGGCCACCCTGGCCTGTGCCGGTCCCGCTCTGTCCCGGGCCACCGGGAGCAGGGCGGGGGGCATTGGGCCTGGGGCCGGGCACCGGGCCGCGGCCGGGCTGGGCCGGACGCGCCGGCGCGCCGCCGTCAGAGGGCACCGGGGGAACCGGGGCCCGCGGCGCAGCCGGGGCGGGCGTGCCCGGACCCGCACTGGCGGGCGGCGCGGTTTCGCGGGCGGCGGGCGCTGCCGGGGTGGCGGCGGCCGGGCTCGCGGCCGGCGCGCTGGGCGCGGCCTGCGGCTGGTCGCTGACCTCGGCGCCAGCCGTCGCGGCGGGCGCCTGCGGGCGGGCCGGGCCGGGGCGGGGCACGGGGCGCCCGCCGTTGCCATCAGACGGCCGGCCAGGAGCCGGCGCGCCCTGACCCTGGGGCCTTCTGCCCTGGGCCTTGGGTCCGGAGGACCCAAACTCGTCTTTAAGCCTGCGGACTACTGGCGCCTCGATGGTGGATGACGCCGAACGGACGAACTCGCCCATTTCCTGGAGCTTGGCCATCACGGCCTTGCTCTCTACCCCGAACTCCTTCGCGAGTTCGTATACCCGGACCTTCGCCACTGCGCTCCCTCTTCGGCCCGGCTCCACCGGGCCATCGTGGCCGATCCGGGGCAGCGCGTGCTCCGGACGGCCTCAGCTTCTGGTTCTCATCGCCGAGTTCTCATCGCGCGCTCATCACAACTGATCCCGCTTTCCCGGCACTGCTGCCGTTTTAGCTTCGACCGTCTCACCCAGCCGGATAAGCCCAGGGGCTCATCCGCCCGCCCGGTGAGAGCCCGTACTGTACCGTCCCGCCAGGTAGTCCTCGAGTGGGCCGGCACCTGAGTGGCGCCGGCTGGCGCAGCGCCCGCGGTAGTGCCCTGCGGCGCTGGGCCAACTCGAAGCATTCCTGGCTGGGATGCAGATACGCGCCCCGGCCGGGCAGCCGCGCCTGCGGATCAGGGACGATGTCACCCCCGACCGCCACCAGGCGCAGCAGGTCAGACTTGGCCTCACGGACCCTGCAGCCTACGCAGGTGCGAATCGCGGGTGCGGAACGCACCGGCCGAGGGGACCGTCTGGCCATTGTCGTTGCAAGCTTACCTCGCCGGCGCGTCGGCGCCACCGCGCACGGGCCCCGGCGTACCCGGGCCCGGGCTGGTTTCCCCTCCGGATCCGCTGTCCGGCTCGCGGGTACCCGGCTGGCCGCCGGCGGCGTCCGCCGATCCCGGCGCGGCCACAGCCGGCTCCGCGGCGGCCGGTTCCGCGGCCGCCGGTTCCGCGGCCGCCGGTTCCGCAGCGGCCGGTTCCGCGGCGGCCGGGTCCGCGGCGGCGCGGCGGCCGGGTCCGCAGCGGGGGCCGCCGCCGAAGCCGCGCCGGCCAGCACTCGCCGGCTCACGCGGGCTGTCCGGCTGGATGTCGATTTTCCACCCGGTAAGACGGGCCGCCAGGCGAGCGTTCTGGCCCTCTTTGCCGATCGCCAGCGACAGCTGGTAGTCCGGCACGATCACCTGGGCCACCCTGGCCTGCGCGTCCACCACGTTGACCCGCAGCACGCGGGCGGGTGACAGCGCGTTCGCCACGAACTGGGGCGGGTCATCGGAGAAGTTGACGATGTCGATCTTCTCCCCGTGCAGCTCGGTCATGACGTTGCGCACCCGGCTGCCCATCGGCCCGATGCAGGCCCCCTTGGCGTTCACCCCCGGCTGGTGCGAGGTCACCGCGATCTTCGTCCGGTGGCCGGCCTCACGGGCGATGGCCACGATGTCCACCGCTCCGGAGGCGATCTCCGGGACCTCCAGCGCGAACAGCTTCTTCACCAGGTTCGGGTGGGTGCGCGACAGGGTGATCGACGGCCCGCGGTAGCCCTTGCGCACGTGCAGCACGTAACAGCGGAGCCGTTCGCCGTGAGCGTAGCGCTCCCCCGGGACCTGCTCCGTGGGGGGCAGGATCGCCTCGATCTTGCCCAGGTTGACGAGCACGGCCCGAGGGTCCTTGCCCTGCTGGATGACGCCCGCCACGATGTCGCCCTCGCGGCCGGCGTACTCGCCGAACGTCAGCTCGTCCTCGGCGTCCCGCAGCCGCTGCAGGATCACCTGGCGCGCGGTGGTCGCGGCGATGCGGCCGAAGCCGTCCGGGGTGTCGTCGTACTCGCGGGCCACCCCGCCGTCCTCGGCGGGCTCGGCGGCCCAGACGGTGACGTGCCCGCTGCCGCGGTCGACCGCCACGCGGGCTGCGGGCGCGGCGCCCTCGGTGCGGTGGTACGCGACCAGCAGCGCATCCTCGATGGCCTTGATGGCCAGGTCCATCGAGATGTCCTTCTCACTTTCCAGGCTGCGCAGGACGCTCAAGTCAATGTCCATCAGGCTCCCCCTCGTCCCCCGGGTCGTCGTCGTGCGCGGCGCCCCCGCCGCCGAACTCGACCTGCACCTGGCCGGGTCCCAGATCCTGGTAGCCGAACTCGCGCTGGCGGCCGGCGGCATCCAGGATCACCCCGCCCGGCCCCGCGGTGATCACCCTGCCCTCGATCGTGCCCGGGTACCCCGGCGCCCCGGGGGCCAGCGGGACGCGCACCAGCCGTCCCCGGGCGCGGCGCCAGTGCCGTATCTCAGTGAGCGGGCGGTCCACCCCGGGCGAGCTGACCTCCAGGGTGTACGCGGCCTCGCCCATGACTCCCGAGTCGTCCAGCTCCTTGGACAGCGAGCGGCTGAGCTCCGCGATGTCATCCAGGCTGGGGCGACGGTCAGCGTCCACCACGATCCGGAGCAGGCGGCGCCGCCCGGCGGCCACGACCTTCACCGACTCCAGGTCCAGGCCCGCGGACCCGACGACCGGCCCGAGCACGCGGGTCAGTCGCGCGGTGTCGGCGGCATTGTCTGGCCGGCTGGCGGAACGCGGGCGTGACGGAACGTGACGGGATTCACCGCTCATCACGACCTCCTCGTCCGCGACCTGTGCTGTTGTCGGCGCGATCTAGCCTAACCGTCCGCACGGGGGACTCGGCCGCGTCCGCGCTCCGGCGTGCCCGGCAGTTGAGATTTCCCACCCCGGACCGTCCGGCGGCCATCCGGGAAGCGCCGGGCGCCCATCCGGGGTGGCGGCCCCCGGGCACTACCCGGCTGCCCCTACGCTCAGCGGGAGCACCCCCGGGACAGGGACTGGAGGAGCGGTGCGGGCAGACCTGAGACGGCGCAGCGTGATCGCCGCGGCCGCGACGGCGGTGCCGCTGGTGGCGGCAGGCTGCAAGGGCGTGGGAGCGCTCGGTGCCCCGCCGACGCCCCGGCCCGACGTGGCCGTGCTGAAGGCCGCGATCCGCACGGAGCAGGCGCTGATCGGCCGGTACCGGGCGGCTATGGCCGGGTCGCCGGGACTGGCCGGCACGCTCGGCCCGATGCTCGCGCAGCACCGCGAGCACCTGGCCCGGCTGACGTCGATGCTCATCGAGCCGCCCAGCCCCGGGGCCACCCCGCGGGCCTCGCCGTCGGCCCCCGTCCCGCCGCGCACCGGATCGGCGCCCGCGGCCACGCTGGCCGCCCTGGAGGCGGACGAGAACGCGGCGGCCAGCTCCCAGGCCGGCCGGCTGGCCCTGGTCCCCCCAGCCCTGGCCCAGCTGCTGGCGAGCATCGCGGCCTCCGAGGCCAGCCACGCCCTGCTGCTGCGGACGCACCGGACGGCCGGATGACCAGCACCAGCGGCCCCGCCACCACCGGCCCCGCCACCACCGGCCCCGCCACCACCGGCCCGGCCACCACCGGCCCGGCCACCACCGGCCCGGGGCCACCACCGGCCCTGCCACCACCGGCCCGGCCACCACCGGCCCGGCTATCGCGGATGCTTCCCCCACGGGACCTGCCGCCGCCGCACTGCAGTCCGCGCTGGCCGCGGTGAACGCGGCCATCTACGGCTACGGGGTGGCCGGCGCGCAGCTGGACGCGGCGGCACGGGACCTGGCCCTGCGGGACTGGACCCAGCACGAGATCGCCCGGGACAAGCTGGAAGCCATGCTGACCTCGCTGGGCGCCAGGCCTGCCGCCGCTCAGCCCGCCTACCAGCTGCCTTTCCCGGTGCACGGCACCCGCGCCGCGATCTCGCTCGCGGGCTACCTGGAGAACCGGGTCGCCGGGGCCTACCTGGGCATCGTCGCGCTGGACGACCCTCGGCTGCGGGCCTGGGGCGCCGCGCAGGCCCGGGCCTGCGCGCTGCGCGCGACGACCTGGCTGGGCCGGACGATGGCCTTCCCCGGCCTGTCCTCCGCCTCCGGCCCGGCCAGGCGCCGAGCATCGGCCTCGCCGTAGTCCCGGCGGCGCCAGCCAGCAAATCCCGCACGGGCCAGCCAGCGACGTCATTGCCGCCGCTTCCCGCGCCGTCAGGCCCGGAGCCGGGGCTCAGCCGCCGGCGGGTAGTCAGCTGTCGTGCGGGGCGGCCAGGACATGGGCGACCCGCTCGGCCGCGCACTCCAGCTCGGTGGCGGCCGCGATGCGCTCGGCCCAGGACCACCAGAACCACCAGCTGCCATCCTCACAGCAGCCCGCGTACACGTCCTCGGCCAGAGCCGGCGCGGCGGGATTGACCACGCGCAGGCTCGGCACCCGGCCCGCCGGCGCCATCAGGTTCGTGCTCATCCCGTGCCTGGCCAGCACGGGGGCCAACCTGTCCAGCTGGTCCAGGTAGGCCTGGCCCGGCGACGACAGGGAACTCACCCCAGGAGCTCCCATGACCATCGAAATCACCTCTAGTAATCAGACGACGGCGAAGAGTTGCCAACATCAGGATGGCGCCTGCGTTTGCTCTTTGCAATATGCATTCAGGAGTTCGCATGACCGGGCGCGCGGGAGCCGGGTTAGCAGGCGGACGATCCGTGGCCCGACGGCCCGGAGGGCCACGAACCCCCCGTAAACCGCCCAACTATGACATCCGCCCAGGACGGCTTATGCCCAGGTGGGGACTTATCCGGCGGGAAGGTGGTCGCGCTCACGCTAAGCGCCGCGGGGTCCCTGCACCAGATGCCACACTGAAGGCAAGGCCCATACCGGACAGGAGGAGATCCCCACGGCCACGCAGCAGAGTCCCACGGTCCGGCGTCGCCGGCTCGCGCTGGAGTTGCGCCGGTTCCGCGATGCGGCCGGCCTGACCTGTGAGGAAGTCGCCGAGCACCTGGAGTGCTCGACGTCCAAAATCAGCCGCATCGAGACCGGCCGGGTATCGGTCTCACCCCGGGACGTCCGCGACATGCTCCAGCTTTACGGCGTGCCCGGGCCACAGCAGGACAACCTGGTCCAACTCGCCCGGGAGTCGCGGCAGAAGGGCTGGTGGCACGCTTACAGCGACGCGATCGCGCCGCGGTTTGCCACCTACATCGGGCTGGAGAGCGCCGCCTCACAGATCCGGATCTACGAGGTCACGCTGATCCCGGGGCTGCTCCAGACCGAGGACTACGCCCGCGCGGTGATCGCGGCGGGCGCGGTGGACGGTGCCCAGGAGGCGGTGGAGCGCAACGTTGCCGTCCGGATGTCCCGGCAGCCCACCCTGCGCAGTGAGGAGCCGCCTGAGCTGTGGGCCGTACTCGATGAAGCCGCGCTGCACCGCCGCGTCGGAGGGTCGGAGCTGATGCGCCTGCAGCTGGAGCACCTGCTGGAGATGAGCGCCCTGCCGAACGTCGCGATCCAGGTGCTGCCGTTCGGGGCCGGGGCCCACCCGGCCATGGGGCGGCCGTTCGTGATCCTGGCCTTCCCGGAGCGGGCCGACCCGGATGTCGTCTACCTCGAGGACCTGACCAGCTCGCTGTATGTGGAGAACGTCGAGGAAGTGGACCGCTACAACATGTTCTTCGACCACCTGCGCGCCACTGCGCTGTCGTTCGCGGACTCAGCCCGCCTGATGACCTCGGTGATCAAGGACCAGTAGCCGGGCCACCGCCGCAGCGGGGCGGGCCACCGCCGAAACCGCCGGCCAGGCGGGCCACCGCCGCAGCCCGCCGGCCAGGCGGGCCCACGCGGTAGCTCGCCGGCGAGGCGGGGCCCGCCGAAGGCGGGTTCCCTCCGAGCCGGCGACCAACCCGGCACGAGCCGCACACGACGTGCATACGGGAGCGGGCAAGCGGGGGCTCCGGGGGCTCGGCCCCGGGGCTAGCAGAGCCCCCCGGATTAGCAGAGCAGCGCGGGCAGCGGCTCGGTGTGCAGAACGGTGAGGCGGGACACGGCCCGGGTCAGCGCGACGTAGAGCCGGTGCAGGCCGCGGGCCTCCGCTGTGGCGATCCGGCCTGGCTCCACCACGATCACGTGGTCGAACTCGAGGCCCTTGGCCAGGGTGACCGGCACTACCACCAGGCCGCCGCCGGCCAGCCCGTCCGCGGATCCGTCCAGCACGCTGTGCGGTACCCCGGCCGCGCCGAGCGTGCGGGTCAGCGACGGCACCTGGTCGTCGGCCGAGATCACGGCGGTGGACCCGGGATCACCCTGGGCGGCGGCGCAGGCGGAGGCCAGGGCCGCGGGCAGCGCCCCGGCCGGCGCATGCCGGACGGTGAGCGCGCCCGGGTCCTGGCGCAGGGACCGGGCCGGGGCCAGGCCGGGAGCAAGCTCGCCGAGCAGCTGATTCGCGTAGTCGAGGATCTGGCGCGGCACCCGGTACCCCATCTCCAGGACGCGCACCTCGGCGCCGGGCTTGCCCAGGTGGCCCAGCATCCCGGGCCAGCTGCCGGCCGCGGCGGGTGCGGTGCTCTGGGCCAGGTCACCGAGCACGGTGGCCGACCCGGTCGTGCAGCGCCGGCCGATCGCGCGGCATTCCATCGGCGACAGATCCTGGGCCTCGTCCAGCACCACGTGAGCCAGGCTGGGGGTCCGCTCGATCAGGTCACTGGCCTCGTCGATAAGCACCGTGTCCGCCGGGCTCCAGCGGGCCGAGGCCGGTCCCCGCGGCGCCGGGTTCCAGCAGATCGCCTGCTGCTCGGCGCCGTCCAGCAGCCCGTCCGCGGCGCGGGCCAGCAGCGCCTGGTCAGACAGCAGGCGCAGGACCAGCCGGACCGGGTCAGCCTTGGGCCAGATGGCGTCCACCGCGGCGCGTACCGGGCGGGTCCGCCGCACCGCCTCATGGGTCCGGTCGTCGCACGTCTCCCCGGCGGCCTCCATCCGGGTCAGGATGACGTGGGCGATCCGGTGGCCGAGCATCTCCCGGCCGGCGGCGTAGCGGACCCCGCGCTCACGCAGCTCCGCGACGAGCTCGCCCAGCTCACCGGGGCCGATCCGCCAGCGCCGGGAGCCGCGGACGACCACGACCGGCTCGGCGGGCTCGCGCAGCCCGGCCCAGAGCGCCCGGTGCAGCACCGCGGCCATCCGCGGATCACCCTTGACCTGCGCGGCCCGGGTAGTGTCGCGGGCCCGGACCGGGACCCGGGCCAGCAGGTCAGCCAGGGTCGTCTGGGTGACGTCCACCTCGCCGAGGGCGGGCAGCACGTTGCGGATGTAGGACAGGAAGGCCCGGTTCGGCCCGATCACCAGGACCCCGCCCCGGATCATCCGGCCCGGGAAGGCGTACAGCAGGTATGCGATCCGGTGCAGCCCGACCGCGGTCTTGCCGGTTCCCGGTGCGCCCTGCACGCACAGCGTGTGATCCGGCCCGGACCGGACGATGTCGTCCTGGTCCGGGGCGATAGTGGCCACGATGTCGCGCATCGGCCCGGAGCGGGGACGCTCGATCTCCTCAATGAGGATGCGGCTCACCCCTGCGGCCGGCCCAGGCTGCACGCCGGGGCCCGTGAAGACCTCGTCCTCGTGGGCGGTGAGCTCACCGCCGGAAAAGCCGAACCGGCGGCGCAGGTCCAGCCCCATCGGATCGGCCGGGCTGGCGCGGTAGAACGGGCGTGACACGGGGGCCCGCCAGTTGACCACGACCGGATGACCCTCCTGGTCGTGCACGTGCCGGCGGCCGACGTGGAACCGCTCCCCCGCGAACTCGCCGCCACCGGGGCCGGGGCCCGGCGCGTAGTCCAGCCGGCCGAAAAACAGGGGCGTGTCCGGCAGGTCGCTCAGCGCTTCCGCGCGCCGGTACAGGTCGGCTTTCAGGTATTCCTCGGAGACTGGGTCACCGCCCAGGGCCCGCAGCGACAGCACATCCTCCCGCATCAGCCGCAGGAAGCGCCGCGACTGGCTCAGGTATTCACGTTCCGCAACGAGGACCGGATCAGGGCCGGGGACGGAGGCTGCGCTGGTGTTACCGGGGGCGGGGGCGGGGGGCTCGCGATCACGGGCCGGGGAATCGGGCGGCGGGTCGTGCTGCGTCCCGCTAGCCGCGGGCATGGGGCATCACCTCGGTGGCGTGGGGGTGGGAGGAAGAGCCCTGAATCCTAGCAACGCCGCGGCCGGCCGGTCACTCCATTTTCCCCGCGGGCATTTTCCCCGCCGGCCCCGTGGAGGCGCTCTCGCCGGCCTCGGTGCTGAACCGCCTCGGCATGATCAGCAGCGCGGCGGCGAAGGTCAGCGCGGCCACGACCGTGAGCGCGGCATAGACGTGACTGGTGGCCGTGGCGATCGCGGCCCGCAGGTAGTCGCCGGCTTCCTGGCCCGGTGCGTGCTGGCCCACCGCCTGGGGCCGGGCCAGCGCGGCGGCGATTCCGCTGACCTGGTGCGGCAGGCGGGGGCGCAGCCCTGCCGGTGCAGCGTGCAGTTTCCCGGTCAGCGCCGCGTTGAAGATCGCCCCGAAGATCGCCGCGCCCAGGCTCTGGCCGAGGTAGCGGCAGAACATCACGGTGCCGGTCACCACGCCGCGCTGGCCCCAGCCGACCGTGGACTGCGGGCCTACGATCGTGGCCACGGAGAGCAAGCCGAGGCCGGCGCCGAGCACGAACGTCTCGATGACAGGCTGCCACACCGGGGCGGGATCGGGGGCGAGCAGGAAGGCCCCCACCGCGACGAGGCAGATAGCCGCGCCGACCAGCTGGGTGTCACGGAACCCGACCCGCAGGAACAGCCGGGCCGACTGGGAGGAGGCCAGCGGCCAGCCGATGCTCATCGCGGCGAGCACGCCGCCCGCGGCCACGGCGCCCAGGCCGAGCACCGACTGGCCGTAGGTGGGCAGGAACGTGGTCGGGCCGATGACCAGGAGGCCGAGGCCGAAAGCGGCCACGGCCGAGCCGGTGAGCACACGGCTCCGCCAGAACCACGGCGGCAGGATGGGCTCCGCGGCGCGGCGCTCGGCCACCGCCGCGGCTGCCGCCGCGGCCAGCGCCACGGCGAACACCGCGACGCTCGGGGGCGACCACCAGGCCCAGGCCACGCCGCCCTGCAGGAGGCCGAAGATGAGCGCACCCGCGGCGGCGAACATGGCGACGCCGCCGGCCACGTCGATCCGGTGCCGGGTCCGGGTCACGTTCTCGTGCAGGTAGCGCACCAGCAGTCCGATGGAGGCCGCCCCGACCGGCAGGTTGATGAGGAAGATCCACCGCCAGGACGCGTACTGCGCCAGGCTGCCCCCCAGCGCCGGGCCGATCACCGCGGAGATCCCCCACACGCTGGAAAGCCAGCCCTGGACCCGGCCGCGCTCGGACAGCTCGTACAGGTCACCGGCCAGCGTGTTCACGGTGGCCTGCACCCCGCCCGCGCCGATCCCCTGGAGCCCGCGGAACAAGATCAGGCTGACCATCGTGGTGGAGGAGGCGCACAGCGCCGAGCCGGCCAGGAAGACGAGGATGCCCGCGATGAGCACCGGCTTGCGACCCCACTGGTCGGCGAGGCGGCCCTGCACGGGAATGGTCACGGTCTGGGTCAGCAGGTAGCTGGAGAACACCCAGCTGAACAGGGAGAACCCGCCGAGGTCGCGGACCACCTGCGGGATCGCGGTGGACACGATGGTGGTATCCATGGCCGCCAGCGCCATCGAGGTCATCAGGGCGATCAGGACGGGGCGGCGGTGCGCCCGGCGGGGCGTGGCCTGGCTGGCGGGGCCCGGCCAGGGTGGCTGGACAGAGACGGTCATCGCCCCGCAGCTTAGGGGAAGCCGGGCGCCGTGCCCTGGGTCAGGCGGGGCGGCTGGCCTGAACCCGGCGGGCCAGCACGGCCGCGCTCACCGCGGCCAGGTGCACCAGGCGAAGATCAGGTCCTGCGCACCCCGATCTTCGCGGTGCCGAGCTGGCTGAGCGCCTTGCGCCTGCGCATCACCGGGAACCCCGTCGTGATGGGCCCCGGCCGAGACCGGGGGGCCAGCCCGCCCTGGGCGGCCACTGACCGGGGCGCCGGGGACGCGGCACGGGCCGGCCTCATGCCGTGGCGAACCGGTAGCCAGAACGTGGCTCGGTGATGAACAGCGGCTCATCCCCGGCCCGCTCGAGCTTGGCGCGCAGCCGCCCGACGTACACCCGGGTGTACTCGGTCTGCGTCTCGTAACCGGGGCCCCAGACCCGGCGCAGCAGCGTCGCGTGAGTCAGCAGCTCTCCCGGGCTGACCGCGAACTGCCGCAGCAGCGCGAACTCGGTCGGGGTCAGGTGCACCAGGCCGCCGGCCTTGGTGACCCGCCGGCGCTCCAGGTCGATTTCGACGTCCCCGATGCGCACGATGCTCGGCTCTGGCCGGCCATCGGCCGGCGACTTGCTGCGCCGCAGCGTCGCGTTGATCCGGGCCAGGAGTTCCTCGATCCCGAACGGCTTGGTCATGTAGTCGTCGGCGCCGAGGTTGAGCGCCCGGACCTTGTCGGTCTCGGCGCGGCGGGCGGACAGCACGATGATGCCGACCCCGGACTGTTCCCTGATCTCCCGGCACAGCTCGAACCCGTCCCGCCCCGGCAGCATCAGGTCCAGCAGCACCACGTCGAGGCCGCGCGCCTGGAGGACCTCGCTGACCCCGGAGCCGTCCTTGGACACGATCACGTCGTGGCCACGGGCGCAAAGATTGGCCCGGACCAGGTCGACGATGTTCTGGTCGTCCTCCACGATGAGGACGACGGTCCTGTCAGCCACCACCTTGTTCCTCCGGTTCCTCCACCGCGCTGCAGGATGCCCCGGCAGGCTCGCGGGTGTCTCCTGGCGGCGGTTCTGCCGGGAGCGTGACCACGAAGGACGCCCCGGGGTCCGCAGCAGCCAGCACAAGCGTGCCGCCGCGCGCTTCGACGATCCCCCGTGCGATGGGCAGTCCCAGCCCGGTCCCCGCCATCTCGGTGACGTCCGTGCCCCGCGATGACGCGCCGTGGCTGGCCGCGTTCTCCAGGTTGGCGAATACCTGCTCCAGCCGGTCATGATCGGCCCAGGCCGGCTCCGGGCCACCGGCCCCAGGGATCGCGACGATCTCGCCGCGGAAGACCTGGAGGCTGACCTGGCGGAGCATGGTGAGCGGGCCGGAGCTCCTGGTGAGCCCGCTGGCTTCGAGCAGGGCGGGCCGGCCGCGGGACCCCGCCGACCGGCTGCTCCAGCTCACCAGCGTCTCCGTCATGACGCACGGCAGATCCGGCTCCGGCGCCGGGTTCAGGCCGTGTCCCAAGCGCACCACCGGGCCCGCGGGCGCTGGCCTGCCTGCTGACCTGTGGCCGATGCCCGGTCAGGATAACCGCCGCCGGGCCGGGAGGCTACAGGCCCTGACCTGCCGCAGGTCGGGGGATCGGCGCGGCCCCAGGGTCAGGCTCGCGGGGCAGGCGTGCGGGCCGCCGCGGGGCTAGGCCGGGACGACCACGTACTGCCGGAGGCACAGATCCTGGAAGGTGACCGGGCCGCGTGGCCCCGGCACGTGGTCCACGTTGATGCCGGTCTCCGGCACACCGCGCAGCTTGAACCCGTCGAGCAGCCGCGTGGTGGCGTTCCAGAATGCGCCGGTCCCGCGGTAGGTGTCCAGGAACTCACGGGCCGCGGCGGGGTCGGCGGTGACGATGCCGGCTGCGAGGCCGGACGTGCAGTCGTTGGCCAGCGTGGCAGCTGCCGCGGGGCCGTCCGCGGGCGCGATGGTCAGGGTGGCCTCGTGGCCGCTGTCCAGGGCCCACTCATGGCCCAGCGGGTGGGCGTGCGGTGGCAGCGACGGCGTGATGCCCAGCGCGCGGACCGGGCCGAGCACCGTATCGAGCAACGTGTCCCATGCCTGCGTGGCGATCAGCAGAAGGTTCAGCCGGTTGCACACGCCGAGCCGGTCGAGGCTCGCGGTGACGATCTCGGTGGCCAGCGCCGGATCGGCCGCGCGGTCCAGGTACAGCACTCCACCCCCGTCGGCGTGTGCCAGCGTGCGCACCCCCGACCGCGCCGCCTCAGCGGCCAGGCTGCGCGTGGTCTCCCCGCTGCCGCGCAGGATGACCAGCGGGATCAGCCCCGGCTGGCGGACCAGCTCGACCGCGGCTTCCCGGTCCGCAGAACGAACGAGCTGCACCACCCGCGGGTCCAGCCCGGCGGCCTCCGCGGACGGGGCGATCACATGGTCCGCGAGGGCCGCTGCGGACCGCAGCGCGGCACCGCCCGTGCGCAGCACGCCGGCATTGCGGGACTTGAGCAGCTGCGAGGCGATATCGATGGTCACGTTGGGCCGGGCCTCGAAATTCGCGCCGATCACCCCGACCGGAACCCGCCTCTCGGCCAGCCGCAGCCTGCCGCCGGACGGGCCGCCAGGCAGCTCGCCGAGCGGGGTGAGCCCGGGCGGGAACGGCGCACCGGCCAGCAGCCCGATCTGGCGGGCCATCTCCTGCATCCGGCCCGGATCGAGGCGCAGGCGGTCCAGCAGGCCCTGGCCCAGGCCGGCAGCCTCTCCGCCGGCCATATCCTCGGCGTTGGCCGCGAGGATGTCCGGGGCCCGCTCGGTGAGCCGGGCGGCCATCTCCCGCAGCACCCGGTTGATGACATCGTCGGGGGCGTGGGCGAGGCTTGCGGCACTGTCCCGGGCGGCCTCGCCGCCGGCGATCACTGCCTTCTGCGCATCAGACACGCTGCCGATGCTAGGCCATGACGCCGGCCGGCTCCCAGCTCCAGTGGAAGCCCACCACCGAACGCTCCAGGGAGCGCAGGTAACGGTGCACGGAGTGCTGGCTGTCCGGGCTGACCTGCTCCTGCTCCAGCACCCGGCCTTCCACCCCGTCCCATACCGCCCACCACACGGCGCCCGGCAGCTGGTCAGGGTGGAACTCGATGCGCATGTCGAAGTTCTCGAGGGTGTTCATCACCGCCCGCCGGTACTCCCGCTCCGCGGGATCGGCCGGGTTCCCGTCGTAGTGGTAGGAGGTCCAGTACTCCAGGGTGATGGTCTCGCCCAGGCCGAGTGAGCGGGCGAGAAGGATGTCGGTGCCGTACACCTCGCCGATCCTCCGGACGGGCCCGGGCGCCCCCGCGCATCCCTGCCCGAGTTCCAGCGTGACCGCGTTCGTGTCATACAGGTACGGGATCCGGTCGAGGTCGTCGGCCAGGGCCTCGACGACCTGGAGCGTCCTGGTCCGGGCCAGCCTGCGGTCAGCGTCGGCGTAGACATGATCATGAAGGGAGACGGTCTGGTGCCGGCGCGGCCCCAGCACCCCGGCGACCTCGGCGGCCGCGCCGGAGCGCATCGCCCGCGGCCCGGCGAGGACAGTGATCCGGCCGGTTCCCCGCCACAGCCGCCAGAGCCGCTCCTCCTCCTGGCTGGAAAGACCGAACGCGGCCACGAACAGGCCCAGCGTGGACCGGCTCAGCAGCCGGCCGGACAATGCCCGGCCCACGGTGTCCTTGAGCTGATGGGGCAGTACATCGGACTGGCCGCCGGCGCGGGGGGACTCCCACAGGTACTGGGCGAGCACGTCCGCCACGGCGAGATGATTGACCGCCCCGGGCCGTGACCGCTGGGCATGAAACTCCCAGAGCTGGCGGTAGCGGCCCGGGCGCAGGAGTAATTCGCGCAGGTAACGCCCGGCGGCCTCACGGCCCGCCGCTTGCTGCGGCTCAGTCACGTCACGGCTCTATCTGTGCTGCGAACTTAGTGCGAAGTACGCGGACTAGCCTACGTCCCAGATCTCGCCGGGAGGGGATGTTCGGGCTACGGGCGAGACGGCGACAGGGGGCCGGGGGGACGGGCCGCCGTTGCGGTATGCCCGTCCCCTTCCCGGGTCCTGTTGGTCCGGGGGGCGACCCCCATGGACCCCCCGCCATTCGCCTCCTCGGCGAGAACGCGCCTGCGGCGCGCCTCCCCTCCTCGGCATATCAGCGTTTCGGCACGCTCCTCTGGCTCAGGAAGCTGCACCCAAACCCCGCCATTCACCGCTCGTCCCGCAGCGGTCAGAAAAGGATCGAGGTGAGGGTGGCCTGCTCGGCGAAGCCGACTTTGCGGTAGACGGCCCGCGCCGGTGCGTTGAAGTCATTGACGTAGAGAGACACGACGGGCGCGATGGTCCGCAGCGCCTCCTGCACCACGGCGGCCATCCCGGACACGGCGAGCCCCTGGCCCCGCAGCTCTGGCCGCACCCATACTCCCTGCACCTGGCATGCGTGCGGGGTGACGGCCCCGACCTCGGCCTTGAACATCACCCGGCCGTCCTCGATCCGGGCGAACGCGCGCCCGAGGGCGATCAGCTCCGCGACCCGGGCCCGGTAGGCGGCCCCGCCGTCGGGTCCGAGCGGCGACACGCCCACTTCCTCGGTGAACATGGCCACCGAGGCAGGCAGCAGCACGTCGAGCTCGTTGGGCCGGACACGGCGCAGGTCCGGGTCCGGGTCCGCCGTCGGCGGCCCGGAGATCGCCATGACCGGCTGTGCTTCCCGGATCTCCCGGGGCTGGCCCCAGTAAGGGCGCAGCAGTTCCCACATCTGCCCGACCGCTTCCGCCGGGCCCACGATGGACGAGCAGCGCCTGCCCTGAAGCCGGGCCCGGCCGGCGAACGCGGTCGCTGCGGCGGGAGTCGCCCCGACCGGGACCAGGTTGGCCCCGGCATAGCACGCCGAGGTCAGCTTGCCGCCCGGCGCGAAACCCCACATCTGCCCGCCGAGCCGGACCGGATCGAGACCTGCCTCATGGACCCGGGAGCTGACGAAGACGTTCACCACCGGGTCGCGGTCGCACAACTCGAGCACGTCGTCGCGATCGCGGTCGTTCAGCAGGCGCAGCGATGACGACCGCGACGCCTTGGTGCGCAGCACCCTCCCAGAGTATCGGTCCGTCATCAGGAAAGCCCGCCAAGGCCAGTCAGCCAGCCGGAGGGGGCGGAGGCAGGGCCGGGCAGGTGGCGTTGACCAGGCCCGGGCGGCCGGGCAGCGCGCCAGTGGCCAGGTAACGGTTCAGGTAGCCATTGACGCAGTTGTTGGGTGGCTGGGCGAGGGACTGGCCGTGGTTGCCGCCCCCCACGACGACGACCATCCTGGCGCTGGGCAGCAGCCGGTGCGCGGCCTGCGCGCCCGCGTACGGGGTCGCCGCGTCCAGGGTGCCCTGCAGCATCAGGATCCCCGGCAGCCCGGCCCCCTTGATCTGCAGCGGGTGCGCGGGCCCGCGCACTGGCCAGTACGCGCAGGCAGCGTTGAACCACGCATTGTCCCAGGCCTGGAACGGCGCGGTCCGGTACACCCGGCGGGTATCGGAGTTCCACCTGGCCCAGTTCCGGGGCCAGTTGACGTCACTGCACTCCACCGCGTTGTAGACCGCGAACTCGTTCTCGCCCTGGGCGCCCTCCTGCTGGTACAGGCTGACCAGCTCGCTGGTGGCGCCGTTGTGCAGGTAGGCGGCCAGCGCCGCGGCCAGTCCCGGCCACAGCACGTTGTTGTACCCGCCCAGCAGGAACGTGTCGTCGAAATCGTCGGCACCGATCCGGCCGTTCACGGGGTGGGCCTGCAGGCGTGCCCGGGCCCGGTACCATGCCTGATCCACTGCGTTCCGGGTCGTGCCCAGCCCGTAGGCGGCGTGGTTGGCGGCCACCCAGGCGAAGAACGCCTCCATCCGGCCCTGGAACGCGTAGTCCTGGGCGATGTTGTCGGCGTACCACGCCCCGGTGGGGTCCACGGTGCTGTCCAGGACCATGCGGCGCAGGTGGTGCGGGAACAGCGTGGCGTACACCTGGCCCAGGTACGTCCCGTAGGAGTAGCCGAAGTAACTGATCTTCGGGACGCCGAGCGCTGCCCGGATGGAGTCCATGTCCCGCGCGGTGTCTTCGGATGTCAGGTACGGCAGCAGCCAGCCGTAACGCTTCTGGCAGTCCGCAGCGTAACTCCTGGCCCGGCCGATGAGGGCCTGCTCCGCCGCGGGACCGGACGGGATGTAGTCCGGGCGCAGCCCCGAGAAGAAGGAGGGATCGCACGACAGGGCGGGAACGCTGGAACCCACCCCGCGCGGGTCGAAGCCGATGATGTTGTAGTCGGCGGCGACCTGCGGGCTGAGGCTGTCCGCGACCGACGCCGCGAGGCCGAGCCCGCTGCCCCCCGGGCCGCCCGGGTTGACGAGCAGGTCACCCTGCTGCTGGCTGGCCGGGGCGGTCGCCGCCACCCGGGACAGCGCGATCGTGATGCTGCGGCCGCCGGGCCGGGCGTAGTCGAGGGGCACCCTGAGGCTGGCGCACTGCAGGCTCGCGCCCCCCGCGGAGCAGGAATGCCAGTGCAGCGCCGACCCCACGCTCCCGGAGGAGCCGGCCGGTGCCGCGGGGGATGAAGCCGCAGGGTCCCCACCCGACGTGCAGCCCGCCACGGTGACCAGGACGGCGCCTGCCAGCGCCGCGATCATCAGCACGGCCCGGCGTACGGGCCGCGGCCCTGTCGCCCGGCGGGTCGGGTTCATCCGGCGGCGCGTTGGCATGACAGTCATCCTGCCCGATGCGGCGGCCCCGTTTAGCCGCCCCGGCCGGCCCGGCCTGGCTCGCCGTTCCGTGCCGCAGGCCGGGCCGGGGCCTGCCCCGGCCCGGCCGGGACAGGCCGCCGCGGAGGGGGCCACCAGGGTCAGGCGGTCTTCTGCCGCTTCTGCTCTTCCAGGGCCCGCCGGTACTCCTCGATGACGATGTCGTTCAGTTCCTGGACCGAGGTGTCCTTGGCCAGCTTGTCGAAGGTGATCTCGCCGTGCTGGAGCAGGTTGATCCGGTCGCACACTTCCAGGGCCTGCCCGTAGTTGTGCATGATCATGATGATCGAGACCTGGCCCTGGCTCTTCAGGTCCTTGACCAGTTCCAGGATCATCGCCCCTTCCTTCGCGCCCATCGCCGCCAGCGGCTCGTCGAGCAGCAGCACCTTGGCGTTCGAGGTCACCGCCCGGGCCACCGCGATGGCCTGCCGCTGGCCACCGGACAGCTTGGCCACCTCCGAGTCGACCGAGGGGATGTTCACCCCGATCCGGTCCAGCTGCTCCTGGGCGGTCTTCCGCATGCTCCGGTTGGACAGCAGCGACCAGCGGGTCCGTTCCCGGTTCAGGAACATGTTGTGGTAGACGGTGAGCTCGTTGATCAGCGCCAGATCCTGGTACACGGTGTCGATGCCCAGCGAGCGGGCCTGATCCACCGACTTCAGCGTGATCTCCTGGCCCTCCAGGATGATGCGGCCCGAGGTCGGGGGCTGGAAACCGCACATGATCTTGATGAGGGTGGACTTGCCCGCGCCGTTGTCACCGAGCAGCCCGAGCACCTCCCCCTGGACCAGGTGCAGGTTCACGTCGTTCAGCGCGCGGACCACGCCGAACCGCTTGCTGATGTGCTCGACCCGCAGCACATCACCACTGGGGTCAGCCGTCGCCGTCGCGTGCGCGTCCGGGACTGGTTCCGTCGTCATCAGTTCCTCCCTGCGGCTCGCAGCCGGGCCAGCCGGACATTCGCGATCATGGAAAGCAGAATGGCCGCGCCGAACACGATGTTCAGCGGGTTGGCGCTGATCCCGGCCACGTTGATCCCGTTGAGCAGGGTAGCCAGGACGATGGAGCCGAGGAACGCACCGATGATGGTGCCCTGGCCGCCGAGCATCGCCGTGCCGCCGATGACCGCCGCGGTCACCGCGTAGAACATCGGCTGGTAGCCGCCGGCGCTCGGGTCGATGGTCTGGGTGTAGAACGCGTTCTGCAGGCCGACCAGGGCCCCCAGCACGCCGATGATCATGAAGTTGCCGTACTTGATCCGGCCGACCTTGATCCCGGACTCCCGGGCCCCCAGCAGGTTGCCGCCGGTGGCGATCGTGTACAGGCCCCACTTGGTCTGGTTCAGCACCACGTAGAAGACCGCGGTGATCGCGACCGCCCAGATGAACTGGGACCAGGGCGCCGCGCCGATCCAGCGCCCGATGCCCACCGAGTCCGCAGGGATGTCCGCCGGGTAGGCGTGTGACGTGGTCAGGGTGATGCCCCACAGGATGAAGCCGGTCCCGAGCGTGGTGATGAAGGAAGGCAGGCCCATGGTGACGGTGAGGAAGCCGTTCACCCAGCCCACGACCAGGCCCATGAGCAGCGAGCAGATGATCGCCGGGATGACCGGGCACACCGTAGAAGTCGATCAGGTAGTGCATGAGGAACGGGGAGAGCATGTAGACGAAGCCGACCGAGAGGTCGATCTCCCCGCAGATCAGCAGGAACACCTCGCCGATAGAGAGGATGATGATCGGCGCCGCGGTCTCCGAGAGCAGGTTGGCCAGGTTCGTCTGGCTCACGAACGTGGAGTTGTACTTAATGCCGAAGTACAGCAGCAGGATCACCGCGATGACAAAGACGGTGGCCTCGCGCTGCCGGGCCAGCGCGTTGAGCGCGGCGCGGACCGGCCCTGGCGCCCCTCGGGGTGCCGGCCCGGGCGGCGGCGCCACGGCCTGGGGGCTGCGCTCAGTGATCTCGCTCATGTCGACTCCAGTTCCCTTGGCTCGCCACGTCAACCGGCGGCAGGACAGCCTGGCGCTTGGTAGCCAGTCTGCCCCGCCGCCGGTCTTACCTGCTAGACCCGGTCACCCGTCAGGTGCTCGTGGTGGCGGGCGGGTTGCTGATCGCACCCGACGCGCGCGGGATGTACTTCTGGGCACTCGTGGAGCCCTGGAACCGGCTGCTGGCCGTGTACGGCTTGGCGTTCGACTTGGTGATGAACGTCAGGCCGGTGTCGGTGTCGGACGGGCTGATCGTGCCGCCGGAGATGTTGTACAGGTAGAAGTACAAGGTCGGCAGGAAGCCCTGCAGGTAGGGGTCCTGGTAGATGGTGAAGTTGGTCTTGCCGGACTGGAGGTTGGACAGCGTGGTCGGCGTGGTGTCGAACCCGCCGTTCGGGATGTTCGACAGCCCGGTCTCGCCCAGGGCCTGGCCGAGGAGCTCGGTGGAGCCCGCGTCCACCGCGAACGCGCCCTTGATCGTCTTGTGCCCGGTCAGGAACGCCTTCTCCGCCGACAGCTCCTGGCCGGTGGCCGCCCCAGTGGCCACCTCGTGCACGGTGTAACTGCTGCCGAGCATCGGACACCGCGCCGTCGTAGCGGGGCTGGATGTTGCCGGAGCCAGGGGTGGCGATGAAGATGACGACGTCCCCGCCGCCCGGGACCAGCGTCTTGATCTTCGTGCCGAGCTGCTGGCCGGAGATGTACAGCGCCTGGCCGACGTAGGCCAGCCGGTTGGTGCCGATGTCGGAGACGCCCTTGTTGATCAGGCCGTCGGCGTTGTAGCTGATCACCGGGATGCCCGCGTTCATCGCGTTGCTGGTCGGCGTCTTGAACGAGGTGGCGTCGATCCCCGCGTAGGCGATCCCGGACGCCTTGGCGGAGATGGCGGTGTTGAAGTAGCTCACCATCTCCGAGGCCAGGGAGGTCTGCGAGCCGCCCCACTTCGGGGTGGGCAGGCCGAGCAGCGCGGCCGCGTCCTGGAAGCCGTACTGGGTGGGCACGAAGAACGGGTTCGTGGTGACGTGGTTGACGTACCAGAACTGCCAGGCCGGGCGTCTTCGGGAAGTTGCCGGCCGTGCTCTTGGCGGCCGACGCCGGGCGCGCTCGACGAGCAGGCGGCCAGGAGCCCCGCCGCGGCCGCCGAGGCACTGACCAGCCCGGCGCCGCTGAGCAGACGCCGGCGGGTCGGGCCGTCCTTCATGTTCAAGGTCTCGATGGCCTCGTCGACCTTGGGGTCGATCTTCATCTATCTACCTCCAGGAGTAAGTACCTCGGTACTCGGCGTGCCGCCACGGCGCGGCGCACCAGAAATCTCGCGAGGGTGCCAGCGCCCCGGGGACCGGGCCGCCCATAGCTGCGCCCTCACGGGCCATCACGCAGGCACCGCTGGGGCGGACAGGCTGCATCTGCCCGCGCTGAGCGCCGGGATCGCCGCCGCTGCTGCCCGGGCGGTGCCGCGGAACGCGGCCAGCAGCAGTCACCGGCCGCGCTCGCTGCATCGCCTGTCCTCGAATCCGTAGTCGTGTTCCGAGGCTGGGCGGCCGCGGAGCTCCGGTGCTCAGCCACACTCAGGGCGCCCGGACAGCCGACCCGGCCCCCCAGGTTAGCGCTCTCATTCGGGCTCAAGATCGAGAACGATGTGCCCCTTGTTGGAGCCTTAAGCTAAAACACACAGAGTCGCTCGTCAACGCACAAGATATAAAGATCCGGTTCCGGCGTCATCACAGGTCGGCTGCGCCCGATCGTCGATCCCGCCCCAAGGGGTAAGGAAGGTCCAGGATGCTCGCCAGACACCGACAGTCGCTGATCCTGGAAGATATCCGGCGAGCCGGGAGCGCCCGGGTCAGCGACCTCACCCAGCGCCTCGGCGTGTCGGATATGACCATCCGCCGTGACCTCGAGGCCCTGGCCCGGGCCGGGCTGATCGAGAAGGTGCACGGCGGTGCGGTGCTGCCTGGCTCGCCGAGCAGCCACGAGCCGGGTTTCGAGGCCAAGTCGGTGCTCGAGAAGCCGCAGAAGGAGGCCATCGCCCGGGCCGCCGCGGAGCTGGTCACGCCCGGCACCGCGATCGCGCTGTCCGCAGGGACCACCACGTTCGCCCTGGCCCAGCAGCTGCTGGACGTGCCCGGGCTGACGATCGTGACCAATTCGGTCCGGGTGGCGAGCATCTTCGGGGCGCCGCGGGCCGCCGGCCAGTTCGGCGCCACCCCCCAGGTCGTGCTCACCGGCGGGTGTCCGCACTCCCTCGGACGCGCTGGTCGGCCCGATCGCGGACATCGCGATCCGCTCCCTGCACGTGGACCTGCTTTTCCTGGGCTGTCACGGCATCGATCCGGTCGCGGGCCTCACCACCCCGAACCTCGCGGAAGCGGAGACCAACCGGGCCTTCGTGCAGGCCGCCCGGCGGGTCACGGTCGTCGCGGATCACACCAAATGGGGCATCGTCGGCCTGAGCTCGTTCGCCGGGCTCGATGAGGTGGACACGTTCATCACCGACGGCCTGCTTCACGAAGAGGCCCGGGCCTTGCTCCGCGAGCGTGTGGGCGAGCTCATCCTTGCCGACGGCGAGCCCGACGGCCAGGTCGGCTAGCCGGAACCGGCCAGCGCTGGCCCAGGGGGGCCAGGGGGCCAGCCGTCAGGAAACGCTGACCTCGGGCGAGGCGGGGGGCAGGTCGCCTGGCATGGCCTCGGCCAGCTTCATGGCCTCCTCGATGAGGGTCTCCACGATCTGCGACTCCGGCACGGTCTTGATGACCTCACCCTTGACGAAGATCTGCCCCTTGCCGTTGCCGGAGGCGACGCCCAGGTCCGCTTCGCGGGCCTCGCCCGGACCGTTGACGACGCAGCCCATCACCGCCACGCGCAGCGGCACCTCCAGGCCCTCCAGCCCCGCGGTGACCTGGTCGGCCAGGGTGTACACGTCAACCTGGGCCCGGCCGCAGGACGGGCAGGACACGATCTCCAGGCCGCGGTCGCGCAGGCCGAGCGACTCCAGGATCGCCGTGCCCACCTTGACCTCCTCGACCGGGGGCGCGGACAGCGACACCCGGATGGTGTCCCCGATCCCCTCGGCGAGCAGCGCGCCGAACGCGGCCGCGGACTTGACCGTGCCCTGGAAGGCCGGGCCGGCCTCGGTGACCCCGAGGTGCAGCGGGTAGTCGCAGGCCTGGGCCAGCTGCCGGTAGGCGGCGATCATGACGACCGGGTCGTGGTGCTTCACGGAGATCTTGATGTCGGTGAAGCCGTGCTCCTCGAACAGGGAGCATTCCCACAGCGCCGACTCCACCAGGGCCGCGGCGGTGGCCCGGCCGTGCTTGGCCAGCAGGCGCTTGTCGAGCGAGCCCGCGTTCACGCCGATCCTGATCGGGGTCCCGGCCGCCGACGCGGCGCGGGCGATCTCCGCGACCTTGTCGTCGAACGCCTTGATGTTGCCGGGGTTGACCCGCACCGCGCCACAGCCCGCGTCGATGGCGGCGAACACGTACTTCGGCTGGAAGTGGATGTCCGCGATCACCGGGATCTGCGACTTGCGGGCAATCTCCGGCAGCGCATCGGCGTCATCCTGCGACGGCACCGCGACCCGGACGATCTGGCAGCCTGACGCGGTCAGCTCCGCGATCTGCTGCAGCGTGGCGTTCACGTCCGCGGTCACCGTGGTGCACATCGACTGCACCGATACCGGGGCGCCGCCGCCTACCGGGACGGCGTGCTTGCCCTTGCCCACCATGATCTGGCGCGACTTCCGCCGCGGCGCCAGGGGCTCAACCGCGGGCTGTGGCATGCCTAGATCAATCGTCATGATCCTTATCCCTCACTGTGTCCTGGCCAAAGGGTGTGCTAGCCGAAGGTCCCGTGCCTGGATACTGCGCATCCAGGTGTCTATATCCGCGTTCGCCACGTCCGCACCACCGTCGCACCAACCACCGTCCCGGACGGAAGCATCCCGGGCCGGCCGGCGATCCGCATCACCCTCACGAGGGTATGTGGACCGGGTTCACGAGGTCCGCCGCGATCAGCAGCAGGCCGAACCCGACGAGCAGGACGAATACCCCGACGCTGAGCGGGAGAAGCTTGCGCATGTCCGCCAGCCCCGGGTCCGGCCGGCCGCGGAGCCGGGCGATCCAGGACCGGATCTGCTCGTAGATCACGACGGCCAGGTGCCCGCCGTCCAGCGGGAGCAGCGGCAGCAGGTTGAACAGGCCGACGAAGATGTTCAGCGAGATCACGATGTACAGCACGATCGAGACCTTGGTCTGCCAGCCGTCCTGGGCCGCGAACGCCTCGCCGGTGTACTCCCCGGCGCCGACCACGCTGGTCACGTTGCCGCCCGCGGTGCTGCTCCGGTTCTTCGCGAACAGTTCGGGAATGGCCTTCGGGATGCTGCCCAGGGCCGACACGGATCCGACGACGATCTGCCCGAATGCCGAGCCCGCGTACGTGACCGCGTGGATCGGGTTCACCGGCGTGAACAGCCACCGCCGGGGAAATGCCGAGGTAGGAACCCTTGCGCCCGTGCACCACGGCCATCGACGGATGCAGGGTCAGCTGGCGGCCGTCCCGGAGCACGGTGACCGTGACCGGGGTGCCCGCCTGCTGCGCGCGGATCGCCGCCCCCAGCTGGTTCCAGGTGTGCACCCGCGTGCTGCCGATCGCGATGATCTTGTCACCGGTACGGAACCCCGCCTTGGCCGCGGGAGACGCGGGATCAGACTTGGCGCAACTGGTGGCGGTGATGCTGCTGGGGACGCAGGGGTCGATGGCTCCCGATCGCGGAGGAGCTGGAGGTGCGGGCCAGGCCGATCCCCCCGGCCAGGATGAACAGCAGCACGAAGGCCAGCGCGAAGTGCATGAACGACCCGGCGGCCAGCACGATCATCCGCTGCCAGGGCGGCTTGCTGCGTGAAGGCACGCGGCTCGTCCTCGAGGTCCACTTCCTCCAGGCGCGGTCATGCCGACGATCTTGACGAAACCGCCGGCCGGGATGGCCTTGACGCCGTACTCCGTTTCGCCCCGGACCACGGACCACAGGGTCTGCCCGAAGCCCACGAAGAACTGGGTGACCTTCATCCGGAACTTCTTCGCGGTGGCAAAGTGCCCGAATTCGTGCAGCATGATCGAGAAGAGCAGGGCGAAGAGGAAGATGATCCAGCCGAGCAGGGTCATCCGGCCGACTCCCCCTCTCCGCGGGTCCCGCCGTGGGCCTCGCGCACGCCGCCTCGTCTTCCGGCCGTCAGTTCCAGCGCGCGGATCCGCGCCCAGCGATCCGCGGCGAGCACGTCGTCCAGGGTCACCGCGTCCCGGGCCGCGCTCTCATGCTCAGAGACTACCTTCGCCACTGTGTCCACGATTCGGGGGAACGCGATCCGGCCCGACCGGAATGCCTCCACGCAGATCTCATTGGCCGCGTTGTAGGCGGCCGGGGCGGTCCCGCCGGTCCGGCCAGCCTCGCGGGCCAGCCCCACGGCCGGGAAGGCCTCGTGGTCCAGCGGCTGGAAGGACCACGTGTGCGCGCGGCTCCAGTCGAGGGCCGGCCCCGCGTCCGGGACGCGGTCCGGCCAGGCCAGGCCCAGCGCAATCGGGATCCGCATGTCCGGGGGGCTGGCCTGGGCGATCGTGGCGCCGTCGGTGAACTCAACCATGGAGTGGATCACCGACTGCGGGTGCACGACCACCTCGATCCGGTCGAACCCGACGCCGAACAGGAGGTGCGCCTCGATCAGCTCCAGGCCCTTGTTGACCAGGGTCGCCGAGTTGATCGTGACGACCGGCCCCATGTTCCAGTTCGGGTGGGCCAGCGCCTGGGCCGGGGTCACGTGCTCGAGATCCTCCCGGCCACGACCGAGGAAGGGGCCGCCGCTCGCGGTCAGCACGAGGCGCCCGACCTCGCTGGCGCGGCCGCCCCGGAGACATTGCGCGATGGCCGAGTGCTCGGAATCGACCGGGACGATCTGGCCGGGGGCAGCCTTCCCGGCGACCAGGGGGCCACCGACAATCAGGGACTCCTTGTTGGCCAGGGCCAGTGTCCGGCCGGCCTGCAGGGCGGCCAGCGTGGCGGCCAGGCCGACGGATCCGGTGACCGCGTTGAGCACCACGTCACAGGGCCACGTGGCGGCCTCGGCCACCGCGTCGGGGCCAGCCAGGACCTTGGGCAGCGGATGGGCACGGCCGGTCCCGGACGCCTGGGCGCGCAGCGCCTCGCGCACCTCGCCCGCGGCATCCTCCCGGGCCACGGCTACCACCTCGGCCCCGAACTCCAGGGCCTGGGTCGCCAGGAGGCCGGGATTGCCCCCGCCCGCGGCCAGCCCGGCCAGCCGGAACCGGCCGGGATTGCGGCGCACGATATCCGCGGCCTGGGTCCCGATAGAGCCGGTCGAGCCAAGCAGGACGATGTCACGGACCGGGCCGCCGTGCCCGGGCTGCGCTGTTTCCATGCCGCCATTGTCCGCCATCCGGACCGCGCCGACCGCCAGACCCGGCCCACTCACCCGCATCCCCCGGTCACCGGCCGCGGCCGGCCACCGGCGCCGGGCCGTGGCCCCAGCCGGCCACCGGCGCCGGGCCGTGGCCCTAACCGGCCGCCGACACCTGGGCCAGCGGCTCCCAGTCGGGGCGCAGGGGCATGCCCGACTGGCCCTGGCTGCCCAGCCGGACGCCAAGCACCTGGTGCAGCTCGACCACGTTGCGCTCGAACCCGAGCCGCGAGCCAGCCATGTAGAGCCGCCACACCCGCGCCGTGCCCTCGCCGACCTCGGCCACCGCCTCGTCCCAGTGCGCGTCGAGGTTGGCGCACCAGCCGGCCAGGGTCATCGCGTAGTGCTCGCGCAGGTTCTCCTCGTGCCGCACCTCGAACCCGGTGTCGTGGATGAGCGAGATGAGGTAGCCCGGCCCTTCCAGCTCACCGTCGGGAAACACGTAGCGGTTGATGAACCCGCCGACCACGCGGCCCGGCTGGCGGTTGTCCGGCCGGGTGATGCAGTGGTTCAGCAGCCGTCCCTCGGGCCGCAGCTTGCCGTACAGGAAGGAGAAGTACCCGGGCAGCTGGGCCCGGCCGATGTGCTCGGTCAGCCCGATCGAGCTGACCGCGTCGAACTCTCCCTCGGGCACGTCGCGGTAGTCGAGGTGACGGACCTCGGCCAGCCCGCCGAGGCCTTCCTTCTCGATGGCCTGCTGCGCCCAGGCAGCCTGCTGCGCGGAAAGGGTCACGCCGAGGGCCTTCACGCCGTACTCGCGGGCCGCGTGCCGGACCATCCCGCCCCAGCCGCACCCCACGTCGAGCAGCCGCATCCCGGGGCGCAGGCCCAGCTTGCGGGCTACCAGGTCGTGCTTGTAGGCCTGGGCTTCCTCGAGGGTCGCGTCGGCCTGCGGGTAGCAGGCGCAGGTATAAGCCATCGACGGGCCGAGCACCCACTCATAGAACGTGTTGGACACGTCGTAGTGGTGCGAGATGGCCGTGGCGTCGCGCTTCTTGGAGTGCAGCCGCCCGGCGAGCCAGCGGCGGTTGACCCTGACCTCCTGCGGCGGCGGCGGGATCCGGGGATACAAGAGTCTCGGGCCGCCCAGGTCCTGCAGCAGGCGGAGCCGCTCGGCGAGGTCGATGTGCACCTGCTGGGCCTGGACCATCCGGGACAGCGCGTCGTACATGTCACCCTCGACGTCGAGGTGACCGGACACGTAGGCCCGGGCCAGGCCGAGCGCGCCGGGCGCCTGGGCCAGGTAGGACACGGCCACCGGGGACCGCACCGTGATCCGCACCGGGGCGTCCGCCGTGCCAGCGCGGCTTCCGTCGTAGGCACGGAACTCCACGGGGGCGTCGGGGCCCGCCACCTTCTCGAACACGTCCGCTAGCGCCATCCCTGCCATCCCTCCTGCTGCGTGCCCTGCCGTGCCGCGTCCGGCTTCACTGGGTGCTGCTTACCGCGTCCGGTTCCGGGTGCGCGGCTTACTGACCCCGCACGCATTTCTCGTACAGGCCAGCCAGCCTGCCCCCGCCGTCGTAACGCTGCTTGAGCGCCTGCGTAGGCGGGCCCGTTGTAGCTCGCCCAGAATTGCTCCTCGGTGTAGAACGATGTCGAGTACAGGCCCTTGTGCCCGCCGAGCGCCGCCACCTCGTCCTCCACCAGCCGGTTGTGGTAGCCGTCTGCGCGGCCCGGCGGCAGCGGGACCATTCCCCAGAAGCCGAAGTTCACGTACACCTCGCCGGGGGCCAGCGGGTAGAGCGGCCAGGCCTGATCGCTGCGCAACTGGAGCGGGCACAGCCAGACCGGGCTCATCCCGACGTCGGCGGCGAAGAACCGGAGGAACTCGGCGCCCCGGCCGACCGGGATCTCGACGTCCTGGATGACGTCCTCCCGCGGCGGCTGCCCCCGGCGCTGGGCCAGCTTGCCGGACAGGCCGTGCCGGCGGTCGAAGGCGACCAGCGACCGGTACACATCGGACCGGCGGTAGCGGCGCGGCCACAGCCGGCGGATCGCCGGGTTCTGCACCCCGAACGGCCGGGAGCACCAGAACCAGTCCGTGTCCCAGCGCCAGAGGTAGTCGCGGATCGTGAGGAAGTCCTCCCTGGGCCCGCGCAGCGACTGGTAAAAGATCTGGTGGCCGGTGTAGTCGCTGGTCCACGGGGCCACGTCGCTGAAGGCCCCCACCGTGAGGTAGAGCTCGCCCAGGCTGAACATGGTGCCGTCCACGAAGTCAGCCCGGTGACCCTCGTAACTGCCATCGGCCCCGATCTTCGCGATCGCCTCCATGCAGGTCTCGGGGTCATCGAAGCGGAAGTGCCGCAGGTGAACGAACGGCGCCACCGGCTCCAGCTCGATCGTGAGCGACAGGGCGTAGCCCAGGGTGCCGTAGGAGTTGGGGAAACCGCGGAACAGGTCCGCGTGCTCGTTGTCCGCGGTGGCTGTCACCACCTGGCCGTCGCCGGTGAGGATCTCCATGGCCAGGACTGACTCGTGGGGCATGCCGAGACGCAGCGAGGTGGACTCGATGCCCAGGCCGGTGACCGCGCCGCCCAGGGTGATCGTCTTCAGCTGGGGCACCACGAACGGCATCAGGCCGTGCGGCAGCGTCGCGTCCGCCAGGTCCTCGTAGGTCGTCATGCCGCCCACGACGGCGGTGCGCGATCCCGGGTCCACGTGCAGCACCCGGCTGAACGCGGAGACGTCCAGCTCAGCGATCCGGGACCCGGCCTGCTGATCGCGGAACCGGAACAGGTTGGAGGTGCGCTTGGCCAGCCTCACCTTCGTGCCCGGGGGTACCGCCGTGTAGGCCCTCTGAAGGCTGGCTACCGCGGCCTCGTGCGCCTGCCATACCTCTGCGGGCAGGACGCTGGCGGGGGTGGGCCCGGACCCCGTCCGCGCCCCTGCCGCGCCGACGGGATCAATGTCCACCGAGCCACCATGATTGCTCTGCGGCCCGGTTCCGCTACTGCTGGAGTCAGTCACTCTGCCTCTCCTCGCTCTGGGCCGGCCTCGATGGTGAGGGAACGCAGCGGGCTCATATGGGCAACTTCCCGGCCGACTCCGGCGAACGGCGGGGGAAGTTTACCCCGCGGTAGGGTCCGCGTTGAACCCCAGCCCAGCTCCCCGGCCTCCCTGCCCTTGCCCTCGTCACCCCGCCCAGCCCTGCCCGCCCGGCCCTGCCCGCCCGGCCCTGCCCGCCCAGGCCGCCGCCGCGACGGCGGCGCGGGCGAGCGAGGCTGCGTCAGGTCCGGCACCGCTTCGTGCGTCCGTCCGCCTCCGCCTACCGGGATGGCTGCTTGCGGGGGACCGTGCGCCCGCGGCCCGGCCGCACCCGGCCGCCCGCCCGCTCCGGGGCGCCGGGGCTCGCCAGGTCGTAGGTGGCTGCGACCTGCTCGGGCGTCATCGGGACCCGCGCGGCCGAGGGCGGCACCCCGGCGTCCATGATGTCGCGCAGCAGCTGGGCCAGCGAATACCCGGGATCCGCGGCCAGCGCCCGGTCGATCGCGATGTTGGCCAGCGCCCCGTCGCCGGACTGCCAGGCGGTGAAGGCCAGCAGCGACGCGGGGGCCGGGAGGTAGGCCGGGGCGGCCCGGCGGGCCACGTCGGTCCACAGGCGCAGGTGCGCCTCGCGGTAACCGGGGTCCATCCGGGCCCAGGCGTCGTCCCGGACGGCCAGGTGGGCCATGACCACCGTGAGCCACGCCACCGCGTCATCGTCCAGCAGCCCGCCGCCGGCCCGGTACGTGCTGATGGCCTCCCGGACGGCACGGCGTCCCTCGTCTACCAGCAGTCTGGTCCGCTGCTTATCGCCCGGGGATGGGGACGCCTGCGCGATCAGGCTTGCCGCGCGCTCCCGGGCCTGGCTGGTGGCCCGGTCCATGGACCGCGCCGCAGCCCCCGTCACCGGGGCGAGAGTCCTGGCCAGGGCCGCCCGGTCCGGGTAGGCGACCAGGCCGGCCACGGTCATGGCGGCTGCTGCGGGACTGGCGCTGACGTCGAACGGCACGCCGTCGGCGGGGCAGCACTCGGGGTTCTGGCAGACGTAGGACCAGTAGCGGCCGTCCTCCACCCGCAAGAGCTCGTGTAACCGGAGCCCGGCTTGCCGCAGCGCGGCGGCCAGGGCGTCCGCAACGGGGGTGACCAGGGCACCCGGGCCGTACCCGACGCCAATCACGGTGCTGAGCCGGCGATGCCGGAGCACCTCGGCAGCGTGCTCGGCGATGTCCGCGGCGTGGACGGCGTCTGGCGGGTCAGGGAGGTCGTACCGGAAGGCGAGCTGGATCCGGGCCCGCGGCCGGCCGATTCCCATCACGACGAGGCTCTTGCCGGGGTGGAAGCCGATCAGGTGCGGCACGACGGCCAGGACGTCGGCCGGGGAACTGACCCTGATCCGGGGGTGACGGGAGAACGCGCTGGAGCCTGAGACAGACGGAATGGTGTTCATGAATCCAGGCTGCTCGGCGGGGCTGTCCGGGAGCTAGCACAGAATGACGTTCTGTGGATAATCCAGCAGGTCAAGCACGAAGTTCGCACATTTGTCCACCGCACTGGAAATCGATTTGACACATGGGCCGCGCCGCGTCACCGGGAAGGACGGCCCGGGGCGGCCATTGCGTTTCCCGCCACCACGGCACTATCGGCACATGGCCGGACGAGCGGGCACCTTAGCGATAGGCTAACCCGGTCATTTCGTGATCTGGGCGGCGCATGACGCGCTCCAGGAGACTCGCTTACTGGAGGTAGCCGTGCGCATAGGCACTGCCCTGCTGGTGATCTGGCTGGTCATCGGTGCTATCGCCGGAGCGCAGCGGCACTATTACAGCGGCTCCATCGCGAGCTGCACGAAAGCCAGCACCATCGTGGTGACGATCCTGGCCGGCCCGCTCAACTACGTCGGGGTGAACCCCAAGGTCGAATGCCACGTGCCGCAGCCCAGCGGAAGCTGACCCGCCGCCCGGACGGCACCGCCTCCCGGCATCACCGGGCCGCCCCGCCGGCAATTCCGGCGGCCGGCGGGGTGCTTAGCGCACGGCCGGGAGGTACAGGGTGGTTAGCGCACGGCCGCGAAGTACAGGCTGGTCAGCGCACGGCCGGGAAGTACTTGTCGATGAAGCTGTTCCGGAACTTCCCGGCCGGATCGTAACGGCTCAGCAGGTCCTGGAAGTCGGCTGACCGTGGGTACAGGGCACGCACCACATGCGGGGGCATGCCAAACAGCTTCGCCCAGTGCGGGCGGGCTCCGAGCGGGGTGAGCAGGTGTTCCATCGCGGCAATCACCGGCGTCACGGCGGCCCTGTCCTTGATCCAGGTGAAGTGCAGGGCCACCGTGTCCCGCTGGAAACTGGGGCTGAGCCACAAGTCATCCGGGGCGACCGTGCGGATCTCGGAGATCTGCAGCACCGGGGCCAGCAGGCTGCCCAGGCTGGCCAGGGCGTCGAAGGCACCTGCCGCCACCTGCCGGGGCAGAAGGTATTCGGACTGCAGCTCCTCCCCGCTGCTGGGAGTGAACTCGGCCCGGAAGTGCGGAAGCCGCTCGTGCCACGGCCCCGGCACGCCCAGCTGCTGGGTGGCATGGCCCGGATCGCCACCCGGGACGCGGGTGGACCTGCCGGTCGGCCAGCATCGCATCCATCCACCGCAACTCCGGCCGCCAACCGCCCGGGTCCCCCTCGCGGACCTTGAGCCAGAGCTGGCCGTGCCGGTCCCCCTGCCAGTTGGTGAACACGCTCACGCTGTAGGCACTGCCGAAGATCTCATCGAAGTGACTGTGCAGCATCGCCGCGGGCAGCCCCTCGTACACGTACTGCCGGATACTGAACGCCGGCACGAGGTCCAGGGTCAGCGCGGTGACCAGGCCGAGTGAGCCCAGTCCGACCACCCAGCCCGCGGAACTCCTCTCCTGCCGTACCGCGGCGCAGCCTGCGCAGGTCGCCGTCGGCGGTGATCAGCTCCAGGCCCGACACCGCCGTGGCCAGGTTCCCGTGGGCATCACCCGAGCCGTGGGTGGCGGTCGCGACTGCCCCCGCCACCGACAGGTGCGGCAGCGAGGCCAGGCTGGGCAGGGCGTAGCCGGCGGCGTTGAGCCGGCCGGCGAGTTCCCCGTAGCGGATCCCGGCCGCCACGGTGACCACCCGGGCGCCCGGCTCGATGTCGATGACGGGGGGCAGGCCCGCGAGCGAGACCAGCACGCCGGGGGTATCGGCGATCCGGTTGAACGAGTGGCCGGTGCCCACCGCCCGCACCTGGCCGCCCGCGGTGACCAGGTCCTGGGCTTCGCCGACACTGCGGGGCCGGGCCACCCGGGCGGCCCGGTAGACGATGTTGCCGGCCCAGTTGGTCATCCGCGCCGTCATACCGCACCCGCTCTCCGCCTCGGTGGCCACCCGGCAGCCCCGTGGCATCCGGCGAACGGGCCCGCGGCCTCCCGGCGAGGGCGGTCCGCCAGCTACCCGCGCCGGACCGGGTGACATATTACGTTGCAGCGGCTTCCGGGCCCGGGTTGACTGGCCCGGTCTCGTTGGCCCATGGAGGAGTCCCCCTTCATCTGGAGGAGCACGCATGCCCGACCGGCGAACTGAGCCCGGTCCTGGCCGTCCCGCGGTTCCCCGGGCACTTCCGCCCGGCGCCGCCGCGGCCGCCGATGACCTCGTGCGGACTTATCAGCGTGGTGAGGGCCAGCCGGGCATCGCGTACGGAATCGTGGCCGGCGGGGCCCTGGCCCACGACGGTGGTGTGGGCGAGCGCTGGCTCGGCGGGCCACCACCCGACGCGGACACGGTGTTCCGCATCGCGTCCATGACCAAGAGCTTCACGGCTTCGGCGCTTCTGGCGCTGCGCGACGCCGGCCTGCTCCGGCTCGACGACCCGGTCACGGAGTTCGTCCCGGAACTGCGGGGCTGGCCCGGGGTGACGGCCGACTCACCGCCTATCTCGCTCCGGCATCTGCTCACCATGACCGCGGGCTGGCCGACCGATGACCCCTGGGGTGACCGCCAGCAGGGCACCCCGCTGGCGCAGTTCGCGGAGATCCTGGCCCGGGGCCTGCGCGCGGCGTGGGCGCCCGGCACCCGTTTCGAGTACTCCAACCTGGGCTACGCGCTGCTCGGGCGCGTCATCTCGGCCGCGGCCAAAGCCGGCTACCCGGAGTTCGTGCGGGCCCGGCTGCTCGACCCGCTCGGCATGAACCGCACCGGGTACGAGGCCGCGGAGTTCGGCCCAGACGGGCTGGCCCGGGGGTACGCCCGCGGCGCCGGCGGCTGGACCGAGCTCACCCCGGATCCACTCGGCGCGTTCGCGCCGATGGGGGGCGTGTTCAGCAGCGTCCGGGATCTGGCCCGCTGGGTGGACGGCTTTGCCGCGGCCTTCCCGCCGGGTGGCCCGCGGGCCGGTGATGGCCACCCGCTCGCGGCGGCTTCGCGCCGCGAGATGCAGCAGCCCGCTGTGACCTTGCCCGAGGCACAGCCCCGGTTCCCGGGGGACCGTTCCGCGGGCAGCCAGTACGGCTACGGGTTCGGCTTGTTCACCGAGGAGACCAGCGCGTGGGGCCGGCTGGTCTACCACAGCGGCGGGTACCCGGGTTTCGGCAGTCACATGCGCTGGCACCCGGAGACCGGCCTCGGCGTGATCGTGCTGGCCAACAGCACGTACGCGGGAGCGTCGGTGCTGGCCGCCCGGCTTATGGATGAGGTGCTGCGGGCCGCCGCCGCCGAGGATGCGGCCCGGCCGGGAGAAGCGGGCGGGGCCGCCGCCGGAAACGCGGCCCGGCCGGGGGAAGCGGGCGGCGCCGCCGCCGGAGACGCGGCCCGCCCCGGGGAGAGGCCGCGGATGGCGGTGGCCGGACCGGCACCCGCACCGGGCGGCCCCTGGCCGGAGACGCTGCGGGCCCAGCAGATGGTCAACGAGCTGCTGAGCCATTGGGACGACGCGGCAGCGGGGAAACTCTTCGCGGGCAATGTCGCGCTGGACGACCCGCTGCCCCGGCGGCGCGAGAAGATCGCCCGGATGTGGGACCGGCTCGGGGCCGCGGCTCCAGGCCAGGGCCCCGGATCCCAGGGCCGCGTGGCGCCGCAGCCGCCGGAGTTCGACTCTCCCGCGCACTGCCGCTGGTGGCTGCGTGGGGAGCGGGCCGACACGCAGGTGGAGATCCTGCTCACGCCCGAGAACCCGCCGCGGGTCCAGTCACTGACGATCACCGTGCCGCCCGCGGCCGACTCGCCGTTGTGGCGGCAGGCGCAGGCTCTCATCGACCTGCTCAACGCGTCGCTGGATGATGGCCTGCAGCCGTGGCCCGCGGAGCTGCCCGTGTCCGGGCTGGTGGACACCGGCCTGCTGCTCCGCCAGCTGCGGATGGCCAGCGCCTGGGCGGGACCGTGCCAGCCGGGGGCATTCTGCGGTGGCAACGGGCACACCAGCACCGTCGTCCAGCTCGACGGGGAGCACGCTGGACTGACCCTCGCTGTCGAGCTGGAGCCAGGCCAGCAGCTGCTGCGCCGGGTGGAGATCGCCCCCCGCGCCTGAAACGCGCCGGCCTGTGCCTCAGCCCCGGTCGGGCTGCTGGCTTTCCAGGAAGCGGTCCACCAGGCCGCGGATCACGGTCGCCATCGAGAAGCCATGCGCCGCGCACCAGGCCCGAAGCCGGGCGTGCTGGTCCGCCGAGAACCGGACCGGCACCATCTGCTGGGCCGGTGACGACGGGCCGCGGACCAGCTGGGACACGACCGCGGCCCCCCACTCCCGGGTCTGCATCTGGCTCCCGGCCTGCACGCCGAGCGCCCAGCCGAGCCCCCGGGCCAGCGGGCCGGGCGCCCCCGCGGGCGACGGCCGCAAGCCGCTGCGCAGCAGCCAGGAGTAGACCCGTTCGCGGTCGGCTTCGGGCAGCTGCCCGATGGCCCGGACGAGCAGCCGCGAGGCGTCGATGGCCTCGGCGTCGGCCGGTGATGCGGCCGTGATGAACGCCCCGAGCTCATCCGGGGACGGCTGGTCAGGGCCGGGGGGAACGTCAGTCATCGATGACTCCGGGATACAGGCAGAAGGAGTGATATCGCTCCTCGATATCACGTCCTGGCCGGGGCGGCCAGTACCCGGGCGGGCTAGCCAGCCGTGCCTACAGGCGGATGCCGAGCAGCGCGTCGACCGTGTCCCGGACCAGCTCGGCCGCCGTGGACGGTGCTGAGGCGCGGGTCCCGCCGGCACCGGCCCCGACAGCACCGGCCCCGACAGCACCGGACCCGCCCGCACCGGACCCGCCCGCACCGGACCCGCCCGCACTGAGCACCTCGTCGGCCCAGGCGTCCACGACCACCAACGCTCCGGGCGAGTCGAGGTCGTCGGCGAGCCGCTCCCGCACCAGGGCGAGCACGGCCTCCGCGGCGGGCAGGGACACGGCGGGCGCCAGCCGCAGCGCGTCCCGCCAGCGGGCCAGCCGGTCCGCCGCGGCGGCCAGCCCCGCGCCGGTCCAGTCCCAGTCGCGCCGGTAGTGGTGGGCCATGATGGCCAGCCGGATCGCCATCGGGTCATGCCCCTCCCCCAGCAGGCGCGACACGAACACCAGGTTGCCGAGCGACTTCGACATCTTCTCGCCGTCCAGCCGGACCATCCCGGCGTGCGCGTAGTGCCGCGCGAACGCGCCCGGATCGAGGGCCACCCGCGCGTGCGAAGCGCTCATCTCGTGGTGCGGGAAGATAAGGTCGGTGCCGCCCGCCTGGACGTCGAACCGGGTACCCAGGTACTCGGTGGAGATCGCCGCGCATTCCACGTGCCAGCCGGGCCGCCCCTGGCCGAACCGGGACGCCCAGGCCGGCTCGCGCGGCCGGGCCGACAGCCAGACCAGCGGGTCCAGCGGGTCCTTCTTCCCCGGGCGGCCGGGATCGCCGCCACGCTCCGCGAACAGCTCCAGCATCTCCGCCCGGTCCAGCCCGGACACCGACCCGAACGCCTCATCACTGGCCCGGGCGAAGTACTCGTCCCCGTCCAGGCCGTACAGGGCGCCCCGCTCGGCCAGGCGGCCCGCGAACCGTTCGATGACCCCGAGGGCCTCCACCGCGCCGACCAGCCGGGTGGGCGGAAGCACCCGCAGCGCGGCCATGTCCGCGCGGTAGCGCTCGATCTCGCGGTCGGCCAGCGCGCGCCAGTCGTCGCCGTCCCGGGCTGCCCGTTCCAGCAGCGGGTCGTCGACGTCGGTCACGTTCTGCACGTAGGTCACGTGGTGGCCGGCGTCGCGCCAGGCCCGCACCAGCAGGTCCCAGGCCATGAACGTGGCGGCGTGCCCGATATGGGTAGCGTCGTACGGGGTGATCCCGCACGCGTACAGCGTGGCGTCAGGCCCGGCCGCGGCGACCACCAGCTCGCCGGCCGCAGTGTCGAACACGAGGGGCTCGGGGCCGCGCCCGGGCAATTCAGGAACGCTTACGCCAGGCCAGGAATCCATGAGCGCAGGTTATCGCTGCGGCCGGCCGGGGCCGTCAGGGTGGCCTCCAGGCTGGTCTTCAGGGACGGCCAGCCCAGCTCCTGCGACGCCTGCTCGAACGCGTAGGCCAGGCCGATCAGCGCAGGCTCACTCCATGCCGGGCCGAGGAACGACAGCCCGACCGGCAGCCCGCTGACCTGGCCTGCCGGGACCGAGATAGCCGGGTACCCGGCCACCGCAGAGGGCCCCGACGTGTGGAACACATCGTTGTCGCCCAGCACGTAGTCCGTCCGGCAGGCGGGGTTCGCGGTCAGCGTGACGATCGCATCGAGCCGGTGGCTGGCCAGCGGCCCATCCAGCGCCGCACGGGCCCGGCCGGTGGCCTCGGCCCGGGTGGCCTGCGCGGCTGGGTCCGCCGGGTCGCCGCTGGTGGCCTCGGCCTGCAGGAAGATTTCCTGGCCGAAGTGGGTGAGCACGACCGGACCGTTGCGGAGATTGAACTCGATGAGCTCCGCGAGCGACCGCGGCGCATGGCCGGGCAGTGCGCGCAGGTACGCGTTGATATCGCACTTGAATTCATGCAGCAACGACAACCACTCCGGGTCACCGATTCCCGCCGCGCCCGGGAGCTCGACGGGGTCGAGCACGGTGGCGCCGAGATCCCGCAGCACATCCACGGCCCGGCCGAGGACGGCCATGATCGCATCGCCCGCTTCGTGGCAGCCGTCCCGCCACACGCCGAGGCGGGCCCCGGCCAGCGCGCCAGCGTCGAGGAAGGCCGTGTAGTCGGCGGGCCGGCCCTCCGCAGCCGCGGTCACCGGGTCCTCCGGATCCGGCCCGGCCAGCACGCTCAGCAGCGCCGCCGCCCCGGCCACCGTCCGGGCCATCGGGCCCGCGGTGTCCTGGGCCGCCGAGACCGGCACGATCCCGCGCCGGCTGACCAGGCCCAGCGTGGGCTTGATGCCGACCACGCCGCACGCGCTCGCCGGGCAGACGATCGACCCGTCGGTCTCGGTGCCGACCGCCAGCGGGGCCAGCCCCGCCGCCACGGCCACGCCGGAGCCGGAGCTTGACCCCGACGGGCTGCGGTCCAGGGCGTGCGGGTTCGCGGCCTGGCCACCGAGCGTGCTCCAGCCGCTGGTGGAACGCGGCGACCGGAAGTTGGCCCACTCGGACAGGTTCGCCTTGCCGAGGATCACCGCGCCCGCCTCACGCAGCCGGCCGACCAGGAAGGCGTCACCGCGGTCGCCGGTGCCGCCCAGCGCCGGTGAGCCGGCGGTGGCGGGCAGGCCGCGGACGTCGATGTTGTCTTTGATCAGGACGGGGACGCCGTGCAGGGGGCCGGCGGGCGACTGTTGCTGATCACGGGCCGCGGCCTCGTCCAGGGCGTCCGGGCTGACCGCGATGACCGCGCCGAGGGCGGGATTGAGCTCGGTGATCCGATCCAGGTACCGGGTGGTCTCCGCCACGGACGAAGCTGTCCCGGCGGCCGTCCCTGAGCCGGCTGCGCTGGCCCCGGGCGCGGCCTCGCCGGATGCGGCCTTGCCGGATGCGGCCTGGCCGGGCGCAGCCTTGCCGGATGCGGCCTTGCCGGATGCGGCCTTGCCGGGCGCAGCCTTGCCGGGCGCGGCGGCGGGCTCAGGCATGGTGGCAGGATAGCCGGGTGCAGATGACCATGGGTGATCTTGAGGTTGTCCCGGCCCGCGGCCGGCCGGACCTGCTGGCCCCGGCCGTGGCCAGCGCGCTGGCGGCACTGGAAGGCACCCTGGCGGGCGACTCGACGGGCGTCGCGGAGATCGATCCCGCGCTGGCCGACACCGCGGCGTTCTGTGAGCGCTACGGCGTGGAGCTGACCATGTCCGCCAACTGCGTGGTGATCAGCGGACGGCGGGGCGGCGAGACCCGCTTCGCGGCCTGCGTCGTGCTGGCCACCACCCGGGCCGACGTCAACGGCACCGCCCGGCGCCAGCTCGACGTGCGCAAGGCGTCGTTCGCGCCGATGGACGTGGCGGTAGCGGAGACCGGGATGGAGTACGGCGGGATCACCCCCATCGGCCTGCCCGCGGACTGGCCGGTCCTGGTCGACGCCCGCGTCGCCGCGGCCCCGGCCGTGGTTATCGGCAGCGGCCTGCGGCGGTCCAAGCTGGTGCTGCCGGGTGCGGCGGTCGCGCACCTGCCGGGCGCCCTGGTCATCCCCAGCCTGGCCCGCTGACCCGCCAGCCTGGCCCGCTGACCCGCCAGCCTGGCCCGCTGACCCCCGGCCCCGCTGGCTCACTCACCCGGCCCCTGACCGGGGCTCGGCCCCTGACCCGGGCCCGGCCCCTGACCCGGGCCCGGCCCCCAACTCGTGCGGCCTGCGTGGCTGGTGTTACCCATGTGCCCCGGGACCGGGCTTGCCACCTGCGTGATCATGGGATCACTGGGGCTCCAGGCCCAGCAAACCCATGATCATTAACCCATCGTCGCGCACTTCCGGTGGCACATGCCGACGGGGCTGCCCCCGCGACCCGAAGTGTCCACGAACTGACTCAGATTCCCGCCGAGCCGGGGACTTGCGCGGCCTGCGTGGCTGGTGTTACGTGTGTGCCCCGGGGTCGGGATTTCTGCGGCCGCAGCAGCCGATGCGGCGGCTAGGGGAGCCACGGCTAGGGGAGCCACGGCTAGGGGAGCCACGGCTAGGGGAGCCAGGAGACGTGGCCGTGCAGGACCGCGTAGCCGACGAACGCGCCGGTGTCGATGAGGGTGTGCGCAATGATCAGCGGGGTGACCCGCTTCCACCGGCGGTAGAGCAGCGCGAAGATCACGCCCATCACCGCGTTGCCGATGAAACCGCCGAAGCCCTGGTAGAGGTGGTAGGAGCCGCGCACCACGGCGCTTACCGCGATCGCCCGGGCGGGTGACATGCCCAGCTGATCCAGGCGCCGGAGCAGGTAGCCGACGACGAGGACCTCCTCGAGGATCCCATCCCGGGCGGCCTGCAGGACCAGCACGGGGATGCGCCACCAGATATCGGGCAGGTTCTCCGGGACCACGTTCAGGGCCAGCCCGAGCTTGTACGCGGCCAGGTAGAGAACCAGCCCGGAGCCGCCTATCACCGCTGCGAGGATGGCGCCCTTGGCCAGGTCACGGCCTGGCTCGCGCGCGTCGAGGCCTATCGCGGCCGACGGCGTCGTGCCTTCCCGGACCAGCAGGTAGCAGACGAGCGCGACCGGAGCCAGCCCGATCAGCAGGTTGGCCAGCTGCAGGATGAGGTCCAGCAACGGGCGGCCCGGCGCGAGAGACCCGACGATCAGGGCCTGCTGCTTGTTCAGGGCCTTGCTGGCCGTGAGCGACGCGATCAGGTCGATGATCGCGAACAGCGCGCTGCCGCCCAGGGAGAGCGCGAAGACGATGACAATCTCCCAGACCAGCAGCCGCCTGGTCGCGATGGTGGGACCGAACTCTTCCTGCACCTGAGCCACCTGAGGACTCTAGCCTCCGCATAGAAATGCGTCGGCCGCCGTGTCACGCAGGAACACGGCGGCCGACGGCCACTCCCGCAGCGCCAGGGCTCGCACCTGAGCCCGGCGTTAGCCGCGGAAGAACGGCCTGGTCCTAGACCAGCAAATCGTCGAATTCGCCCCGCTTCACGCCCTCAATGAGAGCGGCGATCTCGGCGCGGGTGTATATGAGGGCCGGTCCTTCAGGGTTGCGTGAGTTCCGCACGGCAAACTCGCCTCCGGTGAGGCGGGCCAACTCGACGCAGGTTCCCTGTGAGTTGCTGATGCTGCTCTTACGCCAGCGAGCATCAGCCAAGTCGGTAGCAGGCATTCCGTTGTATGTGTTCATCTATCCACTTCCTTAAGCATTCCGCTCAGGATTTCTGTGGTGTGTTCAGGCGACTCGCTCTCGACACTGAGGCGTTCCATAACCTCGGTGTACCGTTCCACGTCGTCGCGCTTATCCAGGTAGAGAGAACTCGTCAGCTGCTCCACGTAGACCACGTCAGGAAGGTCGACCTCCGGGAACCGGAGGATCGTAAACGCACCACCTTCAGCCGCGTGCCCACCGGAACTGAATGGCACTACCTGGAGTGTGATGTTGGGTTCTTCGGTCACCTCGATCAGCCGCTCGAGCTGTGCCCGCATCACCTCCCCGCCACCAATCGGCCGCCGAAGCGCCGCTTCATCCACCACTGCCCACAACCGCGGAGCCCCCGGTTTGCGGAGCAGCCCCTGCCGCGCGATCCGCAGGCTTACCCTGCGCTCGACTTCTTCGGCGGAAGCGCCGGGCTGGCCGAGGGACACGACCGCCCGTGCGTAGTCCGCCGTCTGAAGCAGGCCCGGAATGAACTGCACCTCGTAGAGCCTGATGAGTGCCGCGGCTTCCTCCAGGCCCACGTACACCTGGAACCAGTCCGGCAGAACATCCCCGTATTTATGCCACCAGCCAGGCGAATTCGCCTCTCTGGCGAGTGCCACAAGGGTGACCCGCTCTGTCTCATCGCTGACGCCGTACATCTCCAGCAAATCGACAACGTCGCGCTCTTTGAAGCCGACTCTTCCGAGCTCCATGCGGCTGATCTTGGAACCGGATGCGCGGATCGCGTACCCGGCTTCCTCGCGTGTGATCCCCTTTGCCTCACGCAGCCCCCGCAGCTGAGAACCGAGAAGGATACGGAGCACCGTTGGCCCGCTTCCCGGCTGAACTGAGATCACGTCATCCCCCTGGATTTCGTCTCAGGAATCCTTCAGCAACTCCTCCCGTTGAGGGCCTCCTCACGGCCCGCACATGCATCCCGCACATTCATCTGCACGTGCATCCGCCCTTGCGCTTGCAAGGTACATGGGCGATGATAGCGCCTGAGCGCCACACGCACGACAAGTGCCAGGAGACAGACGGGAACCCGATGACCACACACCGGGCGGCCTCGCCAGTCAAGACGGAGGTCATCAGCGTGGGCCATGAGTGGCTCCTCCCCGCGCGGGAGCCCGCTGGGATGCGCTACACGAGCCCGCTGCGCCCTCCGGTCCCCCTGCTCGATGAACTGGCCGACACCCAGCCCTCCGCGACCTGCGCACTGCTCCCGGTTCCGGAGGCGGTCAAGACCGGGCGCGACTTCACCCGCTCCGTCCTCCGCGACTGGGGTCTCCCGGACCTGGCTGACGTGGCTGGCCTGGTGGTTTCCGAGCTGGTGACGAACGCGCTGCGCCATGGGGTGGCCGCCGGACCGCCGGTCACCAGCGAGTGCCCCATCCGGCTGCGGCTTCTCGGCCAGGCCCCCTACGTGATGTGCATGGTCACCGACCCGGGCAGCGGCATCCCGGTGCTGCGCGACCCCGGGCCCTGCGCGGAAAACGGCCGCGGGCTGAATGTGGTCGAGTCGTGCTGCGTCCGGTGGGGCTGGCACCTGCTCGACGGGGGCGGCAAGGTGGTCTGGGCGCTGCTGCACCCCGAGGCCTGACGAAGCCCAGCTAGCCGAGCGCAGGCCCGCCGCTACCCAGCCCCGCCGCTACTCAAGGCCGCCGCTATCGGGGCCCGCCGCCTCCGGGCCCAGCCCCGCCGCTATCGGGGCCCGCCGCCTCCGGGCCCAGCGCGGCCGGCAGTGCCGCGGTCAGCTGCTTCCAGGCCAGTTCCGCCCCGGCCGCCAGGCAGCCGTGCACCACGACGTCGCTGCCCAGCGCGCTGACGCGTACCTCGGGCATGACCGGGGCGATCTGCTCGAGCTCGCGGGTGACCGCGGCAGCGAAGCCGGGGGCCTGTCCCACCCCGCCGCCGAGCACGATGAGGCCCGGGTCGACGATCGTGACCACGCAGCACAGCACGCGGGCCACCAGCTCGGCCTCGCCCGCCACGACGGCGGCAGCCCGCTCATCCCCGGCCGCGGCCGCCTCGAAGACGCGACGGGCGGAAACCTGGCCCCGCATGCCCGCTCGCCGGGCGGCGCGGACGACGGCCGGGGCGGAGGCTGCCGCCTCCAGCGGCCCGCGGCGCCGGGCATCGCCAGGGTCGGCACCCTGGCCGCCGGAGATCGGCAGGTAGGCGATCTCCCCGGCCACGCCGTGCATGCCCCGGTGCAGCCGGCCGCCGACCACGAGGCCCATGCCGATCCCGCTGCCGACCGAGACGAACGCGAAGCTCTCCGCGTCACGGCCGTGGCCGTGGGTGCGCTCGGCCAGGGCCGCGGCGTCCACGTCGTTCTCCACTACCAGTGACTGGCCGAACGCCGCGCGCAGGTCGGCCAGGACCGCGGGCCGGTCCCAGCCGGGCAGCCCGCCGGTCAGGGCCATGGAGTTGCGCCGCGGGTCGTACACGCCGGGGCTCCCGATGACGGTCTGGGTGATGGCCTGACGCGGAACCCTGGCGCTGGCGCACAGCTCGTCGGCCAGCTGGATCAGCTCGCCGACCCGGCCGCGCACACTTGAAGCCCGCGACGGGATCGCCGACGAAGCCAGGATGCCGCCGGCCAGGTCGGCGAGGGCGCCGCGGATGTACTTGTGCCCGATGTCGAGGCCCAGCACGTAGCCGGCCTCGGGGCGGACCTCGTACAGCCGGGCGGACCGGCCCGGCACCCCGGTCCGCTGCCCGGCCGTGCGGACCAGGCCGGCCCGCTCGACCGCGGCCAGGGCCAGGGACACGGTCGGCTTGGACAGCCCGGACAGCCGGGCCAGATCTGCGCGGGAGATGGGCCCGAGGTCCTGGATGTGACCGAGCAGCAGCCGCTCGTTCATGGCCCGGATGAGCGGCGGGCGTGCCGCGGCCCCCGGGCCGGCCAGGCCTGGGGCCGCGCCGTCCAGCCCGCGCGCCTGAGTGACTGTCACTGCCACCTCCGTGTCTTCCTCCCGCACAGCGCGGGAAGCACCGCCAATGCCCCAGACGCGGGCGGGACGAACTTTGCAGATCGGGCTTGTGGCCCTTCAGATAGTTAGGATACTGTCCTAACAATCTTCGGCAAGACATCGAATCGCCGAGTTTTCCCAGGCAGGCGCCATGCTCCGGTCTTCGGTCGTTCTCGGGCTCGACTTCGGCGGCACCAAGATCGCCGCCGCGGTCTGCGACCTGGAAGGGACCAGGCTCGGCGCGGCCACGGTGGGCAGCGGGGGCGAACTCGGAGCCCGGGCCAGCTTCGGCCGGGGCGTGCAGGCCGCCCGGGACCTGCTGGAAAGCTCGGCCGGCGGCGCCACCCTGGCCGCCGTCGGGGTCTCGACCTTCGGGATCCCGTTCGAGGACCGGGTCGACCTGGCCCCCGCCATCCCCGGCTGGGGCGACCTCCCGCTCGGCCGGGAACTGCGCGCCGCCTTCCCGGGAGCGGCGATCCGGATGGCCACCGACGCCAAGGCAGCAGCCCAGGCCGAGGTGCGCTGGGGCGCGCTGCAGGATTGTGACCCGGGCGTCTACCTGAACCTGGGCACCGGGCTGTCCACCGCCCTGGTGATCGGCGGGCAGGTCGTGGCGGGTGCGGACGGCGCTGCCGGCGAGATCGGCTACAACCTGCGCGCCGTCCCTGACGTAGGCCGCCCGCTCGGGGCCCGGATCCCGCTCGAAGACATGATCAGCGGCCAGGCCCTCGCCCGCCGGGCTCCGGCGACGATGGCGGCCGCCGATGTCTTCGGCGCCGCGGCCACCGAGCCCGGCCTGGATCGCCTCGTCAGCGAGTTCGTCACCGAGCTGGCCTTTCACGTGGTCAACCTGGCCATCTTCGTGAACCCGGCCCGGATCGCGGTGGGCGGCGGACTGGTCAGGTCATGGGAGCGGCTGCGGCCGGGCCTGGAGCAGGCCCTCAGGGCGGGCACCCCGTTTGCGCCCGAGCTCGTGCCCGCCCGGTTTCCCGCCGACGCCCCGCTCATCGGCGCCGTGGCCCTGGCCATGGACGCGGCGGGGGCGCACGTCACCTCCACCACCGCGCACGTCACCTCCACCACCGCGCACGTCACCGTCCACCACCCGGAACGTCACCTCCACCATCGAAGAAGACACCGCCCGGGCGGACAGCGGCCGGGCAGATGGCGCCATCGGCGCCCCGGTCACCCAACCTTCACATTCACTCACCGAAAGGCTTCAGTCATGAGACGCCTCAAGGCAATCGGGGCCCTCGTCGCGGTCGGCGTCCTCGCGGCCGCCTGCAGCGCCGGCAAGGGCGGTGGCAACAGCAACGGCAACGGCAACGGCAGTACCAAGGCGACGAACACCGTCACCATCTCCAACGAGAACGGTGCCCTGTGGACCTGCAACTTCAGCCCGTTCAACGGGTCGGACACGCTGCTGTCGGTGGGGTTCGTCTACGAACCGCTGGTCTACGTCAACGCGCTGCAGAACGGCAAGACCACACCGATGCTGGCGACCTCCTGGAAGTGGGGGTCGGGTAACAGCTCGCTGACCTTCACCATCCGCAGCGGTGTCAAGTTCAGCGACGGGACCCCGATGACGGCCGCGGACGTGGTGTACACGTTCAACCTGATCAAGAAGTACCCGGCCCTGGACCTGACCGGGGACTGGTCGGTGCTGTCCAGCGTGACCCAGGCCGGCTCCAACCAGGTGGTCATGAAGTTCAAGCACCCGGCCGTGCCGGCCTTCTACTACATCGCCGGCCAGACGCCGATCGTGCCGCAGCACATCTGGTCGAAGATCAGCAACCCCGTGGCCTACCCGGACAGCAACCCGGTGGGCACCGGCCCGTACAAGGTGAACCCGTGCACGAAGGCGAACATCACCTACACGGCCAACCCGCACTACTGGCAGCCCGGCCTGCCGAAGGTCACCAAGGTGCAGTACCCGGCCTTCACCAGCAACAACACGGCCAACGACCAGCTGGCGAGCGGCCAGGCGCAGTGGGGCTCGCAGTACATCCCGTCGATCAAGTCCTTCTACACGGCGAAGAGCCCCAACTTCCACTACTGGTTCCCGCCGACGGTCAACGTCTCACTGATCCCGAACCTGAAGAACTCCCTGCTCAGCAACGTCAAAGTCCGTGAGGCCATGTCGGACGCGATCGACCGGTCCAAGGTCTCGGCGATCGGCGAGTCGGGGTATGAGCCGCCCGCCAACCAGGCCGGCATCGTCACGCCGACGTTCTCCAGCTGGCTGAACTCCTCGCTGATCAGCAAGTACAACTACAGCTACAACCCGGCGAGGGCGAAGCAGATCCTGGCCTCGGCCGGGTTCAAGATGGGCTCCGACGGCATCATGGCGAACTCGAAGGGCCAGAAGCTCTCCTTCTCCGTCATCAACATCGGCGACTACTCCGACTGGGTCGCCTCGATGCAGGTGGTCGCCCAGAACCTCAAGGCGGTCGGTATCCAGGTGACGCCGGACAACCTGAGCAACACCGACTTCACCGCCTCCCTCTTCACCGGCAAGTACCAGCTCGCCTTCTACGACCAGCAGACCTTCGGCCCGAGCCCGTACTACGAGCTGCGGAACTGGCTGGACTCGGCGGGCACCGCGCCGATCGGCCAGACGGCGACGACCAACTACGAGCGGTACAGCAACCCGGCCACGGACAAGCTGTTCAGCGAGTACGCCGCGTCCACGTCGGTGGCACAGCAGCATGCGATCATCGGCCAGATAGAGCAGGTCATGCTCACCGACCTGCCCATCATCCCGGTGGTCCAGGCCGTTGACTGGTACCAGTACGACGACTCGTCGCTGACTGGCTGGCCGACGCCGGGCAACCCGTACGCCCAGCCGGCTGCCTACGCGTACCCGGACATGGAGCAGGTGCTGCTGCACCTCAAGGCGAAGTAGCGGGCGCTGCGTGCCCGGGGGCCCGGTCCCCGGGCACGCAGCCCCGGTCCCCGGGCACGCAGCCCCCGGTGACCGGGCACACAGCCCCGGTCCCCGGGCACGCAGCACCGCCAGCCTGGACACCCTGGATGAGGAGCGGACCATGATCGCGAGGAGACCAGCTTGAGATTCGTGCTGCGCCGCCTCGGCTTCTTCGTGATAACGCTGTGGGCGGCCCTGACCCTCAACTTCCTGCTCCCCCGGCTGATGCCGGGAAACCCGGCGCTGGCCATGATCGGCAAGTTCCACGGGCAGCTCGGCCCGGGCACCCTGCACGCCCTGGAAGTCCTGTTCGGGGTCAACACGCAGAAAGGCCTGATCGCCCAGTACTTCAGCTACCTGCATCAGGTCTTCACCGGCAACTTCGGGCCGTCGCTGGACTTCTACCCGGCGTCAGTGACCTCGGTCATCGGCAGCGCGATCTGGTGGACCCTGGGCCTGGTCGGCGTGACCACGGTGCTGGCCTTCATCCTCGGCACCGGCCTGGGCATCGTGTCCGCGTGGCGCCGCGGAGGGCGGCTGGACAGCGTGATACCGCCGGTATTCGTGATCACCTCCGCGATACCGTACTTCTGGGTGGGCATGGTGCTCGTGCTGATCTTCGGGGTCACCCTGGGCTGGCTGCCCACCCAGGGCGGCTACTACGTGTCCACCGACTCCCCCGGCCTGAACCTCACGTTCTTCCAGGACGTGCTGTCGCACGCGTTCCTGCCCGCCATCACCCTGCTGATCACCACGATCGGTACCTGGATCCTGACCATGCGGAACACGATGATCACCACGCTGGCCGAGGACTACGTGCGGATGGCCCGGGCCAAGGGGCTGCCGGGCCGCCGGATCATGACCGACTACGCGGCCCGCAACGCCATCCTGCCCAACCTGACCGGGTTCGCCATGTCCCTGGGGTTCGTGGTCAGCGGCGCGATCCTCATCGAGTACGTGTTCAACTACCCGGGCGTCGGCTTCCTGCTGCTGCAGGCGGTGCAGGGCGAGGACTACCCGCTGGAGCAGGCCCTGTTCCTGCTGATCACGGTCGCGGTGCTCTTCGCCATCCTGCTCGCCGACATCGCCACCGCGCTGCTCGACCCGCGCACGAGGACGGCGGGGTAGCCATGTCACTGCCCATCGGGATGCCCGCCGCCCCTGACACCGCCGGCCAGGTGGCCGGCACCGAGCCCGGCAGCGTGGCCGGGCGGGCCCGCCCGCCGGCCCACCACGCGCTGGCCCGGATGGGCCGCGCGATCCGCCACAACCGCAAGGCGACCACGGGCACGGTGCTGCTGCTGATCTTCCTGTTCACCGCCCTGTTCCCCGGGCTGATCGCGAAGGACAGCCCCAGCGCGGACGCCTACGCCCCGAAACTGGGCCTGTCCAGCGCCCACCTGCTCGGCACCACCGCGTATGGCCAGGACATGTGGGCCCAGCTGGTCTACGGGACCCGCAACGTGATGATCATCGCGTTCGTGGTCGGCCTGGCCGCGACGGGGATCGCGGTCCTGATCGGCGTGGCCGCCGCCTACCTGGGCGGCCTGTGGGACGGCTCGCTGAGCCTGCTCACCGACGTGCTGCTGGTCATCCCGCTGTTCCCGCTCCTGATCATCATCGCCGGGTACGCGCACGGCGGCGGCACCCTGGTGCTGATCCTGGTCATCACGGTCACCAGCTGGTCCTACACCGCGCGCCAGCTGCGCTCGCAGGCGCTGTCGCTGCGCCGCCGGGACTTCCTGGAGGCGGCCCGGGTCCGCGGCGAGCGGCGGCTCTACATCATCGTGGTCGAGGTCATCCCGACGATGACCTCGCTGATCGTGGCGAGCTTCCTGACCAACGCGCTGTACGCGGTGCTGTTCGCGTCCAGCCTGCAGTTCATCGGGCTGGGCGACCCGAACACGCAGAGCTGGGGGACGATGCTCTACTGGGCGCAGAACAACGCGGCGCTGCAGACCGGCCAGCCCATGTGGGCCATCGCCCCTGGCGCCTGCATCGCCGCGCTCGGGGCCGCGTTCGCCCTGCTCAACTACGCCTTTGACGAGATCGGCAACCCCGCGCTGCGGCCGGTGCGAAGGAAGCGGGTGACCCGTGCCTGACCCGATCCTCCAGGGCCCTGTTCTCCAGGTCAGCGGCCTGACCGTGGAGTACGCGATGGAACGCGGCGCGGTCCGCGCGGTCGAGGACGTGAGCTTCGACCTGGATCCCGGGGAGTTCATCGGCGTGGTCGGCGAGTCCGGCTGCGGCAAGTCGACGCTGCTGTTCGCGATCGCCCAGCTGCTGGCCCCCCCGGCCGAGATCACCGGCGGCAGCGTGACTTTCCAGGGCCGCAGCATGGTCGGGCTGACCGACCGCCAGCTGGCCGCGGTGCGCTGGAAGGACCTGTCGGTGGTCATGCAGAGCGCGATGAACGCGCTCAACCCGGTCAAGTCGATCGGGGCCCAGTTCAAGGACGCGATGCGGGCGCACGGCGTGACGTCCAAGGCCGAGATCGCCGGGCGGTCCGCCGAGGTGCTCCGCATGGTCGGCATCGACCCGGTGCACCTCAAGAGCTACCCCTTCCAGCTGTCCGGCGGGATGCGGCAGCGGTCCATGATCGCGATGGCCCTGCTGTTCACCCCGGACCTGGTCATCATGGACGAGCCGACCTCCGCGCTGGACGTGGTGGCGCAGCGCTCGCTGATGGTGCAGATCAAGGAGCTGCAGCAGCGGCTCGGGTTCGCGATCATCTTCGTTACCCACGACATGTCGCTGGTCAGCCACTTCTCCGACCGGCTGATGGTGATGTACGCGGGCCAGGTCGCCGAGTTCGGCCCGACCCGCGAGGTCTTCGACGCCCCGCGCCACCCCTACAGCGTCGGGCTGCTGGACGCGTTCCCCTCGATCCGCGGGCCCCGGCTGCCGCTGACCGGCATCCCGGGCGCCCCGCCGGACCTGGCCCGGCCCCCCGCGGGCTGCCGGTTCGCGCCGCGCTGCCCCAAGGTCATGGACGAATGCCGGGCTACGCCACCCGCGCTCTACCAGGCCGGCCGGGTGCAGGTCCGCTGTCTCCTGCATAGTTCCCGCAACGAAAACCCCCCGGCGGACTCCCCCGACGCCAGCGTGAGCACCGGGGCCGCCGGCGGCGCCGCGGGCGGCGTGGCCACGGACGAAGGCGGCAGCCATGAGTGACGCGCCAGCCCAGGACGGCCCAGCCCAGGACGGCCCAGCCCAGGACGCCCCCGGCAGGCCGGCACCGGGCAGGCCGGCACCGGGCAGGCTGGCACCGGGCAGGCCGGCAGCGCGCCGCTGCTGCGGACCGAGGGGCTCAGCAAGCACTTCAAGATCGGGAACGCGCTGTCCCGCCGGATGCTGCACGCGGTCGATGACGTCAGCCTCGACATCGGGGACCGTGAGATCGTCGCGCTCGCCGGGGAGAGCGGCAGCGGCAAGAGCACCATCGCCCGGCTGCTGGCCAAGCTGTACAAGCCGACCAGCGGCGAGATCTACTTCCAGGGCCAGCCGGTGTCGCGGCTGCGCTCACGCGCCGACACCCTGCGCTACACCGGGCTGGTCCCGATGGTCTTCCAGGACCCGTTCAGCTCCATCAACCCGGTGCTGCGGATCTCGCACGGCGTGCGCCGCGGCCTCAAGCTGCACCGGCCGGAACTGTCCGCCGCGCAGCGGCACGCCGAGGCGGAACGGGTCTTCGAGGTGGTGGGGCTGACCCCGGCCGCGGAGGTGCTGCAGCGCTACCCGCACGAGCTCAGCGGCGGCCAGCGGCAGCGGGTCGGCTTCGCGCAGGCCCTGGCCCTGCGGCCGAAACTGATCCTGGCCGACGAGCCGGTGTCCATGCTGGATGTGTCCATCCGGATCGGGCTGCTGAACCTGATGGCCCGGCTGCGCGACGAGGAAGGGGTCTCGATCCTCTACATCACCCACGACATCGCCAGCGCTCGCTACCTCGCGGACCGGCTCATCGTGATGTACGCGGGCCAGATCGCGGAATCCGGCCCGGTGGAGGAGGTGCTGGCGGCGCCGAAGCACCCGTATACCCAGCTGCTGCTGTCCGCGGTGCCGGACCCGCGGGCCCCGCTGGACGTGACCGCCGATACTGACCGCGGCGAGCCGCCCCGGGTCATCGACCCGGTGCCCGGATGCCGGTTCCGCTGGCGCTGCCCGCTGGCCATCGACCAGTGCCACCAGGCCACCCCGGAGCTCGCTGAGCTGGGCCCGCAGCACGCAGCCGCGTGCTTCGTGGCCCAGGCCGGCGCGGACGTGAAGGCTTTCTGATCGTGAAGATTAGGGGGTTCTGACGTGAAAATCGCGGTCGTGGGCGGCGGGTCGACGTACACGCCGGAACTGGTCGACGGGGTGGCCCGGCTTACCGGCGCACTCAAGGTCACCGAGCTGGTCCTGGTCGATCCCGACGAGAGCCGTCTCGCGGCGGTCGGGCCGGTGTCGGCGCGGATCATGCGCGCCTACGGCCATCCGGCGCGGGTGAGCTGGACGGCGGATCTGGATGCGGGCCTCGACGGGGCGGGCGCGGTCCTGCTCCAGCTGCGGGTCGGGGGCCAGGCCGCGCGGCAGCGGGACGAGACCTGGCCGCTGGAGTGCGGCTGCGTCGGGCAGGAAACCACGGGCGCGGGCGGGCTGGCCAAGGCGCTGCGCACGGTGCCGATCGTGGCGGACATCGCGGAGCGGGCGCGCCAGCGGGCCGACCCGGACGCCTGGATCATCGACTTCACCAACCCGGTCGGCATCGTGACCCGCGCCCTGCTGGACGCCGGCCACCGCGCGGTCGGCCTGTGCAACGTGGCGATCGGGTTCCAGCGGCTGTTCGCCCGGCTGCTCGGCACCGAGCCGGGCCAGGTCCTGCTGGACCACGTCGGCCTGAACCACCTGACCTGGGAGCGGGCCGTCATCGTGGACGGCACCGACGAGCTGCCCGGGCTGATCGCGGCCCACGGTGAGGAGATCGCCACGCACACCGGGCTGCCTGCCTCAGTCCTGCATGACCTGGGCGCGGTGCCCTCCTATTACCTGCGCTATTTCTACGCGCACGACGCGGTGGTCGCGGAGGAGCGGGCCCGCCCGACCCGGGCCGAGCAGGTCGCGGCGATCGAGCGGGAACTGCTGGAGATGTACGCCGACCCGGCCCTGGACCACAAGCCCGGGCTGCTGTCCGAGCGTGGCGGCGCGTTCTACTCCGAGGCGGCGGTGGCCCTGCTCGCTTCCCTGGTCGCGGACACCGGGGATACGCAGGTGGTCAACATCCGGAACGGGGGCACCTTCCCGTTCCTGCCCGCCGACGCGGTGATCGAGGTGCCCGCGCTGATCGGCGCGGACGGCGCCCGCCCGGTGCTGGCCGCGCCGCTGCCGCCGCTGATGCGCGGGCTGGTCGCGCACGTGTCCGCGTACGAGGAACTGGCCGTCGACGCGGCGCTGCGGGGCGGCCGGGACCGGGTACGGGCCGCGTTGCTGGCCCATCCCCTGGTCGGCCAGATCGACCTGGCCGACGGGCTGGCCGACCGCCTCATCGCGGAGAACCGGGCTTTCCTGCCCTGGACGGGAAGCGCATGACAGCGGGGCCGGATCCTGCTGGCCCGGCGGGACGGCCCCCCGCTCCGGTTTCCCGGGGGGCTCCCTCGGGCCCTCCCGGCCCTCCCGGCCCCCCGGCCCCCCCGGCCCCCCGCCAGCGGCCCGGCGCGACCCGCCTCCGGCGGGTCCCGCCTCGCCGGCGGGCAGGGAGATGCCTGCCGTCCTGGCCATCGACGGGGGGAACAGCAAGACCGACATCGCGCTGGTGGCCGCGGACGGGACGCTGCTCGCCGGGGGCCGCGGTCCCGGGGTGCGCACGTTCCCCACGCCGCCCGTGCTGGCCTCGATCGGCGCGGTGATCGCCGCGGCCGCGCTCAGCGCGGGGCTGCCGGGCAGGTGGCCGGCGGCCGCGCACACCGTGGCCTGCATGGCCAACGCCGATCTGCCCGAGGAGGAGGAACGCCTGGCGGCCATGATCGCGGCGGCCGGCTGGAGCACGACCACGCAGGTCGCCAACGACACGTTCGCGGTCCTGCGGGCCGGCCTGGACACGCCTCGCGGCCAGCCCTGGGGCGTCGCGGTGACCTGCGGCGCGGGGATCAACTGCGTGGGCGTCGCCCCGGACGGCCGGGCCACCGGCTTCCTCGCGCTGGGCGGCATCACCGGCGACTGGGGCGGCGCCTTCGGGCTCGGCCGGGCGGCGCTGTGGTGGGCGATCCGGGCCGAGGACGGCCGGGGACCGCAGACCGCGCTGCGCGAGGTGGTGGCCGGCCACTTCGGCGTGCCCGGGGTACGCGACGTCGCGGTGGCGATCCACCTGGGCAAGCTCTCCGAGGACGACCTGCAGGACCTGGCCCCCTTGCTGCTGGCCACCGCCCGAGAGGGCGATCAGGTGGCCCGCGACCTGGTCAGCCGGCTGGCCGGCGAGATCGTCACGATGGCCGGCACGGTCATGCGGCGGCTCGGCCTGACCGGCGAGACGGTCCCGGTCGTGCTGGGCGGCGGGGTGCTCACGGCCCGGGACCCTCAGCTCCTCGGCTGGATCACCGAGCGGCTGGCGGTCCAGGCGCCGGGCGCGAAGGTCAGCGTGGTTGACGTGCCGCCCATCGCGGGCGCCGCCCTGCTCGGACTGGACCGGGCCAGGGCCGGCCCCGCCGCCGAACGCCGCCTGCGCGCCGCGTACCCGCTGCCGCCCGGCCGGTGACGCGGCCGGGATCACGCCAATGAGATGGCTCCGGACGGGGAAATTATCGCGGCCGGCCGGCAAAAGGCCGCCACTGTTCAAAGGCAGGAGAATCCGGCACCTGCCCCGCCGGGGGTGAGCAGGGCCCCGGATGCCGTGGCCTGAGAACGCACACCGGATTCGTCATCCGCATCCGCCCCTGACCTTTGGCCCGGGCACATGGTCCCGGGCCACCGGGGGAAACCTGGGCCCGGGCCGAACAGCCCGGGCCGTTTAGCCGGGCGGCCGGGACCGGGCGGCAAACGGACTGAGGACAAGGCCTCAGTAATGACAGGCTGCTTTCCTCTGGGGGGAATGCAGCGAATTTCCGACACTGGAATTAAGAAGAAGAACCAGTAAGGAAATTGTAGGAGTCGTCATGCGCAGCCATCAGATCCCAGGGCACACGACCTCTAGTACCGCCCGCAATACCGCCCGCCGCACGCGGCGGGCGCGCAACCGGCTGGCCAGGCTCGGCATGGCCGCCGGCACCATCATCGCCGCGGCCGGGCTCACCAGCACGGCGCTGTTCTCCGGGGCCGCCCCGGCCGGTGCCGCCACCACCCCCTCCTGGGCGATGACCGCCGGGAACGTACAGCAGATGAGCGGACTCGACTCCGCCACCACCGCCCACTTCTTCAACACCCCCGCGGCCTACGGCAACGGGGCCAGCCTGGTGAAGACCCCGGTCCAGGCCGGGTACGCCACCACACCCGTGCTGACGTACACCTCGTACGCCCAGTTCAGCACCGACATCGCGAACGGCAGCATCACCTACCCCTACAAGTGGGTCATGTATGACCCGGAGGAGTGGGCCGCGACCCCGGTCAACGAGCAGCAGAACCCCGTCAAGTACATGACCCTGTTCGGCCAGCTCGCCCACGCTAACGGCCTCAAGGTCATCCAGGCCCCCGCCCTGGACCTGGCCTGGGTTCCCGGCTCGGTGCTCCCGATCCAGCGGGGCGAGTCGGGCGACCAGTGGTTCGTCCGCGTCAACATCGCCGGCGCCGCCGCGGCGGCTGGCGACATCTTCGACCTGCAGAACGAGTCGAACATCACCTCCGGTAGCCAGTACGCGTACATGTTCAACACCACTGCCGGCCAGGCGCGGGCCGCGAACTCGAACGTCAAGGTGTTCTCCGAGGTCGCGACGGACGACGGTACCGCCGCCCAGATGGCCAGCGCCGCCGAGTCCATCAGCCCCGACGGCTACTACGTCGCCGCCGCCGGCGATGTGCCCACCACGCTCCAGTTCTTCCAGATCATGAAGGCGGCAGGCTACTGAGACCAGCTGCCCCAGCCCAGCCACGCAGACCCGGGGGCTCCCCCCGGGCCTGCGTGGCTGCGGCGGGCCCGGGATTTCACCCGCGTCATCCGGGGCCGGGGGCCATGAGGGCGTGGCAGGCTATGGCCGCCGCGGCGACCACGTTGAGGGAGTCCACGCCGGCCGCCCTCGCGTGCGGGCCCATCGGGATGCACACACGCTCGTCGGCTTCATGCATCCAGCGTGAGGACAGGCCGTCGCCCTCGGTGCCGAGCAGCAGCGCGACCCGGCCGCCCGGGCGGCTCGCCGCCCCCAGCGCGGCACCGATCGGCGTCGCGGACTGGTCCGGGGTCAGGGCGAGCAGCCGGAACCCGGCTGCGCGCAGCTGCGCCAGGCCGGCGTACCAGTCGGCCATGCGGGCGTACGGGATCGCGAAGACCGCGCCCATGGACACCTTGACCGCCCGCCGGTAGAGCGGGTCGGCGCAGCGCGGCGACAAGATCACCGCGTCGGTGCCGAACGCCGCCGCGCACCGGAAGATCGCCCCGACGTTGCCGTGGTTGACCAGGTCCTCCAGGACCACCACCCGCCGCGCCCCGCCGAGCACCCGGCCCACCGCGGGCAGTTCGCGCCGGGCCATCGAGGCCAGCGCGCCGCGGTGCACCTGGTAGCCGGTGAGCTGGCGTGCGACGTCGTCAGGCACCACATACACCGGGCCGGCGCACTCCTGGGCCAGGCTGCCCAGCCGGGCCAGCCGCCCGGCCGTGACGAGCAGGGACCGGGCCTCGAATCCCGCGGCCAGGGCCCGGCGGATGACCTTTTCCCCTTCCGCGACGAAAACCCCGTCCCGCGACTCCATACTGATACGCAGGGCTGAATCGGTCAGCGAGACGTAGTCGGCGAGCCGCGGATCTGCGGGGTCGCGTACCTCGATGGGGCCAGCCACCCTGACAGATTACAAACCGCTGAACCGCCTGGTCTGTCCGGCATTGCCCCGATAAAGTCGGGGAGCAATTCCGTGGGGGACCACGGACTTCCTGACCGAGGGGCGCCGTGAACGCAGGAGCAACCGGGCACCCGGACCGCCGCGCGCCGCGCCGCAGACCGCGCCGGATCACGCTGGTCGCTCTGACGCTGGCCGGCGTGATCGCCGCGACGCTGCTGGTCGCGTTCGGCGCGGAAGCGGTGGTGTCCCGCTCTTCCTGCACGGACCACCCGGTGGTGGTCAACCTGGCCGCCGCGGATGAGGTCGCCCCGGCGGTCGAGCACGTCGGCGCGTGGTTCAACAAGCAGCACCAGAACGTGGACGGGCACTGCGCCGTGGTCCACGTGGTCCGCGTGCAGCCGTCCACGGCCGCGGCGGAGGTGTCCGGGCTCAAGTCACCCTCGGGGCACGCCGCGTTCGACGCCTGGATCCCGGACTCCTCACTCTGGGTCGACGTGGCCCGCAGCTCCCCGGCCGGGGCCCAGCTGGTCCAGCCGACCGGGATCTCGGTGGCCAGGTCCCCGCTGATGATCGTGATGCCCCGGTCCGTGGCCATGCAGATGCCGGCCTTCGGCTCGTCGGTGGGCTGGCAGTTCATCCTCCCGCAGCGGGTCGGGGGTCCCGCCTCCGCCCTCGGGCTGCACGTGGAGTTCCCCGACCCCGCGCAGAGTTCCGCCGGGCTGGCCACGCTGATCCAGCTTCAGCAGATGCTGCAGAAGGTGCTCGGCACGGGCGCCCGGACCCTGGCCGCGTTCACCGACTTCGTGTTCAACGTCCAGGTCACCCGGGATTCTGCGGGCAACGGCGCGCTGGCCACACTCGCCAGCCTGGCCCAGCGGAACGAGCGTCCGGTCACGATCGCGTCCGAGCAGGCCGTCGCGCAGTACAACCGGTCCCACCCGCAGGACCAGCTGTCTGGCCGCTATCCCGTCCAGGGGACGCCCCAGCTGGACTACCCCTACGTGACGACCACCTCAGACCGCCTGAAGCTGAAGGCGGCCCGGGCCTTCGAGACGGCGCTGCGGTCGGGCTACGCGGCGTCTTACGTGCGCTACGAGGGCTTCCGTTCCGCCACCGGGAGCGCACCCGCGTGGATCGGCCAGTACGGCCTCAGCACCGGGCAGCCGGCCGCATCCCCGGCGACCGCCCCCGGGGATGCGGCGACCAGCCTGCAGGCCTGGCAGAGACTCAGCCTCGGATCCCGCGACCTCGTCCTGCTTGATGTCTCGAAGCAGATGGCCACCCCGGTCGGGATCGGCGGCCCCACCCTGGAGCAGGTGCTGACCAGGACGGCCAGCCTGGGCCTGTCCCAGTTCCCGGACGGCACCCAGATGGGGGTGTGGGCGTTCGCCGCCGGCCTGGACAAGAAGCTGCCGTATAAGCAGGTCGTCTCGATCGGCCCGCTGCCGGCGCCGCTCGGCCTGATCACGCGGCGGCAGCAGATCACCTCTGCGACCGGCCTGAGCCAGCCGGTACCCGCGCCTGCGGCCCTGTACGGGTCGATGCTGGCCGGCTTCAAGGAGATGACCCGCACCTACCAGGCCCGGTACGACAACGCGGTCCTGGTCATGACGGCCGGAGTGGACAACGCGCCGGGTGACATCACGGCGCCGGAGCTGATCAGGCAGCTGCGCTCGCTGTACAACCCCCGGCGGCGGGTCGAGATCATCATCATCAAGTTCGGCAACGCCGGCGACTTCAACGCGTTGCAGCAGATCGCCAGCGCCACCGGAGGCCAGGCGTACGACATCACCAACCCGGCGCAGATCAGCAGGGTCTTCTTCAGCGCTATCGCGCGGCGGCTCTGCTCCCCCAACTGCGGGGGCTAGCAGGCACGACAGGGCGCCGGAAGCCCGGCGAAAATTTCTTACGGATCGATGACAACCCCCTCAGGCAGGCCCGCGTCTTGTTTGTGAGGCCCGACGAGAGCGGGGCGTCGGGCCTCACGGTACTTCTCCGGAAGACCGCCTGGCGGCGGGACCGCCGCCAGGGGATCAGCCGGAGAGCAGGGCGTGAGGTCCGGCCAGAGCGGGGTGCCGGACCTCACGGTAGCCCCTCAGCACGGTCGGCCCGGCGCGAGTTTTCACCGGGCCACTGGCCGGGGACGGGACGTGAGGCCCGGCAAGAGCGGGGTGCCGGGCCTCATTTCCCTGTCCGGCCCCCGTTCACGATCCGGGCTCAGACACCCTCGTCGAGCAGCCGGTGCGCCCGCGCGATGAGTGACGGGACCGCCGGGCCTTCCCGCTCGAAGCCCTCGCCCACCGTCTTGTTCTGCAGGAACCTGGCGTGGATGCCCTCGAGCACCACGGCGAGCTTGAAGCAGCCGAACGCCATGTAGTAGCCCAGCGCGCTCACGTCCCGCCCGGTCGCCGCCGCGTACCGCGCGGCGATCTCGGCGCGGGTCATGAATCCCGGGCCGGTGGTGATCTCAGGGGCCCACTCGACATCCAGGGAGTCCCGGTCGCCCGGCTCGGTCCAGTAGACCAGGGCCAGCCCCAGGTCGGCGAGCGGGTCGCCGAGGGTGGACATCTCCCAGTCCAGGACGGCCTCGATGGATGGCCTGCTGGTGCCGGCGGCATCCAGCGCGACCAGCATGTTGTCGAGCCGGTAGTCGCCGTGCACCAGGGTGCCGGCCGGGCCGGCCCGGACCGGCCCGGCAGGCCCGCGGCGAGCCGCTGGCTGAGCTCGTCGTATCCGGGCATCTCCCGGGTGGCGGACAGCTCCCACTGCCGCTGCCAGCGGGCCAGCTGCCGCTCCATGTACCCTTCGGGACGCCCGAAGCCGGCCAGCCCGGTGGCGTCCAGGTCCACCCCGTGGATCGCGGCGAGCATGTCCGTGAAGCTCTCGGACAGCTGCCGCGCCGCAGCCGGGGTGAGCCGGGCCCCGTCCTCGGCGCTGCGCAGCACGAGTCCCGTCACGTACCCCATCAGGTAGAACGGCGCGCCGATCACCTCGGCGTCCGGGCACAGGGCGACCGGGGCGGGCACCGGGACGCTGGTCCCCGCCAGCGCGCTGAGGACCCGGTACTCCCGGCTCATGTCGTGCGCGGTGGGCAGCACATGGCCCAGCGGCGGCCGCCGCAGCACCAGCCGCGGGGCCGCCTCCCCCGGCTCCAGCAGGTAGGTCAGGTTGGACCTGCCTCCCGCGATCAGCTGCACCCGGGGCGGCATCCCGGTGGGCGTGATCCCGTTCTCGTGCAGCCACCGGCCGAGCCGCGGGACGTCATCGATCCCGGGGACGTCGTCATCCGCCACAGCCCTCACTCCTGTCCCGCGTTGGTGCCGGAGGCCGCCCGCCTGTGCTGGGCACGGGCTCTGGACTATTGGGCTGCCCTGGCGTAGGTACTTAGAGGGAGCCAGATCGGACATAGGTCTAGCCCCCCGGAAGGATCGTAGTGACTAACGCGTGGATGCCGGGGGCCGGGCGAATGTCCGCGGCCGCTGACGGCGGCTGCCTGAAGGGCGGCGCCCCGCGCGCGGTGTGGCTGGTGCTGAACGCCGACCCCATGACGGTGTCGGCCCGGGCCGCGGCGGAACTCCTCATCGCAGTGGGCCGCCCGTCGCATCTGGTGTGGAATCCGCTCTCGGGCGACGTGGTCCAGCTCATCCCGGCGGTCCGGGCCGGGCGGGCGCTCGGCTGGGACGACGGGCCGCTCTGGGGGCCCAGGTCAGTTCCGGGCTGGGGTCAGGGCCGCGGGACGGTACGGCCGGGCCGGGATGCGGACCCGCCTCTCGACACCACCTGGACCCATGGGGCGGACTGGATGCCGGGCATTGGCTGGATTCACGGCCGCGACCGGCGCCAGATGGCCGCGGCAGCCCGGTCTGCGGGGGAACCGATCGCACCGATTGCCCGGGACGGTCTGGCCGGGGTCAACACCGAGGGCCGGGCCTGCGTGCAGATCGCCGTGATCGGCCACGCGTCGGCGCCGTTCACCGACGGCCCGCTGGTGCGCGCGCGTGAGATCACCAGCTGGCTCGACTCGTGGCACGTGGCCCGCCGCTGGCCTGCCGGGCGCCCGCCACCTTTCCCGGGCTCGGGCTGGCCGGCGCAGCAGCGCCGCCGGAACTGGGCCCGCGGCGGCCACTTCGGCGCCAGCCAGGTGCCTGGCCACAGCGCGGCCGGGCCGGGGGCCATCGACATCGAGCAGCTGACCGGCCCCTTCAGCTGTCAGCCCGGACTTGCCCCGGCGCGCGGGCCAGGCAGCCCGGCCAGGATTTCCGCGATGACCTGGCAGCCCCGGCTGACCCCGGCCAGGTCGGCGGTGCCGTAGCCGAGCACCAGGCCTTCCAGGACCGGCGGCCCGGCGAAGTAGCGCTCCAGCGTGGCCACCTCGACGCCCTGCTGCCGGGCGGCCTCCGCCACCGTCACGGCGGTGCCGGGCGGTAGTTCCAGGACCATGTGCATGCCGGCGGTGTCGCCGGTGAGCCCGCCGAGGGTCGCCACCATGACCGCCCGCCGCCGGGCGTACTCGTGGCGCATCCGCCGCACGTGCCGCTCCAGCTCACCGCTGGCCAGCAACTGCGTCACGGCGTGCTGGACCGGCGCGGACACGCGCTCGCCGAGCTCCGCGGCCGCCGCGGCGAGCACCGGGATGAGATCCGGCCGGGCGACCAGCCAGCCCGCGCCGAGCGCCGGGGTCAGGGTCTTGCTCGTGGTGCCGAGGTAGATGACGACGCCCGGGTCGAGGCCGAACAGGGTGGGCAGGGGCGCGACGTCATAGCGGAACTCACCGTCATAGTCGTCCTCGAGGATGAGGGCCCCGGTGGCCCGGGCCCAGGCGGCCAGCGCCTGGCGGCGCGGCACCGGCAGGCGGCCACCGAGCGGGTACTGATGCGCGGGCGTCGTGTACACCAGCCGCAGGCCGTCCGGGAGCTCGTCCACCACCAGGCCGTCGCGGTCCACCCGGCACGGCACCAGCCGGGCGCCGCGGGAGGCGAAGACTGCCCGGGCCGCCTGGTATCCAGGCTCCTCGACGCCGACCCGGTCACCCGGCCGGAGCAGGGCGGAGGCGACCAGGCCAAGGCCTGCCGAAACGCCGCGCGTGACCAGGATCTGGTCCGCCACGGCAGGCACGCCGCGGCTGCGCCGCAGGTAACCGGTCAGGGCGTCGCGCAGGTCCCCGCGGCCGCGGGGATCAGGCTGCGCTGCTACGGGCTGCGCCCCGGCGTGACGCCACGCCCGGCGCCAGGCCGGGCCGTCGATGCCGGCCTGCCACGGGATACCCGGCAGCAGGGTCACCGCCACGGTTCCGCCCGCAGGCGGGCACAGCCCAGGCGGGGCTGACCGCGGGGCCTGCCGGGACGGGACTGACCGCGGGGCCTGCCGGGACGGGGCTGACCGCGGGGCCGGGGCCGCACCCGGTGCGACGTAGGTTCCCGAGCCGTGCCGTCCTTCCAGCCAGCCTTCGGCGAACAGCTGGGTGTAGGCGGTGGTGACCACGGTCCGGCTCACGCCCAGGGTGGCGGCCAGCGTGCGGGTGGACGGCAGCCGCTCCCCGGCGGCCAGGCGGCCGTCCGCCAGGGCCTCACGCAGCTGCTGGGCGATCTGCCCGGTGAGCGGCAGCGGCCCGTGCCGGTCCGCGGCCACCGCCAGCTCCACGGCCAGGCGTGGAGACAAGGGCCGCGCCCGCGCCCGGCGCGCGGGTGCCCGCCGCGGGGCCCGGGCCGGCCCCGGCCGCGGGGCCCGTGCCAGCCCTGGAGGAAAAGTGGTCATCAGGTCTTCCGGTGAAGTGGCTACTGTCGTCGGTCCACTTCCTCGATACCGTAGACCATCATGAGCACTGAGACCCCACTACCCACCCTGGGCCTGTCCGCCACGCCGCGGACCGCCCTGCACCGGCACAAGGAGCGCGGCAGGAGCGGCCGCGAGGACCTGTACGCGGTGCTGGACGCCGGCCTGATCTGCCATCTGGGCGTGACCATCGAGGGCGTCCCGGTCGTGCTGCCGACCGCGTACGGCCGTGACGGTGACCGCCTGTTCCTGCACGGCTCCTCCGCCAACCGGAGCCTGCTGGCTGCCGACGGCCAGGAGGTCTGCGTCACGGTCACGCACCTGGACGGGATCGTCTGCGCCCGGGCGGTGTTCAGCCACTCGATGAACTACCGCTGCGCCGTGGTATTCGGGACGGCCCGGCTGGTCCAGGACCCAGGCGAGCAGATGCACGGGCTGCGGGTCATCACCGAGCAGCTGGTGCCCGGCCGCTGGGAGGCCGCGAGGCCGCCGTCCCGCAAGGAAATGGCCGCGACCGCGGTCCTCGAGGTCCCGCTCACCGAGGCATCGGTGAAGGTGCGCAGCGGGCCCCCCGCTGATGACCCGGCGGACTACGGGCTAGACGTCTGGGCAGGGGTCCTGCCTGCGGTCCTCACGTTCGGTAAGCAGCAGCCCGACCCTACGCTCACCCCCGGCATCGGCGTGCCGGAGCACATCCGGGCGCTTGCCGGGCGGCCCCGCGGCGCTGACCTGGCGGGGGACCTGGGTGAGGGACCGCCGCCGAGGCTCTAGTCTTGGGGGATGACTGACCGGCTCGTCTGGATCGACTGCGAGATGACCGGGCTTGACCTCGCCCGTGATGCCCTCGTCGAGATTGCCTGCCTGGTTACGGACGGTAACCTGACCGTGCTCGACGGGGGGGTTGATCTCGTGATCAAGCCTCCCCCCGAGGCCGTGGACGGGATGCTCCCCGTGGTCCGCGACATGCACACCGCCTCGGGGCTGATCGGCGAGCTGGCGTCCGGGGTCACCCTGGCCGAGGCTCAGGACCAGGTGCTGCAGTACGTGCGCAGCCACATCCCGGATGCGCGGAAGGTGCCGCTGTGCGGTAACTCCATCGCCACCGACCGTGCGTTCCTCGCCCGTGACATGCCCGAACTGGACGCGTTCCTGCACTACCGGATGGTGGACGTGTCGAGCATCAAGGAACTGGCCCGCCGCTGGTACCCGAGGGCATACTTCGCCAGCCCGCCCAAGCACGGCGGGCACCGGGCGCTGGCCGACATCCGGGAGAGCATCCAGGAGCTGCGCTACTACCGCGAGGTGGTCTTCGTTCCCCAGCCCGGGCCGGACTCGGCCACGGCACGCGAGATCGCCAGCCACTACGCCGTCGCCCCGGCGGGCCGCGCGGGCCCCGGCGGGGAGGCCGCGGACGGGCCGTCCGCCGGCCCCTCGGGCGCCTGATCCGGGACTGCACCGGGGATACGGTTCGGACTTCTACCGCGGCGCCGCTATGCTTCATGCAGCCGGCGGCGATGGTGGGCGTAGCTCAGTTGGTTAGAGCGCCAGGTTGTGGTCCTGGATGTCGTGGGTTCGAATCCCATCGCTCACCCCACGGAAGTACCGGCGGAAGGCCCGGCCCCGACAGGGCCGGGCCTTCCGGCGGTCCGCGGCCGCCGGCTCCCCGCTGCACGGCGCAGGCCTGGCGAGCGGAAAAGTGCCAGGTTTCTGGGTTTCTCCCGTCCCTGGTGTACGCCCGCCCCCGATCCGGTAAGAGTTCCGGGTAGCGCGGAAGACCGTACCCGACGGACCTGGAGGTCCCATGCCGCCCCTGAGCGGCCTGCTCGGCAAGTGGCGGGAGGACCTGGCCGGCTGGGCCATCCCGGAGAGCATCACCTCGGCCGTGACCGAGTCGCCGTGGGTGCTGCCCCGGGATGTGTTCGCCCGCCGCGCGGACCGGCTCCGCCAGGCGCCGGGCGGTCCCTCCTACGACCGCGAACGGGACGCGCTCGACCCGCCGGGCAGCGTGCTCGACGTGGGCGCCGGGGCCGGCGCGGCCTGCCTCCCGCTGGCCCCCTGGACCACCGCGCTGACCGCAGTGGACACTGACGACGGGATGCTGGCGCGGCTGGCCGTCCGGGCCCGCGCGGCCGGCCTGGAACCCCGGCTGCTGCCCGGCCGCTGGCCGGGTGCAGCCGGGAAGGCCGGTCCCGCCGACCTGGTCACGTGCCACCATGTGCTGTACAACGTGCCGGACCTGGTCCCGTTCATCGAGGCGCTGACCCGGCACGCCCGCCGGCAGGTGGTCGTGGAACTGACCGCCACGCATCCGCTGGTTACCCTCAACCCTTTGTGGCTGCACTTCCATGGCCTGCGGCGGCCGGAAGGGCCGGCTGCCACCGATGTCCTGGCCATCCTGGCCGCGATGGGCCTGCGGGCAGGGCACACTGAATGGAATCGTCCGGCCCAGGCCGATTATGCGACAGGGAGTGAGCTGGTGGACACCACCAGGCGCCGGCTATGCCTGCCACCCGAGCGCGCCAGCGATGTGGAAGCGGCGCTCCGCGAGGCTGGCTACCTCGGCCAGCCTCCCGACCTCGGCACGTCCGGACGGTCAGTGATGACGATCTGGTGGGAGGGTTCCGCGTGAGCGACAGGTCAGACGACTGGTTCCGCGATCCCGCGCCGCGGTCATCCGGGCGGGGCGGTTCGGGGTACCCGGGCGCCGGTGAGCCGAACGACAGCCTGCTCGGCGGGAACCGGGCCTCCGCCTGGGAGTCCGGCAGCCAGCAGCCCGGCCGCGCCGGGTACCGGAGCCCCGGCGGCTGGCCCGAGCAGCCGCCGGTCCACGGCGGGCGAACCCCCCAGTACCAGGGCGGCCGGCCCCGGAACTCCGGCAGCGGGTACTCCGGCGGCAGATCCTCCGGGCGGGGCCGGCGCTGGCTGCGCCCGCGCCGGATCCTGGCCATCATCGCCCTGGTCATCGTGGTGGTCCTGGTGCTCAGCGGCGTCATGTACTTCTACCTGAACTCCAAGCTGACCCGGGCCGACGTGCTCGTCGACTACGCCGGGCGCCCGGCCGCCTCGGACGGGCAGAACTGGCTCATCACCGGGTCAGACAGCCGCCAGGGACTGACACTCAAGCAGGAGCGCCAGCTGGCCACCGGGAGGGGCATCGGCGGCCACCGCTCAGACACGGTCATGCTGCTGCACATCCCGTCCAGCGGCCCGTCGGTGCTGGTCAGCCTGCCCCGCGACTCCTACGTGCCGATCCCCGGGTTCGGGATGAACAAGCTGAACGCGGCCTACTCCTTCGGCGGCCCGAAGCTGCTGGCGCAGACCGTGCAGAACATCACCGGCCTGCGGATCGACCACTACATGGGGATCGGCTTCGGAGGCCTGGTCACCGTGGTCAACTCGGTCGGCGGCGTGCGCATGTGCATCCCCCAGAACCTCGACGACCCGGCGTCCGGCCTGCACCTGACCAGGGGCTGCCAGACCCTGGACGGCGCGCAGGCCCTCGGCTTCGTCCGGACCCGGCACCTGTTCGCCACGCAGGACCTGCAGCGCGAGCAGGACCAGCGGGCGTTCATCAAGTCGCTGCTGACCAAGATGACCAGCCCGGGGACGCTGGTCAATCCGTTCGCGACCGTGCCCGCAGCCTTCGGCGCGGTGGACTCGCTGACCGTGGACAAGGGCACGCAGCTCTACCAGCTCGTCCAGGCCGCGTTCGCGCTGCGCCACCCGGAGACCACCACGGTGCCCATCGGCGCCTCGGAGACGCTGGCCGTGGGCGACGTGCTGATCTGGAACCGCACCGAGGCCCTGCGCATGTTCGACGCGATGAAGAACGGCCAGCCGGTCCCCAAGAGCCTGATCACCGGGTCGAAGGTCGGCTGACCCGCCCCGCACCCGGCGCGGGGTGGCGACGTCACGCCCGCCCCGCAAGAGGCAATCGTGTGCAAGTTGTCCTGTTAAGGACCCTTGCGCTCCGAGTGGCCGCCTTCATACCATGCGTCACATCCTTTACCGGTGGTCGCGTGGCCCGGAGGTTCCATGAGGACCGGCAGTATCCCCAGCATGGCCCGCCCGCTTGGACTGTCCCTGCGCGAAGCCGAGATCATGACGCTCATCGCCGAGGGTCACTCCAACCGTGAGATCGCGGCCCGGCTGGTGCTGGCCGAGAAGACCGTGAAGAATCACGTGAACCGCATCTACGCCAAGATCGGGGCGCAGTCCCGGGCGGCGGCGATCACCCGCTGGGGTGACCGGGACGCGACCTGACGGCCGGGCCGCGACCTGACGGCCGGGCCGCCGGCATCCTGACGGCCGGACGGCCGCCCGCCCTCCCGGAGCAGGCTGCCTGAACAAGAGCGCCTGGCTGGCCGGGGTTCTCCTGATAATCAGGCCAGGCCCAGGCCACCTTCAGCAAACGCTCAGGTTCGGGCCGGACAATGAAAGCCATGACCATGCCGTCGAGTAATGGGCGGGCCCAGCCGGCTGCCAGGCTTCTCGTTGTCGAGGACGAGCCCAACATCCTTGAGCTGCTCTCCGCCAGCCTCCGCTATGCCGGGTTCGATGTGCTCACCGCGACGGGCGGTACCGAGGCGGTCCAGGCCGCGCAGCGGCACCGGCCCGACCTCATCGTGCTCGACGTGATGCTGCCCGACATGGACGGGTTCGACGTGGTCCGCCGCCTGCGCGGCGGCGGGGCCCGCATCCCGGTCGTGTTCCTGACCGCGCGGGACGCGATGGAAGATAAGGTCCGCGGGCTGACGCTGGGCGGGGACGACTACGTCACGAAGCCGTTCAGCCTGGAGGAGGTCATCGCGCGGATCCGCGCGGTGCTCCGCCGGACCCACGGGGACGGGGCCGAGCCCACTCCGCGGCTGAAGTTCGCCGACCTGGAACTGGACGAGGAAAGCCACGAGGTGTGGCGGGCCGGGCGGCACGTCCAGCTCTCCCCGACCGAGTTCAAGCTGCTGCGCTACTTCATGAGCAACGCCAACCGGGTGCTGTCCAAGATGCAGATCCTCGACCACGTGTGGGACTACGACTTCCGGGGCGACACCGGGATCGTGGAGTCGTACGTGTCCGTGCTGCGCCGCAAGGTCGACACCACCGAGCCCCGGCTCATCCACACGCTGCGCGGGGTCGGCTACGTGCTGCGCCTGCCTTCCTCCTAGCCGATCGGGCATGACGACGACGGCAACGCTGCGCCGCTGGCGGGGGAACCTGGACCAGCTGTCCGCGCGTACCCCGCTGCGGGTCAAGATGATCACCGCATTGCTCGCGCTGGTCATCGTCGCGCTGGCCATCATCAGCGTGGCCAGCCTGACCGTGTTCCGCAACTACCAGATCCAGCGCGCCAACCAGCAGGTCACGGACCTGTACCAGCAAGAGGTGATGGCCCTGCGCGCCGGGCACGGCGTGAACCCGGGCGTCACCGCGTTCGGCCCTTACCTGATCGCGATCGTGCCGAGCGGCACGTCGCTGGCCCAGCAGGCCGCCAACCAGCCCGGGCTGCCAGCCGGGACCTCGCTGCCTGACGTCCCGACCGCCGGCAACTGGTACAAGGCCCACGGCGGTCACCTGGCCAACGTCGGCTCCGTGTCCGGCAGCGACAACTGGCAGGTCGTGGCCCAGCAGATCCCGGTCGTCTCCACGAACTTCTTCGGCCAGTCCCTGAAGAGCAACGCCACCCTGATCATCGGGGTGGACCTGGGTGACATCAACGGGACCATCAGCCAGCTGGCCGGGATCGACCTGATCGTCAGCGTGATCATCGTCGTGGGCCTGGCCGTGGTGGGCGTGGCCATCGTGCGCGCCAGCCTCCGGCCGCTGACTGACATCGAGAAGACCGCCCAGGCCATCGCGGCCGGCGACCTGTCCCGGCGTGTCCCGGACCAGGACCCCACCACGGAGGTCGGCCGGCTGGGGCGGTCGCTGAACAGCATGCTGGCCCAGATCGAGACGTCGTTCGACGCCCGGACCCGGTCCGAGGCGGCCGCGCGGCGCTCGGAGGAGCGGATGCGCCAGTTCGTGGCGGACGCCAGCCATGAGCTGCGCACCCCGCTCACCGCGATGCGGGGGTACGCGGAGTACTACCGCCAGCGCGGCGGCCTGCAGAACGGCGCCGGACCCGCAGAGGAACCCGCGACAGCCGCCAGCGGCCTGGCCGGCACCGGGCCGGCACCGGGCCGGCGGCACCGGGGCCGGCGGCAGCAGCGGGCTTACCCGGGCCGACATGGACCGGATCATGCAGCGGGTCGAGCAGGAGTCGGCCCGGATGGGCGTGCTGGTCGAGGACATGCTGCTGCTGGCCCGGCTGGACCAGCAGCGGCCCATCGAGCACCGCCCGGTGGACCTGCTCACGCTGGCCGCCGACGCCGTGCAGGATGCCCGCATCATCGCCCCGGACCGGGACATCACGCTGGACGTCGGGTCGGGCGCGGCATTCCTGGTCCTCGGCGACGAGGTCCGGCTCCGCCAGGTCATCGGCAACCTGATGAACAACGCGCTGACCCACACCCCGGACGGCACCCCGGTCGCGGTGCGGATGCTGGCCGGCCCGCGCGAGCCGGTGCCCAGCGTCGTGCTCGAGGTCGCCGACCAGGGCCCGGGCCTGCGCCAGGACCAGGCGGAGCACGTGTTCGAGCGGTTCTACCGCGGCGACCAGGCCCGGACCAGGAAGGCGGGCGGCACCGGCCTCGGGCTGGCCATCGTGGCCGCGCTCGTGGCCGCGCACGACGGCACCGTCGCGCTGAAGACCGCGCCCGGGCAGGGCGCCACGTTCCGCATCACGCTCCCGCTGGCTCCCGAGGCCCGCGACGGCCACGCGGACGACGCCGACCAGGAGGACCCGGTCGGCACGGCCGCCCCGCGCGGGGACGTCGGGGGCCCGCAGGCCTGACCCGCCGGCGGCCTGGCTGCCTCAGCCCGCGGCGAGCGCGGCCCGGGCGGCGGCCAGCACGGACTCACGGTACGAGCCCCCGAACAGGCACGCGTGGACCAGCAGCGGGTGCAGCTGATGCAGCGGGATCCGGCGGCGCCAGCCCTCGGCCAGCGGGGCCACCTCCTGGTAGGCAGCCAGGATCCGGTCCAGGTACGGCGCCCCGAACAGGGCCAGCATGGCCAGGTCGGTCTCCCGGTGGCCGCCCTGCGCGGCCGGGTCGACCAGCCAGCCCCGGCCGCCGGACCACAGGACGTTGCCGGACCAGCAGTCCCCGTGGATCCGGCGGGGCGGCTCAGGCGGCCCGGCCAGGTCGCCGATCCGGCTGATCACCTCCTCGACCAGGCGGGTGTCCGGCCCGGTCAGCGCGCCGGTGCCCGCCGCGCGGCGCAGGTACGGCAGCAGCCGCTTGGCCGCGTACCAGCTGGCCCAGTCGCCCGCGCCGCTGATCAGCGGGAGCGGGCCGGCCGTCTCGGCTCCCGCGCTCACCGGGCCGGGCACGGTCGGCTCGGTGGCCACCGTGACCGTGTCCCCGGAGCGGTCCCCCAGCGGCAGGGTGGCGATGAACCCCGGCCACGGGGTGCCGAACCGCTCCGCCCCGGAGGCGTGCAGCACGGCCAGGTCCCGCCCGAACTGCTCGGCCGCGTGCTCGTCCGGGGCCTGCTGCGGAACCCACGTCACGGCGAGCGCCGTGGTGTCCCAGCCGAGCACCTCGGGCAGCGGCACCGCGTGCGCGTCGGCCAGCCAGCGCAGCCCGCGCGCCTCGGCCTCGAACACGCCGCCCTGGTCCTCGCGGGCGGCCTTGGCGAACGCCACCCGGCCGTCGGCCAGCGTCACCTGGTAGTGGGCCCACTGATGCTGCGACCCCGCCGGGCGGATGTCCTGGACCGGGGTGCCGATGATCCGCTCCAGCCGCCGGGCCAGCTCCGGGACGCGCCGGGCAAGTTTGGGTGTCCGCGAGGCCGGCAGCGGATCCCCCTCCTCCAGTCCGCCAGTTCCCGGTTCAGCCTGCCTGCTCATGCTCCCGCCGGTCCCCCCGGAACGTCCGCGGAGACCCCGCCGGGCGTGACCACCCCGGCGTCCCGCAGCTGGGCCAGGCGGCCCACCAGGCCCCGCACCGCACCCTGCACCAGGTCCAGCGCTTCCGCGTAGCCGGCCTGCGGCCCTCCGTAGGGGTCGGGCACCGCGCCGTCCCAGGGATCGTCCGGCGCCCCGCGGGCCAGGTCCGGGTCGAACGACCGGAACAGCATCAGCCTCGGCCCGGCGGCCTCCGCGTCGGGGGCCAGCGCACGCAGGGAATCGAGGTTGCCGCGGTCCATGGCCAGCACCAGGTCGCGCTGGCCGAACCAGGACCGCCGGATCCTCCGGGCCCGGTGCGCGGACCCGTCGTAGCCGCGCCGGGCCAGCTCGGCCGCGGCCTGGCCGGCCATCGGCTCGCCCAGGTGCCAGTCCCCGGTGCCCGCGCTGTCCACGTCGACCAGCCCGTCCAGCCCGGCCTGCCCCAGCTCGGCGCGCAGCACCACATCGGCCATGGGCGACCGGCAGATGTTGCCCAGGCAGACCAGGCAGACACGGTAGGGGCCAGGGGAACGGCGCGGCGGGGGCAGCGGGGGCCCCGCGGGCACCGGTGCGGGTGCGGGCACGTCAGCGGGCATGGCTTCAGGATGCCCGAAGCGCGGAGTGCTCACGCACGCCAGGCCGGCGCGGGGCCGGGCGGGGGAAGAACCGCCCCCGCGCGGGCCCGGACGGGGGAAGAACCGCCGGCCCGCCAGAGGACTCTCCGTCCCCGGGGGGCGGACGGGGCACCGGGCCGGGCATGTCACGATGGGCGGATGCCGTACCGTTCACTGTCCTACTGGCTGAGCTCGGTGCCCGGGGAGCTGTCGCCAGGCGACCCGCTGCCCGGCGATCTCGACGTTGACGTGGCCATCGCCGGGGCCGGGTTCACCGGCTTGTGGACCGCCTACTACCTGGCCGCCGCCAGCCCCGGGCTGCGCATCGCGGTGTGCGAGCGGGAGATCGCGGGCTTCGGTGCCTCCGGCCGCAACGGGGGCTGGTGCTCGGCGCTGTTCCCGGCGTCCCTGGCCAAGCTGGAGCGGCTGGCCGGCCGGGACCAGGCCATCGCCATGTACCGGGCCATGCAGGGCACGGTGGACGAGGTCGGCCGGGTGGTCGCGGCCGAGGGGATCGACTGCCACTGGGCCAAGGGCGGGACGGTGCAGCTGGCCCGCTCCCCCGCGCAGCTGGAACGGGCCATCGACGAGGTCAACGAGGCCCGGTCGTACGGGTTCGGCGAGGACGACGTGCGGCTGCTGACCGCCGCGGAGACCGCGGGGCGTGTCACGGCGGACGGTGTGGTCGGTGCCACGTACACCCCCCACTGCGCGGCCATCCACCCGGCCCGGCTGGCCCGCGGGCTGGCTGCGGCGGTACGCCGCCGCGGGGTCCGGGTGTTCGAGGGCACGCCGGTCACCGAGATCGCACCAGGGCAGCTGCGGACCACGCGCGGCACGGTCCGGGCGCAGTACGTGATCCGGGCCACCGAGGGCTACACACCGCAGCTGCCGGGCCTGCACCGGGCGATCGTGCCGGTGTATTCGCTGATGATCGCGACCGCGCCGCTGGCGGACTCCGTCTGGGACCAGATCGGGCTGGCCGGCCGGCCGACGTTCAGTGACTACCGGCACCTGATCATCTACGGGCAGCGCACCGCGGACGGGCGGCTGGCCTTCGGCGGCCGCGGCGCCCCGTACCACTTCGGCTCCGCGATCCGGCCCGAGTTCGACCGGTCCCCCGCCGTGTTCAGCGCGCTGCGCCAGACGCTGCAGGAGCTGTTCCCCGCCCTGGGCGGGGTCGAGGTCACCCATACGTGGGGCGGCCCGCTGGGAGTGCCCCGGGACTGGTGCGCGTCCGCCGGGCTGGACCAGGCCACCGGGCTCGGCTGGGCCGGCGGGTACGTCGGCGATGGCGTGGCCACCACCAACCTGGCCGGGCGCACCCTGGCCGACCTGGTGCTGAAGAACGACAGTGACATCACCAGGCTGCCCTGGGTGGGGCACCGCTCGCGGCCGTGGGAAAGCGAGCCGCTGCGCTGGCTCGGTGCCAACGCCGGGCTGCAGGCGATGAGCTGGGCGGACCGGGCCGAGGCGCGGAGCGGCCGGCCGTCCCGGCTGGCCCAGGTGGCCGGGCGCTTCCTGGGCGGCTGACGCGGGCCCGGCGGGGCCGGGCCGGCGGGCCGGACCGGCGCGTTTGCCTGCGCAGCGCAGCGCTTCGCAAACCGGGCGGATGGCGTTATCGTCGGCCATGGTTATCGGCTCGCGGGTTATTGGCCCGCATCTGGCGCAATGGAGCGTGGTCGTGCGAAAGCTGTTCCGGCTTGCGTTGTTTTCCCTGCCCGCGGTCCTTCTCGCGATCGGGCTGGGCCCGGCGGCACCCGCGCTGGCCGGCTCGTCCTGCGGTGCGTCCGGCGCGGTGACGTCGCTGAATGGCTCGCTGCCCGACGGCGCGACCTATCTGGTCCAGTGCCCGGCCGGTGCGTGGAATGGGACGCTTTTCCTTTACAGCCACGGGTACGTGGTACCGGGATCGGCCAATCCGGCGGAGGACGCCGGCGATCCGGTTACCGCGAGCTGGCTGCTCGGTCACGGCTTCGCGCTGGCCGGTTCCTCCTACGCCTCGACCGGCTGGGCGATCCAGCAGGCGCTGCCCGATCAGGTCGCCACGCTGAACGTGTTCGACCAGACGTACCGCACGCCGGACCGGACCATCGCCTGGGGGCATTCGCTGGGCGGCATCATCACCGCGGGCCTGATCCAGCGCTACCCGGGCCTGTTCAGTGCCGCGCTGCCGATGTGCGGTGTGCTGTCCGGCGGGGTCGCCACCTGGAATACCGCGCTGGATGCGGAGTTCGGCTTCCAGCAGCTGATTGACCCGGCAGTGCAGGTCGTCAACATCACCAACCCGACCGCGAACCTGTCCGGGGCCGAAGCGGCCGCGGCCACCGCGCAGCAGACCCCGCAGGGGCGTGCCCGGCTGGCCCTGGCCGCCGCGCTCGGTGACACTCCGGGCTGGTTCACCCCGCTCTCCCCCGAGCCGGCCCGCAGCGACGCTGCTGCCCAGGAGGCCAACCAGTACCAGTGGGACACCCAGGTTGACTTCCCGTTCATCTTCGCGTTCCGCGCCGAGCTCGAAGCCCGGGCGGGCGGGAATCCGTCCTGGAACACGGGCGTCAACTACGCCGCCCAGCTCGCCCGGTCCGCGGACCTCGGCGAGGTGATCGCGCTGTACCGTGCGGCCGGGCTGAGCCTGACCGCCGACCTGCAGAAGCTCAACCAGGCGCAGCGGATCAGCGCCAGCCCGTCCGCGGTCAGCTACCTGGCGCAGAACATCGCGTTCAACGGGCACCTGGCCGTGCCCGTGCTGACCATGCACACCACGGGCGATGGCCTGGTGGTGCCGGAGAACGAGCAGGCCTACCAGAGCGTGGTGGACCGGGCCGGTGACGGGGGGATGCTGCGGCAGATCTTCGTGCACCGGGCCGGGCACTGCGCGTTCACCCCGGCCGAGACCATCACCGCCGTGCAGGCCCTGCTCGGCCGGCTCGGCACCGGCCGGTGGAACCAGGCGGCGCTTGACCCCGCCCGCCTCAACGACCAGGCTGCCGCGCTCGGGCCGGCCTACAACATTTACTCGGTGGGCAGCACCGTCTCGCCGACCGCGCCGGCCTTCATCCGGTACCGCCCTGCGCCCTACCTGCGCCCGTTCGACCTGCTCAGCCGGCGGTAGCTGGCCGCCCGCCTGACGGCCCGGGGCCGCCTACCCGCGCGGCGGGCGGGCGGTCCCGGCAGTTTGCGGTCCCCTGGGGTGCGGGACGGGGCCATCGTCAGTGAGGTCGATGACGTACGGCCCTGCCCGCAGCCGTGGCCGCCGCCGCACGATGGGAGGAGGCACAGAAGTCGAGGGGTGACAACCATGCGCGCTCTGGTCGTCTACGAGTCGATGTACGGAAACACGCACCAGGTCGCCGATGCCATCGGGACCGGCCTGGAGAACGCCTTCGACGTCACCGTGGCTCCCGTGTCCCACGCGGACCCGGGCTTGCTCGATGACGCTGATCTCGTGGTCGTGGGCGGGCCGACGCACGCTCACGGGATGAGCCGGGCCTCTACCCGCAAGGCGGCAGTGGAGGCCGCGGGCAAGCCCGCCAGCCCACTGCACACCGAGCCGGACGCGCTGAGCCCAGGGCTGCGTGAGTGGTTCGGCTCGCTGGACCGTTACCAGGTCAAGGCCGCGGCCTTCGATACCAGGATGCACGGGCCCGCCGCGCTGACCGGCCGGGCCTCCAAAGGGGTTGACCGCCTGCTCCGGGCCCACGGTTTCGAGATGATCGCCGACCCGGAGAGTTTCCTGGTTACGAAGCAGGACCGGCTGCAGCCCGAGGAGACGACGCGGGCCCGCGAATGGGGAGCCAGGCTGGCCGGGGCCGCCTGCATGGCAGGCGGCCCCGGCCCCGGTTCCTAGTGTCCGGCGGTCAGCGCAAGCGCCGGGACGAACCGGGCCGCGTTGATCGTGCCCCACCCGCTGGCCAGGTCGTACCCGCGGGTGGCGCTGTACCCGGTCACCCCGGCGAAACTGTTGTTCCCGGTGGTGATGTCGACCAGCCCGGTGGGAACACCGTGCTGGCTCGCCGCGCCGAGCGCATACAGCGCCGGGTTGATCAGGCCCAGCCGGTGCCCGGCCACCTGGTCGGCCAGCGCGACGATGCCGGAGAAGATCGGCGTGGCCTCACTCGTCCCGCCGATGATGTACCAGCCCGCCCCGCCGGTCCCGGCAAAGGACCAGTAGACCCAGCACCCGCCGTTGACCGCGGCGCTCATCGAGATGTCCGGGGTACCGCGGTGGCTGCCCACCACGCCGCGGACACCGATCTGGAACAGCGGCCGGGGGAAGACCGCGGACACGCCGCCGCCGCCCGCACCGAAACCGTCGTTCCACACCGAGTCGGGCTGCAGCCGGTTACCCGCGTTGTCCAGGTAGAGCTGCGAGCCGCCGACGGAGGTGACCAGCGGGTCGGACGATGGCCAGGAGTTGACCCGGTACGGGTACAGGGTGGAGCCGTCGCTCTCCTGGTCGGTGGCGCCGTTGTCCCCGGACGCCCCGAGCACGGTCACGTGATGAGCCAGCGCGTCCTTGTACGCGTAGCGGAGGTTCAGCAGGCTGGAGTAGTTGCCCTGGCTGAAGCCGGGGAAGGTGTTCTCGGTCGCGCCGAAGCTCTGCGAGATGACGTCACCGACGCCCGCGTTGATGAGCGACTGCTCGGCGTTCATCATCTCCGGGAAGCCGGTCACCCCCTCGGTCTCGGCCACCGCGGTCTCGGCCAGGACGATTTTTGCGCCGGGCGCGATGGAATGCGCGTACTCCACATCCAGGGTCGTTTCCTCGGCCCAGCCAACCTGGGTCGAGTTGGTGGGGTCGAACGCAGGGATGTTGCCGAACTTCACGATCTTCAGGTCGGGGTTGGGGAAGCCGAACTGCTTGTCGAAGACCTTGATGTCATGCCTGATGGTGGGCGAGCCGTAGGAGTTGACGATCACGATCGTCTTGCCCTGGCCGGTCACGCCCCGGGCGTAGAGCGGGTTCAGGTTGTAGGCCGTCCGGTACTGCACCGGCGTGTAGCAGTTGATGCCGTACTTGACCTGGCACTGTGCGATGGACAGCGGCGTGGGATCCTGCCTGCCGGCCAGGATCGGGCCGCTCAGTGCAGGCACTGCCGTGGCCGGGCGGACGTGGCTGACCGCCGCGGGCGCGGCGGGCACAACCAGCGCGGCCAGGCCGGCCGCGGCGGCGACCGGGAGCACGCGGACGGTGGCCCGCCGGGCGCGCGCGGACGTGCCCGCGGTCTTCCCGGGTGATGCGGCCCCGCGGCCGCGGTCCCCGCCGCCCCGGGCCTTCCTACCAGAGATCATCGACATGCCTCTCCTCAGCAGTTGCCCGGCCCCCGCAGCCTTCATGAGGCAGGGCGGCCGCGCAGTCCCGAGCCCAGCCGGCCGGCTGGGCCTCCCACCCGCAGCACGAACTTTTTATCCCATATAGCCGCCCTGGAGTCGAGACTTACGGGCCATCAACCGGCCCGGCGGGAAAATCTTTACGGCCGCAGCCGCGGACCGGGCGCGCAGGCAGGCATGGCCGTGGCCTGAACCACCCGCAGGTGGCGCCTCACCCGGACCGCCGGGCAGTCCCGGCATCAGGCCAGCAGGCGAGTGCGCCATCGGCGGAAGCTGTCCGCGAGCCGCTGGTTCCCGAGGGCGCTCAGCCGCACGATGTGGTCATCGATGTAGTGGACATACAGGGAGATCAGCTCACCGCCCAGGAGTGCGATGGCCTCATCGGCCGCCGGTGGCTCCAGGCGCCAGCCGGCAGCCGCGCTGACCAGCCTGGCCGCGGGCCCGCGGGCGGTGGCCAGGTAGTGCTCAGCCGCGGCGGCGTTGGTGCCCACCTCGCCCGTCTCCGCGGTGAAGAGAAAGCGGACGGGGAAGAGCACGACCTTGGTCATGTGCTGCGGCCCGCTGGCTACCAGGAGCGAAGGGGTACGAATCTCATTCAGGACATTCTCCCGGCGCAGGCCAGTGCGGGCCCAGCCCGGGACGCGGTCCGGCAGCTTCGGGGCTCCGCCCAGGTGGCCGAGCGCGAACTCGGCGCCTGCCAGGAGCAGTTCAGCCTTCCCGGGGCGGGGCAGGCCCTCACGGGCTTCGTGTCCGGTGATGAGGCGGCCATGTTCGAGCAGGTCCAGCCGGTCTAGCGGGGGAAACCGGCCACCCGCGGCCCGGCCCCGCAAGGTCAGCGGTGTTCCCCAGAACACCGACAGCCGCCGGTGAAGCACAGACCCGCCCGCGCGCACAGCGCGGGCTGCCCGGTAGATGCTGACGCGGTCTGACACCCGGAGCGGGTCCCCGAGGACGAGCCCCAGATCGACGTCGCTGACCAGCGGGCTGAAGCCGCCGTGGGCGAGGCTGCCCAGCGCGTAGCCGGCCAGCAGGCGCGGGCCGAGAGCCGCCCGGAAGGCGCAGACGGCGTCGGCCAGCACGGCCTCCCCCTGGGACGTGCCTGCCGGCTCGTCCTGGACGGGGTGAAGGCCGGGATCGGCCGGTACCCCTGGCGGGCGGGCACCGCGCTGTGCCCGCTTCCCGCGGCCAGGCGCTGGCATCTCAGGCAATGGCGAACCCCCGCATGCTCGACCTCCCCACCATGCCACGGCGCCCGCCGTCCGAGGCAGAACTGGCATCCTCGTGTGGTGAAGAACCTGGCCAGGTTGCTTCGCCGGGTCGCCGTCACCGTGGCCGGCACGGCGATCCTCGCCGTCGGCGTGGTCTTGCTGGTGGCACCCGGGCCCGGACTGCTCGTGATCGCCCTGGCGCTGGTCGTGTTCGCTACCGAGTACGAGTGGGCCAGGCGTCATCTGGCCGCTGTCCGGGAACGCGCGCTCCTGACGGGCCGCCAGGCGGCTGCCAGCCGCCTGGCCACAGTCTCTGCGATCCTCTTTGGCCTCGGCGCCCTGGGGGTGGGTGCGCTGCTGATCTTCACCCGCGTGCTTCCCTGGTCCGGCGCCGCAACGGGTACGGGAGTTGCCATCGGGGGGCTGACCGTGCTGGCCACCATGGCCTACAGCCTCCGGGAACTGCGGCGCTCCGGGAACGACGACGAGAACCACCATGATCAGCCAGATTCAGGCAGCTGAAAGGCGCCGCTCAGCGCGGCCTCCCGGTTTGCCGTCCGGCCCGGCAGGTCGTAGGCTGACTCGGCACCAAGCGCCGCTAGCTCAACTGGCAGAGCAGCAGACTCTTAATCTGCGGGTTCGGGGTTCGAGTCCCTGGCGGCGCACCCCTCCGGACCTGGGCTTATGCCAGTTCCGGGCTGCCTCGTGAGGCCGTTTCGGGGCCCTGTCTGCTCCACGTTTGCTCGGCAGTCCGGACCTAGTCGTCCGGGCTGGCGAGCACGCACGGTGAGGCCCCTGCCGATGGTTATACACAGCGCGACATCCGGCGAAAGGCGCAGGTAGAAGGCTCGCTGCTGATGCGGCGCCAGGCCGCTGTACCGTCCCATCTCCCGTCAGGTACATGCGAGGTCCATCGGAGGTACATGCCGGGTCCATCCGGCTCCCGGGCACATGAGATCCGCGCAGACAGCCGTCGCGCGGTTCTGCGGCTCGCTCCCCGAGCCAGCAGGCGGTGCGCCGGTGAGTGGGGCGTCGGCCAGCGCCTGGGGAAGTCGCGCCAGCGTCCTCAGGCGAGCGACACGACCCGGCATCAGCGGCGCCGCAGCTCAGCTGCCGGGTTCGGCGCGCCGACAGCGGGCTGCACTAGCACGTCAGGAGTCATAGGCGTTGAGCGCGCCTGCTGCCTGATCGATCAGAGTTGTCGTTCCGGGCTCGTCCGTGCTGGCGATCGCGAGGTGTGTCTGCCCGGGCCGCCGCTGCGGTTACCCGGCCTCGCAGATTTCCCGCTACGAACGCGGCGTCCAGCCGCTCACCGACATCACCCTGCTGCGCCGCCTCGCCGACACACTCGCGATCCACCCGCAGTCCTTCGGCCTGGCCCCGCACGATGCCGGGCCTGCAGGGGCGACACGCCTCAAGCGGCCGCAAAGAACGCCCCGCGAGGCCAGGTGTCTCTAGGGTGGATGCTGAATTCCCGCAGGAGGACGGTGAGGACCCGGTGCGACGCCGTGAGCTGCTGGCAGGAGCCGCCGGGCTTGCTGGCGCCGCCGCGCTCGGCAGGCCAGGCGCCCCCCCGAACCGGGCACCGGCCGATCCGGCGAGCAGCCTCGCAGACCTTCTTTACGGCGGCGGGGGCGCCGCCGAACCTGTGCCCGTGCCGACGCTGCGCGCCGTCACCGCCACCGCCCGCGCCGACTTCCAGGCCGCACGTTATGACCGCCTCACAGCCGGTCTTCCCCGCCTGATCGAGACCGCCACTGCCACCCGTGACCGCGCGGACGGCGATCAGCGCGCCGCCGCGAGCACACTGCTCGCCGACGCCTATATCACCGCCGCCAACTTCATGATCAAGCTCAATGACGACCCGCTCGCCTGGACCGCCGCCGACCGGGCGCTCCAGGCCGCCCAGGCCCGGCCACGACCTGCACCCTCGCCGACTCACGCCGCGCCGTCGCCACGGTGATGCGCCGCACCGGCCGCCGCGCCCGGGCACGCGAGCTGCTGATCTCCGCCGCCCGCGAGATCGAGCCCTGCGGCCACGCCACCGCGGGCCAGCTGTCGATGTATGGCACCCTGCTCGAAGTCGCCGCTTACACCGCCGCCGTCGACGGCAGCCGGGCCGCCGCGACACAACTCATCGACGAAGCACAGGCCACCGCAACCCGCCTTGGCCGCGACGCCAACTGCAGGTTCACCGCCTTCGGCCCTTCCAATGTCGCGCTCTACCAGGTCAGCATCGCCCAGGTCCTCGGCGACGGCGGCTCAGCCATCGAGCACGCGAAGACGCTGCGCCCCTCCGCGATCCCCACCGCTGAGCGCCGCGGGCGGTACTGGATCGACGTAGCCCGTGCCTACCACCAGTGGGGCAAACCTGGGCCCTGCTACGACGCGCTCCTGTCCGCCGAGCGCGCCGCACCGCCGAAGTCCGCTACCGGCCCCCTGTCCACCAGATAACCGAAGACCTCCTGCGGGCCGACCGCCGCCACGCCCTCACCGGGCTGCCCGGCTTCGCCCGCCGTATCGGCGTGCCAGCCTGAGCCGGCCTGCCTGACCAAGCACCCTGGCAGCACGCGGGCACCATAGTCACCGGCAGGCAGATATGACAGCCACCCGGCGGAACCTTCCCCGCGCCCGGCGAAGTCTGCTGGCAACCACGACACATCCCGCACCCACCCGGAGGGCCCTGAGGACCGGAACAGCAGAAAGCCGCCCCCAGTTACGGCTAGCGCATGATCTACGCCACGGACCAGTACCATTAGCGTTGATCGCCGAATCCGTCGGCTGGATGCACGAGCGGGAAGCCTGTGGCTGAGTGAAACAGGATGATCTCGTCGATCCCGGCCGGCCGCCGGGTGACCTGAAGCGGCTCCTGGACCAGGAAGTCGTCCGCCCTGTCCTGGGCACCGTTTTCCGCAGCGGCGAGCTGCGGCGTTGCGAGACGGCGATCATCGAGCGCGACAGCAGGTGGTCCCTGGACGGCGATCCGGATTACGGGCCCGTCATCACGCTGCCGCTCGAAACCTCAGAAGGCGATAAGGCGACCTTTACCATCTGGCAGCCTGACGTGGAGCAATTCTCCACCCTCTCGGGAATCCGCGAGCACCTGCTGCGGCAACTGGAGGACTGGCTTCCCGAGACACGGCTTCACTGGGGCGAGGAGATCCGCCTTCTGCCGCGCTCAGACGGCCAGGCCGGGCCGTGACCCCGGGAACACCATCAGCCGCCGCCCCCAGTGCCGCCGCAGCCGGTGAACCGGGTCACTCCCGAGGAGTCGTGTCAATGGCGTGCCGCGCTGCCCGCCGGTCACGAGGATCACCCGGTCGTAGTCGTGGCCGTGGCTTTCCGACCGCACCGCCTTCACCAGGTCCTCGTCGCTGATGATCCCGCTGGCCTGGCAGCCGATCGCCTTCAGCTGATGCACGGCCAGGGCCAACCGCTGCTCAGCGGCCTGGCTGATGTCGTAGTCCGGCCTCGGCGCCACCGGGATCTTCCCGGACTGGGCGCCGAGGGCAAGTTCCATGAATGGCAGCTTCGCCGGGCGTGTGTCAACCAGGGACAGCACGACCACCTCGCACGCCTCCTGCTGGTGCTGTGCCGCGAAATAGCTGGCCAGATCCGGGGCAACCTGCTCGCCCGTGGCGGGCAGGTCCATGTCTAGCACGAGCAGATACCGGCTCATGCCCATCACTTCCCTCAGGGCTATTGACCACTCTCCAATAGCCCGCTACCCCGTGTCAGCCCGCAAAACGTCGCTCCTGAAGGTCGCGGGCTGGCGTGACGGCCGCTACGCGGCGGGCCAGTGCCTGAAGCGGCTGGGCCGCGATCCAGGGTGACCGGCCGGGCTGAGGAAACGTTCAACCACTGGTGCGATCTGCGCAGCCTCGGTGACGAGGCCGAGATGGCCGCCGCTGAAGATGTGCAGCCGCGAGTCGGGAATGAGCCGGTGCATCAGGTGCGCATTGGCCACCGGGATGATGGGGTCGTCATTACCGGAAATGATGAGCGTGGGCTGCCGCAGCATCGGCAGGAACGGCACGCTGGTCCAGCCGAGTCCGGCGGCCATCTGATAGAGGTAACCGCGGGGCGATGGGGGATGGTGGTGACCCTGCAAGTGGGCGCGGACCTGGTGCGGATCGGTCCGCGCGGATCCGCCGTACAGGTGCGCGGCGAACCGTTGCAGGTAGCCAGGGTCGGTGTAGCGCTTCGGGGTGATCATCTTCAGCAGGACACCGGGCTTGGCTGGCACCATGAGGGAGCCGGTCGCCGTGCTGACCAGCACCAGCCGGCGGCACCGCTCCGGGTGGAACGCGGCGAAATGCTGGGCGACCCCGCCACCCCAGGAGATGCCGAGCACGTCGGCGCGCTCATGTCCGAGATGGGACAGCATGGTGTCGATCTGCCTGCACAGGCCGCTGAAACGATAGGGGCCCGGCGGCACTGGTGACCCCCCGACGCCGGGGGGGTCGAACCGGATCACGCTGACGGACGGGTCGAGCCTGTCCACGAACGGCTGCAGGGCTTCCAGGCTGGCGCCGATCCCGTTGATCACGAGCAGTGGGTCGCGGCTCTCGTCATGGCCGCGGCGTACGCAGACACGCAGCTTCTGGCCGCCGACCCCGACGTGCCGGACTATCTCCTGGCCCGGCACCGGGATGCGGCTGCCCGGCTGCGTCATCTCACCGCTCGAGCAGGTAGGTCCCTGGAGCTGGCCCGAGGGGCGGGAACTGCTTGCTGCCCAGCCGGGCCGGGCGCTTCTTCTCCTCGCCGCTGCGCTCGGCGAGCCACGCTGCGTAGTCGGTCCACCAGCTGCCCTTCTGCGTCGTCGCATTGGTCATCCACTCGCCCGCGTCGGCCGGGTTCTCCGGTGCGGTCCGGAAGGTCAACTTGGGGTTGGACGGCGGATTCACCATAGAGGCAATATGCCCACTTGTGGACAAAACGAAGCGTACCTGACCACCCAGCAGCTGGGTGCTGCGATAGGCCGACTGCCACGGCACTATATGGTCGGCGATGCCCGCGACGACGTAACTATCGACGTCCACCCGGCCGAGGTCAACCGGGGAGCCGAGCATCGTGGCCTCATCCGCCTTGGCTACCGCGTTGGACAGGGCGAGCGAGACGAAATCGCGGTGCAGCGCCGCGGGCAGCCGCGTGGTGTCGGCATTCCAGTACAGGATGTCGAACGGAGGCGGCGGCAGGCCCTGCAGGTAGTTGTTGACCCAGTAATTCCAGACCAGGTCATCGGGCCGGAGCCAGGCGAACACCTCGGCCAGCGACCGCCCGTCCAGGTAGCCGCGGCGGCTGGAGGCGAGGACGGCGGCCGCGGCCATGGGCTCGTCGATCAGGGCGGCGGCCATGCCTGCGTGGGCCTGATCCAGGACCGTCACGCCCAGGTACAGGCTGGCGATCTGGTCGAGCTGCCCGATCTTGCTCAGATGGGCGGCGACCATCGACGTGACGAGGCCGCCCGCGCACAGCCCCATGACGCTGGCCTGGGGGGCCTTGGCGATGCCGCGCACCGCGTCGAGCGCGTCCACGACAGCCTGCCCGTAGGCATCCAGGCCGCAGTCCTTTTGCCGGCGGTCAGGATTGCGCCACGAGATCACGAAGACCTGGAAGCCCTGCCCGACCATGAACTCGATCATGCTGCGGCCTGGCGCCAGGTCGGTGATGTAGAACTTGTTGATCATCGGGGGGACGATGAGCAGGGGAACGCGCCGCACCATGGCGGTGGACGGCTCGTACTGGATGAGCTCGAAGAGATCCGAACGGGCCACCACGGCGCCCGGCGTCACCGCGAGATCACGGCCGATCTCGAACGCATCGGGGTCCACCATCTTCGGGATGCGCGGGGCGGTGGCCAGGTCCGAGATCAGGGCGCGGACGCCGCGGACGGCGCTCAGGCCGCCGGTATCCAGGGCGGCTTTCCATCCGACCGGGCTGATCAGCGGATTGTTGCTCGGCGCGGCCGCGGCGATGAGGTTCGTCATGAAGAACCTCATCCGCTCCCTGTCTTGCCAGTCCAGGTCGGCGTCAGCGAGAAGCGCCTCGGCGGCCTGGCCGCCGGCCAGGTATCCCTGGAGGATCCGCCTGTGCAGCGGGCTGTCCCGCCAGGCAGGATCTGCGAACCGGCGGTCACGCGGATTAGGGGCGATCGCCGAGCTGCCGTCTGCGACCTTCCAGAGTTCCGCCGCCAGCTGCCCGGCCTGCCTGGCCACCGTCCCGGGCCGGCGGGCCAGCCGGGCGGCAAACCGCACCGCGGCGAACTCGGGCCGGAAGCTGCCCAGCGCACCGGCCGCCGCATGCGTCAGGAGCAGGTCCAGCGGGGCTGCCGCGTCATGGGCCTCGGTCTGGGCGGTCTCGTGGTCTGAACGGTCTGAATGATCTGAGGTGGCAGTCATCGCAGGTCCTCGGGGGGACGCACCTCGCGCCGCAGGATCTTGCCGCTCGGGCCCTTGGCCAGGTCGGGCACGATCCAGACGTAACGGGGATACTTGTAGGGTGCTATCCGCTCCTTCACGAACGCGCGCAGCTCGGACGGGTTGGCGCTCGCCCCGGGCTTGAGGGCGACGGCGGCGCCGATCTCCTCGCCGAGGTCCGGCTCCGGGATCCCGATGACCGCGGCCTCGGCCACCGCCGGATGCTCGTAGAGAACCTCTTCGACCTCACGCGGGTACACGTTGAATCCGCCCCGGATGATCAGGTCCTTCTTCCGGTCCACGATGTAGAAGTAACCGTCCTCGTCGGCCCGGGCCAGGTCGCCGGTGCTGAGCCAGCCGTCCCTGATCGTCTCGGCGGTGGCCTCGGGGTTTCCCCAGTAGCCCTTCATCACGTTGTGGCCCCGGATGACGATCTCGCCGATCTCGCCGGCCGGGAGCTCGGCACCCTCGGCATCGACGACGCGCATCTCCACCCCCTCGACCGGCGTGCCGATCGAGCCTGGCTTACGCGCCCGCACCGGATGGTTGAACGAGGCGACCGGGGAGGATTCCGAGAGCCCGTAGCCTTCCAGGATCATGCAGCCGAAGGCCTGCTCGAACCCCCGCATCACCTGCACCGGCATGGCCGCACCGCCGGAGACGCATACCCGCAGGGACGAGGTGTCGGCCTGGCCGCTGCCCAGGTGATGCAGCATGGCCGCGTACATGGTCGGGACGCCTTCGAAGATCGTCACCTTGTCACGCGCGATGATCTCCAGCGCCTGGCCGGGGTCGAACCTGGGCAGCAGGGTCAGCGTGCTGCCGCCAGCGATCGCCGCGTTGAGGGCGCAGGTCAGCCCGAAGACGTGGAACAGCGGCAGGCAGCCCATGATCACTTCGCCAGGCCCTGCGCTGATCAGCGTGCGGGCGGTGAGGTCGGCGTTACGGGTCAGCCCCGCGTGCGTCAGCTCGGCGCCCTTGGGCTGGCCGGTGGTTCCCGAGGTGTAGAGGATCACGGCATCGTCGGCGCCCCGCACCGCCGACGGGGGGACGGCGGTCAGGCCGGCCAGCAGCCCGGCCGCGTCGGGCTCGTCAACCTTGATCACCTGCACACCGGCCGCGGCGGCGGCCATCGCGGCTTCAGCGGCCACCACGTGCCAGGCGATGAGGACCTTCGCGCCGGAATCGCTGAGATAGAAGGCGATCTCACGGCTTTTCAGCAGCGGGTTCATCGGGACGACCACGGCCCCGGCACCGAGCGCCCCGTAGAAAGCGATCGGGAACGCAGGCACGTTGGGCAGCATGATCGCCACCCGGTCACCCGGCACGACGCCGGCCGATGCCAGCAGGGCTGTCGCCCGGCCCGCGGCCTCCCGCAACTCCGAATAGCTCAGCACCAGGCCGTCCAGACGGACAGCGGGGCGATCGGCATGCTCGGCCGCAGTCCGCTCGAACACAGAATTCAGATTATCCATCACAGCCTCCGGCACGATGGAATACCACCAATTGATTGTTCATCCCATACGTAAGCTCTTTAGATCTCCAGGATGAGCACCACAGGGCAGCGCGGAATAGGGCCTAAAGTCTCTTCGTGTCATGATTCGGGCCGGAATGACGCTGGGACAGCCGCCGGCCAGGTCGTTCCCGGCCGGCCACCGCGGCCGGCGGCGCCGGCGAGGTGCTGGCAGGAGACGCCGCCCGCCACCCTGCCCACCAGAACCCGCATCGCCTGCCCGCCCGCCTCCCAAGATCGCAGGCCGCAGGTGACAGCCAGGTGACTTTTCCGGTTCCCGTGCTGTCACCTCCCCTTCTGTAGAACAGGACACAGGCACAGCAGTCCCTGAGGAGGCCGCGATGAGCAGCAAGACCGGCAGCAGGCGGGGCCCGCGGTGCGCGGCAGCCCTGGCGATCGCGGCAGCCGCCGCCATGCTGACAGCGTGCGGCGTCGTCCATGTGCATGTCGGGTCCTCCGGCGGCTCTGCCCCGGCAGGGCCGGCGCCCTACCGGGCGGATCTCGCCTTCGCGCAGTGCATGCGGACCCACGGCCTGCCAGGCTTCCCCGACCCCAGCCCGTCGGGCCGCTTCAGCATCAGCATCAGCGGGCACCCGCGCGCCAACAGCCCCGCGGCGCGGGCTAATGATGCCTGCCAGCACCTGCTGCCTGCCGGCAGCACCCGGACGGGCAGCACCCCGGCGACGGCCAGCCCGGCTGGCGCCGCGGCGGCTGACTGCCCGGGTTCCCAGCCGTGTTACACGCCCCGGCAGCTCCGGGCGGCCTACGGCATCCAGCCGCTGCTGGATCGCGGGATCGGCGGCCGCGGCGTCACGGTGGCGCTGCCCGAGGAGGCCGAATCGGGGCCGGCGCGGCCCCAGCCGGTTTCCGGCCTCCTGCAGTCGGTCACCGGTATCCGGCAGGACCTGGCCGGCTTCGACCGCCGGTTCGGGCTGCCCCCCGCACGGATCCAGGTCAACACGGCCCTGGCGGGGCCGTCCGCTTCGCCGTGGCTGGCCGGCGTGGAGGAGGTGGAGGACACCGAGCTGGTGCACGCCGTCGCCCCGGACGCCACCATCCGTGAGATCCTGGCCGGCCCGGCAGGGGTGAGCACCCCGGCGAAGTTCGCCGCCACGTGGGCCACGGCGGTGCGGATCGCCGCCCGCCACGGCGAGGTGATCTCGCAGAGCGGCATCGGCCAGGACTTCAACCTGGGTGAAGGCTCCTGGACCAGCGCGGAGGTGGCGACCATGAACTCGGCGCTGCGGTACGCCGCCGCCCGCCATGTCACCGTCGTGGTCGCGTCGGGAGACGAGGGCGCGATCGGCAACGGCTCGGCCACGCCGGCCAGGGCGGTCATCCTGCCCACGTCCGACCCGCTGGTGCTCGCGGCCGGCGGCACCACCCTGACCGCGAACCCGGTCACCGGCGCGTACATCGGCGAGACCGCCTGGAGCAGCCCGGGTAACCAGCCGTCCGCGTCGGGTGGCGGGTTCAGCCGGCTGTTCGCCCGGCCCGCCTACCAGGATGGCGTGCCCGGCATCGGCGCCATGCGGGGCGTGCCGGACGTCGCCGCGGACGCCTCGGGCACCACCGGCATGGCGCTCGCGTTCAGCGCGCCAGGCGGCGGCTACGAGCTCATCGGGGCCGGCGGCACCAGCGCCGCCGCGCCGTTCTGGGCGGGGCTGATCGCCCTGGCCGACCAGGAGGCCGGCCACCCGCTCGGCTTCGTCAACCCCGCCATCTACCAGATCGCCCGCGGCCCGCTGTATCACCAGGCGTTCCACGACATCACCGCCGGCAACAACACGGTGGTCCTCAACGGGGTCACGATCACCGGCTACCAGACCGGACCCGGCTGGGACCCGGTCACCGGGTGGGGTACCCCCGACGCCCAGGTCCTCATCCCCCTGCTGGCCCGCTGAGGCAACCCCGCCATCGGAATCCCGCCGAACTGACCTGCAACATGGGCGGCTGGACCAATGTCCGGGGCCTGAGCCAGACGCCCGCCAGTACCCAGTCACTGGCCGGCGGGACGACCGCTGCCGCAGGCGCCGGGATGACCGCCGGCCTGCCCGGGTTACCGCCCGGGAAATAGTGCCGGAACGCCCGGGCCGTTTCAGATGAGCATGCCCAGGGGGTCCTGGATCCGGGCCGTGAAGGCCGCGAGCCAGCGGGCCGCCAGGGCACCGTCGATCGCCCGGTGGTCCACGGACAGGGTGCAGCGCATGACGGTCGCCACGGTCACGGCGCCGTCTTCGACGACCGGCTGCGGCGTGGCCGCGCCCACGGCCAGGATCCCCGACTGCGGCGGGTTGATGATCGCGGAGAACTCCAGCGTCCCGTACATGCCCAGGTTGGAGACCGAGAAGACACCACCCTCCAGCTCGTGCTGGAACAGCCGCCGGTCACGGGCGCGCTGCGCGAGGGACCGCGTCTCCGCGGCGATCACCGACAGGCGTTTGGACTCCACCCCGCGCAGCACGGGCGTGACCAGGCCGCCGCCGGTGGCCACGGCGACCGACACGTCGACGGATGGATACGTCACCAGCCCCTCGTCGCTCCAGGTGACGTTCGCCTCCGGCACGTCACCGAAGGCCGCGGCGACCGCCATGATGACGAAATCGTTGACCGAGACCCTGGCCGGCGCGGTGGCGTTGATCCGCTCCCGCAGCGCCAGCAGCTCGTCGACGACGCACTCCGCGGCCATGTAGAAGTGCGGCGTCGTCGTCGTGCTCTCGGTGAGGCGGCGCGCGATGGCGCGCCGGGCCGGCGTGTGCGGGATCAGCGTGCCGGCGGCAGGCGATGCGGCCGCCGCGGGCCGGACCGCGGCGGGCTGGGGCACGGCCCGGGCCGCGTCCGGCGCCAGCGCGGCCGGGTGCGGTGCGGCCGGGTGCGGTGCGGCCGGGGCGCCGGCCGGGCGCCGGCCGCCGGGAGCTGATGACCGGCCGCCAGCCGTTCGAGGTCCCGGCGGACGATCCGGCCGTCCGGCCCGGTCCCCGCGATGGCGGCGAGATCGATGCCCCGCTCACGGGCCATCTTGCGGACGATGGGGCTCGCGAACGTGCGCACCGCCGGGGTGGCGGCCTGGACCGGCCGGCTCTCATACGGCCGGTGAGCGGCGATGTCAAAGGGGCCAGTGGGTCCGGTCGGGCCAGTAGGTCCGGTCAGGCCAGTGGGACCAGCGGGGCCGGTCGGGCCACTGGGTCCGGTAGGGCCGGTCGGGGCCAGCGGGGCCAGTCGGGCCAGCGGAGCGTGGACCGGCAGGGACAGCCCCGGCGGGCGCCTCGCCGCGGAGGACCGCGTCGATGTCGGCGTCCGTCTCGCCGTCCTGCACGAGCACCGCGATGGGCGCGCCGATCTCGCCGGCGTCGCCCGCGGCCAGCACGAGGCGGCCGACGACCCCGGCCTCCTCGGCGCTGTACTCGACGATCGCCTTCTCGGTCTCGATCTCCGCGAGCGGGTCCCCGACGGAGACCGCGTCGCCGGGTGCGACGAGCCAGGTGGCGATCGCCGCCTCGGTCGCGCCCGCGAGCACGCTCGGCATCCGCACGACCGACGCCATCAGCTCGCCCTCCCGAAGCCGGCGCGGACCCGCTCGAGGCCGGCGGCGACTTCCCGGGTGCGGGCGATCGCCGCACGCTCGAGGACCTTCGAGATACTCGGGCTCGCCTCGGAGCCCGTCACCCGCTGCACCGGCTGGTCCAGCCAGTCGAAGAAGCGCCGCTGGATCTCGTCGGCCAGCCAGCCGCCGTACGAGGTCCCCTGCGCGCCCTGCTCGACGATGAGCACCGCGTTCGTCTTCTTGATGCTGCCGCCGACCGTGGGCCAGTCCAGGCTGGCCCGGTCGAGGAAGCGCAGGTCGATGAGCTCGGCGTCGACGCCGGTCTGCTCGATTGCCTGCCGGGCGTGCCCGACCATCGACAGGTACGTGAGCACCGTGACGTCGCGGCCCTCGCGGCGCACCGCCGCCCGGCCGAACGGGAGCTGGTAGTCCAGGTCAGCGGCCGGGATCTCGCCCTCGGACCCGTACAGGTCGACGTGCTCGAGCATGAGCACCGGGTCCTCGATCGCCAGCGCCGTGTTCATCAGGCCCACATAGTCATACGGCGTCGAGGCGGCCATGATCCGCCACCCGGGGCTGGTCGCGAACATGCCCGCGGGGTCCATCAGATGCTGGGAGCCGTAGCCCGAGCCCATCGCGACCTTCGTGCGCAGCACGAGCGGCACGGGGTTGCGGCCCCCGAACATGTGCCGGGCCTTGCCGATCTGGTTGAACACCTGGTCGGCCGCCACCCACATGAAGTCGGGGTACATGAACTCGACGACCGGGCGGAAGCGGCCGTCGAGGGCGAGACCGCCGCCGAGCCCGGCGAACGCGTTCTCGCTGATCGGCGTGCCGAGCACGCGGCCGGGATACTTTGCGGCCAGGCCCTTGGTGGCGCCGTTGGTGCCGCCGCCCAGCCGGTGCACGTCCTCGCCGAGCACCACGATGCGCGGGTCCTCGCCCATCCGCCGGTCCATGACCGCGGCCGCGGCGTCGATGAGCCTGCCACGGGAAAGCTCGCCGGTGAAGTCCCGCTGCTCGACCGTGCGGGCGCCCGCCAGCTCGGCGAGGTCGCCGCGGATGCCGACGTCGACGAAGGCCGGGTCGGGCCACAGCTGCGGGCGGATGCGGCGGGCACCGGGCCTGGCGCCGGTGTCCGGCTCGATGAGCGCGCCGGCGGCCAGCCTCATGGCCTGCTGCGCCTGGTCGCGGACGGCCGCGACTCCCGCCTCATCGATGAGGCCGAGCCTGGTCATCTCGCCCGCGATGCGGCCCAGCGGGTCACGGGCGCGCCACTCGGCCTCTTCCTCTTTGGTGCGGTAGCCGAAGGCGCTGCCAGGGAACGGGCCGTTCTGGTGGAAGAAGCGGTAGACGAGCGCCTCGATGACGACCGGGCCCTCCCCCGCGCGCAGCCTCTCCTGCGCCTGCGCCATCGCGAGGTGCACGGCCAGCGGGTCCATGCCGTCGACCCGCCACGCGGGGATGCCGAAGCCGAGTGCGCGCCCCGACAGGCGTGGCTCCCCGGTGGCCTCCCCGACGGTGGTCGAGACGGCGTACAGGTTGTTCTCGATGAAGAAGCAGAGCGGCAGGCTCCACGCGGAGGCCAGGTTGAGGCTCTCCAGCACCGACCCGATGTTGGCCGCGCCGTCGCCGAAGTACGTGACCGTGAGGTCGTCGGTGCCGGAGTGCTTCTGCGCCCAGGCGTTGCCCGCCGCCATGGGCACCCCGCCGCCGACGATGGCGTTGGTGCCCAGCGCCCCGGCCTCGAACCACTGCAGGTGCATGGAGCCACCGCGCCCGCTGCAGTAGCCCTGGGCCAGACCGAGGATCTCGGCGAGCGTGCGCTGCAGGACGGCCTGGACCTCAGGGGTCACGAGATCGGCCGGGTCGAGCACGCCCTTCGTCACGTGCGTGATGGCCTTGGCCAGGAACTGATGGTGACCGCGATGGGAGCCGTTGACGGCATCCGCCGACCGGAGCGAGACGATGGAGCCAACCGCGCCCCCCTCCTGGCCGATGCTGGAGTGCGCCGGGCCGTGGACGAGGCCGTCGGCGGCCAGCTCGAGGACCATCTCCTCGAAGGCCCGGATGAGGTGCAGCTGCCCGAGCATGGTCGCGAGGAGGCCGGGGTCGGCCGCCTTCCAGTCCGCCGCCGTGGTGCTCAGCTCAACCCACTGCGCCGCGGGGTGGAGGCGCTTCTCGCGTGGCATCCGCATCTCCCTCGATGTGCTGACCGCCTGGCAGGAGGCTACTGGGTAAATGTATCCATATCAACGGCTGATCTGTGAAAAGCTCGGTAAATCCGCGTGAAGCTGACCGCTTTTGGATACATACAGGTCGAGGAGGATCCCATGGCCCGAGGCATCCCCGGACTGCGCGGCGGCGACCACATCGGCATCACCGTCCCCGATATGGAGCAGGCGCACGCATTCCTGGTGGACGTGCTCGGCTTCGACTACGTCTACTCACTGCCCGAAATGCGGCACGTTGACGACTGGATGCTCGATCACCTCAACGTCGGCCCGCGGGCCGTGGTACGGGAAATCCGGTTCTACCGCGGTGGCTTCGGCCTCAATGTCGAGGTCTTCGAGTACGAGACCCACCCGGGCCAGCGCCCGCAGCCGCGTAACAGCGACCTCGGCGGTCATCACCTCGCCCTGTACGTGGACGATATGGACGAAGCCGTCGCCTACCTGCGCGCCCGGGGGGTCCGGCTGCTCGCCGGGCCGGTCGCCAGCCGCAACGCCTCGGCCGGCCAGCGGTGGCAGTACTTCCTCAGCCCGTGGGGCATGCAGTTCGAGCTCGTGAGTTACCCGGAGGGCAAGGCCTACGAGCGGGACGCGGCCGTCAGGCTCTGGCACCCGGGGCATCCGGCGCAGTGATGAGTAACGACACCGGCTATCACGAGAACGTGGCGAGCCACCGGATCGCGGACAGCCTGCGCACGGCGATCCTGGGGGGACGCTACCTGCCCGGCACGCGCATCAGGCAGGAGGATGTCGCGGCGCGATCGGGCGCGAGCCGCATCCCGGTGCGCGAGGCCCTGCGGATGCTCGACTCTGAGGGGCTGGTCACCCTGGTAGCCAACTCCGGCGCGTGGGTCACCAGGCTGAGCCTCAGCGAGTGCGCCGAGACCTACCTGATCCGGGAGCGGCTGGAACCGCTGCTGCTCCGCACCAGCATGCCGAACCTCGGCGCCGCCGCCATCGACCGTCTCGGCCAGCTCGCCGAGGAGATGGCCACCGGGGACGGCCTCGACGCCTTCATGCGCGCCGACCGGGAGTTCCACCTGTCCAGCTACGCGGGTGCGGCGCCGGCGCAGATGTGGCAGATCATCCACCGCATGTGGAACACGACCCAGCACTACCGGCGCGAGTTCACCAGGCTGGCCATGGCGGACGGCCTGAGCGCCACGCACCTGGAGCACCGCCTGCTGGTCAACTGCCTCCGCAGGCAGGACCCGGACGATGCCGAGCGGGTGCTCGTCATGCATCTGCGCCGCACGCGCCTGGAGCTGCAGAAGCATCCAGAGATCTTCGCCTGACCCGGGGGGCATGGCACACTGGGACCGATGCGGATGACGGCAGCCGACTCGGCAATCGATTGCAGCGGACAGTTTAAGGAGAAAAGGTTGGCTACTGGCGCAGCGGGCGCGATGCCCCCCGCCGGGCGCCCGGCGGGCGTGCGCCCCCTCGGTGCCCCCGGCCACATGGGGGTCGACTACGAGGAGCGCGTCGACTTCGCCCGGCTGCGCGAGTACCGGATGGCGCGGGCCCGGGCGGCGCTGGAGGCGAGCGACTGCGGCGCGTTCCTGCTGTTCGACTTCTACAACATCCGCTACACGACGCAGACCTGGATCGGCGGCGCGCTGGGCGACAAGATGATCCGGTACGCCCTGCTGCTGCGCGACCGCGACCCGATCCTGTGGGACTTCGGCTCGGCGGTGCGGCACCACAAGCTCTACTCCAGGTGGCTGCCCGACGAGAACTGGCGGCCCGGGTTCCTCGGGTTCCGCGGCGCGGTCGCGCCCGAGGCAGGCCTGATGCGCGACGCGGTCACCGAGATCAAGTCGCTGCTCACCGAGGCCGGGGCCGCGGACGCCCCGCTCGGCCTCGACATCGTCGAGCCCCCGTTCCTGTTCGAGCTGGAGCGCCAGGGCATCGCGGTGCGCGACGCCCAGCAGGCCATGCTCGACGCCCGGGTGATCAAGTCGCCGGACGAGATCATGCTGCTCAACCAGGCCGCGGCGATGGTCGACGGCGTCTACCAGGACATCGTCGACGTGCTCAAGCCGGGCGTGCGGGAAAACGAGATCGTCGCGCTCGCGAACAAGCGCCTGTACGAGATGGGCAGCGACCAGGTGGAGGCGGTGAACTCGATCTCGGGCGAGCGGTGCAACCCGCACCCGCACAACTTCACCGACCGCATCATCCGTCCCGGCGACCAGGCCTTCTTCGACATCATCCACTCCTTCAACGGCTACCGCACCTGCTACTACCGCACGTTCGGCGTCGGCAGCGCGACCGGGAGCCAGCACGACGCCTACACGCAGGCACGGGAGTGGATGGACGCGGCGATCGGCGCGATCAAGCCCGGCGTCTCGACCGACGCCGTGGCCCGGATCCTGCCCCGGGCCCAGGACTTCGGCTTCGAGAACGAACTCGCCGCCTTCGGCCTCCAGTTCGCGCACGGACTGGGCCTCGGCCTGCACGAGCGGCCGATCATCTCGCGGCTCAACTCGCTGGAGAACCCGGTCGAGCTCCAGGCGGGCATGGTCTTCGCGATGGAAACCTACTGCCCCGCCTCGGACGGCATCTCCGCGGCGCGCATCGAGGAGGAGGTCGTCGTCACCGACTACGGCACCGAGATCCTCACCCGGTTCCCGGCCCAGACCCTGTTCGTCGCCAGCAAGTACTGACCAGACGGTGCCAGACATCGACGCGCCGCCGCCGCAGGAGCCCGGCCCGCCGGATCAGCCAGCCGGGGCGGACCGGGCCACCTTCCGCCACGTCTGGGCCTACCGGGAGTTCCGGGCGTTGTGGGCAGCGCAGTTGCTGTCGGTGGGGGGCGATCAGCTGGCGCGGGTGGCGCTGACGTTGCTGGTCTATGACCGGACCCATTCGGCGCTGCTCGCCGCGGTCACCTTCGTGGCCAGCATCGTCCCGGAGTTCGTGGGCGGCGTGCTGCTGGCTGGCCTGGCGGACCGGTGGCCGCGGCGCGATCTCATGATCGCTTGTGATCTCACCCGGGCGGTGCTGGTCACGGTGATGGCGCTGCAGGCGGTGCCGGTCGCGGGGCTGGTTGTCCTGCTGTTTGCCGTGACCCTGGTGGGGGCGCCGTTCAGCGCGGCCCGGGCCGCGCTGTACCCCGACATCCTCACCGGTGACATGTATGTGCTCGGCACCGCGATCACCTTCACGACGGCGCAGGTCGCCCAGGTGGCCGGGTTCGCCCTCGGCGGGGTGATCGTGGGGGTAGTCGGTGTCCGGACCTCGCTGGCCGCCGATGCCCTGACCTTCCTGCTGTCCGCGGCCCTGACCATCGTGTGGGTGCGCCGCCGTCCGGCCGCGGCGCAGGGGACGGGGCAGACAGGGTTCTCGCTGGCCGGCCTGAGACTGGTGCTCAGCGCCGCCGCGCTCAGGACGCCGATGCTGCTCGGCTGGCTGGCGGCGTTCACCGACGTGTATGAGGGCGTGGCGGTCCCGTTAGCGCGCGAACTCGGGGGCGGCGCGGCTGCGGCCGGGGTGATCCTGGCGTCCGGCGCGCTGGGCACGTCGGTCGGGGCGGTGGCGTTCAGCCGTTTCGTGGGGCCGCGGGCACGGCTCCGGTGGATGTCCGCGCTGGCGGTCGCGGCCTGCGCGCTGCTCGGGCTGTTCGGATTCCGGCCCGGCCTGGCCGGTGCACTGCTGATCCTGACGGCCAGTGGCGGATTCTGCTGTTATCAGCTGGCCGCCAATGCCGCGTTCGTCACCGCGGCCCCGGCCGACCGGCGAAGCCAGGCGTTCGGGGTCGCGCAGGGCGGGATCACGCTCGGCCAGGGCACCGTCATGATCCTGGCCGGCGCTGCGGCCGAATGGCTGCCGCCGGCCATCGTGATCGCGGCCGTTGGCGGACTCGGGGCGCTCACCGCGCTGGCCATCGCCAGGTTCAGCCCCGGGACGCGGCGCGGCGGCCCCTGATGCCGGGCCGGCGCGTTACCAGGCCAGCCAGAAAAGGGCCCGGCCAGGCAAGCCCGGCCGGGCCATGCGGTTGGCTGCCGTGCTAGTTCCATTGCCTTCCGCGCACTAGTGACCTCCCCTCACATCCACCGCGATCGCCGGGGCCGCCGGAACAAGCATCTGGCCAGGCCAGCCCGGATTGCCACTGCATAGCGTTTAGTTCCACGCCCTGCTCACGGGGCACCTCCTCGCCGCTGTGACCTCATCTCGGCCATTGTCGCAGACGAGGCGGAGGCTGAATATAGCCCCAACCGCAGTCATAAAGGGGAGAGGATGTGCGGCGCCTGCGTGTCCGCCGTCTCACGGGCGGGCGCGGCGGCCGGCATGTCCTCCACCGGGGCGAAGTGGCGGCGGAGCAGCTGGTCGAAGTCCTCGGCGCACAGCGGCGGCGAGAAATAGAAGCCCTGCGCCACCTCGCAGCCGATCATCTTGAGGCCGGCGACCTGGCTCCTGGTCTCCACGCCCTCGGCGACGGTCGCGATGCCCATGGCGCTGGCCAGGTCGATGACGGCCCGGACGATCGCCGAATCCACCGGGCTCTCGGCCACGCCCTGAACGAACGCCCGGTCCACCTTCACCTCGTGGACGGGGAACTGCTTGAGATACGCGAGGGAGGAATGGCCGGTGCCGAAGTCGTCGATGGCCAGGCGGACGCCCAGGCTGTTCAGCTTCTTCATGATCTCCCGGGCGCCGGAGAGGTCGGCCATGACCATGCTCTCCGTGATCTCGAAAATCAGCAGCCTCGCGGGCACGCCGGTCGCCTCCAGCATCGCCCGCACGTGCGCGGGCAGGCCGCTTTCCTGGAACTGCCGGGGCGAGAGGTTGATGCTGATCGGCAGGTCCACGCCCAGGCGGTCCCGGATCGAGCAGACCTGCTGGCACGCCTTGTCCAGCACGTACCGGCCCAGCGGCAGGATCAGCCCGGTCTCTTCGGCTATCGGGATGAAGCTCTCCGGGCTGATCAGCCCGTTCGCCGGGTGACGCCACCGGACCAGGGCCTCGGCGCCGACGATGCGTTCCCCGTCGAGTGCGTAGAACGGCTGGTAGTGGACCTCGAGTTCATCACGCTCGAGCCCTTTGCGCAGGTCGGCCTCGATCTGCAGCCGCTCGGAGGAACGGGTCCCCATGGATGCGTGGTCGAACACCCGGTAGGTGCCTCCCCCGCCCTTCGCCTTGGCCTCGTACATGGCGACGTCGGCGTTGCGGAGCACATCGTCGGCGCTTTTGCCCGGCTCGGTCAGCGCGACGCCGACGGACACGCTCGCGACCAGTTCGTAGCCGTCAGGCAGGACGATGGGCTTCTGCACGGCGGCACAGATGCGCCGCGCCGCGCCGACGGCCACGTCGACGCTGCCCACGTCCTCGAGCAGCACCACGAACTCATCGCCGCCGAAGCGGGCCAGCAGATCGCCGCTGCGTACCATCACCTTGAGGCGGGCCCCGATCGCGACCAGGAAACCGTCACCGGTCACGTGACCCAGGCTGTCGTTGATGCTCTTGAAGCGGTCCACGTCGACGAAGATCAGCGCGTGGGTCTTCCTGTCCAGCACCGACCGCCGGAGGGCCTGGTCCAGGCGCTCCACCAGCAGGCGGCGGTTCGCCAGGCCGGTCAGGCTGTCGTAGCAGGCGTGATGGTGGAGCTCGTCCTCGAACGCCTTGCGCTCGGTGATGTCGCGGAAGGTGATCACCGCGCCCGACGGCGTGCCGTTGCTCAGCACGGCAGACGCCGTGTAGGCGACGGGAACGGCCCGGCCGTTCTTGCCGTGGAAGCGCGCGTCATCCTCGCGGATGGCCCGGCCCGTCCGCATGGCTTCCCGGGCCGGCTCGAGAAGGAAACCGGGAGCCAGGGGGGCGCCTTCAGCTCACCGGATCGTCGATCGTGATGTCGAGTGACGGCAGCTCGATCAGGGCGGCGGCGGCACGGTTCACGAAGGTCAGCTCCCCGGCCGCGTCGATGGCGCAGACACCTTCCCCGATGTTGAGCGTGATCGAGGAGAGCCTCTCCCGCTCGACGTGGACCTGGTGGAAGAGCTCGGCATTGGTGAGCGCCCCGCTGCCCACGGCGGCCAGGGCCCGCAGCAGGCCCTGGTCGGCCTCGTCGAACGGCTCATCCCGCCGCCGCCCCGACGCGACCAGCCACTGCCGCCGGCCGGCCACCGTCATCGGGGCGGCCAGCAGGTCAGGGCCGGGTTCGTCGGTGGTCAGGACAGCCCCGGGGCTGCGCAGCAGCCGCCTCGCGGCGTCGCGGACCGTCTCGAGCACAGCCTGCTGGCACAGGCCCCGGTTGGCTTCCAGCGTGACCTCGTACAGTCCCCGCATCCGGCCCCGGTCGTGCAGCGCCGCGAACCGGGCACTGATGAGGTGGCGCTCCAGGACCAGCCCCGGAACGGCCAGCGACAGCGCCCAGAGGCGGGCCTGGACGGCCAGGGCCAGGATCCCGCCTGCGAGCGCCCCCGCGCCGGCGAGGGTCATCTGGATCGGGAGGTCGTGGGTGAACTCGTCCCAGGGAGTGCCCATCGACCGCACGATCCCGGCGACCAGGACCGTGTTGACGATGAAGTAGGTCCCCACGCCGGCAGCCATGGCGGTCACCTGGACCGCGGTCAGCCCGTCCGAGGGCACGGCGATGCCGCGGCTCACCACGAGCCCCAGGCCCGCCGCGATCAGGACCTGCCCGGCGTTGAAGGCCGACTTGACCAGGGGACGCCGCCGGACCGCCTGGGCCGCGATCGTCGCCAGGGCCAGGGTCCCCAGGGTGACCAGCGGGGACACGAGCAGGGCGAGGATGACGAAGAAGCCCTCGTCCAGGCTGAATGCCGCGGACTCGCCGCCGCGGTACACGACGACCGGCCACACCCAGCTGGCCAGGGCCAGAACGCCCATCACCGTCGCGACGATCCACTGGCTCGCGCCTGCGTGTCCTGGAATCGGCTGCCTGGATGCCGCGAGGACGAGGGTGATCACCCCACCCGCGACCGAGACGGCAACGATGGCCCAGGTAGCACCGGAAATTTTCATGGCTGGCTGGCACCGCTTCTGTCAGTTCCAGCCAGAGCTGTCCCAGGCGGAGCCGCTCCAGGCCGCGCCCGCCCAGGCGGATCCGGCCCAGCCCGCATCATTCCAGGCCCAGCCCTTCCAGTCCTCGCCGTTCCACGCGGCGCCGGCCCAGCCACCGTCATTCCAGGCCCAGCCGTTCCAGTCACTGCCGTTCCAGGCCCAGCCCACCCATCCCGGTGCGCCGGTCCCCGGGTTCATGGAGACCCCCGACCACAGGTCCGGGTTCCACGTGTCCGCGGATCCGGTGGGCAGCAGGGAGACCGTGGCGCCGAGCAGCGCCCCGATGAGGCCGGTGGCCGACTGGCTGTAGTCCATCGGGCCCGCGGTGGCCGCCGCGTAGGCGTCGAGTGACCCGTGGCCGTCCACGAAGGGATTACCGACCGGCCCGGGGGCGGCCGTCCCCAGCAGGCGCGCCTTCACCTCGTCCGGGGTGAGACCCGGATTATCCGCCAGCACCAGCGCCGCCGCCCCGCTGGTGATCGCGGCGCTGAACGAGGTGCCGGAGCCCACGAAGTTGGCCGCGCCGACCTGGGCTGACGGGTAGGAGTTGTCGATCGTGGAACCCGGGGCGGCCAGGCTCACCACGGACCGGCCCGAGGCGACCAGGTCGGGCTTGACCCAGCCGTCGCGCGCGGTCGGCCCGACGCTGCTGAAGTCGGTCATCTCGTCGTCCGCGGTGGACGGCGTGGCCATGTCGTCCAGTGCTCCGACGGTGATGACCAGCGGATCGTCGCCGGGGCACAAGATGGTGCCGTTGAACGGCCCGGCGTTCCCCGCGGAGGTCACCACCGTGATGCCTGAGTTCCACACGGCCTGGACGGCCTGGTCGAGCGGGTTGGTCACCGTGGACTGGTTGGACTGGTAGCCCAGGGACAGGTTGAGGACCTTGATGCCGTAGGTGTTCTGGTGGTCGACGGCCCACTGCAGCCCCGTGATCAGCGTGCTCAGGTGGGTGAGGCCGTCCGCCCCCGCGACCTTGATCGAGACCAGGCGGGCGCCCGGTGCCTCGCCGGAATACTGCCCGCCGGACGAGGCGCCGTCACCGGCGATCAGCCCGGCCACGAAGGTCCCGTGCCCATAGCCGTCCTGGAACGGGTCGTTCCCGCCGGTCAGGTCCACCCCGCCGGCCAGGCGCCCGGAGAAGTCGGGCAGATTGTCGATGCCCGTGTCCAGCACGGCCACGGTGACGCCCTGCCCGGTGTCGCCCTGGGAAGCCAGCCGGTCAGCCCCGGTTTCCTGGAGGAACACGTCCGACGGGGTGTGCGGCCCGGTGGACTCCGGGACCGACTGCACGCTCACCGGGGCGTCGGGGGTGACGGTGATGCCCGGCAGCGCTTCCAGCACCGGCTCGAGCGCCGCCGGGACGAGCGCCTCGACGCCGTTGATGAGGTGGTACTGGGTCAGGACGGTGCCGCCGACCTCCAGCACCGCCGTGACGGGGCTGAGCAGCCCGGTCGCGGTGACGATGACGGTGTCCATCGGGCTCGCCGAGGCAGCCGGGACCCCCGTCGCGGTTGTGGCCGCTAAGGCGGCGGCCAGCGCGGCAGCCGCGGCGGCGATCCGGCCTTTCCTCCGCCGGGCGCGCTGGGCGGGCCCGCGCCCTATGGCCAGCGCGGCCCGCCCGGCACGCCAGGCCCCGGCGGCACGAAAGGCCCCGCCGGCACGCCAGGCCCCGCCACGACGGCCCCAGCGGGCGCACTGCGCCCGGAAACTAACACTTCCGCCGAATGAGACGTGACGCCGCATTTGGCAGCCCCTCCCCTTGGGTGCCTTTTGATCCACCTACCGTACGCGGGCAGGCCCGTTTTGGAAGGGAAATTGACTTACGCAAGTTGCGATTCTTGCCATTCCCATCTAATTCAATGGGCATTAGTAGTAAGTGGCCCGCTCCCTGCAATCGAATGGTATTACGAAGAAGATTAGGAAAGTCCCGGTGGAAATAGCACCATATGCGTGTTACGTCACCGTCAGGGCCGCCGCCTGGACCGGGCGCGCCTGGCATCACCCGGCCACGGCCCCTCGGGTGGCCCGGCGGCGGCCCCGAGGGGGACCGTGGCCGGGCGGCGGCCCCGAGGGGGCGCCGGCCCGCCCCCCGGTCAGGACACCGGCCCGGACACCGGCCCGCCCCCCGGTCAGGACACCGGCCCGGACACCGGCCCGCCCAGCAGGTCCAGCCCCAGATCGAGTGCGGGGCTCGAATGGGTCAGGGCCCCCACGGCGACGAAATCGACACCCGTCGCCGCGACGGCCCTGGCCTCCTCCAGCCGCAGCCCGCCGCTGGCTTCCAGCCGGGCGGCCGGGTACCGGGCCGCCACCCCCACGGCGGCCCGCAACTCCGCCAGCCCCATGTTGTCGAGCAGGATGAGCGTGGCCCCGGCGTCCAGGGCCTGACGGACCTGGGCCAGCGTGTCGCATTCCACCTCGAGGGGCAGGCCGGGCGCGGCCGCGCGCACGGCCGCGATCGCCGCCGCCACGCCGCCTGCCGCGGCCACGTGGTTGTCCTTGATCAGGGCGGCGTCACCGAGCCCCATCCGGTGGTTGACGCCGCCGCCGCACCGCACGGCGTACTTCTCCAGCTGGCGCAGCCCCGGCGTGGTTTTCCGGGTGTCACGCACGGCGCACCCGGTCCCGGCCAGCGCGTCCGCCCACGCCCGCGTCGCGGTGGCGATCCCCGACAGGTGGGTGAGGAAGTTCAGCATGGTCCGCTCGGCGCCCAGCAGTTCGCGGAGCGGGCCGCGGATCCGCAGCACGCCGGCGCCCCGGGTGATCCGGTCACCGTCGGCGCGCCGTGGTTCCGCGGCCTGCGCCGGGATGCCGGCCGCGTCCAGGACCGCGAGGGCGACCGGGAGGCCCGCCAGCACGCCCGGTTCCCGGGCCACGACGGCGGCGGCCGCCTGGGTACCCGGTGCGGCCGTCGCGGCCGAGGTGACGTCGGGGCCGTAGCGGAGGTCCTCCCCGAGGGCGCCGCGGACGAGCCGCCAGGTGTCCTCCGGATCCAGTCCCGCGGCGATCAGCCGGCGGGTGACCGACGGGTCCGGTGTCATGCGCCGGCCCCCACTCCCGCCCGGACCGACCCGGCCTGCCCCCGCCGGCCGGCCTCGGGCCGCACCACGGTGTGCCGGGCCGGGCCGCCCGGCGCGGCCAGGGGCGCGTCCCGCCACCGGTGGCAGCCGCGGCTCTCCGCGCGGGCCAGGGCGGCCGCGGCGACCAGGACCGACACCGCGTGCAGGTTGGCGGCCTCGGCGATCGCGATGCTCAGCCGCCCGCGCGCGGGCGGGGCCTGGTCCAGGGTCTGCTGCAGGCGTTCCAGGCCCGCGCGGTCGCGTGACACCCCGGCGTGCCGGGACATGGCCGCGGCCAGGGCCGGCCGGATGGCCGGGGTCACCCCCGGGCCGGCGGGAGGCAGCCGCAGCCAGGCGGGCGGCTCGGCGCAGGTCCTGGCCGAGCAGGTCTCCGGTGCGGCGCCCGGTGATCAGGGCCTCGGTCAGGGAGTTGGACGCGAGGCGGTTGGCGCCGTGCACGCCGGTGGAGGCGGCTTCCCCGACGGCGTAGAGCCCGGGGACCGAGGTCCGCCCGTCCATGCTGGCCGCGATGCCGCCGCAGGCGTAGTGCGCGCCGGGTGCGACCGGGATCGGCTCGGTGGCCGGGTCGATCCCCCGGGCCCGGCACAGGCCGGCCACCGTGGGGAAATCCCGCTCCAGCACGGCGCGGCCCAGCGTGGTGGCGTCCAGCCAGAGATGGTCGCCCGGGCCGTCTCCCTCTTCCATCCGCTGCTGCATGGCCGCCGCCACGACATCCCGGGGGGCCAGGTCCCCGAGCGGGTGGCGGCCGGGCATGACCGGCCGGCCCGCCGCGTCAACCAGCACCGCGCCCGCGCCGCGCAGCGCCTCGGTGATGAGCGGGCACTGGCCGCGGGCCGAGTCCTGCCACAGCACGGTCGGGTGGAACTGCATGAACTCCACGTCCCGCAGCTCGGCGCCGGCCCGCGCGGCGAGCGCCAGGCCGTCGCCGGTCAGCCCGGCCGGGTTGGTGGTGGTCGCGTACGCCTGGCCGAAACCGCCGGTGGCCAGGACGACCGCGCACGCCGTCACCGCGCCCACCTGCAGCACCCCGTCGTCCGCCGGCCATCCCGGCCAGCACCCCGCCGACCTGCCCCCGGTCGCCGGCCAGCACGTCCAGGGCGACGCACCGGGTCAGCACCTGCACGCGGCTGGCCTGCAGGGCCGCGCGGAGCACGCGGTGCACTTCGGCGCCGATCGCGTCACCCCCGGCGTTCACGATCCGCTTGCGGCTGTGGCCGCCCTCCAGATGCAGCGCGGCCCGTTCCAGCCGGGCCCCCCGCGAGGCCAGGCGGGCGATCTCACCGGGGGCCTCCGCCACCAGCGCCGCGACAGCGGCGCGATCACACAGGCCGGCCCCCGCGGCGAGGGTGTCCTGCTGATGCAGGGCGGGGCTGTCCTCCGGGCCGATGGCGGCGGCCATGCCTCCCTGGGCCAGGGGGGTCGCGCCCCCGCCGACGCCGTCCTTGCTGAGCAGCAGCACCCGGCGGCCATGACCGGCGGCGGCCAGGGCGGTGGCCAGGCCCGCCGCCCCCGATCCCACGACCACCACGTCCGCGTCGCGTGCCCAGCGCACCGGCGAGAGGGGCAGGCGGCGCAGCTCCGCGCCGGTCACTGCGCCGCCCCCGCGGCGGGCGCCCCGGCCGTGATCATGGCCTGCACCGCCTGGCGGGCCCGGCGGGCCACGCCGGGCGCGACGGTCACCTCGTGCACGCCGTCCCGCAGGCAGCGCAGCAGGGCGGCCGGTGTCGTCATCTTCATGTACCGGCACACCGCATCGGGGTTGACCGGCTCCCAGCGCACGGCCGGGTTGGCCTGGCGCAGCTGGTGCAGCATGCCGGTCTCGGTGGCCACCAGCACGGCAGTCGCGGTGGTGGTGCGCGCGGCCTCGAGCATGCCCCCGGTCGACAGCACCCGGGTGCGGCCCGCGGGCAGGTCACCCTCCCCCGCCTGCCACAGCGCGGCGGTCGAGCATCCGCATTCGGGATGGATGAACAGCTCGGCCGCGGGCTCGGCGGCCGCCTTGCGGCGCAGCGCGTCCGGGCTGATCCCGGCGTGCACGTGGCATTCGCCGAGCCAGATGTGCATGCCGGCGCGGCCGGTGACCCGCTGGACGTAGGCGCCCAGGAACTGGTCGGGCAGGAACAGCACCTCCCGGTGCTCCGGGATCGAGGCCACGACCTGCGCCGCGTTGGCCGAGGTGCAGCACAGGTCGGACTCCGCCTTGACCTCGGCGCTGGTGTTCACGTACGCGACGACCGCCGCGCCGGGGTGCTCCGCCTTCCAGTCCCGGACCTGCTGCGCGGTGATGGTGTCCGCCAGTGAGCAGCCGGCCCGTGGTTCCGGGATCAGCACCGTCCGGTCCGGGGCGAGGATCTTGGCGGTCTCCGCCATGAAATAGACGCCGGCGAACACGATCACGCTCGCCGTGCTGGCCGCGGCCAGCCGCGACAGGGCGAGCGAGTCGCCGACGTGATCGGCCACGTCCTGGATCCCGGGGGCCTGGTAGTTGTGCGCGAGGATCACGGCGTCGCGCTGCGCCGCGAGCCGCCGGATCTCTGCCGCCCACTCCCGGCCAGGCCGCTCCATGCCAGCCCGCTCCCGGCCAGCCCGCTGCGGGCCAGCCCGCTGCGGGCCAGCCGGGTCCCGGCGGGCCCGCTCCCCGCCTGCATCTGCCGCTGTCATGATCTGCCCCAATCTCCCGGCGAGGTTTTAGACTCAGAGTCTAGAACCTTTTCGCCTCGCAGTCTAAAACTGGGTAGCTCAGTACCATGCGAACGTGCCAGACGATGACCGGCAGGTACCCGTGACCGGGGCCGCCTCCCAGACGCCCGCGCTGCGATGGCCCGGGGAGCGCTTCTCGCATGAGGTCCTGGCCGTGGTCCTGCAAGTTCGCCGCAACGGTCTTCACGTCCTGCTCTGGCGGCGAGGCGCGCCGCCGTTCGAGGGACTGTGGGCCCTGCCCGGGGGGCCGCTGGGGCCAGATGAACGGCTGGGCACGTCCCTGAGCCGGCATCTGGCCACCAAGGTCGAGCTGACCGATATCGCGTACCTGGAGCAGCTGGAGACCCGCAGCGACCCCCGGCGCGATCCCCGGGGCCGCGTCCTGGCCACCGCCTACCTGGCCCTGGTGTCCGCCGGCGTCGAGCCGCGCCTGCCCCCGGACACCGCGTGGCATCCGGTCGGGAACCTGCCGCCCACCGCGTTCGACCACGGGTCGATCGCCGGGTCGGGCCGGGACCGGCTGGCGGCCAAGCTGTCGTATACCAACATCGGATTCGCGCTGGCCCCGGCGACCTTCACGATCGCCGGGCTGCGCGACATCTACGCCGCCTCGCTCGGCCACCCGGTCTCGGCCACCAACCTGCAGCGGGTGCTGACCCGGCGCGGCGTCATCGAGGCGACGACCGCGGCGGCCCGGCCCGCTCCCGCGGGCGGCAGGCCCGCCACCTTGTACCAGTTCGCGAGCCGGACCCTGGTCGTCACCAACCCCTTCGCCGCGTTCCGCCCCCCGTCCCTGTCACCGGCGGCCGCCCCGTGACGGCCGGGACGCGGCGGGTGGCCGTCGTCACCGGGGCTAACCGGGGCATCGGCCGTGAGGTGGCCCGCCAGCTCGCGGGGCACGGTTTCCTGGTCATCGCCGGCGCGCGGGACCTGGACGCCGGCGAGCGGGCTGCCCGGGCGCTCGATCCCGCGGGGGGAAACATCGTCGCCCGGCGGCTGGACGTCACCGATCCGGCCAGCCATCGCCGGCGCGGCCGGCTGGACCGCGGAACACGCGGGCCGGGCCGACGTGCTGGTCAACAACGCCGCGATCCACTACGACACCTGGCAGCGGGCCCAGGATGCCGACCTGGCCGTGGTGGGCGAGGCCCTGGACACCAATCTCCTCGGCGCCTGGCGGGCCACGCAGGCCTTCCTGCCGCTGCTGCGCCGCGGCACCCATGCCCGCATCGTCAACGTCAGCAGCGAAGGCGGCTCCTTGTCCGGGATGACCGGCGGGCCCCCTGCGTACAGCGTGTCCAAGGCCGCCCTCAACGCCCTCACCCGGCTGCTGGCCGGCGAGCTGCGGGCCGACGGGATCCTCGTCAACGCGGTCTGCCCGGGCTGGACCGACACGGACATGGGCCGGGGCGGCCGGCCCGTGGCGGACGGGGCGGCCAGCGTGCTGTGGGCCGCGCTGCTCCCGGACGACGGGCCCACCGGCGGTTTCTTCCGCGACGGCGAGCCCCTGCCCTGGTGACCGGCCCTGAGGTCCCGGCCCCTGAGGTCCCGGCGGCGCTCAGGATCTGCCGTGGTCTCTGGATGCCGGGCCAGCCCGCGGCGGCCGGCGCTGCACGCGATCCTAGTTCTTGCGGCCTACGCCGCCCCACAGCCCGGCCGGGCTCCTGGCCTCGAGCTCCGATGCGGGACGCCATTGCGGAACCCGCACCAGCCCCGGCTCGACCATGTCCAGCCCGTCGAAGAAACGCGCGACCTGAGCCCGGTCGCGCAGGGTCACTTTTTCCGCCATCGCCTGGTTCAGCCGCTCGGCGAGCTTGCCCTGCGCCTCGGCGTCGATGTCCGCAGCCGGGTGCGACAGGGCCAGGTGGCTGCCCGGGGGCAGGGCGTCGAGCAGCGTCGCCACGATGGCGTAGGGGTTCTCGGCGTTGTCTATGTGCTGCAGGATCGCCATGAGCGTGACGGCCACCGGGCGGGAGAAGTCCAGCGTCCCGGCCGCGGCGGTCAGCACCCGCCCGGTGTCGCGCAGGTCGGCGTCCACGTAGCTGGTGACCCCGTGCGGGCCGCTGGTCAGCAGCGCGCGGGCGTGGGCGAGCACGATCGGGTCGTTGTCCACGTACACCACCCGGCTTTCCGGTGCCACGGACTGGGCGACCTCGTGGGTGTTGTTGGTGGCCGGGATGCCCGTGCCGATGTCCAGGAACTGCCTGATGCCCGCCTCGCCGGCCAGGTAGCGCACCGCGCGGGCGAGGAAGGCCCGGTTGGCGCGGACCGAGAAGACGATGTCCGGGTAGGCGGCGATCGCCTGCTCGGCGGCCGCCCGGTCGGCGGCAAAGTTGTCTTTACCGCCCAGCCAGTAGTCATACACCCGCGCGATATGCGCCACGCCCGTGTCAAAGGGCGCGCGCGCCGCGCCGCTGACGGCAACGTCCTCCGGCCCTCCGCCAGCGCCTTGCGTACCTTCGCTGCCCACCTTGCGCGCCTCCTCGCGGAGAACCGGCCAGGAGCCGGGCACGGCGACCCCGCCATGGACCACATCGTGCGCGACGAGCCTACGCCGCGCCGCGGCGGGCCACCCCCGCCATAGCCGCGCAAGCCACCACATTTCCCCCGGGGAAGGCATCCCTGCCGCAGCGGCGGCCGGCTGGCAGCGCGTGAAAGTCCCGCGGGTCAGGTCACGCGAAAGCGGCCCGCCGCTCCGCTCAGGTTCATGGCTGCGCCGGTTCAGCTCCCGGGGTGTAGTCGTGAGCAGCTTGAGCCACATCACCCGAGCAGACCAGTTCGATGATCTTCTGGGCCAGCCATACCGCGATGCAGCAGTTCAGTGAGCTGACCTCCGTCACCGGGCCGCTGCGCCTCTGGCAGCCCACGGTAGTGCTCTATCCGCTCCGCAGCGCCCTCGGGCACTGCCTGCCAGGCATGCCGATGGTTCACCCGCTCTCACGGGGATGACGGCGGGCAGGGCGAGTCCGCTGGCCAGTCGCGCGCTCATCAGGTTGAGCGGGGTGACGGCGGGATCGCAGGCTCACGGCAATCTGTGCAGGGGAGCGACGTGTCCGAGCAAGAGGCCGGCGCAGGCCTGGACGCCGGACTGGTCCCGATCACCGTTCCGGAGCTGCTGCGGCTGCTGCGCGACACCGTCATCCCACCACCGCGCAGAGATCGGCCTCACCGGCTGCACTGGCCCACCTGGCGACGACGCCATCAGCGCCGCGCCCGCCAAGCGCACCAGCGCTGGAATGCCTACGCGGGGACAACACCATGATCACAACGAGCTGCAGCTGCCTGCCAGGCAGGACACCGAAATGCGCCGGCTCACGGTTTGACCAGCTGTGCGCCTGGGGCACGTCAGAACCTGAACCGGCCGCAGAAGGGAATCGTTGTGCAAGCTGTAACCGTGCGAGACCGAGCCGCTGGCGCCGCCGGGCTCACGCTATCCGACATCCCGCACCCCCACGCAGCCGAAAACGACGTGATCGTGCGCGTTTACGCGGCCGGGTTCACCCCGGGAGAGCTGGACTGGCCGGGCACGTGGACCGATCGCGCCGGCCGCGACCGGACCCCGAGCGTGCCCGGACACGAGCTGTCGGGTGTGGTCAGCGAGCTGGGCTACGGCACCACCGGCCTGACCGTGGGCCAGCGGGTGTTCGGGCTGGCCGACTGGACCCGCGACGGGTCGCTGGCTGAGTACACGGCGGTGGAGGCCCGCAACCTTGCCCCGCTCCCGGCGGGCATCGACTACACCGTGGCCGCTGCCGTGCCCATCTCCGGGCTGACCGCCTGGCAGGGCCTCTTCGACCACGCAGGGCTAAAGACCGGCCAGACCGTCCTGATCCACGGCGCCGCGGGCGGCGTCGGGTCGATCGCGGTGCAACTCGCGCACGAGCTGGGCGCCCGGGTGATCGGCACCGGTCGCGCCGCGGACCGGGAGGCCGCCCTCGGCCTGGGCGCGGACGTATTCGTGGACCTGCAGGCCGACCGGCTGGAGGAGGCCGGCGAGGTCGACGTGGTGTTCGACGTCATCGGGGGCGAGGTCCTCGAACGCTCGGCCCCGCTGGTGCGCGCCGGCGGAACGCTGGTCACGATCATCGGCCTGCCGAAGGTGCGGCCCGCCGACGGCCGGGCGATCTTCTTTGTCGTCGAGCCGGACCGGCTCCGGCTGGCGGACCTCGCCGAGCGGGTGCGGTCCGGGCGGCTGCAGCCGGTCATCGGGGCCGTACGGCCGCTGGCCGAGGCACCGTCCGCGTTCACGCCCGGCCGGCGGATGGCCGGCAAGACGATCATCCGCGTCACGGAAGGCGAATAACGGAAGGCGGGTATCTGATCGGTCGGCGAACCGTCCCGGCGACCTGCTCTGACAGGTAAAGCCCGAGGAGGGCCGGCGCCACCGGCTGCACTGGCCCACCTGGCGACGCCGCCACCAGCACCGCGCCCGCCAAGCCCACCAGCGCTGGAATGCCTGCGCCGGGACAACACCATGATCACAACGAACTACAGCTGCCGTATCTGCGCAGTGGAATACGACCGCTTCTAGCCGAATAGGGGACGTTGCTCTCGCACATGCCTATGCGCCGGTCAGCATGCACATTCGCTATCGGCAATCTCGTCGGAGGTGGCGAGCCAAGCGCTTGACCCAGTCCTGAGGCGCCCCCCTGCCGGCTCGGTAGCGCCGGGCGGCGCACCCTGGGCCGACTCGCTCGGATCCGGTGACGTAACGTCGTTGGGGCCGGCTCTCTAATCCCGAGGAGAACACCATGCCTGGTCCCACCGTCGTCCTGGTCCACGGCGCCTTCGCCGACGCATCCGGGTTCGCGGGAGTGATCCGCGAGCTTGAGAGCGCCGGCCACACGGCGCTCGCCCCGCCGAACCCGTTGCGAGGCGTCGCCTTCGACGCCAGCGTCGTCAGCGACGTGGTCAAGGCCATCGACGGCCCGGTCGTGCTGGTCGGGCATTCCTACGGAGGCGCCGTGATCACCCAGGCGTCCGCCGGCCTGGAGAACGTGACCGGCCTGGTCTTTCTCGCGGCGTTCGGGCTGGAGGTGGGCGAGAGCTGCGCGAGCGTGCAGCAGCCGTTCCCGCCACCCCTGCTCGCCAAGACGGCCGCCCCGACCCCCTACGACGCGCCCGGCGCCGCGGGCGGTCCCGACCTGTACGTCCAGAAGGAAGGGTTCCGGGAGACGTTCTGCGCCGACGTGCCGGTGGACATGGCCGATGTCATGTTCGCGACCCAGCGCCCGCTCTCGGCCGCGGCGCTCAACGAGAACGCCACCGCGGCGGGCTGGAAGAGCAAGCCGTCCTGGTTCCTGGTCTCCGAGCACGACAACGCGATCTCGCCGGACGCGGAACGGTTCATGGCGCAGCGGATGAGCGCCACGACCGACACCATTGACGGCTCGCACACCGCGTTCATCGCGAAGCCGGTCGCCGTGGCCACGTTCATCCGGCAGGCGCTGCGGTGACCTCGTAGACCGGGATGTGGTCCTGGCTCTCCCCGGTGAACGGGCCGCGGTCCCAGTCCTGGCGGCGCTCCCGCAGCCGCAGGCCGGCCAGCCGGACCCTCAGGTCCAGCTCACTCGCCCAGCAGCAGCGCAGCCGTAGCGGCCGCACGTCCCGCACTGACCGGTGGCCAGCCGGTCGTGACCGGTGATCTGGTGGCCGCACCTGGACAGCTGCCGACCCTCTGGGCGGCTCGCTGCGCGAGCGTGCGCACCGCAGGGCTCAGCAGCAGACGGGGTGCTGGAGGTCGCAGCGGCCGGGTGGCACGGGTTCGCGGCCGTGGGGGCTGGGCCGGCGGTTGTGGGCGGATCGGCGGTGATGGGCTGTCCCTCTCGCAGGCATCCCGGTCCGCGGGAGGGCTTGCCACGTTCTTGCTCGCGGGATGACAGTGGGCTTCGCCGGAAGTGCGGGTCTGAGGGCGGTCGCGCAGTCGAACGGCATGAGAAACCGGCGCGATAGAGGGCGCAGTGACGGGGAAGGGTGCGGTGGCCGAGGTCAGAGACGCTGAGGTCACGATTATCGGTGGCGGGGCTGTCGGGTGCGCCGTGGCGTATGCCCTGTCCGGGGCGGGCTACCGGGACATCCAGGTCCTGGAGCAGGGTGAGCTCGCCGGCGCGACCTCGGGGCAGGCCGCCGGATTGGTCGGGCAGGTCCGGGCCAGCAAAGAGCGGTGCAGGCTTGCGATGGCTTCGGTAGCGGAATACTCGCGGATCGAACAGGAGACCGGCTTCACCGCGGACTGGCGCCAGACAGGCAGTGTGCGGATAGCGATGACCGCCCGGCGCGCCGCCGAGTTCCAGGTGCTGGCCGAGGTGTCGCGGTCAGCCGGGCTTGAGGTTGAGTTCCTCAGCGCGGCCCGGCTGGCGGGGCTGTGCCCGATGCTGGACACCACCGGGGTGGCTGCGGCGCTGTGGTGCCCTACCGACGGCTACCTCCAGCCCAACAGCCTGGTAATGGCCTACGCTCGTGCCTCCCGTGACCGGGGAGTCACCTTCGCCACGCACACCGCCGTTACCGGACTACGGATCACCGGCGGCAGCGTCAACGGCATCGTGGCCGGCGGACGCTACGCCGCAACCGACATGGTGATCAACGCGGCCGGGCCGTGGGCCGGCGCCGTGGCTTCGCTGGCCGGCTTGCACCTGCCGATCGTGCCCGTGCGTCACGAGTACTTCGTCACCCAGGCCGCCGCAGGCTGGCACGCTGGCCTGCCGGTTCTGCGCATCCCCGACATCCGCCTGTACGCCCGGGCCGAAGGCCACGGAATCTTGTGCGGAGGCTGGGAACCGGACGGGCTGAGCCTGGACCCGCGCGAGGTGACCATCGGGCAGCCGCTCGCCGTGTCACCGGACTGGGACGTCCTGTCAGGTTTCGCCCGCGACCTCGCCCGGTTCGCCCCCGCGGTCACCGAGACCGGGGTCCGCGAGGTCTTCCGCGGGTTCCCGGCGTTCTCGCCGGACGGCCGCTTCATCGTCGGGCCGGTGCCCGCCCTGCGCGGCTTCGTGATGGCCGCGGCCTGCAACGCCCATGGCGTCTCCGGGTCAGCCGGCCTGGCCGAGCACGTCCTGGAGAGCCTGCAACCAGACCCATCCCCCTACGTCCAGTCCCTGAGCCCCACGCGGTACCACCCCCGAACCTGGGACTGGAACACCGCCCGGGCTCAAGCCGAGCGGATCTACGAGAACTACTACAGCCTGCCCCCCAGCTCGCGCGGTGACCCGCGACGGTCGTTTGCGAGCCAGTCACCGAACGTCGCAGAACCCCCCGGTACACGCCCTCCACGCTCCGTAGCCGCAATCGAGGACGGTTGACGATCGATATCCGCCGCCGCCCAGCCCGCCGCCTGTTCGGCCACTACCTGCGGACCGCGGCGGCCGCGACGGACATGGTCTACCCGGCCGAACGTCACCATCGGCCGCGCATCACCGTGCCAGCCGCGCCCGCCCCACCGTTCACCAACGACCCCGCAGCGGCACGGAAATGGCTAGATGCTGAGCGTCCCGGCCTGGTCGCAATGACAGCCTATGCAGCCACGAATGGCTGGCCCAGCCATGCCACCCGGCTGGCCCGCACGCTGTTCCGCTACCTCGATGTCAGCGGCTATTTTCCGGAGGCCATCCGCGCAGCGTTCCCTTGGCCACATTGCGACCTTGATGTACCGGGACCGTGGTCCCGCGCCCATCGGGATGACGCATGATGTGGTGGCTGCCGGCAACCCGGGCCACCTTGAACCCGGATTTTTCTAGCGCGCGGACGACCCGCTCACCGCGCACGGAGGGCACCGGCGGCATCAGGCCACGTCAACCGTCAGGGTCAACTCGTCCGGGGCGCCAAACTCAGCGACCAGGCCTTCGAGTGCCTCGCGCAAGTCCGCGACCGCAGCCTCGGCGGTATCGCCTTCGCCGTTAGCCCCCACGCCCGGACGCAACTGCGCGTGAGCGCACCAGATGCCGTCTTCGTCCTGCTCGACGGTGTAAGGGACGTGCACCTTCCTGTCGAGGAGGAGAGAGCTCGGATGTTTGTGACGGCAAGGAGCAGCCGCGCTGTCAGATCATGATGAACCTCACCGAGCTCCTCTCGTCCCCCTCCCGCCGCCCTGTGCCGTCCGCTGATCGGCTGCGCTTGGCGGTGGCTGCCTACCTGGCCCGTTTCAAGGGTTCCTCCCGCGAGCACACCGAATCCGGCCTGCGCTGCTTCCTCGTCTGGTGCGCAGAGCGGAACCTGGACCCGCTGGACGCACGGCGTCCGCACCTTGAGCTGTACATCCGCTGGATGCACGAGATCCGCCGGTTCAAGCCCTCCACCGTGTCCCGGCGCTACTCCGTCGTGGCCGGGTTCTACCGTGAATCTCACCCAGCGGCCTGAGGTCGCTGGGTGCGCTCCGGGTGCAGGGCGTGCCTCCTACAGGCGGGGTGATGGCCGGGAGGGATTCCCGGCCGCCGGATGCACCGGCGGCCGGGGAAATCGTCGCTGCTCGATGCGGGGCGCCACGCGACGTCTGGGTCTGCTGCTCAGCGGATGTACAGTTCGTCCGCGTCGTACTCGGTGAACTTCATGTTCGACGCCACATCGGTCATGCCGAGCGACTGGAACGCGGGGAAGAGCTGCTCGGCTGACCACCGGTCCATATGGGCCTTGGACTGCCACACGCTCACCACGTGGAGCCCGTTCTCGTCCGTGCCGGCCGCCCAGGCGAGCAGGCCGTCGATGTCCTGGGGCGGGTTGTGCTTGGCGGAAACCGCGCGGAAGCCGTCGATCGTTACCCCCGGCGTCGCCGCGATGTGGATGTGTGCCATGTTCGTCCTGCCTTTCCGGAGTTTGTGCTGGCAGGAAGGACGCTATGGGAAATCCTGGGTCCGGCCATCCGGGGAATCACTCACCGGAGTACTCATTCACCTGCCTGCCTGGGTACTCATAGACGGCTCGCGTCATGCTCCCCGATGGCCCAGGCGGCGACCTGGCTGCGGTTGCGCAGCCCGAGCTTGGCCAGGATGTGCTGGACGTGGTTCTCGGCCGTCCGCTCGGAGACGTACAGGGTCTGGCCGATCTGCTTGTTCGTCAGTCCCTGCGCGACCAGCCGGGCTACCTCGAGCTCGCGGGGGCTGAGGGGTGAGCCGCCGGCCGGCGCGGCCGTCGGCTGGGCTTGCAGCCGCCCGATCCATTCGCTGAACGGGACCATCCCGAGCTGTCCGGCCTCGCGCCCGGCGGCGGCCAGCACGGCCAGCGCCTCATCCCGGTCGCCGGGCGCCTGCCGGCGGGTGAGCACGGCGGCGAGTTCGACGCGGGCTTGCACGGCGCAGCCGCGGGCGCCGCTGGCGTCGCAGATCGAGGCGGCCGTCCGCAGGTCTTCAGCCGCCGGGCCGAGCTGGCCCAGCGCGGCGGCCGCCTGGCCGAGCGGCAGCTCGACCGGGCCCATGTAAACCCCGGGTCCGGCGCCGTTCGCGACGTGCTGGCCGCGGAACGGCGCGAACCGCGCCGCCAGGAACTCGATGTCCTGCGTGCGGCCGAGGCGGATGGCGACCGCCAGCCCGTGCGCCCACGCCGCCATGCGCATCGCCGGTACCGGCGTCCAGGACCCGACCGGGCCGGCCTGCGCATAGGCGGCCTCAGCGGCGGCGCGGTCACCCTGGTGCAGGCGGATCAGCGCGAGGGTCAGCGCGGGGAAGACGGTACTGACGCCGCGGGTGGTGTCCACGGCATCTGGCCGCAGATGCGCGGGCAGCTGGTCCCATAGCTCGATCAGGCCGGATCTGCCGAGCCCGATGTGCAGGCCCGCCTGGCTGAGGATCACCGCGCAGCCGCCGAACGCGACCGGGTGCCCCATGTCGCTGAACACCTTGAACGCCTGCCAGGCCAGCTGGGTCGCCTCGGTGAAGCGCCCGGTGGCCAGCGCGAGCGCGGCCGAGGTCTCCAGGAAGTGCCATTGCGCGAGCGGACCGGGGAGCCGTTCCACGCAGCCTTCGAGATCGGCGAGCTCACGCCGGACGGTCCTCAGCTGACCGGTCTCGAACAGGGTGTCGATCCGCCACAGCCGGCCCCACATCTCAAGCCAGGCGCTGCCCGCGGTGTCAGCGGCCTCCAGCATCCGGCTCGCCAGCACGGCCCGTTCGGCGACTCCGTCGGGGGCGCAGCAGGCCAGCTGCCGGGCCCGGAGCGCGTCCACGAGCGCCACCGGGTCCCCCGCCGATCCGGCCGCGGCCAGCGCGTCCCGGCTGACCGGTCCCGCCCGGTCGTACTCGCCCCGGTATACCAGCGCCTGCGCGTACCGCGAGGAGACCCGGGCCCGCAGGCCATCGGGAAGGTCTTCCCCGGCCAGGGCCTGCTCGCAGATGCGGCAGATCTCCCCGTCCCATTCCGGCACGCCGGTGGCCTCCATGACCAGCGCCGTGCGGGCCAGCAAGCCCCGGTCACGCCGGCGCCCGGCCCGCCGGCCGACTGCGGCCGCCGTCTCCTGCGATCCGGGGAGGTCCCCGCTGCGGTGCAGGGCCGCCGCCAGGGCGAGTTCGAGCCGGGAGCGGTCGTTGCCGCCGATCTCTTCGCCACCGACCGACAGCGCCTGCCGGTACAGGCGCACGGCCTGCTCGAACGCCAGCGACTCCGCGGCGACGCCGGCGGCCGCCTCACACGCCGCTACCGCGTCCGCCCGGTCACCCGGCAGCGATGCCTCGACCCGGTGCCGGGCGACCTCAGCCAGGTGCAGATCCAGCTGTCCCTCATAAAGAGCCTCGATCGCGTCCGCCGCAGCGGCGTGCAGCCGCCGTTGCTCCGCGGCGCTCAGCCCGGCGGCCACCGCCGAGCGGACCAGCGCGTGTGAGAAACGGTGATCACCGGGACGGTCCCCGGCCACCAGGAACCCGGCCGCCTGGCACTCGTCCAGCGGGCCGAGCAGGGCCAGTACCGGTACGTCCAGGATCGCGGCCACCACGCCGGCCGAGAAGCTGTTGCCTGCCACGGCGGCGGTCTGCACCAGCGCCCGGGCGGGATCCGGCAGCTGCGCGAGCCGGTGGGCTGTCGCCTCCGCCACCCGCCCAGGTACCGGCCCGCCGGGCGGCTGCTCGGCCAGCATCCGGGCCAGCTCACGGACCAGGAACGGGTTGCCTCCCGTTTCGGAGTGCACCTGGCCGGCCTGGTCGGCCGAGGCCGGCAGCCCGGCGGCGAGCAGCATATCCCCGACCGCACCGGCGGGCAGGCCACGAAGGTCCACCCGTTCGGTGTGGGCATCCGCCGACAGACGCAGCAGCAGCCCGGGGCCCCCATCATCACCGGAGGCCGCCGACTGCCGGTAGGTCGCCAGCACCAAGATGAGCGTGCCCCGCAGCTGGCGCACGACATCGGCGAGCAGCACCGCCGACGCCTCGTCCGCCCACTGCAGGTCATCGATCACCAGCAGCAGCCCGCCGGGCCCGGCCGCCTGCACCAGCCGCCTGCGAACCTCCGCGAACATCGCGAACCGCTGGTCGCGGCCGGAATCGGCCCCATCAGCCAGCGCCGGGCGTTCGGCGTCACCGAAGACGCGCGGCCACAGGCCCGCACCGGATGGGTCATCACCGGCCACCCGGACGGCGGGCTCATCCAGCACCAGCCGCCACAGGCCGTACGGCGGCAGGCTGTCCCGGTCAGCCGCCCGGGCCCACGCCACCGGCACGCCCCTCGCCGCGGCCGACGCGGCGGCCTCCTCAGCCAGCCGGGTCTTCCCGATCCCCGCCTCACCGGTGCACAGCACCAGACGGCCGCCACCCGCCAGGGCATCATCCAGCAGCAGCATGACCCGGGCCAGCTCGCGGTCACGGCCCACCATCGGCCCCGCGGCCCCGCCCTGCGCACCCCCCACCAGGCCACCATAGAGCCGGAGGCCATCGGAGCCCTAGAGGTCAGCTTCCCGCGCTGGGCGCGTGACCTGCCTCCGATCGCATGCTGCTGCCGGGACGGCCCGCCCCTTCCCTGGTGGTCCCGGGTACCGGGGACGTCATCTCCGGCGCGGGAACCCTGGTCAGGCCGCCCGGGCCTTCCGGAGGTGGCCCGCACCCGGCCGTCCCGCTCTGCCGGGCCTGCCCGGGCCGCACCCCATCTCCGGCGGCGGCCACCGCCTCCCGCGCGGGCCGGCGGGGCGGCCCGGAAAATTTTGAGAGAAGAACGTCTGTTTCCCGCGGCTCGACGGTTTGCACAATCAGAGGGTCTGATGCGGCGGGTTCATGATCTCAGCCTGGGCACGTCGGCCATGAGCTGCGCGGTGTAGTCGGTGCCGGGCCGGGCGAGCACCTGCTCGGCCGGCCCGGACTCGACGATCTCACCGTGGCGCAGGACGACCGCGAGCTGCGCGACGTTCCGCACCAGGGCGAGGTTGTGCGTGATGAACAGCATGGCCAGGTGCCGCCGGGCCGCCGCGGCCCGGAGAAGCTCAACGACCACGGCCTGCACGGAGACGTCCAGCGCCGAGGTGACCTCGTCGCAGACCAGCAGGGCAGGCTCGGCGACGAGGGCGCGGGCGATCGCCACCCGCTGGCGCTCGCCGCCGGAGAGCTGGTCGGGATAGCGGGCCAGGTAGCGGCGGCCGAGGGCCACGTCCTCGAGCACGCTGATCACCCGCCCGGTCTGCTCGTCCCGGGGAACGCGCAGGAGGCGCTGCAGCGGCTCGGCGACGATCTGCCCGACGGTCTTGCGGGGATTGAGGGAGGTGTACGGGTTCTGGAAGACGCACTGGATCTGCCGCAGCACCGGCAGCGGGCGGCGGCGGGCGTCATGCGCGAGGGGAGCACCCTGGAAGGTGATCTCGCCGGCCCAGTCCCGGTGCAGCCCGACGATGCACCGGGCCAGCGTCGTCTTGCCGGAGCCCGACTCCCCGACGACGGCGACGCAGGCCTGCGCGGGCACGTCCAGGTCGATGCCGGACAGCACCGGCACCGCGCCGTGGCGGGCTGAAACGCCCCGGACGGACAGCACCGCCGGCCGCGGCGCGCGGTCCGCCGCGGACGGTGGCCGCGGCTGCGCCCGGGCGGCGCCCGCCTCGGCCGCGCGCAGGCATGCCACGGTGCGCCCCGCGACCGGCGCCGGCTCCGGCACGGCGGCCAGGCACGGGCCGATCGCGATGCGGCAGCGGGGGGCGAACGAGCAGCCGGGCCCGCGGTGCCCGGGCGGCGGCTGCTGCCCGGGAATCCCGGCGAGCGGCCGGCCGCCTTCCGGGACCGGGACCGAGGCGAGCAGGCCCTGGGTGTAGGGGTGCAGCGGCTGGCTGAACAGCAGCGCGGCCGGCCCGGCCTCCACGATCCGGCCGGCGTACATGACGGCCACCTCAGCCGCCAGCTCACTGACCACGGCCAGATCGTGGCTCACGTAGACGGCCGCCACCCCGTAGTCCTGGCACAGGCCGCGCACCGTGTCGAGAATGTGGCGCTGGGTGGAGACGTCGAGGCCGGTGGTGGGCTCGTCCAGCACGATCAGCGAGGGCCGGCAGGCAAAGGCCATGGCCAGCGCCACGCGCTGCTGCTGCCCGCCCGAAAGCTGATGCGGGTAGCGCCGCAGCAGGCCCGGGCCGGCGTCCAGGCGCACCTCACGCAGCACCTCAAGAATCCGCGCCTCGCGGTCAGCGCCCTGGCCGGACCGGCGAGGGTAGGACGCCGGCCGGGGCTGATGGACCCGGAGTGCTTCCCGGAGCTGGTAGCCGATCCGCAGGGCCGGGTTCAGGGCCGCGGAGGGGTCCTGCGGCACGTAGCTGACCCTGGCCCCCCGCACCTGCCGCAGGCCGGCCGGGCTGCAGCCGCAGCAGGTCCGTCCCGTCCAGGCGGATCTCGCCCGCGCTGACGGACAGGCCGCGCCGGGTGTGCCCGAGCAGGGCCAGGGCGACGGTCGTCTTCCCTGACCCGGACTCACCGACCAGGCCGAGGACGTCACCGGGCCGTACCGCGAAGGAGACCGCGGTGACGACGGACGGCCCGCGGGGCCCGCTCCGGATCTCCAGGCCGCGGACCTCCAGCCGGAACGCCCCCGGCTCCCCGGCCCGGCCGTCCCCTCCGCCCGGCACCCGGCCGTCCCCTCCGCCCGGCACCCGGCCGTCCTCTTCCCTCACAGGGCGTCCACGAGGGCTGCTTCCTCGGGCCTGCGGTCCACGCCGAGCGCCGCCCGCCCGATGGCGTCGGTCAGCAGGTTGGTGCCGATGGTGAGCAGGGCGATCAGCAGGGCGGGGATGATCACGGCCCAGGGATTCAGGGCCAGCCCGGCCCGGTTCTCGTTGATCATGGTCCCCCAGCTGGGCGATGGCGGCGGCTGGCTGAAGCCCAGGAAGGCCAGGCCCGCCATGATGATGATCGAGTAGGTCAGCCGCAGCCCCGCCTCGACCATCAGCGGGGTGCTCAGGCTGGGCAGGATCTCCCTGGCCATCACCGAGGCCGGGCGCATCCCCTGCAGCTCGGCCACCTTGACGAAGTCCCGCTCGGAGATGTCCAGCGTCGCCGACCGCAGCACCCGGGCGACCGCGGGCGCGTGGGTCAGGCCGACCGCCGCCACGATCAGCCACAGCTTGGGGCCCAGGATGCTCAGCAGCAGCAGGGCGAAGACCAGCTGGGGAAACGCCAGGATCACGTTGACGGTCCGCATGATCAGCCCGTCCGGGCGGCCGCGCAGATAGGCGGCGCTGATCCCGGCGGCGGCCCCGGCGGTGACGCCGAGCGCCGTCGCGGCCACGGCCATCAGCAGCAGCAGCCAGCCGCCGTCCAGGACCCGGGACAGCACGTCCCGGCCGAGGAAATCGGCGCCGAGGGGGAACCGCCCCGTTGGTTTCCCGAACGGGAAGGTCAGCAGGGCGCTGGGGGAATAGGGGGCGGCCAGCGGGCCCAGGACCGCGACCGCCACGACGAAGCCGGCCAGGATCAGCCCGGCCGCGCCCCGCGGGGTGCGGACCGCCGCGCGCGCCGAGGCCAGCCACTGGTGGCGCCGGATCCGCTCCGCGGGCAGCCGTGCGGCGGTCATCGGTACCTGCCCCCGTCCTACCTGGGAATCCTGTGCCGTGGCGTGACCAGCAGCGCGATCACGTCGGTCGCGATGTTCATGACCACGTAGAACGCGGCGAGCAGCACGACGATGAACTGGATGACGGGGATGTCGCGGTTCCCGACCGCGTAGACCAGCCCCTGGCCGATGCCGGGGAACGCGAAGACGTACTCCACGATGACCACCCCGCCCGCCAGGTAGAGGAAGGTCAGCCCGATGACCTGGATCACCGGGGCGGTGGCGTTGGGCAGCGCGTGCACCGCCGCGATGCGCCACATCGGCACGCCCTTCAGCCGGGCCTCTTCCGCGTAGTCGGACTCCAGCGCCTCGATCATGGCCGCCCGCGTCATCCGCTGGATGTACGGCACGATCACGATGACAAGGGTGACCACCGGCAGGATCAGCAGGCGCGGCGCGTTCCAGGCGTAGCTGCCCGGCGGCAGCAGGGACACCGCGGGCAGCAGGTGGGTGACGACCGTGGAGAACACGATGATCACGCCGATCGCGACCACGAATTCCGGCAGGGCGGTCACCGCCAGCGTGGTGACCGCGAAGACGTGGTCCAGCCAGCCGTCCCGGCGGAGCGCGGCCAGCGCACCGAGCCCGACGCCGGCCACCACCCCGATCAGCCCGGTCACTCCCATCAGCACGGCGGAGTTGATGAGCCTCGGGGCCACGTATCCCCAGACCGGCTGGCCGTTGACCAGTGAGTGACCCAGGTGGCCGGTGACCAGGCCGGAGAACCAGAGCCAGTACTGGTCCAGCAGACCCCGGTTGAGGTGCAGGGCGGCCTCCAGCCGGTGCAGCGCGGCGGGGCTGCTGGCCGCGGTGCGGCCGAGCACCGCGTTGGCCGCGTTACCCGGCAGCACCTCGGTGGCCGCGAACACCAGCACGGACACGATGCATAAGGTGAACAGCCCGGCCGCGGCCCGGCGCCCGAGCAGGCGGCGGACCGGGTGAGCTCCCCGCTGCTGGGCCGCCGGTGGGTGTGCCGGGAGCGGGGAGCGTGCGGAGGGACCCGGTTCGGGCCGCCGGACCGCGCGGGCGTCTGCCACGTTGCTGATCCTCCCGCCCGCGAGATACCCCATGCGCCATTTACCGGAATCAGCCTGAATCTTACTCTTCGCGGAGATATTCTCCTCGAAACACCACCTCGAGTGGCGGATGGGCCCTGTCACCCAGTCGGGCCCGGCCGGCCATGCAGGTGCCTTTCATCTCCGAATTTTCTTAGTAAATCCGCGGCAGGCCAATGGAGCGTGGATCGCCCATGTCAGGCTTCGATTGTGATTCCTGGGTTCGCCCGGTGATGGGTGCAGCTAATGTGACGCAGCAGCGTCACACCTGCACCTCCGGCCCGGTCTTTTACAGTGGCCACAGCGGCCACAGAAGAGTGCATATGGCTAGCCCTCCTAGTTACTTCGTAATTGCGTGCCCGGGAATGGCTTCCATCTCCCCGCCCCTCCCGCGGGACCGGGCCGGCGGGGGCCCGGCTCACCCCGGGCGGGGAGGTCGCGGGCGGTGAAGGCGGCGGCGTTCTACGAGTACGGCCCGGCCGAGGCGATGCAGTACGCGGACATCCCCGATCCCGAGATCGGCCCGGGGGACGTCCTCGTCCAGGTGCAGGCCTGCGGCGTCAACCACTCGGACCTGGACTCACGCGCGGGCACGTCCCGGTGGCCGTTCGAGCTGCCCATGGTCCTCGGGGCGGAATTCGCCGGCACGGTCGTCGGCGCAGGCGACCGCGCCGGGCCCATCCGGGCCGGCGACCGGGTCACCGCCTTCCAGCAGTACAGCTGCGGCCGGTGCGGCCGGTGTGCCCGGTGGCGGCCCGACCTGTGCGAGTCCTTCGAGGTCTTCGGTACCACGCGGTGGGGCGGCTACGGTGAGCTGGTCTGCGTCCCGGCCGAGGTCGTGGTCCCCCTCGAACCCGCCGATGACCTGCTCGCCATGGCGGCCGGGCAGTGCGCGGTGAGCACCGCCTGGCACATGGTGAACCGCCTGGCCCTCATCCGGCCCGGCGACCTCGTGCTCGTCCCGTCGGCCTCCGGTGGCGTGGCGGGTTCCCTGGTCCAGTGCGCGAAGCTGGCCGGGGCGACCGTGGTCGCGACGGCCGGCACGACCGCCAAGGCCCGCCAGGTCAGCTCGCTCGGCGCCGACGCGGTCATCGTCCGGGGGGAGAGCGACATCGCCGCCGACCTCCTGCGGGCCACGGCCGGCCGCCGCTTCGACGCGGTCCTCGACACCGTGGGCGGCCCGCTGTTCGCGGCGCACCTGTCCGTGCTGCGCGAGGAAGGCACGCTCGTGACCTGCGGAGCGCACGCCGGCGAGGTCGTGCCGATCGACCTGGTCGAGCTGTTCCGCAACGGGTGGCGCATCATCGGCTTCCGCCTGGCACCCCCCGACGAGCTGGCCACGTCGCTGGACCTCATCCGGCGCGGTTCCATCACCGTGCCCATTGCCGCCACCTTCCCCATCAGTGACGCCGCCTCGGCCCATCGTTTTCTCGAACGGCGCCAGCACGTCGGAAAGGTGCTCCTTGTTGCCGAGTAACCTGCCGCTCCCGGAGCGTATTTTCCCGCCTGGCGCGTCCACTCCGCCTGTGACACGATGGCCAGTAATCTGCATCGCGCGCTTTACCGGGAGGATTGGTCCCGCATGCCGCGCCGGGCCTTCGCGCGCCTCTTCGATCATGCCCGCTCAATATCTTTAGCGTTACCATGCCGAACTTCCTGGAGGTAGGTTCCGTGGATCGACCGGATGAGACCAGCACGCGGCGGCCGGGAGCGGAATTCGGGCGGCGCCAATTCCTGCGCGGGATGGCGGCGGCTGGCGCGGCGGCAGGCGCGGGAGGTTTGCTGGCCGCCTGCGGCGGCTCCAGTCCCGCGGCGACCCAGCATTTAGACCAGGCCAGCCGCAGCCTGAAGCGGGGAGGCAACCTGAAGCTGGGCCTGTCCGGCGGCTCCAGCTCGGACACCCTCGATCCCCATAAGAGCCTGACCTACATCGACACCTCACGCCTTCAGTCGCTCTACCAGCCCCTGGTCCAGCTCGACGCCCAGGCACAGGTCGAGTACGTGCTGGCCGAGTCGATCACCCCCCATGGGGGATCACTCTCGGAGTGGGTCATCCGCCTCCGGCCGGGAGTGACCTTCCATGACGGGAAGGCCTTCACCGGCGTCCGACGTCCTCTTCACGTTCCAGCGGGTCTACTCCAACGGCTTCACCGGGAAGTTCGGCCTCGGCCCCATCGACCTGGCGAACACCAGGGCCCTGGACCCGCACACGGTCCTGGTCCAGCTGACCAAGCCCTTCTCGAGCTTCGCCGAGCAGCTGGCCGCGTTCTGGTACAACCTGTACATCGCGCCGGACGGCTTCAGCCCGGCCAGGCCGGTCGGCACCGGGCCGTTCGTCTACCAGAGCTTCACGCCGGGCCAGCGCAGCGTCTTCACCCGCAACCCGCACTACTGGAAGTCGGGCCTGCCTTACGTGGACACGCTGACGATCATCGATTTCAGCGACAACACCACCCTTCAGGACGCGCTGAGCACCGGCGTCATCCAGGGGGCCGGCGCGCTGGACGGGCCGCAGATCGCGTCCCTCGCCACCAGCAGCGGCATCAAGACGGTCGTATCGCACTCCGGGGAGATCATCCCGTTCACGATGCGCGTCGATCAGCCGCCCTTCAGCGACGTCAACGTCCGGCAGGCGATGCGGTTGCTGGTCGACCGCCCGCAGCTGATCGACTCGGCCCTCGATGGCTACGGGGTGGTCGCCAACGACCTCTTCTCCCCGTACGACCCTGACTTCGACCACTCCCTGGTCCGGCCCGCCCAGGGCGACATCCAGCAAGCCAAGTTCCTGCTGAGGAAGGCGGGCCAGGAGGGCCTCACGGTGACCCTGACCACCTCGGCCGTCGCGACCGGCACGGTGGCGATGGCGACGGTGCTGGCCGCGCAGGCCAAGGCGGCGGGCGTCACGATCAAGCTCAGCAACGTCCCGGCCGGGACCTTCTTCGGCCCGAACTACCTCAAGTGGACGTTCGCCCAGGACTACTACAACTATTACCCGTACCTGGCCCAGGTCGCGGAGTCGATGCTGAAGGCGTCCCCGTTCAACGAGACGCACACCGACAATGCGCGGTACGCCAGCCTCTACAATCAGGCCAACGCGACCGCCAGCCCGTCGCTGCGCAAGGAAATCATCTCCGAGATGCAGGCCTTCGACTTCAGCGAGGGCGGTTACATCATCCCCGCCTACATCGATGTCCTGGACGCCTACAGCGGCAAGATAACCGGGTACACGGCGGGTAAGGTCGGCCAGCCCCTATCCAACTTCGACTTCGAGCATTTCGCCTTCACCACCTGACCCTCAAACCTCCGAGCCGTCCAGGGACCCCCCAGGGGCGGGTCCCACCCGGCGGATTCCGTGATCCTGTGCAATGGGTGCGCTAGGACAGCACTGAATGCACAGGATCACGGAAATGGGCCGGACCGGGGGCCCCGGGGGGCGCCGGGGGGGCGCCGGGGCGCCGGGGGGGCGCCGGCCCGGCGGGGGGCGGCCGGGGGGCTAGGGGAGGACGAGGGTCTTCAGGGGGATCGTGGTGCGGATCATCCCGGTGCCGTACATCAGGTCCGCCACACGCTGCACCTGCCCGACGCTCAGGAAGGTCGGATACTGGCCGATCGTGACGAGGGCGGCTTCCCGCGCCGACATCCCTGGCAATGTCTCGAGCGCCGAGCGGACCGTGCCCAGCTGGGCCGTGCCCGCCTTCGCCTGGTTGAGCGCGGACCGGAAGCCGCCCAGCGCCGCGGCATGACCGCGGGCGAACCCGGCGCTGGTGAAGTAGCCGGAGAGGGGCAGGTTGGCGGTCACGCCGCTGCAGACGTCGAAGAGCTCGACGGCCCCGAGCTCCGTCTCGGCCTGCAGGATGTACGGCTGCGTGGCGACGATCGCGCTGACCTGATGGTCGCGGAGCGCAGTGATCATGTCCCCCGGCGGCATGGCCGTCCACAGCACGCTGGTGGGGCTCACGCCGTCGCTCTGCAGCACCGACTCGGCAGTGAGCGTCTCGATGTTGTAGGGGGCGTCGGCGGAGAAGGGGGCGAGCTCCCGCGGCGGCGTGGCGACCGTCTTGCCCTGCAGGTCCTGCGGGGTGGTGACGGCAGAGCCGGGCAGGGTGAGAACCTCCATCACCCCCGGCGTGGCGTCGTACCCGTCCGCTATCAGCCGCAGCCCCGCACCCGGATCATGGGCCTGGGCGTAGAGCAGGCCGGCGTAATCGCCGCTGATGACGTCCGCCTGCCCGCTGGCCAGCGCCGCGTAGGCCTGCTGCAGCGTCTGGTAGGTCTGCACCGTCACGTCGAGGTGGCGCCGGGCGAACAGCCCGTCCTGCACCGCCACCTGGAGCGGCGCGTTCGCGAACCCGGGCACGACCGCCACCGCGATCTGCTGGCTTCCCGCAGCCTGGCCCGGCGGGCCGCCCGCCACGTCGCATCCGGCCGCGAGCAGCGCCAGTGAGGCTGCGGCCGCCGCCGCACACGACCGGCGGGTCAGCTGCGCGCGCCCTCCGCGGGCCTGGCGCCGAACAAGCCTCATGGAGCCTCCTCAGATAAAGGTCCGGCGGGCCCGGCATAGAGCGCGGCGGAAATGACAATTTCCTTAGTGCCATAGCAGCGCCCGGGAATTCCGAAGAAAGGTAGTAATATTGCCGTGCCTGCGCTTAGGCTAACCCGCCGGGACGGCGTGCGTACTGGGATTGGGCACGCTTTACTGCTGACCCGCCCGCCCTGAGAGCGAGATTTGACAACAGTGGTAACAATGAGCGTGAGACGGTCCGCCGGGCGTTAGAGTTGACTCCTGGCTCCGTGGCCAGGGTCCCGCCGCAGAATGGTTTGCCAGAGACCGGGATCTGCCATTCCGGCTTCCGTGCCGGTGCCTGCGGCTCGAGGGCGCCTGCCATTTCCGGGTTGAGAGGTGCAGAAACTGTGCGATCCAGGCGAGGGAGAGCAGACGGCATGGCCCTTGACGCGACCAGCCGCCCGCTGGCGCTCATAGCACCGGAGACTGCCCTCAGCGGGAGCCGCACCCAGGCCGGCGGCGCCCCTGCCGGGAGCGGTGCGGGTGCCGGGGGCCGGGCGGGCACGGGGGGCGGTGCGGGTGCCGGGGGGCGGGCGGGTGCCGCGGGCGGTGCGGGTGCGGGGGGCGGGACGGGCACCTGGGGTGCGCCGGACAGCGCCGTGATCCCGCAGTTCAGCCCGGCTACGGCCACGGCACCACCCCCGAGGACCTCCCGCCTGGCGCTGAAGAACTGGCGGGTGCGGTCCCGGCTGCTGCTGCTGGTCCTGCTGCCCACGCTGGCGGCCGTCATCCTGGGCGGCGTCAGCGTGGTCTCCTCGGCGCGCAGCGCGCTCGCGTACCAGCGGGTCGAGCAGTTCTCCCGGCTGGGCGGCCAGATCACCAGCCTGATCCAGTCGCTCCAGACCGAGCGCGAGGACACGATCAGGTACATCACGATGGGCCCGGCCGGCGGCGGGCGCGGGTCGCCCGGCGCGGCCGCGGGCCCCCAGCTGGCGGTCCTGGCCCAGGACCGCCAGGCCACCGACCAGGTCGCGAGCCGGGTACGGAGCGGGGCCGCGACCATCGGCCGGTCCTACCCGGCCCTGGCCCAGCAGGAGGCCAAGGGGGCGATCGCGGCGATCGACGGGCTTCCCGCCCTGCGCAGCGTCGCGACCAGCACCCGGATTCCCTCGCTGGCTGTGATCCAGGAATATGCCGCGACCATCACCCAGCTGCTCGCGCTCGAGGACGAGATCGCGACGGGCAGCCACGACGCGGTGCTGGCCGACACCGCCCGGGTCGTGGGGCTCATCTCCGCCTCTAAGGAACAGGTCAGCCAGGAGCAGGCCATCCTCACCTCCGCCCTCACGCCGGACCTGGTGGGCGCGAACCAGTTCCAGCCCGGGCAGCTGGCGGCGATCAACGCCGCGCAGGCCGAGCAGCAGGCCGATCTGGCCCAGTTCAGCCTGACGGCCACCAGCAGCCAGCGCCACCTGTACGACAGCGACCTGTCGTCCGCGCAGGCGGATCGCGCGCAGGCCCAGGTGCAGCAGGCGATCACGCTGGCCCAGGGCGGCGGCTCGTCGGCGGAGAACCCGGCCTTCACCAACGCGGCCAGCGGTTCCGCCTACCTGGTCGCCAGCCTGCACGCGGTCGAGCAGGGCCTGATGGGCTCGGTCATCGCCCAGAGCGGCTCGCTGCGGGGCCAGGCGATCACGGCGGCGCTGATCGGCGGGGTCGCGGTGATCCTGGTCCTGGCGCTGGCGCTGCTGTTCACCGTGGCCCTGGGCCGCTCGATGACCCGGCCGCTGCACCAGCTGCGGACCGGCGCGCTCGAGGTGGCCGGGGAACGGCTCCCCGAGACGGTCCGGCTGATGAGCGGGGGCGGCAGCGAGGCGCCGCTGGAGGTCGCGCCCATCGACGTGGACTCGACCGACGAGATCGGCGAGGTAGCCCGGGCGTTCGACCAGGTCCACCGGGAGGCGGTGCGGCTGGCCTCCAACGAGGCAGCGCTCCGCGGGAACATCAACGCCATGTTCGTGAACCTCTCCCGCCGCAGCCAGACGCTGGTGGAGCGCCAGATCCGGCTCATCGACGACCTGGAACAGGGTGAGCAGGATTCCGAGCGGCTCGCGAACCTGTTCCAGATGGACCATCTGGCCACCCGGATGCGCCGCAACTCCGAGAACCTGCTGGTCCTGGCCGGCCACGAGCTGTCCAAGCGGTGGAGCGAGCCGGTGGTGCTGGTCAACGTCCTGCGGGCGGCCGTATCGGAGATCGAGCACTACGAGCGGGTCATCCCTGACATCCAGCCCGGTATCTCGGTCCGCGGGCAGGCGGTCAACGACGTCGTTCACCTGCTGTCCGAGCTCGCTGAGAACGCCACCGCGTTCTCGCCCGCGGAGACTTTAGTGCACGTGTCGGGATACTCGCTGAACAGCGGCGGCGTCCTGCTGGACATCACCGACCAGGGCGTCGGGATGGGCGCGGAGGAGATGGCGCACGCGAACTGGCGGCTGGACAACCCGCCCGTCGTGGACGTCGCGGTGTCACGGCGCATGGGCCTGTTCGTCGTCGCCCGGCTGGCCGCCCGGCACGGGATCCATGTCCGCCTCCGGCCCGCGTCCAAAGGCGGCCTGACCGCCCTGGTGTGGCTGCCCGACGAGGTGATCACCCGGCAGGGTTCCCCGTCGGAGGACCACCCGCTGGCGGACTCCGGCCCGGCCCCGGCCTCCTGGATGAAGACGGGCCCGGCCGCCAGGGGGGAGGACCGGCACCCGGCGGCCTCCCTCCCGGCAGAGGTGCGCCCGCCGCGGCCCGCGCCGGACCAGTTCGGCAACGGCGACGCGGCGGACACCGTCACCAGCGCGAACGGAAGCACGGCGTTCTCCCCGCCCCCAGCGAACGGCAGCGGAGCTGGGCCGGCCAGCGGCTCAGACGGCCAGCCCCCAGACGGCCAGCGCCCAGACGGCCAGCCCCCAGACGGCCAGCCCGGGAAGCCGGGAGACGGCCTTCCCGCAGATCGCCAGGCCGCGGTCGGGCACCCCGGGAACGGGCACCCCGGGGACGGCCAGCCCCCTGACCAGCCCGCGGACGGCCAGCCCGGCCGCCGGGGCTTCTGGCAGCGCGGCCTCCCCTCACGTGATCCTCCCGCTCGCGGGGAGCACCGCCCCGGAGAACCGCCTGCCCATCTTCGAGGCGGTGGAGTCCGACTGGTTCCGGCGCGGCGGCCACCCCGTCGGCCGCACGGCGTCGCCGCCCGACGCGGACGCGGGCGAGGCCGGCTGGTCATCACCCGCGGACGCCGGATGGCAGGCGGCCGAGACAGTGCGGGCGCCGGTCTTCGCGGATACCACGCGGGCCGGGCTGCCCAAGCGGGTACCCAAGGCCAACCTGGTGCCTGGCGGCGCGGGGTCGCCGGCGGCGCCCGCGCCACCCGACACCGGCCGCTCCGCGTCGCAGACCAGGCAGCGCCTGTCCAGCTACCAGCAGGGAATCAGGAAAGCGCGCGAGACCGGCTCCGGGGACGAGACGGACATCGGCGACGAGGCTGACCGTGCCTCGTAACGCAGTGCCCCCCCGGCCGGCCGCGATCATCCAGCTGGCCCTCCCGGGCCAGCCAGAGAGGGGAACAGTGAGCCCGCTGACGTCACCGGTCCAGGACCTGAACTGGCTCATCACCGATTTCGCGGACCGGGTTCCTTCGGTGGCCCACGCCATCGTGGTCTCGGCCGATGGCCTGCCGCTGGCCTTCTCGGACGGGTTCCCGCAGGACCGGGCGGACCAGCTCGCCGCGGTGACCTCGGGCCTGACCAGCCTCACCCAGGGAGCGGCCCGGGTGTTCGAAGGCGGCCCGGTCACCCAGACGATCGTCGAGATGCGGCGCGGCGTGCTGCTCGTCATGGCGATCAGCGACGGATCGAGCCTGGCCGTGCTCGCAGCCGGCGAGTGCGACATGGGCCTGGTGGCCTACGAGATGGCATTGCTCGTGGAAAGAGTGGGACGCGCCCTCACACCCGAGCCGCGGACCGCTCTGCCCCCGCGGTTCGGCAGCTGACCCCCGGACGGGATCGCGGCCCCGAGTCTCACCTGCGCGGAAGGCTACCCAGTGGATCACGTAAGCGCCCAGCCTCTCCAGGCTGAACCAGCCAGCACGGCCATGACGTCCGTGAAGATCGTCATCGCTGGCGGTTTCGGGGTGGGGAAGACCACCTTCGTGGGATCGGTCTCCGAGATCACGCCGCTGACCACCGAGGCCGTGATGACCGCGGCCAGCGGCGACGTGGACGACCTGTCCGGCGTGCCGGAGAAGACGACGACCACGGTGGCGATGGACTTCGGCCGGGCGACCCTGGACGCCGGGCTGGTCCTCTACCTGTTCGGCACGCCCGGCCAGCAGCGCTTCTGGTTCATGTGGGATGACCTCATCGAAGGGGCCATCGGTGCCGTGGTGCTGGCGGACAGCCGGCGCCTGGCTGACTGCTTCCCCGCGGTCGATTACTTCGAGTCGGCGGATCTGCCGTTCGTCGTCGGCGTCAACGGTTTTCACGGCGAATACCCGCACACGGTCACCGACGTCCAGGAAGCCCTGTCGGTGAATCAGCAGGTGCCCGTCATCCAGTGTGACGCACGCCAGCGGACATCAGCCAAGACGACCCTGCTGACCCTCGTGGAGCACGCCATGGCCACGCACCTGGCCCGCCATTGACCCGGCCCGGGGCGGGGATGACGGCGCGGTTGCCGGGAACGGTGCATGGGTAGCCTTACGCCAGATGGACCGGGGGGCTGGCGCCGGGAGCTTCCATGCACGAGCACACCGTGGACCTCACCACCCCGCTGGGACCCGTCACTGCCGTCTTCAGCACCGGACGGCTCACCGGGGCGGACGTCGTGACGGTGAGCACCGGCCCGGGCTTCGGGATCAACCACCGCCAGTACTCGGGCGCCGTGTACCTGTCCAGCCCGGGCTGGACGGAGGGCAGTGCCAGGCTGCTCCATGACGCCACGTTCGCCGACGCGGACGGCAGGCACCCGTTCCCGCGGGACCGGGCGGCGATGGTCGGGGTGATGAGGGCCGCGGTCGCCGGTTATGCCGCGCGGGGCGCGCACCGGCAGGGCGCGGGCCGCCCTGGCGCGGACATCCGGAGCGCCCGCGGGTAGTGCACCCGCACCGCTGGGCACGGCAGCGCCCGCCCCCGGCCTTCCGGCCCGGGGCGGGCGCCGTGCCCGGGGCGGGCGCCGTGCCCGGGGCGGGCGCCGTGCCCGGGGCGGGCGCCGTGCCCGGGGCGGGCGCCGTGCCGGGCGGGCGGTCCGCGGCCCGCCGATCAGTTTTCGAGCTGGGCATCCAGGGTGATGTCCACGCCGGTGAGGGCCTTGCTGACCGGGCACCCGGCCTTGGCGTCATCGGCGGCCTTGGCGAACTGGGCGGCGTCCAGGCCGTCGACCTCACCCCGGACGGTGAGCTTGATGCCGGTCAGCCGGAATCCGCCCGCCGGGTCGGGCCCGAGTGACACGTCCGCCTGCACATCGAGCGCCTGCGGCGTGCCGCCGGCCTGGCCGATCAGCGCGGACAGCTGCATCGCGTAACACGCGGAGTGAGCCGCCGCGATCAGCTCCTCCGGGCTGGTGTACCCGCCGGCCTCGTCAGCGGCCCGCCTGGGAAAGGACACCTCGTAGGTGCCGATTCCGGAACTCGTCAGCTCGACCTGGCCGGAGCCGTTCTCGAGCGTTCCGGTCCACCCGGTCCGTGCCGTTCGTGTGGGCATCGGGTCTCCTTCCCGTTTTGGGGCACATATCCGCCTGGACTCTAGCCTCCGCGCCGGGCGCGAAACACGATGTCCCCGATCATGACGGGACGCCGTCATGGGATCGGGGACGGAACGTTCCGGCGCCTCGCCCGTGACGACCCCCAGCGACCGGGGTCAGGACCGCCGCCTCAGCGGTCCAGGTCGTCCCAGAAGGTGCCGGGCTCCCGGACATGCTCCAGCATCATGGCCCGGGCGCGCACCGGCAGCCACTGCAGATAGGGCAGCACGCCGGGGTCGCTGCGGGCCAGGTCGTCGATGATCTCCTGGAGGGCTGCCTCGGTCATCGGCTGGCGCCGTGAGTTCCGCCGCACGAAACGCCGGGCCGCACGGGGCTCCCGGTGCCCGGTGAACAGCTCGGCCCGGCCCGCGAACAGGCTCCCGGCGGCCCGCGCGGCAATCTGGGTGTTCCGCCGGGTGGGCCGGTACCCGGCCGCGGACACGATCTCCGCCACCCAGCCCGGGGGCAGGACCGGCGGGACAAGCCTGATCATCCCGGCGGCGAGAACGCCCGCAGGCCCCGACAGGGATATGTCGCGCAGGCGCCAGGCGGTGACCATCGGCCATTCCGGCTCGCCTGCCTGCTGGACACCTGCCTGCTGGACGCCTGCCCGCTGGCTGCCCGGCCCCTGGCCGCCGCTCAGCGGGGCCAGGCCGATGCGGCAGCCGCCGGCGTCCGGCCAGAACGCCACGAGCACATAATCACCCGCAGGGTCGGTGCAGATGACCACCGTCTCCGGGGCGTTCGCCCGCTCTCCGTTCCAGGCCCAGCTGGCCTCCGTGAACGGGGGCAGGTGCGTGTACTCCGGCACCCGGAACTCCAGCAGGGTCCGGCCGAGCGCCCGCAGGCAGCCATCCAGATCGAGAGTACTGGTTAAGACAAGCCCCGGACCCGAGACGGGTGGATCCGCGCCCGTCTCCGGCAGGCGGTGCTCCCTGCTGAATAACCCCATTCCGGCCCCCCCGGGTAACAGTCAGGTTACCTGCCTCGCCACCGGCCGTCGTGCTCCGCGCACACCATTCCCGTGGCGTCGCACGGGCGGCATTCCTTGCCGGGCCGGCCCCGGCAGGCGCGGCAGGTCAGCAGCGGTTTCCCGCAACCTGCCCTTTCGCAGGTCAAGCTGAGCATCGAGACAGTTCCTCCCAACGGCCCTGAATATGCAGGCACTACTCTTCCAGGGCAACCCCCGCATCCGGGGTGGGCGGCTAAAGACCCGGACAACCCCGGACAGGCGGGGACGGGCCGCGACCGCCTGCGGCCTGCCTGGGCGATGGTTCCGGACAGACCGTTGGGAAGAAAATTCAGGGGCGGGCGCGGTGGGTTACCCGGGCGCCGGCGTGGCCCGGATAAAGTCCGCGATCACCTGGCCGAGCTGTTCACCGGCGTCTTCCTGGAGAAAATGGCCTGCCCCCTCGAGCACCGGGTGATCCAGGCCCGCGGCCCCCGGAACGGCCCGCTTCAGCAGGGGGCCCATCGCGCCCGTAATCGGGTCGCGGTCGCTGAACGCCACCAGGAATGGCTTGTCCCAGGCGGACAGCTGCTGCCAGGCGGCCCGGTTGGCCTCCGAGGCCGGATCATCCGGCGTGGTGGGCACCAGCCCCGGCATCGCCCGCACTCCCGCGGCGAAGCCCTCGTCCGGGAAGGGCGCATCGTAGGCGGCCAGCACCGCCGGCGGCAGCGTGGTCTGGCAGCCCGACTGCACCAGCCGGGACACGCTGAGCGCCGGGGCGGTCCGGACCACCTCGCGGAACCGCAGCCAGACATCGGGCATCGGCTGGTCGCCGGTGGGCAGCCCGGTGTTGGCCGCCACCACCCGGCCGATGCGGCCGGGATGCTCGGCTGCGAGCCGCAGCCCGATGAGCCCGCCCCAGTCCTGCCCGACGAGCGTGACGCCGTGCAGGTCCAGCCGGTCAAATGCGAGCGCGCGGATCCATTCCACGTGCCGCGCATAGCTGTGATCACCGACGCTGACGGGCTTGTCCGACCGCCCGAACCCGGCCAGATCCGGGGCGATGGCGTGCAGTCCCGCGTCGGCGAGCACCGCCAGCACGGTCCGGTACAGGAACGACCAGCTCGGCTCGCCGTGCAGGAGCAGCACAGTCTCGCCGTCAGGCGGACCGGCTTCCACGTACGCCAGCCGCACCCCGCCGACCGGCGCGTAGCACGCCGGGTACGGGAAGTCTGGCAGGCCCGCAAATCGTTCCTCAGGGGTGCGGAGCACTCGCATCAGCCCATGCTGTCACGACCCGGCCACATACAAGCATGGCGCCACGCACCAGAACCCGCCGCGGGCGTCGCCTGGCGGTGATCGGCGTGCTCCGCGGAGCGTGGCCCACCATCTCCCCCATGCGCCCGGCTGTCCCGCCCTTGTGCCAGCCCCGGCTATGTAGTCTCATTGAGACTACCGAGGGGCGCCGGCCGCTGGCCGGGCCTCGCGCGGGTTCCGCAGCGTGGCCGCAACGGGGTGGCCGCCTTCCCCGCGCCGGCAAGGGAGATGAGCATTCGCATGTCAGTGACCCTGGACCGCAGCGTAGAAGAGTTCATCGCCGTCCCGCGGCAGCTGTTCATCGACGGACAGTGGTCGGACGCGGCATCGGGCAAGACGTTCGAGACCCCCAACCCCGCGACCGGCGAGACCCTCGCCCGGGTCGCCGAGGGAGACGCGGAGGACATCAACCGGGCGGTGCGCGCGGCCCGGACGGCCTTCGAGGAGGGCCCGTGGAGCCGGATGACCCCGTCCGAGCGCGGCCGGATCATCTGGCGCATCGGCGACCTCATCCTCGAGCACACCGACGAGCTCGCCCAGCTCGAGTCGCTGGACAACGGCAAGCCGTTCGCCGTGGCCCAGGCCGCAGACGTGCCACTGGCCGCCGACCTCTTCCACTACATGGCCGGCTGGGCCACCAAGATCGAAGGCAACACGATCAACATCTCGGTGCCCTACATGCCGGGCGCCAACTTCCACTCCTACACGCTGCGTGAGCCCGTCGGCGTGGTCGGGCAGATCATCCCGTGGAACTTCCCGCTCCTGATGGCCGCGTGGAAGCTCGGCCCGGCGCTGACCACGGGCAACACCGTGGTGCTCAAGCCCGCCGAGCAGACCCCGCTGACCGCGCTGCGGCTCGCCGAGCTGATCGCCGAGGCCGGAATGCCTGAGGGCGTGGTCAACGTGGTACCCGGCTTCGGCGAGACCGCCGGAGCGGCCCTGGCCGGGCACATGGACGTGGACAAGGTCGCCTTCACCGGATCCACCGAGGTCGGCAAGCTGATCGTGCAGGCCGCCGGGGCCAGCAACCTGAAGAAGCTGACCCTGGAGCTCGGCGGCAAGAGCCCCAACATCGTCTTCGAGGACGCCGTGGACGGCGCGGTCGAGGGCGCGGCCAACGCGATCTTCTTCAACCACGGCCAGTGCTGTGTGGCCGGCTCCCGCCTGTTCGTCCATCAGAGCAGGTTCGACGAGGTGGTCGACGGCGTTGCGGAGATCGCCAAGTCGATCAAGCTCGGCTCCGGCTTGGAGGCAGGCACGCAGATGGGCCCGCTGGTGTCTGAGGAGCAGTTCCAGCGGGTCAGCGGCTACCTGGAGTCCGGCAAGGCCGAGGGGGCTACCGCGCTGGCCGGAGGCGGCCGCTTCGGCGACCGCGGCTTCTTCATCGAGCCGACCGTGCTGGTCAATACCCACGGCAACATGAAGGTCGTCCGCGAGGAGATCTTCGGGCCGGTCGTCGTCGCCCAGCCGTTCAGCGACCTGGACGAGATCGCGGCCGAGGCCAACGACAGCCCCTACGGCCTCGGTGCGGGCATCTGGACCAAGGACATCTCCAAGGCGCACGCGCTGGCCAAGAAGCTCAGGGCCGGCACGGTCTGGATCAACTGCTACAACGTGTTCGACGCGGCACTGCCGTTCGGCGGGTACAAGCAGTCCGGCTGGGGCCGCGAGATGGGCCACGAAGTCCTCAACAACTACACCGAGGTCAAGGCCGTCACCACCCAGCTGTAGGCGGGAGCGCGGCTGGGGGCCGGTCCGGCCCCCGCGCTCTGTGACATGGATGCCGCAACCACGCCGTCAGGGCATGGTTGCGGCACCCGTGCTGCGCTGGCAGCGGTGGCAGGTTCGTGGCCCAGACGGCCCTGGAGGTTCACCGCCTCCGCCGTGACCAGCCAATGCGGCGGCCGTGACCACCTCGGCGGCCGTGACCAGCCCGCCCCGCGGCCGTGACCAGCCGCCCCGCGGCCGTGACCAGCCCGCCCCGCGGCCGTGACCAGCCCGCCCCGCGGCCGTGACCTTCCCCCGTCCAGGGCCCCAGTCACACTGGCCCCTCCCGCTCACATTTCCTACGGAGCGTGCGCCCAAACCAGGACAAACCACTCGCCATAACGCACGTCGCGTAGGAAATGTCGGCGCTGGCCATGACCACAGCGACCCATGGTGCTGGTGGTGCGAGCCAGTCCCGGAGAAGCGGCCGGCTGGGTCTAGCGGGGGATCAGGCTCAGCGGGGCGGGGTTCGGGCGGCCTGGCGGCGCAGCCATGACTCCGGCTGGCCGGACTCGGCGGCCAGAGCCCGCCACGTCCGGCCGGCTGCCCGGCGCTGGCGCAGGTAGTCGCCCAGGCTGTCGACGCCCAGCCCAGCGGCAACCTGAGCCGCGCGCTCGCCCGCCGCGTGCCGGGCAGCCACGTGGGCGACCCGGTCCAGGCCGTGGCGGCGCAGCGCGGATTCGATCGCGTGGTGGGTCACGCCGATCTCGGCGGCCATGGCGTTCACCGTCTGGTGCTGCCTGATGTGCCGCTCCTGGAGGTAGCTGGGCACGTCGGGGAACCCCAGCCGGTGCAGCGCGGCTCGCCAGTGCGCGTCCGGCCGGGCCGGGCGCTGCCCTGGCACCGCGGCGGCTGCCGCGGGGGCGACATCCGCGAGATGGCGGGACAGCCAGTCCTTATGCAGCCCGGCCTCGCGGCTGATCGCCGCCAGGCTGGCTCCGTCAGCCGTCCGGGCCAGGACGAACGCGCCCAGGTCCGGGTAGCCGTGACGCCGGGCCACCTCGGCCGCGACCCGGGCGAGGTGGCGGCTGGCCCGCGCGGCGTTCGCCTGCGCCACCACCTCGGCCGGGATCCTCGCCCGCGCCCGGCTGGCCTTCCGGCGGCGCTGCTCCGGATGGCGGCGGCCGGTGGCCGCGGCCGCTGCGTCCCGGGTGAGTTCCCCGGAGCGGGCCCGCTGCCGCCCCGCGGCGCTGCCCGCGCGGATCGCCGTGTCGAACACCAGGCGGGAGGTCAGCGCGGCCGCGCGCAGCTTGCGGGTGTCCGGGCCCTCCAGGGACTGGCCGCGCTCCAGGCCGAAGACCGCGCAGTACGTGTCCTTGGTGTACCCGTGCACGCGCAGGTGGGCGGTGACCGACCGGAGCGCCCGGCCGCACAGGTGGCAGACGACCCGCGCATCGGTGACGACCACCTCGCCGATCGGGGCGAAGGCCGGGGTCCCGTCCGCGAGGACGGCGACGACCGGGCGGGCCACCCGCCCTGCCCGGCCAGCCCGCCCTGCCCGGCCAGCCCGGCCTGCCCGGCCTGCCCGCTGGCCAGCCGCGAGGGGCCCGCCTGCCCGCTGGCCAGCCGGGAGGGGCGCCGGCCCCAGGACCGGGCCTCGGTTCGCGGATCCCACGCTGTTGATCTCGGCGGACATGACCAGCCCTCCGGGCTGAGACGTACTAGTCACAACGAGACTACCGAAGCCGGCCCCTGCCGTCACGGCGGTATCTCGCGGCATCTGGCGGCATGGCCGCGCCCGGGCGCCAGTCAGGTCCCGCAGCGCCGTGCCGCACCCCGTCCCGCCGCGTCGGCCCACGTCGCCGCACCCCGTCCCGCCGCCACGCCCCACGTCGAGCGGCCTACGTCACTGCGGCCGCACGGGGCACTACGCTCAGGATCATGACCGCGGGGCCATCACTGTCGCTGGCGGAACGCACCGTCCTGGCGATACTCAGCGAGCGGCCCGCTCATGGCTTCGCCATAGCCCGGCTCACGGCGCCCGACGGCGAGCTTGGCCGCATCTGGCAGGTCCCCCGCCCGGTCATCTACCGTTCGATCACCCGGCTGCTGGACGCCGGGCTGCTGACGCAGGAGGCGGTCGAGTCCGGCCGGGGCCCGCGGCGCACCCTCTACGCGGTGACCCCGGAAGGGCGGCGGCTGGCAGCGGAGTGGCTGGACACGCCGGTCGAGCACGTCCGCGACGTCCGGTCCCAGCTGCTACTCAAGCTGGCCCTGCTCGACCGCGCCGGGCTTGACCCCACGGATCTGCTCCGCCGGCAGCGGGCGGTCCTGGAGCCCATCGCCCGGGCCGTCCAGGAGGAACGGCCTGTCGGGGACGGGTTCGATGCGACGCTGCTCGCCTGGCGGCGGGCCACCACCGCGGCCACCCTGAGCTTCCTCGACGACGTGATCGGGCCCGCGCAGTTCGTCCACCCGGACCAGGGTGACCCCGGCGAGGATGAACGCGCCGCCCAGGAACTGCATCGCGGACGGTAGCTGACCGAGCAGCAGCCACGCGAACGCCACCGCGAACAGCACCTCGGCCATGCCGATGAACGAGGCCAGCTTGGCGCCGAGCCGCCGGGCGGCCCCGATCCCTGCCACGTAGGCGATCACCGCCGCCACCAGCGACAGCCCGAGCACCGGCACGATCCAGCTGACCTGGTGATGCAGGAAATGGACCGGACGGGCGCTGGCCGTCATGGGCAGGACGCCGATCCCGCCGCACAGGCCCAGGACCACGGCACCCACGCACATCCCGGCCCAGGCCATGACGATGGGCGGCAGCGGCTCGGCAGAAGGCGCGGCCGAGAGGAGGAAATAGATGGCCAGGGCCACGGCAGCCAGGAGCCCCCACATCAGCCCGGCCGGGTTGATCCCCCCGGTCCCAGTCAGGTTCAGGACCAGGACCAGCCCGGCGATCGAGGCGGCCGCACCGGCCACGGTCAGCCGCCGCGGCCGCTGGCCGTGCCGCAGCCAGAGCCAGCCGACCACCAGCACGGTGCCGAGGTACTCCAGCAGCAGGGCCACGCCGACCGGCATCCTGGCCACCGCGTTGAAGTAGAACAGCTGGCAGCCAGCCACGCCGGCCAGGCCGTAGGCGGTCACCCGCGGCGCGGCCCGGCGCAGCGCCGGCCAGCGGCCGCGCAGCTGCATGAGGGCGGGAACGGTGAGCATCACGGCGGCCAGGGTGATCCGGGCGAGTACCGCCGCGGCCGGGCTCCAGCCGGAGCCGATGAGCGAGGAGGCGAAGGCCCCGGACGTCCCGAAGGCTGCCGCGGACAGGATGCCGAGGGACAGCCCGGTGCTCCCCTGCCGGGCACGGCCCGCCCCGCGGGCACCGCCGGCACCGCCGGCACCGCCGCCCACAGCACCAGCCGCGCGAGGATGGGCGCCGGTGCCGTCGCGAACGGGATGGGGCATGACTCGGGTCTGGGCGGAAGTCACGGCGGCACTCCAGGGCACGGTCCGGGCAGCGGGTGGCGTCAGGGCCGGGGCGGTGGCGGTCCCGCCCACAGAGGATGTGTAAGCAGCAAACCACCTTTACACTAATGACAGTAGCCGCTCCTGCTGAAAGGGGTCAAGGTGCTTTTTGCTCATGACACCGAGGTCTCCCTGGCTGCTACCGCCGCCCTGGTCAACACCGGCCGCGGCGGCACCGAGGGGCTGCCAGACGAAGCCGCCCTCGACCGCTTCGTCACGCAGTGGCGCTGGACCGGCGAGCGGACCAGGGACCGGGCCGAGCTGGAGGCGGTCCGGAGCCTGCGGCCCCGGCTGGCCCGGCTCTGGGACCTGCGCGAGGACGAGGCCGCGGCGCTCGTCAACGCCCTGCTGCGGGAGGCCGGCGCGCTGCCGCAGCTGGTCAAGCACGACGGCTGGGACTACCACCTGCACGCGACGTCGCCCGACGCCCCGCTGGCCGACCGGATCGCCGTCGATGCGGCGATGGCCTTCACCGACGTGATACGCACCGGGCAGCTGGGCCGGCTGCGCCGCTGCGCCGCGGAGGACTGCGACAACGTCCACGTTGACCTGTCCAAGAACCGGTCCCGCCGGTTCTGCGGGACCGCGTGCGCGAACCGGGTCAACGTGGCCGCCTACCGGACCCGCCAGGCAGCCCGCCCGCCAGCCCAGCTGAGCCAGCCCGCTGAGCCAGCCCGCTGAGCCAGCCCGCTGAGCCAGCCCGCTGAACCCCGCCGCAAAACTGGCCGGACCGGAACATCCCGTACCGTCCCGGCCAGAACTCGGCCACGACTTGCCCAGGATCGGCTTGATGTGGCCGGGCGTTGCTGCCAGGCTTCGGGGACCGCGGCCTGCGCCAGTCCCGTTCACGGCTGGCATATGGCCCGCCCCCGCCGGCCGGTCACTACCGACAGGAGCGCCATGCACGTGCCTACCCGGTTAAGCGTCCTCGCCCTGGCCGGGGCACTGCTCCTGGCACCGGTCGCGGCCGCACCGGCCGCGGTGGCGGGCACCGCAGCCCCGGCCGCGGTGGCGGGCACCGCCGCGGTGGCGGCCGCCCCGGCGCACCGCCGCGCCGGCCAGCGCGCTGGCCGGCGCGCCCCGCGGTGTGCAGGCCGAGGGGGGCGCGCTGGTCAACGGGCGCGGCGCGGTGATGTGGAGCCGGGGCATGAACACCGAGCGGCCGATGGGCAGCATCACCAAGGTGATGACCGCGATCGTGGTGCTCCGGGCCGGGGACCTGCACCGGCGGATCGAGATCCCCAAGGGCGTGATCCCCTACGACCGCAAATACGACGCCAGCAACGCCGGCCTGCGCCCCGGGGACTACCTGACCACGCGCGAATTGCTGGAGGCCATGCTGCTGCCGTCCGGCTGTGACGCGGCGTACGCGCTAGCCAAGTCGTTTGGGCCGGGCTGGAACGCGTTCATCGCGAAGATGAACACCACGGCCCAGAACATGGGCCTGGCCCACACCCACTTCTCGAACTTCGACGGGCTGCCCTGGCCCACCGAGACCTCTGACCTACTCGACCCCCCGGGACCTGATCGCGCTGGGCCGGGCGGCCATGCAGTACCCGGTGCTGCGCTCGATCGTCGCCCAGCAGTCCTACAGCCTCGCCGCGACCCCCCGCCACCATGCGTACGTGTGGCGGACCACCAACATGCTCCTGCTCGACTACCCCGCCGCGATCGGGATCAAGACCGGGTCCACCGCGGCGGCCGGGTACTGCCTGCTGTTCGAGGCGCGCGAGAACGGTCACGTGCTCCTCGGCGTGGTCCTGCACAGCTCGAGCAGCAACGACATGGCCGCGTTCAGCGACGCCACGAAGATTCTGGACTGGGGATTCCGGCACGTTTAGCCTGCAAGGTGGCGTGCGTCCCGCTAGATTCCATTCGCTGGCGGGGGCTAGCGCGCGACTCCGCCACCTCACGCCGCTGCGGAGACGCAATACTTGGGGTAGCTGACGGCATTTCGGGGCAAGGGCGGCGCTCATGCGGTTCCGGTCGGGTGTGGCGATCGACCTGGGTACGGTCAACACCCTGGTTTCGGTAGCGGGCCGCGGTCTGGTCATAGACGAGCCGTCGGCCATCGCGCTGGACCGGACGACCGGGCGGGTGGCGGCCGTCGGCCAGGCCGCGGACGCCCTGGCCGACAAGGAGCCACAGGGCATCGAGGTACTCCACCCACTGCGCGACGGGGTGATCGCGGACCTCGACGCCGCGTCGGCCATGCTCCAGGGCTTCGTGCGCCGGGCCCGGGTGCGCCGCGGGCTGCTGCGGACCGCCGCGGTCGTGTGCGTGCCCGGCGGCGCCACCTGGGTGGAACGGCGGTCACTGGCGGCCGCGGTGAGCGTGATCCGGCCACGCTGCTCGGTAGAGCTGATCGACGAGCCGATCGCCGCCGCGGCGGGCGCAGGATTCGACCTGGCCCAGGGAGCCGGGGCCTTCATCGTGGACGTGGGCGGCGGCACCACGGAGTCCGCGGTCGTGGCCGGCGGCCAGATCGTGCGGGCCCGGTCGCTGCGGCTCGGCGGCAACGCCATGGATGACGCGATCGCCAGCGCGGTCAAGGCCGAACTCGGCCTGCTGCTCGGCCGCAACGCGGCCCGCAGCCTGAAGATCACGCTCGGCCTGGACGGGGACGCAAGCGGGTGGATGGAAACGGTCGGCGTGGATGCTGCGCGCCGCACCCCCCGGGTCGAGCAGGTGCCCGGGTGGCTGGTGGCCCGGGCGCTGGAGCACATCGTCACCGCGATCGTGGACTGCGTGGAGGAGATGCTCTCCGACATCCCGCCCAACCTGGCCGAGGACGTGGTCCGGGGCAAGATCCGGCTGGCCGGGGGCGGCGCGCTGCTGCCCGGCCTGGCCAACCGGATCGAGGCGGCCACCGGCATTGCCGCCGTGGTCGTGGACGACCCGCTGCGCTGTGTCGCCCGGGGGGCCGCGGAGATCCTCGAGCACGGTGACGGGCTGCAGCAAGGCACCGCAGCCCCGAGGTAGCATCAGGCGCACACACGGGAGCTCGGGCTGACCGGGCTGAGAGGGTGGCTGGCCCGCCGGGTCACGCGCCACCGACCGTCTGAACCTGACCGGGTAATGCCGGCGTAGGGAGGAACCCGTGGCCGCTGGCACCGCGGCCGCTGCGTGCGCTGCGTGCACCGGCCCGGGTGTGACCGGGTGAGCGGCGTGATCGGGATGCCCGCACCGGCAGGCCTGGTGCACGGCATGGGCAGGGAGCTGGCCGCGCCGGACTGGAGCCCGCTCACCAGTGCCGAGGTGCACGCGGTGCTGGCCCGCTACCCCCAGCCCGCCGGCGCCGACGTGATCACCTGGCGCAGCCCGCGGCCCATGTCGGCCGCCGGGCTGATCCGCCGCGGCGGCGTGGACCTGTTCGTCAAGCGGCACCACGTCGCGGTGCGCACGGCCGCCCAGCTGGCCGTGGAGCATGCGTTCATCGGCCACGTGCGGGCCCGGGGCATTCCGGCGCCCGCGGTGCTGCGCTCCGCGGACGGGTCCACCGCTACCCAGCGCGGCGACTTCGTCTACGAGGTGCACGAGCTGGCCGGGGGGCTCGACCTGTACCGGGACGCGGAGTCCTGGACCCCGTACACCAGCCTCGGCCACGCACGGGCGGCAGGACAGGCCCTGGCCCGGCTGCACGGCGCGGCGGACGGCTTCCCGCTGCCGGCCCGCTCGCACGCCGTGCTCACCAGCGGCTGCGAGATCATCGTCGCAGCCGATCCGCTCGCCGAGGTCAAGTGGCTGGCCGGGCGGCGCCCGGGACTGGCGGCGTACCTGGATGGCCGCACCTGGCCGGACGATCTCACCCGGGAGGTGCTGCCCGCCATCCGGCGGGCGGCACCGCTGCTGGCCGCCCTGCCCCGGCAATGGGGCCACGGGGACTGGCACCCCTCCAACCTGACCTGGACGGCCGCGGGCCCGGACGCCGCCGTGGCCGGCGTGTTCGACTTCGGGCTGGCCAACCGGACCTTCGCCGTGCATGACCTGGCTACGGCACTGGAGAGGACCACCGTGCCCTGGCTCGACCTGGCTGACCCGGGCCGGGCCGGGGCGGACCTGGACGCGATCGACGCGTTCCTGGACGGTTATGAGTCGGTCCGCCCGCTCAGCCCGGCCGAGGCCGTCGCGCTGCCCGAGGTGCTCCCGGTGGTGCATGTCGAGCACGCGCTGTCTGAGGTCGAGTACTTCGCCCACGTGGTCACCTCGGCCGCGCGCGCCGACCTCGCCTACGACGGCTACCTCCTCGGCCACGCCGCCTGGTTCGCCGCGCCCGGCGGCGCGGCCGTTCTCGAACATCTCCGCCGCCGCGCCCGCACCCGGGCCCTGCGGGGGCCTCTAGGCTGCGGATGTGGATCTCGAGCGGTGGGTGGGGCAGGCGGTCGCGGCGAACCGGGAGTGGGCGGCGGGGTTCGGGCCGTATGACCCGCATCCTTCGCTGGAAGTCAGCGACGAGCGGTTCGGGGCGGCGTTCGCCGAGTTCACCGAGCGCCTGGCGGACAACTACCCGTTCTTCCACCCGCGGTACGCGGGGCAGATGCTCAAGCCCCCGCATCCGGCCGCCGTGGCCGGCTACCTCGCCGCCATGCTGGTCAACCCGAACAACCACGCACTGGACGGCGGCCCCGCCACCGCCCGGATGGAACGCGAGGTAACCGCCCAGCTGGCCGCCATGTTCGGCTTCGCCACCCACCTGGGCCACCTCACCACCAGCGGCACCATCGCCAACCTGGAGGCACTGTTCGTGGCCCGCGAACTGCACCCGGGACGGGGTATCGCGTTCAGCGCAGATGCGCACTACACCCACAGCCGGATGTGCGGCCTGCTGGGAGTGCAGGGCTACCCGGTCGCGGTGGACCGTCACGGCCGGATGGACCTCGGCGCGCTGGAGGAGCTGCTGCGCACCGGCCGGGCAGGCACCGTCGTCCTGACCGCGGGCACGACCGGGCTGGGCGCGATCGACCCCATCCACGAGGCCCTCGCGTTGTGCCGGCAGCACGGCGCCCGGATCCATGTCGACGCGGCCTACGGCGGGTTCTTCACGATCCTGGCCCAGGCCGGCGCTGAGGCGGCCAGCGCCGGCGAGCCCGGCACCGGAGGCTGGCTGCCGGCCGCGCCGTGGCGGGCCATCCCCGAGTGCGACTCGGTCGTCGTCGACCCGCACAAGCACGGGCTGCAGCCCTACGGCTGCGGCGCGGTGCTGTTCCGCGATCCCGGGGTGGCGCGCTTCTACCTGCACGACTCCCCGTACACCTACTTCACCTCCGCGGACCTGCACCTCGGGGAGATCAGCCTGGAGTGCTCCCGGGCCGGCGCGGCCGCCGCCGCGCTGTGGCTCACGTTCCGGCTGCTGCCGCCGACCGCGGACGGGCTGGGGCAGGTGCTCGCGGCGGGCCGGCGGGCCGCGCTGGCCTGGTCCGCGCTGATCGGCAGGTCCGCCGTGCTGGAGCTGTACCAGGAGCCCGAGCTGGACATCGTCAGTTATTTCCCGGTCACCGGGCCTGCCGCGCTGTCCCGGATCGACCAGGCCTCCGAGCGGATCCTGCAGGCCGGGATGACCAGTCCCGACCCGGTGTTCGTCAGCACCCTGCGCGCCAGCGCAGAGGCCTTCCGGGCCCGGCATGAGTCTGTGCACGCCGACGCCCCGGGAGCCCGCATCCTGCGCAGCGTGCTGATGAAACCGGAAGCCGAGCCGTACGTGCCGCACCTGCATGAGCGGCTGGAGCAGCTCGCGCGCGGCTGACCGGCGGGCGCCCGGCCGCCCGCGCAGTCCGGTATCCGGGCTGTATCGCGACGGTAACTCCCCGTTGTAGACACGGCCCGGCGGGGCTACCATCCAGGAGTCGGAGCGTTTCGCATCCCCGGACGGGACCTTGGTCAAGATCTCTGACGTGGCGCGGCACGCGGATGTCTCGCCGAGCACCGTGTCCTACGTGCTCAGTGGCAAGCGCTCCATCTCGGAGCCGACCCGGCGGCGCGTCCTGGACAGCATCGCCACGCTCGGCTATCACCCGCAGGCTGGAACACGGGCCCCGCCAGGCCGGTGCTCCAACGTCATCGCGCTCGTCATCCCGCTGCACCCTGGCCTCTACGTGCCGGTCCTCATGCGGATCGCGACCGCGATCGTGACCGCGGCCCGCGGTTACGGCCATGACGTGCTGCTGCTGACCCAGGACGAGGGCGCCAGCGGCCTGTACCGGGCCGCCGGCACCTCGCTCGTCGACGCGATCATCGTGATGGACGTGGGAACCCACGACGAGCGGCTGGCGGCGCTCCGCGCGCTGGGACTGCCTGCGGTGCTGATCGGATTCCCGGCCGAGCACACCGGCCTGACCTGCGTAGACCTGGATTTCGAGGCGGCCGGGAGAGTGTCCGCCGAGCACCTGGCCGCGACCGGCTGCCGCGACATCGCGCTGATCGGCGCGCCGCCGGAGATCTACCGCCGCGGCACCGGGTTCGCCCAGCGCACCCAGGCCGGTTTCGGGCGGGCGGCCCGGGAGCGTGGGCTGCGCCCGGTCGTCTGGCCGTGCGACCCGGCGCCGGGCGCCGTCCGGGCCACCGTGACCGGCCTGCTGGAACAGCGGCCTGCGCTCGACGGGGTCGTGGTCCACAACGAGTCGGCCCTCGCTCCGCTGCTGGACGCGTTCCGCGCGGCGGGCCGGCGGATCGGCGAGGACCTGGCGGTGATCGCGATGTGCCCGGACGACCTGGCCGAGCAGGCCACTCCGCCGCTGACCTCGATCGCCATCCCCGCCGATGAGATGGGCCGGCAGGCCGCAGCGCTGCTGATGGCCAAGCTGGATGACCAGCCGGTGCCGGGGGTCACGCTGCTCGCCCCGCAGCTCACCGTCCGGGCCAGCACGCGGGCCGGCTCAGCCGCGGCTGAGCACGCCGGGGCCCGGCTCAGCCGCGGCTGAGCGCATCCCGGACCTCGGCCAGCAGCTGATCAGGGGTGAACGGCTTGGTCAGGTACCCGTCCGCCCCGGCGGCGAACCCGCGTGAGATGTCCGATTCCTGCACGCTCGCGCTCATGAGCAGGATGGGCAGCCGCTGCGTAGCCGGGGTATGCCGGAGCCGCTCGGTCAGGTCGAACCCATTCAGCCGGGGCATCATCACATCCAGCACCGCCAGGTCGGGGACCCGGTCCGTGGCCAGCCGGAACGCCTCATCCCCGTCCCGGGCCTCGATGATGGTGTACCCGGACCGGCTGAGCCGGTAGGCGACGAGCTCCCGGATGTCCTGCTCGTCGTCGGCGACCAGGATGGTGGCTGGCTGGGTCCTGGTCGCGGTCACGGCTTACCTCCCCCTGATTACTCAAAGTTTTCCATATTTACACTCAGTAGTCATCCGGATCATGACCGGCCTCCCGGATCGCCACGGCCCACCCCGCCTCGCGATCACCATGCGGAACTGAAAGGCTGGAACCTGACCCCCGAGGAGGACTCATGAGCAAAGCGACGGCCACCGCGGCCGGCACCATTGACATCGGCGGCGACCTCACGGTTAACCGGATGGGCTACGGCGCGATGCGGATAACGGGCTCCGGGATCTGGGGCGATCCGCCGGACCGGGAGCAGGCCAAGGCGGCCCTGCGCCGGGCACTCGAGCTGGACGTCAACTTCATCGACACCGCCGACTCCTACGGCCCGGAGGTCAGCGAGACCCTGATCGCCGAGACCCTGTACCCCTACCCGGACGACCTGGTCATCGCGACCAAGGGCGGCTTCCAGCGCCCCGGCCCGAACCACTGGCAGCAGGATGGCCGCCCGGAACACCTCCGCGAGGCGTGCGAGGGCAGCCTGCGGCGGCTCAGGGTGGAGCAGATCGACCTCTACCAGTTCCATACGCCCGACCCCAAGGTGCCGCTGGCCGACTCCATCGGCGCCCTGGCCGAGCTGAAGGCCGCGGGCAAGATCCGGCACATCGGCGTGTCGAACCTGTCCGCTGAGCAGGTCGAGGAGGCGCAGCGGATCGTCCCGGTGGTATCGGTGCAGAACCGCTACAACGTCAACGACCGCTCCTCCGAGCCGGTCGTGGACCTGTGCACGCAGCAGGGCATGGCGTTCCTGCCGTGGGCGCCGATCCAGGAGACGGACCGCATCGCGGCGGTGCTCACGGCCGCGAAGCGGCTGGGTGTCAGCGAGCGGCAGATCGCGCTGGCCTGGCTGCTGGCCCACGCCCCGCAGATCCTGCCGATCCCTGGTTCCGGCTCACCCGAGCACGTCGAAGACAACGTCGCCGCCGCGAGCCTCGAGCTCACGGGGGAGGAATTCAACTCCATCAACGATTCCATCGAAGCGGGCTGAGCGTCGCGGCGGGCGCGAGATGACCCGTCCCCCCGCTGGGGGGGTTAGCGGGGGGACGGGGATCATCGCGCGGCCCGGGCTGGCCCGGGCCGCGGGTCAGTGCGCGGCCGGGAGGCCGCTCACGGCACCGACCACTGCTGGTTGCTGCCTCCGTTGCAGGCCCACAGGTCGAGCTGGGTGCCCGGCGCCGTGTTGAACGCCGGGTCGTCCAGGCACTTGCCGGACGCCGGGTTCACCAGTTCGCCGTTCACCGCCAGCCACTGCTGGTTCGAGCCGCCGTTGCAGGTCCATTCCTCGATGAGGGCACCGTTGGCCGTGCTGCCGCCCGTGATGTCCAGGCACTTGCCGTTGATGCCGACGGTGCCGTTGGACTCCATGGTCCAGCTCTGCGCGGCCGCATCGCTGTCGCATCCCCACATCTGCACCTTCGAGCCATCCGCGGCCGAGCCCCCGTTGACGTCGGCACATTCTGCGGTGTCGTCACCCGCGATGATATGCCCGGTTGGGGTGGCAGAACCGGCCAGGGTGACAGACAAGTTATCGAACTGGTCCGTCTGATACCCGGATGTGCCAAACCCGACCATTCCCGAGGCGTACGTGGCGTCGGTGACCGACGCGACCGTCGCGCCGTTGATGGCCGCGGAGATGCTGCTGCCGTTGAAGGTCAGGGCCAGATGCTGCCAGGTGCCGGTGCCGGGCGCGGTGACCGTGCCGCTGGCCAGCGTGGTGAGCGTGTCACTGGTGTTGTTGCGCACCAGGGACCACGCCCCGGCGTTGCTGAGCTGGAGGTAGTACTCGTCGATCCCGGCCGGCCCGAACGCGTGCTGGGGGCCGGCCCGGCCGATCAGCTGGACCGAGCCCGCCTGCCCGATCAGCGCGTCGGCGGACACGGTGTAGTTGGCCCAGCTGAGGTTGCCGCCGATGGTGTAGGGGTTGGAGTTCCCGTCCCACTCGATCGGCTGGACCGGGGCCTGCTGCTGGACGCACTGCCCGGACCGGCCGCCCGCGCACGGCTCTACCTCGAACGCGCCCTGCATCTGGGACAGGTAGCGGGGCTGCTGGCCGGCGGCGTCGCTGTCGAAGTTGTCGGAGTACGGCAGGGGCAGCGTTCCCTGGCCCGGGCTGGCCGCGCTGCCCTTGCCCTGTCCGCTGGTGGTGGTCAGCGTGTAGATGTAGCCCGGTTGCACGGTGAGCGAGTACGCGCCGTTGGCCGGGGTGATGGTGGACTGCTGGGCGAACTGGGGCCCGGACCCGGGCGCGGCGACGTCGGTGGCCCACACGTGCACGGCGCCGGTGGACAGCCCGCCGGACACGGTCACGTTGACGGTCTGCGCCGCGGTGGCCGTGGTCGTCTCGATGATCGTGGAGTAGTCGGTGCCGTTCGTGGACTTCAGCGAGACATAGCTGCCGTTCGACTCGGCCCCGCCGAGGTAGCCGGAGCCTGAGTTGAGGAACTGCCAGCCGGGCGCGGTGAACTGGGTGACCTGGGCGGTGGCCCAGGTGCTCTCGCCCACGCTGTATGCGCCCGACCACGGCTGGTTGGCCAGGATCAGCCCGTCGGTGTTGTAGGGCAGGTCAGGGTAGATCGCGGCGACCAGCGGCCAGTTGATGTAGGCGGTCAGGCTGGCGTCGATGTAGCCGCGGGTGATCGAGCGGATCAGCGCCGGGGCCCCGCTGTTGAGGTCCTGGGAGCCGTTCTCGCTGGCCCACAGCGGCTTGCCGGTGCCGGACGCGGTGGAGTTGCCCGGGCAGGTGTCCGCGCTGCCGCCGTCACCGCCCGCGCAGGGATAGTGCACCCCGATGATGTTCACCGCGCTGGCGAAGGTGGAGTTGGAGGCGATGTCGCTGGCGATGCTCCAGTCGCTGTCCGCGCCGACGATCTGGACGGCCGAGTAACCGTCGCTGTTGAGTGTGGAGCGCAGCTGCTCGTACCAGGAGATGTTGTAGCCGCGCTCGTTCCAGCCGCCCAGGTAGTTGATGGTCAGGCCGTGGGACGTGGCGCAGTTCAGCCAGGACACCAGGTAGTTGATGGTGTCGGTGGACCAGAAACCGCCGCTGATCCAGCCCGGGGCTCCCCAGGCCAGCCCGTACAGCTTGATGGCCGGGTTCCGCGCCTTGGCCTGCTCCATCAGCCACCAGTTGTATCCGGCGCTGCAGTCGATGGAGCCGCGGGAGTGCTCGATGCTGGACTCGGAGCCGTCGGTGGAGTTGGTGTCCCCGCCGATCTCGACCTTGAGGATCTGCAGGTCCGCGCCGTAACCCGGCTTGAACAGGTAGTCCAGGATCTGCGTCTGCTCGGCGGCGGGATAGTCGGTCAGCAGCCGCGAGTTGCCACCCCCGCCGCTGATCGCGCCGATGCCGTCGAACGTCCGCCCCGCGCTGGTCCCGCTGACGGTGATGGCGGTCGCGGCGGCGGCCTGGGTCAGGGGCACGGCCGCCAGGCAGGACGCCGAGCCGAGCAGGACCGCGGCGGCAAGGGCCACGGCATGTCTTAAACCTCTGGGGCGGATGGCGTGCACGTCGGTACCCCTTCCTGACCCGCGTCCTCGCGGGTCGTCCAGCACTCCGGCCACGTGGGCATGGTGATTGGATCTGATGGAAAGTGGTCGGAAGCGTTGAAAGATGCTTTCATTCAGGCATCGCCCGCCGGCCGCGTCAAGATGCCGCCACGGCCTGCTTTCCGGCCCCGCACCAGGCTGGCGCGGCAGCCGTCACCCGCGGGCGCCGCAGCCGGGAACGCGCGGGCGCGGCAGCCTGAACCGGCATGGGGCGGGGGTGAACCAACCGGGCCCGCCGGCCGTTCCCCCGGGCGTGCCCCTGCCCCGCAACCCTGGCCGCGCCCGGGGGCCCAACCTGCCCCGCAGGCCCGGCCTCACCTGGGGGCCAACCTGCCCCGCAGGCCCGGCCTCACCTGGGGGCCAACCTGGCTCGCAGGCCCGGCCGCACCCGGCCCGGCCTGCGACGCAACCTGTTCACCACAATGTAGCCACCTGGCTACTAAGTGTAGTAAGAATGCCTGTACGATCTGATACCGCATGATCGAGCGCGGGTCGTTACCACTGGTAGCATTCCCGCTGCCTTACCGTGCCGAGCCTGCCCCAGGGGACGGGGCCAGGGAGTAGCTCAGCGCGCAGGCACGGGGTGCCCGAGAGTCACGGGAGAGTGGTTTGTCGGGGGCGTACGGGGTCATTGCCGGCGTTGGGGGGATGACCAGCCGGGGCCGGGCGGCCGGCCACGAGGCACGGACCACGGGGGTGGAGCCGGTTACCCGGTCCAGCGTGCAGCGCCTGCTGGATGTGCTGCCCTTCCTGATCATGGGGGCGGTGACGGCGGCCAGCCTGGTCATCGGCCCGCACTCCGGGCTGCTGCAGCTGCTGGCGCTGGGCCCGGCCTTCGCCGCGGTGTCCGGCGGCCTGCGCAAGACGGTCGCCGCCGGCGTGGTGGCCCTGGCCCTGAACGCGCTGCTGGCCGCTGACCAGATCATCAGCACCTGGGCTGACTACGCGCGGGACTCGGCCAGCGTGCTCGGCGTGACCGTGGCCGCGGTGATCGCCTGCACGGTGCGGCAGAGGCGCGAGCGGGAACTGGCTCAGGTCCGGGCCATTGCCGAGGTGGCGCAGCAGGTACTGCTGGGCCCGGTACCGGATGCGGCACGCAGCGTCCGGCTGGCCGTGCGCTACATGTCCGCGACCTCGCAGGCGCGGATCGGCGGGGACCTGTACGAGGTGGTGACCAGCGCGGCCGGGATGCGGCTGATCATCGGTGACGTCCAGGGCAAGGGCCTGGTCGCGGTCAAGACGGCCGCCACCGTGCTCGGCTCGTTCCGCGAGGTGGCGCACGAGGCCGCCAGCCTGCCCGTGATCGCCGACCGGCTGGAGATCAGCCTGGCCCGCCAGCTCAGCGACGAACAGTTTGTGACCGCGATCCTGGCCGAGGTAAGCCCGGACGGATCCCGGATCAAGCTGCTCAGCTGCGGCCATCCCCCGCCGCTGCTCATCGCCCGCCACACAGGGCGGTTCGTGGAACTGGACGCGCCGGGACTGCCGCTGGGCCTGGCCGGCCTGGGCGCCATGTCACGGGAGGTGATCACCGTCCCGTTCGCCCCCGACGAGCAGATGCTGTTCTACACCGACGGGGTCAGCGAGGCGCGGAACCGGGCTGGTGAGTTCTACCCGCTGCCCGACCGGGCGGTCAAGGTCGGGGCCACGGATCCGGACAGCGCCCTGGACCGGCTGCAGCAGGATGTGCTGATGCACGTCGGGCACGCGCTGGATGACGACGCGGCGATGCTGCTGCTGCACCGCCAGGCCGCCTGAGGCGAGCGGGACGCGCGGCCAGGGCGGGCAGGAGCACGGCCGGGGCGGCCAGGGTGGGCAGGAGCACGGCCAGAGCGGGCCGCCGCGGGGATCGTCCCGCGGCGGCCCGCTCCGGTTACCGCGTCTTAGCGCTGCCCGTGGCCGATCACCTCACCGGTGGTGGGGTCGAGCAGGACCCGCCTGAAGTGCGGCCAGACGTGGAAGTCCAGCAAACCGCCCCGGCCATCCAGGCTGCCGGCGATCCGGTCGAAGGAGCCGGCGGCGAGCCGCTGGCCGTGGAGCCAGTTGTCCTCGATGAACCTGACCACCGAGGACTGGTCGGTCAGCGTGTGGCTGACGTAGTTCTCCCGGGTCCACGGGGAGATCACCAGCAGCGGAAGCCGCGGGCCGTAGCCGCACCGGTTCGGGTAGCTGCCGAGCACCACCGGGGTGCTGGTGCAGACGGCCGCGTCCTCGGCGGTGTCCGAGCCGTTCACCCTCGGGGAGTTCTGGTGGTCATACCAGCCGTCGGAATCGTCGTAGGCGATCACGATGGCCGTGGACTTCCAGTACCTCGACTCCTCGATCTGGTTGACCGTGCTGACCACGAAGTTCTGCTCGTCCAGCGGGTCGGAGTAGCCGGCGTGGCCATCCTGGTACTCGGCCGCCTTGAGGTAACTCACGGCCGGCATGTTCCCGTCCTTCAGCGTGGTGTAGAAGTCGGACAGGTCGTACTGGTGGTTGGCCTGGTCGGTGTAGCCGATCGCGGCCTCGGAGGACGGCGGCAGGTGCTTGGGGTTGGCGGTGGACTTGTAGTACTGGAACGGCTCGTGGTGGGGCGAGTAGTCGGCCACCGTGTTGCCGCCGATGTTCGTGTGCGTCGAACCGCACACCGCGTAACCGGCGGAGTTAGTGCCGGTCGGGGCGAACCCGCCCTGGAACCAGCCCCAGGTGATGTGCTTCGCGTTCAGGAGGTCGCCGATGTTCTTGCCGGTCATCACGCCGACCGGGCTGGTAGTGGTGTGGCTGGCGTCGGAGCAGTCGTCGTAGGCCGGGTCCAGGTCCCCGTAGATGGTCCCCAGGCCGCTGGCGTTCAGCGTGCTCACGGTGCCGGGGTCCGCGACCGGGGCGCCGGTGCTCGGGCTGACCGCGTAACCAGGGCTGTCGTTGCCCGCGATGACGTTGAGCGCGCCGGGCGTTGACGGGCCGAAGACCGTGCCGTAGCTGTTGTCGCTCAGCGCGTAGTGCTGCGCGTAATTCCACAGGCCGGTCACGGTGTTGCCGTCGTAATAGTCCATGACCAGGCCGGGGGCACCGTAGGGGGTCGTGGGCGTGCCGGTACAGGTCGGCGTGTTGGTGAACTGGACGAACTTGTCCATCAGCCCGCCGTTGAACGCTTCCTGCTCCGCCTGGTAGGCGTGGTCCTGGTCGCAGGTGAGCGCCTGGGAATGGCTGAGGCGGGTCGGGTTGTACGTATTCGGGTTGTGGTGGAGCAGGGCGGGGGTAAGCCCGTTCACCGAGGGGGTCCCCGGCTTGGCGTGGAACGGCGAGCCGTCGGTGTTAGCCGCGTACGGGTAAGTCCCGAAGTAGTGGTCGAACGATATGTTCTCGTCGAACAGCACGACCACGTGCTTGATCGGCGTGCTGGTGGGAGCGACCATCCGGTAGGCGGTCGCCGAAGCCGTCCGGGTCACCGAGCCGGCCGCACCCGCGGCGGATGTGCTCGCGCCAGCCGCCGTGGCGGTGGCAGCTCCGCCGACGGCCAGGGCGCCCGCGGCAAGCACGGCCGTGTACGGCCGGTGCCACCTGCGCCTGCTGCGGCCAGTCCGCATGCGATTGACTGGGCCTTCGCCCATATCACCCTCCTGAGTCTGGGGCAGATCCATGGCGCCTTTCACACCCGCAAGCCGCGGCGCCATCGCGCACAACAGAGCCAAACGTTCCCGGAACGGCGTGGCTAAATCACGTCCGGCGGATGACGAGCAGGCAAACGGGTGAACAAGAATGGCCTGCCGCCGCAGCTGGCGCGGCCGGGACATTAATGATCAGGTGAGCAGGGTGCGGCCGAAGTAGTCGGCCCTGTCCCGCACCCCGGGCAGGGCAAAGAAATAGCCGCCCCCGAACGGGCTGATGAAACCGGCCAGCGGCTCACCGATCAGCCGGGTCTGCACGGTCACGAACTGCCGCGCGATGTCCTGCTGGTAGCAGCTGAAGATCAGCCCCATGTCGAGGTCCCCGGCGGCGTCGATACCCCGGTCGTAGTTGTGCGCGCGGCGCAGGATGCGGTTGGGCTCGGTTTGCGGCGTGCGCGGGTTGGCCAGCCGGATGTGCGCGGTGAGCGGGATCACCGCGCCGGCCGGGTCGCGGGTGTAGTCGGGCCGGGCGAACTCCGTGTTCGCGTCCAGCGGGGCGCCGGTGTCCTTCCGCCGGCCGATCACGTTCTCCTGCTCGGTGATGTCCACCCGGTCCCAGAACTCGACGAACATCCTGATCAGCCGGATGACCTGGTAGCTGCCGTCCGCGGTCCAGGCGGGCTCGCCGCGTGCGCCCGGCTGGACCCACACCAGGCGGTTCATCTCCCGGCCGCTGCCGGTGTCCGGATTGGCGATGCCATCCTTGAAGCCCTGCAGGTTGCGGGGCGTGGTGCCGGACGGGCGCGCCGGGCTGCTGAACCCGTCGATACGCCACCGCACCTGCATGGCGCCGCGGGTGTGGCGGGCGATGTCCCGCAGGGCGTGCAGCACCGTGTCCTGGCTGCCCGCGCTCAGCTGGAGGCTCAGATCCCCGCCGCACTGCGCCGGGTCGAGGTCGTCGTTGGGGAAGGCCGTCATCGGGACCAGCCCGGCCGGCTTGCGGGCAGCCAGCCCGTAACGGCCGTCGAACAGGGTGGAACCGGCCCCGACCGTGACCGTGAGGCCGTCCGCGACCACCGTGGGCCCCAGCACCCCCGAATCGGACGGCGGGTCGCCGATGCCGGCCTGCGGCGGGATCCCGCCAGCCGTCAGGAACCGGGCCCGGTCCGTGATCGTGCGCAGCAGGCCGGTCAGCTCCCCCCGCCCGCCGGCGGTCACGTCGAACGATGCCACGATCGTCTGCCGCTGCGGTTTGGCCAGGATGCCCGCCTGATGCCGCCCGTGGAACGGAACGGCGGGCAGCCTGCCCTCGACCAGGCCCGCGTCGAAGACCTGGCCGGGCGGGGCGGCCTGGGACGAGCGGTACGCGTACCCGGCACCGGCACCAGCCGCGGCCCCGGCTACCGCCCCGGTGACCCCGGCGCCGATCGCGCCGCGCAGGAACGAACGGCGCGCCGGGCGAGCCGGGCACTCGCCTGCGTCCGCGTTGTGCGGACCGTCGTCCCGCACGAGCTCGTTCACCGTCTTCTCACCCTCGGTGTTCTCACCCTCGGCCCGGTCCCCGGAGACGGCCATCATGACCTCCGCGGCTCGGTCATGGCCGCGATCGGGGCGAGTTCCTCCAGAACCTGGCCGGCGGCCGCGTCGAGCTGCTCCCGCCGGTCCGCCGCCAGCCTGGACGCGGGTATCCAGGCGCCGCCGGGTCCGCGCTCGGCCATGAGCAGGCGGTCCAGCGTGCCCAGCCCCGCCGAGGCCGCAGGCAGCGCCCGGTAGCGCGCGGCCAGCAGCGGATGCAGCACGACCAGCAGCTCCCTGGTCCCGGCGACGTTCGCCGCGGCTGTGGCGAGCGTCGTCCCGCTGCCGTAGTCGTCGTGCCCGGTCAGCTGGAACTGCAGCGCGTTCTCCATGATCTGCTGGGTACGCAGGCCCGAGGTCCGCCACGTTGATCTCCATGCCCGGCCAGAACCGGCGCAGGGACTGCACGTCGCTATCCAGCCGGGCGGCCGGTCCGTCCAGCTGCCGGGCGCTCTGCCCGTGCCACAGGCCGTACTCGATCCGGTAGAACCCGGTGAAGGCCGGGTCGGCCAGCCCGCGGGGCAGCCCGTCAGGGAGGCCGTCGATCTCGGTGTCATAGTTGCCGAACGTGCCGTACGCGGCGCCCAGGCGCTCGTAGGTGAGGTGGGCGGGCAGCCAGGCCGCCTGCGCCGCCCTCAGGTGGCCCGTGCGGATCCGCTGGGTGAGGACATCCACCTGCCGGGCCAGCGTGTTCAGGCCGGCGCTGACGTAACCGTGGTACGCGCGCGCCGGGCCGAGCAGGTCGCCAGTGGTAACCGGAAGGACGCCCGCCGCGCCCCGCTGATGGCCGCCGACCCGCACCGCCGGGCCCGTCTGCGCTCCGGCGTCCGTGAGCAGGCAGCGGAACGCGTAACGCCCGGAGCCCAGGTCCACGCGCATCGGGCGGATCGTCCCCGGGCCGAGGCTGGCCACCTCCGCGTAGATGGCCCCATTGGCCGGGTTGACGAGATCCACCCTGGCCCCGCCGCCGGAGGAATTGCGGATCTCGAAGGTCTGCATCCCGGCCGTGGCCTGCCGCCAGCCGGTCCCGCAGGCGCGGGCGGACACCCGGATGACGTTTGTGGGCGGCTGCTGGGTGCCGCAGCCCGGCAGCCCGGCCGCGACCGCAGCCGCCAGCGCGGTGCCCGCCAGCACGGGAGTGACCGGCGCCAGCCGGCCCAGAACCCGTGAAGTCGCCCGGGGAGTTAATGGCAGGGGACGCGCGGGCGGCACGTCAGCGGGCACCAGACCACCTCAGCATGAGTCAGACCGGGACACTCAGACGGGATGCAGAAAACACCGGCGCACTAGCCCGGACAATACGGGACATCCTGGCCCAGGCTGCTCCCGTCGGCAACAGCTACCGCGCATCCCGCAGCCCGTCCTGGCCTGTTGCCTGCCCGGGGACCGCAGCCTCCGGGGTACCCCGAGGCGGGTATCCGGGCCTGCGGACCGGGAATATGCTCGGCAGCTAGCCGATGGCGGCGGCCCGGGCCCGCCGCGACGGGCAGGAGGCGTTCCCGGTGAGTTCGAGCACTCCGGAGCAGGTGACGCCGGATGGTGACGGCCGCCCGCCGCGCCGTGGCGGCCTGACCCGGCTTCTCGTCGTGGCCAGCGCGCTCACCGTGCTGCTGGTCGCGGCGGTGGCCATCCCCGCCTATCTGGTCCACCAGCGCGACCACGCCGCGCTGGCCGCGCAGCAGGGCCGGGTGTCCGGTATCCCGGCCAGCGTCTCCACCAGCCTGGCGAACCTGATGGTGCTCAGCCCGGTGCCCGGGGTCCGCGCGCCCGGCTTCACCCTGACCGACCAGAACGGCCATGCGATGAGCCTGGCCAGCCTGCGCGGCAAGGTCGTGGTACTCCAGTTCATGGATCCGCACTGCACCGACATCTGCCCGATCGTGTCGGCGGAGTTCGTGAAGGCCTACCACGACCTGGGCCCGCTGGCCAGCAAGGTGGTGTTCGCCGCGGTCAACGTGAACGCCTATCACGCGCGGGTCCAGGACATGGCCGAAGTACACCCGGGCCCAGGCCCTGAACACGATTCCCAGCTGGCATTTCTTCACCGGGCCGGTGCCCGAGCTGAAGTCGGTGTGGCGCGGCTACGACATCCAGGTCTACGCCCCCACCCCGAACGCCGACGTCCAGCACACTTCCGCCGTCTACTTCATCGACCCGCAGGGCCGGGAGCGGTTCCTCGCCTCACCGGAGGTCGACCACACCAAGTCCGGCACGTCGTACCTGCCCGCCCGCCAGCAGATCGCATGGGGCCACGGCATCGCGCTCGTCGCCCGCCAGCTCGCCGGCTAGCCAGTCCCCCGGCCCGCCGGACCGCTCCCCCAGCACCGCGGCGTAGTGCCCGATCAGCTGGTCCCCCAGCGCCGTCCAGCTGCGGGCCATCACCCGCTGCCGGGCCGCCCGGCCCATCGCGGCCCGCCGCAGCGGGTCGGCGGCCAGCCGCCGGGTGGCGGCGGCCAGCGCTCCGGCGTCCGCGGGAGGTACCAGGTAGCCGGTCACCCCGTCGCAGACGAGGTCGACCGGGCCGCCCGCAGCCGGGGCCACGACAGGCAGGCCGGAGGCGGCCGCCTCCTGGATCGTCTGGCCGAACGTCTCGTGGCAGCCGCTGTGCACGAACACGTCCAGGCTGGCGAAGATACGGGCCAGCTGCCCGCCGCGGTGCTGGCCGAGGAAGACCGCGGACGGCATCAGCCGGCGCAGCCGGGGCTCGGCCGGGCCGGCGCCCACGATGACCAGGCGCACCCCGGGCAGCGCGGCCACCCCGGCCAGCAGCTCGACCTGTTTTTCCGGGGCCAGCCGTCCGACGTAACCCGCTAGCACCTCCCCGCCCGGCGCGAGGGCCTGGCGGAAGTGGTCGCTGCGGGCCGCCGGGCTGAACCGCTGGGTGTCCACGCCGCGTCCCCACAACCAGATGCGCTGCACCCCGTGCGCGGCCAGCCGCTCGATGCTGGGGGTGGACGGCGCCAGGGTCCGGTCGGCGGCGTTATGGATCCCGCGCAGCCAGCGCCACGCGGCGGCTTCCGCGACGCGGCCCCAGTGGTACGCCCGGGCGTAGCCCGGCACATCGGTCTGGTACACGGCCACCACCGGCAGCCGCAGCCGCCGTGCGGCGCGGCCGCCCAGCGCACCGAGGAAGAAGGGGCTGGCCAGGTGGACCAGCTCGGCCCGGTGCCCGAGCAGCGCGCGCTGGATAGCCGGGGAGGCCAGGCCGAGCCGGACGCTCCGGTACCCGGGGAACGGCACCGAGCGCACCCGGGCGACCGGGAAGGCATGCTGGGCGTCCGCCCCGAAACCAGCCGCCGGCTGCCCCTCCGCCGGCTGACCCTCCGCCGGCTGCCCGCTGCCGCCGGCTGCCCCTCCGCCGGCTGGGGGGCGATGACGAGAGGCTGATGTCCCCGGGCCACGAGATGCTCGGCGACCCGGAGCACGCTGTGCGCCACGCCATTCACGTCAGGCGGGAAAGACTCGGTGACGATCCCAATCCGCACGCTGCCACCATGCAACGCGGTCGTGGCAGCAGCCCTGGCCGTGCCGTGGCCAGGGCAAGAACTATCGGTGACATCTGCGCATCACCTGAGCCGGCCCGCGTGACCCGGCTCGCCTGCGCGGCCGGGCGGGCGCTGACAGACTGGTGATCATGCAAACTCTGGTCGTCGATCACCCTCTCATCGCCCACAAGCTCACCACGCTGCGCGACGAGCGCACGGACTCACCGACGTTCCGGCGGCTCACGGATGAGCTCGTCACGCTGCTGGCCTACGAGGCCACCCGCGAGGTGCGGGTGCAGCCCGAGGTGGTGCAGACCCCGGTCGGCGAGGCCCACGGCGTGAAGCTCGCCCGCCCGGTGCCGCTGGTCGTACCGGTGCTGCGGGCCGGGATTGGCATGCTCGACGGGATGATCCGGCTGCTGCCCACCGCCGACGTCGGCTTCGTCGGCCTGGCCCGCGACGAGGAGTCGCTGGTGGCCGCGACCTACGCCAACCGGCTGCCCGCCAACCTGGCCGGCCGCGCGGTGTTCGTGCTGGATCCCATGCTGGCCACCGGCGGGACCCTGGAGACCGTGGTCACCATGCTGAGCCAGCGTGATGCGGCGTCGGTCACCGCGGTGTGCCTGCTGGCCGCGCCGGAGGGGATCGAGCGGGTGGGCGCCGCCTTCCCCGAAGACGGCCCGCTGCCGGTCCGGGTGGTCACCGCGGCCATGGATGAGCGGCTGAACGAGCGGGGTTATATCGTGCCCGGCCTCGGCGACGCCGGCGACCGCCTCTTCGGCGAGATCTGACCCCCCGGCCGCCAGCACGCGTTCGTGATCATGGGCTTGCTGGGCCTATACCCCCAGCAAGCCCATGATCACGGACCGGCTCTGGGGCTGCTGGGGCCGACGGGGCCGGTGTGAAAAGGGTGCGTGCGCCAGGAGGCCGGGGGCTGAGGCCAGCGGGACGCCTGGGGCTGGGAGGACGCCTGGGACTGAGGGGACGTCCGGGACTGAGGGGCGCCTGGGGCCGGGGGGCTGCCGTGACTGGAGGGGCACCTGGGACTGAGGGGACGTCCGGGACTGAGGGGCGCCTGGGGCCGGGGGGACTGCCGTGACTGGAGGGGCACCTGGGACTGAGGGGACGTCCGGGACTGAGGGGTGCCCGGGACTGGGAGGACAGCGGTGGCTGGAGGGGCGTCTGGGACTGGCGGGCCGGTTCAGGTGCCGATGGGGTGCCAGACGGTCTTGGTCTCCAGGAAGGCCAGCATCCGCCGCAGGCCTGGCGCCGCCGCCCAGTCCTCGGCCACCCAGGCCGGCCCGGCCGCGAGCACCCGCTTGACGTTCCCCGCCGCGAGCCGCTCGAGTTCCGCCCGCTCCGCCGGGTCGGCGCCGGTCAGGTCGATCGCGTTGACGTCCTGGTGCGCGGCGAGCACCGGCGCGAGCTCGGCCAGCCGCCCGGTCAGCACGTTGACCACGCCGCCCGGCACGTCGGACGTGGCCAGCACCTCGGCCAGGCTGACCGCAGCCAGCACGGCCGGCCCGCTGGCCAGCAGGACGGCGGTGTTGCCGGTGGCGATGACCGGCGCAAGCACGCTGGCCAGCCCGAGCAGGCCGCCGGCCGGCGGCGCGAGCACCGCGACGACCCCGGCCGGCTCGGGCACGCTGATGTTGAAGTAGGGGCCCGCCACCGGGTTGGCGCCGCCGGTGACCTGCGCGACCTTGTCAGGCCAGCCCGCGTACCAGACCCAGCGGTCGATGGCCTGCGCGACGTCACGCGCAGCACGGTCCCGGTCACCATTTTTTTCCGCAACGAAAACCTCGTCGGTGAACTGCCCCGCCCGGCCCTCGAGCATTTCGGCCACCCGGTACAGGACCTGGCCGCGGTTGTAGGCGGTCGCCCCGGACCAGCCACTGAACGCCTTGCGGGCCGCGACGACGGCGTCCCGGGCGTCTTTGCGGGAAGCCAGCGCCGCGTGCGCCAGCAACGTCCCGTCCGGCGCCGTGACCGGATAGGACCGGCCCGACTCCGACCGGGGGAACGCGCCGCCGATGAACAGCTTGTAGGTCTTGCGGACCGCCAGCCGGCCTGCGCCGTCCGGCGTCCCGGCGGCGGGCCGCTCGCCGGTCGGCCGAGCGCGGCGGCCTCGCGCCGGCGGTCCCGCCGGGCCGGCCGAGGGAGCAGAACGGGCGGCCTTCGCGGCGCGGCGGTCCCCGCCCGGCTGGGGCGAGGGAGCCGGGGAGGCGGTTTTCGTTGCGGAAGATCTTTTCCGGGGGGCGCGCTCAGGCATCGAGGTACCCAGCCAGCCCGTGGCGGCCGCCCTCCCGGCCGAACCCCGACTCCTGGTAGCCCCCGAACGGGCTGGCCGGGTCGAACCGGTTGTAGGTGTTGGCCCAGATCACGCCGGCGCGCAGGGCCTGCGCCATCCAGAAGATCCGGCTGCCCTTCTCGGTCCAGATCCCGGCGGACAGTCCGTAGGGGGTGTTGTTCGCCTTGGCCACGGCTTCCTCCGGGGTGCGGAACGTGAGCACGGACAGCACCGGCCCGAAGATCTCCTCCTGGGCGATCCGGTGCGCCTGGCTGACCCCGCTGAACACGGTGGGCGGGAACCAGTAACCCCGGTCCGGCAGGGAGCAGGCCGGTGACCAGCGCTGCGCGCCCTCCCGCTCGCCGGCCGCGGACAGCTCGGTGATCTTGTCGAGCTGCTGCCGTGAGTTGACCGCGCCGATGTCCGTGTTCTTGTCCAGCGGGTCACCCAGGCGCAGCGTGCCGAGCCGCCGCTTCAGCCGGTCCAGCACCGTGTCCGCGACCGACTCCTGGACCAGCAGCCGGGAGCCCGCGCAGCAGACGTGGCCCTGGTTGAAGAAGATCCCGTTGACGATGCCCTCGACCGCCTGGTCCAGCGGCGCGTCGTCGAAGACCACGTTGGCGGCCTTGCCGCCGAGTTCCAGGGTGAGCTTCGTCCCGGTCCCCGCGACCGCGCGCTGGATCTCCTTGCCCACCTCGGTCGACCCGGTGAACGCGATCTTGTCCACGCCGGGGTGCGCGACCAGGGCCGCGCCCGTAGCGCCGTCGCCGGTCAGGATGTTCACCGTGCCGGGGGGCAGGTCCGCCTGCTGGATGACCTCGGCCAGCAGCAGCGCGGTCAGCGGCGTGGTCTCGGCCGGCTTGAGCACGCACGTGTTGCCGGCGGCCAGCGCGGGGGCCAGCTTCCAGGCCGCCATCAGCAGGGGGAAGTTCCACGGGATGATCTGGCCGGCCACCCCCAGCGGCCGCGGGTCCGGGCCGAACCCGGCGTGCTCCAGCTTGTCCGCCCAGCCCGCGTAGTAGAAGAAGTGCGCGGCGGCCAGCGGGATGTCCACGTCCCGCGACTCCCGGATCGGCTTGCCGTTGTCCAGGGATTCCAGCACCGCGAACTCGCGGGCCCGCTCCTGGATGACCCGGGCGATCCGGTACAGGTACTTGGCCCGGTCGCGGCCGGGTGTGGCACCCCACGGTCCCTCGTAGGCCGCGCGGGCCGCGGCGACCGCCCGGTCCACATCCGGCGGCCCGGCCTGGGCCACCTCGGCGAGAGGCTCCTCGGTGGCCGGGTTCAGCGTGGCGAAGTACTCGCCGGCGGCGGGGGGCACGAACTCGCCGCCGATGAACAGCCCGTAGCGGGGGGCGATCGACACGATGTCCGCGGACTCGGGCGCCGGCGCGTAGTCCCAGTCCGGCGCGGCCAGGGGTGAGGTGGCGGCCATGGCGTTAACCTACCTCGCGCGGGCCAGCCAGCGTGGTTCCCGGCGCGGCGGCGCCGCCGGGCCAGTTCAGGTGATGACGTCGTCCACGGTGACGTTCACCGTGATGTCCTGGAGGCCGACCTTGCGGCGGAGTTCGGCGACCGCCCGCCGCTGGACTTCGCGGGCCACCGCGTCCAGCTGGTCCCCGTACTGGACCGCGATCGCGAGGTCGACCACCGCGGTCCGGCCGAGGACGCCGACGGCCGCGTTGGGGTGCCGGTGCCGCAGGGTGGCCCGCTCGACGAGGCCGGCCATCCGGCTGTGGGTGCTGCGGCCGAAGGCGACCCGGACGCCAGTGACGTCACGGGCGGCCTCACGGGCGATCCTGGCTACCACCCGGGCGGCGACGCGGATGGCCCCGCCGTCGCTGAGCTGCAGGGTGTACCAGACGTCGGCGACGAGCTTGCGGATCTGGCTGGCGACCGCGGCCCTCAGCGCGGCGGGGACGGCGACCCGCTCCGCGGCCAGACGGCGCACGGGCTCCCAGGCCTGGCCGAACTCACGCAGCGCGGCCTGGCAGTAGGGGCAGTCCTGCTGGTGGCTGGTGAACTGGCTCGCGTACCCGTCGGCGGCCTGCTCCAGCAGCTCATCGACGTCGGCGCCGCAGGGCAGGTGCTGGCTCGCCCCGCCCAGCAGCAGGCTGACGTCACGGATTGGCTGGCCAGGGCCGCTCATCCCGTTCACCTCCACTCCGCTAGCGTCTTACTCAGTGTGCGCCTGCCCCGGAACAGATGGCTACGGACGGCCGGGACCGTGCTGCCGGTGACGTCCGCGATCTCGGCGAGCGGCAGGCCCTCGAAATGGCGCAGGACGATCGCGATCCGCTGGGGCGGTGGCAGGGCGGTGACGGCGTCCGTGACCGCGTCGACGGTCAGATCCCGCTCCGTTTGCTGGCCCGGCCCGTCGCCGGCGTCGCCGACATCGCCCAGCAGGTCGAGAGATTCGGTGACCCGCCTGCGGGTGATCCGGTTCAGCGCGCGGCGGGTGACGATCCGGTACAGCCAGGTGGAGAAGCTGGAATCCGCCCTGAATCCCGGCAGTTGCTGCCACGCGGCGACCAGCGCTTCCTGGGCGACGTCTTCGGCGTCCTGATGGTTGCCGAGCAGCCGCAACGCCACCCGGTAGGCCAGGAGCCCGTGACGGTCAACGAGATCGGCGTACGCGTCAACGTAGCCTTCCTGGGCCCGCCGGACCAGGTAGGCGTCGCCGACCTCTGATCCCACCGCCCCTCCTCATGCCTGGCCTATCCGCCCGTCCCCGGGCCGCCAGGCTCGCAGGCCCCTCTGCCCCGGCCCCGGCAAAAAATGTGCGACGTTTGCGGCCGACCCGTGTCTAACAGTGCGTAACGGGCCGAAGAACCGGTATCCACCCGAACGCAGCCGGCAGGCCGCCGGTTCCACGCTTCGGCCTTCCACGCTTACAGAGAGAGTGCACCTGATGACGGAGACCAGCAGCTCAGCACCGCCCGCCAAGGCGGCCGCCCGGACCAGCGAGCTCAGCCCAGGCACCGCCGAGCGCCTGTCCACGGACGATGGCAAGATCAGCGTCGCGCAGAGCGTGGTGCAGAAGATCGCCGGGATCGCCTGCCGCGAGATCAGCGGGGTGCACGCCATGGGCGTGTCCACCAGCCGCGCCTACGGCGCGGTCCGGGAGCGGATCCCGGGCAGCAGCGGCCCCAACGTCGCCCAGGGCGTGGGTGTGGAGGTCGGCGAGAGTCAGGCCGCGATCGACCTGGACATCGTCGTGGAATACGGCGTCAGCATCGCTGACCTGGGCCGGAGCATCCAGCGCAACGTCAAGCAGGCCGTCGAGCGGATGACCGGGCTGGATGTCGTGGAGGTCAACATCAACGTCGATGACCTCTGGCTGCCGGGCACCGACGACCAGAATGACGCGCCTTCGCGGGTGTCATGACCCAGGAGGCCCAGGCTGTCATCGACGGCGTCGACCTTGACGCCGTGGCCGCGGCGGTCCGCGGCTGCCCGGCCATCGATGACCTTGCCTCGGGTCCGTGGGGCGGCGTGGTCTCCTACCTGCCCGGACGCCAGCTAGCGGGAGTGCGGGTAGCCTCCGATCACGTGCTGATCTGCGTTCGCGGCCGGTGGGGGGTCCCGGTCGCGGAGATGGCGCGCCAGGTCAGGACCGCTGTCACCGGGCTGGTGGGTCCGCGCCGGGTGGACCTGGAGGTAGCCGACCTGGCCGGTGTTCCTGGTGAAGCCCCGGCTGGCGGGCCACCCGAAGAGGTGAGTTCATGGCCGACGAGCAGGCCTGGAGGCAGGCCCGGCGCGAGTTCATCCGCACCCATCACCCCGACCGGGGCGGCGACCCCGCCGAGTTCGCCGCGGGCCTCGCCGCCTATGACCGGCGCCCCGCTGGGGAGCCGGCCGCCAGGGTGGTGATCGTCCCGGACACGCCGTGGCTGGTCAGCCTGCTGAGGCCGATACTGCGCCGGATGGGCTGGCGGCGACCGCCTCCTCGGACCAAGTAACGACCTCCTGAGATTGTGAATGTGAGATGACATGACACGTATCACCGCGATGGGCATCCTGATCGGGCTCGCCCTCGGCCTGGCCGTGGCGTTCGGCAACTTCGGGGAGATGCTCATCGTCGCCTTGTTTGGCGCGATCGGCTTCGTCGTCGCCAAGGTGCTCGAGGGTGACCTGGACCTGGGTCCCTACCTGTCACGCCGGCGCGACAGCCGATGACGGCCAGCACGGCCATCCAGCCCGCGGCGCCCGCCTCCGGGCCGGGCCGTAACGAGCTGGGCATGATCAGCATCAACGACCGGGTGGTGGAGAAGATGGCCGCCCGCGCCGCGATCGAGATCCCCGATGCGGGCGCGGCTGCGTCCCGCTTCCTGGGCCGTTCCATGGCCGGCGCCTCGGCGCTCGGAGCCCGGCAGACGAGCCTCACCGCACTGCCGAAAGCCTCGGCCGACGTCGACGGCTCCCTCGTGAACCTGGACCTGACGATCAGCGTGCGCTGGCCCGCGTCAGTCCCCGAGGTCAGCAGCGCGGTCCGGGCGAACGTGTGCCGCCGGGTCAGCGAACTGGCCGGCCTCACCGTGAGTGAGGTATCCATCTCGGTCACCGCCCTGGTCACCCAGCTGCCAGCGCTGCCCCGGGTGCGCTGACCGATGAGACTTGTGAATCGCGTGCTGGCCGCCCTGCTGAGCCTGGCCCTGCTGGCCGCAGCGGTACTGATCATCGCCACAGTCGTGGCCGACCGGACCAGCCACCACCAGGGGATCGTGCCCTGGCGTACCGCCTATCACTGGGCTCAGCACAACGCCTGGGCGGCAAGCAGCATCCGGGTGGCCAGCGGGATACTGATCGTGGCCGGGCTGGTGCTGCTGATCGCCGAGCTGAAGCCGGCGCGGGTGTCCCGGCTGGCCGCCGAACCCGCCGAGGCGGGGGCCGATGCGATTGACACCGCCTATACCCGCCGGGGCCTCGCGGCCGCCATCCGGTCCGCGGTCAGCGCGGTTGACGGCGTGCGGAGCAGCTCGGTGAAGGTCAAGCGCCGCACGGTGAAGGTCACGGCCACCGCGTCCGCCCAGGACCGGACCGCCGCCCGCAGCCTGCGGGAGCCGATAACGGACGCTGTCCGGCAGCGGCTCTCCGCGCTGAAGCTGCGCCGGGCGCTGTCGGTGTCGGTCCGCGTCGCACCCAGGAGCCGCTGATGCACGCCGACCGCACCAACCGCACCCTGCTGATCGTGCTCGCTTTGCTGCTGCTCGCCATCGGCCTCGACGCGGGAGCCGCATCCATCGGCGTGTACGGCACCGGCACCCAGAACAGCACGCTCATGGACAATCCGACCGGCCGCTACTTCGGCGCGCACGGTGTCTGGCTGTGGCCCGTCGTCGCGGTGGCCGCGCTGATAATCGGGGTGCTCGCGCTGCGCTGGCTGATCGCGCTGCTCTTCTCCACCGACCGGGCGGGTGACCTGCCGATCAAGTCGGGCAGCGGCGCGGGCCGCACCACCCTGGCCAACCGGGCACTGACCGATGCCGTTGTCGGGGAAATCGAGGGCTACCGGGGCGTGGACTCGGCGCAGGCCCGGCTGATCGGGGACGCGGCCGATCCGGAGCTCGTGGTCAGGGCCGTCCTCGAGGAAACCGCGGACCTCACCGCGTTGCGGCAGCGGATAGAAACCGAAGCGCTGACCCACGCCCGCCAGGCGCTGGGCAACATGTCGCTGCCCGCCCAGCTGGACCTGACCATCACCAGCAGGCGGTCCGCCCGGGTCGTTTAGCCCGGGGCAGTCCGCCCGGATCGGTCCGCCCGGGTCGTTCAGCCCCGCGCGTTCAGCCCGGGGCGGCGGCCCGGGCCGCGGCCTGGAGCGTGTGCTGCATCAGGACGGCGGTGGTGACCGGGCCGACGCCGCCCGGCACGGGGGTGAGGACCGAGGCGATCCCGGTCACGGCCGCGGCGTCCACGTCACCCGCCAGGCCCCCGCCCTGGGCGGGGCTGGTCCCGACGTCGATCACCACCGCGCCGGGGCGGACGTGGCCCGCCCCGATCAGTTTCGGCCGGCCGGCTGCCGCGACCAGGATGTCCGCCTCGCGGCAGACGGCCTGGAGACCCTGGGTCCGTGAGTGCGCGACGGTGACCGTGGCGTCCCCGGCGAGCAGCAGCAGGGCGGCCGGCTTGCCCACCACCGTGGACCGGCCGACCACGACCGCGCGGCGGCCGCTCACCGGGACCCGCTCATGGCTGAGGATGGCCAGCACGGCCGCGGCTGCGGCCGGGGCGAATACGCCCGGGAGCCCGGCCGCCAGCCCGCCCAGCGAGGCCGGGCTGGCCCCGTCAACGTCCTGGCCGGCCGGGATCGCGGCAGCCACGCCGGACAGGGCGACTCCGGGCGGCAGGGGGGTCTGGCAGACAACGCCATGCACGGCCGGGTCCCCGGCCAGGTCGGCGAGACGGGCGGCGATCTGGCCAGCGCCAGGGGTCCCGTCCATCCGGTGCACCTGGCAGGTGATGCCGGTCCGGCCGGCGGCCCGCTGGATGGACCGCACGTACCAGGCCGCGCCCGCGTCGTCCGTCGGAACCAGGACCGCCAGCGTCGGGATGATGCCGCCGCTGCTCAGCACGGCAGCCGCCGCGGCGGTCGCCGTCGCCATCGTCACGGCGATCGTCCTGCCGTCCACGAGGTGGGTCACCTGGGTCTCCCGATCCGGTGAAGAGAAGTGGACCACGGGCAGGGCAGCCTCCCATGGGGGATATCACTGTGCGCGTGAACGGCACGCCGCACTCGCTGGATGTCGACTCTCGCACGTCACTGCCGGATCTGCCCCGGGAGCGCGCCGGGTCCGCGACCTGCCCATCACCCCCGCGAAGATCCTGGGCTGATGCTACGGGGCGTCTCCTGGCTGGGCCGTCAGCCCAGGCTGACGGCCCAGCCAGCCGCGTGCCGCCGATCCGGGCAGATGCTGCCGCTTCCCCGCCTTTACCCGGGCGGTGCCCGAGGTGGAAAGGTGCGAGATCATGAAGGCCTGCGCGACGCGGAAGATCCTGCCTGGCTCCTGAAAGCCAGCCGCAGGAACATCACATGTCAGCTGAAGAGATTCTCCCGGACAATTCCCCCCGAAACCGGCCAGACCGTAGGCTGCCAGCGTGAACGGCGAGCCGCGCGGCGGCGACCCGCCCGGCCCGGCTGCGGCCCGGCTCCGCCAGCTGCGGGACACGCGCGGCCTGAGCCAGGAACAGCTGGCCCGCCTGCTCGGCGTATCGTTCGCCACCGTGAACCGGTGGGAGACCGGGCGGACCCAGATGTCCCCGCGGGGCCGCCGGGCGCTCGCCGACCTCGAGGCCCGCGACAGCCAGCCCCCCGGCCGTACTGGGGGGGCCGCGGGCGGGCCGCAGGTCCCGGCGCTCCCGGCTCCGCGGACACCGGACACCCAGGCACACGCCGGCCAGGCACAGGCCAGGCGTGCGCTGCCCGTCGCGCAGTCCAGCTTCATCGGCCGCCACCAGGAGCTAGCCGAGCTCATCTCGCTCCTGGACCACTCCCGCCTGCTCACGCTGATCGGGCCGGGCGGGGCAGGCAAGACCCGGCTCGCCGTCGAGGCCATCCGCCGCCGGTCCCCCGCAGTCCCGGTCGCGTTCATCCCGCTTGAGGCAGTGCGCCAGCCGGAATCCCTGGTCACCGTGGTGGCGGCCGGCCTGCGGGTGCCGGACCGGGCCGGGGTGCCGCTGCCGGAGTCCGTCACCGCGGCCCTGGCCGAGGTACCGCGGGTGATCGTGCTCGACGGGGCGGAACATCTGCGGGACGCGGTCGCCGCGCTGGCCGGCGACCTGCTCGGCGCGGGCCCGGGCGTGCGGATCGTCGTCACCAGCCGGGTGGTGCTCGGCGCCCCCGGCGAGGTGTGCTGGACGGTGCCGCCGCTGGACTGCCCGTCCGCCGCCGCCGGGGCAGCGGACGTCGCCGGGTCCGATGCCGTGCAGCTGTTCGTGGCCCGGGCCCGGGAACGCCTGCCCAGCTTCAGCACCGCCGATGTGCCACCGCACGCCATCGGCGAGCTGTGCCGGAGGCTGGACGGCCTGCCGCTGGCCATCGAGCTGATCGCCGGCTGGGTCGGCGCGCTGTCGGTCCGGGAGATCCTGCAGCAGCGCGCGGTCCTGCTCGACCAGGATTCACCGGGAACGGCGCCGGCCCGGGGACGGCGGCTGGTGGACGTGGTCAGGGCCAGCTACGACCTGCTGCGGCCGGAGGAACAGCGGCTGCTCGAGGTGCTGAGCGTGTTCGCCGGGCCGTTCACGCTCAGCGACGCGCAGGACATCAGCGATACGGGGCCGGCGCTGGCCCACCTGATCCGCGGGCTGGTCGACTCCTCCTGGCTCGTGGTGACCCGGGGCCCCGAGCGCAACTGGTTCAGCATGCTGGACACGATGCGCACGTTCGCCGCTGCCCGGCTGGCGGAATCCGGCACCGCGGCCGGGGCCGGCCAGCGGCACGCGGAACACTTCGCCGCGCTGGCCCAGGGCAGCGAGACGGGCCTGGCCGGGCGGGAGGCGGCGGAGTGGACGGCCCGGATGGAGGCGGCGACCGCCGATCTGCACCAGGCGCTGCAATGGGCGGAGATTCACGGCGACATCAGCCTCGGGCTGGGCATGGCCGCCGCGCTGTGGCGCTGGTGGCTGCTGCGCGGCCGGCTGCACTACGGCCGGGACTGGCTGGCGAGGCTGCTCACCCGCGCGGGCCAGCAGCGCGACGAGCCGGCCGGGCGCGCGTTCTGTTCGGCCGCCGTGCTGGCCGCGGAGAACGGCGACTACGCCGAGGCGGTCCGCCAGGCCCGGCTGGCGCTGCGCATCCTGGAGCCGCTGGGCGTGCCGGACCGCACCGCGACCGCGGCGACGGTGCTCGGCTCGGCCTACCGGTACCTGGGTGACCTGGCCGCGGCCCGGCGCAGCTTCGCCACCGCCATGGAACTGCGGGCGGGACTGGGTAATCGCCGCGCGCTGTCGGCCGCGCTCAACAACATGGCGCTGATCGAGGTGGACGACGGTGACCTGCCCGGGGCCCGCGAGCTGTTCGAGCAGGCCCTGGTGATCAAGCGCCAGCTCGGCGACCGGCAGTCGCTCGCGATCGGCCTGGCCAACCTCGGGGACCTGCTGACCCGGACCGGCCAGTGGGAGCCCGCGGCCCGGGCCCTCGAGGAGGCCGCCGCCCTGGCCGCGGACCTCGGCAACCCGCAGCTGGCCGGGACGGTCCAGTGCAATCAGGGCAACGTCGCCGCATACCAGCGGCAGTGGGCCAAGGCGGCTGTGCACTACGCGTCGGCGGTCGCGGCCTACCAGGAGGCAGGCCACGCTCACGACGCGGTCGAAGCCCTGACCGGGCTGGGCCGGGCCAGTTACCGGCTCGGCCGGGCCGGCGAAGGTGCCCGGCACCTGCGCGCCGCCGAGACCCTGGCCAGCGAGCTGGGCAACCGGCAGCGGCTGGCCGAGGTCCGTGCGGTGCTGGCCGAGGCAGGCGAGGCCGCCAGAGGCCCGCTGCCCGGCGGGCTGACCGCCCGGCAGGCCGAGGTGCTGCGCCTGCTGGCCGGGGGGATGAGTAACAAGCAGATCGCTGCCGAACTGCACCTCAGCCCGGCCACCGTCGAGCGGCACCTGGCCACCATCTACCGCAAGCTCAGCCTGGCCGGGCGGGTGGAAGCGGCCCGCTACGCCCTGGCGAACGGGCTCGCCCCCTCGATGTCATAACCCGCGGGCTGTTATAACTCCGCCGCCGGGGGCGGGCCCGCACCGCCCGCGCGGCTACATGGTTACCAGGATTCGGCCGGGCCACGCCGCGGCGTACACCTGGAAGGCGTCACCGGCGCAGGCAGCCACCCACGTCCCAGCGGGAGGACCCCCATGCAGGACCAGCTGATCGGGACCACGATGCCGGTCCTGTCGATCTCCCTCGACCCGGGCGAGAGCGTGGTCGCGGAAGCGGGCGAGTTCTCCTGGATGACCGATTCCATCCAGATGTCCACCGGCCTGGGCGGGGGCGCGGGCGGGCAGGGACTGATGGGCGCGCTGAAGAGGAAGATCGGCGGCTCGTCGCTGATGATGAGCACCTACTCCGCGAAGGGCGCGCCGGGGGCCATCGCGTTCGCCGCGAAGCTTCCCGGCAGCATCCGCCCCGTTGACCTCGCCCAGGGCCGGGAGTTCATGGTGCACCGGCACGGGTTCCTGGCCGGGACCCCGGGCATCCGGATCAGCGCCGGCTTCCAGCAGTCGTTCAGCGCGGGCGTCTTCGCGGGCGAGGGCTTTGTCCTGCAGCGCCTCGGCGGCGAGGGCCGGGCCTGGATCGAGCTGTCTGGCGAGGTGATCAACTATGAGCTGGCGGCGGGCCAGTCGCTGCGCGTGCATCCCGGCCATGTCGGCTTGTTCGATGCGTCCGTGGCCTTCCAGATGATGCGTGTCCAGGGGGTGGCCAATCGCTACTTCGGGGGCGACACGCATCACTTCGCGGTCCTGTCCGGGCCCGGCACGGTGTGGCTCCAGTCCATGCCGCTGGCCGTGTTCGCAGCGTCGCTCGCGCCCTACCTCGGCCCCCAGGACCAGGGCAACCGCGCGGCGGCCGTGGAAGGCGGTGTCATCGGCGGCGTCATCAACGATCTGCTGCGCTAGCCATCCCGGGCCGGCAGGCCCTTCCTTGCACATGAACTCCCAGACCGAGGCAGGACATGAACAGATCAGGCTTCCTCATCCGCGTGCCCGTGGCGGGCATGCTCGCGGCCACGGCTGCCGCCGGGCTGGTCCTGGCCGGCTGTGGCAGCACCTCAGGGTCCAGCGCGTCGTCCTCGTCCGCCCCGCCGGCCACGGGCGCGCCGAGTTCGGCGGCCTGAGGCCGGTTCCGGGACGGCCAGCTCGCGGGACGGCCGGTTCCGGGACGGCCAGTTCCGGGACGGCCAGTTCCGGGACGGCCGGTTCCGTGTCGTCGGGGAGCGGCACCGCGGCATTCTTCCCGCTGGCTGTCGGAAACAAGTGGGTGTACGTGGACAAGCTCAGCGGCGAGCAGGGCACCGTGAGGAACCAGGTGATCTCGGTTACCCCGGTCGCGGGCGGAAGCAAAGTCATCATGAAGGACCAGGATGACCTGGGCGGCGCAGCCCCCAACACGACCACGTCGGCCCTCATCGTTCACCCCGACGGCTCGATCGACGTGCCGATGACCACGGTCGGCGACACATTCAAGATCAAGTCGGGCAGCGTCATCTGGCCCAGTGCGGCGGAGCTCGCATCCGGCCAGCCGCACCACGACACGCTGGTGATGAGCATGACCATGGCCGGCCACACCAGCACCATCACGGCCCATGTGGTGGTCAAGGGCGAGGGCACCCACACGGTCACCGTCCCCGCCGGCACGTACCAGGCCACCGTCATCGACGAGGTGATGTCCGAGAAGTTCTCCGGGGTCGGGATAACCATGGACATCCGGACCTGGGTGGCGAATGGCGTCGGCCCGGTGAAAACCCAGCTGACCAGCGACGCCGCGGGCAAGACCGCGATAGTCAACGACCAGGAGCTGACCTCCTTCACCAAGGGCTGACCTTCCCCGGATGCGCGGGGGCGCAGCTGCTCCCCCCGGGCCGGGGGCCGGGGGGAGCAGCGGACGGGGGGAGCACGGGGACGGGGGGGAACACGGGGACGGGGGGGCCACGGGCCGGGGGGAGCACGGGCCGGAGCACGGGCCTGGGGGAGCACGGGACGGGGGCAGGGGGCAGGGCGCGGGTCCCGGGGAGGGTGCGGCTCCCCGGGACCCGGCCCGTGGCAGACTCGGGAGGTGACTTCGGGAGCCAGGCCGGCAGCGGCCGCGGGAACCTGGAAGCTCGGCGACATGGCCGTCAACCGGCTGGGGCTCGGCGCGATGCGGCTGACCGGCAGCGCCGCGTTCGGGCTCGGCATCCCGGGCGACCGGGACCAGTCCATCCGGGTGCTGCGCCGCGCGGTCCAGCTCGGCGTCAACCACATCGACACGGCCGCCTTCTATTTCTCGCCGCTGCGCTCGGCCAACGAGCTGATCAACACGGCGCTGGCGCCCTACCCGGAGGACCTGGTCATCGCGACCAAGGTGGGGCCAGGCCGTGACCCGTCGGGTGAGTGGCTGCCCTGGGCCCGGCCAGACCAGCTCCGCGGCCAGGTCGAGGAGAACCTGCGCACGCTGGGCCGGGACCATCTCGACCTGGTGAACCTGCGCGTCTATCCGGTCGATTCGATCGCCGAGCACTTCGGGGTTCTCGCGGGGCTGCGTGACGCCGGGCTCATCCGCCATCTGGGCGTCTCCGGCGTCACTCCCGCGCACCTGGCGCAGGCGCAGGCCATCGCGCCGGTGGTGTGCGTGCAGAACCGCTACGGCGTCGGCGCGCCACCCGAGGCCCATCAGTTCCTCCGGGCCTGCGGGGAGCAGGGCGTCGCGTTCGTGCCGTTCTTCGCCATCGCCGGCAAGGCGAGGGAGGGGCGCCCGGACGGCACCGACCACGACGCGGTCCTGGCCGTCGCCGCGGCCCACGGCGTCACGCCGGCGCAGGCCCGGCTGGCCTGGACGCTGCAGCAGGGCCCGCACGTGCTGGCCATCCCCGGTACCGGCAACCCCCGCCATCTGGCAGCCAACGTGGCCGCCGCCGCGCTGCGCCTGTCCCCCGGCGAGATGGCCAGCCTGGAGTCCGTCTGCTGACCGGGCCCACCAGGCGCGCGACCGGCGCGGAACCGGCGGCGGGCCGCCCCGCCCCCGCGGGCGCCCGGAGGCGGGCTTCGTCGCGCTTCGCTCACGGTCAGGTGGTTTGGGCTAGCATCCTGCGGAAGACCGTTGAGCAAGGGACGCAGCGATGAAGTTCTACGGCGAGATGAGGGTCCAGGGTGGCGGTCCTCTCGACGGCACCCGCTTCGACGCACTCGCCTACGCCCTGGCCGAGATCGAGGAGACCGACCCGGCGATCGAGGACGTGGACCTCACCTCCTCACTCGCCCAGGGCTGGGTGACCGCGTCAATGACGATCACCCAGGAAAATCTCGAACTCGCGGTCGCGAAGCTCATCGCCACGGTGCGGGCCGCCATTTACCCGAATGGCGACCATGCGGGCGGCTGGCAGTTCCTGACCGAGACCGCTGGCCTGTCCGTGCACCCGGCGGCAGACCGGGCCGGGACGGCTGCCGCCGACCAGGCTCCGCCAGGCCCACCTGCCACGCTCGGTCCGCTGGCCCCGGCCCGGCCGCCCGCGCCCGCGGCCCCGGTCCCGCCGGCCCTGCCGTCCCGGCCGGTACGGCCGATGCGGCCGGCCCGGCTCGACGCGCGGTCACAGCCGGATGCCCCGGTGTCGGTCTGGCGCTGACCCGGGCCAGCGGCCCGGGTACCCGGCCCGTACCGGGGCCGATACCCGGCGCAGTCACGCCGATGCGCAACCGTGACCAATGGTTTTCAGCCGATCCCCAGGTACTGGCGTCTTACCAGGTGACAAGGGGGTCCAGCCCCTGCTGGAAGGAGTCACCTGATGAGGCTTACTCGCATGAAGGCCGCCGTGGCCGCGGGGGTGCTGGCGGTGTCCGGGACCGTGACGGCGGCCACGCTGGCGGCCGCGCCGGCGTCGGCCGCGCCCAGCCCGGTCGTCATGGTCAACTGCGCCGGCCACGGAATGGTCCGGCCCAGCGGCTATGACATCGGCTGCACCGCCAACGAGTTGCTCCGCGGGCTGCACTGGCAGACCTGGCGCGGCACCGCCTACGGGAACGGCGTGCTCAAGGTGGACAACTGCACGCCGACCTGCGCGCAGGGCAAGTACATCGATTACCCGATCCTGACCGTGCTGTGGCGGCCCACGGCGTGGCCCGGCCACGCGGGGGGCCGCTACTTCGCGCGGCTGACCTGGATCTTCACCGGCAAGCGTCCGGCCCGCACCCTCGCCGCCCAGACCATTACCCTCCCGGTCCACTAGCGGGGACCGGTCACCAGCCCTGCCGCGTTACCGGACCACGACCGGCCGGAAGTGGGTGATGAGGCGGCCGTCGTCGCCGAGGACGTGGTAGGCGACGGCCGGGGGCGCCGTCAGGTCGGCGCTGCCGCGCTCCTCCCAGGGCAGTGCGCTGGTGGACACGACGCCGGGTGCCACGAGCAGCGGCCTGCCCGCGAACGTGGTCGCCGCCGCGCTGTGCGCGTGGCCGCAGAGCACCGCCGCCACCTGGGGATGCCGCCCGATCACGGCGGCCAGCCGGTCCTCGCCGGCCAGCCGGATCACGTCGCTGGCGGCGGTGTGCAGCAGCACCGGCTGATGGTGGAGGACCACGATGGCCGGGGTGGCCGGGTCGGCGCCGAGCTCGGCGTCCAGCCAGGCCAGGGTCTCGTCGGCCAGGTATCCGTCGTCATGGGCGGGGATGGTCGAGTCGCACAGGGCGAAGACCGCGCCGGGCATCCGGTGTACCTGGTTGATGGGCAGATCACCCTCGCCGCCGAGCAGCACGCGGCGGAACGCAGCCCGCTCGTCGTGGTTGCCCGGGCAGATCAGCACCGGCCACGGACCGGTCAGCAGCGAGCGCGCCTGCTCGTACTCCCCGGGCAGGCCGTGATCGGCGACGTCCCCGGTGACCAGCACCGCGTCCAGCGGCGCCCGGCCGGCCGCCAGGCTGGCCATGACCGCGCGGAGCCGGTCGGCCCGCGGCTGGCCGCCGTCCAGATGGGTGTCACTGAGCTGCGCAAAAACGATCATGATGTGTTGCTCCAGGAAACGGGCGGGATCGAGGGGTCAGGCGGTCAAGGGGGCAGGCGGTCAGGGGGCAGGCGGTCAGGGGGCAGGCGGTCAAGGGGGCAGGCGGTCAGGGAATCAGGTCGGCGGCGGCCCGGCGCCAGGCGGTCAGCGCCGTCTCGATGTCCCGTGCCGTCACGTCGGCGTGGGTGAGCATCCGCACCCGCCCGGGCACGAGCGTGACCCTGACCCGGTGGGCGGCCAGCCGCTGCGCCCATACGCGCGGCGCGTGACCGGTGCCGCTGACGTTGACGAAGACGATGTTGGTCACCACGGCGGCGAGGTCCATGCCGCCCGGCACGATCCCGGCGATCCCTTCCGCCAGCCGCCGGGCATGGGCGTGATCCTCGGCGAGCCGGCCGGGGCCGTCCCGCAGCGCGATCAGGCCGGCCGCGGCCATCATCCCCGCCTGCCGCCAGGCACCACCCAGGAGAATCTTCAGCCGCCGGGCCTCCCGGATGAATTCGCGGTCCCCGGCCAGCAACGAGCCGACCGGAGCGCCCAGGCCCTTGGACAGGCAGAACATCAGCGCATCCGCGTGCCCGGCGTAGTCGGCCACGCTGGCGCCGCTCACCGTGCAGGCATTGAAGATCCGCGCGCCGTCGAGGTAGAGCGGGGTGCCCCGGCCGGCACAGACCTTGGCGATGTCCGCCATGTCCCCCACGGGCAGCACCGACCCGCCGCCGAGCTGATGGGTGTTCTCCAGGGCGACGAGATCGACCTGGTCCACGTCGTACGGATCGGGTTCCAGCGCGGCGGCCACCTGGTCGGCGGACAGCAGCCCGCGCCCGCGGGCCGGGATCCGGCGGAACGCGATCCCGGACAGCGTGGCCGCGGAGGCCGCCTCGGTCCCGCCGACGTGGGCGGCGGCCTCGCAGGCCACGAACCGTCCGGGCCGGACGAACGCGTGCATGGCGATCTGATTGCACAGCGTCCCGGTCGGCAGGTACAGCGCGGCCTCTTTGCCGGCCAGCCCGGCCGCAGCGTCCTGGAGCCGGTTGACGGTCGGGTCGTCGCCGTACCAGTCATCACCCACCTCGGCGCCGGCTATTGCCCGGCGCATGGCCGGCGATGGCCTGGTCACCGTGTCCGAGCGAAGGTCGACGTAGCTGTCGGTGTCGGCGCTCATCTGTGTCCCCTCTGCCGGCCTCGGTACTGCCGGGCACCGGGCACGACTCTAGGACAGCCCTGCGCCACGCCAGCCTCCTGACCGGCCAGCGCCCTGCGGCCCGGGGACCTACAGTGGGCGTCGTGGACCGTCAGCCCGCCGAGGGCCCCGCCGCCGGGATGGCTTCGCTGGAGGGTGTCGGCCATACCGGGCTGACCGTCGCGGCGGTCCGGGCGCAGGAGACCGCCCGCCCGGACCGGCTCTTCGCCGACCCGCTGGCCGCGGCGTTCGCCGCCGCGGGCGGACTGGAACCTGGCGCTGTCCCCGGAGGCCGCCGGGGGCCGGCCCTCCGGGTCTGGGTGGTGGCCCGCACCGTGTTCCTGGACGACCTGCTGGCTGAGGCGAGCCAGCAGGGCTGCCGTCAGGTCGTGCTGCTCGGCGCGGGCTTCGACGCCCGGGCCTTCCGGCTGCCCTGGCCGCCGGGCACCCGCTGCTTCGAGGTGGACACCCCGGATGTGCTCGGCCCCAAGGACCAGGTACTCGCCACCGAGCGCGCCGTGCCCGGCTGCGAGCGCATCGTGGTGCCCTGCGACCTGCGCGACGACTGGCCGGCCGCGCTGCGGGCCGCGGGGCTGGACCCGGCCAGGCCCACCGCGTGGGTCGCCGAGGGCCTGCTGGTCTACCTCCCCCCGGCGGATGTGGACCGGCTGCTGGACACGATCACCGGGCTCTCGGCCCCCGGCAGCTGGCTGGGGCTGACCATGACGACCCGCGAGGCAGGCTCGTTCGACGGCACCCGGCTGGGGACGTTGCGCCGGTCCCAGGCCCCGGACGACCCGGCCGGCTGGCTGGGCGGCCGGGGCTGGGCGGCGGAGATCACCGGCCCGCGTGAGGTGCTCCGCGCGCACGGCCGGCCCCTGCCTGAGCAGGCACGGCCCGAACAATGACACGAGCTGAGCAGGCACGGCCTGAGCAGGCACGGGCTGAGCAGGCACGGCCGGACCGCGGGGGCCAGGAGGACGCGAGCCGGCCGAAGGCGCTGCTGATCCGCGCGACCCGGGGCCGGCACCACGAGACGCCGGGGAAACCGGCCGCCGGTACGCCCGCGCCCCCCGCGCCCGCGCCCGCGCCCGCGCCCGCGCCCTCCCAGCCCGCGCCTCCCCGGCCGGGGGCAGCACCGGCCCGGCAGGCCCGCAAGCCGAGGCGGCGGGACCAGCGGGAGACGGTCCTCGTTGCGGACCTTGGATTCCCGGCCCTGCTGTCCCAGGCTCTCGTCGCGTTCACGATCGAGTTCGACAACGAATCCGAGCATCAGCTCCCGCACCGGACGACCCGCGGCCCGGCGGCTCACTCCGGCCGCGGGCCGTGGCTGGTGTCGCTGGCCATGTGGGCCAACTTCCTCCGGTTCCTGCCCGCCAGCGGGGTACCGCTGCGCGACGTGGCGGATCTGGTCCCGCTGGTCAACCTCGCGGGCCTGGAGCGGTGGGGATACGTCACGGTCAGCCCGGATCCCGCCGGCACCCGGCCCGCCCCGTCCCGCCGGGACGGGATCGTCCGGCCCACCCGGTGGGGGCTGGCGGCCCAGGAGGTCTTCGCGCCGCTGGCCGCCGTCATCGGGGAGCGCTGGCGCGAACGGTTCGGCGCGGACGTGATCGGCCAGCTGACCGGGGCCCTGCGGGCCGTTGCCGGCCCGGCGGCCGACACGTGGCCGGCGTTCCTGCCGGTCTCCGGGGTCCGCCCGGGCGAGCCAGGCCGGGAACCGCCGGCTGTCGCGCCGGAGCACCGCGTGCCGGGCACGGACCTGCCCACCCTGCTGTCCCGGGCGCTGATGAGTTTCCGCGCGGAGTTCGAGAGCGGAACGGCGCTGTCCCTGCCGGTCAGCGCCAACGTGCTGCGGGTGGTCAGCAGCGGCGGGGTCGCGGTGCGGGACCTGCCCGGCCGGGCCGGGATCTCCCGGGAAGCGGCCAGCCTGTCCGCGGGCCTGCTGGAACGCGAAGGCTACGCGGTCACCGGGCCCGGCCCGGCCGGCGGCCGGGGGCGGCATGTGCACCTCACGCCGCGCGGACTGCAGGCCCAGGACGCCTACCAGCGGGTGGCAGACGGCATCGGGGAGGCATGGCGGGCCCGGTTCGGGGACGGTGTCCTCGACGGGCTGGCCGGGGCGCTGCGGGCCCTGCACGCCCGGCCGGACGGGCAGCAGCCGCTCATCGCGGCCGGGCTGGTGCCCTACCCCGGCGGCTGGCGGGCGCACCCGCCGTACCAGCGGCTGACCGAGGCCATGATCAGCGACCCGGCCGGGGCCCTCCCGCACTACCCGATGGTGTCGCACCGCGGCGGCTTCCCCGACGGCAGCTGACCGCCTGGTTCCGCAACCCAGCGGGGGCAGCATCCGCGTGAAGTCGATGGCCACGGGCTGTTGATCAAGGCCTTACCAGGCATGCTTGCGGCCCGGGAGCGAACCGGGTATGCAGGAAACGTAGCGGCGTCCCTACAGGGAGCAACCAGCGGTACCGCGTCACGGTGAGATAAGCGCCCGCGCGGTCCGCACGATCGAACCGCACATGGCCCCTGCCGGAAGGATAACTTCAGTGACTGCGGCCAGCACCGGTACCCCGGTGACCTATACAGCGGTGTGCCAGCAAACCGGCACGCGATGGGAAATCACGGTGCCCGAACTGGGCGAGGTAACCCAGGCCCCGCACCTGGGCGACGTGCCCGCCACCGTGGCCGACCTCGTCGCGACCACGACCGGCGCGGATCCGGCGAGCATCCGGGTCGAGATGGAGGCGCACGTGGTAGCAGGGCCCAGCCTCGGCCCCTCAGGCTGGCTCAAGGCTGCGGTGGCCGCCGGGATCCTCTACGCGGTCATCCGCGTGATCGCCTCCCGGCACCCGGAGGGTCAGTCGAGGGAGAAGTAGTCCGGGCTGGGGTAGACGCCGGTGAGCTGCTTACGGCGCTGCATGAGCAGGTCGTTGAGCAGGCTCGAGGCGCCGATCCGGAACAGGTCCGGGGTGAGCCACTGCGCCCCCGCGGTCTCCTTGACCAGGACGAGGTAGCGGACCGCGTCCTTGGCGGTGCGGACGCCGCCGGCCACCTTGACGCCGACCCGGCGGCCGGTCGCCGCGGCGAAGTCGGCCACGGCGCCCAGCATGACCAGGGCGACCGGCGGGGTCGCGGCCGGTGACACCTTCCCCGTCGAGGTCTTGATGAAGTCAGCCCCGGACAGCATGGCCAGCCAGGAGGCCCGCGCCACGTTGTCGAGCGTGGCCAGCTCCCCGGTCTCCAGGATGACCTTGAGGTGGGCCGGGCCGCAGGCCTCGCGGACGGCCCGGATCTCCTCGGCGACCTGCCCGTACCGGCCGGCCAGGAACGCCCCCCGGTCGATGACCATGTTGACCTCGTCGGCGCCGGCCGTGACCGCGTCGGCCACATCGGCCAGCTTGACCGCGACCGAGGCCCGCCCGGACGGGAACGCGGTGGCCACCGACGCCACCTTCACGCCGCTGCCGGCCAGCGCCTCGCGGGCCACCGCGACCAGGTCGGGGTACACGCAGATGGCGGCGACCGGCGGCACCGCCCGGTCGGCGGGATCGGGCTGGCGGGCCTTGGCGCACAGCCCGCGGACCTTGCCCGGGGTGTCGGCGCCCTCCAGCGTGGTCAGGTTGACCATCGCGACCGCGGTGTCCAGCGCCCACAGTTTGGCGTCCTTCTTGACCGACCGGGTAGCCAGCGCGGCGGCCCGCTGCACCGCGCCGACCTGGTCCACGCCGGGCAGCCCGTGCAGCAACTGCCGCAGCGCCGCGTCGGAGGTGACCGGGCCGGCCGCGCTGATCACCCCGGCGCCGGGCGCGGCCACGTCGGCCGCCAGTCCCACCGCGGGGCTGAATGACTCGCTCACGGCCATCACCGGCGCCCGCGGAGCCGGACCACAGCATTACTCGCGGCCCGGGCGGTGGCAAATCCCGGCTTGATCACCGTGTTGATGATCTGCAGCCGCTCGTCGAAGTGCGCGAACGCGCTCTTCATCGCGTTGATCGTGAGCCATTCGAAGTCGGACCAGCCGTACCCGAACGCCTCCCCGAGCAACGCAAACTCCGAGGACAGGGTCACCCCGCTCATCAGCCGGTTATCGGTGTTCACGGTGACCCGGAAGGACAGCTGGCGCAGCAGCCCGATCGGGTGGGCCTCGATGGACGGGGCCGCGCCGGTCTGCACGTTCGACGAGGGGCACATCTCCAGCGGGATCCGGCGGTCCCGCACGTAGCTGGCCAGCCGGCCCAGCGTGGCGTGACCATCCGCGCCGATCCGGATGTCGTCCACGATCCGCACACCGTGGCCGAGGCGCTCGGCCCCGCACCATTGCAGCGCCTCCCAGATGGACGGCAGCCCGAACCCTTCCCCGGCGTGGATCGTGATGTGGAAGTTCTCCCGGGCCACGTACTGGAACGCGTCAAGGTGCCGGGTGGGCGGGCTGCCCGCCTCGGCGCCGGCGATGTCGAAGCCGACCACGCCCTCGTCCCGGTGCCGGACGGCGAGCTCGGCGATCTCCAGCGAGCGCGCCGCGGTCCGCATCGCGGTGAGCAGCGCGTACACGGTGATGCCCTGCCCGGCGCTGCCGACCCGGAACCCTTCCAGTACCGCGCTGACTACCTGCTCGAGGGTGAGGCCGCCGGCCACGTGCAGTTCCGGGGCGAACCGCACCTCGGCGTAGACCACCCCGTCGGCGGCGAGGTCCTCCGCGCACTCGGCCGCGACCCGGATCAGCGCGTCGCGGGTCTGCATCACCGCGACCGTGTGCTGGAACGCATCCAGGTAGTACTTCAGGTGACCGCGGTGCGCCCCCCGCCGCAGCCACTTCTCGACCTCGCCCACGTCCTGGGACGGCAGGCGGTCGTAACCGATCTCACGGGCCAGGTCCACCACCGTGGAGGCCCGCAGGCCGCCATCCAGGTGGTCGTGCAGCAGCACCTTGGGAACGGCCCTGATCTCCTCGAATGTGGGAGCCATTCGCCCATTGTCACAGATGTTCGATGACCAGCGACGGGATGTCCGGCGGCTGTTCGCTGACTGTGACCGCCCCGGCCAGGGCCTCGGCGGCCCGGCCGAACCGGGATTCCTCGTCGGCCAGGAGTTCCAGCAGGGGCTGCCCCTGTTCCACCTGCTCCCCCGGCTTGGCCAGGCACAGCACGCCGGCCGCCGCGCTGACCGGGTCCTCCTTGACCGCGCGCCCGGCGCCGAGCCGCCAGGCGGCCACCCCGACCGCCCGGGCGTCGAGCCGGCTCAGCCACCCGCCGCGCGGGGCGGGCAGCACCAGCCGGCGGTGCCGGGCCTGCGGCAGCGGGGCGCCGGGGTCACCGCCCTGGGCGCGGATCATGGCCCGGTAGGTGTCCAGCGCGCGGCCGCTGGCCAGCGCCGCGGCCGGGTCGGCGTCGATCCCGGCCAGCCGGAGCATCTCCCGGGCCAGCGCCAGCGTCACCTCGACCAGGTCCGGCGGTCCCTCGCCGCGCAGCGTGGCGACCGCCTCCGCCACCTCGACCGCGTTGCCCACGGCCCGCCCGAGCGGCGTGTCCATCCGGGTCAGCAGCGCGGAGGTGGCCACCCCGTGCTCGGCGCCGAGCGTCACCATGGTCTGGGCCAGCTCGCGGGCCTGCGGCTCTTCCCGCATGAACGCGCCGCTGCCCACCTTCACGTCCAGCACCAGCGCGGCCGTGCCCTCCGCGATCTTCTTGGACATGATCGAGCTCGCGATCAGCGGGATGGACTCCACGGTGCCGGTCACGTCCCGCAGCGCGTAGAGGCGGCGGTCGGCCGGGGCCAGGCCGGGCCCGGCCGCGCAGATCACGCAGCCGGCCGTCCGCAGCACCGCGCGTATCTCGTCGTTCCGCAACGAAGACCGCCACCCGCTGATCGCTTCCAGCTTGTCCAGGGTGCCGCCGGTGTGGCCAAGACCCCGTCCGGACAGTTGCGGGACCGCGGCCCCGCAGCTGGCCACGAGCGGGGCGAGGATCAGCGACACCTTGTCGCCGACGCCGCCGGTGGAGTGCTTGTCCACCGTGGGGCGGCCGACCCCGGACAGGTCCAGCCGCTCTCCCGACTCGATCATGGCCGCGGTCCAGGTGCGCAGCTCGGCGGGGTCCAGGCCCCGGAAGTAGATGGCCATGAGCAGCGCGGACATCTGCTCGTCGGGGATAGCACCGGCGCCGGTGGTCAGGTAGCGGTCGAACAGCCAGCGGATCTGGGCGCCGTCCAGCCGCTGCCCGTCCCGCTTGGCGCGGATCAGGTCGACCGCGTCCAGTCCGGGCGCGGGGGCGGCGCCGGGCGCGGGGGCGGCGCCGGGCGCGGGGGCGCCGCCGGCCGCGGGGGCGCCGCCGGCCGCGGGGGCGCCGCCGGCGGGGGTGCCGCCGGCCGCGCCCGGCCCCGCCGCGGCGGGCTCGGTCACCGGTTGCTCGGTCACCGGTTGCTCAGTCACGGCGGGCGCTGAGGTCAGTGCCGGTGAACGCGCCCGGCAGCAGCTCCCCCAGTTCCCGCGGGCCGGCCTCGGTGTCCAGCAGCAGCCCCGGGCCGCCCGCCTCCAGCAGAAGCTGGCGGCAGCGTCCGCACGGCACCAGCGGCTCACCGTCCCCGGCCACCACGCTGACCGCGGTGAGCCGGCCGCCCCCGGTCGCGTGCAGCGCGCTGACCAGCCCGCACTCGGCACACAGGGTGAGCCCGAACGAGGCGTTCTCGACATTGCAGCCGGTGATCACCCGCCCGTCCTCGGCCAGGCCCGCGGCCCCCACCCGCAGCCGCGAGTACGGTGCGTAGGCCCGTCCCGCCACGCCGGTGGCCGCGGCCCGCAATGCCGCCCAGTCGATCATCACGCCAGCCTCCGGGTCGGGTTCATCGTGATCGGGGTGCGTTATGCCCCGCGGACGGGGCCGAAGGACCCCGGTCATGCGTGCTGGCTCAGGACTCGGAGTCGTAGCGGAAGCCGTCGCGGAAGCGGCGGAACAGCCCGCCCTCATGGGCCAGCGGCTTGCCGTCGGCCGGGGCCGAGGGGCGTTCCCGCCCGACGGGCTGGTCGTAGTCAGCCCGGGCGATGGCGTCGACGACCTGGTCATCGCCGAAGTCCCCCGAGCCGGGGATCTCCGGGACGAACCCGACGAGGTCCCCGTCGAGCAGTACCTCGGCCTCCAGGGACGCGGTGCCCTCGTTGCCCCAGATCGCCTCGCGGCCATCGTCGAGCACGACGCGCACGCCGTAGACATCGATCCCCGCGTTTTCCAGGTGCGCGTCGACACCACGGTCACGCAGCGCGTCGGCGACCCGCCGGGCCCGGTTCTCATCCATCCTCCCAATCTACCGGCGGGGCCGTCGCGGGTTGCCCCGGTCACGGCAGGGCGGGGGCGGATTTCGATTTGGCAACGGGACGGCTGCTTGCGCCACTCAGCGCTTCCCTGGCCAGCTTCCCCAGGTCTAACCTGCGGGCATCCCAGAGCGGGGCATTTGGGGATCTTCCAGTACCCCGCGGACCGGGCGGAAATAGGGGGCCACCGGCGGCCCTGCGGGTGGGATCACCACCCGCCGGAGCGGCGGCCAAGGCCGCACCGGATGAGCAGGCGGTGTCAGCCGCCCCGGATCAGGAGGTATTCGTGAGACGTACGGTCCCGGCCGTCGCAGCCCTCGGCGCGGTGGCGCTGCTGGCTGCGGCGTGTGGCAGCAGCACCAACGGCCCGTCTGGCTCATCGGGCAGCGCGTCCGCCAGCGCGTCCACGGCCAGCTTCAAGGGCTGCATGGTCACCGACACCGGCGGCATCGACGACCGCTCGTTCAACGCGTCGTCGTGGCAGGGCATGCAGGAGGCGCAGTCGGCCGACCCGAGCGGCGTCTCGGTGAAGTACCTGCAGTCCAGCTCGCAGAGTGACTACGTGCCGAACATCAACGCGTTCATCGGGCAGAAGTGCGGAATCATCGTGACCGTCGGCTTCCTGATGGGGAGCGCGACCCAGTCCGCGGCCAAGGCGCACGCCAGCCAGAAGATGGCGATCGTCAACTACAACTACACGCCACCGCTGAAGAACGTGGACGCGCTGCTGTTCGACACGGTCCAGGACGGCTTCCTGGGCGGCTACCTGGCCGCGGGGATGACCAAGACCGGGAAGGTCGCGACGTTCGGCGGTGAGAAGCTGCCCACGGTCACCATCTACATGGACGGGTTCTGGGACGGCGTGCAGTACTACAACGCCCAGCACCACACCAACGTCAAGGTGCTCGGCTGGAGCGAGAAGACGCAGAACGGGAACTTCACCGGGGACTTCACCAACCAGACCAAGGGCCTGACCCTGACCAACACGTTCATCCAGGAAGGCGCCGACATCATCTTCCCGGTGGCCGGGAACGTCGGCCTCGGCGCGGCCAAGGCGGTGCAGACCGCGGACCAGCAGGGCCACAACGTCAACATGATGTGGGTGGACACCGATGGCTGCGTGAGCGCCGCGCAGTACTGCAAGTACTTCATCACCAGCGTGGAGAAGGGCATCCAGACGGCGGTGAAGACCGCGGTGCTGAACGCCGCGCACGGCACGTTCAAGGGCGGCAACTACATCGGCACGCTGTCCAACGGCGGGGTGACGCTGGCCCCGTTCCATGACTTCGCCAGCAAGGTCCCGGCCTCTTTGCAGTCGGAACTGGCCAAGGTCAAGGCGGGCATCGAGAACGGCAGCATCAAGACGCCCACCAAGAGCCCGGTGTAACCCAGCCGGATTGGTCTGGCTGCGCGTGACCCGGGCGGGGTCCCCGCCCGGGTCACGGCGGCGCTGTGTTACCTGAGGAGTCGCGTCATTCAATCCACCCGCACCGACCGCTCGCGCAGGCCGCTGGCCTGCGCGAGCTGGCCGGTATTGAATAACGCTCCGGGAGGCAGTGGGTGAAGCTGGAGCTGAAGGGGATCACGAAGCGCTTCGGCAGCCTCGTGGCCAACGACCACATCGACCTGACCGTGGAACCGGGCCAGATCCACGCGCTGCTCGGCGAGAACGGCGCGGGCAAGACCACCCTGATGAACGTCCTGTTCGGGCTGACCCAGCCGGACGAGGGCGAGATCCTGATCGACGGCCAGCCGCAGCACCTCGGCTCGCCGAGCCACGCGATCCGGGCCGGCATCGGCATGGTGCACCAGCACTTCATGCTGGTCCCGGTGTTCACCGTGGCCGAGAACGTCACCCTGGGCATGGAGCGCACCCGGGTGCTCGGCCTGCTCGACCGGCGGCGGACCCGCCGGGACGTGCGCGAGCTGTCCGAACGGTACGGGCTGCAGGTCAACCCGGACGCGCTGGTCGAAGACCTCCCGGTGGGCGTCCAGCAGCGGGTGGAGATCGTCAAGGCCCTGCTGCGCGAGGCCAATGTGCTCATCCTGGACGAGCCCACCTCGGTGCTGACCCCCGGCGAGACCGAGGAACTGTTCCGGATCATGCGCGACCTGCGGGCCGGCGGCCGGTCCCTCGTGTTCATCTCGCACAAGCTCAAAGAGGTCCAGGAGATCGCCGACACCATCACGGTCATCCGCCGCGGCCAGGTGGTTGGCCAGCGTCCGCCGACCGCGAGCGACGCCGAGCTGGCCTCGCTGATGGTGGGCCGGTCGGTGCAGCTCCGGGTGACCAAGCCGCCGGCCCGCCCGGGCGGGGTCTGCCTCGACGTGCAGGGTCTCACGGTGCCGGGCGGGGAAGGCAGGCCCGCCCTGGACGCGGTGTCGTTCCAGGTCCGGGCGGGTGAGATCCTCGGCGTGGCCGGGGTGCAGGGCAACGGGCAGACCGAGTTGTGTGAGGCCCTGCTCGGCCTGCGGCCGGCGACCGGGGGTTCGGTGCGGCTGGAGGGCCGGGACCTCACCCGCGCCACCCCGCGGCAGCGGCTGCGCGCGGGGATCGGCTACATCCCCGAGGACCGCCAGGAAGATGGGCTGGTGGCCGGGTTCTCGGTGGCCGACAACCTCGTCCTGGATGTCTACAACGAGCCGGCCTACTCGTCGGGGATCGCGCTGAACCTCGACACGATCCGCAAGACCGCGGCCGAGCGGGTGGCCGACTTCGACATCCGCACCACCTCGACCGCGACCCCGGCGGGCACGCTGTCCGGCGGCAACCAGCAGAAGGTCATCCTGGCCCGGGAGATCGGCCGGGACGCGCGGCTGCTGGTGGCCAGCCAGCCGACCCGCGGCCTGGACGTGGGTTCCATCGAGTTCGTGCACCGGCGCATCGTGGAAGAGCGGGACCAGGGTGTGGCCGTGCTGATCATCTCCTCGGAGCTGGACGAGATCTACGCCCTGTCCGACCGGATCGCGGTCATGTACGAGGGGAAGATCACCGGGTTCCGGGACCCGGACGTCCCGGCGGAGGAACTCGGCATGCTGATGGCCGGCTCGTCCGACGCCGACGCGGCAGTGTCCCGCCGCGGCGGCGGCCCGGGCCCGGCCGGCGCCGAGACCGGCCTCATGGGCTCGGGACTGCTGGGCATCGGCGTCCTGGATGCTGAGCCGGGTGCCGGGCCGCCCGATGCAGCGCCCCCTGATACAACCCGCCCCGATGCGGCGCCTGCCGGTGCGGGGGACGGCCGCCCGGCGGAGGCACGCGGCCCGGCGGACAGCGGCCCGGCGGACAGCGGCCCGGCGGACAGCGGAGGTGAGCCCGGGTGAGCGAGCCAGCCCCGCCCCCGACACCGGCGGCCGCAGGGCCCGCCGCCGGCCAGGCCAGTCCGGCCCCGCGCGGCCGGGGGCAGTTCGGCCGAACCGTGATCGACGCCATCCTCGAGGGCAACTCGGCGGTGGTCACGATCCTGGCCATCGCGGTGGCGCTGGTCCTGGGCGGCCTGCTGATCGCCTTCACCGACCCGCAGGTGCTGAAGGCGTGGGGATCCTTCTTCTCGGCCCCCGGCAATGCCATCGCCCAGGCCTGGGACGCCGCCGCGGGCGCTTACGTGGCCATGTTCGAGGGCGCGATCATCAACCCGCACACGGTCGCGGCCGTCTTCCATCAGGCGTCGCTGGCCACCGCCCTGCACGACGGCTACATCAGCGCGGTGTTCAACCCGCTGTCCGAGACCGCGGTCAACGCCACCCCGCTGATCCTCACCGGCCTGTCGGTCGGCCTGGCCTTCCGGGCCGGCCTGTTCAACATCGGGGCGGCCGGCCAGTGGATCGGCGGCGCGATCGTGGCCACCTGGCTCGGCTTCGGCGTGAGCCTGCCGCCGGTCATCCACGTGATCGTCTGTATCCTCGGCGCGTTCGCCGGCGGGGCCGTGATCGGGTGGATCGTCGGTGAGCTGAAGGCCCGCACCGGCGCGCATGAGGTTGTCGTGACGATCATGCTCAACTACGTCATGTACTACTTCCTGGCCTACATCCTGGGCACCCGCTCGCTGCAGCAGCCGCACAGCACCAACCTGATCAGCCCGGTGATCGCGATCGACTCGCGGCTGTGGCACATCGCCGGCCCGAGCTTGCGGGTCAATGCCGGATTCCTGCTCGCGCTGGCCGCCGCGGCCGGGGTGTGGTGGCTGCTGGAGCGCAGCACCACGGGCTTTGAGTTCCGCACGGTCGGGGCCAACCCGAGCGCGGCCCGGACCGCGGGGATGAGCGTGGAGCGCAGCTGGGTGCTGGTCATGCTGCTGGCGGGCGGGCTGGCCGGGCTGGCCGCCTCCACGGTCATCCAGGGCACCGACTACCAGCTGAATTTCCAGAGCTACGGCACTTACGGGTTCGACGGCATCACCGTGGCCCTGCTCGGCCGGGCCCGGCCGCTCGGCATCGTGCTGTCCGCCCTGCTGTTCGGCGCGCTGCACGCCGGCGGCGTGCAGATGCAGGCGGCCACCCAGATCCCGGTCGACATCGTCACCGTCATCCAGTCCCTCATCGTCCTGTTCGTCGCGGCGCCGCCGCTGATCCGGGCCATGTTCCGGCTGCGCCGGGCCCGGGCGGCCGGACTGAGCGAGAACGTCGCCAAGGGGTGGAACGCATGACCACGCTGACTACGACGGTCCGCTCCACGGTGGCGGTCAACCGGACGCTGATCGCCTCCGCCACCTTCGTGGTCTTCGGCCTGGCCGACATCCTGCTGTTCGGCCTGTTCAGCCACGGCGACGCGACGTTCGTGTTCGCCCAGTACGGGGCGAAGGTAGGCGTGCCCAACCTGGTGCTGCCCGCGGCCGCGGTGTGCTACGCGCTCGGCGCGGTCTCGATCGCGATCGGGGTGCTGCGGGCGACGGTGCCGTTGTCCCGGGCCGGGCGCCGGGCCTGCATCGCCGGCGCGGTCCTGTGCTTCATCGTGTCCCTGCTCTGCTGGGCTGACGCGGGGAACTCCACCGGGCTGAACGTCATCAACCTGCTGCAGGGCACGCTGGTCTACTCGATCCCGCTCATCCTCGGCGCCCTGGCCGGCTGCATGTGCGAGCGGTCCGGGGTGATCAACATCGCCATCGAGGGGCAGCTGCTCGTCGGCGCGTTCGCCGCGGCCGTGATCACCAGTGCGTTCAGCTCACTGTGGCTGGGGCTGATCGCCGGGTCGCTGGCCGGCGGCCTGCTCGGCGGGGTGCTAGCCGTGTTCGCCATCAAATTCCTGGTCGACCAGATCGTCCTCGGCGTGGTGCTCAATGTGTTCGCCTCCGGGCTGACCGGCTACCTGTACGACCGGGCCCTGGTCCCGTACCAGAACCGGCTGAACTCGCCGGTCACGTTCAACAGCGTGAAGATCCCGCTGCTGGGTGATATCCCGATCATCGGCCCGGTGTTCTTCGACTCGACGATCTTCTTGTACATCACCTACGCGATGATCGCCCTGGTCCAGGTGGGCTTGTTCCGCACCCGGTGGGGGCTGCGGGTCCGGGCGGTGGGCGAGCATCCGACCGCGGCCGACACCGTGGGCATCAAGGTGCTGGCCACCCGGTACCGCAATGTGCTCATGGGCGGGCTGATCGCCGGGATCGGCGGGGCGTTCCTGACCATCGGGCAGGTGGGCTCGTTCGGCAAGGACATGTCTTCCGGTGAGGGCTATATCGCGCTGGCCGCGATGATCTTCGGCCGGTGGACGCCGCTGGGCGCGACCGCGGCGGCGCTGCTGTTCGGCTTCTCCACCTCGCTGCAGTCCATCCTGGCCACGCTCAACGTGCCCATCCCGTCGAACATCCTGCTGATGGCCCCGTACATTGTCACGATCGTCGCGGTGGCGGGCCTGGTCGGCAAGGTCCGCCCGCCCAAGGCCGACGGGCAACCGTACGTGAAGGCATGACCGGGCAGGGGATCTCGAGGCGGGCGGGGGACAGAGCATGACAGATCCGTTCGCGGCCGCGCTGGCCAGCGCGGAGCGGCTCTCCGAGCTGACCGGGCAGGCGGGACACGACGTGGCCGTGGTCCTCGGGTCCGGCTGGTCCCCGGCCGCCGACGCGCTGGCCCGCGGCCTGGACGCCACCGTGACCGAGGTGCCGGTCGCCGACCTGGGCGGTTTCCCGCCCCCGACCGTACCCGGCCACGCCGGCGTGGCCCTGTCCCTGGTGACGCCGGGCCTGCGGCTGCTGGTGCTGGTCGGCCGGGTGCACCTGTACGAAGGCCATCCGCCCAGCGTGGTCGTGCACGGCGTGCGGACCGCGGTGGCGGCCGGCTGCCGGGTCGTGGCCCTGACCAACGCGGCCGGCGGGATCGCCGCGGAGTACCGGGTTGGCCAGCCGGTGCTGATCCGGGATCATCTCAACCTCACCGGCCGGTCCCCGCTCGCCGGGGCGGACCGGCCGCCCGGCGGGTACCCGTCCCGGTTCACCGACCTCACCGACCTGTACTCGGTCCGGCTGCGGGCGCTGGCCCGGGAGACCGATCCCGGCCTGGCCGAGGGGGTGTACGCGGCCATGCCGGGCCCGCACTACGAGACCCCGGCGGAGATCCGGATGCTGTCCATCCTCGGCGCGGACCTGGTCGGCATGTCCACCGCGCTGGAGGCGATCGCCGCCCGCCAGCTTGGCGCGGAGGTGCTGGCCATCTCGCTGGTCACTAACCCGGCGGCGGGCCTGGCTGCGCACGGCCTGGATCACGCCGACGTGGTCGCGGCGGGCCAGGCCGCCGCGGGCCGGATGGGTGCCCTGCTGGCGCAGGTGCTGCCCCGGACAACATGAGCACGGACGGCCCGGTGGCCGGCGGGACCCCGGGTGACGCCGCTCCCGGCGCCCCCGCTCCCGGCGCCCCCGCTCCCGGCGGCCCCGCTCCCGGCGGCCCCGCTCCCGGCGCCCCCGCGCCCGGCGGCCCCGCGCCCGGCGGCCCCGCCCCCGGAGAGCTTGATCAGCGGGTCCGGGCCTGGATCGCCGACGATCCCAGCGCCGCAGACCGCGGCGAGCTGCAGGATCTGCTCGGCGCGGCCGCACGCGACGACGCGGCCGGGCAGGCGGCCGCGGCCGGGCTGGCCGACCGGTTCGCGGGCCGGCTGCAGTTCGGCACGGCGGGCCTGCGCGGTGCGATGGGCGCCGGCCCGAACCGGATGAACCGCGCCGTGGTCCGGGCCGCGACCGCGGGCCTGGCCCGCTGGCTGCGCGAGCACCGCCCGGATGCGGCCCGGGCCGGGGTGGTGCTGGGCTGGGACGCCCGGCATCACTCGGCGGAGTTCGCGGCCGACGCCGCGGCCGTGCTGGCCGGCGCGGGCGTCCGCGTCCACCTGCTGCCGCGCCGCAGCCCCACGCCGCTGCTCGCGTTCGCGGTCCGGCACCTGTCCGCCGGGGCCGGCGTGATGATCACTGCCAGCCACAACCCGCCCGCCGACAACGGCTACAAGCTCTACCTGGGCGACGGCGCGCAGATCGTGCCGCCCGTTGATACCGAGATCGAGGCCGCCATCCGTGGCCTGGGTGCGCTGTCGCAGATCCCGCTGGGGCCGCCGGGCAGCCCGCTGATCATCCGGCACGGGGACGAGATCGCCGGGGCCTACCTGGACACGATCCTGGCCGCCTCCCCGGCTGGCCCGCCGCCGGGGGCCGGGGCTCGCCTGCGCGTGGTGTACACGCCCCTGCACGGGGTCGCCGGCCCGCTGATGCTGCGGGCCATCGAGCGGGCCGGGTACCCCGCCCCGCATGTCGTGGCCGCCCAGGCCGACCCGGACCCGGACTTCCCGACCGTGCCGTTCCCCAACCCCGAGGAACCCGGCGCGCTCGATCTCGCGCTGGCCGACGCCCGGGAGCAGGACTGCGACCTCCTGCTGGCCAGCGACCCGGACGGGGACCGCCTCGCGGTGGCGGTCCCCGATCCCGCGGCCGCCGGCGGCTGGCGGGCGCTCACCGGGGACCAGGTCGGCTCGCTCCTCGGCGCGTTCGTGCTCGGGGCCGCGCCACCCGCAGGGCAGGCCGATCCACGGCAGCGCCTGGTCGCCTCGACGGTGGTGTCGTCGTCACTGCTGTCCCGGATCGCCGCCGCGTCGGGAGCGCAGTACGCCGAGACGCTGACCGGGTTCAAGTGGATCGTCCGGGCCGCCGACGATCGGCCGCGGGCGCGGTTCGTATTCGGATACGAGGAGGCGCTCGGTTACGCGGTCGGCGACGCGGTGCGGGATAAGGACGGGATCAGCGCTGCCCTGGCCATGCTGGGCCTGGCCGCCCAGGCCCGGGCGGCCGGGCAGTCGGTGCTGGACCGCTGGGATGCGCTGGAGACCACCCACGGGGTTCACCTGACCACCCAGCTCACGCTGGCCACCCGCGCTCCCGGCGACATCATGGCCGCGCTGCGGGCCGACCCGCCCGCTGCTCTGGCCGGGTCGCCGATCCGCGGGATCACCGACCTGGCGGGCGGCGGGGCGCTCCCGCCCACGGACGCGCTGGTCCTGCGGCTGGACGGCGCCCGCGTCGTCTTGCGGCCGAGCGGCACCGAGCCCAAGCTCAAGGCCTACCTGGAGATCACCGAGCCGGCCGGGCCGGCCCGCTCGCCGCCGCCCGCCGCCGCGCCGCCGCCCGCATGGCCCCACTCCGCGCCGCCGTATCAGCCCTCCTCACCCCGCCCCCCTAGTACGGCAGCAGCCGCGGCTGGTCCCGGGACCACCGGTGAGTTCTGCGGGCTGGGCCGGTCTACCCCGGCGTACACCACCGGACCCCGGACTGCAGACCTGCCATGACCGCTCCCGCGCACGCTGGCCGCATGCTGCTGGTGAATATCCCCGTGGCGGACGTCGAGCGCAGCAAGGCGTTCTTCGCGCGGCTCGGGTTCAGCTTCAGCCCGGTGTTCACCGGCGAGACCGCCGCCTGCATGCTGGCCGGCGGGCAAGCCTCCGTCATGCTGCTCAGCCACGACACGTTCGCGCAGGTCGCGAAGCTGCCGATGGCCGATCCGGCCACGCATGCGCTGGCGCTGTACTGCTTCAGCGTGCCAGCCCGCGCTGAGGTCGGCACGGTCGCCGAGGCTGCGCTCGCCGCGGGCGGCACCGGGGCGGACGGCCCCGAGGACCACGGCTTCCTGTACTCACGCAGCTTCTCCGACCTCGACGGCCACGGCTGGCAGGTCATGTGGATGGATCCGGCGGCGGCGCAGCAGGGCCCCGCCGAGCCCGCGGCCCCCATGCAGGACACCGGCACCCCGGCCTGACCCGTCACCACGTCCGCCCGTGTACCGGGCGGCCCTTGGATGTAGCCGCCCAGGCGGGTAAGCCGGGACGGCTGCGCTCGTGCTTCGCCCGGCCACGGCCGTGGCTGCAAAGCCTGGCAGCGGCGGGAGGCCAGCCGGGAGAGCACCTACCCCGGCCACCATCGGGTCCGCCTCCAGGCCAGGGTCCCGGCAAAGTCCCGTGGCTGCAGTTCACGAGTTCGTAACTGCTGGCGGGGTGTGTCGTGGCGCCCGGTCGGCTGTAATGACTCGCTGCCGGCCTACCGGGGTGCGCTGGCCGGGGACCAGACCTGCTGGATGGTGCTGTAGTCGATCACCACGATTCCCTCCTGATGAAGGAGCTCGCGGGCCTCCCGCGACGTCAGGAACTCATAGTCGGTCTGGCGCACGCGCCAGCCAGGATCTATGGCCTGCGACTCCTCGTTGCCCAGGCCGGGGTGCACTGCCCACTCGCTGAGGCCAGCCGGCAGGTCGCGCAGCAGCCTGGCGTACCGGGCCGCCTTGCCGTCGATGCCGAGACTGAAGCTGTCCAGGAATTCGTGATCGGTAACCGGCAGGCCGCGCTGCCGCAACTTCCGGCGTCCGGGCTCGAGCCAGATCCGCACCGCCAGGCCATACTCCCTGGCTAGTGCCAGGGTCAGGTCGAGGATGTCGTCGCGTCCGCCATCGGCCAGGCAGTGCCAGTCCAGATGGGTCGGCGTCAGCCCGGTACTAACCACGGCGTTGACCTGCGCCCGGAACTCGAGCTCCACCTCGTCGAGACGGGCCTGGGCGAGCAGCTGGGGAACCTGGGCGGGCGTGAGCAGCTCGCCCGTCTCGCTGAGCAGCGAGGACACCTTCTGCCTCGCGGTCAGCGGTCCCCACCGGTAGTGGGTCGTGTCGCAGAACAGCGTGAGATGGATCCCGAACGGGATCTCCGGCCGCTGGCGGAGCAGGTGCATGGCGTGCAGCGCCCACGGACATGGCACCATCAGGCTGCATGAGCTGGCGATTCCTTCCTCGATCGAGCGGATGACCGCGGCGTTGACCGCGTGGTACATCCCGAAGTCGTCGAGGCTGACGATGAGCACCCGGGCATCGGGAGGGAAACCCAGCAGCTCACTCGACCGAGCCGAGGGCGCGGCGGCCGCAGGCTCCAAGCCATGTCCGTCCATACCCCTCAAGTATCGGGGTGCCATCAAGCCGTTTCCCGTGGCAATCGGGGGATGTGCGACACGCCGGTGAGGCGCGCTGGGCGTGGCAGGGCGGGTTCCGTCGGAATCCACGATCCGCCGGGTGCTGCAGCGGCTGGACGCTGACGCCTTCGATGTGCTGGCCGGGCGGTGGGCCGCGCAGCGGACGACACCACAGCCGGGCAAACGGCGCTTGATCGCGGTGGACGGCAAGACCTTACGCGGCGCCCCCCACGCTGGCCAGGACGTCCCGCACCTGCTCGCTGCGCTCGACCATACCCATGGCGGGGTGCTGGGCCAGGTAGAAGTGGGCACCAAGACCAACGAGATCCCGTTGTTCACCACGCTGCTGGACCGCATAGACATCAGCGGTGCGGTGGTCACAGCGGACGCTCTGCACGCTCAGCGTGACCACGCCCGGTACCTCCACGGCCGGGGTGCCCACTATCTGATCACCGTGAAGGGCAACCAGCCCAGCTTGTTCACCCAGCTCAAGAACCAGCCCTGGCAGCAGGTTCCCATGGCCCATGAGTCTGGCGGCCGTCAGCACGGCCGGGACGAACACCGCACCATCAAGGTCACCTCCGTGGCCAGCGGGCTGCTGTTCCCCATGCCGCCCAGGCCATCCAGATCAGACGCCGCCTCGGGCGCCACTGGAAGATCGAGAACGAACTCCACTGGGTCCGCGACATGACCTTCGACGAAGACCGCTCCCAAACCCGCACCGCCACCGGCCCCCGCATCATGGCCAGCCTCCGCAACCTCGTGATCACAATCCTGGGGCTGGGACATGCCCCCAGCATCGCCACTGCACTGCGCTACCACGCACGGCACCCCAGCCGCCACTTCAAACGATCATGAAGTGCTTAGGACTTTGCCGGGGCCCTGGCCTCCAGGCCGTCCGCTACGCGCAGGCAGAAAGGCTGCAGACCGGGAATTAGCCAGAACGTGCTGGCCAGCTCCCGGCACCCCTACGCGTTGTATTGGTCCACGCCAGAGCGCCAGCGGGCCCGGACTGGCACATTCTCAAGGTCCTGGAAGAGACATTCCGTCCCGCCGTTCCGCGAGCCTGGAGATGTCGCGCCAATTCAATGATCGCCGGTGTGCATTCCTTCGGGTATCGCCCGCAAGCCATTTGATCAGCGATGGCGCCCAGCCGGAGCTTCAGCCGGAAGTCCCCAGCTAGGAGAGGAACTCCCGGGGCGCCGGCGAGATATAGAGATCCCGGGGCGCCCGGAGTAGTCTGCAGGAACATAACACGCTTCGGATTGGCCCGGCCGCCCGGTTATTCCCGTCTCCGTCCCTGAACAGCGGGGCAGGGGCGCCACGCAAGTTCAAGCCCGCCAATCCGGAACGAAAAGCCTCGGTAAAGCAAGCGTGAATCTGCGTGACCAAGGACGGCGGCAGGGCTTTGATCACGATATCCGGAACACCGAGAGGTTGACCTAGTGCCAGGCGATGAAGTGGCTGGTCACGAGATAACCAGGGGCGGTCCGGTTAGCAGGCTGAGCCAGGGCGCGGCGCGGTACCTGCACGGCACAGCAGGCCGCGGGCTCGTGATCTTCGCTGCATCGCTGGGCCTGCTCCTGATCCGCTTCCTGGTGCCCACGCCGGTGGGCCAGGCCGACAACCGGGACGGTCCGCGCCTGATGTGCGGTCTCGGCCTGGGGCCGGTCACTGGCCACCATCCGAGGTTCTTCCGGTTCTCCTACTTCGAGTACGTGCCCAGGCAGAGCTGCGCCGGACGGCTTCCTTACCCATCCTCCGAGCTCGTCCCGATCGAGATAGCCCGGGTGCTGACGCCAGTTCTGGGCCTGGCTGGCGCGGTCAACCTGATCGCGGTGGCCGTGCTGATGTGCGCCCTGGCCTCGCTGGCGATCGCGAGCCTGGCGGTTGGGCTGCGGATCAGGCCGTGGGCTCAGGTGCTGGTGGCCGCCGCCTGCTGGCTGATCATTGCGGATGCGGCCTTCTTCGACGTGTTCGCCGGGCCTTTCAGTGAGCCTGCCACCCTGGTCGGGCTGATGCTGGTGGCAGCCGGCGTCGTGTATCTGGGACGGGGCTGGCGGCCGACCGTCTTCGGGCTGATCCTGGCTGGATCCGGCGGTTTCCTGGCCCTGCTGTCCAAGGAGCAGTACCTGGTGCTCGCCGTGCCGGTCTGCATCACCCTGGTCCTGGCCAGCGCCGACCGTGGACCCTGGCGCAGGCTGGCGCGGTTCCGGAACCGGCAGTCCGCGGCGGCGGCCGTGGTCGCCGCCGCCCTCGCCGTGCTGGCGGGTGCCTACACGCTGTGGGACTTCGCCAGTTCCTACGGCCAGCGGCTGCACCACATCCAGGCCGTGGACATGATCTTCACGGACATCGTGACCCGGCGCGCCACGGCACCCGCCCAGCTCCGGGCGCTGGGCCTGCCGGTCAGCTGGGCCAGGTACGCCGGCCACTACTACTGGGACACGACGTCGGTCCGGCTCAGCCCGCTGTACGCGCGGTACACGGGCAAGCTGACCGACGGCAACATCACGCATTACCTGCTGACCCATCCGGCCAGCTATCCTGCGCGTGGGCCAGTCGGCCGCGATCCTGGCCCAGCGGTTCCGGATCACCAGCCTCGGCGACTATCCCCGTGTCACGCCGGCCATCCGAAAGGCGCCTACGAGTCCCGGGTGGTCGTCCTCACCTGGCTGATGCACCAGCTTCCACCAGGCCTGGGCCTGTGGTGGCTTGTCCCGGTGTGGCTTGTCATGGCGGCCGTGGCCGCGTTCGCACTGACGTGGGGACGGGCCCGGCCCTGGCACCGGAACGGCGCCGCCATGGTGCTGTGCATGATCGGGTGCGCCATGCTCGCGTTCATCCCGCCCGCCTACTACGCCGGTATCTCAACCACCCGGCACATGGTGGGGATGAACATCGCCACCTGGCTCGCGTTGGTGGTCACGGCCGCGCTGGCAGTGTCGCTGATCGAGCTGGCCGTGACCCGGGACCCGCACCGGGCCGCCCGGGAATCCCGCGCGGGGGCCGGGCAGGTGCCCGAGGTCAGTCCGGCACCGCGACGATGACGTCGGATGCCTTGATGACCGCTATCACCTCACGGCCCTCCGACAGGCCCAGCTCGCGGGCCGCCTCGACGGTGATGGAGGCGACCAGCCGGACGCCGTTCGCGTCCAGCACCACGTTGGCGGTGGCCTCGCCAGCCGTGACACCGGTGACCGTCGCCCTGATCTGGTTACGCGCGCTGAGCTGCATGGAGAAAGTCCCTTCGTGATCATGACCGGCGGCTGACTGGGTACCTGCCCCGTGCGACGTCGCCAAAGCCTGCCCTGCCGTGGCAAGCTCGGGAGCATGGGACACGAGCAGGATCACCCGGAAGACAGCGAGGCCTGCGAGGTCGCGCACGGCCACGGCACAGTGCCAGCCACCGGGAAGACACTGATCGCGGCGTTCGCGTCCCCCGTGGCCGAGTTCCTGCTCCATTTCGCCGGCGACGCCGGGTACCGCGTGGTGCTGCTGGAACCCGATCCTGATCTGGCTGCGAGCGCCCGGACCACCGGCTACGAGGTGACCGGCGACGCCACGAAGTACCTGGACGCCAGCGCCGATCTCGTGGTGACCGACCATCACCGGCCTGAGCTGGGGGTCGTGCTGCGCGACGCGCTGGCCAGCCCGGCCCGCTGGGTCGGGATCATGGGGAACCCGCGGCATCAGGGGCCGCACGTCGAGGCGCTGGCCGGGCTGGGTGTGGCCGGGGCCGACATTGCCCGGGTCCACCGGCCGATCGGGCTGAACATCGGCTCCCGGACCCCGGCGGAGATAGCCATCTCCACCCTGGCCGGGCTGATCGCCGACCGCAACGGCCGCCCCGGCGGCTTCACCTTCTGACTTCAGCCCGGTAGGCCCCCGGCCCCGGCCCGGGCAGTTCCCAATCGCCTTGAGCACTTCGTGATCATGGGCTTGCTGGGCCTCCAGCCCCAGCAAGCCCATGATCACGACGGGTCTGTGCGGTGGCTGGGGCCCGTGTGGTTTCTGGGGTCCGTGCGGTGGCTGGGGTCCGCACGGTGGCTGGGCCCGTGCGGTTGGTGGGTCTCATGGGTCAGATGGGTTTGCTGGGGCCGGGGGTTCACGCGGCATCCGGCGACGGTCACGCCGGCGGGGTCGCGGCGAACGGGACGGAGGGCCGCCCGGCGGAAGCCACCGGGGCGGAAGCCCTCCCGTCCCCAGGCCTCACCCGCCTCCCCGTACAGGACGTCGTTGGCGGTGAATGGCAGGCCGGACGCGGCCATCGCGTCGCAGAAACCCCGTGCGCGCTTCCGGATGGCCAGGAAACGCTCCGGCCCCAGATCGCCCGCGGCGTCTCCGGCACCCGGCGCCTGACCGGGTGCCGGGTGCCGGGTGCCGGGTGCCGGGTGCCGGGTGCCGTACATCGCCCTGGTCGGGTTCGGCAACCGGAGCCCGGTGGTCCTCGGCGCGGATCCCCCTGTGACCAGCGTGGACATGTGCCTGGAGGATGCCGGCGGGGTGGCCGCGGAACACCTGCTGCTGGCCATCAGCGGGCAGCCCACGCACGGAGTGCACACCGTGCCCTGCCGCCTGGTCGCGCGGGGCTCGGCCGCCCCGGGCCCGCCGTGGGCCGCCTCCCCAGGCCACGGCGCGGGGCCGGCCGGTCCCGCGCCTGCCCAGCGGTCTTGACCTGGCATGTTGTGAGCGGTCACAATCCCCCGGGGCTCCGAGACGGACCCCGCATACTGGTATCTAGCAAGTGGGTACACAAGGTGTTATCTGTGACTATTGAGACTTGCTACGGCCGAATACGGTAAGGCGAGGGCAAAACACTCAACCCCGGGCGCCAGGCCGGACGGGCCGGCGGGCTGCGCCAGGGGCAGGAACGCGGAACCCCTGGACAGCAGGACAAGAAGCGGAACGGCCGGCGGAATCCGGGCGGCCCGGGGCAACGGGGCCCGGGCTGCGGACGAGACGGCGGAAGGAGGCGGTACGTGGCACTTCCCGATCGCGGGCGTAACCGCCCCCCGGTCATGACCGACGTCGCACAGCTGGCCGGCGTCTCCCATCAGACCGTGTCCCGGGTGCTCAACGAGCATCCCAACGTCCGGCCGCAGACCAGGGCCCTGGTCCTCGCCGCCATCAACGAGCTCGGCTACCGCCCGAACGCCGCGGCCCGGACGCTGGTCACCCGGCGCACCCACACCCTGGGCGTGATCAGCTTCGACACCACCCTGTACGGGCCGGCCTCCATGCTGTACGGGATCGAGCGGGCGGCGCAGGACACCTACTTCGTCTCCATCGCCAGCACTCCCACCCTGGACCGCCGCTCCGTGCTGGGCTCGGTGGAGCGGTTCGCCGGGCAGGGGGTGGAGGGAATCATCGTCATCACCGCGCAGGTCTCCGCGGTCGAGGCGCTGACCGACTGCCCGACAGACATCCCGCTCGTCGCCGTCGGCTGCCGGGCCACCCCGCCGGTGCACTCGGTCGCGGTGGACAACGCCGAGGGGGCGGCGCTGGCCACCCGGTACCTGCTCGGCCTCGGCCACCGCACGGTCCACCACCTGAGCGGGCCGCCCTCCTGGCTCGACGCCGAGGCCCGGGTGGAGGGCTGGCGGGAGGCCCTGCACGAGGCGGGTGCCGCCGAGCCCGGGCTGATCCCCGGTGACTGGTCTGCGGCGTCCGGGTATGAGAGAGGGCAGCAGATCGCCCGGGACAAGAGCGTGACCGCCGTCCTGTGCGCCAACGATCAGGTGGCACTGGGGCTGGTCCGCGCACTGTCCGAACACGGCCGCCGGGTGCCGGAGGACGTCAGCGTGGTCGGCTTCGACGACATCCCCGAGGCCGCGTACTTCCGTCCCCCGCTGACCACGGTGCGGCAGGATTTCGGTGAGCTCGGCCGCCGGGCGCTGGACACGCTGGTCGGGCTGATCTTCGACCGTGACACGGCCGCGGCCGCCGAGCCGGTCGTCCCCGAGTTCGTGGTCCGCTCCAGTGCCGGACCCCCCGCGGCCTGACCGGGCCCCGGCCAGCAGGACAGACGCACGGCACGCACGGCACGCAGGGCACGCGCAGGACAGGGCCACGCAAGGACAGGGCCACGCAAGGACAGGACAGGCAGGGCAGGACAGACACGCTTAACCAGGCAGAAGCTCCGACGGGATGTCAATCACCCACACCAGACCAGCGGGCAGAACGGGACAACGATGACTGTTAGCGCTCACGGCAGTGACGGCGGGCCGGGCGGACGGCGGGCCGGCGGGGACGGCGGGCCGGGCGGGGACGGCAGTGACGGCGGGCCGGGCGGCCAGGACGACCGCTATGTGGTCGGCGTGGACTTCGGCACCCTCTCCGGGCGGGCCGTGGTGGTCCGGGTCGGCGACGGCGCGGAAGTCGGCACCGCGGTCTGCGCCTACCGGCACGCGGTGATGGACGCCAAGCTGGCCGCGACCGGCGAGCCGCTGCCGCCGGACTGGGCCCTGCAGGACCCGGAGGACTACCGGGATGTGCTGCGTGAGGCGGTCCCGGCCGCGGTCCAGGCGGCCGGGATCGACCCGGCCCGGGTGATCGGGATCGGCACCGACTTCACCGCCTGCACGGTGCTGCCGGCCCGGCGCGACGGGACGCCCCTGTGCCAGGTGCCGGGGCTGGAAGGCCGCCCCCACGCCTACCCCAAACTCTGGAAGCACCACGCCGCCCAGCCCCAGGCGGACCGGATCAACGCGCTGGCCCATGAGTGGGGCGAGCCGTGGATCGGCCGGTACGGCGGCAAGATCTCCTCGGAGTGGCAGTTCGCCAAGGGCCTGCAGCTGCTGGAGGAGGATCCGGACGTCTACCGGCAGGCGGACCGCTGGATCGAGGCGGCCGACTGGATCATCTGGCAGCTGTGCGGCGCCGAGACCCGCAACGCCTGCACCGCCGGCTACAAGGGCATCTACCAGGATGGCCACTATCCCTCGGCGGACTTCCTCGGCACCCTGAACCCCGGCTTCGCCAGCTTCGCCGAGGACAAGCTGGCCCACCCGGTGTCGCCGCTCGGGGCCCGGGCAGGCGGGCTGACCGCTGAGGCAGCCGGGTGGACCGGGCTGCCCGCGGGCACCGCCGTGGCCGTGGGCAACGTGGACGCGCACGTCACCCCGCCCGCGGCCAACGCCATCGCGCCGGGTCAGATGGTGGCCATCATGGGCACCTCGACCTGTCACGTGATGAACTCGGCGACTCTCGCCGAGGTGCCCGGCATGTGCGGGGTGGTGGACGGCGGCATCGTCGCCGGCGAGTACGGCTACGAGGCCGGGCAGAGCGCGGTGGGCGACATCTTCGCCTGGTTCCTCGACCACGCGGTCCCGGCCGCCTACCGGGATGAGGCGGAGCGGCGCGGCGTCTCCCTGTTCGAGCTGCTGTCGTCGGAGGCCGCCAGCCAGCCAGCCGGCGCGCACGGGCTGATCGCCCTGGACTGGCTCAACGGGAACCGCTCGGTGCTGGTCGATGTCCAGCTGTCCGGGGCCATCGTGGGACTGACCCTGGCCACCCGGCCGCCGGAGATCTACCGCGCCCTGGTCGAAGCGACCGCGTTCGGCACCCGGGTCATCATCGACGCGTTCGCATCGTCCGGCGTCGCAGTCACCGAGTTCGTGGTGGCCGGCGGGCTGCTCAAGGACCCGTTCGTGATGCAGGTCTACGCGGATGTGCTGCGGCGCCCGCTCAGCGTCATCTCCTCCGCCCAGGGACCCGCGCTCGGCTCGGCCATCCACGCCGCGGTCGCGGCGGGCGCCTACCCGGACGTGCCGGCCGCCGCGGCGGCCATGGGGGGCAAGCGGGACGCGGTGTACGCACCCGACCCGGCCAGCGCCGACGTCTACGACGAGCTCTATTCCGAGTACCAGCGGCTGCACGACTACTTCGGCCGCGGCCCCAACGAGGTCATGCACCGGCTGCGGGCCATCCGGGACCGCAGCCTGGCCCGCCAGGAAGCCCCCAGCCGGGAAGGGGGCGCCCGATGAGCACCGACCAGGCCTGCAGCGCGGCCATCTCACGGGCCCGTGACGACGTCTGCGGACTGCACGCCGCGCTCGTGGAGAACAACCTGGTCGCCTGGACCTCGGGCAACATCTCCGCCCGGGTGGCCGGGGCCGGCCCCGGGGGCGCCGACCTGATGGTGATCAAGCCGAGCGGTGTGGCGTACAGCGACCTGACCCCCGGGTCCATGGTCGTGTGTGACCTGGACGGGAACGCGGTGGACGACGGTTTCAGCCCGTCCAGCGACACCGCCACGCACGCCTACGTCTACCGGCACATGCCCGCGGTGGGCGGCGTCGTGCACACCCACTCCACGTACGCCACGGCGTGGGCCGCCCGGGGTGAGCCCGTGCCGTGCGTGATCACGGCGATGGCCGATGAATTCGGCGGGGAGATCCCGCTCGGGCCGTTCGCGCTGATCGGCAGCGACGAGATCGGCCGCGGCATCGTGGGCACCCTGACCGGCCACCGCTCCCCCGCGGTGCTGATGCGCAGCCACGGGGTGTTCACCATCGGCCAGACCGCGCGCGACGCGGTCAAGGCCGCGGTGATGTGCGAGGACGCTGCCCGCACCGTCCACCTGGCCCGGGCCTACGGCGAGCTCACGCCGCTCGCCCAGGGCCAGGTGGACGCGCTGCACCGGCGGTACACGCAGGAATATGGCCAGCGGCCGAAGGGAAAGTGATGAGCGACAGGAAGCCGCGGATCGGGATCCTGGGGATCATGCAGGATCTCTACGACGACATGATCCCGGGCATCGCCCAGCGGCAGGAGGGCTACGCGGCGGAACTCGCGGCCCACCTCGCCGATGTGGGCGAGTTCATCCCGAGCAAGCCGGTCAAGTACCGGGCGGACGCCGAGCGCGCCATGCGCGAGTTCGAGGGCTCCGACCTGGACGGGCTCATGGTCGTGATGCTCACCTACGGGCCCGCGATGCGCGTGGCCCGGCTGCTGTCGGAGACCCGGCTGCCGGTGCTGCTGGCCAACATCCAGCCCGAGCCGAACGTCACGCCGGCCTGGGACATGGCGGACATGACGTACAACCAGGGCGTGCACGGCGCCCAGGACACCGCGAACGCGATGGTCCGGGGCGGCAAGCGGTTCGCGGTGCTCACCGACGACTGGAAGAGCGACTCATTCCGCGGCGACGTGGCCCGCTGGGCCCGCGCCGCGGCGGCGGTGACCCGGTGGAAGTCGCTCAAGACCGCGATCTTCGGCTACGCGATGAACGACATGGGCGACATCCGGGTGGACGAGTCCGCCCTGATCAGGTCGCTCGGCCCGGAGATCCTCGCGGTCGCGCCCGGTGACATGTACCGCGGCATGCTGGAGGTCACCGACGCCCAGGCGGACGAGGTCATCGCGTTCGAGGACCAGAACTTCGAGATCGACCCGCGGCTGTCGGCTGACGAGCGGTCCGACCATGCCCGGATGCAGGTGGCCATCGAGCAGATCCTGATCGACCGCGGGTTCGGCGCGTACACGGCCCATTTCGACGCGATCGGCGAGGACGGCCGGTTCAGCCGCCTTCCGCTCGCGGCGGCCTCGTCGCTGATGGCCAAGGGCTACGGGTACGCGGCCGAGGGCGACGTCCTGACCGCATGCATGGTGTCGGCCGGCCACACGCTGATCGGCGACGCGCACTTCACCGAGATGTACGCGATGGACTTCCCGTCCGACTCCATCCTGCAGAGCCATATGGGCGAGGGCAACTGGAAGGTGGCCCGGAAGGACAAGCCGGTCAAGCTGATCAAGCGGCCACTGGGCATCGGCAGGCTGGCCGACCCGCCCACGTTCCTGTTCCAGCTTCAGCCCGGACCGGCCACGCTGGCCACCCTGGTGTCGCTGGAGGGGACGCGGTTCCGGCTGGTCTGCGCGGAGGGCGAGAACCTGGACAGCCAGGAACTGCCCGCGCTCGAGATGCCCTACGGCCAGTTCCGGCCGGCCTCGGGCGTCCGGGCCTGCCTGAACGGGTGGCTGGCTGCGGGCGGCCCGCACCATGAGGTGATGAACCTGGGTCATCACGCGGCGGACTGGAAGGTGTTCTGCCAGCTGGCCGGCATCGAGTTCGTCCAGGTCTGAGACCCGGCCTCCGGCCCGGCAGCCCACCGCGGCCGGCCGGGGCAGGAGCCTGGACCGGGCGAAGGCGGGGAACGCCGGTTTCGCACCACACCGTGAGGGCCTGCGCTGCTACATTCGGTGGCGTGACGGTTGCTAGGCGACGTCATGGTTACGTGTTCCCGCGCCCTGGACGGTGACACATGAGAAACCGCAGCAAGGGATGGCTCTGGACCCGCGAAGTGGTGGGCCTGCCCGCCCGCAACAAGGATGCGTCCGCCGACCTCGAATGGCAGTGGACGTTACGGGCCGACGGATCGGTGTGGTGGCGGCTGACCCGGGTCCGCGGCCGGGATGAGCACAACGACTGGCGATGCGCCGGGCAGCTGGACGGGGCCGCCTGGAAGGCCCTCGCGGGCGGCCAGCTGACGGCCGCCGACTACCTGGAGACCTACGCCCGCAGCCACGGCCACCAGCTGGCCGTGCCGCGGCACCGGACGGCCCGGCGCGCGACCTGCCCGGCCTGCGGCGCCTTAGCCGAGCAGGAGAGCGATGGGTCGCTGATGCCTCATCAGCGACCCGCCCAGGACTGGCCGGCCCGCTTCGTCCCCTGCGCTGGCCGGCCGCCCAGGCACCGGTAAGCCGCCCGCGGGAACCCGGCGGGCCGGTGCCGTGCCCGCCTGTGGCGGTCCCGTACCGTGCCCGCCTGTGGCGGTCCCGTACCGTGCCCGCCTGTGACGGTCCCGTACCGTGCCCGCCTGTGGCGGTCCCGTGCCGGAAAGCCTGTGCCGGGAAGCCCGTGCCGGGAAGCCCGTGCCGGAAAGCCCGTGCCGTAGGTTGCTGCCATGGACCGCGCCAGTCCGCCGGGCGGATACTCCGGCACCCCTCTCCCGGTGAAACTGGGCATCCGGGCCGGCCACACGGTGGCCGTGCTGGGCGGGCCGGCCGGGTTCGCGCAGAGCCTGGCCGCGCAGGCAGGCGTGGAGGTCCATCCCAGCCTGGCCGCGGGCGCGGCGTTCGACGTGATCGTGTTCTTCTCGCCCTGGCGGGCCGACCTGGAGGCGGGGCTGGGTGAGCTGCGCGAGCATATGGCCCCGGCCTGCGGGCTGTGGGTCGCCTGGCCGAAGCGCGCGGCCCGGGTCCCCACGGACATGAGCGACACCGTGGTGCGGGAGGTCGCCCTGCCAACCGGCCTGGTGGACAACAAGGTCTGCGCGATCGACGAAGTGTGGTCCGGCCTGCGCCTCGTCATCCGCAGGGTTAACCGGGAGCCCGGGCCCCGCCGGCTCCCGGCGAGCGCGCTGACGCAGGCAGCCAGCTTGCTGAAGCGGCCGGCCGGATCGCTGTTCAGTCGATCAGGTGGCGGCCGTTGAACTCGCCCAGGTCCTCGCGGTAGAACTCGATCCCGACTCCGTTGGGGTCCCGGAAGTACATGCTCTCCTCGATGCCGCGGTCAGGCCCGGTGTACTCGAATCCGGCCTCGTCGAACTTCTTCCTGGCCGCGTCGTACTGCTCCTGGGGGATCGAAATGGCCAGGTGCTGGACACCGCCGATGGTCTCCTGCCAGGCGGGGTGATCATGACCGGGGAAATCGAAAAAGCCGAGCATGTTCTTGTTGCCGATGTCGAAGAAGAAATGGCTCGACCCCGCGTAGTCCCGGTTTTCCACCAGCTCGACCAGCGGGAAGCCGAGGAACTCCTGATAGAACTGGATGGTTTCCTCCACATCGCGGCAGATCAGCGCGAGGTGGTGGATGCCGCGGACCGGGGTGGCCGCCCGCTCCCCCGCCGGGTGCAGATAACGCTGGCGCAGTTCCTCGCGCCGGGCCCGGACCTTCTCGAGCTCCGCTCCCTGGGGCTGTGGCATGACCGGCCTCCCTGCGTAGTCGCCCGCGCGTAGTCGCCCGCGGCCCGGCCCGCTGACAGCACGATCCCGGCCAGCCTCAGGCTAACCCAGCCAATGCCGTCCAGCCCGGCCCGGCCCGGCCGTCAGTCCTTCCGGTTCCCCGGTACGACCACCACCGGGCACAGGGCGTGGTGAGTGACCTGGGTGCTGACCGAGCCCATCACCAGCCGCGCGAAACCGCCCGCCCCGCGGGCGCCGACCACGAGCAGGTCCGCGTCCTGCGACGCGTTGATCAGCTCGTCGGCGGCCAGGCCGCTGAGCGCGCGCACGGCCACGGGCGCGGACGGCGCGGCGCCGCGGCGCGCGACCGCCTGGTTCACCAGGTCCTGGGTGGCCTTCTCCGCCTGAGCGCGGCTTTCCTCTTCCGCCGGGTAGTAGTCGGCGGGGGCGTACCCGGGGCCATAGATGCCGGAAACGACCGGGCTCACGGCGATCACGGTCAGCGGGACCTGCCGGAGGTCGGCCTCGTTCAGGGCCCAGTCCAGGGCGCTGAGGGAGTGTTCCGAGCCATCAACCCCGACGATGATGCCTGGCATTTTCCTGTGCTCCTTCCGCGGCCATCCCGGCTTCCCCTCCCACCCTGTCATGCCCGGGCCAGAAGTACGGTGCAGGCGGCGCAGAGGCATTCTCCCGCGGCCGGGCGCGGCCCCGGCGCGACCCGGGCGCGGACCGGGCGCGACCCCGGCGCGACCCGGGCGCGGGCACAAAGGTGCTGGGCGGCTTGTTCGGGTTTACGCTGTAAGCACGCGAGATGCGAATATATGCGTAACAGGGCTCTAGCGAGCCTAACCTGGGCGAGGAGCGTGCCAACGGTGGATAACGCGGGCAATGGCACCGCCATCCGGGTGTTCCTGCTGGATGATCATGAGATCGTCCGGATGGGTGTCCGCGATCTGCTCGAAGCCGAACCCGGCATCACCGTCATCGGCGAAGCCGGCACCGCCGCCTCCGCCCTGGCCCGCATCCCCGCCCTCAAACCCGACGTCGCCATCCTCGACATCCGCCTCCCCGACGGCGACGGCGTCTCCGTCTGCCGCGACATCCGCTCCAAAATGCCCCAGCTCGCCTGCCTCATGCTGACCAGCTTCAGCGACGACGAAGCCCTCTTCGACGCCATCATGGCCGGCGCCTCCGGCTACGTCCTCAAGCAGATCCGCGGCACCGACCTCGTCGGCGCCGTCCGCACCATCGCGTCGGGCCAGTCCCTGCTCGACCCCGAAGCCGCCAGCCGCGTCATGCGCCGCATGCGCGACCAGGCCACCGCCGCCGACCCCCTGGCCGGCCTCACCGACCAGGAACGCCGCATCCTCGCCCTCATCGGCGAAGGCCTCACCAACCGCCAGATCGGCGACCGCCTCTTCCTCGCCGAGAAAACCGTCAAAAACTACGTCTCCGCCCTCTTCGCCAAACTCGGCATGCAACGCCGCGCCCAAGCCGCCGCCTACGCCGCCCGCGTCTTCGACCAGCAGCAAGCCGCGTCGGAGGGCCACGAGTACCGCGACGGCTGATCGGTCAGCTGACCGGCACGCGCCAGTCGAGCTGGTCAGCTGACCGGCACGCGCCAGTCGAGCTGGGTGCCGCCGCCTTCGGCGGCGTTGACCGTCAGCTTGCCGCCCAGGTCGGCGGCGCGCTCGGCGATGTTCGCCAGCCCGCTGCGACGGGTGGTGTGACCCATCCCGGCACCGTCGTCGCGGACCCGGAGGATCAGCTCAGGACCGACCTCCACGGTCACGTCGACCCGGCTGGCGGCGGCGTGCCTGGCCGCGTTCGACAAGGCCTCGCGCAGCGCGCTGAGCACCTGCTCGGACGCCTCCGGCGGCACGGCCTCATCGAGCGGCCCGACCAGCCGCAGCGACGGGGCGAATCCCAGCGCCGGGGTCATCTGCTCCACGACCTCGAGAACCTGCGCGCGCAGGCCGTGCTGCTTGCCCTCCCCCCGCGACTGGAGCGAGAAGATAGCCGAGCGGATCTCCCGGATCGTCTCGTCGAGGGCATCCACCGCGCTGCTCACCCGGGTCGCCGCCTCCGGCCGGTTCAGCAGCGGCATCGCGCCCTGCAGGGACATCCCGGTGGCGTAAAGACGCTGGATCACCAGGTCGTGCAGATCGCGCGCGATCCGGTCGCGGTCGGACAGGATCGCCAGCCGCTCCGCGTCCTGGCGGTGCTCGGCGAGTTCCAGCGCGATGGCGGCCTGCGCCGCGAACGTCTGGACCATCTCCACCGCCTCCGGGGCCAGCGGCATCGCCCCGCTGTCGCGCCCCACGGTGAACACGCCGCGGACGTCGCCGGGCGCACCGAGCGGGAGGATGATCGCCGGCCCGAGCGGCATGTGCTCGCGGGCCGGGCCGGCCACCCGCGGGTCGTGGCCGAAGTCCTGCAGGATGACCGCCTCGCCGGTGGACAGCACCTCGCCGGACACGGAGGCGCTGACGGGGAGCACCAGCCCCAGGGCGCCGGGCGCCCCGGCTCCCGCCGCATGCTGGATGACCAGCTGCTGCCGGTCGGAGGTGGGCAGCGCGAGCGCGACCAGGTCGGCGCCGGACATCTCCAGCGTCTGCTGCGTGACCAGGGCCAGCACCTCATCCGGGGCGGAGCCGGACAGCAGCCGCCTGGTCACCTCGCTGCTGGCCCTCAGCCAGCGCTGCTGCCGGCGGGCCTCCTCATACAGCTTGGCGTTGTCGATCGCCACCCCGGCCGCGGCGGCCAGTGCGATCAGCAGCGCCTCATCCTCCTCGTCGAAATCGGCGCCGCCCTCTTTCTCGGTCAGGTAGAGGTTGCCGTAGACCTCGTCCCGGACCCGCACGGGAACGCCGAGGAAGCTGCGCATGGGCGGATGCCCGGCAGGGAAACCGCTCGACTTGGGGCTGGCCGAGATGTCCGGCAGCCGCAGCGGGCGTGGATCGGTGATCAGCGCGCCGAGCAGGCCCCGGCCTTCCGGCCAGTGATGGATCCCCGCGATCTGGTCGTCGGACAGGCCGACCGGGACGAACTCGACCAGGCGCCCGCCATCGCTGATGATGCCGAGCGCACCGTAACGGGCCCGGACCAGCGTGATCGCGGCCTCGACGATCTGCTTGAGCACCATCTCCAGGTCAAGGTTGGTACCGACCGCCACGACCGCTTCCAGCAGCGTGTAAACCCGGTCCCGGGTTGCCAGCACGGTCTGCAGCCGCGACTGGAGCTCGGTGAGGAGATCGTCCAGGCGCAGCTGCGGCAGCGCTGGATGCGGTTCCGGCGGCTCCACCGGCTCCCTCCCTGGGGGATACTTGGTATATGCGTAAGCTCTGAACCAACGGTATCGCCTGGCCGTTGTGGTGTCTGTAGCGGCTTAGTGTTGCCCTAACCTTGCTATCTGCCAGGGAAAAGCCCCGGATGAGGGGGACATGGCCCGCCGGGGGGAGCGACCCCCCGGGGGAAAGGCGGGGTGCGGTTCGGCGGTCCGGCCAGAGGTGATGATGGTGAGGGTGACGCGGACGTTCAGGCGCTGGGGCGCGGCGCTCGCCCGCCGGGTGGGCATGGATGCCAACCCGCTGCGCCGGGGCTGGGACCGGGCTGAGGCCTGGGTCCGGATCGGGCTCGTGCTGGTCTTCCTCATCGCCAGCCCGCTGGCGGCCATCGGCGTCGGCCATCTGACCAATGACGCCTCCGTCCGGGCCGCCCGGGCCGAGAGGGCAGCCGAGTTCCATATCACTGCGGTGCTGCTGCACAAGGTCTCGCGTAACTCTGATGACCCGCTCTACGCCGCGGCCGGGCTGGCCTGGGCGCGGGCGCGGTGGACCGCCCCCGACGGCCAGCAGCGCGTCGGTCAGGTGCCCGCTGCCGTGGGCAGCCGCGCCGGGCGGCCGGTGAAGATCTGGGTCAACGACCTCGGCCAGCTGGTCTACCCCCCGATCGGGGAGGGCCAGATCGCGAGCCGGGTCATCGCGGTCGTCGCGCTCACCCCCGCCATCCTGGCGGTGCTCCTGCTCGGCGTGAACTGGCTGGCCCGGAGCCTGCTGGACCGCCGCCGGATATCCGGCTGGGCCTCGGAATGGTCGGCCGTCGAACCAATGTGGACAAAGCGGACCCACTAGCGGACCCACTAAACGTCCCACGGCGTTCCGACCAAGGCCCGCCCGGCTGGTGACTGAAGTCCTTTCTCGGCCAGGTCACGTGACTCTGCCCCTTCCTGCTGCGCGGCGGGAAGCTGCAAAGGACGAAAGTTCGTCAGCCAGGCCGCAGGGCCCGGTCCCAGCAAGGAGGCTTTTACAATGCGCCGCAAGACTTTCGATGCACTGGTCAGCGTGGGAGGGCTCGTCCTCGCGGCGGTCCTGCTCGTCGCGGGCGTGCTGCTGCTGTGGGGTCACTCCTACGCCAATAGCCAGGTCACCAGCCAGCTGTCCGCCCAGAAGATCGTCTTCCCGGCGACGAGCAACCCCGAGTTCAAGTTGCTGCCCGCCTCCGACCAGGCCGCGATGGGCGTCTACGCCGGCCAGCTCATGACCACCGGCGCGCAGGCCAAGACCTACGCCGACCACTTCATCGCCGTGCACCTGAAGATCATTGGCCAGGGCAAGACCTACTCCCAGCTGTCCGCCGCCTCGCTGGCCGCACCCAAGAACCTCGCGCTGGCCGCCCAGGTCCAGACCGTCTTCCGCGGCACCACGCTGCGGTCGATGCTGCTCGAGGCCTACGGCTTCTGGCAGATCGGCCAGATCGCCCTGTTCGGCGCCATCGCATCCTTCATCGGCGCCGGCCTGCTGCTGATCCTGTCCATCGTCGGCCTGGTGCACGAGCGCCGGGTCCCGGCCGAGACCGAAGTGCTCGCCAAGACCGTCCACCCCACCACCGCGACCGCGTAAGCGGCCCGGCCCCAGGCCGGCTGGCCGGGATCCCGATCCCGGCCAGCCGGCTTTTCCTGGCCCCTCAACCAGGAAACTTAACTACTTCTTTACCAGTGGCGGGACCAAGGTCCCCGGCGTCCATGACTGACATCCCTGTTCCGCCTCTGACCTGCCAGGTCATCCTGTCCGAGTCACCCGTTTTCCTGGGCCTGCACTAGGAGACCTCTATGAGATCGCCCACGCACATAGCTTCAGCCCCCATTAATCTTGACCATCCTGGAACTTATCTGCACTGGTCGATCTTCACCGTGTCGGTGGCTAATCTCTGCCTGATCGCCGTCATGGTGGTGATCTTCGGCGCCGCGCTGCTGCTGCCCTTCCCCCGGGGACGCACGTATCCGCCGGCCCCGGCTGAGGCGGGAGAGCCCGGCGCCGACCTGGACGCGCCGCCGGCCGAGGCCGGCGAGGACGCCGAGGACGCCCGCATGTGGACGAACCGGGTCCGCCGTTTCGCCACCCGTGTCCTGCCGCCTGGCAAGCTGCTGCCCGACCGCCAGCCTGCCTACGTCGCCTCCTGGATTTACGTGTTCGGCGTGGCCAGCCTCGCCGCGTTCGGCGTGGCGATCGTGTCCGGCTTCGCGCTCGCCCTGGGCGGCCCGGACTGGTGGCACTACAACGAGGTGGGCCATTTCTTCAACAGCCTGCACTTGTGGAGTGTCGAGTTGTTCATGGCCTTGCTGGTCATCCACTTGTGGGGCAAGTTCTGGATGGCGGCCTGGCGCGGCAAGCGCGCCTGGACCTGGATCACCGGTGTGGTCGCGTTCGTCGCCTCAGTTGTGGAGTGCTTCACCGGGTACGTGTCGCAGCAGAATTTCGACTCACAATGGATTTCCACGAGCGGCAAGGATGCCTTCAACTCGGTCGGGGTGGGCGCCTTCTTCAACGTGATGAACTTCGGCCAGATGCTCATGTGGCACATCGTGCTGGTGCCCGTCGTGCTGGTAGCCATTATCGGAGCGCATGTCCTGCTGGTCCGGGTCCGCGGTGTCTCGCATCCGCTCCCCGCGTCGCTCACCACCCCGGGCCGGGGAACTGCGCGGCAGCGCCGGCGGGCCCTGGCCCAGGCTGATGCGGCGCCCTGGCGCGGTGCGACCCGCCGCTACGACATCCTCAAGGAAGGCACCATCGCCGGGGTCATCGTGCTGCTGCTGACCATCGCCATGGCCTGGCTGCTGTCCTCACCCGATGTGCCGTCGGTGACCATCCAGACCTGGTCCAGGGTCGCGCCCGCCGACTTCCTGGCCACGGCGAACAGTGAGCTCAACGGGACCAGCGAGACAGCCACCTACGGGCCCCCTTACAACCACGTCAAAGGCAACACGCAGAGCCTGCTGTTCGCTCCCGCGGACATCACCGGCGTGACGCAGCCGATCAACTCCGCCCAGGACTTTGTGCTGGGGCCGCTGGCCTCGGGCACGACGGGAAACCCCGCGCTGGCGGCCGCCCTGGCCACCTACCGGGCCGCACCTGCTGCCCAGCAGCTGAAGTGGGCCAACGCCTACGCCACGGCCGTCACCAAGGTGAAGTTCGTCAACGGGGTCCCCGTGGTCCCGGCCGCCGCGGACGGGCCGGTGCCGGTCCTGCTGGCCAACGAGCTGACCATGGCCCGCAGCGGGGCGCTGGACGCGAGCATGCTGGCCAAGCAGCCGTTCTACGGCACCAACTTCACCCGGCCCCTGCTGTTCATCGAGGACGGCGCGTACTTCGTGAACCAGGCCGAGGCGATGCATCTCGGCGGCGACCAGTGGGGCGTCATGAACGAGACCGGCAGCTACCCGGGCCAGCCCTGGCTGTGGCTGTACACGATCTGGTACCAGGTGCCGGGCTGGACCAACTCCGCCAACATCGACATGATCGCGATCTACATGACCGGCGTGGCCACGCTGCTCCTGCTGGCCGTGCCGTTCATTCCCGGCCTTCGGGACATCCCGCGGCTGATCCCGGTGCACCGGCTGATCTGGCGCCGGTGGAGCGAGCCGGGCAGTGACGAGTCCACGCCGCCAGCCGGCAAGTCCGGCCCCGTCGGCACCGCCACCGCCGGCAAGTCCTGAAGGGACAGCAGATGAGAGCAGCAGTCGTCCGCGAGTTCGGCACCGCGCTGGTCATTGAGGAGCGCCCGGTCCCGGAGCCCGGGCCCGGTGAGGTAGTGATCCGGATGGAGGCCTCGGGTCTGTGCCACACCGATATCCACGCGGCGCACGGCGACTGGCCGGTCAAGCCCACTCCGCCGTTCGTGCCCGGCCATGAGGGCGTCGGCATCGTGCACGCGGCCGGGGAGGGCGTCGCCACCCCCCAGGTAGGACAGCGGGTCGCGGTGCCCTGGCTGGGCTACGCCTGCGGGACGTGCGAGCACTGCCTGACCGGGTGGGAAACGCTCTGCATGAGCCAGCAGAACACCGGCTACTCGGTTGACGGCGCCTTCGCGGAGTACTTCACCGCGCCCGCGGCGTTCGCCTCCCCCGTCCCCGACGGCATCGAACCGGTCAACGCTGCGCCGCTGACCTGTGCCGGGGTCACCACTTACAAGGCCGTCAAGGTCGGGAACGTCCGGCCCGGGGACCTGGTGGCCATCTCCGGCATCGGCGGGCTGGGCCACCTGGCACTGCAGTACGCCAAGATCTTCGGGGGTACCGTCGCCGCGATCGACATCACCGACGAGAAGCTCCAGCTCGCCAAGGACCTGGGGGCGGACCTCGTCATCGACGCCCGCGCCGAGGACCCGGCCGCGATTTTGCAGGCGCACGGCGGGGCCAGCGTCGCCATCGGGCTGGCCGTGGACGACAAGTCCTTCTCCGCTGCCTACGCCGGGCTGCGGCGCGGCGGGCGCCTGGTACTGGTCGCCCTCCCGGCGGCCGGGACGCTGCAGATCCCGGTGTTCGACACCGTCCTCAACGGCACATCCGTCATCGGTTCCATCGTGGGCACCCGGGCCGACCTGGCCACCGTCTTCGGCCTGCATCGCGCCGGCCGCACCCGCGTGGTGTCCGAGACCCGCCCCCTGGAGGCGGTCAACGAGTCCATCGACGAAGTCCTGCGCGGCCAGGCCAGGGCACGCATCGTGCTCCAGCCCTAGCAGGCCCGGGTTCCCGGGGTGGCCGCCTGCGCGGCGCGGGCGGCCACCCCGGCCCGTCCGGCGGGCACGGCCCCCCTTGCCGGGCCAGCCCGCCGGGCACCCTGGACGCCGCTGTTTGACTGCGCTCACCGCCGTGACCATAATTCCAGGGCGCGGTCGCCCCGGCGGAGCGGCCCCCAGGACGTAGCCCAGCAGCGCGGCTACCTCTGTCAGACATGGCAGCAGGAGTAAACCCGTGCTCGCACATGAACCGCACGAAAGCCTGGGGGGCCGGCCGGGTGGCAGGTCCGCCCGGACCGCGAAGTGCTGGACGCAGCCCGGTTCCGCCTGTCCGGCCGGGACGAGGGGCCCGTCGCCGATCCGTCGCTGTCCGCCACCCTGGATGACGTCCGGGCCGTGGCCGGGGTCCGCCTGGCGGCCCGGTACGGAACCCAGCCGGCCCCCGGGCCGCTGGATCTGGGGGCCAGCCTGGTCCTGCTGGGCAACCTGCGGCTTCACCTCGACGCGCTGGAAGCCGACCTCCTCGACGCCGCCACGCAGCTGGGCATGAGCTGGGACCTGATCGCGGCGGTCACCGGCATCCCGGCTGACGACGCACGGGACCGGCTGCGGGAACTGCGCACCCGCCCCCACCCCCGTTAGCCACCGGCAGGTCATGACGCGCACAGGGGCGGCGTCACGACCTGCCCGGTTTGAACCCGATTGAGGGAGGCAGATAAGACCGGGCACGCGGCAGCCAGCGGCGTGGGCGACGCCTGGCCACCTGGCCAGCCGGACAGGGGACGTGCGCAGTGGAGCATGACATGCCGCCAGCGCCGCCCGGCGAGCGATACGAGGACCTGATCGAGGTCTTCACCGTGCTGAGCCGGACGCTGGCTGAAGATGAATCAGTACTGGACACCTTGCACAGCATCCTCACGCTGGCCCGGCGGCTGGTGCCGGGCTGCTCCGCGGCCAGCGTGACGGTGCTGGACGAGCAGGGCCATCCGGCGACGATCGCGGCCACCGACGAGGAAACCCGCGAACTGGACCGCCGGCAGTACCTCATGGACGACGGGCCATGCCTGGACGCGGCCCGCCGGCAGCAGGTGAACCACTGGAACCTGCGGGAGGCCGAGCAGCAATGGCCAGACTTCACGAGCCTGGCCAAGGAACTCGGCCTGCGCAGCTACCTGGCGGCCGGCCTCGGCCTCGGGGACCAGCGGCTCGGGGCGCTGAACCTGAGCAGCCGTGACACCGACGGCTTCAGCCAGCTCGACGAGGGGGTGGTCTCGCTGTTCATCGCGCCTGCCGCGGCCGCCATCGTGACCATGACCCGGTATTCGCGAGCCCGTGACCTGGCCGACCAGCTCAACCAGGCGCTGCGGTCCCGGGCCGTCATCGACCAGGCCCTCGGGATCATCATGGCCGAGTCCAAGATCGACGCCGAGCGGGCGTTCGCCGTCCTCAGCCGGGCCTCCAACAACCGCCGGATGAAGCTCCGGGAGCTGGCCGCCGAGATCGTCACCCGGGTCAGCGGGCGGGCACCCGCCGAGTTCGCAGGCGGATCCCAGGCCTGACGTCCGCCGGCCGCCCCGGGTGGCCTCCCTGAGCAGGCGGGCTCGCGGGCCTGCTGCGGCAGTAAGGCCCAGCCCGGGCTGAGCGGCAGTAAGGCCCGGCCTAGGGCCGACCGGCGGGTGGGCCCTAGGCCAGGTTCGCGGAGGCTTCCAGGAGCCTGTTGCGGGTGGACTGCAGCCGGTGCGCCGTCGCGGTGAGCACCCGCCGGGTGAGTTCGTAGCCGAAGGCCGGATCCTCGTCGCAGCAGCGCAGGACCACGGCGGCGTCGAACTCGAAGGCCTCGGTGGGCTGCGTCGCGACCGCGCCGAACTGCCACTGGGCTGGCGGGAGGAACCAGGACAGCCCGACCAGCTCGCCGCGGCCCAGGGTCTCGAGGATGATCCGCCGGCCGCCCGGCACGTCGATGTCCAGGGCCACCTGGCGGCCCGGATCAGCCAGAACTGGTGCGGCATCCGGCCAGCGGCGAAGAACCGGTGACCGGCGGGCACGTCCACCAGGCAGCCGGCCCCGGCCAGCAACGCGAGGTGGGCTGGGGGCATCCCGCGCAGGAACCGGTGCCCGGCCAGCGCGGACGGGTGCAGCGGGATGTGGCTGCCGGAGCCCGGGCTGCCGGAGCCCGGGCTGACTGCGGCGGGACGCCCGGGGGCCTCCTGTGGTCCGGTCATGGTCATTCCTCCCGCGGGCCCGCCCGCCCCCGGGGTGCCTGCCTGCTGCGGCAGGTACCCCGTCCGGCGGCCCGGTCCGGCTGGGCCCAGCCCGCGGGAGTGCGCCCCGCGGCTAACGCTGGGTACCGACCAGCACGGCCAGGTCGAACAGACGGCAGGTGTAGCCCCACTCGTTGTCGTACCAGCCAAACACCTTGGCCAGGGTCCCCGACGCCTGGGTCAAGCCCGAGTCGAACACGCACGAGGCGCTGTCCCCGATGATGTCCCGGGAGACCAGTGCGTCGGTGCTGTACTTCACGATGCCGGCCATCGGGCCCTGCGCTGCCTCGCGGAACGCGGTGTTGATGTCCTCGGCCGACGCCTCGCGCGCCAGCACGGCGGCGAGGTCGGTCAGTGAGCCGTCCTCGACCGGCACCCGGAGTGCGACGCCGTCCAGCCGCCCGGCGAGCTCAGGAATGACCGTCCCGGTCGCGCGGGCCGCGCCGGTGGTGGTCGGGATGATGCTCAGCGCGGCGCTGCGGGCCCGGCGAAGGTCCTTGTGCGGCCCGTCCAGCAGCATCTGGTCACCGGTGTACGCGTGCACCGTGGTCATGAACCCGCGGACCAGGCCGAATTCATCGTTCAGGATCTTCGCCATCGGGGCCACGCAGTTCGTGGTGCAGGAGGCGTTGGAGACGATGTCGTGCCGCCGCGGGTCATACTCGGATTCGTTGATCCCCAGCACCACGGTGAGGTCCACGCCCTTGCCCGGCACCGACAGCAGGACCTTCCGGGCCCCGCCCTTGAGGTGGAGCGCGATGTCGTCCCGGTTCCGGAACTTGCCGGTGGACTCGATCACGGTGTCCACCCCCAGGCCGCCCCAGTTGATCTCGCCGGGGTCACGGTGCGCGGAGACCGCGATCGGGCGCCCGCCCACGAGGATCGAGTCGTCGGTGTGGCCGACCTCGATGCCGAGCCGGCCGTAGGTCGAGTCGAAAGCCAGCAGGTGAGCCAGGGTGGCCGCGTCCGTGATGTCGTTGACCGCGACGACCTCGATGTCATCACTGTCCAGGGACCTGCGCACGAACGCGCGGCCGATCCTGCCGAAACCGTTAATGCCTACCCGAACCGTCATTTAGGGACTCCCCTGAATCGCGCTGCTGGATGCCCAGCCTCTATGCCCAACCCGGCCAGGCCACGTCCGTGGCCCGCCCGCTGACCAGCCGGCCTTGCTGGCCTGCCTGTTTCCAGCCTGGCCGGCTGCCCCCGGCACGGACATGGGCCTCCGGCGCCTTCGCGGGGGACCTTTGGCCCCTACCTCCCGGGACCGTAGAGCGAGAGGGTAACGGCAAAGGGAGCCAGGTGACGGTAGGGGCAGCGGGGCACCAGGCCAGGCGCCCGGGAGGTGCGATGGCCATAATGGGCACGCGGAAGCTCGAAGCGCTGACGCGTGAGGAATCGCTCCGGCTGCTGCGGACCGTGACCGTGGGCCGGCTGGTCTTCACCCACCTGGCGCTGCCCGCTATCCGGCCGGTCAACCACCTGGTAGATGGCGACCAGGTCATCATCCGGGCCTACGTCGGCACCGCGATCGACACGGCCGTCGGCAGCAACTCCGGCATGGTGGTCGCCTACGAGGCCGACCTCATCGACCCGGGCACCCATCTGGGCTGGAGCGTGATCATCGTGGGCCGGGCATCCCGCCTGTCCGGCGGCGAGGCCGCCCACTTCCGGGACCTCCTGCGGCCCTGGGTGGACGGCGGCTCCGACGACGTCATCGCGATCCACGCGGACATGGTGGACGGCTTCCGGCTGGTCGGCTGACGGCCAGGCCAGCGGAATCGCCGTGACCGGGTAAAAAATGCCCCGTTTCTCTCAAACTGCCCGGGGCCGGGCACATGCTCAGGCGGCCTGTGCCTGCGCGGCCAGCCACATCCGCTCGTAGAGGCCCCCCGCCGCGAGCAGGGCCTGGTGGGTGCCGCGCTCCGCCACCCGGCCATTGTCCAGGACGACGATCTCGTCCACCTGGTCGAGCCCGTCCATCTCGTGCGTGATGAGCAGCGTCGCCCGGCCGCGGCGGGTGGCCTGCGCGGTCGCGGCCAGCAGGTCCGCGGTCAGCGCGCGCCGGTTGCCGGGGTCCAGGTGCGCGGTGGGCTCGTCGAGGATCAGCAGCGCCGGGTCGGCCAGCAGCGCCCGGGCCAGCGCGATCCGCTGCCGCTCGCCGCCTGAGACGGCCGCCCCCCGGGCCCCGACCGGCGTGTCCCAGCCCCGCGGCAGCGAGGCGATCCAGGGCAGCAGGCGCGCCTGCCGGGCGGCCTCCGCCAGCTCGTCCTGGCTGGCCCCGGGCCGGGCCAGCGCGATGTTCGCGGCGATGGTCGTATCGAACAGGTGCGGGTCCTGGGCGCAGCCGGTGATCATCGTGCGCACCGCATCCGGGTCGTAGCTGGCCAGGTCGGCGCCGCCCAGGGTGGCCGAGCCGCCGGCCAGATCGCAGAACCGCAGCAGCAGGGCGGCCACCGTGGACTTGCCGGCCCCGCTCGGCCCGACCAGGGCCACCCGGCGGCCGGCGTCCAGGTCGAGGTCCACGCCGTCGAGGGCCAGCGGCCCGCCCGGCTCGTAACGCACCTGGGCGCCGCGCAGCCGGACCCGCAGCGGGCCGCCCGGCAGCGGCCGGGGCGTGGCCGGCACCGCAACCGGGTCCGGCGCGTCCAGCACGGCACCCACCCGCTGCGCGCTGGACCGGGCATGACCAAGCGCGATGGCGGCGGCGGGCAGCGCGGTCACCGCCTCGAAGGCCGCCAGCGCGGTCAGCGTGATCACGGCCAGCGGCACCTGGCTCATCGTCCCCGAGCCGACCGCGGCCACGCCCAGCACCAGCACTCCCCACAACGTCAGCCCGGCCACCGCCTGGGACAGCCCGCTGCCCAGCGCGGCACCGGCCGCCGATGCCCGGGCCAGGTGGGTCAGCTCCTGGTCGGCCGCGTCAGACCGGGCCAGCGCGGCGTCCTGGGCGCCGAACGCGTGCAGGTCCGGGGCGCCGGCCAGCAGGTCGGTGACGCGGGCGCTGAGCTCGCCGCGGGCCGGGGCGGTGCGCCGCGCGGCGCGGCGGGCCCGGGCGGCGGCCAGCCAGGACACGGCCAGCCCGGCCACCAGCAGCCCGGCGGCCAGCACCGCGCCCGCCGGGGCCAGGATGATCAGGCATGCGATGGCCGCGCCCGCGCCGACCAGGAACGCGGTCAGCGGCGGGGTGATGCCGCGGATGAACAGATCCTGGGTGGCGTCCACGTCGCTGACCAGGCGGGCCAGCAGGTCACCGGACCGGAACTCGCGCAGGCCGGCCGGGGCCAGCCGTTCCAGCCGCTGGTAGACGCGCACCCGCACGTCAGCCAGGATGCGGAAGGCCGCGTCGTGGGAGGACAGGCGCTCGCCATAGCGGAAGACGCCCCGGCCCACGGACAGCCCGCGCACCGCGACCACGGCGACGGAGATGGCCACGATGTTGGGGTGCTGGGCGGCGCGGGCCAGCAGGAACCCGGACGTGGCGAGCAGCGCCACGGCGCAGCCGGTGGACGCCGCGCCCGCCAGCACCGCCAGGACCAGCTGGCCGCGCAGCGGCCGGGCCATCCGGAGCAGCCGCAGCAGCGGGTGCACCGCCGCCGGGGCCGCCGGGGTCCGGCCAGCGGGGGACGGCGCCGCCGGGTGCGCGGCCCCGGGCGGGACCGGCTGGGCGGTCATGACGTGGCCGCCAGCGCGGGAGCGCCGGGCGAGGTCCCGCCGGGCACGATGCCGAAGCAGCCCGCGGCCAGGACGAGGCGGCCCTGGTCCAGGGTGAGCGTCCGGTCGGCCCCGCCTATCCAGCCCGGCCCGTGGGTGATCAGGACCACGGTCCGCCCGGCCATCAGCCGCCCCATCGTGTCGATGATCATCCGGGCGGTGAGCGGGTCGAGATGCGCGGCGGGCTCGTCGAGCAGCAGCAGCGGCGCGTCCTGGAGGAACGCCCGGGCCAGCGCGATCCGCTGCCGCTGGCCGGCGGACAGCCGCGCGCCGCGTTCCCCCAGCGGCGTGGCGTACCCGCCGGGCAGGGCCCCGATGAACTCCGCCGCGCCCGCGAGCGTGGCCGCGTGCGCGATGTCGGCCCGGGACGCATCCGGGCGGCCCAGCGCGATGTTGCTGGCCACGGTGCCGTCGAACAGGTACGGATGCTGGGGTACCCAGGCGATCTGGCGGCGCCACGCGGCCAGGTCGAATGCGGCGATATCGGTGCCCGGCCCCCCGGGCGGGCCGGCCTCGATCCGCCCGCCGGTCGGTGCGGCGAACCGCAGCAGCAGCGCCACCAGGGAGCTCTTCCCCGCGCCGCTCGGGCCAGTCACCGCGATCCGCTCACCAGGCCGGATCACCAGCGACACCCGGTCCAGCGCCGGCGCGTCCCGGCCCGGGTACACCAGCGAGGTTCCGTTGAGGACAATAAGGTCGCGGCGCAGATCGGCCTGCAGGGGCGGGCCAGAGCCCAGCCCACGGCCCGCCGGTGCCGCCGTGGACTGCGGGACCGGGGTGTCGAGGATCTCGCAGGCGCGGCCCGCCGCGGTCACCCCTTCCATGCTCGCGTGGAACTGCATGCCCACCGCGCGCAGCGGCAGGTAGGCCTCGGGGGTGAGCAGCAGGACCAGCAGCGCGGTCTGGTAGGACAGGTGCCCGGCCAGCAGCCTCAGCCCGACTTCGACCGCGACCAGCGCGGTCGCGATCGCCGCGGACAGCTCCAGCACCAGGGCGGACAGGAACGCGACCCGCAGCGTGCGCATGGTCGCCCGCCGGTGCGCGTCGGTGACCTCCGCGATCACCTCCGTCTGGTGCTGGGCCCGCCCGAACAGCTTGAGCGTGGGCAGCCCTTCCACGACGTCCAGGAAGTGCCCGCCGAGGCGGGCCAGCAGCTGCCACTGCCGCTGGGTCTGGGCGCGGGTCTGCATCCCGATCAGCACCCCGAAGATGGGGATCAGCGGCAGGGTCACCGCGATCACCAGCGCGGAGACCCAGTCGGCCAGGCCCACCCGGATCAGCACCGCCACCGGCACCAGGACGGCCAGCACCAGCTGGGGGAGGAACCGGGCGAAATACGGGTCCAGCGCGTCCAGGCCCTTGGTGGACAAGGTGGTGATCTCGCCGCTCCGCTGGCCGCCGAGCCAGGCCGGCCCAGCCGCAGGACGTGCGCGGTGAGCTTGCGGCGCAGCTGCGACTTGACCGCCGCCGCGGCGCGCAGCGCGGCGAGTTCCCCGCCGTAGGCGGTGACCGCCCGGGCGGCCAGCACGGCCAGCAGCACTCCCAGGGTGGCGGCCAGCGCGGCCACGCCGATGCCCGCCGCAGGGGCGGACAGGGCCCGGGCCAGCAGGCCGGCCTGGGCCAGGATGAGCGCGGTGGTGGCCAGCCCGAGCCCGACGGTGAGGACGAGGTAGCCGCGGGCCGCGGCGGCGTGCCGGAGCAGCCTCGGGTCTACGGGCTTCACGGTTCTGGTGTCAGCGGTGCTGGTTCCACAGGGCTAGTCTCACCGCCCGCCCGGGGCCTGCGCAGCCGGCCCCGCCCAGGTGGCTTCCCGTGCGGCAGTGCCCCCAGCGGCGAGGTGACCGGTGTCCCGCCCACCCGGTGCCGGAACACCCAGTAGGTCCAGGCCTGATAGGCCAGCACCACCGGGGTGAAGATCAGGGCAACCCAGGTCATGACAGTGAGAGTGTAGTGCGACGATGACGCGTTGTGCACGGTGAGGCTGTAGGCCGCGGCCGTGGTGGACGGCAGCACGTTCGGCCACAGGTCACCGAACAGCGTGGTCACCGCGAGCAGGATGGTGAGGGCGGTGCCCGCGAAGGCCCACCCCTCCTTGCCCCGGGCGATCGCCGCGACCGCGGCCAGCAGCGCCACCGCCGCCGCCGCGGCCGTCAGGTCGGTGGCCAGCCGCCCGTGCGCCACCTGGCTCGCGACCAGGAACCCGGCGGCCACCGGCACCGCGGCGGCCGCGATGAGCAGGGCGGCCCGGCGGGCCCGCTGACGCAGGTCCCCGGTGGTCCGCAGGGACAGGAAGATCGCGCCGTGCAGGGCGAACAGGGTCAGCGTGGCCAGCCCGCCCAGCAGGGCGTAGGGGTTGAGCAGGGTCAGCAGGTTGCCGGTGACGACGTGCGCCTGATTCAGCGGCACCCCGCGGACGATGTTGGCGAACGCGACGCCCCACAGCAGCGCGGGCACCGCGGAGCCCCAGAAAATGGCCTGGTCCCAGCCCTTCCTCCAGCGCCGCGTGGCGACCTTGCCGCGGAACTCGAACGACACGCCGCGGATGATCAGGCCCACCAGGATGAGCAGCAGGGCCAGGTAGAAGCCGCTGAACAAGGACGCGTACCAGAGCGGGAACGCCGCGAACGTCGCACCGCCCGCGGTGAGCAGCCAGACCTCGTTGCCGTCCCACACCGGGCCGATGGTGTTGATCATCGCCCGGCGCTCGGTGTCGTCGCGGCCGAGGAAGGGCAGCAGGATGCCGACCCCGAAGTCGAAGCCCTCCAGGACGAAGTACCCGATCCACAGGACGGCGATGAGGATGAACCACAAGGTGGTGAGAGCCATATCAGTCTCCGTGAATCAGCAGTCGGGCCGGCCGTGGCATGTCCGCTGGCCCGCTAGTAGGTGAAGGCGGGCACGGGCTCGCCGGTTCCGGCCCCGGCCCCGGGCGTGTCCGGTTCCTCGGGCGGCGGGCCGGCCTTGATGGCCCGGATCATCAGCCAGCCGGCCACGGCGCCGAGCCCCCCGTAGAGCAGGGTGAACACGATCAGCGAGGTGAGCACGGTGCCGGCCGAGACACCGGGTGACACGCTCTGCGAGGTCTGCAGGACGCCGAACACCGTCCATGGCTGCCGGCCCATCTCGGTGAAGATCCACCCCATCGTGCTGGCCAGGTACGGGGTGGCCACGGCGGCGATGGCCGCGCGGTAGAACCAGCGGCTGCGCGGGATCCGCCGCCGCCTGGTCAGCCACAGGCCGGCCAGGCTGAACAGGGCGGCCAGCGTGCCGAACCCGATCATCAGCCGGAACGACCAGTAGGTCACCGGGATGTACGGCTTGTAGTCCGCAGGGCCGTACTTCTTCGCGTACGCGCGCTCGACGTTGTTGATGCCCTGGACGGTGCCGTTCGGGTTCAGCGTGGCGATCAGCGACAGCAGGTAGGGGACGCGCACACTCCACACCTCGTTGTCGCCGCTCAGCGAGCCGACGGTGAACAGGGAGAACGAGGCGGGCGAGGAGGTGTTGTACAGGGCCTCGGCGGCGGCCATCTTCATCGGCTGCTGTGAGTCCATCAGCCGGGCCTGCACGTCGCCGGTGACCGCGGTCGCGATCCCGGCCACCAGCGTGACCACGAGGCCGAGCCGCATGGCCCGCCGGAACAGCTCGGTGTCCCGGACGCTCCGGCCTGACCTGCGGGCCAGGTGCCAGCCGCTGGCGGCGACGATGAACACGCCGGCGGTCACGAGCCCCGCGAAGAACACGTGCGGCAGGGCGGCCAGCACGGTGGAGTTGGTGAGCACCTTCCAGATGCTGGTCAGCTCGGCCCGGTGCGTGACCGGATTGATCTTGTAGCCGACCGGGTGCTGCATCCAGGAGTTCGCGGCCAGGATGAAGTAGGCGGACAGGTTGCTGCCGATCGCGGCCAGCCAGATCATCGCCAGGTGCACCCGGGGTGAGAGCCGCCCCCAGCCGAAGATCCACAGTCCGAGGAAGGTGGATTCGGCGAAGAACGCGAGCAGGCCCTCCATGGCCAGCGGCGCGCCGAAGACGTCCCCCACGAACCGGGAGTAGGCCGACCAGTTCATCCCGAACTGGAATTCCTGCACGATGCCGGTGACGACGCCCACCGCGAAGTTGATCAGGAACAGGGTCCCGAAGAACTTGGTCATGCGCAGGTAGTCAGGATCCTTCTTGATCATCCACGCCGTCTGCATGCCTGCCACGAGCAGTGACAGCCCGAGCGTCAGCGGCACGAAGATGAAGTGGTAGACGGTGGTGATCCCGAACTGCCACCGCGCGAGATCCAGTTCACTCACGGGGCTCCCCCTCATTTCCGCCCCCTCGCCCGGGGGCCTGACCGGCCGTGCGGCCCCGCCCGTCGGGGCCTTGCGGCCCCGCCCGTCGGGGCCGGGCGGCCCCCGCCCGGCGCTCACAGGCCGGCCGGGATCCGCGATTGGATCTTGGCCGCCCGCCGGACCTGGCCGGAAGGGACGTTTGCGCCCAGCCGCCGGGACGTTGGTCACCGGGCCAGGTAAAGGGCACCCCCAGGGGGCCCGCAGGGCTCAAGGCCCAACGACCCCACCGCCCGGGACATCGGCCCGATGCCCCCGGGCCCGGGCGGGACGCATGCTGAGACCAGAGCACAACCGTCCTGCCAGCCCCGGGAGGTGAGATGCATGTCGCTCGTGCTGGTCGAGAGGAGGACGATGATGAAGGCGGATGTCGGTGACCGCCTGGTTACCGGAGGGCCTGAGGGGCCGCGCGAGTGCCTGATCATTGGTCTTCAGCGTGCTGACGGGGCACCGCCGTATGTTGTCCGCTGGCTCACCGACGGGCATATCGCCCTGGTCTTCCCCGGCCCGTACACCAGGCTCGTGCACAGCGCGAAGGATTTCATCACGGGGAACTTCAGCAGCGCAGACTTCAGCAGCGCAGACTTCAGCAACGCAGACTTCAGCAACGCAGACTTCAGCAACGGGGGCATGCGGACCGGCGAGGCCCGCGAAGAGGCTCCCCGGGCGGAGGCCCGGACGGACGCCGGGGCGCAGGCCGGGGCGCAGGCCCGCCGCGATGTCCGGGCGGAGGCCCGGGCGCAGGCCGGGGCAGAGGCCCGCCGCGAGGGGGACGCCCGGCCCGACCTGCCCACGATGGGCGGACGGCAGCCGGCCTGGCTCGTGAAGCTCAGGGAGATCCATGACGTCAACTGACGTCCCGCGGGCCGTGCATGAGCCCGCACGGGACTCACTCCCCCGGCACGCGCTCCGGCTGCGCCGCAGGCTGGCCCGCGATGCCGGCGTGCTCAGCCTGCCCCGGAACCCTGCGCCTGCCGAGCCGGTCAGCGACCGGCAGCTGCGCGGCCTGCCCGACGCGGCCCAGCGGTACCTGCGGTTCATGGGCGTGACGGGGCGCCCGGCGGACTGGTCTTTACTGGCCCACTGCACCGGCCGGTTCCGGCTGCGGCCCAATTGGCCGTGGCTGCCCTGCGAGGCCTGGCAGTACAGCTCCAGCCTGGAGGTGGCCCGGATCTTCCACCTGAGGATCGGCGGCCCGGTGCCGATGAGCGCGCGGGATGCGTACACCCGCGGCCGGGGCAGCGTGCGCGGCACCCTGCTCGGCCTGGTGCACCTGGTCAACGGCAGCGGCCCTGAGTACGACGTCAGCGAGCTCGTGACCTACCTGAACGACGCGGTCTTCTGCGCCCCCGGCATGCTGCTGAGCCTGCCCGTCACCTGGGCCGCAGCGGGCGGCGACTGTTTCGACCTGACCCTCCGCGACGCCGGGCACCAGGTAACCGCGCGGGTCTTCCTGGACGAGCTGGGAGCGCCGGTTGACTTCAGCACCGAGGACCGCTGGTGCGACCTGCCCGGCGGGCTGGCCCGGGTGCGCTGGACCACCCCGGTACAGGGGCGCCGCGAGGCGGGGGGCCGCTGGCTGCCAACCCATGGCACGGCCATCTGGCATCTGCCGGGCGGGGACTTCAGCTATGCCGAGCTCGGCTTCCGGCCGGGAGACCTCAGCTACAACATCGCCCCCGGCGAGCTGTCCCCGGCGGGCTCTCCCGCGGCCGTCCCGGAGCGCCGGCCGGGAGCCGGCCGGGGCAGCCGGACGGGGCGGGGATGGATAACACGGCGCCGGCTGGGTAGTCGTGCCGGCCATGCGGCCCATCACTGAGCTGACAGGCCGGTACCACCTGGAAGAACTGATCGCGGCCGGCGGGATGGGCGAGGTCTGGCGGGCCGTGGACCAGGTACTGGCCCGGCCGGTGGCGGTGAAGCTGCTGCGGCCTGAGTTCACCCGCGACGAGGTGACGCTGGCCAGGTTCCGCGCCGAGGCCCAGCACGCGGGCCTGCTGAACCATCCTGGCATCGCCCAGGTGTACGACTACCGCGACGCGAGCCCCGAGTCCCCCGCCTATCTGGTGATGGAGCTGGTGGCGGGGCCGTCCCTGGCCGCCGTGCTGGCGGCCGGGCGGCTGGAGCCTGCCCGTACCGCACCGGCCGGCCACGGCCCCCGAGGTGGCCGCACGGGCCCGCCGCATCCAGGACGGCGTGACCACCCGGCCGGGGACATCCTCCGCACCCTCCCCCGCCGCGCCCTCACCGGGCACGGCAGCAACCGGCGGCACCACGCCCAGCGCGACACGCGAGGACGGCCCGGCCGGCCCGGCCTGGCCATCAGCCACACCACGCCCGTGGCCCCGCCGCCGGGTGGCAGCCGCCCTGGGCCTCACCGCGGGCATCGTGGTGGCGGGCCTGCTCGGCTGGCAGCTGGCGGTGGCCCAGCACCCCCCGGCCCAGCATGCTCCCGTGTCCCCCGTGCGGCATCCGGCGGGGGCGCCAGCCCGCTCAGCTGCGGCGGTGCGGACGGTCAACGTCAGCGCCGGCCTGGCCGGCCGCCCGGTCGCCGTCGTGCGTCGCGAGCTGCGGGCTCTGGGTCTCCTGGCCGAGGTACGCACGCAACCGGACGGGCAGGCGGCGCCGGGTACCGTGCTGCGGCTCCAACCCACCGGCCAGGTCCGCCTGGGCAGCGTGATCCTGATCACCGCGGCCACGCGGCCGCCATCCGCCCGCCGGGTGCCCCCCGCTCCAGCACCCGGCCGCCCCGCGGGCCCCCCGCCCGTCCCGCCTGGCCGCGCCAAGCACGGCAAGGGCCCGCCCCCGGCACACGGCTGACCAGCAGGCACGGCCGGCCAGCGGGGCGCAGCTGACCAGCGGGGCGCAGCTAACCGGCGGCCACGGCTGGCCAGCGGGGCCCGGCTGACCACCCACTCATCAACCCGCAGGGCACCATCGGTTCACCCGGAAGACACCTGCCGGGTCGTACCATCGGCCCGCACGGTGCGCGATGATGAGAGCGTGCGCTGTCCACCGGCGAGCAGCGCGCCGGCGGGCACCTCGCCCGCGGGCAGCCTGTCTTGCTGGCGGGCGCCTTGCCCGCAGGCAGGCACCCTGCCGTCAGCCCGGCAGCGCGCCGCGGGCGGAACCCGCACCACGGCACGTCCGCGGAGAGGCCTGGGTTCCGCGGGACTTTTGACTCTTTGGACCGACCCGGGGACTGCCCAGACTGACCCCACTGTCCCGCCGAGAACAGGAGAATCAGAGTGACCGCGCTCACCGAGGCGGGGCGCTCGTATGCCCTGCTGGCGGACGGCACCACGATTACCATCCGGGCCGCCGGGCCTGGCGACTACGAAGCCGTCAAGCAACTGCACGAGGCCATGTCGCCAGACAACCTTTACCTGCGCTTTTTCAGCATGAGCCGGCAGGCCGCCGAGCAGGAGGCACGCCGGGTATGCCGGGGTGAGGATGGTTCGGCTCACGGTGCGCTCCTCGGCTTCCTGGGCGACGAACTGGTGGGAGTGGCCAGCTACGAGCCGGACACCGACCCGGAGGCCGCGGAGGTGGCGTTCGCGGTGGCCGACCGGATGCACCGCCGGGGCGTGGCCACCCTGCTGCTGGAGCACCTGGTCTCGCTGGCCCGCGAGCGCGGGATCCAGGTCTTCACCGCCTCGACGCTGCCGGAGAACACCGCCATGCTGCGGGTGTTCAGCTGATGCCGGGCTGAGCGTGACGCGGCGGCTGAACGACGGGGTCATCGAGCTGAGCATGCCGATCCCCGGGAACATCGGGCTCAGTGAGCCCAGCGTCTACCTGGACGCGGTCGCGGGCCGGGAGCAGCAGGCCGAGGTGGCCAGCCTGGAGCCGCTGCTTGCGCCGCGCTCGGTCGCGGTGATCGGGGTGGGCCAGCGACACGGCTCGATCGGCCGGTTCATCCTGAACAACATCCGGGATGCGGGCTTCCAGGGCAGCCTGCACGCGGTGAATCCCCACGTCAGCAGCATCGAGGGCGTCCCCGCGGCCGCGACCGTGGCCGCTCTGCCCGAGGCACCCGACCTGGCGGTGGTGACCGTACCCGCAGGCGCCGTGCTCGACGTGGCCCAGGAATGCGGGCATCGCGGCGCCCGGGCGCTGGTGGTGATCACCTCCGGGCTGAACTCAGCCCGGTCCGCCAGGCTGCTGAACATCTGCCGCTACTTCGGGATGAGGCTGGTCGGCCCGAACTGCTTCGGGGTGGCCGTGCCGGGCCTCGGCCTGGACGCCACCTTCGCCGTGCGCCACCCCGCCGCGGGATCAGCCGGCCTGGTCGTCCAGTCCGGCGGGGTGGGGGTGGCCCTGCTCGAGCACTTCTCCCGGCTGGGCATCGGCATCTCCTCGTTCGCGTCCGTCGGCGACAAGCTGGACGTGTCCGGCAACGACATGCTCCAGTGGTGGGCGGAAGATGGCACCACCCGGCTGGCCGTGCTCTACCTGGAGTCGTTCGGGAATCCGCGCAAGTTCGCCCGCACCGCGGCCCGGGTCGGCGCCACCATGCCGGTGCTGACCGTGCACGCCGGCCGGTCGGTGCCCGGCCAGCGCGCGGCCGCCTCGCACACCGCCGCGGCCGCCGCGCCGCTGATTACCCGGCAGGCCCTGTTCGAGCAGGCCGGGATCATCGCCACCACGAGCTTCGGTGAGCTGCTCGAGGCAGCCGTCCTGCTCGCCTCCCAGCCGGTGCCGGCGGGCAGCCGGGTCTGCATCCTGTCCAATGCGGGCGGCGCGGGCGTGCTGGCCGCGGACGCGTGCGTCGAGGCGGGACTCGTGGTCGCCACGCCTAGCCACAAGGCCCAGACTCAGCTGGCCGAGATCCTCCCGGCGGGCTCGGCGCTCGGCGGGCCGGTGGACACCACCGCCGCGGTCAGCGCCGAGGCGTTCAGTGCTGCCCTGGCGACAGTGGCCGGCGACACGGGGGTGGACGCGGTCATTGCGCTGGTCGTGCCGACGGCGGCCTCCGAGCTAATACCATCGCTCAGCTCGGCCAAGCTGCCTGTCCCGCTGGCCGCAGTGGTGCTGGACCAGCCGGACGCGGTCCAGTTGCTGCCCGCCACTGCCGACCAGCCCGCCGGCCAGCCTGCCAGCGGCCAGCCTGCCAGCGGCCAGCCTGCCGGCGGCGGCCAGGCGGACGGCGGCCACGCCGCCGGGGCGGGCCTGGGCACCCTGGGCGTGCCGGCCTACGCCTACCCCGAGAGCGCGGCCAAGGCCCTGGCCCGCGCCGCGCGGTACGGTTCGTGGCGCTCCCGGCCGGTGGACTCGGTCCCGGAACTTGGGGGCATCCGGACCGGCGAGGCGCGGACGCTGATCGCCAGGTTCCTCGACCAGGTTCCCGGCGGCGGGTGGCTGCCCGCGGACGAGACGGACCGGCTGCTGCGCTGTTACCAGCTGCCGATGGTGACGTCCAGGCTGGCGGTCACCGCCGACGAGGCGGCCGCTGCCGCCTCGGACCTCGGTGTCCCGGTGGCCCTCAAGGCCGAGGTGCCCGGCCTGGTCCACAAAAGCGACGCCGGGGCCGTGCTGCTCGGCCTGGACGGCCCTGAGGCAGCCCGCGACGGGTTCGACAGCCTGGCGGCGCGATTCGCCGGGTCCTTCTCCAGCGTGCTCGTCCAGCCCATGATCACCGGCGGGACCGAGGTCATCATCGGGGTCGTCCAGGAGCCGGTCTTCGGCCCCCTGGTCGTCTTCGGCCTGGGCGGGGTGGCGACCGAGGTGCTCGGCGACCATGCCGCGCGGCTGGCCCCGCTGACCAACGCCGACGCCGAGGACCTGATCCACTCGATCCGCGCCGCGCCGTTGCTGCTCGGCCATCGTGGCCAGCCCCCGGTCGACGTGGCCGCGCTGCGCGACGCCCTGCTCCGGATCTCCCGGCTCGCCGACGAGCTGCCGCAGGTCGCCGAGCTCGACCTTAACCCGGTGATCGCCCGGCCCGACGGGGTGACCGCGGTGGACGCCCGGATCCGGGTGACCATCCACGGGCAGGCCGACCCGTTCTTGCGGCAGCTCCCCTTGGGCAAGGACTCCTGAGCAGCCCCGGCCTGCCTGGCAGGCCCGCCAGCCCCGGCCATGATCTCGTCACCGCCCGAGTCCCGTCCCTACCGGGGAGGAGCCCCACCACCATGACCGTTTCCACCAGGCCGGAGCTCACCAGCGATCAGCTTCAGGCCCTCGATGGGTACTGGCGAGCCGCGAACTACCTGTCCGTCGGGCAGATCTACCTGATGGCCAACCCGATGCTGGCCGAGCCGCTCCAGCCTGAGCAGATCAAGCCGCGGCTGCTCGGCCACTGGGGCACCACGCCGGGGCTGAACTTCCTCTGGTCGCACCTGAACCGGGCGATCGTGACCCACGGCCTGGACATGATGTACGTGATCGGCCCGGGCCACGGCGGCCCGGCCGCGATCGCGAACACCTGGCTGGACGGCAGCTACAGCGAGATTTACCCGAGCATCCCGCGTGACCTCACCGGGATGGGGCGGCTGTTCCGCCAGTTCTCCTTCCCGGGCGGGGTGCCCAGCCACGTCGCCCCCGAGACGCCTGGTTCCATCCACGAGGGCGGTGAGCTGGGCTACTCCCTGTCCCACGCGCACGGCGCCGCGTTCGACAACCCGGATCTCATCGTGGCCTGCGTGATCGGGGACGGCGAGGCGGAGACCGGGCCGCTGGCCACCAGCTGGCACTCCGGCAAGTTCCTGAACCCGGCCCGGGACGGCGCGGTCCTGCCGATCCTGCACCTGAATGGCTGGAAGATCGCCAACCCCACGGTGCTGGCCCGGATTCCCGAGCAGGAGCTGGACGCGCTGCTGCGCGGCTACGGCTACTCGCCGGTGTTCATCACCGGGTCCGACCCGCAGGTCATGCACGCCGAGATGGCCGGCGTGATGGATGACGTCATCGCCCGGATCAGGGAGATCCAGGGCGAGGCCCGAAGCGGCGGCTCCGGCGGCAACGGCAGCGGCAGCGGCACCCGCGAGCGCTGGCCGATGATCGTCATGCGCACCCCGAAGGGCTGGACTGGCCCGGCCGTGGTGGACGGGCTCCCGGTGGAGGGCACCTGGCGGGCGCACCAGGTGCCGCTGGCCGAGGTGCGCACCAACCCGGCCCACCTGCGCCAGCTCGAGGAGTGGATGCAGTCCTACCGCCCGCACGAGCTGTTCGACGGCGACGGCCGGCCGCGCGGGGAGATCCTCGGGTTCGTCCCGCCCGGCGAGCGCCGGATGGGCTCCAACCCGCACGCCAACGGCGGCCTGCTGCTGCGCGACCTGAACCTGCCTGACTTCCGCGAGTACGCGGTGACGGTGGACCGGCCTGGCGCGACCATGTCGGAGCCGACCCGGGTGCTGGGCAACATGCTCCGCGACGTGGCGGAGCTCAACGCGTCCGCGCAGAACTTCCGGGTGGTCGGCCCGGATGAGACGCAGTCGAACCGGCTGGACGCGCTGCTCCAGGTCACGGGCAAGACCTGGGAGGAGGCCACGCTGCCGGTGGACGAGCACCTGGCCCGGGACGGCCGGGTCATGGAGATCCTGTCCGAGACCACCTGCCAGGGCTGGCTGGAGGGCTACCTGCTGACCGGCCGGCACGGGCTGTTCTCCTGCTACGAGGCGTTCATCCACATCGTGGACTCCATGTTCAACCAGCACGCGAAGTGGCTGAAGGTCACCCGCACGCTGCCCTGGCGGCGCCCGATCGCCTCGCTGAACTACCTGCTCACCTCGCACGTATGGCGGCAGGACCACAACGGGTTCAGCCACCAGGACCCGGGGTTCATCGACCATGTGGTGAACAAGAAGGCGGAGGTCGTCCGGGTGTACCTGCCCCCGGACACCAACACGCTGCTGTCGGTGGGTGACCACTGCCTGCGCAGCCGCAACTACGTGAACGTCGTCGTGGCGGGCAAGCAGCCCTGCCCCGACTGGCTGGGCATGGACGACGCCGTCCTGCACTGCACCCGGGGCGCCGGGATCTGGGAATGGGCCAGCAACGACACCGACGGCCAGGAGCCCGACGTCGTGATGGCCTGCGCCGGTGACGTGCCCACGATGGAGGTGCTGGCGGCGACCGGCATCCTCCGCGAGCACCTGCCGGAGCTGCGGATCAGGGTGGTCAACGTGGTGGACCTGATGCGCCTGCAGCCGGAGACCGAGCACCCGCACGGGATGAACGAGGCCGAGTTCAACGCGCTGTTCACCAACGACCGCCCGGTCATCTTCGCCTACCACGGCTACCCGTGGCTGATCCACCGGCTCACCTACCGCCGTGACGGGCACAACAACATCCATGTCCGCGGCTACAAGGAGGAGGGCACGACCACCACGCCGTTCGACATGCTCGTGATGAATGACATGGACCGGTTCCACCTGGTGATGGACGTCATCGACCGGGTACCCGGGCTCGGTGACCGGGCCGCCTGGCTGCGCCAGCAGATGACCGACGCCCGCACCCGGCACCGCGCCTACATCCGCGAGTACGGCGAAGACATGCCCGAGGTCCGCGACTGGACCTGGCCCGGGCCGTTCCCGGCCTGATGGACGTCCTCGTCGTCAACGCCGGGTCGAGCAGCCTCAAGCTCAGCCTCCTCGACCCGGAGGACCAGATCCTGGCCGCGGCCGAGGTGGATCACTGGGACACCGATCGAGCCGCCGGAGGCCCTGACTTCTTTTCTCCGCAAACTGTCCGGGGTCGGTGCCGTCGGCCACCGCATCGTGCACGGCGGCCCTCATCTGGAGGCGCCGGCGGTCATCGACACCACGGTGCGCCGGGCGATCGAGGACGCGACCGACCTGGCCCCGCTGCACCAGCCCCGGGCCCTGGGCGGGATCGACGTGGTGTCGGGGCTGCTGCCCGGCGTGCCGGAGGTGGCCTGCTTCGACACCGCGTTCCACGCCGGGATGCCCGCGGCGGCCAGCACGTACGCCCTGCCCGCCGCCTGGCGGGAACGGTTCGGGCTGCGCCGTTACGGCTTTCACGGCCTGTCCCACGGTTACGCGGCCCGCCGCGCCGCGCAGCTGCTGGGGACCGTCCCGGAGCAGCTCCGGATCGTCACCTGCCATCTGGGCGCGGGTGCCTCGCTCGCGGCGGTGCACCACGGCCGGAGCGTGGATACCACGATGGGATTCACGCCGCTGGAGGGCCTGGTGATGGCGACCCGGGCGGGGAACACCGATCCGGGGCTGCTGCTGTGGCTGCTCCGTGACGGCGGCCTGTCCCTGGACGAGCTGGCCGAGGGGCTGGAGCACGGCTCGGGGCTGGCCGGGCTGTCCGGCTCGGCCGACATGCGGGACGTGACCCGGGACGCGGCCGCCGGCGATCCCGCCGCGGACCTCGCCCTCGAGGTCTACCTGCACCGGCTGCGCCAGCTCATCGCGGGCATGGCCGCGGCCATGGACGGCCTGGACGCGCTGGTGTTCACCGGCGGCATCGGGGAGCACCAGCCCCTCATCCGGGCCCGCGGCGCGCCCGCGTTCCTCGGCGTGGTCCTGGACGAGCAGCGCAATCAGGCGGCCTCGGGAGACGCCGACATCAGCGGGCCGGGGGCGGCCGCCGCCACGCTGGTGGTCACGTCGCGGGAGGACATCGAGGTCGCCCGCCAGGTCCGCGCCGTCCTGTCCTGACCACCGGGCTCGCCTCATCGTGCCCGGGCTCGCCTGCATCTTGCCCGGGCGGGCACTGTCGTCAGCCCGCGCACGAGCCTGCCCGCACGAGCCGGCCCGCCCACGAGCCGGCCCGCCCACGAGCCGGCCCGCCCACGAGCCGGCCCGCCCACGAGCCGGCCGGGTGAGTTAATGATCATGGGCTTGCTGGGCCTCCAGCCCCAGCAAGCCCATGATCACGACGGCGGCAAGCCCGGTCCGGGCGGGGGCCAGCGGCGAAGGGTGGTGACGGCCGCTGCAATGCTTGCAATATGGTGGCAATAGCTGCATACTGCATGCATGGCAACTTCGATCACGATCCGTGACGTGCCAGACGAGACACGGGACGAGTTGGCTGCCCGCGCCGCCCTGACTGGCCGGTCCCTTCAGGAGTACCTTCGGGCAAAGCTCGTCGAGCTGACCTGCCAGCCTGATGCCGAGACGCTGGTCGAGCGGATCCGTTCCCGGAAGACCGCGACAGGCTCATCCCTGCCGCCGGACCGCATCCTCGCGCACCGGGACGTGGATCGCCGGTGACACTGGTCATCGATGCGTCCCTGGTCGTGTCCGCCCTGGTTCAACTCGGGCGCCACGGGGACCTGGGCGCAATCGCTGCTGGCGGCCGAGCCGCTGAGTGCCCCGCATCTGATGCCGGTCGAAGCCGCCGATATCCTGCGCCGTGCGGCGGCGGCGGGCGATATTTCCGCTGACGCCGCCTCCATGGCCTATGCCGACCTGCTCGACCTACGGGTTGAACTCTTCCCCTACGCGCCATTCGCCGACCGGGCATGGGAACTGCGTGACAACGTGACGTGCTACGACGCCTGCTACATCGCGCTCGCGGAGTCTCTCGGGGCAAAGCTCGCAACCCTTGACCTCAGGCTGGCGCGGGCACCGGGACCCCGTTGCGGCTTCGAGACGCCGCCCGCCGTGGCCTGAGCCTTCGACCACGCAGCCCATTCCCCGTGACTGCGTCCGGCCGCTCTCGTCCTGGCTGCCGGCCGCGTGCGCCGCATGCTTCCCGGGCGGCGGTTAACGGCCGGCGAGCACGGCGCCGTGCGGCAGGGCCCGGTGCCTGAAGGCCCAGCCGCGCAGGCCGTGCCCGGCGGCCTGGTCCAGGTCGGCCGGGGGCACGGCCACGACCGGGCACGTGGCGTGGGCCAGGCAGTACCGGGCTACCCGGGAGCTGATCGCGTGGCGGACCGGCCCCCGGCGCCCGGCCCCGACGACCAGCAGGTCACCGGGCTCACAGGCGGCCGCGACGAGCACCTCGCCTGGCTCGCCGCGGAGCACCCGGGGCTCGGCGGGGCGTCCCGACGGGGAGATCCCGCCCCAGGCCATCTCCAGCGCCGTCCACATCCGGAGCCAGGCCGCGTCCCGCCAGACCTCCCGCAGGAAGCCGGAGGGATGCCTGCGGTCAGCCAGGTCGCCGCCGGGCGGTAGCCAGGCCAGCACGGGAACGAGGGGGGCGTCGTGCTCCCGCGCGATCCCGGCGGCATAGCGCAGGGCCTGCAGGCTGCCTGGTGTCCCGCTGGTGCCGATGATGATCCGACGAGCGCCGTGCACAGAGATGCTCCTTCTCGAACGGGGATCTTCCCGCGTCCAGCTAACCTCCAGATTCGCGGCCTGGGCCGGTTCCTGACACCTCCCTAACGGGCCGCCGCGGGATTCATGCGCGCCGCCAACACCGCCGGGCACCATCAAGCCCCGCCGGGCACCGGCAAGACGCTAGGTACGCACAGCCGCGCCGGGCACCCGCCTGCGCCGGCGCCGCACCCGCCGCATCCGCCGTCCCGGAACCCGTTGACACTTACTCTGAAATGAGAGTAGCTTTTATTTGAGGTTAACTCTCGGAGGAGAAGTTCCCAGTCGAGGATGGTGACTCGCATGAGTGCAGAGGCCAGCGGCACCTGGACCCCGCCGGCGCGGCCGGGCACCTCGGACGCCCGCCGGTGGTGGGCGCTGGTCGCCATCTCGGCCAGCGTGCTGGTGGTGGGGCTCGACCTGACCGTGCTCAACCTGGCGCTGCCGGTCCTGTCCATCCAGCTGCACGCGTCCACCACCGACCTGCAGTGGTTCTCAGCCTCCTACAGCCTGGCGCTGGCCGCTGCCCTGCTGCCCGCCGGGCTGCTCGGCGACCGGGCCGGGCGGAAGAAGATGCTGCTGATCGCGCTGGTGGTGTTCGGCGCCAGCTCGGCCGCGTGCGCGTTCGCCGGATCCGCGGGCGAGCTGATCGCGGCCCGTGCCGCGCTCGGCCTCGGCGCCGCGATGATCTTCCCGATGTCGATCGCCGTGCTGCCCGTGCTGTTCGCCCCGGAGGAGCGGCCGCGGGCGATCGCGATGGTGATGGGCGCGACGTTCATCGCGTTCCCGGTCGGTCCGCTGCTGGGCGGCTGGCTGCTGGACAACTTCTGGTGGGGCTCGGTCTTCCTGATCAACGTGCCGGTGGTGGCGGTCGCGCTGGTCGCCGTGGCGCTGCTGCTGCCCGAATCGCGCGGCGCCCGGAGTACCCGGATCGACGTCCCCGGGATCATCCTGTCCAGCCTGGGGCTGGCTGCGGTGACCTACGGATGCATCAAGGCCGGCCAGGACGGCTGGTCCAGCCAGGCCGCCCTGGTCACGATCCTGGCCGGTGCGGTGGTGCTGGCCGGATTCGTGGCCTGGGAGCGCCACGCCAGCCGTCACGGCCAGCCGCTGGTCCAGATGGAGCTGTTCCGCTCGGCCGCGTTCACCTGGGGCACGATCCTGACTACGTTCGTCTCGTTCGCGATGTTCGGCATCCTGTTCGCGATGCCGCAGTACTTCCAGGAAGTGCGAGGCCTGGATTCCTTCGCCACGGGGCTGCGGATGCTGCCGCTGATCGGCGGCATGGTGGTCGGAATGATCGGCGGCACCCGCCTGCAGACACCGCCGAAGGGACCCGGCGGCGCCCCGGCGGGCGATCCTCCCGTCAGCGCCAGGATCCTGGTGATGGCCGGCTTCGTGGTGATGGCCGCCGGCCTGGGCGTGGGCGCCACCACCAGTGCGGCCAGCGGGTCTGCGTTCACCGCGACCTGGTATGCGGTGGCCGGGCTGGGGCTGGGGCTGGCCATGCCCGCTGCCATGAACGCCGCGCTCGGAGCGCTGACCGCGGAGCGCAGTGGATCCGGGTCGGCGCTGATCACCGCGATGCGCCAGGTCGGGGCCACCATCGGGGTCGCGGTGCTGGGCACTGTCCTGCTGTCCGCCTACCGCAGCCAGCTCGACCTGGGTGCACTCCCGGCCGCGGCCGCCAGCGTGGTGCGGGCCGGGGTCGCGGGGGGAGCAGGGGTGGCGGCGGCGCTGCACTCGCCCGCGCTGCTCGGCGAGGTGCGCGCCGCGTTCGCGCACGGGCTCGATGTCATGCTGGCGGTGTGCGCGGGCATCGCCGGGCTCAGCGCCCTGCTCGCGCTGGTCTTCCTGCCGCGCCAGCCCGCAGCGGCGGGCCAGCTGGCCGAGGGGCCCGTCCCGGCCACATCCGCCGGCGCGGGGACGGGGCCGGTCGCCGGGCCCGGCTCGGGCCGGCCACCGGACACGGCCCTGACCCGGCCACGGGGCCCGGAGCGGACCCGGCCACGGGGCCCGGAGCGAACCCGCGCGCACGGGGCCCGGAGCGAACCCGCGCACGGGGCCCGGAGCGAACCCGCGCACCACATCCGGCGCTCCCCTCGCGCAGCCGGGGCCGGACGGGCAGGATCAGGGGCATGAGCACGCACGACGATGAGCAGCCCGGGCTGCGGGAACGCAAGAAGGCCCGAACGCGTGCTTCCATCCGGGAGCACGCGTTGCGGCTGTTCCAGGAGCAGGGCTACACCGCCACCCGGGTCGAGCAGATCGCCGAGGCGGCCGAGGTCTCCCCGGCAACCTTCTACCGGTACTTTCCGACCAAGGAAGACGTGGTCCTGCAGGACGATCTCGATCTGCTGACCCTGGACGCGCTGGAGGCCCAGCCGGCGGGGCTGAGCCCGCTGGCCGCGGTGCGGGGTGCCGTGGCCGCAGCCCGGGCCGGGTTCACCCCGGAGGAGCGCGAGCGGTTCCGGCAGACCACCGAGCTGACCATGGCCGTGCCGGAGATCCGGGCCCGGGCCCTGGACGAGTTCGCCCGCACCATCGACGTCACGGCCGTGATCCTGGCCCGGCGCAGCGGGCGGAAACCCGATGACGTCGCGGTGCGCGCGCTGTCCGGGGCGATCTTCGGGGTGATCCTGGCCAGCACGCTGCCGGTCCTGGAACGGGGCCAGCTCGACCTGGACGTGATCTTCGCCCTCGTCGACACCGGCCTGGCCCAGCTGGAGGCCGGGTTCACACTCTGACCTGTCTCCCGCCGGCCTCAGCGCACGTCGTGCGGCCGGAACTGCACGCTGATCCGCGGGCCGGCCGCCCGGGCCGTCTTCGGCACCGCGTGCTCCCAGGTGCGCTGGCAGCTGCCGCCCATCACCAGCAGGTCGCCGTGGCCGATGTCGTGGCGCAGCGCCGGGCCGCCGCCGCGGGGCCGGAGCATCAGGGAACGCGGCGCACCCAGGGACAGGATGGCCACCACGGTGTCCTCTTTGGCACCACGGCCGATCCGGTCCCCATGCCAGGCGACGCTGTCCCGGCCGTCCCGGTAGAGGCAGAGGCCGGCGGTGCATAGCGGCTCGCCCAGGTCCGGCCGGTAGTGCCGGTCGAGCGCCTCACGCGCCGCGGTCAGCGCGGGGTCGGGCAGGGGCTCACCGTCGCCGTAGAAGCAGAGCAGCCGGGGCACCTCGACCACCCGGTCGTACATCCGGCGCCGTTCCTCCCGCCAGGGCACGGCGCCGCGCAGCCGTTCGAACAGGACGTCCGCCCCCGCCATCCAGCCAGGCCGGAAGTCCACCCAGGCACCGTGATCGAGCATGGTCCGGCGCACCGACGCTCCGAGTGGCCCCGGAGCCGGCTCGTCGCACAGGTCGAGCAGGGATCCCTGCAGGCCAGTCTCCATGCTCTCGAGGATATGCCACGAATCAAATACGTGTTCGACCCGGCCACCCGCCACTACCCGGCTGAGCCACCGGCCGCGGCCGCACTGGTTCCTGGACGCGGGCCCGGCCAGACCGGGCACGTGGGCCCAGCCCGGTTAGCACGGCCCGGCTTCCGCCACTCCCCTGGGCGGCCGGCGGAAGTCCTGGGGGGCGGCGGGCCGGGGCTCCCGGCCCGCCGCGCCGCCAGCCCCAGCCGCCGCACCGCCAGCCCCAGCCGCCGCACTGCCAGCCCAGCCGCCGCGCGGCCAGCCCCAGCCGCCGCGCGGCCAGCCCTCAGCCGCCTGGGCGGTCCGTCACCCCTAGCCGCCGGCGCGGACGGCCGGGCAGCCAGCCGGGCGGCAGGCGGGCGGCCACGGAAAATTTGAAATATTTGTTCGAAAGCAAATCGCGTGGCCTGCCGCGGCAGGGGGCCCGAGCGCCCTAGAGTGTCTGCGTGGCAGGCCGAGAGCTAGGCGAGATAGTCGAGAACGGGTGGGCCGGGGCGCTGGCCCCGGTGGCGGACCAGATCACCGCGATGGGTGACTTCCTGCGCGCCGAGGTGGCCGCGGGACGGCGGTACCTGCCCGCGGGCGACCGGGTACTCCGCGCGTTCCAGCAGCCCTTCTCCGACGTGCGGGTGCTGATCGTGGGCCAGGATCCGTACCCGACCCCGGGGAACCCGGTCGGGCTGAGCTTCTCGGTCGCGCCGGAGGTGCGCCGCCTCCCGCCCAGCCTGATCAACATCTTCCGCGAGTACACCGCGGACCTCGGCTATCCCGCGCCGTCGTCCGGGGACCTCACCCCGTGGGCCGAGCGCGGCGTGCTCCTGCTGAACCGGGTCCTCACCGTCGAGCCCCGCAAACCGGGATCGCACCGCGGGCGTGGCTGGGAGGAGGTCACCGAGCAGGCCATCCAGGCCCTGGCTGCGCCGGCCGTCCCCGCTGGTGGCGATCCTCTGGGGACGCGACGCGCGGAACCTGGCGCCCCTGCTCGGCGGGGTGCCGCTGATCGAGTCGCCGCACCCCAGCCCCAACTCCGCCGACCGCGGGTTCTTCGGCTCCCGCCCGTTCAGCCGCGCCTCCGCGCTGCTGGAGGAACAGGGCGCCGGCGGCATCGACTGGAAGCTCCCCTGACGGTCCCCGGCCCGGCCGCGGGGTCGGTCGCGGACCCGGCAGCGGGGTCGGTCGCGGACCCGGCCGCGGGGTCGGCCGCCCGGGAATGTTGAGCGGTCAACTATCGTTGCGCCTACTGCGGCCGTGAGACCCTGGGAAGGGCATAGCCGGACGCGCCGACCATGTGTTGAGGCTGGCCGGGAAGGCTCTATAGAGGAGATGGCATGCCAGCGGTGACTGTAGAGGACATTCTGGTCCTGCCCCGCGTACCCGAGCCCGACGCCGCGGCCGCGGCCGAGCGGCCGGTCGTGTCGGTGACCACCGCCCCATCCGGTTTCGAGGGAGAGGGCTTCCCGGTCCGCCGGGCCTTCGCCGGCGTGGACCTGGCGAAGCTCGACCCGTTCATCCACATGGACCAGATGGGCGAGGTCGAGTATGCGCCGGGGGAACCCAAGGGCACGCCCTGGCACCCGCACCGCGGTTTCGAGACCGTCACCTACATCATCGACGGTGTCTTCCGCCACCAGGACTCCAACGGCGGCGGCGGCCTGATCACGAACGGCGACACCCAGTGGATGACCGCGGGCGGCGGGATCCTGCACATCGAGGAGCCGCCCGAGGAGCTGGTCATGAGCGGCGGGCTGTTCCACGGCTTCCAGCTGTGGGTCAACCTGCCACGGAGCCTCAAGATGACATCCCCCCGCTACCAGGACATCCGGGCCCAGCAGGTCTCGCTGCTGTCGTCGCCTGACGGCGGCGCGCTGATCCGGGTCATCGCCGGCGACCTGGCCGGGCACCCCGGCCCGGGCGTCACGCACACGCCGATCAGCCTGCTCCACGTGACCCTGCAGCCCGGGGCCCAGCTGCACCTGCCCTGGCGCAGCGACTTCAACGCGCTGGTCTACGTGCTGGGCGGCTCCGGCACGGTCGGCCCGGACCACCGCCCGGTCCGCACCGGGCAGCTGGCGGTGTTCGGGGCAGGCGACGCGCTCACCGTGGAGGCCGCGCGGACCCAGGAAGGGCCCGGCCGCGAGCTGGACATCCTGGTCCTCGGCGGGCAGCCGATCCGCGAGCCGGTCGCCGCGTACGGACCGTTTGTGATGAATACGCGTGACGAACTGGTGCAGGCGTTCGAGGACTTCCAGGCAGGCCGGCTGGGCAGCATCCCCGCCCAGCGCGCCGAGGTCCCGGCGGAGCCCCGCCCGGGCCACGACGTCCTCTGACCAGTCTCTCCCGGCGGCATCCCACAGCGGGGCGTGTTCTGCGCCCCCCGCAGCGCAGAACACACCCCGCTGCAGCCTTCCCGGCCCTGCCGCAGGTGCGGGCCGGATCAGCTGGCCGGGGGTGTCTTCCCGTTGAGCCCCCGGGCCCGGTCCTGCTCTGCGCGGGCCGGCGTCATCGCCACCGCATGGGGGGCCCAGACCACCTCGGGCTCGGCGTGACGGACCGGCACTCCGACGATCGCAGCCAGGTCCGAGCCGTCGATGGTCTCCCGCTCGAGCAGGAGATCGACCACCCGGCCGAGGGTGGCCAGGTTCGTGCGCAGCAGCGTGGTCGCCCGGCTCTCGGCCTCGCGGAGCAGCTTGGCTACTTCCCGGTCGATGGATCGCTGGGTCTCCTCGGCGTACGGGCGGCCCGCGAACGGGTTGTCCCGGCTCGGTCCTTCCGGGCCGTAGCCGATCGGCCCGACCTCGGTGGAGAACCCCCATTCCCGCACCATGCGCGTGGCGATTCCCGTCGCGCCCGCGAGGTCGTCCGCCGCTCCCGTGGACGGCTCCCCGAGGACGATGATCTCCGCTGCCCGGCCCCCGAGGCGCACCGCGAGCGTGTCGGTGAGGTAGCTCTGGGGATACAGGTGACGTTCGGACTCCGGCAGCTGCTCGGTCACCCCGAGCGCCGCGCCACGGGGAAGGATGGTGACCTTGGCCACCGGGTCAGCGTGCTCCGACAGGACCGCGACGAGCGCATGACCCGCTTCGTGCACGGCCACTGAGCGCTTTTCCTCGGGCAGCAGCGCGTTCGAGCCGTCCCGGCGCCCGATGAGCAGGCGGTCCCGCGCCGCGGCGAAGTCGTCGGCGGACAGGACTTTGCGCCCATCCCGGACGGCGTTGATCGCGGCCTCGTTCACGAGGTTGGCCAGATCGGCGCCTGAGAACCCCGGTGTCCCCCGTGACACCACGCCGAGATCCACATCGGGCCCGAGTGTCCTGCCCCGCCCGTGGATGGCCAGGATCGCCATCCGTTCCTTCTGGTTGGGCAGGGGAATTTCCACTGTCCGGTCAAAGCGGCCGGGCCGCAGCAGGGCCGTGTCGAGGATCTCCGCCCGGTTGGTCGCTCCCATCACCACCACGCTGGCCCCCGGCTCGAACCCGTCCATATCGGATAGCAGCTGGTTGAGGGTCTGCTCGCGCTCGTCGTTCGAGCCGAACCCCCCGGGACCGCGGCGGCCGCCGATGGCGTCGATCTCATCGATGAAGATGATCGACGGCGCATGCTTCCGGGCGTCCTCGAACAGGCTCCGCACCCTCGACGCGCCGACACCGACGAACATCTCCACGAAGCTCGACCCGCTCAGAGCGAAGAACGGGACCCCCGCCTCGCCCGCGACCGCCTTCGCCAGGAGCGTCTTCCCGGTGCCGGGCGGGCCCACCATCAGCACGCCCTTAGGGCCGACCGCGCCCGCACTCGCGTAGCGCCCCGGGTGTTTCAGGTAATCGACGACTTCCATGACCTCGGCCTTGGAGCCCTCATACCCCGCGATGTCCGCGAAGCGCGTGGAAGGCCTCTCCTCGTCGTAGAGCTTGGCCTTCGACCGGCCAAAGCCCATGATCCCGCCAATCTGCTTGCGGCCACGGCGGGCGAACCAGATGAAGACTCCCACCAGGAGCAGCAGCGGCCAGAGGGCGAAAATCAGGCTGGCCGCGGAATAGCCGCTCGAGCTGGTGCCGGTTACCTGAACCTTGTGCTTGAGGAGCAGGGGGGAAAGTGCGCTGTTGCTCAGCGCGGTGGGGATCTGGGAGCTGTAGGCGGCGCCGTTATCAAGCTTGCCCGTCACCTGGCCGGCCGAGCTGATCGTGGCCGTCGAGACCTTATTCGCCGTCACTTCGCTGACGAAACCGCTGTAGCTGAAGTCCCGGACCGCCGTGCTCTTGAAGCCGGGGTGGAACAGCAGGAAGGACCCGAATACCAGCCCGCCCAGCACGAGCCAGATCGGCCAGCGCGGAGCCGGTTTCGGCGCGGGGGCGGGCGGCCGCTTGTCCAGCTTGTTGATGTTGTTCGGCGGGCCCGGCCGGGATGGGGTGGACCGGTGCACGGCAGGCGGGCCAGGCTGAGCCCCCCGGGACAATCGCCGGCGGGAAAAAATTCGGTCCATGCGCAGCCTCGGCTCTAAGAAATCTGAATATGGCCGCCGAGGTCTGGGGCAGCCAGGAAATATCGTCACGCGCGTGCGCGGAAGGAAGACATTTTCCGAACGATCACCAGGCCGGCACCCGCTCAGAGCTGCCGCCTGCGCGGCGATAACTGGCGGGCCAATAGTGACCCGTGCAGTGCGACCGCCTTCGCATGTTCTCCTGCTTTAGCTAAAGCGTACGCCGTCCCTGAGATATTTCCCGGTCCCGCGGCCCGCGGACGGCCTGCCCGGTCCCTGAGGGCACGGGTACCGCTGCCGGGCGGGACGGCGCCGGTGCTGGTGGCGGCCGGGCGGCGAGACCCTCAGCCCGCCGCCGCCCGGTACGGGCGGAAGAACGCGCGCAACTCCTCCGCGTAGAGCTCGGGCTCCTCGAACGGCGCGAAATGCCCGCCGCGCGCGGGCTCGGTCACGCGCACGACGTTCGCCATGCGCTCGAGCCACGCCCGCGGCGGGCGGACGACGTCACCCCGGAAGAGCGAGAAGCCGGACGGCACCTCGACCCGGCGGGCGTGCTGGGCAGGCGGGATCGCGGCGTTCGCGTGATACATGCGCATCGACGAGCCGATCGTCGCGGTGAGCCAGTACAGCGTGACGTTCGTGAGGATCTCGTCCTTCGTGAAACGCCGCTCGACGTCACCGTCGCAGTCACTCCACGCCCGGAGCTTCTCGACGATCCACGCGGCCAGCCCCGCTGGTGAGTCGGTGAGCCCGAAGGCGGCGGTCTGGGGCTTGGTGCGGTGCATGGCCGCATAGGCACCCTCGGCCGCACCCCAGGCCGCGGCCTCCTGGAGCCAGGCGCGCTCCTCGGGAGTGAGGTCCGCCGGGTCGCCCGTGAAGATGGGCAGGCCCGCGTCGGTCCGGTGCACGGCCACGACCCGGCCGGGGTGGTCGAGCCCGAGGTAGCGGCTCACGTGGCTGCCGACGTCCCCGCCCGCGGCACCGAACCGCGCGTAGCCGAGGACGCCCATGAGCTCAGCCCACAGGCCGGCGACGCCGATGGCGTCGAGAGGCGCGCCGGCCGGGCGGTCAGAGTACCCGTAGCCCGGCATATCGGGCACGACCACGTCGAACGCGTCGGCGGGGTCGGCGCCGTGCGCGCCGGGGTCGGTGAGGAGCGGGATGACCTTCGCGTAGCGCCAGAACGAGTCCGGCCAGCCGTGGCTGAGGACCAGCGGCAGGACGGGCGCGGCGGGCGCGGCTGCCCGGGCAGGTGGGGCGGCGCGGGCGTGCACGAAGTGGATCCCCAGGCCGCCGAGCTGGACGCGGAAGCGGGGGAACCGGCCGAGCGCGGCCTCCTGCGCCGGCCAGTCGAAGCCGTCCGCCCAGTAGGCGGCGAGCTCCCGGAGGTAGGCAAGGTCGGTCCCGAGAGACCATCCGGCGTCCTGGGGCGTGTCCGGCCAGCGCGTGCCGCGCAGCCGCCTGCGGAGGTCCTCGAGTGCCGCGGGACCAGCCTGCGGGGTGAACGGCTCGGGCGGGGCGTCCGGCATGGCACGCATCCTACGGGCCGTGCCTGCTCCGCGACCACGCTGAGCAGGCACGCCCGCCTGGACCGGCGGCCCCCCGCCACCTGTGCGCATAACCCGGCGCCTATCCCCCGGGGTACTGGGACGTTCAGCCCTGGCCGGATGGGGCCTCCGGCCCTGCCGGTGCGCCCCGGGCTGACGCAGCCTGAAGGCCTGACCCGGGTGGGTCACAGCCGACCAGGACCCGGGCGTACAACGGGAGATGGTCATGCGAGCGCTTGTCTATCACGGCCCGGGTCAGAAGGCCTGGGATGAGGTGCCGAAGCCCGGCATCACCGCCGACACCGACGCGGTCGTGCGCGTCGACGCCGTCACGATCTGTGGCACGGACCTGCACATCCTCAAGGGAGACGTTCCGGCGGTCACCGACGGCCGGATCCTCGGTCATGAAGCCGTGGGGACCGTCGAGTCCGTTGGCAGCGGCGTCAAGACGGTTAAGGCCGGGGACCGGGTCCTGGTCTCCTGCATCTCCGCATGCGGGGCCTGCCGGTTCTGCCGTGAGGGACACGCTGGCCAGTGCCTGGGCGGCGGCGGCTGGATCCTGGGCCACAAGATCGACGGAACCCAGGCCGAGTACGTCCGGGTGCCGTTCGCCGACACCTCCACCTATCCCGTGCCGCCCGGGGTCCCCGATGAGGAAATCCTCATGCTGGCGGACATCCTGCCCACCGCCTACGAGGTCGGCGTGCTGAACGGCTGCGTGCGGCCTGGTGACGTGGTCGCGATCGTCGGGAGCGGCCCGATCGGGCTGTCGGCGATCATGGGCGCACGGTTGTTCAGCCCGAGCCACATCGTCTCGATCGACCTGGCCGACTCCAGGCTCGAGGCCGCGAAGCGGTTCGGCGCGGACGTCACGGTGAACAACGCCGGCCAGGACCCCGAGGAAGTCATCAAGCTGCTGACCGACGGGCTGGGCGCCGACGTCGCCATCGAGGCGGTAGGCGTGCCCGCCACCTTCGAGCTCGCGGCCAGGCTGGCGCGGCCCGGCGGCCATATCGCCAACATCGGCGTGCACGGTGAGCCTGCCACCCTTCACCTCGAGGACCTGTGGATCAAGAACATCACCATCACCACGGGTCTGGTGGACGCCTACTCCACCGCCACGCTGCTGCGCCTGGTGACCAGCCATCAGCTCGACGCGGCGAAGTTCATCACCCACCACTTCGCGCTGGACCAGTTCGACCAGGCATACGACGTGTTCAGCCGTGCGGCTGAGACCAGCGCCCTCAAGGTCGTCCTCACGCGCTCCTGAAAACCGCCCGCGACGACGCTGAAGCGGTTCGTGATCATGGGCTTGCTGGGGCTGGAGCCCCAGCAAGCCCATGATCACGAGAGCGGGGTCGGGGCCTATGGGGCTGCTGGGACTGGTGGGGTGCCTGGTGTCTGGCCTGGGATAGAGCCGGGGGGCAGTGCCACCGCGGGTCGGGGCCTATGGGGCTGCTGGGACTGGTGGGGTGCCTGGTGTCTGGCCTGGGATAGAGCCGGGGGGCAGCGGCACCGCGGGTCGGGGTCTATGAGGCTGCTGGGGCTGGAGTGGTGTCTGGTGTCTGGCCTGGGCGGAGGGTGTCTGGTGTCTGGCCTGGGCGGAGGGTGCCTGGTGCCTGGCCCGGGCGAGAGCCGGAGGGCAGCGGCAGCCCGGAACGGATCAGGAGTGCTGGGCGGCCAGGCGGCGCAGGGCGTCCCGGGCCACCGCCGGGTCGGTCGTGGCCCAGAACGGGGGCAGGGACGCCCGGAGGAAACCGCCGTACCGGGCGGTGGCCAGCCGCGGGTCGAGAATCGCCACCATGCCGCGGTCGTCCATGGTCCGCAGCAGCCGCCCGGCCCCCTGGGCCAGCAGCAGTGCGGCGTGGGACACGGCGACGGCCATGAACCCGTTGCCGCCGCGGGCCGCCACCACCCGCTGCCGGGCGGAGGCCAGCGGGTCATCCGGCCGCGGGAACGGGATCCGGTCGATGACGACCAGCTGCAACGCCGGCCCGGGGACGTCGACACCCTGCCACAGGGACAGTGTGCCGAACAGGCAGCTCGTCTCATCCTCCGCGAACTGCCGGATGAGCTGGCCGGTCGCGTCGTCGCCCTGGCAGAACAGCGGGACGCTGAGCGAGCCGCGGAGTTCGAGTGCGGCCTGCCGGGCGGCCCGCATCGACGAGAACAGGCCGAGCGTGCGGCCGCCCGACGCGGTGATCAGCTCAGTCAGCTCGGTCAGGTAGGCGGGCGGCAGCCCGTCCCGGCCGGGCGGGGGCAGGTGCCGGGCGACGTAGAGGATGCCGCGGCGGGGATGGTCGAAGGGGGACCCGACGTCCAGCCCGGACCAGTCCAGGCCGTGCCGCGGCGGCTCGCCCGGCGGCTCCGCCGTGCCCGCCGCACCCGTCCCAGGCTGGCCGGCGTCCTTAGGTGAGGTGCCGGCCGGGCAGGCGGCTTCCGCTCCTGCCCCGGCCTGCGGGTCACCCTCAGCGGCCGGGGTGGACGCCGCGGGGACGGCCGGGTCGGCGGCCGCTCCGGTGCCGGGCGGGTTACTGGCGGAGGGCTCGCTGGCGGAGGGGTCGCCAGAGGCCGGGTCGCTGCCGGGCGGGTCCGTCCCGGGCGGCGGCAGCCCCCACTGCCGGGCCAGCGGCTCGAACGAGCCGCCGAGGGCCAGCGTCGCCGAGGTCAGCACCACGGTCTGGCGGCGGAACAGGCGCTCCGCCAGCAGCGCGCCGACCTGCAACGGGGCCACCCGGAGGGTGGCCGGGCGGCGGGGGTCCTCCACCATCGGCCGGTCCATCCAGACCACGTCGGTCCGGGAGGTGAGGTCCGGGACGTAGGAGGCCAGGATCCGCTCCGCCGTGCCCACCAGGTCGTCCAGGGCGGCCAGCGCCGAGCGGGTCGCGGCCTGCCGCTCGGCGGGCTCCTCCTCGCCGGACTGCTTCGCGCTGGACCTGATCTCGGTGGCGCACCCGGCGGCGGCGTCCCGCACCAGGGCGAGCGCACTGGCCAGATCCTGGTCCAGGAAGTCGAGACGGCCGTCACGGGACTCGGCGAAGGCCCGGGCCGCAGCCTCGCCTGCCTCCCGGAGCCGCCCGGCCGCGTCCGCGGGCAGCAGCCGCCCGACCCGGCGGGCCGCCGCGTCTGCCCCTGCCGCGGACAGCTCGCCGGACGCGGCGCTGGTCACCCGGTTCACCAGGTCATGCGCCTCGTCGATGATGACCACATCGTGCTCGGGCAGGACCGGGAACGACTCCAGCGCGTTGATCGCGAGCAGCGCGTGGTTGGTCACCACGATGCTGGCTTTCCCGGCCGTCACCCGGGCTTTCTCCGCGTAGCAGTCACGGCCGAACGGGCAGCGCTGGGCGCCGAGGCACTCCCGGGCGCTCACCGAGACCTGACGCCAGGCCCGGTCGTCCACGCCGGGCACAAGCTCGTCACGGTCACCGGTCGCCGTCCCGGCCGCCCACGCGTGCACCCGCTCGACCTGCTGGCCCACCGCGGAGGTCGCGCCCCGGTCGAACAGCACGTCACGCGGATCCTCCGGCGCCCCCGACTTCAGCCGGTGCAGGCAGAGATAGTTGCGGCGGCCCTTCAGGATCGCGAAGTCCGGTTCCTGGCCGAGCAGCGGTTCCAGGGTCTCGGCCAGCCTCGGCAGGTCCCGGTCGATCAGCTGGCGCTGCAGCGCGATCGTCGCGGTCGCGACCACGACGGCGCTGCCGCTGGCCAGCGCGTGCGCGACGGCGGGCACCAGGTAGGCCAGCGACTTGCCGGTGCCGGTGCCCGCCTGGACCGCGAGGTGCTCACCGGAGCGGATGGACCGCTCGACCGCCTCGGCCATCGCCACCTGCCCGGGCCGCTCAGCCCCGCCGATCCCGGCCACGGCCGCGGCCAGCAGCTCGGGCACGGGCGGCAGCGACCCGGCGTCCACCCTGGCCGGGGCGGGACCAGGGCGCGGGCCGGCCTGCGCGAGTTCTCCACCGGGGGCCACGTCCGGAACGCTACCGTGCCGGGGCGACACCCGCCGCAGCCACGCTGGAGGCAAGCTCGGCAGCCGCCTCGTGAACGCAGGCTGAAAAGCCTGCCTGCTCCGGCCGGTCAGCCCAGCGCTCGAACGCAGCCTGGAAGATGGCCACCCCGACGCGCGCAAGTAGCTTCGCCCCTGATTCGGCGACGCCGCGCTGCTGGAGCGCCTCGGCCAGAGCGTCGGTCACGGCGGCGAGTTTTGTCCGCTCCCGTTCCTGCAGTTCGGGGCTGGCCCCGATGACCGCACGCCGTTGCGCAGCGTGTGAGACCCGGCTGGCCAGGAGATCGCCGGTATCCGCCAGGGCGGCCAGGAGGGCCCCGAAGGGCGGGAGGGCACCGTCGGCGCGCCGGACGGCGTCAGCAAGGGCCGCCGGGAGCTGCTGCGATCCGGCGAACAGCACATCACGCTTGTCCGTGAAGTAGCGGGAGAACGTGCGGCGGGTCAGCCCGGCCCGCTCGGTGATCTGCGCGACGGTGACGTTCTCGTATCCGTGCTCGAGGTACAGCTCCAGCGCGGCGTCGCGGAGCCGGTCCTCGGCTCGGGGGTCCCACCGCGGCATGGTCGTCATCCTAGCCGTGATGACTCATCGAGTCATCACGGCTAGGATGATGACTCAGTGCGTCATCACCTCGGCGGCGCCCGGCACCGGAGGACGGACCGTGAGTCTCACGAACCAGCGCATTGTCATCATCGGCGGCAGTTCGGGGATGGGACTGGCCACAGCCCGCGCCGCCGCCGCGGCAGGCGCGGCCGTCACGATCGCGTCGAGCGATCAGGGGCGGCTGGACACCGCGCTCGCCGGATTGCCCGGTAGCTGTGACGGGGCCGTGGTCGACACCCGCAGCGAGGCGGACGTGGCCGCCCTGTTCGCCCGGGCCGGCGAGCTGGACCACCTGGTTTACAGCGCCGGTGACGCGCTGGTCCCGCGGCCGCTGACGGACCTGTCCCTCGATGAGGCCCGGCAGTTGTTCGAGGTCCGCTTCTGGGGAGCAGTCGCCGCCATCAAGCACGCGGCTCCCCGGGTCAGGCCGGGCGGATCGATCGTGCTGACGTCCGGGACCGTCGGTGTCCGCCCGGCGCCTGGCGGCGCGCTCACGGCCAGCGGCGCCGGCGCTATCGAGGGCCTGACCAGAGGGCTGGCCGTCGAGCTGGCCCCGGTCCGGGTCAACGCCGTCCGGCCGGGAGCGATCCGCACGCCCATGTGGGACCAGATCCCGCAGCCGCAGCGCGAGGCGCTGTTCACGACCCTCGCGCAGCGGACGCTCACCGGGGCGATCGGCGAACCGGGCCAGATCGCCGCGGCACACCTCTACCTGATGGAGAACAGCTTCGTCACCGGAACCGTGCTCACGGTCGATGGGGGCTCCGTCCTGACCTGAGGCCAGCGGGAAGCCCCGCCATGGCCGGCCCCGGGGCCTGCTAGTGGGGCAGGAAGCAGATGCCGGCGTGGCCGGCCACCCCGCCGCAGGTGTCGCTGCCGTCCAGGTTGTCGCTGGCGATCCAGAGACCGGCCCGGGTGGTCAGTATGTCGTCGGCACCCAGGCCGCGGGCCCGGCTGTAATAACCCGCGGAACCCGCTGAGTTGACGAACAGCGCCCCGTTAGCCGGGTTGAGGCCCTCGATGCCGGGCGCGTTGTACCCGCCGGGGCCGAGGGTGTCGCACGCGCCGGGATTCATCGAGTAGCGCTCGTGGCCGCCGAAGTACGCCCCCTGGCCGTTGACTCCGACCGAGTACAGCGAGTCGCAGCCGGTGTAGTTGATCCACTTGTGCCCGACCGAAGCCCGGGTCGCCGGGTAGGCCAGCGCGGCGTCACACGGACCCGAGCGCGGCCCGCTGCCGCTGCCGCCCACCACGTGGTAGCCGGTGGTTCCCACGTACACCGTGGAATCGTCCGGCGACCAGGCCGCCGCCCGGGCCCAGAACGCCTCGGTGCAGGCGACGCCGAAGTCCGGTGACGTCCAGCCGGTCACGCTGGCCCGGGAGCCGCCGACGTTCAGCATGAAGATCTGGTGGCGCGCGACGCCGCCGGCCCGGCTGAACACGCCCTCGACGAGGTCGAGGGTGCCGCCGTGGCTGACCTGCTGGTTGTAGACCTGGCTGCCTGAGATGGACAGGTTCAGGAAACCGTCGCCCCGGCCGGTGGACGGGCTCAGGCTGGCCATGCGGGCGGTCCGGTCGCCGTTGACGGAGGTGAAGGTGCCCCCCACCAGCAGGTGGCCGCGGGCCGCGGCGAGGGTGTCGACCCGGCCGTTGGCGCTGTGCTGGAACCGGCTGACCACGTTGCCGGTCCTGGTGCTGATCTCGGCGATGTTGGCGACCCGCGTGCCGTTGACCCGGGTGAAGTTCCCGCCGATGTAAGCGTTCGAGCAGTTGCCGCCGATGAACGCGATCGAGTTGACGGCCGCCGCGCCGTCCTGATCGGTGCTGGTGCTGCCCACCACCCGGGGAGCCCACGAGGTGACCCGGTACGGGCTGTTCGCGCTGAAGCTGACGATGTCCGTGCGGCCGAAGCTCCGGCTGCCCTGCTTGATCACGCTGAAGCTGCCCACCGCGTACATGGTGGTGCCGCACCGGACGATCTGGCGGACCTGCTCGCGGGGGCTGGACCTGCTGGCCAGCCGGGGCGTGTTGCTGGCGGGCCTGGCCGACACCGAGCCCGGAGGTGGCGGCTGGCCACCGGTTCCGGCCTGCGCCGCCGGGACGCTGAGCGGCAGCAGCGCCCCCGCAGCGGCAACGGCGGCGGCGGCGACTACGTATCTGCGCACAACTACCCCCAAAAGTAACTTCAATCCCCCCGGGCACCCTATCCGCTTTCGGGCCCGTTGGGGAACGTTAGCCCTGCTCAGGGGCCAGAAGGCCGTGCCGGTGGTCACGTTCGCGCACCTCATCGCCGCGGTTCCCGGCCCGGGTCACCGCGGCGGACCCCGCCGCGGCATTCCCATGCCCGGGCCTACCTGCCACGATGAATTCATGACCAACGCGCAATCACCGACGATGGCGTTCCGCACAGCCCGGGATCTGCTGCTGCGCCTCCGCGAGGACTACCCCGCAGCGCAGGCCGAGTTCACCTGGCCGCAGCTGGACGAGTTCAACTGGGCACTGGACTGGTTCGACGTGATCGCGGCCGAGCACCCGGACCGGGATGCGCTGCGCATCGTGGCCGACGGCGACGCCGCCGCCCGGATCAGCTACGGCGAGATGGCTGCCCGCTCCGGCCAGGTGGCGAACTGGCTGCGCGGCCTCGGCGCCCGGCGGGGTGACCGGCTGCTGCTCATGCTGGGCAACATCGCACCGCTCTGGGAGATCATCCTGGCCGCGATGAAGCTCGGCGTGGTGATCATCCCGGCCAGCACGCTGCTCGGCCCGGAAGACCTGGCCGACCGGGTCGCGCGCGGCGACGTGCGCCACGTGATCACGGAGTACGGCCACACGCCCCGGTTCGCGGACGTGACCGGCGACTGGACGCGGATCGCGGTCAGCACGGCACCCGGGGCCACGCCGCCGGAAGGCTGGCACGGCTACGCGGAGGCGGCCTCGGCCAGCACCCACTTCGAGCCGGACGGCCCGACTGGGGCGGACGATCCGTTGCTGCTGTATTTCACCTCCGGGACCACGGCCCAGCCGAAACTGGTGGAGCATACGCACGCCTCCTACCCGGCCGGCCACCTGTCCACCATGTACTGGATCGGGCTGCAGCCCGGCGACGTGCACCTGAACATGTCCTCCCCCGGCTGGGCCAAGCACGCGTGGAGCAACGTGTACGCGCCGTGGAACGCCGGGGCGACCGCGCTGGTGCTCGGCTACGAGCGGTTTTCCGCCCAGGCGCTGATGGACGCGATCGGCGGCTCCGGCGTGACCACGTTCTGCGCGCCGCCCACCGTCTGGCGGATGCTCATCCAGGCCGACCTGAGCGCGTGCGACGTCACCGCGCTGCGCGAGTGCGTGGCCGCGGGCGAGCCGCTGAACCCGGAGGTCATCGAGCAGGTCCGGCGGGCCTGGGGGATCACGGTGCGGGACGGTTACGGGCAGACCGAGACCACCGCGCAGGTCGGCAACACGCCGGGGCAGCCGCTGCGGCCCGGCTCGATGGGCCGGCCGCTGCCCGGGTACACCGTGACCCTGGTTGACCCGCTGACCGGGGAGCCGGGCTTGGAAGGCGAGATCTGCCTGGACCTGGCGCACCGGCCGCTCGGCCTGATGACCGGCTACCACGGTGACGCCGAGCGGGCCGCCGAGGCCATGGCGGGCGGCTACTACCACACCGGGGACGTGGCCAGCCGGGACGCCGACGGATACCTGACCTACATCGGCCGGACCGACGACGTGTTCAAGGCGTCGGACTACCGGATCTCCCCGTTCGAGCTGGAAAGCGTGCTGATCGAGCACGAGGCCGTGGCCGAGGCGGCCGTGGTGCCCTCGCCGGACCCGATGCGGTTCGCGGTGCCCAAGGCGTACGTCACGCTGGCGGCCGGGTTCGAGCCGTCCGCCGACACCGCGGTCTCGATCCTCGCCTACGCGCGGCAGCGGCTGTCCCCCTTCAAGCGGATCCGCCGGCTGGAGTTCGGCGAGCTGCCCAAGACGATCTCCGGGAAGATCCGCCGGGTGGAGTTGCGCACCCAGGAGACGGACCGGCTCGGGATGCCCGGCACCGGCGCGGCCGCCGGGCCGGAACCAGGCGGGACGGCCGAACCGGGCGCGACGGCGGAACCGGGCGCGACGGCGGAACCGGGCGGGACACCTGTGCCAGGCGGAGCGCGCGCGGAGCCCGGCGGGCCGCGCGGTACGCCGCAATCGCGCGGGACGGCGGAACCGGGCGCGACACCGGAGCCCGGCGGGCCGGGCGCGGAACCGGGCGGGACGGCGGAACCGGGCGGGACCAGCCCGCGCGGCACCCTCGAGTTCTGGGAAGAGGACTTCCCTGACCTCAAAGGCTGACGTGGGGTCAGCGCGGTCCCCCAGCGGCCCCTACCGGCTGGTGATCTTGAGGCACGGGGAAAGCGAGTGGAACGCGAGCAACCGGTTCACCGGCTGGGTCAACGCGGCGCTGAGCCCGGCCGGGGAACGGGAAGCCACGCGCGCCGGGCGGCTGCTGGCCGGCGCGGGCCTGCTGCCGGGCTTCGTGCACACCTCGGTGCAACGGCGGGCCATCCGCACCGCCGACCTGGCCCTGGCCGAATGCGACCGGGACTGGATCCCGGTCCGGCGGTCCTGGCGGCTCAACTCCAACCACTACGGTGCGCTGCAAGGACGCAGCAAGGACAAGGTCCGGGCGGAGGCAGGCGAGGAGCAGTTCATGCGCTGGCGCCGCGCCTATGACGCCGCGCCCCCGCCGCTGGACGCCGCCGCGCAGTACTCACAGTTCGGCGACGCCCGCTACGCGGACGTCCCGCCCGACATCCGGCCGCGGACCGAGTCACTGAAGGACGTGACCGCCCGGCTGCTGCCGTACTGGTACGACGCGATCATCCCGGACCTGCGCGCGGGCCAGTGCGTGCTGGTCGTGTCGCACGGCAACACCGTGCGGGCCCTGGTCAAGCACCTGGAGCAGATCTCCGACGATGATGTCACCCGGCTGAACGTGCCGACCGCCACCCCGCTGGCCTACCAATTCGGCCCCGACCTCCGGCCGCACGGTCCCGGTCAGGCGCTCGGCACGGGGTGACACCGGGATGGCCCGCTATCCGGGACGCAGGCACGGGCGTAGTGTGATGGCGGGAGGCCCTCGTGTCCGCCCTGAATGCTTGGTGCGGGGGCAGTCGACCGCGTCGCTCCGGACCCCGGTGGCACGGCCAATTACGGCCGGGCAACCATGAGGAGCGCGAGCGATGGATCGGACATTGGGCCTGCCCACTGCCCTTGCAGTAACCGGGAAACCCGGCACGTCCCATATGTGGCCAGTGCGGGGCTCACCAGCGGCCAGCGTCCAGCCGCCAGATGAGCTCGGCACAGCCAGCCCCGCCGGGCCGGCGGAAGCGGTCCCGCCCTCTGGCCACGATCACGGCTCTGCTGGCCACGATCACGGCTTTTCTCATCACGATCACGACCCTTATCATCACGATCACGGCTCCCACCATGATCACGACGACATGGCGCGGAGAATGAACGATGTGGTCATCCGCCGCCTTTTCTCCGCAGGACTGGACCTCCAGGCTGCGCTGGGCCTGATCGGCGAGCAGGGGATGTGCAGCGGCAACCTGGCGGCGATCAAGATCTGGGACGCCACCGACGAGCTGGACCACGCCATCAGGGACCTGCGGGACATCCTGTTCGAGCCGTGGTGACCCCTGCTGGGCCCGGACGGGGTGGCCGGCATGCCCGGTGACCGGCTGCGCCGGATACTGGATGAGCTGTCCGAGGGGAAAGGCCCGTGGCCGGCCGCCCAGCTGTGCGCGGTGTGCCCCCGGATCGCCGGGGTGCAGGGCGCCGGGGTCATGCTCATGTCCGGTGACATCCCGCGTGGGTCGCTGTGCTCCAGTGACGCCGTCAGCCAGCTGATCGAGGACCTGCAGTTCACGCTGGGCGAGGGGCCCTGCGTCGACGCCTACCATCAGGACAAGGTAGTGACCGAGCCCGATCTGGCGGATCCGGAGATCCCCCGGTGGTTCGCGTTCACGCCGCCGGCACTGCAGGCGGGGGCGCGGGCGGTGTTCGGCTTCCCGCTGCGGGTCGGCAGCGTGCGGCTCGGGGCGCTTAATCTCTACCGGGACAGGCCCGGCCCGCTCAGCGCGGAGCAGCATGCGGACATGCTGGTGCTGGCCGACGTGACCGCCCGCTGGGTCCTGGAAACACAGGCCGGAGCGCCCGACGGCGTCGTGGCCAAAGCCCTGGAGACCGGGGCTGATTTTCACTTCGCCGTGCACAACGCGGCAGGCATAGTCTCGGTTCAGGAAGACATCAGCGTCACCGAATCGCTTATCCGCCTGCGGGCGTACGCCTACAGCAACGACCGAATGCTGGCCGACGTGGCCCAGGACGTCATCGCCCACAGACTCCGGCTCGGATGAACCGGGCCGGCCAGCCCTGCGCGGGCGCTGCGCTCCGAAGGGAGGGATGGGGATGACCCGCGAAGCGGACGTAGTCCGCTCTCTGGTCGAGATGGCCGACACCCTGGTGGACGACTACGACGTCGTCGAGCTGCTGACCGGGCTCACGGACCGGTGTGTCAGCCTGCTGGACGTTTCCGCCGCCGGGGTGATGCTGGCCTCGCCATCGGGCGGCCTCAACCTGGTGGCCTCCTCCAGCGAGGCGATGCGCCTGCTGGAACTGTTCGAGCTCCAGGCCCAGGAAGGACCCTGCCTGGACGCCTACCGCAGCGGGGAGCCCGTCGAGCAGGAGAACCTGGAGGCTGGATGCGGGAGCTGGCCGCGGTTCGCCGCCGCCGCGGTCGAGGCGGGCTTCCAGTCCGCGGTCGCACTGCCGCTGCGGCTGCGGGAGGTGACCCTGGGCGCGCTCAACCTGCTCAGCGTGACCCGGGCCCCGATCACCGAGTCCGACCTCATCGTCGCCCGCGCCTTCGCCGACCTCGCCGCCCTCAGCATCCTCCAGCACCGGGCCAGCGCCGAGGCCCAGCGCCTGAACGAGCAGCTGTCCGCCGCGCTGACCAGCCGGATCGCGATCGAGCAAGCCAAGGGCGTGCTCTCCGAACGGGCCGGCATCGACCTCGCCGAGGCGTTCACCAGGCTCCGGGCCTACGCCCGCAGCACCAACCAGCGCCTCACGGACGTCGCCCAGGCCGCGGTGAACGGGACTCTCGACCCCGCCGCCTGGGCCGCCACATCCCGGCCCTGAGTCAGCTGGTGACGTCGGCGCTGGTGAACCGGGCCCAGGCCAGCGAGCCGAAGATCACGATGTACGCCGCGAACGACAGCAGCCCGTGCAGCAGGGTGGTCGTGTCGATCGGCGCGCGCAGCAGCGAGTCGAACGACAGCCAGAAGTGCGTCGGCAGGTACGGGTGGATCACCGCGAACTGGGCCACGTTGTCGGCCACCTCACTGGCCACCGCCAGCACCAGGACGGCGGCGATCGCGCCGATCGGGTGCTCGGTCAGGGTCGAGATGGCCAGCCCGATCGCGGCGAGGGCGGCCATGCCCGCGGCCACGTACAAGGTGACGTAGAGCAGCCGGAGCAGGCCGTCCGCCAGGGACACGGTCGTCCCGGACAGCAACGTCACCGGCCCGATCGGGAACAGGATCGCGCCCATGATCAGCGACACCGCCGACACCAGCAGGCACGCGGCCAGCCCGAAGATGACCACGGCCACGTACTTGACCGACAGCAGCCGGGTACGCCCGGCCGGCACGGTCAGCAGATAACGCAGCGTGCCCAGGCCCGCCTCGCCGGCGATCGAGTCACCCGCCACCACGGCGACCACCAGCGGCAGCACCAGCGTGAGCAGGATGGTCAGGGCCAGGAACGACAGGAACACCCCGTTCCCGGCGAGCTGGGCGAAGAACGACGCGTTCGGCCCTCCCCCGCCGCCGCCCGGGCTGGACACCCGCAGCCCGATGCCCAGCACCACGGGCAGCACGACGAGCACGCCGAGCAGGGCCAGGTTGCGCCAGCGCCGGAACATGATGCGCAGCTCGCTGCGCAGCAGCCGCAGCCACGTAAGAAGACCGTTGCGGGGCCGGGCGTGCGCGGCCAGCGTCCGGCCGGCCGCGGCCGCCGGGGCACCCCCGCGGGGAGCGGACAGCTCAGCCGTTGACATCGAATCCCTCCCCGGTCAGTCCCACGAACAGCTCTTCCAGGCTGGGCCGGGGCGTGTCGAGCCCGGCCACCGGGACGCCCGCGTAGACCAGCTCGCGGGTGACCTGCTCGGGCGCCTGCTCACCGAGCGCGGCGGACGCCTCCCTGTCCCCGGCGGTCACGTCGGACAGCCCCAGCTTGCCGAGGACCTCGGCGGCCCGCGCGGGCTCGCTGGTGGTGACCCGGATCCGGGCCGCGCCGCGGGCCCGCAGTTCCTCCAGGGAGCCCTGGAAGACCAGCCGGCCGGTCCGCATCACGCCTACCTGGGTGCAGATCTGCTCGACCTCGGCGAGCAGGTGCGAGGACACCAGGACGGTGATGCCGTCGGTGGCGATCTCGCGGATCAGCCCGCGCACCTCGCGGGTGCCCTGCGGGTCCAGCCCGTTGGTGGGCTCGTCCAGGATGATCAGCTCACGTGGCTGGAGCAGGCTGGCCGCGATGGCCAGCCGCTGCTTCATGCCGAGTGAGTAGGCCCGGTAGTGCTTCTTCCTGGCGGCGAGCAGGCCGACCCGGTCCAGCGCCGTGGTGATCCGCTGCGTCGCGGTGCCCGGGTCGGCGGTCCGGTCGGCCGCGTCCACCCGGGCCAGGTTGTCCCGGCCGGACAGCTGCGGGTAGAAGGCCGGCCCTTCGACCAGCGACCCGACCCGTGGCAGGACCCTGACGGTCCCCGCGGGCATCGGCACGCCGAGCAGCGCATGGCTGCCCTGGGTGGGATAGACGAGGCCGAGCAGCATCCGGATCGTGGTGGTCTTGCCGGATCCGTTGGGGCCGAGGAAACCGTAGACGCTGCCCCGGGGGACCAGCATGTCGAGGCTGTCCACCGCCAGCTGGCCACTCCGGAACCGCTTGGTCAGGCCCGTGGTGACGATGGCCGGGGCAGGCTCCCCGCCCGATGCGCGCGCCGCCGCGGGCCGCGTCGTCGCGGGCCGCGTCGTCGCGGGCCGCCGGGGCTGTCCCGGCGCCGGGAGCTGTCCCGGCGGTATCCGGGCCCGGGGCCGCGTCATCGCCGGCCGCCGGGGCGGGGACCACCTCATCCGGGCTCACCCGGCTGGCGCTCACTTGACCTGGGCGGCGGCGGCGTACAGGACCGCCGGCGTGACCGCCCCGACCAGCACGTGGCCGTTGTTGGTCATCAGCACGGACACCAGGCTGGTGTGCAGCAGCCTGCCGCTGCCCCACGCCCCGTGCACCGGGGTGGCCGTCTTCAGCAGCGCGGCGGCGACCGCGGTGGCGTCTCCGCTCCCGCCGGAGCCGCCTGGGCTGCCCGCGGCCGACTGCGCGGCGCCCGCCGGCCACGCTCGACGCGCTGCCTGCGCCCGTCACGCCGGCCAGCGCAGACGCCGGGAGCACCGCGACGGAGAGCCAGTCCTTGCCGACCACCTGGGGCTCACCGCTGGCCTGCTTGTGCTTGGCCGACATCGGCCCGGAGGCCTGCCGCTGCGGGCTGACCACCTTGACCTTGGCACCCGGCGGGGCGGTGAAACTGAAGTTGGCCGCGGCCGGCTTGACGAACGAGATCGACGTGTAGCCGACCTGGAACGCCGGGCTGGCCGCGCCGCGGGCGAAGACCTGGACCCGCAGCGGGACGTTCCTCGTCGCGTCAATGGCGAGGGTGACGCGCCCGACCAGCGAGCCGCTGGCCCGGGGTGAGAGCACCAGCTGGTAGGCCGGCTGGCCGGCCACGGTGACGGTGCGCTCGACGCTGACCCGGGTGCTCGGCCCGACCGCCTTGAGGGCCTGCTGGGCCGCCTGCTGCGGGGTGAGCGGCACCGGCGACGGTACCGCGTGCACGGCGGCCCGGCCGTCCCCGGCCGGCAGCTGCATCCGGGTCACGCTGTTCGAGTTGCTCCGCCAGACCCAGGCCTGGTTCCCGTCGCGGATCAGGTCGGTCTCGCCCATCAGCACCGGCACCGAGAGCCGGATATGCGTGGGGTCGGCGTACCAGACCTTGATCGTGTGCGACCCGGCCAGCAGGGACGGGAGGGAGTCCGGGGCCGAGCCGGGTAGCTGCGGGATGCCGAGCGACGCGGTCTCGACCACGGTCCCGGTCAGGGCGGGCAGCGGGCCGGTCCGCCCGGCCACCGAGGCGAGCAGCTGCGCGGGAGTGCGAGCCGGCAGCTCAGGGGAGGCCTGGGCGGTACTGATCATGGTTCCGGCGGTCACCGCGGCCGCGAGAACCACGGCCCCACCCGGTACGGCCCACCTTGCGCGACGCGAAAACGTCGGCAGCTTCTTCATCCCCAACCTCACTCGCCCCCGTGCGGGTCAGCCGCACAGGCTCGTCCCCGGGGGCCGCGCGCGGCCCGGCCGGCCTGCGCGCGGCCCGTTGCGGACCGCCGCCACCCTGGTCCGGGTGGCGCGGTCCCTCTCTAGGCCCGTATGAGGCCCGCCCGCACCGGCTCAGCCGGCCGGCGGGCCCCGCCGTTCATCATCTTGCCGCACGCCGCCTGAGGCGGCCCTGTGAGAAACAGCCAACCCCACACCGCCCCAACGGTCTGTTCGCGGGACCCCGCGCAGACGGGGACCGCGACGCCCCGGCCGGCGCCAGGGCGCGCTCCGGGCGCACGGGCACCGGCGGCGCGGCGGGTACGCTCGGGCGGGTGCGGGTGCTCGTGGTAGAAGACGAACGACGGCTGGCCGCGGCGGTCCGGCGGGGCCTGTCCGCCGAGGGTTTCGCGGTGGACCTGGCCCACAACGGGGAGGACGGCCTGCACGCCGCGCGCGAGGGCGGGTACGACGCCGTGGTGCTGGACCTGATGCTGCCCAAGATCTCCGGGTACCGGGTCTGCCAGCAGCTGCGCGCGGAGGAGAACTGGGTGCCGATCCTCATCCTGTCCGCCAAGGACGGCGAGTACGACCAGGCTGACGGGCTCGATCTGGGCGCGGACGACTACCTGACCAAGCCGTTCTCCTACGTGGTGCTGGCGGCCCGGCTGCGGGCCCTGCTGCGGCGCGGCGCCGTCCCCCGGCCGGCCCAGCTGCGCGCGGGTGACCTGGTCCTGGACCCCGGCACCCGCCGGGTCCGCCGCGGTGAGGCGGACATCGAGCTGACCGCCCGGGAGTTCGCGCTGCTGGAGTACCTGATGCGGCGGGCGGGGCAGGTGGTGTCCAAGTCCGCGCTGCTCGAGCACGTCTGGGACAGCTACGACTCCCTCGATCTCAACGTGGTCGAGGTGTACGCCGGGTACTTGCGGCGCAAGATCGACGCGCCGTTCGGGCGCGGCGCGCTGCAGACCGTGCGCGGGGCCGGCTACCGGCTGGCGGCCGACGGCGGCTGACCGGCCCCTCCCCCCGCCTCCCCCCGGCCGGCCCCTCCCCCCGGCCGGCCCCTCCCCCGGGCAGGTCGCCGGGGCTGGCCGGGGAAGGCCGCCGATCCATGCGCATGACCCATTGACGGACCAGTTGTTAGCGCTCACTATGACGGTACTTCCTCGCCCTGAATCCCGGTCAGAGCCAGGAAACCTATCGAGTGAGCGCTAACATCCGCAGGCCTGGCCCCCGCCGGGACTCCGGGAGCGGCGGCCTGCTGGACCCTGCAACGGCCATCCCGGCCAGCGACGCAGCCCCGGATACGGAAAGGCAGGCCCCGCTCATGACGTTCCACTCACCACTTCTGTCCCTCAGGCGGGCGTTACTCATCCTGGGCGCGGCGTTGCTGCTCGCCGCCGCCGCCCTGGCCGCGGGGGGCGCGCCACCGGCGGCGGCAGCCTCGCTGCCGTGTGACATCTACGCGTCCGGCGGCACGCCCTGCGTGGCCGCGCACAGCACCACGCGGGCGCTGTACGCCAGTTACAACGGCCCGCTGTACCAGGTCAGGCGCTCCTCCGACGGCACGACTGCCAACATCAGCACGCTCAGCGCGGGCGGGTACGCCAACGCGGCGGCGCAGGACTCGTTCTGCGCCGGCACGACCTGCGTCATCAGCGAGATCTACGATCAGTCCGGTCACGGCAACAACCTGACCCAGGCCCCCGCGGGCGGCGCGGCCGGCGGCCCTGACAACCTCGCGAACGCCACCGCGGCGCCGGCCATGGCCGGCGGCCACAAGGTTTACGGCGTCTACGTGGCTCCCGGCACCGGGTACCGCGATGACGCCACCTCGGGCATCGCGACCGGCGACTCGCCGGAGGGCGAGTACGCGATCTTCGACGGCACGCACGTCAACGCCGGCTGCTGCTTCGACTACGGCAACGCCGAGACCAACAACGACGACAACGGCAACGGCCACATGGAAGCCATCTACTTCGGGACCATCAAGGCCTGGGGCTACGGCACCGGCAACGGCCCGTGGATCATGGCCGACATGGAGAACGGGCTGTTCTCCGGGGTCAACGCCGGTTACAACGCGAACGACCCGACCATCAGCGACCGGTTCACGACCGCCATGATCGAGGGCGGCCCGAACCAGTGGGCCATCCTGGGCGGCAACGCGCAGTCCGGCGGCCTGTTCGACGTTCTACAGCGGAGCGCGCCCCAACGTGTCCGGGTACAACCCGATGCACAAGGAGGGCGCGATCATCCTCGGCATCGGCGGCGACAACAGTAAGGGTTCCGCCGGCACCTTCTACGAGGGCGTGATGACCTCCGGCTACCCGTCGGCGGCCGCCGAGAGCGCGGTCCAGGCCGACATCACCTCGGTGGGCTACGCCACGTACAGCGGCGGCGGCACCGGCGCCACCGGCCCCATCGTCGCCGGCGTCAACACCGCCAAGTGCGTCGATAACAACAACGGCAGCGGCACCGCGGGCAACAAGGTGCAGATCTGGGACTGCGACGGCAACACCGCCGCCCAGAACTGGACGGTGAACAGCAACGGCACGCTCACGATCGACGGCGGCTGCATGGACATCACCAACGCCAGCTACAGCAACGGCACGCTGATCGAATGGTGGACCTGCAACGGGGGCGCCAACCAGCAATGGGAGTCGACCGGCGGCCAGCTCGTCAACCCGGCCTCCGGCAAATGCCTGGACGACCCTGCGTCCAACACCACCAACGGGACGCAGCTGATCTTGTACACCTGCAACGGCGGCGCCAACCAGCAATGGCAGCTCCCCTGACCGGCCGCTCCCTCCGGCTGCCAGCGGTGCCGCCCTCCTGGGGCCTGAGTGACTGGCGTTACTCACGTGTCCGCGGGGCGGGCTTGCCGCCTTCATGATCATGGGATCACTGGGCCTCCTGGCCCAGTGATCCCATGATCATCAACGCCCTGTCCCGCCGTCAACGGCGTCGACCGGGGACAGCCCCCGGCGGCTGCAGCAGGGCAGCGGCTGAGGCCGAACAGCGCCCGGGGCCAGGACGAAGTGCCCTGGCCCCGGGCCGGGGCGCGGGCGCTTACTGGGTACAGGAGCACCGGCTTACCCAGCGCGGAGCACTGGCTTGCCCAGCGCGGAGCACTGGCTTACCGGCTGCGGAGCACTGGCTTGCCCAGCGCGCAGCACCGGCTTACCGGGTGCGCGAGCACCGGGGGGCGGCTGCTGACGTGCAGGGTGCCTGACAAGGGAGGGTCCTGACATGGGCCACCGGGTGCAGGGCTGGCGGAAGCTGGCGGGGTCCACGTGGGGCGCGCCGATGGACCCGCAGTTCTACGGGGACCTGGAGGTGGATGCGGGCGCGCTGATCAGCTACGCCGAGGAAGCCAGGGCCACCGCTGGCGTGCACCTCACCATGACCCACCTGGCTGGCCGGGCGGTCGCGCACGGCCTGGCGGAGGTTCCCGAGCTCCGGGTCAGGCTGGCCCGCGGCCGGGTGCACGAGCGTGAGAGCGTGGACGTGTTCTTCATCGTGACCGCCAGCCACGGGAAGGAACTGACCGGCATCAAGATCGAGAACGCCGACCGGAAGTCCGCGGTCGACATCGCCGGAGAGGTCAGCCGCCGCTGCGCGGCGATCGAGACGGGCGACGACGCGGGACTGGGCCAGGGCAAGGCGCTGCTGGCCCGGCTGCCGGCGCCGGTGCTGCGCGGGGCGCTTCACCTCGGCGCCTGGCTCACCTCCGACCTCAACCTCGACCTGAGCCGGGTCGGCATGCCGCGGCAGGCCTTCGGCGGGGCCATGATCACCTCGGTCGGGATGTGGGGGATCAGCCACGCGTACTCGCCGCTGGCGCACTACTACCGGGTGCCGCTGCTGGTGCTGGTCGGCGCGGTCCGGAAGATGCCGGTCGTGGCCGGAGACGAGGTCGTGATCCGGCCGATGCTGACGCTGACGGCCACGTTTGACCACCGCTACGTGGACGGGTTCCACGCCGCCCGGTTCGCGGAGGCCGTGCGCGCCTACTGCCAGTGCCCGGCGCGCTTCGAGCCCGCCCTGCCCGGCACAGGCCTGCCCGCCGCAGGCCTGCCCGGCACAGGCCTGCCCGGCACAGGCCTGCCCGCCGCAGACCTGCCCGGCCTGGACCCGCGCGCAGCGCGGTGATCACGACCCCAGTCATCCGGGGCCCGGCGGATCCTGGATCGGACCGTTGTTTGACATAGTGATGCACTGTGCAGGCGCGTACGGGGACGAGAGGAAGACGGACAGGCTATACAGGGGACGTGGCTGAGCTGATGAGCGCGTCCGCGGCGGCCGCGCGCGGGCCCGGCGAGTAGGCCACGGGAGCCACGGTGCCGCGCGAGGCAGGATCCCGGGCCGGCCTGCCGGGCCGCTGGTGGCGCAGGCGCAGCCTGCGTGCCCGGGTCACGCTGGCGTCCACGGCCGGGCTGGCCCTGGCGCTCGCCGCGGCGGCGGTCCTGCTCAGCAGCGCGCTGCGGGTCTCGCTGATCCGCAGCCTGGACAACTCGGCCCGGCAGGGCGCACGGGGGGTCGCCGCGCTGTCCGATGAGCACCGCCTGCCAGACCCGGTCCCGGTAGTCCCTGGCACCATCACGGTCCAGGTTCTTAGCTCCAACGGACGGATCGTGAACGTGTCGCCGGATGCGGACCGCCTCGTCCCGCTGCTGCCGCCGGCGGTGGCGGCGGCCAACGCCCGCGACGGCCGGGCGGTGTCCCTGAACGGCCGTCCCTACGGGCTGCCCGACACGGTGCGGGTCGCGACGGCGGCCACCCGGGGCGGCGGGACTGTCATCGCCGCGGTCGCCTACGACCAGGTAGGCGAGAGCCTGGCCACGCTGACCAGGGCGCTGGTCATCGGCACCCCGCTGCTGCTGGCCCTGCTGGCCGGGGCGAGCTGGCTGATCGCGGGGTCCACGCTGCGCCCGGTCAGCGAACTGCGCCGCGGCGCCCAGGATGTCACGCGGACCGGCCGGCCCCGCGCCCTGCCGGTCCCCGAGGCCCGCGACGAGGTCCGCAACCTGGCGCTGACCCTCAACGACATGCTCAGCAGGCTCGGCGCGGCCCAGGAACGGCAGCGCGGGCTGGTCTCCGATACCGCGCATGAGCTGCGGAGCCCGATCGCCAGCATCCGGGCCCAGCTGGAGGTGGCGCTGGACCACCCGGACAGCCAGGACTGGCGGCAGACCGCCCGCGACGTGCTCGCGGACACGCTCCGGCTGGCCCGGCTGGCCGAGGACCTGCTGGTCCTGGCCCGGCTGGACGAGCCGGATCTGCGGCGTCCCGCGCAGCGCCGGGTGGACCTGGCCGGGCTGGCCCGCGAGGAGGTCGGCCGGTACGCCGACGCCCGGGTCCCGGTCCGGCTGGCCGGTACCGGGCCCGCCGAGGTGAGCGGGGACGCCGACGGGCTGCACCGGATGCTCCGCAACCTGATCGACAACGCGGCGCGCTACGCGCAGTCCCAGGTCGCGGTCTCGGTGGGGACGTCCGGCCGGAACGCCCGGCTGTCGGTCACCGACGATGGCCCGGGCATCCCGGCCGAGGACCGGGAGCGGGCGTTCGGCCGTTTCGCCCGGCTGGAGGCGGCGCGCAGCCGTGACGGCGACGACGAGGGCGGCGCGGGACTCGGCCTGGCGATCGTGCGGGCCACCGCGCAGGCGCACGGCGGGTCAGCCTGGCTGGAGGATGCCGCGCCGGGGCTGCGGGCCGTGGTGCTGCTGCCCGCGGCCGGCCCGGGGGGCGCTGCGGGCCCGGCCGGTTCCGTTCCTACCAGGCCCCCCAGGGCAGCAGCGCAGTGACGGCGATGACGGCGAACAGCAGCGTCAGGTAGGCGATCGACAGGTGGAACAGGCGCATCGGCGCGGGGTCGGAGCTGGGCCGGGCCAGGCCCGCGCAGGCTCCCTCGGTCACCTGGCTGGCGGTGGCCCCGGGCGACGCGGGCGCGGCATCCACCGCGGTTTCCACCAGCACGGGCGTGGCGACCGCGACCCCTCCGCCGGCGGCCGGGCCGGCGCTGGCCGGAGCCGGTGAGGGCCTGGCCGCGGCGGGGCCCGCGGGCGTGTCCCCGAAGGTCATCGCGGCCACCCGGTGGTGCAGCCGGTGGGCCTCGGCCAGGAACCAGCCGCCCAGCCCGAGCGCGGCGGCCGTGTACAGCCAGCCGGCGTACGGGGCGAGGCCGAGCGTGACCACCACCATCACGTACGAGTAGAAGAGGATCTTCCTGGCCACCACGGCCGGCGAGGCCACCACCGGCAGCATCGGCACCCGGGCCGCGGCGTAGTCGTCGCGGAACTTCATGGCCAGCGCCCAGAAGTGCGGTGGCGTCCAGAAGAAGATCACGGCGAACAGGACGACCGCGGGCAGGCTGACCCGGCCGGTCACCGCGGACCAGCCGATCAGCACCGGGAAGCAGCCGGCCGCGCCGCCGATGACGATGTTGGACGGGGTGCGGCGCTTCAGGCCGAGGGTGTAGACGAACACGTAGAACAAGATCGCGGTGACGGCCAGCGCCGCGGACAGCCAGTTGACCAGCGTGCCGAGCAGGACGGTGGACACGGCGCCGAGCACGATGCCGAACACGAGCGCCTCGGCCGGCTTGATCACCGCCGCCTCGCGGCCCTTGCCGTTCAGCGGCCGCCGCGAGGTGCGCCGCATGATCGCGTCGATGTCGCGGTCGATGTAGCAGTTGATCGTGTTCGCGCTGCCCGCCGCGCACGCCCCGGCGACCAGCGTGACCAGGAGCACCCGGATCGGGGGCAGGCCCCGCTGCGCGAGCAGCATGGTCGGGATCGTGGTGACCAGCAGCAGCTCGATGATCCGCGGCTTGGTCAGGGCGAACAGCGACCGGGCGACCACCCGGGCGGGGCGCCGCCCCGCGATGGCAGGTAGCGCGTCGGTCGCTGGGGTCACTCCTGGTCCTCCGAGCCCTCGGGTGCTGCGTCCTGGTCCTTCTCGGACCCGCCGGCCACCTTATCCTCCGCGGTTCCGGCCGCGTCCTTGGCCTCCTGCTCAGCCTGCCCGGCGGCTTCCCTGACCGCTTCGTCGGTGCGCACGCCGACCGACGGCGGGGTGCCGCGCCCGGCCAGCGGCTCGGCGCCGCCCGCCGCGGTCGCGGTGGGAAGCCCGGTCGCGGCGGCCAGTGACGCCGCGTGGCCCGGGTCGGCGGGCGCGACGGGCCGGGCCCCGGTGATGGGCCGGCGTCCCGGGACGGTGTGCGGCCTGGCGAAGACGAAGTACAGGGCCGCCATGACCACGATGAAGAATCCCAGCGGCAGGATCAGGGTCATGACCTGCGCGCCTAGCGGGTAATAGGTGACCTGAATCGCAGAGATCACGTCGTGCACTCTATCCTCCTGCTGGGAGCCAATCTGGTCATCTCCATCCGGTCCGGGTGGGCCAGGTGGACTTGTGCGTCCGGAGCATCCGGTTCAGGCCGGCCGTGAGGGCTTCTGACTCCTCGTCGTTCAGCCACCCGACCAGCAGCGCGATTCCCGCGATCAGGTACGGCACCAGCACCAGCACCCACAGTTCGGAGCCGCCGGCCTGCTGATCGAACACCATGCTGAGCAGATGGTGGCTCCCTACCCCGAGGTAGGCGGGGTAAAGGACATTGGCCCCGAAACTGAGCACCATGCCCAGGATCGTGCTGCACACGACGATGGCGGCCAGCAGGAACACCCGGTACAGCGGCCCGAACTGCGGGCGGAACGGCCGGGAGCCGATCAGCTGCAGCCAGAGCAGCACGCCGGCGGCCAGGGTGGTGACCGCCTGGGCCGCGAGCACCACCGGGTGGCGCAGCCCCGCGTCGTACAGCGCCGGGACGTACCAGCCGCACCACACCACGACGAACAGGGCGGTCACCGCGACCGGCCAGCTGCGCAGCCGCGGTGGCGCCGGCGCCGCCGCCTTCGCGGCGGGGGCCCCGGCCGGGCGTCCCGACCGGCCGAGGCCGCGCCACAGCACCAGCCACGGCGCGCCGAGCACGATCAGCGGCGGGGCGTACACGCCGAGCAGGATGTCCTGGAGCACGCGGACCCAGATGAACCTGCCCGACCAGTAACCCAGCGGCGAGAGCAGCGCCGCGGCCGCGAGGAGCAGCCCGCAGTAGAAGGCGATGGCCTCGCGGGCCAGGCCGGCCGGCAGCGCGGCCCCGCCCCGGCGCGCGTCGCCGCGCAGGCCGAGCAGGCCGGCCAGGTGCACGGCCACGACGGCCAGGCCCGCGGCGAGGACCGCCACGTTGGCCGACCAGTGCGAGACAACCAGGTTCATGACGGTGGTGGGCCGCCGGCGGGCTGGCGCGCAAGCCAGCCTGCCCGGACGGGCCGCTCCTTTCCGCTCAGAGCACGTAGAACAGCAGGAAGAAGAACAGCGTGACCACGGCCATGAAGTTCCAGATCAGGGTGAACGCGCTCAGCGATGACTGGAACCGCTGCACCGCGAACGCCTCGGCGTAGGTGGGCGGCTGCTCCACGAAGGAGATGGGCGTGAGCGGGCGGGCGCGCATCAGCAGGATCTCCAGCCAGAGCATCGCCCCGAGCCAGCTGACCATGAGGACCGGCCAGGTGTCGACGAACACGGCGGAGAAGCCGGAGCTGCCCGGCTGGAACGGGAGGTTGAGCAGCTGGAGGATCTGCACCACCGCGGCGGCCACGCCGAGCAGCAGCGCGACCAGGGCCGCGGCCTGCCACGCGCTCTTGCTCCCGGCCTTGATCCGCTGCAGCCCCGCGTACTGGACGATGGCGCTGAGCAGGACCAGGACCAGGACCGTCACGCCGTAGCCGATCTGCGGGGCGTGGAAGCCCGAGCCCTCCCACCGGCCCGAGGAGTTGACCGACCGGAGGTAGAAGTACGCGAACGCGAACGCCCCGTACAGGAAGGCCAGCGCGCCGATCGCGAACCTCGACCCGGTCCACGCCGCGTTGAGCGCCGCCTCGTGGTAGAAACCGGCTTCCTCGGCCGCCCGGTCCAGCTCGTTCGGCGGCTGCGTGGTCTGCTCGGCCATGACTATGCCTCCACTCCGGTGCTGGCCGTCCCGGCACTGGCGTACGCGGCGCTGACCACGCCCACCGGCGGGTTCAGGTCGGCGACCGGCGGCGCGTTCGGCACGCCGTAGTCATACGGCCCGGACAGCACCACCGGGATGTGCTCGAAGTTGCCGGGTGGCGGCGGCGACGCGATCTGCCATTCCAGGCCGCGGGAATCCCACGGGTTCGCGACCTCGCGCTCCCGGACGATCAGCGTGGACCAGATGAAGTTGATCACGAAGATCAGGATCGACGCGCCGAGCAGGAACGAGGAGATCGACGCCCAGTCGTTCAGGCCCTCCAGGTTCTTCGCGTACTCGAACACGCGCCGCGGCTGGCCCAGCATGCCCACCGCGAACAGCGGCAGGAAGGTCGAGTTGAAGAAGATGAACATCGTCCAGAAGTGGAGGTAGCCCAGCTTCTGGTTCAGCCTGATGCCCATCATCTTCGGCAGCCAGTAGTAGCAGGCGCCGAAGAACGCGAAGATGATCCCGCCCATGATCGTGTAGTGGAAGTGGGCCATCACGAAGAAGCTGCCGTGCTCGGTGGTGTCCGCCGGGACGTCGGACAGGAACACCCCGGAGATGCCGCCGATCAGGAAGTTGAAGTACAGCGCGAGCGCGAAGCACATCGGCACCGTCAGCCGCATCTTCGCCTTCCAGAACGTGCCCATCGCGACCAGGTAGATGAACCCGGTCGGGATCGAGATGAGCTCGGTGGTCAGCATGAACAGGGGCCGCATCTCCGGGTTGATGCCGCTCACGAACAGGTGGTGCTGCCAGACGAAGAAGCTGAGCAGGGCCACGCCGATCATGCCGGCCCCGGCGACCCGGTAGCCGAACAGCGGTTTGCGGCAGAACACCGGGATGATCTCCGACACGATGCCGAACCCGGGCAGCGCGAGGATGTAGACCTCCGGGTGGCCGAAGAACCAGAACAGGTTCTCGTACAGGTAGCTGCTGCCGCCCAGCTGGTTCACGTAGTTGGAGGTCTCCACGGTCCGGTCGAGGATCAGCAGGTACAGGCCGCCGACCAGGACCGGGGTGGCCAGCACCATCAGGAACGAGACGGTGACCATGGACCAGACGAACATCGGCAGCCTGCTCCACCGCATGCCGGGCGCCCGGTAGTTGATCACGGTGACGATGATGTTGAACCCGGCCAGGATGACCGAGATCCCCATCAGGCCGAACGCGACCGCGTAGGCGTCCATGCCCTCGGTGGCCTGGATGCTCAGCGGCGCGTAGCCGGTCCAGCCGGTGGGGAACCCGCCGACCAGGACGCTGGACAGCAAGACGATGAACGCGGCCGGGGTGAGCCAGAACGACAGCGCCTCCAGCCGGGGGAACGCCATCCGCTTCGACCCGATCATCAGCGGCATCAGGAAGTTGCCGAACGGGCCGAGCACGACCGACGTCATCAGCATCATCATCATCGTGCCGTGCTCGCCGACCACCATCAGGTAGGCCGAGGCGCTCATGATGTGGTAGGTCGGCGAGAGCAGCTCGGTCCGGATCGCCATCGCGAACAGGCCCGCGGTGCAGAAGTAGATGATCATCCCGACCAGGTACTGGATGCCGACCACCTTGTGGTCGAGTGAGTACCGGAAGTACCGGGCCACCCCGCCGAAGGCTTCCTCTTCCTCCTCGGCCACCGGGACCGGCTTGCCGAGGATCTGGCGGCCGAGGTCGTTGAACACGCCCAGCCCGGCCAGCCAGCCGATCACGGCGACGACGTAGCCGAGGACGAGCGGGAAGTCGTTCATGTCCGACAGCGAGTTGCGCAGGTAGTTCCAGGACAGGAAGTTGCCCAGCCAGTGGCCCACGAAGTAGCCGATGATGGCGCCGATGATCGCGGTGTGCATGGCCGGGCGCATCCACCACGGCCGGGCCAGGCGCGGGCCGGCCCGGATCCCGCCGGCTCCTGCGCCGTTGTCCCCGGCTCTATCTCGATGGACATCCGGTCACCTCTTCATCGCAGTGTCGGCCTGGGGATCCGTTCCCGGCATGTCCGGGTGGCTGCGCGGCCTGGCGGCCGCCGGCGCCGCGCTCACGGCGTCACCGGGTCACTGGTCGGGTAGTAGTAGCCGGCCGCGCCGGTGATCCCGTTCTGGATCAGGACCTTGCCGAGGTTCGGGATCACCGTCGGGTCGTAGGTCGTCGCGTAGGGCGGCAGCGCGGCCAGCACGCCCTTGCGCCGCTGGATCTGCTCGTTCCTGATCGCCCAGGTCTGGAAGACAGCCGGGGTCACCACCAGGCCGGAGTTGAACATGGCGCCGTGCCAGATCCCGCACAGCTCGCTGCACCGGACCGTGAACCCGCCGGTGTGCTTCGCGGTGGCGTACGCCACGTTGTCCACGCCCGGGTTGGCGTCGGCTTTCACCCCGAGCTGGTAGGCCCAGAAGCTGTGGATCACGTCCAGCGAGGTCACGTGGAAGGCCACCGCCCGGTTCAGCGGCAGGACCAGCTGGGTGGTCTCCATCCCGCCGAACTGGGGGTAGCGGTAGGTGAACTGCCACTGCTGGCCGATGACCTGGACCTGCAGGTAGTTGCCGCCGGACGGCTTCCAGACCGGGTTCGGGCCCTCACCGGCCCCCGCGCCGGCCGGGACGATCAGCTCCACGGTGCCGAACACGAACGCGGCGAGCACGATCACCGCGGTGCCGCCGATCCAGGTGGCCTGGAGCGCGGTATGCCCGAAGATGGGCGGCCCGTCCTCGTCGTCCCCGTCCCGGCGGCGCCAGTTGACCAGGGTGTACCCGAAGTAGGTCCAGACGAAGATCATGACCGGGGCCGCGGCCAGGCCCAGCACCGTGATGTCGAACTGCTGGCTGGCCGCCGCGTCCGTCTGCCGGCCCGGGGGCAGGTGCGGGTACAGCAGGAACCAGATGAGCAGGTCGGCGATCAGGGCCAGGACGATCCAGATAATGAAGATCCGCAGCCCGTGGTTGGGCTCTGCCCTGCCGTCTGACCGGCCGGGGGCCGCCGGGGCCTGGGACTCGGCCATCAGGCTGACACCTCCATGTTGCCCATCATGTAACCGAGCGTCTGCATCGGGCCGCCGTTGCCGTCGAGGAACCCGCCGCCGCAGGGGACGAAGCACTGCCAGCGGAACGTGCCCGTGGTATTCGGGGTCCTGAAGCTGAACTTCACCATCGAGTGCGGTCCGGCGGTACAGGGCGAATCGGTGCAGCCGTTCTTGTTGAACAGCGCGGTGACAGGCGAGGCGATCGGCACGAACACGCCCAGGCTGGGGATGGCGAAGGTGTGGCCCACACTGCAGTCCGACCAGGAGTTGCGGACCGAGGCTAGCTGGGGCGGCCCGAGCGGCTGGCCCACGGTCTTGAACTGCTGCACGGTCATCTTGTTGCCGATGGTGCCCTGGACCAGGCTGAAGAAGTTGTTGCGCAGCGGGGTGCAGCCGTCGTAGCCGAGGATCGTCATGTTGACCCGGGTGTCCTTCGGCACCGAGAACAGGGTGGTGTGGACCCAGGCCTTGGTCTGGGGGTCCTGCACGTAGTAGCTCACCCAGTCGGGCTCGGTGGTGGAGTTGTTCTGCGGGTCCTCCTGGAGGACCACGTTGACGACTCCCCCGGAGGCCTGGGATGAGTAGTTCACCACTTCGAGGCTGCTGCCCAGGTAGTGGATGACGATGAACACCGCACCGGCGACCACGGCGGCGAACGCCACCAGGAGGGTCACGATACGGGCCGGCAGAGACACCAGTCACCACCTCGCTTCTTCGCGGCGCCGTGCGCACGCGACTGGGCCGGCCGCAATGTCCCCAGAACTTGCGGGCCGGAGGTCTCGTCTGGACCTGATCTTGCGATCGTTCGCCTCGACTCGGCAACATGGCACGCGCTGAATGACGAAATTGTCATGATCCGGGCATCTCACCCCGGTAACGTGCCCCCTGAAAGTGCCTGCTGATTACATTGCGTAGTGATCTTCGAACTCATTGTTACCGCTCGGGGCTCATGTAACACCTCTGATCCCAGGATGGCTGCTGCAATGGTTTGCTTTCCTTCTCCAGGGTTGACCGCAGCCCTTGTGGCGGTACATCCTCGGCTGAGGGGATCGTCCAGGCGGTGGCTTGCCACCGCACCGCGCTGACGCCTCGCCCATATAGCCCATGCAACGTAACCTGCCTGCGAAGATAGCCCCCGTGCCGGTGCCGGGGACATATCCCACGGCCGCCCGGCTCCTCGTGGTCGATGACGAGCCGCAGATCCGTGAGTTCATCGCGCGCGCCCTGGCGGCCGCCGGTTATGCAATCGATTTCGCAAAATCGGGTAAAGAAGGGCTAAGCCTGGCCACGGCCGGCGACTACGACCTGGTCATCCTGGATCTCGTGATGCCGGACATGGATGGGCGGGAGATCCTCACCCGGCTCCGCCGCGACCGGCCCGACCAGGCGGTGCTGGTGCTCTCCTGCCTGGCGGACGTCATGACCAAGGTGGACTGCCTGGAGCTGGGGGCGCAGGACTACCTGACCAAGCCGTTCTCCCTGGCCGAGCTGCTGGCCCGGGTCCGGGTCAGGCTCCGCGATGACGGGCATCCCCTCAACGAGGTCCTGCGGTCGGGGGAGCTCGTGCTTGACTTCGGCCGGCTGGAGGCCAGCATCGGGCACGGCCCGGTCCCGCTCACCCGCCTGGAGTTCCTGCTGCTGCGTGAGCTCATGGAGCACGCCGGGCAGTCGGTGCCCAAAGGGCAGCTGCTCGCGACGGTCTGGGGGTATGACTTCGATCCCGGTTCCAACGTGGTTGACGTCTGCGTCCGCCGCCTCCGCTCGAAACTCGGTTTCGACCTGATCAGGACGGTGCGTGGTGAGGGATACCAGCTCACCGCGTAGAGACGGGATGGCCGGGCGGCTCCGGCGGACCGTGGCCGCCGGCCTGAGCCAGAGCACCAGATTCCGGCTGCGCCAGCACAGCCCCCGGCCCAGCGTGGCCCCCGAAGCGGCCCTGGGTCCGGCGCCGCTGGGTCCCGCGCCGCTGGGTCCCGCGCCGCTGGGTCCCGCGCCGCTGGGTCAGGCTCCGCTGGGCTCGGCACCGGCGGGATCGGGGCCGCCGGGATCGGGGCCGCCGGGCTCGGCACCACTGGGTCCGGCGCCGCTGGGACCGGCTGCCCTGGAACCCGGCTCGGCCGGCCGCCCCCGCGGCCGGCCTCAGCTCGCGGCGGGGCTGTGGCACTCGCTCCCGGCCGGGCTGGCGTTCACCCGGGGCGCGAGCCGCCGCGCCACCGCACGGGCGGCCCGGGCCCGCGGCAACTTCAGCTGGCCCTGGCGGGTCGCCTGGGTCGACGTGGTGTGGGTGCTGTTCTCCGTGGTGAACCTGGTCTGCATCCTTGTCTTCCAGCGCTGGGAGACGGTCCCGTTCCACTTCATCTGGATCAGCCTGACCTTGCTCTACGGCTTCCGGGTCTGGGCGACACGCCCCACTCTGGGCGTGCTCGCCCTGGTCATGGTGACCACGTTCGGGGCGATCGGCTGGGACGTCTACCGCGGCACCCAGTCGGTGGACGAGCTCAACGAGGTCCCGCTGATGGCCATCATGTTCTGGCTGATGGTCTGGCACGCCCAGCGGCGCCTGGACGCCGACCATGAACGGGACCTGGTCAGCGACGAGAACGCCCGGCTGCTGACCACGCAGCGCCGCTTCCTGCAGGACGCCTCACACCAGCTGCGCACGCCCATCACGATCGCGCTGGGCCACGCTGAGCTGCTGGCCCAGGAACTGACCGGCCAGACCGAGAAGCGGGACATCCAGGTGGTGGTGGGCGAGCTGACCCGGCTGCGCCGGCTCGGCGAGCGGCTCCTGGTCATCGCGGCCTCCGAGGACCCGGATTTCCTGCGCCCCGAGCCGGTCGCCCTGGACGGGTTCGTCATGGACGTCATCCGGCGGTGGCGGCCGACCGCGGACCGGCAGTGGCAGGTCGGCCGCCTCGACCCGGTCACGGTCGGCGCCGACCGCGAACGGCTCGGCCTCGCCGTGGACGCGCTGCTGGAAAACGCCGTCCGGCACACCGTGGACGGCGACATGATCCAGCTCTCGGTGCTGGCCAGCGCGCCGGGCCTGCCGGTGCGTATGATCGTCGCGGATAGCGGCGACGGGATCGCACCCAGCGAGCTCGAGCACATCTTCGACCGCTTCCGCACCGGATCGCCACCCGCCAGGATCACGGCGGCCGGGGCGGCAGCGTCCGGCACCGGGAGGGCCGGGACCAGCGCTACCGGGTCCAAGGGCACGGGGCTGGGCCTGTCCCTGGTGCGGGCGGTCGCGCACGCACACGGCGGCGACGTGCGGGTGCGCAGTACCCCTGGCGTGGGCAGCGAGTTCGAGCTGGTCCTGCCGCCCCTGGCGGCCAGCGCCGGGGCGCTGTACCCGGCGCTCCCGCTGAGCTGGGCCGCCGGCGCACCGGACCCCGCGCCGGACCGGACACTAAAGGACGACCCATGGGCAAGCAGGAACCGATGACCCGGGAGCCCGCGGGCACCCAGGAGCACGACGAGCTCGTCGTGCCGCCGGCCGCCGCGCCCGGCCGCGGCGTGGCCGGCTGGTTCGGCGCGCTCAGCCGGGGCCGCAAGCTGGCTCTCATCTGGTCGGCCTCGGCTGTGGCCGTGGTGATCGCGCTGCTCGCCCTCGGCGCCACGTCCGGCGGGGCCCCCAGGCACGCTCCCCCGCCCCGGGCCCAGGCGTTCACCCTCGCGGCCCTCGGGCATCCCGGCCAGCACATTTCGCTGGCCCAGTACGCCGGCCACCCCCTCATCCTGAACTTCTTCGCGTCCTGGTGCGAGCCGTGCCAGCGCGAAACGCCGCTGATCGCGCGGTTCTACCGCAGCCACCGCAGCAGCGTCATCATCGTCGGCATCGACGTCAACGACACCAGCTCGGCGGGCCTGGCCTTCGCCCGGAAGATGGGCGTGGCCTACCCGGTCGCGTCCGACCCGGCGCCCATGGCCATGGCGCTGTCGTACGGGGTGACCGCGCTGCCGCAGACGTTCTTCCTCAACGCGCAGCACCGCATCGTCAAGCGGGTGATCCGCGCGGTGACCCTGACCGACCTGCGCACCGGGGTGGCCACCATGACCAGGCAGAGCGGACGGAGCTGAGCCGAGTGGACGCCCCGACCCGCACCGATCCGCCGTATGTCCCGATCCGGACGAACCGGTGGGCACCGCACCAGAAGACCCCCCGCTGGCTGCTGCTGGCCGCCGCGCTGATCGCGGTGGGCATCGTCCTCGTCGCCCTGGTGCACAAGCCCAGCCAGAGCCAGCGGGCCGGCGACCTCAACGGGTTCCTGCACGACATGAACGCCGACATGCAGTCCTGCGCGGGCGGGGTCCGTGAGTCCCTCACGGCCCTGAACCAGGTCCAGGCCGGCGCGAACTCCGCGAAGAACGTCCGGGACACGATCGCGATCGCCCGGTACGGCGCGACCAACTGCTCGCCCGCCAACAATGAACTGCTCGACGACCTCACCCAGTACCAGGTGACCGAGTCGCTAGCCCGGTTCCACCTGGACACCACGGTCAACGAACTGCTCACCTGGGCGTTCCCGTACGCTCAGCGGGTACAGAACGACGTGGCGAACGAGCTGGGCGCCAGCGACCCTGCCAAGCGGCAGCAGTACGCCGCCGCGCTCCGGCGGGACACCGGCGACCTGAACCGGCAGCGGGCCGCCATCAACCGAAATATCACCAGGGCGATCTCCGCGACCGGCGCCCAGGCCAGCCCCCTGCATCTGCCCGGCTAGCCGCCGCTGGCCCTGGCTGGCCCTCGGCTGGCCCGGGAAGCCGGGGAGCACGCCCGCACGGGGGAGGATCCGGGATGCTGTCGCGCGGGAGGCGCCCGGACTGTCGCGCGGGAGGCGCCCGGGATGCTGGCGCGGGAGGCCGGCCCCGGGATGCTGGGGCTCGGCCTGCTGGCGGGCGGCGCGGCGCTCACGGTCGCGCAGGGCGCCCCCGGCCTCACCGCGCTCACCCCGGTCCGGCGGCGGTTTCCCGGGCTGGCCGGAGCCGGGGCGGCCGATCACGTGGCGCTGACCTTCGACGACGGCCCGGACCCGGGCTTCACGCCGCGGTTCCTGGCCACGCTGGCCGCACACCAGGTGCATGCGACTTTCTTCCTGCTCGGCCCCCTCGTGCAGGCCGCCCCGCAGCTCGCCGCGGAGATCGCCGCGGCCGGGCACGAGATCGGCGTGCACGGCTGGGACCACCGCTACGCCACGCTGCGCGGTCCGGGAGCCATGCGCGACGACCTGGCCCGCGCCTGCGACGTGATCGCGGCGGCGGCGGGCACCGTCCCCCGGCTGTACCGCCCGCCGTACGGGGTGCTCAGCGCCAGCGCCCTGATCGCCGCGCACCGCCTCGGGCTGCGGCCGGTCCTGTGGGGTACCTGGGGACGGGAGTGGGCGCCCGGGGCCACGCCGGCATCGGTGCGCGCGTCCCTGGCCAGCACCCTGGAGGGCGGGCAGACGGTGCTGCTGCACGATTCTGACTGCACCGCCCCGGCGGGCAAGGCCGCGGCCGCCCTGGGCGCGCTGCCCTGGCTGCTCGACGAGTGCGCCGGCCGCGGGCTGAGGGTGGGCCCGCTCGCCGGGCATCAGGCGGCACCCGTCATGAGGCGCGGCTCCGGAGAAGTTAAAGCATCCGTATGCGGGAAGTAAGGGGTGACGCCGGACTGAGGAATCCTCAGGGCATCCTCAGCTGACGTCCAGGCTTGTAGTGCTTACTGGAGGTTGCCTGAGGGCGGCCAGGCCACGAGCCCGTGCGCTTGGCAGGCAACAACGCAACGTAGGCTGACTTCCGGGCAAAGGTGATACGGATGCAAGAAGGTCAGGACCGGAGCGGGGACCAGCCGCCGGAGTATCTGGGTGCCTGGTCACCCGGCCCGGCCGGGGACCAGCCGGACCGGGCCGCGGGCGGGGAACCGGCCGCCGCGGAAAGCCTGGCTGAACAGGACGGGCCCCCGGCGGAAGGCTCCTGGATAATCCCGGGTGAGGGCGACCGGCGAGACGGCGCACTGGCGCAGGACCGAGACGGCGCACCAGCGCAGGACCCGCAGCAGGACCAGCCCGGGCAGGGACTGGAGGGCCTGGGCTTCGGCGCGGCCGCTGCCAGCCCGGGGACCTCCGCGCCTGAGAGCACATCCCCCGGCAGCACATCCCCCGGCAGCGCAGCGCCCGGCGGCCCGCATGCGCCGGCCTCCCCGGGCCAGGGCGGCTACGGCCAGCCTGGCGGGTACGCCCAGCCTGGCGGCTATGCCCAGCCTGGCGGCTATGCCCAGCCTGACGGATACACGCAGCCTGGCGGCTACGCCCAGCAGGGCGGCTACGCGCAGCCCGGCGGGTACACCCAGCCGGGATACGTCCAGCCCGGGTACGTCCAGCCTGGATATGGCCAGCCTGGATATGGCCAGCCGGGGTACGGGCAGCCCGGCCACAACCAGCCGACCGCCGCGTTCGGCCAGGCCGCGGCGTCCGGCGAAGGCGGCCAGCCAGGCGAGGGCGGCCAGCCCGGGCAGCCCGGCCCGTACGGCCAGCCCGGCCCGTACGGCCAGCCCGGCCCCTACGGCCAGGGCGGCGGGTACGGCCAGGGCGGCTACGGCCAGCCTGGCGGCTACGGCGGAAACGGGCCGTGGGGCCCGCCGCCGGGCGGATCCGGCGGCTGGGGCTCGGACGACATCATCGGATACGGCTCCCAGCAGGAACCGCCGCACCGCCGCCGCGGCACCCGGGCCCTGGTCTACGTCGTGGTCGCGGCGGTGGCCGCTGCGTGCGGGGCGGGTGCCGTGGTCGCGCTGAACCACAACTCCCAGTCCCCGAACTCGGTCTCCTCGCAGCAGATCCCCTCGCCTAACCGCAACACCGGCAACGCGAACACCGCCAACATCAACGTGCAGGCGGTGACGAACAAGGTCCAGCCCGGCGTGGTGGACATCAACTCCACGCTCAAGTACCAGGATGGCGCCGCCGCGGGGACCGGCATGATCCTTTCCTCTGACGGCCTGGTGCTGACCAACAACCACGTGGTCGCGGGATCCACGAACCTCACCGCGACGACCGTGAGCGGCGGCAAGAAGTACCAGGCCACCGTGCTCGGGGTGGACCCCACCGACGACGTGGCGCTGATCAAGCTGCAGGGAGCCTCCGGGCTGACGCGGGTGCAGGTCGGCAACTCCTCCAAGGTCACCCTGGGCACCGCGGTCGTCGCCATCGGCAACGCCGGCGGCCGGGGCGGTTCCCCCACCGTGAGCAGCGGGACGATCACCGCGCTGGGCCGGACCATCACGGCCAGTGACGCGGGCAGCAGCGAGAACACCGAGACCCTGCACAACATGCTGCAGACCAACGCCCCGATCGCCGAGGGTGACTCGGGCGGCGCGCTGGCCAACGCGTCCGGTCAGGTGATCGGCATGAACACCGCGGCGAACAGCCAGTCGCTGGGCGGGGCCGGGACGGCGATGGGGTTCGCGATCCCCATCGACCGGGCACTGGCCATCGCCAGGAAGATCGCCGCCGGCAACGCGAGCGGGCACATCCTGATCGGCCCCAAGGGCTTCATGGGCGTGGGCGTGGACTCCGTCAGCGACGCCAACGCCTGCCTCGCGCAGAGCGGCGTCGGGGCCGGCTACCAGGTCCCCAGCAGCTCGGGCGCGCTGGTCTGCAACGTCTACCCGGGCACCCCGGCCTACAAGGCGGGCGTGCGGGCCGGTGACGTGATCACCGGGGTCAGCGGCCGGTCGGTGACCACCGCCAACGGCCTGACCAGCGTCATGCTCAACTACAAGCCGGGCGCGACGGTGGCACTGACCTGGGTGGACACGGGCAAGCAGAGCCACACCTCGTCGCTGACGCTGATCAGCGGGCCGGTGAAGTAACTCCCTCAACCGGGAGCGGGAGCGGTCAGCTGGTCAGGTCGTCAGCCAGGTGCGGAGGCGGGACTCCACGTCGGCGATCTGGGCCACGGGGACGTGCTCGCCGCGGGAGTGCGCCACCTCGGGGTCGCCGGGGCCGTAGTTGACGGCGGGCATCCCGAGTTCGGCGAAGCGGGCCACGTCGGTCCAGCCGAACTTGGCCCGCGGTGTGCCGCCCACCGCGGCGAGCAGGGTGGCCGCGGCGGGGTCGGTCAGGCCCGGCCGGGCTCCGGCCGCCCAGTCGGTGAAGGTCACGTCCCACTCCCGGAAGATGTCCCGGACGTAGTCCTGGGCCTGCTCCACGCTGCGGTCGGGGGCGAAGCGGTGGTTGACGCTGACCACGCACTCGTCGGGGATGACGTTGCCGGCCACTCCCCCGCTGATGTAGACCGCGTTGAGCCCTTCGTGGTACGTCAGGCCCTCGACCTCGGGCTCACGGGCCACGTAGTCCCGGAGCACGTCCAGGATCGGTGCGGCCCGGTGAATGGCGTTGATGCCGTTCCAGGACCGGGCGCTGTGCGCGCGCTCGCCGGTCACGCGGACCTCGGCCCGCATCGTGCCCTGGCAGCCGCCCTCGATGATCGCGCTGGTCGGCTCGAGCAGCACGGCCAGGTCGCCGTCCAGCAGCTCGGGGGAATTACGGGACAGCCGGAGCAGGCCGTTGCGCTCGGCCTCGACTTCCTCGCCGTCGTAGAACACGTAGGTGACGTCGCGGCGGGGCTCGCGCAGGGACGCCGCCAGGCGGAGCTGGACCGCGACCCCGGACTTCATGTCGCAGGTGCCGCAGCCGTACAGGATGTCCCCGTCGAGCCGGGCCGGGAGGTTGTCGGCGATCGGCACCGTGTCGATGTGCCCGGCCAGCACCACCCGCTCCGGCCGTCCCAGCGTGGTCCGGGCGACCAGGGCGTTGCCGTCCCGGTACAGGTCCAGGTGCGGGAGGCGGCGCAGCGCCGCGTCGATCACGTTGGTGAGGCGTTCCTCATCGCCGCTGACCGAGGGTATGTCGGCGAGCGCCGCGGTCAGCGCCGCCCCGTCCTGGGAAAGGTCAAGATCTACGTCCACCCGGGGAGCCTAACCGGGCCTGCCTGGTGACGGGGGTGGCGGGGCGTGAACGGCGCGGTATCGGGCCCCCCGCGGGCGCCGGCCGCGGCCCCTGCCAGCGCCGGCCCCGGCCCCCGCGGCGCCGGCCCGGCCCCCGGCGGCGCCGGGCCCGGGCCCCGCCGCCCGGGCCTGCGGTGTTGCTCATGATCGCCGGATGCGGTAAACCACCCTCAGCCTTCACCGGGCTTTCCGGCCGCCCGCACCCGGCACAGTGGTGCACCCCCCGGGCCGGCGGTGCTGAGAGAGACAGATGCGGACCAGCGCGATCCTGCTCGCCGTCACGATGCTCGCCCCCGCCGGGGTCGCCCTAGCCCCGGCGGCCCCGGCGGCCCAGGCCGCCCCGGCGGCCCACGCAGCCCCCGCGGCCCAGGCCGTCCCCGCGGCCCACGCAGCCCCCGCAGCCCAGGCGGCGGCGGCCAGTTCCGGCACCTTCCGGAGCGCCGTCTACGTCAAGAACGCGGTCAGCCCCAGCGTCGCCCTGCCGGCTTCGGTGGTGATCGCCGACGTCACCGGAGACGGCCGCCCGGACCTGATCGTCAGCACGGTCGATCCTGACAACACCAGCGGCGGCACCACGATCGCGGTATACCGCCAGCGCGACAACGGGACGCTCGCCGCGCCGGTGACCGCCAGGACCCGCGACTACAACGCCACGAACACGCAGATCCGTGTGGCCGACCTGTACGGCACCGGCCAGAAAGAGATCCTCGTCCCGGTGTTCACCCATGTGGACGTGTTCGCGTACCGCCACGGCCGGGTCACCAGCTCGAGTATCCCGGTCCCCGCCCAGGACCTGACCGTTGCCGACGTGAACGGCGACAAGCGTCCCGACCTGCTGGCCAGCTCGGACGCCGGCAAGAAGGCCGAGATCTACCTGGGCAGCGCGGCGCGGACGTTCAGGCTGTGGCGGACGCTGACGTTTGCGCAGAACTCCGGCCAGTGGCCGCTCCTGTCCGCCGCTGACTTCAACCGGGACGGCCGCGGGGATGTGGCCCACCGGGACGAGTACTCCTTCTCGGTCCGGCTCCAGGCTTCCGGCGGCCAGTTCAGCAGCGCCAGGACGTACCAGGCCGCGCCGGTAGACGGCGTGCTGTTCCCGGTGGCGGGCCTGACCGTCGGCGACGTCACCGGTGACGGGCACCCCGACGTGATCACCGACTCGCTGGCCAACAGCCCCTGGTCGGGCGTCGAGGTGTTCGCCGGCACCGGGACCGGCACGTTCAGGGCTCCCGTGGTGTACCCGACGCTGGACAGCCCGGTAGGCATGACGGTCGCGGACCTGAACGGCGACGGCCGCAAGGATCTCGTCATCGATCACGACGGCTGGAACGCCATCGGCGTCATGCTGCAGACCAGCAAGGGCACCTTCGCGCCGGAGACGCTGTACCCGGCCGACTCGGGCGCCGAGATACCGGCGGTGGGAGACCTGAACGGCGACGGCAAGCCCGACATCGCCATACCTTCGGACGCCCGGGGCATAGCGATCCTCTACGGCAAGTAGCAGCCTCTCCCCGTCCCGGCGGCATCTGCCCGGCTGGACCGGGCATGATTGGCCACACCAGCACCATCCGCCGAACGGAGAACTCATGTTCCACGTCGATTCGGAGGTCGGCCGGCTCCGCCAGGTCGTGCTGCACCGTCCTGAGCTGGAACTGAGGCGGCTCACCCCGGATAACGCCAGCGAGCTGCTGTTCGACGGCGTGCTGTGGGCCGAGCGGGCCCAGCTGGAGCACGACGAGTTCGCGGAGGCGCTGCTGGCCCGGGACGTGGTCGTGCACTACTACGGGGACCTGCTGACCCAGACGCTGGAGATCTCCCAGGCCCGGGACTACATCCTGGACCGGGTCTTCGATTCGCGGCTGCACGGGCCGCTGGCCTGCTCGGCCTTGCGGGGCGCGGTGGCCGGGCTGGAGTCCCCGGTCCTGGCCCAGGTCCTGACCGGGGGGATCACCAAGCAGGAGATCCTGGAGCTGGCCCCGGAGCCGAAGAGCATCGCGTTCCACTCGCTGGATCCCGGCAGCTTCGTGCTCGCCCCGCTGCCCAACCTGCTCTACCAGCGCGACACCTCGTGCTGGATCTACGGCGGGGTCTCGGTGAACGCGATGGCCATGCCGGCCCGGATGCGGGAGACCGTCAACGACGAGGCCATCTACCGCTGGCACCCGATGTTCGCCCAGGACAGCTTCGAGGTCTGGTACCACGGGGCGGATGCGGCGCCGGCGACCATCGAGGGCGGCGACATCCTCGTCATCGGCAACGGCGCGGTGCTGGCCGGGATGAGCGAGCGGACCACGCCGCAGGCGGTCGAGCTGATCGCGCACCGGCTGTTCTCGGCCGGGGCGGCGCGCTGCCTGGTCGCCATCGACATGCCGAAGGCCCGCGCGTTCATGCACCTGGACACCGTGATGACCATGTGCGACTACGGGGTGTTCACCAAGTACATGAACCTGGGCATGCTGCCGTCGTACACGGTGGAGCCGGGGGCCAGCGCCCGCGAGCTGAAGGTCACCGACCACCCGCCGGAGGACATGCACAGCGCGATCGCCGCCGCGCTGGGCCTGCCCGCCATCACGGTGCTGACCGCCAGCCAGGACCCGCCGGCCGCGCAGCGTGAGCAGTGGGACGACGGCTGCAACGTGCTGGCCGTCGAGCCCGGCGTGGTCGTCGCCTACGACCGCAACGTGACCACGAACACCTACCTGGAGGAGCACGGCGTCGAGGTGGTGCCGGTGCCCGGCAGCGAGCTGGGCCGGGGCCGCGGCGGCCCGCGGTGCATGAGCTGCCCCATCGAGCGCGACGCCTGATCACCTGGGCTTTCCCCGCTGCCACAGGGTCTCGAACAGGTATCGCTCCCGGCTGGTCTCTTGACGAGGGGAGCCACGGGTGGCTACATCCCTTTTGTCGCTGTATCTCTCCACAGAGAATGGGACTTGGCATGGGATCGTCTCGATTTAAGGGCTACCGGCTCCTCGCCGGGCTGGTAGCCGGGGCCACAGTGGTCGGCGTGACAGCGCTGGCCGGGCCCGCCCTGGCCTCGGCACAAAGCCGGCCGAAGGTAGCAGGGAGCGCGCCACGCTGGCTGCACCAGGCCCGCGACCTCGGCGCCACGCCCTCGGGCCAGCGCGTCAATTTTGGCGTGCTGCTCGGCATGCGTAACGCCGCCGGCGCGGCCGCCACGCTGCAGGCGATCTCCGACCCGGCCAGCGCGAGCTACGGGCACTGGCTGTCCAGCGCGCAGTTCCGGGCCCAGTACGCGCCCAGCGCCGCCAGCGTCACCGCGGTGCAGGCCTGGCTCCGCTCGCAGGGCTTCCAGGTCACCACGACCCTGCGCAGCGGGATGTACGTGGAGGCAACGGGCTCGGTCACGCAGGTTGAGAAGACCTTCGCGACCACCCTGAACAATTACTCCTACCTCGGGAAGACGGTGCGGGCCAACGCCACCGCGCTCACGCTGCCCGCCAGCACCCCGTCCGCCGTCAGCCAGGTGATCGCCGGGGTGGTCGGGGTTGACCAGGGCTCCACCCTGAAGCAGCCCGCCGACACCCTGCCAGGGCCGCCGCCCGGTGAGCGCTACGGCGTGCAGCCCTGCTCGGCGTACTACGCGCAGAAGATCGCGACCAGCCAGCCGCCCGCGTACGGCAAGGACCAGCCCTACACCGTCTGCGGCTACGTGCCCCAGCAGTACCAGTCGGCCTACGGGGAAAGCGGGCTGCTGCGCGCGGGGGTGACAGGCCGCGGGGTCACCGTCGCCATCACCGACGCCTACGCGTCGCCCACGATCTACCAGGACGCCCAGAAGTACAACCAGGTGCATCACCAGCCGACCTTCGCCCCGGGCCAGTTCTCCCAGATCACGCCCGGCCCTGACGGGTATGACATGACCAGCGAGTGCGGCGCGCAGGGATGGTACGGGGAAGAGACCCTCGACGTCGAGGCCGTGCACGCCATGGCCCCCGGCGCGAAGATCGTCTACGTCGGTGCCGCGGACTGCGGCAGTGGCCTGGACGATGCCTGGGCCAGCGCGATCGACAACCACATCGCCAACGTGATCACCAACTCCTGGACCGACGGCACCGACGACATCAACCTCCTCGGTTCCTCCTACGTGGCCTTCTACCAGCAGTTCTCCCTGGAAGCGGCGCTCACCGGCATCACGGTGAACTTCTCGTCCGGTGACAGCGGCGACCACACCGCCGGCGGCACCGACCTGTCGGCCAAGACGGTGGAGTTCCCCGCCGACCTGCCCTACGTCACCGGCGTCGGCGGCACCAGCGTGCTGATCGGCAGCCGGGGCCAGTGGCTGGGCGAGCACGGGTGGCAGAGCGCCTACTCCACGCTGACCAACGGGGCCTGGACGCCCGCACCTCCCGGGACCTACAGCTCCGGCGGCGGCGGCGGGACCAGCCAGCTGTTCACCCAGCCCTTCTACCAGGCCGGCAAGGTACCGGCGAGCATCTCCGAGTACTACGGGAGCACCCCGATGCGGGCCGTGCCGGACATCGCGATGCCCGCCGACCCCAACACGGGCTTCGAGATCGGCCAGACCCAGGTCTTCCCCGACGGCACGTACTGGGATCAGTACCGCATCGGCGGGACCAGCCTGGCCTCCCCGATGCTGGCCGGCGTGGTGGCCGTGGCTGACCAGCTCCAGCACCGCTCGCTCGGGTTCGCCAATCCCTACTACTACCGGCTGCTGGGCACCCGCGGGCTGCACGACATCACCGCGCCGGCGTCACCGCTGGCCCAGGTCCGCACCGACTACGTGAACTTCCTGGACAACAGCCAGGGCAAGTTCTACCGGCTGCAGACCATCGACGTGCAGAGTTCGACCCTGCACGACACCCCCGGGTACGACGACGAGACAGGAGTCGGCACGCCCAACGGGCCAGCGTTCTTCTTCGGACGCTGACCGCCACGGCCTGGCAGGCACCGGCCCGGGACCGCATCGCGCGGTCCCGGGCCGGTGCCTTGCGCGCGGACGCCGCACCCGCGAAATGGCCGGGCTAGAGATCGTCGGGCAGCAGCCGGAACCACTGATGTGGGGTGAGCGGACTGATCGCGCGGAAGTCGCGCCGGTCGAGCGTCAGTACCGCGTCCGTGCGGTAACGGCCAGCCAGCACCACGTTCACCGCGTCGGCCAGATCCAGGTCCAGGCCTGTGTACTGCTGCTGGACCAGGCGGGCGGCGGTTAGGGTCTCCAGGCCGGTCTCCGGGATCTGGAAACGTGACTGCCCGACCTGATCGACGATGAACCCGATGATCGTGGTCCGCGCCCGTGACCCGAAGCGGGCCTTGGCCAGGTGATCAACCTCGGTAAGCACCATGGGCGATATGATCACTGTTCCGGCTTCACGCAGGATCTGCTGACAGGCCGCGGACTCGCGCGCATTCCGGTCGGACGCCGCGATAATGCCCGAGGTGTCCGCGACAACGATCACCGTCCTTCAGCAGCCCGGGCGACCACGTCGGTGACCTCGTCGCCGGTCACAGGCTCGCCCGTCCCATCGAAGGCTGGCCAGTCGAAGGCGCTGTCCCACACCCGGTTACTCAGGGCAGCCAGGTGGATCCCTTCCCTGATGATCTGCGCTTCAGATACTCCAAGCCGGGCGGCGATCTCCTTGATCAGGGCGAGATCTTCCGCATCGGCGTAAACGTTCGTTCTCTTCAGCGACATGTACCGATGCTAGCACATATTGGCCACCGGTATATCGCGGCGGTCAGCGGCCGCCCTACCCGATGACCTCGGACCTGACCTGGGCGCCCGTGTCATCCCGGTACCGGATCTGCATCTGGGCGCCGTCCAGGTCCAGGACCGCGAACCCGAACCGGGCCCAGTGATCGCCGTCGCCATCCACCAGGAAGCCGCGTTCTTCCCACGCCCCGGGCGCCGGGACCGGGTCGCCGGGCGCGTGCGGCTGCAGCACCGGCACCCCGCCGTGGCCCAGGCAGCGCGGGAACGGGACACCCTGCCCGGGCTGGAAGCCCATGCAGCGGTGCTCGTGTCCCCACCACCACGCGGTGACGCGCCCGCTGTCCAGCACCGGGCCGAGCTTGGCGGGCAGCACCGGGCCGAGGTCGGCCGTGTCGTAGGCGGACATGAGCTGGTGGTGGCTCAGCAGGACCAGGTTCCGGGCCGAGGCCCTGGCGATGCCCCCGACGAAATCCGCCTGCGGGTCCTGGAGCACCCCGGTAGCCCCCTTGGACAGGACATCCTCGTCCCAGGACGTGTCCAGGGCCGCGAAGTCCCACGACGGTGAGGTGAGCCGGAAGAAGCTGGTCGCCGCGCCGTCAGCGGAGCGCTGGGCCGCGAACCGCGGGTCGGCGAGCAGGGTCTGGAAGTAGCCGAAGCCGCCGCTGTACATGTCGTGGTTGCCGTTCAGCGACCACGACGTCACCCCGGCCTGGGCCTGGGCGGGTGTCACCGGCCAGTAGGCGAGCACGTGCCGCTGGACCTCGTCAGGCAGCCCGGAGTAGTAGACGTCGCCGAGGTGGATGACGTGGGCCTCCCGCCCGTGGGCCAGCGCGTCGGCAACCTCCTCGGCCATGTAGGAAGCCACGGCCCGGGCCCGGGGCAGCCCGGTCCCCCAGTCCCCCACCATGACCAGCCGCGCCGAGTCACTGATCGCGTGCGCGGCCGGCCGGGGGTTGAAGGGATGGTTGCCCTTGGCCAGGTGGCCCAGCATCGATCCGGCGATCTTGATGACCCAGTCCGGGTCGTCCGGGGAGAAGTCGCCGGGATGCAGCAGCTCCTCCGCGGTGTGGACGATGTCCGACCACCGGCTGCGGTCCAGCGGCGCCCGGTCGGCCACGCCCTCCGCCCGCAGGGCGCCGTCCAGGGCGCTCTGCACCAGGCTGACCGCCGGGTCCCGGGACAGGTAGGGAACCACGTCGCTGACCGCCCCGCCCGACGACGGCTCCGCGTCACCGGGTGGCGGCAGCGCCGCGCTCACCTTGGCCGCCGGGTCCCCCGCTCCCGCGAGCGGCTGCGCGGCGGCCGCCGTCGCCTCGCGCAGCTGGTCAGAGCCGAGAACCCCGCGGACTGCTTCCACATACTGGCTGACCGAGTGCCGGTCGTACGCCTGCTCGATCACGTGATCGTCCCCCGCCGTGAGCAACCCCCCGAGGGGTGCAGGCCCGGGGCTCAGCCGCGGGACCCCGAATCCGGCGCAGACCCGCTCCCGCCGGATCTGCCCGCAGGTTCCCGGGCCGCCCGCGCCACCCTCGCTTCTCCGCAACGAATACCACCACACGGCGGGTCACGTCCCTGTCCGGGCGGTGATAACCCTGATCTCCCGGGTGTGCATGGTGGCGATGTGGCTGGGCCGGGACTGCCTCCGGATGGTGATCCAGCACTGGGCAGGGCCGGCGCCCATCTCGAACCACACGGTCCAGCCGGCCTCGTCGCCCCTGCGCCCCCAGGCCCTGGCGACCTGCTCGACGATCACTAGCCCGCGGCCGCTCTGCCTGTCCGCGGCCGCCGGCGACGGCGGGAGCCAGGGGCCGCCCTGGTCGCAGACTTCGACCCGTAAGTGATTGCCGTACCGCTGGGCGCGAACGGTGAAACAGCCGCCAGGCTGGCGGGAGCGGCTGTGCAGCATGGCGTTGGTGGCCACCTCGGACAGGCAGAGTAAGGCATCGTCCGCGCACGGCAAGCCATCCACGATGGCAGCCAGAAAACGGCGTGCTTCACCAATCTGCGGTGGGCTGGCCATGAACACGCGAGACCAGGCAATCAGCGGTGCCGCGGGTGATCTCATGCTCGGCCTCCCGTGCGATCGTGGCGAGAAACAGCGACGCTCCGGTCACTGCCAAGGCTGTCACTACAGAAGTTCTCGTGCAAGTTTCTACAGAATCTTCTTCGATAGCAGACCAGTCATCCGTCATGCTCGTTGTCGGGCAGGATGGGCAGGACCGCTGCGCCAGCCAGGAAAGGTGTTCGCGTGCCTGACAAGCGACCGCCGTCCGTGCGTGCCCGCCAGCTCGCATCCGAGCTGCGGCGGCTGCGCGATGCGGCCACACTGACCGGAGGAAGCAGCGGCGGCTGGGCTGGTCACCGTCGAAGATCTCCCGCATCGAGAACGGGCAGACCGCCCCGAGCATGACGGACCTGCGGCGGGTGCTGGACCTCTACGACGTTTCGGGGACCCAGCGCGGAAGACTCGAACAGCTGGGTCAAAGCGCCGGCCAGCGGGGCTGGTGGGACGCCTACTCCGACACGCTCGGTCCGGGTACACGGCGCTGATCGCGCTGGAGGCTGAGGCGGAATCGGTTCACTGGTACGCGCCGATGCTCGTGCCGGGGCTGCTGCAAACCGAGCAGTACGCGCGTGCAGTGATCAGCTCGGGCTGCTCATTGCCCCGCCCGGGGAGGTCGAGCGGCGAGTGCAGGTCAAGATGACCCGCCAACGCGTGCTGACCCGCGATAGACCCCTATCGCTGGACGTGATTTTGGATGAGGCCGCTGTCCTGCGCCAGGTCGGCGGCGCTGAGGTTATGCGGGAGCAGTTGACGCATCTGCTGACCATGGCGGACCGGCCTAACGTAAGCCTCCAGGTGCTTCCGCTAGCGTCGGGCGCGCACTCGGCGACAACCGGTGAGTTCACGATCCTCGGCTTTCCTGACCTGATCGCCCCGGACGTGGTGTACCTGGAGAACATGACCAGCGATCTGTACGTCGAGCAGGAAGCCGAGGTCTACCGCTATGGTTTGGCCTTCGACCGGCTGCGCACCCTGGCCCTTACCACTGGGGAATCAGCAGACTTCATCGCCACTAAAGCGGATAGCATCAAGTGACCTGGAGGGATACCCCATCAGGCGAGAGGAGGCGCCGACGTGGCGTTCAGGATCTACGCCGCGCCGATTGGCGCATCAGCACCCATAGCGCAAATGGTTCCACCTGTGTCGAGGTGGCCCGGAACCTGCCTGGCATCGTGGCGGTACGTGACTCCAAGGACCGCCAAGGCCCCGTCCTAACATTCACCCCACACGCATGGCGCGCGTTCATGGCCAACTGCGGCAGCGCACAGAAGCCTGAGGCCAGCTGCACCGACCGGCACCTTTGTCTTCGTGGCTACCCACCAGATACCGTCGGCGCGGTAATCGAAGGCGATCAGTACGCGGCGTGGCTCCGTCACGCCTGGAGCGTACCGGGCGCGAGAACTGCCGGCGGGCGCACGCGCTCCCGCGGGATCTGCCCGGACGCTCCGCCGGCCGCCCGCGTCCCGGCCGCGTCTCCGCAGCGAAAACCGTCCCGGGCGGATCTTTTCCCGGCGGCAATAGCAGATCGGGAGCCCGTGAGTTTCCCCCGATTACCTTCCCGCTCGGCAAAGTCACATAATCATGCAGTCCGGATAATGTGACGCCTGGCTCACCGGATTCTCATTGCTCCGCTACCTTGGCCCAGCAGGGGCTCATTCCTTGAGGCCAGAATTCTCACGGGGGGCATATATGAAGATGAGGCGGGCTATTCCGGTCCTGTCGGGCGGAACGGCGGCAGCGCTCGTGATGATGGCTGCGGCGCCGGCCCTGGCCAGCCCGGCCCGGGGCGCCCACCCGCGGGGCACCAGCATCACCTCGATCCTGCAGGCGGGGAACGTCGTGACGGGCGTGCGCGGCACGGGCGGCAGCGGCGTGGTGCTGACCGGCCTGGCCGCCGTCAGCGGCTCACGGGCCGCGTTCCTGTTCCGCGGCCGCCTCGGCTCGGCGGCGGGGGCCGCGGTCTCGGTGCTGCACCCGGCGTTCCGCAAGGTCACCTCAGCCACCTTCTACGGCCCCGACACGCACCTGTTCAACCCCCGGGCGATCGGCCGCGGGCAGATCCGCGCGGTCGGCAGCTACGTGTCGTCGGCCGCACCCCGTGGCGTGCGCAACCAGGGCATGATCTACCTCGGGCCGCTCAGCGGGCGGGGCGGTTCCTGGGCGTCCATCGACGTTCCCGCGCACGGCCGCACGTCACCGGGCACGTCAGGGCCTGCCCGGCCGTCCCGGCGCCGGTGCCACGTCATGGACACCATCCCGCACAGCACCATGGGCAACCTGGTGGTGGGCAACTACGACCTGAACCCGGCGGTGCACGGAGGCCTCGCCTCGGGCAACGCGTTCATCTACAACATCACCCGGCGCCAGTGGACCCTGCTGCGGATGCACGGCAGCCTGTCCACGAAGAGCACGTTCTACGGCATCTGGCAGGACGGCGGCCCGCGGAGCCCGCGCTACACGCTGGCGGGGGGATCCTCAGCCCACGGCGGCCAGCGCGGGTTCCTGGTCAGCTACAACGAGCGGACCGGCGCCTTCGGCAGGCCGGCCTTCTACAGTTACGGCGGCCGGCCGGCCATTTTCACTCATTTCGAGGGCATCACCGCCGTTCGCGGCGGATTCAATCTCGTGGCGATGGGCAGCGGCCATTCCCCGGCGCTGGTATTCATCCCGGCGCGTGGCCAGTCCTTCGGCCGGGCCCGGTGGTACCCGGCCAACGTCGCCGGAAGCTCACTGTGCCCCTGCAACGCCGTGAGCGGGAACACCGTGTGGCGTAACCACATCATGGGGGCGTACATCCCGAAGAGTTCCCCGGGCCCGCACACCTACCTGGCCACCATCCCGGCGCGGTAACCGGCGGATCACGGGCCAGCCTTCCCGGCGATGACCGTGATCGCACGGTCAGGGTGGTGGTGATGGATCGGGGCACCCGGCCACGGCTTGCTGCGATGATGGTGCCGATGACCGATGAGACGCCTGGCCTGGAGATCCCAGCGGATGACCCGCGGGCCGCTGAGCTGGTGCTTGCTGTCCGCGGCGGCGACGTCGAGACGCTCCGGCGGCTCCTGGCGGAAGACCCCCGGCTGGCGCGGGCCGGGCTGGCAGACCGCAGAGGCGGCCTGCGGACCCTGCTGCACCTGGTCGCTGACTGGCCGGGTTATTTCCCCAACGGCCCGCAGATCGTGCGCCTGCTGATCCAGGCCGGGGCAGACCCCAGCTTCCGCCACCCCACCCGGTGCGACGAGACGGCGCTGCACTGGGCGGCCAGCAGCGACGACGTCGAGGTGGCCGCGGCCCTGATCGACGGCGGCGCGGACATCGACGTTCCCGGCGGGTCGATCGGCACGCCGCTGGCCAACGCGGTCGGCTATGGGTGCTGGCACGTGGCCCGGCTGCTCGTCGCCCGCGGCGCGCGCATCGGCAGCCTGTGGGAGGCGGCCGGGCTGGGGGACCGGGCCAGGGTGGATGAGTTCCTGGCCGCCAGCCCGCCGCCGGCCAGCAGCGACATCGACCAGGCCTTCTGGCAGGCCTGCCACGGCGGCCAGCGCCGGATGGCCGAGTATCTCCTGGCTCAGGGCGCCGATATCAACGTCATCCCTGAATACTCGGAGCAGACCGCGCTCCAGGCCGCGGGCGCGCCCGACACCAGGCGCCAGCTTCTCGTGGACTGGCTCACGGAGCGCGGCGCCGCCCAGGGGTGATGCCGCGTCACCGTCTCATCCATGCCCGTTTTGCCAGGCCCAGACGTTCCACGCTCAAACCGGCGGCTCGCCCGGGGGCAGTGGGTCTGGCGCGAAGGCTCCCTTACCCGAGACGACCACTGCCCAGCCTTGCGATGCGAGGTAGCGATAGGCCTGCCGCACGGTCCCCCGGGCCACCCCCAGCGTCTGCATGACCGTGGCCTCTGAGGGCAGCCGCTGGCCTGGCTCGCTGATCTGCCTGGCTATCCACGTAGCCGTCTGCCGCCAGAGCGGGACAGCCGAGTCAGGGTTGACGATCATGAGCTGACTCTAAGCAGACAGAGTTAGCCCTGGTCAGCTCGGTACGGGCTAACCTAGGTCTAGACAGGTTAGAACAGGTTACCGTAGCCTGCTTCTATGATTACGCCGGGTGAGGAATCCTCCGCAGACTGCCGCGCTGAGCTACACCGCTGATCCCAGCATCCCGCCCCGGTTAGATGGGCTCCGCCGCGAGTGGGATGGCTTCTACATGATCTGGTATCAAGATCATCAGTTCTACGCGATGAGACGCGATGATGGTGCCCGGTGCCATCGGGCCAGCGCTGAGGATCTCCGCAGGGAGATGGTCGCGGACCACCGGGCCCGGCCCGTGTTCACAGCCTGATGATCAGGGCAGAGGCGTGCGAGCATGGCGCAGTTGACCTGAGCAGCACCCGCAACCCCCCTGACGACGAGGTGCTGCACGTCTCCCGCGATGAGTGGGCCGTGTTCCTGACCGCCATCAAGGCGGGCAAGCTCGATCACGTGAGCGACCCGCCGCTGCGGCCAGTTCCACCTGAGTGAAACGCACCAGCATCCGGGGCGCCTCGCGCCGCTGCACGTCGCCAGCGGCTGATCAGGGTCGGTCGGCGGCCAGGTCACGCTGATACCAGGTGCCTTCCTTACCGCCGAGGTCAGCCGGGTCTGCCGGGCCGACCGGAACGAACCCGGCCTTGGCCAGCACCTTCTGGGACGCCGTGTTCTCCCGGGAGGTGGCCGCCCGGAGTGTGCGCAGCCTGTGCCGCGCCGCCGCCAGCCGGCACAGCTCCTGCACGGCGGCGGTCGCCACGCCGCGGCCGGCGACGTGCTGCGCGACCCGGTAGCCGAGTTCCGCAGTGCCGTCGTCGAAGCGGTACAGGTTGAACCGGCCCAGGACCGAGCCATCCTCGGCGACCAGCACGTAGAAAGCACCGGTGCCAGCCTCCTGCTCAGCCAGCATGGCGCTGTGCTGCTCGGTGAACTGGTCGAAGAACTCGTCGCCGCGGTCGGAGATGTAGGCAGCGAAGTAGGCGCGGTTCGCCAGCTCGAAGGCCAGGACCGCCGGGGCGTGGTCAGCACGCAGCTGCTGCAGCTCGGGCACCGCCCGACTCTACCCAGATGGTGCGCTGAGGCCACCTGAGTTTCCACGGTCCGTGCCCTCGACACCGCGAGGTCAGCGCCGTCAAGACCGTCTGGGCGAAGGCCCGACCGAAGAGGTGCCCGGCCAGGGCGGCGAAGCGATCAGGCCCCACCGATCAATGACCGCGCCTCTGCGGGGCCGACTACGAGATCGTGAAGGTCGCCGCCCACCTCGAGTCGACCCGACTGTTCGATCCCGCCGACCTTCACCGGCTCGAAGCCGGCCGTTCGGATCAACCGCTCGACTTCCTCGCCAGCACGGTCGTCGTCGGTCGCGTAGAAGAGGACCGCCGGCTCCGGTGACCGGTTGCTAGAGGACTCGAAGAGATCGGCCGACATGGTTCCAAACGCCATGGCCAAGCGCGCCCCCGCCGGCAACCACCCGGCTACAACCTCGCCAGAGGATTGCCCTTCCGGCAGGAGACGTGAGACGTTACCTTGTGCGTCGATGCCGACCGGGTTGCTCGGAACGACCACGAGCTTGTCGGTCAGCGAGTCGGCGATCTCGTCTATGACGCCCTTCAGCACGGTAAACCGCAGCGCGAGGACGACGGCATCGGCGCCCTGCAACGCGTCGCGGTTGTCGACGGCGACGACCGCAGCTCGACCGATCTCTGCAGCCAGCGTTCGTGCCGACTCATTGTCGGCGCTCGAGAGCCGCAGGGTCTCGCCGCCTGAGGCGAGCTGGCGGGCGATGACCGATCCGATCCCTCCAGTGCCGATGATCGCGGTGGTCATGACCGAACCTCCTCAGCGTCACGGACTGGCACCGTCGATGCGACGGATCTCGCCGGTGATCCCGGCATTCACTCGGACTCCTCGGCGGGCGTACTCGATGGCCAGTGAGCGGGCGACCAGTCCCCCTCTGGGTCCGTGGTTTGCCCCACTTCGATCAGATGACCGTCGGGATCGCGGATGTAGCAACGGATCTCGTACTGGTGCTGTTTCGGCGGCGTCAGGAACTGAGCACCCCGGGCGCTCCATTCGGCGTACACGGCCTCGATGTCTTTGACCCGGATATTGAGGAAGCTGCTGACCCGGTCGGGATCGCGTGGCGTCTCCAGGGTGACCGTCGGCTTGTCGTCGGTCGGGCCTCCGCCGACATTGATGATGATCCAGCTGTTGGATAGTGCGACATAGGTCAGCCCTCCGGCCGGAGAAGACCACCCTGCCGCCGAGTACTTCGGTGTAGAAGCGCCGAGAGCGCTCGACATCGTCCGAGACGATGAAGTGGGCCAGCACAATTCCCTCTGGGGGCGGTGGGAGCTCGGCCATCTGGCACCTCCACTGGTTGGGTCTCACACCCGGTCTGCAGCGTGCAGGAGTCGTCCCGCCGCTGTAGAGGACACCTCGCAGCTGCGATTGTTACCCGAGATGGCGAAGATTCAGCGACGAGGCGACGGCTCGCCCGCGGGGGCGGCCATCCACCGGCTGGTCTCGCTGAGCCGGCGCAGGTCCACCGGCTCGGCAGGGTCCGCGAGCGGGTGGCCGCGCGGCACGACGAGGACCAGCGGGTCGCGCACCAGCGGGTAGAACTGGAGCACGCCCGCCCCGGTGCTGGTGAGTCCCCCGGTCCAGTCGTTGACCAGGGCCACCTCGACCTCACCCCAGCGGACCGAGCTCAGCCCCTCGTCCTTCTGGGTCTGCCGCAGCAGCAGGGTGAGCTGCGGGTGCCTGCGCAGGCTGCGGGCCAGCGCCGGCGCGAACGCCGCGGCCGCGGTGGGGAAGGCGGCCACCGAGACCCGGCCGGCAGGCTCGCGTTCCTGCGCGGACAGGTCCGCCTCGGCCTCCTCCACCTGGGCCAGGATGCGCTCGGCGTGCGCGGCGAGGCGGACTCCTGCGTCGGTGAGCTCGGCGGACCGCGCGGTCCGGTCGAGCAGGATCACGCCCGCCTCCCGTTCCAGGGCGGCAAGTTGCTGGGAAACCGCCGACGGCGTATATCCGAGGGCCGCCGCCGTGGCGGCGATCGTCCCCCGGGCGGCGAATTCCTTGAGCAGCCGCAGCCGGTGCAGATCAAGCATAAGTTCAACTTACCCTCCACAACAGATAAAGCTGCTTGTACTAATGCATATCTGCAGGCATGCTGGTCAGAGCGGCCAAAGGCGCTCGCGCGATCTGATCGATCGCAGCCCGCTGAGTGGCGCAATGCGGCGCCCGAATTGCCCCTAAATGGGCGCCCAACCAATCTAGGAGTCGAGAGCCATGTCCATGGCTGGCGCAGCCATGCCATCTGCCCTGCACGCGAAACCCTCCAGCACCATTGCCCCGCCGCCACCCGCCCTGTCCACAATGACGACTGCGCCGGCTGCTCCCGTCTCCGCCCCGGTCACCCCGTTCCCGGCCGCAGCGCCCCCGTCCCGGCTGAGCCTGGCTCCCATCCCCGTGTCCGCCACGCTGGCCGCCAACGAGGCCCTGGCCCGGAAACGGCGGGCGGGTGAGACGGTGCTGCCGCTCGCGTTCGGCGAGGCCGGGCTGCCGGCTCATCCCCTGCTCATCCAGGCGCTGGCGGAGGCGAGCGCGGGCAACACCTACGGGCCGGTCGCGGGCCTGCCCGAGCTGCGCGAGGCCGCCGCCGGGTACTGGACCCGCCGCGGCACGCCCACCGGGCCGGCCAGCGTGGTCTGCGGCCCGGGCAGCAAGGCGCTGCTGTTCGGGTTGCTGCTGGCCATCGGCGCGGACGTCGCCGTGCCGCAGCCCAGCTGGGTCAGCTACGCCGCCCAGGCCAGCATGCTCGGGGTGCGGCCGCACTTCGTGCCGGTGCCGCCGGGTGAGGGCGGCGTCTGCGACGCCGCGGGCCTGTCGGCGGCGGTGACCACGGCGCAGCACGCGGGCCGCCGGATCGGCGCCGTCGTGCTGACCCTGCCGGACAACCCGACCGGCAGGCTGGCCCGCCCGGCCAGCGTGCATGCCCTGTGCCAGGCAGCCGCCGAGCACGACCTGATCATCATCGCCGACGAGATCTACCGCGACCTCGTGCACGACCCGGACCAGGCGTTCGCCAGCCCGGTTCTGTTCGCGCCGGAGCGGACCGTGGTCACCACCGCGCTCAGCAAGAGCCTGGCCCTGGGCGGCTGGCGGATCGGCGTGGCACGGCTGCCCGGCAGCGGGATCGGGCTGGCGCTGCGCGACCGGCTGGTCGGGATCGGCAGCGAGATCTGGTCCGCCCCGTCCCTGCCGATCCAGCAGGCCGCGGCCCTCGCCTTCGACGAGCCCGCCGAGCTCACCGAACGGGTGGCCCGCAGCCGGGCCCTGCACGCCGAGGTGGCCGCCGCCGTGGCCGACCGCTTCGCCGCCGCCGGGCTGCTCGTGCCCGCGCCGCAGGCCGCGTTCTACCTCTACCCCGACTTCGCGCCCTGGCGGGAACACCTGCGCGTCACGCGCGGGATCGGCAACGGTGCCGACCTGGCCACGCACCTGCTGCACTGCCACGGCATGGGGGTGCTGCCCGCGAGCGCCTTCGGCGAGGAGCCGGCCGCCCTGCGGATGCGGGTGGCCACCGCGATGCTGTACGGCGAGACCGACGGGCAGCGGGAACAGGCGTTGCGGTCCGATGACCCGGTCACGCTGCCGTGGATCGCGGCCGCGCTGGACCGGATCGAGGACGTGCTGGCCGACCTGGGGCCCTGAGGCACCACGCGGCCCGCCGGATGGGGGCGATCACCGTGGTCAGTTGCGGAACCTCACGGCGAGGATGGGGGAATAGCCGTAGGGATAGGCCGATCCGGGCTTGACGAGATTGGCCTCGAAATAGATCGGATCGTGCGGCACCAGTGTGGACTTGATGGTGAACGTGGCGACGCCCTGCCCGTTGGTCAGCGCGGAGACCGGCGTCTGGCCGCCGTATCCCCTGTTGATGAAGCCCTCACTGATCTGCGTGCCGCTCTGGGCATAGATGACCTGGCCGAGATATACGGGCACGTTCGCGGCCCGGACGGGCTGGTCGAGCCGGTTGAGGATCTCAGCATGCACGGTGATTACCTGGCCCCGGGCCACCGGCTGGTTGATGGTCGAGGGCCGCAGGACGACGCGCCAGACGCTTGCCACGTACGCGCCCGTCCGGCTGACCGAGGGCGGGGTGCGGCCGAAGGCCAGGACCTGGAAGCCGTTGGTGATGGAAGGCATCGCGAAATAGCTCGGCGCCTGGATCGTGTAGCTGGCCCTCTGGTGCGGGCCCAGGACCGGGGGACCGTGCACGCGGCGCCAGAACGCCGTCATCGACAGGCCGTCCTCGATGGTGAACGAGGGCCGGACGCTGCGGCCGGAGTTGTTGGTGACCGACACCGTCATCTGGTCCACGGTGGCCAGCTGACCCGTGGTGCGCACGGACCTGATGGCCATGCCCAGCGGGCTGGGACTGGCCAGCGCGGCGAAGACGGCCAGGCAGCAGGACGCCGCCGCACCGGACACCACCCATTTCCAGCACCGCCAGCAGGCGGAGAACAGCGGGCGCTGCGTGGTCGCCGCGGCTGCCACCGCTGCCGGAATCAGCATGACCAGGTAACTGCCGAAGGACCGTGTGGCAAAGAACAGCACGATCGACGGGAGGAGGAAGGCAGCCGGCTTGAGCAGCGGGTAAGTCGCCACATAGCAGGCAAGGAGCGCCACGAGGACCACCACGGCGGCCAGGGTGTAGTCCCGCAGGGACCCGCCGCCGACCGAGAGAGACAGGCTGAGGCTGACCAGGCCCTGGCCCGCTGGCACGGTCTGGGCCGTGATCGGCGTGAGAACACCGCTGAGCCACTCCCGGGGCGAGTCCAGCAGGTACGGCAGGTTCGGCACCACGAACGTCCCGGCGGCGATGGCCAGGTAACGGACGCCGTCCCGGATGCCCTGGCGCCAGTCTCGCAGCCGCCTTGATTCCAGCACGATGCCTGCGACCACGAACGGGACGATCAGCCACGGTGTCTGCTTGACGGCCATGGCCAGCCCCATCAGGACCGGGCCGCGCCAGGCGGCACGCCCCCGGGTCCACGCGAACCTATCCCAGCCCGCGGCCGCCCCGATCAGCAGCGGCATGAACAGGAAGTCGGTAACGCCGCCAACCGCGTACCCGGTGAACACGTCGAGGCTGACCACGATGGCCGCGAGCGGCGCCAGCTTCCTCGGCAGCACGGCGCAGAGGACCACCGCGCCGAGCGCCCAGGCCGCGACGTTGGTCCAGACCGCGGCCCCGGTAGTGATGCCCGCCACCAGCAGCGGCAGGTACTCCTCGAAGGCGAGCGCCGGGTAGGACAGCTTCGTGACCGGCTGGCCGTTCAGCAGGAAGGTGTAGCCGTTCGGCGAGACGTGGAAGAGCGGGAAGGCCGCGGCCATGGAGTGCAGGTACGGGTTGATCCCGTGCAGGGCCAGCTGGGCCGCGTACTGGTCGAAAGCGATCTCGTCGGTGCCGTAGTCGGGGGCCATGTAGAGCTGGAAATAACTCCACAAGGCCAGGGCGACGATGACCGCGGCCAGGAGGGCCAGGTCGATCTGGCGCTGGCGGCGGCTGGGCAGCGAGCCCGCAGGCAGCCAGGCCGCGACGATGGCCAGCAGCCCGGTCAGGCCCATGAGCACGACCGGGACGGCCAGCCACGTCGCGAACGTCAGGTAGCCGGACAGGCGGAAGGACCAGGTGACGAGGGCGACCGCTGCCAGCGTCCGCAGCGTCCGTTCGGTCCAGGACGTGGCTTCGGCATCGGCCTCGCCGATGCTCATCCAGCCGGCGGGGGCCGGGGTGGCGACGTTTCCCCGCAGGTCCGCCAGGCGGCCCGGGCCGGGCCTCCGGTGGCCCAATGACCGGTGCCGTCCTGCCGGGATATTCATCGGCTCGGGGCCCGCGCCGTTCTAGGCCGAGAAGATCTGGATGTTCCCATATTCAGCTGTCCCCACCAGCTCATAAAGCCAGCCTCCGCTGGAGGAGACGAGCACCCCGACACAGTGAACTGGGGCCGGCAGGACCTTCTGGATCGCTTCGCTGCTGGTGCTCACCTCGGCGATGTTGGACACCACACCGTCGCTTTTCAGGACGTAGAGGGTGGTGCCGTCCGGGCTGAGCGCGATCGACTGGCCGGTGTCATCCTTGCCGCCCGCCCTGAACTTGGCGACGACCTTCCCGCCGGTGATATCGATCTGGTCCACCAGCCCGGTGCGCTCCAGGGCATAGATGGTGGTCTGCGGGACGTCCGGGACCATGGCGACTGCATCGGACGGCATCGGGACGGAGCCGAGGACCCGGCCGCCGCGGGAGCCCACGATGGTCACGCTGGACGTCGTGGCCGTGCCGCTCAGCACGTAGAACGTGGTGCCGTCGCTGCCTACCACGACCTGGCGGGCCGGCGCGGGCAGGGGCACGGTCTTGAACGGCTTCCCGGTGCCGGACAGGAGTTCCAGGGCACCCGTCCGGTCGGTGCCCAGGGCCACGCCGATGATGCCGGTGGAGGTTTCGGCCACCGATCGCGCAGCGCTATTCACGGAAACACTGCCGGTGAGGCGGCCGGTGAACGAATCCATCTCGAACAGCCCCATGCTGGATTTCCCGGCGAGCATCCACATAACCCCGTTCGCCTGCGGCGCCGTTACGGACACGAGGCTCCCGGGCGCACTCAGAATGCGCCGCGGCACCATGGACACCGCGGCCGCGCCGTTCGCGTTCACTGAGGGGTTGTTTCCTGAGCAAGCCGCGAGGGCCAGTGCCGCCGCGGTGAGCCCGATGACCGCTGTCGTGCGGCGCGCCGCACTCGCCATATCCGGCTTTCCTTCCAAGTCACGCGACATGGGGAATCGCGTTGAGGGGTATCGGGGGTTCAGGCTGGGCTGACATGCCGCGGGCCGGTGATGAACGGCTCCGCGCCGTTGATTCAGTGGCTGATCGCAGCCAGCCATTGGGGCGCGAGCACGCCGATCCCGGCCGGTGACAGGCCGGGGGTAGCGATGAATAGGCTCGTGAGAATCACGCTCCCGGCCATGCGGTTGCCGCGGCTCGCCGTGGCTACCTGTGTCTGCGAGGATCCGGACGGGCCGCCGCCCCCTGGCACCAGCACGGCGAAGTCCTCGCCAGAGCCGCTGAAGCGGACCCGCAGCGTGGGACCCGCGGCTATGGGGTTGACGGGCACGAACTTCTCGCCGTTCCACACGACGACCCGGGCGTTGTGCCTGATGCTGACCCCCGAGATATCCAAGGTGAGCGGGTGGCCGAATCCCCCGGTGTAGGGCTGGCCATCGACCTGGATGAGAACGCCGACCCCGCAGACGGCCCGGTAGCCGGGCTGGCCACCGTCACCGATGTCCTGCACGGTGGGGGCGGTGATGGTGATCTGGACCTGGGAGTTGAACGTGCCGCGCGCCACCGTCAGGGCCACCGAGCACGCACCGACCCCGACCGGGCCGATGACACCGCCATCCGGCCCAATGGGCTGGCTGGTGACGACTGCGGTGTAACCACCCGGCGTGGGCGGCGGCGGCGGCGGGCCATAAGCCAGCGCGGGGAGTTGCCCAGTACTGATGGCCAGCGTGGCGGCCCCCAGAGCCACCATGGCCAGCTTCTGCGCTAGGTGAAACCGCTGCGCGCGCGGCATGACCAGGATCTCCCACTCTCTCAGTCTCAAGGAATCTTTGCTTCTGCCCCCATGCTTTCGCGGCTGATCGTAACAGCACGACTACGACGAGTTACTATTCCGGCGCAAGTTTAACCACTCCGATATGCGACGACCGCCGCCGTGCGCGCCCTCACGCCGGCCGGTCTCACCCTATTTACGAATGGCCCGGAGAACTATCAGCCCGCACACGCGGAGCCAAATTCGGTTACATCGGGGTAAACCACGCGCTCATCGTTGGAGCTCGTGATCAACAAGCCTTCTGCGAGGTCCTTATGGCGGGTGCGCATCGTTATCAACCTGGTTGTATGCGTGCGCTGTAGACTTTCACGGTGTCGCTGCCGTCGGTCCAGATGCGCACCTCGATGCGCTGGCCTGGCACGGGCCGAACGAAGTGGGCGCTGAACGGGCCCCAGCCGGAATACTCGAGGGTGCGCAGGGCCGTTGCGACGTCGATAGGCAGAGTCACGACCCGCGTACCTGCAGTCCCGGCGATCGTCCGCCGCGCCAGCAGCACTCCGTTCCCGTTGTCGTCCCACACTTCGACGTTCGCCGGACCGGTGGCGGACAAGACGACCTTCGTCGTGTACCTGCCGAGTGGTTCCAGCCATTGAATGCCGTCCGAGACGTAACCCTGCCGCCCGTTGGACCCGGCGTGCCAGCTGCCGACAGGCCCGGTGAGAGCCGCACGTCCGCCTGCTCCGGCCGCGGTCCAGGCCGGCACACCGTCGGTACCGTGCGGGACGATGACCCAGTGCTGCCCGGACGGCCGGTCCCAGCGGAAGGCCCACACGCCGTTGGCATGGGCGATCAGATCGGCGTGCATAGGGCCGGCCAGCAGGCCGATGAGCGCCATCGAGCTGGCCGTGGACTGCAGTTCGGTTCCGGCTGTCGGGGTGATCACGAACCACACATCGTGCCCGCTGACCGGGCTCCTCGATGTACGGGCGAGCGCGTGCACGTCGAGGCGCCCGGAGAACGGTCCCAGGACGCCCTGAGAGGCAATCACCTCGTCGGATTCAGGGATCTCAGCGCGCACCTTCGCCAGCGTGGCGGCCGCGGGACCGCTGACCCGCAGCCAGTGGACGGGCACCTGCGGACCCCAGATCCCGGCCCAGCAGAGGGCCTGGGCGACCAGCACGATGGCGCATACCCGCACGATCCTTGGGTGCCGTCGGGCCATCCATGCCAGCACGGCCACGGTCCCGACGGGGACAAGGAGATAGACCGGCAGGTACTGGAACAGCGGCTGGGCAAACCGCCACCCGGCGGACAGGATGGCGGACAGCAGGCCGACTGTGATCAGGGGCGCCAGCGGCCGGAACAGGATGCCGATCGCGCCGCCCGGCAGCAGGGCCGCGTTCACGTCGACCCGTTTCTGCCACAGCACCTCGACGATGCGGAGGGGATTCCTGATGATGCCTTCCGCCATGCGCCCGGTGCTCAGGTGCTCTCCACTGGCCAGCCGGCCGTGCGCGTAGCTGGCTGACAGGCCAAGCGCGAGGTAGCCGTAGTGCCGGGCCAGTGGCGCCCCATGGTCAGCCCCGATCATCACGATGGATGCCGAGTAAGCGACGCTGATGCCGACCAGCGTGATGCCGCGCCGCCAGCAACGGCGGCCAGAGAGGATACCTCCTGCCCCGATGCCGAGCACGTAGACCGCGGCGGGGCCGCCGGCGGCCAGGACCGGAGCGACCCACCACCACAGGCGCCGCCTCCCGGCGGCCAGATCGCGGGCGAGCAGCACGGCGAACGGCAGGGCCACGCTTTCCATGTGGAAGTCGAACGAGATCGACCACCACAGCCACGGGCTGGCAACGAACAGGATGAGGCCCGTTGCCGCAAGCCACCCGGCGGTACGGCGGTTCCCGCACCGGGCCGCCAGGGTGCACATCCAGCTGAAGGCGATGAGCTCTGCCGCGACCACGGCGATGTCCTGGAGCCAGAGCAGGGTCAGGCTGCGCGGTCCTATCCAGTAGAAGATGGCCAGCGGCCAGATGGCGAACTCGGCGTCGTTTCGCCAGAACGGCATCCTCTCGACCGACGTCATCGGGTCGAGGTGACCGTGAGCGATCAGGTACCAGGGCTGGTGATAAACCGCGAAGTCCCACGTTAATGCGTACCTGTTGTACAGCAGGGTGCTCCAGGCGCAGAAGGCGATCAACTGGACGGCCAGGACGGCGTAGCCGATCTTCCGGACCCTGCCCGGCAGGGCGACGGTGTCGGTGGACGTGGGCCCAGGAGCAGGCAGGGCCTGGCGGGGGATGCGGAACCAGGAGGCCCTGGAGTCGGCATGCCTGCCGACAGGCGGACTCACGGATGCAGGCATGTGGCAGATGCTATCCGTAATCGATTATGAACACTCAGTAAGAAAACTGATCTCACCCACGGCGGTGCCCAGGCTGGTCGGCGGTGATCCCGGGCGGCACCGTTCGTGGCCAGGAACGCTAGCGGGCGAGCCTCACATATCCATCCCGGCCGGCGCGACGGCTTCGGCGAACGGCTGCAACTGGGGGCGCTTGGGTGGTATCCCGTCGCCGGAGGACCGGCCGCGGATCCTGCGGCTCAGCCACGGCGCGGCGTGCGCCCGCGCCCAGTGGGCATCCATCCGCCGCGCGGACAGCCAGTCCACCGCCGGCGAGCGGGGCAGCCGGTCCAGGGACGGCCAGGGCTCGCGCCAGTCCTCCTCCACGGGAACGCCGATGACCTCGCAGGCCCGCAGGGCCACCCGGCGGTGACCGTCCGGGGTGAGGTGCAGCCGGTCGGCGCTCCAGGCGCGCGGATCGCGCAGCGCGTTCATCGACCACAGGTCCACCACATGGCACTGGTGCCGGTCGGCGATGGCCCGCAGGTGCATATTGAACGCCGCGACCTTGCCCCGGATGAGCCGCAGGACCGGGAACCGCGGGTCGAATCCGGTGAACATGAGCACCGGGCAGCCGGCCTGCAGCAGGGCGCGGATCACCTCGTCGAAGCACTCTGCCAGCGCGTCGGGGTCCGCGCCCGGGCGGAGCATGTCGTTGCCACCGGCGGCGATGCTCACCAGGTCCGGCCGGAATTCGATGGCCTGGGGGATCTGCTCATCCGCGACCTGGCCCAGGGTCTTGCCCCGCACGGCCAGATTCGCGTAGCACAGGCCGGGCTGGATGGCGGCGAGACGTTCCGCGAAGCGGTCTGCCCAGCCCCGGTAACCGCCGCCCACGGCGGTCGGATCGTCGAGCCCTTCGGTGAAGCTGTCCCCGAGCGCAACGTAGGAGCGAATCTCCATGGTCACGTAACCCTCCTGCTTCCTCCCACCCATTGTGCGCCGTGACCCGCGACGCTCTACCCGGCGGTCCGTCCTAGGGGCGTTACAGCGAAGACCTTAGGGGCGCGGAAGACGACGCGCCTCACCCCGGGCGAGTGACGGCTGAGGTGCGGCAGCGTCATCGGACGGCAAAGCCCGGCAATGAGCCGGGCTGGCAGAAGAAGGAGAACATGTGCCCAGGCTGCCGGTGCCGGCGCCGGAGCGCCGTCACCGGCAGCCACCGGCCGCCTGGACTCAGCGGGGTGCAGGGTGCGGCCGGGGTCTGTGGAGGAGTGGCAATCGGCTCCTTAAGAAGCCGAGAACCGATGAGCTTGGGCTCAGCCAGCCTGGCCAGGTGACACCTCGCACGGAGCGGTGCCCCCGCCGGCGGCCGGGCAGAATCCTGTCTGCCGGTGACGGCGCCAAAGCGCCGTCACCGGCAGCTACTGCTCGACTCACCTGGCGGACCACGGTCGCGGTAAGCCGTGGGCTCCGTTGAAGGATTACTTCGAGGCTTCCGCTCGCGTCACGCAACCGGAAGCCTCGCGGACCCACTCGGCTAACGCGGGTAGATCACCTTCAGCCGGTGGGGATTCGACCTGGAGCGGCCGAAGATCTTACCCCCCTGATAGAAGCCCTGGACAAGGTACGCCCGACGCCTGGGCTGCAGTGCACGCCGCCCAGGTGAGCATCTTCCCGCCCCCCGGACGAGCCTGGCCGTGCACAGAGTCACGCCCGCGGTCCTCACCGTCACTACGCCCCGAACGACGCCGCCGATGCCCGAAATCCCCGGGCGTACGGCGACGCTGAAGCGCACGCGATTCTCGTGGCCATAAGCCACCAGATGCGTGGACAGCACCATGAAGGTCCTCGTCGCGCAAACGCTGTAGCACTGCCGCCGCTGGGCCTGATGCTGCGCAGCCACGGCAGCACTAGTCACACCCGCCGCCAGGAGTGCCCCGACAATAAGCGAGAGAAACAGCCTAGTACGTATGAAACGCATCATGATTAACCTCCCTTCTGGACCAGAGAATAGCCACGGATTCTTGGCCCACGCAATATTGGAACGCGATTAGGCGTGGCCCCCTTCTTACGTTGGGGCAGAATGTCCGAACTTTCCTCTAGCTGATACCTTAGTCACAGGCCGGATGGCGACGATCAATGCATCTCCTTGCATCTGACCAGTGATACCCCTAGGCTCGGCACCCAACCAGGCGGGGGAACGCAATTCGCCCTTATCCAGGCGATCTTAGGCAGCCAGTGACCAGGGCTTTGCGCTCTCGCGTTCGCTCTAGCCACGGATTCAAATGTGGTCGGAGCGCGATTCGTGCGGACAAACTTGGCCTGTGAGGCTGCTAGACCGCTGGCCCGTCAGTGCGCAGTGAGTGACTCATCAAAAGCCTTTCCGGGGGCTTAAGCCTGACCGGGTACAAAGGGGGGGCATTTGCGGATTCTTATGGTCAGTAGAGGAGTCTTGCCTGTCGGCAAAGGCTCGGGCGGCGCCGAGCTCGTGGCTTTCAAACTGGCGGGGCATCTAACCGACCACGGTGAGGAAGTCGTTCTCGTATCAGATGTCGATTCTTCGATGCTTGAGCGTGTGTCACCAGGGCTGTCGATCGCGGAGGCTGGAACCTACACCGGTTTCGGGCGGTTGGTCAGGTTCATCCCTATGGACTTCCCCCGGTGGCTCCTCCAGCACCTAGTGGGAAACCTCCGGGTCGCCCGGCGTGCTCAAGCACTGCTCGAGGCAGAGGAGCAGGGCTTCGACGTGATCCATGTGCACGGCGCCTTGGCGGCGATTCTTCTTCACCGGGCGCTGAGCACCCGCGCAGCCCCCATCCCGCTCGTGTACACGGAACACGACTCGACGCCATGGTCGTGTCGTTACCGGCGCAGGTTCGAGCGCTCAGTACGGCGCTATGTCTACCGTCAGGTCAACCTGCGGGCGTGCCGCGGAGCGACGACCGTCATCACAAATTTCGCATCACTGGCAGATGAACTGGCCGTACTGGCCGATATTCCACGCTCCCGATTCACGACGGTCCAGAATGCTACCGATGCGACGTGGCTGGCCGGGTATCATCCCGATGCCGAGAGCGTGAAATCGCGCCACGATTTCGACCGTTACTGCCTGTTCGTTGGCTCGCTGGTTTCCCGCAAGGGTCCCGACATCCTCCTCCACGCGTTGTCCAAGGTCCGCCTGCCATGCGTTTTCGTTGGCGACGGGCCCATGCGGACCTCGCTCGAGCGACTCGCGGCAAGATTGGGGATCGCCGACCGGGTGGTCTTCACGGGAGCACTCGAGTACCACGACGTGCAGGCTTATTACTCGGGTGCGGAGGCACTGGTCCTGCCGTCGGTGTCCGAGGGAGTGCCGCTCGTGGCGATCGAGGCGCTCAGCGCAGGGGTCCCTGTCATCGCGAGCAACCTGGAGGGGATCGCGTCCGTCGTCCACGACCGCAAGAACGGACTGCTGGTGCAGTCGGGAGACATCCCCGCCCTCGCGCGCGCATTGTCCGTCCTGGAGCACGATGAGGTCATCCGCGCTGAATTGAGGCAAGGCGCCGAGATGAGCGGCCAGGCGGACCATAACTGGTCCGACGTCGTAAGTCATCTCCGGACGCTCTATTCCCAGCATCAGTCGGTCCAGGGCAGCGTGCCGCGCACCAGGGACGGAGTGGAACCCGCATCCGCAGACGCTCTGGCCCCCGCACCGGAAGTCTCACTCCAATCGCGCCCGACGCCGCCTGAGCCGCAGCCCGAGCAGGCGACACACGCCTAAGACCAGCAAAACCATGAATCCAGATCGCCACGGCATCGCAGCGCGATCGTTCGGCCCATGAGCACAGAAGGACGGTAGAGTATCCATGCAAAAGACAGCCGGATCGAGCGGCCTGGGCAATCCAGGTAATATGCCAGTGACCCCGGGTGATGAATTCACCTATATTATCCCAGACGCCAGGCTCGTCAACCGGGCCGGCACCCTGCGGGCAGCGGCCCGCGGGAAGCGAGCCATTCATATCGGCTTCGTCAACGAGGGGCGGCTACACGAGCGACTGCAGCGTGGCCAGTGGCTGCACGCCCAGCTAGGTGAGGTCGCGCAGAGTCTCGTAGGACTTGATCTAGACGATTCAGGCGTGTACGCGGCTCGCGAGTTGGGTTACGAGGCCTATACGGTCAACTGCCAGGACTCCGGAGCGATCGCTCACCTTCAGCTTCCAGCCGCGGACGTCATCATTGCCGGAGAGCTGATTGAGCATCTCGACAAGCCAGGCCTATTCCTCGAAGCGATCAAACCGCTTCTGGTCCCCGGCGGGACCTTGCAAATCACCACCCCTAATGCCGCTCGTATCACTAATGTGCTTGGATCACTGGCCAATCGTGAGTTCGTCAACGACGACCACGTCTGCTGGTTTTCGTGGCACACTCTATCGGTACTGCTGAAGCGGCATGGGTGGCAGATAACCGACCTTGCTTACTACGTTCCCCCGTCGAGACCCAACGATCGGAGATGGCCACTCCGAGCGCGGGCTGAGGTGCACGCCGCGAACCTCGTCCGCCAAGCGACGACCATGATAGCCCGAGCACGGCCGGCTATCGCCGACGGGCTGGTCGTGACGGCCAGGCTAGATGAAGGCGGTCACTGAATGCCCCGTGAGACCACCCTGGAATCAATGATGGAAACCAACCATGATACCGGTCCCCCGCTGAAGATCCAGCTTGTCTTCGGACCGACAGGGTGCAGTACAGGCGGCCTCAGCGTTGACGTTAGCTCCATCGCAAATCATCTGACCGCGCGCGGCCATTCCGTGTCCGTGATCACAACCGCTCCGGAGCATGACAAACGACGCGGGCGTTATAACTCACCGCAGGTAACAACATCAGCAGGATCATCAAAGGCACACAGCGAAGACCAGCGCTATGTACGTTTCTCCCAAAGAGTTACTGTCCAGCGACTGCCTCATATTCCGCTCGGAAACATGGCTGGACGCGTGTCACTCTCGCCCGGCTCGCGCAGGCTGACATACCGGGCGCGGCCAGATATTGTCCATGTTTTTTCCCTTGCGCCAAACTACCTTCACGCGGCTGCGTTCATGGCGGCACAAAAGTACCGAATACCGCTTGTCATTTCTCCCATGATGCATCCCGTCCGGGCCGCTTCCTGGGGGGGACGAGGGATAACCGGCATGGCCATGCGAGCTTTCGATGCCACGATACCTCGCGTCGCGGCCCGAGCGGATCTTGTTGTGACAGCCACCGGCGAGGAGGAAGAGTTCTTTCGCTCGCTGGGCGCTCGGCGGCTCGCCATTGCACCCCGGGGGTAGAACCCTGCGACGTGGCGGCCGTAGGTGACATCGCGGCCCTTCGACGGCGCATCGGGATCGCCGAAACCGCTCCTGTGGTTACTACCGTGAGTGCGCGCGACTGAACCCCGGAAGGGCCTCGATCTGCTCCGGGGTGTGGCAGCCGACCTTGACAGAGAACTCCCGGATGCGCGGATTCTCGTTGTTGGCTTCCCAGGGGATACCCTGCAAGGCCGGAACATCGTTTACACCGGCCGCCTTGATAACAAAGATCTCGCGCTGGCCTACGGGGCGGCCGACGCCGTGTTCGTCCCATCCCGTTACGAGGCGTTCTCACGCGTTGTCATCGAAGGCTGGCAGCAGGCTCGGCCGGCTGTCGTGACCAGTGGTGTCGGCCTCGCATCAGAAGTGAAGGGCGGCGCAGGACTCGTGGTGCCTTCGGATGATCGGGGCGAGGGCCACGGAGGCACTACTGCGGCTGCTCACCGATCGGCATTCCGCAGACGTCATGGGCCACCGGGGACGTGAACTTGTTCGCGGGAAGATGTGTGGCCCCGCGTCATCGATACCCTTGAATCCGTGTACCGGCAATTGTGGAGCAGGCATTCATCCCGCTAAGAACAGAATGATTCAGCGGCTGCGCGGTTTCCAGCGTACGGCGCGAAAGCGGATGAGAGCGATCATGAACAGTGCCGCGTCTACGACCACGAGGCCAGCCCCGACTATATCCCACACCTCGACGAGCCGCCACGGCCCGTAGGTGGCGGTGAGCACGGCCTGGCGCCTCATGCCTCTCGCGCGCGTGAAAGCCGCTGTAACGCCGAATTGCGCCGTGGTGCGGAACCCAGGCATGTGCCAGCCAGCGTAGGCGGGGACGGTGAGCACTACCGTTCGGGTCAGGCGTTCGAGGGTGACCGATTGGGAAACGGAAGTAGCGCGCGAGGTCTTTTCGAGTCTTGGCCCGCTAGGCGGTGGCCCGGTAACGGTCAACGGTGGAGTGGTCAGTGCCCCGGGACGGGCATCCCGTACACGGATCAGGTAGTTGACGATGGGTTCGCGTTGCGCCAGTGCGACGACCTCGCCCCAGTTCCGGAGCGTGAGACGGCGGCTAGGCTCGTATGCAGCCCGTATGCGCTCCTCGTTCTCATAGATGGCGATCGCCTTCGAGCTGAAGACCATCTTCATGTCATGTTGCCGGCTTAGCCAGCCGAAGGTCTGGGCCCCCGGGACCTTGGCGAGGATCACATAACGGATTCCGAGGGGCGCCAAGAGGCGGCCGAACTCCGTCAGCCGATTCCCCTCGCTCAGGCAGAACTGCAGGAACAGCGATCGCGGGTTCGCGCTCTCCGTCACAATCGGGCCGGCCTCCAGGTCATCAGCGGAGATAACCGGCCGGGCGAAAAAGCTCGCCATCGGATTTGCCACAATGCGATCTCCCATCCACGGCACCTGGAGATAGGCACGCCAGGGCAAGGCAATCGCCGCAGCTCCCGGGCTCATCACATGGTCGGCAGCAACCCAGCTCGCTGGGTACTCCGACGGCTTCGCGTATCCATTGAAACCCCACAGCTCCGTGTACCCATACGTCAGCGGGACGGCGACGATAAAGCACACACACAACGCCTTCGACACGTTGCGGCTCACCAGGCCCACAAGAGCCTCAGCACCGGCGCCGAAGGAGGCGGTATATCCGAGAGCCAGCAGAGAAGAGAACTTCTCAGATTCCCGCATTACCTTGAAGCCGGGCACGTGTACGAAGAGCCATGTGTAGATGCTTCCTGTCGGGCCTCGCGCTCCCATGGCCAGAAGTGCACCCACCACAGCTAGCGTGACGAGCGACAGCGCGAGCGCCTGGCCCCCGGCTCCGCCCCTAGTCCAGAGCTCAAAAAGGCCAAGCCCGACGACCGCAAGTATCGCCAGCAGCAAGAACGGCCAGCCAGAAAGATGGTTGATCACAAGCGGCGGACCCGGCCTCCAGAACCCATACAGCCCGGCGACGTTGAGTATGGCCCCACAGCCCGTCACCCACCGTCTGGAACACCGACAGGTCCAGCCGCGTCACAGGGGACCGCTGCGCGCGGAGGGCATCCATCGCCCGGGATCAGCCAGTACAGAGTAAGCGCGACGCCAAAGGTGGCGGTCCCTGCCGCCGCCCGGACCACCCTCGCCTCCCGGAAGACGACGTGGCACGACACCACGATTACTAGCAACAGGCCAGCAATGAAGAGGTAGTGGACCGACAAGGCGACGTCGAGGGCGAAGATAAGCCCACCGAGAGCCGCAGTCGCGACCACGAGCGCAGCGGCCGACATGCCAGGGACAGCAGTATCGGTAGAAGCGAATAGCCCATCACTACGTACACCTGGCCACTTGCCATCCGCTCGTAAACGAACGGGTTCACCGTGTACAGCACTGTGGCCGCCCCGGTGGCCAGACCCCGTCCTGGGAAGATCCGCGCAAAACCCACGCAGGCGAGCGGCGCGAGCGCGGCGAACGGCAGCAGATGGAGAGGTGGCCACGGTGCAGCCTGATAAAGCCAGTAGAGTGCGGCGTCAACGTCGGGCACGGCTGGTGATCCCTGGAGGGAAGCCGAATGCCGACGGGCTGAAGGGGGGATGGGCACCCACAGGGTAGTCGCCGAAATCGAGAAGCTGCAGACTGCCTCGCCCGATGAGCGGGCCCGAGTCAGGCCGCATCGAGAGGCTACGACCAGCGCCGCGAGGTACCAGTACTGCCGTCGGCCCGTCTTGGTGAGCGGCGCGAGGCCAGAGCGCCAGGGCGCCTGGCCGCGTGGTGCCAGGTATGTACCCAGACCGCGGGAACGCATCAGGACAGCAGCCCCATGAGCGGGTGAGCGTCGGACCATTCGCCCATGGCAATGTCGCGCACTACCTCCCAGCTCAATGCTTCCCCGCGCACTATGCCCAGTGCGGCGAGCCGTGCCGGGAGCATCTCGAGGGCGAGACGGAAATAGCCAGAGTCCAGGCCGTCCGGGGAGCCCGGGTCGAGCGCCTCGAGAAGCGCGAGCAGGGTAGAGGCCAGCGCGGCTTCTCCCGGCGTCCGCCTCAGCGCGACCCGCCAGCGGTTACGCCCTCGCAGCATCGCGAGCGCGGCATACTGCGCGTTGCGGACCAGGCTCTTCGCGATCGGCAGACTGAGCGGCGCGGCGCTGATCTCCGCCATCTGGCGCACGATGCAGCGCCGCGGGCGCCCAAGCCGTCGATCACATCTGTTGACGCGAGCGCGGACATCGGGGCGGCGACCAGTTCGGCTCCGGCGATGTCGCTGCTCCCACTCCTGGACGGCGTACGCCTGGGTGACTCGTTCAGCCGGGCGAGCGCCGTCTTGGAGTCAGGACGCGTAGCTTCCCGAACGCAGGAGCCTCACCTGGGCGACATGCAGGGCCGCCTTGCGCAGGGTTCTGCGCGCCTGCGGCGTACGGGACCACCACTCATGACCGAGGTGTCGAACGTCTCCAGAAGGTTCAACGTGGCCGACAGCAACGCCGACGAGGCTGCGAACGTGGTCACGGTGGTGAGCGGCCCGCAGCGCAAGGTCCAGCCAGGCGGCGCCTGGAGGACGGTCCCCTCGGTCTGAAGCTTGCGGATGAAGAGACTGTTCCCTGGCCGCCGCATCCGGAAGCTCGGCACGGGATTGATCGACACATGCACCCCGAGTTCTGCGCTCAGGCAGCCAGCGGCCGCGGAAAGGCGGGAGATCGCGCGGGGTATGCGCGCGAAGGGCAGTACCACCACGACGTCGTAGTCGCTGCCGGCGTGAGCGGTTGCCGGTGCGCAGCTGCCGGCGAGCGGCGCGGAACCGAGCCAACTCGCCGCACTACCTCATTGGCGATCTGTTCGCGCCAGTCCTTCAACGGCCCGAGTGCGGCATCGTGTTTCACAGCAGGACCTGCCGCCATGGTGGTCGCCACAGGTCGGGGGTTGCGCCTGGCTCCTGGCGTGGGCGCCCCTACGTCTGCGCGTCCCGGCCGCCCGGTCCGCGGCAAACGCGGTCAGCAGCACGCCGCCGCCGAACGCTCTTGACCCCAAAAGCGACCGCCAGGACCGCCAGCATGCTGGTGATCGTCGAATGGAAGGCGAAGAATCCGGCGAACTCCACGACTACAGCGGCGGCCAGGACGGCGATAACGCTCTGGCGCTTGCGGGCGAGCAGGTATGTGGAGACCAGGAAACCGAGGGAGTAGACGCCGAAGACCGGAGCCATCGACGGGATGTACCCCTCCACCGAACGGTAACGGTCGCCGAGAAGTGGAATGACCACCCACGCGGGCTCGAGCGCGAAGCCCATCCACGATCGCCCCGGTGATCGCACATACCAGTCCCGCCGAAGCAGGCAGAATCCACTTCCCGGTGCCGTCGTCCCGGTCGTGCTTACGGGAGAAGAGAGGGAAGCCGACTACGAACAGTGCGGACGCGGCGTAGTAGGCGATCTTGCCGGTCAGCGATACACCGGCATACAGGCCAGGCCTGGTGGCTGGAGAGGTAGTGCTTGGCGATGAGCGTGTCAGACGAGAGAGCAGGAGGGCGAGCAGGCTGTAAGTCACCAGGGCGGTGACCGAGTAGGTGGCGACGCTGCTCCCTCCGCGGCTGAGAATCCGCGTCGGTGCGGAGCGGGAGCCTCGCCCGGCCGCTGGCGACGGAGTGCTCCCCGGCATCCGGCAGGCGTGGAGCCCGCTCCAGGATGGGCAGCGTGATCAGCAGATATGTCACCAGCCCCGCGGCACAGCTCACGATGATCGTCACGACGCCTGACATCGGGGAACACCACAGCAGTCCCATCGCACGCAGGTACCCAGGCGATCGCCTTCGCTGATCCCTCTACCACGCTCTGTAGGGCGAAGCGGCCGAAACGCTCGATGCCCTGCAAGACGCCGCCCAGCAGGTGACTCACCACGTCTCGGGAATCGAGGCGCCGACGATTACCACCAGCCGGAGAAAGCCGAGATGGAAGAGGCCGGTCCCTCTGGTCGCGGCGGCGGCTATCCCGGCAAGCGCCAACGCGGCGCAGACCACCCGGAAGCCGTAGAACCGGAGCATCGAGTTCTCACGCTCGCCAGACTCATACTCGTCGCCAGCGAGGAGACCTCGCGGCTGGCGGTGGACTGTACGGCAGCGAGAAGAGGGCTGGCGAAGATTGAGCAGTGCCACGCTCGCCGCGAGCACTCCATAGCGGGCTGGGCCGAGGGCATGGGCTCCGACCGCATTGAAGACGAAGTTCGATGCCTGCCACACCAGGGTGCCCCCGAGAACCAGCGCTGCACCGCTGATCGACGGCGGCAGCTTCGCGCGCAGTGCCCGCCTCTCTTTGCGGACGTTCAGATCGAGCGCGGTCCCTACGGGGAGGGTCTCGGCCGACTGGCTCATCGCGCAGCCCTGGAAGCCATGGGAGCGGGTAGCACAGGCTCGTGCGCGACGTCACGCTCCGGGCGGCAGGTCACAGGCCGCCACCGTGCTCAAGGGCCTCCATCACCAGGGCGGTGACCTCGGTAAGGTCCACCGGATCCGACACGCGCGCGGCGGTGGACGTGGGCCCGATGAAGATCCCCCACTGGTCCCGATCAGCCGGATCATAGGCGTGCATCGCCTTCGGCTTGATGAAGGAGTGGAAGTTGGGAAAGATCCCGATCCCGGGAGGCAGAAGGAAGAACTCATCTCCGTACAGCCGCCCGGTGAACGAGGGAGTCGTCGGGCGCTCCACGTCCCCGTGACCGAGGAATCTGCCCGGAAATCTGCTCGCGACACGTTCCCGCAGCTCCTGCCGGAGCCGCTCGTCTTCGTCGAGATACCAGAGCCGCACCATGGTGGCGTCGAGCGCAACGAAGAAGCGCTCCGGGAAGGCAGGATGGGTAAGCGGCTCGGGAATCGCGATCTGCCTGGACAGCTCCGACATCCCGTGGTCCGACAGGACGAGCGTAGTGACGTCCCAGAACAGACGCCCGGACACCAGCCAGGATCCGCCCGGCGAGTTCGTCGGTATACCGCACACGGCGCTGGAAGATGGGCGAGGTAATGCCGAACAGATGAGCCGCCTGATCGATCTGGTGCAGGTACACGAAGATCAGCCCGACCTCACCGGGCACCTCGTGGAGCTGCCTGAGGAAATCTCCCCGGTTGACCTGCGAGGCATCCAGGTATGCCCAGGGGCGGCCGGTCTCCATGCACTTGTCGAAGATGCTCGGGTACCCGAGCCACTTCGGTGCGGTCATCGGCTCGGACAGGGTGAAGTCGAACTTGCCGAGAGCCCGGAACGGGATGTTGCGCAGGCTCAGATGGGGCACTCCCCGCCGCCTGGCCAGGACTCTCATCGCGGTCGACGATGCAGCCAGCTTCATGCCGCGGAGCGCTAGGTCACTAGGCAGCCGATCGAGCGGTGCCAGCCGGGACAAGGCCTTGCCAAGGACTATTTCCGGGACGGTCCGCAGTATTCCATCCAGTAGCCCGTCTCGTCGGGAAGACGGCCCGTGAAGAAGGTCGCCCGGATGGCATCGCTGTAGCCGAGTATGGGTTTCGAGGGCACCTGAGCACCAGGCCTCTGCCAGCGCGGCAAGGTTCGGCGTGCCGTCCTCCGAGAGGAAATCATGACGAAATGCGTCTACGAGGAAGACGAGCAACGGCGGCGCGATCTCAGGCATGGTATGGAAATCACTCCTCTGCTGACCGGGAACTCGTTTGCGGATCACCCCGGAAACTTGCGGGCCGGACATCTCGCCTATATGGCCAGGTCTCCCGTTTGCGAGATCAACCCTCTGTGCAACTGTAGCGCTAAAGGGTTCTGCCCCCGTAGAATCTGTGTCATCATTTTTGGTATGGCATACCAGTCCCCTCGCTCCACATCGCAGTTCTGGGAAGAGCGTGCTCAGGCATTCGCGCATACCGACAAGGAGGGTTGGGCGGCGGTTTGCTCATCCGCGGCGCACCTCTGTACGTCAATCGCTTCGTACGCCGGAGCCAGAAAGCGCGCCTTCTCGCGACTTCTCGCAAAAGCGGCATTCCGCCAGGGTGACCCCGCGCTCGATATCGGCTGTGGTACAGGCAGGTGGACACGTGCCTTGGCAGATGCGGGCCTGCAGGTAAGCGGGTATGACGTATCGACGAGCATGGTGGCGCGGGCACGCGAGATCTCGCCTCACCTGAAGTTCGACGTCGCCTCGGCCACGTCTCCCCTCTTGGATGCCGCCAGCGTGCAGGTGGCCGCTTCTGTCTACCCCGTCATCCATCACCTCGAACCTCATGATCAAGATGCGGCGGTAGCAGAACTGGCGCGAGTCGTGAGGCCGGGCGGGAGTCCCCTCGTCATCGCCCTTCTCGATACAATTCCCAGCGGGGCTTGGTGCTACAACCGGAGCCGCAAGGACTGGCTGAGGCTCTTCCACACACCGGCTTCCAGCCGAGCCTGGTCCTAGGCGAGGAGTACATGACCCAGCGATCCTATTCGGGGCGGCAGCGAGTGCGGCCGCAAAACTCCGGCGGGGCGAGAGCGTGCCCGACGATCCGTCCGCGGTCGCAGGAAGCGGCCCTACCCGCACGCTTCTGCGAGGTGCACATAGGTGCGCCGTTGCTATCTCCTATCCTGTGGAGGCCACATTCCAACGCCTTCCAGGGACTTTGGGCGCAACTGGTCTCGCAGTCACCCTGGTCCGTCTGGAGACAGACAGAACCCGGAGGTACGCTGCGGCCGGGACGCAATCCTCACCCGGCATCCCCGCGATGACCGACGTCGGCGTTGTGGGGCCGGCGAGGCCGGCCAAATGCGGCCACGGCACACAGGAGTATGGTCACGACGACAGTCACCAGGACGCCCGCAATCGCGCTGGACTCACCCGCGAACGCGATAGTGCCTACATGGTGCCCCGGTCCGATAATCCAGCTATTGAGTAGCGACATCGCTCGCGCCGCCGAGCCGCTCCGGCCCCCCTCCGAAACCTTCCACAGAGGGTCGTACGCCTGAGTCCAGACCAGGACGCCTGGTTGCCGAGTCGCAAATGGTATTACGGCTTCTCAGTCCCGCTACGACGGAACCCAATCGGTGTAGGTGCTATCTGCTGGTCGCCGGCCCGCGATCTGATGTAGACCCTGCATGAGTCCGTCAGGCTTGAGACGGTCATAACAACGCTTGCCCTTGAAGCGAGCCGAAGAGAAGGCCGCTGCCGGGCAGCACCGAAACATGCGGACCGCAATATGCCGCTGCGGAAGCTCTTTTCGCTAACAAAAGGGTAGGGGAACCTTCAGGCGGGTGAGGATTTTGGACGGACGTGGCACACCCAAGGCAAACGTACCACTTTCCGCCTTAGATGGCAGGGCAATGCTGACAGTTTTGACCCGGGGCCAGTTGATCTTTCCGTTTTCTTTTTCAGGCTCGGAAGTTGGGAAGCCCAGCGTCCTCCAGCCGTTGAAGTTATCTGAGAACGTGTATATAGCCTTGCTGTCTGGACCCAGACTGGAATCGAATGCCAGTTGATATGTCTGCCCGCTGTCACTTCCTTTAAAATCCAGGTAGACATATGGCCTGTTCTTCCAGTTCTGAGCGTCTTTGTAGGTAATCATCGCCACCGTATCCAAGGACCGCGCGGCCCTTGCAATAAATCGCGACGCCCTTGCGGAGCCGGGCGCAGGCGTAGAACTCTCGACGACACTAGAGCCGGTCGGAACCTTCCACATGTGCGTTGAAAACGTGCGATAGTTCGCGGCCGGGGCAAGGAGCGCGGGGACCGATGGCCATGACCATTTAGCAACGTCCCCGAGATCGAGGTCGTATGCAATCCGCGCCTTTTCATCAGCAAGTACCCCGTCGAGTTGTTTCTGCGCCGCGCCAAGCGCGGCTGTGCTCAGTACGCGGGCCTCATCCACCTCGTAACGATCGCCGAAGGTCGAGGGCACCGCAGAGAGAGTCACCCGGTGGCTGCCGCTGCCAACCCGCGCTGTCGCCACGCGCACCCACTCAAAACCCCCACGACCGATCGTCACCGGCGTGACCGACCCGACATATCGTCCATTGACGCGGGCTTGTATGGTTGCCGCACGCTGCGCGGCGAGCAGGCAGGCCCAGATCTCGACACGCCCGGGCGAGCGGACGGAAAACACAGAACCGCTGGACGCCGACTGCGGCTGCGGAATCGGTATGGCAACATCGCCAAGTGAACCGAGTTGGGCACTCTGGTCGGTCGGCACGTTCATTTCCTGCCGATCAGTCTGGGAATCGCTTGTTATGCCAGGGAACTCTGCGACCGGCCTCGCCGCCTCGACCGCGATGTCAAGTGGGCGCTCATCGGCCAGCAGAACTACATTCGCCCTGCGCATGAGATTGAGCAGTGCAGCGAACCCTCGAGTGTCGATGACGTCGTCCGCGGTAAAGACCGCCCAGTCCGCAGGCTTAAAGTTTGGACGGTCCATCAGCGCAGCCGTGCCCTGGCTGCCCCCCAGGACCACGGCAATGTTCCGTCGAAAGCTGAGCGGCGCGGCTGAATCATCCACGACGTAATTCGTCCCAGCCGGATTGGTCAGCTGGGACTTCAGATCAGGCATCTTCGCGACGGAAGCCTGCTGCGAGTAAGGGCCCACTCCCTCACTTCGCAGTTGAGGGGCGACGAGCGGATAATGAAAGCTAATCAGATTACGCACGCCTGCGCTCGCGAGCATGGCAGCGAACGCAGGATCACCTCGGGTCAGGAGGCTGCTCTCATAGGCGAGGAAATTCGCCGAACGCTGGTCCCAGCCGCCATCGCCAACATCCTGCCGCCCGGTGAAGAGAACGCTCTCGAAGCCAAGATCATGTTCGTATCCACGATAAGAGCCCTGGTCAACGAACCGGTAGTCCTGGCCGAAGGGGATCGTGGCGACCATTCCCGGCCCGGGCGCACTGCGCACTTCGCCCAGGAGGGCCAACTGCGACGGTGTAATGTGCCAGGTACGAAGTCCGACGACGAAAGTAGGCAGTGCCGGAACGAGCGCGATTGCCACCACGGCAAGCGCGAGGGGGCGGCGACTCAGCGACGCTTGCGGCCAGCTGGGATAAACTCGGGCAAAGTACAGCCGCAACCTAAGGGCTACCGCCTTGGCGCCGTAATCAATGGTCAGACTGGCCAGTATAGCATACGCCAGTGCTTGAATCACGATCCAGCGATTAGGATCGCGCAGGTTACCAAACACGGGAATGTTCTGCGCAGCCCAAAGATACAAACCACCGAGCGGCGGGCGACTTCCGGGGGCAGCAAGAGTTGCCGTAACCGCCGCCAGGGCCAGGAAGACCGTCTTATGGTCACGGCGCTGCCACAATGCCAGATAGGCAAGCACAGGAATAATACTGGCGAGACAGAGTATTGCCAGACCGGGAGCCATGGGAACGAATACCAGGTCTGGGCATCAGTAAAAGCAAAATATCCTATCTCACGGGCAAATCCAAGGAAGGAAGGATAGAGGTTGAGACTGCGACTCGACAATGAGCTGATACTAAAGAACTGATTCAATGTTTGGTATTGTATACGATATCCAGCCAATGAGGGAATTAGCCATGCAGAGTTCAAGAGCAGCACCCCGGGCACGGCAAGCGAGAGCGTAAATGCAGCATTCCTCAATCGTTTCCAGAATTCGCTCCGCTTAAAAAGGGCCACAACCAGATACAGGCCTAGGAATGGCAGCACATAGAGCGCGAGGTCGGCCCTAATGAGAAAGTCAACGCCGATCGAGAACTAAATCCCGACTACCCGGCGCAAGTCAAACTTTTCCAGGCAGGACGACCAGGCGAGAAACATCATTGGTGCGAGCGATCATCACTTCAACATTGAGGTGACCGCTCGCCCAGTGTCCCAGAGATACCTGTGATGACATGTAGAAAAGTCCTGCACTCATGGCCACGAACCGGCGCTTGTACCAAGACCAGGCGACTGCGTAAGCAGCGAATCCCCCAGCCATGAGAGTCAAGACGTCAAGCAGTTTGACGGTTGCCATGGGATTCCTCGTGAGGAGGGTTAGAGCACCCATGATGTTGTCGAAGTTAAACCCCCGGCGCGAGCCGAAAGATTCAGCGCTCCAGGCGTCGAATAGCCGACCGAATGTTGCATACTGAGCAGACCTCGATATGAAGCCCAGCATGTCGGTCCCTGCCGGGATCCCCCCCGTAAATAGGAAACGGCGCATGATCCAGATTGCTACGCCCGCAAGCAAGCTCAGTGCAGGAAGGTGAGAGGATCCGGAGGCGTGCCGTCTCCGAGGAGTCGCCGTGACCCTCGATGAGGATTCGGTTACTACCGCCACCCGGAGCCTACCTTTCTCCTTCAGGGTGCAGCTATCAGGCCGCCAACCCTCAAAGGCGCCCTGGGCGAGTTTCTGAGCGCATGAACAGCCCAGAGCTCTCGCCTCTGCGCTTTGGCTGTACAAAGGAGGATAGTTACCGCGTGGCTTGCCCCGCCTCAACCGCCCCCCGGCTCACCACCAAACACCACAGGGCACGAGACTACACAGTGATGGTCTGCCGCTCACGGCTTTTCGTGACATTGCTCGGGCCGCCTCTGAGTGCGGGAAAGCAATCAGAGCTTGCCGTATATCGCGCATCAAAGTGCGGAACTGAGGGTCAGCGTGGGAGCCAACCTTTGCTCTTCCCCGGATACTGGCCTTGTTCACGACCGTGCCGGAACTGCCAGTGCGGTTCAGCAGTGGGCCGCGAACGTCGCCCAACCTCCTTAGGCTGCATTACGTGCGTGAGGACCCTGGGGTCGCATTGTGCGTGCCACGTCAGGCCACCTTTCACGTAGTCCCAGGCTAGAGTCTGCCCGAAAGCCCTTGATGGCATACCACGCACTAGGTTGAGGAAGCCGGGCGCGACCGCGCACAGCAAGGCGTTCCTCACGGGGAATGAGGGCACTACAGAAGTGATCCCTGGCGGATCGTGAGCGCACTCCGCGATACCCTCGCCTGCGGCAGCAATCTCGTCCTGGCCCATGCAACAGACGGGAGCGCACCCATTGTGGCGCAAGCCGCGGAGAAGGGTCTGCAACCCCGGCGCCGCCGCCCATGCACTCATCCGCGCGTGAGAAGATCTTGCGCTTCTTGGACGGCTTCGAACTCATGGATCCTGGACTGGTCTACATCTCGTTATGGCAGCCGAACCCCGCCGCCGCCCCTGCCCGGCGACCCTGGCAAGTCGTGGGTTCTGGCCGACGTCGGATGCGAACCCTGACGCGGACGGTCGCCCGACTCTGCGAGCCCGGGGCACTGCTTCGGCACTCCTGTCGGGCGAGACCGGCTATGGAGACTTCGACGGGGCCGGGCAACCGATCGCGATGGTTGCGGTCGCCGATTTCGGGCTTAGCGCCAGGCTCACCTTGATCAGGTGAGACCAGGCCGTCGCGGGGATGCCTCGCTGCGCAGTAGGCAGCGAGACCGTCCGCCATCGATCCGAATTATCGACGATCGTATATTTTGCGATCTCATTCGGGGCGAGCTCAAAGTAGAGCCCATAAACTTTGCCGCTTGCGGTGCCCTTGTAGGTTATCCGGATGTATTTCTTGTGCGTCCAGTCCACCGGCGTGGCCAAGAGAATATCGGCGAGCGTGTAGTACGGCCTGCCTCCAGCCGCCGAGAACAGCTGGGCTGATCCTTTCCCGCGCACAGTTCTCGTCTTCACTGCCTTGTCAGAATCCGGTGCAATTGCCCAACAGCGCGGCCAGGAAGGGAGCCGATTCCTCGAAGCCCGCATCGCGCGAATGAGGGCTCCGCTGCCGCATTGCGGGTGCCGCGACAGGGCACGCTGCACGTCATACCAGACGAGAGCCTGCCCGAAATGCCTTGATGGTGCACCGAGCACCGGCCTGAGGAAGTCACTCACCAGCGACTGGTAAATGCCCGTCGGCCAGATCACGACGGCATTGACCGAGTAGTTTCTCAAAACCTCCGGAACCGCTTCGCAGGCGCGAGCGGCAAAGGTAGACGCGCTGGTCAAATTGGCGGCAAGGGTGCCTGTGCCGGCTCCAATAACTGCCAGATCAAAAAGACCAAGCGTTTCCGTGGGGTTTACATGCCAAGTTCCGCTTCCCGTGGGACCCGGGACAGTCGCGTAACCCCCGACGATGCGGAACTGCATCCTGTCGATAGCCTGCCACGCCATCGGTGCGTTCGTCGATGACACGACGTATGGGAGGGCGAGTACAACTCCCCCTTTCGGAACAGACTGCCGCAGCGAGCTCACGAGCTGGCTGGGCCAGGGCATCTGCACGCCCACTAGCGGATATGCGCCTGCCTGTGGGATAAGTACTATCGCCGCGATGACGCAAGGAATGGCTGCGGCAACAAATTCGGGGAATTGTTCGGCGCTGAACGGCGAACTAGCCGACGAAAGGCGATTCCGGACATGTTCACTGCCTGCCATCCCGCGCAGGTATCCGAACCACCGGTCAAGTCCGACGCTGAGTACGACGCACGCAAATAGCATCATGATAGCGCCCAGCGATTCCAGACCATGTCATCCAACAGCGGAACATGCTCGAGAAGGATCGCCGGCAATGGTATTCCCGTAGGGGTCCCATTCACGGTAAGGCGTGGGCCGAGTGAGAGCACGAACGAAACAAAGCCTAGAAGTACCGCCAGGCGGACTATTCTGACCCGCCGCTGCAAGATCGCACATATTGCTAGAAGCAAGACGAGCGGCAAGCCGAGGTAATCACTATTATTGACGGTAGTTAGCTGTATGCCGTGCGAGAGGTAGGGAGTGCCATTCGCGTTCACGATATGTAGCACAATGTTGCGCCGGATAGGATTGAGCAAGTCGACATGATCCTGTGCGATAAACCAGATAGGGGCAACCGGCCCAGTGAGATGCTGCGGGCCCGCGATCAGGGCCCAGATCGGATACGCGCAGACGAGCGCGAAGCACGCTGCGGCCCAGCCAAGCGCCGACAGTACCCTGCGGGCAGAGTCCGTCGCCTCACGCCGATGCGTGATGGCCAGGGCAAGCACGCCGACTGCGCCAATCAGCGCACAATCAGCAAGAACTTCAGCATGGATCAAGAACTGCACAGCGCACAGCAGGCCGAGCAGAACCCCAGTCCATCGTGGCGATCTCCGCTGCCTGACAAGCAGCTCGTTGAGGCACCAGAAGATCAGGGGAGGTATCGGCATGAAGACTAGCGAAAGGTGCCATGGGCCTTGCTCGCTCATGTATGAGCTGAAGCCGTAGAGCAGCCCGCCGGCGAATGCGGCGGGCCACCACCTAGTCCAGCTCCGCAGCACGAAGCACATTGACGTAGCCGACGACGCAAAAGCCAGCCGCAGCAGGAAATTGTATGTCGCCACCGGACCGAGGATGAGCGTCATGGGTGAGGCCCCTAGACCCAGAGCCGAAGCAAGGGTATTCGAGGCGAGGTTGACGCCACTCGGGTAGTCGATGAAATTCGTGAAAAAAGGGTTGTGCCCGTGAAAGAGTGCAAACGGGACCCACTCGAGAAACCAGATCGACTGAACGGGGTCTGCCGTCGTCGCTCCCGGGATGACGCTTGAATCGAATGGGGATACCGGCCAATAGGCCAGCACCGCGAGGGCGCAGTAGGACGCGACAGCAATGATAGCGGGAAAAACTGGGTGTCTACGTGGCGTAGTTTCTCGCGGCAGCGGCCGAACTGTGGAGAGGAGATCGCCCATAATTTTGACTCCATTGCCTACCCGGCGACCTCAGATAGCTCGGCAGAAGGGGAATCAACGCCGTGAACCGGGGCCGCAGCTCACCTAACCAGATCATGAGACAGCCAGAGATCTTGCTTCGGTGCACTGTACTGGCTTGCATGACCGATCGAGGCGAAATTCGATAGGTCATTTCTCTGGCTGATTACGGTGTTCCGAGAGGTTCTCGGAGCAATTTTCCAGGGATATGGCCGTAGCAGGGGCTTTAGGCCTGGTCATCGGCGACGCCGCGTGGTCCGAGGAGGCACTCCTGGCCGGCGCGCAGCAGGATGGCGCACAAGCCACAAGGAAAGACCCAGGGGTTCGCCTTACTGGACTAACTGCTTACGTTGGCATGAGTAGCTTTGGCTGGGTTTAGGCCGCAACCGCCTGAGGCGGATAGCCAGCACGCCATATCTGGATATCCCGTAAATCTAGACCGCTGCTGATACCGGGTCATCCACCACAAGACTTTAAGCTGTCGCGCTATCGGCTGTTTCGCTATTCCCTCCAAGGGAAAATGTCTAGCTTGAGAAAGCCTGAGGAATTAAGAGACAAACAATTGGGGGGAACTTTGATGATACCGCCACCAAGACTGACTGCTGCCCGCACGCTGCCGGGGGCTGCGGCCCGGGTGCTGGGCTGGCTCGCCACAGGCCTGCATACGTACCGGCGCACGCACTCGAGGAGGGGGAGGCGCCTGAGGGCGGCCGGAATCGGCCTGGCGGTCGCTGCGGTCTTCCTGCCCGCCGTCTTCAGCGGCTTGGCGTCAGCCAGGGAGGCCGTGGCCTCGCGCACGAACGAAACCACGGTTCGCAGGACAACCTGCGGACCGGCTGGGATCCGGACGAGCCGGACCTGACCCCGGGCAACGTTTCCGGTCACACCCCGGGCTACACGTTCGGCCAGGTGTTCCGCACCGCGGTCACTGGCCAGGTGTACGCGCAGCCGCTGGTGGTCGGCTCGACGGTCATCGTGGCCACCGAGCAGGACTATGTCTATGGCCTGAACGCCCACGACCGGCGCAGTGAAGTGGCAGACCAGCCTGGGCACCCCCTACCAGATCTCGAATTGCACGGCCCTGACGCCCGACATCGGCGTGACCGGCGCCCCGGTGTACGACCCGGCCACCGGCGATGTCTACCTGGTCGCCAGATCGTGCCGAAGACCAGCCGGGCTACCACCTGTTCGGGATCAACGCGGCCACCGGCGCGGTCGTCCTCAGGCGATCCTCGGCGGTCCGCCCAGCAACGACAAGGACATCACGTTCAACGCCACCGACCAGCTGGAAGCGCCCGGGGCTGCTGCTGATGAACGGGTGGATCTACGCGGCGTTCGGGTCGCACTGCGACCACAACCCTATGTGGGGTTCGTGGACGGCGTGAATGTCTCCACCGGGGCGCTGACCGAGTGGAGCGACGAGACCGGGTCACCGACAACCAGGGCGGCATCTGGCAGAGCGGCGGCGGGCTGATGTCCGACGGGTCCGGGCGCATCTTCGTCACCTCGGGCAACGGCATCTCCCCGCCCCCCGGGCCGGGCACCAGGCCGCCGGGCCAGCTCGCCGAGTCGGTGATCCGGCTGGCGTGCAGAGCAACGGCACGCTGGCCGCCAAGGACTTCTTCAGCCCGGCGAACGCCCCGGCCCTCGACGCGGGCGACACCGACTTCGGTTCCGGCGGGCCAGTCGGGCTGCCGTTCGGCACCAGCAAGTACCCGCACGTGCTGGCCCAGGCGGGCAAGGACGGCCGGATCTTCCTGCTCAACCGAGACCACCTGGGCGGGCGCGAGCAGGGCCGCAGGCACGGCGACGACGCCCTGAGCGTGACCCACCCTACCCCGGCCAGTGGGGGCACCCGGCGGTGTTCGGCGGCACGGCCGACGCTGACCGCCGGCAACCAGGCGAGCCCACGACTACCTGTACTACATCGGCACGAACGACAGCCTGCGGGTGCTGAAGTTCGGGGTGAACAAGCCCGGCGAGCCCCGACCTGTCCGACGTGGCCAACAGCAGCCTGGTGTTCGGCTACACGTCCGGGTCACCGGTGGTGACGTCCAACGGCCCGCACATCTCGACCGCGGTCGTCTGGGCGGTGCACTCGCCCGGCGCCACCGGCGCCGACGGCGCCCTGGAAGCGTTCGCGGCCGACCCGGGCGGGTGCACGGCCGCCGCGCCGTGCGCGATCACGCCGATCTGGTCCGCACCGATCGGCACCGCCAGCAAGTTCACCAACGTGGCCACGCCGGCGGGATGGTGTACGTGGGCACCCGGGACGGCCCCGTGTACGGCTTCGGCGACACTACGGCCGCAGCCCTGGCCGCCACGGCCAGCCGGCCGCCTTCCGCAGACACCGGTCGGCTGCGCCAGCCCGCCCCGGACGTCGACGGTCACCGCGCACTCGGCGGTCACCGTGACCGGGGTGAGCGCGGGCGCCACGGCGACCAGCGGCAGCTACCCCGGCCAGCCAGTTCAGCGTAGGCCAGGTGACCTAGACGGCGCCGGGCGGCGCTCAACGATCCCGGTCTCGTTCCCGGTGACCCTGCACAAGGGCGACACGCTGGCGGTACCGGTGCGGTTCAGCCCGACCGTTCCGGGCGGGACCACCGGATCGGTGTCGTTCGCCACCCGGTCCGCCGCCTCGCCCTGGTGCGTGCCCCGTGACCGGCGACGGCACCACCGGCGGCCTGTACCCGAGCCCCAGCACGGTGCAGTTCGCGCTGGTCACCGACCTGGGGCGTTCGCCAGCAACGTTCCCGTGGGGGTGATGGTGCCGCGGGAGATCGACATCGTCAACGGCAGCACCCATCCCGAGACCATCACCTCGGTCGAGGCGCCGTCCGCTCCGTACTCGGGTCACCCGGCTGCCCGCGGCCGGCACCGTGCTGCGGCCCGGCCAGTCGATCGTCGTCCAGGTCCTCTTCGCACCGACCAGGCCGGGCCGCTTTCCGGACACCCTCGCAGTCACCGGCAGCAACGGCAGCCGCCACAGTGCACCTTATTGGCACCGGGCTGCCCGCGCGGGGCCTGTTCACCGCCGCCCCCACCTCGGTCAACTTCGGAGCGGTTCCGTGTCGGCCACAAGGTCACCAAGCCCCTTACCGCTGACCAACACAGGCAACGAGCCCGCCACGGTGACCACGGCCACCACGCTGAACGCCCCGTTCGCCGACCGTCCCAACGTGACCCCGGGACTGCCAGTCAACGCGGGCTACGACGTGCGGATCCCCATCACTTTCACGCCGACCAAGAAGGGCAAATTCACCTCCACCTACCGGCTCACCTGGACCGACGTCACCGGCGCCCACATCATCTCGGTTCACGTCACCGGCCACGCGATGTAGCACGGCAGCCGGCCGCATCGACGTGTCGTGTCCCCTCTCCCCGCGCCGGTGGCAGCAGGGGATTGTCCTGGGCGCTAGCGGGCAGTCCGGCCCCAGCCGGAGCAGTCTCCCCAGGCCGCCTCAATTGAGACGGCCAGGGGGACAGTGGGCGTCGCGGATCATCGTGGAAGCAGCGCCCTGCAACCTTCTCAGGCGGGACCGCACGCCGGGGAATATCCTGGGTGCATGGGCCGGATTATTTTGACAGTCTTCGGCGTGATTCAATGCTCAATACGTTCTTCGTCGTCTGGCTGATCGCAGTCGCCGTCTTCATCGTGGTGCCGCTGCTCTCCAGGCGCCGTCGCCGGTCATGCGGGAGTTAATTAGAGAGGTCTTAATAGCCGGTCTGACCGATGCATCCGGAATGGCCTGTTCGCGCCGCCGCGCCCGGTCCGGAGAATTCCTCAAGGTTCTGGCCCGGCAGTGATTGACTTGTCCTTGACGCTGGAGACCGAACGCCGCGGAAGGCACCTCATGGACGCGACGGCACTGGCCGGGCTGAACCCGTTCGGCATATTTGATGTGGAAGCGGCGCGGCTTGACCATTTCTTCTCCGGGCTCGACGAGGCTGGCTGGAAGCGGCCGTCCCGGTGCCCCGGCTGGACGGTCCGTGACGTCCTGTCCCACCTGGCCGGGGAGGAGCTGTACAACCACGCCTGCCTCAACGGCGACCTGGAGACCTTCCGGGCAATGGTGCGCGCCGCGGGCATCACCGGCGGCTACGACGAGTTCAACCAGTGGTGCGTCCGCCAGCGCCGCGGCCTGCCTGTCAGTGAAGTGCTGGCCGAATGGCGGGAGGCCAACGGCGAGACCCGGCACCGGATGGCCCTCCTCGGCCGCGACGCGCCGCTGACCACGGCGGCCGGGCCCTACCCGGCCGGCCTGCAGGCCTTCCACTACGGCTCGGAGTACGCCACCCACGCGGACGACGTGGGCGCACCCGTGGCACCCGGCGAATGGCCGGGGCGGACCGCGTGGCGGGTCAGCTTCGGCCGGTTCGCGCTGACCGAGCAGGACGCCCCGGTCACGACCTGGATCAGCGGCGACAACCTCGTCGTACAGCTCGGCGCCCTGACCACCGAGCTCTCGCCCGAGAACTTCGTCGAGGCCACGGTCGGGCGGCTGCCGGACACCTACCCGATCGAGCCCGCGCTCCGTGACGCGCTGCGCTGCCTGGCCTGAGCTACCCAGTCCGGGGCATCCAGCCGGAACCCGGGCCTTGAGCCTGCTGGCCAGCCTAGGCCGCGGCGGTCATCTTCCGCCGGCGCCTGCTGAGCTGGTACGCGATCCCGGCGAGCACCAGCAGGCCCAGCCCGCCCAGGGTGAGCCGGATCAGCCGGCCATTCACCGGCGGCGTGGCGGCCAGGTCGGCCCGGACGCAGGACGAGGTCGCGAGCATGAGCTTCTGGTGATGGTGGCCGTGCCGCATCCGGATCCACAGGGCTTCCGCAGTCAGCGTCCCGCGCGGCCCGGTGTACTGCCGGTTCAGGATGATGACCGCGAGGCCGCGGACGACGATGCGGGTGTTCGGTGCGGCGCTGGACGGCAGGACCACCGGCTTCCTGCCGGGCCGGGTCAGCCGGCCGCCGGTGACGCTGCTACTGGCCGTCACCGCACCGGTCTTCCGGCTGAACGAGCACGAGGATGAGGCGGCCGCCGCGTGCAGCGAACCGTGCGCGGGCAGCACGACGGACAGCGCCTGGACCCTTGACGAGGCGCCGACCGCGCCCGCGGTGTCGGTGACGATCCCGGTGCCCAGGACGCCCGCGGCGTCCGCGTTGGGCAGGATCACCGGTGACCCGCCCGAGTAGGTGGCCTGGCCGACCATCTGCGCACTGAAATGCCCGACCGCGTTGAGCGCGTAGGACTGGTTGACCGGGGCACTCGCGGCGGCTGGCGGCGCAGTGACGGCCAGCATCCCGGCCACCAGGGCCAGCGGCCCGGCCAGCCTGGCCGCACCACGGATCATCCGATTCATCGGCCGTCCCCCGCAGGACATCCTCGCGCTCCTCCCGTCTCACTTTCGGTAGTCGGACCATAGCTTAAAGTCGTCATGAGTGATGGCCGGAGCCGGACATGCGTGAGGGCGCCGGCCACAGGCCGGCGCCCTCACGTGCTGCGGTCACCCGGTACCCGGGCCGCCGCGGCCGTACGGTCGGTGATCAGCGCTGAACTTGATCAACCGACGTTACGGCGCCCTCCGCATGTGCTAACCCCGATCGACAGGGTCTGGCCGCCGCCGGAGATGTAGATCGCCGTCACCGTGACCTTGCCGACGGGGCCCGAGCCCGTCTGCTTGTTGAGCGTGACCGTAATCCCGGGGAGCGTTGATCTTCGTGTTGATGCCGGGGTTGCGGGGCAGCGGAATGGGCGGGAGGAGCGGCTGGGAAGGAGTCGAGATCGAGCCGCCCTGGATCGTGGTGAAGCCGAAGCGGTGCCGAGGATGGTGCGGCACGAGGACATGACATCGGTGGCGTTGAGCTGGTCGACCTGCTGGTACAGCTGCACCTTCGGCGAGCCGACGTGGGAGTAGGCCGCATTGTAGGCGGCCCGGTCCAGGATCCCGCCCGTGGTGATGAAGCCGGGGTACCACAAAACCGGAGGACACCGCCGGAGTGGTGCCGGGGGTGGCCAGGGCGACCGGGGCGATCGTGATGAAGCCGGTGGCCGCGACCCCGTAAGCCTGGTTGTTGGACACCGGGGCGGCGCCGGCAGGCGTCGCCGCGGCCGCCAATGCGCCCCCGACCACGGCCAGCGATCCGGCCACCCTGACGGTGCTGCTGAGAATTCGGTTCACCAGGTGTCCCTTCATTGGTGATTATTGCGTGTGTTGTCGCGGCCTGCTGGCGGAGCGGGCGTGCGGCAGCCGTCCCGGCGCTGGCGTGTTCTGTCACTCTAGGTAAAGCGGGTTGGCCCCAGCATTACACGCCATGACAGCTGGACATGCGAGGGGGCGCCGCCCAGTGGCCGGGCGCCCCCCGTGTCGCGGTCACCCGTTAGCCCGGTTACCGGCTACGGTCACCCGTCAGCGGCGTGACCGCGGCATGATCCGGTGATCAGCGTGTTCGATCACTGTGTGACACGACCAGTTCCTCAAGGCGGCGTGCGTCCCGCAGCTGCTGACCGCGAGCGAGAGGTTCTGCGGGCCAGCGGTGATGTAGATGCCGGTCACCGTGAGAACGCCGGCGTTCGTGACCGTCTGCTTGTTGAGCGTGACCGTCAGCCCCTTTACACCAGGGATCGTGAGCTTCGTGTTCGGGGCCGGGTTACGGGGCAGCGGGATGGGCGAGAAGAACGGCACGCTGGGCGCGATGATCGAGCCGGCCTGGATGGTCGTGGTGCCGAACGTGCCGAGGATGGTGCCGCTCCGGCACGAGGACGAGAGCAGGGACGCGTTGAGCTGGTCAACCGGCTGGGTGGTGAAGTACACCTTCGGCGAGCCGACCTGGGAGTAGGCCGTCATCCGAGCTGGCCCGGTCCAAGATCCCGCCCGTGGTGAGGCCGGGGTACACGACGCCCGCAGACACCCCCGGAGTGGCGGCGGGGGTGGCCACGGCGACCGGGGATGGAGACCGGGCCGGTGGCGAAGACCCCGTAAGCGGTGGAGGGCGGCGAGCCAGCACTGGCGGGCGCTGCGGCGACCGCCATTGTGCCGCCAATCAGTGCCAGCGATCCGGCAACCTTGACGGCACTGCCGAGAATTCGGTTCACAGTTGTCCCCTTCATTGGTGATTGTGACTGTGTTGTCCCGATTGCTGGCGGAGCGGGTGACGCAGCCGTCCCGGCGCTGGCGTGTCTCCGGCTGAGTCCGTGCGCAGCGGGCTCGCCCCCGAAGCTGGCACGAGCCTTCTTGGTCACTGATAGTAATCGTCATGGAGCATACAGTTACGCTCTGTGAGTCAGCAAGCCCCCGCAGCCGTCAGCAGCCGTCACGATTTCCCAGGTCACAGCCGGGACCGGCAGACTAAGCCCATGACTGCTCCTGCGCGCTACCGCGAGCCGCCCGCCCCGGTCTTCCTTTTCGACCTGGACGGGACCCTCATCGACAGCGTGTACCAGCACGTCATCGCCTGGCACGCCGCGCTGTCCCGGCTGGATATCGACCTGTCGGTGTGGCGCATCCACCGGCGGATCGGGATGAGCGGCGGGCTGTTCGTGTCCGCGCTGATCCGCGAGACCGGGGTGACCCTGTCCGAGGCGGACGTGGCCATGCTGCAGCAGGCCCACGCGGAGGGCTACCTGGCCCAGGCCAGCACCGTCCGCCCGCTGCCGGGAGCGGCGGAACTGCTGGCCGCGCTCACCGGACGCGGGGTGCGCTGGGCCATCGCCACCAGCAGCTACCGGGCCACCTCCGGCCACGCACTGGGCCTGCTCGGCCTGCCCGAGGACACCCCGATGATCACCCGCGACATGGTGCGGCACGCCAAACCGGACCCCGACCTGTTCCTGGCCGCCGCTGCCCTGCTCGACGTCGACCCGCGGCACGCGTTCGTGGTCGGGGACAGTGTCTGGGACCTGCTGGCCGCACGCCGGGCCGGCGCGATCGGGATCGGCCTGATGTCCGGCGGTTACGGCCGCGAGGAACTGGAGCGCGCGGGCGCCTACCGCGTCTACTCCGACCCGGCCGACCTGCTCGCCCGGGCCGACGAGCTAGGCGTCCGCGACCTGGCCGGCTGAGCCGTCCGCCGCGCCAGGCGCATCACCAGGTCACGGGGATCAGGACTGCTCTTGCCAGAGCATGACCGTCCCGATGACCAGGGCGATCAGGGCGGGGAGGAAGAACAGCCCGGTGTGCAGGAGCCCGCCTGCCATGCCTGCCACCAGGACCACCACGGCCACCGCAGCGGCAGGCCGGGCCACCCGGGCCGGGGCGAAGGCGGCGATCGCCGCCAGCGGCGCCGGCGCGATGGCCAGCAGCAGCGACGACCAGGTCACGGCCAGCGGGTCGGCGCTGGTCAGCGCGGAGATCGTGATCAGCTGCGCGGCGCCCGCGAGGAGAAAGGCTCCGCGCCGCCACGGCCAGCTCCGCGGCGCCGCCGCATCGTGCGGCGTCGGCGCAACGCGCTGCGCCTCGGGCGTGCCGACGTTGCTGACGGGGGCCGGGCGGTCAGGGAGGGTGTTCCCGGTGCTCATGAGGCGCTCCGATGCGGCCGACTGCGGATGCTGCGCCGACCAGGCTTCCCGGCTCACCTGCCTTCGAGCCTAGGCAGGAGCACCAGCCCTGCCAAGGTCAGCCGTGGCCAGGGCCCGTATGGATTCCGTGTGGATCCGCCCGCCCGGTCCATGCAGGCCGTCAGCCAAGGGGGCCCAGGGGCGATGCAGCCCGCCAGCCCACGGGCCCACGGGCCCAGGGCCAGCGCCGGCAGGAAGACCCGGACCACCGCAACCCCGGTGACCAGCACCGTTGCGCCCGGCCGCCGGTCCGCGGACATCCTGGGACCGGCCGCTGCATGGGTTCTGTTAGGAACCGTGAGGGCCGCGCATGGGTCCCGTTTAGACCGGACTTTCTCTTCTTTCCTGAGGCTTGACTGAATCCGTCAGCGGCCGCAAACAGCCCTGACCGCTACCTGAAAAGTGCCCGCGAACGCGGACCACCCGGCCCGCACGTGGGGCACCCGGCCCGCACACACGGGCCGCAAGTGCCCGCTCACGCGGGCCGCCCGCCACCTATCTCCCCCGAGCGGGTGGCGGGCCAGGTAGTGCAGACCAGCAGGAAGCCTTGGAGGGCCCCGTGCTCGACCTCGTCTATATCGGGCTAACGATCGTCGTTTTCGCCGCGCTGTTCCTCCTCATCAAGGGGGTCGAGCGTTTTGAGCGCTGAGAACCTGATCGGCCTGATCGCCGGAGTCATCGTCACCATCTACCTGTTCGTAGCCCTCGTGCTGCCTGAGAGGTTCTGATGAACAGCTCCCTTGCGGGCTGGCTCCAGGTCGCCTTGCTGGTGGCCGCGCTGGCCGCCTGCTATGTGCCGCTCGGCAACTGGATTGCCAAGATCTTCACCTCGCCCCACCACTGGAAGGTGGAGCGGGGCGTCTACAAGGTCATCGGGATCAACCCCGAGGCCGACCAGAAGTGGAGCGCGTACCTGCGCAGCATGCTGGCCTTTTCCGCGGTCAGCGTGCTGTTCCTGTACGGGCTGCAGCGGCTGCAGCACTACCTGCTGCAGTTCGTCGGGCCGCACATGGCCAACGTGCCGCCGGCCACGGCCTGGAACACCGCTGTCTCGTTCACCACCAACACGAACTGGCAGAACTACTCCGGCGAGTCCACCATGACCTACCTGGTCCAGATGGGCGGCCTCGCGGTGCAGAACTTCATGTCGGCCGCGGTCGGCATCGTGGTCGCCATCGCGCTGATCCGCGGGTTCACCCGGTCCCGGACCGACAAGCTGGGCAACTTCTGGGTGGACGTGACCCGGTGCGTGTTCCGCCTGCTGCTCCCCCTGGCCGTCGTCGGCGGCATTGTCCTGATGGCCGGCGGGGCGATCGACAACTTCGCCACCTACCACACGCTCACCACGCTGTCCGGCGGCCACCAGACCATGGTCGGCGGCCCGGTGGCGTCGCAGGAAATCATCAAGAACATGGGGAACAACGGGGGCGGGTTCTTCAACGCCAACTCCGCGCATCCCTTCGAGAACCCGAACCCGTTCACGAACTTGTTCGAGATCTTCACCCTGCTGCTGATCCCGTTCGCCACGCCGCGCGCGTTCGGCAAGATGGTCGGCGACAACCGGCAGGGCTACGCGCTGGTCGCGGTCATGGCGATCATCTGGATCGTGGCCGTCGGCGGCATCAGCTTCTTCGAGATGCAGGGCGCCGGGACCGCCACCCACCTCGCGCACGGCGCGGCGGAGGGCACCGAGACACGGTTCGGCACACCGGGCTGCTCGCTGTTCGCGGCCTCGACCACGGTGACGTCCACCGGGGCGGTGAACTGCTTCCATGACTCGCTGACCCCGTTCGGCGGCGGCATCGCCCTGTTCGACATCGCGCTCGGCGAGATCGCGCCCGGCGGCGTCGGGGCCGGAATGTACGGGATCCTGGTCCTGGCCATCGTCACGGTGTTCGTCGCCGGGCTGATGGTCGGCCGGACGCCGGAATACATCGGCAAGAAGATCCGGCCGGTCGAGATGAAGTACGCCGCCCTGTACTTCCTGACCCTGCCCGTCCTGGTGCTGGGCGCGTCCGGGCTGTCGATCGGACTGCATATCGGGCAGAGCGCGATCTTCAACCCGGGCCCGCACGGCCTGACCGAGATCGTCTACGCCTTCGCCTCCGAGGCAAATAACAACGGCTCGGCCTTCGCCGGCCTGGCCACCGGCGTGGGCTGGTGGTATCAGGCGGTGGGCGGCATCGTGATGCTGCTCGGCCGGTTCGCGCCGGAGATCTTCGCCCTCGGCCTGGCGGGCTCGCTGGCCCGGCAGAGCCCCACGCCCGCGAGCGCGGGGACGCTGGACACCAGGACACCGCTGTTCGTCGGGCATGCTCGTCGCCGTCATCCTCATCCTGGTCGGCCTGACCTACTTCCCGGCCCTCGCGCCTTGGGCCCGTTCGCAGAAGGACTGCACTGATGTCTGTAACCACGACACCTGAGGCCCCGGTCGGCCGCGGCCGGACGCCGGCCGGCACCGAACGCCGGGTCGGCGGCGGCCTGCTCGACCCCAAGATGCTCTGGCACTCGCTGCCGGACGCGTTCAAGAAGCTGGACCCGCGGGTCCAGCTCAGGAACCCGGTCATGTTCGTCGTCGAGGTCGGCGCCGTGCTGACCACCGGCACAGCCATCGCCAACTCGTCGGTGTTCAACTGGACGATCGTCGTCTGGCTCTGGCTCACCGTGGTCTTCGCCAACCTGGCCGAGGCGGTGGCCGAGGGCCGGGGCAAGGCCCAGGCCGAGACGCTGCGCCGGACCAAGCGGGAGACCGTGGCCCGGCGGCTGACCGGCTGGCAGCCCGGCCAGGCCGAGACACACGAAGAAGAGGTGCCCGGCACCCAGCTCACCCTCGGCGACCACGTCGTGGTCGAGGCGGGCGAGATCATCCCCGGTGACGGCGACGTCGTCGAGGGCGTCGCCTCGGTGGACGAGTCGGCCATCACCGGCGAGTCCGCCCCGGTCATCCGGGAGTCCGGCGGTGACCGGTCCGCGGTCACCGGCGGCACCCGGGTGCTGTCCGACCGGATCGTCGTGAAGATCACCTCCAAGCCCGGAGAGACCTTCATCGACCGGATGATCGCGCTGGTCGAGGGCGCGAAGCGGCAGAAGACGCCGAACGAGCTGGCGCTGAACATCCTGCTCGCCTCGCTGACCGTCATCTTCATGCTCGCGGTGATCACGCTGCAGCCGATGGCGTTCTACTCCAAGGCCCCGCAGAGCCTGGTGGTCCTGGTTGCGCTGCTCGTGGCGCTGATCCCGACCACGATCGGGGCGCTGCTGTCCGCGATCGGCATCGCCGGCATGGACCGGCTGGTCCAGCGGAACGTGCTGGCCATGTCCGGCCGTGCGGTCGAGGCGGCCGGCGACGTGAACACGCTGCTGCTGGACAAGACCGGCACGATCACCATCGGCAACCGGCAGGCCACCGAGTTCCTCCCCGTGGACGGCGTGTCCGCCGAGGAACTCGCGGACGCCGCGCAGCTGTCCAGCATGGCCGACTACACCCCGGAAGGCCGGTCCATCGTGGTGCTCGCGAAGGACCAGTACGGCCTGCGGGAACGGCACGAGGGCGAACTGAAGGGCGCCGAGTTCGTGGAGTTCACCGCGCAGACCCGGATGAGCGGCATCGACCTGGCCGACGGCCGCGAGGTCCGCAAGGGCGCCGCCGCCTCGGTCTCCCAGTGGATCCGGGACAACGGCGGCACCCCGCCGGCCGACTCGGCGCAGATGGTGGACAGCATCTCCGGGTGTCGGCGGCACCCCGCTGGTCGTCGCCGAGAAGTCCAACGGGACCGCCCGCGCGCTGGGCGTGATCTACCTCAAGGACATCGTCAAGGAGGGCATCGCCGAGCGGTTCGACGAGATGCGCAAGATGGGCATCCGGACCGTCATGATCACCGGCGACAACCCGCTGACCGCCAAGGCCATCGCGGACGAGTCCGGCGTGGACGACTTCCTCGCCGAGGCGACACCCGAAGACAAGATGGCGCTGATCAAGAAGGAGCAGGAAGGCGGCAACCTGGTCGCGATGACCGGGGACGGCACCAACGACGCCCCCGCGCTCGCCCAGGCCGACGTCGGGGTGGCCATGAACACCGGGACTTCCGCGGCCAAGGAGGCCGGGAACATGGTGGACCTGGACTCCAACCCGACGAAGCTCATCGAGATCGTGGAGATCGGCAAGCAGCTGCTGATCACCCGGGGCGCGCTGACCACGTTCTCCATCACCAACGACGTGGCCAAGTACTTCGCGATCATCCCGGCCATGTTCGCCAGCGTGATCCCCGCCCTGTCCAAGCTCAACATCCTGCACCTGCACAGCCCGGACTCGGCGATCACCTCGGCGATCATCTTCAACGCGCTGATCATCGTCGCGCTGATCCCGCTGGCCCTGCGCGGTGTCCGGTACCGGCCCTCCTCGGCGTCGGCGATGCTCCGCAGGAACCTGTGGATCTACGGCGTGGGCGGCCTGATCATCCCGTTCATCGGGATCAAGCTCATCGACCTCATCATCATGAACATTCCAGGATTCGGCGGCTGACCGACATGAATCGTCTTCCTAGCCTTCTCCGGCAGCACATCGCTGCCCTGCGCGGCCTGCTCCTCTTCACCGTGCTCACCGGGATCCTCTATCCGGTGGTCATGTTCGGGGTGGCCCAGGCGGCCTTCCACAACCAGGCCAACGGCTCCCTGGTCAGCTACAAGGGCCACGTGGTCGGCTCCAGCCTGCTGTGCCAGGAGTTCGTGAACGCCAAGGGCAACCCGCTGGCCCAGTACTTCCAGCCCCGGCCGTCCGACGCGGTGAACGCCGAGGTCAAGACCGACTACGGCTGCGACCCCGGCTTCTCGGCCGCGTCCAACCTGGGCCCCAACAACCCGACGCTGGTGCAGCTGATCAAGCAGCGGCAGAAGGCTTACGCCGCGCTGAACCACGTGAAGATCTCGCAGATCCCGCCGGACGCGGTGACCGCGTCCGGGTCGGGCCTGGACCCGGACATCTCCCCGCAGAACGCCTACCTGCAGGTGAACCGGGTCGCCGCGGCGCGGCACGCCAGCCCGGCCGCGGTCCGGGCCCTGGTCAGCCGGTTCGTCCAGGGCCGGACGCTGGGCTTCCTCGGCGAGCCCCGGGTGGACGTCCTCACCCTCAACATCGCGCTCGACCAGCAGTTCCCGCTGGCCGGGCACTGAGGAAAGGCCGCACATGGTGACAGGCGCGGCAGCACCAGATCAGGACCGTGGTGCTGCCGCGCCGGCCGTCCGCCAGACCATCCTCGTGGTCGAGGACGAGCCGGCGCTGCTGCGGGCGCTGCGGATCAACCTCCGGGCCCGCGGCTACGAGGCGGTCACGGTGCAGGCCGGCCGTCCCGCCCTGGAAAAAGCTACGCAACGAAAACCAGACGCGGTGATCCTCGACCTGGGGCTCCCCGACCTGGATGGCATCGACCTGATCCGGGAACTGCGGCTGTTCACGTCCGCGCCGGTCATCGTGCTGTCCGGCCGGACCGGGCCGGGTGACAAGATCGGCGCCCTGGACGCGGGCGCGGACGACTACGTGACCAAGCCCTTCTCCATGGAGGAACTGCTCGCCCGGCTGCGCGCCGCGCTGCGCCGCGACGGCCCGCCGGCGGCCGCGCGGCCGGTGGCCATCGGGCCGCTGCCACCATCGACCTGGCCGCGCACCTGGCCACCCGCGACGGCGAGCAGATCCGGCTCACGCCGACCGAGTGGCGGCTGCTGGAGATCCTGATCCGCCACCCGGGCCAGCTGGTCGGCGGCCGGCGGCTGCTCACCGAGGTGTGGGGGCCGACCTACCAGAACAGCAGCCACTACCTGCGCTTCCACATGGCCGGGCTGCGGCGCAAGCTGGAGGACGACCCGGCCCGGCCCCGTCACCTGCTGACCGAGCCTGGCATGGGCTACCGCTTCCAGCCCTGAGGGTCAGACGGCTAGTTTGACACGTTCCGTCCCTCATTTCCCTGCCGCCACTGGCTTCCCATCCGCCACCCCGGGCCGGGTGCCGCCAGGCGGGGCCCGGGAGGCGCATGGATTCTGTTAGGAACGGCCGGGGCAGCGCATGGTTTGCGCATGGACGGGCCTTTTGGGCGCTTCGCGGAGGTTCACTGAGACCCCGGAGCCCGCCTGCGGCTTCGAGCCCTGACCACAGTGTGCTGGGGAGTGGGCACACTGGTAGTGGGGTTCGTTGAGGAGAAGAAACGGGACCATGGCTGAACAGGAGCGTGGGCAGCTCCGGATCTACCTGGGCGCGGCGGCAGGCGCCGGGAAGACCTTTGACATGCTCAGCGAGGGCCACCGGCGCGCCGAGCGCGGCGCGGACGTGGTCGTCGCGTTCGTGGAGACCCACGGCCGGCCGCACACCGCGGCGCTGCTGGACGGCCTGGAGATCATCCCCCGGGCCCGGGTCGCCTACCGGGGCACGACGTTCGAGGAAATGGACCTCGACGCCGTGCTGGCCCGCAGGCCCGAGATCGCGCTGGTCGACGAGTTCGCGCACACGAACGTGCCCGGCTCCCGGCACGCCAAGCGCTGGGAAGACGTCGAGGAACTGCTGGCGGCGGGCATCGACGTCATCTCCAACGTCAACATCCAGCACCTCGAGTCCCTCAACGACGTCGTGCAGAAGATCACCGGCGTGCCGCAGCGGGAAACCGTCCCGGACGCCATGGTCCGCGCCGCCGACCAGGTCGAGCTCGTCGACATCACCCCCGAGGCGCTGCGCCGCCGGATGGCGCACGGCAACATCTACCCGCCGGAGAAGATCGACGCCGCGCTGACCAACTACTTCCGCACCGGCAACCTCACCGCCCTGCGCGAGCTGGCCCTGCTCTGGCTGGCCGACAAGGTGGACGAGGGCCTGCAGAAGTACCGCGCCCAGCACGGCATCCACGGCACCTGGGAAGCCCGCGAACGGGTCGTGGTCGCACTGACCGGCGGGCAGGAAGGCGAGACCCTGATCCGCCGGGCGGCCCGGATCGCCGCCCGGTCCACCGGCGGGGACCTGCTCGCCGTGCACGTGACCAGGTCCGACGGCCTGACCGGCGCGGACCCGGCCGCCCTGGCCGAGCAGCGGCGCCTGGTCGAGTCCCTCGGCGGCACCTACCACCAGGTCATCGGGGACGACATCCCCGAGGCCCTGCTCAGCTTCGCCCGCGCCGAGAACGCCACCCAGCTGGTCCTCGGCGCCAGCCGCCGCTCCTGGCTGTCCGCGCTGTTCACCGGCCCCGGCTTCGGCGCCCGCACCATCCGCGGCTCGGGCGACATCGACGTGCACATCGTGACCCACGCGCACATGGGCCGGGGCCGCGGGCTGCTGCCCCGCGGCCGGGGCGGGCTGACCCGGCGCCGCCAGCTGATGGGCTACGTCCTCGCCGTGGCGCTCTGCCCGCTGCTGACCCTGCTGCTGGCCAGCCTGCGCGGCCAGCTCAACCTGACCAGCGACGTGCTCGTGTTCCTGGTCGCGGTCATCGCGGTCGCGCTGGTCGGCGGTTTCGTGCCCGCGGTCCTGGTCGCGGTGGCCGGGTCGCTGCTGCTCAACTACTTCTTCACCCCGCCCGTGCACCGCTTCACCATCGCCGAGGCCAACAACGCGCTGGCGCTGGCCGTGTTCGTGGCCGTCGCGCTGATCGTCAGCTCGGTGGTGGACACCGCGGCCCGGCGCACCCGGCAGGCGGCCCGGGCCAGCGCCGAATCCGAGCTGCTGGTCACCACCGCGGGCAGCGTGCTGCGCGGCCAGCGCGCCGTCGAGGCCGTCCTCGACCGGGTCCGCGAGGGGTTCGGGATGGACTCCGTGACGCTGCTGGAATGCGTGGGGGGACAAGGTGCGGCCTCACGCGGCCCGACCGCCGGCTGGGCCGTGGTGGCGCACTCCGGCGAGCCGCCGGTGACCCGCCCCGCCGACGCCGACGTGGAGGTGCCGGTGGCCGAAACCCTGTCGCTGGCCCTGCGCGGCCGGTCGCTGCCCGCCGCCGACCGCCGGGTGCTGGGCGCGTTCGCCGCCTACGCCGCGGTGGCGCTGGAGCAGCAGCGCCTGGCCGTCGAGGCCGAGGCGGCCCGGCCCATCGCCGAGGCGGACCGGATGCGGACCGCGCTGCTCGCCGCGGTCAGCCACGACCTGCGCACCCCGCTGGCCTCCGCCAAGGCCGCCGTGACCAGCCTGCGCTCAGACGACATCCAGTGGGACGAGGAAGACCGCGACGAGCTGCTGGCCACCGCCGACGAATCGCTCGACCGGCTGGCCCACCTGGTGGACAACCTGCTCGACATGAGCCGGCTGCAGGCCGGCGCGCTGTCGGTGTTCCCCCGCCCGGCCGGGCTGGACGAGATCGTCGCCCGGGCCCTGGACGACATCGGGACCCCGGCCGCCAAGGTCAGCGTGGACATCCCGGACACCCTCCCCGAGGTCCGCGTTGACCCGGCCATCCTGGAGCGGGTCATCGTGAACCTGACCCAGAACGCGCTGCGCTACTCCCCCGCGGAAACCCCGCCGCTGCTGGCCGCGAGCGCCCTCGGGGACCGGGTCGAGCTGCGCGTGGTGGACCGCGGGCCGGGTATCCCGCGGTCCCATCGCGACCGGATGTTCGTGCCGTTCCAGCGGCTCGGCGACACCGACAACACCACGGGGGTGGGCCTCGGGCTGGCCCTGTCCCGCGGGCTCACCGAAGCCATGGGCGGCACGCTGGACCCCGAGGAAACCCCGGGCGGCGGGCTGACCATGACGCTGACGCTGCCAGCCGTGTCTTCGCCGGCCGTGCCTGATCCCGGCGCGCCTGGCAGGCTGGTGGAGTGACCCGCATCCTGGTCGTCGACGATGAACCGCAGATCCTCCGCGCACTGCGCATCAACCTCCGGGTACGCAACTTCGAGGTGGACACGGCCGCGACCGGGTCCGAGGCGCTGACCGCGGCGGGCCGGCACCCGCCGGACCTGGTGCTCCTCGACCTGGGCCTGCCCGACCTGGAAGGCGTCGAGGTCATCGCGGGGCTGCGCGGGTGGACCCAGGCCCCGATCATCGTGCTGTCGGGCCGGGCCGACAGCACCGACAAGGTCGAGGCGCTCGACGCCGGCGCGGACGACTACGTGACCAAGCCGTTCGGCATGGAGGAACTGCTGGCCCGGATGCGCGCCGCGCTCCGGCGGGCCGCCCCCGCGGCCGACGAGCCGGTCATCCGGCTCGGTGACCTCGTCATCGACCTGGCCGCCAAGACCGTCACCGCGGATGGTGACGGGACGGTCCGGCTCACCCCGACCGAATGGCACCTGCTCGAGGTGCTGCTGCGCAACCCGGGGAAGCTGCTCACCCAGCGCCAGCTGCTGAACGACGTGTGGGGGCCGGGTTACGCCGACGCGTCCGGCAACCTCCGGCTCTACATGGCCCAGCTGCGGCGCAAGCTCGAACCCGACCCGGCGCGGCCCCGCTGGCTGCTCACCGAGCCGGGGATGGGGTACCGCTTCCAGCCGGACAGCGGCTCGGAGGCCGATAAGACCACCGTCGGCTGACTGGCCCGGGGCTGGCCCCTTAGGGCTGGGCTGCCCGGGTCCGGCCCCGCTTGGGGCTGGGCCCGCCACGTTACGGCTGATGTGCACGGACAGTCATGAGGTGGCGACGTTTATCGATCTTAATACGGCTGCAGAACGTTAGTGGCGGGGGTCATTCCCGGGCGCACGGGGTGTCCTGGACATAGCAGACGTGGCGGCGAACAGCGAGCCGGTGAACGATCTCATGAGCGTCCCCTCTCACCGCGTTTCCGGCGACATGCTGGCCGCCCTCGCCACCGGCGGCGGCGGGGCCGACGCGGTCAGGCATCTGGCGGCCGCGCAGTACAGCAAGCATCTCCTGCTCATCTGGGCGGTCCGGGACACCGCCCGCCGGATGCGCCATCCGCAGGCCAGCCACGCCGCCCGCGGCTGCGAGCTGCTGGCCGAGGTGCAGCGCCACGCACCCGACGAGGTCGAGACCGTCCTGCGGCACCCGGCCACCGGGGCGTGGGCCGCCCGGACCCTGCGCGCCCTGGTGAGCGGGGAACAGGGCGCCGGGACGCGGCCGGCCCGGCCCGGCGCGGAACCCGCCCGGCTGGCCGCGCTGGCCGCCGCCGCCGCGATCAGGGCGCGTTACCCGGGCTCGATCGAGGTCCCCGCCTACCGCGGCGTCGTCACGCTGCCGTCGGTCGGGCAGGTCATGCTCTCCCCGGGATCGGCGGCTCGCGGGCCTGCGGCCGGCCGGCCTGAGCCCCGCGGGGCCGCGGCTGGCGGGTCAGGGGCCGGCGGGTCTGAGGCCGGCGCGATGGCCAACGTGCGGTTCACGGCGGAGGGGACCCGGGTCATCATGGGACGCCGCCTGGTCCTCGTGCCCGCGGATACCCGGACCGACGGCCCCGGATGGCGCGGGCTGCGCCCGCTGCGCGCCACGGAGCGCGGGATGACGCTGCGCCTGGTGATCGACGACCTGGACCCGGACCGGATGCCGTCCGCCCGGGACCTGGGCGGCCGGCTCAGCCTCGCCGAGGCCACCCGGTGGCAGCGGATCCTGCCCCGGGCCTGGGATCTGCTGGCCGACCTGCCCGGGACCGCGGCCGAGGAGATCCACGCGGCGGTCCGGGTGCTGACGCCGCTGCGGCGCCCGGCACACGGGCAGGTCAGCAGCAGTTCGCGGGAGGCGTTCGGCGGCGTCGCGCTGTCGCCCCCGGCCGACCCCCTCGCCCTGGCCGTGTCGCTGGCGCAGGAGGCCCAGCACGCCAAGCTGGGTGCGCTGCTGGACCTGGTCGCGCTGACCCGGCCCGATGACGGGCAGCGCTATCACGCCCCGTGGTGTGATCATCCGCGTTGTCCCGACGCCTGGTGTGAGGATGCGCGGCGCGACGGCGGGCGGTGTGACGGGACGTGGCCGGCCGACCCGCTGCTCCGCCGGGCCTACGGCTGCCTGGGTGTCAGCGGCTTCTGGCGGTGGCAGTGCGAGGCGGAGGACCGCGCGGCGGCGGCCCGGGCCCGGATGGAATTCCGGCGGTGGCACAGTGCCGCCGCCACGGCGACGACGGTGCTGGGGGCCAGCGGCCGGCTGACCGGGGCGGGCCGCGTGTTCGTCGCGGGCATGGCCGCTACGCTGCAAGCCTGGGCGGAGGACGAGGTGCCCCGGACCGCAGTGCCCCGGAGCGCGGTGCCCCGGAGCGCGGTGCCCCGAGCGCAGTGCCACGGGCCGCAGTGCCGCAGGCCTGGGCTGATGCCGGGCTCCCCCGCCACCAGCTGACCGCCAGCGGCCGGGGAGTGCGGATGCGCGAGGAGATCACGGTGCTGCCCGACGGCGCAGCGGCATCCGGCGTGCTCGCCACCGGCGAGCCGGCTGGAGGTGTGCCGGCCGGAGGTGTGGCCGGCACCGGCGCGGGAGTGGCTGGTGCGGCGGCGGGCGATGCTGCGGCGGGCGGTGCGATGGCCGAGGGTGTGACGGCGGCCGACGCGTTCCGGAGCCGCGTGCCCGACCTGACCGGGCTGCCGCTCGACGATCTCGACCGCCACGGCCGGGGCCGCCTCGCCACGGCCGCGCGCCGGGTTGTCACCGCGGGCGGGGACCGGTGACCGCCGCGCCGACGGCCATGCGCTACACCAAGTGGGGCGGGATCGACCACTGGCACTTCGAGCTGGAGCCGCTCGGCCAGGACGAGTTCGGCCGGTGGTTCTTCGGCCGCAAGGGCCTCACCCAGCAGCGGGGCGCCGAGCCTCCGATGATCCTCCCGCACGACTTCGTGCTGCTCGTCCCGGCCGAGGGCTGCTGGACGGCGTACTTCAACGGCGACGCCAAGATGGAGATCTACGTGGACGTGACCACCCGCCCGGTGCTGGACGGGGACACGGTCACGGCGGTGGACCTCGACCTGGACGTGGTCCGCTGGGCCGACGGCCGGGTGCAGGTCCTCGACGAGGACGAGTTCGCCGAGCACCAGGTGCAGCTGGCCTACCCGGCCGAGCTGATCAGCCAGGCCCGGGCCACCTGCGACTGGCTGGTCGGTGCGGTGTCCTCCCGGGCCGAGCCGTTCGGCCAGGCCGGGGCGGCCTGGCTGGCCCGGGCCCGCCAGGAAGCCTGACGGGGCATGGGGCCTGGCCGTCAGCCAGGCTGGCCGGCGGTGAGCGCGGCGAGGAGCTGCGGCAGCCGCCCGAGCACCCGGGCGCCTGCGATGGGATCGCCGTAGTCGCGGGTATGCACGATCAGGCCGTCCCGGATCGTCATGACCATCACGAAGCGCAGCGAGAACGGCTCGGCCGTCCCCGCGAGCTCACCGTCCAGCGTGTATTCGGCGATGACGACCCCAGGCTCGGCGGTCTCGTGGATGACCGCGTCGCGCAGGCCCGTGTACCGCCGCACTGCCGCGCCCGCCCGGAACCTGGCGCGCAGCTCCTCCCGGCTGGTCTCGGTCCGGGAGGGATACAGCCCGGCGGGCGCGAACGGTATCTCGATGACCACGTCGGGGGCGTAGAAATCCGCCATGGCCCCGGGATCGGGGCTGGTGGTGGCGCGCAGGAACTGCTCGGCGGTCTGGCGGGCGGTGCGGGCCGGCATGGCTGGTGGCTCCTTTCCCGGGCGCTGGGGTCCCTATAATCGGAGTGTGCGCCCCGCTTACGACGATACCGGAGACAGCGCCCCGGTTAAAGCCCGGCCGCTGCGCGCGGACGCGCGCCGGAACCGGGAGCGGGTCCTGGCCGCGGCCAGCGCCGCGTTCGCCGCCGACGGGCTGTCCGTGCCGCTGGACGAGATCGCCCGCCGGGCCGGGGTCGGGCCGGGCACGCTCTACCGGCACTTCCCGGCCAAGGAAGCACTGTGGGAGGCCGTGCTGCTCGACCGGATGGGCCGGCTGGCCGCCGGCGCGGAAGCGCTGCGCGGTGACCCGGACCCGGGCGCGGCCCTGCTGGGCTTCATCGACCGGCTGATTGCCGAGGCCGCCCCCAAGCGGGATCTGGCCGACGCGCTGGCCAGCGCGGGCGCCGACGTGGGCGCGGCCGTGGCCGGCACGGCCGCCCGGCTCCGGGAGGCGATCGGCGGGCTGCTGGCCGCCGCCCAGCGCAGCGGCGCGATCCGCGGCGACATCGGCGTGGCCGAGCTGATGGCCCTGCTGTCCGGGCTCCTGTTCGCCCTGCGGTCCCGCCCCGGTGACCAGCCGGATCCGGGGCTTGCCGTGGCGGTGCTGCGCGATGGCCTGCGCGCGGTGCGGCCCCGCGCCCGCGGGCAGGCCCGGGTTCACTAGGGTGGCAGGGACAACGGGAGGACGGATGTCCGTGACACCAGAGCCAGCTCACCTGAGCAACCATCACCGGAACACCCTGCGCCAGATTTTCGAGCACCCGGTCAGCCACAACATCGAGTGGCGGGCCGTCGTGTCACTGCTGGACGCGGTCGGTACCACGGTGGAACAGCCTGGCGGCAAGCTGGACGTGACGATCGGGTCCCAGAAGGAGTTCATCGAGCCTCCCGCCGGCAAGGACCTCGACACGCAGGCCGTGCTCGACCTGCGCCGCATGCTGGCCAGCGCCGGCTACGGGCCGGGCGGGCCCGGTACCGCCTAGGTTCAGCCGCGGATCTGCTCGCGCACGGTGGCGGTGATCTGGTCGGCCCGGCCGATGATGCCGTCCGCCTTCCCGGTCTCGGCGATCATTTCCAGGCTGGCCCGCTCGTCGGAGATCGCGGCCAGGTTGATCTCCACATTGACCCGGGCCGTGGACGCGGCCGCCCGGGCGCACTCGGCTGCGGCGGCCACGTCGCTGATCACGTTCTGGTTGCCGATCACGACCAGCGCCTCCGCGAGGTCGACCACCATCGCGGCCAGGCTGATGACCTGGGCCGGGGGCCAGGCCGCGTTGGCGAGGGCCTGGCCGACCGCCGTGGCCCGGGCGGCCCGCTCCTCGCCTGTGGACCGGGGCAGCCGGTAGGCGTCGGTTACCGCCAGGAACGCTTCCGCGTCCGCGTCGGCCAGCCGCAGCGCGATGTTCCGCAGCTCATCGACCTCGGAGATGATCCGGCTGATCGTCACCTGATGCTCGGCGTACTTCTCGCCGGTGGTGTACCGGGCCACCATGCCGAGCAGCGCCGCGCCCTGGGCGGCGAGCAGCGCCGCGGCGGCGCCGCCGCCCGGGGCGGGGACGCGCTCAGCGAGCTGGTCCAGGAACTCACCGATGGTCTGGTCGCGGATGGCCACGTGTCCTCCGGGTCAGGCGGGCGGCGTGGTGCCGCCCGCGACGATCTTCCCATGGAGCCTGCTGCTGCCGGCGCCCGGTGCCGCGGCGCCCGGCGCCGGCGAGGGCGCCCCAGATGGCCCTGGAAGATGACCCGGCCGCCGGGCGTGGCCTGACCGCCCGCCTGCACGAACGGGCCGCCAGCCAGGACCGGCAGGACGGAAGCTAATCCGGGCGGTGCCGGGACCCCATCGCGCGGCCGGCGGACGGCCGGGCCCGCGATGTCCCAGCCCGCGGCGCAGGGGCCGCGCGGTCGCCGGCCAGTCCCCGCAGGCGGCCCAGCTCGGCCTGCAGCTGCCGGGTCTCCTCCTGCAGTTGCAGGACCCGGCGGATCCCGGCCAGGTTCAGGCCATCGGCGGTCAGCGCGCAGATTTCCTGGAGCCGGCCGATGTCCCGGCGGGAGTACCGGCGGGTGCCGCCCGCGCTGCGGGCCGGGTCCAGCAACCCTTCCCGCTCGTAGATCCGCAGCGTCTGCGGGTGCAGCCCGGCCAGCTCAGCAGCCACCGAGATGCTGAACAGGCCCCGGTCCAGGTCCGCCCACCCCGGGCTCACCACAGCTGGTCCCAGTCCCGGGCGAGATAGTCCAGAGCCAGTGCGGCCACGATGGCCCGCCTGATCTCCTCCGCATCCCGCCCGCACGCAGGCTGCGGGCCGGCAAAGCCTTCCACCCGGACGGGCCCGGCTCGAAGCGGCGGCCCCGGCATCCGAATCGGGGGTGACCCCCCGGCCGGGCGCGGCGCCCGGGCGGCCGGGGCCCCCGCGGCGGGTGCGGGCTGATCGTGGCCGAGCGCCCGGTCATAGGCGGCACGGCGGCCCGGGTCGCTGAGCACCCGCCAGGCCCGGGCCAGGGCACGGAACCGGCCCGCCGCGGCGGCATCGCCGGGCCGGGAATCGGGATGCTCGGCCCGCGCGCGGCGCCGCCACGCACGAGCGATCTCGTCCCGGGAAGCCCCGCGGGGCACCCCCAGCACCTGGTACAGATCCGGGCCCGGACCGTCGGGACCGGCAGCGGCCATGACCGTCACCATCCCTTCGCTGACGCGAACAGCGAGACCTTGCCTCCACTATGCCCCTGACGAAAACCTCAGTCGAGTCTTGTCAGATAATCCTCTGGCATGCTATCTAGATGGCGTGAGCGTGACATGACATCCGGCACCGGCGAAGGAGGGACCCTCATGCTCATGCGAACCGACCCGTTCCGCGACCTGGACCGGCTCACCCAGCAGGTATTCGGTACCACCGCCCGGCCCGCCGCGATGCCGATGGACGCGTACCGGCAGGGCGACAGCTTCTACATCCACTTCGACCTGCCCGGCATCAATCCTGAGTCCATCGACCTGACCGTCGAGCAGAACGTGCTGACCGTCCACGCCGAACGGGCCCCGGTGAAGGCCGACGGGGCCGAGATGCTCATCGCCGAGCGGCCCTACGGCACCTTCACCCGCCAGGTCTTCCTCGGCGAGACCCTCGACGCTGACAAGATCGCCGCCGACTACGCCGCCGGCGTGCTGACCCTGACCATCCCGGTCCACGAGGCAGCCAAGCCCCGCAGCATCCAGGTCACCAGCAGCGACACCAAGCAGGCCGTCACCGCCTAACGCCCGGGCACAACATCCTGGTGGCAGGGGCTTCCGGCGGCCCCTGCCACCAGGTCCGGCCGATCCGCCTCGCCGGGCCCCCGGGTGATCTAGGGGGCGGCGGGGACGTCGCCTGGTTCCTCATCCGGCGCGAGATGCCTCAGCCGGAACCGGAGGCGGCACACCACCACGTTATCGGTGCCGGTCACGACGGCCCGGTTCAGCACGAAGCCGCGCTGGTTATGCAGGAACCAGCGCCACCAGTGCTCCGGCTGGACTTCGGGGATCACCACCACGACCCGGCGGTGCGGATCTTCCTGTTCCCGGGCGCGCAGGTAGTCGACGATCGGCGGGCCCAGCGCGCGGTGCATGGTGTGCAGGGTGATCAGCGGCACATCCGGGTCCCACGCCTCCCACTGCGCGCGGAAGCTGGCGTCGGCCTCCTCATCCTCGGTGTCTGTGGAGCAGATCGTCACCGCGACGACCTCGTCGGCCAGGGACAGCGCCGCGGAGACCGCCTCGCGGGTCAGCCGGGACAGCCCCCGGACCGGTACCACGGCCAGCGCCGGCGTCCGCTCCGGCGGGGGCGGCGTCACCCCCAGCTCCAGCAGGCCGCCGATCTCCTCGTACGCCCGGTGGATCCGGGTGAACACCAGCACCAGCGCCGGGATGATGATGACGACCAGCCACGCGCCCTCGGTGAACTTGCTGATCAGCTCGATCGCCAGGGCAGCCGTGGTGAGCACCGCGCCGAGCCCGTTGATGAACGCGCGCCTGGCCCAGCCCGGCCCGTGCTGCTCGCGCCAGTGCTTCACCATGCCGGCCTGCGACAGGGTGAACCCGACGAACACCCCGATGGCGAACACCGGGATCAGCGCCTGGGTACTGCCCTTGGCCACGACCAGCAGCACCGCGGCCGCGGCCGCGAGCACCCCGACCCCGTACCGGAATACCTGCCGCTCCCCTTTCAGCGCGAACAGGTGCGGCAGGAAGTTGTCCCGGGCCAGCAGGCTGGCCAGGACGGGCAGGCCGCCGAATGACGTGTTCGCGGCCAGGGCCAGCAGGACCGTCGTGATCAGCTGGATGGCGTAGAAGGCGACGCCGCGCCCCACGGCGGCGGCGGCCAGCTGGGCCAGGGTCGTCTGCGTCGGCGAGGGGGCGACGTGGAACTTGCGGATCAGCACGGCAATGCCGATCAGCATGATGCCCAGGATGACCCCCAGCATCACCTCGGTGTGCTGGGCCCGGCGGGCGCGCGGCCGCCTGAACTCGGGGACCGCGTTCGCGATCGCTTCCACCCCGGTCAGGGCCGAGCAGCCGGATGCGAATGCCTTGAGCAGGAGCAGGACACCGACCGACTCGGCCACCGCCGGCAGGTGACCGGAGGGCGCCACCACGGGCTGGGAGCGGAGCAGGCCACCGACGATGACGACCCCGATGGCGAAGATGAACACCAGCGTCGGCACGATGAACAGCCGGGCGGACTCGGCCACGCCCCACATGTTGGCCGCCGTGATCACCGCGAGCACCCCGAGGCAGAGCCAGACGCGGGCGCCGTACAGATGGGGGAAGGCGGAGGTGAAGGCCTCGACCCCGGCGGACACCCCGACCGCGGCGTTCAGCACGTAGTCGACGGTCAGCGAGGCACCGGCCAGCAGGCTGGCCTTCTGGCCCAGGTGCCGTTTGGCCACCGCGTACGCGCCGCCGCCGCCGGGGAAGGCCTCGATCACCTGCCGGTAGGAGATGACCAGCACCGCGAGCAGCACGACGATCGCGATCGTGACCGGGAGGGTGTAAGCCAGGCCCACGGTCCCGGCCGCGGCCAGGACGATGACGATCGCCTCGGGGCCGTACGCCACCGAGGACAGGGCGTCGAGCGAGAGCGCCGCCAGCCCTTCGAGCGCAGTGAGCCGGTGCTTGTCTTCCCGGTCTTCTGCGGCGGGCGGGCCCGGCGAGGCGTCACGAACCGTCATGACTGCTCATCCTGCCTGCTAAGACGGGCAGTCACGGGCTCTGACACCGGAACTGCCTGAAGAAGTCCCGGAACCCAGACGGCGGAGGCTAGCTGATGACCAGGAGGGCGATGATGAACAGGACCACGGCCACGGCGACGACCACGCCCGCAAGGATGGCCACGCGGTTGCGCGGGGCACGCATCGACCACGGCGCAGTGTCGGAGCCGGAACGCCCGTTCGCGAACGCGCGGAACTGGGCGGTGCTGGCCGAGGGGTCATGCTCGGGGTTCGGCATGCCCCGACTGTATCGGCCCTGACCTGGCCGTGAGCGGTTTTAGCGGGGATTGCGGAATTTCGCGGTGTGCCCTTGCTAGCCGCCGGCACTAGTGGGCGGCAGGATGTCCGCCCGGCTCACCAGCCGGGACAGCACGATCACGCTGCGGGTCCGGTCCACGAATGGCTCGGCGACGATCCGCTCCACGACCTGCTCAAAGTGCTGCACGTCCGCCGCGCGGATGTGCAGCAGCGCGTCCGCCTCCCCGGTGATCGTGCACGCCCCGGTCACCTCGGGATATTTGCTGAGCGCGGCGCCGATGGCGCTGGGGGAGGTCCGGCCGCGGCAGAACAGTTCCACATACGCCTCGGTGGTCCAGCCCAGGGCCGACGGGTTGACGGTCACGGTGAAGCCCGTGATCGCCCCGGACGCCCGCATCCGGTTGACCCGCCGCTTGACCGCGGACGCGGACAATCCCACGGTGGCCCCGATATCGGCGTAACTGGCGCGGGCGTCCTCGACCAGGACGGCCACGATCCGCTCGTCCAGTTCATCGAAAGCAGCAGGTCTTCCCGGCACGCCTCGATCCTGCCAGCCCCGGGCCCGGGCGGCCATCACGGCCTGGCCTGATGAGCGGAGGCGCTGACGGGCTGGCGCACTGGGCACGGGCAGGCGGGCTGGGCCGGCGCGACTGTGCCGGGCCTGGCTGTGCCGGGCCTGGCTGTGCCCGGCCTGACTGTGCCGGGCCTGGCCGGCCCAGGTCCGGCAGACGTCTCGCAGTATCCCGTTAAATACTCTAAGACTGCTAAGTGAATTACGCGAATAGCTCGTTTTCTCCTATTCTACTTCGTTAGGAAAGCAGAATGCGGGCGCTTTACCGGGCAGTGCGGGCCAAGACGGATAAATGGTCCCGGTCAAGGTCAGGATAATCCTGCAGAAAGTCTCGCGCCCTGATTACGATCCCAAACTAGAAGCAAGGGGACCGTGATGAGAATCTGCCCGGCGTGCGGGGATGTGGTGGCCTCGACGCTGCGCCGCTGCCCCCGCTGCGGCGGGCCGCTGCCGGAGCCAGAGCCGGGAACGGGTTACGGGGCGCCGGGGTATCCCGGGGAACCCCCGGGTATCCCGCGGAGCACGGGTATCGGTCGGAGCCCGGGTATCCCGCGGAGCACGGGTACCTTCCTGCTCCCTATGTCGCAGACTCCGGATACCGCGCGGAGCCTGACTACCTCCCCGCTCCCTACCTCCCGGCTCCCTACCTCGCGGAGCCCTCGTATCCCGCGGAGCCCCGGTATCCCGCGGAGCCCCGGTATCCCGCGGAGCCCCGGTATCCCGCGGAGCCCCGGTATCCGGCGGAGTCCGGATACGGATCGGAGCCGTACGGAGCAGAGCCGTACAGGCCAGGGCCGTACGGGCCGGGCTCATACGGGCCGGAGCTATACGAGTCGGAGTCGTACCGGCCAGCGGCGTATGAGGATGACCCCGGGCCCGGAGTACTCGGGGACCGGTTCGCCGGCGGCGGGCCGGTGACTGGCCGGTTCTCCGCCTGGCCGACCCCGGAGCCCGAGGCCGCCGCGGAGAAGGACACGGCGACCCGGCTGCTTCCCTCACAGCCCAGCCCGCGCCAGCGGGCGCCGCGTCGCCAGGCCTGGACCGCCTGCGCCGTGCTGGGCACGGTCGCGCTGCTGGGCGGTGTGATCACCGCCTGGGCGGTGTCCGGCCAGCACCAGGCCGCCCCCGGGTCACGCCTGGCGGGCCGCCAGTCCACGGCGGCGCGCCCGGCCAGCCCCGCTGCCCGCGCCACCCCATCCCCTCCGCCGGCCCCGTCCCCCGGCAATGGCCCCATCGTGGTGGCGATGGCGCCCGGGATGAGCCAGGCACCGGATGCCGCGCAGGTTGACGGTTTCCTGGTCAGCTACTTCACGGCCATCAACACCCACGACTACGAGCGCTACGAAGGGCTGCTGGCCCCAGCCCGGCGGGCGGATCTGACCGCGGCGGGTTTCGCCCGGGGGTACGGGACGACGACCGACAGCGGCGCCAGCATCGCCGGGATCTCACCGACCGCCTATGGCGTCGCGGTCACCGTGATTTTCACCAGCGAGCAGCGGACGGCCCCGGACGCGGGCGTCACGACCTGCACGCTGTGGGACATCACCCTGTACTTGCGGACCCAGGACGGCACCCTGCTGATCGGCAGCCCGCCCCCGGCCTACCGCGCCTATCACCGTTCCTGCCCCTGAGTGAGAGCTTGATCAGCCGGCGGGCCGGGACGGGTTGACAACCCTGGCAGCCTGGAGCCTGCTGCGGCGGCGCCACGGACGTCGGGGCTCGGGCCGCAGGCGTGGACTATGGGCGCCGGCGCGGACGCCGGGAGCGCGGACCCAGCGGCCGCTGGGCGGCAGGCTAGCGCGGCGCAGCAACCGCCGTGCATGAATGTTTTATCCATGTACGCGTAGCTCCCGGTGACATCTTCTTGGTACATATCCGAACCCTCGCTCCAGGCTCTGCCCGCAGCCCGCGCGGTGCGCGCCGGCTGCATAACCGTGAATCGAAGATGGCCAGCAAGGCTGTGCCCGTGCCCGTGCCCGTTCAGCCTCGATCTTTCGTGATCTTGATGTGGCTGGCTGAGGCTACGGCTCGCGCTGATTTCAGCTGGGGCCGCCCCTTTCCGCTAATCGTTCTCGTCTTCATCGTCATGCCGGAAACCTTAATTTTCCGACCGTGCGCCCAGGTAAGCAGCCGATGCTGCCGGGGGTGGTTCGGCCCGGCATGCGCCCAGGTTCGGGTGCGGGCCGTTGAGGATGCCGGGGGAGGGCTGATGCGCGGGCGTCGGACGGGCGGAATATCGCTGCACAGTGGTATTTCGCGGCCGAGAAGGATTGAGGGAACGGATGCATGTCGGCGTGTATTAATCACTATGCATGGCAAGGATAGTAATCCGGGATTCGCCCCGTCGATATCCGCGTGAATTCCATCAGCATTGTCACCAGCATTCATCCAACGGCGGCGCCCGACCTACTGGTTATAGATATCGTTCAGCCTTGCCGCCCTGCCGTTAAATCAAGGGCCTTTATCCTGATGGGCTCTCATTCTGCTTGCGCTATGACCGATAACGACTCTAACGGTGATTGCGATGACCGAAGCCGGATTTGCTGTGGAAGCCCGCGGGCTGACGAAGTGGTTCGGTGAGAGCACGGCGCTCGACCAGGTGGATTTCACGGTCAGCCCGGGCGTGGTGCACGGGCTGCTCGGCCCGAACGGTGCGGGGAAGACCACGCTGCTGTCGGCCCTGTTCGGCCTGGTGCTGCCGGACGAGGGGACACTGCGGCTGTTCGGGCGCACCCGGGCGGAGGCCGGACCGCGGTGGCTGGACGGCGTGGGCGGGTTTGTTGAGACGCCCCGGTTCTACCCGTATCTCAGCGGCCGGCGGAACCTCGCGATCCTGGCCGGCCTGGACGGCGGGGACGCGGCGGCCCTTATCGGCGCGGCGCTCGAGCACGTCGGCCTGGCGGACGCCGGCCGCCAGAAGGTGCGCGGCTACTCGCTGGGCATGCGGCAGCGCCTGGGCCTGGCCGCCGCAATGATCCGGCGCCCCCGGCTGCTGATCCTGGACGAGCCGGCTAACGGCATGGACCCGGCCGGGATCCGGGACCTGCGGGCGGCGCTGCGCCGGCTGGCGCGCGACGGCGTGACCGTGGTCCTGAGCAGTCACGACATGGGCCAGGTCGAGGAGATCTGCGACACCGTGACCGTGCTGTGCCACGGGCGGGTGGTGTTCGCGGGGGGCCTGGAGCTGATGCAGGCAGGCGCGCCGGACCCGGTGTGGCAGCTTTGCACCAGCGACGACGACAACGCACTCGGGCGGGCCGTCCGCGCGGCCGGCGTCAAGGCCGGCCGCCGCGACGGCGGCGGGCTGGCGGTGCACGCGGCCCAGGACCGCCTGGACGCTTACGTCGTGGATCTGGGGTGCGCCGGGGTCGCGGTCCGCGGGCTGGAACTCGACGTCACGTCGCTGGAGTCGCTGTTCTTCCAGCTCACCGGGGAACCGCAGCGCCGCGGGCATGAGCCTGCCGGCCGGGAGGTGCGGTGAACCTGGCCGACGGCCAGTGGCCGGCGTTCGCGGGGCCCGCCGCCGGGGCCGGGAACCGTTCCGGCGTGCTTGCCGTGTGGCGGCTGGAGCTGGCCAAGCTCGGCCAGCCTGCTGCGGGTCCGGGCGATCGTTGTCTTGTGCCGTGGTCGTCCCGTTCCTCGCGGTCGCGGGCCTGAACCTGCAGAGCGCGACCCCCGGCGACACGCCGTTCGGCCAGTGGGTGCACGTCTCCGGCTTCGCCATCCCGATGGTCATTCTCGGTTTCGGCGGGCAGTGGCTGCTGCCGGTGCTCACCGCCGTCGTGGCCGGTGACATCTTCTCCGCCGAGGACCACTTCGGCACCTGGAAGACCATCTTGACCCGGTCGCGCACCCGCGGCCAGCTGTTCGCCGGCAAGTTCCTGGCCGCGGTGACCTTCGCGGTCGCCGCGATGGTGCTGCTGACCGCCGCTGATCTCGCCGCCGGCCTGCTGGCCGGCACGCCAGCCGGTCGTCGGGCTCGGCGGCCAGCTCGTGCCGGCCGGCCACGCCACCGAGCTGGTCCTCGCCAGCTGGGTGTCCGAGCTTCCCCCGGTGCTCGGCTTCACTGCGCTGGCCGTGCTGGCTGTCGGTCGCCACCCGCACCCCCGTCGCGGGCATCGGCGGTCCCGTGCTGATCGCGCTCGGCGCTGCAGATCGTGACGCTGATCAGCCTGCCCGCCTGGGGGCAGCATGGCTCTGCTCAGCACGCCGTTCCTTGCCTGGCACGGGTTCTGGGCGCAGCCGGCGTTCTACGGGCCGTTCCGCGACGGGCTGGTGACCTGCGCGGGGTGGTTCGCCGTCTGCGCCGCCGCGTCGTGGCTGGTGTTCCGCGCGCCGCACCATCGCAGGCGCAGCATGAACCGCCGGCTGCCGGGCCGTGCCGGCCGCCGGCCGTGCCGCCGTGCTCGCCCTGGCCCTCGCTCTCCGGCTGCGGAGTCGGCGAACCTGACCGCCGGGCGGCTGCAGGCCTCGATCGCCGCGACATTCGCCAATCTCTACGTCCTCCAGCAGGCCGAGCAGGGCAACCCGCGTCCCTCGCCGCGCAGCCTCGACAGCCGCGCCAGCCTGCCAGAAAGGCGGTACCACCACCATCACCCAGGATGGCTCCGGCGTCTGGCTGTGCCAGATCACCTATCTCGTCGCCGGGCCCGGCTACCCGGTGATCGCCAGAGTACAACGTCGACGTCCAGACCGACGGATGCTACGCCGCCGACGGCGACGGCCCGGCATCCGTCAACGGCTCACCCACCATCACCGGACCGCACTACCAGCAGGTCATCAACCCGCTCGCGCTGATCGACGGCTGCTTCGACACCACCTGAGAACCGTCCCGGAAGCTATCTGACCGCAGGCCAAGGAAGAGGAACGTCCGACATGCGACATCTGGCATCCGCGCGGTGGCGCCACGAGCACCGCCGAGCCCTCCGGGTAGCTCGCCGGTGCCGGGATCTGCGCCGCCGTGATCGGCCCGCTCGCCGCCGCCGCCGCGGCGGCCGGGGCGCCCGGTGGCGGGTTCGGCATGGAGCAGGTCGGCCAGACCTACGCGCAGGGGATCCTGCTGCCGACCAATCAGTGGGTCAAGCCGATCGGCACCCGGATCCTGGATCGCCATGGGCGCCTGCTGTCGTCGTCCATCAGCCCGAACGGGACGTTCCTGGCCGCCCTGACCTGGAACCCGCACTACCAGCGCCGGCTTCCAGACGCTCGGGACGGGATCCCTGACCATCATCAACCTGAAGACCGGCAAGATCATCCAGCAGGTCGGCACCGGCGTCGGCACGGACAAGGTCATCGGTGACGGCACGGTCGCCGCCGACGGCCCGCTGTGGTCGGCCGACGGCCGGACGCTGTGGTTCCCGCAGACCTCCGACCTGGTCCGCTTCCGCGTCGCCCCGGACGGCAGGGTCCTCGGCCCGGTCACCATCCCGCTCGAGCAGAGCACCACCGCTCTCCACGCGACCACCACCGTGCCGACCTGCCGTCGGGCATGGCCCTGAGCCCGCACGGCACACGGCTCTACGTGGCGCTCAACGGCGTCAACGAACTCGGTGTCATCGACACGGCGACCAACCAGCTGATCCGGACCATCCCGGTCGGCAACGCCCCCCGCCAGGTCGTGCTGGCCAACCACGGCCAGGACGCCTTCGTGTCCAACGAGGGCGGCCGCCCGGCCCGGCCCGGCGACTTCACCAACCACTCCGACGGGACCGCGATCGTGGCCAGCAAGGTCACCGGCGCGGCCACCACCGGCACGGTGTCCGAGATCAACCTGGCCACCGGCCGGGAGGTCAGGCAGATCCGCGTCGGCCTGGAGCCGACCGCCGAGTACCTGGCCCCCGACGGCACGCTGATGGTGGCCAACTCCAACGACGACACGTTCTCGCTGATCGACACCAGGACGGCCAGGGTCGTGCAGACCGTGAACGTCAACCCGCTGCCCGGGTCGACCGTCGGCAGCTATCCCAACGCGATCACGATGCCCGACCCCGGCCACATCCTGGTCAGCATCGGCCGTGACAACGCCCTGGCCGTCTACGGCTACAGCGGCCCGCGGAGCCCGGTGCAGGTACGAGGGCCTGCTGCCGACCGACTTCTACCCGGTCGGTGCCGCCTACGACCCGGCCATCGGCAAGGTCGTCGTCACCAACGACAAGGGCATCGGCGCCCGCGGGCCTGCGCGAGTCGCAGTCGCCGAGGGGCCGGGCACGGCGCCGGGGGCCGAGTCGGTCACCGGCCGCTGCACCTACGACGACACCGGCTCGGTCACCCAGTTCGCCATGCCGGGCATGGCCGCGCTGGGCGCTTACACCCACCAGGTGTTCGTGCGACAACGGCTGGGATCACCTGCTGGCCAGCAAGCCCCTGCGCAACTGCGCCGCCGCACCCCGGGCCGTCCCGCAGCGCCTCGGCTGCCCGTCCAAGATCAAGCACGTCTTCCTGATCATCCGGGAGAACCGCACCTACGACCAGGATCCTCGGCGACATCGGGAAGGGCAACAGCGACCCCGGCTGGCCCAGTTCGGCGCCACGATCACGCCCAACGCGCACGCCCTGGCCACCACCTTCGGGCTGTTCGACAACTTCTACGACCCGGCCACGCTCTCGACCGACGGCCACAACTGGCTGGTCCAGGCCGACGCCAACGACTACCTGGAGAAAGAATTCGGCGCTTTCTACCGCAGCTACCCGGCCCAGGGCGGCGACGCGCTCGCCTACCAGCGGGACGGGTTCCTCTGGAACGCCGCCGAGGCCGCCGGCCAGACGGTCAAGATATACGGCGAGTACAACCTCTACCTGAAGCAGCCCGGCCCGGCTCCGACGCTGGTCGGCAGTACTACCAGTGACTCGCAGATCCTCGAGGGGAAGGCCAAGGGGCCGCTGCCGGTGCCAGAGTCGGCAAACCTACGAGCTATTCCGACGTCCCCTCGCTCAACGCCGTCGACGATCACGCCTACCCGGCGTTCAACCTCGGCATCCCGGACCAGTACCGGGCCGACATCTGGGAGCAGTCGTTCGCCCAGAGCGAGAAGACCGGCAAGCTGCCCAACCTCGATCTGATCTACCTGCCCGACGACCACACCGGCCTGGCGTCGGCACGCGGTGCTCCCCGACCCGGTCGCCGAGGTCGCTGACAATGACCTGGCCACCGGCCGGATCATCGACACCATCTCGCACTCCAGGTTCTGGAAGAGCTCGGCGGTGTTCGTGGTCGAGGACGACACGCCAGAACGGCGTCGACCACGTCGACGGCCACCGCGGGCCGCTGCTGATCGCCAGCCCGTACGCCCGGCGGGGCATCACCGACAGCATCGTACTACACCCAGCTCAACGTGGTGAAGACCATCGAGCAGATCCTCGGCATCGCCCCGATGAACCAGGAAGACCGGGCCGCCTACCCGATGTTCGACGCCTTCACCAACACGCCCGACTTCACCCCCTACAACGTCCGCCCCAACCAGATCCCGCTGACCCAGGGCCTGACGGCGAGCCACGTCGGCCAAGCGGCATGACCACGTACGTCCCGGCCACGCCCGCCCAGCTCGGCATCCCGCGCCGCCGAACGGGCGATCTACGAGCAGTGGGTGGCGTGGGGCCGGAACCAGCCGGTTCATCGGCCCGGGCGCCGTCCCGGACTGGGCCAACCCGGCCCAGCTCAACCGGCTTCGACTGGTACAGCGCCCACCACTGGAAGGTGCCCTACCCCGGCGACAAGGCAGATCCTGCCGCCCGGCCAGGTACCAGGCCACAACCTGCCCGCCGGACTACCTCGGCGACTGACCATTCCCCTTCAGTCGATGCCGTTGGCACGCAACAGTGCCAGCCTCGTGTCACGGCAACCTGCGCGAAATACTCAGTCGCTGAGCGGCTCGAGACCGTGCCCATTGCTCAGCTGAGAAGTCAACGTCACCGACTGTGCCGTCACTGAAAAGAGCCAATCCTACGACAGGCGCTCGGATGTGACGACCTGCGTCGGATCCATCGCAGGAACTGCGCCTCGTCGTCGTCGGGCGGCCGACAGTCAGGTTTCACACCCCCGTTTGCACCGTAAGCTCATCGGATGGGAACCCGCCGGAGGCCGTGGGGCCCGAGAATCGCCCGGACGCACCGGCCGTCCGGGCGTCTGACGCCGACCGCGACCGCGTCGCCACTGATGGTAACCGGCGGCGGGAGCGTCGGGCACATCCACCCGGCCCTCGCGACGGTGCGCGCCGCGACCCGCCTGGCAGCGGCCGGCCTGCAGTTTGTGGTGGTGTGGACCTGGACGGCTGGCAGCCTCGAACGGCAGGTCACTGCGATTGCGGATCGCCGACTCGATCCGCGCGGGAATCGAGTCGGGCCAGTATCCGCCAGGCTGCTCGGCCTGCCGGAGTTCGTGCAGACCTACAAGGCGAGCCTGGTGACCGTCCGCCTGGCGCTCGCCCGGCTCAGGCAGGAAGGGCTCGCCATGTCCCAGCAGGGCGTCGGCAACAGCCCGCCTCCGGCCCACCACGCCTATCATCGCTCCTGTTCATGACGCTCTCCGGCATGGGCCGTCGGGCAAGCGATTACCACCAGGTCCCGCTGGATCCGGCATCGGCAGCCGCGGCCTCGGCGTGCTGTGTCTAGCAAGTTTTTGTACAAATTCTGGTACACTATCCCCATGACCGATCCGGTGGTGATTCATGTGCACCCGCTATCGGAGGTACGGCAGCGGCTCTCAGGGATCCTCGCGCGGTTCCGGCGGGAGGGCGCGGCAGCGGAGCCGGTCGCGTTCGGGTCACATCGCAAGCCCGAGGCCATCCTCCTCCCATACGAGGCCTACGAACGGTACGAGGCATTGTCGCGGCAGCGCGCACGACTGAACTCCGCCCTGGCTTCGGCGCAGTCCGTGCAGGCGGAACTGCCGGGGCCGTTCAGTCCGGACCATGACCGGGAAGTCGCGGCGTACGTGGACGGGGAGATCAGCGCGGCCGAGTTGTACCGCAGGACGGTCGCGCGCTACCGGCAGGCGTAGTGCCGGAGGATCCTTACAGTGATCCGGTTACCGGAGTCCTGTACAACAAGCTCGGACTGGCCACAGCCGCCGGACTCGAGGCCGCGGAGCGGGAGATTACCCACACGGCCTTGATCCTGCTGGACGAGTCACCCGTTTCCGCCAGCTTTGATCTGCCTCACCTGCAGGAGATCCATAAACGGATCTTTGATGACATCTACGAGTGGGCTGGACAGATCCGGACGGTGGCCATCGCCAAGGCCGCCATGTTTTGCCTGCCGCAGTACATAGATTCGTCTGCGGCCGTAATCTTCCGCCAGTTGCGCGACGAGGACTGCCTGCGCGGCCTGCGCCGCGACGCGTTCGTCGGAAGGGTGGCTTATTACATGGGCGAGATCAACGCTCTGCATCCGTTCCGCGAAGGCAACGGGCGGGCGCAGCGGGCCTTCCTCGGGCAGGTAGCCCGAGGTGCCGGGTTCACGCTCGCCTGGCAGCACCTTGATCCTCTCCGCAATGTTGAGGTCTCCGCCGCAATCATGCGCGGCGATCCCGAACCGATGTACGTGATGCTCGGCACGCTCGTTCGAGAAGGCACCTGACCGCAGCGGATCCGCCAACCTGCGCCGAGTCGGCTCCGCGGATGCTGTGCCCCAAATCCAGCGGCGGGCCGGGCATAAGACCCGGGTTCCTGCGGCCCACCGCCACCCGCCGGGGCAGCGACCCCGGTCAGCAGGCCAGCACACTGCTGCCTGCTCTACCGTGGCCACTAACCCCGGCCAGGAGGACGGTGAGGACCCAGTGCGGCGACGCCAGCTCCTGGCCAGCCTGGCCGTGACGGCGGCCGCAGCAGGCACCGCGATGGGGCCGCAGCACCATCGAGGATCAGCTCGACCGACACCTGCATTTCCTCCTTGGGATTGAGTCGGTCGGCGCTGGTGGTCACACCCCGGAACCGCGGGTACTGCCCAGCTCATTAGTCGGCAGCCCATTGGCATGGATTTGCCTGGAGGCTGCCGCAGGCCTGCCCGCTCATCCTTCTTGATCGGCGAAGATGTCACTTAGGAGGAGCCCGAGCCGCGCGGGCGGCTCCTCTTCAGGGAAGATCTCGCGCACCGAGGCGAGGACGTCACCGGCAGTGTGCAGGCCGAGCACCTGCGTGAGTCGCCGGATGTCTTCCGCATCACGAGGCCGGGCTGCGAGCGCTTTCATAGCCAGGAGATGCTCGGGAGAGGCGGCGAAGACGCGAAGGCCCGGGTGGTCGAATACCCGGGAGGCCGCCGAGTCCCCGCCAGGCGCGACATAGGAACTGGCCTGCTCGTTCAGCCACCAACGGGGCAGGTCGAGCTCAGCAGCCACCGCCAGTGCTTCCTCAAGAACGATGCCGTGCGGCTTGAAGAGCGCATCGACGTCACGAGTGGCCCTGCGCGAGCGTAGGCAAGGGCCATCGCAGCACCGCCGAACACGTAGAGGTCTGCCACCACGCCGCGCCTGGCAAGCCGGTCGCCGAGACGGCGGAAGGCCTCCTCAATGCTCGCGCGGTCGAGCAGTGGCGAGGGATCGCTCACGCGGCGTCGATCTCGTAGTCGGCGACGAACACGCCCCGCCTGCGGAACGCGGCCGGAGCGTGCACGAGCGCCTGCGCGCGCGCGCCTGGCGTGTCGAACGGGAACCAGAAGCGCCGCAGCCCGCGGGATGCCGACCACCCCGGCGCGTCCTTGCCATCCCGCATGGCGAGGTGCTCGGCAAGCCCCGCGAAGAGCACGTCCCAGCGCTCATCGCCGGTCGGTTCCGGCGCATCTGCGAGCAGGCGTTGACGCGCCCCTGCCGGCTCCCGGTGGTACTCCTTCAGGAACTCGACGACCAGCCGCCATCGCGTGTCGAAATCCGGCTCGGCCGCGATGAAGCCAGCAAGCTCAGCAAGGCTAATCGGCTGGTAGCTCACAACCACAGAGTAGCGAACACGGCCGATTCCGTACCGCTTCCGGGACGTGGCCCGTGAGCAGGCATGCCGTCGGTGCTGAGGCGACAATGCCTGCCTCACGGCAAATCCGTCAGCTGTTTGGTGGACCAGGTCAACGACAGCAAGTTGCCAGCTGGCGTGAGACGCGGCTCAGCGCATCGCCTCGGTGCCCCTGGCTTAGCCGGTGGTGATGCAAGTGTCAGTCCGGAACCGGGAACCGGTAGTCGAACACGGCCATGTCCGCGCGGAAGGAGCGGCGGTCAGGTAGCTGCCGCGATGCGGGCCGCCGCACCATCGAGGATCAGCTCGACCGACACCTGCATCTCCTCCTTGGGATTGAGCCGGTCGGCGCTGGTGATCACACCGCGGAACCGCGGGTACTGCCCGCTCTCCATGACCGCGCCGAGCAGGGCGCCGACCGAGGAGACGACCTCCTCGTCCGTGACCTGGAATCGCGACCGGGCCCGGGCCTCGGCCGCCGCGTTCTGGGCCGCGGCGAGCACCGTGCTGGTCACCGTGACCACGATCACGGCCCGCTCGCTCAGGGGCAGCCCGGTGTCATCCAGGATGCTCAGCGCGAACTCGAACGCGGCCACGCCGCGCGGCGTGATGGGCGGCCGCTCCATCACGGCTTCCGGGTACCAGGGGTGCACCTGGATGAAGTCCCACATGCGACTGGCCAGCGTGCGCAGGTCGCCGCGCCAGTCACCGGAGGGCTTGCCGGGTGGCGCGTCTTCCCCGAGGGCCTCGTCGATCATGAGGCTGACCAGCGCCTCCTTACCCGGCACATGCCGGTACAGGGACATCGCGCCAGTCCTCAGCTCGCTGGCCACCCGCCGCATCGTGACGGCGGCGAGGCCTTCGGCGTCCGCAATACGGAGCGCGGCCCGGACGATCCGGGAACGGTCCAGCGGGCTGCGCCGGGTGCCCTGGTTGCCGGTGTCCCCTTCCCCGCCCCAGAGCAGGTCATATCCGCTCCAGAACGACTCGGGATCGGCCGCGGGCGGCTTCCCCGGCCCTCCGGCCCGGCCGCGTGCCCCATCGTCGGCGCTTGACATGCGTACAGTGTAGACCTAGCGTACCGCGTACGCACTGAGTACAACGTACGCAAGGAGTGTTCATGACCGAGTACGCGATCCGCGCCGACGGGCTGGCCAAGTCCTTCGGCCGGACCCAGGCGCTGCGCGACGTGAGCCTGCGGGTGCCACCGGGCAGCGTGTGCGCCCTCCTCGGCCGCAACGGCGCGGGCAAGACCACGACCGTCCGCATCCTCACCACGCTGCTCCGGCCGGACGCCGGCCACGCCGAGGTGGCCGGCTTCGACGTGGCCGCGGACCCCGCGCGGGTCCGGGCCCGGATCGGGGTGGCCGGGCAGAGCGCGACCATGGATGAGCTGCTCACCGGCCAGCAGAACCTGGACCTCATCGGGCGCCTGTACCACCTGGGCCCCGCCCGGTCCGGGCGGCGGGCCGGGGAACTGCTGGAGCAGTTCGGGCTGACCGACGCGGCCGGCCGGATGGTCAAGACCTACTCCGGCGGCATGCGGCGCCGGCTGGACCTGGCGGCCAGCCTGGTGGCGGACCCGCCGGTCCTGTTCCTGGACGAGCCGACGTCCGGGCTGGACCCGGTCAGCCGGGCCGCGATGTGGCAGTTCATCCGGGAGCTGGTGTCGCAGGGCACCGCCGTCCTGCTCACCACGCAGCACCTGGACGAGGCCGACCAGCTGGCCAACGCGATCGTGGTCATCAGCGGGGGCGTGGTCGCGGCGTCAGGCACCCCGGCTCAGCTCACCGCGGGCGCCGGGCAAGCCCGGCTCCGGGTGACACTCGCCGAGGCGCGGCCTGCGCAGCTGGCCGCGGTCGAGGCGGCGCTGGGCCCGGACGCCCGGGCCGATGGCCGTGCGGTGACCGCGCCCGCACCCGACGGGCTGGCCAGCCTGGCCGCCGCGGTCACCCGGCTGGAGGCCACCGGCGCCGCCGTCCACCAGGCCGGGCTGGAGCATCCCACCCTGGATGAGCTGTTCGGCCAGCTGACCGGCGGCCCCGGCCCGGCCAGCACCGACCCTGCCGAAGCCACCGGGACCCGCGACGGCGGGCACCGCCGATTGGAGACCACCTCATCATGACCGCCCTCATCGTCGAACCCCTCACCCCCGTGTCCCGGCTGCGTTTCGCGCTGACCGACGCCGTCAGCGCGACCCGCCGGTTCCTGCTCCGCAGCGTGCGCCAGCCCGACCTCGTGATCGGCGGCCTGCTGATGCCGGTCGTCTTCGTGCTGCTCTTCGGGTACGTCTTCGGCAGCTCGATCCATGTGCCGGACGGTAACTACCGGGCCTACCTGATGTCCGGCCTGTTCGCACAGTCCACCCTGTTCGCCTCGGCCTCGGTGGCTGTCGCCGTGGCCACCGACATGTCCGAGGGTGTGATCGACCGGTTCAGGGCGCTGCCCATCACCCGGTCCTCGGTGCTCATCGGCCGGACCGTGTCCACGATCATCGTGGGCCTGCCGTCGCTGGCCGTGATGATCTGCTGCGGCCTGGCGGTCGGGTGGCGCGCCGAGAATGGCCTGCCCTCGGCCGTGGCCGGCTTCGTGGTGCTGCAGCTGTTCGGTTTCTCGATGGGCTGGGTCGGCTCGGTGATCGGCCTGTACGCCAAGAGCCCGCAGGCCGCGGACGTGCTGAGCATGACACCGGCGTTCCTGCTCGGTTTCGTGTCCAACGTGTTCGTGAACACCGCGAACATGCCGGCCTGGCTGCGGGCCTTCGCGAACTGGAATCCCATGTCGGCGGTGGTGGACGCGGCGCGCTCCTTGTTCGGCACCACCCAGGGCGTGCCCGAGCCGCCGGTCTGGTCACTGCAGCACCCGGTGGTCACCACGCTGGCCATGACCGGCATACTGCTCGGCGTGACGGTGCCGCTCGCGGTGCGCCGGTACAGCCGGCTGGCGCGGTGACCGGCAGCAGCACCCGGCCGTAGCCGGGCGCCCGGCAGGCAGCAGCGCCCGGCAGGGGCTGGACGCGGGGAAGCGAGGCGGACATGACACGGCTCGGCAACATGTACGGCCCGGATGCGACGTTCCTCGGCGTGCCCCCGGCGGACCTGGCCGACCCGGGCTCCTGGGCCGGCAGCGACATCCTCATCATCGGCGCCCCGTTCGACGGGGGGACCTCGCACCGGCCCGGGGCCAGGTTCGGCCCCCAGGCCATCCGGTTCACCGACTACCTGCCGCACGACGGGTCCCGGCCCCATCTGGCCCTGGGCGTCGACCCGCTCGCGGAACTGCGGATCGCCGACGCCGGCGACATCGAAATGCCGTCGGGTGACACCGAGCTTTCGCTGCGGCGCCTGGAGGAAGCGGTCCAGCAGGCCAGCGAGGCGGGCGCCATCCCGGTCATCCTCGGCGGTGATCACACGATCGCTTTCCCCGACGCGACCGGGGTGGCCCGCCACGTGGGGTGGGGACGCCTGTCGGTGATCCATTTCGATGCGCACGCGGACACGGGGGACACCCAGTTCGGCTCGCTGTACGGGCACGGCACGCCGATGCGCCGCCTCATCGAGTCCGGCGCGGTCCGCGGCGACCGGTTCCTGCAGATCGGGCTGCGCGGGTACTGGCCCGAGCCGGAGACGCTGGCCTGGATGGCGGCCCAGAACATGCGCAGCTACGAGATGACCGAGGTCGTCACCCGGGGCCTGGATGAGTGCCTGACCGAGGCGTTCGGCATCGCCACCGACGAGTGCGACGGCGTCTTCCTGTCCGTGGACGTCGATGTGGTCGACCCGGGCATGGCCCCGGGCACGGGAACGCCAGAGCCAGGCGGCCTCACCGGGCGGCAGCTGCTGGACGCGGTCCGGCGGATCGCGATGGAACTGCCCCTGGCCGGGGTGGACGTGGTCGAGGTCGCGCCACCCTACGACCACGCGGAGATCACCGCGTTCCTGGCCGGCCGGGTGGTCCTCGAGGCGCTGTCCGGGATCGCGTGGCGGCGCCGGCGCGAGGCAGGCGCCCCGGACCGGCCAGCCCGCGACCCGAAGTCGCCGTTGCTGGAGGGCCGCGGCTGAGCCCCGCCACCCGCGCCCCGGGCGAGCTCCCGGAACCCCGGGCCGCGCCGGGCGTGGCGCGGCGGGCGCGGGTCACGTACCTTGACGGCGTGGGACCGCTGACCGGCGCCGCGACCAGACCGCGCCAGCTGCTGCAGGCCCTCGGCATCAGGTGGATCGATGTCGGCGCCGCGGCGCTGGTGGCCGGGCTGGTCGAGCTGAACGTGGTGGTGGGCGGGGGACCGGGCGCCGCCCCGCTCAACGCGGTCGCCTACGTGTTCGGCGGGATCCTGGCCCTGCCGATCATCGTCCGCCGCAGGTGGCCGCTCGGCTCGCTGATCGCCTGCTCGGTGCTGCTGCTTCTCTACTACAGCCTGGACCGGCGCAACATCTCCCCCGCACCGCTGCTGTCCCTGCCGCTCTACGATGCCGCCGTGGCCGGCTACCTGGCCGCCGCGATCGCCATTCCCGCTTTCTACATGACCGTCGGCCTGTTCGTGGTGGACGCGTCAACTCATGCGAGCCTGGTCACGCTGGCTACGGAGTTCCTGCCGAGCATCGCGGTGCTGGTGCTGGCCATCATGCTGGGGGAAGTGGTCCGCAGCCGCCGGGCGCTGGCCGCGGAGACGGCGCCGGCTGCGGCTGGCCGACGAGGAGCGGGAGGCCGAGGCCGGCCGCCGGGTGGCCGAGGAACGGCTGCGCATCGCCCGGGAACTGCACGACACGGTGGCGCACAGCATGGCCACCATCACGGTGCAGGCGGGGTCCGCGCTGCACGTGCTCGGGCCGGGTGATCAGCCGGGCGGCCCGGACAGCAACCTGCGCAGCGCGCTCACCGCCATCCGCGAGACCAGCAAGGCGGCGCTCACCGAGATGCGGGGCACGCTCAGCCAGCTCCGCAACGAGACCCCGGATGACTCAGCCGAGCTGCGGGCAGCCGGGCTGGACCGGCTGCCCGCGCTCTGCGACGCGGTGACAGCCGCCGGGGCCCCCGTCACCCTCAGCACCGAGGGGCAGCCACAGCCGGTCACGCCGGCGGTGAGCCATGCGGCCTACCGGATCCTGCAGGAGTCCCTGACCAACGTGCTGCGGCACGCGGGGACGCAGGCCCGCGCGACGGTCCGCCTCGGCTATGAGCCCGGGACCCTGGCCATCCAGGTGAGCGACGACGGCGACGGTCCCGCGGCAGCCGGCGGTGACGGGCCCAGCGGCCACGGGCTGACCGGGATGGCCGAGCGGGCCGCGGCGGTCGGCGGAAGCTTCTCGGCCGCGGCCGGGCCCGAGGGAGGCTTCGAGGTCAGGGCGCGCCTCCCCATACCCGGACCAGGCCAGGCCGGACCAGATCAGGCCGGGGCGGGCCAGACCGGGGCGGGCCGTGATGCGCCGGGCCGTGATGCGGCGGGCCGGGAAGCGCCCCGCGGGACCGCCCCCGCAGCCCCAGCAGCCCCCGCCGATCTCGCCCGATGATCCGGGTGCTGCTGGCCGACGACCAGGCACTGGTCCGGGCGGGCTTCCGGATGCTCCTCGAATCGGCCGCGGACATCACGATCGTCGGCGAGGCCCCCAACGGCGGGGCCGCGGTGGCCCTGGCCCGGGAACTGCGCCCGGACGTGGTGCTGATGGATCTCAGCATGCCGGAAGTGGACGGTCTCACCGCGACCCGGCGGATTACCGCCGACCCGCAGCTGGCCGCGGTCCGGGTCGTCGTCCTCACCACGTTCGACGACGAAGAGCACGTGTTCGGGGCGTTGCGGGCGGGAGCGAGCGGGTTCCTGGTCAAGGACGTCGAGCCGGAGGAACTGCTGCAGGGAGTCCGGGTGGTGGCCCGCGGCGATGCGCTCCTGGCGCCCAGCGTGACCAGGTCCCTCATCGCGGCGTTCACCACGGGAAACGCGGGCGCGGGCGGCGCGGGGGCACCAGCCGGGCCCGGGCCGGCGCGGATGACCGGCCGCGGCCGGGGCAATCTCCCCCGGCCCGCCTGCCCGTCTCCCGGGGTGGCCGCACTCACCGAACGGGAACGCGAGGTCGTGGCGCTCGTCGCGGGCGGGCTGTCCAACGACGAGATCGCGGCCGAACTCGTGGTCAGCCCGCTGACCGCCAAGACGCACGTGAGCCACGCGATGATCAAGCTGGGCGCCCGGGACCGCGCGCAGCTCGTCGTCCTGGCCTACGAGAACGGGCTCGCCGAGCCGGGCCGGTCCTGACCCCGGTCCCTCCCGCTCAATGCTTACGGAGCACTAACAGCACGCCGCCTGGCGTTCCGGGGCAGCCGCCGTTCTGATCAGAATGACCCAGGGGGTCAGTCGCAGGCTTTGGGACGGAACCAGGGAGCGCCCATGCGGGTCTGCCCGAATTGCGGAAACCCGCTGGGCGGGTCACCGCGGTACTGCGCGGGATGCGCGGCGCAGGTAGGCCCGGAACACGACCTGACGTCCGTGCCGCTGGAGCAGGCGAGCCCGGCCTCCCCGCTTACTCCTGTCCCGGCCTCGGCCCTTCGTGACCCGCCCGCCCCGTGGGTTCCGGGCGATCCGGGCTGGGACGACCACCACCCGTCCCCGCAAGCCGGCGAATGGCCGTGGCCCGCCAGCGAACCGCGCCGGCCGCCCAGCAGCCCACCGCCCTGGCTGTCCGACGTACCCTGGCCATCCGGCGACGCACCCTGGCTATCCGGCGGGCCGCCCTGGGCCGTCGGCACCCAGGCGGCCCCCGCCACCCAGGCCCCCGGCACCCCGGCCCCCGGCGCCCCGGCCGGCCGGAATCAGCCCGGCCGAGGTGACGCCAGCAAAGATCAGGCAGGCGCGATCGCCAGCCGCCTCGGGTCCCGGCCTCCAGCCGCCCCCGGATCCGGCCGCCCCGGGTCCCTCCCCCCGGCCGCCCCGCCATCCGCCGGCCCCAGGCGCCGGCCCCGCCTGTCCCCGGGCCACGGGACCACCGTCACCGCCATGGTGACCGCCGTGGTCCTGCTGGCCACCGGGGCGACAGCGGCCTGGAAGGCCGGCCAGCTGCGCTCCCGGATGCCCGCCACCAACACCAGCCTGGCCATGCCCGCCAGCCGGGCAGGGCGGCCGGGCCGGTCACCGGGCCGCGGGCACACCCCGGCCCGGGCGGCGTCCACCCCCGCCACCGGCTCCGGTATCACCGGGCCACCGGCCCGCGGCGCCGTGCGGATCGCCCCGGCAGCGGCCATCCAGCCGCACGCGCAGCAGGTCGCGGCGGTGCTGGACAGCTACTTCTCAGCCATCAACCGGCACGATCTCCAGGCGTACCGCAGCCTGTTCATCCCGGCCATCCGCGCCAGCCTGCGCAACTTCGGCGCCGGATACCAGTCCACGCGGGATTCCCGGGCCAGGCTGACCGGGCTGGCCGCCACCGGCCCCCTGGGTCTCGCGGCCGCGGTCACCTTCGTCAGTCACCAGATCCCGGCCGACAGCCCCGACCATGCCGCGTGCGACCGCTGGCACATCACCGTGTTCCTGAGGAACAACGGCGCCGGCTACCGCATCAGGCGCCATCAGCCCGGCTTCCCGCCGGATACCGTCCGCCCCTGCCGGTGACCTGGCCGGCACACCGATGACCTTCCCTGTCTCGCTGAGTCCTACATGCAGCAACGCCGGACTGGCAGCCTGACGAGGGGAAGGAGCGCACGTGGCAAGCAGCGTGACAGTCAACATCTTCGTCTCCGTCAACGGGTGGGCCGGGTCGGACGGGCTGCCGGGCTATTTCGGCTACCTGGGCCCGGAACTCCAGGAATGGATCACCGGCGAGCTGGCCGCACCGCAGCTCGTGGTCATGGGGCGGCGTACCTACCAGGCCCTGGCGGCGCTTCCCGAGGAGGCACACGGCAAGTCCTGGGGCCGGACAGCCGAGCTGGACAAGGTCGTGTTTTCCCGCACGCTGACCCACGCGGCCTGGCCTAACACGCGGATCTGCAGCCGGGATCTTGTCGATGAAGTCGGGGACTTGAAGGCCGGCGGCAACCTTCCGCTGCGTACCTGGGGAAGCCTGTCCCTGGCCCGGCAGCTCATCAGTGCGGGCCTGGTGGACCGGCTGCGGCTGATGACCTTCCCGCTGCTGGCCGGGCCATCCGGGCGTGACGCGGCCTTCGCGGACATGGCGTCCGCCGATCTTGAACTGGCCAGTCACCGGGTACTTGATGGCCGGGTGCTCCTGGTGGAGTACCGGCCAACTGGCAAAGACATCCCACGAGCCTGAGCCCGAACACCGGTGCCTTGCGTGGAGGCGCCTTACCGGTAGATCTTCCGGGCAATGGATGCCCCGAGCACACCGATGCACCAGCCTGCGAAGATGGCCCAGATGACGGTACGGGATGTGCTGTGCAGGTCCCATGCCATGAAGCCAGCCAGGATGAATGCCCAGGCGACCAGGCCCCCGATGACCCACACCGCGTAGGGCGGCCGGTCCTCTACTGGCCTGCGCCATATGAGCGGCCAGGGACGCATCTGATGCAGGAGGGTCCTTGTGGCACCGCCAGGAGGATCGCGGGGAGCGGTGCTGTCACTCAGTGCGTACATGGGATGCCTCCCGCGGGCTTCGGTGCCCGGCCCTTCCGGCTCACCTATCAAAGTGATATCACTTTTCTAGGCGGTTTGTCAAGGGGCGGGCAGCCGCCTGGGCAGACGGGGGCCCAGAGATCACCAGACGATCCCGAGAGCCAACAGAGCAGGCCAGCATGATCCGCCGGGCCGCGGCCAGCCGTGCAGTCGCACGCGATAAACCCGTGGCGACGCCGGTGGTCATCGGCCGACAATGGCCGGCGTGGAGGAAGTCGAGGTCGTCGTCGCCCATAGCGAGCGCGCGACCTTGCGCGTCGGCGGCGTGTTCCTGAAGATCGACGCTGATCAGGCGCGCACCGACGTCGAGGTCGAGGCGATGGCTATCGCGCCGGTCCCGACCCCGGCGATTCTGTGGCGGAAGCCGCCCGTGCTCGCGCTCGCCGCCCTGCCCGGGGCGGCACTGGGCCGTCTCGGCGAGCCGTCGGCCGCGCCGGCGGCGGCGTGGGCCGCGGCGGGTGCCGCCGTGCGGATGCTGCACGACGCGCCGCTGCCGCCATGGCCTGGCTGGAGCCTCGATGAAATCGCCTCGGACCTCGACGGCGAATGCGGGTGGCTCGTCGCCAACGGCGTCCTTCCCGCTGACGTGGTCACACGCAACCGCCAGCTCGCGGAGACTGCGCTCCGGCCGTGGATACCGGTGTTCATCCACGGCGACCTGCAGGTTGACCACGTCTTCGTCGCCGGTGATGAGGTCACCGGCGTGATCGACTGGTCCGAGGCGGGCCAGGGTGATGCCCTGTACGACCTCGCCACTCTCACGCTCGGACACCAGGAGCACCTTGGCGACGTCGTCGCCGGCTACGGCACCGGCGTCAACCGCGACCTCATCCGCGCATGGTGGTCACTGCGATGCCTGACTAGCGTCCGCTGGCTGGCCGAGCACGGCTACGGCTCGCCCGAGGAGTTCCCCGAGGTCGCCGTGCTGCGATCCCAGCTGTGAGGCTGCGCAAGCAGCGCGCGTTACGGACGCACCCCTGCCGGTGACCTGCAGGCGCCAGCACCTCGATCCCGGGCCCTGGCCTGCCGCGCCGCGTACTCCCCGCGGAGTATGCCCGGCGCCACCTGCGGAGTACTCCCGGCGGGCAGTGCCCCGCAAGTGCCTCCCCCGGTAGGACGCGCCGGAACGAGCCGGTCGCGAGGATCGGAAGCGCAATCACTCCTCCGGCTCGCAGGAGACCGACATGCCCGGCCCATCCTCCCTTCCCCGCCCGGCCGTCCTCGGACCGCTCGGGCGCGCCTGCTTCCGGCACCGCTGGCTCACGCTCCTCACCTGGATCGTCGGCGTCGCGTGCCTGATCACGCTGTGGACCCGGTTCGGGGCACCCGCCCAGGACAACTTCACCGGCAGCGACCCCGGGCAGGCCCTGCTCAACCAGCACTTTCACCGGCAGTCCGGCGACACGCTGACGCTCGCGATCCGCTCCAACGATCCGATCGGCTCCCGCGACGTACGGGCCCGCGTCATCAGCGCGCTCACCCCGTTCGCCCGCGCGCCGCACGTCACATCGGTCACCAGCCCGTATCAGGCCGCCGGCCAGATCTCGGCGCACGGCCACGTGGCGTTCGCCGTCGTCCAGTTCGGTGTGCCGTCCGCCGGGATCAGCAACGGGGAAGCCCTGGCCCTGATGCACGACGCCAGGTCGATGTCCGGCCGGGGAGTGAACTTCTACCTGGGCGGCGACGTTGTCGACCTGGCGGAGACGCCTTACGGCGGGCCCAGCGACGGCGTGGGCGTCCTGGCGGCCGCGATCGTGCTGCTGATCGCGTTCGGGTCACTGCTGGCCATGGGGCTGCCGGTGCTGACCGCCGTGCTCGGCATCGGCGCCGGGCTGTCACTGATCGCCCTGCTGGGCCACGTGTTCCCGGCGCCCTCGTTCTCCCCGATCGTCGCGTCCATGATCGGCCTGGGTGTCGGCGTGGACTACGCGCTGTTCATCCTCACCCGGTTCCGTGAGGCACTGCACCGCGGCCAGGACCCGGAGAGCGCGACAGTCACCGCGATGAGCACCGCGGGGCGGACCGTGGCCATCGCCGGCACGACCGTGATCATCGGGATGCTGGGGCTGCTGGTCCTGCGCCAGTCGCTGCTGAACGGGGTCGCCATCGCCGCGGCGGCCACCGTCGCGATGGTCCTGCTCGGCTCGCTCACCCTGCTGCCGGCCCTGCTCGGCTTCACCGGCACCCGGCTGGCCAGGCCTTCGCGCATCCGGCTGCCCCGGTGGCTGGGCGGCCGCCCCCGCGGGACAGGCCAGCAGGCCGGGCAGCCCGCCCGGCGCCCAGCGGCCGAACGGTGGGCGGCCCTGATCCAGCGACGCCCGCTGCTGGCCGCCCTGCTCTCCGCGGGCCTGCTCCTGCTGCTCGCCGCCCCGGCGCTCGGCATGAAGCTGAGCATGCCGGACGAGTCCAGCCAGGCGCGCGGGACCATGGGCTACTCGAGCTACGCGACGATGGCCCAGGGCTTCGGGCCCGGTTTCGACGCGCCGCTGATCGTGGCGGCGGCCCTGCCCTCACCCGCGGCCAGCACCACCCGGCTGGCCCGCGCGATCGCGGCCACTCCCGGTATCGCCCGGGTCGGGCCCGTCCGGGTCAGCCCCGATGGCCAGGCGGCCCTCATGATCGCCTACCCGGCCACGGGTGAGCAGGACGCGGCCACCAACGCCCTGGTCAACCGGATCCGCACGTCGGTCATCCCGCGCGCCACCGCCGGCACCGGCATCCGCGCCTACCTCACCGGGCCGAACGCGGGCAACGTGTCCTTCGCCAACGTCGTGGGGCAGCGCCTGCCCTGGCTGATCGGCGTGGTCGTCGCGGCGTCCATGCTGCTGCTGGTGGTCATGTTCCGGTCGGTCACGGTCGCGGTGAAGGCCGCCCTCATGAACCTGCTGTCCATCTGCGCCGCATACGGCGTCCTGGTCGCCATCACGCAGTACGGGTGGCTCGGCCACCTGTTCGGCTTCCCCGAGAAGATGCCGGTGACGACCTGGGTGCCGATCTTCCTGTTCGTGATCCTGTTCGGCCTGTCCATGGACTACGAGGTGTTCCTGCTCTCGCGCATCCGCGAGTCCTACGACGCGACCGGCGACAACGCGGCCGCGGTCGCGACGGGGCTGGCCCGGACGGCCCGGGTGATCACCGCGGCGGCGGCCATCATGGTGGTGGTGTTCCTGTCCTTCGTGCTCGGCGCGAACGTCTCGGTGAAGCAGGTTGGCCTGGGGCTGGCCGTGGCGGTCCTCATCGACGCCACCGTGGTCCGGATGGTGCTGGTGCCCGCCGTGATGGAACTGCTGGGCACCGCGAACTGGTGGCTCCCCCGGCCGCTGGCCCGCATCCTGCCCCCGGCATCCCCCCGCGAGGGCGAGCCCCAGGCCGCCGCGCGGACCCTGGTCTCCGCCACGGGTGCCCAGTCGGACGGCTGAGGCCTCGCGGGAGGAGAACGCCCGGCGCCACCGGATCCGGTGGCGCCGGGCGTGGCCTTTTGTGTCATTTTCCGCCCTATCCGCCAAACGGATATCGGCATTCGCGACACGGCGAATTCCTTACTGGACCATGATCGGTTTTCCTATTCGCAAAGTTGGTAAGTTACATGTGGCGCGGCAGAACAGCGCGCCACTTGTCCGATAATCCCGGACCGAGCGAAGGATTGACCGATGTGGGAGAAATGCGTCGGGTGCGGTGAAGGGCTTTTCGCCGGGGACGCGTTTTGCGGTAACTGCGGGCGGCCCGTCAAGCCGGCTATCCCCCCTGCGCGGGAGCCCGGCGGGTTAGAGTCAGGCCCTCCCACCGCTCCCGCCGCCGGCGGGGGCTCCCAGGTCCGCATCATCCCGGCCCGCGGCGCCGACCTCCCGGTGAACGCCGCGGCCGAGCAGGTCGCGGCGGGGCAGTACGCCCCGGGCCAGGCTTCCCCGGGCCAGGCTTCCCCCGATCAGGGTTCCCCGGGCCAGGCTTCCCCGGACGAGACCCTCCCCGGCGCGGACAGGCCGGCGCGGGGGAAGGCAACGGTACACCCGGGCGCTGCCCACTCCCCCGGGACGGTCCCGCGGGATCGCGCGCTTCCTCGCCGGGACGCGGGACAACCGCACGGGCCGGCCACCACGGACAGCAAAGCGTCTGGCCCCGGCAGGCCCACCCGGCCACTGCCGGCGAGGCTATCCGGGCTCGCGAATCTGGATCCGGCCCGCAACCCCCGCCTCCTCCTGTGCGTGCTCCGCCAGGCAGGCGTGTTCACCGGCATGTACCTGCTCTTCGAGGCGCTCCTGCTGCTGGGCCTTCTGCTCGCCACCGCGGCCGGAACCAAAATGGGCGCCGCCCTCAGGGTGGAACTGGACAGCCTGTGGCTGGCCGCGCTGGTCCTGGCCTTCCCGTTCTGGCTGATCCCGGTTCCGGCCCTGCTGGCCGAGTGGAGCCAGGTCATGGAGCAGAACTCCGAGGCCACCCAGGCGGCGTTCGACCACATTAATTCCGCGTTCCACTCCCATGACACTCCAGTCGATTCACTGCGAGTGCGGACTGTCTCCCGGCATGGAGAAGGAGATCGTGAATACCTGGAACTGCACCGCGGCCATTTCAGCGGCTATATCTCGTGTTTCGCCCACGGCCGCGACTTGTATATCGGCTGGACCTTCTGGCTGCACATGTCCCCCCTGCGGCTGCTGATGATGATCATCGGCCGGAATATCCAGGACATGACCAGCCGGAGAGACGGGATCCGGCGCTCGCTGCGCTTCGAGTCGATCCGGGCGCTGGTGGCCTCGATGCACGGGGCTTCGCTGGCCGGGATCGACGCGGCCAGCATCGCGCCCGGCCCGGCCGGCCCGCTACCCGTCAAGGAGACCACCGTCGACATGAACGTCAGGATGGGCTGACCGCCGATGAGATTCTGCACGAAATGCGGATCCCCGGTCAGCGGGATTCTGCGCTACTGCACACGCTGCGGGGTGGAGATCAGCCTGCCGCCGCAGCACTCGACCGACGCCGACGCCGCGGAGGCCAGCACCGCTGACGCGGCCACCGCTGAAGCAGGCACCGCTGAAGCAGGCACCGCTGAAGCCCGCACCGCTGGGACGGGCCCCGATCAGGCCGGCACGGATCAGGCCAGCACCGGCCAGGTGAGCACCAGCCAGGCCACCGCGGTCCGGGTCAGTACTTCCGGGCCTGGCCGGGACCCTGCGGTTCCGGAGGTCCCGGGCGGTCCGGGCGGCCCGGGCTCCGGCCCGGTCATCCCGGCGCAGGCCGGCGTGGCCGACGCCGAAAGCGGCACCATGCCGCCCAGCCAGCCGGATTCCGGCTGGGCTGCCCCCGCCTGGGCGTCTCCCCCGGACGCCGCTCCCATAGAGGCCGTTCCCGCAGGGGCCGCACCTACAGAGGCCGCACCTGCAGGGGCCGCATCTGCAGAGGCCGCACCTGCAGAGGCCGCACCTGCAGAGGCCGCACCTGCAGAGGCCGCACCTACAGAGGCCACCACTCCAGCGGCGGCAACGGCCGGGACCGCTGCCGCGGATGCGGCTCCCCCGGAGGCTGCTCCCCCGGCGACTGCTCCCGCAGAGGCCGCCGCTGCGGGGACCGCTCCCGCCGCGGACCAGGCCTCCGCAGGCCAGCCCGGCAAAGACCAGCCCGGCAAAGACCAGCCCGCGACGGATCGGGCCGCGACGGACGAGCCCGCCACGGATCGGGCCGCGACGGACCAGCCCGGCACGGACCAGCCCGGCACGGACCAGCCCGGCACGGGCCAGCCCGGCATAGACCAGCCCGCCGCAGACCGGGCCGCCGCGCCCGCGGACGCCACGGTCCGGCTGGAGGCGATACCGGCCTCCAGCGTCACCGAGGACGGCGAGTTGCTGAGGCTGATCCGGATCGGCGGCGACGCCGACCCCGCGCCATACGCGGAAGACCCGTGGCTGCCCGGGAGCCGCCGCCCCGACCGCCGGCTCCTGGTCATCGGGGTCGTCGTAATCGCCGGCCTGCTCGCCGTCGCCTCGACCACATGGCTGGTCGGTACCAACCAGCCCCTGGCCAGCCGCGCGCACGGCACTCACGTGTCCCGGCCGGGCCAGCCGCGGCCGGGCCACGCCCAGCCGACCCTGGCGTTGTCGGGACATCCGGCACCCGGCCCGACCCCGGCCAGCCAGCCCGCGCCCGCCCAGACCAGCGCGGCCCCGGTAAAGGCCGGCCAGGGCGCCCCCGGCCGCAGCGGGCACAGCCCATCCGGTGCCACCCCGGGAAGCGGGCGCACAGGCCACGGGAGCACCGGCCACACGGGCTTCGGCCAGACTGGGTCACGCGGCACGGGCCAGCCCGGGTCCGGCCAGACCAGCCCGGGCCAGACCAGCCCCGGCCAGCCAGGATCCAGCCCCGGACAGACCGCCCCCGGACAGGCCAGCCCCGGCCAGACCAGCCCCGGCCAGTCGGGCCCAGGGCAGGCTGAGCCCGGCCAGCCAGGATCCAACCCGGGACAATCGATCCCCGGCCAGACCAGCCCCGGCCAGACCAGCCCCGGCCAGACAATCAGTCCCCGGCCAGACCAGCCCCGGCCAGACCGCCCCCGGCCCGGGACAACCGATCCCCGGCCACACCGGAACGGTCGGCGGCACCACCCCGCCGGCCCCGCAGCCGACCCCGCCAGCGCCGGCCCCCGGACCGGCGGCAGGACGCGGCACCCTGGTCACGGCATCGTGTCCGTCGCGCCCGGCCTGGCCGGGCGCGGCGACGCCAGCCGGGTCGCCGCGCTCCTGGACCGCTACTTCGCGGCGGTCAACCACCGCGCGTACCAGGAGTACGCGCGGCTGTTCGCGGAACCGGGGCAGCTGACCCCGCGCGAATTCGCCTGGGGCTACTCGACCACGCACGACTCCAACGCGGTGCTGGCCAGCGTGACCGCCCTGAAAGGCGGGCTGAAGGCCACGGTGACGTTTACCAGCTACCAGGATCCAGCCGACAGCCCGGACCACTCCAGCTGCATCGGCTGGACGATCGCCCTGTTCCTGCACCGGGCCGGCCCGGGACTACCTGATCGGCATGCCGCCGCGCGGCTACCGGGCCGGGCTGCACGCCTGCGGCTTCGCCCCCCGGCACGTCACGCACGGCCAGGCGCGCCACCGCCAGGGCCGCCAGACCGACCCACCACCGCCACCACCAGGCCCGGCCCGCGCATTCCAGGCGCGGGGCCACCCGGCACGAGGTTTCCCGGCACCCGCGGTCCCGGCACCGGCGCTGACGCTGACTCACCAGCCACGAACAAACCGTTGGGGATCATAGGTCAGATAGGCGGCGCACCGATCAGCGGACCGTTAGATCGAGCGGATCTATAATTGCTGGATGCTGGATGTGACCAGGCTCCGCGTGCTCGTCGCGGTAGCCCGGCACGGCTCGGTGACCGCGGCGGCGCGGGCCCTCAACTACGCCCAGCCCTCGGTGAGCCACCACCTGTCCCGGCTCGAGGCGGAGACCGGGGCGCTGCTGACCCAGCGGGCCGGCCGCGGGGTGCGGCTGACCGACGCGGGCCGGCTGCTGGCGGAACGGGCCGAGGAGATCCTGGGCCGGCTGGACGCCGCGGAGAGCGAGCTCGCCGCCCACGTGGGCCTGCGGGCGGGCCGGGTCCGGCTGGCCGCCTTCCCCTCCGCGCTCAGCACGCTGGTGCCGATGGCCGCGGCCCGGCTGGAAGCAGAAAACCCCGGCCTGGACCTCACGCTGGCCGAGGCCGAGCCGCCGGAGGCGCTGCGCATGCTCCGGGCCGGCTACGTGGACGTGGCGCTGGTCTTCCGGCATTACCAGGACGGGGTAACCGTCAGCCCGCCCGGCGACGCCGACGAGGGCACCCGGTCGCGGCTGCTCCTCGACGACCCCATCCACCTGGTGACCCGCGCCCCCACGACCGGCCCCGACACCCGCGGGACCGCGGCCCGCGAGCCGGCCCTGCCCTCCCGGCCGGCCCTGGCCGACTACGCGGACGGCCGGTGGATCGGCGGCTGCGAGCGGTGCCGCAGCTACCTGGTCTGGCAGTGCGAGCTGGCCGGATTCAGCCCGAACATCGCGTTCACCACCGATGACTTCGTCGCGGTCCAGGCCCTCGTCGCGGCGGGCCTCGGCATCACGACGCTGCCGGGACTCGCGCTGCGGGCGGCACGCCATCCGGGTATCCAGGCCGCGCCCCTCCCCGGGTCGCACCGGGAGGTGCTCGCCGTCACCTACGGGGAGGCGCCCGAGCCGCCCGCCGTGGCCCGGCTCCTCGACGTGCTCAGCGTGGCCGCGGGCGCCGAGCGTCCCACGGTCCCGGCCTGACCCGGGCCAGCACCCGGCCCGCTAGATCGAGCGGCCCTGGGCCTGCCAGTAGGGTTCGCGCAGGCGGCGCTTGAGCAGCTTGCCGCTGGGGTCGCGGGGCATCTGGCCGGTGAAGTCGATCGCCGACGGCCACTTCAGCCGGGCCAGCTTCCCGTCCAGCGACCCGAGAATGTCCGCGGCCAGGGCGGGGCCCGGGTCCTGCCCGGGCGCGGGCTCGATCACGGCCATCACCCGCTCGCCCCACTCCTCGTCCGGCACCCCGAACACGGCAACGTCGGCCACCGCCGGGATGCATGATGAGCTCCGCCTCGACCTCGGCCGGGTAGATGTTCACCCCGCCAGAAATGATCATGTCGGCCTTGCGGTCGCAGAGGAACAGGAACCCGTCCTCGTCGAGGTAGCCGATGTCGCCGGCGGTGAAGAATCCGCCCAGCCGGTTCGCCTCCGTCTTGGCCGGATCACCCTTGTACTCGAACGTCGTGGTGCTCATCTTCATGTAGACCGTGCCCGGCATGCCGGGCGGGCAGGCGTTGCCGTGGTCGTCGGCGATCATGATCTCGCTGGTCGGCCAGGGGCGGCCCACCGTGCCCGGGCGGTCCAGCCAGTCCTGCGGGGTGGCGAGGGTGCCGCCTCCCTCGGTGGCGGCGTAGTACTCGAACACCCGCGGCCCCCACCAGTCGAGCATGGCCCGCTTGAGCGGCACCGGGCACGGCGCCGCGGCGTGGATGATCCAGCGCATCGAGGACAGGTCGTAGCCGCCCCGGGCCGAGTCCGGCAGGGACAGCATCCGCTTGAACTGCGTCGGCACCATGTGCGTGCTCGTCACCCGGTACCGCTGCACGTGCTCCAGCGCGGTCTCGGAGTCCCAGCTGTCCATGTACACCAGGGTGTGGCCCAGGTGAATGGCCGCGCCGCCGAACAGGGTCACCGCGGTGTGGTAGTTCGGCGAGGTGACCAGGTGCACGTGGGGCTGGCCCGGCGGGACACCGAAAATCTGCAGCAGCAGGGTGGTCAGTTCCGCCGCGTCGTCCGGGTCGATCCCGGCCAGTTCCCGGCGGACCCCCTTGGGCCGTCCGGTGGTCCCCGAGGTGTAGTGCATGGCCGACCCGGCCGTGCGGTCCGGGGGAAGGCTGGCAGGCTGCCCGGCCAGCAGGTCCGCGACGGGCATGAACCCCGGAACGCAGCCGTAGCCGAGCCGGGCGCTGGCGGGCAGCCCGGCCAGGTCCGCGGCCGCGGAGCCCGGCTGCCCCGTACCGTTCGTGCACGAAGAACGCCCTGGCCTCGCTGTCGGCCACGATGTAGGCGATCTCCCGCGGGGTGAAGTGCCAGTTGATCGGGGTGTAGTACCAGCCGCCCTGCAGCGCGGCCAGGTAAATCTCCAGCGCCGCGCCCCCGTTGGGCAGCAGCACCGCGATGCCGTCGCCAGGCCGCAGCCCCAGCGCCCGCAGCGCGTGCGTGAGCTGGTTGACCCGTGTGAGCAGCTCTCCGGCCGTGCGCTGGGTGCCGTCCGGCTCGACCAGCGCGGTCCAGGAGGGATCCGCCTCCGCCCGGCGCCAGAACGCGAGCGCCATCGCTTACCTCCTCGGGGGAACTACCCACGAGTAGATCATGACTGGCGTCGTTCGCCCATGGCCTGCGGCAGTTTGCTGCGGGGCCGTACGGTACAAGTTGATGCGATGGCCGGGGGCGTGCTCAGGGCGGCGCGGGCCGGGGCGTGCTGGTGGCGCGTGGACGTGCTGGATGAGAGGCGGGCATGAAGCGGATGGTGGTGCGCGGCGGCCGGGCGGCCGCCGCGGTCGCGGCCGGGGCGCTGCTGGCCGGATGCCATTTCGCGGTCGTCCCGCCCAAGAACCACGCCGCGAGCGCCACGGCCACGCTCAGCGACCCCTACGGGTACCGGCTGGCCGACGCGCCCGCGCTGCTGACCCAGTGCGCGGTCGACACGGCCGGCCTGCGCCCGGGCACGGGCCTGAACTGGTTCAGCAACGGGAAGGTCACCGTCAGCACCACCAACGCGGACAACTTCAGCAGCTGGTGGCGCGCGCACGACAAGCCCGGCCCCTACCCCCAGACGTTCGTCATCGACGGGCACCGCACCCACTACCTCGAGTTCGGCACCACCTGGGTGAAGAGCGGCAGCCTGTGGGTGCCCGCCCACACCGGCAGCACGAACCCGCTGGCCATGGACTACTCGCTGATCGCGTGGACGAACTGGACCGCGGTCAACGGCAGGCTGCCTGCCCCGGTCTGCGGAACCGGGCTGACGGCGAGACAGCTCCAGGCGCAGATCTTCGGGAACGCGACCCCGAACCCCTGGTGATCCCGTCCGCCCCTGATGGTCCCGTCCGCCCCTGATGGTCCCGTCCGCCCCTGGTGATCCCGTCCGCCCCGGCAACCCCACCGCCCACATAACGGTCTGATCGCAGCGGGCCACGGCAGGCCGGGAGCCGCCCGGTAGGGTGCTGCCAGGTGAGCCGGGAAGACTGGTCGGCATTCCGCCTGCCTGCCCGGAAGGACGCCGCCCGTGCCCGTGGCCCTGCAGCTGCTGGTCTTCTGCCTCGCCGCAGCGGTCAGCCTGGCCACGAGTTATCTCCTGGTCACCAGGCTGGAGCGGATCGGCGAGCGGCTGGGGCTGTCGGAGGCGCTGCTGGGCATGGTGGCCGCGCTGGCCGCGGACGCCCCGGAGATCACCTCGGCGGCCACCGCGCTGGCGCAGCACCAGCAGAAGGTCGGCGCGGGCGTCATCATCGGCTCGAATGTGTTCAACCTGGCGGCGCTGCTCGGCCTGGGCGGGGTCGTGGCGGGCAGCATCGCCCTGCACCGCAGGGTCGTCGCCCTCAGCGGGATCATCGCCCTGTGGGTCGCGGTGGTCTGCCTGGTCACCACCACCGGCACCATCCCGCCGGCCGCCGGGCTCGCCGCGGTCCTGGCCGTCCTCGTGCCGTACCTCGTCCTGCTGGGCGCGGGAGCCGCCGGCTGCACCGCGTGCCGGTGGCGCGCCGCTGGGAACCCTGGCTGGCCGTGGCGATCTTCGAGGAGGAGCAGGAACTCGGGGAGATCATCCACCCGCCGCATGGCCGGCTGCGGGACGTGCTGCTCGCCGCGGCCGCGCTGGTCATGGTCGTCGCGGCCAGCGTGGTCATGGAGCAGTCCGGCACATCGATCGGGACCCATTTCGGGGTGCCGCAGATCGTCACCGGCGGCGTGGTGCTGGCCGCCGTCACCAGCCTGCCGAACGCGGTCGCGGCCGTGTACCTGGCCGCGCGCGGCCGCGGCGCCGCCATGCTCAGCACCACGCTGAACAGCAACGCGCTCAACGTCACCGCCGGGCTGCTGCTGCCCGCCACCATCACCGGGCTGGGCGCGCCGTCGGTTCACGCGGTGCTCATCGCCGTGTGGTACCTGGCCCTGACCGCCGCCGCGCTCGCCTTCGCCTTCCGGGACGGCGGGGTCCGCCGGGCCACGGGGGCCTTCATCATCGGGTCCTACCTGGTGTTCCTGGGGTCTTTGCTGGTCACCGCGCATTCAGCCGCGCCCGGGCCCGGGCTCACCGTGGTCCCGTTGCTGGTCACCGTGGTGGCCGCGCTGGCCGGGCTGGCCCGGCGTCCTGGCCGGCGGCGGCCTGGCGGGGCGGCCGCGGGGAGCGGCGCGGCCGCTGCGGGCAGCGGCGGGGCGGCCGGAGGGCGCGGCAGTGCCGGGGCCGGGGCGGCCCGGCGTGGTCAGCCGGGGGACGACCCGCCCGCCGGGACCAGCACGACCTCGGGCGAGAGCAGCTCGTAGGCATCCAGGTTGACCTCGCCCAGCGGGTCGGCCGACGCGCCGAGGGCCACCGCGTGACGCAGCGCGTCCGGCCACGGCCAGCCCTGCGTGATGGCCGGCAGCAGCCCGGCCACCACGGCCTCCGCGGACAGCGACAGCCCGGGGTACCCGTCCAGCTCGGCCAGCCACTGCCCGCCGGGCCCGGGAGCCACCGCGGCGAGGAGGGCGGCGCCGGACAGCATGGCCGCCGCCCGCGGCCCCCGGGCCAGCAGGGCGGCCGGCCCCGCCGAGACCCCGGCACCGGGCGCCCCGGCCGTTGACGCGATCAGCACCAGGGCCGGATGCCGGTCCAGGCTGCGCCACAGCGCCGGGCCGCCGGCATGAACGACGGCGGGCACCGAGGCCTCGGCCGCGTAGCTGGCCAGGGACGCGTAGATGTCCATGGGCAGGCCGGCCGGGAGCCCGCCGCTGAGCACCACGGCGTCCGTGCCGGGCAGCAGCTTGCGGAATTCGGCGGCGAACCGGCCGAGTTCCTCGGTGGTGATGAACGGGGCGGGCTCGCTCAGGCGGGTGCTCTGCTCCCGCGCCCCGTCCAGTACCTCGATCACGCGCCGCGATTCACGGCCGATCGTGGTGAAGGCCGTGGCCACACCCGCGCGGGCCAGGTCGGCCTCGATCATGTGCCCGGCTCCCCCGCCGGCGAAGCCCGCGACCAGCACGTCCTCGCCCAGGCCGGCCAGAACCCGCGCCACGGCCAGGCTCCCGCCCCCGGCCCGGCAGGTCATCGCGCTGATGTGGTTCGACGCGCCCCAGGCGATCTCCCCGGCCTCGTAGCTGACGTTCACCGTGGCGTTCAGGGCCACAGCGAGGATCACGGGACCAGCCCCGCGGCGACGGTGGCGCCCAGTTCCCAGCACGCCTCCAGGTCCCCGGGCCCGATGTCCCCCACGACCGTGACCGGCGGCCAGGCGCGATGCCAGCCCAGCCCGGTCGTGATGGCCTCCACGGCCCGCACCGCGCCCCCGGTGTCGTTGTTGCCGTGCACGTACAGGCCATAGGGCCTGCGCTGGGTCGCGTCGAGGCACGGGTAGTAGATGCCGTCGAAGAAATGCTTGAGTGCCCCGGACATGTAGCCGATGTTGGCCGGTGTCCCCAGCAGGTAACCGTCCGCGCTGAGCACATCGACGGCGGACGCCGTCAGCGCGGGCCTGGTCACGACCTCGACGCCCTCGATCTCGTCGGTTCCCGCGCCGGCCACCACCGCCTCGAGCATCGCCTGCGTGGACGGCGAGGACGTGTGGTGCACGATCAGCAGCCGGGCCATCGCCCTCGGACAGCCCTGCTAGCCGGCCCATGATCTGGCACGTCGTGAGTGTACGCCCGGGCTGCGGCGCGGCTGGCCGCCACTACCCTGGCGCCATGCGTTCTGCTGGCGCGGCCCTCGCGGACTTCTGCTGTGTGCTGCTTTTTGTCGTGATCGGCCGGGCCAGCCATCACGATGGGGGCGCCCTGGCCGGGCTCTGGGACACGTTCTGGCCGTTCGCCGCCGGGGCCGCGGCCGGGATGGTCCTGACCCGGTTCTGGCGGCAGCCCACCGCGCTGGTACCGGCCGGCGTCGGCGTGTGGCTCGGCACCGTGGTGGTCGGCATGATCCTGCGGGTCCTCGCCGGCCAGGGCACCGCGTTCGCGTTCATCCTGGTTGCGCTCGCTTTCCTTGGCCTGTTCCAGCTGGGCTGGCGGCTCGTGTGGCGGTGGGCCGCCCCGAAATTTCTGACAGTTGACGCTAACGTTCGTAGCCAGTAACGTTCGTAGTCGCTAACGTTAGCTGTCACTGAAGGACCGCGCCAGGCGCTGCGGGCGCCCGGCCGGGCCGTCACGGAAGGGAGCCAGCCATGGGCCAGCCAGTCGCGTTCTTCGAGGTGATCAGCCCGGACGCGGAACGGGCGCAGAAGTTCTACGCGGAGCTGTTCGGATGGCAGATCGCCGCGGACCCGGCCATGGGCGGGTACGGCCTGGTGGACACGGGCGCCGGGGAAGGCGCCATCGGCGGCGGCATCGGTACCGGCGAGCCCGGCGAGAAGAACATCAAGATCTACATGCGTGTCGATGACCTCGACGCCTACCTCAGCCGGGCCGAGGAACTGGGCGGGCAGCGGCTGGTCCCGCCGACTGACCTGCCCGGCGACTTCGGCCGGTTCGCCGTGTTCGCGGACCCGGACGGGAACCCCGTCGGGCTCTGGGCCTGAGCCCGGGATGAGCAGCACGAGACCGCGGCCGTGAGCGGGACGGGGCGGCCGCGGTGGCGGGCGTGAGCGGCGCGGGGCGGGAAGCCGCGGCGGCGGGCGAGCAGGAAGCCGCGGCGGCGGGCGAGCAGGAAGCCGCGGCGGCGGGCGAGCAGGCGGCCGATGAGGCCCTGAAGGCGATCGCCGAACCGCGCCGCCGCGCCATCCTGCGCCTCGTCGCCGACGATGAGCTGGCGGCGGGCGAGATCGCGGCCGCGTTCGACGTCACCCGGACGGCGATCAGCCAGCACCTGACCGTGCTGAAGAACGCCGGGCTGCTCACCGAGCGGCGGGAGGGGACCAGGCGGCTGTACCGGGCCCGGCCCGAGGGCCTGGACGGGCTCCGGGAGTTCCTGAACGATATGTGGGCGGCATCCCTGGATGCCGCCCGCCAGATCGTCGAGGCCGACCGGGGCCTCAGCGACACCGGCCCGGCCGCGCGGGCCGGATAGCCCGGCGGGGCCTGCAGGGCCAGACAGGATGGTGTAACCCGATGAGCCAGCCGCGTCAGACGGATCAGGTCACGGCCTTGCGCCGCCCGCCGGTCCGCCAGTCGACCATGGTCCGCAGCGACCCCAGGCACACGTTCGACACGTTCGTGCGGACGATCGGGGCCTGGTGGCCGGCCGTCCCGTTCTCTGCCGGGCAGGACCGGGTGCGCGACGTGACCGTGGAACAGCGGGCCGGCGGGAGGGTCTACGAGACCTGGGCGGACGGCACCGAGCGGGACTGGGGCGAGCTGCTGGCCTGGGAACCCCCGGAGCGCTTCGTGATGACCTGGGCCCAGACGCCGGTGCCCACCGAGGTCGAGCTCTCCTTCGCGGCCCTCGGCCCGGCCCTGACCCGGGTCACGGTCGAGCATCGCGGCTGGGAGGCGATGACCGACGAGCAGCTGGCCCGGGACTGCGCGCTGCCCGGCGGCTACACCTCCGGCGCCTACTCCGCCGGCTGGGCCCGCATCCTGGGCCGTTTCGCCGCTGCCATGGCTCAGGCTGCCGAGCCGGGTGAGACCGGCCAGCTGAGTCCCTGACCCGGCCGCGTGCGGCCGGCGACCCCGAAGCTGAGAGGACCGTCCCGATGACCGGACCTGAACTCGTTTCCTACCAGGTGGTGCTGCTGCGGCACACGGCCGCGGGGCGTGACTTCGACGAGCAGACCAGGGAGCGGATCTTCCGTGAGCACCTGGCGTACACGCTGAGCCTGGTCACGGGCGGCGACCAGCTCGCGGCGGGCCCGGTGGGCGACAGTCCCGCCGAGGAGCAGGACATCTGCGGGCTCGGCATCTTCCAGAAGGAGTCCCTGGACGAGGTCCGCCGCCTGATCGGCCAGGATCCCGGCGTCCAGCAGGGGCTGTACTGCTTCGACGTGATGACCTGGCGGACCGCGCCGGGCACGGTCATTCCCCCGGCGGCGGCGTGGGCGCGGACCTGACCCGGGCTTACGCCAGGCCACCGGCGGGCTGGGGCACGGCGCGGCCCGCCCGGCGCCGGGCCAGCCGTCCCCGGGCGGCCTCAGCGTTGCGCTGCAGCCGGGCCGCTTCCTGCTCGAGGACGGCCGCCCCGGTGTCGGTCAGCCGGTAGTACCGGCGCAGCCTGCCGTTCAACCACTTCCTCCCGGTCCGCCTCGAGCAGCCCTTCCTCCGCCAGCCGGTCCAGCGCGCCGTACAGCGTGCCGGGGCGCAGCGTCATGCGCCCCCCGGACAGGTCGGCGACCTCACCAATGAGCGCGTAACCGTGCAGCGGCTGCGGGGCCAGCGCGGCGAGGATGAGGAACGTGGGCTCGCGAAGCGGATCACTCATCAGCACAACATATCGGTGATCAACGTATCTCGGCAAAGATCACATGAGCGCCGCAGGCCGCGGCCCTTGCCACCCTCCTCACCTGCGAATTAGACTGAACGTTCAGTCAGCGTGAAGGAGCGCATCGTGCCGAGCCAGCAGGACAGCCCCCCGCGGCTTTCCGACGATCTCACCAGCAACGACCCCAGCGCCACCGACCTCACCAGCGTGATCGCCGAGCAGGAGAAGATCTTCGTCGAGCGGCAGCCGGAGTCGGCCCGGATGGCCCACCGCGCCGCGCACAGCCTGGCCGGGGGCGTGACCTCCAGCTGGCAGATAACGGTCCCGCAGCCGGTCTGGCTCAGCCACGGCAGGGGTTCCAAGATCTACGACGTGGACGGCAACGAGTACGTCGACCTGCACGGCGGCTACGGCGCGGCGCTGGCGGGCCACGCCCACCCGGCCATCGTCGAGGCCGTGCACAGCCAGGTCGGCCTGGGCACGCACTTCGCCCAGCCGACCCAGAACGCGGTGGCGGTCGGCGAGGAACTGGCGCAGCGGTTCGGCCTGCCGCTGTGGCGGTTCGGCAACTCGGGCACCGAGGCCACCATGGACGCCGTGCACCTGATGCGGTCGATCACCGGCCGGGACCTGATCATCAAGGTTGAAGGCTGCTACCACGGCCACCACGACTCGGTCCAGGTCTCGGTGACCCCCGGCGCCGACGAGGTCGGCCCGGCAGACCACCCGGCCCAGTCCGCGTCCAGCTCGGGCATCCCCGAGGCGATCATCAGGCTCACCCTGGTCGCGGCCTTCAACGACCTGGCCAGCGTCGAGCGCCTGCTGGACGAGCATCCGGGCCAGGTCGCCGGGATGATCATCGAGCCGATCATGATGAACGCGGGCATCATCGAGCCGGAGCCGGGATTCCTGGCCGGGCTGAAGGACCTGCTGCACTCCCGCGGCGCGCTGCTCACGTTCGACGAGGTCAAGACCGGCCTGACCGCGGGCCCCCGGGGGGCCACCGGGCTGACCGGGGTGACACCGGACATCATCTGCCTGGCCAAGGCCATCGGCGGCGGCCTGGCCATCGCCGCGGTCGGCGGGTCGGAAGAGGTCATGGCACACGTGGCGGACAACGGCTACGAGATGGTCGGCACCTTCAACGGCAACCCGCTCGCGGTGGCCGCCTGCCGGGCCATGCTCACCGAGGTGGCCACGCCCGAGGCGTACCGGCGGATCGATGCGCTGCGGGAGCGCGCGGTCAGCGGCATCGAGCGGGAGATCGCCCGGACCGGGCTGCAGGCCCACGTGGTCGCGGTCGGGGCCAAGGGCTGCGTGGTGTTCTCGCCCGAGCCGGTCCGCAACTACCGGGGCTTCCTCGGCATCGATGACCGCTACAGCCACGCGCACTGGCTCTTCCAGCACAACGGCGGCGTGTTCCTGCCCCCCTGGGGCAAGATCGAGCAGTGGCTCATCTCGGTCCAGCATGACGAGTCGGACATCGACCTGCTGGTATCCAACTTCGGGGCGTTTGCCGCCGCCGTGACGAGCTGAGTCCATGCCGAGCCCCAGCTGGGCGGGAGCTGAGCGCAAAGGTTTCGGTCGTGTTTCGCCTGATAGGTGACCCTTTTCCGGGAAGACCCTTGCGCCTATGCTGTCGCAGTAGTACCTCTTATTGACGGACTGTTCAGTCAGGGTTCATCGGCTGAACAGTCCGGGCCGAGAGCCCCCGGGAACCCCCCGGGGGAGCCAGAGCCCCGGGCGGGCCACGGTCCCGGACACGGGATGATGCAGGCCGAGCGGCAATCCCGGAGGAAGAAGCGAGCTGGTGCACCCGCGAGAAGGCTGGCCGAAGGACGGGTCCCGCCCGCCCTTGTTCTCCCGCCGCGGCTTCATGAAGGGCGCCGGGGCCGGCCTGGCCGCGCTCGGCGGGGGCGCGCTGCTGGATGCGTGCGCGCCCGCCCTGGCGGGCTCGGGCACGGTCCCGCTGCCACGCCCGCACAACCCGGTCCGGTGGCCGCTCTACAGCGAGAACAAGGCCATCGCCAGCGGCCTGCAGCCCGAGACGGGCGCCACCCTCCAGATCTACAACTGGGTCGCCTACGTCAACCAGGCCTGCCTGAACCACTTCGCCAAGAAGTACAACTGCAAGGTCCAGGTGACCACGTTCAACACGATGAACGAGGCCCTGGCCAAGCTGCGCAGCGGGCTGTCGTTCGACGTGTTCATGGGCGTGACCGTGGACGTGCTCGGGCAGCTGATCGAGTCCAAGCTGATCCAGCCGCTTAACCACAGCTACATCCCGAACATCCAGCAGGCCTGGCCGGACTTCGCGAACCCGTTCTACGACCAGGGCTGGCAGTACACCGTGCCGTACACGATCTACACGACCGGCATGGCCTGGCGTAAGGACCTCGTGCACGAGAACCCGTACGCGATGCGGAACCCGTGGGCGATGCCCTGGCAGCCCAAGTACAAGGGCAAGGTGGCCATCCTCGACGACTACCGCGAGGGCATCAGCCTGGGGCTGATGAAGAACGGCATCTTCGACCTCAACACCACCGACCGGAACCAGATCGCCCTGTCCAGGCGGTCGCTGCAGGACCTGTCCCGCCTGGTCGACGTGCACATCGACAACAACGATTACACCGAGGTCCCCACCGGCCAGACGTGGATCCACCACGCCTGGTCCGGGGACATGGCGTCGGCGCAGTACTACATGCCGAAGGGCGTCCCTGTGGAGACGGTGGGGTACTGGTTCCCCACCGACGGCCGCGGCCCGGTGGCGAACGACACCAACACGGTGCTCCGCTCGGCCACCAACCCGGTGCTAGCCCACCTGTTCCTGGACTACATGCTGGACCTGCCGAACGTGCTCGAGAACATCAGCTTCAACGGCTACATGCAGCCGCTGAACGCGGTCACGCCGCAGCGGCTGGTCAAGGAGCAGCTGCTGCCCAAGAGCCTCATTTCCACCGCGGTGCTGCCGTCCTACTTCCGGCGCGGGGTCAGCCAGCTGCAGCTGCCGGTGGACGCGGATGCGCTCTGGCAGCAGGCCTGGCTCGTCGTGAGCAACGGAATCTAGGGGAGGCCATGACAGCAGCGCCGGAGATGCCGCGGGCGGTCCCGCGGCACGCAGGACGGCCACCAGAAGCCTGCCCGGCAGAGCCGGCTGTTCTGGGTGCTGCTGGCCCTGCCCGGCATCATCTGGCTCTTCCTGCTGTTCATCGTGCCGTTCTACGCCGTGCTGGCCATCGCCATGGGCCAGCTCAACCGGCTGTTCGAGTCCCCGATCGCGGTCTGGAACCCGTTCGGGTGGAGCTCGTCCAACGTCATCAACGTCTGGCATGACCTGTTCGGCGCGTCCTCCTTCGCCGGGCCCATCGTGCTGCGCACCATCCTGTACGTCGCGGTGGCCTCGATCCTGTCCCTGCTCATCGCCTACCCGGCGGCCTACTTCGTGGCCCGTTTCTCCGGGCGGCGCAAGGCGCTGTTCCTGATCCTGCTGATCGCGCCCTTCTGGATCAGCTTCATGATGCGCATGCTGGCCTGGATCGACCTGCTCCAGACCGACGGCTACGTCAACCGCGCGCTGTCCGCCATGGGGCTCATCTCCCAGCCGATCAACTGGCTTGGCGGGAAGTGGTACACGGTGGTGCTGGGCCTGGTCTACGGGTACATCCCGTACCTGATCCTGGTGCTCTACGCGGGGCTGGACCGGATCGACCCGTCACTCATCGAGGCCGGGCGGGACCTGGGCCTGAACCGGGTCCGGACCTTCACCCGGGTGACGCTGCCGCTGTCGCGGCAGGCGATCCTGACCGGCATGCTGATCACCGTGCTGCCGATGGTCGGTGACTACTTCACCAACCAGCTGCTGTCCGGCGCGGCGAACACGTCGATGGTGGGCAACCTGATCCAGGGCCAGCTCGGCACGCCCGGGCTGGAAGGGCAGGGCGCGGTGCTGTCGATGCTCCTGCTGCTGGTGCTGCTGATACCGATGGTCTACTACGTGATCTCCACGAACAGGTCCACCCGGGAGGCGGCGTGACTGCCACCAGCGCCCCGGCCCGGGCTGCCGGATCCCCGGGCACCGCGGCCCGCAGCGGCCTGTCCCGGCTGCTGCCCCGCCGTAACCCGTGGGGCCACCCGTGGTTCCTGGAGGGCTTCACCTGGCTGTACCTGATCTGGTCGCTGGTGCCGATCGCCATCGCGGTGCTGTTCTCGTTCAACAACGGGAAGTCGCAGAGCGCCTGGCAGGGCTTTTCCTGGCGGTGGTATTTCAGCGACCCCGTCAACTCGGTGCTGCACAACCCGCAGCTGCACGCGGCCGTGATCCAGACCGTCCGGCTGTCCGTGCTCACCACGCTGATCGCGGTCCCGCTCGGCGTGTCGTTCGCGCTGGGCATCAACCGCTGGCGCGGGGTCACGCCCTCCACGTTCAACTACGTGATGATCCTGTCCTTCGTGATCCCGGAGCTGATTTTCGGCGTCGCGATGTTCTTCGTCTTCACGGTGCTGTTCACCTCGGTCCACCTGGGCACCCTCGCCGAGGTACTGGGGCTGGTCACCTGGAACGTCAGCTGGCCGGCCATCATCGTCCAGGCCCGGCTGGTCACCCTGGGCCGCCAGTACGAGGAGGCGGCCGCGGACCTGGGCGCCAACCAGCTGTCGACGATGCGCCGGGTGATGATCCCGCTGCTCGGCCCGGCCATCTTCGCCAGCGCCGTGCTGGTGTTCTCCGGGGTCATCGACGACTTCGTGATCGTTGACCTGCTGTCCTCCAACGCGGGTAACACGCCGATGTCGGTGATCATCTACTCCACGCAGCACGGCGGAAACGGCGGCCCGGCCCTCAACGCGCTGGGCACGATCATGCTGGTGATGTCCCTCGTCATCGCGTTCCTCGGCTACCTCGGCTACCGCTGGGCGACCCGCGGCGAGCGGGGCAGCCGGATCGACGCCCTGACCACGATCGCCGGCGGCGACTAGCAGCGCGACGACCCTCGCAGGCTTCCGCCACACGTCGGGCTGCCACCCTGAGGGACGCCGCGGCGTCCGTTCGTGGACGTAGAGAGATGCCCAGCAGCTGGAGAGTCCACGTACGGTCTGGCCGCCCTGCGCCGGCCGTTCTGCCCTGAACTTCTGCGGCCTGAGTGGCCAGTGTTACGTTTGCCGGGTCTTCCGGGCTGCCGCCCGGGCTTCCAGCCAGCGGTAGTGATTTTCTCCTGTGGCCTGCGTGGCTGGCGTTACCCATGTGTCCCCGGGCCGGGCTTCCCGCCGGCGTGATCATGGACTTGCTGGGGCTCCAGGCCCAGTGATCCCATGATCATTAACGCACCGCCGCGCACTATCCGGGAAGAGGCGGGCCCGGAAGAGGAGGGTCTGCGACCCGGGAACCGTCCACTCTATTTGTTAAGGCTGACCTTATCAGTTTAGGCTTAGGGTCATGACGGAGTATGCGGCAGCGGGGCCAGCAAGCACCCGGCAAACGGAGGCCCAGAGGCCGGACGTGACCGAGGTGGCGGCGGCGCTGCGGGTCAGCATCGGCCTGCTGCTGCGCCGGATGCGCCAGGTCCGGCCCGACGGCGAGCTGAGCCTGCCGGAGACGTCGGCCCTGGCCCGCCTGGACCGCTCCGGCCCGGCCACCTCCAGCGCGCTGGCCAAGCTGGAGCAGATCAGCCCGCAGTCGATGGGCGCGACCCTGGCCGCACTGGAGGCCCGCGGTCTCGTGCAGCGGCAGGCCGACCCGCAGGACGGCCGGCGGGCCGTCCTGTCGCTGACCGGGGCAGGCCAGCAGGTGCTGCGGGACAAGCGCAGCGCCCGGGTCGCGCAGCTGGCCCAGGCCCTGTCGGGCGCGTTCACGTCCGCCGAGGTCAGCCAGCTGATGACGGCCGCGCCGCTCCTGGAGCGGCTGGCCCGGTCCATCTGATGCCCGGCTCCCCGGCACCCGGCTCCCCGGCACCCGGCTCCCCGGCACCCGGCTCCCCGGCACCGGGCCCCCCGGGACCCGGCTCCCCGGCACCCGGCCCCCCGAAGACCCCCGGCCCCCCGGCGGCCAGCGCCGAGGACCGCTACCGCTGGGTGGCCCTGGCCAACACGACCGCGGCCATGTTCATGGCCACGCTCGACGGCTCCATCGTCATCATCGCGCTGCCGGCCATCTTCCGCGGCATCCACCTGGACCCGCTGGCGGCCGGGAACATCAGCTACCTGCTCTGGATGATCATGGGGTACCGGCTGGTCCAGGCGGTGCTCGTGGTCACCCTGGGCCGCCTCGGCGACATGTTCGGCCGGGTCAAGATCTACAACGCGGGCTTCGCGGTGTTCACCGCGGCCTCCATCCTGCTCTCGTTCGACCCGTTCCAGGGCGGCCACGGCGCGCTGTGGCTGATCGGCTGGCGGGTGCTCCAGGCCGTGGGCGGGTCCATGCTCATGGCCAACTCGGCCGCGATCCTGACCGACGCGTTCCCGGCCGACCGGCGCGGCTTCGCGCTGGGCACCAACCAGGTGGCCGGGCTGGCCGGCATGTTCGTCGGCCTGGTCGCCGGCGGCCTGCTCGCGGCGATCGACTGGCGCGCGGTGTTCTGGGTCAACGTGCCCGTGGGCGTGTTCGGCACCCTGTGGGCCTACCGCATGCTGCGCGACAACGGCGAGCGGCATCCCGGCCGGATCGACTGGTGGGGCAACGTCACGTTCGCCGTCGGCCTGAGCGCCGTCCTGATCGGCATCACCGTGGGCATCCAGCCCTACCACGGGCACAGCATGGGGTGGTCCAGCCCCGCCGTGCTCGGCCTGCTGTTCGGGGGCATCGCGCTGCTGGCCATCTTCGCCGTGATCGAGACCAGGATCGCCGAGCCGATGTTCCAGCTCAGCCTGTTCCGCATCCGGGCTTTCACCGCCGGCAGCATCGCAGGGCTGCTGGTCGCCATCGCCCGCGGTGGCCTGCAGTTCATGCTCATCATCTGGCTGCAGGGCATCTGGCTGCCGCTGCACGGCTACGACTACAGCCAGACCCCGCTGTGGGCCGGCATCTTCCTGCTGCCGCTGACCGCCGGCTTCCTCGTCTCGGGCCCGGTGTCGGGAACCCTGTCCGACAAGTTCGGTTCCCGGGGCATCGCCACCGGCGGGATGGCCGTGTTCGGTGCCAGCTTCATCGGCCTGATGCTGCTCCCGGTGAACTTCTCCTACTGGGCCTTTGCCCTGCTCATCGCCATGAACGGGATCGGCAGCGGCATGTTCGCGGCCCCGAACTCCTCCTCGATCATGGGCAGCGTCCCGGCCCGGCACCGCGGTGCGGCCTCGGGCATGCGCTCCACGTTCCAGAACTCCGGCACGGCCCTGTCCATCGGGGTGTTCTTCTCCCTGATGATCGCCGGGCTGGCCAGCAGCCTCCCCCAGTCGCTCACCAGCGGCCTGGACCGCTACGGCGTCCCGCACAGCGTGGCCGCGCACGCCGGGGCCCTGCCGCCGGTTTCGTCGCTGTTCGCGGCGGTGCTGGGGGTCAACCCGATCCAGCACCTGCTCTCCGCGGCCGGCGTGCTGGCGTCGCTGCCCGGGGAAGCCCAGCGCGTCCTCACCGGCCGGGAGTTCTTCCCGCAGCTGATCTCACAGCCTTTCCACAACGGTCTGACCGTGGTGTTCGCCGTCGCAGCGGGCCTGGCTGCGCTGGCCGGTGTCGCGTCGCTGCTGCGGGGCGGCCGCTACGTGCACCCCGAGCTCGAGACCGGCGGCCCGGCCCCCGGTACCCCCGGCCCGGCCGGCCCCGCCGCCACCCCGGCCACTCATGGCACCAACCACAGCACGGAAAAGGATCACGATGACCCTGACCACCCTGGACCCGAAGCCCGCGCTGGTCGTGATCGACCTGCAGAACGGGATCACCGCCGTGCCGGCGGTGCACCCTCTCGATGAGGTCATCCAGCGGTCGGCGGACCTGGCCGCGGCCTTCCGCCGGCACGGGCTGCCGGTCGTCCTGGTCAGCGCGACGGGAACCGCGCCGGGGCGCACCGAGGTCCCCCGGCCCGCGCTCACCCGGCCGCCGGGCTGGGCCGACATCGTCGGGCAGCTGGACCAGCAGCCCGGCGACCTCCTGGTCACCAAGCAGACCTGGGGCGCGTTCCACGCCACCGGGCTGGACACGCTGCTGCGCGAGCGGGGTGTCACCCAGATCGTGCTGACCGGCGTCTCGACCAGTGCCGGGGTGGAGTCCACCGCCCGGGCCGCCTACGAGCACGGCTACCACGTGGTGCTGGCCACCGACGCGATGACCGACCGGAACGCGGACGCGCACGAGAACAGCGTCCGGCGGATCTTCCCCCGGCTCGGCGAGACGGCCACGACGGGCGACATCCTGGCCATGCTGGACAAGACCCGCTAGCCCGGGGACCGCCGGCTGGACCGCCTCGCGCCCGGCTGCGCCGCCTGCCCGGCGGCGCACCGCCTCAGGGCCGGCGCCTCAGGGCCGGCGCCTCAGGGCCGGCGGGCGACCCCGCAGTAACCCCAGCGGGAGCCGTCGCTGTCGGCCATTCCCGGATCCACGCAGCCCCACAGGCCCAGGTACGTCACCGCGGCCTGGGCGTCCTGATAAGGGGGCTCGAGGTGCAGCCCGGCGAAGAACTCCTGCACGGACGCCCGGTCCCGCAGGTGCAGCTGGACTGGCGCATCCCTGTACACGTCCTGCCACAGCTGCACGGCGAGCGGTGGCATCCCGTCTGCGGTGGCGTGGGACAGCGCCAGGTAGCTGCCCGCGGCCAGCGGGCGCAGGTACCGGCGCACCAGCCCCCAGGGGTCGGACGCGTCCGCGACAAAGTGCATGACGCCGGTCATGATCAGGCCCACCGGCTCGGTGAAGTCGATGAGCCGGGCCAGGGCCGGCTGCGCCAGTAACGCCTCGGGGTCGCGCAGGTCGGCCTGGATCAGCGTGGCCCCGTCGTCACCGTCGAGCGCATAGCCGGAGTCCGCGACCGCGGGGTCCATGTCCACGTACACCACGCGGGCGGCAGGCTGCGCCTCGCGGACCACCTCGTGCGTGTTGCCGATCGTGGGCAGCCCGGAGCCCAGGTCGAGGAACTGGGCGACTTCCCGCTCCGCGATCCAGCGTGCGGCGCGCTGGTGGAATCCCCGGTTCGCCCAGGCGATCTCGTGGAATTCCGGTACCAGGTCCTCGAGCCCCGCGGCGGCCTCGCGGTCGATGGGGTGGCTGCGGCAGCCGCCCAGCATGTAGTCGTAGATGCGGGCCGGGCTCGGCCTGTCCAGGCCGAGCTCCGGTGGCAGCTGCGGAACTCTCGTCATGACGCCTCCAGATTGCCCGCCCACCCCAGGTCTGGCATACGCTGCGCTGACGAGGCAGCAGCGCCACAGCCTCACGGCCTGTAACTGCCGCGTCGCAGTTACGCGGACTATATTAACCCTTCGGCCCCCCCGCTGGGCAGCACCGCAACCGATGATGCCCGGACATCTCTGCCCGGGCAGGACACATCTGGCCCGAAGCCCGGGGACAGCCCGGTCTGAAATGTGATATTAGCGGCGGGCGGGACCAAAGTGATTCCCTGGGACTAACCGGAAAGCCGCCACGGAGAGTACATTCAGCGTTAATCTTCCTGTTACTGAAGTAATCTGCCGTTAATCAGGTCGTACGTCAATTCCCCGCATACCGGGCAAACCGTGACACTGGGCCTGCACGTCACCACGGAGGAGGCCGTAGTGCATCCTCATCCGGTGCTCTCGTTTACTTTGCGGCCGTCCCCGGTCTACCATTGCCTCTGGCCAGGCCCGCGAGAGGGCCGCTGACCTGTAAGGGGGGAGTGCCATAACGCAGCGACGCCACTCCGCTGTTACCGGTGATGCCGAAACCTGATCAGCTTTTTAGCTGCCGCCTTCAGGACTTGCCGTTCCCTGAAAGTGCATATATCCTTCCTCAAGGTACCCCGCCGGGCATCTCTTTGTGAAGCTTTGCCTTCTGAGGAGATGTCTTCCGACCGCCCGTTCGCGTCTCGAGAGAAGCACCGGGGTGCCGCAATTGCTATCTCACTTTCGTAAATATTGTCCATGTCGCGCGCAAAAACTTCGATTGTCACCTGCTATTCACCATCTAGTTGATCATTGCCATTCGGGGGGACGCGACGTGGCGGCTCGAATCAACCATTGCCCGGGAAGCCCCGCGCATCGCGCGGCCGGGCCGGCCAGGTGAGCGCCGTGGCCACCGTGGTGCTCGGCGACGATCACGCCGTGTTCCTGGATGCACTGGCCAGCGTGCTTGCCCAGCACGGGCACTGCGCCGCCGCCGTAACGTCCAGCACCAGCCAGCTGATTGAGTCCGCCCGCCGGGTGCAGCCCGAGGTGTGCCTGCTCAACAGGTATCCCGGGGCGGACGACAGTGCGCACGTCATCGGCCAGGTGATCGCGGCCAGCGCCCGGACACGGGTGCTCGTGCTCAGCGGCGCATGGGAAAACGCGGCCGCCGAGCGGGCGCTGGATGCCGGCGCCTCCGGTTTCGTGCATAAGTCGCGCGGGGTCGCGGCGCTCATCTCCGCGGTCGGGGGCGTGCTGGCGGGCCAGGTCGTGGTAGATGTCCCGGCGGCCGCGAGCACCCGGAAATCAGCCTGCGCCAATGATGCGGAGCGGGTCGCCGCCCGCCTGACGCTCCGGGAGCGGGAGTGCCTCGCATTGCTGGTGGAAGGGCTGGACACCGCGGCAATGGTCGTGAAACTCGGCGTTTCGCGGACCACCGTCCGGACCCATGTCCAGGCTGTGCTCAGCAAGCTGGGTGTCCATTCACGGCTGGAGGCAGCATCCTTCGCGGTGCGGTCCGGGGTACTGGATGCCTGCAACGCCGATGCCCTGACGCGCAACCGCCCCGCGGCCGGCCCGGCCTACACGGGACCCGCCCGTGGCAGTTCACCCGTCCGTGCCCTGCCGGGCAGCGGCCGGGTGGCGGCCAGGCGGCCCGTGGAGCAGCGGAGGGCGTTCGGCACCGGGCGCGCGCCGCTGCCCCGGCCGCGGCCGGCGCCTTCCCCCGGGGCCACCTTCCCGGCCGCCGAGCGCGCCAGCTGAAGCCGCCGGCTGAGGCCGCCAGCCGGCCGCGGGAGTGCGGACCATAGCGTGGTGGCTGTGACTGCTGCGATGGGCGACGAGCCGGGCCGGTGGGTGACGTTCGGCGAGCGGACGATCTATGACGACGAGTACGTCTGGCTGGGGCAGGTAGACGTCCGGCTGCCTGACGGCGAGCGGATCTGGCATGACGTGGTGCGGTTGCACAGCGTCGCGGAGGTGGCCCTCTTCGATGACCAGGACCGGGTCCTGCTGCTCTGGCGGCACCGGTTCGTGCCGGACCGGTGGGGCTGGGAACTGCCCGGCGGCCTGATCGATGACGGGGAGACCCCGCTGGCCGCCGCGGCCCGGGAACTGGAAGAGGAGACCGGATACCGCGCCGGGCGGATCGAGCACCTGATCACGTTCCAGCCGACCGCGGGCCGGCTGGATTCAGAGCATGTCGTCTACCGGGGCACAGACGCCCAGTGGGTCGGCGAGCCAACCGAGACCAACGAGGCGGCCCGGCTGGAATGGATGCCGCTCGCCGCGGTCCGTGACCTGATCGCCGCCGGTGAGGTCTGGAATGGCGGGGCCCTGGTGGGCCTGCTGCACCTGCTCGCCATGGGGCCGCCGCCGCGGTGTGCTGACTAAACGATCTTCTCCCGGCGGGCAGGCCTGCGCCGGATCGTGCCCGGCCGGTCCCGGGTGCTGCTATGCCGCGCCCATTGCCTCACGCTGGCCCTGGTGACCCTCGGCCGCGGAGGGTAGGACATCTCACCTTGATGGCCGAGGATATCGGCCCCAATAGCTGACACAGTGCTGTTACGGGATGTCCAAGGCCTTCGCGCCTATTTCATCGCTCACAGGGGGGCAGTTGCGTGGTGTCCGGGGGATGCCTCTCAAGCGGTCATCGAAGCCACCACGGGTGGCCTGAGTGATCGGTCAGCCAATCGGCAGCGACCTGACCGGCGCCGACACGAGCACGCCTGCGGTCGTGCTTAAGTGCGACCCGAACGTGATGCACCATGGCGGGCTCGGGGTCGTCCGCAGTCTCGGCCGATTGGGTGTGCCCGTTTATGGCGTGCACGAGGGGCCGTGGGCTCCGGCCGCGAATTCCCGGTATCTCCGGGGCCGGTACTTCTGGAAGCCAAACACCGAGGACGCCGACCGGGTGCTGGCCGGCCTGCTGCGATTGGCGGAGCGGATCGGCCAGCCTGCCGTGCTGATCACCACCGACGACGCGGGGGCCATTTTCCTGGCCGAGCACGGCGAGGACCTGCGCACCTCATTCCTGTTCCCCCGCCCGCCGGCGGACCTCCCGCGGCGCCTGGCGGGCAAGTACTCCCTGTACGAGGCCTGCCGCGAGCTCGGCGTGCCCTGCCCGCATGCGATCGTGCCGCAATCACCGGGTGAGGCCCGCGAGTTCGCCACTGGTGCGGGCTTACCTCTGGTCGCCAAGCTGACCACACCCTGGCAGCAGGGCAGCAGGAAACTGCACAGCACCTCGATCGTGGCCAGCCTGGCCGAGCTTGAGGCCCTCTACCGCGCCTGCGACGACGGTGGCGCCGGGCTGATGCTGCAGGAGTTCATCCCCGGTGGCGCCGGCCACGACTGGTTCTTCCACGGCTACTGTGACGCCAGCGCGACATGCAGGCCGGCCTTCACCGGGGTCAAGGAACGCTCCTACCCGGCCCACGCCGGGCTGACCAGCCTCGGCCGCTCCACCCCCAATGCCCGCCTGCGCGGCGAGGTCACCACGCTGCTGTCGCGGCTGCCCTACAGCGGCATCCTCGACCTCGACCTCCGCTGGGACGCCAGGGACGGCCAGTACAAGCTGCTCGACTTCAATCCGCGGCTCGGGGCCCAGTTCCGGCTGTTCCGCGACACCCTCGGCGTTGATGTGGTCCTGGCCCAGTACCTCGACCTGACCGGCCAGGCCGTGCCCGAGGGAGAGCAGGTCAGCGGGCGCGGCTTCCTGGTGGAGAACTACGACCCGCTCGGGGCGCTCAGCTACTGGCGCAGCGGCGAACTCGGGTGGAAATCCTGGCTCGCGTCGCTGCGCACGGTTGACGAGACCGCCTGGTTCGCGCGGGACGACCTGCGCCCGTTCGGGCTGATGTGCCTGCGCATGGGCTGGCGGCTGGCCACCAGGCCGCTGGCCCGGCCGCCCCGTCCGGGACCCGGCAGCGAGCCCCGGTACCGGGCCGGCCGCGCCCCCCAGACCCCGCTCAGGCCCCGGGCGCTCACCGCCGGGGTGGCAGGACCACGCCGCGCACCAGGCGGCACCGGGCACGACACAAAGGAGATAAAGGCATGAGCGACGCCGTCGACGTTGCCATCGTGGGAGCGGGACCGTACGGGCTGTCACTCGCGGCGCACCTGCGCGCCGCGGGCGTATCCTTCCGGCAATTCGGGATCCCCATGAACCTGTGGCGGACGTCTATGCCCCGCGGGATGTTCCTGAAGTCACAGGGCTTCGCGTCCAACCTCTCGAGCCCGGACGGCGGGCACACGCTCGAGGCGTTCTGCGCGGCAACCGGCCGCCCCTACGCCAGTTACGGCCTGCCGGTCCCGCTGGACACCTTCGTTGCCTACGGCCAGTGGTTCCGCGAGGAACTGGTCCCCGACCTCGAGGAAACCCTGGTCACCGAGGTGGTCCCGAAGGACGGCCACTACGAGATCAGCCTGGACAACTCCGATCGGGCGCGCGCGGGCAGCGTCGTTGTCGCGGCCGGCGTCGAGCATTTCGCCACCATGCCCGCGCAGCTGGCCAGCCTGCCGTCCTCGGTGTGCACGCACAGCTCTGCCCTGACCGACCCCGCCGCCTACAGCGGCCGCAGCGTCATCGTCATCGGTGCCGGCCAGTCGGCGCTGGAGTCCGCCGCGCTGCTGCACGAGAGCGGCGCCGACGTCACGCTGGTCGCCAGGGAAGCACGGCTCAAGTGGAACGGCCAGCCGCTGCCCCTGGACCGCCCCCTGCTCCAGCGGATGCGCGAGCCCGAGGCGGGCCTCGGCTCCGGCTGGGGAACCTGGTTCTACTCCCGGCACCCGGAACTCTTCCGGCATCTTCCCCGCGGCACCCGGATTTACCGGGCCAAGACCGCACTCGGCCCGGCCGGCGCATGCTGGCTGCCCGAGAGGGTCAACGGCAGGTTCCCGGTGCTGCTCGGCCACGCGCTGAAGCTGGCGGCCGCCGACGGCGACGGTGTCCGGCTCGGGTTCGAAGGGCCCGCCGGGATCGGCCGGGAGCTGACGGCCGACCACGTGATCGCGGCGACCGGCTACCGCCCGGACCTGCGCAGGCTGACGTTCCTCAGCGACCAGCTGCGGCCCGAGCTGCGGACCGTCGTGGACTCGGCCGTGGTGAACCAGAACTACGAGTCGTCGGTTCCGGGACTGTATTTCATCGGCCCGGCCGTGGCCCCGACCTTCGGTCCGGTCATGCGCTTCGTGTACGGCTCAGACCATGCGGCGCGGACCGTGTCCCGGCAGCTCGCAGGCTCCTCGCGGCGCAGGCCGCGGGTGCCCGCGGTCTCCGGGCGATGACAGGACAGGACGCCGGGCACCTGGATAACGCGGCAGGCTCTGCCGCCGTGCCCGGGAAGCCTGCCCGGCCCGGCCGGCGGCCGCCTGCGCCGCCGGCCGCCGGGCCGCTTGCTGCGGCGCCGCCGGCCGCCGCACGGCCGGCTGCCGCACGGCCGGCTGCCGCACGGCCGGCTGCCGCACGGCCTGCTGCCGCCGCACTGCCGGCCGCCGCACTGCCGGCCAGCGGGCGGCGCCCCGGCGCCGGGCCGGGGCACGGCCGGGCTGCCGCGGCCCTGCTGCCGGCCGCCGATCTGCTCGCGCTCGTGGTGGCGGTCATCGTGACCGGGCACCCGGGCCTGCCCTCCGCGCTGTACGCGGCCGCCGTCCTGGCCCTCCTCGCCGGCGGCGGGCAGCACCGGCTGCCGATCTGCCTGCGGGTGTCTGACCAGGTGGGCCGCGTCCTGACGGCAGTGGCGCTGCCGCTGCTGGTTCCGCTGCTGTGGCTGCCGGCCGGGACCACCGCCCGGCTGGCCCTGTGGTCCGCGGGACTCCTGATCGCGTTCCGCGTGGTCGCGTGCTCGGCGCTGCGCGCCGCCCGCCGCCGCGGCCTGCTGGCCGAGCCGGCGCTGGTGATCGGCGCCGGGACGTTCGGCGCCCATATCGGCGAGCTGATGAGCGCCCACCCGGAGCTGGGCCTGCGGCCCAAGGGCTACCTCGACAGCGGGCCGCCCCGCCGTGACCTGGCGCTGCCTTCGCTGGGCGCTCCGGCCGACCTCGGCGAGGTGGTCGCCAGGCTGGGCATCCGGCGGGTCATCGTCTGCTACACGGCCTGCAAGGACGAGGACCTGGTCACCGTGCTGCGCGCCAGCCGCCCGCTGCGGGCCGACGTGTGCGTGGTGCCGCGCCTCTACGAGGTCGGCGCCGCGGTGCCGCGTCACTGCATGGATGAGATCTGGGGCATCCCGCTGATCCCGCTGCGGCACTTCGGCGGACTGTCCCAGGGCCTGCCCCTGAAGCGGGTCCTCGACGCCGCCGCCGCCGCTGTCCTGCTCGTCGCCGCGTTCCCGCTGCTGCTGGTCCTGGGCGTCGCCATCAGGCTGCGGTCCGGCCAGGCACCGCTGTTCCGCCAGCCCCGGGTGACCGGCCCCGGCCAGACCGCGGTCATCCTCAAACTGAGGACGCTCAGCAACCCCAGCGACCCGGACACCTCATGGACCGCGCCGGCACAGCTGGGCAACCCGCTGGGCAGGTGGCTGCGTGCTACCCATCTGGACGAGCTTCCGCAGCTGGTGAATGTCCTGCGCGGTGAGATGTCCCTGGTCGGGCCGCGTCCGGAGCGGCCCTTCTTCGCCGAGCAGTTCGGCCGGAACATCTCGCGCTACAGCGACCGGACCAGGATGCCGGCCGGCATGACCGGATGGGCCCAGGTCCACGGCCTGCACGGCGACACCTCGATCTTCGAGCGCGCCCGGTTCGACAACCAGTACATCGAGTACTGGTCGCCATGGCTGGACGCGGTGATCCTGGCCCGGACGCTGGCCGCGACGGTCCTCGCCAGCCTCGGGGGCAGCCGATGATCGCCGGCCGGGCCGCCGCGCGGGCGCAGCACCAGGCCGGCCAGCTGGGCCTGCGCAACGTGCCCATGGTCTTGATGTATCACGCGATCGCCGACGTCCCGGACGACCCGAACCAGCTCTGCGTCTCGCCGGCCAGGTTCGCCGAGCAGATGGGCTGGCTGGCCCGCCACGGCCTGCGGGGCGTCAGCGTCGGGACGCTGGTTGAGGCGATGCGCGCGGGCCGCCAGCGCGGGCTGGTCGGCATCACCTTCGACGACGGGTACACGAACGTGCTCGACTCGGCGCTGCCCGAACTGCAGCGGCGGGGTTTCAGCGCATCGGTGTTCATCATCTCCCGGCGGCTGGGCGGCAGTAACGAGTGGGATGAGGGTCCCGCCTGGCCGCTCCTCGACGCCGACGGGGTCCGCCAGCTCGCCGCCGCGGGCATCGAGATCGGCTCGCACAGCGCCACCCACGTCAGGCTGGCCGGGCTGGCCCCCGATCAGCTGGCTGCCGAGGTGGCCGCGAGCCGGGCGGATCTCGCCGGGCTGCTGCAGGCCGAGATCCGGGGATTCGCCTTCCCCTACGGGTCGATGGACGCCGCGGCGCGGCGCGCGGTCCGCGACGCGGGATACGCGTACGCGTGCGCGGTCGAGACGCCGCGCAGCGAGCTGGGCCTGATGGCCCTGCCGCGGATCTACGTCGGGCAGCGCGACAGCGCGGCCCGCATGGCAGCCAAGAGATACCTCTACCGGGGTTACATCGCCATCCGAGGGAGACACGGATGAAAGTCCTTCATGTGATCACAGGCCTGGACGCGGGAGGGGCCGAGCTCCAGCTGTCGATGCTGGCGCACCGCAGCCGCCACGAGGTGGACGTGGTGACCCTGTACAACCCCGGGCCGGTCGCGGACCGGATCCGGGCTGGCGGCGTATCGGTGCGCAACCTCGGGATGCGGCGCAACACCGAGCTGCCGGCGCTGCTGCGGCTGCGCCAGCTCATCCGGGCCGGGCGCTACGACGTGGTGCACACGCACCTGTACCGGGCGCAGGTCTACGCCCGCCCGGCCGCCCGGCTGGCCGGGACGCCGGTGGTCATGACCACGGAACACTCGATCGGCGAGACGCACATCGAGCGCCGCGAGATGACGGCCGGGGTGCGCGCGCTGTACCTGGCGTCCGAGCGGTTCTCCGACGCCACCGTCGCGGTGTCCGGCATCGTCCGGGAGCGCCTGGTGCGGTGGGGCGTCCCGGACAAGAAGATCACCGTGGTGCCGAACGGCCTGGACGTCGGCGAGCTCGCCTTCGACCCCGCGGAGCGGGACCGCGTCCGCAAGCAGTTCGGCCTCTCCCCGGACACGTACGTGATCGGCGCGCTCGGGCGCCTCGACCCGAACAAGCGCATCGACCTGACGATGGAGGCGGCCGCGCCGCTGCTGGGCGACGACTGCAAATTCCTGGTCATCGGCCGCGGGGAGGACCAGGACCGGCTGACGGAAGCCGCGGCCCGGCTCGGCGTGACCGGCAACGTCATCTGGGGCGGATACCAGTCCGACACCAAGGCGATGCTGTCCGCGTTTGACCTGTACGTCGCCTCGTCCCTGCAGGAGACGTTCGGGCTGTCGGTCCTCGAGGCCCTGGCCAGCGGGCTGCCCGTGCTCTACACCACCTGCCCGGCCCTCGACGGCATCCAGACCGAGCGGGCCCGCCAGGTGGCGGGGACCCCGGCGGCGCTGCGGGCCGAGATCCGCAAGGAAGTCGAGACGGGCCCCAGGCCGCGCGTGCCGGACAGCAGGGTATTCGAGCGCTACGGCATCGAGTCCGTCGTCAGGCAGATCGATGACCTGTACGAGCAGGTGCTGGCGGGGCGCCCGCGGCGGGTGCGGCGGGCGGCGGCGCGCCGCGGCGTGCCAGCGGCCGCCCCTCCCGCGGCCGCCCCGCCTGCGGCTGTCCCGCCTGCGGCTGTCCCGCCTGCGGCCAGCGGGAACACGGGCCGGGCCGTCGACGCACCGCAGGAGTCGTGGTGACACTATCCAGAAGAGCGCGGTACCTGATCGCCGCGCTGGCCGCCTGCGCGCTGGCGGCCGCCCTGACCAGCCTCGGCGCCAGCCAGGGGGCCTCGGCGGCCACGGCCCCCCGGATCGACCTCAACGTGCTCGTCGTGAGCGACGGCAGCCCCTGGGTCCAGGCGATCCAGCAGCAGCTGGCGTCCGAGGGCGTGCCGACCACCGTGATCAACCTGGGCGACCCGGCCCGGCCGGTGATCACGAGCTCGTTCCTGTCCGGCACGCTGAGCGACGGCACGCCGGTCGGCTACTACCAGGGCGTGGTGCTGCCCAACGACGCGCCGTCCGCGCTGTCCGCGGCCGAGGAGAGCGCGCTGGCCAGTTACGAGACGTCGTTCTCCGTGCGCCAGGTGGACGCCTACCTCTACCCGACCGGCAACGTCGGCATGAACGCCCCGGCCTACGGCGGCTCGCTCGACGGAACCCAGGTGACGGTCACGGCGGCCGCGAAGGCCGCCAGCTTCGGGTACCTGAAGGGCGCGTTCAGCTTCGAGGGAACGCCGGGCGGGACGACCTCGTACGGCTACCTCGCCCAGCCGCTGCCCAACACGGCGACGTCCACGTTCACGCCGTTCCTGACCGCGACCATCCCGGGCACGACCACGACCGGGACGCTGGCCGGGGTGTATGACAACGCGGGCCGCCAGCAGATGGAAGTCAGCTTCGGCTACAGCTATTACCAGCTCCAGTTCCGGTACATCGCGCACGCGCTCGCCGACTGGGTCACCGACGGCATCCACCTGGGCTACTGGCGCAACTACCTCACCGTCGACTATGACGACGTGTTCAACGCCAACGCCGAGTGGAGCCAGACCGGCGACTGCACCCCCGGTGACAGCGCGTGCCCGCCGGGTACCCCCGCGACCACGCCGATCCGGATGACGCCGGCCGACGTGAGCTACGCGGTGCAGTGGCAGCAGGCGCACAACTTCGAGCTGGAGTACCTGTTCAACGGCGGCGCCTCGGCCCGGTTCCAGGTCAACGGGACCGACCCGCTGCTGGCCGCCTACCAGCCGGTCGCCAGCCAGTTCTGGTGGGTCAACCACACCTACACGCACGCGTGGCTCGGCTGCATCCAGGATCTCACCGTCACCCCGTGGCAGTGCGTGACCGACGGCAGCGGCAACACCGAGTACGTCGACCTCCCCACCATCCAGGGCGAGATCGAGAACAACGTGCAGTGGGCGCAGCAGAACGGCATCCCCATGACCCCCACGGAGTTCGCCCCCGGCGAGTACTCGGGCCTGAGGATCCTGCCTCAGCAGCCCGTCGACAACCCCAACATGGTCAGCGCCATCGACCAGGACGGGATCGCCTGGGTGGCCATGGATGCCTCCCGGGAGCCCGCCATGCGCCCGATCGGGACGGCGCTCGGCCTGCCCCGCCACCCGATCGACGTGTTCTACAACACCGCCACGAAAGCCGACGAGACCTCCGAGTACAACTGGATCTACGACTCGGCCGCCGACGGCGGCAGCGGCGTCTGCCAGTCCACCGGGAACTGCCTGGCACCGCTCAGCCTGAAGACCGGCTGGTCGTCGTTCATCCTGCCGCTGCAGACCCGGACCATGCTCGGGGCGGTGCTCTCCAACGACCCGCGGCCGTTCTACATGCACCAGTCCAATCTCACCGGCGACCGGCTCGGCTACCCGCTGATGAACGGCGTGCTGTCCGCTTACCGGTCCGCCTACGCGGGCAACACGCCCCTGGTCAACCAGCGGCTGTCGGCTGACGGCGCGGCGCTCAACGCCCAGGACATCTGGGCGCAGACCCTGAGCGCAGGCACGGTCAGCGGCTACATCCAGGGCAACACGGTCACGGTGACCGGGCCATCGGGCACCTCGGTCCCGGTGACCGTCCCGAACGGGACCAGGATCGGGTCGGCCAAGGGAGCGGCGTTCGGTACCGCGTACGCGGGCGAGCACTCCGACCGCACCACGCTGGGCTCCGGCCCGCTGACGCTGGTGCTGACCACGACCCCGTACCCGGCCGGCCCCGCGACCGCCGCGCCGACGGCCGCCCACTCCCCGCTGACCCGGTTGAACCAGCACCATCAATGCCCGGGTGAACCCCCAGGCGATCCCGGCCGGCTCTCTCGGTACCGCGATCATGAAGGCGACCGGATGACCTAAATGGATGTGGCACTCATCGGGGAAGGCACCTACCCGCACCAGTTCGGCGGGGTCAGCGTGTGGACCGATCAGCTCATCCGCGGGATGCCTGGTTACCGCTTCCGGGCGGTCGCGCTGGTCGCGACGGGGAGCGAGCCGGTCCGGTGGGAGCTGCCGGAGAATGTCACGGACGTCATCACCATGCCGCTGTGGGGGCCGAGCCGGCCCGGCGCACGACGCGCGGGCCGGCCCGGTCCCTGCTCCGGCCGCTGGCTGAACTCGTCGATGTCCTGCTCTCCCCGCCGGCGGAGGCCCAGGACCGATTCGGGTACGCGCTCCGCGAGCTGTACGAGTTCGCCCAGTGCGCCAGCCTGAGCAGCGGCCTGGCCAGCCAGGCCGCGATCCGGCTGCTCAGCGAGGCCTGGCGGGAGCGCGGGTCGGAGCCGGGGGCACCCGTGCCGACGCTGCATGACGCGGTGACGGCGCTCCAGCTGCTTGATCACGCCCTCCGCCCGCTGTCGCACCCGCCCGTGCAGGCGGACCTCTCGCACGCGGTGACCAACGGCCTCGGCGTCCTGCCGGGGCTGGCCGCCAAGTGGTCTTACGGCACGCCGATGCTGCTCACCGAGCACGGCATGTACATGCGCGAGCAGTACATGCACGCGGGGCGGGTGCCGCAGCGCTGGCCGGTCAAGGCGCTGCACCTGGCCTTCCTGCGCCGCCTGTGCACCATCGGTTACCAGCAGGCGGAGATGATCGCCCCGGGCAATGCCTACAACAAGCGCTGGGAGCAGCGGCTCGGCGCGGACCCGGCGCGGATCCGCACCGTCTACAACGGGGTGCACCCGGCTGACTTCCCGGCGGTCGTCAGCGAGCCGGACGTGCCGACGATCTCGTGGGCCGGGCGCGTCGATCCGGTGAAGGACCTGGAAACGCTGCTGCAGGCGTTCTCGGTGGTTCACCGGGAGATACCCGGGGCGCGGCTGCGGATCTTCGGCTCACCGCCGCACGGCCAGGAGGCCTACCTCGAACGCTGCCAGCAGCTCGCGGCCCAGCTGGGCATCAGCGAGCAGGCGAGCTTCGAGGGCCGGGTGGACAAGATCCGCGACGCCTACGCAGCAGGTCACGTCGTCGTGCTGTGCAGCATCACCGAAGGCTTCCCGTACACCCTGATCGAGGCGATGACGTGCGGGCGCGCCTGCGTGGCCACGGACGTCGGCGGGGTCACCGAGGCCCTGGCCGACACCGGCCTCGTGGTGCCACCGCGCAGCCCGGACGAGCTGGCGGAGGCCTGCCTCACCCTGCTGCGCGACGACTACCGGCGCCGGAGCATGGGGGCCGCGGCCCGGCTGCGGGCCCTGGAGTACTTCACCGTCGCCAAGTCGATCAGCGCCTATGAGGAGATCTACGACTCCCTCGGGCAGGCGGAGCCGGCGGGCCGGGTACCGGAGCAGGCAGGCCCCGTACCGGAGCAGGCCGGCCCCGTACCGGAGCAGGCGGCCGGATGACCACCGGGTTCGTCCAGGACCAGCCGTCCCCGCCCGCGCCCGCCGCGGCGGACGCTGACACCCAGCCGTTCACGCTGCTCCTGCTGCCCGCCGCGGCCCGGCCCAGCGGCCGGCTGGCCACCGGGATCGTCTCGGACCGGCCCTCCCCGCCCGCGCCCGCCGCGGGACTCGCTGACCCGCAGCAGGCCGCGGCGCCGGCCCGGCGCCGGTCGCAGTCCCGGCTGGCTGGCCTGGTGGCGCCGCCGTGGCCGGCGCTGGCCCGGGCGCCGGCTGTGGCGGACGCTGACACGCAGCAGTTCACCGCGCTGATCGGGCTGCCCACCCTCGATGAGCTGTGCGCAGAGCACATACTGGTGTGCGCGTCGGCGGTGGACCCGCTGGAGATCGCCAGCGCCCTGGAGTTCGACGGCGTCAGCGACAACATCGCGGCATCACGGTACGGCTCCACCGACGTGTTCGCGCTCGCCGAGGAGATGTACCGGCGGGTGCCGCGCTCCCCGTCCGAGCCGGAGCCGCCACCTGACCCCTGGCGCGACTTCAGCAAGTTCCGGCCCGCGCTGCACGGCCTGCTGTACGGGCTGCCCGCGGTCTGCTTCCCGGCCGCCACCAAGCTGCTGGCCGGGCCGGGCGGGGTCAGCGCGCTGATCGTCTCCCTGCTCGTCTCGTGGTCGACGAGCCAGGCGCTGGCCTACCTCGGCTACCTGCGGCTCGGCCGGACCGACGCCGGCCAGGCCCAGCGGGTGCTGCGGGCCGGCCTGGGGGCCGGGCTCGCGATACTCGTGCTGGCCATGGCGGGCACGGCGCTGGCCTTCGGCTCGCACCTCGGCGTGATCCTGTTCGGCGTGGGCCAGGGCGCGTACATGCTGGGCGCCTGCGTCCTGCTGGTGCTGGGTGCCGAGCGGCTGCTCTTCGTGGCCCTGGCTCCCGGGGTGCTCGGCAGTGCCGTGTTCCTGCTGCTGGGCAGGCCGCCTGACCTGCAACACCTGGCCTGGGCCGCGCTGGCCGCCACCCCGCTGCTGGCGCTCGCGCTGGCCCTATGGCGCACCAGCCGTCCCCGCCCGCCGGCCTGCCGGGTGTTCGTGCCGGCCGAGCTGCGCAGCGCGCTGCCAACCGCCGGGTTCGGGCTGGTCGCTGCCGGGCTGCTCGCCTTCCCGGTCGTGGCGGGCGCGAGCCACGGACGGGTGAACACCGGCGCGCTGCTCGCGGCGCTGCCGCTGTCGCTGTCCATGGGCGCGGCGGAGTGGAGCCTGCTGTGGTACCGGCGGCGGATGCAGCAGGAGCTGCGCAGCAGCCAGGACATTGCCGATTTCGGTGTCCGGGCCTGGCTGGTGCTGACCGCCGCGCTGCTGCAGTACCTGGGCGGCGCTGTCGCGCTGACCTGCGTCGCGGTCGCGATCGCTGCCCGGGCCGGGCTGATCCTCCCGGGCCCGGCGATCCTGCCTGAGCTGGCGGTCTATCTCGCGCTGGGCGGGGCCATGTTCATCGCGCTGCTCCTGCAGGCTTTCGGTGACCGCGGCCTGCCGCTGGCCGCGTGCACTGCCGCGCTGGCCGTGGAGCTGGTGTTCCGCGGCGCCGGTGCGGTGTCCCAGCTCGCGGCCTGCGCCGGGCTGCTCGCGGTGCTCGGCGGCTACGCGTCCGTGGTCCTGGCACGCCCGGGACGGCATGTCTGATGAGGACCTCACAAGCGCGGCGACGTGCCGCCGAAGCGATTACCCAGAAAGGAAACGACCATGAGTGATGTCGTCGCAGTGACCGGGGCCGAGGGATTCATCGGCTCCCACCTGGTGGAGCTGCTCGTGCAGCGCGGCTACCGGGTCCGGGCCATGGTGCTCTACAACATGTTCAGCGCGTGCGGATGGCTGGACACGCTGAGCCCGGACGTCATGGACCAGGTAGACGTGGTGTTCGGCGACGTGCGGGACCCGGCGTCGGCGCGGGAGCTGGTGGAGGGCGCGGCCACCGTCTACCACCTGGCCGCGCTCGGATCGGTCCCGTACTCCTACAGCGCACCGCGGTCCTTCGTGGACACCAACACGATCGGCACCCTGCATGTCCTCGAGGCCGTGCGCGCCTGCCGGACGGGCCGGCTGGTGCACACGTCCACGAGCGAGACCTACGGCACCGCGCGCACCGTGCCCATCTCCGAGTCGCACCCGCTGCAGGCGCAGTCGCCGTACGCGGCCTCCAAGGTCGCCGCCGACAAGCTGGTCGAGTCGTACTACCTGAGCTTCGGGGTGCCCGCGGTGACGCTGCGCCCGTTCAACACCTTCGGCCCCCGGCAGTCCACCCGCGCCGTCATCCCGCAGATCATCACCCAGCTCGCCGCCGGCTCACACCAGATCAAGCTGGGCGCCCTGGACCCGACCCGGGACTTCTGCTACGTCACCGACACCGCGCAGGCCTTCGTGGACCTGGGCGAGGCACCCGCCTCCGCGGTCCTCGGGGAGCTGTTCAACTGCGGCCCCGGCGACGACATCTCGATTGGCAATCTCGCGGAGGATATCGTCAAGTTCATGGGCGCCGACGCTGACATCGTCGAGGACGCCCAGCGCCTGCGGCCCAAGGACTCCGAGGTGATGCGGCTGGTGTGCGACGCGTCGAAGCTGCGCGAGCGCACCGGCTGGCAGCCCGGTTTCACCCGGGACGAGGGCCTGCGCGAGACCATCGCGTGGTTCTGCGAGCCGGCCAACCTGGCCCGCTACAAGACCAACGAGTACCACCAGTGAGCCGGGCGGCCCGGTGCGCGGCGCGGTGCGGGTGACCTGATGCGCCTCATGATTATCGGCGCGGGCGGGTTCCTCGGCCGCCATGTGTGGCGGCGGGCGGCGGGCGCCGGGCTCGAGGTCTGCACCGCGGGCCGCTCCGAGCTGCCCGCCTCGCCCCGGCACCTGCTGGTGGACCTGGCCAGGGACGCCCCGGAGGACATCGCCGCGCTGGTCACCGCCACGGAGCCGGACGCCGTGGTGAACTGCGCGGGGGCCACCGCCGGCGACCCGGACGCGCTCGCGGCCGTCAACGTGACCGGACCGTACGCGCTGGCCAGGGCGATGCTCCTGGCGGGCACCGGGGCCCGGCTCGTGCACCTGGGCTCGGCCGCCGAGTACGGGTACAGCGAGCCGGGTGTCCCGGTGACCGAGTCGGCCCTGCCCCGGCCCGCGGGCGTGTACGGGGTGACCAAGCTGGGCGGCACGCGGCTGGTGCAGCTCGCCGCGGCGGCGGGGCTGCCCGCCGTCGTGCTGCGCGTGTTCAACCCGGTCGGGCCCGGCGCGCCGGAGGAGAGCCTGCCCGGCCGGCTGGCCGCCGAGCTGCGCCGGGCGCTGGCCGGGGGCACCGGGGTGCGGCTCGGCTCGCTGGACGCGGTCCGGGATTTCGTCGACGCGCGCGACGTGGCCGACGCGGTCATCGCCGCGGCAGCCGCGCCGCTGCCGGACCACCCGGTGCTGAACATCGGCAGCGGGCGGGGGGTGCCGGTGCGCGCGCTGGCTAAGGAGCTGGTGGCGATCAGCGGGTGCACCGCGGCCATCAGCGAGGATGCTCCCGGATCGTCACGCTCGGAGGGGCTCATGTGGCAACAGGCTGACATCACGCGCGCCAGCGCCGACCTGGGCTGGCGTCCCCGCCGCGACCTGGCGGCCTCGCTGGGCGACCTGTGGGAGGCAACCCGGTGACCCGGCCCGCCCACGGCACGCCGCCCGCTGACCCGCGGCTGCTGATCCCCGCCTACTTCCACCCGGCTGCGCACCCCGGGGACTGGGCGCTGCTGGCCGAGCGGGCCGAGGGGGCCCGGCTGGTCATCCTCAACCCGGCCAGCGGACCGGGCAGCCGGCCCGACGACACGTGGCTTCCCCCGCTGGACCGGCTGCGCGCGGCCGGGGTGGGCGTGGTCGGGTACGTCAACAGCAGCTACGGACGGCGCCCCCCGCGCGAGGCCATGGCCGAGCTCAGCCGCTACCTGGACTGGTATCAGGTGACCGGCGTGCTGTTCGACCAGGTGGCGGTGGCCGCCGGGCTGGTCAGCTATTACGCTGCCCTCGCCCGTGACGCGCGCTCGCTGGGGGCGCGCGTGGTCGTGTTCAATCACGGCGCGAACCCCCCCGAGGCCTACGCCGACCATGCCGACGTGCTCGGCACGTTCGAGGGCCCCTGGAGCGCCTACCGGCACGCTGCCGTGCCCCGCTGGGCAGGCTCGCGGCCGGCGGACCAGTTTTACCACGTCGTGCACTCGGTGCCACGCCAGCACTTCGGTGATGCGTACAGGCTGGCGGCACGCCGCCAGGCGGGCTGGGCCTACGTCACCGACCGCACCGGGGCCAACCCTTATGACCAGCTGCCGGCCGGCTGGCCCGGCCCGGGCACGCCGGACCGGGAGGCCTGAGCCATCGTCGCTAAACACCGGGCGCGAATGCCGGCCGCGGCCCGCCGGGCGGCCTCGCGGCCCTGGCTGGCCCGCGCCGCGCGGCCGCGCACGCTCGCCGTGCTGGCCGTCCTCCTGGTCGCCGCGGCGGGCATCTCGCTGAAGCTGACGCCGCACGCCAGCGCCCGCTGCCGTGATCTCTTCGTTCCCGCCTACTTCTACCCGGGACCCGAGTGGACGCGGGTCAACAACAGCAGGCCGGGCACGCTGATCCTGGACATCACGAGCACCGGCGCGGGCACGTCACCGGGCGCGGTGTTCCAGGCCGCCGTCAGGCAGGTGCGGGCCAGCGGGATCACGGTCATCGGCTACTCCAGCACCCAGTACGGCGAGCGCCCGCTTGCGCAGGTCGAGGCCGACGTCCGGCACTACAAGGCGTGGTACCGCGTGAGCGGTGTCTTCCTCGACGAGGTCCCGGTCGGCGGCAGCCAGCTGGCGTACTACCAGAAACTGGCCCGCTACATCCATCACCTCAGCCCGGGCTCGCCCCTGTGGATCAATCCGGGCACGTATCCCGACCAGCGCTACATGTCGCTGGGCGCCGTGGTGATGGTTTTCGAGGGCCCGTACTCCAGCTACGTCAGGTCCCCCGCACCCGGCTGGGCCCATCGTTATCCGGCGTCCATGTTCGCCAACGTGGTCTATGGTGCTCCCCGCCCGGAGCTGGCCAATGCTCTCCGGCTGGCCGGGCAGCGCAACGTCGGCCACGTGTACGTGACCGACCGCACCGGATCGAATCCCTACGGCTCGCTGCCCAGCTACTGGACCAGCGAGGCCTCCGGTGCGTCACCCGGGTGCACCAGCTGACGGGTGCCCGCCGCTGTTACCCGTCCCGAGTTCCGCCAGCGCCTCCTGTGCCTCGGGCTGCCCGGCCTGGGCGGCCCGGGTCCACCAGGCGCGGGCGCCGTCCATGTCCGGCGGGTCCAGCAGGGTGGCCAGCAGCACCCCCAGGTTGTTCTGCGCCCCGGTGTGCCCGGCCTCGGCGGCCCGGGTCCACCAGATGCGCGCCCCGGCCAGGTCCGGCGGGTCCAGCAGGGTGGCCAGCAGCACCCCCAGGTTGTTCTGGGCACTGATATGCCCGGCCTCGGCGGCCCGGGTGTACCAGGTGCGGGCCCCGGCCAGGTCCGGCGGGTCCAGCCGGGTGGCCAGCAGCACCCCCAGGTTGTACTGGGCGCCGGTGAGCCCGGCCTGGGCCGCCCGGGTGTACCAGGTCCGCGCGGCGGCCAGGTCCGGCGGGTCCAGCCGGTCAGCCAGCAGCACCCCCAGGTTGTACTGGGCGATCGTGTGCCCGGCCTCGGCGGCCGTGGTGTACCAGGTGCGGGCCTCTTCCGGCTCGGGCGGGTCGAGCCGGTCGGCCAGCAGCACCCCCAGGTTGTACTGGGCGATCGTGTGCCCGGCCTCGGCGGCCCGGGTGTACCAGGTGCGGGCCTCGGCCAGGTCCGGCGGGTCGAGCCGGTCGGCCAGCAGCATCCCGAGGTTGTACCGCGCGCTGGTGTGCCCGGCCTCGGCGGCCTTCGTGTACCAGGTGCGGGCCCCGGCCAGGTCCGGCGGGTCGAGCCGGTCGGCCAGCAGCACCCCCAGGTTGTACTGGGCCATCGTGTGCCCCGCCTCGGCGGCCCGGGTGTACCAGGTGCGGGCCTCGGCCAGGTCCGGCGGGTCGGTCCGGTCGGCCAGCAGCACGGCCAGGTCGTACTGGGCGGCGGTATGCCCCGCTTCGGCGGCCATCGTGTACCAGCTGCGGGCGGCCTCCACTTCCGGTGGGTCCAGCCGGTCAGCCAGCAGCGCCCCCAGGCTGTGCTGGGCGCCGGGGTGCCCCGCCTCGGCCGCCTTGGCGTACCAGGTGACGGCGGCGGCCACTTCCGGTGGCTCGAGCCGGTCGGCCAGCAGCACCCCCAGGTTGTACTGGGCGGCGGCGTTCCCGGCTTCAGCGGCGCGGTGGCTCGCCACGATGGCGATGGGGACATTCCCGCGGGCGGACGCGGCGAAGCTGATGCCGAACGCGTCCTCATCGGTGGCGCATTCCAGGAAACCCAGCCAGGTTCTTTCCGTGATGGCCCGGACGATGCCGTCCTCGCCGTCGTCGGCCGCCACCAGGTAGTCCGACGGCCAGTATCCGCTGGATCCGTCCGGCAGCGGGAGCGCGGCGAGCAGCGCCGCCTGCCCTCCGGCGGCGGCCGGCTCGCGGGCCCGGCCGAGCGCCTCGCCGAGCTCGTCCTCGCCGGGGTCCAGGTCGGCCCGGGCCCGCTCGAGGGCGTCGCGGGCGAGGGTGAGCAGATCAGGTTCCGGCACCGGCCGGGGCAGCCCGCAGCGGGCCCAGTCGACAGCGGTCCGGACCAGGGCGTGCAGGAGAGGGTCGCGGTCCGCCGCGTCCCGGTAGGCGCGCAGCAGTTCCGGAGCGCCCGCCAGGACCTCGGCCAGCCCCTCCGGACGGGAGGCGAGCTGCGGGTATGCCGCCACGGCCCGGTCCTGCTCGCCGGGGTCCTCGCAGGTCCTGCCGAGCTCGACCACGGTGAAGTTCTCCAGGACCATCCGCGCTTCCCCGGTCACATCCCCGTCGCGCCGCAGCCGTTCCCGCTGCCCGGAGCGGAGCGTGCCGAGCAGGACGGTCGGCCCGGGCCGGGCGAGCAGGCGGAAGACCATGGCCGGCGACAGCTCCCCGGTGGCCAGGAAACGGTCCAGCTCGTCCAGCCAGACCACCAGGGCGTCGGTGCTGCTCAGCGCAGGATGCCCGCCCAGCCCGTCCAGCGATCCCGGCCCGGGGGAAGCGAGCAGCGCGCTCCCCCAGACGGGGTGCTGCCGGATCACCTCGAAGGCGGTGCGGGTCTTGCCGGCCTTGGACGGCCCGGCCACGACGACCTGCGCGCCCAGGCCCAGCGCATCGGCCAGCGGCCCGTCCTTGCCGCGGGCCACATACGTGTCACGCTGCCCGTAGGTTTCCGCGCGGCCAGCCTCGGACGGGGTGACGCCAAGCGTGTACGGATCAAGCTCGCTGACCCGCGGCAGCGGGTCGGGAGCGGGCGGCGCGGCCAGCCTGACCACCGCCCGGCCGGCGACGGGCTCCAGCTTGGCCGCGGGCGGGAGCCCGAGCGCGGCGGCCACCTCCGCGGTGGCCGCGTTACCGGCCGCGGGCTCCCCGGCGAACTGCTCCACGGGCAGCATCGTCATCGGTGAGCCAGCCGCCCGGGGATGGTGCTCGATGATCACCCCCAGGGCTATTCCCTGCCCGAACACCAGCGCGCCGGACAGGCCGCCCCAGGGCGATCCCGGGGCCTGGTCCTCGGCAGCCGCGCTGGCCGGGATGGCGGCATGATGCAGCAGGGCGTCGCGCATGACCAGCAGGCCGTGGCCGGAATCGGTGGTCGTGCGGAGGGTGCCGTGCAACTCGGCAGCGTCGCGCCACGGGTCGCCGGCGTCAACCTGCCACAGCGGGAAGCCGATGGCCTGGCAGTAATGCAGTTCCCCGGGGCCGCTGTGATCCACCCGGCCGAACCGGGGCGGCTCCGAGGCGAGCGGCGCCGCCCACGGCGGGTCCCCGATGGCGAGCACGGCCACGTCCTGGTCGGCGGCCACGATCGTCGCCGTTGCCGCCGTGCCGCCCGGGAGGCTGGCCACCTGCAGCGTCCTGGCCGGCTGGTTGGTCTTGTTGTCGATGGCGCAGTGCCACGCGGTCAGCACCAGGCGGTCGGTGACCAGGTAGCCGGAGCCGATCTGCACCCGCCCGGGGTCAAGGCCCGCCACGACCGCCATCACCCGGTCAGCCGGGATGCCCGCCCATGTGCCCGCCACGATTACGGCTGGTCCAGGGTCATGAAATCGCTGGGGCGGCACAATGGCTTCGGGAGCAACCGGGTTCCTTTCGGGCGCGCTGGTATTCAGCCTAGATGAACACGGAACGTACCGGGCCGCCGGCACTGCCGGGCAGCCCGGCCGCTGCCGTGCAGCCCCGCCACCATGCTGCTGGCGGGCGCTCCGCCCCCGGGCACCGGCACTTCTCCTAGTATCGTGATTGATTTGTCCTCATGCATATGCATGAGGACAAATAAACCTGCCCAGTGCAGAGTATTCCCGTGGACATTCGACGGCTCGTCATCGTGGAGGGCCATCAGATGGTCTCCGAGGCGCTCGCCTACCGGCTGGGTACTGCTCCCGATCTCAGCGTGGCCGGCTGGTGCAGGAACCATGATTCCCGCCTGGCCGAAGCCGTCCGCTCCCTGCGGCCAGACGTCATATTAATTGAGGTTGAGCCCCGGGGCCGTCCCGTCCGCGAGGTCGTGCCGGACCTGATGGCGGCGTGCCCGGCGGCGCGCGTGGTGGTGCTGGGGGCCGGCCGGGACGCGGGGCAGGCGGTGGAGGCCGCCAGGGCCGGCGCGGATGCGTGGGTCGCCAGGGATCAGGGCGCGGACGAGCTTGAGACCGTGATCCGCGGCGTGTGCGAGGGCCGTCCGTGGTTCCCGCCGGACATGCTGGGCGCGATCTTGCACGCGCTCCGCGACGACGTCAGCCGGGCCAGGGACCACGGGGATCCGCTGGACGTGCTCAGCCCGCGGGAGCGGGAGGTGATGGCCAGCATGGCGGAGGGCAAGCGCAGCCGGGAGATCGCCGAGGATCTGCTGATCTCCACCGACACCGTGCGCACGCACATCCGGAGCATCCTGGGCAAGCTGGATGTCCACAGCAGCCTCGAGGCGGTCACCATCGCGCGCTCGGCCGGCCCAGGGCCAGCCGGGCGCCCAGGGCCAGCCGGGCGCCCGTGGCCAGCCGGGCGCCCGGGTGCGGCGGGCCGGCCGGAGACGATCCCGCAGCCCCGGCCGCCTGAGAGGCGCCAGAGGTGATCACCGGGACGGGCCGCCGGGCCCGCCCGCCGGCCGGGCCAGCGGGCGGCGGGAGCGGGCGGCCCGTGCGCGTCGCGGTCGTCATCACCCGGCTGGAGGGCGGCGCCGGGGTGCTGGCCCTGCGCGGGGCCCAGGCCATGGACCCGGAAGCCTTCCAGCTGACCATCGTGACCGGCAGCGGGGACCGGCTCGTGGACGCCGCGGCGGCGGCCGGCCTGGAGATCATCATCGAGCCCGCCCTGCGCGCGCCGATCGCCCCGCGCAGCGACCTGCGGGCGCTGCAGCGGCTGACTGCCCTGTTCGGCCGCCGGGACTTCGATGTCGTGCACACCCACACCGCGAAGGCAGGCACGGTCGGCCGCCTGGCCGCGCGCCGCGCCGCGGTGCCGCGGCTGGTCCACACGTTCCACGGTTTCCCGTTCCACGAGTTCCAGCCGGCCGCCCGCAGGCAGGCGTACGTGTCGATCGAGCGGCGGCTTGGCCGGTTCACCGATGTGACGCTCTGCGTGGGCGCCGGCGTGGCCGCCGAGGCGGTGCGGCGGCAGCTGGCCGCACCGGAACGGATCCGCACCATCGGCGTGGTCGTCGACGGGCTGGGCACGCCCGCCGAGGGCGCCGGCGGCGCGCTGGCGCGCCGCCGCGCCCGGATCGCGCTGGGCCTGCCCATGGACGCCACGGTGGTGGGCGCGGTCGGCCGGCTGACCTACCAGAAGGCGCCGGAGGACTTCCTCGCGGCCATGCAGCTGCTGGGCCGGCCGGAGGTCACGGGAGTGTGGGTCGGCGGCGGCGAGCTGGCCGGGCGCATAGGCCGCCAGGCCCGGGCGCTGTCCGGGACCCGGGTGCTGCTGGCAGGCGAGCGCACCGACGTGCTGGACGTGCTTCCGGCGTTCGACGTCTTCGCGCTGCCCAGCCGCTACGAGGGCCTGCCCACCGCCGTCGTCGAGGCGATGAGCTGCGGCGTGCCGGTGGTCGCCTCCGCGGTCAACGCCGTCCCCGACGTCGTGCTGCCCGGCGAGACGGGCTTGCTCGTGCCGCCGCAGCGGCCCGACCTGATGGCCAGCGCGATCGCGTACCTGCTGGACTCACCGGCGGCGGCCGCCCGGATGGCCGCGGCCGCCCGCGGCCGCCTCGCGGGCCGGTACGCCGAGACCGCGCTGCGCGACGCGCTCGCCGCGGCCTACGCGCCTGCCACGCGGGCCGGTGGTTACCCCGGAGCCCTGCGCGTCAGCTCACCTTGAGCTCGTCCGGCTCCTGCGCCACAGCCGCGCCGCTGCCGCGCAGCACCCGCAGGGCGTCGGGGGCGAGGTACACGTGCACCGGCGTGCCCTGGGCGAGGTGCTCGGGATGCAGGCCGTCGTTCTGCACCAGGGCCTGGAGCTGGACACCGGCCCCCAGGCGCAGCATGACCTGGGTGGCCGCGCCGAGGAACACCAGCCGCTCGACCATGCCCGGCACCCGGTTCGGCCCCGGCGTGCCGTGCTGCTCGATCCGGACCCGCTCCGGCCGGATCACCGCGCTCGCGGTGCCCAGCGTGTCCACGTCCCCCCGCTCCACGTCGAGAGAGGAATCCCCGACCTTGACGCAGCAGTGCTGGCCCGGGCCGCGCTCCACCACGTCCACTTCCATCAGGTTCGACACGCCCAGGAAGTCCGCCACATACGTGTCCGCGGGTTCCTCGTAGATGTCCCGCGGCGTGCCGAGCTGGACGATCTGGCCGGCATTCATCACGGCCAGCCGGTCCGACATGGTCAGCGCTTCCTCCTGGTCGTGGGTGACGTAGAGGAAGGTGATGCCGACCCGTTCCTGGAGGGCCTTGAGCTCCACCTTGAGCGAACGGCGCAGCTTGGCGTCGAGGGCGCCGAGCGGCTCGTCGAGCAGCAGCACGGCGGGCCCGAGGACCAGCGCCCGGGCCAGCGCAGCCCGCTGCTGCTGGCCGCCGGACAGTGTCCCGGGCCGGCGCTTCTCGAAGGAGCGCAGCTGGACCAGGTCGAGCGCCTCGTGGACCTTGCTGGCGATCTCCTGCTTGGACAGCTTCTGGTAGCGCAGGCCGAAAGCCACGTTGTCGAACACGGACAGGAACGGGAACAGGGCGTAGCTCTGGAACACCGTGTTCACGTTGCGCTTGTGCGGCGGGACCCCGGACATGTCGGTCCCGTCGAGCAGGATCCGGCCGGAGGTGGGCTGCTCGAACCCGGCGATCAGCCGGAGCGTCGTGGTTTTCCCGCACCCCGAGGGCCCGAGCAGCGAGAAGAACTCGCCGCTTTCCACGGTGAGATCGATGCCGTCCACGGCCACTTCCGTGAACCGCTTGGTCAGCGAGACCAGCTGGATATGTCCACCGGGCACCGGGCGCCCTCCTTACTGTCCTTACCGGGCGGGTGACCGCCCGGACCATTCGAATCCCAGCTGGCCGGACGCGAACCTCATGCCCAGCTCGAATGCGCGGCCGGCGTCCACCGAGGGATCCGAGAGCGCGATCTGGATGGCCAGCCCGTCCAGCAGGGCGGTCAGCGTCATCGCGAAGTCCTCGGCGTTCACCGGCCCGAACTCGCCCGCCGCCTGGCCAGCCAGGACCACAGAGATGATCATCTCACGCCAGCGCTCATCGAACTTCTGCCGGACGCTGGCCACCTCGGGCAGCCGCACCGACTGGGCCCACAGGTCGAGCCAGAGCAGCCAGGAGCTGGTGGGCTCGCCCTCCAGTTCCACGAGGAAGTTCATGGCGACCAGGTCCTCGAGCCGCCCGGCCGCGCTGGCGATGCCGGCCATCCGGCGGGTACCCGCCGCGTACCAGGCGTCCTCGGCGTAGCGCAGCGCCTCGGTGAGGAGCTGGTCCTTGGTCTTGAAGTAGTAGATGACCAGCGCCGGGCTGGTCCCGGCGCGCGCGGCGACGTCCGCGATCCGGGTGTCAGGGAAGCCCCGCTCCTCGATGACCTCGATCGCGGCCCGCAGCATCTGCTCGCGGCGCTGGTCGGCCGTGTCGGCGGTGTCGCCGGCGCGTTCACTCATGCGAACATCCTCGCCCACTCCGTAACCCAGCGGGGCCCATTCCCCGGCCCCGCCTCACTCCCCGGCGGGGCCTGACTCGCCGCCCCCGCCCCGCGCTGCCCGGCGGAGCCGATTCTGGTGCGCGCTCTTGTGGCAACGGTATCAGGTTTCTAGACTGAACATTCAGTCAAGAACGGCGATTTCCCTTGGAGGACGGATTCATGGCCGCAGCACCCAGCGCAGCACGCGCCGCAGCAGGGTCCGGGGCACCAGCCGGGTCCTACGATGCGATCGTCGTCGGCGGGGGGCATAACGGCCTGGTCGCCGCGGCCTACCTGGCCCGGTCCGGGGCGCGCACCCTGGTCCTGGAGGGACGGCACAAGACCGGCGGCGCCGCCACCACCGAGGCACCCTGGCCGGACGCGCCGGAATTCAGGGTGACCCGGCTCTCCTACGTGATGAGCCTGCTCCCGCCGACCATCATCAAGGACCTGGACCTGGCCCGGCACGGCTACAAGATCTACCCGATGGGCCCCTACTACCAGGCCTTCCCGGAGGGCGGCTCGATCAAGCTGTACGCCGACGACGCCCGCCGTAACCACGAGGAAGTCTCCAAGTGGTCGAAGAAGGACGCGGACGCCATGCCGCGCTGGGACGCCTGGCTGGCCGGGCTGGCCGACGTGCTGGGCCCGCTGCTGCTCACCGTCCCCCCGAACCTGGGCTCCCGCAAGCCCCGCGACCTGCGTGAGACACTCCGGCTGGCCTGGAGGAACCGCGGCCTGAACGTGCGGACCGTCGGCGACGTGACCCGGCTGATGACGATGAGCATCGCCGACCTGCTCGACGACTGGTTCGAGTCCCCGCAGGTCAAGGGGGCGCTCGCGGTCAACGGCGTCATCGGTACCTGGGCCGGCCCGTACGAGCCCGGCACCGCGTACGTGATGGCGCACCACTCGATCGGCGACGTGGGCGACGGCCACCTGGGCAACTGGGGATTCCAGGAAGGCGGCATGGGCGCGGTGTCCAGCGCGATCGAGTCCGCCGCCCGCGAGCACGGCGCGGAGGTCCGGCTGAACGCCAAGGTGGCGCGCATCCTGATCGAGAACGGCCAGGCGGCCGGCGTGGTGCTGGAGAACGGCGACGAGATCCGCGCCCAGGTGATCGTGTCCACGCTGCACCCGCGGACCGCGTTCCTGGACCAGATCGGCCGCGAGCACCTGCCGCCGGACTTCCTGGGCGACATCGAGCACTGGAAGACCCGCAGCGGCGTGGTGAAGATCAACCTGGCCCTGGGCGAGCTGCCCGACTTCACCGCCGACCCCGGCTCCAGCCTGCAGGAGCACCACACCGGGTCGGTGGAGATGGCCCCCACGATGGAGTACATCGAGCGGGCCTTCCTGGACGCCCGGGAGGGGAAGGCAGCCGTCCGGCCATTCAGCGACGGCGTGATCCCCACCGCGTTCGACAAGACGCTGAGCCCCGAGGGCACCCACATCATGTCGCTGTTCACCCAGTGGGTGCCGGCCGACTGGAGCGAGGAGCCGCACACCGCGGAGCTCGAGGCCTACGCGGACCGGATGATCGACTGCTACAACGAGCTGGCGCCCAACTTCAAGGCGTCCATCCTGCACCGCGACATCGTCGGCCCGTATGAGATGGAGCAGGAGTACGGCCTGGTCGGCGGCAACATCTTCCACGGCGAGCTGTCCCTGGAGCAGCTGTTCCACATGCGCCCGGCGCCGGGCTACGCGGACTACCGGACCCCGCTGCCCGGCCTGTACTACGGCAGCTCGGCCACCCACGCGGGCGGCGGGGTGTGCGGGATCCCGGGCTGGCAGGCGGCCCGGGCGGCGCTCGCGGACCAGAAGAGCGCGCGGCGGGCTGAGCAGGTCCGCAAGCTGACCCGCCGCTCCTGACCCGTTATTTCTCCGCAACGAACCCCATCAGCGCGCCGCCGGGCCACCTCCCAGCACCCCGGCGGCCCGCGGGAGACAGGACATGAGTGACGTCGCTGCCGCCACGCCGGGACCCGGTTTCCCGGGAACTGATTTCCCGGGAACCGGCGTGGCGGGACGGCCCCCGCTGACCGCGATGCTCGAGGCGCGCACGGTGGCCCTGGTCGGGGCCAGCCCGCGGCCGGGCAGCCTGGGCGAGCGGATGGTCAGCGAGGTGACCAGGAGCCCGTCGCGGCCGGAGGTCTACCTGGTCAACCCGCGTCACGAAACGATCGCCGGCCGGCCCTGCCACGCCTCCCTGGCCGACCTGCCCGGGCCGGTGGACCTGGTCCTGCTGGGCGTCCCGGATCCGGCCGTGGAGGAGCAGCTGGCCCTGGCGGCCCGGCGGGGCGACCGTTCGGCGGTGCTGTTCGGCAGCGCGCACGAGCTGCCCGGCCAGCCGCCGGGCCAGCCCCAGGCCAGCCGCCGGGCCAGCCGCCGGCCCTGCGGGCCCGGCTGGCCGCCACGGCCCGTGCGGCGGGCATGGCGGTCTGCGGGGCGGGCTGCATGGGCTTCGTCAACGTGACCCACGGCCTGCGCGCGGTGGGTTACGTCGAGCCGGACCCGCTCCCTGCCGGGCCGGTCGCGCTGATCACGCACTCGGGGTCGGTGTTCTCCGCGCTGCTGCGTACCCGCAGGCGGCTGGGCTTCACGGTCGCGGTGTCCTCCGGCCAGGAGCTGGTCACCACCGCGGCCCAGTACGCCGAGTACGCGCTGAGCCTGCCGGGGACCGGGGTGCTGGCCCTGGTCCTGGAGGCCGTCCGGGAGCCGGCCCGGCTGCGCGCGGTGCTGGCCACGGCGCGCGAGCGGCAGATCCCGGTGGTGATGCTGACCGCGGGCCGGTCGGCCGGCGGCCGGGCCCTGGTGTCGGCCCACTCCGGCGCCCTGGCCACCGCGGACGGAGGGTGGGAGGCGCTGGCCGCCGCGTACGGCGTCCACCGGGTCAGCGACCTGGCCGAGATGTGCGACACCCTGGAGCTCTTCACCCTGGCCGCCCCCCGCCGCCCCGCCACCCCCGCCCCCGCCCCCGCCCCCGCCAGCCCCGTCCCCGCCAACCCCAGCACCCACCCCACCCCCACCAACCCCAGCAGTCACATCAGCCTCTCTGACCCCACCGTGCGCACGGGAATCGCGACGGTGCACGACTCCGGGCTGGAACGGGCCCACGTGGCTGACGTGGCCGACGAGCTGGGCGTGCCGTTCGCGGCGATCAGCGCGGCGACCACGGCCCGCCTGGCCGGCCTGCTCGACCCGGGGCTGGAGCCCGCCAACCCGCTCGACGTGTGGGGCACCGGGGCCCGGGCCGGGGAGCAGCTGTCCGGCTCACTGGCCGCGCTGGCCGACGACCCGGCGGTCCGCGCGGTGGCCCTCGCCGTCAACCTGGTGCACGAGTTCGACGGCGATCAGTCCTACCCGGAGGCGGTGGCCGAGACGGCCCGCCGCACCAGCAAGCCGGTCGTGGTGCTCAGCAACGTGCCTGCGGCCATTGACCCGGATACCGCCGCCGCCCTGCGAGACAGCGGCATCCCCGTGCTGGAGGGCACCCGGAGCGGGCTCCTGGCCCTGAAGCATCTCCTCGACCACGGTGCGGACCACGGTGACCCCGCCCCGGCCTGCGCGCCGGACGGGGCCCGGCAGGACCGCTGGGCCCGGCTCATCACCGCCGGGAAGGCGCACGGGCCACGGCTGGAGGACCTGCTCCGCGACTACGGGATCGCGGCGGCCCGGACCCGCGCGGCGGACAGCAGCGCGGGGGCGCTCGCCGCGGCGGCGGAGATCGGCTACCCGGTGGTACTCAAGACCGGCGAGCCGGGGATCGCGCACAAGTCGGACGCGGGCGGGGTCGTGCTCGGCCTGCGTGACCCGGACGCGCTCGCAGACGCGTACGAGGATCTGGCTGAGCGGCTGGGCCGCCGGGTGCTGGTCTGCGAGACGATCCCGGCAGGCCCGGAGCTGTCGCTCGGCCTGGCCCGGGACCACGAGCTGGGCCCGCTGCTGGTGGTGGGCGCCGGCGGGGTGCTGGTGGAGCTGCTCGCCGACCGGGCCGTGGCCCTGCCCCCGGTGGGGCCGGCCCAGGCGCACCGGATGCTCGGCACGCTCCGGGCCTCCCGGCTCCTGGCCGGGGTCCGCGGCCAGCCCCCGGCCGACCTGGACGCGGTCACCGCGGCGATCACCGGCCTGTCCCAGCTCGCCGCCGAACTCGGTGACGTGCTGGAGGCGCTGGACATCAACCCGCTGATCTGCGGCCCGTCCAGCGCGGTAGCCGTTGACGCCCTGGCCGTGCCGCGCCGCCCGCCGCCTGACCTCCCGGATCAGCCTGCTCCCTGACCTTCGTGATCAAGGAGCCTGACCAGCCCGGGCCCCTGGGCTCAGGCGGCCCAGCGGCCGGAGCGGCGGGGCGTCATCCAGGCGTCGGGCAGGCGGGACCGGGACACACCGCGGACCGGGCCGCGGGCGTTGATGACCTGCTGGACCGCCCGGGGCAGCCTCGACTGCGTGCACCGCCCCCTGGCGTTGCGCCTGAGCACGGCCCACAGCCGGTAGGTGTAAGTCCCGTGGCCGCTGATATGCCGGTACCGGCCAGTCCCGTCGGCCAGGCGGTAGGTCCCATGCTGGACCGACACCAGCAGGCAGGTCTTCGCATTGAGCTCGCTTGCACCCCTGGTGTGGTGATGAATGAGCCGGAAGGTCCCGTGCGGGAAACGCACGAGACCTGAATTGAGGTTGACTGGGCCGCCCGCCGTAAAAGCGCCCCAGGCCACGGCGCTGCCCCTTGGTGAGGAGACGGACGTGGTCATGAGCTGGAAGTGCTCGACCCGCCCGGGTGCCGTGCTGGCGCTCGCCGCGGTGATGCTGCTGCCCGCCACGACCGCGGCGAGGGTGAGCGTACCGGCGGCCGCCCCCACAATCCTGCGCATTATGCCCCCTGGTAAATGATGCCGCTGATGCGCCGGGACGTTAGCACGATCCGCCCGGCGGCCGCCTTTCATTTGACCGTCATTGTGCGCAGCGGATAACGGCAGTGAATTACTTTTCACCATTAACGCGGATACGTCATTTCACGCACGGCAGGGGTCCGTGCGCCCGGTGGTCACGAGATGCGGCGCCGCCCGGATGAGGTGAGCGCGGCGGCCCGGGTGCGCAGCCGGCCCACCTGGCTGCGCAGCCGCTCGGCCCGCCGGTCGGCCAGGACCTGGCGGACCACGTTCCGGCCCGGGATGCCGGTCACCCCGCCGCCGCCGTGGGTAGCCGACCCGGCCTGGTACAGGCCGGGCACCGGGGTGCGCAGGTCCGCGTAACCGGCGGCGGGGCGGGCGTGGAACATCTGCCCCAGGCTCAGCTCGCCGTGGAAGATGTTGCCGCCCACCAGGCCGTACTCCTCCTGCATGCGATGCGGCCCGATCACCTGACGGTGCAGCACGGAGCTGGTGAACCCGGGCGCGACCTGCTCCATCCGGGCCATGACCCGGTCGGCGTAGGCGTCCAGCCCGTCCTCGTGCGGCTCGGCGGCCCAGCTGTGCGGCACCCACTGGGTGAACATCGACATGACGTGCTTCCCGGGCGGCGCGAGCGAGTCGTCGAAGACGCTGGGAATGCAGATGTCCGCGAACGGCGCGGCCGAGGGCTGGCCGGCCACGGCCTGCTGGAACGCGTTCTCGATGTCGTCCAGGCTTTCGGCCAGGACGATCGTGCCGCCGTGGATCTGGGGGTCCGGCGCGGGGTGGCTGGTGAAGACCGGGAGCCGGTCCAGGGCCAGGTTGATCTTCACGGTGCCGCTGCGGGTCTGCCAGCGGCGGATGTCGGCGACGAAATCCCCGGGCAGCACGGCCGGGTCGAGCAGCCGCAGGAACGAGATCTGGGGATGCGCCGTGGTGATGACCGTGGCCGCGTCGATCTCCTCGCCGCTGGCCAGCGTCACCCCGGCCACCCGCCCGTCCCGGGTACGGATCTCGCCGACCGGCGCCCCGGTGCGGATCTCGGCCCCGAACGACCGGGCCGCCGCGGCCAGCGCGGCGGTCACCCCGCCCATCCCGCCGCGCGGGAATCCCCAGGCGCCAGCCTGCCCGTCCACGCCGCCGATGTGGTGGTGCAGCATCACGTACGCGGTGCCCGCCGACCGGGGGCCGGCCCAGGTGCCGATGACCCCGGACACCGACAGCAGGCCGAGCATGGCGTCGCTCTCGAAGTACTCCTCGATCAGGTCGGCGATGCTGCCGGTGAGCAGCCGGGTGACGTCCACCACGCCCCGCTCGTCCAGCCCGCGCAGATGGCGCAGCAGCAGTCCCTGCCGCCAGAGGTCCAGCGGCCGCCGTGACCCGAGCCGCGGCGGCACCTCGTCCAGCAGCGGGCCGAGCACCTGGCCGAGGGCGGCCAGGTGGGCCTCGTACCGGGGATAGGCGTCCGCGTCGGCCGCGGAGAACTTGGCGATCTCGGCGTGCCGCTGCGCCGGCTCGTCGGGCAGCCGCAGGTAGCGGCCGTCAGCGCGGGGCGCGAAGTACGGGCCCTGCGGGAACACGTGATAGCCGTGCCGGTCCAGGCCCAGGTCGGTGACCAGGTCCGGGGGCAGCAGCGACACCACGTAGGACAGGGAGGTCACGGTGTAGTCCGGGCCGAACGGGTGCTCGCTGACCGCGGCCCCGCCGACCACGGGCCGCCGCTCGCAGACCAGCACGTCCAGCCCGCTCCTGGCCAGGTAGGCCGCGGCCACCAGCCCGTTGTGCCCGCCCCCGATCACCACCACGTCCCGGCTCGTCGCCACCAGCGCGATCCCTCCTGTCCCTGATCACGGCGCCCGCACCTGCCCAGAGCGCCTGGAAACGGGTCTATCACGGCCGGCCTGCCCGGCCCGCACCGGCGGACCGGCTGCGCCATGACGGGCGGCCCCGGGCCCGCGCGGGCGGCCGCACGGCGGGACTGAGCCCGCGACCGCATCAGGCCCTGCCCAGCCGGGCCGCCACGTAGCGGCCGATATCCGCGCTGGGCTGTTCCATCGGCGCCAGGTAGCCGACGGAGAACCGGCGCGATCCCATCCCGTCCTGGACCTGCTCGCAGATCGCCCAGTCCTGGCGGTTCACCAGGTCCCAGAAGCCGACCGCGTCGGAGGGGTCGAAGTCCGGCCTGGCCAGCTCGCCGGGGTGGAACAGGAAGTCGCACAGCACAGTCGTCTGCCCGGCGGAGCGGGGCCACACCGTGAACGCGGTCACATGGTCCGCGGACAGGCTGAGCATCAGGTTGGGCAGCACGAGCTCGCCGAAGTGCCGGGTCTGCCCGGCCTGGGACAGCCCGGGGAACGGTGCGCGGCGCGTGGTCCCGGTCGAGGTGAATGTGGTCGCGCCGGGACGGTGCGGGATCCCGGCTTCCCAGTCGAGGTCGCCGCCGCCCCGGCGGAACGCCGGCACCAGCTCGCACAGTTCCGGGTGGACCGGCCCGCAGTGGTAGCACTCGTTGTAGTTCTCCAGGATCACCTTCCAGTTGGCGGCCACGTCGTAGCGCAGCCGGGCCCCGGTGCGCAGGCCGGCCAGCGGGTAGGAGGCCACCCGGGCCGCGATCTCCCCGAGCGCGGCCTCGAGCGGGTCCCCCGGCTCCCCGCCGGGCGGCGGCTCGAGCCGGGCGAACACGAACCCGCCCCAGGTGGCCACGTCCACCGGGTGCAGCGACAGCGCGGCCCGGTGCTCGCGCAGCCTGGGCAGGAACGGCGCGGTGCGCAGCGTCCCGTCCAGGGCGTACGTCCAGGCGTGGTACGGGCAGCGGATGCAGCCGGGAAACCGGCCGCTGGCCACCGGGCCGGGAGGCGGGCCAGCGGCCTGCGCGCCAGGCCCAGGCGGACCGGCGGCGGATCCAGCCTCGCCGGGCTGGGCGCCCCCGGGGGGCTGGCCCAGCACAGGCGGTCCGGCGGCGGATCCGCTGCCGGCAGGCTGTGGCACCAGCCGCGAGCCCCGGTGGCGGCACAGGTTGTAGAAGCCGGCCAGGCCGCCGCCGCCGGTCCGGGTCACGAGGATGCTCTCCCCGCACACGTTGGCGGCCAGGTAGCAGCCCGGCTCGGTGAGGCCGTCGGCGCGGCCGACACAGAACCAGCCGGGCAGCAGCACACGGTCGCGTTCGCGGGCGAACTCGGCCTCACTGGTGTAGCTGCGGCCGCGGCAGGCTCCGCTGCAGCGGCAGGCCCTCGTCCCGTGGCATGTGCGCCTCCTGCGGCACGCTCGTTTCCCCTGGCCAGCCCCGCTCCCGCGGCGGGCCGGGCGGCGCTGACCCGCCCGCCCGCTCAGCCCCCGGCGCTGACCCGCCCGGCCGCTCAGCCGCCGGCGCTGACCCGCCCGGCCGCTCAGTCATCGGAGTACGGGAACGGGGGCGACACCGGCCGCCCCTCGGCGAACCGCCCCGGCCGGAACGGCCCGATGTCCACGCCCCCCGCGACCGGGCGGCCGGTGACCAGCGCGGCGACGGCCTCGCCCACCGCCGGGGAGATCTTGAAGCCGGTCCCGGAGAAGCCGGCCGCCAGGACCAGCCCGGCCAGGCCCGGCAGCTCACCGAGCATCGGGCGGCCGTCCGGGGTCATGTCGTACACGCCGGTGACACCCGCCGTGATGCCCGCATCGGCCAGCGCCGGCACCCGCTGGCTCGCCGCCCCGACCAGCGCCGCCAGCCCCTCCGCCGGGTCCCCAGGCACCAGCAGCCGTTAGCGCGGTGCATTGGTGGCGCTCTGGCGGCCCCAATGCACCGCGCTGAGTGTGGCCGGCGCTGGGCGGGGGGGCCACGGCGTCAGGGTCGATGCCGCGGGGGCCGGTGAAGCTGCCCACCAGCGTCATCGTGCCGCCCGCCTCGGGCCGGAAGTAGGTCTGGGTGGTGGAGTCGATGCACGCCACCGGGGTGCCCTGGCCCGGCGCGTGGCTGAGCACCGCCACCTGGTGGAACTCGGTCTCGATCGGCAGGTCCACGCCGATGCTGGCCAGCAGGGCCGGGGACCACACCCCGGCGGCCGCCACCACGATCCCGGCGTGCTCCGGCCCGTCCTGGGTCTGGATGCCGGTCACCCGGTCACCCTCGCGCAGCAGCGCCCGGGCCGGCGTGTGCGGCTGGTAGCGCACCCCCCGCTCCCGCGCCGCGGCCAGCAGGTCCCCGGCGACCAGCGCGCCGTCACCGTAGCCGCCATCCGGCTCCCAGGCCACCTCGGTCAGGTCGCCGGTGCGCAGCCCCGGCGCGAGCGGGGCGAGGTCACCGGCCGCGAGCACCTCGGCGCGGGCCCCGCAGTCCCGCTGCATGGCCACGTTGGCCCGCAGCGCGCCCTCCTCGCCGGGCAGGACGACGCGGGCGAAACCAGTCCGGCGGACGAAAGCCGGGCGGCCGGTCAGCTCCGTCCAGGAGGAGAACATCCGGTCGCTGCGCACGGCCAGCTCGACCTCGGGCCGGAACGTGTAGTGCATCCGGATCATCGCCGACGACCGGCTGCTCATCCCCGACCCGGCCGTGCCGCGGTCCACCACGAGCACATCACCGGCCCCCAGGAGGCTGAGGTGGAACGCGGTGGCGGCACCGGCCACACCGGCGCCCACCACGATCACGTCGGCGCTCATGTGTGGCTTCCCGCCGGTGAGGGATGCCCGGCCCGCCCCGGCGGCCTTCGGGGGTCCCGTCCCAGGACGCTCACGCCGGCCCGCCTCCGTCCGTGTGTGCGGTCCCGCCGCAGGTCGGCCAGGACCCGGCGGGCGGCGTTGTACCCGGGAGCCCCGGTCACCCCGCCGCCGGGGTGGGCCCCGGCGCCGCACAGGTACAGCCCGCGGACCGGGGTGGCGTAGCGCGCCCACCCCGGCACCGGCCGCATGTGGAACAGCTGGCCGGGCTGGATGTCACCGTGGAAGATGTTGCCCTCGGTCAGCCCGTACTCACGCTCCAGGTCCAGCGGGGTCAGCACCTGCCGGGCCAGCACGGCGCCGGGCACATTGGGCGCGAACTGCCCGATCCGGGCCAGGACCCGGTCGCCGAGCTCGTCCCGGCGGGCATCCCAGGTCCCGCTCGGCCAGCCGGTAGGGCACGTACTGCACGAAGCAGGTCATGATGTGCCGGCCTTCCGGGGCCAGCGAGGGGTCCACGGCGGACGCGACCACGCAGTCTACGAACAGCTGCTCCGCGCCGGCCAGCTCGCCGCGCTTGGCCCGGTCGTAGCAGGCGTCGGCCACGGCCGGGTCGGGCGGCAGGGTGAACAGGGCCCGCTGGCCCGGGCCCGCATCCGCGGGCATCCCGCGGACCCGGGGCTCGGCGTCGAGCACCAGGTTGACCTTGGCGCACGGACCGTCCATGGTGATCCCGGCCACCGCGGCCCGGAAGTCCCCGGGCAGATCCGCCTGGCCGACCAGGTGCAGGAAGGTCTGCTTGGGGTCGGCCCCGGACAAGACCACGCGGGCGTCCAGATCCTCGCCGCTGGCCAGCGTCACCCCGCAGGCCCGGCCCGCGGCCACCCGGATCCGTGCCACCGGCGCCCCGGTGCGGATCTGCATCCCGTGCGCCTGCCCGGCCGCGGCGATCGCGTCCGTGATCGCGCCCATGCCGCCCATCACGTGCCCGAAGAAACCCTGCACCGCGTCCTCCCCGCCGGTGAGCAGGTGGAACAGCAGCCCGATCAGGGTGCCCGGCTGGTAGGGGCCGCCGTGCTTGCCGTACAGGTTGTTGGCCAGGAGCAGGGCCTTCGCCTGCCGTGACTCGAACCGGGAGTCGATGAACTGGCCCAGGCTGCCGGTCAGCATCAGGGTCAGGCCCTCGACGTCGGTCCCGCGCAGCCCGCGCACGTGCCGCCCGACCCGCAGCGCCTCACTCACCCGGCGCAGGCCGGTGGCCCGGGTGTCGGGCGGCAGCTCCATGAACAGGGGCTGCAGCCGGGACGCGAGCCGCCGCAGTTCGGTGTGCACCTGGCCGAACGCGCGCGCATCGGCCGGGGAGTAGCGGGCGAGGCCCGCCGCGGTCCGCTCCGGGTCGTTCCAGTCCGCCACGACCTCCCCGTCGTCCAGGGCGACCTGGAGGGCCGGCTCGCACGGCACCATGCGCAGCCCGTGCGCGCCCAGATCCAGCGCCCGGATCACCTCGGGCCGGAGCATGCTCGCGATATAGGAGGTGGTGGAGGCCCGGCAGCCGGGCGCGATCTCCTCGGTGACGCAGCATCCGCCGGCCACCCCGCGGGCCTCCACGACCAGCGTGGACAGGCCGGCGCGGGCCAGCATGGCGCCGGCGGTCAGGCCGTTGTGGCCGGCACCGACCACGACGACGTCCCAGCTTGGCGTGGCAGTCATCGATAAGTTCGTTTCTGACTAAAGGTCATTTAAGCGGTCCTGGATGAGCTGAGTATGGTTAGCTTGGCTCCTGAAAGTCAATGAACATGGACGGGTCGCTGTATGACTATGAGTCAGGGAACGACGCTGCACCGCGCGCCGGAACGGCAGCGGGCCCGGCAGGACCGGATCGTCCAGGCCGCCATGGAGCACTTCGCCCGCCGGGGCTACGAGGACGCGCGGGTCGAGGAGATCGCCGCGCAGGCGGGCGTGTCCAAGGGCGCGGTGTTCGGTTACTTCGAGACCAAGGCCGGCCTGTTCCTGGCCGCCTACCAGGCCGCGGCCCGGTCCTTCCCCGCGTACCTGGACGCGCCCGCCGCCGTGCTCGAGGAGGGCTTCTTCGCGGTCCTGCGCTACTGGATCGACGCCACCCCGCACCTCATCCACGAGGACTGGATTCCCTACCGCGTCACGCTGATCGGCAACTACTGCGCGGGGCTCCAGCTGCGCCGCGAGATCACCCAGTTCCTGGCCCGGGAGGACCCGTACGGGACCGCGGGCTTCGTCCGGTTCGGCATCGACCGCGGCGAGGTGCGCCAGGACGTCGACCCGCGGATGATCGTCTCGATGGTCGACTGGCTGACCGACCGGGTCCAGGACGCGATGGTCACCGAGGAGCTGGACCCGGGCCTGTTCGGGCACGCCACCCAGCCGCCGCAGGAGCGGGACCGGCGGGTCGGGGAGTTCCTCGAGCTGCTGCGCAGCGCGGTGGCCGCGCGATGATCGTGCGCCAGGCGGGCGTCCCCATGCCGGACGGGGTGGAGCTGGCCGCCACGCTGTACCTGCCCGACGACGCGGACACCGCCCCCGTCCCGGCGCTGCTGGAGTACCTGCCGTACCGCAAGGACGACGCGATGGCGGCCCGCGACCACGACCTGTACGCCTACCTGGCCCGGTCCGGCTACGCCGGGGCGCGGGTGGACATCCGCGGCACCGGGCGCAGCGGCGGGACGCTGCCCGGCGGCGAGTACACCGAGACCGAGCAGCGTGACGCCGAGACCGTCATCGCCTGGCTCGCCGGGCAGTCCTGGTGCACCGGCGCCGTCGGCATGCAGGGCATCTCCTGGGGCGGGTTCAACGCCATCCAGGTGGCGCTGCGGAGGCCGCCGGCGCTGAAGGCGATCCTGGCCGCGGACGCCTCCGACGACCTGTTCCACGACGACGTGCACTACATCGACGGGCTGCCGCACCTCGACGAGTACGCGCTGATGATCGACCACCTGAACATGCTGCCGCCCGCGCCGGACTTCCCGGCCGGCGACGAGGCGCTGGCCCGGATGGACGCCGAGCCCTGGCTGATCAGTTTCCTGGCCCAGGCCAAGGACGGCCCGTTCTGGCGGCGGGCGTCGCTGCGGCCGGATTACGGGCGGCTCACCGTGCCCGCCTACCTGATCGGCGGCTGGTACGACGGGTACCGGGACTCGGTGCCGCGGATGCTCGCCCACGTGCCCGCGCCGGTCAAGGTGCTGATCGGGCCCTGGAACCATACCTACCCGCACAACGCGGTGCCCGGCCCCGCCATCGAGTGGCGGGCGGAGGCGGTCCGCTGGTGGGACCACTGGCTGAAGGGCGCCGAGAACGGGATCATGGCCGAGCCGCCGGTGACGGTCTACGTGCGGCACTGGCACCCGCCGGACGTGGAACTGGCCGAGATCCCCGGGCGGTGGCGGCGGGAGACCGCGCTGCCACCCGAGCGCACCGGGTTCCGGACCTGGTTCTGCGGGCCGGAAGGCACGCTGTCTTCGGACGCGCCCCCGGCCTCGGCGCGGTTGCTGCGGTACGTGCCGTCCGCCGGGATAGCGGCGGGTCACTGGTGGGGGGAACTCACCGCCGACCAGCGTGATGCGGACGCCTGGAGCCTCACGTTCGACACCGCGCCCCTGGAGGAGGACACCGAGATCCTCGGCTTCCCCCGGGTCGAGCTGTGCGGGAGCGCGGACGCCGCGCCGCTGCACTGGTTCGCCCGGCTGAGCGACGTCGCGCCGGACGGGACTGTCACGCTGGTCACCGGGGCAGGCCGGGCCGGGGAGCCCGACCCGCTGCGCGATCCGGCGGTGCCCGGGCGGGAGACGGTGCCGGCCGGCGCTGACGGGCCGCTGCCGCTGGAGCTGCACGTCACGTCCTGGGTATTCCCGCGCGGGCACCGCATCCGGCTGGCGGTGTCCAACGCGATGTGGCCGATGATCTGGCCGACGCCATCCCCGGCTACCGCGGAGCTGCGGCTCGGGCCGGCCGGGACACGCCTGGTGCTGCCCGTGATCCCGGCCGCTGAGCCCGGGTTCACGCAGCCCGGGTCCCCCGAGCCCGGGTCCCCGCAGCCTGGGTCCCCGCAGCCTGGGTCCCCGCAGCCCGGGTTCTCCGAGCCTGAGTTCCCCGAACCGGGCCCGGAGGAGCCCCCGGACGGGGTCCGGCACTGGGGTGAGATCCTCCCGGTCCGCTGGACCGTGCACCGTGACGAGACCGGCACCGTGGCCGTGTCCTGGCGGGGCACGTCCGGGTCGCAGTTCGCGTGGGGCCGCGTCGTGGACGAGGAGTACCTGCGCTACGAGGTGCACGACGACCGGCCCGCGCAGGCCTGCGCGCACGGCGAGGCCCGCACCGAGGTCCACCTGCCCGGCCGGCTCCTGGTCACGTCGTCCACCCTGGACCTGGACGGCGACGAGACATCACTGCGCTACCGCTACCACCGCGAGCTGCGCTCGGACGGCCTCGTCATCGCAGAACGCACCTGGGAGCGCCACTTCCCCCGCGGCCCCTGGTAACCCGCCCCCTCACCTCCCCCCACCCCCCCGCCGGCGCCCCCGCCCCCCCGCCGCGGGCGAGCGGGACGCCCCCGCGCGAGCCGGATTCCGTGATCCTGTGCAAGCGGTGCTGCCATACCGCACTCAGTGCACAGGATCATGGCCAGCGGGGCGGCGGGGCGGCGGGGATCGGCCACGCGGTGCGCAGGCGGCCAGGCGGTCAGGCGGCCACGCGGTGCGCAGGCGGCCAGGCGGTCAGGCGGCCACGCGGTGCGCAGGCGGTCAGGCGGTCAGGCGGTCACAGTCAGAAGAGGACGTAGAGCTTGCGGATGGTCTCGTGGATCTGCCAGGTGCCGGCCCAGCCGACCGGGAACACCGCGCTGTCGCCGGGGCCGATGTCCTGGGGCTCGCCGCCGTCCGGGGTGACCGTCATCCGGCCGCTGACGATGTGGATGGCCTCGTTGGTCTCCAGCTTCCAGTAGGACGGGCCGGCGGTGCACTCCCAGACACCGACCTCCAGGTCACCGTTGGCCCAGGTGGTGGTGCCCGACGTCGTCATGGGATCGCCGGTGGCCTCGGCCAGGGGTCCCCAGTCCTCGAGGTCGCCGTGCAGCGCGGCAGCGGACAGGAACGGGGTCAGCGGGATGGTGTCGGTCATGGATGACTCGGTCCTCTCGGTGTTTCCGGGACGCCCGGTGATTCCGGGGCCCCGCGTGGGTTCAGGCTGACTGCGGGAACGGCAGCGCGATCGGGTCCGTGGGTAGCTTGCTGCGCCCCTGCTCGTCGAAGCGGTCCAGGCCCAGGACGGTGGTGTCCACCACCGCGGAGAAGCCGGTCTGGGCCAGGTCGGCCGCGGCGCGGGCCACGCCGGGGCCCCACATCATCCCGGCCCCGCCCGCCGCGGCCACGGTCACCCCGGGCACCGGGCCGTCCGGGCCGACCGCGGGCCCGATGATCGGCAGGTGGTCGGGGGTGTAGTCGATGGTGGCCGCCCACAGACGCCGCAGCCCGAGCCCGGCGGTCACCGGGACCAGCTGGTCCAGCCGGGTCCGCATCCGGGCCAGGTAGGCCTCATCCACCTCGGTGGCCCAGCCGGGGGCCTCCTCGGGGTTGCTCATCCCGAACAGCAGGCCGCCTTCCTCGGGCCGCCAGTACAACCCGGAGGGCAGGTCGAAGACCATGGGGACACGGGAGGGATCCAGGTCAGGATGGGGCTCGGTGACCGCGATCTGGTGCCGGGCCCCGCCGGCAGGGATCCGCAGCCCGGCCAGCCGGCCCACCTCGGCCAGCTTCGGGCCGCCGGTCAGCACGACCGAGCCGGCCGCGATGGGTCCCGCGCTGGTGTCCACCCCGGCGAGCCGGTCTCCCTCGCGCCACAGCCCGAAGAAGCGGACCTGCTCACGGACCACGACGCCGGACCGCACCAGGGCCAGGGCGTAGGCGGTCACGTTGCGCGGCGGGCTGATGTAGCCGTCGTCCGCGCAGAAGGTGCCGCCCAGGGTCTGGCCGGGAGCCAGGGTGGGGTTGCGCTCGTCCACCTCGCCAGGGCTGAGCCACTCCACGTTCAGCCCCAGGTCCAGCTGCATGGCCATGCGCTCCCGGGCCGCGGTGACCTCGGTCTCGGTGAAGCACGGCAGCAGGTAGCCCTGGGCCACGAAACCGGAGTCGAAGCCGAGTTCGGCGTGCTGGTGGCGGTAGAAGGCCTGGGACCACTGCCCCAGGCGCACCGCCTCGGGGGTGCCTCCCTGGGCCCGGACCACGCCGGCGGCCCGGCTGCTCGCCCCCTGGCCCAGCATCCCCTTCTCGATCAGGATGACCCGCAGCCCATCGCGGCGCAGGAAGTAGGCGCACCACGCGCCCACGGTCCCGCCCCCCACGACGACGACGTCCGCGGAGTCCACCGGGCCGGCAAAGGGCATTGGCACGAACACGATGCTGACATAAACTGAACAGTCAGTCAAGGTATGGGCGGCGCCGGACGTGGCCCCCCGGGACCGGGCGCGGGACGTGGCCCCCCGGGACCGGCGGACGGGTCCGGACGAACTCGGCGAGGAGCTTCAGCGTGTACGGATTGTCAGACGGGGATCTAGCCATCCAGGCGCGTGCCGCGACGTTCGCGGATGAGCTCATCCCGTTCGAGGTGCAGGCTGAGCACGACAACGGGGACCTTCCCCCGGACGTCACCGCCGGGCATGCGAAGCGGGCCCGCGAACTCGGGCTGGCGTCCACCAACATGCCCCGCGAACTCGGCGGCGGCGGCTGCACCACACTGCAGCAGGTCCTCGTCCAGGAGCAGATGGGCCGGGTGACCAACGCGCTCGGCTGGGTGGCAGCCACTCCCCCGTCGTGGCTGCCACCCGTGGCCACCCCGTACCAGATCGAGCATTTCGTCCGCCCGGCCATCGCCGGGGAGCGCGAGGAGTGCTACGCGATCACCGAGGAGGGCGCCGGCTCCGACGTGTCCGCCCTGGAAGCCACCGCCCGCCGGGACGGCGGGCATTACGTTCTCAACGGGGTCAAGTGGCACGTCACCTCGTACAACTCGGCCGACTTCGCGTTCTTCCAGGCCGTCCTGGCCGACGGGCCGAACGCCGGCGAGCATGCCATGTTCCTGGTGGACCTGCCCAGCCCCGGGGTGACGGTGGTCCGCACCCCCGCGTACTCGCACACGATCAGCCACCATCACCCGATCGTGGAGTTCACCGACGTCCGCGTCCCCGCCGCCCACCTGATCGGCGCCGAAGGTGACGGGATGTCGTTCGCCTACGAGTGGTTCCGGTTTGAGCGGCTGATGGTCGCGGCCCGCTGCCTCGGTGCCGCCCAGCGGCTGACCACCGAGATGACCACCTTCGCCAGCGAACGGCAGGTCCAGGGCCGCCCGATCGCTGAGTTCGGCACCGTCGCGGCCATGCTCGCCGACAGCCTGACCGAGCTGTTCGCGGCCCGGTCGCTGGTCTACGAGACGGCCCGTGGCATCGACCGCGGGATTGACGTGAAGATCGCCCACGCGCAGTGCTCGATGGCCAAGCTGTACGCCTCCGAGATGGCCGGCCGTGTCGCTGACCGCGCGGTCCAGGTCTTCGGCGGCCGCGGTTACATGCGCGAGAACGTGGCCGAGCGCTTCTTCCGGGAACTGCGGGTCGAGCGCATCTGGGAAGGCACCAGCGAGGTCCAGCGGGCGATCATCGCCACGCAGATGACCAAGCGCGGCCCCGCTGCTCTCGCATAATCACGCTGCTCTCGCATAACCACGCTGCTCTCGCGTAACCACGCTGCCCTCGCGAGACCACCCGGCGTGGACTAGACGCCAGGCCCGCCGAAGCGGCCCTGGACGTCCGCCCCGCCCACCCCGCCGTGAGATTCGGCGGCGCCGCGGACGTTGCGCGCCTCCAGGCCGATGTCGCGGCGGGCGGCATCCAGCCGGCGCCGCCTCAGGTCGAACACGACCCCGCAGGCGAGCAGGACGACGAACACCACACCGATGATCAGGACGGGATTCATGGCGCCTCCTACCGGGAGCATTCTCACTGTAAGCCCCGCGGGTGGCCAGGTCGGCCTGAGACGGCCCGCCAGGCCGTGGCGGCACGAAAAGCTGGCGTTCCCGCCACGGCCTGGCGGGAGGATCAGCTGCGGGGCACGTGATACGACACGAGCGGCACCCAGCGCATCGTGGGCACCGCGGTCACGCCGGCCGCGCCCAGCGCCGGGCCCAGCCGCCCCTCCAGGAACGCCGCCTGGTCCGCCCGGGACGACCACACCTCGGTCACCACGAACGTGCCCTGGTCGCTCTGCCCGGCCGCGTGCGAGAGCATGCCGGACGGCCAGTCCCCCGCGCCGGTCTCCATGTCAATGCCGAGGTTCTTGTTCACCGCGGCGTAGTCGGCGTCGTTCAGGCCCGCGAACTCCAGGATCAATGCTTCGGCCATCGTCAATTCCCCCCTGAGTTGATTTCTTCCCCGAGCAGCATGCCCTATCTGGGCAAATAGGTCCAGGTGGCCCAGTGCCCGCCCGTTCCCCGCGAGGCCCCCGCCGGGGCGGGAAGACCGGCGCTGGCACGGTTTTCGTTGCGGAGAATCTGGACCCGGACCCGTCCGGGGCGGCACGCTTGCTTTCACACGATTACTTGTGCAAGAGTAATCGCGTGTCTTCTATTCGCTTGTTCATCCTGGGCACGCTCGCGGCGAGCGGGCCGCTGCACGGGCACCAGATCCGCCATCAGGCCCAGGCGGACCGCACTGAGCAGTGGGCCGACGTCCACGTCGGGTCGCTGTACGGGGCCCTGAAACGGCTGGCCAACGAGGGCCTGGTGCGCGAGGTGCGCACCGAGCGGGTCGGCAACCGGCCCGAGCGCACCGTCTACGAGATCACCCGGGAAGGCCAGCGGGCCCTGGCTGCCGTCCGGGACGAGGCGCTGCACGAGCTCACGCACCCCAATGACCCGTTCGACCTGGCGCTGGCCCAGTCCCGGGACCTGCCGGAACAGACGCTCGCCCAGATCGTGGCCCACCGGCTGGCCGGGTTCCGGGTCCGGGAATCCTCGGTGCGGCACCGGGCCGAGACCGCGGATCCCTACCTGAACGAGGCGGAGCGGATGATCATGCGGCACCTCATCGAGCGCGCGGCCGCGGAGGTGCGCTGGCACGAGGAACTTCTCGGCCGGATGCCGAAGATCGCCGCCGACTTCGAGGCCGGGATCGGCGCCCTCCAGCCATCACCCCCCGGGGAGGACTGAATGACCACCAGCGCCGGCCCGGACCGGGCGACCGCGGCGCCCGCCCCCGCCGGGCACGGCTGGCGGGCCGTCTCGATCGTGCTGGTCGGCGCCTTCATGGCGCTGCTCGACACCACGATCGTGAACGTGGCGCTGCCCAGCATCCGCTCCGGCCTGCACGCCCCGGCGTCCAGCCTGGAATGGATCGTGGCCGGCTACGCGCTGGCCTACGGCCTGGCCCTGGTGCCCGCCGGGCGGGCCGGCGACCGGTTCGGCCACAAGCCGCTCTTCCTCATCGGCCTGAGCCTGTTCACCCTGGCCAGCGTGGCCTGCGGCGTCGCCCAGCACCCGGACCAGATCGTCATCGCCAGGGTCGCGCAGGGGTTCGGCGCCGGGGTGTTCTATCCGGCCATCTCGGCCACCATCCAGCTGTCCTTCACCGGGCCGGCCCGCTCGCGGGCCTTCGGCGTCCTCGGCGCGACGATCGGCGTGTCGACCGCGATCGGGCCCCTGCTCGGCGGCCTGATCATCGCGGCGGCCGGCGCCCGCGACGGGTGGCGCTGGGTGTTCCTGGTGAACTTGTTCATCGGGGTGGTCACGGTGCCGCTGGCCGCCTGGTTGCTGCCCCGCTCGGCGGCCGGCTCGGCGGGCCGCTCGGCGGGCCGCTCGGCGGCCGGCCCGGCGGGCCGCTCGGCGGGCCGGGACCGGCGCGGATTCGATCCCGGCGGCCTGGCGCTGCTCACCGCGGCGCTGCTGCTGTTGCTGATCCCGCTGATCGAGGGGCAGCAGGCCGGGCTGGCCCGGCTGGTGCTGGGCCTGCTTCGGCGGGTGCGCCGTGGCCGTCGCACTGCTGGCCGCCTGGGAAAGGCGCGAGGACCGGCGCGGCGGTGACCCGCTGCTGCGGCCGGGGCTGCTCGGGCAGATGTCGTTCTCGGCCGGGGCGATCTTCGCGGTGGTGTACTTCGCCGGCTTCGCCAGCGTGTTCTTCACGCTGTCGATCCTGTGGCAGGAAGGCCTCGGGCACAGTGCGCTGGTCACCGGGCTGGTCATCGCGCCGTTCTCGCTGGGCAGCCTGATCACCGCGGCGCAAAGCGACAAGCTGTCCGCCCGCCTCGGCCGGATGGTCCTGGTCACCGGGTGCGCCCTGGTCATCGCCGGGCTCGGGCTCGCGGTCCTGGTCGTGCACCTCACCGCGCCGGCGGTCAGCGGCTGGTACCTGGTGGCGCCGTTGCTGCTGGCGGGCCTGGGCAACGGCATGACGATCGCGCCGAACCAGGACTTCGTGCTGGCCACCGTGCCGCGCCGGGACGCGGGCACGGCCAGCGGCATCCTCGGCACCGCACAGCGGACGGGCACCGCGCTGGGCATCGCGATCATCGGCACCGTGCTGTTCGGCACGCTGGTCGTGAAACCCGGCCCGGACGCCGTGGCCGTCGCGTTCAGCCACAGCGCGGAGCTGGCGCTGCTGGCCAACGTGGGCATCGTGGTGCTCGCGCTGATCCTGGTGCTGGCCCTGCCGCGCCGGATCCCCGGCCGGTGATCAGCCGGTGATCAGCCCGTGTTCAGCCGACCGGGGCAGCTGCGGTGGGGCTGCCGGTGTTCCACACCGGCTGGCCCAGGTAACCGCGGGCGATCATGGTGACGAACTGGTAGACCGCGTCCTCCTCGGCGGACAGCGGGCCCGGCACGGCGTGCGGCGAGGACAGCCCGCGCTGCACCGACTCACACGCGTGCCAGTCCTGCTGATTGGTGATATCCCAGAAGTCCACCGCGTAGCCGGGGTCGAACCCTGGCGCCTCCACCGCCTCCGGCGCGAACGCCCAGGTGCACTCGATCCGGGTGCGGTCCGCGGCCAGCGGGGTGAGCCGGTGCGTCATCACGTAGTCGGGGTGCAGGCTGAGCAGGATGTTGGGGAAGACCTGGACGTAGATGACGGTCCGCAGCCCCTGGGCGTCCAGGTTCCGCAGCGGCACCCCGTTGCTGGTGCCGTCCAGCGACATCGTGGTCATCCCGTCGCGCAGGTCCATCCAGCCGCCGACCCAGGTCCCGGGGGCCGAGTAGTTCTCGCCGCTCTTGGGCGGGCTGACCTTGCACAGCTCGGGGTGGATCTGCGGGCAGTGATAGCACTCGTGGTAGTTCTCGGTCAGGATCTTCCAGTTCGATGCGACCTCGTAGTCGTGCTGCCCACGCACCACGAGCCGCCCCAGCTCGTAGGGGGCGACCAGGTCATCGAGGGTTCCGAGAGTGTCTGCGAGCGGCCCGGACGTTCCAGATCCATCAACGAAAACCAGCCCGTGCCACTCCTCCACCGGGAGTTCGACCAGGCCCCAGGCGCCGGCGTCGAAGCCCGGACGGTTCTTGAAGCCTGCCGCGGCACGCAGGTTCCCGGCCAGACCGTAGGTCCACGAGTGGTACGGGCAGATGATGACGCCGGCCTGCGCGGACGACCCGCACGGCAGGAGCTCGTGGCCGCGGTGGCGGCAGAAGTTGGCGAACCCGCGCAGCGCGCCGTCATCGCCGCGGACGAGGAGCACGCTGCCCTCGCCGACCGGCTCGGCGCGCATGTCCCCGGCGGCGGGCGTCTGGGAGCTGCGTCCCACGCACATCCAGCCGCCGCCGAAAAAGTACTTCTGCTCCCACGCGAACACGCCGGGGTCGGTGTAGGCGGCGCGGGGCAGCATCCGGCTGGTGCCGAACGGCCGCAGCGCTTCCTGGACGGCCGCCTCGTCGAGCGGGGCGGCCGGGCGGACGGGGGACGCGGCGGGGGAGGCAAAGTCCTGACTGACCATACAGTCAAGGATAGGCATGGCCAGCCGGTGTGTCCAGGGCCAGCGTGCCCGGAAAGCCGCTGTTTATACCAGTCTGGCGAAGCGGCGCAGCGACGAGGCCAGGCTCCACCCGGCGACAGGCCGGATGAGGGGACCGGCCAGCCTGCCCACGGCGGGCGGCACCGGCAGTTCCAGGTCCTCGGTCCAGCGGAACACGCACCCCGTCCCGTCCGGGATCACCTCGAAGATCCCGGATCCGCGGACCACCTTGCCGGTATGGCGGACCACGCAGCGGCGCGGCGGCTCCCACTCGCTGATCACCATGGTGTCGGTGAAGCCGACCGGGCCCACCCCGGTCCAGCCGACCACCGTGGCGCCCAGCCCGTGGCCGCCGCGCACCTGGGTGGCCCAGATCCACTCATGCTGGCGGGACCAGTCCGTCACCAGGTCCCAGACCTGGTGCGGGTCAGCCGCCAGGTGCACCTGCGCGGTCACCCGGACCGGGCTGGCCAGGCTGCTCACGTCCGTCATGCGTGATCACCACCGTTGTCGGAGCCGAACCGCAGGAAAACGGTGAGCGCGACGATGAAGATCGCGACTCCCACGGCGAGGTAGAGCACATCGAGCTCGTTGTGGCCGAACTCGAGCAGCACGTCCGTGAACGTCACCGCGCTGACCAGGATGATCATGGCGATGACCCGTGCCTTGAGGTCGTTCAGGTCCTTCATTTCCAGCCAGGGAGGCATCGGGCGGCGCAGGTTCGCCGGGTCGATCCGCGCGATGAACAGCTCGTACAGGCCGATGCCGGCGATGATCAACGTCGCGCCGATCAGGAACAGGTCGATCTCGGTGAGGAACAGGCGCAGGTTGGCGGCGGCGAAGGGATGATCGGCGATGTCCACCACCGAGTGCACCGCGACCGCGACCCCGTAGATGAACGCGCCGATTCCCGACAGCACCAGGACGAAGACCGGCAGGATCAGCGAGAGCCGGGCCAGTGAGAGACCCCGCTCGACATCGCGCCAGAACCGCGGGGCCGCCGGGCGCCCTGCCGCGGGGCGCGCCTCTCCCGGGTGCCCTGCCGCCGGGAGCCCCCCTGCCGCCAGCCCCTCTGCCGCCAGCCCCTCTGCCGCCAGCCCCTCTGCCGGGAGCCCTTCTGCCGGCAGCCCTTCTGCCGGGAGCCCCGCTGCCCGGCGCTGCGGCCCGGGGTTCCCGGCGCTCTCCCCATCTCCGTCAATAGCCCGCTTTGGCTCAGTCACGGGACCCCGCTGCACTACGGTTGGTGGCGAAGGGGAGTAGCCCCCGACTGGTAATCGACATGCTGGCGCCCCTGGCGCCCGGTTGCCAGGCCTGCGCTCGGTGCAGGCGGGCGAGACCTTCATCCCAAACGTCTCGGGTCGGCCCGTAGGCGGGATGAAGGCGTGCCCCCATTCTGCCCGGCGGGTTGCCCCCTGGACCGGCACAGAAGAGGGCCAGCGTGAATCTTGCCGTCGTCGCCGCGGTCTTCCCCGTTATTTTTCTCGGCGAACTGCCCGACAAGACCATGTTCGCCTCCCTGGTCATGGCCACCCGGGGCCGTCCCTTCGCGGTCTGGCTGGGCGCGACCGCGGCGTTCGCCGTGCATGTGGTGATCGCCACCACCGTGGGCGTCCTGCTCATCGACATCCTTCCCCACCGGGCGGTGGAACTCGCCGTCGCCCTCACATTCTTCGTCGGGGCCGGTTTCGCGCTTTATGACGGGCTCCGGGGCGGGGACGACCCGGAGCGGGCCGATCTCCCGCCAGCCACCCTGCGGCGGCGGCGCAGCGCGATCGCCACATTCGTGCTGGTCTTCCTGGCCGAATGGGGCGACCTGACCCAGGTGCTCACCATCAACCTCGCGGCCCGGTATCACTCGCCGTGGTCGGTCGGGACCGGCGCGCTGCTCGGACTGGCCGCTGTGGCCGGGATAGCGGTGGCCGGCGGCCAGGGGCTGCTCCGGTTCGTCAGCGTCAGCGTGGTCCGGGTCATCACCGCGATCGTGCTCATCATCCTGGGGTGCTACGCCGGCTGGGCCGCCCTGACGTGAGCAAAGTCCCTTATGCTCGGGGGACATGAGAGGCCGCAACCCCGAGAGCTTCGGGCAGTCACTCTCCCCCCGCGGGAAGTGGATCGTCGGCGTGATCGGCGTGGGCGTGCTCGTGCTCTTCGTGGCCGTCGGCTTGTGGTCCGGGCTGCACCGGGGCAGCTATGACCAGTCCCGGAACGGGTGCATCAACCTCTCGCTGGTCAGTTCCACCGGGGGAGCCGTCATCCACGCGTGCGGGGGCAAGGCCCGCACGATCTGCCGGACCGCCTACGCGCACGCGGATAGCCAGTCCCGGCTTACCCAGGCCCAGTGCAAGCTCGCGGGGATCAGCCCCGGCCAGACGGGCTGAGCCTGGCGGGCTGAGCCTGGCGGTGCGGTTGGCGGTTGGCGGTTGGCGGTCCGGGCCGAGTCCGGGCCAGGTCCGTGCCGGTTCGCGGGCCGGGAGCGCCCGGGCTCAGACCATGATCTTCCCGCCGGCGATGTCCAGCGTGACGCCGGTCGTCCACGCGGATGCGGCCGAGGCGAGGAACAGCGCCGCGTTGGCCACGTCGCCGGGCTGGCCCAGGCGGCCAAGCGGGAAGCTCGCCCCGAGCCCCTCACGCTGCGCGGGAGTCATCCAGGCCCGCATCTTGTCGTTGAGCACGGCCGACGGGGCCAGGCAGTTGACCCGGACGCCATCCGGGGCCACTTCGCGGGCCAGATGCCTGGTGAACGCGATCACCCCGGCCTTGGCCGCGGCGTAGGCCGCGGCCGACTGGGCAGGCTGGCGGGCCGCGGCCGAGGACATGGTGATGACGGCTCCCCGGTGCCGCTCGATCATGTCCGGCAGGAACACCGAGACGGTCAGGAAGGCCGAGGTCAGGTCGGTCTCGATGACGCTGCGCCAGTGCGCCGGGGTCTCCTCCACCGTGGGCACGGGCATGCCGTTGCCGCCCGCGAAGACGGCCAGGATGTCGGCAGGCCCCAGTTCGCCGTGCACCCGGTCGCGCAGCCGGCGCAGGTCGTCCTCCCGGGTGCAGTCCGCCGCCACCCCGATGCCACGTCCGCCGCGGTCCGTGATGGCCTGGACCACCGCGGCCAGGGCGTCATGATCGCGCCCGACCACGGCCACGGCCACGCCGTTGCCCGCGAGGGCCTGGGCGGTCGCGGCCCCGATCCCGCGGGATCCCCCCGTGACCACTGCGACCTGGCCAGCCAGATCGGGATAGCGCGGCGTGTCCAGGCCGGCGGCTGCGTTGTGGATCACTGATTCCTGGGTCACGGGCTCCCCCGGGGCTGGATCTCTCAATTTACTCAGGCAGTACGTCTGATTAAATGCCGAGCCCGGCTGTCCCGTCAAGGACGGCAGCCGGGCCCGTCAAAGACCGCAGCCGGGCCCGTCAAGGACCGCAGCCGGGCCCGTCAAGGACGGCAGCCGGGCAGGCGGCCCAGGGCGGCGAGCCAGCCCGCTCCCGAGTTGCTGATCACAGAACTCCAGTCACACTGGCCCCTCCCGCCCACTTTTCCTGCGGAACGCGCGCCCTAACCGGACAAATCACCCGCTCACGCGCACGTCGCGCAGGAAAAGTGGAGCGGAAGACTGGGCGCTGGGGAGGCTGGCGTGGACCAGGCGGCGATCGAGCACCTTGAAGGACAGCTCGGCGACGAGGTGACCAGGCGCTTCCCCGGTAGCGCGGTGCAGCGGGTCAAGGTGCTTCAGCACGGTGACGAGCCGATGATCGAGCCGGGAGAACTGCTGGTCCGGTTCGTCCTGGAGGCCGGGGACGGGCAGAAGCCCCAGGAGCAGGCGATCCATGCCTTCGAAGAAGCGCATGACGAGGCGTTCAAGCAGTTCAGGAAGGATCTAGCAGCCGAGCTCCCCAGCGGGCGGCGGCTGGAGGTCCTGACCAGCAGCGACAGCGGTCACGGCTACCGGATGGTGCTGGGCGGCAGGCGCCTGGACTCGCTGGCGGCCCGTGCCGCCGAAGGCGGCGAGCTGACCCCGGTGATGGCCCGGCTCGGCAGGGTAGACCTGGAAACCCTCGACGCCCTGATCACTGCGGGCATCGCCTCCAGCCGGGCTGAGGCGGTCCGCTGGGCCCTGGCCCGCATCCGTGAACGGCCGGCGTATGCGCAGCTGCGCGAACGGGCCCGCGAGATTGAACGGCTGAAGACCGAGTTCTGAGAACTCGGTGCCGCCGCCCGAGGGACAGGAAAGCAATACGGGCCACGTACCGCGCCGGCCGGCGCGGTACGTGGCCCGTCTCGTGGAGGTGGCGGGAATCGAACCCGCGTCCTTCAGTGCATCACCAGGGCTTCTCCGAGCGCATCCTGCGTCGCTTTTCTCGGCCCCGGCAGTCCTGCAGGCAAGCTGCCGACGGGCTCAGTCGCTGTTAGATGTCCCGACCAGTCCCGCGACCGGGCTGGGCGGTGGATCCTCCTAGCTGATGCCAGGCACCGGGTCGGAGGCATCCCCGGGCTGACAACCTCTAACTCGCGGTTATTTAGGCCGCGAGGGCGAGGTGAGTGCGCTTAACCTTGGCACTTATAAGGGTTGCGGTCACAGTGTTAACGAGGTTATGTCCGCCGTCCTCGGCTCGCTTCCCCTGGATCATCCACTGGAGTCGAAGCCTGTCACCCCCTGTTGAGTTGTCCTTCCGGACGCTACAGGATGCAACGCTGAACGACCAAGTGAGATTCCGCCTGACCGCGGGGTGAACGCAAGATGCCCGATGGGCTACCCGCAAAGCGGGCCCCATCGGGCACCCCACGTGGTGATGAGACACCCCCGTGGGCGCTGGCGGTGGCCGAAGTGCGCCCACGGGGGTCGACCGGCAGGGTCGGGGCCGGTCTTCACGCCCGGACCTCCCCCGAGATGAGGTCCGGTTCTCATCACGGCGACTGGGGCGCAACCCCCCAAGCGGCTCCCAGTCATTAGGTAAGACGTCGGAGAGTAGTCGTATGGTTGCTCTAAGTTACAAAAATCTTGGGTGAGTTCACGCTACGGAATCACCGGCCGCCCGCAGGCCCTGGCGGCGAAAGCGATCCTGGCCGGCCAGGGACCCGGGGACAGGCAGGAATCCAGCCGGCGCGAAGGCCCTGGCCGGCTGTCGGCCGGCGGCTGTCAGCCTGGGCCGGTGGTCAGCCCAGGCCGGACAGGAACGAGGCACCCAGGGGGACGGCAGATGAAGCCGGGGAGGTGGTCAGCTGGAGCACCGCGAAGGCCACGTCACCCTGGTAGCCGACGAACCAGTGCGCCCAGTACTTCGAGCCGGCCGCGGCACGGACGGTCCCGACCTGCCCGTACACCTGGGTGCCGCCCAGGTTGGCGCCCTGGGCGGCACCCGAGACGACCGCGGCACGCATCAGCGTGCGCAGCGAGCTCACCGTCTGCGCGGAGGCCACCGCCCGCGGGGCCAGGCCGGGATCGGGCGGCGAGGTCACCAGCGCCGGAGGCCGCCACTTTCCTGCGTCCACCGCCGCCGCGACCAGGGCCATGGCCAGCGGGCTGACCTGGACGCCCTGTTCGCCGATCGTGTCCGCGGCGAGCCCGCCCTGGGTCTGGGACGCCCGGAACGAGCCCGAGAAGGAGCCGAGCGGGAGCCTCCACCGGGCACCGAGGCCGAACGCTGTCGCCGTGCTCGCCAGCCGGGAGCCGGGCAGGCCCTGCGACAGGGTGGTGAAGGCGGTCCCGCACGATTGCGCGAAGTCCATGCTGAACTGGGGCTGCTCACCGAGAGCCGACACCGCGGGGACGTTGGTGAACGTCCGGCCGCCGACCCTGGTGCTGGGCAGGCAGGGAATCTGCTCGCCCAGCCCCGTGCCGTTGGCCAGCAGGGCCGCTGAGGACACGATCGTGAACGCCCCGCCCGGCAGGTACCGGCCGGCCAGCGGATCGATCCGGGTCCGGCCGGCGGCCCGGTCGGCGACGCCGATGATGTGCCCGGTGGACGCCTGGACCGCGACGATGGCCGCGGCGGCGGGCTGGCCTGCGACCGCGTTGGCCGCGGCGCGCTGGACCCCGGCCTCGATGGTCGTGCGGACTGCCGTTCCCTTCGTGCCGTCCCACTGCTTGAGCACGGCCACCTGGTGGCCGCCCTGGTTCTCGGCGATCACCTCCGTCTCCGCCGAACCCGCCAGCCTCCGCTGGTACACCTCCTGCAGCCCCGACACGCCAACCGTGGTTCCCGGGCGGTAGGTGACACCCTGTGCCTGGAGAACGGGGGCCAGCTCGGTGCCCACCGTGCCGGTCACGTCGGTGGCGGTGGTGTCGAACAGGCGGAGCGAGACCCGGTGCATGACCAGGCCGGGGACGCGGCCAAGCTTCTTGTGCAGCGTGGCGTAGGCCGCCGGGGACAGCGTGACCAGGGTCAGCGGGTGGGTCTGCGGGGCGGCCCGGATCACGCTCAGGACCTGCTCCTCATCCAGCCCGGTCATGGCAGCGAACGCCTCGGCCGTCTCCTCCGGGTGGGCCAGCCGCCCGGGCCGGACCTGGGCTATCCAGGCCGGGGACGGAAGGATGAGCGGGGTGCCCGCTGCGTCCAGCAGCGGGGCGCGGGCGGGCATCTTGGTCACCACGGCCATCCGCAGGCCCTGGCGAAGGCCGGGGTTGATGACCGCGGGGCTCCACACCACCCGCCAGCCGGCCGACGTCTTGCGCATCGCGAAGCGCCCCTCATAACTCCAGGGCGCGCCGTCCTGGCCGAGGTCAACGGACGCGAAGAAATGGGCCTCCGCCGTGCCCGCGTGCTGGGTGATCGGGCCCATGGTCAGGTAGTAGGCCGCCGCCCCCAGCTGCTGGTAGGCGGTGCGCAGCGCGGTGGTCACGGTGGCCGGGGCTCCGGTGGTCAGGCCGGCGGCGGTCTTGTACTGCCCCTGAGCCCACGCGAGGAGGAACTGCTGGGCGGCGGGTTCGGCGGACGGCTCGCCGCTGGCGAATCCGCCCGCGATCCCGATGATCAGCAGGAGAACCACCACACCGGCGGCACCCAGCTTCAGCTGCCGCGACCTCGAGCGCAGGCCGCCCACCAATCCCCCGATGCCGCCGCTGAGCGGTACGCGCCCGCCGGCGGCAGGCTGCGGAACGCGTTTGACTCCGACGAAGGGCGTGGCGTGCCTGCGTGCAGCCGCATGCGCCCCACGCCTACGGTATGAGGCCACGGCCTGCTTCGCCATCATCCGCGCCGCCGGAAGGCACGTTCGACCTCCCGGGCGGCGTCGCGTTCGGCCAGATCATGACGCTTGTCATAGGTTCGCTTGCCCCGGGCCAGGGCCAGCTCGACCTTGGCTCTCCCGTCCTTGAAATACAGCTGCAGCGGCACGATGGTGAGCCCGCGCTCAGCCACCTTGCTGGCGAACCTGTCGATCTCCTTGCGGTGCATCAGCACCTTGCGGGGCCGCCGCGGCTCGTGGTTGGTCCAGGTGCCCTGCGTGTACTCAGGGATGTGCACGCCGTGCAGCCAGACTTCCCCGTCCTGGATCTGCGCGAAACCATCGGTCAGCGACGCCCGGCCAGCACGCAGCGACTTCACCTCGGTCCCGGTGAGGACCAGCCCTCCCTCAACGGTGTCCTCAAGGTGATAGTCGTGCCTGGCCCGCCGGTTGCGCGCCACCACAGTGGTCTGCTCCCGGGATGCCGCTGCCTTGGCTGCCACTGACTTAGCGCCTGTGGCCGTCACGCGCGAAGGTAGCGCCTGAGGGTGAGGAAGGACGTGACGCCACAGAGCACCACTCCCATGACCATGGCCAGGACGATGACCTCAATGAGGTCGGCGAGGCTGAGCCGGACGTTGTACGGGAAGTACTGCTGGAGCGTGTCAAGGCCGAGGGTCTTCACGGCGACGAGCAACCCGGCGGCGATCAGCCAGCCGAACAATCCCGCGATGATTCCTTCTAGCAAGAATGGTAGCTGAACATAGAAATTGGACGCGCCCACCAGCCGCATGATGCTGGTCTCGCGGCGGCGGTTGAACGCGGACAGCCGGATCGTGTTGGCGACCAGCAGGATGGCCGCGATGACCAGGATGATCGCGACCACGATGACCGCGTTCCGCGCGCCGTCCAGCAGCTTGTAGAAGTTGGACAAGATCGATTCGACGTTCACGATGTTGTCCACTCCCTGGCGTCCTTCCACGGCGCCTGCCACCACGGGGTAGTCAGCCTGCGCGTTGCGCAGCCTGACCTGGAAGGAGTCCGGGATCTCGTTCGGGGTGACCAGGCTGGCGAAGGACCGGTCCTGCGCGAAGTCCTGCTTGAACCGCTGGAAAGCCTGGGTCTGGGACTCGTAGTACACCGCTTCCACGCCCTGTGACCGCAGGGAGGTCAGGTCGTGGTAGATCGAGGCCCGCTGGGCCGCGGTGGCCGGCCCGTTCTGCTTGCACTGCGGGCTCACGCTGGTCGCCGTGCAGAGGTAGATGGACAGCTGGACCCGGCCCTGCCAGTAGGTCCGGGTGTTGTCCACCTGCTTGACGAACAGCAGGCCTGTGCCCAGCAGCGACAGGCTGATGGCCACGACGACCACCAGCGCCACCGTCATGGTGAGGTTGCGCCGGAGGCCGGTCCAGACCTCTTGGAAGACAAACTGTGCACGCATGGTCGCTTGATCCCTCGGTAATTCCTCGGTATCGGTACCGCCCAAAGCCCCCGTCAGCGGCCCGGACGGGCCCCTGAGCTGGTCAGTACGCCTGGCCGTACACCCCGCGAGACTGGTCGCGCACAACTTTCCCGTACTCGAGCTCGATGACTCGCTTGCGCATGGAGTCCACGATCGCGGCGTCGTGCGTGGCCATGACGACCGTGGTCCCGGTCCGGTTGATCCGGTCGAGCACCTTCATGATCCCGATGGAGGTGGCCGGGTCGATGTTCCCCGTCGGCTCGTCCGCCAGCAGGATCATCGGCCGGTTGACGAACGCCCTGGCCATCGCCACTCTCTGCTGCTCGCCGCCGGAGAGCTCATCGGGCATCCTGTCGTGCTTGCCTTCCAGGCCGACCAGGTCCACGACCTCCGGGACGACCTTGCGGATGAACCGGCGCGGCTTGCCGATCACCTGGAGGGCGAAGGCCACATTCTGGTAGACGTTCTTGTTGGGCAGCAGCCGGAAGTCCTGGAACACGCAGCCGATCCGGCGGCGCAGGTACGGGACCTTCCAGTTGGTGAGGCGGGCGAGATCCTTGCCGGCCACGTGAATCTTGCCGTCGGTCGGCTTCTCCTCCTTGAGGATCAGCCGCAGGAACGTTGACTTGCCCGAGCCCGAGGGCCCGACCAGGAAGACGAACTCACCCTTCTCGACGTCGATCGTGACGTTCTCCAGGGCCGGGCGGCCCTGGTTGGGGTACGTCTTAGTGACGTTATCGAAGTGGATCACAGGCCCATCACAACGCTCGGCAGAATGCGGACGCTGCAGCCGGAATCCGGCCGCCGTATGGCCCTCCCGGCTCTGGCGGACTGTCCGGTTTGGCCAGGGGCCAGTCTAGGGGGGAAACTGGCTCCGAACGTCCAACACCGCGGAAGTGGCACCGGTGCCTGCTGAGGGAAGGACCCAGATGAGTTGCGAAGACCTGATCTGCGCCAGCTGTGCGGGGCCGGTGGTCGAGGCACGCTGCCCTGCCTGCCAGCTGGCCCGGGCCCAGATGCACCGTCACTCGGGCGGCCTGAGCCTGCCCGTCATCGCGATGCTGCTGCTCCTGGCCGCACTGGCGCTGGCCCTCATGCTGCAGGTGGCCCACTAGGCCGGGCGGGCCCGGGCACGGTCAGCCCGGGCCCGGTTACCCACGGGCCGGGCCAGTCCCGGCGGGATCACGCCTCGGGCTGCTTGCGCAGCCAGCGGATCTCAGCCTCGATGAAGTCGTCGATCTCGCCGTCCATGACCGCAGCGGTATTGCCTGTCTCCAGCCCGGTCCGCAGATCCTTGACGTTCTGGTACGGGTGCAGCACATAGTTTCGGATCTGGGTGCCCCAGCTGCCCGAGGAGTCGCCGCGAAGTTCGGCCATCTTGGCGGCCTGCTCCGCGCGCTTGCGCTCCAGCAGCTTGGCCTGGAGCACGGCCATGGCGCTCGCCCGGTTCTGGATCTGGCTGCGCTCGTTCTGGCAGGAGACCACGATCCCGGTCGGCAGGTGGGTGAGCCGGACCGCCGAGTCCGTGGTGTTCACGCCCTGGCCGCCCGGGCCGCTGGAGCGGTAGACGTTGACCCTGATGTCGTCGTCGGGGATCTCGATGTGGTCGGTCTGCTCCACCACCGGGATCACGTCCACCCCCGCGAAGGAGGTCTGCCTGCGGCCCTGGTTGTCGTACTTGGAGATGCGCACCATCCGGTGCGTTCCGTGCTCACCGCGCAGCGTGCCGTACGCGTACGGCGCCTTGATCGAGAACGTGGTGGACTTGATGCCCGCTTCCTCCGCGTAGGAGGTGTCGTAGATCTCGCTCGGGTACCCGTGGCGTTCTGCCCAGCGCAGGTAGATGCGCCGCAGCCCCTCCGCCCAGTCCGCCGCGTCCGCCCCGCCGGCCTGGGCGTTGATCGTGATCAGCGCCTCGCGGGCGTCGTACTCGCCGGACAGGAGGGTCCGCACCTCGAGCTGGTCGATCTCCTTGCGCAGGGCCGCGAGATCACGCGTTGCCTCCTCACGGGTGGGCTCGTCGTGCTCGCTCTCGGCCAGCTCGAACATCACCCGGGTGTCGTCGAGCCGGCGGCGCAAGCTGCCGAGCCGGCTTAGTTCCCCCTCCAGGTAGGACAGCCGGCGGGTGACCGCCTGGGCCCTCTCCTGGTCGTCCCAGAGCCGCGGGTCGGCCGCGCGCTCCCTCAGGTTGTCTGCTTCGCGCCGCATGGCCTCCGGGTCAAGAACGGACTCCACGCTGGTGAGGGTTGACGACAGTTCCGAGATTTCATTTGCGGGATCGGTACCTGCCATGCGGGAAAGCCTACGCGAGCGAGGGCATTCGAAAGGACGATCGCCCGCAGGTGGCGTGGCCAGATGTACGCTCAATGCGAAATTATGGATGTTCCGGCAGCGAACTGGCGTCCACCAGAGTGCGGATTGCACGCACTGCCACCGACAGCATCGCCACAGTGAACCTGTCGCTCTCCCAGATCTCGGTCAGGGTCTGCGCGGCGCGCTGCACAGCCGGCTCGTTGCGCCGGGCCCAGTCGGCGAGGCGCTCCTCGGGGCTGCCCGGGCCGGTCACGTGGAGCAGGTCCCGGGTGATGGCCGCGTGGGCTGCGTACAGGTCGTCGCGCAGGGCGGCGCGCGCCATCGTGTTCCAGCGGTCATCGCGCGGCAGCGCGGTGATCCGGTCCCGCAGCCTGGTGATCTGCAGCCGCTCGCCCAGGTCGAAGTAGACCTCGGCGGTCTCCTCCACGCTGCGGCCCGTCGCCGCGGCGATCTCGACCACGTCGAAGGCCGAGTAGGCGGGCACCATGGCGGCGACGCGCTCCGCGAGCTGCTCCGGCACGCCACGGGCGGTGAACGACTCCAGCCGGTCGCCGAATCCGGCCCGGTCCCGGCCGGTAAGCAGCTTGGGCAGCCCGGAGGAGACGGTGAGCACGCCGCCGGAGAAGAAGTCGATGGTCTCGGCGATATCGAACGGGGGCCGCCGGTTGTACAGCAGCCACCGGGTGGCGCGCTCGGCGAGTTTGTGCCCCTCCAGCAGCAGCGCCAGCTGGGTGGCCACGTCCACCCGGCCGTCCAGCCCCTCCACTTCGGCCCAGAAGCCGGCCAGGTCGAAAACCCGGCGGGCGACCAGCCAGGCGCAGGTGATGTCGGGGACCGACGCCCCGGTTTCCTCGTTCATCCGGAACAGGAAGGTCGTCCCGGAACGGTCCACCATGTCGTTGACGACCTCGGTGGTGATGATCTCCCGGCGCAGCGGGTGGCTGCGCATCTGGTCGGCGAACGACTCGTGCAGCGGCTCCGGGAAGTAACCCGTGAGCACCGACTGCAGGTAGGGGTCGTCAGGCAGCGCCGAAGCCAGCATCTCCTCCTCGGCCGCGATCTTGACCTGGGCGAGCAGCACCGCGAACTCGGGCCCGGTCAGGCCCAGGCCGGCCGACCGGCGCTCGGCGATCTCCTTGTCCCCGGGGAGCACTTCCAGCTTCCGGCGCAGACGGCCGTCCCTCGCCATCTTGCGCATCATCCGGCTGTGCACGTGCAGCATCTGCGCCGCCTGCGCCCTGGACGAGGCCAGGGCCCGGTTCTGGCTGTAGTTGTCCTGCAGGACCAGCGCCGCGACCTCGTCGGTCATCTCCTGGAGCAGGCTGTTGCGCTGGGCGCCGCCCAGTTCGCCGCGGGCGACGCTGTCGGCCAGGAGGATCTTGATGTTCACCTCATGGTCGGAGGTGTCCACCCCGGCGGAGTTGTCGATGAAATCGGTGTTGACCAGCCCGCCCGCGAGCGCGTACTCGATCCGGGCCGCCTGGGTGGCGCCGAGGTTGCCGCCCTCGGCGATCACCTTGGCCCGGACCGCGGTGGCGTCGATACGGACCGCGTCATTGGCCCGGTCCCCGGCGTCGGCGTGCGTCTGGGTGCTGGCCTTCACGTAGGTGCCGACCCCGCCGTTCCAGAGCAGGTCCACCGGCGCGGCGAGGATCGCGGAGATCAGCTGGTCCGGGGACAGCGCGTGAACGTCGTCATCCAGGCCGAGCACGTCAGCGGCCGCCGCGGATATCGGGACGGACTTCATGGTCCGGGGCCATACACCGCCGCCGGGCGAGATGGCCGCGGGGTCGTAGTCGGCCCAGGAGGAGCGGGGCAGCTCGAACAGGCGCCGCCGTTCCGCGAAGCTGCGCGCCGGGTCCGGGGACGGGTCGATGAAGATGTGCCGGTGGTCGAACGCGGCCACCAGCTTGATGTGCTCCGACAGGAGCATCCCGTTGCCGAAGACGTCGCCGGACATGTCCCCGATCCCGGCGACCGTGAAGTCCGTCGTGTCGACGTCGAGATCCAGGGTGGCGAAGTGGAACTTGACCGATTCCCATGCCCCCCGGGCGGTGATCGCCATCTTCTTGTGGTCGTAGCCCTCGGATCCGCCGGAGGCGAACGCGTCGCCCAGCCAGTACCCGTAGCTCTGCGCGATCTCGTTAGCGGTGTCGGAGAACGTCGCGGTCCCCTTGTCCGCCGCGACCACCAGGTAGGGGTCGTCCCCGTCGTGCCTGACCACGCCGGGCGGCGGTACCACCCGGCCCGCCTGGAGGTTGTCGGTGACCTCCAGCATGGCGCTGATGAACGTCCGGTAGCAGGCCAGCACCTCGGCCTGGTAGGCGTCCCGGTCAGCGGCGTCAGGCAGCCGCTTGCAGACGAAGCCGCCCTTGGCGCCGGACGGCACGATGACGGAGTTCTTGACCTCCTGCGCCTTGGCCAGCCCGAGGATCTCGGTGCGGAAGTCCTCACTGCGGTCCGACCAGCGCAGCCCGCCCCGGGCGACCGCGCCGAACCTGAGGTGCACCGCCTCCAGCCGCGGCGAGTACACGAACAGCTCGAACTTCGGCCGGGGCGCCGGCAGGTCAGGCACCGTGGCCGCGTCCAGCTTGACCACCAGGTACGGGACCTGCCCCGTACCCGGGCCGTGACCGGGCTCATGACCGGCGGCGTGGTCAGCGAAGTAGTTCGTGCGCAGGGTGGCCAGGATCAGGCCGAGATAGGCGCGCAGCACCCGGTCGTGATCGAGGACGGCCACGTCGTCGAGCTCACCGCGGATCTCCTCGGTAATGGCCTCGCTGCGCTCCTCCTGCCCGGTCTGCCGGGCCGGGTCGAACCGGGACTCGAACAGCCGGACCAGCAGGCGGGTCACGGTGGTGTTGGAACGCAGCACCCGCTCGATGTACGCGTGGCTGAACCGGGTGCCGGCCTGCCGCAGGTACTTGGCGTAGGCGCGCAGCACCATGACCTGGCGCCAGCTCAGATGGGCGTCCAGCACCAGGGCGTTGAACCCGTCGTCCTCGATCTGGCCGCGCCACAGCGCGTCGAGCGTGTCCTCGACCAGGGCTTTGACCGGGCCAGGATGCGGCGGCCCGCCGGGCAGCGCCTGGGTGGCCGGGGGACCTGCCGGAGCCGGGGAACCGGCCGTGGCCGCGGCCGCGGCGGCCCGGGCGCCAGTGGGACGCAGCCCGAAGTCGTAGATCCAGAACGAGACGGGGAGGCCGGGCCCGGAGAACTCGTACGGGTGCTCGTCCACCACCTCGACCCCGAGGTGGTGGAGCCGGGGAAGCACATCGGTGAGGGTGATCGGAGACCCGGTCCGGTAGATCGTCAGCCGCCAGACGCGCGGCCGGTCGTCCGGCCCCGGCTGCCCGGTGTCTTCCACGGGTATCCCGCCGGAGAAACCCTCGGCCTCCCACAGGTCGAAGGCGACCGGCGTGCCTGACTCGACCATGCCGCGGACCCGGATCAGGTCGCTCACCGCGTAGGCCGCCGGCACGTCAGCCTTGTACGTGCCCGGGATGGCGTCCGCCCAGAGGGCGAGCAGTTCGCCGGCCTCATCCTCGCCCAGCCGGGCCCGCGCCTCGGCCGCGAGGTCCTCGTCCCAGGAGCGCACCGCGGCGGCCAGCCTGGTCTCCAGCTGGGCCGTGTCCACCTGGGGCAGCCGCCGGCCCCGCTCAGCGCGGACCACCACGTGCAGCCGGGCCAGCGCCGAGTCCCCGACGGTCGCGCTGTATTCCACGGCCGCGCCGTGGAACGCCTGGCGCAGGATGTCCTGGGCGCGCAGCCGCACCGCGGTCGTGTACCGGTCCCGGGGCAGGTACACCAGGCACGACATGTACCGCCCGTAGACGTCCCGGCGCAGGAAGAGCCGGGTCTGGCGGCGCTCCCGCAAGGCGAGCACGCCCAGGGCGATCGGGGTCAGCTCAGGCACGGAGATCTGGAAGAGCTCTTCCCGCGGGTACCCCTCGAGGATCTCGGCCAGGTCCTGGCCGTCGTGGCTGTCCGCGGTCATGCCGGCTGCCTCGAGGACGCTGGCCAGCTTGCGCCGGAGCACCGGGACGCGGGTGATGCTCTCGTGGTACGCGGCATGGGTGAACAGCCCGAGGAAGCGGTGCTCGCCCACGACCTCGCCCACGTCGTTGACCCGCTTGACCGCGATGTAGTCCAGGTAGGAGGGCCGGTGCACGGTGGACCGGGAGTTCGCCTTGGTCAGGATGAGGCGCTGCCGGTCCCGGGCCCGGGCCCGCACCTCCGGCGGGAGCGCGGCGAAGGAGGTGGAGCCGTGCTTGTCGTGGCGCAAAATTCCCAGGCCGGTGCCGGGGAGGGCGAGCAGGGCCATTCCATCCGGCCCATCCACCAGGTCGTACTCGCGGTAGCCGAGGAACGTGAAGTGGTTGTCCGCCAGCCAGCGGAGCAGGGCCACGGTCTCGGTCGGCGCCCCGGCGCCTTCCGCGGCCAGCCGGTCAGCCAGCCAGGTGGCCTTGGCCTGCATCCGCGGGTAGTCCTCGACCGCGACCCGGACGTCGTGGAGCACCCGGTGCAGATGCTGTTCCAGCTCGGCAGCGGAGTTGCGCGCGGCGACGCCGTGTGCGGACGTGCCATCGCCCCCGGGCCCGCTGATCTCGATGTGCGTCCAGGACTCGGCGATCTCGTCATGGTTGCCGTCCCGGCCCGCGAGTGTCCCGCACACGTCGTGCAGCGTCCCGGTCACGTCCCGGCGGACCAGCAGCTGGGGATGCAGGATGTGGTCGCTGTCCAGGCCGTGCCGCGCCAGTTCCATGGTCACCGAATCGACGAGGAACGGCATGTCGTCGGTGACGATGTTGACGACTCGGCACGACGGGTCGAAGGCGCCTGGTGCGCCGGTCGGCTGTATCCGGACCAGGGCCCGCCCCTGCGGCCGGTGGCCGGCCAGCCGGGCCTGTTCCAGCGCGGCCGCCGCGACGGTACCCGGCCCGGCCGCCGCCAGGTCCTCGAGCGGGACGTGCTTGTAATACGCCCGGAGGTAGCAGAGCAGGTCCCCCACGTGCAGGTCGGCCAGCTCCCCGGCGCTGACCGCCTGGGCCGCTTCAGCCAGCAGGGCTTCCCTGTCCGTGGGCGAGGCGTCACTCGCTGGTGCCGCACCACGCCATTGTGGTGTTGTCACGCGTTTCCCTCAATCACCGTCGATCGTTGCGCATCGCCTGACCCCGACTCTACGCGGGGCCCGTCCTGGGGCGCGAAAAGCCCGAGTACCTCGGGATTGGCCAGCGCGTCCGGGTCGGCCGCCTCAGCGACCGGGGTGCCGAGCAGGATCTTGCGCACCGGGACTTCCAGCTTCTTCCCGGACAGCGTCCGCGGAATCCCGGGCACCTGGTGGATCTCGTCGGGCACGTGCCGCGGCGACAGCTCGGTGCGGAGCGCCCCGCGGAGCCGGCCGGTCAGGTCGTCATCCAGGACGCATCCCTCAGCCAGCGTCACGTACAGCACCAGCCGCCCCGGGCGGCCCAGCTGCCCGGTGTCCACCACCAGGCTGTCGGTGACCTCCGGCAGCCGTTCGACCACCCGGTAGAACTCACTGGTGCCCATCCGCACGCCACCCCGGTTCAAGGTGGCGTCCGAGCGGCCGTAGATCACGCATCCGCCGTCCGGCAGGATGGTTATCCAGTCACCATGCCGCCACACCCCAGGGTAGGCGGCAAAGTAGCTGTCGTGGTATTTCTCTCCGCCCGGATCGTTCCAGAAGCCGACCGGCATGGACGGCATCGGCGCGGTAACGACGAGCTCGCCGACCTCCCCTACGACCGGCTGCCCGGCCGCGTCGAAGGCTTCCACCTTGGCCCCCAGGCACCGGCCGGCGATGAGGCCGGCCCGCACCGGCAGCAGCGGGCTCGGCCCGACGAACCCGGTGCATACATCCGTGCCCCCGGAGAACGAGCCGAGCTGCGCGTCCTCGCTGACATCCCGGTAGACCCAGTGGAAGCCCTCAGGGGGAAGGGGGGAGCCGGTGGACCCGATGCCGCGCAAGGCCGACAGATCCAGGTCGCGGCCCGGGGCCAGCCCGGCTTTGGCGCAGGCCAGGAGGTAGGGCGCCCCGGTTCCGAAGTAGGTCACCCCGGCCTGCGCGGCGATCCGCCAGAGCGCGTCGGTGCCCGGGTAGGTGGCGCTGCCGTCGTACAGCACCAGGGTCGTCCCGGCGAGCAGCCCGCCGGCCAGGTAGTTCCACATCATCCAGCCGGTGGTGGTGTACCAGAAGAACACGTCGCCGGGACCGAGATCCTGGTGCAGGCCCAGCGCCTTGAGGTGCTCCAGGACGATCCCGCCGTGACCATGCATGATCGCTTTGGGCAGCCCGGTGGTGCCGGACGAGTACAGCACCCACAGCGGATGGCCGAACGGGACCTCGACGAACTCCGGCTGGCCGTCGCCGGGCGCGGCCGGGAGGTCGGCCCAGCTGAGGGTGCGCACCCCAGCCTGCCCGGCCGCGGCCCGGGTGGCGGGCCCCGGTCCTGCCGGGACCTGTTCCGGCGGAACCGCTCCAGGGGAGGCGCCCGCAGAGCCCGCAGAGCCCGGGAGAGCCGGGAGAGCCGGTACCCGGGCCGTCCACCATGATCAGCGCACGCAGCCCGGGGAGCCCGGCCACGATCTCGCTCACGGCCTCGTCCCGGCTGAACTGCCGTGCCGCCGTAGCGGTAGCCGCCCACCGTGAGCAGCACCGTGGGACGGATCTGCGCGAACCGGTCGATGACGCTGCGGGCACCAAAATCGGGTGAGCACGATGACCAGATCGCACCGAGACTGGCCGTGGCCAGCAGCCCGATAATCGCCTCAGGGACATTGGGCAGGAACGCGGCCACCCGGTCCCCCTCGCCGACGCCCAGCGCGCGCAGCGCCCCGCGGACCCGGCCCACCTCGGCGGCGAGCTCGCCGTAGGTGTAGGTCCGCGGCGGGGTGTCCTCGGCACACGCGATGATCGCCACCCGGCCCGGGTCGGTGGTGGCCGTGCGGAGCGCGTTCCGCGCGTAGTTCAGCGTGGCGCCAGGAAACCAGGTGGCGCCGGGCAGCTGCCCGCTCAGGGCCGGACCGTCACCACGCTGCCCGAGTACCCCGAAGTACTCCCACAGCGACGCCCAGAACGCCCCTGGGTCGCTGACCGACCACTCCCAGAGATCCTGGTAATCAGCGGCGGCGACGCCATGGTGCCCGGCCAGCCAGTGCAGGTACTGGGTGATCCGGGCCTGCTCGACAACCTCCGGCCCCGGCTCCCAGAGAACTTCGCCGTAATCGCTGCCGAGTAGCCGCTCCACCTCGTCATTTCTTGGCATAGGCCCCAGCATCGAGGGTCAGCCCGCGCATCGCAACGGGAGCCGCACGGCCCGGGGTGTGGTCCAGCTCACCCCGGGGGCCCGGTACGGATCAGGAAGACGATCCGCTACGGCTTCGGCGCTGACCAGCGCCACGGCATCTACGGTGACATTTCCGGCGCGGGCTTCAGCGCCGGCATCGGCGGGATGGGCGGCGGTGGTGGAGGCTGGTGAGCGCGCCGCCGTCACCGTGCGCTGGCTCCCTGCCCGGCTCAGCCCACGGGGGCACCGGCGGCGAACGCCAGCATCCCGAGCCCTGCCGTTCCGACGATCGCGCTGACCACGCCACGCCGCAGGGCTAGCAGCCAGATCGCGGCGAGGGCGAGCAGGCCGAGTTGCCACAGATGGGCGAGGGCCAGGGCCAGCGGAATAGCGGCCCCGGCGATGGCGCCGATGGCAGCCGGGCCGGCCCCGGTCAGGAAGGCCTGCACGGCCGCGCTGGCCCGGAGACGGTCGAAGTAGCGGCCGCCGCCGAGCACGAACAGGAACGAGGGCGAGAACGCGACGAGCGCGGCAAGCAGCCCGCCGCCGACTCCGGCCGCCGCGTAGCCGACCACCGCGACGGTCTGCACCACGGGCCCGGGTGTGACCTGGCCGAGCGCGACCGCGCTGAGGAACTGGCCCGCGGTCATCCAGTGGTAAGTGTGCACCGCGTCGTGCTGCATCAGCGGGATGATCACGAAGCCGCCGCCGTAGGAGAGGGCTCCGACCTTGAACCCCTCCCAGGCCACCGCGAGCAGTCCGGCCGCGGCCGGCACCGCCACGGCGAGCGGCAGCACGGCCCCTGGCAGCCCGGGCGGCCCGGAGCGCAGGCTGCCCTGGCGGTCGCGGTGGGTCCGTACCGCGACCTCGGTCAGGCCGCAGGCCACCAGGACGAGCACCAGCCACGGCCCGACGGTCGCCGCAGCCGCGCCGCCCGCGATCAGGTAGCCGGCCCAGCGGCCGTGCGCGCCCCGGGTACCTGGCCTGTCCTCGCCGACCCCGCCATGACTGGGCGGAAAGCCACCGGGCGGGGAGCCACCGGCCGGGGAGCCACCGGCCGGAGAGCCACCGGCCGGGGAGCCACCGGCCAGGGACGCAGCGGCCCGCCGCCAGCTCGCCGGGATCAGGCCCGCCGCAGCGGCCACGGCTACCGCGGGCACGGCGGCGCCCGCCCCGGCCGCCGCGGCCGCGATCCAGCCCGGGGGGCGGGGAGCCAGGAACAGGGCCGCCAGCCCGAGGATGATGATCAGGCCGGGGACGATGAAGCAGACGCCGCCGATGATCGCCCCGGCGGCCCCGCGCAGCCGCCAGGCGCAGAAGATGGCCAGCTGGGTCGAGGCCGGGCCGGGCAGGAGGTTGCAGGCAGCCAGGCCGTCCTCGAAGTCGCTGGGCGGAAGCCACTGCCGGTCCTCCACGCACAGCCTGCGCAGCAGCGCGATGTGCGCGGGCGGCCCGCCGAAGCCGATACAGCCGATCCGGCCCCACTCACGGGCGATCGTGCTCAGCGGGACCGGCGGCGCTCCGGCCGAGGGCAACTCGCCAGTGGCCTGCTCGGACACGCGGCCACCCTATGCCGTGCCCTCGGGGCCTGCCCATCCGGCACCCACCCAGCCGGCAGCCACCCAGCCCGGCAGCCTGCCAGCCGATGCCAGGCGGTCGGCATCCGGCCCGGATCAGCCGGCCGCGGCCAGCGTCAGGAGGTCAACCGCGCGCACGACCGCAGGGGTGTCGGACAGATCGCCGAAAACCATGTCGGCCCCGGCCTTCCGCAGTTCGCTCACGGTGGAGCGGCCGCTGGCGACGGCGAGGCATCGCGCCCCGCCGGTCTGCGCAGCGGCCACGTCGCGCGCGGAGTCGGCGATGTAGACGGTCGCGTCCTCGTCGAACCGGGTGCCGTACTTCTCGGCGGCCCGGCTGCGGATCATCATCAGCTGGGCGCCCTTCGGGTACACCTGTGACCCGTAGCCGCCGACCTCGATGTCGAAGAACTGCTCCAGGCCGAACGCGCGCAGCTTCTCGACCGCGTTCGGCTTGATCGTGCCGGTCAGGATGGTCTGCACCACCCCGTGCCTGGCCGCCAGCTCGGCCACGGCCTCGGCAGCGCCCGGCAGCAACCGTCCCTGCTCACGCAGCAGGTCGCGCCGGGCCGCGAACGCGTTGGCCAGCTCGAAGCTGAACCGGGCCAGCAGTTCCTCACCCAGGCCAGCCCCAGCCGCGCCGGGAGCGCCTGCCCCGCCAGGGCCGGCGTCATTCAGCGCCAGCGCGTCGAAGAAGATCTCCGATTCCATCCGCCCGGGCATTTGCGGCAACTGCCTCAGCGGGCGGCCGGTGACCCGGTGGAACGCCTCCGCATACGCCTCCCTGGTCACCCGGCCGACGTCGAGGAGGGTCAGGTCGATGTTCCACAGGACCAGCCGGTTAATTGGGTGCCTCCGCAGTCGATATCCGCCTTTCGGCGGGCACCGCCAGCCTATGCCGGGGCAGGTGTCTCCCAGGCCAGATCAGCCTCGGTACTGGCCCCTCCGGGTCCGCTCGAGCGTGTCGGCACCCTGTTCTACCAGCTGTACCGCGCGGGCCAGCGGGCCGGATCCGCCCGCCAGCCCCGGCCCGCCGGGCGGGGCCGGCCGGTCACGCAGGCCGGGCGGGACGCGGCGTTCCGGCCGGGCCGGGGACACAGCCGGGCGGTCCGGCGGGAGCCGGGTCAGGATCAGCGGGCCCGGCCCCGCGGTGTGGCGGCCGCCGTCGTGCACGACGACCTGTGCTTCGAGGGTCAGCAACCGCAGGCCCAGCAGCCGGGCCAGAACGAACGCGCCGATGACCATGTCACCACGGGCCGGATCGCCACGGCGCAGGTCGCCACGGCGCAGGTCGCCACGGCGCAGGTCGCCACGGGCCGGATCGCCCCGGGCCGGGGCGGCCCGCCCCTCCTGCCTGGACGACCAATGCAGGCTGAGCGAGCGGGGTGCCCGCTCCCGGCGGCCCGCAGACGACCGCACCGGGTTACGGCCGGGTCCGGCCACCGCTTCCCGTCCCCGCCGCGCGGCGGGACTGGCCACCACGGGACCGCCCAGCTCGCGACTGCCCACCACGGGACTGCCCGCCACGTGACTGCCCACCGCGGGACTCGCTGCCACCGGACTGGGCCACACGGGACTGGGACGCGTAGGCCTCCAGCCGGGAGCCGTACTCCTCCAGCCTCCGGCGGGCACCGGACCCCGCGAACCGCCCGCCCGCGATGTGGGCCAGCTCACAGATCTGCTCGTAGCGCTGGCGGCCCGCCCGGGTCCCCAGCAGGTAGCCCGCCCCGAACACCGCCACGGTGGTCAGCTTCATGTCTCGTCCTGGCGGCGCGCGGCGGAAATGGCCGCGCTCGCGGCGGTGGCCGCGACCGCGCCGCCCACGACGCCGAGCGTGACCTTGGAGACCAGGCGCACGGTGTCCTTGGATACGGCCGACGCTACGGACTCCAGCAGGAGATCCCACTTGCTCTTGCGTGTGAACAATCCCATCCGCCCCGTGTCCTCTCTGGGTAACGAAGCCGGCCCGCCGATGTCCCCGGGCGGCCGGCCTGACGACCGCCCGGCTAACGCGCCGAGCCCGATGTCCTGATCGCCGCGATGAGCTCCGGCTTGGTCATCGAGCTCCGCAGCTCGGCGCCGGCCCCCCGGCCCAGCCGCGTCAGCTCGTCCTTATTGAGCCGGTCAAGAGGAACGCCGCCGGCCCGGACGACGGACTCCACCAGGTCTTCCTTGGTCATCGTGGAGGTGTCAGCGACGTCGAGTTCCCCGGCCAGCCGGGCCAGATCCCTCTTCGTGAGACGGCCCACCTGGCCTCTGGTGCGCAGCGTGGCGTCGTCGTCGTTCCCGGCCGTGCGCCCACCGTTCCGCCGGGCCGGTCCGTCGCCGTTCCGCCGGGCCGGCCCGTCGCCGTTCCGACGGGTCCTGCCCTGGGCCGGCCTCCGGGCGGGGCGCTCAGCAGGCCGCCCTGCGGTGCGCCGCGCTGACCGGGCGGTGGCCGCAGCCCGGCGCCGGGCCTGGCCGGCCTCGGCGACCTGCTGCCGCGCTGCGGGCTCGCGCGCCAGGGCTGCCAGCCGGTCGGCCTCCTGCGTGGCCTGCGCGGCGACGGCCTGAGCCGCCTTCGAGGCCTGGGCCGCCAGCTTCCTGGCCTCGGCCACTGCCTGGTTGGCCTCCTGGATGGCCTGGCGGGCCCGCTCCTGCGCGCGCTCGGCGTCCTGCTCCTTAGCCCGGATGCGGGCCGAGGCCTCCTCCTCCGCCTGGTCGAGGGCCTTCCGCCGCTCTGCCTCCTCGGCGAGGCGGACCCGCTCGAGGTGCTCCTCGGCCTGCGCCCGCGCATCCGCGTTGACCTGGCGTACGTGCTCGTCCATCTCGCGGGCCGTGTGTTCGGCGTCGTCGGCCCGCTCTTTGGCCTCCTGGGCCAGGGCCAGGGCCTGGGCCTCCTTCTCGCGCGCCTCTTCCGCAGCGTCGTCGGCCTGCCGGAGCAGCCCCTCAACCGAGTCGTCGCCGAGGCCCGGCACCGTGGCCCTGATCGACCGCCCGGCGGCGCGCGCCCTGCGCCGTACCCCGGAGGTGGCGGACCCAGCGGTCTCCGCAGCGGAGGAGGCCGTGCCCGTCACGTTGCCCGCCACCGAGGCGGCAACGTCGGAGGCTCCCGATGAGGCCGATATGGCCGGCTTCAGCGCCCGCGACAGCAACCACGCCGCGTTGGCCGGAAGCTCCCGCAAGCCCGTCCCGGCCAGATCCGTCAGATGGCGCGCTGATCTCGCCTTGGCCATAAGTCCCTCCACGCCTCTGTCGCCTCTGTAGCCCCAGCCCTACCCGCCGACCTGGGCTTTATCCCAGATGCCCCCCTTTTCTGAGGCCAGCCGGGAACGGGGAAGGAGCCGCGACGGCGGGGACAGACCAGCAGACCAGCAGACCGGCAAACCAGCAGACCAGCGGACCAGACCGGCGGACCGGCGGACCGGCCGCCAGACCGGCAGACCTGCGGGCTCATCCGCAGCCGGTCAGCATCAGCTACCCGGATAGGCCGCCCAGCATCAGCTACCCGGATAGGCCGCCCAGCATCAGCTGCCCGGATAGGCCGACAGCGTGGCGTGAACCTGGGCCGCGGCCACCAGGTACTTGGCCGCGGGACCGAGCGGATTGACGGCGAAGGCGTCGGCCGCCTCGGCCAGCAGCCGCTCAGCTTCCTGGTAGTGCTCTTGCGCGGTCATCCGCAGCACCTCTCTCGTTCCGGACTGGCGCTCTCGCCCACGGCTGCCGCCCGGTCACAACCGCCTCAACCTCTCGCAACCGGGCACAGCATGACGCACCGGGCACAGCACGGTAATCGCGTCAGCCCATGTGGGGATAGCGGTAGTCAGTCGGGGGCGCGAACAGTTCCTTGATGGCCCTGGCGTTGACCCAGCGGGTCAGGTTGAAGATCGAGCCCGCCTTGTCGTTGGTGCCGCTGGCCCGCGCGCCGCCGAACGGCTGCCGCCCGACGACCGCCCCGGTGGGCTTGTCGTTGATGTAGAAGTTGCCCGCGGCGAAGCGCAGGGCCTCGGTGGCGGCGGCGATCGCGGCCCGGTCCTGGGCGATGATCGCGCCGGTCAGCGCGTACGGGGCGACGTCCGCGGCCTGGGCCACGACCTCGTCGTAGCGGGCGTCGTCGAACACGTGCACGGCCAGGATCGGCCCGAAGTACTCGGTGGTGAACACCTCGTCGCCGGTGTCACTGCATTCCAGCACCGTCGGCTGGACGAAGTATCCCTGGTCGCCGTCCGCGTCGCCGCCGGCCAGGACCTTGACTGACGGCCGGGACCGGGCCCGGGCCAGCGCGTCGGACAGCTTCCGGAACGCGCGCGCGTCGATGACCGCGCCCATGAACAGGGACAGGTCGGACGCTACGTCGCCCACGGCCAGCCCGTCCACCTGGGCCAGGAAGCTGTCACGCATCCTGTCCCACACCGACCGGGGAATGTAGGCGCGGGACGCGGCCGAGCACTTCTGGCCCTGGTACTCGAACGCGCCCCGGATCAGCGCCACGGTCAGCACCTCCGGGTCGGCCGAGGGGTGCGCGATCACGAAGTCCTTCCCGCCGGTCTCGCCGACCAGCCGGGGGTATCCGCGGTACCGGGCGATGTTCTCCCCCACGGTGCGCCACAGGTGCTGGAACGTGCCGGTTGACCCGGTGAAGTGGATGCCGGCCAGGTCCCGGTGCGGGAGCGCCACCTCGGAGACCGCCTGCCCGTCCCCGGTGACCAGGTTGATCACGCCCGGGGGCAGCCCGGCCGCCTCCAGCAGCCGCATCGTGAAGTGCGCCGAGAACTGCTGGGTCGGCGACGGCTTCCACAGCACCGTGTTGCCGAGCAGGGCCGGGGCGGTGGGCAGGTTGGCGGCGATCGAGGTGAAGTTGAACGGGGTGATGGCCAGCACGAATCCCTCGAGCGGGCGGTACTCCAGCCGGTCCCACTCGCCGGTGACCGACGACGGCTGCTCCGCCAGCAGCCGCCGCGCGAAGTGCACGTTGTAGCGCCAGAAGTCGATCAGCTCGCAGCTCGCGTCGATCTCGGCCTGGTAGACCGACTTGGACTGGCCGAGCATCGTGGCCGCGTTGACCGTGGCCCGCCACGGCCCGGCCAGCAGCTCGGCGGCCTTGAGGAACACCGCAGCCCGGTCGTCGAAAGACTGCGCCCGCCAGCCCGGCGCGGCGGCGGCCGCCGCCTCGATCGCGGCGGAGACGTCCGCGCCGGTCGCGTTGCCCAGGTGACCGAGCACATGCGCGTGGTGGTGCGGCTCGACCACGGCGATCCGGTCACCGCCGCCCATCCGCTGCTGGCCGCCCACGGCCATGGTCAGCTCGACCGGGCTGGCGGCCAGCTCCTTGAGCTTGGCTTCGACGGCGGCGCGCTCCGCGCTTCCCGGTGCGTAGGCCCGGACCGGCTCGTTGACCGGCGGCGGAACGTTGCTGACGGCGTCCATGAGGATCTCCCCGGAGTTGTCCAGATGCGGTGTCCCCATGGTGCCACGCCCGGTCACCCGGTCAGATCGCCCAGTTCCTGGGTCGCGTACCAGAGCAGCTCGTGCCCCTCCGCCCCGTCCACCAGGAACTGGGCGTCGCCGTCCCCGGCATCGGCGGCGGGGAGGGCCGCCGCCGCCGCGTCCACGTCCGGGACGGCCGCGAGGTCGTCCACGTGCCCGGACACCACCCGGGCCAGCGGGACCGGCGCGGACAGCAGGACCCGGGTCGGCTCCTCGAAGCCGCCGCCGAACCCTCCGTCCCGGGCGGCCTGATCGTCGGGCACGTCCGCGGCCAGCACCACGCGGCGGCGCGGAGCCTGCGGATCGGCCAGGAGCAGCCGGAGCGAGGCCCGCGCGGCGTGCATCATCGCGGCGTACTCCAGCTCCTCGACGTCCGCGCTCGCATACCACTCGCGCAGCGCCGGCGTCACCGTGAAGGCCCGCAGCGGGGCCGGGCCGATCTCGGCCGCCCGCAGCACACCAGCGAGGGCCGGCAGGGTGGCCGGCACGTAGACGCGCATCATTTCCCCCTGGTGGGAACCGCAGAGTTGACCAGCAGAACTACGTCCTCAGCACCTCGACCACCAGCGCCACCGCCTCGTCGAGGGACTGATGCTCCCACACCCGGACCACCCGCCAGCCCGCCGCGGCCAGCGCCGCGTCCGCGGCCCGGTCGCGTTCGACGTTGCGGCGGAGCTTGGGTGACCAGTAGGACTCGTTGACCGCCGGGTCCCGGCCGTGCTGCGGGCAGACGTGCCAGAAACAGCCGTCCACGAACACCGCGACCCGGCGGCCGGTGAACGCGATGTCCGGCCGGACCCGCGCGCCGTCCTCGAGATCGAGCCGGAAGTCCTTGCGGAAACGGTAGCCCCGCCGGTGCAGCGCGCTGCGCAGAGCGAGTTCGGGCTTGGTGTCGGTGCGCCGGTTGGCGCGCATGTTCGCCGATCGTCCCGGGGTAGGGGGGATCAGTGCCCGTGGTATCGGGTGCGGCGGGCTCGGATCGTCGGCCACCGGGCAAGGCTAGAGCAGCCAGCCCCGGCGCGCGGCGGGTCTGCGGGGCCTGGCCCGCCGAAACCCGGCGTCCTAGCCCAGGCCGAGCAGCGACGCCAGCCGCGCGGCGGTCGCCGCGGGCCCGGTGTGCAGCACCCCGGTCATCCCGAGGGCCTCCGCGGCCTGGATGTTGGCCTCGATGTCGTCGATGAACACGCACTCGGCCGGCTCCAGCCCGATCAGGCTGGCCGCGTGCAGGAAGATCCGCTCCTCCGGCTTGCGCATGCCGACCTCGGCCGAGATGACCACCGCGTCGAACAACTCGGCGAGCAGGTCGGCGGGGTAGGCGCTGATGCCCCAGGAGTTGGAGAGCAAGGCTGTCTTCAGCCCGGCCCGGCGGACGCCGCGGAGCAGGTCCTGCATGGGCTCGCTGAGCACGGTCGCCGCGAACATCCGGTCCAGCAGCCCCTCGGCGGCCACCGGGAGGCCGTCGCGGCGCACGATCTGGGCGGCCAGCATCCGCTCGAACTCCTCGTTGCTGCACTCGCCGCGTTCCAGCACGTGGATCGGGTTGTCCTCGCCCGCCACGTCGTACGCGCCGGCCACCCAGGCCTTCATCACCGCGTGGTAGCTCTCGTAGTCGATCTCGTCCGCGGCGATCCAGGCACGGACGGTTTCCGTGATCGGGTTGGTCATCACCCCGCCCCAGTCCGCGATCACCCCGCGCAGCGGCGGCCGGGCGGTCAGCAGGGGGTCAACCACGCCTCCGATGGTAAGCGCCCAGCCTGTCAGCCCGCGCACCAGCCGCTGCTGCGCTGCGTCACTGACGGCGTCCTGCGTGGCCGCCACGATGACCTGGGCGTCCGCCGCGCTCGCGACGATCCGCCCGCCGCTGGCCGCCAGATCTGGCTGCAGGCCGCGGTGAGCCCGGCGGCTGCCGGCCGCCGCGACGTAGACACGCTTACTCCTCAGAGGCAGCAACCAGTCCTTATCGGTCCCCCGCTCCCAGCCCCGGGCTCGCCCGCGGCGACAGTGATCGAGGGGTTGGCGAGCTGCTGCGATAGGTCGCGTTGCGGAGGTGTGTTCTCAGCGCCCGCCACGGCGGACGGGGAGACGGCCGGCTCGCTCAGCAATCCGCGGCCGGCCTTGAAGTTCACCACCCGGGCGGCCGGCGCGTCGAGCTGGGCCAGGCTGATCTGGCCGCGCGGGATGGCGTGACAGGCCACGCCGGGATCGCGGGGTGAAGCTTTTGTCCCAAAAGTCAATTTGGGTCAGCCAGAATCAGGCGGTGGTGATGATCACCCAGGCGGGCGTACGGCGCGGCGGGAGCTCACTGGCTCCCGCCGCGCCGCCGTCGCGTCGTGATTCCCCCGGACCGTGGTTACCGGGCGCCGTCGGCGGAGCCGGCCGACTGGGTGGCCCGGGCCTGGCCGCCGGGGGTGCGGGTGCCCTGGGTGTGGGTGCGGACAGAAGGCCCGGCCGTCGCGTGCCGGCGGCCCGGGACCGTGGTGCGCGGCGCCAGGTGCTGGCGGGCCACGGTGAGCCCGTCGAACGCGGCCACCTTGGTCGTGGGCACGAAGTCGCTGGTGTGAGCCTCAGCGGCGGTCTTGGCGCCGAAGTAGGCGCGGGCCTCGGAGTAGTCCGGGTGCTTGTGCGGGTGCCTGAACGTGATCCACAAGGGGATCCCGATCATGGCGGCAGCGATCAGGGCAATGATGGGGAAGTTCGCGATCACGATGCCGGTCACGGCGTCTCCTCTTAGCTCCTCGCCGGCGGCGGCCCCAGCCGGCTTCTGATGTTCCCAAGGTTGCCCGGGGGGATTCTGATGGCTCTTGGCAGAGCTTCTGCGGATCCTATGAATGTGGTGCGCTAGTCGAGCAGGGCGGTGAGCTTTTTCGGGGCGAGGAGCCGGTAGCTGTCGGTCACGAGCTCACGGATCTCCTCCCAGTCCGTGCCGTCGGTGAGCAGCACCCCGATACGATCACGGCCGGCTCGCGAGGCGAAGAACGGGCGGCCCATGGACAGCAGCGCCTCGCGTTCGTCTGGGTCGGCGCGCAACACGAGCAGCGGGACGGGCCGGCCGGGTCCTCCCATGCCACGAGCAAGCAGAACGACCTCCGCCGGATGTCGAACGAGTACGCCGTCGATCTCGTTCTGGTCAGTGAACCGTCGACTCGCACCGTCACCTCAGGCAGCGCCAGGCATAGCGTGCGGACCCGCTCGACGATGTCCTCCGGGACCTCTACGGGCGCGCTCGCGCCGGCACTGCGGGGCGCCGCGGGCGGACCATCGTCGTTCCCGTGCCGCACCGGCGGCCTACCGCCCGAACGCGGCCCGGGCCGCGGCTGCGGTGGAGCTGAAGTACCCGGGTGGTTCGATGAAGCCCCACTCATGGAATGTCTGGCCGTTGGCGAGGGCGCGCCGGTAGCCGAAACAGGCGAGGTAGAGCGCCCGGATGTACATGACCGCCTCGAGCCGGTCGAGTTCGTCGCCGGTCGGCTCGATGTGCCGGCGGTAGGCGCCGACGGCCGCGTCGATCCGCTCCTGGTCCGGCCGGCGCGGGTTCCACGAACCCGTGCCCCACATCAGGTAAGCGAAGTCGGCGAGGCGCGGTCCGCGCCCGGACGCTTTCCAGTTGATCGCGACTGGCCCCTGTTCGCTCAGGACGGCGTGATCGGGGGCGTGGAGGAGATTTCCGTGGAGCAAGCCTTCCGGAAGGCCGTCACCGTCGTCGGCCGAGCGCACCTGGTCGCGGAGCTGCTCGAATCGCTCGCGCTCCGCGGCCGCGACCAGCGGGGCGACGGCATCGAGAAACGAGAGGGCGGCCAGCAGGTCCTGACGCGGCGTGCCCTCACGGCCGGGGTCCTCACCACTGGCTCCGCCCGGGCGGCTGGCGGAATCGTGGTACGGCAGCGCGTGCAGCCGTCCGAGCAGCTCACCCATCATGGCGAACTTCGCGGCACCGTCGGGGAGCTGGACGCCGTTGACGAACCGCGTCACGAGGACCGCGCTGCCATCGAAGTCAGATACGGCATCATCGACCGCCAGGCGCTCCGCGGGATAGTCCTGCTGCTCCAGGAATCTCAGGATCGCGGCGTCGCCCTCGACACCGGCACGCGGCCGGGCGGGGGGAAACGCGCGGGCGACCCACGGGTCGCCGTCCTTCCTGTCGACCCGGAAGACGTAGGTCTTGTGCACACTGAGCTTCGTCGCCGCGGCCGGGTCAATGCCGTAGCGATCCCGGAGATGAGCGAGAAGCCGCCCGGCAACCGGCTCATGGTTCATCCGCGCACCCAGACCCTCGATATCCGTTTGCGCTTCGGTGTGCCGCTGCCCAGTCTCCTCGGCGTGGCGCCGGACAACCTTTTTGAAGCTGGCGTCCTTGGTCATAGACGAGCCTCCCCAGGCCCCGGTGGCACACGAAGCACGACAGGCCCGTGCTGAGATCAAAGATGACCGACCTACGGGACGCCCGCCGGCCGGGTCACAGGTACGACTGTAAGCAGGCGCTCCAGCCCGGCGAAGTCGGCCGGATTGGTGGTAAACAGGCGGAGATCCTCGGCGATGGCCACCGACGCGATCGTCAGGTCCAAGGCGCGGCGCCGGGGCTCGCGCCCTGCGGCGACGACTGCCGCCGTGACCTGACCGTAGGCACGAGCCGCTTCGACGCCGAACGGGATCGGGTCGAACTCGTTCTCGGCCCGCTGGAGGATATCGAGCCGGCGGGCCCTGTGCAACGAGTGCTGTCATATCGCACTCATTGCACAGGATCATGAGGGTGGGGAACAGGATCATGAGGGTGGGGAACAGGATCATCAAGGCCGGGGCCGGTGAGGCGGAAGCGGGGCATGGGCGAGGGAAGCAGGAACAGGAAGCCCAGGGTCCCGCCCGCCGCGGCGATCCAGAGCGCCGGGTGCAGCCCGAGCAGGGCGCCCGCCGCCCCGCCGGCCAGCGAGCCCACCGGGCGGGTGCCGTAGTTCATGGCCATGAACGCGCCGGAGACCCGGGACCGGAGCGGGTCAGGCACCACGGCCGCCATGATCGTGCCGATACTGATGTCCAGGATCATCACCCCGAACCCCGCGATGAACTCGGCCGCGAACAGCATCCCCAGGATCAGCAGGCGGGGACCGGCCGCCAGCGGGACGAGCAGGACGGGGGCGGGATACACGATGCAGCCGATGAGGTAGGCCCGCCCCACGCCGGTCCGGGCCGCGATCCGCCGGGTGAGGACCGACCCGAGCACGCCGCCGAGCGCGCCGGCACCCAGCACCACGCCGAGCAGCCCCGGCCGGACGTGCAGGGCCCGGGTCGCGTACAGCACGAACAGCGCCATGAACATGAAGCTGAAGAAGTTGATCACGCACACGCAGGCCAGCGACGGCCGCAGGATCGGCGACGACCAGATGAAGCGGGCCCCGGCGCTCAGCGCCCCGGGACGGCGGTCCGGATCCGGGTCAGGCTCGGCCGGGCGGATCCGGCCCAGGAAGAACGCCGAGCCGAGGAACGAGAGTGCGTCGGCGGCCAGCGCGAACGGCGCAGACAGGGCCTCCACCAGCAGCCCGCCCACGCTGGGACCGGCCACCGCGGACAGCGCCCGGCTCTGGTAGATCAGCGAGTTCCCCTCCACGTACCGGGCGGCGGGCACCAGCGCCACGAACAGCCCGGCGTCGGACACGGTGAAGAAGATGCTCAGCGTCCCGGCCGCGAACGCCACCGCGAACAGCTGGGCCAGGCTCAGCACGCCCAGCGCCGAGCAGACCGGGATGCTGGCCAGCAGGGCGGCCCGGCCCAGGTCGGCCGCGATCATGGTGACCCGGCGGTGGCCGCGCCGGTCCACCCAGGCCCCGGCGTGCAGGGCGAACAGCAGGCTGGGCAGCCAGATGAGGGCGCTGAGGTAGCCCATCTCGGCCGGGCTGGCGTGCAGCGCGAGCACCGCGGTGAGCGGCAGCGCGATCGAGGAGACCTGGTCGCCGACCAGTGAGATGCTCTGGGCGCTCCAGTACCGGCGGAACGCCGTCTCGCGCAGCAGCGGGGAGACCCGGGCGACGAGGCGTCCCGGGGCGACGGCGACGCTCACGGCCCGGCCTCCTCGCTCCGGCAGACGGCCGAACGGCCGCTGCAGCGGGAAGGCCAGGTGCAGGTACGCGACCAGGCGGGCGCCCGGCGGCCGGAGTCCGGGATCTGCCTGCCGGTCGATGTACTGATCCACCATCTGCTGGGTCTGCTCCCCCAGGGCGGCCAGCTCGTCCGGGGTGACGTACAGGAACGTGTCACCGAACTGGGCCGCCCGCTGCCATTCGGCGGGCTCGGCCTGGCGAGCCTCCAGCCAGGCGCATCACGTCCTCGAAGTACCGCTCGGCGAGCACCGAGCTGAGCAGCTCCGCGGCGACCGCGAGGTCCGGCGTCTCCGCGACATCGGGCAGGTTCGTGAACATGGCCGTGGCCCGCCAGGGGCGCTCCCGGCCCTTGCCCCCGCCGGCCTCCTCGACCATCCCGTACTTGGCCAGCTGGCGCAGGTGGAAGGACATGCTGGCCGAGCTTTCCCCGAGCAGCTCCGCGGCCCGCGTCGCGGTCAGCGGGCCCTCGATCCGCAGCAGCCCGACGAGGGACAGCCGGATCGGGTGGGCCAGGGCGCGGAGCGCCCGGGGGTCCCGGAGCCGCTTGACCGAGCGGTTCGCGGGCGTCCCGGCGGCCCCGCCGGAGGCCCGGGCCGCCGGCCGGTCGCCAGTGGGTCCGTCACCAGCTGGCCGGTCACCAGTCGGCCGCTCATCGGCCGGGGAGTCATCATGCATAGATGCCAAGATAGCTTTGCAAAGACTTCTTGGGAAGACTCGCGGCCTAAGATGCAAAGCTTTCTTTGCATCGGTGCGGGTCCAGGCGGGCGCGGCCTCCTGGCAGAATCGCCCCCAGCGCTGGACGACGCCAGGCAGGCGCGCCGGACAGCGTCACCGGCCGGGCAGCGGTACCGGCGGGGGCAGCGGTACCGGCCGGGCAGCGGTACCGGCCGGGCAGGCGCACTGGCCGGGCAGACCAGGCCGGAAGGCAGATGAGCTCGAAAGGCAGGCCCATGTCACCAGTTGCGGTCGTTACCGGGGCGAGCAGCGGGATCGGAGCGGCTACCGCGATCAGGCTGGCCGACGCCGGTTACCGGGTGATCCTGGCTGCGCGCCGGGCCGACCGGATCCATGATCTGGCCGGCCAGATCAGCGGGAAGGGCGGCGAGGCCGACGCCGTCGTCCTGGACGTGACCGACCGGGCCGCGGTCGGCGCGTTCGCCGCCGGGCTGGACCGCTGCGACGTGCTGGTCAACAACGCGGGCGGCGCGTTCGGCGGCGAGACGGTGGCCGAGGGGGACCCGGCCGACTGGCAGGCCATGTTCGACGTGAACGTGCTCGGCACCCTCCAGGTCACCCAGGCACTGCTGCCCAGGCTTGTCGCCAGCGGCGCCGGCACGATCGTGATCATGTCCTCCACGGCCGGCTTCGTGGCCTACGAGGGCGGCGGCGGCTATGTGGCGGCCAAGCACGCGGAGCACGCGATCGCGGGAACCCTGCGGCTGGAACTGTACGACCAGCCGGTCCGGGTCATCGAGATCGCGCCGGGCATGGTCCGCACCGACGAGTTCGCGGTCAAGCGCTACCGGGGGGACGCGGACAAGGCCGCCGCGGTCTACGCCGGCGTGGCCGAGCCGCTGACCGCCGACGACGTCGCGGACACCGTCACCTGGGCGGTCACCCGCCCCCCGCACGTGAACGTGGACCTCCTGGTGCTGCGTCCCCGGGCCCAGGCCGCCCAGCACAAGGTCTACCGCAACCTCACCTGACCCGCGAGAACCGCCGCCCGCCCACCACAGCCCGGTTCCCGAGCGGGGACCTGTGTGGCCGGGCAGGCGATGAGATCCGGGCGCGCGTAACGTCATCACCCGCAGCGCGGGATGACAGCCCGGAAGGTCCTTCGGAGGTGCATGGTGAGCGACACGAGCACGGGAAACGGCAAAGTGGTCGTGAACAGGTCGATGTCACTCGACGGGTTCACCGCTGGTCCCGGCGACGAAATGAACTGGATCTTCGACTTCATGGGGCCGATCGAGGACGAGTTCCCGGAGATCATGGCGGCCACCGGCGCCATGCTTGTCGGCCGGCGGACCTACGAGGTGGGTAAGCGCATGGCCGGGAACCCGGACGAGGTCACCCCTGGCTACGACGGGGGAGCTGAGTTCGTCCTTACCCATGAGCCACCGGACCCGCCGGACCCGGCGGTCACGTTCCTCACCGGTGATATCGGGGAAGCCGTCGCCACCGCGCTCCGCGCCGCGGGCGGCAAGAACCTCGAGATCCTCGGCGCCGACGTAGCCGGTCAGTGCCTGCGGCGGGGACTCGTGGACGAGATCATGGTGTACGTCCTGCCGGTCCTGCTCGGCGACGGGACCCGCTTCTTCTCCTCCCCAGGCCTCGCCAGGATAGACCTGGAACCGCTCGACAGCATACGGTCGGGAGCCGTCACCATCCTTCGGTTCCGCGTCCGCAAGTAGAGCGCTCAGCCCGCGGCCGGGGGCCAGGTGACCTTGGTCAGGTCGGGGACGACCTGGTCGGCGTCCGCGAGTTCCTCCGCCGAGTGGGTGGTCGCCACCGCCACGCAGTACATCCCGGCCGCCTTCGCGGCCTGCACGCCCGCCGGCGCGTCCTCGAACACCACGCACGCCGCAGGCGCCACGCCCAGCCCCCGCGCCGCGGCCAGGTACCCCTGCGGGTCCGGCTTGCCCACGGCCACGTCCTCGGCCGTCACCACGACCGAGAACAGCGGGCGCACCCCCAGCTCGGCCAGGTTCTCCTCGGCGTAGCGGCGGCCGGCCGAGGTGACCAGGGCCAGCGGGACACCGGCCGCGCCGATCAGCCGGACCAGCTCGACCGCGCCGGCCAGCGGCCCCAGCGGCGGCTGGGACGGGGCGTGGAAGTGCGCGCTGGTCGCGGCCATCAGCTCGGCCGGGTCGTGCCCGGGCACCCGTTCCCTCAGCAGGTCGTGGACGTTGACGCCGCGCCGCCCGACGAACGCCCGGATCAGCGAGTCGTCCGGCACGATGCCCCGCGCGGTGAACACGTGACGCCAGCTCTCATGACTGCGCGTCTCGCTGTCCACCAGCGTGCCGTCGAGATCGAACACGGCGGCCTGGAAGCGTCCCCAATCCCCGGCGCTCATGCCGTCTGGGTGACCTTGCTGAGCCCGCGGGGGCTGTCCGGGTCGATGCCGAGCCTCCGCGACAGGGCCTCGGTCAGCAACTGCCCGGGCACGATCAGGCCGAGTGGCGCGAGCCATTCGGGCAGCCGGGGGCCGGGGACCGCGAGGCTGCTCACCGCGGCCAGGCCGGGTCCCCCGCCGATCGCGTAGGCCCGGGCCCCGGCCGCGACCACCCGGCGGGCCAGCTCGATGCTCCCCGGCAGGGCGGGCCCGGAGTCGGCCGCCACGATGATGGCCGGCGTCCGCGCGTCCACGACCGCGATGGGGCCGTGCAGCAGGTCCGCCCAGGACAGCCCCATCGCGTGCAGGTAGCAGGCCTCCTTGAGCTTGAGCGCGAGCTCCAGCGCGGCGGCGTAGGCGTGCCCGCGCCCGGACACCACGACGCCATCCCGGGGGCCGGGGGTTCCGGGGGTAGTCCCCTGGGGAAGCGGAGCGGGGGGTTGCCCCCCCGGGCTAGCAGGGCCAGCTAGCCCGCCGGGGCCGCCACCGCTCATCTCGTCCACGATCGGCGCCGTGGCGTCCGGCGCGGCCAGCATCCGCTCGATCTCGTCCGGGACCGAGCGCAGCAGGCCCGGGTCCAGGCCGGCGCCGAGCGCGATGGCCAGCACGGCCAGCGCGGCCAGCTGGGTGGTGAACGTCTTGGTCGCCGGGACGGCTATCTCGGCGCCGGCCGCGGTCACGAACGCGACGTCCGCCACCTGGGTCAGCGGGGAGCCGCCACCGTTGGTGATGGCCAGGGTCCGCGCCCCGCAGTCCCGCGCCCAGGCCAGGGTCTCGACGATCTCCTCGGTCGCCCCGGACTGGGACAGCGCGACGGCGAGCACGCCGGACAGGTCCAGCCGGCTGTGGTACTCGGTGGCGATCGACGGGGATCCCAGCGTGGCCAGCACCCCGGCGTGCGCCTGCAGCAGGTACGACCCGTACACCGCGGCGTTGTCGGAGGTGCCGCGGGCGATGAACAGCACCTGGCGGCAGCCCCGGGCCAGCGCGGCCGCCTCGGCGCCCCTCGGCATCAGGGCGTCCAGCGTGGCCCGCAACGCCGCGGGCTGCTGCCCGATCTCGGTCCGCATCGCGGTCGGGTCGGTCATCGGCGCGCACCAGGCATGCTCACGGATACACCCTCTCGCCATCGATCCAGGTTGCGGCGGCCCGCAAGTCGTCGTCGAGCCACACCAGGTCGGCCGCGGCCCCCGGGGCGAGCCGGCCCAGGTCCGGCCGGCCGATCAGGTCGGCGGGCACCCGGGACGCCGCGGCCACCACCCCGGCCAGTGTCGCCGGCGCGGGGAGGCGCGACGCAGGCGTGTCCTCGCCGGGCGGGCGGCTGGCGGGGAGCCCGGGGGAGCCGCCCCCCCGGGCCAGCACCGCCGGGCTGCCCGCCAGGGCCAGCACCCGCACCATGTTCGCCACCGCCCGGTCCATCCGCAGCGCCGACCCGGCCAGCCCGCCGTCCGCGCGGTGCGGCGGAACGCCGTCCCCGGGCGGCAGCGTGATCGGCTCGCCGCCGAGCTGGTACTCCCCCGGCGGCATGCCCGCGCACGCCGCCGCGTCAGTGACCAGCACGATCCGCCCCGGCGCGGCCGTGAACGCCAGCGCGCAGTTCGCCGGCGACACATGATAGGTGTCCATGATCAGGCCGCTGGTCAGCCGGGGATCGGCCAGGGCCTGGCCGGGCACGCCCGGCTCGCGGGACCTGATCGCCGGCTGCCCGTTGAACAGGTGCGTGACCATCCGCGCCCCTGCCCCGGCCGCCGCGGCGGCCTGCGCCGCGGTCGCGTTGCTGTGCCCCAGGCTGACCAGCACGCCCGCCTCGGCCAGCTGGCTCACCGCGGCCAGCCCGCCGTCCACCTCAGGGGCCAGGGTGACCAGCCGGACCAGGCCCGCCCCCGCCGCCAGCAGCTCATCCAGCGCCGCCGCGGACGGCGGCACGATCCAGTCCGGGTTGTGCGCGCCGCGCCGCCGCACCGAGATGAACGGCCCTTCCAGATGCACGCCGAGCACCCGCGCGCCTCGCCACCTCCGCCCCGGAAAATTCTCCGCAACGAAACCCAGTGCCGTGGCCAGTCGCTGCACCGGCGCCGTGATGAACGTGGGGAGGAAGGCCGTGCACCCCATCGCGGGCAGCCGCTGTGCGACGGCAGCCCAGCCGTCCAGGTCGGCGGCCTGCATCTCGACCCCGAAGTAGCCGTTGACCTGAAGGTCCACCAGCCCCGGGGCCAGCACCCCGCTATCGAGCCTGACGTCCGGGGCCGCGGGCGGCGGGCCCTGGCCCACCTCCGTGATCCGGTCCCCGTCCGTCACGACGTAACCCGGCTCGAGGACGGGGGCGCCGGGCTGCGCGGTGATGACCCGCGGGGCGCTGATGATCACGGCGTCAGCTACAGGCCGACATTGGCCATGAACGAGGCTGGGTAGCGTTCCCCGGCGACCGCGTCCCGCGGCACGGCCTTGCCCAGCGCGATCAGGTCCTCGGGGCTGAGCACGATGTCGGCCGCGGCCACGTTCTGCTCCAGGTACGTGCGACGTTTGGTGCCCGGGATCGTCACGATGTCGATCCCCTGGGCCAGCACCCAGGCGATGGCCAGCTGGGCGGGGGTGACCCCCTTGCCCTGCGCGATCTGCGCCACCCGGGCCGCGACGGCCAGGTTGTGGTCGTAGTTCTCGCCGTCGAAGCGCGGGTGGCCCTTGCGGAAATCATCCGCCCCGAACCCGCCCGACACGTCCAGCGTCCCGGTCAGCAGGCCGCGGCCCAGCGGGCTGTAGGACACCAGGCCGATGCCCAGCTCCCGCAGGACGGGCAGCAGCCCGTCCTCGGGTTCCCGGCTGAACAGCGAGTACTCGTACTGCCCCGCCGCGATGGGGTGCACCGCGTGGGCCCGCCGGACGGTGGCCGGCGCCGCCTCCGAGATGCCCAGGTACCGGACCTTGCCCGCAGCGACCAGCTCGCCCAGCGCGCCCCAGGTGTCCTCCACGGGGACGGTGGCGTCCACGCGGTGCTGGTAGTACAGGTCGATGTGATCGGTGCCGAGCCGGCCCAGCGACGCATCGCATGCCTCGCGCACATATTCGGGCCGGCCGTTGACGGTCCGGCTGCCGTCCTTCAGCCGCTGGTTCCCGAACTTGGTGGCCAGCACGACCTCGTCCCGGCGGCCCTTGATCGCCCGGCCGACCAGCCGCTCGTTGGTGAACGGGCCGTAGGCGTCCGCGGTGTCCAGGAACGTCACCCCGAGATCCAGCGCCCGGCGGATGGTGGCCACCGACTCCCTGTCGTCCGGGGAGCCGTAGGACTGGCTCATGCCCATGCAGCCCAGGCCCAGTTCGGTGACGGACAGGCCCTGGCCGAGCGTGCGGTCTCTCATCAGCTCCCACCCCATCGCGGATCCCTGGCGCAGTCAGGGTAGCCGGACGGTTTTCGTTGCGGAGAAGTTGGGTTTGGGGTTTTTGCCAGGTGCCCGGCCGTCAGGCGCTGGCCTTACGCCCGGCCTGGCGCCTGGCCGGGGCCGGGCCGCGGTCCCGGGCGGCCGCGTCCAGGCTGGCCTGCAGCGCGTCCAGCAGGCTGGCCGGCTCCTGCGGGGCGGCCGGCCCGGCGGGCGCGGCCACCTCGCGGCCCTCCGCCTTGGCCTCCACCAGTTCCTGCAGCGCCTCCCGGTACCCGTCGTGGTACTGGTCCGGGTCGAAATCCTCGGTCATCGAGTCGATGAGCGAGGTCGCCATCCGCAGCTCCTGGGTGCGGACGTCGATGTCCTGCTCGAGGAACGGGAAGTCCGCGGCCCGCACCTCGTCGGGCCACAGCATGGTCTCCAGGACCAGCAGGCCGTCGCGGCTGCGGAGCACGGCCAGCGACTCACGCTGGCGCAGCGCCACCCGGGTCACCGCGACCTTGGCGGACCGTTCCAGGGCGTCCCGGAGCAGCGCGTAGGCCCGGAGCCCCGCCGTCTCGGGCTCCACGTAGTAGCTGCGGTTCCACAAGATGGGATCCACCTGGTCCGCCGGGCTGAAGTTCAGCACCTCGATGCTGCGGGCCGTGGGCAGCGGCAGCTCGGCGAGATCCTCGTCGGTCAGCACGATCATCTCGCCGTCCGGCAGCTCATACCCCTTCGCCACGTCCGCGAAGGGGACCTCCTCCCCGTCCAGCGAGCAGACCCGGCGGAAATGGATCCGGCCGCCGTCCTCGGCATGCACCTGGCGGAATGAAACATCCCGTTGCTCGGTAGCGGTATACAGCTTGACCGGGATCGTGACGAGGCCGAAGGAGATGGCCCCCTTCCACATGCTGCGCATGCTGTCTCCCTACCCAGATGCGAGGAATGTGCCCCTCCGGCGAGCCTGCCTTTGGGTATGGCTGTCATGATGAACGGACCGCGTAGGCCCAGCGAGTCGGGGGAGGATCAGCACATGCCTGACTTCGACGTCGTCGTGCTCGGCGGGGGGACTGCCGGCAGCCTCATCGCCATCGAGGTGTCGCGCGCCGGCCGGTCCACGGCTTTGGTGGAGGCGGGCCTCGTTGGCGGCGAGGCGCCGTACCTGGCCGACATGGCCTCCAAGTCACTGCTCCAGTCCGCCCGCCGCGGCGAGACGTGGGAGCACGCGGTGGCCCGCCGCGACGAGGTCGCCGGGCACCTCGACGACGCGGCGGCCGCGGCCCGGCTCGCCGAGGCCGGCGTGACGCTGATCCGCGGCACCGGCCGCATCACCGGGCCCGGCACGGTCGAGGTCACCCCGCAGCCCCGCAACGGCCTGGCCCCCGCCGGGCCGATGACCCTGCGCTACCAGGACCTGGTCGTGTGCACCGGCAGCGAGCCGGTCGCGCCGCCGGTCGAGGGGCTGACCGACGTGCCCGCGTGGACCAGCGCGGAGGCGCTCACCTGCCCGGACCTGCCCCGGCGGCTGGTCGTGCTCGGCGCGGGCCCGGTCGGCTGCGAGCTCGCGCAGATCTACGCGGCATTCGGCTCGCAGGTCACCCTGGTGGAAGCCGAACCGCTCGTGCTGCCCGGCGAGGCCCAGTTCACCAGCGAGATCCTCGGCGACGCGCTGCGCCGGACCGGGGTGGACCTGCGGCTCGGGTCGGCCGTGGTCAAGGCGGAGACCACCGACGACGGGCTGGCGCTCACCCTGGCCGACGGGACCAGGATCGAGGCCGACCGGGTGCTGCTGGCCAGCGGCCGGCGGCCCCGGCTGTCCGGGCTCGGGCTGGAGGAACTCGGCATCTCCGCAGGCCCCGGTGAGATGCTGCCGCTGGACGAGACGTGCCGGGTCGTGGCCAACGCCCCCGGGAAAACCGGGAGCGCGGGCGGGGCCGGGGCCGGGGCCGGGAAGAGCCCCGGGCGGGTCTGGGCGGCGGGCGACGTGACCGCCGTCGCCCCGTACACCCACACCGCGCGCTACCAGGCGCGGATCGTCGCGGCCAACCTGCTGGGCGGCACCCGGGCCGCCGACTACCGGGCCATGCCGCGCACCGTGTACACCTCCCCGTCGGTGTACACGGTGGGCATGTCCCCGTCGCTGGCCGAGGCCACCGGGGTCGACCTGATCACCGTCAGCTACGACCTGGCCGAGACGGCCCGGGCGCAGGTGGAAGACGACGACCGCGGCCGGGTCGAACTGTACGCGGACGCCGGGGCCGGCGACATCCTGGTCGGCGCGGCGGCGATCGGGCCCGACGCCGAGGAATGGATGAGTGAGGTAACGCTGGCCATCCGGGCCAGGATCCCGCTGCCCATCCTGGCCGACGTGGTGCATGCGTTCCCCACCTATGGCGAGGCGGTCGGAACCCCGTTGCGGGGCCTGGCCGAGCGGTCTGCCAGCGGGCCCGGCCCGGCGGGGGGCCCGGGCCGGGGCGCCGTTGCGGCCGGGGGCGGCGGTGCGGGTGCGGGCAGGGGCGGCGGCGCGGGCGCGGGTGCGGGCGCTGCCGGGGGCGGCGGCGCGGGTGCGGCCGGGAAGGCTGGCGGGGATGCGGGACCGTCCGCCGCCGGGCCGGCGGGCGCGGAGACCGGCGCGGCGGCCGTTAAGGAGGCGGCGGCGGACGGGGCGGCGGCGGATCCGGGCGCGGCGGGCACGGGCACGCGGGCGGGCACGGCGGCACGGGCAGCGGGCACGGGCACGGCGGGCACGGGCACGGCGGGCGGCCAGCCGGGCCGGACCCTGCTGGGGCAGGCCCGCGCCACGTCTGCGGGGTCCGCCCCGGGACAGGCTCCGGGGGCACTACCCTCAAGGAAACCGGCCGCACCACCCGCGGCGGGAACTGGCCGGGTAACCACCCAACCGTCGCATAACACCTGAGGGGCGAGCTGATGAGTGACATCAGCGGGGAATTCACCGAAGACCCCGAGGTACCGACCGAAGACGCCATCGAGCAGCACCAGCCCCTGCCGGGCGAGGACAACGAGGACAAGGACCCGGAAGACTTCGAGGTGCCCGGGGAGGCGAACGAAGCCGACGTCGCCGAGCAGCACCAGGAAGTCGAGGACGACGAGGACGAGGACGCGTACCGCTGACCGGCCCGCTCCGATCTGACTGACCCGGCACCCGGGACGGCACGCGGGGTCACCCTCCGTTACCCGCTTCCCGGGCGGCGAGCGGTCGTAGGATGGCGTGCATCGGGCGGAATTGCCGCCCGACCGACGCAATGGAGAGTCTCGTGACAGCAACACCGCAGGCCCGTACGGCCGGTATGCGGCTACCGAGGCAAGCCAGGCGCCGGCAGCTACTGGGCGCTGCCCAGGAAGTCTTCGTCGCGCAGGGCTATCACGCGGCGGCCATGGACGAGATCGCCGAACGGGCCGGGGTGAGCAAGCCCGTGCTCTACCAGCACTTCCCCGGCAAGCTGGACCTGTACCTGGCACTGCTGGACGAGAGCGTCGAGGCGCTGACCGGGACCATCAGCAACGCGCTCGCCTCCACCACCGACAACAAGCAGCGCGTCAGCGCCACCTTCCAGGCCTTCTTCGACTTCGTGGCCAGCACCGGCGAGGCGTTCCGCCTGGTCTTCGAGTCCGACCTGCGCAACGAGCCCGCGGTGCGGGACCGGCTCGACGCGACCATGCGCGTGCACGCGGACATGATCAGCGAGTTCATCCGCGTGGACGCGGGGCTGGGCGACGACGAGGCCCACCTGCTCGGCATCGGCCTGGTCGGGATGGCCCAGATCAGCGCCACTTACTGGCTGGGCACTGACCGCGCAATCCCCAAGGATGCCGCCGAGCAGATGATGGCCCGGCTGGCCTGGCGCGGTATCAGCGGCTGGCCGCGCACCATCTGAACCGTCCCCCCGCGACGGCCCGCCGCCGCTGTCCCTAACAGTCCGAGCTCAGGAGCACCGTGGAAGTCAAGATCGGGATCCAGTCCATCCCGCGTGAAATCATCGTGGAGACCAACGTCTCGGCCGGGGAACTGGAGCGGGCCCTGACCCACGCCATGACCTCCGAGGACGGCGGGCTGTTCGTGCTGCCCGACGACAAGGGCGGCAAATTCCTGGTGCCGGCCAGCAAGATCGCCTACGTCGAGCTGTCTGACGTCGAGCAGCGCCGGGTCGGTTTCGCCAGCCACTGAGGGCATGCCCGGGGCCGGGCTGGCGGGCCTGGATAAGCTGGCCAGGCCGAGTGCCGACATCCTCTGGGCGTGCGCGTCGGTGATGTGGGCCAGGAGGCGCCCGATGTCACCGAGCTGGGCGGGCGGAACGTGGCCCGCCTCCGCGGGGACGGCGGAGCCGGCTTCCGTGGCGCCCGCAGGGGGCGTGCGGGCTCCGGCCAGCAGGCCAGCCAGCGATCGCCGGTCCGCCACGACCCGGTACGCCTGGGCGAGCGCCTCGCCGACCAGGCGGCGGGCCCACAGGGCCAGCCGCCCCGCCAGGTGCGGGTCGGTCGCGATGGCCGCGCGAACCCGGGCGATCACGAACTCCGCGTGCCCCGTGTCGGCCAGCACCCCCAGCACCAGATCGCGGGTCTGCGGGTTGACCAGTTCCGCCACCGCCCGGTAGAAGTCCGCCGCGATCCCGTCCCCCACATAGGCCTTGACCAGCCCTTCGAGCCAGTCAGCACGGGGCGGTGCGGGCGTGGAAGGCATCCAGCGCCGGGGCGAACGGCAGCATAGCCTGCTCCGGCTGGGCGCCGAGGGCCGACAACTGGTCGCATAGCAGCCGGAAGTGCCCGAACTCGGCGGTCGCCATCCCGGCCAGCGCGGCCTTGTCCGCGAGCGAGGGGGCGAGCGCGGCATCCTCGGTCAGCCGGAAGTAGGCGTCGAGTTCCGCGTAGGCCAGCAGGCCGAGCAGATCGATGATCCCCTCATCGGGGGTCCCCCGCTGCAGGCCTGGCTCGTCCTCGCGGCTCAGCTCATGGGGCTCGCGGGACGCATCGTCGCGCCGCTGTGCTTCGGTCACTCGCGAAGCGTAACAACCGTGGCAGCGCGGGTCGGTCCACCTGCAGGCCAGGACGCATTGGTACACTGCGAAGCAGAACTTGGGATGGAATGCGGCAACCCCCTGCCGTGTTCCCCTATCAGTAGGGCTCGTGACCAGCCCCGGCGCGCGAGCGCCGCGGCGATGGCAGGGCACGGCGTTGGCAGGACCCAGCGGCGAGACCGCCAGCGCAGCGCTGGCCGGATGCCTTACTGCGCTGGCGGGCGCGGCCCGCCGGTGGAGCCGATAGCCAGGTCCGCAGTGGCAGGGATGCGCGAATAGGGCGTGCCCAGACAGCGGGCCACTGATGGAAGCTGATTCAACTGACAACCACACTGACATCGTCCGTAGCAGAACCGCCGGCCGACGATAACCCGGCAGCAGGTTCTCCGGACGCACCGCAAACCTTCCGTGACCTTGGCGTCGATGAGCAGATCTGCGCGGCCCTGGAGGTCGCCGGCATCACCACGCCGTTCCCCATCCAGAGCCTGGCCCTGCCCGTCGGGCTGAGCGGGCACGACATCATCGGCCAGGCCCGCACCGGCACCGGCAAGACGCTCGCGTTCGGCGTCCCGCTGCTGCAGCAGGTGGCCGAGGCACCGGCCAGCCGGCCTTCCGCGCCCGTATCCCTGGTCGTGGTACCGACCCGCGAACTCGCGGGCCAGGTCGCCGAGGACCTGCGCGTCGCGGGCAGGCTCGGCAGCGCCCGAGTCGTCACCGTCTACGGCGGCCGCGCCTACGAGCCCCAGATCGACGCGCTGCGCGCCACGGTGGACATCGTGGTCGGGACCCCCGGGCGGCTGCTCGACCTGGCCGGTCAGCGGCACCTGGACCTGTCCGCGGTACGGGCCCTCGTCCTGGACGAGGCGGACAAGATGCTGGACCTCGGGTTCCTGCCCGACGTCGAGCGGATCCTGGAGCTCACCCCGACCTCCCGGCAGACCATGCTGTTCTCGGCCACCATGCCGGGCGACGTGGTCCAGCTGGCCCGGCGGCACCTGCGCCAGCCGCTGCACGTCCGCGCCAACCACGGCGACGAGCCGGACCTGGTGCCGCTGACCGTGCAGCACGTGTTCCGCGCCCACCAGATGGACAAGATCGAGATGCTGGCCCGCATCCTGCAGGCGAACGGCCGCGGCCTGAGCATGGTGTTCTGCCGGACCAAGAGGTCCGCGGACCAGGTGGCCGAGGCGCTGACCACCCGGGGCTTCGCGGCCGCGGCGGTGCACGGCGACCTGGGCCAGGGCCAGCGCGAGCGGGCCATGCGCGCGTTCCGCAACGGGAAGATCGATGTGCTGGTGGCCACCGACGTCGCGTCCCGGGGCCTGGACGTGGATGACGTCACGCACGTCATCAACTACGAGTGCCCAGAAGATGACAAGGCCTACCTGCACCGCACCGGGCGCACCGGCCGGGCCGGCCGGGACGGTATCGCCGTCACGTTCGTGGACTGGCGTGACATGCCGCGCTGGAAGCTCATCAACGAGGCCCTGGGCATGGGCATCCCGGAGCCACCTGAGACCTACTCCACCTCGGAGCACCTGTTCGAGGCGCTGGACATCCCGGCGGGCGTGAAGGGCAGCCTGCCCCGCGCCGAGCGGGGCCGGGCCGGCCTCGAGGCGGAAGAACTCGAGGACATCGGCGAGACCGGGAAGGCGCGCTCACCGCGGCGGCCCGCACGCCGCAGTGACCAGGGTCCCCGCAGCGGCGACCAGGGTCCCCGCACCGACCAGGGTTCCCGCACCGACCAGCCGCGCAAGACCCGCGTCCGCAAGCGCACCCGCGCCGGGGTGACGGTGCGGGACACCGAGACGGCCAAGCCGGATCAGGCGCCCGCGGCCAGGGCCGAGGGATCCGGGGAGCAGAGCCAGCCCCGCCGGCGCCGGCGCCGGTCGGGCCGCGGCCGGAAAGGCACCACGGCCAGTTAGCTGTCCCCGGGTCAGCTGTCCGGGTAGGTGTCCCGGGTCAGCTGTCCCCGGGTAGGTGTCCCGGGTTAGCTGTCCCAGGGCGCTTCCGGGATTCGCCAAGCCTCAGGAAGGCGTAGGCGGCGCCTCCATGGGTAGGCTGGCCGCCTGTGAGTACACCAAAAGCCCTGCAATTGCCCTCCGGGGTGCAGCGGCTGACCATCGAAACCGCGCGTGGCAAGTTCGCGGCGCTGCAAGCGTTGCCGCCCAGCGGGGCATGCGAGAGGCAGCCTGCCCTGCTCATACCCGGCTATACCGGGAGCAAAGAGGACTTTCTTCTCATCCTGCAGGCCCTGGCGGCGGCCGGCCGCCAGGTGGTCGCGATCGACATGCGCGGCCAGTTCGAGACCCCGGGCGCGGATGACCCCGCCGCCTACCAGCTCGATGCGCTGGCCGCCGACGTGACCATGGTCGCCGGCTGGCTGGGTGAGGGACACGGCAGTTCGTCCGGCTTGTCTGGTATTTCCGGCGCATCCGGCGTTTCAGGCTCGCCGGGCGGCCCGGGAATCCATCTGCTCGGCCACTCCCTGGGCGGGCTGGTGACCCGCGAGGTGCTGCTGGCGCAGGAGGCGCGGATCAGTTCGCTCACCCTGATGAGTTCCGGCCCGGGGGCGCTGACCGGTCCGCGGGCCCAGATTCTGCAGGGGCTGCTGGCCGAGCTGGCCGGGACCGCTCCCAGCGGGCTGGGCGCCGAAATCGAGCGCATCTGGCAGACCCGGATGGAGCCGGAGGCCACGGCGGGAGGCGTTCCCCCGGCGATCATCGACTTCCTGCGCACCCGGCTGCTGAGCAGTTCGCCGACGGGGCTGAAGGCGATGGCCCAGACCCTGCTCACCTGCCCGGACCGTACCCGGACCCTGGCCCGGCAGGACGCGGCCCCGCTCATGGTGCTCTACGGCGAGAACGACGACGCGTGGGAGCCAGCCGCCCAGGAAGACATGGCGGCCCGGCTGCGCGCCCAGCGGGTCTGCATCCCGGCCGCCGCGCACTCGCCCGCGGTGGAGGCTCCTGAGACCACGGCCAGCACGCTGACCAGCTTCTGGAATGCGGCCGAGTGCCGCCGGGCCCGCCCGCCCCGGTCGGCCTAGCCCGGTTGTAGAGGTCCGCCGGTGCGTCTGGTCACCTTCAATGTCGCCACCATCGACGGCCGGATCGCCATCTCCCCGTTGACCCCATCGTCGCTGGATGCGCGGTGGAGGCCATGTGAACGGTTCGAACTGGTAGATGTCCTGTCGCTGCACGGCGCGCGCGTGTCCCTCCAGGGCAGCAACTCCTTTGCAGGACGAGACGCGCCGCCAGCAACCTTCGATGCCGGACCTGACGTCAAAGCCCCGGCCGGGGATTTCCTGCCGTCGCAGCTGCACTCTCACCCGGGTCGTTGGTTCGTCGTTCTCGACAGCCACGCCAGGGTCCGGTGGACCACCTTCACGGTGGACGACACGAGACTGGCTGTCCTGCTATCGCGGACGACACCCGCGGCCTACCGCTTGTTCCTCCGCGAGCATGATGTGCCCTACTTCGAGGCCGGCGAGGATCACGTGGACCTGGACCAGGCGCTTGGCCGGCTGGGTGAGGTCTTCCGCGACGACTGCATCGTCTCCGACGCGGGCGGCGTGCTCAACGGCGCACTCCTGCGCGCAGGCCTGGTCGGCGAGATTGATCTCCAGGTGCTTCCTGCCGTCGTCGGCCGCGCGGATGCTCCCACGATTTTCGAGGGCTACGACCTCGGCACGTCGGGCAGCATCCGTGAGCTTCAGCTCATCTCTGCGGAAAGCCGCCCAGACGGCTCCACGTTCATCCGCTACAAAGTGCCCTGACCGGAAGCTTCATCCAGCCCGTCCCATGGACGGCGGGCAGGCCCGGCGGCGGAACCTTCCGGGCATACCGAACGGAAGTCACACCAGCCGCAGCCCGGCCCCGGGCTGGGCGGGAACACCTCGTCCTGGCCTCCGGGCGCTGGGCCGTCCCGGTAGCGCTCGTCGGCCGCCGCGCACTCGGCGGCGATGTCCTCGGCCCGGCCCAGGTGGCGCTCCAGCGTGGCCGGGGTGTGCTCCCAGGCGTGCACGGTCCCGGTCGGCAGATGATGCAGTTCCACCCGGTGGCAGGGCCGGCGCAGCACCCGGCCGGCTGCGACCGCGTACAGCGCCAGCGGCAGCGAGGCCCGGGCGTCGTCGGCGCTGAGCGGGCGCCGGCCGGTCTTGTAGTCCACGACGACCAGTTCGCGGCCTCCCGCGGCGGACCGCCGGTCGTCCAGCCGGTCGATCCGGCCGGAGAACGTGATCCGGCCGGTCCGGGCGCCCACCGTCCGCTCCACCCCGGCCGGCTCGTCGGCCGGGTCCAGCGGGGCCACGTACATCTCGACCATGCCGCGGGCCCGGTCCCGTACGGCTGCGGACTGCGCGTCGCTGGCAAACCCCTCATTGATCCAGCCCCGTTCCAGTAACCCGCCCGCGGCACGCACGGTCCGCTGGGCCTGCGGCAGCCGCCACCAGCCGGCCAGCGCGTTGTGCACGCTGGCGCCGAGGCTGTTGTGTGCCCAGGGCGGCCCCTTGCGCGGCGCGGGCCGGTCCAGGTAGCTCATCCGGTACAGCCGCCGGCAGGACAGCCATGTACTCAGCCGGGTCGGCGTGCACGGGTACAGGCGGCTGGGCATCCCGTCCAGCCCGAGCTGCTCTTCGCTGCGCATCCGCTCAGTCCGGGTCCGCGGACAGGGAAACCTGGCCCGGGCCCGCGGTCACCCAGGAGTCGAAGTGCTTCTGGGCCGCCGACACGGTGGTCTCCTCGCCGTGCCCGGGCAGCACCCGGGTCTCCCCCGGCAGGGTCAGCAGGTGCTCGCCGATCGCGCTGAGCTGGGCGGGGAAGTCGGGGTAGTCGTCCTCGAAGGGAACCGGGCCGCTGGCCATCAGGACATCGCCCGCGAACACCGCGCCGAGTTCCTCGCTGTACAGGCACACCGAGCCCGGGCTGTGCCCCGGGGCGTGGATGACTTCCAGCGTGACGTCGGCGACCCCGAAGATGCCGCCGTCCTCCATCTCGATCTCCGGGTCGCGGTCCCGGTGCGTCTCCCGCCACAGCAGCCGGTCCCGCGGATGCAGGGCAATCTCGGCCTCGTCACGGTCCGCTACCCCCGGGGCGGCCGTGACGTGCGCGGCGTGCCCGTGGGTGCAGATGACAGCCATGATCTCCCGGTCGGCGACGGCCGCCAGCACCGCCCCGGCGTCGCGGCCCGGGTCGACCACGATGACATGAGCGTCGTCGCCCACGATCCAGGCGTTCCCTTCGGGAGCGCCCGCGTCCCCGGGTGACGCCACCCGCTCTATCCGCGCCTCCATGGCCGGCCTTCCTTCCTCATCCTTGTTTCACGAACGCCCGGACGGCCTCCGCCGCCGGCTGGACCGCGATCGCGGACAGTGGCAGGCCCGGGATCCGGGTGAGCACCTCCACGGCGCTGTCCCGCAGGACGCGCCTGACAGACCGCAGAACCGCAGGGCGAGCCCGGGCACCACGATCACGGCACGCAAGGCGAGCCCGAACTCAACTACCTGTGCCCATTATGGATCCGCCGGGCGGACAGCATGCTCGCAACGATCGCGTCATGCCCGCGGTGCTCACCCACTGCCGGAGCCGCTGCCCCCGCTGGCCAGCCCCATCAGCTGCTCGAACGCAGCGGGGCTGGTCGTCTCGACGCCGAGCCGGTGCCCGGTGAGGTCGCCGTGGTCATCGCTGCCCCCGGTCGTCACCAGGCCCAGGTCCGCGGCGACGGCCCGGAGCCGGGCCCGTTCTGCCCCGTCGTGATCCGGATGGTCCACCTCCAGGCCGGCCAGCCCGGCCCCGGCCAGGGCGGCGATGGCCTCCTCGGGGATCCGCCAGCCCCGGGAGATCGCTCCTGGGTGGGCCAGCACCGCCGCACCGCCGCTGGCCCGGACCAGCGCGGCCGCCCGGGCGGGGTCCAGCGCGTACCGGCTCACGTAGGCCCGGCCGCCTGCCCCGATCCAGTCCGGGCCGAACGCCTCGCGCGGCGTGGCGATCGCACCCGCCGCGACCATCGCCCGGGCGATGTGCGGGCGTCCCACGCTCCCCCCGGCCGCGAGGGCCGCCACCTGCGGCCAGGAGATGTCCACCCCGAGGTCCCGCAGCCGCTCCACCATGGCCTGGCCGCGGCGGATCCGGTCGTCACGGATCGCCTGGCATTCGGCCGCGAGTTCCGGGCTCGCCCCGCCCGGGAGGAAGCTGAGCATGTGCACGCTGTGGCCGTCCAGCCGGGCCGACAATTCCATGCCCGTCACCAGGGACAGCCCCTCGGGGAGGGCTTGCCGCGCCTCGTCGTGCCCGGCCAGGGTGTCGTGGTCAGTCAGGGCGATCACGTCCAGGCCTGCGGCCCGGGCGCGGCGCATCACCTCGGCAGGCGGGTCTGTGCCGTCTGACGCAGTGGAGTGGGAGTGAAGATCGATGCGCACGACGGCTCATCGTACGGCGCCCTGCCCATCGCCGCTCTGCTATCGGGGTCCGGCCGGCCCGCGTCGTCCGGACCCGGGCCGTGTCCGCCGCTCATCCGGCTGGCGTCCGTCAGGCGGGCAACCGCGGCGAGAGCGCGCCGAACGGCACATCCAGCTCCTGCCCCGGGTCCCGCAGATCCCGCAAGGACAGCGTCTCCAGCAGGAGAGTGCCGGCCGTGTCCGGCCACAGGATGATCCACAGCCAGTTGGCCAGCACCTCCCCGGCGAACACGGCCGCGCCGGGTGATTCCACGCTCCACAACGGGAACTCGTGGTTGCCGAACTGGACCAGCGCGTGCGGCGGGCCCGCCGCGAATCCCTCGCCGGGATCCGGGCCGTCCAGCCCGGCCAGGCCCGCGCCGAGGCCTAGCCCCGGCTCTTCCGAGACGACCAGCATCTCCCCCGGGCCGCCGACCGGATTGGGCCCGGACAAGGCGACCACGCACCCACGAGTCCCGCTTCGGTCATCACCGGCGCCAGTGAACCCGGTGACCAGCCAGCCCACCGGTATGGGCCACGGTAGCCACAACGGCACGGCGGCCGACTTGAGCAGGGCTTGCAGTCCTTCGGCGGAAGGGACATGGGCGAGCCTGAGCGGCTGCACCGAGCCATGCCGGGCACACTGCCAGGCGCTGTGCCAGACGCTCGGCTCACTGAGTTCGCCCTGGCAGCGCGGGCAGATCGGAGCCTTCATCATGAGTACTGACGTTGATCTCCAGGCGCGCCTACGTCAAGCACCAGGCGTCCCCAATCATCGTGGCCGGACGGCCCGCAGCAGTTGAGTCCGCCGGCCCTGGCCGGTGATACTGGCCCCGTGCCAGCGCTCCGGGTTCCCTGCGTGGGAGCGATCATCAAGGACGAGTCCGGGCGGCTCCTGCTGATCCAGCGGGGGCATGAGCCGGAGGCTGGCCGGTGGTCGCTGCCCGGCGGCCGCATCGAGCCCGGGGAAAGCGACGAGCAGGCCGTGGTCCGGGAGACGCGGGAGGAGACCGGGCTCCAGGTGACCTGCGGCGCGCTTGTGGGCTCGGTGGAGCGGCCGGGCCTGCGCGGGGCGGTGGTGGACATCCGCGACTACGCGGCCACGGTGACCGGGGGTGCGCTGGCCGCGGGCGACGACGCCGCCGACGCGCGCTGGGTGAGCCAGGCCGACCTGTCGGCCCTGCCCCTGAGCAGCGGCCTGGCCGAGACGCTCACCGCCTGGGGAGTGCTCGGCTGAGGCAGGTCCGCCATGAACGGTACGACGACGCTAGTGGGTCACAGCCTCCCGGGCCGCGTGGCACGCTAGCTGCGTGAGCGATACCCCGCCGGAGGCCGGCCAGACACAGCCGGGCGCGGGCCGGCTCGCCCTCATCGCGGAGGCCACCAAGCGGGCCGGGCTGATCTGGATCACGGTCCCGGGCCACGCCGGCGCTGGCGGAAGCGGGGCTGGCGCGGCTGGCCCGGGCCAGCCGCGCGCAGCGTGGCACGTCTGGCGCGACGCCGCGTACGTGCTGACCGGCCCGGGCGAGCAGGACGTCCCCGGACTCGGCGATGCCAGCCAGGTCACCGTGACGGTGGCCAGCAAGGACACCGGCGGGCTCCTGGTGAGCTGGACGGCCCGGGTGAGCCGGGTCGAGCCGGGTTCGCCGGAATGGGCGGGGATCGTCGGTGCGCTGCTGGCCGCCCGGCTCAACGAGCCAGCCGTCCCCGGGGAGTCCTCCCCGGCCCGGCGCTGGGCGCGGACCGGGGCCGTCCACCGGCTCAGCCCGGCCGTCGCGTTCGACGCTGGGTGCGACGCTCCGTAGCATGAAGGCATGGTCATGCCGCCCGCTGTTTCCTCGCCCCCCACCGCCGAGCAGGTCACCCAGGCCCTGGCGGGAGTCAACGACCCCGAGATCCACCGCCCGATCACCGAGCTCGGGATGGTCAAGAACGTGGCCGTGGACGATCGTGGCGTGGTCCGGGTGGACATCTGGCTGACCGTGTCCGGCTGCCCGCTGCGCGACACCATCACCAGGGAAGTGACCGCGGCGGTCAGCAGGCTGCCGGGTGTGGCCGAGGTCCGGGTCGACCTGGACGTGATGAGCGAGCAGCAGCGCCGCGAGCTGCAGAGCCGGCTCCGCGGCGGCCGCCCGGAGAAGGAGATTCCTTTCGCCCAGCCCACGTCGCTGACCAGGGTTTTCGCTATCGCCAGCGGCAAGGGCGGAGTCGGCAAATCCTCGGTGACGGTGAACCTGGCCGCCGCGCTGGCCGCGGCCGGGCAGAAAGTCGGCGTCCTCGACGCCGACATCTACGGTCACTCCGTGCCCCGGATGCTGGGTGTCACCGACCCGCCCACCCAGGTCGAGCAGATGATCATGCCGCCGACGGCGCACGGCGTGAAGGTGATCTCCATCGGCATGTTCACCAGCGGCAACGCGCCGGTGGTCTGGCGGGGCCCGATGCTGCACCGCGCCGTGCAGCAGTTCCTCGCCGACGTGTACTGGGGCGACCTCGACGTGCTGCTCCTGGACCTGCCGCCGGGCACCGGCGACGTGGCCATCTCCGTGGCCCAGCTGGTTCCGGGCGCGGAGCTCATCGTGGTCACCACTCCGCAGCTGGCGTCCTCAGAGGTGGCGGAGCGGGCCGGGGCGATCTCGGTGCAGACCCACCAGCGGATCACGGGCGTGATCGAGAACATGTCGTCGCTGGCCTGCCCCCACTGCGGCGAGCCCGTCCCGGTGTTTGGCTCGGGTGGCGGCCAGGCAGTCGCTGACGCGCTGACCCGGGTGACCGGGGCGCCGGTGCCGCTGCTCGGCCAGGTGCCTATCGACGTCCGGCTGCGGGAAGGCGGCGACCGGGGCGTCCCCCTGGTGCTGGCCGCCCCGGAGTCCGCCGCCGCCCACCAGCTGACCGGGATCGCCACCGGGATGGCCAACCGGTCGCGCGGGCTGGCGGGCCGCCGGCTGGGACTGACTCCCGCCTGAATTCAGCCGTTTCCTGTGACTTCGGTCACCTGACGGCAGGAGAGTTACTGCCATTCCGCGCCGCCGGGACGGGGTCCGGGGCGGGAGGGGTCAGGTGGCCTCGGAGTCGAAGGGCGGGGTTTCGTCGTGGTCCAGGGTGGCGGTCGCCGTCTGGCTGGCCAGGTACTCGCCCTCGGATTCCGCCGTCCCCGGGCTGGCGGCGTCGTAGTCGTCCAGCCCTTCGAACAGGTGCTTGCGGACAAAGTTGCCGGGGTGCAGGTCCCGCACATCGAAGTCGGAGAACTCAGGACCGAGACCCTCGCGCAGATCCCTCGTCGCCCCGTCCGCGAGCCGGCGCAGTTCACGAAGGGTGCGGCCGGCCTGGGAGGCCATCTTCGGCAGCTGATCCGGCCCGAAGACCACCAGCGCGATCACGGCCAGGACAAGGATCTTGCCGATGGACAGGTCGAAAAACACGTCAACTCTCCAGGCGGGGCGCGGCCGCAGCAGCACTCACGGTCTTTCCCTCACTGTAGACCGTCATATGGCGTGACGCCTCCCCTGGAGCACGCGATTGCGTCCTGGATGACGGGACCGCGCCCGCATGCCCGCGACCCCGTCCCGGATGCCCGGATCATGCCCCCCGGGCCGCCAATCCGGCGCCCGCTCCCCGGCCGTCTCACCGGAACGGGCTGAGCCAGGAGATGAGGCGGCCCATCCCCCGGCTCATCCGGCCGAGGAATCCTGGCCTGCCGCCGTGGGGCAGGACGCCCACTACCTGATCCAGGGTCTGGTCCGGCGCGTCAGCGATCAGCGTGTACACGAAGCCCCGGGCGGACCAGGCCACGCTGCGCTGGTCGGGCGCGGCTTCATAGACGGGGTTGCCGCGTATCGCGACCCGCGACCACCCGTTCAGCCGGGCGGGCAGATGGCCACGCTGCACGAACAGTGAGATCACGGACAGGCCGTCGGAGTAGGCCAGGTCCATCACGGAGCCGGCGGGACTCCCGGTCTCGCTCGCCTGGACCAGGCTGAGCTGGCCGGGCAGCTGCGCGGGAAGCGGCCAGCCCGCGGCCCGCAGCCGGGCCAGCTGGACACCGGCCAGCGTCGTGCCCCCTGGCACCGCCGCGCTGCGGGGAGCGGCCGCGGCGGCAGGCGAGCCGAGCCGCAGGCTCACGAACACGTCCTGGCTGACCATCCGCGCGCTGTCGTCATACGTCTCGCGGCGCAGCGGCAGCTTGGTCTCGGTGTCCAGCCAGAACCGGGCGGCCAGCAGGCCGTCGCGGTGCCGGAGCACGAGTTCCTGCGCGGGACGGCCGGCCACCTGGCCCCGGCCCGCCATCGTCACCTGGTAATTCTCGGCCAGCAACGTGACCATCTGCGAGGTCATGGTCAAGATGCTCTCGGGGTCGCGCTGGCCGGCGTCGTCGTCGCCGTCCCCATCCGGGTCGGCGATGCTCCCCTGGTACCGCGGCCGGGCCGCGCCGGGCAGGCTGGCCGTCTGGATCAGGGTCTGGTGACCACGCTGGTGCCACACGTTGACCACGGAGGTCCAGGTGCCGCCGGGACCACTCCAGGCCGTCAGCTCGACACCCTGGTAGGACACCTGGCGGCAGGCGCTGGCCGCCTCACTGAGCAGCCGGGAGCCCGCGTCCGCCGCTGTCGCCGCGCGTGCGGGCGGCCGGCCTGCCGGCGCCCTCCCCGGACCGGTGGACCCGGCTATCCGGGCGGCCGCGGACTGGCGCAGCTCCGCGTGGCTGGCCGCCAGGGGCACCAACTCCCCGCCGTGGCCCGCCATGTCCCGCCAGATCACGGTGATGCCAGTGGCGATCAGGCCGAGGACCACCACGGCGGTGGCCAGACGGAGGGGAAAAGGGTCGTGTTCGGGACCGGCCCCGTCAGATGGGGGTGTCGTGCGCGAGAACATCCGTCAGATCACGGCCCTGGGCTTGCGGTCGCAGCTGCGGTCATTGTCACGGCAGGCACGGGCACGGCAATTGCAGTCCCGGAAGCCTGCAGCAGGCCACGGCGCATCATCCCGTCGGCCAGGTGGCCAGCCGAGCGGCTGCCGGCTGGCAGGCCGGCCGCCGGGCGGGTCCTGGCCGATGCCTGGCTGCCGGGCTTAAGGCCAGCGCGGGGCGCGGTGGCCGCTGCTGCCCCTCCCATCACGCCGGTCGTGCCGGCCGGGACGCTGCCTGCGGCGGCCGGCGCGCTAGCTGCGCCACCGGGACGGCCGGGGTTCCCGCTGGCCGGCGTCACCGGCAGATCACCGGTGACGATCGCGTGCTGGGCGAGGAACGTGCCGACGGCTGGGGTGACCCTCGGGCCCGGCGCCTGCTGCTCACCGCCGGCGAAGAAGGCGGCCGCGCCGACGCCCGCCAGCGCGGACGCGAGGATGCCGGTCAGGATCCGTGCGGCCGGGAAGGAGGCCCGGGGCCGCCGCCACGGCGACCGGGCGGTCCACGGCCGGCCGTCCGGCGGCATGGCCATCGCCATCAGCCGGCCGGTCAGAGCCGTATCCACCATGGCCTCGCCCAGGGAGTGCATCCGCTGCTTGAGTGCGCGCAGGGCCACTGCCTCCTGACGGCAGTCGTCGCAGCCCGCGATGTGGGCCAGGACCCGATCCCGTTCGGAGTCGCTGAGCTCGCCGTCAATGAGCGCGGAGATGCGCTGCCCGAGGTGACTCATAGGCCACCGGCCAGGGAACCGGCCGCCGGGTCCTCCCCCGCCAGCCGCGCGGGTGTCACCACTGCAGGAGCGACCCCCGCTGCCGCGGCACCCGCACCCGCCACACCCGCACCCGCCACACCCGCACCCGCAGGCGCGACGACCTTGGGAGCGGCGATCCCGGGGCGGCGCGGGCGGCGGTGGTCGAGCGCGGTCCGCAGCTGGGCCCGGCCGCGGTGGATGCGGCTGCGCACCGTGCCCAGCTTCACCCCCAGCGTGTCCGCGATCTCCTCGTAGGACAGGCCCTCGATGTCACACAGCACGACCGCGGCCCGGTACTCCGGGGCCAGCGCCTTGAGCGCGGCCTGGATGTCGCCGTCCAGATGCCGTTCGTCGAAAGCCTGGGCAGGCGTCGGCTCGTCACCTCGCAGCCGCTGCGCCGTGTCGTCACCCAGGCCCTCGAACCGGATGCGCTGCCGGCGGCGTGCCATGTCGAGGAACAGGTTGGTGGTGATGCGGTGCAGCCAGCCCTCGAAGGTGCCCGGCGTGTAGCTGGACAGCGAGCGGAAGACGCGGACGAAGACCTCCTGGGTCAGGTCCTCGGCGTCGTGGGTGTTGCCCGTCAGCCGGTAGGCGAGCCGGTAGACCCGGGCGGAGTGCTCGCGCACGATCTGTTCCCAGGTCGGAGGCGTCCAGCCGGATGCCGTCTCCGGCGTCGTGCCAGGCATGTCCACGATCTCGCCGTCCCGCCGTGTGCCGTCTGCCTCTACCACCATGGTGCCCGGGCATCCCCTTCCTGCACCACAACTGCTCGGATCCTGCTGTGCACCGCGGCGGCCAGGGGCCTCGCCGGCCGGCCCGGAGGGGTGGCGCCCCGCGCCCGGTCAGCACCGGCCCACGGTTTCCCGCTCGCGTCAATAGATAACGCCGGAACAGGCCTCGCTGGTTCCCGGGTCACGGCGCGTAACGATAGGCTGCCTGACTGGGATAAGCATGCACCGGAAGGCACACATTGTGAGCGCAGAGGCCAACCTTGCCTATGTCGAGGGCTACCTCACTGAGGACGAGCCGTTGCTGGCCGCCCGCCGCGAGGCAGCCGAGATCGGCGGGGCACCGCCGATCGGGCCGGGCGGGGGGGCGGCGCTGCGTTTCATCGCGGCGGCCATCAACGCCAGGTCAGTCGTGGAAATCGGCACGGGCTGCGGCACCTCGGGTATCTGGCTGCTCCGGGGCATGCGCGCTGATGCGGTCCTGACCAGCGTCGACGCCGAGCCTGAGCATCAGCGGCTGGCCCGTAAGGCGTTCACCGAAGCGGGCTTCCCGTCCAACCGCTACCGGCTGATCAGCGGGAAGGCCCTCGACGTGCTGCCCCGGCTCACCGACGGCGCGTACGACCTGGTGTTCTGCGACGCGGATAAGCAGGAATACCCGGACTACCTGGTCGAAGCGCTGCGGCTGCTCCGCCCGGGCGGCGTGGTGGCGTTCGACAACGCGCTGGCCGGCGGGCGGGTCGCCGACCGCAGCCGGGACGATCCGAGCACCGTCGCCATCCGGGAGCTGGTCGAGCAGGTGCGCCAGGACGACCGGCTGGTGCCCGTGCTGCTCCCCGTCGGTGACGGGCTGCTGGCCGCGGTCAAGCGGGCCTGACCGGGGCGGGCCTGGCCAGGACGGGCCTGACCAGGACGGGCCTGACCAGGACGGCCCTGACCGGGGTCAAGAAGGGTTAACCGCCACCAGGAAGGCTAACCCCCCGTCATGCAGACCCGGCCGCCAGCCAGCTGAGCAGCAGCCGGGCACCGAAGCCGGTGGCGCCCTTGGTGTTCTCCCCGTCGTCGGCGGTGGCCCGCGCGGCGCCGGCGATGTCGAGGTGGGCCCAGGGCCGCCCGCCGGTGAACTCCCGCAGGAACAGGGCCGCGTCGATGGATCCGGCCCGGCCGCCAGACCGGGCCACGTTGGCCAGGTCAGCGACGGGTGAGTCCAGGCCGTCACGGTAGTCCTCAGCGAGCGGCAGCCGCCACAGCCGCTCCCCGCTCGCCGTCCCCGCGTCCAGCAGCGCCGCGGCCAGCTGATCGTCGGTGGCGAACAGGGCGGCGATGGAGGTGCCCAGCGCCACCCGCGCGGCCCCGGTGAGCGTGGCCAGGTTGACCACCACGTCCGGGGCCAGTGCATCGTCCGCGTAGGCCAGCGCGTCGGCGAGGACCAGCCGGCCTTCCGCATCGGTGTTCAGCACCTCGACGGTCCGGCCGCCGTAGTGGGTGATCACGTCACCGACCCGCAGTGCCGTCCCGGACGGCATGTTCTCCGCCGCGGCCACCAGGCCGGTCACCCGGGCCCGGACCCCCAGCCGGCCCAGCGCGGACATCGCGCCGATCACGGCGGCACCGCCTGCCATGTCGGTCTTCATGGTCTTCATGCCGTCGCTGGGCTTCAGCGACAGCCCGCCGCTGTCGAACGTGATGCCCTTGCCGACCAGCACGACGTGGCGGTCGGCCTGCGGGGGCTCGTAGCTGAGCTGGATCAGCCGGGGCGGGTGGGCTGATCCCGATCCCACGCCCAGGAGCCCGCCGAAACCGCCGGCGGCGAGTTCGGCTTCCCGCCAGATCCGGGAGGACAGGCCGTGCTCCGCCGCAACCGAGACGGCCTGGGACGCGAGCCATTCGGGCGTCTTGATCATCGAGGGCGTGTTGGCCAGATCACGGGCCAGGGCCACGGCACCGGCGACCGTGGCCGTGCGCTCCACCAGGGCCTCACGCCCGGCTGCCCCGGCCAGCAGCACGCGGATCTCCGCGAGGTCCCCGGCCTGCGAGCCCCCGGACTTCATCGTGAACTGGTAGGAGCCAAGCAGGATTCCCTCGGTGAAGGCCGCCGCAGCGTCGCCGGGCTCGTCGAGAACCGCCGTGGTCAGCGCCGTCCGCCCGGCCGGGACGCGGCGTGACAGCGCGGCCCCGGCCCGGCGCAGGGCTCCCGGCGAGGCGTCACCCACGCCGAGGAACAGGACCACACACGGCTCTGTGCCGAGCCGGATCACTGTCTGGGTGGTTTCACCCGCTCTGCCGGTCATCTCCGCGCTGGCGATGACCTGGGCCGCACTGACCCCCAGGTACGCGTCCAGGCCGGACGCGCCCGCACCAGGCACCGGGGCTGCGGACGTGTCCTCCGGGCTGCGTACGGGGACGGCGATCATGGCCGGCGGTGCGGCCGTGCCCCCGCCGGCCTCAGCCAGGTAGTCAGCCAGCGGTTCCAGGCCAGCCGCTGGCGCGACCGTAACCCTCGCCTTGACCGGCAAGACTCAGCCGGTGACGGACTTGAGCGCGTCAGAGAGCCGGGCAGCCTCATCCGCGGACAATTCGACCACCAGCCGCCCGCCTCCCTCAAGCGGGACGCGCATCACGATGCCGCGCCCCTCCTTGGTGACCTCGAGCGGACCGTCACCCGTCCGCGGCTTCATCGCCGCCATTCCGCATCCCCTTCCTGCTCGGGGCCGTATGAGACCTCGCGGAGGCCTGCCCGCGCCGGAATCCCGGCGCCTGCGGCGGGTCCGGCCACCCACAGCCGTGTTGATCAGTACCTCTATTATCCAGAGTTCCGGCCTACAGTGGTAACGATCAGCACTCCCTTCCGCCCGCTGCCGTCGGTAACTGGTGTCTCAGGAGTCACTGAGATACCGCTCGCGGCCTGTCCCGAGGAGGCGTCCGGTGACTGACAGTGTCCGCTGGGACCTCACTGGAGCGGTAGCCACCATCACGCTGAACCGGCCCCAGGCCCGCAACGCGCTGACCGCGGAGCTGAAGACGGAACTGCTCGGGGCGCTGGGCCAGGCCGCTTCCAGCCCGGACGTCCGTGCGGTCCTGATCACCGGCGCCGGGCAGGCATTCTGCGCCGGCCAGGACCTGCGTGAGCATGCCGGCCTGCTGGAGGCCGCCCGGTCCCCGGATGAGGCCCCTCCTGCGGCCGGCGCCCCCCGGCCGGCGCCCCGGCGGCGCAGGCCCCTGCGGGAACCGCGTCTGCGGTGGGGCCGCCGCCCTCCGGCGGCCACCTCCGGGCGGCCACCTCCGGGCCGGCATCCGCCGGGACGGCATCCGCCGGGACGGTGACCTCCCGTATGCCGGGAGCGCTGGATACGGTGCGTGAGCACTACAACCCGCTCGTGCTGGCCATCAGGTCCATGCCCAAGCCGGTCATCGCCGCCGTAAACGGGGTCGCCGCGGGGGCGGGGGCGGGGCTGGCCTTCGCCTGCGACATCCGCATCGCGGCCCAGGGGGCCAGTTTCCTCATGGCCTTCGCCCGGGTCGGGCTGGCCGCCGACACGGGCGTGTCGTGGACCTTGCCCCGGCTGGCAGGCGCCGGGCTGGCCGCCGAGCTGCTGATGCTCGCCGAGCCCATCCGCGCATCGCGCGCGCTGGAACTGGGCCTGGTTAGTCAGGTGGTAGAGGACGCGGACCTGGCGACAGTCGCGGGCGCGCTGGCCGCCCGGCTGGCCTCGGGCCCGACTGCCGCCTACGCGGGCATCAAGGAGCAGCTCAACTACGCGGCCGGGCACGGCCTGGCTGACGCCCTGGAGAAGGAGGCCGAAGTCCAGACCGCTCTGGGCCGGACCGCCGATCATCAGGCTGCCACGCTCGCGTTTACCCGCAAGCAGGAGCCGCGCTTCCTGGGCAGGTGACGGGCGGCTTACCGGGCCTGGCCGGACGGGGGCCCGTCCGCGCTGGCCAGTTCCTCGTGGGCGCGGACGATCTGCTCGGCGGCATCGACCAGATCGGAGAAGGCCCGCCACTCACGGTGACCGCTCCGGCCGGTCCAGGACACCACCCGGCTGCGGCACCAGACGGTCAGGCCGCGCCGGATGGACAGTACCGACATGCTCGACGCCGGAGCGTCCGCCCGGACGATGTGCCCGATGCCGCGCTCGGAGAGCATCCGCTCCAGGATGCCTGCGGCCTGCACCGAACCAGGCTGCGGTCCGCGGAACCGGTCCAGGGCACTGCTGGCCGGGACCGGCAGGGCGAACCAGACCGCCTTGCCGGAGACCTTCCAGCTGCCCAGCCGGGCCCGGGTCAGGTGGTGGCCCCAGCGGCCCTGGGACAAGCCGTCGATGACATGCAGCCCGCGCCCGCTCACCGCGTCCACCGGGACGGGGATGGCCGTATCGGGCGGCGCGTCGTCTTTCCAGCGTGGCAGGGCGTCGAAGACCTTGCAGACCAGTTCCTGCGCCCCCCCGACCCGGCGCAGGTAGAACCAGATCTCCGGGGCGCCGGCCACGGCGCAGCCGCGCACGTCAAACTGGATTCCCGTCTGGGCGTGCATGCTGTTGGCGGCGAGTTCGCTGGCCATGGTGGCCCCGTCGTAGATCGCCTCGGCCGACAGGCCGACACCGGAGGCGGCCGCGCGGAAGAGGCGGCGGGCCCTGGCCGCGCAGGTGGCATCCAGCGGGAGCGGGGAGGCGGAACAGCCACCTGCCGACACCGTCACGGCTGGCGCGGGCACCGCCACCGTAACGTGTGGCGTGTCCGCGGCAAGTGAGCCTAACATGATCCTCAGCCTTCCCGGCCCGCAATCTGTGAAACACAGATTATGAGTCATGCCCCCTTCGCGCAACGACATCGCGGGTTGTCCGGCCGGGTTGAAGGAGTCTTTACCCAACGGGCCGACGGCGACCGCCCCAGGGTAACGCTACGTAAGGTGACACTGCTGTGGCTATGAGGTAATGAGCAGTGCGCCGGGTACTGCCGGGCCCGCGCTCATGGCAGTAAAGTCGAGCCCGCGGCGGCTGCCGAGCGGGCTCCGCCGGGCCTCGAGACAGGCCGGCAACAAAAAGAATCCCCCGGGCCGCCACCCGGGGGATTCTTTAGTGCGTGGCCGCAGCCGCCCGGCCGGCAGCCGCCTGGCCGACGTGCGGCTGGCCGGCTGGCTGACGATCCGGCTGGCTGACGATCCGGCTGGCCGGCAGCCCGGCTGGCCGGCGAGCCGACGGTTCAGCGGTTCAGCGGGTCAGCGGTCGAGGTCGTACCGGCCCGCCTTGGTGTCCGACAGGAACGTGGCGAACGCCGCCCGGCTGACGACGTGAGCACCGTCGCTGGGCCGGGTGCTGTCGCGGACCGCAACGACATCCGCGAGATTGGCGGCAACTTCCACGCAACCGCCGTTAGAGGTACTGCTGAGGCGCGCCTTGCGCCACTGTGCTCGAGACAGGTCAGTCATTGTCTACTCCAGTTGTTGAGCGAGGTGTTCCAGGTAAAGCACGGTATCGCCAGGCTCTTGCGCCGAATCGCGGATCCGGGCGAAGGCCTGGATGTACAAGCTCACCTCATCTGGTCTGCTCACCTCCTGGATGGCCGTGTCCGTTTCGGTGAAGACGAGGGGCTCGTCTCCCGGAAGATCGAAGATGTTGATCGAGGACGACACCCCGGGGCTGGGGCCATCAGCGAACCGCTGGATGCGCAGTTCGACATTGGGCCGGCGGCTCATCTCGATGAGGTGCTCGATCTGGTCACGCCGCTCAGGCTTGCTGCCCCAGTGATACATGAGCGAGGCCTCGGTGATCACCGCCACCAGCTGGGGCGCAGTACCGTCCCGGTGCGGTCGAGGATTTCCTGCCGGCGCAGCCGGGTCTCCATCGCCTTACGGCGCCACGCGGGCGGCCGCGGGCCTGCCCTCATGAAGGCTTCCGCGTAGTCCTGGGTCTGCAGCAGGCCGGGCACCACCAGCGGCATGCAGACCTGGATGCGCTCGGCATCATTCTCGAACCCGGGGAACTCGTTCTCGAAGATGTCCGTGTAGTCCCGCCACCAGGGCCGGGCCCGCGCGCGGATGGCGAGATCCTCCAGCTCCTCCGCGGTGGCGGGGTCCACGCCATAGATCCGCAGCAGATCCCTGATGTCGCTCATCTCAGGGCGCTTCCACTGGTTGGCCTCGAAACGGCCCACCTTGCCGCGTCCCCAGTTGAGGATGTCGCAGACGTGGTTCGCCGTGTGCCCGCTCTCGGTGCGGAGTTCGGCCAGGCGGCGGGACAGCCGACGCTTGGCTACGGTGGCGCCGTAGGCATCGTCAGCCATCACGATCTCCTTCATGGCAGGATGATGGCAGAAGCATAACGCTACCTAACTTGTGAATCGCAGATTCTCGGATTCTCTCATGAGACTCCCAGGTTACGCCGGGAGCACCAGGTGCGGGAAACCCCCGCTGCGGTGCAATTCCCGCAGACCGCCCACGGCGCCGACGGTCCGGGCCGGTGATCAGCGGGCCCCGTCGTCGAACTCGCCACCGCGGGCGCCGTCGAGGAAGCACTCCCACTCGTGCCGGTCGTAGACGAGGATCCGGCCGTCCGGGTCACCCGCCACCCGCATCAGCACCCACTCGGCCGCCCCGCCCGCACCGGGCACGAAGGCGATCTCGATCGAGCCTTCGCCGTCCCCGGACCGCCGCCACTGCTGGGCGGCCACCTCGATGCCCAGTTCCTCCACGCTGGGCTTCCTGGTCATAGCACCCTCCTCAGGTCACGGGCCGCACAGGCCGACGCCGGCGTACCCCCAGCGCGACCCATCACTATCCGCCAGCCCGGGATCGTCTGCCCCCCACTCCCCCATGTAGACCAGCCGCGGCTTGCGCTCCGGGCCAGGGCGGGACGAGTTCCAGCCCGGTGAAGAAGCGCTCCACCTCAGCCCGGGGGCGCAGGTAGATGTTCTCGGTGGCCTTGCGCGTACTCCGACAGCGCGGTCCGCACCCCCCGCTCGGGCACGTTGTCCGCGGTGACGTGCGACAGCGCGAGGTAACTGCCGGGCGCCAGGGCCTGGGTGTACCGGGCCACCAAGCCCCAGGGGTCGGCGCTGTCGGCCACGAAATGCAGCACCGCGGTCATCAGCAGGCCGACTGGCTCGGTGAAATCGATCAGCCCCTGAAGCTGCCGGTTGCCCAGCACCCGGTCAGGCTCTCGCAGGTCGGCGAAGACGAATGTGGTGAGGCGGCTGTCGGTCAGCAGCTCGCCCGGCGTAGGCGCGGACCATGGGGTCGTTGTCCACGTACACCACCCGGGCGTCGGCCGCGACCTCCCGGACGACCTGGTGGGTGTTGCCCTGGGTCGGCAGCCCGGACCCGATGTCGATGAACTGGGTGATCCCGCGCTCCGCCGCCAGCCACTTCGCGGCCCGCTGGTGAAACCCGCGGTTGGCCCAGGCCATGTCGGAGATCTCGGGCAGGTCGCGGCCGGATCCGCTCCGCCGCCTCGCTGGTCCGCCGGGTAGTTGATCGTGCCGCCGAGGTAGTAGTCATACAGCCGGGCCGGGCTGGGCACCTCCGGGTCTACGCCCGGCGGTACCGGCGGTGGCTCTTCCCGGTCCGCGGAGCGGGCCGCCACGGCTCACGCCCCCCGGCCATGACACCTCCCGCACTGTCCGCTCACAGTGTGACACGTCCGTGTGCTTCATGAACCGCGATGCTCAACCGGCCCGCGCCCGGAATGCGCCGCGCCGGACGCAGTCGCGCAGATGGTCATCGACGACCCCGCAGGCCTGGAAGGCGGCGTAGACCGTGACCGGGCCGGTGAAGGAGAACCCGTGAGCCCCTCAGTTCCCGGGCCAGCGCCTTGGACGCGGGGGTCCAGGCGGGTACCTCAGCCATGGTGACCGGGCCTTGGTGGCCGGCGCCTTGGCGGCCAGCCGGGCGGCCGCATCCGCCGGATCCCCGGCATAGCTCCAGAACAACGCGGCCAGGCCGCCCGGGACGGCCAGTGCGGCCCGGGCATTCCCGATGACAGCCGCGATCTTGGCCCGGTTCCTGATGATGCCCGCGTCGCCGAGCAGCCTGGTCACGTCGCCCGGGCCGAATCCGGCCACGACGGCGGGTCGAAGCCCGCGAACGCGGCCCGGAAGTTCTCCCGCTTACGCAAGATCGTGAGCCACGACAGGCCGGACTGGAAGGCTTCCAGGCTCAGCCGCTCGAAGATGCCCCGGTCATCGCGGACCGGGCGGCCCCACTCCTCGTCGTGGTAGGCCAGGTACTCCGGGGCGGACAGCGCCCACGGGCAGCGCAGCTGCCCGTCCGGCCCGGGCTCCGGCAGGCTGGCCGGGTCAGTCATCGCGGCTGGCGGCCGCTTCCCCGGAGCGCGGTGCCGACACGGCATCCGGCGGCCCGGCGTCTTCTGACCCGGACCCTTGCGGCCCGGCGCCCGCCGGGGCGGAGTCGGCCCGCCCGGCCTCCACGGGGCTGGTCCCTGGCACCGTGTCATCCGATGACCCGTCACCTGGCCCATGGTCCGCGGCCGGGCCTGGCCATACCGGCGCTGCCCGCCGGGCCGGCTGCCCGCGCGCCCGCCGGCCGTGTCCGCGCGCCCGCCGGCCGTATCCGCGCGCCGCCCGGCCGCCGCGCCGGCCGCTCTCGAGCGGGCCAGCAGGGTCGCGGCAATGGCCGGATGGCTGCCGGTGGCCGACCGGAGCTCGGCGAGCTGCTGGCGGAGCACCGCGATCTCCACATCGCGCTCGCTGATGACCTGCGCGATCTGGTTCAGCGCCTCGTCGGTGAGCTGCACGTTGTAGCCCCAGAGCGTGGATGGCGGGCGCAGCATCGCCACGTCGGCGGCGGTCACCATGTCGGGCGGGACGATAGTCCGTGGCGAACTCCGCCATCTCGCCGCCGTGGCCCATGGCCACGGCCACCACGCCGGCGAGGATGACCAGCCCGGCAAGCAGCAACAGAATCGGCACAATAAGAATCGTCCCACGCCTGGCGCCCGCCGATGCCCAGGAGGAGCCGGCTGGCGCGGTTTTCAGTCTCCGGTCACCGGCTGCGCATCCGGCTCCGGCCGCCCGGGACAGCCGCGGCGTCCACGCCGTTGTGCTGCGCGTGGGCCTGCTGGATGATGCGCACCACCTCGGCCGGATCATCCTCCACCGTGACCAGCTCCTCGTCCCCGGGCGAGATGTTCCCGCTGCCCAGCACCGTGTCCCGGATCCAGGACAGCAGGCCCGACCAGTATTCGCTGCCCGACCAGCACGATCGGGAATTTCGTTATTTTCCCGGTCTGCACCAGCGTGAGCGCCTCGAACAGCTCATCCAGCGTGCCGAAACCACCGGGCAGCACCACGAGAGCCTGCGAATACTTGATGAACACCGTCTTGCGGACGAAGAAGTAGCGGAACTCCAGCCCGATCTCGACGTAGTCGTTCAGGCCCATCTCCATGGGCAGTTCGATGCCCAGCCCCACCGAGACCCCGCCCACGCTGGTGGCGCCCTTGTTTGCCGCCTCCATGACCCCGGGGCCGCCTCCCGTGATCACGGCGTACCCGGCCTCGGCCAGCCCGGCGCCGATGCGCTCGGCCAGCTCGTACTCGCGGCTGCCGGGCCGGGCCCGCGCTGAGCCGAATACCGAGACGGCCGGGCCGAGCTCGGCGAGCAGGCCGAAGCCCTCCACGAACTCGGCCTGGATCCGCATTACCCGCCAGGGGTCGGTATGCACCCAGTCGCTAGGCCCGTGCTTGTCGAGCAGCCGCTGGTCGGTGGTGGTCTTAGGGATGAAATCGCCGCGGAGCAGGGCAGGCCCCTGGCGGCGGATCCGGCGACGTGACTCAGATTGACACCCTTCGATCCTGCCATGAGAAACGACCTGGTCAGCGGACCCTCCTCGGTAACGCGCCCCCGGCGCCGCCACCCGGCGCCCCCAGTACCGCCACCCGGCGCCCCCGCGCCGCCCGCCGGCCACCGCCGCGACACCGCGCGTCCGCCTGATGTTCCCGCCCGTCACCAGGCGGCATGGGCCAGGTCAAGGGTTCGTGTGCAGCTGAGCACATGCGGCGGTCTGGGTCACTTCGGTCTGAGGCGCCGGTAACTTCAGCATGTGCCCAACAGCCGGCCGCGCCAGCCACGCCCCGCGGCGCCGGAAAACCAAGCGCCGCGTGGTCGTCGCGACGACCCTGCTCCTCGTCATCGCCGCGGGCGCCTACCTGGTGATCCGCAGCCTCGCGCCGGTGATCGGGCCGGTGCTGACCGGGTCCGGATGCTCGGCGGCCGCCGCGCATCAGTCGGTGCTGCTCGACACGCAGCAGGCCAGCATCGCGGCCACGATCGCGGGCGTGGCGCACCAGCAGTCGATGCCCCGGGCGGCGGTCACCATCGCCTACGCGACCGCGATGCAGGAATCCAAGCTGCACGACCTGGACTACGGGGACATGGACTCGGTCGGCGTGTTCCAGCAGCGGCCCTCGCAGGGCTGGGGGCCGGCCAGGAAGCTGGAGAACCCGGTCTACGCGACGACCAAGTTCTTCCGCGCCCTGCAGGCCGTCCACGGCTACCAGACGATGCCCGTCTACCAGGCGGCCCAGGCGGTCCAGCACAGCGCGGACGGCTCCGCGTACATCCAGTACGAGCGGATGGCGGACGGAGATGGCCAGCGCGTTCACCGGCCAGCGCGGGCACGCGGTCTACTGCTGGTCGGATCCGGCGAGCCCGCGCCACCTCGACGCGGGCGCCGTCAGCGCGGGGCTGGCCAGTACCTTCGGCCGGGCCACCGCGGGGCTGGCCCGGACCGCGCCGCGCCACACCATGCAGGTCCGGATCGTGCACGCCAGGCTGGGCTGGGCGGTGTCGTCCTGGCTCGTCACCCACGCCAGCTCCTACGGCATTCACCAGGTCCGGTTCGGCGGGTATGAGTGGCGCGCGGCCACGGGCACGAAAGGCTGGGTGCACGATGCGGGAGCACCGCCAGCAGGCACCATCCAGCTCAGCTGATAGCCTGCCGCCGGCTGGTGAAACTGACGGCCCCCGGGCGCGGGCGCGGCCGCCTTCGCGACATACTTGCCCAGGACCGGGATACTGGGAGGCCCCAGAACCACCGGGATAATGCCGGAAGAGGAGTTCCGACGTGACGTACATCATTGCGCAGCCCTGTGTCAACGTCCTCGACAGGTCCTGCATCGAGGAATGCCCCGTCAACTGCATCTACGAGGGCGAGCGCATGCTCTACATACACCCTGACGAGTGCGTGGACTGCGGCGCGTGCGAGCCCGTCTGCCCGGTCGAGGCCATCTTCTACGAGGACGACGTGCCCGACCAGTGGAAGGACTTCTACAAGGCGAACGTGGAGTTCTTCAGCGACCTGGGCTCGCCCGGCGGCGCCTCCAAGGTCGGGAAGATCAACAAGGACCACCCCATCGTGGCGGCGCTGCCCCCGCAGGGAGAAGCAAGCTGACCCTCAGCGCACGGCTGCCCCGGTTCCCCTGGGATCTGCTCGCCCCGTACGGCCAGAAAGCCAGGGCCCACCCGGACGGGATCGTGGACCTGTCCGTGGGCACGCCGGTGGACCCTGTCCCCGGGGTGGTGCAGGACGCTCTCCGCGGCCGCGGCCGACGCTCCCGGGTACCCGGCCACCCACGGCACCCCGGCGCTGCGCGAGGCGGCGGCGGGGTGGCTGGCCCGCCGCCATGGGGTAACGGTCGACCCGGACACGGTGCTGCCGCTGATCGGCACCAAGGAGTTCATCGCCTCGCTGCCGGCGCCTGCTCGGCTGCGGGCCCGGGGACGTCGTCGTCCACCCGGAGCTGGCCTACCCGACCTATGACATCGGTGCCCGGCTGGCGGGCGCCGATGCGGTGGCCGCGGATGCGCTCCCGCCGGCCGGCCCAGTGCCGGGCCACAGCTTTTCCGCAACGAACACCATCACGTCTGCTCCCGCTGGCCCGGTCCGGCTGGTCTGGGTGAACTCACCCAGCAATCCCACCGGGCGGGTCCTCAGCGCCGGGCAGCTGGCCGCGGCGGCCCGGGCGGCCCGGGGCCGCGGCGCCGTCCTGGCCTCGGACGAGTGCTACATCGGCCTCGGCTGGTCGGCGGAGCCGGTGTCGGTGCTTCACCCGGAGGTGTGCGGCGGCTCGTTCGAGGGCCTGCTCGCGGTGCACTCGGTGTCCAAGCGGTCCAACCTGGCCGGCTACCGGGCGGGCTTTGTCACGGGCGACCCCGCGCTCGTCGCCGAGCTGCTGGAGATCCGCAAGCACGCCGGGATGATGATGCCGGCCCCGGTCCAGGCGGCGCTGACAGCGGCGCTGCGCGACGACGCGCACGCGGAGCGGCAGCGGGGCCTGTACGCGGCCCGGCGGGAGCAGCTGCGCGCGGCCCTGGAGAAGGCCGGGTGGACCATCTCCCACTCCGAGGCGGGCCTGTACCTGTGGGCCTCGCGCCCGGGGCACGACTGCTGGTCGTCCGTGCAGCTGCTGGCCGAGGCGGGCATCCTGGTCGCTCCCGGGGATTTCTACGGCCCGGCCGGGGGCCTGCACATCCGCGTGGCCCTCACGGCTACCGACGAGCGGGTCGCCGCCGCCGCCCGCCGCCTCGCCGCCTTCTCCTGATCGCCCGGCTCCAGCCCGCCCGCCTCGCCGCCCTCCTGATCGCCCGGCTCCAGCCCGCCCGCCTCGCCGCCCTCTCCTGAACGCCCGGCTCCAGCCCGCCCGCCTCGCCGCCTTCCCTGAACGCCCGGCTCCAGCCCGCCCGCCTCGCCGCCCCTCCGCCCAGCCTCCCGGCGGCCTCTCCCGCCCGGCCGGGCATCCCCCGGAATTGTCGTCACCGGCTGGCATTGTTGCCCGCGGACGGAAAGGAGGGGACCATGACTGTCGTGACCAGTCCCAGCGATGTCGCCCACCCCTTCACGGTCGCCGACCTGGAGGGGATGCCGGATGACGGTCGCCGGTACGAACTTATCGACGGGGAGCTCCTGGCGAGCCCGGCGCCAGGCTGGGCGCACCAGGAAGCGGTACTCACGCTTTCGCTGCTGCTGCGCCAGGCGTGCCCATCGGAGTTCCGGGTCCTGGCCGCGCCGTTCGCGGTGCGGCCGGACAAGTTCAACGAGGTCCAGCCGGACGTGCTCGTGGCCCGGTACGCCGACCTCACCGAGGACGACCTGCCGCGGGCGCCGGTGCTCGCCGTGGAAGTCATCTCGCCCACCAGCCGGCTCCGCGACGCCAGCCTGAAGAAGGCGGTCTACGCCCGGCTCGGCTCCGCCTCGTTCTGGCTGGTCGACCCGGCCCGGGACAAGCCCTCGCTGACGGTCTTCGAGCTGGCCGGCGGCACGTACCGGGAAGTCACGCACGTGGCGGGCGATGAGGCATGGACCGCCACGGCACCCTTCCCGGTCCGGGTCGTCCCGGCCGACCTGGTCCGTGGCCTGCGGCCGTAGACCCCGGGCCTGCGCAGGCACTCATAGGCTGTCGGTGTGCTCCGCCTCTACGACACCCGGACCCGCCAGGCCGAGACGATCGAGCCGGCCCGCCGCGGCCGTCTCAGCGTGTACAGCTGCGGGCCGACGGTGTACCGCTCCGCGCACGTGGGGAACCTGCGCTCGTACCTGCTGCCCGACCTGATCCGGCGCACCGCCGGACGGCACCGGCTGCTGGTGACCAGCTGCCAGAACATCACCGACGTCGGGCACCTGGCGGACGACACTGAGATCGATCCCGAGGGTGAGGACAAGGTCCTGGCCCAGGCCCGGGCCGAAGGGAAGAGCGCCCTCGACGTGGCCCGGCGGTACGAGGGGGAGTTCCGCGCGGACTGCGCCGCGCTGAACATCCACCCGGCCGACTCCTACCCGCGGGCCTCGGAGTGCATCGGCCTGATGATCGACCTGATCGCCCGGCTGATCGAGATGGGCCACGCCTACCCGGTCCCCGGCGGCTCGGTGTATTTCGATGCCCGGTCGTTCCCCAGCTACGGTGAGCTGTCCGGGAACCGGCTCGCTGACCTGCGGCCCGGCCACCGCGGCAGCGCCCGTGCCGGCCAGCCCCGTGCCGCCCAGCCCGGTTCCGGCCAGCCCGGCGCGGACCCAGACAAGCGGTTCCACGCCGACTGGGCCCTGTGGAAGGCCGCGCCGCCGTCACGGGAGCTGACCTACAGCTCGCCCTGGGGCACCGGCTTCCCGGGCTGGCACACCGAGTGCTCCGCGATGTCGCTGCACTACCTGGGTGACACCATCGACGTGCATACCGGGGGCATCGACCTGCGCTTCCCGCACCACGAGGATGAGCGGGCCCAGTCGAACTCGGTGACCGGCCGCGAGGTGGTGCAGCACTGGGTACACGGTGAGCACCTGCTGTTCGAGGGCCGCAAGATGGCCAAGTCCACCGGCAACGTGGTGCTGCTCGCCGACCTGACCGCCCGCGGCCTGGACCCGCTCGCGCTCCGGCTCGTGTTCCTGGACCACCGTTACCGGCAGCAGCTGAACCTGACCTGGGCGGTGCTGGACGCCGCGGACCGGACCGTCCGGCGGTGGCGGGAGCGGGTGGCCGAGTGGGCCCGCTCGCCGAGCCGGCCGATGTGCGCGGAGTACGTCGGCGAGTTCACTGCGGCGTTCGACGACGACCTGGACACCCCGGCCGCGCTGCGGGTCCTGCGCCGCCTGGAGAAGGACGGCGAGATCCCGCCGGGGGCCAAGTTCGAGACCTTCGCGTATGCCGACCAGATGCTCGGCCTGGACCTGGCGCGGGACATAGGCCGGGAACCCGCGCCGCCCCGCCTCCCGGACCGGGCGCCGGCCCTGCTGGAGGCCCGGGTGGCGGCCCGGGCGGCGGCGGACTGGGCCACCGCTGACCGCCTCCGCGACGAGCTTGGCGCGCTCGGCGTCACGGTCACCGACACGCCGGACGGCCAGGCCTGGGCCGTCCGCGGGCGCTGAGCGGTCCGCGATGGCGCCGCCGGGCGTGCCATACCCGGCGCCGGTGCTGGCCGCCGCGATCCTGGCCGCCGAGGGCGCATCGTTCGTGCTGGTCGGCAGCGCAGCGCTGTGGCTGCACGGCGAGCAGGTCACAGCGCAGGACGCCGACGTGGTGATCGAGCCGGGCGAGCTGAGCATGGACCGTCTCAGCCAGGCCGTGGCCGAGCTTGCCCTGCGGCCCCAGGAGATCCCGCGGGCGCGGGCCCTTTCCCGGCTGTCCGTGCTCGGTGTCACCACCGCGTACGGCCGGGTTGACTGCCTGCTGGAACGCGGCCGGCTCGACTGGGAGCGGCTGCGCCGGTCCGCGGCGCGAATCCCGGTGGCCGACGTCTCCCTGCTGGTGGCGTCCCGGGCGGACACCTGGGGGCTGCGGCGCCAGTTCAAGGTGGGCGCCGGTCCGGGGAGTGAGCGCTGATGGGCGCGCGCAGCGGAATCGGCCTGGTCGAATGCACCATCCTCGAATCACTCGACGCGCTGGGCGCCCGGCCCGGCCGGGGCTATCTGGCGAACGCCAGGGTGCTAGCCGCCGTCGAGGAGCGCATCGGGCTGGCTCCGGGGTATGCCTACGAGGTCCTCCTGGACCTGGCCCGTCCGTGGATGATGCCGCTCCGCCTGGTTGACGGCCAGGGTAACTACGGCAGCCGCGGGAACGATCCCGCCGCGAACCCCCCGTACACCGAGGCCCGGCTCGCTGCGGCCGGGCAGGTCGCTCTCGCCGCCGAACGGGGAGATCTGGCGCCGGTCCCCATCGGGCTCATCAACGGCAACGTCTACCGCGGGGGGAGCCGCCCGCCGTTCCAGCCCGAAGCCGTGATCGGGGCCCTGCGCCAGCTCATCCAGCACCCGCGGGTGACCAGCGGGGACCTGGTCCGCATCGTCGGGCCGCCCTGCTTCCTCAACGGGTGCTCCGTGACCGGCGATTTCGCCGCGCTCGCGGCCGGCCGGGCCACGGTCCTCCGGCTGGAGGCCCGGGTTCGCGTCAGCGACGACCGGGCCAGCGTCAGGATCGAGAACTTCCCTCCCAACGCCAACCCCGACGAGGTCGCGCAGGCCCTGGCCAGCCGGGCCCGGATGCGCTCATGGGCGGCGGAGCACCCCGGTCTCTACCGGAGGACGCACCTGCCGCTCGCGGAGCTCCGGGACGAGTCATCGGAGCGTCACGGTGATCGGCTGATGTGCGTCCCGGCGCCCGGGACGACCGTGGAGCAGCTGCGAGAGCAGCTCATGGAGGTCTACGGCGTCTTTACCCTGGTGCCCGCCGCCCTGCCCCGGCCGCTTCCGGCCATGCTCAGGACCTGGGCCCGGACCTTCGCGGATGAGGATCTGCTGACCAGCCTGGCCGCCCTGGAGGACGCCGTCCGGGGCCAGCCGGCCTGCGGCTGAAGCGAAACCAGGTTACGTGCATGTTACAGCGGTGTATCCGCGCGCCCCTTCCTGTTAACACGCAACGTTGTTGCGGTCTTTCCTTGAACTTCACAACGAATCTCGGCCTACTCGCAGATCTTGCGCAGTTCTCCCGCGTCCGCCAGACCATACGCTTAGGGCCTGATCCCTGGCCGTCCGTGAGGAGGTTCCATGACCGAGACGTACACCACCGCCCCGGCTGCAGCTGTGGCAGCCAGGCTGCCCCAGCCCCGGGCCTACCTGATGTGCCCGCCGGACCACTTCACGGTGCAGTACTCGATCAACCCCTGGATGGCCAGCGGGGAGCCCGTTGACACCGCACGCGCCATGCTCCAGTGGCAGCTGCTGCGCGACACCTACCGCTCGCTCGGCCACGCGGTCCACCTCATCGACGCCCGTCCCGGCCTGCCGGACATGGTCTTCGCGGCCAACGGCGCCACGGTCATCGGGGGCGCCGTGCTGGGCGCCCGGTTCCGCCACCCCGAGCGGGCCGCGGAAGGCCCCGCCTACCTGGACTGGTTCCGCGGCCGCGGCTTCACGTCGGTGCACGAGCCGCGGCGCATCAACGAGGGTGAGGGGGATATCGTCCACACCGGCCGGGTGATCCTGGCCGGGCACGGCTTCCGGTCCGAGCCTGACGTGCGGCATGACCTCGAGGAATTGTTCGGGCTGCCGGTGATCAGCCTCCGCCTGGTGGACCCGCGGTTCTACCACCTGGACACCGCGCTGTGCGTGCTCGACGCCGACACCGCCGCCTACTACCCGGCAGCGTTCGACGGCGCCGGGAGGGCCGCCCTCGCCGCGTGCTTCACCGAGCTCATCGAGGCCACTGACGAGGACGCCGGGGTCCTCGGGCTGAACGCGGTCAGCGACGGGCATCACGTCGTCCTGCCGGCCCAGGCGATGGGGCTGGCGGCCCAGCTCGCTTCACGCGGGTTCGAGCCCGTACCGGTAGATATGTCGGAATTCCGCAAGGCCGGAGGCGGCCCGAAGTGCTGCACACTGGAGCTGCGGCCGTGAGAGGGGGATACACCGTGAACGAGGGGACCGAGAACCTGCGCGCCCTGACCGAGGCGCACAGCGCACACAACTACCATCCGCTGCCGATCGTGATCGCCGAGGCCGAGGGCGCCTGGGTCACCGACGCGGACGGCCGCCGCTACCTCGACATGCTCGCGGCGTACTCCGCGCTCAACTTCGGCCACCGTCACCCGGCCCTGATCGCTGCCGCCCAGCGGCAGCTGGACCGTGTGACCCTGGTCAGCCGCGCCTTCGACCACGACCAGTTCGGCCCGTTCTGCGCCGAGCTCGCGGACCTCGCCGGCATGGAGATGGTGCTGCCCATGAACACCGGCGCGGAGGCGGTGGAAACGGCGATCAAGACCGCCCGCAAATGGGGCTACGAGGTCAAGGGCGTACCCGCTGACGAAGCCGTGATCATCGCGTTCGAGGGCAACTTCCACGGCCGGACCACGACGATCATCAGCTTCTCCACCGACCCCGACGCCCGCGCCTCATTCGGGCCGTACACCCCCGGATTCCGTGTCGTGCCGTACGGGGACGCCGCCGCCCTGGCCGCGGCGATGGACCGCAACGTGGTGGGCGTGCTGATCGAGCCGATCCAGGGCGAGGCGGGCGTCGTGGTGCCGCCGCCGGGCTACCTGGCCGCGGTCCGGGACGTGTGCACGGCCCACGGGGCCCTCATGATCGCCGACGAGATCCAGTCCGGGCTGGGCCGGACCGGATCCACCTTTGCCTGCGAGCACGAGGGCGTCCGGCCCGACATGTACCTGCTCGGCAAGGCGCTCGGCGGCGGGATCGTGCCGGTCTCGGCGGTCGTGTCCTCGCGGGAAGTCCTCGGCGTCTTCCAGCCAGGGCAGCACGGTTCTACCTTCGGCGGGAACCCGCTGGCCTGCGCGGTGGGCCGTGAGGTGATCGCGCTGCTGGCCACCGGCGAATACCAGGAGCGGTCGGCGAAGCTGGGCGAGCACATGCACAACCGGCTGTCTGCGCTGCCCCGGGACCTCGTCCGCCAGGTCCGCGGCCGGGGGTTGTGGGCCGGGATCGAGTTCACCACGCTGCGCGGCCGGGTCGCCTGCGAGCGGCTCGCCGGCCGGGGCGTGCTGGCCAAGGACACGCACGGTACCGCGATCCGGCTCGCGCCGCCGCTGGTGATCAGCGAGCCGGACCTCGACTGGGGACTGGACCAGATCGAGGCCGTCGTCCGTGCCTGACCGGGCACCCACTGCACGGCGCTAACTGGTTTCAGCCGCCGTCTCAGTCGCTGGTGAGGGTCCGGTAGCGGCCGCTGTAGTGGATCAGCGGGCGGCCGCCCGGCCGCGGTTCGCTGACCCCGATGATCTCGCCGACCACGATGGTGTGGTCACCGCCGTCATGCACGGCCGTGGTCCGGCACTCGAGCACCCCGAGCGCGTCGTCCAGCACCGGCGCCCCGGTCTGCGGGCCGGGATGGTGGGCGATCCCGGCCAGCTGCCCGTCCAGCGGGCGGCCCCGCGTCGCGAGCCACCGGGCGGTCTTCTCCGAATCCTCGGCCAGCACGGACACGGCCCACACCCCGGCGGCCAGCACCGCGTCGTGGAACCGCGCGATCTTCTCGGCGCAGAACAGCACCAGCTGCGGTTCCAGGGACACTGAGGCGAACGCGGTGACGGTCATCGCGTGGTCCACGCCGCCGCCGTGGGTGGTCACGACCATGATGCCGCTGGCGAACTGGCCGGCGACGCGCCGGAAGTCGGCGCCGTTGACTGCCGTCATGAACTGATGCTGGGGCGGCGGGGCAGGGAGCCACGGGACAGGCGTGCCCGGGGCGGGCGAGTCCTGGCCCGGCGCACGAAGGCCACCACCACGGCCCCGGCCGCGCACAGCGACCCGCCGTACAGGTACACCTCGCCTGCCGTCGTGCCGGTAATGATCACGCTCCCGCCGGAGGTGGGCAGGCTCAGCACCACGGACACGATGAACCACCCCAGCGCCGGGGCGAGCGCCCCGGCCGCCGACCCCATCCCGGCCGCGCCGAGCGCGCAGGTCGCCCCGATCGCGACGGCCAGCAGCAGGGCAGCCAGCGGGAAAGATCCCACCGCGCGCGAGTACTGGAAGCAGCCGATCAGCCCCTCCAGCGCGCCGAGCAGGAACAACAACGCATAGGCGCCACCGGAGATGAACGCCTGGGAATCCCGCGGCGCAGGCGGATTGGGCAAGCTGTCCACGGATTGCAGGCTATACGCCGGCCCGCGCCCTCCACGCGCCTGGCCGGCGACCCGCCGCCGCGGCCGTCTCCGCCACGGCGGCCGCACGGAAAGACGCCTCCGCCCAACCTCGTCCCGCACCCCGCCAACCCCGCTCCCCGGGCGGAGGCGCCGCCGCCCACCACCAGCCCCGCTCCCCCGCCAACCCCGCTCCCCGCCAACCCCGCTCCCCGCCAAACCCCGTCCCCCCAGAAGGCGCCGCCATTCCCGGCCAACCCCGCTCCCCCCAGGAGGCGCCGCCGTTCCCTGCCAACCCCGCTCCCCCGCAGGCGGCATCGCCGTTCCCAGCCAACCCCGCTCCCCCGGAGGAGGCGCTGCCGTTCACCACCAGCCGCTTCTACCCCTAGCACCCCACGAGTCACATTCGGGCTTCGTGATCATGGGATCACTGGTGCGATAACCCCACCAAGCCCATGATCACGGACGCAGGATGCCTGGCCAGGCAGTGATCACGGTCGAAGGACGGCCGGCCGGGCAGCGCAGGCGTAACAGCAGCCACGCAGGCCGCAACAGTCCCGCCGGAAGACGCCGCTAGCCGAGGCCGGCGAATAGGTCCGCTTCCCGGCCGGCCGGCCGGGAGGGTCCCCCCGGTCCCGCCGTTCCCTCCAGCCCCGCCGGCCCCGCCGGCCCCCGCGGACCGTCCGGTCCCCGCGGCCCGGCCAGCAGGGTGTAGTACTCCCGGCCCAGGATGCGCTGGCCGACCCAGTTGGACAGCGCGAAGAAGGGTTCCCGCACCGTGATCTGGGTCGCGTGCGCGCGCATCGCGGCTGTCTTGGCCCCGAGGTAGGCGGAGCCGTCGATCTCAGTGGTCACCTCATCGTCCGCAACCGCGAAGGGCACGGTGTCCGCGGCGGGCTCGGCGATGAAACCGGGTGGCGCAGCCTCCCCGTCCCGGCCGGACAGGTCGGTCACTGCGGCCAGCACCGAGCGCGGCACGGCCGTCGCATAGAACTTGGCCACTGGCCAGGGGTCGCCGCCGGGCACGGACAGGCCAGGGTCACCGGCCTGCTGGAAGGCCCGCCAGGCCACCCGGTGCGCCTGAATGTGGTCGGGATGCCCGTAGAACCCGCGGTCGTCGTAGCTGACCATGACCCGGGGGCGTACCTCACGGATGATCGCCACCAGATCCAGGACCGCCTCGTCCAGGTCCGCCTGCCAGAAGCTCCCGGGGTCGTCGTTGCTGGGCAGGCCCATCATGCCGGAGTCACGCCAGCGCCCCGGCCCGCCGAGGAACCGGTGGTCCCGGACGCCGAGCGCGGCGCAAGCGGCCTCGAGTTCCCCGATCCGGTACTTGCCGAGCAGCTCACCGCGGCCGGCGGCCAGGTAGGCCAGGTCCGCCGGGATGATCTCGCCCAGCTCACCGAGCGTGCAGGTAACCAGCGTCACCGGGACGCCCGCCGCCGCGTACCTGGCCATGGTGGCGCCGGTCTCGATCGATTCGTCATCGGGGTGGGCGTGCACCAGCAGCAGCCCGCCCCCGGTCTCGGGGTTGCTCACATGCAGCGAGACTAGCTGGCGGCCGCCTGTGCCCTACCCAAGGCGGCCGCGGTGGCAGGATCGTGGCCATGACCGAAAGCTTCCCGCGGCAGCAGGCCCGGACCAGGCGGTTCTCTCTCGGCGTCCCGCGCTCGTTCAGGGTGGCACCGGACGGCAGCCGGGTCGCGTTCCTGCGCAGCAAGGGCGGCTCGGACCCGGTGACCTGCCTGTGGCAGCTGCATGTGGCCACGGGGCAGGAGGAGCTCGTGGCCGACCCGGCCACCCTGGAGGCGGCCGGTGAGGACCTTTCCCCCCAGGAGAAGGCGCGCCGTGAGCGCGCCCGTGAGCAGGCCGGGGGGATCGTCGGGTTCGCGACCGACCGCGCGATGACCGTTGCGGCATTCACCCTGGCCGGCCGGGTGTACGTGACCGGCCTGGGACCTTCAGGCCGGTCACGCAACGGCGGGCGGCCGGACGGTCCCCGCCTGCTCGGCGCCCATTTCCCGGCCCTGGATCCCCGGCCCGACCCGACCGGCACGCGGGTCGCGTACGTCCACGACGGCGCGCTGCACGTGACCCGAATCGACGGTGACGCCCGCGGTGCTGTCGAGGCCAGCGGGGTTAAAGCGACTGGGGATGCCGGTGGGGCTGGGAGGGTCGGTGGGGCTGAGGATGCCGGTGAGGCTGGAGGGGTCGATGGGGCTGAGGAGCGGTGAGGCTGGAGGGTCAGTGGGGCTGGAGGGGTCGGTGGGGCTGAAGATGCCGGTGGGGCTGGCGGGGTAGGTGGGGACCTGGTGGTGGCCGACCCGGCGGGCACCCCGGGGCTGTCCTACGGGCTGGCCGAGTTCATCGCGGCCGAGGAGATGGGCCGGATGCGCGGGTACTGGTGGGCGCCGGACGGGGCCAGCCTCCTGGTGGCCCGGGTGGACGAGAACCCGGTCCAGCGGTGGCACATCGCCGACCCGGCCAACCCCGCGCGCCCGGCCGCCTCTGTCGCCTATCCCGCGGCCGGCACCCCCAACGCCGACGTCTCGCTGCTGCTGGCCGGCCTGGACGGGAGCCGGGTAGACGTGGACACCGGCGGCGCCGCGTTTCCGTACCTGGTCACGGTGGCCTGGGAGACCGGCGGCGCGCCGCTGATCGTGGTGCAGAGCCGGGACCAGCGGGTGATGCGACTGCTGGCCGCGGACCCGGCGACCGGCGCCACGACCGTGCTGCGCGAGGACACCGACCCGCGGTGGGTGGAGATCGTGCCCGGGGTGCCCGCCCGGACCGGCGACGGCCGGATCGCCTGGGCCGCCGACTCCGGCGGGACCCGGCGGCTGCTGGTCGGCACGCCGGGCGAGCTGGCCGGGGGCGAGCTGGCCGGGGGCACGGGGCCCGGAGGCGCGGGGTCCGCGGGCACGGCCGCAGTCACCCCGCCTGGCCTGCAGGTCCGCGAGATCCTCAGCGTGGACGGTGACGCGGTGCTGTTCACCGCGTCGGCAGCCGATCCGGCCGCGATCGGCCTGTGGCTCTACCGGCCCGGGGTCCGGGCCAGTGGGTCCTGCAGGAGATCAGCCCGCCCGGGGGCGTGCACGCCGGGGCCCGGGCCGGGGGGACCACCGTGATAGTCAGCCGCACGATGGACGAGCCCGGGCCATCCGTCCGGGTGCTCGCGGACATCCCGGACCGCGCCGCCGGAATCGGGCCTGCCGGGGACGGCGGAGACCGGCCGGCAGGACCGCCGGCGGGACCGGCCGCGAGCCGGCTGCGCGCGAGGCGGCCCGGATCGCCGTGCTGGCCGAGACGCCGAACGTGCCTCCCCCGCATCCGGACCGGTTCGCGGCGGGGACCCGGGAAATCACCAGCGCGCTGCTGCTCCCGTCCTGGCACCAGCCGGGCTCAGGCCCGCTGCCGGTCGCTGCTCGACCCGTACGGCGGCCCGCACGCGCAGCGGGTTCTCGCCGCCCAGGCCGCGTTCCTGACCTCGCAATGGCTCGCCGAGCAGGGCTTCGCGGTCCTGGTGGCGGACGGCCGGGGCACCCCGGGCCGGGGCCCGGAGTGGGAGCGGGAGGTCTGGCACGACCTGGCGGGCCCGGTGCTCGAGGACCAGGTCGAGGCGCTGCGAGGCGGCCGCCGCCCGCCACCCCGACCTGGACACCAGCCGGGTCGCGATCCGCGGCTGGTCGTTCGGCGGCTACCTGGCCGCGCTGGCCGTGCTGCGCCGCCCGGACGTGTTCCACGCGGCGGTCGGCAGGCGCCCCGGTCACCGACTGGCGGCTGTACGACACCCACTACACCGAGCGCTATCTGGGCCTCCCCGGCGAGCAGCCGCAGGTGTACGAGCAGTCCTCGCTGCTGGCCGACGCACCCCGGCTGACCCGGCCGCTGCTGTTCATCCACGGCCTGGCCGACGACAACGTGGTGGTGGCGAACACGCTGCGGATGTCCTCCGCGCTGCTGGCCGCGGGACGGCCGCACCGGGTGCTGCCGCTGTCCGGGGTGACGCACATGACCCCGCAGGAGGACGTGGCCGAGAACCTGCTGCTGCTCCAGGTGGATTTCCTGACCGAAACGCTGGGGATCAGCGCCGGGCCGGCCCGGGCCGCGACCTCGTGAAGGCGGGTGTAGTGAGAGTCACACGGAGCGAGCACCGTCACCTGGCCCAGTAATGATATGCATTTGAATACAGTTCCAGTGCAGGGCGCGGGCGGGTGCGGGGGCAACCGGCAGACGCGGAAGCACCCCAACTTAGCTCTAGGGCGGAGACGTCAGCGATGACGCAGGTGAGTCAGGGCCCGGCCAGAACCAGGGCGCAGATACCGGAGCGGACCCTACGCAAGGACAACTGGCGGCGCGCGCCGATCATCACGGCGACGTTGCTGACCATCTGGGTCACGTACGCGACCGTGCACGTATTCATCGGCAAGTGGTACTTCGTGCCCCAGTACCACTACCTGACCCCGTTCTACTCGCCCTGCGTGAGCGGCGAGTGCGTGCCGGGGTCGGCCAGCCTGGGCACATGGTTCCCGGCCCTGCCGCCCATCATCCCGTACGCGATCGTGTCACTGCCGTTCGTGCTCGGCTTCCGGCTCACCTGCTACTACTACCGGCGCGCCTACTACCGGGCTTTCTGGCAGGCCCCGGCCGCCTGCGCGGTCCGTGAGCCGCACGCCACCTACAGCGGCGAGACGCGGTTCCCGCTCATCATGCAGAACCTGCACCGCTATTTCTTCTTCATGGTGCTGCTCATCTCCATCCTCAACACCTACGACCTCACGCAGGCGTTCCGCGGACCCGACGGCAACTTCGGCCTCGGCCTGGGCACCATCATCATGCTGGTCAACGTCGTCTTCCTGTGGGCGTACTCGCTGTCCTGCCATTCCTGCCGGCACATCACCGGCGGCAGGCTGAAGAACTTCTCCAAGCACCCGGCCAGGTACTGGGCCTGGACCCAGATCTCGAAGCTGAACGCCCGGCACATGCAGCTGGCCTGGATCACGCTCGGCACGCTGATGCTGACCGACCTGTACATCTGGCTGCTGGCCGCCGGGGTCTTCAGCGACCCGCGGATCTTCAACTGAGGCAGGCATGGCAATGACGGACATTGAACGGCTCCCCTACGACGTCGTAGTGATCGGGGCCGGCGGGTCAGGCCTGCGGGCGGCGATCGAGGCGCGCCAGGCCGGCAAGCGGACCGCGGTCATCTCCAAGTCGCTGTTCGGCAAGGCCCACACGGTCATGGCCGAGGGCGGCTGCGCGGCCTCGATGGGCAACGTCAACCCCAACGACAACTGGCAGGTCCACTTCCGCGACACCATGCGCGGCGGCAAGTTCCTGAACAACTGGCGGATGGCCGAACTGCACGCCAAGGAGGCCCCCGAACGGGTCTGGGAGCTGGAGGCCTGGGGCGCGCTGTTCGACCGGACCAAGGACGGCAAGATCAGCCAGCGGAACTTCGGCGGGCACGAGTACCCGCGGCTGGCGCACGTCGGCGACCGCACCGGCCTGGAGATGATCCGCACCCTGCAGCAGCGGGTCGTCGCGCTGCAGCAGCAGGACGCGATCGAGCACGGCGACCCCGAAGCCATGATCAAGGTGTTCGCCGAGACCACGATCACCCGGCTGCTGCTGGACGCCGGGCGGATCGCGGGCGCGTTCGGCTACGTCCGGGGCACCGGCCAGTTCCTGCTGTTCGAGGCGCCGGCGGTGGTGCTGGCCACCGGCGGCATCGGCAAGTCCTACAAGGTGACCTCGAACTCCTGGGAGTACACCGGCGACGGGCACGCGCTGGCCCTGCTGGCCGGGGCCAGCCTGCTGAACATGGAGTTCGTCCAGCTGCACCCGACCGGCATGGTCTGGCCGCCCTCGGTCAAGGGCATCCTGGTCACCGAGTCGGTCCGCGGCGACGGCGGGGTGCTGCGCAACTCCGAGGGCAAGCGGTTCATGTTCAACTACGTGCCCGACGTGTTCCGGGCCCAGTACGCGGAGACCGAGGAAGAGGCCGACCGCTGGTACGAAGACCCCGAGCACAACCGGCGCCCGCCGGAGCTGCTGCCCCGCGACGAGGTGGCCCGGTCGATCAACTCCGAGGTCAAAGCGGGCCGGGGCACCGAGCACGGCGGGGTGTTCCTGGACATCGCCTCGCGCCGCCCGGCCGACTACATCCTGCAGCGGCTGCCGTCGATGTATCACCAGTTCAAGGAACTGGCCGACGTGGACATCACCAAGGAGCCGATGGAGATCGGGCCGACCTGCCACTACGTCATGGGCGGCGTCGAGGTGGACCCGGACACCCAGGCGGCCAGCGTGCCGGGCCTGTACGCGGCGGGCGAGGTGTCCGGCGGCATGCACGGCTCCAACCGGCTGGGCGGCAACTCCCTGTCGGACCTGCTGGTGTTCGGCCGGCGGGCCGGGAAGTCCGCCGCCGAGCACGTGGACGCGGTCAGCGCGGCCCGGCCGGCGGTCAGCCAGGCCGACGTGGACGCGGCCGTGGCCGAGGCGCTGGCCCCGCTGGAGCGGGCCGGCGGGGAGAACCCCTACGAGGTGCACGCGGCCCTCCAGCAGCTCATGACCGACCAGGTCGGGCTGATCAGGAACGAGGGTGAGCTGCAGGGCGCCCTGGCCGAGCTGGAGAAGCTCCGGGCCCGGGCGGCCCATGTCAGCGTCGAGGGCGGCCGGGCCTACAACCCCGGCTGGCACCTGGCCCAGGACCTGCGCAACATGCTGCTGGTCTCGGACTGCATCGCCCAGTCCGCGCTGGAGCGCCAGGAGTCGCGCGGCGGGCACACCCGCGAGGACTACCCGGAGATGTCACCGATCTGGCGGCAGGTCAACCTGGTCTGCACGCTCAGCGGCGCCGACCAGGCGGCCCTGGCCCGGCAGCCGATGATCCCGATGCGCGGGGATCTGCTCGGTCTGTTTGAGGTGAGCGAATTGAAGAAGTACCTGACCGAGGGTGAGCTGGTCGGCGTATCAGCCGGCCCGGCCGCCGCGCCGGAGGAGACGCGCTGATGAGCTACAAGGCAGCGCTGCGCGTGTGGCGCGGCGACGACGGGCAGGGCCAGCTGGCCGACTACGCGGTCGAGGTGAACGACGGCGAGGTCATCCTCGACGTGCTGCACCGGCTGCAGGCCACCCAGGCGAACGACCTGGCCATCCGGTGGAACTGCAAGGCCGGCAAGTGCGGCTCCTGCTCCATGGAGATCAACGGGCGTCCCGGGCTGGCCTGCATGACGCGGATGTCGACCTTCACCCAGGAAGAGACGATCACGATCACGCCGCTGCGGACGTTCCCGGTCATCCGCGACCTGGTCACCGACGTCTCGTTCAACTACGAGAAGGCCCGGGAGATCCCGTCGTTCACCCCGGACCCGTCGATCGGGCTGGGCGAGTTCCGGATGCAGCAGGTCGACGTGCAGCGGTCGCAGGAGTTCCGCAAGTGCATCGAGTGCTACCTGTGCCAGAACACCTGCCATGTGATCCGTGACCACCCGGAGAACGAGCGCGAGTTCGCCGGCCCGCGGTTCCTGATGCGCATCACCGAGCTGGAGATGCACCCGGCGGACGAGGCGGACCGCCGGGAGATCGCCCAGGACGACTTCGGCCTCGGCCTGTGCAACATCACCAAGTGCTGCACCGAGGTCTGCCCGGAGAACATCAAGATCACCGATAACGCCCTGATCCCGCTGAAGGAGCGCGTGGTCGGGCGCAAGTACGACCCGCTGACCTGGCTCGGCAGCAAGATCAGCCGCCGGCCCCACCATGACACCCCGGCCGTGCCGGCCGAGAAGAGCTGAAACCCGAAAATTCTCCGCAACGAAAACCATCCCGGGCCGGTCCCCGGCCCGGGATGTCTCATGCCCGGGCGAGGACCGCGGCCTGGACCGCCGCGCGCAGACCGGCGGGCCTGCCACGCGGGCCGGAGCCGCCGTGGCGCCCGTCTGGTGTCACGCCTGGTTTCTTAACTGAATCTTTGACCAGCCAGGCCCGGGCACCTTCACCAGGTCTAATAGTCTCGGACGGGCTTCTGGATCCCGCGGTCGGAAAGGTCTGCATGTCGCATCTCACGTACCTCGAGGCGGCCGTGGTCGGCCTGATCCAAGGGGTGACCGAGCTCTTCCCGGTGTCCAGCCTGGGGCACAATGTGCTGATCCCCGCGCTGATCGGCGGCAGCTGGGCCAGCGACCTGAACGTGGCCAAGCCCGAATCCCCGTACCTGGCCTTCATCGTCGGCATGCATGTGGCCACCGCGATCGCGCTGCTGATCTACTTCTGGCGCGACTGGATCCGGATCATCCGCGGTTTCTTCACCTCGCTGGGCCACTGGCAGGGCTGGCACCCGCGGGTGGCGACCCGGGACGAGAAGCTGGCCTGGATGATCATCCTGGCCACGATCCCGGTGGGCCTGGTCGGTCTCGTCGCCGAGCACACGTTCCGGGTCCTGTTCGGCAAGCCGATCCTGGCCGCGGTGTTCCTCATCGTGAACGGCCTGATCCTGTTCTGCGGGGAGAGGTTCCGTTCCCGGGCCTCGCTCCGGGCTGATCAGGAGGTCGCCGCCCAGCGGGGCGGGGTGCGCGGGCCGGCTGATCCCGGCCAGGGCGGCGGGCCCGGCCAGCCTGTGCCCCGCCAGCCTGTGCCCGGCCAGCCCGGACCCGGCCAGCCCGGGCCCGGCCAGCCGGGGCGCGGCCAGCAGCCGGTGCCGCACGCGGCCGGCCATCAGGCGGTGCGCGAGGACGAGATCTCGCACGCGCTGGCCTCCGACGAGCGGCTGGCCCAGATGGGGTTCGCGGAGGCGGTCATCATCGGCGTGTCGCAGGTCCTGGCCCTGCTCGCGGGCATCAGCCGGGACGGCGTGACCATGGTGGCCGGCATGGCCCGGGGCCTGGCCCGGGAGGACGCGGCCCGGTTCGCGTTCCTGCTCGCCACCCCGGTCATCCTGGCCGCCGGGGTTCTCAAGGTGCCTGACCTGGCGGGCCCGCTCGGCAAGGGGATCCACGGCCAGATCCTGCTCGGCAGCGTGCTGTCCGGGCTCGGCGCGTACGTCTCGGTGCGGTTCCTGGTCCGCTACTTCCAGACCCGGACGCTGTACCCGTTCGCGGCCTACTGCTTCGCGCTGGGACTGCTCAGCGTGATCTATCTCGGCGTGATCAAGTAGCGTTTTGCGAGCTTTGCTTTTCCGTACCATGGAGTCCTGCCCGCAGGGCGCCCGCACCCTGGCACCCCGCAGACTGAAAGGCTCCCATGACCCATCTGACCTACCTCGAGGCTGCCGTCGTCGGGCTCATCCAGGGGGTGACCGAGCTCTTCCCCGTCTCCAGCCTGGGGCACAACGTGCTGATCCCGGCGCTGATCGGCGGCAGCTGGGCCAGGGACCTGAACGTCGCCGCCGCGAACTCGCCCTACCTCGCCTTCATCGTGGGCATGCACGTCGCGACCGCGATCGCCCTGCTGATCTATTTCTGGCGGGACTGGATCCGGATCATCGGCGGCTTCTTCAGCTCCATCCGCGACCGCCAGGTCCAGACCCGCGACCAGCGGCTGGCCTGGATGATCATCCTGGCCACGATCCCGGTCGGCCTGGTCGGCGTGGTCGCGGACAAGCCCTTCCGCGAGGTCTTCGGCAAGCCCATCGTGGCCGGGGTGTTCCTGATCATCAACGGCGTGATCCTCTACTGCGGCGAGCGGTTCCGCCCGCAGTCCTCCGTGCGGGCCGACCAGGCCATCGCCGCGCAGCGGGAGGCGGCGCTGGCTCCCGTGGCCGCAGGTGAGCGGCGCCAGCCCGGGCCGGCCGGGCCGGGCATGGTCCGCCAGGCCCGGCACGCCTCCGGCCAGCAGGCCGTGCGGCAGGAGGAACTCCTGCAGGCGATCCAGGCCGACGAGCGGCTGTCCCGGATGGGCTACCTGCGGGCCCTGATCATCGGCGCGTCGCAGATCCTGGCCCTGCTCGCCGGCATCAGCCGGGACGGCGTGTCCATGGTGACCGGCATGGCCCGGGGCCTGGCCCGGGAGGACGCGGCCCGGTTCGCGTTCCTGCTCGCCACCCCGGTCATCCTGGCCGCGGGCGTGCTCGAGCTGCCCAAGCTCACCGGCCCCGAGGGCAACGGGATCCACGGCCAGATCCTGCTCGGCAGCCTCCTGTCGGGCATCGGCGCGTACGTCTCGGTCCGGTTCCTGATGCGCTACTTCCAGACCCGCACCCTGACCCCGTTCGCGATCTACTGTTTCGTGTTCGGCCTGCTCAGCGTCATCTACCTGGGCGCCATCAAGTAGCCGGCCTGCTGGGGTCGGCACCCCGGCCGATGGCCGGGCCGGGATTGGCTCGTTACTCCATACAGCCCGATCGCCCAGGGGTCGCGCCGCAGTGCGTGGCCGGCCGAGTTGGCCTGCAGAGGGCTGGCTGGAGGCAGTGCGAACCGGCCGTGGGCAACTGAAAGCGCGGGCCGGGCCGGCCCCTTTCCCAGCACTCAATTGCGCTGGAAAGGACGGCCGGCCCGGTCCCCGGGACCGGGGCGGAAAGGGCTGCCGGCCCGGTCCCGCGCGGCCGGCGGGCCAGATACTTCGGCCAGCTTGCCATCCACGCTCGGGGGTCGGCCCGGCTGCGCACTAATTAATTGCACACTAACCGTTTTATGCCGATGGTAGCCTTTTCGCGCTTTTCCAACGCTTGCCGTCGCCGACGCAGCACCTCGCAGGCGATCGCATGAGTCTTTGAATGCCGATCGGGGTAAAAGCCGTACGCGGAGGCCATTGCAAGCCGGTTCAAAACCGGCTACTGGCCCGAGCAACTTCACCATGTCAGAGGAGGAGGGCAATCGTGCGTGCACGACGCAGGACGTCCACGACAGCGGCCGGGGCAGCGATCCTGTTGTCCCTGGCCACGGGGGGCAGCATCGTCGGGGCATCGGCCGCCGGGGCGGCTGTTTCCGGCCGGACCCCGCTCAAGGGCAGCGCCGTCACGGCCACAGCCCGCAAGCATGCGGTCGGAGCCGTAGCAAAGTCCGCCCAGGTGGACTTTGAGCTGGTGCTGAAGCTGCGCAACGCAGCAGGAGCGCAATCGCTGGTGCGGGCGATCAGCTCTCCGGGCAGCGCCAGCTACCGGCATTACCTGACCGCCGCCCAGTGGGAATCGCGGTTCTCGCCGGCCACGAGTGAGGTCAGCAGCGCCCGCGCATGGCTGGCCAGCGAGGGCTTCAAGGTCGGGGCCGTGTCCAAGGACCGGATCACCATCTCCGCTTCGGGCACCGCCGCCCAGGTCGAGAAGGCGTTCGGCACCACGCTGAAGAACTACAAGCTGCACGGCCATACTGTGCGCATGGCCGCCAGCACCCTGTCTGTCCCGGCCTCGCTCAGCGGCAGCGTGGCGGGCGCTCTTGGCATCAACCAGAACCTCGCCACGACCGCCGCCGCGTCAGGGAGCGCCGCGAGCACCCGGGCGAGCGCTACGGCGGCGAGCCCGTTCCCGCCGGCGCCCCCGGCCTTTATCACCGCCCGGCCGTGCGGTAGCTCCTACCGGGCCAAGATCGCGACGGTTCGCCCGCCGTTCGGCCAGGGTTACCCCAACAAGGTGCCTTATCAGGTGTGCGGCTACAAGCCCGGCCAATTGCGCTCGGCCTACAACATCGGCTCGGCGAACACCGGCCGGGGCGTGACCGTAGCCGTCATCGACGCCTACGGCTCGTCTACCATCGCCAGCGATTCCGCCCGCTACTTCAGGATGAACGATCCGGGCAACCCGTTCGCGAACGCCAACTTCAGCCAGATCAACTCGACACCCTTCAACGACGAGGCTTTGTGCGACGCTTCTGGCTGGCTGCCCGAGCAGGCCATCGATGTCCAGTCTGTGCACTCGATGGCACCAAACGCCCACATTCTTTACGTCGGCGCCCGGAACTGCATCGACGGCCTGTTCGACGCCGAGCAGAATGTCATCGACAACGGCCTGGCCAATGTGGTTACCAACTCGTGGGGCGACACCGGCGGAGATCTCCTCGACGACGTGGCCACCAGGACGGCGTTCGACGACCTGTTCATGATGGCCGACTCGACCGGCATCAGCGTCCTGTTCTCGTCCGGCGACGACGGTGACAACTTCGACCTGTTCGGCCTCTCCTCGGCCGACTACCCGCCGTCCAGCCCGTACGTCACGGCGGTGGGTGGCACGTCGCTCAAGATCGGGGTGAACGGCCGGCAGACGGGCCAGCTCGGCTGGGCCACCGGCCGCTCCTTCAAGTGCACGGCCAACGTCGTGGGCGGCGTTCCCGGCTGCACCAAGTCCGCGGTGGGTACCTGGCTGCCGGTCACGTACGACGGCGGCAGCGGCGGGTTCACCAGCTACAACTACACCCAGCCGTGGTACCAGGCGGGTGTGGTGCCTTCCGCGCTGGCGCTCCGCAATGAGGCCCTGGACGGGCCGAGCCCGATGCGGGTGGAGCCCGATATCTCGATGGACGCCGATCCTTCGACCGGCTTCCTCATCGGCCTGCACGAGACCTTCCCGAACGGCACGGTCCGGTACGGCCAGACCCGCTACGGCGGGACCAGCCTCGCCTCGCCGATTCTGGCGGGCGTGGTCGCCGACGCCGACCAGGCGGCGGGGGTGGCCGTCGGATTCATCAACCCGGCGATCTACAAGCTCGACTCCACGCCGGGCGCGATCGACGACATCCTGCCCGGTGGCAAGCAAGCCCAGTTCCGGGTGGACCATGCCTTCTCCTATGTCACCGGGGCGAAGGGGTACATCAAGTCGTTCCGTGAGCTCACCTATGAGGGTGTGATCACGTACTGCGACGCAACCGGCAACTGTGCCACCCGGCCCAACACGCTCACCACGGCACCGGGCTACGACAGCATGACCGGGCTCGGCGCGGCCGGGCCCAGCTTCGTCAGCGACCTAGCCGGCTCCTAGGGCCAGCGGCGCGGAAGACCGCGGCCCGGCAGGCACCTCACGGTGCCCGCCGGGCCGCGGCCCGTTATCAGCGAGCGCTACTCGCCGCGGGAGCGGCGGGCGCGGACCCGGAAGCGGTCCTTGGCGTCCAGCACGGTCTTGCGCATCCGGACCGCGGCCGGCGTGACCTCCGCGCACTCGTCGTCGGCGCAGAACTCGAGGGCCTGCTCGAGGTTGAGGACGCGCGGCGGGACCAGGCGCTCGAGTTCCTCGCCGGTGGACTGGCGCACGTTGGTGAGCTTGCGCTCCCGGGTGATGTTGACGTCCATGTCGTCCGAGCGCGAGTTCTCGCCGACGATCATGCCCTCGTAGACCTCGGTGCCGGGCGCGACGAACAGCGTGCCGCGCTCCTGGAGGGAGAACATGGCGTAGGCGCTGGCGGAACCGGTCCGGTCGGCGACCAGCGACCCGGTCGGGCGCATCCGCATGTCGCCCGACCATGGCTCGTATCCATCGAACACATGATGCGCGATGCCGGTGCCGCGGGTATCGGTGAGGAACTGGGTGCGGAAGCCGATGAGGCCGCGGGCGGGCACGACGAAGTCGAGCCGGACCCACCCGGTGCCGTGGTTGGTCATGCGCTCCATCCGGCCCTTGCGCAGCGCCAGCAGGGTGGTGACCGCGCCCAGGTACTCCTCGGGCACGTCCACGGTCAGCCGCTCCACCGGCTCGTGCAGCTTGCCGTTGACCTCACGGGTGACCACGGTGGGACGGCCGACGGTGAGCTCGTAGCCTTCGCGGCGCATGGTCTCCACCAGCACGGCCAGGGCCAGCTCGCCGCGGCCCTGGACTTCCCAGGTGTCCGGCCGGTCGGTGGGCAGCACCCGGAGCGACACATTGCCGACCAGTTCCCGGTCCAGCCGGTCGCGCACCATCCGCGCCGTGACCTTCGAGCCCTTCTCCCGGCCGACCAGCGGCGAGGTGTTCACCCCGATAGTCATCGAGATGGCGGGCTCGTCCACGGTGATCAGCGGCAGCGGGCGCGGGTCATCGGGATCGGCCAGCGTCTCGCCGATCATGATCTCCGGGATGCCGGCCACCGCGATGATGTCCCCGGGCCCGGCGCTCTGCGCGGGCACCCGTTCCAGCGCCTCGGTCCGGAACAGCTCAGTGATCTTGACCTTCTCGATGGACCCGTCGCGACGGCACCACGCGGCCTGCTGCCCCTTGGTGATCTCGCCGGATTCCACCCGGCATAGCGCGATCCGGCCCAGGTAGGCCGACGCGTCCAGGTTGGTGACGTGCGCGCGCAGCGGCTCAGTCGGATCGTAGGACGGCGCGGGCACGGTCTCCCGCAGCACCGTGAACAGCGGCTCCAGGTCGCCGGAGTCGGGCAGGGTGCCGTCGGCCGGGCGGGTCAGCGAGGCCCGGCCCGCCCGCGCGGAGGCGTAGACGATCGGGAACTCGATCTGCTCCTCGGTGGCGTCCAGGTCGAGGAACAGCTCGTAGCAGGCGTCCACCACCTCGGCGATCCGGGCGTCCGGGCGGTCCACCTTGTTGATCACCAGGATGACCGGCAGTTTCGCCTCCAGCGTCTTGCGGAGCACGAACCGGGTCTGCGGCAGGGGGCCCTCGCTGGCGTCCACCAGCAGCAGCACCCCGTCCACCATGGACAGTCCGCGCTCGACCTCGCCGCCGAAGTCGGCGTGCCCGGGCGTGTCCACGATGTTGATGGTCAGGCCGCCGTGCGCGACCGCGGTGTTCTTGGCCAGGATCGTGATGCCCTTTTCGCGTTCCAGGTCACCGGAGTCGAGAACCCGGTCCGCGACGGTGGCGCCGACCCGGAACGCGCCGGACTGCCAGAGCATGGCGTCGACCAGCGTCGTCTTGCCGTGGTCGACGTGCGCGACGATCGCCACGTTGCGCAATTCATCACGCGTGGCGAGCTGGGCCTGGCGAACGGGCATACGGAATCTCATTTGCTTCGGAGGTGGGGAGCTGACATGTACAACACGCAGCCCTCCCATTGTATTCGCCGCGGATCACCGGAACCGACGGCGCCTAATCGCTGCTCCCGGCGGGGGCGGCCGGCGGCTCCGCGGCCGGGGCGGCCCGGCGGGTGAGGTTGCCGGCCTGCGGGGCCGGGCGGTCCCGGCGGAGCACCGCGAGCAGTTCCTCGTAGGGGCCGATCAGGTAGGCCTGGTCCCCGGCCCCCAGCCGGGTACCGCGGCGCGGCGGGTGCTCCAGGCGGGCCTGATGGGGCACCCGGCTGATGGCCAGGACCCGGGTCCGCGCGCCCAGGTCTCGCATGGCCAGCCCGTCCAGGCCACCGCCACGGCTCACCGTCAGCCGGGCCACCAGCAGCGGCTCGTCGCCCACGTAGAAGGTGCTGAGCACGTCGAGGCCGAGCGCCGCGCCGACAAACCAGGGCGCCGCGAGGGCGGCGGTGGAGCGGACGTTGCGGAACCCGAAGTTGTGCCGGACCGACCGGGCCAGCTGCGGATCGAACATGCGCAGCACCACCGGGGTGTTCTCCCAGCGCGCCCCGAGCTGATCGCGCACGGCCAGGCCGGTTTCCAGGTTGGCCAGGTCGTCGCTGGTCAGTACGGCTACCGCCGAGGCGCTGGCCAGGCTGACCGACTCCAGCGTCTCCGGCAGGGTGGCGTCCGCGATGACGACCGGCATGCCGAGGGCCCGGGCCTGGCTGAGGTGCCGGTTGGCGTCGTGCTTCTCGATCACTACCACCTCGCTGCCCGCGGCGACCAGCCGGGAGGCGGCCTGCATGCCCACCGAGCCCAGCCCGATGACCAGCACATGGCCGCGCAGCCCGGTGATCCGCCGGCGGCCCAGCGATTCCTCGATGCGGCGGCTGACCAGCATGTTGGTGAGCATGGCGAAGAACAGGGCGACGAACAGGGCGCCGAGCAGCATCAGCACGACGGCCCCGCCCATCAGCCAGGGGCTCTGGTTCAGGTAGGAAAAGTCGCCGTAGTTGACGGTGGTGACCGTCTCCGCGGTGAAGTACACGGCGTCCAGCAGCGGGATATGGTGCCCGCCCGTCCGGTAGGCCAGCCACAGGATCACCGTGGACACGGTGACCACGGTGAACAGCGCGAACAACGCGGTCACCAGGCGGCGGTCCACAGCCTGCAGCAGTGAGGCGGTGAGGTGCCGCGCGGAGCGCAGGCTGCGGGTGAGCCAGCCGGGCGGGCCGGGGGTGGCGGCCAGCACCCCGAGGGCTCCGAGCGCGCTGGTCCCGATACCCGGCGCGTGGGGATGCGCGATCACCCCCGCGGTATGCAGCTCGCCCGGGGCGCCGAACAGCGTCACGCCGTCCCCCGCCGCGACCCGGTGATCACGGCCGGGACAGATCACCACGTCGCCGCCGCCGGCGGGCAGCACGGCGATCGGGGCCAGCGCCCCGTACAGCTCGCGCAGCGTGGCGGGGGCGGGGGCCACGGTCCGCACGGCAGCGAACCGCTCGGCGGCCAGCCGGATCTCCTGGGCGCCGGTGCGCAGGCAGGCTTCCGTGATCGACGCCGCGGACAGCCCGGCCACGTCGAGCACCGAGATCGCGATCCGGGACAGCGCCCGGCCCACGGCCGGGTTGCTGAGCTCCACCACCACGCGCACGTCGGCACGCAGTTCCCGGGTCAGCAGGGCCGTCTCCAGGGTGCGGAGATCATCTTCCAGGGCGCAGATCACGGCTCCGGCCCCGGCCAGCCCGGCGTCGGCCAGGATATCGGCCGACCGGGGGCTGCCTGCGATGTGCGGGATGCCCCAGCCGATCAGGTTGCGGGCCAGCCGCGGGTCCGGGTGGTCGTCGATGACGATGGTGGGCACGCCGGAGGAGTTGAGCAGCTCGACGATCCGCAGGCCCACCCCGTGCAGGCCGCAAACGATCACGTGCCCGCGCCACGCCGCATACGTGCTGCTCACCCCGTGCATCCTCACCTGCGCAGATGTCCTGGATGTTAGCGACATGTCTCGCGAGAGGACAGCCTGGACGGGACACGCATCGCCTGGCCCCGGGACGGCCGGCCCGCCCCGGGACGTCCTGGCCTGCTCAGGCGGGACGTCCGGCCCGCTCAGCCGGCCTGACCGCCTTAGGCGGGACGTGAGCCCTGGCGGGCCCGGCCGCAATAGATAGGGCATCTTCCGGATGTGGAGCCTGGGGCCTTACGGCGAACCTCAATGGTGTGCGGTCATGACCGTGGCCGCTACCAAGGAGGATGTCGTGCATCCAGTAATCCAGTCGGCCGCCGCTGCCCAGCACATCAAGGACATGCTCGACCAGGCCGCGCAGGATGGCCGGGTCCGCGAGGCCCGGCGTAGCCGGACGAGCCGCCGCTGGTGGCAGTCCCCATTCCGGGCCGCCTCGCCGCGGGGTGCCTCGCCCCGGCCTGCCTTGCCCCGGGCTGCCTCGCCGCGGGCCGCCTCGTCCGGGGCTGGCTCGCCGCGGGCCGCCTCGCCGCAGGTTGCCACGCCGCGGGTTGCCTCGTCCGGGGCTGGCTCGCCGCGGGTTGCCTCGTCTCGGGCCGCCTCGCCGCGGGTTGCCTCGTGCGGGGGTGGCTTGTCAGGCGCTGCCTCGTCCGGGGCTGCCTCGTCCGGGGCCGCACGGCCGGTTCCCGCGCAGGCGCAGTGCCGCACCGACTAGGCATCTCAGGGTTTTGAGGTGCCGGGCGGCCTGCTGCCTCCCTTCAGCGACGGACGCGGTAGCGGAGGTGGGTGGCTTCTTGGGTGTCGATCACGCGAACGACATCGAGTTCGATCTCCCCGGGCAGGGTGTCGAACAGGCGACGGCCTCTGCCCTGGAGAAAGGGGATCAGGTGGATCTGCAACTCGTCCAGGACCCCCGCACGCAAGCATTCTTGAGCGGTGACCGCGCCATGCACCAGCACATTCCGGTCGCCGGCCGCTGCCTTGGCTTGTGCCACACAAGATTCGATGCCATCGGTGATAAAGCGCACCTGACCCGGCGGAACGTCCAGCGGCGGCTGGTGAGTGGGCACGAAGATCGGCACTCCACCGTGATGCTCGCCGCCCCAGTACCCGGCCTGCTCGATCGTCCTGCGCCCGACGACAACGGCGCCGGTGCTCATCATCTCGTCGAACACGATGCCGCTCTGCTCACCGGCCGGCCGGAACCCGTCATGACCCTCGCCAGTGCTGGAGTCGCCACTCCCCAGCCAGTCGTGGAGCCGGCCGAAGTCATCGCCGCCCGGATTGCCGGGTCCGTCATTCGGGCCCGCGATGTACCCGTCGAGCGACATGGACATGTACAGAACAGCGGAAGACACGGTTCCTCCTCTGAGGCTGCCCAGCCGCTTGACGGACAGGGTTGATGGCGTGGTCAGGCTACATTTCTGATCTCGTTTCGGTGGGTGGCTTCGAAGCCGGCTGGGCTGAGGTATCCCAGGCTGTTGATCGCGGGGGCGACGGCTTCAAGGTCCTCGGCCGGCCACCGCGCACCGGAACGGCAGCCCCGGGATCCGGCCTTAGGCGGCTTCACCCCGCCTTAGGCGGGACCCGGGCCTCAGCGGGTCCGGCCCGGCAAGATAAGGCATCTTCCCGATGTGGGGCAAGGGGCCTTACGACGAACCTCAATGGTGTGCGGTCATGACCGTGGCCGCCGACCAAGGAGGATGTCGTGCATCCAGTAATCCAGTCCGCCGCGGCCGCCCAGCACGTCAAGGACATGCTCGACCACGCCGCGCAGGAAGGCCGGCTCCGCGAGGCCCGTCGTACCCGGACGAGCCGCCGCTGGTGGCGGCACGCCGGCGTGGCCGCCACGTCCGGCGCCCCCCTTCGGGGCATGACAGCGACCCAGTGCTGCGACTAGCCCCGTGCGCGGCCAGCCCGTGCCCGGCCAGCTCGTCTCCGGCCAGCCCGTTCCCGGCTCTCCGGTCCCCCCGTCTCCGGGTGGACCGGAGAGCCCTTCTCCGTGGGCCCATCGGGCTCTGACTAAGCGCGCGTGTCACGGCCGGGATCGCCGCTGTCTTCCTGACCGCTGATCACATTCCTGACGATCGTCTTGATGAACTGCTCATCGATAGGCTCACGCGAGAACCAGCGGCGGTAATAGAGCGGCCCGATCAGCGCCGAGACCATGGCCGCCGTGTCGGTTGCCGCGGATATCCCGCCTCTGCCAACTGCCCGCTCGATGACTTCCCTGAGCGGTGCCGCGTGTCCGCGCTGGATTTTGCCGTGGATGCCGGCGAACTCGGGATCGCGCTCGGCGACGTTGACGATCGAGGGCACGACCGACGACCACCGGGCTGTGCCCAGCAGGTAGCCAAGGTTGGCCAGGATCGCCATGACATCGGCCTCGAATGACCCCGTATCGGGAACCTCCTGCTCGGCGCTGATCCGGGAGGCGGCGTCGATCACCAGCGCCTCACGAGATGGCCAGTGACGGTAGACGGTGGTCTAAATCAGCGGCTGACCGGGGACGTGGCAGCCGGCGAATCCCGGCTTGGAACGCGTGTTCGATTATTTGCTATTGTCGTGGCATGGCAGCGTACGTTCCGCCGGGCTGGCCGACGGGGGTGCATCCTCCGGGCAGTACCGACTTCGAGGCCACTGCCGTGGCCTGGCTGCTCGATGTGGTCCCGCCCGACTACCGGCTGTACGGGGTGCTGCGGCGCCACCCGGTCGCGCTGGCCCTCATGGCCCGCCATCACGTGGCGGCCTGCGTGCAGGGTGCCCGGGAGGGGTATCGCAGCGCCCGGACCGAACTGGGCGGGGCGCTGCCCGCGCACGGCGTCGACGCGGTGCTGGCCGCGTACCGCAGCGAGGGCCGCAGGCTCGTGGATACCGCGCGGGCTGTCGACCTGATCGGGCGGGCCCTGCGCGGTGAGGTGTTCAGCCCGCGGCTGCGCGCCGAGTAAGCAGGCGGCCGGCTGGGCCAGGTCAGGTGACGGCGCGGATGGCGAGCACCGCCATCCCGTCCACCGCCGGGTCGCCGCCGAAGGTCCGGACCTCCTCGTGGACCTTGTCCGCGACCACCTCGGCGGTCAGCCCCGTGCATGCGGCCAGCAGCCGGGCGAGGCCGTCGTCGTCATCCAGGAGCCGGTCACCGTTGCGGCGCCTGGTCACCCCGTCGGTGACGCAGAGCAGCAGGTCCCCGGGGCCGAGCGTGACCTGCTGGGCGGTGAAGGCCTGTCCCTCGATCACGCCGAGGACCGGCTGGGGGGCCGCGGCGTTCTCGGGGCGCCCCTCGCCCCGCAGCATCAGCGGCATCGGCTGCCCGGCGCAGGCGAGCGAGATCCGGGCCGGGGCTCCCGCCACGGCCTGCCCGTGCCCGGTTTCCCCGTGCCCGGTTTCCCCGTGCCCGGTTTCCCCGTGCCCGATTTCCCCGTGCACCAGGGTCAGGAACGTTCCCGGCATCCGCTCGTCCAGGATCAGCTGATTCAGCCGGTCCAGCACGGCGGGGACATCCAGCCCGGCGGCACCCAGGATGCGCAGGGCGTTGCGGGCCAGCGAGGTCACCGCCGGGGTGGCGGCACCCGTCCCGCACACCTCGCCGATGGCGAAACGCCAGCGTCCGCCGGCGATGGGGAACACGTCACAGAAATCCCCGCCCAGCGCACCGGCCGGGGACAGGCTGGCCGCGGGCAGGTCGTGCGCGAAGGCCAGCTCGACGCCCGGGATCCGGGGCAGTTCGGACGGCACCAGGGTGGCCCGCAGCGCCTCGCCGGCCTGCTGGTGGGCGGCGGCGAGCCGGGCGTTCTCCAGGGCCAGCGCGATCCGGGCCGCCAGGTCTTCCGCCAGTCCCTGCACGTCCCGGGAGGGCCGCCCGCCATGGGGGCCACCCAGGATGAGCAGCCCCAGCGGGCCGCCCCGGCCGGTCAGCGGGAAGCACCAGGCGCCGCGCGCCGCGAGGTCGGCCATGCCGGCCGGGGCATCCGGCGGGACCAGCGCGGCCAGGGGCCAGGAGCGGGCGCTGCCGGCACCGGAGGCCGGGGCGGCCGCCGGCGGGGCGCGGTCACAGCCCAGGTTCAGCAGCCAGGTGAGCGTTCCGGCCTGCGACTCGTCGGCGTGGCGTGCGACCGTGAGCCTGAGGTCACCCCCGGGACCGGCAAGCAGCACCGCGCACCACGCCGCGAGGCGGGGCACGGCCACCTGCCCGGCCACTGCGAGGATGCGGTCCTGGTCCAGCGGGCCGGCCAGCAGGGCGCTGGCCTCGGCCAGCACGCCGGCCCGGGCCCGCCGGGCCCGTTCGAGCTCCGCCAGGCGGGCGCGTTCCACGGCCGGCCCCATCTGGTCCGCCAGCTTCTGGAGCCGCTCGACGTCGCCGTCCGCGAACGAGCCAGGACGGGCGGCCGCGACGGCCAGCACCCCGGTCACGCGGCCGTCCACCATGAACGGCACAGTCGAGACCGACGGCGCGGTGCGCAGCCACGCCGCCGGGCTGGGCCCGCTGGAGGCACGCACCCCCAGATCCCCGTCCTCGTCCGCGACGAGGGCGTACGCACTGTCGGCGGACGCGATCACCCGGGCCGACGCCACGCACTGGGCCAGCAGCGCGTCATAGCCGGGCTCGCCGGGTGCGCTGGTCCCGGTCACCGCGGGCACGGCACTGGCCGGCAGGACAGCCGGCCCGGTACTGGAGAGCACGGTGCCGACACTCCACGGCCCGGCCGGCACCACGGCGTCCAGCGCCTCCGGGCCGGTCCCGGCGGCAGCCGCGCCACCGGGCCCGCCGGGAAGGCCCATCCGGAACCAGACCGCCTTCGCGTCGGTCCCGTAGCTGACCCCCCAGGCCGCGGCCAGCGCGGAAGGCAGCAGCAGGCCGCGCCCGCCGGTGCGCTCGGCGGGAACGGTGTCGTCTCGCGCGGGACCGGGCACCATCCGGGCCGGGTGACTGTCGCGGACCACGACCTCCACGGCACCCGCGGCGAGTTTGCAGGTGACCTGGACCTGGGTGCCGGCGTGCACGACGGCGTTGGTCACGAGCTCGCTGGTCAGCAGGACCGCGTCATCGACCAGGCCGCCGTCCGCCGCCGCATCCGCGGCCGCGCCGGGCCCGGCATCGAGCCAGGAACACAGCGTGTCCCGCACGAACTTGCGGGCCGCCGCGACAGCTGCAGGCTCAGGCAGGTACGCCGCGCTCGCGACGAGGTCCTTGCGTCCCTTCACGTGCCCTCTTGAATTCAGACATCAGGTACGGTCGCCCACGATCGGCACCGGCCGTGACCAGCCATCACCGGCCACGTACTCCCGCACCACCTTCGCGGGGACACCGGCGATCACGCAGCGGTCAGGCACCAGCCCGCGGACCACCGAGCCCGCGGCCACCACCACATTACGGCCGATCTGCGCCCCGGGCAGCACGATCACGCCAGCTCCCAGCCACGTTCCCGAGCCTATGGAGACCGCCACGTTGCTCGGCCACTGGCGCCCGATCGGCACGTCGGGGTCGGCGTACCCGTGATTCTGGTCGGTGATGTAGACGTAGGGGCCGGTGAACACGTCATCGCCGATGACGATCGAATGGTGCGCGATGATGTGGCTGCCCCGCCCGATCACGCAGTGGTTCCCGAGCCGCAGCACCGGCGAGTCACCGAGCTGGTGGCCGGGGACCATGCCCGCGCTCAGGCTGACCTCAGCCCCGATCAGCGTGCCCTCTCCGACCTCGATCCACGCCTCGCCGAAGAGCGCCCCGGTGGGAAACGCGATGACCGACCCGGGACCGAACGCGGCGAACCGCGGCCGGCCGGGGTGGCCGCGGAAATCGCGCCCGCCTGCTGGGCCGTCCGCCAGGCGCGGTGCACCATCCGCCACGCCAGCTTGCGGCAGCCCCTGGCGAGAGCCTCCTTGGCCGGCATGGACGACTACGGTACCCGGGTTCTGATCTGGACAGTCTGAGGCGCCCGGGCCGGGGCGGCGAGCTGGCCGCAGGCCCCGTCGATCTGGCTGCCCCGGGTGTCGCGCATGGTGACGGGTATCCCGGCGCCGGCCAGCCGGGCCTGGAACTCAGCGCTGGAGCCCGGCTCGGACGCCGTCCAGCGGGAGCCAGGCGTGGGGTTGAGCGGGATCAGGTTCACGTGCGCGAGCCGGCCTGCCAGCAGGCCGGCCAGCGCGTCGGCTCGCCAGGCCTGGTCGTTGATGTCTTTGATCAGTGCGTACTCGACGGAGACCCGCCGGCCGGTGGCGGCCGCGTAATCCCACGCGGCCCCGAGGACCTCCGCCACCTTCCAGCGGCGGTTGACCGGCACCAGCTCGTCGCGCAGCCCGTCGTCAGGAGCGTGCAGCGAGACAGCCAGCCGCACCTGGAGGCCTTCCGCGGTGAGCCGGCGGATGGCGGGGACCAGCCCGACGGTGGAGATGGTCACCGACCGCTGGGAGATGCCCAGCCCGTCCGGGACCGGGTCGGTGATGCGGCGCACGGCCCGGAGCACGCTGGCGTAGTTGGCGAGCGGCTCGCCCATCCCCATGAACACGATGTTGGAGACGCGTCCCGGCCCGCCCGGGACCTCGCCGCGGGCCAGCGCCCGTGCGCCCGCGACCACCTGGGCGACGATCTCGGCCGCGGACAGGTTCCTGGTCAGCCCGGCCTGGCCGGTGGCGCAGAACGGGCAGGCCATCCCGCAGCCCGCCTGGGAGGACACGCACATGGTGACCCGCTGCGGGTAGCGCATCAGGACGGACTCGATGAGCGCGCCGTCGTAGGCCCGCCACAGCGTCTTGCGGGTCGTCCCCCCGTCGCAGGTCAGCTCCTGCTGCGGGGTGAGCAGCCGGGGCAGCAGGCTGCCCGCCAGCTGATCGCGGGAGGTGGCCGGCAGGTCAGTCATGTCCGCCGGGTCATCGGTCAGCCGGGCGAAGTAATGCCGGGCCAGCTGATCGGCGCGGAACGCCGGGCCGCCCAGTTCAGCGGCGGCCGCGCGGCGCTCCGAAGGGTCCAGGTCAGCCAGGTGCCGGGGCGGTCGGGTGGGGGTTGCTCTGCCAGGCACCGGTGCTCCGTTGAGAAGGCGTTTCGAACGCTTAACAATATCCCGGGTGCGGACACGATGACCTGCGGCGGATCAGTAGATTTCGGTTATGCCGACTTTGCGCAGGGGCGGAAGGGAAGGCGACCTCGCCGCCCGGCCGGGTCGGCCGGAGATCCTGCTGACCAGCGACAGCCCGTACGGCAGCCGCAGGCTGGCCGTGGAGTACGACGGTTTCACCACCGCGGCGTACGTGTACGACCAGGCCGCCGTGATCGCCGCGGTCTGGCTGGCCAACCACCAGGCCGCCCCGGCCACCGCCGACCCGGCGCAGGTCGAGGCCGGCCAGGCGCCGGTGATGCCGGCCGGGCACACCAGGCATCCCGGCGGCGTCCCGCCGCTGGACCCGCGCATCCTCCGCCCGCTGTGGTTCGAGGAGGGAGACGGGGTGGCCCTGGTGGAGGGGGGCCAGCTGCTGGCGGTGATACCCGGCTGGTCGGACATGTCCCGCGGCATGCCCGGCTACAGCCGGGAGTGCATCGGCCAGACCCCGTTCGCATGGTCCCTGGACGACGCCATGGAGGGACTTGGCCCGCGGGCGGACCGGGCCACGGCGTTCTGGCGGTGGCGGGCGGGCGAGGGCTCGTGGGCCGGGTTCCAGAAGGCGGCCCTCGGGCACCTGCTGGGCAGGCTCGGCCCGGGCGCCCGGTACTGGGACGTCAGCGGTGGCCGGCAGCCCCCGGCCGGGGTGTCGGAACGGCCACCGACCCGCAGCCGCCCGTTCACCGTGCTGTCCACGCTCGGCATGAGCTGCCAGCGGATGCCGGTGGTCGAGCAGTTCGCCGAGGATCCCGCGTCCACCGGCCGGATCGAGCTGGCCCTGGCCACCACGATGCCCAGTCCCGAGGCGGCGCGCATCTTCCTGTGGCTCGCGCACTATCCCTGGCGGGCGGTGACCTGGTTCGGGCCCGGCCACACGATCAGGTGGTACCACGAGCCCGCCACGTTCCCGCTGGGCCGCGGGAACACCGCCGTGCTGCTGCTCGATGATCCGTCCCAGCTGCCCGGGCCGGAGGTGCCGGACCTGTCCGGGTTCTCCTTCGCCAGCGATCCGGTGCGCTGGCTGTGGGTCATGCCCATCAGTGAGCGCGAACGGCTGTTCGCCAAGGAACGCGGATCGGCCAGCCTGGTCACGCACCTGGCGGCCCAGCGCCGGGACTGGGTGGTCACGGGCTAGGCAGTGCCTGCGTCGCACGTCACCGGCAGCTGGGCCACCGGTCCCGTCAGCCATTTCCCATTTTGCTTAGTAATGCTAAGCAGATGCTATCTGTCTACTAAGTAATAGGAGATGTGACGTGAGCGAGGACATCGACGAGGTCGGCGCGGAGCTGCGGCGCGCGGTCGTGCGGCTCTACAGCCGGTTCCGTTCCGAACGCGTGGAGGGAGAGGTCTCCGAGGAGGGGCTGCTCGTGCTTATCGTTCTCGGCAAGCGGGGGCGGATGAGCCTGAGCGACCTCGCTGCGGCCGCGAAGGTCACGCTCGGATCGATGAGCCAGACGGTTCGGCGGCTCGAGCAACTCGCCTATGTCACGAAGTCCCGCGGGACGCAGGACCGGCGCAAGGTCCTGTTCACGTTGACCGGGGAGGGCCGGGAAGCGGCCACGGCCTCGCGTCGCCACCGGCAGGACTGGCTCAACGGCCGGCTGGCCGAATTCACCGCCGCCGAACGCGGCGACCTCCTCCGGGTCGCCCCACTCCTGCTCCGCATCGCCGACTCGTGAACAGAACACCATGCACCCCGTAGAAGCCCTTCTCCTTCCCGCCGGCTGGCTGCTGCGCAACCGGCGCCCTGACGAAGCCGCGAGCATCGCCAGCGCGCCCGAACTCGCGACCGGTAACCGCATCACGCTGACCTCACCCGCCTTCGGTGACGGGCAGGTCGTGCCGGCCAGGTACTGCGGGCAGTTCATCGGCGACGACATCTCACCCGCCCTCACGCGGAGTGCCCTGCCCGCCGGGACGAAGGGCCTGGTCTTCGTGCTCGAAGACCTCGACAACCCCGGCGCCATACCCGGCATCCACACGATCGCCGCATTCGCGCCGACCGGAGGCGGCCTTCCGGAAGGCGCCCTGACCCCGGACGACCCGCGCTTCCAGTTCCTCCCCAACCGCCGACGCCAGGCCAGGTACTCCGGGCCGAGGCCGCTGCTGGCCATGGCACGCACCGCTACCGCTACCACCTCTACGCCCTCGACACCGGCATCGACCTCACCAAGGCCGCCACCATGCAAGCCGTGCCGTCGGCTCTCGCGGGACATGTCCTGGCCTGCGGAACGCTCACCGGCACGCGGACGGCCTGAGCGTCGTGATCTCAGGCGGGCGCGGCCGCGCCGGCGCCTGTCTCAGGCGGCGGAGCGCCCGCTGAGCGGGCGGCGGCGCAGTTCCGCCTTCTGGATCGCGGGCGGCACGTAGGCCTGGTCGAGGGTGCCGATATCGGTTCCGGGCGGGACGATCTCATCGATCCGGTCGAGGACATCGTCGGGAAGGACGACGTCCACCCCGGCGAGAAGGTCGTCGAGTTGCCCCATGGTGCGGGCACCGAGCAGCGCGCTCGTCACACCCGGGTGGGAGATGGCGAACGCCATCGCGAGGTGGGGCATCGGCAGTCCCGCTTCTGCGGCGAGCGTGATCAACCGCTCCACCGCGTCCAGGCGCCGCTCATCACTGAACACCGTGAAGAGCTTCGCGCGGATGACGTCGCTGTCCTGCCCGCGCCGGACCCGGCCGGTGAGCATGCCCTGGCCGAGTGGTCCCCAGGCAAGAACGCCCATGCCGAAACGCTGCGCGACCGGGAGGATCTCACGCTCGATGCCGCGGTTCAGGATGGAGTACGGCGGCTGCTCGGTACGGAACCGCTCCAGGCCGCGCCGCTGCGCCACCCAGTGCGCCTCCACAAGGCTCGATGCCGGCATGTTCGAGGTTCCGAACGCGCGGATCTTGCCGCTGCGGACGAGGTCTGTCAGCGCGGACAGTGTTTCCCCGATGTCCGTGTCAGGATCGGGGCGGTGGATCTGGTACACGTCGATGTGGCCGGTCTGGAGGCGGCGCAGCGAGTTCTCGACTGCCGTGATGATCCACCGCCGGGAGGCACCCTGCTGATTCGGGCCGGCACCCATCGGGCGGCCGACCTTCGTCGTGAGGACGACGCTGTCACGGCGGCCCTTGAGGGCCCGGCCGACAACCTCCTCCGAATCCCCGTACGCGTCAGCGGTGTCGACGAGGTTGATGCCTGCGTCGAGCGCCTTGCGGATGATCCGGACCGAGTCCCCGGGGTCGGGGTTGCCGACCTGGGTGGCGAACATGAGCGCGCCGAGCGCGTAAGGGCTGACCTTGATGCCTGTCCGGCCAAGGTTGCGGTACTGCATGAGAGTCTCCAGACGTGAGCGTGACGTGTGCCGGCGCCGCCGCCGCGTACACTGCCACCAAGCGGAAGCTCTTTCCGGAACTGTACGGAATCGCTTTCCGGTTAGCAACAGGAGGGCCATGGCATCCGGGCCGGCCGCGGCGGCGCGGCGGGGCGCAGTACCGGCCCGTCCCGGCGTCAGCGCTCCGACGCACAGCGGAATGTCGTGGCGCTGGTGGAGGCCGCGAAGACCGTGTTCGCGGGCAGCGGCGTGGACGCGCCCGCGAAGGAGATCACGGATCGTGCGGGAGTGGGCGTCGGAACGCTCTACCGGCATTTCCCCCGCCGGTCCGACCTCATCGTCGCCGTGCTGCAGCACGAGATCGATGAGTGCGTCGAAGCTGCGGAAGAGCTCGGGACCACGCTCAGCCCGTGGGAAGCGCTGATGGGCTGGATCGACCGCTTCACGGACTTCGTCGGCACCAAGCGCGGTCTCGCCGCGGCGCTCCACTCCGGTGACCCGGCCTACGATGACCTCCCGCAGCACCTGATGGGCCGGCTCGAACCAGCGCTCCAGACGCTCCTCGCCCGGGCGGCAGACAGCGGGTACGCGCGCGACGACGTTACGGCCCGGGAAGTCCTCATGACCATCGCCCTCATCTGCCAGCCGGTCCCCGGCGGGCAGCCGGGCTTCAATCAGCGCATGACACATGTGTTCATGCAGGGACTGGGCCGCCGCCGCCGCCTGGCCACGCCCGGTCCGCCGGAGGGCAGCCGTCGTGACCGCCGCCGCAGCCAGGCCGCCGGAGTCCGCGGCCGGGCCTGAGGTCCGTACGGCGGCCGGGGTGCTGCGCGGCAGCCGGGAAGCGGGGCTGGTGGTCTTCCGCGGCATCCCGTACGCCGAGCCGCCGGCCGGTGCGCTCCGGTTCGCCGCACCGCGGCCGGTGCGCGTCTGGGCGGGGGTGCGGGCGGCGCTCCCGTACGGGCCGCCGCCTCCGCAGGAGGGCCTGCCCGGGATGGACGGGGCCCGCGCTGGAGGCGGCGGGCGGCGGCCGGCTTTCGGTCAACGTCTGGTCGCCCGGTCCGGGCCCGGGGCCGGCCTGCCGGTGCTGGTGTGGATCCCTGGGCGTGGAGAGTTTCGCGCAGATGGATGACGCCCCCGCCAACCGGGGCCTGCTCGACCAGGTGGCCGCGCTGCAGTGGGTGCGCGACAACATCCGGGCGTTCGGCGGTGACCCGGACCGGGTGACGGTCTTCGGCCAGCCGGCGGGCGGCGGATCGGCCGCCGCGCTGCTGGCCGTGCCGCGGGCGGCCGGGCTCTTCCGCCGGGCGGTCAGCGCAGAGCGTGCCGGGGACGTTCTTCTCGCCGGAGCTTGCCGCCGACATCGCCGCCGCCTGCGCCGCCGAACTGGGGGTGCGGCCCACGGTGGCCGGCCCGTCCGCCGTGGACCCCTCGCGGCTGCCCGCCGCGGGCGGCGCTGTCTCGGCGGACACCGGCCGGTGGAAGGACCGCTGGGGCCCGATCACCTGCCGGCCGATCCCGTTCGCACCTGTCGTCGGCGGCGACGTCCGGCCGGCCACCCCCTGGCAGGCGCTGGCCGGCGGGGCCGGCCGGGACGTCGGCCTGCTCGTCGGCCACACCCGCGATGAGCACCGGCTGTTCAGCCTGATCGACGGCGTGCTGGGCCAGGTGACCGGTCAACGCCGACTGGCTGTCCGGATGCCGACACTCCACCTCGCCCGGGCGCACGCCGCCTCCGGCGGCCGGGCCCACCTCTACGAGCTGACCTGGCCCGCCCCGGGCATGGGCGGGGTCCTCGGCGCCTGCCACGGCCTCGACGTACCGCTCGTCTTCGGCAACCTGACCAGCGGCCAGCCCGCCCGGCTGATCGGCGGGACCCCCTCCGCGCAGGCGGAGGCGCTGTCCGCGCGGATCCGCGCCGCGTGGGCGGCGTTCGCGGCACTCCCGCTGACCGGCCGGCAGCCGCCCGAAGGAGCGCCCGCGCCACCGGGTACCGCGGGCCGCGTTGGGGTATCAGGTGATGAGCCCGCCTGCGCTGGCTGGCCAGGCCCGGCGGTCAGTGGATATGCAGGCTGACTCCCAGCAGTGGCAGCCACCAGAGCAGGATCGCGAGGAGGGCGGACAGGAGCCCTTTGAGCAGGCCCACCGTGATGTAGTGCTTTTCCCAGGCGACCACGAGCCCGATAATGATGTAGACAAGAAAAACCAGGCCGAAACGACGTCTGAACATCCCGCTGCGCTCCGCATCTCCCCCGGCTGATAGGTACGAGTCGCCCGCAAGGTCCCCAAGGCGGATGCGGCCAAACGTCAGTGCGAGAGGAAGATCACCAGCAGCAGCCAGACCACCGGCGCGGTGATCAGCAGGGAGTCGATCCGGTCCAGGACCCCCCCGTGACCGGGCAGCAACGTGCCCATGTCCTTGATCTGAAGATCCCTCTTGATCATGGATTCGGACAGGTCGCCGAGGGTCGCAGCGCCGACGGCGGCCACGCCCACCACCACGCCCTGCCACCAGGAGCCGTGCAGCAGCAGGGTCAGCAGCAGGACACCGGCCACGATGCAGGCCACGCGCTGAGCCGGCGAACCCCTCCCAGGTCTTGTGGGGGCTGATGACCGCGGCCATCGGATGGCGTCCCAGCAGGCTGCCGACGAGGTAGCCGCCGATGTCACTGCAGACCGTGACCACGAGCCAGGCCAGGATGCGCCGGGGACCGTCCGTTGCGGCCAGCATCAGGGCGACGAACGACGCCATCAGCGGCAGGTACACGAGGGTGAACACCCCAGCGGTCACGTCGCGCAGGTAACCTGCGCTGCCCCCGGCCATGCGCCAGGCCAGGACGGCGATCATCGTCACGGCCAGCGCGGCGAGCAGGGCCCGCTCACCGCTGTGGTACGCCAGGCCGAGCATGACCGCGCCCCCGGCGGCCACCGGGACCAGCGGCAGCCGGACGCCACGGGCCTCCAGGGCGCGGGCCAGTTCCCACATCCCGAGGGCCACGACCGCGGCCACGTAGACCAGGAACGTGACTTTCACGGTGAACAGGGAGACCAGCGCCAGGGCGCCCAGGACCAGGCCGACCGCTATTGCGGCCCGCAGGTTACGGCCAGCCCGGGAAGTTTTGAGAATCGCGGTGGGCGGGGACGCAGGCTCCGCGGCTGGCTCCGCGGACGGGAGTGGGCCGCCCGTACCTGGTCCCAGGGGCCCGGAGCCGCCAGGCTGCCCGGGCCCGCCGTCCTGATCCGGGGCGCGGCCCGGGGGACGCAGCTCATCGGGACCCAATCTCAGACCTCGAGAAGCTCGGCTTCCTTATGCCGCAGCAGTTCGTCCACCTGCCCCACGTAGGTGTGCGTGAGCTCGTCGAGTTCCCGCTCCGCGCGGTGCACCTCGTCCTCGCCCGCCTCGCCGGCCTTGACCATCTTGTCCAGGGAGTCCTTGGCGTGCCGCCGGATGTTGCGGATGGAGACCCTGCTGTCCTCGGCCTTGTGCCGGGCCACCTTGATGAATTCCTTGCGCCGCTCCTCCGACAGCTCCGGGAAGACCACCCGGATGATCGAGCCGTCGTTGCTCGGGTTGACCCCGAGATCACTGTTGCGGATCGCCTTCTCGATCGCGGCCATCGACGACTTGTCGAACGGCTGGACGATCACCATCCGGGGTTCGGGGATGTGAAACGAGGCCAGCTGATTGACCGGGGTCTGAGTTCCGTAGTACTCGGCAGTGATCTTGCCGAACATCGAAGGATGCGCGCGTCCCGTCCGGATGGTGCCAAATTCCTCCTTGGCGACCATCACGGCCTTTTCCATTTTCTCCTCAGCTTCGAGGAGAGTGTCGTCTATCACGGCGGCTCCTGTGCGTTCCTGTGCCTTAGGCTCCCGCGGCTGCGGGTCAGTAGTCCCCCGACCGGCATATCAGGGTGCCGATCCTCTCACCGCGCACCGCCCGCGCGATGTTGCCCTCTTCCATCAGGTCGAACACGACGATCGGCAGGCCGTTGTCCATGCACAGGCTCACCGCGGTCGCGTCCATGAACTTCAGCTCCCGGCGCAGCACCTCGCCGTAGTCGATCTGGGTGAAGCGCGTCGCGCCGGCGATGGTGCGGGGATCGGCGTCATAGACCCCGTCCACCTGCGTGCCCTTGAGCACGGCTTCCGCGCCGATCTCCAGGGCGCGCTGCGCCGCGCAGGTATCGGTGGAGAAGAACGGGGCACCCAGGCCGGCCCCGAAGATCACGACGCGGCCCTTCTCCAGGTGCCGGATGGCCTTCCTGGGGATGTAGGGCTCAGCCACCTGCCCCATCGTGATAGCGGTCTGCACCCGGGTTTCCACGCCCAGTTTCTCCAGCACGTCCTGGAGCGCCAGGCAGTTGATGACCGTGCCCAGCATGCCCATGTAGTCGGCCCGGGCCCGGTCGATCCCGCGCTCAGCCAGCTGCTTGCCGCGGAACATGTTGCCGCCGCCGACCACGGCCGCCAGCTCCACCCCGTCCGCCACCACCGCCGCCATCTCCTTGGCCAGGTGGAAAACGACATCCGGCGAGATGCCCAGCGGCTCGTCGCCGGAGAAGGCCTCGCCGGACAGCTTCACGACCACGCGGTTCCAGCGGCGGTGCGCCCTGGGCGACTCCGCCGGGTCCACGCGCACGGCAGCGCCCGCATGGTGCGTGGCGCTGCCGTCCACGGGATTTTCTCCTTCGGCCTCGCTCACCAGTTGGCCCCGGCCCTCATCCGGCCTGGCCGACCTGGAACCGCGCGAACGCGCGGACGGTAACCCCCTGATCGGCGAGCAACTGCCTGATGGACTTCTTCGGGTCCCGGACGAAGGGCTGCTCGGTCAGCACCACGTCCTTGAAGAACGCGTTGAGCCTGCCCTCGACGATCTTGGGAACCGCCTGCTCAGGCTTGCCCTCGTCCCGGGTGATCTGCTCCATGATGCCCCGCTCGTGCTCGACCACGTTCGCGGGCACCTCATCACGGGTCAGGTACTGCGGCCGCATCGCGGCCACCTGGTGGGTCACGTCCTTGGCCGCCTCGGGCGCGGGCTTGTCCAGCTGGACGAGCACGCCCACGGTCGGCGGCAGCGCCGGGTCGGACTTGTGCAGGTAGGTAGCGACGTAGCCACCCTCAAGCAGGGCGTACCGGCCCAGCTCGATCTTCTCCTTGAGCGAGGCGCCGGCCTCCTCAATGTGCTGCTGGACGGTGGTGCCGGGCCGGAGCTCCAGCCCGAGCAGGGTCAGCCGGTCGGCGGGCCGCTGCTGCAGGGCCACGCTCGCGATCTGCGCCGCCAGGGCCTGGAACACATCGGTCTTGGCGACGAAGTCGGTTTCGCAGTTGAGCTCGAGGAGCACCCCGGCGTCCGTGCCGTCAAGCTCCGCGGTCACCAGCCCGTTCGCGGCGGTCCGGGAAGCCCGCTTGCTCACGTCCTTGGCGCCCTTGACGCGGAGCAGCTCCACGGCGACGTCGAAGTCGCCGTCGGCCTCCTCGAGGGCCCTCTTGCAGTCCATCATTCCCGCGGCTGTCTGCTCACGCAGCCGCTTCACGTCCGCGGCGGTGAAGTTCGCCATTTCCTCATCTCTCGCTATGTCTTGGTAGTGGGGGCGGGCTGGCTGCCCCGCTCCGCTGACCCGCTCCTCAGGCCTCGCCCGACTCACCGGAGCCGGCGGACACGCCCGCGGCTTCCGGCTCGCCGGCCGGGGACTCCTGCTCGGACGCCGTGCCGTTTACCTGGCCGGCGGCAGCCGGCTCGGCAGCGGGCGCTTCGGCGGCAGCCGGCTCGGCAGCGGGCGCCTCAGGGTTCTGGGCCGCGGCGTCGTCGCTGCCCTTGCCCTCCAGAACCGCCAGCTCCCATTCGGCGAGCGGCTCTTCCGCACCGAGCTCCGCCGTCGCGGACGGCTTGGCCTCGCCGTCCGCCGCCCCGGCCCGGGCGATCAGGCCGTCGGCCACGGCATCGGCGACGACCCGGGTCAGCAGCGCAACGCTGCGGATGGCGTCGTCATTCCCGGGGATCGGGTAGGTGACCTCGTCCGGGTCGCAGTTGGTGTCGAGGATGGCGATGACCGGGATGCCCAGCTTGCGGGCCTCGCTGACGGCGATGTGCTCCTTCTTGGTGTCCACCACCCAGATGGCGCTCGGCACCCGGGACATGTCGCGGATCCCGCCCAGCGACCGCTCCAGCTTGTCGCGCTCCCGGCGCAGCTGGAGCAGCTCCTTCTTGGTCATCCCGGAGCCGGCCACGTCATCGAAGTCGAGCTCCTCGAGCTCCTTGAGCCGCTGCAGGCGCTTGAAGACCGTCTGGAAGTTCGTCAGCATGCCGCCCAGCCAGCGCTGGTTGACGAAAGGCATGCCCACCCGGCGGGCCTGCTCCGCGACCGCCTCCTGGGCCTGCTTCTTGGTGCCGACGTAGAGGATGGAGCCGCCGTGGGCGACGGTCTCCTTGATGAACTCGTAGGCGGTGTCGATGAAGTTGAGGGACTGCTGGAGGTCGATGATGTAGATGCCGTTGCGCTCGGCCAGGATGAATCGCTTCATCTTGGGGTTCCAGCGCCGGGTCTGGTGCCCGAAGTGCACGCCGCTCTCGAGCAGCTGCCGCATAGTGACGACCGGAGCCATGCCCGCGGTCCCCTTCCTGTTACGCGTCGTGCCTGACCGCACCGACGCTCTCGGTTGTTGCCTGGCGCCCGGGCGCACCCGCCGCGGTGTGGGAAACCGCGGACCGGTGGGATGCGTCCCGCCGGGGGCCGAACCGGCACCTGGCGGCGAGCGGACGCGCGAATTAGCCGGGAGGCCGTCTGCGTATCGCGGGCAGACTTCCCGGCCTGGGCCCCAGTCTACTCGCAGTGCTCAAGCCCGCGGATACACTCCCGGCGCACCCGGGGAACGCCTCTCCGCCACGGGCCTCCCGCACGGGCCCTCCCGCCACGGGCGCAGGCCGGTCAGGCGCGGGGGTGGGCCTGGCGGAACGCGGACGTGAGCCGCTCCACCGAGACGTGCGTGTAGATCTGGGTGCTGGCCAGCGAGGCGTGGCCGAGGATCTCCTGCACGCTGCGCAGGTCCGCGCCGCCCTCCAGCAGATGGGTCGCGGCGGCGTGGCGCAGGCCGTGCGGGCCGGTGTCGGGGACGGCGGGCACGGCGGCCAGCCTGGTGTGCACCACCCGCCGCGCGGTCCGCGGATCAAGCCGCCTGCCGCGGGCCCCGACGAACAGCGCGGCCGCGCTGGCCGGGGTCACCAGCACCGGCCGCCCGTCCCGGGCCCAGCGGGCCGTGGCCCGCTCGGCGGGCAGCCCCACGGGCACGGTGCGCTCCTTCCTGCCCTTGCCCAGGACCCGCACGGTCCGCCGGTCATGGTCGAGGTCGCCGAGATCGAGCCCGCACAGCTCGCTGACCCGGATCCCGGTGGCGTACAGGAGCTCCATGATCGCGGTGTCGCGCAGGATCAGCGCCCGCTCCCGGGGATCAGGCTCCGGGCGCCCGCCGGGCTCCCCGCCCGGCCCGGGCCGCGGGCCCGCCTCCCCCAGCACGGCCGCCATCTGGTCCTGCCGGATCACCTCGGGCAGCTTCCGGCGCAGCTTGGGGGTGCCCAGCAATGGCCCGGGGTCGCCGGGCATCAGCCCGCGGGCGTGCCCGAACGAGGTGAAAGTCCGGGCTGACGCGGCCCGCCGGGCCAGCGTGGCACGGGACCGCCCGGCGGCGTACTGATCCGCGAGCCAGCCGCGGAGCACCGCGATGTCCAGGCCGTCAGGGCTGGTCACGCCGGCCTGGGCGGCGTACGCCAGCAGCGCGCGGACATCACCGAGGTAGGCCCGCACCGTGTGGGCGGACATCCCCCGTTCGGCCGCCAGGTGACGCCGGAAGGCCTCCAGCGCGGCGGCGAGCCGGCCGGGCAGCGGCTCCGCCGCGTCCTGTCCGGGCCCATCAGCCATGAGCCCAGTGTGGGGCAGGACCGGCGCTCACTCCACCGTGACACTCTTGGCCAGGTTGCGCGGCTTGTCCACGTCGTTGCCGAGCGCCACCGCCGCGTGGTACGCGAGCATCTGCAGCGGCACGGAGAGCAGGATCGGGTCCAGCTCAGGCTCGTTCTTCGGGACCCTGATGACCTGCTCGGCGAGCTTGGGATCCAGGTCGGTGTGGGCGACGGCGATCACGGGCCCGCGGCGGGCGCGGATCTCGCCGAGCGTGGACAGGTTCTTGTCGAGCAGTTCGTCGTCGGGGACGATCGCGACCGTGGGCAGCTCCGGGTTGACCAGGGCGAGCGGCCCGTGCTTGAGCTCGCTGGCCGGGTAGGCCTCCGCATGCAGGTAGGAGACCTCCTTGAGCTTCTGGGCTCCCTCCCGGGCGACCGGGTAACCGCGGACCCGGCCGATGAAGAACATGCCCTGGGCCTTGGCCAGCCCGGCGGCGATGTCGGCCACGTGCTGCTCGCCGGCCAGCATCTCCTCGATCTGCGCGGGAATCGCGTGCAGGCCGGCGATGATCCGCCGGCCGTCCACCGGGGACAGGTCGTGGATGCGGCCCAGGTGCAGGCCCAGCAGGGCAAACGCCACCGTGGTGGCCGTGAACGTCTTGGTCGAGGTGACCGAGATCTCCGGGCCGGCGTGCAGGTATATGCCGCCGTCACATTGCCGGGCGATCGCGCTGCCGACCGAGTTCACCACGCCGAGCACGCGGCCGCCCTTGCGCTGCAGTTCCTGGATGGCGGCCAGCGTGTCGTACGTCTCGCCGGACTGGCTGACCGCGACGTAGAGCGTGTCGGCCTCCACCACGGGATTGCGGTAGCGGAACTCCGAGGCCGGCTCGGCCGAGGCCGGGATGCGGGCCAGGTCCTCGATGAGCTGCGCGCCGACCTCGCCCGAGTAGTACGCCGAGCCGCAGCCGAGCACCAGGACCCGGCGGAACTCGCGGAGCTCGCGCGCGTCCATGTTCAGCCCGCCGAGGTGTGCCGTGTGGAACCGGCTGTCCAGGCGGCCGCGCAGAGCCCGCTCGACCGCACGCGGCTGCTCGTGGATCTCCTTGCGCATGAAGTGCGTGTAGCCCTCGGCGTCGTAGGAGCCGACCTCGGTGTCGATCGTGGACGGTTCCTTGATGGTGGGGCGCGCGTCGAGGGTGGAGGTCACGAAGCCGTCCGCGCGGACCGCCGCGATCTCACCGTCGTCGAGGTGCACGACCTGGCGGGTGTAGCGGACGAAGGCGGCCACGTCGGACGACACGAACATTTCCTTGTCGCCGAGGCCGAGAACCACGGGGCTGCCGTTCCGGGCCGCCACGATCACGTCCGGGTGACGGGCGTCGAGGACCACGATCCCGTAGGTGCCGACCACCGCGGTCAGCGCCTGGCGGACCGCCTCAACCAGATCGTCGGCGCTGCTGGCCGCGATCAGGTGGGCGAGCACCTCGCTGTCGGTTTCGGAGACAAACACCGACCCGCCCACGCTCAGCTTGGCCCGCAGCTCATCGGCGTTCTCGATGATCCCGTTGTGCACGATCGCGATCGGCCCGCAGACATGAGGATGCGCGTTGACGTCGCTCGGCTCGCCATGGGTGGCCCACCGGGTGTGGCCGATGCCCGGGCTGCCCTTGAACCGCGCGGGCAGCCCCGCGGCCAGGTCGGCGACCCGGCCCTTGGTCTTGTGGACCCGGATCTCGCCGGACCGGCCGAGGACCGCGATCCCGGCCGAGTCGTAGCCCCGGTACTCCAGCCGCGCCAGCCCCTCCAGCAGGATGGGAACGCAGTCGCGCCCGCCGATATGAGCCACGATTCCGCACATGATCTGCCCCCTCAGCCGTAGATGATGCGGCGCAGCTGGCGCAGCGTGTACTGGGGCGGTGCCACCAGCCGCTGCGGCAGCTCGACCGCGATCTGATCGAACGCGCGGTCGTTGGTCAGACCCCGTGCCTTGAGTTCCCCGTGGCGCCTGCGGACGAAAGCGTCCGCAGGCTCAGAGAAATACCCGACCACGTCATCGATCAACCGCGCCGCCTCCCCGGGGCCCAGTGAACTGCTCCGGGTCAGGTGGGCGATGAGGTCCTCGAACGGCCGCTGGGCGACTGCCACGCGACCCAGCATGCTCGATAATCCAGCCGGACGGCAACAAACTTGCCCGGAAGCGGGCAGGATTTGACTAGTCGACGGGGCCGTAAGGGTGCATTCCGGGTCAACCGGGCCGGCGGACCCGCCATCCCCGCTCGCATCGCTCGATGAATCCGCCTGCCGCCAGCTCACCCAGGCAGCGCAGCACGGTATCGAAATCCACCCCGGCCGACACGGCGATCCTGGCCGGTCCCTGCCCGCCGCGGGCAGGCACGGCCTCGAGGACGCTGAGGCTGACCGGGTCCAGCTCGTCCCGGGGCAGCACCGGGCCCCGGGAGGGGTCTGCCACGTCGCCGGGGCTGAACGTGAGGCAGGCGAGCACGTCGTGCGCATCGGTGACGCACACGGCCCCCCAGTCACGGATGACCAGGTGGCATCCGGCCGACGCCGTGGACGTCACGGGCCCGGGAACCGCCATCAGCGGGCGTTCCTGGTCCCGGGCGTGCCGCGCCGTGTTCAGCGCCCCGCTCCGCAGGGCGGCCTCGACCAGCACGGTCCCCCGGCTGAGCGCGCTGATCAGCCGGTTCCGCACCAGGAATCCGGGCCGGGTCGGCAGGCGGCCCGGCGGCTGCTCGCTGACCAGCAAACCATGGGCGGCGATGGCCTCGAACAGGTCGTGGTGGCCGAGCGGGTACGGGGCGTCGAGCCCGGAGGGCAGCACCGCGACGGTGACGCCCTCGGCGGCGAGCGCGCCGCGGTGCGCCTGGCCGTCGATCCCGAACGCGCCGCCGGAGACCACCGTCCAGCCCCGCTCGGCCAGGGCCGCCGCGAGTTCGGTCGTCACGTGGGTGCCGTAGCCGGTGGCTGCCCGGGTCCCCACGATGGACACCGAGCGCAGGCAGGCGAACCGGAGGTCCGCCTGGCCGCGTACCCACAGGGCCCACGGCCGGCCCTCGCCCAGCGCGTCGAGCTGGGTGGGCCACTCCGGCTCACCCGGGCAGACCAGGCGGATCCCGTCCCGCTGCCAGGCCTCCACCGTGGCCCCGGTGGGGGCGTCGCCGAGCCGGGCCGCCCACCGCTGCCTGGCCCGGTCCAGCCCCGGGACGGCCAGCCCGGCCCCCAGGGCTGTCCCGGTGGTGAGCGCGGCGACCAGCGCCGCCGGCGAACTCCGCCGGAGCACGGCCCCGAGCTGACGGTCCCCGGGCTCGGCGATCCAGGTCAGCACGGCCCGGGCCAGCCGGTCCCCATGCTGGCCGTCCTGCTGCCGTCCCTGCTGCTGGTCAGTCACCGGGGCACCCCCAGCCACAGGCCCAGCGCGGCAGCGGTCTGGTCGGCGGCCGGGCGGGGGACCCCGGCCAGGTCGGCCAGCGTCCACGCCACCCTGATCACCCGGTGCACTCCGCGCGCGCTGATCTGCCCCAGGTCCATGGCCCGCTCCAGGGGCCGCAGCGCACCCGGGGCCGGGGCGTAGCTGCGGCGCAGTTCGCTGCCCGGGACCTCGGCGTTGAGCCGCCAGGGGGTGTCCCGCAGCCGGGCCGCCGCGCGGCAGCGGGCCGCTTCGACCCGGGCGGCCACGGTCACGCTGGATTCCGCCAGCGTCGCGTCGCTGAGCAGCTCCCTGCGGCTCACGGGCATGAATTCGACCTTCACGTCCACCCGGTCGAGCAATGGCCCGGACAGCCGGGCCAGGTACCTGCGGCGGACCCCGGGGGTGCAGGCGCAGGCAGCCCGCGGGCCGGGCCCCCTGGCGCACGGGCAGGGGTTGGCGGCCAGCAGCAGCGTGAAACGGGCCGGGAAGCGCGCGGTCACCCCGGACCGGGCCACCAGGACCTCCCCCGATTCCAGCGGCTGGCGGAGCGCGTCGAGGACGTCCCGCCCGAACTCGGGCGCCTCGTCCAGGAACAGGCAGCCGCGGTGGGCCAGCGAGGCGGCCCCCGGCCGGATCATCCCGCTGCCGCCGCCCACGATCGCGGCCTTGCTCGCGGTGTGGTGCGGGGCGCAGAACGGCGGTGCGGTCAGCAGCGGGCTCGAGTCCGCCAGCACGCCTGCGACCGAATGGATCGCGGTGACCTCCAGGGCCGCGGCCGGGTCGAGGCGGGGCAGCACGGTGGGGATCCGCTCGGCCAGCATCGTCTTGCCGGCGCCCGGCGGCCCGAGCAGGCACAGGTGATGGCCACCCGCGGCGCAGATCTCCGCAGCCCGGCGCGCCGTCGGCTGGCCCAGCACGTCGGCCAGGTCGGGTCCGGGGGCGGCCACGGCACCGGCCGGTTCCCGGCCGCCTTCGACCAGCCGCACCGGGCCGGCCTGGTCGCGGGCCCGCGCCGGGCCGGCCAGGTTCCCCGGCTCCGCGGGACCGGCCAGCCCGCCCGGATCCGCGGCAGCCCCGGGGGAGCCGGGATCCGCGGCACCGGCCGGAGGGCGGCCGCGCAGCCAGCCGAGCAGCCCCCGCAAGGTCGCGGCGCTCAGCACATGAAGATCGGGGACCAGCGCCGCCTCCGCCTCGTTGGCGGTCGGCACCGCGACCTTCCGGAAACCGGCGGCCGCCGCGGCCGCGACCGCGGGCAGCACGCCACGGACCGGGCGCAGCTGGCCGTCGAGGCCCAGCTCGCCGAGGAACGCCACCCCCTCGATGGCCGCGGCCGGGACCGAGCCGGCGGCACCAAGGATGGCCACGGCGATGCCCAGGTCGAACCCGCTGCCCCGTTTAGGCAGGCTGGCCGGGGACAGGCCGACCGTGATCCGCCGCTGCGGCCACTGCTCGCGGCTGTTCACGATCGCGGCCCGGATCCGGTCCCGCGCCTCACGCAGCGCCGTATCGGGCAGGCCGACCAGGAGCAGTCCCGGGAGCCCGTTCTGGATGTCGGCCTCGATCTCGACCGGGTGACCTTCCACCCCGACCAGGGCGATCGAGTGGGTACGGGCGACGGGCATTCAGCCCACCCCCCTCACGTGCTCCAGGGTGAACTCCCCCGACGCGTCCCGGACGAGCCCGATGACATCGATCCGCACGTCGTCGAACCGCAGGCCCTGGGCGGCCAGCCAGGCGGCTGCCAGCCGGCGCAGCCGGAACCGCTTGCTGTGGCTGACCGCCTCGAGAGGGCTGCCGTACCTGACTCCCGAGCGGGTCTTGACCTCGCAGACCACGAGAACCCGCTGGTCCAGGGCCACGATGTCAAGCTCGCCGGCCTCGCACCGCCAGTTGCGGTCGAGGATCCGCAGCCCGGCGCGCTCCAGGTACTCCGCCGCGAGCTGCTCACCGCGGCGGCCCAGCTCGTCCTTGTCCTTCACCCGGCACCACCTCCGGTGACGACGGTGCCGGACGGGGCGGTGCCGCGCTGGGGGAGCTGCCGCGCTGTGGACGACGGGGCACGGAACGGGGTTCTGTGGACGGGGAAGGCGGTTTTGTCCCTGCCGCGTGCTTCAATCCGGCCGGGCCGCCCCGCGGCGGCGGCTCACGTCCGGGGGCACGCGGTCACATCCACACGGGCAAGGGCAGGGGCCTGCATCCGTGTGGGGCAGGCCCGCATCCGCGTGGGGCAGGCCCGCATCCGCGTGGGGCAGGGCCCGCATCCGCGCGGGGCACCGGCTTACATCCGCGCCGGCGCCGGTCCACGACCGCGCCCGGGCAGGTCACTTGGCGTCGTCGGGAACCTCGAGCTCGGCGCGCGCCAGCTCCTCGACGTTGACGTCCTTGAACGTCACAACCCGGACATTCTTCACAAAACGCGCAGGGCGGTACATGTCCCACACCCAGGCGTCCTGCATGATGACCTCGAAGTAGACCTCACCATTCTCGGAGGTGTGGACGTTCAGCTCCACGTCGTTGGTCAGGTAGAACCGCCGCTCAGTCTCGACCACGTGGGTGAACAGCCCCACGACGTCCCGGTACTCGCGGTAGAGCTGCAGCTCCATCTCGGTCTCATACTTCTCGAGATCTTCTGCGCTCATGTCCTCCCCCTCCGATGATCCTGCCTCGGGAGGTCCGGTCCGGATGCCATCAACGATAGGCCAATTCTCCGCCGAGCAATTCCCCGGACCGCATCTGGCCCTCAGCCTCCGGGCCAGCCTCCGCCTGTGTCACTGCCTCGCCGCCCGCCTGCGGGCTGGCCGCCCCGGGGCCGGCCACCTCCGGACCGGCTGCCTCCGGCTCGCCGAACTCGGGGTCCACCACCGGGAGGTCGCGGACCAGTCCATTGACGTTAGCGAACGATGCCCGGTGCTCGGGGCACGGCCCGTGCTGGGCCAGCGCCCGCATGTGGCTCCGGGTGGAGTACCCCTTGTGCCGGGCGAACCCGTAGGCCGGGTACTCCTCAGCCAGCCCGGTCATGATGCGGTCCCTGGTGACCTTGGCCACGATCGAGGCGGCCGCCACGCAGGCCGCCACCTCGTCGCCCTTCCACATGGCGAGCGCGGGCACGCCCAGGCCGCGGACCGCGAAGCCGTCGGTGAGCACGTAGCCCGGCTGGCAGGACAGCCCGGCCAGGGCCCGCCGCATCCCGGCGATGTTGCAGACATGCAGGCCGCACGCGTCGATCTCGCCGGCCGGGATGATGACCCGGTGCCAGCTGAGCGCGGTCCGCATGACCTCGCCGTAGGCCTCGTCACGGGCCGCGGCCGTCAGTGCCTTGGAGTCCGCGACGCCGCTGAGACCGGAGAGCTTGCGGGGATCCAGGACAACCGCGGCGACCACCAGCGGGCCGGCGCAGGCCCCGCGGCCCGCCTCGTCGATCCCGGCCACCGGCGACAGGCCCGCGCGGACCAGGACACGCTCGTACCCCGTCAGTCCTGCCGCACGCCGGGGGGTATAGCCGGGATGCCGCCACCAGGGCATCGCCACCTCGTTACCGGTGCTTCCGCCGGCGGCCCGGCCACCGCCCGCCTGCGGATCGCGCCGCCCGCGGCGGCCCCGCCACCTTCGATCCTGCGCGGCGGCGCCGGTCCAGCCAGGTCAGCGGCACGGCCACCGACCCGGCCAGGACAAGGGGCGCGGCGGGTGTGACGAGGTCACCGGCTGCCCGGGCGCCGAGGGCCTGGCCGCTGTTGAGCTTGGTGAACGTGGCCGGGATGTGCAGCACCCGGAACCGGCTGGGCGGCCAGAGGATCAGGAACGCCCGGCCGACCACCTGGCTCTCCGGGATCGCGCCGCCACCCGGGTCGCCGACGTGGCCGCGGGAGTCGTAGGAGACGTTGCGGTGATCACCCATCACCCACAGGTAGCCCGCGGGCACGGTGATGCGGAACTTGGTCATGGACGGCGCGTTGCCCGGGTACAGGTAGGACTTCTCGCTGAGCGGGACGCCGTTCACCGTGACGCGGCCCTGGGCGTTGCAGCAGGCGACGTGGTCACCGGGCAGCCCGATGACCCGCTTGATGTAGTCGTGCACGCCCGGGGAGATGCCGAACAGCCCGACGACCGCGTGCCCGAACTCGGTGGCCAGCCGGACGATCGGATCGCTGGACGCCGGCGGGCTCGGCGGATCCCATGAGCCCTCGCCGTTGAACACGATCACGTCGCCGCGCTCGATCGAGCGGAAGTGGTAGATGAGCTTGTTGACCAGGACCTTGTCCCCGATGTCGAGGGTGTTCTCCATCGAGGACGACGGGATGTAGAACGCCTGGACGACGTAGGTCTTGATCACCAGCATGATCGACTAGCGCGAGCACGAACAGGACGACCAGTTCCGCCCACCAGGAGAGGCGGCGTCTCTTGCGGGACCGGGCGCCCCCCGCCGTGGCCGTCCGGCCACCCTGGGCCCGGCCGGGACCGCCGGGAGCACCGGGGCCGCCAGGACCTCCGGGAGCACCGGGGCCGCCAGGACCTCCGGGAGCACCGGGGCCGCCGGGGGAGCCAGCGCCCCCCGGGGCGCCGGGCTGGCCGCCGGTGTCGCCGGACTGGGCCGTGGCGTCACGGCGCGGCGGAGGAGTCATCGTCCCGGTGCCCCCTGGCATCTCCGGCTCTGCGCTCGCTGCCCTGTCGCCGTCGTGGCCAGGCAGTTCAACGCCTGGAGAGCCTGTCATCGCAGGCTCGCCCATACCCTGGTCGTCGTTCATTGTGTCCGAGCCTAACGCTGGTCCGCCGGACTTGTGTGCGCCCTGCCGTCGGCACGCCCACGCCAGCGGCATCATCCCGGCCAGTCCCACCGCCATCGGCAGGGGCGTCGATCCCCCGCGGAGGCGGGGTGGCCAGCCGCGCGCTGCGTGAACGTAGCGGGAATCGGGACATCCCTCACCTGTGCCGGAGGCCAGACCACCAGGAACGCCCGGCCGATCACGGCGCTCTCCGGGATCGTCCCGTCCCCGGGATCGCCGCCGTGGTAGCGGGAATCGGAGGAATTGCAGCCGGTGGTCTCCCATCACCCAGAGCCTGCCAGGCGGGACCCGCACGCTGAACCGCTGCGCAGACGGCCGGTCCCCCGGGTAGAGGTACGACCGCTCGTCCAGGGGCACCCCGTTGACCGTGATCCGGCCCTCCGGGTCGCAGCAGAACACGCGGTCGCCGGGCAGGCCGATGACCCGCTTCACGTAGTCGGTCCCGCCGGAGATCATTCCGGTCAGCCTGAGCATCGGTGCGGACGGCTGCCTGCACCCGCCCGGAAGGCGGTACCTGCGGCGGATCCCAGGACCCCTGGCCGCTGAACACGATCACGTCGCCGCGGTCGATGCCGCGGACCCGGTACACGAGCTTGTTCACCAGCACGCGGTCGCCCACGCGGAGGGTGTCCTCCATGGACCCGGACGGGATCCGGAACGCCTCCACCGCCCAGGTCTTGACGCCATCGTGAGCCCGGCGGCCAGCAGGAGCAGGAACGCTAATTCCCGCCAGAGCCGCATCCGGCGCGCGCCAGCGCGCGGGCGGCGGGCCGGTGCCGCGCCCGCGTAACCGAGATCCTTCCCGGCCACCGCAGGAGGCGGTCAGCGCGCGGGCTCGCGCCGCTCCTGATGCGGGCGGCCTTGCCGCGCAGCTCGCGGAGGTAGTAGAGCTTCGCCCGGCGGACCCGGCCGCGGCTCACCAGCTCGATCTTCTCGATCGAGGGGGTGTGCACCGGGAACGTCCGCTCCACCCCGACGCCGTAGCTGATCTTCCGGACGGTGAACGTCTCCCGCGCCCCGCCACCCTGGCGGCGGATCACCACGCCCTGGAAAACCTGGATCCGGGACCGGGTGCCTTCTGTGACCCGCACATGGACTTTCAGCGTGTCCCCGGGCCGGAAATCGGGGATGTCGGAGCGGATCTGGGCCTGCTCCAGCTCGGCGATCGCGGTGTGCATGGCTGCGGTTCCTCAGTTATCCTCACGCGCGCACAGGCCAGCGAACGCGTGGCATCGTCTCGTCGGTGTCAGTCAGTCTTCCTGGGCGCTGAGGGCACCAGGACGCGCACCCGCAGGGTCGGCCTGGTGTGGGTGGCAGACTTCAGTGTGCCATATCTTCCGCACTGATCGGGAAGCCAGCGTCAAGGAGCACCTGCCGGTCCCGCGCATCGAGGGGCTGCCCCGGCCTGGCCCGCGGCCAGGCGGGCGGCCAGATCCGGGCGCAGCGCGGCGGTCCGCCGCAGCGCCTGATCCCGCCGCCAGCGGGCGATGGCCGCGTGATCCCCGGACAGCAGGACCGGCGGGACCTCGCGGCCGCGCCAGACCCGGGGCCGGGTGTACGACGGCCCTTCGAGCAGGCCGGCCATGGGGCCCGCGCCGGCGCCGAATGAATCGTCGGCGGCGGACTCGGCGTTGCCGAGGACGCCGGGCAGCAGGCGGCCGACCGCATCCACCATGACCAGCACGGCGGGCTCGCCGCCGGACAGCACGTAGTCCCCGATGGATACCTCATCGACCGGCATCCGGTCGCGCGCGTCGTCCACGACGCGCGCGTCGATCCCCTCGTACCGGCCACAGGCAAAAATCAAGCCGATCCGCAACGGGCCCATCCGGCCGCCATCGCCTGCGTGAACGGCACCCCCGCGGGCGTAGGAACCACCAGCCGGGCCGGGGCCGGGGCAGATGCGGTGACCGCGTCCAGCGCCTCGCCCCACGGCTCCGGCGACATCACCATGCCCGGGCCCCCGCCGAACGGGGCGTCGTCCACGGCGCGGTGGACTCCGTGAGCCCAGGTCCGCAGGTCGTGCACCTGGAGCTCGATGTCGCCGCGGGAGGCCGCCCTGCCCAGCAGCGAGACGCTGAGCGGGGTGAAGTAGTCCGGGAAGATCGTGATGATGTCGATGCGCACCCGGCTCACCTCAGCTCCCCGCGACCGGGTTCCCCGGTGCCCAGCTCCAGCAGCCCGGGCGGAGGGTCGATGACGAGCCGTCCCGCGGCCACGTCCACTTCAGGCACGATCGCGGCCACGAACGGGACCAGCAGCTCATTGCCCGGCGTGCCGCGGGCCGGGCTGCCGGGCCCCAGGGCGGGGCCCCCCGGGCCGCGGACGGCCTGGGCTGCCCCATCCTGGGCTCCCGGAGATGACCCAGCGGGCCCGGGCTCGATGACGAGCAGGTCCTGCCCGAAGTGCCGGACATCCGTGACCCGGCCCACCGGCTCGCCCGAGGTCGTGACCACGGCCAGCCCGATCAGCTCGTGATCGTGGAACTCGTCGGGTCGTCGGTCGGCCCGGCCTCGGCCGAGTCCAGCGTGAGCCACATCCCGCGCAGGTCCTCGGCCTGGTTCCGGTCGGCGATCCCGGCGAACCGGATCAGCAGCCGCCCGGAATGCCAGCGCGCCGATTCGACCGTGAGCGGGCCCGCCGCGGCCGGGTCGGTGGCCAGCACGCGGCCCACGGCGAACCGGCGGTCCGGCTCGTCGGTGCGCACTTCCACCGACACCTCGCCGCGGACCCCGTGCGGCCGCGTGATCCGGCCGACAACCAGTTGCATGGCGGGCTAACGGACCTCGTCCACGTCCAGCAAGTCGACCCGGACGTACTTGCCACCGGCCAGTGAGCCGATCACGGTTCGCAGCGCCTTGGCGGTCCGGCCGCCCCGGCCGATGACCTTGCCGAGGTCCTCGGGGTGGACCCGCACCTCGAGGACCCGCCCCCGGCGCAGTCCGTGGCTGTCCACCCGGACCTCGTCCGGGTGCTCCACGATGCCTTTCACCAGGTGCTCGAGGGCCTCTTCCAGCATCTCAGGCCCCGTCGCCCTGCTCCGCGGCCACCGGCTCGGCCTCAGCGGTCTCCGCCGCCTTGTCCGCGCTGGCCGTGTCCGCGTCCGCGCTGGTCTCGGCCTTGGCCGTGTCTTCCGCAGCCGCGTCGGCCGTAGCCGCATCGGCCGCAGCCGCGTCGGCCTCAGCCGTATCGGGCCCGGCGGAGTCAGCCTTAGCCGTGCCGGCCCCGGCAGAGTCAGCCCCCGCGGAGTCCGCCGGAGCGGAGTCAGCCCCGGCGGAGTCAGCCCCGGCGCGAGTCAGCCTGAGCCGTATCGGCCGTAGCCGCGCCGGCCGCAGCCGCGCCGGCCGCAGCCGCGCCGGGCCCGGCGGAATCGGGCTTGGCCGTGCCGCCCTTGGCCGTGTCTGGCCTTGGCGGAATCGGCCTTGGCGGAATCAGCCTTGGCCGTGTCGGGCTTGGCGGCCTTGGCCGCGTGGCCTGCTTGGCGCCCGAGCGGACTGCGACCGGCCGGAGCCCGCCTTCGCGCCGCTGGCGTCCGCGTCCGCCTGGTCACCGTCGGCCTTGGCACCGGGCTTGCGGCCCTTGCCCTTGGCGCCGTCACCGACGCCGACGGCCTCGGCCACGGCGGCCGTGTAGGCGTCCTTCTTGTCGGCCTTGGGCGCCGCGGTCTTCAGCGTTCCCTCGGCACCGGGCAGGCCCTTGAACTTCTGCCAGTCGCCGGTGATCTCCAGGATCTTGCGGACCGGGTCGGTGGGCTGGGCGCCCACGGACAGCCAGTGCTGGGCCCGCTCCGAGTTGACCTCGATGAACGAGGGCTCACTCTTCGGGTGGTACTTCCCGATCTCCTCGATCGCGCGGCCGTCCCGCTTGGTGCGGGCGTCGGCCACGATGATCCGGTAAAACGGCGCATGGATCTTGCCCATGCGCTTCAGCTTGATCTTGACAGCCACGGGTGTGGTCTCTCCCAGTTAAAGCTCGGATTGCAGACAGCGCTCGCGCCGGGTGAGGACCACCGCGTCGGCCTGCTCGGTCCCGGGGCTGACGAGCGTGAGAGGGCGTCGCCGGATCCCGGGGTGACCGTCACATTGTGCCAGAGACCCGGGGGCAGGGCGTAATCGTGGCCGAATCCCCGGTGCCGCACCCGCCCGTCACGGGTCCCGGCCGCGGCGCGCGCACGCCCGGTCCCGGCACTTCACGCGCCGGCCAGCGCGCTTGCGGCCGCGCACGGAGAGCAGGCCCGGGGCCCTGATCCTCCCGCACGGCCCAGGTTTGACCGCAGCGAAAAAACCGTTGGGGAAAGACTTACGTCACGGCCGCGGGAGTGAGCGGGGGGTTACTTCTCGTCCTTCTTGTTCTGCCGGTTGCGCCGCAGGAGGCCGAAGCCGGCGGGCAGGCCGGCCGGCCCGGACGTGCCCCCGGTCAGCGAGTCCGGCGGCGGCATCTTGCTGGCCACCTTGCCCGCGGCACGCAGCGCGGCGGGGTTGGAGGTCAGCGCCTCCAGGCTCGCAGCCAGTTCCTCCTGCGAGCCGGGCATGCCGCCCAGCGCGCCGCCCCCGCCCAGGCCGGGGCCGGGGAGCGCCGGGGCCGGGCCGTTGCCGGCCTTGGCCGCGCCGGCCTTGCCCGGCCGCCGGGTTGCCACCGGGACGGCCGCCCTTGGGCTTCTTCTTGCTGTTCTTCTTGCCCTTGGCGCTCTTGGTCGCGGCCCGCCGCATGCCCGGGATGGCCGGCATGCCGGGCATCCCGCCGCCGCTCATCATCTGCCGCATCATCTTCTGGCCCTCTTGGAACCGGACGACGAGGTTGTTCACCTCGCCCACGGTGACCCCGGAGCCGTTGGCGATCCGGGACCGGCGGCTTCCGTTGAGGATCTTCGGGTTGCGCCGTTCCGCGGGGGTCATCGAGTTGACGATGGCCGCCGCGCGGTCCAGGTCCTTGTCACTGATCTGGCTGAGCAGCTCACGGTTCTGCCCCGCTCCCGGCAGCATGCCGAGCAGGTTGCCGATGGGCCCGAGCTTGCGCACCATGGCCAGCTGCTCGACGAAGTCCTCGAGGGTGAAGCCCTCACCGGAGGCCAGCTTGCTGGCCATGGCGGTGGCCTGGTCCTCGTCGAAGGCCCGTTCGGCCTGCTCGATCAGGGTGAGCATGTCGCCCATGTCGAGGATCCGCGAGGCCATCCGGTCGGGATGGAAGACGTCGAAGTCCTCGAGCTTCTCGCCGGACGACGCGAACATGACCGGGCGGCCGGTCAGCTCGGCGATGGACAGCGCCGCGCCACCGCGGGCGTCACCGTCCAGCTTGGTGAGCACGACACCGTCGTAGCCGACGCCGTCGAGGAACGCCTGGGCGGTGGCCACGGCGTCCTGGCCGATCATCGCGTCCACCACGAACAGGATCTCGTCCGGGTCGGTGGCGTCCCTGATCGCTGCGGCCTGGCTGCATCAGCTCTTCGTCGATGCCCAGCCGGCCCGCGGTGTCGATCACGACCACGTTGTGCTGGCGGCGGCGGGCCTCCTCGATGGAGTCGCGCGCCACCTGGACCGGGTCGCCCACCCCGTTGCCCGGCTGGGGAGCGTAGACCGCCGCCCCGGCCCGCTCGCCCACGATCTGGAGCTGCTGGACCGCGTTGGGGCGCTGCAGGTCCGCGGCGACCAGCATCGGCGTGTTGCCCTGATGCTGCAGCCACAGGGCGAGCTTGCCGGCCAGCGTGGTCTTACCCGAACCTTGCAGGCCCGCGAGCATGATCACGGTCGGGGGCACCTTGGCGAACCGCAGCCTGCGCGCCTCGCCGCCGAGGATCGTGATCAGTTCCTCATGAACGATCTTGATGACCTGCTGGGCCGGGTTGAGCGCTGCGGAGACCTCTTCCGACGACGCCCGCTCCTTGATGCGGGCGATGAACTCCCGCACCACAGGAAGCGCGACGTCCGCCTCGAGCAGGGCAATGCGGATCTCGCGGGCCGTCGCGTCGATGTCGGCCGCGGACAGCCGCCCACGCCCGCGCAGCGTGGAGAAGACCTGGGTCAGCCGGTCGGAGAGTGTCTCGAACACGCATCCCAGGCTATCCGGTCGAAGGCACCGGGTCAGTGCTTAGCCAGTCAGGGCAGCGAGCACCTGGGCGGCGATCTTGCCGCGGATCCGGGAACCGCCGACCGGCCCGCCAGAGGCGTCCACCACGTAGAACACGTCCACCGCCTCGGCACCGAGCGTCTCCACCCGGGCCGCCTTCACATCGAGGCCGCAATCGCCGAGCGCGCGGCCTATCCGCCACAGCAGCCCCGGGGCGTCGTGGGCGCGGACCTCGACCACCGTCGCGGTCCGCGAGGCGTCGTCCAGCAGCGTGACCTTAGGCGGGGCCACCGCGGCCGGCCCGGGCGACTCCCGGAAGGAGCGCATCCGGCGCTCCAGCCGCTCGGCCACGTCGAGCCGCCCTTCCAGGGCACGGCGCAGGTCGCTGGTGACCAGGTCCGCGTCGGGCGGGTCGCCGTATTCCGGGGCGACCGTGAACGCGGCCACGGCCATGTTCCCGTGCGAGGTGGCGTTCGCGGAGCGCACCGCGAGACGGTGCGAGGCGAGCACCCCCGCCGCCTGCCACAGCAGCCCGGGCCGGTCCGGCGCGACGATCGTCACCTCAGACCCCTTCAGCCGGGCGGCGGGCGCCCCCTCGTCGGCCAGCGCGGCCTGATCCGGGCGCAGCGGCAGCGGCCCGGCGGAAACCTCGCCGGCCAGCCGGGACTCCACCCGCCGGACCAGGTCACCGACCAGGCCTTCCTTCCAGTCGTTCCACGCAGCCGGGCCCGTCGCCTGCCCGTCCGCAATGGCCAGCATGTGCAGCAGCTCGAGCAGCGGCCGGCCGCCGACCGCGGAGGCCACCTGGGCCACCGTGACCGGGTCGTCGAGATCACGCCGCGTCGCCGTCTGCGGCAGCAGCAGGTGATGCCGCACGGCCCCGGCGACCAGCTCCGCGTCGGACGGCCCGAGCCCGACGCGGCGGGCCACGTCCCGGGCCACCACCTCACCGGTGATCCGGTGGTCACCAGGCCAGCCTTTGCCGATGTCGTGCAGCAGGGCGGAGAGCAGCAGCAGGTCAGGCCGGGCCACGTCCCGGGTGAGGACGGCCGCCCGCGCGGCGGTTTCCACCAGGTGCCGGTCCACCGTGTAGGTGTGCAGCGGGTTGCGCTGCGGCCGGTTGCGGACCCGGTCCCAGTCCGGCAGCAGGCTCGCGACCAGGCCTTCCTGGTCCAGCGCCTCCCAGACGGGGACGGCGGCCGGGCCCGCGCCGAGCAGCGCGACCAGGGCATCCCGGGCTTCCGGCGGCCAGGGCACCGGCAGCGGGGGGCAGTCGGCCAGCCGGGCCAGCGTCCGGGGCGCCAGCGCCAGGGCGGCCTGGGCGGCCGCAGCCGCGGCGCGCAGCGGCAGCGCCGGGTCCGCGGCCGGGTCCGCGGCCCGGGCCAGGACCACCTCGCCCTCCTGCTCCACCAGCCCGTCCGCCAGCGGGCGGCGCTGGGCCTTGCTCCGCCGCCTGCCGCCCCGGCTGCGCTGCGCCTGGCGGAACGCCTGGTCCACCGAGTAGGCGACGGCGCGGCCGGCCCCGGCCAGGTGGCGCATGAGCGCGTCCGCGTCCAGCAGCCCGAGCACCCGGGCCACCTCGTCCTGCTCCTGCAGGACGAGCCGGTCCGCCGGGCGGCCGGTGATCTCATGCAGCGCGTGCCGCGCGTCCATGATGGACTCGTACGCCGCCCGCACCCTCGGCCCCGGCCCGGGGGCGACCCACGCGGCCGCGATGGCCTGGATCGCGTGGACGTCACGCAGCCCGCCCCGTGCCTCCTTGAGGTCCGGCTCGAGCAGGAAGGCCAGCTCGCCGCTGCGCTGGGTGCGTTCCGCGTGCAGCGCCTGGAGCTCGGCCAGCCGGGTGCCAGCCGAGGCCCGCCAGTCCTCCAGGGCACCGAGGCGCAGCGCGGTGGTGAGATCGGGATCGCCCGCCACATGCCGGGCGTACAGGAGCCCGAGGACCACCTTCAGGTCGCTCCTGGCCACCCGGCGGGCTTCGGCCGTGGTGCGCACCGCATGGTCGAGGCGGGTGCCGGAGTCCCAGATCGGGTACCAGATCCGGTCCGCCATCGCGGCGATGCCGTCCCGCCCGTTGTGCAGCAGGAGAACATCGAGGTCGCTGCCGGGCAGCAGCTCACGGCGCCCGTAGCCGCCCACGGCGACCAGGGCGACCCCCGGTTCCGCGCCCAGCAGGGAGGCCAGCCAGCGGTCGGTTTCCGAACTCCGCCGGGCGCGGTCGGCGGCGAACGATGTCAGGGGCGGCCCATCGGATTGCGGACGGGCGGAGGGTGCGGACATCACGACTGCCCAACCCCCCGACCCGTACTGCGCACTCCGATCAGACCTCTATCGCTAGTAGGGGCTGGCTAAAGAGCGCCTGAACCGCGCTCACCAGTCCGGACCCGCACAACGGTTTCAACCGGGACGGCCCAGACCTTGCCGTCCCCAATGCGTCCAGTCTGCGCCGCCTTGACGATCACGCCGATCAGGTCGTCGGTGTCCTCGTCGTCGCAGAGCACTTCCAGCCTTACCTTGGGCACCAGGTCAACCTGGTACTCAGCACCTCGGTACACCTCGGTATGACCGCGCTGGCGGCCGTAGCCGCTCGCCTCGCTCACGGTCATCCCGTGGACACCAAAGGCCTGCAGCGCCGCCTTCACCTCGTCCAGCTTGAACGGTTTGATCACGGCAGTGATGAGCTTCATGCGACCACCTTCTCGGGGCACCCTGTCCTGTGCCGACCCTCCGCCAAAGGCGTTTCGCCCGCCATCACAGAGTGTTTCGGGGGAGTGAAAGACGTGTGTCACATGTTACGAGCAGGTTTCGCCCGGTGGCGTTACCGGAGCGGGCGGGAGTTTCCGGTGATGCCGGGCGTAAGCGGCGTTGCAGGTCCGCGTCGGCGTCGTGGCGGCGGGGCATCCCGGTGGCCTCGGGGGGCGGCCTCGCGGGGCGGCCTCGGGGGCGGCCTCGGGGGCGGCCTCGGGGGGCGGCCGCGCGGGGTGGCCGCGCCAGGGACGGCCGCGCGCCTGCCCCTGCCCCTGCCCCTGCCCCTGCCCCTGCCCCTGCCCCTGCCCCTGCCCCTGCCCCTGCCCCTGCCCCTGCCCCTGCCCCTGCCCCTGCCCCTGCCCCTGCCCCGTTAATGATCATGGGTTTACTGGGCCAATGGGCCCAGTAAACCCATGATCATTAACCCGCAGTGGTGCCTGGGGGGCCCGTGGGGTTCGAGAGCAAGGCCGGGAGGGCGCGGGGCGCGGTAGGCGCCGGATGCGGGGACTCAGCCAGGTGAGGCCGGGAGCCGGGGCCCAGCCGGGAGCTACCGGAGCGGATCGCGCAGCCACGAGCGGAAGGCTCGCCCCGCGCCGCCGCTCAGTTGCCGATGATGGCGTCGACAAAGGCTTCCGGCTCGAACGGAGCAAGGTCGTCCGGCCCCTCACCCAGGCCGACCAGCTTGACGGGAACCCCCAGCTCACGCTGGACCGCGATGACGATGCCGCCCTTGGCTGTGCCATCGAGCTTGGTCAGCACGATCCCGGTCACGTCCACCGCCTCGGCGAACACCCGGGCCTGGCGGAGCCCGTTCTGCCCGGTGGTGGCGTCGAGGACGAGCAGGACCTCATCCACGGTGGCCCGCTTCTCGATGACCCGCTTGATCTTGCCGAGCTCATCCATCAGGCCGGTCTTGGTGTGCAGTCGCCCGGCGGTGTCCACGATCACGGTGCTCGCCCGCTCGTCGATGCCGACCCGGACCGCCTCGAACGCCACGCTGGCCGGGTCCGCTCCCTCCCGGTCGGACCGGACCACCTGCGCCCCGATCCGCTCGGACCAGGTCTGGAGCTGGTCGGCAGCCGCGGCGCGGAACGTGTCCGCCGCGCCGAGGACCACGGTCTGCCCCTCGCCGATGAGCGCTCGGCCGAGTTTCCCGGCGACCGTGGTCTTGCCCGTCCCGTTGACCCCCACGATGAGCACGATGGACGGCCGGTCCCCGCGCCACCCCGTGTGCAGGCTCCGGTCCATCTCCGGCCCGATCTGGTGGATGAGCTCGGTGCGCAGCATCGAGCGGACCTGATCCGGGTCCCGGGTCCCGGTCACCTTGACCTGGGTCCGGAGTTCCTGGGTGATCTGCCGGGAGGGGGCGACGCCCATGTCCGCGGTGATCAGGGTGTCCTCGATGTCCTCCCAGGCCTGGTCGTCCAGGGTGTCGCGGGAGAGCAGGTTGAGCAGGGCCGAGCCGAAGCCGCCGCGGGACGCGGCCAGCCGCCCACGCAGCCGGGTCAGGCGGCCGCGCAACGGGGGCGGGGCCTCCTCGCGCAGCCTCGGCTCGGGGGCAGGCGGGAGCACCTCGACCGGCGGGCCGCGTTCCTCCTCGGTAGGAGCTGCGGTCTGGCCGGCGCTGTGGCCCGGGCACGGGAGGCGGGGGCGGCGGGCTGACCCGGCGGCGGCGCGGGAGGACCAGGAACGTGGTCCCCAGCCCCGCGACCAGCACAACGGCGATGGCAATAAGAATGATCACAAGTTCCATAACGGCCCCAGTCTGGCAGACACCGCGGCGTGCCCCGCCCGGCTACCGCCCACGGTCACGGGACATTCCGCCCCGTGACGCCCGCCCGTACCATCCGCCCCACGGCGGCCTGCCCGCCGGCGCCCGGAGCCGCCTACGGGGACGGGCCCCGAGCCGCCTGCGCGGGGGGCCCGGAGCGCGGCCTGGTCCCCGCCCGCGGCCGGAAGCGGCCTACCGGAAGTGGCCTACCTGGAAGCGGCCTACCGGAAGCCGGCTACCGAGGGCAGCCCGGAGAAGGCCTGGTCACGCGGCGGGTCAGGCGGTCTCGCGCTCCCGCAGCCGCTGGCTGACCACGGCTGACACACCATCGCCGCGCATGCTGATCCCGTACAGCGCGTCAGCGATCTCCATGGTCCGCTTCTGGTGGGTAATGATCAGGAGCTGGGACACTGACCGCAGTTCCTCGAAGATGTGCAGCAGCCGCTGCATGTTCGTGTCATCAAGCGCGGCCTCGACCTCGTCGAGCACGTAGAACGGCGAAGGCCGGGCCTTGAAGATGGCGAGCAGGAAGGCGATCGCGGTCAGTGACCGCTCTCCCCCGGACAGCAGTGACATCCGCTTGACCTTCTTGCCCGGCGGCCGCGCCTCGAAGTCGATCCCGGTGGCCAGCATGTCGTCGGGCTCGGTGAGGATCAGCCGCCCCTCACCGCCGGGGAACAGCCGGGAGAAGATTCCTTCGAACTCCCGGGCGGTGTCCTCGAAGGCCGACGCGAACACCTCCTGAACGCGGTCGTCCACCTCCTTGACCACCGTCAGCAGGTCGCGGCGGGTCTTCTTGAGGTCCTCGAGCTGGGTCGCCAGGAAGGCGTGCCGTTCTTCCAGCGCCGAGAACTCTTCCAGGGCGAGCGGGTTCACCTTGCCGAGCTGATCGAGCTGGCGCTGCGCGGCACCAGCCCGGCGCTCCTGCTCGGCCCGGACGTACGGGATCGTCCCGGTCAGCACCTGCTGTTCCTCGCTGGGCCCGGCGGGCGCCGGTACCAGGAGGCTTCCGTTGCTGGCGTCCTCAGCGCCCTCAGCGGCCTCATGCGCGTCCAGCGGGCTCCCGAAGGGGTCAGTGGCGAGACCCGCGTCCTCGGGCCGCTCAGCGGGCGGTGCGGCGCTGGCCGGGGAATCGGGGCTGATGACCGGGACCGGGACGTCGGGGCCGTACTCGGTGACCAGTTCCTCCGCCGAGACCGCGAACTCCTCGGCCGCCCGCGCCGCCATTTGCTCGAGCCGCATGCGGTGCTCGGCCCGGGCCATCTCGGTGCCGTGTGCGGCGTCCACGACGCGGTCGAACTCGGCGGCCAGCTCGCGGACCTGGACGCGTACTTCCTTCAGCGCCACCGCCCGGCCCTTGCTGGCCTGCTCGGCTGCCTGCCGCTGCTCGCTGGCGGCGGCCAGCGAGCCGGCCAGCCGGGCCAGTGCGTGCGCGGCGCCATCTGCCACGGCGCGGGCCACGACGGCCTGCTGCTCACGCTGGATCCGGCGGGCCGCCGCACGCTGCGCCGCCTGCCGCTCCGCGGCGGCCGTGGCGACCAGCGCGTCGGCCCGGCCCGCGATAGCCCGGAGCCGTTCCTCGGCGGTCCTGACCTCCAGCCGCGCTTCCATTTCAGCGTTCCGGGCCACCGTCACCTGCCCGGCCAGGGCCTCCCGGTCGGCGGCGGGCTCCGCCTCGTCCTGCGTGCCGCTGCCCGCAGTAGCCCCCTGAACGGACGGCCGCGGGGGCGGCCCGTCCGCGTCCTGCCCGGCCTCGGCCTCGGCCAGGCTCGCTTCGAGCTGGGCAACCGAGGCCTGACTGGCCTCGTGGGCACGGTGGGCCTTGTCGATCGCGGCTTCCAGCCGCTGCGCCTCGTCGCGGGCGGCCCGCGCCGCGCCCGCGAGCCGGCCGAGCTGGCCGGAGACCTCCGCAGCCGCCGAGTCCACCTCGCGCAGCGCCGCCTGGGCCTTGGCCACGGCCTGGCGCGCCTGCTCCTCGGCCCCCAGGGCCAGCGTGAGCTGCTCGGCGGCCTGATCGCAGCGCTCTTCGACGGCCTCCAGCCCGGCGGCGGCCTCGTCGGCCACGCTGCGCAGGGTGAACTCACTGGCCGGCCGGGCCGAGCCGCCCGAAGCCCAGTGTGCGCCGAGCACGTCACCGTGCCGGGTGACCACACGGAGTGCCGGGTGCGAGCTGACGAGTTCCCGGGCCTGGGCCAGGTCGGCCGCCACAACGATGCCGGCCAGCAGGCCGGCCAGCGCCGGCGCCAGCCCGTCCGGGCGCACGGACGAGGGCGAGGGCAGGCTGGGCGCCCTCTGGCAGCTGGATGCCCGGCGGCAGCCCGCCGTCCGCCGGTGGCGCCGGATCACCCGGTGACCCGGAAGCGATCATGAGGCCTGCGCTGCCCGCGTCCTCGTCCTTGAGCACCCCGAGGATGGCCACGGCAGCGTCGAGGCCGGTGACCGCCACTGCATCCGCCGCGCCGCCCAGAGCGGCCGCGATGGCTTCCTGGGCCCCGGCGTCCACGCTCACCAGCGCCGCGACCCCGCCCAGCACCCCCGGGTACTTCTCCGGGTCGTCCAGCAGCATCCCCGAGGCGTCCTTGCCGGTGCGCAGCGCGTGCACGCCTTCCCGCAGGGCCTGGACCCGGGCCTGCAGCCCGGCCCGCTGGGCGCTCGACTCACGCTCGGCGGCGCGTCGCTCCGTGACCATCGCGGAGGCTTCGGCCAGCACGGCGCTGGCCTGTTCGTGATCCCCGGCAAGTCCGGCGCGGTCGTCGTCCCGCCCGGTGCACAGTTCCTGAAGCTCCTCGTACTCCTGGCGGGCCTGCTCGGCCCGGGCACGGGCCTGCTCGACCGCATCGGTCAGCCGCCCGGCCTCCTCCTGCGCGGCGGACGCCTTGCTGCGCGCGGCTCCCACCTGGGCGCGCAGCCGGGATAGGCGCTCGGCCCGCACGGCCTCGGCTCGAGCGCTGGCCGCCAGACGGCGCTCTTCGTCGGCGAGCGCGGTTTCCGCCGCAGCGCGCTGGGTGGTGGCGGCGGAAAGCTGCTCCCGCGCCGTCTCCAGCCGCTCACCGAGGACTGCCTCCTGCTCACGCAGGGTTTCGGCCTCCGCCTCCAGTTCCTGCGGGTCGCGGCCCGGGCGCGGCGCGTCCGGCTGGGCCACCATGTGGCTGTACCGCTCATGGGCCAGGCTGGCCACGCCGCGCAGGCGCTCGGACAGGGCCGACAGCGCGAACCAGGCTTCCTGCGCGGCGGCGAGGCGGGGAGCGTGCTGCTGCTCGTCGCTGTCGAGCTCGGCCTCACGCTGGCGAGCCTGGGCCAGGACACGCTCCAGTTCGGCGCGGCGGGCCAGCGCGGCCGCCTCGTCGGTCTGGTCACGCTCCAGCGCGGCGGACGCGATCACGTAGTCGTCGGCGAGCAGCCGCAGCCGGGCGTCGCGGAGATCGGCCTGGATGACGGCGGCCCGGCGCGCGATGGCCGCCTGGCGGCCGAGCGGCTTGAGGCGCCGTTTCAGCTCTGCAGTCAGGTCCACCAGCCTGGTCAGGTTGGCCTGCATCGCCTCGAGCTTGCGGAGAGCCTTCTCCTTGCGGCGCCTGTGCTTCAGTACCCCGGCCGCTTCCTCGATCAGGGCACGCCGGGCCTCCGGCCCGGCGTGCAGCACCTGGTCGAGCTGGCCCTGGCCGACGATCACATGCATTTCGCGGCCCAGGCCCGAGTCGGACAGGAGTTCCTGGACGTCGAGCAGACGGCAGTGATCGCCGTTGATCGAGTACTCGCTCTGCCCCGACCGGAAGAGCAGGCGGCTGATCGTCACCTCGGCGTACTCGATGGGCAGGGCGCCGTCGCTGTTGTCGATGGTGAGCGTGACTTCGGCCCGGCCCAGCGGTGGGCGCGACGCGGTCCCGGCGAAGACCACGTCCTCCATCTTGCCGCCGCGCAGGGTCTTCACGCCTTGCTCGCCCATGACCCAGGAGAACGCGTCCACCACATTGGACTTGCCCGACCCGTTGGGGCCGACGATGCAGGTGATGCCGGGCTCGAAGCGCAGGGTGGTAGCCGAGGCGAACGATTTGAAGCCACGCAGGGTGAGGGTCTTCAGGTACACCTGCCGGCTCCCCTCCCCCTCTGGGTCCTAGCCACGTCCGCAGGCCGCGGCATCCGAAAGCCCTGTCACCTGAGGGCCCGTCAGCTGAGCGCGGGCGGGCCGCCCCGCCGGCCGGTCCGCCGGATCCCCGTGCAACGCTGCCCCGGCACGCCAACTGACCGCACCTTACCGTGAGGAGCCGACGTTCCCGTGGATTCGCGGCAACACCGCAGGTCGGGGGCGGGGCTGGATCCGCTGCCGGGGCACCTCGGGCCCCGCCGCTGGGACTGCCGGGGCTGTCGGGACTCCGGAGACCGCTGCGACTACCGGAGGGCCCTGCGACTGCTCGGGCCACCGACATGACTGCTGAAGGCCGGCGGAACTGCCGGAGCCGGCGGAACTGCCGGAGGCCCCGCAGGCGCGGGACGCCCGCAGGCGCGGGGAGCCCCCATGCGCGGAGAGCCCGCAGCCGCGGGAAGGCAGCATGGCAGGGCCGCCCTGGGACTGTGCCTAGCCTGGGACGGCAAGGAAATTACCGGGGGAACGCCGAGTCTTTACCTGTGGATCAACGAATAGGGACGCCGAGGCGTCCCTGGTCCGTCGTAACTGCAGCGACGCCTCAGGTGAGGGCCGGCTCGCGCTCACGTTCAGCAACGAGCAATTCGGGGCCGACTTCCGCAGCAAGCGCGTCGTTCACGTCCTGGAGCCTGACTAGCTCAGCCTCCAGGTCGCGTACTCGCTGCTGAAGGCGGCGCATCTCAGAAACGATGCGGGGATCTGGCCCGCCGACGTGGCCGAGTAGAGCCTTCGCCATTGTAATGGGTCCTCCACACTGAGTGACCAGAGTGGGCGCACACGCGAAGATTCGCGATAGTGCGCGCAGGTGACACCTCTAGGGTCCCACCACGCGAGTATCCGGTCAAGTTGAGCGATCGTGCAGGTCACGATGATACCGCCGAGAGCGGGGTTGCGGCTGGCATCGTGGGCAGGTGTAGGCAGATCGATTCATGAACGCATCGCGGCGGATAGGTGTCCCGCACCTCGGGCAGGGTTCCCCCTCCTGCCCGTATACGCAGAGTGACCGAGAGAAGTAGCCGCTCTCCCCGTTGACGTTCACGTAGAGACTGTCGAATGAGGTCCCGCCGGCCCGCAGCGCGTCCGCCAGGACCTCGCGGACCGCCGCGAGGACGCGGGCCGCCTCGGCCCGGCTCAGCGTGTCGGTGGCCCGGGCCCAGTGCAGCCGGGCCCGCCAGAGCGCCTCATCGGCGTAGATGTTGCCAATCCCGCTGACCAGAGATTGGTCGAGGAGCGCCCGCTTCAGGCCGGTCCGCCGGGCGCGCAGCCGGGCGATGAACACGCCGTCGTCGAAGGCGTCCTCAAACGGGTCGGGCGCGATGTGGGCGATCAGCGGCGGCAGTTCCGCGCCACCGCTGGCCCAGACCAGGTGGCCGAACGTGCGCTGGTCAGTAAAACGGAGGTCGGAACCCTGGTCAGTGAAGGTGAACCGGGCCCGGACATGCCCGGATACGGGCCGGCCGGGATCGCCGACCAGCAGCTGGCCGCTCATCCCCAGGTGCGCGAGCAGGGCGTCCTCGCCGAGCGGCAGCCAGAGATACTTGCCCCGGCGGCGCGCGCCGGTGAAGGTCCGGCCGCGCAGCACCGCCTCGAAATCAGCGGGCCCGGCCAGGTGGCGCCGCACCGCCCGGGGGTGCAGCACCTCGACGGTGTCGATGGTGCGCCCGACCACATGCTTGTCGAGGCCGCTGCGGACGGTTTCGACCTCGGGGAGTTCCGGCACGGTCAGTCGCCGGCTGGCCCGTCCCGGGGCGGGACGGGGGGTGGCGATCCAGGGGCCGCCCGATGACCGGCCTCGGCATCTCCGGGGCGAGCGTTCCCCGGCGCCGCATCCCCCGGTGCCGCATTCCCCAGTGCCGCATCCCCGGGCGCCGCATCCCCAGCGCCGCATCCCCGGGCACGGCGTCCCCGGCGGCGGGCCTGCTGGCGGCCCCTGCGTCCTCCGCAGCCGGATGGGCGCCGTTGGCCTGCTGCCCGGGAACGGCTGGCCCCGCAGCAGCAGGCCCCGGCGCGGCAGCAGGCCCCGCGGCAGCCGGACCCGCGGCAGCCGGACCCGCGGCAGCAGGCCCCGGGCCGGCGCCTGCCCCGTTCACGGCCGGGCCGCCCGAGGCGGCCTCCGCCGCAGCCCCCGTGGCGCTCTCGGCGCCGTTGCTGATGGCTTTCCAGGCCGCTTCCGCCGCCTGCTGTTCCGCTTCCTTCTTCGAGCGCCCCGATCCGGATCCGTACGAACGTCCGCCCACGCGGACGGTGGCCCGGAAGAACTTCTGGTGGTCCGGGCCACTCTCCTCGACGTGATACTCCGGGACGCCGAGGAAGCCGGAGGCGGTGAGCTCCTGCAGGGAGGTCTTCCAGTCCAGCCCGGCTCCGAGTCCCGCGGAACGGTCGATGACCGGGTCGAACAGCCGGTGCACGAGATTGTGCGCCGCGGCCAGGCCGCACTCGTGGTACACCGCGCCGATCAGGGCTTCGAGCGTGTCGGCCAGGATCGACGATTTGTCCCGCCCGCCGGTGCCTTCCTCGCCCCGGCCGAGCCGCACGTAGGACCCGAGCCGCAGCGACCTGGCCACCTCCGCCAGCGCCCGCATCTGGACCACCGCTGCCCGCAGCTTGGCCAGCTGGCCCTCGGGCAGGTCGGGATACTTGCGGAACAGGGTGTCGGTGACGATCAGGCCGAGGACCGCGTCCCCGAGGAACTCCAGCCGCTCGTTGGTGGGCAGGCCACCGTTCTCATACGCGTAGGACCGGTGCGTGAGGGCGCGCTCCAGCAACTCCGGGCTCAGCCCGGTGTCGATGGCCCGCAGCAGCTCCGAACCGTCCGGTTCGCCTGCCGCGCCGCCGTTTGACCCGCCTCTCACGCCGTGCCCTTTCAGCGCATCAGGTTGGGGTGATCACCTGACGACGGTTATAGGTTCCGCACGTCGGGCAGGCCGTGTGAGGAAGCTTCGGGTCCCGGCACTGCGGGCAGCGCACCAGGGCCGGCGCGGTCGTCTTCCACTGGGACCGGCGGGACCTCGTGTTGCTGCGTGACATCCGCCGCTTGGGAACAGCCACGTTAACTCTCCTTTAGATCAGAACTCAGTCGTCCGGTTCGCCCGCGGAGGCTGCCCGCCGGCCGTTCCCGTTCATTTCCGCCTCACCTGTCCCAGGCACGCCCGGGCTGCCCCGCCGGTCACCGCCATCCCGCTCCCAGGCTCCCCGGGCCATCCGCCCGGGACCACCGACCCGTGAGGCCGCCTCCTGCAGGCTGGCCCACCGCGGATCGATGGCCGGGCCGTGCCCATGGCCGGGTCCAGCCTGGGCGAGCGGAACACCGCACTCCACGCACAGCCCCGGGCAGTCCTCCCGGCAGAGCGGCGCCAGGGGCAGCGCGAGCACGAGCGCATCGTGCAGGACCGGCTCGAAATCGAGCAGGTCCCCCTGGAGAGAGTACCCTTCGGCGTCGGCGGGGCTGCCGTCCGCGGAGTAGGCGAACAGTTCCTGGGCCCTGACCTCCACCGGCTGGCTGACCGGTTCGAGGCACCGGGCGCATTCCCCGGTGGCCTCGGCCCGGGCCGTGGCCGTGACCAGGACTCCCTCCGACACCGCCTCCATGCGCATATCAACCTCGACGTCGCTGCCCTCGTCCACGCCGACGAGACCGGCGTGCACGTATGCGGGAGCCGGGACAGTGCGCTGCTGCGTGTACTCCGATCCGGGGCTGCGGCCGAGGTCGAGGGTGCTGAAGACCAGGGGCTTGCGCGGATCGAGTCGCGCCGACGGGTTTTTTCGTGAATGTGGCATGGCAAGTACGGTGTCCGGCGAGGTTGGGCTGATCAGCCTACCCGGGCGCCAGCCTATTCCCAACTCAGGCCAGGCCACGCCATCCAGCCCCAGCCGGGGCTGGCTGGTCAGGCTGACCCGAGACGCTCCTGGAGGCGGTCGAACACCAACTCGGGGATCAGCGAGCTGACGTCGCCCCCGTACCGGCAGATCTCCTTGACCAGGCTGGACCGCAGGAAGCTGTACGCCGGGTTGGCCGCGATAAACAGCGTCTCGATCTCCGCGAGACGGTAGTTCATCTGGGCCATTTCCATCTCGTACTCGAAGTCGCTGACCGCCCGCAGGCCCTTCACGATGGCCGTGATCTCGTTGTCCCGGCAATACTGGACGAGCAGCCCCCGGAACGTCCCGACCTCCACGTTCTTCAGCCCGGAGGTCACCTCGCGGAGCATCTCGACGCGTTCCTCGACGGTGAACAGGCCGTGTTTGGCCTGGTTGGCACCGACGACGACGATCACCTCGTCGTGCAGCAGCGCCGCGCGGCTGATGATGTCGAGATGACCGTTGGTCACCGGGTCGAACGAGCCTGGACAGGCGACACGACGCACGCGGTCACGCCCTTCCGTTACTACGTTGGCGCTTGCCCATCATGGTTCTCTCCGGCACGTGGGCGCCTGCGGCGAGACCGTACCAGAAGGTTGTGTCACCGTAACGCCGGGACCTGTCCGGCGCGTAGCCCGGCGGCCAGCTGACTGGCCCGGAGCGGGTGGCGCGCTCCACCGCGACGACCGCCCCGGGAGCCAGCCAGCCGCCGCCGGCCAGCGCGGCCAGCATCCCGGTCACCTCATCATCGGTCACCGCGTACGGCGGGTCGGCAACGGCCAGGTCGTAGCGGTCCGGGCCGGCCGGGCCGCGGGCGAGCAGCCGTCCCACCCGGTCGGTGACGAGCTCGGCCCCGCTCAGGCCGACCGCCTCGATGTTGCCCCGGATCACCCGGGCGGCCCGCGCGTCCGCCTCCACGAGCAGCGCCCGCCTCGCGCCGCGGGAGAGGGCCTCCAGCCCCACGGCGCCCGATCCTGCGTACAGGTCGAGCACGCAGGCCCCCTCCAGCGGCCCGTGCAGGGCGACGAGCGTGCCGAACAGCCCTTCCCGGGCCCGGTCGCTGGTGGGCCGGGTGAGGCGGCCCGCCGGGACGGCCAGCCGGCGGCCCCGGGCCGCGCCGGCGATGACCCGCGTCACCGCGGCGTCTTCGGCCCGCGGCCCGGCCGGCCCGCGGCGGTCACGCCTTCTCCAGGAACTTGGCCTGTTCCTCGTCGAGCAGCGCCCGGATGGCGCTGAGCAGGGCGGGGTGACCGGCCAGCCGGGGATCGTCGTCCACCAGCGCCTGCGCCTCCGACCGGGCCGCCACGATCAGTTCCTCGTCCCGCAGCAGGGTCAGCATCTTCAGCCCGGACTTGCGGCCCGCCTGGGCTGCGCCCAGCACGTTCCCCTCGCGGCGCTGCTCGAGGTCGAGCCGGGACAGCGCGAACCCGTCCACCGTGGCGGCGACCGCTTCCAGCCGCTCACGCGCGGGGCTGCCCGGCGGTGAATCCGTGACCAGCAGGCACAGCCCCGGCTTGCCGCCCCGGCCGACCCGGCCGCGCAGCTGGTGCAGCTGGGACACGCCGAACCGGTCCGCATCCATGATCACCATGATGGTCGCGTTCGGCACGTCCACGCCGACCTCCACGACCGTGGTCGCCACCAGCACGTCCACGGACCCGTCGGCGAAGGCACGCATCGCCGCGTCCTTGTCCTCGGCGGGCATCCGCCCGTGCAGCATGCGCATCCGCAGCCCGGCCAGCGGCCCTTCGGCCAGCTCGGCCATCAGGTCCACGACCGACCGCGGCGGCCGTTCGGTGTCCTCCTCGTAGAGCTCGTACTCACCGTCGGTGCCGTCGTCGCCGGCCGCCCCCGTGTCCGCGTCGGTGTCCGCCCCCGGGCCAGGCTCCCCGGCGCTGTCCTCAGCGCCGATGCGCGGGCAGACCACGTAGGCCTGGCCGCCGCCCGCCACCTCCTCGCGGAGCCGCTCCCAGGTCCGTGCGAGGTAGTGCGGCTTGTCCGCGGCGGGCACCACGTGCGTGGTGATCGGCGCCCGCCCGGCGGGCAGCTCGCTCAGCGTGGACACGTCGAGGTCGCCGTAGACGGTCATGGCCACCGTGCGCGGGATCGGCGTGGCCGTCATGACCAGCACGTGCGGGCGGCTGCCGCGGGCCCGCTCCCGCAGCGCGTCCCGCTGCTGGACGCCGAACCGGTGCTGCTCGTCGATCACCGCAAGGCCCAGATCATCAAAAACGATCTGATCGTCGAGCCGGACCCGGTGATACAGCAGGGTGTGGGTGCCGATCACGATTCCCGCCGCCCCGGAGGCCACCTCCTCCAGGGCGGCCCGGCGGGCCCTGGCCCCCTGCGAGCCGGTGAGCAGGGCCACGCGGGTGGCCTGCTCCGCGGCGTCCAGTTCGCCGGCCCGGCCGAGCGGGCCGAGCAGCTGCGTGATGGAGCGGTAGTGCTGCTGGGCCAGGACCTCGGTGGGCGCGAGCAGGGCGGCCTGGCCGCCGTCGTCGATGACCTGGAGCATGGCCCGGACCGCCACCAGGGTCTTGCCGGAGCCCACCTCGCCCTGCAGGAGGCGGTGCATCGGGTGCTCCCGGCACAGCGCGGTGGTGATCTCCTCACCGGCGGCGAGCTGGCCCTTGGTCAGGGCGAACGGCAGGCGGGCGTCGAACGCCTCGAGCAGCCCGCCGCGCCGGGGGATCCGCGGCGTGGCCGGCAGGGCGTCCTCGGCCCGCCGCCGCTGGGCCAGCACGGCCTGGAGCACGAACGCCTCGTCCCACTTCAGCCGGAGCCGGGCCGGCTCGATCTCGGCGTACTCCACCGGGCGGTGGATGCCGTGCCAGGCAGCCAGCTGGCTCTGCAGCCCGTAGCGGGTGCGGACCCCGGCGGGCAGCGGGTCGTCGGCGATATCGAGCGTGTCCAGCACGGTCCCGATGGCCTTGGCGATCTTCCAGGACGCCATCTCCCGGGTGGCCGGGTACACCGGGATGATCTGGGCCGCGTGCTCGGCGGCCATCTCGGTGCCCGGGTCCGCCGTGCCCAGCAGCTCGCAGTCGGGGTGGATGAGCTGGCGCTTGCGGCCGTAGGAGGACACCTGGCCGGCGAACAGGCCGTGCAGCCCGGGCTTCATCTCCCTCTCCCGCCACGGCTGGCCGAAGAAGGCCAGGGTCAGCGTCCCCCGGCCATCGGTGACGGTCACCTCGGTGAGTTTCGCGCGCCGGTTCTTCATCATCCGGCTGGTGACGGCGGAGATCTGGGCCAGCACCGTGACGTGCTCGCCGTCGCGCAGCGAGGCCAGGTCGGTCAGCTCACCCCGCTGCTCGTAGCGGCGGGGGTAGTGCCGCAGCAGCTCGCCCACGGTGTGCACGTCCAGCGCCCGGGCCAGGACTTTGGCCGTCTTCGGGCCGAACTCCCGGTCGAGCGGGTCATCAAGCCTCGCCATGGCCTCACAGGATAGGCTGCGGGTGCGACGGGAACGCCCGGCCACGCGGGCCAGACCCCGGCACCAGCGCTGATTCGCGTTCCGGGCCGCTGGTCGGTTATTCTGGGCGCTGCCCGAAGGCCGGCCGCGGCGGAGCATATCCGCCCGCTCCCCAGCGCGGGGGCCTGAGCCCGGGCACGTCGGCCACATCCGAGTTCATGCAAGGGAGCATCCCGTGTCTGCTGTCTGCGAGATCTGCGGCAAGGGGCCGGGATTCGGCAACAACGTCTCCCACTCCCACCGCCGGACACCGCGCCGCTGGAACCCGAACATCCAGATTGTCCGGGCGACCATGGGCGGGACCCGCCGCCGCGTCCGCGTCTGCACGTCCTGCATCAAGGCCGGCAAGGTCACCCGCTAGCCCGGCATCACCCGCGCCCCGAGCCGCGGGCCCGCTCCCCCTACCGGACGCCGGGCGCCCGTACCCGCCCCGGTGAGCAGCCCGCCGTACCCGCTGGGCACAGGCACGGGGTGCCGGAGGGGGCGAACGAGCAGGGCGCCCCGTTGAAGGCGCAGCCGGACGGCGGGACTGGCTGGCCCTCCACGATCACCATGAGCCGCAGCGGCGCGCGCGCCGGGTTCTGCGGCTGGCCCCAGCCCGGCCAGGTGACGCCCCGGGCGACCCCGGCACCCGGGCTCCCCGGCTCCCAGCGTGCGCCCTGGACGCCGGCGATGCGGGCTCCGGGGTATCCGAAGGCGAGCGTCCAGGCGTGCGCCTTCGGCCCGCTGAGGCCGCTGACCGTGATCTGGTCGGCGAACCCGCCCGGCCAGTCACTGACCCGCTGATAGGTGATGGCCAGCGGCTGGGTGCCGGGGCGGGGGTGCGGGCGCATGCCCCCGGCCGCGGATGTGGTGCCACCCGGGTGGAGCGCGGTGGCCTGCGCGGGCACGGCCGGGCCGCCGGGCGTGATGTGCACGCCGGGACGGGCTGACGCCAGCGTGCCGGCGTGCGGCTTCTGGGTGTGGCAGTTGCCGGACGTGCACTGGTTGCCCGGGATAGGGGCACTGAAGTGCAGGACGGTCCGCGACATGTTGGCGGCCAGGAATGCTGCCACGACCACGCCGAGGCCGGCGGCGAACGTGGGGGTGACCACCAGCCTGCGCAGCGCGGGGCTGATCCGCCTGGCGCGCCCGGCGCACCCGGGGCGGCCGGCGCCCGGCCGCCCCGTCATCGCCGCCCGCCGCCGCGCCGTGGGTGCCGGGCAGCATGCGGCCAGCGAGCGCCCGCGCGCGGGCGCTCGCCGCGGACGGCGCCCGGTGCCTGTGCGCTGCTTTCCTGCCCGGTGATCGCATTGGGGGGTTTATACCTATGAAAAGGGCGGGCTAACTATAGTGACATGCTTGTAATTTGACAGATACCCCGTGATTGAGCGGATACGGCGAGTGACGGCCGCCGGGCGTCAAAAATGATTCCATCCGGACAACCTCTCAGATAGCCGCGAATCCACCCATACCCCGTGACCGTCCTGCACGCGGCCCACCACTGCCCAGCGTCCGGTCAGCGCGGTCCCGGGCGGGAACGTCGCGACCAGGGCATGGTCCTCGCCGCCGGCCAGGATCCAGTCCAGCGGGTCGTGCTTACCTAGAGCATCTGCAGCAGCACGCAAGGTGTTACTTACGGGCAGCCGGGCGGAAGCCACGTCGATACGCACCCCGCTCTGCTCGGCCAGGTGCCCCAGGTCCTGCGCCAGGCCGTCGCTGACGTCGATCATCGACGTCGCCCCCAGCCGCGCGGCGTCAGGCCCCGCAGCGTAATCCGGGTGCGGCCAGCGGTGCGCGGCCACCAGCCCAGCGGGCTCGGTCAGCCCGGCCTGCAGCAGCGCCAGGCCGGCCGCGGAATGGCCGACCACGCCCGATATGGCCACCAGGTCCCCCGGGCGGGCCCCGGAGCGGGTCACCGGGGCCCGGCCGGCCAGGTCTCCCAGCGCGGTCACCGCCAGCATGAGCAGGGGCGCGGCCGAGAGGTCCCCGCCGGCCACTGTGGCGCCGGCCCGGGCGCATTCCTCGGCCATCCCGGCCGCCATGTCCTGCGCCCAGGACACGGGCAGGTCCCCGGGCGCGGCCAGGCCGATGAGGAGGGCGGTCGGCACGGCGCCCATCGCCGCGATGTCCGCCATGTTCTGTGCCGCGGCCTTGCCGCCGATTTCCCGCGCGGACGACCAGTCCCGGCGGAAATGCCGGTCCTCGACCAGCAGATCGGTGCTGGCGACCACGCGGCCGTCCGGGGTCGGCAGCACCGCCGCGTCGTCGCCGATCCCCACGAGCGTGCCGGGGGCCTGCGGCAGGCAGGCGGCCAGCGCCGCAATGAGCCCGAATTCGCCCAGATCCGAGACGGTGATGGGGCCCTCCCGGCTGCCGTCCTTGCGTTTAGGGTAGCGTGGCCCTTCCGGCCGAAGGCAATGAGGCCCCCCGGGGAGGACGCATGGTTCAGGCATACATCCTCGTGCAGACCGAGGTGGGAAAGGCCGCCGAGGTCGCTCGCCGTATCGGCGGCATCAAGGGGGTGACCCTGGCCGAGGACGTCACCGGGCCCTACGACGTGATCGTCCGGGCCGAGGCGGACAACGTGGATGATCTCGGGAAGCTCGTGGTCGCCCAGATCCAGGGCGTGGCCGGTATCACCAGGACCCTGACCTGCCCGATCGTGCACATCTAGCCTCCGGGGCGCCGCGGCGCGACCCTGGGTCCCCGCGGTGGCGCGGCCTGCCCTCGCAGCCGGTGCCGTCTCCCCGGATGAGCAGGGAGACGGTGGGTAGAAGGGAGGCAGCGAGGACAGGAGGACCATGATGTTCGAGGCGGGCGATATCCGGGAATGGCGCGGCCACGATGTGGTGGACGACGGTGGCCACAAGATCGGGAAACTCGAGTCCGTGTACGTGGACACCAGTACCGACCAGCCCTCCTTCGCCACGGTGACCGTGGGCCTGCCCACCCGCCACCGCCTGGTGTTCGTGCCCCTCGACGCGGCCACCGTGGGGCCGGGCTACCTCAAGGTCAACCACTCGCGCAGCCAGGTGAAGGACGCGCCGTCCATCGAGACCGACGGGGTCCTGCCGGCCGAGGACGAGGAAGCTATCTTCAAGCACTACAACCTCGACTACCAGCCCGGCGCGGGCGGCGAGCGGCGCCTCGCCCGCCGCTGAATTAGCTAGCATTGAGTGGCTGGCCTTGATCAGCTGGCCAGGATTGGCTGGCCTGGATTAGCTGGCGCTGACCAGCCGGATCGGAGTCCTCGGATGGTGCTGTTCTTGCTGCTGGTCATCGCGGCCATCGCGCTGGGGATCGTCGGCGTGGTCGTGAAGGGCCTGTTCTACCTGCTGATCATCGGCATCGTGGTTATCCTCGTGGACCTCATCCTGGTCGGGGTGCGGCTGGGCCGCCGGCGGCGCGTGACCCGGTAAGCAGCCCGGCAGCACTCGGCTGAGCAGTGGCCGGCGCAGCAACCTCAGCGGATCTGCGCGGCCAGTTCCGCGGTCCGCGGGCCCACCCCGAGGCTGATCGCGTTCTGCAGGTCGGCGGGGGTATCGACGTCGCAGCGCAGGCTGGGCACATCGGCCAGCGCGATCTCGGCCGCGCCGCCGTCACGGTAGCGCGCCGCCGACCCCACCCCGAAACGCGGCCGGAACGCTGCCCCCGACCGCGCGGCGTACAGCGTGGTCCCGCTGCCCTCCGCGTCGGCCACGAACGCCTCCGGCCACCGCGCCGCAGCCTCCAGCCCGCGGCCGAGCTCGGCGGGCCGCAGCGCGGGCAGGTCGGCGGCCAGCGCCGCCGTGCCGCTGGCCGGCCGGGAGGCCACGGCCACGGCCGCGCCGTGGGCAAGGGCCGGGTTCAGGCCAGCGCCGGGCTCGTCGGCGACCACCATGGCGCCCAGCGCGCCCAGGGTGCTGGCCGCCGCCGGGTCATCGGTCACCACGACGACCGCCGCTACCGCGGGGCAGGCGGCGGCCGCGCGGACGGTGTCGGCCGCCATGGCCAGCGCCAGCTCCGACCGGTCGGGGCCGGCCAGGCCGGCCAGCCTCGATTTGGCGCGGGCAAGTACCTTGACGGGGATCACCACCGACCAGGTGAGCGGCATCTCGGTCACACCGGCGACCATACTGTGCTCAGCCCGCCGCACGTGATCAGGCAGGTGGGCGGGGCCGCCCGCGCCGCCCGGCCGGGCCCGGCCCGCCGGGCCTGCCCACCAGGGCTTGCCCTGACGGGATCTGCCCCGGCAGGGTGTGCCCGGAAGGGTGCGCCCCGGCAGGATGTGCCGGGAAGGGTGCGCCCCGGCAGGATGTGCCGGGAAGGGTGCGCCCCGGCAGGATGTGCCCGGAAGGGTGTGCCCCGGCAGGATGTGCCCGGAAGGGTGTGCCCCGGCAGGATGTGCCCCGGCAGGATGTGCCCCGGCAGGATGTGCCCCGGCAGGATGTGCCCCGGCAGGATGTGCCCCGGCAGGATGTGCCCGGAAGGGTGTGCCCCGGCAGGGTGCGCCTCGACAGGGCCCCGGGCGGAACGGGAGACTTGACTGCGATGACGAGCAGCCTGATGAGGGCGGGAGATCCCCGATGACCAGGCAGGACCGATGAGCGGATGGCAGCGATGAGCGGGCGGCAGGGGCGGCATTACTCCCAGGCGTGGCGGAACGGAACCAAGGTCGTGCTTCCCCCGCTGATCAAGTCCTTGATGAAGCGGGACTGGGAGGGCTACCAGCACTTCCCCCGCGAGGGCGGGATGATCGTGGCCGCGAACCACCTGTCCTACGCGGACTGGCCCGCGATGTCACTGTTCGTGCACGAGGCGGGCCGCTACCCCGCGTTCATGATCAAGTCGTCGGCGTTCGACGTGAAGCTCATCGGGCCGTTCCTGCGGGTCCTCGGCCAGCTGCCGGTACGCCGGGGAGAAGCCGACGCGGCGAACGTGCTGAAGGTCGCCGAGCAGGCCCTGACCAGCGGCGAGTGCGTGATCATCTACCCGGAGGGCACCGCCACCCGCGACCCGGAGCAGTGGCCGATGCTGGCCAAGACCGGGGTAGCCCGGCTGGCCCTGGCCACCGGGGTCCCTGTGGTACCGGTCGCCCAGTGGGGCGCGCAGAACATCCTCCCCTACGGCGAGGTCAAGCCGCATGCCGTGCCACGCAAGCTGGTCCAGATGCTGGCCGGGCCGCCCGTGGACCTGAGCGAGTACGACGGGAAACCCCTGACCCGGGATGTCCTCCGGGGGGCCACGAACGCCATCATGGGCGACATCGCGGGCCTGCTGGCCGAGCTGCGCGGCGGGCAGCCGCCCGCCACCCCCTACCACCCGGCCGTGGCCCGCCGCGCCGCACGCCAGGCCGCCCGGGAGCCGGCCGCGACGGCCGGGGATGAGCCTGCCACGCAGCCAGCCCCGGGCGACGACCCCCGCGAGGCGACGCCAACGTGAGGGCCGCGGTCATGGGCGCCGGCATGTGGGGGACCACGTTCGCCCAGGTGCTGTGCGACGCGGGTACCCCGGTGACGCTGTGGGGCCGCCGCCCGGATCTGGTCGCCACGATCAACTCGCGGCACGAGAACCCGGACTACCTGCCGGGCATCACGCTGCCGGCGGAGCTGACCGCCAGCGCCGAGGCCGCGCGGGTGCTGGACGGGGCGGACCTGGTCGTGCTGGCCGTGCCAGCCCAGACGCTGCGCCACCATCTCGGCGCCTGGCACGACCTGCTGCCTCCCGACGCGGCCCTCGTCAGCCTGATGAAGGGCATCGAGCTTGGTACCCGTGAGCGGATGAGCCAGGTCATCGCCGGGGTGACGGGCGCGGGCCCGGACCGGATCGCGGTCATCAGCGGGCCGAACCTGGCCCGGGAGATCGCCGAGCGCCAGCACGCCGCCACCGTCGTCGCCTGCGCGGATGACACGCTGGCCAAGCGGCTCCAGCATGACTGCCACACCGCGTACTTCCGGCCCTACACCAACCCGGACGTGATCGGCTGCGAGCTGGGCGGCGCGGTCAAGAACGTGATCGCGCTCGGGGTCGGCATCGCGGTCGGCATGGGCTGCGGCGACAACACCCGGGCCACCCTGATCACCCGCGGGCTGGCCGAGATCACCCGCCTCGGCGCGGCGCTCGGCGCGGACCAGTACACGTTCGCGGGCCTGGCCGGTCTCGGCGACCTGGTCGCGACCTGCAATTCCCCGCTGTCGCGGAACCGGACGTTCGGCGAGCTGCTGGGCCGGGGCATGGCGGTGGCCGACGTGGCCGCGGTGACCACCCAGGTCGCCGAGGGCGCCAAGTCGGCCGAGCCGGTCCTCGAGCTGGCCCGGGCCCACGGCGTGGAGATGCCCATCACCGAGGTGGTGGTGGGGGTCATCCACGGCCGGATCGCCGTGGACCAGGCGGCGATCCTGCTCACCTCACGCTCGGCCAAGCCGGAGCGTTATGGCGTCTGACCAGCCACAGCCCACTCCGCCGCCAGGCGAGAACCAGCCGCAGCCCGGTCCGCGGGGCGAGAACACCCGCGCGGTGCACCTGCCGCCGGCGCCGCTGCCCGCGCAGCAGCCGCTGGGCACGCCGGTCTACCGGACCGCGGCCTTCGCCTTCTCCTCCAGCGCCGAGTACGCAGCGCTGATGAGCGGGCAGACGGCGGGCTACAGCTACAGCCGGATCGACAACCCCACCGCGGATGCGTTCGCCACCGCCGTGGCGGCGCTGGAGGGCCAGCGCGTGGCCGGGCCGACCACGGCCCAGGCCTTCGCCTCGGGGATGGCCGCCATCAGCGCCGTCTTCTGGACCTTCACCGGGGCGGGCGCGCACGTGGTCGCGCCGGCCGCGGTGTACGGGGGGACCTACGGGTTCCTGCGCCACGTGGCGGCCCGGTTCGGGGTGCAGGCCGATTTCGTGGACGTGACGGACCCCGGGCAGGTCCGGGCGGCGATGCGGCCGCAGACGCGGATCGTGTACGCGGAAACCGTGGCCAACCCGACAACGGCCGTGGCCGACCTGCCCGCCCTGGCCGGTATCGCGCACCGCCACGGGGCGCTGCTCGTGGTGGACTCCACGATGGCGCCCCCGGTGATCTGCCGGCCGCTGGAGCATGGCGCGGACCTCGTGCTGCATTCGGCGACGAAATACCTGGGCGGCCACTCGGACACGACCGGCGGCGTGGTGTCGGGGGCGCCCGGCCTGATCAGCGAAGTCCGTGCGGTCCGCATCGACACCGGCGGCGCCCTGGCCCCGGACGAGGCCTTCCTGCTCCGCCGGGGGCTGGAGACGCTCCCGCTGCGCGTCGGGCGCCAGTGCTCCACCGCGATGCTGTTCGCCGCCGCGGTGGCCCGGCACCCCGCGGTCCGCCGGGTGGACTATCCCGGCCTGCCGGGGCATCCGGGGCACGAGACCGCGATCCGGCTGTTCGATGCGGGGCCGGAGGGGACCCGGTTCGGCGCGATCGTCACCGTGACCCCGCATGGTGGCCGGCAGGCGGGGTACGAGCTCGCGGACCGGCTCCGGGTGGGCCAGGTGGCCACGTCGCTCGGGGGCACGCATACCGTGGTCAGCCACGTGGCGTCCACGACGCACCGGCAGTTCGACGACGCCGCCCTCGCCGCCGCCGGGATTGATCCCGGGGCGGTCCGGTTCTCGATCGGCCTGGAGGACGGCGAGGACCTGGTCAAGGACGTGCACCAGGCCCTGGAGGCGCTGAATGGGAGCGGGGACTTCGGCAGGACCAGAAAGGAGCGGGCGTGAACTCAGAACGCAAGATCCGCGTCGCGGTCGTGTTCGGCGGCCGGGGCCCGGAGCACTCGATCTCATGCGCGAGCGGCGGGACGGTGCTGGCCTGCATCGACCGGGACCGCTACGACGTCGTCCCGATCGGCATCCTGCCTGACGGCCGGTGGGTGCTGACCGCGGACGAGCCCGGGCGGCTGGCCATCACCGCCGGGCAGCTGCCGTCGGTCGAGGCAGTCGCCGAGCCCGGGGGCCGGGTAGTGCCCTGGACCGCCGGCGGCACCCGGCAGGAAGCCGGCGCGCTGACCACCGCCGACCCCGGGGCCATCCCGGGGGAGCTGGGCGAGGTTGACGTGGTGCTGCCGATGCTGCACGGCCCGTTCGGGGAGGACGGCACCATGCAGGGCCTGCTGGAGATGGCGGGCGTCCGCTACGTCGGCGCGGGCGTGCTGGCCAGCGCGGTCAGCATGGACAAGGAGTACATGAAGCTGATCTTCAGGGCGAAAGGGCTCCCGGTGGGCCCGTTCGTCGTGGTCCGCGACCGGGACTGGCCGGAGGCGGACACCAGCGGGACCATGGCGGCGGCCCCGGCCGCCGCCGCGCCGGCCGAGGCGGAGCGTAAGCGGGTGCTGGACGCGATCGGCGAGCTGGGCTGGCCGGTGTTCGTCAAGCCGGCCCGCGGCGGCTCCAGCATCGGCACGTCCCGGGCGGATGACCTGGCCGGGCTGTACGCGGCGATCGGGACCGCACGGCGCTACGACCGCAAGGTCCTGGTGGAGAAGGCCATCACCGGCCGGGAGATCGAGTGCGCCGTGCTGGAGGGGCTGGACGGCGCCCCCCCGGACACCAGCATGCCCGGGCAGCTGATGGTGGACGGCGGCGAGGAGTTCTTCGACTTCGAGGCCAAGTACCTGGACGACGCGAACCAGATGGCGATCCCGGCCCCGATTCCCGGGGAGCACCTGGAGGAGGTACGCCGCCTGGCCGCCGCCGCGTTCGAGGCGGTGTCCTGCGAGGGGCTGGCCCGGGTGGACTTCTTCTACACCCCCGACGGCGAGATCCTGCTCAACGAGATCAACACGATGCCCGGGATGACCGCGGCCTCGTACTTTCCGAAAATGTGGGCGGCCGGCGGGTTTTCGTTGCGGGAACTTATTGATCGTCTGATCACCACGGCGATGCGCAAGCCGCCGGGCCTGCGCTAAGCGGGCGCGGCCGCCCGCGCCGCCCCGGACATGATCATGGGATCGGCTGGCCGGAGCCATGCCGATCCCATGATCATGAAATCACGGCCGGATTCAGCGCTTCTTCGCGGCCGGGACCTTCTTCTCGCCGTTCACGACCGCCTTGAAGTCGGCGCCGGGCCGGAACTTCGGCACGGACGACTTCGCCACCTTGATGGTGGCGCCGGTAGCCGGGTTACGCGCGGTGCGGGCCGGGCGGACTGTCTTTTCGAACACGCCGAACCCGGTAATCGCGACTTTGTCGCCTTTGGCGACGGTGTACTGAATGGTATCCAGCACCGCGTTAACCGCCTCAGTCGCGGTCTTCTTATCCCCCAGCCGGCCGGAGATCGCATCGATCAGGTCACGCTTGTTCATGAATCACTCCTGCGGTTCCCCCACGGGAGGTCGCGCGGACAGGGAGCCGTAGCCGCGACCTCTGACCTGCCTGAAATTAGGGGATCCGGCGCTGGCGCACAATCACCCCAGCGTAAAATCCCGGCGTGTCGGCCCCGGGGCGCCCGAATTTCCTGTCCTGCGCAGGCTTTCAGGTCACCGCGTCGGCCGTGGGCAGCCACTGCGGCCGGCTCTCCTCGAAACTGGAGATCTCGTCTGAATAACGAAGGGTAAGCGAGATGTCGTCCAGTCCTTCCATGAGACGCCACCGGGTGTAGTCGTCGATATCGAATGGCGCGCGGAGTTCCACGGGGCCGCCGGGAGCGGCCGCGCGCACTTCACGGGCGGCCAGGTCCACGGTGATCTCGGTGTCCGGAGTTACCTCAAGAGCGTCCTGCAATGATTCCGCGAATTCCGGGGAAACCCGGACCGGGAGCAGGCCGGCCTTTGTCGCGTTATTGCGGAAGATATCACCGAAGCGTGCGGAGATGACGGCGCGGAAGCCGTAATCACCCAGCGCCCAGACCGCGTGCTCGCGCGATGAGCCGATCCCGAAATCGGGGCCGGCCACGAGGATCGTCGCGCCGTCCGCGACGGGCTGGTTGAGGATGAATCCGGGATCAGCCCGCCAGGCCGCGAACAGGCCGTCGGCGAACCCGATGCGGCTGACCCGCTTCAGGTACTCGGCCGGGATGATCTGGTCGGTGTCGACGTTGCTCCGGCGCAGCGGGATGGCGCGGCCGGTGTGCGTGGTGAAAGGCTCCATGGTCGGTTGTCCCTCCCGGTTAGAGGTCGGCGGGGGCGGTGAGGCGGCCGGTGACCGCGGTGGCCGCGGCCACCTGCGGGGACACCAGGTGAGTACGCGAGCCCTTGCCCTGGCGGCCCTCGAAGTTGCGGTTGGAGGTGGACGCGCTGCGCTCACCAGGCGCCATCGTGTCCGGGTTCATGCCCAGGCACATGGAGCAGCCGGCCGAGCGCCACTGCGCGCCCGCGGCGGTGAAGATCCCGTCCAGGCCCTCCCGCTCGGCCGCCGCCTTGACGTCCATCGAGCCGGGGACGACCAGCATCCGCACGCCATCGGCGACCTTCCTGCCGCGGAGCACGTCGGCCGCGGCCCGCAGGTCCTCCAGCCGGCCGTTGGTGCAGGAGCCGACGAACACCGTGTTGACCTGGATGTCGGTCAGCGGCGTGCCCGCGGTGAGGCCCATATAGGTCAGCGCGCGCAGCGCGGAGGCCCGGGCGCCGGCGTCATCCATCGCATCCGGGTCGGGCACGGACGAGGTGAGCGGGGCGGCCTGGCCCGGGTTGGTGCCCCAGGTCACGAACGGGGTCAGGGCGGCCGCGTCCAGCGTGACCTCCTTGTCGAACGTGGCGCCGGCGTCGGTCGGCAGCGAGCGCCAGTAGTCCAGCGCCGTCTCCCAGCCGGCCCCGCGCGGGGCGTGCTCGCGGCCTTCCAGGTAGCTGAACGTCGTGTCATCCGGGGCGATGAGCCCGGCCCGGGCACCCGCCTCGATCGACATGTTGCAGACTGTCAGCCGGCCGGCCATGGACAGGCCGCGCACGGCGTCGCCGCGGTACTCGATGACGTGGCCGACCCCGCCGCCGGTACCGATCTTCGCGATCACGGCCAGGATCAGGTCCTTGGCCGTCACCCCGTAGGGCAGGTCGCCGGCCACGTTCACCGCCATCTGGGCCGGGGGCTGCTGCGGCAGGGTCTGGGTGGCCAGCACGTGCTCGACCTCGCTGGTGCCGATGCCGAACGCGAGGGCGCCGAGGGCGCCGTGGGTGCTGGTGTGGGAGTCGCCGCAGACGATCGTCATGCCGGGCTGGGTCAGCCCCTGCTGGGGGCTGATCACGTGCACGATGCCCTGCCCGGCATCACCCATCGGGAACAGCCGGATGCCGAATTCGGCGCAGTTCTTGCGCAGCGTCTCCACCTGGACCCGGGACACCGGGTCCGTCACCGGGCTGCCCGGGCCGACCAGGGGCAGCCCCGGGCCGGACACGCCCAGCGTCGGGACGTTGTGGTCCTCGGTCGCGACGGTCAGGTCCGGCCTGCGCACACCGCGCCCCGCGAGCCTGAGCCCGTCGAACGCCTGCGGGCTGGTGACCTCGTGGATCAGGTGGAGATCGATGTACAGCAGATCGGGCTCACCGTCGGCGTGGTGCACGACGTGCGAATCCCAGATCTTCTGCGCGAGCGTACGTCCCATGCGTGAACCCCTTTCAGCGGGCGCCTCGTCGCGGTCCGTCCAGCCGGGCCCCGTGCTCCGGGTGGTCCCGGGCGCAGCTGCGAGTGCTGCGCCGGGTCTCACCCCAGGGTCATCCTGAGGGCCCTGTTCCCGACTTGCGTCTCGAATAACGAGACGGCAATATCGGACCATGGACAACTCTAGCGGAGTCGGCGTGCTGGACAAGACGGCGGCCGTGCTCACTGCCCTTGAGTCGGGGCCGGCCTCGCTCGCCCAGCTGGTCCAGGCCACCGGCCTGGCCAGGCCGACCGCGCACCGGATCGCGGTCGCCCTGGAACGGCACCGGCTGCTGGCCCGGGACGGCCAGGGCCGGTTCATCCTCGGCCCGCGGATCGCCGAGCTGGCCACCGCCGCAGGTGAGGACCGGATGCTGGCCGTGGCCCAGCCGGTCCTGATCACGCTGCGCGATCTCACCGGGGAGAGCGCGCAGCTCTACCGGCGCCAGGCGGACAGCCGGATCTGCGTGGCCGCCGCGGAACGGGCCACGGGGCTCCGCGACACCGTGCCGGTCGGGACGGTGCTGCCGATGACCGCCGGGTCAGCCGCCCAGGTGCTGCTGGCCTGGGAAGAGCCCGAGCGGCTGCACCGGGGGCTGCGCGGCGCCAGGTTCAGCGCCGCATCACTGGCCCAGGTGCGCAGGCGGGGCTGGGCGGCGAGCGTGGCCGAGCGCGAGGCCGGGGTCGCCTCGGTCTCCGCCCCGGTCCGCGGCCAGGGCGGCAAGGTCATCGCGGCGGTCTCGGTGTCGGGGCCCATCGAGCGGCTGACCCGCTCCCCCGGCCGGCTGCACGCCAACGCCGTGGTCACCGCGGGGGACCGCATCACCAGCGCGCTGCGCCGGGCCAGCTGACCCGGCCCGCGTGAGGGGGCCCCCGGGAGGGGGCCAGGGGTCCCCCGGAGCGTCCCCGGGAGGGGGTCCCCCGGAGCGTCCCCGGGAGGGGGTCCCCCGGAGGGTCCCCCGGGAGGGGGGCGCGCCGGGTGAGGTACGCAGGCGATACTGGAGCCGGAGGGTGATCTTGTGCGATCATGCCCGAAGGTCCCCCGTGCGGCGGGACGGTGGCCTCTGACCGCCGAGTCGCATGCGGACGAGGCTACTTTCCGACCACGCCACTACATCGTGAGGTCGCGTCCATGAAGGTAGCTGTCGTCAAGGAGTCAGCGCCCGGCGAGCGCCGGGTAGCGCTCGTCCCTGAGATGATCGCGCGGTTGCGCGGCGCTGGGCTGGAAGTACTCGTGGAATCCGGGGCGGGGGACGGAGCCTGGCTCGCGGACAGCGCCTATGCGGAGGCCGGGGCCACCGTGGTCAGCCGTGAGGAACTGCTCTCCGGCGCGGACCTGATCCTGACCGTGGGGCGGCCAGACGAGCAGATCCTGGACCGGCTCCGGCCCGGCCAGGCGATCCTCGGGATGCTCAACCCGCTGGCCGACCCGGCACTGGCCGCCACGCTGGCGTCCCGCGGGATCACCGCGATCAGCCTGGACGGGCTGCCCAGGACACTGTCCCGGGCCCAGGGGATGGACGCGCTGAGCTCGCAGGCCAACGTGGCCGGGTACAAGGCAGCCCTGGTCGGGGCGGCCGCGTTCGGCCGCTTCTTCCCCATGCTGACCACCGCCGCGGGCACCGCGCGCCCGGCCAGGGTGCTCATCCTGGGCACCGGCGTCGCCGGATTGCAGGCCATCGGCACGGCCCGGCGGCTGGGCGCCGTGGTGTCCGCCTACGACGTGCGGCCGCAGACCAGGACCGAGGTGGAATCGCTCGGCGGCACGTTCATCGAGCTGACCTCGGTCAGCGACGCGGCCGGTGAGGGCGGCTACGCGCGGGCACTGACCGACTCCGAGCGCCAGGCCCAGCAGGCCGAGCTGGCTGGCCACATCGCCCGGCATGACGTGGTCATCACCACGGCCCAGGTGCCGGGGCGCAAGCCGCCGCTTCTGGTCACCGAGGACGCGCTGAAGGCGATGAGCGCCGGCTCGGTCGCCGTGGACATGGGCTCCGGCCCCCTCGGCGGCAACGTGGCCGGCTCCGTGCCGGACCAGACGGTCGTCACGGGGAACGGGGTCACCATCATCGGGGCCGGGAACCTGGCGGCCAGCGTGCCCGGGGCCTCGTCGGCCTTCCTGGCCCGCAACATCAGCGCCCTGGTCCTGCACATGGTGGCCGACGGCGCGCTGGCCATCGATCCCTCTGACGAAATCCAGGCCGGGGTCGTCATCACCCACGACGGCGCCGTGATCCAGCCCGCGACCGCCGCCCTGCTCGCCGAAGCCAGCCCCGGCGCCGCGAACACCGCCGCTACCCCGGCGCCGCTGACCCCGGCGCCGCTGACCCCGGCGCCGCTGACCCCGGCGCCGCTGACCCCGGCGCCGCTGACCCTGGCGCCGCAAATCCCAGCGCTGACACGCCCGGAGGTGCAACCCCGTGACCACGGTTCTGCTCACCGACATAGTGATCTTCGTGCTCGCACTGCTGGTGGGCTTCGAAGTCATCAGCAAGGTGCCCGCCACCCTGCACACGCCGCTGATGTCCGCAGCCAACTCCATCCACGGGATCGTGCTGGCGGGCGCCATGCTCATCGCGGTCACGGCGCACGACGCGCTGGGGTACATCCTGGCCTTCATCGCCTGCGCCTTCGCGGCCATGAACGTGGTCGGCGGCTACGTGGTCACAGGCCGGATGCTCAAGATGTTCCACCGGTCGAGGACCCCGGTGCCGGCCGCGGACAGCGCGCCTGCGGTCAGCGGGAACGGCCAGGCCCCCGTGGCCTCCCAGCGGGGCGCCTCATCATGAGCGCCTTCGACTGGATAACCCAGCTGCTCTACGTGGCGGCGGCGACCTGCTTCGTGCTCGGCCTGCACCTGATGAACTCCCCCGCCACCGCGCGGCGCGGCAACCAGGTGTCCACCGTTGGCATGATCATCGCCGTGGCGACAACGCTGGCCCTGGTCGCCCACGCGGGCACCGTCACCACCACCGGCTGGATCGTGATGATCGCCGGGGTGCTGCTCGGCGGCGGGGCCGGCCTGTACGCGGCGCGCACGGTCGAGATGACCGCCATGCCGCAGCTGGTCAGCATCTTCAACGCGGTCGGCGGCGGCGCCGCCGCACTGGTCGGCATCGACGACTACGTCCGGCTCGCCTCGGGGGGCATCGCCGAGTCCACCACGGTCTTCACGATCCTGGACGTGCTGATCGGCGCGGTCACCTTCTCCGGATCGATCATTGCCGCCGGGAAGCTGCAGGGCCTGATCGACGGGGCGCCCATCACGTTCCCCGGCTCGCGAGCCGCCAACATCGCGGCCGCGGCCATCGCCGTCGGCGGCGGGATCTACATGATCGTCACCCCCAGCGTCGTCGTGCTGATCATCATCATCCTGGCCGCGCTGGCGTTCGGGGTGACCATGGTGCTGCCGATCGGCGGGGCCGACATGCCGGTCGTCATCTCGCTGCTGAACGCGTTCACCGGCACCGCGGTCGCGATGGCCGGGTTCGTCATCGGCAACTGGGCGCTGATCATCGCCGGTGCGCTGGTCGGCGCGTCCGGTGGCATCCTCACCAAGCTGATGGCCGACGCGATGAACCGGTCGATCCGGAACATCATCGTGGGCGGGTTCGGCACCGGCGATAACGGGCCGGCGATCGAGGGACCCGGCGGGGACGTCCGGTCCATCCAGGCCGATGACGCCGCCATCCAGCTCGCCTACGCCCAGAAAGTCATCATCGTGCCGGGTTACGGGCTGGCCGCCGCGCAGGCCCAGCACCAGGTGGCCGAGCTGGCCGCGGTGCTCGAGGAGCGCGGGGTCGAGGTCAGTTACGCCATCCACCCGGTGGCGGGCCGGATGCCCGGGCACATGAACGTGCTGCTCGCCGAGGCCAACGTGCCCTACCCGCAGCTCAAGGAGATGGACGAGATCAACCCCGAGTTCCCCCGGACCGACGTCGCGCTGGTCATCGGGGCCAACGACGTGACCAATCCGGCCGCCCGGCGGCCCGGGAACCCGGTCTCCGGGATGCCCATCCTGGACGTGGACAAGGCTAAGAGCATCATCGTGATCAAGCGGTCGATGGGGCACGGCTACGCGGGCATCGACAACGAGCTGTATGTGGACCCGAAGACCAGCATGTTCTTCTCCGACGCGAAGTCCGCGCTGACCGAGCTGACCGCTGCGGTCAAGACCCTGGTCGGCTGACCCCGTACGACAATGGGGGCATGAGTACCGCCGATGCGGACGTGACGGTCCCGGGCACACCCGGCCCGGCTGGCCGCCAGCAGGCCACGGGTGAGCTGACCACGGGGCGGGTGGCCCGGGTCGGTGACATCGAGGTCCGGCGGCTGCTGCCGCTCCGGCACCGGCGCAGCGTCGGCGCCTGGTGCTTCGTAGACCACTACGGCCCGATGTCGGTGGACGGCGTGGCCGGGATGCAGGTGCCGCCGCACCCGCATATCGGGCTGCAGACCGTCACCTGGCTGCTGGACGGCAACGTGCTGCACCGCGACAGCCTGGGCAGCGAGCAGATGATCCGGCCGGGCCAGCTCAACCTGATGACCGCGGGCCGGGGAATAGCCCACTGCGAGGAATCACCGCAGGAGCACGACCCGAGCCTGCACGGTGTCCAGCTGTGGCTGGCGCTGCCCGGCCCGCAGCGGCAGGTCGCACCCGCGTTCGAGCATCATGCCGCGCTGCCGGTGGCGGGCCTGGGCGGCTTCGAGATCACCGTGTTCGCCGGGACGCTGGCCGGCCTGCAGTCCCCGGCGACCGTGTTCTCCCCGGTCGTGGGAGCCCAGCTGCACGCGGGCCGGGACACCCGCGCCCGGCTCGGCCTGGAGCCCGGTTACGAGCACGTGGTCTTCATGGCGGCCGGGACGGCCGAGGCAGACGGGACCGCGCTCGGCCCGGGAAGCCTGCTGTACCTCCCGCAGGGACGGGATGAGGTGACGCTGGCGGCTACGGCGGGCGCCGGCCTGTTCCTGCTCGGCGGGACACCCCTGGACCAGCCCGTGGTCATGTGGTGGAACTTCGTGGGAACGGCTCCCCAGGACATCATCGATGCGGCGCGTGACTGGAGCCAGGGCACCCGGTTCGGCGAGATCCCCGGATACCACGGGAAGCCGCTCCCGGCGCCCTCGCTCGACGCGGTCCGGATCAGGACGTCGCCACGGTAGGCACCGGCGGGAGCGGCTGGTTCCAGGGCGGGTGCCCCTGGTACATAGGTGATAAAACGCCCGTCCCCGCCGGCGGGCACGGGGGGCAGCGGTGACCAGAGGGTGAAGTTCCACTGCGTAACCACCTAAGTGGGTGAGAGTAGCCAGCATTGGGTATTTGTACCTCCGGCAGCGGGCGCGGCGAGTAACGCGTGGACGCCGGCCCTCCCCGACTGACCCTGCGAAGGAGGTGCGGCGCTGAACCAGAACCCGGCGCCGCCGCGAATCGTGGCGGGCGTAGATGACTCATCGGCCTCGCTGGCCGCCCTGCGCTGGGCGGTCCGCGAAGCCGGATTGCGCGAGACGGACCTGCATGTGGTGCGGGCCTGGGAGGATGCCGCTAAGCGGGTGGCACCCTACGCGTGCCACGCCTACACGCCGGGACACCCCGACGATGTCCTGGATGCCAGGCAGCGGCTCGAGGCCACGGTGACCACGGCGGTCGGGTCCACGACCCTGGGCTCCGTGACCGTGGAGATCGCGGAAGGACTGGCCGCGCGGGTGCTGCTCGATCACGCGGGCGGCGCCGAGATGCTGGTCCTGGGCAGCGCCGGGTGCACGCCCGACGGCATCGGGCCGGTGGCCCGGGCCTGTCTGCGGCACGCACCCTGCCCGGTGGTGGTGGTCAGCGTCGCGATGAGCGGCGTCCCGGTCCCGGCCTGAGTCCTGCGGCCCGATCACGGCCCGGCCTAGCGCAGGCTGCTCCACCGGGGTCCGACTCCCCGCCACTCGGCGTCCCAGGCATTGAGCCGGCGCCGGTCCACGGCCTGCAGGCCCAGCGCGGCAGCGCAGAGCAGGAGACCGCCCAGCGCGAACGGGGCTATGACCATGCCCACCATCTCCTGGCCGGTCACCTGATCGTGGCGGAGCGGAGGACCGGTCAGCTGGCCGGCCCGGTTGACCCAGATCAGCACGGTGCTGCCCGCCCGGGCACCGCTGGCAGCCTCCACGTAGCCGCGGCGCACCGTCCCATCCGGCGCGGTCCACCGGGCGCGGACCCCGGGAAGGGACACGCCGCCGTAGCCGACATCAACTGACGCCGGGGCGTTGGCGAGCAGGACCGCCGGGACCTGGCGCCAGCTCGCGTGCTGCGACCTGGCGACATGGAGCGCCGCGCCCCCGGCCCACCGGCCAGCGGCCAGCGCGGCGATCGGGGCGCCCACCAGGAAGGCAAGCAAGGTCATTCCCACGATGGCCGCAGCGAGGCGGTCTGAGGCGCGCCGCAGCGGGTTGCGGTCCGGCCACAACCCGCGCAGCCACAGCGCGCGCGGCAGGTGCGGCTCCGGAACAGCTCGTCTCATGCCGGTTCGCCTCCCTCTCTACTGTCCGTCGGCGAAACCGGGCGGGCGTAGAGACCATCCGCCCGGTGCCACGGGACTTTCGCCAGTTATCTGCGGCTGGCCGCGGCCCGGGACGAGATCCGGGCCCCGGCAGGGGCGTTGGCGGATGAGCGTGCGCCGGGGGCGGCAGGGCGGCACCGTCGGCGCGGCCCTGGCCGCCGGGTTACGCGACCTGCCGGCGGCGGCGGGCGCACCTGCCCCGCGCTGACAGGGGAACATAAGGTCAGCGAGGAGATTCGGGCACCCCGTCCGCCACCTCTTCGCGCCACGCAATTGCGTGCCAATGCCTGGGGGATGAGCGTACGGCGCGATTCCGGCGAATATGCCACGGTCGCGAACCGGCGTTATCAGCGCTGGCGCGCGCTGATGGCGACCACCTGGACAACATCTCAACCTCGGGGGATGACGTGATCCTGACGAGGCCATGACAAAGTTGTGACCCGGCAGTGCGGTCTGCATGGCGACATGGCCAGAACAGCTTTGCGGGCCGTCCCGCTGCTTATAGTCTGAGCCCGCGGAGCATATTCACAGTTCGTTTTCCTGCCGTGAAACATTATCGGTAAGTTCTCCCGGATTCGGCCGAGTGGATGGCTATGGACAAGGGGTCGAATGTGACTGGTGGATTGTCACGTTTACCGGGCTCGCTGCCGGGACGGAGGGCGCTGCGCCTAGCGGTCCGGCCCGTGATGACGTCACGTCCTCGATCACAGGGAAACCCATGAGCAAGCCTGTCCACGTGAGCATCCGGGACGACTTGAGGATGAGAATCGCCGTCGGGGAGTGGGCAGCCGGCGAGCGGCTCCCGTCCGAGACCGAACTCGCCGCACGGTACGGGGTGGCCCGGATGACGGTGCGCCAGGCCATCGGGGCGCTGGCGGGTGAAGGTGTCGTCGTCCGGCGCCAGGGCCTGGGGACCTTCGCGGCCGAGCGGCTGCCCACCCGGCGGGTGGGCGCGCTGCTGAGCTTCACCGAGGAGATGCGCAGCCAGGGCCGTGACGTCGAGACCAGGCTGATCAAGACCTCCGTGGAACAGCCTCCTGGTCAGGCCCGGGAAGCGCTGCAGCTCGCGGCGTACGCTGCCGCGGTCACCATCCAGCGGGTCCGGCTGGTGGACGACCACCCCATCGTGGTGCAGTATTCCTGGCTGCCCTGCGCGCAGTTCGCTGGCCTGGATGCGGAACCCCTGGTGAAGGGCTCTCTGTACGCCACCATCGAAGGCCGCTACGGCGTCCGTATCATGCGGGCCAGGCAGCTGTTCACCGCTATCGCGGCCTGCGAGCCCGAAGCCGCGCTGCTGGACCTCGAGCCGGGCAGCCCGCTGCTGCGGATCACCAGGACGACCTATGACGGGGCCAACCGGCCGATCGAGTTCGCGATGAGCGCGATGCGCCCCGGGGCCCCCATCGAAACGATGATGGAGCGCGCGTCTGCGCAGCCGCGCCGCGAGCGGGCGCCCGCCGGGCAGGCCGGCTGAGGGGCTCCCGGCGGCCGGCAGGCCCCCGGGCGTACGGGCTTCCGGGGGCCCCGGGCTGACGGGGCCCCCGGGCTGACGGGCTGACGGGCTGACGGGGCCACCGGGCTGTAGAGCCCCTGGGCGCCGGCGGGTGCCCGTGGCGGCTAGTAGGCGCCCGATCCGTTGAGAACCGCCGCTCCGGTCTTCCACAGGATCTGCAGGTCCAGGGCCAGGGACCAGTTCTCCACGTAGCGCAGGTCGAGCCGGACCGCTTCGTCCCAGGACAGGTCGGACCGGCCACTGACCTGCCACAAGCCGGTGAGGCCAGGCTTGACCGCCAGCCGGCGCCGGACCAGGTCGCCGTACCGCGCGGTCTCGTCAGGCAGCGAGGGCCTGGGCCCGACCAGCGACATGTCCCCCCGCAGCACGTTGATCAGCTGCGGGAGCTCGTCGAGCGACCATCGGCGCAGCCATCCGCCGACCCGCGTGATGCGCGGATCACGGCGGATCTTGAACAGCGCCCCGTCGACCTCGTTGCTCACCACGAGCAGCGCCTTCCGCTGCTCCGCATCGACCACCATGGTCCGGAACTTGTAGAGGGTGAAACAGCGGCCGTCCCGGCCGACCCTGGTCTGGCGGAACAGCACGGGACCGCCCTCGGTGACGCGGATGGCGACGGCGATAGCCGCGAACACGGGCGCCAGCATGATGAGCGCCAGCCCCGCAGACACCTTGTCGACCACGCCCTTGAGGATCTGCTTGCCGCCCGTCAGCTCGGCGTGGTCCACGTGCAGCAGCGGAAGCCCGGCGACCGGGCGGATGGTCGTGCGCGGGCCGGCCACGTCCAGCAGGGCTGGCGCGACGCACAAGTCCGTGCCCGTCTTCTCCAGTTCCCAGGCCAGCTCGCGAAGCCGCGCCCCGTCCATTTCCGGGCAGCTGAGCACCGCCACCGTATCGGCGCCGAACCGGCGCACGGCCAGGGGCACGTGACTGAGCTCGCCCGCCACCGGGACCTCCGCGACTTCGGCGCCCACAGACGCGTCCGCCACGCACGCGGCCACGACCGACAGGCCGTGATAGCGGTCCCGGTGCAGCGTGGTCACCAGATCCGCCACGGCCGCCGCGTGGCCGGCGGCGATCACCCGCCGGGTGCAGGCCCCCCGGCTGCGGCTGCGGTGCAGCCGCTTGCGGAGCAGGTACCGGGCCACCAGGTCCAGCCCGGTAACGGACGGCAGCGCCAGGGCCAGGTAACCGCGGGCCAGATTCAGCCGCGCGGTGTACGACGCGATGGCCACCCCCGCGGCCAGGCACATCGCCGCGTTCAGCACCTTGCGGAACTCATCGGATCCCAGGCCGATGAAGCGCGGGTCGTAACTGCCCGCGAGCATCAGGCAGACCCACCACAAGATGGGGAGCACTGCGGTGAAGACCAGGTAGGCCACGGGGAGATAGCCCTGGCTGACGAACCGGACCTGGACCGCCAGCACGCCGGCCAGCAGAGCGCAGGCGCAGTCCGCGATGGCGAGCCGCCGCAGGTACGGTCTCATCCAGGCCGCCGATCCCGGACCTGCTGATCCGGGACCCCAGCCCCCCCGATCGGCCCGGGCCACCGGCTCCGCGCTCAGCACCCGATCCCCGTGAACCGGCAGGTCGGGGTGAGCCACCGGATCCCCGTGAACCATGTTCGTGGTGCGTTTCCCGGCGGAGACAAGCTCACCGCTCACGCCCGCACCGCCCCGCCCCGTCATGCACCCTCAGCCCACTCCCCACCATGCGCGCCGTCGGCCACTGGCGGATGCCCGCCCGGCGAAATGGCCCGTCCACCTCGCACACCTGACCGCGCCGTCACGTCCTTAACTGGATTGGCCACGCTCGTGCCCGGACCCCCGCGGCAAGCGGAATAACCCTTTAAGTCCCGGCCCGTGCCGCAGTTTGCTATCCCAGGCAGCGACAAGAATAGCTTTTGAGTGCGGCGAGGATGCTATCTATACCCGAAGACTTGCATAACAGGGAAGCGCCGCGCCGACTCCGGAAGCGGCCTGACCAGCGCTTGATCTATAACTACGGCCGTCTAGCCATCTAATTTCAGGGTAATCATCTAGACATTAGATCATGGAGATGGCTTTGGCGATATCCGAATGGCAGCAGCGCATTTGGTCACATTTAATCATCTAGATGCGTGCTGGCTCTGTCATGGGCCGGGACGCCGGCCCGGCTGCTCTCGTCCCGGCTGCTCTCGTCCCGGCGCCAGGTGGAGTAATCACCCTGGGCCACGGCCCGCCGCGACCCCAGCCGCGCACAGACCGCCACCGCCAGGAAGAGCGCTACCCGCGCGGGCCCGAGCGGCCCGGCCAGGCAGATCGCCAGCAGATCGGGCACCCGGGTGCGCGCGGATGACGGGGGAGCCTGCGGAACCTGCTCGATCTGAGCTACCCCCTCCGCGGCACGTACCCGGCGGCGCAGCAGGTCAGCCAGGGTGCGGGGGGTGTGCACCACCACCTGCGTCCCGGTCACGATGGACCGTTCCGGCGGTGCGAAGAGCAGGGACAGGGCCAGGTCGTCCGCGAGGACCGGGGGGAGGCCGGTGAAACGTTCATGCCCCAGCCGGCTCAGCGCGATCACGCCGCGGCCGAACAGGCCGGCCCGGACTTCCGGGAGCCGGGCCCAGACGTCGTAGTACCAGCGGACCGTCCACGGCCGGCCGGCCAGATCGAGGACCCGGTGCGGTGCCGCGGCGAGGACTCCTGGTTCGCGCAACGCCATCTCGAGCCCCCGCAGGTCACTGGCCCGCACTTCGACATCGGCGTCGAGATAGACGCGCGGGAAACCCCGGGCGGCCTGATCCCCGGCGGCGAGAGCCGCACGCTTGGAGGCGACAGGAATAGACAGAACGCGGATAGCGGGCTCAAATGCTGCGGCAATATCGGCCGTGTCATCCAGGCATCCGTTGGCGACGACGATGATGTCCAGATCACCCCGCTGTGCTGCGGGCAGAAGCTCGCTCAGCAGGCGCCCGATAACGCGGCTCTCGTTGTGCGCGGGAACGATGACGCTCATCACAACACAGCAGTATGGACGGTGGGTCAGGCCAGGCGGCCATGATCCAGATGACCGGGAAGGCTCCCCCGGGATCTCTGTCACGGTCCCTCCCCGTACCGCTGCCTCCCGGGTTATCCTCCCCAGTCCCGCAGGGCGATGCTGACCCGCCAGCAGTCAGCCCCGAACTCCGTGTGCGCCTCAGCGACCAGGGCCTCTGCGAGATCATGCAGCGCCGCCCGGGCAGCACCGGGGTCCCCCAGCGCCTGGTCCCCGGACCCGGCCATGGTCAGCGTCAGCTCGATCAGCTGAGGCTTTCCCCGCACGGCAAGCTGGCCCCGCACCGGGCAGTACTCCGGCTCTGCCGCCAGCAGCATCAGCTCGGCCACATCCACCACGGCGGGCACGTCGCCGGCCGCCATGCCCGCACAGCCCGGGTCGATATCCACGGTCAGCGGCTCAGCGAGCAGCCACGCGGAGCGCTGGCGCAGGGCACTGGCCAGCCGGACCTCCGGCTGCATGAACGGCCATTCGCCATCCACCAGCCAGCGCAGTGCTCCCGACGCCGCCTCGATCTGCCGCAAGACGGCGTCAACCCGGGACACCGGCCCGTCGGGTGCCGACCTGCGCATCATCTGCGCTTCCAGGGTGCCGGCGGTGAGTTCCTGAATCGGCCCATCATGGATGAAACCGACCAGCTCGCGGCGTTCCCGGATGCGCAGCCGGCGGGTGACGGCCAGCAGGTGCCTGATCTGGTCCGGCGTGGCCGGCGGGCTGGCCCGCGGCGGGGTTTCCCGGGGTGCTGCCGGTTCCGGGCCAGCCCCGGGTTCCAGCCCCCGCCGCCCCGGCCCGGACGACGCATACCCGGGTGACCCAGACCCGGGCGGCCCGGGCCCGGGCGCGGAGGCAGCAGGACGGGACAGAGCGCGGACCGCGTCGAGCAGGTCCGGGGCCCGGAAAGGCTTGGTCAGGTAGGCGAGACCGGAACTGGCGTCGGCCGGATCCCCGGTGATCACCAGGCAGCGGCAGGCCGCCGCCGGGTCTGCCGACCGTAGCTCGTCGATCAGGTCGATACCGCTGTCGGTCCCCAGATGCGAATCCACCACCACCACGTCGTAGCCCGCCGGACCCATGGCGCGTGCTTCCGCGAGTGTGCTGGCGACATCGACCCGGTAGTCGTCGGCACCGAGCACCCGCCGGATCAGGTTCCGTATCTCGGCCACGTCGTTGACGACCAGGACTCGCTTGGTCATCTTGCCATCCCGCCACTGGGTTCGTGCCAGGCCGCCCGGTCAGGCTGCGCAGCTGAGTATTGACTACTAAGAGTAGCATTGACTTAGCAATTTGTAATCGATCGGTCACCGTGAGCCTGGTACCCCTGGGATGCTCCGCACCGTGGCTCTGGCCCATCAGCGGGGGCGCCCGAAGGGAGCCGCAGGATGAACGACACCCACCCGCGGGAGGACGGCACAAGGCAGGAAGACGGCACGGAGCCGGGCAACGGCACGGGTCCTGCACAGATCACGGTCTTCCTCCTGGACGACCACGAGGTGGTCCGGCGGGGCTTGCGCGACCTCCTGGCCGAGGAGCCGGACATCAGTGTGGTCGGCGAGGCCGGGACAGTGGCCTCGGCGCTGGCCCGGGTGCCTGCCCTGCGCCCGAGGGTGGCGGTGCTCGACGTCCGGCTGCCCGACGGCGATGGGGTGTCGGTGTGCCGGGAGATCCATTCCTCCCTCCCCGGGACCGCCTGCCTGATGCTCACCTCATATGGGGACGACCAGGCTCTCTTCGGCGCGATCATGGCGGGCGCGGCGGGTTATGTGCTGAAGCAGACAGCTGGCTCTGATCTGGTCACCGCAGTCCGCACGGTGGCCGCAGGCGGGTCCATGCTGGACGCGGCGACGGCCCAGCGGGTGATCGCGAGGCTTCGCGAGCAGCCCGCCGCTGACCCGCTGTCCGCCCTGTCCGATCAGGAGAAGAAGGTACTGGAGCTCATCGGGGAAGGGCTCACCAACCGCCAGATCGCGGAGCGGATGTTTCTGGCCGAAAAGACCGTGAAGAATTACGTGTCATCTCTTCTCACCAAGCTGGGCATGCACCGGCGCACGCAGGCCGCCGCGTTTGTTGCCCGGCTGGGCACGGATCAGGGTGAATTAAGGGCAGCGGCCACGGCGTCCCTGCAGCCAAGAATCATTCGCCCGGCATTGTCGGGTTATTTCCTTATTTAGCCGATCATGCGCTGATTAGCGCGGGCTGCTGCCCAGGGTCCGGGAGAGCAGCCGATGCTGCTTGGGTAAATTCTGGCACGTGGCTGCCGCCGAATTGGCTACCATAACCGCCGGCGCCCACCCCCGCATTAATAACTTCTAGACATTAGGGATCTGGCCGCCGGGGCGTTCCGTCAATTCTCGGAGGACAATGTGCCAGGCCACCAGGCTGACCCGCACGCACGGCCCAGGTCGCAAACGTCTGGGCGGCCGTCCCGGATCACTGCGCCCCTCCACCTCCTGCAGCACCGGGCAGCCGCGGGGTTGCGCGGGCACCTGCGCTGGGTGCCCCGCTGGTACGACCAGCTCCGGCCGTCCCCGCACATAGCGGACTGGTCGGCACCGTTGCTGGCCGCCGGCGACGGCTTCTCCCTCACGGGCCACCCGTCCCCCGCCGGACCGCCGTCTGCACCTGAGCCCGCCGGGGGCGCCGAGCCCGGGCTCCAGCCCCCCCGCCCCGCCCGGCCAGGACGGCCGTTCCCGGCCGGGGACGGTACGCCGGCCGTACGGTGCCTGATCATCACCAGCGAACTGCACGTGGGCGGCCTCCAGGAAGTGGTGGTCACCCTGGCCAGGCGGCTGCCGGAATCCGGGATATCGACCGCGGTCCTGGATGTGCGGGCCCGCCCATCCGGCGACGGGCGGCCCAGTGGCTACCTCGGGGGGGTGCTCCTGCGGTCCGGGGTCGAGGTCTATGAAACTGGCCAGGCGGGCGCGCCGGACTGGATCGCGCGCTGGCGTCCCGACGTGATCAGCGCGCACGGCCCGCTGCCCGGATGCGTGCTGGATGCAGCCAGCCGCCTGGGTGTTCCCTACACGGAGACCCTGCACGGCATGCACGACCTGTTCGGGGCGGATTGGCGGGCCGAGGCGGCCCGGGCGGCGAAGATGTCCGCCATCGTTTCCGTCTGCGAACTTATTCGGTTGCAGTATCTGGCCGGCAACCCCGGGTTCCCCGCCTCCCGGATCGTCACCATCCCGAACGCGGTCGATGCGGAGCGCCGCCGCATCGGAGACCGCGCCGCGGCGCGGGAGCGGCTGGGGCTGCGCGGGGAGTACCTTTTCGTGTCCCTTGCCCGGCACTGCCTGCAGAAGAACACCTACGGGCTGCTCACCGCCTTCGGCGATCTGGCGCAGTATCACCCGGAGGCCCACCTGGTGGTGGCAGGCAAGGTCGTGGATTCCCGTTACAGCCGCCACGTGCTGCGGCTGCGCGAGAGCCTGCCCTGCGGCGACCGGATACATCTGCGGAGCCATCTGGCGGATCCGGCCTCACTGCTCGCCGCAGCAGACGGGTTCGTGCTCAATTCATTCTTCGAAGGCGGGCCGATAGTGTCGATGGAGGCATTGTTCGCTGGCCTGCCCGTGGTCATCAGCGATGTCGGCGCGGCACGTGAGCAGATGGGCAGCGATCCAGCGCATGGCTACCTGGTGGGCAACCCACTGGGTGACGCCCTGAAGGTGGACTGGGAGTCGATGAGGACGGCGCGCTACCGCAGGCAGGCCAACCGGGATGAACTCGTGACGGCCATGCGGCAACTGGTCCAGCACCGTCAGCGCTACCTGCATAACCGCGAGGGCCTGGCCGCGGAATCGGCGGCCCGCTTCAGCACGGAGACCTGGATGGCGCGGCACGCAGCTGCCCTTCGCGCCGTGGCCACCGGCGCGGACCTGCCGGACCTGCTGGACGTTCACTCCGGGTAGCCGGCCCGAAAGGCCCGGGACTTCCGGCCCCCGGCCGGAGGCCATCCGGTCACCGGAATACCTCTTCCTGATAGGCATAAAAGACCAGGAGTATTACCCGCAATGATAGGCATGCCGCCTCTACGTACATTATCAAATATAAAGCATCGTGGTTTCCAGGAAAACAAATAATTCCTTCCAGGAGACCATGATGCGCACTACCGGTACCCACACCAGCAGCCAGACCCACAACACTTCCCGGCGTCGCGGCGGGCTAAGCCGCGCCCGCGCCATCGTGGCTACCGTCTCGGCCGGCAGCCTGGTCGGCGGCACCGTCCTGGCCAGCATCCTCGCCGCCGCTCCCGCCGGCGCCACGGCGGCCAGCTTCCCCAGCGCGTCCAATAGCGGCGTCCCGGCCAGCACCACGCTCAAGAGCGTTCCCGGCCAGGTCTCCAGCGGCCCCGGCTGGACCTGGAACAAGACCGATGGCTATCTCCAGGTCACCGGCAACGGCGCGAACCTCACCGGGCTGAAGATCCCCGGCACCGTCGATGTCGCTGCTAACAACGTCACCCTCAACGACGACTCGATTACCGCCGGCGGCGACAGCAGCAGCGGTGACTCCTACGGAGTCACACTCGACAACACCGCCAACGTCACCATCGAGAACTGCAACATCCAGGGATTCAACACCACTACGGGCCGGATGGGCGAGGGCATCAAGGATGTCTACACCGACTCCACCGGGACACGGGTCCTGAACAACAACATCTCCAAGACGGACACCGCCATCCAGATGTACCAGGGCACCATCGAGGGCAACTTCATCCACAACCTCGGCCATGATCGCCGGTGACCACATCAACGGCATCACCACCAACGGCGACACCCGGCCCCTGCTCATCCAGAACAACACCATCCTCAACAAGTTCAACCAGACCGATGCCATTGGGCTATTCCAGGACTTCGGGGTGGTGGCGAACGTGACCGTCAACGACAACTACCTGGCCGGCGGCGGCTACACCCTGTACGGCGGCGACGGCAGCCAGGGCCAGTCCTCCAACATCAAGATCACCAACAACGTCTTCAGCAAGGTGTACTTCCCCAACGGCGGCCAGTGGGGCCCCGTCGCCTACTTCGACGACCAGGGACCTGGCAACACCTGGACCAACAACACCTGGGCCGGCACCACGCAGACCATCCCGGAACCGTAACCACCCAGTGACACCCGCCACCCGCCAGCCTGGCGGGTGGTCCTCTGCCGATTAACGTAGCGTCTTCACTCGTTGTTAATAACTCAGAGTATCCATAGCAGTACAGTCTGTTGTACCGACCGTCAGTCACCGGCGCTCACGATGCATGAGAGGTCATGCTGAAACTTTCCACGGCAGCCCTAGTGCTGGGAGTGATAGCCCTGGCCGCCACCGCCTCCTTGGCGCTTCTCCTTCACTCCCGCATTGTTCATGGCGCGGCATTCCCCACGTCGTCACCGTCTGCACGGACGCGGGGCCACTTCAAGGATTGCGCCGGGACTCCCGCACAAGTGCGGATTCCCGGACGGCACGAATACGGGAGTGCCAGCCGGGATGAAGCTCAAGGAGGTTCCCCGGCAGGTTTCGAGCGGTCCGGGCTGGTACTACGACCACCGGCTCGGATTCGTGGAGGTGAACCGGCCCGGGGCGGTGCTCAGCGGCCTCTACATTCCGTGGATCGTAAATGTCACAGCCTCCCACGTGACCATCAAGGACGTGAAGGTCGTCGCCACCGGGCAGAATGCTGTGGGAATCGGAATCGAGAACGCTGATGATGTCACGATCGAGCACTCAACAATATCAGGCCCAACACTGGCAGCGGCCGGCTGATGGATGGGGTCAAAGACGTATACGGCGACGCGGTCGGCAGCAGGATCCTGAACAACAACATCTTCCGAGGCGAGCACGGGAGTTCAGATCTACCAGGGGCTCATTCAAGGCAACTACATCCACCATCTAGGGCTGGCTTTCACTGATCATGTCAATGGGCTGACCACGAACGGGGACACCCATCCCCTCCTGATCCAGCACAATACCATCCTCAATTCCTACGGGCAGACCGACGCCATCGGCCTTTTCCAGGACTTCGGAGTGGTGGCTAACGTGACCGTCAGCGACAATCTGCTGGCCGGCGGTGGCTATACCATCTACGGCGGGGAAGGCGCCAAAGGCCACCCGTCGCATATCGTAATTACCGGGAACCGGATAAGCACACAGTTCTTCCGGCTGGGCGGGCGGTGGGGGCCGGTGGCATACTTCAACTCCCACGCCTACGGCGACGTGTGGTCGGGGAACGTATGGGACGCTCCAGACCGCCCGATTCCCCCACCATGATGGACCATCACGCCCGCCGCCAAGGTTCAGGGGTTGGCGCGGGCCAGGCATTACCGGCGCCCGGAACTCACCAAGCCTGCTCCGTGCTCATGGCCTCCTCATAGATGGATCCCACCCGCTGCGTTTTCGCGTCCCAGAGACCGATCTTGCACACCCGCCGCCGGGCCCCTTCGCCGAGCTCGAGCCGCAGGCTTGGCTCTTGCACCAGCCTGGCCAGGGCCGCGGCCAGGTCTCGCGCGTACTGATCCGGCGTCTCCGGATGTACCCGGACCCCGCAGGTTTCATCCACTGCCGCCCCGGGGCCGCCTCGATCACTCACTACCAGTGGCAGGCCGTGCCCCATCGCCTCGAAGATCACGTTCCCGCCCGGCTCCCGGTAGCTCGGGAAGACGAACACATCCGCTGATCCGTAGAACTCCTCGATCCGCGGCCGGGGCAGCCAGCCATGGAAGCGTCACATGCTGGCTGAGGCCAAGCTCACCGACCAGGGCCTCGCATGTGCCCCGGTCGAATCCGTCGCCCACGACATCGAGCAGCACCGGAAGGCCGAGAGATCAGCCCGACGGCACGGATGGCATCGCGGACCCCTTTAGTCCGCACGAGCCGGCCCACATAGAGCAGCCGGACCTGCCCGCGGCGCCCGGTCCGGTCAACCGGCCCGGGCAGCGCCTCCAGGCCGCTGTCGGTCATGACCTCGAACTTGCGGACATGGAGACCAGCCAGGTGTTCGCCCACATAGGGCGCAATACCCAGCACGCAGCCCGCTTGCTGGTACGTACGGCGCAGCCACGGATCACGGCGCAGGCGCAGCCCGTCCAGGTCGCGCAACCCGACGTACCACGGGTTGGTGCCCTCCTCGCAGGCGAACCCCTGCGGAGACGCCAGGCTCCCTCCGACCGGTCCCACAACGAAGGGAATGCCCAGCCCGGCCACCGGGGACGGGTACCTCATTGCGAGCGGGACCGGCTGGTGGGCGACATCGAACCGCTCGCCGCGGGATAGCGCAGCCCGGGTCCAACGACGGGCCCGCACGTAAAATGGTATATATGCAGGCTTGAGCATGCTGTTCAGCCGTTCCGCGCGCCCCAGTCCGGGCGGCTCCTCCCATTCGATGATGCGCACGTCCGGGAATTGTCGCGATAGCGGTGTCCGACCCCGCTTATGGTACGTGAGGACCGTAATGTCATATCGCGCGGCGAGTTGCCGTACCCACCGATATCCCGATAGGGCCTCTCCCACATCCTGGCCATCACAAGTGGGCGCTACGAGGAGCAGCTTCAGCACCCCGTCACTCTATCCATCTGCCGGCCGCCAGGTTAGTGGGACATAAAATATGACCACCTCCTATGCTGCACGCATGATGCCTGATGTAGTTATCGTAATCGTCACATATAACAGTGCTTGCGTCATTAGCGGCCTGCTTGACTCCATCCCGGCCGCGGCAGATGGGATTTCCTACGAAATTGTCGTCGTGGACAACGGGTCGACGGACGGAACGCTGGAGATCCTTGCTGCACGGAGCGAATGCCATGTCGTGTATTCCGTAAATAACGGCTATGCCGGGGGAATCAACCGCGGGGTCCGTGCCGGCACGTCAGCCGAGGCCATACTCATCCTGAATCCTGATGTGCGGCTGCATGAGAAGTCAGTGCGGCCACTCGTCGCAGCACTCAAGGACTCCCCGACACGGGGGTCGTCGTGCCGCAGGTCCGCTCCCCCTCGGGGGCCGTGGACCCCTCGCCTGCGCCGCGAGCCCACCCCCCTGCGCGGCACTCGGGCTTAACCGGACGGGACTGGCCGTCTTTTCCGAGCACCTCGGTAACCCCGAGGACTACAGGAAACCGAGGGTCGTCGAACTGGGCCCTCGGCGCCGCCATGCTCACGTCCCGGAAGTGTTACGACACACTCGACGGATGGGAGGAATCGTTTTTTCTTTACTCGGAGGAGACTGATTTCTGCCTGCGGGCCCGGGATGCTGGGTTTATCACCCGCTATGAACCCCGTTCAGTAGTAACCCACATCGGCGGCCAGTCCGGGCGCGACCAGAGGACCCACGCCATGCAGAGCGTCAACCGGGTCCGCCTTTACCGGCGCCGGCACGGGCGTCTCGCATCCTGGAGCTACTTCTGGGCGACCATCGTCTGCGAGCTCTCCTGGCTGCTTCGGGGCCAGCGCCGTTCCTGGTATGCGGTGGTGCACTGCTCGTGCCCTCCCGGCGCCCGCCGGAGATCAACTGCGGCGACCATCTCATACCCCGGTAGAGCCCGCCCGCTATAGGGGAATGGTTCCCGGGAGATCTGCGCACAGGACACATGATTTCCCTTGCCGGTAGGCTAGGCGCATGACAAGACCGGCGGGCAAATACTCCCGTACTGGACGTGATCCATTCCGCCGGCATGGGCACGACCAGGACTGGCAACCAGGACCGTCCCTCTCCTGACCGTTTACGTGGTCTTGCTGACTTTTATCCCTCCGCCCTGGTTCTCGGCGCCGCTGGGCGGAGCAGGCAGTCCCGGCCACGCTTGTTCGCCTTCGTGCTGCTGGGCTGGTATGCGCTGCTCTGGGTGCATCCCGCGATTCGCCCTTTACCGCGGACGGCAGCCGGCCCGGCTCGCCGCCGCCTTCTTCGCCTTCGTTGATCGCCGCTTACGTGTCGGCTAATCGGCACGCCTGGACAGCACCGCCCAGAACGGAGCCGACCGGGACATGATCTGCCTGGCGGGCTGGATGGCGGTGCTGCTCCTGGCCGCGGACGGCATCGAGAGATGGGATCAGCTCCGGATACTGCTACGGCGGCTTGTTACCTGCGTTTCCGTCATCGCCGCGCGTGGGGATCGCGCAATTCGCTCACCGGATTCAACCTGGCCAACTACGTCGTGATCCCAGGCCTGTCCAGGCAGGTCGCGTTCGAGGACCTGCTGAGCAGGGACGGCCTGAACCGGCCCTCCGCGACCACCGCGCAGCCGCTGGAATTCGCCGCCGTGCTAGCGCTCACGCCTGCCACTGGCGCTGCACCAGGCCCGGTACGCGCGCCCGGGCCGCCGGTTCCGCCGCTGGCTGCAGGTGGCCCTGATCGGCGCGGCGCTGCCCCTCACCGTCTCGCGGTCCGCGGTACTGGGACTGGTCGTCATCATCCTCGCTGCTGGTGCCGACCTGGCCGAAGCGCGAGCGCCGGCTCGCCCTCCCGGCCCTCGGGGGGGCCGCGGCCGCGCTCTGGGTACGGCCGCCCAGCCTGTTCCCCCTCCTCTATCAGCTGTTCGCCAAGACGGGCGCGGAATCCAGCAGCATATCCCGGCTGGACGCGTACTCCTCGGCCACGCCGTTCATCGCCGCGCATCCCTGGCTCGGACAGGGGTTCGGGACGTTCCTGCCGCAGACGTACTTCTTCGTCGACGACCAGTACCTGACCTCGCTGATCGAGACCGGCGTGTTGGGCCTGCTCGCCGTCCTCACGCTGTTCGGCCTCGGCTGGTACCTGGCCCGGAGCGCCCGCCGGCTCTGCGCTGACGAGCAGACCCGTGACCTCCTGCAGTGCCTGGCTGTCTCGGTCGTGACCGTGGCCCTGTCGTTCTCCACCTTCGACGCGTTCGGCTTCGCGACCTTCTCCGGCATGACCTTCCTGCTGCTGGGCTGTATCGCAGCGGCCTGGCGGCTGGCCCGGGCCGACTCCGGCGCTATCAGTCCCAGGTCTGATCCGGGCCTGCGATCACAGGATTCGCCCGCGGGCCAGCGAGCTCCCCGGCTACGACTGCGGGCGTACCCGGGGCAGTAGTTCCGCGGGCCCAGGCTCTCACGCCGGGCTCGGCCGCGATGTCATTCCGGGTGTCATCCGCCGGGTATCCCCAGTCGTCCTCGTCGGCCGGGTAGCCGCCCCGGCGGCCAGCGGCATATGCCGTTTTACCTGGGCGTCGAGCATCCAGGGCACGCCCAAGGCGACCAGCAGGCCGAATCCGGCGACGATGGCCACCGAGCGCACCGTATGCGTGGTGTCAACCGATGGGCTCACGGCCGGGGCCAGCACGGTCAACTGGATCCGGTTATCCGGGCGGACGCCGGCCTGCAGCTTGGCCAGGCTGGTGCGCACCGCGCCGATGACCCCGTTCAGCGTGTGCTCGACTCTCCCGGCCCCGCTACTGGTGACCGTGATGAGCAGCACCGAGCCGACCGTGGACGAGGAGTAGGTCGGCATCGTCACGGTGTACGAGCCCGAGGAAGCCATGCGAAGCGAGAGAATCTCGCCGTCTGCGGGTCCATGACCTGCCGGCTGACCGCATCCGCGGTCAGGGTGAGCGACGCACTGAAATTCAGGTATGGATTTCCGCCGGTTGCCTCAGAGCCGGACGAGAGTCCAGCAGGATGACGGATGCGGTCGCCTGATATGTCCGGGGCAAGAAAACCATCGCTACCCCGACACCGACCAGCGCCAGCAAGAGAAGTCCTCCTGTCAGTATCCAGCGCCCCCGCCAGATGGCAATCGCATTCGCTGGCCCCATGTCCCCTGCCCGTGAAGTATGTCGCGCTAGGGCCTCGGGTAATGCGCCGCCCCAGAAGTCAGTCGCCAAGCATAAGGCCTGCCCGGGTCCCATGGTTACACTTGCACATCAGACGGGACTTGCCAGGGCTTTTCTTAATGTGCGGACGCACCCCTTTGCCCAATTCTGTCGTAATAACCCGCCACACAAGGCATAACCTTCGGAAGGATTCCATGGGACGCGCAAAGTGAGTGTTTCCGTCACTGCGGTCCTGATGCGCTGCAGGATCCTGGCGTGGCTCACGGTGCTGATCATTACCGCGGGCGTGGGATATGGCATGAAGACTGCCGGTCCCACGTATTCTGATGGGGCCACCGTGGTGTTGTCCCTGCGGCATCCAATGACGAATTCCCCGGCTAAAGCTAATAGTATTGACGCATCGCTCGTCGCTACCGAGGTGATGCTGGCCCAGACCACGATCGGGTACGCCAGTACCTCAGCCGGGAAAGTCCAGATCGTCGCCTTCCCGTGCAATCGCTCAAACGTCGAGTACCCCGATTATGAAGAGCAATGTGCCACGCTGACGGCCAGCGCGGGCACACCGGCGGCCGTCTACCGCGCGTTCTGGCTGGCCTACCGGGCGATGAAATCACGCCTGCTGAGGCTGCAGGCCAGCGTGCGCGTGACGCCCTATAACCGCATCCAGACCTACCTCGTCGGGATCAGCGGCCCGGTCCCCCAGCCGGGCTCAAGAACGCGCGTGTACGGCGGGCTCGGGCTACTCGGCCTGCTCGGGATCCTGCTCACCTCCCGTTTTTTCGCGCTGCGCCGGAGATCGGCCCGCAGCCGTCAGCGGCCTGCCCGCAGCGGTCGGCGCCGGCACGCCGGGCGACGTCGGGCGACGGAAGCTGACCGCGGCCAGCCGACGGTGTAATCCCCGGCAGGACTGGGCCATCCGCCCGGGCCAGGCCTCCGGTGCGGCCTCGCGGGCGGGCCGACCGTCAGGCCGGCTCGGCCGGGTCCCGGCGCAGGAACTCCGCCGTGGCCCGGTAGACGGGAAGGCCCGCAGCCCCGGACGTTTCTGGGGGCCGGGAGTCTCCCCTGACGCCTTGCTCCAGCGGCAGCGCACCGACCTCGGAGAGCGAGAGCTTAGTCACCTCGGAGAAAGCAGCGGCCCCGGAAAGCGGCGCGGCCTCGGAACACGGAGCCACCTCAGCCGCAGGGACGGTCGTGGCGGCCCGGACCGGACCGGCCTGATCCGGCTGCCGCCCGCTGTCCTGGTCCGCCCGCCGGCCGCTGTCCTGGTCCGGCTCCCGCCCGCTGTCCTGGCTCCCGGTCCCGGACTGCGCAAAGCGCCGCCGCAGCGAGACCAGGACATGCCGCATCCGGAACAGCAGCAGCCCGGTGACCAGCAGGCCCGCCAGTGCGCTGCAGCACAGCGCGGCCAGCGCGCTGTGCACCATCGCGGATATCCCCGCGGCGGCGAGCCCGGCCCCGCCCGCGCCGGCCAGCGGAAAGCCCAGCCGGACGGCCAGTGTCCGGCCGTTACTTCCGGCCCTGTGCAGCTCGAACAGGTACCAGGGCAGCGGGATGGCTGCGGCCACGGCCAGTTCGGCCACGGACGCCCCCATGATTCCGTGGATCCTGGCCCCGAGGACCAGGCCTGGCACCAGGAAGAGCAGCCAGACCGCCTGGAGCGTGAAGACTACCCGGGACATGGCCAGCACCACGAAGTAGTCGAAGGTGAGGGTGAAGAAGATCTGCAGCCCCGCCAGCAGGGCCAGCCAGGTCAGCGCGTGGCCCGCGGGAAGCCAGCGAGTGCCGTAGACGACCGCGATGAGCGGTGCCGCCGCGCCGGACTCGACCAGGCACACCGGCAGGGTCACCGTGCTCACCAGCGCCACCATGGTCTCGAACCCGGAGCGCATCGCAGGCGGATCATGCTGGAGCCTGGCCAGCGCGCTCGGGGCCACGGCGCCGATCGGCTGGGAGAACGCCGCTGCCGGCCAGTTCGACAAGTTGGTGGCCAGCACGAAGTACCCCAGGGCCGTGACGCCCAGAGTTCGGCCGACCACGAGCTGGTCCACGTTGGCGATGGCGAACCCGATGGCGCCGGATCCGGCCAGCGGCACGCCGAACCGAAGCAGTGCCCTGGCCTCGCGGCGGTTGAAGCCGAAGCGGAGCGGCTCGGGCGAGAAGTGCACCAGCAAGATCACCGAAGCCAGGCAGCCGACCAGCCGTCCGAGGGCAATGCTCATCGCCCCGAAGCCGGCCAGGGCCAGCCCCAGGGTCACAGACGTGCCCAGCCAGATGTTCACCTGGTCAGCTATGGTCCGCTGATCCTGGCGGAAATTGCGCTGCAGCAGGCCGATCGGGGTGGTGGCGAATCCGTCGATCAGGATGATGAGGGAGAGCGTCCTGACCACATCCGTGGCCGAAGGCGCCCCCATCGCAGCTGCGTAGCCCGGTGCACCGACGTAGCAGCCGGCGTACAGCAGCACACTGGTGATCACCGAGACCGTCGTGACCGTCGGGGCTATCTCCCGGGGGTTCCCGGGCCAGCGCACGATGGCGAGGCTCACCCCGAGGTCATTGAAGGTTGACATGATGCTCAGGGCCACCGAGGCGACCGCGTAGGTACCGAACGAGTGCGGTCCCAGCAGGCGGGCGAGCACGATCCCGACTCCGACCGTGCACAGCTTGGTCAGCACGTTGTTGGCGAAGCTCCAGCCGACGGCCGATCCGGCCTGGCCGGTCAGGCTCCGCCCGGCCAGCGGCCCGCGGCCGCGGGCATGTCCCGGATGACCCCGCCGATTCCGGCCGCGACCAGCCCGGGGCCCGCGGCGGCCCCGGTCAGATGGCATGCACTAGCCGTTTCCTGCCCCGGCCCGGGCAGTGCGACGAGCCCGGCAGGCCGTGATGGCCGCGTGCATATCCGCGGCCCGGCTGGCCCAGCTGTGCTGGGAGGCGAACGCCCGGCGGCTTTCGGTGACCGCGGGCGACCTGACCTCGCCGAGCAGCCGGTCCACGGCGTCCGCGAATTCGCCTGGCCCGCTGGCCACGGTCACGAGATCTGTCGCGAGCCAGCGGACCGAGGGCAGGTCGGTGGACACGACCGCCCGTCCGGCCGACAGGTACTCGAGCGTCTTCATGGGAAAGCTGCCCCGGTTGAAAGGGTTGTCGCAGTAGGGGACGATCCCGACATCGATCAGGCGCAGATAGCCCGGGAGAGCCTCGAATGGCTTGAGCCCGACCCAGCACACGTTGGGCCGCTGCACCAGGGCGCTGAACCTTTCCGGCTCGAAGGCTGGATCTTTGGGCCCCACCAGCAGGAGCGACCTGCCCCGTTCAGCGATCGCTTCCATCAGGCGCAGGTCGGTGCGGGCATTGATGTACCCGACGAAGCCGGCCAGCGGGCTGGGCAGCCGCACGTCCGGCGGGCGCGGCGCTGCCTCGATATGCGCGTAGGACGCCAGATCCGCGCCGTTCGGGATCAGCACCGTGGGCGAGCCGCGGCTGCGCCAGGTCTCGGCCAGGACCGGGCTGACCGCAGCCACGAAATCGGCCGCCGCAGCCACGCCGCGCTCCCGGATATCCAGATACCGGGCGTCAAGACCGAGGAGCTTGGCGCCACCGACGAAATCGTCTTGCGGCCAGTAGACCCGGACATCTTCGCCACAGCTGCCGAAGACCGGATATTGCGGCCACGCCGAGATAACCGCCTGGGCCCGGCCGCCGAGCCGGGCCACCGCCTTCCGCACGTAACGGCGGGCCAGGGCTGAGGTCAGCGGGGCGAGCGCTCGCCGGGATGGGCACGGCTGTACCACCGGCGTAAGCCGGGCTAGGCCGGGTCCCAGGACGGAGAGCCGGGAACTGCGGAGCGAATAGCCCGTCAGATCATGACGCAAGGGACCGAGGACTGACTGCGGCGGGTCCACGTACAGGACCGGCACCAGCCGGGACAGGGGCTCAGCCAGATGCCGGTCCGGCATTTTGATGCCCGAATAACTGTGGGTAGCGCAGAGCACGACCATGCCATCCCAGTCCCGGTATCCGGGACCGCTGCCTGCTTCTAGCTCGCGCGTGGCTGCCCGCAACATTAATCCTTCCCGGATATCCCGTTATGTGCGTATTACCCGGCTTATCGGCCGCCATCATCAGGCCGCCGAGCGCCGAAAGGATATCGCAATCCGCCATACTCAGCGCAGATTCAACTCGAATTCCCTGCCTGGCCAGAACATTGCTTTGTGACCGCGCTACGCTCACCTCTGGCTTCGAGGGAGGGAACCTTGTCGAAAAGCACAGAGAATGCCACTTTGCAGACAGCGGTTCTACTGGCCTCATCTAATCTAGACGACTGGTCGTCCAATTCTTCGGCCGCCTCGCTCCCCGGCGGGGCACTGCCCTATGGCTTGCAGCATCTCGCCGCGAGGTTCAGGCTGACCTGGTCCAGCGCACATCTGAAAGGCCTGTCCCGTACCCGCCTGCCACGAATGGCGGGAGGACTGATCCGGCGCCATAAACCTGGCCTGCAGGGATCGCTGGTCTCGTGCTGCTCCATTCCCCGGCTGGCGGCAGCCGACATCGCTCTATCCATCTTCGAGGATTCCGGATTCGCATTTGCCCGGTGGCAGTCGATTTCGCCACGTATATCGGGCCGCACACCGCACGTGATGATCGCGTGCTGGCTGGCCGAGGAAATCCGGCGCATGACATCAGCACAACGCGGGTCAATCCGCCGCTCGATCGGGTCCGTCTCGCGGCTGGCCGTCTTCTCGGCGAACCAGGTGCCGATTTTACAGGACTCGCTGGGAATACCGCCGGAACGCGTCAGCATGGTTCCTTTCGGGGTGGATACGCACTATTACAGCCCGTCTCCGGCGGACGGGCCTGCCGGAGGCGGGGGGGTGGTCGCGGTCGGCGGGGATTCCCGGCGTGACTACGCCACGCTGATAGCCGCGGCCCGACTGGCGGGCGTACCGCTCACCCTGGTCTGCTTTCCCAGGAACATCGCCGGCCTGGACCTGCCAGCGTCGGTAACACTGCGCTCCAACATCCCGCACGAGGAATACCGGAGCCTGCTGCATACTGCGGATCTCGTGGTCACGCCCACGGTGGCACCCGCGTACCCAAGCGGGCAGAGCGTGGTACTCGAGGCGATGTCGATGGGCCGGGCCACCCTGACCACCGACTCCGCGGCCATGCGGGAGTACGTGACGGATGGCGCCGACGGGGTCCTGGTGCCCGCCACTGACCCGGCGGAAATGGCCCGGCTGATCGGCGACCTGCTGGCGGATGACGACCGGCGCGAATCGCTGGGCGCCGCGGCGGCCAAGACCGTCCGGGCCTACTTCGACCTGGAGCACCTGTGGCAGAACGTGGCGGACCTGCTGGCCGCCGCCCTCCAGGACCGAGATCAGCCCTGGTAGCTCGCCATCAGCGGGCCTGGGCCGCGGCTGCAGGCATCCTGGCCAGGTCGAGATGCTGACCGGCGATCAACGGCAAGGTGAACTCGGCTCGCTGCGCGTTAGCCAGGGCCGCGGCCGTCAGCTGGGCCAGGCGGTCCCGGTCAGCCAGAACCGCCTCGGCCGCCTGGGCCCACTGCTCTGGCGGGGCCGATGCCTCGAGCAGGACCCCGGACTTGCCCATCGCCTCGGGCACGCCGCCCACCCGGCTGGCCAGCACCGGGATCCCATTGGCACATGCTTCCAGGACCACCCGGGCAAACCCCTCCGGGAGCTGGCTCGGCACCAGCAGCAGGGACGTGGTCCGGTACACGCCCGCCAGCCCGACCGACCTCGGGCGGAGGGTCACGTTCGGCAGACCGGACACCGCCCGGTCGAGTGCGGCGCGCTTAGCGCCGTAGATGTTCCATGCCTCGGCGAACACGAACCGGCGCCGGGGAAGCAGTTCCGCCATCCGCAGGGCGATCTCCAGTCCCTTCACCGGTATCGGGTTCACGAAGGTGATGTGGGCCGGTTCCCGGTCCGCCGCCACGCAGGCCTGCAACCGGACCGGCGGGTAGATGACCACCGGGCGGGAACCGAGCAGATCCGCCGCCCGGGCGGCGACGAAGTGTGACACTGCGACCATCTTCACCAGCGGACTGCGCAAGGCCGCCGCGACCTCCTGGTCATCGCGGGCCGCGCTGGCCAGCCAGTCCACCTCTGCCGCGGCCGTGAGCCGCATGACCGCTGGCACCCCCCGCCTGGCTGCGATCAGGGCGAGCGTCCCGGCTCCCGGTCCCTGGGTGATCACCAGGTCCGGCGGCTGGCTGGTCATGATGTCGCCGAGGGAGCGCGGGAGCCGCCAGGACCCGCATCTGATCGTCTGATAGCCGTTGCGGGCGTCTGCGCGGTTCAGCAGGCACTTCCCGGTCAGCGCCTCGAGTACCCGGTAGCCCAGCAGGCGGTTCCTGCCGCTGGCCGTGGCCAGCACGGCCACCTCATGCCCGTCCTCCTGGAAGACGAGCGCCAGGTCGTGAGTGTCCATGCGCGAGCCGCCCACGTTGTCCGGGAAATGCAGCTCGCTGGCGGCAAAGAGAATGCGCATGGTCAGAGCGCCCGAATGCCGGGTCCGCTGGATTGGGTCAGCTCTTGCATGGGGGTGAGAATAGCGTGCGCAAACATAAGAGAATGCCTGGTCAGCGATAATCTCGAGGTCACGCCTGTGGCAGAAGAGGCACATATCGTGTCAGTCCAGTGGAAAGGAGCCGGGCTCGCACTATGCAGCCAGCCGCCCGGCGGCCGGCGGCCGGCGCCGCCGGCCACCCGGGGTGAGGTGGAGCTGCGGGTCGGCCGGCCGAGCAGGCACCGGGTCGGCCGGTCGAGCACGGATACAGGGATCACGCTGGGATACACTCTCACCGGCCAGCGCCGGGAGGTGGGCTCCGGCCGGGTGCTGCACCCCGGAGATCACGCTGATGCGTGCTGACTGACCGACGCGAGGACCTATGCTCCGCGATCTTTCCCTGCCCGAGCTGCGCCAGTACCGGCCCGCGGTGGAGGAGCCCCCGGACTTCGACGAGTTCTGGGCCAGCGAGCTCGCCGCCGCGGCCGCCCACGGCGCCGAGCCGGTATTCAGCGGCGTGCCGACCCAGATCCGGCACGCCGATGTGGCCGACGTGACGTTCCCGGGCTACGGCGGCGACCCCGTCAAGGGCTGGCTGCTGCTGCCGCACGCCAGCCCGCCGGACCGCGCGTTCGTGGTCGAGTACATCGGCTACGGCGGCGGCCGCGGCGACCCGTTCGACTGGCTGGCCTGGAGCTGCGCCGGCCACCCGCACCTGATCATGGACACCCGGGGCCAGGGGGGCGGGTGGCAGGCCGCCGACACCCCCGATCCCAGCGACCCGGGCGCCCCCAGTACCCCGGGGTTCCTGACCCGGGGCGTCGCCGACCCGCGCACGCACTACTACACCCGCCTGTACATCGACGCCGCGCAGGCCGTGGCCGCGGCCCGGCGCCATCCGGCCAGCGCCGGACGGTCCGTTGTGACGACAGGGGGTAGCCAGGGCGGCGCCCTGGCTATCGTGGCCGCTCATCTGGCCGGGGCGGCGGGCGAGGGCGTGGCCGCGGCGCTGCCCGAGGTCCCGTTCCTGGCTCACTTCCGGCGCGCCGTGGAGGTGACCGAGGCCCGTCCCTACCTGGAACTCATCGAGTACCTGAGCGTGCACCGGCGCGAGGTGGACCAGGTGTTCACCACCCTGTCCTACCTGGACGTGGTCAATCACGCGAAACGGGCCACGGCGCCCGCCCTGTTCTCTGTCGGGCTGGTGGACGACATCACCCCGGCGTCAACGGTCTTCGCCGCGTTCAACCACTACGCCGGGCCGAAGCAGATCGAGGTCTACCCGTTCAACGGCCACGATGGCGGCGGTACCCAGCACTTCCTGGCCAAGCTCGCCTTCCTGGCCTCCCTCCGCGAGCCGGCCTGACGCCAGCCAGGCTGGGACCGCGACCCAGCGGGGCCGGGACGCGGCGGGCCAGCGGGGGCTGGGTCAGGTGACGGGCGGCGGTGTCCCGGCGGCGGTGGCGGCCAGCGACGGATCCCAGGAGCAGGCCAGGCACGCCTGCTGGAACGCGGAACGGGTGAACTCCACTGCCGCCGCGTGCGGATCCCCGGCGGCCCGGACGTCGTCCCAGTCCAGCACGTACTCCCCCAGCGCGCCGTCCCAGCGGGCAGCCGCCGGGGACACCGGCAGGCTGGCGAAACCCTCCGGCGCCGGGTGAGCGTAGGCGTAGAACGCCGCCTTACCGTAGCGGCTGTCCCCCGGCCACCAGCCGACCGCGACCTCCTGGGCGTCCATGGCGTTGCGCATGATGAAGTCCGCGGACGGCGGCTCGGCGGGCCGGCCGGAGAACAGGCTCACCGCGAGGTCGAACGAGCCCCACCAGGCGTTGACCGGCGTGGACCGGCCGCGGTAGGGCGCGCGGTAGTCGGCCAGGACCAGGGCCGCCTGGGTGGCCGCGGCGAAGTAGTCGCGGACCTGCCCCGGGTCGTAGGTCGCGTGCTCGTGGTCCTCATCCAGCGGCACGCTCCAGGCGACCTCCTGCGGCGCCGGGTCGATCTCGACCGGGCCGCCCAGCCGGCGCACCGCGGCCAGCACCTCACGGGTGACATCCCCGACGGGACGGTCGGGCGTCAGCGCGACCCGGGCCGCCTGGCCCCCGCTGTGCTCGACCACGGCCTCATGCGTCCGGAGGTCGAGCGCGGCGACCAGCGCCCCGGAGCCGTCCGGTGCGGGCAGCGGGGCGGTCTCCCACCCGCGCGCCGTCAGCCGCAGCGCCGCGTGCTGGAGCTGCGGCTCCGGCGGTGCAAGCCGGACCGCCAGCTTGCCGAGCACCTGGGTGTGCGCGTGCAGCGTGTCGCAGGTCGCCCGCCAGTCCTCATACGAGCACGCCGGCCAGTTACTGGTCATGACCGGCACCTTAGTACGGGGCATCCTGCTTTCCTGCGGCACCTGGCCGCTGCTGCCCGGTGCCGCGCCGCCCGCTCCTCCGCTCCGCCGGTCCCCCGGTCCCCATGTTGTAGACCTGGATTTCGGCGAGGCCGATGTTCTGGGTGGTGGCGCTGACGGCGGTGATGTTGAGCTGGAGGCTGGTGGCGGTCTTGGCCGTGAACGACAGCGTGGTCGCCGACCCGTCGTTGTTCAGGGCCGGCACGGTGACCGACGACCCGTCGCTGAACTGGATGTTGCCGCCGGTGATCTGGTCGCTGAGGTTGGGCCGGTCATACAGCACGATCGTGTCGAACGTCTGCGCGGCAGACCAGGCCAGCTTCAGCCAGCTCCCCGCCCCGCCCCCGACGGTGGCCCACTCCTTGGTGTAATCACCCGGGTAACCATCGATCACCCCGTCGATGGCTTTCGCCGCGGTCTGGCCCGTGCTGGTGTTCTGCGACGACGCCGTCGCCGTCGCCGACAGCGCCAGGTCCGCCGGCGCAGCGCTCACCGTGACCGTGACATCCGCCGGGCTGCTGCTGTTCGTCCCGTCGCTGACCACCAGCTGGAACGTCAGCGTCGCCGCGCTGGCCGGAGCGGTGAACGTCGGCTGCACCACCGTGGCACTCGACAGCGTGACCGCCGTCCCCCCGGTCTGGCTCCACTGATACGTCAGCGGATCCCCGCCCGGATCAAAACTCCCCGACCCATCCAGCGTCACCACCACCCCCGTGCCCACCGACTGATCCGGGCCCGCATTCGCCACCGGAGGCTGCGGCCCGGTCCCCATGTTGTAGACCTGGATTTCGGCGAGGCCGATGTTCTGGGTGGTGGCGCTGACGGCGGTGATGTTGAGCTGGAGGCTGGTGGCGGTCTTGGCCGTGAACGACAGCGTGGTCGCCGACCCGTCGTTGTTCAGGGCCGGCACGGTGACCGACGACCCGTCGCTGAACTGGATGTTGCCGCCGGTGATCTGGTCGCTGAGGTTGGGCCGGTCATACAGCACGATCGTGTCGAACGTCTGCGCGGCAGACCAGGCCAGCTTCAGCCAGCTCCCCGCCCCGCCCCCGACGGTGGCCCACTCCTTGGTGTAATCACCCGGGTAACCATCGATCACCCCGTCGATGGCTTTCGCCGCGGTCTGGCCCGTGCTGGTGTTCTGCGACGACGCCGTCGCCGTCGCCGACAGCGCCAGGTCCGCCGGCGCAGCGCTCACCGTGACCGTGACATCCGCCGGGCTGCTGCTGTTCGTCCCGTCGCTGACCACCAGCTGGAACGTCAGCGTCGCCGCGCTGGCCGGAGCGGTGAACGTCGGCTGCACCACCGTGGCACTCGACAGCGTGACCGCCGTCCCCCCGGTCTGGCTCCACTGATACGTCAGCGGATCCCCGCCCGGATCAAAACTCCCCGACCCATCCAGCGTCACCACCACCCCCGTGCCCACCGACTGATCCGGGCCCGCATTCGCCACCGGAGGCTGCGGCCCGGTCCCCATGTTGTAGACCTGGATTTCGGCGAGGCCGATGTTCTGGGTGGTGGCGCTGACGGCGGTGATGTTGAGCTGGAGGCTGGTGGCGGTCTTGGCCGTGAACGACAGCGTGGTCGCCGACCCGTCGTTGTTCAGGGCCGGCACGGTGACCGACGACCCGTCGCTGAACTGGATGTTGCCGCCGGTGATCTGGTCGCTGAGGTTGGGCCGGTCATACAGCACGATCGTGTCGAACGTCTGCGCGGCAGACCAGGCCAGCTTCAGCCAGCTCCCCGCCCCGCCCCCGACGGTGGCCCACTCCTTGGTGTAATCACCCGGGTAACCATCGATCACCCCGTCGATGGCTTTCGCCGCGGTCTGGCCCGTGCTGGTGTTCTGCGACGACGCCGTCGCCGTCGCCGACAGCGCCAGGTCCGCCGGCGCAGCGCTCACCGTGATCGTGACATCCGCCGGGCTGCTGCTGTTCGTCCCGTCGCTGACCACCAGCTGGAACGTCAGCGTCGCCGCGCTGGCCGGAGCGGTGAACGTCGGCTGCACCACCGTGGCACTCGACAGCGTGACCGCCGTCCCCCCGGTCTGGCTCCACTGATACGTCAGCGGATCCCCGCCCGGATCAAAACTCCCCGACCCATCCAGCGTCACCACCACCCCCGTGCCCACCGACTGATCCGGGCCCGCATTCGCCACCGGAGGCGCCCCGGCCGCGGACACGGTGTACTGGCGGAGCAGCCACGCGGCGTAGTTGCCTCCGGCGCAGCTGGAGGGGCTGCCGCAGACCTGCGAATCGTCTTGGGCGTAGGCGTAGAAGGCGTTCTGTTTCGTAGTGAGATCCGCGCCGGACACGTTCGCGCTGCGGCTGCTCGTGCCATAGCCCTCATATCCGTTCATGGCGTACGCAGTGGCGTACTGCTGGGCCGCCGCCTGGACCAGGTAGGCCGTCGTGTGATGATCACTATGATCACCATCGCCATACGTCCCGACGAAGTCCTGGGTGTGGATCTGAGCGGGCTGGAATGCCGTCATCAGGCTGGCGAGCGTGGTGATCAGCGAGGCCTGCGTGTAGCTGGATGAGCCGTCTATCGCGTCGATGGTGGTGATCGTGCCCTGCCACAGCTGCTGCAGGCTCTCATTACCTGTGCTGGGGAAGCCGCTCCCGTCCAGGTTCCCGTCGGGAAGCCTCATGTGGACGAGGGTGATGTTCGGGTTCCCGGACAGGGTGAATACCGGCATCGGATGACCCGGCACTCCGGCGTCGGACTGGGTCCACACGTTAGGGCTGCCGGCCATGAGCGCGTAGGCCGCCTTGGGCCCGTCTTCCCGGGTCATCCAGTAGCTGGCCGGCATGCCATCGTCGCCAGCCGTGACGTAGACGGTCTGCACCGCACCACCCGCCTGGATCGCGTGCAGCAGGTCGGGGCTGGTGAAGATCAGGTCATCATCTTCGTGCGCGACGATCGTGAGCGTGCCCGGCTGGGCGGAGGCGCTGGCCGGCGACGCCTGGAGTACCCCGGTTCCCGCCACGACGATCGGGATGAGCAGCGTGAACGACCTTCGCCTGGAAATGGGCGGCCCGGCGAACATATCGGCAGATCCTGCCTTTTCATGCCTGCTGGGATTCATTATCTGGCCTTGTCCTTTTAATAACGGTCGCGCGCGCCTCACAAATACATTTCTATCTCAGAAGATCCACCAGCATTTGCTGGACGCAGAATCATGGCTAGCATTTGCGTGTTTATTAACCTCCCGGCAGCAGGCCCGGCAGGCAACTTTCTCACCGCATGTGCTGGATTCACCTTTTCCGCGCGCCCTTGACCGTGCGCAGGGCCGGGACTGGCTGGTTCTACGACGCCGACGCCGCTGTCGCAGCCGTGAGCAGCAGGCCCGGCGGCCCGCCGCCGGTCACCGTGACCGTCGCGTGAGCCGGGCTGCTAGGGCCGGTACCGTCGCTGACCACCAGCCGGAAGGTGAGCGGGCCCGCCGCCCCCGGCGCGGTGAACGCCGGTGCCATGACGGTGTCACTCGACAGCGTGACCGCCGCCCCGCCCGTCTGGGTCCACTGATACGTGAGCGCGTCGCCACCAGGATCAAAGCTTCCCGACCCGTCCAGCGTCACCATCTCGCCCGCGCTCACCGTCTGATCCGCACCCGCGTACGCCACCGGCGGCGCACCGGCGGCAAAGACGGCATACTCCCGCAGCAGCCATATCGCGTAGTCGCTTCCCACGCAGCCGGACCGGCTGTCACAGACCTGGGGATCGTCCTTCGCGTAGGCGTAGAAGGCACTCTGCTTGGTACTGAGATCCGCGCCGGAGACGTTAGAGGGAAGATTCTCCGTGCCGTACCCCTGATACCCGGTGACGATATGCGGCGCCGCATACTGCTGGGCAGCGGCCTGGGTCAGGTAGGCCGTCGTGTAATGGTCGCTGTGGTCGCCGCAGCCGTATGTCCCCACGAAATCCTGGGTCAGGATCTGGGCGGGCCCGAACGCCGTCATGAGGCTGGCCAGGGTGGCGATCAGCGAGGACTGCGTGTAGCTGGAAGACCCGTTGACCGCGCTGATGGCCGGGATCATCTGCTGCCACAGACGCTGCAGGCTCTCCTGACCAGTGCTGGCGAAGCCGGTCCCGGTCAGGTTCCCGTCCGGGAGCCTCATGTAGGCCAGCGAGATGCCTGGGTTACCGGACAGGGTGAACAGCGGGATCGGATGCCCCGCGATGCCGGCGTTCGACTCGGTCCACGAGTTCGCGGTCCCGGCCATGAGCGCGTAGGCCGCCTTCGGGCCGTCCTCACGGGTCAGCCAGTAGCTTGCCGGCAGGCCGTCGTCGCCGGCGGTGAGGTACACAGTCCGCACGGCGCTGCCCGACCGGATCGCGCGCAGCACGCCGGGGGTGATGAAGAGCAGGTCGTCATCTTCGTGCGCGACAATCGTCAGCGTGGGCCCCGGGAGGCCGGGCAGCGTGGGCCCATGCACGTTCCCCGGCACGGGTCCCTGCACGTACCTGGCGGGCCGCCTGGCCGCCGCCCCCCGTCGCGCCGCGATCCCTGCCACGGCTCCGGCCGCGAAGCGCGGGATGAGGCGCATGAGCGACATGCGGGGGGAGGTACGGGGCCCGGCCTGGACACGGCCGCGGGCGGCCCCGGCGGGGAAAGACCCAGCGCCGCCCGCCCGGGTGGCCGCTCGTGTCTTCCGGTGCCGGCCGCCCGGCGCCGGGACCGGCGTCCCGCCGGTGCCGTCCGGCGCCTGGACCGGCGTCCCGCCGGCGGCACATCCGCTATCGCGGCGGGCCATGGCTGCCGCTCCGGCCAGGCCCGTATCCGGCCAGCTGGCCAGCGGCAGCTGGACACGCCGAATAAGTCAGACGGCGGGAATGAGCGCCGATCGCCCGTTCATGCCTGCTGGTACCCATTGACTGGCCTTGCCCTTAAATGAGATCCGGATGCCGGGGCCAAACAGGTTTCTTATCTACCACGAACATTCCCGGCCTGCATCTCAGGAAGAATCCTGGCCAGCAATTACCTTTCCCATGGGCGCAATCGGAGCCGGATTATTTCCGGAATTGACGCAGCCCCGGGCGCCCTCCGCCCGGGGGCTGGCGGGGCTGGAGGGAACGGCTGGCCCGGGTGCCAGTCCCGGTCGGCTGGCCGGGAGACGGACCTGTTCGCCGGCCTCGGCTAGCGGGCGTCCTCCGGCGGGACTGTTGCGGCCTGCGTGGCTGCTGTTACGCCTGCGCTGCCCGGCCGGCCGTCCTGCGACCGTGATCACTGCCTGGCCAGGCATCCTGCGTCCGTGATCATGGGCTTGGTGGGGTTATCGCACCAGTGATCCCATGATCACGAAGCCCGAATGTGACTTGTGGGGTGCTAGAGGCAGAAGCGGCTGGTGGTAACAGCGACCGCCTCCTCCGGGGGTGCGGGGTCGGCGGGGTGCGGGGTCGGCGGGGTGCGGGGTCGGCGGGGTGCGGGGTCGGCGGGGTGCGGGGTCGGCGGGGTGCGGGGTCGGCGGGGTGCGGGGTTGGCGGGGTGCGGGACGAGGTTGGGCGGAGGCGTCTTTCCCTGCGGCCGCCGCGCGGCGTGGCGCGGGACGCAGCCCCGCGCGCCTCCGTGGCGGCCCTGCGGCCGCCGCGGGGACGCAGCCCCGCGCGCCTCCGTGGCGCGGCCCTGCGGCCGCCGCGCGGGACGCAGCCCCGCGCGCCCTCCGTGGCGCGGGCCCGGGACGCCGCGCGGGACGCCGCCGACCCGCGGCACGGGACGCGGCCCCAGGACGCCGCAGGCCGCCAGCCGGGCTACCGGCCCTCTGGCCCGCCCCGGAGCCCGCCCGGGAGCCCGCCCGGGAGCCCATCCGGAGCCCGCCCGGGAGCCCGCCCGGGAGCCCGCCCCGGAGCCCGCCCCGGAGCCCGCCCGGGAGCCCGTCCGGGAGCCCGCCCGGGAGCCCGCGGACGGTGACGAGGTCGGAGAGGCCGGAAATCGTCAGCACCGGGGCGAGCAGCCGGGAGGCGATCAGCTCGATCCCCGGGGCGTTCGCGAACAAGGTGGTGAGCCCGGCCGTGTCGAGGTACTCGACGGCCCGGAGGTTGACGACCAGGCAGCCGTCGCCGTCCTCAGCCTTCGCCCGGGTCTGGGCGATGGTTTCGGCGAAGATGCCGGCGTTGCTCATGTCGATCTCGCCGGCCACGGTCACGACCCAGCGGCCGTCGGGATGCTGGCTTGCGGACAGATCGAGTGGTGTGCTCATGGAGTGATTGCCACCTCCATGTTCACGGTCGTGCCGGCGGCGCCGGCCTCGATGGTGACGTGTTCCATCAGGGCCCGCATCAGGGCGATGCCGTGCCCGCGGAGCGGGTCGGGGGCGGGGCCCGCGGCCCGCCAGCTCCCCGAGTCCGTGACGGTCACGCGCAGCCGGGTAACCGTGGCCTCAGCCTGGAGCCGGATGCCCGTGCCAGGGATATCGCGGTGGCCGTGCTCGATCGCGTTGGCGCAGGCCTCTCCCGCGGCGACCAGGACGTCCTGAGTCATCCGGCTGCCCAGCCCGCACCGGCCCAGCCATCCCCGCAGCGCCGCGCGGACCGGCGTGAGCTGCCCCTGGTCCGCGGGAAAGGTCAGGTCAAGGGGCTCGGGATGACGGAACACGACCAGGGCCACGTCGTCCTCATACCCACCCGGCGAGGCCATGCCGCTCATCACCTGGCTGGCCAGATCCTCCACCCGGAGGTCCTGGCCGTCCAGGAGGGCGGCACCAGCCCGGGCCATCCCCGTGTCGATGGAAACCCCGCGGCGTTCCACCAGGCCATCGGTGTACAGCAGCAGCGTGGAACGGCGGGGCAGGGAGCAGGTCGCCTCGGTACGGGGTGCCCCGCCGAGCACGGCCAGGGGGAATGAGCGCCCCCCGCGCAGCAACTCGACCCGGCCATCGGGGCGGGCAAGGATGCCAGGAGGATGGCCGGCGCTGCTGTAGGTCAGCCGGCCCTCGTCCGGGTCGAGGATGCCGCAGAAGGCCGTGCTGCAGAACGCGCCGGGAATGAGGGCAGCAAAACGGTCCATGGCGGACAGGGTCTGCGCCGGGCTCGCGTCCTGGAGCAGCAGGGCCCGGCAGGCGCTGCGCAGCTGGCCCATCACGGTCGCGGCCTCCAGGCCGTGCCCGACGCAGTCACCGACCACGATGCCGATCCGGCCGTCAGGCAATTCGACCAGGTCGTACCAATCGCCGCCGACCTCGAGCGGGCGGTTGGCCGGTTCGTAGCGCGCCGCGAAGCCGGGCGGCAGCCGGGCGGGGCCTAGGATGGCCCGCTGCAGGGCCAGGGCGGTTTCCCGCTGCAGGTCCGTCTGGTGGGCCCGGTGCAGGGCCTGGCCGAGGTACCCGCACAGCAGCGCGAACAGCGACCGGTCCTCGGCGCTGAACGGCCGGGCGGGATCGGCGTCGATCCAGACGGCCAGCCGGCCCTCCGGGTGCTCGATGCTGACCCCGACGTCCGGTGATGTCCCGTCGGTCGGGGTGAGCAGGGGCCGCTGGCGCAGGGCCCTGATCGTCTCGCGGAGCTCGCCGGGCAGGTCGGCCCATCCGGCGGCGGGGCCCGTGGACGTGAGCGACGGCTCATCCGCGCCGGTCCAGGCGGCCGCGATCACGCGCCGGGCGTGCCAGAGCCGCTGCAGCTCGTGGAGGGCTCCCTGGAGGGCCTGCGGCACGCTGTCCGCCTGGGACAGCAGCAAGCCCATCGCGGCCAGGGCCGCCTCGCGCTGCCCGGCGTAGTGCTCGTCGGTGATGTCACGCAGGCTGCCGACCACCATGCGCCGGCCGGTGTCCGGGTCCTGTACCTCGTTGAAGCTGGCCGCGACCCAGAGCCGGTGCCCGTCCCGGTGGATAACGGGGGCGACGAAACTGCCCTTGCTGAGCTGCATGAGCTGCGCAAACGCATCGCTGACCTGGCGGCGGCCTTCCGGGTCGGTGTCCTGGTGCGGCCACCACGGGTGCGGCGACGGGTACGGCAGGCCCTCCGGGCCGTAGCCGAGGATGCTGGTGAAGGCGGCGTTGATCTCGACCACGCGTCCATCCCCGTCGCAGAGGAAGAACGCCTCATGCAGCGAATCGATCAGCGCGGCGCGCCACCGGGCGTGGTGGTTGCGCAGCCGGGCCAGTTCCACATTCCCCCGGACCCGGGCCAGGAGTTCCGCAGCCGAGAACGGCTTGACCAGGTAGTCGTCCGCGCCAGCCTCCAGGCCCTCGATGGCCGCCTCCTGCCCGGCCCGGGCCGACAGCAGCAGGACCGGGACGTCCTGGACGTGCGAATTCGCGCGCAGCGCGCCGACCAGCTGCAGCCCGTCCAGGCCCGGCATCATCACGTCGCTGATCACCAGGTCGAAGGGCTGCGCCCGGACCGCGTCCAGCGCGGCCTGCCCGTCCGCGACCGCGGTGACCTGGTAGCTGCCCCGCAGCAGCCGTTGCAGGTACTCGCGCATGTCGGCGTTGTCGTCGACGAGCAGCACGCGGGGCGGCGTGCCCGGCCCGGTCAGGTCACGCAGCCGGGCACCAGGGCCGGGGGCCGCGGCCGGGGTGGCCTCGGCCGGCTGGTCCCCGGGCAGCCACCGCAGTGCCTCAGCCACGAACGGGTCGGCCGCGGCCGAGACCGCTTCGGGGCCGGCGGCGGCCAGGTTCTCGTCCGGCAGGTGCTCGTGGCCGAACGGGAGCCGGACGGTGAGGGTGGTACCGGCTCCCTCGGTGCTCTGGGCGGTGATGCTCCCCCCGTGCAGCCCGACAAGCTCACGCACCAGGGCCAGGCCGATGCCGCTGCCCTCGTTCGACCGGGAGCGGGTGGTGGGGATGCGGTGGAAGCGCTCGAACAGGCGCGGCATCTCGGCCGCGGCGATCCCGCTCCCCGTGTCGCTGACCCGGAGCACCGCGTGGGAGCCCTCGGCCCGCAGGGACACGCTGATGGTGCCGTCGAAGGTGAACTTCAGCGCGTTACTGAGCAGGTTGAGGACGACCTTCTCCCACATCTCCCGGTCGATGTAGACCGGCTCAGGCAGCTCACCGCAGTCCACCTGGTAGGCCAGCCCGGCCCGGCTGATCGCTGAGCGGAAGACGCTGGCCAGGTCGGCCGTGAAGCTGGCCAGGTTGACCGGCTCATAGCGGGCCTCCATCCGGCCGGCCTTGATCCGGGAGAAGTCCAGCAGCGTGTTGACGAGCTTGCCCAGGCGCAGCCCGTTGCGGTGGATGACGTCGAGTTCCTGCCGCACGGCCGGATCACCGGCGGCGGTCCCGGCCCGGAGCTCCTCCACCGGGCCCATGATCAGCGTGAGCGGGGTGCGGAACTCGTGGCTGATGTTGGAGAAGAACGTGGTCTTGGCCCGGTCCAGCTCGGCCAGCTCCTCGGCGCGCCGCTGCTGGACCTGGTAGGCAACCGCGCCGTTGATCAGGGCGGCGGTCTGCTGGGCGACCAGGCCGAGGAAGGACTCATAGGCTTCATCGACGATGTGCCCGGCGCTGGCCGCGAGCACGATGACACCGGTGGCCTGGCCGCCGGCCTCACCCACCAGCGGGAGCACCCTGGCCTGGGCCGGAGGGGCGGTCCACCCGCCGGCGGGCAGTTCGCCGAACCGGGCGGTGACGTCGCTCACAGTCACCGGCTCCCCGCTCCGCAGCACCTCCCCGACCGGCCAGCCGCCCGGCCCGCCCGGGAGCGGGACGGGAACGACCTCATGCGGGGCGCTGGCCATCAGGACCGGCGCGTCCCCGCCGGGCCTGCGCACGTATATGGCGGCGAACGGGACGTCCTGCCGGGCCCGTTCCAGGGCCGCCACCACGAGCTGGCACGCCTCGGCCACGCTGCGGGCGCTGCCCGCCTGGGCTCCCAGGTCCTGCAGGGCGGCGAGCCGCCGCTCGCCGATGACCCGCTCGGTGGTGTCGCTGACCGCGGTGAACACCCCGCGCACCACTCCGTCGTCGTCGAACAGCGGGCTGTAGGAATACGTCCAGTACGTCTCTTCCCAGTAGTCGTGCCGGTTCAATGTCAGCAGCAGGTCCTCCGACCAGGTCGCCTGCCCGCTGCTCATCACCGAGTCCAGCATCGGGCCGATGACGCCCCAGATTTCCGGCCACACCGTCTCGCCCGGCTTGCCGAGGGCCGGGTGCTTGGTGCCCAGGAGCGGGAGATACGCGTCGTTGTAAAGGAACCACAGCTCCTTGCCCCACCAGACGATCATCGGGAACCGGGATGTGAGGCAGATCCGGCAGGCGGTGCGCAGGCTCGCGGACCAGCCGCGCGGATCCCCCATCGGCGAGTCGGCCCAGGGATACGCCCGCGCGCGCCTGGCCATCTCGCCGTCCCCGGGGAAGATCACGTCCGCGGGCCCGGCGGGCTCCCTAGTGCTCACGGTGCCCCTCCTGGCCGCCGTCCGGAAGGACGGCAAATCTCCCGGAAGATTACCTGCTCATGCCCCTGGTCTGGGGATACTAGCGGTCCCGGGGTACAGTGCCGCACGCTACGATCGGGAGGCGAGCGCTAGCCCGGTGCCGGGAACGCGGGGAGAATCCATGACCGGGCACGAACTTCACGTCAGCTGGTCCGGCCGCCATGCCGTCGTGACCATGCCCGAAGAGATCGATCTGGGCAATTCCGCGGACGTCGCTGAGCAGCTGACCGCCGTGGCCGGGCAATCTCCGGAGCTGGTCACGGCCGACCTGACCGGCACCGTCTTCTGCGACTCGGCCGGGGTGTATGTCCTCACCCGCGCGCACGAACTGGTCGCCGCGAACGGCGGCGAGCTCCGCCTGGCCCTCGGCGACTCGCCCGTCGCCCGGATATTTCAGCTCACCGGCCTGGACAAGATCATGCCGGCTTACCGTGATGTGCAGCAGTCGCGGGATACCCCGCGGGCTGGGCCAGCCCCGGGAGCGGGTGGCTGAGGCTCCGGCGCAAGGTCACCGTGGTCCCCTCCGGGCCCGGGGTAATGTCCAGCTCGTCGGCGGCCTGCCTGATGACCAGCAGCCCCTGCCCGCCCGGCCACTTCCGGCCCGCCTTCGGGGGTCCCGGCGGCTGCCACCGCCCGCGGTCACTGACCTGGATCACCGCCTGTCCGGTCTCGTCCAGGGCGGTGCGCACCGTGACCGAGGCCGTCCCCGTCTCGGGCCGGCCGTGCATGATCGCGTTCACGGCGGCCTCCCAGACCGCCAGCTCCACGTCGGTCCGGTCGGCCGCCGAGGCCCCGAGTTCGCGCAGCCAGTCCCGGAGCCGGGTGCGCAGGCCGCGGAGCGCCAGCGGGTCGGCGGGGAGGTCCATCGACCAGCCGCCGACCGGCATCTGGAGCCGCTGCACGGCGAGCACGGTCGCGGGCCCGGTGCTCCCGTCGCGGGCGAGCACGGCCAGCACCTCCGGGCCGACCCGGTCGGCCAGGTCCGCGGCGCCGCCGAGGGCCGGGTCGTCCATGAGCGCCGAAACCGTGGCGGCCGCCCGCTCGGCGGTTTCCGGCCGGCCGTCCCCGCCCGGGGAGCCGTCCCCGCCCGGGGAGCCGTCCCTGCCCGGGGAGCCGTCCCCGCCCGGGGGGGCATTCCCGCCCGGGGGGCTGTTCCCGGCCGTGCCGTTCTCGTCCTGGGCAGCGGCCGGCCCGTGGTAGAGCAGCAGGACCGCCCCGGGTGGCAGGACAGCGGTCCCGGCCTCACGATGCCCGGCGCCGGGACCGGAGCCCGGCGGGCCGGAGCCCGGCGGGCCGGAGCCCGGCGGGCCGGAGCCGGGTGGCTCGCCGGCGGACGTGGCCAGGCGCCCGCCCGTCCCGGCGGCTGTGCAGACCACCGGCCGTGGCTGGCCGATGACCGCGTACCGCAGGTCGCCCGTCCGCGGGTTCAGCAGCGCGACACAGGCCGTGGTCCGGCCGGCGGCCGGCGACCCGGCCGCCGCGGCCAGCCCGGTCAGTGCTTCTGCCGGGCCGGCACCGCCCTGCAGCAGTTCCCGCAGGGCGGCCCGCAGCCGCACCGCGGCTGCCACCCCCCGGCCGGGCTCCCCGGCGCGGCAGAGGACCAGCGCGATCATCCCGCCCGGCAGCACCAGCACGTCGAGCCAGTCACCCTCTGTCCCCCGTCCCGCGGCGGGCCGGCGGCAGGCCGACACCCGCAGCCGTGGCAGGACCGGCACCGCGCGCGGGAACAGTGATTCGGGGGACGCGGCCTCCGGGGACCGGCAGCCGGGGACCGTGCAGCCGGGGACCGTGCAGCCGGGGACCGGGCAGCCGGATCCGGCGGCAACGGTTCCCTGCCGGAGTCCTCTGGCATGCCTGCGCTCCCCGAGCGTCGCTCATGAGCTTCCTGGCCGGTGGCTACCCCGAATCAGGGGCCCGAATCACGCGCGTGCCGCGCCGCCGGCCTGGGCCGCGACCGCGTGACGCCGGTCACGCCGTGCAGGGCGCGGGGTCTGCCCGCCGGCCCGCCAGCCCGCTGGGCGGCGTCCGCGGCCGCCGGCGTGCTGAACTGGGCGCCGGTCCCGTCCGTCATAAGGGGTGAAGCCGGGCTTACCGGGCATCCGGCCGGCCTGCGCCACCCCGGCGCCTCGAACGCGGCGCCGCCCATCCCGGGTGGCTGCCCTCTGCGGACGATAGGACGCTGCCGATGTCGCTTGCTGCCCTGTTTTCCTGGCTGATCACCGCCGGCGGCGGGCTCTACCTGCTGACGATCTGGCTCATCGAGTACGACCACGAGTTCCAGTCCGGCGCGGCCACCCGCCTCCCGGTCCCGGTGATCAGCGCGCACGCGCTGCTGGCCATCACCGGGCTGGGCCTGTGGGGCTACTACCTGTTCAGCGACTCCGCGCGGCTGGCCTGGGCCGCGGTGGCACTCCTCGCCGTCGTCGCCACCCTGGGGCTGATCATGGCGTCACGCTGGATCGTGGTGTACCGGGCCCAGCGGGCCCCGCGGCTGGCCGTCGCCGCGTCCGGCGCGCATAGTGCACCAGGCGGCTTTTTCAACACCGCCGCAACGGGTCCGACCGGCGCTGGCCGGGACGCCCAGGCCGGGGTCTCCGGGCCGCCGGAACGGCATTTCCCGCTGCCGGTCGTCATCGGGCACGGCATCTTCGCCGCCGTCACGATCGTGCTCGTCGTGCTGACCGCGCTGGGCGTGAGCGGGAGCTGACGGCCGGCCCCGCGGGCCGCGGCGGGTCAGGCCATGCCGTAGCGCAGGTCAGGGGCGGTCGCTTCGATCTCGATCAGGCGGTTGTACTTGGCGGTCCGCTCGCCGCGGGCCGGGGCGCCGGACTTGAGGTGACCGGAGCCGGTCCCGACGGCCAGGTCGGCGATGAACGAGTCCTCGGTTTCCCCGGACCGGTGCGACACGAACTGCCGGTACCCGGCGCGGCGGCAGACCGCCATGGCTTCCAGCGTCTCGGTGACCGTGCCGATCTGGTTCAGCTTGATCAGCGAGGAATTGCCGATGCCGAGGCCGATGGCCCGGGTGATCATGGCCGGGTTGGTGCAGAAGATGTCGTCGCCGACCAGCTCCACGGTCCCGCCGAGCCGGGCGGTCAGGGCGATCCAGCCGTCTTCGTCGTCCTCGCCGAGACCGTCCTCGATGAGGTGCACCGGGAACGTCTCGGTGATCGCGGCCAGCCGGTCGATGAGATCGCCGCTGGTCAGGGGGATGCCGGAGACGAGGTACGTGCCGTCCGGCTGGCGGAATTCCGACGCGGCCAGGTCCAGGGCGATGCTGACCCCGCCGCGGCCCGTCTGGTACCCGGCACGGCCGATGGCACCGACCAGCAGCCGCAGCACCTCTTCCGGCTCGCTGACCTCCGGCGCGAACCCGCCCTCGTCCCCGAGCCCGGTGGACAGCTTGCGTTCGGTGAGCTCCTGGCGCAGGGCCGCGTACACCTCGGCGCCGGCCCGGACCGCCTCGGCCATGGACGGGGCGCCCAGCGGCGCGATCATGAACTCCTGGAAGTCGAGCTCGTTGGGCGCGTGGACCCCGCCGTTGAGCACGTTGAAGTGCGGGACCGGCAGGGAGGGGGAGACCCCGTCCGGCGCCAGCCACTGCCACAGCGGGACGCCCTCCGAGGCGGCCAGCGCCCGCGCGAGCGCCATGGACACGCCCACCAGCGCGTTCGCGCCGAGCCTGCTCTTGTTCGGGGTCCCGTCGAGATCGATCATGGCCTGGTCCGCCTCGGCCAGCCCGGCCCACGACCGGCCGCGCAGCAGTCCGGCCAGGTCGGTATTGACGGCGCCGACCGCGCCGAGCACTCCCTTGCCCCCGTACCGGGCCGGGTCGCCGTCGCGGCGCTCCACGGCCTCCCGCGACCCGGTCGAGGCGCCCGACGGAACCCCCGCCCGGGCGATCGTCCCGTCACCGAGCCGCACCGTCACGGCCAGCGTGGGCCGCCCGCGCGAGTCGAGGATCTCCAGTGCGGACAGCTTTGCGACGTCAAAACCCGCCATCATTTTCTCCTGACGTACCGATCGGGTGTGGTCCCGCGGGCCCTGGCCCGGCCGGGCACGGCCGGGGACGTCCGCTGTCTCCACCTTCGCGACCGGCGCCACCCGGCGTCAGGGCCAAAGGACCCCGATCAGGAGCGGACTGTCATCAGCTCGCGGAGCGCTTCCGTCCCTGCTTGACTCAGCACATACGCCGCACAGCGGGCGCAGGGGGACCCGGCACCGAGGAGGCCCATGAACGACAACATCCGGTCCCTGGTGGCCACCGCGTCACGGATCCTGGCCGCGGCCGGGCAGGGCGACCTGATCTGGGGTCACGCATCGGCCCGCGACCCGGACGGCCACGGCGTGTGGCTGAAGTCCGCCCTGTGGGGGTTAGAGGAGACGACCTCGGACCGGGTGCAGCTGGTCAGCGAGGACGGGCAGGTCCTCGAGGGTGACGGGCCGCGGCACAGCGAGTACCCCATCCACACCGAGGTCATGATCGCGCGGCCCGACGTCGGCGGCGTGGTGCACACCCATCCCCCGCACGCGGTCGCGCTGGCCGCGACGGGCCAGGCGCTGCGGCCGGTCAGCCACGCTGCGAACTATTTCGTGCCGCCGGAGGTGCCGCGCTTCACCGGGACCGGCGACCTGATCCTGACCCGGGACCTCGGCCGGGAGGTCGCGGCCGCGCTGGGGTCCGCGCCCGCGCTGTTCCTGGTCAACCACGGCATCGTCACCGTCGGCCCGGACCTGCGGACCGCCACGGTCGCCGCGGTCCTGCTGGAGCGGGCCTGCGCCCAGCAGATGCTGACCCACGCGTTCGGCGGATGGCCCACCTGGTCCGCCCCCGGGGAGTCACGGTCCAAGCGGCGCAACATCTACTCCGACGGCCCGGTCCGGGCGGTCTGGGACTACCTGCAGCGGTCGCTCGGCCCGGCCTGACGTCAGGCCGGTTCACGCCAGCGTGACCAGCAGTGCCGACCACGCCTCCCCGGCCGCCCCGGCGATCGGGCCGTCGCCGCCCAGGGCCGCCGGCAAGATGGGTGGCGGATTGTCGCGCCGGTACGCCATCAGGCCGGCCCGGTAAGCAGCGTTGACGTCGTCCCGCGCTGCGGTCAGCAGGTCGATGCCCAGTCCGCCGAGCGTCACCAGGTCGGCGTCAATGCCGTTGACCAGGCCGGCGATGCCCCGGCCGAGGGCGCCTGCGACCGACTTAACGGCGGCGCGTTCGGCGGGCTTCGGTGCGGTCGCGCTGATGAGCCGCCGGGCGTATGCGACGTGGTCGCGCGGCGCCGGACGGCCGAGCAGCCGGGCCAGCGCGGTGCCGTCCACCGCGGTACCCCAGCAGCCCCGGGCGCCGCACGGGCAGGCGATCGCCGGGTCGCCGAACGGCATGTGCCCGAACTCCCCGGCCGCGCCGGTGGCGCCGGTCAGCGCGTTGCCGTGGTCGACCACGGCGCCGCCCAGGCCGGCCTCGATGCGCAGGTGCAGGGCGACCGAGGCGCCGGCCGCCGCGCCACGCAGGGATTCGGCGGAGGCTGCCAGGGTGGCGTCGTTGCCTGCCACGAAGACGGGCGCGCCGGGCCACAACTCGTGCAGGTCGATGTCGCGCCACAGCAGGGTGGCCGCGTCGAGGCGGTGAGCGGGCGAGACCGTGCCGGGGACGGCCAGGCCGAGCGCCCGCGGCCGGCCGGTGTACCGGTCGCGGAAGGCGCCGATCGTGGCGGTGAGCGCTGCGGCGACCGTCGGCCAGTCGGCGCCATCGTGTTGCCCCCCGCCGGTAGCCAGCACCTTCCCGCCCAGCTCAACCACATCGACCCGCCACGTTTCGTGGGTGATCGCCGCAGCCAGCACGAGCGGGCCCTGGGGATGGGGCACCAGGACGGTGGTCGGGCGTCCGCGGACTCCGCTGCGGGCGGCCGGGATCTCGGCCAGGAGCCTGGCCTGTGAAAGCCGCGCGACGATCTCGGTGGCCGCGCCCGTGCCCACCCCGAGAAGGCGGGCCGCGGCGGCGCGGGTGACGCCGGGATGCGCGTGCGCAGCCCGGAGCAACTCCGTTGAGCGCGTCGCCACCACGGGCCCCCTTATTTTGCTCGTTCCTAGAGTTTATTATCGGATCATGCCCTCCCGCACACCCATGAACCGGCCGGCGCCGGCCCCGGCCAGCGCCGGCCCCGCCCGGCGGCCAGGGCTGATCGCATGACCAGGAACCAGGCACAGCCATGACCGTACCGCTCGCGTTCGTCATGGTGGCCGCCCTCGGCACCTGGATCCCGCTGGCCCAGCTCCTGCCCGGCACGCCAGATCGCTCCCGGGTCTTCTATGTGGCCGTCGGCAACGTGGTCTTCGCCGGGATAGCTCTGCTGGCCAGCGGCGCCGGCCTGGTGCTGGGCTGGCGCGGCTTCTGGCTGCCGCTGGCCGGCGGCGTGGTGTGGACGGCGGGCAACTACTGCGTTTTCCGGGCGTCGGAGACGATCGGGCTCGCGCGAGCGGCCGGGACGTGGACGCCGCTCAACATCGTTGTCGCGTTCGCCTGGGGTGCTTTGCTGTTCGGCGAGCTTGACGGCTTCTCCGCAGCACGGTTCGCCGTCCTGGGCGCCGCCTTCCTCGCCGTTGTGGCCGGGGTAGCGCTGATCGCCGGTTCCCGGGAGGGCTCCCCCAGGCCGCCGCGTTCGTCATCCCCGAGGCCAGCCGCGGCCGCTGAAACCGGCCGGCGTGCCGCCACGGCGCGCGGCGGCTTCCTGTGGGCAGGCGCGGCCGGGATCTTGTGGGGGAGTTACTTCGTGCCGGCCCAGTGGGCCGCGGTTCCCGCCCAGGTGAGCGATTTCCCGCTCGCGCTGGGAATCCTGGCTGGTGCCCTCGTCCTGGCTCTCCCGGCTGGCGAGCCGGTCAGGCTGGGCGTGCGCCCCGCGAGCGCGCAGCTCGGTGCCGGCGTCCTGTTCGGCATTGGCAACCTCGCCCTGCTCGCCCTGGTGGCGCGGGTGGGCACCGGCACGGGCTTCACCATCGCCCAGCTCAGCCTCCTGGTCAACGCCAGCATCGGCATCTGGGTTTTCCACGTCCCCCAACCAGGCACGCGCCAGGCGCGGAAGGTGCTGGCTGGCATCGTCATCGCCGGGATCGGCGGCTGCGTCATTGCCGCGATGCGCTAGCAGGGAAGAGGAAACGGACCCCGGGCTGCCGCCCGGAAGCCGCAGCGCGCCCACGCTGTCCCTGGCCGCCTGCGCCTGGCTCGTGTTACCTGTGACCCTCCCGGGATTCCCGTGCGCGCCGCCGGTACGGATACTGCGGCAAGCGATCCTGGAAGGACAGGATGCGCGGGTTGAGGATGACCCCGTCGCGGATCTCGATGGCCCGCCGGATCGTCTCGTCCGCGTCCCACGCCGCGGCGCCGGCGAGCACCGGGCGCAGGTGCGGGAGCAGGGCCTCGCTTATCTCCCAGGTGGAGGAGTTCCACAGGAACGACGGGCTGTGATCGACGGCGTAATAGGAGACGTCGTCGCCGACCGTGATCATGGGCTCGGCGAAGCTGGTGGGGCGCGCCCAGCTGAAGCCCATGCCCTCATCGCAGGACACGTCCACGATCAGGCTGCCGCGCGCGAAGGAGCCCAGCTCGCTGGCGGTCACGAACATCAGCGGCGCGTCGGTGTCCTGCAGCACGCAGTTGACCACGATGTCGTGCTGGGCGAGGAAGGCCGCCAGCGGTACCGGGCCGGAGTCCGGCAGGGCATGGCAGCGGCTGGGGTCGTCCGTGTCGTGCTCGAAGTGAACCATGCGCGCCGAGTGGACCGGGGAGGCCACGGCGTGGATGTCACGATGGGTGAGGATGTCGATGTCGTTCACGCCGTGCGCGTTGAGCGCGGTCACCGCACCGCGGCCGGTGGCCCCGAAGCTGATGACGGCCGCCCGGAGCCGGCGGCCGTATTCGCCCGTCGTCCCGATGAGCTCGAGCGCATGCAGAACCGAGCAGTAACCGGCCATCTCGTTGTTCTTGTGGAAGACATGCAGGCCGAACGAGCCGTCGCCGTTCCAGTAGTTCATCGCCTCGAAGGCGATCAGGGTCAGCCGCCGCTCGATGCCCAGCTGGGTGATCTCCTCGTCCTGGACACAGTGCGGCCAGCCCCACAGGATCTGCCCTTCCCGCATCTGCGCGAGGTCCTCGGGCTGCGGTTTGGGCAGCAGGATCACATCGCATTCGGCGAGGAGCTCGCCGCGGGTGCGGAGCCCGGCCACGCACGACGCGAGCTGGTCATCGGGCACGCCGAACCGCTCGCCATAGCCGCGCTCGAGATAAACACGTTCCCGCAGGCCGGCGTCGATCCGCCCGACGTGCAGCGGATGGATCGCCAGCCGATGCTCGTTCTCCTTCCGTGACCGCGCTATCACTCCCAGACTCAGCTGATCCACGCACACTCCCCTGCTCGAAGGCGCCCTGCGGCGCTCGCGTATTCGTGCCCGATGTTGAGGCGGCTATTCCCCTGTACCGGGAAGGGCTGGGTCGGCATGCTGTGACTCGTGGCCCGGTGGATCGGCGTTGATGTGGGCGGGAAGCGCAAGGGCTTCGACGTCGCCGTCATCGATGAGCGCCGGGTCCTGGCGCTGGAGAACCACCTGGCGTGCCAGCAGGTCGCTGACCTCGTCACGACCCATCAGCCGGCGGTCGTGGCGATCGATGGCCCTCGTTCCTGCGCCCCCGAAGGCCAGACCGCCCGCGCAGGTGAGATCCAGCTGGCCAGGGCGATTTGCGGCATCCGCTGGACACCTGACGCCGGACATGTGCACGCCAGCCCGTACTACGCGTGGGTCCTCGAGGGACTTGCCCTTTTCGACGCGCTCTCCGGGTGCGGCCCCGAGGTTATCGAGGTCTTCCCGACCGCCTCATGGACCCGCTGGCACGGCGGGCGGGGCCCGCGAACCCGCTCGGCCTGGACCCGGCGGGGACTGGCAGCCCTGGGGCTCGATGGTGTGCCAGCCCGGACGAATCAGGACCAGCGGGACGCTATCGCCGCGGCGGTGACAGCGCGCCAGCACACCCTGGCCATGACCGAGACGATGGGGGATATCGTCGTGCCGTCCGGCCCCTGGGGACCTGGGCGGGTAGTTCGGGATTGAGCGGGTAGTTCGTGGTGCGTATGCATCAGTTGGTGCTGATGCTGCCCGGTGGTACCGCCGGCGGCATCGGGGACCGGACGAGGAGGGCAACGATGACCGCACCGCTCCAGGTGATCGCCTTGAGTTTCAGTCGCGAGGGTGATGCCGAGGACCGGATCCTGGCCGAGGTAGATCGTCTCCGCGGCCGGGGGGTTCTCCGCCTCCTCGACATGCTCTTCGTGACCAAGAGCCAGGACGGCAGCATCGAGCAGCTGGCCGTGGGTAATGACGAGGACTTCGGCTCGCTCCTGGCGGCGGTCGTTCCCGTGGCGGACGGCGGGGCGGCCAGGCCGGCACCCGATAGCACCCCGGCAGCCTTTGACGCGGGCGATGCCCAGGCACTGGCCGAGTCTCTCCAGCCGGGGACCGCTCTGGCCTTCCTGCTCGTCGAGCACCACTGGGCCGCCCCGCTGTTCGACGCCATCGCCGAGGCCGGCGGCTCGCTGATCGGTGAGGGCTTCCTGACCTCCGGCACCGAGCTGGTAGTCGGGGCCGAGGTCGCCGCCATGGAGGAGGCATCGGAGGTGATCGCCCAGGCCCAGGCGGCTGAGGCTGAGGCAGTGCTGGCGGCGGTGGCAGCCACAGCCGAGGCAGCCGAGGCGGTGGCCGAGTCGGAGCAGATCCAGTCCGCCGCGGCGGCGGCCGCTGTCCGGGCACTGATCACTGCCGGACTGGTGGAAGAGGCGGCCGCGCACGAGGCCGTCACCGCCCTGACCACGGCGGGCCTGATCGTGGCCGCCGCTGACGAGGCCACCGCTGAGGCCGTGGCCGAAGACGCGGCCGTGATACAGGCCGACGATGAGGTGGCGGCCGCGCATCTGGCCGAGTCCCTGGCGGTGATCGGCGCAGCCGACGAGGCGGCGGGCGAGGCCGGCGCGCGGCTCAAGGCGGCGTCCATCACCATGGCGGAGGCCCAGGTGCTGCGCTACCTTCCCAAGCCACTCCCGTTCTCCGTTATCGCCGACAAACTGGGGATCTCCCGGTCGGCAGCCAAGGAGCGGGCGGCACGCCTGTACAAGAGGCTCGGCGTCCATACCCGGGACGAGGCGGTCGCCCGGGCCCGGTCGCTCGGCCTCATCCGCGGCACGTAGCGATTGCCCGCGCTGACCACGTGGGCCTGCCGGTGACCGGCACCCCGCGCGCGCCTGAGCGCCACCGCGGACGGCCATCCGGGCGGCTGCCCGCAGTCCCCGGCCGCCACACCGGCAGCTGGATCAGGAACGAAAGGCGGATACTGGCAGGGACAGATGGGGCACGGCGGAACGCGCGCAGGCGGGGAGGAGAGCCGGATGGCGCAGGGCACTGGCCTCGACGCACCGATCACGGCCGTGACCGTCTTCAAGGACGGCGCGCGCGTGCAGCGCAGCGGCACGGTAAGCGTGGAACCGGGGCTGCAGCCCATAGTGATCGGCCAGCTGCCCGCAACGGCGGACCCGGCCTCGGTCCGTGTCGCGGCCCGCGGGCGGGACCTGGTTCTGGTGAACGTCGAGGTGCACCGCCGCTATCGCGCCGATCCGCTCCGCGGCGAAACCACGCAGCTGCGTTCTGAGGTGGACAGATGCCGCGACGCGGTTCAGGTGCTTGACGACGAGGACGCCGCCGAACAGGCACGTCTGGGCTTTCTCGGCTACCTGTCCGAGGCCGCAGCCACCGCACTGGCCCGGGCGGTCAGCTTCGGCCGCGCCGGCCACGACGACCTCGCCCAGATGGCCAGTCATCTGTCCGCTGACACCTCGGGCGCACTCGGGCGCCGCCGCGGCATCAACACACGCAGACGCGCCGCCCGCCGGGAACTCGATGCCGCGCAGCAGCGGCTGGACGCCGCGGAAAACCGGGCCGGCGATCCTGCCGCGTTCGCCGAGGTGGCCGTCACCCTCGAGGCCAGCGCCGCGACCGGCGCCGAGGTGGAGCTTTCTTATCATGTGTCCGGTGCTTCCTGGCGGCCGCTGTATGACCTGGCCCTCGACGGCGAGCGGCTGGCCGTCACCTATCTTGCCGAGGTCACACAGCAGACCGGAGAGGACTGGCCCGCCGTCGAGCTGGTCTTGTCCACCACACGGCGCGGGGTGCATCAGACGCTGCCGGAGCTGCCTCCCTGGTACATCGCGCGTGCCCAGCCGCTCCGCCTGCCCATGGCGGCAGGCAGATCGAAGGCCGCCACCGGGGCTGTTCCCCCCGGCGCACCCACTCCCATGGCCGCCGCAGTGGCCGGTCCCGGCATGCCGGAGGCCGGCCTGGAGGAGGCGGCGCTGCTTGCCGCCGAACCCGGCGAGTCGGGGGCCGGCCTCGTCTACCGGATCCCGCGCCCGCTGGCCGTACCCGCCGACGGCGGCCCGCACAAGACCGCAGTGGCCAGGCTCGAACTCGACGCCACCCTGGACCACGTCACGGTCCCCGTTCTCGCGCCCGAGGCCTACCTGCGGGCCACCGTGACCAACCGCTCGCCGCTGCTGCTGCTCCCCGGCCCGGCCCGTGTCTTCCGTGACGGGCAGTTCATCGGGGAGACGTCCCTGGAAACCGTCGCCGCGGGCGAGGAATTCGAGCTCCAGCTCGGGGTGGATGACCAGATAAGGGTCAAACGCGAACTGCGCCGCCGCAGCACCAGCAAGGCCGTGATCGGGGGCACCCGCACGATCGACATCGCCTACGAGACCACCGTGGAAAATCACCGCCCGAGCAAGGCCCGGGTCAGCGTTCACGATCACATCCCGGTGTCCGCCGACGGCGATATCAAGGTGCGGCTGCGCGAGACCAGCCCGAACCCGGCCGGGCAGGATGACCTGGGCGAGCTGACCTGGGAGCTGTCGCTGGAAGGCGGGCAGGCAGCGGCGATCCGCCACCGGTTCACCATCGAGCACCCGGCGCAGATGACTGTCGCCGGGCTGTAACCAGGCTCTGGCCCGGCCCGCCACCCGCCCCGCCGCCTGGGTCAGTCGCCGGTGGCCAGGATCACCTCTGATGCCTTGATCACGGCGGTGACGTCGCTGCCCTCCTTCAGGCCGAGCTGCCGGACCGCCTCCACGGTGACCGACGCCACCATGCGGATCCCGTTGGCGTCGAGCTCGACGTTGGCGGTCGCTTCGCCGGCGGTGATGCTGGTGACCCGGGCCGGGATCTGGTTGCGGGCGCTGAGCTTCATGGCGTTCCTCTCCTTGGTGATCATGATGGGTATACCGAGACAGCGGATGCGCTGACGGAGGCCCAGAGCTCTCCCCCGTCGTCGAGCTTCAGTTCATCCACCGCGCTGGGCGGCACCTCGGCGGTGATGTCGGGTGTCCCGGTGATGCGAACCCGGACGCGGTCACCCATGAGGTTGACCGCGCTCACCTGCCCCGGCCAGACGTTCTCTTCCTTCCCTTCGGGCCGCTGCCGGGAAACCAGCACGCCAGCCGGGGCGACGGCGGCGAGCACCGGCCCCGCCGCCGGTGCGCTGGTCACAAGCTGGCCACCGCCGTCGAGCTCCAGCACGGTGCCGTCTGCGGTGCCCCGCAGCAGGTTGACGCCGACCAGGTCGGCGACGTAGCGGGAGCGGGGGTGCGCCGTCACCTCCGCGGGCGTCCCGGTCTGCACGATCCCGCCGTCCTCGATCACGACCATCCGGTCGCCGAGCGCCACGGCGTCCAGCAGGTCGTGAGTGACCAGCACGTTCGCCGCCTGGGACTGGCGCAGGGTGGCACGCAGGACACGCCGGACATCAGTCTTGACCGACACGTCGAGCGCGGCCAGCGGCTCGTCGAGCAGCAGCAGCTTCGGCTCGGTGACCAGGGCGCGGGCCATGGCGACGCGCTGCTGCTGGCCACCGGACATGGCGCCCGGGAGAGCCGCGGCCACCCGGCCGTCCAGGTCCAGGCGGGCTAGCGTCTGCGCCGCTTTCTCCCGTGCGGCGTTCTTGTCCGTGCCCCGGGCCCGCAGGCCGAACGCCACGTTCTCCAGCGCGGTCAGGTGCGGGAAAAGCAGGTAATCCTGGAACATCAGGCCGATAGGGCGTTTCTCGGGCGGGATCCTGGCCCGCCGGGCGGGATCTTCCAGGACGGTCCCGTCGAGTACCACCCGTCCGCCCGCGAGCGGGAGCAGCCCGGCCAGCGCCCGCAGGATGGTCGATTTCCCGGAGCCGTTCGGGCCGAGCAGGGCCACCACCTCGCCCGCCGCGACCGTGAACGCCGCGTCCAGGTTGAGCCTGGACAGCCGCAGCTGGATATCCGCGTCGAGCATGACGTGATCAGGCCCCGCCGGGTCGTTCACGCCGGAAGATCATGACCACCAGGCTGACCAGGACCAGGATCAGGCTCAGCGCTATCGCCTCATCCATCCGGTTCGAGCTCTGGCTGATGTAGATGGCCAGCGGCATGGTCTGGGTGGTCCCGGGAAGGTTCCCGGCGAACGTGATGGTGGCCCCGAACTCTCCCAGCGCCCGGGCCCAGGTCAGTACCGTGCCGGCGGCGAGTGAGGGCCAGATGAGCGGCAGCGTCACCCGGCGGAACACGGTCAGGCGTCCCGCCCCGAGGCTGCGGGCGGCGTCTTCGAGCCGCCGGTTCATCGAGCGCAGCCCGGACTCCACCGTGATCACGAAGAACGGCATGGCGACGAAGGACTCGGCCACCACGACCCCGGCCAGGGTGAACGGCAGCGAGAGCCCGGTCGCGCTGTTCAGCGGCTCGCCGATGATCCCGCGGCGGCCATAGGCGAGCAGCAGGGCGATGCCCCCGACCACGGGCGGCAGGACCATCGGCAGCGTGGTCAGCCCGCGCAGCAGCCCCTTGCCGCGGAACTGGCCGCGCGCCAGCAGCCAGGCCAGCGGAAAGCCGAACAGCAGCGCGATGGCCGTGCTGGACAGCGAGGCGATGAGCGACAGCTGCAGGGCGTCCAGCGAGGTCCTGGTCGTGATCACGCTGGCCATGTGGCCCCACGGAGCCCCGGTGATCAGCCCGATCAGCGGGAAGACGAAGAACAGCGCGGCTAGCGCGGCAAGGCAGGCCAGCAGCGGGTTGAACGCCTGCCTTTCCTGGTCCATGCGCTAGGACCCCGGAGGCAGGAAACCGAAGCTGGCGAGCACTTTCTGGCCATCCGGGCCGAGCACGTACTTGATGAACGCGGCCGCCGCGCTGGTGTTCGGCGCGTCCTTGAGCTGCACGATCGGGTAGTCGGCGACCTCATTCTGGCCGGCCGGGATGGGCACTCCGGCGATCTTGCTCCCGCCCGCCTTGACATCGGTCACGTAGACGATGCCTGCGTCCGCCTCGCCGAGCGAGACCTTGGTCACCACCCCGCTGACGTTGGTCTCCTCGCTGACCGGCTTGACGGTGACGCCCGCCTTCTTGAACACCTTCGTGGCCAGCGCGCCGCACGGAACCTCCGGGGCGCAGACCACCACCTTGTGGTCGGGGTTGGCCAGGTTGCTGACGGACTTGATGTGCTGCGGATTACCCGCCTCGACCATGATCTCGGCCTCGTTGCGCGCGAACACCGCCGGCGAGCCTGACGCCAGCTTGCCGCCCGTGACGATGTCCATGTTCGCCGTGTTTGCCGAGGCGAACACATCGGCGGGCGCGCCCTGCTTGAGTGAGGTCGCCAGCGAGGAACTGCCGTTGTAGTTGAACTTCACCGTCACGCCCGGGTCAGCCTTCTCGAACTGGGAGCCGATCTTGTCGAAGGCCTTGTTCAGCGAGGTGGCAGCGAACACGACGAGCTGGCCCGAGGGCTTCCCGGACGCCTGGGCGCTTCCCGCCGACGAGCCGCAGGCCGCCAGCGGCAGGGCCGCCACCGCAGCGCACACCGCCGCCAGCGGCCTGGCGCGCCGCCCGCGCGGCGCGCGCTGGTCACACCGGCCAGCCTGGCCGCTGAGCTGCGCTCTTCCCAGCCAGATGCCCGCCCCCATGCCGATCCCCCCGCCCGGTAGTTGCAGCGTGCCTATCCGCCATCCCCCTGAACCCGGCAGCCCAACTCACCCTCGCGGGGTGACGAGGAAAACCCGGGCTGCCCCGGGCGGTTCGCTGCCCGGGCGGCGGCGTTCGGCGCGCTGGCGGCCACCGCCGGGAGCCGGGGATGAGCCGCGGGGGCGGGCGGCGCCGGGAGCCGGCCTGAGGGAGTTAACGGGTTCAGCCTGTGATCGGCCGGTTAATTTAAGGGCAATGGCTAGGGCGACGGGTGCACCACGAGCGCGCTGCCGCCGCCCAGCCGGACCGGCTCGGCTATGGCTTCGTAGCTGCCGTGACCGAGGGCCTGCAGTGCGGTCGCGTCGCCCGGGTAGTGGTCGAGCGGGAGTACCGGCCCGGTGGCGAGGGTGAACTTCTCGCCGAACTGGCTGGTCAGCTGCCGGGCCAGCGCGCTGTCGTAAAAGCCGGGTTCGGCCAGCGAGGTGGCCGAATTGGTCTGGCTTACCCGCGGGGCCGCGAGCGCCGCGGGCAGCGGCATGCCGAAGTTGACGTGGTTCAGGATGATCTGCAGGATGGTGGTGATGATCGTGGATCCGCCGGCGGCGCCCACGCTGAAGACCGGCTTGCCGTCCCGGAGCGCGATGACCGGCCCCATGCTGGACCGTGGCTGCTTGCCGCCGGCCGGCAGGTTCGGGTCGTAGGCCCCGGGTGAGGACGGCGCGAAGTCGAAGTCGGTCATCTCGTTGTTGAGCAGGAAGCCGTAGCCGGGCACGGCCTGGCCGCTGCCGCCGAAGAAGTTGATGGTGTTGGTGTAGGCGACGATGTTGCCCCACTTGTTGACGGCGACGATGTTGTTGGTGTGCCCCCCTTCCGGTGGCTGCGCCTGCGCCTGGGCGTGACCCGGGCAGCTTCCGAAGGGCGGGTACGGGTCGCCCGGGGCCGCCGGGGAGACCAGGGCCTGGTCGTGGATCAGGCAGCGCCGGGTCGCGGCGAACGCCGGGCTCAGCAGCCCCGGCAGCGGCACCCGGACGTAGCGGGGATCGCCGACGTAGGCGTTGCGGTCGGCGTAGGCCAGCCGGGACGCCTCCAGGTAGTGGAACAGCGCCGTCGCCCGGGGCTCGGCGGCCAGGTTGTAGCCGCTCAGGATGTTCAGCGCCTCGCCGACGGTGGACCCGCTGCTCGACGGGGGCGCCATGCTGTAGATGTCGAGGCCGCGGTAGCGGACGTGGGTGGGCGGGAGCACCGTGGCCCGGTAGGCGCGCAGGTCGCTCATGGTCATGATGCCCGGCAGCGCCACGGTGGTCCCCGCGGTCGTCACCGGATGATCATCGGCCTGGACAATGGCCTGGCCCAGGGGCCCGTCATACAGGTAGGACGGGCCGTACCGGGCCAGCAGCCGGTAGGTCCTGGCCAGGCCGGGATTGCGGAGCAGGTAGCCCACGGGCAGCGGGCTGCCCGCCGGGGTCAGCAGCAGGGCGCGGCTGGCCGGGTAAGCCTGCAGCTCAGGCAGGTCTGACTCGGTGAGCTGCCGGAAGTCCGCGTTGACGCGGAATCCGTGCTCCGCCACCGCGATCGCCGGCTGGAGGTCGGTACCCAGGCTGCCGCGGCCATACTGGCTGATCGCCTTGGCCCAGGTGGCCACCATGGCGGGGACGCCGGTGGCCAGCGGCTGATCCGACGCATAGTCATAGCCGAGCGGCTGGCCGGTCTTTGGGTCGGTGAACATCGCCGGCGTGCAGGCGCCCGGGCATGTCTCGCGGCCGTCGATGGTCACGACCTGGTGGGTCCTGGCCAGGTAGATCACCATGAATCCGCCGCCACCAGGGCCCGCCACGAACGGGATGGTCACGCCCAGCGTGCTGGCCGTGGCCACGGCCGCATCGATCGCGTTCCCGCCGTGTTCCAGCGCCTCGATGCCCGCCTGGCTCGCATCGGCGTCCATGGACGCCACCGCGCCCCCGGTACCGGCCGCGACCGGCTTCCCGGCCGGGCCGGCCGGGGCCTGCCCGGCGGAAGCGCGGGCCCCGGGCGGAAGAGCCACGAGGGCTGCGGCAAGGACTAACCCGGCGGAAACCGCTGGCAAGCGACGCATGAGGACCTCGGCAGGGGTCGTCGCGGACAAAGGACGCTGCCCATCTGCTCGATACCGGCCCGCTTAAACACCTGCGTCAGGCACTCCGGGTGATCGACCCGGGGGTGAGCAGGACGCGCAGCCCGTCCGGGTCGCGCACGGCCGCGAGGGTGACCGTCCCGCCTGGCGCGGGCAGGTCCACGCGCCGGGGCGGGCCGCCGAGGCCGAGAGCGGCGAGACGGCTCAGCGTGGCCTCGACATCGACGAAAAAAGACAGCAGGAAGAACCCGGTCACCGGCGGTGAGGGAGCCGGCCCCGCCGGGACGCCGCCGTCGAGCACGTTCAGTTCCAGGACCCCGGCCTGGTCGTCCGGAACCCGCGGGTCACCGAGGAATACCGCCCGCAGGCTGCGGCTGGGGGCGTCGAACAGACCCGGCCAGTCACCGTCGGCCTGCCTGTCCAGCAGGACGTCCAGGCCAATTCCGTCGCGGTAGAAGCGCAGGCTGGCGTCGAGGTCACCGACGACCACCACGGTGTGATGGATGGCAGGCACAGGGCGCAATTTAGCACTGGCTCAGGTCGTCGCCCCGGAGCGGGCCTGGCTCCTCGACAGGATGCAGAACTCGTTGCCCTCGGGGTCGGCGAGCGTGATCCAGCCGCTGCCGTCGGGCCGCCGGTGGTCAGCCAGTTGCGATGCGCCGAGGGCGACGATCCGTTCGGTCTCCTGCTCGCGGGTGCGGTCTGCTGGCCGCAGGTCCAGATGCATGCGGTTCTTCACCGTCTTCCCGCCGGGGACGGTGATGAACAGCAGGAGCTGGCTCCGGTCCCGCGACATGATCAGGCACTCCTGGTGCCCTGGCTCGTTCGGATCGCCGGGATCCTCGATGAAGTCCAGCACCCGTGACCAGAAGACCGATTGCGCGTAGGCATCCCGCGCGTCGAATGAGGTGTGCGAGATACGGCTGGTCATGACGGCAGCCTTGAGCACGACGGTGAGGACGTCAAACAGTTTCCCGGGCTCAGTTTCCCCGGCTCAGTTTCCCGGGCTCAGTTTCCCGGGCTCAGTTTCCCGGGCTGCGTTTCCCGGGCTGCGGCCCGGAGCCAGGACGAGGCGAGAGGGCGGCCGGAGCGGTCCCCGCACGATCCCGGTCAGGAGATCGCGGCCTTCACCAGCTCGGCGACCTTCTTCTCCACCACGGGACTCCACGTCTGCAGCGCGTACGCCACGGGCCACATGTCGCCATCGTCGAGGTGCGCCGCCTCCTGGAAACCCAGGGTGGAGTAGCGGTAGCTGAACTTGCCCGCGTTCTGGAAGAAGACGACCACCTTGCCGTCCGCGTTCGCGTATGCGGGCATCCCGTACCAGGTCTTCGGGGACAACTCGGGAGCGGCCGCGGTCACCGTCACATGCACCCGCTCGGCCAGCACGCGATCCTCCGGTGACATCTGCGTGATGCTGTCGAGGACGGCCTGCAGGCCGTCGGCCTTCCTGGCGCCCTTCTTGCCCTCGGCGCGCAACTCGGCGGCGCGCTCCTTCATCGCGGCACGCTCCTCGGCGCTGAAGCCGCCGGGCCCGGTCTTGGCATTGCTCGCAGGCATTCTCGGGCTTCCTTTCCTGATGCTCAGGGGCTCGGTGTCAGGCCGGCCTTCCACCGAAAGGCTAGGCCCGGCCGCACCGTGGCGCTTCTCGATTCCTGACCGGTCCGGGGCCAGGCCATGAGCGCTGGCGCACAGGACAGTCAGGCGTGTATGGTCCCGCGGCTGTCGAAAGCCATCGCCCGTTGCAGGGCCGCGGCCCGGAGGTTCTCGGGGATTTCGGCCGGGCCGCCCAGGCCGGCGGCGTTGATGCCTGCCTGCGCTGCCTCCTCGACTACCGAGCCGACCAGGATGGCAAGGTCAGGCGTGCGGTGGAAGACCAGCACCCCGTGATTAGCCAGCAGTACCGCGGGCACCCCGGGACTCACCGCGGCCCGGATGCTGGCGATGGCCTCGCCGGACCCGCGCGGCCCGTACCCAGCCACGGGAACACCACCGGGAAGGCCGAACATGGCCAATGCCTCCACCCAGCACCCGATGGGCCGGCGGGCGACAGCGTAAGCAGTCGCGTAGGGCGAATGGGTATGCAGGACACAGCCGACCCCGGGATCATCGGCGTACATCGCCGTATGCATGGCGACCACGGCGGCCTGGATGGGCGGCAGATCGCCCTCCAGCAGGGTCCCATCCAGCCCTACCCGCACCACTGCGGAAGCCGGATGACCGCGCAGGGACGGGCCGGCGGTGAAGTACATCTCGTCCGCCCCCGGGACCCGCACGCTGACGTTGCCATGCCCATTCGCCGAGATCGCTCCGCTGGCCACCACGCGCTGGGCGATGTCGGCCACCTGAGCGGCCAGTCCCTTGTCCATGATGAGTCTCCCCCCGGCGAGCGCACCAGCCACCTGGCCGCAGGTGCCTGCCGCCGCTAGCCCCCTGGCAGCGTATCCAGGCATCGTCGCCTGGACAAGGCACGCCCGCCGGCAGGCCGCATGCTGCCGATGGCGCTCTGAGAGCGCCCCGGCGGGGGGATCTCAGGGCGCCCCGCCGGGGGTCTCAGACCGCCCCTGCGGGAGCACTCCTGGTCAGCCAGGGACTCTGCCGCCCGTTCCGGAAACCGATGGCGTTTCCCCGGTATCGAGGGATTGCTGACAGACTAGGCTGATGGCACAGGTATTGTGCCCGGTCCTGATCGGCAGGGACGCCGCACTGGAAGCGGTTGACGCGGCGCTGACGGACGCTATGGCCGGGCACGGCGGGTGCGTGGTGATCACCGGGGAGCCGGGGATCGGCAAGTCCCGGCTGGCCCTGGAAACGGCCAGCCGGGCGGTCAGCCGTGGCATCCGCGTCGTCACCAGCCGGGCGGTGCCGCAGTCAGCGACCGCTGCTTACCGGCCGCTGACGGACGCGCTTGTGCAGCTTCTCCGGGACCGGGCCGTTCCCGATGACGCGACGATGGAGCCCTGGCTGCCCGCGCTGAGCGCGCTGCTGCCGGGGATGGCCGGCCCCGCTGCTGCGAGCGGGGAGGTCTCACCCGGGATCCGCGGTGAGGCGCTGATCCAGCTGCTCCGGCGCCTCGCGCCGCAGGGCCTGGTCATAGTGCTGGAGGACCTGCACTGGGCAGACCCGGACACGGTGGCCCTGATGGAGTACCTCGGCGAGCACCTTGAAGGCGAGTCGTTGCTGTGCGTGCTGACCCTGCGCGCCAACCGGCCGTCGGCCGCACTGGAAGTGGCCCGCCGGCAGCGGGGCCGGCCCGGCGTGCTTCACCTCAGTCTTGACCGGCTCAGCGATGAGGACATGGCGCGCATGGTCCATGCCTGCATCCCGGGAGCAGACGCGGACCTCCTGCGCCGGGTGCAGGCCTCCGCCGAGGGAGTACCGCTGCTGGTGGAAGATCTGCTGGCGTCGCCCGGGCTGCCGGAGTCGTTCACCGAGACGGTCCGCGAGCGCCTGGCCGGGTTCAGTGAGGCGCAGCGTTCGGTGATCGAGGCCGCGGCCATCCTCGGCCGCCACTTCGACTGGGAACTGCTCCCGGCCGTGAGCGGCCAGACTGCGGCCCTGGTGGCGGAGACGCTGGGGCTCGCCGTCGAGCAACTGCTGGTCAGTGCCGACGGCGCGGCCTTCCGCTTCCGGCATGCGCTGACCCGCGAAGCGGTGCTCGATACCATGCTGCCTCCCCGCCAGCGGGCCCTGGCCTCGGCGGCGCTCGCGGTTCTGGACACCGCACACCCGCGCCTCGAGGAAGGCCTGCGCGAGCTGGCCGTCGAGCTGGCGAACCGTGCCGGGGACCGCCGCCGGGCCGGGACGCTGCTGAGCGAGTCCGGCGGCCAGGCGCTGGCCTGGGGGGCGCTGGCCACGGCGATCGGCACCCTGCGGCGTGCCGCTGACCTCCTCGACGGCACCCCTGAGCGGGAACAGGCGGAACTTCTGCTTGTCGAAGCGCTGGCCCTGGCCGGGCGGGTTGAGGAGGCGGCGGCGGCCGGCGGCCATCTCATCACCCGGCTCGGGAGCGAGGCGGGGGAACTGCGGACGGAGGTTCACCTCCGCCTCAGCCAGGCGGCGGTGGGCGCCTCGCGGTGGGAGATGGCCCGTCACCACCTCGGCGCCGCCCGGCGCCTGGCCGGAACCGCGCCGCCGGCTGGCGTGCGCGCCCGCATGGGCGTCATCGATGCCGAGGTGGCCTTCGCCGCCGATGACCTCGATAAGGCCCGGCTTTTCGCCGAGGACGTGCTCGCCACCGAGGGCAGTGCCCCGGATGTCCGCTGTCATGCGCTGGAGCTCATCGGCCGGAGCTACCGGCTGCGCGATCTCAGCGCCGCCCGCGCGGCGTTCGAGAGCGCGCTGGTCACCGCGGAGGCAGTAGGCCTGCCGTTGTGGCGGCTGCGCGCCCTGCACGAGCTGGGCACCATCGACCTGCTCGACCATGCCGGGGTGGAGCGGCTGTCCGAGGCGCGGCACGCTGCCGAGCAGATGGGTGCGCTCAGTACCGTGGCGATTCTGGATCTCCAGCTCGCCGCCGCCTTCACCTGCCGCTGGGAACTGGACACGTGTGATGCCCATGCGCAGGCCGCCGTCGGCCTCGCCGAACGGCTCGGCCTGGACCAGGTCCGGGCCAAGGCGCTGGCGGTACTTGCGGGCAGCGCCAGCATGCGCGCGGACGCCGGGCAGACCGAGCGCTACGCCGCCCGCGCCATCGCGGCCGCCCCGGACGACCAGATGGTCGAGGGCATCTGCTGGGCAAGCCGGGGAGCAGTGGTTCTGCTCGGCGGCGAGGCCGCGGCGGCCGTGGAACCCTACGCCCGGGGGATGGCGATCCTGGCCCGCCTCCCGCATGCCGAACCCGCGGGGCTTCGGGCGCTATGGCCGCTGCTCCTGGCCTCACTTGATGATCCCCGGGCCGCACGGGCGATCGAGGAGGCCCGCCGGCTGGGCGTCGGCGCCATCCGCCACAACCGGAGCCTTCTCGGCTATGCCGAGGCGGTTCTGGCCGGGCGGGCCGGGCAGCGGCAGCGGGCCAACGAACTGGCGGCGGGCTCCGACGTGGGTTTCACGAACTGCGAGGCCTGGGGTGAGCTGGCGAGGTTCTGCGCCGCCCCCGCTGCTCTCGCCGACGGATGGGGCGACCCGCTGCGCTGGCTGGCTGAGGCCGAGGCAGGATTTGATCGCCGGGACCTGCCCCGCCTCGCCGAGCGCTGCCGCGAACTGCTCAAGGAGTCGCAGGCCAATCCCTGGGTGGCGGCGGGAATCACCGCCAGGGAGGCGGACGTGCTGCGCCTCGTCGCCGATGGCCTGGCCAACAAGCAGATCGCAGCGCGGCTGCATCTGTCGCCACGGACCGTGGAGAAGCACGTCGAGAGCCTGCTGCGCAAGACCGGCGCCCGCTCCCGGACCGGCCTGGAGGCGGCCGCATCACTGGCGGCAGCCCGCGACTCCCAGCGGGTGTCTCCTCCCCCGGCCACTACGTAGTCCCGGCCGGCATCTACGTGTTGTTCCCGATGTGACGGCAGGCGCCCGGCCTGGATGCTGGGCTGGCGCGCCAGGCCAAGGGAAGGCAACACCGGATGCTCGAAGCTACGGAACTAATCGTGGCAGTCAAGAACATCGAGACGCCCGATGAGCAGCACGCGTTCGCGCACGCCTCCCTCAACGTGGTCAACCTGCCCGGCGTCACGATCGCCCGCACTATCTACCAGCCCGGCTGGAAGTGGTCGACCGACGTCAAGCCGGTCGTCGGCACGCAAGCCTGCCAGGCGGCCCACACCGGCTACATCATCTCCGGCCGGCTCCACGCCCGCATGGACGACGGCCGCGAATACGACTTCGGCCCGGGTGACGCGCACGTGGTGTCGGCCGGTCACGACGCCTGGGTGGAGGGGGACGAGCCGTGCGTCGCGCTCGACCTCGCTTTCACCGGACGCGCACTGGCCGGGCACGTCGGCCGCTGCCCCTGCGGGGTTGAGTTCCGGGTCGCCAGCGACGACCAGCTCGGCCAGCTGGTCGCCGCCATCCGCGAGCACGCCCGCAGCTCCCACCGGCACGAGCTCACCACCCAGCAGGTGCTCGCCGAGGTGATGGCATGACCGGCTCCCATCTGGAGGGCTCGGGCACCGCTGGAAGATCACGCAGCACATGCACCAGCAGATGCCGGAGCAGTCAGGAGGGGGCTGCTCCGGCATCTAACGAGTCCTCCTCCACCCGGCTTCGGGCACGTTCCGCAGCCGCTTGCGTTCGCCGAGCACGACGCGGCTCCGGCTACGCCGAGGTCTACCTGCCCGCACGGGGGTCGTGCAGGTAGACCTCGGCGTAGCCGGGGCCGTCCGCGTCCCTGCTCGCGATGGCCGGCCGCTGAGCTCCGGCGCCGCCGGGCCCGGGTCAGGACTAAGAAGGCGTAATGACCTTGCCGTACTGACGCGCCGTCAGGCCGAACCAGCGTCCGGTCACGCCTTCGTCAGTCATGCCCAGGCGTGCCGCCAGCCGCTGCGAGGCGGCGTTGTCCAGGTCGGTGATGGCGAGCACCTGATCTATCCCGGCCTTCCCGGCCAGGGCGAGGACGGCACGTGCCGCCTCGGTGGCAATCCCCTGCCCCTGGTGCTGCGGGTGCAGGTGCCAGCCCACCTCCACCAGGCCCGTGGGCCCGTCGTCGTCGCTGAGCGGCAGCAGCAGCAGGTTCCCGCTGGCTGGCCTGGCGGCGCGCCTGCCACGCGGGGGACAACGGCCCACAAGCCGAGCGGAGGGGTAAGGCCGTGCTCGTGCTCGTGCCAGCGGCCTAAGCGGTCCTGCGCCCCGGCCGCTGTGGCCAGCGGCCGGCGGGGGTGCGCGCCGAGCCAGCGCACCACGTCTTCACGCGAGTACAGGCCGAAGAACGCCGCGAGGTCAGACTCGTCCCAGCGGCGAAGCAGCAGGCGGCCTGTCCTGAGCAACTCCATAAGGCAGAAAGATAACCCAGCCGCTAGCGGGCTTGCGCCGGCAGGACGTGTACCTCGGCGTCGCCGGCCTTGCGGGTGAGGTCGTTCAGGACGCGGTGGCGGCTGGCGCCGGGGTCGCGGGCCAGCACTATCTCGGTGACCTGGTGCTGGTGTGCGAACTTCGCCAGGGCATCGGCGGGCTTGCCCTGCAGCGCCGTGAACTGGCCACCGAGCTGCGATGCCAGCGCGGCGTACCTGGCCAGCACCTGCCCCAGGTCAGCGGATGCCGTGGCAGTCGTCACGGCGGCCACCAGGAGGTCCCCGGCCAGCTGTGCCGCCAGTGCGGCCGAGCGCCTGATGAGCGGCTCCATGCCAGGCCGGGGTGCGGCGCAGCCCAGGATCCGGGGGCGCCCCTCGCTGCTGGCGGCCCCGCTGCCGCGGTAGGCGGCCAGCCGGCGTTCGGCATGCTCGGCCACGATGGTGAACGCCTGCTCGCGCTTGGCCCCGAGCGTCTCCGGTGCGTAGTCGGTCCGCAGCGCGTGCCCGGCTTCTCCGGCGGGCACGATCTCACCCCGCTTCACCCGGTCGGCGAGCACCGAAGGCGGAGCGTCCACCAGCTCGATCTCATCAGCGAGCGCGAAGACGGCCGCCTCGTCGAGAGCGTCACCAGCTGCACCGCCTCGGTCCTGGAGGCTTCCCAGGTGAAGCGTGGCCACGATGGTAATGCCCGTGCCGGCGAGCTGCCGGGCCGCGGCGAAACGGCTCTCACCGCCAGGGTCAGTGGCGGACAGGTCGTCGATGCAGACCACCTCGGGGTGGCGGGCCAGGACGGCGCCGGTGTCGAGGAAGGTACCGTCGCCGATCAATTCCAGGCCCTCCAGCGCCGCGCTCACACCCTCCCGGCCGCGGCAGTCAACGGTCGCCACCACCACGTCTGCTCCGCGTGATCTCCGCCGCCGGGCCTCCTCCAGCATCGCGCTGGTAACCCCGCAGCCCGGTGCGTAGCCCAGGTAGACCCGCACCGTGCCGTGCGCCTGCCTGCCCGCAGGGCCTGGCACCGCGTCCGGAGACCCGTCCGGGCCTGCGTCCGGTGACCGGGGCCGGCCTGCCGCGATGTGCAGGTGGATATCGGGGAGCTGGCTCGCCAGCCGCTCGGCGAGGCTGGGGCGCCAGCGGCCGAGCAGCCCGGCGGGAGGGGCGGCGATAAGCAGGTGGCGGGCGCCGGTCTCCCGGACCGCCTGGGCGATGACCGCGGCGCTGTCCCGGCCTTCCCGGGTGATGATGGCGGCCCCGGCGTCCTGCGCCAGGGTCTGGACCGCGGCGGTCCAGCTGCCTGGTGTCCTGGCCGGCGGCCCGAGCGTGAGCACCGTGCACCGCGAGTTGCCGCGCCGGGCCAGCCGGGCCCCGCGCCGGATGAGCGCATCGGCCTGGCCCGGGGCGGTCACCGCGACCAGCACGTCGAGCGGCTCCCGCTGGCGGGCCCGTCCGGGGTCGGTGAGTGTCTCCGCGACGACCCGCAGGCCGATGTCACGCAGCGCAGCAAGGGTCTCGGTCTGGAACAGGCCATCAAGCGCCTCGCCGGCCTGCCCGGGCGGGTAGATGTTGCCGTGCCCCAGCCGTTTGCGGAGTGCCTCGGGGGAGTTGTCGAGGAACCTGATCTCGTCGGCCTCCGCGAGGGCCGCGTCGGACACCGTGGCCGGCGGGGACGATCCCGTCATCTGGTGTACCTCGGCGGCGGCGCGTTCCAGGTCGCTCACGTCAACGGTGCTGATGACGTCGATTCCCGCATCCCGCAGCGTCCCGATGGCCTGGATGTGGGCGCCGTAGTCATCGACGAGGACGACGGCGGGCTTGCGGGCCAGCACGGCGTCGAGGTCCATCTCCTCGCGGGGTGGCGGGCCGCCGGCCTGGCCGCTGCGGACCTGGCGGGCGGGGACGATCTCCAGGCCGCGCAGGGCCTCGGCGGTCCTGGGCCGGCCGCGGGCCTGGGCGAATCCGATCACCACGTCCTCGCCATGATCACGCAGTGCGCGGCCGTCGCGCAGCATGGTGAAGGTCTTGCCGGATCCCGGTGCGGCGCCCAGATACAGGTGCAGCGTGCCCCGCCGGGCCGGTCCGGGCCGGTCGGCCAGGGCGGCGCCGATGCCGCGCTCTTCACGGATGATCTGGCCGCGGGTCGCGTCGTAGGCGTACAGCTCGGCGTAGCGGCCCCAGTTCACGGCGACGTCCAGCTGCCTGGCCGCCTCCTCCTCCCCGACGCGGGCGCGCAGGATGTCGGTGAAGAAACCGGCTGGGAGGTTGCCGTCCAGGGTGTCCCGGAGGGCGCGGTAGATGGTGCGCACCAGTGGCGCGTGGTCCAGGGATGCGCGGGCGAAGATCTCCTTGCTGTCCTGGATGCTGGCGCCCGCGAAGACCCGGCCGCCGGGTGACAGCGAGAGCCGCTCGCCGTGGAGCTCGGCGAAGCCGAGCAGCACCAGCGCGTCCACGAGCGGCAGCAGGTCGTCCACCTCGAGGCCCAGGTTGTCGGCCAGGTCGGGCAGGTCAGCCTCGCCGTCGTGCCGGGCCAGCAGGACTTCCGCCAGGCCGGACAGGCCGTCCACGCTGGCCTGCGGCAGCGGGGAATTCGCGAGCGTGCCGAGGGCGCCGCCGCGTGCCGTGCCGTCGCCGTCCCGGGCTGCGCCCCCGCCCGTGGCGGGAACGCTGTCCCGCTGGGTCATCATCCGGTAGATCTGGTCGACGAGCTCCTCGAAGTCGGGGGTGCGCCGGCGGCGCGGCCGGGGCAGCGGGTTGCGCATGTCGGCCCGGATCCGGCCGGGGTTGGTGCCCAGGACCAGGAGCCGGTCGGCGAGGAGCACCGCTTCCTCGATGTTGTGCGTGACCATGACCATGGTCTTGGTCGGGAACCGCTGGCCCTCCCACAGTTCGAGCAGCTCGCCGCGCAGGTTCTCCGAGGTGAGCACGTCCAGCGCGCTGAACGGCTCGTCCATCAGCAGCGCCGCCGGTTCCACGACGAGGGCCCGGGCGAAGCCGACGCGCTGGCGCATGCCGCCGGATAGTTCCTTGGGATAGGCCGACTCGTAGCCGTCCAGGCCCACCAGGTCGATGGCCCGCAGCGCCCGCTCGGTCCGCGGCGCCGGCGCCACCCCCCGCGCCTCCAGCCCGATTTCCACGTTCTGCTGCACGGTAAGCCAGGGCAGCAGCGCGAACGTCTGGAACACCATCGTGGTGTCCCGGTTGGTGCCTTCCAGGCGCTGGCCACGGAACAGCACCTCGCCCTCGGACGGGGCGATCAGGCCGGCGATGCAGCGCAGCAGGGTGGACTTGCCGCTGCCGCTGCGGCCGAGCAGCGCGACGAACTCACCCTCGCTGACATCCAGCGTGATGCCCTCGAGGACCGGCACCGGGTGGCCCTCCGGGCCGGAGAACGATTTGCTCAGCCCGCGGACGCTGATCAGCGGCCCCGTCATGCCAGCGCGTATTTCGTCTCGGCGACGGCGTACAGCCGCCGCCACAGCAGCGCGTTCAGCCCGGTGACGTAGACGGCCATGACCAGGATGCCCGCGATGATCTCGTGGAAGTTATTGCGGGCGGTCGCCTGGCTGATGAAGCTGCCCAGGCCGCGGGCCACCAGGACCTGCCGGTTGTAGATCACGATCTCGGCGACGATCGAGGCGTTCCACGCCCCGCCGGCCGCGGTGATCGCCCCGGTGACGTAGGCCGGGAACACGGCCGGCAGGACCATCCGCCGCCACCGCCCCCAGCCGTGCACCGCGAGGTTATCCATGGCTTCCCGCATATCCGAGGGCACCGCGCTGGCCCCGGCGATCACGTTGAACAGGATGTACCACTGGGTACCGAGGGCCATCAGCAGGATGCTGCCGTAGTTCAGGCTGAGCCCGATGTCCAGGAAGAGAACAATCGCGAACGGGAAGATGAAGTTCGCCGGAAAGCTGGCGAACAGCTGCACCACCGGCTGCAGGTACTGCGCGACGCGGGGATTGAAACCGATCCAGACGCCCACCGGCAGCCAGATCACGGACGACGCCACCACCACCACGGCGACCCGCAGGAACGTCAGGAAGCCAAGGCCGAACGCGTGCCCGAGGACGCCCAGGCCCTGCTGCCCGGCAGCGATGTAGGCCAGCATGCTGTACATGCCGTAGCCCAGCACGGCCGCCACGACCGCGCCGAACGCAACGTCCGCGGCCCGCCGCCGCGCCGCGTGGCTGACCAGGCTCCGGTCATCGATCCCGGTCGCGGCACCCATCAGCTGGTTGACCGGCCCGGCGATGACCCGCCGGCCCCGCCCGGCCAGCGCTGGCCAGCTGGACCGGCGGAGCAGGTTCAGCACCGCCGACCTGGGCTTCTGGTTCGCCTCGGTCTGCTCGAGGCGGAACCGTTCCACGTAGGCGATCAGCGGCCGCCAGAACACCACGTTGACCGCCAGGATCATGACGATCATGGTGATGATGCCCCAGACCACGTGACCGAGCGGCCCTGCTCCACGGCCACGCCCACGTAGGAGCCCACCCCGGGAAGCGTGTAGCGGCGGCCGCCGACGATGATCAGCTCGGATGCGGTGAGGAAGAACCAGCTGCCGCCGAAGCTCATCATCCCGTTCCAGACCAGCCCGATCGCCCCGCCGGGCACGTCGATGCTCCAGAACCGTTTCCACCGCGACAGCCCCATCAGCCGGCTCGCCTCGTCCAGCTCGCCGGACTGGGTGACCAGTGAATGGTAGAAGGAGAACGTGATGTTCCAGGCCTGTGAGGTGAAGACGGCGAATACCGACGCCGCTTCCAGCCCCAGCTCGGACCCGGGGAACAAGGCCAGGAAGAAGGTCACCGTCACGGCGAGGAAGCCCAGGATCGGCACGGACTGCAGGACGTCCAGCGCAGGGATCATCACCCGCCGGGCGCGCCGGTTCCGCGCGGCCACGTAGGCGTAGCCCAGGCTGAACGCGTAGGAAAAGAACAGGGCGATGAACATGCGCAGCAAGCTGCGGGCCGCGTAATAGGGCAGCTGGGACGGCGAGGTGTCGATCGTGGCCGCATGCCCGGAGCGGATGGGCACGTGCGCGGTCGCGCCCACCCGGACCGCGACGTAAAGAAGCAGGAAGACGGCCGCGCCGACCACGGCGTCCACCGGCCGGAACCGCAGGCGGCGCAGCGAGTCCCGGCTAGGGAAAGTTGGGGTGACCGCCATACGGTGGCTCCGATCGGCGCAGTGGCCATGACGTCCGGGACCAGGATGCCGGACCGCCGCCGTAGCCGCGAACCATGTGGCCGGGTCGGCGGGCAGGCACGCGGCTCATCGTGGCAGCGGCGGGAAACGAAGCCGCCAGTCGTCGGGGACGAGGACATCCAGCACATCGGAGGGCGCGATCCTGCCCACGGGGTGGCCCTCGTCGTCCACGACCAGCAGGGAGGACTGACGTGATTCCACGAGCCTGGCGGTGACCATGCTCAGCGGGGCGTCGCCGCGGACGGTCACCGGCGGATTTGCGGGGTCGATCAGGTCAGCGACGCGCCTGCGACCGTCGCTGAGCAGGAGGTCGAAGACCGGAACGTCACCGGCCACCCCGCCGGACTCATCCAGTACCGCCACCGACCCGATCCCGGGCCGGAATCCGCCTTGCCCGCTGAGCCTGCGCCGGGCGCGGTCCACTGACTCGCCGGGATGCGCGCAGGCCAGCACGATGCTCATGACTCCCCCGGCCTGGTCACCCGGATAGGCCAGCACAGAGCCCAGCTCAAGCTGCGCCTGCGGGGGCATGCGGCCCAGCAGGCCACGCCGGTCGCAGGCGGGAAGGCGGCGCAGCGTGCGCAGCGCCTCGCCGGGCTCCATGGCCGCCAGGAGCTGGGCCGCCCGTGCCGGGTCTACTTCGCTCAGCCGCGCGGTCAGGTCGTGGGCCTGCATCTGCTCAACCGCGTCCGCGACGATCCCGAAGCCGAGACTGGCCAGCAATTCCTCGCGCTCGCAGGTGCCGAGTGCTTCCAGCACATGGGCGAGTTCTGCCGGGCGCAGCCTGCGCAAGGCAGGATGCGGGGTGCGCTGCACTCCGGCCGCAGGCACCTCACGCCGGCCGGGGCTGAACCTCTCGATCACGGCCCAGTCGATGATCTCGTCTCCGATCGGCCGTCCCCGGAACCGCCGGGGGCCGAGTCTGAGCAGCAAGGTCCGCAGGTCAGCGGCCGCACCCACCAGGCGCATCCGCTCACCGGCGGCAGCGAGGTACAGGTCCGCCGCCCGGATCACCTGGGCCTCGCCGGTGTGCAAGAGCTGGCGGTCCAGGACGTCCCTGGCCAGCAGCACCTCACCTGGACGGCATCCGGATCGGCCCCATTCGATCCGCGCTGCGCGGAGCCTCACGGCCTGGGGTCCGGCGTGGCCTATCACCGTGGCGTCGAGGATGGCGCGGCGGCGGCCAGACCGGACTGCGATCCCGGTGACCAACGGATAGGCATCTGCGCCGAGCGCCTGGGCGGCCACATCGGCAACCCGGCCAGCCCTCTCGCCCGCGCCGGTCAGGACTGGGCAGCCGACCAGCCTGGCCAGCGAGATGATGTCCGGCCCGATCACGCGGCTGGCCGTCACAGGCCCCGTCCCGTGCGCGGAACCGCAAGCCCGGCAGCGCCGTGCCAACGCGGCCCCGTCGCGGCCACCCTCCCGCTCCGGCGGGAACCCCGATCGTGCACAGCAACCTCCCGGGCCGGCCGCCGTCACTGCTGCTGGCGGCCCAGCCGCCAGCAGCCCGCCTTACCCAGCCGGCGCGACCGCAGCGATACCGCGTTCCGCCATCCAGGATCACCCTGCCAGGGAGGGTTCCGGACGCTTGCTAACAGAATCCATGCGCCCGCATCCGGCCGGGACTGCGCTCATTCCGGCGCTGCCCGCTGGTGAGGTTCCCATCCGGATGGGTGAAGGCCGCTACGCACCCGCGTCGCTGATGGCCGGGACGCTGATCCCGGTCGCTATCTCCCAGCGGAAGGCATCCATCCCCGCATCCCCTCGAGGGCGGGACATCAGCCTGTCCTCGGTGTCCATCCACGTTCTGGCGGCGGCCATCCGCTCGCCGATAGTGAAAACGCCCAGGCTGGCACGGTCAGGGTAGGAGAGCCAGTCGATCGCCAGGCGGCGCACCACGTAGTCGATGACCGACCGCACCCGGGGAATCTGCGGGTCGTCAGTGCGGCCATTGGGCACGCAGTAAAGGTCCAGGCCCGGGGTGATCAGCTCGACAAGCGGGACCCGGTGCTGCAGACCCACCGACAGGGCGACCGCGTAGATGTCCATCAGCCCGGCCCCGGTACTGCCCTGCTTTCCCCACTGGATGAAGACCTCCCCCAGCGAGCCATCATCGTGACCGTTAGCGTGAGGTAGAACCGCTCACCCCCGATGGTGACCGACGTGGTGTGACCACTGCGCCGCCGCGCAGCGCAGATGCAGGGCTGTGAGCGCAGCGACCGGTACCGACATCCCAGTGCTGCCGCGCCGGTCAGTACCGGCAGCCGGCCAGGATCGCGTCAACGTCAGCGACCCCAACCCGAGCCATGCCAGCACGGCCGCCACTGGTCATGGCGGGCAGCCGTGCGGCGGCGGTGGCGCGGCGGCCGCGGTGGTCATCGGCTCCGGGGTCATGACTACAGGGTCGGCCGCGCCAGCGCGGCGACTTGCTCGTCCAGCGTCCTGACCGAGCTGAGCCGGTTGTCGATCTCGGTGTGCGGCGCGGCGGGTGTCACACCGAGCCGCATGCTCGCGGTGAACCGGCCGAAGTTGGCCAGCTTCCCGGAATCCCGGGCCGACTCGCGCGCGATCAGCCGGTGCCGCAGGGTGCTCACGTCCGACCGGATCCAGACCAGCCGCACTGTCCCGCCGCCGAGTTCGGCCGCCCACGCCTGCCAGCGGAGGGCGTCGTGGATCTGCTGGGTGAACGGGCCGGACAGCAGGACCGGGCACCCGTGCGCGCGGATCTCCCGGGCGGTGGCAGTCATCCCCGCGTACTCGTGCACCTTGACGTGCTCGTCGTACCACGGCCCTTCACGCTCACCGGCCGGGCGGCCGGCCGCGGCCAGTGCCGCCGCCACGAACGGCCCGTACATGGTGTCCTTGTCGAGCAGGGCCGGGGTGGGCTCCAGCGCGGCGAGCAGCAGCCGGGCGACCGTGCTCTTGCCGGAACCGGGCGGCCCGGCCACCACCCAGGCCGGTGCGCGGGCATCCATGCGTCTGAGGATAAAGAGGTCCCGCCGGGCACGAGGTCAGGGGGCAGGGCAGGTGGCCGCCAGCCGCCTGCCGCCCGCCGACCCGTGGATCACCGCCAGCTGCTTTTGACTGCCGAACGCCAGCCACCGGCCGGTCAGCAACACCGGCGCGGCGCCGTCCGGGTGCACGGTCAGCCGGGCGGTCACCCAGCCGGATGACTGGTCCCAGACCGCGCTGCCGTCGATGGCCGCGTCGCTGACCCAGCGCACCCCACGCAGGGTGATGCGCAGATCGGTGCCGCCGGAGAAGGTGATCCGGCCGCCGCGCAGCCCGAGGTCGTGGTCGTCGCTGAGCAGCGGCCAGCGGCTCACTTCATCGCCCACGCTGGCCAGCGCCCCGGAGGCGGCGCGGAGGGCCTGCCGGCCGGCCGGTTGCCGGGCAGTGGGCTGGCCGGGACGGCGTCCCGCAGCAGCCGGGGATAGCTGCCGACGGTGTGGATCGGCGCCACATGGCCCGCGCACGAGGTGTTCATCTGGTGCAGATCGCCGGGATCGAGGACGAAGCGCCGGTAGATCGACATCGCGCACGCACTGTTGCCGTCCTGCTCGGTGACGTGGGTCAGGTTGGCCAGCGTGACCAGCCGGGCCGAGGGGCCCATCTGCCGGGCCACCAGGGTCGCGCCGTCCAGCCGGGGGGTCAGCGAATCGAGGGTGCCGGACAGGATGAGCACCGGCAGCCGGGGCGGGACGAGCGGCGGGTGCCGGGTGATGGGCGGGTTGTGGTGGGCCGGCGTGGGCCAGTTCAGGCAGGCGCTGTAGGCCTCGGTGTACTGATCCATCGACGTCCACTGGGTCACGCTGAACGGCGCGAACGTCCCGGCGGGCTCGCGGCGCAATGCCGCCTGGTACTGCCGGAGCCGGACCGCGGGCGGCGCGGACCGGCCGAACAGCTGCACGTAGTCGGTGCAGGACACGGCGAAATAGAGGCCGTCGCTGAACCCGGGCAGCGGCTCGTTGGTGTCGTCATAGCCCAGCGACAGCGCGGCCAGCCGGAGCAGCGGGGCCGCGTCGTCATGCCGGAGCAGCGCCCGGCCCGCCGCGTCCAGATCCTGGTAGACGACGGGGTCGAAGCCCGCGTTGTTGACCAGGTTGACCAGGGTCAGCGGGGTCACGGTCAGCCGGCCGGCCGTGCCGTCCACCGTGGTGGTCGTCCCGTGGACCGGGGAGCGGGCCAGCCGCCGCTCCAGCGCCCCGATCCGCGCCCAGGCCTGCCCGCCCCGGGCCGCCGCCGCGCAGGCCGCCGACCGCTGGCACGCCTGCGCGAACGCGCGCCGCGCGGTCCGCACCGTCGTGGTGTACCAGGGATCCAGCCCGAGCACCTGGTAGGTGGAATCCAGCGTGACCGAACGCAGCAGCCCGGGGTAGCGGGACGTGAACACCTGGGCGAACCAGCTGCCGTAGGAATCCCCGTACAGGTCCACCCGGCCCAGCCGCAGCGCGTGCAGCACCTGGGCCACGTCGCGCGCCGAGTACGCGCTGTTGAACAGGTCTGAGGCGTGCACCCAGCCGCCGCCCCGGTAGTGCCAGGTGTGGTTCAGCTGGGCGCCGCAGGCCGCCACCAGCTGGTTGAAGTGCGCGCCGTACTGCCTGGCGCCGGCCCGCTCCAGCCCGCGGCAGCTGACCGGGGCGGACGTCCCGGTGCCGCGCAGGTTGACCAGCAGCAGGCTGCGGGTGGCCAGCAGCGGGCCGGTCATGGCCAGGTACTCCGGTTCCGAACCGGTGGAGGCGTACCCCGGGCCGCCTTCGACGGCCAGGATGGTCCCGGCCGGGTGACTGGTGGCCGGCAGCCAGCGGAAGCCCAGGTGGATCCGGGGGCTGGCGGCCGACGAGTAGTCCAGCGGCACGGCCAGGCCGCCGCAGTAGGTCAGCGGTCTCGCCGCGCACCGGCGCAGCGAGACCGCGCCCATCCGCAGGCTGGCTGGGTGGCCGGTGACCGCGGCCGCCATCTGGGGCGCCGCGGCCGCGGGCGGCCCGGCCGGCAGCACGGCCAGCACCGTGGCGGCACCAGCCAGCAGCGCGGCGCACGCCATCAGCCGGGCCGGGCAGGGAATGCGCCGTCGCAGGGATCCCATCTGGGGATAGTATCTGCGCGCCACACGACAAGGACGGCAAGATCGTCTGGGCCATATGCGCAGCCGGCGCCCAAGGTCCATGCTGTGCGGCGAACGCACCACACTGGGCTCAACAAGCAGCCGAATGCAGTGTGTTGCTTACCCGCATGGTTATGCGCTGACCATAATGTGCACGCGGACTGCCGTAGATGACCGCGGCGTGCTCAGATGGTATTCCTCGCGCGAACCGCCGAGAGGAACGCGGCGTAGCTCCAGGACAGGTTGCTGACGCTCTTCTCGTAGCCGGATGTGGCATCGAACTGCTCGCTGAGTTCGAGACCATCGCTGTGAAAAACGACCGCCTGCAGCATCTGATCACCAGCGCCCTGCAATGCCGCGGCAGCCGCGGCCGGCGTGGCCGACGCGCCGACCCCGGCCTGGCTGAAAAAGCTGGCCGAAAGATCGTCCAGCGGCACCGCTCCCGCGGTGCTGATCTGCTGCGCCAGCCGGTAGTAGAGCTCGGCAAAGTTGGCGGTGGACACGGCCCAGGGGTGATCACCTACCTGCGCATCGGTGTCACCGTCATAAACGTCCCCTGGATAGCGCCCGAGCATGGGCCCGATACCGCGTTGCTGGTCGGCCCCGTTGATCGGGTAAAAGTACGTCGAGGCCGGGTCGGCCCACTGGCTGCGCAGCAGCGCGGCAGTGGCCAGGAGCTTGGTGTCGGTGACTGAGACCGCGCCGTAGATCGCCGCCATGACGATGTCGATGTTGGGGTCATAGGGAGCCCGGTAATCGGCCGGGACAGGCAGTATCGACTGGTAACACTGACCGTTCCAGTGACTTTGAAGCGCGTTCTGGAGCCACGGGATCGCGGCGCTCAACCAGCCCGGGACCGGGATCCCGAGGTTGTTGGCCGTGATCGCCTGGAAACACTGCAGCTGTACCGAGCGCGCGAAGAACGAGGCGCCGTACTCCTCCTCCCACAGGTTGTACGTCTCACCCTGATAGGCGTTCTGCAGGAAGTTCAGGTTTGCTGCGATCAGCGCCTTCGCCACGGCCTGCGACGGCACGTCAAGCTGGGCGAACAGCATCAAGATCGCCAGTGTCTGCAATGCGGGCCCGTCAGTCTGGTCGGTCCAGTTCCGCGGAGTGCCGTTGATCAAGAACGCGGCACGATCGAAGTCACCACCTGAGTTCTGGCAGATCTGCGCGAACTGCACATAGTCGGCCAGCGGCTGGCTCGCGGGAAGCGCGCCGGCCGCCAGCTCGATCGCGACGATCGCCGCGTCACGGGTCCAGTGGTAGACGTAGTCCTGCGACACGTGCGTATCGCTGTTCTCCCATGACGGCGAGGCGAGCACGCACCCTGGCTGCGACAGGACACCAGCATTCACCGGATCCTCGAATACGAACCCGTCCGACGCGACGTTGCGGAGCATCAGCCAGAACATGTACTGCGAGACCGTCGTCAGATTCGTCTGCGCCAGCGCTGGCCTCATGGAGCTGTAGTGCAGTGTCGCCATCCCAGGACCCCCATATCGCCGACGCGAGCCTAACGCGGGAAGCGGCAGCCGCCCATCCCGGTTAGCAGAGCCCCGGCTGCTCCGCCGGCGCCGTGCTGGCGGTTCGCGCTTGTCCTGGTTACGATCCGGGTAACCGTATTACCGGGGGGCTCCGCCCCTGCTTTTCGCAGGAGGTCACGGTGAATATCACTCTTCCGCAGCTGAAAGCCGGCGACCAGGACAAGCCGCAGGACCGGATGGTGCACCGCCTGCAGGGCCTGGTCAGTGCGCTTGGCACCCCGGTCACGCTGGACGGCATCTTCGGGCCCAATACGGAGGCTGCGGTCAAGGACCAGCAGCGCGCTTTCGGGCTGCCGGTAACCGGGGTGGTCGACGACAACACCTGGATCAAGCTGATCCAGGGGTAGAACGGAAGGGCGGCAGTAGGCAGCGCACGCAGGAAGCAGCCGTCCCTCGCGGGCATCCGCACCTGCCGCCCCGTGAGTGCAGGGCCAGGCGGGTTGGCGTGGTACTTCCTGGCCGCCTGCATGGCATCAGGGACCTGGCGTCGCAGCGCCTCCGGTGACCAGGAGCCACACACGTTCTTCCCGCGCCGCCGGAACAGGGTGTCGTCGATCGCGACGGTGACAGGCTGCCCGGTCGGGGCCCAGCAGCGCGGCGACCAGCTTGGCTGCCGCCAGGCCCAGGTCAGAGGAACCCGCAGGCCAGGCCGCAGAACGTGCGGAGGGAGGGAGGGAGCGGTAAACAGCGAGCCGAACCAGGCAAGCAGCATCATCAGCGAGGCGGGACCTGGTGACCCGGTATCGGGGAGCATCGGCGGGAACCCGTTTCATCGGCGTGCTGGCCCTGGCTGCCGCGGCTGCCGGGACGATGGCTGCTGGCGGGTTGAGCCGCGGTTTGCCGGGCGGCTCAGGCGGCGCGGCGGCGGACCAGCCAGACGGTCGCGGCGATGAGCAGGACCGACAGCGCGAGCAGCCAGCCGCCCTCGATCCACTGGAATGGCCAGAACCGGCTGCCAGGCTGGTAGCTGATCCAGTGCGTGTAACCGTGCTGGGCGAGGAGCGGCTCCAGCGAGACGCGCGTCCCGTGGCAGGGGCCACCGCAGATCTGCCTGACGGTGTTGGCTATCCCGCTGCCATGGTCGCCGAACGCGAACGTGCCGTCCTTGGTGTACCACCCGCTGATGGCCCACGCCGAGCCGGGCGGATTCGGGCTGCTTGTGACCAGCGGTGTGATGTAGTGCTCGCGCAGCCACAGCGCGGTGGCGAAGGCGAGCCCGGCGTAGGCGGCCAGGGTGGCGGCGATCGCGGGGACGGCCCGGCGGATGAGCATCCCGGCCAGGACCCCGATCGCGAAGGCGGCCAGCGTCCAGGCGGCGAACGCGACCCCGAGCAGGTCGAACACGCGGGCCGAGAACGGGGTCACGTAGCCCGCGGCGGCCCACGGCTGGTTGTACCAGGCAAACAGGACGGTGAACGCCCCGGCCACGGCGGTCACCGCGACCGCCAGCGGTACCAGCTTGCCGACCGTCCAGCGGAGCCGGCCGATGCCCTGGGTCCAGGAGTAGCGGAAGGTTCCGGTCTCCAGCTCCCGGGCCAGCACCGGCGCCCCGGCGAACGCCCCGATCAGCGCGGGCACCGCCTGCAGGGCGATGCTGACTATGATCGCGGTCTCGCCGTACCGGCCGGTGAAGTTGATAGCGCAGCCGACGGAGCCGGCCGGGTGGCAGTAGGCCGCTTCGGCGTGGTGCATCTGCAGGCCGGTCAGCCATAGGTACACCGCGAAAGCGCCGAGGAAGGCGGCCACGCCGCCGAGCGCGGCCCGGTGCTGCCGCCAGGTGACCCAGGCCATCCGCCGGCACGGAACCGGCCGCAGGCGGGCGTCGTGCGCGGGACGGCCGGGCGTCGTTAGTACGGTCATTTCGTCACCTCCGTCGGGTGGCCAGTTTCAAGCGGCAGAGTCCGGCCGCGGGCCGGGCCGGGCAAGGCGCCGGCGCCGGGCTCGCGCAGGTAGGCCATCGCGAGTTCCTCCAGGCCGACCGGGTGCGCTTCCCAGCCCGGCGGGACCGGGTCGCCGGCGGTGACCCGGACCAGCAGGTGGGCCTGCGCCTCACCGCGGCGTACGTGCACCACCGGTCGCTGGGTATATGTGCTGGCCTCGGCGGCGGGGCCGGTCAGCACGCGGTGGGAGGCGAGCAGGTCGTCGATCTCCCCGGCCACCTGGACCCGGCCCCGCGACAGCAGGATGAGGTAGTCGGCCACCCGCTCCAGCTCGGCCAGCACGTGCGAGGACAGCAGCACCGACACCCCGTCGTCGGCCGCCGCCGTCAGCACAAGGGCCATGAAGTCATGCCGGGCGAGCGGGTCGAGCATCGCCACCGGCTCATCCAGCACCAGCAGCCGCGGCCGTCTGGCCAGCGCCAGGGTCAGCGCGAGCTGCGCCTGCTGGCCGCCGGACAGCTTCCCGGCCTTCCGGTTCAGCGGGATGCCGAGCTCGGCCAGCCGGGCCTCGGCATAGGCCTGGTCGAAACGCCGGTTCAGGTTGCGGGCCAGGTGCAGCATGTCCGCGGCCGAGAGGTTCTTATACAGCGGCGTGTCCTGGGCGACGAACGCGATGCCGTCCAGCGCGGCCGGGGATCCCGCGGCCAGGCCTCCGAGCACGGTGACGGTGCCCGCGGTCAGTTCTGCCAGGCCGACCGCCAGGTTCAGCAGCGTGGTCTTGCCGGCGCCGTTCGGGCCGACCAGCGCGGTCACGTGCCCCGCGGGGACCGCCAGCGAGCACTCGCGCAGCGCCCACGTGCTGCCGTACCGCTTGCCCAGGCCGCTGGTCTCGATGATGTTCACCTTCATGCGACACCCTCCGCTCCGCCGTCGGCCGTGCCGCGGCGGTTCCCTGTGCCGCCGCGGCGCTCATGGAAATCCCGCAGCGCGCTGGCGAACAGCGCCACGATGCCGTCCTCGTCCAGGCCCGCCGCGTCGGCGGTGGTCAGCCAGCCGAGAAGGGACTTGCGCAGCCCGGCGAGTTCCGGGAGAGCGACCTGGCCCAGCGTGGCCTGGATGAACGTGCCCTGGCCAGGCCGGCCGTCAGGCCCTTGGTCTCCAGCTCCTTATAGGCCTTCAGCACCGTGTTCGGATTGATCGCCAGCGAGGCCACCACGTCCCGGACCTTCGGCAGCTGATCGCCCAGCGTGAGATAACCCAGCCGCAGCGCGTGCTCCACCTGGTGCACCAGCTGCAGGTAGGTCGGCACCCCCGAGGCCGCATCCAGCCGGAACTCGATCGGCGACCCCGGCCCGCGCGGCCCGTCCCCTGGCGTGCCCCCGCCACCCCGCGGAAGCTCTGGCACTGCCGGAGCCCCTGTCTCCGACAGGTCGGCGAACAGCCCGCGCAGGTCGGCCCGGGTCTTGGCGCTCATGGCCCGCCCGACCCGGTCATCGAACTCGGCCTGGTCCAGGCGGCCAGCGGCGAAGTGCCCGGCCAGCCGGCCGCAGACCGCCTCGCGCTCGGCGTCGGAGACGCGCAGGTGCTGGTCGGAATACAGGCCGCCGCCGCTCGCAGGAAAAGCACCAGCCCCGCCGTCCGCCGGGCCGTCACCTTTATCTATAACCATAAGACATTGGATACAACGGTTATCCTGGCTTGTCAACAGGGCGGCCTGCCGCAGCAGCGCAGCGGCCAGCCGGACCCGCCGCACAGGCACGCCCTCCCGCCCGGACAGTGACGCCCGACGGGCTCCGCGACCCGCCGATCGCCGCGAATCCCCGGCAGTTTCGCGTCAAGGCAGGCATTGCTCCGCACCGGCCGGCGACGCGCGGAACGCGCCAGCCATCCTGCAACTGACTGGGTTAGCCGTCCTCCGGACGGCACCACAAGCGCCCGCACAGCGCTGACCCCACTACGGCCCCGCAACTACCCGGCCCGCCAGCATCACCGGCAAACCCCGAGAACTACGAAAGCCGGGTTGGTCAGGCCACGCCTGCAAATTACGGATGGAGGTATTCAGAGCTCAAATCCAGCCCTGAGCATGCAGGTCACCGGTGACCTGGGTAGGAAGTCCAGTCGCGGCCATCATTCACAACTTTTGCGGGCTTCCGGCGCCGTCTTCGCCGCGGGGGCACTGAGTCTGCTGGGGCTCGCCGGGTCCGGCGCGGTGACCGCATCTGCATCCGCGATCCGGCCGATGACCGCAGCACACCCGGCCGCCGCTAAACCGGCCACCGCCCCAGCTGCCTCTGAGGCGGGGAAGATAACGATCCTTTCCTCACCCGGGAGCCACTTCTCGACCCGGTCCTACACCCAGAACAGCATCACGGCCGGCCCGGACGGGGCGCTGTGGTGGCATCACCGCCGGCCCGGACGGGGCCCTGTGGTTCACCGTGCCCGGCGATAACGCCATCGGGCGGATCACCACCACCGGCCGGGCAAGCCACTACACCGGGCCGCCCGGCATGTCCATGAATGGCAGCAGCATCGCGGCTGGGCCTGACGGGTCGATGTGGTTCACCAACCCCGCCGCCAACACGATCGGCAAGATCACCACCCGACATGACCTCCCAGATCCGCAGGGAGGCGCCAGCTGCCGGTGCTCACGGAACCCGGCTATCCACCACCCGGCACAGCCTCTCACCCGCGGCCGGGGTGGCGTTGAGCGGCACCCCGGCGGCAATTGCCCCTGACGTCGCCGCGAGAAACGACTGGCCGGCCCGCGGTCCGGCGGCTGCGCTCATGGACGCTTCAGGAACCTCCAATAGAACGCCACGAATACCAGGACAATTCCAACGTTAACGATCAGCCGATCCCAGAAGAGGTGTCTGAAGAACAAGACGTCCACGCCGACCACGACAGCTACCATCGCGAGCACGTAAAGCGCGGCGGCTACCCGGTTTCCCACCATTTCATTGTAGTCTCCACTATGTTGGCCCGGCTGCCGTGCCTTGCGGGTACGAAGGAGACCTGCAGCCCGGATCGGTCCGGCTGCCCGCCGGGAAACGGCTCACAGCCGGCTCTTACGCCGCGGTACCGGTGGCCTGGGTGGCCCGCCAGGAGGTGCCGGTTCGGGCCGGGTGCAGGCCGCCCTCTCCGCTGCCAGCCCGGAGACGGGCCTCGCACCGTTCCTGCTCGGCAGCCTCACCTGTCACCTGCTCGCTCACCGATCTGGACGTTCTGGGCGGGACTAACTATCACAGGCGCTGTCGTGGCGTCTCCCGCGCTCTCACCAGCGCAAATCCGGCCACCACGCCGGCGGACGCGACCCGGTTTCGCATATCCTGACCCCTACGAGCGCGGGAATAAGGTCCCCGCCTGGCCGGCCATTTGGCCGTAGCCCGTGTCCCTGGCCCGGCAGATTATGGGGGAGAAGGGCCTTCCGGAGACAGGTCACGGGGTGACTAAGCCCACCCTGCTGACCCCTCTGCCGGGTGAGGCGATCATGAGGGTGACTTCATAGCCTTGAGAGGGTGGCTGAGGTCACGATCGTGGCGTGATAGGAGGTCGGCCTTGCTAGGACCGAGGGGCAGGTCACCATGGCAATGAGGGCCTGAGCAGGCATGCGCGAGGAACGCAAGACACTGACCCGTTACACCATCGAGTGCGAACACCGTCATCCCGGTTCGACTGGCGACTTCTCGGGACTGCTTAATGCGGTGGCGACGGCCGTGAAGATCATCAGTAACCAGGTCAGCCGCGGCGCGCTGGCCGGCACGCTGGGCAGCGCGGGGATGGAGAACATCCAGGGCGAGGTGCAGAAGAAGCTGGACCTCATCAGCAACGAGGTCATGGTTGGCGAGACAGAATGGACCGGGCACCTGGCTGCGATGGCGTCCGAGGAGATAGAAGACATCGCCCCCGTCGTGCCAGCCGAGCGGCGCGGGAAGTACCTGCTGGTGTTCGACCCACTGGACGGCTCGAGCAACATTGACGCCAACATCTCGGTGGGCACGATCTTCTCGATCCTGCGCAGTCCTGACCCGGGAGCTGAGCCGCGGGCGGGGCACTTCCTGCAGCCGGGCACCGCTCAGGTGTGCGCAGGCTTCGCCTTGTACGGCCCGTCCACGATGCTGATCCTCACCACCGGCGACGGCGTCGACGGATTCACGCTTGATCGCGACATCGGGGCGTTCATACTCACTCATCCACGGCTGCGCATCCCGGAAGACTGCGGCGAGTTTGCGATCAACGCCTCCAACGAGCGCTTCTGGGAGCCGCCGGTGCGCCGCTACATCCACGAGTGCCTGGCGGGCAGCACCGGACCGCGCGGCCGGGACTTTAACATGCGCTGGATCGCCTCGCTGGTGGCGGAAACCTATCGCATCCTTACCCGCGGCGGTGTCTTCCTGTACCCCAAGGACAGCAAGGAACCAGCCCGGCCAGGGCGGCTGCGGCTGCTGTATGAGTGCAATCCGATCTCCTTCATCGTCGAGCAGGCCGGCGGTGGTGCCACCACGGGACGCGAGCGCGTCATGGAAATCCAGCCCGCGAGCCTGCATCAGCGCGTGCCGCTGATACTTGGATCAAGGAACGAGGTCGAGCGGATCGAGCGCTATCACCGCGACCAGGCCAGCGAACAGGGATCGGCCTTCGATGACTCGCTCTTCAACAGCCGTTCCCTATTCCGGATCCCCTGAGCGCAGGAGGACTGGTGTCAGCCAAGCATCCGATCGTGGTCATTACCGGGTCGTCCGGCGCGGGCACAACCTCGGTGACCAGGACCTTCCAGCACATTTTCCTGCGTGAGCAGATCAACGCGACGATCGTCGAGGGCGACTCGTTCCACCGATACGACCGGGAGCAGATGAAGGCCGCCACGGCGGACGCCGCCAGGGAAGGCAACCACCACTTCTGCCATTTCTCCCCCGAGGCGAACCTGCTCGAAGAGCTTGAGGCCCTGTTTCGCGAGTACGGCCAGGACGGTCGCGGCCAGGTCCGCAAGTACCTGCACGACGCACAGGAGGCCAAGCCCTTCCGCCAGCAGCCGGGCACCTTCACGCCGTGGGCAGACATCGACCCCGGCAGCGACCTGCTCTACTACGAGGGATTGCACGGTGCCGCGGTCAGCGAAAAGGCGGACGTCGCCCAGCACGCGGACCTGCTGGTCGGGGTTGTCCCGATCATCAACCTCGAGTGGATCCAGAAGCTGCACCGCGACAAGGGCACCCGCGGCTACACCAGCGAGGACGTGGTCGGAACCGTGCTGCGGCGCATGCCGGACTATGTGAATTACATCTGCCCTCAGTTCTCCCGGACACACGTGAACTTCCAGCGCGTCCCGACAGTAGACACATCGAATCCGTTCATCGCCCGGCACATCCCGAGCGCAGACGAGAGCTTTGTCGTCATCCGGTTCGCCAGCCCGAAGGGCATCGACTTTCCCTACCTGCTGTCGATGCTGCACGACTCGTTCATGTCAAGGCCAAACATCATCGTCATCCCAGGCGGGAAGATGGAGCTGGCCATGCAGTTGATCTTCACCCCGCTCATCCTGCGGCTGATGGAGGCACGGCACCGGGCCTGACGCAAACACGGCCGCGGCACGAGCCCCGGCGCGCCCCACCACCCTGACCCCTCCCAGGAGAGGGCCCAGATCCGGCTGATCCATGCGGTTGGCGTAAAGAACTCACTCATTTGACCGCCGTGAGGGCGAACGCCCGACCATGCCGGCCGTCGCGCACCGGTACCGATGAGCGCTCGTGCGATCAGCCCTCCTCCTGGCCGAGGCAGAACGGGTGGCCGGCTGGGTCGAAGAGCACCCGGGCATTCTCCTGCGGCTGGCCTTTCATGTCCCGGTGGGGTGGGCCGGGGTGAGGCCGGTGAGTTCCTCGCTGAGCTGCCATAGCCTGCGGGCGGCCGCGTCGTCGCGGGCGGCCGGTGACGGCTGGCGCAGCTGGCTCTTGACGTAGTAGCCGCCCGTCGCGCCTGCCACCTGAGGGGAGGTGGCCAGGTAGACGATGGTGCGGGCGCCGCGCTCCGGTGAGAGCATGAACGGCCGTGCGAGCGTCACCGCGGCGCGCATGGGCGCCCGGGTCTCGCGGCCGAACCGTGTCCGCACCAGCCCGGGATGCGCGCAATTGGCGGTTACCGCAGTGCCCTGCAGCCTGCGGGCCAGTTCGCGGGTGAACAAGATGTTCGCCAGCTTGCTGTTGGCATAGGAGCGCCAGCTCTCCCAGCCGTGTTCCAGCTGCAAGTCGTCCAGATCAAGGCGGGCGGCGGTGTGCGCGCCGGAGGTTACCGTGATCACCCGGGCGGGCCCGGCCGCGACCAGCTTGCCCAGCAGCAGATTGGTCAGCAGGAACGGTGCCAGATGATTAACAGCGAAGACCTCGTCGTAGCCGTCCGCAGTGGTCCGGCGCTGGCCAGCCATCAGCCCCGCGTTGTTGATCAGCACATCGATCCGCTCCAGCGCGCCCAGGCGGTCCGCGAGCGTTCGCACCTGCTCCATCGAGGCCAGATCGGCGACTTCCAGACGCGGCGCCGGACCGCCCGCGGCGGCCAGGTCCGCGGCCGCCGCCTCACCACGGCCACGGTTCCGGGCGACCAGCACCACCTGCGCACCCCGCCCGGCCAAAGCAGCCGCCGTCGCCTGGCCGATCCCCGAGGTGGCGCCAGTCACCACACAAACCTCGCCGCTCATGGCCACAGGCTAGCCCCGGCAACCAGCCGGGAATCAAAGCCATCCAGGCCCAGCAGGCATCCGGAGCGCCATCTCAGGTTCGGGCGGGCTGCCATCACCGCGCGCCGGCGTGCCCGCAATGCGTCCTTCAGCACTGCCGGGCAGCATTCTCAGGTCAGGATGGCGGGTGACGCGAGACAGGTGCCTCTGTCGCGGCCGGGCGGGTTAGGCGCATCCTTGTGCTGGGGGTTCCGGCAGGCGGGCACAGGCAGGAACTGTGCCGGGAAGGCCGACCGGGTTCAGGTAGCGGAGGGGCTGTGGGTGACATCTATCAGACGGGGCTGGAGGCGAATGCGGCGAACTGCGCGCCGCTGACGCCACTGGTATTCCTGGACTGGAGCGCGGACGTCTTTCCCGACCGGCTGGCCGTCGTGCACGGCAGGCGGCGGTTCACCTGGGCGCAGACGCGGGAGCGGTGCCAGCGGCTTGCCTCGGCGTTGTCGGCGCGGGGCGTGGGCCGTGGGGATACGGTGTCGGTGGTCGCGGCGAATACCCCGGAAATGGTGGAGGCGCACTTCGGGGTCCCGATGACCGGCGCGGTGCTGAACACGATCAACACCCGGCTGGACGCCGCGACGATCGCCTACATCCTCGATCACGCCCAGGCCCGGGTACTGATCACCGACCGGGAATTCTCCCCCGTGGTAGCCGAGGCATTGCAGCTGTGCGAGGCGAGCCCGCTGGTGATCGACATCGACGATCCCGAGTACGACGGGCCGGGGGACCGACTGGGGGAAGAGGACTACGAGGCGGTGCTTTCCGGTGCGGCGCCGCGGTATCAGCGGGCCGAGCCGGCGGATGAGTGGCAGGCGATCTCGCTGAACTACACCTCGGGGACGACGGCCCGGCCCAAAGGCGTCGTCTACCACCACCGGGGCGCGCACCTGAACGCGGTGGGGAACATCCTGACCTGGGGCATGCCCCGGCACAGCGTCTACCTGTGGACACTGCCGATGTTCCACTGCAACGGGTGGTGCTTCCCGTGGACGATCGCGGCGAACTCGGGCACGAACGTGTGCCTGCGCAAGGTGGACGCGGCGGAGATCTTCTGGCTGATGCGGGCCGAAGGGGTGACGCATTATTGCGGGGCCCCAGTCGTGCACAACCTGCTGATCAACGCCCCCGAGGACTTGCGCGAGGGCGTCGGCCGGGTGTCTGCCATGGTGGCCGCCGCCGCGCCGCCGGCCGCGATGATCGAGGGCATGGAGCGGCTGGGGTTCGACGTGACCCACGTCTACGGGCTGACCGAAACCTACGGGCCCGCTGCGGTGTGCGCAAAGCACGAGGACTGGGACAGCCTGGATATCGCAGGGCGGGCGCAGCGGAACGGCCGGCAGGGTGTGCGGTACCTGCTCCAAGACGCGATGACGGTCATCGACCAAAACGACGGCACGCCCGTGCCCCCCGACGGCCAGGCCCTCGGCGAGATCGTATTCCGCGGCAACATCACCATGAAGGGATACCTGAAAGACCCCGGCGCCACCGAGCAGGCCTTCGCCGGCGGCTGGTTCCACTCCGGGGACCTGGCGGTACTCGAACCGGACGGCTATGTGAGAATCAAAGACCGCGCCAAGGACGTGATCATCTCCGGCGGGGAGAACATCTCCTCGATCGAGATCGAGGACGTGCTATGCCACCACCCCGCCGTCGCCATGGCCGGCGTGGTCGCCCAGCCCGACCTCCAGTGGGGTGAGACCCCACTGGCCTATGTGGAACTCAAACCCGGCGCGCAGGCCACCGAGGCGGAGCTTATTCAGTACTGCCGGGCGCGCCTGCCCCACTTCAAAGCCCCCCGAACCGTGGTATTCGCGGAACTGCCCAAGACCTCCACCGGCAAGATCCAAAAACAGGTCCTGCGCAACCGGGCCCGATCCGGCTCCGCCATCGACCAGCCCAGCTAGACCGCGGTGTACCGATATATCAGCCAGGTCCGATTTGCCAGGGAGAGGTGTGGCGGCGATTCGGGCATGGCTTCCAGGGCACGGGCGGCGTCGGGGACGACCAGCGCGACGATGGCCAGCGCATGCCGACCGCGGCGTGGCGATCTGGTCAGTTCTCCGGCCAGGGTTATTACGCTGGGCTGCGTATCGCCGCGAGAAGGCCGTCGAAGTCCTCGCCGCACGGTCCGCACGCGGCCAGGTGAGCCACGATACCGGGGTAGCGTTGCGCCGCCGAGGCATCGGCGGCAGCCAGTTCCGCATACACGTGCAGCAGCTCCATCGCCTCAGCGCAGCCCACATCGCGCGGGTCGGTCCGCAGGAAGCGGTCAAGCGCTGTCCAGGCGTTCATGAGTGCCTCGAAGTTTGATCGTCCAGGTACCCGTTAGCGGCAAGGGCAGCCCGCAGCTTACGTCTCGCGTCGAACATTGTCTTGTAAATCGCGTTCCGGGTAGAGCCGAGCTGGGCAACCAGGGCGTCCATGGGTACGCCATTGAGCACAAGCGCAACGAAGACCTGCCGCTGCCGCGGGGTGAGCTGTTCATCCACGGCGCGGCGCACGGCGTCGGCCAGCTCCCGCCGCTCTGCCTCCCGCGCGGGGTCGGACCCGAATCGGTCAGGCAGCCGATCCCAGTCCTCGGTATCCATCGGGACAGCTGGGTAGGCCCAGAAATGCCGCCCGATTTTGGCCGATACCTCGAAGATAACGAACTTGTAGGCCCAGGTCGTGAACTTGCTCTCGCCACGGAACTGGCCGATCTTGAGGTCGACGGCCAGCAGGGCGTCGGCTGCGGCCTGGTACGCGAGGTCGTCGAGCTCGGGGCCGGAGATCCGGAACTGCCCACTACGCCGCTGCAACTCAGCGCGTGCGATCCGCAGCAGCAGCTCATGCAAGCGCGCCAGGCCCGTCTCCCGCTGCGGCCCGGTACCGCCGAGCATCCGGACCCACTGCCTGGAATCGGGATCGAACCGCGGCGGCGGGGAGATCCCGTCAGCGGGATCAGCTGGCAACATGGCACGATCCTATGAAAGCGGCGGTCGCAGCGTTCTGGCCAGACGGCCGCCGGAGGTGGTTACGCGTCGGCCCTGGGGAGTTAGCCGTGCTGGTCGCGTTAGACATGTTCGGGACCCTGGCCGACACCGCCAGCGTGATCAGCGAGCTGACGCCGTGCTGCGGGGACCTGGCCGGCGGCGTGGCCCGGACGTGGCGGGACAGGCAGCCGGAGTACATGTTCCGGGTCACCGCGATGGGCCACTTTCCCCCGTTCGCCGACCTGACCCGGTGGAGCCTCACGCGTGCCCTGGCCGAAGCCAGGATCACGCTAGGCCCGGCCCAGCAGGACGCCCTGGCCGGCGCCTACCGGCGGCTGCACCCGTTCGGCGATGCGCGGCCGGCGCTGGCCGCCCTGCGCGGGCAGGGACATTCGATCGTGGTGTTCAGCGTGGGCCCGCGGGCGTGGCTTGAGGAACTGACCGCAAGTTACAGCGACTTCGTCAACGGCTTCGTCAGCGCGGAGGACGCCGGGGTGCACAAGCCCCACCCCGGCATGTACCGGCATCTGCTGGCCCAGGCTGGTATTGGGCCGACGGCGGCGCTGCTGGTGTCCTCCAGCCCCAGCACCGTGGCCGCCGGCTAGCCGGCGGGACGCGAGTGTCCCTGGCCCGCCTGGGGCGGGCCAGGGACAACGGCCGGATGTGCCTAGATGCTGGCGATCCCGGCGGGTGCGCCGCCGGCTGGCAGTGGTGTCGGTGAGCTGGGCAGCTCGGTGAGGGTGCCGCCGTGCACGGCGAAGACGGACAGGATGTGGTTGCCGCTGCCGTCCACCGACAGGGTCCTGCCGTCCGGGGACAGCCGGAGATCGATGTCAGCCCCGCCGCCGCGGATGGGCGTGCTGCCGATCAGGGACAGTGAGCCGCCGGTGTTGATGGCGTAGCTGGAGATGTTGCCCGACCCGGTGTTGACCGTGAACAGGTACCTGCCGTCATGGCTGATCTCCACCCAGCACGGCGCGGTCTGCCCGTCGGCGTACGGCGAGGCCCCGATCGGAGCGAGGCCGCCGAGGAAGCCGTCGCGATAGGCGGAAACAGTGCCCAGGCCCGCCCCGTTGTGCGCGTTGCTGACGAACAGCTGCCAGGGACGGGCCGGGGAGAACTCCGCCCCGAGCTGGCCCAGGCCCTGCCCGGTGAACGGGGACCCCTTCGCGGCCAGCAGCCGGCCGCCGGGCAGCACCACGAAACTGTCGATCTGCGAGGTGCCGGTCCGGGTACCGACCAGACGGTTGCCGGTGGCGTTGAAGAACACGTCACCCAGGCCGGCGGCGTCCGGGACGGAGACCGCCGAGCCAGGGATCGCGGTCAGCCCGCCGCCGGGATGCAGGCGGAAGCCGGAGTAACCGCTGCCACCGGCGCCGTTGCCCTGATTGGCGACGTAGACGAGCCCGGAACGGGACACCGCGATGCTCACCGGCTTCACGCCGCCCGAAGCCGCCGGCCGGCCGGTCAGCACCGGAACACCGCCCCTGGTGATACGCAGGACCGAGATCTGGTTGCTGCCGGCGTCCACGGCCAGCAGGTACCGGCCGCCGGGGGTGGCCTGGATTGCGCCCTGCGAAGCCAGGCCCGCGCCCGTGCCCGTGCCGCCTGCGGCGAACGGGGACCCCGGAAGCGGGGTGACCGAGCCATCCGCATGCCGGGCGAACCCGTCGATGGTGTTCGCTGTGGCCGTATTGCCGTCGATGTAGGTGTAACCCACCACTGGTGACGCCGTGCTGGCGCTGGCCGCAGTGCCCGCGCCCAGCAGGCCGATCGTGGCCGCCAGCACGCTACCGCCCGCTGCCAGCCATCTGCGCTTGCCCATGGTCCGCTCCTTCGGTGAGGAAGGATCCGCGGTGACCCGCCGATCCACCCCATGAGCGCTGCGCCGCCGCAGCCTTCTTACGGCAGGCTCCCTCCGCGTCACAGGTCCGTAAGATCTGCCGTGCGAGGCCAGGCCCTGCGAAGGCGGGCGCCCGCCGGACCGGACGGCGAGAACTTCGGCGGCCTCGCACCCCGATCCGCGGCGCAGGGTAAGCGAGGCTTACACATGTGGCCCGCCGTGATCGCCGCGGCGAGCCGGGCCGGCGCTCTCCGTCCCGGCCTCCGCCTGGCCCTGGCCCTGGCCCTGGCCCTGGCCCTGGGCCTGGGCCTGGGCCTCGGCTTGCGCCTTGGCCTTGAAGTAGGCCTGCCCCTCGGCCACATCAGCTCCTTGCCCACGGGTCCTGTACGTGACGTAGAGCGGCCAGCCAGCAAAGATGACGAACACCACAGCAGCCATGCCGAGGACCATCCACACCACGGGGGTCACGTAGTTACCTCTTTCTGGTTCAGTCGCTGGGGCGTTGAAGTGACGGGCACCCAGCGGGCTGGCCCACGTCAACGCGCCGCACCAGGAGAGAGCGGGTCCCGCCCGGATAAGCCCGGGACGGCCCCTCCGCAAGGCTGACAAGAGCCTGACTCGTACAGCCCCGCCTTCTGCCGTGAGCACGCCCCAACCATCGGCCCATCCCTGCTTCGAACCCCGGCCGCATGCGATCACAGCCGGCCCGCTGCATGCATATAACAAGTGTTGCACTCTACAATAGTTTTCTGGGGCGAGGCTATCAACCGCCCGAGCCGGCGAGAATCTCCCCGGCCGGACAACACCACAAGTCCCCGCCATGGAACCCGTCCGCACGCTCACGCAGCACGTTGCGGGTGCGCCTCTGGTGGGTGGGCATTTCACCCGCCCGCGGCCGTCGGGGGCGTTCACAGCCAGGCAGTGCGAGGCGGGCCCTGCAATAGTGCGCAGTTTGCCCGGCAGCAGATCGCCCCGGCTACGGACATCGCCGCGGCGCCCAGGCCGGCCCCTCCGGGTGACCGGGTGGCCTCGCACCCGCCCGGCCTCCCCTTCAGACTAACTTGCAGTGACTGATAGATTCATTAAGCATTAATCGCAGTAGGCAAGTAGATGAGGAGCGTCCCGTGACCGGGCAGGCGGATGCAGGCGTGGCGGACGAGGCCGCGGTAGATGCGGTGCTGACGGCGAGCCGGACGCTGATCGCGGTGGCGACCGCTTCGCTGGGCGCGGCCGCGGAGGAAACCACGATCGCCCAGTACCGGGCCCTGGTGGTGCTGGCCTCACGGGGCCCGCAGCGGATGACAGACCTGGCCGGGGCACTGGACGTGACGCCGTCCACCGCCGGGCGGATGTGCGACCGGCTGCTGCGCAAGGGCCTGATCCGCCGGCACCGCGCCCGGGCGGACCGCCGCGCGGTGCAGGTCTCGATCACCCCGGCGGGGCGGCAGGTGGTGGATCAGGCGACCGCCCGGCGGCGGGCCCTGATCGCCGGCATCTTGCGCAGGCTCCCGGTGCCCCGGCAGCTGGCGGTGGCCGACGCGCTGCAGGAGTTCGCCCTGGCGGCCGGGGAGATCCCCGACAGCCTGTGGCCAGCCGATCCGGCTGAGGCGCCGCCCCCGGGCCCGGCCAGCGGGAAGCAGACGGCAGCAGGCACAGCGGGCAGGTCATGACGGGCGTGGCGGGGTCTGGCACGACGGCCGGGACGGCGCCGTGGGCCGCGCGGACAGCTGGGTGGCTGCGGAGCTCGCGGGCTGGCCTGTTCGTGATCGCGGTGCTGGTGGGCGCGGGGTCCGGGCTGGGTGCCGTGGCGTTCCGCTACCTGATCTACTTCTTCACCTGGCTGGCGACCGGGCATGTGCAGTTCGGCCAGGACGGCTACGTGGGCAGCAGTCACCTGCCCTGGCTCGGGCTGGGGTTTTTCGTGGTGATCCCGGTCATCGGCGGCATCATCTACGGCCCGCTGATCTACCGCTACGCCCGCGAGGCCCGCGGGCACGGCGTGCCTGAGGTGATGATCGCGGTCGCGGAGAACGGCGGCCGGATCCGCCCGCAGGTCAGCGTGGTCAAGGCGCTGGCCTCGGCACTGTGCATCGGGGCCGGCGGCTCGGTCGGCCGGGAGGGCCCGATCGTGCAGATCGGCTCCGCGCTGGCCTCCGGGCTGGGTCAGTGGGTCCGCATGCCGGAGAACCGGATGCGGATCCTGGTCGCCTGCGGCGCGGGCGGCGGCATCGCGGCCACGTTCAACGCGCCGATCACCGGGGTGTTCTTCGGGGTGGAGATCATCTTGCGGGAGTTGTCCGTGGACGCGCTGTTCACGGTCATGCTGTCGGCGATGATCGCCGACGCGGTCGCCATCCCGTTCCTGGGCAACCGGCCGTTCCTGTCCGGCTTCCCCTCCGGCATCGCGCTGCACCATCCCCGCAACTACCTGCTGGTGGCGGCCCTCGCCGTGGTCGCGGCCCTCATCGGCCTGGCCTTCAAGACCGTCGTGTACAAGATGGAAGACCTGTGGGACATCGCCTGGAAGAACCGGCCGGAATGGGCCCGGCCCGCGATCGGCGGCGTCGCCCTCGGCCTGATCCTGCTGGCGCTCCCGCAGATGTACGGCGTCGGCTACCCCGTCATGGACAAGGCGATCGCCGGGAACTACGTGCTGTGGTTCCTGATCGTGCTGGCCGCCGGGAAGATCCTCGCCTGCAGCATGACCCTCGGCATCGGCGGGTCCGGCGGCGTGTTCGCACCCTCGCTGTTCATCGGGGTCACCTCCGGCATGGCGTTCGGCGAGATCGCTGATCACCTGCTCGGCCCCGGCGCCGGCCAGCCTGCCCTGTACGCGGTGGTGGCCATGGGGGCGGTGTTCACCTCCGCGGCCCGCGCCCCGCTGACCTCGCTGGCCAGCGTGGTGGAGATGACCGGCGACTTCACCCTCACCCTGCCGGTGATGCTGGCCGTGGCTATCGCCACCGCCACCTCACGGGCGCTGAGCTACGGCACCATCTACACCACCAAGCTGCTGCGCCGCGGGCAGGACATCGACCGCGCCGCGCCGTGGCGGGCGTTCGGCGACCTGAAGGCCGCCGACGTCATGCACCCATTCCGGGAGCCCCTCGCCGTCACTCCAGGGCCAGACGGCGGCGGCCGCCCGGCCCCGGCTCCGGCCTCGCTGCCCGGGCCGGTCACCTACCAGGGTGACCCGCAGACGGTTCTCGCCAGCGAGTCCCTAGCCCAGGCACTGCGCCAGCTCGCCGTGTACGGCCGCGACGGGCTGCCCGTGGTGTCCGGCGACGGCCAGCAGGTGCAAGGCTGGATCACCGGCGCGAGCGTGCTGGACGCTGTCTCCCGCGAGATCGGCGGACACCAGGCCGCCGCAGCCGGAGCCGGGCCAGACGGGGAATCCTCCCGCCGGGAGCCACCCAACCCGCTCCCGGGCTACCAGGTCATCGAGGTCACCATCGAGGACGGCTCCCCGGCGTCAGGCAGGGCACTGGGCGCCATCACCTGGCCACCCGGCAGCTTCCCGGTCTCCGTCCTCCGCAACCGCAGGCTGCAGGACGCCGAGCCCGGCCTCACCCTGACTCCCGGCGACCGCATCAACCTGCTCGCCCGGGCACCACGGCCCTCGGTACCACCGCTGGCGCACGACATGCCGGACACCGGCCAGAAAGGCCAGCGCCCCCGCATACCCGGCACCCTTTGAGGCCGGCGGGCAGCACGCGGCGCCGACAGGCCTGGCCGGCGCGGTGATCCGCCATCTTCCGGCCTCGCGCACCATTACCCAGGGAGGAAAGAGTGCCCTCATCCACTTCATCACCTGCCACCGGGGCCATGGCGGCCTGGGCCGCCCGACTGCTGCGGGTCCGCTGGCTCGTCCGCGCGCCTATCTGGCTCTACCGGGCACGGCTGGGGTTCGTGCTCGGATCACGGCTGCTGATGCTCGAACACCTCGGGCGGAAATCTGGCACCCGGCGTTATGCCGTCCTGGAAGTCGTCGCCCACCCCCGGCCCGGCACCTACGTTGTAGCCTCTGGGTTCGGGACCCGGGCCCAGTGGTTCCGCAACGTCCGCGCCAACCCGCACGTCCGCGTCTACGCCGGCGGTCGCCGGCCAGCGCCAGCGACAGCACGGCTGCTCACCAGTGACGAGACAGCCGCAGCGCTGGCGGCCTATGCGGCCAGGCATCCGCGTGCGTGGGCCGCGTTGAAGCCGGCCTTCGAGACAACCCTCGGCGCCCGGATAAGCGACCAGGAGACCAGCCTGCCGGTGATCGCCTTCGAACTCGCGGGCGGCTTCAGGTGACGCCTTTTTATTCCCGGGATCTGCTGCAGAGTGTTACCGGCCAGCTCTGGCCGGATATGGCTGGGCGGGAGCTGAAGACGCGGCAACACCATCAGAAGGGCCTGCCCGGTTTTGCTTAGCGGGCGGGCTCGTATTTCCAGATCACGTAGGTGCCCTGGCCGACCGGCTTGACCTCGGTGCCGTAGGGGACGACGTCAATGGTGTGATAGTCGGGGTTGTGGTGCAGTTCGGTGGCCAGGCCGTGGTCCAGCGCGGTGGTGTCGGTGAAGTTGAGGGCCACGTAGGTGAAGTAGCCGTGGGCGATGTAGTAGGAGAAGGTCGCGGCGTTACCCGCGGCGATGATGCCGCTGGTGGTCCCGGTGCTGGCCCCTGAGGGCAGGACGATGTTGCGGGTGCTGGACCAGCGCCGCCACTGGTGCCCGGACGGCAGATAGTACTTGGCCATCGAGGGGTCTTCCACCAGCATCGGCCCGGTGCTGTGGGCGGCCAGCGGTCGGAGCACCGCGATGAACGCGGTCGCGTTGGGCCAGCTCGTCGCGAACGCCTGCGACTGCGCCGCGCCCAGGTACACCGGGAACGTCAGCGCGATCACGCAGGCCACGCTCATGAGCGCCTGCTCCCGCCCGGCAGGGACGGGCGCGATGAGCCGGTCGGCGGCGTAGCCGGCGGCGATGGCCGCGAACCAGGCCCCGACGCCCACGTGCTCGTTCAGCAGCGCCGCGGTGTGCAGCCAGGCCTGCTCGGCCGGGCCCAGGATCGCCGCGGCGGCCAGCACGGCCAGCAGCCAGGTTCCGGCCCGTCCCTCCCGCCGCACGGCGCTGATGACCACGCCGCACACGGCCAGGACGACGAGGATGCCCGCCCAGTACCAGGTGCTGGACAGCACGGGCAGTGGCGAGCTCCGTATGCGCCACCGGGGTCAGGACGGTCGCCTTGAACCCGTTGAGGTAGCTGCTCCCGCCGATCAGCAGCCCCGCGCCCAGGCACACGATCACCGTGGCCAGCAGGACGGCGACGCGCCGCAGCGCGACCCGGCTTCCCGGCGCCGGGAACGCGGCCAGCGCGGCCAGCACCAGCACCAGCACGTCGAACAGGACCGTCGAATACGACGTGGCGTTGGCCAGGGCCAGCGCCGCCCCCGCCGCGATCATGCGGCCCGGCAGCACACCCCGTTCCCCGGCCCGCAGCACGCACCAGGCCGCCAGGGCCACCAGGAACAGGGACAGGGCGTCGTAGGTCGCGAACGCGCCCAGGTGCAAGGTGGGGCCCAGCACGGCGAACAGCGCGGCGGAGAAGAACGCCGCCCGCCGCCCATAGCGGGAGCGGGCCGCGCTCCACAGCAGGATGGTCGCGCCGAGCATGAAGACCAGCGACAGGATCCGCGCCCCGGCCAGGCCGCCCGCATGGTCAGCCAGCGCCCCGAGCGGGGGGTAGATCACCGGCGCGCCGGAGAAGTAGTAGGCGAACGGCGGGATGGCCGTGCCGTGCAGCCAGCTGGCCCACTGCAGGTGCCCGGCCCACAGGTACAGGGCCTCGTCCTGGTACGCCGTGTCGGCCCAGACCAGCCGGAGGGACAGCAAGGTCTGGACGATCAGGACCGGCAGCAGCGGCCACCCGCTGGGGACGCCCCACCGGGTGGGCCGGCCCGGGCGGCCCGCCTCGGCCCGGTCGCCCACCAGCGTTCCCGCCGGCGACTGCGCCGGCGCCGTGAGCTGCTCCCCGGATGTGACCGTGGTGATGCGCGTCTGCATGGCCGGCCCCGCCCCCTCCTGCTCACGACGTGCGTAATCAAACGCCGACCAGGCTTCCCGGAACACCTGCGGTAAGGCTAGCGGGGCCGGAGCCCTTGACGCAGGTGTCTGGATAAGTCCGGCACAGAACACGCCTGGATCGGGCGGACTGCGCCTATGTGCGAAAGCAAGGGCCTCCCGAACATCGCAGACAACACGGCAATCCCAGCCCGGTCGGCAATTGGCGCCTGCCTGCAGTACTGCGCCGCCCCGCCGTGGCTACTATGACCATTCCGCCGTGTACACCCCGGGACGCCAGCTAGGCGACGCCGTACTTCCGGTCACGGGATGTTCCGGCGCCGCCGGTCCAGGCCACGAGGAGGAAGCCGTGACCGAGGATCGCCCGTCGCCTGCGGCTCGCGCTCTGTCGGGCCGTACCGCGTGGGCGCGAAGCCTGCAGACGCCGCTGCGGGTGTTCTTGCGCACGGAGACCGGGAGCGCCGCGGTGCTGGTCGCGATGACGGTGGCGGCGCTGGTGTGGATCAACATCAGCACGCCGTCGTATGAGGCGGTGTGGGGGGCGCGGCTGTCGGTGCGGCTCGCGGGCGCTGGGGTGTCGCTGGACCTGCGCGAGTGGGTGAACAGCGGGCTGATGACGTTCTTTTTCTTTGTCTTCGGGCTGGAGGCCCGCCGCGAGTTCGACATGGGTGAGCTGCGGCAGCGGCAGCGGCTGGCACTGCCGGTGCTGGCCGGGCTGGGTGGCCTGATCGTCCCGGTCGGGATCTACCTGGCGTTCAATCACGGGCCGGCGGCGCGGGGCTGGGGCACAGCGATGTCGACCGACACCGCGTTCGCGCTGGGGATGCTGGCCCTGACCCGGCCCCGGTTCCCGGACCGGGTCCGTGCGTTCCTGCTGTCGGTGGCGGTGGTGGATGACCTGGTATCCCTGGTCGTCATCGGGGCCGTCTACAGCACGTACATCCGCCTGGTCCCGCTGGCCGTGGCGGCCGGGGTGTTCGCGGTAGTCCTGGTGCTGCGCCGCACCCGGATCCGCAATGGAATCATCTACGCGCTGCTGGGGATCACGGCCTGGGTCGCGGTCCTGCACTCCGGCATCGACCCGGTCGTGGTCGGCCTGGTCATGGGCCTGCTGACCTACGCCTACCCGGCCGCCCGGGGCGATCTGGAACGGGCCAGCGACCTGTTCCGCAGCTTCCGCGAGCAGCCCACCCCCGAGCTGGCCCGGTCGGCCAGCGCCGGGCTCACCTCCGCCCTGTCCCCCAACGAGCGGCTCCAGCTCCTCTACCATCCCTGGACCAGTTATGTCATCGTCCCGCTGTTCGCGCTGGCCAACGCCGGGATCGTGCTCAGCGGCAGCTTCCTAGCCCGCGCGTATGCCTCCCCGATCACGCTGGGCATCCTGATCGGGTACGTGGCCGGGCAAACCCGCCGGGATCGTAGGCGCGTCCTGGCTGCTCACCCGGCTCAGCCGGGGCCGGCTCCGGCCGCCCGTGGGCTGGGCCGCGGTCGCCGGGGTGGGCACCATCGCCGGGATCGGCTTCACCGTTTCAATTCTCATCGCCACCCTCGCGTTCGGTGGCACCGAGCTCCAGGAAGCCAAGCTGGGGGTGCTCAGCACCACGCTGGGTGCCTCGCTGGTGACCTGGCTGGTGTTCCGCGCCACCGCCTTGCTGCCGGCCCGGCTGCAGATCCGTGCCCTGCTGGGAACCACCCAGGCCCTCGTCGACCTGGGGGCTCCCGTCGACCCTGGCCGCGACCACATCCGCGGCCCGGACCAGGCGATCGTCACCATCGTCGAGTACGGCGACTTCGAATGCCCCTACTGCGGGCAGGCCGAGCCGGTGCTGCGGGAACTCCTGGCCGGCCACGGGGACGTGCGCTACGTCTGGCGGCACCTCCCCCTCAACGATGTCCACCCGCACGCCCAGCTCGCCGCCGAGGCCGCGGAGGCAGCCGCCGGGCAGGGCGCCTTCTGGGCCATGCACGACCTGCTGCTGCGCCACCAGGATGCGCTGCTGATGCCCGACCTGATCCGCTACGCCACCGAAACCGGTCTCGACCCTGGCCGGTTCCGCGACCAGCTGGCCAGCCGGGCCGGGGCGGCCCGGGTCGCCGAGGACGTGGACTCCGCCGACATCAGCGGCGTGTCCGGCACGCCCACGTTCTTCATCAACGGCCGCCGGCATTACGGCAGCTACGACATCGGCGCGCTGACCGCCGCCGTCCGGGCGGCGAAGGCCGCCAGCCTGGCTTCCCGCCTGCCAGCGGGTCAGCGGCGCGGTTCCTGAGCCTGGATCCCCCCCGCGCTTCGATAGGCTGGACATGGTGCGCCGGGAAGCCTGGTCGGCAATTATCTGAGGGATTCCAGCTGACGGGTCGTGGCATGCGCAGTGTCGAAACGGTGTTGCTGCTGGTCGTGCTGGGCACGGTGGTCGCCGTGTTCGCGGGCCGGCTGCGGGTCCCGGCGCCCTCGTTGCTGGTGGTCGCGGGACTGCTGATCGGCTTGCTGCCGGGTGTCCCCGCCGTCCGGGTGCCCCCCGAGGTGGTCAGCCTGGTCGTGCTGCCGCCGCTGCTGTATGCGGCCAGCGAGGAGCTTCCCTGGCGGGACGCGCGCGCCGTGTGGCGGCCGGTGATCATCCTCGCGGTGGGCTTGGTGCTGGCGTCAGCGGCCGCGGTCGCCGCCGTGGCGGGAGCGGTGGCCGCGATCCCGGCGAGCATGGCGTTCGTGCTCGGCGCGGTGCTGGCCAGCACGGACCCGGTAGCGGTCAGCGCGCTGGGGCGGCGGCTGTCCCTGCCACCCCGGGTCCAGGCGCTGGTCCAGGCGGAGAGCCTGTTCAACGACGCGACCAGCCTGGTGCTGTTCCAGATCGCCGTATCCATCGCGGTCGCGGGGACCGCCGCCGGGGCCACGGCGGCCGGGCTCCTGCTGCATGGTGCCGGGCAGTTCGCAGTCCTGGCGGCCGGCGGGGCCGCGGCCGGAGGCGTCGTCGCGGCCGGGGTCATCGCCGTGCGCCGGCATGTCACCGATCCGGTGCTCGACACCGTGGTGGCGCTCATCACCCCTTACGCGGCGTACGTGCTCGGCGCGACGCTGCACGTCTCGCCGGTGATGGCGGTGATCGTCGCCGGACTGGCCATCGGCGCCCGCCGGGCCCGGATCACCACCGCCCAGACCCGGCTGCAGATCCACTCGGTCTACCAGACAGTGATCTTCCTGCTGGAAAGCGTGGTGTTCAGCCTGATCGGGCTGCAGCTGCCCACCCTGATCCGGGCCCTGTCCCACACTGAGGCGTGGCCGGCTGAAGCGCTCGCGGTCGCGGGCACGCTGATGGCGATCCGGATCTTGTGGGTGTTCCCGCTGTCCGCCGTCATCCAGCGGCGCAGCGGCACCCGGCGCCCATCGCTGGCCGTCCCCGCCGTGGTGTCCTGGGCCGGAACCCGCGGGGTCGTGCCGCTGGCCGCGGCCCTGTCCATCCCCCTCACCACCGCCAGCGGGGCGCCGCTGGCCCGGCGCGATCTCGTCCTGGTGCTCGCCACGGCGGTCATCGTGGTCTCGCTCCTCGTCCAGGGACTCACCCTAGAACCGCTGGCCCGGTTCGCGGGGATCACCCGCCCAGCCGACGCCCGCCACGAGGAAACCGTGGCCCGGCTGCACCTGGCCGAGGCGGCCCTGGCCCGGCTCGACGAACTCGCCGAGGACGCCGCCGCCCCCGATGCGGTGATCGACCGGGCCCGCGCCAGCCTGCAGGCCCGTATCGGGCAGACCCGCGCCCGCGCCGACGGCACCCGGGCGCCCGGGCCGGATGGCCTGACCGAACGGGAACTGCGCCGCGACCTCATCGGCGCCGAGAACGCCGAACTCGCCCGCCTCTACGACGATGGCACCATCACCGCGCCCACCCGGCAGCGACTGCAGCACAACCTCGACCTGGAAGCCACCCGCCTCAGCGACGACCAACGCTAAATGAAAGAGCCTTTCGCCCGAGCCTTCACACCTGGCGCGTTCCTTGCCGCCAGCTCAGGACGGTCTATGCTTCTGGTTAGGTGAGCCGGGAAGCCTGGTCGGCGCAATGTTGGTGACTGCCGAAATCGTCCACCAGGAGCGCGCGATGACCACCACCCCAGACGCACCCGCCGACACCGCACCCGCACCAAGCACACAGGCAAAGCCCGTGGCTGTGCCTGCCCCGCAGAGCTGGGCGTGGCGGCGGGGTGCGCTGATCCTCGCTGGCGCAGCGCAGCTGATCACCATCTCCGCGCTCAATAGTGCCGACCCGCTGGCCGTCACCTGGTGGTCACTGCTGCTGGCCATTGCCCCCGCACCACTCGCCGCCGCCGCCGCGTTCGCCCCGGCCCCGCTGAACATGCTGGCTGCCATCGCCGGAGTGCTGGTCCTCGTTGCTGGTATCGCGGGCGGGATCATGCATATCGGGCTGTTCTTCGTCCCGGCCCTCGTCGTGCTGGCCGTCGGCGGCGTCAAGCTGTGGCGCGAGCAGTCCTGACCCTGGCAGGAGGCAAGGGATGAACCGCTACCTAACCAGGGACCGTATCGCGATCGTGGCCGCCCTGGCGGCACCGCTCGCCGCAGCCGCGGTCCTGCTGCCGTTCCGCGGAAGCTGGTCGAACACCAACGCTGCCCTGCTGCTGGTCGTGGTCGTGGTAGCGGTCGCGGCGATAGGCAGCCGCGTCGCGGGCGCCCTGGCTGCCGTGGGGGCGGCGATCTGGTTCGATTTCTTCTTCACCCTGCCGTACTACCGCTTCACGATCCGCAGCTCCGCTGATGTCACGACGGCCGTTCTCCTGCTGGTGACGGGAATAGCCGTGTCACAGCTCGCGGCCCGGGTCCGGCAACTGAAGGTCGTTGCGATCACGGACGCGGGCTACCTCGCGCAGATCCATGAGACCGCTGCGCTGGCCAAGTCAGCCAGGTTCCCTGATGCAGTGGTCGATCACGTCAGGCAGGAACTCACCCGCCTGCTGGACCTTGAAGGATCACGCTTCGAATACGGGTCCCTGCTTGGTCACCCACCCCGCCTGGAACCAGACGGCACAGTGGCGATAGGCCACTCCCGGTGGGACATCGAGCAGTGGGGCCTGCCCGGGGACGAGATCGAACTGCGGACCTTCGGCAACGGCCAGTATTACGGCCGGTTCATGCTCAAGGCCAAGCCGGGCTCCAAGCCCTCACTGCAGGCCCGGCTGGTCGCCGTCGCGCTAGCCGATGAGGCCGGGCGCGCGCTCGCTTCCGCTGAGACCGCCCGGAGGGTGCCCTGACGAGCCCGCTGCGCTGGCTGCCGATGTGACCGAGGTCTGGTTAGGCGCGAAGCCCCAGCGCCGCGATGCGGGCGAGCAGGACCGCTTGACCCGGGCTGCTCGGCCAGCACCCAGCGACGAGCGCTGCCAGGAAGCCCCGTCGACCTCTTGACGAAAAGGGACATTCGATCAGTTCCCGCTGGCGCCAGCGGATAACGGTGAGATGGTCCCCGCGCACGTCTACGCCGCAGACATCGCCGCCCGCGCCCTCGCCAGCCGGCTCGCGATGTGTCATCCTCACTGTGGGCACAGGGGAATCGGTACCGAAACGGCCTCGGCCGGCCCGTCAGGCTGCCCTGCGTGGCCTACGCTCAACCCATGATGCGGCCCGCGAGCACGCATGAACGTACCCTTCCGGTCGTGCTGGCCACTCCCGGCGTCCAGCTTGGCTTCGGCCTGGCTGCCCTGCTGGCCACCGCCGGTGCCGTGCGCCACGACCGTGTGGGCCCACGGGAAGTCAGGGCATTCCACGCAGTCAACGGCCTGCCCGATTCGGTCTACCTGCCCGCCTGGGCCATCATGCAGCTGGGCGCGTTCGGTGCCATCCCGGCGTCGGCCGCGGCGGCCTGGCTGGCCGGAGACGGGGAGCTGGCAGCCCGCCTCCTGATCGGCGGCACTGGCACCTGGGCGCTGGCCAAAGCGGTCAAGCGGATAGTGCAGCGGCCCCGGCCGGTGACCCTGCTTCCGGGCATCCGCCGTCGCGGCCGCGACGCGAGCGGCCTCGGATACCTGTCCGGGCACGCGGGCGTGGCCGTCGTCCTTGGCGTGGCTGCCCTGCCCCGTCTCGGCCAGGGCGGCCGCGCCCTCACCCTGACCGCCATCCCCCTGGTGGGACTGAGCCGTGTCTACGTCGGCGCCCATTTTCCGCTCGACATCGCAGGCGGGGCGGCATTGGGCCTCGCCGTTAACGCCGCGGCAGGCACCGCCGTCGGGAGCTACTCCACCCGGCATCGTGGCTAACTCGCAGACCAGGGCGAGGACCCATCCGGTCAGGATCGGCTGGCTGGGTGGCCGGGGTCGGCGTTCCATCAGCGCGTCGACAGGCCTGGACACGGGCCTGGTCTTGTCGGTGCTGGCCTGTCAGGGTTGGCACCTGAATCATCACACGGCCGCGCCCTCACTTCCAGCACATCCGCACCACAGGACCCTGTGTCGCGCCCTGCCCCGCCAGCCGAGTAATTTCACCGCGAAGTAACCAAAGAAAAGGCTCAGGTTCCCTGGACTCCTGCGGAGGCACCGACGCTTCTAGTCACACGCCGCCACACAGGCTTTGACGAATCCCTGAGTGCCCAGACACTTCGAAATAAGTCAGCATCTATTGAAGTGCGGTATGGCCTGATGTAGCGTGAGGGTAACACGATGGATATTCCCGTAGCCGTGTTGGTCTCTGCTTAAGGCAGTTTGAGCAGCGTCCGGGAGCGTTGCTCCGTACCCTGGTAGCGCTGGCGTAGCGGATTGACCCATGAGACGCCTGGTTCGGGCAGGACGACCGCCTGCGGTCTGTCGCCCCGTACGGGCTCGACGCCTCCTCAGCTAGCGGCGAAATGCCGTGACCATTGCATTCGACGACATGCAGGCACCCGTTCTGGTGCTGGGAAGCCGAAGGTGGCAGGCCCCGGCGATCCAGTCTCGAGTGCGGTACACCGGAGAACATTCCGGTTCGGCATCGGTGCCCGGGCTGATATGTGGTCCCTTCGCCGGGCGGCGGGCCGTTCGCGGGATATCCGGAGTAAGCAGGAGGAGCCGATACGATTTCGAACCCTGATTGACGCGGCAAACTTGAGTTATATGGCCGTGAGCAGCCGTTCCGGTCCCTCCTAGGATCAGGAGGTGCACTTGCACGATGGGCAATTTCTCGCCCGCGCCCATCACGAATAGCCTTGCACAAAATACGCTCCCGGTTGAGCGCCTCTGCGTAGCATCAACTCGCCGAGGCGATCGGCCGCCGAGCTGACTGGAGAAGTCGATGGATAACGCGGCACGGACACGGCGGCGGATGTTAGCAATTTCCCTCCCTGTAACCGCCGTGCTCTATATAAGTGCCGAGGCGCTAAGCCCCAAGGCACCGATCAAGTGATATCGACCACGGCCACCGCTCTCAAGGTGCTGCCCATCGCGGCCAGGCATCCGGCTCAGCTCTACGTCGCGGGCTCGCTGGCCCGTCTCGGGCTCGGCGGCCTGGCCGTCTCATATGCGGCAATCACCGCGCTGGTCAGGAACCGCGGCTCGGCCCTGGCCACCGTCGCCGCGCTGATCGGGGGACTCGGCGCATTCTGCGGAGCCATCACCAATGTCCTGGTCTATCCCAACCTCGCCGTCGCCGCGGCGACGGCACACCTGACACCCGGCCGACGGCCGGCGGATTTCGGCGAGTACCGCGACCACGTCGTGGCGAGCCTTCGCCGGCCGGGCGCGGCAGGCCTGAGCCGCGCGGCTGGCTCGGGGGCGAGCTGAGCGCTACCGGCTGGCCACCTACTGGCTGCCCGTGGCGTCTGGCCGGCTGTCCTGGCGCGCCCTACCAGACCCTGGAGTACGTATGAAATCGCGCACGCTGCTCATGGCGGTGGCCGGCAGCTGGCTGCGCGCACATGGGCTGATCTCGGCGGGGGTGACGCGCGTTGGGTGACGACATCGGGCGCGTGGCTGCCGGGAACGGCCCGGTCAGCTTGCCGCCGGGGCCGGCCGTCCATAAGGACCGTCGTCAGCGCCGCCCGACCGGTGCGCCGCCGCCGCTGCCGCACCCCATCACCATCAGCACAGCGGCGTGGCTGGTTCTTGGGGCCGTGGCGCTCGCCGGCGCGTTCCTGGCGTCCCAGCACACGCCGTGGCTCCGGATCGATGACCGGGCAAGCACGTGGGTGCTGCGTCTCCTGGCCGGGATACGGACGCCGTGGCTGACCGATGTGGCCAACGGGATCAACGGGGCGGGCTCCGGCTGGGGGGCCACCGTGCTCGGCCTGTCGGTGGTCGCCCTGACGATGGCGTTCCGGCGCTGGCGGCACTTGCTGGTGTTCCTGGGAAGCGTGTTGTTCCTCGAGATTGCCGGGACATCGATCTACTTCGGGCTGTCCAGGCCACGCCCGTACGGCGTGCCGATCATCGGCAGCTGGGGCGGGTACTCCGGGGTGTCGCCCCCGGTGGCGGTCCTGACGATCTTCTTGATGGGCGCCGTCTACTGCCTGGCCGTGCCGGGCCGCTCCCGCACCTACGCCAAGGCGGCGGTGACCGTCGTGGTCGCCGTGTTCTGTCTGGCCCGCCTGTACCTGGGTGTCGATCACCCCAGTGATGCGCTGCTCGCCGTGGCGTTCGCCGTGGCGATCGCGGTCACCGCGTTCCGTTTCTTCACCCCGAACGAGGTGTTCCCGGTCGCCTACCGGCGCGGCAACACCGCGCACGTGGATGTGACCGGCCGGCGGGGGCAGGCGATCCGCCAGGCCGTGCGTGACCAGCTCGGGCTCACAGTGACCGAGATCAAGCCGGTCGGGCTGGAGTCCTCAGCCGGCTCCACGCCGTTACGGCTGCGGGTCGAGGGCAGCCCGGAGGAGTTCGTGTTCGCCAAGCTCTACACCAAGGGCCACGTCCGCGCCGACCGCTGGTACAAGCTGTGGCGGACCATCCTGTACGGCTCCCTGGAGGACGAGCACCCCTTCCAGACCGTGCGGCGCCTGGTCGAGTACGAGGACTATGCCCTGCGCCTGCTGCAGGACATCGGGGTCCGCACGGCCCGGCCGTACGGCATCGTGGAGATCACGCCCGAGCGCGAGTACATGCTGGTCACCGAATTCCATACGGGCGCCGTCGAAATCGGCGACGCCGATGTCGACGACACGGTGATCGACCAGGGACTGCAGCTGATCCGCACGCTGTGGGACGCCGGGATCGCCCACCGCGACATCAAACCAGGCAACCTGATGGTCCGCTCCGGGGAGCTGCTGGTGATCGACGTGGCCTTCGTCCAGGTGCGCCCGTCACCCTGGCGGCAGGCGGTCGACCTGGGCAACATGATGCTGGTCCTGGCCGTGCGCACCGATCCGCAGCGGGTCTACCGGCGGGCGCTGGCGTACTTCACCGAAGCCGAGCTCGCCGAAGCATTCGCCGCCACCCGCGGGGTGGCCAGCCCGACCCAGCTGCGCGCCTTCATGAAACGGCACCCGCGCGACCTGCTCGGCGAATTCCGCGCCCTCGCCCCGCAGCGGCCGCCGATCGCGCTGCAACGCTGGAACATCCGGCGGGTCGCTCTGGCGGCCGCGATGCTCGCCGTCATCACGGCCGCCGTGGGGGAAACGTGGAATGCCTTCTGGCCGGCGGCCAAAAATCTGGGCGCCTACGCCCCCAGCTGCGGCACCGGCCATTCGATGATCCTCAGCGCCCAGGCGGTCCCGACCGCCGCGCTGCTGCCCTGCATAGCCGCGCTCCCGGCGGGCTGGAGTATCGGCGGCACGGACATCGCCAGCGGGAGGGCCAGCTTCTGGCTGGACTCCGATCGCGCAGGGCCGCGAGCGGTCACCGTAACCCTCACTGCGACCTGCGACACCTCGGGCGCCCAGCAGATCCCCTCCGACCAGCCCGGCACGCGCCGGTTCGAGCATCCGCTGAGCCCGGCGCCGCAGTTCTCCAGCCTCCGCTTCTACACATTCCCCGGCGGCTGCGCCACCTACCGGTTCAGTTTCGCGCAAGGCACATCCCCCGCGCTGGCCGTCACCGTCGATAACGCGCTGGCGTTCCAGTCCCGGTCAACCCTCGTCAACTACGTCCGGCACACCGAAGGTCTCATGCTCTGCGGGCGAGATGCCGCATGCCCGCGATGAGCAAATAGCCGGGCCGGCGCTGTACAGCTAGCCTCGCTCGGAGGCTCACCACCACAGCCACGCAGGCAGCCCGGCGAGTTCATACCTGCGGCTAGAATTGGCGGCGAGGGAGGCAATCGGTCGGGCGAAATCCCGACGCCGAGTCTTACCGAGTGGGCCTCGCCCGGGCTGGCGGTTGCCACCTGCGGCTTGGATCGCTGTTCAGCAGAGTCTGCAGACACCGCAGCCAGGACGTCGGCCAGCGGCAAGGGGAATTCAGCAGCGGCTGCGGCCGGCCGGGCAGATCTGGGCGACGTCTGGCCGGGACGCGTTACGCGTATCCGGGCAGCGGTGAGGGCCGCGTGAAGCTGCTCTGCGGCCTGGCGGGCGGCGGCGGCTTGGGCGGCGTGCGCCTGGGCCTGGCGCAGCCCGGCCACTGCATCGCTCAGGGCTACCAGTTTGCCGGCCAAGGCGACCGCGTCGCCCATGCCGTCGCCGGGCGTGCCGCCCGTCATCGCGAGCAGCCGTGCCGCGGCCCGAAGCTGGTTTCCCTCCGGTGTGTGGTGCGGGATCCTGCCGTTCGGTACGCGGGAGGCCCGGTCGTAGGTGTCCGCAGCACAGCGAAATGCCCGGCTCCCGGTCGCCCGAGCGGCAGTGTGGAGCGCGTCGGCCACGGCCCAGGCAGTGTCCGCTCCCTGGTCCGGATCGGTGGCGGTGTCGCTCCGGGGCATCCGGCCCATCTCCGCCCCCGAACCATCCCGCAGGTCCCAGATCTCCCGCTCCAGATGCACGAACGGCATCGCCGCCCGCTGCCGCCCCGCCGCGGTACTCGCCACCGGCGGCCCGAAGTCGTTAGTCAGCGTGCTGACCGGCTCCTCAGCCTCCGCGTACGCCGCCGCTGTGCTGCCGCCCCGTCCTGCCCACATTCTGCCCCCAAATGATCAAGGCCCGGCTCCCTGGAGCGGGAACCGGGCCTTCGACCTGCTACTGCATGAGTAGCCCCGAGCGGATTCGAACCGCCGCTACCGCCTTGAGAGGGCGGCATTTTCATTCATATTAGTTTTGCCCATCCTGGCGATTCTTCGCTAAACTCCAGGTCAGCGCGATAATTTGATTGTCGGCCAATGTTGATTCGTGACCTGCGGTGCCGCAGAGTCCACGGACAAATGGCGGACGGATGATCAAGGAGGTCCGGCAGCCGATGGGATATGCGAAGAAGCGGACCGGCAAGGATGGCCGACCGCGGTACACCGCTGTCTACGTTGACCTGCGCGGCTCGGAACGCTCGGCGGGGACCTTCGCCAGCGAGAAGGCTGCCGACCGGGCCTGGCAGAAAGCCGAGGTTGAGCTGCGGCAGGGGCGGGTCGGAGACCCAGCCCGCGGGCGTCAGACGTTCCGGAAGTACGTCGAGGACCGGTGGCTGCCCAACCACGTGCTGGAGCCGACCACCCGGGAGAAGTACACCTATTACCTGGGTGCCTTTATCTTCCCGGTGCTGGGCCCGATGCGGATGGCCGACATCTTCCCTGAGCACATCCGCGAATGGATTTCCGCGATGCAGCGCGAGGGCCGGTCAGCGTGGACCATCCAGTACTGCAAAAGCTCGATCCTCAGCTCCATCTTCACCACTGCGTTAAACGACCAGGTCACCTATATCCACCCCTGCCGCGGCGTGAAGATTCCCACGGTGCCTGCCACGCCGCGGACCATCATCACCCCCGAACAGTTCGATGCCGTCTACACGGCACTGCCCGGACGCCGACGCCCAGCTCCTGGTCGAGACCGCCATCGAGAGCGGGCTCCGCTGGGGCGAGCTGACCGAACTCCGGGTCAGGGATCTCGATATGACCACCCGGATGCTCACCGTGAGCCGCAAGGTCATCGAGATCAACCGAGAGTTCCATCCTGACGGCAAGCGGTTCCTCGTCAAGAACTACCCCAAGGACAAGGAGTACCGGCGGCTCAAGCTCAGCCCGCAGATCACCGCGAAGCTCAAGGCGCACATCCAGGCCCGCGGCCTCGGCCCGGACGCACTTCTCTTCGTGCAGCGGGTGGCTCCCCCGGCATCGCTCCGCGTTCTGGCTGAGCCCGATGCTGCCGGGTTCACCGAGCCCAACGAGGCTGGCCGCCAGTACCGGCACGGCACACTCACCGCCTACAACGCCGGAAAGTGCCACTGCACGCACTGCCGCCGGGCCTACGCGGACTACCGCGCCGCTCGCCGCGCCGCAAATGGGGCTTCTCCTCGGCCGCAGCGGGCAGGAGACGGGGACGAGCACATCGGGCGCAACTGGTTCCGGCGCATGGTCTGGCGCCCGGCCTGCGAAGCCGCTGGCTTGGCCGATATCCCGCGTTTTCATGATCTCCGGCATTCGCATGCGTCGTGGCTGCTCGCCGGTGGAGCCGACTTGCAGGTCGTGAAGGAGCGCCTCGGCCACGCGTCGCTCATGACGACTCAGCGGTACCTGCACACGCTCCCGGACGCTGACGAGACCGCGGTCGAGGCATTCAACCGGATCCGCAACCGCGGCGCGAAAGCCAGCAAGCGTACTCGCAGAAGGTCAGCGTGAATCCCTGCACCCGGAAGGCGGCCGTGCGCACGATCGGCGCCATCACCGTCCTCGTCATCGCAAATGCGCTGCTGTCTGGCCACTCGACTCAGATGGCCAGGCCGTCCAGCGCGTCTCGGACCCGACGGAGGAGACTTAGGTCGTTTGGGAATTCGCCTTGAGGTGTCTGTTCGGAGGGCGCACGCTTCGGCAAAGGCTGTTCTGTGGTGGGGGGCGGCACGGCTGAGACTAGAGCGGACGGAATGGTTACTGCGGCCCAAATGACCTTGCCGCGCCACGGAGAGTAACAGGGATACCAGTCCCAAGCTTTCGCCATTGCGGCAACCAGCGCTAATCCCCGGCCGCTCTCGTCGAGATCGCTGGGGTTCCCAAGCGTCGGCGGAGCGAGGACGCTGTCCCAGACGTCGATGAACAGACTGTCGTGAGCTGTCCGCAGGCGCAGGACAACAGCGGCCAAGCTGAGTTGGTGAAGAGCCGCGGCGTCGGGCATCTCGGCGAAGCCGCTGGCCTTGACCGCGTTAGTGACCAGTTCGCTGGTGATGAGCTCAGCGGTGGCGGGCAGGTCACCGGCACTTGGCGCGGCCAGCTGCCAGCTGCGTAGCTGGCCGCGCGCGAAGCGGCGTGCTTGCCCGGCCGCAGTGGGCACGGCGGTCAGGTAAAGATCTCTGGAGACGCGCTCACATCGGGGACGAAACGGAGAGTGCATGACAGGTTCCTCGGCCAGGCCGATGTCACGATCACAACCCTCGGCGAAGGCGGGATAGGAGTTGGCTGCAACCGAAGCCTCGCAGTCCCGTTACCAAGGAGTCACTCCCCGTGCCGGGAGGATCTGATTCCCCTAACCTGATGCACTCTGACCTGCCGAAATCGTCGCGCCGGGGGCCAGGTGTTCCCTCTGCCTTGGCTACTCCGCAGCTGGGAGGACGCCAGGCGGTTACCGTGAATGTGACTGACCGCTGGCCGAGTGTGCTGACGGTCTGGCTCCTGGACGGGAGGCGGCATAAATGCCGAGGCACAGGGCCAGCATTAAGGCTGAGCAAGATGAGTTGCGCGAGCGGATGCGCACTCTGGGGCTGGGGTATTGCGAGATCGCCGGGGAGTTCGCCCGCCGATACCGGCTGCGGCCGCGCGCGGCCTGGCGAGTCGCCTACGGCTGGACGCTGAAACAGGCCGCTGACCATATCAACGCTCACGCCGCCGATGCCGGGCTGGACTCGGGTGGCACTGCATCGATGACCGGACCCCACCTATGCGAATACGAGCAGTGGCCCGGATTGGGCACCGTACCAACGGGCCGCAAGCCCACGCCGTACATCCTCGCCTTGCTGGCCGCCGTTTATGGCGCGGACAGCTACCAGCTACTCGATCTTGACGACTATGCGCATCTGCCTGCCGCCGACCGACTGGTCCTCGACAAGCACACCCGCACCCCCGCGCAGCAACATGCCCTGCCCGTTGGGGACCCCGGCGGCGGAGGAGCCCGCATTAGTGGTTCCGCGGCGGCGTTCAGGACTTCCCAAGGCGCGACCGCGCCTCCGCGAGCTAGCCGTGGGCCTGAACCACCTGCCACCTCCGGGGCGATTACCTATGGCCATCTGTCGGGTCTCCGCCCGTTGGGCCCCGATGTGACTCCCGCCTATGGAGACGGGAAGACGTGGACTGGCCTTCCTGGACGCTCAGATCCGGCCGACGGATCAGCTCATGGTGCGCTGACGGTCGCCATGGATGACATCGGGGTCATCCGCAACATGCTCGCGACGCTCACCACGTCTGACCGACAATTTGGTGGCGGGCATGCGCGCGCCTACGCCGCGGACTACCTGCATGCCGTGGTGTGGCCCCGACTGCACGCGCGGTGCGATGACTCTGTCCGCCATGAGCTGATAGTTGTGGCCACCGAGTTCATGCTGCGGGTCGCATCGCTGGACCTGGACGGCGGGCACACGCAGGCGTCGCGCACGCTGCTCGGGATCGCGTCCGGCCTGGCCCACGAGAGCAGCGACCTAGCACTGAACGCCTGGGTGCTCGCCCGCTGGGGCGAACAGAAGATCCACGAGAAGGACCTGGGTCAGGCACTGGCCTACACGCGTGCCGCAGCCGAGCTGGCGCGCCAGGCGCCACCAGCGGCCCGGGCGTTCATCCTTACGAAATACGCCCTGGCATTGTCCATGACCGGCGAGCGCACCGCGACGCTGCGTTCCCTGGATGAGGCCCGTAACGCGTATGGCAAATCCGGAGACGGCAGCGAGCCCGATTGGATGGGTAACTACGGCTGGGGACATGTACGGCACGAAGAAGGCCGCTGTTACTGCAACCTCGGAATGGGCAGTGAGGCTGTCCAAGCTGAGGAAGAGTCGATGCAGGTCCGCAGTCGCGAGCAGTTCGCGCGTCCCCGCGCCTTCTCGCTGGGCATCTTGGCCATGGGCCATGCCCAGGCCGGGCAGATCGAGCAAGCCTGCGTCATCAGCCACGATCTGGTCACGCTGACGATGCAGCTCACGTCCAGTCGGGTCCAGATCCGGTTGTCGGAGGTCCTCGAGGCGCTCGATGACCACAAAAGCCTCCCCGCCGTCCGTGGTGTTCACGAGGCTGCCCAGCCGGCCCTCGCCCGCTCGCCGCGCTGAGCGCAATGCCTCGCGACGATCTGTACGAGGAATACTGGGCATTGCTGGTCGCTGCCGCTGCGCGCATCGGCATCCCTCTCCGAGACGCCCACCTCCTGCGGCTGCACAGCAATGCGCTGTTCGCCCTGCCGTCGGCAGGGCTGGTCATCCGGATCGCCACCAACCCTGCCGCAGTGCCCCGCGTGACCGCCGCCGTAGGCATCACCCGATGGCTCGCCGCACAGGGCTTCCCCTGCGTGATCCCAGCCGATATCGGCGAGCAGCCACTGACGGTGGACGGGCGAGCCGTGTCGGTCTGGAGATACATCCCACCCAGTGCCGGGTTGCCGCCGTCGGCTGCCGATCTGGGGCGCCTGCTGCACAGGCTGCATGATCAGCCTGCCCTGCCGCAGCCGCCCCCCGCTCTCAGCGACCCGTTCGACAGCGTCGCGGCCGCCATCGATCAAGCGCCTTATGCGCTGTCCCGCCAGGACCACGAATGGCTGACCGAGCGGATCGGGCACCTCGGCGAGCTATGGCAGAACATGGACTTCCCGCACCTGCCGGGGCTCATCCACGGTGACGCTCACCCCGGCAACCTCCTGCGCACGCCAGCCGGCGAGGTCCTTCTCTGCGACTGGGACCACGTCGCCATCGGGCCGCGCGAATGGGACCTCGCGCAGATCTACTACACCCAGCGGCGATTCGGCCGACCGCCCGAGTCTGACATCGAGAAGTTCACAGAGGCGTATGGGTGGGACCCACGCCGATGGCCGGGGCTCGCCTCGATGATCGCGATACGTGAGATCACTGGCCTCAGCCCATATATTCGCACCGCTGCTGCCAAGCCTTTCTCCGGCCGCGAACTCGCCAGCCGCCTGAGCTCGCTCCGGCGGGGCGACATAACCGCACGCTGGAATACGCCACCGAGCGAATAGGGCCTACCCGGACACCTGGGGATACCTGTCGTTACATCAGCCGCTGCGGACGCGTAGTTTCTGGAACGGGTTGAGTGCCGTCTGCCTCATGGCCCACGAGCTCCCCCAGACGGGAACGCTTCTGCCGAACATGAGGACGCTTGGCAGGTAGCGGTGATGCCGGAACGGGAATGACATTATTCCCAGTCCGGGGAGTGACTCTTGGTTACGTAGCGGCCACGCTGGGAGCGATCCATTCGGTCACGCTACGCCTGTCGAGAGGTGACCCCATGACCGCTTCCTCATCCGAGGCTCACGCTCTGCCCCTGCTGCCCGTGCCTGATATACCCAGCACCGCACATCGTCCCGTAGGCAGTGTGGCATTCACGTCCGGGCACCACTTCGCCCTCGTCGATCACGACGATCCCCGCATCCTTGCCGAGTCCGCTACCGCCCCGCTGTCTGTGATTCTGCAGGTGACCAAGCGATGTGACTTCGGCTGCGTGTTCTGCTCGGAGACGTTGCAGATGGGTGATCCCACGCTGGCGCAGCTCGACACCGTGCGTGGCCACCTCGCGGGAGTAGACCGAGTCTTCTTGTCTGGCGGGGAACCGCTGCTGCGGCGCGACTTACCAGAAATCGTTGACATGTTCGCCGAGTTCATCATCGGGCTCCCGACCAACGCCACCCGCGGTGTCACTGCAGCCCCTCGGCTGGCCGGGAAAGTCGCGTTCGTGAACATCGGCTTCGACGGGCCCCGGGCGACGTTCAGCCGGGTGCGCGGCGATTATGACAAAACAATGGGCGGGGTCCGGGCGTTCGCCGCCGCCGGTCTGCCGATCTCGCTGTCCGCGGTGGTGATGCGCTCCACCTTGCACGCGCTGCCCTACCTGTGCCAGATCGCTGATGTGCTGGACGCGGGCAAGCTGAAACTTATCCTGCCGCTGCGCAAAGGCAACGCGCTCGGCCTCGCTGAGCGCGAATTCATCGGCGTTGACGAGGCCCGTGACGCGTTCGATCGGCTGACCGAACTGCGAACCACGCACGATTGGCGGCCTGCCCTGCGGCTAACCCCATGGACCGAGGCGACCGAGGGGCACATGATTGTCGTCGAGCCGAACGGTGACGCTCAGGCGTGGCCGGTCTATGACCAGCCCGACCTGTTCTTGAGGCTGGGAAATCTCCTCCGGGAGCCGATCACCGCCATCTGGGAACGCTATCCGTACAAGGCGAATCACTACGCTAAGTACCTTGGTGCGAGCATCCTGACCTCCTCTCGAAGCGGCAGTTGATGCACACGTGGACCAACATGGCTGCGCCCGATGACCCGTACCGGACCGGGCAGCAGCTGTATCGTCGGCCGTGTCCCATGCTCGCCGCGTTCACTGTGGCGCCGCCTGCCGATGCCAGCCATCCAACGCCCGCGGCAATCGGCATCGTGTACCTGCCGCTGCACCGGACCCAGATGCTGGCCATAACGGAGGAGACGTTGACCTTTGGGTTTCGCGCAGCCGGCGCCGACATGTGCGGCCGAAACACCGCTCCTGGCCGCTGTTGCGGATGTGGATTTACTGCAAGCCCGCCGCCACGCGGCCGTCCTGGCCGGGCATAGGCTGCCAGCCGACCTTCACCTCCTCCGGAAGCACACAGCAGCCACGGCCACACGCGGGCTCGCGGCGGTGGAGGGGGTCTGGGCCGAACGCCACACTCACCGGCGTGGCACCGCAACGATGATCGATTCCGCTGAGGACCTTCCCGCCCCTGGCGACCTCGTTGACGCAAGCCGATACGCGGACATCGCTCCTGTCGCCGACTGTTCGCAGCAACAGCCGACGGACATGGAGTTGATCGCCGCCCAGACGGTGGAACGTGCTCTGGTCATCGCCCTGGCCTGCGCCCGGCACCTGCGGCGGTACCAATGGCCCGCAACGGTGGACACCCGCCCCATGATGCTCGCGAACGCATGGGACTGCTTCCCCCACCTCACCTCAATCGGCTCAACTGCTGATTCGTCGCAAGCGGGGGCCCCTTCGTGATCGTTGCTGCCAACGCGCCGGGGCCCGGGGCCGTGCCTGCGCGGCCGCCTGGGTCGCTGCTGGTTGCGGCCATCGATGTGGAGTGGTCCAAGAACTACCGGATCCGCGGCGGCAACGTTCCGTTCTGTTATTCAGTGCTGTGGCTTGCCATTCGCCGGGACGGTGGCAGCATCACCGCGGACTCGGCACGGTTCTGGTACACCTCGGCCTACGTTGCAGACGCATCCGAGACTCCGGACCTCGTCGTACACGCTGACGCCGCGCTCGCGGAAGTGGCCGCTTATGCGGACCTGATCGCAGGGCACCAGCTGAGCAGTGACCTGGCTGTCCTGGCCGCTTCGGCTCACGGGTCACTGCCCGGGGTAGCCGGGATGCGGGCAGCGTGGCATCAGCGCCGACACGTTGTTACAGGTCGGCCCCGCATCCTGGACACGCGCTATGACGCTAGCCACCTGCTGGCCGGGGCGTCGCGGCGGCTGGTCGATGTCTGCGCGGAACTACAGCTGGATGTCACCCAGCCAGAGCTACGCGGCGTCTCGATGACAGCCTTGCACCGGCGGTGGCTGGAGGACCGCGTGGTCGGTGCACGGGAGAAGATCACCGTGCTCAACCTGCGGCACGCCCTGTCCACGGCCCTGGTCGCCATCCGTGCCGCGGAGTTCGGCTGCTGGGATCCGGGACTGAACGTCAACCAGATGCTCGCGGCTGGCCTGGAGGGCAGGTTCGGCTGGCTGGACGGTCCTGTGTTCGCCGCGCTGCTGGCTGGCCCCGATGGTGCGTGACTGCGTGGTGCTCGCGATCGAGGGCACCCACGCCTCCGGGAAGACGACCCTGACCCATGCGCTGGCCGCGCACTTCCGGGAGCAGGGCGTGCACGTCACCACGGTGGAGGAGCCAGCACGCGGCAGCCCGTTCATCGAAGACGTGGTGGTCCATGGCAAGGGCCAGTTCGACTTAGTCACCGAGGTGGACCTGTTCGCGGCCCAGCTGTCCGCTCAGCTTCGCGCCGCCCGCCAGCACACGATGATCATCTGCGATAAGACCATCGCGAACGTGCTGGCCTACGCCCGGTTGGTGCTGTCGGCCCCGCCCGGCAGCCGTGCAGCGGCGTGCCTGGAAGCGATGGAGGCGTTCTGCCGGGCCTGGGCCGGGGTGTACGACGGCGTGTTCTACTGCTGCGATCAGTTCGCCCAGGAGCAGACCGGGGACCCCTACCGGTCCAAGGTCCTGGATTTGCAGCCGGCGGCGGACCGGGTGGTCCGGCAGATTTGCGCCACAGTCGGCCAGCACGTCATCGACATCCCGCCGAACATGACAACCGCCGGCCGTGTCCGATGGATCGCCGACCAGGTCACCAAACTGAACATCAATACTGGCGTCTGAGGCGCGGGGAGCTCTCAGCGGGCGGATGCTTCCTGGTGGAGCTGCAGGATGGGAGGATCCGCTGGGAGCAACGTCAACTCGTGCTCATAGCCAGGGTCGTAGTGGACGGGGCTACCGGGGTCCTGCCAATGGACGGCGAACTGCGCACCTGACCGCCATGCGGTCAATCCCGCCCACGTGTAAGCCACCATGTCCGGCGGCGGTACACCCGGGTCAATCCAGGCCAGCTCGGCATGCTTAGACGGCTCGCGGTTGACCGGGTCACCGGCCCATCCACGTTCCGCGGTGAAGAACCAGCCCAGCCGTGCCTGGCCGGATGGACTGCGATGATGGATCACCACCGCGCACCGTAGCTGGCCTGGCTTCAGGTGGATGCCGGTCTCCTCCGCCGTTTCCCGGACAGCCGCAGCAGCCACGTCTTCGCCTGGCTCGACATGCCCCGAGGGCGGGCACAGCAACGACGCCGCATAAGCGGCATTCGGCGCACGCCTGAGCATCAGCAGCCTGCTGCCACGCTCAAGCAGCATGTACGCATCCACCGGGCAGCACAAGCGCTCTGGCACCCGCCCACCCTTCCACAACCCTGGGAGCCGAGAACCGGGATTTGACCGTGAGGACTCGTGAGCTACTCCAGGCACTCGGGCCGCCGCGGGACAATTCGATCCACGCTCATACAATGACGTGCCATCGAAGGCTACCAACGAAAGCACGGAACGTACCGAATCAATCCATGGCGCGCAAAAGTCCGCCTGATTGAAATTCGTACCAATCCAGCGGCATCAGCGCGACCGTCCGCCTAGCGTCTCCCGCAACGGCGATTCTGCCCACGCATGGACACGCGCCGCCGCCAAGATGACCTTGGCGGCTGCTGGTCTGGCTACAGGGGTTCCGGCAGCACAGTGGCGAGCCGCTCGCGATCAGTGAGATAGCGTTCCGGGTCCATTCACCCCCGGATTCTAGGGCCGGTGACGATCATGTCCGGGTGCTGAGCCAGTTCTCCCGCCAGTACTGCGGATGCGCGGCCCAGTACTGCGGAAACGGGACAGCCGCCGCGAGCGCAGCATCACGGTGCCTGACGTGTTCCGACACCTGGCCCGGGTCCTCCAGAAGGTCAGCCCCAAGGAAGGCGCCCTCCCCGTCGTAGTGGAAGGGCAAGACCACGCGTTCGTCGAACATCCACCAGTCGTAGCTGGGGAGTTCCGGCGGATCGGGCGTCTCGGCGAGGTCGAGGACGAACGTGTGGTGGCCAGATTGCTCGCTCATCGCGTATCCCCACTCGCATTCCCAGCGTTCGTAATCGCTCAGCGGGCCGCGCACCACACGGACCCGGCGCCAGGTCACCCCCGCCTCGACCTGGCTCCGGATGTACTCGTTGAAGGCCTGGCCTGCCCCACTCTTCTGGTAGGGGTCGCCGGCCAGGTAGGCGGCCAGCCCCGCCGCCTCCACCGGGACGGCATAGGAGGGCAGCGCCTCCAGCCGGAACGCTTCACGCCGGATCGCATCGAAGAAGGGGTCGAGGTCAGCCTCGCTCAACATGTCCGGAGATCTTCGGCGACCAGCTCAGCGGGTATCTCAACCGCCCGCTCACCAGGGGAGAGGCGGAGCTGCTGCAGCGCCTCGCGATTGGTCACCGCCCGACCCTGGATCACGACCGTGCCGCGATCTGTCCGGTGCAGGGCGCGACAGGTCTTGCCGTCAGAACACTCGCCGCGGAGCAGTAACATCAGATTCCTTCCATTCGAGCATCGTCCGTAGAATTCACTCAGAATATGAATATGTAAAGAGCTTTCACAGACTAACGGCGTGCGCACTCTGGGTCAGGACGGCAAGTCGAACTCTCAAGGTGCAGCAACGTGAGGAGAAACGACCGGCACTTGGGGTTCCGTCCCAGCCACACTTGGCGACGGGGAGGGCCGCCGACCACCTGGCAACATTCCGGGACCTGGAGTCAGCCAGTGGGCCTTGCCCGGGGCGACGGCTGCACGACCCGTGGTTCGGACCGGAAGCCGGGAGGGTTCTCCCCCGCCGCTGTTGCAGCCAGCACAGCCGCCAGCGACATCGGGAAGTCGGCCTGGGCGCGCCCGGCTGCAGAATGCGGCCCTGCTCGTCGGGGACCGGCTTGGCCGGGATGCGGTATTCGCCCTCGTGCCCGGGTGAAAGCGGCGTGCAACTGCTCGGCCGCCTCGCGGGCGGCTGCCGCCTGGACAGCGTGGGCCTGGGCCTGGCGTAGCCCGGCCACCGCGTCCACCAATGCGACCAGGTTCTCGGCAAGTGCATCAACCTGAGCTATGCCATCACTGCCGCGACTGGTCATGGCGAGCAGTCGTGCGGCGGCCCGCAGTCGGTCGCCGTCGTGAGTCCGGCGGGGTATCTGGCGATGCGGGGTACGTGCAGCCCGGTCGTAACGGTCGGCCGCACACCGCAGGACCCGACTGCCGGCCGCCCGCGCCGCGGCGTGCAGTGTGTCAGCGGCCGCCCACGCAGCATCTGCGCCGGACTCGGGATCATTCGCGGCGCAATGACGCAGGTGCTCCGCTGCGACCGCAGCTTGGCTGGCCGCATGCCTGTAGATCTCGGCGCGCTCCGGCGCAGTGAACCGGAACGCCCCGGAGCGCCCCAAGGCTCGGGGCTGGTCCTCAGACCATGCTGAGCGGAGCCTGGGCAAGGCCAGGGAGTCGTGCAATCGGCCGCCGCTGTACCAGCGGGGCGTCCCATCTGATCCGGTGCAGCCGGGCAGGGCCACGGCGTACCCGGTGACTTCACCCGGCTTGATCGTGCTGAACCGTTCCCGCACCAGCAGGCCGGCTGCGCGCAGCCGGGTGAAGAACTCCGTCTCGCTCCCGGCCCGTTCCGCCTCGGTCGCGACGGTGGCGCGGAGGACGGCGCGGGCCGCCGGAGCGGGCAGCGCCGATGCTGCGGCAAGCGAGTCATAGCCGGGCGGGCCGGCCCATCGGGCGCGCAGCTTGGGCAGGGTGAGATCCGCCGCGAGCTTGCCGCCTCCGTACCAGATCGGCTGGCCGTCCTTCGCCGAGTGGTGCGGCAGTGCGACCGCATACCCGGTGACCTCACCCGGGTTCACCGTGCTGTAACGCCGCCGGACCAGCACCCCGACCTGGGCGAGGCGGCTAAAGAACTCCTCCTCCGTGCTCGCCCCGGCTGCCGCGGTGCAGACCTCCCGCCGCAGCGTCAGCCGCGGCGGTTCCGCCCACCCACGCCGGGACGCCTGCTCCGACTCGGCCCGCGTCGCGCGCCGGGCTGCGGTGCGATCCGCCGGGGCGGTCGCGCGCAGGCCGAACTGCCGCTCCGCCTGCTGGCAGGCTTCCCGCACGCGGAAAAAGTCATTCCACACTTTCGGCCGGATCCGGTCCTGGCGGGCCAGAGTGGCGACCAGGTGAATATGATCCGGGGCGTGCCGGACCGCCACCCACCGCACCGCCCGGTCATCCCCGGATGGCGCCAGCCCGGTCCGGTCCATCACCGCGGCCGCCACCTGCGCCCATTCCGCGTCGGACAGTAGCCGGTCTTCCGGAGCGGCCCGTATCGAGCAGTGCCACACCGGCTTTGAGTAGTTGTCCCCGTTGACCGCGGCCATCGGCTGAGCGAACAGCCCGGCCAGTCGCCGCAAGTCCCGGGACCGGCCAGGACGGCGTGCCGGCTCCAGTTCGGACGGATCACCGAATCCGGCGACCAGGTGCGGGTCGGTATGCTCATTCGCTTTCCCCGGCCCGTAGAGGTAATAAAGCAGCCGCCTCGCGTCCTGGCCGCGGGTCACCTTTCCCGATCACCCGGAGCGCTCCGGGGAATTCACGGGATGCTCCGGCGCACCTGCTCCGCCGCCTCATCCATGCGCTGGACCACCCGCACGCAGAACTCCGCTGCGGGCAACAGATCGTCACTCGGCTGTCCGGTCGCATTCAGCTTCGCGACGGCCTGATTCAGGTTCGTGCCAATCCGCCGTACGAGCCCGGCCGCCTCCATCAGCTCGTCCAGCGTCTCCCGCAGTGGGGAGGCTGTCCGGGCCTGTGCACCGCTAGCAGCGGCTAACGTAACCTCCGCAGCAAACGCTCCGCGGGCCATCCCCGCCCGGGTCGCTGCGCTGCTGAGCTGGTCGAACTCTTCCTGGGTCAACGAGAACTGCACCACCTTCGGCCGCGGCGCAGCCTGCCGCGACCGCCGCCGCACGACTTCCTCCGCCACGATAACCTCCCCGAGATTGGGCGGCGTGTCGCCGCAATGGGACCGCGCCCGGTCCCCAACCCGCCCGCTATACCAGGCGGCGCTTACCCATTCTTATGTCTGGACTGCGCCCAGTCCAGACGTATCCATTGGATAGGAATATCTTGCTCGCGCAGCGAATCCTGTTCTTTCATCTGATGCAAGGTCAGTGGCGCTTCACGCCGTGGAAACGGAGTATTTGAGTGCCGGATATGCACGATCAATAGCACAGAATGTCATTCTTGGCCGAGGAATGCCGTTCATGTGGCCGGCACCCTGGCACAACAGGTTGTAGAGCAAGGTCAGCAGCACAGAGTCTGCTCAGCCTGCATCCGGGCCTCGCGGCCCCGGGGCGTCGGCTGAGGCATGGAGACCACCTGCCGCGCTGCCAGTACGGTCACCGGGCGGTACCTTAACCGGCGCGCGCCCAGGTGTGAGCCTTCGGCGGGCGCAGCGATTCGCCCGATCTCGCCTTCGAAGCAGATGTACGCCCTAGCCGCCAGGTGGCGATGGCGTCCTCGTCACGCTCGGCGGCCCGGTGCACGGGGATCTGCGGGGTGTAGCCCATCCGGTGCAGCAGATTCGACGTGCCACGCAGCGTCTGCCGCACGTGGAGCAGACGGCCGATCAGCGTTGTCGATCGCGGCCTCGTAGAACGCGTCGGCGAGCGCCACGATGACCCCCTTGATCGCAGGCCCGTCGGTGAAGAAGTAGTCGGCCATGGTGTTGTGCGCCTCCTGGTTGTCGGCGATGGCCTCGGTGACGGCGGACTGGAAGTCCTGCGATTCCATGAACTGCTTCTTCGAGTTAACCAGGGTTTGCTGGACCAGGTCCGGGTCGGCGAGCAGTCGCTGCACGAGTCCCTGCACGAACTCCCGGATCTGGGACTCGGCGAACGACTCGGCGCCGAAGAGGTCGTTCATTTTGTCGATGACGATCTGGAGCGCGACGTACTTTGGCTCCTTCTTGGCGCCGGTGCCTGCTGCGCTGATCCCCTTGAGTTCGCCCTCTCCGGTCAGCGAGATGTTGACAAGGTTCGTCTTGGTGTGCTTTACCCCGACTAGGACCACGTCGGAGAGGTCCACGTCAGCGCTCCAGGAGAGCAAGACCGGGAACGTCACCTTGCGCACCGGCGGGCGGCTGCACCACATCGGTGCCGGCCGCACCTACGCCGGAACCTGCGTCCTGCTCCTGATCCAGGACCTGCACATCCGCATCATCGACGCCGCCACCGGCGAACTGCTCCGCGAGCTCACCCTCGACCCAGCCCGGGACTACCAGCCCACCGGACAGCCACCCGGCCCCAAAAAGAAAACACCCCGAACCTGATGAAGGTTCGAGGTGTCCTCGATGTCTTGCGACATCACATTGTAGCGGGGGCAGGATTTGAACCTGCGACCTCTGGGTTATGAGGACAGCGTGACATCGAACGGCCCACCCGACACGTTCAGGCACTTGTGGTTAGCCACGGGCCGCCCATCCTTACCGCGATCGGGTCAGCCCGCCCGTCCCAAGCCGATCCCCGATACGGAACCTTTGCGGCGGAGTGACCGCTGCGGCGGACTGAGGTGCCCCGGTCATGTTCATGCCGACCCCGACCCCCGGCTCACTCCAGTGCCGTTGACCATCTTCCTGGGACACCCGCTGCCGCCCGGTGACGGCGGAAGCCACGGACAAACGACGGACGGATGATCAAGGCCCGGCTCCCCACGAACGGGAACCGGGCCTGTGACCTGCTACTTCATGAGTAGCCCCGAGCGGATTCGAACCGCCGCTACCGCCTTGAGAGGGCGGCGTCCTGGGCCACTAGACGACGGGGCCAGACACTGCATGGTAGGGCACCGCGAGGGGTGACGCCAAATGGGCATCGCGCAGGCATCCGGCGGGCTCTGCCAGCACGCCAGGCGGGTGCCGCAAGGACCCGCCCCGTCAGCATGAAGCACAGATTTCGCCCGGGCACGCAGCATGGAGGCCGGATGACGGCCACGTCCTCCGCAGGCGCCCAAGAGCCAGGTAAAGCGGCCGGTATCTCAGCCTAAAATCCAGGAACCTGGAAAAAGCAGAACGTATCGCATGATCACAATCTGTAGGGGTAGATGGCGGGCATGTTGGCATTCATCCTTGTTCTGCTGATCGTGGGACTCATCGCCGGGGCACTGGCACGACTGCTCGTCCCCGGCCGTGACCCCATCGGCCTGCTGGGGACGATCGTCCTTGGCGTGCTGGGGTCCTTCCTCGGCGGGTTCATCCTGAACCTGATCGAATACCACACCCTCGCCGTCCACCACCTGCGCACTGCGGGGATCATAGGCTCCATTGTCGGCGCCCTGATCCTGCTGATCCTGTACCGTCTGTCCGGTCACGAGCGCGGCCATAAGCGGTACGGCCGCACCCGCACCAGCCGTCGGCGGCGCTGGATCTGACCCGCACGAGCTGGCCCATGACGGGGCTGTCCTGACGGGCGTAGACCCTGATGGCTGCATCGTCATGGCGCGAACGCGGCCCGGCACCATCCCCCCCTGGTGCCGGGCCGTTCTCGTGCTGGCATGGCCAGCGCCCCGTCCGGCGTTGAGCAGGGCATGGACGTAAGCCACGGGATGGACGTCGCGACAGCGGTGCAGCGCTGGCGGCTCGCACCCCATCCGGAAGGCGGCTACTTCCGGGAGACCTACCGCTCCGGGCTGCGGACGATCCCGGCGGGGTGGCCAGGTGAGCGGGTGCTGGCCACGGCGATTCTCTACCTGCTCCCGGCCGGGCGGGAGTCCGCCTGGCACCGGGTCCGGGGGGACGAGCTGTGGCTGTGGCAGGGTGGCGCGCCCATGGAGCTGCGGATCCGCCGCGAGACCCGGCGGCTCGGGCCCGACCCTGGCGCCGGGCACGAGCCCCAGGTGCTGGTCCCGGCGGGGGCGTGGCAGTCGGCCACTCCCGCCTCCGACGCCACGGCGCCAGCTTCGTGGTCCCTCGTGGCCTGCCTGGTCGTCCCCGGCTTTGATTTCGCGGATTTTGAGTTGGGCGGGAACCCGGAAACGACAAACCGGCAGGGCGCTCCTGAGTGAGGAGGCCTGCCGGTCATCGCCCTGCTGGGGTACCAGGACTCGAACCTAGACTAACGGGGCCAGAACCCGTCGGGCTGCCAATTACCCCATACCCCATCGCGCCAGGCGGAGCTTCGCTCGCCCGCGCCTGAGCAGTGTAGCCGAACCCACCCCCCTCCCGCGAAATCGTTCCCTACCCCCGCCGCTGCCGGGGCACGGCAGGCGCCGCTGCCTGAGGGCGGGGGGTCAGCCAGGGGGGCAGCGGGTCGGCAGGGGGCAGCGGGTCAGCCGGAGGCGGCCTTGATCGCCTGGGCCACGCGGGCCAGGGTCCTCTCGCGGCCGAGGAGCTCGATGGACTGATACAGCGGCGGGGAGACCCGCCGCCCGGTCACCGCGGCCCGGACCGGTGCGAAGGCGGCCCGCGGCTTCAGCCCCAGGCCGGCCGGGTCGACCAGCGCGGCAGACAGGGCTGATTGGATTGTCTCCCAGGTCCACGGATGCACCTCAGCCAGTGTTGCCTCGGCGGCCTGGAGCACGGGCAGCGCATCCGGGCCGAGCGCCCGCTCGGCCTCCGCGGCGTCCACTTCGAAACGCTCCTCGTCGGCGAACAGGAAGCCGAGCATGGCTGGTACTTCGGTGAGCCGGCTGATCCGGGTCTGGATAAGCGGTGCCGCCGCCGTGATCAGGGCCAGCTGCGCCTCGCTCACCGCATCACCGACTATGCCGGCCCGCTGCAGGAACGGGATGATCCGCGACACGAAATCGGCGGGGTCCAGGGCGCGGATCTTGTCCCCGTTGATCGCCTCGAGCTTGCGCACATCGAACTGGGCCGCGTTCCTGTTCACCCGGGCGAGGTCGAACTCGGCGGCCATCTCGGCGAGCGTGAACTCCTCCCGGTTGTCACCGGGTGACCAGCCGAGCAGGGCCAGGTAGTTGTCGATCGCCTCGGGCAGGAAGCCCTCCTGCCGGTACCAGTTGACGGACACGACCCCGTTCCGCTTGGAGAGCCGCTGCCCATCTTTTCCCAGCACGTAGGGCAGGTGCGCGAACACCGGGAACTGGTCCTCGGGCACGCCCATGGCCCGGTACACGGCGATCTGCCGGGGCGTGGACGACAGCAGGTCCTCGCCGCGCACCACGTGGGTGATCTTCATGAGCACGTCGTCCACCGCGACGGCCAGCGTGTACAGCGGGGAGCCGTCCGCGCGGGCCAGGACGAAGTCCGGCACGTGCTGGTGGTCGAATGTGACCGGGCCGCGGACCAGGTCGTTGAACGTCGTGGATCCCTCGGGCATCCGGAACCGGGCCACCGGCTTGCGGCCCTCAGCCTGGTAGGCCGCGACCTGCTCGGCGGTGAGCACCCGGCAGTGCCGGTCGTAGCCGCTGGGGCCGCCAGCGGCGCGGGCCGCCTCCCGGCGGGCGGCGAGTTCCTCGGGCGTGCAGTAGCAGTAGTAGGCGTGGCCGTCGGCGAGCAGCCGCTGCAGCCACTCCGCGTAGATGTCCATGCGCTCGCTCTGCAGGTACGGGCCGTACGGGCCGCCGGCCTCCGGCCCCTCGTCCCACTGCAGCCCGAGCCAGCGCAGCGTGTCCAGCGCGGAGGCGATGTACTCGGCGGTGACCCGGCTCTGGTCGGTGTCCTCGATGCGCAGCACGAACGTCCCGCCGGTGTGCCGGGCGAAGGCCCAGTCATACAGCGCGGTCCGGATGTTGCCCACGTGCAGGTCACCGCTGGGCGAGGGGGCGAAGCGGACCCTCACCCCGCTCCCGGTCCCCGGCTGCTCAGTCACGGTTCACCACCGTGTTGCGCAGCGACCCGACGTTCTCGATGGTCACGGACACTTCGTCTCCGTCCTCCAGGGGCCCGACGCCGGCCGGGGTCCCGGTGAGCAGCACATCGCCGGGCAGCAGGGTCATCACGGTGCTGACGTACTCGACCAGCGCGGGCACGTCGTACAGCAGCTGGGAGGTCCGCGCCTGCTGGCGGACCTCGCCGTTCACGACCGTGGTGAGCTCAAGGTCGGCGGGGTCGGCATCCGTCTCGATCCAGGGTCCCAGCGGGCAGAACGTGTCGAAGCCCTTGGCCCGGGTCCACTGGCCGTCCCGGGCTTGCAGATCACGGGCGGTCACGTCGTTGGCGCAGGTGTAGCCGAAGATGACTTCCGAGGCCTGGGCCGCGGGGACCTCCCGGCAGAGCCGGCCGATGATCACCGCCAGCTCGCCCTCGTAGTCCACGCGCTGGGTCAGCTTGACCGGGTAGGCGATCGGGTCCCCGTGCCCCACCACCGCCGTGGACGGCTTGAGGAACAGGACCGGCTCAGCGGAGGGCTCACTGCCCATCTCGCGGGCGTGATCGGCGTAGTTGCCGCCGACCGCCACCACCTTGCTCGGCAGCACCGGAGCGAGGAGGCGCACGTCATCCAGGGGAAAAGTTGCCCCGGTGAACTGGACGCCGCCCTTGCCCGGACTGAACGGGTGCCCCCGCAGCTCGGCCACGACACTCAGGCCCCCGGCTGCTGTCCCGGGCCGGGCCGCACCGGCCCCGTCCGCCTGGGGCTCCCCGACCACCCCGTATGCGACCTCGCCACCCTTGGCAAATCTCGCGATGCGCACCGCTCAACCTCTTCGATGAGAGTTCCGCCCTCGCCCGGATTCGTTACCGGGCTTCCTAAGAGCCTACTGAGCGCGGCGGCCGGGCCGGGCGCGGCAGGCCCGCAGGGCAGCTACTGCAGGTAACCCTCCACCTCGGAGGGTGGACGGGGCGCGGAGTCGGTCGGGTCCTCGCCGAACTCGCGGCGGGCACGGCGCTGGCGGAGCAGATCCCAGCACTGGTCGAGCGACTCCTCGACCGCGCGGAGCCGGGACTGTTCCTCACCGCTGGACAGCTTCCCCTCGGTGGCCTGGGCCCGCAGGTCGCGCTCGGTCTTGATCAGGTCGTCGATGTGGCCCAGGATCTCCTTGTCATCCATGAGTCCCACCGTACGGGAAACCGTGCGCTCCCCGCCCGGGGGGCAGCCGCTAGACATCCCACGGCTGTAAGTGTCAAGCAGCGCGAGCAGCTTGCTGGCTGGTGCGGTGGGCCCAGGCGGTGTCTTCGCTGTAGAGGGTGTGGCTGGCCAGGCAGCCGTGCAGGATGCCGACGAGGCGGTTGCCCAGGGTGCGCAGGGCCTGGTGATGGGTGTCGCCGGCGGCGCGGCGATGATCGTAGAAGGCCCGGGCGCCGGGGCTGGCGGTCAGCGCGGCGAACGCCCAGAGGTAGATCGCATCGGCCAGGCGCTTGTTGCGGGCGTGGCGGGCCAGCACGGCCCTCCTGGTGCCTGATGCGCGGGTGATGGGTGAGGTGCCGGCGTAGTTCCTGCGAGACTTGGCACTGGGATAGCGGTCCGGCACGTCGCCGAACTCGCCGAGCACCCGGGCGCCCAGGATGGTCCCCAGTCCTGGCAGGGAACGGACCACCTGTGCGTCCGGGTGCTGCTCAAAATCCGCTGCGAGCTGCTGCTCCAGCGCCGTGATCTGGGTGTTCATCTCGGCGATTACCGCGGCCGTGGCGGTGACGGCGGCGCCCATGGCGGCGGCCAGCGCGGGAGCGGGCGGCAGCTGCGGGGCGCGCAGCGCGGCCTGGATCGCCGCGGTGCGCTCGGCGAGGCGGCGGGTCCGCCCGCCGCGGCGCAGCGCGGCGGTGATCTGTGCCCGTGACAGCGCTGCGCCCAGCGACGGCTGCGGCGCCACGGCCAGCACGGCGATCGCGTCGCCGCTGGTCAGGTCGTCGAACGCCGCCAGCGCAGCGGGGTAGAACTCGCGCAGCGCAGAGCGGAGCTGGTTGGCCTGCCGGCGGCGGGCCCAGATCATTGACTGGTGCGCGCGGGCCAGCGCCCTGATTCCCTGAGCCAGGTCGCTGTCCCCGGCTACCGGGCGGTGGTTGTGCCGGTCGGTGCGGACCAGGTCCGCCAGCACCTTCGCATCGCCAGGGTCGGACTTGGCTCCCGGGGACCCGTGCCGGTCCCGGTACCGCGACGCCGGCATCGGGTTGACCGCGAATACCTGATAGCCCGCCGCGACCAGGGCGCTGACGAACAGGCCCCGGTCGGTCTCGATCCCGGCCACGACCTCGCCCGGCTCCTGCGCGTGCCGTGACACCAGCTCGTGGAACCGGGCGATCCCGTCCACTCCCTCGGGCAGCCGGCCACCGCCCAGCCGCCGGCCGTCCTCATCCTGAATAAAGACATCGTGGTGGGCCTCGGCCCAGTCCACTCCGGCAAAGATCAACTCCAGCTCCTCTCGCCAGCCTGCAAACCTGACAGTGAGCCCGAGGACCCCGGCAGCCTGCTAATAGATCAGTGCTCTAAGGCACGCCATCCCACCAGCCATCACAGGGGGCCTCACCAGCCGGCGGGGGCACGATCTAGCGGTAGGGCTCGACGCCCAGCCTCACCCAGTGCTCACCCGCCGGCGGCTCAGCAACCATCCTGGCCGGGTAACCACGACCACGACGATCAATCCCTATTAGCCTGGCCGGCAACCCGGCAACCGCCGCCGCGCTCAGCCAGGCGGCCCGACGGAGGAGCGACCGGTGCCAGAGCCAGTGTTCCTGATCACCGGGGGGTCGGGCGGCATCGGGGCGGCCACCGCCCGGGCCGCGGTCCGGGCCGGGTACCGGGTAGCGCTTACTGGCCGCAGGGCGGCCCCGCTGCGGGCCCTGGCCGCTGATCTGGGCGGCCCCGCGCGGGCCATGCCCGTGAGCTGCGATGTGTCTGACTGGGACCAGGTGAGCACCCTGGTCAGCGACGTGCTCGCCAGGCTGGGCCGGCTCGACGTGGTCTTCGCCAACGCGGGGCAGTCGGCAGCCACCTCGTTCCTGGGCCAGGGCGGCCTGCCCCCGGGCGAATGGAACGGCCTGGTTGCCGCGAACGTGCTGGGTCCCGCGCTGACGGCCCGCGCGGTGCTCCCGGCGCTAGCCCGCTCCGGCGGGCACCTCCTGCTCACCGGGTCGGTGGCCGGCCGCGTCACCCGGCCCGGGAGCCTGTACTCGGCCACCAAATGGGCGGTGAGCGCGCTGGCCGCCGGTATCCGCGCCGAATGCGTCGGCACGGGGGTCCATGTCACCCTGATCCAGCCCGGCCTGACCGGCGCGGGGCCGGCCGGCCCGGGACGGCAGGCTGACCCGAAGCTGGCTCCTGCCGACGTCGCCGCGGCGGTGATGTACGCCGTGAGCCAGCCTGCCGGGGTGGATGTCAGCGAGATCGTGATCCGGCCCGTCGGGCAGGATCCGTTCCGCTGACCCCGGCTGGGTCGAGAGCGGGAACGGCCGGCCCCAGGGCGGGGCGGTCCGGGATCACGATGGCCCCGAACGACGCGACGCAGACCCCGAGCGCCACGGGGATGCACAGCGCGGCCGGCAGCCCCGCCATGCTCGCGAACCCCCCGATCAGCACCGGGCCGCCGACCAGGCCGAGGTAGCCGAGGCCCGCCACCCGGGCCACGGCGGCCCCCGGGCGCCCCGGGCCGGCGTGCCCGGCGGCCGACATGAACTGCGGGACCGTGCAGGACAGGCCGCCCCCGCAGGCCGCGAAGCCGATGACCGCGCCTGCCGGGCTCCTGGCTGCACAGCGCGACGGCCAGCCCGGACGAGGCCAGCAGACCGCACCCGCGGACCAGGCACGCCGGTCCGTAGCGGGCGGCGAGGCGGTCACCGGCGAGCCGCCCGACTGCCATGGCCAGGGAGAAACCGGCGAATCCGGCGGCCGCGTAGCTGCGCGGGGCACCCAGGTCGTCCCGCAGATAGACCCCGCTCCAGCTGCCCGCCGCGCCCTCGATGATCAGGCAGGACAGGACCAGCAGGCCCAGCACGGTCAGCCGGGGCGAGCCAGGATGGCGCCGGGCGGGACGGGCGGGGCGCCCGGGCCGGGCGCGCCACATGAGGCCGCTAGCCAGGACAGCACGGGCCCGGCGGGGGACCCGCCGGGCCTCGGGGATCCGGCAGGCCCACCCTCTGGCCCACCCGCCCGTCCGGCGCCACGTGGCCCGGGCACGTCGCTTCTGCCTGGCTTGCCGGGCAGCCAGTACCCGGCGACAACCGCGAGGGTCATCCCGCCCAGGACGATGCCCACCAGGATGTCCATCTGCGGGTGCCCGACCGCGGCCTGATGCCAGGCGAGCAGCCCGCCCAGAAGCGCCCCCGCCAGGCCGCCCACACTGAAGGAAGCGTGGAACGAGGCCATCAGCGGCCGGCTGTAGGCCTGCTCCACCTTCACGCCCTGCGCATTGATGGCCACGCTCAGCATGCCGCCGGCCACGCCGAAGGCCAGTACCGCCAGCATGACCCCGGCGAGCGTGCTGGCCGTCCACAGGAACAGGGGCATCACCGCGACCGCTGCCGCCGCGAGCCGGCTCAGCCGGACGCTGCCGAACTGGTCAGACAGGCGGCCCGCCAGCGGCATCACCGCGACCAGACCGGCCGGTCCCACCAGCAGGGATGCGCCGAGCAGCCCGTCGGTCAGGTGCAGCCCCGCTTTCACGGCCGGGATCCGCACGATCCACATGCCCTCGGTCAGGCCGAGAAGGACGAAATAAAGCACCACCGCCGCCCTCATGCAGCGCAATTCACCAGGCGGCGCATCCCGGCCGAGCGTGACACCCGCAACGCTAGCAGCGGCCTGGTAGCTACTGTCTGGCGACGAGCCGGGGTCTGGAGCTCTGCCGTGAGCACGGAGGCGTATGCCCGAACCATACCGGCAAGTACGGTTCGACTAACAGGGCGCACAGGCACGGCTTCGCGGCGCGTCCGCACCCCGCTCCCGGCACGCGCCCGCACCGGGAGCGTTACCGGGGGTCACTCGCCGCGTGGCGGCTGGTGCCCCGCGCGCAGCAGCGCGTAGGTCACCGCTTCCTCCAGGGCGTGCCAGGACGCGGCGATGATGTTCTCGTCCACGCCGACCGTGCTCCAGCTGCCGCCGGCCGACCCGGTGCCGTCGCTGGACTCGATGAGCACCCGGGTGACCGCCCCGGTGCCGTGCGAGCCCTCCAGGATGCGCACCTTGTAGTCCGCCAGCTCCAGCATGGCCAGCTCCGGGTAGAGCCGCTCCAGGGCGAGCCGCAGGGCCTTGTCCAGCGAGTTGACCGGCCCGTTGCCCTCTCCGGTGGCCACGATCCGCTCGCCTTTGGCGTGCAGCTTGACGGTAGCCTCGCTGCCCACCTCACCGCCGGCCCGCTGCTCCACGATGACCCGCCACGACTCCACCTGGAAATGGCGCTGCCGCTCGCCCGCCATCTCGTCGCGCAGCAGGAGCTCGAAGGACGCGTCGGCCGCCTCGAACGTGTACCCGCGGGCCTCGAGTTCCTTGACCCGGTTGACGACCCGGCCGACCATGTCACGGTCGCCGGACAGGTCATAGCCGAGCTGCTTGCCCTTGATCTCGACGGATGCGCGGCCCGCCATGTCCGAGACCAGCATCCGCATGTCGTTGCCGACCAGCTCGGGATCGATGTGCTGGTAGAGCATCGGGTCCACCTTGACCGCAGACGCATGCAGGCCGGCCTTGTGCGCGAAGGCGGAGAAACCGACGTAGGGCTGGTGGGTGCTCGGGGTGACGTTGGTGACCTCGCTGATCGCGTGGGCCACGCGGCTCATCTCGGCCATGCAGCCGTCTGGCAGCACGACCTGGCCCTTCTTCAGCTGGAGTCCCGCGACGACGCTGAACAGGTTGGCGTTGCCGGCCCGCTCCCCGTATCCGTTGGCGCAGCCCTGCACATGGGTCACGCCCGCGTCCACCGCCACCAGGCTGTTGGCCACGGCGCAGGCGGTGTCGTCGTGGCAGTGGATGCCGAGCCGGGCACCGGTCGCCGCTGCCACCGCGCTCACCACGTCACCGAGCTCCCCGGGCAGCATGCCGCCGTTCGTGTCACATAGCGCAACCACATCCGCCCCGGCCTCGGTGGCCACCCGGACCACCTCGAGTGCGTAGGCCGGATCCGACCGGTATCCGTCGAAGAAGTGCTCGGCGTCGAGGAACACCCGCTGTCCCTCGGCCCGCAGGTGGCTCACCGTGTCGCGGATCATGGCCAGGTTCTCGTCCAGGGTCGTCCGCAGGGCCAGCCGGACATGCCGGTCGTGACTCTTGGCGACAAGAGTCACGACCGGCGCCCCGGACTCACGCAGGGCGGCGACCTGGGGGTCGTCGGCCGCCTGCACGCCGGCCCGGCGGGTCGCGCCGAACGCGGCGAGCTGCGCGTGCCTGAGGTCTAGTTCGGTGCGGGCACGCTGGAAGAATTCGGTGTCCCGGGGGATCGCGCCGGGCCAGCCGCCCTCGATGAAGCCGACCCCGAACTCGTCGAGGCGGCGTGCGATAGCCAGCTTGTCGGCGACGGTCAGGCTCAGCCCTTCCTGCTGGGCCCCGTCGCGCAGCGTGGTGTCGTAGACGTGGAACACATCGTCGGGGCTCTGGGCCATGACCTCGTCCGTCTCTGTCGTGCGGCGGTGCCGCCGCGCTCTGGTTGGCTGCCGGGGTGCCGTGCTGCCCGCAAAACAAAAGACCCCTCGCGGCATGCGAGAGGTCTGCGCGTCGGCGGTGCGGGCTGCCTGCCGTAAGGCGGGCGCTGCTAGGTGCCGACGCGCCTGCCGATAATGATGCGGCCGGACGTCATGCACCTAGTGTTACACATGCTGCGGGGTAGTCGAGCCGCGACCCCCCAAGCCGATGACCCATCCGGCCAGGCGGGGTCCGGGCCGGGTGCGCGGGCGTACCCGGTACACAGGGGCGGAAGGAACACACCCGCGCCGGCCGTATCGGGCGGATTGGAGCACGGATCCGGGCCAGCCAGCGCACCCGGTGCGGGCCCCGCCCCAGCCAGCGCCCAGGACCCCGCCGCCCCCTCAGCAGATCTTGTGGACCCAGCCGTAGGGGTCGGGGCGCTGGCCGTACTGGATGCCGACCAGTTCCTCGCGCAGGCGCATGGTGACCGGCCCGGGGGTACCGTCCCCGATCGTCCATTCGCCGCTGGCGCTCTTGACCTTCCCCACCGGGGTGATGACCGCGGCGGTTCCGCAGGCGAACACCTCGGTGAGCTCACCGGCGGCGCACTCCTCACGCCACTGGTCGGCGGAGATCCTGCCTTCCCCGGCGGGGAAGCCCAGATCCGGCCCGAGCTGGAGCAGCGAGTCACGGGTAATGCCCGGGAGCATGGTCCCGGTCAGCGCCGGGGTCATGATCCGGGCCTGCTGCCCGGTGCCGTACACGAAGAACAGGTTCATCCCGCCCATTTCCTCGACCCACCGGCGCTCCACCGCGTCCAGCCAGACCACCTGGTCGCAGCCGCTCTGGACGGCCTGGATCTGCCCGGCGAAGGCGGCCGCGTAGTTGCCGCCGCACTTCGCCTCGCCGGTCCCTCCCGGCGCGGCGCGGGTGTAGTCCTCGGACAGCCAGACCGACACCGGGCGGACGCCGCCCGTGAAGTAGGCCGCAGCCGGTGAGGCGATCACCGTGTACTGATAAGACGACGAGGGATGGTTGACGCCCAGCCCGCGCTGCGTGGCGATCATGAAGGGCCGCAGGTACAGGCTGTGTCCTTCGGCGGTGGGGACCCAGTCCCGGTCCTGGCTGACCAGGAGCTCGATGGAGCGCAGGAACACCGCCTCGGGCAGGTCCGGCATGGCCAGCCGGATTGCCGAGCGGTTGAACCGGGCCGCGTTGGCGTTGGGCCGGAAGGCCACGATCGGGCCGCCGCCCTGCCGGTACGCCTTCAGGCCTTCGAAGATTTCCTGCGCGTAGTGGAACACCGCGGTGGCAGGTTCCAGCATCAGCGGCCCGTAGGGCTGCAGCCGGCCATCATGCCAGCCGCGCTCCTGCGTCCACTGGAGCGTGACCATGTGGTCGGTGAATACCGTCCCGAACCCCGGGCTCGCCAGGACGCGCTCGCGTTCCGCCGGTGGAACGGGGTCGGCGCTGGCGCGGATGTCGAAAGCGATCTCGGTGCCCGGGCTTGCCGTCATGACAGGGTCCTTCCTCTTACCCGGCGCAGCCGCATCTCGCGCGGAGCGCCGTTGCCCCGGCCGCGGCGGCCGGCGGGCCGCCGCGGCGCAGTGTGTATGCACGCGGACTTGCGGTACGCAGGGTCCTGGTCCGCAGGGTCGTTGTGCCCGGTGGTGTTCATTTCAGTTGTTCTCATCGCCGGGCGCTGCTGGCGCGCCCATCTGGCCCGCGGCCGGGTCGGCCCGCGGGCCGCTATCCGGCTACCCGGGCGGCGATGTCGTCGCCGATCTCGGGAGTGACCCGCGCCGCCCAGGCTCCCTGCCGCTCGACCAGGTCATCCGCGACCGCCTGCTCGATGCGAGCAGCCTCGGTCGCCAGCCCCAGGTGCTCGCACAGCATGGCCGCGGAGAGAATCGCCGCGGTCGGGTCGGCCTTCTGCTTCCCCGCGATATCCGGGGCGCTTCCGTGTACCGGCTCGAACATGCTCGGGGCGGTCCGCTCGGGGTTGATATTCCCGCTCGCGGCCAGCCCGATGCCTCCTGCGACCGCCGCTCCCAGGTCGGTGAGGATGTCGCCGAAGAGGTTGTCGGTCACGAGCACATCGAAACGGTCCGGCTGGCTGACGAAGAACATCGAGGCCGCGTCAACGTGGCAGTAGTCCACCGCGATCGAGCTGAACTCCTTGGCCAGCGCCTCGACGGTGCGCTGCCACAGGTCCCCCGCGTAGGCGAGGACATTGGTCTTGTGCACGAGCGTGAGCTTCTGCGCGGGCCGCTCGGCAGCCCGCTCGAATGCGTAGCGCACCACCCGGCGCACGCCGAACGCCGTGTTCAGGCTCTCCTGGGTGGCCACTTCCTCAGGAGTTCCCTTGCGCAGCACGCCCCCCGCCCCGGCGTAGGGGCCCTCGGTGCCTTCCCGGACGACGAGCATGTCGATCGACTCGGGGCGGACGCTCGCCAGCGGCGTGAGAACCCCCGGGTAGAGCCGGACTGGCCGCAGGTTGACGTACTGGTCCAGCTCGAAGCGCAGCCGCAGGAGCAGGCCCCGCTCGAGCACGCCGCTGGGCACGCTCGGGTCGCCGACCGCCCCGAGCAGGATTGCGTCCTGGGCCCGGATCTCCTCCAGGACCGACTCGGGCAGTGTCTCCCCGCTGCGGTGCCAGCGCTGCGCGCCGAGGTCGTAGGTGGATGCGTCGATGCCCACGTTCGCGGCCTGGAGGACCTTGAGCGCCTCGGCCACCACCTCCGGGCCAATGCCGTCCCCGCCGATCACGGCGAGTTTGATCGCTGAAGATGCCATGCGCGTACCTTACTGGCCGGCTGTGGCCGCTGACTCTCCGCCGTTATCACGCCGGTCCAGCGCCACCTGAATGGCCTGGGTGGCGTCGGCGGCGAGGCCGGTCGGGCAGTCCCGCCCGGCCCGGCGGGCCGGGCGGGCAGGCCCGGGCCGGGCGGCCGGGGAAGCGTCCGCGGGCTGGTTCCACGGATACATGTCGTACACGGCGCGGTCTCCTGACGTTGTCGCTGGCGACGCACTGCGCGGCGCTGGCCGGGCCGCTGGCCGGGTGGGCCGCGGTGCCCGCCAGCAGCCCCGGGTCCCGGGCGCGCTGGGTGAGGTCCCCCGGGGCGGACTTGCGGCCAGCACCACTCCCCGCAGCGGGTGGCCGGCCTGCCCCGATCAGGCCCCGCTACGGCCGCTCATGACGGATACGAAGCGCCGCATTTACTTGGACATCCTAGTACCTGCTTGAGGAAATTGTCGTCTGCGGGACGGAACCGTCTCTCATACCGAGACGGATCCGGCGGGCCGCGGCGGCCAGGCGGATCCCGGCGGGCCGCGGCGGCCAGGCGGATTCAGCGGCCGCGCCGGTCAGCGCTCGTCCAGGTCCACGGGGCGGCCCACGACCGCCCCGATCGTGGACAGGATGTCGTCGAGTACCCCCGGCGGAATGGCCGAGTCCACCGACAGCACGATCAGCGCGTGGCCGCCGCGGGCGTCGCGGCATACCTGCATCCCGGCGATGTTGATGCCCTCGCTGCCCAGGATCTGGCCCACGGTGCCGACCACGCCCGGCCGGTCGGTATAGGTGAGGAACACCATGTGCTCGGCGGGGGCGATCTCCATCTCGAAACCGTTCACCTCGACCAGCTTCTCGTGCTGCCGCCGGCCGCTCAGTGTCCCGGAGACCGAGACCACCTGCCCGTCAGGCATGATGCCGCGCAGCGTGACCAGGTTCCGCCAGTCCGGGCTGTCGGCCTCGGTGACCAGGCTGACCTCCACGCCGCGCTCACTGGCCAGAAGCGGCGCGTTCACGTACGTCACCGCGTCCTCCACGACATCGGTGAAGACACCCTTGAGCGCGGCCAGCTGGAGCACGCGGACGTCATGGCCGGCGATCTCCCCCCGCACTTCCACGTCGATCCGGGCGGCCATCCCGCCGGCCAGCGCGGTGAAGATGCGGCCCAGCTTCTCCGCCAGCGGCAGGCCCGGCTTGACGTCCTCGTCGACCACGCCGCCCTGGATGTTGACCGCGTCCGGGACGAACTCACCGGCCAGGGCCAGCCGGACCGACCTGGCGACCTGCGTGCCGGCCTTCTCCTGTGCCTCGGCTGTGCTCGCGCCGAGATGCGGTGTCGCCACCACGGCAGGGATCTCCAGGAGCGGGTTGCCGGTAGCGGGCTCCGCGGCGAACACGTCGATGGCCGCCCCGGCCACGCGGCCTTCGCGCAGCGCCAGTGCCAGCGCGTGCTCGTCCACGATGCCGCCGCGGGCCGCGTTCACGATGCGCACGCCCGGCTTGACCAGGTGCAGTTCCTTGTCGCCGACGAGGCCGAGCGTCTCGGCATTCTTCGGGAGATGGACGGTGATGAAGTCAGCCTCGCCCAGCAGCTCATCCAGGCTGGCCAGGCGGACGCCGAGCTGGGCCGCCCGCGCCGGCGGCACGTAGGGGTCATAGGCGATGACGCACATCCCGAAGGCGCTGAGCCGCCCGGCCACGAGCACCCCGATCCGGCCCAGGCCGAGGATGCCGGCCACCTTGCCGTCGAGTTCGACCCCGGTGAAGGCGGAGCGCTCCCACTGCCCGGCCCGCAGCGAGGCGTCAGCCTGCGGGACGTTCCGGGCCACGGCCAGCAGCAGGCCGACCGCATGCTCGGCGGCACTGACGATGTTGGACGTGGGCGCGTTCACCACCATCACGCCCGCGCGGGTCGCCGCCTCCACGTCCACGTTGTCCAGGCCGACACCGGCGCGCGCGACCACCCGCAGGCGGGGGGCGTGCGCGAGTGCCTCGGCGTCAATCCTGGTGGCACTGCGCACGATGACCGCGTCAGCCATGGCGAGCGCGGCGAGCAGCGCCGGGCGGTCAGAGCCATCCGCGCGCCGGACATCGAAGTCTGATTCCAGCTGCGCGACAGCGGCCGGCGAAAGTTCCTCGGCGATGAGGACGATGGGTGCAGGCACGGCGATGGCCCCTCATGACGGACAGCGAAAGCACAGTCTAGCGGAGCTTGTGAAAACGTTCACGAGGCGTGAGCTCGCCGCACGGCCGTGTGCACTGCGCCGCCGGAAGTGGCTGCTGAGGCCGCGGGAACGGGCCGGTGCGGCGCCAGCCCGGGGCCGGCGCCGCACCCTTGCTCCTGTGCTCAGGAGCCGTCCGCGTCACCCGAGGAGTCCAGCCAGCTCATCAGCGGCCGGAGTTGCGCGCCGACCTGCTCGATCTGGTCCGCCCGGGACGCCTCACGGCGCTTGAGGAAGTTCGGCCGGCCGGAGTCGAACTCCTCGATCAGCTCACGGGTGAAGGTGCCGTCCTGCACTTCGGCGAGGATCCGGCGCATCTCCTCCCGGGTGCGCTCGTCCACCAGCCGCGGCCCGCGCGTGTAGCCGCCGAACTCGGCGGTGTCCGACACCGACCAGTACATCTTGGAGATGCCGCCCTCGTACATCAGGTCGACGATCAGCTTCATCTCGTGCAGGCACTCGAAGTAGGCGATCTCAGGCTGGTAGCCCGCCTCGACCAGGGTGTCGAACCCGGCCTTGATGAGCTCGGAGACGCCGCCGCAGAGCACGGCCTGCTCACCGAACAGGTCGGTCTCGGTCTCCTCCTTGAACGTGGTGACCAGCGCGCCGGCCCGGGTCCCCCCGATGGCCTTGGCGTAGGAAAGGGCCAGCGGCCACGCGTTCCCGGTGGCGTCCTGCTCCACGGCGACGAGCACCGGGACGCCCCGTCCCTCGGAGAACTGGCGGCGGACCAGGTGGCCGGGGGCCTTGGGGGCCACCATGCACACGTCCACCCCTGCGGGCGGGCGGATGAGCTGGTACCGGATGTTCAGCCCGTGCGCGAAGAACAGCGCATCGCCGTCTACCAGGCTCGGCTCGATGGCCTCGGCGTAGAGCGCGCGCTGGAGGTGGTCGGGCACCAGCACCATGATCAGGTCGGCCTCCTCGCAGGCCTCGCGCGGGGTGGTGACCCGCAAGCCCTCGCTGGCCGCGCTCTCCCGGCTGCGGGAGCCCTCCGGGAGCCCGACCCGGACGTTGACGCCCGAGTCACGCAGCGACAGCGCGTGCGCGTGGCCCTGGCTGCCGTACCCGAGGACGGCGACGTGCCGGCCCTGGATGATGCTGAGGTCGGCGCCGTCGTCATAGAAAATGTCTGCCATTGTCTGCCTTTCGCTTACCGCTTGCTCATCTCACTGACGGCCGTGACGGGCCTGGCCACCACGGCAGTGCTGTCACGGGCCTGGCTAACACGCCGCTGCCCGGCACGCCGCTGCCCGGCACGGTGCTGCCCGGCACGGTGCCGGCCAGCCCGGCGCGCGTCACGGCGCGGCGCCTGCCCCGCTCCGTTCGGCCACCCGTTCCACGGGACGCAGGGCCCGGTCCGTGATCGACCGGCCGCCGCGGCCGAGGGCGACCATGCCGGACTGGACGAGTTCCTTGATCCCGAACGGCTCGAGCACCCTGATCAGGGCGTCCAGCTTGTCGCGGTTGCCGGTCGCCTCGACCGTGACCGCGTCCTGGGCCACGTCGACCACCTTGGCACGGAACAGCGTCACGGTCTCCAGCACGCGCGACCTGCTCTCCAGGTCGGCCCGCACCTTGATCAGCAGGAGTTCCCGCTGCACCGAGGCAGCCGGCTCGAGCTCGACGATCTTGAGCACATTGATCAGCTTGTTGAGCTGCTTGGTCACCTGCTCCAGCGGGTGGTCCGCGCAGTCCACCACGATCGTCATCCGGGAGATCTCCGGGTGCTCGGTGGGCCCGACCGCGAGCGAGTCGATGTTGAACCCGCGGCGGGAGAACAGCCCCGCGATGCGGACGAGCACGCCCGGCTTGTTCTCCACCAGCACGGAGAGCGTGTGCCTGTTCATAGTCGGCTCCTGGTCACGGAGGCGGGCCAGCCCCTGGCTCATTCGGTCACATCCCAGTCCGGCGCCATGTTGCGCGCGACGATGATGTCGTCATTGCTGGTGCCCGCGGCGACCATCGGCCAGACCATGGCGTCCCGGTGCACGATGAAGTCGACCACCACGGGCCGGTCGTTGATCTTCATGGCCTGCTCGATCACCGCGTCCACGCTCCCCGCGTCCTCGCAGCGCAGGCCCACGCACCCGTAGGCCTCGGCGAGCTTGACGAAGTCGGGGATGCGCGTGCCGCCCCCGGAGGGAGCGGGATCATGCCGCGGGGGGGCGTCCCCGGCCAGGCCCGCCTCCGGGCCCGCCGCGGCCTGGAGGGTGCGGGCCCGCCGGTCCAGGTCGGTGTTGGAGTACCGCTCGTTGTAGAACAGTGTCTGCCACTGGCGGACCATGCCGAGGTTGCCGTTGTTGATGATGGCGATCTTGACCGGGATCCCCTCCACCGCGCACGTGGCGAGTTCCTGATTCGTCATCTGGAAGCAGCCGTCACCGTCGATCGCCCACACGCAGGCGGCGCTGGTCGCCCACCTTGGCTCCCATCGCGGCGGGCACCGCGTAGCCCATGGTCCCCGCCCCGCCGGAGTTCAGCCAGTGACCGGGCCGCTCGTGGCTGATGAACTGGGCGGCCCACATCTGGTGCTGGCCGACGCCGGCCACGTAGATCGCGTCCGGGCCCGCGATCTTCCCGATCCGCTCGATGACGTACTGCGGGGCCACGGACCCGTCCGCCGGCTGGTCGTAGCCGAGCGGGTAGGTGCTGCGCCAGGCATCCAGCTGCGACCACCAGGGGGCCAGGTCGGTGCGGTGGCCGGCCTCGAACTCGGTGGCGACCGCGGCGATCAGCTCGGTGATCACCTCCCGGCAGTCCCCCACGATCGGCACGTCAGCGCGGCGGTTCTTGGAGATCTCCGCAGGGTCGATGTCCGCGTGCACCACCGCGGCCCCGGGCGCGAAGCTGTCCAGCTTGCCGGTGACCCGGTCATCGAATCGTGCCCCGAGGGTGACCAGCAGGTCCGACTTCTGCAGCGCGCCCACGGCCGCCACCGTGCCGTGCATGCCGGGCATGCCCAGGTTCTGGCGGTGACTGCCCGGGAAGCCGCCCCGGGCCATCAGCGTGGTGACGACCGGGATATCGGTCATCTCCGCCAGTTCGAGCAGTTCCTGGCTGGCGCCCGCCTTGAGGACGCCGCCGCCGACATAGAGCACCGGGCGGCTGGCGCCGGCGATCAGCCGGGCCGCCTCCCGGACCTGCCGGGAGTGCGGCCGGGTCACCGGATGGTAGCCGGGCAGGTCGAAGGTGGGCGGCCAGCGGAATTCGGTTTCCGCCTGGAGCGCGTCCTTGGCCACGTCGACCAGCACCGGGCCGGGCCGGCCAGTGGAGGCCACGTGGAACGCCTCGGCCACCGTGCGTGCGATGTCCTCGGCCTTGGTGACCAGGAAGTTGTGCTTGGTGACCGGCAGGGTGATGCCGGAGATATCGGCTTCCTGAAAACCGTCGGTGCCGATCAGGCTGGACGGCACCTGGCCGGTGATGGCGACCACCGGCACCGAGTCCATGTAGGCGTCGGCCAGCGGCGTCACCAGGTTGGTCGCGCCGGGCCCCGAGGTGGCCATGCAGACCCCCGGGCGGCCGGTCACCTGCGCGTACCCGGTGGCGGCGTGACCGGCACCCTGCTCGTGGCGGACCAGGATGTGCCGGACCGAGGGCGAGTCGAAGAGCGGGTCATACAGCGGCAGGATGGCGCCTCCCGGGATGCCGAACACGACGTCCACACCCAGCCGCTCCAGCGCCCTGACCAGGGCCGAGGCGCCTGTCATCCGGGTGCCGGCCTCGGCGGCGGGCTCGCTGCGCGGAGCGGGGTCACCGCGGTGGGCCGCGTCGGGGCGCGGGCCCGCGTCAGCGCGGGACCGCTCGCCGGGGGCCGCCGCGGCGGGCGCGGCGGCTGCCCGCTGGGCCGGGCCGGGGGGGGCATCTGCCGCATCGCGTGACGCGGTTCGGGCTGCTAGGTCGCGCGGAGTAGGGCTGGGACCCTTCCGCGCCGCGCCTGCCAGTCCGGGGCCCGGGGGGGCCGCGGTCGTCTGGTCGGTCATCGCAAGCTTCCTCGTCTGCGGTGGGGAGCTGGTGGGCAACAAAAAACCCTCGGCGCCATAGGCGGACGAGGGTAGCGCGCAGGTAGCTGGGTTAAATCAGCTGCTTGCGCGCCGCGGGAGTACGAGCACGGGGTACCGGACACGGGTATCACTCTGTCCCAGTCCCTGGGTTCCGTCAACTTGAGAGCCCATTCGTCTCAGCTAGCGAGATGAGACGCAGGGGAGATGACGTCACCGAACGGGAGATCCCCGGCGGCTGGCCCCTGCCCGGCGATGCTGTGCCCTCCGGCCGCGCCCGGGGCCCCGGCCACTTCCGCGTCCCCGGCCCCGCCCCGGTCCCCGGCCCCGCCCGCGCCCCCAGCCAGGCCCGGGTCCCCAGCCTGCCCATGGTCCCCTGCGCGCCCACGGCCGGCCCGCCCACCGTGGCCGGCCTGGCCGTGGCTGCCCGCCGGACCCGGCAGGCTGGCGGCCGGCACCGTCCCCGCCACGAACGGGCCGAGGCCGAGCACGCAGCCCATGGCGGCCAGCAGATCGCGCTGCCCGGCCCGTCTCGATTCCGTCCGCGGCCACCTGGAGGCCCAGTTCCCTGCCCACCCGGACCAGCGCCCCGGACAGGGTCTCGGCTGCGGCGTCCACGCCCAGCCCCGCGACCAGGCCGGGGCCGATCCTGAGCAGGTCGACCGGATGGTGGCTCAGCCTGGCCAGGGAGGCGTACCCGGCATCGGAGACGTCCACCGCCAGCCGGACGCCCCGCTCGCGCAGGTCCCCGAGCGCGCGCAGCACCACCTCGTCACCGCCGGCCAGCACCGGGGAGGCGACCTCCAGGATCAGCGCGGCCGGGGCGAGCCCGCTGCCCGCCAGTGCACCCAGCACGGACTCGCCGAACGGCGCCAGCGGCACCGACGGCGGGCAGCGGAGCCACAAGCGGGCCTGCCAGCCGTCCCGCCACCAGGCGGCCGCCTGGGAACAGGACTCGCGCAGCATCCATTCGGCCAGCTCGACGGTCACCCGGGCGGTCTCGGCCGCGGCCAGGAACTCGTGCTGCGGAACGTAGGTCCCATCCCAGTGCCAGCGGGCCACTGCCTGCGCACCGACGACCTGGGAGCTGGCCAGGTCGGCCAGGGGACGGTACGCCAGCTCCAGCCGGCCCAGCCAGGCTGGCGCTCACCAGGCTGGCCCTCACCAGGCTGGCCCTCACCAGGCTGGCCCTCACCGATTGCGATTCCGGCCAGCCCGCTCTCGCCGGGCTCGCTCCCGCCAGGCCCGCCGTGGCCAGGCCCGCCGTGGCCAGGCCCGCCGTCAGTGAGCTCAGCGCGGCTGAGGGTCCGGCTCAGCTGCGCCGCGAGGCTCAGCCGGCGCTGGGCATCGGGATGCGGCAGCCGCCGGGAAGACCTCCAGCCGGCCGCCGCCCGATTCCTTGGCCCGGGATACCGCCGCGTCCGCGTTGCGCCAGACGTACGCCGGCCGGGCTGCCGTCGGCGAGCGCGACCCCGACGCTGGCGGACAGGGCCATGCTGCGGTCGGCGGCCCGGAACGGCTCGTCGGCCACACTGGCCAGGATGCGCCCGGCCAGATCGATGATCTCGCCGGCGGAGGAGGCTTCCTGGACCAGGACCGCGAACACGTCGCCGCCCCAGCGCGCTACCGTGCCGCGCGGCGGCACCACCGACCGCAGCCGCCGGGCCACCTGGGCGAGGACCAGGTCACCCGCGCTGGGACCGGCGGCGTCGTTCACGCTGGTGAACGCGTCCAGGTCCACCAGGATGACCCCCGGCACCCCCGGACTCCCGGGGTCGGGGTGGCTGAATATCTCCCGCGCCCGCTCCTCCAGGTAGGCCCGGTTGGGCAGCCCGGTCAGGCCGTCGTGGTAGGTCAGGTGCGCGATCTGGCGGCGCAGCGCCACCTGATCGCTGACGTCCCGCGAGGTGATCAGCAGCCGGTCGGGCGCCCCCTGGCTGCGGTGGCGGGAGATGACCGCCTCGACGTACCGCCAGGTCCCGTCGGCGGCCCGGACGCGGCAGGAACAGCGGACCGGCTGGGCCGTGCCACCAGTCACGGGCGCGCCGGCCATGGACGCAGCCTCGCGGACGGCGCGCAGCGCGCCCAGCCGGTCCTCCGGGTGCACCAGGTCGATCAGCACCCGGCCTTCCAGTCCGTCCGGGGTATAGCCGTAATCGCGGACCGCGGGACTGGCGAAGCTGATCGCGCCGGCGTAGTCACACACCAGGACCACGTCGCTGATCCGGTCGGCCAGCTCGCGGAACTGGTGTCCCGATTCGTGCCAGAGCCGGGACCTGATGCTGTCCCGGTGAGCGAGGATCACGATCCGTGCGGTCAGCGCGAGCAGCGTGGTCGCCGTGACCAGGGCCAGGACAGGCTCGCCGGACGGGCTTCCCGCCAGCACCCAGCCGATCAGCACCACTGCGGCCGCCGCGGCACTGACCGCGGCCAGCGCGGTCGTGACGTGCGCAACGGCCCGGGAGAACTGCCCCGTCTCCCCCGGGCCCGCCGGCCAGGAGTCGGCCAGCCACGGGGCGCAGCCGAGCACGCAGAACCCGGCGATCAGCAGCAGCTGCGCAGCCGCACCGGGGTGCCCGTTGGTGATCTTCGCCCCGACCGCGAGCGTGTCGCTCACGGTCACCGCGAGCAGGGCGAGGACGGGCGCGGCGCCGCGCCTCCCGGCCGCCACCGCGAGGGGCAGCGCGACGCCGAGCGCGAGCAGGTCGGCGAGGGGGTGGATGAGTTCGGCGGCGAACGTGCCCGCGTCGTCGCCCGAGTGCGCGTAACCGGCGCTGAGCACCGTGATCCAGCCGATGATGAACAGGGCGGACGCTACGACGTAGCCATCCGCGCCGCGGGCTACAGCGGTGCCGATCCGGGCGCGGTGGCGCTGGGCCAGCGGATGGCGCGCTGTCTCGCGCCGTGATCCGAGGCTGGCCAGCCCGGTCACCAGGGCGGGAAGGGCCAGCAGCCCGGGCAGGTCGGCGATGGTGAACGGGAACGTGGCGCCGGCCGTGGCGGTGGCCAGCTCCTGCTGGCCGACAGCCCCGGCCCCCCAGAGCAGCGCGGTGAGCGCGAATAGCCGGTACGCACGCTGGACAGACCCCTCGTGCCGGTTGGCACCCCGCCAGAGGCTGAATGCGGCCGCCGCGGCGATCAGAGCCACAAGCGAGGTGGCTGCCTGTGCGGCCAGGCTCATCGCGGGTCACCCGATGCTTGCGGGTGCACCGAGTCTCCTTCCGCTGCTCTGTTCCGCTGCGTACGGCACCGCAGGTGCGCCAGCGGCGCCTTGTGGGGCCAGGCTGACTATTCCTGCGCAACCGAACTAGGACTCACGGTCACCAGGACAGGGCAGGGTGCCCGCACGGTGTGCGGCGGGACCTGCCAGCGGGCTGGTCGCGGTCATCGCCAGTGAACGACGCTGCTCACTTTAGGACCCTTAGGTCACACTTCGATTGAGGAAGCGCGTCCACCGGGAGACATCTCCCTCTGCACGGCGGCCAGTATCCATGCTATATGGCCTTGACCAGGGGTAATTGGCGGAAGTCTTTCCGTAGCCGGCGAAATTCCTAATAGCTGCCGGAGATGACATTCAGCAACGGCTCGCCATTGAGGAATCTGGCCGCCTGATCACGGACATGGCTGATCATCCGCGCGACCGACACGGGGGTGGACGCCGCCTCGTGCGGGGTGATGAACACGCCGGGAAGCGTCCAGAGCGGATGGCCGGCCGGGAGGGGCTCGGGGTCGGTCACATCCAGCGCGGCCCGCAGCCGCCCCCGCCGCAGTTCCCCGACCAGGGCATCGGTGCGCAGCAGCGAGCCCCGGGCGGCGTTGACCAGCAGCGCGCCGTCCTTCATGCGGGCCAGGAACGCCGCGTCGGCCATGCCGACGGTCTCGGGAGTCACCGGGGCCAGCAGCACGACCACGTCCGCCCCGGGCAGCAGCCCGGGCAGGTCGCTCACGGAGTCCACGCCAGGTCGGGCCGTCCGGGCCACCCGGGCCACTTCCACCTCGAAACCGGCCAGCCGCCGCTCCACCGCTGCGCCGATTGAGCCGTACCCGACAATGAGGACAGTCTTGCCGGCCAGGCAGTCGGTGAAGTGATAGCTCCACCGCTGGGCGGCCTGCTCCCGGGCGAACAGCGGGAACTCGCGGAGCGCGGCGAGCATCGCGGCGACCACCCATTCCGCCGTGCTCGCGTCGTGCACGCCGCGCGCATTGCAGAGCGTGACCCCGGCGGGCAGGTCACCCAGCAGCCGGTCCACGCCGGCCGTTAGCGTCTGCACCACGGCCAGCCGCGGCATCTGGTGCATGGCCGCGATTCCGGGGAGCCCGGGAAAGAACGGCGGGACGTAGAACTCGACCCGGCCCGCGCTCGCCGGCAGCGGCGCGCCGTCGGGCGCGACCACCTCGACGTCTGCGCGGGGCAGCCCGTCCAGTCCCGCGGCCACCTCAGCCGTCGGCACCCAGATCAGCATGGGCAGGTCAGCATGGGCACTGCTCCCGTGGACACCGCTCAGCTGAGGCGGCCGAGGATCAGCTCCCGGACCCGGCTGGCGTCAGCCTTGCCCCTGGTCGCCTTCATCACCGCGCCGACCAGAGCGCCGGCCGCGGCGACCTTGCCGCCCCGGACCTTGTCGGCGACGTCCGGGTTCGCGGCGATGGCCTCCTCGACGGCGGCGGACAGGGCCGCGTCGTCGCTGACCACGGCGAGGCCACGGCCCGTGACCACCTCGTCCGGCGTTCCCTCGCCGCCCAGCACGCCCTCGATGACCTCCCGGGCCAGCCGGTCGTTGACCGCGCCCGAGTCCACCAGCTGGGCCACCCGGGCCACATCCGCGGGCGTGATTGGCAGGTCGCCGAGTTCCGTGCCGGACTTGTTCGCCGTGCGCAGCAGCTCACCGAGCCACCACTTGCGGGCGTCGGCCGGCGTGGCTCCCGCCGCGACGGTCTCCGCCACCAGGTCCAGCGCGCCCGCGTTGCGCAGCGCCGCCATGTCCAGCTCGGACAGGCCCCACTCGCGCTGCAGCCGGGCCCGCCGGGCCGCGGGCAGCTCGGGCAGCTGGGCCCGCACGCTCTCCACCCAGTCCCGGGACGGCGCGACGGGAACCAGGTCGGGCTCGGGGAAGTAGCGGTAGTCCTGTGCCTCTTCCTTGCTGCGGCCCGGCGAGGTGGTCCCCGTCTCCTCGTTGAAGTGGCGGGTCTCCTGGACGACCCGCTGCCCCGCGTCCAGGACCGCGGCCTGCCGCTGGATCTCATACCGGACCGCGCGTTCCACTGACCGCAGCGAGTTCACGTTCTTGGTCTCGGTCCGGGTGCCCCATTCGGCGGCGCCCCTGGGCGCCAGCGAGGTGTTCACGTCGCAGCGCAGCGAGCCCTCTTCCATCCGCACGTCGGACACGCCAAGCGACCGCAGCAGGTCACGCAGTTCCGAGACGTAGGCGCGGGCTACCTCGGGCGCGAGCGGCCCGGTGCCGGCTACCGGCTTGGTGACGATCTCGACCAGCGGGATCCCGGCCCGGTTGTAATCGACGAGCGAGTAGTCCGCGCCATGGATCCGCCCGGTAGCCCCGCCGACGTGCATCGACTTGCCCGTGTCCTCTTCCAGGTGCACCCGCTCGATCTCGACCCGGACCGGCCGCGGCTCGTCACCGGCGGCCGGGTCGTGCACCAGGATGTCGAGCCACCCGTCCGTGCACAGCGGCTCGTCGTACTGCGAGATCTGGTAGTCCTTCGGCATGTCCGGGTAGAAGTAGTTCTTGCGGGCGAACCGGGCCGTGGTGGCGATGGCGCAGTTCAGCGCCAGGCCGATCTTCATGGTGTACTCGATGGCCATCCGGTTGGTCACCGGCAGCGACCCGGGGAGGCCCAGGCAGACCGGGCAGACCAGGGAGTTCGGCTCGCCGCCGAACCTGGCCGGGCAGCCGCAGAACATCTTGGTGACGGTGCCCAGCTCGACATGGGTTTCGAGGCCGATCAGCGGGTCGTACCGGGAGACGGCATCCTCGTAGGAAACCAGGCTGGCCGTTGCCTGCCCGCTCATGCGCTGCTCCCTCCGGGGTGGGCCGGGCCTGTTCCCGGGGTCCCTGATGCCGGAACGCCGGGAGCGGGCAGGCCGGCCGGGCCGCGGATCGCGTCCAGTATGGGTCCTCCGCGGCGCTGGGTCAGCGCGGCCTCCACGGCCGCGGCCACCCGGTAGACCCGGTCGTCGGCCAGGACCGGCGCCATGATCTGCAGCCCGACCGGCAGGCCATCCTCGGGCGCGAGCCCGCACGGCACCGACAGGGCCGCGTTGCCGGCCAGGTTCGACGGGATCGTGCACAGGTCGGCGAGGTACATGGCCATGGGGTCGTCGGCCCGCTCGCCGATGGGGAACGCGGTGGTCGGGGTGGTCGGCGAGATCAGCACGTCCACCTGCTCGAAGGCGGCCGCGAAGTCCCGGGTGATGAGGGTCCGAACCTGCTGGGCCTTGCCGTAGTAGGCGTCGTAGTAGCCGCTCGACAGCGCGTAGGCGCCCAGCATGATGCGGCGCTTCACCTCGGGCCCGAATCCCGCGGCCCGGGTGAGCGACATGACTTCCTCGGCGTCGTGGGTGCCGTCGTCACCGACCCGCAGCCCGTAGCGCATGCCGTCGAACCGGGCCAGGTTCGAGGAGCACTCGCTGGGCGCGATCAGGTAGTAGGCCGGCAGCGCGTAGGTGAAGTGCGGGCAGGACACCTCGACGATCTTGGCGCCCAGCGACTCCAGCAGCTCGACGGCCTCGGTGAACCGGGCCAGCACCCCCGGCTGGTAGCCCTCACCGCTCAGCTCCGGCACCACCCCGACGCGCAGGCCGCTCACGTCGGCCTGCCGGGCGGCGGCCACCACGGGCGGGACCGGCGCGTCCACCGACGTGGAGTCGCACGGGTCGTGACCGGAGATCGCCTCGTGCAGCAGGGCCGCGTCCAGCACGGTCCGGGCCAGCGGCCCGGGGGTGTCCAGCGACGACGCGAAGGCGATCAGGCCGTACCGGGACGGCCCGCCGTACGTCGGCTTGGCCCCGACGATCCCGCACACCGCGGCGGGCTGCCGGATGGACCCGCCGGTGTCGGTGCCGACGCCGAGCGGGGCCTCGAAGCCCGCGACCGCCGCGGCCGACCCGCCCGACGAACCTCCGGGTACCCGGGCCAGGTCCCACGGGTTGTGCGACGGCCCGAACGCCGAGTTCTCGGTGGACGAGCCCATCGCGAACTCGTCCATGTTCGACTTGCCCAGCAGCACCACGCCAGCCTCGCGGAGCCGGCGCGTCACGGTCGCGTCGTACGGCGGCTGCCAGCTGCCGAGGATGCGGGAGGCGCACGTAGTCGGCATGTCCGTGGTCGTGAAGACGTCCTTGAGCGCTAGCGGCACGCCGGCCAGCGGCCCGAGGACCTCCCCCGCCGCGCGGCGCTCGTCCACCGCGCGGGCGGCGGCCCGGGCGCGGTCCGCCGCGACGTGCAAGAAGGCGTGCAGCTGCCCGTCGACCGCGTCGATGCGGCCCAGATGGGCCTCGGTCACTTCCAGCGCGGACACCTGGCCGCCCGCGATCGCGGCGGCGAGCTCCGCCGCCGTCATCCGGGTCAGCTCGCCCGCGCGGTCGGGGGCAGGCAGGGCTTCGCCTGGCCTGGTCTCGTCGTCCACGATCAGTCCTCCGACAGGATCCGCGGGACACGGAACCGCTGCTGTTCCACGGCCGGCGCCTGGTCCAGGACCTTGTCCGCGCCGAGCGGCGGGACCACCACGTCGTCGCGGAACACGTTGGTCACCGGGACCGCGTGCGAGGTCGGCGGGATGCCCTCCGCGGCGACCTCCTGGACACGCGCCACGGCCGAGATGATCTGGTCGAGCTGGACCGCGAAGTGATCGAGTTCCTCGTCGGTCAGGGCCAGTCTCGACAGCCGGGCCAGGTGGGCCACTTCGGCGCGGTCAATGGGCATGGATGCCATCCTAGGCCCGGTCCCGGAGCAGGCTGACGGCATTTACGGCCGGGCCGCGGCGTCCAGGCGATCGTCGCCGGGTACCGGGCCCGGGGCCGTGGCGGCCTCCGGCCTTCTCCCTGGCACCGCCGCCGAGGCAGGCACCTCCCCGGGCACAGGCACCGCCCCGGGCACAGGCACCGTCGCGGACACAGGCACCGCCCCGGGCACAGGCACCGCCGCGGACACGGGCACCGCCGCCGAGGCAGGCACCGCCGCGGGCACAGGCACCTCCCCGGGCACAGGCACCGTCGCGGACACAGGCACCGCCGCCGAGGCAGGCACCTCCCCGGGCACAGGCACTCCAGCCGGGGGGACCGCCGCCACCACGGCCGGGGCGGGCGCGGCGGGAACCGCGCCCGGGTCCTGGCGCGGGTGCGCCAGCCAGGCGGTGGCGGCGGCCGCGTTCAGTGGCCTGCTGAAGTGCCAGCCCTGGGCCGCATCACAGCCCATCTCCCGCAGCGCGTCCGCGACCTGCGGCGACTCGACCCCCTCGGCGACTGAGCGGATGCCCAGCCCGCGCAGCAGGTCCACGGCTGAAGCCACGATCAGCGCGGTGTCCTGGTCGGTGACCACGCGGGCGACGAAGGAGGGGTCGATCTTCACCTCGCCGATGGACATCTCCTTCAGCCGGCCCACGGACGTGTAGCCGGTTCCGAAGTCGTCCAGGCTGAGCTCGATCCCGAGCGACCGCAGCGCGCGCAGGCCACCAGCGATATCGGCGGTCTCGCGGGTCAGCGCCCGCTCACTGATCTCCAGCAGCAGCGCGCCCGCGGGCAGGCCCTGCCCGGCGAGCTCACGCTTGATCGTGGCGGTGAGGCTGCGGTCCAGCAGGTCGCGGTAGGAGACGTTCACCGAGAGCTGGGCCACCAGGCCGCTGCGCCGCCACGCCGACGCCTGGCTGAGCGCGATCTGGACGACGTGCGCGGTCAGCTCGCGCATCAGGAACGAGTGCTCGGCCAGCGGGATGAACTCGGCGGCCCCGATCAGCCCGCGGTCCGGATGCCGCCAGCGCAGCAGTGCCTCCATCCCGGCGGTCCGGCCGGTGGCCAGGAACACCTTGGGCTGGTAGTGCAGCTCGAACTCGCCCCGGTCGATGCCGCGGCGCAGGTCACCGAGCAGGGACAGGCGGGCCGGGGAGTAGCGGTCCGCGCGCGCCACATAAACCTCGACGCCGGTGCGCCGTTCCTTCGCGCGGTACATGGCCACGTCGGCCCGCTGCAGCAGCACTTCCACCGTGGAGGCGTCGTCCGGGTACAGCGCGATGCCCACGCTGGCCTCGATCTCGAACGACATGCCCTCCAGGCGCACCGGCTCGGCCAGGGCGCTGCGCAGCCGTGCGGCCACCTCGGCGGCCACGGTCATGGTCCGCAGCGCGGGCAGCAGCACCGCGAACTCGTCGCCGCCGAGCCGGGCGACCACATCTCCCGTCCGGACGCTGCGGGCCAGCCGGTAGGCGATCACCTGGAGCAGGTCGTCCCCCAGCGGGTGGCCGAGCGTGTCGTTGACCTCCTTGAACCGGTCCAGGTCCAGGAGCAGGAAACCGCACTTGGTCCCGGTGCGCCCGGCCTCGGTCAGCGCCTCGGCCGTCCGGCGCAGCAGCAGGGTGCGGTTCGGGAGGCCGGTCAGATGGTCGTGCAGCGCCTGGTGCTCGCGGTTCAGCGACATGGCCGCGTTGGCGTACACGGCGCTGAGCGGCAGCAGGAACAGCAGCACCAGCAGCACCGAGCGGTGCATCGCCACGACCGCCAGCGGCCCCGCGGACAGCAGCGCCAGCGTGACGAAGGCCTGGTAGGGCAGGGCCTTGCGCAGCGTGGCCAGGACGGGCGCCCGCTCGTGCAGCGCCACGGCCACGCCGACCAGCACGAAGTTGCAGGCGAAGTAGGCGGCCGCGGCCAGGGCAACCACGCCCAGCTGGTTCCCGGCCGGGACCCAGGGACTGGACGGCGACGGGTGGATGTGGGCCGCGGCGAGCACCGCCGCCGCGGCGGCCAGGCTCAGGGTGAACTGGGCCACGTTGAAGAGCGCCCGGAAAACCGCCCGGCGCGCGCAGAGCGCGACCGCGAGCGTGGTGACCGCGCGCAGCAGCGCGGCGGCCGGGAAGCCCCAGTACAGCAGGACGGCGAAGCAGAAGGTCACCGAGATCGCGGCCGCGTCGGGGCCGGACTTGCCCGGCGTCACGATCCGCCTGAGCTCACCCAGGAGGGCCAGAGCGGCCAGAACCCACAGCAGCGGGTGCTCCAGCAGCCCGGAGGCCCCCGGGCCAGGCAGGGCACGGACCGCGATCAGCAGAACAGAAAGACCCGCCAGCGTGACGGCGGTGATGTAGTCCCACAGCGGGGAACCGATCCGCGGACCGATGTCCCTGGTGTCGTTCGGGTCCCTCATGGTGTCCTCATGCCACACCCGGCCGGCAGGGATACGCGTAGCTCTCTCAGAAGGGTACGGCGAAAACGGTACTTCGCGAAGCCAATCGCACACTATCCGTTACAGCACATTGACGGTCAACGACGGTTTCCCAGGTCAGAGCATTGCAGACGGGCTTAATCAATGCGCGGCCAACTGGCGCCGTCATTATCACGCGTCGTCAGCCGACCTGGGAGCCCCGGCATCATCACCGCTCACGGCATGCCCGGCCGCCGCGGCCGCGCCATTGTCCAGCAGCACCCGGAAGCCTGCCTCGTCAAGCACCGGGACGCCCAGCGTGAGTGCCTTGTCATATTTGGTCCCGGGCTTGTCCCCCGCGATCAGGAACGCCGTCTTCGCCGATACCGACGAGGTCACCTTCCCGCCGAGCGCCTGCACCGCCTCCGCGGCCTCATCCCGGCTGAAGGCGTCCAGGCTGCCGGTGATGACCACCGACACCCCGGACAGCGGCGCCCCGCCGGCCTCGGCGCCCGCCCCCGCGTCGGGCACGGGCGGCGGCGTCCAGCCAGGCGTCGCGAGCTGGACGCCGGCGTCCCGCCACTTGTCCACGATGGCCTGGTGCCAGTCCACGCCGAACCACTCGATCACCGAGTCGGCGATCTTCGGGCCCACCCCGTCCACCGCGGCCAGTTCCCCCGGCGAGGCGGACACGATCGCGTCGAACGGAGCCGAACTGGGCCGCGAGCGCGCGGGCCGCAGTGGGGCCCACGTGCCGGATGGACAGGGCCACCAGCATCCGCCAGAGTGGCCGGCGCCGGGCGTCCTCCAGGTTGCCGATCAGCTTGCCCGCGTTCACGGTCAGGGTGCCCTGCTTGTTCACGAAGAACGAGCAGGTGGCCAGGTCCTCGTCGGTCAGCGCGAACAGGTCACCCTCGTCGGTGACCAGCCCCGACTCGAGCAGCGCGGTCACCGCCTCGTAGCCGAGCACCTCGATGTCCAGTGCGCCCCGGCCGGCCAGGTGGAACAGCCGCTCCCGGAGCTGGGCCGGGCAGGCCCGGGTATTGGGGCAGCGCCAGTCCACCCCGCCGTCCTCCCGGACCAGGGGTGTGCCGCACGCCGGGCACACCGTCGGGAACTCGAAAGCACGCTCGCCGCCGGTACGCACGTCCACCACCGGCCCCACCACTTCGGGGATCACGTCGCCGGCCTTGCGCAGCACGACCATGTCCCCGATCAGCACGCCCTTGCGGGCCACCTCGTCGGCGTTGTGCAGCGTGGCCCGGTCGACCGTGGACTGGCTGACCACCACGGGCTCCATGACCGCGAACGGGGTGACCCGCCCCGTCCGGCCCACGTTGACCCGGATGTCCAGGAGCCGGGTGTTGACCTCCTCGGGAGGGTACTTGTAGGCGATGGCCCAGCGCGGCGCGCGGCTGGTCGAGCCCAGCTGCCGCTGCAGATCGAGCCGGTCGATCTTGACCACGACCCCGTCGATCTCGTACGGCGTGTCGTGGCGGTGCTCGCCGTAGTTCGCGATGTACTCCCGCACCCCATCCAGCCCGGGCATCACCCGGAACAGGTCACTGACCGGCAGGCCCCACCCGCGCAGCCGCTCGTACCAGCCGGAGTGGGTTTCCGGAGCATCGCCGGTGGTGAGCCCCACCCCGTGCACGATCAGCTGCAGGGGCCTGGTCGCCGTGACCCGGGGGTCCTTCTGGCGCAGCGACCCCGCGGCCGAGTTGCGGGGGTTGGCGAACGGCGGCCGGCCCATCGCGGTCAGCCGCTCGTTCAGCTCGTGGAACGCCGCCACCGGCAGGAACACCTCGCCGCGGACCTCGAGTATCTCCGGCACGCCGGGGCCGGCCAGCCGGAGCGGGACCGCGCCGATCGTGCGGATGTTGGGCGTGACATCCTCGCCGGTGACCCCGTCGCCGCGGGTCGCGGCGCGGACCAGCGCCCCGCCCCGGTAGACCAGGTCCACCGCCAGCCCGTCGATCTTCAGCTCGCACAGGTACGGGCCGGTCCCGCCGAGCCGCTCGGCCCGGGCCGCCCAGGCGTCGAGTTCCGCCGGCGAGAACGCATTGTCCAGGCTGAGCAGCCGCTCCAGGTGCTCGACCGCGGTGAACTCGGTGGAGATCGCGCCGCCCACCCGCTGGGTGGGTGAGTCCGGGGTGCGCAGCTCGGGGTAACGCTCCTCGAGCGCCCGGAGGTCGCGCATCAGCGCGTCGTACTGCGCGTCCGAGATCGTCGGCGAGTCCAGCACGTGGTAGCGGTGATTGGCCTCGGTGATCTCCGCGCTCAGCTCGGCGTGCCGGTGCCGGGCGGCCGCGTCCACGCTCGACCCGGGAATCCCGCCGGACTCCGCCGCCTGGCTGCCGGGCGTCACGCCGGGCCCGCCCGGCCGGCTCACCGCCCCGCCGTCCTCGCTGCTCACGGCGCCTCCTCCTCGATGAGCTCGGGGAGCATCCCGGCTGCCTCGCGGCAGCAGGCCAGCGCGGCCCGCGCGTACTGCGCCGGCGCACCGGCCAGCCCGCATCCGGGTGTGATCACCACCTGGGCCGCGACACCGGCCGCGCCAGGCTCGCGGGCGGCCGGCCACCCCATCCGGCGCCACAACTCGACCACCAGGTCGGCCGCTGTCCTGGCGCTGGGCTGGGTGCCCGAAACGTTCCGTTGCGGAGATGTAGCATCCGCTGCTGTGCCGTTAGCCCGCGGGCGGCCGGCGGAGGCTGCCGCGGGGGCCCCCGGCAGCGGCACCGCAGGCACCGCTCCCGCGAAGATCCCCAGACCCGCCTCGACCGCCTCCGCGAGCACGTCTTCCTCCTCCCGGCGGAGCACGCCGAGGTCGATCCCCGCCCCGTCCGCGCCTGCCCCCCTGATGATGCCAAGCGGGGCCGACATTCCGCAGCAGTGCACGACGGTGGGGGCGGCCGTGGCGGAGAGCACCTCGCGCAGGCCGGCCTGCGCGTCGGCCTCCTCCACCGGCCGGACCCGGTTCAGGCCGCTGGCGCTCGGCACCCGGCCGGCCAGCACCGCGGGCAGGGAAGGCTCATCCACCTGCAGCAGCAGCCGCGCGCCGGGCACCCGGGCCGCGACCCCGGACACGTGCGCGGCCACCCCCTCGGCCAGCGACTCGGTCAGGTCCCGGACCGCACCCGGGTCGGCCAGCACCGGCTCCTCGCTGCGCGCCAGCCCGAGGCTGGCCGCCATCGTCCACGGCCCGCTGACCTGCAGCTTCAGTGCGCCCTGGTAGCCGTCGGCCGCCTCCTCCAGCGCATCCAGGTCCCGGGCCAGCAGGGACTGAGCGCGGCGCAGGTCCCGGCCCGGGCGGTCGGCCAGGCGCCAGCCCCGGGTGGTCGCGTCCACGGGCAGGTCGATCAGCAGCGCCGCGGTCCGGCCGATCAGGTCCGCGCCCACGCCGCGGTCCGGGAGCTCGACGAGGTAGGGCAGCTCCGGCAGCTCATCGAGGATGAACCGCATGACCTCGAGGGAGCCGGTGCCGGGCATGGAGCCCACGCCGGTGGCCGACTGCGGGGGCCACGGGTAGGGAGCGGGAGTCACGGAGTCTTGCACGCTAGCGAGCTTAGTGTTCATTGGGCGCCACCTCGCTGACCTGCTCTGACTGCCTGCCTGTTGCCGGAGACTGCCTGCCTGTCGCCGGAGACTGCCTGCCTGTCGCCGGAGGTGCTGGTCCCGGGCAGCGATCCGCGCCGCACCATGTCCCCTGATGGTGCGGCGCGGGCGCCCTTGGGCGGCGGGCCGGCCGGGTCCCCGCGGCACCGGCCGGCCCGCCTTTCCGGCTAGACGAGCAGGTCCTCCCGCGGGGCGGGGCGAGAACCGGCGTCAGTCCGGCGGCGGACGTAGAGGCCGGTCACCCGGCGGGTTCCCAGGCTCACCTGGCCGGGAGCCTGGCGGGTCAGCGAGAAATTCTGTTCCTCCTGCTGGATGCCCCAGCTCACGAGCAGGATGGCTCCGGCAACAGCTCCGGTGATGAAGATCATGAGTGCCAGGACGATGAGTATCGCAGTCATGGAGCGTCCCCTTCGCTTCCGGTCGGGGTCGGTGGTGTCCGCCCCCGTTCTGGGGCCCACCGCTCCGGTATGGGTGGCCGGAGTGATGAAAATGTTGTGTACGGCTGGCCGGTTCTGATCAATCCAAAGAGTCCTGCTGCTAGACTCAATCTCATGATCTGTTTCATACCAGTCATACCAACCTTTAGCCTCGGCTGGGTTATACCGATCAGGAACGGGAACTAAACCGGATCATGAGAAATATTTGGACGAGGAGGATGGCCCCTTCCATCCCGGCCATCGGACTCGTTGGGATGCTCAGGAGGGGGCATGACTGAGCCCCTATACCAGGCCATCGCCGAGGACCTAGAGGCCCAGATCAGGTCGGGTGAACTACCCCCGGGCAGCCAGCTGCGCACAGAGCAGGCCCTGCAGGAGAAGTACGAGGCATCTCGTAACACCGTGCGGGACGCGGTGAAGCGGCTCATTGCGCGCGGCCTCGTCGAGACCCGGCCGGGGCAAGGCACGTTCGTGCTGGAGAAGATCGTTCCCTTCGTCACCACGCTGTCGACCGACCCCACGAAGGGCAGCAGCGAGGGAGCCGTCTACCAGGGAGAGACCGAGGTGGAGCCCACCAAGAGCAAGCCTCGGGTAGAGGTACAGCAGGCTGATCCGGACGTGGCACTCGCGCTCGGCCTTGGCCCGGGGGGATCGGTCGTCAGCCGGCACCAGATGCGTTACGCCGGCGAGATTCCCTGGTCGCTGCAGACGTCGTTTTACCCGCTAGCCCTCCTGGCACAAGGGGCGCAGAAACTCATCGAGCCCCAGGACATCCGGCAAGGCACGGTCGACTACCTCAAACAGACCCTGGGGCTCGAGCAGACCGGGTACCGGGACACCATCACGGTCCGTGCGCCGAAGGCCAGTGAATCATCATTTTTCGGCGTGCCGGACGACGGGCGGGTCGCGATCCTGGAAGCATTCCGGACCGCCTTCGACCAGCATGGCAAGCCCCTGCGGGTGACCATCACCGTCTATCCCGCGGACCGGACCCGGTTCGCGATCAACGCTGGTGAGGTTCCGCCCGGTGCCCCGGCCGTGGTCACCGGGCAGGCCAGAGATACTGCGGAGATAGCTGAAGGCACGGGTAGAGCACCCGCGAGAGATGGGTAAGTAAAGGCCGTGGACCCCGGCAGTTCTCCTGCCGGGGTCCAAGATTTTCTGCCTTCCAGTCCGACGAAACCGTAACTGCCCCGTCATCGCCTCATCCCGGAGCCCGGACCAGGTGCGAGATGAAGGCCCAGCCGCCACCGGAGCCATGGAACCGATCCTTCTGCGCCGCGGACTACCAGGCGACAAGCAGACCGTCATCGACCTGATCGACGAGGCGGCCACGTGGTTGCGCGGCATGGGCACCAATCAGTGGGCCAGCCCATGGCCCGACCGGGATGCCCGAGACGCCCGGGTACAGCAGGGACTGGACGACCAACGGACGTGGATCGCCCAGGACGCCGGCGGCCCCGTCGCCACCATTACCTTCCGGCAGAACGCTAATCCAAAACTGTGGAGCGCCCTGGAGCAGGGCGAGCGAGCCGCCTACGTGTCACGACTGGTCGTCAGCCGCCGGTCAGCCGGGCAGGAAATCGGGGCCAGGCTGATCAACTGGGCTGGACACCGCGCCCGGCAGGAATGGGGAGCCCAGTGGATCAGGATTGACGTCTGGACGACGAATTTCGCCCTGCACCAATACTATATGAAACAGGGTTTCGAGTTCTGCCGATTTTGCGATGACACGGAGTACCCGTCAGCAGCCCTTTTCCAGAAGCCAGCTGAAGTTATTGTCCCGCCGGAGACGGTGCGACCGGACAGAGCGGAAGCGGCTACCCCGGCCGGGGTTGGCCTCGCCTTTGAGGCTCTCCCGTGAGTGACTCCCGCAGCACACGGTGATCCTGCGTCAGCGCGTGACACGTGGTATCACTTATCTATCTATGACGATAGGATGCTCTTTCCTCAGAGTAAGAGGTCTCGCCGGGAAAGAGCACCATACAGGCTCGTGAGGGCAGCGTTCCGGCACGAGCAGCCGCCAGGCACGCCCGCGGCCGAGCTAGCTTCCCGCATCCGGACATATCTGAATAGATTGCGAGGCCCGCGCCATGACATACTCCTATCTGACAGGCACAAGTAGTCGGCAGGCGGAGGCACTGCTACTGGGATATCCGTTCGGGATTTACCTGCGGGCCTAAGGGGGTGTAATGGCTAAGCGGCACGGTCGTCCATCAGTCCAGTACCGTTATGAGCACTACGATCCTCGCTGATTACCTCAGTGGTACGCAGGCCCCTGGTCACCACATTTTCCCGGGCGTGCCACAGCCCAAGACCGGGTGAGCTCTGTCTGGCACGGCCGAATCATCCGAGGTGAACGTGGTCAACCCGATGTACCGGCAGATCGCCGGAGATATCTGCTCCCAGATAGAGCGCGGCGAACTTCCCCCAGGTGCCCAGTTGCCTAGTGAACTGGAGCTCAGGGAGCGGTACAACGCATCACGCAACACGATCCGTGATGCGATCAAGTGGCTTGTCACCCGCGGCCTGGTCGAGACCCGGCCCGGGCAGGGAACGTTCGTTCCGGAGCGGATCGACCCCTTCGTGACCCCCCTGTCTCCCACCGCGGCCAACCTGGAAACCGTTTTCGGGGTGGAGGGCGCCGCGTACGGGTCCGAGGTCATGGCCCAGCTGAGGAAGCCCGAGGCCACGATCCCGCGGGTGGAGGTACTGCTGGCCAGCGCCAGGCTCACCGCCGAGCTGCAGCTCCCGGAGGGCACACCGGTCGTCAGCCGCCAGCAGCAGCGGCTCATCGACGACCGGCTCTGGTCCCTGCAGACATCCTTCTACCCGATGTCCCTGGTGGAAATAGGCGCTATCAGGCTGCTGCAGGCCGCGAACATCGAGGAAGGCGCCGTCGCGTACCTCAGCGAGAGCGGCACCAAGCTCGCCGGGTGGCGGGACAAGATCAGGGTCCGGGCACCGGACAAGATCGAGACCGATGTCTTCAGGCTGCCCGGCGACGGCCGCGTTGCCGTCATCGAGACCCGCCGCACCGGCTACGACATGTCAGGCACGCCGTTCGTCCTGACGGTCAGCGTTTATCCGGCCGACCGCAACGAGTTCGTGGTCGATGTCGGCGAGGTGCCCGCCGGGGCCGATGGCGTGGGTCCTGCCCCGCCGGGCCACCGATCTCCCGGGCCACGCCCGTAAGTGACGGCCCCGCGGACGCCGGACGCGATTTCAGATCCGCCGTCAAGGGCAGGATCTACAAGCGTGGGCTATTCACGGCTGGAACTGCGCCGCGCCGATGAGAACGACCACGACGTCATCGTGGGCCTCATCGAATCGGCGGCCCAGTGGCTCCGGCGCACCAGGGGCACCGACCAGTGGGCCCAGCCGTGGCGCAGCGAGGAAGACCGGAGCAACCGGATCCGGCGCGACCTGACCGCCGGGAAGACCTGGCTCCTGCGTGACGGCGTGATCGCCGTGGCCACGGTCACCGCTGACCCGCAGGACTACCCCATCTGGCCCGCCCAGCGGCAGCGCGAGCCCGCGGTCTACGTCCGCCGCCTGGTCGTCGGCCATGACCATGCCGGCCAGCGGCTCGGCTCCGCGCTGCTGGACTGGGCCGGCCTGGCCGCACGGCGCAGATACGGAGCCCAGTGGATCAGGGTGGACGTCTGGCGCACCAACAAGGAACTGCACGCGTACTACGAGCGCCAGGGTTTCACATCCTGCGGCATGTGCACCGATCCTGGCTACCCTTCAGGCGCGCTGTTCCAGAAGCCCACCGGGCACCTCAGGGAACCCTGGCCCCCGCCGTTTCACCAGGAGTGACCGGAGCCGGCGGGCCGGGCGCGGCGGGCCGGGCGCGGCGGGCCGGGCGCGGCGCCGCGGGCCGGGGCGTGTTGCCGGGCCGCCCGGCGGGTACTTTCGGTTGAGGTATGGCGATAGCCGGTGGCATGCGCGACAGTCTGGGTCCCTGCCGGGGCGCCGGCTCACTGCCCCCATGGCGGGGCGCGGCCAGGATGTCTGACTGCTGGATCTGCGGCGTGCCGGGTGCCCCCGGCCCCGGCCGCAGTCACAGCGCTTCATGACCCGGCCCGGGCAGCGCGCCGCCGGGGCAGCCACCGGAGGCCGGGACTACACCCCGCCGCGGCCGCATTCCGGCGCTGACGTCCCCACGGCGCCCCAGCGCCCCTGGCCGCGCCGCCCCGGCCGCCGTACCCGCTGGGCCATCTGGCTGGCCGCAGCCCTCATCACCGCGGCCGTCGCCATCGGCGTGGCCCTCAAGGTCACCCCGCTGCAGACCGTCACGGTCGCCGGCCAGGTGATCAAGGTCGGCACGTCCGCACCGAGCCTGAGCTTCTCCGGCCCGGGCGAGGTCGACCTGTTCGGCCAGAGCCTGCCGACCCACGTGCAGTTCCTCGGCCCGGTCCGCCCCCGGCTCCAGCTGACCCAGATCACCATCAACAGCGAGCTGACCAACTTCGTCCAGGGCGCGGGCCCGGCGGGCGCCGAGCGGATCCTGGGTGACCGGCTGGCCAGCGGCTGGATTGACTACTTCGCGTGGGAGATCGGGCTCACCGCGGTCGGCGCGCTGATCCTGCTCGGCGCGCTGGCCGGGTGGCGCCGCCTGCCGCACCGGACCACGCTGAAGCTCCTGGCCGGCGGCCTGGTCCTGACCGAGGTCATCAACCTCGGCGCGATCATGCTGACCGCCTACACCGCGCCCTCGACGCTGCGCCAGGTCCGCTCGCTCAGCCAGCTGGTCGGCAGCGAGCCGGCGGTTACCGGCGCCACGAAGGGGGTCCCGGTGCCGCCCGGCGTCCGGCTGGTGGTGATCGGCGACTCCACGGCGGCGGGGGCGGGGCTGCCGGCCGTCCGTGACGCGTCCCGCGCCGACCAGGCCTGCGGGCGGAGCACCGATTCCTACGCCGAGGACCTGGCCCGCTCCAACGGCTGGCAGGTGATGAACCTGGCCTGCAACAGCGCCACGATCACCCAGGGCCTCCTCGGCCCCGAGGGCCGCGGCGGCGAGACCGAGCCGGCCCAGATCGACGCCGCGGAGCGGGCCACGCACGCGTCCGCGATCATCGTCAGCGTGGGCGCCGACGACCTGGACTGGTCGGCCATGCTGCGCCTCTGCGCCGTCGCCAGGACCTGCAACGACAAGGCCACGACCGCCTACTTCCAGCAGCAGCTGCACTCGTTCAGCAAGAACTACCTCCAGCTGCTCGACCAGCTGGCGGCCCTGCCGGGCCATCCCCAGGTGATCATCAACCGCTACTACAACCCGTTTGACCTGCAGCTGAACTGCCTGAGCCGGGTCGGCATGACGCCCCCTAAGATGCGCACGCTCAGCTCGCGGCTGGCCACGCTGAACGCCGTGCTGGCCAAGGGGGCCGCCGAGTTCGGCTTCACCTCGGTCAGGCCGGACTTCACCGGGCACCAGCTGTGCACCGCCCAGCCCTACGTGCAGGGACTCGGCGACGCCGCACCGTTCCACCCCACGGCCATGGGCCAGCTGGCCATCGCGCTCGCCGACCAGGCGGCGCTGAACTCACCGCACCTGCCTGGCTCGGCCGCCGTGGCCACCCCGCCGGCCGCCCCTTCGCCCACGGTCAGCGGCACGCCGGCCGGGAGCAGCCCGGCCGGCCCCACGCCGGCCACCGGGCCCTGACCCGCCACCGGGCCCTGACCCGCCGCCGGGCCCTGACCCGCCGCCGGGCCCGTCAGGCGCGGGCGATCACGCCGGCCCAGGGCTGCAGCACCAGCCCGTCCAGCGCCCCCTCGCCGGTGGCGATCAGCACCGTGCCCGGCGGGCCGTCCAGCGTGGCCGGCTCATCGCTGAAGTTGGCGGCCACCGCCAGGTCCCCGGTCTGGTAGGCCCACACCCCGCGCGGCGCCTGCCGCCGCTCGTAGCTGGCCAGCTGGCCCGCGAATTCGCTGCGCCGCAGGGCCAGCAGGTCGCGCGCCAGGTGCAGGATGGACGATGGCTGCGCTTGCATCTCCGCAACGGATCCGTCCGCGGCACTCCCATACGGCAGCCACGGCCGGACGCCGGTGCCGGTGAACCCCCCGGACGGGGAGGAATCCCAGCGCATCGGGGTCCGGGCCCGGTCCCGGCTCTCCCGGGCTCCGGCTTCGGCCCTCATCTTGTCGCGGACCAGCCCGGCCGGCACGTCCACGTCGGTCATGCCCAGCTCGTCGCCGTAGTACAGGACAAGGGTGCCGGGCAGGGTGGCCAGCACCAGCAGCCCCAGCCTGGTGCGGCGCTCGTCGCCGCCGCACCAGCGGGTGGGGAACCGGCTGATGTCGTGATTGGAGGCGGTCCAGACCGCGCACTCCCCGGCGTGCAGCTTCTCCAGGGTCTCCCCGACCACGCCACCCAGGGCGTCCGCGGTGAACGGGGAGAAGATGAACGGGAAGTTGAACGTGAGCTGCAGCTCGTCCCCCTGGCCGTGGAACGCGGTCAGCGCGTCGAGGTTGCCGACCCAGGTCTCGCCGAGCAGCAGCCGAGGCACCGGGTAGCTCTCGGCGATCTTCCGCCAGTCCCGGAACACGGCGTGCGACTCAGGCCGGTTGGCGCTGTACACCTGGGCCAGCCCGAACCGGCCGCGGACCACTTCACCCTCGGGAGCGGGCGGGTCGTCACGCAGCTGGGCGTCCTTGTAGAGCCCCTGGGCCACGTCGATCCGGAACCCGGCCACGCCCCGGTCGAACCAGAACCGCAGGATGTCCTGGAACGCCTGGTGGACGGAGGGGTTCCACCAGTTCAGGTCGGGCTGGCTGGGCAGGAAGTTGTGCAGGTAGTACTGGCCGCTGGCCGCGTCCAGCGTCCAGGCGGACGCGCCGGTCGCGGCCAGCCAGTTGTTCGGCGGGCCGCCGCCGGGGGCGGGTTCGGCCCAGACGTAGAACTCCCGGTACGGCGAGCCAGGGCCGCTGACGGCCTCGACGAACCACGGGTGCGCGCTGCTGGTGTGGTTGGGCACCAGGTCGAGCAGCACGCGCAGGTCCCGCTGGCCGGCCTCGGCGACCAGCCGGTCCAGGTCGGCGAGCGTGCCCAGCTCCGGGTGGACGCCCATGTAATCCGAGACGTCATAGCCCCAGTCGTCGTCCGGTGAGGGCATGGTCGGGGACAGCCAGACGCCGTCCACGCCGAGCCAGGACAGGTAGTCCAGATGCGCGGTGACGCCGTTGAGGTCCCCGTAGCCGTCGTCGTTGGTGTCCTGCCAGGACCTGACGTAGATCTGGTACAGGGTGGCTCCGTGCCACCAGCGGGGCTGGGTCCCTGGCGTGTCCATCGTTCTCCCGGGCGGTCTAGGGGGCTGGGGCAGGCGAGCACGGGACTCCCTTGCCTGCATAGAACGCGGAGGCCGCCGTTTTGCATCCTTACGCCGCTTCCCGTTCATCCCGCCGGGCCCGTCCGTACCCGCCAGCCGCCTGCCCACACCGGGCTTCCCCGGGCCCGCCCGGGCCGCCTGGGCCCGCCAGCCGCTGGCCTCCCCAGCCCGCCAGGGCTCGTTGACCATCCCCGGGCCTTGCCATGCCCCGGGGCCGTGAACGAGACTTATGGGGTGAGCGGGGCAATCGAGCTGATCTTCGTGATCCTCCTGCCCACTGCCGTGGGCTACGCGGTGCTGGGCAGCATCCGTGCGTGCCGCTGGGCGGCGGAGCGCCGCTCGTGCCGCCGCGCCCGCACCCACCCCGTAGCCGCCGAGCCGATCGAGCGGCTGGCTGCCAGGATGCGCCGTCTCCGCGCCGAGCTGGAGGCCACGGAGACCCGCACCGACGTGCCCGCCAAGGGCATGCGGCTGCGCGCGATCCGCGGTGCCTACCTGGACCTGATGCGGGTGGCGTGCGAACGGCTCGATGTCTCCCCCCCGCCGCCCGGTGACCAGGTCGCGCAGGCCGACATCTACCGCACCGAGGCCGCACTGCGCCGCTGCGGCCTGGATGTCAGGGAAACGGCCTCACGCTGAATCCGCCGGCGGGAGCCGGTTCGCACCAGTTCGCAGCGTACGATCACACTGTGGTGCGCGTCCTGGCCGTCTCCGACGTGGTCGAGGAAGGCCTGTGGGCCGACATCGGCCCGGTCCGCGGCGCCGACCTCATCCTGGGCTGCGGCGACCTGCCGTTCGAGTACCTGGGCTATCTGATGAACGCACTCGACGTGCCACTGGTTTTCGTGCCCGGCAATCACGATCCTGACCTGTCCGGGTACCGCCTCAGCCGGGCCGGCCTGACCCTGCGCGCCGGGCTCCCGGCCCGGCCGCCGTGGCCGGACGGGGCGGTCAGCGCGGACGGCCGGGTGGTGGACGTGGCCGGCCTGCGGATCGCCGGCCTGGGCGGCTGCCGCCGCTACCGCCCCGGGCCCAACCAGTACACCGACCGGCAGCAGGCCCGCCGGGCCCGGCAGCTGGCCGCCCGGATCCGGCTGCACGGGATGACCCTGCGCCAGCTTCGCGGCGGGCCGCGCCGCGGGCGGTCCCGCCGGCTGGACGTGCTGCTGACCCATGCCCCGCCGCGCGGCGTGGGCGACGGGCCAGACCCGGTGCACCAGGGTTTCCCCGCCCTGAACGTCCTCGCCGGGCGAGTGCAGCCGCCGCTGCTGCTGCACGGGCACGTGGACCCGGATCCGGCCCGCGGCCGCGACCACCAACTCGGCCGCACGCTCGTGCGGAACGTGACCGGGTGGCAGCTCTTCGACCTCGAGCCCGCGACGGGCCAGGTCGCCGACGTGACCGGGCACCACCGTGCCAGTCACAGCATGGGCGGCTACCGCGATGCCCGCTGATACCGGGTTCCCCCGGGCCGACGTCGAGAACGACTTCCAGCGTGCCCGGCGGCGCCAGGTGCTGGCCCGGCTGTCCCAGCGGCTGCGCCGGGAACCGGACGACGTCAACCTCATCCTGCCGTTCGACGACGTCGTGGCCGCGCTCGGGATGACCGGCGAGCGGAAACTGGGCCTGCAGGTGATCAAGCTCGACACGGTGGTGGGCACCGTGGACTCCACCCGGGACTTCGACCGGCGGTTCCGGCCTACCTCGAGCCGGGTCCGGGAACGCTGGGAGCGGCTGGCCCTGGCCCAGCGCCAGGGCGAGTCGATCCCGCCCATCGACGTGTACCGCATCGGTGAGCTGCATTTCGTGGTCGACGGGCACCACCGGGTCTCGATCGCGCTGGCCATGGGGCAGAAGACGATCGACGCCTACGTCACCGAGATCCTCACCGCCGTGCCCGCCCGGGGCATCCGCCGCCGCGGCGACCTGCTCTACAAGAGCTACGAGCTGCTGTTCCGCTCCCGGGTCAAGCTGACCCCCCAGGCTTACGCCAAGATCACCTTCTCCGATCCCTGGGGCTACGCGGAACTCGGCGAGGCCGTGGAAGCCTGGGGTTTCCGGCTCATGCAGCACGAGCACAAGTTCTACGACCGGGCCGAGGTGTCCCGGCGCTGGTTCACCGAGGAGTTCACCCCGGTCGTGCGCCTGCTGCACGCCGCGGACCTGGTCGGCTCCGGAACCGACGCCGACGCGTACCTGACCATCGCCCGGGAGCGCTACCGGCTGATCCGCACCCACGAGTGGAACGACGAGGTCATCGAGGAACTCCAGCGGCAGTTCCGGTCAGCCCGCTGGCGTATCCGCGGCTCAGGCGCCGTGGCGATGCCGCCGGGCAGGCACGGCGGCCCCGCACGCGACCGGCACGCCAGCGCCGCATCGGACCAGGACGCCAGCGCCGCAGCAGGCCGGGATGGCGGCGCCGCAGCTGGTCAGGACGGCGGCGCCGCCGCGGACTAGATGCGGCGGCGCCGCCGCTGGCTGGTGCGGCGGCCGGCTACGGCTGCGGTGCGGCGGTCGAGTCGGAGTCCTGCCCGGCCGCCGTCGGCTCAGCCTGGGCCGGCGAGCTTCCCCTGATGGTCGTCCCCCCCAACGCCGGCGCGCCGGAGTCGCCCAGGGTCAGGTTCTCCCCGGTTGACGGGTCGAAGACATGCAGCGACCGGGTGTCCACCCAGAGCTGCGCGGAGCTGCCCTCGGAGATCGTGGTGGCCGGGTCGAGCCGGGCCACTATCGTCTCGCTGCTGTCGCCGGTGTCCGCCCGGCCGGAATCGCGGGCCAGCTCGGCGAGTTCCGCGGAGTCCACGGTGCCCAGTTCCTGGCTGAAGTAGACGTACTTCTCCGAGCCCAGGGACTCGATGACGTCCACGGTGGCCTGGAACGTGACCCCGTTGGGCCGGTTCTCGCTGGGCACCATCGCCGCATCCTCGAAGTTCTCCGGCCGGATGCCGACGATCACGTCCCGCCCGGACGAGGAACTCGCCAGGACCTGCTGGAGCCGGCCGGTCAGCTCGATGTCCCCGAGGCCGGTGCGCAGCCGGCTTTCCTCGAGCGTGCCCGACATGAAGTTCATCGCCGGCGAGCCGATGAAGCCGGCCACGAACAGGTTGGCGGGCCGGTCGTAGAGTTCCTGCGGCGACGCAACCTGCTGAAGGATGCCGAGGCGCATGACCGCCACCCGGTCGCCGAGCGTCATGGCCTCGGTCTGGTCGTGGGTCACGTAGACCATGGTGGTGCCGAGCCGCCGCTGGATCCGGGACACCTCGGTGCGCATCTGCACCCGCAGCTTGGCGTCCAGGTTGGACAGCGGCTCGTCCATCAGGAACACGGACGGGTCGCGGACGATCGCCCGGCCCATTGCCACCCGCTGCCGCTGGCCGCCGGACAGGTTGGCCGGCTTGCGGTCCAGGTGCTGGGTCAGGTCCAGGATCCGGGCCGCCTCCTCGACCTTCTCGTTGATGACATTCTGCGGGGTCTTGGCCAGCTTCAGCGCGAAGCCCATGTTCTGCCGGACCGTCATGTGCGGGTACAGCGCGTAGCTCTGGAACACCATCGCGATGTCCCGGTCCTTGGGCGCCTTGTCGTTGACGACCTTGCCGGCGATCTTCAGCTCACCCTCGGTGATGTCCTCCAGGCCCGCGATCATGTTCAGCGTCGTGGACTTGCCGCACCCGGACGGGCCGACCAGGATCACGAACTCGCCGTCCGCGATGTCGATGTTGAAGTCGTCAACCGCGAGCGCACCGTCGGGGAAGCGCTTGGTGACGTGTTCCAGGATTATCTCGGCCACTGCAAGCCCCTTTCGCTCAGCCCTTGACCGCGCCGGAGGTCAGTCCGGCCACGATCCGGCGCTGGAAGAACAGCACGAAGATGATGATGGGAATGGTGATGACCACCGCCGCTGCGGAGATCGACCCGGTCGGCACGGCGAACTGCGAGGTTCCGGTGAAGAAGGAGAGTGCGGCCGGCGCGGTCCGCGCGGCGGTCGTCGCGGTCAGGGTGATGGCCAGCAGGAACTCGTTCCAGCAGAACAGGAACACCAGGATGGCGGTGGTGACCATGCCTGGCGCGGCCAGCGGCGCGATGACCCGTACGAACGCCTGGAACGGCGTGGCCCCGTCCATCTTGGCCGCCTTCTCCAGTTCCCACGGGATCTCACGGAAGAACGCGGACAGCGTGTAGATGCCCAGCGGCAGGCCGGTGGCGATATACGGGATGATCAGCCCGGGCCAGGTGTTGAACAGGCCGAGCACCCGCTCGATGTTGAACAGCGGGGTGGCCAGCGCGATGGCCGGGAACATGGCGATCAGCAGGGATACCCCGATCAGCACCGCCTTGCCCGGGAAGCGCAGCCGGGCCACCGCGTACGCCGCCATCGAGGCCAGCACGACCGCGATGAACGTGGCGATCAGCCCGATGCCGACCGAGTTCAGCAGCGGGCGCAGGAACGTGGACGTGGTCAGGATCCCGGAGTAGTTGCTCCAGGTCCACTGGGTTGGGAAGTAGGTCGGATCGGTGATCGAGGCCGTCGTCTTGAACGACAGGGAGATGATCCACACCAGCGGGATCAGCACCAGCACGATCGTGACGATGTTCGCGACACTCCAGCCGACCTTCTGCCGCGTCGTGGCTGCCATCAGCGCCGCACCTCCGTTGCTCGCGTGGCCGGGGTCATGAGTCGAGGCTCGATCCGGGCGCTGCGGTGCCGAATCCCTTGATGAACAGGATCGCAATGATCGCCACGCAGATCAGGATCAGCACCGACATGGCCGAGCCGAGACCGAAGTTCAGCCCGGTGAACAGGTTGTCGTAGTTGAGAATGGACACCGATCCGGTCCCGTTGTTGCCCTGGGTCAGGATGAAGATGTTGTCGAAGATCCGGAACGCGTCGAGCGTCCGGAACAGCAGCGCGACCAGGATCGCGGGCTTCATCAGCGGCAGCATCACCCGGGTGAACCGCTGCCAGGCACTGGCCCCGTCCACCTTGGCCGCTTTGAGCAGGTCCTCGGGCACCAGGGACAGCCCGGCCATCAGCAGCAGCGCCATGAACGCCGTGGTCTTCCACACCTCGGCCAGGATGATGATCCCAATCGCCTTGGGCTGCGAGGTCAACGGCGCGGAGTTATTGAACAGCGCGGACAGGTACCCGGTGTTCGGGGTCCAGGCATACAGCCAGCTGAACGCGGCGGCCACGGTCACGATCCCGTACGGGATCAGGATCGTGGTGCGGATCCCGCCCTTCCCCCAGATCGTCCGGTACATCAGCAGCGCCAGCCCCATGCCCAGCACGAATTCGACCGCGACCGAGACCACGGTGATGATGATGGTCACCAGCAGCGCGTGCCACCAGAACGGCGAGCTGAGAATGACCCCGTAGTTGCTCAGCCCGACGAACTTGGTCAGTTGCGGTGCGGACAGGATGTACCGCTGCAGCGATACGTAGATGGCGTAGCCGATGGGGTACGCCGTCACCGCGACCATGACGATCACGGCTGGAGCGCATAGCAGCCAGCCCAGCCGCCGCTCGGCCCGCGCACCTTCGGACAGCCTGGCCCGTCCGTGCCGCCCGGCCGCGGGCTCCTGGGCGGTAACCGGAGGAGTGACGGTGGTCATGTCTCCACCTCTCTCTGCGTGCTCGGCGCGCTCACGGAGTCAGCCCCTTCCCTTGCAGGGCGTCGTTGATCTGCGTTTTCAGGTTCTGTTCGGTGCTCACCGGATTGATCGAGTCGGGCGGCGAGATCAGGTGCGAGATGGACACCGACACCACCTGGTAGAGCGGGGTCTTGGGCCGCACGGACCCGTTGTTGACCTGCTGCAGGATCAGTTTCCGGAACGGGTAGGGGCCCTGCATCTTCGGGTTGCTGTACACGCTGGCCAGCGTGGGCGGCAGCCCGCCCTTGACCGCGGCGATCAGCTGGTTGTCGGCGTTGCGCAAGCACAGCGCCGCCTGGAAGGCGAGCTGCGGGTGCGGGGAGTAGGAGCTGACCGCGAGGTCGATGCCGCCGATCGTCACCTTGGCCCGGGTGCCCGGGATAACGCTCGGGTACGGCGCCCATTTGAAGTCCTTGAACAGCTTCGGGTTGTCCGCCTTCATCGACGGAAACACGTAGGGGTAGTTCAGCTCGAACGCGGCCGTGCCGGCTTCCATGGCCAGCCGGTTCTGGTCCTCCATCTGCACCCCGAGCGACGGGTCGGCCGACGATGAGCTGGCCAGCGTCTTCATGATCGTCAGCGCCCTGACCGCGGGCGGGCCGAGCCTGGCCGCCGTTGAAGTGGCGTTCAGGATGCTGCCGCCGGCGCTGGCCACCAGCGTGTTGAACCAGACGACGACGCCCTCATACTGGGCACCCTGGATCTCGATCAGGTGCGGCTTGCCCTGCTTGGCCAGCGCCTGGGCGTCAGCGAACATCTGCGCCCAGGTGGCCGGCGGCTTCTTCACCAGGTCCGACCGGTACCAGAGCAGCTGGGTGTTGCTGTTGTACGGAACCGCGACCAGCTTCCCGTGCCAGATCGCGGTCTGCAGCGGCCCCTTCAGCGTGCCTGCTATGGCCTGCTGCCTCAGCGCGCCGGTCCATGGCCGGATCCAGCCGGCGGTGGCGAACTCCGGCTCCCAGGTAACGTCAAGGCCGAGGATGTCCATCGTGCTGTCGTGGGCGGCCAGCCGCCGCGCCATCTGCAGCCGCTGCTGGTCGGCGGCGTTCTGCAGCTTGTTGTAGATGATCTTGTATTTCCCGTGACTGGCCGCGCTGCAGTTGTCCGCTGCCGTCTGGACCGCGCCGGACGGGTCCGGGAAGTTGTAGAAGTTCAGCGTGACGGGGCCGGTGCTCGCGCTGCTGGTCCCGCAGGCGGCCAGCGCCGCGGAGGCCAGGAGGGCCCCGCCGCCCGCAGCCGCCAGGACGCGGAACCGGACCCGGGCCCGGCGTCTGGGTTTCGGCTCCGAGCTTGCCTCGCGTGATCTGGCCTGGCGATCACTGCCACCCATCATGGTGCCTCCCGCAGCCCGATGCCTCTTTGCACCTGTCACCCCTGCCGTTGATTAGCAACGCTAGAGGCTTTGCCCACCTGTAACAAGGGATGTACTTTCGGGGAACATTTGCTAGCCTCTGCGTCGCTTTGAACCAGTGCTGACACGATTCGGCTTTAGTTCCCATGATCTCGGTCATCATGCACGGTTATGATCACATTTGGGACGCAAGTTCTGCGTGAGGCGCGAGCGGAGTGTGCTGGCGCCCGGCGGGTGGCGGTCAGCGGTCCTACCTGCCCAGGTCAGAGGCCTACCTGCCCAGGTCAGCGGGGCGGATCCAGCCGGCGGCGGGGCAGGTCCAGCCGCGGCGGGCGGACCGGCCCAGGAGCAGGCGGGTCCAGCCGCAGCGGGCGGATCCAGCCCAGGAGCAGGCGGGTCCGGCCGGGGCGGGGGCAGATACCGCTGAGGTGAGTGGGCAGATTCCGCCCAGGACGGCGCCCCGGCACTGGGTACCGCTGAGGTCAGCGGGCCGATTCCGCCGCGGCTGGCGCCCCGGCAAGGGTGCCGCTGATCGTGCCGCTGCCCAGCACGGTGTCGCCGTCGTACAGGACCGCAGCCTGGCCCCGGGCCACTCCCCGGGCCGGCTCGTCCAGGGTGATCGCGAGCATGCCCCCGGCGTCCAGCGCGGCGGTGGCCCGGTGGACCTCGCCGTGGGCCCGCAACTGGACCAGGCACTCCCGCGGCTCGCGCAACGGGTCGCACCCGCTCCACACCGGCCGCTCGGCCAGGATCTCCCGGACGTCCAGGGACTCGCGTGGCCCGACGGTCACGGTCCGTGACACCGGCTCGATGTCCAGCACGTACCGGGGCCGGCCATCCTCGGCCGGCACCCCGACCCGCAGCCCCTTGCGCTGGCCGACCGTGAAGCCGAACGCGCCGTCATGCGTGCCGACCGGCGTCCCGTCCTGGGTCACGATGGGACCAGGTGCGTCGCCCAGCCTGCCCGCCAGGAACGCCCGGGTGTCCCCGTCCGGGATGAAGCAGACGTCGTGACTGTCCGGCTTGCTGGCGACAGCCATCCCGCGGGCCGCGGCCTCCGCGCGCACCTCGGCCTTGGTCGAGGAGCCCAGCGGGAACATGGCCCGGGCCAGCTGCCCGCGGCTGAGCACGGCCAGCACGTAGGACTGGTCCTTGCCGGGGTCCACGCTGCGGACCAGGCGGCCGTCGCAGAGCCGGGCGTGATGGCCGGTGCAGACCGCATCGAACCCGAGCGCCAGCGCCCGGTCCAGCACCGCCGCGAACTTGATCTTCTCGTTGCAGCGCAGGCAGGGGTTGGGCGTCCGGCCCGCCGCGTACTCGGCCACGAAGTCCGCGACCACGTCACGGTCGAAACGGCCGGCCATGTCCCAGACGTAGAAGGGGATGCCGATCACGTCGGCGGCCCGGCGGGCGTCGCGGGCGTCCTCCACCGTGCAGCACCCGCGTGCGCCGGTGCGGTAGGACTGGGGATTCGAGGACAGCGCGAGATGGACGCCGGTCACCTCGTGACCGGCGTCGGCGGCACGGGCGGCGGCCACGGCTGAGTCCACTCCGCCGGACATGGCAGCCAGCACGCGAAGACGTTTCATCGCCTACCGAGCCTACGCGGCGCCGGGCGGCCTCCGCGCCACGCCATCGCCTGCCGCTGCGGGCCTACCCGGCAGCGCGGGGGACCGGCCACGTGAGCGGTTCGTTGCGGAAAGAATGAAACCCCAGCCCCGTGCGGAGCTCAGCGGGCGGCGCGGCGGGCCCGCTGCACGGCCTCGCCGATGGCCGCGCCGAGCGCGTCCACGTCGTCCTGCGTGGAGGTGTGGCCCAGCGAGAACCGCAGCGAGCCCCGGGACCGGGCCTCGTCCGCGCCCATGGCGAGCAGCACGTGGCTGGGCTGGGCCACGCCGGCGGTGCAGGCGGAGCCGGTCGAGCAGGCGATGCCCTTGGCGTCGAGCAGCATCAGCAGCGCGTCGCCCTCGCAGCCGGGGAAGGAGAAATGCGCGTTGCCGGGCAGGCGGCCCGGTCCGGGCGGCGGGCCGTTGAGGATGGCGTCCGGCACCGCCGCGAGCACCTGGGCGATCAGGTCGTCGCGGAGCTTGGCCAGCCGGGCAGCCTCCTCGTCCCGGCGGCCGGCCATGACCGCCGCCGCGACCGCGAAGGCCCGGATGGCGGGGGCGTCCAGCGTGCCGGACCGCACCTCGCTCTCCTGGCCGCCGCCGTGCAGCACCGGGACCGGCTGGACCCCCCGGGCCAGCAGCAGCGCCCCGGCGCCCACGGGGCCGCCGAACTTGTGCCCGGTGATGGTCATCGCGTCCGCGCCGCTGGCCGCGAACCCGACCGGAAGCTGGCCGGCCGCCTGGACCGCGTCGGTGTGGAAGGGGATGCCGTGCTCCCGGGCCAGCGCGGCGAGTTCCGCGATCGGCTGAACCACGCCCACCTCGTTGTTCGCCCACATCACGGTGACCAGGGCGACCCCGTCGGGGTCGGCGCCGATGGCCTCGGCCAGCGCGGCGGGCTGGAGCACCCCGGACTCATCGACCGGCAGCCAGTACTCCTCGGCGTCCTCGTGCCCCGCCAGCCAGTGGACCGAGTCCAGGACCGCATGATGCTCGATCGCGGTGGCCATCACGCGGCGGGGCGCGGTTGCGGGGCCGGACGGGCCGGGGCCGGACGGGCCGGGGCGGGCCGGGCCGGGGCGGACTGGCCGGGGCGGAGCTGGGCGGGGCGGGCCTGGGCGGGGCGGGACGCGCGGCGGGCCCAGTACAGGCCCTTGACCGCCAGGTTGTCGGCCTCGGTGCCGCCGCTGGTGAAGATCACCTCGCTGGGCCGGGCGCCGAACACCTCGGCGATCTGCTCCCGCGACTCCTCGACCACGCGCCGGGCCCGGCGCCCGGCGTTGTGGAGCGACGACGGGTTCCCCAGGTGACCCAGCTCGTCCGTCATCGCGGCCAGCGCCTCAGGCAGCATCGGCGTGGTCGCGGCGTGGTCCAGGTAGACCACGCATTCCTCAGCCGGCCGCGGGCGCTCGGCCGCGTAGTCGATGTACCCCATGACGGATTTCAGCCTAGTGGGCGTTCCGGTCCCTCAGCACGTTCCGGGGCCGGTCCTAGTTCGCCGAGCGCCGCTCGACCTCCTCGGTCAGCTGCGGTACCACCGCGAACAGGTCGCCGACCACGCCGAAATCGGCGAGCTCGAAGATCGGCGCCTCGGGGTCCTTGTTGATCACCATGATGGTCTTGGAGGTCTGCATGCCGGCCCGGTGCTGGATCGCCCCGGAGATCCCCACCGCCAGGTACAGCTGCGGGGAGACCGTCTTCCCGGTCTGGCCCACCTGGAACTGGTGGGGGTACCAGCCGGCGTCGGTCGCGGCCCGCGACGCCCCCACGGCCGCGCCGAGAGAGTCCGCCAGCTTCTCGATCAGGGCGAAGTTGTCGGCATTGCCGACGCCGCGGCCGCCGGAGACCACGATCGCGGCCTCGGTGAGCTCGGGCCGCTCACCCCGCTCGGCCACCACGCGCCCGGTGATCTTCGCCGTCCTGGCCGCGTCACTCAGCTCGACCCCGGCCGGCTCGATCTGCGCGGCAGCCGGCGCCGGCTCGGCCGCGACCGAGTTGGGCCGCACCGCGACGATCGGGGTCCCGGTCCGCACGGTGGACTGCACGGTGATCGCGCCGCCGAAGATGGACTGCTCGGCGACCAGGCCGCCGTCACCCGCGGCGCCGTCACCCGCGGTCAGGCCGACCGCGTCGGTGATCACGCCGGAGCCGGTCTTGACCGCCAGCCGCCCGGCCACTTCCTTGCCATCGCCGGTGGCGGCGAGCAGCACGGCCGCCGGGGACTTCTGCGCGACCAGCCCGGCCAGCACCTCGGCCGTGGGGGCGACCACGTAGTCCTCGATGCCGTCAGCGTCGGCCACGTAGACCCTGGCCGCGCCGAACTCGGCCAGCCGCTCCCGGCCGCCCTCGGCACCAGGCCCGATCCAGACCGCCGCGGGCTCGCCGAGCTGGCGGGCCAGCGTCAGCAGCTCGCCGGTCACCTTCTTCACCGTCTCGCCGTCGTGCTCGGCGAGGACCAGAACCTCAGCCATCGTGGGCCGTCCTTCCCCGGATACTCAGATAAAGCGATGTTCAGATGGGCCGGTACTCCCGGCTGGGCCGTACTCCCGGCTGGGCCGGTACTCCGCCGCGCCCAGGGAGCCTGCGGCTCAGATGAACTTCTGCGCGGCCAGGAACTCAGCCGCCTTGGCCCCGCCGTCGCCTTCGTCCTTGACGACCGTGCCCGCCTGCCGCGGCGGGCGGTTCGCGAAGCTGATCACCCCGGTGGCCGCGGTGTCCAGGCCGACCTGGCCCGCGTCGATCCCGATGTCAGCCAGGGTGAGCGTCTCCACCGGCTTCTTCTTGGCCGCCATGATGCCCTTGAACGAGGGGTACCGCGGCTCGTTGATCTTCTCCACCACGCTGATCACGGCGGGCAGGCTCGACTCGACCTCGTCGTAGCCATAGTCCCGCTGCCGCTGGATCCGCAGCGTTGTCCCGTCCACCTCGACCTTGCTGGCCAGGGAGACCTGCGGCACGCCGAGCCGCTCGGCGAGCATGGACGCCATCACGCCCATCCGCGCATCGGTGGACTCCGCGCCCAGGATGACCAGGTCAAACCCGATCCGGCCCAGGACCGCAGCCAGCGCCGCCGACGTCTGGAGCGCATCCGAGCCCGCCAGGCCGTCGTCGATGAGATGCACCGCCTTGTCAGCGCCCATGGAAAGCGCCTTGCGGATCGACTCACTGGCCTTGTCCGGGCCCATGGTCAGGATGGTGACCTCGCCCCCGTGCGCCTCGGCCAGGCGCAGCCCTTCCTCGATCGCGTACTCGTCGAGTTCGTTGATGACCCCGTTGACCGACGCCCGGTCCAGGCGCGAGTCCTCGGGCCTCAGGGTCCGTTCCGCCCACGTGTCCGGCACCTGCTTAACGCAAACGACGATGTTCATGACCGGCGGCCAACCTCCTTGCCTCTTCGCCGCGATCCAGGACTGGCCTGACTGGCCAGGCTGGGCCCGGTTCGCGGCGGCGCACCTTAAGGGTGCCAAATACCGTTTCGTGACCGGCTCCCCGGGGTCCCCCGGGAGCCGGCGAACATGTTACTTATCGGTAGCTTACCCTGCCTCCGCGGTGTTCGACCACGTTAGCCAGGAGCATGGCCCTGGTCATCGGGCCGACCCCGCCAGGCATCGGGGCGAGATACCCGGCCACCTCCCGGACCCCGGGAGCCACGTCGCCGACCAGGCCCGCGTCGGTCCTGGTGATCCCCACGTCCAGTACCGCGGCCCCCGGCCTGACCATGTCCGCGGTCAGCAGGCCCGGCCGGCCCGCGGCAACGACCACGATGTCGGCGTCGCGGGTGTGCCCGGCCAGGTCCTTGGTCCCGGTGTGACACAGGGTCACGGTGGCGTTCTCGGTGCGCCGGGTCAGCAGCAGCCCCAGCGCCCGGCCCACCGTGATCCCGCGCCCGATCACGGTGACGTCAGCCCCGGCGATCGGCACGTCGTAGCGGCGGAGCAGTTCCACGATCCCCCGCGGCGTACACGGAAGCGGGCCCGGCTCGCCGAGGACGAGACGGCCCAGGTTCAGCGGGTGCAGCCCGTCCGCGTCCTTGCCCGGGTCGATCCGGCTCAGCACCCGGTTCGCGTCGATCCCGGCCGGCAGCGGCAGCTGGACGATGTACCCGGTACAGGCCGGATCGGCGTTCAGCTCGTCCACCACCGCCTCGATCTGCTCCTGGGTGGCGTCGGCGGGCAGGTCCCGGCGGATGCTGGCGATGCCCACCTCGGCGCAGTCCCGGTGCTTGCCGTTGACGTAGGCCCGGCTGCCCGGATCGTCCCCGACCAGGACAGTGCCCAGGCCAGGCCGCACGCCGCGGGCGGCCAGCACGGCCACCCGCCCGGCGAGCTCGGCCTTGATGGCGGCCGCGGTCGCCTTCCCGTCCAGGATGATCGCCGGCACCGTTGGGTCCCCCTGTCTTCGTAGGAACTGCCTGCGTCAGTGGAAGAAGTGGCGGACTCCGGTCACGTACATCGCGACCCCCGCCTGCTCGGCCGCCTCGATGCTGAGCTGGTCGCGAATGGACCCGCCGGGCTGGACGACCGCCCGGATCCCGGCGTTGGTCAGCACCTCCAGGCCGTCCGGGAACGGGAAGAACGCATCGCTGGCCGCGACCGAGCCGGCCGCGCGCTCGCCCGCCCGGGACACCGCCAGCCGGGCCGCGTCCACCCGGTTGACCTGGCCCATGCCCACGCCCACCGTGGCCAGCCCGGAGGCCAGCAGGATTGCGTTGGACTTGACGCTGCGGATGGCCCGCCAGGCGAAGGCCAGGTCGGCGAGCATGTCCGCCGAGGCGGGCTGCCCCGTCTTGAGCTCCCAGCTGGCCGGATCGTCCCCCGGCGCGTCGATCTCGTCCGGGGTCTGCAGCAGCAGGCCGCCGTCGATCTGCCGCCATTCCGGCAGGTGAAGGCCACGGGCGGGCGGCGGGCAGGCCAGCAGGCGCAGGTTCTTGCTGCCCGACAGGATGTCCAGCGCGGCATCCTCGAAGCCCGGCGCGATGACGATCTCGGTGAATATGTCCTTGACCTGGGCCGCCATCTCCGCGGTCACCACCCCGTTGGCGGCGATGACGCCGCCGAAGGCGGACTCCGGGTCGCAGGCGTTCGCCTTCCGGTGCGCCTCGGCCAGGTCGGTGCCGAGGGCGATGCCGCACGGATTGGAGTGCTTGATGATCGCCACGCACGGCTGGACGAAATCGAACGCGGCCCGCCAGGCGGCAGCGGCGTCGACGTAGTTGTTGTACGACATGGCCTTGCCGTGCAGCTGGGTCGCCCCGGCGATGCCCTGGCCAGGCCCACCCTGGGGGGTGCTGCCCGGGGCCGGGGTGCCTGCGGACTCGGTGCCGGGGGACTCGGAGCCGCGGATGTAGAGCGCGGCCCGCTGGTGCGGGTTCTCCCCGTAGCGGAGCACCTCGCGCCGGGTCCAGAGCGCCGCGGTCACATCCGGCCAGCCGGTTTCCACGGCGATCTCGTCCGGCGCGTAGGCAGAGGCGAACCAGGAGGCGACGGCGCTGTCATACGCGGCGGTATGAGCGTAGGCGCGGGCCGCTAGCCGCCGTCGCTGCTCCAGCGTGAACCCGCCGCCGGCCACCGCCGCCTCGACGTCCCCGTACCGGGACGGGTCCGTGATGACCGCGACGTGCTCATGGTTCTTGGCGGCCGCGCGGACCATGGCCGGGCCGCCGATGTCGATCTGCTCAACGCACTCGGCCGCAGGCGCGCCGCTGCTCACAGCCGCCTCGAACGGGTACAGGTTGGACACCAGCAGCTGGAACGGCGCGATGCCCAGCTCGTCCAGCCGGGCCTGGTGGGCTGGCTTGCCCAGGTCGGCAAGCAGCCCGGCGTGCACGGCGGGATGCAGCGTCTTCACCCGCCCGTCAAGGGCCTCGGGGAACCCGGTGATGTCCTCCACCCGGGTCACCGGGACGCCCACGGCGGCGATGGTGGCCGCGGTGCTGCCGGTACTGACGATCTCCACCCCTGCGGCGTGCAGGGAACGGGCCAGCTCATCGAGCCCCGTCTTGTCGTACACGCTGATCAGCGCCCGCCTGATCGCTACCGTCGTCACCGGCCGATCCTTACCTTCCTGCCGTCCACGGCCCACCCGTCGCGGACCATCCGGCCCACAGTCTCCACGAGCAGGGCCCGCTCAGCCACCTTGACCCGCTCGTGCAGGGTCGTCTCGTCGTCGTCATCCAGCACCGGGACCGCCGCCTGGGCGATCACCGGGCCCGTATCGGTGCCCGCATCCACCAGGAACACGGTGCAGCCGGTCAGTTTCACCCCGTGCTCGACGGCGTCACGCACGCCGTGCATGCCCGGGAAGGCGGGCAGCAGGGCCGGGTGAGTGTTGATCAGGCGGCCGCCGAACGCGTCCAGGAAAGGCGGCCCGACCAGCTTCATGAAGCCGGCCAGGATGACCAGGTCAGGACGGGCCGCCAGGCAGGACGCGGTGAGTGCCTCATCCCACTCCTCCCGGCCCGGGTAGTCCTTGACGCGGTGCGTGAATGTGGGGACACCTGCCCGCTCCGCGCGGTCCAGCGCCTCGATCCCGGTCCGGTCGGCGCCGACCGCCACCACGTCCGCACCGTAGGCCGGATCCGCGCATGCTTCCAGCAAGGCCTGCAGGTTCGTTCCCGCGCCCGAGACCAGAACCACCAGGCGTGAGCGCATGCGGCCACGATAACCGCACTCGGGCAATGGGATTGCCCACCGGCCGGGACAGGGCAAAATAGGAGGCTGCGTCCGTATCCGGCCCTCCGGCACCCGCCCCCTGGAGCACCCGCCGATGCCCCCAGTAGTCCAGCCGCCGCCCTCCGAGCCCCAGCCTGCCCAGTCCGCCCCGCCGGATACCACGGCCGCGGGCGCGGGTCCGGGCCGCCGCCCGGAGCAGACCCCGCCGCATCAGGCCGCACCGGCCCCGGGGCCGGGCACCCCGGGGCCCGGGCACCCCGGGGCCGGGCACCCCGGGGCCGGGCACCCCGGGGCCGGGCACCCCGGGGCCGTCGCTCCCCCGGGCCAAGGCCAGGCGCGCCGACCCGGTGCATCAGCAGCGCTCGGTCGCGGCGCTCTTCCTCGCGCTGCTCAGCTTGTTCGGCGTGCTGGGCCTGAGCAATTTCCAGCGGGGCGTCTACATCGTGGCGTTCGCCCTGGTGGCGGGGGCCATGGCCGTCTGGCTGGCGGCCACCGCGATCCGGCGGGCCCGGCGCGGCGGGACCGCGGGCCCGCGGGGCTCGGTCGTGGCCATCGCGATCGGCGGGATCGGGGTGCTGGTCAGCGGCATCCTGCTGGCCGGGTTCGCGCTGTTCGGCAGGCAGGCGTCCACGTTCACCCGGTGCCTCAGCGGGGCGAACACCGTCGCCGCGCAGCAGACGTGCCGGACCCAGTTCACCCGGGCCATCGAGAAGGCCGCGCACTAGCCCCGGTTTCGCGCGCTGACCCCGGGATTCGCGCGCCAGCCCTGGGTTTTCGCGCGCTAGCCCTGCGTTAAGGCAGGGATGCCGGACCAGGCGGATCGGGCCTGCCGTCCGCGGCGTCCTCCGCGTCACCCCAGGGGTCCACGTAGAGTGGTGCCCGCCCACCTCTGGGTCCCCGGGCCCGGGTCCCGCACGCCGGGAGCCAGGGTCCTGCGGGTCATTCCCGCGGAGCCGGCCCCCGGGAACACCACCCCCGCGGCAATCAGGCGGCGCATCCGGACCCAGTTCACCAGGCCGGCGGTGACGGCGGCGGCCACGCCCACCTCGAGTACGGACACCACAGCGGCCTGCCACCCTGACGGCCCGACCGCGGTCAGCCGCCCGCTGCCGAGCGGGCCGCCCGCGAACGCCGCCAGCAGGCCCAGGGCGATCCCGGTGGCCACTCCGCAGGCGAAGCCCCACAGCGGCGCTAGCTCGACGGCCGGGGTGGGCGCTGCCCGGGCGGTCAGCAGGCCGCCGAACGCGCCGGCCAGGTAGGGCACGCTCAGCATCAGCATGGATGCCCAGCCGGGCATGGACGAATGCGCCCCGGCGGGCAGCGCCGCGAGCATCGGCAGCATGGGCAGTGGCCCCAGCGCGGACCCGGTGGGCGCGACCACGGTGCCGGTGCCGAATGCGAAGCCCGGGCCCAGTGTGTAGCAGATCGACCACACGATGGCGTTCGGCACATAGGCGATCTGGGCCAGCAGCAGGAGGCCCCCGCCAACCAGGCCGGGCGCGAGCGCCGCGTCGATCGACCGGAATCCGCCCATGCGGGCGGCAAGGGAGGCACCGGCCAGGATCGCTCCGGCCCCCGTCAGCACGGTCAGCGCGCCGACCGAGCCGAGGAACACAGCCCGGGAACGCGGGGGCAGCAGGTGGATCAGCCGACCCCAGGGGGCCAGCGCCCTGGCCCCGCCGAGCCCCCCGGCGACCAGGGCGATCAGGAAACCGGACAGGACCGCCTGCGGCAGCGACGGTGTGGCCAGCGCGGACTGCCCGGCCAGCGCCAGCGCCCCCGCCACCAGCGCATACGGCACGGCCAGGGCCAGGGCCGCATAGCCGACGTCCGCGAGCTGGGCCACCTGGCCCTGCCGGACCACCCAGCGGCCTGCGGCCCACAGCAGCGCGCCGGGGATCAGTACCAGGCCCAGCGGCAGCATCCCAATCCGCCCGGTTCCGTGCAGGGCGAACCCGACGTGGTGACCCACCAGCCACAGGTCCGCGGCGGTGCGCAGTACGCCCGTCAGTCCCACCCCGGCGTGCGGCGCGGCAATCCAGCCGGCGAGGACCAGCAGGGTGATGAAGACCAGCCCGCTGCCCGCCGCCGCGCACGCCGCGATGGCGCCCGTGATCACCAGCGGGCGGCTCGGCCGCGGCGGCGGCCCCCCTGCCCCGTCGGTGCCGCCAGCGCGCTCGGCGGGCAGGGCAGAAGCGGTCATGATTACCAATCCTGGCCTCGACGGGCCAGGGATGGTGGAGGCGCGCCGCGCGCGGACCGGGGCATATGGGCCGCCGGGCTGGGTCCGGGGCATATGGCCGCCGGCCCGACCGGACCCGGGGCCCGGGCGTCAGGTGGCCCGCATTACCTCGCGGACGAGGCGGGCGGTCTCGCTCGGTGTCCGGCCGACGCGCACCCCGACCTTCTCCAGGGCTTCCTTCTTGGCCTGCGCGGTGCCCGCGGAACCGGAGATGATGGCGCCGGCGTGGCCCATGGTCTTGCCCTCGGGGGCGGTGAAGCCTGCCACGTACGCCACCACTGGCTTGGTCACGTTCGCCTCGACGTAAGCTGCGGCCCGTTCCTCGGCGTCGCCGCCGATCTCGCCGATCATCACGATCGCGTCGGTCTCGGGGTCATCCTCGAACGCGGCGAGGCAATCGATGTGCGTGGTGCCGATGACCGGGTCGCCGCCGATCCCGACTGCGGTGGAGAAGCCGATGTCCCGCAGTTCGTACATCATCTGGTAGGTCAGCGTGCCGGACTTGGAGACCAGCCCGATCCGGCCCTCGGTGGTGATGTCGGCCGGGATGATCCCGGCGTTGGACTTGCCCGGCGACGCGACCCCGGGGCAGTTCGGGCCCACGATGCGCGTCTGGTTGCCCTTGGCGGAGGCGTAGGCCCAGAAGATCGCAGTGTCGTGGACGGGGATGCCCTCGGTGATCACGATCACCAGCGGGATCCCCGCGTCCACGGCCTCGATCACCGCGTCCTTGGTGCCCGCCGGCGGGACGAAGACCACCGACACGTCCGCGCCCGTCGCCGCCATGGTCTCGGCGACGGTGCCGAACACCGGCACTTCAGTACCGCCCAGGTCCACGGTCTGCCCGGCCTTGCGCGGGTTGGTGCCGCCGACGACCGTGGTGCCCGCGGCGAGCATCCGGCGGCCGTGCTTGGTGCCTTCCGAGCCCGTGATGCCCTGGATCATGACCCGGCTGCCGCCGGTCAGGAAAATCGCCATCTCATGCTCCCGTCGGGGCGGCAGCGGCCAGTTCCGCGGCACGCCGGGCTGCGTCGTCCATGGTCGCGACCTGCTCGACCACCGGCAAATCTGCGTCAGCGAGGATCCGGCGGCCCTCCTCGGCGTTGTTGCCGTCCAGCCGGACCACGATCGGGTGCCGGACCTCCTCGCCCTTGGCGGCCAGCATGCCGATCGCCGACACGATCCCGTTGGCGACCGCGTCGCACGAGGTGATGCCGCCGAACACGTTGACCAGGACGCTGCGGACGGAGGCGTCGGACAGCACGATCTCCAGCCCGTCCGCCATCACCTCGGCCGACGCGCCGCCGCCGATGTCCAGGAAGTTCGCAGGCTTCATACCGCCGAACGGCTCCCCGGCCAGGGCCACCACGTCCAGGGTGGACATGACCAGCCCGGCCCCGTTCCCGATGATGCCCACCTGGCCGTCGAGCTTGACGTAGTTGAGATGCTTGGCCTTGGCCCGCGCCTCGATCGGGTCCGCCGCGCCGGGATCCTCGAACTTCGCGTGGTCCTGGCGGAAGGACGCGTTGTCGTCCAGGCTGACCTTCCCGTCCACGGCGAGCACGTCGCCCTGGTCGGTCAGGGCCATGGGGTTGACCTCGACCAGGGTGCAGTCCTCGTCCGCGAACACGGCCCAGAGCCGCTCGGCGAGCAGCGCCGCCTGCTGCGCGGCCTCAGCCGGGATCGCGCCCGCCTGGATGATCTCGGCGGCCTTGGCCGCGTCCACCCCGCTCAGCGGGTTGACCGGGATCCGCGCGACCGCCTCGGGGCTGGTGTGCGCGACCTCCTCGATCTCCATGCCGCCCTGCACCGAGCAGATCGCCACGAAGGTCCGGGCCGCCCGGTCCAGCAGGAAGGACAGGTAGTACTCCTGCGCGATGTCCACGGCCTCGGCGATCAGGACCGTGTGCACGGTGTGGCCCTTGATGTCCATGCCGAGGATCTGGCGGGCCTTGGCCTCCGCCTCATCGGGGCCGTTGGCGAGCTTGACCCCGCCGGCCTTGCCCCGGCCGCCGGCTCTTCACCTGGGCCTTCACCACGACGAGGGACGAACCCTCGGCCGCGAAGCCCTCGGCGATCTCGCGCGCCTCTTCGGGGGTGGAGGCGACCCGGCCGCGCTGTACGGGTACCCCGTACTCGGCGAACAGTTCTTTCGCCTGATACTCAAACAGGTCCACTAGCGTCCGTCCTCGGGGTGACCTCGGGTGAGCAGGATTCCGCACGCAGCCTACCGGGCGGGCAGCACCCTCCCCCGTTCACCCCGCGCAACCCCTCGGCCGGCTGCTCGTCCCGGCTGGGCCAGGGATGAACGGGCCCGGACCGGCAGGTCCGTGGGCCGAGGCCGGGGTTACCACGACACGCGCCCCACTGACCCCACCAGTCCCGATAACCCCAGGCCCTGTTTGTGATCATGGGCTTACTGGGGCCATGGGCCCAGTAAGCCCATGATCATCAACCGCGGAATGGGGCGCTGCGGGCTCAGAGGGCCAGAAATGTCGGACGGTGGCGGCATGCTCTCAGCGTGACACCGTCTGGGCCATTGAAAGAAGCGGGGCTGGACGAGGCAGCCCTGAATCGCCTCCTCCGCCACCAGGACCTCATCATCGCCCGGGAACAGGCCCTGGCCTGCGGCATGACTCCCGACCAGCTCCGGCACCGGATCCGCCCCGTTGGCCCGTGGCAGCGTCTGCTGCCCGGGGTCTACCTGACGGTGACCGGCACCCCGACCCGAAGGCAAATCGAGATCGCCGCGCTGCAGTGCGCCGGAACTGGCAGCGTCTTAACCGGCACAGCCGCACTGGCGCACCATGGCGTCCGCGTGCGGGAAGGCAGCATGGTCACCGTGCTGGTGCCGGCCCGGACCGCCCGGCGAAGCCAGGGCTTCGTCCGAATCTGGCCGACTACGCGGATGCCGGAGTTCGTGTACACCGACGGGGCGCTGCGGTTCGCGGAGGCGGCACGGGCGGTGGCGGACGCGGCGCGGGAGCTGGGGTCGTTCCGGGAGGTACGGGCCGTCGCCGCGGACGCGGTGCAGCGGCGCCGGTGCCGGTTAGACCAGCTCGTCGAGGAGCTCGTGCATGCGCCGGTGCGCCAGTCGGCGTGGCTGCGCCGGGTGCTCGCCGAGGTGGCGGACGGCATCCGGTCCGTGGCCGAGGGAGATCTGCGCGACCTGATCCGGGCGCACGGGCTCCCGCCACCCCTCTTCAATGCCCGGCTGTACTCCGGACGGGACTTCGTGGCCATGGCCGACGCGTGGTGGCCGGATGCCGGGGTGGTCGTGGAAGTGGATTCCCGGGCAGTGGCACCTCTCCCCGGAAGACTAGCGAGCGCACGCTCCGCCGCAGCACCCGGCATGGCGCCCTGGGGATCAACGTCATGCCCGTCACGCCCCAGCGGATCCGCACGGAAGCCGCCGTGGTCGCCGCGGAAATACGGTCGGCTCTCGAGGCCGGACGCGCCGGGCCCCGGCTGGCGGTGCGGACCCTCCCGGCTCCTGGTTAGCCGGAAGGCGGACGGCCACCCTGCGGCCTGGACGGCGGACGGCCAGCGCGGACGCCGGACGCCCAGCAGGAAGGGCGGACGGCAGCGCGCCCCCGGACGGCGGACGCCGGACGGCGGACAGCCGGCAGCCAGCATGGCGGACGATCAGCTGCCCTGCTACGCGGTAACCCCCGCGGCCGGCCTCGCCGCCGAGATGGGACTCCACCCACTCCACGATCTCGTAGGTGGAGGCGCCGGGGGTGAAAATCTTCGCCACGCCCAGCCTCTCCAGCTCGGTGATGTCCGCCGCGGGAACGATGCCGCCGCCGAACACCACGATGTCGCTGGCCCCGCGCTCGGCCAGCAACTCCAGGACGCGGGTGAACTGGGTCATGTGCGCCCCGGACAGGATGGACAGCCCGATGGCGTCGGCGTCTTCCTGGATGGCAGTAGCGACGATCTGCTCGGGGGTCTGGTGCAGCCCGGTGTAGATGACCTCCACGCCCGCATCGCGCAGCGCCCTGGCCACTACCTTGGCCCCCCGGTCGTGACCGTCCAGCCCGGGCTTGGCAATGACGACCCGGATCGTTCCCATGACCTGCCTCCTGGCCGTCCGCGACTGTCCTGTCCTTGCAGGGTAACCCGCGTGTTACCTGCACGGCCCGCCGGGCGGCATACGTCACATCCCGGGGCACGCGCCCGCGCCCGGGGCTACAGCTTCTCGATAGGCGCGTAGCGCAGCACCAGGTGCTTGATCCCGTACTCGCCACCGAAGTCGATCTTGGCTTCGGGATCGTCACCCCGGCCCTCGACGGACAGGACGGTGCCGAGCCCGTACGCGTCGTGGGTCACCTTGTCACCTGGGCTGAGCGACGGTACCCGCCGGTTGCCGGGGTGCGCACGCCGGGGCGCTGGGCCAGCCGCTCCGCGGAGGGCGCGGCCACGGCACGCTCGTCCCGGCGCCACTCGATCAGGTGGCCGGGGATCTCGTCCAGGAACCTCGACTGCTTGTGATACTCAGGCCGGCCCCACCAGGTGCGGGCCACTGCCCGGGTGAGGTAGAGCCGGCGTTGCGCCCGGGTAATGCCCACATAGGCCAGGCGCCGCTCTTCCTCGAGTTCCTTGTCGTCGGTCATCGAGCGCTGGTGCGGGAAGACGTGCTCCTCCATCCCGGTCAGGAATACCACCGGAAACTCCAGGCCCTTGGCGGTGTGCAGGGTCATGAGCGTGACCACGCCGCCGTGGCGTTCCCCGTCGGGGATCTCGTCGGCGTCGGCCACCAGGGACACCTGCTCCAGGAAGTCGGTGAGCGTGCCGTCCGGGCGCTGGGCGTCGAACTCCCGGGCCACCGACACGAGCTCGTTCAGGTTCTCGATCCGGCTCGCGTCCTGCAGGTCGGTGGAGTTCTGCAGCTCGGCCAGGTAGCCGGACTGGTCCAGGATCATCTCGGCCAGGTCGGCCACGGGCAGGCCGGCCTGCGACTCGGCCCGCAGCCGGGTCATCAGCTCGTTGAAGGAAGCGATGGCCTTGGCCGACCGGGCGGCCAGGCCGGGTGCGTCGTCGGGCCGGGCCAGGGCCTGCGCAAACGTGATCCGGTCACGCTGGGCCAGCGCGGCCACGCACGCCTCGGCCCGTTCCCCGATGCCGCGGCGGGGCACGTTGAGGATCCGCCGCAGCGACACCTCGTCCCCGGGATTGGCGGTCAGCCGCAGGTAGGCCAGCAGGTCACGGACCTCGCGGCGCTCGTAGAAGCGGACGCCGCCGACCACCTTGTACGGCACGCCGGCCCGGATGAACACTTCCTCGAACACGCGGGACTGCGCGTTGGTCCGGTAGAACACGGCGACGTCACCAGGGGTGGCCTCACCCTCGTCCCCCAGCCGGTCCACCTCCTCGGCCACGAAGGCGGCCTCATCGTGCTCGCTGTCGGCCACGTACCCGACGATCGGCGGCCCGTCCCCCGCGTCGGACCAGAGGTTCTTGGGCAGCCGGCCGGAATTGCGGGATACCACTGCGTTGGCCGCGGCCAGGATGTTCTGCGTGGAGCGGTAGTTCTGCTCCAGCATGATCACGCTCGCATCGGTGAAGTCCCGGGTGAATTCCTCGATGTTGCGGATGGTGGCACCGCGGAACGCGTAGATGGACTGGTCCGCGTCGCCGACCACGACCAGCTCGGCGGGCGGCAGCGGGCCGGCGTCCTCGTCGTCTGACTGCCAGGCCGGGTGCGAGACCAGCTCCCTGACCAGCATGTACTGGGCATGATTGGTGTCCTGGTACTCGTCCACCAAGATGTGCCGGAACCGGCGCCGGTAGGTCTCGGCGACCTCCGGGAACGCCTGCAGCAGGTTGACGGTGACCATGATCAGGTCATCGAAGTCCATCGCCCCCGCGGCTACCAGGCGGCGCTGGTACTCCGCGTAGGCCTGGGCCAGCGCCTTGTCCCGGTAATTGTCCGCCCGCGCCAGGAACGTCTCATAATCCACCAGCTCGTTCTTGAGGTTGGACACCTGGGCCAGCATCGCCTTCGGCGGATGGTGCTTGGGGTCCAGGTCCAGCTCGCGGCAGACCAGGGCCATGAGGCGCTGCGAGTCCGCCTGGTCGTAGATCGAGAAGGACGAGGGGTAACCGAACCGCGGCGCCTCCCGGCGCAGGATCCGCACGCAGGCGGAGTGGAACGTCATCACCCACATGGCCCGCGAGCGCAGCCCGGTGAGCCCGGCCACCCGCGCCGCCATCTCGCCCGCCGCCTTGTTGGTGAACGTGATGGCCAGGATCTCGCTGGGGCTCACCTCGCGCGCGGCCAGCAGGTAGGCGATCCTGCGGGTCAGCACCCTGGTCTTGCCCGACCCGGCGCCCGCCACGATGAGCAGCGGCGAGCCCTGGTGCACGACGGCCTCCCGCTGCTGCGGGTTCAGGCCCTCCAGGAGGGAGTCAGCGGCTGTGGTGGCGGTCACTAGTCAAGCCTAGGCTCTTGCACCGACATCCCGCCCTGGGACGGGTCCAATGCCACCCGGACCACGCCGGGTGGGAGGCCCGGACCGGCTACACCTCGGGGTCAGGGACCAGCGTCGGCGTGCCCCTGGTCAGGGTCTCCTTCCGGAAGAAGGCGGGCGCGCTGAGCCGCATGTAGACGAACCCGATCAGGCCCGCCAGCGCGGCCAGGAAGGCGATGATGAAGATGCCGCCTATCTCCCAGTGCAGCCCGGGGACCGTCCAGAACGTGTAGCCGCTGGTCGCCGTCCAGTCGCTCTGCAGGGCGTAGATGCCCGCCGCGTACATGATCAGGCCGCCGAGGCCGGGCAGGATGCCGCGCATCCAGAGGTTGCGGGCGCTGCTGGTCAGGGTGGCCCGGTAGTACCAGACGCAAGAGAAGGCGGTCAGCCCATAGTAGAAGGCGATATACAGCCCGATGGCGGTGACCGCATCACCGATCGGGTTACCGCCGGCGATGTAGTTCAGCGGGATGTACAGGGCGATCGAGATGATGCCCATCACGATCGTGGAGACGGTGGGCGTCAGGTTCTTGGGGTGGATCCTGGCGAATGACGCCGGGATGGCCTTGTAGGCGGCCATCGACAGGGTGGTACGGGCCGTGGGCAGGATCGTGGTCTGGGTCGAGGCGGCGGCCGAGCTGAGCACCATCAGGATCAGCAGCCGGGACAGGAACGTGCCGAACCCAGAGGAGCCGAAGATGGCACTGCCGGTCACCGACAGCACGTCGAACTGGTGCGCGGGGTTCGTCAGGCCGACTCCCTTACTGCCGATCCCGGCGAACGCCTGCATTGAGAAGATGACGATCGCGTAGGTGATCAGCAGGAGCACGGTGGAGATGATCGCCGCCCGGCCGGGCGTCTTGGCCTTGTCCTTGGTTTCCTCATTGACCGACACGGCGGTGTCCCAGCCCCAGTAGATGAAGAGCATGAGGATGAGCCCGCCGATGAACGCGGACAGCGTGAGGTGGGTGGGCAGCAACCAGCCGAAGCTCGGGGTGACGGACCCGGCCGGGTGGCTGACGCCCACCTTGACCAGCGCGGTCACCGACATGACCAGGAGCATGACGACTTCGATGGATAGCAGGATCTTCTGGAAGTTGGCCGAGACCTCGATGCCGCGGTAGCAGATGTAGGTCATCAGGATGATCCACACGATGCCCACCAGCAGCACCCAGCCCCCGGACGCGTTCGCGCCGATCGAGCTGTTCGAGCCCTGGAACAGGAAGAACACGTACTGTCCGGCCACCTGAGCCAGGCTGGCCATGACCAGGATGTCCGCGGCGACGATGGCCCAGCCGCCGGCCCAGCCGGTCTTCGGGCCGAAGGCCCGGGTAGCCCACGTGAACGTGGTGCCGCAGTCCGGGTCGGCCTTGTTCATCTCGCTGTAGCCGATCGAGCAGAGCAGCATCGGCACGAACGCCAGCACGGCGACCGCCGGTGACTTCAGGCCGACCAGGGCGACCACGAAGAAGAGGGTCGCGGCGAGACTGTAGGCAGGGGCCGTCGAGGCGACTCCCATCACGACACTGGATACCAGGCCGAGGGCGCCGGTCTTCAGCCCCTTGTCCCTGGATTCCTCGACTGGCTGAGCCTCCGGCGTAGCGGTCGCCATGGCTCCCCCCTCCTGGCAAAGAACCCGAGCAGGCCGGGTTGAGAATTCGGACGCGGCCCGTCGGCCTGCCCCAGGACGGAGTCTTCCCTGGTGAGCCGATCCGGACCGCCGTGGCGCTGAGTAGCGTTAACTATAGACCTGTACCCAACTGCCACGGTTCTAGCACGTATGGGCCGTCTCGGCAACGATTTCCGTCGTAGCGCGCACGTATCACGACTGGTCCCGTGTTATCCCGGCCAGTACATGGCTAGGATCAGACGTATGCGCATCCTTCTCGTCGGGGCTGGCGGAGTCGGTACGGCCTTCGCCCGGATTGCCGCCCGCCGTGCCTTTGCCGATCTGGTCGTCGCAGACTACGACCTGGCTCGCGCCCAGCATGCCGCGGCCGCCAAGGACAGCTACCAGGCCGTCCGGCTGGACGCACGGGACGAGGCCGCGACCGCGGCCCTGCTGGCCGAGCACTCCTGCGATGTGCTGATGAACGCCACGGACCCGCGGTTCGTGATGCCGCTGTTCACCGCCGCGCTGCAGGCCCGGGTGCACTACATGGACATGGCCATGTCGCTGTCTCACCCGGATCCGGACGCGCCGTACAGCCGGACCGGCGTGAAGCTCGGTGACGACCAGTTCGCCCTGGCGGGCGACTGGGAGCAGTCAGGCCGGCTGGCGCTGGCAGGCATGGGCGTGGAGCCGGGCCTGTCCGACGTGTTCGCCCGGTACGCGGCCGATGAGCTGTTCGGCGACATCGACGAGCTGGGCGTGCGTGACGGTGCCAACCTGGAGGTGGCCGGCTACGACTTCGCCCCGACCTTCTCCATCTGGACCACGATCGAGGAATGCCTCAACCCGCCAGTTGTCTGGGAAAAGGACCGGGGCTGGTTCACTACCCCGCCGTTCAGCGAGCCCGAGGTGTTCACGTTCCCGGCCGGCATCGGCCCGGTCGAGTGCGTCAACGTGGAGCACGAGGAAGTGCTGCTGATGCCGCGCTGGGTGGAAGCTCAGCGGGTGACGTTCAAGTACGGCCTGGGCGCCGAGTTCATCGGCGTCCTGGAGACCCTGCACAAGCTGGGCCTGGACCGCACCGACCCGGTGACGGTAGGCGCCGCCAGCGTATCCCCTCGTGACGTGGTCGCCGCCTGTCTGCCCGACCCGGCCTCGCTCGGCGACAAGATGACGGGCGTGACCTGCGCCGGTACCTGGGTGACCGGGACGGGCAAGGACGGCGCGCCCCGCGAGGTCTACCTGCACCACGTGGTGGACAACGCCTGGTCCATGGCGGAGTACGGCTCCCAGGCGGTGGTCTGGCAGACCGCCGTCAACCCGGTGGTGGCGCTCGAGCTGATGGACTCGGGAGCATGGTCCGGCTCGGGCGTGCTCGGCCCGGAGGCCCTGCCGCCCGTTCCGTTCCTGGACCTGCTGAACGATTACGGTTCACCCTGGGCCTGCGAGGAGCGGGCCCCGGCACCCCGGCCCTGACCAGCCCCGGCCCTGACCAGCCCCGGCCCTGACCAGCCCCGGCCCTGACCAGCCCCGGCCCTGACCAGCCCCAAGGGCTGAGCAGGCCCACCCACAGCGGCCAGCCCAGACCCTGAACACCCCCCAGCCCTGAGCACCCAGAGCCCAATCCCTGGAACACCGAACGGAGGCCCGTGGTGGAAGAATTGCGCAACTTCATCGGCGGTCAGTGGACGGACACCGCGTTCGACCGCCGGTCCGAGCTGATCGACCCGAGTACCGGCGAGGTCTTCGCCAGCGCTCCGGTGTCGAGCGAGACCGAGGTGGCGGCGGCCTTCGCCTCGGCGGCCGAGGCGTTCCCGGGCTGGCGCGACTCCACCCCGGCGGAACGGAGCCTCGCCCTGCTCCGCATCGCGGACGCTATCGAGTCCCACGCTGACGAGCTGGTGAAGGCTGAGTCGCAGAACACCGGCAAGCCGATCGCGCTGACCCTGTCCGAAGAGATCCCGCCGATGGTGGACCAGATCCGGTTCTTCGCGGGTGCCGCGCGGATGCTGGAGGGCCGTTCGGCGGGTGAGTACATGTCCGGGTTCACCTCGTTCATCCGGCGTGAGCCGATCGGCGTGTGCGCCGCGGTAACGCCGTGGAACTACCCGATGATGATGGCGGTGTGGAAGTTCGGCCCGGCCCTGGCCGCCGGTAACACCATGGTCCTCAAGCCGTCCGACACCACGCCCGTATCGACGCTGCTGCTGGCCGAGCTGATGGGCGAGTTCCTGCCACCGGGCGTGTTCAACGTGGTCTGCGGCGACCGGGACACCGGCCGGGCGCTGGTCACCAACCCGGTGCCGCAGATGGTCTCGATCACCGGGAGCGTCCGGGCGGGCCGCGAGGTGGCCACCGCCGCCGCGGCCGACCTCAAGAAGGTCCACCTCGAGCTGGGCGGCAAGGCACCCGTGATCGTCTTCGACGACGCTGACCCGGTCAAGACCGCCGAGGGCATCGCGATCGCCGGGTACTTCAACGCCGGCCAGGACTGCACGGCCGCGACGAGGGTGCTGGCCGGCCCGCGTATCGCCGCGGACCTGGCCGATGCCCTGGTCGAGAAGGCCCGGGAGCAGACCGTGGCCGGTCCCGACGTGCCTGACGCCGACTTCGGGCCGCTGAACAACGAGAACCAGCTGGCCCGGGTCAGCGGGTTCATCGACCGGCTGCCGGGCCACGCGGAAGTGCGCACCGGGGGGAACCGGATCGGCGGCCGCGGCTTCTTCTTCGAGCCCAGCGTGGTCACCGGGCTGCGCCAGGAGGACGAGATCATCCAGCAGGAGGTGTTCGGCCCGGTCATCACGGTCCAGGAATTCAGCGCCGAGGAGGAGGCGCTGGCCTGGGCGAACGGGACCGAGTACGGCCTGGCGTCGTCGGTGTGGACCACCGATCACGGCCGGGCCATGCGGATGGCCCGCGGGCTGGACTTCGGCTGCGTGTGGATCAACACGCATATCCCGCTGGTCGCCGAGATGCCGCACGGCGGCTTCAAGCACTCGGGCTACGGCAAGGACCTGTCCATGTACGGGTTCGAGGACTACACCCGGATCAAGCACGTCATGTCGTCCCTGGACTGACGGTGGCCTGAGGCTGAGGCCCCTGGGCCCCTCCCACAGCCCGGGGGGCCTCAGCCCGGCTGAGGCCCGGAGGCCGCCTCCTGGCCGCGCCCCGGGCCGTGGCACCCCACGGTCCTTTCGCCGGGCCGCCTGCCCGGGACCAGCGGGACGCGGGCGTCCGTAGGATCAGGCTCATGCTCAGTGACTCCGAGATCCAGCGGATCCTCGTGATGGCCGCCCATCCGGACGACATCGACTTCACCTCCGCGGGCACCATCGCCCTCTGGACCGACGCCGGGATCGAGGTCACCTACTGCCTGGTCACCGACGGTGACGCAGGCGGCTTCGACGAGGCCGTCCCGCGGGCGGAGATGGCCCCGCTGCGCCGCAAGGAACAGACGGCCGCGGCCGCGGCCGTGGGCGTGCACGATCTGAGGTTCCTCGGCTACCCAGACGGGAGGCTGGAGCCGACCCTGGGACTGCGCAAGGACCTGGCCCGGGTTATCCGGCAGGTCCGCCCGGACCGGGTGGTCTGCCCGTCCCCGGAGCGCAACTACCAGCGGATCGTGGGCAGCCATCCCGACCACCGCGCGGTGGGATCCGCGGCCCTGGATGCCGTCTATCCGGACGCCAGGAACCCCTTTGCTTTTCCCGAACTTTTCGCGGACGAGGGACTGGCCGCCTGGACGGTTCGCGAGGTCTGGGTCTCCAGCGCGCCCGCCGCCGATCACTACGTGGACGTGACGGCCAAGTTCGACCAGAAGGTTGCGGCGCTGCGCGCTCACGAAAGCCAGACCGGGCACCTGGATGACCTGGCGGAGTTCCTCCGCGGCTGGATGAGCCGCACGGCGGAGCGGGCCGGGTTCCCGCCCGGCCGCCTGGCCGAGATGTACCAGGTCCTCGACACCGGCTGAACGTCCCGGACGCGGGCAGCCGCCGCCTCGGTCGGGTAGCGCGGCCGCCATCACGGGCTGACGGCCCGGCAGGCCGGCGGCCGCCCTGTGACATACCGGGAGACCGCCGCCCTGTGACATACCGGGGAACCGCCGCCCTGTGACGGACCGGGAGACCGCCGCACACGTGACGGACCGGGGACCGCCGCCCAAGTGAGCGGCCCGCCCGGCTGGGCCGGCCCGCCCCGGGCCGGCGGGGCGCTCTGGCTTACTGCTGGGCGGGGGGGCTGGTCATGAGGTCGGCGGCGGTTTCCATGCCGGCTTTCCATACCGACCGGGCGATGATCTTGGAGGGGTCGGCGCGGTAGGCGTACCGTTTCGCGATCTCGGTGCCCTCCCCGAGCAGGCCCTCCGACAGCGTGGTGGGCTGCAGGCCCAGCGCGAGGAACTGGTCGTTGCGGACGGTCAGGTCGTTTTCCTCCGCCTCACGGCGGGGGTTGGGCAGGTAGGCGATCTCGGTGCCCATCACGTCACCGACCATCTTGGCCAGGTCCAGCACCCGGTGGGTCTCGGTGATCTGGTTCAGCACCCGCGGCCGGTCCCCGGCCTCGGGCGGGTTGGTGATCGCCAGCTCGATGCACCGCACCGTGTCCCGGATATGGATGAACGCCCGGGTCTGCCCCCCGGTGCCGTGCACCGTCAGCGGATGCCCGATCGCGGCCTGCATCAAGAACCGGTTCAGCACCGTGCCGTAATCACCGTCGTAGTCGAACCGGTTGATCAGCCGCTCATCCCGGCTGGTCTGGTCGGTCTGGGTCCCCCACACGATGCCCTGATGCAGGTCAGTGATCCGCAGCCCGTCGTTCTTGGCGTAAAACGCGAACATCAGCTGATCCAGCGTCTTGGTCATGTGATACACCGACCCCGGATTCGCCGGATGCAGGATCTCCCGCTCCAGCTCCCCATCCGGCGTCGGCACCTTCACCGTCAGGTACCCCTCCGGGATCGGCGCGCTGCCCGACCAGCCATACCCGTACACCCCCATCGTGCCCAGGTGCGCCAGCGCCGCATCAATCCCCGTCTCCACCAGCGCCGCCAGCAGATTATGGGTAGCCCGCACATTGTTATCCACCGTGTACCGCTTCGTCGCGGTAGTCCGCATCGAATACGGCGCCGCCCGCTGCTCCGCGAAATGCACGATCGCGTCCGGCCGCACCCGCAGCAGCACCGCCACCAGCCGGTCGTACTCCGCCGCCAGATCCAGGCTGATGAACCCGATCCCCCGCCCCGACACCTCGTCCCACACCCGGATCCGCTCACCGACCGGCCGGATCGGCGTCAGCGACTCCACCTCCAGGTCAATATCGATCTTCCGGCGGCTCAGATTATCGATGACCGTCACATCATGACCACGATCCGACAAATACAGCGACGTCGGCCAGCCACAAAAACCATCGCCACCCAGAACCAGAACGCGCATTCCGACTCCCATCACGTTGCCATTTGAGCGCATATGGCGCATGCCATTGCCGCTGGGGGCGGCGGGCCGCCGAACGATTTCCGCCGCCAGCACCAGGCCAGTCACCGAGAAACAGGACTGGCCGCCAGGGCGGCCTCGTACTGCGACCTACCTGGTCTCCCCTGACCATCAGGGCCCATATCCTACTCATATGCTGACCCGGCGCGCCACAGAAACCGGCCCTTTAGAAGTGTTTTAACCAGGCCGAAGGCATAATCCGGTATTTTTGCAACTTAGTTTAAGGCAGTCGCCCCTTTTGTGCTCTGACCCTGATCAAATCACGGGATTTTCCGCCATCTGATCCCTTATACCGGGTTAATTCGCGCACTCACGCCAGTAACCCGCAACCCGCGAATGCGGCATTTCCCTTACTCCACGATCCGGGCAGGAGAAGCTGGCAGCCCGGCATGGCCGGCTCGTTGCCGCGCCCCGGCGGAGCCGCGCTGGCCGGTGCGCTGGTCACGGCGGCCGGCGGAGCCCGCGCTGGCCGGTGCGCTGGTCACGGCGGCCGGCGGCGGCGCCTCCCGGCCGGTCAGGCCCCGCACGCGGGCTGACTGCCGTCCCTGGGGCCGCAGGGCACGATCTACACGTCCGGCCACTGGGCGGCGCTGCCCGCATCCCGCGTCCCAGGCGCAACCGCTGACCCGCCTCGCCCCGTAATACCCAGGCCGGGCAGGAAACGTCCCTGATACCCCAGGTCGGGCCGGAAAGGTTCGTGATACCCAGGTTGGGCAGGAAGGGTCTGGTGCGGCCGGGTCCATCCGGCCTAGGTTGTCATCAGGAGCCACAGCCGTCTCCTGAGGAGGAGCTCGGATGACACGGATTAACGTCAAGGTCGATGGCGTCCGCTACGAGGACGATGTCGAACCCCGCCTGCTGCTGGTGCACTACTTGCGGGAGCGGGCCGGCAAGACCGGCACGCCCATCGGGTGCGACACCTCTAACTGCGGCGCATGTACCGTCCACCTCGATGGGGTCTCGGTCAAGAGCTGTTCCGTCCTGGCGGTCCAGGCAGATGGCTGTGAGGTCACCACGATCGAGGGCCTGGCGAACGGCGAGTGGCATCCGCTGCAGAAGGCCTTCCACAGCGAGCACGCCCTGCAGTGCGGGTACTGCACGCCCGGAATGATCATGGCGGCCGCCGACCTGCTGCGCGAAAACCCGGACCCCAGCGACCAGGAGATCCGCGAGGGCCTGGAGGGCAACCTCTGCCGGTGCACCGGATATGAAAACATCGTCCGCGCGGTACGCCGCGCGGCCGGGACGGGGGTGACGTCGGCATGACCGCCGAGACGCAGGCCCAGCCGGTGCCCGAGCTCGGCCGGGCCCGGCCGCGCAAGGAGGACGCCCGCCTGGTCACCGGCAAGACCAACTGGACCGACAACATCGTCCTGCCGGGGATGCTGCACGTCTGTTATGTGCGCAGCCCGTTCGCGCACGCCCGGATCACCCGGGTGGACGTGAGCCGGGCGCTGCAGTTCCCGGGCGTCATCGCCGCCTTCTCCGGCGCCGACTTCGCGGACGAGCAGGGCAGCCTGCCCTGCGCCTGGCCGGTCACCCCGGACATCGTCATCCCCGCGCACCCGCCGATGGCCACCGACGAGGTCCGCTACGTGGGCGAGGCCGTGGCCTGCGTGGTGGCCCGGAACCGCTACGAGGCCGCGGACGCGCTCGAGGCGGTGGACGTGGACTACGAGCCGCTGCCGCCGGTGCTGGACATCCGCACCGCGCTGGACGAGTCCTCCCCCAAGGTCCACGAGGCCGGGAACAAGAGCTTCGAGTGGGTGTTCGGCAATGGTGACATCGACGCGGCGTTCCGTGACGCCCCGGTGGTCCTGGAGCGGAACTACCGCCAGCAGCGGCTGATCCCCAGCGCCATGGAACCGCGCGCGGTGGTGGGCTGGAACGAGGGCGACGAGTTCACGCTGTGGTCGGCGACCCAGATCCCGCACGTGCTGCGCGTGATGCTGGCCCTGGTCACCGGCATCCCGGAGCACAATATCCGGGTCATCGCGCCGGACGTGGGCGGCGGCTTCGGCTCGAAGCTGCAGGTGACCGCCGAGGAAGTGCTGGCCCTGCTCATCTCCCGCAAGGTCGGCCGGCCGGTCAAGTGGACCGAATCGCGCAGCGAGGGCAACCTGACCGTGCACCACGGCCGGGACCAGTGGCAGCGGATCCGGATCGCCGCCGACCGGGATGGCCGTCTGCGCGGCCTGTCCGTGGACCTGCTGGCCGACATGGGCGCCTACTTGATGCTGGTCACGCCGGGCGTGCCGCTGCTGGGCGCGTTCATGTTCAACAGCATCTACAAGATGGACGCGCTCTCGTTCCGCTGCACCGGCGTGTTCACGACCAAGATGCCGACCGACGCCTACCGCGGCGCCGGGCGGCCGGAGGCCACGTTCGCTATCGAGCGCATCATGGACGACCTGGCCTTCGAGCTGGGTATCGAGCCGCTGGAACTGCGCGAGCGGAACTGGATCAAGCACGAGGAGTTCCCGTACACCACGATCGCCGGCCTCACCTACGACAGCGGCAACTACGAGGCGGCCACGGCCAAAGCCAAGGAGCTGTTCGGGTACGACGAGCTGCGCGTCGAGCAGGAGCAGCGACGGGACAGCCATGACCCGGTCCAGCTCGGGATCGGGATCTCCACGTACACCGAGATGTGCGGGCTGGCCCCGTCCCGGGTGCTCGGCTCACTGGCCTACGGGGCCGGCGGCTGGGAGCACGCGTCGATCCGGATGCTGCCGACCGGCAAGGTCGAGGTGGTCACGGGCTCGAGCGCGCACGGCCAGGGCCACGAGACCGCGTGGAGCCAGATCGTCGCAGACAAGCTGGGAGTCCCGTTCGAGGATGTCCGGGTGCTGCACGGCGACACCCAGGTCTCGCCCAAGGGCATGGATACCTATGGCTCGCGGTCGCTGACCGTGGGCGGGGTGGCGGTCAACGGGGCCTGCGAGAAGGTCATCGCCAAGGCCAAGGTGATCGCCTCGGCGATGCTGGAGGCGCCACCCGAGGAGATCGAGTTCTCGGCGGGCAAGTTCAGCGTCCGCGGCAGCGACGGCGTCGTGAAGACCATCCAGGAGATCGCGCTGGCGACCTTCGCCGCCCACGACCTGCCAGATGGCGTGGAGCCGAACATCGACTCCGACGCCACCTACGATCCGGACAACTTCTCCTACCCGCATGGGACGCATCTGTGCGCCACGGAGATCGACACCGAGACCGGCGAGGTGAAGATCCGCAGCTACGTGGCCGTGGATGACGTCGGCAACGTGGTGAACCCGCTCATCGTGGACGGCCAGGTGCACGGCGGGCTGGCCCAGGGCATCGCCCAGGCGCTGTTCGAGGAGGCCATCTACGACGACGAGGGCAACCTGACCACGACCACCATGGCGGATTACCTGCTGCCGAGCGCGGCGGACCTGCCGCACTTCACTACCGGCCGGACGCAGACCCCGGCGACCACGAACCCGCTCGGCGTCAAGGGTGTCGGGGAGGCCGGCACCATCGCCTCCACCCCCGCCGTGGTCAACGCGGTCATCGACGCGCTCCGCCCGTTCGGCATCCGGGACGTCGTGATGCCGTGCACGCCGGAGCGGGTCTGGCGGGCCCTCAAGGCCGCCCAGGACGGCGGGCCGGGTACCCCGGTCACCGGGGACTCGGCCACCGAGGCCCACGGGGCCGTCGGGCATGTGAGCGGCGAGGACGCCGCGGAGGCACACGGCAGCGATGCGGCGCCGTCAAACGGCGGGCAGGCACTCGGAGGTGCGGAATGATCCCGGCGGCATTCGAGTACACGCGGCCCTCGTCGCTGGACGAGGCGGTCCGGGCGCTGGCCGATGGCGGCGAGGACGCCAAGGTCATCGCGGGGGGCAGAGCCTGCTCCCGCTGCTGCGGCTCCGGCTGGCCTACCCGGAGCTGCTGGTGGACCTGGGCCAGCTCAGCGAGCTCCGCGGGGTCCGGGACGACGGGGAGACCCTGTGGATCGGCGCGCTGACCACGCACGCCGAGGTCGTCCGCGACCCGCTGGTCCGCGAGCACTGCGGGCTGCTGTCCGAGGCGACCGGCACGGTCGCCGACCCGGCCGTGCGGCACCGGGGCACGCTGGGCGGCTCGCTGGCCCACGCCGACCCCGCGGGAGACCTGCCCGCGGTGGCGGTGGCGCTCGGCGCGACCATGATCGCGCGGGGACCGGGCGGCGACCGGGAGATCGGGGCCGCGGACTTCTTCGTCGACTACCTGACGACGGCTCTGGATCCCGGCGAGGTGCTCACGGGGGTCCGGGTGCCCAAGCTCGGCCCGGCGTGGGGCTATCGTTATGAGAAGTTCCACCGGACGGCCCAGTCGTGGGCGACCGTAGGGGTGGCCGCCATAGCCCGGCGTTCGAATGGGCATGTGGCGGAGGCCCGGATCGGGCTCACGAACATGGGCCCTGTTCCGGTCCGGGCCCGGGCGGCGGAAGAGGCGGTCGCCGGGGCCGAGGCCGACCGTAGCGCCCTGCGGGCGGCCGCAGCGCACGCCGACGAGGAATCGCAGCCGCCTGCAGACTTGCATGGCGCGCCCGACTACCGGCGCCACCTGGCGCGGGTGCTGACCGCTAGGGCGTTGGCGGTCGCGGCTGGAGCTTAGCGACATGGATCTGGAGCACTCGTTCATCATCCCGGTTCCCCCGGAGCAGGCCTGGCAGGTCCTGCTGGATGTCGAGCAGGTGGCGCCGTGCATGCCCGGCGCCACCGTTGACGCCTTCGATGGTGAGGTCATCTCGGGAAAGATCAAGGTCAAGGTCGGCCCGGTCCAGATGACCTACGCGGGCAAGGCCCGCTTCACCGAGAAGGACGAGGCGACCAAGACGGTCGTGCTGGAGGCATCAGGCAAGGAGACCCGGGGCAGCGGCACGGCCTCCGCCACGGTCCGCTCCTCGCTGCAGGACGAGGCGGGCCAGACCCGGGTCCTGGTGCGCACCAGTATGACCGTGACCGGGCGGCCCGCGCAGTTCGGGCGGGGCGTGATGGCCGAGGTGGGGGGCCGGATCATCGGGAAGTTCGCCACCAACCTGGCCGCCCAGCTGTCCGGGGAGGCCCCGGCGGCCGACGCCGGGGCGGCTGGGGAGGCCGCGGGGGCGCCCAGCCCTCCGCCGGAGGCGACCCAGGTCGCCAGCACCCCGGCCGCGGCGGCCGGGACCGAGGGCAACGGCGTCAGCGGGACCACCGCGGATCCGGCCCAGCTGCCGATCGAGGAGCTGAACCTGCCGGTCCGCTCCTTCAACAGCCTGCGGCGCGAGGGCGTGCACACGGTCGGGGGCCTCGCCGCCCGCACGGAGAAGGAACTGCTCGCCATCGACGGCCTCGGGCCACAGTCGATCAAGGAAATCAAGACCAGGCTCGCCGACCATGGGCTGGCCCTCACCACGCCCGGCGTGACCACGGAGGCGGCTGCGGCCACCGGCACCGAGGCCAGTACCGCCGCCCCGGGAACCGCGGCCACGAGCAGGGAGGCCGCCACGAGCACAGGAGCCACCACGGCCACGGGCACCACCGGCCCGCGCCCGGCGGCCGGCGGCCCCGGCACGGGAGGCTGGGACGCGGGTGCGCCCGCCACCGACCGCCCGGCGGCGAACGGCCTGCTGCCGCCGCGCGGTGCCCGCCCGCAGGACGAGGACGCCCTCGACCTGCTCAGCGTGGCCGGCCTGCCGCTGCTCAAGCGGGTGGCGCCGCTGCTGGGGTTCGTGCTCATCGCCGTGGCGGCAGTGCGCATCGTCCGCCGGCGCCGCCGCGCCTCCCGGGCCTGAGACGGCTGGCCCCGCGTCCGGTGGTGCCGCCTGAAACATCCATGACGGCCGCTGGTGCCGGGACGCCCGGGACCGGCCCGTCCGGAACCGGCCGCCCCGGCACCGGCCCTGCCAGCACCGATCCCCGCCGGCACGGGCCGGTCCCGGGCCGGGGACCTGGACGCGGCCGACCCGCTGGCCGGCTTCAGGGACCAGTTCGTGCCGCTCGAGCCCGGCCTCGTCTACCTCGACGGCAACTCGCTGGGCATGCTGCCGGCCGCGACCGCGCAGCGGCTCGCGGAGGTCATCACCCAGGACTGGGGCACCGGGCTGATCCGTTCCTGGGCGCACTGGATGGACCTGCCCCGGCAGGTGGGTGACCTGCTCGGCGAGCACCTGCTGGGCGCGGCACCGGGCCAGGTCGTGGTCTGCGACTCCACCACGGTGAACCTCTACAAGCTCGCGATGGCCGCCCTGGACGCGCGGCCGGGCCGGACGGTCCTCATTACCGACGACGACAACTTCCCCACCGACCGCTACGTGCTCGAGGGAATCGCCGCCCGGTCCGGCGGCCAGCTCCGCATGATCCGCACCGACGCCGACCAGGGGATCCGCCCGGAGGACGTCCAGGCGGCGGCCGGGCCGGACACCGCCCTGGTCTGCCTGTCGCATGTGGCCTACCGGAGCGGGGCGCTGGCCGACATGGCCGCGATCACCCGGCTGGCGCACGACGCGGGAGCCCTGGTGCTCTGGGACCTGTGCCATTCGGCAGGCTCAGTCCCGGTTGACCTGGACCGCTGCGGTGCCGACCTGGCCGTCGGCTGCACCTACAAGTACCTGAACGCCGGGCCGGGGGCGCCCGCGTTCCTGTACGTCCGCCGGGACCTGCAGGAGCAGCTGACCCAGCCCATCCAGGGCTGGTTCGGCCAGCAGGACCAGTTCACGATGGGGCCGCGTTACGAGCCTGCGCCAGGGATCGGCCGGTTCACCACCGGGACCCCGAACATCCCCGGCACGGTCGCCGTCCAGGAGGGCACCCGGCTGCTCGCCGAGGCAGGCATCCACGCTCTCCGCGATAAGGGCATCCGGCTGACCAGCTACCTGATCGAACTGGCCGACGCCTGGCTGGCCCCGCTCGGGTGCGTGGTGGCCTCGCCGAGGGACCCCGGGCGGCGCGGGTCACACGTCACCCTGCGGCACCCGGAGGCCGGGCAGATCAGCCAGGCCCTCATCCGCGCCGGGGTGATCGGCGACTTCCGGACGCCGGACCGGCTCCGGCTGGGGCCGGCCCCGGTGACCACCCGGTTCACCGACGTCTGGGACGCGCTGGACACCCTCCGGACGATCCTCGAGACCGGGACCTACGCGGACATCCCCTCAGTCCCCTGAGCCCCGGCCCGTCGCGCCGGGCGGGCATCGCCCGGCCGCGCAGGCCGGGAGCGCAGGCCGGGAGCGACATCGCCGCGGTCTGCCTAGTCCTGGCGTGGGTGCCCGGCCACCCCGCCAGGGCGTTGCGGAAAAGAAATACCGGGAGCTGCGCGGGCGGCTATTCCCATTCGATGGTGCCCGGCGGCTTGCTGGTGATGTCCAGGACCACCCGGTTGACCTCGGGGACTTCGTTGGTGATCCGCGTGGAGATCCGGGCCAGCAGGTCCCCGGGAAGCCGGGCCCAGTCGGCGGTCATGGCGTCCTCGCTGGTGACCGGCCGGAGCACGACCGGGTATCCGTAGCTGCGCCCGTCACCCTGCACGCCCACCGAGCGGACATCCGCGAGCAGCACCACCGGGCACTGCCAGATCTCCCGGTCCAGGCCAGCGGCAGACAACTCCCCGCGGACGATGGCGTCCGCGGCGGACACGATGCGCAGCCGCTCCGCGGTGACCTCACCGACGATCCGGATGGCCAGCCCGGGGCCGGGGAACGGCTGCCGCCACACGATCTCCGGGGGCAGGCCGAGGGTCTCGCCGACCCGCCGCACCTCGTCCTTGAACAGCGCGCGCAACGGCTCGACCAGCTCGAACGCCAGGTCGCTGGGCAGGCCGCCAACGTTGTGGTGCGACTTGATGTTGGCGGCGCCGGTGCCCCCGCCCGACTCGACCACGTCCGGGTACAAGGTGCCCTGGACCAGGAAGTCCACGGCCGTCCCCTGGCTGCCCGCCTCCGCGCTGATCTCCCGGGCGGCGCGCTCGAAGGCCCGGATGAACTCCCGGCCGATGATCTTGCGCTTCTCCTCAGGGTCCGTGACCCCGGCCAGCGCGTCCAGGAAGGTCCCGGACGCGTCCACGACCTTGAGATCAACTCCGGTGGCGGCCACGAAATCCTTCTCCACCTGTTCCGCCTCGCCCCGGCGCAACAGCCCATGATCAACGAAAACGCAGGTCAGCTGCTTGCCGATGGCCTTCTGCACGATGGCGGCAGCCACCGCGGAGTCGACCCCGCCAGACAGGCCGCAGATCGCGCCCCGGCCGCCCACCTGGGCCCTGATCCGCCCGACCTGCTCGTCGATGATGCTGCCCATGGTCCAGTCGGTGCGGCAGCCGGCTAGCTCGAGGAACCGGCGCAGCACGGCCTGCCCGTGCTGCGTGTGCATGACCTCGGGGTGGAACTGCACCCCGTAGAGCCCGCGGCTGGTGTCCTCCATGGCCGCGACCGGGCTGACCGCGGTGCCGGCGATGATCGTGAACCCGGCCGGCGCGGCGGTGGCGGTGTCCCCGTGTGACATCCAGACCTGCTGAGTCTCGGGCAGGCCGCCCAGCAGGGCCCCGCCGAGCAGCGGCTCGTGCGGCAGTGGCTCGGCCGTCCACGGCTCGTCAGGCAGCGGGCCGCCGGGCTGGGCCTGCTCCGCGGCGACCACGCTCCGGGTCTCCCGGGCGCTGCCGGGGGCGAGAATCAGCCGGGTGGCGCCGTACTCACCGCCGCCCGTGTGCGCGACCTCGCCGCCGAGCTCAGAGACCATGAGCTGGAATCCGTAGCAGATGCCCAGGACGGGAACGCCGGCGCTGAGCAGCCCGGGCTGGCCGGGCTGGCCGGGCTGCGCTGGGCGCGCCGGGCTGGCCGGGCTGGCCGGTCGCGCTGGGCTGGCCGGGCGCGCCGGGCTGGCCGGGCGCAGCGGGCTGGCCGGGCGCAGCGGGCGGGAGCGGCGGCGCGCCGTCGGAGTACACCGACGCGGGGCCGCCCGACAGGATGATCGCCTTCGGCTTGCGGGCCAGCATCTCGGCGGCCGGCATGGTGCACGGGACGATCTCGGAGTACACCTGGCATTCGCGGACCCGGCGCGCGATGAGCTGCGCATACTGGGCCCCGAAGTCGACTACCAGCACGGTGTCAAAGTCCGGACTGGGCTGCACGCCATCGCCTTCCGCTCGGGATCGCCAGTCTAATGGCCTGGTCGCCGCGGCACGGCCCGGTCCCAGCCGTCCCTCCCCGACCCTCCCTGCGTGAGCGTCAGGCCGGCCCGTCCCTCCCCGCGCGAGCGCCAACCCGGTTCGTCCCTCCCCGCGCGAGCGCCAACCCGGTTCGTGATCATGGACTTGCTGGGCCTCCAGCCCCAGCAAGTCCATGATCACGAACCGGGTGAAGCGCCTGGGGAGGTGGCTGAGGCTGGAGAGGTTTCTGGGGATGCAGGGGGCGATGAATTCGCGGCTGAGGGCGCCCCGGCAGCACCATCAGCCCCAGCACCAGCACCAGCACCAGCACCAGCACCAGCACCAGCCGCCCCGGGGGTGGCACCGTCCCGGGCCGCCGGCGAGTTACCCCCAGCCGCCGTCCCAGCCGCCGTCCCAGCCGCCGCCGTCCCGGCAGGCGCCACCCCGTCCCGGGATGCCGCATCCCCGTCCCCGGCAGCCGGGCCGGTCGCCGGATCCACCCGGACCCGGGCGATCCGGCGGCCGTCCATGGCCAGGACGGTCAGCCGGTGCCCGGCCACCTCCACGGACTCGTGCCCCGTGGGCAGCTGCCCCAGCGTGGCCAGCATGTACCCGGCCACGGTCTCGTACGGGCCCTCAGGCAGCTCGATCCCGGTCTGCTCCGCGAACTCATCCAGGTTCAGCAACCCGTCGACCTCGACGGCCCCGCCCCGGAGCTGCTTCGGCTGGCCCTCGTCCACGTCGTATTCGTCCTGGATGTCCCCGACGAGCTCCTCGACCAGGTCCTCCAGGGTGACGATGCCCGCCGTGCCGCCGTACTCGTCCATGACGATGGCCAGGTGGGCCCGGTCCCGGCGCATTTCCGACAGGGCAGACAGCACGGTCTTGCTCATCGGCAGCAACTTGACCGGCCGGCAGATCTCGCCCACGGTCAGCTGCCGGGAGGTGAACTGCGGGTCGATCAGGTCCCGGACGTGGATGAAGCCGATCACGTCGTCGTAGGACTGCTGGTAGACGGGGAACCGGGAGTAGGGCTCGCCGGCGACGATCTGGGTGGCGTCGGCCAGCGGCGTGCCCGCGGCCAGGAACTCCACCTCGGTCCGGGGCACCAGCACCTCGCGGATCTGGCGCTTGCCTGCGTTGAACACCTCGCCCACGATGTGCCGCTCGTCGGCGCTGAGTGCCTGATGGCCGGCGACCAGGTCGCGCAGCTCCTCCTCGGTCATCACCCCGCGCCCGGCGGCCGGGTCACCGCCGAGGATGCGGACCACGAGGTTGATGGACCGTGACAGCAGCCAGACCAGCGGGCGGGCCAGCACCGAGATCCGGTCCAGGGTGGGCGCAGCGATCATCGCGGCCTTCTCCGGCCGCTGCAGGGCGAGGCGCTTGGGGGCCAGCTCGCCGAGCACCAGGGTGAAGTAGGAGATCACCACGGTCACGATGATCAGCGACAGGGCGGACGCCCAGCCCTCGGTGAGGCCCTGGTGGATCAGGGTGCTTTTCAGGTGGCCGGCCAGGGTCGCCTCACCGACCGTGCCGGACAGCAGCGTGGCCAGGGTGACGCCGATCTGCACGGCGGACAGGAACCGGTTGGGGTCCTGGGCGAGCCGGGCGGCCCGCTGGCCGCGCCTGCCGCGCTGCATGAGCGAACGGATCTGCCCCTCGCGCAGCGAGACCAGGGCCATCTCCGCCGCGGCGAAGAACCCGCCGACGAGCACGATGAGCAGGACGAGCACGATGTCCCAGCCGACCTGGTTCACGTCCTGATCCCCGACCTCCGTCTGTCTGCCGCTGGCGGCCCGGCTCCCCGTGCCCCGTGGTCTGTGATCCGGGGTCAGGCCGTGACGCGCCCGCACGGCAGATGTGCGCACAGTCTAAGCAGTCCGCCGCGGCCCCCGCGCCCCCTACCTGAGCAGACGCCTTGACCGGGGAGCTGCACGCCAGACAGCCCGCCTTTACCTGGGCCGCCGTACCCGCGCGTAGCCGGGTCATGCCCTCCGGCCCGGACCTGCCGCCAGGGGGACCTGATGAGCACCCATGGCTGGGCCCGATAGCGTATGGGTCCCGTGAGCCCTGGGGTATGGAAGAGCAGCGGCACCCTCGCCGACGGCCGGGAGATCATCTACTTCGATGAGGCCCCCGGCCTGGGCCGTGCGGACGTGCCGGATACCAGGCCGCTCCAGCCCATGCCGGGGCCGGGCGGCGAGCCGGATGCCGGGCTGCGCTGGGACGCGCTCCGCGGCGAGTGGGTGGTGATCGCGGCCGCCCGCCAGGACCGCACGTTCCTCCCGCCGCCCGGCGAGTGCCCGCTCGACCCGTCCCGGCCGGGCCGGCCGACCGAGATCCCGGCCCCCAGCTACGACGTGGTCGTGTTCGAGAACCGCTTTCCTTCCCTGCGCGGCGGGGGGCACTGGCCTCCGGGGGCGGTACCGGAAGGCAGTGGGCTGAGCTCCGCTTCTCCGCAACGAACCCGCTCCGCCGCGGGCCCTCCCGAAACCGGCGGCGTGCCGGGGCGGCCGGCCTACGGCCGCTGCGAGGTGGTCTGCTTCACTTCCGATCACGACGGATCGTTCGCCGGCCTGTCCCCGCAGCGGGCCCGGACGGTCGTGGAGGCGTGGGCCGACCGCACCGCGACGCTCGGCGCCATGGACGGGATAGAGCAGGTGTACTGCTTCGAGAACCGGGGCGAGGAGATCGGGGTCACCCTGCATCACCCGCATGGCCAGATCTACGGCTTCCCGTTCGTCACCCCGCGCACCGCCACCATGCTGGCCCAGGCCCGGCAGTATGCGCAGCAGGCCCGGGGGAACCTGTTCGACGACCTGGTCGCCGGGGAGATCGCGGCGGGCACCCGGATCGTGACCCGGAACGAGCACTGGACCGCGTTCGTGCCCGCAGCGGCCCGGTGGCCGTTCGAGGTGCAGCTGTTCCCGGCCCGGCGGGTGCCGGACATCCCGGCCCTGGATGACGGCGAGCGGGCCGGCTTCTGCGACCTGTATCTCGACGTGCTGCACCGCCTCGACGCGCTGTTCGGCGTGGCCCTGCCGTACATCGCCGCCTGGCATCAGGCGCCCGCCCGGGACGAGTTCGCGTGCCGGGAGTTCGGGCTGCATCTCCAGGTGCTCACCGTCCGACGGGCACCCGGCAAGCTGAAGTACCTCGCGGGAACGGAGTCCGGCATGGGAGTGTGGATCAACGACATCCTGCCTGAGGAGGCAGCGGAGCGGCTGCGGGAGGCCAGGTGAAGCTGCTGGTCACCGGCGGGGCCGGTTATATCGGGAGCGTGGTCGGGGCGCTGCTCGTGGCGGGGGGCCACGACGTGACCGTGCTCGACGACCTGTCCACGGGACATGAGGACGCGGTGCCCGCGGGCGCCTCGTTCGTGGCGGGCACGCTGCGGGACGACGCGGCCCGGCTGCTGGCCGGCGGCGTGGACGCGGTGCTGCATTTCGCGGCCAAATCGCTGGTCGGCGAGTCGGTGGCCAAGCCGTCCCTGTACTGGGAAAGCAACCTGGGCGGCTCGCTGGCGCTGCTGGAGGCGATGCGGGCGGCCGGGACGCCGAGGATCGTGTTCTCCTCCACCGCCGCGGTGTACGGGGAGCCGGAGCAGGTGCCGATCGAGGAAACCGCGCCCACCCGGCCGACCAGCCCCTACGGGGCATCGAAGGTCGCGGTGGACACGGCGCTGGCGGAGTACGCCCGGATGCACGGCATTGGCGCGGTGAGCCTGCGGTACTTCAACGTGGCAGGCGCCTACCGCCAGGTCGGGCCCGACGGGGCTGAGGGGCTGTGGCTGGGTGAGCGGCACTCGCCCGAGACCCACCTCATCCCCAACGTGCTCGCCGTGGCCCGGTCGGTGGCGCGCGGCGACGGCGGCCTGCTGACCTTGTTCGGCAGCGACTATCCCACCCCGGACGGGACCTGCGTCCGGGACTACATCCACGTGGCGGACCTGGCCCAGGCGCACCTGATGGCCCTGGGCGCCTGCCAGCCCGGCCGGCACCGGGTCTACAACCTCGGCAGCGAGTCCGGCTCCTCCAACCTCGAGGTGCTGGCCGAGTGCCGGGCCGTCACCGGGGTGGACATCCCGGTCCAGACGGGGCCGCGGCGGGCCGGGGACCCCGCGGTGCTGGTCGCGTCGTCCGCCCGGATCCGGGCCGATCTCGGCTGGCAGCCCCGGCTTGACCTGCGGGCGATGGTCGCCGACGCGTGGGCCGCCGCGGAGGCCCTGGCTGAGCCGGACCGCGCCTCGTGACTTCGCGGGGCGCGGATGAGGCGGCCGCGTGGTTCCGCGCGGAGTACGCCAGCACGCCTGAGGGCGTGTGGCACGCGCCCGGCCGGGCCAACCTGATCGGCGAGCACACCGACTACAACGACGGGTTCGTGCTCCCGTTCGCGCTCGACCGGGGCACGTTCGCCGCGGTCGCGCTGCAGGAGGACCCGGTGCTGGGGGGCGGGGTGCCCGGGGCGGGGGTGCTCGCGCTGGCCTCGCGGCAGGAGGCCGGCCCGGAGCCGGTGACGATCGCGCTGGACGGCCTGGCCCCCGGCAGCGTGGAGGGCTGGGCCGCCTACCCGGCCGGGGTGGTCTGGGCGCTGCGTGAGGCCGGGTACCCGGTGCCCGGGGCCCGGATCGCGGTGGATTCGGATCTGCCCCAGGGCGCGGGCCTGTCCTCGTCGGCCGCACTGGAGTGCGCGGTGGCGCTGGCCCTGACCCAGCTGGCCGGGCTCGACGTGGTCCGCCAGGAGCTGGCGAGCATCGCCAGGCGGGCGGAAAACGACTTCGTGGGCGTGCCGACCGGGATCATGGACCAGTCCGCGGCCCTGCTCTGCCAGGCCGGTCATGCGCTGCTGCTCGACTGCCGCAGCGGCGAGGCCGACCCGGTCCCGCTCGACCCGGCCGTGGCCGGGCTGGCCCTGGTGATCATCGATACCCGGGCCCGGCATGCGCTGACCGAGAGCGGCTACGGCGCGCGGCACATCGAATGCGAGGAAGCGGCGCGTGCGCTCGGCGTCCGCACGCTGCGCGACGTGCCGGGCCTGGACAGCCTGGCCGGGCTGGCCGACCCGGTCCTGCGCCGCCGCGCCCGGCATGTGATCACCGAGAACCAGCGGGTCCTCGAGGCCGCGGCCCTGCTCCGCCGGGGCCAGGTGGCCGGGACAGGAAGGCTGCTGAACGAGTCGCACGCGTCGCTGCGCGATGACTTCGAGATCTCCTGGCCGGAGGCGGACGTCGCGGTAGACGCCGCGATGGAGTCCGGGGCCCTGGGCGCCCGGATGATGGGCGGCGGGTTCGGTGGCTCCGTGATCGCCCTGATCCCGGAGGATGGCAGCCAGGTGCGCGACGCGGTCTGCGCGGCGTTCCGGCGCCGGGGCTGGCCCGATCCCGGGTTCCTCGACGCGCCACCGTCCTCTAGCGCCCGGAGGCTGCGCTGATGTCCCTGCATGATGACGCGGCCGCGATCGGCGGCGACCTCACTGAGCTGCGCAGGCAGATCCACCAGGACCCGGAGATCGGGCTCGACCTGCCGCGGACGCAGGCCAGGGTGCTGGCTGCGCTGGACGGCCTGCCGCTGGAGGTGACCCGGGGCCGCTCGCTCAGCTCGGTTACCGGCGTGCTGCGCGGCGGGCGGCCCGGGCCCACGGTGCTGCTGCGCGGCGACATGGACGCGCTGCCGATCACCGAGCGGACCGGGCTGCCGTACGCGTCCGCCGTGACCGGCGTGATGCACGCCTGCGGGCACGACCTGCACACCGCCATGCTGGTCGGCGCCGCGCGGATGCTGTCCGCCCGGCAGGCCGAGCTGCCCGGGAACGTGATCTTCATGTTCCAGCCGGGCGAGGAGGGCCAGGCCGGCGCGACCCACATGATCAGCGAGGGCTTGCTCGGCGCGGCGGGCGGGCGGCCGGTGGCCGCGTACGCCCTGCACGTCGTCGTCGGCCCAGCTGCCGCGGGGCGTGTTCTCGACCCGGCCCGGCTCGATGATGGCCGCCGCCGACATCCTGGACGTGACGGTCCGCGGGCACGGCGGCCATGCGTCCCAGCCGCATCTGGCCCAGGACCCGATCCCGGTGGCCTGCGAGATGGTCACTGCCCTGCAGACGCTGGTGACCAGGCGGTTCGACGTGTTCGACCCGGTGGTGATCACGGTGGGCAGCTTCCACGCGGGGACCGCCGACAACATCGTGCCGGACGAGGCCCATTTCCTGGCCACCGTGCGCTCGTTCTCCATGGTGGCCCGGGACCGGGTGCGGTCCGCTAGCCTGCGGCTGGTCGCGGACCTGGCCGCCGCGCACGGCCTGCAGGCGGAAGCGGACTACATCGACGGGTACCCGGTCACGGTCAACGACCCGGCCGAGACCGCGTTCGCGGGGCAGACGGTCACGGACCTGTTCGGGGAGAGGCGGCTGCTCGCGCAGGCCAATCCGCTGCCGGGAGCTGAGGACTTCTCGTTCGTGCTCGACGAGGTACCCGGGGCGTTCCTGATGCTGGGCGCGGTCCCGGACGGGCTCGGACCCGGCCAGCGCGCCGTTCAACCACGCCGCAGACGCCGTATTCGACGACGCGGTCCTCCCCGACGGCGCCGCGCTGCTGGCCGAGCTGGCCCTCCGCCGCCTGGCCGCCGCCCTGGCCCCCGTGCCGGCCTAGCCCCCGGCCCCCGGCCCCCGCAACGCCCGCCCCGCCCCGCCCCGGCCTAGCCCCCGGCCCCCGCAACGCCCGCCCCGCCCCGGCCCGGCCCGCATAACGCCCCGGCCCGCATCCGACCGGCCCCCGTCAGCCCTCCCCTGCCCGGACCCCGCAATTCCCTAACCGGGCCCGGCCCGCTCCCTAGCCGGCCCGCATCCGACCGGCGCCCGTCAGCCCGCCCCTGCCCCCGCAAACCCCACAAGACTCATAGACCCCACAAGACCCGTAGGCCCCACCGCCCACAAGCCCCGCTCGTGATCATGGGAACACTGGGGGTATAGGCCCAGTAAGTCCATGATCACGAAGGGCGAGGTGTTACCCGTGGGGCCCGTGGGGGTGGGGTGATGGGTGGGTGAGGCTAAAGGCTGGCCACGTCGGCCTGCTTGGCGCGGACCGCCTCGGCCGCCTCGCGCAGCGCCTCAAGTTCGGCGTCGGTCAGGTCCCGTTGCACCACAGAACGGACGCCCGGCCTTGCCGATCTCCGCCTCGACGCCCAGGTAGACACCGGTAATGCCGTACTCGCCGTCCACCCAGGCACACACCGGCAGCACACGGCCGGAGTCCTCGGCGACCGCGCGGGCCATCCGGGCCGCGGCCGCCGACGGCGCGTAGTAGGCCGACCCGGTCTTCAGCAGGCCGACGATCTCGGCGCCGCCGTTACGGGTCCGCTCCACCAGCGCGTCGATCTCGTCCTGCCCGAGCAGGCTGGCCAGCGGCTTGCCGTCCACCGTGCACGCGGACGGGACCGGCACCATGGTGTCGCCGTGCGAGCCGAGCGTGAGGGTCTGCACAGAGCCGACCGGCACGCCCAGCTTCTCGGCCACGAAGTAGCTGAACCGGGCCGTGTCCAGCATGCCCGCCTGGCCGAGGACCCGGGTCGCGGGGAACCCGGTCACCTTGGCCGCGAGCGCGGTCATCTCATCCAGCGGGTTGGACACCACGATCAGCACGGCGTCGGGAGCGTGCTTCAGCACGTTCTCGGCGACCGAGCGGACGATCTTGGCGTTGACGCCGATCAGGTCCATCCGGCTCATCCCGGGCTTGCGCGGCAGCCCGGCCGTGACGATCACGATGGACGAGCCGCCGATCGCCTCGTAGCCTTCGCCGCCGGGGCCGGTGGTCTGGCCGGTGACCTTGGTCTCGAAGCCCTCGATCGGCCGCGACTGGCTGATGTCGAGGGCCAGCCCCTCCGGCTTGCCCTCGACGATGTCGGTGAGCACGACCTCATCGAAGATGTCGTACTCGGCAAGCCGCTGTGCGGTAGTAGAACCGTAGAACCCTGCTCCGACGACGGTTACCTTGCCACTGCGGGTCATATCCCGTGCTCCTTTCAGCCCATCGCCTTCGCGAGGTTCTCGCTCAGCGCCGTGAGGAATTCCTCTGTGGTCAGGAACGGGGTGTCCTCGCCCACCAGCAGCGCCAGGTCCTTGGTCATCTTGCCTTCCTCCACGGTCTGCACGCACACCCGCTCCAGGGTCTCGGCGAACCGGGTGACCTCGGGGGTGCCGTCCAGCTCGCCACGGTGCGCGAGCCCGCGGGTCCAGGCGAAGATCGAGGCGATGGGGTTCGTCGAGGTCGGCTTGCCCTGCTGGTGCTGCCGGTAGTGCCGGGTCACCGTGCCGTGCGCGGCCTCGGCCTCCATGGTCCTGCCGTCCGGGGTCATCAGGACGCTGGTCATCAGGCCGAGTGAGCCGTATCCCTGGGCGACGACGTCGGACTCCACGTCGCCGTCGTAGTTCTTGCACGCCCAGACGACGCCGCCATGGCCCTTGATCACCTGGGCGACCATGTCGTCGATCAGCCGGTGCTCGTACCAGATGCCCGCGGCCTCGAACTCGGCTTTGAACTCGGCCTCGTAGATCTCCTGGAACAGATCCTTGAACCGGCCGTCGTAGGCCTTGAGGATGGTGTTCTTGGTGGACAGGTACAGCGGGTAGCTGCGCGCCAGGGCGTACCGCATGGTGGCCCGGGCGAAGTCACGGATCGAGTCGTCGTAGTTGTACATACCCATGGCCACGCCGCCGCCGGGGAACCTGGACACCTCCAGGTCGATCGGCTCGCCCTGGCCATCGTCCGGCTGGTAGGAGATGCGCACCGTGCCCGGGCCAGGGCACCACGAAGTCCGTCGCCCGGTACTGGTCGCCGTGCGCGTGACGGCCGATGATGATCGGCTCGGTCCAGCCCGGCACGAAGCGCGGCACACTGGCGATCACGATGGGCTCACGGAACACGACGCCGCCGAGGATGTTGCGGATGGTGCCGTTGGGCGACCGCCACATCCTCTTCAGCCCGAACTCCTCGACGCGGGCCTCATCGGGCGTAATGGTGGCGCACTTGACCCCGACCCCGTACTGCTTGATCGCATTGGCCGCGTCCACCGTGATCTGGTCGTCGGTGGCGTCCCGGTTCTCGACGGACAGGTCGTAGTACTTCAGGTCGATATCCAGGTAAGGCAGGATCAGCAGGTCCTTGATGAACCGCCAGATGATCCGCGTCATCTCGTCGCCGTCGAGTTCGACGACGGGATTGGCTACCTTGATCTTGGGCATGCCGCCGACTTCCTTCCCTACTGCGCTGTGCTCTTGCCCGCCGGGCTGTTATCCCTGGGGCACGGTTACGACGGAGTCGGCAGCACCAGGCCAGCGACCAGCAGGCCGATGGCCAGGATGGCCAGCACCGTCACGTCGATGTAGCGCCGCCTGCTGGCGAGCATGCCCGCCCGCCGCTCCGGCAGCGCAAGCCTCGCCGTAACAGCGACGAAAAGGGCACCCGCCAAGATAAACGTACCTGCCCGCACGGAGTGCAGTCCCTGCCAGATGTAAGCCAGCCCGGCGGCCAGGCCAGCCACCACGATCACGTACGGGACCTGCGCTCCCCGCCGGCTGGCGGACCTGCGCGACCGGGCGCCGCTCGGCGGGACCGGCGGGCCGCTCGGCGGGACTGGCGGGCCGCTCGGCGGGACCGGCGGGCCGCTCGGGGCCGCCTGACGCTGGGGGCGGACCGCGGGCTCGGGGTACGCCGGCGGCCCCGGGTTCCCGGGCGGCGCGGACGCAGGGCGCCGCGCGGGGGGCGGTGCCGGGCCGCGCTCCGGCGGGGGCCAGGCACCACGGCCCGCCGCGGCCGTGCCGGCCAGCCCGTAGGCTGCCCCGCCCCCGGGCCGGCCCGGGGGTGTGATGCCGGTTACCTCGTCGGTCACGACCGCCCGCTCAGTGTTCTTGTGAGCATCGCTGCCACTCACTCGTGTCTGTGGAAGCAACGCTACCGCCCGCGGCGATGCCGGCCGAGCGCATCGCTGCCGCCCGCTCAGGGCCAGCCGGGCTCATTGCTACCGCTCGCTCAGGGCGACCCAGGTGAGGTCACGCTCACCGATGTACTCGCTGTCCGGCCGGATGAGCCTGTTGTCCGCGTGCTGTTCCATCACGTGGGCGGTCCAGCCCGCCATCCGGCTGACCGAGAACACCGGGGTGAACAGGTCTGTCGGGATGCCCAGGTAGTGGTAAACGGTGGCCGCGTAGAAGTCCACGTTGGGATAGAGGCCCTTTTCCGCGAACACGGTTTCCTCCATCTGGCGGGACATCCGGTAGTACGTGTCGTCGCCGGACGCCGCGGCCAGTTCCCCCGACAGCTGGCGCAGGTGAGTAGCCCGCGGATCCTCGGTCTTGTAGACCCGGTGCCCGAAGCCCATGATCTTCTCCCCGGCACCGAGCCGCTCCGAGACGACCGTGGCGACCGCGGCGACGGGGTCGGGCCCGGCCGTGGACCGGATCGCCTCGAGGCCGCGCATCACCTGCTCGTTGGCGCCCCCGTGCAGCGGGCCCTTCAGCGTGCCGAGCGCCGCGACCACCGCCGAGTGCATGTCGGACAAGGTGGCCGCGCATACCCGCGCAGCGAACGTGGACGCGTTCATCGTGTGGTCTGCGTGCAGCACCAGGCACGTGTCCAGGATCTCGGCGTCGCGCGCGGAAGGAGGGGCGTCGCGCAGCTGGAGCAGGAAGTTGGCCGCCAGGCTGAGGCCGGGATCGGCGGGCACGCAGGGCCGTCCCTCGCGGGCGGCGTGGTAGGCGGCGACGAGGATCGGCTGCTGCGCGGTGAGCCGGGCGGCCTTCCGCTCGTTGGCCGGCGCGGCGTTGGAACTCTCATCCGGGTCGTCCGCGCTGGCCAGTGAGACCAGGCTGCGCATCGCCTCCATCGGGCCCTGGCTGGCCGCGATCTGCGGCAGCGTCGAGCTGGCCAGGGTACCCAGCGACCGGCCCGCGACGAGCTCCGCGCGGTAGCCGTTCAGCTCGCCGGCGCTCGGCGCCGACCCGCGCTGCAGCAGGTAGGCGATCTCCTCGAAGGTCGAAGAGCCGGCGAGCTGGTGGATGTCATAGCCGCGGTAGAACAGCCGGCCGGCCTGGCCGTCGATATCGCTCAGTGCAGTGGACGCGGCGACGACGTCCGCCAGGCCCTTGGACGGCTTGTCCGCCATTTCTTCTTCCTCCCGATCACTCGCTCGGAAGTGTACTTCCGCGGGCTGCACGTTCCCTGCGCCGGCCGGCGATGATCGACTGCCGGCCGGCGTGACCGGGCCACCGGCCAGGCAGGCTGCGCGGGGGGTAAACCACATAAGCAAAAGGGGGTACGAGTCTGCCCGGAAAGGGTAACTGCACGGGGAGAGATCCGTGACTGCTCGGACAAGCGGGAGGAACGGTCGTGGAAGGGCCCTACATACGCATCGAGGACAGCGGCGAGGTGATACCGCTGGGCGAGTCCGTGACGACGGTCGGGCGCGGCGGTGGGGTGGACGTCCGCCTCAGCGATCCGAGTGTCTCCCGGCTTCACGCCGAGATCATCCGCCGCGGCCCCTATGCCTACGTGACCGACCTGGGGTTATCGCGCAACGGCACCCGGGTCAACGGGCGGCTGGTTGCCCGGCGCGTCCTGGAGGACGGGGACGTGCTGACGTTCGGGAACGCCCGGTGCCGGATCAGCGGCCTCCCGGGTGAGGACCTGTCCGCCGAGGTCGAACTCCGGCGCTCCCCGAGCCCCGAGCTGACCAGGCGGGAACTGGACGTGCTCACGTCGCTATGCCGCCCGGCTCTCTCCGATGAGGCGTTCGTCGCCCCGGCGACCGCCCGTGAGATCGCCGCCGACCTCGTGGTCACGGAGGCCGCGGTCAAGCAGCATCTCCTCCGCCTCTACCAGAAGTTCCGCATCCCCGAGGGCACCAACCGGCGGGTCAGGCTCGCCAACGAGGTGGTTTCCCTCGGACTCGTCCGGCCGCTCCCACCCGCCGGGCGCGAGAAGCCGCCCCAGCCGCCGCAACCCCAGCCCCAGGCGCCGCAGCCCCAGCCGCCGCAGCCCCAGCCGCCGCAGTCCCGGCCCGCCCCGGACCGGCCCGGGGGCCCGCCGGTACCCGCCGGGGCTCGCCGCGTCCCGGCGGGAGGCGGCCTGCCTGAGCGGCGCGCCAGCTAGCCGCATTCTGCGAGTCCGGCCCCCGGGCGGTACCGGGCCTTATCCGCGCGCCGCTGAGGGTCAGAACCGGATGCGCAGCCCCCCGGGGTGCAGGTGCCCCAGCAGCCCCGGGAGGCTGGGCACGTGCACCAGCGTGCCGGTGGGTGTCGCCAGCGGCCAGAACGCGGCCGGCGACGTGATCGCCGCGGCCGCCACGGCGACAGCGAGCGCGCACATCCCGAATAGCGCCACGGCCTGCAGGCCCGGACTGCGCACGACCGCGCCCCAGACCCGGTTGAGCTGGCGGCGTGCCTTGCCCGACCCCGGGCCGTAGGCGTAGAACGCCACCAGGGCGCCCGCCCCGTAGGACAGCGCGTGCAGGCCGGGGCTGGCGGGCATGGCGAGGAACGTGAGCCCGGCTGCGCCTGCCGCCACGATCAGCGCCAGCGGCGCCAGCACCAGGGTGGAGACCAGCGAGCGGAGCACGAAGAAGGGGTACGCGGCGGCGGACAGGAAGGCGCCCCGCTGGTCCGAGCCGCGGTGGGACAAGTCCCCCGCCCGCAGCAGGGCCAGGACGGCCAGCGCGATCAGGGAGCCGGCCACCGGCAGCAGGATGGCGAGGCTCACCGCGAGCACCATCGTGGCCAGGACCAGGATCGGCTGCCGGCGTGGGCGCGCCCAGCGGTCCGCGTCCCGGTCCTCCCCGGGTGCAGCCTCCCGCCCGGCACGGTCCGGGGACCCGGGACGGCCGAAACTATCATCGTCCCGGCCGGGATTGCCGCCCCGGCGGCCGTCCCGCCGGTCCGGCGGGTAGGTGACCGGGGGAAGGATGTCCGCGAAGTCGTCGGCGCGGACCGGCCTGGCGGCGATCGGCTGGGTCCCCGGCGGGGCCATCGCCGGCGCGGGCGGCGGGAACGTGGCGGCACCCTGGCCAGCCCCGGAGACCATGGTCCCGCCTGGGCCGCCGAACCCATCCAGGGCCGTGGGGCGCAGCGCAGGCCGTTCCGCGCGCGTTCCCGGGCCGCCCGGGCCCATGCCCTGCAGGCCCGCAGGGACCGCCAGCGGCTGCAGGGCGGCCGGGTCGAGAGCGGCTGCCCGGCTGCGCAGCTGGATGGCGGCGGGCCGCTGGGCCGGGTCGCGGCGCAGCGCGGCAGCCAGCAGTTCCGCCATCGGCGCGGGCACCCCGGACAGGTCCGGCTTGCCGTTCACGATCCGGTAGAAGATCGTCTCGTACGATCCGGTGCCGAACGGCGGCCGCCCGGTCGCGGCGAAGGCCACGGTGGCTCCCCAGGCGTGCACATCCGAGAACGACGTGCTGTTCTGCCCCTCGATCACCTCCGGGGACAGGTAGCCCGGGGTGCCCATGAACATCCCCGTCATGGTGAGCCGGGTCGAGTCCAGGGCCTGGGCGATGCCGAAGTCGATCACCACCGGATCGCCGTTCATCAGCATCACGTTGCCGGGCTTGAGGTCGCGGTGCACCACGCCCGCCGCATGAATCGCGGCCAGGGCATCCGCGAGACCGGCGGCCACCCGGATCAGCCTGGCCCCGCTCAGCGGCCCTTCCTGGGTCACCACCTCATCCAGCGTGCGGCCCGGCACGTACCGGGTCACGATGTAGGGCGTCTCGCTGGTCACGTCGGTGTCAAGGACCTCGGCCACGTACGGGCTGCGCACCCGGCGCATGGTCTCGACCTCACGGGCCAGCCGCCGCCGCGCGTTCGGGTCACCGGCCACCGCCGGGCGCAGGACTTTCACCGCAACCGAGCGCTGCTCGGGATCACGGGCGAGATACACCACGCCCATGCCGCCCTCACCGATCCGGTCGAGCAGCCGGTATGGCCCGAGGCGGCCTGGCGTGTGCTCTGCTGATGTCATCGCCCCCCCAGCCTACGAACTACCCTCGGGCTACCCGGTCCAGACGGGACAGAACGCTGGCGGGAGCGTTTACCCCGGCACGCGGAGCAGGCACCGGCCCGGGACATGGCGCCCGGCTAGGTGCCGGTCACCAGCCTGCGCAGGGCCTCTGCCGTCCTCGCGTTCTGTTCTGCGTAACCGACCAGGGCCCGGGCCAGCTCGGCGGCCCACTCGCCCACCCCCACCGGCTGACGGGACAGCACCACGCCGCGCACCTCACGGCAGATTTCCGCGCTCGGCTGCCCGCCCCTTACCGCCAGCGACATGACCTGTTCTCCCAGCCGGACTGTGATTCTCGACACTGCGCCGGGACGACCGCGCATCCGGTCGGACACGGACCGGTCCCGCTCGACGGTCACGCACCCGGGCGGGAGCGACTCGCCGAGGGATTCCGTGAGGACGCGGGCGTACACCGCAGCGTCAGCGCTGTCCGCCCGCAGCGCGGCGGTGACCAGCTCGAGATCGGGGCTCTCGTCCGGCTGGGTCATGGCCGGCCCGGCCCGTGGTGCACGGTGGCGCAGCGGACGGTGCCATGGTGCACGGTGGCGCAGCGGACGGTGCCATGGTGCACGGTGGCGCAGCGGACGGTGCCGCAGTGCGCGGTGCCGTGGCGCGGGGTGATCAGGTGGCGCATGGCCTCGGCTGCTCCTCGGTGCCGGCTCGCGGGCGGCGCGCCCGCACGGTACGTCAATTGTCCGTCATCCGGGGCCCTGGGCGTCACCCGCCGGCGAAGATGGCCTTACCCGGGCCGTTCTCGACGAAGCTCCGCATGCCGGCGCGCTGGTCCTCAGTGGCGAACAGCCCGGCGAAGTGCAGCCGCTCGATCTCCAGCCCGGTATCCAGATCGGTTTCCAGGCCATCGTCGATGGCCTGCTTGGCGGCCCGCAGGGCGAGCGCGGGGCCGGTCGCGTAGCGGGCCATCAGGGCCCGGGCCGCGTCGTACACCTCCGCGTCCGGCACCACCTGGTCGACCAGGCCGATGGCAAGGGCCTCCGCGGCGTCCACGAACCGCCCCGTGAACACGATGTCCTTGGCCCGGGCCGGGCCGATCAGCCGGGGCAGCCGCTGGGTGCCGCCCGCACCAGGGATGACCCCGAGCAGGATCTCTGGCTGCCCCACCCTGGCTCCCTGGCCGGCCACCCGGAAGTCGGCACACAACGCCAGCTCGAGACCGCCGCCGAGCGCATACCCGGTTACCGCGGCCACCACCGGCTTGGGGATCCTGGCCACCGCGGTGAAGCTGGCCTGCAGCCGCCGCGAGTCCGCCACCATCCGCCCGTAGCTCGCGTCCGCCATCTCCTTGACGTCCGCGCCCGCGGCGAAGACCTTCGGGCCGCCGTAGAGCACGACGGCACGGACGCCGCTGTCCGCGGAGACCTCGGCGGCGGCCGCCGCTATCTCGTCCTGGACCTGGACGCTCAGCGCGTTCATGGGCGGCCGGGCGAGCCGGATCGTGGCAATAGCCTGGTCGACCTCGACCCGGACGAACTCCCCCATGAGGCACCTCCTGCCAGGCCGCGTTCCGCTCAGGCAGGCACGCTGCCCGCCCAGGGCCCAGCTGGAGAGTACTCCTCCGTGCTCGGTGGTCCGGGCGAGCTCACCATCAGGGCCGGGCTCACCATCCGGGCGGGATCACCATCCGGGCGGGATCATCGTGAGGCCAGCAGATCCCCCTCGCTGGTTAGTCTTCTTCGGCTGCCCGCGGCCGCGGAACTCCCTGCGAGTCCTCCAGGAACGCCTGGATCTCCGACTCGCTGTACCGGCGGTGGCCGCCCAGCGTGCGGATGGACCGGAGCTTGCCCTGCTGTGCCCACCGGGTCACGGTCTTCGGGTCCACCCGGAACAGCGCGGCGACTTCTGACGGCGTCAGGAGTCTGTCCTCAGTGCGGTTGTCTTGCTTCATGACGGCAGTGCCCTTTCGCGTGGCGGGATGACTTCGGTAACGGAAAGTGACACGAGGGCGTCATGCTGCTCGCATAACGTGTAGCTGGTTCTCATGGCCCCCCCGGGCTTCCCTGCTGGCGCGCCTGTGCCGGTCGTGCGTGGATCCCGCGGGGCTGGCACACAGGGCGCCCGCGAGCTTGTTGCATAAAGTAGACGCAGTGCGACGCACGGCGGTTTACGTGCGGAACGTGATAGCGCAGCCACTTTCCGCAATCTCTGGGGGCCGCACCCGCACCGGGAGCAGCAGAGCGGCCTCCGGAGGCAGGCCCGGCGGCCCGCCCCGGCCCCGGATCCTGGCCTGGCGCGGGCCTAGCGCAGGTCGCCGGTGGTCAGCCCGGCGGGCGCCTCCGGCAGCGTGACCAGGCCCATCTCCGCGGCACTGGCCAGCAGGGGATGCCGGGGCACGACCCGGAGCGTGTAGCCGAACGGCCCGGGGCGGCCAAGCTCGGCCTTCCCCACGAAGCGGGCCACGCCGTCGTCTGGCTCATCTTCAATGGTCAGCGGGCTGACTGCCGGGTTGAGGATCTCGTCCGCGTCGCCGACCCGGCCGTAGACGACCTCGACACGCACGTCGCCGGGGGACAGCCCGCCGAGGGCCACCGTGGCCCGGACCACCAGGTTGCCGCCGGGCCCCTGATCGCCGTCCTCGCCCTCGACGTGCTCGATCCGGACTCCACCCCACGCCCGGGTGACCCGCCGCTTCCAGGCGGCCAGCTCGCGGGCGGCCGCGAACGGCTCGTCCCGGACCGGGGTGCCGGGCACCCCGGCGGACAGTGCGCGGGACGCCAGGGCGGCGGGGATGTACAGCTCCTCCACGTACTCGCGGACCATCCGGGACGCCTGGACCCGGGGGCCCAGGGCGCGCAGCGTATGCCCGACCATCTCCAGCCAGCGGCGGGGCAGCCCGTCCGGGCCGGTGTCGTAGAACCGCGGCGCGACCGTCTGGCTCAGCAGCTCATACAGGGCGTGGGATTCGAGCTCGTCGCGCCGCGCGGGGTCTTCCACCCCGTCCGCGGACGGGATGGCCCACCCGTCGGCGCCGTCGTACCACTCGTCCCACCAGCCGTCCCGGATGGACAGGTTGAGGCCGCCGTTGAGCGCGGACTTCATGCCTGACGTGCCGCACGCCTCCAGCGGCCGCAGCGGGTTGTTCAGCCACACGTCGCAGCCCTGGACCAGGGCACTGGCCATGGCCATGTCGTAGTCGGGGAGGAACACGATCCGGTTCCGGACCTGCGGATCGTCGGCGAACTGGACCATCTGCTGGATCAGCCGCTTGCCGCCATCGTCGGCCGGGTGGGCCTTGCCGGCGATGACCAGCTGCACCGGCCGGTCGGGGTCGAGCAGCAGTGCGGTCAGCCGGGCCGGGTCGTGCAGCATCAGCGTGAGCCGCTTGTAGGAGGGCACCCGCCGGGCGAAGCCGATGGTCAGCAGGCTGTCGTCGAGGACCTCGTCGGTCCAGCCCAGTTCCGCCTCGCTGGCCCCGCGCTGCTGCCATGAGGCGCGCAGCCGCTGCCGGGCCAGCGTGACCAGGCGCGACCGGAGCGCCCGGCGGATCTCCCAGAGCCGGGCCGGGGCGGTGTGCGCGACCCGTTCCCAGGCGTGGCCGTCCTCCGGCAGCTGCTGGGCCACCGCGGAGTCTTCCTGCGGGCCGCTGGCCAGGTCCAGGACCTCCTGGGCGACCCAGGTGGGGGCGTGCACGCCGTTGGTGATCGAGCCGATGGGCACCTGGGCGGTGTCGAACCCCGGCCACAGGCCCGCGAACATCTCGCGGCTGACCGCGCCGTGCAGCCGGCTGACGCCATTGACCCGCTGGGCCAGCCGCATGCCCATGACGGCCATGTTGAACACGGCCGGGTCGCCGCCGGGGAACGTCTCCGCACCCAGTGCGAGCACCCGGTCGGTGGGCAGCGCCGGGTCGGCGGCGGCCCCGCTGAAGTGCCGCTCAACCAGGTCGCGGCTGAACCGGTCGATCCCGGCCGGCACCGGCGTGTGCGTGGTGAAGACAGTGCCGGCCCGGCACAGCTCGATGGCCTCCTCGAACGTGAGGCCCTGCTCGGCGTACTCGCGGATGCGTTCCACGCCGAGGAACCCGGCGTGCCCCTCGTTGGTGTGGAAGACCTCCGGCTCGGTGTGCCCGGTGAGGGCGCAGAAGGCCCGGACCGCGCGGACTCCCCCCACGCCCAGCAGCAGTTCCTGGCGCAGCCGGTGGTCGCCGCCGCCGCCGTACAGCCGGTCGGTGACCTCGCGCAGCGCGGGCTCGTTCTCTTCCACATACGAGTCGAGGAGGAGCAGCGGGACCCGCCCGACCTGGGCCACCCAGATCTGCGCAGCCAGCAGCTTGCCCTCGGCCAGGGCCACGCTGACCCGCACCGCGGTCCCGTCGGGAGCGCGGAGCAGGGTGAGCGGCAGCCCGTTGGGGTCACCAGCGGGGTAGCGCTCCATCTGCCAGCCCTCAGGCGACAGGGACTGGGTGAAGTAGCCGTGCCGGTACAGCAGGCCGACCCCGATGAGCGGCACACCCAGGTCGCTGGAGGCCTTGAGATGATCACCCGCCAGGATGCCCAGGCCACCGGAGTACTGCGGCAGCGCCTGGGTGATCCCGTATTCCGGCGAGAAGTACGCGATGGCAGCGGGCGGCCTGGCCGGGCCCCGGCCAGGGCTGGCGCTGCTCCCGTCCGCGTAGAGCTGGTACCAGCGCGGCGCGGAGAGGTACTGGTCCAGGTCGCGGGTCGCCTCACCGAGCCGCCGCAGGAAAGACTCGTCGTGGCCGAGGCTCTCGAGCTGGGCCGGCGGCACCTCGCCGAGCAGGGCGACCGGGTCGCGGCCCGACGCCTCCCAGCCGGCCGGATCGATCGCCGCGAACAGGTCCCGGGTCTCGGCATGCCAGGACCAGCGGAGGTTCAGCGTGAGGTCGCGCAGCGGGGCAAGCGGTTCCGGGAGCGCGGCACGGACGGTAAAGCGGCGGATGGCTCTCACGGGCAGTGACCCTAATCGCCCTGAGTAGATGCCGCGAACCGGGATGCGGATTTTCGCCCGGGGAAACCCGCCCGAAGTGGCGGGGGGAGCATCCGGGCAATCCCGGCGGGCACCCCCGCGCCGATCCCCTGCCAGGGGCCACCCGGGGCTCTGGCGGGGCCCTGGCGGGCGCGCCCGCGGCGGCGGCGGTGAGGGCCCCGGGCCTGCCCGGACAACAGCAGGCCGGCCCCCTCGCGCGTGGTGGCCCTGAGTGGGTAGCTTCAAGGGGTGATAGGACGCATTCCCATCCTGGACGTCGAGCCCGTCCTGGAGTGCGGGCGCCGCCCCGCTAAGGCGGTAACAGGGGAAACCTTCGAGGTCAGCGCGACCGTGTTCCGGGAAGGGCACGAGATGCTCGGCGCAGGCGTGGTGCTGCGCGGGCCGGCAGGGCAGCGATCCCCGCTGGCCTACATGCGCGAACTCGCCCCCGGCACCGACCGCTACGGCGCAGACGTGACCGTCACCGCCGAGGGTCTGTGGCATTTCCAGGTGGAGGCGTGGGGCGATCCGATCGCGCACTGGCGGCATGACGCCGCGATCAAGGTGCCGCGCGGCCTGGAGACCGAGCTCATGCTGGCCGAGGGGGCGCTGTTGTTCGAGCGCGCCGCCCGGGGGGTGCGGGGTGACAGCTCGGGCTGGCGGATCCGGTCCGCACTGGGCACGGAACGGCCCGGGGGCCTGGGCACGGAACGGCCCGGGAGCCTGGGCACGGAACGGACCGGGAGCCTGGGCACGGAACGGACCCCGGGGCTGGGCACGGAACGGCCCGGGGAGCCGGGGGCGGGACAGCCCGCGGGGCAGGCGGAGGCGCGGCCCGCGGGGCAGGCGGAGGCGCGGCCCGCAGGACACGCCGGGGAGCGCCCCGGGGAACGGCCCGGAGGTCGGGCCGGGGAACGCTGGGCAAGCGCCGCGCGGGCCGCCCAGGCGGCCCGCGCCGCGCGGGCCACGCTGCGGCAGGTCGCGGCCCAGCTGCAGGACCGGGCGCTGCCGCCGTGGGACCGGCTCGCCGCCGCTTCGGCCCCCGCCGTGCTGGCCGTCCTGGCCCGGTACCCGCTGCGTGACCTGGTCACCCGGTCGCCCCGGTACCCGGTGATCGTGCACCGGCAGCGCGCGCTGTACGGGGCGTGGTATGAGTTCTTCCCGCGCTCGGAAGGCGTCGAGATCGACCCGATGGGCTACCGCGAGCCGCGCAGCGGCACGTTCCGCAGCGCCGCCCGGCGGCTGGACGCGATCGCGGACATGGGTTTCGACGTGGTCTACCTGCCGCCTGTCCACCCGATCGGCACCACGGCCCGCAAGGGCGCCAACAACGTGCTGGAGGCTGCTCCCGGGGATCCGGGCTCGCCGTGGGCCATCGGCGCCCCGGAGGGGGGCCATGACGCGGTTCATCCCGATCTGGGCACGCTCGCGGATTTCGACGCGTTCGTCGGGCGCACCCGGGAGCTGGGCATGGAGGTCGCGATCGACCTGGCCCTGCAGACCTCACCGGATCACCCCTGGGTGACCGAGCACCCGGAATGGTTCAGCAAGCGGGCCGACGGCCGGATCGCGTACGCAGAGAACCCGCCGAAGAAATACCAGGACATCTACCCGCTCAACTTCGACCACGACCCGGGCGGCATCTATGCGGAGGTGAACCGGGTCGTCCGGCACTGGATGGCACACGGGGTCCGGATCTTCCGGGTGGACAACCCGCACACCAAGCCGCTGACCTTCTGGGAGCGGCTCCTCGCGGACATCGCCCGTACCGACCCTGACGTGCTGTTCCTCGCGGAGGCGTTCACCCGGCCGGCCATGATGGCGGCGCTGGCCGAAATCGGCTTCCATCAGTCCTACACCTATTTCACCTGGCGTAACAGCTCGGCTGAGCTCAGCGATTACCTACGTGAGCTCTCTGGGCCCCTCGCGGCGTACATGCGGCCGAACTTCTTCGCCAACACGCCGGACATCCTGCATGAGTACCTGCAGCATGGCGGGCCCCCCGCGTTCAAGATCCGTGCGGTGCTGGCCTCGATGCTGTCGCCGTCGTGGGGCATCTACTCCGGCTACGAGCTCTGTGAGAATGTCCCCGTGCGGCCGGGCAGCGAGGAATACCTGGACTCGGAGAAGTACCAGTACCGTCCGCGGGACTGGGAGCAAGCCCAGCAGGGCCCCGCCGGCATAGCGCCCTATATCGCCCGGCTCAACGCGATCCGCAAAGCGCATCCCGCATTGCACTGGTTGCGTAATCTACGCTTTCATCACGTTGACCAGCCGGAGCTGATCTGTTTCTCCAAGCGCGATGCGCGGGAGGAGGACACCGTCCTGGTCGTCGTGAACCTTGACCCGCACCAGCCCCGGGAGGCAACCGTCTGGCTTGACCTGCCCGCGCTTGGCCTGGACAGCAACGCCGACTTCGCGGCGACGGACGAGCTTTCCGGCCAGTCGTACCGGTGGGGCCGGGCCAATTACGTCCGCCTCGACCCAGGATACGAGCCAGCTCACATCTTCCAGGTAAAGACATCCCCCTCGGCCTGAGCCGAGCCTGAAAGAGACCGATACCTCCGCAGGAGCCCTCAGTGGTTACAGAGCCCGCGCCGGGCCGCGCCAACACCCCCGGCCTCCCTCTCCCGGAGCACCTGCCCAGCTTCGCCTCGCCTCCGGGCGAGCCGATCCCCGACTCGTTCTCGTTTGAGCGCCCCCGCGACCCGCAGTGGTACAAGCGGGCCGTTTTCTATGAGGTCCTGATCCGGGGATTCCACGACTCCAACGGCGACGGGACCGGGGACCTGCGCGGCCTCACCTCGCGGCTGGACTATCTCCAGTGGCTCGGCGTGGACTGCATCTGGCTGCTGCCCATCTACGCCTCGCCGCTGCGCGACGGCGGCTATGACATCTCCGACTTCACTTCCGTTTTGCCGGATTTCGGCAATATCGGGGATTTCGTGGAACTGGTTGACGGCGCGCATGAACGCGGCATGCGGGTCATTGCCGACCTGGTGATGAATCACACCAGCGACGCCCACCCCTGGTTCCAGGCGTCCCGTACCGACCCGGAGGGGCCGTTCGGGGATTTCTACGTGTGGTCGGATACCGATGACCGCTTCCCGGAGGCGCGGGTCATCTTCGTCGACACCGAGCATTCGAACTGGACCTACGACACGGTGCGCGGCCAGTACTACTGGCACCGTTTCTTCGCCCACCAGCCCGACCTCAACTACGAGAACCCGCGGGTGCAGGACGCCATGCTGGAGGTCCTGCGGTTCTGGCTCGACCTCGGGATCGACGGGTTCCGGCTGGACGCCGTCCCCTACCTGTACGAGCGCGAGGGGACCAACTGCGAGAACCTCAAGGAGACGCACGAGTACCTGAAGCGGGTCCGCACCGAGGTGGACCGGCTGTACCCGGACCGGGTCCTGCTGGCCGAGGCGAACCAGTGGCCCGCGGACGTGGTGGAGTACTTCGGTGACACGGAGGCCGGCGGGGACGAGTGCCACATGGCGTTCCATTTCCCGCTGATGCCACGGATCTTCATGGCGGTCCGGCGGGAGCAGCGGTACCCCATCTCGGAGATCCTCGCCCAGACCCCTCCCATCCCGTCCACCTGCCAGTGGGGCATCTTCCTGCGCAACCACGACGAGCTGACGCTCGAGATGGTCACCGACGATGAGCGCGACTACATGTACGCGGAGTACGCCAAGGACCCGCGGATGAAGGCGAACATCGGGATCCGGCGGCGGCTGGCCCCGCTGCTCGACAACGACCGCAACCAGCTGGAGCTGTTCACCGCCCTGCTGCTGTCGCTGCCCGGCTCGCCGGTGCTGTATTACGGCGACGAGATCGGCATGGGCGACAACATCTGGCTCGGTGACCGGGACGGCGTCCGTACCCCCATGCAGTGGACCCCGGACCGCAACGCGGGCTTCTCGACATGTGACCCGGGGCGCCTCTACCTGCCGATGCTCATGGACCCGATCTACGGCTACCAGGCGCTGAACGTGGAGGCCCAGCAGAAGAGCTCGGGGTCGTTCCTGCACTGGACAAAGCGGATGATCGAGATCCGCAAGCGCCACACGGTCTTCGGCCTGGGCGGCTACGAGGAGCTGAGCTCCTCCAACCCGAGCGTGCTCGCGTTCGTGCGCGAGCACACGGAGGGTGACCATCCGGACGGCCAAGACGGCGCGGATCGTATACTGTGTGTCAATAATCTTTCCCGGTTCCCGCAGCCCGTCGAGCTCGACCTGCGGCGGTTCAAGGGGGTCACCCCGGTCGAGTGCATGGGGGGCGTCACCTTCCCCCCCATCGGTGACCTGAGTTACCTGCTGACCCTTCCGGGACACGGTTTTTACTGGTTCCAGCTTCCCGAGCCCCGCGGGTGAGCACTCACAGTGACGGCGGTGGCTACCCCGGCGGGGCCTTGGGTAACCTTCGCCGGGCCCGCCCGCTTTCGACAGGGAATCTGGCGAGATGATGATCGCTGTGATGCTGCATGATCCCTGGGGACGGGGTAGACCGGAAATATGACATTTGAGGAAACGCTGGCGGAGTGGATGCCGGGCCAGCGGTGGTTCGCTGGCAAGGGCGCCAGGATCCTCGATCTGGCCATCGTGACCGACACCGAGCTGGTCGGCGGCGACCCCGGGCTGCACCACCTCATCGTGGCTGTCTCGCAGGGCAGCGCCCTGTCCCGCAACGCCCTGCCCCCGGGCAGCGTCCTGCCCCAGGGCAGCGCCCTCCCCCTGGGCAGCTCCCCTCTGGGCAGCGCCCTCCTGCCGGGCAGCGCCCCTCTGGGCAGCGCCCCTCTGGGCAGCGCCCTCCCCCCGGGCAGCACGGTGGACTCCTACCAGCTGTTCATCGGCCTGCGCGAGACGCTGCCCGACCACCTCCGGCACGTGATGGTCGGCGTGGCCGATGACGGCCGGATCGCCTACGACGCGCTGCACGACCCGGACCTGACCCACCTCCTGCTGCAGGCCATCGCCGACGGCGGCCGGGCCGGGCCGCTCTGCTTCGCGCACGAGCCGGGCGCCGAGATCGACACCAGCCTGGAGAGCCTGGTGCTGACCGGCGAGCAGAGCAACACGAGCATGATGTTCGGCGAGGCCACCATCCTCAAGGTGTTCCGCCGGCCTTCCCCCGGCCCCAACCCGGACCTGGAGGTACCCAGGGCGCTGGCCATGCGCGGGTCCACCCATGTGGCGGAGCCGCTGGGCTGGATCGAGACCCGGCTGGACGGGGCCCCGGTCATCCTGGGCATCCTGTCCCGGTACCTGCGGGCCGCGTCGGACGGGTGGTCGCTCGCCGCGACGAGCGTGCGGGACCTGTACGCGGCCGAGGGCCGGATCAGCGCGGCCGACGCGGGCGGCGACTTCGCCGGCGAGGCCTACCGGCTCGGCGAGGCCACCGCCGAGGTGCACCGCGACCTGGCCCGCGCTTTCGGCACCGACGAACTGCCCCCGGAGGCCATCAGCCTGCTGGCCGACGAGATGTTCGCCCGGCTCGACGTGGCCCTGGCCACCGTGCCGGAGCTCGGCCGCCACGCCGACCTGCTCGGCGCCGCGTTTGCCGACCTGGCCAAGCTGGACACCTCGCTGGGCGTCCAGCGGGTGCACGGCGACTACCACCTGGGCCAGGTCATGCGGACCCAGACCGGCTGGGTGCTGCTCGACTTCGAGGGCGAGCCCGCCACTCCCCTGGCCCAGCGCCGGGCGCTGTCCACCGCGCTGCGTGACGTGGCCGGCATGATGCGCTCCTTCGACTACGCAGCCCGGCACCAGTTGCTGGCCCGCCCGGATGGTGACCGGCTGCATGATTCGGCCCTCGAGTGGGTCCGCCGCAACTCCGATGCGTTCTGTTCCGGGTACGCTGCCGCCGGGGGAATCGATCCGGGCACGCACGCCGTCCTGCTGCGCGCCCTCGTCCTGGATAAGGCGGTCTACGAGGTGATGTACGAGGCCAGGAACCGGCCCGGCTGGCTGTCCATCCCGCTGGGTTCGATCGCTGATTCGGTCGCCGACTCCGTCGCTGATTCCATAGCTGACGCATGAACATGGTGAGCCAGAAACCAGGCCGGGATCAGCCTGGGCGAAATCGACCGTGTCATCGCGGGGACCCACCACGACCCGCACTCGATCCTCGGCGCCCATCCGGGCCCGGACGGGGCCGTGGTGCGGGTGCTGCGCCCGCTGGCCAAGTCGGTGACGATCGTGCTGCCCGGCGGGCAGCGGTTCGCCGCCGAGCACGTGCACGAGGGCGTGTTCGCGGCCGCGGTCCCGGCGGCCCAGACGCCTGACTACCGGGTTGCGGTCAGCTACCCCGACGGCGAAGGCGGCAGCCTGCCCGAGATCCTCACCGACGACCCGTACCGCTTCCTGCCCAGCCTGGGCGAGATGGACCTGCACCTGATCGGCGAGGGCCGGCACGAGAACCTGTGGCAGGTTCTCGGCGCGCACGTGAAGCGGTACGGCGACGTGACCGGGACCGCGTTCTCGGTCTGGGCGCCCAACGCCCGCGGGGTCCGGGTCATCGGTGACTTCAACCACTGGGACGGCCGCGGGCACCCGATGCGGTCCCTGGGCGGCGCGGGCGTCTGGGAGCTGTTCGTGCCCGACGTGGGCGAGGGAACCCGCTACAAGTTCGACGTGTGCGCGCCGGACGGCCAGTGGCGCCGCAAAGCCGACCCGATGGCCAGCCTGGCCGAGCGGCCGCCCGCGACCGCGTCGGTCATCTACACCTCGCGGTATGAGTGGAACGACGCCGGGTGGGTGGCGGCCCGCAGCCGCGCACAGCAGGTCCGCGAGCCGGTCAGCGCCTACGAGGTGCACCTGGGGTCGTGGCGGCCGGGCCTGTCCTACGTCCAGCTCGCCGACGAGCTGACCGAGTACGTCTCGGGCCTGGGCTTCACCCACGTGGAGTTCCTGCCGGTCGCCGAGCACCCGTTCGGCGGGTCGTGGGGATACCAGGTCACCTCCTACTTCGCGCCGACGGCCCGGTTCGGGACGCCGGACGAGTTCCGGTACCTGGTGGACCGGCTGCACCAGGCCGGGATCGGCGTGATCCTCGACTGGGTGCCCGCCCACTTCCCGCGCGACGAGTGGGCGCTGGCCCGGTTCGACGGCACCCCGCTGTACGAGCACCCGGACCCGCGCCGCGGGGAGCACCCCGACTGGGGCACGCTCATCTTCAACTACGGCCGGAACGAGGTCCGCAACTTCCTCGTGGCCAACGCGGTCTACTGGCTGGAGGAGTTCCACGCCGATGGCCTGCGGGTGGACGCGGTGGCGTCCATGCTGTACCTGGACTACTCCCGGAAGGCCGGCGAGTGGGTCCCCAACGCGCAGGGGGGCCGCGAGAACACCGACGCGGTCGCGCTGATCCAGGAGGTCAACTCCACCTGCTACCGGCGGGTCCCCGGGGTCATGATGATCGCCGAGGAGTCCACCGCCTGGCCGGGCGTGACCCGCCCGGTGCACCTGGGCGGGCTGGGCTTCGGCTTCAAGTGGAACCTGGGCTGGATGCACGACACGCTCAGCTACATGTCGCTGGACCCGGTCTACCGGCAGTACCACCACAACGAGATCACGTTCTCGCTCATGTACGCCTACAGCGAGAACTTCGTGCTGCCCCTGTCGCACGACGAGGTCGTGCACGGCAAGGGATCGCTGCTGGGCAAGATGCCCGGCGACGAATGGAACCGCTTCGCCGGGCTGCGCGCCATGCTGGCGTACATGTGGGCCCACCCGGGCAAGCAGCTGCTGTTCATGGGGTCGGAATTCGGCCAGGGCAACGAGTGGTCGGCCGAGCGCGGCCTGGACTGGTGGATGCTGAACTACCCGGGCCACGCCGGTGTCCGCAAGCTGGTCGGCGACCTGAACCAGGCCTACCGCGGCACCCCGGCCATGTGGGCGCAGGACAACTCGCCGTCCGGGTTCAGCTGGATCGACGCGAACGACGCGGCGGGGAACGTGCTGTCGTTCATGCGCCTGGCCGGGCCAGACGAGGGCCGCGGCCCCCGGGTGGTCGCGTGCGTGGCGAACTTCTCCGGCGGCCCGCACGAGCAGTACCGGCTCGGCCTGCCGCACGCGGGCCGCTGGCGGGAACTGGTCAACACCGACGCCGCTGACTACGGCGGCAGCGGGGTGGGCAACCTGGGCGTGGTCGAAGCCGTCGCGGAGCCCTGGCACGGGCAGCCCGCCTCCGCGGTGCTCACCCTGCCCCCGCTCGGCGTCCTCTGGCTGGTGCCCGAGTAACCCCGAAAACCAAAAAATTCTCCGCAACGAAAACCGTCCCGGGCCGGTCACCCCGCCCGGGCAGTCAGGCAGGCCCCGGATGTTGCGGCCATGCCGTGGGGGCACGGGGAACGGTTTTCGTTGCGGAGAAATTGGCGTCAGTCATAGGCGGAGAGGCCGAGCTTGACGGCAAGGCCGATGCCGCCCAGGCCGATCACTACCCGGAGCACCCGGGCCGGCATGTAGCGGACCAGCACCGGGCCGATCCGGCCGCCGATGAGGAAGCCCGCCGCCAGCGGCAGCACCGCCGCCCAGCGCACCGGGCCGAACAGCGCGAACGCCACCGCCGCGACGGCGTTGGCCAGCCCGGAGACCACATTCTTCAGCGCGTTGGTCCGGGCCAGCGGCTCGGTGAGCATCGCGCTCAGGACGACCAGCAGCAGGATGCCGCCGGCCGCGCCGAAGTAGCCTACGTAGACCGCCACGCAGAACAGGGCGGCGATCAGGAACGGGTTGCGTTCCCGGCCGGGATGCGCGATCTCGGGCCGGGCGGGCTGCAGCAGCAGGAGCAAGGACGCCGCCCCGATCAGGACCGGCGCCGCGGCCTCGAAGGTCGCGGCCGGGGTGAGCAGCAGCAGCGCGGCGCCGGCCGCCCCGCCCAGCGCGGTGACCAGGCCCAGCCGCCGGATGCGGCCACCCTGGCCGGCGAGTTCGGGGCGCGATCCTGCGGCCGCGCCCACCCCGGTGAACAGGAGGGACACGGTGTTGGTCACGTTCGCCGCCAGCGGTGGCAGGCCGAGCGCCAGCAGCACCGGGTACGACACCACGGACGCGAGACTCGCGACGGTGCTGACGATGCCTGCGGCTATCCCCGTGCCCAGGAGCAGGAGAAGGTCGGCAGGAGTCACTTCTTGACCAAAGCACACTCCGCGGGGCCCGCGGCCGTGACGTCGCCCACACCGGGGCGGCCCGGCAGCGGCGCCAGCCGGACACCGCCCGCTGGCGCCGGCCCGGCCGGCCCGGCCGGCCCGGCGGCGGCGCCAGCCGCGGCCAGCGCCTCCCCCGGGCCGCCAGCTCACCAGCCCGGCGCACGGTCGGCAGCGGCCGGCGGAGGGTACTGATGAGGCATGAGCAACGTCCTTCCGGTGCCCGCACCGGCCACGGTGCGGACCGCATACCACGAGGAACTGAACGAGGGCCAGCGGAGCGCGCTGCTCAGCTGGCTGGCGTTCACCGGCACCTTCGCGCTCACCCGGGGGGTCACCTACAGCATCCGGGCGGGCCGGGGGCCGTTCCGTAACCTCAGCGCGGGCGGCGAGCACCTGCATCACTACCTGTGGGGCATCGGCATGCTGGCCGGCATCGGCGCGATCGCGGTGCGCGGCGAGGACAGGCACCGGCGGCATCCGGCCGTGGCGGTCAGCTACGGCGCGGCCCTGGCCCTCATCGTGGACGAGTTCGCGCTGCTCCTGGACCTCAGGGACGTGTACTGGGCCCGCCAGGGCCGGATCTCGGTCGACCTGGGCGTGGGCGGCTCGGCGCTGGCCGGGACGTACCTCGCGGCGCGGCCGGTGCTGCGGCGGCTGGCCCGCGACCGGGCCGCGGGCCGGGGCGGCAGCCCGGCGGCTGACCCGGCCGGTGACACCGGCGTCCCGTCCGCCCCGCCGGCCTAGCGGCGCCGGGTCAGCTCTTCCCATCGGCAGGGCTCTGTGGCCGTGAGCGGCCACTGTGCGGCCAGGCTCGGCCAGGCTCATCCGATCTGCGCTTCCTGGTCCCGCCCGCGCTCAGTCTCTGGGCCTGGAGGCTGCAGTCCGGCAATCGCCGCAGGCTGCGGCTCGGCGTCCGGCGCAGGCTGCGGCTCGGCGTTCGCCGCGGGAGTACTGCCCCAGTCAACCGTATCGTTCATGATGCCGATCATCTTCCCGGCCGGGATGGCCAGTACCGTAATGGCGATGCACGCCCACAGCAGCATCCAGGCGTGCGTGATGATCGATATTCCGCCGGTGAGGGCGGCGGCCGTGGTCACGGCCACGAGGACCCACGATCCGGGCTCGCCATGGGGATAGCGCCCTCCGGGAACGTGCCGGTCATCGAGCTGTTCCCAGGGCCGGTCACCTTGACCGTCAGAGGTTTCCCGGACCTGGCCGCCATCGCTGGCCTCACCCGGCTGCGCCTTCGAGTGCCTGGCATAAGGCCATCCGCCGGCCAGGAAGACCATGCTGAGCAACAGGGCGATGGCCAATATCGCGACCACCGCCGTCACTATCATTCCCGTCGTCGAGCCGATGAGATGTTCATTCGATGTCGCGACCGCTGATGGTGGATACACAGTCCTCTGTCCCCCGTTCGCGTCTGTCTCCTGCTGGGGCCCGGCCGCCCGGACGGCACTCATCCCGGAAACCGCGTGTGGTCTTATGGGCGCCGCGCGGCTGCGGCCGCTGGCCGGGAGCGCCATGCAGGGACGCCTGCCCAGCGGGCCGGGCTTTGCCAGGGCCATGAAGGTGGGACTCACAGGCCGAGCCCTGCTGGCCACGCACGAATCGGGCGTGGATCCGGCGCGGCAAGGCGTTCAGGAGAATGCGGCTCACGACGCCTCCGGCTCGGCGGTCCTCATGGGTCCGCTGCCTGGGGGCTTGAGCAGCTGCACAGCTGGTCATCACTTGGGCGGCACCGGAATGCCAGCTGAACTAACATAAGCATAATGCAACGATTTGACTACCGATAGTCATCATCGTGATGAGTCTTGAGATCGCGGATGACGATGCCGACGCCCTGCGCGCCTGCGCTGTCGAGCAGCGAACCCGTGCCTACAGGAGGTTCAGCAGCCACCGGGGGCCGGTCACGGCCGCCCCCGCGGCTGCGGCGCGGCGGCGCAGTTCCCGGTCAGCGGTGACCACCAGCCGCCGCCCGCCGGCCGTGGCGGCCAGCTCGGCGATCGTGTCGTCGCCGGAGCCGGGTGCGGCGGCCACCTGGACCCCCTCGGTCTCCCGCAGCCCGGGCACCGCCGCGCGGGCCTGCCCCTCGACCACCAGGATGTACCGCGGGAACCAGCGGTCCAGGCCGTCCGCGGCCAGGTCCGCGGGCAGCGCCGCGACACCCTGGCCGGCGAGCGCGGCGATCTCCCCGTACAGCCGGGCCGCCGCGCCGGCGCGGTCCCGCCACCAGCCGTCGGCCCGGGCGCCCATGACGTTAGCGCCGTCCACGATCACGGTGACCGGCTCCATGGCCTCGCGGATCACCGGCCAGGTCTCGGCGAACCCGGGATGCAGGGGCAGCGCGCCGACCTCGTCCGCGGGCACCCAGGCCACCTCGGGTGCCTCCCGGCTGGCCGGGTAGACGTCGAACTCCCCGTCGGCGTCCGCGATCAGCGTCTGGTAGGACCAGCCGCCGTGATCGTCGTCGAGCAGGCCGTGGATCCGGACCGCCTCGGGCGGCACCGCGCATTCCTCGGCCGCCTCACGCAGGGCCGCCGCGAACGCGCTCTCGTGGCTGTCCCGGGCACCGCCGGGCGGGCCCCAGGTCCCGGGATGCTGGGTCCAGGCGGCCCGGTGGATCAGCAGCACGCTGGCCTGGCCGCCGGGCTTCGCGGCGCTGGCCAGCAGCCCGGCTGCGCCGTACTTCCCCCAGTGGCGGTGGCCCAGGGCGCACACCACCCAGCCGTTCCCGTCACCCTCGGCCATTGGCGTCCCTTCCGGCCCTCCCGGCCGACGATAGCGCAGGCCGCCCGGCCTGATCCGCGCAGGCCGCGCAGGCCGAGCAGGCGGGGCCCGCCGGCCAGCCCGCGGCGGGCGGGCGGGGCACGCCGGCCAGCCCGCAGCGGCGCCGCCCGAACCCGGCAGCCCGGCGTTATCGGGGTGGGTTATGCGTCGCCGGCGACGCATAACCCACCCCGATAACGACGAAGGGGCCGGGCACCCGGGGCCGCGGGCACCCCGTAAGCTGCTGGCATGGTGACTTCGATGGTGCCCGACCGGATCACCAGGTTCCGCCAGCGCCGGACGGCGCCGCTGATCCTCGAGCTGGACCTGACCGAGGGTATCGCCGAGGAGCCGCCGACAGACCCGATCTCGGCGCTGACCACGATGCGCAGGACCCGGCTGGCCGACTTGCTGGACGGGCTGCGCCGGGCCCGGTCCGACGACCGGGTCAGGGCGCTGGTGGTCAAGGTCGGCGGCCGGCCGATCGGGCTGGCCCAGGTGCAGGAGCTGCACGCCGCGATCCGTGAGTTCGCCGGCTCGGGCAAGCTCACCGTGGCCTGGGCCGAGACGTTCGGCGACTTCAGCCCCGGCAACGTCCCGTACTACCTGGCCACCGCGTTCGACCGGATCTACCTCCAGCCGTCCGGGGATCTCGGGCTGACCGGGATCAGCGTGCAGAACTGGTTCTACCGCGGCGCGCTCGACAAGCTGGGCGTGGAGGTCGAGGTCGGCGCCCGCGGCGAGTACAAGAGCGCGGCCGAGCGGCTGACCGAGCACCAGTTCTCCGGGCCGGCCCGGGAGGCGCTGCAGCGGGTGGCCGCCTCGATCGTGGAGCAGCTGACCGGGGCGATCGCCCAGCGCCTGGAGATCTCGCCGGCTGACGCCCGCGCGCTGATCGACCGCGGCCCGTTCGTGGCCGGTGAGGCGCTGGACACCCACCTGGTGGACGCGCTCGGCTACCGCGACGAGGTCTACGCGGCGGTCCGCAGGGAAGCCGGCCCGGACGCGTACCTGCTGTACCTGGGGCGCTACCAGCGCGCCAGGACGCTGGCCGAGCGGGCCAGGAAACTGCCGGGCACCGACGGGGACGGTGTCGGGCTGATCTACGCGACCGGCCCGATCCGGGGCGGGCGCACGGCCCGCAGCCCGGTGGGGGGCGGCTCGATGGGCTCAGACACGGTGAGCGCGGCCTTGCGCGGGGCGGTGGCCGACCACCGGGTCAAGGCGATCGTGCTGCGCGTGAACAGCCCGGGCGGATCGTACGTGGCCTCGGACACGATCTGGCGTGAGGTGGTCCGGGCCCGCGAGGCGGGCAAGCCCGTCGTGGTGTCGATGAGCGAGGTCGCGGCATCCGGCGGCTATTTCATCGCGATGGCGGCCGACACGATCGTCGCCCAGCCGGGCACCATCACCGGCTCTATCGGCGTGATCAGCGCGAAGCCCGTGCTGGGACAGGCCCTGGACCGGGCCGGGGTGAGCACGGACTCGGTGACCGAGGGCGCGCACGCCGACATGTTCACCACGTCGCGGCCGTACAGCGACGAGGAATGGGCGAAGATCAACAGCTGGCTGGACCGCATCTACGCCGACTTCACCGGCAAGGTGGCGCAGGGCCGCCGGATGAGCCAGGAGCAGGTGCACGAGATCGCCCGGGGCCGGGTCTGGACCGGGGCGGACGCCGCCGGGATCGGCCTGGTGGACGAACTCGGGGGCCTGGACACCGCGATGTCCGTGGCCCGGCGGAAGGCCTCGCTCCCGGAGGCCGGCCCGGTGCGCCTGTACCCCCGTGTCCACCCGCTGGACCGGCTGCGGCCGCCGGACTCCAGTGAGGCGCGCCCGGCCGCGGCGGCCAGGATCGGGGCCGCCGGGATCGGTGCGCTGTTCGCGGAGAGCTGGGGGCCGGTGTCCGGCCTGGCCGCCGCGGCGGGCCTGTCCCCGCAGGGCCCACTGATGCTGCCGGGCCGCTGGGTGGTCCGGTGACACCCGCTGACCCGCTGACCCGGGGTGGCCGCGTCACACGGGCCCGCGGTGACGGCGGCTGATTCCGGATCCGGCCTGGCCGTGGCCCTGTCGGCGTTCGCCAGCGGGGTCACGCTGCTCACCGTGGCCGACGGCCGCGACGACGTCGGCACCACGGTCAGCGCATTCTGCCCGGTGTCCGTGGATCCGCCGCTGGTCCTGGTCTCGCTGATCGCCGGTTCCTATCCCGCTGAGCTCGTCGGGCGGGTGGAGTGGTTCGCGGTGACGATCCTGGCCGCCGGCCAGCGGGCCCTGGCGGGCCGGTTCGCCGCCGCGGGCCGGCCCGGGGCGCGGCTGATGCTGGATGGCGTGCCGCACCGGCGGGGCCCGCGCTCCGGCGCGCTGATCCCCGACGGCGGGCTGGCGGCACTGGAATGCCAGGTCGCCCGGCGCGAGGAGGCGGGCGACCACCTGCTGGTGATCGCGTCCGTGCCCCAGGTCCCCTACCTGGCCGAATCGGGCGAGCCGCTCATCCGGTTCGCGGGCCGCTATCTGGCACCGGGCCACGGTTAGACCGGGGATCCCGCGGCGGCGCGACCCTGCGATCCAGGCCGGGCGCGACCCTGCGATCCAGGCCGGGCGGGGCGCCGTGGTCCCGGGCTCGCAGCGCCGGCCCGGGTCCGCGCCGGGTGCGAAACGCCCATATGCTGACCCCGGATTACCGCGTGAGAGGCACAACCATGGCAGGCAACGAGGGCCAGGAGGCCGCTCCCGGCGCGGGCACGCCACCAGTCAGGATCGACACCAGCGTGGCGCACATCGCCCGGGTGCAGGACTACTGGCTGGGCGGCCGGGACAACTTCGCCGCCGACCGCCACGCAGGTGAGGAAGCGGTCGCCGCCTTCCCCGGCCTGGTCGCGTCGGTCCGCTCAGCCCGGTCCTTCCTGGCCCGGACCGTGCGCTACCTGGCCGCCGAGGAAGGCGTCCGCCAATTCCTGGATATCGGGAGCGGCATCCCCACCGCGGGCAACACTCACGAGGTGGCCCAGGCCATCGCTCCCGACACGCTCGTGGTCTACATGGACAACGACCCGGTCGTGTTCGCGCACGCCCGGGGACTGCTGGCCAGCGGGCCGCACGGCAACACGGCCTATCTCGGCACCGACCTGCGGGACACGAGGACGGTGCTGGCCGAGGCGGCCCGGCTGCTGGATCTCACCCAGCCGGTCGCGCTGGTCCTCATGTCGGTGCTCCAGTTCATCCCGGACGAGGCGGACCCCTGGAAGATCGTCGCTACCCTGATCGACGCGCTGGCGCCGGGCAGCTTCCTGGTCGTCGCGCATCCGGCCAACGACATCGAGGCTCAGGTCATGGCCAGGCTGGCGGCCCGGCTCAACCAGCTGATGGCCGAGCAGGTCACGCTGCGGAGCCAGGCTCAGGTGGAGCGTTTCTTCCGCGGGCTGCGGCTGGTGCCGCCCGGGATCGTCCGGGTCCCCGAGTGGCGCCCCGACGTGGCCGAGGCAGCGGCCCGGGTGGGCGCCTTGTGGGGCGGCGTCGGCCAGAAGTGATCCCCCAGCCTGTGCACAAGCCTGTGGACGGATGGTGGACAGACCCGGTAACGCGGGGGAAAACAGCAGGCGCACGGTGGATTGCGTGTGGACGGCCAAAGAATCTTCAAATGGCGGGCGGCCGCCCCTTGTGCGCCCAGGTCACGGGGCAGTAGAACTGCTTTCACCACTGAAGACGGGCCGGCCGGGGGAAACCCCGGCGCGGGCAGGAACCGGGAAGCCGGCTCCTGCGCAGGTGCCAGTCACCGGTGGTGGGCCAGGCCGCACAAGGAAGCCGGGGGTTGGGCTGCCAGCTCCGCAGGCGGGCCGGTGCGGCCAGGTGACGCGAGGCCCCTCCATCTCATACATGGAGGGGCCTCGCCATTGGTGTCATAGTAAACCGGGACTTCTCCCAGGTCAGCCACGACACGCCGGGAGACCTGAGGGCCCTCCAGCGGGCGCGGGTATCTCGCCGTACTTGCTAGCCCTGATGGACGCGACGAACTCCATCCACTCGGAGACGGGCACATGAAGCGGGTCCATGTCCGTGATTCGCCCGTGGACCTGCACGAGCAGCTGGCGGGCCTGCTCCGCGAGCAGATCCGCACGGGCGAGCTGGCCGGGCGCATCCCGTCGATCAAGCACCTGGCGCAGCAGTATGAGGTCTCGACCGGAACCGTCGAGCGCAGCCTCGGCACCCTGAAGGACGAGGGCCTGATCGTCGCCAGGGTGGGCCGCGGGTTCTTTGTCGCGAGGTAGCGTCCCCGGCCGGGTGACCCCGGATGGCGGGACATGCCCAGGCGGCAGCGGTGAGGCCCCCCCATCTCATACATGGAGAGGCCTCATCGCATTCTGCCGGCGATGGCCGTGTTCCCGGCACCGACACACCGGAGCCGGCCGGGCCCGCCCGGTTTCAGATCACCGGCTCTGGCCGGGCAGCCTCTGGCCGGGCAGCCTCGGGGCGTGCCGCCTCAGGCGGCGCGGCCGCGCGCCCGGCGGCGTCCGGCGGGGCCGGGCTGCGGCGCAGGCCGGCCAGCGCGATCAGAGCGCCGGCCAGGCCGAGCGCCCCGGCCAGCAGGAAGGCCCCGTTGAGCCCGGCGGCCGAGGCCGCGTGCACGACCTGGTCCAGCGCGTTCCGCTGGCCCGCGGGCGGCCGGCCAGCAGCCGCTGGGCCTGGCCCCCCGAGATGGCCTGGGCTACGGCCGGGCTGGCTGCCCCGGGCGGCCACCACATGAGCCACCCGGGCTGAGAACACGCTGCCCAGCAGCGCGATCCCGAAGGCGTACCCGAGCTGGCGCATCGTGTTGACCGCGCCGGCCGCCATCCCGCCGCTGCTCACCGGCACGGCCGACATGGCGCTGGACACCAGCGTCGGCGTGGCCAGGCCCACCCCGACACCGGCCACAATCAGGCCCGGCACCAGGTGCGTCCAGCCCGAGCCTGCCCCCAGGCCGGCCTGGAGCAGCGCCCCTGCCCCGATCAGCGCCATCCCGCCGCGCAATGATCCAGCGCGGGTTCCGGGCATGCAGGAAGCGGCCGATGGCCACGCTGACCACGAAGCTGGACAGGGACATCGGCGCCGCACCGGCCAGGCCCGCCTCGACCGGGCTCAGCCCCAGGACGGTCTGCAGCCATAGCGAGCTGTACGCCAGGTAGGCGAAGGCCGCGGCGTTGAGCAGCAGGGCGGCGATCATGACAGCGGCGAAGGCTGGCCGGCGCAGCAGGGCCACCTGCAGCAGCGGCTGCCGGGCCCGGCTCTCGATCAGGACGAACGCCACGAAGGCGGCCAGCCCGGCCGCGATCAGGCCGACGGTCTGAGCCGCCGCCCAGCCCACGCTCGACGCGCGGACCAGCCCGACCGTGGTGGCCGCGGTGCCGGCCGTGAAGGCGAGCACGCCCGCCAGGTCAAACCCGCCCCCTGGCGGCCTGCGGTCGGCCCCGAACGCGGCCAGGGTGAGCACGACCGCCGCCGCGCTGACCGGCAGGTTGACGAAGAATATCCAGCGCCAGGACAGGGTCTCGGTGATCACCCCGCCCAGGACCGGGCCGACCGCGGCCGAGCCGCCAGCCACCGCACCCCAGACCCCGAACGCGGGTCCGCGATCCCGGCCCTGGTAGGACGCGTTGAGCAAGGCGACGGTGGTGGCGAACATGGCGGCGCCGCCGGCACCTTGCACCGCGCGGGCCGCGATGAGCAGGCCCGGACTCGTGGCCAGGCCGCTGGCCAGCGACGCGGCCGCGAATACGGCCAGGCCGGCCAGGTAGACCATCCGGCGGCCGCGCAGGTCGGCGACCGAGCCGAGGCCCATCAGCAGGGCGGCCAGGGCCACCGCGTAGCTGTCGATCACCCATTGCAGGGACGAGAACGAGGTGTGCAGTTCCGCGGCCATGTGCGGCAGCGCGACGTTCACGATGGTCACATCCACCAGCAGCATGAACGTGCCGAGGCAGACGGCGGCCAGGGGCGCCCATTTGCGCATCGGAGGCTCCTTCCGGCTCCCCGTCCTTCAAGGCCGGGGCCAGGTTCTTCCCGGCGCCCTCACGGCCCCGGGTCACGGCCCCACCATGAGCGCCACGCGGCGGACAGGACGACCCAGAGTCCGTCATGATGTAGTTTTCTGCCATGAGGCCGCCTTCTGATGCTGGAATCCGCCGTGCTGGACCAGCTTGATCGTCAGCTGGTCCGCGCCCTCCAGCTCGATCCGCGGGCCCCGTTCAGCCGCATCGCCGACGTGCTGGACGTGTCGGAGCAGACCGTGGCGCGCCGCTACCGGCGGCTGCGCGCCGACGGCTACCTGCGGGTGCTGGGGCTGGTCAACCCGTCGGCGGTCGGTGCGACGGAGTGGCTGGTAAAGATCGGCTGCCGGCCCGGCGGGGCGAGGCGGCTCGCGGACGCGCTGGCCCGGCGGGAGGACGTGTCCTGGGTAACGCTCAGCTCCGGCGGGTCCGAGATCGTCTGCCTGGTCCGCTCACTCAGCCAGCAGCAAAGCGACGAGCTGCTGCTGCAGCGGCTGCCCGCGACCAGCCAGGTCCTGAGCCTGGCCACGTCCGCGGTGATGCACCGGTTCGCGGGCCAGGAGTCCGACTGGGCCGGGTACGGCGACCAGCTGACCGGGGCGCAGGTCAGCCAGCTGACCGCGCCCGGGCCAGCCACGCACGGGCCGGCCGGGCCCGCACCAGGGCCAGGCGCACCCGTGCCAGCGGCGCCCGGGCCGGCCGTGGCCGCACCAGCCGGGCCCGCCGCGGCCAGGCCGGGCCAGCCCGGCGATCCGGCCCGGGCGCCTGGCCCCGGACTCCTCCAGCCCCCGGACGGCCCGCTGCTCGCCGCGCTGGCCCTGGACGGGCGGATGAGCTACGCGGCGCTGGCCCACCAAGCGGGCTGGACCGAGGGCCGCGTGATCCGCCGGGTGGAGGCCCTTCGCGAGGCCGGGATCCTGTACTTCGACGTGGACCTGGCCGTCGGCCTGCTGGGCTTCCGCGCCACCGCGTACCTGTGGCTCATCGTGGAACCTGCCCGGCTCACCGCGGTCGGGGAAGAGATCTCCCGGCACGCCGAGGTGCCGTTCGCGGCGGCCATCACCGGGGCGTCCAACCTGGTCACCAGCGTGGTGTGCCGGGATTTCGAGGCCTTGTACCAGTACGTGACGACCAGGATCAGCGCCGTGGCGGGGGTCCGCCAGCTCGAGATCTCTCCCGTGCTGAGCCGGCTCAAGCAAGCCGGGGCGCTGATGGAGGGCCAGCACCTGGCCACCCCCCGGCCACCGTGACACCCCGGCTCACAGCAGGGCCGTCTCCCGGGTAACCGCCGCGACCGGAGGGGCCAGGGGCTGCGCGCGCCACACCCACGTGCGGTATGACCAGTAGCGGAAGAGCGTGCCCGCGACGATGCCGGCCACCAGCGCGACGTTGTAGGAAAACTGGCCGCGCAAGCCCAGCACGTAGGTCGCGGCGCCGAGGCAGGCGAGCTGGATCGCCAGGCCCGCGCCGTTCAGCAGCAGGAACAGGACACCTTCACGCCGGACGCCGGTGCGCTGGCGGCCCGCGAAGGTCCAGTAACGATTGCCCAGGTAGGAGACGGCCATGGCCACGACCGAGGCGACCACGTTCGAGTCCAGCGGGCCCATCCCGGCCCGGAAGTGCAGCAGGTTGGTGCCGGCGTCGGTGATCACGAAGGCTAGTGCACCGACGACGCCGAACTTCCCCAGCTCGCAGGCGAGCCGCCGGAGCCGGGCGTACATCGCATGGGAGGTCCTCATGCGCCGAGGCTAACCGCGGTTATCCACAGGCGGGCGGCCCGCGCCCGTTTCATAAGCACCTCGTAATCACCCGGGCACGGCGGCGGGAATGCGCGGGCCAGCGGTCCCGCGCGGGCGGGGCAGCGCGGGCGGGCCAGCGGTCCCGCGGGACGGGGCGGCCTCAGATCTCGCGCTGCCCGGCCCGCCAGACCGCGCGGACCAGCGGGACACCGGGGCGGTAGGCGAGATAGGTATGCGACGGGCCGTCCAGCATGATCAGGTCCGCGCGGGCCCCTTCCCCCAGGTGGCCGACGTCGGTGCGGCGCAGCGCGCGGGCCCCGCCCGCGGTGGCCGACCACACGGCCTCCTGCGTGGTCATCCGCATCTCGCGGACGGCCAGCGCCACGCACAACGGCATGCTGGACGTGAAGCAGGATCCCGGGTTGCAGTCCGTGGCCAGCGCGACCGTCACCCCGGCGGCCAGCAGCCGGCGCGCGTCAGGGTACGGCTGCCGGGTCGAGAACTCGACCCCCGGCAGCAGCGTGGCGACCGTGCCGGACCCCGGGGCGCCGGAGGATGCGAGCGCGTCCACGTCCGCGGCGCTCAGGAAGGTGCAGTGGTCCGCGGAGGCCGCCCCCGCCGCCACCGCGACCTGGACGCCGGGACCGGGCCCGAGCTGGTTCGCATGCACCCGGGGCAGGAGCCCGGCGGCGCGGCCGGCGGCCAGCACCGCGGTGGCCTCGTCCGCGCTGAAGGCCCCCTGCTCGCAGAACACGTCGACCCAGCGGGCGTGCGGCGCGCAGGCGCTCAGCATCGGGCCGCAGACCAGGTCCAGGTACCCGGCCCGGTCCCCCTCGAACTCGGGGGGCGTGACGTGCGCGCCCAGGAACGTGACCTCCGGCGTGACCTCGGCCGCCAGCGCGACCGCACGCGCCTCGTCGGGCACCGTGAGCCCGTAGCCGGACTTGCACTCCAGCGTGGTGGTTCCCTGGGCCAGCATCTCCCGGGTGAGCCGGGCCAGGTTCTCCCGGAGCACCTCATCCCCGGCAGCCCGGGTCACCGCGACCGTGCTGCGGATCCCGCCTGCCTGGTACGGCATCCCGGCCATCCGCGCCGCGAACTCCGCGCTGCGCTCCCCGGCGAAGACCAGGTGCGCGTGCGAGTCGACGAAGCCGGGCAGCACCGCCCGGCCGCCGCAGTCGACCACCTCATCCGCGGCCGGCGCCTGCGCGGCAGGCCCGGTCCAGGCCACCCGGCCATCCTCGATGACCAGGGCCGCGCAGGCCAGCGCGGCGAACCCGCCCGGGCCCTGGCCCGGATCGTGATCCGGGGAGGCGTTGGTGACCAGCTCACCGACGTTGGTGATCAGCGTGCTCACGCGAGCCCACGCTACCGGGTGGCGATCCCGGCCGGGACCGGCCCGCCGTCAGGCGCCTGTTCACCCCGCATCCGCCTGGCCTGGGAATCCCGGGGCGGACGGACGGTTTTCGTTGCGGAGAAGTTCAGATTTTCGGTCAGTTGACCTCGATGGAGCGCTTGGCCAGGCCGAGCCAGAACCCGTCGATCACGCTGCGGGCGCCGGCCAGGTCACCGTCGGACGCGCCGAGCGTGACGAACAGCGGGGCGAAGTGCTCCGTCCGGGGATGCGCCTGGTGGGCGGCGGGCGCCTTGTGCTGGAAGTCCAGCAGCGCGTCCAGGTCGCCGCGGGCCAGCATCTCCTGGCCCCAGTGGTCGAACTCGGCCATGACCGGCTGCACCCGGCCTCCGGGGCTGAGCGCCCGGAGGTTGTGGGTGAAGAAGCCGCTGCCCACGATGAGGACGCCCTCGTCGCGCAGGGGCCTGAGCTTGCGGCCGATCTCGTACAGGCCGCGGGGGTCCAGGGTGGGCATGGACACCTGGAGCACCGGGACATCCGCGTCCGGGTACATCTCGGCCAGCGGCACGTAGGCGCCGTGGTCCAGGCCCCGGTCCGGGATGTCCTCGACGGGGGTGCCCGCCGCGCGGAGCAGCTTGCGGACGTCGCCGGCCAGGTCCGGGGCGCCCGGGGCCGGGTAGCGGACCTGGTAGTACCGGTCCTCGAAGCCCCAGAAGTCGTAGGTGAGCGGCACGGTGGTGGTGGCGCCGAGCGCGAGTGGCGCCGCTTCCCAGTGCGCGGAGACCATGAGTACCGACTTCGGCTTGGGGAGATCACGGGCCCAGTCCGCGAGCTGACGGGTCCACAGGGCGTCGTCGGCCAGCGGCGGCGCGCCGTGGCTGAGGTAGATGGCGGGCATGCGCCCGGTGGTCCCGGGGCCGGTGGTCCGGGCCGGTGGTCCGGGGCCGGTGGTCCCGGGGCCGGTGGTCCCGGGCGGAGCGGGCTCAGGCGCCGTGTCACTGGCGGTCATGGTTCCTCCTGCGTGGTTCCCGTCGTCGCCCCCGACAACAGTTCAAATTCGAACTATATTCCCTTCGCGCCGCGCATGCGCTCTAGTTCGAATTCGAACAACACTCGCTAGGCTGCCGGTATGGCAGACCGCGCGAATTCCACGCCGCCGCCCGCCGAGCGCTGGCTCGATCCGGCCGAGATGAAGGCGTGGCTGGCCTTCCTGGAGGTAAGCCACCTGCTGGAGCGCGCGATCGAGCATCAGCTCCGGCAGGATGCCGGGCTGTCGCACGCGCAGTACGAGATCCTGTCCCGGCTGGGCGCCGCGGACGGCGGCCGGCTGCGGATGAGTGAGCTCGCCGACGTGATCGTGGTCTCCCGCAGCGGCCTGACCTACCAGATCACCCAGCTGGAGAAGGCCGGCCTGGTCCGCCGGGAGAAGTGCCCGCTGGACGAGCGGGGCATCCTGGCCATCCTGACCGGCGCGGGCCGGGCGGCGCTGACCCGGGCTGCGCCCGGCCACCTGCGGGTCGTCCGTGAGAACTTCATCGACGCCCTCACCCCCGCCCAGCGCGAATCCCTGGCCGAGGGCCTGGCCGCAGCCCGCGCCCGCCTCCGTCCGGCTCCCTGACCCGGGCCCTTGCGAGCCGGTGCCCTTGTGACCCGTGAGACCTAACCCCGCGTCTCCGGGTGCGGCCTGACCCTTCTCAGCCTCCCCGGACTCACAGTCCCCTTCAGCCCCGGTGGCCACACGCGGGTAATCGTGATCATGGGCTTGCTGGGCCTGACGCACCAGTTAACCCATGATCACGAAGGGGAGTTGTGACAGGAGAGGCTGGTGCCATGTGGGGGGGCACCGCGGGTGGCACGCGGGTGGGCGCGGGTGGGTGGCGCGGGTGGGGTGGCGCAGGTGGGTGGCCCGCTGGCGCAGGCGGCCCGGGCGGGGCGTCTCAGGCAGGCCCGGGCGGGGCGGCGCTGTTCAGGCCAGGAGGGGGCGGAGGGCCTCGCCGAGGGCGGCGGGCACGTCGGGGACCAGCAGGTGGCGGCCGTCACGGACCACGTCACGGCCGCCGGTCACCACGCTGGTCACATCCGCCGCGGTGCCTGCGAAGATCACCGACTCCAGTGCCGTCGCAGCGGTGGCACCAGCCAGCCGGGGGGTGTCCAGCCGCACCGTGACCAGGTCAGCCACGGCGCCGGGGACGATCTCCCCCGCCTCCGGCCAGCCCAGGCAGGTGTGCCCGGCCGCGGTGGCCGCTCCGGCCAGCGCGGCGGCGCCGAACCGGCCGCGCCGCCCCGAGGCCAGGCGCTCATCCAGTTCGACCCGGCGGGCCTCGTCGAGCAGGTCGATCACCGCGTGGCTGTCGCTGCCCACCGCGAGCGGGCTGCCCGCAGTGTCCAGCGCCCCGGCCGGGCCGATGCCGTCGGCCAGGAAGGCCTCCGTGGTCGGGCACAGGCAGACGCAGGTCCGGCTGCCGCCCAGCAGCTCGATGTCGTGGAGGGTGAGGTGGGTGGCGTGCACCATCGTGCTGCGCGGCCCCAGCGCCCCCGCCGCGTCCAGCACCCGCGCCGGGGTGGCGCCGTAGGCGGCCAGGCAGGCCTCGTTCTCCGCGGGCTGCTCGGACAGGTGGGCGTGCAGCGGCGCCCCGAGGCGGTGCGACCAGTCGATGACCGGGTGCATCTGGGCAGGCGGAACCGCCCGCACCGAGTGGATGGCGACCCCGGCCCGGGCGTGCGGCGCGAGCATCCCGTGCTCGCCGGGGGCCAGGGCGGCCAGCCGGTCCGCCCACTGCGCCGCGTCCCCGTCGCTGAACCGCTGCTGCACCGGCGACAGCGGCTCGGGTGTCCCATCGGGGGCCAGCCCGCCGGTGAGGTAACACGTGTCCAGCAGCGTGATCCGCAGGCCTGCCTCAGCCGCGGCCTGCACGAGGGCATGGCCCATCTCGTTGGGGTCGGAGTACGGCAACCCGCCCGGGCCGTGGTGCAGATAGTGGAACTCCCCCACGCAGGTCACCCCGGCCAGGGCCATCTCCGCGTAGACGGCCCGGGCCAGCTCCAGGTAGCTGTCCGGCGCCAGCCGCCCCGCGACCTCGTACATCCGCTCCCGCCAGGTCCAGAACGTGCCCGGACCCGCCTCGGTGATCCCGCGCAGCGCGCGGTGGAAAGCGTGCGAGTGTGCGTTGGCCAGTCCCGGCAGGGTCAGGCCGTGCAGCCGCTCGGTGCCCGGCGGCACCAGCTGCGGCGGGACGTCCGGGGTCACGGCCCCGAACACGCTCCCGGCCGCCTCGATCAGCACCCCGGACCGGACCTCGCCGCTACCCAGCCAGGCCAGCTCGGCGTGCCAGCGGCGGGTACCGGCCTGCCCGGGCCCGGCCGCCGCGGGGACAGGCATCAGCCGGCCAGGTCGCGCAGCACGGCCGCGAGCGCCGAGACCCCGGCCGAGCAGTCCTCGTCCCCGGCGTGCTCGGCCGGCGAGTGTGACACCCCGGTGGGGTTGCGGACGAACAGCATCGCGGTGGGCAGCCGGGCGGCCAGCACCCCGGCGTCGTGCCCGGCCGCCGTGGGCAGGCTCGGCGCATCGATCCCGCCGGCGGCCAGCGCCGCGGCCAGCCGGCCCGCCAGCGGGGCGTCGAACTCGACCTCGGGGCTGAACGACTCCTGGCGGGCGGTCATCGTGACCCGGTTCGCCTCCGCCTCCTGCCCGGCCGCGGCCACGATCTGGTCCACCGTGTCCTCCAGCGTCTTCCCGTCCGGGGCGCGGACGTCCAGCCAGGCACGGACCGAGGAGCAGACCGCGTTCGCGGCGCCCGGCTCGGCGGCCACCTTGCCGATCGTGGCCCGGGCCCCGCGTTCGACGGCGGCCTCGCGGGCGGCCAGCACGCTGGCCGCGTAGGGGATCATCGGGTCGCGCCGGTCCGCCAGCGCGGCCGTGCCCGCGTGGTCAGCCTGCCCGGTGAAATCCAGCCGCCACCGGCCGTGCGGCCAGATCCCCTCGGCGATGCCCACGGCCGCGCCGAGGTCCGCCAGGGCCCGGCCCTGCTCGATATGCAGCTCGACGTAGCAGCCGAGCCGGCCGATCAGGTCGTCGTCGCGGCCGATCCGGCCCGGGTCGTGCCCGGCCGCCCGCATCGCCCCGGCCAGCGAGATCCCGTCGCCATCACGCAGCCCCCGGGCGCGGTCCGGCTCGATCGCCCCGGTCAGCAGGCGGCTGCCCAGGCAGGCCACCCCGAAGCGGGCCCCTTCCTCCTCCGTGAATGCGGCCACCGCGATCGGCCGGGCCGGGACGAATCCCCCGGCGCGGAGCTCGTCGATGGCAGCGAACGCGGACACCACGCCCAGCGGCCCGTCATAAGCACCGCCGTCCGGTACCGAGTCCAGGTGGCTCCCGGTGGCCACCGCGGCGGGAGCGTCGCCTGCCGGGAGGCCGGCCACATCCCACCAGGCCCACAGATTGCCGTTGCGGTCCTGGCCGGTGCGCAGCTGGCGCTCCCGGGCCGCGGCCCCGAACCAGGCCCGGCAATCCCGGTCCGCCGGGGTCCAGGAGAAACGGCGGTAGCCCCCGGTCCCCGGATCCCGGCCGACCGGCAGCAGTGGCTCCCAGAGGTCAGCGAACGCTGGCGCCGCGCCCATCACGGCTGCATCGGGACGCGCACGCCCCGCTGCGCCGCCACCTCGGCGGCCTCCTCGTACCCGGCGTCCACGTGCCGGATCACGCCCATGCCGGGGTCGTTGGTGAGCACCCGCTCCAGCTTCTCCCCGGCCAGCGCGGTGCCGTCGGCCACGCACACCTGGCCCGCGTGGATGGACCGGCCGATGCCCACCCCGCCGCCGTGATGGATGCTCACCCAGGACGCCCCGGAGGCCGTGTTGACGAGCGCGTTCAGCAGCGGCCAGTCGGCGATGGCGTCGGACCCGTCGGCCATCGCCTCGGTCTCCCGGTAGGGAGAGGCCACCGACCCGCAGTCGAGGTGGTCACGGCCCAGCACGATCGGGGCCTGCACGTCACCGCGGGCGACCAGCTCGTTGAACCGGACCCCGGCCAGATTCCGCTCGCCGTAACCGAGCCAGCAGATCCGCGCGGGCAGGCCCTGGAAGTGGACCTTCTCGCGGGCCATCCGGATCCACCGGGCCAGCGGCTCGTTGTCGGGGAACAGGTCGAGGATCGCGGCGTCGGTGGCGGCGATGTCGGCCGGGTCACCGGACAGCGCGGCCCACCGGAACGGCCCCCGGCCCTCGCAGAACAGCGGCCGGATGTAGGCGGGCACGAAGCCAGGGAAATCGAACGCCCGGGTGTAGCCGGCCAGCTGCGCCTCGCCCCGGATCGAGTTGCCGTAGTCGAAGACTTCCGCGCCGGCGTCCATGAACCCGACCATCGCCTCGACGTGCGCGGCCATCGACTGCCGGGCACGCTCGGTGAAGCCGGCCGGGTCCTCGGCCCGCAGCGCGGCCATGTCCTCAAACGGCACGCCCCGCGGCAGGTAGGTCAGCGGGTCGTGGGCCGAGGTCTGGTCGGTGACCACGTCGACCGGCGCGCCAGCGGCCAGCATCCGCGGCAGGATATCCGCCGCGTTGCCGAGCAGGCCGATGGACAGCGGCTGCCCGGCGTCGCGGGCCGCGACCGCCCGGCGCAGCGCATCGTCGGCATCGTCCGCGGCCACGTCCAGGTACCCGTACTCAATCCGGCGGGCGATCCGCGATGGGTCGCAGTCGATGACGATCGCCACCCCGCCGTTCATGGTCACGGCGAGCGGCTGGGCTCCGCCCATGCCACCCAGGCCGGCGGTCAGCGTGATCGTGCCGGCCAGCGTCCCGCCGAAGCGTTTCGCCGCCACGGCCGCGAACGTCTCGTAGGTGCCCTGGAGGATGCCCTGGGTCCCGATGTAGATCCAGGAACCGGCGGTCATCTGGCCGTACATGGTCAGGCCGAGGGACTCCAGGCGGCGGAACTCCTCCCAGGTGGCCCACTGCGGGACCAGATTGGAGTTGGCGATGAGCACCCGCGGCGCCCACTCGTGGGTGCGCATCACCCCGACCGGCTTGCCCGACTGGACCAGCAGGGTCTCGTCGCCGTGCAGATCCTCCAGGCTGCGCACGATCGCGTCGAAAGCCGGCCAGCTGCGGGCCGCGCGCCCCGAGCCGCCGTAGACGATGAGCTGGTCGGGGTGCTCGGCGACCTCGGGATCGAGGTTGTTCATCAGCATCCGCATGGCCGCTTCCTGCGGCCAGCCACGGCAGGACAGGGTGGTGCCGCGCGGGGCACGGACCGGGCGCGGGCCGGATGGGGCGGCGGCAGTCAACGCTGGCTCCTCGTTGAGTCGGCAACCCGGCAGGTCCCGGGTCGGTACAGGCGGCGCCGGCCGGCGCCAGGCTTCATCATCCCCCGGTGAGCCTCTAACGCCGGGCGCCGGGCGGGATCCACCTGTGAGGGTGAGTCCCGCCCGGCGCCATGAGACGGTAGCGGCGCCGGCCTGAGCCCAGTATCGGGCAGGTCAGGCCGGCGGCGTCAGGATCAGCCCAGGCCGACCGCCTTCAGCCAGGCCGACGCGACCGTGGAGTAGTTGGCGTGGTCGAGAATGACCGCCTTGTCCATCTGGAGCAGGGCGTTGGTGGTGAGCCGCTGCGAGACCGCGTTGAGCGTGGCCGTGATCGTCGGGGTGGCCGACTTCTTGTAGACGAGCGGGACCACGTTCTGGGCCGCGAAGTTGAACTTGGGGTCGGCCAGCGCCACCAGCTTGTCGGTGACGATCTGCGGCGTGGTGGTGAACACGTCGGCCGCCTGGACCTTCCCGTCCTTCAGCGCGGCCAGGGTGAGCGGGCCGGACTCATCGAGCGGGACGAAGGTCTTGAACGTCAGGCCGTAGTTCTTCTTGAGCCCGACCAGGCCGTCGCTGCGCGTCTTGAACTCCGACGGGCCGCCGATGGCCATGTCCTTCGCGTACGGCTTGAGGTCGGCGATGGACTTGAGGTGATCCTTGGCCGCGGTGGCCTGGGTCACCGTGACCGAGTCCTTGTCCTGGGCCGACGAGGGGGTGAGGATCTCCAGCGACGAGGGCAGCTTGGCCTGGAGCGCGGAGTCCACCTGGGCGGTGGTCGCGGCCGTGCTGCTGGTGTCAACCGACGTGGTCAGCAGCGCCCCGTTGTACTCGGGAATGATGCTGATCGCGCCTTTCTCGATCTGCGGGTAATACACCTCACGGGCACCGATATTGAATTTTGAGGTGACCTTTACGTGCTTATCCTGGAGCGCAAGAACGTAGATTTCAGCCAGCAGCTCGTTCTCCGGGAAGTTGGCCGAGCCGACGACGACCGTGCCTTTCGCCGCGGTGGGGGCCAGCGGATTGGAGCTGCTCGTGCTACTGCCGCTGCCGCTCCCGCCGCTGCTGCACGCGGCCAGCCCGACCCCGGTCAGGACGGCCAGGCCGCCGATTGCGCCGGCGCGCAGGCCTTTCCTGCGCACCGCCTTCGTGGCTGGGGGGGATGCGACCGCCGCAAATCGCGATCTCGGAAACATGGTGTTTCCCTTCTTTTCCGATAGTCTTGGTATGTTATCACGACGAACGCTCTTGCAGGCGCAAACCCTCCGGTACGGCGATACGCCGGACCGCGACAAAGAGCGCCTGGACGGCGAGGGCCAGCAAGACCACAAAGAATGCCCCGCCCGCGACCTCCCCGTAATTATCGACCGCGAGCCCGTCGATAATGTAGCGGCCCAGCCCGCCCAGCCCGATATAAGCGGCGATGGTCGCGGTGGCCACCACGAAGATCGCGCCGGTGCGCAGGCCGAGCACGATCAGCGGCATGGCCACCGGAACCTCCACCTTCCGGACCTGCTGCCAGGGGGTCATGCCCATGCCCCGGGCCGCGTCCTTGAGTTCCGCGTCGACCCCGGCCACGCCCTCGTAGACGTTGACCAGGATGGGCGGGATCCCCAGCACGACCAGCGGAACCAGCCAGGCCAGGACGTTGAAGCCGAGCCAGACGGTCAGCAGGACCAGCAGGGCCAGCGTCGGGATGGCCCGCCAGGCGTTGGCCACGTTGACCACCACCAGGGCCCCCCGGCCGGTGTGCCCGATCAGGATGCCCAGCGGGACGGCGATCAGCGCCGCGACGAGCAGCGCCAGGCCCGTGTAGCCCAGCTGCTCGAGGATCCGGGTCGGGATCCCGGCCGGGCCGTGCCACTGCTGGGGCTGCTTCATCCAGTTCCAGGCGTAGCTGAGGAAGCTCATCGGGTCACCATCACAGCGGGTGGCGGCGCGGTCCCGACTAGCTTGACCTCAGCGCTGCTGCGGCGCGGCTGCCACGGGGTCAGCGCCCGCCGGAGCAGCACCAGGAGCAGGTCGCAGACCAGGGCCAGGGCGATAATGAGCCCCCCTCCCACGAAAATCTCCTCCGGGAAATCACGCTGGTACCCGTCGACGATGAGGTAGCCGAGGCTGCTGACCCCGATCAGCTGGCCGACGCTGGCCAGGCTGATGCTCGACACCACCGCGACCCGGAGCCCGGCGATCACGATGGGCACCGCGATCGGGAGTTCCACCCGGATCAGGCGCCGCAGCGTGCCGAAGCCCATGGCCGTGGCGGCCTGGCGCACCTCATCCGGGACCGACCGCATCCCGTCCACCACGCTCGGGACCAGCACGCACAGCGAGAACAGCGTCAGCGGGATGATCACCGTGGTGTCCGTCAGCCCCGTATACGGGATCAGCACGACGTACAGGGCCAGCGAGGGCAGCGCGTACAGCACGCTGGTGACCGACAGGACCGGCGGGTAGACCCACCGCCAGCGGGCGCAGGCGATGCCCAGCGGCAGCGAGATGGCCAGCCCGATCAGCGCGGGCACGATGCCGAGAAAGGCACTCTCCCAGGTGAGCCTGGGAACCGCGGACCAGTCCATGGTCAGGAGGCCGCTTCCGAGGGCGTGCGGGCCGGTCCCTGATCGGCGGCGTGGATCGCCACGCGGAGCCGGTCGTAGGAGGTCACCCCGACCACCCGCCCGTCGTCATCCACCCCGACCGCCTGGCCGGCGGGGGACAGCACGGTCGCGTCCAGGGCCGCCCGCAGCGAGTCGGTGCGCACGTCGAACGTGTGGCCGTACGGCTCCAGCCGGGCCTGCCCGGCCCGCGAGCCGCTGGGCAGCGCCTCGAGATCACCGGCGGCGGCCCAGCCGCGGGGCAGCTGCCCGTCGTCGGTGACCAGCACCCACTCCTCGCCGGCCTGCCGTGCGGCGTGGGCCGCCTCCGACGCCGACGTGTCCTCGGCCACCACGGCCCGGCCGTCCAGGGTGAGCCCGGAGGCGGCCAGGAACGACAGCCGGCGGATACCGCGGTCGAAGCCGAGGAAGTTCTCCACGTAGCTGTCGGCCGGCGCGCCCAGCAGCCGCTCGGGCGTGTCCAGCTGGGCGATCTTCCCGCCGGGGCGGAAGATGGCGACCTGGTCGCCCACCTTGATGGCCTCCTCGACGTCGTGGGTGACCAGCACCACGGTCTTATGCAGTTCGGCCTGGAGCCTGATGAGCTCATCTTGCAGGGTGGCCCGGACAATCGGGTCAACGGCGCTGAACGGCTCATCCATCAGCAGCACCGGCGGGTCGGCGGCCAGCGCACGGGCCACCCCCACCCGCTGCTGCTGGCCGCCGGAGAGCTGGAAAGGGTAACGGTGGGCCAGGTCCTCGTCCAGGCCGACCAGCTTCATCAGCTCGCGGGCCCGGGCCCGGGCCTTGCGCTTGCCCCAGCCGGTCAGCAGCGGCACCGTGCCGATGTTGTCCTCAATCGTCCGGTTCGGGAACAGGCCCGACTGCTGGATGACGTAGCCGATGCCCCGGCGCAGCGCCGACGGGTTCTGCTGCTGGATGTCCTGGCCGTCGAGCAGGATCCGCCCGCTGGTCGGATCGATCAGCCGGTTGATCATGCGCAGCGTGGTGGTCTTGCCGCAGCCGCTGGGGCCGACCAGGACCATGGTCTGGCCGCCAGGTACCTCAAGGTCGAGACTGTCCACGGCGACAGTGCCCCCGGGGTACCGTTTTGTCACGCTCTCGAAGGTGATCAAGACGTGGCCTTCCGGTGTGCCCCGCCGAAGGACCGGGGACTTTCGCTGGTCAGTACCCGCGACGCCGGAACGCACTCCCGCCCCCGCAAGCAAGATCAGCGTATCCGCCCGTCCACCAGGCTGCCCCAGCCAGTCCGGAAACCCGCGAACGCACGCCGAACTGCCGACAAAGGGCAATCAAACCGTGACCACCCTGCGTACCCGGGCCGGCGGTGCCGGGCAGGGCCGCGGGCGGCCCAGCCGGGCGCCGCAGGCCGGCCGCGCGGCCGGCGCCGCAGGGCCCGCGCCGGCGCCGCAGGCCGGGGCGCGCCGGGAGCTGCAGGCCGGCCCGCGCCGGGAGCTGGAATAATGAGGCAGGAGCGGAGGTTGGACCACTGGCCCCTGGGGAGACGATCTGATCAGGCAGGCGCGCAGGTGGCGCCCCGGTGAGTGACCCGGACACGGACGCGAAGACACACGACGGATCCGCGGGCGCGCGGCCGGCCCGAATCCCTGAACCCCATAACCGCTGGGACAGCCATCATGACGGTTGAGATCAACGAGCAGAACGAGGCCCACGGCCACGAGCACAAGGACGTGTCCGGTGGCTGGCTCCGCCCTGCCGTGTTCGGGGCCATGGACGGGCTGGTCACCAACGTTTCCCTGATCGCAGGCGTGGGCGCGGGGGTCGGCGCCTCCGGCGGGTCCCCCCACTTCATCGTGCTCACCGGGCTGGCCGGGCTGGCCGCCGGCGCCTTCTCGATGGCGACCGGCGAGTACGTCTCGGTCTCATCCCAGAACGAGCTCATCCACGCGGAGGTCCGCAAGGAAGCGCACGAGCTGGAGCACAACGCCCGCTCGGAGCAGATGGAGCTGGCCGCCAGCTTCCGGCGCCAGGGGGTGGAGGCGGACCTCGCCGACCAGGTCGCGGCCCAGATCTCAGCCAACCCCGAACACGCCCTGGGCGTGCACGTCCGCGAGGAACTGGGCGTGGACCACGAGGACCTGCCCTCGCCCTACACCGCGGCCGGGGCCTCCCTGGTCACGTTCGCGGTTGGCGCGCTGATCCCGCTGCTGCCCTACCTGCTCGGGCTGGACAACCTGGCGGTGGCGCTCGGCCTGGCCGCGGTGGCCGCGTTCGTGGGCGGCGGCCTCGTGGCCCGGCTGACCGACCGGCCGTTCCTGCGCGGTGCGCTGCGGCAGCTGCTCCTGGGCGCCGTCGCCGCCGGGATCACGTTCCTGATCGGCAGCGCGGTCGGCGCCGGGGTCTCCTGAGCCTGGCCGGGCTGGCGGCCCGGCCGGCCTGCCCGGCCGGCCGGCGGCCCGGGCGGCCGGCTGCCCGGCTGGCCAGCAGCCCTGGCCTGGCCTGGCCTGGCCGGGCAGCCCGGTCCCCGTGTCCGGCGCAACGGCCGCCGCGCGGCCTACCAGGCGTCCGGCCCGAACGCGTCGTCCTCGTGGCCGCCCGGCCCGGACAGCAGCTTCAGGTCCGACTCCACCATCATCGTGATCAGCTCGTCGAACCCGACCTGGGGTTCCCAGCCGAGCCGCCCGGCGGCCTTGGCCGGGTCCGCGCAGAGCTGGTCCACCTCGGCCGGCCGCACGAACGCCGAGTCCACCATGACGTGGTCGTGCCAGTCCAGCCCGGCCACCGCGAACGCCCGCTCGACCAGTTCCTCCACGCTGTGCGTGACCCCCGTGCCGACCACGTAGTCCTCGGGCGCGTCCTGGACCAGCATCAGGCGCATGGCCCGGACATAGTCCCCGGCGAACCCCCAGTCCCGGCGCGACCACAACGTGCCGAGCCGCAGCTGCCGCTCGAGCCCCAGCTTGATCTTGGCCACGCCGAGGGACACCTTGCGGCTCACGAACTCCGCGCCCCGGCGCGGCGACTCGTGGTTGAACAGGATGCCGGACACCGCGAACATGCCGTACGACTCACGGTAGTTCTGGGTCAGGTGGTGGCCGTACGCCTTGGCGACCCCGTACGGGCTGCGCGGGTGGAACGGGGTCTGCTCGGTCTGCGGGCTCTCCCGGACCTGCCCGAACATCTCCGACGAGGACGCCTGGTAGAAGCGGATCTGCCCGCCCCGCGGCGTGCGCGACGCGCTGATCCCGCTGCACACCCGGATGGCCTCCAGCACCCGGAGCACGCCGAGGCCGCTCACCTCGCCGGTCAGCTCGGCCTGCTGCCACGACATGGGCACGTAGGAGATCGCGGCCAGGTTGTAGACCTCGTCCGGCTGGACCTTTTCCACCGCGGCGATCAGGCTGCCCTGATCGAGCAGGTCGCCGCGGACCAGCCGGATGTCCCCTAGCAGCTGGCGGACGCCGCGCACCCGGGGGTTGGACTGCCCGCGGACGAGCCCCCACACCTCATAACCCTGCGTCAGCAGGTGCTCGGCTAGGTACGAGCCGTCCTGCCCGGTGATCCCGGTGATCAGCGCGCGCCTCGTCAGCGGAGCCTCCGTCCTGGCCACCGGGCCATCCAGGCCCGCAACCGGGCCATATCGGCACGCGACCAGCCACACCGGCTCAGCTCGTGCCACCTCAGGGTACGTCGGCGCAGCTTCCGCCGGGGACCGCGGCGGATACCCGGGCCATGGCGGGCGGGGCCGTCCCGGCTCCCGGTGCCAGGTGTACCCGATGGTAATGTTCGCTGCCTAACAGGCCACTCGGGCCAGGCCGGGCGGACAGCGGGCGGATCCCCGCAAGACCGCGCAAACGGGGCGTATACGGGAGAAAACTCCTAACGAGAGGTGCGTACCTGCGTGATGAGCACCGGGGGCAGCACGGACCGGCCGCTGCGCGTGGCGCTGCTGTCCTACCGCAGCAAGCCGCACTGCGGTGGCCAGGGAATCTACCTGCGTCACCTGTCCCGCGAGCTGGCCGCGCTCGGCCACCACGTCGAGGTCTTCTCCGGGCAGCCCTACCCGGAGCTGGAGCCGGGCCCGGTGCTGCGCGAGGTGCCCAGCCTGGACCTGTACGCAGACGACGACCCCTTCCGCACCCCGAAATTGTCGGAGTACCGGGACTGGATCGACGTCCTGGAATTCGGCACCATGAAGACCGGTGCCTTCCCCGAGCCGCTCACGTTCAGCCTCCGGGCGCTGCGCGCGCTGCGCGCCCGGGCAGGCGACTTCGACCTGGTGCACGACAACCAGGTGCTGGCCTACGGGTTGCTGGGCCTGGGCAGGCTCGGGCTGCCGCTGGTGACCAGCATCCACCACCCGATCAGCGTGGACCGGCGGATCGAGCTGGAGTCCTCCCGGGGGTGGTCCCGGATCGGCAAGTGGCGCTGGTACTCGTTCGTCCGGATGCAGGGCCGGGTGGCCCGCCGGGTGGGCCCGGTGCTCACCGCCTCGCAGGCTTCCCGGGCCGACATCTGCCGCGACTTCGGCGTCGACCCGGGCAATGTGCACGTGATCCCGCTCGGCGTGGACACCCGGCTGTTCCACCCCCGGGAAGCCCCCCGGGTCCCGGGCCGGATCGTGGCCGTGGCCAGCGCCGACTCCCCGCTCAAGGGGGTATCCACGCTGCTCCAGGCGTTCGCCAAGATCACGGTGGAGCGGGAGGGCCAGCTCATCGTGGTGGGCAGGCCCGCCGCGGGGGGACCGACCGAGAAGCTGATCAGCGACCTCGCCCTCGGTGACCGGGTCCGGTTCGAGCACGGAATCAGCGATACCGAATTGTCCCAGTTGTGCGCGAGCGCCGAGATCGCCGTGATCCCCTCGCTCTATGAAGGGTTTTCGTTGCCTGCCGTTGAGCACATGGCCTCGGGAACGCCGCTCATAGCCAGCCGCACTGGCGCGCTCCCCGAGGTCACGGGGGACGCCGCGGTCCTCGTGGAACCGGGGAACCCCGAGGTGCTCGCGGCCGCGCTGCGCCGCCTGCTCGACTCCCCCGCCGAGCGCGCCCGGCTCGGGGCCGCCGCCTGGCAGCGGGTGCAGGAGCGGTTCGCCTGGCCCGCGGTCGCCCGGGCGACGGTCGAGCAGTACCGCGATGCGATGGCGCGCTTCCACGCCCGGCCCGGCGCCGCGCATGGTTCCCTTCCTTCACGCAACGAAAACCGGCCGTGCTGACCGTCGACTTCACCCGGCTGCCCACGGGGGCCGGTGACCGCGTGCTCGACCTCGGCTGCGGTGCCGGGCGGCACGCGTTCGAGGCGCTGCGCCGCGGCGCGTCCGTGGTGGCCCTGGACGCGGACGAGGGCGAACTGCGCGGGGTGGCCGACATGGTGGGGGCGATGGCCGAAGCCGGGGAGATCCCGGCCGGGGCCATGGCCCGGGCCGTGCGCGGCGACGCGACCCGGATGCCGTTCCCCGACTGCTCCTTCGGCCGGGTGATCGCAGCCGAGGTGCTGGAGCACATCCCGGACGACCGGCAGGCCCTGCGCGAGATCGCGCGGGTGCTCCGGCCGGGCGGGCAGGTGGCGGTGACCGTGCCCGCGTGGCTGCCCGAGCGGATCTGCTGGCGGCTGTCCGACGACTACCACAATGTCCCGGGCGGCCATGTCCGCATCTACACCCGGGCCGAGATGGAGGCCAAGCTGGCCCAGGCCGGCCTGCGGGTCAGCGGGCACCATCGTGCGCACGGCCTGCACTCGCCGTACTGGTGGCTGAAGTGCGCGGTCGGCGTGCACGACGATGATCACCCGCTGGCCCGCGCGTATCACCGGCTGCTGGTGTGGGACATCATGCGCAAGCCCGCCGCGACCCGGCTGGCCGAGCGGGCCCTGAACCCGCTGATCGGCAAGAGCATCGTCATCTACGCGGCCAAGCCCCCGGGAGGCGGCGGGCTGGCCGCGGATCCCGCCACCGCCACGGCAGGGGCTGGTCACGCAGCTGAGCGGGCGCATGCCATTGCCTGACTTCCTGGCCGGCTCGGTGAGCAACGGCCATCCGCAGCCCCTCGGCCCGCCGTCGACTGCGGACAGTGCCCGGATGACTACCGCACGCCGTTCCGGGGTCCCTGAGCTGCCCGGCGTGCTGACCGCGACGGAAGTCCTGGCCACTGGGGAGCACATCGCCGGCCTCCAGGAGCCGGGCGGCGCCATCAGCTGGCCGGACGGGCACACAGACGCCTGGGACCACATCGAGTGCGCGATGGCGCTGTCGGTGTGCGGGCTGTCCGGACCGGCCCGGCTGGCTTACGGCTGGCTGCGCGATACCCAGCGCGCCGACGGGTCGTGGCCGAAACGGACCGAGGCCGGCATCGTCACCGACGCGGCGGCCGAGAGCAACCAGACCGCCTATGTCGCGGTCGGTACCTGGCACGAGTATCAGCTCACCGGGGATACCGCGTTCCTGGCCGGGATGTGGCCGGTGGTGCGCCGCGCCATGGGGTTCGTGCTCGGCCTGCAGCGCCCGCGGGGCGAGATCGTCTGGAAGCGTTCGGCGGATGGCACTCCTGCCCGGTTCGCGCTGCTCACCGGGTGTGCCAGCACGTACCAGAGCCTGGTGTGCGCCGCCCGGCTGGCCCGGGTCATGGGCGAGCCGCAACCGCTCTGGGAGCAGGCCGCCCGCCGGCTCGGTCACGTGGTGGCGTGCCACCCCGGGGCGTTCGCGGACAAGAGCCGGTACTCGATGGACTGGTACTACCCGGTGCTCGCCGGCCCGGTCCGCGGCCAGCCCGCCCGGGACCGGCTCGAGGCCGGGTGGGCCGAGTTCGTGGTCCCGGGGCTGGGGGTGCGCTGCGTCAGGGACGAGCCGTGGGTGACCGGCGCGGAAACCTGCGAGCTGGTCATGGCGCTCGACGCCCTGGGGGACTCCGGCCGCGCCGTGAGCCTGTTCGGTGAGGTCCAGCATCTGCGGGACTCCGACGGCGGGTACTGGACCGGCTGGCAGTACGTGAACCAGGCCCACTACCCGGACGAGCGGAGCAGCTGGACCGCGGCGGCCATGGTCCTGGCCGCCGACGCCCTGTCCCGGACCACCCCGGGCTCCGCCCTGTTCCGTGACCTGCCCGGCGGGGCCGGGCGCTGGCCCGGCCAGGGCGACGGCGCGGGTCCGGGCGACAGTGCGCTGGCGGACGGCGCCACGGCGGACGGCGCCACGGCGGACGGGGCGGCGGCGGACGGAACCACGGCGGACGGGGCGGCGCCGTGCGGCTGCCCGTCCCGCCGATAACAGGTCACGCCGCACTAACAGCACAACTCCGGACCCACCAGTCACACTGGCCACATCAACCTTGAGGTCCCACTCGTCAGACCAGCCCCTCCCTTCCACTTTTCCTACGGAACGTGCGCCGAATTCGGGCAAAATACCCGCCGCGGCGCACGTTCCGTAGGAAGAGTGGCGGAAAAGCCCGCGCCGGCCGCCGGGGCGGGGTCAGCCGCGTCCGCGCTGGGGAGGGGCGGGGGCGGTGCGTTCGAGGACGCGGAGCGAGCCGTGGGCGGCGACCTCGGAGAACTCCCCGGACGCGAGGGCCTGCCGGTAGATCCGGTACGGGGCCTGGCCGCCGTCGGCCGGGTCCGGGAACACGTCGTGAATGGCCAGCGCGCCGCCGCGGGTCACCCACGGCGACCAGTTCGCGTAGTCCGCCTGGGCGGCGGCGTCGGTGTGGCCGCCATCAATGAAGAGCATCCCCAGCGGCGTCCGCCACAGCGCCGCGACCTGAGCGGACCGGCCCACGACGGCGACCACCTGCGCTTCCAGGCCGGCCGCGGCAAGGGCAGCCCGGAAGTGCGGCAGCGTGTCGAGGCGCCCGGTCGGCTTGTCCACCAGCGTGGTGTCGTGATACTCCCACCCGGGCTGGTTCTCCTCCGACCCGCGGTGATGATCCACCGTCACGACGACCTGATCCGCATCGCGGGCCGCGGCGGCCAGGTAGATCGTGGACTTGCCGCAGTAGGTGCCGATCTCCACGATGGGCCCGCGGGGGGCGTACGCCGCCGCGGTCCGGTACAGGGCCAGGCCTTCCTCGGGCGGCATGAAGCCCTTGGCCGCCTCGGCCGCGTGCCGCAGCCCGGCAGGCATCGGGGGCGCGTCCGGGACCGTGGTCATCGGTCCACCTTTCCTCCCGGGCCGTCCGGGACCTGATCGGCTGCGGTAATACCGTAAGCGCGTACGAGGGGGCGTGACAGGCGGGCGAGGAGGGATCGCGATGCGGGTGGCGGTCGACCGGGAACTGTGTGAGGCCAACGGCGTCTGCGCCGGCCTGGCCCCGGAGGTCTTCGACCTGGACGACGAAGACTACCTGCACATCCTGGGGGCCGACGTGCCGGCGCCCCTGGCGGGCGCGGTCCGCAGCGCGGTCACGTCGTGCCCGAAACAGGCCCTCCGCCTGGAGGAGTAGCGGGCGCGATGGCCCGGGGCGGGCGCCGGGGTCAGAGAACTCCGGCGGCCAGAGCGACCCCCACGGCCACCAGGATCGCGCCGCCGATCTGCTCGCCGCGGCGGCCGGCCGCGGCGCCGATCCGGCTGCCGAGTTCGAGGCCGGCCAGGGACATCAGCACGCTCACCACCCCGATGACGATCGCCCCCTCGGCCACGCCCACGTGCAGGGTCCCAAGCGCGAAGCCGGCCGCGAGGTTGTCCAGGCTGAGCGCGAACGCGCTGATGAGCAGCCGGCCCAGGCTGTCCGCGTGATGCGACTGGCCGCGGGCCGCTTCCGCGGGCTGGCGCCAGGCCTGGATCACGGTGACGATGCCGATGATGATCAGGGCGGCGGCACCGATCCAGCGGGCCGCGTGGCCGATGCTGCTGGCCAGGCCAGCCCCCAGGACCAGGCCGACAATGGGCATGCCCGCCTCGAAGACCCCGAAGATCAGCCCCACGCGCAGACGGGTCCGGGTGGTCACGCCGCCGAAGCCGATGCCGATGGCCGCGGCCAGGTTGGAGAGGCCGACCGAGGCCGCGACGAGGAGGAGGGGGGCGAGCACGCGCTCAGGCTAACGCCGTCGGGTCCGATACGCCGGTTTTCGCTGGTCGGGGGCGTCCGGGCGGAGCTGGAGTCTGTGGGACTGGCGGGGTTCTGGTCCGGGGGGCGCGCGGAGTTCCAGCGCGTAGGACGGGCGCGGCCGGCCCAGGCTCAGCGGCCGGGCTCCTGAAGCTCGACCCGGTTGCCGGCCGGGTCAGCGAGGAACGACTGGCGTCCGGCGCCGACCGCGACGGGGTCGGTGACCGGGACCCCCAGGCCGCGCAGTTCGGCCACGGCCGCGTCGAGGTCGGTCACCTCCAGCGCGAAGTGCTGGCCCAGCGACGGCGGCACATCCGCCTCGATGAGGTGGATCTGCTGGCCCCCCGCATCGAGCCAGGCCCCGCCGAAGCTGAAGTCGGGCCGGTCGGTCCGCTGGGTCAGGCCGAGCACGCGGGTATAGAAGTCGAGCGCCGCCGGGACGTCGCGGACGTTGAGGGAGACATGGTGCAGGCCGTCTGGTCGCATATGCCCAGTCTCGCAGCCGGCGCTACCAGCGGGCCAGTCCCGTGCGGCCACCCCTGGTGCTGGCCACCCTGGGCCGGCCAGGCCCGCGCTGCCGGCTTTCAGCCCTGCGCGGGATCGGTCACCCGGCCAAGGAACAACGGCAGGCCGCTACGGGAGTCGGTGATCGCGAACAGGAACGGGCGGTCCACGATCATCTCCACCGGCGGGCCGGCAGGCGCGAACCGGGCCATGGCCCTCACCACCACCGCCGTGGCCGCGGCTGCCTCGGTGCCCTCCTCGTTGACGTCGATGTAGGCCTTGTGCACAACCTCGTCGATGCGCAGCCGGTGCGCGGTGGTGATACCGCCGAAGTCCGCTTCCGTGCTGAACGCGAGCGGCATGCCCAGCGCGGCCAGCACCGGGCGCAGCCCGAAACCACTCGTCACCCGGAAGCGCGGCAGGGCCAGGCTGACCTGGCGCGGCGTCATCCCGGCCAGCAGGCCGGCCATCGGGCCGGACGAGCCCGCGATCGGGCCGGACGAGCCCGCGATCGGGCCGGACGAGCCATCCATCAGGCCGGACGAGCCGTCCGGCAGGATGATCACCAGGCCGAGCTGGGAGCCCGCGTAGGGCAGCCCGACCGCCTGGTATCCGTCGCCGCGCAGATAGCGCAGCGTCGCCCGCAGGTGCATGGTGGGCACCGTGGCCTGGCGGTCCGGGTCCGTGTGGAACGGCGCGTCATGGGTCGCGGCGGCCGGGAACGGGCGGGCCCAGGCGGCTTTCAGGTACACCGCGCTGGCCAGCACCAGGCTGGTATCGGCGTGGAGCACGCCGGGGCTGAGCAGGTCGCTGATCTTCCCGGAAGTCTGTTCCGCGACGAACTGGTTGATCTCCAGCCTGGCCTGGTCCGCGGCCCGGCGGAAGTCGGCGGCGCGCAGCGTGGCCGCCGCCGAGGCGGCCAGCGCGGCGGTGAAGCCGGGGTCCAGCGGCAGCCCCGACTGCACCCACATGGTGTTGGGCGCGCGGAGTGTGAGGTCCCCGGCGGCCAGGTCACGCAGGATCGCGGACACGGCCTGCAGGCCCGGGCCGGCCTCAGCCGGGCTGGCCAGGTGCAGCACCGCGGCGACCTGGCCGGCTGTCTCACCCCGGGCCCCGAGCAGGACCATGCGCAGCGCGGTCGCGATGCTCGCCGGGGAGAACACCAGGTTGCCGGTGGAGGGCAGCCGCCCGTAGAGATCAGTGCCGAACGCGTCGTCGGCAGCGACCGCAGGCTCGGGGCCGCCGGAGGCTGGGGTAACGGGCGGCGGGCCGCCAGGCACCGGGCCGCCAGGCACCGGGCCGCCAGGCACCGGGCCGCTAGGCAAGGCGCCGGCGCGCCAGGCGGGCCAGCGCCTCGCGCAGCACCTCCTGCTTCTTGCAGAAGGCGAACCTGACCTGGGACCTGCCCGCCTCGGCGTTGTCGTAGAACACCGAGCTGGGGATGGCGACCACGCCGGCCCGGGCCGGCAGTTCCCGGCAGAACTCCATCCCGTCCGGCTCTCCCAGCGGCCGCACGTCCGTGGTCACGAAGTAGGTACCGGCGGGCCGGAACACCTCGAAACCCACGTCGGTCAGGCCTGCGCAGAGCAGGTCGCGCTTGGCCGCCAGATCGGCGCTGATCGAGGCGAAGTACGAATCGGGCAGGGCGAGCGCCTGGGCCACCGCGTACTGGAACGGCCCCCCGGTGACGTAGGTGAGGAACTGCTTGACGGTGCGCACCGCGGTCACCAGGTCCGGGGTGCCGGTGACCCAGCCGATCTTCCAGCCGGTGAACGAGAACGTCTTGGCCGCTGAGCTGATCGTCACGGTCCGCTCGCGCATCCCGGGCAGGGTGGCGATCGGGATGTGCTCTCCCTCGAAGACGAGGTGCTCGTACACCTCGTCGGAGACCACCAGCAGATCGTGCTCGCAGGCCAGCGCGGCGATCCCGGCGAGCTCGTCCCGGGTGAACACCGCCCCGGTGGGATTGTGCGGCGAGTTCAGCAGCAGGAGCCGGGTGCGCGGGGTGATCGCGGCACGCAGCGCCTCCAGGTCGGGACGGAACCCGGGCGGCCGCAGGGTGACCGGAACGCGGGTAGCACCGGCCATGGCCACGCATGCGGCGTAGGAGTCGTAGTAGGGCTCGAACGCGATGGCCTCGTCGCCCGGCTCCAGGAGCGCGATGAGCGCGGCCGCGATCGCTTCGGTGGCGCCCGCGGTGACCAGCACCTCACGGTCCGGGTTGACCTCCACGCCGTAGAAGCGCTTCTGGTGGGCAGCGACCGCGTCACGCAGCTCGGGAATGCCTGGCCCCGGGGGATACTGATTACCCCGTCCTTCCAGGATGGCCGCCGCCGCGGCGGCGGCGATCTCAGCCGGGCCGTCGGTGTCCGGGAAGCCCTGGCCGAGGTTGACCGATCCGGTCGACAGGGCCAGCGCCGACATCTCGGCGAAGATCGTCGTTCCCATGCCGGTCAGCCGTCGGTTCAGCAATGGTCGGTCCACACCGCCATGAGATCACACGTCACTGCCCACTGCGGGCGCGTCGGCCCTGGCGCTGAACATGCTGCGCCGCGCCCCGGTGGTTTACGCTGCGCCCATGCGGATTGCGCTCTGCCAGCTGCCCGTCAGCCCGGATCCGGCGGTGAACCTCACCCGGGTCCGCGCGGCCCTCGGGGAAGCCGCAGGGGACGGGGCCGCGCTGGCCGTGTTCCCGGAGGCGACCCAGGCCCGGTTCGGCACGGATTTGCAGGCCGTGGCGGAGCCGCTGGACGGCCCTTTCGGCGCGGGGCTGGCCGGGGCCGCCCGCGGCACGGGGGTAGCCCTGGTCGCCGGGGTTTTCGAGCCCGCCCCGGACGGCCGGGTCTACAACACCGCGGTCGGCTACGACGCCGCTGGCCGGCGGATCGCGGCGTACCGCAAGATCCATCTGTTCGACTCGCTCGGCGAGGCCGAGTCCAAGGTCGTCGCACCGGGGTCCACACCGGTCCTCGCCGATCTCGCGGGGCTCCGGGTGGGCATGCTGACCTGCTACGACATCCGTTTTCCTGAGCTGGCCCGGAACCTCGTGGCCCAGGGCGCGGACCTGCTCGTGGTCCCGGCTGCCTGGGCGGCCGGGCTGTTCAAGGAGGAGCACTGGGTCACGCTGGTCCGGGCCCGGGCGATCGAGAACACGGTCTGGGTCGCCGCCGCCGGGCAGGTGCCCGACCCGGACTCGCCCCGGACCCGCGCCCCGACCGGGATCGGCCGCAGCATGCTGGTCGACCCGATGGGCACCGTCCGGCTGGACCTGGGGCCATTTCCGGGGGTGGCCGTGGGGGAACTGGACACGGCGCTGACCGCTGCCGTCCGGGATACTCTGCCGTGCCTGGAACACCGTCGCGAGGATGTATTCGGCCCGGCCGCCATCCAGGGTGGCTGAGCGGCCGTCGCCGGGGCGGCAAAGACGCGGGAACAGGCCCGCGGCCCGGGAATCTGGCCATCCGGTGGATTGACGGGGTGCATCCTGCCCCGCCGGCGGACCGCCGGCACGGGACGCACCCCGATCATGCGGCTACGACGCCGCCAGCCGCCGCTCGTTCATGTGCAGGACGGCGCTGCGCAGGCTTTCACGCTCTTCGTCGCTGACCCGCTCGACGAACCGCATCATCGTGATGTGCTCATTGCCGCCGGAGCGGAGTACCTCCGCCATCAGCCTGGCGTCGTGCTCCTCCCGGGACTCCGCAGGCCAGTAGCGCCACGCGCGGCCGTGCTTCTCCCGGCACAGCACACCCTTGCCATACAAGATGTTCATGACCGTCATCACGGTCGTGTAGGCGAGGGGGCGATTGTAGGAGAGCCGCTCGCGGACCTCCCGTACTAAGTACGCCCGTTCACTGGCCCAGACGACATCCATGATCGCGGACTCGAGCTCACCGAACTCGCGCACTTTCCGCCACCTCCTGGTTACCCATGCTAGGCATGAGCCCCGTCCCGGCCGGCTGGCGCGATGCGGCCTGGGGGAGGAAATCTTCCCTGCGTGCTGATTTAGTAGCCCGGAGCAACCGGGACCTGGCCCGCATCGGTGCACAAAAACCGTGAACCGGGTTCAGACGGGCCGTTCCGGGCCAGACCGGGCCCCCGGGAAAGCCAGACGGGCCCCCGGCACAGGCATTCCCGCCCGGCTCTCTTCCGCGGATCCCGGCGCCGCCTTCCGCGGATCCCGGCGCCGCCTTCCGCGGATCCCGGCGCCGCCTTCCGCGGATCCCGGCACCGCCTTCCGCGGATCCCGGCACCGCCTTCCGCGGATCCCCGCACCGCCCGGGCGAGCCGGCCGTGGCCTCTCCGCGAAAGTCAGTCCCAGCGGGTGCGATGCTAGCCACAGGGCCGGGCGGTTTGCGCCACCTCGCCCGCGGCCTGGCGGCACCCCTTCCGCCAGGCCACCAGGCCGGCCATCATCTGCTGACACATCGGGCGCGGCGGTCTTGCCACCGGCAGGAGGGAGGATGATGCCAGTTACTCCCGACACTGGCCCTGAGGTCCTGCCGTCAGGCGGCTTCGTCCGCCCGGCGAACGTGTTTGCCACGCGGATCACGGGCGACGGATCGAGCGGGTACCTGGCAGAACCAGGGCGTTACCAGCTGTACGCCTCGCTGGCGGACCCGTGGGCACACCGGGCGCTGATCGTGCGCAGGCTGCTCGGGCTGGAGCGGGTCATCGGGCTCAGCCTGGTAGACCCCATCCGGGACGAGCGCGGCTGGCGCTTCCCGGCCGCGACAGGCGGCGCCGACCCGGTCAGCGGCGCCCGGTTCGTCTCGGATCTCTACCTGACCACCGACCCGGGCTACCGTGGCCGGTTCACGGTCCCGTTCGTCTGGGACACCCGGAGCCAGCGCATCGTCGAGAATGACTTCCAGCAGATCACGGTCACGTTCGAGACCGAGTTCCGCGGTTACCACCGGCCGGGCGCGCCCGATTTGTACCCCGTGCCGCAGCGTGCCGAGATCGACGCGCTGAGCACGCTGATCTATCACGCGGTCAACAACGGCGTCTACAAGGCCGGGCTGGCCACCAGCCAGGCGGCCTACGAGGAGGCGTTCGATGCGCTGTTCAGCACGCTCAGCGCGCTGGAGGAACGGCTGACGCGGCGGAGGTTCCTGCTGGGCACCAACCTCACCGAGGCCGATGTGCGGCTGTACCCGACCCTGGCCCGGTTCGACGCCGTGTATCACACCCATTACAAGTGCAACCTGAACCGGCTGGTGGACTATCCGGGCCTGTGGGGTTATGCGCGCGATCTGTACCAGATGCCAGGCTTCGGCGACACGACGGACTTCGATCAGATCAAGCGGCACTACTACCAGACCCAGGACTGGATCAACCCGAGCCGCATCGTGCCCAAGGGGCCCTATGTGAACTGGCTCTCACCACAGGACAGGGAACGCATGTCCGCGCGATCATGAAGATGGCAGCCCGGATCCGCTGCCCTGCCGCGGCGGTAGCCTGGGAAGCCGTGGAGTGACAGAAATCCAACATCGGAAGAGGGCGATGTCCGCCGTGTCTTCTGAGGCGCCGCAGTCCGCGGATCTCAGCGAAGCAACACCCAGCAGCCCGGGCCCGGCAGCGGGCGAGGGTGCACCACACGAGCATTCCGGCGACGGCGCAGCCAGCAAGGACTTCGGGCCGAACGAATGGCTCGTCGACGAGCTCTACCAGCGTTACCTGGCCGACCCCGGCTCGGTGGACATGGCCTGGTGGAATTTCTTCGCCGATTACTCTCCTCCCGCGGGCAGCTCGGCCGCCCGGGCTGCCGGGCAGCACGGCCGGCCCGCGGCGCCGGCGTCCAGCCCGGACAGCGGACCGCGCCCGGATGGCCGCCCGGAAACGCCCGGCCCGGCACCCCAGGCCGCCGGGACAGCCCCAGCCGCCCCGGCCCCGCCCGCGGGCCAGGCCAGCGCCCCCGCGGCTCCCCCTGTCCCTCCCGCTCCGGCCCGCCCGGCCGCCACCCCGGCCGCCGCCCCGGCTCCCAGCACGTCTCCCGGCGCCTCCTCCGGCACCGGCCCGGCCGAGGCGTCCCGGCTGCGCGGCGCGGCCGCCCGTACCGCGGTAAACATGGCCGCCAGCCTGAGCGTCCCCACCGCGACCAGCGTCCGGTCCGTGCCCGCCAAGCTGCTGATCGACAACCGCATCGTCATCAACAACCACCTGGCCCGGGGCCGGGGCGGCAAGGTGTCGTTCACCCACCTGATCGGGTTCGCGGTGGTGAAGGCGCTGGGCGCGGTCCCGGCGATGAACCACGCTTACGCGGAGCTGGACGGCAAGCCCGCGATCGCCGAGCCCGAGCACGTCAACCTGGGCCTGGCCATCGACGTGACCGCCAAGGACGGGTCGCGCCAGCTCCTGGTGCCCGCGGTCAAGGCCGCGGAGGCGATGGACTTCCGCCAGTTCTGGATGGCGTACGAGGACATAGTCCGCCGGGCCCGGTCCGGGAAGCTCACCGTCGACGACTATGCGGGCACCACGATCAGCCTGACCAACCCGGGCACGATCGGCACGGAGCACTCGGTGCCGCGCCTGGTGACGGGGCAGGGCTGCATCGTGGGGGTGGGCGCGATGGAATACCCCGCGGCCTACCAGGGGGCAGCTGAGGAGACCATGACCCGGCTGGCCATCAGCAAGTCGGTCACCCTCACCTCGACCTATGACCACCGGATCATCCAGGGCGCGCAGTCCGGGGAGTTCCTGCGCCAGATTCACCGGCTGCTGCTCGGCGAGGACGGCTTCTGGGACGAGGTCTTCCAGGCGCTCAAGATCCCGTACGAGCCGATCCGCTGGGTGCGGGACATCCCGGCCGGCCACGAGGACGACATCACCAAGTCGGCCCGGGTGCACGAGCTGATCCACGCCTACCGGGTCCGCGGCCATCTCATGGCCGACACCGACCCGCTGGAGTACAAGCAGCGCAGGCACCCTGACCTGGACATCAACCAGCACGGCCTGACCCTGTGGGACCTGGAGCGGGAGTTTGCCACCGGCGGGTTCGGCGGCAGGCCGCTGATGAAGCTCCGGGAGATCCTGGGCGTGCTGCGGGACTCCTACTGCCGTACCGTCGGCGTGGAGTACATGCACATCCAGAACCCCGACGAGCGGGCCTGGATCCAGGCGCGGGTCGAGCGGCCGCACGACCGGGCCGGCCACGACGAGCAGATGCAGATCCTGTCCCGGCTGAACGTGGCCGAGGCGTTCGAAATGTTCCTGCAGACCAAGTTCGTCGGGCAGCGGCGGTTCTCCCTGGAGGGCGCGGAGGCGCTGATCCCGCTGGTGGACGCGGTACTCACCGAGGCCGCCCGGGCGCCGCTGGACGAAGCCGTGATGGGCATGGCGCACCGGGGCCGGCTTAACGTGCTGGCCAACATCATCGGGAAGTCCTACGCGCAGATCTTCCAGGAATTCGAGGGCAACCTGGACCCGCGCAGCACGCACGGCTCCGGGGACGTGAAATACCACCTGGGCGCGAGCGGCGTGTTCACCGCGAGCGACGGCGCCACGATCCCGACGTCCCTGGTCGCCAACCCGAGCCATCTCGAGGCCGTTGACCCCGTTCTCGAGGGCGTGGTCCGGGCCAAGCAGGACGTCATCGACATGGGCGAGCCCGGCTTCACCGTGCTGCCCGTGCTGATCCACGGGGACGCCGCGTTCGCCGGCCAGGGCGTGGTCGCCGAGACGCTGAACCTTTCGCAGCTGCGTGGCTACCGCACCGGCGGGACCGTGCACATCGTGGTGAACAACCAGGTGGGGTTCACCACCGCGCCCGCCGAGTCCCGCTCCAGCGTGTACTCCACGGACGTGGCCCGGATGATCCAGGCCCCGATCTTCCACGTCAACGGGGACGACCCTGAGGCGGTGGTCCGGGTGGGCAGGCTCGCCTTCGCCTACCGGCAGCAGTTCCGCAAGGACGTCGTCATCGACATGATCTGCTACCGGCGGCGGGGCCACAACGAGGCGGACAACCCCTCGTTCACCCAGCCGCTGATGTACGACCTGATCGACGCCAAGCGCTCCACCAGGAAGCTCTACACCGAGTCGCTGATCGGGCGGGGCGACATCACCATGGAGGAGGCCGAGCAGGCGCTGCGGGACTACCAGCAGCACCTGGAGCGGGCCTTCACCGAGACCCGGGAGGCCGCGAAGCGGCCGATGGACCCGGGCGCCGTCGTCCGGCGGGAGACCACGTCGGAGCCGATCGATCACCGCAGCGTGCGCACCGCGATCTCCGAAGAGGCGATCAAGCGGATCGTGGACACCCAGCTCAACCTGCCGGACGGCTTCACCCCGCACCCGCGGCTGCAGCCCCTGCTGGCCCGCCGGGCCACGATGGTGGAGCAGAACGCGATCGACTGGGCGACCGGGGAGCTGCTCGCGTTCGGGTCGGTGCTGATGGACGGGCACCCGGTGCGACTGGTCGGCCAGGACACCCGCCGCGGCACGTTCGGCCAGCGGCACGCGGTCCTGGTCGACCGGCACACCGGCGCGGAGTACACCCCGCTGCGCCAGTTCAACTCGGCCGGCGCGCGGTTCCACGCCTACGACTCGCTGCTGTCAGAGTTCGCGGCCGTCGGCTTCGAGTACGGCTACTCCGTGGCCCGGCCCGAGGCGCTGGTCTGCTGGGAAGCCCAGTTCGGCGACTTCGTCAACGGCGCGCAGACCATCCTGGACGAGTTCATCAGCTCCGGCGAGCAGAAGTGGGGCCAGCAGTCCAGCGTGGTGCTGCTGCTGCCGCACGGCTACGAGGGCCAGGGGCCGGACCACTCCTCGGCGAGAATCGAGCGCTTCCTCGGCCTGTGTGCCCAGGGCAACATGACCGTCGCGCTGCCCACCACCCCGGCCAACTACTTCCATCTGCTGCGCTGGCAGGCGCTCTCACCCCGGCGGGCCCCGCTGGTGGTGTTCACGCCGAAGTCGATGCTCCGGCTCAAGGATGCGTCCTCGGCCGTGGCGGAGTTCGCCGCCGGGTCGTTCCTCCCGGTGATCGGCGACCCGGCGGGACCCGACCCGGCCGGTGTGCGCCGCGTGCTGCTGTGCTCGGGCAAGGTCTACTACGACCTCGCCCACCAGCGCGACGGGGAACAGCGGACCGACACCGCGATCATCCGCGTGGAACGGCTCTACCCGGTCCCGGCGGAGGAGCTCGCCGCCGAAGTCGGCCGGTACCCGGGGGTGGAGGAGATCACCTGGGTTCAGGAGGAGCCTGCCAACATGGGCGCCTGGCCGACCATGGCCCTGAAGCTGCCCGAGATCCTGGGCCGCCCGCTCGGCCGGATCTCGCTCCAGGCCAGCGCGCCGCCCGCGGTGGGGTCAGCGACGGCACACAAGGCCGAGCACCAGCATCTGGTGGACGAGGCTCTCCCCGGGGCGTAGCGATGTATTTCACCGACCGCGGCATCGAGGAACTCCTCGACCGGCGCGCCGACGACGAGGTCAGCCTGGGCTGGCTCGCTGAGCGGCTGCGTGAGTTCGTCGACCTGTACCCCGAGTCCGAGGCGGCCGTGGAGCAGCTGGCCACCTGGCTGGCCCGCCTCGACGAGGACGACCCCGGCTAGCCTGCGCTGCCCGGCCGTATCGCGAGTCCCCGTCCCCGGTAACTCGCGATACATCTTGACTTCCGGTCAACGCGATATATCGTATGAGTGCTAAAGCCCATCCGGCCGCCGGGCCCAGGTGAAAGGATCGCGACATGCCGCGCTGGACCGTTGACGCTCCCGCAACGTACGACTTCGACCGGGTGGACACGCTGCGGGTCCGCACCTTCGGCGGCTCCGTCGCGGTGCTCAGCACCGGCGAGCGCGCCTGCCTGGACATCGCGGGGGTGACGGGCCAGCCCCTGGTGGTGACTCACTCCGACGGCACCCTGACGGTCAGCTACGAGGACCTGAGCTGGGACGGGCTGCTCGGCTGGCTGCGGCCCGAGCGGACCGCGGCCACCATCACCATTACCGTGCCCCGGGACTGCCCGGTCCAGCTGGGCGTGGTCACCGCGAGCGCCATCGTGTCCGGGATCTCCGCGGCGACCTCAGTGAAGAGCGTGTCCGGGGGCATCACCCTGGACGGCGTGACCGGGGCGGTCGACGCGCGGACCGTATCCGGCGATATCGAGGCCCAGGGCCTCGGCGGCACGATCGGGTTCAACTCGGTGTCCGGTGACCTCACCCTGGCGGACGGCTCCGTGGACCGGCTGGACGCCAAGACCGTGAGCGGGCGGGTGACCGCGGACATCGACCTCGACCAGGACGCTGCGCTCCGGGTAGCGACCGTGTCCGGGCCGGTGGCGATCCGGCTGCCCGCCGACGCCCGCGCCCGCGTGGACCTGCGGTCCACCACCGGGCGGGTGCTGAGTGAGTTCCCGGGGCTGCAGCACAGCCGCAAGCCCGGCGCCAGCTCGCTCAGCGGCGACCTGTCCCCGAGGGGGGCCACGGGGGCCGGAACGGGAAACCATCCCGGCCTGGTCCGGGTCAGCACCATGTCTGGCCAGGTCACGTTGCTGCAGAGGGCGGCGGCCGGTGCGGCGGGGGGCACCCGGTGAGCCCCGTGTTCCGGCACGGCAGGCTCCGCCTTTACTTGCTTAAACTGCTCGATGAATCACCCCGGCATGGGTATGAGGTGATCCGGCTGCTCCAGGACCGTTTCATGGGCGTCTACGCCCCCTCGCCCGGCACCATCTACCCGCGGCTGGCCCGGCTCGAGGAAGAGGGCCTGGTCACTCACGACGAAGCTGACGGCCGGAAGGTGTACCGGATTACCGACAAGGGCCGGGAGGAGCTCCGCAGCCGCTCCGATGACCTCAGCGAGCTTGAGGACGAGATCACCGCGTCGGTCCGGGACATCGCCCGCGAGGTCACCGAGGACGTCCGGGAAACGGTCCGCAGCCTGCGCGAGGAACTGACCTTTGCCGCCCGGGACATGCAGCGGCGTGGCACCGCCCCGCCGCGCGCCGCGGCCCCGCCGCGCCGCGGGGCGCGCACGTCGTCGGCCTGGGACGAGGTCCTGCACGAGGAAGCGCAGCCCGAGGCCAGGAGAGGCCGGCGAGGCACAGCCCGGGCCAGGAGAGGCCGGCGAGGCACAGCCCGGGGCCGCACAGCCCGGCGGCGCCGCGGGCGGGAATACGGGTCGTGACCAGGACGCGCGCCGTGGGCGGGAGGATGCCCGCCGTGAGCGTGACCGCGCCCGCCGGGAACGGCAGGAGGCCCGCGGGCGGGCGCGGCCCCAGGGCAGCGGGGAACGGCCCCCGTGGGCGGACTGGATGGGCTGGCGAGGCTGGCCGCCGGAGGGTTCTGGCTGGACTGACCCCGCGGCGTACCGGGACCTGGAACAGCTGGCGCGCCGCTTCTCCGGCGAGCTGAGGGCGGCGGCGGCCCAGGCACAGGCGGTCAGTGAGGACGCCGTTGACGATCTCCGGATGATCCTGGACGACGCCCTGGACCGGATCAAGGCCGAGGTTTTCGGTGCCCAGGGGGGCCCGCGCCGCGATGCCCCCCGCACGGGCGGCACACGCAGCGAGCACGGCCCGGACGGCCCCGCTGACGAGGAAGGCCGCCCCGGCGACCCCCGCTGAAAAAGCGTTCGCGGACCGGGCACCAGGGCGTGAAGATAGGCTCTTGTCTCGTTGCGTGACCGCCGCGGTGCTGTTCGCCGGCGGACGAAACCCACCCGGATCAGGAGGTACGTGGTGATGGTGCCGCAGGCCGGCAGGCTGAACAACGTCCGGTATGACATCCGCGGCCCGGTGCTGCGCCGGGCCCGGCAGCTGGAAGGCGAAGGGCACCGGATCCTCAAGCTCAACATCGGCAACACGGCCCCGTTCGGGCTGATGGCTCCGGACTCGGTGGTGACCGAGCTCGTCCAGAACATCGGGGAGGCCCAGGGCTACAGCGACGCCCGGGGCATCCACTCCGCCCGGCTGGCCGTCGCGCAGTACTACACCACCGTGGGCGTCCCTGACGTCGGCCCGGACGACGTCTACCTCGGCAACGGGGTGTCCGAGCTGATCGTGATGGCCCTCCAGGCCCTCCTGGATCCGGGCGACGAGGTTCTCGTGCCCAGCCCCGACTACCCGCTCTGGACGGGTGCGGTCATCCTGTGCGGCGCGCGGGCCGCGCATTACCGCTGCGACGAGCAGACCGGCTGGCAGCCCGACCTGGACGACGTGGCCTCGAAGATCACCGAGAACACCCGGGCCCTGGTGATCATCAACCCGAACAACCCGACGGGGGCGGTCTACTCCCGCGAGACGCTGCTCGGCCTGCTCGACCTGGCCCGCCGGCACGGACTGCTGGTGCTGGCCGACGAGATCTACGACAAGATCCTCTACGACGGCGCGTTGCACCAGTCAACCGCCGCGCTCGCCCCCGACCTTGTCGTGCTGACTTTGTCCGGGCTGTCCAAGACCTACCGCGCGCCCGGCTTCCGCACCGGATGGCTCCTGGTCAGCGGCCCGCGCCGGGAGGCGGAGGGCTACCTGGAGGGCCTCGAGCTGCTGGCCAACATGCGGATGTGCCCCAACGTGCCGAGCCAGTTCGCGATCCAGGCCGCGCTGGGCGGCCCGCAGAGCATCACGGCGCTGCTGCAGCCGGGCGGCAGGCTCCGCGACCAGCGCGACCACGCCTGGCAGAAGCTGAACGAGATCCCCGGCGTGGACTGCGTCAAGCCGCAGGGGGCGCTGTACGTGTTCCCGCGCCTCGACCCGGAGGTTCACAAGATCTCCGATGACCAGCAGCTGGTCATCGACCTGCTGGAGCAGCAGCACCTGCTGCTCACCCACGGCACCGGGTTCAACCTGGACACTCCCGACCACCTGCGGATGGTGTTCCTGGCCGGGATCGACGTGCTGGACGACGCGATCGGCCGGCTGAGCACGTTCCTGGAGACCTACCGGCAGTAAGGGGCCGGCCCGGGAGCTGTCCCGGGCCCGGCTAGGCCGTGAACACGACCTTCCCGAACACCTCCCCCGCGATCATCGCGGCGAAGCCGTCCCTGGCCTGCTCCAGCGGCATGACCCGGTCGATCACGGGCCGCAAGCCGGTCTGCTCCAGGAAGACCGCCAGCCGCTGCAGCTCGTCACGCGTGCCCATGGTCGAGCCGACCACGGACAGCTGGAGGAAGAACACCCGGTTCAGGTCGGCCGGTGGCAGGGCCCCGCTGGTCGCGCCGCATACGACGATCCGGCCCCCGGGCTTCAGGGCGCGCAGCGAGTGGGCCCAGGTGGCCTCGCCCACCGACTCCATGACCGCGTCGACCCGCTCGGGCAGCCGGGCCCCGGCCGGGAAGACCTGATCGGCGCCGAGTTCCAGGGCCTGGTCCCGCTTGCGCTCATCACGGCTGGTCGCCCAGACCCGGAAACCTGCCGCGCGCCCGATCCCGATGAGAGCCGTCGCGACACCGCCGCCCGCCCCCTGGACGAGGATCGTGGCCCCGGGCTGCAGGCCGGACCTGGTGAACAGCATCCGGTAGGCAGTCAGGTAGGCCGTGGGCAGGCAGGCCGCCTCGGTGAACGACAGCGCGGCGGGCTTGGGCACCAGGTTGCGCCGGGGCACGGCGACCTGCTGGGCGAACGTGCCGTCGTAGCGCTCGGACAGCAGCGAGCGCCGGGGGTCGAGCGTCTCGTCGCCGCCCCCGGCCAGGGGGTCGCCGATCACGGAGTGCACGATCACGTCCCGGCCGTCCTCATCGACACCGGCCGCGTCACAGCCGACCACGATGGGCAGCCGGTCAGCCGAGATGCCCACGCCGCGCAGGGTCCAGACGTCGTGGTGGTTGAGCGCCGCGGCACGCACGGTCACCGTGGCCCACCCGTCCGGGGGCGAGGGATCCGGGTGCTCGCCCAGCTCCAGCCCCCTCAGCGGGTCGTCGGCGTCGATGCGTGCGGCGGTGACAGCGAACATGGGCGCACCCTAGCGCCTGGTGCCGCCCGGCGGATGAGCTGGGGCGGGCCGGCGGGGGATGGGCCCCTGCCGCGTGGCCGCCCGCGACCACGCCGCTACACTGAGCTTCCTGTACTACGGGCGACCCGGCGGAAGGCGAGGCCGGGCCGGACAGTCTGTGCCATACTCGGTGCGGGGAAGCGGACCCCCTGTCCCCCTGCAGCTGAAGGACTGGAGTGGATCTCACCTCCTACGCCGAGCTGGCGGTGCGCTTGGTCAACACAGGCGACGCCGGCGACGGCCACCAGGATGAGCTCGCCACCGTGGAGGCCTACTGTGCCCTCATGGCGGACCGGGCTGCCCTGTGTGCCCGGGTCTCCCCGGCTGACCTGGACGCGCTGCGGGAACTGCGTTCCCAGCTCCGGCTGATCTTCGCGGCCTGCGCCGCGGCTGACGGGGACGGGGTGGCGGCCCGGCTGAACGGCCTGCTCGCCCGGCACCCCATCCACCCGGAGATCGCCCGGCACGACGGCGGGACCTGGCACCTGCATCACGCGGACAGCGGCTCGGTCGCGGACCGGTACGCCGCGGGTGCCGTGCTGGGACTGACCATCGTGATCACCAACCTCGGCACCGACCGGCTGCGCCGCTGCGAGGCCCCGTGCTGCCCCAACGTGCTCGTGGACGCGACTCCCGACCGCTCGCAGGCATACTGCGGCGACCGCTGCGCGGCCAAGGGCAGCGTGACGGCCCTGCACGAGCGCCGCCGCAGCCCGGACAGCGAGAAGGCTTCCACCGCCGCGGTCTAGCCGGGCACGCGGTCTAGCCGGGCAGATTGCCCTGCTCCGGGTATGCCCGGCCCCTGTTTCCCCTTTCGCCCCATGTTCCCGTCTGTCACGCGGCAGATCCGGCCGGAAAAAGACAGCGGCGCGTGTCGCACCGTGGACTGATCGTGATTCGCGTTACCGAAATGAAGCCACTCACTCCTTCTCAGGCCGTTTGACGATCATTACCATGAGGCCTACTCACAGGCCGTATGGCCCACGTATGCGGACCGGAAAGAAGGTTCGGACCATGGCAACTGAGTCCGTAGCGGCTACTCCGACAGCACCGTCGGATGTCGGCCTCAAACGAGAGATGGGGTTGATCGGCGCCACCTGGGCGTCCGAGACCTCCATCATCGGCTCGGGCTGGCTGTTCGGAGCGCTGTACGCCTCACAGGCCGCGGGGCCGATCGCCCTGCTGGGCTGGGTCATCGGCGGCGTGGCGGTCATCTTCCTGGCCCTGGTGCACGCCGAACTGGGCGGAATGTACCCCGTCTCCGGCGGCACGGCGAGGTTCCCGCACCTGGCGTACGGCAGCGTGGCCGGTATCTCGTTCGGGTTCTTCTCCTGGGTACAGGCCATCACGGTGGCCCCCATCGAGTGCTTCGCGGTGATGCAGTACGGGTCGTATTACTGGCACGGCCTGTTCGACGCCACCGCCAACGGCGGGAAGGGCAACGTCACCGGCCTCGGCTTCGCGATGACGGTCGTCCTCCTGGTGATCTTCACCGCGCTGAACTTCCTGGCCATGCGCACGTTCAGCAAGGTCAACTCGGGCATCACCTGGTGGAAGGTGGCCATCCCGGTCCTGACCATCATCGTGCTGGCGTTCAAGTTCCACGGCGCCAACTTCCATAGTCAGGGCTTCAACCCCTACGGCTGGAAGGCCCTCTTCGCGGCCATCCCGTCGGCGGGCATCGTGTTCGCCTACCTCGGCTTCGAGCAGGCCGACCAGCTGGCGGCCGAGATCAAGAACCCGCAGAAGAACCTGCCCCGGGCCATCCTGCTGGCCACCTTCATCGGCATCGCCATCTACGTCTTGCTGCAGGTGGTGTTCATCGGCGCGATGCCAAGCAGCCAGATCGCCCACGGGTGGGCGAAGATCAGCGACCCGAACATCCTGGCCGGCCCCTTCGCCGGCCTGGCCGGGCTGGCCGGGCTCGCCTGGCTGGCCATCGTCCTGCGGATCGACGCGTTCGTCTCCCCGTTCGGCACCGGCCTGATGTACCAGACCTCGAGCTCGCGGGTCGGGTACGGCCTCGGCCGCAACCGCTACTTCCCGCAGTTCTTCACCAGGGTCGACAGGAACGGCATCCCGTGGATCAGCCTGCTCGTGGCCTTCGTGGCCGGGCTGTTCTTCCTGCTGCCCTTCCCCAGCTGGCACTCCCTGGTCAGCCTGGTCACCGGGGCCAGCGTGCTGATGTACGCGGGCGCGCCGCTGGCCATGGGCGCGTTCCGGCGCCAGGTCCCGGAGGCCGACCGGCCCTACCGGGTTCCCGCCGGCGAGGTGATCAGCCCGCTCGCGTTCATCATCGCCAACATGCTCATCTACTGGTCCGGCTTCGAGACGGTCTGGAAGCTCGGCGTGGTGATCGTGATCGGCTACGTTCTCATCGGGATCTGCATGGCGTTCGACGAGAACCGCCCGCCGCTGGACTGGAAGTCGGCGCAGTGGCTGCCGTTCTACCTGATCGGCATCGGCATCATCTCCTGGCAGGGCCAGTACAGCGGAGGTGCCGTGGCGGCACCGCTCAACACCGGCCGCATCCCGTTCTGGTGGGACATGCTGGTTGTGGCCGCGTTCAGCCTGATCATCTACTACTGGGCGCTGGCCACCAAGCTGCCCAAGGCGGAGATGCTCAACCTGGTCGAGCGGCAGTCCGGCATCGAGCCGCCTGAGCGGTCGGCTGCCTGACCGCCCCGTTCTGGGCCTCGGCACAGTACGAAGACCCCCGGCCCTGGCGGCCGGGGGTCTTCGTTATCTGGGCGCATTACCGGCCTCATCGCGAGCGGCGGTAGCGGAACAGGACCCGGCCCTCGATCAGCCGGTCCGCGACCACGCCGAACGTCCCGCTGTCCGCCGCGCCGGCCGGGAGGTTGTCGGCGGCGAGCCACCAGCCGCCGGGCTCGCGCCGCGCCGCCCGCTTGACCAGGAGCAGGTCCGGCCGGGCCGGATGCCGGGCGATCACCATCTGGCCCGGCCGCACCCGGATAGCCCGCCCGGGCCGGGTCCCCCGCCACACGAGCAGCCAGTCCCCAGGGTGGAGGGCAGGTTCCATGGACCGCTCCACGACCGCGACCCGCCACAGCGGCCAGCGCATCGGCCCTCCTACGTTCGTTCCGGAGCCTGAGGGGTAGTGTCGGTCACCGGTAACCCATGATCCGAGATGAGAGAAGGGGACCTATGGGACTGCTGGCACGTCTCCTCGAGCCCAAGGCCACCGCGCACGCGCACTGCGACCTGCCCTGTGGTGTCTACGACCCGGCCCAGGCCCGGATCGAGGCCGAGTCCGTCAAGGCGATCATCCAGAAGTATCACGACAGCTCGGACCCGGCGTTCCAGACGCGGGCCCTGCTGATCAAGGAGCAGCGCTCCGAACTGGTCAAGCACCACCTGTGGGTGCTCTGGACCGACTACTTCAAGCCGCCGCACTTCGAGAAGTACCCGCAGCTGAACCAGCTGTTCAACGAGGCTACCAAGCTGGCGGGCGGCGGCCCCGGCGGAACCAAGAGCAGCACGGACGTGGCTGCGGCGGACGAGCTCCTGGCCAAGATCGACGAGATCAGCAAGATTTTCTGGGAGACCAAGCAGGGCTAGCTCCTCACGCAGCACGTCGCGATCATCAGAGGCCGCGCAGGCACCCGCCTGCGCGGCCTCTGGCATCCTGGAATCCACCGGCCGGATCCCCTGCATCCTGGCTGGTCAAAAGCGACTTGCTGGGCAGCGCCCGGGGCGGCGCGTTAGCGATGCGGCTGGCGGACGGTAGGTTGCAAGGCAAGACCACGATGGCCGCCAGCAGCAGGACGGGCTGACGGTACTGGAGGACAACCGTGACCGAAGAGACGACCGCGCCCACTGCTGCGGCCGTGCCGACCGCGGTCCGCGGCGGGCCTGCGCCGCAGGACGCTGAGGATCGCGTGACGATCCGGATGCCGGCCGAGGGCGCCTACCTGTCTGTGCTGCGCACGGCCACGGCGGGCCTCGCGGCCCGCCTCGACTTCACCCTGGATGAGATCGAGGACCTGCGGATCGCCGTGGACGAGGCGTGCGGCCTGCTGCTCAGCCAGGCCGCGCCGGGCGCCAGCCTGGACTGCGATTTCACCCTGGGCGAGGACAGCGTGACGATCACGGTGTCCGTGCTCACCGTGCGGGCCCAGCTCCCGGCCCGCGACACCTTCGCCTGGACCGTCCTCGCCGCGCTGGCCGGAAGCGTGGACGCCTGGGCCGGGCCGGGCAGCAAACTCACGGTCATGCTGCGCAAGACCCGCGAGCTGTCGAGGTCCGGGTGACGGAGGAAATCGAGGTCAGGGTGCCCCGGAAGGTGGATGCCAGGGTGGCCGACGAGATCGCCGCCGAAGTGGTGGCCGACATCGAGGCGCAGGTAAGCGACGCGCCGCTGGCTGAGGTGCCCGCCCCGCCCCGGATCCAGCACGCGGTGCCGGACCGGGGACGCGCGCGGGAACTGTTCGAGCGGCTCGCCGTCCTGCCCGCGGGCGACGCGGAGCGGCTCCGCATCCGGGGCGAACTGGTGGAACTGCACCTGCCGCTGGTGGAATACCTGGCCCGGCGATTCCGCAACCGCGGCGAATGGCTCGACGACCTCACCCAGGTGGCGACGATCGGCCTCATCAAGTCCATTGACCGGTTCGACCTGGCCCGCGGGGTGGAATTCTCGACCTACGCCACCCCGACCATCGTGGGTGAGATCAAGCGGCATTTCCGCGACAAGGGCTGGGCCGTCCGGGTTCCGCGGCGGCTGCAGGAACTCAAGCTGGCCCTGACCAAGGCCATCGGGGACCTGGCGCAGCGCGAGGGCCGGGCGCCCACCGTGGCCGAGATCGCCGCTCATCTGCAGATGTCCGAGGAAGAGGTGCTGGAGGGCCTGGAGTCGGCCAACGCCTACTCGACAGTCTCACTGGACGCCCCGGACTCGGGTGATGACGACGCGCCTGCGGTGGCCGAATCACTCGGCATGCTCGACGACGCCCTCGAAGGGGTCGAATACCGCGAATCGCTCAAGCCGCTGCTGGAACAGCTGCCCAGCCGGGAAAAGCGCATCCTGCTGCTGCGGTTCTTCGGGAACATGACGCAGTCGCAGATCGCCAGTGAGCTGGGAATCTCGCAAATGCACGTGTCCCGGCTGCTGGCCAGGACACTCGCCCAGCTCCGGGACGGCCTGACGGCCGACGATTAGATTGCTCTGCTAGCCCGGGGGCTGTGCTAGCCCGGGGGCCCGAGGCCCCCGGAGCCCCCCACTTGCCCGCTTCCGTGTGCACGTCGGCTGCTGCTGGGTGCCGGGTTACTCGCTGGCTCGGCGAGGACACGCCTGCGGCGCGCCTCCCCTCGCCGGCGAGCGGGCTAGCCGCGGGCGGGGCGTTTGCCCGCTGGCTTCGGCTTGGCAGCAGGCCCTGCCTTGACTGGCTCCGCCGTGGCCGGACCCGGTTTGGCTGGGCCTGTCTTGGCCGTCCCCGTCTTAGCGGGCCCCGTCTTAGCCGTCCCCGTCTTAGCGGGCCCCGTCTTGGCCGACCCCGTCTTAGCGGGCGCTGCCCCGGCCTGAGAGGGCGCCTGGAGGCCCGGGCCGCCGCCGGGCTCGGGACCGGCCAGCGCGCGCAGGCTAGCCGGGGCCAGCACCAGGGCCAGCCCGGCGCAGGCCAGGAACAGCGCAGGGATCCCCCACGCGTACTGGTGCCCCTGGACCAGGTAGATGCCGACGATGCCGATGAACAGCTGGGTCAGCGCCGCGGGGGTGCGGCTCCACCGGCGCGCACCGGCCAGCCCCAGGGCCACCCAGCCCAGCGCGGCGGCGGTGGCCAGCCCGATCAGCGTGAGCGCGATCCCGCTGCCCGTCTGATACGACTTGCCCGCGACCGTGTCCATCCCGGCCAGCACGCTGCCCGCCACCACGATCAGGGCGTCAGCGGCCTGGACCGCCGCCGCCCCGAGCAGGCTCGGAGGCCTCTGCTGCATCTTCGGTACCCCTCGCTAACCTGAGCCTGTGCCCGCGCTCCTGATCGTCAACCCGCACGCCACGGCCACCACGCACCTGCGCCGGGATGTCATCACGCATGCTCTCGCATCCCAGATGGATCTGGAAGTCGTGGAAACACGCTACCGGGGCCACGCGGGCACCCTGGCGCGTAAGGCCGCTTCGGACGGCTTCCAGCTGATCCTGACGCTCGGCGGGGATGGCACCGTCAACGAGGCGGTCAATGGCCTGCTGCGCGGCCGGCCGCCCGGGGCGGACCCGGCCTTCGCCCCCATCCCGGGCGGCAACGCGAACGTGTTCATCCGCGCGCTGGGCCTGCCCGCCGACCCCGTTGACGCCACCGGCCGGATCCTCGAGAACCTGCAGGCGGGCCAGGACCGCCGGGTGGGCCTGGGCTGCGCCAGCACACAGCCGGCCAGCCCCGGCGACCCCACCACCCGGGACCGCTATTTCACCTTCAACGCCGGGATGGGCCTGGACGCCGAGGTCGTACGGGTCATCGAGGGCCTGCGCGCCCGGGGCCGGGCCGTGACCCCCGGCCTGTACCTGCGGAGCGCGCTGCACCAGTTCTACGGGGTCACCGACCGCCGTCATCCCGCGCTCACCCTGGAACGCGAGGGCATGCCCCCGGCCGGGCCGCTGTTCCTGGGGATAATTTCCAACACCTCGCCATGGACCTACCTGGGCCCGCGGCCGGTCAATCCGAGCCCGGGCGCCAGTTTCGACACGGGTCTGGATATCTTCGCGCTCCGGCGAATGCGGACGATAGGCACATTGCGTGCGCTCCGCGCGATGTTTGCCCAGCGCAGCGAGCCGCCCCGGGGCCGGGACGTGGTCAGCCTGCACGACCAGCCCGCCTTCACCCTGCGGTCGGGGCGGCCGGTCGCGCTTCAGGTGGACGGGGAGTACGTGGGCGAACACGAAAGTGTCACGTTCCGCGCTGTTCCGAATGCTCTGCGCGTAATCGCCTGACAAGTGAGGAACAGCCCATGATGTGACCTATCAGACACCGAAATCGGCCTGAACCTTTGCCGAATAGTCTTGCGTTTGATTCAGGCGCTTGACAGGCTAGAACCCGGTTCGGGTGAGCAGTGCCATGCGCTGCCATCTGGCAGGTCCTGGCGTTAGTGTCCTAAATTCCGGGCCTCGTACCAGAGTCCAGTGGGGGCCGCTGGCTCGAATAGAAGTATGAGTGCACAAACCCCGGGAAGCTACACGGCTCCCGGTATAGGACCTGGCTCGTGAATTGCTTCACAAGCTCGCGAGCCGAGTCTCCAACCCGGGCCGGGTTAAGGCCCGGCCGCCAAGGAGGAGTGGACCGCATGGACTGGCGCCACGACGCCGCCTGCCGTGACGTGGACCCGGAGCTGTTCTTCCCCATCGGGAACACCGGACCCGCGCTACTCCAGATCGACGAGGCCAAGCAGGTCTGCCGCCGATGCCCAGCGATCGAGGCGTGCCTGCAATGGGCACTCGAGAGCGGCCAGGACGCAGGGGTGTGGGGCGGAATGAGCGAAGACGAGCGGCGAGCCGTCAAGCGGCGGGCCAGCAGGTTCCGGGCTCGCGCTCACGCGTGAGGCTGCCGGGTGCCCCGGGGGGCGTCCCCCGGGGCTCCGCCGTCGACCCGCGCGGCGGCTCCAGGCCCGCACGGCCCTCCACGGCCCTCCACGGCCCTCACGGCCTTAGCGGGGCCGCCTGCGCCGATAACGGTGCTGCCGGGTCCAGCGGCAGGTCCGCCACAGCCTTCGTGCCGCCGCCCGCCCGCGGCTTGACCTCGAGCCGGCCCCCGAGCTCGGACACGACGAGCGTCCGGACGATCTGCAAGCCGAGGCTCGTGGCGGAATCCAGATCGAATTCCTCCGGCAGCCCGACGCCGTTATCCTGCACCGTGACCGTCAGCCGTTCCTGGCTGCGGGTCACCGACACCTCGAGCAGGCCGTCCAGGCCGGCGTCCGGGCACTGGGCGAGCCCGTGCTGCAGCGCGTTCTGCAGCAACTCGGCCAGCACCAGGGCCAGCGGGGTGGCCACCGCGGAGGGCAGCAGCCCGAACCGGCCGAGGAGGACCGGCTTGACCCGTGCCTCGGCAGCGGACACCTCCCCCGCCATCGCCGCGACCCGCTCCGCGACGTCATCGAAGTCCACGATCTCCTCAGGGGCGTGCGAGAGCGTCTCGTGCACGGTCGCGATGGACCCGACCCGGCGCACCGCCTCGTCCAGCGCGGCCCGCGCCTTGGGCTCATCCAGCCGCCTCGACTGGAGCCGGAGCAGCGCCGCCACCGTCTGCAGGTTGTTTTTCACCCGGTGGTGGATCTCCCGGATGGTGGCGTCCTTGGACATCAGCTCGCGCTCGCGGTGCCGCAGCTCGGTCACGTCGCGGACCAGCACCAGCGCTCCGGTCCGCAAACCGTTGACCACCAGCGGGATGGCCCGCAGCTGCACCACCGACCCGTTCCCCTCAACCTCGGTCTCCCGCGGGGCGCGCCCGCTGGCGGTGACCATGAGCGAGTCGTCGGCAGGGCGGCCCGGGGCGCACAGCCGGGCAGTCAGCGGGCCGAGCTCGGCCCCGACCAGATCGGCGGCCAGGCCGAGCCTGCGGTAAGCGGAGAGGGCATTGGGGCTCGCGTAGCTGACCTTGCCGGACCGGCCGAGCCGGAGCAGCCCGTCCCCCACCCTGGGCGAGCGGACGAGCGCGGGCTGCTGGCCCGGCCAGGGAAACATGCCGGAGGCGACCATCTGGGCCAGGTCGTCCGCGCCCTTGAGGTAGGTCAGCTCCAGGCGGCTCGGCGTGCGCGCCGAGCTCAGGTTCGTGCTCCGCTCGATAACCGCGATGACCTCCCCCTCCCGGGTGACCGGGATCGACTCCCGGCGGACCGGCACCCCGCGGGTCCATTCCGGGTCGCCTTCCCGGCAGATCCGCCGTTCCCGCTGGGCCGATTCGAGGAAGGGCCTGGCCCCCGTAGGCGCGAACGAGCCCACCGCGTCGTCGTGGAAGGTGGTCGGCCCGGTTGTCGGCCGCATCTGGGCCAGCACCACCCAGCCGGAAGAGTCTTGCAGTGGCGCCCACAGCACCAGGTCAGCGAAAGACAAGTCGGCGAGCAGCTGCCAGTCGGACACCAGCGCGTGCAGCCAGTCGATGTCGGCCGACGTCAGCGCGGTGTGCCGGCGGGCGAGGTCATTCAGCGTGGGCACCCTGCCATCATCGCTCATCCGGGACACCTGGCGGTCCTGAGGCCACAGCCCGGCTCTGATGAGGGATCATGTGCGGAACGCAGTTGCTGCGGAAGGAAGTGACCGTGACAGCGTCTCCCGCCATCGCCGATGGTGAGCCCGCTCCTCCCGGCGCGGCGTCACCCCGGATCCCCAAGTACTACGCGGTCAAGCGCCAGCTGCTCGAGCTGACCCAGAGCATGGCCCCGGGGACACCCGTGCCGCCGGAACGCGAGCTCGCCCAGCAGTACGGGACGTCGCGGACCACGGTGCGCCAGGCCCTGGCCGAGCTCGTGGTCGAGGGCCGGCTGCTGCGCATGCAGGGCAAGGGGACGTTCGTGGCCAAGCCGAAGGTCGCGCAGCTTCTCGAGCTGGCCAGTTACACGCAGGGGATGCGCGCGCACGGGCTGCATCCCCAGACCAGGATCCTGGACACCAGCTACATCCCCGCGGACGCGCAGCTCTCCGAGTTGCTGGCCATCTCGCCCGGCAGCCGGGTGCTGCGCATTCACCGGCTGCGCCTGGCCGACGGGGAGCCCATGTCAACGGACACCTCGCACCTGCCCGCCCGCAGGTTCCCCGGACTGCGCCGGAACCTGGACCGGTACACGTCCCTGTACGAGGCGCTGTCCTCGGCCTATGGGGTCCAGCTCGCCGAGGCGGTGGAGACCATCGAGACCGTGCTGGCCGACCCCAAGGACGCCCGGCTGCTCGGGGTCGACGCCGGCATGCCCTTGCTCCTGCTGTCCCGGCAGGCGTTCGACGCCTCGGCCGAGCCGGTCGAGTGGGCCCAGTCCAAGTACCGCGGTGACCGCTACAAGCTGGTCACGCGGCTTCGCCGCTAGGCGGCTCGGTCAGCCGGCGTCGTCAGCGGGGCGGCCGCGGCGGTAGCCGGCCAGCCACCAGGCCCCCGGCAGCAGCCCCGCGGCGATCGCGGCCTTGACCGCGTCGCCGGCCACGAACGGGGTGAATCCCTCCGAGATCGCGGCCGACGCGCTCAGGTGCAGGCTCAGCGCCAGCCAGGTCACCCCGAACGCGTACATGACCACCTCACCGGCGACCATGACCGGCACCGACCGCAGCACCGAGCGGTCCGCCCCGCGCTCAGCCAGGTAGCCGCACAGGATCGCGGCCGCGATGAAGCCGAGCACGTAGCCGAACGAGGCGCCCACGTAGCCGCTGGCGTGACCGGCGAACCAGGGCACCCCGGCCAGCCCGGCCACCGCGTACAGCACCAGCGCCGCCCCGGCCCGCCGCCAGCCCAGCGCCGTGCCGGCCAGCAGCACGCCCAGCGTCTGCCCGGTGATGGGCACCGGCGTGAAGGACAGGTGGATCGAGATCTGGGCGAGCAGCCCGATGAAGCCGGCCGCTCCGACGACCAGGAGCGTGTCGCGGACCAGTGCACCGGGCAGCAGGTCGGCGAGCACCAGAGGGGAACGCTGGCGCAGCGCGGCCGCTTCAGACATAGGGGGGACTCCTCGGGCGGGGGAAACGTACTGGTAGCCGAGGGGGACGATATCAAGCGCGCCCGGGCCGTCCAAGGCACCGGGTGCCAGGACGCCGCGGGGAGCAGTCAGAATGGCGAACCATGCGGGTAACTGACACGCTCGCCTTCGCCGCGGGGCGCTGGCACCTCGAGCGGGTGCTGGCTGACCACCGGTCGGGCCTGGAGGGACGGTTCACCGGCCAGGCCCTGCTCACCGGGCCGGACCTCCCGGGGGGCCCGCTGGACTACCTGGAGACGGGCGAGCTGCGCTTCGGCCCGCACACGGGCCCGGCCACCCGCCGCCTCTGCTACCGGGGCCTTCCCGATGGCACAGTGGACGTATTGTTCGCCGACGGCCACCTCTTCTACCGCCTGGACCTGCGCTCCGGTCGCTGCACAGCGGTCCACCCGTGCCGCGCGGACGAGTACGAGATCACCTACCTGGTGCTCGGCGAAGACGTGATGGAGGAGCGCTGGCGGGTACGCGGCCCGGGCAAGGACTACGACGCCACCGCGACCCTGACCCGCTGTGATCACTGATCCGCGAACCATTGCGGCCCCGGACAATTCATCACACCATGAACGCCAGCAACGTGACGCAAGTCACGCCCGCACCCCCTCGCCCCGCGCCGCCGGCACCCGCTCGCACCCCCGCCCCCGCGCCGCCGGCACCTGCTCGCGCCCCGCAGCCGCCAGGCGGGCACCTGTTCGCGCAAGCTACCAGCTGGTAACCTCGCCGCATGACCGACGGCAGCGCGGGCGAGGGCGCGGGCGAGGGACCGGGCCCGGGGACAGCCAGCACGCGGCGAGCGCGCAGGGGGCTGGCCAGCAGGCGATCAGCCAGCACGGGGGCACGCTGGCCGTGGCGGCAGCCCAGGCCCACGGCGTGTCCACCATGTTCACCCTGTCCGGCGGCCACGTGTTCCCGCTGTACGACGCGGCGGTCCACGCGGACCCGCCGATGCGGCTGCTGGACGTCCGGCACGAGCAGACCGCCGTGTTCGCCGCGGAGGCCACTGCCCGGCTGACCCGGCGGCCGGGGCTGGCCGTGCTGACCGCGGGGCCCGGGGTGACCAACGGGGTCAGCGCCGTCACCACGGCTCATTTCAACGGCTCGCCGGTGGTGATCCTCGGCGGCCGGGCCCCCGACGCGCGCTGGGGCTCGGGGAGCCTGCAGGAGTTCGACCATCCGGAACTGCTCCGGCCGATCACCAAACGGGCCTGGACCGAGCACGAGACCGCGAAGGTCGGTGCCGGGGTGGACGAGGCGTTCCGGCTGGCCACGGCGCCCCACCGCGGCCCCGTGTTCGTCAACGTGTCCCTGGAGGCTCTTTTCGGCCCGGCCCCGGCGGGCGCGGCGGAAGCTCTGCTGGCCAGGAAGGGCGGGCCGGGCAGCACCATGGTGCGGGCTGCCCGGCCCGGCCCGGCCGCCCCGGGCGACCCGGATGGGGCCTCCGCCATCGCGCGCCTGATCGCGGCGGCCCGGCGCCCGGTGCTGGTGCTCGGCTCTGACGTGTGGATCGGTAGCGCCGAGGAGGAGGCCCGGGCCGCGGCCGAGGAACTGCGGCTGCCGGTCATCGCCAACGGCCAGGGCCGCGGCATCCTGCCGCGAGGACACGAGCTGCTGGTCACCCGGGCCAGGTCAACCGCCTTCCGGGAGGCTGACCTGGTCATCGTGGTGGGTACCCCGCTCGACTTCCGGCTCGGCTATGGCGCGTTCGGCGACCAGAATTCTCCGCAACGAAAACCGTCCGTGGTCCATGTCGCCGACGCGCCGGGCCAGCTAGCCCGGCACTGCGACCTGGCCGCGTCGTACTCGGGTGACCTCGGCGCGTTCTTCGGGGCGCTGGCGGACCCGGCGGCGTGGCCGGGGCGGCCCGCCCGGCTGGCGTGGGAGGACGACTGGCTCCCGCGGCTCCAGGATGCGGCGCGCGCCGCGGTGGCGGCTGATGGTGCGCTGCTGGCCAGCGAGTCCGATCCCATTCACCCGATGCGCATCTATGGCGAGCTGGCCGGGATGCTCGACGACGACGCCGTGGTGATCGGCGATGGCGGCGACTTCGTGTCGTACGCGGGCAAGTACATCGAGCCGGGACGCCCGGGCGGCTGGCTCGACCCGGGCCCGTACGGGTGCCTGGGGACGGGGCTGGGCTACGCGATCGCGGCCCGGATCTCCCGCCCGTCGGCCCAGGTGGTGCTCCTGCTCGGGGACGGCGCGGCCGGGTTCTCGCTGATGGACGCGGACACGCTGGTCCGGCACGGGCTGCCGGTTGTGATGATCTGCGGGAACAACGGGATCTGGGGCCTGGAGAAGTACCCGATGCAGGCCATCTACGGCTACGACGTGGCCGCCGACCTGCAGCCGGGGTGCCGCTACGACGAGGTGGTCAGCGCCCTGGGCGGCGCCGGGGAACTGGTCACCCGCCCGGACGGGATCGGCCCCGCGCTGCGCCGGGCCTTCGACTCCGGGGTGCCCTACCTGGTCAACGTGATCACTGACCCGGCGGTCGCCTACCCCCGCTCCACCACCGGCGTCTGATCCCCGGGCACTCACCACCCGGCGCGGGTCTCCACGTCCCGATCCCCCTGGCGACTTTTCCTACGCGACGTGCGTTCCGCCGGGTGATTTGTCCGGTTTAGGCGCACGCTGCGTAGGAAGAGTCGCCCTAGGGGTGGGCTGGCCGGGACGAGGGATCAGCCGGGACGGGGGGACCGGGCGGCGGGTTACTCGATGATGGCGATGAGGTCGCCTTCCTGGACCACGTCACCCTCGGCCACCGCCAGCTTGGTCACCGTGCCCGGCTCCTCGGCCAGCACCGGGATCTCCATCTTCATCGATTCGAGGATGACCAGCGTTGCGCCGTCGGAGACCTCCTCGCCCTCGGCGGTCACGACCTTCCAGACGTTGGCCACCATCTCCGCACGGACCTCGGCCACTCGCCGCTCCTCTCCCTCGCTGGCGGGCCGCCCGCCGGGCGCCCCCTCACATTGTGCCCGTTCACGGGCCTGTGCCCATCAGGGACGCAGGCGGCTGACCACGAGGGTGTCGTAGCCGCCGTCGCTGAATTCCTCGCTGTCCAGCAGGTCCACGTGGAACGGCAGGTTCGTCTTGAGCCCGGTGATCCGGAACGACGCGACCGCGTCCCGGGCCCGGCGCAGCGCCTCGTCCCGGTCCGGGCCCCACACGCACAGCTTGGCCAGCAGCGGATCATAGAACGGGGTCACCTGGTTCCCGGCCTCGTACCCTGCGTCGACCCGGATGCCCTCCCCGGCCGGCTCCGTCCAGCCGGTGATCGTCCCCGGGCTGGGCAGGAACCGGTCCGGGTCCTCGGCGTAGACGCGCAGCTCGATCGCGTGCCCCTGGACTGTCACCTGATCCGGATCGAGGCTGGCGCCGTCACCGGCGGCGATACGCAGCTGCTGCTCGACCAGGTCGATGCCGGTCACCATCTCCGTCACCGGATGCTCGACCTGGAGCCGGGTGTTCATCTCCAGGAACGTGAAGTCGCCGGTCCGCGCGTCCACCAGGAACTCGACGGTCCCGGCGCCCAGGTAGCCGACCGTCTCCCCGGCCCGGATCGCCGCCTGCAGCATCCGGGCCCGCAGGCCGGGGCTGACGCCCGGCGACGGGGTCTCCTCGGCCACCTTCTGGTGCCGGCGCTGTACCGAGCAGTCCCGCTCCCCGAGGGCCAGCACGCGGCCGCCGGGGAGCCCGAGGATCTGCACTTCCACGTGCCGGGCCGGCGCCACGTAGCGTTCCAGCAGGATCGCCGGGCTGCCGAAGAACCGCTCCGCGCGGGAGCGGGCTGTCTCGAACGCCGCCGCCAGCTGCTCCGGATCGGCCGCGGCACTCATCCCGATACCGCCGCCGCCCGCGGCGGCTTTCACCATGACCGGGTAGCCGATGAACGCCGCGGCGTCCACGGCCTCCGCGGCGTCCTTGACCGGCTCGGTGGTGCCCACGGCCACGGGCACCCCGGCCGCGGCCACCAGGTTCCGGGCGCTGATTTTGTCCCCCATCTGGTCGATGGCGGACGGCGGCGGTCCCACCCAGATCAGCCCGGCGTCGATGACAGCCTGGGCGAACGGACCGTTTTCGGAAAGGAAGCCGTAGCCGGGATGCACGGCGCGGGCGCGGGTCTCGCGGGCGGCACGCAGGATGGCCCCGGCGTCGAGGTAGCTGCGGGCGGGCGGCGGGGGGCCGATCAGGACCGCCTGATCCGCCTCGCGCACGAACGGCAGCCCGGCGTCGGCCTCGGAGTAGACGGCAACGGTCCGGATGCCCATCCGCCGCGCGGTGGCGATCACCCGCCGGGCTATCTCACCGCGGTTGGCAATGAGCACCGATTCCATCACCGCTGACCCGGATACGGCGCTGTGAGACACGCCGGAAGCCTACAGGTGGCCGGGGTACCACCGCCCGGCCACCTTGGTGAGCGCCTCCACGACCCCCGGGTCGTACTCCACCGCGGTGTCCAGCCGGAGCCGTTCCAGCGCCGCCGCGGAGCGGTCCCGGTCGGGCGACCCGCCCGCCATGTCGTCGAACGCGTTGGCCGCCCGGATGATCCGGCTCCCGATCGGCGGCTGCGGGTCACTGCCGCGCCAGGGCTGGCTCTGGCGCCGGACGATCTCGGCCACGCCGTCCAGCACGCCGGCCTGCTCGATGACGCTCGCGCCGAGGCCTGCGATGCGCCGCTGATCTTCAGGAGAGGCGAGTACGGTCGCGCCGCCCGGGATCGGGTCAGCCAGCGACAGCTGGCCGATGTCGTGCATGAGCGCCGCGTACTCCAGCTCCAGCAGGTCCGGCTCGCTCATCCCGAGCTCGCGGCCTATCGCCACGGCGAGCCTGCCGACCCGGTAGGAGTGGCCATCCTCGACGTAGCCCCCGACCTCGGTGACCCGGGCCAGGGCGCGGACCGTCTGCAGGTAGGTGGAACGGATGCCCGCATACCGGCGGAAGGCCGTCTGGGTGACCAGCAGCGGCGCGATGAGCAGGGCCAGTGCCACCAGCCCCATCGCCTCGGTGGCGAGGGCGATCAGCATGGCGCAGGCACCCACGGCCGCGCCGAGCGGCGCCTGGATGCTGAGCTCGTCCCGCAGCGAAACGACGAACCTGGCCCGCAGGGTGTCCGCCCGGATCAGGCCCTTGATCACGCATTCGGCGAGCCATCCGGCCACGATCAGCACGGCCATGACCGCGAGCCTGAGCCACGCGTGACGCTCGATGAGGTCGGTGTGGGCGAGAGGCCGGAAGGCGATCGCCACGAACGCCACGGCCAGCAGCCGGGAGGCCATCCCCGCCACCCCCGCGGGCCGGCCCGCGGCCAGGTGCGGCAGCGCCCCGACGATCATCCCGACCGCGGTGACCGCGACGACCTGCAAAGCGGGCTGGAGGGCCGGGAACGGGCCGACCCGGACGGCCAGCGCGTAGCCGAGAGCCCCGGCGCTGCCGATCGGGGCCGCCTCACGGTCACCGGGCAGGGACAGGCGGAGCAGCTCGCCCAGCGCGATCAGCGCCCCGAAAGCCAGCGCGTCCCGGGGCTGCACCAGGCCGGCCGCGGCGGTCTGCGCCACGGCCGCGACCAGCAGCAGCCCGGCCGCGCCGACCAGCAGCAGCTGGCCGGAGTCGATGGACTGCCAGGCGGGCTGGCGGGCGATATGCCGTTGCGTCGTCACGGTCGGCGCGCCTCAGCGGCTCTCGACGACCCGCAGCGGCGCGGTGGGATCGTCGTGATCCTGGGCCGCGACCTGGGCAGGGAAGTCAGCCGGCAGGGCCGTGGACGAGGGCTGGCCGGTGGCCTGCGATTCCCAGCGCTGGCGGGCCAGCGCGGCGATGAACGCGTCCACGAGCATGGGGTCGAACTGCAGCCCTGCGCATTTGCGCAGTTCCGCAACGGCCTCCTCGACGCTCCGGGCGCCGCGGTAGGACCGCGTGGAGGTCATCGAGTCGAACGCGTCGGCGACCGCGATCACCCGCGCGAACTCGGGGATCTCGTCGCCCGCCAGTCCCATCGGATAGCCCTTGCCGTCCATCCGCTCGTGGTGATGCATGATGCCGTCCAGCGCTTCGGTCAGGAAACCGATCTGCCGGACGATCTCCAGGCCGCGCATCGGATGCAGCTGGATGGCGGCCAGTTCCTCCTCGGTCAGCGGCCCGGTCTTCTGCAGCACCTTGGTCGGGACGCCGAGCTTGCCCACGTCGTGCAGCATGCCCGCGTACCGGATGGCCTCTACCCGTTCCGTGCCCATCCCGATCTGCCGGGCCAGCATGGTGGCGCCCCGGGACACCCGCTCACTGTGCCCGCGGGTGTAGAAGTCCTTGGTCTCCACGGCCTGGCACAGTGCAGCCATCGTGGCGGAGTAGGCGCCCTCCTGCGCGGCGAACTGCGCCATCGCCCAGCGCGCCACGAACAGCGGGATCAGGACCAGGACCGCGGCGAAGGGGCCGACCAGGTCCCACAGGGCGGCGATCAGCAGGCCCAGCGTGGCATAACCCAGGTCGGACACCAGCAGGAGGGAAAGGTGCAGGTCGAGGCGGCCCCGCTGCGGGCTGGCCCCGGACGGCGGCAGGAGCAGCAGCATGGTCCACAACAGCCCGTGATTGACGGCCACATGCACCGCGGCCGCCACAGCGAACGGCAGGATGATGCCCGGAAACGACCCTGGCAACGGCACGCCGATATGGCCGCCCAGGGCCAGATAGGCCTCGCCTGCCGCATACGCGCTGATCGCGTACATGGCCCCGTTAAAGGCGCGCTCGCGCAGCCCGCCGCGGCGCAGGCTGATCAGCGACGTGGCGCCGACCAGCGCCGCCCCGCCCGGACCGAGCAGGACGACCGCCGCCAGGGTGGCTGCCGAGCTGGGCGACCAGGCGGACTGCCGGGAGGTGAGCGTGGTGGGGGTGGAATCGCAGATCATGAACAGGACGGCCAGCACCAGCAGCGTCCGGGACAGCCGGTAGTCCAGGCCCCAGCCCAGGTCCTGCACCAGCACGCTGGCTACCAGCAGCGACGCTGACAGGACCACCGCAGCCATGTAGAGCCACGCGGCCCGCGAGAGCCTGCTCAAGACCCCCCCTCGCAGTTAGTCCGATCGGCTAACGGGTGGTCACTTCCTCACGGGCGCACGCCGGCCGCGAACCGGTAACCCTGCCGATCCGGCCCCGATGAATGACCCTGCCTATAGCTCCAGCTCGCCACTCAGGGTAACGCCATCACCGCTGATCGCGTAGCCTTCACGGCCGATATCTACAGCCCGTATATGCGAGATGACAGAAAGTAACAATGGCGAGCAGCCACGGCGTGTGCCCAGGTCAGAGGGCATATCATTGACGGCCGGGGTCCCGGCGGGTGATTTGGCGGGGAATGGGCCGGCCGGGGCGGGCTATTCGCTGCGCAGTTCGGTGATCTCGATCGTGGCCCGGACTTCCTGAATCCGGGTCAGCACCTTGACCCGCAGGTCACCAGGAACCTCGTCGTGGCCGCAGTATTTGTGCACCAGCCGCTTGACCGCCTCTTCGAGGCCGTACTCCCGCAGGCACGGGCCACACTCCTCGAGATGCTGGCGGATCTGCGCCGAGCCCGAGTCGGCGAGCTCGCCGTCCAGGTAGGAGTAGACCCGGTCGAGTACCTCACTACACGGAGTCTCGTGGGGTTTCCCGCAGCTCATGACGCGTCCCTCCCCGACTCCGCAGCCTGCGGGTCCTGGCCGTCCCCCGCCGTGGCCGGGCGCGTGACGCCCCGGTCGGCCGCGTAATCCTGCAGCATCTCCCGCAGCTGCCGCCGCCCGCGGTGCAGGCGCGACATGACGGTGCCGATCGGCGTACCCATGATGTCGGCGATCTCCTTGTACGCGAACCCCTCCACATCGGCGAGATATACCGCGATGCGGAACTCCTCCGGAAGGGCCTGCAGCGCCTGCTTGATGTCGGAGTCCGGGAGACGGTCCAGCGCCTCCGCCTCCGCCGACTTCAGGCCGGAGGAGGTGTGCTCGGCAGCCCGGGCCAGCTGCCAGTCCTCAACCTCTTCCGCGCCTGACCGCTGCGGCTCACGCTGCTTCTTGCGGTAGCTGTTGATGAAGGTGTTGGTCAGGATGCGGAACAGCCACGCCTTCAGGTTCGTCCCGGGCTGGAACTGATGGAACGACGCGTATGCCTTGGCGAACGTCTCCTGGACAAGGTCCTCGGCATCCGCCGGGTTACGCGTCATCCGCAGCCCCGCGGAGTAGAGCTGATCCAGGAACGGCAGCACGTCGTGCTCGAAACGCTCGCTTCGCTGCTCGAGTGTCTCGGTTACCGCACCCACCCCCTCGGAGATCTCCTGCACCGGCCAACGGAAGCGACCGTATGGGCGGGAGGATACATCCCCCCCATGCCTCGGCTCGAAGCGAGTCAGCTTGGGGGCGCTGCGAGGAGCGCAATCGGCTACAACCACGCCGTCTGAAACATGCGACCCGGCGCCTTCATTCCGTGATCGGGGGCCGGCCGCGGACGATTCCCGGGACAGCTGGGCGACATGCCCGTCAAGTCAGGTGAGGAAAGTCCCAGGTGGGGAACATTTCAGGAAATAGGGCTGCGCGGGCTCCCGGCTTCGCGGCGGCGTTCACCTCTGCCACTGGGCAGGCCGTCCGCCGCAATGCGCGCCGCCCGGCGCTGGATGGAGTCATGGTGGCGGCAAGTGCGACCAGTCCGCTCACGGTTCTCGGCTCGGGTTCGCTCACGGCTTACTGGCGGTTCCAGCGAGCCGTGGTGGCGGCCCAGTTGCAGGCCTGGCTACCGCCGCGGGGACGGATCCTGCTCGACATCTCCGGCCCCCAGTCCACCGTGGCCTCCCAGGCGGCCGCGGCTGGCTATGCGGTGCTGCAGGTCATGCCGCGCCTGCCCGCCGCCCCGGAACGCCCCGGGCTGGAGACGCCGCGGGCGCTCACGATCCGGGGCGTGCACCGCCGCCGCAGCCCAGCGGGGCGGCTGATCCGGGTGGTCGCGGATTCGGCCAGCCTGGCCTTCCTGGCCGACGGGTCGGTTGACGGGGTGATCGCCGACGACGGGGCACTGTCGCGGCACCTGATGGCCGAGGACGTCGCGGCGGAGATCGCCCGCGTGCTGCGGCCCGGGGGCCAGCTCCTGGCCTCGGTCGACTCACTCGTCCTGGGCATGTCCATCCTGGCTGAGCAGCACCAGTGGGCCCAGCTGACCGACCTGCCCCAGGCGGAAGTGGTGCTCGTGCCCTGGCCGGACGGACGGATCACCCGGTGCTTCGGCCCCGAGCAGCTGGTCAACCTGCTGACCGAGGCCGGGCTGGAGGTCAGCTGGATCCGCCCGCGCACTGTTCTGTCACCGTCCATGGTGGACCATGTGCTGCGCAAGGACCCTGGCGCCATCATGCGCCTGGTCCGGGCCGAACTGGCCGCGGGAGCGGAGGACTCCGGGCAGGCCGGGACGGCAGGCGGCCCCGGGAACACCGGGGACGAGTCCTTCGGCATCTACCTGCTGGCCGCGGCCCGCAAACCCACGGTCAGCGTGCCCGGGCGCCCGGCGCCGCCCGGGGCCAGCCCGCCCGGGGCCAGCCCGCCCGGGATCGGCTCGCCCGGGATCGGCGTACCCGGAGCCCGGCGGGCCACCCCGGCACCGCAGGCCACGGGCTAGCGCCGCATCCGGTCGCGTTTCGACTGGCAGGCCACGCACCGGGATGCCTCCGGGCGGGCCTCCAGGCGGCCGTCCGGGATCGCCTTGCCACAGTCAGCGCATTTGCCGTAGCTGCCATCCTCGATGCGATGCAGCGCATCCATGACCTCCGTACGCTGGGACATCGCCGAGGCCAGCACCGCGTCCGAGCGGTCCGTCTCGGACAGGCTGGTCCCCACGTCCGCCTCGTCCTGCGGGAAGTCCGCACTGCCGGACACCGGCCTCTCGCCGCGCAGGACCGCGATGGATCGGTCCAAGTCGTCGCGCGCAGACTCCAGGCGCTTACGTACGGTGATGGTCTTCACGGATCCTCCTTACTTCATCGGGGCACCAGCGGCGCAGCAGCGGTAGCCCCAGGGGCCGGGGCCGCGCTCAGGGCCTCAAAACAATGTGCTGGGGGCACCACGGGAGGCGCCGTCGCGCCCTCCCGCCCCTGCCCGCGGGGACCCCGCGGGCTCAGAATCACCCTCCATGGGCTCGATCAGCTCCGGACCGTTGTGCCGGACCGAATTGACTTCCGTTGACACGGGATAAGACATCAGATGGGCCGAGGCGGCGGGCGCCATCAGCCCGTGCAGCGCCTCGGCGCTGCTCAGCGTCGGATCGAGCCAGTCAGCCCAGTTGGCCGGGTCGATCACCATGGGCATCCGGTCATGGATCCGGCCAACCTCATCCTCGGCCCGCGTGGTGATGATGGTGGCCGTCCACAGCCAGGCATCACGCTCGTCCTCGGGCCGGTCCTTGTCACGCCAGAGCTCGTACAGGCCGGCGAAGGCCAGCACGCCGCCGTCCTCGCGGTGGATGTAGTACGGCTGCTTGCGCGGGTGCTTGGGGTCCCCGGACTTCTCCCACTCGTAGAAGCCATCCGCGGGCAGCAGGCACCGGTGGCGGGCGAACGCGCGGCGGAAAGCCGGCTTGGTGGCCACGGTCTCGGCCCGGGCGTTGATCAGGCGGCTGCCGATGGAAATGTCCTTGGCCCAGAACGGCACCAGTCCCCAGCGGACCACCCGGAGTTCACGGACGCCCCCGTGCTCGAGCGCCCCGTGCCCGCCGGTACCGCCCTGCCCGGAACTGCCCTCGGCGGAACCATCCTCGGCGGAACTGCCCTCGGCGGAACCATCCTCGGCGGAACCATCCTCGGCGGGACCATCCCGCCCGGCCGCCTGCCCGCCGTTTCCGTCCTCCGGGCGCCGGGTCACCACGGCGTACACCGGCTTGGTGGGCGCCACGTTGTAGTCAGGCCGCAGCGGCTCGGTCACCCGGTCCCGCTGCACGCCAAACTCCTCCAGGAGTTCCTGGCGCTTCCGCGCTGACGCGAAGCGGCCACACATATCGTCACCCGATCACTACGTAGCTGGGGCTGCTGGGGGCAGCACCGGGGAAGCACAGACAGAATGTGGCACTTAATAACCACAAATCTTGATTACCAAACCTCGCCCACGTTCCGGGCCGCGCGCACGGGCAGCAGGGGCGGCCACTAGGGCCCGAGCCCTGCCGCTGGGCACCAGGGGACACAGCGCTCGCTGGTTCTTCCCCGATTGCCTCGATTCACTCCAGGCGATGCGCCCAGCACACGCATTACGCTCACAGCATGGACACCGCACGCCAGGATTCAGGGGGCCAGGTCACGGCCGGGGCAGCCTCCGCTGGCCGGGAGCCGCCCTGGGAGGCCCCGCAGGCCAGCGGGCCGCTGCGGGCACGGGTACGGGTGCCCGGGTCGAAGTCCATGACCAACCGGGCACTCGTGCTCGCCGCCCTGGCCACTGGCCCGGCCGACATCCTCAACCCGCTGCTGGCCCGGGACACGCTGCTGATGGCCGGCGCGCTCCGCGCGCTCGGGGCGACGGTTGCCACCCGCGCGGCGGAGGCCGGCGCCATCGCCGACCCCGGCACCACCTCCGACCCCGGCGCCACGGCCTGGCGGGTGTCCCCCGGCTGGACGGCCAGTGACGCGCGGGTGGACGTGGGCAACGCGGGCACCGTGATGCGCTTCGTTCCCCCGGTGGCCGCGCTGGCCAGCGTGGCCACCGAGTTCCACGGTGACCCGAGGGCCTCCCAGCGGCCGGTGAGCGCGATCATAAGCGCCCTGCGTGAGCTCGGCGCCGTGATCGACGACGGGGGGCGTGGGGCCATCCCGTTTACCGTGCACGGCACCGGGTCGCTGGCGGGCGGCGCGGTCACCGTGGATGCGTCGGCGTCATCGCAGCTGGTCTCGGGCCTGCTGCTCGCCGCGCCGCGCTACGACAAGGGACTTGAGGTCCGCCACCGGGGCGGTCGCGCCCCGTCTGCACCGCATATCGCGATGACGGTGCAGATGCTCCGCGACGCGGGCGCGAGGGTCGAGACATCCACGGCCTCGCCAGCCGCGGGCCCGCCGGCCGCGGCCCGGGCCCACGCGGTGCCCGCCGGGCCGCCCGGAACCACCGTGGGTACCCTGCCCGACACCTGGTTTGTGCACCCAGGCGCACTCAGCAGCCGGCCGATCACGGTCCAGCCCGACGTGGTGAACTCGATGCCGTTCCTGGCCGCAGCCATGGTCACCGGGGGGACCGTGACCATCCTGGGCTGGCCCGCGGTGACCACCCAGCCCGCTCCCCAGATCCTTTCCATCCTGCGGGAGATGGGTGCGGATTACGTCATGGACCCCGGCGGGCTGACCCTCACGGGACCTCCCTCACTCCGCGGGATCACCGCCGACCTGGCTGACTGCAGCGAGATCTCGATGGTGCTCGGCGCCCTCACTGCCCTGGCGGGGTCCCCGTCGGTGCTTACCGGGATCGGCCACCAGAGGCACCAGGAGACCGACCGGCTCGCCGCCCTGGCCACGGAGATCAACGCACTGGGGGGTGACGTGACCGAGCGGCCGGACGGGCTGGAGATCCGGCCCCGGCCGCTGAGAGCCGCCCGGCCCTTCGCCACCTACGACGATCACCGGCTGGTGATGGCCGCCGCGGTGCTCGGCCTGGTGGTTCCCGGCCTGCGGGTCGAGAACGCGGCGACCGTCGGTAAGACGTTCCCCGGCTTCACCTCCGCGTGGGCGGCGATGCTGGAGCGCGCTCCCTGAGCCGGCGGCCGTCCTACGCCCACCTGGACGAGGATGACGTCCGGATCCGGCCGGGGAAGAGCACCCGGCCACGGACCCGCCGCCGGCCCGCGCACGAGGACGCGGCCGAGGCTTTCGTGGCGGCAGTGGACCGCGGCCGCTACGGGACCCTGGTCGGGGACCGTCCGGTGACCGCGATGCGGGCCCGTGAGCTCGGCCGCCGCAGCGTCGTGGTGGGCGACCGGGTCGCCCTGGCCGGGGATGTCTCCGGTGAGCCGGGCACTCTCGCCCGTGTCGTCCGGGTCGAGCCCCGCACGTCCGTGCTCCGCCGGTCCGCCGACGACACCGACCCGGTGGAACGCGTCATCGTGGCCAACGCGGACCAGCTCGTGATCGTCACCGCGCTCGCCGACCCGCCGCCCCGGCCCCGGCTGATCGACCGCTTCCTGGTTGCCGCCTACGACGCAGGGCTGTCCCCGCTGCTGTGCCTGACCAAAGCCGATCTCTCGCCAGCCAGCGCCATTCTCGACGCGTACGGCCCGCTCGGCATCCCGCACGTGGTGCTGGGGCAGCCGCTGACCGGCGAGCGGCTCGGCCCGCTCCGCAGGGCTCTGGCCGGCCAGATCAGCGTGCTGGTCGGGCATTCCGGCGTGGGCAAGTCCACGCTGGTCAACGCGCTGATCCCGGGGGCGGACCGGGCGGTGGGCACGGTCAGCCCGGTGACCGGCCGGGGCCGCCATACGTCCTCCTCTGCGGTGGCCCTGCCGCTGCCCGGCGGCGGGTGGCTGATCGACACGCCGGGACTGCGCGGTTTCGGGCTGGCCCACGTGGCCCCGGAACGGGTGGTACGGGCGTTCCCCGACCTGGCTCCCGGGACCGCGGCCTGCCCGCGCGGCTGCACCCACCTGGAATCCGACTGCGCGCTGGACGCCTGGGTCCGCGACCAAGGGGGGGACAGCCGCCTTGTCACCCGGCTGGACTCGCTGCGCCGCCTGCTCCGCAGCCGCGAGGGCGACGACCCCACCCCACCGCCCCCCGCCCTCAGCGACGACTAGCCGACTGCCCGCGGAACCCGGCCCCGGAACCAGGCTCACCGGAACCCAGCCCCTGAACCAGGCTCACCGGAGCACCCTGCTCACCGGGGCACCCTGCTCACCGGGGCACCGCTGCCCCGGACCTGCCAGATTTGGCCACCACCAGCACCTCAAGTCACAGCCGCATCCGCAAGTCACAGCCGCATCCGCAAGTCACAGCCGCATCCGCCGCATCGTGATCATGGGTTTGCTGGGGCGCGCGCCCCAGCAAACCCATGATCACGCAGGGAGCATCGCCCGTCCGGTCACGCTATGGCAGGCCTTCTGGATCACGGATAGCCGCAGCGGCCGTGATCCGATACGGTTCGCGCCATGGCCGGATACGACGACGACCTGCGTTTCGCCCACGTCCTCGCCGACGCGGCCGACGACATCACCACGCGCCGCTTCCGGGCGCTGGACTTGCACGTGGAGTCCAAGCCCGACCTCACCCCCGTCACCGATGCGGACAAGGCAGCCGAGGAATCTCTGCGGAACGTGCTGCGCCGGTCACGGCCGCGGGACGCCGTGCTGGGCGAGGAGTTCGGCCGGGCCGGCGGCGGCCCGCGGTGCTGGGTGATCGACCCGATCGACGGCACCAAGAACTATGTCCGTGGTGTCCCCGTATGGGCGACTCTGATCGGCCTGATGGACGGCGACCAGGTGGTGATGGGCGTGGTCTCCGCGCCCGCGCTGGGCCGGCGCTGGTGGGCGGCCGTCGACAACGGTGCGTGGACCGGCAAGAGCCTCACCAAGGCCACGCGGTGCCGGGTCTCAGATGTGGCCCGCATGGAGGATGCCTCGTTTTCCTACTCCAGCCTGGGCGGCTGGGAGGAGAAGGGCGTCCTGCCGGGCTTCCTCGGGCTGGCCCGCTCGGTGTGGCGGACCCGCGCGTACGGCGATTTCTGGTCCCACGTCCTGGTCGCCGAGGGCGCGGTGGACATCTCCGCCGAGCCCGACGTGTCCTTGTGGGACCTCGCGGCGCTCCAGATCATCGTGGAGGAGGCGGGCGGGGTCTTCACCGACCTGGCGGGTAACGCCACCCCCGACGGCGGCAGTGCGGTGTGCACGAACGCCCGCCTGCACCAGGAGGTGCTCGACCGCCTGGCTAGCCCCGAAACGTGACCTGATGTGCACAAATGCGTAGCGAGATTGGCCTGAGATAGGGGCTTGCCCTCACGCGGGCATGCGCGGATGCTGGTGAGAAACCAGCGCGTCACAAAGGCACAAGCGCATCCGCAACGAGGCGGCACACCCTGGCGGGCACGGACCGGGCGGGTCGTGGTGTCTCGGACACAGCCCAGGGAGTGATCGATCGTGAAGGTGCGGGACGGCATGACCAGGCTGGTGGTCACTATCGGGCCCGCGCACACCCTGCGCGAGGCGGCGCGCCTCATGTCCGGACGCCGGGTGGGCGCGGCCGTGGTGACGGACGACCAGCACGCGGGGATCGGCATCCTCACCGAACGGGACATCCTGGACTCCGTTGGCGCGGGCCAGGACCCGGATGGTGAGCTCGCCGCGGACCACCGCACCACGGATGTGGTGTTCGCGACACCCGAGTGGACCCTGCAGCAGGCGGCGGAGACCATGGTGCGGGCCGGGTTCCGGCACCTCGTGGTGGTCGAGGGCCATGAGGTCATCGGGCTGCTGTCGATGCGCGACATCGTGCGGGTCTGGGCCGACGCTGCGTCTCCGGCGGTCCAGGAGCAGGCGGTCGCCCCGGCCTGATCCCGCGCGGATAAGGCTCTCACCTGCACGATCCCTGCCGCGGCGGCTCGCGGCACAGGCGGGGCAGTATGCGGCCGGCCAGCGGTGACATGAGACGGTATCCAGATGCGGCTCCGTGGCGCAGTAACGCTCGTGACCGGCGGATCGTCGGGGATCGGCGCGGCAACGGCACGCGTGCTGGCCCGGGCCGGGGCCCGGCTGCTGATCGCCGGGCGGGATCCGGAGCGGCTGGACGCGGTGGCGCGAGACACGGGCGCACTGGCCCTGAAGGCCGACCTCGCGGAACCACAGGGGCCGGCCGAGCTGGCCGACGCGGCCTTGCAGGTCGCAGCGGAAGACGCCAGCGCCCCCGGCATCGACATCCTGATCAACAACGCGGGCGTCGGCTGGTGTGGGCCGGTCGGCGAGATGACCGGCGAGAAGATCGCGGAGATCCTGGCCGTCAACCTGGCCGCGCCGATCGAGCTGACCCGCAGGCTCCTGCCCCGGATGACCGCACGGGGCAGCGGCCGGATCGTGTTCGTCTCGTCCATCGTGGGCGCGACGTCGGTCCGGGACGAGGCGGTGTACTCGGCGGCCAAGGCGGGCCTGGGCAACTTCGCCGAGAGCCTGGCCCATGAGCTGGAAGGCTCGGGCGTGGGCGTCTCCGTGATCGTGCCGGGCGTGATCGACACCCCGTTTTTCGACCGCCGGGGCCGCCCCTACGGCCGGAGGAAGCCGGTGCCGCTGCCCGCCGAACGGGCCGCGGAGGCCATCATGTCCGCGCTCGAGCATGACCGCCCGGTGGTCTACGTGCCGCGCTGGATGACATTCCCGGCCCGGCTGCATGGCGCGGCTCCGCGGACGTTCGCGCTGCTCGCTCACTGGTTCGGCGATCATGGCTGAGCGGTGCGGCCCGGCCGGAACCTCCTCCGCAGGGCCGCCCGGCTGCCCGCAGGCACGGGCCAGGGCCTAAGTCTCCGCAACGAAAACCGCGCCCGGTTCTGCCCCCCCGGAAACCGGAGCACGGGGCAATCCCGGCGGCGGGCTCGCCATGACCGGGACCGCAACCTCGGCCCAGACCGGTGTGAGGGTCCCGTGCGCCTCCCCAGCCCGGCCCACGGGACCCTCCGCCCCCCGAATAGCCCGGTCCGGGGGCCGCCCGGTCCGGAGCCATCACGGAGTAGCTCATCAGATGAGTTACATTTAAGGACAGGGCCGAAAGTCCTGTTTTCGGACGCAGATTTCGTGCTATGCTTCGCCGCCCTCGCCAGCGGGGTGAGCAGGCGGCAGCACGCTGGCCGGGCGCTAGGGGCTGGCCAAGAACGCCCGGTTTGCCTGCTTCGCGACGGTTGATGCCGGGCTTTGCTGGTGCTCGGCGCCCTGACGGCTGCTGAGGCTGGCGGGGCCTCCCGCGCACCCTGACCCTGGCTCCCAGACCCGGCGTCCATTTACGGATGCCCGAAACACCGGAACCGGTCATCCCGATCCGGTATGGCCGGCCGCGGACCTGGGCGGGCCGCGCACCCCGGCCGGGCCGTACCCGGGCGGGCCGCGCACCCTGGCCGGCCGTACCCGGGCGGGGGCGCATCCCGGGCGGGCCGCGCACCCCGGCCGGGCCGTACCGGGCGGGGGCGCATCCGGGGTGGGCCGCGCACCCGGGAGAACCGACCCGGGAGAACCGCTCATCCCCCTGGGGCGGACGGGCCCGTGGACCCCCCGCCGGGCCGTCGGAGTCAGCGGGGCCCGCGGGGCCAGGCCGGGCTACCCGGGTCGCCCGGGGCGCGGGAGTCAGCCGGCTCCCGGCGGTTCAGCCGCCTCCTCCGGCGGCACATCGGCGGGGTTGGCCACCGAGCCGCCCAGATGGCGCTCGTGTCCTAGCAGCGCGGCGATGGAGGACGTGATGCCGGTGTCCCGGTCACCCACGAGTTCCCAGGACCGGGCGACCCCGATGAGCAGCGAGGCGGCCAGGACGTTCCCGATCACGTCGATCGGCACGCCGCTGTGCGGCCGCGCGATCGAGACGAAGCCCGCCACGGCCTCGACCCCGAACGCCGTCAGCAGCAGCACGATGAGGCCGAGCTGGCCCAGTACCCGGGGCCGCGCGACCGGGTCGGCCAGGATGGACCGCAGCCCGCCCAGCGTGAACAGCAGGCCGCCGACGCTGGCCACGACCGCCGGATAACCGACCAGGTTGTGCGGCACCAGGCCGAACAGGGAGACAGCCAGGGCGTTGGTGAACGCCACGAGCGCCGCCGCCGCGCGGACCTGACGTATGACGTTCGGGTGCCCGGCCACGCGCGGCCGGGGGGCCACCGACAGCGCCACGAACAGCAGGCCGGTCAGCGCGCCCGCCGCCCCGGCGATGGCCACGAATAGGTCCCGGTATGCCCCAGTCACCACGGGGCGTCAGCCTACTGGGTGAGGTCTGCCGCCCGGCCGGGTTACCCCCGGCCGAGGCGGCATTGCAGGCCCGGGCATCTCGGGCCCGGGCATGTCGGGCGCCGGCCGGTGACCTGGGCAGCATAGGCCAGGCATCACGGGCCCGGGCAGCACAGGCCCCGGGCAGCACAGGCCCCGGCAGCACAGGCCCCGGCAGCACAGGCCCCGGCAGCACAGGCCCCGGCAGCACAGGCCCGGCGTGACGCACCCGGCGCCTCGGGTCCCGTGATGAACCCCACATCACGGGCCCCGGCGTGACGAGCCCGCATCACTGCCTGGCGGCGCCTGCCGCCAGGTCACCGCTCCAGATCGGTGCGCAGCACGCTGAACCAGGCCCCGTCGCGCCAGGCGCCGTCCCGCCAGCCAATTCCGCGCAGCACACCCTCCCGGACGAAGCCCGCCTTTTCCAGCGCCCGCTGCTCGGCGATGTTGCCTGTCTCGGTAGCCGCCTCGATGCGGTGCACCGGAGTGTGCGCGAACAGGTAGCGCACCAGCAGCCGGTGCGCTTCGGTGCCATACCCGTGACCCCGGGCCTCGGGCAGCAAGGCAATGCCGATTTCCCAGTGGTAGGCGGTCGGGGTGGAAACCTTACGCCGCCAGTTCATGACGCCCAGCCGTTCCTGGCCGCGGACCACCATGAGGGTTCCGCCGTCGTCGCCGAGCAGGCCGTTCTCCGCCCAGCGGCGCTTCCACCGGTTGCGATCGCTCCAGCCGTACCAGGAGAACTCCCCCGCCGTGACCGGGTCCCCCGCGAGCAGGTCCCCCATGATCGTCAGATCGTGCTCTTCGACGGGCCGCAACGCGATCGGATCGGTCATAGCCAGCATCCTGCCGCAGCGCGGGCAGATGATCATCGTGATTGACCGGCGGGCAGACGGGCAGGTCTGAAGTCATGGGAGCCAAGACTTACCTGGCCACGGGGGCCGCGACCGCGGCTGCCGCGGTCGCGGGCGGCGTCGCAACCGACGTGGACAGTGCCTGGTACCAATCCCTCGACCTGCCCGCGTGGCAGCCGCCAGGTCAGGTCATCGGCCAGGTCTGGACCGTGCTCTACACGCTGACAGCCGGGGCCACCGGCCGGGCCTGGAACCGGGCCGACCAGCCCCAGCGGCGACGTCTCGCCCTGGCTCTCGGTGTCAACCTCGCCCTGAACGCAGCCTGGCCGTGGGTATTCTTCCGCTGGCACCGGCCCGAGCTGGGTGTGGCGGTCATCGCCGTCCTGGAAGCGTCCACCGTCGCGCTGACCAGGGAGGTGGGCCGGGCAGACCGGAAGGCGGCCATCGCGCTGCTGCCGTACGTGGGCTGGAACGCGTTCGCCCTGGTGCTGAACACGACGATCGCCGCCGCCAACCGGGACGGCGGCGGCCGCTGAACCCGGCGGGCGCATCCTGGGCCGAGCCGTCTTACTCAGCCGGCGCATCGTGCCCGGCGGGCACCTCCTGCCGGCCGGGCGCATCCTCCCCGGTCATCGCGGCAGGGCCCGCGCGGGCGACGGCGAACCGGGCCGCACCTGCCGCTGCGGCCAGCGCGGCGATGGCCCAGGCGATCCGGGGCGGGGGCGTGCCCAGAGCCGGCGTCTCACCGGTAGCCGCGGCCACCAGGATCAGCGCCGCGATCCCCAGAGCCGTCCCCAGCTGGGCGGCGGTGTTGATGATCCCGGATGCGCCGCCCCGCCATTTCGGCGCGACATCCGTGCCCAGGCCTGTGGCCGCGACGGACGACAGCCCGATGCCCCCGCCAGCCGCCACGGCGCAAACCGGCACCGCCCATGCCAGCGTGGCCAGCGGGATCAGCGCACCGTCCGCCACCGCGATCAGGGCCAGGCCGGCCGCGATCAGCCGCTGAGCGACCCGCCGGGGTGGCCCTGCGCGCCCTGTACGTCGCTGAACCGCGGCGGCCAGCGTGGACCCGACGATCACCGCCAGGCTGAACGGCAGCAGCGAGGCTGCAGCCTGCAACGGGGTTCGTTGCAGGGAATCTTGCAGGTAGAGAGTGACCAGCGTGATGACCGAGCTGGTGGTCGCGGTGTTGAGCAGGGCGCCGAGTGTCCCGAGCCGCAGCTGCCGGGACCGGATCAGCTCCCGCGGAAGCAACGGCGCGGCGGCACGGCGGTCAGCCAGCACGAATGCGCCGGCCAGCGCCACGCAGGCCACCAGCAGCAGGCCGCCCGCGGCCCGGCCGCCCGGCTGCGCGATCACGGTGGCGCCGACCACGAAAGCCATCACCGCCGCCGTGAAGGTCAGCGACCCGGCCAGGTTCAGCGATTCCGCCTGCCGGCCGCCTTCGTCCCGGGGCACCGACACCGAGACGATCGCGGCCAGCGCGGCCGCGAGCGGGAGGTACGCCCAGAAGATCACGCGCCAGCTGGTCAGGTCGGTGACGATACCTCCGATCACGAAACCGCTGGCGCCAGCGGCCGCCCCGGCCGCGCTCCAGGCCGCGATGGCGCGATGCCGGGCCGGCCCCTGAGGGGCGATCGTGGTCAGCAGGCGCAGCGCGGAGGGCACCGAACCCGCGGCGGCCGCGCCCTGCAGGCAGCGGCCCGCAGTCAGGGCCAGGACGGACGGCGCCGTCGCGGCCACGAGGGCCCCCACGGCAAACACGGCCAGGCTGGCCAGGATCGTGCGCCGGTGCCCATAACGGTCCCCGAGCCGGGCGCCGAGCATCAGCAGGCCGCCGAAGAACATGGCGTAGCCGGTCGCGATCAGGCTGCCCAGGGAGCCCGGGGCGTGCAGGCTGCCCAGCATCGCGGGCAGCGCCGTGACTACGACGGTCACCCCGAGTACATCCATGAACTGAACCAGGCACAGCGCGGCGACCGCCACGCCGACCCGGCGGGCGGGACTGGCGGGGGCACCTCTGGACTGGCCCATGAATCCTTAACTTCCACGACACGCCCGGGCAAACATCGAGCGTGATCATGGGCTTGGTGGTGCTGCAGCACCACCAAGCCCATGATCACGGGGCTGGCATGTGGCGGGCGGGGCGGGTGGGACGGCTGAGGCTGCGGAGCGCGGGCGCTCGCGCTCGCGGGTCGGGCCCCGGAGGCTCGCGCGGCGAGTGGGGGCCTGCGGGGCGCTCGCGCTCGCGGGTCGGGCGTCGGAGCCTCGCGCGGGGAGTGGGGGCCTGCGGGGCGCTCGCGCGGGCGGGTCGGGCCTGGGGAGGCTCCGCGGGGGGGGCCTGCGGGGCGCTCGCGCTCGCGGGTCGGGCCTCGGAGGCTCGCGCGGCGGGTGGGGCCCGCGGGAGGGTCAGGCTCCGGGGGTGAACGCGGCGGCCAGCTTGCCGAGCGCGGCTTCCCAGCCCGGGCCGACGTTCTCCGCTACCTGCGGCAGGGCCGCAGCCAGCTCGCCGAGATGTTCGTGGACCAGGGTGAGGACGGTCCCGCCCGCCTCATCGGGGCGCAGCGTGACGGTCAGGAGCGAGTCGAAGACCGGGCCGTTGGTGCGCTCCGGGCCGACGAACCCCCAGCGGAACACCAGCCGCTCGTCGGGGACAAGCTCGAGCAGCTCGGCCTCGAAGCCGCCGACGTCGCGGCCGGAGTCCTCCTGCCAGATCCGGTAAGTGCCACCGGGCCACTCCTCGACCTCGGCCCGGGCCATGGTCAGGCTGCCGGGCGCCATCCAGCGCTGCAGCAGCTCCGGGTCGAGCCAGGCCTGGTAGACCGGTCCCGGAGGAGCCGGGATCAGGCGTTCCAGCCGGACGACAGCATGGTCCTCGGTGCTGGCAGACATTCAGCCGATCCCTCCGTTAGGGGAAATTCGGGGTTTGCGGGGCCGAGCCGCCCTCGCGGAAGAGGTGGGCCAGGGTACCGGGCCGATCGTCCCAGAACGGCTCGTACCAGCGCAGCCAGGCCGCAGCCTGGGCGAGCGGCGCGGCCCGGAGCCGGCACATGTGACGGCGGCCATCCACGGTGCGATACAGCAGCCCGGCCCGCTCCAGCACCCGGACGTGCTTCGACGCGGCCGCGAGCGACATGGCCAGCGGCTGCGCCAGTTCCCCCACGGTCAGCCCGCCGCCCGCCAGCCGGCGGAGCATCGCCCGCCGGGCCTCGTGCGCGAGCGCGTGGAACACCTCGTCCATCTCATGCCCGCCGGCGGCCAGATCCTCAACCACATGGTTGATCTTAGGCGCACAGCGGCGTGATGATCAACCTTATGGTTGCTTTTTGCCCGTCCACGGGCTCCTGTGCCGGGCCGCACGGGGGCAGGCCAGAATCGGCGCATGGGGATTGCACGCTCGGTCGGGTTGTTCATCGCCGCAGGCCTGGCCGAGATCGGCGGGGGATACCTGGTCTGGCGCTGGCTGCGGGACGGGGCGCCGGTCATCGTCGGCATCCTGGGCGCGGCCATCCTCGTGGTCTACGGGGTGATCCCGACCCTGCAGAAGAGCTCCGACTTCGGGCGGATCTACGCGGCCTACGGGGGCGTGTTCGTGGTCGCGTCCCTGCTGTGGGGCTGGGGCGTGGACAAGAACCGCCCCGACCGTTTCGACTGGGCCGGGGCCGCGGTGGTGCTGGCCGGCGTGGCGATCATCTACTTCGCCCCGCGCCGCTGAGCCGGGCCGCGGTCCCGGCCCAGCCGCCTCACCCGGCGCGGCCCGACTTCCAGGCCGCGTAGGCCGCAGGCAGGCAGACGGCGCAGGGCCGGTAGCCGGCCGCGATCGCGGCCGGCTCGTCGGCGAAGAAGACGCGGTGGGCCGCGTAACCCCCGCGGGCCAGGGCACGGCGGGCGGACGGGCAGTCGAGCCGGCCGTAGACCCGGGTCCGGCGATGGCCGCCGAGTCGCCCCGCGACCGCGCTGCGGTACGGGCGCCGGTCCGCGCCGAGCAGCGTGTACATCCGGGCCGCCACGTCCAGCCTCCCCTGGCCGTCAGGCGGCGTCGTGGAAGACGAGGCCCAGGGTGAACCGCTCGCCGGAGCGGATCACGGACACCCCGTGCCGGACCGGCGCCGCGGACCAGCCCCGCCGGGACTGGACCGGGCGGTCCCGGGTGGTGAACACCAGGCCATGCCCGTGCGGGATGAGCGTGGCGGTGCCGCGGGACTGGGCTCGCGGGCGCTGCTCGTAGAGCAGGAACTCCCCGCCGGTGTGGTCGGCGCCGGGGTGGCTGAGGTTGATCACGACCTGGAGCGGGAAAACCAGGTCGCCGTACAGGTCCCGGTGCAGGGCGTTCCAGTCCCCGGCCCGGTAGCGCAGCAGGATCGCCGTGGACTTCCGCTGTCCCGCCGCGTGGCACATCTCCAGCCAGTCCTCGAGGCGGTCCGGCCACGGTGCCGGGCGGCCGAGCCGGTCCTGCCAGTCGCGGGCGATCGGCAGCAGCTTCGGGTACAGGGCCTGCTTGAGCGCGGTGACCGCGTCAGGGTACGGGTGGGCGAAGTAGCGGTACTCCCCCTCGCCGAAACGGTGCCGGGCCATGTTGACCGTGGACCGGAACCGCGCGTCCTCGGGATAGAGCGCGGCGATCCCGGCCGCTTCCTCGCTGGTCAGCAGCGGCCCGGTCAGGGCGCAGCCGAAGCTGTCCAGCCCGGCGCGGACCGCGTCCCAGTCGGTGGCCCCGACGCGGTCCGGCCACGTCCCGGTGGCCGTGCGGGTGCTGGTGACCGGGCTCATGCTGCGGCCTCCTCCAGGGTGAGCAGGGTGCGCTTGGCGTCAGGGCCGCCGCGGTAGCCGCCCATGCTGCCGTCGGAGCGGACCACGCGGTGGCAGGGCACCACGAGCGGCAGCGGATTGGTCGCGCAGGCCGTGCCCACGGCGCGGACCGCCTTCGGGCTGCCGGCGAGCCGGGCGACAGCTGAGTAGCTGGCCGTGTGCCCGTAGCCGATCTCGGGCAGGTGGCTCAGCACCGTGCGCCGGAACCCGGCGGACAGCCGCCAGTCCAGCGGCAGGTCGAACGCGTGCCGGCGGCCCGCGAAATACTCGCCGAGTTCCCGGGCGGCCGCGTCGAGGCGGCCGGGGGCGCTGAGGATGCGCGGGCTGACCTTGTCGGCCAGCGCCTGCAGCACGGCGTCGTGACCCTCGCGGGCGAAGGCCACCCGGATCAGGCCCTGCTCCGTGGCGGCCAGCAGCAGGGGGCCGACCGGGCTGTCGATGGTGCGGTAAGCGACGTCGAGCACGCCGTCGTGCTGGGCCGCGGCCGCCAGCCTCGTGTGCAGCCGGCTCAGCTGGCCGGGGTCGTCGGGGAAGGCCTGCGCCAGCACCCCGGGTGTGTCGTCGGTGATCATCGGGACGCTCCTTTCGATGAGGTGCGGGCCGCGGCGGCCGGGTAGGAACGGCGCAGCCGGGCGATGCCGTCGGCAGCCGCTCGGCGCGCGGCCTCGGGGGTGCCGCCGAGGATGCCGGCGACGTCCGCGTAAGGCAGCCCCGCGAGGTAGTGGTAGGCGACGGCCTGTTTCTGCTTGGCCGGCAGCCGGGTCATGGCGTCAGCCAGGTCGTCGTCGGCGACCAGGCCCCCGCCGCCAGCAGGCGGGCCGCCGGAGGGTGAACCGTGACCGTCCGGGCCAGCCGGGCGTTCCGGGGTCTGCGCCACCGGGATCGCACGGCGGGCGGCGCCGCGGGTCACGTCGATGGCTTTGCGGTGCGCGATCGTGACCAGCCAGGCCTCGACGTTCGCGTCGGCCGGCAGGCCCGGATAGGCCTTCAGCGCGGACAGGAACGTTTCCGACCAGGCGTCGTCCGCGTCGGCCGGGCCGAGGATGGCCCGGCAGACCCGCAGCACGGTACTGCCGTGCGCGGAGACCACGCTTTCGAACGGTGGCTTGCCTGTCATGTCCTGAAGACGTCCTGGATCTGGTTTCTGTGAGGTACCCCTGGGATTGAGCTGGCCGGGAACTGTGCTCCGGGCCCATATCCAGGGCCCTGAGCACAGTTCCGGTGATCAGGCGCCGTGTGATCAGGCGCTCGTGATCAGGCCGAGCTGCCGTAGCGCCGTGAGGCCGTCGTCGAGACCGATCTCTTCGGTGATGAGGCCATTCTCGACCCTCAGCACGGTAATGCCGGTGAACCGCATCGCTTTCCCGGTCCCCGCGGGCAGGGAGCCGACCGGCATATCGTCGAAGGCCTCACCCGTCTGGGTGCCGCCCCCCTCCCACTGGCCGACCACGTAGTCACCCTCGGCAATCAGGTCCGCGGTCCCCCAGAAATTCAGGTCCGGGAACGCCGCCCGGAACTTGGTGGCGAACTCGCGCACCCCGTCCCGGCCACGCACCGGGGCGTGCAGTGAGTACTCAAACCGGACGTCTGGCGCGGCCAGCTCGTCGATGACCCCGGGGTCGAAGTCCTTGCCCCAGAACCTGTCGAACCAGCGGGCAACGACAGCCTTGTTAGCTTCGGTGGACATGGATCATCCCTTCCTGGCGGTGGGTCGGTCGCTCCCGTCCGGGTGCGCGTGCCAGGAAGACGCCGGGTGGGGGCGGGACGTGAGCCCGCGTATCAACGTCCGGGCACCTCACGTATCGCTGGCCGGATGCGTCTTCGGGGCACAGGTCTTCCGCGCAGCGGTCTTCCGCGTACCAGTTTCCAAGCACGGGGACGTGACCGAAGGAGCAGAGAATGACGACCGACACACAGGCCGGACGGCGGACCGGGACCCAGCACACGATCCTCGCCACCCGGCTGGGTGAGCTGACCATCGTGCGGGACGGCGAGGTACTGACCGGCCTGTACTTCCCGCACCACTGGTACCGGCCCAGCCCGGCCAGCTTCGGGCGGCGGACGGACCAGGGCTTCGCGGATGTCGCGCGGCAGCTCGGGGAGTACCTCGAGGGCACCCGGACGGAGTTCGTCCTGCCCCTCGGCGCCCGGGGCAGCGGATTCCAGCAGCGCGTCTGGGAACTGATCACGGAGATCCCGTACGGGCAGACGACCACCTACGGCGAGCTGGCGCGGCGCGCCGGGGGTGACGCGAACGCCAGGGACGTCGGCGGCGCGGTGGGCCGTAACCCGCTGAGCATCCTGATCCCGTGCCACCGGGTGGTGGGCAGCACCGGCAAGCTGACCGGCTACGCGGGCGGCCTGGCCCGCAAGCGGGCGCTGCTGGACCTGGAGCAGACGGGCACCCCGGGCCTGTGGTGACCGGGCCTGTGGTGACCGGCTGTGACGGCCCGGCTGGTCCCGGGTGCCGGGCCCGGGGTCCCGCCTCCGCGGCGGGCCCCGGGCGGCACCAGCCGGGTCAGCGCTCGTAGCTGCCGGGCGTCCAGGCGTGCGTGGCGACCCCCACGGCGTTCCACGCGTTGATCGTGATGATGAGGGCCAGCAGCGCGGCGACCTCGTCCGGGCTGTACCAGGCCGCGACGGCCTGGTATGCCGCATCCGGGACGTGGTCGCCCGCCATCAGCGTGACCGCCTCGGTGAAGGCGAGCGCCGCGCGCTCCCGTTCGGAGAAGTAAGGCGTGTCCCGCCAGGCGGAGATGCCGTACAGGCGCTGCTCGCTCTCACCCACCGCGCGGGCGTCCTGGCTGTGCATGTCGATGCAGTAGGCGCATCCGTTGAGCTGCGAGGCGCGGACCCGGACCAGCTCGCGCAGCCGGGGATCGAAGTCCACCCGGTCCAGTTCCCTGGTGGCCGCCTTGTCCAGCTGGGCCAGGGCCCGGGCGAATCCGGCCGCGTGGCTGTCGAAGTCCAGCCGGACCGGGATGGTGAACGGGGGCTGGCTGGTCGTGTCATTGGTGGTGTCTGTGAGTGCCATATCCCGAACCTACGAGGGAACCGGCGCACAAGTAAGCTCCACTTTCATGCCAGAAACATGGGCCAGTTCCGGGGTGGACCTGCACCTGGACCGCGCCGGCCCGCGGCTGCGCGCCAGCCTGGAGGACCAGCTCCGCGAGGCGGTCCGGTCGGGCCGGCTGGCGCCCGGGCTGCGCCTCCCGTCGTCCCGCTCGCTGGCCGCCGACCTGGGCGTCGCGCGCAACACCGTGGTCGACGTGTACGGGCAACTGGTCGCCGAGGGCTGGCTGGTGGCCCGGCAGGGCTCGGTTACCCGGGTCGCCGGGCGGGCGCCCGCGGCCGAGGCTGCGCCGGCGTCTGGCGGCGTGCCGCGCCGGCTGCGCTACGACCTTCGTCCTGGGTCGCCCGACGTGGCTGCTTTCCCCCGCTCCCGCTGGCTGGCGGCGGCACGGCGGGCGCTGAATGCCGCCCCCGCCGCGGCGTTCGGCGATGCTCCGGACGCCCGCGGCCGGCCGGAACTGCACCAGGCGCTGGCCGGCTACCTGGCACGGGCCCGTGGCGTGCGGGTGAGCCCGGACCGGATCGTGATCTGCTCCGGGTTCACCCAGGGGCTCGGCCTGATCTGCCAGGTGCTGCGCGACCGGGGGGCCACCACCCTGGCCATGGAGGAGTACGGCCTGCCGGACCTGCGCGGCATCGCGGCCCGGCACGGGCTGCGCACCCGGCTGCTCCCGGTGGACCAGGGCGGCGCCGTCCTGGACCCGGACCGGCGCGGCGGCGCGGCCGCGCTGACTGGTGCGGGCGCCGTCCTGCTGACCCCGGCCCACCAGTTCCCGCTAGGCGGCGTGCTCGCGCCCGGCCGGCGCACCCGCGCCATCGAATGGGCCGCGCGGGCCGGCGGGTTCCTCATCGAGGACGATTACGACGGGGAATTCCGCTACGACCGCCAGCCGGTCGGGGCCATGCAGGCGCTCGGGCCCGAGCAGGTCATCTACGCCGGGACAGCCAGCAAGAGCCTCGCGCCGGGACTGCGGCTGGGCTGGCTCGTCCTGCCCGGCTGCCTCGTGGGCGAGGTCACCGCGGCCAAGGCCCTCACCGACCGGCACTCGAGCAGCTTCGACCAGCTCACGCTGGCCGAGTTCCTCACCTCCGGCGCCTACGACCGGCAGGTCCGCCGCTCCCGGCTGGCCTACCGGCGACGCCGGGACCACCTCGCCGCCGCGGTCCGGCGCCACGTGCCGCAGGCGCGGGTCACCGGGATCGCGGCCGGGCTGCACGCGCTGCTGGACCTGCCGCCGCGCCTGGACGAGGACGAGATCATCGCCCGGGCCGCGTCCCGTCACGACCTGGCCCTCGACGGGCTCCGGTACTACAGCCCGGGGTCTGGCCCGCCGCGGCCCGCGCTGGTCATCGGGTACGCAACCCCGCCGGAGCACGCGTTCACCGGAGCGGTAGCCCGGCTCATGGCCGTGCTCACCGGCAGCCGGCCCGGCCCGGGCGACGGCTCGGGCGACGGCTCGGGCTGACGGCTCACGTCTCGTCGGGCGCAGGTCCCGTGTGGAAGATCGGCCAGCCAATCTCGGTGCGCCACTCGGAAGCGTCCGCGGTGTCCCGCCGGCCCACCATGTAGTACTCGCGGATCGGCCCGTCGACCGCGAGCACGTGCTCGGTGACGTAGGTGGCCAGCGATCCGTAGGCGCGGTCGATGTCGGCGTGCGGCCCGGGGTGGACGATGGTGGCCAGCTCCGCGGGCGGCACGACCAGCGACGTCACCCGGCCCGTAGGCCGCACCGGCCCGGCGCACGGCACGAAGACGGTGGCCTGGCCCAGCCCGTGGGAGAACAGCTCGGTCGCGTACACGCCGCCACTCGGGCCTCCGGGCGCCAGGGTCTGCGCCTCCATCGTGGCGTACAGCTCACCGAGCGCGCCCTGGAACCAGGGGCCGGTGTCCTCGATGTCCAGCATCTCGCTGATCGCGGCGGCGGGTGTGGCCTCCACCCGGCGGCGGCCGAGCTCGGCCAGGCTGGGCGGTGACGGGCGGGCCAGCAGGTCACGCAGCGAGGCGACGGCGTCCTGGGTGCGGGTCAGCCCTTCTTCCAGACGGTTCAGGTGCGCCGCGATGAGCTCGTTGCGGGTCTGAAGGTCCGGGGCGGCCAGGACCTGCCTTACCTCGTCCACGGGCATATCCAGGTCGCGGAAGCGCCGGATGATCTGCGCGGTCGGGATCTGGGCAGTGGTGTAGCGGCGGTAGCCCGTGTCCTGATCCACGTCGGCTGGCTCCAGCAGGCCGACCCGGTGGTAGTAGCGCAGCGTCTTGACGCTCATGTGGGTCGCGCGGGCGAAGTCCCCGATCGCCAGGCCATTCTGCATGACACGAGTCTGCATGCTCCCCCAGGGGGAGAGTCACGCGCTGTTTGCGGTATTGACCGTCCCCCAGCGGTAGCCGGGAGCGTGGCGGATGCCCGGCCACGAGGGCCGGGACCGGGAAAAGGGAGCACACATCATGCACGCGACCGAGCTGACCGGAGTCATCGCGGCCCACATCGCCGGGGTCAACGCACTGGACACCGACGCCATCATGGCCACGTTCGCCGACGATGCGTACGTCAACGACGCCCGCCGCGAGTTCGCCGGCACTGGCGCGATCCGCCGGTGGGTGGAAAAGGAGATGGTCGGCGACAAGGTCCAGATCGAGGTCCGCGAGGTCTGCGACCATTACGGGGACACGATCGTCCGCGGGGCTTACACCGGCGACTTCGACAAGGCCGGCCTGCCCGACGACCTCGTCCTGTCGAACTACTTCAGCGTCCGCGACGGGAAGATCGTCAGCCTCGTCGTGATCTTCAACCAGCCCGCCGGGTAGAACCCCGCCCGCCTGTCAGCGCGGCCCAGCGCCTCAGGGAGACGGCTCATCGAAGAGCATGCTCCTGAGATCCCTGATCGCCTGGTCCAGATCGGTGGCGGCGTCCTGGATCCTCCCGGAGGCCGGGTGATTGCCCAGCATCTCCATCGCTGCCTCGAGGGACAGGCCCGCTGCGAACAGCCGGTGCACGAGGAGATGATTCACGCCCGCGGCCCTCCGGTCGGGCGTATCCGCCCGACGGAGAGGCGCCGCGGCACCGGCCTCCCCTGCGGCCGCAGGCTCATGGACCGGACGGACCGCGCGGCCGCCCGGCCGGGCCGGGGCCACCGCTTTCCCGGCCTGGTCAGCGCAGACCGCCGGCGCCGCCAGCGGCTGCCACCTGGCCAGGGCCAGCGTGACCGTGGCTCCCAGGTGCTGCCCGTCGTCGTCCAGGCGGGTGGAGATCAGCATGTCGAACCAGCGCGCGCTGTCAGGGCTGTGGCAGGGAACCTCGATCGACAGGGGGCAGGGCAGATCACCCTCCAGCGCCTGGCGGATAGCCGCCGCGACGGCCAGCGCGACGGGGTCATCTCCTGCTGCGGCACAGGCCTCCAGGTAGCAGACTCCCGGGCCGGTTCGCGAGGGGTCGCCCTGGTTCGCGGTCGCGAAGGCCCGCCAGGCATGGTTGACCGACACGATCACGCCGTGGCGGTCCAGCAGAGCGATCTCCGTGCCGGCGTCAGGATCTGGTGGAGCCGGCCCGGCCGGACCCTCTTCCTTAGCCAGCGGGCCGGCGGCGGGGGCCGCCGGCTGGCGGGCGGTTCCGGTTCTGGCTCCGGCTCCGGCCCTGGCCCTGGCTCCGGCTCTGGCCGGGCCGCCGCCCGCCGTCTTCAGCGCCGCCTCGGCCGGCTCCGTGGACGCCAGGGCCCGCCCCAGGGAGTGGTAGACGGGCACCAGCCAGTCGAGGCCGCTGACGGTGATCTCGCGCCTGACCGTCTGGCTGGTGATCACCAGCCGCAAGTCCGTGCCGCTGACCATGGCACGCTGATAGGCACGGGCCACGGCCGCCGCACCTGAATGGTCACAGGAGTCCGTCGCGCTCATGTCCGCGACCATCACAGTCGGCCCGCGGTTGATGACGGCGAGCAGTTCGGTCCGGATGTCTGCGGCGTTGGACAGGTCCATGCGGTCCGGAAGTACCACGACCGCCTGCTGGCCCGCCCACAACACGGGATAAGGTTCCGGGATCATGACAGCACCTCATGGTCCAGCCGGCCCCGGCCAGCGGCCCGCATATCAAAGTCGTACCTCTGATTCACCGTCGTCTCGCCGGCCAGCCAAGGCCTTATCACCCAACTCCGAACGACGCGTTCACCAGCACCGCTGGCCCAGCCGGCACAGGTATCACCGAATTTCCCTCGTTGTGACCCTACGCGCCGTTCACCGGCCTGGATAGGGCCCGCAGAGTGAACATCACGATCTTGACGGGCGCATTACCGGGGATGGGACCATCCTGGTTTCGCCGTCCCCGGTCCCCGGCTCCCCGGCCTGCTTCGGGCCGGGCGATAGGTTCGTTGCGGAAAAAAGAGCGGGCGGCCTTGCTTAAGGACGGCGGCAGGAGGTGCCGCCGCCACGCAGAACTGCCTGGCCGCCGCGGGCCGCGAGGCTGTGGCAGCCCCAGCCGACGTCGCGCAGGTGCATGAGCGCGGCATCCGGCCGGGGCGAGCACCTGCCGGATGACGTCCGCTGTCCTCGCCCACTCCCGCAAATCTGGGACGACCGGCCCTACCGGCACATGCGGGCCCGGAGCACGATGAATAGAGGTGTCCTTTTGACTGGGCACAGGGTGAAGGTGACAGCGATGGCTACGATCATGCACGAGCCGTCCGGCGCTAAGTCCGAGAAGCGCAGCTGGACGTCACGCCTTCTCGTCCCCGAGATGTGGGCGACAGTCGCTATCGTCGCGATGTGGCTGGCGGTTCTTTTCGTCGGTGTGTTTGGCCCGGACTTCGTCTCCAGCAACAGCGGGGTTAACGCCACGACCATCCCGTCAGCGATCTTCATTGCCTTGTTCGCGTGTATCGCCACCGCCTCGGTGGCGAAACGCGGATTCCGGCACGGAAGCGACCGCAATGACTAGCGGCGGCCCCAGCACTCACAACACTCCCGCCAATTGCCGCACCTCGCCTCTGTGATCATGGGATTGGTGGTGGCGGCGCGCCAGCAATCCCATGATCACGCAGGCGGCCGCGACGCAGGACCGGAGGTCGCTGATCAGGACTCCAGATAGCGCAGGACGGCCAGCACCCGCCGGTGATCGGCGTCGGAGGGCGCCAGGCCGAGCTTGCTGAAGATGCTCCCGACGTGCTTCTCGACGGCCCGGTCGGAGACGACGAGGATCCCGGCGATCGCGCCGTTGGACCGGCCTTCGGCCATCAGGGCCAGGACCTCACGTTCCCTGGGGGTGAGGGAGCCGAGCCCGTCGGTGCGGCGGCTGGCACCGAGCAGTTGCGTCACGACTTCCGGGTCGAGGGCGGTGCCGCCGGCTGCGACCCGGGTCAGCGCATCGACGAACTCACCGACATCGGCGACCCGGTCCTTGAGCAGGTACCCCACGCCCGCGGCGCCCCGGCCGGAGCCCGCGCCAAGCAGGTCGGCCGCGTACCGGGTCTCGATGTACTGAGAGAACACCAGCACCCCCGTCCCGGGGTGGTCACGGCGGATGGCGATCGCGGCGCGCAGGCCCTCGTCGGTGTAGCCGGGCGGCATCCGCACGTCCACCACGGTGGCGTCAGGCTGGTGCTCGTCCACCGCGGCCCGCAGATCCTCGGCGTTGCCGACGGCCGCGACCACCTCATGCCCGCGGTCGGCGAGGATCTCGGCCAGGCCCGCCCGGACTACTGCCGAGTCCTCGGCGATCACGATCCGCATCGATGGCTCCGGTTCGTCAGGGTGTCAGGCAGCTCAGGCGTGGGACGGCAGCTCAACGGTGACCACCGTGGGGCCTCCCGGCGGGCTGGCGACGTGCAGCCTGCCGTCCACGGCCCGGACCCGCTCGGCAAGCCCGGCAAGGCCGCCGCGGTCCTCGGCGCAGGCGCCCCCGCAGCCATCGTCGCTGACCCGCAGGCGGAGCAGCCCGGACACGTGCACCACCTCCAGCGTGGCGCGCCGCGCGCCGCTGTGCTTGGCCACGTTGGTGAGCAACTCGGCCGCGCAGAAGTAGGCGATGGTCTCGATCGCAGCCGACGGACGCTCAGGCAGGTCGATGAGGAGCTCCACGGGCACGGCACTGCGGGCCGCGAGCGTGGTGAGCGCGGTGCCGAGGCCGTGGTCCAGGACCGGCGGGTGGATGCCGCGGGCCAGGTCGCGCAGCTCCATGATGGCCTGCTTGGCGCTGTGATGGGCGGCGTCGACCAGATCCAGGGCCCGCTCCAGGTCAGCCTCGCTGATCCCGGTGACCGCGCCGCCGAGCTTCTCCCGGGCCAGGCCCAGCTTCATCGCCACGGCGACCATCTGGGACTGCGCCCCGTCATGCAGGTCCCGCTCGATCCGGCGCAGCCTTGCGGCCGAGTCATCCACCGCGCGGGCCCGGGTCTGCTCCAGTTCACGCACCCGGTGCCCCAGCGGCGGCCCGAGCAGCCTGGCGACCAGCTTCCCCTCCACGGTGTTGAACCTGCTCAGCCACCACGGGCAATAGAGCAGAATGGCCACGCCCACCGGAACCAAGGCGAAGGTGACCGCCAGGCTATGCACCAACCCGGCCAGCACCAGGGGGTCTGGTTTGTACCACGTCAGCCACCCGGGCAGGTGGATCACCACGTGGCTGGCGTGCAGGATCTCCCACCAGATCGGAAAGGTCAGGTAGGGCAGCCCGAAAAGCAGGTAGATCGTGATGATCGCGCCCAGGATCGCGAGCGGCAGGTTGAGCAGCAGGAAGGCAGAAGCCCGCCAGCCGACAGGATCGGTCAGGATCGCCCGGGCCCGGCCGAAGGCGCCAGGCTGCGGGTGCACCGGCGGCGGCGGCTCGACCTGCATTCCCACCAGCAGGCCGGCCAGGTAGCGGTGGACCGCACCGAGCCGGCGGGCACCAAGCAGGCACACGATCAGCAGCGGCAGCCCAAGCGCCATGCCGGCGAAACTGAGCGACATCCCCAAACCGACGGTGACCGTGACGGCGATGAACACGAAGCCGGGGATGGCCAGAAGGAACCCGAGGGTGGCGTACCCGACCTGCCGCCCGGTATCCCGGGTGAACGGTGCCCGCACCAGCGTCAGCACCGTCCGCCTGAACCAGATCCGGTCGCGGCGGGGCCGTGACGGGGCCACGGCAGGTGCGAGGGGAATCGCGAAGGTGCCGCGCCACGCATCGCGCGGCGGTGGCATTGCTGGCCGGCCCTGCTGGCCGGCCGCCGGGCTGACGCTGTCCATGTCGGGACTCCCCGCTTCTCGTCTCCAGTATCGGCGCGGACCCCGCGTACCGCGAGTGGTCCTATCCCGATGGTCGCGGGACGCCGGCCCGCGATCGATAGGGCGGGCACCCGGATCCCGGGTACGGCTGGCACGGTGTCATCGCAGGGGCTGGCCGGGGACCGTGCCAGCCGTACCTCAGAGCCGGGTGGCCGCACGGTGGATCCCCGGGCCGCCCGCGCGGACCATCGAGGTGTCGGTGTCCGGAGTGGCCGGCACCGCAGGTCCGGGGAGGTGCCCCGATGAACGTACCGACTGGCCACATGAGCCCACCGGCCGGCCAGATGAGTGCACCGGCGGGCGTCACGAACGCACCGGCGGCCCAGGTCACGGGCTCGCGACCCATCCTCATGAGAGTCCTGGTCAGGTCATGGGAGTACCGCCACCCCTGCGTCTGGGCGCGGGTGCGCCTCGTCTGCGGCGTCTTCAACGCCGCCCTGGGCGTGCTTCTGCTCTCGGCCGGCCAGGCGCTGGGACCGTTCGCCTGGCTGGGACTGGTGCCGCTCGCAGGCGCAGCGCTGATCTTCTGGACCGTTTACCAGTTGCAGCACAGCGTCCAGGCCTAACCGGCCGGCTGGTGCGCAGCGGCGGTCAGCGGGCCCGCAGCTTGCGGTACAGCACGTGCCGGCGCAGCGGGCTCTCCTCGACGTCCGGGTCGTCGAAGTCGTCCGCAGGATCGGTGGTCATGCCGATCCGCCGCATCACCGCCTGCGAGCGCAGGTTCCGGGCCATGGTTACCGCGAGGATCTCCGGCTGGCTGAGGGCGTCGAAGCCGTACTGCAGCGCGGCCAGGCCCGCCTCGGTGGCGTAACCGTGGCCCCACGCCGGCCGGGCCAGCCGCCACGCGAGTTCGATCCCGGTGAACGGCATCTCGTCGTCCACGGTCCTCAGGCCCGTGAAACCGATGAACTCCCCGGACCCGCGGACCTCGAGGGCCCAGAAGCCGAACCCGTGCCGGTCCAGGTCGTCCTGGTAGTTCAGGGCCCAGGCGGAGGCCTGCTCGAAGCTCAGCGCCGGCCCGAGGTACTGGCGGACCTCCGGGTCGGCGTTCATCGCCGCCCACGGCGCAAGGTCGGATTCCCGCCAGTCACGCATGATCAGCCGTTCAGTGTCGATCTTTACCACCCTGTCACCCATGGGGAACTGGCCCCGGCGGCCTGCCGCGGATGCCGGGCTCCATCACGGCCCTCGCCGCTGCGCGTGGCCGCATGGGTCTCGCCCTGCACCTGGGGGAGATTAGCCAGCCAGCCGGTAAATGCCAAGCGGCAATGACAGTCCCATCAGGGCCGTCTCCCGCGAACTGGGCTTATGCCGCGTGGCACCTGGGCTCACCCGCGGCGGGTGAGCCCAGACCGGGCGTGCGCTGCGTAAGTTGCGCACAGGGCGGAGGGGCAGACGCCCCGGATGCGGGCGATGCGGGCTGGGTGCCAACGCGTCGGGTTGCCGCGGTGAAGGCTCGTCAAGGAGAGACTCGCGATGGCTGTGTGGCTTACCACTGGTGGCATTATCTACTTCGTGCTGCTGGTCACCCTCGGTATTATCTCGATACGCAAGGGCCACTGGGTCATGTTCATCGTGGGCTTGTTCCTCCCGATTTTCTGGCTCATCGGCGCCCTGCTGCCCCGAAGGCGCTGACGGCAGTACTCAGCCGCCGGTCAGCCGGTCAGCATGCGGCGATCATCTCAGCCGGTACTGCGCCGTGCCGTGACGAGAGCCGCGACCATGCTGGCGCGAATCGGGCGCCCGAGTCCTTCATAAATGGCCTCGTATTCACGCTCAAGGGCCTGACGCTGGCCCGGTGAAAGCCGGGCGTAAAACGACATCGTGCGAACGAGGGCATTGAGCTCGTCAGGAATGTGCTGGACGAGCTTTGGCATGACTGCCACCTGAACATCACCGAACAGGCGGCTGGCATACTCCTGCCCGATGTCGCAGCTCCCGAGCCAGGCCCATACCTCTGAGACGTTGCCACTGCGCTGCTCCGTCCCGGCGAGCGTGGCGTCGAGGTCCCTGTAGGCGGGCCAATGAGCGGCAATGTCCGGGGCAATCTTCCCCATGGCAGCGAGGACTGCTTCCTGATCTGGCTTGCTGCGCGGCTCCTCAAGCCCGAAATATTGCACGAGGGCGAGTGTTCCACCGGGGACAAGTACGTCAGCGGCCTTCTGCCAGCTGACCTGAGGGTCGACCCAGTGAAACGCGGACGCAGAGAACACGGCCTCAAACTGCCCGGGGCGAAGCAGTACATCCTCGAACTGAGCGTTCACGAATTCCACCTCTCCAGCACCGTCCAGGTTCTGCCTGGCCAGCGCCATGAGGCTCTTGCCGGGTTCAAGTGCCGTGACGTGCAGGCCCCGAGCGAGCAGGCCGCGGGTCAGCTGGCCGCTTCCGCACCCAACCTCGAGCACATGATCACCGCTCCGGATCCCGGCGACCTGGCAAGCCTGATCGATCAGTGCGTCAGGATAAGCCGGACGGCGGCGGTCGTACTCAGCCGCGATCTCATCAAAGACTTTGCCGTAACGACGTGCATCAGGTTCTGGCAGCACCGTCATTCACTAGCCTCCATTCATGCTCGCCAACGAGAAGACTAGGCCCGCCGCCCAGGTCGTTTCAGTGATTTACACGGCGCACGGGACGACCGGCACCGGCACCTCATGGAGGTGGCGGCCAGGTAGGCGGAGGCGTCCATCGTCCACTGAGGCTCAAGCGCAACGGTAGCTGGGTCGGGTGAAGGTAACCGCCGGCGCCCCAAGTCCGGCCGCGTGAGGTACCCGTGCCGTGCCCACCATCGTCAGGGCGTGTATGGAGCGCCGCGCCGCCTTCCTGGCCGTGGCTTACGCGGCGTGCTGCCGGTGGCGGTACCTCAGCCCCAGCTGGATAGCGATCCAGAGGACGACGATGATGACCAGGGTGATCCACAGCGCCTGGACCGGGGATCCCGTGGCCCACAGGACCAGCACGAGTGCCGCCACCGCCGCCGCCAGCTTGACGTGTGAGCTTCTGCTGACCATGACCTTCTCGACGGGGTTCATGACGGCTCCGGTCCTGCGCAATGATTTCTTTGATTGCGTCTATCAACTAAAGTAGCATGGCTGGTGTGAAGGCGAGCCGGGACGACGTCCGCGCGATGGTGACCGCCTTGTTCGTGACGAACGCGGCGCTCGATCGGGCCAGGCGCCAGAAGAAGGGTGCGAGCACCCTGAGCCTCCTGCAGGTCGTCGCCGCAGCCCCGGGCATCCGCCCCTCGGAGATCGCCACTGCGCAAGATGTCCATCCCTCCCAGGTCACCCGGCAGGTCCGCGAGCTTGAGAGCCTGGGGCTGGTGCAGGTCACGGCCGATGCGGCTGACCGGCGCTCCTGCCGGGTGACGCTCACCCCTGCCGGTTCCGGTGAGCTGCGATCTCTGACCGAAGAAGGCCTGGACCGGTTCGGCTTGTTCGTGGCGGACTGGGAGCCCGAAGAGGTACGGACGCTGACCTCGCTGCTGCAGAAACTGGAGACGTCCAAGGCTGCGGTTGCCGCCCGGCAGCGACCTCCCTCAGGTCGTCACTGGGCCCGGCAGACCGCCTAACCGGGCTGGCCCGGGACCGAGGCCGACCCGCCGGCGTGAGAGCGCCGATACTGGCCCCATGACTGAGACCGAGACCCTGATCGCCGAGGTCCGCCAACTGCGCACAGAAGTCGCCCGGCTGCACGCCGCGCACACGCCGGTGCACATCCGGCACGGCTGGATGAACCTGCTCGTCAAAGACCTGTCCACCAACCCGTACACCCAGTACAAGGTCCACATGTGGGGTGCGATCTACTGGCTGATCAACTTCCCGCTGATCTGCTGCCTGTTCTTCTTCACGCCCACGCTGTGGCTCAAGCTCGGCATCTTCATCACGCTGATCTACTCGATCTACGCCAACCTGGCGACCGACTACGGCGCCATGTCAGCGGCCGAGGCAGCGTTCGGGCAGCCGCAGCCGCCGCCGATCCCGCTTGAGCCGCCGCAGCCGCTGCCGCCGGTATGAGGCGGCGCGTTTCCCAGGCGGCTCAGGGCGCCAGGTGCTCGCGGAACCAGCTCAGCGCGGGTCCGCTGGAGGCCTCAAATCCCTTGACGTAGGCGTCGAAGTGGCCGCCGGGCAGGTTCACCAGCCGCTTGGGCTCGCGGGCCTTCTCGTAGGCGGCGATGGCGAAGGCGGTGGGGGGCAGGACGTCGTTACGGGCAGTTGCCGCCCGAACGATCTTGCTCCGGCCAGGAGGGCGAGAGGACGGAGACCGTCCAGCCCTGGTAGACCCCATCGAGTATCTGCGCCATCCAGGCGCGGCCCACGGCGGATGCAACCAAGCTATTGCGCACGCTGCACTTCGTCCGGCATCACGAGGGACTCTGCCGGGCTCCGGCAGCCGTCAAACCCGACGAGAAAGAGCTGCGATCGCCTGCGGGTCATCTAGTGATCCAACTTCGGCGCGAAACCTCCTCAGCAGTTCCTCGTGGCCTTCGGCGGCACCGTCGACAAGACCGAAGTGCGGCTCGTGATGTTCAAGCGTCCACTCGTAGTCGGGGTGCATGGTGTCGCCCGATTCCCAGACTGCCATGAGGCTGCTCCGGCCTCGGTGAATCACATAGCGGTCTCTGACGAAGGAGAACCCGGCGAGCGTCTCGCCGCCGGCGTCGGCCGACTCGAGCAGATCGAACGCCGGATCACCCCCATCGACGAAGGGCTCGATTCCGTCGCGCCAGACACGGACGGGATCGATCAGAAGGGAGTACGCAAGGAAACGGTCCGTCTTATGCCACTCGTCCCACCACGACTCGCCCACGATCGCGGCCGTCGTTTCGCCGGCTCTCTCAAGGGCCTTCTTGAGAGCATCGGGTCGGCTGATCACGACATCGGAATCGAGGACCCAAACCCACTGCGGGAGGTCTGACTCGCGTGATGCAAGGAAGGACATGGCCTGGGTGAGCGCAGGGCCGTGCATGCGGTTGGTCGCATTCGCGACGAGGCGGCACCCACCGGCAGCTGCGATCCTCGCCAAGAGCTCCGCCGATCCGTCTTTCGATCCGTTGTTGACGATGATTACTTCGAGCGACTCCCACACCAGAACCCGTCGCAGTGACCACAACAAGAGCGCGGTGAGCTCACGCGTGTTGAACGAGACGGTGATGACCGCAACCCGGCCGGGTGTGACCGGGCGGTCCGGCCAGCGAACGATGCCGTCATGCATATGAGGGTCCGATCATTGATCCAAGGTTGAGGGCCATGTGCGGATGAGCCGCGCCGGCGACATATCCGTCGTCAGGCGTGCCCCCATGGAGAGTTCCCTTGTCCCCCTTTCCCGCACCTGCGGGCTATCACCCGAGATGAGCAGCGGCCTGGTAGCTTCCGGGCCAGAAGCGCTGGCCCATTTCCGTCAATTCCGCCAGGTCATACGGCCCGGTCGACACGCTCCACAGTGATCACATCATCATCAACCACATAAATGACCCTGAACCGGCCCGCGCGCAGCTAAGGCGAGCGCCGCCACCGCTACGCCGATCGCGTGCATCCCGTCCTGATCCTCCATGAAGCGCCGAGCCGAAGCCCGCGCCGCCGGAGACCACTCGATCCTCACTGCTCGCGGAGCAGCTCGGCCATCGCCTCCTCGTGCGAGACCGCTCCGGGCCGGCCGGTTTCCACCCACTCCCGGTGCCCCGTCAGCGTCGCTTCGACGTCTGCTTCCTCCAGAAGCTCCGGCGAGGCGTGGCGCTGAACCGCCTGGAGGTGACGCAACTCCCCGAGCGGCACGATCGCGGCCGCCTCGCCGCCCAAGTGGATCACCTCGTAGGAGCCCGGATCACTGGCTGGGTATGCGGTCATGGCAACACCGTACCGAGATCCTGTGACATTCACCGCCGCGAATCACGCCCTGGCACGGCTAGTCGCTCAGTAAGCGCTGTGCGCGCGGCCCAGGGGACGTTTTTGCTGGTGGCTCCCCGAGCACGACTCGAACGCGCGACCTACCGCTTAGGAGGACGCTTCCCCGGTTCTGCCTGTACGCCTACGGGCCATCCGGTCGGCGCATCACGACGTCGAGCGCGGGCCACGGTGGACCCTCGCGTAGAGCGCTGAGGAGTTCGTGAGCTGCTCGTTGCCCATTCGGGAATTGGTCGCCCGGATCCCAGCGCCACGCGGTGACCATGGCAAGAACAAGGACCCGGCACTCACTGAGCAGTTCTTCATCAGCGTCCGCATAACGCTTGCTGACCTCTTCGGGGACATGAGCGAGGTCGAACTCGACGGGCCCGCGGCAACACGTCTCGAGATCGATGAACAACAGCCCGCTCTTCGTGCTGAGCACGTTGCCTGGGTGCGGCTCGCCGTGCAGTAGCTGCTCGGCAGCGCCGCGGTCGCCGATCGCTTGCCTCCGGCTGCGTAGCGTGCTGGTGAGAAGCTCGCGATCCGCGTCGGCAAGCTCCGGAGTGAGGCTACTCCTCTCCACAAGCTGCTGAGCCGTTCCCACTCGATCCGTGAAGTGCGGGGTCCTGACATCGAGCTTGCGCATGCCGGCATGCAGTCGCTCAAGCGCATTCGCATAGTCAGCTGGTGGAACCTCCCGGGGTGTCACAGGTTTGCAGTAGGTCCACAGCGTGACGACGAAGCCATTACGCTCATAGACGCGCGGCTCTACGCGGGGTTCCAGAGCAGCCACAGGGCTCTCGGTTTCGGCGAGCCGTTGGGCCAGCTCGACCTCGAACTGTGCGGCCTGATGCGCTGCCGGTGCGACTCGGGCAACGACGTCACAAGGCAGCAGGCGCACAGCGAGCCTGTTCGAATCGTGAAGAACGATCGCGTCATCGACGGTCAGGTCAAGCGCCGAGGCGGTTGACATGGCCGCAGCCAGCGCGCGCTGAATCTCAGATGGCTGCATCCAGCTGATTTTCTCACCGGAGGCTCGGCTGGCCGGGGGGAATTCCCGGTCATGGGCCAAGAGTTGCTCGCCGTCGCTGCCGGCGAGCAGGAAGGCGAAGCGCTCCAAGTCCCCGCGTAGCTTGGCCAGGCCGTAGGCGGGGTGGCCGACGAATTCGGCCATGGAGACGGCAAGGCGGGCGGGGTAACGGGTCAGATCCCGCAGCCTGCGGATCTGCGGCGGCGGCACGAAACTCGGCCGGAGCATCTGCCGCTCGGCGACCTTGGCCAGTCACACCGCGTCCAGCTTGTCGGTCTTCGGCCGCCCTGGCAGGTGCTTGACGTCCTTTCGCATTCACCAGCCACACCTCGAACCCCGCCGCCCCCAGCAGTTAGAACACCGGCTTCCAGTAGTCGCTAATTTAGTGGCCTCCATCACCACCCGGGTCACCCCCAGGCAGGCCAGATGATCGGCCATCCCTGATAGCGAGCGGGTCATCGTGGAGTAGGTCCCCACCTCCTGCAGCCGCTTCCCCCGGCGGTGCTCATCGGGCACCCGCACGCAGCACATCAGGTCGGCCTTGCCGATATCCAATGCTGCGACCCGCTCGATGACCTCGTCGTTGTCCTACGTTCCGGTGAGCACCTGGCCTCCTCACATCGCGGGAAGACCACCGTCCGCAGGAGCCAAGAGCGCCCCCCGAGAGAGGCGCGGTACGTATGGTTTGATTTTTCATGATTGATTTCGACTACATGGTGCACCACGGCCCGGACGGCCGGGGCGACGAAGACTACGTGCGAAACCGGGTCTGCAGGCTGACGCTGGACCTGGCGACGGGAGATGTACGGACCGAGAAGTGACTTTGGGCCACGGGTGGGCTCGTCATTGCCAGCAACCGCTCATCAGCGCTGTGCACGCGATGCGGGACGACGTTTCCCCTGGTGGCGCCCCGAGCGCGACTCGAACGCGCGACCTACTGCTTAGGAGGCAGTTGCTCTATCCGCTGAGCTATCGGGGCCAGCCGGGGCTGCGGCGGGCAGCCACCGCAACATGGGCGCGATCTAGCCTAGCCGGTCGGCTGGCGGACCGGGCAGTCCTGACCGGCCGGCCCGGCCGCCGCCCGTCCGCCCGCCTGGCCGCCTATCCGGCCGGGCCGGTGCGCGCCGTCCCGGCGACCGTAGGGTGTACGCAACCCCTGACCGCCATGCACGCGACCAAGGAGCACGCCGTGCGGGTACGAGACGTCATGACCCAGGCCACCATCACGGAAACGGCCTCCGACACGCTGCGGGCTGCGGCCGAGCGGATGTGGCGGCAGCAGACCGGGTCGCTGCTGATTTCCGAGCACGGACGGCTCGTGGGGATCATCACCGAGCGGGATCTGCTCCGGGCGGTCGCGCTCGGCGCCGACCCGGAGCTGAGCACGGTGGACGAGGCCATGACGACGGAAGTGTTCACGGTGCCGCCGGGCATGCCACTGCACGAGGCCGCCCGGGAGATGGCGACCCGCTGGATCAGGCACCTGCCGGTGGTCCAGGACGGGGAACTGCTCGGCGTGATCAGCATGCGCGACATCACCGGGATCTTCGCGGCCCTGACCCCGGGCGATGTGACCGTGGAGCACGAGTTCGACCTGCTGGTCCGGCAGCGCCGGCTGGCCCGGATCGAGCAGGGCGACCTCGACTAACGCCGCCGGCAACGGCTGATCACGCGGCCGGGCTGGCTACGGGAGATGGATGGGGAGGTTGATGCCGTCCAGGACGTGAGGGCAAGGGCAGGTCCGCTCGGCCGGGAGGTTCGCGATGATGTCGATGACCAGCTCGCGCAGCCGGCCGACGTTGTTCGCGAAGACCTTGAACACCTCTTCCTGGGTGACGCCCTCGCCTTCTTCCACCCCCGCGTCGATGTCGGTGACCAGCGCGACGGCCGTGTAGCAGAGGGCCAGCTCGCGCGCCAGCACCGCCTCGGGGTGCCCGGTCATCCCGATCAGGGACCAGCCCTGGGCCGCGTACCACTGCGACTCGGCCCGGGTCGAGAACCGCGGCCCGTCGATCACGACGAGCGTCCCGGACTCGGCCAGGTCCCAGCCCGCGGCGCGGGCGGCCTCGATGGCCTGGGCCCGGCCCGATGGGCAGTAGGGGTCGGCGAACGGGACGTGCACCACCCCCCGCTCCTCGTAGAAGGTCTGGCTGCGGCCAGTGGTCCGGTCCACGATCTGGTCCGGGATAGCCAGCCGGCCGGGGCCGTGGGCGGGGTTGAGCGACCCCACGGCGGTCGGGGCGAGGATCTGGCGGACGCCGAGCGAGCGCAGCGCCCACAAGTTCGCCCGGTACGGGATCTTGTGCGGGGGAAAGCGGTGGTCGCGGCCGTGCCGCGGCACGAACGCCACCTTCCGGCCCGCCACCTCGCCGGTCATGATCGGGTCGCTGGGCACGCCGTACGGGGTGTCCACGCTGACCTCGTCGGCGGCTTCCAGGAACTCGTAGAAACCGGATCCGCCGATCACGCCGATGTCGGCACGGGCCAGGTTGGGCAGGCTCGCCCCGGCGCTGCCGACCTCAGAAGGATGACTCACGTCTGCGGGTTGACTCACGCGCACAGGGTAGCGAGCGACTGCGGCCTAAGCGGCCGGCGCCGAGCTCTTGCCGCCCCTTTTGTCCGCGGACCCCGAGCCGGACCGCGAGCCGGACCCCGAGCCGGACGAAGAGGAGCCAGACCCGGATGAGGACGACCCGGAGCCCGACGAGGCCGAGCCAGAGCCCGAGGACGAGCCTGACCCCGAGGACCCCGAGGACCCCGAGGATCCCGAGCCCGAAGACGAATCCGAGCCCGACGAGCCCGACGAGCCCGACGAGCCCGAGTCCTTGGACGACCCGGACGACGACTCAGAGGACTTGGCGCCGGCCGGCTCCTTGTCCTTCTTGGCCGGGCCGTCTTTGGCCGAGCCGTTACGGCTGTCGTTCCGGTAGAAGCCGGACCCCTTGAACACGATGCCCACGGGCGAGAACACCTTGCGCAGCCTGCCGCCGCAGTTGGTGCACACGGTCAGCGGGTCATCGGTGAACTTCTGCACGACCTCGACCTGCTCGCCGCATTCAGTGCAGGTGTACTGATAGGTCGGCACGATCTCTCCTCTGGTGGCCTGAGGGGCAGTCCTTAGCACTCCCCGTCCACGACTGCTAAATCTTAGCTCATTCCGGCGCCGAACCGATCATTCCCGGGGCAGCCGGCTGACCCCCGCGGCAGGCCGGACGACCAGGCGAACCCGCTGGTCATGGTGCCCCGCCGGCACGTGCGGCAGGAACTCACTGTCGTACAGCAACGCCACGGTGGGCACTGGTGTTCCGACCCGGGCCAGGGCCCGGTCGTAGCTGCCGCCGCCGCGGCCCAGCCGCATCCCCGAGTGATCGACCGCGATGGCGGGCACCAGCACCAGGTCCGCGCTGCTGATCGCCCCGGTCCCGCGCGGCGTCTCACCCGGCTCGGCGAGACCCCGCGGCCCGGGCCGCAGCGAATCCGGGCCCTCGTAGGAGGCCCAGTCCAGGTCGCCGTCGGGCAGCAGGATCGGCAGGATCACGTAGCTGCCCCGCTTCCACAGCGCGAACAGCAGCCCGTGAGTCTCCGGCTCGCTGCCGGTCGAGTAGTACGCGGCGACCGTGCCGGCCATCTGGGTCTCGGGCAGGGACAGGAGCGCGTCCCGGATGTCCCGGCCGGCCCCGGCCCGCTCGGCCGGGGTGAGCTGCCGCCGGGCGGCCAGCAGCCGCCCCCGCAGCGCAGCCTTGTCCCGGTTAAGCGCATCACCGCCGGGCAGTGGAACCTCACGCGCGTTCACGGTGTGAGGTTACTGTGAGATTGCCGATAACCACCCGCCGAGACGCGAGCCATGATCACGTCGGCCGCGCCGGAAGACTAGGGTACGAAAATGCCTGACAGCACCCCCATGAAGGTCACGAAGGCGGTAGTGCCCGCAGCGGGCCTGGGAACTCGTTTCCTGCCCGCCACGAAGGCGACCCCCAAGGAAATGCTTCCCGTGGTAGACAAGCCCGCCATCCAGTACGTGGTGGAGGAGGCGGTCACCGCCGGGCTCGACGACGTCCTGATGATCACGGGGCGGAGCAAACGGTCCATCGAGGATCACTTCGACCGCAACTTCGAGCTCGAGGAAGCCCTCATCGCCAAGGGCGACGAGGAGGGGCTGGCGCTCATCCGCGAGCCTTACCATCTCGCCACCGTTCACTACGTCCGGCAGGGCGACCCGAAAGGCCTCGGCCACGCCGTGTCCTGCGCGGCCAAGCATGTGGGCCACGAACCGTTCGCGGTGCTCCTGGGCGACGACTTCATCCACCCGGACGACCGGCTGCTGCAGCGGATGCTCGATGTCCGTGAGCAGCGCGGCGGGTCGGTCGTGGCGCTCATGGAAGTCGAGTGGGACCAGGTATCCAGCTACGGCACCGCCGCGATCGAGGCGACCGACGAGGACGACGTGGTCCGGATCACCGACCTCGTCGAGAAGCCGGCCCCCGAGGACGCGCCCAGCAACTGGATCATCATCGGCCGGTACGTGTGTGACCCGGCGGTGTTCGGGGTGCTGGAGCACACCCCGCCGGGCCGCGGTGGGGAGATCCAGCTCACGGACGCGCTGAAGACCCTGGCGGGGATGGACCCGGCCGGCGGCGGCGGTGTGCACGGCGTGCTGTTCCGCGGCCGCCGCTACGACACCGGCAACAAGGTCGACTACCTGCGCACCCTGATCCAGTTCGCGGTCGAGCGGCCCGACGTGGCCGGGGAGTTCGTGCCCTGGCTCCGCAAGTACGTCGACAACCTGCCGTGACCCCTCAGGAGCCGGCCAGGCCGCACGGCGACCCGCCCCCGCACGGCGACCCGCCCCCGCACGGCGACCCGCCCCCGTCCGGGCCGCACGGCGCACGGCCCCCGTCCGGGTCGCACGCGGACCCGCCGCTGGTCCCCGTCGAGCAGCACCTGGCCGACGTGCTCGCGGCCATCCGGCCGGTCGAGCCGGTCTGGGTGCCGCTGGCGGGCGCGCACGGCACCGTGCTGGCCGAGCACGTCACGGCCAGCACCCCGCTGCCCTCGTTCGACAACTCGGCCATGGACGGCTACGCGGTCCGGGCCGCCGACCTGGCCGGGGCCAGCGCCGGCGCGCCGGTCACGCTGGAGGTGCGCGGGGAGATCGCCGCGGGCGACACCGGCAACTACCAGATCGAGGCCGGCGCCTGCCTGCAGATCATGACCGGCGCCCGGCTGCCCGAGGGCGCCGACGCCGTGGTCCCGGTCGAGTGGACCGACGGCGGCACCGCGACGGTGCTCATCCGGCGCGCCCCCGACCCGGACCACGCGGTCCGCCACCGCGGCGACGACGTGGCCGAAAACGAGGTCCTGCTCCCCCAGGGGACCCTGATCGGCCCCGTGCAGATGGCCCTGCTGGCCGCCTCCGGCCAGGGCGAGGTCCTGGCCCGCAAGCCGGCCCGGGTCGCGGTCATCTCGACCGGCAACGAGCTGGTCGAGCCCGGCACCCCCCTGATTCCCGGGCAGATCTGGGAATCGAACAGCTTCATGCTGGCCGCGGCGTGCCGCCGGGCCGGCGCGACCGTCCGCCGGCACCGGCTCCGCGACGACCCGGCCGTGGTGCTCGCCACCCTGGAAGGCCTGCTCGCCGACGCCGACCTGCTGATCACCAGCGGCGGGGTGAGCATGGGCGGCGAGCACGACGTGGTCAAGGCCGCCCTGTCGAAGCTGGGCACGATCACCTTCCGCAAGGTCGCCATGCAGCCCGGGATGCCCCAGGGTTTCGGCGTGCTGGGCCCGGACCAGACCCCGATCTTCACGCTGCCCGGCAACCCCGTCAGCGCGTACGTGTCGTTCGTCCTGTTCGTGCAGCCCGCGCTCGATGCCCTGAAAAACTATTCTCCGCAACGAAAACCGTTCGCCGAGGCGGCCCTCACCGAGGGCGTGCGTTCCCCGCGGGGCCGGCGGTCGTACCTGCGGGGCGTGCTGGATGACGCCCGGGAGACGGTCGTCCCGCTGACCGGGCAGTCCTCCCACCAGCTCGCTGCGCTCGCCCAGGCCAACGCGCTGATCATCGTGCCGGAAGACGTCACCCGGCTGGAGGCCGGCGAGGGTGTCGACGTAATGTGCCTGCCATGACGGGTGCCAGCGCCGGGGACGGCCAGTTCGAGGATCGGCCGGGCACGGCGGACGCGCCGCGGCTCTCGCATCTAGACCAGTCCGGCCATGCTCGGATGGTCGACGTCTCAGGCAAGGACGTGACCGCCCGGCAGGCTCGCGCGTCCGGCCGCGTGCTGCTGTCCGATAGAGCCGTTGGGGCGCTTCGGGCGGGTGAGGTCCCGAAGGGCGATGCGGTAGCGGTGGCGCGGATCGCCGGAATCCAGGGCGCGAAGAAAACCCCGGACCTGATCCCGCTGTGCCACCCGATCGGGCTGCACGCGGTCACGGTCGAGCTGTCCGTGGAGGACGACGGGGTCGCGATCACGGCGACGGCGCGGACCGCGGACCGGACCGGCGTCGAGATGGAGGCGCTGACCGCGGTGACCGTGGCCGCGCTGGCGCTGATCGACATGATCAAGGCCGTGGACCCCGCGGCGGTCATCACGGACGTGCGGGTGGACGAGAAGACCGGCGGCAAGACGGGAGTGTGGCGGCGGCCATGAGCGATGCCTGGAGTGCCGCGACGGACGGCGGGATGGCCAGCGGCCCCGTCATCCGGGCGCTGGCGATCACCGTGTCGAACCGGGCGTCGGCCGGGGTGTACGAGGACAAGTCCGGGCCGCTGCTGGCCGAACTGCTGGCCGAGGCCGGGTGCGCGGTGGACGGCCCCCTGGTCGTCGCGGACGGCGACCCGGTCGAGCAGGCCCTGCTGGACGGGGTCGCCTCCGGGTACCAGGTGATCGTCACCACCGGCGGGACGGGCCTGACGCCCGGGGACCGCACCCCGGAAATGACCCGGAAAGTCATAGACCGGGAGGTACCCGGCATAGCGGAAGCGATCCGGGCCGCCGGGGTCGAGGCCGGGATTCCCGCGGCCATGCTGTCCCGCGGCCTGGCGGGCCTGGCCCGTGACGTCCTCATCGTCAACCTCCCGGGGTCCAGCGGCGGGGTAAAAGACGGCATGCGGGTGCTCACCCCCGTGCTCACCCACGCCGTTGACCAGGCACAGGGCGGAGATCACCCGCGCCCGGAGTGATTGACCGGGCTGCCACCGGGCATCACCGCGCATAACCGCCGGAACCGGGTAGCTGGTCATTACGTTACGGGGCTGTTTTCATCGGGTGTCCGCGTAGCGCTCTGATCGCAAACGGGGGAATGATGGCCCACGTGGGACGAATGCGCGGCTGGCCGGTCACGATCGTGGAGCCGGCCCTCCTGGACGCGCCGATCGCGCTGCGGCCGGTGCGGTCCCGGGACGCCGCGATCTGGCGGGACTCGCGCGTCCGGAACGCGGACTGGCTGCGCCCCTGGGAGCCCACCAACCCCGAAACCCCCCTGTACCGCTCCACGATCAGCCCGTACCTGTCCATGGCCCGCACCATGCGCCGCGAAGCCCGGCAGGGCCTGGCCCTCCCGTGGGTGGTCACCTACGGCGGCGAGTTCGCCGGGCAGCTGACGGTGGGCAGCATCGTCTGGGGGTCCGCCCGGACCGCCCAGGTCGGGTACTGGATCGACGAGGCGTTCGCGGGGCGCAATATCACTCCGACGGCGCTGGCGATGGCCCTGGACCATTGCTTCTTCGTGGTCGGGTTGCATCGCGTCGAGGCCAGCATCCGGCCGGAGAACCAGGCGTCCCGCCGGGTCGTGGAAAAGCTCGGGTTCCGCGATGAAGGGCTGCGGCGCCGGTACCTGCACATCGACGGGGCCTGGCGGGATCACCTCTGCTACGCGATGACGGTCGAGGATGCGTCGGGCGGGCTGCTGCCCCGGTGGCGCAACGAGTTGTCGGCGCGGAGGGCCGGGGCCGGCTGATCTGGTTTGCGGTGTCGCGGGGCCCGGGGGATCCCGGGCCGGCGGATCCCGGGCCGGCGTGATCCGGGCCGGCGGATCCCGGGTCGGCGGATCCCGGGGCCGGAGTTCCCAATCTGACTCGTGATCTCACGACACACCGCGTCTAATACTGTTCATCCCCAGCCCTGACCCATACCGTGCGTGACGTGAGCAAGCCCGCCACGCGGCTATCCATGCGTGCCCTCAGGCGTGCGTGGCCCTGTGCCGGGCTGATCGGGGCCGGTGGGGTCCGGGCGCGACCGCTGCGGTGGCTGGCGTGGTCCGGTCGGCGCCGGGTGTGGCCGGGGTTGCTGTCCGGGCGGCCGGCGCCAGTCTGCCCGCGGCCGAGGCGACTCTGCAGACGGCCGACGCTCCGGGAGTGGCGCGGTGAGCAGCGCCATCCTCTACTTCGCGATCGTGGCCATCTGGGCCGGGATCCTCATGCCCCGCTGGCTCCGCCCGGGGCGCCGACGCCGTTACGAGGTCACCGAGCACTTCGAGATGCACACCGAGGTTTACGAGACCGAGGCCACGCCCAGGATCCGGGGCCAGAAGCCGGCCCAGCCCGCGATGACGGAGCGTGATTTCACGGTCGAGGAAGAGATCACCTGGACCGAGGAGGACGCCGCCGAGCGGCGCGCCAACATCCTCAAGGCCCGCCGCCGCATGCTCGGCACCCTCGTGGCCCTGACCGTGATCGCGATCGTGATCGCGCTGGCGCACGTCGCCGCCGTGTGGGTCGTGGTGCCGCCGGCGGTGATGCTGGGCGGCTTCGTGTTGCTGCTGCGTGAGGTCTCGCGCAGCGACGCCGAGCAGGCCCGCAGGCGTGCCCACGCCGGGGAGACGCGCCGCTCCCGGCCCGAAGCCGAGGCCGGGGCGGGGCTGGGGCTAAGCGTGGGGCCACTGGTGGGCGCGAGGCTGGTGCTGGGCGCGAGGCCGCTGAGGTGGCCGCTGAGACCCTCGAGCGCGTGGCCAGTAAGCCTGTGGCGCCGGATGCGGCGGAGCAGGCCGAGCCGGTCGTCGAGGTCGTGGCCTACTCCGCCAAGATCATCGACATCTCCGAGCGGGTCGGCGACCAGTTCTACGACCAGTACACCGACGCCGCCAACCGCGCCGTCGGCGACTGACCTCCCACGAGCCTGCCTCTCCCCCGGTACGCAGGTCCCTCCCCCGGCGCGCCTGCCCCCCGGCGCGCCTGCCCCCCGGCGCGCCTGCCCCGGCGCGCCTGCCCCGGCGCGCCGGCCCCAGCTCGGGCCTCCCTGCGCGTCCGCCGGACCCTCCCCCGGCACGCCGGACCCTCCCCCGGCTCGCCGGACCTTCCGCCGGCACGCCGGACCTTCCGCGTCGGCTCCTCCCGGCCTCGCCGATCCCGCGTCACACCTGTCTCTCCAGTCGCGCCAGCCCCTCCCGCCGCGCGGCAGGCCCTCCCTCGCCGCTCCCACCGAGCCGGTTTTCGTGATCCTGTGCGTTTAGTGCGTCATAACAGCACTAAACGCACAGGATCACCGGAGTGTCCCGCCGCCGGCGGGGTCGCGGGCCCTGCGCGGACTGGCGGACCGGGGCCGAGCCACTGAACGCACGGGAAGGGCTGAGTCTTTGCTAGGCTGACGGGCGTTCCAGGGGCTGTAGCGCAGTCCGGTAGCGCACCTCGTTCGCATCGAGGGGGTCAGGGGTTCGAATCCCCTCAGCTCCACCTCTGGGATCTGGTCTCTGACCAGGTCAGAAGCTCTTTCCTTGAGCCCCAGCCTACTTCCAGGGCTGGGGCTTTCGGCTTGGTTGGGAGGAATTTGGGAGATCATCTTCTCCCTGCCTCCCGGTGTGGGTCGGTCTGGCTGGGTGTCTCGTGGTGTCGTTGGCTCCGGTGCTGGGGCGCGAAAGGGCGCGAGGAGTTCGTCGAGCAGCGGGACGGGTGAGTGCTCGTGGAGGGCGGCCCGTTCGCGCAGCGAGTCCTCCCAGCGGGCCTGGAGGGCGGCCTTGAGGTCCTCGCGCATCCGGTCGGAGGTGTGGGCGTAGAGGCCGCGCATGCCGGGCACCTCGTGGCCGAGGCGATGCTCGGCGAGGATCTCCGGGATGCCGTCTTCGGCCATCCAGGTCTTGTGGCCGTGCCTCATGCCGTGCGGGTTCAGGCCGTACTTGACCGGGAGCCAGCAGGCGACCGGGATGTCCTCGGGGATCGGCCGGATGCCCCGGCCCCTTGGCCGGGTGAAGGCGGCGTCGCCGGGCGGGGCGGGCGCCCAGGTGGTGACCGGGATGCCCGGCCACGCGGAGGCGTCCACGATGGTGAGCCGGGGCGGCTTGCTGGGCTGCGGCTGGTACCGGCCGTCGCAGGCGGGGCGGAACACGCGGCGGGCGTAGTTGCTGCGCCGGGGGTGGCCGCCGTCCGGGCCGAGGAACACGTACTGCCCGCTGCCGCCGTGCTGGGCGGCGCAGGCGCACCGCTGCCGGGGCTGGGCCTTGATCTGCCGGGCCAGCAGCTCGGCCAGGAACGGCGGGAGGTCGACGGGCAGGCACGGTTCCCAGTTGGGGCTGCGGTAGGAGTCGTCCTTCGGCGGGAGCCGGTGGAACGTGCTCCTGATCTCGCGGAGCTGCCACTCGACGTGGATCTCGTCGTCGTGGACGTAGTCGCGTTCCAGGCCGATCGTCTCGCCCCAGCGCATGCCGGTGTAGGCGATCGTGACGACCATGGTGAAGTCCTCGTCCCGGCCGGACAGCAGCGCGGCCCGCTCGGCGACCAGTAAGGCCTGCAGCGGCGTGGCCCACACCCGCTGCGGGCCGCGGTCCAGCTTGCGGCCGGTCCTCCGTCCGCGGTTGCGGGGCCGGATCGCGGGGTTGTACGGGATCAGCGGCGGCTTGGCCGCGGCCGCGTCGCCCAGCATCGTGCACAGCACGGCCCGGGCGTCCCGGGCCACCCGCCGGGAGACGCCGGTCCGGGCCGGGATGGAGTTCTCCCACCTGGTGATGTCCTCGGTGGTGAGCGAGCCCAGCTCGCTGGCGCCGAAGGATGGGCGGATGAACCGGCGGATCAGGTACTCGCGGGTCTCCACGGTGCTGAGCCCGACGTCCTGCAGGGTCATCCACCGGTCGATCCAGTCGCTGACCGTGATCTTCCCCGCGTTCGGGTCGGTCCAGCGGCCCTCGCGGATCCTGGCCTCCTGGTCGCGTCCCCAGGTGAGCGCGGCGGCCTTGGTCTCGAACCCGGACTCGCTGGTCTCGATGCCGCTGGGCAGCTTGTACTTCACCCGCCACGGCTTCGCGCTTCTCCCCCGCTTCTCCGCGTACGCCATGCTGTCCTCCGGGTGATGTCTCTCGTCGAGCTGGCCGCGGCCTCCGGGCCTGCCTGGCGGCCGGGTCAGGCGCCGTCGCAGGTGACCGGCGGTGGCCGGTGCTGGTAGCGGCCTCGGGTTGTTCAGCGGCTCGCGCGGCGCTCGCGCAGTGTGATCGGCTGGCGAGCCCCGGCCTTCATGATCTCGGCGATGTCGTCATCGCTGAACCGCAGGTGCTTGCCAATGAACGTGCATGGAATCAACCGCGCCGCAGCCTTTGTCTTGAGCCACGACTCACGCACCTTGAGGATGCCTGCCGCCTCTGCAGCAGTATAGAGCTGATCAGCCATTATCACACTGCCTTATGCACCTGGAAGTAGCCCAGCCGCCGGTGACCTTCCCGCATCTCACCTGGGACGACGGGATCGTGACTCAAGTTATGCCCGCCCAGCCAGGCCAATGTCAACCATAAACTGCATGATCAAACCGGCGTCCGCGGGTGACGATTAGTGCTGATTAGTT
>CAVYPZ010000003.1:0-3890444 GCA_963770535.1 uncultured Actinomycetes bacterium | reverse complement strand
CTGTCAACGTCCGGTGCGCTCATCCGGGATGTCCTGCAGTACCAGCTGCCCCGGCTGCCCGCCGCCCCTGATCTCGTGACCTGCGGGATCGGCGTGAACGACATCCTGTACACCGCCCCGTCGCGGCTGTTCGCCGACCTGCGCGCGCTGCTGGGCTCGCTGCCCAGCCAGACCGTCGTGCTGGACCTGCCGCTGCCCGCCGGGCTGTGGGGTGTCCTCGGCCGGTTCAGCGTGCCCTACGTGGCGCGGATCAACCGCTCCATCCATCACCAGGCCCGGGCGCGCGGCCTCCTGGTGGCCGAGGTGTCCACGCATTTCCGGCCGCCCTGGAGCGGGAAGTTCGCGTCGGATTACTTCCACCCCAGCCAGGCTGGATACGGCGACTGGGCCCGGGCGCTGCTGGCCGCGCTGCCGCCGGGCCGCCTGGGCGGGATCCGCTTCCCGCCAGCTGAACGCCCCGCCCGCCGGAAACAGGGCGTAATGCCGCCCATTGTTCGCATGCTTGTCACGCTGAGTTACAGATTACTGAGCCTGGCGACGTCAGGATCGGGGCGTGCGGATCGTGCGGCTCGCCAACTACGTGGCCCCGGCCTCGGGCGGCCTGCGCACCGCACTGCACGAGCTCGGCGCGGGCTACCAGGCGGCCGGGCACGAGCCAGTGCTCGTCGTCCCCGGGCCGCACGCGGGGCGGCGCCGCACCGAGCAGGGCCTGGTGGTGACCGTCCCCGGATGGCGGGTGCCGGGCACCGGCGGTTACCGGGCCATCGTCGCCCGCGGGTCGCTGCGGCGGCTGCTCGACCAGCTGGAGCCCGGCCGGCTGGAGGTGTCTGACCGCACCACGCTGCGGTGGACCGGAGCCTGGGCCCGGGCCCGCGGGGTCCGGTCCATGATGGTGTCGCACGACAGCCTGGCCGGGCTGATGACCATGTTCAGCCCGCCCGGGGTACCGGCGGCGCGGCTCGCCGACATGCTCAACCGCGGCACCGCCGCCTCGTACGACGTGGTGGTCGCCACCACCGCCTGGGCGGCCGCCGAGTTCCGCCGGCTGGGTGCCGCGAACGTGGCCCAGGTGCCGCTCGGCGTGGACCTGGCCTGCTTTCACCCGCGGCGCCGGGACGAGGGCCTGCGCTCCCGGCTGGCCCCGGGCGGCCAGGCCCTGCTGGTGCACTGCAGCCGGCTCTCACCGGAGAAGCGCCCGCAGCGCGCGGTGGGTGCGCTGGCCGAGCTGCGCCGCCGCGGCCTGCCCGCGGTGCTCGTGGTCGCGGGGGACGGCCCGCGGCGCCGGGCGCTGCAGCACCAGGCCCGTGGCCTGCCCGTCCGGTTCCTGCGGCACGTGTCCGACCGCGGGCTGCTGGCCCGGCTCCTGGCCACCGCCGACGTGGTGATCGCGCCGGGGCCGGTCGAGACGTTCGGGCTTTCCGCCCTCGAGGCGCTGGCCAGCGGGACGCCTGCGGTGGTCAGCAGCCACAGTGCGCTGCCCGGGATCGTCGGGCCGGCCGGGCTGGCCACGGAAGACAGCGATGCGGCGTGCGCCGATGCGATCGTGCACCTGCTGGAACGAGACGTGACCAGGCGCCGGCTGGCGGCCCGCCAGCAGGCCGAGCGGTTCGGCTGGCCGGCCGCGGTGCGCGGCTTCCTGCACGCGCACGGGCTGGCCGCGGGGCGTGACGCGGCCGCGGCGGGCGGCCGGGGCTGCTTCCCGTGGTGACCACCGCACCGCAGGCGGGTCCCCGGACGGGGTGGCAGGGCCCGGTGGTGCGTTTCGCGGCCCTGGGTGATTCGGTCACGCTGGGGATCGGGGACCAGATGCCGCACGGCGGCTGGCGCGGCTGGGCGGCCCTGCTGGCCGGCTCGCTGGCACCGCCGGATCAGGTGGAGCTGTGCAACCTGGCCCGCAGCGGTGCCCTGGTCCGGGACGTGGCCAGTGACCAGCTGCCCCGGGCGCTGTCCGTGCAGCCCGGCCCTCGCGTCGGTCCTGGTCGGCGTCAACGACACGCTGCGGGGAAAGTTCGACCCCGGGGCGGTCGCCGCCGATCTGGAGAACATCGTCGGCGCGCTGCAGCACGCCGGGACCGTGGTGCTCACCGCGAGCCTGCCCGATCCGGGGCTGCTGCTCCGGATCCCGGCCTCGGTCCGCCGCCCGCTGGCCCGCCGGGCCCACCAGATCAACGCGGCGCTGGGCCAGCTCGCGGTCCGCTACGACCTCGTCCACGTTGACCTGGCGGCCTGCCCCCAGATCTACGACAGGCGCATGTGGGGAGTGGACCGGCTGCACCCCAGTGAGCGCGGGCACCGGATGCTGGCGGCGATGTTCGCGGCCCGGCTGGCGGAGCGGGGCATGCCGCCACTCGTCCCGCCCGATCCCGAGCCGGCCAACCCGGAGCCGGGCGCCTGGCGGCAGGCCCACTGGATGGCCACCAAGGGAACCGGCTGGATGGTCAGGCGGTCCCGGGACCTGCTGCCCGGGCTGCTCCAGCTGGCGCTGGCCGAATGGTGGCACGGCCTGCGCGGGCACGGCACCGGCCCCGGCGCGGCCCTGCAGGCCCGCCTGGACGCGACCTCGCATGCAGACCGGGGACACCGCTGAGGTGACCGATCCAGGACCGCTCCCCGGGCCGCCCGTGGCGGTCGCCGATCCGGCGCCGGCCGGCTACGCGGAGCTGCGCCGCCGGATCCGCGCGGAAGGGCTGCTAGACCGGCGGCCGCGCTACTACGCCATCAAGATCACGGTTGTGGCGGCCTTGCTCACCGCAGGCTGGGCGGCCTTCTTCGCCGTCGGCGACTCCTGGTTCCAGCTGCTGGTGGCGGTCTACCTCGCGGCCGTGTTCGGCCAGGTCGCGTTCCTCGGTCACGAGGCCGGGCACCGGCAGATCTTCCGTTCCCGCCGCCGTAACGAGCTGGCCGGCCTGGTGCACGGCAACCTGCTGATCGGCCTGGGCTTCGGCTGGTGGACCGGGAAGCACAACCGGCATCATGCCTTCCCCAACCAGGAAGGCCGGGATCCCGACATTGCCATCGGGGCGGTGGCGTTCACCAGGGAACAGGCCAGCAGGCGGCGCGGGGCGGCCCGGGCGCTGGCCCGGTACCAGGCCTACCTGTTCTTCCCCATGCTGCTGCTCGAGGCGGTCAGCATGCACGTCATCAGCGTGCGGGCGGTGGCGAAGGGACAGGTTCGCCGCTGGCGGCTGGAAGGCCTGCTGCTCCTCGTGCATGCAGCGGGGTACCTCACGGCTGTCCTGCTGGTCCTGCCCTGGCCCCGGGCCCTCGCCTTCATCGCTGTCCAGCAGGGGCTGTTCGGGCTCTACCTGGGCTTCGCGTTCGCCCCCAACCACAAGGGCATGCCGGTGCTGAGCGAGGAAGACACGCTGGACTTCCTGCGCCGCCAGGTGCTCACCTCGCGCAACGTCAGCGGCGGGCGGCTGACGGAGACCATGCTCGGCGGGCTCAACTACCAGATCGAGCACCACCTGTTCCCGGCCATGCCCCGGCCCGCCCTGCGCCGCTGCCGGCCCCTGGTGCGGGCCTTCTGTGCCCAGGCCGGCCTGCTGTATTGCGAGAAGGGTCTGGTCGGCTCCTACGCTGAGGTACTGCGTCATCTGCACGCCGCTGGGCAGTGAGCGCCGGCCGCCGCAGCGCCGGCATCTCCGCGACTTGCTGCTACCCCGGAGGCTTCGACCTGAAAGTGCCCCAGCGGTTGACTGCCTCCTTCAGGTTCAGGGCGGCCACATCCTCAGGTAGGGGCTCGTGGGCTGGCGAGACGGGCGCCACCACGTCAGCAGCGAGTCGCCCCAGTCGCTCAATGACGTCGGCGAGCGCATGGAAGTCGGTGCGCTGGCCCGCCGCGCCCTGAACCCGCGCGGCCGCTTCCGCGTAGACTTCTGCATCGGGCCTGCCCGTGCCAGCACCAGCGCCAGATCGCGCAGGCCTGCCTCCGCTTCCCCGAGCTCAGCGGCGGCACCAGGCTGCGCGCCGGGGGATAGCCGTGCCGGGCGAGCAGGCGCTTGATGGTGGACCGCAGCTTCGCTCGCCGAGATGCTCGCCGGGTTCGCCTCCTGGCCGCACGGCAGCCAGCTCAGCCCAGATCGACCGAAGGGTAGAGCGGGAACTGGGCGAGCAGCTCGCCGGCCTGCTTGGCGACCCGGTCGGACAGCGCGGGGTCGGCTGCGCAGGCCGCCCTGGACGGCGCGCCGCTGGACGTCGTCCCCGGCCGGGTCTGGCCCAGTACCTCGTGGATCAGGCCGGCGATCACGTCCATCTCCGCGGGGCCCAGACCACGGGTCGTCAGCGCCGGGGTGCCGATCCGGATCCCGGAGGTGTACCAGGCCCCGTTCGGGTCACGGGGGATCGCGTTGCGGTTGGTCACGATGCCCGCGTCCAGCAGGGCCTGCTCGGCCTGCCGCCCGGTCAGCCCGTAGCCGCCGACGTCGATCAGCACCAGGTGGTTGTCGGTGCCGCCGGTGACCAGCCGCGTCCCGCGGCGGATCAGCCCGTCCGACAGGGCCTGGGCGTTGGCCACGATGCGCTGGGCGTACTCCCGGAAGCTGGGCTGACGGGCCTCGGCCAGCGCGACGGCCTTGGCCGCCATCACGTTCGGCAGCGGGCCGCCCAGCACCAGCGGGCAGCCCCGGTCCACCGCCCCGGCCAGCTCGGGCTGGCACAGCACCATGCCGCCCCGCGGCCCGCGAAGCGACTTGTGGGTGGTCGTGGTGGTGATGTGGGCGTGCGGAACCGGGTCGAAATCCCCGGTGAACACCTTCCCCGCGACCAGGCCGGCGAAGTGCGCCATGTCCACCATGAACGTGGCGCCGACCTCGTCCGCGATCTCCCGCAGCGCCGCGAAGTTGACCCGCCGCGGGTAGGCGGAATAGCCGGCCACCAGCACCAGCGGGCGGAACTCCCGCGCGGTCTCGCGGACCACGGCGTAGTCGATCAGGCCGGTGGCCGGGTCGGTGCCATAGGACCGCTGCTCGAACATCTTGCCGGAGATGTTCGGCCGGAAGCCGTGCGTCAGGTGGCCGCCGGCGTCCAGCGACATGCCCAGCATCCGCTGGTTGCCGAGCTCGTGGCGCAGCCGCGACCAGTCCTCCTCGGTCAGGTCGTTGACCTGCCGGACACCCGCCCGCTCCAGCGCGGGGGCCTCGACCCGGCTGGCCAGGATCGCCCAGTAGGCGACCAGGTTCGCGTCGATGCCCGAGTGGGGCTGCAGGTAGGCGTGCGGCGCGCCGAACAGTTCCCGCGCATGGCCGGCCCCGATCGTCTCGATCGTGTCCACCTGAGCGCAGCCCGCGTAAAACCGCCGCCCGATGGTGCCCTCGGCATACTTGTCACTGAGCCAGTTGCCCATGGCCAGCAGCACCGCGGGCGAGGCGTAGTTCTCGCTGGCGATCAGCTTGAGCGAGGCGCGCTGGCTGGCCAGTTCCGCGGCGATCGCGTCGGCCACTCCCGGCTCGACGGCGCGGACCACGTCCAGCGCGCTGCGGAAGGCGGCCGTTTCAGTGCTCGGTGACGACATGGAACCCCCAGTGCTGCGAACAGCCAGTGCTGCAAAAATTCAGTGCGGCCAGCTGTAGTGCGGTTTCAGTGTGCTCACGGAGAGGCCCAGGCGCCCGGCATGCGTCCCGATGACGGGGCCGCTCCCCGATGGTTACCCATCCCTGCGCGCCAGTCACGACCCGCCCGCAGCTTACCGGGACCGGGATGACGCTGTCAGCGACCACCCGTACCGTGGAACCGTGAGCACCGTGTACCTGCCCGACCAGCTGAGTCCCGCGATCGTGCGGCCGCGCCCGCACGTGGAGGCGGTCCTCGCGCAGAGCCTGCACGAGATGGGCCCGCGCGGGCGCGCCGCCCTGGCCTGGCAGTGGGCGCTGACCGGGACCCGGCCGTCGCCGGTCACCCTGTCCCTGGCCCCGGGCCGCCCGCCGTCGCGGGAGGAGATCCTGGCCGAGGCCGCTGCCGAGCCCGAGGGGTCCACCGCCCCGCCTGGGGTGCCGTCCGATTTCCGCGACCAGTTCCGCGAGACCCGCGCGGTCTTGTCCTGGCTCGCGGGCGGTACCGACGAGGTACCCGTCCACGCCGACAACCGCGGCCGCTTCATCGGGGCCCGCGGCGACTATGCGCGCACCGACGACGAGATGCGCCAGGTCCGGGAGCTGACCCGGGCCGCGCTGGCGCATGGTGACCTGCCCGAGCCCATGTCCGTGTCGGACGCCCGCCACCCCTGGCGCTGGGAGCCCGGCTGGATGAATGCCGCCTGGCTGCGCGGCGTCCGTGACCTGCTCGACTGGGTCCTCGGTGACATCCCCGCGGCTCCCCTCTGCGGGCGCTCGGTCGGCCTGCCCAGCACGTCTCACCTGCACTCTGAGGACGCGGCGGCCAACGTGGTCGTGCTCCAGGGGCGCCCCGGCGGTGTGCCGGTGGACCCGGACCGCTACCCGCCGCCCCAGTACGGGGAGGGTCTCCAGGCGGCGATCCGCTGGCTGCGCGGCGAGATCAGCGCCGCCCCCGTCGACCACGCCGGCCGCGGCCCGTACCTGTACTCCAGCGACCGCCGCTGACCGCAAGCCAGCACCGCGCCCGGCCCGGCTCCCGGTCCGGAGAGGGAGGCCCCACATGGACAGCACCGGACTGCGCGCCGTGCAGCAGCCGCTCAAGGACGCCTACCGCGAGGATCCGCAGCAGGCGCTGATCACCCTGCGGGCCCGTGGCGAGCTGGGGAACGAGGGGATCAGCTGCTCGGTGGATACCGGCCGGGCCATGGCGGTGGCCGGGCTGCACCCGGCCACCGGCGGCGACGGGTCCTTGCTGTGCTCCGGTGACATGCTGCTGGAGGCGCTGGTGGCGTGCGCGGGGGTGACGCTGCGGGCGGTGGCCACGTCGCTGGAGATCCCCATCGCCGGCGGGACCCTGCACGCCGAGGGTGACCTGGACTTCCGCGGGACGCTCGGCGTGGCCAGGGACGCCCCGGTCGGATTCACCGCCATCCGGCTGCGCTTCGAGCTCGACACGGAGGCCAGCGGCGAGCAGCTCGCGATACTGCTCCGGCTGACCGAGCGCTACTGCGTCGTGCTCCAGACCCTCGCGCGCCCCGTCCAGGTCAGCGCATCAGCGGCCGCCAGCCGCTCAGCCGGCTGCGAGCAGGCCCAGCACCGCCCGCGCGGCCCCGCTGGGCGGGTGGCCCGCCGCGACGACCGCGCTGAGATCGCGGTGCAGCGGGGGCGTGATCGGGACCGCGGCAACCTGCGCGCCCGTGGCCTGGATGGCCATCGGCGGGATCACGGTGACACCCAGGCCGTGGTGCACGGATTCGACGAGGTACTGCATGTTCTCTACCTCGCAGGCGACCCGCCGGGCGAGCCCGGCGGCCGAGCACGCCGCATCGATCTGGGCCCGCAGGGCTGAGTCGGCGCGGTATTCGACGAAGTCGCGATCGCGGAGCGCGGGGTCGTCGAGCCGGATGGCAGCGCGCCCGGCGAGTGGATCACCCCGGGGGACCGCGAGGACCAGGTGGTCCCGGCCCAGCTCGGTGCGGGTGAGCCGGACGGTGTCAACCGGGCCGTCGATGAAGGCGATGTCGAGTTCGGCGTCGGCGGCCGCGCCTGCCAGGGCGGATGCCGCGCCGTGGGTCAGCCGGACGGTGACGCCAGGATGAGCGCGCCGGAACCTGGCCAGCAGCGCGGTCAGGTCCACGACGCCCAGGGTCTGGATCGCGCCCACCTGCAGCTGGCCATGCAGGACCCCACGGACACCGGCCACGGCGTCGCGGCCCTCCTCGGCCGCGGCGAGCGCCCGGCGGGCCGCGGGCAGCAGGGCGCGGCCGGCCGGGGTCAGCGCGACCCGGCGGTTGTCCCGGAGGAAAAGCACCTCGCCCAGTTCACGTTCGAGCGCCGCGACGGACGCGCTCAGGCTGGACTGCACCACATGCACCCGCGCCGCCGCCCGGGTGAAATGCCGCTCCTCGGCGACCGCGACGAAGTGCGCGAGCTGGCGGAGTTCCATAAATCGACTCTATCAATCGTGATCAGTAAATACATCTGTTGGACAGATGATGGGGCCCGGGCAAGGCTGGGAGGCATTCCCACCCGGAAGGAGCCCATGATGTCGTCACGCGCCCCCGATCGGTACCAGCCCGTGCTGGTCCGCGCCGCCGAGGCCGAGCACCTGGAATCGATCGGGCACATCCTGCTCGCCGACAGCGGCGCCACGCACGGTGCCCTGAGCAGCCACCGGATCGCGCTGGGCCGCGGGGCGGCCGGCGCGGTGCCGCACCGCCACGACAAGTCGTCCGAGCTGTTCTTCATCCTGGACGGCAGGCTCGACGTCCTGGTCGGCAGCGACATCGTCGCCGCGGGGCCGGGTGACCTGCTGGTTGTTCCCCCCGGCCGCGCCCACGCGTTCGGCGCGCACCGGGACTCCGCCGCCCAGGCGCTGATCATCATCACCCCCGGCGTCGAGCGGTTCGACTACTTCCGTCACGTCGCGCGGTGGCGCGCGGGCACCGAGCCGAGGGAGATCCTGCTGGGGATGCAGGACCGTTTCGATACCCACTTCACCGACAGCGCGGCCTGGGACAGCGCCCGCACCGCCACGTGATCACCGGGCTGCGCAACCGTCACCCCGGCGGGGACGGGCTGATCTGGAACCGGCCGCGGGGGGAAGGAAGACTGGGCAGTACGCCCGCGCCGGGGCTGCAACCTGGTTGCAAGCCGCCGCCCGCACGATGGGGCTGACCAGTCAGCAGAGGAGGGGACGATGGCAGGCACAGCGGTGATCGGGACGTTCCTGGAGGCGATCGAGAACGCGGCGATACCGGGCTGCGACGCATGGGGCCCGGAGGCCACGCTGGACGCGACCGTGCCCGGCTGGCGGCTGCACGCCGCCGGGCCGGAGGCGATCCGCGCCGAGTACGCCCGGTGGTTCGCCGACCCGGCCCATTTTGAGGAGCTGCGCCGCTACCCGGTCGACGGCGGGGCGAGTGAGGTCGTCGAGTACACGCTCAGCTGGACCGAGAACGGCGTGCCGCACGCGGCCCATCACATGCACCTGCTCACGGTGCGCGACGACCGGATCGTCGCCGACACCGTGTTCTGCGGCGGCCGCTGGCCAGCGGCGCTGCTGGCCGAGATGGAAGCGGCCGATGCCTGATCCAGGGCCTGGCCGGCCGGACCGGGCCCGCGGCGGCGTGGCCGATCTCCCGCCCCGCCGCGACGGCGACCCGGCGTGGGGCCCTCCCCGCCGCTACGCCGGCGTGGCCGAGCTGCTGGCGGGCGTGACCGAGCGGACGGCCCTGGACGGGGTGCCGGGCAAGTCCGGGGCCCGGCTGGAGCGGGTCGTCATCGGCGGCCGGGGCTACGTGGTCAAGCACCTCGATCTGAGCGCGGACTGGACCTCACGGGCGTCCGGCTCGTTGCGGGGGGTCAGCTTCGAGCTGTGCGAGCGCGGCATCCTGGGCCGCCTGCCCGGGTGCTTCAGCCAGCCAATCGTGGGCGTGGCCCTGGGGGAGCGGCCGCCCGGCCCGGGGCCGCGCGGGAGGCCGGCCTGGCCGCCGGCCTGTGTCCTGCTCATGCACGATGTGACGCGCTGGCTGGTGCCGGCCACCGACGAGCCCATCCCGCTGGCCCAGCATCTGCGTTTCCTGCGCCACATGGCCGCGCTGCACGCCGCGTTCTGGGCGTGCGGCCCGGAGCTCGACGTGGTCCCCGAGATGCACCGCTATCTCGAGCTGTCCCCCTGGATGGCGCAGGCGGAGGCGTACGTGCAGTCGGCCACCGGTGATGCGCATCTCGTGCCGCAGCTGGTCGCCCGGGGATGGCCGCTGCTGGCGCAGGTCGCGCCCGCCGCAGCGGCCGTGGTGACCCCGCTGGCCAACGACCCCGGCCCGCTGGTCGACGCGCTGGCCGCGACCCCGCACACGTTCGTGCACAGCAACTGGAAGCTGGATAACCTCGGCACCGACGGCGAGGGGCGGACCGTGGTGCTGGACTGGGAACAGTCCGGGGTAGGTGCGCCGCTCAGCGACCTGGCCTGGTACCTGGCCATCAACTGCCGCCGCCTGCCGCAGCCCAAGGAGGCGTCGATCACCGTCTACCGGGAGGCGCTGGAGGAGTGCGGCATCGGCACCGGCCCCTGGTGGGACCGCCAGCTGGCCCTGTGCCTGCTGGGCGCCCTGGTCCAGTTCGGCTGGGAGAAGGCGCTCGGCGGCTATGACGAGGAGCTTGCCTGGTGGGAAGCGAAGGCGGTGCAGGCCGCCCCCCTGCTGGGGTGACCGCGGGCCTGCGGGCCGCCTACGAGACGGCTGCCGGGGGATGGGCTGACGGCCCGGAACGTGTGTACGCGCCGCTGGCCCGGGCCCTGGTCCTGGCCGCGCCAGTCCCGGTGGCCGGCCGCCGGGTGCTCGACCTGGGCGCGGGCACCGGCGTGGCCGGGCGGGCCGCGCTGGCCGCGGGCGCGGGCCGGGTCGTGTCCGCCGACCTGGCCGTGGCCATGCTCAGCCTGGCCGGCCCGGCGCAGCATCCGGTGGCGGCCGACGCCACCGCGCTGCCGTTCCGCGACCGGGCCTTCGATCTCGTGGTCGCCGCGTTCTGCCTGAACCATCTGGACCGCCCCGGCGATGCGCTGGGTGAGATCCGGCGCGTCGGCCACGCCCTGGCCGCGAGCGTATTCGCCCCCGGCTGGAGCCACCCGGCCAAGCTGGCCGTGGACGAGGCGCTCCGCCCGTTCGGCTACCAGCCTCCCGCGTGGTACGAGGCGATGAAGCGTGAGGGCGGGCCGGCCGCGGCGGATCCGGCCCGGCTCGGTGACCAGGCGGCCGCCGCGGGATTCACCGAGGTGAAGGTCGCCACCATCACCGTGCGGACCGGCGTGGACGCCCCCGGGCAGCTGGCGTCGTGGCGGCTGGGCCTGGCCCAGATCGCCCCGTTCCTCCGCTCGCTGGACCCGGCGCGCCAGGCCGCCGCGCGGCGCGCCGCCGAGCGTGCGGTGGCCGGCTCGGCGCCGCTGATCGTCTCCATGCTGGTCCTCACGGCCTGCTGAGCCGGGCTGCTGACCCGGCCCGGGCCGGCCTCAGCTGGCCAGGGGCCGCCAGGCCCGCAGCCGCTGGTCGGCGTGCCGGCGCAACCCGTCCGCGTACCCCTCGGCCTGGCGGGCCAGCCGGGCGGCGCGATCCGCGGCCCGGTCCAGCCAGGCGGGGCTGGCGAAGTCGGCCGCCACCTCGCCAGTCCACCACCACGCTTCCAGCGCCACCGAATCGTCCAGCAGGTCCAGGTCGGCCTGGACGCGGTCCAGGTCCACCGGCTGGCCCAGGGCCCGCTCCGCCCGGTGCCGGAGCAGGCGGGCGACGCTGATGTAGCGGGGCACGCCGAGGGCGGCCGCACGTGCCTCCAGTTCGCTCCCCACGGCCGCCGCCTGCCCCGGGTCGCCGCGCAGCAGGGCCAGGCGTCCCGTGATCAGCTGGTGCTTCAGGCCCAGCCGCCAGCCGAAGACCAGGTCACCCTGCAGCAGCCGGGCGGCCTCGGCCAGCCGGGCCTGTGCGCCATCCGGGTCTCCCTGGTCCAGGCACTGCTCGGCCAGGTCCTCCAGGGCGGCGATGGTCAGCTCGGCCGTGCCCCGGCTCTGCCCGATCTCCAGCGCCGCGGCGTGCCGGTCGGCGGCCTCCCCGGCCGCGCCCAGGCTGCGCAGCACCCAGCCGCTGAAGTTCACCGCGCGGCCCGCGAAGCGCGGCACCTGCCGCCGGTCCACTTCGTCGGTGTAGCGCGCGAACGCGGCCAGGGCCAGGGCCGGGCGCCCCGCGAGCGCGTGCGCGTGCCCGGTGAACAGGAGCGCGTGCAAGGTGGCCGACGTGTGCTCCACCCCCACGTGCCCGCGGGCGGCGGGACGCAGCAGCGGCAGGGCCTCGGCGGGCCGGCTCTGATGCGACCGCAGCACCCCCAGCCATGCGGCCGCGGTCACCCGGTCGGCGCCCTCGGCCAGCGAGAACGCCTCACCCAGCAGCCGCTCGGCCCGGCCCAGGTCACCCAGGGCGTGGCGGGTGCGGCCCCCCACCGCCAGGCACCGGGCCCTGGTCGGCGGATCCACCGCGGCCAGCGCCCCGTCCTCGGCGAACTGGGCGGCCTGCGCGAACCGGCGGCCGAAGTAGGACGCCCACGCGCCCGCCTCCAGCGCGGCCGGCCCCGCCGCCCCGGCGCGCTGGACATCCTCCAGGGCCTCGGGGTAGCGGCCGCGGCGGGTGCGGACCCGGGCCCGCGCCAGCCACCCGTCCTGATCGGGGTGCAGCAGCAGCGCATCATCCAGCAGGGCCTCGGCCCCCGCGTGGTCGAACCGCTCCCCGGCCCGCGCGGACGCGTCCCGCAGCGCGCGCGAGGCCAGCATCAGGTCGCCGCCCAGCCGGGCGTGCTGGGCCACCGTCACCGGATCGCTGTCCGGGCGCCGGGCCAGCACCCGGCCAGCCTGCCGGTGCAGCAGCGCGGCCCGCCCGGCTGTCGCGCTGGCCGCCAGCGCCTCCCGCAGCAGCTCGTGCCGGAATCGGAGCGTCCCGTGGTCGTCGGCCAGGAACCGCCCGGCCACGGCCCGCTCAGCGTCGTCCAGCAGGTCCACCACACCGCGGCCCAGCACCGCCGCCAGCAGGTCCACGTCCAGCTCCGGGCCGATGACCGCCGCGGTCCGCAGCAGCACCCCGGCCGGGCCCAGCTCGTCACAGCGGGCCGACACCGACTCCACGAGCGAGGCCGGCAGCGGGCCGCCTGGTGCCTGCTGCGCGAGCTCGGTGAGGAACAGCGGGTGCCCCCTGGATCGCTCGTACAGCTCGTCGGCCCGCGCCGGGCCCACCAGCTCCGCGGCGGCGTCCCGCCCGAGCAGGCCGAGGTGGATCACCCCGGTGGCCGGCAGCGGCCCGCCCTCACCGGGCCGGGCGGCCGCCACCACGGCCAGCGGCACGCCGCCGCGCCGTACATAGTGCAGCCAGTCGCGGAGCGCGGGGCCGGCCAGGTGCGCGTCGTCGACCGCCACCACGACCGGGCCCCGGGCGGAGAGCCGGCCGAGGACCCGGACCAGCGCGGCGTACAGGACCGCGGGGCCGAGCAGGCTGTCCGCCAGCGCGGGCCGCGCCGGGTCGGCCCGCGCCGGCGCCGAGGAGGGGCCCGAGGAGGGGCTCATCGCCGCCGAGCAGGTCCGCGGCCGCCTCGGGCCCGAGCCGGCGCAGCAGCCCGGCCAGGCCGGTGAGCACGGAGTCCAGCGGCAGGGCCCGGTCGAGCGGCCCGCACGCGGCCATCAGCACCGTGTCACCGGCCGCCGCCCGCCGGTCCGCCCAGCTGCGCAGCAGGGTGGTCTTGCCGATGCCGCCCTCCCCCTCGATGACCACCACCTCGACGCTGCCGCCGCGGGCGCGCAGCGCGACGGCGTCCAGGTAGCCCAGCTCGTCATCCCGGCCGACCAGGCCCGGGGAGGCCGGGACCGGGGCAGGCCCGGGCGGGGCCAGCTCGCCGCGCAGGATAGCCAGCTGCAGCGCCTCGGTTTCCGGTGACGGGCCGGTCCCCAGCTCATCGGCGAGACGCTCCCGGGTGCTGGCGTAGGCGGCCAGCGCCGCAGCCACCCGGCCGCCCATCACCTGGGCGCGCAGCAGCACCCGGAGGGCGGCCTCGTCGTAGGGGTCATAGTCGAGCGCGGTCTCGGCGGCCTCAGCGGCCGCCATCCAGTCCCCGGCGTCCAGCAGCGCGGCCGCCGCGACCTGGCGGGCCCGGCGGATCAGGCGTTCCAGGTCGGCCCGCCTGAGCTGGGCCCACTCGCCCGGCAGCGGCGCCGGGCCGTCGCCGCGGATCAGCGAGAGCGCGACGCGGGCGGCGGCGGCCGCCCCCATCATGTGGCCCGTGCGGCGCCGCCGGCTGATCTCCTCGGTCAGCCCGGCCAGTTCCGCGGCGTCCAGCCAGTCGCAGCGCAGCACGTATCCGTGGTCGCGATGCTCGATCCGGTCCCGGCCCAGCACCGACCGGAGGCGGCTGACCAGCACGGCGAGCTGATCGTCGGGCTTCGAGGGCGGCGTGTCACCCCACAGGGCGTCCTCGAGCGCGGCGGAGGTCACGACCTGCCCCCCGGCCAGGGCCAGCAGGTGCAGCGCCAGGCGTGCCTTCCGGCTGCCCAGCGACTGCGGCTCGATCCCGTCCACGCCGAAATCGCCCAGCACCCGCACGGCGAGCGACCTCATGCCCGTATCCAACCCTGATGCGGCGCCTACCGCCAGCTCAGCGGCCGCAAGCCCGTGGTTGCAAAGCCGTTGCAACCCGGGCCGGCCAGGCTCGGCGGAAAAGGCCCGGCGGGAAGAAAGCCGCGAGCCTACGGGAAAGGAGACGTGAGTGCCATGACCGGAAAAGCGGAACAGAAGAGCTTCGAGGCCCCCGACGAGACCCGCACGTTCGGCCACGGGGCCCTGCAGCTGCTCCAGATCGGCGGCGGGGAGGTCGGCCGGCTCACCCTGCAGCCGGGCTGGCGCTGGTCGCAGGACGTCAAGCCGCTGGCCGGCACCGAGCTGTGCGAGGCGCCGCATTTCCAGTACCACCTCCAGGGCACGCTGCACATCGTGATGTCCGACGGCGTGGAGTTCGACGCCCGGCCGGGAGACGTCACCGCGCTGCCCCAGGGGCATGACGCCTGGGTGGTCGGGGACGAGCCCGTCGTGGTCGTCAACTGGTACGGGGCCAGCAACTACGCGCGCGGCTGATTCACCTCAGCCGCCCCGGCCATAGCCAGCGGGCCCGCGAACGGGATATTTTGCCCCCTGTAGAACAATTCAGGGGGGCTGGCAATGGCCGATGCGCCGTTTGTGTGGGACGACCTCGGAACCTACAAGGCCGAGGGCCGGTTTCTGGACGGCTACCCGGACGATCAAAGGACGTTCTTCGCCCCGCGCGACAACGTTCACGGGCTGCTGGTCGCCCTGCTCGGGACGGCCCAGCACTCCATCGTGGTCAACATGTTCGGCTACGACGACGACGAGCTGAACTCGATCATCCAGGGCAAGCTGGCCGACGAGAGCGTCTACGTGCAGATGAGCCTGGACCGGAGCCAGGCTTCAGGGGAGCACGAGAAGGCGATCCTCGCCAAGTGGAACAACGACGCGTTCGGTAACAGCATCGCCATCGGCACCAGCTCCGTGCACAACGCCATCTCCCACCTGAAGATCGTGATCGTGGACGGCGTGTACACGGTGAAGGGCTCCACCAACTGGTCGCTGTCGGGGGAGCAGCAGCAGGACAACGAGCTGAGCCTGAGCCGGAACGCGGTCATCGCCGCCGAGACCCGGGCCATCCTCGACCTCAACCACGACTTCATGCTGAAGCAGATGGTGGGCTCGGGGCTCGACGTGGCGAAGTTCCTGGCCCCGGCGGCCCCGGGCAGCATGCCCCCGCTGCCGCCCCAGCCGGCCAGCGCGGCCGAGGCGGGCTGAGCGCCCCCGGCGGCCGGCAGAGTCCCCGCCGGGCGAGGCCAGCCCTCAGGACAGGGCGGGACGGGGACGGCTGGCGAAGGTGGTGTACGTCGCCACCTCGCCCGGCTGGATGAGGCCGTCCTCGATGGCCCGGGCCAGCAGCGCGTCCTTGGTGTGCGCCGGCCGGCCGAGCGTCGCGTATTTCACCCGGGCCCGGTCGATGTACTGGCGGACGGTGTGCTCGGAGATGGACATCCGGCGCGCCACCGAGGCCTTCGACATCCCCTGGAACCACAGCAGCAGGGCCTGCCGCTCCTTGCCGGACAGGGCGGGCCGGCCCGGGCGGGGATCGGCGAGGATCGCCTTGGCCTGGGACCGGGTCACGCAGGGCCGGTCCGCCGCCGCCGCCAGCACAGCCTCGAGAAGATGGTCACGGCCCTCGTCCTTGGACACGTAGGCGTGGGCGCCGGCGTCCAGCACATCCAGGATGAGGGCCGGATCGACGTGCGCGGAGAAGGCGACGATCCGGTAACCGCTGGCCGCGAGCCGGGCCACCTCGTCCGCGATCATGCGCCCGCCGAGCTCGAGGTCGAGGACGAGGACATCCGCGGTGTGCGGCCCGTCCAGCCCGGTGATGTCGGCGACGACCTGGGTCACGGTGATCCGCTGATCCGGATCCGCCCTGATCCAGGACATCACCCCCTCGACCACGACCGGGTGATCGTCCACGATCGCGACCCTCACGTGGTACTCCAACGCGCCTCCACCCACAGGCTCTGCTGGTCCCGCTGACTGTCCACCACCAGCCCGGCCGGGCTGGCCGGCAGGTCCGGCTGGGCGGGCGAGTCGCAGACCAGGCTGACGATCATGCCATCGGCCGTCCCGGTAACAGTAACGCGCACCCGGGAGATTGCGCTGACAAGGACCGCGATGGCCAGGTCCGTGATGGCCCGGCGCCCCTCGGGCGGCACCGCGGGAAGCTCTGCCGTGGCCACCCCGGTCCCGGGAAATGGGGCGGCGGTCTCGATGTCCACCGCCACCCCGCGCCGCTGCGCGACGTCCGCGCAGGCGTGCAGCTCGTGGACCAGCGGGTCCGGCGTCTCGTCTTCCTCGGCGAACAGCCGGCGCAGCCGCGCCGCCTCGACCGCGCAGGCCCGCTGGACCGCACGATCCGCCGGGTCGGCGGTCCCGTTCGCGAGGCCGCTCAGCAGCGGCTCGGCGGTTGCCCGCAGTTCCAGCCAGCGGGCCCGCCGGGCGCTGCGGATCCGGTCGGCCACCGCCTGCCGGGCCGTGGCTTCGGCTTCCCTGATGGCGGCGTCCGCCGCCTGCCGGGCCGGAACATGCAGTGTCCGCGCGGCCACGGAGATGGCGATCTGGATTCCGGTCGACCCGGCCAGGACCGTGATGAACGCCGCCACGTTCGGCTGGTGCAGGCCGTCGCGGGCCAGCACGGCGAACATGGCCAGGGCCTCCAGCGTGAGGAACACGCCCAGCTCGGCCAGCGGCCGCCGGAGCAGCACCAGGACCCCGACCCAGCCCGCCACGCCCCAGGACCAGTTGGTTTCGAGCATCTGGGCCGGCGGGCAGGCCGCGGCGGACGCCGTGCTGATCACCAGGGCCGCGCCGGCCAGGGCCCAGCCGGTCCCGCGGCGGCTGGAGCCGCGCAGCAGCAGGACCGAGCCCGCCGCGATGATCAGCGCCATCGCGCACCACGCCGCGACCTGGAACTGACCGGATGGGTAACTGCCCAGGTGGGCCAGGAGCAGTGGGCCCGCCCCGGCCAGCTGCCATCCGGCCGCCGCGACGACCACCGCGATGTCGAGCGCACGGGCGTACCGGGCCGCGAGCACCGCCGACGGCCGGGGACCGGGCACCGTCTGCGCGCTCATCGCGGACCCCGCGCCGCGACACGCGGTGCCCTGGCCGGGCCACCGCAAAGTCACCGTGGTGCCCTCACCGGGGGCACCGGAGATCTCCGCCGTGCCGCCGATCTCCGCCATCCGGCCGTGGATGGACTCGGAGATCCCGCGCCGCGACCGGGGCACGGACCGGGCGTCGAACCCGCGCCCCTGGTCGATGATCTCCACCACGACCTGGCCGTCCCTGTCGCGGACCCGGAGCTCGGCCGTGCCCGTCCCGGCATGCCGGGCCACGTTGCGGAGCGCCTCGGCCGCGCAGTCCGCGATCCGGCCGGCGGCCGTGGCGGGCACGGTTTTCGTTGCGGAAAAGAAGGACGTGGACACCCGCAGCGGGGCAGCTCCGGCGGCCACCGCGGCGAGACGGTCCGGCAGGGCCACCGCACCCGGGGGGCCTGACCCGGGGAGCGTGGGCCAGCTATGCAGGACCTGCAGATCGCGGGAGGCCTGCGCGGCGAGCACCGGCGAGGACATGTCCAGCGCACCCGAGGCGACCATGGTCAGCGTGGACAGGATGGTGTCATGCAGCCGGCGGTCCTGCTCGCGCTGGTCCGCCCGCCGGGCCGCCTCGACCTTCAGGTCCTGCTCCAGCCGGAGCTGGCGGCTGATGGCGGCGCCGGCATTCCGGCCGCCCCGCCGGACCAGGACCATCAGGGCGGCCGTGGCCAGGGCCTGGAAGACCAGGTACGCGGCGCCCGCGGGATGCGCCACGGTGCTCACGTAGGCGGCGATCACCACCGCGGCCACGGGCAGGCCCGCCGGAGGCGGGACGGCGAGCTGGGAGATGTAGATCGCGGTACTGGCCAGGGGCAGCATCCAGGTGGTGCCCGCCGAGATCAGCGAGGCCGGCACCACCAGGTGGTGCACGGCGATCAGGGCCACGATGACCGCGGCGTCCGCGAGCACAAGCGGGCCGGTGACGCCGTGGCGGCCGACCCGGACGGCGAAGAACACCGACCACGCGGACAGCGTCACCAGCGCCGCCGCGAGCCACGCCCCGGAGGTGGCCGCGGTCGCCGCCAGCGGGGCGGCCACCACCACGGCGACCGCGATCCACAGCCGGAACCCGACCGCGTACCAGCCCACCAGCCGGTGCAGGGCACGGTCGGACGGGCTGCCGGTGCCGCGCAGGGGCCGGATCCACTGGCGGCCTGCGCCGGTCCCGCTCATCGCGATCTCCCACACCCCTAGTCCCGTTCACCGAGCAGTATGCGTGCGGGAGTCGGGAATTACGCCGTGAATCTTAAAGAAACACACGTCATGACGGGTTAGCCGGACAACGTGCGCAGCGGCGGCTGGCCCGCGGGGGCCCCCGGCGCGGCCGGGCGGCCGCTCACCGTGCGGTCCCGTCTGTCCCGGAGTGATCGACGCGGCCCCGCATCTGGAGCCGGTAGGAGTAGCGGTCCGGGTGGAAGTGGTTGACGGCCAGTTCCAGCGGCACCAGGTCCCGGTCGCTGTAGAGCCTTTCGATGCGGAGCACCGGGACGCCCGCGGGGCAGCCCAGCCGCAGGGCGGTGTCCGGGTCGGCGGCCACCGCGGTCACGTTCTGCACCGCGTTGTGAATCTGCCGGTCGCTGACCCGGTCCACCAGGCTGATCACGGTGAAGCGGGCCCGGTCGCCCGGTTCGGTGAGCGTCCCCACCTCGGGAAGCTGCCGCAGTTTGCGCCCGATCTCCAGCGGCACGTGGACCCGCGTGTGGCAGAACGGGACCCCGTCGTGGAGCCGCAGGAAGGACATGGCCATCACGCTGTCCTCAGGCACCCGCAGCGTGCCCGCCACGGCCACGCTGGCCAGCACGTGCAGCGGCTCGACCACGCGGAGCTCGGTGTCCAGCGACAGGGCCATCAGGTCGTCGATGCTGCCGAACGAGCGCAGGTACTTGCCCTCACCGGGGACCGCGAACGTGCCCCGGCCGCGGACCCGGTAGATGACACCCTCGGAGACCAGGTCCTGGAAGGCGCGGCGCACCGTCTGGCGGCTCAGCCCGGTGGAGGTGACCAGCTCGGCCTCGGTCGGCAGCCGCTGTCCCCGCGGGTAGCGCCCGGCCGCGACGGCCTGCCGCAGGTCCGCTGCGAGCTGCCGGAATGCGGTGGCCTCGCCAGCGCCGCCCGCGGCGGCGGCCGGGCTGGCCCCCGCGGCTGGCCCGCGCGGCACCGGATCGTGCCCGATGGGCGGCACGATCCGCAGCGCCGCACGGGCGGCTCGGGCGGGCCTGGATGGCAACGCAGCTCCTGCTCGGTGGCGGTGCGCTCGCGACCCGCGGCCAGGAGGCGCGCGTCGCGACCTTTAGACGGCCATATTGGGGTGCGCGGGGTGACCACGTCAAGTGCCGGGAGGCGCCTGCGCTTGCTGGTCTTACGTGCGCTGTCCGGTGACGCGGGAGGCTGGTGGGAGAGGCGGGATTCGTTTGTGAACGCAGTAACACGCGGCTTTGGCCGGCCAAATAGGGGAGGCCCCGCACGCGGCGCCCGGAACCCCGGGCCACCGCGGCGGGACCTCCATCCGGCCGGCATCAGCTGGCGGTGCGTCAGCTGGCCGGGTGTTTCAGCTGGCCGGGTGTTTCAGCTGGCCGGGTGTTTCAGCTGGACCGTCACCGAGTGCACGGCAGGCGCCAGCGTGACGGTGCCGGTCTGCTGGTTCACCGAGCCCGCGCTGGCGGACGCGATGTTGCCGGGGAACGCGGGCAGCTGGAACAGCACCGGCCCCGGGGCCGTCCCGTTCAGGGTCAGCCTCACCGACGACCCGTGCCCCTGGATGGTCAGTCCCAGGTGATGGCCGGCCGTGGTCGGGAAGTTGGCCAGCTGGATGGGCTGCCCCCCGCTGAGCCAGGAATCCGGCACGCCACGGCCGACGACCAGGTCACCGTCGGCCCGCTGCGCGGCCAGCGAGTCGAGCAGCGTCATATTGGCGTTGGCCATGCCCCAGGCGTGCGGGGAGGAGCCGTTGCCCGCCTCCGGGTGGGTCCCGGTCCACGGTGAGCCCGGGTTCGGGAACTGCTGGCTCTCCCACCACGAGTACGGGCCGCTCTGCCCGTTCGACACCATGAACTGGTAGCTGAGGATGCCCTGATCCCGGTGGCTCGCGCTGGCCAGGCCCCATTCGCCGTAGCCCGCGTTGTAGGCGGTGCTGTAGTACTGCGTGGGGTAGCCGCCGAACGTGCCGGGCGGCAGCTTGCCTGCCAGCCGGCCGAAGCCGTAGTCGTAGGTGGCGTCGATGAGGCTGGCACCCGGGCCGCTGATGGGCGCGCCGAACAGGTACCCGTCCCAGGCCCACCGGCCGAACAGGAAGGGCGCGGCCCAGTTGGCGTCCTCGGCGTTGGCGCAGCGGTTGGCCGTGTTGGGCTCGATCATCGAGCACGGCAGGTAGTTCAGGTGGTTCGCTGCGATCGTCGCGTCCAGCGTCTTGTTCACCGCCGTGAGCAGGCTGGCGTACTGCGCCGCCGCCCACGTCGCCTCGGCCGTGTTGCCGACCTTCTTGGCCAGCCACTCGTACGTGGCCAGGCCGGTGAGCGCGGTGTAGTTGTCAATGGTCCAGTAACCGTTGGCGTCGATGTCGTTGGTCTTCTCCATGATCCCGCCGGGCCCGGTCCGGTCCGCCGCGATCAGGTGCGCGGTGTCGGAGATGCTCGGCTCGGTCTTGCCCGCCGGTCCCTCGGTGGCGAAGTTCGCCTTCACGAACGCCAGGTCACCGGTCTTCAGCAGGTAGAGCGCCCACACCCAGGGGTAGGTCCACACCCCGTCGTCGTACTGGGTCTGGGTGCCGATCACGTACCGGGCCCGGTCCAGCAGCGCGTGCGCCCCGCTGGTGTACCCCTGGGTGAACAGGTTGGCCAGGATCCCGATGACGTCGTGGCTGAACTCGGTGTCATACCCGTTGGCGCCGGTCCGGAGCTGGTTACCTGACCTGATGATCTGCGTGTAGATGAACCCGGTGCGGTACGCGTCGGCCAGGCTCGCGTCGGGCAGGCTGACGATCTGGGCGATACCGGCCAGCTGCTGGTTCCAGTAGGCCCGCATGTGCGCGAAGTGCTGGTCGAAGCCGCCCGCGCCGGCCAGGGCTGAGGCCGACGGCCACGGGTAGCTGCCACCAAAGCGGTCGGCCGCCACCGCGTAGTCGTGGTTCACGGTGCCGTGCGCGGGGACTGAGTTGCCGGCCGAGTTGAGCGGGACCAGCCCGGGGGATGCCTGCGGGTCGATGCTGAGCGCCTGCCCCGTCGGGTTGCTGACCTGGACCCGGCTGTAGATGGCGACATAGGCGTGGCCGCCGATGGTGACCTTGTCGCCGAAGTTCGTGATCGAGATGCGGGCGCCGTCCCGGTGGAACGTGGTCACCAGGGCGGGCAGGTACCCGTCCGCGTTCGCCCAGGTGGTCGGGCTGTCGTCGTAGATGCCGTAGCCGTAGGTCGTGCCGGTCACCGGCGTGGTGAGGCCGATGCTGGGCTGGCCGCCGCTGATCACGAAGAAACTCCCGCCCAGGCAAGCCGGGACCGCCTGATGATTCGCGGTCCAGCCGAGCACGCTGGCGTCACCGAACGTCCCGTACACGGTCTGGTTTCCCACGGGCCCGTTGGGGGCGCAGCTGTAGGGCGGCGCCGTCACCGCAGCCGTGCTGGCGGCCTCGGCGGCCGGCAGCACTACGGTTCCGCCCAGCGATGCCGCCCCGGCCAGCAGGGCGGCTGCCCCGAGCAGTGCGCCTGCCCTCCGCGGGCCCGGGCGGCGCCAGCCTGGCCGCCTCCTCATTGAGGTCATGGCTCCTCCGCTGTCCTGGCTGGCGGCCCGGCGGGGCTGTCCCCGCCGGATGCGCGTCAGCCGCGGACCCGGTACCCGGATGCGGGGACGCCTAACGTGGCGGCGCCTAACGTGGCGGTGGCTGCTCAGACGTCACTGCGCGAGCGGACGATCAGGTCGGCGAGCAGCGCGAGCGTGGCGATGATCAGGCCGCTGACGAAGATCAGGATCGTGTCGGCGGCAATGTGCACCGGGTGCACCACCATGTCGTAGATGCCCTTGGCCACGCCCAGCCCGAGCAGGGCGAGGGCGATCGGCATCAGCACCTTGAGCGGGTTGAAGTACATCACCATCCGCAGCACCTGCAGGATGTAGCGGTAGGCGTCCCGGACGAAGTGAAACTTGGACGTGCCCGCCCGCTTGGCGTACCCGATCGGCACGTAGCGCACGTCGTGCTGGTTGGACAAGAACGCGATCGTGATCGTGGTGACGCACGAGAACCCGGGCGGCAGCAGCCGCAGGTACGGCAGCGCGACCTCGCGCCGGAAGGCCCGCAGGCCGGAGTTCAGGTCGGGGATCTCGCAGTTGGTCAGCCGCTCCGCGACCTTGCGGATGAACCACTTCGCGGGCACCCGCAGCAGCTTGTGGGTGCCCTCCTCACTGGTCCGCGCGCCGACGACCTGATCCAGGTCCGGGTCCTTCTCCAGCATCTGGACCAGTTCCGGGATCCGCTCGTTCGGGTAGGTCATGTCGGCATCGGTCCAGACCACGATCTGGCCGCGGGCATCCTGGGTGCCGATGCGGCGGACCGTTCCGGAACCCCCGTTGCGGCGGAAGTGCACGATTCTCAGGTGCGGGAACTGCGGCGCGGCCTCCTGCAGCCGGGCCAGCGTCTCGTCGGTGGACGCGTCGTCGTAGGCGACGAGTTCATAGTCGTACTCGCTGGCGTCCATGGCCGCGCAGATCCGGGTCACCTCGGTGACGACGTGACCCTCCTCGTTGTGGCAGGGCAGCACGATGGTGACGTACGGGTTGCGGTCGGCCGCCTCCGGCTCGGGGGAGGCGCCTGGCGTCGTGGCGGGCGCGGCAGGCGCGGGGTCGTCGGTCAGCATTTTCATCGCGGGGGCTCCGACATCCAGATGTTGATGATGAGTTTCCAGGTCGCCCGGGGCGGGGTGATCAGCGTGTGAGGGTCCTGCCTGGTGTGCAGGGACATGACCCGCCGGGGGGCGGCGCCATAAGGCCGCAGTTCCCTGCTCCGGGCGGCGAGGAGGACGGGCTGGTGGTGGCCGGCCCGGCGGATGCCGCGGATGACCTCGGCGACGGCCCCGGCGCCCGGGTCGTGGATCCGCGCGGTCGGGACATGGCACATCCCCCGGATCAGCTGGGTGAAGTTGTCGGCGATCGCGCGGTTGACGATCACGACGGCGGCGTCACGCGGGATGGCCGCGCACAGGCCGTCAACCGCCTGGACCTCCCCGCGGTAGGTGGAGGTGAAGGCCAGCCCGGACACGGCTGGCCGGAGGCCCAGCGGGCCGCCGTCCCTGACCCCGAGGCCGAGCGTGGTCTGCGCGGCCGGCGCGATCAGCGCGGCCACGCACAAGGCCGTGGCGCCGGCCCGGCCGCCCCGGCCGTAGCCCTGCTCGCGCAGCCAGCCGCCGAGCCACCGCACCGCCCACACGGCCAGCAGGATGAAGCCGGGCAGCACCGCGGGCACCAGGCGGCGGCTCGCCCAGGGCTGGTCGGGCACGATCGCCGGCCGGTACAGGGTGATCACGATGGTCCAGGCGAACGTGATCAGCGGCAGCGTCCACAGCGGCGCCCGGCCGCGCAGGCAGCGCCGCGCGAGCAGCGCGGCGCCGGCCGTGCCGAGGACCACGGCGGGCACGCCGACATACCAGAACACCCAGCGGAGGCTGATCTCGTAGAAGAGCCGGGTGGGCTGGATGGGCAGGTGATCGGCCCGCTCCCAGATGATCATGGCGGACTGCGTGGGCGCGTTCAGCGCCGCGTGCACGGTCTGGACGTAGGGGCGCAGGGCGAAGCCGATCGTGATCGCGAACGCCAGCACCGTCACCGCGTTGGGCAGGAAGTTCCCCCGGACGGCGGGCAGCCCGCGGCGGCGCAGCAGCACCACCGCCACCCCGGTGGCGAGCACCACCACCACGGCCAGCAGGGCGAGCGGTATCAGCGAGGTCCTGATGCTGGCCAGGTACGGCCGGGAAAGAATGAGGCCGTCCACCGCGCCGTAGAGCCCGCCTACCACCAGGCCGCCGAGCAGCGGCACAGCCTGCGGCCGGCGGCTGATGAGCAGCAGCCCGGCGTAGGGGATCACCGGGAGAATGTCGCTGGCCCCGTCGATCCGGACCAGCAGGGTCAGGCCCAGCGCCAGCCCGCCGAGCGCGGCAGTGATCCTGGCGGCCCGGCCGTCCGTCCGCAATGAGTCGATGACCAGGCACAATCCGCCGAGGAAGAGGATCGCGGCGGTCGGCTCACTGTAGGTCGACCGGCTCGTGAACTGCATCGGCAGCGTGATCGCCAGGACCAGCGCCGCCAGGGGTGCCCAGCGCGGCCCGATGAGCCGGGCCGCCAGGCCCGCGAACGTCAGCACGGCCAGGGTCCCCAGCAGCGGCGCCATCGCGGTGGCGGCTGAGGCCCCGCCGATCCAGAACCCGCCGGCCAGGAGCAGGGGCAGCCCCGCCATGAACTGCGGGACCACCACGCCCCCGACCTGGAAGGAGGCGAAGCTGTCGAAGGTGAGCAGATGATGGGTGCCGCCGAACGCCGCGCGGTCCTGCGGGATCGGCAGCGAGCCGTGCCCGGCGATCCAGTTAGCGAACTGGATATACGCCGCCGGGTCACGCATGACGATGAGCTGCTGGGCGTGGTAGATCAGCTGGTCTATCCCGAACGCGACGGCGATCGCGAGCACGGCGGCCACGGCCCACCAGGAAGTGCCCGCGGGCGCCGCCGTGGTACCGGGCTGCCCGCTGGGACCGGCCTGCGCTGCGGGATCGGGGTGCCCGGCCCCCGGCTCGGGCCGCAGGCCGGGAATCCAGCGCAGCCCCGCCGCCGCGAGCAGCACCGCCAGCGGCGTCGCGAGCAGGAGCATGAGCACCGGGGTGAAGGCGCCCAGGAGCAGCAGCGGCAGCCCGGCCAGCAGCCAGGCCATCACCAGCAGCACGGGCAGGACCGTCAGCCGGGTGAGCGCGAGCCCGGCCGGGTCGCCCGGCCCTGCCGGGCTGGTGACCAGGCCGCGGCCCGCCCGGCGGGCGGAGTCGGCCAGCGTGGTCCTGGCGGCGGCGATCACGGGGTCACCCCCGGCGCGTGCAGCACGACGTAGCCCTTGCGCTGGAAGGTCACCTGGTAGCCGCGGCTCTCCAGGAGCGCCAGCCGGCGCCGCTGGGCCTGCACGGAGGGGAAGGTGAACTCCCGCCGCCTCACGTCGGCGACCACCCACGGGGCGAATCGCGGTGTCTCCCCGTCGCCGTCCCACAGCAGGACCGTGTCGCGCCCGGACAGCTGCGGGCCGAGGGAGCCGACCGCCTCGACAGTCACCCCGCTGGGCACTGCGGCGTCGGCCGCGTCGGCCGCGTACATGCGGGGCCGGTGGTAGAAGGACGGGTGCAGGGCGGCGCCGAACGCGAACCGGGGGATCAGGCCCACGGCCACGACGATCATCGCGACCGAGCAGGCCAGGGTGACCATCCCGGCCAGCCGGCGCCCGGGGCCGGGCTCAGGGACCGGGCCGGGGACGGGGACGGGGTCCGGGACCGGGGCGGGGTCCGGGACCGGGCCGGGATCCGGGATGGGCACAGGGTCCGGTCCGGGTCCGGGGCCGGGGCCGGGGCCGGGGCCGGGGTCCGGGACGGGGTCCGGGACGGCGGCCCCGGACCGGGCCGGCTCCGGCGGCTGGCGACGTAGTCACGGACCTGCGCCGACCACCGGCCGAGCCGGGCGGCACCATCCACGGCGGCGAAGACCAGGATGATCACGAGGTAGGCGTTGTAGTGGAACGAGGTCCCCCACCAGTTGGGGAACTTGCTGTTCAGCATCCGCTCGAGCAGCAGCGGGACCGCGGCGAGCGTGAGGGGGGAGAGGAGGGGGAGGAAGCAGAACGGGACCAGCAGCCACAGCATGGTGTCGAGCTTCACCCGCGGGGTGATCAGCACCCGCAGGGAACTGGCCGGATGCGTGAGGATGTGCCCGATGACCTGCGGGACGTTGTTCCCCAGCGCCCCGTACGCCCAGTAGTAGTCAGAGCGGCCGCCGAACGCGGGGATCAGGACGTACGTGGCCAGCACGCTGTCGGCCAGCCCCACCGCGATCAGGATCAGCCCGGTCAGCAGCGGCCGGCCGATGGTCCGCGGGCGCGCGGCGGCCAGGTAGACCCCGATCCCGGCGACCAGGAAACCCATGTCCTCCTTGACCAGGAGCAGCGCTGCCAGCGCGACCAGGGCGGTGCGCAGCCGCCCGGCCTGCAGCCGCTCCAGGGCCACGGCGATCAGCACCGGGGCGAACGCGACCTCATGGAAATCGAACGCCACGGCGGCGGCGATCGGCCAGCTCAGCGCGTACGCCGCGGAGACGAGGTACGCCGCGGCCGTCGCCTGGGGGCCGCCGCCGAACGCGCGGCGGGTGAACAGCCACACCGGCGGGATCGCGAGCGCGAACAGCACCGCCTGCGCGATCAGGAGATTGACCGGGCTGTTGCTCACCCAGTACAGCGGGGCCAGGACGGCGAGGATCGGCGACCAGTGGTCACCGAGCACCGAGAAGTCAGGCCCGAACCCGTTGTGCAGCCCTTTAATGATCGAGATTCCGGGCCGCAGGTGCGCGTAGGACCGGACCGCCTGGTCGAAGATGACCAGGTCGTAGGAGTTGGTCTTGAAGGTGCGGAACCGGATCAGCGCGTAGGCCGAGTACCCTGCCGCGGCGAGCACGGTCAGCAGGCCGACACCCAGCCGGTGGCCGGCCCACCCTGAGGATCGGCCCCGCCGGGCAGCGTCCAGCCCGTCCGGTGCCTGCTGGTTGACCCGCGCCGCGCGCCCCGCCGTTACCCTAAAACCCACGATTGTGGAGAATATAGCCATCGATAGCCCAGTGTGGACGATACTTTCTGATCCTCCCAGGGGGCACGCGATATTAGTTCGGCTATTGAACTAATATCCCGTATGGCTTCGCCGGCAGGGAATGCCCGCGGGAACGTAACAGGAGAACTACCTAACGGGCCGGCGTAGCCTCGCCCTCGCCGGGTTTCCCGTCGGCCGGGCGCGGCGCCCGGGTGGATGCGGCGGCCAGGGCGGCACTGAGCAGATCACCGGCCGTCATCAGCGCGCGGGAGACCAGGGCCACTGCCGTGGCGCTGCCCACCCCGAGGACCGGGCCCAGCACCGCGACCAGGAGAACGTCCCGCACCCCCGCCCCGGCGGGCGCGAAGATCACGAGGAAACCCACGCTCCAGGCGAACGCGAAACCGCCCACGGCGAGCAGCGCGGTACGCCCGGGCGGCGCCCCCAGCCGGGTCGCGAGCAGCCAGATCTGCAGGCCGTAGAGGACCCAGGACGCGCAGGACCAGGCCAGCGCGCCCGCCATCACGCGGCCGGTGAGCGGCTGCTCCAGGGGGGGCCTGCGGGCCAGCCGGAGCAGCCGCCCGAGGACGGCGTTGAGGACCCGGGGATGCAGCCCGGCCAGCAGCACGGGGACCAGCGCGAAGGCCCACCGGTACGCGGTGGCCCCGGCCACGAAGGGCAGTGTGGCCAGGGCGACCAGCAGCCCCGAGAGCAGGGACACCACCATGGCCAGCACCGACGCGCTCGCCGAGCGGTGCCGCGGTACCTGGTAGGAGTGGGCCAGCTCCATCTGGGCCAGCACGGGCCACACCGAGCCGGGCAGGTACTTGCCGAGCTGGCCGATGAACATGACCCGGGCCCCGGCCCGGACCGGCAGCGGCGAGCCGAGCCCGGCCAGCAGCACCCGCCACGCCTGCATCGTCATGACCATGGCCGCGAGCACGCTGAGCATGGCCTCGGCCACCGTGACGAATCCCAGGTCGCCCAGGGCGGCGCGGACGGCCGTCCACTCACGCGCCACCGCGTAGGCGCCCAGGCCGACCGTGACCGCCACGAATCCCCAGCGGACCGGCCGGCTGGAGAGCAGCTGGCCGACGCGGGCCCAGCGGCTCGGGCGTGCGGGGATGTTCCCGGGCGGGCCGCTATTACGCCGCCCGGCCGGGGGAGCGACCTGACGGTCTGACACACCATGAGCGTAAACGCTGCGGCGCCCACCGGCGCACAATCTGGTCCAATTACTGTCAGGGGACGCTAGGGTACCGAAGCCATGCGGGTTATTCTCTTCGGCACTTATGACACCTCCACGCACCCCAGGATCGCCACGCTCGGCGAGGGGCTGCGTGACAGCGGGCTCGAGGTGGCCGAGTGCAACGCCCCGCTGGGCCTGGACACCGCGGGCCGGGTGGCGATGCTGGCCCAGCCGTGGCGCGTGCCTGCCCTGCTGACCCGCCTGACCGGGCGCTGGGCCATGCTGGCGCGGTCGGCCCGCCGGATGCCCCCGCCGGACGCGGTGCTCGTGGGCTACATGGGCCACTTCGACGTGCACCTGGCGCGGCTGCTGTTCCGCGGGGTGCCGGTCATCCTCGATCACCTGGTCGGGGCCAGCGACACCGGCCGGGACCGGCGGCTGGACGGCGGCCCGCGGCAGGCTCTGCTCAGGCTGATCGACGCCGCGGCGCTGCGGGCCGCCGATGTCGTGGTGGTGGACACCGAGGAGCACCTGGCTGCCCTGCCCGGGCGCTACCAGCGGCGGGCCGTGGTGGTTCCGGTGGGTGCCCCGGCGGCCTGGTTCGCGGCGGGCACGGTGGCCGCCGGGGAGCAGGCGGGCGGGGAGCCGGCGGCCAGCCCGGTGGGTCCCGTCCCGCTGCGCGTGGTGTTCTACGGCCTGTACACACCGCTGCAGGGGACCCCCGTCATCGGTGCCGCGCTGAGCCTGCTCGCCGGGGCACCCGTCGAGGTCACCATGATCGGTGACGGCCAGGACGCCGCGGCGGCGAGGGCCGCCGCGGCGGCCAACAGCGCCGTCCGCTGGCTGGACTGGGTGCCTGCCGCGGACCTGCCGGCCCTCGTCGCGAGCCACCATGTGTGCCTCGGGATCTTCGGCGCCGAGGGCAAGGCCCGGCGCGTGGTGCCGAACAAGGTGTTCCAGGGCGCCGCCGCCGGGTGCGCGATCGTGACCTCGGACACCGCCCCCCAGCGCCGCGCGCTCGGCGGGGCCGCGGTCCTGGTGCCGCCGGGCGATCCCGGGGCGCTGGCGGATGCGCTCCGCCAGCTGGCCGGCGACCCCGCCGGGCTGGCCCGGCTGCGCGGGGCGGCCCGCGAGCTGGCCGTGGCGCAGTTCGCGCCCGCCCAGATCGTGGCCCCGCTGGTACGGCTGCTCCGGCCGGTGCCGCCGTCAGCCGGGCCCGCCGGGCGCCCCGATCCCGTGGCACCGCTGACCCCGAACGCCTGGCTGCGTTACGACGTCGTCGCCCGGATGCTGCCTGACGGCGTGCGCGACGTGCTCGAGGTCGGCTGCGGGCAGGGTGCGCTCGGCGCCCGGCTCGCCCGGCGCTACGACTACCTGGGACTCGAACCGGATCAGGCGTCGTGCGCGGTGGCGCAGCGGCGGATCAAGGCCGCCGGGCGTGGCGAGGTCCGCAACATCGGCGTGGACGGGCTGGGTCCCGCGCAGTTCGATCTGGTGTGTGCCTTCGAGGTGCTCGAGCACATCGACGATGACGTGGCCGCGGTGCGGCAGTGGGCGGCCCGGCTGCGCCCGGGCGGATGGCTCCTGCTGTCCGTTCCGGCGCACCAGCGCCGGTACGGCCCCGCTGACGAGCTGGTCGGCCACTTCCGCCGTTACGATCCAGCGGCCATCACCGCGCTCCTGGCCAGCTGCGGGCTCACCGACATCGAGGTCCGGCAGTACGGTTTCCCGCTCGGCTACGCCCTGGAAGCGGCCCGCAACATCATCAGCCGCCGCCGGCTCGCCGCGGCGAGCACCCGGTCCGTGGCCGAGCGCACCGCGGCGTCGGGCCGCCTCCTCCAGCCCGCCAGCCGGGCGCGGGGCGCGGCGGCCCAGTACGGCACGGCCCCGTTCCGGCTGGTGCAGCGGGGCTTCACCGGCACCGGCACCGGCCTGGTCGTGCTGGCCCGGCTCGCGGGCTGACGGCCGGCCGCCGCCACGGGCAGGCCGCCTACCGGTGCGTGCCGGCCTTTCCGCGCTGGGGCTCCGGCAGGGCGGCCCCGTCCCGCTGGGGCAGGAACAGGGTGAGGGCCGCGACGAGGGCCAGGATTTTCGACACCACATTCAGCGTGATGGGGACGGGAGCGGCCGGGTAACCGAACCCCGCCAGGGCCCAGACGGCGAATACCAGCAGCATCAGCGCACCCGACAGGAAGGTCGCCCGGGACAGTCTCACCATGGGGGAGAGCGTCAGGAGCGCCAGCGTGATGAGCTCGACGGCGAACAACGGCACGAAGAACAGCGCCCGGTACAAGGCCGGATCGGGAGGGATCGGATTGGTCCGGGGCGCGATGATGAGGTCGAACGGCAACTCGAAGATCATCGGAGCGGCCAGGGCGCCGATGGCGGCGCTGCCGAGCCTGGCCACCGGCCCGAGCCTGCCGGAGATGAGGATGACGATGAAGACGATGCCGACCCCGATGAAGGTCACCGGGGTGATGGGATCCGTGGGCCCGGTCCGGCCCGGGAAATCCCGCTGCCACTGGTGGATGCAGACGGAGTAGCAGGCCAGGAACGCCGTGATCGCCAGGACCCAGACCGCCAGCATGAGGCCTGCGGCGGCCGGGCGCGGCCTGCGGGCCCGGAAGGGCCCGGGCCACCGGGTTCCCGCGTAAGCCAGGCCGCCCGCGGCCGCCAGCAGCACCACGGCGAGCCAGATCCGGGCGGTGCCGCTGTAGCCGATCCACGTCCCCGTGGACGTCATGGTCGCGTGTCCCCGCTCTCAGGGGCCGCGGCCTGCGCGCCGCGGGCCGGGTTCGGTTACCAGATGAGCGGCACCAGCCGCTTGCGGGGCGCGGCGTAGGCCCGGTAGCGGTCGCCGAGCCCGGCCAGCAGCGCGTCCTCCTCCAGGCGTATCCGCCAGACGGTGACCGCCAGCGGCAGCAGCGTCATGGCGGCCACACCGGCCCAGTTCGCGGACATCAGGCCGGCCCCGATGCAGATCAGCAGGCCTCCGGTGTAGCTGGGATGCCGCAGTAAGCGGTATGGGCCGTTAGCCACCACCGGCTGGACGGGGCTGACCACGATGGCATAGGTGCAATACCGGCCCAGCGCGGCAAAGGACCAGCCGCGCAGCCCGATGCCGGCGAGGAACAACACCAGGCCGGCCGAGAAGGACAGGGCGCCGGGCCGGATCACGGCGGCCGGGACGATCGCCGGGGCCAGGTAGAGCCAGGTCTCCCACGCGACCACGCAGGCGGCGGAGGCCACCCAGAATCCGGGTGCGCTGCTCCTGGTGGCTGCGGCCCGCCATTCCCGTGCTTCCTGGACCCGCAGGAACTTGACGAACTCCACCAGGCCCCAGGCCATCACGGCGAGCAGCAGCAGCGTCCCGGCCGAAGCAGTGTCGAAGTACGGCCGCCCCGCTGCGCTGCCGTCCCGGGCCCGGGTCACGGCCAGCCCGATCCCGGCCGCGGCCGTGACCACCGCCGCGCCGCCCAGCCCGGCCGCCGGGGACCTGGCCAGGGCGCGGCTGCGCTCGATGACCGCGCCGCCGGCCAGATCCAGCCCGGCCCGCAGCCGCGTGGTCTTCCCCTCGCTGATCAGTTCCTCAGCCAGGTCGGCGACCTCGGCCCCGTAGCGGTCCCGCCAGGCCCTCGGGTACAGCGCGACGAGCCGGCCAGCCGGCCAGCCCTTCATGTCGTCACCGCCGAGATCCGCCGCAGGCCCACCTCGGCGATGCGGGACGCCTGCAGCAGACGCTCCCGCAGTTCCTCCCGGCCCGCCGCGGTGATCTGGTACGGGCGCCGGCGGTCCCCGGCGGGCAGTGCCTCCACCAGCCCGGCCCGTTCGAGCTTGGCCAGGGCACCGTAGAGGGTGCCCGCGCCGAGCCTGACCCCGGCGAAGCCCTCGACGTCCTGGATCAGGGCGTAACCGTGCTTCGGCCCGTCGGCCAGGCTGGTCAGGATCAGGACGCTGCGGTCGGACGACCCGCGGATGGAGTCCCTGGTCATCCCGGCCGCCTCCCGCCCGGTACCTCCAATAGCATTACATCGGAAAGTGTAACTCCGCGAGGTGGCGGGCGCCAGGCGGGCGGCAGGCCTCCCGGGGCGGCGGCGGGCGGAAGGCCCGGGCGCGGCGGCGGGCCGGGAGGCCCGCCTGCCGCGGGGCTCCCGGCCCGGCCGGATGGGTTAGAGGCCCTCGTTGATGAGGCGCCCGGCCTGCTCGTACTTCTGCGGCTTGCGCTTCTTGAAGTAGAAGGCCGCGCCCACGCCGATCAGCACGACCACGAGATCGATCGGGCCGAACCACTTGGCGTAGCTGTAGCCGCTGCCCAGGAAGCTGATGTTGTCGAACAGCAGGTAGACCACGAAGGCCTGGGACACCAGCGCCAGGGCCGGGGCCAGCCGGGTCTTCCACCAGTGCGTCTCGTCGTTGTGGTGCCGCTGGTAGTAGACCAGGATGGCCAGCGAGACCAGGGCCTGGACCGACAGGATGATGATCACGCCCATCACCGCCATCAGCCCGTACAGCTGCAGGTAGGCCTGGGTCTGCGGGTCATTGCTGCCGGTGAACAGGGCGAACAGGATGATGATGAACGCGGCAATGACGGACTGCACCACCGACGCGATGTGCGGGCTCTGGAACCTGTGGTGGGTGCGGCCCAGCGGCGCGGGCAGCAGCCCCTCCCGGCCCAGGGAGTACATGTAGCGGGCCGCGGTGTTGTGGAACGCCATCCCGCAGGCGAACGACCCGGTGATGATCAGGTAGCTCATGATCGAGGACACCCAGTGCCCGGCGTACAGGCTGGCCGGGGCGAGGTAGAAGTTCGCCGCGTTGCCCTGGGCCGCGGCGACGGCCGCGCGGGTGCTCGGGTAGCCGAACAGCGGCGCCCAGGATGTCAGCGTGTAGAAGATACCCAGGCCGATCACCGAGATGTACAGCGCGCGGGGCACGATCCGTTTCGGGTTGCGGGATTCCTCGGCGTAGTTGGGGGCCATCTCGAAGCCGACCCAGGACCAGAACGCGAAGAACAGCCCGATGCCGACCGAGCCGGCCACCAGCTTGCCCGAGGCCGGGAAGCTCTTGAACGCGTTGGCCGGGTTGAGGGCGGTCCAGTTGGCGTGGCCCTTGCTGAACATGAAGATATCGAAGATGACCAGGATCGCGATCTCGCTGATCAGCCCGATGGCCAGCAGGGTGGAGGACAGCCGGACGTCGAAGAAGGTGAGCAGCGAGATCAGCACCACCATGCCCAGGGCCAGCCACGGCCACCCGATGCTGACCCCGAATGCGTTCAGCTTGAGGTTCAGGAAATACGCGAACCCGCCGGCCAGTGAGGCCTCGAACACCGAGTACGCCACGACCGCCCCGTAGCCGGTGCCGATCCCGAGCTCCCGGCCGAGCCCGTGGCTGATGTAGGAGTAGAAGCCGCCCGTGCTGGTCCGCTTCCTGGCCATGGCCACGTAGCCGACCGAGAACACGACCAGCACGATGGCCGCGAAGATGAACGCGGCGGGCGCGCCGACGCCCTGGCCGTACCCGACCATGATCGGCGTGTTGAACAGCATCGCCGAGATCGGCGCCGATCCGGTGACGGTCAGGAACAGCACCCCGCCCAGGCCGACTGCTCCCTTGCGCAGCTTGGGGACCTCGGTGCGCTGGGAGATGTCGAAGGATTCCTCCATCCCCTCGATACCGCCGACCCGCGGAAGCTCCGACTGTGCCATGAGTGCCCTCCCCAGAGGATCGCCCAGTTAGTACGAGATGGCCCGCGCCCTGCGGCGCTGGCATCAGACAGCGGCGGCCAGACAGCGGCAGCCAGGTAGCGGCGGCCAGACAATGGCAGCTAGACAGCGGTGCCAATACAACGGCGGTCAGACAGTGGCGGTCAAACGGAGGTCAAACGGTTGAGATACGTCCTGTGGTACAGATCACAGCGCGGACGGTATCAGCAGGTAGAAGTCGTGACAAGAGTTTTGGTTCATGAAATGTGGACTTAACGTTGACCTCTTGACATCTAAAGGTTGGAAGCGTACGTATTTGGTCAGACCAAAGCAGACCGGATTGGCGACCGGATCCCGGAGGTGACATGGCCGAGGAGCTGATCGCCTTCCCGTCCAAGGCCGAGATGCTCGACCGGTCCAGGCAGTACTGGAATCCGGACAAGACCCAGTTCTGGTCCGACTCCGGCATCCCGCTGGTCATCGACCGGCGGGAGGGCTACTTCATCTACGACGTCGGCGGCAAGCGCCTGATCGACGTCCACCTCAACGGGGGCACCTACAACCTGGGCCACCGCAACCCCGAGGTCGCCGCGGCCGTCACCGCGGCCATGCAGCGGTTCGACATCGGGAACCACCACTTTCCCTCGCTGGCCCGCACGGCCCTGGCCGAGGCCCTGGTGAGCACGGCGCCGCCAGGCCTGGCCAAGGTGGTGTTCGGCAGCGGCGGCGGCGAGGCCATCGACATCGCGCTGAAGACCGCGCGGCACGCCACGAAGAAACGCAGGATCGTCTCGGTCGAGAAGGCGTACCACGGGCACACCGGCCTGGCCGTCGCCACCGGCGACGACCGGTTCGCGACCCTGTTCCTCGCCGACCGGCCGGACGAGTTCAGCCACGTCCCGTTCAACGACCTGGCCGCGATGGAGAACGCGCTGCGTGGCCGGGATGTGGCCGCGGTCATCATGGAGACGATCCCGGCGACCTACGGCTTCCCGCTGCCAGCCCCCGGCTACCTGGAAGGCACCAAGAAGCTCTGCGAGCGGTACGGCGCCCTCTACATCGCCGACGAGGTGCAGACCGGGCTGATGCGCACCGGCGAGCTGTGGGCGATCACCAAGCACGGCATCGCGCCCGACCTGCTGGTCACCGGCAAGGGCCTGTCAGGCGGCCTGTACCCGGTCAGCGCGGTCCTGGTCAGCGAGGCGGCGGCGGGCTGGCTCAGCGAGGACGGGTTCGCGCACATGTCCACGTTCGGCGGCGCGGAACTCGGCTGCGTCGCCGCGCTGAAGACCCTGGAGATCACCTGCCGCCCGGAGGTCAGGTCGATGGTCTTCTACATTGCCGACCTGATCGGCCGCGGGCTGCGCCGGATCCAGCAGGCCTACCCGGACTGGTTCACCGGCATCCGCCAGGATGGCCTGGTGATGGGCCTGGAGTTCGGCCACCCGCACGGGGCCAGGTTCGTCATGAAGCGGCTCTACGAGCACGGCGTGTGGGCAATCTTCTCCACCCTCGACCCGCGGGTCCTGCAGTTCAAGCCGGGCCTGCTGCTGACCCCCGACCTGTGCGCGGAGCTGCTGGACCGGGTCGAGGTGGCCGTCGCCGCCGCCCGCGACGACGCGGCCAGCGGGAGGAGGCTCCGGTGACCGAGGCCACGGCCACGGGCGTGGACGAGCCGATCAGTGTCGGCCTGCTGACCGACCCGGCCGGGGTGCCGCGGGCCCGGGCCATGCTGCAGCGGGCGCAGTGGGCCGCGTCCGCGTTCGCCCGCTACGACAAGGCCGCGGTGGACCGGATCGTCCACGCGGCCGCGTCCGCGGGGGCCGCCCGGGCCCGTGAGTACGCCGAGTGGGCGGTCCGCGAGACCGGGTTCGGCGTGCCTGAGCACAAGGTCATCAAGAACCTGGCCGGCAGCACCGGCCTGGTCGAGGCCTACGCCGCCCACGACTACGTGACCCCCCGCGTGGATCCGGCGGCCCGGATGGTCGAGATCCCGCGCCCCGCCGGCGTGGTGCTGGCGCTCACCCCGTCGACCAACCCGGTCGCCACCGTGTTCGTCAAGTCACTGCTGGCGCTCATGACCCGCAACGCGGTCGTGGTCAGCCCGCACCCGCTGGCCCGGGAGTGCTCCGCGGACGCGGCCCGGGCGCTGGCTGCGGCCGCGGTGGCCGCGGGCGCACCCGACGGCGTGATCCAGGTCGTGGACGAGCCGTCCGTGCCGCTGATCCACGCGCTGATGACCGACGAGCAGACGAGCCTGATCGTCGCGACCGGCGGCACGGCCGTGGTCCGGGCCGCGTACCGCTCGGGCACGCCGGCTATCGGCGTGGGGCCCGGCAACGTGCCGGTTTTCGTTGCGGACGATGCCGACCTGCCGGAAGCCGCCCGCCAGATCGTGGACAGCAAGAGCTTCGACAATTCCATCCTGTGCACCAACGAGTCGGTGCTCATCGTGACCGAGACGGCCGCCCCGGCGCTGCTGCGCCACCTGCAGCGCGCCGGCGCGTACCTGCTCCCGGCGGACGAGCGGGACAAGGTACGTGACCTGCTGTTTCCCGGCGGCCACTTCGACGCCCGGTTCGTCGGCCGGGACGCGACCTGGATCGCGGCGCAGGCTGGCCTGCGCGTGCCCGGCGCGACCCGGGTGCTGCTGGCCCCGTTCCCCCTGGTCGTCCCCGAGGAGCCGCTGGCCCGCGAGAAACTGTGCCCGGTCCTGGGGCTCACCCAGGTCGGCGGCGTCCGGCACGGCATCGGCGCCGCGCGCGCCGTCCTCCGGCTGGGCGGCAAGGGCCACTCCGCCGCGATCCACTCGGGAGACCCGGCGACGATCATGGAGTACGGCGCCGCGCTGGAGGTGCTCCGCGTCGCGGTCAACACCGGGTCCAGCCTGGGCAGCGCCGGCATCGGGACCGGGCTCGCACCGTCGATGACGATCGGGACCGGTTTTTTCGGCGGGTCCACGGTGGGCGAGAACCTGATGCCCCAGCACCTGGTCCAGTGGACACGCCTGGCCTATAGCGAAGACCCGTCCGCGGGATTCGGGGACTTCACCGGGCTCGTGCCGTGGGAGGCGCCGGCCGGGGCCGTTCCGCCGTACCCGGTGGCCTCGAATCTGCGGGACCAGGCCGGGCAGCCCGCGGCGGGCCGTCTTGACCCGGCCAGCACAACGCCCGGGCGAAACGGGCACGCCGCGGCCGCGGGCCGGGTGCGCGCAGCGGGCGGCGGGGACCCCGGACTTGAGGCGCTGAGGGCGGAGATCCGGCGGGTCGTGCTCGAAGAGCTGCGGGGGATCGCGGGTGATGGCCGTGGCTGAGCTGCGGTCGTTCATCTTCCTCGACCGGCTGCAGCCGCAGACCATGTGCTACCTGGGCACGTGGATCCGGGGGAGCCTGCCGCGCAGCAACGACGCGGCGCTCGTGATCGAGGTCGCGCCGGGCCTGGAGGTGGAACCGCTCACGGATGTCGCGCTCAAGTACGCGGGCGTGCGGGCCGGGATCCTGGTCGCCGAGCGGCACTTCGGGTACCTGGAGGTGCACGGGAGCACCGACGAGGTGCAGGCGGCCGGCTCCGCCGTGCTCGGTGCGCTGCGCGCCTGCGAGGCCGACGCGAGCCAGCCGGAAATCCTCGCGTCGGAGATCGTCACGATGATCGACCCGCAGCACGCCTTCCTGATCAACCGGAACAAGATCGGGTCCATGGTGCTGGCCGGGGAGTCGCTGTTCGTGATGGAAATGCAGCCCGCGTCGTACGCGGTCCTCGCGGTCAACGAGGCCGAGAAGGCGGCCCGGATCAAGGTCGTGGACTACCGCATGATCGGCGCAACGGGCCGGGTGTACCTGTCCGGGTCCGAGGCGGACGTCCGGCAGGCGGCCGAGGCGGCCGGGCACGCGCTGCGGGGGGCACGATGACCTCCGGCGTGGACCCCGAGATGCTGCGCGCCCTGGTCCGCGAGGCACTGGCCGACCTGCGGCCCCCGCCGGGCGTGCCGCCGGGGCTGCCTCCCCGCCGGTGCAGGCTGTCCCCCGCCGGTGCAGGCTGGGCCCGCGCCGGTGCAGCCGGCCCGGGCGGGCACCGCGCCGGCGCAGGACGGGCTGGCGTACACGGTCCGGGACGGGGTCAGCGCGGTGGAGACCGTGAGCGTCCGGACGGACCAGGAGCTGGCCGCGTTCGTGACCCGGCTGCTGCGCCTCGCCGAGGACCCGCGGCGGCGCGACGACCTGCGCAGCGGCCGGCTCCGGTTCCGCCTCGCGCCGGGCGGTGCGGCACTGGCCGGGCCGGCCGGGCCCGCCCGGCCGGTGCGCCGCATCGACAAGGGCGCGGTCACCGAGGCCGTGGTCCGTGACGCGGCCCGGGCCGGGGCGCGGCTGGTGCTGGGGCGGCGCGCGGTGCTGACGCCGCTGGCCCGCGACCGGGCGCGGGCGGCCGGGGTCGAGATCGAGAGGGAGCGCTGATGGTAACCGCGACGGTGGTGGGAAACGTCTGGGCCACCCGCCGGCTGGCCGAGATCCCGAAAGGCGCGTTCCTGGAGGTGGAGGCGGAAGGCACCGGCCAGCGGTTCGTCGCCTTCGACGTGCTGGGCAGCGGTGTGGGCGAGCGCGTGCTGGTCGCCCAGGGCTCGGTCGCCGCGGCCTGGTTCCGCGGCGAGCCGCCGCCGGTTGAACGCGCTGATCATCGGTTCCATCGACGAGCCCGCCGCCGGATCAGGCGGCAGCCCATCGTGATCATGGCGCAGGTGCCGCCAGGTGCCCCCGCGCGACGTGATCACGCCAGTCAGTGATCACGCCAATCAGTGAAGGAGACGAACGTGGCAGACAACGCGATCGGGATGATCGAGACGAAGGGGTACGTGGCCGCGCTCGCGGCCGCGGACGCCATGGTCAAGGCGGCCAACGTGGCCATCGTCGGCCGCCAGGAAGTCGGTGACGGGCTGGTGTCGGTCACCATCGTCGGCGACGTGGGTGCGGTCAAGGCCGCCACCGAGGCAGGCGCCGAGACGGCCAGCACCGTGGGCGAGCTGATCTCCGTGCACGTGATCCCGCGGCCGCACGCCGAGCTCGGCCGGTACTTCACGCTCCGCGGCGAGTAAGCGCGCGCCGCCCATGCCCCCCATCGTGCAGGCTTCCGCGCCGCCCCTCGCCGAACTGCGGGTCCACCTGCTGGTCCGGGACCTGCAGCGGCAGTTCGCGGCGTACCTCGGCACGCCCACCCGGGCCCGCGGGTACCCGCCGATGCAAGGTGAGCACTCGCTGATCGTCGAGGTGGCCCCCGCGCTGGCCATCGAGCGGGTGACGGACCTGGCGCTGCGCGCGGTACCGACCGTGGAGCCGGGCATCCTGTTCGTCGAGCGGCAGTTCGGCGTGCTCGAGGTGCACGGGCCGGCCTGGCCGACGTCGAGCAGGCCGGGCAGGCGATCCTGGAGGGCCTGAACGCCAGCGCGTCTGATCAGCTGCGGCCGCGGATCCTGTTCTGCGACGTGATCGAGGACATCACCGACCGGCAGGCCATCATCATCAACCGCAACCGCGGCGGCTCCATGATCATCCCCGGGGACACGCTGCTGGTCTGCGAGGTCACCCCGGCGCTGTTCGCCGCGCTCGCGGCCAACGAGGCGGAACGGGCGGCGCCGGGGGTGACGCTGGTCGACGTGTCCATGATCGGCGTGGCCGGGCGCCTGTACCTGAGCGGGCCCGCCGGCCAGATCATGGCCGCCCGGGACAAGATCACGGAGGTCCTCGGCGGGGTCGAGGGCCGGGGCCACGAAGGCGGGTAACGACGTGAGCGTGGCTGACGGGCCTGGTGCGCATGACCTCTCCGGCGGCGGTGACGTGCTGGCCCGGATCACGCGGTTCGCCGGCCGGGCGGCACGGGCCGGCGGATGCGGCCCCGGGTCCAGCGTGCACCTGCTCAACGTGTCCGAGAACGCCACCTACCTGGTGCGGGACCCGGATGAGGGGCCGTCGATCCTGCGGGTCCACCGGCTCGGGTACCACAGCGCCGCCGAGATCGAATCCGAGCTGGCCTGGATGGACGCGCTGCGCGCCGAGGCCGGGGTGCGCACCCCGCGCGTGCTGCCGGCCCCGGCGGCGGACGGGTCGTGACCATGGCCGACGAGACCGGGCAGGAACGTCACTGCGTCCGCTTCGAGTACCTGGCCGGGACCGAGCCCGCCGACGACGACGCCGCGCACTTCGCCGAGCTGGGCGAGATCACCGCCCGGATGCACCAGCACGCGCGGCGGTGGCAGCGGCCACCCTGGTTCACCCGGTTCCACTGGGACTACGACGCCGCGTTCGGCGCCGGGGCCCGGTGGGGGCGCTGGCAGGACGGGCTCGGGGTCGGGCCGGCCGAGCACGCGGTCCTGGGCCGGCTCGACGGCGTGCTCCGCGACCGGCTGGCCGCGTTCGGCGCCGGCCCGCAACGGTACGGGCTGGTCCACGCCGACACCAGGCTGGCCAACCTGCTGGTGGACGGCGGGCGGGTCAGCGTCATCGACTTCGACGACTCGGGCTTCAGCTGGTTCCTCTACGACGTGGGTACCGCGGTGAGCTTCTTCGAGCACCAGCCGCACGTGCCGGAGCTCGTGGACAGCTGGCTGTCCGGCTACCGGCGGGTGAGCGCCCTGCCGCCGCAGGACGAGGCGGAGATCTGGACCTTCATCATGTTCCGGCGGCTGCTGCTCGTCGCGTGGATCGGCTCGCATCAGGGGGCTGACATCGCCCGGGAGCTGGGCGCCGGCTACACCCGGGACAGCTGCGCCCTGGCGGAGCGCTACCTCACCCGGGCCGGCTGACAACACCAGCCGGCTGGCCACACCAGCCGGCTGACAACACCAGGGAGCGTCACAGTGTTCACATCAATCGCAGGGCGGGGTGTCGTGGTCACCGGCGCCACCCGGGGCATCGGCAAGGGCATCGCCCGGGTGTTCGCGGACAGCGGGGCGCGGGTCCTCATCGTCGGCCGGGACAAGGACGCGGCCACCGCGGCGGTGGCGGAGCTGACCGCGGGCGGGGCCGAGGTCTCCTACGTGCTGGCCGACGTCAGCGTGCGCGCCGACTGCCAGCGGATCGCCGAGACCGCGGCCGGGAGGCTGGGCGGCATCGACGTGCTGTGCGCCAACGCGGGCATCTTCCCGGACCGGCGGCTCGCGGACATGACCGACGAAGACCTCGACAGCGTGCTCGGCACGAACCTGCGCGGCTGCATCCTGTCCGTGCAGGCCTGCCTGCCCGCGCTGCAGCAGTCCGCGCACGGCCGGGTCATCCTCACCTCGTCGATCACCGGGCCGATCACCGGGTTCCCGGGCTGGTCGCACTATGGCGCGAGCAAGGCCGGCCAGCTCGGGTTCATGCGCACCGCGGCCATCGAGCTCGCGCAGGACGGCATCACGGTCAACGCGGTGCTGCCCGGCAATGTCATCACCGAGGGCCTGGAGGACCTGGGCGAGGACTACCTGAGGGAGATGACGGCGAGCGTGCCGCTGCGCCGTCTCGGGACCGTCGACGAGATCGGTTACGCGGCGCTGTTCCTGGCCACCGACGAGGCCGCCTACATCACCGGGCAGACGATCGTCGTGGACGGCGGCCAGGTCCTGCCGGAATCCCAGGGTGCCGTGGATGCCTGACGCCGCCGGCGGGCGCACCCCCGAGGACGTGCGGCGGGTGCTGGCCGAGCGGATCTCGGCCGGCCACCTCCGCCCCGGCCAGCGGCTCGGCGCCGAGCGGGCGCTCGCGGCTGACCTGGGGGTCAGCCGGGCCACGCTGCGGCAGGCGCTGGCCGTCCTGGCGGACAGCGGCGTTGTCCGCCGGGTGCCCGGCCGCGGCGGCGGCACGTTCGTCAGCCAGGACAAGATCGAGCGGGACACGTCCCGGGTCGTCGGCGTGCCCGCGCTGCTGCGCAGCCAGGGCGTCGTGGCCGGCACCCGGGTGATCAGCGCCGGGCTGTCCGGGGCGGAGGAGCCGGCCGCCCGGGCGCTCGGGATCCAGCGCGGCGACCTCGTCATCGACCTGGTCCGGATCCGGCTCGCGGACGGCAGCCCCATCTCCGTCGAGCATGCGATGTTTCCCGCCGACCGCTTCCCGGGGCTGCTGGAACTCCCGCTGGGCGGCTCGGTGTACGAACTGCTCGACGAGCAGTTCGGCACCCGGCCGGGAGAGGCCGTCGAGCGGATCGAGGTGGTCGCCGCGGCCGGTGACGAGGCGGTGGTCCTGGACGTGCCGGACGGCTCGCCGCTGCTGGCGATCAGCCGGACCACGACCGACACCGGCGGGATCCCGTTCGAGTTCTCCTACGACCTGTTCCGCGGCGACCGGATCCGCATCATGGTCCGCACCCCGGGGGAGCGCGCCCCCGGCGAGAGCACGATCCACCCGGCCGAGGCCGCGCGCGGCCGGGTCATCGAACTGCGCCCGCAGAGCGCGGGCTGAGGCCGTCCAGGGGAGATCCGGGCGGCCGGGACAGCCGGGGCCGCCCGGGAGAGGAGTCCGCGATGACCCTGCCAGGAGATGAACGGCCGGTGGGCCGGATCCGGTTCATGGACCAGCAGCGGGTCAACCTCGACGGGTTCGCGGTCGAGGACCCCGATCTCGGCCTGGTCGCGCTGCACTCCCCGCACGACCCCGAGCCCGGCCTGGTGATCCGCGACGGCCGGGTGGCCGAGATGGACGGGGTCGGCGAGGAGGACTTCGACTCCCTCGACGCCTACATCGCCCGGCACGGCCTCGACCTGTCCGCCGCCGCGGAGGTGATGGCCCTGCCGGACGCCGAGCTGGCCCGGCGGGCGGTCAGCCCCGGCGTCCCCCGCGCCGAGGTCATCCGGCTGTGCGCGGGGGCCACGCCCGCCAAGCTGGCCCGGGTCCTGGCCCTGCTGCGGCCCGCCGAGCTGATGATGGCCATGACCAAGCTGCGCGGCCGGCGCACCCCCAGCAACCAGGCGCACGTGACCAACCGGCTCGACGACCCGCTGCTGCTCGCCGCCGACTCGGCCACGGCGGCCGCGTTCGGCTTCCGGGAGATCGAGACCACAGTCCCGGTCCTGGCCGATGCGCCCAGCAACGCGGTGGCCTGCCTCATCGGCGCCGCGGTCGGGTCGCAGGGCGTGCTGATCCAGTGCTCGGTCGAGGAGGCGCTGGAACTCGAGCTCGGCATGCGGGGGCTCACGTCGTACGCGGAGACGGTCTCGCTGTACGGCACCGAGCCGGTGTTCACCGACGGGGACGACACCCCCTGGTCCAAGGCCTTCCTGACCTCCGCGTACGCCTCCCGCGGGATGAAGATGCGGGTGTCCTCGGGGGCGGGCGCCGAGGTCCTGATGGCCGGGGCGCAGCGCAAGTCCATGCTCTACCTGGAGGCCCGGTGCATCGCGCTGGCCCGGGCGATCGGCGCGCAGGGCGTGCAGAACGGCGGCATCGACGGGGCCAGCGTGGCCGGGTCCGTGCCCCGCGGGCTGCGCGAGCTGATGGCCGAGAACGTCATGGTGATGATGCGCAACCTGGAGTCCTGCTCCGGCAACGACGCGCTGATGAGCGAGTCGGACATGCGCCGCACCTCCCGCACGCTGCCCATCGTGCTGGCCGGCTCGGACTTCGTGTTCAGCGGGTTCGGCAGCATCCAGCGTTACGACAACATGTTCGGGCCCAGCAACTTCAACGCCGAGGACATCGACGACTTCCTGGCCATGCAGCGGGACTGGGGGGTGGACGGCGGGCTGCGCACCGTGCCCGCCGGCGAGATCGGGGAGCTGCGGCGGTACGCGGCCCAGGCCTGCCGGGCCGTCTACCAGCACCTGGGGCTGGCCGACTTCACCGACGGCCATCTGGAGCGCGCGGTCGACGCGGCCGGGTCGAAGGACCTGGGGGAAACCGACACGCTGGCCGTGCTCGGCGCGGCGCACGCGATCCGCGAAGGCGGCCTCACCGTGGTGGACATCGTCGCCGCTCTCGACGAGACCGGCTACGAGGCTGAGGCGGAGGCCATCATGGAGATGACCCGGGCCCGCCTGTCCGGCGACTACCTGCAGACCGCCGCGATCTTCGATGAGGAGCTGCGTGTCCTGTCCCTCGTGACCGACCCGAACGACTACGCCGGCCCGGGGACCGGGTACGAGCCGTCGCCGTCCCGCCAGGCCGAGATCGACGAGATCCGCCAGGCCCGCGGGGTCGAGGACCTGCGCGCCGAGCAGGCGGCGGCCGCCGAGCTTCTGCTCGCCCCGGCGGGACCGGCCCTTCCCGGGCAGGACCCCCGGGACGTGGTGATCGGCGTGTCCCCGGCGGTCGGCCGGGATGTCTGGCGTTCCCTGTCCGGGCTGACCGTCCCCGAGGTGCTGGGCGAGCTGCTGGCCGGGCTGGAAGAGGAAGGCTGCACCGGCCGGGTGGTCCGGTTCGGCGACACCGTGGACCTGGGCCGGATCGGGCTGGCCGCGGCCCGGCTGGCCGGCTCGGGCATCGGCATCGGCCTGCAGGGCAAGGGAACCGCGCTGATCCACCGCCGGGACCTGGCGCCGCTGGCCAACCTCGAGCTGTACTCGGTGGCCCCGGCCGTGACCCGCGAGCTGTACCGGCTGCTCGGCGCCAACGCCGCCCGGCACGCGAAGGGCGCCACCCCGGACCCGGCCCGCAACCCCTACACCGACGAGGCCATCGAGGCCCGTTACCACACGACGGTCATCGCGCTGATGGCCCTGGAACGGGCCTGGGTACGGCCCGGGGAACCGGCCGAGCAGCTGTCGAAGGAGGGATTGGCATGACCGGGCCTGCGGAGCGGCCAGCGCGCGGCACGGCGGCGCTGTCGGGCCGGCCGGTGGGCGAGCTGACCCTGGAAGCCGTCCGCCGCGGCGAGATTACCGTGCCCGACCTGCGCATCCACCCTGATTCACTGGAGCACCAGGCCCGGGTGGCGCAGCAGCACGGCAACCCCCAGCTCGCGGAGAACCTGCGCCGCGCCGCGGAGCTGACCGCGCTGGGCGACGACGAGGTACTGGCCATCTACGAGGCGCTGCGCCCCGGCCGGTCCACCGCGGCCCAGCTCACCGCGCTGGCCGCGTCGCTCGCCGGCCGCGGGCTGCCCCGCTGCGCGGCCCTGCTCACCGAGGCCGCCGAGATCTACACCCGCCGCGGCCTCACCGCATGACCCTCGCGCCCGCACGGCCGCCCGCTCCCGCGTGGCCCTGGCCCGGCCGCAGCCGATCTCTCCCCGATAACGAGCCCGATCGGCCGCGCGCATGGAGTCCGGGCCGGTGAATGTCGTGGCGGGCGTTGACATCGGGAACGCCACGACCGAGGTCGTCCTGCTGGACGGGGAGCGGCTGCTGGGCGCCGACCGGCTGCCGACGCGGGGCCGCAAGGGATCGGCGGACTCGCTGCGCGGCGCGGCTGCGCTGGTCCGCCGGATCGAGCGGCGGCTCGCCGTGACCGCCGGCGAGGCCCGGATCGCGCCGCTGCGGGCCGTCGGCACCGCGACGCTCACGATCCCGCCCCCCGTCCCGGCCACCGGGCGTCTGCGGGTGCTCGCCGCGGGGGTCTCCACGCCGGGTGGCGCGGGCATCTGCGTCGGCCGGCCCCTCTGGCTGGACGGGCCGCGGCCTGGCGGACCGCGTCCTGGCGGGGGAGGGCCTGGCGGGGGAGGGCCTGGCGGGACGCGGCCGCACCGGGCGCGGCCAGGCGACGGGGACATGTGGGTCGCGCTGGTGCCCGCCGGCTGCGGCTACGCGGCGGCGGCGCGGCGGCTGCGCGAGCTGCTCGCCACCGGGATCGGAGTCGGGGCGGTCCTGGCCGGCGGCGACGAGGGCGTGCTCATCGCCAACCGCCTCGGGATCGGAGTCCCCGTCATCGACCAGGCCGACGTGGCCGCGGCCGCCGCCTGCACCCTGCTGGCCGTCGAGGTCCGGCCGCCGGGCCAGCCGCTGACCCTGCTGACCGACCCGGTTGCGCTGGCCGCGGCGCTGCGGCTCGGTGAGGAGGAGAGCGGGGACGCCGCCACCGTGAGCCGTGCCCTGCTCGACTACGGCAACGGCGTGCTCGGGCTGGCTCCCGGGGGTGCGGGCGGGCCGGGGGCGCCCCGCCCGGGGCCGGCCACCCCCGCCCCGGCCGGGCCGTGGGTCGTCGCGCACGGCCGCCGGATCGGGCTGAGGACTGCGTGCCGCGAGCTGGCGGGCTGGCCGGTCGGCACCGTCTCCGCGCTCGGCACCGCGGACGGCGAGACGCCCCTGGACGACCTGTTCGCGGTGGACCTGGCCGCCGCGGCCGACACGGCCACCGCCCGGCGGGGCAGCGTGGGCCGGGCTGCGCTGGTCTCGTCCCTGCACCGGCTCTCTCCCTTCCCCGGCGACCGGCCTCCCCTCCCCGGCGGTCAGCCTCCCCGCCGCCCGCCGGGCTCCGACCACGCGGCCGTGCTCGCCGGGCTGCTCGGCTGCCCGGTCCACTGCGTGCTCAGCGAGCCCGCTGCCGCCCGGCTGGGTGCGTCCACCACACCCGGCGCCCGGCCCGACGCCGTCGTGGTCGACGTGGGCGCCGGCACCATCGATGTCATCGCGCCGGACGGGGAAGTGGTCGCGGCGGGCGCCGGTGATCTCCTCACCGCCGCGGTCGCCGAGACCCTGGGGATACCCCGCGCCGCGGCCGACTGGGTCAAGCGGGGACCGTGCGTGCGGCTCGACGGGAACCAGCGGTTCGAGGCGGAGGACGGCAGCCGCGGGTTCCTGGACGGCCCGGCCGACCCGGCCGCCGCGGGCATGCTCGCCGCCGCCGGCCCGGCGGGGTGGCTGCCGTTCGGCCGGCGGCACAGCCCGGCTGAGTGGCGGGCGATCCGGCTGCGCCTCAAGGAAGCCGTATTCGCGGCCAACCTGGCCCGTGCGCTGCGGACCCTCGGCCGGGACCTGGGCCAGGTCCTGGTCGTCGGCGGCCCGGCCGGGGACGACGAGCTCCTGGGCGTGCTGCTGCGCACGCTGCCGGAAGGTGTCACGGCCGGGCGGGGAAACGTCGGCGGCACCCTGGCGGGGACCGCCGCCGGGCACCGGCACGCCGCCGCCCTCGGCCTGGCCCTGGCCCGGCGGAGCCCGTGATCCCCTGACCCGGGCCCCGCCGCAGCGGCCACGAGCGGCCGGAGCGGCCGGAGCGGCCGGAGCTCAGGACAGCACGCGCCGCCGGAAGTTGCGCAGCCCGATGGCCAGGAACACCACCGCGAACCCGATCACGACCGGGTAGATCACGTACAGGTGCATATGCGGGGCCAGGGTGAACGCGGCCCGCATCCCCTCGTTCACGTAGATCAGCGGGTTGATCAGCACGATGGTCTGCAGCCAGTGCCAGCCGCCCACCGAGACCGGGGCCAGCCTGGTCCACGAGTAGTACGTGCCGCCCAGGAACGTGATCGGCAGGATGATGAAGCCGAACATCAGGCCGATGTTGCGCGGCTCGAAACTGGTGCCCAGGACCAGGCCGAGGCCGGCCATGGCGATGCAGGCCAGCGGCACGAACGTGAGGATGATCCACCAGTGCAGCGAGAGGTGCGCGTGGACCCCCGGCGCGTGCACCACCGAGGCCATCGGCAGCACGATGATGGCCGAGATCACGCCCTGGGCCGCGCCCGACAGCACCTTGGCCACCGCGACCAGCCAGATCGGGCACGGTGCCTGCACCCGGTCCTCGATCTCCCGGGTGAAGCCGAACTCCTGCGCCATGTTCAGGGCGATGGACTGCACCCCCTGGAACATGATGGAGATGCCGACCACGCCGGGCACCAGAATGGTCGCGAACGCGGACTCCGCTGCCGTGCCGTGCCCGCCGCCGATCCCCTGGCCGATCTTCGGGAACACGAACAGGAACACGAAGCACAGCAGGAACGGCTGGATGACGGTGCGCAGCACGAACTCCCACCAGTGCTTGCGCAGCACCACGAGGTCGCGCAGCATGAGCGCGCCCAGCGCGGTCCAGCTCGCCGCGGCCACGGACCGGGTCGGCCCGCCGCCGATCCGCTGCGGCGGCGCCTGCGGGGTCAGCGAGGTGGTCATCAGTCGCGCAGCTCCTTCCCGGTCAGGTTGATGAACACGGTCTCCAGGCTCGGCTCGGAGATGGACAGGTCGACCAGGTCGAACCCGCCGCGTTCCGCGGCCAGCACGATCCGCGGCACCAGCCGGTCACTGCCCTGCATGTGCAGCTGGACGCCGCCGTCGACCAGGCGGGTCCGGGTCACGCCGTCCACGTCCTGGCTGAGCAGCTCGGCCAGCCGCGCGGTGTCGCCTGTCGTCTTCACGGTAACCACCGTGTCGGCGCCCACGCTCTGCTTGAGCGCGGCCGGCGTGTCCAGGGCCAGGATCCGGCCGTGGTCCATGATCGCGACCCGGTCGCAGAGCTGGTCCGCTTCTTCCATGTAGTGCGTGGTGAGCAGGATCGTCTGGCCCTCACCGTGCAGCTCGCGGAGCAGGTCCCACAGTGCGAGCCGGCTCTGCGGGTCCAGTCCCGCGGTGGGCTCGTCCAGGAACAGGACTGACGGCCGGTGGAAGATGGCCCGCGCCACCATCAGCCGCTGGGCCATGCCGCCGGACAGCGCGTACACCGAGGCCTTCGCCCACTTGGACAGCTGGAACTGCTCGAGCAGCTCATCGGCGGTCCGCCGGGACGCCTTGGCCCCGATGCCGAACAGCCGGCCGTGGAAGTACAGGTTCTCCCACACGGTGAGCTGCCGGTCCAGCGTGTTCTGCTGGGAGACGATCCCGCTCAGCTGCTTGGCCAGCGCCGGGTGCGCCGCGACGTCTACCCCGGCCAGGAAGGCCCGCCCGGAGGTCGGCACTACCCGGGTGGTGAGGATGCCCGCGGTCGTGGTCTTCCCGGCGCCGTTCGGCCCGAGCAAGCCGAAGATCTCCCCGGCCCCGACGCCCAGGTTTAGCCGGTCCACTGCGGCGAAGTCCGTCCCCGGGTAGACCTTGGTCAGATCCTCGGTGCGGATCACCGGGGCGGGCACGCCGTCCGGCTGCCCGACGCTACTCGCTGCTGCTGGCGCACTACTCATGGCCTGCACATCCTAGCGAGTGAACCATAGGGCAACCTGGGGTAGGGATCGCCGCTGCTGGGCAAGCCGCCCTGGCCAGCCGCCCTGGCCAGCCGCCCGGGCGAGAGGCAGACCCCGGAGAGGAAGCGAGCATGGCCCGGGTTCTGATCACCGGCTCGGCCGACGGCCTCGGCCTGATGGCCGGGGAGCTGCTGGCCCGCGACGGGCACGAGGTCACCCTGCACGCCCGCAACGAGGCCCGGGCCGGTGACGCCCGCGCCGCGCTGCCCCCCGCCGCCCATGTGGTCGTGGGCGACCTGGCGTCCCTCCGGGGCATGCGCCGGGTCGCTCAGCAGGCCAGCAAGCTAGGCCGGTACGACGCGGTGATCCACAACGCCGGGGTCGGCTACCGGGAGCCACGCCGGATCCGGACCGAAGACGGCCTCAGCCACGTGTTCGCCGTCAACGTGCTGGCCCCGTACCTGCTCACCGCGCTGATGACGCCCCCCTCGCGGCTGGTGTACCTGAGTTCCGGCATGCACCGGGGCGGGAACCCGGACGTGGCCGACCTGCAGTGGGTCGGCCGGCCGTGGAACGGCTCGCAGGCCTACGCGGACTCCAAGCTGCTCGACGTGGTGCTGGCGTTCGCGGTGGCCCGCCGCTGGCCCGGGGTGCTCAGCAACGCCCTGGAGCCAGGCTGGGTGGCGACCAGGATGGGCGGGCCGGGAGCGCCGGACGACATGTCCCAGGCCCCGGTCACGCAGGCCTGGCTGGCGGTCAGCGACGACCCCGCGGCCACCGTGACCGGCCAGTACTTCTACCACCAGCGGCCCCGCCCGTCCCACCCCGCCGCGTCCAGCCCGGCTTTCCAGGACCAGCTGCTCGCGGCCTGCGCCGAGCTCACCGGCGTCGAGCTGCCCGCGGCATCCCCCTGAACTGCACCGCCGTGATCATCAGGATCGGCTTCACCTGCCCGGTCCCGGCCAGTGCGCACGGAGCCCATCATGAACCAGGCACCGCTGACCGGCTGACCGCCGCCGGGGGAGCGTCGAGCGCGCAGTGGACCGGCGCGGCCGTCTGCTGGCCCGCCCGGGCGCCCCGGGCCGGATTGCGGATGGTGAAGACGGCCAGCACGCCGCCCGCCACGCATAGCGCGGCCGAGATGAGCGACGCGGTATGGAACCCAGCCGAGAACACGTCCTTGTGCAGGTAGGCGTGGCCGGTGATCCCGCCCGCGGCGGGCAGCAGGGCCACGGCGATGAGCGCAGCGGCCCGGGCCACGTCGTTGTTGACCGCCGACGCGATGCCCGCGTGCTCCGCGGGCACCGCGTCCAGCACGGTGGAGGTCAGCGGGGCCACGGTCACGGCCAGGCCGAAGCCGAACACCAGCACCGCGGGCAGCACCTCGGTGAGGTAGTCGCCGGATGCGGTGATCCGGGTGAACAGGGCCAGGCCCACGCCGACCAGCACCGGTCCTACGCTCATCTGCAGCCGGGGGCCGATCCGTGCCGCCAGGGCGCCCGACCGGCGCGACAGGACCAGCGTGATCGCGGTGACCGGGAGCAGCGAGATGCCCGCCTCCAGCGCGGTGTACCCGGAGACCTGCTGCAGCTCGATGGGCAGCAGGAACAGTGCCCCGCCGATGCCGCCGTAGACCACGAACGTGATCAGGTTGGTGGCGGTGAACTGGGTCGAGGCGAACAGGTGCAGGGGCAGCATCGGGTCCTTGCTCCGGAGTTCCTGGACCACGAACGCACCGAGCAGCACCACCCCGGCGATCAGCGCGGCCAGCACCCCGGAGTCGAACCAGTGCCCGCCCGGGCCCTCGATCAGGCCGTAGGTCAGCGCGATCAGGCCCAGGGTGACCAGCGTGCCGCCCAGCACGTCGATCCGCCCGGTGGCCTGCGGGTCACGGGACTCCGGCACGTGCCGCAAGGTCACCGCGACCACGAGCGCGGCCAGCGGCAGGTTGATCACGAAGATCAGCCGCCAGGACACCGCCTGCACCAGGTAGCCACCGATGAACGGGCCGATCGCCGTGCCCACCCCGGCGTACCCCGACCACGCGCCGATGGCCTTGCCGCGGTCGTCCGGCCGGAACACCGCCTCCAGGATGGCCAGGCTGCCCGGGGTCAGCAGCGCCGCGCCCACTCCCTGCAGGGCCCGGGCCAGGATCAGGAAGGTCGCGCTGGGCGCGACCGCGCTGAGCAGGGACGCGAGCGCGAACCAGATCACGCCGATCAGGAAGATCTTCTTGCGGCCGTACTTGTCGCCCAGCGACCCGGCCAGCAGCAGCAGCCCGGCCAGCGTCATCGTGTAGGCCGTGACCACCCACTGCAAGGCGGCGAGGCCGACGTGGAACTCACGGCCGATGGCGGGCAGCGCGATGCCGACCACGGTGGCGTCGATCGACGCGACCGCCGACCCCAGCACGGTCGCCAGCAGCACCCACCGGCCCTGGGCGCTGGCCAGGGCCAGGCCGCCCGCGGTGCCGGGCGCCGCTGGTGGCCCGCTCATCGCACGATCAGCACGGTCTTGCCCGGCGGGCGGATCAGGCCGGCGGTCTCGTGCGCCGCATCGCCGGGCGCCACCCCGGGCGCGGCCCGCAGGGCGATCATCATGTCCATCCGGGACCTCCCCCCAATCCTTCGCAACCAAAACCACTATGGCCGCCGGGGCCGCCGGATTACGGGCCCTGCCCGGCCGGCCAGACAGGGCACCGGGCGGCGGCGCAGGATTTCAGGCCAGGTCCTGCCAGGTCCGGCCGGTGCGCACGCTGGCCGGCTGCTCGGCCGTGACATCCGAGCCGGGCCGGGCCGCGTCGTCGCGGGTCTTGACCAGGATCCAGCGCCGCGGCCCGGTCCGGGTCAGCGCGAACCCGCCGGTGAGCTTGCGCCCGTGCAGCACGAACGACACGTGACCCGGCTCGTCGCGGACGATCCCGGCCGGGCCCTCGTCCCAGATGATCACCGCGCCGCTGCCCCGCGCCTGGCCCTCGTGCACGCCCTCGAACTCACCGGCCTGCAGGGAATGGTCCTCGACCGGCACCGCCAGCCGCCGGACCGCCGGATCCAGCGACGGCCCCCGCGGGACCGCCCAGGACCGCAGCACGTCGCCGAACCGCAGCCGCAGGTCGAAGTGCAGCGTGGTCGCGTCGTGCAGCTGCACGACGAAACGGGAAGCGCCCACCCCGCGACCGTACCGCCCGGCCGGGGGACGCTCCGGCCCGGGACTGCCCGCCGCCCAGGTCAGCCGCGGGCGGCCTGCCCCGGCCCGCGGGCGCCGGGCCCGAGCGCCCGCTGCATCAGCAGCGTGTCCACCCAGCGGCCGTGCTTGTACCCGACCCGGGCCAGCCGGCCCGCGTCCGCGAACCCGCAGGCCCGGTGCAGCGCCACCGAGGCCGGGTCCCCGGAGTCGGCGATCACCGCGATGACCTGCCGTACCCCCGCGTCCGCGCACCTGGTCAGCAGCGCCGCCAGCAGCAGCCGGCCCAGGCCCCGGCCCCGCTGCCCCGGTGCCAGGTACACCGAGTCCTCGGCCGTGTGCCGGTACGCGGGCTTGGGCCGCCACGGGCTCGCGTACGCGTAGCCCGCCACCACGCCGCCGGCCTCGGCGACCAGGAACGGCAGTCCCCGCCCGGCCAGTGCGTCCAGCCGCTGCTGCCATTGCGGCAGGCCTGGCGGGTCCTCCTCGAACGTGGCGACGCCGTTGGTGACATAGAACGCGAGGATCCCGGCCACCGCGGCGAGGTCACCCCGGCCGGCCGGCCGGACCCGCGCCCGCTCCGGCTCCATCAGCTCCCCTGGCCTCTCCGGCACCCGCCGGTCCCCGGATGCGCCCGGCACCGCTTGCGCCGATAAATTCGTTATCGTAAAAATAACGATTATTATAGTGAAGTGATTGATCTCTCGGACCTCGGGGCGCGTGTCCGGTCGCTGCGGCGGGACCGCGGGCTGACCCTCCAGGACCTGGCGGGGGCAGCCGCGGTCAGCGCCAGCATGCTCTCCTCGGTGGAACGCGGCCGGAAGGCTCCCACGGTCGTGGTGCTCGCCCGCATCGCCGACGGCCTGGGCGTCCCGCTGGGCGAGCTGATCGCGCCGGGCGGCAGCCGGGTGATTGTCCGGCGGGCCGGGGCCCAGGACGTGATCGACGAGCCCGGCGGGTGGCGCCGCGAGATCCTCACCCCGGTCGTGCCCGGCGTGAACTTCGAGTGGATACGCACGACCCTGCCGCCGGGCGCCGATCCGGGCCCGTTTCCCGCCTACGCCCCGGGCTCGCACGAGTTCGTCCTGGTCGGCTCGGGGGAGCTGCGCCTGGAGATCGGGACCGAGAAGGTCACGGCGCGGGCCGGCGACTCGGTCTACTTCCCTGCGGATGCCGTCCACCGCTACGCCAACCCGGGCGGCGTGCCGTGCGTGTACTACGTGGCCGCGCTGATCATGCGGCCCCGGGGGAGCGGCCGCCCGCCGCGGGCAGGCTGAGAGCCTGGTAGACGGCGTCGCGGACGGCCGGGTCGCCCGGCGCGGCGATGCCCCGCTCGGTGGCCAGTTCCCGCAGCGACGTCATCCGCACGCCCGGCAGGCCGCAGACCGTGAACTGGGTGAAGGCCCGCAGGTCAGGGTCGATGTTGAGCGCGAACCCGTGGCTGGTGATGCCGTGGCGGATGCGCATCCCGATCGACGCGACCTTCCGCCCGTCAGGCGTCCACACGCCGACGAGGCTGGAGGCGCCCGGCGGGGTGTCCCGGCGCTGTGCGGGGAAGCCCAGCCCGCCGAGCGCGCGGACCAGGCCGGCTTCGAGCCAGCGGACCACGTCGGCCGGGCCCCGCTCGCGCAGGTCCGCCACCAGGTAGCCGACCAGCTGGCCGGGGCCGTGGTAGGTGGCGTAGCCGCCGCGGTCCACGGGCAGGACCGGGATGTCGTGCTGGCCCAGCCGCAGGTCGGCGGGGTCGGTCCGGTGCCCGTAGGTGATCACAGGGGGATGGCTGAGCAGGAACAGGCGGTCGCCGGCCTGCCCGGCCCGCCGCTCGGCCACCCAGCCGCCCATCGCCTCGATGGCCTCGGTGTAGGGGATCTCGCCGAGGTCTACGCGCTCGAGCGAACCCGCCCACGGTGCCACCTGGCCGTTCCCTGGGCGCGCGCCCGGCCCGGCCTGGGCGTCACCGGCGATCGTCATAACTCGACTATGCCACCGGCTGCGCCCTGGCCTGGCCGGCCGGACGGCCCGGCCGCCCGTTAGGTTGGGCTTTGTGAGCGACGCGGGGGAGTCATCCATCACGGCAGAGGCGCAGGCCGCTCCGGGCAGGGTCGGCATCCGGAAGGCGGCCCAGATCCTGGCCGGGCGCGACCCGGTGCTGGCCCGGCTGGCTGATGAGGCCGGGCTGCCCAGCCTGCCGCGCCCCGCCGAATCGAACTTCGGGACGCTGGTCCGCTCGATCGTCTACCAGCAGCTGGCCGGGGCCGCGGCCCGGGCCATCCACGGCCGGCTGATCGAGGCCCTGGGCGGCGAGGTCACGGCCGGGCGGATGGTGACCCTCACGCCTGAGGCGATGCGCGCCGCCGGGTTGTCGGCCCGGAAGGCCGCGACGCTCCAGGACCTCGCGGCCAAGGTCCTGGACGGCACCGTGTCGCTCGACCCGCGGGCGCTGGCCCGGGAGAGCGACGAGGACATCGTGGCCCGGCTGACCACGGTCCGCGGGATCGGCAAGTGGTCAGCCGAGATTTTCCTGATCTTCCAGCTGCGCCGCCTGGACGTGTGGCCCACCGGCGACCTGGGCGTGCGCAAGGGGTACGGGCTGGCCTGGCAGATTCCCACGCCGACGCCCAGGCAGCTCGACCTGCTCGGTGAGCCGTACCACCCGTACCGGACCGTGGTCGCGTGGTACTGCTGGCGGGCCGCCCAGCTCTACGCAGGCTCAGCGGCCAGCGCGGTGACCAGCTGACGGGTGGCGGGCTGACGGCAGCGGGACACCCACCCGGCCAGCCGGGCGTGCCACGTGGCGCGGGTCAGGACAGGCCGAGGATCCGCTCGGCGTTGTCGCGCAGCACCGTGTTCAGCGTGTCCGGGGGCAGGCCCAGGCCCGACAGCTCGGTGAGGCAGCGTTCCGGGGTGAAGAACGGGAAGTCGCTGCCCCACAGGAACTGCCCGGACAGGCGGCCGCGCATCTCACGGATCACCTCGGCCGGGATGCGCCGCGGCGACCAGCCCGAGATGTCGATGTAGACGTTGGTCTTGTGCAGCGCGATCGCGGTCAGGTCGAGGTGCCAGGGCCAGCCGAAGTGCGCGGCCACGATGGTCAGGCCGGGATGGGCGGCGGCCACGGGATCAAGCTTGAGCGGGTGGGCGTAGTCCAGCCGGATGCCCTGCCCGCCAGGCTGGCCAGCGCCGATTCCGCTGGTCCCGGTGTGGAACAAGGCCAGCAGGCCGTGCTGCTCGCAGGCGGCGAAGATCGGCCAGTACTGCGGGTCGTTGGGGGAGAAGGCCTGCAGTGAGGGGTGGAACTTCACCCCCCGCAGCCCGAGGGCGGCGATGTTCGCCACCTCGGCCACGGCTGCCTCGCCTTTATGAGGGTCGACGGAGCCGAGCCCGGTGAAGGCGTCCGGGTACTCCTGGCAGGCCGCGGCCACGGTCTCATTCGGGACGCGGGGACGGCCGGTGGCCGTCTCGGCGTCCCAGGCCAGCAGGACGGCCTTGACCCGGAGGTCCCGGTAGCGGGCAGCCAGCTCGCCCAGCGACTGCCGCTGCACCGGCGACCGGAAATAGGCCTCGGCAGCCTCGACATACCCCGCCATGCTGACGTCCAGCCAGTCCGGGGTGGGCAGATGCACGTGGAAGTCGACGGCACGCAGCGGCACCGGATCATCGTAACTGCCGGGCTGGTTCCCCGGTCCCGGCTCGCCGGCCCGCACCGGCAGGCTCGGTTCTGCCAGCGCGCTCCGGCTCATCCTGGCCCGGCTTGACCTGGCCCGTCTTGACCTGGCCCGGCTCACCCCGGCCCTGCTCGAGAACCCGCGCCCGCAGGACCGGCCGCGCGAACGCCGCAGTGGCCGCCAGGCCGCCCAGCCCGGCCCCGGCGATGGCCACCCGCACCGGCACCACGGCAAGCAGCGCGCCGCCCAGCAGGAAACCCGCCACGGTCGCGCCGTTGACGGCCGCCCCGAACACCGCGAACGCCCGGCCCCGCAGGGCCGCGGGGGCCCGCCGCCCGACCAGCACCCCGGCCGCCACGTTCACCCCGCCGTTGCCCAGCCCGCCGAGCACGCTCACCGGCACCAGCCAGCCCACCGCGGGCACGATCGCCATCAGGGCCACCCCCAGGCAGGTCAGCGTGAGCGAGCCGAGCAGGAACAGGGCCAGCCCCGGGTCGGACAGGCGGCGGCGGGCCACCCACCAGCCGCCCGCGACCGAGGCGATGACCCATACGCTGTCCACCAGCCCGTACACGCCGGCCGTGGAGTGCAGCGCAGCGCGGACGAAGAACACCTCGGCCACGTTCACCAGGCTGGCCGCCGCCACCACCGCGGCGACCAGCACGATGGCGGCCCGCACCAGCGGATCCCGCCGCACCCCCCACCCGGCTCGCCCCGCGTCCGGTGCCCCGCCCGGGCACTGCCGCGGTGCCCGCTCACTCCGCCCCGACGTCCCGTTCCCGGCCCCACCCGCGGCCGTGTGCCGCGCCGCGTCATCGTTGCGGCCGCCGCGCTGTCCGGCCGCCGGCGCTCCCGCACGGCTGGAGGCGCCCGGGCGGGGGCGGATGGCGGAACCGCGGCGGGTGCGGATCAGGCGGCCGGCGGCGGCGATGGCCAGGTAACTCCCCGCGTCGGCGAGCAGCGGCACCCGCAACCCGAAACGGCCCATCAGCAGCCCGCCCAGCGCGGGCGCGAGCATCAGGCCCACGGAGCCGGCGGTCTGGCCCAGCGCCATGGCCCGCGGCAGGTCATCGGCCGCGACCATGGACGGCAGCAGGGCGGACAGGCACGGCTGGGTCACGGCCAGGCCGGCCGCCAGCAGTGCCACCAGCGCGATGATCCCGGCCGGCCCCGACACGAACGCGAGCGCCACGCAGACGGCCGCCTGGGCCAGCCCGGTCGCGGTCAGCAGCAGCCGGCTGTCGGCCCGGTCGGCCAGGTGGCCCGTCCAGCGGACCAGCAGCACCGGGGGCGCCGCCGCGGCGATCAGCACCGCGGCCACCGCGAACCCACCCGCCCCGTGCTGCTGCAGTTGCAGCACCAGCGCGGTCGCGGCCAGGAAGTCACCGCACGACGACACCGCCCGGGCCCCGGTGGCCAGGTACACATCCCGCCACCCCGACCCTGCCCGTGCCGCTCCCGCCGGGGCCGCTCCCGCCGGGGCCGGTCCCGCCGGTCCCTCCGGGTCCGCCGGTGACGCCGGTCCCGCCGGTCCCGCCGGTCCCGCCGGTGACGCCGTGCCCGTTCTCGCCGTGCCCGCCGGTCCTGGCTCCGCCCCCGTCCGCCGTCGCCGGCCCGCTGTTCCCGTCCGCCGTCGCCGGCCCGCTGTTCCCGTCCGCCGTAGCCGGCCCGCTGTTCCCGTCCGCCGTCGCCGGCCCGCTGTTCCCGTCCGCCGTAGCCGGTCCGGTACCCATCGCCGAGATGTGAAGGACATACTTCGAAGTATGTCCTTCACATCTTCGCCTAGCAAGCACCCGGCAAGGACTGAAGACCACTTTTCCTACGTGACGTGCGCGTGAGCGGGTGATTTGTCCGATTACGGCGCACGTTCCGTAGGAAATGTGGCCCCGACGCGCCGGTGGCGGCGCGGGCGAAGGAGGCAGGGGCGATGGTCGGGAGGGTGAGCAGAAAGGGTCAGCTGGGGAGGGCGCGGATGGTCACGGAGACCGGCCGGGTGCCGGGAGGCAGATCCCCGCGCTGGTCCTTCCGGTAGGGGGCGATCAGCGCCTCCACGGCCTGGCTCAGCCTGGTCAGTTCCGCCGCGGTGACCTGGAGCGTCGAGTCCATGAAGAACGCTGCGTCCTGCCACTCCCCGGGCTCGGCGTCCAGCCGGGACAGATACCGGCGGACCCGGACGTCATCCCAGGCCAGCAGGGACTCCAGCAGTGCATGCAGCGCCTCGCGTCCCTCGGGCTCCAGGTCCGCGATCCCGCTGACCCCGTAGCGCCCGGCGCTTCTACGCCACAGCCGCTCCCGGCCGTCGCCCCGCCCGGGCGCGGCTGCCACCAGTCCCGCCCGGGCCAGGGCGCGCAGGTGATAGCTCGTCGCGCTGGGCGACAGGTCCACGACGCCGGCGCACTCCGTGGCGGTGGCGGGCCCGCTGTTGCGGAGGTGCTCCAGCAGGGCCAGCCGGGCCGGGTGGGCCATGGCCCGCATGACGGCTGCGTCCAGGGTGGACCCAGGCCGCTCCGCGCCGGGCTCCGCGTTCGCGCTCACCCGGCCAAGATAGCCGGGCGGGCAGGCCCCCGGGCAGCTACGCCTGCCGCATGTCACACCCCGGGCAGCCGCGTCGTCACCAGGGCATGAGAATCGCCATTGCCGGAGGAACGGGAACGCTTGGCCGTCACCTCACGGCCGAACTGTGCTCGCGGGGGCACGAGGTCCGGGTACTCAGCCGGTCCGCGCCGCAGTACCGCGTCAACTTGATCACCGGAGCAGGACTCGGGCCCGCGCTGGAGGGCTGCGACGTCGTGGTGGACGCCAGCAACAACAATTCCCGGAAGGCGGCCCAGGTCCTGGCGGGCGGGACCCGGAGGCTGCTGGCCGCGGAGCAGGCTGCCGGCGTCGGCCATCATGTGTGCGTGTCTATCGTGGGCTGCGACCAGGTGCCGCTGGGCTACTTCCGGGTCAAGACGGACCAGGAGAACCTGGTCGCGCAGGGCCCGGTGCCCTGGACTATCGTCCGTGCCACCCAGTTCCACGAGCTGGTCGCGCAGGCCTTCGAGGCCGCGGCCCGGTGGCAGGTGCTGCCCGCGCCGCGCGGGCTGCTGCAGCCGGTCGCGGCGGCGGAGGTCGCACGTTACCTGGCTGGTCTCGCGGAGCGGCCGCCGCGCCGGGAACGAGCCGTCGTCGCGGGACCTGAGGTGTCCGAGCTGCGCACGCTGGCCCGCACCTGGCGCTCGGTCACCGGCCGCCGGCTCGCGCTGCTCCCGGTCTACGTGCCGGGCCAGGCCGGCCGGGCCCTGCGGGGCGGGGCGCTCACCACCGGCCATGCTGGGCACCGTGGCAGCGTTTCGTTTTCTGCCTGGCTTGAGGCGGGAGCGGGCGCGGCCCTCACCGCGCGCGGCGGGCCGGTGCGGCGGTGACCGGGCGTGGCAGGGAGCCCGGGACGGGGGGCCGCGGCGCGGAGGAGCTTGCGCACGCGTTCGAGGAGCAGCGGCCGCGGCTGCTCCGGGTGGCCTACGCAACGACCGGCTCGCTGGCCGAGGCCGAGGACTGCGTGCAGGAAGCGTGGCTACGGCTGCTGCGTGTCCCGGACCCGGCGTCCATCCGTGACCTGGGCGCCTGGCTGACCACGACGGTGGGCAGGCTGGCGCTGGACGCGCTGGGCAGCGCGCGGGCGCGGCGGGAGCGGTACGTCGGCCCGTGGCTGCCGGAGCCGCTGGTCCGGGACCTGGGCGCTGCCGACCCGGCCGACCGGGTCACGCTGGATGAGTCGGTGAGCATGGCGCTGCTGGTGGTGCTGGAGCGGCTTTCCCCGGCGGAGCGGGCCTCGTTCGTGCTGCACGACGTGTTCGGGATGTCGTTCACCGAGATCGCCGCCGTGGTCGGCCGGTCGCCCGCCGCCGTGCGGCAGCTCGCGTCCCGGGCGCGGCAGCACGTGGACGCGGGACGCCCCCGCTTCCCGCCCACCCCGGCGCAGCAGGAGAAGCTGGTCACCGCGTTCGCCGCGGCCTGCGGTCAGGGTGACCTGGAGGGCCTGGTCGCGCTGCTCGACCCCGATGTGGTGTGGCGCGCCGACGGCGGCGGGAAGGTCACCGCGTCGCGCCGGGTCGCCCACGGCGCGGACGAGGTGGGCCGCTGGCTGCTCGGGTTCATGCGGCATCCGCCCACCCTGGTCCGGACGGCCATCGTCAACGGCGCCCCGGGCCTGGTCCTGCGGGACGGCGGCGGGGTGCTCACTGTCCTCGCCTTCACCGTTGACCGGGGCCGGATCACCGCCCTGGACGCCGTCCGCAACCCGGACAAGCTCACCGGGGTCCGGGAACAGGGGCTGCCCGGCTGACCGGGCTGCCCGGCTGACCGGGCTGGCCGGCTGACAGGGCTGGCCGGGCTGGCAGGCTGACCGGGCTGGCCGGCTGACAAGGCTGGCCGGCCAACAGAGCGGTCAGGCACCCGGGGAGCCGAAACCCCCCCAAGCCCCGCCCGGCCGGTCAGCTGCTTCAGCGCGCGGCGTCTGCCTCGACCAGGCGCTCGATGAGCTCGTTGACCGTGCCGGTCTTGGGCAGGTCCCGCTCGGCCAGCTGCTTGCTCAGCTCCGCCTTGGTCATGCCCTCATAGCGCTCGCGGGCGTGCTCATGCGCCTTCTTGTCCCGCTCGCGCTCGAGCCGGCGGGCCTCACGGGCCAGCTCCTGCGTGGCCTCGTCGGCCAGCTCCGCCTGCCGGGCCGCTGTCTCCTCGAACGACTCAGCCCGCTCGCGCACGACGACCGCGGCCGACTCGGCCCGCTCCTGCACGGCGTGGCCCGCCGACTGTGCCTGCGCCCGGACCAGACCCGACAGGGTGCCGGCCGCCTCCGCCCACTTGAGGCTGATGCCGCGGTTCAGGTCCACAGCCCGCTGCACATAGTCAAAATACCGCTCCACCGGCGCGACCAGGTCGACCTGCGGCAGCATGGGGAACCGTTCAGCCACCTTCCGCACGCCCTGGGCCCAGGAATCGGCCGCCTTCTCCACTGCGTCGCTCGCCTGGCTCGCTATCGCGCTGTACTGCCTGGTCATGCTCGTCATCTCACGCCTCCATAAGGTCTGGTGTCATGCTCAGTTTACCAAGCATTTTCTGCTTGCTAAAGGAAGCGGTACGTGATCTGCCGCACTAGCGGCCGCCACCGGCGCATGGCCTCATCCCGCCGCCGCGGCCCGCGGCGCCGCCGCGCCGTCGCCCAGGCCGCCGGGATGAGGCTGCGCAACGCCTGCCGCGGCGGGCACCGTGCTCAGGGCTTCCTGGCCCGGCTGGGTGCGACGCGCGGGGGCTCGCCGGGCTGTTTCGGGTACACCGGCGGCCAGGGGGCATCCAGCAGCCCTGAGGCGAGGTCCCGCTCACTCATGGCCAGCAAAGGTTCCAGCGACTGGGGCGCGTCGTTCATCTCCTCCCAGGGGTCACCCACGCGGGCCAGCCGTTCGGCCATCGTCGCCACCGTGAACTGATCCGGGTGGATCTCGTCGATCTCGTCCCAGGCCAGGGGGGTGGACACCTGCGCGCCGGGCCGCGCGCGGACCGACCAGGCGCCGAACACCGTCTTATGCGGCGCGTTCTGGTTGTAGTCCACGAACACCCGCTGGCCGCGCTCCTCTTTCCACCAGGCCGCCGTGATCAGGTCCGGCCGCCGCCGTTCCAGTTCCCGCGCGACGGCCACGGCGGCCGCCCGGACCTGGTAGGAGTCCCAGCGCGGCTCGAGCCGGACATACACGTGCAGGCCGCGGTTCCCGGTCGTCTTGGGATAGCCGGTGATCCCGGCCTCGTTCAGCAGCCGCTCAAGCTCGCGGGCGGCCTCCTGGATCTGGGGGAAGACCACGCCGGGGGTCGGGTCCAGGTCGATCCGCAGCTCGTCCGTATGCCCTGGGTCGTCGGCCAGGTACGGCCACACGTGAAACCCCAGGCAGCCGAGATTGACCGCCCAGAGCACGTGATCGGTGTCCGCGGCCACCAGGGCCTGGGAGGTGGTGCCGTTGGGCGTGGACACCGTGGTGGTCTGCAGCCAGCCCGGGGCGTTCTTGGGCACCCGCTTCTGGAAGAACGACGGGCCGCCGGCGCCTTCGGGGAAGCGCTGGAGCAGCACCGGCCGCCCGCCCATGGTCCGCATCAGCGGCTCCGCGACCCGCAGGTAGTGCCCGGCCAGGTCCGCCTTGGTCTCCCCGCGCTCGGGAAACAGGACCTTGTCCGGGTGGGTGATGAGGCCGCTGCTCATGGTGTCTCATTCCTGGGCTGGAACCATCTGTTTTCCGGGCTGGAACCTCCGGGGCTGGAACCTCCGGGGCTGGAACCTCCGGGGCTGGCTTCCGGGGCGGGAACCTCCGGGGCTGGAACCGCCTGACCAGGCTACTCACCGTGCGCTGGCAGCCCGGGGAGGCCTCGCCGGCTTCCGGTATGCCCCCGGCCGGTGAGTCGGGCGTCCCGGCGGCGTCTGGTCATCATGAGCGACATGATGGTGAATCTCATGCCCGCCGCCCGGCGCCTGGCTGATCTGGTCTCCCGGGTCAGCGACGGCGAGCTGGGCGGTCCCACGCCCTGCCCCGCGTACACGGTCGGGGACCTGATCGAGCACGTCGGCGGCCTGGCCCGCGCCTTCCGCGCCGCGGCCGAGAAGGACACGGCCAGCCCGTACGTGAACCACGCACCCTCCGGGGACGCTGCCCGGCTGGAGGAGGGATGGCGGGAACGGATACCCGCGGATCTCGCCGCCCTGGCCCGGGCCTGGGCCGACCCGGGCGCCTGGACCGGGATGACCCGGATCGCCAGCCAGGACGCCCCTGGTGAGGCGGTCGGCCTCACCGTTGCCGACGAACTGGTGGTGCACGGGTGGGACCTGGCCCGTGCGACTGGCCAGCCCTACGAGCCTGAGCCGGGACTGGTGGACGCGGCGCGGACCTTCCTGGGCATGTTCGCCAGCCCGGACGCCCCCGCCGGCCCGGAGGTCCCGTTCGGCCCGTCCCGTGAGGTGCCGGGCGACGCTCCCGCGCTGGACCAGGTCCTGGCCCTGGCGGGCCGCGACCCCGGCTGGAAGGCCGGGTGACCCCCCGGGGCGGTGCGGGCGCCGCACGGCCATCAGCCGCCACACGGCCGGCGGGCAGGCGGGTCAGGGCCGGGGCCAGGCCGCGAACTGCCCGCGCAGCCGGGTGACGTCCGCCGGGCTGAGCCCGTAGCGGGCGAAGACCCCGTCGGGCATCCGGTCCAGCTGCGCACCCGCGTCCGCGAAGTCCCGGTCTTCCAGGCCGGGATCCAGCCGCCTGGCGAAGCCGATCAGCTGATCCACGCGGTAACGCCGGAGCGCGGCGGCCGTGTCGATGTAGTCGCGGGGCTCCACCCGGCTGGCCAGCGCGCAGACCTTCGACCCGGCCAGGTCTTCCAGGTCCAGGACGGGCCCGACGTCCATGGTCACCGGGCCGCGGGACCGGTCGAAGTGGGCCATCTGCAGCATCGTCTGCTGCCCGCCGGGCGCGGTGACGATCCACTCGGCGAGGCCCTCACCCATCCCGTAGAAGATGTCCTCCAGGCCGCCGGCCTGGTCGCGGCGCTCCGCCCGGTAGCCCGCCGCGACCAGGGCGGCTTCCACGGCCTCGGCGGCGGCGGCCACGGCGGTTTCCTGGTCGCTGAACAGGTCGACGTCGTCGGTGGGGCGGTCCACGATGCCGTGCGCGATGAGCGCGTTGCCGCCGGCCAGCGCGAAGCCGTGCCGGGCCGCCGCGCGCAGGGCGATCGTGGCCACCGCGCGCTGCAGTTCATCGATGGGCATCAGGACGGGCGGGCCGCCGTCAGGCGGCTGGGACCGCGGCGGCCCGCAGGGCCGGGTGCTGCTCTTCCCACGCCTGGCGTACGCCCGTGGGCAGGAACAGGGTCGGCCAGAGGGCGATCAGCCGGTCCCGGTTGAGGTAGGCAAGGTCCTCGGGGCGGGCGGCCTCACGGAGCACGATCTGGTACATCCACGGCAGCATGCCCGGCTCGTCAAGGTCGAACGTGCGGTCCGGGTACCAGAACAGCCAGATCGGCAGCTCGACAGGGCCGTGCAGCGGGCCCCGGAGCCCGGCCAGGCTGTCGGCGACCAGCACCTCGCGTCCGGGGCGGGACGCGTGGCGGCGCCTGGTCTTGGCGGCTCGCACAGTGGCCATGTACCTAGAGTACCCGTTCCGCAACCCGGCTGCCCTGGCTCACGCCCGCAGTTTCTCAAACGTACTTGTTATTGCAGGTTCCATGACCGCGATCGGATCGTTATTTTGTTCGATTTTTTCTCTGAAACGTACCGGCGCCCAGGTGCGCCGGACGCGGAATGATCTGCGGCGCGCGGGCGGTTGCCGGAGGTATGACAACTGTAGGTTTCATCGGCAGCGGCATGATCGGCGGCACCGTGGCCCGGCTGAGCGTGGCGGCCGGGTATGACGTGGTGCTGAGCAATTCCCGCGGCCCGCAGACGCTGAAGGATCTCGCAGCCGAGCTGGGCCCGCGGGCCAGCGCGGCGACCGCCGGGGAGGCGGCGGCCGCGGGTGAGCTGGTGGTGGTCAGCGTGCCGCTGCACGCCTGCCCCCGCCTGCCGGCCGGCCCGCTGGCCGGCCGGACCGTCCTCGACACCGGCAACTACTACCCGCAGCGCGACGACCAGATCCCCGAGCTGGACAGCGGGAAGCTGACGAGCAGCGAGTGGCTGCAGAATCAGCTGCCCGGCGCGAAAGTCGTGAAGGTGTTCAACAACATCTTCTTCAAGCACCTGGGATCGCTGGCCCGCCCGGCCGGCGCGGCGGACCGCACGTACCTGCCGATCGCCGGGGACGACGCGGCGGCCAAGGCCGCGGTGACCGGGTTCCTGGACTCGATCGGCTACGGCGCGGTCGATGCCGGGACGCTGGCCGACAGCTGGCGCCAGGAGCCCGGGACACCCGCGTACGGCGCCCCCTACGGGTCGTTCGACAACGAGGCCGGCACCCCCGCGGGTGCCGACGTGATCCGGGCCGCCCTGGCCGCCGCGACCCGGTAGGCCCCCGGCGGGACCCAGCGGGCACGCGCGCTGAGCAGCGCGTTCCCGGCGCCGGCGCGAGGTCCGGCCCGCCGCAGCGCCCCCGACACGACGGTGTGCGGAAACCGCTGCCGCAGCAGCGGTTTCCGCACACTCATGGCGGCGGGCATCATCCCGGCCGGCCCGGGCGGGTCAGTGGGGGCTCGGGGCCAGCTGGCGGCGCCGCGCGGTCCGCATCCGGTCGGCCAGCACGGCGATCACCGCGGCGAGCACCGCGGCCGCGACGATGAACAGGGCGATCTGCCACCCCGGGGTACCGCCGACCGTGACCGTGTGCACTGTGACAGGGATGGGCGCGGTCCCGGTGTCCCCGGTTCCGGTGGGCGGCACCTCGGTGGCGAAGGCGGCGGGTGCGGCGATGATGGCGCCCAGCACGGCGGTCAGGGCTGCGGCGAGGCGGGTGGCGGGGCGGAAGATCCGGCGGATCGTGGTCATGACAGTTTCCTTCACGGTTGTCGGGTCACGGGATGAAGATGGATGGCGGACCGGGTGGCGCTCAGGCGCCTTCTTGCACCTGGAAGATCTCGTCGGCCAGCAGGCCGTGGGCCTCCTTGTGGACGGTGGCCGCCGCGTCCGCGGACGGCGCCTCGACCAGGCAGAAGACCTTGCCCTGCTGCTCGTCCACCCAGTAGCGCAGGTAACGCACGTCGTGCTGGCCCTGGGCCTGCAGGTCGGCCTTGTGGGCCTCGGCCACGTCGCTGCACGCGACGCCGCCGGAGATGTTGTGGATGTCCATGTAGAGCGGCATCGCGTTTCTCCTGGATCTCGTGGGCCGGGTCGCGCTGACCGGGTCCCGTTGACTGAGTCGAGACGAACGTATGGCGGCCCCCCCGGTCGGCGGATCGGGAGTGGCTCCCCAGATTCCGCCGCGGCGTTCCCCAGTTTTCGCGTTGGCGGCCCCAATGACGTCTGCCCAGCTAGCGCCGGGGACAGCGGTCATGGACACTGAGGGTGTGCCGCTGGTGGAACGGGAAGCGCAGCTGGCCTCACTGGGGGAGTACGCGGGGGAGGCCCGCTGCGGCGATGGCCGGATGGTGCTCGTCGCGGGCGAGGCCGGGGTCGGCAAGTCGGCGCTGGTCGAGCAGCTGCAGCGTGATCTGCCGGACGCGGGCTGGTTCTGGGGGGCGTGCGACGGGCTGTTCACGCCGCGGCCGCTCGGGCCGCTGTTCGACATCGCGGCCAAGCTCGGCGGGGAGCTGCTCGAGCTGTGCCGCGCCGACGCGCCCCGGGAGGACCTGTTCAGTGCCCTGCTGCGGCAGGTCAGCGAGCCAGGCGGGCTGCGGGTCCTGGTGGTGGAGGACATCCACTGGGCCGATGAGGCCACCATCGACCTGCTGCGCTTCCTGGGGCGGCGCATCCGGGACGCGCAGGTGCTGCTGATCGTCACCTACCGGGACGACGGGCTGAGCGCCACCGACCCGCTCCGCATCGCCCTGGGTGACCTGGCCACCCAGCGGTCGGTCCGGCGGGTTGGCCTCGCCCCGCTGTCCGCGGACGGGGTCCGGGTGCTGGCGGGGGAGGCTGCCCTGGACAGCGCCGCGCTTTACCGGCTGACCGGCGGGAACCCGTTCTACGTGACTGAAGTCGTGCAGTCAGGCCTGGGGGAGCTCCCGGCATCGGCCCGCGACGCGGTCCTGGCCCGGGTGACCCGGCTGAGCGCCGGCGCCCGCGAGGTGCTGGACGCCGCCGCGCTGATCGGTACCCGGGTGGAGGTCGCGCTGCTCGCGTCGGTCACGGCCGGCCCGCCGTCGGCGGCGGATGAACTCCTCGCCTCCGGGCTGCTGGCCGGGGACGGCGTGGCGGTGAGCTTCCGGCACGAGATCGTCCGGAGGGCGGTGGCCGCGGCCATCCCGCCGCTGCGCTGCGTGTTCACTCACGCCCGCATCCTCGGTGCGCTCCGTGAGCGAGGTCTCGACGACGACGCCCGGCTCGCCTTCCACGCGGAGGGCGCCGGGGACGGTCCCGCGGTGCTCCGCCATGCCCCCGCCGCCGCCCGCCGTGCGGCCGACCTGGGATCCCACCGGGAGGCCGTCGCGCAGTTCGAGCGGGCGCTCCGGTTCGCGGGCGGGCTGGATCCCGCCTCGGCGGCCGCGCTGAACGATGCGCTGGGCACGGAGCTGGGCCTGCTGGACCGCTGGCAGGACGCGGCCGACGCGCTGGACCGGGCCCTCGGGCTGTGGCGTCAGGCCGGCGACCGGCGATCGGAGGGCGCCACCTGGCGCCGGGTCTCCCGCACCATGTGGCGGCTGTGCCGGGGCACGGAAGCCCTCGCTGCGGCCGAAGCGGCCGTGTCGCTGCTCGAACCGCTGGGCCCGAGCGCCGAGCTGGGCTGGGCGTACCTGAGCCTGGGTAGCCGGCGGATGGATGAGGGCCAGTACGAGGTGGCCGTCGGCCTGACCCGGCGAGCCGAAGTCATCGCCGAGTCGCTGGACGAGCCCAAGGTGCTCAGCGAGGCGCTCAACACCCAGGGCTGCGCCCTGGCGGGCCAGGGTGGTGCCTGGACCGGGCCCCTGGAACGCGCGCTGGAGATCGCGGTCGCCGGGAGCCTGCAGGAACAGGCGGGCCGGGCGTTCGCCAACCTCCACGTCCTGTACTGCAGCGAGCTGCGGTTCACCGAGGCCGAACCCTATTTCTCCGGCGGCGTCGCCTACTGCGACGAGCACGACATCGGGACGTTCGGCATCTGCCTGCGCGGCGAGCACACCTGCACGCTGGAGATGCTGGGCCGGTGGGACGAGGCGGCCGCGCTGAGCCGGGAGCTGCTGACCCGGAGCGGGGCCTCCCCGGTCAACCGGATCAGTCCGCTGATCAGCCTGGGCAAGATCCTGGCCCGCCGGGGCGAGCCAGGTACGCAGGCACTCCTCGACGAGGCGATGCGGTCCGCGGACGGAACTAACAACCCGTCCCACATCCTGCGTGTCCGGCTGGCCCGGGCCGAGGCCTGCTGGCTCCAGGGCCAGGACGCCGACGCGCGGCGCGAGGCCGAGCTGGCCGACGACGTGTCCACGGACGCCGACGACTGGGAGCGCGGCATGATCGCCGTCTGGCTCCGGCGCACCGGGTCCGCCCGCCCGCTGCGAGGTGAGCTGGCCGGGCCCTACCGTCAGCAGGTCGACGGTGACTGGGAGCAGGCCGCGAGCCTGTGGAGCCAGCTGGGCTGCCCGTACGAAGCCGCGCTGGCCCTGCTCGGGTCCGGGCAGGAAGCCGCGCTGCGCGACGCGCTGAGCATCTTGACCGACCTCGGCGCGGGCGCCGCCGCCGGGGTGACCCGGCAGGCGATGCGCGAGCGCGGTGTCCGCTCGATCCCGGCCGGGCCGCGCGCCGCGACGCGGGCGCATCCGCTCGGGCTGACCCGGCGCGAGCAGGAGGTACTCGGCCTGATCTGCGCGGGGCACACCAACGCGGAGATCGCCGGGCAGCTGTTCATCTCAGCCAAGACCGTCGATCATCACGTCTCGGCCGTGCTGGCCAAGCTCGGCGCCCCGTCCCGTGAGATGGCCGCGTCCGAGGCGGCCCGGCTGGGGCTGGTCAGGACGGCATTAGCCTGACCACTTCCCCCGCCCGGGCGGGGGCGCAGGCCGCCCCGTCGGGGGCATTAATCCGGTCCGCCCCTCCTGGCCCCGGGCGGGATCGCGCTGGCCGCCGGGAAGCCCCTGGCCCGGCGGCCGGAGCAGCTCCCTACATTCGCCGCCCGGTTCCCCAGTTTTCCGCCGATCACCGATATGGGTATCCGGCCTGGTAGCGCTGCGGGCCAGCGTTATGGACACTGGGAGAGTGCTACTGGAACGGGAAGCGCAGCTCGCCGCTTTGGCCAGCTACGCGGGGGAGGCCCGGAAGGCCCAGGGCCGGCTGGTGCTTGTCGCCGGCGAGGCGGGCGTCGGTAAGTCAGCGCTGGTCGAGCAGCTGCAGCGGAACCTGCCTGGCGCGGGCTGGTACTGGGGGGCCTGCGACGGGCTGTTCACCCCGAGGCCGCTCGGCCCGCTGTTCGACATCGCGGCCAAGCTCGGCGGTGAGCTCCTGGAGCTGTGCCGCGCCGACGCACCCCGCGAGGCCCTGTTCGGGGCCCTGCTGCGCCAGGTCAGCGAGCCGGATGCGCTGCACGTGGTGGTGGTGGAGGACATCCACTGGGCCGACGAGGCCACCATCGACCTGCTGAGGTTCCTGGGCCGGCGGATCCGCGACGCGACCGTCCTGCTCATCGTGACCTACCGGGACGACGGGCTGGCCCCTCACGACCCGCTCCAGCTCGCGCTGGGCGACCTGGCCACCCAGCGCTCCGTGCGGCGGGTCAGCCTCCCGCCGCTCTCGGCGGGGGCGGTGCAGGTCATGGCGGGCGGCAGCGAACGGGACGCGGCCGCGCTGCGCGAGCTGACCGGCGGCAACCCGTTCTACGTGAGCCAGGTGATCGCGGCGGGGATGGACTCCGGCGGCGAGGTCCCGGCCTCGGCCCGGGACGCGGTGCTGGCCCGGGCGGCCCGGCTGGACAGCGGGACCCGCGCGGTGCTGGACGCGGCCGCGCTGATCGGCACCAGGGTCGATTTCCCGCTGCTGGACTCGGTCACCGACTGCCCGACGTCCGCGGTGGACGAGCTGCTCGGCGCCGGGCTGCTCACCGGGGACGGCGCGCTGCTGAAGTTCCGGCACGAGATCGCCCGGCTGGCCGTCCAGGACGCGGTGCCCGCGCACCGCCGCGGCCTCATCCACGCCCGCATCCTGGACGTCCTGGGCCGGTGCGGTGGTGACGACGACGCGCGGATGGCCTTCCACGCCGAGGGTGCGGGTGACGGCCAGGCGGTCCTGCGTTACGCCCCGGCTGCCGCCCGCCACGCGGCGCAGCTGGGCGCGCACCGCGAGGCGGCCGCGCAGTACGAGCGGGCGCTGCGGTTCGCGGGGGAGGCCGGCGCGGCCACGCTCGCCGGCCTGTACGACGCGTTCGGTTACGAGGCCTCGCTGCTGGACCGCTCGCAGGACGCGGTCGAGGCCCGCGAGCGCGCGCTCGCCCTGTGGCGCCAGGAGGGCGAGCAGCTGCGCGAGGGCGAGACGCTGCGCTGGCTGGCGTGCGCGCTGAACGCGGCGAGCCGGGGCGGCGAGGGCCAGGCCGCGGCGGTGGCCGCGATAGCGCTGCTCGAACCGCTGGGGCCGGGCCCGGAGCTGGCCTCGGCCTACTCCAGCCTCGCCTCGCTGCGGATGGTCAACTACGAGCATGAGGAGGCCATCGAGCTGGCCCACCGGGCCCAGGCCATCGCCGGGCCGCTGGGCCGCACCGATATCGTCAGCGACTCGCTCAACACCGAGGCCTGTTCGCTCGGGGGGCTCGGCGGTGAGTGGGCCGCGACGATACGCCGGGCCCTGGACATCGCGCTGAGCGGCGGCCATGAAGCCCAGGTAGGCCGGGCATACGTCAATACCTACGCCCTGTACGCCGACGAGAAGGCCTTCGCCGACGCGGAGGCGTACTACCCCGACGGCATGGCCTACTGCGACGAGCACGACCTCACGTCCTACTCGATCTTCCTGCGCAGCCAGCGGACCAACATGCTGGAGAAGACCGGGCGCTGGGACGAGGCCGTGGCCATGGCCGAGGAACTCCTGCTGCGGGGCGGCCCGTCGCCGGGCATCCGGCTGTGCCCGCTGAACCGGCTCGGCACCATCCGGGCCCGCCGGGGTGAGCCCGGGGTCTGGGAGTACCTGGACGAAGCCGTCGGGTACGCCGACGGCGCGGGGGAGGCCCAGAACATCGTGCCCGTCCGGCTGGAGCGGGCGGAGGCCCGCTGGCTCGAAGGCGACCAGGCCGCCGCGGTCCGCGAGGCCGAGCTGGCCTGCGACTCGGCAGCCGGCTGTGACAGCTGGGGGCGTGGCGCGGTCGCGGTGTGGCTGCGGCGCACCGGGTCGGGCCGCAGCCTGCCCACGGACGTCGCCGAGCCCTACCAGCGCCAGCTGGACGGCGACTGGGCCGGCGCGGCCCGCCTGTGGCAGGACCTGGGCTGCCCCTACGAGGCCGCGATGGCCCTGCTGGACGCCACGCAGGAGGACGCCCTGCGCGAGGCCCTGGAGATCCTGGCCGGCCTGCGCGCCACCGCCGTCATCCGGGTCGCCCGCAGGAAGATGCGCGCTCTCGGCATCCGCTCCATCCCGGCGGGCCCGCGCACCGCGACCCGCGAGCATCCGCTCGGCCTGACCCGCCGCGAGCACGAGGTCCTCGACCTGATCGTGGACGGGCGGACCAACGCGGAGATCGCCGAGCAGCTGTTCATCTCGGCGAAGACCGTTGACCATCACGTCTCGGCCGTGCTGGCCAAGCTGGGCGTCCCGTCGCGCAGCGTGGCCGCGTCCGAGGCGGTCCGGCTTGGGCTGGCCCGCGCGGCCCGCTAGCCCCAGACGTTGACGCGGACCGGCCTGATCGTCACGACGACGCGGGACACCCCCGGCTCGTCGTGCTCCCGCAGGTCCGAGCCGTACCTGGCGCCCACCTTGTCGGCGAACACGTAGCCGTCGTCCGGGGTGATCTCCGCGTCGCCGCGCAGCTCCAGGTAGCGGTACGGGTTGGCCAGGTCCAGGATGAGGAAGCTGACGGCCGGGTTGGCCGTCAGGTTCCTGGTCTTCTGCCGCGACGTGTTCAGCGAGATGGACACCGAGTCGCCCTCGGCCAGGAACCACACCTCGGAGAGCTGCGGCCGCCCGTCGGGCCCGATGGTGCCCAGCGTGCCGACCTGCGCGGACAGCAGGTCGCGGTGGGAATCAGGGATAGAGGTCGTCATGACAGCATCCTCATCGTTGTCGGCGGCCGGGGGCCGTTCAGGTCAGGTGGAGATGTCCGGGTAGGGCAGCGACCAGTGGCTGAGCCGGGTCGCATATTCGCGCTGGAAGGCCAGCGGCTCCTCGTAGTCCCGCTCGAACATCGCGATGAACAGGGTCAGCGTGAGGAAGTTGTGCGCCCCCAGCCCGAACAGTGACACGTGGTCGTGGGTGGCCAGGGCCTCACGCTCGGCGCTGGTGAACTCCAGCCACGTGCTCCGCTCGGCGGCCGGGCAGTTGAGGATCAGGTTCGCCCGCTCCTGCTCCCACCAGGTGACGGTGCCGCGGGGATCCTCCCGGTAGCGCTCGACCAGTTCCGGGTCCCGGTCGATGGTGTACAGGAACTTGTTGACCAGGTACTTGCTCACCGCGCTGCCGCCCCCTCCGGGTACCAGGTGAAGTACGCCTCCATCGTGTGGAACAGGTCCAGCGAGTCGGTGTAGTCCGCCTTCACGCCCGCCCCGGCCGCGCCCATCATCAGCATGAAATCCATGAACCCGTGCGTGGCGTTGCCCGGCTGCCACAGGCTGTCCAGGCTGACCTGGGCCAGCGCCGAGTCCAGGTCGCCGGACGAGATCCACTCGACCGCCTTGCGGTCAAATTCCGGGTCCGGGCCGTGCGGCCCGAACTGCCGCGGGCCGCCGAGCTCCAGGGACAGGTGGCCGGTGCCGATGATCGCCACCCGCTGGTCGGACGGCCACGACTCCACCATCTGGCGGATGGCCCGGCCCAGTTCCACGAACCGGCGGGGCTGCGGCATGGGCGGGGCGAAGATGTTGGTGTACACGGGCACGATCGGCAGGTCCGCGTCGGGCCGCAGGGTGATCAGCGGGCACGTGATGCTGTGATCGATCCGCAGCTCGTTGCTGAACGCCAGGTCGAAGCCCGCGTCCATGCCCTCGCGGAGCAGGTAGCCGGACAGTTCCTCGTGCCCCTGCAGGAACATCCGGGGCAGCCCGAACTCGCGCTCCTCGTTGTACCAGTTGGCGTCGTAGCAGGGCGCCTTGCCGATCAGGAACTGCGGCATGTTGTCCAGCCACAGCTGGTGGAAGTGGTCCGAGCCCACCATGACCAGCACGTCGGGCCGGGCCCGGGTCAGGGTCTCCCGGAACGCCTCGATCTTGGCTACCCATTCGTCGGCGAACGGCGGCCGGTCCGCGCCGGCGGACGTGGCGGCCCGGTAGTAGAACGGGTGGTGGGTGGAGGCGATGACCGCGGCGACGGTGGCCATGGCTGCTCCCTCGGGGTGTGTCGGGACCGCGCTCGGCTGGGTTCCAGCGGTGCTGGCCCTAGGCGGGGTCGGGGGGAAAGTACTCGGTGTTGCGGTCCACGGTCAGGTACATGTCCATGCCGACCGGGCGGCGCTGCTCCTCGGCCAGGTGACCAAGCAGCCCCGCGGCCCGGGCCAGCAGCGCGAAGCCGCGCAGCAGCGCGGGGGGAAGGCCCAGATCGGCGAGCGCGGCCCCGCAGGTGCCCGCGCCGTTCAGCGGCAGGGTGCGGCCGAGCACCTGGGGATGGACCCGGCCGATCGCCTCGAACAGCCGCAGGTGCGGGCCGCGCAGCCCTTCCTCCTCGGCGATCCGCAGCAGCACCGGGGTGCGCGGGTCGGTGACCTTGTGCACGGGGTGACCCAGGCCGGGGATGAACTTTCCCGCCGCCCGGGCCTGGGTCACCGCGCCGACCGCCAGCGCGTCCCAGCCGTCGTCGTCGGCCGGGAGGGGCTGGCCGGCCGCCTCCAGCGCCGCGGACAGGAACTGGCCCGCGTCCTCGGTGACGCCCAGGAAGCGGGAGCCGCCGCCGAGCAGGCCCGCCGCCAGCGCACCCTGCACGGAATCGGGAGCGCTCAGGTAGGTGAGCCGGGCCGCCATCGCGGTCGGCGTGAAGCCGTGGTCGGCCAGCGCGACCAGCACGGCCTCGAACACCCGGACCTGGGCGGCGGTCGGGCGCCGCTGGGTGACCAGCCACAGGGCCAGCTCGCCGAAGCTGACCTTTCCCATCAGGTCCGCGGCCAGGTCCTGGCCGAGCAGGGTGATGGTCTCCTCGCTCGAGGTGCCCAGCGAGGTGGGGAAGCGCGGGACCTGGCCGGGCTGCGTCATGCGGTGCTGTCCTCCTGCGTGGTGTCTTCCGGGACGGGCGCCGCGAGCCACGCCCGGACCTCCCGGCCGTGCTCGTCGAGCTTAGGCGGGGGCAGGTGGTAATGCGCGGGGGTGCGGGAGAAGGTCAGCGGGTGGCGGACGGAAGGCCTGGTGCTGCCCGGCGGGCCGGCCAGCACGACCGGCTCCAGGCCGACCTCGGCCGCGAACGCCACGCCCCCGTCCACCGTGTTGATCGGCCCGCAGGGCACACCCGCCGCGATCAGCTCGTCGAACCATTCCTTGGCCGTCTTAGCCGCCAGCTGCGCGGCCAGCAGGGGCCGGAGCTGGTCCCGGTTCGCCGTCCGGCCCTCGTTATGGGCGAACCTCGGGTCCCCGGCCAGTTCCGGGGCGCCGATCACCTGGCACAGCCGGGCGAACTGGGTGTCGTTCCCGGCGGTCACGATGAGCTCCCCGTCCCCGGTGGGCAGGGGCTCGTACGGGAACAGGCTCGGGTGCGCGTTGCCCATCCGGAACGGCACCACCCCGCCCGTCACCCAGGCGCTCGTCTGGTTGACCATCCCGGACAGCGCCGAGGACAGCAAGTTGGCCTCCACATGCTGCCCGGCGCCGGTGGCGGCCCGGTCATACAGCGCGGCGACGATACCGAACGCGGTGTGCAGCCCGGCGATCACGTCGAATACCGAGATCCCGGCCCGGAACGGCGGCCCGGCCGGGTCGCCGGTCAGGCTCATCAGCCCGGACATGGCCTGCACCATGAGGTCGTAGCCCGGCAGGTCCTTGCCGCCGCCCGCGCCGAACCCGCTGATCGAGGCGTAGACCACGCCCGGGTTCGCGGCGGCGACCGACTCGTAGTCCAGGCCGTAGCGGGCCAGCCCGCCGGGCTTGAAGTTCTGCACGAACACATCCGCCCGGCGGGCCAGCTCCCGCGCGGCGGCCAGGTCGGCCCCGTCTTTCAGGTTCAGCGCGACCGAGCGCTTGTTCCGGTTGATGGCCAGGAAGTACGTGGACACGCCCGTCCCCGGTCACCGGCGGCACCCACTGCCTGGTGTCGTCCCCGGCCGGACTCTCCACCTTGATCACGTCGGCGCCCAGGTCGGCCAGCAGCATGGTGCAGTACGGGCCGGCCAGCACCCGGGAGAAGTCGGCGACCAGCACGCCGGACAGCGGTCCGGGGGCCGCGTCGGGGGCCGGGTCGGGCTGGGTCATCGCCGCTGCCTCCGCTCCTGTCCGCTGATGGAGTCCTCCGGACGGATCGTTGGTGGTCCTGGTGGTCTGGGTTTACCTGTGTGTCCGCTAGCCGGACACTTGTCCGGCGACCTGCAGTCTGCTGTCGGCTGTACCGGCTGTCAAGGCGCCCGGCTGCGGCACGGTGATGTGCGGTGCCGACTGGTAACGTGCCCAGTCCGCGCTGACCGCACCGGCCGCCCGGAGCAGCATCGGCAGGTGCGCGCCGGTGAGTGCCGCCAGCGGGGACGGTGCGGCGTTCAGCGCCGCGATCACCTCCGGTCCCCGTCCCGCGGCGGGGCGGCCACCGAGCCGATCCCCGCCGCGAGCTGCCCGTCCGTGACCGGCCAGCCCCCGGGCCCGCACCTGGCGCAGCTCCGCCGCCCGCCCGCCCGGCCGGGCTTGCGGCGGGCGGTGATCCCGGACCGGCTAGTACCTGCTCCGCCGTCCCGGGCGCCAGCGCGGCCAGCGGCACCGTGCCCGGCGAGGCGGGCGGGGCCGGGAACCGGGTGCCCGGGGCCACGGCCAGCGCGATGATCTTGGGGGCGGCTGCCCGGGCCGCGCAGGCAATGCCCGGGCCGTCCAGCCGGGCGGTGGGCGAGGGCTCGCCGGTCCGGGCTGCCAGGCGCCCGCGGCCGGAAAGCCCGGATCACGTCGCGGCCGCGGGCGGGCGCCCCGGGGAAATCGGGGCTCGCGTCACGGCGTGCCATGAGCACTCTCCCTTGACATCGGTCCGTGAACCAGCCACGCTTCCGGACTAGTTCCATGGCCGTTGTACGGACAGCTGTCCGTGACGTGCCACGATACGCCTGCCCGCCTCGATGTGGAGGTCTGCCATGACCCTGGTGTTCCGGAACGCGACGGTGCTGACCATGGACGACGCCCACACCGTGCATCACGGTGGCGACGTCCTGGTCGACGGCGAGCGGATCGCGGCCGTGGGCCCGCACCTGGACGTGCCCGGGGGCACCACCGAGATCGACGCGTCCGGCGGCATCGTGATGCCGGGCATGATCGACACCCACCGGCACATGTGGCAGACCGCGATGCGCGGCTACGGCGCGGACTGGACCCTCACCCAGTACTTCGTCTGGTACTACCTCCAGTGGGGCAAGACGTTCCGGCCGCAGGACATCTACGCCGGCAACCTGCTCGCCGGGCTGGAGGCGCTCGACGCGGGCGTCACCACCACGGTTGACTGGTCGCACGGCCTGCAGACGACCGACCACGCCGAGGCCGCGGTGCAGGCGCTCACCGAGGTGCCCGGCCGGTTCGTGCTGGCCTACGGCAACATCCAGCAGGGCCCCTGGGAGTGGTCGGCCGCCCCGGAGTTCCGCGACTTCGTCACCCGCCACTTCGGCTCGGCCAGCGACATGCTCGGCTTCCAGATGGCGTTCGACGTGACCGGTGACCCCGCGTTCCCGGAGAAGGCAGCGTTCGAGGTGGCCCGGGACCTGGGGGTGCCGGTCACCACGCACGCCGGGGTCTGGGGCGCCACCAACGACGACGGGATCCGGCTCATGCACGAGCACGGGTTCATGACCCCGTCCACCATCTACGTGCATGCGGCCACCCTGAACCGGGACTCCTACCACCGGATCGCGGCCACCGGCGGCACCGCCTCGGTGTCCACCGAGAGCGAGCAGAGTGCGGGCCAGGGCTACCCGCCCACCTGGCAGCTGCGCGAGCACGGGATCCCGGTCTCGCTGTCCATGGACACCAGCGTGTGGTGGAGCGGCGACCTGTTCTCGGCCATGCGGACCACGCTGGGCGCGGACCGCTCCCGCGAGCACCTGGAGGCCCACGGCCGCCAGGAGACCGTCACCCACTGCCACCTGCGCGCCGAGGACGTGGTCGACTGGGCCACCCGGGGCGGCGCCAGGGCCCTCGGCCTGGACTCGGTGGTCGGCAGCCTGGAACCCGGCAAGAAGGCCGACGTCGTGCTGATCAAGAACGACGCCTCGCCGGTCATGTTCCCGCTGCTCAACCCCTACGGGCACGTGGCTTTCCAGGCCCAGCGCGGTGACGTGCACACGGTGGTCGTCAACGGCCAGGTGGTCAAGTCCGCGCACCAGCTGGCCGGCGGCGGCCTGGCCAGGGCCCGCCAGGTCGTCGGGGAAACCGTCGACTACCTGCAGGGACAGCTCGGGCCGCAAGCGTGGGCCGAGGGGATGCACCCGGAGATCCCCGAGACCAAGGTGCTCGACAACCCGTACACGTACACGAAGTGGGACGCCGGGTCGGCCCAGTGGAAGGGCGGCGCCGGCCCGGACGCGCCCGGCAGCCGCACCGCCTGACCTCGGGGAATGGTTGCCGGGATGGGCCCGGCTTGGTTGACTCTTGACTATGGCCGGGCGCACGGGCGACGGCGGCGGGGGGGCCGCGGCTCCTGCTGGCGCGCAAGCGCCGTCCGCCCGGGCCGTTCCCGGTGCCCTGGTCGGCCGTACCGCTGACTGCAGGGCGCTGGAAGACCTGGTCCAGGCGGTCAGCGGGGGGCTGAGCCAGTCCCTGGTCATCGTCGGCGAGCCCGGCATCGGGAAGACCCGCCTGCTGCAGTACACGGCGCAGGCCGCTGACGGGCTGCGGACGGTGAGCATCGCCGGGGTGGAGTCAGAGCTGCGGCTGGGATTCGCCGCGGTGCACCGCATGATGCTGCCGTTCATCGACCGGATCGGCGCGCTGCCTGCTCCGCAGCGCGACGCGCTGGGTTCGGCGTTCGGCCTGGCAGCCGGTCCGCCGGCGGACCGGTTCCTGGTCGGCCTGGGTGCGCTGACCCTGTTCGCGGAGGTGGCCGGTGAGCAGCCGCTGATCTGGCTGGTTGACGACGCGCAATGGCTCGACCGGGAGTCGCTTGAAGTGCTTGGCTTCGTCGGGCGGCGCCTGTACGCGGACAGTATCGGCTTGCTGTTCGCGGCCCGGGAAAGCTCACCGGGGCTGACGGCGCTTGACGGGCTGCCCACCCGGCACCTTGGCGGCCTCGAACCCGCGGCCGCCCGCGCGTTGCTCGCCGTGAGCGTCGCCGGGCCGGTCAATGCCCGGGTGGCCGCCCGCCTCATCACCGAGACCGGCGGTAACCCGCTCGCGCTGCAGGAGCTCGCGGGGCTGCTCACGCCAGATCAGCTGGCGGGCCGGTCACCGCTGCCGCAGCGGCTGCCGGTCGGCCGCCGCATGCAGGGGCACTTCCTGCGCCAGGTGAGGATGCTGCCGTCCGCCACCGGCTCCCTGCTGCTGCTGGCCTCCGCGGGGTCGGGCGATGATCCTGCCGCCCTGTGGCGGGCCGCTGCCCGGCTCGGCCTCGGACCAGAGGACGCCGAGCCGGCCGTAGCGCAGGACATCATCTCGGTGGAGCCGCGGGTGGCCTTCCGGCATCCCCTCATCCGCTCCGCGGTCTACGACGGTGCCCGGCCAGGTGACCGGCGTGCCATTCATGACGCCCTGGCCAGTGTCGCCGGCGAGGACGGGCACCCGGATCAGGCGGCATGGCATCACGCCGCGGCCGCGGTCGTCCCGGACCCGGACGTCGCGGCCGACCTTGAACGCTCCGCCGCGCGGGCTGAACGCCGCGGCGGCTACGCCGCGCAGGCCGCCTTCCTGGCCCGGGCGGCAGAGCTGACCCCAGACGCGCGGGGCCGTGCCGTGCGGCTCTTCGCCGCTGCCCATGCACATCTGGCCGCCGGCGACGGCACCCTCGCCGAGGCCCTCCTGGACCAGGCGGCGCCTCAGCTGGCCGGGGCGGGACTGCACGTGGCGGCGCAGCGCCTCCGGGCCGCGATCGCCGTGTTCTTCTCGCGGCACAAGGACGCGCCGCTCCTCCTGCTGGACACCGCCGGCGCCGCCGGCCCGCGCGATGTTCCCCTGATCCGCGAGATGCTCTTCGAGGCCATGCAGGCCGCGCTGGTCGCCCGCCAGTACACCACGGGGACCACGACCACCGACGTGGCCCAGGCGGCGCTCAAGGTGCCGCGAGACCCCGCCACATCACCGGCGGTCACCGACCTGCTGCTCGACGGTTTCGCCACCCGGACCGCCGTCGGTTACGCGGCGGCGGTCCCGTTGCTCCGCTCCGCCGTGGCGGCTCTTTCTGCCGCCGGGCAGACCTCGCTGGCTGGCATACCGGCCACGATTCTCGGCTGGTTCGCGGCGGATGACCTGTGGGACGACCAGGGACGACGGGCGGTGCTCGAATGCGCCGAGACAGTCCAGCGCCGACACGGCGCGCTGGGCGGTCTGCGGATCACACTGGCCGGACTGACCACCGGTGCGGCGTGGGCCGGGCGCCCGGACGAGGCTGAGGCCCGCTACCTGGAAGCGGCGGGGATCTCGTCGCTGATCGGGGTACCGGCGCCGGCGACAACCGGGGTGCTGCTGGAGCTGCGGGCCTGGCAGGGACGCGAGCAGGAGAGCCGGGCCCTCGCCGAGATGACCGCACAATGGGGCCGGGAGCGCGGAGCCGCCATACTCGAGGTCTTCGCCCTGATGGGGCTGACCGTACTGGAGCTGGGCCTGGGCCGGTACGCGGAGGCGCTCAGCTCAGGGATGCGCATCTACGACGATGACCCGCCTGGCTTCGGCAACCGCATCCTGCCTGAGATTGTCGAAGCCGCCGCGCGCAGCGGCGAGCGCCGCGCCGCCCGCGCCGCCCTCGACCGCCTGGCCGACCGCGCGACAGCCAGCGGGACTGCCTGGGCGCTGGGCATGCTCGCCCGCTCACGTGCGCTGCTGGCCCCCGACAGTGGCGCCGAGGCCTTCTACCAGGAGGCTTTGGTGCAGCTGTCCGGCACATCGATCCGCACCGAACTCGCCCGCGCGCATCTCCTGTACGGGGAATGGCTGCGCCGGCACAAGCGCCGCCGGGACGCCCGATCACAGCTGCGCGCCGCGTGCGACGTGTTCGACGACATGGGAGCGGCCGCGTTCGGCGGCCGCACCCGCGCCGAGCTGCTCGCGGTGGGCGGCACCCCGCGTCAGCCGCAGGAGCGGCCGGGCCCCGACCTGACGCCGCAGGAGGCGCAGGTCGTCCGCCTCGCCGCGGCCGGCGCAACCAACGCGGAGATCGCGATCCACCTGTTCGTCACCACGTCCACCGTGGAGTACCACCTCAGCAAGGTGTTCCGGAAACTCGGCATCACCTCCCGGCGCCAGCTCGCCGGGGCCCTGCGGCACTGACAGCACCCGCCCCGGCGGGGTGCCGCTAGCCGCGATCGGCTGCCGCGCGGCGGTGCCGTTGACCCCAGTGCGATCCGCACCTGGTGGCCGGCTGACTGGGGTCTTTCCCGGATGCGGGGCTGCACGGATGCTGGTGTGCTGGCCGGGTTCAGGGGCAGCCGGCGCCAGGCGCAGTCAGACTCAGCCGCCGTCGCGGCCCGCCACCGCACGCCTGGAGGACATGGTCATGCCGTTCGTCACGGTCGGCCGGGAGAACACCGCCGATATCAGGCTCTACTACGAGGATCACGGGACCGGCCAGGCGGTCGTGCTGCTCAGCGGCTGGCCGCTGGACAGCCGGTCCTGGGAGCCCCAGGTCCACGCGCTGCTGGGGGCTGGTCATCGTGTGATCACGTACGACCGCCGGGGGTTCGGGCAGTCTGACCGGCCGGCCGGGGGGTATGACTTCGACACGCTGGCCAGGGATCTGGACACGGTGCTGACCGAGCTCGATCTGCGTGAGGTCACCCTGGTCGGCTTCTCGCTCGGCACCGGGGAACTGGCCCGCTACATCGGCGCCTACGGGACTGGCCGGCTGAAGGGCTGCGTCTTCATCGAGAGCCTGGCGCCCTCGTTCGCCAGGTCCGGTGACAACCCGGGCGGGGTGGACCGGGCGGCAGTTGACACGGTCCGGCAGGCGATCCTGGATGACCGGTTCGCCTGGCTCACCGGACTTCTCGGGGACTTCCTCAACCTCGACGACCTTCTCGGCAAGCGGGTCAGCGAGGAGACCGTGCGCAATGCCTGGAACGCCGGGGCAGCGGCGTCGCCTGAGGCGACGTGGGCGTGCGTGCTCACCTGGCTGGACGACTTCCATCAGGACATCAAGCGGATCGACGTGCCCACGCTGATCCTGCACGGGACAGCCGACCGGATCCTGTCCGTGCAGGGCCAGGGCCGCCGGCTGCACGCCGCCCTGCCGGACGCGCACTACGTCGAGATCGACGGAGGCCCGCACGTCATGTGCGTCACCCATGCCGCGGAAGTCAACTCTGAGCTGCTGGCCTTCCTGCGCAGCGGCGCTCCCGCCAGTCCCGCCGCCTGAACCGGCCCCCGATGTCAGGTGGTCCAGCCATGCCATCCGTGCCCAGCGCCAACACCCCGCCGCCCGCCGACGCACTCGCGGCCCGGCTCAGCCGGACCGAGCTCCAGCACCAGGCATCCTCGATTCCCGGACGGGAGATCGTCCAGGTGCTCACCGAGATCCCCTGCGGCGTCGAGTCCGGATGGCACATCCATCCCGGCGAGGAGGTCGGGTACATCATCGCCGGGACCGTCCAGATGATGATCGAGGGGCAGCCCACCCTCACCCTGCACGCCGGCGACCCCTTCCTCATGCCGCCCCGCACCCCGCACAACGCGCTGGACGTCGGCCCCGGGACGGGCCAGATGCTTTCCACCTACATCGTCGAGGCCGGGCAGCCGCTGGCTGCGTTCGTGGCCGCCCCGGCCGTGGCGCCGGACCCACGCATCACCCGGGAGTGACGCGCGTCGGGACCTCCCGCCGCACGCGCCATCCCGGGAGTTCCATCCGAGGAAAGGAACCAGGAATGAGCACGATCATCACCAAGGACGGCACGGAGATCTACTACAAGGACTGGGGAGAAGGCCCGGTCGTGACGTTCTCGCACGGCTGGCCGCTGAGCGCGGACGCGTGGGACGCCCAGCTGTTCTTCCTGGCCCAGAACGGCTTCCGCGTCGTGGCGCACGACCGGCGGGGCCACGGCCGGTCCAGCCAGCCCACGTCGGGGAACGACATGGACGGGTACGCCGACGATCTCGCGGCCGTGATCGAGGCTCTCGACCTCCACGACGCCACGCTGGTTGGACACTCCACGGGCGGCGGGGAAGTGGCGCGCTACATCGGGCGGCACGGGACCGGGCGGGTCGCCAAGGCCGTCCTGGTCTCCGCCGTGCCACCGATCATGGTGCAGTCCGCCGCGAATCCGGACGGCCTGCCGATCGAGGTGTTCGACGGCTTGCGGGCTGGCCTCGTGAAAGACCGCTCACAGTTCTATAAGGACCTGGCCACGCCGTTCTACGGCGCCAACCGGCCCGGAGCCCAGGTCTCCCAGGGTGTGCTGGATCAGTTCTGGCTGTGGAGCATGCAGTCGGGACTCAAGAACGCCTACCAGAGCATCAAGGCTTTTTCCGAGACCGACTTCACCGGGGATCTCAAGAAGTTTGACGTCCCGACCCTGGTTCTGCACGGCGAGGACGACCAGATCGTTCCCGTCAAGGACGCCGGGAGGAAATCAGCCCGGCTCATCGAGGGCGCGAAGGAGATTTACTATCCGGGTGCGCCACATGGGCTCATGGACACCCATCAAGATCAGCTCAACGCGGACCTGCTCGCCTTCCTGCGCAGCTGAGCCTCCGGGCTGCCGGGCGGCAGCCCGGAACGGCCCGCATCTAGGGTGGGACCACTGAGAACATGGGAGGACCGCCGGACGCGACTGCGGCATCCGCGGAGGCGCAAGCCCGGCATGGGGAGGAACATGGACAGCGCGGTGCTGGTGACAGGAGCGGCGGGAGCGCTCGGGCACGCAGTGGTCGCTGAGCTGCGGGTCCGGGACCTGACCGTGGTCGCGCTGGACCGGCCGTCGGCCGCGCTGGATGCGCTGGGCGCCGCAGACGGGGTGTATCCGGTCCCGGTTGAGCTGGCCGATCGCTCCGCGGTCCGCGCCGCGTTCGCCGCGGCTGATGCGGTGGCCACTCCCTCGGCGCTCATCGCGCTGGCCGGCGGGTTCATCCCCGGCAAGCTCGCGGAGCTCGACGAGGACTCCCTGGAGAGCCTGTGGCGGTCGAACGTGGTCTCGTTGCTGTGGTGTGCTCAGGAGGCAGCACCGCGGATGGCCGCGGCCGGGGGCGGCGCGATCGTGACCGTCGGCTCCAAGACCGCGGTCAGCGGCCCGGCCCCGCTGGCCCACGCACTCAGCAAGTCAGCAGTGGTGCGGGCCACCGAGCTGCTGGCCGACGAGCTCAGGCCGCAGGGGATCCGGGTGAACTGTGTGCTGCCCTCCGTCATCGACACCCCTGCGAACCGGGCCTGGATGTCGCCGGACCTGGCCGGCCGGGCGGTTGCCCCCGCCGCGATCGCCAAGGTGATCGGGTTCCTGATCGGCCCGGACGCCGCCTCGATCAGCGGCGCCCGCATCCCCGTCTACGGCGACTCCTGATGTCAGGGCTGGCCCGCGCGCAGCGTGACGAACAGGCCCTCCGCGTCGGCACACAGAGTGCCACCGTCACGCAGCTCCGCTGACAGGAACCGTTTGCGGCCTTCCTCGCGGGCGAACCGCGCGGTGAGCTGAAGCTCCCGCCCGATGGGCGTGATGTTGCGGTAGTTGACGTGCAGGTACGCGGTGCGGGCCGGCGGCCGCCCGCCGGTGTTCGACAGCCGGCCCATGAGCTCGTCGAAGACCAGCGGGATCGCGCCGCCGTGCGCGGCCCCGTTGCGGCCGAGGTGGAGCCGGCCGAACATCACCCGGCCTACGGCGTGATGCTCGTCCTGCTCGTCCAGGTGGACCACCGGCACCAGGGCCTGGGCCCGGCCGGGCACGTCGATGCGCCCGGCGATCTGGCCCTCCTCCTCCACGGTGCAGGCGCCGAGCCGGATCGCCAGGTCGGTGAGGGTGCGCGACACCTCTGCAGCGAGCTCCTCGCCGGGCGCCGAGCTGGTGATCCGGTTCTGCAGCACGCGCAGCGCGTCGATCATCCCCGGGAAGCTGGGCGGCACCGGGGCCAGGTCCGGGGAGAGCAAGCTGCTGGAGCCCAGCCCATCGGGGAGCGGCCCGTAGGGCGCGAGTTCGGCCTCTGGCTGGCTGGGCTGCGCCCGGCCCGCCGCTGCGGGGCCCGCGGGGCCGGCTCGCGCGGCGGCGGGGGGCGTCACGGCCGTCCCGGCTGGTCGTGCACGACGGTGCTGCGCATGCAGGTGACCCTACGCGGGACCGGCCACGCCGATCACGTTGCCCTCGGGATCGGTGAAGTGGCCGACCACCAGGCCGGTCGGCGCCGTGACGGGACCCATCTGGCGTTTGCCGCCGAGGCGCTCGGCCCGCTGCAGGGCGGCCTCCACGTCAGGGACGCCGACGTAGAAGATCGCGTGAGCGCCGTAGCCCGCGCCACCGCCGATGCCGCCGGGGATCCCGGTCCCGTCGCTGGTCGTGACGCGGTTCACGAACCCGTAGTTCATGGGTTCCGACACCGCGTCCGCGACCGGGGCGCTGGTGTCGAACTCCCAGCCGAACAGGTCCCCGAAGTAGCCCCGGAGTCTCTCCGGGTTCTTCCCGATGACCTCGAAGTGCACAACCGGATCCGCCATGGTTACTCCTTCACGGCCGCCTGGCGCTGTGGGTGGCTCTCTCACTGATGACGGGCGCCCGGAGGGAAACTCATCGCGGCGCGCCGGTGGCCGGTGGTGGGTGGCCGGTGATGGGTGGCCGGTGGCCAGTGCGTGCTGGTGGTGGGTGGCCGGTGGCCAGTGCGTGGCTCGTGGCTGGTGGCTGTGCTTCGGCAGGCCGCCGGAAGGCCGCCAGGGCGGGTGCGGGCCGCGGTCAGGCGGGCCGCCGCAGGGCCGCCAGCGCGGTGCGGACCTGCTCCGGGACCGGGACCGGCCTGCGGGTCTGCGCGTCGATGTGCACGAACGCTGACGGATGGCCTGGTGCGGAACGCGGCATCCCGTCGGAGGTTGCCGGTTTCGTCGCCCGCCTCCCGGGCGCACCTGACCCGGCCTTGGTGATCATGGGATCACTGGGCCTGGGGCCCCAGTAAGTCCATGATCACGCCGCGATGCTGGGGCTGGTGGGGCGTCCGGGGCCGGAGCGGCGGGGGGTACGCCGTGCTGCCGATGGCGTGGCGGGCGGCGGGCTGGCGGGCGGCGGGCTGCCGGGGAGTGGGCTGGCAGCGGGCTGGCGGGTCTGGCGGCCTGGCGGGCAGCGCCCCGGCTGGGGGTCGGTTCAGGAGGACCGGGTGTCGGCCAGGTGCTGGCGGATGATCGAGGTGAAGTCGGGGTCGGGGGCCAGGCCCAGGCGGGCCGCCCGGTCCGAGCGGAACCTGGCGGCCCAGCCGGACACCATGCCCGCCACCACCGGGTCCGGGACCCAGTCGATCAGGCTGGCCACCCCGGGGCCGGCCACCTGCTCCAGCGCGGTGACCATCTCCCCGACCGTCACGGTGAGCCCGGGCATGGTCACCGTGGTCCGGCCGTCCCAGACGTCGTCCGGCGAGGTGGCGGCGCACCATAGCGCCTGCATGGCCCGGGCCGGGGAGGCCAGCGCCACCTCGGCGCCCGGATCGACCGGGCAGACCGCGCGCTGGCCCGCGAGCGGCTCGCGGATGATGCCGGACATGAACCCGGAGGCCGCGGCGTTGGGCCGGCCGGGGCGCACGCTGACCGTCATCAGCCGCAGGCCCCGCCCGCGCAGGAACCCCTTGCGGGAGTAGTCGGCCAGCAACTGCTCGCCGATGAATTTCTGGATCCCGTAGCTGGTCTGCGGGTTCGGCAGGGTCTGGTCCTCCACCACCGCCGGGAGCGGAAGCTCGGGGGACCCGCCGAACACGGCGATCGAACTCGAGTACACCACCAGCGGGGTGTTGCCCGCCGCGCGGCAGGCGGCCAGCAGCGCCTCCGTGGCGTGCAGGTTGGCCCGCATGCCCAGATCGAAGTCGGCCTCGCATTCCCCGCTCACCGCCGCGGCCAGGTGGAAGACCACGTCGGCGCCGGCCAGGGCCTCCCGGCCGGGCTGCCCGGGGCCCACCAGCCCGGCGAGATCGCCCTCGGCCACGACGACCCGCGGATCCGCGGCCAGGTCCGGCGGCGGGGCGACCCGGTCGATCAGCGTGACCCGGGACAGCGGGCGCTCGCCTTCACCCGCCACGTCCAGCGACCCAGCCGCCAGCAGGTCCCGGGCCAGGCGGCCGCCCAGGAACCCGGCACCGCCGGTAATCACCACATTCGCCACGGCGTCTCCGTCCTGGGCGGGGGCGTGGAATACAGTGCGATCTTAGGCAAGGATGACCGCCCGTGCCCGGATCCCCGGACCACGGATCCAGGCAGCCGCAGGCGCGGGGTAAGGGGCCAGGGTGGCGGGGGACAAGCGGCCGGACGCGGCCGGGGTGTTCGCCGGGCTCCCCCCGGCCCGCCCCGGCGGCGAGAGGCTCCGCGAATCCATCCGGGCCCTGCGGTCGGCGGGCGACCTGCTCCTGGGCGTCCTCGACGACGACCCCACCGGGTCGCAGGCCGTCCACGACGTCCAGGTCGTGACCGTGCCGGAGCAGGACGCCTACGCCGCGGCGCTGGCCGGGCAGGCCGCCACCTGCTTCGTGCTGACCAACTCCCGGAGCCTGGACGCGCCGGCCGCCGCGGACGTGACCGCCCAGGCGGCCCGCGGCCTGATCACGGTGGCTGGCCGGCGCGGCACCCGCATCCAGCTGGTCAGCCGGAGCGACTCCACGCTGCGCGGCCACGTGATGGCGGAGGTGGCCGCGCTGCAGGAAGTCCGCCGGGACCTGGTCGGCCGCGGCTACGACGGCGTGCTGCTGGTTCCCGCGTTCCTCGAAGCCGGCCGGGTGACCGCCGCCGACATCCACTGGGCGCGGACCCCGGCCGGGCTGGTTCCCGTCGGTGAAACCGAGTTCGCCAGGGACAGCGCGTTCGGGTACTCCGCTTCGGACCTGACGGTTTTCGTTGCGGAAAAAAGCGGGGGGACGATCCGGCCGGAGGATGTGCGCAGCATCAGCCTGGCGGACATCCGGCTCGGCGGGCCGGCCCGGGTCCGCGAGGTGCTGGCCAGCGCGGCGGGCGGCGCGTGGGTGGTGGTCAACGCCACCGAGTACTCCGACCTGGAGACGGTGGCCCGCAGCGTGCTGGAGGCTGAGCAGGAGGGCCAGTCGTTCCTGTTCCGCACCGGGCCGTCGTTCGTGCGGGCGCTCAGCGGCCTGGGGCCCAAGCCACCCCTGCGCGGGGCGGGGATCTGGGGGGGAGCACGTCGCGGCGGGCACGGGCTGGTCGTCGTCGGCTCGCACGTCGGCCAGACCAGCCGGCAGGTTGCCGCGCTGCGGGCCCGGCGCGCCACCGCCGACATGGAACTGGACGTGCAGGCGGTGCTGGCCGGCGGGCCGGACGTGGCCGGGGCGGTGGCGCGGCGGGTCACCGGGGCGCTGGCCCACTCGGACGTGCTGCTGTACACCAGCCGCGCTGTCGTCGCGGGCCGGGACGCGGCGGGCAGCCTCATGATCGCCCGTACCGTGTCCGCGGCCTTGTCCCGGATCGTCCGCGGTGCGCTGGCCGCCCGGCCCGCCTGGGTGGTCGCCAAGGGCGGCATCACCTCGCACGACGTGATGCTCCACGGCCTGGGGATCCGCCGCGCCGAGGTGGCCGGCCAGCTGTTCCCCGGGACGATCTCGGTGTTCCGGCCGCTGGACGCCGCGCCGGCGGCGATCGGGATGCCGTACGTGGTCTTCGCCGGGAACGTGGGGGACGACGGCACGCTGGCGCAGGTGGTGGCCATCCTCAACGGTGAGCGGGAGGTGCCCTGATGCGGGTGGGCTGGCTCGGGCTGGGCGCGATGGGCGCGCCGATGGCGGCCTGCGTGGCCCGGGCGGGGCACCCGGTCACGGCGTACGACATCGCGCCGGGCCGGGCCGGCGCGCTGGCCGGGGACGGGGTGCAGGCCGCGGACAGCATCGCCGGCGCGGTCCGGGGCGCCGGGATCGCCGTGGTCATGGTGGCCACGCCGGACCAGGTTGAACGAGGTGCTGTTCGGGCCGGGCGGCGCCGCCGGCGCGCTGGCGGCCGGCGCGATCGTGATGATCATGGCGACGGTCGGCCCGGAGGTCGTGGCGGAGGTCGCCGCCCGCCTCGGCCGCGGCGGGATCGCCGTGGTCGACGCCCCCGTGTCCGGCGGCGTGCGGCGTGCGGCCGCCGGCGACCTGCTGATCATGGTGTCCGGCGCGGACGGCGCGGTCGGCCGGGCCCGGCCGGTGCTCGGCGCGCTGGCCCGCAGCGCCCCGGTGGTCGGCCCCGCGCCGGGCGACGGGCAGCGGATGAAGCTCGTCAACCAGCTGCTGTGCGGGGTGCACATCGCGGCCGCGGCCGAGGCGCTCGCGTTCGCGGAGTCGCTCGGCCTGGACCCGGGGGAGTGCTGGCGGGTGCTGCGCGACGGCGCCGCCGCGTCGTTCATGTTCGAGGACCGTGGCGCCCGGATGATCTCCGGGGAGTTCCGGGATCCGCGGAGCGCGCTGGACATCTTCGTCAAGGACATGGGCCTGGTCAGCGCGGCTGCGGAGCACGCCGGGGCGGCCGCGCCGCTGGCTGCGGCGGCCCGGCAGCTGTATCACGAGGGTCACGAGCGGGGCCTGGGCCGTCTCGACGACGCCGCGCTGATCGAGGTGTTCCGCGAGGACCGGCCGCGCAGCGGCTAGGCCGGTCCTGGTTCCCTGACTATGGTCAGAGAATGGATGCGTCGCTGATCGGTCAGGTCCGGCGTTTCAACCGGGCCGTCACCCAGCGGGTTGGTGCGCTCGACGACGAGTTCCTGGCCCGGGACCGCCCGCTCGGGCAGGCCCGGGTGCTGTGGGAGATCGGGCCGGACGGTGCCGACGTCCGTTCGCTGCGCGCCCGGCTGGACCTCGATTCGGGATACCTGAGCCGGCTGCTCAGGGCCCTGGAGGCGGACGGGCTGGTCGTCGTGGACGGGAGCGAGGCGGACGGCCGGGTGCGCAGGGCCCGCCTCACCGCCGCCGGCCGGGCCGAGCGGGCTGAACTCGACCGGCGCGCGGACGACGCGGCCGCCTCGATCCTCGGCCCGCTCAGCGGGTCCCAGCGGGACCGGCTGGCCACCGCGATGGGCGAGGTGGAGCGGCTCATGATGGTGTCGGCGGCCGAGGTCACCGCGCGCCATCCCGCGGATCCGGCCGCCCGTGCCTGCCTGCGGGCCTACATCGATGAGCTGGGCCGCCGCTTCGAGACCGGCTTCGATCCCGCCCGGAGCCTGCCGGCCGCGGACCGTGACATGATCCCGCCCGCGGGACTCTTCCTGGTCGCCACCCTGCACGGCGAGGCCGTCGGATGCGGCGGGCTCAAACTTCACGGTGATGCGCCCGCCGAGCTCAAGCGGATGTGGGTGGCCCCGGCCGTGCGCGGCCTGGGCCTCGGCCGGCGGCTGCTCGCCGAGCTGGAGGCGCACGCGGCCGCGCGCGGGGTCGCGGTGCTGCGGCTGGAAACCAACGGCACGCTCGCCGAGGCGATCAGCCTGTACCGCACGTCCGGCTACCGTGAGGTGGCCGCCTTCAGTGACGAGCCGTACGCGCACCACTGGTTCGAGAAGACCCTCAGGGAGCCCCCCGGGCCTCCCCCCGGTGAGCCCCCGGGGCCTTCCCCCGGCGGGACGGCGGCTTGACGTATTCCTTTATAGGAATATTATGCTGCCATGGCGCGGGCAGCAACGACAGCGGATGCGTTCAACGCGGTGGCCGAGCCCCGGCGGCGGGAGATCCTTGACCTGCTGGCCGGCGGGGAACGGCCCGTGAACGACCTCGTGGCCCTGCTCGGGCTGGCCCAGCCGCTGGTGTCCAAGCACCTGCGGGTCCTGAGGGAGGTCGGCCTGGTCGAGGTGCGCGGGGACGGCCGCCAGCGGGTCTACCGGCTCAATGCCGGGCCGCTGAAGCCGATCTACGACTGGGTCAGGCCGTACGAGCAGGCCTGGTCGCGTCGTTTCGACCGGCTGGACACCGTGCTGGAAGAGCTCGTGCAGGAAGAACTGGTGCCGGAAGAACTGGTGCCGGAAGAACTGGTGCCGGAAGAACTTGAGGCTGAGGAGGACGGGGAGAATGGCCGTGACGAGTAGCCGGCGGGCAGTGGTGACGCTGCCCGAGGACATGCAGATCCTGATCACCCGGGAGTTCGACGCTCCAGCGCGACTGGTCTACCGGGCGTGGACCGAGCCTGACCTGGTCCGGCGCTGGTGGAGCGGGGACCGGGGCGAGGTGACCAGCGTGGACATCGACCTGCGGGTCGGCGGCATATGGCGCTTCGTGATGACCGCGAACGCCGGGTTCGAGGTCGCGTTCCACGGCGAGTACCGGGAGATCGTCCCGGCCGAGCGGATGGTCTGGACCGAGGTCTTCGAAGGCATGCCGGATGCCGAGGCACTGAGCACGATCACGTTCACCGAGGCGGGCGGGCTCACGACGGTGCGGATACTCGTGCAGCACAGCAGCCAGGAGCACCGGGACGCGCACATCAACTCCGGGATGGAAGACGGCCTGCAGGAGGCCCTGGACCAGCTGGAGCAGGTCGCGCGCTCGCTGCGCTGAGCGGTAGCTGTCGGGCGCCCGGCTCAGCCGGCGCCCGGCCAGCCGGGAGCCCGCGCTAGGCGCCGGCCAGCCGGGAGCCCGCCGGCCGCGCCCGGCCAGCCGGGGACCGGCCCAGGCCGCATCCAGGCTCAGGCCGCGCCCAGCTCAGCTGGGCGCGGCCTGCGGGTGCTGGGACGCCGCCGTCCCCGCGTCGAGATCGGCGAGCCGGAGCAGGTGCGCGGGTCCCGCCGGGAACGGCGCCGTGCTGCTGATCTCCAGGGTCTCGCTGACGTGCAGCAGCTCACCCGGGTCCAGCAGCCGCCAGCCGGGATCGTCGTCCATCCGCTCGGTGGCGATGATCACCGAGGGCTGGTGCGCCAGGTGCTCGGACCGGGCGTGGATCCGCGGGCTGGCCACGTCGAGGGCCTGGCCGGCCGCGTGCCCCCCCGCCGCGTCGCCAGCCGCCGCGCTCCCGCCGGCCGCTGCGCTCCCGCCGGCCGACGGGCGGCCGCCGGCCGGGCGGTCGAGCACGTACAGCTCATGGGTGGCTGGGTAACGCAGTGCCCACAAGTCCGTCGCCGTGATCAGCACCAGGTTGAGCGCGTACACGGGCAGCCGCGCGCTGATCCAGCCGACCGCCTCGGCCAGGCCGGCGGTCACATCCCCGCCGTGGCGCCGGGTCTCCGCGGTGATCAGCGCGAAGACCCGCTCACTGTCGGTCTCGCCGCGGGCCAGCCCGGCCGCACCCAGCTCCGCCAGGCGCCGGTCCAGCTCGCCGAGGCCCTGGACCACCCCGTTGTGGGCGAAAAGCCGGCCATCCTGCAGGAACGGGTGGGTGTTGGCCAGCGTGTGCGCGCCGGTGCTGGCGTACCGGACGTGCGCCACGAACGTCGTGCCGCGCAGGTCCCGGGCCGCGGCCGCGAACTGGGCGTCCTCCCAGGCCGCGATGGGCTGCTTGCTGACCTCCGGCTCGCCCGCCGGGCCGAACGTCCCGACCCCGGCGCCGTCGGGATTGCGGCGACTCTGCGCGTCCAGGCTGTCGGGGGCGTCGATGAGCCAGAACCTGGCCGCCACGTCCCGCGTGCCGGCGTGCAGCCCGAACAAACGGCACATGGCTGGCCTTACCGGGCCGCAGCCAGCGCGAACAGGAGCGTCACGGGTCCACCGTATGCGATGATCACCCGCCGCGCCGGGCTTCCGCGTCCGGCCAGACGGCCGCGCACGGCTTCCCGGCCGGGAGCTCAGTGGCGGCCGAAGCCTCCTACGGTCCAGTGCCCGCCGTCCGCGTGCCCGCCGTGTCCGTGAGTGCCGTCCCCACCGCGCGCGCCCGGGCCGCGGCCGCCTGAGTCATGGGCGCCCAGGACCCGGGAACCGAACGCCGCCCCGCCCTCGATCACCGCCGTCAGGGCGTGCGCGGCAGCGGCGATGGCCCCTTCCGTGGAGGCCAGCAGGGCCTGGTCCGCGCCCGCCTCGGCGGCGCTCTCCCGGGCCAGGTCCCGGGCCACCCCGGGGCCCGGCTGGCCGGCGGCCGCGGCGGCCGGAACCACGCCCGCCCGTGTGGCGGTGTGCGCGACGACCTGCTGCCGGGCGATGTGGGCCATCCGGGCCCGCCGGGTGCGGCCCTCCCGGCCCGGGTACAGCACGGCGCCCAGCCCCAGCGCGCTGGCCAGGCCGGCCAGGGCCGCCTGCGCGGGGTCGCGCGGCGGCCGGGAGGACTCCGTGACCTCATCCAGCCGGGACCGGGCCAGGGCTGGCCGCGACGCGGCGATGACGGGGTAGCGCGGCATCCCCAGGACCCGGCTGGGCTCCGCGCGCAGCACGCCGGCCGAGATCAGCCGGGCGGCATAGGCCTCCCTGATCCCGGGCCGGGGCAGGCCCACCCACATCTCCGGCCGCGGCGGGAAGGCGGCACCGGCCAGGCTGAGCAGCGCGGCGTCCAGTTCCCTGTCGCCGGTGGCGGCCCGGTCCCGGACGGCGATCCGGCCCCCGGCGACCTGCGCCCGCCCGGCGGCCGCCAGCCTGACCAGCTCGGACGCCATCAGCGCGGAGTCGATCCGCCTCCAGGTCAGGAGTTTGCCGTCCCGCGGCCGGATCGACAGCACGAACAGGTCATCGCCCAGGGCGGCGAGCGCGGGGCCGGACACGGACGGGTCCATGCCGCCGACCTTAACCGCCAGCGCCGCCGCCGGCCATGGCCGCGGCAGCCGAGGGCCCGGAGCCTCACGTCCGGCCGCCGGAGCCGCAGCACCCTTCGCTGCCCGGGACCAACGGCCTTCTTTTATGCGAACGAACTGGGATACCTTCGAAGAGAAGGTACGCGTGACCATGAGCACAGCATGGGGCGCGGCCGGCGAAAGGCCGGCGCGGACCCGGTGCCGCCACGGGCGGGCCGCCGAGGAGGAGTGCAGCGTGCGTGATGCGGTGATCGTGGAGGCGGTCCGGGCGCCGGTCGGGAAGCGCAACGGCGGGCTGTCCGGGGTGCACCCGGTGTCGTTGTCGGCCCACGTGCTGAAGGCCCTGGCCGAACGGTCCGGGATCGACCCCGCCCTGGTCGACGACGTGATCTGGGGCTGCGTCGGCCAGGTGGGGGAGCAGACCTTCGACATCGGCCGGAACGTGGTGCTGGCCGCGGGGTGGCCGGAGACCGTGACCGGGGTGAGCGTGGACCGCCAGTGCGGCTCCTCCCAGCAGTCGGTCCACTTCGCGGCGGCGGGCCTGATCGCGGGCCAGTATGACGTGGTGGTGGCGGGCGGGGTGGAATCGATGTCCCGGGTGCCGCTGGGCTCCTCTATCCAGGGCGCGGACCCGTTCGGCCCGGAGTTCTCCGTGCGGTACAACGGCGTGGTCCCCAACCAGGGCGTGGGCGCGGAGATGATCGCCGAGCGCTGGGGCCTGTCCCGGAGCCAGGTTGACGAGTTCGCGGTGGGCTCGCACGAGAAGGCGGCCGCCGCCCAGGACGCGGGCCGGTTCGAGGGCCAGATCGCGCCCATCACGAACGACAAGGGCGAGCTGATCAGCGCGGACGAGGGGATCCGCCGCGGCACCACGGTGGACGTGCTGGCCAAGCTGAAGACGGTGTTCAAGCCGGACGGTGGCGTGATCACCGCCGGGAACTCCTCGCAGATCTCCGACGGGTCGGCCGCGCTGCTGCTGACCACCTCGGACAAGGCCCGCGAGCTGGGGCTGACCCCGATCGCGCGGGTGCACACCGCGGTGCTGGCCGGCGCCGACCCGATCATCATGCTGACCGCGCCTATCCCGGCCACCCGCAAGGCCCTGGACCGCAGCGGGCTGCCCGTGGACGACATCGGCGCTTTCGAGATCAACGAGGCGTTCGCGTCGGTGCCGCTGGCCTGGCTGGCCGAGCTGGGCGCCGACCCCAAGGTCCTGAACCCCAACGGCGGGGCGATCGCCCTGGGCCACCCGCTCGGCGGGTCCGGCGCGCGGCTGATGACCACGCTCGTGCACCACATGCGCGACAACGGGATCCGCTACGGGCTGCAGGCCATGTGCGAGGGTGGCGGCCAGGCGAACGCCACCATCCTGGAACTCCTCTGAGTAGTTAACCCGGCGAAAGTCAAGAGCCAACTTCTCCGCAACGAAAACCGCACCGCGCCGGTGCCTCACCCTGTCCCGGGCAGCCTGCCTGCCCGGGACAGGTCGTGTTGCGGGCCCGGTCCCCTCACTGTCCGCACATCCACGTCGTGATCATGGGATCGCTGGTGCGCGCGCACCAGCGATCCCATGATCACGACGTGGCCCGGCCCGCTCCCGGCCCTGGACCTCGCCCAGAAACATAAGCATGTGATATAAGTACGTTATGGATTCAGGCAAGGCAGCCGACCCCGGCCTGGCCACCGGCGTGTCGGCGGGGCTGGAGCGGCTGATCGGGCTGTTCCGCTGGATCAGCCCGTCGAGCGGGCTGTCGCTCACCGCGGCGGCCACACTGGCCACCCTGGAGCGCAGCGGGCCGCGCCGGCTTACCGCCCTCGCGGCCCGGGAGGGGGTGACCCAGCCGGCCATGACCCAGCTGGTGGCCCGGCTCCAGGACTCGGGTCTGGCGGAAAGGGTCGCTGACCCCGCCGACGGGCGGGTGGTGCAGGTCCGCATCACGGCCGAAGGCCGGGCCCTGCTGGCCGGCCGCCGCGCGGCCCGGGCGGAGCGGGTGGCTGTGCTGCTGGCCCGGCTCAGCCCGGACGAGCAGGCCGCGCTGGCCGCGGCCCTGCCGGCCATGGATGCCCTGGCCAACGCCCAGCGTGATGAGCCGCTGGTAGTCCAGCCGCAGGGAACCCCCGCCTGAGGCGAACGCTGACGGCAACGGCCCGGGACTGGCAGGCCCGGGTGCAGATCTTCCGGAACGGAGTACGGGAATGAGCAGGACAGCCGCAGCCGGGGCTGCGAGCCCGTTCAAGCAGCCGAAGGCCGTGTTCGCGGTCGCCTTCGCCTGCGTCGTGTCGTTCATGGGCATCGGGCTGGTCGATCCGATCCTGCCCTCCATCTCGCACGAGCTGCACGCCTCGCCCAGCCAGGTGACGCTGCTGTTCACCAGCTACCTGGTGGTCACGGCGGTGGCCATGCTGATCACCAACTGGGTGTCCAGCCGGATCGGGGCCAAGAAGACGCTGATCCTGGGGCTGGCGCTGATCGTGGTGTTCAGCGCGGCGGCCGGGGCTTCGCCCACCATCGGCGCCATCATCGGCTTCCGGGCTGGCTGGGGCGTGGGCAACGCGCTGTTCATCGCGACCTCGCTGGCGGTCATCGTCGCCTCGGCCAGCGGCGGGTTCGCGGGCGCGATCGTGCTGTACGAGACGGCGCTGGGCGTGGGCATCGCGATGGGCCCGCTGCTGGGCGGGATCCTGGGCGAGATCAGCTGGCGCGGCCCGTTCTTCGGCGTCTCGGCCCTGATGGCCATCGCGCTGATCGCCACCGTCGTGCTGGTCGAGAAGACACCGAAGCCACCGGCCAGGACCAGCCTGTCGGCGCCGCTGCGGGCGCTGCGCCACCGCGGCCTGCTCACCATGGCGCTGACCGCGCTGTGCTACAACTGGGGCTTCTTCACGGTGCTCGGGTACGCGCCGTTCCCGATGAACCTCAGCCCCATCAGGCTCGGCCTGGTCTTCACCGGGTGGGGGATCCTGGTCGCCCTGTTCGCCGTGTTCGGCGCGCCGATGCTGCAGGGACGGCTGGGCATCGCGCGGACCATGTACCTGAACCTGGCCGCGTTCGCCGCGGTCGTGCTGGTCATCGCGATCTGGACCACGGACAATGCGGTGCTCATCCCGGCCGTGATCGCCTCCGGGATCTTCATCGGGATCAACAACACGGTCACCACCCAGGCGGTGATGACCGTGTCCCCGGTCGAGCGGCCGGTCGCCTCGGCGGCCTACAGCTTTGTCCGCTTCATCGGCGGTGGCCTGGCACCCTACGTCGCGGGCGGCTCGTCATCGCGCTGAACATCCACGTGCCGTTCTACATCGCCTCCGGCGCGATCCTGCTGGGCATCGTCGTCCTGGCCACGGCGCACCGCCTGCTCAGTGACGCCGAACGGGTCCAGGCCGAGCAGGTCGCGGCCCACGGGGCCGGCCCAGTGCCAGCCAGCGCAGTGCCAGCCAGCGCAGTGCCAGCCAGCGCAGTGCCAGCCAGCGCAGTGCCAGCCAGCGCAGTGCCAGCCAGCGCAGGGCCGGCCAGTGCAGTGCCGGCCAGCCTGGCGGCCAGGGCCGGCCAGCGCCGGGCCGGCCACGGCGTTGATTCCCGTGCCGGGGGCCGCGCCGCAGCCCGGCCACCGTCCTGGCCAGGGCGTGATCCTGGCCGCCGTGGACCAGTCGCCGGTCGCCGGGCTGGTCACCGAGGCCGCGGCCCGGCTGGCCCTGGCCGACGGGCTGACCGTCTGCGTGGTGCACGCCCAGGAAGGGGTCACCGCCGGGGACGTCGGCATCGAGGCCGAGGACCTGGACGCCGCGCGGGCACTGGTCAGCGCGCACCTGGACCGGCTGGCCGCGCATCACGTGCCTGCGCAGGGGCAGGTGCTGCTGCATGCTGCGGATCATGGCGGCGCCGGGCGGCTCATCGCCGACTACGCGGCCAGCATCCGCGCCACCACCATCGTGGTAGGCGCGCCGACCCACGGGGGCCTGCCCGCGCTCATGGACGCCAGCGCCAGCCAGGAACTGTGGCGTCACGCCCGCAGCAACATCCTGATCATCAACCCGGCTGCCCCGGCTGCCCCGCCTGCCCCCGTCCTTCTCAACGGCTCGGCCCCGGTGGCCGTGGCCCCGGGTGCTTCCCGGAGCGGCACCGCCTAGCGGCCAGGCGCGCAGGACCCGCGCCACGGAGTTCCCTCGGTGCAGGCCGGGTACCGCCGAACCCGGAAGGCTGCCCGCCCGCCCGCCCGCCCGCTAACCCGTCCCCGTCAGCGGGCGCACCGGCGTGCCGCGGGGCGGGCGCTGGCGTCAGCGGGCGATGCCGATGTGGTGGTGGATGGTGGCCGGGTCCCCGGCGACCGCGAGCATGCACGCGGCGAGGTCCGCGCGGGACACCGTGACCCCGCGGGCCAGGTTGCGGTCGATCGCGGTGCGATAGGTGCCGGAGGCCGGCCGGCTGGTCAGCCGGGGCGGCCGCACGATCGTCCAGTCCAGCCCGCTCTCCCGGATCTCCTCCTCCGCGATGCGCATGTCGGCGGCGACGTGCCGCAGCGCCGTGCGCCGGGCCAGGGGCTTGACCAGGTAGCGCATGGCCGGGCCCTCGCCCTCATCGGTCACGATGGACCCGCTGACCAGGACGAGGCGGCGGGCGCCCTCCTTGCGCATGGCCTCGATCACGCTCCGGGTGCCCTCGCCCAGGACACGGGTAGGCCCGGTGCCCCGCGGCCCGAACGTGGCGAGCACCGCGTCCGCGCCGGCGACGGCGGGGCCGATCGCGGGCGGGTCCATCAGGTCGGCGGTCACGACCCGAAGCGGGGGCGAGCCCGCCAGGGACAGCCGGGCCGGGTCGCGCACCACGGCCGTGACCTGATGCCCGGCGGCGAGGGCCTGCTCGGTGAGGAACGTCCCGGTGACGCCGGACGCGCCGAAGATCGTGAGCTTCATGGGGTACCTTGTCTCCTGTAGTCCATACAATATGGAGTTCATATTATATGAAGCCAGTAGAATCTGGCCAGCGGGGGGCGGCGCGGCGCCGGCGGCTGGACCGGGAGGTACGGTCGTCGCTGCGCGACGTGAGCGTCCAGCTGTCCCTGCTCAGCCATCAGGTCCGGGGGCATCTCGAGCTCAAGGGCGCCGACCTGGAGTGCCTCGACCTGATCAGCCGGGACGGCCCGCTCAGCCCGACCGCGCTGGCCCGCAGGACCGGGCTGCACCCGGCCACCCTGACCGGGATCCTGGACCGGCTCGAGCGGGGCGGCTGGATCACCCGCGAGCGTGACCCGGCCGACCGGCGCGCGGTCCTCATCCGGGCCGAGCGGAACCGCGGCGCGGAAGTGCTGCGGCTCTACTCCGGGATGAACAGCGCGATGGACCAGATCATCGGCGAATACGACGAGGCGCAACTGGAGCTCCTGGCCGGCTTCCTGCGCCGGACCGCCGAGGCCGGCCGGGCCGCGGCCCGGGACCTCGCGGACGGCTGACACGCGCGGCCGCGGCGCGCGGGCCCCCCGGCGTGACAGGCTGGTCCCGTGAACAGATTGAGCCGTCTCAGCCCGGGCCAGCGCGTCGTCGGGCCCGCCGCCGTGCCGGGAGGCGGCCAGGAACGCGCCTGGCACCCCGGCCTGACGCCGTGACCACGGGCCAGCGGATGATTTCCCCGGTGCAGCTGCGCATCGCCCACACCGCCGACCTCGGGGCTGCCGCGCGGCACGCGGCCCGGGCCCTGCTCGACGACGTGTTTGACGACATGACCGACGAGGACTGGGACCACGCCCTCGGCGGGCTGCACGCCATGCTGTGGGAGGGCACGGAGCTGATCGGCCACGCGTCGGTGATCCAGCGGCAGCTGCTGTACGGCGGGCGGGCCTGGCGCACCGGCTACGTCGAGGCCGTCGCGGTCCGTGGGGACCGCCGCAGGAGCGGCCACGGCGCCACCATGATGGCGGCGCTGGAGCGGATCATCCGCGGAGGCTATGAGGTGGGCGCCCTCGGCTCCACCGACGACGGGGCCGGCTTCTACGACGCGCGGGGCTGGCTGCGGTGGCAGGGCCGGTGCTCCGCGCTCACCCCGCACGGCCTCATCCGGACGGCCGGCGAGGAAGGCAGCATCTACGTCCTGCCCGTGACGGACACCCTGGACGTGTCCCGCGAGCTGACGTGCGACTGGCGCAAGGGCGACGTCTGGTAACGGCCCGGTGAAGCCGGGCGCCTGAACCGGCCCGCATAGGGTGGCGCATATGGACTACCGCACCCTGGGACGCAGTGGCTGCTCGGTCTCGGCCTTCTGTCTGGGGACCATGACCTTCGGCCTGGAGACGGACGAAGTCGGCGCGCACCGGCAGCTGGACCGGTTCGTGGAGGCCGGCGGCACGCTGGTGGACACCGCCGACGTGTACAACGGCGGGGCCTCCGAGGAGATCATCGGCCGCTGGTTCGCGGCCCGGCCAGCGGACGTGACCGACAGGGTGGTGCTGGCCACCAAGGGCCGGTTCGCCACGGACAGCTCGCCCAACGGCCTCGGCCTGTCGGCGCGGCACCTGACCCGGGCGCTGGACGCGTCACTGCGCCGGCTCGGGCTGGACGCGGCCGACCTGTACCAGGTCCATGCGTTCGACCCGGTCACGCCGATGGAGGAGACCCTGCGCACGCTGGACGGTTTCATCCGGTCCGGCAAGATCCGCTATTACGGGCTGTCCAACTTCACCGGCTGGCAGCTGACCAAGGCCGTGCACCTGGCCCGTGAGATGAACATCGCCGCACCGGTCACCCTGCAGCCGCAGTACAGCCTGCTGGTGCGGGAGATCGAGTGGGAGATCGTGCCCGCCGCGATCGATGCGGGACTCGGGCTGCTGCCCTGGAGCCCGCTCGGCGGCGGGTGGCTGTCCGGCAAGTACCGGCGGGACGAGCGCCCCTCCGGCGCCACCCGGCTCGGCGATGACCCGGACCGCGGCATGGAGGCCTGGGACCGGCGCGGCACCGGCCGCACCTGGGACGTCATCGGCGCCGTAGAGCAGATCGCCAAGGCACGCGGCGTGTCCATGGCCGAGGTGGCGCTGGCCTGGGTGACCGGCCGCCCGGGGGTCACCTCGACCATCCTGGGGGCCCGTAGCACCGACCAGCTGGAGGCCAACCTGCGGGCCGCGGACCTGCGCCTGTCCACGGACGAACTGGTCGCGCTGGACGTGGCCAGCGACCCGCGTCCGGCGGACTACCCCTACGGCGAGATGGGCGTGGAACAGCGGGGCCGCCGCGTCGGCGGCTAGGCCGTCCACAGCAGGCAGAAGGGCTTGCCGGCCGGGTCGGCGTAGACGCGCCAGTTCGGGCCGGCGCCGTCGAGCCGGGTGGCACCGATGCCGAGGGCGGCCCGTTCCGCCGCGTCCACATCCTGGACGCTCACGTCGAGGTGGACCTGCTGCGGGTACGCCGGATCCGGCCAGCGTGCCGCGGTGTAGTGCTCCACCTGCTGGAACATCAGCGGCTGCGCGCCGTCCTCGCCGATCATGGCGGCCCGGGCCGCCTCGTGCGTCACCGGCTTGCCCAGCAGTTCCGCGTAGAAGTGGCTGAGCGCCTTCGCGTCGGGGCAGTCGAGCGTGACGCCCATCAGGGTGGTCCCCGGATCGCCGGGGCTGGGCCACACGTCGAACGGGTGGCCGGCCGGGTCGGCCAGCGTGTGCCACCGCTGGTTGCGGCGCAGCACGGTGGCGCCAAGCTGCTGGGCGCGTCCGGCCGCCGCGTCGATGTCCGGTACCCGGAAGTCGAGATGGGCCTGCTGCGGCCGGTCCTGGCCCGGCCAGTGGGGCGGCACGTGGCCGGGGGCCTGCTGCAGGCCGATCCGCCAGCCGTCACCGGTGTCGAGCGTGATCCAGTCATCGTCGCCGACGGGGACCCGCCGCCAGCCGGCGAGCTGCTCGTAGAACGTGGCCAGCAGGTCGATGTCCGGGGCGTCGAGTGCCACGGCCCGCAGTGAGCCGATCGCCCGCCGGTGCGGTTCGGAGGTCACCCCCCGATCCTGCCGATCCCGGGACCGGCCCGCCACCGCAAACCGGCGCTGGCGATCCGGTCCAGATCGCGTGCCGGCGGCCGGGCCCTGCTGCAGGCGGCGGCCCTGCCCCGTGAGATCGTTGAAGCGAGTGTTCGCGCGCTCCGGGGTCGGTGTAATTCCGAACCGGCGGTGACAGTCCGCGACCCGGCTGCAGCCAGCAGCCGGTTGACCTGGTGGGATTCCAGGACCGACGGTGAAAGTCCGGATGGGAGGCAGTGCGCGGCGACACGTGAGGCCCGCGCGGGGCCGGCTGGTCACCGGCCGGCGCCGGCGGCGCTGCCCGTGCTCGCATCCCCGGGGCGCCCCTGGCGCACCGAGGAAGTGAGGACAACGCACATGGCAGCAACATCAGCCGATACCGGGCGGCAGGCTGCGGGCCGGCTGGAACGGGTCGAGGAGGCCATCGCCGGCTTCGGGCGCGGGGAATTCGTCATCGTCTTCGACGACGAGTCCCGTGAGAACGAAGGCGACCTGATGGTCGCGGCCGAGCACACCGATCACCGGGCCATGGCCTACCTGCTCGCGCACACCGCCGGGGTGGTGTGCGCCGCCCTTCCGTTCGGCCGCTGCGCCGAGCTGGACCTGCCGCAGATGGTGACCGCGAACTCGGGCCTGCACGGCACCGCGTTCACCGTCTCCGTCGATCTGCGGACCGGCGCCACGACCGGCATCCCGGCACCCGAGCGGGCCGCCACCATCAGGGCGCTGGCCGACCCGGCCGCCCGGCCCGGCGACCTGGGCCGGCCGGGCCACGTCTTCCCGATCCGGGCCGCCCGGGGTGGCGTCCTGGAGCGCGACGGCCACACCGAGGCGGCAGTCGACCTGTCCCGGCTGGCCGGGCTGTCCGGCGTGACCGCGATCTGCGAGGTCGTCCGGCCCGACGGGACCATGGCCCGCCACGACGACCTCCGGGACCTGGCCAGCCGCGAGGGCCTCGCCCTGATCTCGGTCGGCGACCTGATCGCCTACCGGACGGCGCGGCAGCGCTGAGCCCCGCCGTGACGACGGGTGCTGCGCTGCGCACCTGGCCGGCGGCCCCGGACTGGCGGCAGGCTCTTGTCAGAGCCCGATCCTGGCCGCGGCGGCGTCCCAGGCTGCCGCGGCACCGCCGGACGGCTCGAAGCGGCGCAGCGGCTGGGTGGCGCGCAGCAGGGCGCGCATCCCGGCCAGGTCACCCGGGGCGGCACCCAGCGTGCGGGCCTGGACCAGGATGTTGCCGAGGGCGGCCGCCTCCGCCGGGCCGGCCACCACGGGCAGGCCGCAGGCGTCGGCGGTGAGCTGCATCAGCAGCGCGTTGTGTACCCCCCCGCCGACCACGTGCACGGTCCTCACCTCCCGCCCGGACAGCTGCTGCACCTCGCGCAGGCAGGCCCGGTAGGCCAGGGCCAGGCTGTCCAGGATGCAGCGCACCACGGCCGGGGGATCGGCGGGCGGGCGCTGGCCGGTGCGCCGGGCCGCCGCGGCGATCCGCGCGGGCATGTCCCCGGGCGGCAGGAAGGCCGGGTCGTGGGGGTCCACCACGACCTGCAGGGCAGGCACCTGGGCCGCCTTCTCCAGCAGCATGGCCAGGCCGGAGGGCTGCCCCGCGCCCGCCCACGCGCGCACCGACTCCTGCAGCAGCCACAGCCCCATGACGTTGCGCAGATAACGGATGGTGCCGTCCACGCCCGTCTCGTTGGTGAAATTGGCCGCCCGGCCCGCCTCGCTGAGCACCGGCTGGTCCAGCTCCACGCCGACCAGGGACCAGGTGCCGCAGGAGATGTACGCGAAGCCATGGCCCTCGGCGGGCACCGCCACCACCGCCGACGCGGTGTCGTGCGATCCCACCGCGATCACCGGCAGCGGCCCGCCCGGGCGGGCCGGCCCAGGCCGGCCAGTCCCGGCTCCGCGGCCAGTTCCGGCCGCAGGGTCCCGATCACGCTGCCCGGCTGGCGCAGCGCCGGGAACAGCCCGGCCGGCAGGCCGGCCCGCCCGATCAGGTCCCACGCCCAGTCCCCGGCCCGGGTGTCGTACAGCTGGGTGGTGGACGCGTTCGTCACCTCGGCACCGATCTCGCCGGTCAGCCAGTAGGCGAGCAGGTCGGGGATCAGCAGCAGGGTCCGGGCCGCGCCCAGCAGCGGCGTCCGCGCCTCCGCCGCGAGCTGGTAGATCGTGTTGATCGGCAGCTGCGCGATCCCGGTCACCGCGTACTGGTCCGCCGCCGGGACCCTGGCCAGCACCTCGTCCACCACGCCGCCGGTCCGGGAGTCCCGGTAGTGCACCGGGTTGCCGAGCAGGGCGCCACCCGCGCCCAGCAGGCCGTAGTCCACGCCCCACGAGTCGATGCCCGCGCTGGCCAGGGCGAACGAGCCGGCCGCCGCGCCCAGCCCGTCCAGCATCCCGCGGTACAGGCCCAGGATGTCCCAGTACAGCGTGCCCAGCACCCGGACTGGCCTGTTCGGGAACCGGTGCGCCTCGTGCAGGTCCAGCCGGCCCGGGCAGGCCAGGCCCACCATCACCCGGCCGCCCGACGCGCCCAGGTCCACCGCTGCCACCGTGGCCTCGGCCATCGCGGTCACCTCCAGGTCAGGGCGGGAGTGGGTGAGCGGGCCGGGCCCGCGGCCAGGCTGTGCGGGCCCCGGCAGGCGGCCGGGCTAGCGCAGGAACGCGGCGGCCACGCCCGCGTCCACCGGGATGTGCAGCCCGGTGGTCAGGGCCAGGTCCCCGGCGGTCAGCGCGACCACCGCGGCGGCCACGTGCTCCGGCAGCACCTCCCGCTTGAGCAGGGTCCGCTGCGCGTAGTACGCGCCGAGCTCCTCCTCGGGCACCCCGTACACCGCGGCCCGCCGGGCGCCCCAGCCGCCCGCGAAGATGCCGGACCCGCGGACCACGCCGTCGGGGTTGATGCCGTTGACCCGGATGCCCGACCCGCCCAGCTCGGCCGCCAGCAGCCGGACCTGGTGCTCCTGGTCGGCCTTGGCCGCGCCGTAGGCCACGTTGTTGGGCCCGGCGACCACCGCGTTCTTGCTGCAGATGTAGATGATGTCGCCGCCCAGGCCCTGGGCCTGCATGAGCCGGGCTGCCTCGCGGGCAACCAGGAACGATCCCCGGGCCATGACGTCGTGCTGGATGTCCCAGTCGTCCAGGCTGGTTTCCAGCAGCGGCCGGGAAATCGACAGCCCGGCGTTGCTGACCACCAGGTCCACCCCGCCGAAGGCCAGCGCCGCGTCCCGGTAGGCGGCGGCCACGCTGGCCTCGTCGGTGACGTCGGAGGTGACCGCGACCGCCACGTCCCCGGGGTGGGGATGACCGGCGCCGAGGGACCCGGCGACCTTCCGGGCGGCCGCGCCGTCCCGGTCGGCCACGACCACGCAGGCGCCCTCGGCGGCCAGCCGTTCCGCGATGGCGCGGCCGATCCCCGACCCGCCGCCGGTGACCAGCGCGATCCGGGTGGCCAGCGGCTTGGGCTTGGGGCGGCGGCGCAGCTTGGCCTCTTCCAGGGCCCAGTACTCGATGCGGAACTTCTCGCGTTCGGGGATGGGGGAGTAGGTGGACACCGCCTCGGCGCCGCGCATGATGTTGATCGCGTTGACGTAGAACTCGCCGGCCACCCGGGCCGTCTGCTTGTCCGCCCCGAAGCTGAACATGCCCACCCCGGGGACCAGCACGATCGCGGGATCCGCGCCGCGCATCGGCGGGGAGTCCGCATCGGCGTGCCGCTCGTAGTAGGCCCGGTAGTCGTCGCGGTAGGCGGCGTGCAGCTCACGCAGCCGGGCGATCACGTCGTCCAGCGGGGCCGAGGACGGCAGGTCCGCCACCATGGGGCGGACCTTGGTGCGCAGGAAGTGATCAGGGCACGACGTGCCCAGCGCGGCCAGCGCCGGGTGCTTGCGGCGGGACACGAAGTCCAGCACCGCCGGGCTGCCGGTGAAGTGCCCGACCTGGGGACGGTCGGTCGAGGCCAGGCCGCGCAGCACCGGGGCCAGGGCCGCGGCCCGGGCCCGCCGCTCCTCCTCCGGCAGCGGCTCATAACCCGGGATCACCGGGCCGAACGGCTCCGCAGCGCCATGCTCGCCGAGATAGCGCTGGGCGGCCTCGATGATGGCCAGCGAGTTGGCCTCGCACTCCTGGCTGGTCGAGCCCCAGGCCGTGATCCCGTGCCCGCCGAGGATCACGCCCACCGCCTCCGGATGCTCCCGGGCCACCGCGGCGATGTCCAGGCCGAGCTGGAACCCGGGCCGGCGCCACGGCACCCAGCGCACCCGGTCCCCGAAACAGGCCCGGGTCAGTGCCTCGCCGTCGGCCGCGGTGGCGAACGCGATCCCCGAGTCGGGATGCAGGTGATCCACGTGCGGCGCGTCCAGCAGCCCGTGCATGGCGGTGTCGATGCTGGGGGCCGCCCCGCGCCCTGCCAGCCCTGACCCCACCACCCCACCCAGGCCGTGCAGGCAGTAGTCGAAGGCCGCGACCATCTCGTCCTCACGCTCTGCCCCGGGGTACACCCCGGTCAGCGCCCGCAGCCGGTCCAGCCGCAGCACCGCCAGCCCGTCCGCGGTCAGCGTGCCCAGGTCCCCGCCGGACCCCTTGACCCACATCAGCTCGACCGGCTCGCCGGTCACGGGGTCACCCGCCGGCCCCTTGGCCGAGGTGTTCCCGCCGGCGTAGTTGGTGTTGCGGGGATCTGACCCGAGCCGGTTGCTGCGCTGCAGCAGCTCGGTCACGTCGGGCGGTACCTGCGCGGCCATGTCATGACTCCTTCACGGGGGCGGTGCCCGGGACGGTTTTCGTTGCGTGCCTGTGAATTTGATTTTCTCCCGGTGCGCGGCTAGCTGCCCCAGCTGGCCGGGGTGCCGCCCACGCGGTCAGCGACGATCTTGCCGGCGTAGCCCGAGCGCTGGTAGGCGGCGACCGGGTCGGGGTCCAGGCCCATGTCCTCGCGCAGCCGCGCCAGCATCGGGCGGACGTCGGTGTTGTAGGCGTCCATGAACGCGGCGTTGGCGCCGAGCACGTCGCCGGCCTGCTGCGCGGCGGCCAGCGCATCGGTGTCGATGAGCAGGGCCTTGGCCGTTGCTTCCTGGACGTTCATCACCGAGCGGATCTGGGCCGGGATCTTGGGCTCGATGTTGTGGCACTGGTCCAGCATGAACGCGATGCCGGCCTCGGGGCGCAGCGCGTCCGCGGCCACCACCTCGTGCAGGATGCGGAACAGCTGGAACGGGTCGGCCGCCCCGACCATCAGGTCGTCGTCGGCGTAGAAGCGGCTGTTGAAGTCGAACCCGCCGAGCCGCCCGGCCCGCAGCAGCACGGCCACGATGAACTCGATGTTGGTGCCGGGGGCGTGGTGGCCGGTGTCCACGACCACCTCGGCCTGCGGGCCGAGCGCCATGCAGTGCAGCAGCGACGTGCCCCAGTCCGGCACGTCGGTGGTGTAGAAGGACGGCTCGAACAGCTTGTACTCCAGCAGCATCCGCTGGGCCGGGCCGAGCCGCTGGTACACCACGGCCAGGGCTTCCGCCAGGCGGTCCTGGCGGGCGCGGATGTCATCCTGTCCCGGGTAGTTGGTGCCATCCGCGAACCACAGCTTGAGGTCACGGGACCCGGTGGCGTCCATGATGCCGACGCACTCGACCAGGTGGGCCACGGCCTTGCGGCGCACCCGGGGGTCGGGGTTGCAGACGCTGCCCAGCCGGTAGTCGTCGTCCTGGAACACGTTCGCGTTGACCGTGCCGATCGTGACGCCCGCGGCGGCAGCGTGCTCGCCCAGCGCGGCGTAGTCATCCACCGTGTCCCACGGGATGTGCACGGCCACGGTGGGAGCCACCCCGGTGAACTTGTGTACCTGCGCCGCGTCGTCGATCTTCTCCTGCGGGGTGCGGGGCACGCCTGGCTGGGAGAACACCTTGAACCGGGTCCCGGTGTTCCCGAACGCCCAGGACGGGAGCTCGATCCGCTGCGCCCGGAGGGCGGTCTTCACGGCGGTCAGGTCAGGCATCTCAGGTCATCTCCAGGCAGCAGATCTGGTCCGGCCCGCGATCCCCGCGGGCGCGGTCCGGGCTCCGGGGTGCGCGATGGCTGCGCGGGCTCGGGGGCTGCGGGCCCCGGGGGCTCGGGGGCTGCGCGGGCTCGGGGGCTGCGGGCTCAGGGGCTGCGTGATCATGGGCTTGGTGGGGTCGGGGGCTGCGCGGGCCGGGGGCTGCGGGCCCCGGGGGCTCGGGGGCTGCGCGGGCTCGGGGGCTGCGGGCTCAGGGGCTGCGTGATCATGGGCTTGGTGGGGTCGGAGCCCCAGTGATCCCATGATCACGCGCGCCCCGGCCAGTTAGAAGTTGAAGTTGTTGATGTTTGACTTGTTGAACACGAACGGCGGGCCGAGCAGGATGCTGTCGTCCGCGCCGACCGTGAACTTGCCGAGCTTGCCCGCGGTGAAGGACTGCCCCGGGGCGTTGGTGATCTTCTTGGAGGCGTAGTTGACCGCGGCGTATGCGGCCAGGTAGCCGAGGTTGGCCGGGTTCCACAGCTCGAACGCCGGGGCGACGCCGTTGGCCACGTACTTCTTCATCGAGTCCGGCGTGCCCAGCCCGGTGACGATGACCTTGCCCTTGTACTTGGAGGAGGAGACCACCTGGGCGGCGGCCAGGATGCCGACCGTGGTCGGGGAGATGATGCCCTTGAGGTTCGGGTAGTGCTGCAGCAGGCCCTGGGTCACCTGGGTGGCGGTGGTCGGGTCATCGTTCCCGTAGACGGTCGTGACCAGCTTCATCTTCGGGTACTTCTTCAGCTCCTGCTTCATGTAGCTGATCCACTGGTTCTGGTTCGTGGCCGAGGCGGCAGCGGACACGATCGCGATCTGCCCGCTGTCGTGGATCTCCTTGGCCAGCAGGTCTACCTCACTGGTCCCGATCTGGGCGGTGGACGCCTGGTTCACGAACAGGTTCCGGCAGGTCGGGGCGTCGGAGTCGTAGGTGACCACGGTGATGCCCTTGGCCATGGCGGCCTTCAGGGTCGGGCACAGCGCGGACGGGTCGGTGGCCGAGACGATGAGGGCGTTGGCGCCCTTGGTGACCGCCGCCTGGAGGGCCGGGATCTGCGAGGAGGGCGTGGCCGCCGTCCCGCTGGTCTCGGTCGCGGTCTCGCCCAGCGTCGCCAGGGCCGCCATGGCCCCGCCGGACTTCACGCTGTCGGCCGTGGTGAAGTACGGGTTACCGAGGTTCTTCGGGATGATGAACACCTTCAGCCCGGTCTTCAGCGCGCCCGAAGCCCCGGAACTTGCCGAGGCGGACGCGGAGGAACCGCTGGAACCGCCGGACCCGCTCCCGGAAGAACTGCACGCCGCGAGCGTCGCGGAGGCGACCAGGAGCACCGCTGGTGCCCAGAAAGCTCTCCTCATTGAGCGTCTCATACTTGAATCCTTTCAACCGGTGCCGTACTGCTGGGGGCGGTGCAGGCGGCCGTCCTGGTGGCCGCCGCAGGGGTGGTGGCCGCAGAGATGGCCGCCAGCTGGGTGCCGGCCGTGCTGGGTGCCGGCCGTGCTGGTGATCGTGATGAGATGCGGGCCGGTGCCGGGGCGGCCCGCCCTGGTGTGGTGCGGCCGTGCCGGGATGTGTCCCCGGGCCGGGCCTGGTCATGTCCCGCTCCCGGCAGCGGGTGACTGACGGCCGCCCCGGCCGCGGGCCCACCGGGGCGGGCCCGCCCGCCAGAGCCGGCCGGCGTTCGGGGCGAACACGCTGACGAGCAGGAGGGCGCCGATCACGATGCCGGTGGCCTCCTGGTTGAAGTTGGTGAGCAGCAGGGCGTTCTGCAGCCCCGCGAACGCGATCACCGCCAGCACCACCCCGGCCAGCGTGCCCTTGCCGCCGAAGATGGACACCCCGCCGAGCAGCACGATCGCGACCACGTCCAGCTCGAGGCCCAGCCCGTTGTTCTGCACCGCGGTGGACAGGCGGAACGTCCACAGCACCCCGGCCATCGCGCAGACCAGGCCGGACACCACGTACAGCATGGTCTTGACCCGCTTGACCCGGATCCCGGCGAACAGCGCGGCCTCCGGGCTGGCTCCCATCGCGTAGATGGACCGGCCGGTGGCAGTGGCGTGCAGCACGATCCCGAAGATCACCGCCAGCACCACGAAGATCGCGATGTTCCAGGGAATCTGGGTGTGCGGCAGGGGCAGCACGCCGATGTTGGTGTAGGTGGCGGGGAAATCAGAGACCGTGTTCGCGCCCAGCAGGATGAGGGCCACCCCGCGGTACAGCGCGAGGGTGCCGATCGTCACCGCCAGCGAGGGCAGGCCGACCCGGGTGACCAGCAGCCCGTTGATCAGGCCGGCCACGATCCCGAGCAGCGCGACCACCACGAAGATGGCCGGCATCGGCCAGTGATGGCTCCACAGGACCCCGAGCAGGGCACTGGACATGCCCAGGATCGACGCCACGGACAGGTCGATCTCGCCGCTGATGACGATCAGGGTCATCGGCAGCGCCATGATCGCGATCTCGCCCGACGTGACGCCGGTGTTGAAGAAGTTGCCGCTGGTCAGGAACTGGGGGGAGGTGATGGCGCCGAAGATGATGATGGCCACGACCAGGATGCCCAGGCCGGTTTCCCAGCGCACCGAGCCGCGTGCCGCGGAGCGGAGCCAGCCCGCCTCGCCCGGCGCCGCGTCCGGGTCGGCCGGCGCCGCGGCCGGCACCGAGGCGCGCGTGCTGCGGTCAGGTTCCAACGCCGGGACTCCTTCGCCGCAGTGCGGTCATGAGGCGCACAGAGATGATCCGGTCGAGCGTGATGGCCAGCAGGAGGAGGAAGCCGGAGATGGCCTCGAGCCAGAGCTGCGGGAATCCCAGCACGTTCAGCGCGGAGTTGATGCTGCTGAGCAGGAGCGCGCCGACGGCGGCACCCACCGCGCTGCCGCTCCCGCCGAAGATGGCCACCCCGCCGACTACCACCGCGGAAATAACGGTCAGCTCGTAGCCGGTCCCCGCGGTGGAGTCCACGGTCTGGTACTGGGCGGCCCAGAGCACGCCCGCCACCCCGGCGATGGCCCCGCTCACGCTGAACGCGGTGAAGATCCGCCGGCCGACCGGGATGGCGGCCAGCCGGGCCGCCTCGGGGTTCGAGCCGATCGCGTACAGCTCGCGGCCGGACCGGAACGCGCGCAGGTAGTACGCGCCGATCCCGATCACCACCGCGATCGCGATGGCCAGGTAGGGGATGCCGGCCACGGTGGCACGGGGGATGTTGGTGAAGGAATTCGGCAGGGTCTGGGCGGTCACCTCGTTGCCGCCCACGATGAGGATGTCGATGCCCCGGATGATGTACAGCGTGGCCAGCGTGACCACCAGGCTCGGCACCCGGCCGACCGCGACCATGAGGCCATTGGCCATCCCGCAGGCCAGCCCGATGCCCAGGCCGATGAGGAAGACCAGGGGGATCGGGATGCCCGGGTGGTGGCCGAACATCGAGGCCGACACGTAGGCCGACAGGCCCAGGATCGAGCCGATCGACAGGTCCACGTTCCGGCTGACCACCACCATGGTCTCGCCCAGCGCGAGCAGCGCGTAGACCGTGGTGTTGATGAGCAGGAACTGCAGGTTCTGCTGGTTCAGGAACGACGGCTCGATGCTGGTGGTGACGGCGACGAACACCAGCAGCACGGCGATGATGCCGGACTCCCGGATCCGGAACACCCGCTCGGTCAGCCTGCGCGAGCCACTGCCGGGCGGGGCGCCGGCCGGCTCGCGGCGCTCGGTCATGGTGCTGGTCATGCGGCCCGCCCCCGGTGCCCGGTGGCGGTCCGGACGGGGGCCCGTGTCGTCATGAGGCGTCCTGCAGCTGGCCCGTCGCGGCGGCCATGATCTTCTCCTCCGAGGCGTCCTCGTGCCCGAACTCCGCGGTCAGCCGGCCCTCGCGCATGACCAGGATCCGGTCGCCGACCTGGAGCACCTCCGGCAGTTCGGAGGAGATCATCAAGATCGCGACCCCGTCGCGGGCCAGCCGCACCAGCAGGCGGTGGACCTCGGCCTTGGTGGCGATGTCGATGCCGCGGGTCGGCTCGTCCACGATCAGCAGCGCCGGCTGCCGGCCCAGCCACTTGGCCAGGACCACCTTCTGCTGGTTCCCGCCGGACAGCCGGGACACCGGATCGACCAGGCGGCCGTACTTGAGGTTGAGCCGGACCGCCCAGTCGGCCGCGAACGCCCGCTCGGCCGCGGACCGGACCAGGCCGCCCTGGCGGAGCCGGGCGAGCGACGCGAGCGCCACGTTCTGCTGCACCGACATGTCCATGACCAGGCCCTGCTGCCGCCGGTCCTCGGGGACGAACCCGATGCCCGCGGCCATCGCGCCGGTCGGCGAGGCCCGGCGCAGCCCGCGGCCGCGCATCACGACCCGGCCCGCGTCGTAGCGGTCGATGCCGAATACGGCCCGGGCCACCTCGCTGCGGCCCGACCCGACCAGTCCGGCCAGGGCGACGATCTCGCCGGCCCGCACGTCCAGCGAGATGTCGGTGAACACGCCTTCCCGGGTCAGGTGCTCCACATGGAGCACGGTCTCGCCGGCCACGCCGCGCTCGCCGCCCGCCCGCTCCTCCACCTGCCGGCCGACCATGGCCCGGACCAGGTCGTCCGCGGTCAGCCCGGCCAGCTCGCTGGTCAGCACGTGCCGGCCGTCACGCATGACCGTGACCCGCTGGCAGATCTCGAACACCTCCTCCAGGCGGTGCGAGATGAACAGGACCGCCGAGCCGCCGGACCTGAGCGTGCGGACCACGTCGAACAGCCGGTTGACCTCCGTGGCGGACAGGGCCGCGGTGGGCTCGTCCATCACGATGACCCGGGCGTCCAGCGACAGGGCCTTGGCGATCTCGACGATCTGCTGGTCCGCGATGGACAGCCCGCGGCTGATCCGGGCCGGGTCGAGCTTGACCCCCAGCCGCGAGAACAGGGCGGCCGAGTCCGCGTGCATCCGCCGCCGGTCGATCCGCCGCCCGGCGAGCAGCGGCTGGCGGCCCATGAAGATGTTTTCCGCGACGCTCAGGTCGGGGAAGAGGGTGGGCTCCTGGTAGATGACCGCGATCCCGGCGTTCTGGGCGCCGGCCGGGTTGTGCAGGCTGACCGGCGTCCCGTCGAGCAGCAGCTTGCCCGAATCCGGCAGGTACACCCCGGCCAGGATCTTCACCATCGTGGACTTGCCGGCGCCGTTCTCGCCCACCAGCGCGTGCGCTTCGCCGGCGTAGAGGTCGATGGTGCCGTCGGTGACCGCGCGCACCGCCCCGAACGATTTCGCCGCGCGGTGCAGGGCCAGGACGGCGGCCGCCGGGGGTGCCCCGGGCGCGCTCATGCCCGCAGACGCACCAGAAGACTCAGGCGCATGAGCAGACTCAGGCGCATCAGGAGACCCGGGAGCACTAGAGGACTCGGGTGCATGAGCAGACTCAGGCGCATCAGGAGACCCGGGAGCACCGGGCCCCTGGGCCTGAGGAACCTCTGATGCGCCAGAGATCGGGGGCTCCGGCGAGGGGATCCCGGCCGGGGGGATCCCGCCGTCGTGGCCTTCGCCAGCTGTCACAGCCCGGTCCCCTCTCGCCTCTGGGTGGGGCCGCCCCGGTCCGGCTGCAGGCCAGCGGGGGGATGCCTGAAGGAGGATGTGCTATAACGTTTCAAACGTATGTGGAAGCAGTGTCGAGCGAAGCGACGAGCCTGTCAATAAGAGGTCCGCGGCGATGCCCGAATCGTTACAGACAGGTTTGTTGGCCGCTATTGTGCTGGGCCAAGCCTCTGTTGACGCGGTCCCGCGCTCCGCACGACACTGACCGCACAGGAGGAGCCGTGGCGGACACGCCGGTCAGCATCAGGGAGGTCGCCGCCCTTGCCGGCGTCTCGCTCGGCACGGTCTCCAACGTGCTCAACCGCCCGGAGGTCGTGGCCGAGCCGACCCGCACCCGGGTCCAGGCGGCGATCAAGCAGCTGGGCTTCATCCGCAACGAGTCGGCCCGCCAGCTCCGGGCGGGCCGGAGCCGCACCATCGGGCTGGTCGTCCTGGATGTCGCCAACCCGTTCTTCACCGATGTTGCGCGCGGCGTGGAGGACGAGGCCAGTGAGGCCGGGCTGGCGGTGATCTTGTGCAACAGCGATGACCAGAAGGCCAAGGAGTCCCGCTACCTCGAGGTGCTGGAGGAACACCGGGTCCAGGGCATCCTGATCACGCCGGTGTCCGGGGCCGACGAGCGGCTGGCTAACGTGCAGCGCCGCGGCACCCCCGTGGTGCTGGTAGACAGCCGGTCCCCGTCCCGCGGCCAGTGCTCGGTATCCGTGGACGACGTGCTCGGCGGTGACCTGGCCGTGTCCCACCTGCTGGAGGCCGGGCACGAGCGGATCGCGTTCGTGGGCGGCCCGATGAGCATCCGCCAGGTCAGCGACCGCCGGGACGGGGCCGTCCGCGCCCTGGAGCGGGCCGGCCGGGACGGCGCGGACCTGGCCGTGATCGAGACCCCGGCGCTGAACGTGACCGCGGGACAGCGGGCGGGAGCCACGCTCGCCGGCCTGCCCTCGCGGGCCCGGCCCACGGCCGTGTTCTGCGCGAACGACCTGCTCGCGCTGGGCGTGCTGCAGGAGATGACCACCCGCCGGATCGGGGTCCCCGACGGCGTGGCGATCGTGGGCTACGACGACGTGGACTTCGCGGCCGCGGCCGCGGTCCCGCTCTCCTCGGTCCGCCAGCCCCGTCACCAGCTGGGCCGGGCCGCGGCCCAGCTGCTGGTCGAGGAGGCGCTCGGCGACGGCACGCACCGGCACCGGCAGGTCGTGTTCGAGCCGGACCTCGTGATCCGTGCGTCGAGCCGGATGGGGGCCGGTGAGCATCCCGTGGCCAGTGAGGCGGCAAGCTGACGTCATGCGCATCGCCCTGTTCGTGACCTGCCTGGCCGACACGCTGTTCCCGGAGGCCGGCCAGGCCACGGTCCGGCTGCTCGAGCGGCTCGGCCACCAGGTCGAGTTCCCGGCCGCGCAGACCTGCTGCGGCCAGATGCACGTCAACACCGGCTACCTCCGCGACGCGCTGCCGCTGGTCCGCCGCTACGTCGAGGTGTTCGAGAGCTGCGAGGCGATCGTGGTCCCGTCGGGCTCGTGCACGGGGTCGATCCGCCACCAGCACGCGATGGTGGCCCGGCGGTACGGGGACGAGGCGCTGGCCCGCCGCGCGGAGGCGGTGGCTGCCCGCACCTACGAGCTCTCCCAGCTGCTGACCGACGTGCTCGGGGTGGAGGACGTCGGCGCCTACTACCCGCACCGGGTCACCTACCATCCGACCTGCCATTCGCTGCGGATGCTCCGGGTCGGCGACGGCCCGCTGCGGCTGCTGCGCAACGTGGCCGGGATCGACCTGGTCGAGCTGCCCGACGCCGGCACCTGCTGCGGGTTCGGCGGCACGTTCGCGGTCAAGAACGCGGACACCTCCACGGCCATGCTGGCCGACAAGATGCGCAGCGTGCTGGACACCCGGGCCGAGGTGTGCACGGCCGGGGACAGTTCCTGCCTGATGCATATCGGCGGCGGCCTGTCCCGGCTGCGCGCGGGCACCCGGACCGTGCACCTCGCGGAGATCCTGGCCTCGGTGCCGCAGACATCGGCCCCGGACCGGCAGGGCACCCGGTGAGCGGGCCCACGTTCCTCGGCCTGCCCACCGCGCCGCGCGGCGTGGGTCACCTGCGCGGCGCCGAGCCGTTCCCGGTCGCGGCCCGCCGCGCGCTGGCCGACACCCAGCTGCGCCGCAACCTCGGCAAGGCCACCCGGACCATCCGGGCCAAGCGGGCCGCCGTGGTGGGCGAGCTGCCGGACTGGGAGGCGCTGCGCGACGCGGGCGAGGCCATCAAGGCCGGGACCATGGCCCACCTGGACCGCTACCTGGTACAGCTGGAGGAGCAGGTCACGGCCCGGGGCGGCGTGGTGCACTGGGCCCGCGACGCCAACGAGGCCAACCGCATCGTGGTGGACCTGGTCCGCGCGGCCGGGTCTGCCGAGGCGGTCAAGGTCAAGTCGATCGTCACCGACGAGATCGGCCTCAACGACGCGCTGGCCGCCGCGGGCATCACCGCGCACGAGACCGACCTCGCCGAGCTCATCGTCCAGCTCGGCCACGACCGGCCGTCGCACATCCTGGTCCCGGCCATCCACCGGAACCGGGCCGAGATCCGGGAAATTTTCCTGCGCGAGATGAGCGACGTGGATCCCGGCCTGACCGACTCACCGGCCGCCCTGACCGAGGCGGCCCGGACGCATCTGCGCCGCCGGTTCCTGTCCGCGAAGGTCGGGATCAGCGGGGCCAACTTCGCGATCGCGGAGACGGGCACGCTGTGCGTAGTGGAGTCCGAGGGCAACGGGCGGATGTGCCTGACGCTGCCGGACACGCTGATCACGGTGATGGGCATCGAGAAGATCCTGCCCCGCTGGGACGACCTCGGCGTGTTCATGCAGCTGCTCCCGCGCAGCTCCACCGGGGAGCGGATGAACCCCTACACCACGATGTGGACCGGGGTGACCCCCGGCGACGGCCCGCAGGACTTCCACCTGGTCCTGCTGGACAACGGGCGCACCGCGGCGCTGGCCGACCAGGCCGGCCGCCAGGCGCTGCACTGCATCCGCTGCTCAGCGTGCCTCAACGTCTGCCCGGTGTACGAGCGGGTCGGCGGCCACGCCTACGGCTCGGTCTACCCCGGCCCGATCGGCGCGGTGCTGTCCCCCATGCTGACCGGGGTCGAGGACAACGCCTCGCTGCCGTACGCCTCGTCGCTGTGCGGCGCGTGCTACGACGCCTGCCCGGTGAAGATCGACATCCCGTCGCTGCTGGTCCACCTGCGGGCCCGGCATGTGGACGAGGCAGCGCAGACGCACCGCGTGCCCAGCCCGGAGGCCGTGACCATGGCGGCCGCCTCGTGGGTGATGGCCAGCCCCGCCCGGTACGAGGCCGCGCAGCGGGCCGGCCGGGCCGGCCGGCTGCTGGGCCGGGGCGGCCGGATCCGGCGGCTGCCCCCGCCCCTGTCGGCGTGGACGGCGGCCCGCGACGCGCCCGCACCGCCGGCCCAGACGTTCCGAGCCTGGTGGCGCGACGAGCACGGGGACACGAAGCACGGGGACACGCCGTGACCGCCCGGGACGTGATGCTCGCCCGGGTCCGCACCGCGCTGGCCGGTGACCCGCAGGGCAGCGGCGCGCCCGCGCCCGGCGCCGCGTCCGCGCCCGGCGCCGCGCCCGCGGCCGGCGATGCGCCCGTCCCCGCTTACCGCACCCGTGGCGAGCTGGACCCTCCTGCCCTCCTCGACCTGCTCGCCGAGCGTCTCGCCGACTACCGCAGTCACGTCCGGCGCACCGGCCCCGAGCAGGTGCTGGACACCGTCCGCGCGGCGCTGGCCGAGCGCGGCACCCGCCGGGTCGTCCTGCCGCCCGGCCTGGACCTGCCCGGGCTCGGCCAGCCCGCACCCGGCCAGGTGGGCACCCTCGACGCCGTCGAGCTGATCACCGACGGCGGCCTGACCGCCCGGGAACTCGATCAGGCCGACGGCGTCATCACCCGCGCCGCCGTTGCCATCGCCGAGACCGGCACGATCGTCCTCGACGCCGGTCCCGGCCAGGGCCGCCGCGCGCTCAGCCTCATTCCCGACTATCACCTGTGCCTGATCGGCGCGGATCAGGTGGTCGCGCTGGTCCCCGAGGCCGTGGCCCGGCTGCGCCCGGAGCGCCCGCTGACCTGGATCAGCGGCCCGTCCGCCACCAGCGACATCGAACTCGACCGGGTCGAGGGCGTGCACGGTCCCCGCACCCTCGAAGTCATCCTCATCAGCTGAGGCGAGCGGCATCCTGGCAGGCCCGCGTGTGCCTGCCGCGATACTGGGTGCGTGGAAAACCCGTCCTCAGCGCTGGCGCGGTACTTCGACACCTGGTACGCCGGCATGTCCGCCTCGCGCGTCAAAGATGAGATCCAGCAGCGGCACCTGGGCCTGCCGCCCGGCCTGCTGTCGACCAGCCTGCTTACCTGGGAGGGGATAGCCGAGGTCACCGAGGCGCTGCGGCTGTCGCCCGGCGCCATCCTGCTGGATCTCGCCTGCGGCCGCGGGGGCTACGGCCTCGAGATCGCCGCCCGCACCGGCGCCCGGCTGGCCGGGGCCGATTTCTCCGCGGAAGCGATCCGCCAGGCCCGCCAGCAGGCGCGGCGGCTGGGCCGCACCGCGGCGTTCTGCGTCGCGGACCTCGCCGCGACCGGGCTGGGCACCGGCTCGGCCAGCGCGGTGCTCTGCGTGGATGCCATCCAGTTCGCGCCGCGGCCGGACGCCGCCTACCGCGAGCTGCGCCGGGTCCTGGCTCCTGGTGGCCGGGCGGTGCTGACCTGCTGGGAACCAGTGAGCACCGGCGACGAACGCCTGCCTGAGCGGCTGCGCCGGGTCAGCCTGCACACCGGGCTGGCCGAGGCAGGCTTCACCGGCATCGAGGTCAGCGAACGGGCCGGCTGGCGGTCGGCTGAGCGGTCCATGTGGGAAGAAGCCGCCGCCCTGGACCCGGGCGATGACCCGGCCCTGCAGTCCTTCCACAACGAGGGCGTGCGGTCCCTGGACACGTTCACCCTGCTGCGCCGGGTCATGGCCACGGCCACCGCGTGATCGCCGCTATGACTGCCCGCCGCGGCGCGCGGACTGGTGCCGGCAGAGCATCGGCGGCACGCGCAGGTCCGGGCCGATGAGCATCCCAGCGGCTGGGGAGGGATTCATGCTGGCGGTCGTGTATCGCGGCTATGGGGTCATGCCGGAACTGGCCGAGGTCGCCGGGCCGGCCTGCCCGGAGGACGGCGTGGTCATCAGCGTCGGCGCGACCGGGGTGTGCCGGTCGGACTGGCACGCCTGGAAGGGGCATGACCCCGTCGCGCTCCCGCACATCCCCGGGCACGAACTGGCCGGGACCGTCATCCAGGCCGGGCCGGCGGTGACCCGCTGGCGGCCCGGCGACCGGGTCACGGTGCCGTTCGCCTGCGGCTGCGGCCGGTGTGAGTACTGCCGGGCGGGTGACGCGCAGGTCTGCCCGGACCAGACCCAGCCGGGATTCACCGGGCCCGGGTCGTTCGCCGAGCGGGTGGCCATCCACGCCGCGGACACGAACCTGGTGGCGCTGCCCGGCGGGGTGGACGCCGTGACCGCGGCCAGCCTGGGCTGCCGGTTCGCCACCGCCTACCGGGCCCTCACCGCGCACGCCCGGCTGCGCCCGGGGGAGTGGCTCGCGGTGCACGGCTGCGGCGGGGTCGGCTTGTCGGCCGTGCACATCGGCGTGGCCCTCGGCGCCCGGGTCATCGCGGTGGACGTGGCCGGCCCGGCGCTTGGCCGGGCCCGGGATCTCGGAGCCGAGCACACAATTCTTTCCGCAACGAACACCGATTCGGCCCCGGACATCCACCACCTGACCGGGGGCGGGGCGCACGTGTCCCTCGACGCGCTCGGCTCGCCCGCCACGCTGGCCAGTGGGGTGCGGAGCCTGCGCCGCCGCGGGCGGCACGTGCAGATCGGGCTGCTGCTGGGGGCCGATGCCTCGCCGCCGGTGCCGATGGGCCTGGTCATCGAGCGGGAGCTGGAGATCTACGGCTCGCACGGGATGGCGGCCCGGGATTACCCGCCCATGCTGGCCCAGGTCGCGGACGGCACGCTGCGCCCCGGGCTGCTCGTCGGCGAGGTGATCGGGCTGGAGCAGGCGGGCGCCGCCCTGGCCGCCCTGGACGGCGCCTCGCCCAGGACCGGCATGACCGTGGTCGAGCTGGGACGGCTCGCGCCGGCCGCCGTGGCCGGGTCATGAGGCGATGCGGTCCAGTTCAGCCAGATCGTCCCCGGACAGGGCCAGCCCCGCGCCGGCGACGTTCTCGCGCAGATGCGCAACCGATGAGGTGCCGGGAATGAGCAGGACGTTCGGCGACCGCTGCAGCAGCCAGGCCAGCGCCACGGCCATCGGGGTGGCGCCGAGACGTGCGGCGACCGAGCCCAGCTCGTCGGACTGCAGCGGGCTGAAACCGCCGAGCGGGAAATAAGGCACGTACGCAATGCCCTGCGCGGCCAGCGACTCGATGAGCTCGTCGTCGACCCGGTGGGCCAGATTGTAGAAGTTCTGCACGCACGCGACAGGAGCGATGGACTGGGCCTCGGCGATCTGCCGGGCGCCGACGGTGCTGAGACCCAGGTGCCTGATCAGGCCGTCCTGCTGCAGCTGCGCCAGTACGGTGAACGGCTCGGCGATCGAGCCGGGTGTGGGACTGTCGAACGCCCCGACACGCAGGTTCACGACGTCGATCGCGTCCAGGCCGAGGTGGTCCAGGTTGTCGTGCACGGCCTGGCGCAGCTGCTCAGGAGCCAGCGCCGCGGGCCAGCCGCCCTCCGCGTCGCGGAGCGCGCCGACCTTGGTCACGATGTGCAGCGACTCGGGGTACGGGTGCAGGGCCTCCCGGATGATCTCGTTGGTGACGTACGGGCCGTAATAGTCGCTGGTATCGATGTGCGTGATGCCCAGCTCCACAGCCTCCCGCAGCACGGCCACGGCCGCGTCGCGGTCGGCCGGCGGCCCGAACACGTGCGGGCCGGCCAGCTGCATCGCCCCGTACCCCATGCGGGTGACGGTCAGGTCCCCGCCCATCGTGAACGTCCCGCCGGGAAGTGTCGTCGTCGGCACGGAATATCCCCTCTCGTGGCGCCAGGCGGGCATCCCCCGGTGCGCCCGGCCGGTGGCGGCGTCAGCATGTCTGACTCCAGCTTCTACCACGCGGCGCTGGACAGGCAGGCACTGCCGGTCCTGGGAATGGCAGGGCCAGGCAGCCGGCTCCGGGGGCAGTCGGGCTCCGAGGGCGGCCTGGCCAGGGCGGGCGTGCTACCCGGCCGTATGCGCCAGGGGCGGGCGGCCTGCCGGTAGTAGATGTTGGACGGCCTGGCGAAGATGAGCACCATGGTGACCAGGGCGACAAGCCAGATGGCCCCGCCGGCGATCAGGTCGGGCCTGGCGTAGGCCGCGGCGTGCTGGGCCAGCGCGATGACCAGGTCGATGGTGTACAGGGCGGCTGCCTGGCCAGTGCGGCCCGCACGCTGGCCCCGGTCACCACCATGGTGACCACCGCGGCCAGTTGCACGACGGCGCCGAGGCACATCAGCCGGCCGCGCTCCGGACGGTCAGCGGCGGCCGGTGAGCCGGGCGCAGCCGCATCCGCAGCCCGCCCCTGACCAGGGCTGCGCACTCGGCCACCTCGATCCTTCGCTGGCCCTCGTTGGCGCTGGCCAGCAGCACCGTGAGGATTTCCTCCGCGTCGTCCCGCCGGAACGCTTTCGGGTAGCACGCCAGGCACCCGCCGGTACCCCCGCTCCAGGCTCGCTGTCTCGTTCATGTGACCAGTCCTCCCGCCGGACTCAGCCGCGTGAGCGCGGCCGTGGCGTTGGCGTGCAGCCGGGCCGCCTCGGCGGCCAGCCTTCTCGCGCCAAGAGGGGTGAGCCGGTAGTAACGGCGCAGCCGGCCGTCCACGATTTTGGCAAGACCTGGTTAGCGGGAGGCTGCGGCGAGCTCGCCCGCGGGCCGGGTATTGATCACCCGGTCCGGCGTGATGCCGTGACGCTCGGCCCGCACGCAGCCGTTTTCCAGCCAGTCGAGCTGGCCGGGCGCGTGCGCGTCGGTGTCGATGGAGAACACGCAGCCCGCCTCGGCGGCCAGGCTCAGCAGCCTTCCCGGCGGATCGCGGCGTTCCGGCCGGCAGTTGATCTCGACCGCGACGCCGTGCTCGCGGCAGGCGGCGAACACCGCCCCGGGGTCGAACTCCGATTCCGGGCGGCCTCCCCGACTCCCGCCCAGCAGCCGGCCGGTGCAGTGCCCGAGCACGTCCACGTGCGGGTTGCGGACCGCGGCCACCATCCGCCCGGTCATCGGCCCGGCGGGCATCCGCAGCTTGGAGTGCACGCTGGCCACCACCACGTCGAGCCGGGCGAGCAGGTCCTCGCGCTGGTCCAGCGAGCCGTCCTCGAGGATGTTGACCTCGATGCCGGTCAGGATCCGGAACGGGGCGAGGTCGGAGTTCAGCCGCTCGACCAGGGCGAGCTGGGCCTCCAGGCGCTCTGCGGACAGGCCATTGGCCACGGTGAGCCGGGGCGAGTGGTCGGTCAGCGCGATCCACTCGTGGCCCAGCGCGATGGCGGCCTCGGCCATCTCACCCGGCGGGCTGCCGCCGTCGGACCAGTCCGAGTGCGTGTGGCAGTCGCCCCGCAGCGCCGCGCGCATGGCCGAGGGCGCGGCGGCCGGTGGTGCCTCCGCCAGGACCCGGGCCAGGTAGTCCGGCTGCTGGCCGGCCGCCGCCTGCGCGATGACCCCGGCCGTGGCCTCGCCGATCCCGTTCAGCGCGCGCAGCGTGCCGTCGTCCAGCCGGCGTTCGAGCTCGCCCGCGGGCAGCTCACCCACCACCTGGGCAGCCCGCCGGAAGGCCCGCACGCGGTATGTCGGTGCCCCGGCCCGTTCGAGCTGGAAGGCGATCTCACGCAGCGCGGCCACAGGGCCGGGCGGGGAATCGGCGGACTCGGCATCAGCGGGCACAGGAACCAGTATCCGCAAGTCAGTCTGCGAACGGGCCGTTAGAGGGATGAAGCGCCGGCCAGCGGGCAGGGAGAAACGGTACCGACAGCGGACGATCAGATATCGCCGGAGGAGAAACCCGTGGTGAACCCCGTACCTGACATCATGCTGAACAACGGCAGGACTATCCCCCAGCTCGGCTTCGGTGTGTTCCAGGTCAAGCCCGAGGACACGGTGGAGGCGGTGACCACCGCCCTGCAGACCGGCTACCGGCACATCGACACGGCCGAGATGTACGGCAACGAGAAAGAGGTCGGCCAGGCCGTCGCCAAGTCCGGCCTCGACCGCGCGGACGTGTTCGTCACCAGCAAGCTGTCCAACGATGCGCACCTCCCTGAGGACGCCCGTGCGGCGTTTGACCTCTCGCTGGAGGAACTCGGGCTCGACTACCTCGACCTGTTCCTGATCCACTGGCCGCTGCCGACCCGCTACGACGGCGACTTCGTGTCCACCTGGCGCACGCTCGAGGAGTTCTACCGCGACGGGCGGGCCCGCTCGATCGGCGTGTCGAACTTCCAGCCGCAGCACATCCGCCGGCTGCACGCGGAGGCCGAGATCCCCCCGGCGGTCAACCAGATCGAGGTCCACCCGTACCTGACCCAGGACGATGTGCGCGCGTTCTGTGCCGAGCACCAGATCGCGGTCGAGGGCTGGTCGCCGATCGCCCAGGGCGAGGTCCTCGCGGACCCGACCATCCGGGAGATCGCCGAGCGGGCCGGCAAGACCCCCGCCCAGGTCGTGCTGCGCTGGCACATCGAGCGCGGCGACATCATCTTCCCGAAGTCGGTCACGGCCGCGCGGATCCGGGAGAACTTCGACATCTTCGGGTTCGAGCTGTCCGGCGAGGACGTCGAGGCGATCAGCGCGCTGAACAAGAACGAGCGGACCGGCCCGGATCCCGACACGTTCGCCGGCTGATCCGCCGGTGCCGCAGCCCTCGCCGGCGGGTGCCATCGAGTGTGCGCGGCGGCCGAGTGTGCGTGGCGGCCGAGTGTGCGCGGCGGCCGAGTGTGCGCGGCGGCAAGTTAATGATCATGGGATCACTGGGCCCCAGTGATCCCATGATCATGCTGGCGGCGGGCCCGGTCCGAACGGCCCGGAGGCCGGCCCGGTTCGTCCGGACACGCCGACTCTTCCTACATTACGTGCGCCCGAACCGGACAAATCACCCGGCAGAGTGCACGTTACGTAGGAAGAGTGGACGGGAGTGGCCAGAGTGACTCGGGAGTGGCCAGAGTGACTGGGGCCGTCCCCGTTAGGGGCGGCGGACGCTCCAGTCGAACGTGCCGCGGCACACGAGGGCGTGCGCCTCATCGGTGATGTCGGCCACGGTGCTGATCCGGGCGCGGTTTCCCGCCCCGGACAGGACCGGCCGCAGCGCCTGCTGCGCGGCCTCGCTGAGCTGGCAGGTGGCGGTCAGCCGGCCACGCGCCGGCGCGCGGAACTCCAGGGCCGCGGCCGCGCCGAGCGGGAGCACGCCGCGCATCTCGTCCTCGGACTCACACGCGGCGATGATGGCCGCCAGGCCCGCCGCGTCGGCCAGCGTGATCAGGCCGCCCGAATGCAGCGAGCCGATGACGTTGGTGAGTTCGAGGGGGGTGAGCAGCGCGACTTCCGCTGCACCGTCGGCCGCGCGCAGCACCTCCAGGCCGGCGGTCGCATGAGCCGGCACTGGTTCGAGCAGCGAACGCGCCAGCGTGGTGACGTCCATATAGCCGCCGAGTCTGGCAGGCCCGGCTGACCGGAACATGACCGCCCGGCGAACAGCCGGGTGTCCGCCATCCGGGCGGCTGCGCTACCGCCGCCTAGGCCCCGGGGCTCAGCTCGGGCTGGTCGAGCAGGCGGAGCCAGGTCCCGTCGGGCTGCCGGCGGGCCACCTGCACCCGGACTCCGGTGCCGTCGCGGGCCACGGTGGCGGTCAGCGCGATGTCCCCGCTGACCAGGGTGGGCAGCGGCGATTCCGGCTCGAACCGCGGCGGGCTGGCCAGGACCTTCTCCCACAGGGCCTGGATCGCCTCGCGGCCCGTCGTCTGGCCGCCCGGCGGGTACGCCATCACCGCGCCGGTCTCGTAGAGGGCGGCGATTCCCGCCGCGTCACCGGCGTTGGCGCGCGCCACGAACAGGCGGGTGAGGTCCTCCGGCTGGCTGGCTTTCTCCTGGGCGGGCATGATTCTCCGTTCCCGCGGCCCGTGCGGCCGCGTCCGTATCGGGTCCGTGTCCCACCCAGCCTGCCGGGGCACCCATAAGAAGTCCAACAGATAGTTTTTCTTGTAGCTAGAATGACTGGTTATGGAACTTCGCCAGCTGGAGTATTTCGTGGCGGTCGCCGAGGAGGCGAACTTCACCCGCGCCGCGCAGCGCGTGCACGTCAGCCAGTCGGGGGTGAGCGCCCAGATCCGCCAGCTCGAGCGGGATCTCGGCGCGCCCCTCATCGACCGGTCGGGCCGGGTGGCCACCCTGACCGGCGCCGGGGCGGCGGCGCTGCCGCACGCCCGGGCCGCGCTCGCGGCCGCGGCGGCGGCCCGGCAGGCGGTGGACGACGTGACCGGGCTGCTCTCCGGCCGGCTCGTGGTCGGGATGGTCACCGCCTGCACCGTCACCCCGCTGTTCGACGCGCTCGCCGCGTTCCACCTCGCCCATCCGGGCGTCGAGATAGCCCTGGAGGAAGGCAACTCCGACTGGCTCATCGAGCGCGTCCGGACCGGCCTGGCCGACCTGGCGCTGATCGGGGCGGCTGGTGACCCGCCCGGGGGACTGGAAGCGTTCACCATCGTCAGCGACGGCCTCGCGGCCGCGGTGCCCGCCGGGCATCCGCTCGCGGGCCGGGACTGCGTCACCCTGGCGGAGGTCGCCAAGTACCCGATCGTCAGCCTGCCGCCCGGCACCGGGGTGCGCGCCGTGTTCGATCAGTCCTGCGCCGCCCAGGAGCTACGGCCGGATGTCGCGTTCCAGGCCAGCGCGCCCGGCGCGGTCGCGGACCTGGCCGGGCGGGGGCTGGGCGTGGCCGTCCTGGCCGAGACCATGGCGGCCGCCTTCTCCGGCCCGCTGACCGCGGTGCCCATCGGGGACATCGGGATCCCGTCGCTGCTGGCCCTGGTCTGGGCGCCAGGCGGGAGCCCGGCCCTGCGAGAGCTTCTCGTGCACACCAGGCGGGCCTTCGCCGCCCAGCCCCCCGGGTAGGGCCAGGAGCATGGGCGGGCGCGGGTGCCGGGTCAGCGCCCGATGGCGGGGCGGGGACGGGGCTGGCGGGTCAGCCACTGCCAGAACGTCCGCCGGGGCGGCCGCGGAGGGCGTGGCGGCCGCCGCGGCCGCGCGGTGATGCAGCCGCTGCCCACCTTCCCGGACACCTGGATCCGCAGCAGGGACCCGTCCGGGGCCCAGGGGGCCCTGACCTCCAGGCTGCCGCTGCGGACAGCCACGTTGTCCATGTCGACCACGATGCCGGGCTTGATCACCAGCGTGAGCACCCCGGAGCCCACGTCGGCCTCGATGGGCAGTGACGGCTGCGTGATCACGGCCTCGGTGAAGTCCAGCGTCACGACGCCGCTCTTGACGCGGACCTCCATGCGGCGCGGGACGAGCCACGGCCCGGTGCGTTCCACGGCGGAGGACTGGCAGTCGATGCGGACGAGGTCCTTAGGAGCCGGGGCGCCCAGCATCCCCCCGGCGGAGGGGAGGTCCTTCGTGACCGAGGCGAGCTCGGCGTAGGTGCGCGCGGTCAGCGCCACCTCCAGGCGCTCGTCGAGTTCCTCGGCGGTCAGCCGGCCATCACCGGCGGCCACCCGGAGCTCCTCGGCCACCCGGTCCCGGTCCTCATACGAGACCCGCAGCTCACCGCGGGGAACCGGGTTCTCGCCGTGGCCGGCTGGCCGCAATTCGCCCGTCATGGGCACACTCTACGGCGCGGGCCGTTGGCCGGGGAGAGCCTGACTCCCCTCAACCAGCGTCGATGGGCGGGGCCCAGCGCGGGCGCGGGATCAGGCAGAACGGATGGCCGGCCGGGTCGGCGTACACGGCTGAGCGGCCGTCCCCGCCGGGCAGAGTCCGGGCTCCCAGCGCCAGGACCCGCGGCGCGGCGGCTTCGACGTCATCGACCATGACGTCGAAATGCATCTGCTGGGGCCGGTCCGGGTCCGGCCACCGCGGCGGCTGGAAGTCGGGCGCCAGCTGGAAGCCGATCCCCGAGGTGGTGTCGTTCGCCGAGACGACCGCGAAGTCGTCCTCCTGCCAGGTGATGGGCAGCCCGAGCAGCTCGGAGTAGAACGCGGCCAGCACGGCCGGGTCGGGACAGTCCACGATGACGTGGTGCAGGCGTCCGATCATGGGCCCATGGTGGCAGGGGATGCCACCACGCCGTCCCCGGTGGGGCTACCCACCGGGGACTGGTCGTCCCGCCCCCCTTGCGGCGGACCCGGGCCGGCTCATCTACTCGTACCCATGGACGGCGTGGGGGGTCATGGCTGCGCGGACGGGCTGGGGTGCGCGGACGGGCTGGGGTGCGCGGACGGGCGGGGTGCGCGGACGGGCAGGGGTGCGGACCGTGCTGATCACGCTGACCTGGCTGCGCCTGGACGGGCTCAGGCGCTGGCGCTCACTGGCGGTCCTGGCCCTGCTCATCGCCCTGGCCACCGCGACCATCCTGACCTCCATCGCGGGCGCGCGCCGCGGCCAGACCGCGTTCGACCGGCTCTGGGCCCGCACGCTGCCCGCGACCGCCACGGTGCTGCCCAACCAGCCCGGGTTCGACTGGGCCAAGGTCGCGGCCCTGCCCGAAGTCGCCGCGCTGACCAGGTTCCCGGTCGTGTTCGGGTATGAGGCCCAGGGCTTCCCGGCGGCCAGCACCGGGTTCCCGCTGGCCGACGACCAGATGACCCGGACCATCGAGCGGCCCGTCATGCTGGCCGGACGGCTGTTCGACCCGCGCCGCACCGACGAGGTCATCGTCACGCCCAAGTTCGCCGCGACCTCCGGGAAGCGCGTGGGCGACACGCTGACCCTGGAGCTGGCCAGCCCGCAGCAGGCCAACCAGGGATACGACGGGAGCACCGGGCCGCCGCTCGGCCCGAGGATCCGGGTCCGGATCGTGGGCGTGGGCCGGACCCCGTGGGGCCTCGACGCCGACACGCCGGGATCGCCCGGCGGCATCCTCACCTCACCCGCCCTGTTCACCCGGTACCGCGCCAACATGATGGGCACGAACGGGCAGGCGTACATCAACGCGCTGGTCCGCCTTAAAGGCGGCCAGGCCGCGATCCCGGCCTTCCGGGCTGACCTGGCCCGGGTGACGGGCCGGTCGGACATCGACGTCTGGGACAACCTGGAGCAAATCGGCGATCCGATGCACAAGGTGTCCGCGTACGAGGCCGCCTGCCTGCTGGCCTTCGGACTCGCGGCGCTGGCGGCCGCGCTCTTCCTGATCGGCCAGTCCGTGGCCCGGTACACCTCGGCCACGGTGGCGGATCTCCAGGTGCTCCAGGCGCTGGGCATGACCCGGCGGCAGGCCATTGCCGCCGCTTGTGCCGGGCCCGCCCTGGCCGGGGTGGCCGGCGCCACGCTGGGTGTCGCGGGCGCCATCGTCGCGTCGCGATGGATGCCGATCGGCCTGGCGTCCACCGCCGAGCCGCACCCCGGTATCGACGCGGACTGGCTCGTCCTGATCCCCGGCTGGGTCCTGGTGCCGCTGCTGGTGCTGGCCGGGTCCGCGGCCGCCGCGGCGGTGGCGCTGGCCGCGGGGCGGCGGCAGGCGCCGCAGCGCCGGTCCGCGATCGCGGCGGCGCTGGCCGCGGTGAACTCCCCCGTCCCGCTGGTGGTGGGGGCCAGGTTCGCGCTCGAGCCCGGCCGCGGGCGGTCCTCCGTGCCGGTCCGGTCCGCCCTGGTGGGCGCCGTCGCCGGCGTGCTGGGAGTGCTGGCCGCCTTCACCTTCTCCGCCGGTGTCTCCGACGCCGCCACCCACCCGCAGCGCTTCGGGCAGACCTGGCAGCTGGACACGTTCCTCGGCTTCAACGGGCAGGACTTCGGGCCGGCCAGCCGGGTGCTGCAGGCCGTGGCCGCGGACCGTGACGTGACCGGGGTCGACGACGCGCGCATCGGGGGCGCGCAGGCCGGTCAGGTCTCCGTCGAGAGCTTCACCTACGCCCCGGTAGGCGGCAAGCGGCCGGCCGTGGTGCTCACGGCCGGGCGGATGCCCGCCCGGCCGGGCGAGATCGTGCTCGCCCCGACGACCGCCCAGGAGTTGCACGCCGGGACGGGCTCCGTGGTCCGGCTCGCCGGCGGCGGCACCGCCACCAAACCGGTGCGGGTCACCGGCATCGGTTTCGTTCCCTCGGGGCCACACAACGATTACGCGGACGGAGCCTGGCTCACTCCCGGCGGGTACGACCGGATCTTCCACGGCGCGCATTACGCGTTCAAGTTCCACCTCGCGACCGTGTCGCTGCGGCCCGGTGCGGACGTGCAGGCGGTCGCCCGCCGTCTGGACGCCGCCGCGGCCGCGATCCCCGGTGGCAAAGCCTTCACGTTCACGCCGCCCGATCCGCTGCCGGAGGTCCAGACGATCAGGGACCTGGAACTACTGCCCCTGGCGCTGAGTGCTTTCCTGGCCCTGCTGGCCGTCAGCGCGGTCGGTCACGCCCTGTCCATCGCCGTCCGGCGCCGCCGTCACGACCTGGCCGTGCTCCGCGCCCTCGGGATCACGCGGCGCCAGGCGCGGCTGGTGGTGACGACCCAGGCCAGCCTGCTGGCCGTGATCGGCCTGCTGTTCGGGGTGCCGCTGGGCATCGCGTTCGGCCGGGCGGTCTGGCGCACGGTGGCCGGATTCACCCCGCTGGACTATCACCCGCCGGTAGCACTGGCGGCCCTGATCCTGATCGGCCCGGCCGCCCTGCTGGCCGCGAACGCGCTGGCCGCCTGGCCGCAGCGGCGAGCAGCCCGCCTGCACGCCGGGCAGATCCTGCGCAGCGAGTAGCAGGCCGGGCCGCCGGCCGCCTCCGGCGGGCCGGCCGCAGACTGCGTCCGGCGGGGCCCGGCCGCAGGCCGGCTGGCGCCGGCGGCGCGGCAGGGTCAGCCTTAGAACGCCGGATCGACGACGCTTTTCGTTGGGTAAAAGTATCGAAACTACGTTCGACAACATGGCCCGGGGGCTGCTAGCGTCGCAGCACGCACACCGCCCAGGCGGAGGTCTCATGGTCAGCAGCACGAGCGGCGATCCGCAGGTTCACGGGCCGGGTGAACCGGAACCGGGGCGAGCTCTCACGCCGCGCCAGCGCGACGTGCTCCGGGCCATCGAGGGATTCCGGCAGGAGCACCAGTACGGGCCGAGCGTGCGGGAGATCGGCCGGGTGATCGGGCTGGGCCCGTCGGGAGTGCAGCACCACCTGACCGTGCTGCGGCAGAAGGGGTGGCTGAGCGGCGCCACCGGTCAGGCACGGACCTCCGTGGTACGGGCGCCGGCCCCGTCGCGCCCGGCGGGCCCGCCGGTCATCGAGGTCATCGAGCCCCGCCAGGCGACCGGCGCGGCCCGGTCCGCCATCTCCGGGGAGACAGGGAAAACCCGCGACCCCCGCGCGCCAGCCCGCGCACCGCGGCCGCCGGGTACGGCGGGCGCGAAGAACGCGGCCTATGTGCCGCTGGTCGGGGAGATTGCCGCGGGCTACCCGAAGGATGCCAGGCAGTCGGTCGAGGACGTGTTCCCGCTGCCCAAGCAGCTGGTGGGCGAGGGTGACCTGTTCCTGCTCAGGGTGGTCGGCGATTCCATGATCGATGCGGCCATCGCCGACGGTGACTGGGTGGTCGTCCGTGATCAGCAGGTGGCCGAGAACGGGGAGATCATCGCCGCGATGATCGACGGGGAGGCCACGGTCAAGAGCTACCGGATGTCCGATGGCCACGTGTGGCTCATCCCGCACAATCCGGCGTTCACCCCCATCCAGGGAGATGGGGCGAGGATCCTCGGCAAGGTGGTCAGCGTCCTGCGGCGGGTCCGGTGACGCCCTCGGGCCGCCGTGTGGTTTCGTATCTGCCGTGGCCGGGAACCGGCTGACGGCGGACGACGGGCGCCGCACACTGGAACTTGCCGCCGGGACAGCCAGCAAGAGTCGCCGGGACAGCCAGCAAGACGTGGGCCTGGCCGGCCAGGCCGCGGACGGGGGACTCGCCATGACCAGCCAGCCAGGGTGGGACGCTGTGTATGTGGCGGACCAGCCGCCCCCGTGGGACATCGGCCGTCCGCAGCCGGTGTTCACCCGCCTCGCCGGCCAGGGCCTGCTGGCCGGCCGGCTCCTCGACGCGGGCTGCGGAACCGGGGAGAACACGATGATGGCGGCGGCGCATGGCGCCGACGCCCTCGGCGTGGACGTCGCGCCGAGCGCCATCGCGCAGGCCCGCCAGAAGGCGGCGGAGCGCGGCAGCGGGGCCCGGTTCGAGGTGGCGGACGTGCTGGACCTCGGCCGGCTGGGCCTGACGTTCGACACGGTGGTGGACAGCGGGGTGTTCCACGTCTTCGACGACGGGGACCGGGCCCGGTACGTGGCCAGCCTGGCAGCGGCGATGCGGCCGGGGGCGACGTGCTACCTGCTGTGCTTCAGCGACCGGCAGCCGGGCACGGCGGGCCCGCGCCGGGTCAGCCAGGAGGAACTGACCGCCGCGTTCCGCGATGGCTGGGACATCGCCGCCATCACCGCCGAGACGTTCGCGGTCAGCTTCCAGGGCGCGTCGGAAGCGCAGGCGTGGCTGGCCGTACTGAAGCGATCCGCGCCCTGACGATCCCGCCCCCGGGCGGTTACCGGGAAGAACCGATCGAGCCCCGGCTCATCTGAGGAGCAGCGGCGGATGCGCATTGCGCTGGCCACCGACCCCGGCACGCCGGGCTGGCCGAACGAGGATTTCGCGGCGGCGGCGCCCGGCGCGGCGGTGCTGCTGGACGGCTGCACCACCACCCCGCGGGGGGCGGGCACCGGATGCCTGCACGGGGTGGCCTGGTACGCCCGGACCCTCGGCACCGCGTTCCTGGCTGCGATCACCGCCGATCCGCCCCCGCCGCTCGGTGACGCCCTGGCCGGGGCGGTCGCCGGGGTCCGGGCCAGCCACCAGGGCTCCTGTGACCTGGCCAACCCGCGCACCCCTGCGGCCACCGTGACCGCCGTGCGGGCCGGCCCGGGCGGGCTCGAACTGCTCGCCCTGTCGGACTCCAGCATCGTGGCCGACTACGGCGAGGGCCGCGACCCGCTGGTGCTCACCGACACGCACCGCGCCGCCAGCACCGACCCGGACGCGGCGCGGCAGGCGCGCACCATGTCCGTCCCGCTGGACGGACTGCGCGGGATCGCCCTGCTCAGCGACGGCGCCGCCCGCCTCGCCGACGTGTACCACCTGATCAGCTGGCCCGGCCTGGTGGGCGTCCTGCGCGAGGAGGGGCCGGCCGGGCTCATCCGCCGGGTCCGGGCCGCTGAGGCCAGCGACCCGGACGGGGCCCGGTGGCCGCGGCCCAAGGCCCGCGACGACGCCACCGCCCTGTACTGGCCGCAGCCGGGGGAGTGACACGCGCAGGTATCCACGTCCGCCCATGCCCGGCCCGCCTGGCCTGGCCTGGCCCGGCCCATCCCGGGGGCGATCCGGGGCCATGGCGGCCGTTTACGGCGCGTCGCAGGTGTGCGGGCCCGGGGCGCCGGGAACCGTGGCACATTAGGGGGGTCATCACTGCCACGGCAGACGACGTTCAGCGAGGGGACCGGCCCGGGCCTGCGGTGCGGGGGGACGACGGCCGCATCCCGGCCATGCGGCGGCCGCCCGGCGGCCGCCCGTGAGGCCGGCCGGCGGCGTGTCCGGCGGCCCCCGCGGGATGGCTGGCGCGGCGGCCCGCGGGGTTCGGCCGGGCGGGAAACTTCGGTGACCGGTCGAATAGTAGAATTCGGGACTCCGGGCCCGGCCGTTACGGGAGGATCGGAGCCATCCCCGGTTGACGGCCACCTGGAAAAGGAGCCCGTGATGCTGTCCTGCGTACCCTGGTGCACTAGCCTGCCCCGGCCGGGCGCCCGTTCCGGCCGGGCGCCGGTGCTGGCGTGCCCGGCGGCGACACGAGGTGCGTCGCGCGCATGACCGGACCGCACCTCGCGACCCGAGCCGGCGCGGCGATCAGCCGCCGCAGGAACGCGCCGTCCGGGGAGCCGGGCGCCTCGCCCGGCGCGGCCGGGCAGTCGCGGGGCGCCCGGGTGGCCCGGCTCCTGGGACGGCACTGGCTGCTGGAGGTGCTGCTGGCCGCCGGGCTGGCGCTGCGGATCGCGGCGCAGATCGCGTACCAGCCCGCGCTGATCTACGTGGACACGCTGAAGTACCTGTACGGGGCGTCGCCCGGGGCTGACCCGCTCGGGTACACCGTGGTGCTGCGGTCCATCCTGATCTTCGGGAACCTCAGCCTGGTCGCGGCGGCCCAGCACGTGGTCGGCCTGGCGCTGGCCGTGGCGCTGTACGCGGTCCTGCTGCGGCGGGGGACCAACCGGTGGCTGGCCGCCGTGGCGGTGGCGCCGGTGCTGCTGGACGCCTACCAGGTGCAGATCGAGCAGATGATCATGCCGGACGTCTGGTTCGAGGCGCTGATCGTGGCCGGCCTGGGTGTGCTTCTGTGGCGTCCGGCCGTCACCGTCCGGCTGGCTGCGGTGGCGGGGGTGATCCTCGGCTTGTCGGCCACGGTGCACCAGGTCGGCGAGCTGCTGATCCTGCCTGCGGTGCTGTACCTGCTGGTCGCCGCGGGCAGCGTCCGCCGCGCCGTGACCACGGCGGCCGCGCTGGCCGTGGCGTTCGTGCTCCCGATCGTCGTGTACTGCGGTGTCGCCAAGCTGGACACGGGTCACTTCCGGCTGGCCCGCGCGCAGACCACGGTCGGCCGGGTGACCGGCGCGGCCGACTGCGCGGCGCTGGCCCTGCCCCCGGCGGTGCGGCCGTTGTGCCCCACCCCGGCCGAGCAGGCGAAGGGCCCGGACTGGCTCGAGCATTCCCAGTACTCACCGCTCGCACCCGCCTCTATCCCGGCCAGCGAGGACCGCGGCGAGCTGATCTCCGAGCTGACCTCGGCGATCGAGAGCCAGCAGCGGCTGCGGGTCATCGGCGGCGTGGTCCGCGATGCGGTGCGCCTGTTCGCGGTGGACCGCACGCCCAGCCCGTGGGTCACGCCCCTGGCCCGCTGGCAGTTCCAGACCAGCTACCCGACCTTCCCGCACTGGGTCACCCTCGGCCCGGGGAACACCATCGTCGTCGGGGTCCAGCGCGTCGCGTTCACCCCGTTCCACTTCAGCACGCTCAAGCCCGCCTACGGCGGGCCGGCGAAGGTGAACCGGCCGGTCGCGTCGTTCCTGCGCTCGTACCAGCTGGACGGGGGCTACAGCCCGGGCCCGTTCCTGCTGCTGTGCACCGTGCTCGGGGTGCTGGGAAGCCTGCTGGCGCTCGTCCTGCGGGTCCGCCAGGCCCGCGGCGGCGCCCGGGGTCCCCGTGCGGCGCGCGCCCGGCAGCTGGCCCTGGCCTGCCTGCTGTTCACCGCCGCGGCCGTGGCGCTGCTGCTGTCCCAGGACATCGTGGAGTTCTCCTGGCGTTACCAGCTGCCCGCCGTGATTACCCTGCCGCCCGCCGGGATCCTCGGCCTATCAGCGCTGCTGGCCCTGCGCCGGAGCGGCGCGGAGCGCCGCCCTGCTGTCCCGGCTGGCCCCGGCCCGGCTGGCCCCGGCCCGGCTGGCCCCGGCCGGCGGCTGGCCGCCGGCGGCCTGCGCCGGCCGGCAGACGGCGGCATCCCCGGCGGGCGGGGCAGCGGATCAGGCGGGCGGGCGGCCCGATCAGGCCGGCGGCGAACCCGGCCCGGCCGGCGCCTGAGCGCGGCGGCTCTCCCCGGCACGGGTCTGCTGGCCACCGGCCGCCCGGGCCGTGTCCTGCTCGCCACCGGGCGGGACCAGGCCCGCTGACGCCAGCACGTCCCCGGTCGGCTGCGGGCTGGTCCGCAGCCCCGCCGCGAGGCCCGAGACGAGGCAGGACCGGAGCGTGCCGCGGTCGGAGGACTTCCCGAACGTGCGGGCCCAGCGGCGCAGCGTGGCGCCGCCGTACAGCAGCCGCTCGGCGGGGGCCAGCGCGGACCCGGCCCGCAGCGTCCAGATCTTGTTCCGCACCTCGTAGAAGAACCGCTGGCCGGGGTCGGCGTCGGTCGAGCCGAATGCCGCGGTCTTGTGCACCACGACGCTGGCCGGGCACAGCAGCCCGGCCTGGCCGCGCAGCAGCCGGGCGGTGAACTCGAAGTCGTCGTTCCACAGGAAGTAGCCGGCCTGCGGCAGGCCCCGGGCCCGGCACAGGTCCGCGTTCACGAGGATCGAGACGAACGAGGCCGAGCGGATGGGCAGGCAGCCCGCGGTGGCTGCCGCCGCGCGCTCCTTCTTACTCACAAACGGCTTGATCCGTGGAGTGTTCATCGGATGCGGACGGCCATCGGTCCACACGACCCGGCTGGCGATCAGCGCGGGCGGCGGGCCGGGGTGAAGTGCCCGGGCGTCGAGCATGGCCCGCAGGGCGCCCGGCTCGGGGACCGTGTCGTCGTCCATCAGCCAGACCAGGTCGGCCGCGTCGGCCAGGGCCAGCGCCAGGCCGTAGGCGAACCCGCCCGCGCCGCCGATGTTGCGCCGCGCGGTGGCGAGCCGCACAGCCGGGAAACGCGCGCGGACCATCTCGCTGGTGCCGTCGGCCGAGGCGTTGTCGATCACGAGCACCGCGTCCGGGGCCCGGCTCTGCGCCAGCACCGCGGACAGCGCCTCGGCCAGCAGGTCCCGCCGGTTGTAGGTGACCACGACCGCGATCACCCGGGGCGGCCCGCCCGCGGCGGGTGCCGCGCTGGCGGCGGCCATCTAGGAGTGCCTCCGGGCCCGGGTGCGCTCCAGGGCCTGCCAGGTCACGATGCGCAGCTTCCGCACCGCGGGGGAGCGGCCGCTCAGGTCGCGCACCGCCCGCTTGAGCCGGGGCGACGACGCCGCGGCGGCCTCCAGCCGGCCGGCCAGGCCGCCCCGGCCCGCGCGCTTGCGGTGCGGGCGGGCGGGCGGGTATTCCTTGCGGTACTGGTTGACCACCAGCGCCGCGGCCGCCTCCACCGCGGCGTCCAGGACCGGGTCCTGCGGCTGGGCCGCGGGGGCGGTCATCCCGGGCTCGCGGGGCGGCCGGGGCCGCAGTTCCCCCAGGTCACCGATCACGTCGTAGCCGGACGACGCCAGCCCGCTGATCAGGGTCTCGGCCTGGTCCTTGGCCCACGCTTCCCGGTCGGCGGGCAGCACCAGGCGCCCTTCCCGGGGCCGGGCGGCCAGGGCCCGGTGGGCCACCCCCTCCTTGACCGTCCACATGTAGAACCAGTCCGGGACCTCGGCGGGCAGGGCCTGGTTGAGCCGCCTCAGGAACTCGATCTCCGGCAGACCCAGCGATGTGTTCGCCCGGGCCCGGGACAGGTCCACCCCGCCGGGGTCGACGCCGAGCAGCCCCGCGAAGCGTTCCCACAGCAGCGAGTTGCCTGACCCCTGCGGCGGGGTCATGATCACGTGGATCCGGTCCGCGGGCACGTGGCGGGCCCACAGATCCGCGATGGCCAGGGTGTCGTGGACCCGCCAGAACCACCACTGGCGCCGGTCCGGGCCGGCCGATTCGCGGTCGATCACGTCACCCAGCCAGTCCTCCCAGCCCCGGTCGCTGCGGTGCTTGATCGTCTCCTGCCACTCCGCGGGCAGCAGCGACCCCATGTCGCGCACGGTCAGCACGATGTGGACCTCGGCCGGCTGGAGCGAGCTGACGGCCTGCGCGGCCTGGCCGGGATCGGCCGCGGAGAACAACTCGTGGGAGATGACCGCGGCCCGGGGCGCCTGCCGGGCCTGGTGGGCCAGGATCTCCCACTCGCCGGTCCAGGACCCGGCCGGGTCGTCGGCCCGCTTCACGATGCCCCGCAGGTCCTGGCTGGCGCGGAAGTGGTCCTGGGGATGATGGCCGGGCAGCACCACGCCCTGGGCCGCGAGCTCCGCCCGGTTGCTCCACATCACCTGCTGCAGGAACGTGGTGCCGGTCTTCGGCTCGCCGATGTGCACGAGGACCCGGGGACGCGGCCGGCCGCCAGCAGGCGTGGCGGGAGACGGGTCGGCGGCGCGCGTGGCCATCGGTACACCTCAACAGGTCAGGGCGGGTGCGGGTAAGGTCAGGCATGGGTGGATGGCATCTGGCTGCCAGGGTAGACCAGGTGCGCTGGGTGATCGCGCGGATGACGGTAACCCAGCAATCCGTCGCACAGCTGCCGTAAAGTGGCGTCCGCCCGACCGCATTTGCTGCTGTACAACCCATATGTCTACACGAACGCGCGCCGGCCAGGGCTGCTCGCTCCCTGGTCATCGAGCTCGCCGCAGTGTGCCCCGTCACCGGCATGAAAGGCGAACCCGGCATATGCACGAGCCCTTCACGCTCCTGCTCTCGGTATACGACGGTGACCGGCCTGACTTCCTGCAGCGGGCGTTCCGCAGCGCGGTCGGCGACCAGACCATGCGCCCGGACCAGGTGGTCATCGTCCGCGACGGGCCCGTCCGTGAAGAGCTTTCCGCATGCCTCGACCGGCTCACCGCCGGCAGCCCGGTCCCGGTGACCCTGGTCGCGCTGGAGCGCAACCAGGGCCTGGGACCCGCCCTGGACAGCGGGCTCGCCGCGAGCTGGCATGACGTGATCGCCCGGATGGACGCCGACGACGTGGCCATGCCGCACCGCTTCGAGGTGGAGATCCCGCTCATCGCCCGGGCCGACATCGTCGGCGCGGGGCTGCTGGAGTTCGTGGGGGACATCGATCACATCGTGGGCCAGCGGGTCCCGCCCACCGACCCGGAGCAGATCCACCGCTACGCGCGGATGCATGACCCGTTCAACCACCCGACCGTCGTCTACCGGCGGACCGCGGTCCTGGCCGCGGGCGGGTACGGCGACCTGCCGCTCATGGAGGATTACGCGCTTTTCGCCAGGATGCTGCAGAACGGGGCGCGGGCGGTGAACGTGGCCGAGCCGCTGGTCTACTACCGGGTCGGCGAGTCCTCGTTCAAGCGGCGCGGCGGCACCGACCTGCTGCGCTCGGAACTGCGGCTGCAGCGCGAGTTCCGGCGCCAGGGCTTCACCTCCTCATCGGAGTACGTCCGTAACGTCCTGGTCCGCGGCGGCTACCGGATGATCCCCTGGCGGTTCCGCCGGGCGGTGTACCGCCCGATCGTCGCGCACTACACCGAGCACGGCGAGCACCGCGAGCACCAGGCCGGCGGAGAGGCCGCCGGGGGGGAGCCAGGGCCCTCCGCGCCCGCCCGGCCCGGGCCTCCCGGAAACCATGACCCGGGGCCGGCGGCGAAACCGCATGAGCCGGGCCCGCCGGCCAGGCCACTGCCGGTGCGCCGGTGAACGTCGACCTCGTCATCGTCGGGTCCGGCTTCTTCGGCCTGACCATCGCCGAACGGTGCACCCGTGACCTCGGCCTCCGCGTGCTGATCCTGGAACGGCGCCACCACCTCGGCGGGAACGCCTACAGCGAGCGCGAGCCCGGTACCGGGATCGAGATCCACCGCTACGGCGCGCACCTGTTCCACACGTCGAACACGCGGGTGTGGGAGTACGCCAACCAGTACACGGCCTTCACCGGGTACCAGCACCGCGTGTTCTCGGTCTACAAGGGCCGCGTCTACCCGCTCCCCATCAACCTGGGCACCATCTGCGAGTACTTCGGCGCGGTGATGTCCCCGGACGAGGCGCGGGCCCTGATCGCCGGGCAGTCCGCGGAGATCACCGCAGACCACGCGGCCAACCTCGAGCAGAAGGCCATCTCGCTGGTCGGGCGGCCGCTGTACGAGGCGTTCTTCCGCGGCTACACGGCCAAGCAGTGGCAGACTGACCCGGTCAACCTGCCGCCGGAGATCATCACGCGGCTGCCGGTGCGCTATACCTTCGACAACCGCTACTTCAGCGACACCTACGAGGGCCTGCCCGTCGACGGGTACACCGCGTGGCTGGAGCGGATGGCCGATCACCCGAACATCGAGGTGCGGCTGGACACCGACTTCTTCAGCGTGCGCGGTGATCTGGCCGGCAACGTGCCGGTCGTTTACACCGGGCCGCTCGACGCGTACTTCCAGTACGCCGCCGGGGACCTCGGTTGGCGTACCCTCGACTTCGATATGGAGGTTCTGCCCACGGGGGACTTCCAGGGAACGCCCGTCATGAACTACGCAGACGAGGACGTCCCCTTCACCCGCATCCACGAGTTCCGCCATTTCCATCCCGAACGTGACTGGTACCCGAAGGACAAGACAGTGATCATGCGTGAGTACTCGCGCTTCGCCGACCGCGGCGATGAGCCGTACTACCCGATCAACACGGCCGAGGACCGGGCCCGCCTGCTGGCCTACCGGGACATGGCCGGGCGCGAGCCGGGCGTCCTGTTCGGCGGCCGCCTGGGCACCTACAAGTACCTCGACATGCACATGGCCATCGGGTCCGCGCTGAGCATGTACGACAACCGGCTCCGGCCGTTCTTCACCACGGGTGCGCCGCTCACCGGGCCGGGGGCAGCGCAGTGACGGCCGGGGCCACCCCGGAGCGCAGCCTGCGGGTCCTGCAGCGGGTCGTGTTCCCCGACGGGGACCTGGACGTCGTCCCGCTGTACGTCGAGACGCACATGGACCGGGGCGCGGCCGAACTGGCCGCCGAGATGGCGACCGAGCAGCTGACGGGGCGCAAGGCACCGGGCGCGGGCAGCGTGCCGGTGGCCAACGCCGCGGTCGGGGAGGCCCAGTCGGTCATCCGCTTCGGCGCTGACGTGCCCGCGTACCCGGGCGAGGACGCCGGGCCCCGGCGCAGCGCGGTGATCAGCGAGGGCCGCCGGGTCTCCTTCGCCACCTACTTCAACGCCTTCCCGGCCAGCTACTGGCGCCGCTGGACCAGTGTGGACTCGGTGACCCTGCGCATCAGGGTGGCGGGGGAGTCCACGATCGTGTTGTACCGGTCCACGGCCAAGGGCTTCAGCCACCCGGTCGAGACGATCACCGTCCAGTCCGACGAGCCGGAGACCATCGAGCGCACCCTGCCGCTGGCCCCGTTCATCGATGGCGGCTGGTACTGGTTCGACATCGTGGCCGGCCCGCACGGGACGACGCTGATCGAGGCGGACTGGCTGGCGCTGACCGAGCCGGCGACGCCCGGCCGGGTCAGCATCGGGATCACCACCTTCAACCGGCCCGAGTACATGCTCGACGGGCTGCGCACGCTGGGTGAGGCGACCGAGGTACACGACCTGCTCGACAAGGTCTACGTCGTCGACCAGGGCACGAACCGGGTGCGCAATGAGCCGGGATTCGCCGACGCGGCCAAGAAGCTCGGCGACCACCTGCAGATCGTCGAGCAGGGGAACATCGGCGGCTCCGGCGGCTTCGCCCGCTCGATGGATGAGACGGTGCGGGCGGGCCGCAGCGACTACGTGCTGCTGATGGATGACGACGTCAAGCTGGATCCTGAGGGCATCCTGCGCGCCGCCACCTTCGCTGACCTGGCGCGCCGCCCGACCATCGTCGGCGGCCACATGTTCAGCATGTACGACCGCTCCCTGCTGCACGCGTACGCCGAGGCCATCGCGCCCTACAAGTGGTGGTGGGGGATCGCGCCGAACACCAAGGGCCGGCACGACTTCGCCCGGCGGAACCTCCGGAACACCCCGTGGCTGCACCGCCGGGCTGACTCCGATTACAACGGCTGGTGGATGTGCCTGATCCCCACCACGATCATCCGGGAGATCGGCCTGGCCCTGCCGGTGTTCATCAAATGGGACGACGCCGAGTACGGGGTGCGGGCCCGCGCGCACGGCTATCCCACCGTGTCACTGCCGGGTGTCGCCTCCTGGCAGGTGCCCTGGGACGACAAGGATGACGCGCGCGACTGGCAGGCTTACTATCACCTGCGCAACCGGCTGGTCACGGCGCTGCTGCACTCCCCGGAGCCGCACGGCGGGAGCCTGCTCAGTGAGAGCCTGGAAAGGCAGCTCCAGAGCCTGCTGTCCATGCAGTACTCGACCGCCGCGCTGCGGCTGCTCGCGATCGAGGATGTGCTGTCCGGGCCGGACCACCTGCACCGCGAGATCGGCACCAAGCTGAAGGAGCTGCGGGACTACCGGGTCACGTTCCCGGACGCGCAGGCGGCCGCGGACATCGAGAGCTTCCCGCCCCCCCGGCGCAGGGCGCCGGAGGCGGTGAAGGACTCGACCACCCCGACCAACAAAGTCAACCTGCTGACCAAGGTCGCCTCCGGGACCGCGCGCCAGTTCAGGCCGGTGCGGGAGGGGGCCAGGAAGCGGCCGCAGATCGCCCTGCCGTTCCAGGACGCGTCCTGGTGGGTGCTGGTCAAGCTGGACAGCGCCCTGGTCTCGACGGCGGAGGGCACCAGTGCCGCCTGGTACCAGCGGGACCCGAAGCTGTTCCGCTCGCTCGGCCTGCGCAGCGTGATCGCCCACCGGCGGCTGCGCCGGCAGTGGGCGAAGCTCGCCGCCGAGTACCGGGCCGCGGCCCCCGACTTCAACTCACCCGCCCGCTGGCGCGAGACGTTCGCCGCGTCCGCCGACGACTCACCTGGTGGCCAGTGAGCTCAGTTCCCACCGGACAGCGAGGCCAGTCCGCCCCGGCCGCCGGGACGGACGGCCGCGACGGGCTGCCCGGGCCCGGCCCGGGCGGGCCCGGCCCGGGCGGGCCCGTACCCCGCTGGCAGGGGGCGGCGGCGCGGTACGGGCCGCCTGCCCTCGCCGCGCTGGTCATGGCCGGGCTGGGTATCTGGGGCCTGGCCCGGGACTCGTCCATGGGCAACGACGAGGTGGCCACCCGCTGGGCCGCGCTGCTGAGCCTGCACCAGCTGGCCCACCTGCTCCGGCACGTGGACGCGGTCCACGGGCTGTACTACCTGCTGATGCACGGCTGGATGGTGGTGGGCACCAGCCCGGCGGTCATGCGGATTCCCTCGGTGATCAGCATGGTCGTGGCCGTGGTCCTGACCGTGATCATCGGCCGGCGGCTGACCGGGTCAGGATGGGCGGGGCTGTTCGCCGGGCTGATCGTCGCGCTGACCCCCGCGATCAGCTACTACGCCCAGACCGCCCGGTCCTACGCACTCGTCTTCGCCTGCGTCCTCGGCTCCACCCTGGCCCTGCTGCACGCCCTGGCCGCCGAGGCCGGCGCCGCTGCGGAGAACGGGGAGCAGGCCGGCGGGACGCGCTTTCCCGCCGGGCGCTGGCTGGCCTACGCCGTGCTGCTGGTGGCCGGCGGCTACCTGAACGAGCTGTCCCTGCTGGTCGTGGCGGCGCACGCGGTCACGGTGCTGCTGGCCCGCTACGGGCGGCGGGTGCTCCTGCACTGGGCCGCCACGGCGGCCGTCTCGGTGATCGTGGTCCTGCCGCTCGCCGCGCTCAGCGCCGGGCAGGACGCCGCCGTCGCCTGGATTCCCCGGCCCGGCCTGTGGAGCCTGCGGATCCTGTTCCATGACTACTTCGGCGCGACCACCGCGGTCGCCGTGCTCCTGTTCTGCTGCGCGGTGGCGGCGGTGCTCCCGCCCCTGGAACGGGGGCGCCGCACGGCCGCGCCCGCCTGGTGGAGCCAGGGCGGGGTCTCGCTGCCGTCGGTCGCGGCGCCGCTCCTGGTGGTCCCCGGGGCGCTGCTGATCCTCGAATCGCTGGTGGCCCGGCCGCTGTACGTGGACCGCTACGTCCTGTACGGCGAGGCCGGGGCCGCCCTGCTGGCCGGGGCCGGGGCGCTGCGGATCGGCCGGTGGCTGGCCACGGCGACGGGCCGCCGGATGCTGCTGTGGGTTCCCGGGGTGATCATCTGCGTGGCGGCCCTCGTCCTGCAGCTCGCCCCGCAGCACCGGGTCCGCACCCCGCAGAGCCGCCTGTTCGACTTCGGCGGGCCGTCCCGCTACCTGGCCGCGCACGCTCAGCCGGGCGACGGCGTCCTGTTCTTCAGCAACTTCTTCCGCAAGGCGCGGCTGGGTTACCCGGCGGACTACCGGAACGTCAGCGACTTCTCGCTGGCCAGGTCGCCCGCCGCGGCCGGCAACTTCCAGGGCCGCGACAAGCCGGTCGCCGCCGTCGAGAACCTGATGCTCGGCCGCCAGCGCATCTGGGTGGTGGGCCGGTCCCCGTACGCGCACCTCACCGCGGGCCCGGTGCGCGCCGAGGACACCCTGCTCAGAAGCCACTTCTCGCTGTCTGCCGCCCGGCACTTCAAGGGGATCTCCGTCACGCTCTGGGTACGCCGCTGAGCACCTGAGTGAGATTGAAACTCAGGGTGCCGCTGGGGTTTGGCGCTTTTGGAGCCGGTCGGCAAACAGCATGACTATCGCCGCGATCCCGGTGAGCAGGAGCAGCGCAGCAGCGGCTGCGCCCAGGATCGTCCCGGCGAGGCGTTGCCCGGCCGCGAGGGTGCCTTGCTGGAGACTGGGCTTCATGGCGACCACGGTGGACAGCGGCATCCAGAAGGCGTAGTGGAGATGCAATCCGAAGGCGATGGCGACCGCCGCTGAGACCGCCACCGCCCGGATCACGGCGTACACGATGATCGGGCGGGTCAACGCCCTGATCGTGGTGTCGCCAGGGATCTCGGGAAAGTGCGTGGGTTGTGGCCCGCGTCCCCTGATCAGCCATAGGCCGCAGGTGATCACGATCCAGAATGCTGACGTGATCAGCCAGGCCAGCGCCTGTGACCAGGCATGCACCGTGACCCGGTTGAGGTGGAACAGCGCCGGCGGCCCGAGGGCGACGATGAACCACACGTTGAGCAGGACGGCGGCGAAGAATCTGTGCCCGCCGAACTTCACCATCAGCCCGGCCGCCAGGGTGACCAGGAACGCGGCCAGGACCACCCACCCCCAGCCTCTGGCCCCGGCAGCGAACCCCAAGCCGGTCAAGAGCGCACCGGCCACCGCCATCCCGGCCATCATCTGCGCACGGGTCCGGTACTCGCCGCCGGGGTCGCACATCGCCGCGAACAGCGTGGCGAACGCCGCGGGGAGGAAGTACTACTGCTCGCCTGCTGCGGTGAGGGCCACGAACGGCACCAGCATGCCGCCAAACACGACGGCGCCCCTCTTCACGTTGAGCCCAGCCCGGTTGAGCGCGAACATCTTCGCCAGCCGATCCATCGGTCCTCCCTCGGGGAGACGGCAGTCTCCCACGCCCGCCAGCGGCTGTCCTCACCCATCCTGGGCAGTTGCCGCAGGGAGCAGACTCGCGGGGCCGGCGACCTACCCTGGGCCACGGGCCTCATCGCGGATCATCTCGTGCCGGGTCCGGCGGTGAGATCCGGCGGCCGATGTCGTCATAGCCACCGAATGCCAGACGGGGCCCCGGCGTAAATGGGTTCGCGGTCAGGGGCGCGCTGTCGGTAAATTCGGGACTCCGGGGTGATCCGGGCCGGGGGCCCGCACGGGAGGAAACGGTGACGGAGATGAGTACGGGGCCAGCCATCCTGGTCGAGGGCCTGACCAAGTCGTTCGGGGATGTGCGCGCGCTGCGGGGCATCGACCTGACCGTACCCCGCGGTACGGTGCTGGGCGTGCTGGGCCCGAACGGCGCGGGGAAGACGACGGCGGTGCGGATCCTGACCACGCTGCTGCAGCCGGATGGCGGGCGGGCCCTGGTCGAGGGACGCGACGTGGTGCGGCACGCCGCCGCGGTGCGCCGGCTGATCGGCCTGTCCGGGCAGTCGGCGGCCATCCAGGAGGAGCTGACCGGCCGGGAGAACCTGGAACTCATCGGGCGCCTGTATCACCTGAGGCGGGCGGACGCCCGGGCCCGGGCCGCGGAGCTGCTGGATCAGTTCGATCTGGCCGACGCGGCCAACCGGCCCGCGAAGACCTACTCCGGCGGCATGCAGCGCCGCCTGGACCTCGCGGCCAGCCTGGTCGGCCGCCCCAAGGTGCTGTTCCTCGACGAGCCGACCACCGGGCTGGACCCACGGTCCCGGCTGGGCATGTGGGAGAACATCCGGTCCCTGGTGGCGACCGGCACGACCCTGCTGCTGACCACGCAGTACCTGGACGAGGCCGACGAGCTCGCGAACGAGATCGTGGTCATCGACCACGGCCTGGTCATCGCGGCCGGCACGTCCGAGGAGCTGAAGGGCCGGGTCGGCGGGGACGTGCTCGAGTTCTCGGTGCCCGACCGGGCCCAGATCACGGCGGCTGTCGCCGCCAGCGCGAAGGTCGGCGAAGGCGAGCCGCACGTAGACGAGGAGACCGGGGTGGTCAGCGTAGGTGTCGGGGGCCGCGGTTCGGACGCCCTCATCGATGCGGTCCGGGCGCTGGACGCCGGCGGCGTCCAGACGAAGGGCCTGGCCCTGCGCCGTCCCTCGCTCGACGATGTGTTCCTGGCGCTCACCGGGCACGCCGCCGAGGAAGAGCAGCCCGGCAAGCCGCGGCGAGGCCGGCGCAAGAAAGACCAGCCCCAGCCGCAGGACACGGCCCGGCCGGACAGTGCGACGGTGTCGTCATGACCGCCGCGGACGTCCGGGCCGGCGGAATCGGCACCGACGAGCCCGGCCTGCTGACCCAGGCCCGCTGGGCCGTGAGCGACACGCTCGTGCTGACCCGGCGCGCCCTGCTGGTCTGGACGAGGGTGCCCGCCTACATCGTCTTCACCGTGATCCAGCCGGTCATGTTCGTGCTGCTGTTCCGCTACGTGTTCGGCGGCGCGATCCAGGTTCCCGGGGGCAGCTACGTCAACTACCTGATGCCGGGGATCATCGGGCAGACCGCGGCGTTCGCCAGCTTCGGCACGGCCATCGCCCTGGCCCAGGAGCTCAAGAAGGGCGTGATCGACCGGCTGCGGTCGATGCCGATGGCCCGCTCCGCGGTCTTGTCCGGCCGGCTGGTCGCCGACACCGGGCGGATGCTGGTGACCATCCTGATCATCGTCGGCGTCGGCTACGCGGTTGATTTCCGGTTCGAGAACGGCTTCGGGCCGGCGGTCGCCATGGTCGTGCTGGCCACCGTGTTCGGCCTGTCGATCTGCGTGATCGCGGCGTTCACCGGGCTGGCCATCGGTGATGAGGAGTCGGTGCAGGCGTTCGGCCTGATCTGGCTGTTCCCGCTGACCTTCGTCAGCTCGGCGTTCGTGCCGATCTCGTCGATGCCGGGCTGGCTGCAGGCTTTCGCCAACCACCAGCCGGTCACCTACGTGGTCAACACGATGCGCGGCCTGGCCCTGGGCGAGCCGTACTCCGCTAACCTCACGTCCAATCTGTGGTGGAGTATCGCGTGGCTGGCCGGCATCTTCATCGTGTTCGTCCCGCTGGCGATCCGCGCCTACCGCCGGGCCGGCTGAGCTTTCCGCTGGTCAGGCCGAGAGGCGGGTGGCGAGGATGCGCCGGATGTCCGCGGTCTCCTCCTCGGTGTGCCGGGCGAGGATCGCGCCCAGGTCGTTCAGGTCGGCCTCCGTGGTGTAGGTGGCCAGGTCGTGCTCCAGGGCCTTGCGGGCGGCGCGGGCCTCGCGGGCATCCCGCAGCTCGTCGCGGACGGTGGTCCAGAACTGGGTGACTGGTGAAGTGGTGCTGTCCATGGTCCCTTCCTTCAAGGCGGCGGCCCGCTGGGGGCCTCGTCATCCAGTGTCACCCACCAGTATTCATGCGTCCAATGAGAAGAAATCAACTAACTTATGAGCTGCCGTCATGTATGCCGCTCAGCTGGCACGACGGGCGGCGCGGTCCAGTCACCCCAGGAAAGGCCGCGGGAAACAGGGCTGGTTCCGGCTGCGGGCCACGGGCCCCGCGGGCCGGATCGCCGCAATCCGGGCCGCGGGCATCCCGGGGGGCCCGCGGTACCGTCCGCGCCTGCTAGCGGCCGGCTGCGCGGGTCAGGCCGGCGTCTGGAGGATCAGGGTGCGGGCCCAGCGCCTGAGCCACGGCGGGGCCGGGATGGCGGGCGGGGCTTGCGGCTCGTCCGGTTCCGGCGGCCCGGGCAGGCCATCGATCAGCAGTTCGGCTCCGGCGGCGAGCACGAGCAGAACCGCCCGCGGGTCCCCTCGCTCCACCCGCAGGCGGACCGGGACGCCCGTGCCGTACGGGCACTCGCGCCTGGTGAACTCACCGAGCTGCACCCTGGCCACGACAGACGTCGCATCGTCTGTCGCCGCCGGCACGACGTACACGATGTCGAGGAGCGCATTGCGCTGCCTGGCCTGGGAGGCGGCCTCCCGGAGGGCTCCACCCGGGTCCGGCGAGGCGTCGGCCACGACCACGACGACGCGGCGGCGCCCGGCCTGCTGCCCGGGCGGCTGCGCGGCATGCGGCCACCCCGGATTCGGCCATCCGGGCTGTGGCAGCCTGCCCACGACCTCAGGGGGACCTTCTGCTCCCTGCCTGCCTGATGCCTTCTTCGGGCCCATGTGGCCGTCTCCCTCTGCCCGTCACGTCCTGCTCCCGGTTCCAGGCTGCCTCCCCACCCGGGAGCCCTGGCAGAGGCCGTAGGCCCCCTCATCACGGGACCTCAGGCAGGGTCGCCGCAAGGTCAGTCGGCAGGCAGCAGGCTCTGGCCTTCCGGCACGCCGGTGACCGGGGGCCGCTCCGGAACGGGAGTATCCCTCAGTTTCCAGCGGCCGTTCACGCAGAGCACCACCAGGGCGATCGCCGTGGCCAGCATGACCGCGGGGGCCATGATCCGGACGGCGAAGTGGTCGACGATCCGCAGCAGATAGCCGTGGTGAAGGTAGGGGACGCCCGGCATGTTGGCGATCGTCCCGGCGGCCAGCCTGGCCAGCACCAGCCAGTCCAGCCGTGAGGCGGGGTACAGGACCAGCACGGCGATGAGCATCGCGTCGTACCAGGGCAGCTGGTAGGGCCACATGAACAGCCAGGCGGCGCACAGGGCCACGGTGGGCCGGATGGCGGGGCGCGCGGCCGGGCCCGGCGGCAGCCGCCTCAGGGCCAGCACCGCCACCGCCACGACCAGGATGGTCGCGATCAGCCCGAAGTGGTGATGCCAGCTGTGGGGCAGGAGCGCACGGTAGAAGCTGTCGGCACTGCCCTGGTTGCGCCGGCTGAGCAGGGCCCGGACCGCCGGCGTCCCGAAGTAGGCGTAGCTGGGCACGAGTACCGCCAGGCCGGCCGCGGCCGCCACGGCCAGGGCCGTCAGGGACCGGCGCAGGGCCCAGGCCGCGCCCAGCCCGAACAGCACGTAGTTGATCTTTATGTCGGCGGCGATCCCGAGGAGGGCGCCCGCGGCAGCCACGCGCACCAGGCTGGGCCGGGCGCCACCGTGCTGCTCGCCGAGCATCAGCAGCCCGAGCAGGCCCGCCATGACCGGCAGCACGTCCAGGTGCCCGGCCGCGACCAGGTCCCACAGCAGCAGCGGGTTGACCGTCCAGAGCAGATGGGCGCGCAGCCGCTGCGCCGGGTTGTGCCGCAGAACCCGGTCCAGCACCAGGGCGACGAGGGCGAACGCGGCCGAGTCCCACAGCTTGAGCCAGAACGTGATCCGGGCGGCGGAGTCGCCCCCGAGCCTGGCCGCCACGAACTGCTCCATCGTGGCCAGCGGGCCGTAGACGCTGACGTAGCGGTCCCAGATCAGGGGGACGGAACGGGCGAACGCATCGTGCATGTTGCGCAGGTGGAACGGGGTGGTCACGTAGGGGCTGTGGCCGAGGGCCAGCAGCCGGCCGTACGCCGCGTAGTCCAGCGCGTCCGTGGAACCGGCGGGGGGCAGGACGGTCAGCACGGCCACGGTGATCAGGCCGCCCACGAGCAGGATCCGGGCGCTCACCCGGGCACCGCGGTGGACGGCGAGCAGGCCGGCCGCCACGCCTCCGGCGCCGAGCAGGGCGGCCAGCCACAGGGCGCACGTGATGATTTCGATCGACACATGCCGGACCGGGATCTGCCAGGGCGGTCCCGCCGCCGGCATCGCCACGGGCGGCCGCATCCACGCGCCGCGCGTCAGGGATACCGCGATCATGATCAGGATGGCTATGCCGATACCGGCCGCGGCCGCCAGCATGAGACGGCGGCCCCGGTCCGCAGGAGCGCTGGCGGCGGGGCCGCCGGGGAGCAGGTCATGGGCTGGATCGGGCGCCAGGGCCGCCAGGCCGGAGGCCTGCCCGGCCGAGGCCGCCGCTGGGTCGCTGTGTGGCTCCAGGGCCGGACCGTTCCCCGTGGCGCTGGTGTCGCTGCTCATTGTCCCCTGGCGGTTGGTGCGCTGCTGGTCACTGAGTGCCGGGCGCGGTTAGCGGGCCGACAGTGGCTGAGAATAGCCGGTACTTCGGCGTTAATAGGACAGAAGGGCAAGATTTGTTGACTATCTAACATATGTTCTGTATCCGCAAAATAACTGTCCATACGGCAGTGCAGGCCTCCGCTTACCGAAATCCGGCTTCCCCTTTACTATCGGCTGCGCATGGTGGGCATGGTGCGGTCCGGGGTGCGCATGGTGCGGTCCGGGGTGCGCAGGGTCCGGCCCGCGGTGCGCGGGGTCCGGCCGCAGCCGGGCGGGGCCGGGCTAGACGCGCACCGCCCCGGTGACCAGCCACCGGGAAGACCGGGCCCGCGCGGTGAGGGTCACGAAGCGCGCCAGCAGCCAGAGGCTGAACACCAGCCGCAGTGCGACCAGGCCGGCGTGCTCCGCGAGCACCAGCGCCACGCCGGCCGCGAACACGCCCGCCGCCGCCAGCGCGGCCAGCGCCAGGTAGTCCTGATCCCCGGCGCCGATCAGCACGCCATCGAGCACGAACACCACGCCCGCCACCGGCTGCTGGGCGGCCGCCACGAGCAGCACGGCAGGCAGCAGCCGCCGCACCTCCGGTGCGGCCGAGAAGACGCCGGGCAGCACCGGGATGGCCGCGGCCAGCAGCACGCCGGACACCACGCCGTAGACCGCGCCCCACCCGATCATCCGGTTCGTCGCCGCCCGGGCACCGGCCACGTCCCCCGCGCCCAGGTACCGGCCGGTGATGGCGTGCGCACGACCAGGGACGCGCCGGTGACGGCCGCGGCCCGCAGGCCGGCCAGATCAGGGGCGAACCCCACCCCGGCGCGCCGGGCACCCCGGCCCACCATGACCAGGTATGCGGCGGCCCCCGCGGTCTGCGCGCATACCGTGCCCCAGGCCGAGCCCGCGATGCCCCAGTGCAGCCCGAGCACCAGGAACGCGTTCAGGATCACGTTGGCCACGCTGGCCGCCGCGGCGACGGCCAGCGGCGTCCGGGTGTCCTGCAGCCCGCGCAGCACGCCGGTCCCGGCCAGCACCACGAGCATGGCGGGCGCTCCGAGCAGGCTGATGCGCAGGTAGATGGCGGCCTCGCCGCTGACGCCGGGCGAGCCCCCGAACACGTGCACGATCTGCGGCGCCAGCGGCCACCCGGCGGCCAGGACGACCGAGCCGATGATCGCCGCCAGCCACAGCCCGTCGATGCCCTGCCGGATGGCGGCCTCGCGGCGGCCCGCGCCGATCTGCCGCGCCACCGCCGCCGTGGTGCCGTAGGCCAGGAAGATCGAGATGCCCACCAGGGTCGTGAGGGCCTGGCTGGCCACCCCGAGCCCGCCGAGCGGGACGGTGCCGGGCCGGCTGATGATCACCGCGTCCGCGAACAGGAACAGCGGCTCCGCGATCAGCGCCCCGAAGGCAGGCACGGCCAGACGCAGGATTTCCGTGTCCTGCGGGTTCCGGCGCGCAGGCACGAGCCAGCGGCGGCGGAGCGGGCCGGGGCCAGGACTGGGCGCACTCGGCGGAGGTACCGGGGCAGGCATGGCCCGCATGGTAATTGCGGCAATTGTCGGCCTGCAAAATTGCCGCTGCCGGCCGCCCGGGGAGGGTGAACAGCCGGCCGGCCACCCCGCCGGGTTCCGCGGCTGCAATTCGCCATTTCTGCGCGGCATGAGAACAATGCGCCATAGCGCGGCCACTCGCCAGGCCCGCGATCGCCGCACCGGCGGGCCGGCCCGCCGCAGGCCGCTGCTACCGCGCGCCCAGGGCGCCGCCACCCGCCGGCCCGTGGCCTGGGTATCCGTCCACGCAAGATAGACGCGCCGCGGCTCGTCGGACACACTGGCATCGGGAATCACAGCAGGTGCGCAGCGCCGCCCGGAGGAGATCTCTGGACGACCGGCCGAATGGCTGTGCAGATGACGTGGATGGCGGCCATCTCGGCCGGGGGTTAGGGGAGGACGTATGGCATTTTCATTTCTCGCCTGGACGAACATGTCGGCCGGGTTCGCGGGCGTGGCAGGCGCTCCCGTCACCGTTGTCCCCTGGGGCAACCACTTCGCCCTGTTCGCCACGGACGCCAGCGGCGTGGTCAGCTGCGCCGGGGTTTACCCGCAAAGCGGCCTGATGGGACCGTGGGCGCCTATTTCCGATGCGTTCACCGGCGTTCCGGGTGCCGCGGTCACGGTGCTGCCGTGGGGTGAGCAGTTTGCCCTGTTCGCCACGGACGCCAGCGGCGTGGTCAGCTGCGCCGGCGGTGACCCGCAAAGCGGCCTGATGGGGCCGTGGGCGCCTATTTCCGATGCGTTCACCGGCGTTCCGGGTGCCGCGGTCACGGTGCTGCCGTGGGGTGAGCAGTTTGCCCTGTTCGCCACGGACGCCAGCGGCGTGGTCAGCTGCGCCGGCGGTGACCCGCAAAGCGGCCTGATGGGGCCGTGGGCGCCTATTTCCGATGCGTTCACCGGCGTTCCGGGTGCCGCGGTCACGGTGCTGCCGTGGGGTGAGCAGTTTGCCCTGTTCGCCACGGACGCCAGCGGCGTGGTCAGCTGCGCCGGCGGTGACCCGCAAAGCGGCCTGATGGGGCCGTGGGCGCCTATTTCCGATGCGTTCACCGGCGTTCCGGGTGCCGCGGTCACGGTGCTGCCGTGGGGTGAGCAGTTTGCCCTGTTCGCCACGGACGCCAGCGGCGTGGTCAGCTGCGCCGGCGGTGACCCGCAGAACGGCCTGATGGGACCCTGGGCCCCGGTATCGGACGGCTTCTCCGGCCAGCCCGGCGGTGCCGTGGCCGCGGTGCCCTGGGCCGGCGCCTTCGCCGTCTGCGCCATCGACAGCAGCGGCACCGTGCGCACCGCCTCCGGCGATCCGCAGAACAACCTTTCCGGCTGGACGGCGGTCCCGGGCCTGGACGGCACGCCCGGTTCGGCTGCCACCATCGTGGCGGCCAGCACCGGCGTGGACCTGTTCGCCGCCGATACCGCCGGCGCCGTCTTCGGCGCGGCCGGCGGCGTCCTGGTCATGACCGGATTCACGCCCGCCGAGCATGGCTGGCACTTCAACAACGACTTCGAGAACCAGCTGCTCGGCGGCCTCATCACCACCTATGGCCTGTGTGGTGGCATGGCGTACTCATCACTCGACTACTACTTCACGGGCATCCCGATCCCGACGCACCGATCCGGTGACTTCCCCTCCGGCATGACCTACCCGGCTGACGGCCGGCTGCACTCCATGATCTTTAACCGGCTGATCGACAGCTTCAAGGACAACTTCAGCAAATGGTCGTGCGTTTACCCGGACCTGGACGCGGCCGTAGGCGCCGCGCTCGGCCTGGTGGTCGGCGCGGCGGGAGGCGTCGGGGGAGGCATTCTGGGCGCGCTCGGCGGCGGGCTGATCGGCGGCCTGGTGGGCGCGGGCGCCGGCTGGGTCTACGGCGAGCTGCACGAAGTCTTCGAGTGCCCCGGTGGCGGGGCCCCGGGCATGACCCGGCAGGAGCTCCCGCACCTCATCAAGGATTTCCTGGACAAGGGCGTGCCGGTGCCCATCGGCCTGATCTACGACCGCGACATCGCGAATATCGGCAGCAGCCACCAGGTCGTGGCGTACGGCTACGCCGTTGTCGGCAGCCAGACCCTGATCTACGTCTACGACAACCGCATCCATGACCAGGAGTGCATGCTGACCATCGACACCGAGAACGCCGGAAACGTCGTGGAAACCCTGACGGACGGCAGCGCGCTGCCAGGCGGGAACGACGGGAACTGGGAGGGCCTGCTGGTCGAGGACGGCTACCAGGCCCAGTCGCCGTCCTACGGCCAGGACATCGGCATCGCCTCTCCCCAGGCGCTGACGCTGGGCCGGAAGCCCGTCATCCTGGTCCCGGCCACTCCCGACCGGGGCAGCCTCGCGCGGATCAGCAACGGCCCGGCGGGTGCCCCAGGGGGCGCGGTGCCGATCATCATCGTGGCGCAGCAGCCCGAGCCGCCCGGCCAGGACCTCGCCGACAGCTTCACGGTCCAGAATTTCGGCGAGTACCAGGCTCACTACCAGTCCCTGGGCATCGAGATCGACCCGCCCGACGGTGCGCCGAGTGACAGCAGCGCGCCGGCGGCCGGCCCCGACAATGTCCTGGCGCCGGGCCAGGCCCTGCCGGTAACGATCGACGTCGCGCAGTTCGGCGACAGCCCGGGCTTTTACGCCCTCAAGGCCGGCTACAACAGCGTGCCGACCCAGGACGCCGGCGGCCCGTCGTACTGGCTGACACTTTTCTACCCTTCGGCCTCGGTGACACTGACCTGAGGGATTACCGGGCTGGCTGCCCTGGCGAAGACTCAGGCACCGGCGAGCCGGCCCGAGGCCACCTCGCTGCGGGCCTGGTCATAAGCCTGCCAGCGGCTGGCCTGCTGGCCCTCGCGCAGCGCGAACCCGAAGAACCTCTGCTGCCCGACCGCGACGGCCCGGACCCGGATCTTCCCCCCGCCCGCCAGGCTGACCACCACGCGGTCCACGGCCGCCGACGCGGTCCCGTACACCACCCGGGGCGGCCCGCCCGTCCAGCCCAGCACGGACGTACCCTGCGGCGAGGAGACCTGGGCGCAGGCGCTGGCCTCGATCGCGCCTCCGCGGGCCACCACGCATTCGCCCCATGGGCCCACATACGCCGTCACGGACCAGGCGTCTCCGCTGGCCGTGCCCGAGGCGACCAGATGGCTGGCGCGCGGCAGGCCAGGGTGGCCCGGCCGCAGCCAGAGGCTGATGGTGGCGCTCCCGGCCCGGGTCGCTGAACGGGATCGCCGTGGCGATTTCCCCGTCCGGGGAGTATGCGGTGATCGCGCTGACCGCCAGGTGCAGCGGGACGGCGAAGGCCACGTACCGGGTGCCGTATCCGCAGGCCAGGGTTTTCGCGGCGGCCCGGTGAGGCCGCCGGCCCGGGGCTCAGGCGAGGGCCTCGTAGGCCGCGGCCTGCAGCGCGTCGTGGACCGGCGGCGGCTGGGGGCCGTCGAACATGCGCTGGGTGAGCACGATGACGGTCAGGTCCCGGGCCGGGTCGGCCAGCCAGGTGGTGCCGGACCCGCCGGCCCAGCCGAACGCGCCGGCCCGCGGCCCGGCGGTGACCACGGAGGTGCAGAAGCCCCAGCCGATGCCGGTGAAGAAGCCGGGGCCGAGGCCGCCGTGCGCCTTCTGCGCCGCGGTGAGCTGGTCGCTGGTCATCGCGGCGACCAGGTCCGGCGGCAGCAGCGGGTCACCGCCGCGCAGCAGCATCCGGGTGAGCGCGAGCAGGTCACCGGCGGTGGAAACCAGTCCGGAAGCCCCGTCCGGGAACGCCCGCGGCGCGCTCCACAGCCCCCCGGGCTTGTCCCAGACCTCCAGCCCGCCGCCCGGGGCGGACCGGAACGCGGACGCGAGCCGGCCGGTGTCCGCCGTCCAGAATCCGGTGTCAGGCATGCCCAGCGGCTCGAACAGCCGGGTCCGGAGCACGTCCGCGAACGGCTGGCCCGCGGCCCGTTCGAGCAGCACGCCGAGGACCGAGGCGCCGGTGTTGTAGAACCAGCGCTCGCCCGGCTGGGCCAGCAGGGGCAGCGAGCCCAGGCCCGCGATCCAGGTATCCGGGTCCGGCTGCTCGGCCGGGCTGGGCGGCCCGAGCGTGGCCAGGTGCAGCGCGTCGGCCCGGGCCATCACCGGCCAGGGCCGCTCAGCGGAGAACATCTCGGCCGTGTCACCGAAGCCGAACGTGAACGTCAGCAGGTCCCGCACGGTGACCGGGCGCCGGGCCGGGACGGTGTCGTCCAGCGGCCCGTCCATCCGGCGCAGCACCCGCGGGGCGGCCAGTTCCGGCAGCAGGCGGCCGACTGGCTCGTCCAGGCTGAGCAGCCCTTCCCGGACCAGGGCCAGGGTGGCCGCGCCAGTCACCGGCTTGGTGACGGACGCGATGCGGAACAGCGAGTCCGGCCGGGCCGGCGGCCCGCCGATGGACAGCGAGCCCAGCGCCTCGACGTGCACCTGGTCACCGCGGGCGGCCAGGGCCACCAGGCCGGGCACCGTGTCGTCCGCCACGTGGGCGGCCGCGGTGGCGCTGAAGCGGGCGAGGCCGTCAGCGGTCAGCGGGTCAGGCATGGTCGGTCTCCTCCAGTCGGCGCTGCGCTGACCTTACTGACGCCCCCGCGGCCCGGGAGTCACCGCCGCCGGCCAGCCGCCGTGCTAGCCGTGCAGCTGATCCAGGGCCCGCTCGATCCGCCGCTGCGACACGGGCCCGGACGTGCCCAGCGTCTGCGCGAACAGGCTGACCCGCAGCTCCTCGATCATCCAGCGGACGTCGCGGACGTCCGGGTCGTCCCGCCGCGCGGGCGGGAGGTCCGCGAGGGTCTGCTCATAATCCGCGGTCACCTGCTGCACCACCGCCATCCGCTCGGCGTCCCGGCCGAGTGCCTCCGGCATCTTCTCCAGCCGCCGGCTCATCCCCCGCAGGTAGCGGATCAGGTCCGGCAGCCGCCGGGCCCCGGTCGCGGCGATGAACCCCGGATAGATGAGCCCCGGCAGCTGCGCCCGCAGGTCGGCGAAGGCGGCGCGGACGGGGGGGCTGGGTGTCCCGGCCAGGCTCGTCTCGACCTGGTGCGCCTCGCCGAGGGCCCGGGCGGCGAGCGCGACGACGTCCGCGGTGCGCGCGGCCAGGTTGGCCCGCGCGGCCTCCAGCAGCCTGGTGAAGCCGGCCTCGTCCCAGGCGGGGCCGCCGGCCTCGCTGATCACCTGGTCGGCGGCGGCCGCGGCGCAGTCTTCCAGCAGCGCGCCGGTGCCGGGGTACGGGTGGCGGCTCATGGCCAGCTTGGCGCTGACCGGCAGCCGGGACGCCACGGCCCGGGCACCGGAGGGCACCTGGAGCAGGATCAGGCGCCGGGTGCCGCGGAGCATGGCCGCGTCGGCCTGGGCCTGCGTCTCGAACAGCCGCACGTCGGCCGTCGTCCCGGCGTCGGCGAGCGCGGGGTAGGCACGGACCTCACCCTGGCTGAACACGCGGGGCAGGGTGCCGATGTCCCAGCTGCGCAGGCCGGTCCGGGTGATCCCGGCGGCCGCCTCGCTCAGCGTGGCCTGCAGCCGGGGCCGCAGCTGGCGGCGCAACTCGTCCAGGTCCTTGCCCGCGGCCAGCACCCGGCCGTCCTCCACCACGCGGAACGTGATCCTCAGGTATGCGGGCAGCCGGGACTCATCCCACGCGGACCGGGGGACGTGCACGCCGCCGAGCCGGGACAGCTCGGTGCCGAGCGCGTCGAGCAGGTCGCCGCGCGCCGGGCCGAGCCGGGGCAGCACCGCCCGGGCCGTATCCGGGACGGGGACGAACGTGGTCCGCAGCTGCTTGGGCAGCGACCGGATCAGCTCGGTCACCATCTCCTGGCGCAGCCCCGGCACCTGCCAGCTGAACTCTTCCGCGCTGACCTGGTTCAGCCGGGCCAGCGGGATGTCCACGATCACCCCGTCGTCCGGTTCGCCCGGCGAGAACTCATAAGACACCGGCAGGCCCGACCAGCAGGCCGGGTAGTCGTCCTCGGTGATCTGCCCGGCCCCGGGCCTGATCAGGTCGGCCAGGGAGAAATCCAGCAGGCCGGGGTCGGCGGCGCGGGCCGTCTTCCACCACGTGTCGAAATGCCGGGCCGACGTGACCTCAGCCGGGATCCGCCGGTCGTAGAACCCGAACCGGGCGTCGTCGTCGGCGACGATGCCGCGCCGCCTCGCCTTGCTTTCGAGCTCCTCCGCGTCGGCGAGCATCCGCTGGTTGCGGGCGAAGAACGTGTGGTGGGTCTGCCAGTCACCCTCCACCAGCGCGTGGGTGATGAACAGGTCCCGGGCCGCGGCCGGGTCGATCCGGCCGTACATGACCGTCCGGGCGGCGACGATCGGCAGCCCGTACAGGCTGACCTTCTCCGTGGCCACCGCCGCGCCGCGCCGGGCGTCCCAGCGCGGCTCGCTGTAGCTGCGCCGGACCAGGTGCGCCGCCAGCGGCTCCGCCCATTCGGGGTCGATGCGGGCCGTGACCCGGGCCCACAGCCGGGACGTCTCCACGAGTTCGGCCGCGACCACCCACTGGGGCGGCTTCCGGGCCAGCGCCGAGTCCGGGAAGATGGCGAACCGGGCGCCGCGGGCCCCGGCGAACTCGGTCAGCGGCCGCCGCTTGCCCCGCGGCTTAGCGTCCGTGTCCTGCATGCCGATGTGCGACAGCAGCCCGGCGAGCACGGACATGTGCACCCGGTCGGACAGCTCGGCCGGGAACGCGGCCCCGGCGTCCCCGGCCGGCGGCGCGGCCGCGGGCAGGACCCGGCCGGCCCGCGGCCGGGTCCTGCTCCCGCGCCGCTGGTCCCGGCCGTTGCGCTGCGCGGGGGCCTGGCCGGGGGTCCCGCCGCCGCCGCGCCGTTCGTGGCTGGTGTGGATACCGAGATCCGCGGCGGCCTGCCGTAGCTGGCCGTAGACGTCCTGCCATTCGCGGACCCGCAGGTAGTGCAGGTACTCGCGGCGGCACAGCCGCCGGAACGCGGACGCGGACAGCTGGCTCTGCCGCTCCCGCAGGTAGTCCCACAGGTTCAGGAAGGCCAGGAAGTCCGACCCTGGCTCGGCGAACCGTGCGTGCATCTCGTCGGCGGCCTGCCGGGCGTCGGCGGGCCGTTCCCGCGGGTCGACGATCGACAGCGCCGCCGTGATGATCAGCACCTCGCGGGCGCACCCATGGCGGCCCGCTTCCAGGATCATCCGCCCGAGCCGCGGGTCAACCGGCAGCCGGGACAGCCTGCGGCCGACCTCGGTCAGCCGGGTCCGGTCCCGGCCGGGCCCATGGCCGGGGGAGAACGCGCCGAGTTCCTCCAGCAGCCGCACCCCGTCGGTGATGTTCCTGGACTCGGGCGGCTCGAGGAACGGGAAGTCGGCCATGTCGCCCAGGTCCAGCGCGGCCATCTGCAGGATGACGGAGGCCAGGTTGGTGCGCAGGATCTCCGGGTCGGTGAACTCGGGGCGGCTCTCGTAGTCCTCCTCGCTGTACAGGCGGATGCACACGCCGTCTGACGTGCGCCCGCAGCGGCCCTTGCGCTGGTCCGCGGACGCCTGCGAGACCGGCTCGATGGGCAGCCGCTGGACCTTGGTCCGCTGGCTGTACCGGGAGATCCGCGCGGTGCCGGGATCGATCACGTACCTGATGCCCGGGACGGTCAGCGAGGTTTCCGCGACGTTGGTGGCCAGCACCACCCGCCGGGAGAAGTGATTCGCCTGGCCGGGCCCCCGATCCCGCTGCCTGCCTGTTCCGCCTCCGGCAAAAACCCGGTGCTGCTCGGCGGCGGACAGCCGCGCGTACAGCGGGAGGACCTCCAGGCCGTCCTGCCCGTCCAGCGCGTCGGCGGTGTCCCGGATCTCCCGCTCGCCGCTGAGGAACACGAGGATGTCGCCCGGCCCCACGGCGCTCAGCTCGGTGATCGCGTCCAGGATGCCCTGGACCTGGTCCTTCGGTTCCCGGGCGGGGTCGCCGGGGTCGGCCAGCGGCCGGTACCGCACCTCCACCGGGTAGGTCCGCCCGGACACCTCGATCACCGGCGCCCCGAACTCCTTGAAGTGCTCATGGAAGCGGTCAGGGTCGATCGTGGCCGAGGTGATGATGACCTTGAGATCCGGGCGGCGGGGCAGCAGCCGCTTGAGGTAGCCGAGGATGAAGTCGATGTTGAGGCTGCGCTCGTGCGCCTCGTCGATGATCAGCGTGTCGTAGTGGCGCAGCTGCCGGTCCCGGCGCATCTCGGTAAGCAGGATGCCGTCGGTCATCACCTTGACCAGCGTGCTGTCGCTGGAGGTGTCGGTGAAGCGGACCTTGTAACCGACCGTGCTGCCAAGCTCGGTGCCGAGCTCGCTGGCGATCCGCTCCGCGACCGTCCGGGCCGCGAGCCGGCGTGGCTGGGTGTGCCCGATCTGCCCGGTCACCCCGCGGCCGAGCTCGAGGCAGATCTTCGGCAGCTGAGTGGTCTTGCCCGAGCCGGTCTCCCCGGCGACGATCACGACCTGGTGGTCCCGGATGGCCGCGGCGATCTCGTCCTTCCGCTGGCTCACCGGCAGCTCAGCCGGATAGTGCAGCGCAGGCACGCTGGCCCGGCGGGCCTCCTGGGCCTGCGCCTGCGCGGCGGGCGGGGGTGTCACGGCGGAACTCTCCAGGGCGGAACGGGGGAGGAAGGCGGGGAGCGGGACGGCGCATGCCAGGGTGCCAGTCCGGGTCCTGCTTACCTAACGCTTTTACGGCACGGCAGCTTCCGCGGCCGGCCTCGCCGGCCTGGTGCACGCTGAACGAGGTGATGACGCCGTTCCCCACAACGTAGGCGCCCTCGTAGTACCTGACCGAGCCGTCGGTCTGGAACGCGGCGATTTTCGCGGTCACCTGCTGGCCGGTCCAGGTGAGGATCGTCACCGCATCACGCCGCGTGTGGTCGTAGCCCGCCACGAACTGCGGGTAGGTGGTCCCGGTGTTGTCGCCGCCCAGCGTCCACGCCCGCCGGTACTCCCGGCGGCTGATGGCGGCGTAGTAGCGCGTCACGACGGTGGGCGGGCTGGCGGCCGCGGAGACGACCGCCGTGCTGGCGCCGCTGGACGCAACCGGAGGCGTCCCGCTGCCTGACGGGGGGCGGTGCTTCAGCAGCGCGAGGCCGGCGGCCACCACGGCCAGCCCGACCACGGCCGTGGCGACCAGGGCCAGCCCGCGGCGGCGCTGGCGGGGCGGCTGCGGCCGGGGCCGGGGCCGCGCGGGTGGCTGAGGCGGCCAGCTGGGCGGCGGCGGGCCGGCCGGGCCGCCGCGGTGCGGGGCCGGCGCGTAGGACCCGGCGGCGGCGCGCGGCGCGGCCGGGCGGGACAGGTCGGGGCCGCCCGGCGGGAGGACGTAGGCAGCATCCGCGCCGGCGGGCGGGGCCGGGTATGACGCATCCACGCCGGCCGTCCCGGCCAGGGAGGAAACACCGGCGCCGGCCGGCGGGGCCGGATACGGCGGGTCGGCGCTCGTAGGCGCCGCGGCCCGGGGAGGTGAGGGAATACCCGCCGCCGGGCTGACCGGGGTCGTCTGGGGCCTGCCGCCGCCGGCCGCGAGCGGCCCGGGGAACTGCGGGCCCGCGCTGGCCGCGCCCGAGGGGGGAGCACCCGCGAGGGCCTGCAGCACGGCCGAGCGGGCGGGCAGGTCGGCAGAGCTGACCCCGCAGGCTTCCTGCAGCGCCGCGGCGAACGCACGGCAGCTCGGATAGCGGTCCTCGGGCGCCTTGGCCAGGGCCCGGAACATGACCTGGTCCACCGCGGCGGGCAGGTCAGGGCGCAGGCTGGTCAGCGCGGGCGGGGGCGCGGACAGCTGGGCCCACATGACGGCCAGGCTCTGATCCCGCCGGAAGGGCGGCACGCCCGCCAGCATCTCGAACGCCGCGCAGGCCAGCGAGTAAGCGTCCGCGCGGCCGTCCACGGCCCGGCCCTCGATCTGCTCGGGGGCCAGGTAGTTCAGCGTGCCCAGGACCTGCCCGGTCAGCGTCAGGTTGGTGGTGGCCTGCGAGGTCTTGCTGATGCCGAAGTCCGACAGGTAGACGTGGTCTTCCGAGCCGTCCTCGGCCAGGCCGCCGAGCAGCATGTTGGCCGGTTTCACGTCCCGGTGCACCAGCCCGCGGGCGTGCGCGGCGTCCAGTGCGGACGCCACCTGGGCCACGATGCCGGCGGCGCGGGCGGGCGGCAGCGGCCCGGCCCGGTTCAGCAGCCGGTGCACATCCTGCCCGCCGACGTACCGCATCGCGATGAACAGCACGCCGCCCGCCTCGCCGGCGTCGAAGATCGGGATGATGTTCGGGTGATCCACGGCCGCCGCCACCCGGGACTCGCGGATGAAGCGGCGCCGGAACGCGTCGTCCCGCGCCAGGTCCGCGGACAGGACCTTCAGCGCCACCCAGCGGCCCAGCCGGACGTCACGGGCCCGGTAGACCACGGCCATGCCGCCCCGGCCGATCTCCTCGACCATCTGGTAGCTGGCGACCTGCGCTGGTGCGCCGGACCCCGGGGAGCCGGAATCAGCTAACCCCGCGGGAAAGTCCTCAGCCACCCGTGCCTCCAGCGTCATGCCCCCTGGCGCCCCGGCCCTTCAAGGCGCATACGCTAGCAGCCAGCCTAGGCCAGGCGCCGCTCGGTAGCCCAGCGCGTGAGCTGATGCCGGGTGGAGAGCTGGAGCTTGCGCAGCACCGATGAGACGTGGCTCTCCACGGTCTTCACGGAGATGTACAGCTCACGGGCGATCTCCTTATACGTGTAGCCCCGGGCGATCAGGCGCAGCACCTCACGTTCCCGGGGGGTCAGCTGATCCAGCTCCGGGTCGAGGGACGGGATGCCGGGGCCGTCGCCGGGCAGCGCCGCGAACGCGTCCAGCACGAATCCGGCCAGCCGGGGGGAGAACACCGTATCCCCGCCGGCGACCCGCCGGACCGCGTCCACCAGGTCCGGGCCGGAGATCGTCTTCGTCACATAGCCCCGCGCGCCGGCGCGGATGACCGCGATCACGTCTTCCGGCGCGTCGGACGCGGACAGGGCCAGGAAACGCACCCCCGGCTGGACGGCCCGCAGCGCGGTGACCACGTCCTGCCCGCCCCCGCCCGGCAGGTGCACGTCGAGCAGCACCACGTCAGGCAGGCAGGCGGAGATCAGGGCGATGGCCGGCTTCACGTCGTCTGCCTCCCCGACCACCTCGACCTGGTCGCCCAGCTCGGAGCGGACCCCCGAGCGGAACAGGCCGTGATCGTCGACGATGACCACGCGCGGGCGCCGGGCCGGGCCCGGCCCGGGTCCGGGTCCGGGTCCGGGTCCGGGCCGGGGCGGGGTGGTCACGGCCGCCCCGCGAGGCGTTCCCCGCCGCGGCGGGGCATGGTCAGCGAGACCTCGGTGCCCTCGCCGGGAGCGGTGCGCACGGCCGCGTGGCCGCCGCGGCGGGCCATCCGGGCGCGGATCGACTCGGCCACCCCCTTGCGGTCCGGCGGCACGGCCGCGGGATCGAATCCGCGGCCCCGGTCCCGGACGAACAGGGTCACCTCGGCCGGCTCCGCCTCGGCGAAGATCGAGACCACCGGGGCGCCGGACCACTTCACGGCGTTGACCGTCGCCTCACGGGCCGCGGCCAGCAGCGCGCGCAGGTCGTCGTCCAGGTCGCAGTCGCCGACGGTGACCGCCTCGACCGGGACCTCGTGCTGGGCCTCCACCTCCTGCTGGATGAGCCGGATCCCGGCCGCGAGCGTCATCTCCTGGCCATCCAGGGAGCCGGGGGACCGGCCGTCGAACAGCCAGGCACGCAGCTCGCGTTCCTGCGCCCGGGCCAGCTGGATGACCTGCTGCGGGTGCTCAGCCCGCCGCTGGATCAGGGCCAGCGTCTGCAGCACCGAGTCGTGCACCCGGGCCGCCATGTCGGCCCGTTCCTCGGCCCGGATCCGGGCCTGCCGCTCGACCATCAGGTCACGGGCGATGCGCACCCACCACGGGCCCAGCACGATCGCGATCGCCGCCATGACCAGGATCACCCCGGCGAGCTCGCGGAGCGCCCCGGCGACCTGATGCCCGGTCAGCAGCCAGTACAGCCCCAGCGCCAGCGGCACCGCGGCGACCGCCACCCGGGCCGCGACCCGGCGGCGGCTGCTGCCGCCCCCGGCCAGGCCGAGCAGCGGGTCGGCCAGCCGCCGCAGCACGGCCTGCTCGTCCGGCGGGGCGTTGCGCCAGATCAGGGTCAGGCCGGCCACGCTGATGGCCAGCGGCCAGGCCAGGTTGCCGACCCAGCTGGCCCGCAGCGCCGAGGCGATGACCAGCAGCACGATGAGCAGCGAGGCCAGCCCGGCGACCAGGGCTATGCCGCGCCGGTCGGTCAGCGCCTTGGCGGCGATGCTGGCGTCCGCCCCGTCCGCCGGGATCAGCAGCCAGGCCAGCACGTAGGCGGCCGCACCGATCAGGCCGAACACGGTGGCGACCACGAACCCGGTCCGGACCACGGTCACGTCCAGCCCGGTGCGCGCGGCCAGCCCGCCCGCGACCCCGCCCGCCAGCCGGTCCTGACGGCTGCGCCGCAACGGCCCGCTGCCCGGCGGGTAGCGGATCCAGGGATGCCGGCCGGGCCGCCGCCCGCGCCAGGCCCGGCCCTGCCGGGCCGGCGGGCGCCGGATCGGTGCGCGCGGCTGCCCGGGGATCTGTGCCTGCCGCCATACCCCCATCATGGCCCCTCCGGCCCGGCCCGGCTATCAGGGATGACCCTGATCCCGGCCGGCCCGGATCAGGGCCGGCTGGGGGCTGTTCCCGATGGTGCCGCCGGGCGCCCGGCCGCAGGCTGGAGCCATGAACGCAACGACCAGCCCCACCGCGGGCGACGAGACCGCACACGCACCCTACGGACCGGAGCCGCCCCGGACGCTCAGCCGTCCGCTCCACGGCCGGATGCTCGGCGGAGTCGCCGCCGGCATCGCCCGCTACCTCGACATCGACGTGACCATCATCCGCATCCTGTTCGCCGCGCTGACCCTGCTCGGCGGGTCCGCCGTGCTCATCTACCTGGCGGCGTGGCTGCTTATCCCCGAAGACGGCGCCGACCAGTCGATCGCGGCAGGCCTGTTTCAGTCCCGGGCCAGCTGAGCGGAAAGGCCCTATTCACATGTCACTGCGGACACGGGGGTACGGCCCGCGCCAGCGCGCCGATGCCACGATGCGAGTCTCAGATGCCGACCGGGCCGAGGTCGCCGACCAGCTGGCCCAGCACTACGGGGACGGGCGCCTCGACCAGGCGGAGCTCGACGAGCGCCTCGGCCGGGCGATGAGCGCCAAGACCCACGCCGACCTGGCCGGGCTCACCGACGACCTGCCTCCCCTCGGAGCCCGGCCGGGCCCGGCCCGGGCCAGGCCGCCCCCGGCGCCCGCGGCCCGGCCGCGGGCCGGGCGGCCACGGCCCCGGGTGCTGCCGGTCGTGCTGCTCATCCTGGTGGTGGCCATCGCCTGGCACGGCCTGCACGGGTTCCTGCTGCCCTGGGGGTGGTTCGGGGGCGGGCTGTGGTTCGGGCCGGCGTGGTGGCTGTGGATCGCGCTGCTGGTGTTCTGCTGGCTGCGTTTCGGTCCCCGGCGCCATCGCCGCTAGCGGGCGGGTCAGCCGGCCGGGTCAGTGATCCCCGGCCGGCGGGTCCGTGCCCGCGGTGCGCCGGGCGCGGGCCCGCCGCTTGCCCTCGTGCATGGCCTGGACCCTGGCCACCGGGATCGTGTGGCCCTCGGCGACCAGGTCGGCGGGGAGGGGCTGGGGCGGCGGAAGCTGGCCCGCCCAGCGGGCCCCGGCCGTGATCAGCCCGGCCGCGGTGCGCACCGTGAAGTCGGCCGGGGTCACCCGGTCCAGGTCGTCCCAGGGCACCGGGAAGGACACCGGGACCCCCGGCCGGACCCGCGGGCTGTAGGCCGCCACCACCGTGGCCCCCCCGGCCCGGGTCGAGTCCAGGAAGACCTTGCCGTCCCGGTCCGCCCGGATGAACGCGGTGGTGGTCAGGGCCGGGTCGAGCCGCTCCGCGCGGGCCGCCACCGCGCGGGTGGCCGCGGCGGCGTCCTCGGCCGTGGCCCCCGCGATCGGCACGAATACGTGCACGCCCTTGGCCCCGCTGGTCTTGACCCCGCCCGCCAGGCCGCAGCCGGCGAGCGCCTCGCGGACCAGCCGGGCGGCGAGGACCGCGGGCCGGAACTCCCCGCCGGACGGCGGGTCGATGTCGAGCACCAGGTAATCGGGACGGCCGGGCAGGCTGGCCTCACCCAGCGTGGGGTGATACTCGACGGCCCGCTGGTTGGCGAACCACAGCAGCGTGCGGCGGTCGTCGCAGAGCGCGTAGGACACCTCGCGCCGGGAACTGTCCGCCCACAGCCGGATGGTCGCCACCCAGGGCGGGGTGTATTTCGGCACGTTCTTCTGCATGAACGGCTCCTGCCCGCGCAGCACCCGCACCACCGACAGCGGCCGCCCGCTCAGCTCCGGGATGAGCTGCCCGCGGGCCGCGTCCAGGTAGTCCACCAGCTCACGCTTGGTGACCCCGGCCCCGCTGAACAGCGGCTCGCCCAGGTTGGTCAGCGATACCCCGTCCCGCTCCTCATCGACGCTGATGACGTCACCTCCTGTCCCTGCTGTTCCCATCGTGGCCCTGTGAGAACGTGGGCGGGTGAGAGATCAGTACCGGGACGGGCCGGACGTGCTGCTGGCCGGCGTGGACGGCTCGGACACCTCACTGCGCGCGGGCGCGTACGCGGCGGGGATGGCCCGGCGCCAGCAGGCCAGGCTGGTCTGCCTGTACGTGCGGCCGTTCAGCGCGGCCGCGGGGATCGGCGCGGGCGCGGCCACCTCGATGCAGGAGGCCTACGACTCGGTCGCCGCCGAGCTGCGGCAGACCGTGCAGGAGCAGGGAGCGCGGCTCGGCATCGACATCGTCTTCGTCGAGCGGGACGGCAACCCGTTCACCGAGATCGTCCGGCTGGCCGATGAGATCCAGGCGGACGCGGTCATCGTGGGCGCCTCGACCAAGGCCGGCCACCGGTTCGTCGGGTCCCTGGCCGTGCACCTGGTGCGGGCCAGCCGCTGGCCCGTCACGGTCGTGCCCTGACGATCTCCGCGATGACGTCGCAGCGCAGCGGGCGCGGGTGCACGAGCAGGGCCCGGGCCACCTCGCGGATCTGCAGCCGCCACGGGAGCAGCACCTCCTCGCTGCGCCGCCACGCGCGCACCTCGTCGCGCCCGTAGCGGGCGGCGATGGCCTGGCGGAAGTGCCGCGCGTCGCCCCCGTCGCTCTTCCACCGCGGCAGCCAGGCGCGCAGGTCGTCATCGCGCTCGAGCATGGTCCAGTTCCTGAGCCGCTGCGCGATCTGGCCGGCCGCGTCGACCACGAACGCCAGTTCGCCGCCACCGCGGATGCCGTGGACCCGGCCCTCGCTGCCCGGGCCGTGGTGGATGCTGGCCGAGCTGAAGCGGGCTCCCACCGCGAGCGCGGCGACCGCGTGACCGGCCTCGTGCCAGGCGGTCTCGACGGTGGCCTTCCGGGCGGGGATCAGGCTGGGATAGCAGCCGCAGTCGTAGCGCTGCCTGATCCACGTGTCGTGCACGACCGACTCGTCGTCGTAGCGGGCGAGCCGGGCCAGCTCCGCCCGGATCGCGGCATGCGCGCGCAGGTCCGCAGGCTTCATGGTGTTGACTAACGCTATGCCAATCGAGGGTGAGTACGAGCCGAGCACGGCTGCCTGGGTCCGGGACCAGGTGGAGGAGTACGAGAGTTCGGGTGGCACGCGCGGGACGACGCTGCGCGGCACGGGCCTGCCCGTCGTGATCATCACCAACCGTGGCGCGCGGTCCGGCAAGCTGCGCAAGACCCCGGTGATGCGGGTCGAGCACGGCGGCCGCTACGCGGCGGTGGCTTCCCAGGGGGGCGCCCCGACGCACCCGTTCTGGTACTACAACTTCCGCGCCCATCCGCGGGTCGAGCTGCAGGACGGCCCGGCCAGGGGACAGTTCGTGGCCCGCGAGGTGGCGGGGGACGAGCGCGCCGAGTGGTGGAAGCGCGCGGTCGAGGCCTTCCCGCCGTACGCCGGGTACCAGGAGAAAACCTCCCGCGAGATCCCGGTGTTCGTGCTCGAGCCAGCCAGCGGGGCCTGACCGGTCCGTCTTGGCGGCGCGGCACAGGCCGCTTCCCGGGCGTTTCCTGTCCCACGGGCCGGTGTTCGTTATTTCATATTAAACCTATCGGAAAACTTGACATCGGCTGGGAAGAGGCGCAGATTGCTGGTGAGGCCCGGTGCGCGGCCGCCGGGGATTCAGCGATCGGGGAGGTGCCTTCGCATGACCAGCGTCCAGGACCATCCGGCGGGTCCCCGCAGCCCGTCCCAGCAGGTCGAGGTCACCCAGGTCGGCGGGGTGATCGGCGCCGTCGTCGGCGGCATCCGGATCGGCGGCGGCGTCAGCCCGGACGCCGTGGCCGGGCTGCGCGCCGCGCTGCTGCGGCACAAGGTCGTCTTCCTGCGCGGCCAGCAGCACGCCACCGACGCCGACCAGCGGGCCTTTGCCCGGCTCCTGGGCCCCCTGACCAGGCCGCACCCCACGGTCTGCGGGGACGGCGGCGTGGTGCTGCCCATCGACGCCGAGCAGGGTAAGTCCAACAGCTGGCACACGGACGTGACGTTCGTGGACCGGGTCCCGGCGATCAGCGTGCTGCGCGCCATCACGCTGCCGTCCTACGGGGGGACAACCGTCTGGGCGAACACCGCCGAGGCCTGGCGGCGGCTTCACCCCGCGCTGAAGGCCCTGGCCGGCGACCTGCGGGCGGTGCACAGCAACCTGTACGACTACGCGGCCGAGCGCCCCCAGATCGGCGGCATCGACGTCAGGGAACAGAAGTACCGGGAGGAGTTCCGCCACCTGGAGTTCGAGACCGAGCACCCGGTCGTCCGGATCCACCCCGAGACGGAGGAGCCCGCGCTGCTGCTCGGCCACTTCGTCCGGTCGTTCCCCGGCTTCAGCACGGCTGACTTCAGTGACCTGTTCGGCGTGCTGCAAAGGCACATCACCCGGCTGGAGAACACCGTCCGCTGGACCTGGCAGCCCGGTGACATCGCGATCTGGGACAACCGGGCCACCCAGCACTACGCGGTCGCCGACTACGGCGACCAGCCCCGGCTGATGCACCGGATCACGATCGCCGGGGACATCCCGGTCGGGATCAACGGCGACACCAGCATCGCCCGCAAGGGCGACGCCAGTCATTACTCCAGGCTGGCGGCCTGACCCCGGCCGGGCGGCCTGGCGCGCTGGTCAGCCGCCTGCGCCGGGGGCCCCGGCGCAGGCGGCCGCGGTCCGGCCGGCCGCGGCCCGGGCGGTGGCCGGGTCCGCGCCGGCCGCCAGATCGGCGTCACGCCAGTACTGGCTGCTCAGCGCGATGAATTCCCGGCCCGGGGCGGAGGCCACCCAGGCCGCGCCATCCTGCGGGTTCCGCTCTCCGGGGATCGCAGCGCCCGATGGTGCCGCTCGCGTTGCCCTCGATCTGGTACCGGCCGCCGGGCCGCAGGCCGCAGCGCCGGAACGGGTCCAGGTCAGGGCGGCCCGGATCGGCCCGGCCGGGCCCGGGATCGGCCCGGCCGCCCGCGTTACCGGGCGGCCGTGCTTAGGATCGGCGGGTGGCATCGGTCCCGGTCCGCTACCAGTCGCCGGATGAGGACAGCGCGCGCTGGGCCGGGTTCCCGTTCCGCGACGGGGACATCGTGATCAGCACCCGGTCCAAGAGCGGCACCACCTGGATGCAGATGATCTGCGCGCTGCTGGTGTTCCAGACCCCGGAGCTCCCCGAGCCGCTCGGCGACCTGTCACCCTGGCTCGACCGGCTGACGGTGCCGCGCGGGGACCTGCTCGCCCGGCTCGGCGCCCAGCGCCACCGCCGCATCATCAAGTCGCACACGCCGCTGGACGGCATACCGATCGACCCGGGCGCCACCTACATCGTGGTGGCCAGGCACCCGCTCGACATGGCCGTGTCCCTCTACCACCAGGGCAGCAACATCGACCGGGCGCGGTTGCGGCGCCTCACCGGCCAGCCGGAACCCGGCGAGCCGCCCCCGCCCCGGCCGCCGCTGCATCAGTGGCTGGCCGGCTGGATCCACGAGGACACCACGCCGCAGCAGCAGATGGACTCGCTGCCCGGGGTGATGTGGCATCTCGCGGACGCCTGGGCCCGGCGCGGCCAGCCGAACATCGTGCTCGCGCACTACGGCGACCTGTCCGCCAGGCTGGCCAGCGAGATGCGCCGCCTGGCCGGCCGGCTCGGGATCACCGTCCCCGCCCCGACCTGGCCGGGCCTGGTCCAGGCGGCCACGTTCGAGGCCATGCGGGCCGATGCCGAGCGCATCATCGGGCCGCCCGGCATCCTGAAGAGCAGCGCCGCCTTCTTCCGCCGGGGCACGCCGGGAGCCGGGCGCGAGGCGCTCAGCGCGGCTGAGTTCGCGGACTACGAAAGGCGTGCGGCCGAACTGGCCCCGCCGGGCCTGCTCCGGTGGCTGCACCGCGACGGGCCGGTTCCCGGCTGATCCGGCCCCGCGCCGCCCCGGGCCGGCGCAGGTCTGGCAGAGTCAACGGCATGGCGACTGACTCGGCGCACCGCTCGGTATCCATCCAGCGGGTCACACCCGGCCGGTTCACGGTCGCCAACGACCGGGGCGGCCGGATCACCACCGGCACCGGCGGCGACGCCGACTTCACCCCCACGGAGCTGCTGCTGGCCGCGGTCGGGGCGTGCACCGCGATCGACGTGGACATCCTGACCTCCCGGCGGGCGGGCCCAGAGGACTTCCAGGTGCAGGTGGAGGCGGAGAAGGTGCGGGACGCGGCGGGCAATCACCTGGCCGATATCGCGGTAACGTTCCGGGTGGTGTTCCCGGCGGGAGAGGGTGGTGACGCCGCCCGGGCGCTGCTGCCGGACGCCGTCCGGCGGTCCCATGACCAGCTCTGCACGGTCAGCCGCACCATCGAGCTCGGCACGCCCGTCGCCTCACGGGTCCAGGCCGGGTAATCCCGGGAAGACGCCGGGTAGTCGCGGGAAGACGCCGGGTGATCCCGGGAAGACAGGGTGCGGGCCCGGGCGACCAGGATGGGAAGGTCAGCGGATGGCGCACGGTACACGGATCAGCTCAGCTGTCATGTTCGTGCAGCGGCTGGACCGCTCGGTCAGCTTCTACACCGAGCTCCTCGGGATGCAGGTGGCAGACCAGAGCCCGACCGCCGCGCTGCTGGTCAGCCCGGCCGGAGCGCAACTGATCCTCCGCGCGATGGGCAGCAACGCAAGTCACCCGCTGGGCGGCGTCGGCCTGCAGTACGTGGTCTGGACCGTGAACGGGAAAGACGACTTCGAGCGCTGCGAGCGGGTGCTGAAGGCGCGCTCCGCGTACCGCGAGACCCGCAGCGGCGACGGCGTGATAGCGATGGAAGGCCACGATCCGGACGACACGGTCGTGATGATCACCTATCCGGGCCCCGGTGAGATCCCGCTCCGCAAGCTTCCCGAGCGCATCTACGGCTGGTAGATCCCGCTGCCCTCATGGTCCCGGTCCGCGGGCGGGCCGGAATGAGTCGGTCACGCTGGGGTACGGGGGCGGGCAGGGCCCGCTGCCGGCCTGGCCGGCCCGATCCGCCGCCGGCCCGGCCGCCGGCGGACGCCGCCCCCTAGCTTGGAGGGACCATGGCACGCATCACGACGACGCAGGAACAGCGCGCCGCCCCGCGCCCACCGCGCGGCCAGGGGCCGGCCGGGAAGCTGGTGGCCGTAGCGGCCGTCATCGCGGCCACCGCGGTGCTGATCGTCGCGCTCGCCGCCGTGAACCTGCTGCCCCGGCTGCGCAACCCGTTCGGGGAGACCACGTCCGTGCGCAGCGGCCCCGTGCTGCTCAAGTCCATCACCGCGCTGAGCCGCTACCAGGCGGCCAGCGGGTCGTTCCAGGTGGTGGTCGACCTGACCAGGAAGGCCAATCTGCTGCCGGCCTTCCTGGAAGGCAGCCGGACCTTGTTCGTGGGCCAGGGCAGCGAGATCGCGTACGTCAACTTCTCCCGGCTGAAGAGCCCGGCCGTGCAGGTCTCGGCGAACCGGACGGCGGTCACGATCCGGCTGCCCCGGGCGCAGCTCGAGCCCGCCGTGCTCAACGTCAGGCAGTCCTACGTGTTCGCCGAGCAGCAGGGGCTGCTGAACCGCATCGGGAACTTCTTCTCCAGCAACCCGAACAACGAGCAGCAGGTCTACGTCCTGGCCCAGCAGAAGATCCAGACTGCGGCCCGGCAGAGCCCGCTGCTGGCCCAGGCGCAGCGGAACACGTCCGGCATGCTGACCGGCATGATGCACTCGCTGGGCTTCCAGCGGGTCACCGTGACCTTCGCCGCGCCGCCGGCGAAGAAGGGCTGAACGCCGGTCAGATCTTGCGCAGGAACGCGTTCGCTACCGGCCCCGCGCTGTCGGCCCCGAGGCCGCCCCCCTCGACCAGCACCGCGAAGGCCAGGTCCCCGCGGTAGCCGATGAACCAGCCATGCGAGTGCGTGCCGGTACCGTACTGCGCCGTGCCGGTCTTGCCGTAGACGCCGGGCGGGAACCCGACCCCGGCGGCGGTGCCGCTGGTGACCACGGCGCGCATCATGGGCCGCAGCGTGCCCAGGATGGCCGGGCTGATCACATGGGACCGGGCCGCGGGCGGCTGCGGGCTGGTGACCAGGACCGGGGACCGCCAGGTCCCGCTCGCGATGGCGGCGGCCACACTCGCCTGGCTGAGCGGGTTGACCAGGTCCGTGCCCTGACCGAACGCGTCGGCGGCCACATCCACCGGCTGGCGGGGCGTGGTGAACTTCCCGAGCGTGGCGGGGATGCCCAGGTTGGGCATGGTGTTGAAGCCGAACGTGGCCGCCATCGACGCGAGTGCCGGGCCGCCGAGCCGCTGGTAGGCCAGCATGGCGAAGGTGGAGTTGCACGACACCGCGAACGCCGTCTGCAGGCTGGTCATGCCCAGGTGCTCGTTGTTGTCGTTGTGGAAGGTGCGGCCGCCGATCGTGACCTCGCTGGGGCACTGCACCGTGCTGGACGGGCGCATCCCCTTCTCGGCCAGGGCCGACGCGGTGACCACCTTGAACGTCGAGCCGGGCGGGAAGATGCCGGCCAGGGCGCGGTCGAACCCGCCCGGCCGCTCGACCACCGCCAGCACCTTGCCGGTGGACGGCTGGATGGCCACCAGGTCGATCGGCTTCGACGTGGAGGCAGCGGACACGGCCGCCGATGCCGCCATCTGGTCCCGCATGTCGAGGCTGGTCTGGACCGGCTTGCCGGGCGTGGCCGGGAAGCGGGCCGCCGTGGCGTCCACCCGCGTGCCGGGTCCCTCCAGCCGGATGGCCAGCGACGGCCGGCCCGCCAGCTGCGCCTGGTACGCCTGCTCGATACCGCCCTGGCCGATCAGGTCGCCCTTCTGGTACGGGGCGCCGAGCGTCCTGGCCTGGGCCGCCGTGGCGGCCACGACGGTGCCGGTGAGCAGCGCGATGGAACCCGACTGGGCGACCACCGAGGGTGAGCTCAGCGCGGTGCCGTCGGAGGCCAGCACCGCGGCCCGGGCCGGCCAGACGGCGTGCAGCGCGAACCGCTCGCCCGCCTTCAGCCCGGGATAGATGGCGGCCGGGCTCCAGTCCACCCGCCAGTGCCGGTTCCGGGTGACCAGCTGGAGCTTGCCCGGGTAGGTCCAGGTGTGCCCGCTGGCCAGGTCCGCGGTGGCGCTGTAGCGGGCCTGGGCCGATCCGCCGTTGCCGGTGACCCGGCCGAGCCGCAGGTGAATGCGGCGCAGGCCGAGGTCGGCCGCGGCCTGCCGCAGCGGGCCGGCCAGGCCGGAGGGCGGCACGCTGACGCTGGCCCGGCCCATCGCGGCGTAGTTGCCCCGCTGCCAGGCGCCCAGGTAGCTGGCGGCGGTCTGCTGCGGGCTGCCCTGGGTGCGCGTCAGCAGGACGTAACCGCCCGCTGCGCCGGTCGCCACCACGACAGCCGCGATCACGGCCACCACGATGATGAGGGTCCGCCGCCTGGTCCGGCGCATGCTGCCGTGGCTCATGGACCGGCCTTTCCCGCTGGGGTCCCGCGGGCAACTGGCCCCGCGGCCGGCCCACCAACGATAGCCGCGCCAGCAGCGGCCGTTGTCACGAACCGGGTTAAGACCACCGGGCCCGCAGGTTACGCGGCGCGCTGAAACGGCGGGCCGGCCTGCCGGGATGCGCCCCGGTCGGGCAGGCTGGTGTCATGACCGGCAACCTGACCCTGATGGCAGTGCACGCGCATCCCGACGACGAGGCCTCCAGCACCGGGGGAGTCCTGGCCAAGTACTCGGCCGAGGGCGTCCGCACGGTCGTCGTCACCTGCACGAACGGCGAGTTCGGGGACTCTCCCGGCGGTATCAAGCCCGGGGCTGACGGCCACGACGAGCAGGAGGTGGCCGAGATCAGGCTGGCGGAGCTCAGGGAATCCGCCAAGCACCTGGGAGTGACGGACCTGGAACTGCTCGGCTACCACGACTCCGGCATGGTGGAGTGGGATTACAAGAACCGGCCGGACGCCTTCTGCAACATCCCGCTGGACGTGGTGGCGGACCGGATCGGCGGCCTCATCGAGCGGTACCGCCCGCAGGTCGTGGTGACCTACGACCCGGACGGCGGGTACCAGCACCCCGATCACGTGCACGCCAGCCAGGCCGCGGCCGAGGCGGTCCGGCGCACCGGCATCCCGGCCAAGCTGTACCTGAGCGCGATGCCGATCAGCAAGTGGCGGGAACTGTGGACCGCGCTGAAGGAGGCCGGCGCGGACGTGCCGGACCGCGACGGCGACATCAGCCCGCAGACGCGGCGGCAGATGGAGGTCTCCGAGCAGCGCATCACGACCACCATCGATATCCGCCCGGTGCTGGCCCGCAAGCAGGCGGCGCTGATGGCGCACGGCAGCCAGATCAGCGAGTCGTGGTTCAGCAAGATCCCGCCTGAGCTCGGCGAGCGGGTGTTCGGCGAGGAGAGCTTCATCCGGGCCGTGGACTCGACCGGGGCCCCGGTGCCTGAAGACGACCTGTTCGCGGGCCTGCGGTAAACAACGGCCTTATGGCCGGTCACGGCCTGGCTGCGGCCAATTCGCCGCCCGCGGCCCGGGACGGGGGACGGCCGGTCCGCGGCCTTTACGAATTATTACGCTGCGGGGCTCTTGGCAGTCCGGCGGGTCCGGGGTTTGACTAATCACTGCGGCACGGGCGAAAGTGCTCGCCCCGGGTGGGACCGGCCGTGACTGGCTGCGGGCAATGGAGGCTGCGCTATGACGAGTATCCGCGGTTCACGCACTAGGCGCCTTCCGGGAATGGCGGCTGCCGCGTTCCTGGCCGTCTTACTGCCCGCCGGGCTGGCCACGGCCGCCTCCGCATCGGCCGGCTCCGCATCGGCCGGCTCCGCATCGGCCGGCTCTGCATCGGCCGGCTCTGCATCGGCCGGCTCCGCCGCCGCGGGCGGCGCGGCCCGGGCGGCTGCCTCGTCCTCCTGCCCCTGGCTGAACCAGTCGCTGACGGTGGCCCAGCGGACCCGGATGCTGCTGGCCAGGATGACCCTGGCCGACAAGATCAACATGGTTACCGGCGCGGGCACCAGCCAGCCGTACGTCTTCTACATCTCCGCGATCCCGAGCCTGTGCATCCCCGCCATGGGTGAGGAAGACGGGCCGGTCGGGGTGGGCGACGGCCTCACCGGCGTCACCCAGCTTCCCTCCGCCGTGTCCCTGGCCGCCACCTGGGACCGGGGCCTGGCGACCCAGTACGGCCAGGTCGTCGGGTCGGAGGAACGCGGCAAGGGTGCCATGGTCAACCTGGGCCCGACCGTGAACATCGACCGCGACCCGCGCTGGGGACGCTCGTTCGAGGCCTACACCGAGGACCCGTACCTCAACGCCGCGCTGACCGTGTCCGACATCGACGGGGTGCAGAGCCAGGGAGAGATGTCCCAGGTCAAGCACTTCGCCCTGTACAACCAGGAGACCAACCGGAACACGCCGGCCGATGATGTGATCATCAGCCAGCGGGCCGAGCACGAGATCTACCTGCCCGCGTTCTGGGCCGCCACCAAGCAGGCGCACGCCTCCTCGGTGATGTGCTCCTACAGCACCATCAACGGCCAGTACGCGTGCGAGAACGACTACCTGCTGCACCAGACCCTCGACCAGCGCTGGAAGTTCCCGGGCTTCGTGACCTCCGACTACGGCGCGACCCACTCCACCGTCGCCTCCGCGGACGCCGGCAACGACCAGGAGATGCCCAGCGCCGTGTACTACGGGCCCGCGCTGCAGGCCGCCGTCCAGGCGGGCCAGGTCAGCATGGGCACGCTGAACGGGATGGTGTCCCGCATCCTGACCGAGCTGTTCCGCTTCAACGAGTTCAACGACCCGCCCACCGGGTCGACCAGCGCGACCGTCACCACCCCCGCGCACCAGGCCACCTCGGCCGCCGTGGCCGAGGCGGGCACGGTGCTGCTGAAGAACAGCGGCGGCACGCTGCCGCTCAAAGCGGCCGGCGGCGGATCGGTCGCGGTGATCGGCCCGGCCGCCTCGGCCTCGCCCGCCTACACCGGCGGCGGCAGCGCCTACGTCACCGCGCCGTTCCACGTCACCCCGCTGCAGGGCATCCAGGCCGCCGCCGGGACCGGGACCAGCGTCTCCTACACCCAGGGCCTGCCCACCGACACGTCACTGGCCCCCATCCCCAGCTCGGCGCTCAGCCCGGCCTACGCGCCCACCGGCTTCGGCGGGACCTACACCGGCACCCTGACCGCCCCCGAGACCGGCACCTACGTGCTGGCCTTCGAGAACCCGTGCGGCTGCTACTCCTCGGTGGACCTGTCCCTGGACGGCCAGGAACTCCTGGCCAACCCGGGCACCCCGCCGGTGTCCACGTACTCAGTCGGCGTGAACCTGGTGGCCGGCCAGACCTATACGCTGCAGCTGTCGGGCGGCGGCGAGTCGGCCAACCTGAGCTGGGCCACGCCATCGGACCTGGCCCCGGGTATCGCCCAGGCGGTCGCGGCGGCCAGGGCGGCCGCCACCGCGGTCGTCGTGGTGTCCGACGACACCGAGACGGAGGCCGCGGACCGGCCGGGCCTGAACCTGCCCTCCGCGCAGAACGAGCTGGTCTCCGCGGTGGCCGCGGCCAACCCGCACACCGTGGTGGTCGTGAATGCGGGCGCCCCGGTGGCCATGCCCTGGCTCAGCCAGGTGGCCTCCGTCGTGGACGCCTGGTACCCGGGGGAGAGCAACGGCACCGCGCTCGCGTCGGTGCTCTTCGGCCAGACCGATCCCTCCGGGCACCTGCCGGTCACCTTCCCCGCGGACCTGTCCCAGGTCCCCGCGTCCACCCCCGCCCAGTTCCCCGGGGTGAACGGCAAGGTGCTGTACTCCGAGGGGATCGACGTCGGGTACCGCTACTACGACGCGCGCAACGAGACGCCCATGTTCCCGTTCGGCTACGGCATGTCCTACACCAGCTTCAGGTTCAGCGATCTGAGGATCACGCGCCAGGCGGGCCGGCAGGTGACGGTCTGCGCGACCATCACCAACACCGGCCGGGTGGCCGGGGCCGACGTCGCCCAGCTGTACCTGGGCGACCCGGCGGCCGCCACCGAGCCACCGCGGCAGCTGAAGGGCTTCCAGAAGGTCACCCTCCGGCCCGGGCAGTCCGCCACGGTGCGCTTCAGCCTGAACGGCCACGACCTGTCCTACTGGGACAGCGCCGCGAACGGGTGGGTGGTGCCGGCCGGGCAGTTCGGTGTCTACGTGGGTGACTCGTCGGCCCTGGCCGGGCTGCCGCTGCACGGCGGGTTCACCGTGGCTGGCTGATCGGTGCCCGCGCAGGCCGCTCACGAATGATTGCGCCACCAGGCTATTGGCATCGCCGCCGGGTGAGGTCTGGCTGTGCACTGCGGCATGGGCGTGTGCCCGCCCCGGCGGCACCGGCCGCGATTGGTTTCGGGTAATGGAGGCCGGGCAATGAAGCGCACCGGCGATGCACGCGCACGGCGTTTCCCCCGAATGGCGGCGCCGGGTTTCTGGCCGGTTTACCGCGCCCGGGCAACCCCGGGCCGGGATCTGCCGATCGCGGGCGCGCGGGCGATCGCTATCCGAGCGCGAGCATTGCCTCGGTGACCTCGCCGACCGCCGCGCCGGGGATCGCCGTGGCGGCCTCCTCGAGGACGAGCAGCCGTGCCCCGGGGATCTCGCGCGCGATCGCCTCGCCGTTGCCGACGGGGAAGAACGGGTCGCGGCGGCCGTGGACGACGAGCGTGGGGACCCCGATCTCGGGCAGGCGCTCGCGCCAGCGGGGTTTGCAGTCGAGCCTGGAGAACACCGTGCCCATCTGGTTGGCCATCTGGACCGGGGGTGCGGTGCCGGGCGTGCGGTCCCAGATGCGCGCAGCGATGGCGCGCGCGGCGACGGGGTCGTCGCCGAGGATCTCCGCGCCGGCGGCGGCGAACTCCGCGACCGCCTCGCGGTCGGTCCAATCGGGGACCGGACGCGCGAACAGCCGGCTCATCGTCGCCTGGTCATGGCCGGGGAGGTCGTCGTCGGGCGGGCCAGGGGCAACCGCGCGGGTGCCGACCAGGGTGAGCGCCGCGAACGCGCCCGGATGGTCGAGCACGGCCACCTGGGCGACCATCCCGCCGACGCCGATCCCCGCGAGGTGCGCAGGCCCCCCGCCGAGCGCGCCAGCGAGGGCCGCCGCGTCGGCGGCGAGGCCGCGCAGGGTGTACGCAGGCGCCTCCGGGTCCGCCGTCGTCGACTCCCCGCTATCGCGCAGGTCGTAGCGCACCACACGGCGCCCGCCAGCGGCGAGGCGCTCGCACAGCGCGTCGGGCCAGGAGAGCATCGTCGTCGCGCCCGCGAGCAGGACGAGTGGCGCGTTGTCGTCACCGAACGACTCGATGCCCAAGGCGATCTCCTTGCCCGGGCTGGGGCCGGCCCCGGTGACGAAGCCGTCGGCAGAGACCGGGATGCCAGCGATGATTCGGGTCATGCCAGGGCAGACCCGATCCGCCGCCCGAACTCATCGCTCACACATGAGATCTTGCGGTGGCGCCGGCTCAGCTCGCTGGCGACAGGGAGGCGGCGACGGCTGCGGGATCGGCGCAGCCGGCGATCCACTCATCCCGGCGGGCACCCTCCAGGCGCACCCGCACGCCGCGGGGCGTGTCGCCGTGGACGGCGACGAACACCTTCTCGCCATGACCGCGGGCAGCGGCCACCGTGGCGGCGCCGGGGGCGCCCTTCAGGCTGATGCGGCCCGACCTTGGCCAAGCCCGGTCCGCCCAGTTCACAGGCACTTTTACGTGATCGGCCGGCCCCAGGCCTCAGCCCGGCGAAAGGCCGGGGCTAGACGATCGGGGGAAGCACCTGGCCCGGGGGCAGCACCGTGGTGAACGGGTCGCCGATCCTGGCCACCCGGGCCGGGATGTCCCGGATCGTGAAGGCGTCGGGCCGGGGCGCCGGGTCGTCCAGCTCGTCCCACTCCAGGGGAGTGGACACCGGCGCCCCGGGGGCGGCGCGCGGGCTGTAGGGCGCGACGAGGGTCTTGTTGCTGGCGTTCTGCGTGTAGTCGAGGCGGGCCAGGCCGCCCCGGTCGTGCACGTCCCACTTCCAGCTCACCAGCGTGGGGACGACCGCCCCGATGGCCCGGGACAGCTGCTCCACCCACGCGCGGGTCTCGCTGAAACCCGGCCCCGGGGCGACGGGAATCCAGATCTGGATGCCGCGCCGGCCGGTGAGCTTGGGCTGGCCCCGCACGCCCAGGTGCTCCAGGGCGGTGCGGTGCAGCCGGGCCAGCACCAGGACCTCCTCCCATGACGTGGCCGCACCCGGGTCGATGTCGATGAGCGCGTAGCTGGGCCGGTCGGGCTGGTCGGCCCGGGCGGTCCAGGCGTGCCACTCCAGTGCGCCGAAGTTGGCTGCCCACACGAGCGCGGCCGGTTCGTCGGCGACCAGGTACGTGGTGGTCTTGCCAGGCCCGGCGCCGGGATCGTGCCAGCGCGGCAGCCAGTCCGGTGCGTGGTCGGGCAGCTGCTTGTGCCAGAACCCCGCGGCCTGCGCGCCGCCCGGGAAACGGTGCATGTTCAGCGGCCGGCCGGCCAGGTAGGGCAGCACGACCGGCGCGATCTGCGCCGCGTACCGGATCAGCTCGCGCTTGGTCACCGCGGTCTCGCCGGGACGGCCCGGGAAAAGTTCCTTGCCCAGATTGGTCAGCCGCAGCTCGCGGCCGAATATCTCCCAGATGCCGCCGTCGCCGAGCGCGTCCAGCGCGGCCAGCTCACCGGCGCGCGGGCCGGCCCCGGGGTGGCCTGGCCGGCGGGCCGCGGGCTCCGGGGCCGGGCCGCGCGGCTGGCGCACGGCGACCGACGCCTCGGACGGGGGCAGATCGGAGCGCCACATCCGCTCCGGGTCCGCCCTGACCTCGTCGTTGGTGCGCCCGCTGAGCACCGAGGCAGGGTAGTCTTCCGGGTCCCAGCCCGGGACCGCGTACTCGTCGTGCTTGTGCATCAGCAGCCACTGGCCTGAACCCGGCCCGCCGGTGCGCACCAGGATGAACCGGCCGTGCAGCTTCTCCCCGCGCACATCCACATGCAGCTCGCCGGCCTGCACCGCGGCGGCCGGGTCATCGCTGGCGTGCAGTTCCCACGTGCCGCGGTCCCACACGATCACGTCGCCGCCGCCGTACTGGCCCCGCGGGATCACGCCCTCGAAGTCGAGGTACTCGATCGGATGGTCCTCGACGTGGACGGCGATGCGCTTCACCCCGGGATCGAGCGTGGGTCCCTTGGGCACCGCCCAGCTGGCCAGGACGCCGTCGATCTCGAAGCGGAGGTCGTAATGCAGGCGCCGGGCGCGGTGCCGCTGCACGGCGAAGCGCCGCTGGCCGGCCGCCTCGCCGCCTGCCTGCTGGCCGGAGGGCTCAGGGGTACGCGTGAAATCCCGCTTGCGCTGGTACGGCGTGAGCTTCCCGGGCACTGGCCACCTCCCTGCCACCCGCTCCTGCCATGCCCGCGCAGGACGGGGTCACACCCGGGGCCGGGCCGGCGGTGCGGGTCACCCGCTAAGGTCTTTGCTATATAGCAAGTAATTAAGGACGAGGGGTGCAGCCCATGACAGGTGCCGCCGGGCCGGCCGGGGCTCCCGGCGCCGCCGGGGCGCTGGCCTCTGATGGCGGTGCGGCGGCCTCCAGCGCCGCCGCGGCGGCGGCCAGCGACCGAGACTGCCGCCCGGCTGCGCACGGCGGTCGGGCGGCTCGCCCGGCGGATCCGGCCTACCCGGGCCGGTGCGGAACTGACCCTGACCGAGGCCACCGTGCTCGCCACTACCGCCCGCAACGGGCCGGTCGGCCTGTCCTGGCTGGCCCGTGAGGAAGGCATGAACCCGACCATGCTCTCGCGGGTGGTCTGGCGGCTGGAGGACGCCGGGCTCCTGGCCAGGCGCCCCGACCCGCGCGACCGGCGGGCCGCGCTGGTCGACGCCACGGCGGCTGGCCGGCAGTTGCACGAGCGGATCAGGGCGGAGCGCACGGATGCGCTGAGCCAGCTCATCGAGCACCTCGGTGCGCCCGAGCGGGAGGCCCTGGACGCGGCCCTCCCGGTCCTGGAGCAGCTGGCCCGCGACCTCAAGGAACGGCGGCCGTGAGCCTCGCGGCGGCCGTGAACCGGCGGCCTGGTCAGCCGTCGTCGCGCAGGGCGGGCAGCAGCTGATCCTCGGCCCACGCGATGAACTGGCCCTGCTGTTCCGCCCCCACCTGGACCAGGGCGAGGTGGGTGAAGCCCGCGTCAGTGAACTTCCTGGCCGCCTCGGCGTGCACCGCCGGATCGGGGCCGCACGGCACCAGCCCGGCGATGTCCTCCTCGCGGACGTTCGCGGACGCAGCGTCGAACGAGCGCGGTTCCGGGAGCTCGGACTGCACGGACCAGCCGGGAACAGCCCAGCGCCAGAGCCGCCGCGCCCGGGCCCGGGCCGCCTGCTCATCGGGGTCGTAGCAGATCGCCAGCTGGCCGTACTTCGGCTTGGCTTCCCCGCCGGCCTGATTGAAGGCCCGGACGAGCGACCGGTCCGGCTCATTGGCAATCAGGCACTCGCCCTCGTCCGCGGCCAGCTGCGCGGACTCAAGGCCGGACGCGGCGACACCGATGGGCACAGGCGCGTCCGGCAGGTCGAACAGCCTGGCCCGCTCCACCTCGAAGTGCCGGCCGCTGAAGTTCACGTAATCGCCGGTGAACAGGTGGCGGATGATCCGGATGGCCTCGCTCAGCCGTTCGTGCCGGACCCGCGGGCTCGGCCACCCGCCGCCGACCACGTGCTCGTTCAGGTTTTCCCCCGCGCCCAGTCCCAGGGTGAAGCGCCCGCCGGACAGCACCCCTATGGTCGCCGCCTTCTGGGCAACCACCGCAGGGTGGTAGCGGAACGTCGGGCAGGTCACCATCGTCATCAGCGGAAGCCGGTGGGTGGCCTGTGCCGCGGCACCCAGCACCGCCCACGCGTAGCCGGAATGCCCCTGGTCCTCGAGCCAGGGAAAGTAATGATCGGACATGACCGAGAAATCGAACCCGGCCTGTTCCGCGGCCTGGAGGTCGCTCACCAGCTGCCGGACCGGGGTCTGCTCGCACATGGCCGTGTACCCGAACTGCGTCATGCCCGGTCCCTACCCTCGTGAGCGCGGCCAAGCGGGATCCGGGCGGGCCGGTTAGGCCAGAACCCTGGTCATCTCCGCGTAGCCGGGCGGGCGGAGGGTAGCGAGAGTACGTGGACAAGATCACCGAGGGCTCCGCCGAACCGGCCCGCCAGCGCGAGCTGCCCGGCGAGGTAGCCGAGCTGGTTGGCGAGATCAGCCAGGGCAGCAGCGTGTCCCGCCGCCGCCGCGCGATGGCGGCCGCCTCCCGGGTCGCGCGCCGGGGCGGACGGGCGGGCTGGTCCGGGGCCGCCTCGGGAGGCCGCCGGCTCACCTCGCAGGTGCTGGCGATGGCTCCGCGGCTGCCCGTCCGGGACCAGCGCAAGCTCCGCGCCCAGTTTCCCGGGCTGGGCCCCGAAGAGGTCGCGGACCGGCTGATCCAGGGCGCTTCCCGGGCGGCTGCGTCCATCGGCGCTGCGGTGGGCGCGTCGATGCTGCTGCCGCTGCCGTCCGCCCCGGTCGAGGTGGCGTTCGAGACGCTGACCGTCGTCGGGATCGAGCTGAAGCTGGTCGCCGAGCTGCACGAGGTCTACGGGATGCGGGCCCCCGGAACGGCCCCGGAGCGCATGCTGGCCTACGTCGTGGCCTGGGCTCACCGCCGGGGCGTGGCCCTGGTGCCGGGCGGCCTCGTCCTGGCCGTGGGTTCCCCGCTGCGCAGGCAGCTGGAGCGGCGGCTCATTGCGCGGGCCGGCCGAAGCGCCGTGTCCCTGGGACCGCTGCTGACCGGCGCCGTCGCCGGGGCGATGCTCAACCGGCGGGAGACCCGCCGGCTCGGCGCACAGGTCCGTAAAGACCTCCGGCGGCGCTCGCAGCAGGGAGCGGGCTGGCCCGGCTGACCGGCCCGCCGGGAACTGGATGGCAGGCCGGGGCCGGCCTCCGGCCGGAGGCCGCGCCGGACGCCACCGAACCCGCCTGGTTACGGTTCCAGGACCAGTCCCGGGAGCGCATCCCAGCCGGTGATGCCGAGGACCACGCGGATGTACTGCGGGACGTTGAGCAGCAGGACGCGGTGCGCCGGACCCGCACCGTCGTCGGCGGCCAGCCGCACGATGGCCCGCAGGCCGGCCAGGTCGCAGTAGCTCACCCCGCTCAGGTCAAGCTGCACCACCTCATGGCGCTCGGCGAGTTCATGCAGTGAGGTCACCAGGGCTGGATACGTCGACTCATCGATCTCCCCGGTGATGGCGAGTCCGGACGGGGCGCCGGTCTGGGTGATCCGCAATATCCCGTTGTCGTAAGCCGGCTGGTACTCGGCCATCGCGGATCTACCTCCCTCGCGCGGCTATAAGGCACCTGCTGCCAGGTGGGGCGGGATGAACAATACGCTGACCAGCGGCATGCCCGGCAAGGACCACCCACCGGAGTCAGGGTCAGGGACACCGGCCGTGCCAGCGGGGCTGGAGGACGCCCCCGGCAGGAATTCGGGGCTGGCCGCGGTGACGGTTGCGGCGCTGGCCTGGGATCAGCGCGCGTCCCAGGGCCGGGCCAGCCGCGCCGACGACTCGAACATCAGCGCATGCACGAACGCCTGCGGCAGGTTGCCCCGCAGCTGATGCTGGCGGGTGTCGAACTCCTCGGTGAACAGGGCGGGCGGCCCGCACGCGGCCCGGTTGCGCTCGAACCAGCCAACCGCCTCTGCGGTCCGGCCCAGCTGGTGGGTGGCCAGTGCCATCAGGAACCCGCAGAGCACGAACGCACCCTCGGCCTCTTGGAGCGGTCGCTGGTCATGGCGGTACCGGTAGAGGTAGCCGTCGCTGGACAGGTCCGCGGCGATCGCGTCGAGGGTGGCCAGGCTGCGCGGGTCGGTCGCGGGCACGGCCCCGCGGATCGGGGCGAGCAGCAAGGCGGCGTCCACGCGGTCGTCGTCCGGGGCGCGCTGCCAGCGTCCGCTGGCGTGGATGCTGTCCGCGGCCACGTCAGCCAGAATCGTGTCGGCCAGCGTCTCCCAGGCCGCGGCCTGGCCGGGGGCCGCCCCCGCGCCGGCGATGGCCCGCAGGCCCGCGACGCACATGAGCCTGGAATGGGCCCAGTGATGGTTATCCAGCTCCCACACCCCGGCGTCCGGCTCACCCCACCGGGTCTCGATGGCTTTCACCGCGACCTCGGCGGCCTGCCAGTGCACGGTATCCAGGTGGTCGTGCCCCGCAGCGGCCGCGAAGAGCTGGAGCGCCCCGCCCAGCGCATCGAGCTGGAACTGGCGGTTGACCCAGTTCCCGACCTTGTCCGCGCCGCCGGGGTAGCCGCACAGGCTGGGGAGCGACTCTTCCCCCGGTACGGGCCCGCAGGCCACGGTGTAGGCGGGCTTCAGGTCAGGGCCGTCGGCGAGGACACGCTCCGCGACGAACGAGACCGCATCGTCCAGCAGGCGGTGCGGCCCGTCGGCGGCCACCGCCTGCCCGGTGTAGCACTGATCCCGGATCCAGGCGTAGCGGTAGTCGTAGTTCCGGCCGGCCTTCGAACGCTCCGGCAGCGACATGGTGGCCGCGGCGACCATGCCGCCGCTGCTGCTGGTCAGCCCGGCCAGGACTGCGTAGCTGTGCCGGCTGTCAGCGGCGGCCATGCTCAGCCCGGGCTCCGGGACCGCCTTCGCCCAGGACGCCTCCGCAGCCTGCCAAGCCTCCGCGGCCCGCACCGGTACCCGCGCCAGTGCCTGGTCCGATATCTCGAGTACCAGGTCGTGATGGGTGCCCGGGCCCAGGACCAGGTGCAGCTCCAGGGCGCCGTCGTCCCGGACCACGGCGTCCGCCCCGCCGGACCACCGCACCCGCAGCGGGCCGCTGCGGGCGGTCCATACCCCGTGGGCCAGCCTGAGCTGGCTCATCCGGTACCGCCCGAAGCCAGCCCGCACATCGAGGATCACCCTGACCTGCGCGGGAGCGTCGAGGGCCATGACCCGGCGCAGCACCACCGCGGTATGCGGGTCACCTGGGTAGGCCAGTGCCTCGCGGCACTCCGTGTACCCGCCGCTGGTGGTCCACCGGCTGCGCCAGATGAGCGCGCTGTCCTCGTAGTACCCGCCCCAGACGAAGCGTTCCTCAGGGGTCACCGCGTAGACACCGGCGCCGCCGATCAGGCAGGAGAACACGGCATCGGAGTCCCACCGGGGCGCGCACAGCCACGCCAGCTCACCGCGGGGACCCACCAGCGCGCCCCGCTCGCCGTCGGCCACCAGCGCATACTCACGCAGCACATGCGGGGGGAAGTCGCCGGCCGCACCCAGATCGTGACTGGTCATGCTCACCTCATTCGACGCCTTGTGGCGCCCCGGCTACCCCGGCCCGCCCACGGCAAACGGCCCGCCGGCGGGGAGGCTCAGAGGGGGATGACGGGTCCGGCGGCCAGGCCGTAGCCTTCCCCGGCCGCCGTGACCAGCTGGCGCAGGACGCTGGCCAGCTGGTCACGGGTGGCCGGCGGGAGCGCGCCGGCGATCCGGCTCAGCTCGCGCTGCCGCCACCCGGACACCGCGGCGACGAGGTTCTGCCCGCTGGAGGTCAGCTGCAGCGTCACCACACTGCGGTGCCGTGGGTCACTGCCCCGCTCGACATGTCCCGCCGCGACCAGGCGGTCGGCCAGCCGGGTCACGGTGGACGCGTCCAGGCCGAGGGCCCGGGCCACCCGCGCTGACCGGGCGCAGCCGAGTTCGGCCAGGACGGCCAGCAGCCGGAACTGGGGGAGGGTGACCGCGCCGTCGAGGACGCCCAGGCTGCGCAGCGCGACCCCGGCCAGGACGCGCGTCGCGGCCTGCAGCGCTTCCACCTGTTCCGCGAAGTCCGGGCCAGCCACGGGGGAGCCAGCCGCGGCGCAATGGCCCGCGGGCGGGTCATCCGCCGGGGAGCTCGCCAGCGCGGAAGGTGTCTCCACAACAGGACATTGTAAGGAGAAACACTTGCAAGCTGAAAGGGTTTGCGCCCGGCGGCTGTCCGCGGGCGTAACCACGCCGGTCACGAATGGTGTAGCCCGCGGAAGCGCGGGTAGTGCCGGCCCCATGATTTCCCCAGATTGCGGCGCGGCGAGCGACTGAGCAGGGAAGGACATGACGATGACCACCCGGTACGGCTACTTCCTGTCCTCGGAAGAGCACCCGCCCCAGGAACTCGTCCGGCAGGCGAAGCTGGCCGAGGAAGCCGGCTTCGAGGCCCTGTGGATCTCTGACCACTTCCACCCCTGGCTCGACGAGCAAGGGCAGAGCGGCCATGTGTGGTCGGTGATCGGCGCGATTTCGCAGGTCACCTCCCTGCCTATCACGACGGCGGTCACGTGCCCGCTCCTCCGCCAGCCTCCGGCAGTGGTCGCGCAGGCCGCGGCCACCGCCGCTTTGCTCACCGGGGGGCGGTTCACGCTCGGCGTCGGCACAGGCGAGGATCTCAACGAGCACATCCTGGGGCAGCGCTGGCCGTCGGCCGAGGAACGGCTGGAGATGCTCGAGGAGGCCGTCTCCGTGATGAGGGACCTGTTCAGCGGGCGGCTCATCAGCCATCAGGGCAGGCACTACACGGTGGACACTGCCCGCCTGTACTCCGTGCCGGCCACCCCGCCGCAGATCTACATGTCCGGATTCGGGGAGAAGGCGGTCCGCATGGCCGCGCGCATCGCGGACGGCTACGTATGCGTGCAGCCCAACGCCGATTTCGTCCGGCTGTACCGCGAGTCGGGTGGCGGGGACCGGCCGGTCCAGGGCGGCCTCAAGGTGTGCTGGGCCCCGGACGAGGCCCAGGCCAGGAAGACCATGCACCGTCTGTGGCCGACCGACGCGATCCCCGGTGAGGCTGCTCAGCTGCTGCCGCTGCCGCGCCACTTCGGCGAACTGGCCGGGCTGGTCACCGAGGACATGATCAGCGCTCCGTGCGGCCCGGATCCCGCGGTGCACCTGGGCGCCGTCCGGGCCTACCGTGAGGCGGGCTTCGACGAGGTGTACATCGGCCAGGTCGGCACCGACGCCGAGGGGTTCTTCGAGTTCTACGCGCGCCAGGTGCTGCCACGGCTGCGGGAGGGGTGAGCGCGCACGGTCCCGAAGAAGCGGCGCCAGCGCTGATAGGCTCTCCGCCGGAATCACAGGCGGGCGCGACGGGCTGGCCCGGTGGTGATCCTGATGGGATACGACATGTTCCGGGGTTCCAGGGATGAGCAGCTCGAGGTGAGTACCGCCGAGCGGGGCCTGGCTGCCCTGATCGAGGTGGCGGAGCGGGCCGTCGAGAAGATCGGCTCGTCGGTTCCCCCGGCGCAGCTGCGCGCGCTGCTGATCATCGACCGGGCCGGGAGCCTCAACCTCAACCGGCTGGCCACCCAGGTGGGTGCGTCCGCGTCGGCCACCAGCCGGCTGTGTGACCGGATGGAGGTCGCGGGCCTGCTGACCCGGGACCGGGCGGAGGACAGCCGCCGGGAGATCGTGCTGCTGCTGACCGAGTCGGGCCGGCGGCTCGCCGGGTGGGTGCGTGAGCAGCGGCGGACGGCCCTGGCTGAGATGCTCCAGGCCATGACGCCGGAAGGCCGCGATGCGCTGGTGCGCGGGCTCGGCGAGGTGGCGGCCGACACGGGATGAATATTCCACATGTAAACATTTGCCTTCTGCGGCACGGTCGTGAGAAGCTTGCAGGATGGAAATACTTGCCGCAGGTAACGCAGCTGCGGCGCCTCCGCCCCGGAACATGGGCCGGCCCGCTGATGCAGCTGCGAGCGAGCTTGACCAGCTAGACGACGAGGAACTGCTGCGTGAGATCCGGTCGCTCCCGCCGGACAGCCCGCGCCGCGAAGGGGCCCGCGAGGTCCTGGTGTCCCGGTACCGCGGTCTCGTCCGTGCCTGCGCGAACCGCTACCGGCGCAGCCCGGAGCCGACCGAGGACCTGATCCAGGTGGGCTACGTGGGCCTGCTCAAGGCGATCAACAACTTCGACCCCGGGGTCGGCCGGAACCTGGCCGCCTACGCCCAGCCGTGCATCACCGGGGAGATCAAGCGCTACTTCCGCGACAAGCGGTGGCAGGTGCACATCGAGCGGCCGGTCCAGGAGCGCCTGCTGGCGCTGCGCGAGACGTCCCGGGAGCTCACCCAGCAGCTGGGGCGCGCGCCCAGCGACGCCGAGCTCGCCGGCGACCTCGGCGTCACCGAAGCCGACGTGCGGGAGGCGCGTGGCGCCGACATGCTGCTCCAGCCGGCCTCGCTCGATGCGCCCCTGTCCGGCCAGCCTGACACGGCCAGCCTGGCCGACCTGCTCGGCGGCGAGGACCCGCAGATGGAGCACACCCTGTCGATGGAGGCGCTCGCGGTGCACTGGGGTGAGCTGCCACGCCGCGAGCAGCGGATCCTGCTGATGCGCTTCTACGGGGACATGACCCAGGCGGAGATCGGCCAGACGCTGGGCATCTCGCAGATGCACGTGTCCCGGCTGCTCGCCCACGCGCTCACGTTCCTGCGCCAGCGCATCGCCGGCGCCGCGGACGGCGCGGAAGGCAGGCTCGCCCCGGCCTGAGGCACGCATCCCCGGGCTGCGGTCCGTGTCACGGCTGGTCCGTGTCACGGGCCTTCGGGGTTCTGGGGGGCACGGCGCTGAGGCTCCGGAGCAGGACGGCACAGCAAGAAACGGAAGTTTCTGGTGTTTCCCGACACTATCCTGTCGCGGAACAGGGAGCGTGGAAGCCGCTAGCCTCGGGTATGGGGGCTGGGGGCCGGTCATAAGGAGCGTTGGTTGAGGCTACGTCCCGCAGGCGCGCGGTGAGCATGCCGACCCGGACCGGCGGGCCGGCTCGGGGCGGCCCGGCCGCCCCCCCGGAGCAGGCCAGCAGCCGCCCGCCGGAGGGCAGCACCCTGCAGGAGAGCAGCAGCCCGGACCCGGCGCGGCTCGCGTGGCTGGGCGATCCGGACACGATCCTCCTGGTGGAGGACGACGCCGGTGACGTCCTGCTGGTGGAGGAGCTGCTCGCCGACAGCGGCCTGCGGGCGTCGCTGACCGCGGTGCGCTCACTGGCCGAGGCCTCCGACCTGCTCGGCCGGGGAACCACACCCGGATGCGTCCTGCTCGACCTGCACCTGCCCGATGTTCAGGGTCTGGAGGCGGTCACGCAGATGCTCGCCGCCGCCCCCGGGGCGCCGGTGGTGGTGCTGACCGGCCTGGCCGAGGAGAGCGCCGGCCTGGCCGCGGTCGCCGCCGGCGCCCAGGACTACCTGATCAAGGGACAGGCGCCGCCGGACGTGTTCGGCCGGGCCATCCGCTACGCGACCCAGCGCAAGCACGTCGAACAGGCGTCAGCGGCGCTGCAGCTCAGTGCGCTGCGCGCGGAGGAGAACGCGCGGCTGGAGCGTGCGCTGCTGCCCACCCCGCTGATCCGCACCGGGGCGTTCGAGATGGTGGCCCGCTACCGGCCCGGCCGGGCCAACGCCCTGCTCGGCGGCGACTTCTACGACGTGGTCGAGACGTCGGACGGCGTCGTGCACGCGGTCATCGGTGACGTCTGCGGGCATGGCGCGGCCGAGGCGGCTATCGGGGTCTGCCTGCGGGTGGCCTGGCGGTCGCTGGTGCTGGCGGGCGCGGCCCCGATGGCACTGATGAGCCTGCTCGAGCAGCTGCTGATGGCCGAGCGAGAGGACGATCACCTCTTCGCCACCCTCACTCACCTGGTTTTCGCCGCGGACCGGCGCACCGTCCGGATGCTCCGGGCGGGCCATCCGGGGCTGCTGCTGCGCACGCCAGGGCACGTCGAGCTGGTCGAGGGACTGGCCGGGCCCGCGGTGGGCCTGGAGGCCGGCTCGTCCTGGCCGGAGGATGAGCTGCCGTTGCCCCCGGGCACGGGCCTGGTGCTGTTCACCGACGGGCTGTTCGAGGGCCGGGCAGGCCCGGGCAACCAGCGGCTCGGCGAGGAAGGGCTGCTGGTCATGGCCCGCGGCCTGGCCATGCTGCCCCCGTCCGGGTTCGTGGATACCCTGCTGGACACGACCGAGGCTGCGGCCGCCCCCTACGGCGGCCTCGCCGATGACGTCGCCATCGTCTACCTTGGCTGGAAGGCAACGCAGTGAGCGCATCCGGGCCGCCGCCGCGGCGGCGCCTGCTCCGGGAGCTCACGGTCCAGGGCTGGTTCCGGATGGTGTTCGCGGCCCTCGGGCTCCTGGTGGTGGTGGCGGCCGTCCTCGTGGCGGCGCTGACGGCCCAGACCCGGCAGACATCCAACGAGCTGACCGGCTCGGTCCTGCCAGCCCAGGCCCAGGCTTACCGGCTGCAGGGGGCCCTGGTCGACCAGGAGACGGGGGTGCGCGGCTACGGTCTCACCGGCGACGTGCGGTTCCTCCAGCCGTACACCGCCGGCCGGGCCACCGAGCAGGCGGCGGCGGCCCGGCTCCGGGCCCAGATCGGCGGGAACCCCCTGCTGATCAGGGACCTGGCCCGGATCGAGCGGGGCGCCCAGGCCTGGCGGGCCGGGTACGCGATCCCGTCCATCAACCGGGCCCGGCACGGCCCGCTGAGCGGCAACGACCTGGCCCAGCTGGACCGGGGCAAGCGCGCCTTCGACGGGCTGCGGGTGCTGTTCGCCGCCCAGAACTCCCACCTGGCGGCGGCTGCGGTGACCGACCGCGCCGCCCTCGGCCGGGCCCGGGACCTCCAGGACTGGGTCTACCTGACCATCCTGGCCGTCTTCCTGCTCGTGGCGGCGGCGCTGGCGGTCATGCTGGACCGGGCCGTTATCCGGCCTCTGCACCGTCTTCGCGAGGCCTCCGACGAGGTGGCGGCGGGCGACTACAGCCATCGCATCGAGCCTTCCGGCCCGGCGGACCTGGCGGTGCTGGCCACGGCCGTGGACGGGATGCGCAGCGAGCTGGTCGAGGCGCTGGAGACCAGCCGCTCCGCGCAGGCCGTCGCGGCCCGCCAGGCGGCCGACCTGGATACCCAGGCCGCCGAGCTGCGCCGGTCCAACGCCGAGCTGGAGCAGTTCGCCTACGTCGCCTCGCACGACCTGCAGGAACCACTGCGCAAGGTCGCGTCGTTCTGCCAGCTGCTGGAGAAGCGTTACCGCGACCAGCTCGACGAGCGGGGCCTCAAGTACATCGAGTTCGCGGTGGACGGCGCGAAGCGGATGCAGATCCTGATCAACGACCTGCTCACGTTCTCGCGGGTCGGCCGGGGCAGCGACGTGCGGGTGGCCGTCCCGCTGGATCAGCCCCTGGACGCGGCGGCCACGGCCTTGTCGGCCGTGATCGAGGAGACCGGGGCGGTCATCGAGCGTCCCCCCGGCTGCCGGAAGTCAGCGGCGACCCGACCATGCTCGGCATGCTGTGGCAGAACCTCATCGGCAACGCCATCAAGTTCCGGGCCGCGGACCGGCCGCCGGTGATCCGGATCACTGCGGACGGGCTGCCGGGCGGGGGATGGCAGATTGGCGTGGCCGACAACGGCATCGGCGTCCCAGCCGAGTTCGCCGAGAAGATCTTCGTCATCTTCCAGCGGCTGCACGGGCGGGACGCCTACCCGGGCACCGGGATCGGCCTCGCGCTGTGCAAGCGGATCGTCGAGCAGCACGGTGGCGAGATGTACCTGGACACCACCTACGCGGGCGGGACGCGCATGTATTTCACGCTGCCCGCCCCGGCACCCACCGGCCCGCCGGGTGTGCCTGACGTCATCGGCACCCTCACCCTCCCCGAAGGGACACCGCATGTGCGACCTGGAACAGATCGAAGTCCTGCTCGTCGAGGATGACCCCGGCGACGAGCTGATGACCCGCGAAGCCTTCGAGGACAACAAGATCCGCAACCGGCTGCACGTGGCCCGGGACGGGGAAGAGGCGCTGGACTTCCTGTACCGCCGCGGGCCCTATTCCGACGCCCCGGCGGCCGACCTGATCCTGCTCGACCTGAACCTGCCCAAGTACGACGGGCGCCAGATCCTGGAGAAGATCAAGTCCGACCCCGAGCTGTCCCACGTTCCGGTGGTCATCCTGACCACCTCCTCGTCGGAGGAGGACATCCTGCGCAGCTACAGGCTGCATGCGAACGCCTACGTCACCAAGCCGGTGGACGTGGAGCAGTTCATCGCGGCCGTGCGGCAGATCGACGAGTTCTTCGTGTCGGTGGTCAAGCTTCCCCGGCGCTGACCGCCGGACGCCCCGAGCCCGCGGCCGGTCAGGCGTGGTCCCGCGCGTGGTCCTCGTCCTCCGCGGCGCGCGGGGAGCCGCCGGCCGGGCTGGGGGTGCCCGCGCCGTTCACGTCCCCGCCCTTGCCGGGCCCCGGGCCCTCGCGGGCCTCCCCGCCCTCCCCGGGCTCGCTGCTGCGGTGCTCGCCGGGCTCGCCTCCGCCGCCGCTGCCTGGACCGCCGTCATCCCCGCCGTTGGAGCGGTTGTGCCCGAACATGTCGGCCAGCGCCCGCCGCATGGTGGCCCAGTTGGAGCCCCGCGGCACCTTGAGCGAGATGAAGGACGCGATCCCGGTCGGGATGGGCAGCCAGAAGTTCACCAGCCGCCAGGCCAGCACGCCCAGCGTGGCGACGCTGCGGGTCAGGCCGAAGCTGACCAGCAGCACCGGGGTCACCGAATCGATGACGCCCAGCCCCGCCGGGGTGATCGGGATGGCGCCGAGCACGTTCGCGATGCCGTACGCGGCGAACAGCCCCACCGGGTTGGTGAAGCTGCCGAACGCGGCGATGAAGCACCACAACGACGCCGCGTCGAGCAGCCAGTTCAGCGACGCCCAGCTCAGTGACCCGGCCATGACCCGCCGGTTGGTGGCCAGCCGGCGCAGCGACTCGTCCGCCTGGAGCACGATCCTCTCCAGCCGGTCGCCGCCGACGCCGGGGATCTTGTCGCCGACCATGTGCAGGATGCGGGCGGCCCGCGGGGCGCCGCGGGTGAGCCCGATGATCAGCGCGGCGATCAGGGCCAGCAGCACCGCGCCCACGATGGCCACCGTCGCGTAGATGGCCCGGAACCCCGACAGCGGGATGGAGATCACCAGCGACAGCCAGAGCAGCACGTTCAGCACGATGGTGGAGCCCATGCCCTTGGTCGCCATCATCACGCCGACGTCGGTGCCGTCCAGCCCCTCGGAGGTGAAGAGCGAGAAGCCGACGCCCGCGCTGCCGATGGTGCCCGCGGGGATCATGTGCGCCACCGCCGCCGCGGCCAGGTCGATCCGGAACAGCCGCGAGATACCCGGGCGGCCCTCCGGGGGCAGCAATTCCCGGGTCAGCAGCGCGTAACAGAACAGCGACAGCCCTTCGAGCACCAGCCCGGCGATCACCCAGGGGATACTCACCCGGCCGAGCAGGTACAGGTTCTTGCTCGCGCCAACCAGTTCCGGGATGACCAGGTACTCGACGATCAGGGCCAGGATGAACAGGATCACGAGCCGGCGGACCGGGCGCTTGGCGGCCCGCACCCAGCGGGCCCGGAGCCAGCGTGGCAGCGGGGGAGCGCCGCCGCCCTGCGGCTCGTTCCCCTGTCCCTGCTTCTGCGGCCCGGTCAGCTGCTATCCAGCCGCCGGAAGGTGACCTCGTTCAGCAGGAGGCGGATCGCCGCGGCGGCGGGGATGGCGACCAGGGCCCCGATAAGGCCCATCAGCGCCCCGCCGAGCAGGACCGCCACCACCGTCACCACCGCGGGCACCTCCACCGTCCGCCCCATGATCCTTGGCACTATGAGGTAATCCTCCGCCAGGCGGTACGCGATGTAAAAAGCGAGGGTGGCGATGGCCACCGGCAGGGACACGGTCAGGGCCACCAGCGAGACGATCGCGCCCCCAATTGTGGACCCGATCACCGGGATCAGGTCGAGCAGCGCCACCAGGAGGCCCAGCAGCAGAGGATACGGGATTCCGAAGATCTGCAGCCAGGCCCAGGTGCCGGCCCCGGCGATCAGCGACGTCAGGAAGTTGCCCAGCATGTAGCCGCCGACCTTGACGAAGATCTCATCACCGATGAGGATCACCCGGGACCGCCGGGAGTGCGGCGCCAGCCGGTACAGGAAGAGCTTGATCCGGGGCATCGCGGCCAGGAAGTAGATCACCAGCACGATGACGACCAGCATCTCGCTGGCCGCGCTGAGCACCAGCGCGCCGGCCCCGAGTACGCCGCCGACCAGCGCCGTGCCCTTGGTGGACAGCAGCTTGGCCAGCCGCCGCTGGATCTGGAACCGCGAGTTCAGCCTGCCGAGCTCAGAGTTGTGGTCCTTCAGCGTGTTCATGTAGTGCGGCAGCTCGTGGACCAGCGCGGTGACCTGGGCCGTGAGCGGCGGCACGGCCGCGGCCACGAATCCGGCGACGACAGCTCCCACGATCAGCAGGATCACGATCACGGCAGTCCAGCGCGGCAGGCGGCGGCGGGTCAGCCAGTTCACCGCGGGGTCGAGACCGGCCGCGATGAACAGGGCCAGGCCGATGAGCACGAGCACCGAGCGCGCCCTGATGAACAACTCCACCAGGCCGTAGGTGACCGCCACGCCCGCCGCGGCGGCCATGCCGACGAAGAACGGCGAGCGCCGGTTCACGGGGCGGCCGAGCTGCCCCAGCCCGCCGGTCTCCTCGGCGATGGCGGCCGCCGCCTCAACCGCCCGCTGCATGTGGTCGGGTGACTCGGTTCCCGGATCGTCCTCCGCCGGCCGCGCCGCCGTCGTCCCGCTGCCAGGCGATCCGCGCGGGCGTTCCCCGCTGGTGCCCCCGCTGCTGCTGCCGTCCCGGCTGGCATCGCGCCGGCTCTGCTCGCGCAGCGCACCATCGCCGGCGATGGCCGGCTCGCCGTCGCCGGTTCCAGGCTCGCTCAGCCCGCCGGGGGCGTCGGTGCCTGGCAGGCCCGGGTGGCCGCGCTTCACGTCGCCGATCCTCCTGAAGGCGCTGCCGGGCTGACCGGAGGCCGGCGGGGGCGGCAGGGCCGTGGGGCTCTACGCTGCCCCGCCGCGGGTCTTTCATGCGTGCCCGGCCGGGGCAGTTGCGGCCCGGCCAGGCGCCCGGTGCCGTGACGCGCACCAGAGGTGAGAGCGCCGCCAGGACGGGTAGCAACCCGCCCTGGTGCCGAACGGGTCCGCCCGCACGCCGCGGCACCGGGAAGGGAGTCACGATCATGAGCGAGAACCGGACTGACAGCAGCGGCCCGAGCCAGGCGGATGACCGCGGCCGGCCCGAGCGGGACAGGCAGGAGCGTGACCGGGACGAGTTCCAGGCCGGCACCGGCTACCAGCCCAGCACCAACCAGGCCCAGGATGAGCCGCTGCCCGCAAGCCATGACGACGGCGGCCGCCAGGAGGAAGCCCGCCGCCGCGGCGAGCCGGTGCGTGAGGAGCCCGGGCGAGGCCAGGCCAGCCGCGGTCGCGGCGGCCGGCCGGGGTAAACCGGGCGCTATCTGCCCCCGAAGACAGGCTGCGTGCCGGATGGGCAGCCGGCGCCCCCGGAACCCGCGCTGGCGCTGACGGCGCCGCGCAGCCGGGCCGCCATGACCGCGGCGACGGCCTGACCGCAGCCGCGCCGGCCGCCAGGCCCGCTGCTGACCAGGCTCACGACGACCAGGCTCGCGGCCGCGAGCAGCAGCAACGGGATCAGCACGATCCGGCTGAGCCGGCGCCCGGCCTGCAGCGGCCGTCTCCCGGGCCGGTACCGCCGCTGCCCGGGCTGGTGCCAGTGGGGCCCGGTCCAGCCGGGCCGGTACAGGGGACCGGTCAGCCGGTGGCGGGCCCACCAGGGTGCCGGGTGGAGGGTCTCCGCGGCTGGCATCGCGTCCAGCCGGGTGAGGTCGGTAAAGACGCCGAACATGGTGGCGAGCTGTGGCTCAGCCGACTGCAGGACATCGTCGATGGCGTCCAGGGCGCGCTGCTGGCTGGCGGGCAGGGTCATGGCTCTTCTCCCCGGGTCCGGTCCTGGCCCTAGCGCTACCCGCAGGTAGCGGATTAAACGGCCGTTTCGCCGGAGCCAGACGCCAGGAGCCAGACGCCGGACGCCGGACGCCGGCCACACGCCGTTCAGCGCGTCGCGGACCGGCCCGGGGCGCAGCCACCGGGCCACCCGCTGGCCCGGCGCGACGACGCGGTCCAGGGCGCCGGCCTGCTCGAGCCGGGAGACGGAACGCAGGGGGCGGCTGCTTTCCGTGAAACCCGGGGGCAAACCGGCATGAAGCCGCCGCCCGCGGGTAGCGGCGGGCGCCCCCCGTGACCGCAGAAGGAGCAGGCAGATCATGACGAGCATCGAGACCGCACGGGGAGACGTGGACACCGATAGCCCGCCTGCGTGGCGCACCACCGCCGCCGCCTTCGCGGCGGCGGCCGACGCCGGCCGGCTGGACCTTCCGCTGCCCGGCGGCGGGCGGACCAGGGAGCGGTGGGCCCGGCTGGCGGAGCTGGCCGCCGAGGACCTGTCCCTGGTCCGGCTGGGCGAGGGGCACGCCGACGCGGCCGCCATCCTGGCCGAGCTGGGCGCCCCGCCGCCCGCGCCCGGCAGCCGCTGGGGGGTCTGGGCCGCGCAGCCCCCCGGCCCGGGCCTGGCCGCGACCCGCGCCGCCCGGGGCTGGCGGCTCACCGGCCTCAAGCAGTACTGCTCGGGCGCGCGGGCCTGCACGAGCGCGCTGGTCACCGCGGCCGCGCCGGACGGGATCCGGCTGTTCGCGGTGGCCACGGACGAACTCACGCCCGTGCCCGGGCACCTGGCCGGCCACCGGGATGGCGGGCAGCGACACCCTCAACGTGGACTTCGACGGCGTTCCCGCCGAGCCGGTCGGGCCGCCCGGCGGGTACACCGGCCGGCCCGGCTTCGCGCACGGTGGCGCGGGCGTGGCCGCTTGCTGGTACGGCGGTGCCCGCGCCGTGGCCGGGGCCCTGCTCGGCGCGGCGCGCCGCCGCGACGTGGGCCCGCACGCCCTCGCCCACCTGGGCGCCGTCGACATCGCGCTGACCAGCGCCCGGGCTGCGCTGGACCAGGCGGCGGACGAGATCGACGCCGACCCCTGCGATGTGGCCGGCGCCGGGCCGGCCCGCGCCCTGCGTGTCCGGGCCCAGGTCGAGGCGGCCGCGGCCGAGGTCATGAACCGCGTCGGGCGGGCCCTGGGAGCCGGGCCGCTGTGCCACGACGAGGAGCACGGCCGCCGGGTCGCCGACCTGACTGTCTACCTGCGCCAGCATCACGCCGAACGGGACCAGGCCCAGCTGGGCGCGCTGGTCGCGGAGCGGGGCCCCGCATGGTGAACGCGATCGAGCAGCCCGGCACCGATGAGGCGGACTGGCGGGCCTGGGCCGGGCTGGGCCGGCTCCCGCGGGCCGATCTCAGCGGCTGGGCGCGCGTCCTGGTCCTCGCCGCCCATCCTGACGACGAGGTGCTCGGCGTGGGCGGCACGATGGCCCAGCTGGCCGCGGCCGGGACCCGGCTGCGGCTGGTCTCGGTGACCGACGGCGAGGCATCTCATCCCGGCCACCCCGATCCGGCCGCGCTGGCCGCGCGCCGGGCGGCCGAGACCGCCGGGGCGCTCGCGGTGCTCGGGGCCCAGGGCACCGAGGTGATCCGGCTCGGGTTCCCCGATACCGGCGTGGCGGCCCGCGAGGACGACCTCGCCGCGCAGGTGCGTGATCTCGCCGCTGGCTGCGACGCGGTGCTGGCTCCCTGGGATGGGGATGTGCACGCTGATCACGAGGCGGTCGGCCGGGCCGCGCGGCGCGCTGGCCCGCTGACCTTCTGGTACCCGGTGTGGACCTGGCACTGGGCCCGGCCCGGCGACTCCCGGGTGCCGTGGGAGCGCGCCGTGAGCGTTTCGTTGCGGCCCTCGGTTGCCGCCCGCAAACGCGCCGCCATCCGCTGCTTCACCAGCCAGCTGGAGACCCCGGGGTGCCGGCGCCGGCCCGGTACTGACCCCGGACACGGTGGCCCATTTCACCCGCGATCACGAGGTCCTGCTCTCGGCGGCGGGCCGATGAGCCTGGACACGGGGTACTTCGACCAGATGTACGCGGCCGCGCCCGACCCGTGGGGGCTGTCCACCCGCTGGTACGAGGCGCGCAAGTACGCGCTCACGCTGGCGCTGCTGCCGGAACCGCACTACCGGGACGCGTTCGAGCCGGGCTGCTCGGTCGGGGTCCTGACCGGGATGCTGGCGGCACGCTGCGGCCACGTGCTGGCCTGGGACGCCTCCGCCGCCGCGGCCCGGGCGGCCGCCACCCGGACCGAGGCGCTGCCGAACGTGTCCGTGGGCCGCGGCGCGATCCCCGGCGACTGGCCGCCCGGCCAGTTCGACCTCATCGTGTTCTCCGAGGTCCTCTACTACTTCGCCGGCGGCGAGCTGGACCGGGTCCTGGACCGCGGTGCCGCGTCGCTGCGGCCGGGCGGCTCCCTGCTCGCGGTGCACTGGCGGCATCCGGTCGCCGACTACCCGCGCGGCGGCGACGAGGTGCACCAGGTGCTGGCCGCGCGCCGCGACCTGGCCCGCCGGGTCGGGCACACCGAGGCGGATTTCATCGCCGAGGTGTACCAGCGGGCCGGCCGGGAGCTCCTCTCGGTGGCCCAGTCCGAAGGGCTGGCATGAGGAGCCTGGCCCCAGGGACAACAGCCCCAGGGACAGCAGCCCAGGGACCACGGGCGCGGGGGACCACGGGCGCGGGGATCATGGCGTGATCGCCGCCGTCGGTGTGGTCATCCCGGCGCACGACGAGGAGGACCTGCTGCCCTCCTGCCTGGAGGCGGTCCGGCTGGCCGCCGCGCCGCTGGCCGGCATCCCGGTCCATGTGGTGGTCGTGGCCGACGCGTGCACCGACCGTACCGCCGCGCTGGCCCGGGCCGGGGGAGCGGCGGTGCTGAGACATCGGGGCGCGGAACGTGGGCGCCGCACGCGCCGCCGGGGTCGCGGAGGTGCTCCGCCGGACCGGGCCGCTCGATCCGTCCGCGGTCTGGCTGGCCACGACGGACGCGGACACGCTGGTGCCGCCATGCTGGCTGGCCCGCCAGCTCCGCTACGCCGAGGGTGGCTGGGACGCGGTCGTCGGCACGATCACGGTCACCGACTGGCGGCAGCACCCGGCCGGGCTGCCGCCGCTGTTCCAGAAGCTCTACGGGACGGGCGGCCCGGGCCACCCGCACGTGCACGGGGCCAACCTGGGCTTCAGCGCGGCGGCCTACCTGGCCGCGGGCGGTTTCGGCCCGGCCCGGACCGCTGAGGACCACGCGCTCGTCAACGCGCTCGCCGCCGCCGGCAGCCGGGTGCTGCGCACCACCGCGCTGAGCGTGGTCACGTCGGCCCGGCGCGGCGCCCGGGCGCCGCATGGGTTCAGCCACCTGCTGACCACGCTGGCCGCGCGGGCGGACCCTCGCGTCCAGCCTGCGGAGGCCTAGCGCCGCGCCGCGGTCTGGGTTGGATCGATGAACACGTACGGGGTGACCGGCAGCCGCTCGGACAGCCGGTGGTCGATGTCGTCCGCCAGGTCCTCGACCTGGTTCGCGCTGGACTCGTCGCCGAGCGCCACGCGGGCCGCGACGATCAGGCTGTCCGGGCCGACGTGCATGGTCTGCAGCTGGAGCAGCCGGTCCACGCCGGGCGTCTTCTCGATCTCGTCGCGGATGACGTCGATCACCTTAGGATCGGCCGCCCGGCCGATGAGCAGTTCCCGGCTGTCCATGCCCAGCCGGAAGGCCACCACGATCAGCAGCACCCCGATCGCGATCGAGGCACCCCCGTCGAAGACCGGGGACCCGGTGAGCTGCTCCAGCAGCAGTCCGCCGGCGGCCAGCGCGAGCCCGATGACCGCCGCGGTGTCCTCGAACAGCGCCGCCTTGACCGTGGTGTCCCGGCTGGTCTTGACGTGCTCCAGGGTGTGGGTGTGGCTGCGGTGGGCCTCGCCGCGCAGCTGCCCGTAGGCCCGGATGAACGAGGTGCCCTCGGCGATGGCGCAGACGGCCAGCACCACGTACGCGATGACGAAGTCGTTCGTCTTGGTGTGCAGCGAGAGGATGCCCTCGAAGATGGAGAAGCCCGCGCCCGCGACGAAGATGCCGAAGGCGGCGAGCAGGGACCAGAAGTAGCGCTCCTGGCCGTACCCGAACGGGTGCTCGTCGTCGGCCGGGCGCTGGCCCTGGCGCACCGAGGTGAACAGGAACACCTGGTTGAGGGTGTCGGCGAACGAGTGGGCCGCCTCGGCCAGCATGGCGCTGGAGCCGGTGAGGATCCCGGCCGCCAGCTTGGCGATCATGACGACGATGTTGGCGCCGCCGGCGATCAGCACCGTGCGGGTGGTGTACTGCCGCGACTCGGCCTGCCGGTCGGCCCGGGCCTGCCCCTCGCTCGAGGTCATGTCTGGCCTGCCCGGGTTGCGGTGTCTATCATCGGCTCCCAGTTGCCCGTCCCCGGTCCGGCTAAACGGCGGGGCCGGTCACCTGCCCTCCCGCGGGCCGCGGCTGGTCAGCCCCGGTGCTGCAGCGTGTAGCGGACCGTCTGCACCTGGATCAGCCCGTCGCGGAACACGAACGTGTCGATGCCGTCGTCCGCGAACGTGGCCCCGGCGTCCGCCGCCCACTCCAGGAACAGCACGTCACCCTCGTAGATCTGGGTTTTCAGGGTCCAGTCGGCGTCCGGCACGTCGGCAAGCAGCTGGGTGAACGCGGTCGCGGATGCCGCCCAGGCCGTGCAGCACGCCCGCGGGCGTGATGAGCACCCCGTCCTCGGCGTAGTCGGCGACGATCTCGTCCAGGTCGCCGGCCCCGAGCGCCTCGACGTGGTGGGCGAAGACTTCCTGCGGTGTCCGTGCCATCGCTATCTCCCCTGCTAGCCAGCCGGTGGGACCTACCATATGGTGCGCACAACCGACCCGGAAGGCAGAGCCCATCGTGACCGCAACCGTCCCCGCTGACCCGCAGCTGCCCGCCGCCCTCCCGCTGCAGCGCAGGATCGCCGGTGAACTGGGAGTACGCGAGGGGCAGGTCAGCGCGGCGGTCGGGCTGCTCGACGGCGGGGCCACGGTGCCGTTCATCGCCCGCTACCGCAAGGAGGCGACCGGCGCCCTGGACGACGCGCAGCTGCGCACGCTCGAGGAGCGGCTGCGCTACCTGCGCGAACTGGAGGAGCGGCGCGCGGCCATCCTGGACTCGGTCCGCGCCCAGGGCAAGCTCGACGACGGGCTGGCCGCGCGGATCATGGCCGCCGACTCCAAGGCCCGGCTGGAAGACATCTACCTGCCCTACAAGCCGAAGCGCCGGACCAGGGCCCAGATCGCCCGCGAAGCCGGGCTGGAACCGCTCGCCGATCAGCTGCTGGCCCACCCGGAGACCAGCCCGGAGCAGGCCGCCGCGCAGTACGCCGGACCCGGAGCGCGGCGTGCCCGACGCGGCCGCCGCGCTGGAGGGCGCGCGGGCCATCCTGGCCGAGCGGTTCGCCGAGGACGCGGACCTGATCGGCGAGCTGCGCGAGCAGATGTGGTCCCGCGGGCGGCTGGTCTCCCGGGTCCGCGAGGGCCGGGAGGAGGCCGGAGCCAAGTACGCCGATTATTTCGAGTTCGCGGAGCCGTTCACGGCCCTTCCCTCGCACCGCATCCTGGCCATGATGCGCGGGGAGAAGGAAGAAATCCTCGACCTGACCATGGATGCGGGCGAGCCCACGGCGGACGGCCTGGCTCCTCCCGCCCCGTCCGATTACGCAACGAAAATCGCCCGGCGTTATGACGTCGCGGACCAGGGGCGCCCCGGGGACCGCTGGCTGGGGGACACGGTGAACTGGGCCTGGCGGACCCGGATCTTCGTGCACCTGGGCGTTGACCTGCGGATGCGGCTGTGGCAGCGGGCGGAGGACGAGGCGGTCGCGGTGTTCGCGGCCAACCTCCGCGACCTGCTGCTGGCCGCGCCCGCCGGGACGCGGCCGACCATGGGCCTGGACCCGGGGTTCCGCACCGGGGTCAAGGTCGCGGTCGTGGACGGGACGGGGAAAGCGGTCGCCACCGACACGATCTACCCGCACGAGCTGAAGCGGGGCGGCGCAGGCGGGGCCACCTCGCCGCGCTGGGCGCAGTCCCTGGCGGCGCTGGCCCGGCTGGCCGCGGCACACCAGGTCGAGCTGATCGCGATCGGCAACGGCACCGCCTCGCGCGAGACGGACCGGCTGGCCGCGGACCTGATCAAGGCGCACCCGGAGCTGAAGCTGACCAAGGTGATGGTCTCCGAGGCGGGAGCGTCGGTGTACTCGGCCTCCGCCTACGCCTCCCGGGAGCTGCCCGGCATGGACGTGTCGCTGCGCGGCGCGGTCTCGATCGCCCGGCGGCTCCAGGATCCGCTGGCCGAGCTGGTCAAGATCGACCCGAAGTCGATCGGGGTCGGCCAGTACCAGCACGACCTGGCGGAGATCAAGCTGTCCCGCTCGCTGGACGCGGTCGTCGAGGACTGCGTGAACGCGGTCGGGGTGGACGTGAACACGGCGTCGGTCCCGTTGCTGGCCCGCGTGTCGGGAATCAGCGAAAACCTGGCCGCCGCGGTCGTGGCCCGGCGCGACGAGGCCGGCCCGTTCCGCAGCCGGCAGGCGCTCAAGGACGTGCCGCGGCTGGGGCCGAAGGCGTTCGAGCAGGCGGCGGGGTTCCTGCGCATCCCGGGCGGCGACGACCCGCTCGACGCGTCCAGCGTCCACCCGGAGGCCTATCCCGTGGTCCGGCGGATCCTCCGGGCGGCCGGGACGAGCATGCCCGGGCTGATCGGCAACACGTCGCTGCTGCGCTCGCTGCGGCCGCAGGAGTTCACCGATGAGCGCTTCGGCCTGCCGACCGTGACTGACATCCTCAGTGAGCTGGAAAAGCCCGGCCGTGACCCGCGGCCTGCGTTCGCCACGGCCAGCTTCGCCGAGGGCGTGGAGACGCTGGAGGACCTCGCGCCCGGCATGGTGCTGGAGGGCGTGGTGACCAACGTGGCCGCGTTCGGGGCTTTCGTGGACATTGGCGTACATCAGGATGGCCTGGTGCATGTGTCCGCCATGTCGCGGACGTTCGTGTCCGACCCGCGCCAGGTCGTCAAGCCGGGCGACGTGGTGCGGGTCCGGGTGCTCGGCGTGGACATTCCCCGCAAGCGGATCTCGCTGACGCTGCGGCTGGAACAGGAGGCGAACCGCCCTGAGCCCGCCCGCCAGCCGGGGCGCCCGCCCGCCCGCCAGCCGGGCCAGGGTGACGCCACGGAGGGCGGTGGCCCCCAGCAGGACGAGGCCGGGAAGCAGGACGGTGCCGGGAAGCGGGACGGTGCCCGGGGGCGGGACGGTGCCCGGGGGCGGGAGCACCAGGACCGGGGACGCCGGGACGGGGGCCGCCAGGATCAGGGCCGCCAGGATCAGGGGAGCCGGGACCAGGGCCGCCAGGACCGGGGGAGCCGGGACCAGGGCCGCCAGGACCGGGGGAGCCGGGACCAGGGCCGCCAGGACCGGGGGAGCGCGGATCAGGGCGGTGGGGCCATGGCCGACGCGCTCCGGCGGGCCGGGCTGCTCGGGAGCCAGCCGGACCGGCCTTCCGGCGGCGGCCGGCCTTCCGGCGGCGGCCGGGCAGGGTCCTGACCGCCTCTGCGGCAGTGGCCGGCCAGGGTCCGGCCGCCTCTCCGGCGGTGTCCGGCCAGGGTCCTGACCGGCCCAAACTCACGGCGCGCGCACATCATTCCCGGCGCGGCTAAAGACTGACGATCACGTTCTGTCTAAAGTGTTGTTACAGATTGTTCAAGCTGAGCCTGCTGTGGCAGATGCCACGCATCCCCCGGGGAGGTAGCAGCCAGGAAGGTTCTCGTTCGCCGAGGTTCAGGCCTGGGCGGAGTCCCAGGCGGGGGCCTGGGCGGTGCGGGGGTGATGGTCGTTGGCGTGGCGACGGGGGATCATGGCGGCCTATGCCGCCTGGATGACGCTGCTCCTCGTGGCCTACTACGCGGTGCCGGTGATCCGGGTCGGTGCCTGGGGATTGCTGGCGCTGTCCGGGGTGGCCGCCATCGTGGCCGGCGCTGTCCTCAATCGTCCTGCCAGCCGCGCCCCGTGGCTGCTGCTGGCCGCGGCCAACCTGTGCTTCGCCGTGGGCCAGCAGAGCTTCCTGGTCGTGACCGAGATCAGGCACCAGACCCTCGCGTTCCCCTCGTTCGCAGACCTGTTCTACCTGGCCTCGTATCCCCTGTACGCGATCGGCCTGCTGATCTTCATCCAGCGGCGTTCCGCCGGGCGTGACCGGCGGAGCCTGCTGGACGCGCTGATCCTGACCGTGGGCCTGGCCCTGCTGTCGTGGGTCTTCCTGATCGTGCCTTACGTCAACAACGCCACGCTGTCCTGGCAGCAGAAGGCGACCGCGATCGCGTACCCGCTGGGTGACGTGCTGGTGCTGGCCATGCTGGCCCGGCTGCTGGCCCCCGGCACCTGGCGGGCCCGGTCCCTGCAGCTGCTCACCGTGGGCAGCCTGGGGCTGCTCGCCTCCGACGTGGCCTTCGGCGCCATCCAGCTGTACGGGTCGTGGCGCATCGGCACCGTCGCCGACCTCGGCTGGGCCGTGTTCTACGCGGCCTGGGGCGCGGCTGCCCTGCACCCGAGCATGACGGAACTCACCCAGCCGGCCGCCCGCCAGCAGGCCCCGAGCTCGGTCATCCGGCTGACGCTGATCATGCTGGCCTCACTGATCGCCCCGGCCGTGCTGCTGAGCGAGGCCCTCCGGCGCCACGTGCAGGACGCCGGGGTGATCGCGGTCTGTTCGGCGCTGCTCTACGTCCTGGTCCTGTGGCGGCTCGCCGACGTGGCCACCGCGCTCAGCCGGACCCTGGCCCGGGCCCGGATCCTGCGCGAGGCCGGTGCGGAGCTGGTCGCCGCGGCCACCCTGGAGCAGGCCGCCAGCGCCGTCCGGTCCGGGGTGGCCTCGCTGATGCAGAACCGCCAGCGCGGGCCCGCCGTGGTCGCAGTGCGCGAGAGCGACACCTTGCGGGTGGTCGGCGCCCCGCCGGACGAGCCGCGTGTGTCCGCCAAGCTGCCCGCGGCCCGGGCGGAAAGCTGGCTGTCGGAGCTGACCGGGCCCGGCGCGCGCCTGATGGCCAGCCCGGATGAGGACCGGTGGAGCGTCCTGCTCTGCCCCCTGTACCTGCAGGACAGGCCGGCCGGTGAGCCGCTCATCGGGGTGCTCGCGGTATCCGGGGCCCGCCGGGACCTGGCCGAGCTGGCCGGGACGTTCGAGGTGCTGGCCCGGCAGGCCGCGCTGGTCGTCGAGCGGGTCGAGCTGAGCCGTGAGGTGACCCGGCGCAACAGCGAGGCGTACTTCCGGACCCTCGTCCATGACACCTCCGACGTCATCCTGATCGTGGACGACTCTGGCCGCATCAGGTACGCGACACCATCCGCCCAGAGCATCTTCGGCGACGTCCCGGTGGATGGCGAGTACCTGTGGGATCTCGTGCGGCCGGATGAACGGGAGGAAATCACCCGGTCGCTGGCCGCGATGCGCGGCGGCGGCCACGGGGACGTCGAGGAGGACTGGGGGATCACGGCCCGCGACGGCTCTCACGTCGAGGTCGAGGTCCGATGCAGTGACCTGCGGCACGAGCCCACCGTCGGGGGCCTGGTGCTCACGCTGCGCGACGTCACCGAACGGCGCCAGCTCGAGCGGGAACTCAAGTACCGGGCCTTCCACGACTCGCTGACCGGGCTTCCCAACCGGATGCTCTTCCAGGAGAGAGTGGTACGCGCGATGGCGCGTGCCCGGCGCACGGGCGCGGTCGTCGGCGTCCTGTTCATCGATCTGGACGACTTCAAGGTGATCAACGACACCATGGGGCACGGCGTCGGTGACGAGCTGCTGGTCGCGGCGGGCATGCGGTTGTCCGCGCTGACCACGGGCCGCGGTGCCGCCGCCCGGCTCGGCGGGGATGAGTTCGGCCTGCTCATCGAGGATGCCGCCGACGGCGCCGCGGTGGAGAACCTGGCCGAGGCCATCGTGGCGGCCTTCCAGGAGCCGTTCACGCTCGCGATCGGCTCGGCGATCGCCCCGGCGACGGTGGGCGTCGCCACCAGCGACGACGCCGCCAGCACCGGCGACCTGGTCCGGCACGCGGACCTCGCGCTGTACGCGGCGAAAGCGTCGGGCAAGCGGCAATGGCGGCTCTACCAGCCGGTCCTCAGCGCCGGCATGATGCGGCGCAGGGACCTGCAGGCGGCCCTGGACAGCGCCGTCGCGGAGTCAGCCTTCACGCTGGTCTACCAGCCGATCGTGGAGCTCAGCACCGGCATGGTGGCCGGGTTCGAGGCACTGCTGCGCTGGCCGCACGCGGACTGGGGCATGGTGCAGCCGGACCAGTTCATCGCCCTGGCCGAGGAGACCGGTCACATCGTCCCGCTCGGTGCCTGGGTCCTCCGCCAGGCCACGGCCGACCTGGCCCGCTGGCTGCAGCACGCCCGCGGCCAGCCTGCCGGTGTATGTGAGCGTGAACGTGGCCGCCCGCCAGCTGCGGGACCCGGGCTTCGTCCGGGGGGTCCGGCGGCGGCTGACCGAGTCCGGCCTCGCCCCGTCGGCCCTGGTCCTGGAGCTGACCGAGAGCGGGCTGCTCGGGCCCGACCAGCGGCTCCGGGCCGACCTCGAGGAGCTGAAGGGGATGGGGATCCGCCTGGCCATCGATGACTTCGGGACCGGTTACTCGTCCCTGAGCTACCTGCGCGAGCTGCCGATCGACCTGCTGAAGATGGACAAGTCGTTCGTGGACGGGATCGCCGTGTCCACCCAGCGGCTGGCTCTCGTCGAGGTCATCGTCCGGATCGCCAAGACGCTGGAGCTGACCGTGATCGCCGAGGGGATCGAGAGCGAGGTGCAGCGGGACATGCTGGTGTCGATGGGCTGCCGGTACGGGCAGGGTTACCTGCTGGCCGCGCCGATGCTCGCGGACGAGGCCGGGGCGCTGCTGCGGGCCGGTCACGGCCTCATGCCCCAGGTGCCTGGCCTGCGCGGTTGACCCCCGGCCACCCTAATGATCTGATTGAGCAGAGGAATCAGACGATACCGGGAGCAGCCATGGCGGACGCGCACACGGACGGCCATCACTACCAGCCTGGCTTCGGGAACGAGTTCGTCAGCGAAGCGGTCCCCGGGGCCCTGCCCGAGGGCCGCAACTCGCCGCAGCGCGCCCCGCTGGGGCTGTACGCGGAGCAGCTCAGCGGGACCGCGTTCACCCAGCCGCGCGCGGCCAACCGGCGGACCTGGGTGTACCGGATCATGCCGTCCGCGGCGCACCCGCGCTTCGACCGGATCGGCAACGGCTCGCTGCGCGGGACGCCGTTCGACGAGATCGAGCCGGATCCCAACCGGCTGCGCTGGGACCCGCTGCCGCTGCCCGCCGGCCCGGTGGATTTCGTCGACGGCCTCTACACCGTGGGCGGCAACGGCGACCTGCGGACCCGCAGCGGCATGGCCGTGCACCTGTACGCGGCCACGTCGCCGATGACGGACCGCTATTTCGTGGACTCCGACGGGGAACTGCTTTTCGTGCCGCAGCAGGGCACGCTGGTGCTGCACACGGAGCTGGGCCCGCTGCACCTGGCGCCCGGGCGAGATCGCCGTGGTGCCCCGGGGCATCCGGTTCCGGGTGGACCTGCCCGCCGGCCCGGCCCGCGGCTACCTGTGCGAGAACTACGGCGCCCCGTTCACCCTCCCCGAGCGCGGCCCGATCGGCGCCAACGGGCTGGCCAACGAGCGTGACTTCCTGGCACCCGAGGCCGCCTACGAGGAGCGCGGCGGCCCGGTGGAGGTGGTGCAGAAGTTCGGCGGCAACCTGTGGGCGGCCGGCTATGACCACTCGCCGCTGGACGTCGTGGCCTGGCACGGCAGCTATGTGCCGGTCAAGTACGACACGGCGGCCTTCATGGTGCTGGGCACGGTCAGTTTCGACCACCCGGACCCGTCGATCTACACCGTGCTCACGTCCCCGTCCGACACGCCGGGCCTGGCCAACGTGGACTTCGTCATCTTCCCGCCACGGTGGCTCGTCGGTGAGGACACCTTCCGGCCGCCCTGGTTCCACCGCAACGTGATGTCGGAGTTCATGGGCCTGGTCCGGGGGGCCTACGACGCCAAGGCCGAGGGCTTCCTGCCCGGCGGGGCGAGCCTGCACAACACGTTCACCTCGCACGGCCCGGACGCTGAGACGTTCGCCCGGGCCAGCCGCGCTGACCTGGCCCCGCAGAAGGTGGCGGACACGCTGGCGTTCATGTTCGAGAGCCGCTGGATGATCGTCGCGACCAGGCAGGCCATGGAGGCGGCGCACCTCCAGCCCGACTACGACTCGGTCTGGGACGGGCTGGCCCCGTCGTTCGCGGCGCCCAGTGCCGGCCGGTGACGCAGGCCCCGCTCCCGCCGTCCCCGGGTGACGCGCTGCTCGCGGTGGCGCCACCCCAGTTCAGCAGCGTGCTGCCGCTGTGGTACCAGCTGGCCCAGAGCCTGCGCGCCTCGATTGCGGGGTTCGACGCCGGCGGCGGGCTCCGGCTCCCGACCGAGGCGCAGCTCGCCCGGCACTACGGGGTGAGCCTGGCCACCGTGCGCCAGGCGCTGAGTTCCCTGGCCGCCGACGGCCTGATCAGCAGGCACCGGCGGCGCGGCACGTTCGTCAACCCCGATGCGCTGCGCACCCGGGCGCTGCGCGTGCTGGGGTCGGCGGACGCGGTCATGGCCCAGCAGTCCAGCGACGAGGTGCGGGTCCTCGGCCGGGCCCGGGTGCCGCCCGGCGCGCTGCCCGCCCGGCTGGGCCCGGTGCGTGAGGCCGTGCTGATCCGCAGGCTGCGCCTCGACGGCGGCGCACCGGTCAGCTACGCCGAGAACTACCTGCGCCCTGAGCATGCGGACCTGGTGACCGACGCCGCGCTGGCCCGGGCCCCGGTGACCAGGATTCTGCGTGATGAGCTGTCCCTGCCACTGACCAGGATCGACAACGAGGTGTCGGCCCGGGCCGCGCCGGCCGAGGTGGCCGCGCTGCTGCAGATCGATGCGCTCAGCCCGGTGCTGGTTTCCGAAAACGTGACCTACGCGGCCGGGACTACCCCGGTGGATGTGGCCCGGATCCACTACCGTGGCGACCGCTTCACATTCGCGATCTCCCTGGACATTCCTTGACCTTGCTGACGTTCACCGAGCACGCCCTGCCGTACTGCGTGTTCTCCCGCGGCACGGACAGCCCCCGCGTGGGGGCTGGCCTCGGCGACTACATCATCGACCTGCACCGGGCGTTCGGCGACCCGATCTTCGCCGGGCCCTCCCTCAACGCGTTCATGAGCCGCGGCCCGCGGGCCTGGCAGCGCACCCGGGAACGCCTGGTCGGGTCGGTCAGCGGCGGCCAGATCAGTGACCTCGTGCCGATCGCGGAGGCCACGCTGCACCTCCCGTTCGAGGTGGCGGACTTCGCGGACTTCTACTCCTCGCTCGAGCACGCGACCAACGCGGCGCGGGTCCTGCGGCCCGGCGACCCGCAGCTGCACCGCAACTGGCGGGAGATGCCGGTCGGGTACCACGGCCGGGCCGGCACCGTAGTGGTCAGCGGCACGCCGGTCCCGCGCCCGCGCGGCCAGCTCGCTCCCGGCCACGCCCGGCCCGAGCTGGCCCCCACGCGCCGGATGGACTTCGAGGCCGAGATCGGCTTCGTGGTGGGCATGGGGTCGGCGCCGGGCCAGCCCGTTCCGGCCGGGGCGTTCGCCGAGCACGTGTTCGGCGTGGTCCTGCTGATCGACTGGAGCGCGCGGGACATCCAGGCGTTCGAGTCCCGGCCGCTGGGGCCGTTCCTGGGCAAATCCTTCGCGACCACGATCTCGCCCTGGGTGGTCCCGCTGGCCGCGCTGGAGCAGGCCCGGGTGGCGCCCCCCGCGCAAGACCCCGAACCCCTGGGCTACCTGCGGGAAAGCGTGCCCTGGGGGCTGGACATCGACCTCACGGTGAGCATCAACGGCCAGGTCATCTCGCGGCCCCGCTTCGCCACCATGTACTGGACCGGCGCCCAGCAGCTCGCGCACCTGACCGTGAATGGCGCCGCGCTGCGCACTGGCGACCTGTACGGCTCGGGCACCGTGTCCAGCTTCCGCCGGGACGAGATGGGCTCGCTGCTGGAGATCACGGCCGGCGGCCGCGACCCGGTCACCCTGCCGGACGGGCGGCCCCGGGCCTACCTGGCCGACGGCGACACCGTCACGCTGTCCGGCTCCGCGCCCGGGCCGGACGGCTCCCGGATCGACTTCGGGAGCGCGTCCGGCCAGATCGTCCCCGCGCCCTGATCAGGCAGGCGGGCGGGCCGGCGGCGGCGGGTCCGGCCGGGGCGTGGCGGCGTGGAATGCCTCGAGGGCCTGACCCGGCGTGTCGAAGTAGGCGTCCGGGCCCGCGGCGCCGCTGATCCCGTAGTGCTCGAGCTGCTGGCGCACCGGGATCATCAGGCTGGTCACCACGAACTGGATGTCATGCTCGTGCAGCTGCGCGATGGCGCGGCTGAGTACCGAGGAGGCGGTGTAGTCCACGTCGCCGACCGCCGCGCCGTCGAGCACGAACCAGCGCAGCGGGCCGCCCCGGGTACTGAGCGCGATGACATCTTCCGCCAGCACGGAGGCGTTCGCGAAGTAGAGGCCGGTGCCGAAACGGTAGATGACCAGCCCCGGTTCGGTCCGCGCGCCCGGCGTGACCGGCGTGGTGCGCCAGTGGCCGGCCGCCGATTTCACCAGCACGCTGTTGCTCGGCCGGTAGCTGTGCCGCAGGTGATCGATGATCGAGGCGATCACGGCCACCACGATGCCGTCGGTGATGCCGAGCCCGACCACCGCTATCGCGGTGACCACCGCGACCGCGAATTCACGCCGGCGGACCAGCAGGAGCCGCCGGATGCCGCGCACGTCAACGAGTTCGGCACCGATCAGGAACACCACCGCGGCCAGGGCGGCGTCCGGCAGGTAGCGCAGCGGCCCGGTGGCGACGAGCAGCACCACGAGGGCCAGCGCGCTGGTGGTCAGCGAGGCCAGCTGGCTCCGGCCGCCCGGCGTCGTCCACGATCTGGGTCTTGGTCGGGCTCCCGTTCACCACGAACGTGCCGGTGAACGCGGCGGCGATGTTGCCCGCCCCCAGCCCGACCAGGTCGGTGTCCGTGCCGAACGGCTCGCCGTACTTGGCCGCGTAGGCGCGGGCGGTGGCTGCGCTCTGGGCCAGGATGACGATGAAGATCGACGCCGAGGTGCCCAGCAGCGCGAGCGTGTCGTGCAGCCCCAGGGCCGGCAGCCCGAAGGCGGGCAGCCCGCGGGGAACGTGGCCGAGCACGCTGACCCCGTGCGCGGCCAGGTCGGCCGCCCGGCTGGCGATGATCGCGCCGATCACGGCGATCAGCGCGCCGGGGAGGCGGCGGGTGATCCGGCGTGCCGCCAGCATGATCACCACGACGCTGAGCGACACGGCGACGGTGAGGCCGTGCGCCTGGGGGATCGCGGCGACGGTCTGCCCGAGCTTGACCAGCGTGCGCGGGCTGGGGGCGGACACGCCGAGCATGTCCGGCAGCTGCCCGATCGCCACCTGGATGCCGACCCCGGTCAGGAAGCCGAGCAGGACCGTGCGGGACAGGAAGCTGGCCAGGAAGCCGAGCCGGGCCAGCCGGGCCACGATCAGCAGGGCGCCGGTGAGCAGGGCCGCGAGCCCGGCCAGCCGGACGTACTGCGCGGAGCCGGGATCGGCCAGCCGGATCAGCGCACCGGCCAGGATGGCCGCGGTCGCGGAGTCCGCCGCGACGACCAGGTGGCGGGACGCGCCGAGCACGGCGAACAGGGCCATCGGGAGCAGCAGCGTGTACAGCCCGGTGACCACCGGCATCCCGGCGATCCGGGCGTAGCCCAGCACCTCGGGGATGCCCAGCGCGGCCAGCGTGACCCCGGCGAGCAGGTCCCCGGGCACCTGGGCCCGGCGGATGGGCAGCAGCCCGAGCAGCATCGGCCACCTGAGCGGCCGCCGTGCCCGCCCGCCCGCTGCCCGCACCGCCCACCCCCCGTCCGCGCACCCGATCCCGCCATCATGCCCGCGCGGCCCCGGGGTCCAGGCCATGATCCTGTGCAACCACTGCGCAATACCGGCACCAGCTGCACAGGATCATGGGGATCCGTCAGGCGGGGGGCGGCGGGGGGCAGGGGGGGCGGGGGCGGAGGGGCGGGAGGGGGTGGGGGTGGCGGGGCGGACGCGGGTGGCGGCGGGGTCGAAGGGCGGGCGCAGGGACACCGTGGCCGGGTGGACGTCCCCGCCGGCGTTGACCTCGTAGCGGCCGGTGCGCAGGAACTCCGGCGTGACCACGTCGCCGGCCGGGATGCCGCAGGTAGCCCAGGCCCACGGCCCCGCCGACCGCCTCGCCCCAGGCCGCCGAGGTCAGCTGGCCGACCGCCACCCCGTCGCGGAGCACGAGCTCGCCGCCCCACAGCATCGGTCCCGGGGCGCCCTCCTCTGCCGGGCACGGCCACCACCGACACCAGCCGCCGCCGCGTCCCCCCGGCCCGGGCCTCCTCGACCGCCTCGCGGCCGAGGAACGGGACGTCGCCACGCAGCTTGCAGGCGAACAGCAGGCCAGCCTCCGCCGGCCCGTACTCGGGGGTCAGCTCCCGGCCGAAAGCCCGGTACCCCTTTTCCAGCCGCATCGACTCGATCGTGTAGTAGCCGGCCTGGGCCAGCCCGAACTCCGGGCCGGCCGCGGTGAGCAGCTCGAACACGCCCACCGCGCACTCGGCGGGCACGTACAGTTCCCAGCCCAGCTCACCCACGTAGGTGATCCGGGTCGCGCGCAGGCGGAAGTAGCCCAGGTCGATCTCCCGGCTCGTCCCGAACGGGAAGGCCTGATCGCCCAGGTCCGCGGTGGACAGCGACGCCAGCAGGTCCCGCGACCTGGGCCCCATCACGCCGAGCACCGCGTACGCCGAGGTCACGTCGACCACCCGGGCGAACGCGCCCGCGGGCATCCGCCGCCGGATGTGGTCCAGGTCCCGCTCGGTCGTGGCCGAGCTGGCCACCAGCAGGAACTCCTCCGCGGACAGCCGGGTCACGGTCAGGTCCGACTCGTAGCGGCCGTTCCCGTTGAGCATCCCGGTGTACACGGTCCGGCCCGGCGGCACGGCCACGTCGGCGGTGCACAGCCACTGCAGGGCCCGTTCACTGTCCGGCCCGGTCATCAGGTACTTGGAGAACGACGTCTGGTCGAACAGGGCCACGTCGCGGCGGGTGGCCCGCTGCTCCGCCACCGACCAGGGCAGCCAGCCGGGCGCGTCCCAGCTGTAGCTCGATGCCCGGCGCTGTGCCCGGCCGGCGCGAACACGTTGGGCCGCTCCCAGCCCATCCGGCTGCCGAAGCAGGCGCCGGCCGCCGCGGTCAGGTGATGCACCGGGGAGCGGCGCAGCGGCCGGGCCGTGGCCAGCTCCCGGTTCGGCCACGGCAGCGCGTAGTGCAGGCCGAGGACCTCGCCGACCCGGTCGTGCAGGAAGCGGGTGTTGCCGTGCAGCGGCGCGAACCGCCGGATGTCGGCCGCGGTCAGGTCCAGCCCAGGGTCGCCGTCCAGGATCCACCCGGCCAGCGCCCGGCCCGCCCCGCCGGCGGACGCGATGCCGACCGAGTTGAAGCCCGCCGCGACGAAGAAGCCGCGCAGCCCGGGCGCTTCACCGGCGATGAACTGGTTGTCGGGGGTGAAGCTTTCCGGGCCGTTGTAGAACTTCTTGATCCCCGTGTCACGCAGCGCCGGGATCCGCCGCTCGGCCTGCTCCATCAGCGGCGCGAAATGCTCCCAGTCCTCGCCGAGCAGCTGGAACTCGAACGGGTACGGGATCTCGTCCGGGGGCACCCACGGCTTGGCGTCCGGCTCGAAGCCGCCGACGACCAGCCCGCCCACCTCTTCCTTGAAGTAGGTCCAGCCGTCCGGGTCACGGAGCACCGGCAGGTCCCGGTGGATCCCGTCGATCTGGTCGGTGACCACGTAGAAGTGCTCGCAGGAGTGCAGCGGGACCGTCACCCCGCACCCAGTCCGCCACCTGCTTGGCCCACTGCCCGGCGCAGTTGACCACGATCTCGGCCTCGACGTCGCCGCCGGCGGTGCGGACCCCGGTCACCACCCGGCCGCCTGCCCGGTCGGCGGTCTGGATCCCGGTCACCCGGATCCGCTCCCGGATCGTGACCCCCCGCTTCCGGGCTCCCCCGGCCAGTGCGTAGGTGAGATCGGCCGGGTTGGCCCTGCCGTCGCCGGGCAGCCAGATCGCCCCGGCCAGGTCGCCGGTCTCCATGACCGGGTACCGCTCCCGGGCCTGCCCGGGGGTGAGCATCTGGGCCTCCAGCCCGAAGGCGTCGGCGGCGGCCGCGGTCCGGCGGAGCTGGGTCAGCCGGTCCGGGGTGCGGGCCACGATCAGCCCGCCGCACCGGCGGAACCCGGCGGACAGCCCCGTCTCCTCTTCCAGGCGGGCGTAGAGGTCCGTGGAGTACTGCACCAGCCGGGTGCCGCTCTCGGTGGCGCGCAGCAGGCCGACCAGCCCGGCCGCGTGCCACGTGGTCCCGCAGGACAGCTGGCCCTGCTCGAGCAGCAGCACGTCCCCGCAGCCCCGCTCGGCCAGGTGATACGCGACGCTGGTGCCGATCACGCCGCCGCCGATGATGATCACCCGCGCGCGGGACGGGAGCGCCTGCGGCTCAGTCACTGCGGACCACCTCGTCCAGCAGGCGTCCCCAGGCGGGACTGGTCATCACGGCCGCGCACGCCTCGAACCGCTCCATGGACCAGCCCTGGAAATCAAACTCGATCGGGCTGCTGGCGTGCTGGATCGCGCCCCAGAGCGTCCATCCGTACCTGCCTATCTGGCCCAGGATCTGGGCGCGCGCCACCTTATTCCGCAACGGACCGCCGTAGTACTCCCGCACCAGGGCCGCGAGCGCCCCGGCGGACAGGCCGCATTCGGCCCAGATGTTGCCGAGCTCGAAACAGGGATCGCCGTTGCCTGAGTACTCGTAGTCGATGAGCCAGATCTTCTCGCCGTCGTCGATGAAGTTCGCGGCGAGCAGGTCGTTGTTGCACGGCACGGTGCCCTCGCCGCTGGCGGCGAGGGCCCGGCGGGCGGCGGTCACCTGCGGCATCAGCTCCGCATACCCCGGCGGGACGGGGAACCCATGCTGGGTGGCGACGTCCAGGTAGCGCCGCTGGACCTCGAACATGTCGAAGTCACCGGCGAACCGCGGGCCCCCGTGCAGCCGGCGGCACGCCGCCGCCACCCTGGGGATGGTGACCGGGTCGGCGAGGTCTTCGTTGCGGAAAGTTCTTCCGTTGATGTAGCCCAGCACGAGCAGGCCGTGCTCGGGGCGGTAGGCGACGACAGGCGCCCCCACCCCCGCGGCGGCCGCGGCGACCGAGTTGCGGTGCTCGTGGTCCCGGTTGATCGCGAGCAGGTTCCCGGGAGACCAGACCCGGGCCACGAACGTGCCGTGCGGCGTCGTCACCTTGTAGTTGCGGTTGGTGAGGCCGCCGGGCAGCGGCTGCACGGTGCGCGGGGTCGCGGCCAGGCACGGCACCTGGTCGAGCAGGCCGGGGTCCGGCAGGCCGGAGTCGGGCAGATGATCCATTGCACCGCAGGGTAAAGCGATACGGCGCATAAGGTCTAGACGAAATCACGGGAGTGTCGCGATCGTGATCCGGTGCGGAGATTGGGTCTAGACAGTAACTTTGCGCGCAACTTACGCTACGCCTCAACCTGGGAGGCGCCATGACCAGCACCCCGCACTCCGCCGAGCACGAACGGGATTCCGCCGACCTGGCCCGGTTCGGCTACAAGCAGGAACTCAAGAGGTCGCTCGGGCTGGGCAGCTCCTTCGCGGTGGCGTTCAGCTACATCTCGCCCTCGACCGGCATCTTCACCCTGTTCGCGCTGGGCCTGACCACGATCGGGGGGGTGTTCATCTGGACCTGGCCGGTGGTCGCGGCCGGCCAGTTCCTGGTCGCGCTCAACTTCGCCGAGGTGTCCAGCCACTACCCGGTGGCCGGGTCGGTGTTCCAGTGGACCAAGTACCTGGCCAGCCGGACGTACTCATGGTTCACCGGCTGGATCTACCTGTTCGCCGGCATCCTGACCGTGACCGCGGTGGTCGCGACCATCCCGATCGCGCTCATCCCGGCGCTGAACGGGCTGGGCTGGCACGGCCTGAACGCGGCCAGCCTGCACACCCAGCTGGTGGTGGCCCTGATCGTGCTGGTCATCATCACCGTGCTGAACATCTACGGCGTGCGGCTGGTCGCGCTGATCAACAACACCGGGGTGCTGTTCGAGATCCTCGGCATGTTCGTCTTCGCGATCGTGCTCCTGATCTTCCACAACCACCAGGGCTTCAAGGTGGTCACCGACAGCGGCGGCCTGCACGTCGGGCCGAACTCGTTCCTGGCCGCCATGTTCATGAGCCTGTTCGTCATCTACGGGTTCGACACCGCCTCCACCCTGGCCGAGGAGACCCGGAACCCGCGCAGTGCCGCGCCCAAGGCGGTGCTGTTCTCGGTGATCGGGGCGTTCGTCATCGGCGGGGTGTTCCTGCTGGGCACGCTGATGGCCATCCCCAACCTGCACACCGCGATCAGCCAGGGGTGGACCCCGGCCACGATCATCGAGGCCAACTTCCCGTCCGCGCTGGCCACCATCTACCTGCTGGTGGTGTCGGCGGCCATCTTCGTCTGCTGCCTGTCGATCCTGGCCGCGACGATCCGGCTGTGCTTCGGCATGGCCCGGGACAACCAGCTCCCGTTCTCCGGGCCGCTGTCCCGGGTCTCGCCTGCCCTGCACACGCCGGTGTGGGCCTGCATCGTGGTCGCCGTGCTGGCCGCGGTGCCGTTCCTGAAGTACTCGGGAGCGGGGATCATCGCCATCGCCGCGACCGGCATGATCTACCTCAGCTACTTCCTGGGCAACCTGGTGATCATGCGGGCCCGGCTGCGCGGCTGGCCCAAGGTCAGCGCGCCGTTCAGCCTGCGCCGCTGGGGCCCGGTGGTCAACGTGCTCGCGCTGGCCTACGGCGGGGCCATGCTGGTCAACTTCGCCTGGCCGCGGGCGGCCAGCAACCCCGAGCCGAAGCAGACCGCGGGCCTGCTCAGCTTCGGGATCGGGTTCGTGAACCGTATCCCGATCCTGTGGACCGTGGCCATCGTCATTACGCTGATAGGCGTGATCTACTACCTGGCCGTCGGGAGGGGCAAGCGGTTCGCCCCGGTGATCGCGCCGGCCGGCGACGACGAGCCGCTGGTGGCCGGGGCGCCCGGCCCAGGGTCACAGGCCCGCCCGGAGTCCTGAGCCCTTGGAACACGGGGAGGGGCTGCTCGCGCTGACGCCGCCGGTGATCGCCAGTGAGCCGGGGACGACCAGGCACGGGCAGATCGAGGAGTGGCTGGCCGAGGCGATCGAGGCGGGGCGGCTCGCACCCGGTGAGCGGATGCCGACCGAGCAGGACCTGGCCGCCTGGCTCGGGGTCAGCCGGATGACGCTCCGGCACGCGCTGGGCACGCTGGCCCGCCGCGGCCTGGTGGACCGGGCGGTCGGGCGCAACGGCGGCACGTTCGTGGCCCAGGCCAAGCTGGAGCAGGACCGGACCACGCTGGCCGGGTTCTCCGAGCAGCTCCGGCGGCACGGGATGGTGGCGGGCGCGCGGGTGCTGTCCGCGGCCGAGCGCCCCGCCCGGCCGGGGGTGGCCGCGGCCCTGGAGATCGGCGAGGGCGACCCGGTCTGCGAGATCCGGCGGGTCCGGCTCGGTGACGGCCGCCCGCTCGCGGTCGAGTGCTCGGTCTTCCCCGCCGCGCGGTTCCCCGGGCTGCTGTCGTGCCGCCTGGACGGGTCCCTGTACGACCTGCTGGACGAGAAGTACGCGCAGCGCCCCTGCCGGGCGCGCGAAAGCCTGGAGCCGGTGACCGCCGGGGTCCGTGAGGCCGAGGCGCTGGAGGTCCGCGACGGCGCCCCGTTGCTGCTCGTCGAGCGGGTCGCCTACGCGCAGGCGGGCCACCCGGTGGAGTTCGCCCGGGACCTGTTCCGGGGTGACCGGACCCGGATCGTCATGTGGACCACCGAGCTCGCGCATGTCCGGTGAGCCCGGGCCCGGTGAGCCCGGGCCCGGGAGCCCGGGCCCGCGGGGCGGGGTGCGGCGCCGGGGCCGGGGCCGGGGCCGGGGCCCGCGGGGCCGGGCGCGGATGGTGGTGGTCCCCGCCTGCTCGCGGTGAGCGACCTGCATGTGGCCTACCCGCAGAACCGCGAGCTGGTCGGGGGACTGCGGCCGCGCTCCGAGGGGGACTGGCTGCTGGTGGCGGGCGACGTGGGGGAGCGGATGCCGGATATCGAGTGGGCCCTGCGCACGCTCAGCGAGCGCTTCGCCCAGGTGGTGTGGGTGCCCGGGAACCACGATCTGTGGACGCACCGCACCGACCCGGTCCGGCTGCGCGGCGAGCAGCGTTACTGCCATCTCGTGGAGTTCTGCCGGCGGCTGGGCGTGCTCACCCCGGAAGACCCGTACCCGGTGTGGGCCGGGCCCGGCGGACCGGCCCGGATCGTGCCGCTGTTCCTGCTGTATGACTACTCGTTCCGGCCCGACGGCGCGAAGACCAAGGCCGAGGGCCTGGCCCGGGCCTACGACACCGGCGTGGTGTGCACCGATGAGCGGTGGCTGCACCCGGACCCGTACCCGAGCGCTGAGGAGTGGTGCTGGGCCCGGGTCGAGGCCACCCGGGCGCGGCTGGCCGCCCTGCCGCCCGGCCCGCCCGCCATCCTGGTCAACCACTTCCCGCTGATCAGGGAGCCGACCCGGGTGCTGAGGTACCCCGAGTTCGCGCAGTGGTGCGGCACCACCCGCACCGGCGACTGGCACGTCCGGTTCGGCGCCGCGGCCGTGGTCTACGGTCACCTGCACATCCCGCGGACGATCTGGCGGGACGGGGTCCCGTTCGTGGAGGTGTCGCTGGGCTACCCGCGGGAGTGGCAGCGCCGCCCCGCCCCGCCGGACCTGCCTCGCCAGGTCCTGCCGCTGGCGGGCTGACCGTCGCGGGCCGCCTGACCAGGTGGTCTGGGCAATTCGTGTGAGAGCGCTCACATAGGGCCGCGGGCCTGACCTTGGTGGTGTGCGGCGAACCAGCCCCAGTCGGGTGGCTGCCAGTCGAGGCGGACCGAGAACAGGGCCCAGACGACCTTCCCCGTCGCGGCCGGGACGGTCCACCCCCAGCGGTCGCTGAGCGCGCTGATCACATGCAGGCCGCGCCCGCTTTCGGCCAGGTAGTCAGGGTCCTTGGGCTCGGGTGGCCGCGGGCTCGGGTCCGCCACCGCGACCAGCACGAACTGGCCCGGCTGGACCAGCGCGAGCCGGACCGGCCAGCGGTTCCGCGCGGCCCCGCCCGGGGCCTCGCCGCGCCCGCTGGCCTGCCCGCGGGCAGGCCAGCCCCGGGCACCCCGTGCCGCAGGGCGTTGGTCAGCAGTTCCGACACCACCACGGCCACGTCGTCCCCGCGGTTGGTCACGCCCCAGCGCCGCATGGTGGACAGGCAGAAGTCGCGGGCCGGGCCGACCGATCTCGTGCCGGTGCCGGGCGTGCGCACCGCCAGGCGGGGAAAGCAGGTCCAGTCCGCCGGGGCCAGCCCCGGCGTCCGCTGGCGGACACCGCTCGCCGCGGCCGCCATCGCCACAGCGGGCGCCAGCCAGTGCCAGCCCACGTGGCTTACTGCGTGACCTGCCAGGCCTAATGGCTGTGCCGTCATTGCCTTCCGAGCGATCCGTCGTTTCCGTGAACGGCCAACGGGCTCATCTTGCCCCATGCACGTTACGTTTGCAACGTCCCTTGCACGACCGTATGCACGTGCATTTGCCATGTTAGGATGCACAGTGCAAGGGCATATTTTCCCGTTCGGTCTCCACCCGCACCCCGCGGGGACTCGCCTCGTCTCCGCCGCCCCAGGGAGGAAGAAGATGCAGGTCAAGAACGGCATACCGGCTGGAGAGCTCGGCGCCCGCTGGCGGAAGTCCACCGCCAGCAACCCCAACGGCAGCTGCGTGGAGGTGGCCGAGCTGCCGGGCGGCTCGATCGCGATGCGCAACTCCCGGTTCCCGGCCGGGCCGGCCCTCATCTACACCCGGGCGGAGATCGCCGCGTTCCTGGCCGCGCTCAAGAACGGCGAGTTCGACGATCTGTGAGCGTCCCGGGCGGCCGGGGGCGAAACACAGCCAATTTCGCCCCGGGACACCGGGCAGGTGCGGTGATATCGTGCTCTGTGTGTTCCGCTTAGTAGTGGTTCACGGTGCTGTTGGCAGAGGCCACGCGACTGCAATGGCGCCACTGGGCTGAGAATCTGACATCGGCCGGGGGGTCGGAGTGGCACGTGATCCGTGGGGTCGGGAGCGGCATGGCGCGGGACACTGAGATGGGGTCCGTCTATCCGGCCGGCAATCCGGCCAACGGGTCATTGACCGGGCCGCGGGCCGGGGCCACCGTCGTCCGTATGGTGCTGGGCGCCCAGCTGCGCCGCCTGCGCGAGGCCGCCGGTCTCACACCGGAGCAGGCCGGCTACGAGATCCGCGCCTCACGATCGAAGATGAGCCGCCTGGAACACGGCCGGGTCGGGTTCAAGCTCCGTGACGTCGAGGACCTCCTGAGCCTGTACGGGGTCACCGACCAGAAGCTGCGCCTGGGCCTGCTCGCGCTGACCCAGAAGGCCAACGAGCAGGGCTGGTGGACCCAGTACGGCGACATCCTCGCGGACTGGTTCGAGACCTACCTGGGCCTGGAGGCCGCGGCCTCGCTCATCCGGACCTTCGAGCTGCAGTTCGTCCATGGGCTGTTCCAGACCCGGGACTACGCGCGGGCGGTCACGCTGCTCGGCAACCGGGCCGCCCCGGAGACGGAGATCGACCGCCGGGTCAGCCTGCGGATGGCCCGCCAGGACCTGCTCACCGCCGCACAGCCCCCCAGGGTGTGGTCCGTGATGGATGAGGCCGCCCTGCGCCGCCCGATCGGCGGCCGGGACGTGATGCGCGGCCAGCTGGCCCACCTTCTCGAGGTGGCCACGATGCCCTCGGTCACCCTCCAGGTCGTGCCGTTCCGCCGGGGCGGGCACGCCGCCGCGGGCGGGTCGTTCAGCGTGCTGCGCTTCGACGAGCCGGACCTGCCCGACGTCGTCTACATCGAGCAGCTGACCAGCGCCCTGTACCTGGAGCGCCGCTCCGACGTGGACCACTACATGGAGATCATGAACCGGCTCAGCGCGGAGGCGCTCACCCCGTCTGGGACCACCCGCCTGATCAGGGACATCATCAAGGACACGTAGGCAGCCAGCCGTGCTCCGCGCCGGCCCCGCCCCGCGTGCGGGGCCGGGCACTGTCCTGCCTGGAGGTGAAGACCTCATGTGCCGCAGGTGCTGAGCTGGTTGTCCGGCATGTGATGACATGCGTTTGCCCTGGATGGCCGAGGGCACCTCACCGGGCCGGGGCACTGGAAGGGTGGCAGGTGAAAGGCGTTATGGTCGCAGGGTCCACGCAGTGCACTCGCCCGGATACAGAGCCTGCCCGGGGAGGGCCTGCCCGGGAAAGGCCTGCCCGGGAGGGCCTGCCCGGGAAGGGCGTGTGGCGACGGCAGGCCGGCACATCGACCAGGGACGGACATGGTGGCGCAGGAGGCTTTGATCTGGCCGGGCAACAGCTATCCGCTCGGGGCGACCTTCGACGGGGTGGGCACGAACTTCGCCCTGTTCTCCGAGGTGGCCGAGCGGGTAGAGCTGTGCCTGTTCGACGAGGGCGGCGCCGAGACCCGGGTCGCCCTGAACGAGGTGGACGGCTTCGTCTGGCATGGTTACCTGCCCGGCGTGAGCCCCGGCCAGCGCTACGGCTACCGGGTGCACGGCCCCTACAACCCGGCGGCCGGGCAGCGCTGCAACCCGGCCAAGCTGCTGATCGACCCCTACGCCAAGGCCGTCGAGGGCAGTGTCCAGTGGGACCAGGCGGTGTTCGCCTACTCGTTCGACCATCCCGGCCAGCGCAACGACGAGGACTCCGCGCCGCACGTGCCCCGCTCGGTGGTGATCAACCCGTTCTTCAGCTGGGATTCCGACCGGCACCCGCGGACCTCCTACCACGAGACCGTGATCTACGAGACCCACGTGCGGGGCCTGACCAAGCTGCATCCGGAGGTGCCTGAGGCGCAGCGGGGCACCTACCAGGGCCTCGCCCATCCCGCCGTGATCGAGCACCTGCAGCGGCTCGGGGTCACCGCGGTCGAGCTGATGCCGGTGCACCAGTTCGTGAGCGACGCCATCCTGGCCGAGCGCGGGCTGGCCAACTACTGGGGCTACAACACGATCGGTTTCTTCGCCCCCCACAACGCCTACGCCGCCAGCGGCAGCCGCGGCGAGCAGGTGCAGGAGTTCAAGTCCATGGTCCGGGCGCTGCACCAGGCCGGCATCGAGGTCATCCTCGACGTGGTCTACAACCACACCGCCGAGGGCAACCACCTGGGGCCGACACTGTCTTTCCGGGGCATCGACAACGCCTCGTACTACCGGCTGGTCGGGGACGAGCCGGAGTTCTACATGGACACCACCGGCACCGGCAACAGCCTGCTGATGCGCCACCCCCACGTGCTCCAGATGATCATGGACTCGCTCCGGTACTGGGTCCTGGAGATGCACGTGGACGGCTTCCGCTTCGACCTGGCCGCGGCGCTGGCCCGGCAGTTCCACGAGGTGGACCGGCTGTCCGCGTTCTTCGACATGGTCCAGCAGGACCCGGTCGTCTCCCAGGTCAAGCTCATCGCCGAGCCCTGGGACGTGGGGGAGGGCGGCTACCAGGTCGGGAACTTCCCGCCGTTGTGGACGGAGTGGAACGGCAAGTACCGGGACACGGTGCGGGATTTCTGGCGCGGGGAGCACGCCACGCTGCCCGAATTCGCCTCCCGGCTGACCGGCTCCAGCGACCTGTACCTCAGCGACGGCCGCCGGCCGGTCGCCTCGGTCAACTTCGTCACCGCGCACGACGGCTTCACGCTCGCGGACCTGGTCTCCTACAACCACAAGCACAACGAGGCCAACGGCGAGGACGGCCGGGACGGCACCGACGACAACCGGTCGTGGAACTGCGGGGCCGAGGGGCCCACCGACGACCCGGCCATCAGCGCGCTGCGCGACCGGCAGAAGCGGAACTTCCTGTCCACCGTCCTGCTCTCCCAGGGCATTCCCATGCTGCTGGGCGGGGACGAGATGAGCCGCACCCAGCGTGGCAACAACAACGCCTACTGCCAGGACACCGAGATCTCCTGGGTGCACTGGCCACCGTCGGCGGACGCCCCGATGCCCGACGGCTACGAGGGTGACCAGGATCTCCTGGACTTCACCGCGAGGCTGATCCGGCTGCGCGCCGAGCATCCCGTCTTCCGCCGCCGCCGTTTCTTCCGCGGCCAGGCGGTTCGCGGCAGGAGTGGCGGGCAGGATCAGCTGGGCGACATCGCCTGGTTCACCCCGGCTGGCGAGGAGATGACCGATGACGACTGGGCCGTGGGCTTTGCCAAGTCCCTCACCGTGTTCCTGAACGGCGACGCGATCACCGAGCCCGACCCGCGCGGCGAGCGGACCAGGGACGAGTCGTTCCTGCTCCTGTTCAACGCCAGCGAGCTGGACCTGGAGTTCACGATCCCGCCGCAGCGCTACGGGGAGCAGTGGGTGAAGGTCCTGGACACCGCGCTCCCGCTGAGTGCCCTCGCGGACGCGCCCGCGGCCAAGCCCGGCGACGCGGTCGCCATCCCCAGCCGGTCCATGCAGGTCCTGGGACGTGTCTGATCTGGCGCGCCCCGCCTCGCCGGCACCGGCGCCGGTCTCCACCTACCGGCTGCAGCTCCAGCCGGGCTTCGGGTTCACGGACGCGGCCGCGATCGCGGATTACCTGGCCAGCCTGGGCGTTACCCACGTGTACCTGTCGCCGATCCTGCAGGCCACCCCGGGCTCCACACACGGGTACGACGTGGTGGACCACTCCCGGGTGTCGCAGGACCTGGGTGGCGAGGCCGCGTTCCGGTCCATGGCCGCACGGTTCCGCGCCGCCGGGCTGGGCGTGATCGTGGACATCGTGCCCAACCACATGGCCGTCCCGGTACCCGAGTCGCTCAACCGCCCGCTCTGGTCGGTGCTCCGGGACGGCACCGGATCGCCGTTCGCGGGCTGGTTCGACGTCGACTGGGAGGCCGAGGACGGCAGGCTGCTCATGCCCGTCCTGGGCGGCCCGGCCGGCGACTGCCTCGGCGACCTGACGGTGGATACCAGCGGCCCCGAGCCGGTGCTCCGGTACTTCGACCACGTCCTGCCCGTCCGGCCCGGCACCGAGGGCCTGCCGCTGCCCGGGCTGCTCGGCGCCCAGCATTACCGGCTGGCCGACTGGCGCCGGGCCGCGACGGACCTCAACTGGCGGCGGTTCTTCGACGTCAGCACGCTGATCGCGGTCCGGGTCGAGGACCCCGCGGTGTTCGAGGCCACCCACGAGGTGATCCTCCGGCTGGCCGGCGAGGGCCTGATCGACGGGCTGCGGGTGGACCATCCTGACGGGCTCGCGGACCCGCGCGGCTACCTGCGGCGGCTCGCCGAGCGCACCGGCGGCCTGTGGGTGTGCACCGAGAAAATCCTGTCCGGGCCGGAACGGCTGCCGGGCGACTGGCCATGCGCCGGGACCACCGGCTACGACGCGCTCGGCATGATCGGCGGCCTGTTCCTGGACCCGGAGGGTGCGGCGCCGCTCACCGCGGCTTACGAGCGCCTGACCGCCGGGCCCGCCCGGTTCGCCGGGGTGGCCGAGGCCGCCAAGCGCCAGGAAGCCGGCGAGGCCCTCGCGGCCGAGGTGGCCCGGCTGGCCCGGCTGGCCGGCGGGGCCGGTCACCCCGGCCTCGGCGGGCTCAGCGCGGCGGACCGGGTCACGGTGCTGACCGAGCTGCTCACCGCGATGCCGGTGTACCGGGCGTACGTGGTGCCCGGCGAGCCCGCCCCGCCGGCCTCGGCCGCGATCGTGGAGAGCGCGGCGGCCACGGCCCGGCCGCGCCTGCCGGGGCGGCTGCGCACCGCCCTGGACGCCATCGTGGACCTGGTCCTCGGCCGCGGTGCCGCTGGCCAGCAGCCTCGCTTCATAGTGGCGTTCCAGCAGGCCTGCGGGCCGGTGATGGCCAAGGGCGTGGAGGACACGGCGTTCTACCGCTGGTCCCGGCTGGTCGCGCTCAACGAGGTCGGGGGTGACCCGGACACGTTCGGGACCAGCCCCGGTGAGTTCCACCGGTTCGCCGCCCGGCTGGCCCGGGACTGGCCGGCCACGATGACCACGCTGTCCACGCACGACACCAAGCGCCAGGAGGATGTCCGGGCCCGGCTGGCCGCGCTGGCCGAGATCCCGCAGCACTGGGCGGCGGAAGTGGCCGGCTGGCAGGAGCGGGCCATGGCCCAGGCCAGCGGGGCGGGGCCGGAGCCGGACACCGCGTGCCTGATGTGGCAGACCCTGGCCGGGGCGTGGCCGCTGGACCGCGAGCGGCTGACCGGGTACCTGCGCAAGGCCATGCGCGAGGCCAAGAGCCGCACCTCGTGGACCGCGCCGGACTCCGAGTACGAGTCGCAGGTGCTGACCTTCGCTGAGCTGGTGCTGGACGACGACGAGCTCACCGCGCAGATCGGGCGGTTCGTGGCCGGGCTGGACGGCGACGCGCGGGCCAACGCGCTCGGCGCCAAGCTCGTGCAGCTCACCATGCCCGGCGTCGCCGACACCTACCAGGGCTGCGAGCTGGCCGGCCTGCGCCTGGTGGACCCGGACAACCGCGCGCCTGCCGACTTCGCCCGCCCCCGGGACCTGCTCGCCGCGCTCGACGCAGGCGGGCCGCCGGCCGGCCTGGACGCGGCATCACTCGACACCGCGAAGCTGCTGGTCACGTCGGCCGCCCTGCGCCTGCGCCGGGAGCATCCGGACTGGTTCGCGGGGGAGTACACCCCGCTGGCCGCCGAGGGCCCGGCGGCGCGGCACGCGGTCAGCTACGCCCGCGGCGGCCACGCGGTCACGGTGGTCACCCGGCTGCCGGCCAGCCTGCGCCGCCGTGGCGGCTGGGCCGGTACCGCGCTGCCCCTGCCGCACGCCGGTCCCTGGCGGGATGTGCTGACCGGAGCGCCCCTGCCCGGTGCGCGCCCGCTGCTGTCCGAGCTTCTGCAACGTCTTCCCGTGGCGCTGCTCGTCCCGGCGGAATCACCCGCGGGGAACCGGCGGTGAGCGTGTTCCGGGTCTGGGCCCCGACGGCGGAGCGGGTCGAGGTCCAGCTGGGGGCAGGGGCCATGGGCGGCGGGGAGCCGCAGCCCATGCACCCGGCCGCCACCCCGGGGTGGTGGGAGGCGGACGTGCCGGAGGCGGCCGCCTCCGGCACGGACTACGCGTTCCGGGTGGACGGCGGTGAGCCGCTGGCCGACCCCCGGTCCCCGTGGCAGCCGCTCGGTACCGAGGGGCCGAGCCGCACGTATGATCACGGCGCGTTCGATTGGGCCGACTGGGGCTGGCGGGGCGGCCCGCTGCGCGGCGCGGTGATCTACGAGATGCACGTGGGCACGTTCACCCCGGACGGGACCTTCGACGCGGCCATCGAGCGGCTCGACCATCTCCGTGATCTCGGCGCGGACATGATCGAGCTGATGCCGGTGGCCGCGTTCCCCGGCCAGCACGGCTGGGGCTACGACGGGATCCACCTGTGGGCCGTGCACGAGCCGTACGGCGGCCCGGACGGCCTGAAACGGTTCGTGGACGCGTGCCACGCCCGCCGGATGGCCGTCCTGCTCGACGTGGTCTACAACCACGTCGGCATCGGCAACCGGCTGGCCGACTTCGGGCCCTACTTCACCGAGGCGCACGTGACCCCGTGGGGCCCGGCGGTGAACCTGGACCAGCCCGGTTCCGACGAGGTCCGCGGCTTCCTGATCAGCAACGCGATGATGTGGCTGCGTGACTATCACCTGGACGGGCTGCGCCTCGACGCGGTGCACGCCTTCGAGGACCACCGCGCGCTGCACCTCCTCGAGGAACTGGCCGTTGAGGTGCAGGCCCTCGGCACGCTGCTGAACCGGGAACTGGTCCTCGTCGCCGAGTCAGATCTCAACGACCCCCGGCTGGTCAGCTCCCGGGAGGCCGGGGGGTTCGGCCTCGCGGCCCAGTGGAGTGATGACTTCCATCACGCGGTGCACGCGGCGATCACCGGGGAACGGCAGGGCTACTACGGCGACTTCGGCTCGATCGGGGCCCTGGTCAAGACGCTGACCCGGGTGTTCTTCCACGACGGCAACTACTCCTCGTTCCGTGGCCGCAGCCACGGCCGGCCGGTGGACTTGCTGCGCATCCCCGGTTTCCGTTTCCTGGGCTACCTGCAAGATCACGACCAGGTCGGCAACCGGGCCATCGGCGACCGGATCTCCAGCGGGCTGTCCGCCGGCCTGGTCAAGGTGGGCGCGGGCCTGGTGCTGACCGCGCCATTCACGCCGATGCTGTTCATGGGCGAGGAATGGGCCGCGTCAACGCCGTGGCAGTACTTCACCGATCACATCGACCCGGCGCTGGCCACGGCGGTCGCCGAGGGCCGCAGGCTGGAGTTCGGCGCGCACGGCTGGGGTCCCGGCGAGGTGCCCAACCCGCAGGACAAGGAGACCTTCCTCCGGTCCAAGCTGGACTGGGCGGAGGTGGACACGCCGCGGCATCACGAGATCCTGGCCTGGTACACGGAGCTCATCGCGCTGCGCCGGGCCTGGCCGGAGCTCACCGATCCGCGGCTGGACCGGATGAGGGCGGACTACGACGAGACGCGGCGCTGGCTGGTGCTGCATCGCGGGCGGCTGCGGATCGCGGCCAGCCTGGCGGAGGAGCCCTTGCTGCTGCCGCTCGGCGCACCCGGGACCGCGGTGCTGGCCGCCACGAGTCCCGACGTCAGCCTCCACGGGGAGGACCTCAGCATGCCGCCGGGGTCCTTCGCGGTCATCGAGACCTCGCCGGCCGCGCCAGTACCGGCCGCGCCAGTACCGGCTGCGCCAGTCCCGGCCGCCGACCCTGAAACAGGCAGCAAGGCAGAAAACGGTGAAAACATCTCGGTGCCGCCGCAGGTCAGCGGTGAATCGCTAGCCTGGGCAGGCGGTCCAGGTGGATCGGCGCCCGGCGAAGAGGGATGGTTATGGAGCAACGCGTTGAGCAGGTCCAGGCCGCAGGCGGCGGATCCTTTGATCTCACCGTGTGGGTTCCGGGCAGCGGCAGCGGGCCCGGCCTGCTGCTCATCCAGGAGATCTACGGGGTGAGCGACTACATCCGGGCCGTGGCCGAGGACCTGGCCGGCCTCGGCTATGTGGTCGCCGCGCCGGACCTGTTCTGGCGCCTCCAGCCCGGCTACCAGGCCGCCCACGACGAGGCGGGCCTGGCCTCATCGCTGGAGATGGGGTCCCGGTTCGACCTCGCCGCGGGAGTCGCGGACTCCATTCATGCCCTGGGCGTGCTGGCCGCGCTGCCGGAGGTCGACGGCGGCGTCGGGATCATCGGGTTCTGCCTCGGCGGGTCCATCGCCTACCTGGTCGCGGCCCAGACGCCGCTGGACGCCGTGATCTCGTTCTACGGCTCGGCCGTGCCGGAGCAGCTCGCCGTGCTGGACCAGATCACGGCGCCGCTGCTGTTCCACTTCGGGGGCAGCGACCCGTACATCTCGCGTGAGCAGGTCCGGGCCGTGGAGAATGCCGCGGCCGGGCGGCCCAACGTGGTCATCTACGTGGAAGAAGAGGCCGGGCACGCGTTCCACAACCGGAAGGCCGCCATGTTCCACCAGCCCGAACCGGCGGCCCGGGCCTGGCGGCGCACCGAGCAGTTCCTCCGCCGCCATCTGCCCGCCCACAAGAACGTCAGCTAGGGAGAGTCCCCGGCGGCCTTCCCGCTCCCGGCGGGCTCCCGGGCCCCCGGGGGCCTGTCCGCGGCCAGATGGGCGATGATCCGCCGCAGCTGCTCGGCGTAGCGCTCCCGGAACTCCGCGCTGGACGGGTCCACGCCGAACAGTTCCCGGGCCACCTGGGGCATGGCGACCGGCGCGGCGACCATCCCCATACCGGCCAGCAGCACCGCCGCCGGATCCAGGTCCGCGGCCACCTCCCCATCCCGCTGCCCGCCGCTGACCCGGTCCATATCCTGCTGGCGGCCCTGGCTGCCGTCGGGCGCGGAGTCATCCGCCAGGCCGCGCCAGAGCAGCAGGCGCAGCGAGCGGGGATCGTCCAGGGCGTCGGTGAGGTAGCGGACGACCAGGTCGGCCAGGGGCGTGCCGGGCGGGGCGAAGCTCTCCTCACGGTCCAGCCAGGACCGCTGGAGGGCCAGGTACAGGCCCTCCTTGGAGCCGAAGTAGTAGTTGATCAGCTGCTTGTTAACGCCCGCCCGGCGGGCGATGTCGGCGACCCGGGCACCCGCGAAGCCGCGGACCGAGAACTCGTCCAGGGCGGCCGCCAGCAGCGCCTGGCGTGAGCGCTCCGCATCGCGCTGGCGGTCGGCTCCCGCCGGGGCCCGCCGTGGCCGCCGGGACGCCGTCTCGCCGGCGCGGGGCGGGTGCGTGTTCCCGCTGTCCCCGCCTGTCCCGGCGGCAGCGCCGGCGCGGGCCGGGTGCGTGTTCCCGCTGTCCCCGCCTGTCCCGGCGGCAGCGCCGGCGGCGCCTGGCGCCACGTCCGCGTTTGTGCTGGCTGCGGTCATCCCCCCACGCTATCAGCCGGTTACCTGACACAGCTAGTCATCCATTTGGTTGACAAAACTCGATGAACGTTTGATAGTTGCCCTGGATGCCGGCCCGCCGGGCCGGCCGGGAAGGAGCATCATGACCGCGGTCATCGACGCCCGGGAGCTGCGCAAGCGCTTCCCGGGGGGCCGGCACCAGGCGATCGAGGCGGTTCGCGGCGTCAGCCTGCAGGTCGCCCCGGGGGAGATCGTCGGGTTCCTGGGCCCGAACGGGGCGGGCAAGACCACCACGCTGCGCATGCTGACCACGCTGCTGCCGATCGACGGGGGCAGCGCCACGGTCGCCGGGCTGGACGTCCGGCGCCAGCCCGGGCAGGTGCGCGGCCGTATCGGCTACGTGAGCCAGCTCGGCGGCGCCGACGAGCTGGCTACCGGCCGGGAGAACCTGACGCTGCAGGGCAGGCTGTACGGGCTGAGCCCGGCGGGCGTGGCCCGGCGGGTGGCCGCGGTACTCGAGCGGTTCGGCCTGGCCGGATTCGCGGACCGGCGGGTGCGGACCTACTCCGGCGGCCAGCGGCGGCGCCTCGACGTGGCCCTCGGGGTCGTGCACGAACCGGAGGTCCTGTTCCTGGACGAGCCGAGCACCGGGCTGGATCCGCAGAACCGGGCCAGCCTGTGGGACCACATCCGCGGCCTGCGGGACCGTGGCACCACGGTCTTCCTGACCACCCACTACCTGGACGAAGCCGACGCGCTCTGCGACCGCATCATGATCATTGACCAGGGGGCGGTGGTGGCCGAAGGCACCCCGCGTGCGCTCAAGCAGCAGGTCGCAGGCGACGCGATCGTGCTGGTTACCCGCGACCCGGACGCGGCCGGGCGCGCGGCCGCGGAGCTGGCCGGGCAGCCCGGCGTGCGCGACCTGACCCTGGAGGGCCCCGCGGTGCGGCTGTACGTCAGCGACGGCGCGGCCGCGCTGCCCGGGATGCTCCGCCTGCTCGACCGGGCGGACCTGCCCGTCCGCTCGCTCCGGCTGTCGGAGCCGAGCCTGGATGACGTGTTCCTGCGCCAGACCGGCCGGTCGCTGCGGGACGCCGGGGATACGGCGGCCACCGCGCCCGGCCGGGCCGCTGCGGGGGCACCGGCATGAAGACCGCGACTGACGTCGGCCTGCTCTTCCGCCGCTACCTGGTCCAGCTGCTGCGCAACCCGGTCTGGCTGGTGGTCGGATTTTCCACGCCGATTCTGTACCTGGCTCTGTTCACCCCCTTGCTCCGGGGACTCGTCGGCGCTCCCGGCCTGCCCGCCGGCCACGTGCTCGACCTGTTCCTGCCGGGCATCCTGGCCCTGCTCGCGTTCGCCAGCGGTTCCGGGCCCGGCTTCAGCACCATCTTCGAGCTGCGCTCCGGGGTCATCGAGCGGTTCCGGGTCACCCCCGCCAGCCGGCTCGCGATCCTGGCCGGCCCGATCCTGGCCTCGATGCTCCTGATGTTCGCCTTCGACGCCGTGGTCGTGGCGATCGGGGCCGGGCTCGGCTTCGGCGTGCACGCCGGCGGCCTGCTGCTGCTCAGCCTGCTGCTCGCGCTGTTCATGGCGACCGTGGCCGCCTTCTCCATCGCCATCGCCCTGACGACCGGGGACATCAGCAGCTTTGCCGCCATCATCAACGGGCTCAACCTGCCCGTGCTGCTGCTCGGCGGGGTGCTGCTGCCGATCTCACTCGGGCCGGAGTGGATGCGGGTACTGGCCCATGTCAACCCGCTCTATTATGCGGTGACGGCCGCCCGGGTGCTCGCGTCCGGCACCCTCACCGGCTCCGCCGTCTGGCAGGCGTTCGCCGTGCTCACCCCGCTGTGCGTGGTCGTGCTGACCTGGGCCACGACCGTGGTCCGCCGGGCCGTGGCCTGAGTTCAGCCGGTCCGCGGCCGCCGGGGTGAAGCTGATCCCGCCCGCGCCGCCGCCGCCGCAGCAGGACCAGCCCGCCGAGCGCGAACCTGAAACCGGTCGCGCTCAGCTGGCCGGGGTGACGATGCCGTATTCGTGGATCTTCCGGTAGATGGTCGCGCGGGACATCCCCAGCGACTTGGCCGCCTTGACCTTGTTGCCCTGGTAGTCGAGCAGGCCCTGGACGATCGCGTCACGTTCCATGGATTCCAGCGGGGACAGCAGCCGGCGGCTCACGGTCCAGCATTCCGGCGGGAGATCGGCCGGCTGGATGGACCCGGTGCGGCGCTTCTGCACGACCCGCTTGAGTACCTGCCACAGCTGCTCGGTGTTGCCGGGCCACTTGGACCGCAGCAGCAGCTGCATGGCCTCCGGTGAGCACGTCAGCCTGCCGTGCTGGCCCAGCTTGGCCACGAAGAAGGGGACCAGCACGTGCAGGTCCTCGATGTGGTGGCGCAGCGGCGGCAGCTCCACCGTGCTGGGGAAGAACCGGAGCAGCCTGGTCAGGTCGCCGTGCGCGTGACGGCGGTCCAGGGTGACCGCCACCCACAGGTCGCTGCGCCCCGACCCCGCCCTGGCCTCCTGCAGCGCCGAGGTCAGCGCGTTCAGCTGCCGGGCGTTGAGCACGTCCACGTGCCGGATCACCAGCGAGCCCTCGCCGTCCAGCAACTCCCGGCGGGCCCGCAGCAGCCAGTCGGTGTCAGTGGCCTCGGCCGCGTCGAGGACGTAGAAGCGCTCCGCCGGGTTGCGCCGCTGGTGCACCGCGCGGACCAGGGTCAGCTTGCCCACCCCCGGCTCGCCCTCCAGGGCGAGCCATTCTCCCGTGTCGTACACGGACTCGACCTGCCGGCAGCCGCGCAGCCAGAGCGCCCCGCTGCCGACCAGGCCAGGCAGGGACATGGGGGGCTTGGCGGCGGACTCTGCGGCCGGGCGCTGGCTGGCCGGCTCGATGAGCTTCACGTGCACGACCCCGCCCGCGACGTGGTCGTCGCCCCGGACCGGGCGGCAGTACATCCGGGCCTGGATGCCGCTGGGCAGCCCGACGGAAACCGCCCCGGCCTGCTGGGTGACCAGCATCTCGGCCGCCTGCCCGAGCAGCACGCCCTGATCGCCCGGGTCGAGGACCTGGCGGGCGTACTCGTTCATCATGACGACGTCGTTGTTCAGCGCCAGCACGATCCCGCTGGTGCGCCGGCAGGCCCGCATGTACTCCTGCATCAGCTGGAGTTCCCGCGCGCTGCTGTCCGCGAGCATGGCCTGGGTGATCTGGTCCGCAGTGGTCTTGGCCAGCGCGACGAGCAGCGGGTCGGCGTCCTTGCGCCAGCAGGTCAGGTTGACCGCGCCCACGGCCTTGCCGGAGATCGGGTCATGGATCGGGACGCCGGCGCAGGCCAGGTCCTCCAGATCCTCGGCGTAGTGCTCATGGCCGAATACGCAGGCGGGCTGGCCGCCTTCCAGGGCGGTGCCGATCCCGTTGGTGCCGACGTACTCCTCGGCGTAGCTGAAGCCGGGGGCAAGCTGGACTCCGTCCAGATGACGTTCCAGGTCGTGATCGGCGGTCATCCTGCTCAGCACGACGCCCGCGGCGTCGGTGAGGATGACGCTGATCGGCTGCCCCTCCAGGTGCTCGCGCAGGTTGCGCAGCACGGGCATGGCGTTACGGGTCAGCGGGGTATCGAGATCGGGATCCCGGACATAGGGCAGTGCGACCCGGTCGGCGGCGACCTTCCACTGCCGTGATCGCCACCACGAGGCCAGGATCGGCTCTCTGACCTCGTTCGGACGGACCGATTCGGCCGTCAGAAACCGTTCCCGCGTCTCGGCCAGCCCCTTGCTGTCGGCCAAGGCAGGCAGGTGCACTGCTGTGGGCACCATCGCGCCTCCGTACCTCCCGGTACCGCTCGCGCACGCTGATGGCCCAGGTCGCGGTCGGCCTTCCCGAGTTCGGGTCTTACCTACCCAAAATAGGTGCGACGTTACCGACCCCTGTCTCAAGTTGAGACCGGCGCTCCCTGGAGGCGGCGTTTTGATCGAGAGACGCCGGCGTACTTGCGCTTGCCCGCTGACGATTCCGGAGCCGCTCATGGACCGACCAGGTACGCAGCCCGGTGAGACCTTCAACCCCTGGAGCGTAGTCAACCTGGTCTTTCACCACCTGGCTGACCAGGGACTGCATCCAATCCTGGGCGAGTCGGGTGATCCCGGTGCCCCGGCCGCGGAGTTGCTCCGCACCCTGGGGATCCGGCCAGCCGCGGAGGGAAACCAGCGGCAGTCCCAGGACGTCCAGGACCAGCTGGCCGAGCTGAGGAACATCTTCTTCGGTGACCGCTGAGCCCCCGGCCCGGGATACGTGCACGCACGGGCCCGGGCTGATCAGGGGGCCTGTCTCATGTTGAGAGCCCGGCCCCCGCTTTTACAGGTTGTTATTCGGCACATAGGGACTTTCGAGCGTCAGGGACTCATGCATCCGGCCGCCGGTGAGGCGCTGGCGGCGGAGACAGGAGCCACCCGCAGGCACGAGGCCTGGCGGGAACCCACAAAGGGGAAGGGGTGACCATGAGTCGCCAGAGTGTGGCCAAGGCCCACCAGAAGATCCAGGAACTGTCCTGGGAACCCATGTATCACGAGCCGGTGTCGCAGTACGGGACGGACTACTCGTTCCGGAAGGCATCGAAGAAGGACCCCCTGAAGCAGGTCTTGCGCTCCTACTTCCCGATGCAGGAAGAGAAGGACCACCGGGTCTACGGGGCCCAGGATGGCGCCATCCGCGGCAACATGTTCCGCCAGGTACAGGAGCGCTGGCTGGAATGGCAGAAGCTGTTCCTGTCCATCATCCCGCTCCCGGAGATCTCCGCCGCGCGGGCCATGCCGCTGCTGTTCCGCACCGTCCCCAACCCCGAACTGCACAACGGCCAGGCGATCCAGATGATCGACGAGGTACGCCACTCGACGATCCAGCAGAACCTCAAGCGCCTGTACATGAACAACTACATCGACCCGGCAGGCTTCAACAACAGCCTGCGGAACTTCCAGAACGACTACTGCGGGACCATCGGCCGTCAGTTCGCCGAGGGGTTCATCACCGGTGACGCGATCACCGCGGCGAGCATCTACCTGACGATCGTGGCCGAGACGGCGTTCACGAACACGCTGTTCGTGGCCATGCCCGCCGAAGCCGCCGCCAACGGCGACTACCTGCTGCCGACCGTGTTCCACTCGGTCCAGTCGGATGAGTCGCGGCACATCAGCAACGGGTACGCCACGCTGCTGATGGCCCTGGCCGACGAGGAGAACCACCAGCTGCTCCAGCGCGACCTGCGCTACGCGTGGTGGAACAACCACCGGGTGGTGGACGCCGCCATCGGCACGTTCATCGAGTACGGCACCAAGGACCGGCGCAAGGACCGCGAGTCCTACGCCGAGATGTGGCGCCGGTGGATCTACGACGACTACTACCGCAGCTACCTGGTACCGCTGGAGAAGTACGGGCTGGTCATCCCGCACGACCTCATCGAAGAGGCATGGAACCAGATCTGGAACAAGGGCTACGTGCACGAGGTAGCCCAGTTCTTCGCCACCGGCTGGCTGGCGAACTACTGGCGGATCGACCCGATGACCGACACGGACTTCGAGTGGTTCGAGTACAAGTACCCGGGCTGGTACGACAAGTACGGCAAGTGGTGGGAGAACTACAACCGGCTGAGCATGCCGAACGGGCACCACCCGATCGTGGCCGAGAGCGTCAACTACGTGTACCCGCACCGCTGCTGGACCTGCATGGTGCCCTGCCTGGTCCGCGAGGACATGGTCATCGACGAGGTCGACGGCCAGGTCCGCACCTACTGCCACGAAGAGTGCCGGTGGACGGACGCGGAAGCGTTCCGGCCGACCTACCAGGGCCGGTCCACCCCGAACATGGGCCAGCTCATCGGCAAGCGCGAATGGGAGACCCTGTACCACGGCTGGAACTGGGCCGACGTGGTGTCCGACATGGGTTACGTCCGGGACGACGGCAAGACGCTCGTCGCCCAGCCGCACCTGAACCTGGACCCGAGCAAGATGTGGACCCTGGACCACCTGCGCCGGATGGGACCGGTGCTGAGCCCGAACGTCATCCTCAACGAGATGACACCGGAAGAGAGGACGGCCTTCCAGGCCGACTACAACAAGCAGGGCCCGGCGGGCCGTCCGGCACCAGCGGACGCCTGACCGACCCCAGCTAGACCGGGAGGTGGGCCGCAGGCCACGCCCTGCGGCCCCCTCCCAACCACTTCTCCGAGGCGATTTCCGAGCATCCGCGAGGGGGGCCATGCCCGACAAGCACGTCGTGCGGTTCGAGCCGGTCGGCATCGAGATCGAGGTTCGCGAGGATCAGACGATCCTGCGGGCCGCGGCCGAGCAGGGCGTCATGCTCATGCACGGCTGCAAGGAGGGCCAGTGCGCCGCGTGCAAGTCGTTCATCCTCGAGGGCGAGGACATCGAGCATGACCGGTACTCCACCTTCGCGCTCCCTGATTACGAGCTCGATGAGGGCTACACCCTGCTGTGCCGGGCGCATGCCTACGAGGACGTCACCATCGAGCTGCTCAACTACGACGAGGAGATGATCCGTTCCGGCCTGCCGATCCAGGAGGGCGTGGCGGAGGTGGTGTCCAAGGACTCGGTCACCCATGACATGCGCCACCTGGTCCTGCGGCTGCTCGAGCCGGACGAGATCAAGTACTTCCCCGGCCAGTACATGGACATCGCCGTTCCCGGGACGGAGGAGGTGCGGTCCTTCTCGATGGCGAACACCTCCAGCCGCGAAAGCGGGCTGCTGGAGTTCATCATCAAGGTCTACCCGGACGGCGTGTTCTCCAGGTTCCTGGCCGAGAGGCTGGCCGAGGGGGACCGGCTCGACCTGAGCGGCCCGTTCGGGGTCTTCACCCTCCGCGAGGGCGACAACGACCTGGTCTTCGTCGGCGGCGGGGCGGGCATGGCCCCCATCCTGTCGCTGCTGCGCACCCTGGCCGAGCGCGGCATCCAGCGCAAGGCCACCTTCTTCTACGGCGCCCGGGCCCGGCGGGACCTGTGTTTCGAGGCTGAACTGCACCAGCTCGAGGAGAAGCTGCCGAACTTCCGGTACATCCCGGCGCTGTCCGAGGCGGACGTCGATGACCACTGGGACGGCGAGACCGGCTTCGTCACCGACGTGGTCAAGCGGCACGCGGCCGACCTGACCGGAGCCCACGCCTACGTCTGCGGCCCGCCACCCATGGTGGAGGCGGCCCTGCCGCTGCTCGCGCAGCTGGGCGTGGAAGAGAAGCGAATCTATTACGACAAGTTCACCACCACCGGGGATCCCGGCCAGCAGTGAGGAGCAACGGACGTGCCTGCAAGCCCACCGGCAGAGCCGCCGGTGGCAATCCGCGCCTGAACCTCTCACGATGAAGGAGAGACCTCATGACAACCGCTCCAGAACGCAGTGTTCCCAAGCCGGTCTTTACCGACGCGGAGGCCGGGGCGAAGGAATTCCCGGACTCGAATGCCCGCCGGTTCAACTACTACACGCCCGCCAAGCGCAAGCAGACCCACTACGAGGACGTGACGGTCGAGGTCCAGCCCGATCCGCGGCACTACCTCGCCCAGGGGTGGCTCTACGGTTTCTCCGACGGCCGGGGCGGCTACCCGCTGGACTGGACAGCCCTCAAGTCCTGGGGCTCGGACCGGCCGGAGCCCGAGCGTTACCCGGGCTCGGGTGGCAAGGGCTACGACTGGCCGGCGCTGGGGTGGCACGAGTTCCGCGACCCCAACGAAGAGTGGGAACTCACGTTCTACCGCTACAACTCCAACGTCGTGCGGCAGCTCAACCAGAACATCGATGCGGCCCGGCAGGCGAAGGCGTTCGAGCAGTGGAACCGCAGCTGGGTCACCTTCGTCGAGCGCAACGTCGGAGCCTGGATGCATGTAGATCACGGGCTGGGGCTGTACCTGTTCGCCAACGCCAACCGGCGGGCGCCGACCAACATGCACAACAACGCGATCTCGGTGAACAGCATGCACCGGATCCGGGCCGCCCAGGACCTGGCGCTGTACAACCTGAGCCTGAGCGAGGAGATCGAGGGCTTCGACGGCACGGCCCACCTGGAGACCTGGAACAGTGACCCGGCGTGGCAGGGCGTCCGCGAGGTCGCCGAGCAGCTCACCGCCATCGATGACTGGTGCGAGGCGATCTTCGCGGCCAACGTGGTGTTCGAGCCGCTGGTCGGCGAGCTGTTCCGCAGCCAGCTGGTCCAGCACGCGGCCGCCCGCAACGGCGACTACGTCACCCCCACGGTCATCGGCGCCGAGGAGTACGACTACGCCGAGCGCGACCTGCGCTACACCCGGCCGATGTTCGAGCTGCTGACCAGCGACCGTGAGTTCGGTGACCAGAACAAGGCCAAGCTCCAGGAGTGGCTGTCGGTCTGGGTACCCCGGGCCATCGCCGCCTCCCGGGCGCTGCAGCCGCTGTGGTCGCAGCCCGAGTACAAGCCCCCGCGGTTCGAGGACGGCCTGGACGCGCAGAAGCACCGGTTCAGCGGCATCCTGTCCGACCTGCACCTGGAAAACCCGAAGGAGCTGGCCCAGTGACGACGTTCAAGACCACCGAGAGCCCGTTCAAGTCCGACAGCACCGCCTCGAACCAGTGCGGCGTCACCCTGATGAACAACCAGGTCGGGGCCGTGGTCGCGGACGTCATGAAAACGAAGGACAATGTGTCCGTGCGTTTCCTGCCGTCGATGATCCGGGTCAACGCGATCGGCCGGATGGACTTCGTCTACGACGAGATCTCCGAGGCCCTCGGCGAGGAGCCGGGATTCTTCGACTCCGCGGAGTTCGAGGAGAACATGTCCACCCACTACGGCCGGATGATCCACGAGGATGACCGGACGATCATGTTCGCCAACCCGGAGGACGCGGCCGAGTACATCGGCTTCGATCTCACCGATCTCACCCCGACCAGCTAGCCCGGCGTCCAGCGCTTCAGAATCGGACCCCCGAGGAGGAACCGTGTACGAAAAGGACGGCGAGAAGTACTTCGTTGTCGATAGCCATATGCACTACTGGAACGCCGCCCCGGACAACTGGGTGAAGGGTGCCGAGCAGTACGCCAAGGGCTGGATCGAGTGCTTCCACGCCTACCAGGGACTCGGCCCGCCGGAGACCCACTGGTCCATCGAGCACTTCCAGAAGTACTCCGAGGACGACCTGATGAAGGACGTCTTCGAAGATGGCTACGTGGACGTGGCGGTGTTCCAGCCGACGTACCTGAAGGAGTGGTACACGGAGGGCTTCAACACCACCGAGCGCAACGCGGAGATGGGGAAGCGGCATCCGGGCAAGTTCATCTACAACACCCGGTTCGACCCCCGCGACGGCGATCCGGGGCTGGAAGAGCTCAAGAAGAACGTGGACAAGTACGGCTCGAAGGGCGTCAAGCTCTACACCGCCGAGTGGAACAACGGCTCACGCGGCTACAAGCTGAGCGACCCGGGCGCCTACCGCTTCCTGGAGGCAGCCCAGAACCTCGGGATCAAGAACATCCACGTGCACAAGGGCCCGACGATCTGGCCGCTGGACAAGGACGCGTTCGATGTCTCCGACATCGACCACTGCGCGACCGACTTCCCGGACCTGAACTTCATCGTCGAGCACGTCGGCCTGCCCCGGATCGAGGACTTCTGCTTCATGGCAACGCAGGAGCCCAACGTCTACGCCGGCCTGTCCGTGGTCATCGGCGGCCTCATGTACGCGCGGCCGAAGTTCTTCGCCAGGGTCATGGGCGAGCTGCTGTTCTGGGTCGGCGAGGACAAGATGACCTTCGGCAGCGACTACGGCATCTGGGAGCCCAAGTGGCAGATCGAGGGCTTCGTGGACTGGGACTACCCCAGTGACGAGTTCTCCGACTTCCCCAGGGTGAACACCGCGACCAAGAAGAAGATCCTCGGCCTGAACGCGGCCAGGCTGTATGACATCGAGGTCCCGGCCGAGTACCAGATCAAGGACGCCAGCGCCCCGGCGTCGCAGGATGACGCCAAGCTGGTCGAAGACGACCCGCAGCTGGTTACGGGAGCATGACTGTTTCCGCCACCAGCGGATCCGGTGTTGGTCCGGGGGGGCGCCCCCCCGGACCGCCCGCGTCGCCAGCCCGGCGGGACACGCCTTCGGCGCGTCCCGCCGGGCTGGCGAGTGGTCCAGGTGAGGCCGCTGGCCCGCCTGGGCCAGCGCGCATCCTCGCCGCGCTGGAGACGGTGCGCGACCCGGAGCTGGACGAGCCGGTAACCTCGCTCGGCTTCGTGGCCTCGTGCACCGTCTCCCCCGACGGGGACGCCCAGGTCCGGCTGCGGCTGCCCACCTACTTCTGCGCGCCCAACTTCGCCTTCCTCATGGTGGCCGACGCCTACGACGCGGTGTCGGCCACTCCCGGCGTGCGCCATGCGGAGATCGTGCTCGACGATCACTTCGCCTCGGACGCGATCAACGGCGGGGTCGCCGCGCGGGCGGGATTCGCCCGGTCCTTCGACGGGGAGGCGGTCGGCGAGCTGCATGAGCTGCGCGCCGACTTCCTGCGTAAGGCGGTCATGGCCGGCACCGACCAGGTCTGCCGGCCGCTGCTCGCTGCCGGGACCGATCCGGCCAGCCTGCCGGGGATGACCCTGGGCGAGGTGCCGCCCTCCGCCGCCCTGCAGCGGCTCCGCGAGCGCCGGGCCGAGCTCGGCCTGCCCGCAGGCGATGACGCGCGGCTGCTGATCGACCCCCAGTCCGGGGAGCCGGTGCGCCCGGATGCCCTGCGGATGCACCTGGGGCGGGCCCGGCTGACCCGGACCAGCATCGAGGCCAACGGCAGCATCTGCCGCGGCATGCTCCGTCATCGCTATGACTCTTCCGGACTAGGCGAGGAGGACCAATGAAGGCCGTCCGCTTGCACGCTTTCCACCAGCAGCCGGTGATCGACGAGGTGCCGGAGCCGGCTATCCACGGCCCGCTCGACGTCATCGTGAAGATCGGCGGGGCCGGCGTCTGCCGTACCGACCTGCACATCATCGAGGGCCAGTGGGACGCGGCCATGGGCACCCCGCTGCCCTACATCCTGGGTCACGAGAACGCCGGGTGGGTGCACGAGATCGGCTCGGCGGTCACCAACGTGGCCCTGGGCGACACGGTGATCCTGCACCCCACCCCCACCTGCGGGCTCTGCCGGGCCTGCCGGGCCGGTGACGACATGCACTGCACCGGGGACAGCTCGTTCCCGGGCCTGTCCCGGGACGGGGGGATGGCCGAGTACCTGCTCACCACGGCCCGGGCCTGCGTGAAGCTGGACCCGGCGACCCGGCCGCAGGACGTGGCAGCGCTGGCCGACGCGGGCATTACCGCCTACCACGCGGTCCGCAAGGCCCTCCCGCTGCTCTACCCGGGCACCACCGCCGTGGTGATCGGCGCGGGCGGGCTGGGCCATATCGGCATCCAGTGCCTGGCCGCGCTGTCCGCTACCAGGATCGTCGTGGTGGACCGGAACCCCGACGCGCTCAAGCTGGCCGAGCAACTGGGCGCGAACGCCACCGTGGTCGCCGACGGCAGCCAGGTGGAAGCCGTGAAGGACCTGACCGGCGGCGCGGGCGCGCACGTGGTGCTGGACTTCGTGGCCGAGCAGGGCGCCGAGATGGACGGCTGGAACATGACCGCCCCGGGCGGCTCCTACTTCGTCATCGGCTACGGCGGCACGCTGGAGATCCCCACGCTCGACATCATCTCCACCGAGCGCAACATCATCGGCAACATCGTCGGCACCTACAACGACCTGGCCGAGCTGATGTCGCTGGCCGAGGCGGGCAAGGTCACCCTGCATACCCGGACCTACCCGCTGACCAGCGCCGTGGAGGCGTTCGCGGACCTCGACGCGGGCCGGGTGCGCGGCCGTGCCATTCTCGTCCCCTGATTACCGCCACTGACTGGAACCGTCCTAGGAGGACCGATGGCCAAGGAACTGCGTTTCGGCGCGGAAGCGCGCAGCCTGCTGCTGGCCGGCGTGGACAAGCTGGCCGAAGCCGTGAAGTCAACACTGGGCCCCAAGGGACGTAACGTCATCCTGGAGAAGATCACCGGAACCCCGGTGGTGACCAACGACGGCGTGACCATTGCCCGCGAGATCCATCTGGCCAACCAGTTCGAGAACATGGGTGCCCAGCTGGTCAAGGAAGCGGCCATCAAGACCAACGACGTGGTCGGTGACGGCACCACCACGGCCACGGTGCTGGCCCAGGCCATCATCACCGAGGGCATGCAGGCCATCGGGGCCGGCGCCAACCCGGTGCTGGTCAAGCGCGGCATTGACGTGGCGGTGGACCGGCTGGTCAGCCACCTGCAGGGGGTGGCGCACCCGGTGGCCACGGAGGAGGACTACAGCCGCGTGGCGGCCATCTCCGCGAACGACGACGAGGTGGTGGGCAGGGTGATCGCGAAAGCCCTGCACACCGTGGGTGACGACGGCATCGTCACCGTCGAGGAGTCCAGCGCCAACGGGATGAGCGTCGACTTCGTCGAGGGCTTCCAGTTCGACAACGGGTACCTGTCGCCGTACCTGGTCACCAACCCGGCCAGCCTCGAGGCCGTCCTCGACGATCCCTACGTGCTGCTGTGCAGCGAGAAGATCACCAAGGTCCAGCAGCTGATGCCGCTGCTGGACAAGATCATGCGCGCCCCGCGGCCGCTCGTCATCCTGGCCGAGAACGTCGAGGGCACGGCGCTGTCCATGCTGGTGCACAACCACGTCAACGGGATGTTCCAGGCTGTGGCCGTGCGGGCCCCGGGCTTCGGTGACCGCCGGCTGCGCAAGCTGGAGGACATCGCCGCGGTCACCGGCGGCGCGGTGTGCAGCAAGACCTCGGGCTTCTCGCTGGAGACCATGACCCTCGAGCACCTGGGCCGGGCCCGCCAGGTCCGGGTCACCGCCGACAACACCGCCATCATCGGCGGCGACGGGTCAGCCGAGGACGTCGAGTTCCGGCTCGGCCAGCTCCGCGCCGAGCTGGACCGGGCCCAGTTCGGGATCGATGAGGACGTGCTGAGCGAGCGGATCGGCGCGCTGTCCGGCAAGGTCGCGGTGATCCGGGTGGGCGCGCCCACCCCGGCGGAACTCAAGGAACTCCAGCACCGGGTCGAGGACGCGCTGGCCGCGACCCGGGCCGCAATGGCCGAGGGCATCGTGGCCGGCGGCGGCGCGGCGCTGCTGCACGCCGCAGCTGCCCTCGACGACCTGCAGGTCAAGGACGACTATGCCACCGGCGTGGAGATCGTGCGCCGGGTCCTGACGGCCCCGGCCTACCTCATCGCGGCCAACGCGGGCTACTCCGGTGAGGAGGTCGTGGCCCAGCTGTCTCGGCTCGGCCCGGACGAGGGCTTTGACGCGCTCCAGGGCCGGTATGGCAACATGATCGACATGGGCATCATCGACCCGCTGCGCGTCGCGCGCTCTGCGCTGCAGAACGGCGCGTCCGTGGCGGGCCTGCTGCTGACCACCAATACGCTGGTCGCCGAGGAGCAGACGCCGTGGGGCGGCAGCGCCGCGCTGATGACCCAGTTCGGGCCGCTGGATGAGGGCCTGAACCAGCCCTCGCCCGACTCCAGCACCCCCCAGTCCCTCGGCCTCGGCCCGTCGGTCGGCTAGGGCAGCTGGTCCATGGCGGCAGATCCCGCGCTGCGGCCGTCCCCGCCTCCGGACCCGCCCCCGGATTCCTCTCCGGGCCCCTATCCGGGCCTGCCCGCGCCGCTGCCGCGGGCGGGCCCCGGGCCGGGCCCGGCGGAGCAGCTGAGCCCGCTGCGCCTGATGCGGTCCCGCGGCCGGCTGCGCGGCGTGCTGGCGCTGCTCGGCCCGGCCTTCGTGGCCTCCGTCGCCTACATCGATCCCGGCAACTTCGCGACCAACTTCGCCGCAGGGGCCAGGTTCGGCTACACCCTGGCCTGGGTCATCGTGGTCGCCAACCTGATGGCCATGCTCGTGCAGTACCTGTCGGCGAAGGTGGGCGTGGCCACCGGGCGCGACCTGCCCGAGCTGTGCCGGGCCTACCTGCCACGGCGGGTGTCCGGGGGGCTGTGGGTGCAGGCTGAGCTCATCGCCATGGCCACCGACCTGGCGGAGTTCGTCGGCGCCGCACTCGGCCTGAACCTCCTGTTCCACGTGCCGCTGCGCGCCGCAGGCCCGATGACGGCCCTGGTGGCCTTCGCGATCCTGGCCCTTGACCAGCGTGGTTACCGGCGGTTCGAGCTGGCGGTGTGCGGCCTGCTCGGCATCATCTTCCTGGGCTTCGCCTACGATCTCGCCGCCGTGCAGATCGACCCGTCGGCCCTGGCCAGCGGGCTGGTGCCGGGCTTCGCCGGGCCCGGGGGCCCGCTGCTGGTGGCCGGCATCGTCGGGGCCACCGTCATGCCGCACGTGGTCTACCTGCATTCCGCGCTGACCAAGGCCCGGGTGGCCTGCGCGGACGACGCGGAGCGCCGCGAGGTGCTCCGCTTCCAGCGCCTCGATGTGATCATCGCGCTCGGGGCGGCCGGGCTGGTCAACCTGGCGATGCTGGTGGTGGCGGCCGCGATGGCCAGCCAGGCCGGGGGTGTCCGGCTGGGGTCGCTCACGGCCGCGCATGCCGGGCTGGCCCGGCTGGTCGGCGGCGGTGCCGCGCTGGCGTTCGCGGCGGCGCTGCTCGCCTCGGGCCTGTCGTCCTCGAGCGTGGGCACCTACGCCGGCCAGGTCGTCATGCAGGGCTTCATCGGCCGCCGCATCCCGCTGTTCCTGCGCCGCGCGCTCACCATGCTGCCCGCCCTGGTCGTCCTGGAACTCGGCCTGCCCACCACCGGGAGCCTGGTGATCTCCCAGGTGGTGCTGTCGTTCGGCATCCCGTTCGCGCTGGTTCCGCTCGTGCTGCTGACCCGGCGCGGGGACGTGATGGGGCCGCTGGTGAACCGCAGGCTCACCACCATGTCGGCCGGCCTGGTCACGGCCATGATCGTCTTGCTGAACGTCTACCTGCTGTATGCCACATTCGCCGGCTGAGCCGGCCGGGTGACCGGGCGCGCGGCGGGGTACCCTCCTGCGCATGACGGACGCAGCGGATGAGCTGGACCGGGAGATGATGGCGGCGGCCCTCGCGCAGGCGCAGGCCAGCCTCGCCGCCGGGGGTGTCCCGGTCGGGGCGGTGCTGGCCGCTGGCCCGCAGATCGTCGCCGCGGGCCATAACGAGCGGGTGCAACTCGGCGACCCGGTCGCGCACGGTGAGATTGCCTGCCTGCGTAACGCGGGACGCCAATCCTCCTACCAGGCGATGACGCTGTACACGACCCTTTCCCCGTGCCAGATGTGCACCGGCGCCATCTTGCTGTTCCAGATCCCGCGGGTGGTCGTGGGGGAGGCGCAGACCTTCCCCGGTGACCTGGGCTTCCTCGCCGACCGCGGGGTCGGGGTGACGCTGCTCAACGACGAGGGCTGCGTGGCTGCCATGCGCGAATTCCAGGAGCGCTACCCGGCTGTCTGGAGCGAGGATATCGGCGGCCGGTAGCACGCCGCGGCCCGCGGGAGCCCGCCCATCCCGGCTGGTTACTTCCGCCATTTCGGGGAGAATTCAGACACAGATCGCCGATCCGCTGCGGATCGGTGCACTTGGTGCTGATACTCGGCATCGTGATCGGCGAGAAGTTCGGGCGCCTGCTCGCGGCCGCGCGGGGCAATACCGGCGAGGCCGACGGCGCCTTCGCCGTGCTGTGGCGCGACGCGAATCCCGCCCTGCTGCGCTATGCGCGGGTGATCGCGCCCGAGGCAGCCGAGGACGTCGCCGCTGACACCTGGGCCCATGTGGTCCGGGGCCTGGACGCTTTCCGTGGCGACGAAGCCGCCTGGCGGGCCTGGCTGTTCACGACCGCCCGCCGCCGCGCCATCGACGAGGGCCGCCGCCGGGCCCGCCGCGCCGGTTGTCTGCGTGCCCGACCTGCCGGACAGGGCCGGCCCGGGCAGCGAGGATCCGGCCGACCTGGTGCTGGAGAAACTGGGTACCGAGGCGGCGATCAGCATCATCTCCGCACTGCCCACGTTGCAGGCGGAGGTGATCATGCTCCGGGTGGTGGCCGGCCTGGACAACCATGCGGTGGCACAGCTGGTGGGCCGCAGCCCCGGGGCGGTCCGGGTTGCCGCGCACCGGGGTTTACGGCGGCTGGAGGCAACCCTCCGCGAAGCCGGCGTCACGCATGGCTCCGCGCGTGTAACGGACTGAGCGGCCGCGTCGTTTCGGAAGGCAGCATGACCAGACACGAGCGGAGCAGCCGGCCGGACCGTCCCAGCCAGGAGTGGTCCGCGGACCCGATGCTGGACGCGCTCCTCGACGGTGGCCCGCTGCCGGACGGTGAGGACCCGGCCCGGTGGCAGCCGCTCGCCCAGGTGCTCACCGCGCTGACGTCGGCACCGGAGAGCAGCGAGCTGGCCGGCGAGGCCCGGCGCGCTCGCGGCGTTCCGGGCCCGCGCCCGCGCCGCGCCGGAGCTGTCCCGGGCCCGGCGCCGGAGCCGGGGGTGGGCGGCGTCGATGCCCCGTCCCCGGCCTGCGATGGCGGTGGCCACCGGCGCCGTCATCATGGGCGGGCTTTTCGCGGTGGCCTACGCGGGGGACCTGCCGGCCGCGGCCCAGCAGCTGGCGCACGACACCATCGGCGCGCCCGCCGCGGCCCGTGACGGCGGTCCCCGCTCCCGCCCGGCGGGCTCCCCGGGCGCGGCTTCGCCTCCGGGCACCACCGCCGGGCAGGCTACCTCCCCATCCGGTTACGGGCCGGACCGCCGGAGCGCCCGCGGTCACTGGCCGCGCCCGCGCTGGCCAGCCAGCCTGGCGCCGGGCCCAGGGGGCGGCAGCCCGTCTGGCCGTCCCGGCCAGTACACCCCGGGCCAGTACCCCCGCGGGCAGCGCAGCCCGGGGCAGTACACCCCGGGGCAGGCGAGCCCGGGGCAGGCGAGCCCGGGGCCGTCCGGCAGCCCGGGTGGGTCTCCCACGCCCGGGCCCACCCAGCAGCCGTCGCCGTGGGCGAGTTCCACGCCCTCGCCGGGCGCGAGCCCGGCCCCGTCGCCGTCGGCCGCGCCGGGCACCAGCCAGCTGTCCCGGCGCCATCCTGGGCCGGCGCCCGCCGCTATCCTGAGCTTCCCCCCCTGACCACCCGCCGCCTCCTGTAGCCGCGGCGGGTGCCGTGCGGCGGGCCGGGCCCCAACCCCCCCGGGGACCCGGCCCGTCGCCGGGCCGCGCCTCTCCCGTCTCCCAGGGGCCGCCCTTCCCGATACGGCCCGGGGGTCAGCGGCCGAAATCGACCGCGGTGGTGTTCGCCCCGCTGATCACGACCGCGACCGTTTCGTCCCGGCCGGGAGCGAACCGGCCGGACAGCAGCGCGGCCAGCGCGGCGCAGCCGCCCGGCTCGGCGACCAGGCGGAGCCGGTCCCAGAGCAGTTCCTGGGCCCGGATGATGTCCTCGTCGCCGACCAGCACCACCTGCCGCACATGCTCGCGGATGACCGCGAACGTGTGCTCGCCGACGTGCCGGGGGGCCAGCGAGTCGATGGCCACGCTCCCTGCCGGGCTGTCCACGGGGCGGCCCGCCCGCAGGGCCCGGGTCAGGGTGGGGGCCCCCTCCGGTTCGACCCCGACCACCCGCGCCTGTCCCGCGTAGGCCGCGCAGATGCCGGCGAGCAGCCCCCCACCGCCCACGCTGGCCAGCACGGTGCCGGCCGCGGGCGCCTGCTGGATCAGTTCGGTGCCCAGCGTTCCCGCCCCCAGGATCGTCTCGATCTGGTCGAACGCGGGCACCGGGAGCGCGCCCGACACCGCCACCCATTCCTCGCTGGCGGCTAGCGCCTCGGCGTAGCTGGCGCCCCCGACAACGAGATCCGCCCCGTAGTCCCGGATGCGCCCGATCTTGGCCGGGGAGGAGACCTCCGGGACGAACACGCGGGCGCTCACCCCCAGCGCCTGCGCCGCGTACGCCACCGCCGCGCCGTGATTGCCCCCGGAGGCGGCGGCGACCCCGGCGCCGGGCACCGGGCGGAGCAGCAGGTTGGCGAACGCGCCCCGGGCCTTGAACGACCCGGAGTGCTGCAGCTGCTCCAGCTTCAGCACCAGCGGGCCAGGCTCCAGCCCGAAGACGGCCCGGTCCACGAGGGCCACCGGGGTGGCCAGCACGTAGGGCCGGATCAGCGTGGCCACGGACGAGATCGCATGGGAGGTGATGTCGCCGGCCATGGACGTGCGGATGCCGCTATCGCTCACTGCGCTCCCTTCTGCGGCCCATGCTATGCACTTGGTTGGCGGCGGTGACGGTTGTACCGTTTGGCGCATGCCCGGCTCCGCGGCGCCCGCGCCGAAGTCTCCGTCCCCCCGGCTCTGGCTGATGCGCCGTGTCCAGGTGGCCGGGTCGGCGGCCGCGGCGGCCCTGGCCGCAGGCACGGCCACGGCATTAGCCGCGGGCGCCCCGGCCGCCGCGCTGGCGGTGGCTGCGGTCCTCGCCGCCGCTCTGGCCGCCTTCTGGTTCGCCCGCAACCGGGTCCGGGCCTGGGCCTACACCGAGCGCGAGGATGACCTCATCGTCGCCCGGGGCGTGCTGGTCCGCCGCCTGTCTGTGGTGCCCTACGGCCGGATGCAATTCGTGGACGTGACCGCGGGCCCGGTCGAACGTGTGTTCCGGCTGGCCACCGTCAAGCTGCACACCGCGGCGGCGGCCAGCGACGCGCGGATCCCGGGGCTCGAGCGGGACGAGGCCGCGCGGCTGCGGGACCGGCTGGCCGCCCTGGGCGAGGCGAAGGCCGCGGGCTTGTGACGGGGCCGCCCGGAGACGGCACCGGCCTGCGCGGGGACGTGACCGGCCAGTGGCACCGGCTGCACCCGCTGTCGCCGCTGGTGCGTTCCGGCCGGGCCGCCGTGGGGGTGCTGGCTATCGTGGGCATCTCCGCGTCCGGGCAGTTCGGCCGCGACGGCTCCCATTTGTACGACTGGGGGCTCGCCGTGGTGGCGGTGGTCGCGGCCGTGGTCAACTGGCTGGTCACCCGCTGGAAGCTGGACGGGGCCACGCTGCGGATTGAGACCGGCCTGGTGCGCCGCGACTCCCGGCAGCTGCCCGTGGCCCGGATCCAGGCGGTGGACGTGGTGCGCCCGTTCCTGGCCCGTGCGCTCGGCCTGGCCGAACTGCGCGTCCGGCTGGCCGGCTCCAGCCACGCCGACGGCCGTCTGGCCTACCTGCCCGAGCAGGCCGCGCTCGAGCTGCGGGCCCGGCTGCTGGCCGCTCATCACGGGCTCGACCCGGCCACCCCGGAACCGGGTGAGCGCATCCTGGCCAGCGTCCCCACCGGCCGCCTGGCCGGGTCGGTGCTCGCGTCGGGAGCCAGCCTGCTCATCGCGCTGCTGGTGGCGGAGCTCGTGGTGATCCTGGTGCTGCCGGCCGTGCTCGCCGCCACCGGCAGCACACTCCTCATTTTCCTGCTCACCCTGGTACCCATGGTGTGGCGGCGGCTCGCGACCGAGTACGGTTTCACGCTCGCGCAGTCGCCGGACGGCATCCGGATCCGCCGGGGGCTGCTCGGCACGGTGGCCGAGACCATCCCGCTGCGCCGGGTGCAGGCGGTCCGGATGGTCGAGCCGCTGCTGTGGCGGCCACTGGGCTGGTGCCGGCTGGAGATCGACGTGGCCGGCTCCCCGGGCCGCGACCACGCCGACGGGTCAGGCCGGATGCGCAAGACCCTGCTCCCGGTCGGCCATCGCGAGCCGGCCTGGCAGCTGATGCGGCTGGTCATGGGCGCCGACCCGCCGGCGTTGTCCCGGCCGCCCGCGCGGGCCCGCCGGAAGGCGCCGCTGAGCTATCACTTCCTGGCCGGCGGGCACGACGCGGCCACCGCGATGGGAGTCACCGGCCGGCCTCCGCAAGGTCACCACCTGGGTGCCGCTGGAAAAGGTCCAGAGCGTCCGGATGGTCACCGGGCCGGTCCAGCGCCTCCTGTCCCTGGCCACCGTGCACGTGGATGCGGCCGGACGCCGGGTCCGGGCGGAGTTCCGGGACCGGCCCGGCGAGGAGGCAGGCCCGCTCGTCGAGGAGCTGGCCGCGCTGTGCCGCAGCGCCCGGCGCCGGGCACCGGAGGCCGGTCTCCCGCCGGCGCCGTCCATCCCGGCCCAGGAAAGGCTGCCGGACCCGGCGGAGGCTGCCGATCCGGCCCCGGCCAGCTGGCCCTGCTAGGCCGACCAGGGCCACGCCGGTGAACGCCGCCCACAGCGTGGCGTAGGTGCCCCCGGCGGCGAGCAGCTCGTCGTGGGTGCCCACCTCCACGACGTGGCCGTGGTCCACCACGGCGATGCGGTCCGCGCGGGCCGCGGTGGTCAGCCGGTGCGCGACCACGAGGGTGGTGCGCCGGGCGGTCGAGCCGCTCGGTCGCGGACACCACAGCCGCCTCCGCGGCCAGGTCGAGCGCGGCGGTCGCCTCGTCCAGCAGCAGGATGTCCGGATCGACCAGGTAGGCCCGGGCCAGGGCGATCAGCTGGCGCTGGCCCGCGGACAGGTTCCGGCCGCGCTCAGTGACCTCGTGGTAGAAACCGTCCGGCAGCCCGGCGATCATGTCGAGCGCGCCGACGGCGCGGGCCGCCGCCTCCACCTGGGCGTCGGTGGCCGACGGGTTGCCGTAGGCGATCGCGTCGCGCACCGTGCCCGCGAACAGGTGGGACTCCTGCGGCACCACGCCGAGCCGCCGCCGGTAGCTGCCGAGGTCGTAGTCGCGCACGTCCACGCCATCCACCAGCAGCGCGCCGCCGGTCACGTCGTAGAACCGGGCCACGAGCTTGACCAGGGTTGACTTGCCCGCCCCGGTCTGGCCGACCAGGGCCACCGTCTCGCCCGGCGCCACGGTGAGGTTCACCCCGCAGAGCGCTTCGCTGTCGCCGCCACCGTAGTTGAAGCGCACGTCACGGAACTCGATCCGGGCGCGGCCCCGGGCCGCCGGGCGCGGCGCCCGGGCCTGCGGCGTGCTGGTCGGGGTGCGCAGCAGCCCGCTGATCCGGCGCAGCCCGACGGCGGCCTGCTGGTAGCCGTCGAACACCTGGGACAGCTGCTGCACGGGCGAGAACAGCATGTCGATGTAGAGCAGGTAGGCGACCAGCGCCCCGGCGGTGAGCAGCCCGGCGCGCATCTGGCCCGCCGCGACCAGCAGCACCAGCGCGGCCGCCGCGGTGGACAGCGACTGCACGAACGGGAAGTACACCGCGATGTAGCGCTGGGCCCGGAGCCGGGACCGCCGGTAGGCGGCGCTCAGCCCGGTGAACTTGGCCAGGTTGACCTGCTCGCGCCGGTACGCCTGGGAGACCCGCAGGCCGGCCACGTTTTCCTGAAGGTCCGCGTTCACGGCGGCGACCTTCTCCCGGGCCTCGCCGTAGGCCCGAGACGACTTGACCCGGAATACCAGCGTGGCCACCACGACCAGGGGGACCAGGGTCAGCACGGTCAGGCCCAGCCGGAGGTTGATGATCAGCAACGCGATCATGACGCCGGCGAACGACAGGGCCGAGTTGACCATGGTGATCAGCCCGGTCTGCAGGAACGACGACAGCGCGTCCACGTCGGTGGTCATCCGGGTCATGATGCGCCCGGACATCTCATGCTCGTAGAAGTCGAGGCCGAGCCGCTGCAGCTGGGCGAAGATCTTCACCCGCAGCGAGTACAGGACCCGTTCACCGTTGCGGCCGACGACCACGGTCTGGACCGCGTTGACGACCCAGTCCGCCAGGACCACGGCCAGCGCGAGGCCCGCGATCAGCAGCACGGCGCCCGTGACCTTCGTCTCGACGCCATGATCGATGCCGCCCCGGACCAGAGCGGGCATGGCCAGGCTGGCCAGCGCGTCGAGGGCGTCCAGCACCAGGCCGATGATGAGGCCCACGGCGAACGGGCGCAGCACCTGCCGCAGCCTGAACCGGGGTGCCGGGGCGCGGGCCCAGCCCGACGTCCACGCCGGGAACATCCTGGGCGGGCGGCAGCGCGTCCACCTTGGCCAGCAGTTCCGGTGACGCCGGGATGCCCGCCATCATGCTGCTCATCCCCGCGCCGCCGCCGCCCGCGGCCGCCGGCCCTCCCGCCGCGGACCCCGACCCGGGTGGCCGGGGCGGCCGCGCCGGGCAGCGCGCTCAGGCCCGCCAGCTGGGCGGGGACGGCCCCGGCCAGCCCGCCAGTCCAGCCAGCGGGGCCTGCCCGGCCCCGGCCAGCTGGCCCGCCGGACTGCCTGCCACCGAGGCCTGCCCGGCCCCGTCGATGTCAGCCGCCGCCCCGGAAGGCCACAGCCGCGGCGTGATGGCGTTCCCGGCGGCCGCCGCGGCCGCCTCGTGCGGGGCGGCGGCCTGCTCGTAGTCGCGTTCCAGCGTGGCGTCGGTGCCCTCGGCGTCGTCGTCGGGCCCGGTGATCAGGTCGCGGTACAGCGGGCAGCGTGCTTCCAGCTCAGCGTGGGTGCCGGTGTCAACCAGGCGCCCCTGGTCGAGGACGGCGATCCGGTCGGCGAGCTGGAGCGTGGAGCGCCGGTGCGCGATGAGCAGCGTGGTCCGGCCGGCCATGATCTGCTTGAGACGGCCGTGGATCTCCGCCTCGATCCTCGGGTTGACCGCCGAGGTCGCGTCGTCGAGGACGAGGATGCGGGGATCGGTCAGCACCGCCCGGGCCAGGGCCACCCGCTGGCGCTGCCCGCCGGACAGGGTCAGGCCCTGCTCCCCGACCACCGTGTCGTAGCCCTGCGGCAGCCTGGTGATGAACTCGTCCGCCTCCGCGGCCTGAGCCGCGGCCAGCACCTCGTCCCAGGTGGCGTCGGGGCGCCCGTAGGCGATGTTGGCCCGGACCGTGTCCGAGAACAGGAATGAGTCCTCGCTGACCAGCCCGATCGAAGCGCGCAGCGAGTCCAGGGTGAGGTCACGGACGTCGTGGCCGCCGACCCGCAGCGTTCCGCCGGTCACGTCGTAGAAGCGGGGGAGCAGTTGCGCGATGGTCGATTTCCCCGACCCGGAGGTGCCGACCAGCGCGACGGTCTCGCCTACCGCCACGTGCAGCGAAAGCCCGCGCAGCACGGGCCGGCCCGGCACGTGAGCGAAGCTCACGTCGTCGAGGTCCACGGCCGCGGGGGCCGATCCGAGCGGCACCGCGCCGGGCCGGTCGGTGACACCAGGCTCGGTGTCGATGACCTCGAAGACCCGGATCACGCTGGCCCGTGCCTCCTGGCCGGTGGTCACCAGCGCAGCCAGCGCGCGGACCGGGCCGACCAGCTGAAGCAGGTAGGAGGAGAACGCCACGAACGTGCCCAGGGTGATGGAGCCCTCGATGGCCAGCCAGCCGCCCAGCGCGAGCACCCCGACCTGGCCGAGCGCGGGAACGGCCTGCAGGGCCGGGTTGTACCGGGCCATGAGCCGCACGGCCCGCACCCGCGAGGCGTAGAGCAGGCGGCTGGCCCATTCCAGGCGCCCGGTCTCCTGGTCTTCCTGGCCGAAGCCTTTCACCACCCGCACGCCGGTCACCGCGCCGTCCACCACCCCGGCCACGGCGGCCGCCTGCTGCTGGGCGTCCCAGCTGGCCGGGAACAGGGTGCGGCGGGAGGCGACCGAGATGAGCCACAGGGCAGGGCCGACGGCCAGGGCGATCAGGGTCAGCAGCGGGGAGAGGAACAGCATGATCACCAGTGAGGCGACGAACAGCACCGCGTTGCCGAGCAGCATCGGGATCATGCTGAGCAGGGCCTGGACCATGGACAGGTCGGAAATGGACCGGCTGACGATCTGGCCGGTGTGCAGCTGATCCTGGCGCGTCCCGTCCAGCCGCGACAGGGCGCCGAGCATCTCGGTCCGCAGGTCGTGCTGGACATCCAGGGAGACCTGGCCGCCGCGGTAGCGGCGCAGGTACAGGCCCGCGAAGCTGGCCAGCGCGGCGCCCAGCAGCAGGACCGCGAGGGGCCAGACCGCGGGGTGCCCCGGCCCGACCAGGTCGTCCACGATCTGCCGCTGGATCAGCGGGACGACCGCCGCGACCGCGGTCACGACCAGCGTGCCGCCCAGCGCGAGCATCACATTGCGCGGGTAGCGCCAGCAGTATCCCGCGAGCCGCCGCAGCCAGCCCTCACCCGTGCCCGTGGTGGGACCGGCGCCGGTCCGGCCGGCTCTGCGCGGCGCCTTACCCGCCGCCTTCCTGCTGGGCAGCGCGTGCGTGATGGTGTGCCGTTCGGTGTTCGTGGGCCCGTTCCTTTCCGTCCCCGTCTGCATCCCCGTCGTCGCGAGGGCCGAGACCCTGCCTCGCCCGCCTCGTCTCCGTCATCGCCGAGCTGAGCAGCTCGAGCGCGTCTAGCACCGCTCTCCGGGTCGCCGGTAGCGTCCAGCAGCTGGCCGAGCCAGGCGCAGTACGCCGCGTCCGCCCGGTCCAGGGCCGCCCGGCCGGCCGGGGTCAGCGAGAGCCGCACGACCCTCCGGTCGCCTGGCTCGGTGGCCCGGCTGGCGTATCCAGCGGCCACGAGGCCGTCGGCGGTCGCGGTCAGGGTTGGCTTGGCCACCGCCAGCCGCTGCGCGAGCCGGGTGGAGCGCTCGCCTCCGGCCCCGGCCAGCTTCATGATGCGGTACTGGGAAGGGGTCAGCCCCGCGTCCACGCACTCCAGGCCGCGGAACATCCGGAAGATGACCATGATGGCCGGGGACATGTCCACCCTGCCCGCCACGTTGTGCGCCTCGCTCACAGTTAGGCAGTCTAACAATCTTTCTGTTAGCCCAGCTAACCATGAACGAGGCCTGGCGATTCCCGCGGGCGCGCCGGCCGCCCGCATCCGGCCGCTAGCACCCGGCCGCGGCCAGGGCGCCCCGTCAGCCCCGCGGCGGCCCGGGGGCCTGCGCGGGCCCGGCCAGGCCGTGCTCGTAGCCGAACACCACCGCGTGCACCCGGTCGCGCAGGCCCAGCTTGTCGAGGATGTGGCCAACGTGCGTCTTGACCGTGCTCTGCGTTACCACGAGCTTCCCCGCTATCTCGGCGTTGGACCAGCCGAGCACCACCAGCCCGAGGACCTCCCGCTCCCGGCTGGTCAGCCCGGACAGCAGCGCGGCCGATCCCGGGACCGCCGGGCGGCGCGCGGCGAACTCGGCCAGCAGCCGCTTCGTCACGGCCGGGGAGAGCAGGGCGCCGCCATCCGCCGCGGCCCGCACCCCGAGCAGCAATTCCTCTGGAGGCGCATGCTTGAGCAGGAACCCGCAGGCCCCGGCGCGGAGCGCCTCATACACGTACTCATCCAGGTCGTAGGTGGTCAGGATGACCACGCGGGCCGGGTGAGGGTCCTGGCCGGGCCGCGGCTCACCGGCGATACGGCGGGTGGCGGCCAGCCCGTCCAGCCGGGGCATCCGGACGTCCATGAGCACGACGTCGGGATGTACCTCCCGGGCCAGCCGGACCGCCTCCTCGCCATCGCCGGCCTGGCCGACCACTGCCAGCCCCGGCTGGCTGTCCAGCAGGGTGGCCAGCCCGGCCCGGACCAGGGCCTGATCGTCCGCGACCACCACCCTGATGTCCCCGGTCCTGCCCGCCCCGGCACCGCTCATCCCGGCACCGCTCATCCCGGCACCGCTCATCCCGGCACCGCTCATCCCGGCACCGGGACGGTGAGGCTGCCGCAGGGGATGGTGGCGGTGACCGCGAACCCGCCGTCCGGGCGGCCCCCGGCGTGAAGCTGGCCGCCATACAGTTCCGCCCTCTCCCGCATCCCGCGGACGCCCCGGCCACCCGGGAGCGCGCGCGGCCCGCCCGCCAGCCGGTGGCCGCCGGCGGGCGCGGCGTTGACGACGTCCACCCGCAGCTCCCCGGGGCTGTACCGCAAGGTCACCCGGGCGGCTGACCTCGGGGCGTGCCTGGCCACGTTGGCCAGTGCCTCCTGGACAATCCGGTACACGGACAGCTCGACGCTGGCGGGCAGCGGCCGGGCCCGGCCCTCGACTCTCAGGTCCACCACCGTGCCGGCCGCCCGGCTCGCGGCCACCAGGCCGTCCAGCTCGGCCAGGGTGGGCGCCGGCAGGCGCCGCGCACTGGCGTCCGGTTCCCGGCGCAGGGCGCCGAGCAGGTGGTTGAGCTCCGCGAGGGCCTCGCGGGCCAGCTGCTCGACCGTGCCGGCCACGGGGTCAGTCACCGGGTCAGGGCGGGGGGCTGCGGCCATCCGGGCCGCCCCGGCCTGCACGGCGATGGCGGACAGCTGATGGGCGACCACGTCGTGCAGCTCCCGGGCGATCCGGGTGCGCTCCGCCTGGTGCGCCGCCTCCACCGCGGCCGCGGACTCGGCCCGCCGGGCGCTGGCCGCGTCGCCGAGCACGAACGCGGCACCGAGCAGCGCCAGCGGCGCCCCCTGCAGGCGCTGGCCGTGGCTGGTGAGCACGACCACCACGGCCCCGCCCAGCGCGGCCCAGCCGAGCCAGCGGGCGTAGCGCCGGGAGGATCCGCCGTAGCTGCCTGCCCCGTAGGCGGCGACCAGCACCGCCGCGAACGCGGACACCGGGTCATGGTGCAGCAGCCCGCGGACCACCAGCACGGCGGCGGCCGCGGCCAGGACCTGGAAGGGGAAGCGGCGCCGCCAGCAGAACGGCACCGACATGGCCAGGGTCAGGGCCAGCGCGGCGAGGATGGCGGGGACGGTGTCGCGGTGCCCGGGATGCTCCCACCACCAGGGCACATCGGGCAGTCCCCAGATGAGGAGGCCCCCCGCGATCAGCAGGTTGACGCGGTGGGGAGCGGCGTACCGCCGCCACCGCGCGGCGTACGGGGGAATCCGCATGCCCCGACAATAGGGCGTGGCCTGGCCCGTGTCGTCAGCCCCAGGACGAGTCCGGGCTCATCCTCAGGCTGAGGCCCGGCTAGTCGCCGTAGTCGCGTTCGGCGAAGCCGTATCCGGCGGCCGAGCCCCCCACGACGAGGGCGAACAGCAGGAACGTCAGCACGTGCACGCTCGTGCACCACAGGCAGATCGCGTCCAGCGTGAACAGCTCGGTGTAGACGAGGTACAGCACGAACCCGATCCCGATGACCACCGACGCCAGCCGGACCCAGGCCAGCGCCGGGAACTTCAGCCGCCACGCCCAGGGTGAGACGGCGGCGGTCATGAACACGTAGAAGGCCAGCCCGAGGACGGCTACCGGGAGCACCCCGAACACCATCGACTGCGCGCTGCTGGTGACCAGTGCGCAGTTGATCACGCCCTTGTCCGAGCAGGCCAGCGGGACCGATGAGTCGTAGTGGGTGATGGTCAGGTAGGTGGAGACGCCCAGGCCGGCCAGGGCCAGCGCCCAGGTGGTGAGCTGGAACCACGGCGGCGGGATCTTGATGTCCGGCTTGGCCGCGGGGACGGCCGCGGCCGCGGCTGCCCGGCGCTCACGCGCGCGCTGCGCCTGGGTGGGCCGCGGGCGGCGGGGCGGCAGGCCGCCGGGCCTGCGGCGCGGCGGCCTGGGGCTCCGGCCGGCCACCCCGGGTTCCCTTGTCCTTCTTGGCGCCCGCCCCCGCGCCAGCCGCCTGCCTGGGCGCGGGCATCAGAGCTGGCCCTGGATGGTCTTGATCGCCGGGGCGGTGCAGACGTTGGACGGCTGGTCGTTCGTGACCTTGCAGATCGTGGCGGTGATCATGTTCGCGGCGCCATCCGCGCCCTTCGCGACCGGGCTGGATGGGTCCTTGAGCGCGGCCGCGACCTGGGCCCAGGTCTGGCCGGACAGGAGCTGCGGGTCGTACTGGGCGCCGTGCACGAAGTACTTGCCGCCGAAGTCGATGAACGGGATGGCGCCCTGCTCGCTGGCCGAGACGTACGGCGGGCTGTCGTACTTGGTGATCAGCGCGTTCTGCGCCGCGGTCGTCTTTTCCAGCGGCTTCTCGCTGACCGTCTCCTGCTCGACGGGGGTGAAGGTCAGGTACTTGCTGGTGTAACTGGTCTTGTAGAAGTTGAGCGTGGGGGTGTGGGGGTACACCTCCTGGCCGCCGGCCGAGTGCAGGCCGGTGAGGCCGTGGAAGGTGCCGAACCTGCTGAGCGCCACGGCCATGGCCCACCGTTCCGCGGCGCAGTAGGGGCAGTACTGGGCGCCGATGTAGAGCACCTCGGGCTTGCCGCCTGAGGTCAGCGCCTTGGCCGAGGACACGGCGGTCACGCTCTTGGTGTCGGCCGTGCCGGTGCCCACCGAGGTGAGCGTGGCAGCCGGGACGGTGGTGATGTCCCGGATCACGCTGGCCGGGAGGGCAGTGCCCGTCGCGGAGGTCGAGCCTGACCCGGTGGAGGCCGGGCTCTGGGTGGTCTTGTAGATCACGAAGGCGACCACGATAACCACGACGCCGAGGATGCTGCCTCCGGTCCACAGCATCCGGTTACGCCGCTCCGCACGGCGCTGGGCCGCCCGCTGTGCGGCGATCCTCTCGCGGGCGCTGTCCCGCTTGCTCCTGCTCGCCTTGCCCATTACCCGTCCTATGAATGGTGCCAATGGTGGCCCGGCCAGGGTCCATCGTAGGCGGCATCAGGGGGTGAGGCTGCCCTGTTCGTGGGCCGCAGACGGCTGGATTGACCCGTTCCCCGCAGCCCAGGCAGCAATCTGGGCCCGCGAGGTAAAGCCCAGCTTGGACAGGATATTCGCAACGTGCCGTGCCGCGGTAGCCGGACTGATAACGAGCTCGTCCGCGATGCCCTTATTGCTGTAACCGCCCGCGATAAGCGCGGTGATCTCGCGCTCGCGCGGGGTGAGCGAGACCTGCGGGTTCACCGGCGGCACGGCCGCGGGTTCACCCGTCCCGGGTGCACCTGTGCCCGGCCTGCCGTCAGGCTCCGGGCCGGACTCCAGCGCCATGGACACGGCAGCGTCCGGGGTCAGGCCCCGGCCCCGCTCCCACAGCTCGGAGAGGGCCTGCGGGCCCAGTCCGCGGGCCGCGTCCAGGTACTGCCGGGTCCGGCCGGAGGCCGGCGGGGGCAGGCCGGCCGCCTCGCGGAGCGCGGCAGCGGCCGCCATCAGCAGGACCGCGAGGCGATCCTGCCCTTCCCCGGCACACAGCGCCGCGAACGCCTCGAGGCCGCGGGCCACGCCGATCCGCGCGCCGGTCATCCGGCTCAGCCGCAGGCTCTCGGCCAGGTGCGACCGGGCCAGGGTGAGCTGCCCCTGATCCAGGGCGACCCGGCCGATCCCGGCCAGGCAGCGGGCGATATCGGGCCGTGAGTCGACCTCGCGGAAGATCGGCAGCGCCGCCTGGTAGCAGTCCATGGCCCCGGCCGGATCGCGGCGCAGCCGGGCCAGCGCGCCGAGTCCGAGCAGCGTCCTGGCCACGCCCCAGCGCTGATCGATGCCGCTCATCACCTCGAGCGCGGCCTCGCCGAGCAGCTGGGCCTGGCGCAGCCGCCCCTCGGCCGCGGCCAGGGCGGCCTGGGTCCCGAGCGCGTACCCCTCATTCCAGGCGTTACCCGCCTCCCGGGCTGTGGCCAGGGCCCTGGCCGCCCACTGGGCGGACTCGGCCAGCTCGCCGGTCTGCAGGGCGGTCTCGGCCAGCACGTTCTGCGCCGTGGCAGCCCAGATGACCAGGCCCGCGGCCTGGCACAGCTCCAGCCCGGCCCGGGCCCACTCCCGGGCCCGGGCGGGGTCGTTGGGCAGGCCGAGCTGGGCCCGCCCGATGAGCGCGGTGCCCACGACGGGGTCCGGCACCCCCTGGCGGCCGAGGCCGAGGAAGCGGGCGAACCAGCTCTCGCCCTCATCGAACGAGCCGCGGACGATCCACGACGGCCGGACCGCGGCGCAGATGCGCAGTCCCGGCTCCGCGTCGCCGCTGGCCAGGCACCTGCTGAGGACCTGGCGCAGGTTGCCGGCGTCCACGTCATAGCGGCGGAACACGGCCACCACCGCCGGCCAGCCGGACGGGATCGTGGCCATCCCGACCGCCTCGTTGCGCTCGCACACGGCCAGCACGTAGTCGCGCAGCCGCAGCTGGGTCGGCGCGGACTCGCCGTCCTCGGCGAGGCGCTGCGCGGCGTACGCCCGGATGCTGTCCAGCATCCGGTAGCGCGCTTGCCCCAGCACCTCTGGCTCCAGCACGACCAGCGACTTGTCCACCAGCGCCGCCAGGAGGGCGACCACGTCCTGCACGGGCACGGCGTCCTCAGCAGACGCCGTGGTGTCCGCGCAGACCTGCTCGGCCATCTCCAGGGACCACCCGGAGAACACGGACAGGCGGTGCAGCAGGGTCTGCTCGGCGGGCGAGAGAAGGTCATGGCTCCACTCGATGGTGGCCCGGAGAGTCCGCTGCCTCGGCGGGGCGGTCCGGTCACCGGGCCCGAGCAGCGTGAAACGGTCCCCGAGCCGGGCGGCGATCTGCTCGGCGGACAGCACCGTCACCCGGGCCGCGGCCAGCTCGATGGCCAGCGGGACGCCGTCCAGGGCCCGGCAGATAGCCGCCACCGCCATCGCGTTCCGCTCGCTGATCGCGAAGCCGGGCCGGGCCGCCGCCGCCCGGTCCGCGAACAGCTGGACCGCCTCGAAGCGGGCCAGCGCCGCGGCATCCCGCGGCGCGTCCGGCGGCGGCACGGCCAGCGGCGTGACCTGCCGCACCGATTCCTGCGGGATCCGCAGCGGCTCCTGGCTGGTGGCCACGATCCGCAGGTCCGGGCAGGCAATCCAGGAGACGCTGGCAGAGGGCGGCGCAGGCGTCAACCAGATGCTCGCAGTTGTCGAGCATGATCAGTGCCTGCCGCGTCCCCAGCGCGTCGGCCAGCGTATCCGGCAGCGGGCGGCCCGCCTCGGCATCGACGCCGATGAGAGAGGCCATCCGGGACGCGATCAGCTCCGGCTCCCACAGGTCGCCCAGTTCGACGACGTAGACGCCGTCCGCGAAGTCCCCGGCCGCGGTGGCCAGCAGCCGCAGCGCCAGCCGGGTCTTCCCGATGCCGCCCGCGCCGCACAGGGTCAGGGCCCGGGTCCCGCGAAGTGCGTCACGCAGGTAGCCGAGTTCGCGTTCCCGCCCGATGAACCGGTTTGGTTCCTCAGGGAGCTGGACCGCACGTACCTCAGATTCCATTTTCCCTATTACCAGGATTGCCCGCCCGCGGTCAGCGTCGCGTCATGCGCGATGCCTCTCGCCTGGTCAGGCCCGGGGAGGCCTCGTAATTGCCTGAACAGTCAGTTATGCCACGTTTGACCTGATACCCGATTCTGTTACGGCTGATGCAGCCGGGATGGATGGCCTTCATTTACGGTTCCACAGTGACAGTCCCAGGCGAATGGGGCTAGTCCCCGAATCGGGGGTCCCGTCCTGCCGCGCCGTGCCGCCCAGCCCCGCCCCGGCCTGCCGCGCCGTGCCGCCCAGCCCCGCCCCGGCCTGCCGCGCCGTGCCGCCCAGCCCCGCCCCGGCCTGCCGCGCCGTGCCGTCCAGCCCAGCCCTGCCCGGCCCTGCGCGCACCGCACCGCGGCCCAGGCGCCCGGCCCGTGACCCTGCCCGGCGCCGTGCGGTCCGCGGCCCGCGGCCGGGCGGGCTTCAGCGTCCGGGCGGTCTTCGTTGCGGGATCTTGATGTTAGATCTTCTTGCGCCGCGCAATCACGGGTAGCTATTTTCGGGTGCATGGTGGCTATCCCGCGCCGGAAGGCGCGCACGAACATGGATTCGCAGGCCCGGCCGGGTGGCGGGTGCCGGGGCAGGCGGCCCTGGCGGCTCCCGGTGCTGACCGTCGTCTGCGCCGGCCTGGTGGCCGCGGGATGCAGCAGTTCCCCCTCGGGTTCCCCGGGGAGTTCCGCCTCCCCCGAGCGCCACCGCCAAGGGCACCGCGAGCGTGGCCTACGCCTCGTCGCTGGAGTTCCTCAACGAGAAGGTGGCCGGCCCGGCCTTCACCAAGGCCACGGGGTACAAGTACACGGGCCGCGGCGATTCCTCCGGCGCGCTGGAGGCCGACATCGCCAGCAAGGAGATCAGCCCGAACGTGTTCGAGGCGGTCGGCGGCGACAACATCACGCCGCTGCAGCCCAAGTTCACCAAGTGGTACATCCCCTACGCGGGGACCCAGATGGTGGTGGCCTACAACCCCAAGAGCAAGTACGCCAGCGACTTCAAGGCCTACGCGGACGGCTCGAAGCCGCTGAAGGGCCTGTTCACGCTGATGCAGACCCCCGGCTTCAAGCTCGGCCGGACCGACCCGAACATCGACCCGCAGGGCCGGGACTTCATCTACATGCTGGAACTGGCCCAGATGTACTACCACCTGCCGGCGGACACGGTCAGCAAGATCCTCGGCACCTCGGACTACCGGCACGGCCAACTCGCCGCAGATCTACGCCGAGTCCTCGCTGGACGCGACGCTCCAGTCCGGCCAGCTCGACGCGTCCAGCGCGTTCATCACCCAGGCGGTCGAGCTGCACCTGCCCTACATCAAGCTGCCCTCGGCCATCAACCTGGGCGACGCCGCCCTGGCGGACCAGTACGCCAAGGCGACGGTGACCATCAAGCCGCCCGGCATGCCGAAGACGACCAAGTCAGGCTCGCCGCAGGTGATCGACATCACCATCATCGGCAAGCCCACCCCGGCCGGCACGGCGTTCGTCAAGTACACGCTGTCCCCGGCGGGCCTGGCCCAGTACAAGCAGGGAGGGTTCACGCTGATCACCCCGGCGGTCACCGGTGACGCCAGCGCGGTTCCCTCGGCCGTGAAGAGTGAGCTGGGCGGCTAGCCCGCCGGCCCTCGCCGGGTCGGCCCTGCGCCGGACCGCGCGCTCGGCCAGCGGGGTGGCCTCGCTGGCCGGCGCGGCGGTCATCTGGGTCGCCCTGATGGGCCCCGTGATCACCCTGCTGGCCCACCTGTCCTGGCACCAGGTCACCAGCGCGCTGGCCGTCCCGGGCGCCCTTGACCCGCTGGCCGTCTCGGTCGAGTCCGGCGCGATCACGCTGGCCGTCCTGCTGGTCCTGGGGACCCCGCTGGCCTGGAAGCTGGCCCGCGGGACGCTGCCGTTCCCCCGGTTCTGGGAGGCCGGGGTGCTGTGCAGCCTGCTGCTGCCGCCCCTGGTCATCGGCCTGCTGCTGATCTTCATGGTCGGCCCGTACACGCCGATCGGCGAGCTGCTCGGCCGCGTCCACCTGTCCGCGACCAACACGTTCCTGGCCCTGGTCATCGCGGAGGTGTACGAGTCCGCCCCGTACTACGTGCTGGGCGCCCAGGCCGCGTTCGCCGCCGTCGAGCCGGCCATCGAGGAGCAGGCCGCGCTGCTCGGCGACCGGCCGTCCCGGGTGGCCCGCCGGGTCACGCTGCCGCTCGCCGCGCCTGGCCTGGCCATGGCGCTGGCCGTGGCCTGGGCGAGGGCCATGGGCGCGTTCGGCGCCGTGGTGATCATCGCGTACCACCCCTTCGGGATACCGTTGCAGATCTGGACGACGCTGCAGGAGACGGGACTGCCCACAGCCCTCCCGTTCGCCCTGGTCCTGCTGGTGGTCGCCCTGCCGCTGCCGCTGGCCGCCTACATCTGGAGCGCGCGTGCTCGAGGCCGACGTCGAGGTTGACCGGCGTGAGTTCCGGCTGTCCGCGGCGTTCAGCGTGGGGGCGGGGGAGCGGCTCGCCCTGTTCGGCCCGTCGGGTGCCGGCAAGACCACGATCCTCGAGGCTATCGCCGGGCTCTTGGAGCCGGCCCGCGGCACCGTGGTGCTGGACGGCCGGGTGCTGACCCGGACCGCCCGGCCGCGCCGTCAGGTGCCGCCCTGGCAGCGCCGGGTCGGGCTGCTGCGCCAGGACCCGGCGCTGTTCCCGCACCTGTCGGTGCGCCAGAATCTGGCCTATGCCCCCGCGCCGGGAACCGGCCGGGAGGAGATCACCAGGATCGCCGGCCAGCTGGGGCTCGCCGGGATGCTGGAAGACCGGCCGGCCCGGCTGTCCGGCGGGCAGGCCCACCGGGTGGCGCTCGGGCGGCTGCTGGCCAGCCGCTGTGACGCCCTGCTCCTCGACGAGCCCTACACCGGGCTGGACGCGGGCCTGCGCCGTGACCTGACCGACCTGGTGCGGGACCTGGTCGCCGCCCGGCGGGTGCCGTCCGTGCTGGTGGCCCACGAGCTCGACGCCGCCCAGGCTTTCGCGGACCGGATGGCGGTCCTGGACCACGGGCGGATCCTGCAGCTCGGGCCGCCGGCCGAGGTGGTGACGGCCCCCACGGCGCGCCGGGTGGCCGAGCTGGTGGGCTACCGCTCGTTCGTCCCCCTGCCGGAGGGTGTTCCCCCGGGGACGGTCGCCGGCGTGCACCCGGACCGGGTGGTGACGGGCCGGCGGGCCGGACGCGGCCTGGTGCTGGCCGGCCCGGTGCGGTCCTGCCGGCCGTCCGGGGCCGGCTGGGAGGCCAGCGTCGAGACGGCCGGCGCGCTGGTGGCGGTCCGGCTGCAGGAGCAGCCCCCCGCCGGGCAGGACTTCGCGTTCACGGTGCTGGACCCGCCCTGTTTCGGCCCGGACGGGACCCGGGTCAGCCGCCCCGAGGAGGTGCCCACGTGACCGGGCTGGCCGCGGCCGGGCCCGGGCCGGCCGGGCCGCAGCCGGGGGGGACCAGGCTGCGCATGCTGCGCCAGGCCCGTGGCTACTCCCAGCAGCAGCTGGCCGGGATGGCCGGGGTATCCCGGCAGGCGGTGTCGGCCGTCGAGGCCGGCCACTCCGACCCGTCCCTGCGGGTGGCCCTGGCGCTGGCCAGCGCGCTGGGCGTGACCGTCGAGGAGCTGTTCGGGCCCGGTGTCCCCGCGCCCGTGGTCGGGGCCCGGCCGGTGGCGCCGCTCGGCGAGGAAGGGGCCCGGGTCACCCTGGCCCAGGTGGGGGACTCGTTCGTGGCCCTGCCGCTGGCGGCGGACTCCGCGATCCGGGCCGGGTTCCTGCCGGCGGGCGGGCTCGTCGCGATGCCGTCCGGGCCGGCCCCGGCCACCCCGGTGCGGCCGCTGGGCCCGCCGCGGCCGACGCTGGTGGTGGCCGGCTGCGATCCGGCGCTGCCGCTGCTGGAGACGCCGCTGGCGCTGCTCGACCCCCCCGTCGCGTTCAGCTGGTGGCCGTGCAGCAGCGCCGAGGCCCTGCGGCTGGCCGCGGCCGGGCTGGTCCACGCGGCGGGCGTGCACCTGCTGGGTCATTCCGGCCAGTACAACACCCGCGAGCAGCTGGCTGCGGGGCACCTGGCCGCGGGGGGCGCGGAGGTGGTCGGGTTCGCGTCCTGGCGGGAGGGCCTGGTGCTCCGGCCAGACCTGGCCGGCAGCGTCCGCGGGGTCGCTGACCTGGCCGAGCGCAGGCTGCGCCTGGTGAACCGGGAGGAAGGGGCGGAGGCGCGCCGGGTCCTGGACCGGGAGCTGGCCCGGGCCGGGGTGCAGCCCGCCGAGCTGCCCGGCTACGGCACCTGCGCCACCGGGCACCTGCAGGTGGCGTCGGCCACGGCGGCGGGCCTGGCCGATGCCGGGGTAGCCAGCGAGCCGGCCGCACTGGCCTACGGGCTGGGCTTCGTGCCGCTGGCCGAGGAACGCTTCGATCTCGTCATCCCGGCGCCCCGGCTCGGCTCGAGGGAGGCCGATGCGCTGCTGCGCGTGCTCTCGTCGCCCTGGCTCGCCGCGCAGCTGGGCAGCCTGCCCGGATACGACGCGGCCCGCTGCGGTGAGCGCGTCGCCACCTTGTGAGGCCTACAGTGAAGCCGTGTACGACCACGATCAGGGTGAGCTCACCGACCTCGGCTGGGACGAGTTCATCCGCCGCCAGTGGGACGCGCTGTACGCCGCCTACCGGACCGGCCGGGGGCGGCGGACGCTCTGCCGGGGCTGGGCCGACCTGCTCGAAGCGGGCCTGGGCTGCTCCCAGCAGGTGGCTGACTTCCTGGTCCGGGCGGAGATCCTGGACCGGGCCGACCGTGACCTGGAGGGCACCGCGGACCCGCGGGCGCTGGTGGCCGGGATGTCGCAGGTGGTCGCGGACATCCGGGTCGACCTGCTCGAGCTCGACCCGGACGAGCTAGGCCCGGACGAGCTAGGCCCGGACGAGCTAGGCCCGGCGCGGCCGGGGCGGGCCGGCCCTGCCCGGGCTGCTGGACCGGCATGCGGCGCTGGCGGATTTCCTCGGCGATTACGCGGCCATCGAAGACGCGGGCTGAGGTCACCGCCTGCGGGCCAGCCACATCCGGGTCCGGTACGGCACGGTCATGGGCATCCCCGGGAAGTGCGCGCCGAGCAGCCCCTCGATCCGGCCCAGCAGCCGGGCCCGGGTCGGCGCGGCGAGCTGGGCGATGTAGGACTTGCTGCGTTCCTCCGCCATCCAGGTGACCGCGTTCACCTGCCGCGTCCATGGCACCACGATCCGCATGCCGGGCTCGAACAGGCCGGTGCTGGCGATGCCCTCCTCACTCCAGTCCGGGTCCCGGTGGTAGCGGCGGTAGCCCGGGCAGGCCCCCTCCATCACGTCCTGGTAGGTGTCGAACCAGGCCTCCCCGTCCGCCCAGGCATGGCTCCACCAGGCGACCCAGCACCCGCCCGGCCGCAGCACCCGGGCCACCTCCTGGCTGGCCAGACGCTGGTCGAACCAGTGCCAGGACTGCGCGAAGCAGGTGAGGTCGACGGAACCGGACCGGATCGGCAGCCGGTTCCCGTCCGCCTGGAGGCAGGCCAGGCCGGGGCCGCGGGCCTGCGCCCGGCGCAGCATCAGCTCGCCGAAGTCGATCGCGACCGTCCGGGCCCCGCGGGCGGCCAGCTGGCGGGTGGCGATGCCCGTGCCTGCGCCCACGTCCAGCACCACCGCACCGGGAAGCTGGCGCGCGGCCCGCTCGATCGCGGCGAACACGCCATCCGGGTAGGACGGGCGCCCCGCGTCGTAATCGGCCGCGACCGGGTCGAACGGGGAGCGGGTCATCCGCCCCGCCGCCCAGCGCCCGCCCGGGCGGGCGCCAGCCCGCCACCCGGGCGCAAGCTGCCTTTATTCAAGGCCCGCAACGAACTTTTCGTGGTCAGTGCCCATACACCGGGACCAGCAGCCCGCGGGCGATCGTGTGGTAGCGCAGGTTGAAGCCGGTCACCGCGGGCGACACATCCGAGTTCATGTCCAGACTGACGGTGTCCAGGGCGTGCACCGCGAACACGTAACGGTGCGGCGGGTCGCCGGCGGGCGCCGCCGCCCCGCCGAAGTCCTTGGTGCCGTAGTCATTGCGGACCGAGTAGGCGCCCGCGGGCAGGCCGGCGCCGCCCGCCGCGCCCGCACCGGCCGGCAGTTCGGTCACCGAGGCCGGGATGCCGACCACCAGCCAGTGCCAGAACCCCGACCCGGTCGGGGCGTCCGGGTCGTAGCAGGTGACCGCGAAGCTCCGGGTTCCGGCGGGAAAGCCGGACCAGCGCAGGCCGGGCGAGATGTTCTCGCCGGACATGCCGAAATCGTTATAGACCTGCGCGTTGCTCATCTGCTTGCCGTCGGCGACTTCGTCGCTGAGGACGGTGAAGGCCGGCACGGGCGGAAGGAAGTCGTACGGAAGCGGTGCGCGATCGGCCATGATCTCCCTACCTTCGTGTATGGACTCCTGCTGCCCCGGCTTAAGCGGCACCCCCGCCAGAACCTTACTGGCCCGAACGGAGACATTGACGTGATGCCCGGCTCGCTGACACGGCTGCGCCGCGGGTCGCCCGGCTGGCTGCGCGGCGGGCCGCCGGGGCGGCTGCGCGGCGGGCCGCCGGGGCGGCTGCGCGGCGGGCCGCCCGGCTGGCTGCGCCGCGGCTCGTTCCTCGCAATCCTCGTGGCGATGGCGGTCGTGCCCGGCCAGGCATCCGCGGCCCGGCCCTGCACCAGCAAGGCCTGCGAGTCCGCGGGCATGGTGCGGTGGACCCGCCCGCTGCCCGGCAGCTGGGTGGCCCAGCCCGGGCTGGCCGGCACCACGCCGGCGCAGGGCGACGCGTACGCGGCCATGGGTGCCCGGGTCGCCGCGATCGGCCTTGGCACCACGGTGTTCGCGTATCAGTCGCGTTCGGGCGCGCCAGCCTGGGAGAGCGCACTGGCCGGATTCCGGGCCGGATCACGGATCGTGTCGGTCCGGGTCTGGCCGGGCGTGGTCACCGCCGGGGTTGACGTGCCGGGACGGCGGCCCGGCTCCGCCGTCACGCGGCACGAGGTGGTCCTGGACAACCGCACCGGGCGGCTGCTGCGGACCTACCCGGCCGCCGCGTTCGGCGGCGCCGTCGCGGCCAATCCTGCCCGCACCGTCATCGTCGGCAACACCGCGGTGACCAGCTACAGCAACCGGACCGGCGCCGTTTTGTGGAGCCGCCGGACCGGGCGGGCGGCCCAGGCCTGGAAGGTCAGCGGCAACGAGCTCTACCTGACGGTCTCGGCGGGCGGTTATCTCAGCAGCGGCCCGGTCCGGGCGCTGCGCAGGATCTCCCTGCGCTCCGGCGCACAGCGGCTGATCCACCCGCCGCGCCGGTCCTTCCACGGGGTGCTGAGCCGCGTGTTCGACGGGGTGGCGGTGTTCACCGATGCCCGGGGCACCGTCGCCTACGGCGCCACGACGGGACGCAGGCTATGGCGGCGTGTGGGCGCGGTGCCGGCGAACGCAGACACTCCCGGCGGGCTGCTCTACCTCACCGCCGGGAGCAGCCTGACGGGCGTGGACCCGAAGACCGGCCGGACCCATGCCCGCGTATCCGGCGGATCGACCACCGGGACGTCCGGCTTCTATGCTGTCCGGGATGGTGTGGTGCTCGGCCTCGACCAGGGGGCCCAGGGAGACGCGTGGGGCTACGACGTGGCCGTCGGCCGGGTGCTGTGGACCAACTCCGACCTGCCGTGGCCGCACTATTTCGTGGACCTGTCCGGTATCGGCGGCAGCACCGGCCCGAGATCGGGCGCGATCCTGCTGGCGGTCTGCGGCCAGGCCGGGACGGCGGCGCCCGGCGCTCCCGGCCCCATCTGCGACCGCCCGGAGCTGGTCGCCCTTAACTGGTGAATTACCGGTCTCAACCTCCGGGTTGTCCCTCCAGGACGTGGCTAATTATGAGTAGTGTGCCATCCTGCAATAGTTAGGCTGTCTCACGCTCGCCGCATGGCATGGCCCTGGGGTAGACAGCAGGACAGGAGGCGGCGTGGCGACAGAGGACCTGGCCCACCGGGCCCGGGAGCTGCTCAGCATGACCGGCGGGTCCGCCTCCCGGTCGCTGAACCAGCTGGTCGGGCTGGTGTCGCGGCAGGTCCCAGGCTGCTCGGGCGCTACCTCGGCCGTCTGGCACGAGACCGAGCCGGTGGTCCGCGCGGCCAGCCATCCCGACCTCGCCGAGCTGTTCGAGCTGCAGCTGGCGGCCGGCTCGGCGCCCTGGCTGGACGCCCTGGCCGGCCCGGGCACGGTCAGCTGCCCGGACACCCTGGAGGAGGAGCGCTGGCCGGGGTTCGCGGCCGCGGCGCTCGCCCGTGGCGTGCGGTGCTGTGTCACGCTGGCCCAGCGGTCGGGGGAACGGGCCCTGACCCTGACGATGTTCGGTGCCCGGCCGCGGTCGCTGGATCCGGATCAGCTGCCGCTCGCCGAGTTGCTGGTGGCGTTCGGGGGAGCGGTCATGGGCAACGCGGTCGCATACGACGGCGTGCAGCGGACGGTGCTGCGGCTGCGTGATTCCGTCGAGTCCGGGCCGGTGCTCGATCAGGCCCGCGGAGTCCTGATGAACGCCCGGGGCTGCACCGCGGAGGAGGCCTGGCAGCAGATGCGGGCCATGTCCGCAGCCCAGCACCTCACGATGACCGAGGTGGCCCAGCAGGTCATCGCCTCCCATGGGGAGAACGCACCGGAGGCCGGGGCGGGCTGAGCCCGTCCCGGCCTCCGTGACCTGCCCACCGCCAGGGGGGTGCGGCGGTGAGCCAGGTGCTGCCCACCGCCGCCAGGGGGGTGCGGCGGTGAGCGGGGTGCCGCCCACCGCCGCCGGGGGGGAGTGCGGCGGTGAGCGGCAAGCCGCGTGAGTCTAGGCCGCGGACCGCTCGTAGATGGCCAGGGTCTCCTGGCCGATACGGTCCCAGGAGTACCGTGCCCGGGCGCGGTCCACGGCGGCGATGCCGAAGCCTTCCAGCAGCATGGGGCTGGCCAGCAGGGCGCGGATCCGCTGCGCGATCAGCCCGGGGCGGCCCGGCGGGACCAGCAGCCCGGTGGTGCCGTCGATGATGGTGTCCAGGTGACTGCCGATCGCCGAGGCCACGACCGGGGTGCCGCAGGCCATGGCCTCCAGCGCGACGGTTGCGAACGGCTCGCCGGTCGGGGCGTCCACCAGCAGGTCCGCGGAGCGCAGCAGCGCGGGCAGCTCGGCGTCGCTGACGCCGCCGTGGAAGATGACCCGGTCGCGCACGTTCAGGTCGCTGGCCAGCCGCAGCAGCGCCCGGTACGCCTTGTCCCCGCGAAGCTTGCCGTGCTCCTGGCCGCCCGCGATGACGAGCTCGGCCTCCGGGATGTCGGCCAGCGCGCGGACCGCGACGTCCACGCCCTGGTTGGGAGCAAGAGGGGCCACGCACAGCAGCCGGGGCCGGCTGCCCCGCTGGGCCACCGGGCCGTCGGGGGAAAACGTCCCGGTGTCAACGCCGCGGGGAATCAGGCGGACCGAGTCCCGCCGCACGCCCAGCTTGGCCAGTGTGGACATCTCACTGGAGGAACTGGCCAGCACGGCGCGGACGCTGCGGGCAATGACCGGCTCAAGGCGGAGCCGGGCCGCGCCGCTGCAGGCGCGTCCGCGGGCCCGGGCGGGCGGGGCAGGCGGGACCGGGGAGGGGTCCCCGGCCTGCAGCGACAGGAAGGTCTGCACCACAGGGACACCCAGGTCGCGGGCGCCGGCCAGCGCCGCGAGCCCACTGGTCCAGAAATAGGCGTGCGCCACGTCGGGCGCGCTGTCCTGCCAGTGCCGCGCGAGGTACTGGCCGAACTCAGCGGCGTGCGGGGCCAGGCTGTCCGAGGCGAGCTGCCTGGCGGGGCCGGCGGGCACATGCTCGACCGTGACGCCGGGGGCGGGCTCGGACTTCTCCGGCGCGGCCTCGCAGTCACGGCGCGCGTAGACGGTGACGTCGTGATCCTGTTCGGCCAGCGCCGACACCAGGGACGCCAGCCGCCGGTCCTGCCTGTCCGGTCCGGCCTCAGGGGTCTGGCCGAACGGGTTCCCTTGCAATGTCACCAGGGCAATCTTCATGGGGAGCTGCCTCCTCGTTAAGGGGTCGCCCACGCAGGTACGCCACGGGTCGCCGGAGAGGCAGTTAAGGGTGCAGGCTACGAAAGTCCAGGCTGAGCCGGGGAAAAAATTCCATGGCAAGCACGCCTCTCCAGCCACGCCAGACGGCGTGGGGGCGTGCCTGCGTCGTAGACACTGCCTGCAATATAGCCCCGAAACGGTCTGCTGCCAAGAGGGCAGGCCGGTAACCCCGCTGCGGAGCGTCTCAGCGGCAATGCGGTGACGGTCAGCGCACCCGGCTGGATCTGGCTACCGCGATCCCGGGTTAGCGTGGACCGTCAGCCGTCCGATACCCCCGCCGTCGCGACCTAACCTCCGCGACACCCTCACCATCGTCTGTCGTCACGAGCCGCGATTGGACTTCGATGCCGCAACCCTCCGGCCCGCCGGAACTGGAACTCGAGGTGGCCGCGCTCAAGGAGCGCTTCGCCGGGCTCCGGCAGGCCGCAGCCATGCCCGGGGCGGATGCCGGGGCTGTGCTCGAGGCCGCGTTCGCGGAGCTGGACGCCGCCGTGGACGTGCTCGGCGCGATGCGGGCCGGACCCGTCTCCGGTCCGGCTCAGGCCGCCGCCCCGGGCCCGGAGGCGCTGGTCGCGGAGCGGCGGCTGCTGCGCGCCGTGTTCCAGGACGCGCCCGTGCCGATGTTCCTGCTCAGCCCGGACGCCACCGTGCAGCGAGTCAACGACAGGGCCGGCGCGCTGCTCGGGTCCGGGTCCGGGTATGCGGCCGGGAAGCTCTTCACCGCGTTCGTGGACCTGCCCTCCCGGGCCGCGGTGCAAAGCCAGCTCGCCGCGGTCGCGCGGACCGGCCGGACCCGGCGGATCCAGTGCCGCCTGCTCCATCCGGAGGGACCGGCCGCCGCAGAGCTGACCGCCGGCCTGGCCAGGCCGCGCGGGGACGGCGACCTGCTCGTGGTGGTGGCCAGCGTGCCCGGCGGGGAAGCGGGCCGGGACCAGGCGCCCGATCCGGTTCCGGCGTCCGGCGACAGCCCGGGCCGCCTCATGGAGGCCATGATCCACCGCTACGACCTGGTCACGTCCGCGACCAGGCTGTTCCTGGAGAACGCCACCTACAGCGAGTCGGTGACCTTGCAGCGCTGCGCCCGGCTGCTGGCCAGCGAGCTCGCCGCATGGGTGATCGTGGATGTGGACCGGCGGCAGCGGCTGCGCCGGCAGTTCGTCATGGGACCCGAGAGCCAGCCCTCGGACCTGGCTCATGATGTCGCCGCCGTGGATCCGGCGCCGGGCACGGCCCCCCGCCAGGTGCACGAGTCGGGCAGCTCGCTGCTGATCGCGCATGCGGAGGACGCCGGCATCCTGGGCGCCGGGCCGCAGGGCGTGCCGGTCATGATGATGCTGGACGCGACGTCCGTGCTCTGCGTGCCGCTGTCCGACGGGGAGCACAGCTACGGCACGCTGACCCTGGCCCGCAACGCGAGCGAGGGTCATTTCGAGATGGCCGACCTCGGCGTGGTCGAGGAACTCGGGGAGCAGCTGGCCCTGGCCATCAGGGTGGACCGGATGTTCCGGCGTCACACCGAGATCGCGGACGCGCTCCAGTCCAGCCTCCTGCCGCGCGAGCTGCCGCAGATTCCCGGGGTGGAGATCGCGGCGGCCTACGTCGCGGCCACCGAGGGCCTCGAGGTGGGCGGCGACTTCTACGACATTTACCGGACCCCGGGCGGGTGGGGGGTGGCGATCGGCGACGTCTGCGGAAAGGGTGAGGAGGCCGCGGCGGTGACCGCGGCGGCCCGGCACGCCATCCGGGTCCTCGCACACTGGTCCGCCGATCCGGCCGAGGTCCTGGTGAAGGCGAACGAGGTGATGCTGGCCGAGGAGTTCGGCGACCGGTTCGTGACCGCGAAGAACGCTCACCTGCGCTGGCGGGACGGGCGGCTGCACGTGGTGCTGGGCAGCGCCGGTCACCCCGGCCCGGTGCTGGTCCGCCCGGATGGCCGGACCACGATCATGACCCCCGGCGGCCTGCCGCTGGGCCTGTTCCCCACGGTGGAGGCCGGCCGGGAGGAGATCGACCTGGACCCGGGGGATGTGCTGTTCTTCTTCACCGACGGGGTGACCGAGGCACGCAGCCCCGAGCTGACCTACTTCGAGGACCGGCTCACCGACGAGCTGGCCGCGCTGGCCGGCCAGCCGCCGCGCGACATCGTGGCCGGGCTGCAATCGCTGGTGGTGGAGTTCTGCCGTAACGAGCTGCGTGACGACATGACCATGCTGGTGCTGCGCGTGACCGGGCCGCCGGACCAGTGAAGCCACGCACTGGCCCGGCGGCCCGGTTCTACCCGCAGGGAGTGGCCGGGAGGGGGAGCCGGCGCCCGCTGGCTGGCCGGTGCTGCGCCCGGCCGGCCAGCGTGCCAGCCACCAGCCACTATTCCTCCAGGTATTCCTCGATCGTCTCTGAGGTAGCAGCGGCCGGGGCGGTCGCCGCCAATTGCTCCTCCACCTCGGCCTTGCTCAGCTGCCGCCCGGGAAAGACCTCGGGCTCGGTCTCCAGGAGGGCGCCGGCCTGGACCGCCTGCGCCTGTTCCGGGGTGAGCACGACCGCGCCCGGCGGCAGCGCGGTGCCGTTGCTGGCCACCACGTTGCTGTCCACCACGTTGCTGGCCACGACCCTGCGGCGAACGGGCCTGCGCACCACCTGGCGCCGCAGCCAGCCGTAGCCGCGCCGTGGCATGAATATCCCGGCCAGCCCGACCAGCATCAGCACCCAGCCGACAGCCTGCACGTTGATCCAGCCCGGGTGGCCGGTGACGGCGAAGGCGAGGATGGCGCCTACCGCGATCAGCGCCAGGCCAGGGACGGTCTTCATGCCTGTCTCCTTGTTTCCGTTAACGATGCCCCGCTGGACACGGCCAGCGCGGCGTCGTCGGTGTCCGGGCCGAGGAGGCATTCCCGCAGGTAGCGCAGGGCAGCCGCCTGGAGGCGGGATACGTGCATCTGGGAGATGCCGAGCCTCTCGCCGATCTCGGCCTGGGTCAGGTTCCCGTAGAACCGCATGAGCAGGATCCGCCGCTCGCGCGGCGGCAGCTCGTTCCAGTGCGCGCCGACCGCGTCCATGTCCACGGCCCGTTCCAGATCGGGATCGTCCGCCCCGATCAGGTCCGCGAGCCGGGCCAGGCCGTCGGCCTGGGCGAGCGGGGCGTCCAGCGAGGACGTGTGGAAGAACATGTCGGCCTGGCGGGCCTCGTTCAGTTCCTCGTCGGTGACGCCCAGGTGCCGGGCCAGCTCCGCATCGGCCGGGGCGTGCCCCAGTTCCTGCGCCAGGTCGCCGGTGGCCTTCCTCATCTCGAGCAGCAGTTCCTGGGCCGAGCGCTTGACCCGGACCTGCCACCTCTTGTCGCGGAAATGCCGCTTGATCTCGCCGCTGATGCACGGCTGCGCGTACGCGGCGAGGGCGCCGCCGAACGCGGGGTCGAAGTTGTTGATCGCCTTGAGCAGGCCGACGTAGCCGACCTGCATCAGTTCCTCGACTGATTCGGGGCTGTCGCGGTACCGCAGCACGCACGAGCGGACCAGGGCCTCGTAGCGGGACACCAGGATCTCGCACGCCGCGCTGCGCACGGCACTCCCGATCGGTTCGGATTTAACGAGCTCGAGAAGCTCGCTGTCGCCGCGGCTGAGCAAATCCGCACGCGACCACGGCGGCGGCAGGGCCAGATCTGCGCCTACCCCGGCCGGGCCGGGGAAGGGCTGAGCATCCGCGCCAGCCGGGCGACGGCGAAGGGCCGTCTTCGTCATGATCACCTCCGGCGCCTGTGCTCCGGGGGGAAGCGCAGGCGCCCCATTCGTGCCCGCTGAGCAGAAGATAAACATGCCGTCGGCCATTGATTCCCAGCCGTGATCCATTCCTGTCCTTCCTGCGGAAACCTGCCCAGGTCAGCACGGATCCGGGGGGAAGTGCTCCCGTGGCCACCGCGGCATGTTCTGGGTGCCCGCGCTGTTGTACCAAGGGGGGAAGGCCGTGCAGCGGGCAGCAGCCCGCAGCGGCAGGCTGATGCGAGGACGTGAGGTGACAGCAATGTGGCGGCGCACGCACCGGCAGGCAGCCGGTGACGCTCCGCGGGTCATCGTGGTGGGGGCCGGATTCGCCGGGCTGACCGCGGTGGAAGGACTGGACCGGGCCGGAGCCCAGGTCCTGCTGATCGACCGCAACGTGTACAGCACCTTCCAGCCGCTGCTCTACCAGGTGGCCACGGGCGGGCTGAACCCGGGCGACGTGTCCTACCCGGCCCGGGCGTTCACCCGCAAGCATGGCGCCCGGTTCCGGCTGGGCGAGGTTACCGGGGTGGACCCGGCCCGGCGCCGGGTCACGCTCGCGGACGGCGGCCATTTCGACTACGACTACCTGATCCTGGCCACCGGGGTGTCCGCGGCCTACTACGGGGTGACCGGGGCCGCCGAGCACAGCCACGGCCTGTACACCCGCCGCGACGCGGTGGGGCTGCGCAACCACATCATGGCCCGGCTGGAACGGCTGGACATCGCCGGTCCCGGCAAGAGCGTGAACTTCACCGTGGTGGGTGGCGGCGCCACCGGGGTCGAGCTGGCCGGCGCGCTGGCCGAGCTGCGCAGCACCGCCCTGGATGCCGCGTTTCCCGAGGTGAACCTGGCGTCGGTGCACATCCGCCTGGTCGAGCAGGCGGGCGCGCTGCTGCTGCCCTTCGAACCGCGGCTGCGCGAGTACGCCCGCCGGCAGCTGGAGGACCGCGGCGTGGAGGTCCGGCTGGACACCGCCATCCGGGAGGTCCGCAGCGACCGGGTCATCCTGGCCGACGGGGAGGACCTGCCCAGCGACGTCACCATCTGGGCTGCCGGGGTGTCTGCCCCCGCTGGGGTAGCCGGATGGCAGCTGCCGCAGGGCCGCGGCGGCCGCATCCTGACCGGTCCCGACCTGCGGGTGCTCGGCCAGGAGCGGATCTTCGCGCTGGGCGACATCGCGCTGGCCGAAGACCGGCCCCTGCCACAGCTAGCGCAGCCGGCGCTGCAGTCCGGGCAGCACGCCGCCCGGCAGATCCGGCGGCTCGCCGCGGGGCTGCCTGCCCTGCCGTTCGAGTACCACGACAAGGGCATCATGGCCACGATCGGGCGCCGGTCCGCGGTGGTGGAGCTGCCGCACCGGATCAGGATCCGGGGCACAGTCGCCTGGCTGGCGTGGCTGGCTCTGCACCTGCTCACCCTGCTGGGCAACCGCAACCGCCTCTCAGCCATGCTCAATCTGTCCTGGCGGTACCTGACCTGGGGTCACGGCGGCGGGATCATCGGCGATGATCCGGAGCCGTTCCTGATCGAGGGACCGCTGCCGGTGGGCAGTGATCGCGGTCACGGCTCCGGCCCTAACCCGGCCTAGCCCGCCGGGGGCTGCTTACTATGAAGCATGTCCCCGGCGACTGAGCGATCAGTGGATTACGAGGCGCGGACCCCCGCCGAGGAGGTGCGCTCGCCCCGGCTGATGCTGCGCAGGGTCCATGAGGACCATGCCCAGGGCATCGCGCTGGCTGTGGGCGCCAGCCTCGACTACCTGAAGCCCTGGATGGCCTGGGCCACCCGGGAAGCCGCCGAGCCGAGGACCCAGCTCATCCGCGTGGCCGAGGCCGACGAGCTGTGGGAGACCGGCACCGACTTCATCTACTCGATCCTGCTGCCGCCCGAACAGACCGTAATCGGGGAGATCGGCCTTCACCAGCGCGTGGGGGAGGGCGGGACAGAGATCGGCTACTGGATCGACGCCCGGTACGCCGGCCGGGGGCTGGGCACGGAAGCGGCGCGGTTGCTGACCGAGGAGGCCCTCGCCCTGCCCGGCGTGACCAGGGTGGAGATCCATTGTGACGAGGCTAACCAGGCCAGCGCGGCCATCCCGCGCAAGCTGGGTTACCGCCTCGACCGGATCGACCCGCACCAGCCGGAGTCACCGGGGGAGCGGGGCCGCCGGATGGTCTGGGTGACGGAGGCAGGGTGAGTGCTGCCCGGGACTGGGTCGCCTGGCATGACGCGTACGACGACCCGGGCGCGCCGCTGGCCCAGCGGCTCATCGCCGTCCAGGCCCGGATCGCGGAAGCGCTCGATGGGGCTCCGCCCGGGCCGTTGCGGGCGGTCAGCATCTGCGCGGGCCAGGGCCGCGACCTGATCGGCGTGCTGCGCGAGCATCCGCGCGGCCGCGACGTGACCGCGCGCCTGGTGGAGCTCGATCCTCAAAACGCGCGGATCGCCCGTCAGTCCGCTGCGGAGGGCGGGCTGACCCAGGTCGAGGTGGTGACCGGGGACGCGGCGCAGACCGATGCCTACGCCGGAATCGTCCCGGCCAGGCTCGTGCTGGCCTGCGGCGTGTTCGGCAACATCACGGACGAGGACGTGGCCCGGACCATCCGGTACTGCAGGGGGCTGTGCGCGGCCGGCGGCACGGTCGTGTGGACCCGTGGGCGGGGTGAGCCCGACCTGATCCCGCAGATCTGCGAATGGTTTGCCGCGCAGGATTTCGGGCTGCTGGGTGTGTCCGAGCCGGGGACGCGCTGGGCGGTCGGCGCGCATACGCTCGCGGGGACACCCACGCCACTGCCGGCGGGGGAGCAGATGTTCACGTTCGTCGGCCGTGACCAGCTGAGGCGGAATCGCGGCGTCGGATAGCGCTGCGTCGGATAGCACAGCGTCGGATAGCACAGCGTCGGATAGCGCTGCGTCGGATAGCACAGCGTCGGATAGCGCTGCGTCGGATAGCTACAGCGTCGGATAGCGCAGCGGGTCAGTGCCCCAGCCGGCCAGCGAAGTCGGCTAGTGCGCGAAGATCGGGGCCGGATTCCGCACCAGCGTGAGCCGGCACTGCCGGGCCTTGACGATCAGTTCGCTGGCGGGAGCCCGGACCGTGGCTGCGCAGCGATGCGCGGCCGGGCCGCTGCTCCCGAACAGCAGCGCACAGGCCACTGCGGCGAGGGCCGCGGGAAAGAACACGATCGCTTTCACCCGGTCGGACGGGCGGGGGATACGCCGCCGGACCGGCTCCGTGTGCCGGGAGATCCAGGCGCCGAACCCGGCCAGCCTGGCCCGGATCTCTTCGATGCGGGGCATCTCCTCTTCCCAGGTGAGCCTGGTGAAGATGGAGAACAGCGCGACCAGGCGGGGATCAGAGTCCCTCAGCATCCGGTCGATCCGGTCCAGGGCCCGTTGCTGGCTCGCCGGCAGGCTCACGGCTGATCTCCCATCTGGTCGTCCCCAGGCCCGCTTCCTCAGCCGGGTATGCAGTCCGGCTGGCCCGCCGGAGCGGGGACGTCGCTTTGTGTTCAGGCTACCGCCCGCAGTGGCCGATACGCCGGGCACCTGCCAGGTCCGTAATCACTGCGTCAGATACTCGCTGCCCTCTGTATCCGGTGGTGTGAGAGTGGTCAGTGGTGCCCGGCCAGGGGCGGGTGAGTGTCAATCGTCGGGCCCGCTTTGTCGCCTGCCAAGCTCGGCGTTCCCAGTTCCGAGAGGGCGGTCTGCGGGCAGTGGGCGGCCTGGAGCTGGCCAGGAACGGTCAGGCCACGTGGGGTTCGGGCGTGACGGTCCAGCACAGCCCGGATGGCGCGGTCCAGATCAGCGTGCCTGGCCAGGGCTGCCGCAGGCGCCACGCGGTCGAGCCCTTCATCCGGTGATCATGGCGGCACCCCGCGGAGATATTGCACGGGCAGGTGAGACCGCCCTGGTCGTAGGGGACCGTGTGGTCGAGATCGCACCGCGACGCTGGCCGGCGGCAGATCGGGAACCCGCAGACCTGATCACGGACCTCGATGAGGTCCCGCATCCGCTCCGGGATCCGGTATCCGGGGACCGCGCTGGGGTGCGTACACGGAGGATCGTGATCGCTGGCTCCGTCGTGGCTGGGCGCATGATCACTGGCTGCGTGGCCATCGTCCGCGGAACCAACTTCGGGGACCACCGCGGCTGCAGCCCTCAGGACCCACTGCAGGGCAGAAATCAGATCAGGAGATTCGCCCGACGCGGACAGGTCGCTGGGCAGCCGCGCGCGCAGGAGCGTCACTGGAACGGTCAGGGTGATCCGCCCGAGCACGCCAGGCTCGTTGACGCCGGGTCCGGGCTGGCGGGCACCTGCGCCCGGTGGCTGGGTACCCGATCCGGGCGGAGTACCCGGCTCCGGTGGATGGCCTGATGTCCGCTGCCAGCCGCCCGGCCAACGGCGGGCTGGCCAACGGCGGGCTGGCCAGCGCACCCGGGTCACCGCGATCACCTGGCCGCCGGCGCCGGTCACGACCACCCGCCACGCACAGGTTGGATCGGCCGCCGCAGCCCGCGCCAGCTCCCGCGCCACTCCCGCCGTGATCGCGCCCATCCGGCTGAGCTGACCCGGCTCATCCCACCAGCCAGCCAGCGTCCGCCAGGAGACCGTGAGTTCGGAACGCCCGAACCGTCTCTTACCAGTGGCTCCGCCGGTACCAGTGGCTCCGCCGGGCCACGGCATGTCGCTGGGCGCCGGGATCGGCGGCCAGTTCCACGGCTGCTCCTCTGCCAAGTCAGGGTGCCGGCTCGTGCCGTCCTCGGGGTCCCGGCGGTGCCCGGCTGTGGGCTCGGGGTCCCGGCGGTCCCCGGCCGCGTTCCCCGGCGCAGGACCTGTCCCATCCCCGGCCGCGTTCCCCGGCGCGGGACCTGTCCCATCGCCGGGCGGGGTGCTTCCGCCGCCACCATGCCCGGGATCATCACCGTCTGGCGATGTTCCCGGAGGGTCTGGGTTACCAGGGGGCGCCTGGCCGGGTGGCTGCGGAAGAGTCCCCAGCAGCAGGCCGATGAAGACTTGCGCGCGCAGCAAATCGATGCCGCCGCCCGCTCCGTGACCCTTCATCGTCTCGGCCATAGCGTTGATGCGTGCCCATGCGGCCGAGGCTTGTGCTGCCGGGAGGAAGTGCCCGGCCAGCACGGCTGTGCCGCTCTCCTCGCCGCTCAGCTCTACCCGGGCGTTCTTTTCCGCCTGAGTGCGCCGCCGCTCCGCAGCCGCCGGGTCCACGGAAATCACGGCGCGCTGCAAGGACGCGCGAAGCTGCCCGGTGGTCTGATGTGCCGCCCGGGCCAGGACCTTGCGTTCCACCGCCCTGGCCTGTTCATCGTCGAGCGGAGTGGTCCATACATCGATGAGCCTCGCCCGGCCCAGGTCGATCGCTCCCCCGCTCAGCGCCGACCATGTCGCGGGAAGACGGCCAGACATGCTGACCGCCAGGTTCAACCACCATTCGGCAGCGCATTGGGTCAGGGTCAGGGCGAGCGCGACCTCATTGGATGCGAACTCCGCGGAAAGCTCCCGGGCAGGGTCACGATCGCGCTCGGGATCATCCATGACGCCGCGGCGGCGTCCGAGCTCGGCGACTGCCGCCAGTTCCTGTGCCTGGGCCCACGACGTGAGCTTGCGCCAGCCGGTGATGCTGTTGACCAGGGCCGCTTCGTCTTGCTGGTCCGGCCGCGCCTGACCAAGCCAGGAGGCCAGGACGGGACCGGGCTCGATGCGCATGTGACCGGCGATCTCCGGGCTCGACATCAGCGGCCCGGCGTCTGCCTCGCCGGCACGCAACTCGTCTTCGGCCAGTGGATCTTCGGCCAGAGGGTCCCCGGCCAGAGGGTCCCCGGCCACGGGGTCCCCGGCCACGGGTCCCCGGCCAGAGGGTCCCCGGCCAGTCGGCCCTTGTCTGGCGAGTGTTGCGTCGTCAGGTCCTCGTTGGGCTGCTCAAGAGCGGCTGGGTCCTGGGGCCGAGGGTTCGGGCCTGGCCTGCTGGGAGCCGGCTGGGACGAGCTCGGACGCTGCTGCCCATCCTGGCCCCGGGCCGGCTGGTCTACGGCAGGACGGGACGTGGCTAAGCGGGCGTGAGCGGATTTAGCTGGCCGCGCCGGCTCACCCCACGCTGGCAGGTCGTATCCCGCACGAGTGCGCCGCAGCCGGTCAGCGGCCGCCAGTACTTCCTCCATCGCGATGTCACCGGCCCAGCACATGCCCATGCCGTCGCTGCCTGGCGTGGCCGCGTTTCCGGGGCGCGCGCCTGACGGGTCAGGGACTGATTCTTGGCCTGCGGGTCCAGCTGACGTGGCACTCACCTCCCGGCCTGGATAGCGGTCACGGGCTGGATACCGAGCTATGCGAACATAATATCCAATCCACGAGCGAGTTCAGGCATGTACGAATAAAATTTCGATAACGTTATCTGACAGGTTAATCGCCCGCGAGGCAGGGGCGGCGAACCCGGCCTGACTCTGGCGCGGATCGCCTAACGGACCGCTGGCACGAACAGCATGCCCTGCGGGTGCAGTGGCGTACCTCCCACTGGCACACGGCTAACGTGCCCGGACCCTGGGTTCAGCGCGCCCAGGTAGTTGGCCGGGAAACCCGGCCCTGGGCACGTGGCTGGGGCGCCGTTGGCGTCGCACGGGGTGACCGCCTCGAACACCGAACCGGGGGAGAACGGCCCATTGACGACGTCCACCGTGCCCGCGCCGTTGTCGGTCGCGTACAGCCGCCCATCGTGGCTGGTGGCCCACGCGGTGTCATCGACCGACTGGCTCAGCCGCAACACCGAGAGGGCCGGGTGCCGCACTTCGGGCTGGCCGACGAAGATCTGCTCCTTGTCACCCTGGCTGGTGAGCATGAAATCACCGGCGAACCGGGGGGCATCAGCCGGGACCACCTCGTTGGAGTCCGGGTCGGTGAGCGCCAGACGGACCTGGCCGCTGGCGCCCGCGTTGGCCACGGTCGCCCGCGCCTCGTCGTAGAACACCGGGCGGATCCGGGCGATCAGGTGACGTGGGTGGAAGGTCACCTGGTAGACGGCGGGATAGCCGGGTTGCGGTGCCGCGGCTCCGGTGGTGCCGGGCGCGGATGCGCTGATCAGCACCATGCCACGGAACACCGAGATGGCGTCGGTGCCGCCCTTGCTGGGCAGCGGCGCGCTGTACGTGTAGTGGTGCACCTGGCGGGCGGGGGGCGCCCATGGATTGATGGTGTAGACGCTGGAGTTGGCGTCCTCGTTCACCGTGGCGATGACCCGGTGACGGGCCGGGTCCGCGGTCAGGCCGTCGCACTTGCCGCGGATGTCCCACTGCCGCACGAGCCGGCCGCTGCGGTTGAACTCCACCACCGTGCTGTCCCGGTTGCCGTCGGAGGCCGCCTGGCCTTGCGGGCCAACCCCGTTCTGGAAGGCAGTGAAGAGGTACGGGCCGGCCGCGGTGATGTCATCGGGGAGGGTCAGCGGGTCCGAGTGACGCTTGGACGAGCCGGCCCTGACAAACGTGTGCCGCAGGCTGGCCCCGGAGAGGATAACGCGCGCGGTGTACCCCGGGTGATGCCTGGCGGCAGCGGCACCCCTGCCGCTTACGGAACCCTTGGCGCTTACGGAACCCTTGGCGCTTACGGAACCCTTGGCGCTTACGGAACCCTTGGCGCTTACGGCACCCGCGGCAGTCGCGGTGCCGAGCGCAGTGACGGCGAGGGCGGCCATGACGCTCGCGCTGATTGCGCTCACGGTGATGGGTTTCCTGGCGAGTCGTGGCGCCTGCAGCGTGCTCGCGCTCCGGCGGGCGATGGGGAGCATGCGGCCTCTTTCCGGTCACAGGCCTAGCCACCGGGGACCAGCCGCCCCAGGCGCCCCGGGGACCAGCCGCCCCAGGGCGGCCCCGGGGAGGTGCCGCCCCAGGGGCCGCCCTGGGACGTGCCGCCCCCAGGCGGGGAGTGTGGTCTGTGCAGCCAGGCGTGATGGATGGATCATCAGGCCTACCCGCCCGACGTTGCCCGGCCGCGACCGGCAGCTGGCCCCGGGATGAACGATGAGCAATGCGATCGCAAGGACACCCCGCCCGGCAGCCTGCCCAGCCCTGCCCCTGAGCACGCTCGTCAGCGCGCCCGCAGCGCCGCGGCCTCGCCGGGCCGGACCATCGCGCCCGCAGCGCCGCGGCCTCGCCGGGCCGGACCATCGCGCCCGAAACGCCGGCCCGGGCTGCGTCACACCGGCCCCGGCTGCATTACGCCCGCCCCGGCTGCATAACGGGGCGGGACAGTGATTAAGTAGGGACCAGGCGGGGACCTCGTGGGGTGAGGAGGGCTGAATGGGCGCGCGCACCTGGATTGAGTCCTGGCCCGTCTACCGGCAGCTCACTGGGACGGACCCGCTGGGCCTCGGCGCGGCCACCAAGAGCGCCCGCACCGAAGCCCTCAAACCCCGGACCGCCACCGCCGACAAGGTCGTCAAGTCGGTCTGCCCGTACTGCGCGGTCGGCTGCGGCCAGAACGTGTTCGTCAAGGACGAGAAGGTCGTCCAGATCGAGGGGGATCCTGACTCGCCGGTGAGCCGCGGCCGCCTGTGCCCCAAGGGCTCGGCCAGCCTGCAGCTCACCACCGGCGACGCCCGCCAGTACCAGATGCTTTACCGCCGCCCCGGCGGCACCGAGTGGGAGACGCTGGACCTGGACACGGCGATGGACATGATCGCTGACCGGGTCATCGACGCCCGCCGCAAGGGCTGGCAGTCCACCTACGAGGGCCGGCGGACACGGCGCACGATGGGTTTCGCCAGCCTGGGCGGCGCGACCCTCGACAACGAAGAGAACTACCTGATCAAGAAGCTGTTCACCGCGCTGGGCGCAATCCAGATCGAGAACCAGGCGCGGATATGACACTCCTCCACAGTTCCCGGTCTGGGAACTAGCTTTGGCCGCGGCGGCGCGACCAACTTCCTGCAGGATCTGGCCAACTCGGACTGCATCCTGATCGAGGGCTCGAACATGGCCGAAGCCCACCCGGTCGGGTTCCAGTGGGTGATGGAGGCCAAGAAGCGCGGCGCCACGGTCATCCACGTCGACCCGCGGTTCAGCCGGACCAGCGCGGTGGCGAACCTGCACGTGCCGATCCGGGCCGGGGCGGATATCGCGTTCGTCGGCGGGCTGATCAACTACGTGCTCACCCACGACAAGTACTTCCACGACTACGTGCTTTCCTACACGAACGCGTCGACGATCCTGTCCGAGGAGTTCCGCGACACCGAGGACCTGGACGGCCTGTTCTCCGGGTGGGACCCCGAGCATCGCACCTACGACTGGGAGTCCTGGAGATACCAGGGGGACGAGGACATCGCGCCGGCCAGCGGTGCCCGCGGCATGCAACCGCACCGCCGGCGGAGGTGCAGGAGGCGTCCCGGGGCGAGGCGCACGGCTCCGGCGGCGCCGCGGCGCACCCCCAGCCGGACCGCGACCCGACACTGCAGGATCCACGCTGCGTGTTCCAGGTGCTCAAGCGGCATTTCTCCCGGTACACGCCGGACATGGTCGCGCAGGTCGCCGGGGTGCCGGAAGAGCAGTTTCTCCAGGTAGCCCGGGCCATCACGCAGAACTCCGGCCGGGACCGCACCACCATGTTCGTGTACAGCCTGGGCTGGACCCAGCACACCGTGGGCGTGCAGTACATCCGGACCGCCGCGATCCTGCAGGCGCTGCTGGGCAACATAGGCCGTCCCGGGGGCGGCATCATGGCGCTGCGCGGGCACGCCTCGATCCAGGGCTCGACGGACATCCCGACCCTGTTCGACCTGCTGCCCGGATACCTGCCGATGCCATTCGCGCATCATGGCCGCGACAACGACCTCGCGAGCTACATCGAGGCGGAGAAGACCGAGAAGGGCTTCTGGGCCAACACCAGCGACTACATGATCAGCCTGCTGAAGGCCTGGTGGGGCGACGCGGCCACCGCGGACAACGACTTCTGCTTCGACTACCTGCCGCGGCTGACCGGCGACCACAGCACCTACACCACGGTCAAGGCGCAGATCGAGGGGGCCTGCTCGGGCTATTTCCTGTTCGGCCAGAACCCGGCGGTCGGGTCAGCCAACGCCCGGATGCAACGGGTGGGCCTGGCCAACCTGGACTGGCTGGTCGTCCGCGACCTCGTGATGATCGAGAGCGCCACGTTCTGGCAGAACGGCCCGGAGATCGAGACCGGGGAGATGCGCACCGAGGACATCAAGACCGAGGTGTTCTTCATGCCCGCCGCGGCGCATACCGAGAAGAGCGGCAGCTTCACCAACACCCAGCGGATGCTGCAGTGGCACCACACCGCGGTCGAGCCGCCCGGGGATGCGCGCAGCGACCTGTGGTTCACCTACCACCTGGGCCGGCGCATCCGGGAGAAGCTGGCCGCCGCGGCCCGCGAGAAGGCCGGGAACGCCGAGACGGTGCTCGGCCGGGCCGAGGCCCTGGAGATGGACCGGCCGATCCTGGACCTCACGTGGGACTACCCCACGAAGGGCCCGCAGGAGGACCCGGACGCCGACGCGGTCCTGGCCGAGATCAACGGCTACGACGCTGACGGCAAGCCGGTCTCGTCCTACACGCAGCTCAAGTCGGACGGCTCGACCTCCGCCGGCTGCTGGATCTACTGCGGCGTCCACGCCGGCGGGGTGAACCAGGCGGCCCGCCGCAAGCCCGGCCAGGAGCAGAACTGGGTCGCGGGCGAGTGGGGCTGGGCCTGGCCCGCCAACCGCCGGGTGCTCTACAACCGCGCGTCAGCCGACCCGGACGGCAAGCCGTGGAGCGAGCGCAAGGCGCTGGTCTGGTGGGACGAGGCGGACGGCAAGTGGGCCGGGCATGACATCCCGGACTTCGTGGCCGACCGCCCGCCGTCCTACCGGCCGCCGGAGGGCTCCACCGGCGTGGCCGCGATCGCCGGTGACGACCCGTTCATCATGCAGGCCGACGGCAAGGCGTGGCTGTTCACCCCGGGCGGCCTGGTGGACGGCCCGCTGCCCGCGCACTATGAGCCGCAGGAATCGCCGCTGCCCAACCTGCTCTATGCCCAGCAGCACAACCCGGTCCGGCAGATCATCACCGACCGCGACGATCTCTTCCAGCCCAGCGGCGCCGAGCCGGGATCGCAGATCTTCCCGTACGTGTCCACCACCTACCGGCTGACCGAGCACCACACCGCGGGCGGGATGTCGCGCTTCCTGCCGTACCTGGCCGAACTGCAGCCCGCGTTCTTCTGTGAGGTGTCACCGGAACTGGCCGCCGAGCGGCACCTGGACCACATGGGCTGGGCGACGATCATCACGGCACGCAACGCGATCGAGGCCCGGGTGCTCGTCACCCGCCGGATGAAACCGCTGCGCGCGGGCGGGCGGATCGTGCACCAGGTCGGCCTGCCCTGGCACTGGGGCCCTAACGGCCTGACCACCGGGGACGCGGCCAACGAGTTGTCGCACCTGTCCCTGGACCCGAACGTGCACATCCAGGAGGTCAAGGCGCTGGCCGTGGACATCCAGCCCGGCCGGCGGCCGCGCGGGCCGGCCCTGCGTGACCTGATCCGGGAGTACCAGCGGCGGGCGGGCATCACCGAGGAGACGGGGACCGAGGCGTGAGTCACATGACTACAAATTCTCCGCAACGAAAACCATCCGCCCTGGCGCCCCTCGCCCCGCGGGATGATCCGGCGGGGCACGCGGGCTACGGCGGGCACCCGCCCCGGATGGGCTTCTTCACCGACACCTCGGTGTGCATCGGCTGCAAGGCCTGTGAGGTGGCGTGCAAGGAGTGGAACCACGTGCCCGAGGACGGGATCAACCTGCTCGGCATGTCCTACGACAACACCGGCGGGCTCGGCGCCTCCACCTGGCGGCACGTCGCGTTCATCGAGCAGATCAAGCGGCCGGGGGACATGGTGCCCGGCTCTCCGGATGGGGCCGGCGACTCGGTGCTCACCGAGTCGGCGCTGGGGGAGTTTTCCGCGGACGGGTCCCGCTGGCTCATGGCCAGCAACGTGTGCAAGCACTGCACCGAGTCCGCCTGCCTGGATGTGTGCCCGACGGGCGCGCTGATGCGCTCGGAGTTCGGCACGGTCGTGGTCCAGTCCGACGTCTGCAACGGCTGCGGTTATTGCGTGTCGGCCTGCCCGTTCGGGGTCATCGAGCGGCGTGAGGGCGACGGCCGGGCCTGGAAGTGCACGCTGTGCTACGACCGGATCGGGGACGGGCTCGAGCCCGCCTGCGCCAAGGCCTGCCCGACCCAGTCGATCCAGTTCGGCCCGGTGGAGGAGCTGCGCGAGCGGGCCCAGCAGCGGGTCAGTGAGCTGCAGGCAGCCGGGGAATCCGGTGCGCGCCTGTACCTCGAGGACCCCGGCGACGGCATCGGCGGCGGCGGGGCGTTCTTCCTCCTGCTGGACGAGCCGGAGGTGTACGGGCTGCCGCCGGACCCCGTGGTCACCACGCGGGACCTGCCCCGGATGTGGCGGCACGTGGCCACCGCGGCGGGCGCCCTGCTCGCCGGCGGCCTGATCGCGGCGCTGCGGCGGGACCTGCGCCCATGACCGGGCCAGGCGGCGGCGCGGCGGGCGACGGGCACGGCGTCCCGGCCCTGGCCCGGGCGCGGCCTGGCCCGGGCGCGGCTGGCCCGGGCGCGGCTGGGACTGGCCCCGCCCTGGCGGCCCGGGTGCGCGCGCGGTTCGGCGTGCACGGCCGCGGCCAGCATGAGCGGGACCGGGAAGATCGCGGAGGCCAGGGCCAGGGTCAGGGCCACTCTGGGCGCGGCGGGCGCGGGGGCCGGGGCGGCGAGCAGCTCGTGGTGCCGCGGGCGCGCCCGGACTCCTACTACGGCAAGCCGATCCTCAAGGAGCCGGTCTGGGGGACCCGGGATGTGGGCGGTTACCTGTTCTTCGGCGGGCTGGCCGGGGCGTCCTCGGTGCTGGCCGGCTTCGCCCAGGCATCCGGCAATCACCGGCAGGCCACGGTGTCGAAGATCGCCGCGGTCGGCGCCATCGGGCTGTCCGGGGTGGCCCTGGTGGCCGACCTGGGCCGCCCGGAGCGGTTCCTGAACATGCTGCGCGTGGCCAAGGTGACCTCGCCGATGAGTGTCGGCACCTGGGTGATCTCCGCGTTCGGCGGGGCGTCGGCGGCCGCGGCGGCCTGCGCGGTGACCGGCCGGCTGCCGAAAGCCGGCGCCGCGGCGACCGCCGCAGCGACTGTCGTCGGCCCGGCCGTCTGCACGTACACCGCCGCGCTGATCTGTAACACGGCCGTGCCCGCCTGGCATGACGCGCACCGCGAGATGCCGTACCTGTTCGCCGGGTCCGCCGCCAGCGCCGCGGGCGGCCTGGGCATGATGGCCGTGCCCGCCGAGGACGCCGGGCAGGCTGTCCGGTTCGCGGTGCTGGGTGCCGCGACCGAGCTGACCGCGAAGACCCTGCTGCTGCGGCGTCTCGGGGAGATCGCCGAGCCCTACCAGAGCGGCCGGCCCGGCCGGCTGATGGAGGTAGCCGAGGTGCTCACCGCGGCCGGGCTGGCCGGGGCGATCCTGGCGGGCCGGAGCCGGACCGCGAACACGCTGGCCGGCGCGGCGCTGGTGGCGTCCTCCGCGCTGACCAGGCTCGGCATTTTCGAGGCCGGCCAGGTGTCGGCCCGCGACCCGAAGTACACGGTCGGCCCGCAGCGGCAGCGGCTGGACGCACGGAAGAGGGCCGCTATGGAGCAGGCGCGCGTCCCTTAGGCCCGGGCTCCGTGGTTGCCTGATCAGAGACGGACCGGACGGGCGCTCCCTCGATCCTGGTCTCGATGTCCTGCTCCTTATGGCGTGCCTGGATGCGCACGTACAGGTTGAAGGCCCGGACATCCTCCGGCGTGAACGGGGGCGGCGCCAGGCTGCGCGGCCACAGCCGCCGCACGCTGACCACGTTCGCCTCCACCGCGTACAGCGTGAACTGGGCCTGCAGGTAGAGCCAGGCGAGCAGGCCGAGGACCACCCCGAACACGCCGTACACCGACGAGCTCTTGGATATCTGGCGGGTGATCAGGTACGTGCCGAACAGCTGGAGGATCTGCCACACGATCGCGGACAGCACCGCCCCGGGCAGCATCTGCCGGGCCTTGATCTCGCGTTGCACAGCCAGCCGGAACCCGAGCCAGAACACCCCGATGTTCAGCAGCAGCGACACCGCCACGGTGCCGACCTGGGCCGCAGCCCCGCCGAGCACACTGGCGCTCGCACCGGCCAGCCCGGACAGCAAGGTGGTGGCCAGCAGGCCGATGCCCACGGCCAGGACCAGGCTGATCTGCTTGAGCATCGACCAGGGGAAGCCTGCGCGCCGGGAGAACGGCACACCCCACACCGTGTTCAGCGCGTTCTGCGCGGCCGCGGCCACGCCCAGGGCGCCGAGGAAGGTCAGCACGATCCCGATCACCAGGGCCACGCCGGAGCCGCTCACCGTATGTCCCTGCGCCGTGTGCTTGAGCTGGTCCCCGATCACCGGGAAATGGACGAAAGCGGAGTCGAGCACCCTGGTCTTGAGCGCAGCGTCGTGGGCCAGCACGATGTTCAGCACGGTCACGAAGACCAGCAGCAGCGGGAACAGCGACGCGAACCCGTAGTAGGCGATCAGCGCGGCCAGGTTCCCGGCCTGGTCCTCGCCGAATTTCTTGAACACGGCCAGGGGGAAGGCCAGCCACGGCCGGCCCTGCTGGAATCGGTCCAGCGCGGCGATCAGTTTCTTCAGCGCGTCCATCGCCGAGGACTACTACCCGGTGGGCAGCGCTTTAAGTGCCGCGCCGGGCCGCTGATCACGAGGTCGCCGCGGTCAGCAGGGACCACGGCAGCAGGCCGGGTGCCAGCCCTGCCCCGGGCCCGGCCAGCGTGGTGAGGCCGGACGCCCGCAGCGGCCGGGGCAGGGCGGCTCCCGGCGGCAGGCTCGAGCTGGTCGAGGCGATGACCCGGCCGTGGCCGCTGGCGAGCACGACCACGTCGTCACGGCCAGGCGCGCCGAGGCCGCACAAGCCGGGCAGGACCAGCCGCTCCACCTTCGTGGCCAGGATGTCCGCCGCCGCGACCCCGATGAACCGCCCCGCGCACCGGACCGGGGCGGCCAGCGTGAACGTGTACTCGTGAGTGCAGATGAAGTCGACGTACGGGCCGGCCAGCGTGGCCGCGCCGGTCCGCTCTGGCGCCCGGTACCACTCGGTCGTCGTGTAGTCGTAAAACTCCGCGGACTCCGGATCGGTGTCCACGTCCAGCGGCACCACCCGCCCGCTCCGGTCGGCCCACCACCATTCGATGCACCGGGGCGCGTCCGCCAGCGTCTGCGGCGCGAGCACGACACCCGCCCCGGTGGCCAGGCCCGCGTGGTCGTGCAGCAGCGCGGCCACCATCGGGCGGAGGGCGGCGAGATCGCTGCGGCGCAGTGAGCCCCTGCCGGGGAGGTGGCTGCCCAGGATGGACTCGGCTGCCGTGACGAGCCCGGTCACCGAGCCGAGCACCTGTTCCATCCGGAGGGTGACGTCGCGCAGGAGCCGCGCTCCGCGTTCGGCGCTGCTCATTCCAGCCCCAGGCGCAGGTCGAGCAGGCGACCGGTTTCGGCCAGCACGTGCTGCTCGGCGAGCCCGCGTGCGTGCTCGCCGTCCTGCCGCTCGATCGCGTCGATCAGCGCGTCATGCTCACCGGCCACCCCGGGGACCTGGCCGCCGGTCACGGGCAGCCAGATCAGGTCACCGACCTCCGACCAGAGGGACATCTCCTCGCGGGTCAGCCGCGGGGACTGGGCCGCGGCCGCGATCTCGACGTGGATCCGCGCGTCGGCGCGGCGCCGCTCGCTCAGGGTGGCCGCGGCGCGCAGCCGGCCCACATGCTCGCGCAGTGTGGCCACGTCACCGGGCAGCGCCCGCTGCGCGGCCAGGCGGGCCGCGGTGCCCGCCACGGCGGCCCGGTGATCACCAATGTCCCGCAGCTCATGCAGGGACACCTGGCGGAGCTGCCGGGTGAGCTCGGCCGCCTGCGCGCCGGCCTCCCCGTCGGCGGGGGCGCGGACGAAGGAGCCGCCGCGGCGGCCGCGGCGCGTCTCGACCAGGCCCGCCTCCCGCAGCGCGGCCAGCGCCTCGCGCAGCGTTACCGGCGAGACCCCGAACTGGCTGGCCAGCTCGGTCTCCGCGGGCAGCCGCTCGCCGTCGAGGAGCAGGCCGAGCGTGATGGCCTGGGCCAGCCGCCGGGCCACGGTCCCGGCCCGGCCACCCTCGTCCAGCGGGGCGAACACGGTGCGGGCCCGGACCGTCGTCAGGGCGGGAAAGGGCACGCCGGGCACTCCTGAGGTGGGGGTGAATCCTGAAGCACAGACTGGTCACAGCCCGAAACCAGTCCCATCTCGGGCTCTTGACACCATATTCCTCTAATCCTGTAGTTTACGGGCTCATTACCGCCGGACAGTGAACCCAGACCAGGAGGACGCGACCGTGCCCAGCAGGACCACGGCCGGTACGCCGGAGGGCCACGCTGCGCCGCGGCCGGGTGCGGGGCGGGCCGCCGTCCGGCTTGCCGCCCTGCACAAGTCGTTCGGCTCACTCGCCGCGGTGGCCGGGGTCGACCTGGAGATCGCGGAGGGGGAGTTCTTCACCATGCTCGGCCCGTCAGGGTCGGGCAAGACCACCCTGCTCCGGCTGATCGCCGGCTTCGAGCGGCCCGACTCCGGCACCGTGGAGCTGGGCGGCGCCGACGTCACCCGGCAGCCGCCGTACGCCAGGAACGTCAACACCGTGTTCCAGGACTACGCGCTGTTCCCGCACATGAGCGTGCTGCAGAACGTCGAGTACGGCCTGCGGGTGCGGCGGGTCGCCCGGGCGGAGCGCCGGCGCCGCGCCGGGGAGGCCCTGGACATGGTCCGCCTCAGCGGGCTCGGCGCCCGTAAGCCGGTCCAGCTGTCCGGCGGCCAGCGCCAGCGGGTGGCGCTGGCCCGGGCCATCGTCAACGAGCCCGGGGTGCTGCTGCTCGACGAGCCGCTCGGCGCCCTGGACGCCAAGCTCCGCCAGGAGATGCAGCTGGAGCTGAAGCGGATCCAGCGTGAGGTCGGCATCACGTTCATCTACGTCACCCACGACCAGGAGGAGGCGCTCACGATGAGCGACCGGCTGGCCGTGTTCAACCAGGGGCGGATCGAGCAGCTCGGTTCCCCCGTCGAGGTGTACGAGCAGCCCGCCACCGACTTCGTGGCCGGGTTCATCGGCATCTCGAACCTGCTGGAGCGCGACGGCCGGCACATCACGGTCCGCCCGGAGAAGGTCCGGATCCTCACCGGGGACCAGTCCCCGCCGCCGGGCAGCCATGCGGAGCCGGGCCGGATCGACGAGGTCGTCTACCTCGGCATGCTCACCCGGTACGTGGTCACGCTGGACGCCGGCGGCCAGCTCACCGCGGTCCGGCAGAACCTCGACGGCTACGCCGCCGACGTGGCAGGCGACCGCGGGGCCACGGTCACCGTGGCCTGGCCCGGCCAGCAGAGCGTCGAAATCACCCGTGATCAGGAGGAACAGGCATGAGGAGATGGACGCGGGGCGGAGCGCTGCTGGCGGCAGCATCCGCAGCGGTGCTGATCGCGGGCTGCGGATCCTCGGGCGGGACGGCCAGCAGCCCGTCAGGGGGCAGCGGGGCGACGGCGGGCCTGACCGCGCCGCAGGCCGGCACGGCGGTGCCGTCCTCGGTCGGCAAGACCGAGGGGCACCTGAACCTGATCGCCTGGGAAGGCTACGCGCAGCCCCAGTGGGTGAAGCCGTTCCAGCAGGCCACCGGCTGCCAGGTGAGCACCAAGTACGCGGGATCCTCCAGCGAGATGGTGTCGCTGATGGCGAACGGCGGCGGTGGCCAGTACGACCTGGTCTCCGCGTCCGGCGACGCGGACCTGCGGCTCATCTACAGCGGGGACGTCAAGCCGATCAACATCAGCCTGATCCCGTCCTGGAAGCAGTTCCACCCCTTCCTGCAGTCGCCGCCGTTCAACACCATCGGCGGCAAGCACTACGGCGTCTCCTACGAGTTCGGCCCGAACGTGCTGCTCTACTCGAAGAAGACGTTCCCCACCGCGCCGACGACCTGGGGAGTGCTCTACGACAAGAAGTACTCCGGGCAGATCACCGTGCCGGACAACCCCATCCAGATCGCGGACGCCGCGCTCTACCTGTCCAAGACGAAGCCCAGCCTGGGAATCACCGACCCCTACGAGCTGACCCAGCCGCAGTTCACCGCGGCGGTGAACCTGCTCAAGCAGGAGCACCCGCTGATCAAGAAGTACTGGGCGCTGGCCTCGCAGGAGATCTCGCTGTTCCAGAGCGGGACCACGGTCGTCGGGGCGGCCTGGCCGTACCAGACCAACACCCTTGTCGCCGCGGGCGCGAAGGTCGCCGACACGATCCCCAGCCAGGGTGCGACGGGCTGGGCGGACACCTGGATGCTGGCCACTAAGGCCCCGCACCCCAACTGCGCCTACAAATGGATGCAGTGGGTGACCACGCCCAAGGTGCAGGCGCAGGAGGCCGTCTACTTCGGCGAGACCCCGGCCAACAAGCTCGCCTGCCCGATCATGAACTCGATCCAGAAGGGCTCCTGCGCGGCCTACCACGCCAACGCGCCCGAGTCGTACTTCCAGACCATCAAGTTCTGGAAGACGCCGCTCGCGCAGTGCGGCAACGGCAAGAGCGACTGCGTGCCGTTCCAGCAGTGGGTGAGCGCCTGGACCCAGATCACCGGGTAGGGACAGCACCGGATGGCATCCACCACCACGCAGCAGGGCGGCCCCGCGCCGGGCCGCCCTGCCGCGGGCACACCCGGCGGCGCGCCGGCCGGGCACCTCGGCCCGCGTCTCCGCGGCCCTGTGGCGCCGGGCCTGGCTGCGGGCCACCCTGACGCTGAGCCCGCCGCTGGCCTGGTTCCTGGTCATCTACCTGGCGTCGCTGGTGGTCATGCTGGTCACCGCGTTCTGGACGGTGAACCCGTTCACCAACACGCTCGTGCACAGCTGGACGCTCACCAACTTCCGCCAGCTGTTCACCAGCACCTACCTGACCATCATCGGCCGGACCGTCGGGATGGCCGCCCTGGTCACGGTCACCGACGCCGTGCTGGCTTTCCCGTTCGGCTACTACATGGCCCGGGTGGCCAGCCACCGGGGCCGGCAGCTGCTGTTCACCGCGGTGCTGCTGCCGCTGTGGGCCAGCTACATCGCCCGGGTGTACGCCTGGATCGTGATCCTGCAGAAGGGCGGCACGCTGAGCTGGTTCTTCACCAAGATCGGCCTCGGGGCGGTCAACATCGGCTACACGAACACCGCCATGTGGCTGGTGTTCTCCTACATCTGGCTGCCGTTCATGATCGTCCCCGTCTACGGCGCGCTGGAGCGCATCCCCGACTCCCTGCTGGAGGCCTCCGGCGACCTGGGCGCGCACAACTGGCGGACGGTGCGCAGCGTGCTGCTCCCGCTCGCGCTGCCCGGGGTGGTGGCCGGATCGATCTTCACGTTCTCGCTCACCCTGGGTGACTTCATCACCCCGCTGCTCGTGGGCGGGGCCAACTCGAACTTCATCGGCAACGTGATCTACACCAACCTGGGCACGGCGGGCAACCTGCCGTTCGCGGCCGCGCTCGCGGTGGTGCCCATCGTGATCATGGTCTTCTACCTGCTGGGTGCGCGGGCCCTCGGCGCGTTCGAGTCGGTCTGATGGAAGGGCGCCTGGCCCGCATCGGCCTGCGGATCTGGGTCGGCGGCGTGCTGGCGTTCCTGTTCGTGCCGATCGCGATCATCTGCTTCTACGCGTTCAACGCCTCCAACGTGCAGAGCTGGCCCATCCACGGGCTCAGCCTGAAGTGGTTCCCGGTGGCCTGGCACGATCCCCAGGTCCGCGCGGCGTTCGTCCTCTCCCTCAAGGCGGCCGTGTTCGCCACCGTGATCGCGCTGCTGCTCGGCTCGGCGGCGGCGTTCGGCGTGCACCGGTTCCGGTTCTTCGGCCGTGAGGCCGTGTCGCTGCTGCTGGTCCTGCCGCTGGCGCTGCCCGGGATCATCACCGGGATCGCGCTCAACTCGGCCTTCAGCTTCGCCGGGATCGGCCTGTCGCTGCTGACGATCATCATCGGCCACGCCACGTTCTGCATCGTCGTGGTCTACAACAACGTCATCGCCCGGCTCCGCCGGGTCTCGGGTTCGGTCTACGAGGCCTCCGCCGACCTGGGCGCGCACGGGTTCTTCACGTTCCGGACCGTGACCCTGCCGATGCTGTCCACGGCGCTGATCTCGGGCGCGCTGCTCGCGTTCGCGCTGTCCTTCGACGAGGTCATCGTGACCACCTTCACCGCGGGCGCGCAGAACACGCTCCCGTTGTGGATCTTCGGAGCCATCCGGCTCGGCCAGCAGCTGCCCGAGGTGAACGTGGTCGTGGTCACCGTGCTGGCGCTCACCGTGGTGCCGGTGGTCATCGCGGTGCGGCTGACCGGGGGCGGCGGGATCACCCGCGGGTCAGCCGCGGCCGGGTCAGACATGGGACCGCCCGCCGAGTGAGGGCCGGAGGGTGGCCACCAGGTAGGCCACCCCGAACGGGTCGCCGGCGTACCGGACCGCCACGCCGAGGGGGGCTGCGGTCTCCAGGGCCCCGGCCAGCACCTGCCAGGCGGGCCGGCCCGTCGCCATCAGCTCGCGGGCCAGCCCGGGATCGACGTCCAGCAGGGCCCGGGTGTCGCCGCACCGCACGGCCCGCTCCACCTCCGCGTCGAACGCGGCGGCCCGCTCGTCGAAGTGGCCGGGCGCCCGGGGCCCGCGCCGGGCGCTGCCGTCGCCGATCACCAGCAGCGCGGTACGGGCGCCGCGGCCGGCCAGGTCCGCGCCCAGCTTCCGGCAGCCGGCCGCGGGCTCGTCCGCGCTGACCGACCAGATCAGCCGTTCGCCCTGGTAACCCGCCTGGTCCAGCAGGTAGGCCCCGATCCCGGGAGCGGGTGGCAGCGCCGGCCGGTCCCCGCCGTCGCCGGCGGGACCAGTGCCGGCCGGGCCGGGGGAGCCCGCCCGCGGGCCGCCGAACGCGGCGACGTTCAGCCGCCCGTGACCCGGCCAGGAGGCGGTCACGGTCCCGGGGCCGACAACGGCGACCTCCTGCGGCCCGTCGCTCAGCAGCGCCGCCACCGCGCCCGCGCAGGCGGCCCGCAGCTCGGGCTGCACCGGGTGGGCGCCGGTCAGCTCGCGGACGAGCAGGGGGGGCCACGGGCACAGCGCCGCCTGGGTGATCACGGTCTTATCAGGCCAGCCCGCGGACGGCCCGGGCGGGCGGCTGGTCACCCTGGATCGCCGACACCATGGCCAGCACCTCCCGGGTTTCGCGGACCTGGTGCACCCGGAACACGCGGGCGCCGAGCCAGGCACAGATGGCCGTGGTGGCCAGCGTGCCGGTCAGCCGCCGGTCCGGGGGTGCGTCCAGCGTCTCCCCGATGAAGTCCTTGTTGGACAGGGAGACCAGCACCGGCCAGCCGGTCGCCACCATCTCGCCGAGCCGCCGGGTGACCTCCAGCGAATGCCAGGTGTTCTTGCCGAAGTCGTGCGCCGCGTCGATCATGATCCGGGCCGGGTCCACCCCCGCCGCCGTGGCCCGCTCCGCCTGCGCCAGCGTCCGGTCCAGGACATCGGCCATCACGTCGTCGTACGCGACCCGGAACGGCCGGGTCCGGGGAGCCTGCTCGCCGGCGTGCGCGCAGATCAGGCCGGCGCCGAACTCGGCGGCCACCGCGGGCAGGTCCCGGTCCTGGCCGCCCCAGGTGTCGTTCAGCAGGTCCGCGCCGGCCAGGCACGCTTCCCGGCCGACCTGGTGCCGCCAGGTGTCCACGCTGATCACCAGGCCCGGGTAGGCGGCGCGGACAGCGGCGACGAACGGCACGGTCCGGCGGATCTCCTCGGCCACGTCGACCGGGGCGCCCGGCGCGGCGGCCACGCCGCCGATGTCGAGGATGTCGGCGCCGTCGGCGACCACCGCGTGCACCCGGTCCATGGCCGCGCCGGCGTCCCAGGTCGCGCCGCGATCGTAGAAAGAATCCGGGGTCCGGTTGACGATGCCCATGACCAGCCGCTGGTGCGGCGCGAAGCAGTGGCCGCCCAGCCGCAGGGCCCGCTGGGCGGCCCCGGCGGTCACCTCACGCCGCCTTCACGGTCACGATGGGCGGCCGTTCGTGGCTCGGGATGGCCCGGGACCGCGGCAGCACCTGGCCGCCTTCCCGGACGAACTGGTGCAGCTCCCGGCCGGGAGTCCCCGGGCGGTCCCGGCGCGCTTCCGCGACGGCCATCAGCTCCGCGGCCATCAGGGCCAGGTCGTGGTCGGCCTGGTGGCGGTGCGCCCGGGAGCCCAGGTCCACCTGGGCCAGCGCCCCGAGGCCGTACCGGGTGAAGGTGTCCAGCAGGGTGGACAGCTCCACCCCGTAGCCGACCGGGATGGTCAGCGACTCCATCAGCTCGCGCCGGGCCGCCCACTCCCCGGCCAGCGGCTGGACCACGCCGGCCAGTTCCGGCCACCACAGGCTCAGCAGGGGCCGGGCCACGAGTTCGGTGACCCGGCCGCCCTCGCTCGAGGTGGAACCGTCACGCTCGGTCCGTACCCGCTCGTAGAACCCCCTGACCAGCTGCACCTGCTGGCCTGCGGTGGGCGGGCCGGCCAGCAGGGGACCCAGCAGCCCGGTGACGAAGTGCGGCCCCCAGCGGGTCAGGTCGGCGTCCACGAAGACCAGCAGATCACCGCGCGTGACCAGCAGGGACTTCCACAGGGCCTCGCCCTTGCCGGGGTGCGAGCCGAGCGCGGGGGCTATGTCGCGGGCCCGGTACACGGTGCCGCCGGCCCGCTCCGCGGCGCGGGCCGTCCCGTCGGTGGAGTCGGAGTCGACCACGATGATCTCGTCCACCAGCGGCGCGTCCACCAGCAGGGCCTGCCGGAGCGCGGCCACCACCCGGCCGACCGTGCGTTCCTCGTTGCGCGCCGGGATGACCACGCTGATCGGTGTCCCCGCCGCCTGCTTGGCCGCCAGCAGCCGCTCCAGCGGCCAGTCCCGCCAGTGCGAGGTCTGCCGCCGCAGCCACGTCCTGGCGTGGTCCTGCATCCCCGGGACGGTTCCCGGCGGGCTACCTGGCGGCACGACCGGCATGCTACCCGGTGGCCGCCAGCGGCCCGGCCGGGGCGCGCGGCCCGCGTGCACGCGCGGCCCCGCGTGCACGCGGGGCCGGCGCGTCAGGTCGCCAGCCGCGCAGGCCGACCGGTACTCTCCTGCGGTCGCGCCTCCCCGTGACCGATCGGCCTGTGACGTCCGGGGAGGCAATCCGGCGTAAATGGGCATGAATACCGGTGTGGTCCGCGGGGCAACCGTGATCGCTGGTGGGACGTCTAGGAATATGGGTCGGGAAAACTTCTCAGGGTCGCGCTGTCGGCGCCAGCATGCCCGCGCTCGCGGTATCGCTGGTGCTCAGCCATCGAGCAAGGACAAGCGAGGGTCGCCATGAGGCGAAAAGTGGCGGGATGGCTGGGCACGGCCGGGGTGGTGGCCGCGGTGGGCGCTTCGGTGCTCAGCCAGACCAGTATTGCGGGGGCCGCGGTGACGTCGCCGGCCGCCCGCAGCGTCCCGGCGGGCGCGGCGTACACGCCCCCGAAGGGCCCCCTGGATTACGGCATGCGCGGCCCGGCGGTGCGGAGCCTGCAGGAGCGGCTGGCCTACCTGCACTACTACCCGGGCAAGGTTGACGGGCAGTTCGGCATGGACACGCTGGAGGCCGTGTGGGCGTTCAAGGAGGTCCAGGGCATCCAGACCGCCATCGCCCCCGATGACGTCACCGGGAAGATGAAGCGGGCCCTGGTCCACCCCCGGCAGCCAGGGGTGCTCGTGCCCAAGGGCGGCAGCTGGCGCATCGAGGTCCACCTGACCCTGGGCTACCTGGTCCTGTACCGGCATAACGTGCCGGAGCTGATCAGCCACATCTCCCCGGGGGGCGGCTACTACTACCCCTGCGGAGGCGATCCGAAGGCCACCTGCGGTCCCGCGATCACCCCGGACGGGAACTACCGGGCGCACTGGTTCGCCAGCGGCTGGGTGAAGGTCCCGCTGGGCACCATGTACAACCCGGTGTTCTTCATCGGCGGGTCGTACGCCATCCACGGCGATGTCCCGGTTCCGCTCCCGGCGGTCTCGCACGGCTGCGTGCGGATCCCGATGGACATCGCCGCGTTCTTCCACCGGCTGGTGCACGTCAACGAGACCAACGGCACGCCCATCTACATCCGGGGCCACGTCGCCGGCACGTGAGGGCGCGGCGGTTTCGCGGCTGACCATCCCGGCCCCCGTCCTGCGCATCAGGGCGGGGGCCGCCCGGTTCCTCTGGCCATGGTGTGCTGCTGGTAAAGGGCGCGTAGGGTGCCCAGGACCGTATGGCATCCTTGCGCCGTGGCGTCACCTCAGCTCCGGCGGACCGCGGCCCGTGCTCCCGCGCAGTACGCGGCCAGCAAGGTCCCGTACCGGATAACCGTGTTCTTCTGGATCATCAAGATCCTCACCACGGCGATGGGCGAGGCCCTCGCCGACTTCCTGGCCCTCCGGTACGGCACGGTGGTCGCGGGGGTGGTGGGCACGGCGGTCTTCGTGATCGCCATGGTGCTCCAGTTCCGTGCCCGCCAGTACCAGGTGTGGATCTACTGGTTCGCGGTGGCCATGGTCGCGGTCTGGGGCACCCTGGCCGCGGACGGCATGCACATCAAGCTCGGGCGTGCCTTACGCACTGTCCAGCGCGTTCTTCGCCGCCTGCCTGGCGGTGGTCTTCGCCGCCTGGTACTTCACCGAGCGCACCCTGTCCATTCACAGCATCACCACGCGGCGCCGGGAAGTGTTCTACTGGGCCACCGTGCTGGCCACGTTCGCCCTGGGCACCGCGGTCGGCGACCTGACCGCCACCACCTTGCACCTGGGCTACCTGACCTCCGGGCTCATGTTCACCGCACTCATCTGCCTCCCGGCGCTGGCGTACTGGAAGCTGGGCCTGAACTCCGTAGTGGCCTTCTGGATCGCCTACGTGCTGACCCGCCCGCTCGGCGCGTCCTACGCGGACTGGCTGGGCGTGCCACACCACTACGGCGGCGTGGGACTGGGCCGCGGGCTGGTCGCGCTGATCCTCGGCGTGGTGATCGTCGGGTTCGTCGCCTTCCTGGCCGTGACCCGACTGGATACGGAGGACGGCCAGGCAGGGCGGGGGCGGCCGGCGGCGGTTCCTGCCCGGCACCGCCGCTAGGCCCGATACGCTCAGATGATGAGCGACGGGCTGGCCCGGGCGGTGCTGGACGCGCTGCCGGATGCGACAGCTGTCCTGGACCCGGCCGGGACGATCGTGGACGTCAACCAGGCCTGGCTGATGTTCGCCCTGGACAACGGCGGGCAGCCGGAGCTCACCGGGGTCGGCGTGAACTACCTCGACCTGTGCGCCCGGTCCGCGGCCGCGGGCTGCCTGGACGCCCGCCTGGCCGCGAACGGCATCCGGGCCGTCCTGGCCGGGCAGACGGTGCACAGCGAGCTGGAATATCCGTGCCCGTCCCCCGCCGTCAACCGCTGGTTCCTGCTGCGCATCACCCCGCTCGGCGCGGACCTGGGCGGCGCGGTGACCTCCCACGTCAACATCACCCGCCGGAAGATGGCCGAGCAGGCCCTGGCCCATCGGGCCGCCCATGACCCTCTCACCGGCCTGGCCAACCGGAGCCTGTTCGCCGACCGGCTGAACGCCGCCCTGAACAGCCGCCGGGGTCCCGCGACCGGTACCCAGGTCGGCGTGATGTACCTGGATGCGGACGGGTTCAAGCAGATCAACGACACCTACGGCCACGAAGCCGGCGACGAGGCGCTGCTCACCATCGGGCACCGGCTCCGCTCGCACGTCCGGCCGCAGGACACGGTCGCCCGGCTGGGCGGGGACGAGTTCGCGGTCACCGCCCCCCGGATCAGCGCCGCCGCGCTGGACGGGCTGCGTGGCCGGGTCGCGGCCGCGCTGGCCCAGCCGCATCTCATCCACGGGCACCTCGTCCCGGTGCCGGTCAGCATCGGCATCCACCTGGCCGCCCCCGGTGAGTCCCCGGACAACGCGCTGCACGAAGCCGACCAGGCCATGTACACGGCCAAACGGCGCAGCCGGTAGCTTTTCTAGGCGTGCCTGAACTGCTTGCTGCCGCGGACTGGTTCGCGAGCCTGCCCACCGTCTACCTGTCCGCCAGCATGCTGATCACCGACCCGGCCGACCGCATCCTGCTGGTCAAGCCCAACTACCGGCCCGACTGGGGCATACCAGGGGGCATCGTCGAGGCGGGCGAGGCCCCGGATGAGTGCGTCACCCGGGAGATCGCCGAGGAACTCGGGCTGGGCATCCCGGCTGGTGACCTGCTCGTCGTGGACTGGATGGCCGCGGCGGGGGAGCGGCCGCAGGCGATCATGAACTTCATCTTCGATGGCGGGATGCTCACCGACCCCGGGGCCATCCGGCTCCAGGAAGAGGAGCTGGATGATGCCCAGTTCCTGGCCTGGGCCGAGGCCGAGGCCAGGATGCCCGGCACCAGCGCGGCCCGGGTCCCCGCGGCGCGGCAGGCCCGGCAGGCCGCGCGCACCATCTACCTGCCCGGCTGGCTCAGGCGCGGGTAACCGGCCGGCCCGGGACGCGGGTGGCGGCCCGCGCCGCAGCGCGGGACGCGGTAGCCGGGGCGCGGATACTGCGGTCCCGCGCCGCAGCGCGGGACGCGGGAACGGGGTTACATCCACGCTGCTGCCGTCAGGCCCGATCCGACCTGGCGGGGCCGGGCGCCTTTCTCCGATACGTACAGGCCGGTCCCGGCCAGGTAGAGCAGCCATTTCCCGCTCCGGCTCACCGCCAGGCTGGTGTGATCCAGCCCCGGGAACCCGATCGCGACCTGGTGTCTCAGCACCCCGGCCGGGGTGATCTCCCACATCAGCTTGGAGACGTTCCGGGCCGGTTCCCCGGCGCAGCACGCGCGGCTGACGAACAGGTTGCCGCCCGGGAGGTACACGCCCTCACGCCAGTAGCTGCGCCGCCTGTCCGGGCCGGTCACCGGCACCGGAGTATCCCCGGTGCCGCCCAGGTAGTTCTGGGCCGTCGCGGTGTCCATCAGCATGATCTGCCAGCCCTCGTTGTCCTGGAGGGCGGCGATGGACACGGCCAGCTCGGTGCCGTCCGGAGCCCAGGACAGGTGGGAGATCGGCGCGGGCAGGCTGCCCGACTGGCCGGCGGGCAGCATCGGGTAGACGCGCTCCACGCCGCTGCTCAGGGTCCGGGTGACCAGGCTGTACTGGGCCGAGAGATCGGCGCCCGATCCCTGCATGCAGTGCCGGGTCAGCGTGGGCTGGCGGGCGAACGCGATCGTGGCGCCGTCCGGGCTGATCGCGGGCAGGCTCCCGGTGGAAATCAGCGTCGGCGCGCCCCCGGACACCGCGACCGATTCCACGTCGTCCACGCACCCGTGCCGGCTGCTGAAGTAGATCGTCTGGCCGTCCGGGGAGACCGAGATCTCGTCGCCGATGACACCCCCGGGGACCAGGGTCCGGACCGGTGCCCCGGTCGCCGGGCTCAGCAGGACCAGGGCACCGCGGGCCGTCACCCCGGCCATCGCGGGCGGGCGGGCGGTGGTCTGGCTGACCGGGCGGGCCGACGCCGTGGCCGGCGTCTTCGGGCTGGGGGCGCGGCTCTGCGGGGCACTCGGGCTCCCGCCGCCGCAGGCCGCCACCAGGGTCAGCGCGGCTGGCACGGCCAGCACCCGGAGCAGCTTCACGTCTCCTCCATCCAGGTCACCCTCAGCTGGATGAAACTACCGGGCCGTGCGGTGCGGCCGTGGCGGAATACCATAGAGTGCGCTGGACAGGTACCCTGGGTGACGATGCCGACATATCGGGGGAGTCTGGCATGACGCCCCCCAGGTGTTGCCCGGGGGGGCAGGGTGAGTTCAGGTCCCGTTTCACGAGGGCGCAATGCCAGCCACCGCCTGGCGGTGCTGCATGAGCTGTTCACCGGTCTTCCGGTCCCGGCGGCTTACCTGGCCGGGCCGGACCTGGTTTTCGAGTTCGCGAACGACGCGTACCGGCAGCTCGTCGGCAGCCAGGACCTGACCGGCCGGACGCTGCGGGACGCGCTCCCCGACATCGCCGCGCAGGGACGCGCCAAGATCCTCACCGAGGTGCTCGAATCCGGGCAGCCGTTCCAGGCCTATGAGGGCGAGCTATTCGTCCGGCGCGACGGATCGGCAGAACCCGAACAAATTTTCGTCGACTCTCTCTACCAGCCGGTGCGCAACGCGGACGGGGCAGTGGACGGGGTGCTGCTGCTGAAGAGCGATGTGAGCGCTCAGGTCCGCGACCGGCGCCAGCTGGAGGCACTCGCCGCGCAGCTGGGCGCGACCCAGGAGCGCTACCAGACCCTGTTCGAGACCCTGCCGGAGGGGGTCATCTACTACGACACCAACGGCCTGATCCTCGGGGCCAACCCGGCGGCCTGCCGGATCCTCGGCCTCGACGAGAACGAAATGATCACCTGGCCGGTGGTCCCCAGACAGGCGATCCTCGAGGACGGCTCCCCGCTCAACCCGGCCGACTTCCCCGTCTCGGTCGCGCTGCGCACCGGCGAGGTGGTCGCCGACGTCGTTATCGGGGTCCCGCACGGGCGCACCGGGGAGCTGCGCTGGCTGCGGATCACCGCGGTGCCCGACGCGCGGGGCGAGGACGGCCGCCCTCAGCGGGCCTACGCCATGTTCCGGGACCTGACCAAGGAGCGCCGGGCCGCGGCGGCGCTGCGCGAGGGCACGGAACTCCTGGGCCGGCTGCGCGAGGCCAACGTGATCGGGGTCGTGGTCAACGGCGATGACCACGTGCACGACGCCAACGACGCCTTCCTCGCCATGATCGGTTACACGCGCGACGACGTCGAGGCCGGCCGTGTTTCCCGTGCGGGGATCACGCCTCCCGACTGGTGGGATGCGGACGCCGACGCCCACCGGCAGCTGGTGCGCACCGGCGCCTTCCGGCCGTACGAGAAGGAGTATGTGCACCGGGACGGGCACCGGGTGCCGGTCCTGGTCGGCGCCGCGGTGATCAGTACCAGCCCGCTGCGGTGGGTGACCTACGTGGTCGACCTGTCCGCCCGCCAGCGCGCCGAGGAGGAGCGCGCCCTTCTGCTGGCCCGCGAGCGGGCCGCCCGGGCCGACGCCGACGGCGCCCAGGAACGGGTCGCCTTCCTGCTGCAGGCCGGTGACCTGGTGGCCGCGGCCCAGGACCGTCACGAACTGCTCCAGCACGCCGCGCAGCTGGTCGTGCACAGCCTGGCCGACTTCTGCCTGGTCTTCCTGCCCGACCGGAAGGGCGAGCTGCGGGCCATCTCGATCGCCCACCGGGAGCCCGGTGGCGCCGTGGAGTTCACCGATCTGCGCGGTGAGCCTGTCCCCGCGACCGGGAGGTGGACGGTCAAGACGGCGTTCACCACCCGGGCCACCCAGGTGGTCTATGACGCCGCCGCCCAGATGGCCCCCCACATCGGGGACTCCGCTGCGCTGCGCGACATCGTGGCGCGGGTGAACCCCGGAAACGTCGTGGTCACGCCGCTCATGGCCGGGTCCGTGCCGCTCGGCGTGGCCGCGGTCGGCCGCTGCGCCGACCATCCGGACTTCACCGACACCGACGTCGCGGTGATCGAGGAACTGGCCCGGCAGACCGCCGTGGGGCTGGCCAACGCGGCCACCTGGGCGCGGGACCACACCGTGGCCGAGACGCTGCAGCGATCCGTGCTGCCCGACACGCTGCCTGACATCCCGGGGCTGGAGCTCGCGGTCCGTTACCTGCCCGGGACGGCCGACGTGGACGTCGGCGGCGACTGGTACGACGCGTTCCCGCTGGAAGGAGGCCGGGTCGGGCTGGTCATCGGCGACGTGGTCGGGCACAACATCGGCTCCGCGTCGATCATGGGCCAGATGCGGCACCTGCTCCGGGCGTACGCGGTGGACACGGCCGACCCAGGCGAGGTGCTGCGGCGCACCGCCCGGGCGCAGGCCAGGCTGCTGCCGGACGCCCTGGCCACGGTGGTCTATGCGCTGCTGGACCCGGCCACCGGCGAGCTGAGCTACGCCAACGCCGGGCACCCGCCGCCGGTGTGGGCCGCCGCCTCCGGCCTGTCCGGGTACCTGGACGACGCCCCCGGGGTCATGCTCGGTGCCCCGATCGAACCGGAATTCACCGTGGGCCACCGCATCCTGGACCCCGGCACCAGCCTGCTGTTCTACACCGACGGGCTGATCGAGGACCGCAGCCGCGACATCAGCGACGGGCTCAGCGCCCTGGCTGGCGTCATGTCCGGGGTCATGGGGGGCCCCGCGCCGCTCAGCGCCGAGCGGACCTGCGCCATCGTGCAGACCGCGTTGCTGGGCGATACCCCCCGGTCCGACGACGTGTGCCTGCTGGGCGTCCGGCTCACCGGATTACGACGCAGGCGGCCGCCCGGCGCGGCCGCGCCCGTCCTCATCGCCGTGTTCCCGGGCGGCCTGATGACCAGCCGGACCCCGGAGTACCTGCGAAAACGGATCCGGGTCCCGGAGATGCGGATGATCGCCCTGTACTACCTGGCCACTCCCTCGCGCTGCTCGCCGGGGCCGGGATGGCCATCGCCCTGCCGGCCGGGCGCGCGGCCATGCTCAACCCGGGCCCGCACGGGCTCACCGAAGTGCTGTACGCGTTCACCAGCGCGGCGAACAGCAATGGCAGCGCGTTCGGCGGCCTGTCCGGCAACACGGCTTTCTACAACACGGTGCTGGCCCTGGTCATGCTGATCGGCCGGTACCTGCCGATGGTGTTCGTGCTGGGGCTGGCCGGGACCCTGGCCCGGCAGCGGCCCGTGGCCGTGACGGCGGGCACGCTGCGTACCCACCAGCCGCTGTTCGTGGTGCTGGCCATAGGCGTCGCGGTGCTGCTGGTCCTGCTCACGTTCCTCCCGGCGCTGGCCCTCGGCCCGCTGGCCGAGGGCCTGCGCTAGACGGGGCCGCAGGAGCGGGAACAGGCCGTCCGCCCCGGGCGGCTCGGACCTGCCGGAAAGGCTACATCCCGGCTAACGAAGCGTAAGAAAACCCCGCGAGACAGGGACGAGACGGTCCCCACACAGATAAAACGGTTACGGGGCATCAACGCAACGTAACCGGCAGTGAGGATCCCAGCCATGACCTCCACCGCAGCGGGCCGTCCGATGCTGAGCCGTCTCTACGAATGGGGCGTCGTCGCGGACGTCCGGGGCCGGCCCCGGTTGCTCCCGGCCGGCGTCACCAACCACGCGCTCCAGGCCCGGGCCCTGATGCTGGAGGCCCTGGGCGCGGTACCCGGCGGTGTCCCCGCGACCGGGTGGGTCACCGAGCTCGACGTCATGCGCAGCGGCTTCGACCGGCACCAGACGTCGGTCCTGGTCATGCGGGACGTGTCCGGGACAGTCCGGTGGCTGACGGGAGGCGCCCGCGAGTAAGCGCGGACCCGCCCCCGGTCCTGATGCGGGCGTCCCTGAGCCGGTGCGGCAGCACGCCCGAGCCCCCGATCTCGCGTGCTGTCGCACCTTCCACAGGCCTGGTGCTGCTCAGGCGGGGCCGGCGCGGGCCGTCCAGGCCAGGCTCGCGGCTTCGGGAACTTCCCGGGCCAGCGCGACCGCGACCTCACGGCCGAGCCCGTCCGCGTCGCGGACGGGCAGGTCCGGGGCGACCCAGCCCTCGATCTCGACACGGAGGGTCCGGCCGGTCCACCGGGCGCGGGCATGGGCATGGACGATCCCCGGTACCGAGCCGGCGGCCGCTTCGGCGCTGGTGATCACCGATGGGTCAACGCCGTCGGCTAGCCGGTGCACGACGTCGCCAGTGACTTCGTAGCCGACATGGCAGATGAACGCGGTGACCGCCAGCCCGGCGGCCGGGTCGCCCCATGGCTGGCCCAGGGCCACCGCGATCAGCCCGGCCAGCGCCCCGGCCGAGGACAGGGCGTCGAGCCAGGAATGCCGGGCGTCGGCGATCAGCGTGGCCGAGTTGATGCGCCTGCCCACGACGAGCTTGTAGCGGGCCACGATCAGGTTGCCGATGATGCCGATCAACGCGCCCACGATGCCCGCGGCCACATGCGAGGTGTGGCCGTGCCCCAGAAGCTCTCGCAGCCGGCGAAGGCGGCGCTGGCCCAGATGGCCACCGCGATTCCGATGCCGGCCAGGTCCTCGGCCCGTTCCAGGCCGTAGGGATAACGCTCGCTGGGCGGCCGCCGGGACAGCCGGAAGCCGAGGAAGACCACGGCGCCGATCGACACGTCGGACAGGTTGTGGATCGCGTCGCCGAGCAGCCCGGCCGACCCGGTGAAAATCGCCAGCAGCAGTTCGATGAGGCCGGTCGCCCCCAGGCCAAGCGCGCTGACGGCGACCGCCCGGTTGGCCTGCCGGCGGTCCTCGTGGTCGTCGCGCGTGCCCGGCAAGGGAAACGACGCCCCAGGATCACGCAGGCCAGACGTCTTGTGCATCCCGCCAGGATCCCCATCGCCCTCGAGGCTGGCAAGTCCGGCGCCGCCGGGGCCGGCCTTCAGCGCGCGGCGTAGTCCGGATTGCGGAAGGGCCAGGCTTCGGCCAGCCAGCGGCAGACCAGATCGTGCAGGGGCTTGTCCAGGGCCGCGTGATCCGACCGGACCCAGGAGCGCACGTCCACGTCGTATCCGCCGCGTCGGGGCGGGTAGAAGTACACGCAGCCGATCACGTCGCCCGACCCGGGATCCAGCACCGTGTAGGCGAATCCGGTCCGGTCAGCGAAGTCCCGGGCGTGCTCGGTGAGGTCGGCGGCGTTCTCCTCCGCCGTCATGGGCCTGCCGGGCCAGGTGCGCCCGGCGAAGCCGGGAGTGGCCCTGATGTGGTCGATGCTCGACGTCCAGGCCGCAAGATCGGCCTCGTTGTGCCGCACATCCAGCGGCTCGAGGATGAAAAGGTCGCTGCGGAACCCGCCCGGGACGGTGAAATCCTCCGGGACCAGCGGCAGCGCAGTCACACCCGTCACGCTACGCCCGGGCCGGGGACCGGGACGAGGGCCGGGGCTACCAGGACCAGGACCGGGACCGGGGTCGGGGCCGGGCTACCAGGACCAGGACCGGGACCGGGGTCGGGGCCGGGCGTACCAGGACCAGGACCGGGACCGGCTACCTGAGCGCGATCCGCTCGCCGCCGATGTCCGCGATGATCTCCAGCCTGCCGCCGAGCGCGCGCACGTAGGCGGCGAGCGTCCGGACTTCGGTCGCACCCGGCTCGGCGCGCTCGATAGCGGATACCCGTTCCTGGCGGACGTTCATGCGCTCAGCCACCTGGGCCTGGGTCAGCCGCATCCGCTGCCGCGCCTCCGCGAGCGTGTGGGCCCGGTTGCGGGCCACGACCGCGCCGGCGCCGATTTCGACCTCGGTCTCCTCACCGGGGAAGAACTCGTCGAGGAATGACTCCGGGCTGTAGGAGATGAAGGCGGCGGGCGCAGAGGCAGAGCCCGGCGGCGGCCCGGACCTGGCTTCATCCAGACGGCCGGCCACGACCTGGAGCACCTCCCGGTAGCCCTGAGCCGATCCGCCCGGATCCTCGGCCCATCCCGCCAGGACCGCGGTGCCAGGAGGATCGACGACGAACAGCAAGCCGGCCCGTGCGTCGTCGGGAGCGCCGGGCCGCAGCTCCATCAGGCCAGGCGGCGGCTCGATGTCGTCTGCCTCCGCGGATCCCGCGCCGCCCACGGAGGACGGCGTGAGATCCAGGATCTCCTGGAGGAGTTCGACGGCTTCGGCTGCGGCGCGGGCGGCGCCGGACCTGGCGCCCGCCTCCGTGCCTGTGTCCTCCGTGCCTGTGTCCTCCAGGTCGCTGGTGTCCGCGCCCATGCTGGCGAAGGCCTGGCGAACCTTCTCGGATCCCTCGGCTGCCGTGTAGCGGGCCTTGATCGCCTCCTTCTGGACGCGGAACGTCTCGACCCTGATCTGCAGGCGCTGGCTCGCCGCGCTGAGCCGCCCTTCCTCGGCTGTGAGGGCATGAAGCTGGCGGTGCAGATCGGAGAGCCGTTCGCGGATCGCCGCTTCCCGGGTCCGCGCCTCGCTGGCCAGGTCGTCGTGGCCGGCGGCGAGCGCCTGCTGGCGCTGGCTTTCCAGCTTGGCGGCCTGCTGCTCCAGCTGGCCGGACACCAGCTCGACCCGCTTGCGCGAGGTCGCCACGTCGGCGACACCCCGGCGGACCCCGGTCAGCGTCTCGAGCTGGCGCTGGTAGGCGTAGTCGAGGTTCTCCCGGGGGTCATCGGGGGGACGCAGCACGGATTCCACCGGGACGACCAGCGGCGGCCCGAGCGTCTCGCCCGCCTCCAGGAGAGCCAGCACCGCCTCGCCGACCAAACGGGCCAGCTCAGGCTCGGCCACCCGCAGACGGGTCAGCCGGTCGCGGATCTCGTGGTGCATCCAGAGCTGGTAGCCCATGACCGAACCTCCCGGAACCTAGTACATGAGTGTACTAGGCGCCCGTGGCGCGGCCCGGCACCCATCACGTGCGGCGTTCCAGCGTCAGTGGTACTGGCTTGCGGTGTCTGCGAAGCCGGCGGCGTTTGCGGGGCTGGCTTGGCGGTGCGTTTTTGCAGCAGGCCCGCCAGCAGCAAGACGATGATGGCGATGCCCACCCCGGCCAGGGTGAACAGGATCCGGCGTCCTTCATGGCTGAGATTGGACGGGTCGGGCACGTCCGCGGCGATCAGCACGGCGGCGGCGACGGCTGCGGTGTAGAAGGTGTAGCTCATGGTGCGGATCGAGGCAGCCAGCGCGAGCAAGACGACGACGATCACTTCGAGGGCGGTGATGTTACCGACCGGGATCAGGACCAGGGCCGCCACCACGGCGCCCACGATGGTCCCGGCCACCCGCTGCTCGGCGATGAGGGCGGACTGCTGCAGGCTGGGTTTCATGGCGACGATGGCGGCGATCGGCATCCAGTCGGCGTCCGGCAGCTTGAGCCCGAAGGAGATGGCGACGGCGATCGTGACCGCGAGGGCCCGGATGACCGCGTACAGGATCAGCGGCCGGGTCAGCGGCCTGGGCGAGATGTCACCGGGGATCTCGGCGACCGGCTGCGGCTGCGGGGCCCGCCCGTGCACCAGCCACATGATGGAGGCGTATACCAGCCACAAGGCCGACCCGATCAGCCAGGCCAGCGCTTGCTTCCACGATTGGGCATGGACCAGCCCGGAACTGTACAGGCCCGGCAGGTGGTAGGAGAGAAGGGTCGGCAGGCTGAGGGCGATGATGAACCAGGCGTTGAGCAGGTAGGCCGCGACGAACCGGTGCACGCCGTATTTCACCGCCAGGCCGCCCAGCAACGTGACCACGAACGCGGCCAGCACGACCCATCCCCACGCGCTGGCGCCGATGCTGAACGCCAGGGCCGTCAGCAGCGCCCCGGCCCCGGCCATCACTGCCATCTTGGCCACCCGGGGACCGTGCTTCCCGCCGGGGTCGCTCAGGGCCACCAACAGCGCCCCGAAGATCGCGCTGAGGAAGTACCTCCGGTCGTGCGGGAGTACGCCCACGACGATCAGAGGCCAAGGATGACCCCGAAGACGACGAACCTGGGCAGGTTGAATTCCTGCCACTTGACCTTGAACACTTCGGCGATCCGGGTCATGACTCGTCCCTTGTCCGGGCTGGTGCCGGTGATCGGATGCCCAGGCCCGGGGCCAGCAAGCCCGAGACAACCCGCCAGTGGCGCCCAGACTGCACCATGGTCTGGGCAGGCTAGTCACGCCGGCACGGCCTGCCCAGGGGAGCCAGGACGGCAGGAGGCGATGTCGCGATCCCGGCCGCTTCGGGGCTTGGTCACCGTCGCCCGTCCGGCTGGATGATCCGCCAGCTTCGACTGTGTGCCCACGCCGGCCTCCCGGCATCACCCGCCGGAGGTGACCGCCGCTGCTTGGCGGGCGCTCTGGCCTGGACGGGAAACCTTTTCTGGCTGGTGCCGGGAAGGATCCGGCCCGGCGGCCCGCTGCCATATTTGATCGATACTTTACTATTACATTAATATTACTTTACTTGATGTGAGCCTCTGCCTGATGTGGATCTGGACGAAATTCTCGATTCAGAGTCTGTTAGGAGGGCTTCGATGCCGTACCACTTGATCTATGGTGCCGCCGCCCTGGTGGGCAAGGGTGTGCTTGCTGCCGGGCACGCACTGGGACACGCCATGGCGGCAAACAACGCGGCGGAGGCTGCCGGAGCCAAGCTCGCTGCGCACGCCGCCGTGACGCATCCGCTGGAGGCCGGGCTGGGTATAGCAGGCGCATTCACCCTGCCCATCCTGACGGTGGCGTACCTGGATCACAAGAAGGCGATGGAGCTTCTGCCGGAAAGCCCGAACATCGTCACCGCCAAGACGATCAAGGTCTCTATCGCAGGAAAGCTGGCTCGTGGAGAATTCACGACGATCACGGGACCATTCGACGCGCGCAGCGATGTCATTGCGCTAGGGCACTACGACACGGATCATCAGAAGATGGTCTCCCATCGTCTTGTTAAGGCGAACCGGGTGGAGCCCCGCATGGCCAAGGCCTACGGCCAGGGCAATCTCGTAGTCCTTGGGTGATCCGCAGGACAGCATAGGTGCAGCGAGACGCCCTCGGCCGGATCGGCGATGCGCTCGGCTACCGCGGCGCCGCAGGCGGCGAATAGGTGTCAGACGCGGGTGTCACTGAGCCGCTGCCGCTGATCTATCCCGGAGATTTGGCTGGTGCGCCTGGCAGGATTCGAACCCGCGACCCGCTGCTTAGAAGGCAGCCGCTCTATCCAACTGAGCTACAGGCGCCGGACCCCTCATTGTGCATGATCAAGGTCACGTGTCGGACACAGAGCGGAGCCGGGTTGATGGCTCCGCGACCTGGCCGGAAAGTTTGTAAACCTAAGCTTAGGGCTGGACGCGGCCCAGCGCAGGTCACCAGGACACCGCCCCGGCGTCCCCGGAGAACCCGCGGGTCGGGCCGTCGCCGGTCACTAAGGTCATGGAGTGATCCCCGCCAGGAGAATCTCAGCCCCCGGGGCCGCCCGCCGGGTCCACTCGTGAAAGGCGGCCTGCTCGTCGCCGGGACCACCTCGGACGCCGGGAAGAGCGTGGTCACCGCCGGGCTGTGCCGCTGGCTGGCCCGGCAGGGAGTCCGGGTCGCACCATTCAAGGCCCAGAACATGTCGCTGAACTCCTTCGTGACCCGGGACGGCGCGGAGATCGGGCGGGCCCAGGCCATGCAGGCTGCGGCGGCAGGCATCGAGCCGGACGCGCGGATGAACCCCGTGCTGCTCAAGCCGGGCAGCGACACCCGCACCCACGTCATCGTCCTCGGCCAGTCCGCCGGCGAGGCCAGCGCCGCCGGGTACCGCACGCGCGCCGGGGACCTGCTCAAGGTCGCGCTGGACAGCCTGGAGAACCTGCGGGCCGAGTACGACGTGGTCATCTGCGAGGGCGCGGGCAGCCCGGCGGAGATCAACCTGCGGGACACCGACATCGCCAACATGGGGCTGGCCCGGGCGGCCCGGCTGCCGGTGGCCGTGGTCGGCGACATCGACCGGGGTGGCGTATTCGCGGCCCTGTACGGGACCCTCGCGTTGCTGGAACCGGCGGACCAGGCCCTGGTCAGCGGCTTCATCATCAACAAGTTCCGCGGCGACCCCGGGCTCCTGGCTCCCGGGCTGGGCATGCTCACCCGCCTCACCGGCCGGCCCGTGCTCGGGGTGCTGCCGTGGCGCGGGGGACTGGCCCTGGACCTGGAGGACTCACTGGCCCTCGACGCGGCCGGCCCGGCGCCCGGAGCCGCATCCGCGCCGCCGCTGGGGAACGACATCCTCCGGGTCAGCGTCATCCGCACCCCGCGGATCAGCAACTTCACCGACGTGGACGCGCTCGCGGCCGAGCCGGGCGTGCTGGTGCGCTTCGCCGCCAGCCCGGCCGAGGTGGCCGACGCCGACCTGGTGGTCCTCCCCGGGACCCGGGCCACCGTCGCCGACCTCGGGTGGCTGCGGGAGCGGGGGCTGGCGGACACGGTCATCCAGCGGGCCCGGCGGGGGCAGCCGGTGCTGGGCATCTGCGGCGGCTACCAGATGCTGGCCCGGGAGATCGACGACCCGGTCGAGTCCCGCGCGGGCCGGGTGGCCGGCCTGGGGCTGCTGCCGGTGCGGGTGACGTTCGGGGCGGACAAGGTGCTGGGCCGGCCGCACGGCACCGGCTACGGCGCCGAGGTGCACGGGTACGAGATCCACCATGGCCTGGCGGAGGTCGCGGAGGGCCGCGCGGAACCGTTCCCCGGCGGCTGCCGGACCGTGGCTGTCTGGGGCACCACCTGGCACGGGACCCTGGAATGCGACGAGTTCCGGCGGGCGTTCCTGACCGAGGTCGCGGCGCTGGCCGGGCGGGACTTCACGGTCGCGCCGGGTACCAGCTTCGCGGCGGCCCGGCAGGCGCGGCTCGACGCGCTGGCCGACCTGGTCGCCGGGCACCTGGACACCGGCGCGGTCAGCCGGCTCATCGAGGGCGGGGCGCCGCCGGGGCTGCCTGCCGTGCCGCCCGCGGGCGTACGCTGAACTTGTTTCGCTGCCCTTACGCGGAGGCATCAGCCGTGAGCCCGGCCCTGACCAGCGCCCTGCTGGGCTTGCACCTGCCTGGGCTGGCCCCGCCTGGGCTGCTAGCGTCCTCCGGATTGCTGGCGCTGGCCGCGATCACCCTGACCGGCGTGCTGATCGCGCTGCTCGCCCACAGCGGGCGGGTCGCCGCCTCGGTCACCGCGATCCCGCAGGAGCGGCGGGCAGCGGCGCTGCGCGAGAAGTCCTGGCGCGCCGCGTTCCTGCCGCAGCGCGACCCGGACGCGGCAGGCCGGGCCCGGCCCCGCGCACCCACGGCGGCCCCGGCGGCCGCCTGGATCAGCTCTGCCTGACCCGAACCCGGACTCTGCCCGAGCCCGCCAGCGTCCCTGACGCCGGGCGGCCCGGCGTGACGTGCGCGGGCGGCCGTCTCCAGCTGTCATCTCGTTCCGCGACCCGCTGGAGGGTGCTCCGTCATGTTCGTTCTCCTTGGCATTCCCGTTGATCTCGCCTATCACCTCGTCTGCTGGACCGCCGCGATCCTGGCCCCGCTGCTGGGGAGCCTGGCCACCGCGGCGGCCATCATCGCGTTCACGGCCGCGGCCCGGCTGCTCCTGCTCCCGCTCAGCTACGTCGCGGTCCGGGGATCCGTCCGGGGCGAAAGGGCCCGGGCCCGGCTCCAGCCTAAGATCGCCGAACTGCGGCGGCGGCACCGCAGCGACCCGCAGCGCCTCCGGGAGGAACTAGCCGCGCTGTACCGGGCCGAGGGTTCCGGCATGTTCGGCGGGTTCCTGCCGCTGCTGATCCAGCTGCCTTTGTTCAGCGTGCTGTACCGCCTGTTCCTGGATCACTCGGTGGGCGGTACGCCGAACACGCTGCTCACGCATAGCCTGCTCGCCGCGCCGCTGGGCAGTCACTGGCTGGCCGGGGCAGGCCCGCTCAGCGCCCAGGGGGCGGTGTTCGCGGGGTTGTTCGCGCTGCTGGCGCTGGTCGCGGTGCTGAGCATCCGGGCCGTCCGCCGCGCCGCCCCGGCGGGGACAGCCCCGGCGGGGCCGTCCCCGGCGGGGACAGCCGCGGCGGGGGCCGCCCCGGGCGGCCGCGCGGCCAGCGTGATGGCCTGGATCGTCCCGTTCGCGTCGCTGGTGACGGCCGCGGTCGTGCCGCTCGCCGCCGGTCTCTACCTGCTGACCACGACGGCCTGGACGCTGGCCGAGCGGACCCTGCTGCGCCGCCGCGCCCTGGCCGCCGCCCCGGCCGCACCCGCCGCCCCGGCCCCCCGGCCGCCGCGCCGCCACCTCCCGGCCGCCCCGGGCCCGGTGATCCCCGGGCGCCCCGGGCCGGCCGGTAAAACCGTTGGGGATAGGCGAAGCCTGGCCGGTACAATGACGAGTATGCAGGTCATCACGCAGCACACGAGCGCGGCCGCGCGAGCTATCAGCTCCCCGGCCGCCGCTGCCTGACCTTTCTCTCTGTCCCTGGCGACCGGAAACGAGTCGCCAGGCCCAGTTCGCTGTGTTGCCCCTGCGGCGCGTTTCCGGTACCCCGACCCGGAAAGGCACCACCATGAATTCCCAGCAGGCCGTCGAGACGTTCCTCGGCTTCTTCCGCGAACGCGGGCACCACGTGATCCCGGGCCGCTCACTGGTGCCCCGGCCCGGTGACCCGGTCCTGTTCACCACCTCGGGCATGCACCCGCTCACGCCCTACCTGGAAGGCCAGCCGCATCCCGGCGGGCGGCGGCTCGCCGACGTGCAGCGCTGCCTGCGCACCACCGACCTCGACGAGGTCGGTGACCGCACCCACCTGACCGTGTTCGAGATGCTCGGCTCCTGGTCGCTTGGTGACTATCCCGGCCCGCAGAGCCTGCGCTGGGGCTACGAGCTGGTGACCAGCGGGTTCGGGATCGGGCCCGGGCGCCTGCACGCCACGGTTTACGGGGGCGGTGATGAGGCCGGCCCGGACACCGACCTGCAGGAGGTCTGGGACGGCCTCGGCGTCCCGGTCGAGCTGACCGGGACGGACAACTGGTGGTCGAACGGCCCGACCGGGCTGTGCGGCACGGACAGCGAACTGTTCGTGTGGACCGGCGACATCCCGCCGCAGGGCACGCCGGGCACCGACGGCCGCTGGGTCGAGCTGTGGAACCACGTGATGCTGCGCTACCGGCGGATGGGCGACGGCACGCTGGTCCCGCTGCCCCGGCCGTGCGTGGACACCGGGATGGGCCTGGAACGGCTGGTCACGATCCTGCAGGGCCAGGACTCGGTGTTCGGCTGCGACCTGCTCCGGCCCTGGGCAGATACCGTCGGCCGCCTGTGGCCGCTGGCGGACGAGCCGTCGAGGCTGGTCACCGACCACCTGCGGTCCAGCGTGGTCGTCGTCGGGGACGGCGTCACGCCGTCCAGCACCGGCCGCGGCTACGTGCTGCGCCGGCTGGTCCGCCGGACGCTGACCTCGCTGTGGCGCGAGGATCCGTCCCGGACGCTGTCCGACCTGCCCCCGGAGCTGGTGGCGGGCACGCTGGATCACTTCGGGCAGACCGGCGGGCACGGCCCGGTTATGGGCGTACTGCTCGGTGAGGAACGGCGGTTCCGTGACCTGCTCGACCGCGGCCGTAAGGTGCTGTCCCGGCGGGGCGACGGGCCGCTGACCGAGGAGGAACTGCGCTACCTGCACGAGACGCACGGCCTGCCCCGCGAGTTCGTGCCCGCGATGCTGCCGCGCTAGCCCCTCACCACGGCACTGGCCCGGCCGCCGAGAAGTACCCGCCGGTCGGCCCGTCCGGGCCGATGCTGGCCATCCGCACGATGATCTCCGCGCCCTCCTCCACGGTCTGGATGCCACGGTGCTGGTTGAAGTCGGTCGCCGTGTACCCGGGATCCACGGCGTTGATCCGCATGGCCGGGAACGCCTTCGCGTACTGGACGGTGACCATGTTCAGCGCCGACTTGGAGGACGGGTACTCCAGGTTCACGAACGTGGACTCGAACCGGGCCGGGTCGCTGGCCACCGCCAGCGACCCCAGGCCGCTGCTCACGTTCACGATGACCGGGGCGCTGCTGGCCGCCAGTAACGGCAGGAACGCCCGCGTGACCCGGACGACGCCGAACACGTTCGTGTCGTAGGTCTCCTGCATGTCGGCGGCGGTGACCTCGCCGGGGGGCTTGCGGCTCCCGAGGATGCCCGCGTTGTTGACCAGGACATCGAGGTGGCCGGCCTCGTCACGGATGAGGGCCGCCGCGGCCCGCACCGAGTCGTCGCTGGTGACGTCGATCCGGACCGGGCGGGCACCGATCCGGCCGGCCGCGTCCTTGCCCCGCTGCTCATCACGGGAGCCCAGGTAGACGGTGTGCCCGGCCTCGGCGAGGCGGCGGGCGGTCTCGAACCCCAGGCTCTTGTTGGCCCCGGTAATCAGTGTGGTCGTCATGCCCCCAGCGTGGCCGGCGGCCCAGCCGCCAGCCAGTGACCCGCTCTTCCTGGGACCGGCGGTACCAGGCTGCCGCGGGCCGGGCCGCGCATACTGGGCAGGTGAGCCAGCACACCGAACTGGGCGCGGCGCTGCGGGCCTGGCGCGACCGCCTCGCCCCGGCTGACGCCGGCCTGCCCAGCTACGGCCCCCGCCGGGCGCCCGGCCTGCGCCGTGAGGAACTCGCCCTGCTCGCCGGGATGTCGGCCGATTACGTCACCCGCCTGGAGCAGGGCCGGGCCAGCGCCCCGTCGGTGCAGGTGCTCACCGCGCTGGCCCGGGCGCTGCGGCTGACCGGCGCCGAACGGGAGCACCTGTTCGTGCTGGCCGGCCAGCCGGAGCCGGGCCCGGGCATCATGCCGACTCACCTGACCCCCGGGCTGCAGCGGCTGCTGGACCAGCTCAGCGGAATCCCGGCCTGCGTCAACGACGCGGCCTGGACGCTGCTGGCCTGGAACCCGCTGTGGGCCGCCCTGGTCGGCGACCCCTCCGGGCTGCGCGGCCGGGACCGCAACGTGCTGTGGCGGCACTTCACCGGCGCCCCCGGGCGGGTCACCCACACCCCGGAGGACGAGCCCCGGTTCGAGGCGTCCGCCGTCGCCGACCTGCGGGCCGCCACCGCCCGGTACCCCCGGGACACCGGCCTGCGGAACCTGGTGGCCGGCCTGCGCGACGCCAGCCCCCGGTTCGCGCAGCTGTGGGACGGCCGTGACGTCGGCACCCACGAACGGGACCACAAGACCGTGCATCACCCGGAACTCGGCCCGATCACCGTCGACTGCGACGTGCTCACCGCCGCGGGCAGTGATCTGCGGCTGGTGGCGTACACTGCCGCGCCCGGCAGCGAGGATGCCGACAAGCTCCGATTGCTGGCCGTGCTGGGCACGGAGGATTTCTCCCCGCGTGTGTAGCGTGGTGGCGACGAGGAGGTCGCCATGCACCAGCCGCCCATCCCGCACGCCGCCGCCACCGACCCGGAGATCGCCGGGCTGATCGAGGGGGAAGCCCGCCGCCAGTTCGAGAAGGTGCGGCTCATCCCGTCCGAGAACTACGCTTCGGTGGCCGTGCTCGAGGCGACCGGCTCGGTCCTGACCAACAAGTACTCCGAGGGTTACCCGGGCCGGCGTTATTACGAGGGCCAGCAGTTCATCGACCAGATCGAGAACCTGGCCCGGGAGCGCGCGCAGGCGCTGTTCGGCGTGGACCACGCCAACGTCCAGCCGTACTCGGGATCGCCGGCGAACCTCGCCGTGTACCTGGCGTTCCTCCAGCCGGGGGACACCGTGATGGGGATGGCGCTGCCGATGGGCGGGCACCTCACGCACGGCTGGCCGGTGTCGGTGACCGGCAAGTGGTTCCGCGCGGTGCAGTACGGGGTCCGGGCCGACACCGGCCGCCTCGACCTGGACGAGGTCCGGGATCTGGCCCTCGCCGAACGCCCGAAAGTGATCTTCTGCGGCGGCACGGCGATCCCGCGGACCATCGACTTCCCGGCGTTCGCGGAGATCGCCGCCGAGACCGGGGCGATCCTCGTCGCGGACATCGCGCACATCGCCGGGCTGATCGCGGGCGGCGCGCACCCCTCCCCGGCCGGTCACGCCCCGGTCATCACCACGACCACGCACAAGACCCTCCGCGGCCCGCGCGGCGCCATGATCATGTCGACGGCCGAGTATGCGTCCGCGCTGGACAAGGCGGTGTTCCCCGGCCTGCAGGGCGGCCCGCACAACCACACCACGGCCGCGATCGCGGTCGCGCTGCACGAGGCGGCCCAGCCGTCCTTCCGGGACTACGCGCTCCAGGTGGTGGCGAACGCGAAGGCGCTCGCGGCGGCCCTGGCCGGGCGCGGCTATGACCTGGTCTCCGGCGGCACCGACAACCACCTGATCCTGATCGACCTCACCCGGCAGGGGATCGGCGGCAAGCCCGCCGCCCGGGCCCTGGACCGGGCCGGCATCGAGACGAACTACAACACGGTGCCGTTCGACCCGCGCAAGCCCTTCGACCCATCCGGCCTGCGGATCGGCACCCCGGCCATCACCACCCGGGGCCTGCGCGAGGAGCACATGACGCAGATCGCGGCCTGGATGGACGAGGCGGTCACCGCGGCGGTCAAGGAGGATGAGGCGGTCATCGGGCGGATCGCCGCGCAGGTCCGCGATCTGCTGGCCGGCTTCCCGATGCCCGGCTGGGTGCCCTCCCCTTAATTCTTTCCGCATCGGGCCTGTCCACGGTGGCCGCCGTGATGATGGCACCCAGCAGGAATGCGCCGCCGCACACGGCCAGGGCCACGTGCAGCCCCGGCACGAACCCCATCGCGCCGCTGACCAGGGCGCCGGCCACCGCGACGCCGAGGGCCCCGCCGACCTGTCGGGCGGTATTGATCAGCCCGGCCGCCGTCCCGCCGCGGCTGCCCGGCGCCGCGTCCATCACGGCCGTGGTGGCGGCGGGCATGGTCAGGGCCATCCCCGACCCGGCGGCCAGCATGGGCGCGGCCAGGAGCCAGTACGGCGTGCCGCGGGCCGTCACGATCAGGCCGAGCAGCCCGCCCGCCCCCAGCAGCAGGCCGGTGATCATGGTGACCCGCGGTCCCCGGTGGCTGGTCAGGCGGCCGGACAGGACGGCGGCGACCGGCACGGCCACGGCCTCGGGGAGCAGCGACAGCCCCGCGATCAGCGGCGAGTCCCCCCGGACCTGCTGCAGGTACAGGCTGTAGGCGAACAGCTGCCCGTAGAAGCCCAGGTTGATGAGCAGCCCCACGACGCTGCCCCCGGACAGTGCCGGGCGCCGCAGCAGGGGCAGCGGCAGCATGGGGGAGCGGGCCCGGCCCTGCACGGCGACGAACGCGGCGGCCCCCGCGGCCGCGATGGCCAGGCCGGCCGCCACCGGCCAGGACGCCCACCCGTGCGGGCCGGCCTCGATCAGGCCCGTGGTCAGCGCGGTCAGGGCCACGACGGCGGTGAGCTGGCCGAGGGGGTCGCCGCGCCGGTCGCGGGCCCCGCCAGGCGAGGCGACCCTGCGGAGGGTGAGCCAGGCGGCGAGCAGCCCGACCGGGATGTTGACCGCGAACACCAGCCGCCAGCTCACGGCCGCGGTGAGCCCGCCGCCCAGGACGGGCCCCGAGGCGGCGGCCAGCCCGCCGATCCCGCCCCACAGGCCGACCGCGCGGGCCCGCCGGGCCCGGTCCGGGTAGCTGGCCTGCAGCAGCGCCAGGGAGCTGGGCACGAGCAGCGCGGCGGCCGCCCCCTGGGCGAGCCGGATGACGACCAGGACGCCGATCGCGGGAGCGAGCGCGCAGCCCGCCGAGGTGGCCGTGAACAGGGCCAGCCCGGCCAGGAACACGCGGCGCGGGCCGAACCGGTCACCGGCCACGCCGGCCGACAGCAGCAGCGCGGCGAAGGCCAGCGTGTAACCGTCGACCACCCACTGCAGGCCGGTGATCCCGCCGCCCAGGTCGTGACGGAGCGCGGGCAGCGCCAGGTTCACCGCGGTGGCGTCGAGGATGACCATGAAATAGCCGAGCGAGACGGCCAGCAGCGGCAGCCAGGACGCACCGCCCGGGGAGGCCGGGTGGTGTCGCGAGGGACGCTGGGAGGTGTCCATGTCGCGGGTATCCATGCGGCGCAGTCTGCCCGCCAGATCGTTCGGCCCGGACCGAAGCGTCCCGTTGCTACCGTGCATCTATGCGTATCGAGCAGCCAGTCCAGGGTGATGCGGACATCGCCCGGATCGGGGCACTGATCGGCGATCCGGCCCGGGCCCGGGTGCTGACGGCGCTGGCCGACGGCCGGGCGCTGCCGGCCAGCCGCCTCGCCGCGGAGGCCGGGGTCGCGCCGTCCACGGTCAGCGGGCACCTGGCCCGGCTGCTGGCGGCGGGCCTGGTCACGGTACGGCCCGAGGGCCGGTCGCGGTTCTACCGGCTCGCGTCCCCCGAGGTCGCCGACGCCCTGGAAGCCATCTCGCGGATCTCCCCGCCGGAGCCGATCCGCTCGCTGCGCCAGGGCAGCCACGCCCGGGCCCTGCGCGAGGCCCGCACCTGCTACAACCACCTGGCGGGCCGGCTCGGGGTGGGGCTGTTCGCCGGGCTGCTGTCCGGCGGGCTGCTGTCTGGCGGGGACGGGCGGCACCACCCGGAGCGGGCTGTGGCTGACCGGCTGTCGGCCCCCGGCCGCGACCTTTCCTACCGGCTTACCCCGCGCGGGGAGGCCGCGCTCGGCGAGATCGGCGTGGACCTCGGCGCGGTGCTGGCCTGCCAGCCCGCCGTCCGGTACTGCCTCGACTGGTCCGAGCAGCGCCACCACCTGGCCGGCCCGCTGGGCACGGCCCTGGCTGACCGGCTGTTCGCGCTGGGCTGGGTGCGCCGCACCGAGCGGCGCCGGGTGGTCCGGGTCACCGACGCGGGCCGGGAGAACCTGCCCGCGACCCTGGGGCTGGATCCCGGCTGGGACCAGCCCGCCCCGCTCAGCCGCCCGCTCACCGCCTGACCAGCCCCCGCTGCGCTAGGGGCAGGACGGCGTGGCGGACGCGGCGGCCGGCGCGGACGCCCCGGCGACGCTGATGACCCGGGCCGGGGCCGGGCTGGGGGTGGCCCGCGCGTGACGGCGCGGGTGAGGCCTCCGCGCCTGGTGCGTCACGGCGGGGGCGGCGGTGGTGGCTGCGGGCGCGGCGGCCGCGCCGTACATGGGTGTCCCGGTGACCTGGACGGCGCCGGGGCTGATCGTGATGCCGCTGACCGTGGCCTGATGACCCAGGGAGTCGGTCAGCCGGATCGTGAACGGTCCCGGCCCGGCACCGGAGGAAGCGAGCCAGTAGCCGTACGCCGTCCGGGCCAGTTCCTGCCAGCCCCCTGAGTCCTGGCGGACGGCCACGGCGGCCAGCGGGTTCCCGTTATTGATAGGAAGCAGGGCCAGGTAGTACGCGGAGGAGCCCGTCTTGACCAGCATGGACAGCGGGGCGGGCAGCGGCGGGTCCGCGAGCGTGCGGTAGCTCACCGGGACCAGGCCGGCGCTGAGCGGGGCGATCCTGGCGAAAGCCTGCTCGCTGAGGTCGATGTGGCCGGCCTGGCATTCCGGGCACTGGTCGACGACCTCGACCGTGACGGAACCATCCGGGCCGCTGACCTGGAGGTAGCTGCCGCACGCGGCCGATCCGCCGTACTCCGGCGGTGGCAGCGCCACGTACAGCTGGCCGGCGGGCGGGGACGGGTAGGAGCAGTTCCCCGTGACGCCCGCCGCCAGCTCGTAGTGGGTGGCCTCCCCGCTGGTCTGGCCGGTCGCCCGGGCGCCGGTCAGGGTGGCCTCGGGGGCGCCGGGCCCGCTGATGCCGCTGATGCCGGTGGTGGTGGTAGTGGCGGGCGTGATCACGGAGGCGCAGGCCGGGGACGCGGTGGCCTGGGAGATGCCCACCGCCAGCGCCACGACGACCACGACCGCGCCCGCCCCGGCGGCGGCCAGGGGCCCGGGCCGGAACCGCCGGGAGATGCGGCCAGGGCCACTGGGGCGGTGCGCCATGCAGGCGAGCGTAGGGATCGCCCGGCGCCGGAAATGGGGTTATCGGTAATTTCCCGCCCGTTCCAGGCGTTATGTGCTGTCCTCTGCGCCACATTCACCGGGCGCGTATGGCCCACTTTTCACGTATCTGGTGCACTGAAACGGGCAAAACTCCGCGTCCAGGCGCACCGCTTACGTGAAAAGTCGCCGCGGGCCATAACCGTGGCGGTGGCTGTCTTGCCGTTCGAGGGCGGTTTTCAGGGTGCGCCATTCCCGGGGGTTCGAGGAGACGCTGATCCACCGCCCGGTAGCCGGGGAACCGGCCGGACCAGGTCAGCTCGCGGCCGGGGGAGACCTCCGCGACGGTGGACCGCATGGTGAGCCCGCCGAGTTTCCAGCGCATCGGCCCGCCCGGGCGCGCAAGAGCAATGCTCTCTTTTCGTGGCGCCGCTCTGCTATGCTGGGCGGGTGAATGCGAGCCGTACCGCCCGGGAGCGGGTCCGCGCCGAGCTGACCCGGGAGATCACCGACGTAGCCCGTGGCCAGCTGGCCACCGAGGGTGCTGGCGGCCTGTCGCTGCGGGCCGTCGCCCGGGAGATGGGCTTGGTCTCCTCGGCCATCTACCGCTACTTCCCCAGCCGGGACGACCTGCTGACGGCGCTGATCGTGGACGGCTACAACGCGATCGGCGAGGTGGCCGAGCAGGCCGGCGCGGCCTGGCCAGCCGGGGACTACACCGGGCGGTGGCTGGCCGTCTGCCGGGCCATCCGGGACTGGGCGCTGGCCCACCCGCACGAGTACGCGCTGGTCTACGGGTCACCCGTGCCGGGCTACCAGGCGCCGCAGCAGACCATCGGGCCCGCGGCCCGGGCCGCCGCGGTGTTCGGGACGATCATCAGGGATGCCTGGCAGGCAGGAGTTCTCCAGCCTTCCGGGATCTGCCCCCCGCCCCCGGAATCGTTCACCGCGGACGCGGCCGCGCTGCGCGAGTCGGTGCTGCCCGGGGTGCCCGATGACGTGATCGCCGCCGCCCTGGCCGCCTGGACCGCCCTGTTCGGCATGATCAGTTTCGAGCTGTTCGGCCAGTTCGAGAACGTCGTCACCGACCGGGCCGCGTTCTTCGGGCACGCCATGGCTTGCCAGGGCCGGCTGGCCGGGCTGCCCGGCTGAGGAATCGGCGCTGAGGAATCGCCGCTGAGGAATCTGCGGCTCTGAGGAATCTGCGGCTCTGAATCGCCGGCCAGGCCGGCGTTGCAGGCCTGTGACCTGGCCTTCGGGGTGATCGCCGGGGGCGGTCCGGGTACCCCGGCTGCTTGCGTCGAACCTGTGTTCGATGTAATAGTGACTGCCTGCCTTCCCCGGGGTGGCGAACGGAGTTACAGGGAGCGGGCAGCCAGGTGAGCAGGACGTATGCGGAGCCGGTGGACGTCGGGGTCTCCGGCGGCAGGCCGGCCAGGTTCGTGTGGCGGGGAAGGCTTTACACGGTGCTCGGCGTGCTGGATCACTGGGTGGTCAGCCGCGAGTGGTGGAAGCAGCAGAACCCGGATCTGGACACCCCCGCCGAGCGCGAGTTCTGGCGGATCGAGGCGTCGCCCGGGCGCAGGGCCAGGGCGGCCACCTACGAGCTGCGCCATGACCTCGCGGCCGGCCAGTGGATGCTGGCCCGGGTATGGGATTTAACGGGGTGAGCTGGGCGGCCGACTTCGTGCACCTGCACGTCGCCTCGGCCTACTCGCTGCGTTACGGGGTCGCCTCGCCGGCCGCCCTGGTCGCCCGGGCCGCCCAGCACGGGATGCGCGCGCTCGCGCTGACCGACCGCGACGGGCTGTACGGGGCGGTCAAGCACGCGGTGGCCTGCGCCGAGGCGGGTGTCGCCACGATCCTCGGCGCTGATCTCGCCCTGGCGGGTGCGGGGCTGGCGGGTGCGGGGCTGGCCGGTGCGGGGCTGGCGGGTGCCGCGTCGGCGGGTGCCGCACTGGCAGGCCCGGCCGGTGACGCGCCCGCCCGGATCCTGAACTCCGCGGCCCCGGCCCGGCTGCGCAGCGAGGATGCCGCCCGGGTGACCCTGCTGGCCTCGGGCCGCCGCGGGTGGGCATCGCTGTGCCGGCTGGTCAGCGCGGCGCATCAGGCGGGCGCGCGCGGGGCCCCCATGATCACGCCGGCCCTGGTCGCGGAGCACGCCGAGGGCCTCATCATCCTGCTCGGCCCGGGCAGCGACGTCGGCCGGGCGGTCGCCGCCCGGCGGGCCGACCTCGCCGCGGCCGCCCTGGCCCGGTGGCGGGAGAACGGCGAGGTGGTCATCGAGATCACCGACCACCGGACCCGGGGCAGCACCCATCGCGCCGCCCGGATGCTGCGGCTCGCCCGCGAGGCCGGGGTCACCGCCGTGCTCACCAACGCCGTCCGCTACCTCGACCCGCCCGACGCCGCCGTGGCCCAGGTGCTCGACGCGGCCCGGCAGCTGGCCCCGCTGAGCGAGCGTCACCTGGCGCGGCGCAACGCCCGGGCCTACCTCGCCAGCGGCGAGGAGATGGCCGCGGTCGCGGCGCGGGTCTGCGGCGAGCCGGCCGGCGAGGTCCCCGGTGACTCCGCGATGGCGGAACTGCTCCACGCGACCGCGGTGCTGGCCGAGCGGTGCACCCTCGACCCGGATCGTGATCTGGGCCTGGGCGGCAGGTTCATGCCCGAGACCACCAGCGGCGCGCCGCTGGTCACGCTGCGGATGAGGTGCGCCGAAGGGCTGCGGCGCCGGTACCCGGGAGGCCGGATCCGCGGCCAGCGCCGGCTGCGGCGCCGCGCGGCCCAGCGGCTGGACCACGAGCTCTCCATCATCGCGAAAACCGGGCTGGCTTCGTACTTCCTGACCGTGGCCGACGTCGCCAGCCTGGTCAGAGGCCGGGGCATCCGCTGCTCGATCCGCGGGTCGGGGGCCGGGTGCCTGGTCAACTACCTGATCGGCATCTCGGACATCGATCCCCTCGACTATGACCTGATCATGGAGCGGTTCCTGTCCGAGAGCCGCCAGGGCCTGCCCGACATCGACATGGACGTGGAGTCGGCGCGCCGGATCGAGGCCTACCGGGCGATCGTCGAGGCCTACAGCGACCAGCGGGTCGCCTGCGTGTCGATGATGGAGACATACCGGGCGCGCAGCGCGATCAGGGACGTCGCGGCCTCGCTCGGGCTGCCGCCGCACGAGATCGACACGGTGGCCAAGGCCTTCCCGCACATCCGGGCGGGCCGGATCTCCGGCGCCCTCACCGAGCTGCCCGAACTACGGGCCAGCGGGCTGGCCATTCCCCAGCTCACCGCGGTTTTCCAGCTGGCCGAACGGCTCGACGGGCTGCCCCGGCACGTGGCGATGCACCCGTGCGGCGTGGTGCTCTCCGACACCTCCCTGCTCGACCGGACCCCGGTGGAGCGGAGCTTCGAGGGGCTGCCGCTGAGCCAGTTCGACAAGGACGACGTCGAGGTCGCGGGCATGATCAAGCTGGATGTGCTCGGCGTGCGCATGCAGTCGGCCATGGCGTACACGCTCACCGAGATCGGCCGGACCCGGGGCGAGCAGGTGGACCTCGACACCATCAGCCGCGCCGACGAGCCCACGTTCGGCATGATCCGCAGCGCGCGGACCCTCGGCTGCTTCCAGATCGAGTCGCCGGGCCAGCGCGAGCTCGTGGCCAAGCTCCTGCCCCGCACCATCGACGACCTGATCGTGGACATCTCGCTGTTCCGCCCCGGCCCGGTCAACTCCGACATGGTCACGCCCTACCTGGAGACGCGGCACGGCCGCCGGGTGCCTTCCTTCCTGCACGAGGACCTGGCCCCCACGCTCGCCGAGACCGGCGGGGTGGTCATCTTCCATGAGCAGGTGCTGCGCATCATCCACGCGATGACCGGCTGCGGGCTCTCCGAGGCCGAGCGGGTCCGGCGCATGCTCTCCGACGACCGGTCCCGCGCCAGCGCGGGGGAATGGTTCCGCGAAGCCGCCCGCGGCCGTGGTTACGACGCCGCGACCGTGCTGCGGGTCTGGGAGGTGCTCGAGTCGTTCGGCGGATTCGGCTTCTGCAAGGCGCACGCGGCCGCGTTCGCGATACCGACGTACCAGTCGGCCTGGCTGAAACGCCACTATCCGGCCGCGTTCTACGCGGGGGTGCTCACCCATGACCCGGGGATGTACCCCAAGCGGGTGATCGTCGGGGACGCCCGGCTGGCCGGCATCCCGATCCTGCCGGTGGACGTGAACGACTCCGCCGGGGACTGGTGCGTGGAACGGGTCGCCCAGCTGCCCGGGGAGGGACTGCGGCCGGGACTGCGGGAGATCAAGGGGATCACCGGGGCCGAGGTGGCCAGGATCGTCGCGGGGCAGCCCTATACGTCGCTGCGCGACCTGTGGGAGCGGGCGGCCGTGTCCCGCCCGGTCGCCGAGCGGCTGGTCATGGTGGGTGCCCTGGATTCGCTCTACGCGGGAGCCGGGGCCGGCGCGCCGGCCGGGCAGCCCCCGTCCCGGCGTGACCTGCTGGCCCGCGTGGGCGTCCTCGACCGCCGCGCGGCCCGGACCCGGGCCGGTGCCGGCGCCAGGTCCGCTGGCCCCGGGGCAGCCGGGCAGCGGCCCGGCCGGCGGCGGGTCCCTGCTGGGCCTGGAGGGCGGCGGCGATGGGTTCGCGGAACTCGTCCCCGCCGGTGAGCTGCGGGAACTGACCCCGGCCGAGCGGGTCGAGGCCGAGCTGGAGATCCTCGGCATCGACCTGAGCCAGCACGTGGTGAGCTTCTACGAGGACCTGCTCGGCCAGCTGGGCGTGGTGCGCTCCGCCGACCTGCACCGCTGCCGGGCCGGGGCGCGGATCCTGGTGGCCGGGGTGAAGATCGCCACGCAGACCCCGGCCATCCGGTCCGGGATGAGGATCATCTTCGCCACCCTCGACGATGCGACCGGCCCGGTGGACCTGGCGTTCTTCGAGTCGGCCCAGCCGCGGTGCGCGGCCCGGGTGTTCGGGTCCTGGCTGCTCGTGGTCCGCGGCCGGGTACGCCGGACCGGCGGCCCGGTCGGGTCGGTGTCGGTCAACGGGGAGGAGTGCTGGGACCTGGCCGCGCTGGAGGAGATCCGGGCGGCCAGCGGCATCGGGGCGGTGCGGGCCGCGATGGCGGCCGGTGATGTCCCGGCCCGGGGCCGCGGGGCGAGCAGGCCGGGCCGGCCGCCCGCGCCCCCGGAGACGGGCGAGAAGATCATCTACCCCAACGGCTTCGTGCTGTCCCCGTACGCCGAGACCGGATCCCCCGGCCCGGGACTGAAAGGGCCGCCCCGCAAGCTGTGGCACGCCAGCCCGGGCAGTTCCGGCGGGCTGCCCGCCGGCACCGACTAATTCTGACTAGCTGCCCGGCTGAATCATTTCCTGCTTCTATTTCCCCGATTGTTTGGCAAGAGGCCCTTGCGGAATATGACCCGCTGCCGCGGGCATCCTAGCCATGGGGAAACTCAGCCTTAAGCTCCGATCGTTTCGATGAAGAGTGGCCGCGTGTCACCGGCTGGCGCCCGCAGGGGGCAGGAAATTGCGGGCCGCCGGAAATGGGAGTGAATGCGGCTTGCCCGGGGGGGATTCATCATGCATTTCAATAGGTATGCCCGAAAGGGCGGCCGGCGCCGTGCGCTGGCCCCGGCCGTGGTGGGCCTTCGGCCTGCTGCTCGCCGCCGCGGGGGCCCCGCGGCGAGCGCGGCCGCGAGTGCCGCTGCACGCTCCAGTCCCAGGCCCGGCTCGGCCCAGTCCAGTCCGCGGATCGCCAGCGGGTGAGCGTACCGGGGTTACACGTTCACCATCCCGCGTACCTGGCGGGTGACCCGCCTGGCCGCGCACCCGCACACCTGTGTCCGTTTCGACCGTCACGTGCTCTACCTGGGCGTGCCCGGGCCCAGCCAGCAGTGCCCGAGCACGCTGATCGGCACCACCGAGGCGCTGCTCGTCCAGCCGGCGTCGCCGCGGGCCACCGCGGCCGCGGCCATGTACCCGGTGGATCGCCTGATCACGGTGACCGCCAGGCGGATCATGGTTACCGCGACCTACTCCACCGGTCCGCCAGCCGGGCCCTCGTCGGCCGCATCCTGGCCGGTGCGTCGCTCCGGGTCCCGGTGCGGGCCGCCCGGGGCGCCGCGCCGCCCCCCAGCGTTCCCGGCCACGTGCCCGCCCGGGTCCCGGCGGCCGCGCGCGATGCTGCCCGCCGGCGCGACCGACTTCACCGGCCAGGGTTTCGACGCCTGCACCGCGCCGAGCGCCGCCACCATGCAGACCTGGCTGCGGCTCTCCCCGTACCGGGCGGTGGGTATCTACATCGGGGGCTCGGACCGGGCCTGCGCCCAGCCCAGCCTCACCGCGTCCTGGGTGAGCCAGCAGCAGGCGTCCGGATGGCACTTCATCCCCATCTACGTGGGCCCGCAGGCGCGCTTCGGGGAAATCAGCTCCGCGGCCCGCCAGGCGGTCAGCGCGGCCAAGGACGCGGTCGGCCAGGCCCAGCTGCTGGGCTTCGGCCCGGGGACGCCGCTGTACTACGACATGGAGTCCTACCCCGCCACGCTGAACGGCCGGGTGCTGCGCTTCCTGACCTCATGGACCAGGGAGCTGCACACGCTCGGCTACTCGTCCGGCGTGTACAGCAACTCGCTGGCCGGCATGCAGGCCCTGGTAGCAACTACGCCAACCCTGCCGACACGATGCCGGACGTGATCTACGACGCGCTGTGGAACGGGGTCGCGGACACCAGCGACCCCATCCTGCCGGGCACCGACTGGGCCGGGCACCGGCGCATCCACCAGTACGCGGGCGGCCAGAACGCCACCTACGGCGGGTACACGATCAACATCGACAAGGACTACCTCGACGTCCAGCGGGGGGTGACCGGCGGGTCGCCCCAGGCCTCCCAGGCGGCCGCCCAGTCGGCCGGGGACGTGGACGCGTTCTTCAAGGGAGCCGACGGCAGGCTCTGGCACGACTGGTACGCGCCGGGCAGCGGCTGGCACGGCCCGGTCAGCCTGGGCGGCTCGCTGGCGACCAGGCCGTCCGCGGTCGCGTCGGTGCCCGGCAACGTGGCCGTGTTCGCCAGGGGCACGAAGGGCCACCTGCTGGAGGCCTCCTACGCGCCGGGGGCGAACTGGTCCGCGCTGCGGCAGCTCAAGGTGGGCACCGTGGGCAGCAGGCCAGCCGCGGTAGCCCAGGCCAATGGCCAGATCGACGTGTTCTGGCGCGGGTCCTCGGACAAGCACCTGTGGTACGCCGGGTACCAGCCGGCGACCGGCTGGAGCAGGCCGCAGGACCTGGGCGGCCACCTGGCCTCCGTCCCGGCCCCCGCTGTGTCGGGCCGCGGCGCGCTGACGGTCGCCTGGAAAGGCGCCGACGGCCACCTGTGGGAGATCCGCCGCTCGGGGCCGTCCTGGGGCAAGCCGGTTGACCGGGGCATGGGCAGGCTGGGCAGCGCCCCGGCCGTCACCGGCCTGCCGGACGGCGTCGTGGACGTCTTCTGGGCCGGGCGCACCGGCGGCGGCGTGTGGCATATCACGTACACGCCCGGCTCCGGCTGGAGCAAGGCCGCCAGGCTGACCGGGGGCGTGGCCGCGGGCCCGGCCGCGGTCAGCGTGCCCGGCAGGGGAGCGGACGTGTTCTGGAAGGGCACCGACGGCAGGCTCTGGTGGTCGGCGAGCGCGGGCAGCGGCTGGCGGAAGGCAGCCCCGCTGGACATGGGCGTGCTCGGCAGTGCGCCATTCGCTGCTGGCCAGCCGGGCGGCGTCATCGACGTGTTCTGGAAAGGCCCCGGGAACCACCTGTGGCGCGCCCGGTACAGCGGGACCTCCTGGACCGGGCCCGCCAGCCTGGGCGGCTCGGTCAGCTAGGGGTCAGCGATGGGTCCGCACAAGGTAATCAGGCAGGACGGAGGGGTTATCGCGGTGCAGGGTGGGCAGCTAAGGACATCATGCACCGCGCGCCGGCGGGCCGGACCAGGCTGAGGGAAGGCCGGGCGTAGGTCGCGTACCTGGGACATCGGGGGGGTCCCGTACTGTATACCTGTCTGGATGCCTGTCGGTCTCCGAAACAACTAGGACGCAGATGACTCTTCTTCCGCCCAGGATTTCTGATGCCCTGTGGCGAGCCGTCCCCGCATCGTTGCAGACCAGACTCCGCAGCACGCTTGTCAAGCGTTTCGTCCGCTTCGCCCCGGCCGCGTTCTGCGCGGTGGCGGCCACCCAGATCACGTACATCATCTGCCTCGGCCCGGCCGGGCTGACCGCCGGAGTGGCCGGGTTCGCGGGCTGGTTCGCCGGCGCGGCCGTCAGCTACGTGATCAGCCGCTGGGCCTGGGAGCGCAAGGGCCGCCCGCATCTGCTGAAGGAGACGCTGCCGTTCGTGGCCGTCTCCATCGGCGCGGGCATCATCCTGACCCTGGCCAGCAAGTTCGGGAACCACGTGGCCATGGAGATGGGGCTGAACGGCGCCGCCCGGGTCCTGGTGGCCGACATCTTCTACTTCGCGGCGAATTGCCTCACCTTCGCGCTCCGGTTCGTCATCTTCCACTTCATCCTGTTCGCCGACCGGAAGGCCAAGGTTGACACCCTGGCGGTCGTCGAGGGCCGGGCGCCGGTCACAGACGAGCCGGTGGAGTCCCTGATGACGTCCGAGCCCGCCCGGGCCGAGCCGCCCGCCCACCCATCCGCCCGCCTGGCTGCCCATCCGCCCGCCGGCCCGGCCCCGTACGCCGAGGCGGTGACGCCGGCCCGGGGCAGCGCCACGGCGGCCTGGGTTGACAGCTCCACCGGGTCACCCGGCCGCCACGGCGGGGGCGACGGGCAGGCCACGCCGGGGCACGGCACCCGCCCCTTATCAGCCGACAGCACGCGGGGCCGGTGGTAATCCACCGGCCCCGCGTGCTTTTGGTTGCGGATCCGGGCTGTGACCGTGACCCGCCGCCCCAGGTCAGTTGTGCTGGCCGGATCCGGGATCGAGCACCGGCTCCGGGCCCGCCGGTGCCGCGTCGCCGGCGGCCGGCTCCGCGGTCCCGGCCGGAACGGGGGGCAGGCCAGGCGTGCGGTGCCGGCGCTCCCGCCACCAGGTGCCCACGACCACGCGGGCGAACCTGAGACCGTAGATCGCGTTGTGGCCCTTCTTGCTCTCGCCGACCTGGCGCTTGTGGATCGTGGCCGGCACCTCGGCGACCCGGAACCCGCGGGCGAGCACCGCGATCATGAGTTCAGCCGACTGGTACTGGGGCTGCTCCAGCCGGACCACCCCGGTCACCTCGGCGCGCATGGCGCGCAGGCCGAACGAGGAATCGGTGATGTGCTCGCCGGTCAGGACCGTGATGGTCTGGGCGAACACCCAGGTGCCCAGGCGGCGGACCAGGTCCTTGGTCTCCTGGCTGCCCAGCTTGCGTGAGCCGGTCACGAAGTCGGCCTCCCCGGCCACCACCGGGCCCAGCACGTGCTCCATCTCGGCCGGGTTGTACTGGCCGTCCGCGTCGGTGGTCACGATGTAACGCGCGCCGCCCTCGCGGGCCAGCCGGTAGCCGAGGCGCAAGGCGGCGCCCTGGCCGCGGTTGACCGGGACGTCCGCTACCAGTGCGCCGTGCTCGCGGCCCTCCGCCACGGTCCCGTCCGCCGACCCGTCCGAGACCACCACGGTCGTGGTGGCGAGCCCGCAGATGGAGGCCGGGAGGGCGTCCACGACCGAGCCGATCACGCCCTGCTCGTTGTAGGCGGCAATCACGATGGCGACCGGCGGCATCTGCTCGGCCTGCTCGCCGAACTCGGCGAAGAACGCCTTGGCGGCCGCGTCGTCGATCGCCTCGCCCGCTTCCCATGTGCCGGTCACGGTGCCGCCTCTCGCAGTGCCGCCTCCATTGGGCCCATCAATTCTCCATTCGCGACGCACGTCGGTCGGTTGACACCCGGTTGCGCGGGTGGTGCCGGATTCTGCCATCCGGGCAACCTGGGAGTTACCTGATGACAGGCCGAGCAATTCAGCCAGCCCCGGGACCTCGCGGCCCGCCGCCATGGCGGCGGCAAACCTGCCTTAACTCATCCCGGCTTTATATGCGCGGTTATCGCGTGGCTGACGCCGCTGTGGAGCCGCCGGACGTGGGACGCGACCACGGATGCGCCTCGTCAGTGTAGCGGCGTCCCGCGGTCCCGGATGCGGATGGCCCACGACTGGGCCGGCCCTTGTGCCATGCTGATGACGCCAGGCAGGCGAGGGGACTTATCTATTCAATAGGTCTGAAAACAATGAATTATGGGTCGATGGCCAGCAGGAAGGCAGCATGGTGACCGGGCGCCCAGGGGCGGCCAGCGGCGGGCTGGCGAGCGGCAGGCCGGCCAGCGGAGGGCCGGCGAGCGGCGGGCTGGCGAGCGGCGGGCTGGCGAGCGGCAGGCCGGCCAGCGGAGGGCCGGCGAGCGGAGGGCCGGCGAGCGGCGGGCCGGCCAGCGGCGGGCCGGCCAGGGAGGCGCCGCGGGACGAGGCTTACCAGATCGTGCGGTCCCGTATCGATCTGACCAGGCTCGCCCCGCTGAGCCGCTGGGTGACCGAGCGGGTCATCGTGGCCTCGGCCGACTTCGACTACGCGACCGACCTGGTCTGCGACGAGCAGGCGCTGGCCGCGGGGGTCGCGGGCATTGCCGCGGGTGCGCCCGTGATCGCCGACGACGCGACCGTCGCGGCCGGGATCCCCGGCTGCCCGGTGATCTGCAAAAGCGGGGAGTCGCTGACCGGGCGGCTGGCGCGGACGGCCGGGATCAGCAAGGCCGCCGCCGCGGTCCGGCTGGCTTTCGGCCAGGCCGGGCCGGGCGCGATCTGGGTGGTGGGCTGCGCTTCCGGGGCGCTGGCCGAGATCATGAGCCGGAATGTGGAGCCCGCCCTGGTCATCGGGCTCCCCGTGGGACTGGCCGGGGCGGCGGAGGCCAAGGACGCGCTGCGGGCCAGCGGCCTCCCGGCCCTGACCAACGTGTCGGAGAAGGGCGGCGCGGCCGTGGCCGCCGCCGCGTTCTGCGCCCTGGCGGGCGCCGCGCGGGCCGCGGCAGGGGCCAGCGCTGCGGGAAAGGACGCACCCGGCAGCCACTAGTCTCTGTGAGCTGGGGAATGAATCGCTGGGCGGCGTCCCAGCCGTACGCCGAAGGAGGCAGCCCGCCATGGTCGCCGGCACGGCTGCGCCCTATCTTCTGGCCCTTCGCCTCGACGGCCGCCGGGTGCTGGTGGCCGGGGGCGGCGCCGTGGCCGCCCGCCGGGTTCCCGGCCTGCTCGACGCGGGGGCGGACGTCCTGCTCGTGTCGCCCCGGATCACCGCCTCGCTGCACGACCTGGCGGTGGCGGGCCGGATCCGGTGGGAGTCCCGGGAGTACCTGGCGGGTGACTGCGCCGGGGTGTGGCTGGCCTGCGCGTGCACCGACGATCCGGCCGTGAACGCGGCCGTGGCGCAGGAGGCCGAGGCCGCCGGGATCTGGTCGGTCCGGGCCGACGACGCAGCCACCTCCGCGGCCTGGACGCCCGCCTCCGGGCAGGCGGGCGACGTGCGGTTCGGCGTGGTGAGCGGCGATCCGCTGCGCAGCGCGGGCATCCGGGACGAGGTGCTGGCCGGCCTGCAGTCCGGCCAGCTGAGCGCCCGCCGCCGGCGGCGCCCGGGTGGCCGGGTGGCGCTGGTCGGCGGTGGCCCGGGCGACCCGGGGCTGATCACTGTCCGGGGCCGGCAGCTGCTGGCCGAGGCGGACGTCGTGGTGGCTGACCGGCTCGCGCCCCGCTCGCTGCTCGATGAGCTCGGCCCGGACGTGGATCTGGTCGACGCGGCCAAGATTCCCCGCGGCCGGGCGATGGCCCAGCAGCAGATCAATGCGGTGCTGGTGGAACGGGCCCGGCGGGGACTGCTCGTGGTCCGGCTCAAAGGCGGCGACCCATTCGTCTTCGGCCGGGGCGGTGAGGAGATTCTCGCCTGCCTCGAGGCCGGTATTCCGGTCACGGTCGTGCCGGGGGTGACGAGCGCGATCGCGGTGCCCGGCGTGGCCGGCATCCCGCTCACCCACCGGGGGATCACCCAGGAATTCCGGGTGGTGTCGGCGCACATCCCGCCTGGCGACGAGCGGTCCACGGTGGACTGGGCCGAGCTCGGCAGCTCGCAGGCCACGCTGGTTCTCCTGATGGCACTGGAGAACCTGGAGCCCATCACCCGGGCCCTGATGCGTTACGGCCGGGATTCGCGGACGCCAGTTTCGGTCATAGTGGACGGTACCCTGCCCACGCAGCACATAATTACCACAGGGCTCGCCACCGTCGCCGAGGAGGTCGGCGCGGCCGGGCTGCGCCCGCCAGCGATCGTTGTCATCGGTGAGGTCGTGAATGTCGGGGCACAGATTGCCGAACTCTCACGGGAAGCACTGAGGGAAGCGCAGAGTGTAGTTGTGCCCACGTCATCCGGCCCGCCGGAGTGGTCCCCGCGCGAAGGGCAGTGACAGGAGAGCAATGACGGAAGGGCAGGGCCTGGCTGCCGCATCGCCGCGTGCCGCGGGCACGGATGCGGTGCCTGCGGCTGACCCCGTCCGGCCCCGGACGCCGCCGGCGGACCGGCCGGGCCAAGGGCCCGCGGCGGCGGGGCCTGACATTCCGGGGGACGGCGACGCGGGCCGGCATCGCAGGGTCGATGCCCGGCAGCTCGAGACGGCCCTGCTCGCGCTGCGGCGCCGGATCGTGGATGTGAGCCTGGTCTACGAGACCGAGGGCGCCGAGGTCACCCGGGCCGAGCGGCGCAAGCTGCTCAGCCAGATCGATGACTACCTCCTGCCCCGGATCCGCCAGTCCGAGGCGCCGATCCTGGTTGCCCTGGTGGGCTCGACCGGCGCGGGCAAGTCCACTCTGGTCAACAGCATCGTTGGGGCGCAGGTCAGCGCGACGGGGATCCGCCGTCCCACGACCAACAGCCCGGTGCTGGCCTGCCATCCCGACGAGGCGGACTGGTTCGCGGAGAACGTGTTCCTGCCCACGGTGCCCCGGGTCCGCCAGGAAGGGCTGGCCCGGTCCGGGCGCGACGGGCTCCTCGTCCTCGCCGCGAGCGAGGGCATGCCCAAGGGCGTCGCCCTGCTCGACACGCCGGACATCGACTCGGTGGTGTCCGCGCACCGGGACTTCGCCCACCAGTTCCTGGACGCCTCGGATCTGTGGCTGTTCATGACCACGGCCAGCCGGTACGCTGACGCGGCGGTCTGGGAACTCCTGGAGTACGCCAAGGAGCGCGGCGCCGCCCTGGGCATCGTGCTGTCCCGGGTCCCGCCGTCGAGCGGGCCCGAGCTCACCGCGCACTTCGGGGCCATGCTGGAGGCCAACGGGCTCGGTGAGAACGACCGGTTCGTGATCAACGAGACCGTCATCACGGACGGGCGGCTGCCCGCCGAGGCGTCCGCGCCGGTGCGGGACTGGCTGAAGGACACCGCGGTGCGGGCGGACCGCCGGGTCGCGGTGCTGACCCAGACCATGTCCGGTGCCCTGGACACCTTCCGCAGCCGGGTCCCGGCCCTGGCCGCCGAGGTGGAAGCCCAGCTCGTCATCCGCTCAGACCTGAAGGCCGCCGTCGAGGGCGCGTACGCGGCCGGGCTGGCCGAGGCGGACGAGGCGCTCGCGGACGGCTCGCTCCTGCGAGGCGAGATCCTGGCCCGCTGGCAGGATTTCGCCGGCACCGGCGAGCTGCTGCGCGGCCTCCAGGCGCCCCGGGGCAGGCAGGGCCGCCAGCGCCGGCGCGGTGTCCCCGCCCGGGCCCAGTCGCTGAAAAGTGCGCTGCGGGCCGGGATCGAGTCGCTGATCCTCTCGGTCGCTGACCGGGCCGCCGAGGAATCCGTCCGCCGCTGGCGCAACCATCCGGCGGGGGTGGCCCTGCTCGACGCGTTCACGGCCGCGGGAGCCAGCCAGGGCTGGACCGGCTCGCAGTTCGCCGCGGACGCCGGCCTGATCTTCGGCGGCACGGCTGAGGCCGCGCCGGCGGACATCCCGGACGCCGGCGGGGAGGACCCGGCCGGGCCGCTCCGGCAGGCCGCGCTGCCGCTGGCCCATTCCTCGGCGGACCTGCAGACCCGGGCCGTGCGGGCGGTCAGTGCCTGGCAGGATCATGTAATGCGGCTGGTCAAGGCGGAGAGCGTGACCAAGCGGTCCATCGCCCGGGTGATGTCGTTTGACGACGATTCGCTGGCCACCGTGCTCATCGTGGCGATGCTCGGCCAGCACGACGCCGACGGCGCGCCCGCCGAGGGCACCGGGGCCGTGCCGCAGCTCCTGCTGACCTCGCTGTTCGGCGCGGGCCCGCTGCGGGAGATCGGCAGCAAGGCCCGGGCGGACCTGCGCGAGCGGATGCGCCTGCTTTTCGACGAGGAGATGCTGCGGTTCGTCGAGGTGATTGACTCGGCCGGGACACTGGACGACGCTGCTGCCGTCCGGCTGTACCAGGCCACCTACTCACTTGAGATGGCGAGATGAGCATCGGGGAATACCCGTCCACCTGGCTGACTGGCCCGGGGCTGGCTGGCCCGGGGCTGGCCGGTGCGGGGGTGGCTGGCGGGACGCTGGGTGACCCGGGGCTGGGCGGCCCGGGACTGACCAGCGCCGGGCCGGGCGGGGACCTGTCCGGGCGGCTGACCGCGCTCGCGCGCGTCATCCAGATCGGCGCAGCCCGCAGCGGCCCGGAAGGATTCAGCCAGCCGCTGCTGGCCGAGGCCGAGCAGCTGGTCGCCCGGGCGGGTGAGCGGCTGCGCCTGTCGCCCAGCCACACGGTGGCGGTCCTGGCCGGCGGGACCGGCAGCGGCAAGTCGTCGCTGTTCAACCAGATGGCCGGCGCGGACTTCTCGGCCGTGGGCGTGATCCGGCCGTTCACCAAGGACCCGCACGCCTGCGTGTGGGGCATGGACGGCGCCGGGCCGCTGCTGGAGTGGCTGGGCATCCCGCACCGCAACCGCTACGCCCGGTCCAGTGCGCTCAGCGAGGGTGAGTCATCACTGCGCGGGCTGGTCCTGATCGACCTGCCGGACCACGACTCGGTGGCCGCCGGCGCGGCGGTGGAGACGAACCGGCTCGTCGGCCTGGCCGACCTGATGCTGTGGGTGCTCGACCCGCAGAAGTATGCGGACGCGTCCGTGCACCGGCGCTACCTCACCCCGCTGGCCGGCCACTCGTCGGTGATCGCGGTCGTGCTCAACCAGGCGGATCTGCTCAGCCCGGAGCAGGCCGAGGACTGCGTGACCGACCTGACCCGGCTGCTCGATTCCGAGGGGCTGCACGACGCCCGGATCCTCGTCACCTCCGCCCGGACGGGCGACGGCCTGGACGAGCTGCGCAAGGTGCTCGCCGATACCGTCACCGAGCGGCGCGCCGCGACCGACCGGATCGCGGCCGACCTGGACGCGATGGCCGAGCGGTTCGTGCCCTACGCCGGTGCGGGCCTGGACACCGGCGCCCAGGACCTCACCGAGGTCCCTCCGGGCAGCGCCGTGGTCCTGGGTGAGTCGTTCAGCAAGGCCGCCGGGGCGGCCGGGGTCGGCCAGGCGCTGCAGAGCGCCCGCGAGCTGCGGGCCGTGGACTACGTCGGGTGGCCGGTGTCCTGGCTGGTGGACCGCGCGCTCGGCCGTGATCCGGTGCGCAAGCTGCGGCTCGGCAACCTGTGGGAGGAGCTGCGCGGGATATCCGGAGGGCCCGCCGGGGCCCAGCAGGCGGAGATCGACAACGCGCTCACCGCCATCGGCGAGCGGATCGGCCCCACGCTCCCGCTGCCCTGGTCGGGCACGGTCCGGGTGGCCGCGAGGTCGAAGCGGGATGAGATCCCGGGGGCGCTGGGCACGGCGATCGGGGAGTCGCTGCCCGAGGAGAATAGCGTGGAGCGCTGGTGGCGGCTGGTCGCGGTCTGGCAGGGACTGCTGCTGGGCTGCGTGGTGACGGGGCTGGCGTGGATCGCGGCCCTGCTGGTGATCGGGGTCTTCCATGCCGTGCATCACGCCGCCGCCATCTTCAGCGACGCCGCGTTGCTGCCCTGGGTCGCGGTCCTGATCGTGGCGATCCTCGCCCTGGGCTGGCTGACCGCATCCGGGTGCATGAGCATGGTCAGCGCCGCCGCGTTGCGGGAACGCAGCCGGGTCGAGGCGCAGATGCGGTCCCGCATGCAGGACGTCGCCGAGCAGCTGGTGCTGATGCCCATCAGGCAGGAGCTGTCAGAGTACGCCCGGTTCTGCGGCGCGCTCCGGTCCGCACGCCGGTAGGTAGGCGGGCACCCGGCGCGGGGTCTGGCGGTGATTCCGCCTACGGCGTAACCCGGCGGGAAGGCCCGCGGGAGGGCTGGCGTTAGCAGGCTGCACCAGTTGTAATTATGTAATCCCGCCAGGCCCGCACTCTCCGGGCCCGCCGGGGTAGGAGGCAGCGTGCCAGAGAACGAGGCACTGGACAGCTACTCGCAGATCGTCGCCGGGGTCGCGGCGGAGCTCACCGGCAAGGTCGCCAGCCTGCGGGTGCCCCAGCCCGGCCGGGGCGGGCCCAGCCGGGGCGGGGGCGGCCGGGGCGGGGAGAGCCTCGGCTCGGGTGTCGTCTTCACCGGGGACGGCTTCATCATCACCAACGCCCACGTGGTGGGCGGGGCCCCGGCCGGAACGGCCGCGTTCGCCGACGGCTCCACGACCCCGTTCCGGGTGGTCGGGGCTGACCCGCTGTCCGATCTGGCCGTGCTGCGCACGTCCGGGACCACCCCGCCGCCCGCGGAACTGGGCGAGGCGGACGAGCTCGTGGTCGGCCAGCTGGTGGTGGCCGTGGGCAACCCGCTCGGCCTGGCCGGCTCGGTCACGGCCGGGGTGGTCAGCGCCCTGGGCCGGTCGCTGCCCACCCGCAGCGCGGGTGCTGGCCGGCTGATCGAGGACGTGATCCAGACCGACGCGGCCCTCAACCCGGGCAACTCCGGCGGGGCCCTCGCGGACAGCCACTCCCGGGTGGTGGGCATCAACACCGCCGTGGCGGGCGTGGGCCTCGGGCTGGCCGTCCCCGTCAACGGGACGACGCGGCGCATCATCGCGGCGCTCATGCGGGACGGCAAGGTCCGGCGGGCCTACCTCGGACTGGTGAGCGTGCCGGCCCCGCTCCCGGCCACGCTGGCCGGGCGGGTCGGGCGGCCCACCGGCCTGCGCGTGGCCGAGGTGGTGGCCGGCGGCCCGGCCGACCGGGCGGGCCTGCGGGCCGGGGACCTGCTGGTGAGCGCGGGCGGCAGTCCGGTCGCCGCGGCACAGGACCTGCAGCGGCTGATGTTCGCGGAGGCGATCGGGCAGCCGATGGCCATCACCGTGATGCGCAACGGCGCCCTGGTTGACGTGATCGCCGAGCCGTCGGAGCTGGTGTCAGCGTAGGCGCCCGCCGTCCCTGAGCGCGGGGCCCGGGCATGGGGCGGCAGCCGGATTGTCGCACGCGGTACCGCCGTTTCCGCCGGCCCGTCCACAACCGCGCCCGATGTGGTCCCGCCATCCACAGGCCCTGCTCCGGCGTGGCCGCCCGCGTCCCTGGCCGTGATCGTGGATGGCAGCGGCGGCATCGCGCCGCCGCGGGCGGCACCGCTCACCGGGCCGCCGGGCGAGCCAGGAGGATGGCATGATCAACGACGCGCAGGTGTTCCTGTCAGGGTACGTGGCCCGCGAGCCACGGTTCCGCATCACGGCCAACGGCATCTCCACCGTCTCGATGCGGGTCGCGTACACCCCGCGCCGGGTGGACCGGGACACCGGCGAGTGGACGGACGGGGCGACCTCGTTCCTCAGCGTGGTCTGCTGGCGGACGCTCGCTGACAACGTCGCGAAGTGCCTGCACAAGGGCGAGCCGGTGGTGGTCAAGGGCCGGCTCCAGGTCCGGCCGTACGAGAAGGACGGGGTCTCCCGGCTGGCGGTCGAGGTGGAGGCGACGTCGGTCGGGCACGACCTGGCCCACGGCGTGGCCAGCTTCCAGCGCCCCCGGCGGCCGGCCGTGGCGCAGGCGCCGCCGGACGGTGCCGGGGCTGAGCCCGGGTCCGCCGGAGATCCGGTGGCGGAGGCTGTCCTGGACGGCGGCGGCGAGGCGCTGGCTGCTCTGGCTGGCCGCAACGAAACCGTACCGGGGCTGGGCACGCCGGAGGGGGCCGGTGACCCGGCGGCACTGTCCGCCCCGTTCTGAGGCCGCGACTCGCTGGATCCCCGGAATTGCCTGTCAGGCAGGCCCCTTGGCCCTACGCTGTTACCCAGCGTCATAGTTCGGCCGCTTCTCGAATACGGAATGTGACCGAAATGCCGGAGGGGCCTGCCTGCGGCAGTGATGGACAGGTGGCATGTCGGCAGTCCAGCGCACGATGCACCGCGAGTACTTCGGCGGGTCAGGGCGCCGTCCCGAAGCGCCATGGGCGTTCGATCGGCTGCCCCGGCGGCGGCGGCTGCGCGCATACCTGATCACGGTGACCGCCATCGAGTTCATCCTGGCGGCCTGGCAGCTGACCCGCCTGCGGCCCGTCCCGGAAGAGCTCGGGCTCTTCGCGGTCGTTCTCGGCTGCGGGATGGTCTGCGTCGAGGCGACCCGGCGGGGCGGGGTGCCCCCACCGGGCACCCACGACCTGCTCACCGCCTGGTGGCTCCCGGCCGCGCTGCTGCTGCCGCCGGAGTACGCGCTGCTCGGGCCGGTGCTGATCGGCGCGTACGCGTACTGGCGGGCCCGGCAGGGCCCGCTGTACTGGCGGGCGTTCACGGCCGCCTCGCTCGGGCTGGCCGGGGCGGCCAGCTCGCTGCTGTTCCACAGCCTGTTCAGCCTGGTCCACCCGCACGGCCCGTGGCTGCGCGACCCGGTGATGGTAGTCGGCGCCGCCTGCTGCGCCGGGCTGTTCGTCCTCGTCAACGCGCTGCTGATCGGCCTGGCCGCGCGGGCCGCGCGGGAGGCGGTGCCGTGGCCCCGGGTGCTCTGGCCCCATGCGTCCTGGTCCAGGGCCGCCCGGGACTTCGAGAGCCTGCTGGTGGACGCGGCGGGGCTGTGCGCGGGTGTCCTGGTCACCATCGCCTGCACCCTCAGCTGGGCCATGCTGGTCGTCGCGCTTCCCCCGGTCATCCTGCTTCAGCGCAGCCTGCTGCACCAGCAGCTGCGCGCGGCCGCCCAGTCCGATCCGAAGACCGGCCTGCTCAACGCCGTCGCCTGGCAGCGGGAGGCGGAGCAGCGGATCCGCCGGGCCCGGCGCGCGGGCGGGGCCGCCGCGATCCTGCTCGTGGACATCGACCACTTCAAGCGGGTCAACGACACCTACGGGCATCTGGCCGGGGACGAGCTGCTGTCCGCGACGGCCAGCACGCTGGGCCAGCACGTGCGGGCCTGCGATGTGCTGGGCCGGTTCGGCGGCGAGGAGTTCGTGGCCGTGCTGCCCGGGGCCGGGCAGCAGGAGGCCTGCCACATCGCCGAGCGGCTGCGGGGGCGGGTCCGGGATATCGCGGTGGCGGCCCGCGGCGCCGTCTCCCCCCGCGACACCGTCTCTCCCCGAGAGACCGTGACCGTCACGGTCTCGATCGGGGTGGCCGCGCTGGGCGTGGACGGCGGGGACCTGTTCGAGCTGCTCGCCGCGGCCGACGCTGCGCTCTACCGGGCCAAGAAGTCGGGCCGGGACCGGGTGTGCACGCTTCCGCCCGGGGAGGGGCCGTCCGACCTGCTGCGCTGAAGCCCCTAACCTTGGACCATGCCTGAATTTATCTATCAGATGCATGCCGCCCGGCTGGTGAAGGGCGACAAGATCCTCCTTGATGACGTGACGCTGGCGTTCTTCCCCGGGGCGAAGATCGGTGTGGTCGGGCCCAACGGCGCAGGCAAGTCAACGCTGCTGAAGATGATGGCGGGCCTGGAGCATCCGTCCAACGGCGATGCGCGGCTTTTCCCCGGCTTCTCGGTGGGGTTGCTGAGCCAGGAGCCGCAGCTTGATGAGGGTAAGACCGTGCTGGGCAACGTCCAGGAAGGGGTGGCGGACACCAAGGCCCTGCTGGACGAGTACAACGAGATCGCCGAGAAGATGGCGACGGACTACTCCGATGAGTTGCTGGAGCAGATGGGCAAGCTCCAGGAGCAGCTTGATCACCGGGATGCGTGGGACCTGGACAGCCAACTGGAGCAGGCCATGGACGCACTGCGCTGCCCGCCCCCGGACGCGGATGTGACCGTGCTGTCCGGCGGTGAGCGCCGCCGGGTCGCGTTGTGCAAGCTGCTGCTGTCCCAGCCGGACCTGCTGCTGCTGGATGAGCCCACCAACCACCTGGACGCGGAGAGCGTGCAGTGGCTGGAGCAGCACCTGGAGAAGTACCCCGGGACCGTCGTGGCGGTCACCCACGACCGGTACTTCCTGGACAACGTGGCGCAGTGGATCCTGGAGCTGGACCGCGGCCACACCTACCCCTACGAGGGCAACTACTCCACCTACCTGGAGACCAAGGCCTCCCGGATCAAGGTCGAGGGCGCGAAGGACGCCAAGCGCCGTAAGCGGCTGGAAGACGAGCTGGAGTGGGTGCGCTCCAGTCCGCGGGCCCGCCAGTCCAAGAGCCGGGCCCGGCTCGAGCGCTACGAGGAGATGGCGGCTGAGGCGGACAAGCACCGCAAGCTGGACTTCGAGGAGATCCAGATCCCGCCGGGCCCCCGGCTGGGTAACCAGGTGGTCGAGGTCACCGGCCTGGCCAAGGGCTTCGGTGACCGGGTGCTGATCGACGGGCTGGGCTTCTCGCTGCCCCGCAACGGCCTGGTCGGCGTCATCGGCCCGAACGGGGTCGGCAAGACCACGCTGTTCAAGATGATCGTGGGCGACGAGCAGCCCGACTCCGGCACGATCCGGGTCGGTGACACCGTCAAGATCGCCTACGTGGACCAGCTGAGGTCCGGGATCGACCCGGCCAAGAACGTCTGGGAGGCCATCTCGGGGGGAGAATCCACGATCCGGGTGGGCAACGTGGAGATCCCCAGCCGGGCCTACGTGGCCGCGTTCGGCTTCAAGGGCCCCGACCAGCAAAAGCCGGCCGGGATGATGTCCGGCGGCGAGCGTGGCCGGGTCAACCTGGCCCTGACCCTGCGCCAGGGCGGCAACCTGCTGCTGCTCGACGAGCCCGCTAACGACCTGGACGTGGAGACCCTCGGATCGCTGGAGCGGGCGCTGCTGGAGTTCCCGGGCTGCGCCGTGATCACCAGCCACGACCGCTGGTTCCTGGACCGCATCGCCACGCACATCCTGGCCTGGGAAGGTGGCTCGAACTGGTTCTGGTTCGAGGGCAACTTCGAGTCGTATGAGAAGAACAAGATCGAGCGGCTCGGCGCCGAGGCGGCGCGGCCGCACGCGGTCACCTACCGCAAGCTGACCCGCGGGTAACCGGGATGGGGCTGGGCCGGCTCGCTACGCCGGGCTCAGCCCCAGATCCGGGCGGCCTGGCCCGGCAGGCGCGTTGACCAGGCTGTGCGCGGCCATCACCAGGTAATCCCAGAGCTGGGCGTCGAGCGCGGGCTCCAGCCCGATCTGGTCGAGCGCGGCGCGCATATGCCGCAGCCAGGCGTCGCGCTCGGCCTCGCCGATGGCGAAGTGCCGGTGCCGCATCCGCAGCCGGGGATGCCCGCGCAGCTCGTTGTAGGTGGCCGGGCCGCCCCAGTACTGGATGAGGAACAGCCGCAGGTGCTCCTCCGCGGGTCCCAGGTCCTTGCTCGGGTACACGGCGCGCAGCGCAGGGTCGCCGGCCACGCCCTCATAGAACAGGCGGGTCAGGCGGCGGAACGTCTCCTCGCCGCCGACCGTCTCGTAGAAGCTCAGTTCCCTCGTGTCGTCCATCGCGTGCTCCAGCGTAGTGCCCTCACCAGAGAGGGCGGGCGCGCCGGAGGCGTGGTCCGGCCGAGCTGGTGAGCCGGGGGGTTCCGGGGGGTCGTCCCGGCTGACCGGAGGCGGGCGCGCCGGAGGCGTGGTCCGGCCGAGCTGGTGAGCCGGGGGGTTCCGGGGGTCGTCCCCGGGCTGGCTAGTCCCGGGGCGGCGCGGGCGCGGGCGTGTGCGCCGGGCGCCTGCTGGCCGCGGGACCCGCGCCGATCGCCGTGGCCACCGGCTCGCCGTTCACCTCGGCGGACGCCAGCGCGTTCTTCAGCCGCTCCCGGAGCTCGCGGGCCACCTCCCACTGCCGCAGCGGGAGGGTCCTGGCCACCAGCCGCATCACGATCGTGTCGCTGGACACCGACTCCACGCCCCAGACCTCGGGCTCCTCCATGATCACGTCGTGCCAGCGCGGCTCCTGCCACATCTGGTCGGCCGTGTCCTTCATGGTCTGGCGCAGCCCGGGCAGCTCCTGGTCGTAGGCCACCGGGAAATCCACCACCGCACGGGCCCAGCCCTGCGATTCGTTCCCGATCCGGTTGATGGTCCCGTTGCGCACATACCAGACCACGCCGTTGACGTCCCGGAGCCGGGTCACCCGGAGGCTGACCGCCTCGACGGTCCCGGTGGCGTCGCCCGCGTCGATGACGTCGCCCACCCCGTACTGGTCCTCCAGCAGCATGAAGATCCCGGCCAGGAAGTCCCGCACCAGGCTCTGTGAACCGAAGCCGATGGCCAGGCCGAGAACTCCCGCGCTGGCCAGCACCGGGGCCAGGTTCAGGCCCAGGTCGCCGGCGATGGTCACCGCCGCGATGCCGAAGATGACCACCGACGCCACGTTGCGCAGCACGGAACCGAGGGCGTTGGCCCGCTGCCGCCGCCGCTCACCCACCAGCACGTGCGCCGCGTCGGCCTTCCCGTTGCCTGCCGCCGCGGCCGCCCGGGCGGTGATCTTGTTGATGGCCCGGTGGGCCAGGAACCGGACGATGCACCGCGACCAGCAGGACGAAGATGATCCGCAGCACCACGCTGACCGGCCCGGCCAGGTAGACCTTGACCAGTTCGGCGGCGTTCCGGTCGTGCAGGATGTCCCAGGTCACCCGGCAGGCGATCCCGGGATCCTTGCCGCAGGTGGTCTCCAGGGTGTCGGGGGATGCCGTGGCGAGAGCGCGCACCGCGAGGAGCGCTTGCGTGATCACGGGGGATTCCTTTCGCCGCACGGAGGGCGGCCGGCTGGGCGGGAGCGCCAGCGGCGGGCCGGGGCCGCTCCCCATAGTGGCCGGCGATTCCGGCTGAGCAGGCCACCTCGAGCCGTCTCCGGGGCTGTCTCCGAAGCAGTTTGGTATCATCCGTGCGATTGTGATGACGCGGCGCGTGCGGAGCGTGCAAGATGCAACGTGTAGAGAGAGAATTGCACGGCTCATTTCCGGGCCGAACGGGTAGCGAGGTATTTCCTTGATTTGGGCGGCGGAACGCACTTTAGATGTAACAGTGAGTTAGCGCGGTTGGCGGGCGGACGCGGGATGGGCCCAGAGGAGGAACGGGACATGGGAGCACGGCGCGCCCGGTCAGAGGCAGGCCTGGCGGCACCACGCTGCTGCTCAGCGAGGTCAGCCAGGCCGGTGCGGCCGGTCCGGCCCGGGTGGACCCGGGCGGCGGCCAGGTACCCGCCGGCCTGGAGGCCCGGCAGGAGATCTCGATGGCCCGGGCTATCCGGGCCCACTGCCTCGCCTCCGGGCAGCCCGCCGCGCAGATCGCGCTCATCATCCACAGCCAGTGCGGCCCCACCTTCGGCACCACGCTGGTCCGCGCCCACCGGCTCGCGCTCGGGATCGCACTCGCCGACGTGGTCGCCCAGGTCAGGGCCCGGTATGTGACGCGAGGGCCGGACCCCGCCGCGGTTCAGCGAGACCCTGCTGTCGTCCTACGAAGGCGGCCAGAAGCGGCCCGGCCCCGAGTACCTCCACTACCTGTGCTGCGTCTACCAGGCTGAGCCGGCCGACCTCGGCTATGACGCCCCCTGCCTGTGCGGGCAGGCGCATCGGGCCCCCGTATTAATGCTGTCCGGGCCGGTGCACGCCGCCGCGCCCGGGCCGGGCGGGCCCGATGGCCCGGGCCCGCACGGCTGCGACGATCCGGGCGCCGGGCGGAGCACGCCGCCGATACTCACCGCTGTCCCCGGCGGAGGCGAACCCGGCCCGGCTGAGCCTCCAGGGCGCGCCGCGGCCGGGCCGATCGGGCTGACCGCCACGCAATTGCCTGCACCGGAACCGGCCGGCCCCGGCCTGCTGGCCGCGGCGTCACCGGCCCTCGCCGCCAGGCCCGCGGCCACCCTCGCGGCGTCAGCGCTTCCTGCCCCGGCAGCGCTGCCCGGGCCGGCATCGCCTGTCCCCGTGCTGCCAGGCGCAGGGCTCACCGCTCCAGGGCTCACCGCTCCAGGGCTCGCGGCCTCGGCGCTGACGGCCTCGGCTCTCCCGCCCTCAGTCTCGGCGGCGCCGCCCCGTCCCGCACCGGCCGGGCCCGCTCCCGGCCCGGGCGCCGCGGGTGTCGCACCCGCCGGCGGCCCGGGCGCGCTGAGCCCGGGGGAGCTGGATGACGACATGGTGCGGCGCACGCTGCTGCGGCTGATGGCGGACCCTGGCGCCCCGGCCGACGGCCGCTTCTTCGGTGCCGTGGAGCGGATCCGCCGCCGCCTGGACGAGGCACTGCTCGGCTCGACCGCCTCGGTGGCGATGCTGGACCACTGGGAGGGCATGACCGGCGAGTACGGCCGCCAGTACATGACGGTGCCGCCCATGAGGCTGCTCTGCGACGTGCTCCTCGATCTCGGCGACGTCCGGCGCATGTGCGAGCAGCGCCAGCCACTGGAATTCGTCGAGCGGCTCTGCCGCCTGGCCGCCCGGCTGGCCGGGCTGGCCGGCATGACCATGATCAATGTCAGTGACCACCGCCTGGCCCGGTCCTTTTTCAGCACGGCACGGACGGCTGCCGACGAGACCGGCGACCGGCACCTGCGCGCCTGGGTCGCCGTGCGTGAGGCGCTCGTGCCGCTGTACTACGGCGATCCGGCCCAGGCCGCCGCGGCCGCCCGGGCCAGCGCCGATCTGGCCGGGCACCAGCCGTGCGTGGCCGGGGTGATGGCGCCGGTCGTGGAAGCGCGGGCCCTGGCCCGGCTGGCCCGGGCCCGGTCCGGCGGGGGCATGCCGGGCGCCGCGGGCGGCCGGGGCGGTGCGGGCGGGGCGGAGGTGCGCCGGGCCAGCGCGGCCCTGGACCGGGCGCACGAGGCGCTCGACGGGCTGCCCGAGGAGGACCGCCGGGATACCGCGTTCGGGTACACCGAGCGGCAGCTGCTCTTCCACCAGGGCGACGCGCTGGTCACCCTGGGCGATCACCGTGGCGCGGACGATGCGTTCGGGCAGGCCATGCGGCTTTACTCGCCGGCCGAGTTTCTCGACCGCTCACTGGTCACGCTCGGCCAGGCCCGCTGCCGGCTGCAGGCAGGCGAACCCGAGGAGGCGCTGCGGCTGAGCCGGGACACCGTGCTCGGGCTGCCCAGCCAGCACCGCCCCGGCATCGTGCTGCGCGCGGCGCGGTCGCTGGGTGACGCGGTGGCCGCGAAGCACGGCGACTTCCCGGCCGTGCGGGACTACCGCGAGGTACTGGTCAGCGCCTGAGCCCGGGGGCCTGCGTCAGAGCTCCAGCCCGGTCTGGGTGGCCAGGAACGCCAGCGTGTCCGCGGACAGCGTCACCGACCGGCTGACCGCGCGGGCCCCGTGGCCAACCTCCCGCTCCCGGCGGAGCAGGATCGGGTGGTCCGGGTACGGGCCGACGTGGCGTGCTGCAGGGCCGCGCACATCTTCCACGCGTGCACCGGGTCAACGCGGGTGTCGTTGTCGAACACGGTGAACAGCGTGGCCGGGTACCTGATGCCGGGCCGTACCTGGTGGTAGGGGGAGTAGGCGAGCAGCCAGCCCAGTTCCACCGGGTCAGCGGCGGTGCCGTACTCGTCGTTCCAGGTCTGGCCGAGGCCGAAACGCTCATAGCGCACCATGTCCAGCAGCGGGGCCGAGCACACCACGGCCCGGTAAAGCTCGGGGCGCTGGGTGAGGGCCGCCCCGACCAGCAGTCCCGCCGTTCGAGCCACCGGAGATGCCCAGCTGCCCCGCGGTGGTCCAGCCGCCGGCGATGAGGGCCTGCGCCGCCGCGTGGAAGTCGTCGAACACGGCCTGCTTGTGCTCGCGCATGCCCGCGCGGTGCCAGTCCTCGCCCTCCTCGCCGCCTCCGCGCAGCGCCGCGATCGCGTACACGCCACCGGCCTCCACCCAGGCCAGGATGGAGGCGGAGTAGGCCGGCGCCATGCTGATGCCGAACCCGCCGTAGCCGTACAGGATGGCCGGCCGTGCCTGCGCGGGGCGGCCGTCCGCGCTTTCCTCACCGGAGCTGATGACCAGCATGCGGACCTCGGTGCCGTCCTTTGAGGCGAACGTCACCTGGCGGGTGCGCACGTCCGGCACCTCCACCGCACCCGGCGCCTGGGCCCAGCGGGTGACCTCCCCGCTGCGCGCGTCGTAGCGGTAGACCGCCGACGGCGTCGTGTGGTCGGTATAGCCGAACCAGGCCTCATGCCCGCCCTCCGGCCGCGCGCTGATGCCCCCGGTGGTGCCCAGCCGCGCGGCGCCGCCCGCGTGGCCGGTGCCGGGCAGGGCCAGGATGCCGGCCCGTTCACCGGTGGCCAGATCGTGCACGGTTATCTCGCTGACCGCATGCCTGGTCCAGGAGGCGACCAGCACCGGCCGCTCGAGCTCGGGCCCGTCCAGGATGGCGTAGTCGTTGAGGATTGCCGTCGGATCCTGGCTGATCAGATCCCGCCAGCGGGCGGGCTCCGGGTGGGCCGGATCGGTCACCGCGAGCCTGCCCCGCGGCGCGCCCGCGTCGGTGAACACGTAGAGCCGGCCGTCCCGGCCCACGTGCAGCCCGGTCCGGGCGTCCACGCCCTCCTGCACGACCTCCAGCTGCGGGCTGCCCGGCCCGGGGGCGGCCAGGTCGGCCAGCCAGACGTCGTTGCGGGGGGCGGTGCCCTGGGCGGCGGAGATCACCAGCCAGCGGCCGTCCCGGCTGACCGAGACGCCGTAATAGTTCGTCTTGTCCCGGCCGTCGCCGAAGATCAGCACGTCCTCGTCGGCGGGGGCGCCGACCATGTGCAGGTACACGCGGCGGTGAAACTGCTCCTCGCCCGGCGGGACCTGGCCCGGCGGGAGCTTGCGGACGTAGTAGAACGCCTTGCCGCCGGGCAGCCAGGCCACCGGGGAGTAGCGGCACCGGCCGATGGGGCCGTCGACAGGCTCGCCGGACACGACATCCAGGACCCGGAGTTCGGACTCCTCGTCCCCGCCGCAGGACAGCTGGTAGGCGAGGAGCCGGCCCTCCTTGTCCGGCTGCCAGGAGTCGAGCGTGGTCAGCCCGGCCGGGTCCAGCGCGGCCGGGTCGATCAGCACCCGCTCCGGTTCCCCGGGGGCGGCCGTCAGCAGCACCCCGTGCTCCTGCCCGGGCAGGCGGCGCATGAAGAACTGCCGCGGCCCGCGCCAGGCCGGGGCGCTGACGTAACCGGCCGCCATCAGCTCCTGGAGGCGGGCCGCCAGCCGGGACCGCCCGGTCATCCCGGCCTCCGCGCCCTCCCACAGCGAGTCCTGGGCCCTCAGCCACTCCTGCGTGTCCGCGCTGCCCGCGTCCTCCAGCCAGCGGTACGGGTCGGGCACCCGGTGCCCGTGCAGATCATCGGCGACGTCGTCGCGGCGCGGCGCGGGATACCCGGGCTGCGGGGGGCCGGCGCTGGTCGCCGGGGGGGCGGAAGCAGTCATGATCGCACTGTAAGGGAGCAGCGCACCTGCCGTGGCACGTGCCCGGTGAGCAGCGCAGGTGGCATCACCCGGACATTTTGCCCGCCCGCCACGCCGGCGTTATGCCTGCGCGGGCAACGCCAGTTACCCTGTCATTGGCTCGCACACTGTGTTTCCCTGCAGTCCGGTGCCCGCCGGGAACCCGGCGTCCCGGGAAACCCAGGGGCCTGCCTGGACTCCCAGGGGCCGGCCCGGCACACTAGTGCTTGCCTACCGCACCAGGCAGGAGGCGGGCTTGCGACGGGTACTGCTGCTCAACGTGACATATGAGCCGTTGACCACGGTCGGCCTGCGGCGTGCGGTGTGCCTGGTCCTGGGCGAGAAGGCCGAAGTCGTGCACGACGATGCGGAGGGTGCCTTGTTGCGCTCTTCCTCGTTGATTATCGTCACCCCTTCGGTGATCAGGTTGCGGCGGTACGTCCGGATTCCGCATCGCAGCCGGGTGCCGCTGACCCGGGGTGCGCTGATGCGCCGGGACAACTACCTGTGCGCGTACTGCGGCCGCAAGGCGGAGACCATCGACCACGTGATCCCGCGCAGCCGGGGTGGTGCGCACGCCTGGGAGAACTGCGTGGCCTCATGCATGCGCTGCAACCACAGCAAGGCCGACCGGCTGGTCGAGGAACTCGGCTGGACCATGAACCGGGTGCCGGCCGCGCCGCGCGGCGCGCACTGGCGGCTGATCGGCGCGGCCAACGACGGCGATCCCCAGTGGGCCGCCTACCTGCCGGAATCCACCGCCGCCTGATCCGGGTGGCAGGCCGGCGCGAGGGAGCGAGGCGGCGGGCATGGACCGCGACATTTTCGGCCCTGACCATGATGCGTTCCGGGAGATGGTGCGGGAGTTCATCGCCCGCGAGGTAACCCCTTACCACGCCCAGTGGGAGCGGGACGGGATGGTGTCCCGCGACGTCTGGCTGGCCGCCGGGCGGGCGGGCCTGCTCGGCATCGACGTGGACGAGAAGTATGGCGGCGGGGGCAACCCGGACTACCGCTTCTACCTGATCCTGGATGAGGAGTTCGCCCGGGCCGGGGCCACGGGGCCGGGCTTCGCGGTGCACAACGACATCAACGGCCAGTACTTCCTCCGGCTGTGCACGCCGGAGCAGCGGGAGCGCTGGCTGCCGGGGTACTGCTCGGGTGAGATCATCACGGCCATCGCGATGAGCGAGCCCGGCGCGGGCAGCGACCTGCAGGGCATCCGCACCACGGCCGTCCGCGACGGGGACAGCTACCTGCTCAACGGGCAGAAGACCTTCATCTCCAACGGGCAGCTGGCCGACCTGGTCATCGTGGTGGCCCGGACCGATCCGGACGCCGGGCACCGGGGGATCAGCCTGCTCGTGGTGGAGCGCGGCATGGACGGCTTCACCCGGGGCCGGAACCTGGAGAAGGTCGGCATGCACGCGCAGGACACCTCGGAGCTGTTCTTCTCCGACGTGACCGTGCCCGCCGGCAACATGCTCGGCGAGGAGGGCGGCGGCTTCGTCGCGCTCATGCAGAACCTGCCCCGGGAGCGGGTGTCGATCGGCGCCACGGCGCTGGCGGCCGCGGAGAAGGTGTTCCAGGACACGCTGACCTACTGCAAGGAGCGGCAGGCCTTCGGCAGGCCCATCGGCAGCTTCCAGCACAACCGCTTCGTGCTCGCCGAGATGGCCACCGAGCTGGCCGTGGCCCGCGCGTTCACCGACCGTGCCGTGATGCAGCACACCGGCGGCGAGCTGTCCAACACCGATGCGTCCATGGTCAAGTGGTGGGACACCGAGCTGTGCAACCGGGTCGTGGACCGGTGCGTCCAGCTTTTCGGCGGCTATGGCTACATGGCCGAGTACCCCGTGGCCCGGGCGTTCGGGGACAGCCGGGTGCAGACGATCTTCGGCGGGACCACCGAGATCATGAAGGAAATCATCGGCCGGGGCCTGGGCGTCTGACCGCCTGGCCGGCCGGCCCGGGACCGCGGCGCCGCGAGGTGACCACGCGCTCCCCGTCCGGCGTGGTCAGCACCTGCAGGGAAGCCCCGAAGTGACGGTGCAGCACATCGTCGCGCAGGACGCTGGCCGGATCCCCGGCGACCGCGACCCGCCCGCCGTCCAGCAGCAGCAGCCGGTCCGCGAACTGCCCCGCCAGCGTGAGGTCGTGCACCACCGAGAGCACGGTCAGCGAGCGCTCCCGGCGCAGCTCGTCCACCAGTTCCAGGGCCGCCACCCGGCGGCCCAGGTCCAGGGCGCTGGTCGGCTCGTCGAGCAGGAGCACCGGGGCGTCCTGGGCCAGGGCCCGGGCCAGCACAGCCCGCTGCAGCTCGCCGCCGGACAGGGTGCCGAGCCTGCGGCCGGCCATCGGGGCCAGCTCCATCCGGTCCAGCAACCCGGCGCAGATCTCCCGGTCGGCCTGCGTCTCGGTGCCCAGGTAGCTGATGTGCGGGGTCCGGCCCAGCAGCACGTAATCCAGGGCCGTCATGTCCGGGGGCAGTTCGGGCAGCTGGGGGACGTACGCGACGCGCCGGGCCAGGGCGCGGCGGCTCATCCCCGCGGTCGGTTCCCCGCCGATCGTGACCGTCCCCTCATGCCCCACGAGTCTCGCGGCCGCGCGCAGGAGAGTCGACTTGCCGGTTCCGTTGCGGCCGATGATGCCCAGCCACTGTCCGGCCGGGACCTGCTCGCTGACCCCAGCCAGCGCCTGCGCGCTGCCGTACCGGACGCCGACCCGCTGGAACGAGATCACGCCAGCTCCTGCCGCGCTCTGCGGCTGTGCAGGATAAACAGGAAGAACGGGGCGCCGGCCAGGGCGGTGATCACGCCGATCGGCACCTCGTCGGGGGACTGCACGGTGCGGGCCAGCACGTCGGCCAGGACCAGGAACGCCGCACCGCCGATCATCGACACCGGGAGCACGATCCGGTAGCTCGCCCCGGCCGCCAGCCGCACCGTGTGCGGGACGATGATGCCGACGAAGCCGATCAGCCCGCTGACCGAGACCGCCGCCGCGGTGCCCAGGGTGGCCGCCATGACCACGGCCAGCCGCAGCCGGGCCACGTCCACCCCCAGGCTGCCCGCCTCGGTCTCGCCGATCCGCAGCACGTCGAGCAGCCGCCGGTGGGCCAGCAGGATCCCGGCCGCCACGATCACGTACGGCAGGATCATCGTGACATCCGACCAGGTGGCCTGCGACAGCCCGCCGAGGATCCACGAGTACACGGCCTGGAGCGTCTGGGAGTGCTGCTGCTGCAGGTACGTCTGCACCGCGGTGAGCAGCGCGGCCACCGCCACCCCGGCCAGCAGGATGGACCCGGTGGCGCCGCCCATCCCCCGGCCGCCGCCCGGCTGGGTGCGGCCGGCCCCCGCGCCCAGCACGTAGGTCAGCGCCACCGCGCCCGCCGCCCCGGCGAACGCGGCCGGCGGGAGCAGCTCCGGGCTGCCGCCCGCGACGATCACGATGGTGGCGCCGAGCCCGCCGCCGGCCGCCACGCCGAGCAGGTAGGGATCGGCCAGCGGGTTGCGGAAGACCCCCTGGTACGCGGCGCCGCCCCCGGCCAGCATGGCCCCCACCAGCGCGCCGAGTACCACCCGGGGCAGCCGGATCTGCCAGACGATGTCCGTGTCGAGGGCGGGCACGCTGACGGCCGGGTGCCACGGCAGCCTGGTGATCAGGGCCCCCGCCACGTCCGGGAGGGACAGGCCGGCCGGCCGACCGACACGCCTACGGCCAGCGCGATCAGGAGCAGGACGGCGGCAGCCAGCGTGGCGCGGGCGGCGCGGCTCGTGGTGGCGGGGCCGGCGGTGCTGACGGGAGCGGCGGTGACGGGAGCGGTGGTCGCAGGAGCGGGTGATGGCACCGGCGTCCCGGTGGGCGGCGTCCTGTCGGCGGGCGTCCCGGCAGCGGGCGTCCCGGTGGCCGCTGACCCGGTGGCCGCTGTCCCCGTGGCCGCTGTCCCCGTGGCCGCTGCCCCGGCCTGGCCGCGCTCGGCTGACTTCACCCGCTGCTGCCCTTGGAGATCGCGGTTTCGACGGTGCGCAGCAGGTCGGTAACCCGCGGCCCCCACCGGGAGGCGATGTCGTCGTTGAGCCCGATGACATGGCCGTCCTTGACCGCGGCCAGGCCGGACCAGCCGGGCCGCCTGGCGACGGTGGCAGCGTCCTGATGGCAGCAGAGCGTGTCGGCCAGGATGATGTAGTCCGGGTTGGCCTTGATGATGTACTCCGCGGACAGCTGCGGGTAACCACCCGACTTGGCCGCGCCGGACGCCTGGTCCGCGATGCTCTTCATGCCGAGCAGGGCGAGCAGCTGGCCCACGAACGTGGCCGAGGTCACCGAGTAGTAGGTCTGGTCCAGCTCGTAGTAGTACGTCAGCGGCCTGGCGTGATGCGGCGCCGCGGCGGCGATCTGGTGCAGCTGGGTGCGCAGCCGGGCCACCTCCAGCCGGGCCTGGGCGAGATGCCCGGTGACCCGGCCGAGCTGCTCAAACTCCGTGTACTCCCCGGCGATCCTGGTCGGCGCGGGCAGCTCGAGGACCGGGACCGAGAACGCGGCCAGGCGCTTGGTCAGCTGCCCGGTGTCACCCGACTCCACCACCAGGTCCGGCTTTTCCGCGACGATCGCCTCGACGTTGGGCTGGTAGGCGGACAGCTTGGTGCGCGGCGCCTGCGGCGGGTAGTCCGACAGCGAATCGACGGCCTTGACCTGGCTCCCCGCGCCGATCGCGTACAGCATCTCGGTCGCGGTGGGGGAGAGGGACACGATCGCGCGCGGGCGCGACGCCACCTTCACGGTGCCGTTGGCCGCCCGGAGGGAGACGGGGAAGGCCTGGCCCCCCGCCACGGCGGAGGTAGCCGTTCCCGAGGTGGCGCCCGTGTTACTGGCCCCCGTGTCGCTGACCTGGGTGCCGCTGCACGCGGCAGCGGTCACGGTCAGCGCGGCGGCTGCCGCGAGGACGGGAAAGCGGCGGGTCAGGGACCGCATGATCATCCTCCGTGGGCCCAGAGGATTGCGGCGCCCGCCACGGGACCCAGGCTGGACCCCGGACGAACCGCCCTTCCTCCGAGGACAGGTCGTCGGCACGGGCCAGGCGTCCGGGCTCATCCCCTGGCCGGGCACCACCGTCCGGGGCATCACCGTTGCGGGACAGCGCCGGAATCGCACCGGCTTCGCTGGGCTCCACGCCGTCCCGGGCCACCCGGGACAGGCGTACCATACCGCAGCCCGCCTCGATGAGCGCGGCCGCCGTACGCTTGTCCCAGTCGCCCGGTGACCCTGGACGGAGACAGAACGTGGCAGAACGCGACGATGCGCTGGTCATCCCCGAAGACGGTTTCTGGCCCGCGCCGGAGATCCCGCAGCCCAACATCTACCCGATGGAGTGGCGGGTCGAGACCGAGAAGCTGGCCGCCATCTACGAGAAATCCAAGGTGGCCGCCTGGAACCCGGCCGACCTGCCCTGGGACGGGCTGCGCGCGGAGGACTTCACCGAAGAGCAGCGGCTGGGCATCATGTACTGGTTCGCGGTGCTGGCCAACTTCGACGCGTCGGGCCCGGCGGTATTCGCCCGGGCCACCATCCACGCCTTCGAGCAGCACGAAGAAGACCCCGTCCGCAAGTGCTTCTTCTCGATCACCCGGGACGAGATGAACCACGAGGAGTGCTGCCAGCGCAGCATCGCCCGGCTCTGGCCCGGCGGCCCGCTGGACTGGTCGCCGCGGACCGACCTGGAGCGCGCCGCGCACAACAACATCGGCTGGCTCTACCACAACGGCGGGCGGTACTGGACCGGCTACACCAAGGCCGTCGGCAAGTACTCCCTCGCCGTCCTGTTCACCAGCTTCATGATGGGCGAGATGGCCGCGTCCACCCTGTTCCGCGGGATGGCGTCGGGAACCACGCACCCGGTGTTCAGCGAGATGTTCCACCGGATCGGCCGGGACGAGTCACGTCACCTCCAGATCTGCATGACGATCCTGGACTCGCAGTGGCCCGGGCTCACCGACGAGGTGAGGGGGCTGATCACCCGGCAGCTGAGGGCCGGCTTCGTCTTCCTGTCGATGATCTTGTGGGAGCCGCCGGGCGGCACCGGGGGGTTCTGGGAGCTGCCGCCGTACTTCCTGGCCAACCACCGGGTGCTGATGGGCCACGCCCGGGACGCCGGGCTGGGCGTGCTCTCCTACGATGAGCAGGCCGAGAACTGGCGGGTGGCGATGGCCAGGGTCCGGGCCATCGTGACCCGGTGGGGGATCGACTTCCCGGCCATCCCCGAACTCGACATCGAGGGCGTGGACGTGGCCGACGACATCAATCCCGAGGACATCATCCCGGTGTTCTAGATGGCCGTGTTCTGATCACGGCCTGCTGAAATCCCCGGCCGGAGGCCGCCATGGCGCCATCACCCGAGTCCGCGGCCCTGCCGGATGTGGTCGCCCTCATGCACCGGGCCGACTGGGCCACGCTCAGCCTGTCCGCGACGGTGACGGTGACGGACATGCGTGAGCCTGCTCCGACGGGGCCGGAGGCCAGCTACCGGCTGCTGATCGCGCCGGGCGGGAAATACCGCATCAGCCGGGGCCCCGATCCCGGGCAGGTGCTCGAGGTCTGTGACGGCGAGACCGCCTGGGTCATCGTGGCGGGGCAGCCCTGGGAGGCCGGGGCGGACGCGGAGGACAAGCCCCCGCTGCCACCGCGCCGGGCAGTGCGCAGGCCAGCCGCCGGCCCGGGGTCACCGTTCGAGGAGTTGCTGACCCCGGCGGTGCTGCTCAGCCGCTACAGCCTCGAGCTCGCCGCGGCCACGGGGCTGGGCAGCACGGGGGAGGGCAGCACGGGGGAGGGCGGACCGGGGGAGGGCAGCACGGGGGAGGGCAGCACGGGGACGGGCGGACCGGGCGCGCAGGGCGCCGGCGGCCGCGCGGTGCACCGCGTGGTGGCCCGGCCCCGGCTCATCGCGGACCGCCGGCCTGAGCGGCGCCCTGACCAGGTGGTGGCGACCGTAGATGCGGAACTCGGCATCCTGCTCCGTGAGGAGCAGTCCCTCGACGGGCAGCCGCTGAAGGTCATCGAGATGTCCGGGGTGCGGCCCGACCCGCCCCAGGCCGCGGATCCCGGGCAGTTCCGGCCGCCGCCCGGCCTGCCGGTCGAGGAGGCCGAGATCCCGTTCACCGGTCCCGGGGTCAGCCTGCCGGGGCTGCCGGGGGACGCGGTGCGGGCCGCTGCGGGCGTCACCGCGGCCGCCCTCGGGTTCGCGGTCCGGCACTGGCCCTCGCCGGGACGGCCGGCCCGCGGCGACGCGGCCGGCCCGATGCCGGGCCGTGCCGGGCCCGCGGCCGGGCCCTGGGAGCCCGCGGGCGATGACCTGGTCAACCTGCTGCACCGGACCGGGCGGCCAGCGCAGGCCTTCACCGCCCAGGTCCGCGAGTGGCTCGACGGCGAGTTCCTCCTCCGCGCGGCGGCCCGGGTGCGGGAGTCCCTGCCGGCGGCCGTGGACGGCGTCCTGGGGCCGGACGCGGTGTGGGACGCCATGACCAGCCGGGTGGAAAACACCTCCAGGCTCATCCGCCTGCAGCTGGCCGTCCCCGGCCGCTACCGGGTCAACACGCTGGGCGGCGGCTCGCCGTCCGACCCGGTCACCACCGCCTGCGATGGGGAACACCAGTGGCTGGTCCGCGGGACGAAGGTCACCTACTGGGACGCGCTGCCGCTGGCCCGCGAGCTGGCCCGGCTCGCCGATCCGGCCTGGCTGCTGGCCCGCTTCACGCTGCGGGCGGGCGGCGAGACCGAGGTGGGCGGCCGCCGTGGCCTGCAGGTGGCAGCGGACCGGGGGACAGACCGGGCCAGCGCGGGCTGGAGGGCGGCGATCGCGACCGCGGCGGACCGGGCCCGGGCTGGCCTCCCCCGGGACCCGGATCCGGGCGACGCGGACTTCGGCTTCCTGGAGGGCCCGGTCAGCCGGGTGGAGGCGGTCGTTGATCCGGAGCTGGCCGTCCTGCTCCGTGTGCAGAGCTTCGCCGGGGACCGGCCGGTGATGTGCCACGAGATGCGTGACCTCGTCGCGGGGGAACCGGACCCGGGCGTCTTCGAGATGCCGCCGGGTGCGCGCCGGAGCGGGCCGCTCGAGGGTTTCGGCCGGCTCTCGCCCGCCTATGCGGCGAAGACCGCGGGCGGGCTGGGGGTGGCCGGCGCGGCCGCGCTGGCGGGGTGGCTGCAGAAGCGCCCCCGCACCCGCTGAGCCCCGGCCCGCCCCTGGACACGCAGAAAAGAATCTTCATCACACTGCGTAACACCTTGGCTGCCCAGGCCGATACCTAGATAGACGCGGTTGACGTGGGTACCCCCGAGCTCACGTCACCGCGTCTTCACCATGACCGGAGGCGGGGCGCGGTGGCCCCGGCGTGCCATAGCCCGGTAGCGTTCGGTTCATGACAGCAACCCAGCCCGCCACCGCGGATGCCCCGTTTGGCCGGATGCTGACCGCCATGATCACGCCGATGACCCCCGACGGCGGCGTCGACTACGACGGGGCCGCCCGCCTCGCCACCTACCTGGTCAACGAGATGCGCAACGACGGCCTCGTGATCAGCGGGACCACCGGCGAGTCGCCGACCACCACGGATGCCGAGAAGGAACGGCTGCTCCGTGCCGTGATCGAGGCGGTCGGCGACCGGGCCGCCATCGTGGCCGGGGCCGGCACCAACGACACCGCGCACACCTGCGAGCTGGCCCGCCAGGCCGAGCGTGCCGGGGCGTCGGGACTGCTCCTGGTCACGCCGTACTACAACAAGCCGCCGCAGAGCGGGCTCGTGGCCCACTTCACCAGGGCGGCGGACGCGACAGGCCTGCCCGTCATCCTCTACGACATACCGGGCCGGACGGGGACGGCCATCGCCACCGAGACCCTGCTCCAGCTGGCCGAGCACCCGCGGATCGTGGCCGTCAAGGACGCCAAGGGCGATCTGGGCGCGGGCTCCACCGTGATGCTGGCCACCGACCTGGTCTACTACTGCGGTGACGACATGCTGAACCTGCCCTGGCTCTCGGTCGGGGCAGCCGGCTTCGTGAGCGTCGTCGGCCATGTGGCGGGCGACCGGCTGCACGAGATGATCGAGGCGTACCGGGGTGGGCGGGTCAGCGAGGCCCGGCAGGTCCATTACGACCTGCTGCCCCTGTACACCGGCATCATGACCCGCACCCAGGGCGTGATCACGACCAAGGCGGCGCTGGGCCTGCTGGGGCTGCCCGGCGGGCCAGTCCGCGGCCCGCTGATCGATGCGACGCCGGCACAGATCGAACAACTGCGAGCCGACCTGGTCGCTGGAGGCGTGAAAATCAAGTGAGTCACCCCCATCCGGAGCTCGGCACCCCGCCGGCCCTGCCCGCCGGCACCCTGCGCATCGTGGGCCTCGGAGGCCTGGGCGAGATCGGCCGCAACATGACCGTCTTCGAGTACGGCGGCCGGCTGCTGATCGTGGACTGCGGCGTGCTCTTCCCCGAGCCTGACCAGCCCGGCGTGGACCTGATCCTGCCCGACTTCACCTCGCTGGACGGCAGGCTCGATGACATCGAGGCCATGGTCCTCACCCACGCGCACGAGGATCACATCGGCGCCGTGCCCTACCTGCTGCGGCGCCGGGACAACATCCCCCTGGTCGGCTCGCGGCTGACCCTGGCCCTGATCCGGAGCAAGCTCACCGAGCACCGGATCACGCCGGCCGCGATCGAGGTCGCTGAGGGCGGACGCCAGTCGTTCGGCCCGTTCGACCTGGAGTTCTTCGCGGTCAACCACTCGATCCCGGACGCGCTCGCGGTGGCCCTGACCACCCCGGCCGGCGTGGTGCTGCACACCGGCGACTTCAAGATGGACCAGCTGCCGCTGGACGGCCGGCTGACGGACCTGGGCGGCTTCGCCCGCCGCGGGTCCGAGGGCGTCAACCTGCTGATGTCCGATTCCACCAACGCCGAGGTTCCCGGCATCGTCACCAGCGAGCGGGCCATCTCGCCGGTCCTCAACGAGATCTTCGCGAGCACGCAGCAGCGGATCATCGTGGCCTGCTTCGCCAGTCACGTGCACCGCGTCCAGCAGGTGCTCGACGCCGCCGCCGAGCACCGCCGCAAGGTGGCGTTCGTGGGCCGGTCCATGGTGCGCAACATGGGCGTGGCGCGCGACCTCGGCTACCTCCGGGTGCCGTCGGTCCGCGGCGGCCTGCTGGTGGACCCGCGCGACGCCGAGGGCATGCCGCCCGGCGAGGTCGTGCTGGTCTGCACCGGATCGCAGGGCGAGCCGATGTCGGCGCTGTCGCGGATGGCCGGCCGTGATCACCCGATCCGGATCGCCGAGGGCGACACGGTCATCCTGGCCTCCTCGCTGATCCCGGGCAACGAGTCCGCCGTGTACCGGGTGATCAACGAGCTGACCCGGTGGGGCGCCCGGGTGGTGCACAAGGGCAACGCGCTGGTCCACGTGTCCGGTCACGCTCCCGCCGGTGAACTGCTGTACGTGCTGAACCAGGTCAAGCCGCGCAACTTCATGCCGGTGCACGGCGAGTGGCGGCACCTGCGGGCGCACGCGCAGCTGGCTGAGCTCACCGGCGTCCCGTCCGGCAACATCGTCATCGCCGAGGACGGCGTGGTGGTCAACCTGGCCAGCGGCAAGGCCACGGTGGTGGGCAAGGTGCCGTGCGGCTACGTCTACGTGGACGGCCTGTCCGTCGGCGAGGTGACCGAGACGTCGCTGAAGGACCGCCGGATCCTCGGCGAGGAGGGGTTCCTGTCCGTGGTCATCGTCGTCGACTCGACCACCGGCAAGATGGTGGCCGGCCCGGAGATCCACGCCCGCGGGTCAGGCATTGACGACTCCGCGCTCAGCGATGTCCGGCCCAGGATCGAGGAAGCGCTGGCCCGCGCGGCCGCGGACGGGATGAACGACGCGCATCAGCTGGGCCAGCTGGTCCGGCGCACCGTCGGGCGCTGGGTGAATGACAGCTACCGGCGGCGGCCGATGATCATCCCGGTGGTCATCGAGGTCTGAGGCTGGCGGCCCCGTGCTGGCGGGCCAGCTGGCGCAGCAGCCGCTGGTAGTAGCCGAACGGGGGCACGACGGCCCCGGGCTCCTTGGCGGCGTCGTCCCACCGGCGGAGCCGCAGCGCAGCCTGGCACCACGGGCTGGCCTCGAACTGCGCGGACTCGGCCTGGCTCATCGGGCCGCCCTGGACGCGCAGGGTGTGCACGGAGGCCGGGGACAGCCCGCCGAAGTATCCCGGTTCCACGGCGCACAGGTAGCGCTTGGCCGCGACGTGCAGCCGGACCGGCTCGGTGACCTCGGGCCCGAACCACTGGGCCAGCCAGTCCGCGCCCTGGTCGCCGTGCCGGTTGTCGGTACCGGCCATCAGCTGCTGGCCGCTGACCGCCCCGGTGAAATGACCCACATCGTGCAGCAGGGCCGCGGCGACCAGCCCAGGTGCCGCGCCAGCTCCCTCGGCCAGGGCAGCGGCCTGGAGCATGTGCTGGGCCTGGGTCACCGCCTCGCCGAGATATTCGCCGGCGCCCTCGGCGGCGAAGAGGTCCGCGATGACGCGTACCGGGTCAGCTGCGGTCATGCCGGGTCCTTCCTGCGTATGTCTCCGTCCTGCGGGTGCCATCGGTAGCCGCACGATCTCCCACCGCCACGGCCGACTCGATGCCGTCCAGATCCGCGTAGCAGCCCTGCAGGTGCCGGCGCCCCCGGCCGGCGAACCCGGTCCGGGCATGCAGCACGCGGGTGTTGTCGAACACTGCACAGTCGCCGGGCCGCAGCCGCACGGTCAGCAGGGCCGCCGGGTCCGAGAGCAGTTCCGCGAAGGCGCGGTAGGCGGCGTAGAAGGCCCCGGCCCGCGCGCTGCGCACGGGCTGGAGGCTGCGCGAGTTGACCCGGATCTCCCGGATCCGCCCGCGGGTGTCCAGGGTGATCAGCGGCCTGGTGGCGGACAACTGCGTGGCCGCATCGCGGTAGGCGAACGTGACCGGGGTGACGGCAAGCGTGGCGAACGCGGCGGGATCCCGGGCGCGGAGCAGGGAGGCCGCGTGGAACCCGTCCACGAAGCCGGAGTCCCCGCCGCCGGCCGCGTTGTGCAGGCAGTGCAGCATCTGGACGGTCGGGACCGGGTCCCGGTACGGGTTGTCGGTGTGCGGGGGGATCGGCAGGCTGGTGAAGGCGAGGTTGGCCGGCGCGGCCTCGACCCGGACGTCGAACAGGCGCCCGTAGTTCGTCTCGCGGACGTAGCCCAGGCTCGCGGCCACCTGCAGGACGGTGCCGGGATCCGTGGGCACGTCACTGAGCAGGAGCAATCCCTCGTGCAGCACCGCCGACTGGCAGTCCCGCCGGTAGCTGTCATCGGCCAGGTAGCGCGCCCAGGATCTGCGGGGCGGCTGGCCCAGCCCGGCCGCGGACCACAGCCGCTTGGCGTCCTCGGTCCGCGGGTCCGGGGGCCATGCCTGAGAAGGCTCGCCGTGGCGGGCCAGCCAGTCCCGGTCGAACACGGCCCGGTGGCCATCCGGCCGGAACCGCACCCGCACCGTTCCAGCCGGCCCGGAGCCCGGCGATGCGGAGCCTGCTGGGGCGGGGCCCGGCGATGTGGCGACCTCGGCCACGGCGATGTCCGCCGGGATGTCGGTGATGTGCAGCAGCCGCTGGCCGCTCACCGGGTCGCGGCAGAGCGGGCACGGGCAGTTGTAGCGCAGCCACACCGCCGGCAGGCCAGCCGGGATCGCGCCGTCTGCCGCTCCCGGTCGGTGCTTGCCGTCCGCGGCTCCCGGTCCCTGCGCGCCGTCCCGGGTGCCGGCCGGGCTCACGCTGGCCGGCGGGCTGGTCACTGGGCGCTCCGTTCATGATCGTCTGCAGGGGATTCCCTCCAGAGTGGCCTGCCAGAACGCCCCTGCCAACGGGGAGCGCCGAGTATTCGCAGGCCGGCCAGACCAGCGATAACCGCCGTTCACCCGGGCCAGAAGATCATGGCGACACGCCCGCCCGCTTGCGGCTGCACCGCGCCGATCCTGGGTACTTTGGGCATCATGGCTACTCGTGTCGCTAAGGGCACCCCCCGCCCGGGGGCGGACGCACCGGGCGGGCAGGCGCGCCCGGCGGCCAGGCAGGCCCGCGCACCGGGCGGGCAGGCCCGCGCGCCCGATGGCGCCGGGCGGCCAGCCGGCTCACGGTCGGGTACCAGCAAGAACGCGATGCCCCCGCGCCAGGGCCAGGGCCGGAACGGCACCTCCCGCTCCGGCCAGAACCGCTCCGGCCAGAACCGCTCCGGCCGGAATCGCCCCAGGCAGAACCGCCCGGGGCAGGGACGCAAGCGGCGGCCCGCCAGGGGCCGTTCCCGCGGGTCGGCCCGGCCACCGCAGCGGACCGCGGACCCGATCCTGATCCTGGCGGGCTGGCTGGCCCGGCTGGTGGCCGGGCTGTGGATGGTCGTCGCGCACGCGGCCGGATTCGGCGCGCGCCGGTTCGGCAGCAGCGCACGGGACCTGGACCCGCTGCACCGGCGGGACGGCGTGGGCCTGGCCTTCCTGGCGGCGGCTCTCGTCGTGGCCGCCACCACCTGGTTCCACATCCACAACTTCGCCGGGCGGATGCTGGCCGGGCTGTTCCTCGGCGCGTTCGGCTCGGCCGCCTGGACCGTGCCCCTGCTGCTCGGCCTGCTCGCGTGGCGGTTCCTGCGCCACCCCGACCGCAACGCGCAGACCGGGCGGATGGTGATCGGCTGGACCTGCCTGCTGCTGGGCGGCCTCGGCCTGGTGCACATCGCGGCGGGCACGCCGCAGCCGTCCGCCGGGGAGAGCGCCATGAGGTCCGGCGCCGGCCTGATCGGCTTCGCCGTCTCGGCCCCGCTGGTGGCCGCGCTGACCCCGTGGATTGCCGCCCCGCTGCTCGCGCTGGTCAGCGGGTTCGGGCTGCTGGTGATCACCGGGACCCCGGTGCACCGGGTGCCTGACCGGCTGGCCGAACTGCGCGGCTTCTCCCCGCGGGCGGGTGAGGCGGACCTGGATGAGCAGGACGGAGAACCCGGGGAGATCGACGGCTCCGCGGCGGCGGGCGGGCTGCCCCGGGCCGGCCGCAGGCGGCCCGCGGCCATCGAGGCCGGCGACCATCACCGGCCCTACGACACGCCGATCCTCGGGGACGGCCCCGGCGGGAAGACCGCGGGTGCCGGGCGGCCGCGGCGCGCGGCCGGGGCGCCCCAGCCCGCGGACGCGGCGGCAGCGGCGGCGCGGCGGCCGAGGACCCGGATGAGTCCCTGCTCGGCGCGCTGGGCTTCGGGGCAGCCGGGGTGGCGGGCGTCACGGCCGCGCACGAGCCCGGGCCGGACGGCGCCCGGGGGCGCGACGGCGCCGCCGCGCCCGGCGCGCCCGCCCGCGATCCCGGGCCGGCGCGGGGGGAGCAGCTGACCCTGTCCGGGTCGGCCGAGTCCAGCTACATCCTGCCGCCGATGGCGCTGCTGAAGCCGGGCAGCGCGCCCAGGCAGCGGACCCGCGCGAACGACGTGGTGGTCCGGGCGCTGACGGAGGTGCTGGAGCAGTTCGAGGTGGATGCCCGGGTCACGGACTTCAAGCGCGGCCCCACGGTGACCAGGTACGAGATCGAGCTGGGCCCGGCGGTGAAGGTCGAGCGGGTCACGGCGCTGACCAAGAACATCGCCTACGCGGTGAAGAGCGCGGACGTGCGGATCATCTCGCCCATCCCCGGCAAGTCCGCGATCGGGGTCGAGATCCCGAACGCGGACAAGGAGATCGTCAGCCTGGGGGATGTGCTGCGCTCCCCGGTGGCGGTCAACGACCATCACCCGATGGTGGTGGGCCTGGGCAAAGACGTCGAGGGCCGGACCGTCGTGGCCAACCTGGCCAAGATGCCGCACATGCTCATTGCCGGCGCGACCGGCGCCGGCAAATCTACCTGCATAAATGGGCTCATTACCTCGATTTTGCTTCGCGCCACCACGGACGATGTCCGGATGATCCTGGTAGATCCCAAGCGCGTTGAGCTGGCCATTTACCAGGGAATACCGCATCTCTATACGCCGATCATCACCAGCCCCAAGAAGGCGGCCGAGGCGCTGCAGTGGGTCGTGGGGGAAATGGACCGCCGCTATGACGACCTGGCGGCATTCGGATTCCGCCATATCGATGACTTCAACAAGGCGGTGCGGACGGGCAAGCTGTCCCCGCCGGCGGGCAGCGAGCGGGTCCTCACCCCCTACCCGTACCTGCTGGTCATCGTGGACGAGCTCGCCGACCTGATGATGGTCGCCCCGCGTGACGTCGAGGACTCGGTGGTGCGCATCACCCAGCTGGCCCGGGCCGCCGGGATCCACCTGGTGCTCGCGACCCAGCGGCCCAGCGTGGACGTGGTGACCGGGCTCATCAAGGCGAACGTGCCGTCCCGGCTGGCCTTCGCCACCTCCAGCCTGACCGACAGCCGGGTCATCCTGGACCAGCCGGGCGCGGAGAAACTGGTCGGGCAGGGTGACTGCCTGTTCCTGCCGATGGGCGCCAGCAAGCCGCTCCGCCTGCAGAACGCCTTCGTCACGGAGAAGGAAATCCGTGAGGTGGTCAGCCACTGCACCCAGCAGGCCCAGCCTGCCTACCGGGAGGACGTGGCCGCGGCCGAGGGCAAGCAGCGGGAGATCGACGCCGACATCGGCGACGACCTCGAGCTGCTGATGCAGGCCGCCGATCTGGTCATCCGGACCCAGTTCGGCTCGACGTCCATGCTGCAGCGTAAGCTGCGGGTCGGGTTCGCCAAGGCGGGCCGCCTGATGGACCTGCTGGAGAGCCGCGGCATCGTCGGGCCGAGCGAGGGATCGAAGGCCAGGGACGTGCTGGTGCGGCCGGACGACCTGGACGGCGTGGTTGATTCGCTGCGGGGCGGGCAGGACTGATCTAGGCCACGGCATCTGCGCCGTGCCCGAGGGGATGTCTACACTTGTTGGCGGCCCGGATATTTGGCGGGCGGCTCGCATCCGGTTACTGTTCCCGCACCCCGGGGCGGTGCGCAGTGCGATATGGCAGTGGAGGCGTGGCGTGAGCATTGGTGACGCCCTGGCAGATGCGCGCCGCCAGGCGGGTCTCACCATTACGCAGGTTAGCCAGAGAACCTGCATCAGAGAGACAATCATCCGGGGGATGGAGCACGACGATTTCTCTGCCTGCGGCGGCGATTTCTACGCCCGCGGTCATATCCGCAGCGTGGCGCGGGCCGTCGGGGCCGACGACGACGAGCTGATCCGCGAGTACGACGCGGTGCACGGGGCGCCGCAGGCGATCCGGGCCGCGGACGTGTTCGAGCCGGCCACGCCCATCAAGATCAGGGAACGGCGGCGGCCCAACTGGAGCCTGGCCATGGTCCTGGTCCTGGCGTTGATCGCCGGGTACGGGATCTACCGCGTGGTCGACTCGGCGCATCCCGCGCGGCCGCAGGCCAGCTCCGGGCAGCTGGCGCCCCGGCACCCCGCGCAGCCCACGGCCGCGGCGTCGACGCCCCCCCCATCGCCGTCCCCGCCGGCCGTGAGCCAGTCCGTGACGATCAGCCTCACCGCGATCCAGGACTGCTGGGTCGAGTTCACCAGGCCGAACGGGCGGTTCCTGTCCCAGGCCTACGTGGTCGGGGGGAACTCGAAGACGTGGACCTTCTCCCGGGCCGTGAACATGGACATCGGTAATCCCGACGGGATCGTGCTCACCGTCAACGGCAAGAAACTGCACTCGCCCGGCGTCACCGGCCAGCCCGTCACGCTGAGCCTGGGGCCCGGGAAGCCGGTCACCGGCTAACAGCAGCACCGGGATGCTTACCGTAGTCTTCCGGTGTGTCATCGAGTCAGCGAAGCCCCCAGCCGCCGGAGCGCACGGTCAGCCTCGTCACGCTGGGCTGTGCGCGTAACGAGGTGGACTCTGAGGAGCTCGCCGCCCGGCTGGAGGCCGCGGGGTGGACCCTGTCCGGCAGCGACGAGGCGAGCGTCGTCCTGGTGAACACCTGCGGGTTCATCGAGGCGGCCAAGCAGGAGTCGGTCAGCGAGCTGCTCGACGCCGCCGGGAGCGGCGCGAAGGTGGTGGCCGCGGGCTGCCTGGCCGAGCGGTACGGCAATGTCCTGGCGGCCGAGCTGCCCGAGGCGCAGGTGCTCAGCTTCGACGACTACGCGGACATCGGGGCCCGGCTGGACGGCGTGCTGGCCGGCGAACGGCGGCCCGCCCACGAGCCGAGGGACCGGCGCAAGCTGCTGCCGATCGCGCCCGCGGCCCGGTCCGCGGGCCCGGGCAGCCACCCGCCCGGCCATGGCCCCGCCCGGCCCGGCCCGGCGGGGATCACCGACCTCCCGCCCGGCCTGGCGCCCGCGTCCGGCCCGCGGACGCTGCGCCGCCGGCTGTCCGGCGGCCCCGTCGCCCCGCTCAAGATCGCTTCCGGGTGTGACCGGCGGTGCAGCTTCTGCGCGATCCCCGCGTTCCGCGGCGCGTTCCTGTCCCGCCCCCCGGAGGACCTGGTCGCCGAGGCGGAGTGGCTGGCCGGGCAGGGTGTCCGGGAACTGGTGCTGGTCAGCGAGAACTCGACGTCGTACGGCAAGGACCTGGGCAACCCCCGGCTGCTGGACGAGCTGCTGCCCGCGCTCGCCGCGGTCGCGGGCATCGACCGGATCAGGGTCAGCTACCTCCAGCCCGCGGAGGTGCGCCCGGCGCTGATCGAGGTGATGACCTCCACTCCCGGCGTCGCCCCCTACTTCGACCTCTCCTTCCAGCACGCCAGCGGGAAGGTGCTCAGGGCGATGCGGCGCTTCGGTGACCGCGAACGGTTCGGCGCGCTGCTGGCCCAGGTCAGGCAGGCCTGCCCGGAGGCTGGCGTCCGGTCCAACTTCATCGTCGGCTTCCCGGGCGAGACCGCCGCCGACGTCGATGAGCTGCAGCGTTTCCTGTCCGAGGCGCGGCTGGACGCGATCGGTGTCTTCGGCTACTCCGACGAGGAGGGCACCGAGGCGGCCACCCTGGCTGCCCAGCTCGATCCGGCCGAGATCGCCCGGCGGGTGGATGACCTGGCCGGGCTGGCCGACGAGCTGATGGCCCAGCGGGCCGCGGACCGGGCCGGCGAGGTGGTCGAGGTGCTCCTGGAGGAGGATCTCGGCGGCGGGACATACCTCGGCCGGGCCGCCCACCAGGCGCCGGAGGTGGACGGGACCACGACCGTGCGCGGCGTGACCGGGGCGGCCGTCGGCGGGCTGATCGCCGCCCGGGTCGCCGGGGGTGACGGCGTGGACCTGGTGGCCGACTGGCTCGTCCGTGCCTGCGGCGGCCGCCGGGCGCGGGTGACAGCATTGAGCCAGCCCGCCGCGGAGACGGGCGGGGCGGCGCGGCCGGCCCCGTCAGGGCCGCAGGGCGGCATCCCCCAGCCGGGAGTGCTGAACATCGCCAACGGGCTCACCGCGCTCCGGCTGGTGCTCGTCCCGGTGTTTGTCCTGCTCCTGCTGGCCGGCGGGGACGGCTGGCGGATCGGCGCGTTCGCCGTGTTCCTCATCGCGTCCGTGACCGACCTGCTGGACGGGCGCATCGCCCGCCAGCGCGGGCTGGTCACGGACTTCGGGAAGATCGCGGATCCCATCGCGGACAAGGCGCTGACCGGGGCGGCGCTGGTCACGCTGTCCGCCCAGGGGCAGCTGGCCTGGTGGGTGACCGCGGTCATCCTGGCCCGGGAACTCGGCGTGACCGGGCTGCGGTTCTGGGTCATCCGGCACGGGGTCATCGCGGCCAGCCGGGGCGGCAAGATCAAGACGCTGCTCCAGGTGCTCGCCATCGCCCTGTACGTGCTGCCCGGCGTGCCGGGTGCCCTGCGGGCCCTGGTGATGGGGCTGGCGGTCCTGGTCACCGTGGTCACCGGCGCGGACTACGCGGTCCGGGCGGTCCGCCTGCGCCGCCGCAGCACGGCCGCCCAGGCCCGGTGAACCCGGTGGCCGTCCCGTGACCTCGGCCCCGCCCGGCGCCGCCGCGGCCGAGCTCATCGCGCTGCTGACCCGCAGGCAGCAAACCATCGCGGTGGCCGAGTCGCTGACCGGCGGCCTGCTCGCCGCGGCGCTCACCGACGTCCCGGGCGCCTCAGCGGTCTTCCGGGGCGGCGTCGTCGCCTACGCCACGGAACTCAAAGCCGTGCTGCTCGGGGTGGACCGGCGCCTGCTGGGCACCTGCGGGGCCGTGTCCGCCGAGGTGGCGGCGGCCATGGCCGAGGGGGTGGCGGACCGGCTCGGCGCCAGCGTCGGGGCAGCCACCACGGGTGTCGCGGGCCCGGACCCGGCCGAGGGGAAACCCGCGGGCACGGTGTACATCGCGGCCAGCGCGGGGGGGCGGACCCGGGGCCGCCGGCTGGACCTCGCGGGCGGCCGCGCCGCCATCCGCGCCGCGACCGTCCGCGAAGCGCTGGGGCTGGTCCTTGTCATCGCGCGGGAAGAGACCCGATGATTACAGTGTTACGTTAGCAGCGAACACGGCCGCAGGTGCTTTCCCTACTGTCGGTGAGGGCGAGTACGGTGGAGCTATCGAAAGACACACTTCGCGAAGGGAGTGCCGCAATGGTCCTGCTTCGTCACTTGCTTGGTGACGTGCTGCGGCGGCTACGTCTGCGGCAGGGTCGAACCCTGCGCGAGGTGTCAGCCGCGGCCCGGGTGTCGCTGGGATACCTGTCCGAGGTCGAGCGGGGGCAGAAGGAAGCATCCTCCGAGCTGCTCGCCGCCATCTGCACGGCCCTGAACACCCCGCTGTCCCACGTGCTCGGGGAGGTCTCGGACAGCTTCGCGCTGGCCGAGCTGCAGAACGATTCGGTGCTCGCCCCGGCCGGCGGCCCGCCCGAGGACGGCCGGGTCCCGGTGGGCCCGGCGGCGATCGACCGCGCCGGGCGCGAGCTGGAGCTGCCGGTGGCCCGGGCGTTCTCCGCCGAGCTGCGGCCCGAGAAGCTCCGGGTTCCTGCCGGTCATGCCCGGGGGATGGACTCCGACGCGGTCCTGGGGCCGGTCGGGGTCAACGAGGATCACCCGGCTTTCGACGAGGTCACCCGGCGGGTCCGGGACGACTTCAACGACATGGTCCCGGTGTAAGCAGGAACGGGACCACCCAGGCGCCAGGGGAAGAGCGGGACGGGGCTGCGGGGGCGGCACCGGCCCGCTTTTTCTTTCCCCAACGGCCTGACCGGCCAGCTCACCCGCCCAGGGCACCCGCCGTGGCGGGTCAGGCCCAGGCCCGGGGGTCGTCGGTCAGCTCCACGATCCGCTCCGGCAGGCGCCCGGTGGCGATGTGCTCGAGCGTGACCTCCTCCAGGATGGCCCGCTCGTTCGCGCGCAGCGCGATCCAGACGCTCTGCAGCGGCTCCGCCACGCCGATATAGCCGATGTTCTCCGGCCGCTCCCCGCGCACGCCGACCAGCTGGCCGTCGATGGCCCGGATGATGTCGGCCAGCGCGATCTCCGCGGCGGGCTTGGCCAGCCAGAACCCGCCCTCGGGGCCGCGCTGGCTGCGGACCAGGCCGGCCCGGCGCAGCTGGGTGAGGATCGCCTCCAGGAACTTTCCCGGGATGTTCTGCGCGCGCGCCAGCTGCTCGGCCGTGATGTGGCCGCCATCCGCGGCGGCCAGTTCCACCGCGGCGCGTAGCGCGTAGTCAGCGCGGGCAGAGAGCCTCATGTCCAGCATTATGCAGCTTGCCGGCCACTGGACGGGACACCCGGCCACGAATCGGCACTGTTTTAGTAGGAAATTAGCCCTGCCTGGCCGCCGCCGGCGGGCATCCGCGGGGGCGGCCCGCTCACCGGGCCAGCCCGAGCACCTCGGCCGCGGCCTGCGCGCTGGCCCGCGCCGCGCCGTAGGTGGCGAGATGCACGCCGCCGGGCGGGACCCACAGCGGCAGCCCCATCTCCACGACGACCGTGTCGGGGCGCGCCGCGACCAGCCCGCTGACCACCTCGCGCGCCGCCGCGTCCCGGTGCGCGTCGCGGACGACCACGATCAGCGGCCGGCCCGCCGCCCGGGTGAGCGCGGCCCTGGTGACCCCGGCCGCCGCACTGGCCGCGAGGCCGGCCGGGATGCGCTGGATGCCCGAGTCCGCCACCCAGGGCCGCAGTCCCCACGGGACCTCGCCGGCCGCGATGTTCTCCCGGGCCGCCAGTTCCACCACGACCGGGTCGGCCAGCGGGCCGGGCACCGCCCCGCTGGTAATGCTGGAGACACGGACCGCCCGGCGCGCCGCCACCAGGCCGATGTGGGCGCCGTGGCCGGCGGCCCGGCCCGCCCCGGGCCCGGCCCCTCCCCGGCGGGCCCGCCGGCCCGCCCCGGCCAGCCAGGCCCGCAGCCGGGCCACGTTCTGCTGGGCCCCGGCCAGCCGCTCCGCGGGCAGCCGCCCGGCGGCCACCGCCTCACTGAGCGCGCTGCGCACCGCCAGGTAGCTGTCCTGCGCGGCGTCGCGCCCGAAGCAGAGCAGGTCGGTCCCGGCCGCCACCGCGAGCACCGCGGCCTCCGGGATGCCGTGCAGGCCGCTCACAGCCCGCATTTCCAGCGCGTCGGAGATGATCACCCCGGTGAACCCCAGTTCGCCCCGCAGCAGGCCGCTGAGGGCCGCGGCGGACAGGGTGGCCGGGTCGTCCCCGGTGAGGTCCGGCACCCGCAGGTGGCCTGGCATCACGCCCCGCACGCCGGCCGTGATAGCCGCGGTGAACGGGGGCAGATCCCGGCGCCTGAGCAGGTCCAGGCTGGCCTCCACCGTCACGATGCCGTGGTGGGAATCGGCACGGGTGCTGCCGTGCCCGGGAAAATGCTTCGCGCACGCGGCCACCCCGGCCGCCTGGAGGCCGCGGACGGCCGCGGCGGCGTGCCGGGCCACCAGGTCCGGGTCCGGGCCGAACGACCTGATCCCGATGACCGGATTGTCCGCGGCGGTGTTCACGTCCACCGACGGCGCGAGGTTGACGTTGATGCCCAGCGCGGCCAGGTCCTGGCCGAGGGCCCGGTATACCGCGCGGGTCAGGCTCACGTCGTCCACCGCGCCCAGCGCGGCGTTGCCCGGGTAGGGGCTGCCGGTCAGGTGGGCGATCCGGGTGACGTCACCGCCTTCCTCGTCGATGGCCACCAGCGGCAGCCCGCCCGCCGAGCGCAGCTCGGCGGTGAGCCCGGCCAGCTGCTCCGGCCCGGCGATGTTCGGGCCGAAGATCGTCACCCCGGCCAGGCCCCGCTCCAGCGCGGACAGCACCCAGCGGGGCGGCTTGTGGCCGGGGAACGGGGGGATGAGGATGGCGTCGGCCATCCGGCCCAGCACCGGGTCGGCGGACACGCCCGCGCTCATGCCCGCCCTCCCCGGCGGCTGCGGGCCCCGCGCGGGCTGCCCTCCCGCGGCGCGCTCATCCCCTCACCGCCCCCGCCACCAGGCCCGCGGTCATCCGCCGCGGGACGATGAGGAAGAACACCACCACGGGGATGGTGCACAGGGTGGAAGCGGCCATGATCGGCCCCCGCTGCGAGCCGCCGCGGTCGAAGAAGTACGTGACGTAGATCGGCAGCCGCCGCACCGAACGCGGCCGCCGATCTAGTCAGCTTCACGAGAGATCTCCCGTCCCGGCTTGATCCATGGCACTTCACGCGATTCCTCGTGGCCCCAGGGCGCTCCGGTACCGTCGGCCGTCTAGGCTGTCGCTGCTGCCCAGCCGGCCCCTGGCGGTCACGTCGCCGGGCTGCCCGGCCGGCCCTGGCCCTGACCAACGCCGTGGGGATTCTCGGATAAAACTAACAGTAAAGTTTCCTAATAGATAGACCCTGTGGCCAGATTGAGACAGAATCCGGCCAGGTGCCCGCCCGCCGTCGCCGGCGGCCCGGCGGGCCCTGGCTGGCCAGCTCCTCGCCGCGTGCGAGCACGGTGCTGGGGGGACGTCATGCGACGGAGGGAAGGCATGGAACAACGGCCCGGGACACCCCGGCTGCTGCGGGAGCTCAACGACCGGGCCGCCCTCGAGCTGCTGCTCGCCGGCGGCCCCATGACCAGGGCCCAGGTGGGCGAGCGGACCGGCCTGTCCAAGGTGACCGCGTCCCAGATGCTCTCCCGGCTGGAGGAGCGTGGCCTGGTCACGACCGTGGGGGAGCAGGCCGGCGGCCGGGGGCCGAACGCGGCCCTGTACGCGGTGGTGCCGTCGAGCGCCTACGTCGCCGGGCTGCACGTCGAGCACGACGAGGTCAGTGCCGGGGTGGCGGACATCACGGGCGGGGTGGTCACCCAGGTCAGCGTGGACCCGAACGGCGGCGCGAACCCGGTGGAGCTGGTCCGCGGCGCAGTGGCGGCCGCATGCCGCGCCGCGGGGGTCGAGATGTCCCGGCTCAACGCCCTGGTCATCGGGACTCCCGGGGTGCTGGATCCCCGCACCGGGGATCCGCGCCTGGCGGTGAACCTGCCCGCCTGGCACGAGGGCGTGCTGGATACGCTGCGCAGCGACCTGCGCCAGCCGGTGACCATCGAGAATGACGTGAACCTGGCGGCGATGGCCGAGCGCGCGGAGGGTGTCGCCCAGGGCGCGGACGATTTCGTGCTCATGTGGATCGGGGTGGGCCTGGGCCTGGCCACGATCATCGGCGGCCGGCTGCACCGGGGGGTGGGGGGCGCGGCGGGCGAGATCGGGTACCTCCCGGTCCCGGGGGTGCCCTTGCCGCAGGACGTCAGCCACCCGGCCACCGGCGCCTTCCAGTCCCTGGTGGGCGCTCAGGCGGTCCGGCCGCTCGCGGAAAGCTACGGCTTTCCCGCGCCGACCGCCGCGGCGGCCGTGCAGGCCGCGGTGGCCGCGGCCGAGGCTGGTGACGCGCGGGGCAGCGGCCTGCTCGACCAGCTGGCCGCCCGGGTCGCGACGGGGGCGGCGGCGGTCAGCGTGGTGCTCGACCCCGGCCTGGTCGTCCTCGGCGGCGAGGTGGGCCGGGCCGGCGGGCCGGCGCTGGCCGACCGGGTGGCCGCCGAGGTGGGCCGGATCTGCCCGGCCCGCCCCCGGGTGGTGCCGACCGGGGTGACCGGCCAGCCGGTGCTGCGCGGCGCCATCCTGGCCGCGGTGGAGCAGGCCCGCGGCGAGCTGCTCGCCTCCGTGGCCGGGCCCTGACCGCTGCCCCGGGGCCGGCCGGTCCCGTTATCCCGCAGGCGTGCCCCGCCGCCCGGCCCGGCCCGCTGCCGGGTCGTCCCCGGGTCTACTTCGCGCCGGTCAGCGGCACATAATCCGGCGGCAGCAGGCGGAACCCGGGCGGGATCATCGCGCGGCGGACGGCCGCGTGCCAGGCGGCCAGGTTCGCCGTGGTCGGCGGGAGCCACCGGTAGTCGTAGCTGAGCACGCGGCGGGGGCCGTGGCCCGGCCGCCACGTCACGCTGACCCGCACGGGCAGGTAGGTCGCGGCGCTGACCCAGACCGTCTCCTGGGCCGGCACGCTGCGCCGGGGGACGGACACGAGCCTGATGGCGTCGGCGCCATCAACCCGCTGGCGCCCGTCCAGGCGGAACCGGCCGCAGGACAGGAGCCTGGACAGGTCAGCCCGCCAGTTCGAGTCAGACGGGGTGACCAGGCCCATCTGGCAGACCGAGGGCGCCGGGCCCGACAGGCCGCGCACGATGGTGTGCCACCGGGTCCTGGCCGGGTAGGCGGCCCCGAGGACCTGGGTTACCTGCCGGCCGGACCGCGTGGTGACCGTGCGGAACGTGTTGTGGAAGACGAGCGCGCCGGTGGCGGAGATCCCTTCGGACAGGCTCCGCCCGCGGTAGGTCCAGGCGACCATCCGCGGTGCGGTCACGCCGGCCAGCAGGCCCGGCACGACGGCGCTGCCAGTGGGATTCTTCTCGAAGGTCAGCGCCATGTTCAGGACGGTGAGCCCGAACCTGAGGCCGGGGCCGCTGATCCGCTCCTCCTCGATGGCCTGGCCTTCCGCGGCCTGGGCGGCGAGCGCCTGCTGCGCCCGGCTGGTCACGTACGCGACGGTCTGCACCGGCCCGCCGCCCCCGCGGGGCGCGCGGCGGGCCCCGCCGACGGCCACGACCGCGGCCACCGCGATCACCAGGGCCAGGCCCGCGGCGGCCGTGGTGCGGATGGCCATGCGCCGCTGGCGGTGACGCCGGCGGGCCCGTCCGACGATTCCCGGCGGGACCTCCGCCCCGGCGGTGAGCCGGTCGAGGCCCTCGCGGAGCAGCTGTTCCAGGTCAGTCATGACCGCTCCTCCAGCAGCTCGGTGCCCGCGCCCGGGACCGTCCCGGCCAGTTCGCGGAGCCGCCGCAGCCCCCGTGACGCGGCGGACTTGACCGTGCCCTGCGAGCAGCCGAGCAGGTCGGCGGTCTCCGCCTCGCTGCGCTGCTCCCAGTACCGCAGCACGATCACCGCGCGCTGCCTCGGCGGAAGCTGGCGCATCAGGCGTACCAGCGCGTCGCGCAGGTCAACCACGGCCGTGCCGTCGGCCAGCGCCTCGTCCGGCGGCGGGCGGAGCAGCGGCAGCTTCTGCCGCCACCGGCCGCGGCGCCGCCACCCGTCCGCGGCGAGGTTGTAGAGCACCCGGCGCAGGTAACCCTCGGTGTCCGCCTGCGCCGCGCCCGGCCTGCGGAGGACCCGCTCGAGGGCGGCCTGCAGCAGGTCCTCGCCGGACTGGCGGTCGCCGGCGAGTGCGGTGGCCACCCCCATGAGCTGGGTGCCCCGGTCGGCGAGCAGCCGCTCCAGCTCGCCACCATCCGGCGTGCCAGCCATGCCGCCTCCTCTGTCGCCTGCCCATGACGAACGAGCAGCGCCCAGGGTTGCCTGCCGGGGGGAGCTAACCGGTCACATGGGCAGGGCGTCCCCCTCGGCGGCCTCGGATTCTTCCTTGTCCGGCAGCCCGCGCACCAGGACGATGATCATGACCGCGATGGCCGCGCCGATGAGGTCGCCGAAGACGTAGACCCACCAGCCGGACAGGTCGGCGCCCACGATGCCGGGGCCGAGGGTGCGGGCCGGGTTCATCGACGCCCCGCTGATGGGGCTGGCGAACAGGCCGAGCAGGGCCACGGTCGAGCCCACCGCGATCGCGGCGTTGTGGCCGATGCTGCGGCCCCCCGTCGCGGTGTTCAGGATCACGCTGACCAGGATCGTGGTCAGGATGATTTCCATGACCAGCGACCGCCAGTCCCCGCCCGGCTTCGCGATCGGGTAGTTGCCGCCCGCGCTGACGTCCCCGAACAGGAACTGCAGGAGCAGGGCGGCGCCGATGGCGCCGGCGAACTGGGCGGCCCAGTAAGGCAGCACCCAGCGGGTCGGGAACACCCGGCGGGCGGTGAACGCGAAGGTGACCGCCGGGTTGATGTGCAATCCGGACAGCGGGCCCCATGCGTAGATCAGGGCCATCACCAGGGCGCCCGGCGCGATCACCGCGGCGGTCCTGCTGATCGGCCCGCCGCCGGCATAATGATTGATGACGCCGGCCCCGGCGGCCACCGTCACCAGCAGGAACGTGCCCAGGAACTCGATGATCAGCCGGATCCACAAGGGCCGCTGCTTCAGCGTGTCCGCCTCGAAGCGCAGCAGGTACCGCGTGCCCACCGCAGCGGCGTGCCGTTCTTCCTCATCGTCAGCGGTACTGGGCATCGCCAGACCTCGCTCTCCTCGTCAGCCGGCCACGCCGGGCGTGACCACGACCAGCATCCGCCGCGGGCCGGGTAACCGGATCACCCGCCGCGAGGGAAGGTGGCCACGGCGGGCCGCCCAGGGCCATCCTCTGCGGGTGATCCGCCCGGGCCAGCCAGGTGCGACCGTCAGCAGTGGCCGTCAGCACTGGCCGCCCGCGCTGGCCTGCCGTCAGCACCGGCCTCACGCCCCGGCCACGGCGACCAGGGCGATGCTGGCGCGCATGGGGAGCACATGGACACTGGCGATCTCCCTCCGGGGGAGCCGGGCCCGGGGAGCCGGCCCCGGTGAAGCCGGCCGCGGCCACCAGGGGTGAGCACTGGTGGCCGGTGGCCCTGGCCATCCTGGCCGCGGCCGGCCTGCATGTGGTGCTGCCTGCGCAGTACCGGGTGAACCCCCGGTGGGCTGTCCCCGTGGTCCTGCTCGTCTTGCTGGCCGTGCTGGTCATCGGGGACCCGGGGCGCATCGACCGGCGCAAGCGCTGGCTGCGGGCCGTCACCGGCATCATCATCGCCTTCATCACGGTGGCGAACCTGTTCTCCGCCGCCCGGCTGGTCGACGACATCCTGACCGACAACAAGATCTTCGCGAACAACCCCATCGGGCTGCTGGCCACCGGGGGGGTGGTCTGGGCCACCAACGTGATCGCGTTCGCGCTGTGGTACTGGGATCTGGACCGGGGGGGTGCCGCCGCCCGCGCGCACCACCCCGACAGGAACCCCGCGTTCGTCTTCCCGGAGATGCTGCACACCCAGTACGCGCCGGCGACCTGGGTGCCGCGGTTCGTCGACTATCTGTCGCTGGCCTTCTGGACGGCCACCGCCTTCAGCCCCACCGACACGTCCGCGATCAAGCCGTGGGCCAAGCTGCTCATGATCGTGGAGGCGTGCGTGTCGCTGGGCCTGGGCGCGCTCGTGATCGCCCGCGCGGTCAACATCCTGAAGACGTGACCTGGCCGGGGCCAGCGCCGCTGCGGAACGGGGGCCAGGAGCGGTCCTCACGCCTCAGTCCCGGTGCCCGGATGCTGGCCCAGCCACTCCGCGTAAGACCTGGACTCCTGCGGGCCGGGTTGCGTGTCACCGGGCAGGGCCTGGGCAAACACGAGCCCGGCGGTGACCTCGAGGGCGCTGCGGAGCAGGTGGGCGGGGCCGGCTGCCTCGAAGGCCAGGGACCACCAGTCCTGGTCCTGCATGCGGATTTCGGTGAGTTCCAGGTGGCACCGCGGCCCGCGCCCGGTTTCCGGCGCACCCGGTACGGCCCGCCCTGAGGCCAGCGAGAACCGGGCGATGCGCCGCGTCTTGCCGACCGGCCTCCAGCAGGCCGGATCATGGCTGTGCCTGCCGGACGGGTCATGCGCCGCGGCCCACTTCAGCCAGGACTCCATGCGCCCGCGGGCCCGGCCCGCCACATCAAGGCTCCCCGGGCTGCCGCGGTACGCCTTCACCTCCAGGACCTGGCCCCCGCGGATCTTCACCGAGAGCCCGTGCGCCTCCGGGCACAGGAGGTAGGTGTCCTCGCGCGATTCAACCCAGGCGGGGAACCGCCTGAACCATCCGGTCACCGCGGTGTCCAGCTGGCCGGGGAATATCCAGCGCACCTCGAGACTGCCCGTCCCGTGGGTGACCGGGTTTCCCGCCTGCGCAGCGGCGATGGCCGCCTGCGCCTGGGCCGGGGACTGCCGCATGCCTCTACCTCCGTCAGGCCGCACGTGACGGCGCCCTGCTTGCTCCCTGCGCCAACGATCCCACCTCACGCGCACTCCGGTGACATCCTCCTGATGGGGTGACCGCGTCCCCGCCGCGGCCGGGCGCCGGGCACGGCCAGCCCAGCCTGGCGGGAGCGGTAGCGTCGCCGGTATGACCGGCCGCGGCACGACCTCCCCGGCGGCCGCGCGGGGCCGGCGGTTTCCGCTCGGCGCGGCCGTCACCCTGGCGGAACTCGAGGATGACCCGCATCCCGTGCTGGCCAGGCTCCGGGACGCCGAGCCGGTCTCCTGGGTGCCGGTGCTGGACGGGTGGCTGGTCACCCGGCGCGACCTGGCCCTGCAGGTCATGCGGGACAGCGCGGCGTTCACCGTGGACGACCCGCGCTTCTCGACGGCCCGGATCGTCGGGCCGAGCATGCTGTCGCTGGACGGCGCGCAGCACGACCGGCACCGCCGCCCGTTCACCGCCCCGTTCAGCCACGCCGCCGTGCATGACCAGCTCGAAGCGTTCGTCACCGGCGAGGCGGACCGCCTGGTCAGCGCGATGCGGCCGGCCGGGCGGGGGGACCTGAGCCGGGGCCTGGCCGCACCGCTGGCCGTGGCCGTGGTCGCCCGGGTACTCGGCCTCGGCCAGCTGCCCCCGGCCACCATCTTGTCCTGGTACGACGCGATCGTCGGGGCGGTCTCGCACCTCGCCGCCGCCGGCCCGGGGCCGGCGCTGCCGCCAGCGCCCGCGGTGGCGGCGGGACTGGCGGCGTTCGGGCAGCTCAGCGGCAGTCTGCAGGCGGCCGCCGGGAACGGGGCCGGGGCGTCGCTGCTCGCGGACGCGGCCCGGCCCGTGCCCCGGGCCCGCCGCGGCCGGCCCGGGGCCGGGGCGGACGCCGCCGGCCTCGGCCCGGGCGAGATCGTCTCCAACGCGGCGGTACTCATGTTCGGCGGCATCGAGACCACCGAGGGAATGATCGCCAACGCCGCGTGGCACCTGCTCAGCCACCCCGGCCAGCTCGGCCTGGTCATCGCGGACCCGGGGCTGCTGCCGCAGGCCATCGAGGAGTCGCTGCGCCTCGAACCCGCGGCCGCGGTCGTGGACCGCTACGCCGCCCGCGACGCCGTCCTCGGCGGCGCCGCGGTCAGCCGCGGCGACCTGGTCAGCGTGTCGGTGGCTGGCGCGGGCCGGGATCCGGCCGCGTTCACCGACCCGGACCGCTTCGACGTGCGCCGCGGCAACGCCGGGCAGAACCTGGCCTTCGCCCGCGGCCCGCACTTCTGCCTGGGGGTGCACCTGGCCCGGCTGGAAGCCCGCGCCGCGCTGGCCGCCGCCCTGCGTGGCCTGCCTGGCCTGCGGCTCGACGCGGAGCGCCCGGCCGCACCCCGGGGCCTGGTGTTCCGCAAGCCCGCGTCGCTGCCCGTGCTCTGGGACGCTCCGGTCGCCGGCAGGGGCCACGGCTAGCAGCCGCAGCTCTCCCGGCGGATCAGCCGGGTCGGCAGGACCACGTCGCGCGGCTCCGGCTGGCCGTTGCCGACCAGGGACTGCAGCAGCTCGAACGCGGTGGCCCCGAGTTCCTGGATGGGCTGGCGGACCGTGGTCAGCCCCGGATGCAGCCGCCGCGCGACCGGGATGTCGTCGAAGCCGGTGACGGCCACGTCGCCGGGCACGTTCACGCCCCGCCGGGCCAGCGTGTGCAGGGCCCCGAGCGCGGCGAGGTCGTTGGCGCAGACGATGGCGCGCGGCAGCGGCCGGCCGGCGCCGAGCAGCCCGTCGATCACGTGGGCCCCGCCGTCGGCGTAATAGCTGCCCTGCCACTGCGGGCCGTCCGCGAGCGCACGCCCCTCCGGCGCGGGCCTCAGCCTCCACCACGGCCCGGCGGGTCACGTTGTCCGGGCTGTCCGCGACCCCGGCCAGGTATCCCAGCGTGGCGTACCCGTGGTCGCGGATCAGGTGCCGGATCAGGTCACGCATGCCCGTCTCGCTGTCACCACGCACGCTGGCCGTGTGCGGCGTGGTGATCCCGGCCAGGTTGACCACCGGGATGTGGCGGCCCAGCCGGTCCAGCTGGGCGGCGTCCAGGACCAGGTCGTGCACGATCAGCCCGTCGCACTTGCGGGCCAGGGCCAGCATCCGGCGGCCCGCATCGGCGTCCTCGGCCGCCACCGAGCTGATCAGCAGGCTGAAGCCGCTGCGCTGCGCCGCGACCTCGATGCCCCGGTTGATGATGTCGGCGAACTGGAGGTTCTCGTCCTCCTCGGCGAACACGGCACCGGACGCGGCCTTGGGCACGCGCCGGTAGACGACCCCGACCGTCTCCTTCAGCTTGACGCTCAGCGCCCGGGCCGCGCCGTCCGGCACGAAGCCGAGCTCCGCCACCGCCCGCAGCACCCGGTCCCGGGTCTCCGGGCGGGGCCTGCCGGTCCCGTTGAGGACCCGGGACACCGACGCGATGGACACGCCCGCGGCCGCCGCGACGTCGTAGATCGTGGGCGGGGCGCCGTTCACGCTGGCAGCTTAGGAGACCTGGTAGCCGACGCTCACGGTGCCGTCGTCGAGCCGCTCGACCGACACCACCGAGGTCTTCGACGCATCGGCGAACTTGATCACCGTCTGGCCGGTGCTGCTGTCCACCACCACCGGCTTGTGCACGGTCCAGTGGCCGTCATAGACCGCCACGCGCAGCTGGGCGGACGGCAGCCTCTGTATCCCGTTGTCGCAGGCGAAACCGATCTCCGCGGCGCCGCCGGACGGGATCGCGATCGCGGTGACGGCGCTGGCGCCGTTGTTCAGGGACCCGGTCTGCACTTCGGCCTCCTCCTTGGGTGAGGGCGCTGGGTTGGCGAACTTTTTCAGGGCGGCGGTGTCCCCGTTGAACACGTTCACGTCAACCGTGTTGCTGCCCGCCGGTGCCGTCCCGTACTGGTGGAACGCCCACGTCGACCACGGCTGGGGTACCACCGGCCGGCCCGCCGGGGCCGACGGCTCGGCGATCCACAGCGGGTAGTGCCCCAGGCCAGCGCAGTTGCCCTGCTCGGCGAAGTCCAGGAAGGTGTACACGACCGGCGTGAGCCCGGTGGCCCGGTGCACGTCCGCGCACCAGTTCCGCGCGTACTCGGCCACCCGCGCCGGGCTGAGGCCGTCCGACGTCTCCAGGTCCAGCGCGATCAGGTCGCCGGCCTTCAGCCCGCGGGGCTGGACCACGGCCAGGAACGCCCGGGCCTCGGTGGCCGCCCCGTTCTTCGGGTGCCCGAAGTGGTACGCGCCGCGGACGATGCCGAGGGCTCCCGGCCTCCCGCCAGTTAACGGCGAAATCGGGATCGGTGATCGTCTTGCCTTCGGTCGCCTTGATGAACGCGAACGAGATCCGCCCCTTTTCGGCGGCCCAGTCGAACGAAGGCTGGTAGCTCGAGAGGTCAATGCCCTGCGCGTTGGCCACGGCGCCCTCCTGTCCTCGCACGCGCGGGCGGCCGGAGCCGCCCGCGGGCCCACGTGTGGCTGGAGGCCAGGCGCCACCACGCGTTGCCGGTTCCCCCTGGGAAAAGGTGCCCTATTGCGGCCCCCGGCGCAGGCAGAATGGCGTTTCTGGCGGCTGATTTCACCCTGCGGCCGCAGGCAGGCGCGGCCTGCGGGTCACGCCATCGCCGGCCGCGGGATCACGCCACTGGGCCGCACCGGCACGCCACCGGGGCCGCGGGATCACGCCACTTGAGCGCGCAGCCTCAGCCCGCGCGGGGTGGGCCGGAAACCCGCCTCCTCCAGCGCCCGGGCCAGCGGCGAGTCCTGCACGGCCGCGCCGTCGGCCCGCTCGATCGTCAGCCGGCCCAGCGCCCCGCCGCGGGCCGCGCCGGCCAGGGCCGCCGCAGCCGGCCCGAGCACCGCCGGGTCGCTGCGTCCAGGACAGCAGGGTCTTGCCGCCCCGCTCGACGTAGAGCACCAGCTCACCCGCGGCCAGGACGACCAGGGCACCGGCCTTGCGGCCCGGCCGGTGGCCGCCCGGGGCCTCGCCGGGCCGCTCCGGCCAGGGCAGGGCCGCCCCGAACGGGCTGGCGGGATCGCCCGCGGCGAGCACCGTCACGCTGGGGGCTGGCCCGGGACGGTTTTCGTTGCGGAGAAAAGCGGGGACGGGCGGTCCCGCAGCCGGGGCGCCGGCGCGCGCCCACGGATCACCGGGGGTTTCCCCGGCGCCGGCCTCCGCGGCCAGCGCGCGCATCCGGTCCACCGCGCCGGGCAGCGCGAACTGCGCCGCGCCCAGGCCCTCGACGAAGTAGCCGCGGCGGCACTGGCCCGCGTCCTCCATGGCCCGCAGCACCGGGTAGATCGCGGCGAAGCCGCCGGGCACCCGCTCGGTGGCGGCCGCGCCGCGGATCAGGATCCCGTGCCGGTCCAGCAGCGTCCGGGCCAGCGCGTGCAGCCGCCGGGTGGGGTCCGGGTCGGCCGGCGGCACCAGGGACCAGCGCCCGGTGACCGTGGGCGGCCCGGTCCGGGACGGCATGGACGGGCGGCCCAGGCCACGGCCGCGCGAGCCCGGCCGTGCCACCCCGCGGCGGCGTGCGGCGGGCGGCTGGGCGCCTGCCGGGGAGGAGGCCACGGGCCGCCCGGTGCCCAGCACCGTGCGGAGCGCGGCCAGCGTGTCGTTGGTGACGCGGCCCGCCCAGACCAGGTCCCAGATGGCCGCGGCCACCGCCGCGTCGGCCGCCTCCCGCCGTTCGCCGTCGGGCAGCAGCGCGCCCGCCCGGTCGGCGAGCATCCGGAAGAACATCCCGCCGCCGCCGTCCAGCGCGGCGAGGACCGCCTCGTGCAGCGGGGTCAGGGTGATCTCACCGGGCCCGGGCAGCAGCAGCGGCGCGGTGTCCGCGGGGGCCAGCGCGACCCAGCCGTCCCCGCCGGGCAGGCCGCCCGCCCCGGACCAGACCACCTCCCCGGCCGCGGTCAGCTCGTCCAGCATCGCGGGCTGGTAGCCCGGCACCCGGGCGGGCAGGATCAGGGTCTCCAGCGCCGACGCGGGCATGGCCGCCCCGGCCAGCTGGTCCACGGTCTCGTACACGGTGTCCGCGCTGGCCCTCGGCCCCCGCGTGCGCCCCCGGCCCTCGCCCGCGGCGGCCCGGCCCGCAGGGACCTGGGCCACGTTCTGCCACGACGGCAGGAACCGGGCCAGCGCCGACGGCGGCACCGGCTCGGCTTCCTTGCGCAGCTTGGCCAGGCAGCGGCGGCGCAGCGTGCGCAGCACCCCCGTGTCGCACCACTGCGTGCCGCGCCGGCCGGGCAGGAACTCGCCCTCGGCGATCCGGCCCTCGGCGGCCAGCCGCCGCAGCGCGGCGGTGACCACCGCCACGCCCAGCCCGCAGCGCTCCGCGAGGTCGGCGGTCACGAACGGCCCGTGCCCCCGCGCGTAGCGGGCCACCAGGTCGCCGAGCGGGTCGGGAACCGGCTCGGTGAACGCGGCGGGCACGCCCGGGGGCAGCGGCACGCCCAGCGCGTCGCGCAGCCGCCCGGCGTCCTCGATCGCCGCCCACCGGGTCTCGCCGGCCATCCGGAACTCCAGCGCGCGCCGCTGCCGGGCCAGGCCGGCCAGCCAGCCCGCGGCCGCGGCGGCGTCCTGGCTGCGCCCGGCCACCTCGGCCGCGGACACCGGGCCGATGGCGCGCAGCAGGTCCGCCACGCCCTCGGCGTCCCGGCAGGCCCGCTCCGGGGTGAGCCGCTGCAGCTCCCGCTCGGTCTGCTCCACCACCAGCGGGTCGAGCAGCTCGCGCAGGTCAGCCTGGCCGAGCAGCTCGGCCAGCAGCGAGGAGTCCAGGGCCAGCGCCTGGGCGCGGCGCTCGGCGACCGGCGCGTCACCCTCGTACATGAACGCGCCCACGTACCGGAACAGCAGCGACCGCCCGAACGGGGACGGCGCCGGGGTCTCCACCTCGACCAGGCGGATCTTCCGGCTGGCCAGTTCCTTCATCAGGCTGATCAGCCCCGGGACGTCGAACACGTCCTGCAGGCACTCGCGGACGGTCTCCAGCACGATCGGGAACGTGCCGTACTTGCGGGCCACCGACAGCAGCTGCGCGGACCGCTGCCGCTGCTGCCACAAGGGGCTGCGCCGGCCCGGCTGGCGCCGGGGCAGCAGCAGGGCCCGGGCCGCGCACTCACGGAACCGGGACGCGAACAGCGCCGAGCTGCCCAGCTCGTCGGTGACGAGCTGCTCGATCTCCTCGGGCTGCAGCTCCGCGATCCCGGACGGCGGCGGCTCCTCGGTGTCCGGGACGCGGATGACGATCCCGTCGTCGGTGTGCATGGCCTGCACGTCCATGCCCGGGTAGCGCTCGCGCAGGCGGGCCGCGATGGCCAGCGCCCACGGGGCGTGCACCTGCGCGCCGAACGGGCTGTGCAGGACCAGCCGCCAGTCGCCCAGCTCGTCCCGGAACCGCTCCATGACCAGGGTCCGGTCGTCCGGCACGTACCCGGTGGCCTCCCGCTGCGCGCTCAGGTAGCGGACCAGGTTGGCGGCGGCCAGCTCGTCCAGGCCGTCGGCGCGCAGCCGCGCGGTCGCGTCCTGCTCGCCGGCCTGCGACAGCTCCCGGCAGTACGCACCCAGGGCCCGGCCCAGCTCGGCGGGCCGGCCCGGCGCGTCACCGTGCCAGAACGGCAGCTTGCCCGGCTGGCCGGGGGCGGGGGAGACGAGCACCTGGTCGGCGGTGATCTCCTCGATCCGCCACGAGCTCGCGCCGAGCACGAACACGTCGCCGACCCGTGACTCGTAGACCATCTCCTCATCGAGCTCGCCGACCCGGTGGGAGTTCCGGCCGTCGCCGCGCTGCGACGCGGCCAGGAACACGCCGAACAGGCCGCGGTCGGGGATGGTGCCGCCGCTGGTCACCGCCAGCCGCTGGCCGCCGGGGCGGCCGTGCAGCAGGCCCGTGGTGCGGTCCCAGACCAGCCGGGGCCGCAGCTCCGCGAACTCCTCGCTGGGGTACCGGCCGGCCAGCATGTCCAGCACGGCCTCCAGCACCGGGCGGGTCAGGCTGGCGAACGGCGCGGCCCGGCGCACCACCTGGTGCAGGTCGTCCACGGGCCAGTCATCGAGCGCGGTCATCGCGACGATCTGCTGGGCGAGCACGTCCAGCGGGTTGCGGGGGATGGCGAGCTGCTCGATCTGGCCGCCGCGCATCCGCCGGGCCACCACCGCGGCCTGCACCAGGTCACCCTGGTACTTGGGGAAGATGACGCCGCGGCTCACGTCCCCGACGTTGTGCCCGGCCCGGCCGGTGCGCTGCAGGCCGCTGGCCACCGAGGGCGGCGACTCGACCTGGATGACGAGGTCCACCGCGCCCATGTCGATGCCGAGTTCCAGGCTGGACGTGGCGACCACGGCCGGGAGCCGGCCCGCCTTGAGCGCCTCCTCGATCTGCGCGCGCTCCTGCCGGGACACCGAGCCGTGATGGGCCCGGGCGACCTCGGCGGGCGCGCCGCCGGTGGATCCCGCCTGGGCCATGATCTGGGCGGGCGGGCTGGCCGGGGCGGGGCCGCTGGCCGGGGCGGGGCCGCTGGCCGTGCGGGGCCGCTGGCCGGGGTGCCTGCGCGGAGCTCGGCGCGCTCGGCGGCCAGCTCGTTCAGCCGGGCGCAGAGGCGCTCGGCCAGCCGGCGCGAGTTGGCGAACACGATCGTGGAGCGGTGCTGCTCGATCAGGTCCAGGACCTGCTCCTCGACGTGCGGCCAGATCGACCGGCGGGCGGCCTGGCCGTCCGGGCCGCCTGCCTCGGCGCCCGCAGGCTGGTCCAGGTCGGTCATGTCCTCGACCGGCACCACGATGCTCACGTCAAGCTGCTTGGTGCTGGGCGGGGCGGCGATCGTCACCGGGCGGGCGCCGCCCAGGAACGAGGCCACGTCCTGCGCCGGGCGGACCGTGGCCGACAGGCCGATCCGCTGGGCCGGGCGCCGGCCGGAGGTCAGCGCGTCCAGCCGTTCCAGGGACAGGGCCAGGTGCGCGCCGCGCTTGTTGCCGGCCAGCGCGTGCACCTCGTCCACGATCACGGTGTCCACCCCGCGCAGCACGTCCCGCGCCTTCGAGGTCAGCAGGAGGAACAGCGACTCGGGCGTGGTGATCAGGATGTCCGGCGGGCTGGCGGCCAGCCGGCGCCGCTCCTCGGCGGCGGTGTCGCCGGTTCGCACCGCGACCCGGATGTCGGGCTCGGCCGCGCCCATGGCCTGCGCGGTATGCCGGATCCCGGTCAGCGGGGCCCGCAGGTTCCGCTCGATGTCCACCGCGAGCGCCTTCAGCGGGGAGATGTACAGCACCCGGCAGCGTTGCTTGGGGTCCTCAGGGGCGGGCGCCGCGGCCAGGCGGTCCAGCGCCCACAGGAACGCGGACAGCGTCTTGCCCGACCCGGTGGGCGCGATGACCAGGGTGTTCTCGCCCTTGCTGATCGCAGCCCAGGCCTGGGCCTGCGCCTGCGTAGGCGTGGCGAACGCCGCCGAGAACCAGTCCCGGGTGACCGCGCTGAAACCCTCGAGGGGATCCCGCTCGGCTGCCGCTGGCCCGGCCTCTGCTGGCGTCACGTGACGGGGCATAGATCCATGGTGCACGCTCATACCGACAGGAATGAACGTCCTGGTCCGGGCCAGGATTCCCGCCCGCTGCCGGCCTGGCCGTGCGGCCTGGCCGTGCGGCCTGGCCGTGCGGCCTGGCCGTGCCTGCCTGTCCTGCCGGGCAGGCAGGCGTCAGTGCATCCGCGCCGGGGACCTTATGGCGCGTCCCGCACCGAGCCGACGAGGGGACCGGAGGTGCCGCGGACGGTGCAGACCACGGTGCGTTCCCCCGCTGACCAGGCCCCGGCACCCGGGTAGACGAAGGACTGCGCCAGCGAGGTTGCGGGCAGTTCGGGATTCAGGTACCCGGAGAGCCGGCTCCCGCAGCCCTCACGGGCGATTTGCTGCAGGGCCGCCGCCCCCGGATACCGGTGACCGGCCACCCGGAACGTCGCGAACACCTCGGCGTCGTGGGGCCGCGCGCAGCTGAGCACGTGCACGCCGTTGACCCCGGTGGCGCCCGAGTCCAGGCACTGGCCGGCCCGCAGGCTGAACACGTGCGGCAGCGGGACCGGCCTGGGTGGCGGCGGTCGGGTGATGATGGCCGCGGCCACGATCGCGGCGGCCACGGTCCACAGGCCGGCCAGCACCAGGCCGGTGATGGCCAGGGTGCGGCCGCGGGCCCCGGACCGCCCGATGCGGATCAGGGCCAGCGGCCCGAGCACCAGGGTGACCGGGATGGCGGGGACCAGGCCCGAGACCAGGGCGGCCACCGCGACGCCGTCGGTGCGCCGCCGGGCCCTGGGCGCGGGGCCGGCTGGGGAGGTGCCGGGAGCGGCGGTGGTGGCTGGCGCCGGGACGGCGCTGGTGGGTGGGGTGGGAACGGCGGGGGCCGGGCCGGGAGCGGCGGGGGCCGGGCCGGGAGCGGCGGTGGCCGGGCCACGCTGCTGGGGGACGGCCACGTGATGCGCGGACGGGTCATGCGCCAGGGTCGTCGGGGGGCCGCCGCCGTCCTCGGCTGATGGATCCATCTGCTCTCCAGGCGAGAGTCGGTGCCTGCCGCGAAGCCGGCAGGCCATGCCGAATTGGATGCGCCCAGGAACTACTCGATTCTGCCATGTCATTCCGGGCGCCCCGTCCTGACCCTTCCCCACCAGAACTATCCGCATTCCTCATTGTTTGTTAAGAACCTGAGTCGCAGGCCCGCGGACGCGGCCCGGCTGCTCCACGGCTGCCCGCGCCCGGGCCACGCCGGGACTGGGGGCGGGGCCGGGGGCCGGAGCTGCGGGCCGGGTCGCGGGTTGGGGTTGCTGCCCGGGCGCCGGTACTCTCGCCGGCAGTGGACCGGGGGTACTGGGGCAGCCATCAGGGGAGGGCCGTGCGGCTCAGCGAGTTCTGGACGCGGATGCGGGCGCAGTTCGGTGACGTGTACGCGAGCAGTGTGGCCAAGGATCATGTCCTGGCCGGGCTGGGGGAGCGGACCGTCGACCAGGCCCTGGCGGACGGGGTGGACGCCAAGACCGTCTGGCGGGCGGTCTGCCAGGAGTTCGACGTCCCGCAGGGCCTGCGCTGAACTCTTCCGTCCCTCGCGCGCCTTCCCTCGCGCGCCTTCCCTCGTGGTGCCCTTCCTCGTGGTGCCCTTCCTCGTGCGTGCCCTTCCACGCGCCACGGGGCGAGAGGGAAGGATGGCCCGCCGAACGTGGTTGATCCGGGGTGCCCCGCGGCCATGTACGTCCACGGGCCTGGCCGCCCGGCGCCGGCCCTTCCATCACGGACTTCTGCGGCCTGAGTGACCAGTGTTCCGGCCGCGGGGGTCTTGCGGGTTTGCCCGGCCGGGCTGCCACCCCGTGGGGTGGTTGCTCCTGTGGCCTGCATGGCTGGTGTTATCCATGCGCCCCGGGGCGGGCTCGCCGCCTGCGTGATCATGGGCTTACTGGGGCTCCAGGCCCAGTGATCCCATGATCATTAACCCACTGTCGCGCAGTGTCGGGTGGCACGTGCCGCCGGGGCTGGCCCCGCTGGCACGTGCCGCCGGGGCTGGCCCCGCCGGCAGTTCGCGTCCACGAACCAGGCCCGCTCCCGGCCAGTCGCGCCCCTGTGGCGGCCCCGATAGCGTGCCAGCCCCGCGGGTGGCGAGCCGCGAAGCCGGCCGCGGGGAGACGGCCAGTCGCAGCGCCAGGGGCGCTGGCCGGGCCGGGGCGAATTTTCTCCGGGGATGCGGCGTGTTGGTGCTACGGTCGAACAGTTGTTCGCTTAAGGTAGTCGTCTGGGGCGGCCATTCACGGCCTCCATTCCGTGCCCCGCGGACCGTGGTCCGGTGACTGGGGACACAGTCTCAGGGAGCACGGTGACAGGGGCGCGGCGGCGGCGACACGGCGACGGGGCCGGGTGGCAGAAGCAGGACGACGGCAGAACGGCAATACAGCAGAAGCGCGGAATTGTCGGTGGCGGCACGTAGCTTCTGGACCGCAACCGAACCAGCAAGCAAGCTCTTGAATCCAACGGGAGTTCCCATGGCAGGCAGCGACAGGGCAGTCAACCGGACCGGCGGTGACAGGGACAAGTCCCTGGAGGCTGCGCTCGCCCAGATCGAACGGCAATTCGGCCGGGGCTCGATCATGCGGCTCGGCGACGAGGGGCGCGCCCCGATGGAGGTGATCCCCACTGGGGCCATCGCGCTGGACGTCGCGCTGGGCATCGGCGGCCTGCCCCGGGGCCGGGTCGTCGAGGTCTACGGCCCCGAAGGAAGCGGCAAGGCGCTCGCTCTGGACACGCCGATCCCGACACCCAAGGGCTGGACCACGATGGGTGAGTTGTCGCCAGGCGAGGAGGTGTTCGCTGGGGACGGCTCAACCACCCGGGTCACCTTTGCCACGCCTGTCATGTCGGATCACGAGTGTTTCCGGGTCAGGTTCTCCGACGGCACGGAGATCGTCGCTGACGCGGACCATCAATGGGTGACGACCACGCTGTGGGGCCGTACGGAGCGGTGGTCTCCGGCGGTCGTGACCACACGGGACATGAAGGCGACCCTGTGGGCGCGAGATGGCCACACGCTTAACCACGCGGTCCAGACCTGCGGCCCGCTGGAATACCCGGCCCAGGAACTCCCGGTAGCGCCGTACACGCTGGGGGCGTGGCTGGGTGACGGAAGCACGGACGACGCCAGGATCACCTGCATGGACCCGGAGATCCTGGACGAGATCACGCGTGACGGTTACACGGTCCGACACGACAACCCCCAGCAGCATGACCGTACTCCCACGTACCGGATCACGACGGTGCCCGAACGGCCGGCCTGTTCGCTGGCAAGTGCGCACTGCTCGACCAGTGGGGCCGTTATCGCGCGGGGTTTGTGCAGGAACCACTACGAGGTCGAGCGCCGGGCCGGCCGCCTCGCCGAGTGGCCCGTGCACCAGGGAGTGTCGCTGCGGGCTCAGTTGCGCGGGCTAGGGGTCCTTGGAAGCAAGCACATCCCGGAGCGCTACTTGCACGGCTCTGTTGCCCAGCGGCTCGCACTCCTGCAAGGGCTCATGGACACAGATGGAACCGTGAGCGCCGCCGGATCGGGTACTGGCCGGGGATTTGGCACGGCCGCATGCGAATTCAGCGTGACGAATGAGCAACTGGCCAGCGACGTGTATGAGTTGCTGCTTGGCCTTGGCATCAAGGTCACGATGCGCGAGGCCCCTGCGGTGCTCGATGGGCGTGTTGTCGGCACCCGGTACCGGCTGGGCTTCCAGGCAGAACTGCCGGTGTTCCGCCTGCCCCGGAAGGCCGCCCGGCTCACGCCGCTGCGCACGCGCAGGGCGACGCTCAGGTACGTGACGGCCGTCGAGCCGGCTTCCTCGGTGCCCGTCCGCTGTATCCAGGTGGACCACCCAAGCCACACGTACCTGGCTGGACGCGAATGCGTGCCGACACACAACACCACGATCGCGCTGCATGCGGTAGCCAGCGCGCAGAAGGCCGGCGGCATCGCCGCGTTCATCGACGCCGAGCACGCGCTGGACCCGGACTACGCGAAGAAGCTCGGCGTGGACACCGACGCGCTGCTCGTCTCCCAGCCGGACACCGGGGAGCAGGCCCTGGAGATCGCGGACATGCTGATCCGCTCCGGGGCGATCGACGTCGTCGTCATCGACTCGGTGGCCGCGCTGGTACCCCGGGCCGAGATCGAGGGCGAAATGGGCGACAGCCACGTGGGCCTCCAGGCCCGGCTGATGTCCCAGGCCCTGCGGAAAATCACCGGTGCGCTGAGCCAGACCAAGACCACCGCGATCTTCATCAACCAGCTGCGCGAGAAGGTCGGGGTCATGTTCGGCTGCATGTCGTACGCGACCCGGGTGACCCTGGCGGACGGCACGCAGGAGAAGATCGGCAAGATCGTTAACCAGCGCCGGGACGTCGAGGTCCTTTCCTACGACCCGGAATCCGGGCGCATTGTCCCGCGCCGCATCGTCAACTGGTTCAACAACGGCCCTACCGAGCGGTTCCTCCAGTTCACCGTGGCCAAGTCGGGCGGGAACGGCAGGGCCCAGTTTGCGGCGACGGAGAATCACCTTGTCCAGACGCCTGGAGGCTGGCGTGAAGCAGGGGAGCTGATCCCTGGTGATCGCGTTGCCCTCGCCGAGTCCTGGCGGCTGAGCGGGCAGCAGATGGAGCTCATCCTGGGCGCGCTGATGGGGGATGGGAGCCTCTCGCCGAACCCGCGGGGCAGGTCAGGTACCCGGTTCCGGATGGGCCACGGAGCCAAGCAGGCCGCGTACCTGGACTGGAAGGTCAGCCTCCTCGGCAACATCGGGTGCACGCTGTCTTCTAACGCCAAGGGCGCGGTCTTCGCTGACCTGGCCCCGCTTCCCGAACTGGCTGAACTGCGTGAGGCGGTGTACTTCGGGGATGCCAAGAAGCACCTCAGCTGGGAATACCTGAAGGCGCTCACACCCTTCGCCCTCGCGGTCTGGTACATGGACGACGGCTGCTTCACGGTCAGGTCGAAGGGTGTCCAGGAGAGGACGCAGGGCGGCACCGGCCGGATAGAGATCTGCGTGCAGGCGATGAGCCCGGGCTCCCGTGAGCGGCTCGCCGGCTACCTGCGGGATACCCACCAGCTCGACGTCAGGGTCGTCACCCGCGGTTCCCGGCGCCAGGCCATCCTGCAGTTCACCACTGCGGCGTCAGAGAAATTCCAGAAGCTCGTCGCGCCGTACGTTCATCCGTCCATGGAGTACAAGCTCCTGCCACGATTCCGCGGGCAGTTCCGGGTGGAGCCGGAGTTCGTCCCGGCTGAGATGCGCCTGGTGCCAGCCAGGATCCTGGACATCCACGTCAAGCCGCCGACAAGGTCGATGAACCGGTTCGACATCGAGGTGGAAGGGTCGCACAACTACTTCGTCGACGGGGTGATGGTGCACAACAGCCCCGAGACGACCAGCGGCGGGCGGGCGCTCAAGTTCTACGCGTCGGTGCGGCTGGACGTGCGGCGGATCGAGACCCTGAAGGACGGCACCGAGGCCGTGGGCAGCCGGACCCGGATCAAGGTGGTCAAGAACAAGTGCAGTCCGCCATTCAAGGTCGCGGAGTGCGACATCATTTTTGGTACCGGCATCAGCCGGGAGGGCGGCCTGATCGACCTCGGGGTCGAGCAGTCCATCGTCCGCAAGTCGGGGGCCTGGTACACCTACGACGGCGACCAGCTCGGCCAGGGCAAGGAGAATGCCCGCAACTTCCTGCGGGACAACCCGGACCTCGCCAACGAGATCGAGAAGAAGATCAAGGAGAAGCTCGGCGTCGGCCCCCGCATCGACGCGGAAGCCTCGCCGGCTGCCGGTGCTAACGGCTCAGCGCCCGGTGTCCCCGCGGCGGGAGCCCCGGCGGCCGGTGCCCCGGTGGGCCGGACGGCCGGCCGCGCCAGCGCCGGCCGGACCCCGGCCGCGCCGACGGGCGTGGGCGGCGGTGCCTGACCGGCCCGCGACGAAGCGGCATCCGGCGTCCCGGCCCCCGGCGCGGGCCGGGATTGCCGGGGCCGGGCACGAGGCCGGGACCGCCGCAGAGGCGGAAGCTGAGAGCGGGACAGAGGGGGCCGGGACAGCGCCGGACCGGGACCCTGAGGAGCAGGCCCGGCAGCTCTGCCTCCGGCTGCTCACCGGGCGGCCGCGCACCCGGGCCCAGCTCGCGGAGGCCATGCAGCGCCGCGGCATCCCGGACGATGCGGCCGCCGCGGTCCTGGCCCGCTTCGCCGAGGTAGGCCTGATCGACGACGCGGCGTTCGCCAGGGCCTGGGTGGAGTCCAGGCATCACGGCCGGGGGCTGGCCCGCCGGGCCCTGTCGGCTGAGCTCAGGCAGCGTGGCGTGGACGGCCAGGACATCAGCGCGGCCGTGAATGGTCTCGACCCCGCCGACGAGATCGCCACCGCCCGGCGGCTGGTAGCCAAGGGCCTGGCCGCGAGCCGGGGCAAGCCGCTGCCGACCCGCATCCGGCGCCTCGTCGGGTTGCTGGCCCGGAAGGGCTATCCGGCGCCAATCGCCTACCGCGTGGTCCGCGAGGCTCTTGACCTGGAAGGCGCCGACCCCGCGGGAGCCGGGATTGATCTCGATGACATGGCCCTGACCATTGCCGACGGCGAGGCCGACCCCGCCCCAGGGCATCCAGAGGGCCCCTGCGGTCCTGATACGGAACTCTGGTAACCGACCAGTCGCAATGGGTAAGAACTGAGATCTTCGCGATGGTTTACTTGCCCAAAACGTTATCTCCGCTTAACCTCACGGCAGCGAGGTGTTACTCCGCGCCATGCGGATGAAATGAATAAATCCGGCCCGTGGCCACCAGAAGGTCACGGACTTTGAATGGTTGTGGCCCGGGCGGGGACGCTCATCCGGGCCGATAGGTCCGACCGGGCCCTGGGCGGGGCCCGGGCGGGCCGATGCAGGACGGCGGGGCGCTGCCCGGCCGTGACTTAGGTCCTCGTGCTTTCCACGAAAGGGCGTGAACGCTCCGGCCCGTTTGTCTGCCTGGTGATCCAGGCAGCCATGCCGGGCCGGGACTGATCGTGCCCGGGCGGCTCAGGGGTGCAGGCCGGACTGAGACGGCCGGGCTGCACCTGGGCGTGGCCGCACCGGCCACGCCCAGGCCGGACGGGCCAGGGCAGCCCAGCCGGGCTGGCCTGGCATCGGGCATCGTGGCGGCACCCGCCGGTCCTGAGTCAGCTGCGGCCGGCCGCCCCGCTGCGGCCGGAGATGGCGGGAATGACCCCTCGCTGCAGGGTTTCCCCCTGGTATCACACCCTGATGCCGGGGTCGGCGAGCAGGATTGGGGTGTGCCATGAGCAGCGCAATCTCTCTCGTTATCGGGGCTGTTGGGCTGCTGGCGGCCGTCATCGCGCTCATCGTCGTGCTGCGCCGGCTCCCGGGCCGGGAGCAGCCTGCCGTGCCGCCGCCGGCCGGGTCCGGCGGGGCGCGGGTAGAAGCGGCCCGGGTACAAGAGGCCGGCACAGAAGCAGCTGGCACACCAGCGGCTGGAACAGAAGCAGGCGGCAGAGTAGCGGCTGGCACAGAAGCGGGCGGCACCGGAGCAGCTGGCACCGGGGAGGCCAGCGCGCAAGCGCGTGCCGCGGCCCAGCGGGCGCTGGAGCAGGCCGGCCACGAGGCCGAGCAGGTCCGGATCCGGGCAGAAAACGACGCCGCCACCATGATGCGCGAGGCCGGGCTGGCCGCGGACAAGGCCGCCCAGGCCAGCCGGGACGCCGACGAGGAACTCCGCTCGGCCCGGGCCGAGGGCCGCGAACTCCGCGCCGATCTTGAGCGGCGTGAGGCCCGTCTGGCCGAGCGGGAAAGCCGGCTGGACGCAGAGTTCGGGAAGCTCGAGGACCGTTCGGCGGCCCTGGACGAGATCCGCCGCGGCCTGGAGACCCGGCGGGCCGACCTGGACCGGCTGGACGAGGAACGCCGCCAGGTCCTTGAGCAGGTCGCCGGGCTGACCGCGGATCAGGCCAAGGCGGAGCTGGTCAGGGGCATCCAGAACCAGGCCAAGCGGGAGGCTGCGCTGCTGGTCCGCGAGACGGAGACCGCTGCCCGGCGAGATGGCGAGGAACGGGCCCGGCGGATCGTGACCCTGGCCATCCAGCGGGTCGCCAGCGAGCAGACCAGCGAGTCAGTCGTCTCTGTCCTGCACCTTCCCGGCGACGAGATGAAGGGCCGGATCATCGGCCGCGAGGGCCGGAACATCCGCGCCTTCGAGTCCGTCACCGGGGTCAACCTCATCATCGATGACACACCCGAGGCTGTCCTGCTCTCCTGCTTTGACCCGGTACGCCGGGAGGTGGGACGGCTCACCCTGGAACGGCTCGTCCAGGACGGCCGGATCCACCCGCAGCGCATCGAGGAAGCCTACGAGCGCAGCAAGGGGGAGGTGGAACAGCTGTGCGTCCGCGCGGGTGAGGACGCGCTGGTGGAGCTGTCCCTCACCGACCTGCATCCGGAGCTGGTCACCCTGCTCGGCCGGCTTCGCTACCGCACGTCCTACGGCCAGAACGTGCTCCGGCACCTGGTCGAGTCCGCGCACATCGCCGGCATGATGGCCAGCGAGCTCGGGATGGACCCGGCCCTGCTGAAACGTTGCACGGTGCTGCACGACGTGGGGAAGGCCCTGACTCACGAGGTCGAGGGCAGCCACGCCATCATCGGCGCCGAGATCGCCCGGCGCTACGGTGAGTCCCCCGACGTGGTGCACGCCATCGAGGCTCACCACAACGAGGTCGAGGTCCGCACGGTCGAGGCCGTGCTCACGCAGGCCGCCGACGCGATCAGCGGCGGCCGTCCGGGCGCCCGGCGCGAGTCCCTGGAAGCCTACGTGAAGCGGCTGGAGCGGCTGGAGCAGATCGCTACCGCCCAGCCGGGAGTCGAGAAGGTCTTCGCCATGCAGGCGGGCCGGGAGATCCGGGTCATGGTCAAGCCGGAGCGGGTGGACGACATCCAGGCCCAGGTCATCGCCCGGGACGTGGCCAAGCAGGTGGAGGAGGAACTCATCTACCCGGGCCAGATCCGGGTCACCGTCGTCCGCGAATCGCGTGCCACCGAGTTCGCCCGCTGACCCGCTGACCGCTGACCCGCTGACCCCCTGTCAGCTTGCCGAGTTGGCCACCGTCGCCGACTCGCCAGGCGGGACGGGCACGTCCGCCTGCGGCGCGCCGGCCCTCTTGGCCGCCCTTCTCCTGGACACCCCGCGCCCCCGACGAGCAGGGGCCGCAGCCCCCTGAGCCGCACTCCCCGGGGCCGCAGCTTCCAGTGCGGGAGCACCCTCGGCGGGAGCTCCCCGGGCCGGGGCTCCCTGAACCGCAGCCTCCTGAACGGGGGTCTCCCGACCCGGGGTCCCGGCCCCGGCACCGGCACCGGCTCCCGCACCGGCACCGGCACCGGCACCGGCGCCCGCCCCGGCACCGGCCCCCGCACCGGAACCGCCTCCCGCCCCCGCCCTGGCGCCGCCCCCGGCCTGGGCTGCTGCCGCCTCCCGGGCCGCCGTACGGGGCCCGGACAGGGCCAGCTGCGGGATGCCGGGCGGGCTGAAGCCGAGCACCTGCCCGTAGAACGACAGCTCCGCCTCCAGCGCCGCGATAATCGTCTCCGCGCGCCGGAAGCCGTGCGACTCGCCCTCGAACGTGAGCAGGGCATGCGGGATGCCGTGGGCGGACAGATCGGCCGCGATGCTCTCCGCCTGCCGCGGCGCCACGATCGGGTCGTCGAGGCCCTGCAGCAACAGCACCGGGCAGGTGGCGTCGGTCACGTGACCGGCCGGGGACCGTTCCGCGTACACGTACTCAAACCCGGGCAGCGGGCCGATCAGGCCGGTCAGGTAGTGCGACTCGAAGTCGTGCGTCTCGGCCGCGAACTCGCGCAGATCCGCCACCCCGAAGTAGGACGCCGCCGCGCTGAACACCCGGTGCCTGGACGCGTGCGTGGTGACGGCGGCCAGCGCCGTCCAGCCGCCCGCCGACGCGCCGCGGATCCCGAGGCGGCCCGGATCAGCCTCGTCCTTGCCGGCCAGGGCCAGCCCGGCGGCCACCGCGTCCTCCACGTCCACCACGCCCCACTGCATGCGCAGCCGCTCCCGGTAGCTGCGGCCGTAGCCGGTCGAGCCCCCGTAGTTCACGTCGACGATGCCGATGCCGCGGCTGGTGAAGTACGCCTTCTCCAGGTCGAGCAGGCCCACGACGTGGGAAGTCGGGCCGCCGTGGGCCCAGACGATGTACGGCGGCAGTTCCCCGTCCGGGGCCACGGCGCCGGGGTGTGTCGGCGGGTACACCAGCGCGTGGACGTTGCGGCCGTACTGGCCCTCCAGCCGGACCCGGCTGGGCACCGGCAGGTACCCGGCCTCGGGGACCTCCCCGGACTCCCGGCGCAGCACCTCGCATTCCCCGGTGGCCGCGTCGATCCGGACCACGGACAGCGGGGTCCGGGGGCCGCCGGCCACCGCCACGATCGTGGTCCCGTCCGCGGATACGCCCGACACGAACTCCTGGAACGGCACGTCGAGGCCGGCGAGTTCGCCAGTCTCCGGATCGAGCAGGCCCAGCCGCATGCCGCCCTGGCCGTGCAGCACGGCCAGCCGCCCGTCGCCCAGCACCGCGTACGGCCGCCCGCCCAGCTGCCACAACGGCTCGGCGAACTCCTCCTCGGCCGGGTAGAGCGCCTGGGCCGGCTCGCCGACCAGGCCAACCTGGTACAGGTTCCACCAGCCGGGCCAGTCGGAGACCACATACAGGCTGGTCTCGTCACGCCACACCGGCGCCAGCACGGACTCTCTCATCCCGCCCTTAACCAGCCGTCCGCGCCCCAGCACCCCATCAGAAATCTGGGCCACCCTCAATTCGGTCCCATCCCAGGGCATCCGGGGATGATTCCAGCAGATCCAGGCGAGCCTGCTCCCATCCGGTGACAATGTCGGAAAGGCAAAAAAATCAGGCCCGCTGACGAGTTCGCGGATCGCCCCGGGCTCCTCGGCGGCACTCCCGTCCAGGGGCACGGCCACGAGGCTGCGGGTGGTCTTGCCGGCTTCGTGCCGTTCCCGGACGCACCACACCTCCCGGCCATCCGCGGACAGGATGAAGTCCGCGAAGCGCAGCGCGGCCGGCGCGTCCTCCGCCGATGCCGGCGTCAGGGGGACCGGGACACCCGCGTCCGCGCCGGGCACCAGGTAGAGCCGCTGGTCCTCATAGTTCGCAAAAACCACCGCCGGCCCCGCGGCCCGCCCTCCGGCCCCGCCGGCCCGCCCGGCCCGCCCCCGGCCGGCCCGGCACCGGCAGGTACGCCCGCCCCCCGTATTCATGCACCCGGCTCCGCGCGTTCCAGGGCGCCGGCAGGATGGCCCGCTGCTGCCCGTCGGCGTCACAGCGCACCACCGTCACCCGGCCACCCTCATCGGGACGGCTCTCCTGCCACCAGACATCCGTTCCCGTCACCATGGGGTAGGAGATCAGCACCTGGCCCCTGGCCACGTCGGCCGCGGTGATGGGGGAAGGCCACGCGCCGTAGGGGATTCGGGGGGCTGAAACGCTGTCTGTCATAGGGGATATCGTCTACCATTCGCGGGTCTGCCACGAGAGATTCAGGACATGCCAGGGACTGCGCGGGGAGATTCCGGACATGCCAGGGGACTGCGCGGGGAGATTCCGGACATGCCGTCCAGTGCGCGTACCCTCGGATGCGAAATGAGCGCCTCCCGCACTTACCAGATACGCACCTACGGGTGCCAGATGAACATGCACGACTCCGAGCGGCTCGCCGGGCTGCTGGAGGACGCTGGCTATCAGCGGGCCGCCAGCGGGGAACCCGCGGACGTGGTCGTCTTCAACACCTGCGCGGTCCGCGAGAACGCCGATAACCGGCTCTACGGGAACCTGGGCCATCTGCTGCCGGTGAAACAGTCCCGGCCGGGAATGCAGATCGCCGTGGGCGGCTGCCTGGCCCAGAAGGACCGGGCCGGCATCGCCGAGCGGGCGCCGTGGGTCGATGTCGTGTTCGGCACGCACAATATCGGCTCCCTCCCCGCCCTCCTGGAACGGGCGCGGGTGCTCCAGGCCGCGCAGGTGGAGATCGCCGAATCGCTGGAGCGGTTCCCGTCGGTCCTGCCGGCCCGCCGCGAGTCGTCCTACTCCGCCTGGGTGGCCATCTCGGTGGGCTGCAACAACACCTGCACGTTCTGCATCGTGCCCAGCCTGCGGGGACGGGAGGAGGACCGGCGGCCGGGTGACGTGCTGGCCGAGGTCCGGGCGCTGGCGGACGACGGCGTCGTCGAGGTGACCCTGCTGGGGCAGAACGTGAACTCCTACGGCGTGGGCTTCGGCGACCGGCTGGCGTTCGGCAAGCTGCTCCGCGCGTGCGGCGGGATCGGGGGGCTGGAGCGGCTGCGCTTCACCTCGCCGCACCCCCGGGACTTCACCGATGACGTGATCGCCGCCATGGCCGAGACCCCGAATGTGATGCCGCAGCTGCACATGCCCCTGCAGTCGGGGTCCGACGCGGTGCTGCGCGCGATGCGCCGCGCCTACCGGCGGGAGAAGTACCTGGCCATCCTGGACCGGGTCCGGGCGGCCATGCCGGACGCCGCGATCACGACCGACATCATCGTGGGTTTCCCGGGCGAGACCGAGCGTGACTTCGAGGACACCCTCGACCTGGTCCGGCAGGCCCGGTTCGCCGGGGCGTTCACGTTCCAGTACTCGCCGCGCCCGGGCACCCCGGCGGCCGGGATGAGCGGGCAGGTGCCCGCCGGGGTGGTTGCCGAGCGGTACCAGCGGCTCGCCGCGCTGGTCGAGGACGTGTCGCTGGCCGAGAACGAGGCGTTCACCGGCCGCGAGGTCGAGGTGCTGGTGGCCGAGGGTGAGGGCCGTAAGGACGGCGCCACTCACCGGCTGTCCGGGCGGGCCCGGGACAACCGGCTGGTGCACTTCGCTCCCGGTGACACCGGGCCGCGGCCCGGCGACATGGTCACCACGACCGTGACCCGGGCGGCCCCGCACTACCTGGTCGCCGACGGCGTCCCGCGGGCGGTCCGGCGTACCCGCGGGGGAGACGCGTGGCAGGCCCGCCGCAGCGGCCCGCCCGCCGCGCCGGGCGGCGGCCGGGCACCCGCGGTCCCGCTCGGCATGCCGGCGGTCGGCCGCCCGGCCTGAGCACGCCCACGGCCCCGCACCCCGCCGCCCGCCGCCCCGCCCCGCGCCTGACCCGGGCCGGCCAGCCCTGCAACCCTGCCCCCCCGACCTGCGTCTTCACAGGTGGGCGGCCTACGGGGCCGCCATCACCAAGGGGGATTTACATGCCATTTTCGGTGAGTACCGTCCGCCGGGCCGCCGTGGCCCTGGCGGTCGCCAGCACCACCGCGCTTACTGCGACGGCCGCCTCAGCGGCCCCGGCCGCCCCCGCGCACTCCGCGCGGCCGGCGGCCATCCCGGCCTGCGCCCGGGCCTATCTCAGGTTCTCGGTGAGCCAGGGCAGCGGGTCCGCGGGCAGCTTCACCTACCTGCTGAGGTTCACCAACCGGACGCACCGGACCTGCGCCATGGCCGGGTTCCCGGGCGTGCTCGCGGTGAACCGGCACGGGCGGCAGCTGGGGAGCCCGGCGGCGTGGGTCAGCGGGACCCCGCTGCGGCTGGTGGTCCTGCGGCCTGGCCAGACCGCGCACGCGTCGCTGCGGATCACTGACGTCACGGTCTTCTCCCACCGGGCGTGCCGCCCGGCGCAGGCCCGTGGCCTGTACGTCATCGCGCCGAACCGGGTCCTCGCGAAGTTCGTCGGGCTGCGTTTCCTGGCCTGCTCCCGTCCGGGCCTGGTCTACATGCGGGTCCAGCGGGTCGCGCGGGGCCGCGGCCACCAGTAGCCGGGCCTGAGCTGGCCGGCTTGCGGGTCTCGCTGCGCCGGGGCAGGCCAGCGCGGGGCGTGGCGGGCCGGGACTTGTCCCGGCCCGCCCGCCCGGTGACAGACTGGGCGGATGGCAGACCCCGTGATCGCGGTGCTCGGCCCGACCGCGGCCGGCAAGTCCGATCTCGCCCTGCGGCTGGCCCACGAGCTCGGCGGCGAGGTCATCAACGCTGACTCGATGCAGCTGTACCGGGGCATGGACATCGGGACCGCCAAGCTCACGGTGGCCGAGCGCCAGGGCATCCTGCACCACCTGCTCGACGTGTGGGATGTGCGCTACCCGGCGAACGTGGCCGAATACCAGCGGATGGCGCGGGATGCCATCGCGGCCGTCACGGCCCGCGGCCGGATCCCCATCCTGGCCGGCGGGTCCGGGCTGTACCTGCGGGCCGCCCTGGACGACCTGAACTTCCCCGGCACCGATCCGGCGGTCCGCGGCCGGCTGGAGGCCGAGCTGGCCGCGCTCGGCCCGGCGGAGATGCATAAGAGGCTGGCGGACCGTGACCCGGGGGCGGCCGCGGGCATCCTGCCCAGCAACGGCCGCCGGATCGTCCGCGCCCTCGAGGTCATCGAACTGTCCGGCCGGCCGTTCACCGCGACGCTGCCCACCTATGAGTCGCTGTACCCCGCGGTGCAGATCGGGCTGCGGGTCAGCCGCGCCGAGCTGGACCGCCGCATCGCGGTCCGGGTGGCGCGGATGTGGCAGGCCGGCCTGGTGGGCGAGGTGCGCCGCCTGGAACAGGCGGGGCTGCGCGAGGGGCGGACAGCCAGCCAGGCGCTGGGCTACGCCCAGGTGCTGGGGTTCCTGGCCGGGGAGCAGAGCGAGGACGGGGCGCGCGACCAGACGGTGAGGGCGACCCGGCGGTTCGCCCGCCGGCAGGAGTCGTGGTTCCGCCGCGACCCGCGGGTGATCTGGCTGGACGCCGGTCCCGGGGCGGACCTGGCCGCCCGGGCACTGGCTACGATCGACTCATGCCGTCCGCCCCGGGTCCACTGACCGAGCAGCAGTTCAGCGAGCACGAATTCTCCGGGCGCGAGTTCGCGAAGGGACACGGCACCGGGAACGACTTCGTGATCCTCCCGGACCCGCGCGGTGAGCGTGAGCTCAGCGCGGGATTCGCCGCGCTGCTGTGTGACCGGCGGGCCGGGATCGGGGCGGACGGGGTGCTGCGCGTGGTCCGCGCCGCCGCGGGCCCGGCCCCGGAGCAGGCGGGCCGGGCCGAGTGGTTCATGGATTACCGGAACGCCGACGGCAGCATCGCGGAGATGTGCGGCAACGGGATCCGCGTGTTCGCCCGCTACCTGCTGGAGCACGGCCTGGCCGCCTCCCCGTCTTTCGCGGTGGCCACCCGGTCCGGCATCCGCCAGGTGCGGGCGGAACCGGACGGCCGGATCACGGCGGACATGGGCCCGGTCAGCGTGCTCGGCCCCGGTCGGACCGTTATTGATGGCGCAGCCCGCGACGGCCTGCGGATCAGTGTTGGCAACCCGCACCTGGCCTGCCTGGTGGACGACGCGCTGGACACGTTCGACCTGGCCACCGCCCCGGGCCTCGACCGGGCGGACTTCCCTGAGGGCGGCAACGTGGAACTGGTCCTGGTCACCGGCCCGGCCGCGCTCAGCATGCGGGTGCACGAGCGCGGCTCAGGCGAGACGCGTTCCTGTGGTACCGGCGCGGTCGCGGCCGCGGCGGCAGCAGCCGCTCTTTCCTCCGCAACGAAAACCGTCCCGGGCCAGTGGCACGTCACGGTGCCGGGGGGCGCGCTGACTGTGACCCTGGACGCCGGGACCAGCTGGCTGACCGGGCCGGCGGTGATCGTGGCCGAGGGCGAACTCGACCCCGACTGGCTGGCCGCCGCCCGCTGAGTCCGCCCGCTGAGTCCGCTCGCTGAGTCCGGGCGCCGGGGACCGGCTCAGCCGGCCCCGGGCGGTCGCGGGGAAGGCCCGGGGCCGGCCTGCCGGTCAGCTCGGTGACCGGCAGGCCGCGCATCGACGCGTCGAGCACCTCGGCGATGTGGGCCATGGCGGGCGGGCTGCCTGCCCCGGCCGCAGCCATCGCGGCGGAGATCTGCAGGCTGCAGCCGGGGTTGGCCGAGATGACCAGCGGCGCCCCGGTATCCAGCACCGAGGCCGCCTTCCGGGCGCCCAGCTCGCCCGCGGCCTCGGGCTGGAGCAGGTTGTACACGCCCGCCGAGCCGCAGCAGGTGCCCGGGTCGGCCGGCTCCACGAGCCGCAGTCCGGGGATGCCGCGGAGCAGCTCACGGGGCTGGCGCCGGATGCCCTGCGCGTGGCCCAGGTGACAGGCCTCGTGGTAGACGGCGGTGACCGGGAGCGGATGCCGCACGGCCCGCGGGCCGCCGTCGGCGGCCAGCTCGGCGAGGAACTCGCTGAGGTCACGGACCGTGCTGGTGAAGCGCTTGGCCCGCTGCGCCTCATCCCCATCCCCCTGGAAGAGATGGCTGTACTCCTTCATGGCCGAGCCGCAGCCCGCCGAGTTCACCACGACCACGTCCACCCCTGCGTCCTCGAACACGGTCATGGTGCGCCGGGCGAACCCGGCGGCCTCGGCGGCCCGGCCGCTGTGCAGCGACAGGGCGCCACAGCAGCCCTGCTTGCGCGGGATGACGACGTCGCATCCCTCGGCGGCCAGGATCCGCGCGGTCGCCTCGTTCACGCCGGGGAAGAACACCTGCTGCACGCACCCGGTGAGCAGGCCGGCCACCGCCCGCCGCGGCCCCTGCGCGGGCACCCGGCGGGCCAGGGCGGCGCGGTGACCCCGGGGCGGCGACGGCGCCACCCGCAGCGACGCGACCAGCTCAGGGGCGAGCCGGGCGGCTAGCCGGCTGCCCTCGACCCGCCGCATCACCCCGGTGCGCTGGGCGGCCCGCAGCGGGCGGGTCAGCATCCGGAGCCGCGCCGGGTACGGGAACGTCGCGAAGATCGCCGCGCGCGCCGCCCGCTCGCGCGGCGAGCGGGGCGGCAGCGGTGCGGGGGCCGGGGCGCCCGGCGGCTCCTCGGCCCAGCTGCGCGCCGCCTCGATGAGCCGGTCGTAGTGCACGCCGGAGGGGCAGGCCGGCACGCAGGCCATGCAGCCGAGGCAGCGGTCCAGGTGGGTCGCGGTGGCCTCGCTGGCCACCGTCCCGCCAGCCACTGTCTCGCCGGCCGCGGCCCCGTCCAGGATCTGGGTGATCAGGTGGATCCGCCCGCGCGGTGAGTCCATCTCCTCACCCCACAGCTGGTAGGTGGGGCAGACCGGCAGGCAGAAGCCGCAGTGCACGCAGTCCGAGGCCAGCGCGCGCAGCTCGCCGGACGGGTCAATGGGCGACGTGCTCATTCGGTCCCTCCCGCACTCAGATCCCTCCGGCGAACCGGCCGGGCGCCATCAGGTGCCGCGGGTCGAACTGGTCCTTCAGCGCCCGCATCAGGCTGAGCGAGGGCACCGGGCCCCACATGTCGATCAGGGCCTGCACGGCGGCCGGGGCCCGGACCACCACGGCGCTGGCCCGGGCCGGGGGCCCCTCCCCGCCCGCGAACCCCGGTCCGGCGTCGCGGGCGAGGCGTTCGCGCAGCCCGGCCACGAACCCGGCCACCGCCTCCGGCCCGGCGCTCCCGGGCACCGCGGCGTGCAGCACGCCCGCGGCGGCCGAGCCTGCCACGGGCGGGTCCAGCCCGGCCGCCCGTCCCGCGGCGTCCACCGCGTCCAGCACGCCGGGCAGGGCCGCGGCCCAGAAGCCGATCTGGATCAGCGTGCCGCCCTCCCGGGTGGCGGCCCCGGGCCCGGGGGTCGCGGGCCCCGCACCCCACCAGGGCGGCGCGGCGTCCAGGGTCGCGGTGCCCGCCCCGAGTACCCCGCGCATCAGCGAGGCCCGCTCGGACAGGCCGCCGGGATCTCCTTCCAGCAGCACCGCCACCCGGACCAGGCCATCCCGGGCCGGCCGGTCGATCTCGATCGCCACCGGGGCCAGGTCGGACCCGGCGGCCGCCGCGATGCCCTCGGCAGCCGCGGCCGGGCCGGCATAGCCCGCGGTGACGAACGCGGTCGCGGCGGGCAGCGGGTGCAGCCGGAAGATGGCCTCGGTGATCAGGCCGAGCGTCCCCTGCGAGCCGGTGTACAGCTTGCCGAGGTCGTACCCGGCCACGTTCTTGACGACCTTCCCGCCGGACTTGGTCACGGTCCCGTCCGGGCGGATGACGGTGATCCCGATGAGCAGGTCGCGGGGGGTGCCGTAGCGCAGCCGCCGCGGCCCGGCGGCGCCGGTGGCGAGCACGCCGCCGACCGTGGGCGAGGTGGCCGGGCCGCCGTGGCCGGGGCCGGGCGGGACATCCAGGGCGAGCTGCTGGCGGGCGGTGGCCAGCACCGCGGCCAGCTGGTCCATGGTCACGCCTGCCTGCGCCCGGACCACCAGGTCGCCCGCGGCGTGCTCGATCACCTGGTCCAGCCGCAGGGTGTCGATGACCAGGTCGAGGCGGTGCGGCGGGGCGCCCCAGGACACTGTGGTCCCGCTGCCCCGCGGCACCACCGCGAGCTCGTGCTCGGTCGCTGCGGCCAGCAGGGCGCTGGCCTCGCCGGTGTCGGCGGGGGACGCGACCCACGGCGGGGTCAGCCCGCCCACCGCGTCCCACGGGCCGCCCGGCCGCACCGCGCGGCAGGCCCGGGCCAGCGACCCGGGGACCGAGGCAGGGCTCAAAACTGCTCCGCCAGGCCTGCGGCGACCGCGGGGTGCACGCCGCGGCGGGGCCCGGGGACCTCGCCGCACAGCCGCGGGGTCGGGAAGATCTTGCCCGGGTTGCACAGCCCCGCCGGGTCGAACGCGCAGCGGAGCAGCTGCATGGTGTCGAGATCCTCCCGGGTGAACATCTTCGTCATGTACCTGGACTTGTCCGTGCCCACGCCGTGCTCGCCGGTGATGGAGCCGCCGTGCTCGATGCACAGGTCCAGGATGGCCCCGGACACCTCCTCGGCCCGTGCTTCCTCCCCGGGTGTGGCGTCGTTGTACAGGACCAGCGGGTGCAGGTTCCCGTCGCCCGCGTGGAACACGTTGGCCACCCGGATTCCCGACCCGGCCGCCAGCGCGGCGATCTTGTCCAGGACCTCGCCGAGCGCGGTCCGCGGCACGACCCCGTCCTGGACCAGGTAGGACGGGGAGATCCGGCCGACGGCGGCGAACGCGGACTTGCGCCCGGCCCAGATCGCGGCGCGCTCCGCCGGGTCGTCCGCCTCCCGGATCTCGCCGCCGCCGGCCTGCCGGCACAGCTCCCGCACCGCCGCGCTGTCCCGGCGCACGTCGGCCTCGGGCCCGTCCAGCTCCACGACCAGCACCGCCCCGGCGCCCGCCGGGTAGTTGCACGCCACCGCGGCCTCGGCCGCCTCGATGGCCAGCGCGTCCATCATCTCGATGGCGGCAGGCAGGATCCCGGCCCCGATGATCGCGGAGACCGCGGCGCCGCCCGCCCCCGTGGTCTCGAACGCGGCCAGCAAGGTGGTGATGACCTGCGGGATCCTGGTCAGCCTGACCACGATCTTGGTCACGATGCCCAGCGTGCCCTCGGAGCCGGTGAACATGCCGGCCAGGTCATAGCCGGGCGCCGCGCCGGTGCCGTCACCCAGCCAGGTCAGCTCACCCTCGGGCGTGACGATCTGCAGGCCGGTCACGTGGTGCACGGTGAAGCCGTGCTTGAGGCAGTGCGCGCCGCCGGAGTTCTCCGCGACATTGCCGCCCACCGAGCAGATCACCTGGCTGGACGGGTCCGGGGCGTAGAAGTAGCCGTACGGCCGGGCCGCGGTGCTGACCGCCAGGTTGGTGACGCCGGGCTCGACGATGGCCCGCTGGCTCACCGGGTCGACCGCGATGATCCGGCGCATCCGCGACATGACGATCAGCACGCCGTCGGCGCGCGGCAGGGCCCCCCCGGACAGGCCGGTGCCCGATCCGCGGGCCACGAACGGCACCCGGGCCCGGGCACATTCCGTAACCACCGCGGCCACCTGCTCTGCCGTCTCCGGCAGCACGACCAGGCCGGGAGCCGCGCGGTGCGACGTGAGCCCGTCGCACTCGTAGGTCCGCAGCTCGGCAGCATCGGACACCACCCCGCCGGGACCGCAGATCTCGGTCATCCGGGGCACCATCGCCTGGACCGTCATGCTGCCTCCACACTGGCGCGCCGTCGCCCGCGCTCACTCTCCAGGGTGCCTCCTGACGGGCCGGTAGTCCACGAGGGGCGCGCGGTACGGCATCTCCGCTGTCTTCCCCGGGAGCCGCTACGGCATCTCCGCTGTTCCCCCGGGAGCCGCTACGGCATCTCCGCTGTTCCCCCCGGAGCCGCTACGGCATCTCCTCATATGCCGGGATCGTGAGGAATTCCGCGTAGTCGTCGGCCAGCGCGACCGCGCTGAACAACGCGGCCGCCTGCTCGAACCGGGGCGCGTCGAACGCGTCGCCGGCCGCCTCGCGGATGGCCGCCGACTCCTCGGCGATGATCCGCTCCGCGAGATGGTGCGTCACCATCTGCCCGTCGTCCAGCCGGACGCTGTTGTGGATCCACTGCCAGACCTGGGACCGGGAGATCTCCGCGGTGGCCGCGTCCTCCATCAGGTTGAAGATGGCCACCGCCCCGTTGCCGCCCAGCCAGGAGGTGAGGTACTGCAGCCCGACGCTGATGTTGTTGCGCAGCCCCGCCTCGGTGATGATGCCGGGCGTCTTGCTCACCGCGAGCAGGTCCGCGGCGGACACGCTGACGTCGTCCCGCTGCCGGGCGAGCTGGTTGGGCCGGTCCCCCAGGGCCGCGTCGAACACCTCGCGGCACAGCGGCACCAGGTCCGGGTGGGCCACCCACGAGCCGTCGAAGCCGTCCCCGGACTCGCGGGTCTTGTCCTCGCGGACCTTGGCCATGGCGACCGCGTTGACCTCAGGGTCGCGCCGGCTCGGGATGAACGCGGCCATCCCGCCCATGGCGTGCGCGCCCCGCTCGTGGCAGGTCTTGACCAGCAGCTCGGTGTAGGCCCGCATGAAGGGGGCGGTCATGGTCACGGAGTTGCGCTCGGGCAGCACGAACTCCTGGCCCCGGTTGCGGAACTTCTTGATCATGCTGAACAGGTAGTCCCACCGGCCGGCGTTCAGGCCGGCGCTGTGGTCACGCAGCTCGTAGAGGATCTCCTCCATCTCGAATGCGGCCGGGATGGTCTCGATCAGCACGGTGGCCCGGATCGTGCCGCGCGGGATGCCCAGCGCGTCCTGGGCCAGGTTGAAGGCGTCGTTCCAGAGCCGGGCCTCCAGGTGGCTCTCGATCTTGGGCAGGTAGAAGTACGGGCCGGATCCCTTGTCCAGCTGGCGGCGGGCGCAGTGGGTGAAATACAGCCCGAAGTCGAACAGGCTCCCCGAGACGCGCTGGCCGTCGACCAGCATGTGCTTCTCGTCCAGGTGCCATCCGCGCGGCCGGACCACGATCGTGGCCAGCTCGCCATCCGGTGCCAGCTGGTAGGACTTGCCCTCCTCGCTGGTGAAGTCCAGGGTGCGGTCCAGCGCCCCGATGAGGTTGAGCTGGCCGGTGACCATGTTGTCCCACAGCGGGGTGTTCGCGTCCTCGAAGTCAGCCAGCCAGACCTTGGCCCCGGAGTTCAGCGCGTTGATGGCCATCTTCCGGTCGGTCGGGCCGGTGATCTCGACCCGCCGGTCCACCAGGCCCGGCGCCGGGGCGGCCACGCGCCAGTCCGGGTCATCCCGGATGGCCGCGGTCGCGGCCAGGAAGTCCAGCGTCCCCCCGGCCGACAGCTCCACCTGCCGCAGCTGGCGGGCGGTGAGCAGTTCGGCCCGCCGGGCGCCCAGCTCCCGCTGCAGCGCCGCGACGAGGCCGACCGCCTCCGGGGTGAGCACCTCCTCATAGCGATCGCCCTGCGGGCCGGTGATCTCCACGCCTTCGCTGGCCATGCCGCGCTCCTCCCAGGTCGTCCGCCGCCTCGCAGTTACCGGGCAATGTTACTGGCAAGTAATGACGGCGGGCAGTGCCAGCCCCGGGCAGTCCTGACACTGGGCTTAACACTGCGCCCCGCCGCCGGTCAAAGTGTTCCGGGCCACATGCCGGGCACAACCTGGGCCGCGCGGGTGTTTATTGAGGTGAGCGTATCCCGGAGGCATGAAAGCATTGGCAGATCGAAGCAGCGCGGCCCGCGTACCCGACCCAGATGAGCAGGCGATGACCCTTCCCAGCGAGCTATCCCATGAGATCCCGGCGGACATCACCGAGCGGGATCCGGACGCGGGCGCGCTGGACCTGTCGGACCGCCACGCGCTGCAGCGGGTGTCCGGGCTGTCCACCGAGCTCGAGGACGTCACCGAGGTCGAGTACCGCGCGCTGCGGCTGGAGCGGGTCATCCTGGTCGGCGTGTGGACCGAGGGGACGCTCGCCGATGCGCAGAACTCGCTGCGCGAGCTGTCCCGGCTGGCCGAGACGGCGGGCTCGGTGATCCTGGACGGCCTGATCCAGCGCCGCGGCCGCCCCGACGCGGCCACGTACATCGGCGCGGGCAAGGCCGCGGAGGTCGCGGCCCTGGTCGCGGCGGCCGGCGCGGACACCGTGATCTGCGACGGCGAGCTGACCCCCAGCCAGCTGCGCCGGCTGGAAGGCGTGGTGAAGGCGAAGGTCATCGACCGGACCGCGCTGATCCTGGACATCTTCGCCCAGCACGCCCGGAGCAAGGAAGGCAAGGCCCAGGTCGAGCTGGCCCAGCTCGAGTACCTGCTGCCGCGGTTGCGCGGCTGGGGCGAGTCGCTGTCCCGGCAGGCCGGCGGCCGGGTCGCCGGCGGCGGCGGGATCGGCACCAGGGGCCCTGGCGAGACGAAGATCGAGACCGACCGGCGGCGGATCAGGACCCGCACCGCCCGGCTGCGCCGCCAGCTCGCCGAGATGTCGGTCGGCCGGCAGGTGCAGCGGCACCAGCGCCGCGATCACGCCGTCCCGGCGGTGGCCATCGCGGGCTACACCAACGCGGGCAAGTCCAGCCTGCTCAACCGGATGACCGGGGCCGGGGTCCTGGTCGATGACTCGCTGTTCGCGACGCTGGACCCGTCGGTGCGCCGGGCCCGGACCCCGTCCGGCCGGTGGTTCACGCTGACGGACACCGTCGGGTTTGTCCGCCACCTTCCGCACCAGCTGGTCGAGGCGTTCCGGTCCACGCTGGAGGAGGTCGCCGAGGCGGACCTGATCCTGCACGTGGTGGACGCGAGCGACGCCGATCCGCAGGCGCAGATCTCCGCCGTCCGCGAGGTGCTCGCCGAGATCGGCGCGCGGGACGTGCCCGAGCTGGTCGTGATCAACAAAGCCGACGCGGCCGACCCGATCGACCTGGACGCGCTCCGCCTCCAGGAGCCCCGCAGCGTGGTCGTGTCCGCGCGCACCGGCGAGGGCCTCGGTGCCCTGGCCGCGGCGGTCGAGGCCGCGCTCCCGCAGTGGGACCGTGAGGTCAGCGCCGTGGTTCCGTATGTGCGCGGCGACCTGGTGGCCCGGGCCCACCAGGAGGGCGAGGTGCTGGCGCTGCGGCACTGCGCCGCGGGAACCGAGCTGACGGCCCGGGTCCCGCCGGGCCTGGCCGCCGAGATCGACCGCATTGCCGTTCCCGCGGGAAGCTAACCGGGGCGCGGAACTGTCCCGCGCGTGGGATGCTGGCCGCAGCAGCCGGGAACGTCATATTGAACCGGCGGTCAATTCCGCCGGGCCTTATCCGGTAAAGCAGAACCCGCCTCCCGGCGGACACGCAGCGCAGCTAAGATGGGCCCGGACCAGCACAGACAGTGAGATCAGCGGAAAGGACGGCAATTTCCGTCCTGCCTTCTTCGTGAACTGCCTGTACAGGGACCGAGTAGTGCAATACCGTAACTGAACCGATATGTTGGTTGCCGCATCCCGCAGCGCCGCCGTCGGTCGCTCTGGAACCCGCGTCGCGGGGTGCCTGGCGGGGGGCCATCAGTGGTACGGACGAGCTATGGCAGGTGACCGCGCATGACGCAGGTACGCCCCGTCTGGCACGTTCCCCTCCGGCCCCTCCTGCGTGCGCGGCCGGGGGCACGCCGGTGACCGTACGCCTGCTCACCAACATCGGCCGCCTCTGGACCGGCTCCGAGATCTGGAGTAACGCGGCCATCCTCACCTATAACGACCGCATCGCCTGGGTCGGCCGGGCCTCGGAACTACCCGAGAGCCTGCCCGGCGTGGTGGAGGACATCGTTGACGTGGACTCGGTGGAGAACCTGGGCGGCGGCCTGGTCACCCCGGGCCTGATCGACGCGCACACCCACCCCGTCTACGCGGGTAACCGCTGGGCGGAACTGGCCATGCGGGCCGGCGGCTCCTCGGTTAGCGAGATCGCCGCGGCCGGCGGCGGGATGGCGTCCACGGTCACGGTGACCCGCGGCACGGATCCCTGGACCCTGTGCAACGGGGTGCGCGAGCGGCTCGGCGCGTGGCTGCGGTGCGGGACCACCACGATCGAGGCCAAGACCGGCTACCACCTGACGCGCGACGGCGAGCTGGCTGACGTGCGCATGCTCCGCTCCCTGGAGGGTGAGCCGGGCATGCCGCGGGTGCACGTCACGTTCCTGGCCGCGCACGCGGTGCCGCCGGAATACTTCGGCCGCCGCAACGACTACATCGACGCCGTGGGCACGTGGTGCTCCGACGCGGCCGCCGTCGGCGCGGACAGCGTGGACGTGTACTGCGAGGAGGGCCGTTTCACCGAGCGTGAAGCCCGCTGGATCCTCAGCGCGGGCCGGGCGGCCGGGCTGCTGCCGCGGGTCCACGCCTGCGGGGAGAGCCGGACCGGGGCGGCCCGGCTCGCCGCCGAACTCGGCTGCGCCTCGGCGGACATCCTGCACGAGGCCAGTGACGAGGACGTGGCGGCCCTGGCCCAGGCCGGGGTGGCCGCTGTGGTCTGCCCGGGAACCTCCCTCCAGACCCGCAAGAACCCGCCGGTGCGCGCCCTGCTGGACAAGGGCGTGGCCGTGGCGCTCGGCTCGGACCACACGCCCGGCGGCAACGGGATCACCTCGATGCCGCTGGTGATCTCGCTGGCCGTGGACCAGTTCGGCCTGAGCGTGACCGAGGCCCTGCGGGCCGCCACGCTCGGCGGCGCGCAGGCCCTGCGGGCCCCGGACCGTGGCGCGATGGTCCGCGGCCGCCTGGCTGACATCGTGCTCTGGGACGCCGACCACGAGGGCGCGTTCGCCTGGTCCTACGGCCTCAAGCCGAGCCGCGTGTGGCTCGGCGGCGCGCCCGTCGCCACCAGCTGAGGCTCTGGCCGGCCCACGGCCCCGTATGTGGCATGCTGCGGCTATGCCTTCCCCCGCATCTGTCTCACCCGCGGATACCGCCGGCGTCAGCGTGGTCGTGGGAGAGGAGGAGCTGCTGGTCGAGCGGGCGGTGGCGCGCCTGGTCGAGGCCGCGCGGCCAGCCGACGATGTGCGCCATGTGCAGGCCGCCGGGCTGCGGCCTGGCGAGCTGGCCTCGCTGACCGCGCCCTCCCTGTTCGGCGGCGGCTGCGTCATCGTGCTGCACGGCGCCGCCGACGCGGCCAAGAACATCGCCGACGAGATCGCCAGCCTGGCGGGCGATCCGCCGCCCGAGACCGTCCTGATCCTCACCCATGCCGGCGGGGCCAGGGGCAAGGCCCTGCTGGCCGCGCTGGGCAAGCGGGGCGCGCAGATCGTCGAATGCCCGAAGGTCACCCGGATGGGCGAGCGGATGCAGTTCATCCGCGCCGAGTTCCGCCGTGCGGGGCGCACGGTCGAGGAGAGCGGCGTGCGCGCCCTGCTCGACGCCCTGGGCGGCGACCTGCGTGAGCTGGCCGCCGCGTGCGCGCAGCTGGCCTCGGACACCACCGGGGTCATCGACCAGGCCGTGGTGGCCCGCTACTACCGGGGCCGGGCTGAGGCGAGCGGCTTCACCGTGGCCGACCGGGCCGTCGAGGGGCGCCTGGGGGAAGCGCTGGAACTGCTGCGCTGGGCGCTGGCGGTCGGGGTGTCACCCGTGCTCATCACCAGCGGCCTGGCCCAGGGGGTACGCCTGCTGGGCCGCGTGGGGAGCGCCCCCAAGGGCCAGCCGGACGCGGCGGTGGCGGCCGACGCCGGCATGCCGCCGTGGAAGGTGGACCGGGTCCGGCAGCAGCTGCGGGGCTGGACCCCGGAGGGAGTGGCCCGTGCCCTGGCCGTGGTGGCCCGCGCCGACGCTCAGGTCAAAGGAGAAGGGACGAGCGCGGGCTACGCCCTGGAGGCCGCCATCCGCGAGATCGTGGCCTGCCGCGCCCGCTGAGAGCTGAATCTTCCCGTGCCCGGGCGATCGGGCCGGCCGGGAGGGGAGAAGTGTGCCGCAGGCGGCTCTTGCTGAGCCAGCGCAGATCCGCGGGCGAGGCCAGGCCCCGCCGCAGGCGGGGTTCTGGCCGAGCCGGCGATTAACCAGGCACCCGCAGCAGCCGACGTGCATACGGGAGCGGGCACGCTGGGGGTCCGGGGGCTCGGGCCCCCGGGCTAACTCAGCTCCGCGCAGCGGTGGGCGATGGCCGACTTGCGGTTGGCGGCCTGGTTCTTGTGGATCACGCCCTTGCTCGCCGCCTTGTCGAGGTTACGGCACGCGGCGCGCATGGCCGTGGTGGCCGCCTGCACGTCGCCGGCGTCGGCCGCCTCACGGAACTTGCGCACCGAGCTCTTCAGCGACGACTTCACCGCCTTGTTGCGCTGCCGGTGCTTCTCGTTCTGCTTGTTGCGCTTGATCTGGGACTTGATGTTCGCCACGCGGAAGCCTCACTCGGGATCTCGTCTGGGTGCCGGGGCGTACCGTCACGCCCGGCCGGGCCGCGCGACGGCGCCATGCGGCGGCAGCTGGTGCAGCGGCGGCAGCGCTTACGCTCCGACGAGGCAGGATAGCCTATCGGGGAGCGCGGCTCAAAACTGGTGCCGCGCGGGACGCGCCGGGGCCAGGGCACCCGCGTGCGCATGCGACCATGAAGGCACCGCTCCCCGATCACAAACCAGGCCCGGTCACGATCCGGGCCCGATCACGAACCAGGCGGATTTCCTGTGCCAGCAGTGCCCGAGCAGGTCCTCCCGGATGGCGCGCAGCCCGCGACCAGTCCCGGTCATACCGACATGGGCATCATCAGGAACTTCTGCATCATCGCGCACATCGACCACGGCAAGTCCACCCTCGCCGACCGCATGCTGCAGTTCACCGGGGTGGTGACGGACCGCCAGATGCGGGCCCAGTACCTGGACCGGATGGACATCGAGCGCGAGCGCGGCATCACGATCAAGAGCCAGGCCGTCCGGCTGCCCTGGAGCGGCCCGGATGGCCGTCCGTATGTGCTCAACCTGATCGACACCCCGGGGCACGTGGACTTCACCTACGAGGTGTCCCGCTCGCTGGCCGCCTGCGAGGGCGCCATTCTCCTGGTCGACGCGGCCCAGGGCATCGAGGCGCAGACGCTGGCCAACCTGTACCTGGCCCTCGAGGCCGACCTGCACCTGATCCCGGTGCTGAACAAGATCGATCTGCCCGCGGCCCAGCCCGACCTGTACGCGGAGGAACTGGCCAGCATCATCGGCTGCGCCCCCGGCGACGTGCTCCGCGTCTCGGCCAAGACGGGGGAGGGGGTGCAGGACCTGCTCAACGCCGTGGTGGAGCAGGTCCCGCCGCCGTCCGGCCAGCCGGACGGGCCGGCCCGCGCGCTCATCTTCGATTCGGTCTATGACTCCTACCGGGGCGTGGTCACCTACGTGCGGGTGATGGACGGCCGCCTGACCCGGCGGGAGAAGAGCCTGATGATGTCGACCGGGTCGGCGCACGACACGCTCGAGGTGGGCGTGATCTCACCCGAGCCGGTGCCGTCGGACAGCCTCGCCGCGGGTGAGGTGGGCTACCTCATCACCGGCGTGAAGGACGTCCGGCAGGCCCGCGTCGGCGACACCGTGACCAGCGCCGCGCGGCCCGCGGCCGAGCCGCTGCCCGGGTATGACCATCCCCGGCCCATGGTGTTCTCCGGCCTGTACCCGCTGGACGGCGACGACTACCCGGAACTGCGCGACGCCCTCGACAAGCTGCGCCTGAACGACGCGGCGCTGGTCTACGAGCCGGAGACGTCCACCGCGCTCGGTTTCGGCTTCCGGTGCGGGTTCCTCGGGCTGCTGCACATGGAAATCGTCCGGGAACGGCTGGAGCGGGAGTTCGGTCTCTCGCTCATCTCCACCGCGCCCAACGTGGTCTACCGGGTCGTGCTGGAATCGGGGGCGGAACTCCAGGTCACGAACCCGAGCGACTTCCCCGGCGGCACTCCCGGCTCGGCCGCCCCGTCCGGCCACCCCTCGGGAGGCAAGATCGCGAAGGTCTTCGAGCCCGTGGTCCGGGCGACGGTGCTCGCCCCGTCCGAGTACATCGGCACGATCATGGAGCTGTGCCAGGGCCGGCGGGGCGCGCTGCTGGGCATGGAGTACCTGTCCGCCGACCGGGTCGAGATCCGTTACACGATGCCGCTTGCCGAGATCATCTTCGACTTCTTCGATCAGCTGAAGTCGCGGACCCGCGGGTACGCGTCGCTCGACTATGAGCCGGACGGTGAGCAGGAGGCCGACCTGGTCAAGGTGGACATCCTGCTCCAGGGGCAGCCGGTTGACGCGTTCAGCCAGATCGTGCACGAGGACAAGGCCCGCGAGTACGGCCTGGCCATGACCTCCCGGCTGCGGGAGCTGATCCCGCGCCAGCAGTTCGAGGTGCCGATCCAGGCCGCCATCGGGGCCAAGATCATCGCCCGGGAGAACATCCGCGCGCTGCGCAAGGACGTCCTGGCCAAGTGCTACGGCGGTGACATCACCCGCAAGCGCAAGCTGCTGGAACGGCAGAAGGAGGGCAAGAAGCGGATGAAGACCATCGGGCGGGTGGAGGTGCCGCAGGAAGCCTTCGTGGCCGCGCTGTCCACCACGCCGGAGCGGGCCCGCTGACCATCAGCCCGCGACGCTGGCCTCAGCCCCCGATGCGGATGATTCTGTTCCCGGGATGCGTCACGGTTCCCATGCGCACGGCCACGGCCGCGCCGACCGCGATGATCAGCACGAACACGACAATGGCCAGCCAGCCCAGGATCAGCCCGGCCAGGGCAAGGCCGCTGCCCTGCTCCCCGGTCCGCCGGATCTGGCCGCGGGCCATGTGACCGAGCACGACCGCCGGGATCGCGGTGAGCCCTCCCGTGAAGAACTCCGCCACCCCGCAGATGAGCGCGGCGACGGCGAGTGAGTTGGTCCGCGCCGGGACCGGCGCCGCGAACAGGGCCATCCCGCCGCCCGGCAGCTGGCTTGTCACCTGGACCAGGTCACCGTGGGTACGCGCCGTGTAGAGCCGGTGCAGGTGATCGTCATACTCATCTTTGGTGAGCCGGCCGCTGGCGAACCCCGATTTCAGCACCTCGGACGCGCGGTCCCGCTCCGCGTCAGAGGCCAGCATCGCGGCGTGGCCGTACTCCAGAGCCCCGTATCCGGGCCAGCTTGTCATCGACGCCTCCACCCAAGCGGCTACCCCCAGGATAACCGCGCCGGCCGCGGCGCGGACCGGCCGGATGGCCCGGGCCGGCCGGGAAACCAGCCGGTTCGCCCGTGCCGGTGGCGCCGGATAGCGTGCTGGGGTGAGGAACGCGCAGGTGTTGTCAGTGAACGTGGGCCAGGGCCGTCCCGCCACGTGGGCCGGGCGGCTCGGGCGGACCGCGATCGACAAGCGGCCCTGCCCCGGCCCGGTGACCATCGGGCGGCTCGGCGCCGGCGACGACGAGCAGGCGGACACGAAGCATCACGGGGGCCCGTACCAGGCCGTGTACGCGTACGCACGGGAGGACCTGGACTGGTGGACCGAGCAGCTGGGCCGGGAGCTGGCCAGCGGGGTCTTCGGTGAGAACATCACCACGGCGGGCCTGGACGTGTCCGCCGCGCTGCTGGGCGAGACGTGGCGGCTCGGCACCGCGGTGGTCCAGATCGCCTCGGTCCGCGTTCCCTGCGGCACGTTCGCCGGGTGGATGGGTGAGCGGCACTGGGTGAAGCGGTTCGCCGCGGCGGGCCGGCCCGGGGCCTACCTGCGGGTCCTCGACGAAGGGCTGGCCGGGCCCGGTGATCGCATCGAGGTCCTCTCGCGGCCGGCGGACAGCGTGACCGTGTCCGAGGCGATGCAGGCCTACTACGGGGATGCGGAACTGATGCGCCGGCTGGTGGCCGCGCCCGGACTCGACCCGCAGTGGATGGGCATCGCGGCCTCGGTGCTGGGCCGGGCCCGCTCCCGGGAACTCGCGGCGCCGGGGGAACCGGCCGCGCCCCGCGAAAGGGCGGTCAGCTGACCGTGCCCGGGGTCCTCCCGGCCGGCACGGCCGTCCCCGCCGACGGTGCGCTGCCTCCCGGCGCCGCCGCCGAGCTGGGTCACCGCCCGTTCGGGTTCTACGTGCATGTGCCGTTCTGCCAGCGCCGCTGCGGCTACTGCGACTTCAACACCTACACCGCCGCCGAGCTCGGGCCCGGGGTCTCCCGGGACACCTACCCGGCGCTGGCCGCCGCGGAGATCCGGCTGGCGCGGCGGGTGCTGGGCAGCGCGGGCGGCCCGGCGGCCACCGTGTTCTTTGGCGGCGGTACCCCGACCCTGCTCCCGGCCGTCCAGCTCGGCGGGATCCTGCGGGTCATCGAGGGCGAGTTCGGCCTCGCACCCGGCGCCGAGGTTACGGTCGAGGCCAACCCGGAGAGCGTGGACCCCGCCTCCCTGGCCGCCCTGCGCGCGGCCGGCTTCACCCGGATCTCGCTGGGCATGCAGAGCGCGGCGCCGCATGTGCTGGCCGTGCTGGACCGGGTGCATGAGCCTGGCCGCCCCGCCCGCTGCGCCCAGTGGGCCCGGGAAGCGGGCTTCGAGCATGTCAGCCTGGACCTCATCTACGGCACGCCGGGGGAGTCGGACGCTGACTGGCAGGAGTCGCTGGAGGCGGCCCTGGCGGCAGGCCCGGACCATATCTCCGCCTACGCCCTGATCGTCGAGGACGGCACCCGGCTCGCCGCCCGGGTCCGGCGGGGTGAGGTGGGTGTCCCGGACGACGAGGCCATGGCTGACCGCTACCTGGCCGCGGACGGGTTCCTTTCCGCCCGGGGACTGGGCTGGTACGAGGTGTCCAACTGGGCTGCGGGCCCCGGGGCCCGCAGCCAGCACAACCAGCTGTACTGGACCGGCGGCCACTGGTGGGGCGTGGGGCCGGGCGCGCACAGCCACGTGGGCGGGGTCCGCTGGTGGAACGTGAAGCACCCGGCCGCGTACGCCGCGCGGCTCGCCGCGGGCACCAGCCCGGGCCTGGCCCGGGAGGAACTCACCGGGCCGGAGCGCCGGCTGGAAGAGATCATGCTGCTGACCCGGCTGTCGTCCGGCTGCCCGGTCGGGATGCTCACCCCGGCCGGCCGGGCCGCCGCGGCCACCGCGGTGGCCGACGGGCTGGCCACGGAGGAAGCCCTTGCCGCGGGCCGGGTGGTGCTGACCACCCGGGGGCGGCTGCTCGCCGACGCGGTCATCCGCGGCCTGACCGACTGACGCCCGCGCGGCCGCGGGGTCAGCGGGGCGGCCCCGCGGTCATCCGCAGCCACCGGGGCAGCCGGTACATCTCACCGCGGCCCGCTGCCCCGGCCGCGCGGACCACCACGACCAGCACGCTGGCCCAGAGCGCCGCCAGCAGCGGCACGGCGGCCAGGGTGCCCACCGAGGCGGAGTCGAGGGACAGCACGCCGCCGACGATCAGGATGCTGGCCGTGTACAGGATGGTGGCCACGGACAGGCTGAGGGCCACCGACGCGTGCGCCCGGGCGAACCCGCGGGTCGCCGGGCCGATGAGGCAGACCGCCAGCGGCACCAGGCACAGCGTGAACGGCACAGCCAGGTAGGCGAGCATGGCCCAGCGCACCTCCGCCCGGTCCATGGGCGCCGGAGCGGGCGCCGCGGTGCTGCTGCCCGGAGCCGCCCCCAGGCCCCCTTCCTGACCATCCGGGCCGCCGTGCTGCGGGGTGAACACGCTCAGGCCGGAATCCATCGGAGACTGCGGGTGGCTGGTCATGGGCTCCTCGCCGGGATGTGTCGCTGCCTCACGTTAGCTAGTACCCGGCGCGGAGACGAAGTCAATCAGTTCCTCGACCCGGCCGAGCAGTTCCGGCTCGAGGTCGGCATAGCTGCGGGCGGCGGCCAGGATACGTTTCCAGCCGGCTGCCGTGTCGGTGCCCCAGCCCAGAGCGCTCAGCACGCCCTCTTTCCACGGCCGCCCGCGCGGGACCACGGGCCAGGCGGGGATGCCCAGTGCCGCAGGCCTGACCGCCTGCCAGATGTCCACGTAGGGATGCCCCACCACCAGCACGTGCGGTGAGGTCACCGCGGCGGCGATGCGCTGTTCTTTTGAGCCGGGGACCAGGTGGTTGACCAGGACCCCGAGCCGCCGCTGCGGGCCGGGGGAGAACGCCTGGAGCACCGCCGGAAGGTGATCCACGCCTTCCAGGTACTCCACGACGACACCCGCATCACGCAGGTCGTCGCCCCAGATCTGCTCGATGAGCTCGGCGTCGTGGCGGCCCTCGACGTAGATCCGGCTGGCCCTGGCGACCTGGGCCCGGCTGGCCTGGCCGGGCGGCCCCGCGGGCCGGGCCACGGAGCCCGACCGGCTCCTGGCCGGGCCGCGCGCAGGCCCGGCGGGCGCCGGGCGGGTCAGCGTCACCGGCCTGCCTTCCAGCAGGAACGCGCCCGGGCTGAGCGGGAAGACCCGCTGCCGCCCGAACCGGTCTTCCAGCGTGACCGCGTTCTTCTCGCAGGTCATCACGGCCCCGCAGAAACCGCCGCCTGCCTCCTCCACGACCAGCCCGCGGACCGCCTCCACCTGGGGCGGTTCCGGCCGTGCGCGGCGCTGCCAGCCTGGTGCGAGGACGTCCGTACCGTAATTGGGGTCCACCCAACCGGACGCTAGCGGACAAGTGCGGCGCCTGCGCGGCGGCACGCCGCAGGCGGGTTGCCCGGTGGCGGCGGGGGCGGGGGTTTTCCGGGGCGTGGATGTGGTGATCCGCCGGCGAGGCGGGGCCCGCCGCAGGCGGGTTGCCCGGTGGCGGCGGGGGCGGGGGTTTTCCGGGGCGTGGATGTGGTGATCCGCCGGCGAGGCGGGGCCCGCCGCAGGCGGGTGCCCGCCGAGCCGGCGGATGGCGGGGGGTCCAGGGGGGTCGTCCCCCCGGAATAAACGCAGCGCTTGGGTGCCACGGCGCCCGGACCGCCTTAAACTTGGCACTCAGGACGGTGGAGTGCCAGGGGAGGTGGGGACATGCTCGATGAGCGCAAGCTCGCTGTGCTGCGGGCCATCGTGGAAGATTACGTGTCCACCACAGAGCCCGTTGGCTCGAAGTCGCTGGTCGACCGGCATAATCTCGATGTCTCACCGGCGACCATCCGCAACGACATGGCCGTGCTCGAGGAGCAGGGGTTCATCGTCCAGCCGCACACCAGCGCGGGCCGGATACCGACCGACAAGGGCTACCGGCTGTTCGTGGACCGGCTGTCCGGGGTCAAGCCGCTCTCCTCAGCCGAACGGCGGGCGATCGAGACGTTCCTGGCCGGCGCGTACGACCTCGACGACGTGGTGATGCGGACCGTCCGGCTGCTCGCCCAGCTGACCCGCCAGGTGGCCGTGGTGCAGTACCCCTCGCTGACCCGCTCCTCGGTGCGGCACCTGGAACTGGTCCCGCTGGCCGCGAAACGGCTCATGCTGGTGATCATCACTGATACCGGGCGGGTGGAGCAGCGCTCGGTGGAACTGCCGGACGCGGCTGAGGAAGATTCCATCATGCACTTGCGGGCGGTGCTGAACGCCTGCCTGGACGGGCGGCGCCTGACCGAGGTGGCGTCTGTGGTCGCGGATCTTCCGGAGCTGGTCGACCCGACGGAACGGCCGAACGCGGCGGCGGTGTTCTCCGTCATCCTGGAAACCCTGGTGGAGCGCACCGACGAGCGGGTGGTGGTCGGGGGCGCGGCCAACCTGACCACGGCGGACTTCTCCCGGGGGCTGCGGGAGGTCCTGGAATCCCTCGAGGAGCAGGTCGTGCTCATGCGCTTGCTGGGCGAGTCTGGTGACCACCCCTCGCTGACCGTCCGGATTGGCGCGGAGAACCCGGTCGAGGGGCTGCGGAGCACGTCCGTCGTCGCGACCGGGTACGGAACCGGGGATCAGGTTCTGGCCAGGCTCGGGGTGCTCGGCCCGACACGAATGGATTACCCGACAGCGATGGGAGCAGTACGCGCGGTGGCACGATACGTGGGCCAGATCCTGGCGGGGTCCTAGTGGCCAATGACTACTACGGCGCGCTCGGCGTCCGCCGGGACGCCCCGCCCGATGAGATCAAGAAGGCCTACCGGCGGCTCGCCCGCGAGCTGCACCCGGACGTGAACCCGGACCCGGAGACCCAGGAACGGTTCAAGGAGATCACCCAGGCGTACGAGGTGCTCTCCGACCCGGGGAAGCGCCAGATGTACGACCAGGGCGCGGACCCCTTCGCGCCCAACGGCGGGGCAGGCGCAGGCGGTTTCGGTCCGGGCTTCCCGTTCAGCGACATCATGGACGCCTTCTTCGGGGCCGGGGCGGCGGCCCGGGGCCCGCGCAGCCGCGCCCGGCGCGGCCGGAACGCCACCATCCGGGTCGAGCTGGACCTGTCCGAGTGCGCGTTCGGCACCACCCGGGAACTGGTGGTGGACACGGCCGTGGTCTGCCCGACCTGCTCGGGGGAGGGCACGGCGCCGGGTACCCACCCGGAGACCTGTGAGGTCTGCGGCGGGCGCGGCGAGGTCAGCCAGGTCACGCGCTCGTTCCTGGGCCAGGTGATGACCTCCCGGCCATGCCCGCACTGCGGCGGGTTCGGTACCGTCATCCGCCGGCCCTGCCCCGAGTGCGACGGCGACGGCCGGGTCAGGACCCGGCGGACGATGAAGGTCCGCATCCCGGCGGGAGTCGAGGACGGCACGCACATCCAGCTGGCGGGGGAGGGCGAGATCGGGTCCGGCGGCGGCCCGCCCGGGGACCTGTTCCTGGAGATCCTCCAGCGCCCGCACCCCATCTTCGAGCGCCAGGGCGACGACCTGCACTGCACTGTGACCATCCCGATGGTGGCCGCGGCGCTGGGCGCGACCCTCTCGGTGGAAACCCTGGATGGTCCCAGGGAACTGGACATCCGCCCGGGGACGCAGTCGGGGCAGGTCGTCCCGATGTACGGGCTCGGCGTCCAGCACCTGAACGACTCGGGCCGGGGCGACCTGGTCATCCATATCTCGGTGGAGACCCCGGTCAAGCTGGACGAGGCCCAGGAGGCACTGCTCAAGCAGCTCGCGGCGCTGCGCGGCGAGGAGACCCCGCCGGGCCGCTTCGCCCCGGGGCAGCAGGGCTTCTTCTCCCGGTTGCGTGACGCGTTCAACGGCCGGTAACCCGGGGCCCGGCCCCGGGTCGCCTGCGCCCGGCTCGCAGCCACCGGTCTTCTTCGCCCGTCCCGGGGACCTGGCCCGGGACGTGATCGTGCTGGCCGGCCCGGAGGGCCGGCACGCGGCCGATGTGCGCAGGCTCGCCGTGGGCGAACGGGTGGACCTGGCCGACGGCGGCGGCCAGCTGGCCCAGTGCGTGGTGACCCGCGCCCAGCGCGGCCAGCTGGAGCTTGCGGTGCGGGACCGCGTCGTGCTGCCCGTCCCCGATCCCGCCCTGGCCGTGGTTCAGGCGATCCCGAAGGGGGAGCGGGGGCAGCTGGCCGTCGAGCTGATGACCGAGGCCGGGGTGGACGTGATCGTCCCGTGGGCGGCCGAACGGTGCGTGGCCAGGTGGCAGGGAGAGCGGGGCGATCGCGGCGTGGCGCGGTGGAGGTCCACCGCGCGGGAAGCGGGCAAGCAGGCCCGGCGGGGCAGGCTCCCCGAGGTGACCGCGCCCGCCGGTCTCAGTGAGGTGACGGCGCGGGCCAGCCGGGCCGCCGCGGCGTTCCTCCTGGATCCGCAGGCCCCTGACCAGCTCAGCGACGTGCCGCTGCCCCAGTCGGGCGAGATGGTGGTGATCGTCGGCCCGGAAGGCGGCGTAAGCCCCGCCGAAGCCGCGGCACTCACCCGGGCCGGGGCCACGGCGGCGCGGCTCGGGCCGACCGTGCTCCGCACCTCATCCGCGGGGATGGCGGCGGCCGCGATCCTGCTCAGCCGGTCCGGCCGCTGGGCCTGAACCCGGCCGGGCCTGAACGCCGCCGGGCCTGAACCGGGGATTCCCGGCCGCTCTCGCGGGCCGCGGCCTGGGTGTGCTCAGGGCGTCTGGGAGGCCGTCGGGGTAGCTCCGCACGTCACGACGGCGGGCGCCCCGGCATAGTCCGGGACGACCAGGGCCGCAGCCGTGGCCATGGCTGTGCCGTCAGAGCCGCCGGTCCCGCTGGTGGCGGTGCTGGCCGTCGGGGTGGGCGCGGGGGTGCTGCTCCCGGTTGGCTCCGGTGTCGCGGGCGTGGCCGTGGGGCTGCTGCTGTCCGTCGGCGTCGGCGTGGCCGTGCCGCCCGTGGCGGGTGCCGTCGCGGTGGATGAGGGGGTCGGCGTCGGGGTCGGGGTACAGGCCACCGCGGGCAGCACGCTGCTGGTCCTCGGGTTGCGCGCCTGGCCGCTGGCCTGCTGGGTGGGGGGCCACACGCCGAGTGGCAGCTTCCACCGCTTGGAGTTCGCGGTCTTCCCGCCGCCGCCCAGGCTGGTGCCAGGCCCGGACGGATTGTAGGAGTTAGCCGGGTTGATGACGGTCTGCGTCTCGTGGTTGAGGACGACGACCCCGGCGACCACGATGGCCACCGCGGCCGCGACGGCGGACACCGGCTTGAGCCAGGCCGCCGCGGGTCCCAGGCGGCCCGGCGGGCGGGCCGGGCCGCGGTGCCCGCGGGCCAGCCCGCCACCGAGCGTGCTGAACAGGCTGGCCAGGATGGGCAGGGCGCGCGGCAGCCCGGTCCGCCTCAGCGCGGTCCGGCCCGACTCGATGGCCGGCTCGAACCGGACCAGAAGACGGGTCCCGTGCAGTTCGAGCCGCTGGGTGCACCCGGAGAAAACGGACCGCACGGACCGGCGTGATTCCAGCCGGTGACGGATGCGCTGCAGCCCGTCGCCAGTGGGCTCGATGGAGTCTGCCGCCGCGGCCAGAGCGCGGCGCAGGACGTCCTCGTAGTCCCGGTCCTGTGTCATCATGCCTGCCACCCACGGCTTCCCGCGCCCCCGAAGGCCCCCCCGTCACGAGTCCCGCTCCAGTACGGCGCGCAGGGCCGCCATGGCCCGGGCCGTGTGACTCTTGACGGCGCCCCTGCTGATGCCCATGACCGACGCGATCTGCGCCTCGGAAAGATCCCCGTAGTACCGGAGCACCAGCGCTTCCCGCTGCCGGTCCGGGAGCGCCCGCAGGGCGGACACCACGGCTGAGCGCTCCAGCTGGATGATCGCGCCATGCTCGGCGCTCGGCATGTCCGGCGGCGGCTTCGGCGTGTTCTTGTCGACGACCATCCGGTGCCGCAGGACAGACCGCGACCGGTTCACGACAGACTGGCGGAGATAGGACAGCGCCTTGTCCGTATCCCGCAGCCGGCGCCATGCCCCGTGCATGGCCACGAACGAGTCCTGCACCACCTCTTCCGCGGTCGCGGTATCCCGGACCAGGAAGGCCGCCAGGCGGACCAGCGAGCGGTAGTGCTCGCTGTAGATGGCGGTGACCGCCCGGTCGGCATCCCACTCGACAGCGGCGCGGGTCATCGCCGTGTCAGCTATCAAGGCCTCGGTCACGTCAATGGGACGCGTAACGATGCTGTCGGGTTCACCTGGCATGTCGAAAACGTGCATGCGACCCCCCGCCCAGCCCGCCCGAGCCCTTCGGCCTCACGGAAGCATTCCCCCCACCGGGATATCGAGTGCGGAGTGCCTGCCCGTGCGCGCAGCGGACGTTGCGGCGCCGTCCCGCCGGGAAGCCCGGGGATAGGCGCAAATGCCGCGTGCCCCGCACCGGGAGGGGCGCGGCGGGCGCGCGCAGCGAGCTAACACCATCGCAACCATATATGTCCTGGGTGTCACCGGAGAGGGACAAGCTAGGATCCACCCTGTGCCGGAGTGCCTATTCTGCAGGATCGTATCCGGCGGTGTCCCAGCATCACGGGTGCTCGAGTCACCGCGGACCGTGTCCTTCCGCGACATCAGCCCCCAGGCGCCCACTCATGTGCTGGTGATCCCGAAGGAGCACTATCCCGACCTGGCCGCGCTGGCCACGGCCGACGGCAGCCTGCTGGCCGAACTGGTCAGCCAGGTTCACGAGGTGGCCGAGGCGGAGGGAATCTCCGGCCGTGGCTACCGGGTTGTCTTCAATACGGGGCCCGACGCGGGCCAGGCCGTGCCGCACGTGCACGCGCACCTCCTGGCCGGGCGCGAGCTGAGCTGGCCCCCGGGCTGACACTCTGCTGCCCCCGGGCCGGTGCCCGCGCGGATAGCATGACGGTACGGGCGCGGGCCGCGCCTGCGCTCAGGCGGAGAGAGGGAATTGACAGACAGATCCGGAGATGCTGCGGGCCGTAAGCCGCCCGGCAGCACCGGCGCGCAGGTCAAGATCGTTATCCCGGATGACCACTCGATGGTCAGCCTGCTGGGATCACGCGATGAACTCCTGCACGTGATCGAGAAGGCGTTCGACGCCGATATCCACGTCCGCGGGAACGAGATCACGATTACCGGGGCGGCCGAGGAGAGCGAGCGTGTCGCCGGCCTCTTCGAGGAGCTCACCGAGTTGCTGGCCGGCGGGGCCGAGCTCACCGCGGACTCGGTGGAGCGGGTCGTGGCCATGCTCCGCCGCAAGTCCGGGGTGCGCCCCGCCGACGTGCTCAGCCTGGACATCCTGTCGGCGCGCGGGCGGACCATCCGGCCCAAGACGCTGAACCAGAAGCGCTATGTGGACGCTATCGACGCGCACACGATCGTTTTCTGCATCGGCCCGGCAGGCACCGGCAAGACCTACCTGGCCATGGCCAAGGCGGTGAAGGCGCTGCAGGCCAAGGAGGCCAACCGGATCATCCTGACCCGGCCGGCCGTCGAGGCCGGGGAGCGGCTGGGTTTCCTGCCCGGGACCCTGTACGAGAAGATCGATCCCTACCTGCGGCCGCTGTATGACGCGCTGCACGACATGCTCGACCCGGAATCGATCCCGCGGCTCATCGCCGCGGGGACGATTGAGGTGGCCCCGCTGGCGTACATGCGCGGGCGGACCCTGAACGACTCGTTCATCATCCTGGACGAGGCGCAGAACACCTCCGCGGAGCAGATGAAGATGTTCCTCACCCGGCTCGGCTTCGGGTCCAAGATCGTCGTGACCGGCGACGTCACCCAGGTGGACCTTCCTGCCGGGCAGGCCAGCGGGCTGCGGATCGTCCAGGACATCCTCGAGGGCCTGGATGACGTGCATTTCGCCAGGCTGACCAGCCACGACGTGGTACGGCACCGGCTGGTGGGGGACATCGTGGACGCGTACGAGCGCTACGACGCCCGGGTACGCGGGACGCCTGCGCCGCAGCGGCGCAAGCGGGCCCAGTGAAGGCAGCCCCAGTGACCCGGAATCCGCGGTGAGCATCGAGATCGCCAACGAGTCCGGGGTCGACGTCGACGAGGCCGGGCTCGCGGCCCTGGCCCGGCATGTCCTGGACGGCATGCGGATGCACCCGCTGGCCGAGCTCTCGGTGCTCCTGGTGGACCGGGGCACCATGTCCGACCTGCACGAGCGGTGGATGGGCGAGCCGGGCCCCACCGACGTGCTGGCCTTCCCGATGGATGAGCTGCGGCCGCCGCCCCCGGGCAGTGCCCGCGGCGACCAGGGCGCCGGCGGGGAACCCGCCTCGATGCCGGGCCTGCTCGGCGATGTGGTGCTCTGCCCCGTGGTCGCCGCCGACCAGGCCGCCCAGGCGCACCACCCGCTGCGTGACGAGCTCGAGCTGCTCTGCACGCACGGCATCTTGCACCTGCTGGGCTATGACCACGCCGAGGCGGACGAGCGCACCGCCATGTTCGGCCTCCAGGATCAGCTGCTCGCCACCTGGCGCTCCACCCGGGATCAGCCACCCGGCCCGGCCGGTAACCCCGGAGGGCAGGAAGAGACGGGGTGAGGCCACCATGGTGTGGCTGATCGTCGCCGCCGCGGCGCTGGCGCTGGGGGCCGGGCTGTGCGCGAGCGCCGAGGTCGCGCTCATGCGGGTGTCCCGCTCGGGCGCGGGGGAACTGGCGCGCGGCCGCAAGGGCAGCCGCCACCGCGCCGCCACCCGGCTCCAGGCGGTCCTGGCCGAGCCGGCCCGGTACCTGGCCGTGCTGCTGCTGGCCCGCGTCTGCGGCGAGACCGCGGCCATCGTGCTGGTCGCCGCCGCGCTGCTGCACTGGCTCGGCACCGGCTGGCACGTGTTCCTGCTGATCTGGGTCATCATGGCCGCGCTGCTGTACGTGCTGACCGGGATCGGCCCGAGGATCCTGGGCCGGCAGTACGAGCGCTCGGTGGCCCTGGCCGCCGCCGACGTGCTGTACCCGGTGACCCGGATCCTCGGGCCTGTCCCGCGGCTGCTGCTGGCCCTCGGCAGCGTGCTGACGCCGGGCCGCGGATCGCGGGACGCGTTCGGCACCGAGGAGGAGCTGCGCGGCCTGGTCGACCTGCTGGAGCAGCGGCAGGTGATCGAGCCGGGGGCGAGGGCCATGATCCACTCGGTCTTCGAGCTGGGGGACACGATCGTCCGCGAGGTGATGGTCCCGCGCACGGACATGGTCTTCGTGGAGCGGGACAAGACCCTGCACCAGGCGCTCTCGCTCGCCTTGCGCAGCGGCTTCTCCCGGGTCCCGGTGGTCGGCGAGAACCAGGATGACGTGATCGGGATCGCCTACCTGAAGGACCTGGTGACGATCAGCCAGGAGCATCCCGAGCAGGAATCCGTGGCCAGCGTGACCTCGGTGATGCGGCCGGCCACCTTCGTGCCGGAAAGCAAGCCGGTCGATGAGCTGCTCCGGGAGATGCAGCAGCTGCGGATCCACCTGGCCATCGTGATCGATGAGTACGGCGGGACGGCCGGGCTGGTCACGATCGAGGACATCCTGGAGGAGATCGTCGGGGAGATCACCGACGAGTATGACCATGAGCAGCCGACCGTGGAATGGCTGTCGGAGGACCGGGCCCGGGTCACCGCCCGGCTGCCCGTGACCGACCTGGAAGAGCTGTTCGGCACCACGATCGAGGCGGAGGACATCGAGACCGTCGGCGGCCTGCTGGCCCACGCGCTGGGCCGGGTGCCCATCGCCGGATCCGAGGCCACGGTGGCGGGGCTGAAGCTGACCGCCGAGAGCCTGGCTGGCCGGCGCAACCGGATCGGCACGGTCACCGTCGAGCGGGCCGGGGTGACGGCCCAGCGGCCCGCCGCCCGGCCCGGGGACGAGGCGGAACAGGCTTCCGGGCGCAGCTGACCGGGCAGCCTGGGACATGCGGGGCAGGTGTGGACTGATGTGGCGGGGGTCGCGCTACTACACTCAGGCGGGTGAGCGCGGTGGAGCCTGGCCCGGAAGACCTGAAGATCATCACGCTGGCCCGGTCGGCGCGGGCCCGGGTGGCGGCGTCCGAGGGCGCCGCGGTGCGGGACGAGACCGGCCGTACCTACGCGGCCGCTGCCGTCTCGCTGCCGTCGCTGAAACTGTCCGCGCTGCGCCTGGCCGTGGCCATGGCGGTGTCCAGCGGGGCGGCCAGCCTCGAGGCGGCGGCGCTGGTCAGCGACGCCGCGGGAGTCGACCCGGGGGATCTGGCGGTGGTGCGCGAGGCCGGCCCCTCGGCCGTGGTGTTCCAGGCGGGCCCGGACGGGAGGCTGCGTGCCACCGCGCAGCCGTGACTGCCCGCCCTGACGTCACCTGCTCGCCGGCCGGGGGACAATCACAGGGTGGGAGCTACGCGTACCGCTGAGTCCGGTGCTGACGCCGGGGCAGGCCAGCCTGAGTTCCGGTCGGGCTTCGCCTGCTTCGTCGGACGGCCGAATGTCGGTAAGTCGACCCTGATGAACGCCCTGGTGGGTACCAAGGTCGCGATCACCAGCAGCCGCCCGCAGACCACCCGGCGGGCGATCCGCGGGATCGTGCACCGCCCGGACGCGCAGCTGATCATCGTGGACACCCCCGGCCTGCACCGGCCGCGGACGCTGCTCGGGGAACGGCTGGACAGCCTGGTCCGGTCCACGCTGACCGAGGTGGACGCGATCGGGTTCTGCGTGCCCGCCACGGACCCGGTCGGCCCCGGTGACAAGTACCTTGCCGCCGAGCTGGGCGGGCTGGCTGGCCGGGCGCCGGTGGTGGCGATCGTGACCAAGACCGACCAGGCCAGCCCGGGCCAGGTCGCGGCGCAGCTCGCCGCGGTGGCGGCCCTCGGGGACTGGGCCGACATCGTGCCCGTGTCCGCGGTGGGCGGCTTCCAGCTGGACGTGCTGGCGGACGTGCTGGTCTCCCACCTCCCGCCGGGCCGGCCGCTCTACCCGGACGGCGAGCTGACCGACGAGCCCGAGCAGCTCCTGGTGGCGGAGCTCATCCGGGAGTCCGCCCTGGAGGGGGTGCGGGACGAGCTGCCGCACTCGATCGCCGTGGTGGTGGAGGAGATGGGCCCCCGCGCGGGCCGCGGGGACCTGATCGACGTGTACGCGATCATGTTCGTGGAACGGCCGAGCCAGAAGGCCATCGTCATCGGGCCCAAGGGCGCGCGGCTGAAAGAGGTGGGCACGCAGGCGCGGCGGAAGATCGAGGCCCTGCTGGGCGCCAAGGTCTACCTCGACCTGCGTATCAAGGTGGCCAGGAACTGGCAGCGCGACCCGAAACAGCTCCGCCGCCTGGGTTTCTACGACTGAGCCGCTGTCTCACTGGGCGGACGCAATCTGCGCCCGGCAGGTTCGTCTGCTACTGTCGAAACGCCATGGTGCACGGAATGCTGCTGCTTACCTGCCGCGGCGGGGGCCGATAAGGCCGGCTCCCTCGCCGCGGAGTTTGGCGTGTCGGCTGGCCGCCGCCCGATCCGCAAGGGAGCAGATCCCCGACATGCATTCCCACCACGCAGCGCAGCCTCAATCTGATCAGCCTCAATCTGAGCAGGCCCAGCCCGGGCACGTACCGGGCGGGCATCCCCCGGTCCGGCAGCAGCCCAGTGCCATGCCCTGCCAGCGGTATGCCCCGTTCCGGCCGGTCGAGCTGCCGGACCGGACCTGGCCCGGCCGGAGCATCACGCGGGCCCCGCGGTGGCTGTCCACCGACCTGCGCGACGGCAACCAGGCCCTGATCGACCCGATGAGCCCGGCCCGCAAGCGGACCATGTTCGACCTGCTGGTCCGGATGGGTTACAAGGAGATCGAGGTCGGCTTCCCGTCGGCCAGCCAGACGGACTTCGACTTCGTCCGGAGCCTGATCGAGGGCGGCCGGATTCCCGGCGACGTGCAGATCTCCGTCCTCACCCAGGCCCGCGACGAGCTGATCGAGCGGACCGTGCAGTCCCTGGCCGGCGCCCCCCGCGCCACCGTGCACATGTACAACGCGACCGCGCCGGTGTTCCGCCGGGTGGTGTTCGGCAATGACCGGGCGGAAACCAAGGCCCTGGCCGTGGAGGGCACCCGCTCGGTGATGAAGTACGCCGAGAGCTACCTGGCCGGCTGCGACTTCGGCTACGAGTACTCGCCGGAGATCTTCATGGACACCGAGCTTGACTACGCCGCCGAGGTCTGCGCGGCGGTCATGGATGTCTGGCAGCCGGGCCCGGGCCGGGAGATCATCCTGAACCTGCCCTGCACCGTCGAGCGGTCCACCCCGAACGTGTACGCGGACCAGATCGAGTGGATGAGCCGGAACCTGCCCCGCCGCGAGCACGTGTGCGTGTCCGTGCACACCCACAACGACCGGGGGACCGCGGTCGCGGACGCCGAGCTGGCGGTGCTGGCCGGCGCGGACCGGATCGAGGGCTGCCTGTTCGGCAACGGCGAGCGGACCGGGAACGTCTGCCTGGTCACGCTGGGCCTGAACCTGTTCAGCCAGGGCATCGACCCGATGATCGATTTCTCCGACATCGATGAGATCCGGCGCACCGCCGAGTACTGCAACCAGCTTCCGGTGGACCCCCGGCACCCGTACGCGGGCGACCTGGTCTACACCGCGTTCTCCGGCTCGCACCAGGACGCCATCAAGAAGGGCCTGGAGGCTCTGGAGCGGGATGCCGCGGCCGCCGGCACCCCGGTCCGCGACTTCCCGTGGGCCGTTCCCGTACCTGCCCATCGACCCGCAGGACGTGGGACGCACCTACGAGGCCGTGATCCGGGTCAACTCCCAGTCCGGCAAGGGCGGCGTCGCCTACATCATGAAGGCCGAGCACCAGCTGGACCTGCCCCGGCGGCTCCAGATCGAGTTCTCCCGGGTGGTCCAGGCGCACACCGACGCCGAGGGCGGCGAGGTGTCCCCGGCCCGGATGTGGGAGGCGTTCTCCGGCGAGTACCTCGCCCAGCGGGGCGGTGGCCCTGCTCGCGCACCACACATCCTCCGTGGTGGACGCCAAGGACGCGCTCACCGTGGACATCCAGGTCGACGGCGAGGAGCACCAGGTCGAGGGGACCGGGAACGGGCCGATCTCGGCGTTCTGCGATGCGCTGGCCACCATCGGCATCGAGGTGCGGGTGCTCGACTACGCCGAGCACGCGCTGTCCGCGGGCAGCGACGCGCACGCGGCCGCGTACGTGGAATGCGAGATAGACGGCCGCCCCTGGTGGGGCGTGGGCGTCGACGCGAACACGGTGACCGCGTCCCTGCGGGCCGTGCTCTCGGCCGTGAACCGGTCCCGCCGCGGCTGAGCACGCGCGCGCATCTGCCCCCGGGCCGAGGGGTACCCGGCGCGCGCCTGCGCCCTGGCACGGCCCGCGGTGCGCGACAATGGCAGGGTGAGCCTGTACCGGGATGACGGCATTGTGCTGCGCACCCAGAAGCTGGGTGAGGCAGACCGGATCGTCACGATCCTGACCAGGCGCAACGGCCGCGTCCGGGCGGTCGGCAAGGGCGTGCGCCGGACGAGGTCACGGTTCGGTGCCCGGCTGGAGCCGTTCACCCACGTGGACCTCCTGCTGTACACCGGCCGCTCGCTGGATGTGATCACCCAGGCGGAGACGGTGCGGGCGTACGGCGAGCCGCTGGCCGCCGACTACCCGCGGTACACCAGCGGCACGGCCATGCTGGAGACCGCCGAGCGGTTCACCCCGATCGAGAAGGAGCCCCTCATCCGCCAATTCCTGCTGCTGGTCGGCGGCCTGCGGGCGCTCGGCGACCGGGTCCATGACCCGCGCCTCGTCCTCGACGCCTACCTGCTGCGGACCCTGGCCGTGGCGGGGTACGCGCCAGCCCTGGACGAGTGCGCGGTGTGCGGCACCCCGGATTCCGCCAGCCCTGGGGAGACCGCTGGCTCACGGGCGTTCGCCCTCGCGGCCGGCGGGCTGACCTGCCGGTCCTGCCGGCCGCCGGGCGCCGCGAGCCCCGCGGTGGCGACCGTTGCGCCTGATGCGGGCGCTGCTGCGCGGCGACTGGGCCCGGGCCGACGCCAGCCAGGCCCGGCACCAGGCGGAATGCAGCAGCCTGGTGGCCGCCTACGTGCAGTGGCACCTCGAGCACTCCATCCGGTCCCTGCGTCACGTGGAGCACGTGTGACCCGCTCACCCGCCCGCCCGCCCGCCCGCCGTACCCGCACCCGGGCGGCGCCCGCCCGCCCGCCATCCCGGCCGACCTGGTACCCAGGCACGTGGCCCTGGTCATGGACGGCAACGGGCGCTGGGCCAAGCAGCGCGGCCTGCCCCGCACCGAGGGCCACAAGATGGGGGAGTCCGCCCTCTTCGACGTGATCATGGGCGCGATCGAGCTCGGCATTCCCTACCTGTCGGCCTACGCGTTCTCCACCGAGAACTGGCGGCGTTCCCCGGATGAGGTCCGCTTCCTGATGGGATTCAACCGGGACGTGATCCGCCGCCGCCGCGACCAGCTGAACGAGGTGGGAGTCCGGGTCCGCTGGGCGGGCCGGCGCCCGCGGCTGTGGCGGAGTGTCATCTCCGAACTCGAGGAAGCCGAGCGGATGACCGAGGGAAACTCGGTACTCACGCTGCAATTCTGCGTGAATTATGGCGGCCGGGCCGAAATCGCCGACGCCGCGGCGGCGATAGCCCGCGAAGTGGCGGCGGGCCGGCTGCGCCCGGACAAAATAGACGAGAAGGTCGTGGCCCGCTACCTCGATGAGCCGGGCATTCCCGATGTCGACCTGTTCGTGCGGTCCTCGGGTGAGCAGCGCATCTCGAACTTCCTGCTCTGGCAGTCCGCGTACGCCGAACTCGTCTTCCTGGACACGCTTTTCCCCGATTTCGACCGGCGGCACCTGTGGCAGGCCTGCGAGATCTACGCGAGCCGGGACCGGCGTTACGGCGGCGCCCAGCCCAACCTGGCGCCCGTCAGCGGCCCCTAGCCGGGCGGCGCGGAGCCCGGCGGGCTAGCGGAGCGCCTGCCAGGCACACAGGCCGAGCAGGGCCGCGACGGCGAGCACCCGCAGCGCGCGGGTCGGGGGCTGCAGCGCGGGCCACGACAGCGCGGCCAGCCAGGCCAGGAACACGGTGACCACGAGGAGCAGGACCGCCCCGGCCCAGCCCCGTACCGCCAGGCCGCCCACGAACAGCACGCCGAGGACGATCGGCGGCAGCCACCGGGGCAGGGCCCGGAGGTAGGCCACGGGCCGGAGGCTCAGCCGCTGGATGGACTGCTGGATCTGCGGGGATTGCTGGCGCACCATCACTAAGTATCCCCTCGCGGGCGGCTGGCCGGATTTGGGATCAAGATTTCACATCTCCCTGGCAAAGTTACTCTCTTATCGCTACCGCCCCGATGGGCGGTGCGCATGCCGGCTGAAGGCGCAGGGAACGGGAAGGCGCGAGGCCTGACGTCGTCCCCCGGCGGTTGCGGGCGCTATCGCATTCGGGGGGATGCAGATGCGTCGGGTAATCACCTTTGCGTTGGTCCTGGCGCTGACGTACACGGTGCTCGGGGTATTTGCCCCGGCCCAGCCTACGCCCGGCGCCGGGGCCGCGGTACGGCTCACCGCGCAGGCCAGCCGCGCGGGATCCAAGGTCGTCCGCTACGCCGGGTACACGATCACGGTTCCGGCCAGCTGGCCGGTCTACCGGCTGGATCGCGACCCCAGCCGGTGTGTCCGCTATGACCGCCACGCGGTGTACCTGGGCCGCCCGGGAGCTAACCAGCAGTGCCCGGCGCACCTGGTCGGCCGCACCGCGACCGTCAGCATCCAGGCCGCGGGCACGGGACCCGCCGGTGCGGGAGCCGCGCCGGGCGGCGTCGCGGGCTTCGGCCCGGCGATCGGGACCCTGCCGCAGGTCAGCGGGTCGGTGACGCGCGACGCCCAGGACCAGGAGATGCATGCCTCGCTCGCGGATCCTGGCGTCTCGGTCACCGGGACCTACACCGGGGACACGAGCGGGATGCTGTCCATCCTCCGCAGCCTCCGGCGGGCGGCGGTCACCCGGGCGGCCACCCAGCGGGCGGCGGTCACCCGGGCGCCAGGCCGCGCGCTGGTGATGACGCATCATGCGGTGGCCCTGCCCTCCGCCGGCCGGGCCACCGCACCGGCCCGGCACACCGCGGCGACGCTCCTCACCACCCGCCCCGGCCAGCAACGGCACCCCCGTGCCCACCACAGGCGCCAGCACCGCCAGGCCCGCAGGCACCACGCCCGCACGCACCGGGCCCGCCGCCACGGGGCCCGCCGCCACGGGGCCCGCCGCCACGGGGCCCGCCGCCACGGGGCCCGCCGCCACGGGGCCCGCCGCCACGGGGCCCGCCGCCACGGGGCCCGCCGCCACGGGGCCCGCCGCCACGGGGCCCGCACACGGCCCGCCACCGGGGCCGCCACCGCGGCCGCCACCGCAGCCGTCACCGCAGCCGCCACCGGGGCCACCCGCGCACTCCGCGCCTGCGCCGGGCGCTGCGCGGCTTCGACAGCTGCACGACGCCCTCGACGGCCGCGATGCGGGCATGGCGCCGGTCGTTCTCGGCCATGGCCGTCTATATCGGCGGCGTGGAGGCGGGCTGCGCGTCCCCCAACCTCTCGGCCGGCTGGGTCAGCGCCGCGACTGGCATGGGCTGGTCGCTCATGCCCACCTACGTGGGCCGGCAGGCGTCCTGCTCGCGCTTCTCCGTCCGGATCCGGCCGCGCCGCGCCGCTGCCCAGGGCCAGGCCGCCGCCCTGGACGCGATACAGCAGGCCGCTGCCCTGGGGATGGGCCGGGGCGCGCCGGTCTACTACGACATGGAGGCCTACCACGGGCACCGGCGGTGCAAGGACGCGACCCTGGTCTTCCTCGACGCGTGGACCCGGACGCTGCACGCGCACGGTTACACCTCGGGCGTGTACTCCAGCGCCTCGTCCGGGGCCGAGAACCTCGGCTGGGCCCGCACCGTGGGCGGGCACGCGATCGCCAAGCCGGACTCGATGTGGTTCGGGCTGTGGGACGACGAGCGCAACGTCCGGGGGCTGCCGTACCTGCTGCAGAGCTGGTGGGCGGGGCCGCGCCGGATCAAGCAGTACGAGGGCCCGCACAAGCGGACGGTGGGCAGGTTCACCCTGGACATCGACTCTGACTGGGTCTTCGGGGCGGTTTACCGGTAATAGGCTGGGCGGATGCGCCCGGCCTGGAGCCGGGGCGCGCCTGCCCGCCGACCGCCAGCCGGATGGAGTCCCGATGGCCCGCCGTAATGACCGCATGGAAACGATCGTCAGCCTCTGCAAGCGCCGTGGCTTCGTCTTCCCCTCCAGTGAGATCTACGGGGGGCTCCGCGCCTCCTGGGATTACGGCCCGCTGGGCGTGGAGATGAAGAGCAACCTCAAGCGGCAGTGGTGGCAGGCCATGATCCAGGAGCGCGAGGACGTGGTCGGGCTGGACTCCTCCGTCATCCTGGCCCGCGAGGTCTGGGAGGCCAGCGGACACGTCACGGAGTTCGTGGACCCGCTGACCGAATGCCAGTCGTGCCACCGGCGCTTCCGCGCCGATCACCTGACCGAGGCGTACGAGGAGAAGCACGGCCACCCGCCGGAGAACGGCCTGAAGGACATCGCCTGCCCGCACTGCGGCACCCGCGGCGCGTTCACCGAGCCGCGCATGTTCAACGGGCTGCTGCGCACGTTCCTGGGGGCCACCGAGGATGAATCGGGGCTGGCGTACCTGCGGCCGGAAACCGCGCAGGGCATCTTCATCAACTTCCGCAACGTCCTGCAGACCTCGCGCAAGAAGCTGCCGTTCGGCATCGGCCAGATCGGCAAGTCCTTCCGCAACGAGATCACCCCGGGCAACTTCATCTTCCGGACCCGCGAGTTCGAGCAGATGGAAATGGAGTTCTTCGTCAAGCCCGGCAGCGACGAGGAATGGCACGAGTACTGGATCGAGAACCGGCTCGGCTGGTACACCGATCTCGGCGTGCGCCGGGACAACCTGCGCCTGTACGACCACCCGGCGGAGAAGCGGTCGCACTACTCCAAGCGGACCGTGGACATCGAGTACCGCTACGACTTCCCCGGCGGCGAGTGGGGCGAGCTCGAGGGCATCGCCAACCGGACCGACTTCGACCTGACCACGCACGCCAGGCACTCCGGCCAGGACCTGTCCTACCTGGACCAGGACTCCGGGGAGCGGTTCGTGCCGTACGTGATCGAGCCGGCCGCAGGGGTGGACCGGTCCATGCTCATGTTCCTGCTGGACGCCTACGCGGAAGACGAGGCGCCGGACGCCAAGGGCAAGCTGGAGAAGCGGACCGTGCTCCGGCTGGACCCGCGGCTGGCCCCGGTCAAGGTGGCGGTGCTGCCGCTGTCCCGCAACGCCGACCTGTCACCGAAGGCCCGTGACCTGGCCGCGCGGCTGCGCAAGCGCTGGAACACCGACTTCGACGACGCCAGCGCGATCGGCCGGCGGTACCGGCGGCAGGACGAGATCGGCACCCCGTTCTGCGTGACGGTGGACTTCGACACGCTCACCGACCAGGCCGTGACCGTCCGCGAGCGCGACTCCATGAAGCAGGAGCGGGTCGGCATCGACGGCATCGAGGCCTACCTGTCCGACCGCCTCAGCGGCTGCTGAGCCGCTGACCCGCCGCCATCCGCTGGGCAACCGCTCGTGCGGCCCAGCCGGGCCCCGGTAACCGGCTGGGCCGCACGACGGACTCGGGGCCTGGCTACCAGGCCATGTTGGTGGCGTCCGCCGGGGCCCCGGGCAGCGGCGTGAACCGGCCGCCCCGCAGGACGCCAGTCAGGGGGGGGCCGGACGGCCCGGACTGGGCCTCCACGATCAGGGTGCGGCCGGACGAGCCGGCCCAGAGCACGTCCCACGGCCCGAGCGAGGCGGTGTTCCCGGCGGGCGGGGGAAGAACAGGCTGGCCCGTCCGCACCGAGAACTCCATGACCTCAGGCCGCCCCCCGCGTGCCCGGCTGGCCACGGTGACGATCTTCGTCCCGTCCGGGGTGATGATCGAGTTACCGGTCGGGCCGGTTTTGGCCTGGCCGTGGCCTGCGAAGCTGACCGCGGCCCTGGCCGCGCGCAGGCTGCCGCCCGGTGCGGTGGTGTCGAGCAGGCGCACCTGCGTGATGCCCCCTGACCCGGTCCAGAACTGGAAGGCGAGGATCCGCCCGTCAGCGGTCCAGGAAAGCGGCGCGCCGTAAGGTTTGGCATTGCCGACCCAGGTGCCGGAGGCGGGGGCAGCGCCGGGCCAGACCCAGTACCGCGCCGATCCGGTGGCCAGCGTGAAGACCGCGATCCTGGCTGTGTCCACGGCGACGGCGAGCCGGGTGCCGCCGGGGGACAGCGCGATGCCGGACAGTTGCGCGGCCTGGACACCGGCCGGGCCGGACAGCCGGGTGAGCCGCACCGCCCGGGTAGCCGGGTCGAACCGCAGCCGGAAGAACGCGACCGGCGTGGTGTTGTCCCGGTTCTGCGCGGCCAGTCCCGCCGTGCCGGACGTGACGTCCCACCACCGCTGGGCGGCCAGGACGAAGGTGCGGTCGTCCGCCGCGCCGGTCACGAACGTGAACCCGCGGTAGGGACGGGGCGGGGTGACGGTGGTGAGTATCTTCCCGGTGGCGGTGGCGCGGATGACCGCGCGCTGCGGTGTGGCCACGGGCTGGCTCAGCGCCACGTAGTACGCCGGCACGCCGCGCAGCACCGCAGGCCGGGCCGGGCTCCCGGCGCCGCCGGCCGGCGCGGGCACGCCGCTGGCCAGGGTCAGCGAGATGATCACTGCGGCGGCCACGGCAGCCGCCGCGGCCAGCGGGGTCAGGGCGCGCACCCAGCGGCGGCGCACGGCGCTGCCGCGCAGCGTGCCGCCGGCCGGGCCGGCGGGCAGCCGCAGCGGCGGTGCGCTGCCGGGGGGCACCGTGTCCGCGGCGGCGCGGGTGGCGGCGCGGAGCCGCTCTTCGGTCCTGGTCATTGACCCGCCTCCTGGATAAGCCGGCCCAGCGCGGCCAGCCCGCGGGACGTGGTGGACTTGACCGTGCCGGGGCTGATGCCCATGGCCTCCGCGATCTGTGACTCGGTCTGGTCGAGGTAGAACCGCAGGACTAAGGCCTCCCGCTGCCGGTCCGGAAGCCGCCGCAGCGCGCTGAGCACCTGCTGGTGCTCCTCGCCGACCAGCGCGGCCTGCTCCGCCGACGCGGCCGGCATCTCGGCCGGGGCCTGGCGGTCACGCCGCCCGGCGCGCAGCCGGTGGCGCAGCTCCGACCGGCACCCGTTGAGCGTGGACGAGCGCACGTACCCCAGCGCCTTCGCCGGGTCGGCCAGCTGCCCCCACCGGCGGTACAGCCCGCAGAACGCCTCCTGCACCACGTCCTCGGCGGCCGGGCGGTCACCCAGCATGACGACCGCCAGCCGGATCAGCCCGACCGCGTGCGCTTCGTACAGGGCGGTGACGGCCTGCGCCGCCTCCGCGCGCGCCGCGTCGTCCGCCCGGCCCGTACCCGCCCCCGGCCAGCTCGCTCGCGCGCCCACAGGTATGCCCACGTATCAGAGACGCCGCGCCGCGCGGCCAGTTGCTCGCCGCGGAGGGCGAAATTCTCCGCAACGACAACCGCCCGGCGTCAGTCCTCCCCGCCCGGCATCGCGCCCAGCACGGCATCCAGGAGGGCGCCGTCCGGGCCGGCCAGGGCCGCCTGGCCCGGGCCGGACGAGGAGCGGCGGAACACCTCGGCCGCGGCCTCGCCGAACCCCCCGGGCAGGCCGTCCGCGGTCATGCTGGCGGCGATCTCCTCCATCTCGCCCGTCCAGCGCCAGCCCTTGGCCGCGGCGGACCGGGCCGCTCCCCGTGACCGGCGGTCCAGCCCCGGCTGGGACAGTGCCCACTCCGCCAGCAGGCTGTCCTCCACCCCCTCGGCCCGGGCCAGCGCGCGCACCCCGAGGATCAGCGCGGCACTCCCCTTGGTCCAGGCGGCGTAGGCCATCTTGAGGGCCGATGCCGCGTAACGGTTTTCGTTGCGGAGAATTTCGGGTTTCATGCGGGTGCCCGCGAAGAGCGCCGCGACCTGCGCGGCAGGGCCGCCCTGGTCCGCGCCGGCGGGCCCGGCGGCCAGGTACAGGCGGGTGCCGCCGGGCCCGGCTTCCCCGGCGGGGCTGGCTTCCCCGGCGGGGCTGGCTCCCCCGGCGGGGCCGGGCTCCCTCGCCGGGGGCCGCGGGCCGCGGCGGCGGCCCGACGATCCCGCCGTCCACGTACCGGCCGCCGGCGGCCTCCACGGCGGCGCGCACCTGGCGGGCGGTGCCGGGGGAGATGGCGTTGGCGTCGGCGTAGACGCCGGTGAAGCCGGCGGCGGCGACCGCGCGGGCGGTGCCCAGCGCGGCGTGCGGCGGGCAGACCGACAAGATGATCGCGGCCTGCGCGGCCAGTGCGGCGACGGTCCCGGCGTCCGCCAGCCCGGCCCGCCCGGCGCGCTGCGCGGTGGCCGGGCTGCGGCCCTGGGCCACCCAGCGGACGTCGTGGCCCCGGGCGGTCAGGCAGCCGGCCATCGCGGCGCCCATCTCGCCCGGGTGCAGCAGCCCGATCACTGAGTCAGCCATCCCTGTCACCCATCCGGCACCTCCGGCCCGTCAGCCCCCTCCGGGTACGACAGTACGGCGCGCCGGGACCTCTGCCGGTTACGGCGGGACCTCTATCGGGTGCGCCGGCGCCCGGTGCTCGGTAGAGTCGAATGACCGGGCCGAAGAGGCCGTCATCATCCAGGCTGCCGTGCGTTCACTCCGCGGCTCGCACCGGTGATATCCCGAGGAGAGCGTTTCAGTGCCGAAGCTCGTTTATGACTTCACCGAGGGCAATAAAGACCTTAAAGACCTGCTGGGCGGCAAAGGGGCCAACCTGGCTGAGATGACGAATCTTGGCCTGCCCGTCCCGCCCGGTTTCATCATTACCACCGAGGCGTGCCGGGAGTACCTGACCCAGGGCACCGTGCCCGCGAGCCTGGACGCCGAGGTCAGTGAGCACCTGGACCAGATGGAGAAGGCCATGGGCCGCACGCTCGGCGACCCGGCGGACCCGCTGCTGGTCAGCGTGCGGTCCGGGGGCAAGTTCTCGATGCCCGGGATGATGGACACGGTGCTCAACATCGGGCTGTCCGACGAGTCGGTCCACGGCCTGGCCACGCAGTCCGGCAACGACCGGTTCGCGTGGGACGCCTACCGCCGCCTGATCCAGATGTTCGGCAAGACCGTCCTCGGCGTCGAGGGTGAGGCCTTCGAGCACGTAATGGAACAGGCCAAGCAGGCCAAGGGCACCAAGAACGATCTCGACCTGGACGCCGACGACCTGCACACGATCGTGGACCGCTTCAAGGAGATCGTCCGCGAGCACACGGGTCACGACTTCCCGCAGGCGCCGCGGGAGCAGATGGACATGGCCGTCAAGGCCGTGTTCAGCTCGTGGAACGCCGACCGGGCCATCCTGTACCGGCGCCAGGAGCGCATCCCCGCCGACCTCGGCACCGCGGTGAACATCGTGGCCATGGTGTTCGGCAACCTCGGCATGGACTCCGGCACCGGCGTCGCGTTCACCCGTGACCCGGGCACCGGCCAGCAGGGCGTCTACGGTGACTACCTGCAGAACGCCCAGGGCGAGGACGTGGTGGCCGGCATCCGGAACACCGTCCCGCTGCAGGACCTGGAGAAGATCGACCCCGCGTCCTACACCCAGCTGATGGACATCATGCGGACGCTGGAGAACCACTACAAGGACCTGTGCGACATCGAGTTCACGATCGAGCGCGGCAAGCTGTGGATGCTGCAGACCCGGGTCGGCAAGCGCACCGCGGGCGCGGCCTTCCGCATCGCCACCCAGCTGGTGGACCAGGGCCTGATCGACATGGACGAGGCGGTCACCCGGGTCACCGGCGAGCAGCTCGTCCAGCTGATGTTCCCCCGGTTCGACCTCAGCAGTAACCCGAAGCAGATCACCAAGGGGGTCAGCGCGTCCCCGGGTGCCGCGGTCGGCAAGGCCGTGTTCGACTCGGCCAAGGCCGTGGAAGCGGCCGCCGCCGGTGAGGCCGTCATCCTGGTCCGCCGCGAGACCAACCCCGACGACCTGCACGGCATGATCGCCGCCAAGGGCATCCTGACCAGCCGGGGCGGCAAGACCAGCCACGCCGCCGTGGTCGCCCGCGGCATGGGCAAGACCTGCGTCTGCGGCGCCGAGGACCTCGAGGTGGACACCAAGGCCGGGACGATCACCGCGCCCGGCGGCGTGGTCATCAGCGAGGGTGACGTGCTGTCCATCGACGGCACCAGCGGCAACGTGTACCTCGGTGAGGTGCCGGTCGCCGCGTCCCCGGTCGTGCAGTACTTCGAGAACGGGCTCGACGCCGGCGCCGACGACCTGGTCAAGGCCGTGGACCGGATCATGAAGCACGCCGACGAGCGGCGCCGCCTCGGCGTGCACGCCAACGCCGACACCGGCGAGGACTGTGCCCGGGCCCGGCGCTTCGGTGCGAGCGGGGTCGGCCTGGTCCGGACCGAGCACATGTTCCTCGGCGAGCGCCGCCAGCTGGTCGAGGACCTCATCCTGGCCGAGGACGAGGCGGGCCGGCAGGCCGCGCTCGACGCGCTGGAGCCGCTGCAGCGCGGCGACTTCGTCGAGATCCTCGACGCGATGGACGGCCTGCCGGTGACCATCCGGCTGATCGACCCGCCGCTGCACGAGTTCCTGCCCGACCTGACCGACCTGACCGTCAAGCTCGCGCTGGCCGGTGACAACGCGACCGCCAAGGACCGCAAGCTGCTGGAGGCGGTCCGCCGCCTGCACGAGCAGAACCCGATGCTGGGCCTGCGCGGCGTCCGGCTGACGCTGGTCATCCCCGGCCTGCTGGACATGCAGGTCCGGGCGATCGCGCACGCCGCGGCGGAGCTGAAGAAGGCGGGCAAGGACCCGAAGCCGGAGGTCATGATCCCGCTGACCGCGGCGGTGCAGGAGATGGAGATCGCCCGGGACGCCACGGCCAGGGTGCTGGCCGAGGTGGAGGAGGAGACCGGCGTCCACGTGCGCACCGAGATCGGCACGATGATCGAGGTGCCGCGGGCGGCGGTGATCGCCGGCGAGATCGCCAAGTCGGCCGAGTTCTTCTCGTTCGGTACCAACGACCTGACCCAGATGACCTGGGGGTTCTCCCGGGACGACGTGGAAGGCGCGTTCTTCAGCCGCTACATCGAGCTGGGCATCTTCGGTGTCTCCCCGTTCGAGACCATCGACCGGGACGGCGTGGGCCAGCTCGTGCGGATGGCCACCGAAGCGGGCCGCGCCGCCCGTCCCGAGCTGCACCTGGGCGTCTGCGGTGAGCATGGCGGCGATCCCGACTCGGTGCGCTTCTTCCACGAGGTCGGGCTGGACTACGTGTCCTGCTCGCCGTTCCGGGTGCCCGTCGCCCGGCTGGAGGCGGGCCGCGCCGTGGTCCTCGAGTCCAGCGGTGGCAGCGACAGCAGGTGACGACGGCAGGGCCCGGTTACGATCACGACGCCGCGGCCCGCTGGGTGGCTGAGCCACCTAAGCGGGCCGCGGTGTCCGGGTTCGACCCGGACCGGTTCGGCCGCGGGCCGTTCGAGCGGGACCGGGCCCGGGTGCTGCACACCTCGGCGCTGCGGCGGCTGGCGGCCAAGACCCAGGTGGTGGAGGTGGACGCGGGGGACTTCCCGCGGACCAGGCTCACCCACTCGCTGGAGTGCGCGCAGATCGGGCGGGAGCTCGGCGGCGCCCTGGGCTGCGACCCCGACCTCGTCGACGCCGCGTGCCTGGCGCATGACCTTGGCCACCCGCCGTTCGGTCACAACGGCGAGTCAGCCCTGGCCGACGTGGCCGCGGCCTGCGGCGGGTTCGAGGGCAACGCGCAGAGCCTGCGGCTGCTGACCCGGCTCGAGGCGAAGGTGCCCGGCGCCGGCCTGAACCTGACCCGCGCCACGCTGGACGCCACGCTCAAGTACCCCTGGCTGGCCGGCCCGGGGCTGCCCAAGTACGGCGCGTACGCCGAGGACGCCGAGGCGTTCGCGTGGATCCGGCTCGGCGCGCCGCCCGGCCGGCGGTGCCTGGAAGCACAGGTCATGGACTGGGCCGACGACGTGGCCTACTCGGTGCACGACCTGGAGGACGGCCTGCACGCCGGGCTCATCACGCTGGCGGCGCTGGCCGATCCCGGGGAGCGCAAGGCCATCAGCGAGCTCACCGCGGACCAGTACTGCGCTCCGGGGTCGGTGACACCGGACGAGCTGGCCGAGGTGTTCGGCGACCTGCTCGGGCTGCCCTGCTGGCCGCCGGTGTTCGACGGCGGCCCGTCGTCCCTGGCCGCGCTGAAGAACCTGACCAGCGAGCTGATCGGGCGGCTGTGCGGCGCGGCCCACCAGGCCACCATCGAAGCCTCCGCCGGCCAGCCGCTGACCCGGTACGCGGCCGACCTGGAGGTCCCGCGGCGGCAGCGGCTGGAGTGCGCGCTGCTCAAGGGCGTCACCGCGTACTACGTGATGAGCCGCGCGGGGGCCGCGGCCACCCAGGCCCGTGAGCGGGACCTGATCATGGAGCTGGCGGCGGCGGTGCGGATGGGTGCCCCCGCGACCCTGGACCCCGCGCTGCGGCCCGCGTACGAGGCGGCGGGCACCGACGCCGGTCGGCTGCGGGTGATCGTGGACCAGGTCGCTACGCTGACCGACACGTCCGCGGTGGCGTGGCACGCCCGGCTCTGCCGCTGACAGAAAGACCCTGCTGGTTACCTCCTAGCGTTAACCACGAACTACCTGCGAGGGAGCAGTCATGCCTGAAGGTCAGGCTTATGTGATCATCGGCGCCAGCCTGGCCGGCGCCAAGGCCGCCGAGACGCTGCGGGAGGAAGGGGCCGGCGGGACCATCGTCCTGCTCGGCTCGGAGGCCGAGCGGCCCTACGAGCGGCCGCCGCTGTCCAAGGGTTACCTGCTCGGCAAGGCGGACAAGTCCTCCCTCTACGTGCACGAGGAGCACTGGTACGCGCGGAATCAGGTGGACCTGCGGCTAAGCGTGACCGCGACCGCGATCGACCGCGGGGCCCGCCGGGTCGAGCTGGACACCGGGGACGCGGTGGGTTACGACCGGCTGCTGCTCACCACCGGCTCCTCCCCGCGGCTGCTCGAGGTACCCGGCGGCGACCTGGACGGCGTGCACTACCTGCGTACCACCGCCGAATCCGAGGCGCTGGCCACCGCGCTGGTCCCGATCCCCGGCGAGGAGACCCGGGTGGTCATCGTCGGCGGCGGCTGGATCGGCCTCGAGGTCGCCGCCGCGGCCCGCGAGAAGGGCTGCGCGGTGACGGTGCTGGAGCCCGAGCCCACCCCGCTGCACCGGCAGGTCGGCCCCGAGCTGGGAGAACGGTTCGCGGAACTGCACCGCGCGCACGGCGTGGAGTTCCGTCTCGGCGACAGCGCCCGTGAGCTGCGCGGCCAGGAGGGCCGGGTCACCGCGGTGCTGACCTCGGACGGGGCTGAGCTGCCCGCCGACGTCGTGGTGGTCGCGATCGGCGCAGCCCCCGGCGTGGCCCTGGCCGAGGCGGCGGGCCTGGAGGTCGCGGCCCCCGGCGCCGGGGGCGGGGTGCTCGTGGACGCGGCGCTGCGGACCAGCGACCCGGACATTTTCGCCGCGGGTGACGTGGCCAGCGTGGCCCACCCGCTGCTGGGCCGCCGGGTCCGGGTGGAGCACTGGGCCAACGCGCTGCACGGCGGCCCCGCCGCCGCCCGCGCCATGCTCGGCCAGGCCGTGTCCTACGACCGGGTGCCGTACTTCTTCAGCGATCAGTACGACCTGGGCATGGAGACGTCCGGGCTCCCTGAGCCCGGGTACTACGACGAGGTGGTGTACCGGGGTGACCCGGCCACGCTGGAGTTCATCGCGTTCTGGCTGTCTGGCGGCGCGGTCGTGGCCGGCATGAACGTCAACGTGTGGGACGTGACCGATGACATCCAGGCGCTGATCCGGGCCGGGTACGCGGGCGCCCAGGTGGACACCGCCCGGCTCACCGACCCGCAGGTGCCCCTCGCCGGGGTGCTGGGCTGAGCTAGGCCTCCGGGCCGTCCGGGTGCCCATCCGCAGACCCGTCCAGGGAGCCGTCCAGGGAACTGGGCGGGCCCGGCATGCCGGACGTCCCCGGCGGGAAGGGGATCAGCGCCACGGTGATGTTGTCCCGTCCGCCGGCGTCGATGGCGAACTGCACCAGCGCCTTGGCCGAGCCGAGCGGATCCGCCTGCGCGGCGGGCATGGCCAGCCCGGCCAGGCCCGCCGCCTCGGGCTGGTAGTTCCACAGCCCGTCGGAGCAGAGCAGCACGACCCCCGTCCCGGGCGGCTCGAAACGGGTCACGTGCGGCCTGGCCTCGGCCGGGTCCGCGCCAACCCAGCGCGTGACCACGTGAGCCTGCGGGGACTCGAGCGCCTCGTCCTCCTGCAGCAGCCCGAGCGTGACCATTTCCTGGGCCAGGGAATCGTCCCGGGTCAGCAGCTGCGCGTCCGCGGGCTCGGCGGCCAGCCAGTAGGCCCGGCTGTCGCCCACCCAGCACAAGGTGACCGCCTCCGCGGTGGCGGCGGCGGAGATGAACGTGGCCGATCCCACCTCACCGGGGGAGTCGGCCAGGCCGGACACCGCCTCGACCGCGGACCGGACCGCCTCGGTCGAGGCCTCGCTGAGGTCCGTGCCCGCCTTGGCTGCCGCGCGGAGCACCCGCGCCGCCGCCTGGGCCGCGGCCCGCGACGCATCCTGGGGACGGGCGGACGTGGACACCCCGTCACAGACCACGGCGACCGGGACCGGGCCGCCCGCAGTCGGCACGACGGCGAGCTCCATCGCGTCCTCGTTCTGCTTGTGCCGCAGGCCGCGGTCTGTCACGCCAGCCATCAGGCCGAGATCGAGCTCCTGGTGATCATCCGACATCACGGCACCACTCCAGGGTCCACCCACGGCTTGACTAGTACTCGCTCGGCTGGCTCTGCTCGACCAGTTCAGCCCGACCGGGTCGGGTGTCATTGTATGCCGCCAGGTGACGACGCCAGGCCACCTCGGGGCACATATCCGCAGGCACCTACGAGGTGCTCGGACCACGCCCGGGCCGCCGGGTCCGGGGTCCGCCCGCGCAGCCGGATCAGGCCGATGGGCGGGTGGGCCGGGGCGGGCCGGAGCGGGCAGGCATCGATGGCCTGCCCCGCGGCCCGCGCGGACGACCCGGCCAGCAGCGCGACTCCCAGCCCGGCCGCCACCAGCTCGCAGATGCTGGCCGGGCTGTGCGTCTCGAACGGGATACGGGGCTCGAACCCTGCGGCGGCGGCCGCCTCGGCCAGGATGCCCCGCAGCCCGCTGCCTGCGGGCAGGCACACGAACGGCTCGTCCCGGACGTCGGCCAGCCGCGCCACGCCCCCGGCGAACGCGTACCGTCCCGGCGGGGTGGCCAGCACGACGCTCTCAGCGGCCAGCGGCTGGCCTAGGTAGGCGGCGGGCAGGTCGTCGTGGACGGGGCAGAGCGCCACGTCGATGCGGCCCGAGTCCAGGTCGGCCAGGAGATCGGCGATGAGGCCCGTGCGCAGGGCGATGGTCACCCCGGGGTAGCGGCGGTGGAACCCGGCCAGGGCCCGGGGCAGGTCGATGGAGGCCAGCAGCTGGGTGGCGCCGATCCGCAGCTGCCCCCGGGACACCGTGGCCAGCTCGGCCAGGTCGGCCCGGGCGCCCTCGACCTGGGCGAGCGCGCTGCGCGCCCGGGCCAGCACCAGCTCGCCCGCGGGCGTGAGCGTGACCCGGCGCGTGGTGCGCTCGAGCAGGGTCGTGCCGAGTTCCCGTTCCAGCCGCCTGACCTGAGCCGACACCGCGGGCTGGGCAATGTGCAGCTGCTGCGCGGCCCGGCTGAACCCGCCGTGGCGGACGACAGCCTCGAAGTAGGCCAGCTGGCGCAGCTCCATTCATTAATAATGACTGCTTATAAGTGTGAGCGCAAAGCTGTCTTGGACTTATGGGTCAGGTTCCGGCACGCTGCCAGGTATGCAGCAAGCAGCGATGCCGCAGCGCAACCTCGGCGGCCTGGGCACCCCGGCGATCGGCCTGGGATGCATGGGGCTGTCCCAGGGGTACGGGCCGGCTGACGACGCGGACTCTGTCCGGGCCATCCACCAGGCTCTGGATCTGGGCGTGACCATGCTGGACACCGCGATGAGCTACGGCCAGGGCCACAACGAGCGGCTCATCGCCCGGGCCCTGCGTGGCCGGGCCGGGCCGGTGCTGATCGCCACCAAGTTCGGTATCGTCCGCGACTCCGCCGGGGTGCGGGTGGACGGCCGCCCCGAGCACGTCCGCGGCTTCTGTGAGGCGTCACTGCGCCGCCTGGGCCGCGACGTGATCGACCTGTACTACCTGCACCGGGTCGACCCGGAGGTGCCGGTGGCCGACACCGTGGGCGCGATGGCCGGGCTGGTTGCCGAGGGCAAGGTCCGCCACCTCGGGCTGTCCGAGGCCACCCCGGCCCAGCTGGAGCAGGCCGCGGCCGTGCATCCGGTCAGCGCGGTCCAGTTCGAGTGGTCCTTGCTGTGGCGCGATCCCGAGGACGACGTGGTGCCCGCCGCCCGGCGGCTGGGCATCGGCCTGGTGCCCTACAGCCCGCTCGGCCGCGGCCTGCTCACCGCCGCCCTGGCCGGGACGGACATCGACGCCAGTGATTTCCGCCGGCAGGACCCGCGGTTCCACGGCCCGGCCCTGGAACGCAACCTCGGCCAGGTCGCCGCGCTGCGTGAGCTGGCCGCCGGGCTCGGGCTGACGCCGGGCCAGCTCGCCCTGGCCTGGCTGCTCGCCCAGGGGCCAGACGTCGTCCCCATCCCCGGCAGCCGCCGCCCGGAGCGGATCGCCGAGAACGCCGCCGCGGCCACGGCGGTGCTCAGCCCCGCGGACGCCGCCCGGCTGGCCGCCACCCTGCCCCGGGCCGCGTGGGCGGGAAACCGCCACTCGTTCGCGGCCCGGGGCACGGTCCGCTCGGGTGGCCAGGCCGGCGGGCGGCCCTGACCGGAGGCCGTGTGCGGTCAGGCAGGCTTGCGGGGCTCGCCACGGTAGGTGCCGAAAGACCAGCGGTTGCCCTCCGGGTCGCGTACCGCGAAGTCGCGGGAGCCGTAGTCGGTCTCGTGCAGGCCCTGGATGACGTCCGCACCGGCCGCGGTGGCCCGGGCGAACAGGCCGTCCGGGTCGTCGGTGACCACGTAGGCGCCGAACGTCCCGGGCGGTACCGGCCAGCTGTCCTCGCCGTGGCCCTCGCGGACCGAGCCCAGCATCACGCCGCCGCCGGGCGGCCAGGTCAGCTGGGCGTGGTCGACGCGGTCGCCTTCGCCGTACACGACGGTCTCCTCGAACCCGAAGGCGTCGGCGAGGAAGCGGATCAGGGCGCGCGCGTCGCGCGCCCGCAGCGTGGGCCACACCTGAGGTGGCGGGGTGTTATCGCTCATGACCAGAAGTCTCCTTCCTGGGCGGCCGGGCCGGATTGGACGTTTCGGAACTCCTCGGCCAGCCATGTGGACGGGGGGCAGCCGGCCAGCTCGCGGAACTCGCGGGCCAGGTGGGCCTGGTCGTAATAGCCGCACTCGGCGGCCAGGCTGGCCAGGCTGGGGCTGGCCGGCCGGGGGCTGGCCGGCCGGGGGCTGGCCAGGCTGGGGCCGGGCCCGGCCCGGCCGGCGGGGATGGCCGGGGTGGCCGCCTGGCGCTGGAGCGTGCGCCGGGCCCGGTCGAACCGGGTCACCCGGGCGGCGGCCTTCGGGGTCAGGCCGGTCTCGGCCTGCAGCCGTCGCTGCAGGTAGCGCGGGCTCCAGCCGACCCGCCGGGCCAGCTCACCGGCACCGACCGTGCCCCCGCTGCGGGTCAGCAGCCGCCACGCCTCGGCGATGTCCGGGGTCACCCGCTGGTCCAGGTCGGCGTGATCCAGCAGGATCTGGTCGAGCAGCGCGAACCGGGCCGGCCAGCTTTCCGCCTCGCCGAGCCGCTCGTGCAGGTCCCGCGCCACGTCCCCGAGCACCTCGGACCCGTCCACGTCGATCCCGGCCAGCGCGCCGGCGGGGCAGCCGAGCAGGGCCCGCGCCCCCAGCGGGCTCAGGGCCAGCTGGATGCCGGACTGCCGGCCCGGATGGGTGATCACGGCAGGGGTGGTGTGCAGGCCGCCCGCCAGCGTCCGGTACTCACCCGGCGGGTCGGCGGGATCCGGGTGCCGGGCCACGGTCAGCGGGTCATGCAGCGTGATGATCAGGGTCAGGTACGGCGAGGGCAGGCCCCGGTGGCGGCCGGGCGGCAGGCCCTCCTGCCGGTAGCCCGAATACCAGGAGACCAGCCCGCGCAACGGAGGCGCGGGCGCGACCTGGACCGACTCCGACACTTCCGGTGCCAGTGGCTCTCCGGCCATGTCCCCAGTCTGCCGGACGGCCGGTCATGCCCGGGTGGCCGGGGCCTGTTCCTGCTCACCGGCTCCCTCATCCGGGTAAGGGCCGCAGCGGCGGGCCCGCCGCTGCCGCGGCGTCCGGGGCCGGGTCTGGCCGGCGGAGCCTCAGCCACCAGAACAGCAGCACCAGGGGAACGATAAGCCCGCCGATCCCGTAGACGGCGAACGCGGCCGCGCCCGTGATGTGCCGGACCAGCCAGCCGAAGTTCTGGCCGAAGAACCCGGTGACGAACGTGAGCGGCAGGAACACCGTGGCCAGGATGGTGAGCTGCTCGATGGTGGCGTTCTGCCGGACGCTGACCCTCGTCTGCTCGACCGAGATCACCGCCATGTTGGCTTCCAGTACCGTGCCGAGCAGGTCACGCTGGGCCGCGACCTCCTCGTTGACCAGGAGCAGGTGGTCCTGGACGTCACGCAGGTAGGGCTGCAGGTCCGGGGCGGCGATCCGCTCGGCCGCGGAAACCACGCCGAGCAGCGGGTGAACCGCCCGGTTGAACTGGGTGGCCTTGCGGCGCAGCGAGTAGATCCGCTCGGTCGGGGCCACGCTTCCCGTGAACACGGTCGCCTCGACCTGGTCGATGTCGTTGTCGAGCCCGGCCACGACCGGCGCGTAGTCGTCCACCACCTCATCCAGGATGGCCCACAGCGCCGAGGTGCTGCCCGTCTTGAGCAACTCGGGCCGGTGCTCCAGCCGCTGCCGGGCGTCCCGCAGCTCGCTGGCCACGCCCAGCCGGACCGTGATCACGAAGGTCGGCGCCAGGAAGACGCTGATCTCGCCGAACTCCACTTGCTCCGCCTCGTCGTCGTACCGTGCGGTGCGCAGGATGACCAGGCGCACGTCACCGTCATACAGCTCGATCTTCGGCCGCATGTGAAAGTTCTGGGCGTCCTCCACCGCCAGCTCGTGCAGCCCGAAGGCCTCCTGGACCTCAGCCAGCTCAGCTTCCCCCGGCTCGAACAGCCCCAGCCAGACGAAGCCGCCCTGGGAGCACCGGGCCGCGGCCTCCTCCAGCGGGACAGGCCCCTCCTCCTGCCTGCGCCCGTCCTGGTAGTGAGCACAATCAATGATCATCGTGTGGGGCTCCTTGCTGTGCCGCGCGTCTGGCTCGCGATACACAGCATGGTGGAGCCCCGGCCAGGGCGCGCGATGACCCCCTCGACCACGGTGCCCGGCTGGGCTGCTGACCCGTTTCCCTGCTGGTGACCGTGTTCAGCGGCGGGGCCGGCTGACCGGGCCGTCCCGGCCGGGCCGGGCCGCCAGCTCCAGCTCGAGATCATCGCTCGCCACCCGGAGCGGGGCAGGGGCGGTGAGCACCGGCAGGCAGCTGAGCCTGGTGACCTGCTCACGCACGCCGCGGCTCGTGACGCGGTGCAGGCCGCGGCGGCGCCGGGACCCCAGCACGATGGCGTCCGCGGCCCAGCGCTGGGCCTCGTCGGCGGTGGTCTCCGACACACTCCTGCTGGTCATGTTCGGGCCGAGCAGGGCTGCGCCGGTGGCCGTGACCCCGGCGCACAGGAACCGGAGCGTGGCGTCGTCGACGAGGTAACGGGCCTCATAGGGCGTCATGCAGGTCAGGCCCCGGCCATCCAGCTCGGCCTGGTTGACGTGGACGATGCGTACCTCGGCGTGGCAGCTCGCGGCGAGCGCGATCGTGAAGCTGATCGCGACCTGCCCGGATTCCGAGCTGTCCAGCGCGAGCAGGATCCGCTTGAACATGCTGGCCTCACGCCTGGTTGCTGTTGGGGGTTTACCTGTGTGTGACGCTACGCCCGCAGCCGGCCGGTGGCCGGGGTCCAAGGTCATCGGCTGGCGACCCGAAAGGCCCCGTCCTGCTCCGCTGGGCCGGGTTTGCGGCCCGCAGCCCGCAGCCCGCGGGCAGCCTGCGGGCCGCGGCGGCCCGTTCTGTCAGGCCCGCAGGATCGCGGCCAGGACCCGTGCGGTATCGGTGAGATCCGGCAGCACCGCGTCCGGGCCCGCGGCGGCCAGCTCGGCGACCGAGAACTCCCCGGTCGCGACGGCCACCGCCCGGGCCCCGGCCACCCGCGCAGCCTCCACGTCCAGGGGCGTGTCGCCAACCAGCACGGTCGCGGGCCCGCTGAAGTCCCCCCCGTACGCCGCGGCGGCGCTGGCCCGGGCCAGCGGCACCAGGTCGGCCCGGATCTCATGGGCGTCACCGTAGGCGCCTATCCTCAGGTCCAGGTAGCGGTCCAGGCCAAGCGCACCCAGCTTCACCTGGGCCAGCACCCGCATGTTCCCGGTCAGCACCGACTGGACGATCCGGATGCCGTCCCCGTCCCCGGGTGCCGGGCCTGCTGCGGTGGCGAGGGCCCTGACCGCCTCGGCTGCGCCGGGCAGCACCCGGCCGTGCTCGCGCACCACGTCCGCGACGGACGGGGCGACCTGCGCCAGGACGCGCTGGAAGGCGTCCACCTGGGTGCGGGGATGCGGCACGCCGGCCAGCGCCAGGGTCTCGAGCGCGATGGCCCGGTCAGTCCGGCCGGCCATCGACGGCGCCAGCGGCACGTCGCTGCCGAACAGCTGGCCGAAAGCCAGCTGGTAGGCCCGCCAGCCCGCGCGGCCCGCGTTGATCAGGGTGTGGTCCACATCCCACAGGACCAGCAGGCTGGGCACGTCGCGACGCTACCTCATCACGGAGATCGCCCGCATCCGGCGCCCGGTACCCGGCCCCCGGCCCAGGCCCTCCCGCCCGGGCCATAGCGCGCCGTATCCCGGCCCGGGCGTGCGGCCCGTGCCGGGATCTGCCCCGCTTCGCCCGGCCCGGCCTCGCGCGGCGGGAAGCGGCTGTCGGCTGCCGGGACTAGACTCGCCGCGACGGGGAGCAGCGGCGAGCGGCGGAGGGTGCCAGTGGCGGGCCGGATCCGCGATGAGGACATCGCACTCGTCCGCGAGAAGTCGGCCATCGACGAGGTGGTCGGGGAGTACCTCCAGCTGCGCAATGCGGGCGGCGGCTCGCTGAAGGGACTGTGCCCCTTCCACGACGAGAAGACACCCTCGTTCAACGTCACCCCCGCCCGCGGCCTCTGGTACTGCTTCTCCTGTGCCGAAGGCGGCGACGTCATCAAGTTCGTGGAGAAGATCGACAACCTCTCGTTCGTGGAGTCGGTGGAGAGGCTGGCCGCCCGGGCAGGCATCGACCTCCGCTACGAGCAGGGCGGCCAGGTACCGGGCCGGGAGCACAGCCAGCGCCGCAGGCTCCTGGAGGCCCACACGGCGGCGGCGGAGTTCTACGCGGAGCGGCTGAGCACGCCGGACGCTGCCCCTGGCCGGGCATTCCTGGCCGAGCGGGGCTTCGCGCTGTCCGACGCCGTGCACTTCGGGGTCGGGTACGCGCCGGCCGAGTGGGAAGGGCTCACCCGCCACCTGCGCGGCCGCGGATTCACCGAGCAGGAGCTGCTGACCGGCGGGCTGGCCAGCCAGGGGCGGCGCGGGGCCATGGACCGGTTCCGCGGCCGCCTGATGTGGCCGATCCGCGACCTCACCGGCGACGTGATCGCGTTCGGTGCCCGCAAGCTCAACCCGGACGAGGACGGCCCGAAGTACCTGAACACGCCGGAGACCCCCCTGTTCCGCAAGAGCACCGTGCTGTACGGGGCTGACCTGGCCAAACGCGAGATCGCGCAGCGCCGCCAGGCGGTCATCGTCGAGGGCTACACCGACGTGATGGCCTGCCACCTGGCCGGGGTCCGGACCGCCGTGGCCACGAGCGGCACGTCCTTCGGCGACGGGCACATCAAGATCCTCCGCCGGCTGCTGATGGACGCCGACCAGTTCCGCGGCGAGGTCATCTTCACCTTCGACGGTGACGCCGCCGGGCAGCGTGCCGCGCTGCGCGCGTTCGACCTCGAGGAGCACTTCGTCACCCAGACCTTCGTCGCGGTCCAGCCGGACGGCCTGGACCCGTGCGACCTGCGGCTCAAGCAGGGTGATGGCGCGGTGCGGGACCTGATCGCGCGGCGGCTGCCGGTGTTCGAGTTCGCGATCCGCAGCGAGCTGGCCAAGCACAACCTGGACACCAACGAGGGCCGGCTGGCCGCCCTGGACGCGGCCGCCCGGATCATCGGCCGTATCAAGGACCGGGGGCTGCGTGACCGCTACGCGGTCAGCCTGGACCGCTGGCTGGGAATGCTGAACGAGGAGTTCGTGCTGGCCCGGGTCCGGGAGCACGGCGTGAGCCTGGACGCCCGCCGGGGCGGCGGCCCGGGTGATCCGGCCCGGCCAGGCCGGCCGAGCCCGGGGCCCCGGCCCGGATCGCGGCCCGGGTGGGCCGGCCCGGGGTTCCGGGGCCGGAGGACAGGCCCCGCGGCAGGCCTCCGGGCGCGGGGCCGCGGACGGGTCCCCGTACGACGCCAACGACCCCGTGGTCAACCTGGAACGCCAGGCGCTCAAGCTGGCCATCCAGCGTCCGGCCCTGTGCGGGCCGGTCTTCGACACGCTGCGGAAAGAGGACTTCAGCGCGCCCGTGCACGGGTCGGTCCGGGAGCTGATCGCCGGCTGCGGGGGAGTGGCGGCCGCGGGCACGGCCCGGGAATGGGCCGCCCGGCTGATCGGCGCCGCGCCCAACGACCGGGCCCGGGAATTCGTGACCAGGCTGGCCGTGGAACCCGTGGAGACACCGCGGGCCGACGGGGAGCCGGACGCGCGGTACGCCGAGGAGGTCCTGGCGAGGGTGGCCGAGCTGGCCGTGAGCCGCCAGATCACTGCGCTGAAATCGCGCCTGCAACGTCTCAACCCCACCGACGGCCAGAGTGACTACAACCGGACGTTCGGCGATCTGGTGGCCCTGGAGCAGCGCCGGAAGGCTCTGCTGGAACGGGCCTCCGGCGCCCTGTAGGGCCGCTGCCGGCGGGCAGCCCGCCGCACGAGCGCGGCGGCCGGGGCCGCTCCGCGGCGGGGCGGCTGGAACACGATCGGACTGTTGTGGCAGGTGAGCCGCACGTGCCGGGCCAGCATCGGGTTGAGCGCCGCCGTGTTACTTACCAGAAAGTGACAAAATTAACCCCACCGTTACCCGGGGTTCGTAGCGCACACTGGTCTGCGTGACCCTTACGTTACTTCCCAGTGGCAGTCTGTCAGCGGAACAGGTGGCGGATCTGGTCGCACGGGCCAGAGAGCGCGGCACCGTCACGGCAGCTGACATCACGTCCGCACTCGACGCCGCGGATATCCCCGTTGACGCCTTCGACAATGTCGTGCGCCTTCTCACCGACGAGGGCATCGAGATCGTCGACCCCCCGGCCGAGGACACGGCGGAGGCCCCCCGTGATGTCCCCGCGGATACCAGCCACCGGGCGGCCACCGGCGACCTGGTCCGCATCTACCTGCGCGAGATCGGCCGGGTTCCGCTGCTCACCGCGCATGACGAGGTCGAGCTGGCCAAATCCATCGAGGCCGGACTATTTGCGGAAGAAAAACTGCAGGGCGGGTTCCCGGTACTGGATGCGCACTGCGCGGAGCTCGGTGAGCTGGCCGCGGACGGGCTCCGCGCCAAGCAGCGCCTCATCGAGGCGAACCTCCGCCTGGTCGTGTCGATCGCCAAGCGCTACATCGGCCGCGGCCTGGTCTTCCTGGACCTGATCCAGGAAGGCAACCTCGGCCTGATCCGCGCGGTCGAGAAGTTCGACTACACCAAGGGCTACAAGTTCTCCACGTACGCCACCTGGTGGATCCGGCAGGCCATCACCCGCGCCATCGCGGACCAGGCCCGGACCATCCGCATCCCGGTGCACATGGTGGAGACCATCAACAAGATGGCCCGCGTCCAGCGCCAGCTGCACCAGGACCTGGGCCGTGAGGCCACGCCGGAGGAGATCGCGGCGGAGATGGGGCTGAGCCCGGACCGGGTGGCCGAGATCCAGCGGATCGCCCAGGAGCCCGTGTCGCTGCAGTCCCCGATCGGCGAGGAGGATTCCGATCTCGGGGACTTCATCGAGGACGCGGACGCCGTGGTGCCGATCGAGGCGGCGGCCTTCATCATGCTCCAGGATCAGCTGGAGCAGATCCTGGACACGCTCTCCCCCCGGGAGCAGAAGATCATCCAGCTCCGGTTCGGCCTGATGGACGGGCATCCCCGGACCCTGGAGGAGGTCGGCCGGGAATTCGGCGTCACCCGCGAGCGCATCCGGCAGATCGAATCCAAGACGCTGGCCAAGCTCCGGCATCCCAGCCGGGCGCAGATGCTGCGCGAGTATCTGGGCTGACTGCCGTCCGGGCCGTCCGCCAGCGGCCCCGGGCCAGCCCCCGCTCCGGGGCCGGCCCGGGGCCGCTGGCGGCCAGGGGAACGGCCGGGTTACGCGGGCGGGGTACCCGGCCCGGCCGGGGCCGGCCCTGATCCGGCGGGCGGCACGTCCGGCCGCGGATCCGTCCCGTCCGGCCCGGCCGGCTGGGCGCCCGGCTCCCCGGGCGCGGCGCCCGGGCCCGGGGACGTGGTGCCCGGCCCGGGGTAGGCAGCGTCCGGGCCCGGGTAGGCGGCGTCCGGGCCCGGGTAGGCGGCGTCCGGCCCGGCGGGCTGGCTGCCCGGCCCCGCGTACCCGGCATCCGGCCCGGACGGCGGCCGCGTGGCCTCGCCAGGCCCGCCCCGCGCCTCGTGCGCGGCGGTCAGCCGGTAGTAGACCAGCGTCACGACGAGGGCCAGGAACGGTGCGACCAGGGTGCCGGACACGATGCTGCTGATCGCGTTCCTGGCCGCCAGCGAATGCAGTGGCAGCAGGATCAGCCCCAGCACGATGTCGAACACGATCAGGATCAGGAACACCAGCACGTAAGTGCCGAACACGTGCCATGCATAGCCGCGGACGGTCCGCCAGCTCTTGCGGAACGAGCCGAACACACCCTCCCCGCCGATCACGATGCTGGGCACGATCAGCGACCAGAAGGTCAGCAGGATCAGCCCGGGCACGATGATCAGCACGAACCCGATGGCGATCCCGATCCCGGCCAGGATGGAGGCGATGATCACCGTGCCCAGGAACGGCAGCACCGCGGACACCGTCTCGCCTAGGTTCAGGTTGACCTGGCCGTCCCGGACATCTTGCACTGCCTTGACCAAGGCGGCCTGGACCAGGTAGGCGGCCACCACGCCGACGATCCAGCCCAGGAACAAGCCGATACTGCCGGCCAGGCCGAGCAGCGCCGCGACGATGCCAGCCGCCACATAGATCACGAACGCGATCACCAGAAAATGGGCCGCGTAACGCTTGTAATACGTCCAGGCTTCGCCTAGTACCCCGGATAGTGGACTCATGCGCTGGTTATACCGTTGCCAATAGTGATCAAAACAATCCACAGCGGGGCAGTCCGGGGGCGATGTATGCCCTGGTCAGAGGCCTAGTGGATGCCCTGGGCAGGGGCCAGGCCGGGCGGGCCCGGGGACGCAAACGGCCGCCGCCCGGCGTTCGCCGGCCGGCGGCCCGTCGCGCAGGTGCCACCGCGGGCCCGCGGGCCAGCCTGGTGGCTAGCTGCCCGTTCCCGGGGTTCCGGGGGTGGCGGTGTACGAGCCGCCCTCGGAGTGGCCGTTGGCGTCCCGCGTCCGGAGGCCCGGGATGTGCTCACTGATCGGGCCGCCCACGGTGCTCCTGGCCTTCTCGGTCAGCCGCGGTACCCGCTGCATCGCCTTGTCCTTGGCCGACCTGGCCAGGTTCGCCGCCTGGGCCTGGGCGGCGCCCGCGGCCTGCTGCATCGCGGGGCTGTCCGCCGCCTTGCGGGCCAGCTTCTTCATCTGCTCATAACGCTCCCGGCCCGCCCGCGCGCCGACGATGAAACCGACGGCAAGGCCGGCGAAGAACGTGAACCGGTACCGCATCTGGCAACCTCTTCTCAACAGTGTCGACTGCGCCAGGGTTGACCTTCCCCTGTTGTCCAGCCGTACTCCAGGTTACGCGCCGGCAAATGGGCGGCCCGGTCCTGCCGGGCGCGCAGCCGGCCGCGGCCCGCGACGGGTACCGTCTCAGGTGCGCTACCCTTATGCGCGCGGCACAAAGCAGGCCGGGGCTCACCGTCCCGGCGGCGTTGCCGCGGTTGATCCCGCGTAGCTCAATCGGCAGAGCGTCCGGCTGTTAACCGGCAGGTTATAGGTTCGAGTCCTATCGCGGGAGCCACGTGAGACCCCAGGGAACCCGGGCGTCCTAGCGGAGCAGGCCCGCGCCCCACGAGCGGGCCCGCTCCAGCTCACCGGGCCGCAGCGGCCCTTCCACGTCCTCCACGATGAACCCCGCCGGCGGGGACACCATCTCGTATCCGCGGTGCCGCAGCCGCCGCGCGATCCCGTTCGCGGCGCCACCCGCCATCCGGACGTCACCGCGGGTGTCGAACGCTGCCCCGAGGCTGCCTATCGGCGCCCGGGGAAGCCCGTGGAACCACTCCCGGACACCCGGCCCGGAGGACCCCGGCTCAGGCCGGTGGCCGGGCACCATGGCGGGCACCTTCTCCTCGGCCCTCAGGCCCATCTTCCGGGTGACCGCGGATGTCAGCCCATGAGCGTGCGTCGGGCCTCCCACCACCAGCAGGTCCGCGCCGAGGGCCGCGCTCCGGGTGGCCTCGGCCGCCCGCAGGCAGGACACCTGCGCATGCGGCATGGCCGAGCGGATCCCCTCCTGGATGGCCTCGGCCACCTCACGAGTGTTGCCGAACAAGCTTTCGTACACGATGACGACACGCACCGGTCCACCTCCTGGATGTGGCCCCCTGGAGTGCCTGCTACGCCCAGGATCGGCGGCAGCGGTGCGCAGCGTCAGGGACCTTGGTCCCGGGCGGGGTCCGCTACCTACGCCGGATACAGGCGATGGCCGGCGGGAGGATCCCGCCGGCCATCGCCTTATTGTCCGGTGACCGTTACTCGACCTCGAGCATTTCCCGGGCCACCGCGTCGCCAGCCGGGCTGGACAGCTGGGTCTGGGCCCCGGCCAGGTCCGCGCGCGTTACCCGGATGACCGCGAGGATCACGATCAGGGCGATCACCATGATCCCGGCCGACACCTCGAACCCGCGGGAGAACCCGACCGCCAGTGCGTGGTGATAGATGGCCAGGGTGGCCGCCTTGGCCTCGGACGTGCTGACGTGCACCGGATGGCCAGCCTTGGCCGCCGTCGCGGCGGCGGCTTTCGCGGCCTCGGCGGAGTGGCGGGCGGTGTTGGCCACCACGGTCCAGGCCACGGTGCCGAGCAGGGCCAGCCCGATCGAGCCGCCGACCTGCTGGCCGACGTTGGGCAGGCTGGCCGCCAGGCCGGCGTCGCGGTCCGGGACCTTGGACAAGGCGATCAGGGTGACGGGCATGAACAGCATGCCCAGCCCGGCCGCGGTGACGATCAGGGGCCCGAGCAGCCCTGTGGTGTAGGTGCTGTGCTCGGTGATCCGCGACAGCCAGAACATCCCGCCCGCGCCGATCGCCGACCCGGCGATCAGCAGCGGCCGGGCGCCGATGCGGGGCACCAGCTGGGCGCTGACCCCGGCCATCACCATGATGGTGGCCACCATCGGCAGGAAGGCGATGCCGGACTTCAGGGCGCTGTAGCCCCAGACGGTCTGCACGAAGATGGTCAGGAAGAAGAACATCCCGAACATCGCGGTCCCGATGCACAGCATGATCAGGTTGGCGCCCGACCGGTTCCGGTTGCGGAAGATCCGCAGCGGCATCAGCGCGTGCGGGCTGCGCGCCTCGATGATGACGAACGAGGCAAGCAGCACGACCGCGGCCGTCAGCGAGGCGATGACCTTGGTGTCGCCCCAGTGCGAGACGCCGTTCGGGGTGGTGGCTGCGCTGGTCAGGCCGTAGACCAGGGCGGCCAGGCCCAGCGTGCTGGTAATGGCGCCCGGGAAGTCGAACCGGCCCGGATGCCGCTCCGTCTCGGCAAAAGCCCGCGGCGCGAGGATCGCGACCACGACCCCGATCGGGACGTTGACGAACAGCACCCAGCGCCAGGACAGGTAGGTGGTCAGCAGGCCGCCGGCGATCAGGCCGACCGCCGCCCCGCCGATGCTCATCGCGGCGTAGACACCCATCGCCCGGTTGCGCGGGGGCCCCTCCGGGAACGTGGTGGTGATCAGGGACAGGGCTGTGGGGGCGATGATGGCGCCGCCGACTCCCTGGGCGGCCCGGGCAGGCCAGCAGCCACTCCTGGCTGGTGGCGAAGCCGCCGAGCAGGGATGCCGCCGAGAACAGGATGATCCCGGCGATGAACACCCGCCGCCGGCCGAGGATGTCCCCGGCCCGGCCGCCCAGCAGCAGCAAGCCGCCGAAGGTCAGCGCGTAAGCGTTGACGACCCATTCCAGGCCGGTACCGGAGAAGCCCGAGGGCCTGCTGGACATGAGGCAGCGCAACGTTCACGATCGTCGCGTCGAGCACCACCATCAGCTGTGCGGTGGCGATGACCACCAGGGCCAGGCCGAGATGTCGTTGGACAGGGCCGGCGGCCGCGCCACGTGCGGTGGCGCCTCCGGCCGCGGGCTGGGTGGTGCTCATGCCGTCTCCTTGTCAGGGCATAGTGAACCAAGGCCGCGGCTGCTCCGCCGCGTGCGTACGTATGGGGGACGAAGAGAGAAGCCGCCACTCATCGGCGCGTCACGCTGGCCGCTGCAGCGGCCAGGGACCAGTCGGTGCGGCGGTCAGCCCACCGTGGGAGTGGCAGCAGTTGCCAGGAAGTTGGTCACCTCCTCGGCCGGGCAGTCGCCAGGATTCGTGGCACTGAGCGGGGGCGCCATCTTGTGGATCAGGGAGATCAGGGTGGCGCGCTCCTCCTGGGTGAGGGCCTGGCGCCACGGTGAGCGCTCCAGCATCGCCTGTTCCATCTGCTGCTTCATCTCCAGGCCCGCGCTGGTCAGGACCAGCCGCTTGACCCGCCGGTCGGCCGGGTCGCTTTCCCGGACCGCCAGACCCCGCTTCTCGAGCATGTCCGCGATGTTCGTCACGAACGACGGGTCGCAGTGCATCCGCTGGCCCAGTTCCTTCATGGCCAGCGGGCCGTCGATCAGGTGCAGCGCCTTGATGAAGAAGGTCGGGACCCCGCAGTCCTTGGCCAGCCGCTCGCCCTCGGCCAGCAGCCGGGCGATCAGCCCGCCCAGGGCGTCCAGAAGGTCCACGTCACGCTGGTTTTCCTCAGTGCGCTCGTACACGGTGCCTCCTGCCTCCCCCCGGCTGTTCCGGCGACGACCCCTGAGTCGCTCAATAGTTGAGTAGCTCAAACATAGGCCGATTGCTTGAGTAGGTCAAATTCTTTTCCGCCACCAGGACCTCGCCGGCACCTTGTTGTTTCACACAACCAGAGCGTGACATCTGGCGTCCTCAAAAGTATCGGGGCCACTCGCCGCGCCCGCTGGCCTGCCCTGGCCTGCGATGCGGCGGGAACGCAGGCAGGCAACCGGGAGGCAGCCATGGACAGCGAGGTCCGGCCATATGACGACGGGGCGGGCTTGCGCCGCTGGACGGGGGCGGACCCGGGGGCGGCCGGCCAGGATCCAGGGGGCGGGGCGGACCGGCGCCGCTTCCTCGCGCTGGCCGGCGCGGCGGCGGGAGCCGTCCCCTTGTCCGGGATGCTCGGCCGGGGTCACCGCGTCGCCACGTCACCGCAGGTGGCTCCGGGGGTGCGGGACTGGGAGGCGCTCCGCGCCGCGCTGACGACACACAAGCTGATCCGGCCGGGGAGCCGGGTCTACCCGGCCTCGAAGGAACTCTTCGACCCCCGGTTCGACTACAAGCGCCCGGCGGGCATCGCCTACTGCGCCAGCCCGCGTGACGTGAGTGCCTGCCTGGCCTTCGTCCGCAAGTTCGGGCTGCCGGTCGCGGCGCGGTCCGGCGGGCACAGCTACGCGGGCTGGTCCAGTACTCCCGGCACGAACGGGCTGATGGTGGACGTGACCGCGATGAACTCCTTCCGGGTCGGTGCCGGGCGCAGGGTCCAGGTCGGCACCGGCCTGCACCTGATCGACCTGTACAGCCGGCTCGCGGCGCACGGCCTGGCCGTGCCGGGCGGCTCATGCCCGACCGTCGGGGTGGCCGGCCTCACCCTGGGGGGCGGCGTCGGGGTGCTGTCCCGCGCCTACGGGCTGACCAGCGACGCCCTGGAGTCGGTGCAGCTTGTCACGGCCGACGGCGCGGTGCGCACCTGCAGCGCGTCCAGCAACAGCGACCTGTTCTGGGCCTGCCGGGGCGGCGGCGGTGGCAACTTCGGCATCGCCACCGCGTTCACGTTCCGCACCCACCGCCTGTCCCGGCTGGTGGTGTTCTTTCTCAGCTGGCCCTGGTCACAGGCGGCCAGCGTGGTGGCCGGGTGGCAGTCCTGGGCGCCGTACCAGCCCGACGACCTGTGGTCCAACCTGCACATGTCCGCGGCCCCGCACGGCGGCACGCCGGCCATCCAGGTGGGCGGGACCTTTCTCGGCAGCGTGCCCGCCTGCCAGGCGCTGCTGCGCCGTCTCTACCAGCGGGTGGGCTCCGCACCGTCGGGGCAGCCGTTCGTGGCCGAGAGGACCTACCAGCAGGCGATGATGCTCGAGGCAGGCTGCGCCAGCCTGTCGGTGTCGGAGTGCCATCTGCCATCCCAGACACCCAACGGCAAGCTGGCCCGCGTCCCCTCCTACGCGAAGTCCGACTTCTTCACCCGCAAGATCCCGCCCGCGGGCATCCGCGCGCTGGTCAGCGGCATCGAGCGGATGCGCGGGGTGCGCGGCGCGGCGGGCGGCGTCGGCGCGATCGCCTTCGACGCATTCGGCGGCGCGCTCAACCGCCCGAGCCCGTCCTCGACCGCGTTCGTGCACCGCAGCTCGCTGTTCCTCGCGCAATACTCAACCAGCTGGAACGAGGGCGGCTCGGCGGCCGGGGCGGGCCGCCAGCACGACTGGCTGCGCTCGTTCTACGCGTCGATGCGGCCGTGGGCGAGCGGCCAGTGCTACCAGAACTACGTGGACCCGGACCTGGCGAACTGGCAGCAGGCCTACTACGGCGCCAACTACGCGCGGCTGGCCCGGATCAAGAAGACCTACGACCCGGCCCAGGTGTTCAGGTTCCCCCAGGGAATCACGCCCGCCTGACGGGCGGCGTAAGGCAGCGTCACCGTCCCCGGCCATTGATCCAGAGATGGATCACCACGTAGACGGCGACCCCGACCAGCACGATCACCCCTCGGGCCTTCCACGCCTGCCGCCCGGCCGCGTCGGCCAGCGCCCGGGACGCCTTGGCAGAACCCTCCGCGCGCCGCCACCGCGCCCAGTAGTACCCGAGCATCAAGGAGACGACGACGGCCACTACAGCCGCGGTCTGTGTCATGTCCCTAAGTTTGCTCCCTCTCCGCGCAACCCGCGGGCAACGGCGCGCACTCGGGGCAGGGCAGACCTCGCGAGGCTGCGCCCCGGGGAACCTGGCGGTCACGCCGATCATCGCGCATCACCCGGCATTTTTCCACCGTGCTGCCACCGTGTTGCTGCCACCGTGTTGCCAGCCACAGCCCGTCCGGGCGCAGGTCAGCTCTGGCTCGACGCGGCCCAGATGTTGATCCCGGCCTCCACCGCGTGCCGGTCGATCGCGGCGAGTTCCCCGGCGGTGAACGACGATCTGCCTGCCGCGGCGAGGTTCTCCTCGAGCTGCGCCACACTGCTCGCCCCGACCAGCGCCGAGGTGACCCGCTCGTCGCGCAGCGTCCAGCTGATCGCCATCTGCGCGAGGGACTGACCGCGCTCACGGGCGATCCCGTTGAGCGCGCGGACGTGCGCCAGGTTCTGGTCGGTGATCTGGTCCCGGCTGAGCGAGTCATTGCGCGACGCCCGGGAATCCTCCGGCACGCCATTGAGGTACTTCGTGGTCAGCAGCCCCTGGGCCAGTGGCGAGAAGGCGATGCAGCCGATTCCCTCGTCGCCGAGCGTGTCGAGCAGTTCCTCCTCGATCCAGCGATTCAGCATGGAGTAGGAGGGCTGGTGGATGAGCGCGGGCACGCCCAGCTCGCGCAGGATCGCGGCGGCCTCCCGGGTCCGCTCCGCGGAGTAGGAGGAGATGCCGGCGTACAGGGCCCGGCCCGAGGTAACCGCGGTGGCCAGCGCTCCCATGGTCTCCTCGAGCGGGGTGTCCGGGTCGGCGCGGTGACTGTAGAAGATGTCCACGTAGTCCAGGCCGATCCGGCCCAGCGACTGGTCCAGGCTGGCCAGCAGGTACTTGCGGGATCCCCGGTCACCGTACGGGCCGGGCCACATGTCGTAGCCGGCCTTGGTCGAGATGATGAGCTCGTCCCGGTACGGCCGCAGGTCCTCGCGCAGGATCCGGCCGAAGTTGATCTCCGCGGCACCGTATGGCGGCCCATAGTTGTTCGCCAGGTCGAAGTGGGTCACGCCGAGGTCGAAGGCGCGCCGCAGGATGGCCCGCTGGGTTTCGATGGTGCGGTCGTCCCCGAAGTTCTGCCACAGGCCGAGTGACACCGCGGGCAGCTCGATCCCGCTGCGCCCGCAGCGGCGGTAGGGCATCTGGGCGTAACGATCGGATGCGGCAACGTAGGTCATGTCAGGGAGTCTGCCACTGGCCCGGGCCGCCGGGGACTGGTGGCAGGATGTGATAGTTGCCTGGGCACAAGTAACACCAGCGCAGTGCGGGAAGACGACGCAGAGGAATGAGGGCGCTCCATGTATGACGCGATTCAGGCGGAGACCATCAGCCTTGCCGGGGCCGGCGGGGACCAGATAGAGGCGTACCTGGCCCGCCCGCTCGGGCCGGGTCCCTTCGGCGGCGTCGTGGTCATCCATCACATGCCCGGATATGACGACCAGACCAAGGAGATCACCAGGACCTTCGCGGTGCACGGCTACAACGCCGTCTGCCCCAACCTGTACTGGCGCGAGGCGCCTGGCGCCAGCCCGGACGACGCGGCGGCCACGGCCCGGGCCGCGGGCGGCGTGCCGGATCAGCGGCTGGTCGGGGACGTGGGCGGGGCGGTCGCCTACCTGCGCGCGATGCCGAACTCCAACGGCAAGGCGGGCACGATCGGCTACTGCTCGGGCGGCCGGCAGTCGTTCCTGGCCGCGGTGAGCCTGCCGCTGGACGCGGCGGTGGACTGCTACGGCGCGTTCGTGGTCGGCAGGCCCCCCGAGGGCATGCCGCTCAAGGTCGGCCCGATCGTGGACCGGACGCCGGACCTGTCCTGCCCGCTGCTCGGGCTGTTCGGCGCCGACGACTCCCATCCCTCGCCGGAGCAGGTCGCCGAGCTGGAGAAGGCCCTCGTCGAGGCGGGCAAGACCTTCGAGTTCCACAGCTACGAGGGCGCCGGGCACGCGTTCTTCTCGGTGAACCGGCCCTCCTACCGGCCCGAGGCCGCGAGCGACGGCTGGGCGAAGATCTGGGATTTCTACGGGCGTTACCTGGCCAGCCCCCATTCCGCCAGCCCGGCGAGCTGAGAGGAGACCGATCATGTGCACGTATCTCACCGAGAAGATCGACGTCACCGGCAGTGGCAAGGGCCCGGCTGGATGGTTCACGCTCAGCGAGGCGAGCGTGTATTTCGATCACCCGGTGCACGCGCCCGCGGAGCACACGCTGAACATCGACTTCCTCAACCCGGGGACCGGGCCGTCGGCGCGGGTGGCCGTGGAGCTGACCGCCGAGTCGGCCCGGGCGCTCGCCGAGGCCATCCAGGCCACGCTGGCGTCCGCGCCGCCGGAGCTCGTCGAGTCGGCCTCGGTGAGCCGGCCTTAGCGGACAGCCTCGCCGGCCTTATCTGCCCGGCCGGCCCGGCCGGCCAGATAAGGCCCGTCCTTGGTATGCCCGGGCCGGGACGGGCCCGGATTGTCGGTGTGCCGTGCCAGTATCGGACTGGCGGCGCCCCGGCGACCCCGGGCCGCCCGGGCGGCAGCCCCCTCGTGACGCGAGGGAGCCAACGCCCTCATCACGATGGCGCGGAGGGCACGGACATGAAAATAAGGGTCGATCGGGACGTGCTGGCCGAGGCGCTGGCCTGGGTGGCGCGCGCCCTGCCCACCCGGCCGGTGGTCCCGGTGCTGTCCGGCCTGCGCCTGGACGCGGGGACCAGCCTGACCCTGTCCTGCTTCGACTACGAGGTTTCCGCGACCGCCCAGATCGAGGCGGAGATCGGCGAGCCCGGGACAGTGATCGTCCCGGGCCGGCTGCTCGCCGAGATCACCCGCAGCCTGCCGGCGCTGGCCGTCGAGATCGCGACGGACGCTGAAGCCGTGAACCTGACCTGCGGCAGCGCCGAGTTCAGCCTGGTGGCGCTGCCCGCTGAGGAGTACCCGGAGCTTCCGCCGCCGCCGCCGCTGGCCGGCACCGTGGACGGCGGCGTCCTGGGCGCCGCCATCAGCCAGGTCGTGGCCGCGGCGAGCCGCGACGACACGCTGCCCATGCTGACCGGGGTCTGCCTCGACGTCGACGGCGGGACCCTGACACTGGCCGCGACCGACCGTTACCGGCTGGCCGTGCGGGAGGCGCCGTGGGAGCCGGTGCAGCCGGGCCTGCGCGCGGCTGCCCTCGTCCCGGCACGGACACTGGCTGACGCGGCGCGGGCCATGACGCCCGGGGTGCCCGTCTCGGTGGCCTTCGGGCCCGGGGCGCCCGCCGCCAGGCCGTCGGATGAGCCGCGGCCCGCCGAAGGCATGATCAGCTTCGGAATCGGCAGCCGCCGGCTGACCACGCGGCTGATCGGCGGTGAGTTCATCCGGTACCGGTCCCGGTTCCCCGCCGAGTTCGGCTGCCGGGCCGACGTGCCGGCCGTGCCGTTCACCGAGGCGGTGCGCCGCGTCTCCCTGGTCGCGGACCGGGCCAGCCCGGTCCGGCTCACGTTCGGCCCGGGCCGGGTCTTGATCGAGGCGCAGACCGAGGGCCGGGCCCGCGCGGTCGAGACCGTCCCCGCCGACTTCAGCGGTGAGGAGCCCGTGATCGCGTTCAATCCGCACTACCTGCTGGACGGGCTCGTCGCCGCGGCGGTGCCAGGCCAGCCCCGGCCGCACGCCGGCGAAGCGGGCGACGGCGGGGGGACGGCCGCGGGCACCGAGCCGGTGGGCTCCGAGGCCACGGGCGCGGGCAGCACCGGACCCGGCAGCACGGCACCGGCCGATCCCGGGCTGCTGAGGATCGAGTTCACCAGCCCGGCCAAGCCCGCGCTGATCACCCGGGTATCTGCTGGCGGGGAGCATGCTGATCCGGGCGCGGACCGGGAAGAGGCCGAATTCCGCTACCTCGTCGTCCCGTTGCGGGCTGCCGCCCGAGCCTGACAGCCTGATCCAGCATCTCCGCGTCGCGGCACGCGATATCCCCGGGGCCCGGGACGCGATCCGCGGCGGCTTCGGCATGGCGGCTCATCCGGCCCGCAGCGCAATACCCCACACGGGCTGTAACGGCGTCCGGGGCTTAGTAGCGCGGTGCGGGCCGCAGCCGGGCACGCAGGCGCCAGAGCGCGTGACCGGTCCACAGCAGGCGCGCGGCCCACACCACGCGGCTGAGCCACGGCTGGCCGGCCAGCAGGGGCAGCGCTTCCAGCCAGGCCCCCCGCCGCCACATGCGCCAGCCGACCCAGGTCACGCTGGCGGCTGCGGCCAGCGTGAGCGCGCCGAGGGCCAGCAGTGCCAGCAGCGCGACGCCCAGCCACCCGCCGTGGAAGACGGCCACGGCGATCAGCGCGGACACGAGCGCGGCGCCGCACAGGGCGGCCAGGGCAAAAGCCACCAGGACGCGGCGGCGCAGGCGGGCCCACCCGGGACGGATCCGGTACGGGGTGTAAGGCCTCTCGCCGAGCTGGCCCCCATCTGCCGGCCAAGGGTCGCGGGAGCCAGCCGGGTACAGGTCCGCGCCGCTGGCCGGGACGTCGCCGCGCATCACCACGTGATCCTCCGCATCGCTGGCCGCACTAGGGCTCACACGATATGTCGCGAATTCCGCGGCGGCAAATGCCCGGCGGCCCGGCCCCGGGTAGCGGCGGCGCCCCGGCCGGGCGCGGGGATCAGTCCCGGGGGCCGGGCTGGATCCTGTCCTGGAGCGCGTCGAGGGTCGCGGGCCAGGGGAAGCTGCCCAGGTCACTGCCGCTGGCCGCCGGCCCGGCCAGCGGGTGGATGGCCTCGCCGGACAGTACCGAGACGCCCCAGGAGCGCAGCTTGCCCACGTTCTCGGTGAAGGCGGGGTGGGCCGCGTGCGCCTGGTTGGTGGACGGCAGGGCCACGATCGGCAGCCGCTTCCCGATCGCCTCGACGAGGATCCCGAGCGCGAGCGTGTCACAGATTCCCGCGGCCCACTTGTTGATCGTGTTGACCGTGGCCGGGGCGACAATGATCGCGTCCGGGTCCGGCAGCACGTCAGGCTCGCCCGGGTTCTTGTACTCGCTGCGGACCGGGTGCCCCGTCTGCCGTTCCAGTGCCCCGGTGTCGGTGAACCGGCGGGCCGATGGCGTGGTCAGGACGCACACGTCCCAGCCGCGCCGCTGGGCCAGGGTGACCAGCTGGCCCACCGCGGCGGCAGGCGGGGCGGCACAGGCGATCACGTACAGGACCCGCGCGCCCGCGGGGGGCGGGCCGCCCGGGGGCGCAGCGTCCCCCGGTGCCGCGGGCGTGCCGGTCACGGGCTCCTCAGCCGGCGGGGTGCCCGTCACGGGCGGTCGAGCCCGTCCGGCCAGCGGAAGCCGCCGTCCGCGTCCCGCCCCAGCGGCACCGCCCGGATCACCGCCGCCACCTCCAGCGGGCCGTAGATGTGCGGGAAGGGATCCGCCCAGCCCGGCACCGGCTCGTGGCGGATGTCGGCGCCGATGCGGCTGGTGTCCAGCACCAGCAGGACCAGGTCGTCCGGCTCATCCGGGTACAGCATGTCCGCCACGGGCAGGACCTGCGCGGCGGTGCTCGCGTGGATGAAACCCTCCTGGCTGAGTGTCCGCCCGCGGGTCGATGTCCGGTACTCCCCGTCCCGCTGAGCCTGCTCCCAGTCCGCGGCGGTCGCGACGTGATACAGCCACTGCATCCGGCGGCCGGGCATCCGGCGGTTCCTCTCCCGGCTGGGCCGCTAGTTCATGAAGTAGCTGCTGCCGCCGGTCTCGGGGTTGGTGACCTGGGCGGCGACCGAGACGGCGCCGGCGTGCGCGAACGATGAGCGTCAGCGTTATCTCCTTGCCGCCGCGCATCGGCCGCGCCCCGGTGATGAGCAGGTGCATGCTGTTGGGAACCAGCCGGATGATGCTGTGGCCGGGGATCCTGATCGCCGGGATCGTGTGCATGGTCAGGCTGCCGTGTCCCTCGGGGGCCCGGAACGTGACCCGGCCGCCCACGCTGGTGCGGACGCGGATCAGCCGGTCCGGGCCGCCGTTGTTCCGGATGACCAGGTAGGCCGTGGTCTCGCCGGGAACCGAGCGGCTGCGGCACCATGGCCGTGGACAGCTCGATCGCCGGGGCGGCGCTGGCTTTCGCGTAGCAGCCGGTGAGGCCGGCCGCGGCCAGCACGGCCAGGCCCGCGGCGGTGGCCACGCGGGCGGCCCGCCCGGCAGGCGCCCGCCGCGTCCGCGGTGCCCGCGGCACCCGGCGGCCCGCCGCGGCGGACCCGGGCCGCCGTGCGCCGCGCTGGAATGCCCGCCTGGGGCAGCTGACCTGATCCCGGCATCGTCCTTCGTCCTTGGGTCTGAAGTGCCACCACGATGGTAGTCGTGCCGTCACCCCCGCGGGCCCCCGCGGGTCCCCGCGGGGGTGACGGCGGCCGGGCGTGCCGGGTCAGGCGTAGTCGCGGAACGCCGGCCAGGCCTCGCCCACGATTCCCTGAGCCCGGTGGCCAGGTAGACCGGCGAGCCCTGCTCGTCGTCCGCTACCCCCAGGCCGTTGTAGAACGTGGCGATCCGGCGCACCTGCCGGAACTCGCGGCGCAGGAAGGACGGGTCCAGGTTGATCACGATCGCGGAGTGGTCCGCGGCCGGCGGCGGCCCCCACAGCCAGAAGTTGTTGCCGCCGCTGTAGGCCGCGGGGAGGCCGAGGCCCGGGCCGTAGCGGTCGACCGCCCCGGCCTCGCCGTAGTTGCCGGTCAGGATCGTGGTCCGGTCCCGCTGCGCGGCGGGCAGCGCGTGGTACTCGCGGGCCAGCAGCCGCACCTCCCGGGGCCACGCGATGGTCTCGGCCAGGTCGTAGTTGATCTTCTGCAGCGGGACCGTGTGCAGGGTGGCCGCGGGCAGCACCGGGATGGCGATGGGTACGGCCGCGAGCGTCACCACCGCCCCCGCGCCCGCCAGGGCCCAGCGCCACCAGCGCCGCCCCGCCCCGGGCGCGGGGAACAGCCACCGGCCGGCCGGCACCGACCCGGCGGCGAACAGCACCGTGTAGGCGCCCCCGGAGTAGTAGGCCTTGCCCCCCAGGATGAACGGGATCACGAGGGCCAGCGCGGCCCCGATGACGGCCGGCCGGAACCGGCGGGCCGCGTCGCTGCGCAGGACCCAGATCAGCCCGGCGACCCAGACGGGAGTTAGGGCGAGCCCGGTGTACAGCACCTGGGCCTGCCAGTACGTCGCCCGGTTATGGCCGGCCGAGGTGTGCAGCGAGCGGAACACGTCCAGGTTCGGCCAGCCGTGCGCGGCCTGCCAGATCAGGTCCGGGGCGGCCAGCGCCACCGCGATGACCGCGCCCAGCAGCAGGTACCGGCTGCGCAGCAGCCGCCGCTGCGGGGTGACGGCGAACCCGGCCACCACCGACGCGGCCAGGAACCAGATCGTCCACTTGGCCTCGGCCGCGACCCCGGCGCACAGCCCGATGGCCAGCCACCAGCGGGGATCGCCGCTGTCCAGCAGCCGGAGCACCAGGTACAGCAGCACGCCCCAGGCCACGAAGTCGGGCGTGGTCGTGGTGAGCAGGTGCATGCAGCCCAGGAACTCGGCGCAGCCGGCCACGCACACCGCGGCGAGCACCTGCCCGGCGCGTCCCGCGCCGAGGATCCGGCTCATGCCCGCGGTGAGCAGCACCAGGGCGCTGAGCCCGAGCGCTGGCAGCACCCGCAGCCCGGCCAGGGAATTGGCGAACAGCAGCGCGGCGAGACGCGCGGCCAGGGGAGTGAGCGGCGGCTGATCCACGTAGCCGAAGGCAGGATGCCGCCCGGCTTCGAGGAAGTACAGCTCGTCGCGGTGATAGCCGTACCGGGCGCTCACCGCCATCTCGACCGCGAACGCCGCGGCCGCGACGAGGATGACACCCAGCCGCGGCGAGCGGCGGGTGCGGGCCAGCGGGCTGGCCGCCTGAGATGCGGGGCCCGGGCCCTGATCGGCGCGGACCGGGAGGGGGCTTCCGGTGGGCGAGTTCTGCTGCATGCCCGCATCGTGCCGCGCGGGGACCGTGGGCAGCATCGGGCCGCGGAGCGATTTTCCGCGCTCCGCAGCGCGGCTGACCCGCGGCGTGGCGGCCCGCCTTCCTCCTCCCGGGGTGGGACGAGGAAGGCTCCACCTGGGGAGGGATGCCCGCGGGCCCGCTGCGCCTTACGATCAGCTCGTGAAGAGCCAGGCCATGATGAGGCTGACAGCCCGGGCCGCCGCGCTCCCGCCGCGGGTCCAGGACCTGGCCCTGGCGCTGGCCCTGGTCCTGGTCAACGTCGCGTCGGTGCTGCCCTACCGCAGCCAGCTGCACCCGTTCTGGGCCGCGCTGGTGCTGGTCATCGCCCAGTGCGTGCCGCTCGCGTGGCGCCGCAGATGGCCGCTCGCGGTGCTCATCGTGGCCGGGATCCCGCGCGTCCTGTATGACCAGCTCGCCTTCGCCTACGCCCCGTTTCCGCTGGCCAACACCATCGCGTTCTACACCGCGATGGTCTACTGCCGTCCCGCGGTCCGCCGCGTGGTCATTGCCCTGGTGGTGATCGGCAGCATCGAGTCCCAGGTTTCGCCCGGCCACACCCAGCCCTACGACGCCGTCGTGTCGGCGCTGACCACTCTGGGTGCCTGGGGGGCGGCGGTGGTCGTCCGGAACCGGCAGGCCAGCGTCGAGAAGGCGGAGACCCGGGCCGAGCGGGCGGAAGCGGAGCGGGACAACGACGTGGCCCGCGCCGCGGCGGCAGAGCGCACCCGGATCGCCCGCGAGCTCCATGACGTGGTGGCGCACCATGTCAGCCTCATGGCCGTGCAGGCGGAGGCGGCCACGTCGCTGCTGCCCGGGCGCCCGTCCGAGGCTGCGCAGTCGGTCGAGGTGATCGCGGCCACCGCGCGCCAGGCCCTGACCGAACTGCGCCGCCTGCTCGGGGTGCTGCGCGGGCCCGCCGATCAGCTGGAGACCGCCCCGGCGATGTCCCTGGCGGACCTGGGGGCCGTGCTCGACCAGGTGCGCGGGTCCGGGCTGGCGGTGGACCTGGCCGTGGAGGGCACGCCGGGCCCGCTGGCCCCTGGCGTCGATCTCACCGCCTACCGGATCATCCAGGAGGCGCTCACGAACACGGTCCGCCACGCTGACGCGGCCCGGGCCGTGGTGACCCTGTCGTACGAGCCCGGCTTCGTCACCGTCAACGTGACCGACACCCGGCGCGGCGGGAGTACCGTCCCGGTCATGAACGGGACGGTGAACGGGGCCATGAACGCCGGCCCGGCGGGCGGGACAGCGCCCCGGGCCGCGGACCCCACCGCAGCGGGCGGGACCATGGGGCACTGGCCTGCGGGGCCCGCGGCCCCGGGCAACGGCACGGGCGGGAAGCACGCTCCGCAGGCCCGGTCGGGCGGCTTCGGCCTGGCCGGCATCGCCGAACGGGTCGCCTCCTGCGGCGGCAGCCTGGCGGTGGGCCCCACCGGCGCCGGCGGGTTCGCGGTCACGGCCCGGCTGCCGGCCCAGTGAGCACGGCGGGCACCGCCGGCCGCCCGTCGCCCATCCGGGTGCTGGTGGCCGACGACCAGGAGCTGGTCCGGGCGGGATTCTGCGTGATCCTCGAGGCGGCCGAGGGCATCAGCGTGGTGGGCGAGGCGTCCAACGGGGCCGACGCGGTGGCCGCCGTGGCGGCCCGCCACCCGGACGTGGTGCTGATGGACATCCGCATGCCCGGGATGGACGGGCTGGAGGCGACCCGGCTGATCACCCAGGGCGGCCCGGACGCCGGCCCGAAGGTGGTCATGCTCACGACCTTCGACCTCGACGACTACGTCTACGAGGCGCTCCGCTCCGGGGCGAGCGGGTTCCTGCTCAAGGACGCACCGCGCGGCGACCTGATCGCCGCGGTCCACGCCGCGGCGGCAGGCAACGGGCTGCTCGCTCCCTCGGTGACCCGGATGCTGATCGAGTCATTCGCCCGCCGCCCCGCGGCGGCCGTGCCCGCACCCGCCCGGCTCGCGTCGCTGACGGCCCGGGAACGGGACATCCTGCTGCTCGTGGCCCGGGGCCGGAGTAACGCCGAGATCGCCCGCGAGCTTTTCGTTGGGGAAGCAACCGTCAAGACCCACATCGGGCACCTGCTGGCCAAGCTCGGGCTGCGCGACCGGGTGCAGGCAGTGATCCTGGCCTACGAGACCGGGCTGGTCGTTCCCGGCGACTTCGCGGACTGACGCCCCGGCAGCGCACTCCCGGCACTGGCCCGCTCCCGCGCGGGCGTCAGCCCAGGCCCAGCCGCCAGGTCTGGCCCACCAGGTCGTGGCCGAAGCTGCGGTGCGGCTCCGTATCCACCAGCTCGAAGCCGAACCGCTGGTAGATGCGCCGCGCTGCGGTGAGGATGTCGTTGGTCCACAGCACGATCTCCCGGTAGCCCGCCCGGCGGGCGAAGGCCAGGCACTCGGCCACCAGGTGCTCGCCGAGTCCCAGCCCCCGCGCCCCCGGCTCGACCAGCAGCAGCCGGAGCTGCGCGGTGGCGTCGTCCCTGCGCATGCAGAACACGCAGCCGGCCGGCGCGCCATCCAGCTCGGCGATCCAGCCCGCTTCCCGGGGGTCGGCCCGTCCCGCGTAGTCCGCCACGATCCGGGCCACCAGTGCCTCGTAGCTGGCATCCCACCCGTACTCGTGCGCGTAGACCGCGCCGTTGCGCTGCACCACCCAGCCGAGATCGCCGGGCCGGGGGGAGCGCAGCACGAACGCCGCCCGCCGGTCCCCCGGCGCGGCGATCTCCCGGATCGTGTCCATCGCCGCGGTCAGCCGCTGCTGCCCGGCCTCGGTGAGCCGGTCCAGCAGCGCGCCGATCTGCTCCGCGGACCGCTGGTCCAGGCCGCGGAAGGCTTCCTGGCCCGCTGTGGTCAGCGTGATGACCCGGCGCCGGGCGTCGGCGTCCGAGCGCCGCCGGGTGACCAGGCCGTCCGACTCGAACCGGGCCAGGATCCGGCTCAGGTACGCCGGCGTCGATGTCGAGCAGGCGGCGCAGCGCGCTGATCTCGGTGCCGCCGCCCTCGGTCCCGCCGCTCTCCCGTTCCCCGGGGTGGGCCAGCTCGAAGAGCACCCGGGCCTCAGTGAGCGAGTAGGGCGAGTCGAGGTAGCCGCCGCGGAGCAGTCCGATCATGTTCGTGTACACGCGGTTGAACTCACGTACCGCCCTGACCCGCCCGTCGCGCACGGCCCCGGCCCCGGCGGTATCTGACTCGGCCCCGGCCCCGGCCCCGGCGGTATCTGACTCGGGCAAGTAAGTCTTTGACATAGTCAGATAATTGCGCGCCAGCTGTCCCGGATCAACCCCCGCCCGCGGCCGGTCTTCCCCGGCCCGGGCAGGACGCTAGCCGACTGCCGCCGGCTCCGGCGTCCCGGGCATCGGGCGCAGCGGCGGGATAGGTGCCGTCTCGTGCCGCCGCGGCCCGGACCACAAGGACGGCACCGCGTCCACGGTTGCGGCGATCGCATAGGCGGCTCGCTCGTAGTGGACCCGCCAGCCCACAAAGTGCGGCCAAGCCTCGGCCGGATCCCGCTCGATCGGGAAGCCCATCTCGCGGAGCCGGCCGATGGCCTCGAGGTACTCCCCGGACGTCAGGCTGATGCCGGCCTCGACGCCGGGTTCCCCTGGCCCGGCCAGCCGTCACCCTTGTCCGCGTCAGCCGGTGCGCGGGCGGCAGCGGGCCAGGTCCGGGCAGCCGCAGGCTGGCCCGGACGGCGGCGGACCCGGTCCGGGTGATGGCGCGCGCGCCCGCGCAGCGCCCCGGCGCAGGCGTCAGCCGCGGTCGAGGGCCGTGCCGAGCAGGCCGAGCGGCGGGGAGCCGAGGTCCAGCAGGGCGGTGTGGAAGCGCAGCAGCGTGAAGCCGGTTCCCCACTCCTTGCGGGCCCGCTCGCGCAGGTCCATGATCTCCAGCTTGCCCCACGTGTAACGGCCGTACGTCGGGTCGAACGTGGCCCGCCGGGCCTCCGACAGGGCGGCCGGGCCGGACAGGTGCGTGTCCGCCTCGAACCGGCGGGCGCCTTCCTCGACGCTCATGCCCGCCGTGTGCACGCCGATCGCGCAGGCCAGCCGGGTCACCCGGACCAGGGCCTCCAGCCACACCCCCACCGCGAAGCGGGGATCCTCGCCGCGGAATCCCTCCTCGACGCACAGTTCCTCGGCGTAGTGTGCCCAGCCCTCCAGGAACGCCGCCGAGTGCAGCGTCCGCCGCACCGGCCCGGCTACCCGGCGCAGCGCCCGGCCGTGCGAGAAGTGCCCCGGCGCGACCTCGTGCACAACGATGCCAGGCAGGGTGGTGGCGCTGAACACCTCCAGCCATTCCTCTTGCTCCTGCTCCGGCCAGGTGGGCTCGGGCGGCGTGACATAAAACCACGACGGGGCCTCGGGCTCGCCTGGCGCGGCGGTGGAGATCATCGCCATGGCCCAGCGGCGTGACTCCGGGGCGGGCCCGACCAGGCAGACGCCGTCGTGGTAGGGCACCAGGTTGCGGTCCCGGGTGAACGCGATCGCCTGCTCGGTCCCGCGCTGGGCCGCCTCGATCACGCCCTCGGGCCCCGGGTGGTCGCGGACCAGGTCCCGGCACAGCTCCAGCGGGGGCCGGTCCGCGTCTATCCGGGCGCAGTCCTCGGCCAGCCGGTTCAGCAGCCGGTCCCGCTCGGCGTCGGCCCGCTCGGCCAGCAGGCCGAGATCGACGTCGGTGCCCTCGGACGTGCTCATCAGGCTGCGCAGCCCGGCCGCGCCCAGCGCGGGGTCGGGGTCGCCTTCCGCGGCCGCCAGTTCGATGTGCGCGACCAGGCGGGCGTGCGCGGCGACAGCCCGCGCGGCCAGGTCCGGCGGGGCCGTCGCCGGGATGCCCGCGGCCAGGCCCCGGATGCCGGAGATCAGCGCGCTGGCCACCGGGGCGCTGACCTGGTCGAGCGACGCCAGCGCCGCGTCCACGGCCTGGGGCCAGGCGGCCAGGTGCGCCACCAGGGCCCGCTCGCGGTCCGCGGCCGGCGCGTAATCACGGTCGTAGCAGGCCAGGTCCATCTCGGAGAGATGCGCCAGCGGGCTGCGCCGGTGCAGTTCCAGCTCGCCGTAGAAGGCCTGGGCCCGCCGTTCGAACGCGGCCAGGTGGGACTCGTCGTGCGGGTCGTCCATCCGCTGGCCCGACGCCGCGGCGGCCGCCAGCCGGGCCAGCCCCTCCCGTACCCCGCCGGGGGAGAGGTCCTGGATCGTGCCGTCGTACTCATGGCGTCCGCTGTACTCGCGTGCCTCGGCCACGTCGAGATCACAGACCGCCCGGACCCGGGGGGGAAGGTCGTCCATGACCCCGACGCTACCGGGCCGGGCGGTCCGGCCGCCGGCCGGGCCGGGTGTTTACAGACCCTGGCCGGGCTGCCCCTGGCCACCCTTCATCGCGTCCACGGTGAGCGGGCTGCCGAGCTTCGCGGGGAGCTTCGCGGAGCAGGTCTGCGCCGAGAACTTGACGTACAGCGCGGTGAACTGGCCGGGCGGGTAGACCTTGAGCCAGTGCGCGGTGACCGGCTTGCAGGCGGACTTGCTGTAGTTCAGCGCGTCGGCGACCTGGATGGTCACGTGCGCGGTCCCGCCGGGGGCCAGGATGACCGTGGCCGGCGCGACCGCCGGGTTGCGGGAGGCCGGCTCGCCGATCTGGCTGCCGGACGGGCCGGTCACGAACGAGACGCCCGGATAGCCGTACAGGTAGCACGAGCTCTTGGACGTGTTCGTGAAGTTCAGCGGGTAGTAGCTGCTGCCGGCCGCGGCGCCGCCCGGGCTGGAGTTCACCACCGCGGACAGATCGCCGGGCGAGCACGCGGGGGCAGCGGGCGAGCTGGGCGGGGTCGCAGGGGTCGTGGCTCCCGTGGTGGGCGGGGCGCTCGAGGCCGCCGTCGCCGCCGTCGCCGCCGTCGTGGCGGCCGTGGACGCGCTGCTTCCGGCGGAGCTGGTGCTGGGGGTCGATCCGCAAGCCGCCGCGAGGGCCCCGGTGCACAGCAGCGCGGCGGCGGCGCTGAGCCGCCGGGCGTGGGCGGAAGGTGTCATGGGCGGTTCCCTTGTCGTGGCGGGGCCGCTGGCCGGCCCCGGGGGGTGTCCTGACTCTTACGACGCAGCCTGCGGCGTCCCGGTTGCGCAAGGCGGATGCCGCCCTGGTTGCCCGGGCCGGGGGGGCAGGCGATTATGGCAGCGCAGTCCCATCCATCCCCGGCCCGGGCCGGGCTGTGCCGACAGGAGCGCTGATGCTGCCGCAGGGTTCATCGTTCACGACCCGGCCGCAGCTCGCTGGCACCTTCGGCATGATCGCCTCCACTCACTGGCTGGCCACCGCGTCCGGGATGGCGGTGCTGGAGGCGGGCGGCACCGCCTTCGACGCGGCGGTCGCGGCCGGCCTGGTCCTGCAGGTGGTCGAGCCGCACATGAACGGGCTGGGCGGCGAGGTCCCGATCATCGGCTACGACGCCGGGAACGCCGGTCCGCCTGGCGCGGGCGTGTTCGTGCTGGACGGCCAGGGACCGGCCCCGGCGGGCGCCACGCAGGACGTGTTCGGCGCCCTGGACCTCGACCTGGTCCCCGGCAACGGCCTGCTGCCCGCGTGCGTGCCCGCCGCCTTCGGCACCTGGATGCTGCTGCTCGAGCAGCATGGCCGCATGCGGCTGCGCGACGTCATGCAGTACGCGATCGGGTACGCGCGGGACGGCTACCCGATGACGGCCGGGGTGAGTGCCGGGATCGCGGCCGCGGAGCCGGTCTTCCGCGAGCACTGGCCCAGCTCGGCGCGGGTCTACCTGGCCGGGGGAGTGCCCGGGGCCGGGTCCCGTTTCGCTAACCCGGACCTGGCCGCGACCTACCAGCAGATCCTGGACGAGGCCGAGGCGGCCGGTCCCGGCCGCGGCGTGCAGATCGAGCGCGGCACGGCGCGCGTTCTACGAGGGCTTCGTCGCCGACGCGGCCGGGGCGTACCTGGCTGCGGCAGAGGTCATGGACGTGACGGGGGAGCGGCACCGGGCCCTGCTCACCGCGGCGGACCTGGCCGGGTGGCGGGCCAGCGCGGAACAGCCGGTGACCCTCGACTTCGGGGGCCTGACCGTGTGCAAGACGGGCCCGTGGGGGCAGGGCCCGGTGTTCCTGCAGCAGCTGGCCCTGCTCGACGGGCTCGGTGTCGCGGAGATGGACCCGGCGGGCCCGGATTTCGCCCACACCGTGGTCGAGAGCGCGAAACTGGCTTTCGCCGATCGCGAGGCCTGGTACGGCGATCCGAGGTTCGCCGCCGTCCCGCTCGATGACCTGCTGTCGCAGTCGTACGCAACGAAACGCAGGTCCCTGGTTGGCCCCTCGGCATCCCCGGATCTGCGTCCGGGTGATCCTGGTGGCGCCGGGCCGCGGCTGCCCGGGTACGCCACCGGGCAGGTCCGCGCCCCGGCCGGGATGGCCGCGGCGGAGCCGACCGCGGAGGAGTCCGGGGCCGCGGCCCGCCCGGCCTGGGAGGTCACCGGCCAGGGCACCCGCGCCGATCCGGGGCCGAACCGGGGCGACACCTGCCACGTGGACGTCGCCGACCGATTCGGGAACATGGTGTCGGCCACACCGAGCGGGGGCTGGCTGCAAAGCTCGCCGGTGATCCCCGGCCTCGGCTTCTGCCTGGGGACCCGGGCCCAGATGTTCACCCTCACCCCGGGCCTGCCCAACAGCCTGGCCCCGGGCAAGCGGCCGCGGACCACGCTGACCCCGAGCCTGGCGCTTCGCGGCGGGGAGCCGTACCTGGCCTTCGGGACGCCGGGCGGGGACCAGCAGGACCAGTGGACGCTGGCTTTCTTCCTGCGCCACGTGCTGTTCGGGATGAACCTGCAGGAGGCGATCGACGCGCCGGCGTTCCACACCCGGCACTTCCCGTCGTCGTTCTACCCCCGCGAATCGTCTCCGCTGGCGGTGGACGTGGAGGAGCGGGCCGGGGCCGCGGTCCTGGCGGAGCTGCGCCGCCGCGGGCACCTGGTCACCGTCCGGCCGCCGTGGTCCCTGGGCCGGGTCAGCGCGGTGGCCCGGGATCGCGGGATGCTCTATGCGGCCGCGAACCCGCGCGGCATGCAGGGGTACGCGGCCGGCCGCTGACCGCGAAGGGCGGCAGCCAACAGCGCGGTGCATTATGGGCGCTATAACGCACACGATGCACCGCACTGTTGGCGGAGGGGGCGCGCCGGGGGGCAGAGGGGGCAGACGGGGGCCCGAGGGTCAGACGGGCAGGGCCAGGGCGGTGGCGAGGACTGCGGCGACTGCGGCGGCGGCCCGGAGCCAGCTCCCGGCCAGCCCGGTCCCGGCCGAGGGCAGCAGCGCCGAGGCTGCCGCCAGCACCAGCAGCCCCAGCCCGGCGGCCAGCACCGGCGCCTGGCCGCGGAGCACCGCGGCCGCTTCGCCGCGGCCGCCGGCCGACTCCGCCAGATGCGTGCCCAGCAGGTACGCGATCAGGGCCACGCCGAGCACCGCCGTGTGCCACGGCCGGGCCGGGTGGAAGGCCTCCAGCACCAGCGTGCCCAGCACCACCCCCTCAGCCCAGGGGAGACGGCGCAGCCCGTCCAGGGCCCGCAGGCCCACCCGGGCCAGCGGGCCGGGATAGGAAGCGGTCCCGGGCAGCGCCAGGGCCGCCGTGGCCAACTGCGCGAGGCCGCCCGCCACGCAGCACGCGGCGAGCACCGTGAGGGCCGGCCCGGCCCGGCCCGCCCGGCCGGGCGGCGCCGGCCGCCCACGCCACGCAGGCCGCGCCGAGCAGGCCGGAGGTCACCGCCAGCCGGACGGTGCTGCGCCGCCACCAGGCCCGCAGTCCTGTCCCGCCCGCTGTCCCAGCCCCGCCTGTCCCAGCCCCGCCTGTCCGAGCCCCGCCCGGGACAGGCGGCTCCGCGCAGACCGCCATCCGCCGGGCACCCGCGCGGCTCGCCAGCCGGTCACCGGCGGGTCACCATGGCCCGGCGGGTGAACGGCGCCAGCGAGAGATCCAGGCTCTGGGTCCCGTCCCAGTGCACGACCGGGATGCCCAGCTCGCGCAGCGAGAACCGGATCGCCTCCTGTTCCATCCGCCAGATCCGCTGGGCCAGCCGGCCAGCCCGGCCCCGGCCCGCGCCGGGCTCGCCGTTGAGCACGTTGACGATGAGCACCGGGAACCCGCGCTGGCGCAGGTCGCGGAGGGTTTCCACCAGCCGGGAGTCCATCAGCGGGGTGAAGACCAGGATCAGCGCGCCAGGGGGCAGCGCCTGCCGGGGCAGCCGGGCGAACCCGGTGTCCGGGGTCCACTCCCGGTCCTGGGTGAGCATGGCCTCGGCGATCCGGTAGTAGTGCCGCTGGCCCTGGCCAGGTACCAGCCAGCGGGCCCGGTACCGGTACGTGATGAACCCGACCCTGTCCCTGCGACTCCAGGTAGGCCCGTGCCGCGGCGGCCGCGCCACGCAGCGCGATGTCCACCACATGATGCCCGGCGTCGTCACCGTCCCAGGCCGTGTCGACCAGGATCACCACATCCTGCGAGCGTTCCGCCTGGAACGTGTTCACCTGGAGCCGGCCGCGCCGGGTAGTGGCCGGCCAGTTGATGCTGCGCTGCCGGTCGCCCGGCACGTACTCGCGCACGCCCGCGAACTCGGAGCCCTCGCCGGGCGCCCGCGCGGAGTGCTCGCCGAGCCGCTGGGGCAGGCGGTTCAGCACCACCCGGGTGCGCTGGGTGGCCGGGCGCGGGTAGCACTCCAGCGACGGCAGCCCGATCTGCCCCCGGCCCTCGGATAGCCGCCAGCGGTCCCGCAGCACGATCTCGGCGGTCCCGATCCGCCGCCGTCCCCAGCGGTTCACCAAGAACGGCAGCCGGACCTGGTGCCCGGAGGCGTAGCCGGGCCGCTGCCCGGGCGCGGTCCGCAGCGGCACGATCTCGTGCGCCGGATGCAGTACCAACGCGGCGGAGTACTCAGCCATACCGGTGAGCGAGGCGGTCACCGCGGTCCGCTCACCCTCGATCATCCGGCCCGCGGTCAGCCCCACCCTTACCTGCGCCTGCGGAGGCCGCCCGGGCCGCCAGGCGGACAGCAGCAGCAGCGCCGGGGCGGCCGCCCCGGCGAACTCGGGGCGCCCGGTCACCAGCGCGATCCCCAGGCCGGCCACCGCGAGGGTCAGCAGGCGGCGCGCGTGCCGGGACAGATCCCATCGCAGCGGGACCGTCACCATGGGCCCGGCGTCCGGCCCCGGGCGGCCGGGGCCAGACGGGCTGCCCGGTGCGGCCGGGTGGTCAGGCGCGCGCTGCTGATCAGGCGCGGGCTGGCCAGGCCCGGGCCGGCGGCCAGGCCCGGGCCGCTGGTCAGGCATGCGCGGCGGACGGGTCGGTCCGCGGCGTCGGCACGCTGGCCAGCAGCCCGGCGACCACGTCGTCCGGCTTGACCTGGCGGACCCACAGCTCAGGCCGGAGCGTGATGCGATGGGCCAGCGCGGGCACCGCCACGCTCTTGATGTCGTCCGGGATCACGTAGTCCCGCAGCCGGAGCAGCGCCTGGCCGCGGGCCAGCTGGATGATGGCCAGCCCGCCGCGGGGGCTGGCCCCGACCTGGATCTGCCGGTGCTCGCGGGTGGCCCGGACCAGGGCGACCACGTAGTCGATCAGGTCGGCGGACACCTCCACCTCCTCCAGCGCGGCCCGCATGGCGAGCAGTTCACCCGCGTCGGTGACCTGCTCCAGCGCTGCGTTCTCGGTCCGGCGGTCCAGCCGCCGCTGCAGCATCGCCGCCTCGTCCGCGCTGTCCAGGTAGCCCAGCCGCAGCCGCATCATGAACCGGTCGAGCTGGGCCTCGGGCAGCTCGTAGGTGCCCTCGTACTCGATCGGGTTGTCGGTGGCCAGCACGATGAAGGGCCGCGGCAGCGGGCGGGTCTGCCCGTCCATGCTCACCTGGCCCTCGCCCATGGCCTCCAGCAGCGCGGCCTGGGTCTTCGGCGGGGTCCGGTTGATCTCGTCGGCCAGCAGCAGCTGGGTGAACACCGGCCCCGGCCGGAACTGCATCTCCGCGGTCCGCTGGTCGTACATGGGCGCGCCGATCACGTCGGACGGCAGCATGTCCGGGGTGAACTGGATCCGGGCGAAATCCAGGCCGAGGACGCGCGCGAACGTCCGGGCGATCAGCGTCTTGCCTAGCCCGGGGAGGTCTTCCAGCAGGATGTGGCCACCGGCCAGGATCCCGATCAGCACGAGTTCCAGCGAGCGCTGATACCCGACGACCGCCCGCTGCACCTCGGTGAGCACCCGGGCGGAGCGCTGCGCGGTCTCGTGGGGGGTCAGGGTCTTGTCGCTCACAACTGCTCCAGTCGGTCGAGGAGGCGGGCCAGCGTCCGGTACGGGATCCCCGGCTGGTTGGGGGGCTGGCCGGCTGGCTTGGGCCGGTCGGGGTCGATCCACGGCCACAGGCTGTCGTAGCTGGCACTCTCCCCGGCGAACGCGCGGCGCGCGGCGGCCGGGTCGTCGTAGAGGCTGATCCCGTGCCGCTCGGCCAGCCGCGAGGCCAGCAGATTCTCCATCTGCCCGCGCAGGCCGGCTTCGTAGGCCGTCATGGAGGCCTGGGCGTCGGCCAGCCGGGACCGCCGCCGCCACTGCCGGGAGAACGTCGACAGCACCGGCGCGGGCACGGCCGGGTCGGGACCGCTGGCGTCCTCGGGTGAGGACGCCAGCGACAGCGGCCGGATCAGGCTGCGCAGCACGACCAGGCTGATCACCCCGGCCCCGACCGCGACCACGGTGAATGCGCCGCGGCCGGCCACGGCGTAGCCGGCCGCCGCCGTCGCGGCCACCGCGACGGCGGCGATGATGATCTCGGGCATTACCGCCCGCCAGATGGTCCCGGAGCCGGGGCTGGCGCCAGCCGGACCGGGGGCACCCGGGGCGGTCATGATGAACTCCCCAGGTCGGCCGCGAGCTGTTCCAGTGCCTCCTGGGCGGCGTCGCGCTTCGCCGGAGTCAGCTCGTGCGCGGAGAAGCGGGCCTCGTAGAACAGCCGGGCCAGCACCCCGGCCGCCCTGCCGCGGACCAGTCCCGCCGCCACCGCCCGGCCCAGGAACTCATCCGGCGTATCCGCGGCCTCCTGGTCCGCCCCGGCCGCGGCCAGGCTGCGCTCCATGGCCACGTAGCAGGCGATGATCGCGGCCCGGGTGTCGTCCAGGTCGGCCAGCGCGCGCCGGCCCGGAGCTCACCGCCTCCCGCAGATCGCCGCGCTGGCCCTCGGCCACCGATGCTTCGGGAGGCTCGGCATCAAGACCGGGCGGGCGCCGCCGCAGCAGCACGACGCAGACTACGATCCCGGCGATGAGGGCCAGGACGAGCAGCGCATAGAAGATGCCGGTGAGTGGCAGCTGGAACGCGGAGCCCGGGCGGGTGGCGCGGGTCACCGCGGGCGTCGCGCTCGTCGTTGGGTTGGGCTGCGGCCGCGGGGACGGCAGCGGATGGCCGTGCAGCGGCTTGGCCAGCAGCAGGATCGTCGGGAGGACGAGCAGCGCGGCGATCAGCGCGGAGCGCAGCACGCCGCGCAGCCGCTGGACCCGGAAGTCGTCGCTGGGGTGGCGGCCGCGGATCAGCAGCGTGATGAGCAGGGCGGCCAGGACGGCCTCCAGGGCGATCCCGATCGCGATCGCGTCCCGCCGGTACGGGCCGCGCCAGCCGTGCAGCGTGAAGCCGCCCCGCAGGCCGACCAGGACGGCGGCGATCAGCAGCGCGGTCAGCAGCAGCCGGGCCAGGCGGCCCGTGCAGCTCACCACCCAGGGCAGGCTGACGTGCCGTGCCGGGAGGGGAGTCGCCCGCCCCGCTGCGCGCTGGGGCAGGCTCGCGCGCCGGGACTGCTGTCTGCCTGCCGGTCATGGTCTCCTACGCGGGGGTGGCCAGGCCCGCCTGGTAGGCCAGTATGACCAGGTGCACGCGATCGCGCGCGCCGAGCTTGGTGAGCAGGTGGCCCACGTGCGTCTTCGTGGTGGCCGGGGTGATGTCCAGGCGCTTGGCGATCTCCGTGTTCGACAGGCCGCCGGCCACCAGGGCCAGCACCTCGCGTTCCCGGGCGGTGATCACGCCGAGGGCGTCGCCGCCAGCGGGTACGGCCGGGGTGAGCGGCGGCGTGCGGGCGAACTCCTCGACCAGCCGGCGGGTCACGCTCGGCGCCAGCAGCGCGTCGCCCGCCGCGACCACCTGGATCGCGTTGAGGAGCTCGCCGGGTGAGATGCTCTTGAGCAGGAACCCGCTGGCCCCGGCGCGCAGCGCGGCGAACACGTACTCGTCCAGGTCGAACGTGGTCAGGATGAGCACCCGTACCTCGCTCGTGGCGGCCGACCGGGTGATCTGGCGGGTGGCCTCGATGCCGTCCATGACCGGCATCCGGACGTCCATCAGCACGACGTCGGGGCGGTGCCGCCGGGCCTGCTCGACCGCCTCGCTGCCGGTGCCGGCCTCGCCGACCACGCTGAACCCGGGCGTGGCCGCGACGATGCCGCGGAAACCCGCCCGGACCAGGCCCTGGTCGTCGGCGACCAGCACGCGCAGGGTCATGACCATCCCGAGGGGAGCGGCAGCCGGGCCCGCACCACGAATCCGCCGTCCGGCCGCGGCAGCGCGTGCAGGTCGCCGCCGCACAGGCTGACCCGCTCCCGCATGCCGATGATGCCGTGCCCGGCGCGTTCCGGGCTGCCCATGCGCGCGGGCAGCCGGGCGCCGGCGCCGCGCCCGCGCCGACCGGGACCCCGGCCCTGGCCGGCGCGCCCACCTCGGACGGCACGCCCGGCCCGGGGTCGGTGACCTCGACGAGCAGGCTGCCGGGCCGTACCAGAGCACGACGTGGCAGCGGTCCGCACCGGAGTGCTTGACCACGTTGGTCAGCGCCTCCTGCACGATGCGGTACGCGGACAGGTCGAGGCTGGCGGGCAGGCTGCGCGGCGCGCCGTTCCGCTCGACGGTCACCGTGACCCCGGCGCCGGCGGTCCGTTCCACCAGCCGGTCCAGGTTGGCCAGCCCGGGCGCGGGTGCCAGCGGCGCGCTGGGCCGGAACCGCGCGGCCCGGAGCCGGTCCGCGGCCGCGGCGGACCGGTCGGCCGCGAGCCGGCTGCTGCGGACCGGTCGGCCGCGGACCCGGCTGCTGCGGGGCTGTCCGCCGCAGGGCCGTCGGTCCCGGCCCTGGCCAGGGCCGCCGGCCCCGCGTGGCGGTCCCGCCGGAGCCCGTCCGCCGGAGCCCGTCCCGCCGGAGCCCGCCCCGGCCGTCCGGCCCCGCGCCCCCCGCCGGGCCGGCCCGGTAACCGCCGGGTCCTGGGCCAGTTCCGCGTCGGCCGCCGCGATGTCCCCGTCCGTCTGGCGCAGCACGCACAGCATCCGCTGCATCTCGCCCAGCGCCTCCCGGCTGACCGCCTGGATCGCGCCCAGCGCGGCCCGGGCCTCGGCGGGCTGGCTGTCGAACACGTACTCGCCGAAGCCGGCCTGCACGGTGACCACCGTCATGCTGTGCGCCACCACGTCGTGCAGTTCCCGGGCGATCCGCAGCCGCTCCCGGGTCACCGCGTCGCTGGCCGCCCGGTCCCGGACGGCCGCCATGTGGGTCCGCCGCTGCTGCACCAGGTACCCGACCATCCAGGAGATGGTCAGCACCAGGGCGATGGCGGTCGCGTCGCCGGGACCCTGCCCGTCGAAGTCCAGCACCACGCCCTGCACGACCAGCAGGGTCAGCGCGGCGCCGAGGCCGGCCAGCGCGATACCCCGGCGGCAGGTAGCCGCGACCAGGAACAGCACCAGCGCCAACGGGAGGAACGGGCCACGGGTGATCTCGGCGCCGACGGCCAGGGTCGCCACGCAGGCGGCCAGCACGATGACCAGGGCCCGGACCGGGGCCCGGCGCCGGATGGCGACCGGGACGGCCAGGGCGACCGCCAGCACGGCGGCCAGCGGGGCCTCCCGCGGGGACAGCACCCCGAGCAGGGACCGGCTGCCAACGGTGGCGTGGAAGAGGGAGGCGAAGACCACCACGCCGCAGACGACCGCGGTGGCGTAGTCCAGCGCTATCCAGAACCGCCGCCTCAGCCGCGCGCCTCGCGGTGGTCCGGTTGTTCCGCTCACCTGCTAACGGTAACGCCGCAGGCCGCCTCGGGGCGTCCGCCCGCGGTCGTAGGCTGCCGGGCTGACCCGGGAGACGGTTGGGGCCTGGTCAGGCCGGGGCCTGACGGCGGAAGCCATTCCCCGGGATGATGACGCGGACCCGGCCAGCCGCCAGGCTGGGAACCACCACGACCCGACGAGGGGAGCGCGAGACACGTGACCGCGCCAGTGCCTTTGGGACCTGAGCATCGGGGGGCTGGGCCGCCGCAGCCTGGGCCGCCTCAGCCTGGGCCCCTGCAGACCAGGTCCCGGCCCGGCGGGACCGGCCCCGGGCCGGGTTTCGTTGCGGCGGTGGTAGAAACCTCGGCCCTCACCATGCGGTACCCGGGCGCGGTGACGGCCCTGGACCAGCTGTCCCTGCGGGTCGGGCCCGGGATCACCGGGCTGGTCGGGGCGAACGGCGCGGGCAAGTCCACCCTGATCAAGATCCTGCTCGGGCTGCTCACCCCGGCCGGCGGGCAGGCGGCCGTGCTCGGCCTGGACTGCGCGCGCGACGGGGAACGGATCCGGGCGCGCTGCGGGTACATGCCCGAGCACGACTGCCTGCCGCCGGACGTCGCCGCGACCGAGTTCGTCACCCACCTGGGCCGGATGTCCGGGCTGCCGCCGACCGCGGCCAAGGAGCGGGCCGCCGAGTCGCTCCGGCACGTCGGCCTGTACGAGGAGCGGTACCGGCAGATCGGCACCTACTCGACCGGCATGAAGCAGCGGGTCAAGCTGGCCCAGGCGCTGGTCGCCGACCCGCGGCTGCTGCTGCTCGACGAGCCCACCATCGGCCTGGACCCCGCGGGCCGGTCCGCGATGCTGGACCTGGTCAGCCGGATCGGGACCGAGTTCGGCATCTCGATCCTCGTCTCCTCCCACCTGCTCGGCGAGATCGAGCAGATCTGCGACCACCTGGTGGTGATCGACAGCGGGCGGCTGCTCCGCGCCGACACGATGACCAGTTTCACCCAGGCCAGCCAGGTACTGCATGGTCGAGGTCGACGAGGGCACGGCGCTGCTGGAAACGGAACTGGCCGCCCGGGGGCTGGCAGCCCCAGCGCGACGAGCGGGCGCTGCTGGTCCAGATCGCCTCCGGCGACACCTACGACCTGGTCCGGGACGCCGTGGCCGACCTGGGCCTGCCGCTGAACCGGCTGGAGCAGCGCAGGCGGCACGTCGAGGAACTGTTCCGCGACGGTGCCGGCCGCAGCGGCGGGGAAGGAGCATCGTGACCACGCACAGCGGGGAGCCCCCGGCCCGGGCCGGGGTCATCCACGACATCGGCTACCGGCACTACGAGGGGCCGCGGCTGGGCCGGGCCGGCATCATCCGGGCGCTCGGCTGGCACAGCCTGCGGTCCGCGTTCGGCATCGGCCGGGGCGCCAAAGCCAAGATCATCCCGGTCATCGCCTTCGGGATCATGTGCCTGCCCGCGGTGATCAACACGATCGGGGTAGCCCGGGGCGGTGCCCAGGTTGTCTACTACGACACCTACGTGTTCCAGCTCCGGGTGCTCGTGATGATCGTTTTCGTCGCGGCCCAGGCCCCCGAGCTGGTGTCCCGGGACCTGCGCAGCCACGTGCTGCCGCTGTACTTCTCGCGGCCGCTGCGCCGGCTCGACTACCCGGCGGCCAAGCTGGGCGCGTTCATCCTGGCCTGCCTGGCCCTGCTGGAGATCCCGCTGCTGCTGCTCTACCTGGGCGAGATCAGCCAGGGCGGAGGCGGGGCGGCGATCTGGGCCCAGACCCGGGCGCTGATCCCCGGCCTGCTCGTCGGGCTGGCCTGGGCCGTGCTGCTCGCCTCGATCGGGCTCGCGCTGGCCTCGCTCAGCGGGCGCCGCGCGTATGCGACCGGCAGCATCGCGATCTGCTTCTTCCTTAGCTGGGCCCTGGCCGGGCTGCTGCGCGGGGTCGCGACCGGGCGCGGCCCGGTCACCGGCGGAGCCGGGGTAGCCGACGCGGGGGCGCGGCTATCCGGCCTGGTCAGCCCGTTCACCGTGCTGGACGGGCTGCGGGAGTGGCTCGGCGGCACGTCGCCCGGGCCGGTCCCGCCGCCGCCGGCTACGGGCCGCTGTACGGCGTCATGTTCGTGCTGCTGCTGGCGGCCGCGACGGGCGGGCTGGCCGCCCGCTACCGGAAGGCGGGGGTGCTCCAGTGAGCACAATCGAGCTGTCCCACGTGACCCGCTGGTACGGCAACGTGGTCGCGATCAACGACATCACGATGACCATCGGCCCGGGCGTCACCGGGCTGCTCGGCCCGAACGGCGCCGGGAAGTCCACGCTGCTGCACCTGATCTCCGGGTTCCTGGAGCCGTCCCGCGGCGAGCTCACCGTCGGCGGGGCCCCGGCCTGGCGCAACCCGGGCATCTACCAGACCCTCGGCCTGGTGCCCGAGCGTCCCGCCGTCTACCCGTTCCTGACCGGGCTGGAGTTCGTCCGGGCCACCGCCCGGCTGCACAAGCTGCCCGACCCGGACCGCTCCGCGCAGCGCGTCATCGCGATCGTGGAGATGGCGGGGGCGCAGGACAGGAAGATCTCGACGTATTCCAAGGGCATGCGGCAGCGGATCAAGGTCGCGGCGGCACTGGTGCATGACCCGGAGATCCTGCTGCTCGACGAGCCGTTCAACGGGATGGACCCGCGGCAGCGGCTGCACATGATGGACCTGCTGGAGACCCTCGGCGACGAGGGCCGCACGATCTTGTTCAGCTCGCACATCCTGGAGGAAGTGGAGCGGCTGTCCGGCACCATCCAGGTCATCGTGGCGGGCCGGCTGGCCGCGTCCGGGGACTTCCGCGCCATCCGCCGGCTGATGACCAGCCGGCCGCACGTGTTCCTGGTGCGCACCTCCGACGACCGGCGGCTGGGCGCGGCGCTGATCGGCCGCCCGTCGGTGCGGGGGGTGGAGATGAGCGGCCGCGGGCTGCAGGTGAAGGCCTCGGACTACGGCGCGTTCAGCCGGGAGATCGCCGGGCTCACCCGCGAGCATGGCATCCAGCTCCGTGAGCTGCTGCCCGAGGACGAGTCACTGGAAAGCGTGTTCGCCTACCTGGTGGAGGCCTGAGATGTTCCCGGTACAGGCCAGGACCGTGGCCTCGATCACCCTGCGCGCCACGCTGGGCCGCAGGCGGGCGCTGCTGTTCGCGCTCCCGCCGCTGATCCTGGTGCTGGTCACCGCGCTGCTGAAGGCGGCGGGCCCGGCCCAGCCCGACTGGCCGAGCCAGATCCTGGGCGGCTTCGGGCTGGCCGTGGTGCTGCCGCTCACCGCGCTGATCATCGGGACCAGCGTGCTGGGCGCGGAGATCGACGACGGCAGCATCGTCCACCTGCTGGCCACCCCCGTGCCCCGGTCCACCGTGATCCTCAGCAAGTTCGCGGTGGCCACCGGGCTGACCATGGCGTTCGCGGCGGTGCCGGTGTTCCTGGCCGGGCTGATCGCCACCGGCGGCGTGACCAGGCTGGCGATCGGGCTGCTCGCCGGGGCGCTGGCCGGCTCGGTCATCTACAACGCGGTGTTCGTGATGATCTCCGTGCTCACCACCCGGGCCATCGCCGTGGGCCTGCTGTACCTGCTGGTCTGGGAATCGCTGCTGGGCAACGTGGTCAGCGGGGTCCGGGTGCTGTCGGTCGAGCAGTACTCGCTGGGGATCGCGAACTCGGTCGCCCGCGACGCCAACCTCGACGCGCACCTGGGGGTGGCCACCGCCGTGGTCATGGGCGCGCTGGTCACCGTGGCCGCGCTGGCGCTGGCCATCCGCCGCCTGGCCGCGTTCTCCCTCAAAGGCGACGCCGTTTGACGCCGCCCGCCGCCGGGTGCGGCAGCGGCCCGCCGGCGGCCCCGGCGGCCCCGGCGGCCCCGGCGGCCCCGGCGGCCCCGGCGGCTTCATGATCCTGTGCGGTTAGTGCTGATATAGCGCATTAACCGCACAGGATCATGAAAGGCGCGGCCTGACCCGAGAGTCAGCGGGGGGTGGCCGGCGCGGGGCGGAAGGCCGGGCCGTGGCCGGGGATGATCACCGTGGCCACCGCCAGGATCCGGGCCCGGCTCTGGTGCAGCGCGGCCGGGTCGGTGCCGAGCGGGTCCACGGCCGGCCCCGCCGGGCCCCACCAGGCGTGCGTGCACGCGTGCACGTCGTCGGGGGTGGCCGCGAGCGTCGTGATGTCCTCGGCGGTGTGCCCCGGGGTGGCGATCAGCCGCACCGACGGGGTCAGCGCGAAGTCCCCGGGCTCGCGGCTGATCCAGCGGTCGCCGTCGTAGCTGGCCCAGTGGTCGTGGATGACCGCCGCGGGGAACAGGGCCGCGTTGATGGTGTGATCGGGGTGATGGTGGCTGAACACCACGTCGGTCACCTCGCCCGGGCCGGGCCCCCTGGCCGCCAGCGCCCCGAGCAGGGCGTCCCGGCCGGACACCATGCCGGGATCGACCACGATCACCCGGCTGCCGTCGATGATCAGCGTGACCGTGCTGCCCACCCGGTCCGCGCCGTCTTCCTCCACGGCATACCCCTCGTGCAGGACGAACACCTGCGCGGTCCCGGCCAGCGCCTCACCTGGTTGCGTCACGGGGGGACTCTAGCGCAGCCGGGTCAGCCGGCAGCCTGGCCGGCGGCCTTGGCGGCGGCCTTGAGCTGCTGCTTGTAGGCGCGGACCTCAGCGAGGGACTCCTGGTCGGTGATGTCGGCCACCGAGACCCGGGAGCCTTCCTGGCCGAACGGGCCGGCAGCCTCCTGCCAGCCAGGTGGCCGGACCCCCAGCTGCTTGCCGAGCAGGGCGGCGAAGATCTGCGCCTTGGCCGGCCCGAACCCGGGCAGCCCGGCGATCCGGCGGACGAGCTCCTGGCCGGTGCCCGCGCTGGCCCACACCCGGGCGGGGTCGCCGTCGTAGCGGTCCACGATCAGCCGGGCCAGGTCCTGGGTCCGCGCCGCCATGGCCCGCGGATAGCGGTGCAGGGCCGGCCTCTCGCTGAACACGGCGGCCAGCGCGTCCGGGTCGTAGTCCGCAAGCTCCTGCGCGGTGGGCTCATGGCCGAGCCGCCGCACCAGGTCCCGGGGCCCGCTGAAGGCCTTCTCCAGCGGTACCTGCTGGTCCAGCAGCATGCCGATCAGCAGCGCCAGCGGGTTGCGCGCCAGCAACTCGTTAGCGTCAGGATCGACTGGCAGCGATAGCGATATGGTCATGAGAACCTCCTGGTCGCTGCGGATATCCTGGCCGGCCCGGGCCGCACCCGCGAACCCGGCCCGCGTGAGGCGGCCCGCGGACCCGGGAGGCGGCATTGCTGATCGCAGCCTGGAAACCTGCGCAGAACCGGCGGGCGCGGAACTACGTGGCGGCCGGCGGGCGTTTCACTTAGCAGGCGCGGATGTGGCACGGCTGGACCGGTCACGGCCCGGCCAGGGACCGCATCCTCGCCGCCTGAGGAGGCAGAAGTTGTCAGGTCGGATGAAGTTCGCCATCGCCGGGATCATCCTCGGCCTCATCCTGTTCTTTGTCAGCCCATGGCTCGCGATCGGTGTCATCGTCCTGGCGATCGGCATCCCGACGGGCATGTACCTGATGCTGGACCCGTCCCAGCGCCGGCGGCTGAAGGAGATCCGCCGGCGGCGCCAGATCGGCGGCTGACCCCGCCGGCGGCGGGCGCCCCGCTCATGGGCGCTGAGCGGCGTACCGCTCAGCTCAGCATGCCCGGGAACAGCAGCGCGAGCTGATGCGGATAGCCGCCGATGAGGCGGAGCTCGTCGTCGGCCAGCGGCTTGCCGCTGGCCGACGCGCACAGCTGGACCAGCGAGAACACCAGGTCCTCGTCCGTCGCCGGGGATCTCGATGCCGAGCCCCTCCATCACGTGCCGGAAGCCGGCTTTCCCGCCGTACTCGCCGGTCAGCACCACCCGGCCGGCCCGGGTGAACCAGTCGCCCGGGAACGGGCCCAGCGTGGCGTCGTCGTACAGCTCGTAGTTCTGGCGGTCCTTGAGCGCGCCGTCGGCGTGGATGCCCGACTCGTGCGCGAACGCGTTGCGGCCCACGCCCGGCTGGTTCTGGGGGAGCGGCTGGCCGAACGCGTAGCTCGCCCACAAGCCGAACCGCCGGGCCCAGGACAGGTCGAGCTGGTCGCCGATCCGGGCCTTCCCCGCCACCCCGAAGCCATGGCTGAACGCCAGGATGCAGGACAGCAGGTCGGCGTTGCCGGCCCGCTCGCCGATGCCGTTGATGCAGGTGTTGACCCAGGCGTCCTGGCCCGCGTCAAGATCGCCGAGGGCGCCGGAAACCGAGTTGGCCACGGCCATGCCCAGGTCGTTGTGGCAGTGGGTCTCGACGGGGATGCGGATCGCGGCGGCGAGCTTGGCGAAGCGCTCGCGGATCCGGTCCGGCGTGTCCCCGCCGATCGTGTCGCAGTAGCGGACCCGGTCCGCCCCGGCCTCCCGGGCCGCGGTCGCGAACTCCAGCAGGAACCCGTCGTCGGTCCGCGACCCGTCCTCGGCGTTCACGCCGATGGTCTGCGCGCCGCCGTCCCGGGCGGCCCGGACCGCCGCCACCATCTCCGAGATCACCGAATCGCGGTCCAGCCGGCCGCGGAACTTGTGCGCGATCATCTGGTCCGAGGTGGAGATGGACAGGTTGTAGTGGCGCAGCCCGAGCGGGATGGCCGCCTCCACATCGCCAGGTACCGCGCGGCACCAGCCGGACAGCCGCAGCCCGCCGAAGGCGCCCGCGCCGGCCAGCGCCACGCTGGCCCGGATGTAGGGCGCCTCGTGGAACAGGAACGGGAAGCCCAGCTCGGACTGGGCCACGCCGAGCTGGCCCAGGTAGAAGTTGACCATGATCTTGCCGAACTTGGACAGGCCGGTGCGCGCGGTCTGGACGCCGTCGCGGTTGGTCACGTCAAGGAAGTGGATCGCGGGCATCGGTCCTCCCGGGGGCTGCGCGGGTGCGGTCGGCTCGGTGGCCCGCGGCGCGGGCCCGTGAGTTGAACACATTCGCATTTCTATCGAGTGGCATCAACATTGATTAAAATCAACTACCTTAGCTCTTAAACGGGATCCGCTGGCCGGCCCGGCCCGGGCCCGGACTCCGGCCAGCCCGGACCGGAGGGCAATGCGGGGAGGCGGCGGATGGCCGAGCCGGAGTGGATCAGCGCGGCCGAGGCGGCCAGCCGCCTCGGGATCAAGCAGGCCACGCTCTACTCGTACGTCAGCCGGGGCGTGCTCACCCGGCGCCGGGCGGGCCGGGCCGGTGATGCCGCAGGTGCCCGTGGCGGCGATGGCGGTCACGCCCAGGATGCGGATGCCGCGGCCGGCGGTGGCACGGGCCGCGGCAGTGCCGTCCGACCCGGCCGGGCCGCCGCCCGGCCCGGGCGCCGCGGCGGCACGGGCAGCCTGTTCGATGCCGGGGAGGTCGAGGAGCTGGCCCGCCGCGGCCGGCCGCGGCGCCCGCCGGGCCTGGCCGGGCTGGTGATCGAGTCGGGCGTGACCGAGATCGCCGGGGACCAGCTCCGGTTCCGCGGGCTGGACGCCCTCGACCTGGCCCGCGGCTGGGACTTCGAGGACGTCTGCGAGCTGCTGTGGTCCGGGCAGCCGGTCCCGTCACCCGGGGCGCGCCCGGCCCCCGAGGCCGGCTCGTTCTCCCAGGCCGGCTCGTTCTCCCAGGCCGGCTCGTTCTCCCAGGCCGGCACGGGCAGGTGGCGGGCGACGCCTGCCGCGGTGGCGGCGGGCACGGCCGCGCAGGCCGCGCTCCCGGCAGGCACCTTCCCGCTGGAACGGCTGCAGGTGATCGTCCCGGCGCTGGCCGCGGCGGACCCGCTCCGGCTCCAGTTCGACCCGCCGGCGGTGGCCGCCGCGGGCCGGGCCATCATCGCGGGCCTGGTGGAGTGCCTGCCGTTCGCGGGCCCGGGGGAGCGCCCGGGGGAGCGCCTGGCGGACGGCACGATCGCGGCCCGGCTCTGGCCCCGGCTCTGCCCGGATGAGCCGGCAGCCTGGCCTGCTGGACGCGCTGCGGGCCGCGCTCGTCCTGCTCGCCGACCACGAGCTGGCCGCGTCCACGCTGGCCGCCCGGGTCGCCGCGTCGGTCCGGGCCGACCCGTACGCCGTGGTGGCCACCGGGCTCGGCGCGGTCGGCGGAGCCCTGCACGGGGGCGCCTCGCTGGGTGCGGAGACCATGCTGGCCGCGGCACAGGACGCGGCGGCCGTGCCCCGGGTGGTGGGAGGGCTGCTCCGCCGCGGTGAGCGGGTTCCCGGGTTCGGCCACTTCGTGTACCGCGACGGCGACCCGCGGGCCGGGCTCCTGCTGGCCATGGTCCGCAGCGCGGTCCCGGCGTCACCCCGGCTGGCCGTGGTGGACGCCGTGCTGGCCGAGATGCACCGCCGGGCCCTGCCGGAGCCGAACATCGACTTCGCCCTGGCCGTCCTGGCCACCTGCGCGGGGATGATCCGGGGGGCGGGCGAGGTCATCTTCGCGGTGGCCCGGACGGCGGGCTGGCTGGCGCACGCGCTGGAGGAGTACACCGCGAGCACGCCCCTGCGGCCGCGGGCTGTCTACACTGGCCCTTCCCACCGGCAGGCCGATCCAGGCCCGCGGTAACGACCCCCGGGAGTCCCCATGACTGACGACCTGTGGCACGCGTCGCTCGTGCACATCCGCGGCAGTGACCTGCGCGGCGATACCGGCCAGACCACCGGCATGACCCGGCTGGAGGCCATCTCCGGCAAGACGTGCGGCTCGTCCAAGCTCTGGATGGGCCAGACCCACGTGGCCCCGGTGACCAGGTCCGGTGACCATCATCACGGGTACGCGGAGACCGCGATCTACGTGGTGTCCGGGCACCCGGCGTTCGTGTTCGCCGACGGCGAGCGTGAGGTCAGGCTCGAGGCCGGGCCCGGGGACTACATCTTCGTGCCGCCGTACGTGCCGCACCGGGAGGAGAACCCGGGCAGCGAGGAGGCGGTCGTGGTCATCGCCCGGAGCAGCCAGGAGGGCATCGTGGTCAACCTGGACAGCCTCTGGTCGCCGGTGGACCGGGCCGGGGACGCGGGCCCGGCCCAGGGGTAGCCCGGTCCCGGCCCGGAGCCGGGACCGGCCCGCCGCCTGCCTAATCCCTACAAAATCGATAGGAGTTATTGACATAGCGGCGCCCGTGTGCTTGCATCCGAGGCATGCCCCCTCGCTCCGCTGCCGCCCTCCCGGGCTGCCCCGCCACGCCCCGGGAGGGACGATGACCATCGAGTTCATCGGCATCGCCGCCACCGCACCGCACAGCGAGACCGAGATCGCCGCGGAACGCAGCGACCCGGTCCAGCCCGGCTACCTGGAAGAACTGGCCCGGGCCCACGAGGAAGCCGGCTTCGACCGGGTGCTGGTCGCGCACTCGTGATGCGCGGGACTACGGCACCCTCGTCCGGCTGGTCCGCGAGCAGGCCGGCCCCGTCCCGCTCGTGAGCGCCCGCTGAAAGGATCTGACTCTTGACCACGGAAATCATCGGCATGGTGGGCACGAAGGAAGTCTCCGAATCCCGGGGGTCCTTCGACGGGCCGCCGGTCGATCCCGGCTACCTGGCCCGCTTCGCCCAGGCCCATGAGGCGGCCGGGTTCGACCGGGTCCTGATCGGCTACCACGCCACCGGCCCCGACGGGTTCGCGGTCGCGGCGCACGTGCTGAACGCCACCACCCGGCTCAAGGTGCTGATCGCCCACCGGCCGGGCTTCGTGGCCCCGACCCTGGTGGCCCGGAAGCTGGCCACGCTGGATCAGCTGACCGGGGGTGGCCGGGTGGCCATCCACCACATCACCGGCGGCGACGAGCTGGACCAGAAGCGCGACGGCGACTTCGCCGATCATGACCGCCGGTACGCGCGCACCGCCGAGTTCATGGGGCTGCTGCGCCGCGAGCTCACCGCCACCGAGCCGTTCGACCACGACGGCGAGTTCTACCGCGTCCGCGGCGCCTACAGCTACGTGAAGCCGGCGGAGGCCATCCCGCTGTACTTCGGCGGAGCGTCACCGGCCGCCATCAGCGTGGGCGCCCAGCACGCGGACGTGTACATGCTCTGGGGCGAGCCGGTCGCCCAGATCGCCGAGCGGATCGCCGGGATCCGCGCGGAAGCGGGCCGACATGGCCGGACGGTCCGGTTCAGCCTGTCGGTCCGGCCGATCGTGGGCCAGACCGAGGAAGCGGCGTGGCAGCGCGCCGAGGAGATCCGCGCGGCCACCGAGCAGCGGGTGGCGGGGGCGGGTAGCGGAAAGGCCCGCGGCCCCGCGGGCCAGGGAACACAGGTGCAGGGCGTCCAGGTCCCGGAAACCCCGGGGCCCGCGCGCCGCCTGTTCGGCTTCCGCGAATCCTCCTCGGTCGGCTCGGAGCGGCTCCAGCAGCAGGCGGCCGAGCGTGAGGTGTACGACGAGCGGCTCTGGTACGGGGTGACCCGGCTGACCGGGCCGGGCGGTAACTCCACCGCGCTGGTCGGCACCGCGCGCCAGGTCGCCGGGGCGCTGATGGCTTACCGCCGGGTGGGCGTGGACACCGTGCTGATCCGGGGGTTCGACCCGCTGGACGACGTGGTCGACTGGGGCCGGGAGCTGGTCCCGCTGCTGCGCGAGGAAGCGGCCCGCACCCCGGTGGGGGCGCCCGGCGGGGCCGAGAGCGCCCTGTCGGCATGACCACGCTGGCCAGCATGACCTGGCAGCCGCCGCTGGGCCGGCTGCGCCCGGCGCGGCTGGACGCCCTCCCGGAGGTCACCGCCGCCCTGGCCAGCCGGGCCGCGGAGCACGACCGGGACGGCTCGTTCCCGGCCGCCGGTATCAGCCGGGCGCACGACGCCGGGCTGCTCACCGCCACCGTCGCCGGGTGTCACGGCGGCCCGGGCGCCGGGCTGGCCACCACCGTGCGCATCCTGGGGGCCCTGGGCCGCGGCGACCCGTCGGTGGCGCTGATCACGGCCATGACGCTGTTCACCCATGCGATGCAGGCCAGCGCCCAGACCTGGCCGCGCCGGATCTACCAGGAGGTCCTGGACGAATCCGCAGCCGGCCCGGTGCTGATCAACGCGCTGCGGGTGGAGCCGGATCTGGGCACCCCGGCCCGTGGCGGCCTGCCGGCCACCGTGGCCCGCTGGCACTCCGGCACGTGGCTGCTGAGCGGCCGGAAAATCTTCTGCACCGGGGCGGCCGGGCTGCGCTGGATGGTGGTCTGGGCCCGCACGGACGAGGACCCGGTCCGGGTCGGCAGCTTCCTGGTGCGGGCAGACTCCCCGGGCATCAGCATCGAGCGCACCTGGGATCACCTGGGCCTGCGGGCCAGCCGCAGCGACGACGTGATCTTCACGGGCACGCCGGTGCCGCCCGGCGCCACGGCCGGGCTGCATGATCCCGCGATCCCCGTGCCAGGCCGACCCCGCGTTCCTGGCCTGGAACTCGCTCGGGCTGGCCGCGCTCTACCTGGGCGTGGCCGCGGCGGCCCGCGACTGGCTCGTCGGCTTCCTGGGGGAGCGGACCCCCAGCGCACTCGGCCGGCCGCTGGCCACGCTGCCGCGGTTCGAGACCGCGGTGGGTGAGATCGAGGCCGCCCTGACCGGCGCCGGCGACCTGGTCAACGGCCTGGCGCTGCGGGTGGACGCAGGGGACGAGACCGTCGCCGGGCATCCCGCCATCGCCAAGCTCATCGCGACCCGGGCCGCGATCGGCGCGGTCGAGCAGGCGGTGGCGCTCGTCGGAAACAACGCCCTGACCAGGAAAAACCCACTCGAGAGGCACTACAGGGACGTGCTGTGCTCCCGGGTCCACACCCCGCAGGACGACTCCATCCTCAGCGCGGCCGGCCGGGCCGCGCTGGCCGTTCCGAGCTGACACCACTAACACCCCAGGAGCGCATTAATGCCGGTCGAATTCATCGGGATGATCCACACCAACGACGGGTCAGAGTCACGGCCGCAGACCACGCCGCTGCTCGATCCGGACTTCACCCGCCGGCACGCCCAGGCCCACGAGGACGCGGGCTTCGACCGCGTCCTCATCGGCTACGGCTCATCCTGGCCGGAGGGCACCCAGGTGGCGGCCCACGTCGCCGCGCACACGCAGCGGCTCGGCCTGCTCATCGCGCACCGGCCCGGGTTCGTGTTCCCCACCCTGGCGGCCCGGCAGTTCGCCACCCTGGACCAGTTCTCCGGCGGCCGGGTCGCCGTGCACGTGATCACCGGCGGGAACGACGCGGAGCAGCGCCGCGACGGGGACTACCTGGCCAAGGACGAGCGGTACGCGCGCACCGACGAGTACCTGGAGATCCTCCGGCAGTCCTGGGCCGCGGCCGGCCCGGTCAGCTTCGACGGCCGCTTCTACCGCTTCGAGGACTACCGGCCCGGCGTGCCCCCGGCCCGGCCGGCCGGGATCCCGCTGTTTTTCGGCGGTTCCTCCGCCGCCGCCTACCGGGTCGGCGGGAAGCACGCGGACACGTTCGCCCTGTGGGGCGAGCCGCTCAGGGAAACCGCCGAGCAGATCGCCTCGGTCCGGGCCGCGGCCACCGCCGCCAGCCGGCCTGCACCCGGGATCAGCGTGTCGTTCCGGCCGATCCTGGGGCCCACCGAGGAACTCGCCTGGGAACGGGCGCACCGCATCCTGGAAGCCATCGAGAACCCCGGGTCCCCGGCGGCCCGGTACCGGGGCTGGCCCGGCGCGAACGGGCAGCCGGAGAACACCGGCTCGCAGCGGCTGCTGGCGGCCGCGGCCCGTGGCGACCTGCACGACCGGGCGCTGTGGACAGCCACCGCCCGGGCCAGCGGGGCGGGCGGGAACTCCACCGCGCTGGTCGGCACGCCGGACACCGTCGCCCAGGCGCTGCTCGATTATGTGGACATCGGGGTGAGCACACTGCTCATTCGGGGGTACGACCCGCTTGAGGACGCCACCGATTACGGCCGGGAGCTGATCCCGCTGGTCCGGGCCGAAGTGGCGCGCCGGGATGCGGCCCAGGCGGCGGGGGCGGAGCTAGCCGGGCGGCCCTGACGAGCACAGGAGCGACATGATCGACATTCTCCAGGTGGAGACCCCATCCCTGGGAGACCGCAGTTACCTGGCCACCGACGGCGCCGTGGCGCTGGTGGTGGACCCGCAGCGGGACATCGACCGCGTGCTGGCCGTGGCCTCGGAGCGGGGGGTCCGGATCACCCACGTGTTCGAGACCCACCTGCACAACGACTACCTCACCGGCGGCCTGGCGCTGGCGCGGGAGACCGGCGCCGCGTACCACGTCAGCGCCGCCGACCAGGTCGCCTTCGACCGGGACCCGGTGGCTGACGGCGACGAGCTGGAGATCGCGCCCTCGGTCCGGGTCCAGGTGCTGGCTACCCCGGGCCACACCTTCACCCATCTCGCCTACGTGCTGGCCGATGCGGCCGGGAACCCGGTGGCGGTGTTTACCGGCGGCTCGCTGCTGTTCGGGTCGACCGGGCGCACCGACCTGCTCGGCACGCAGCACGCGGCGGAGCTGGCCCGGGCGCAGCACGCGTCGGCGGGCCGGCTGGCGGCCGTACTGCCCGACCAGGTGGCGGTGCTGCCCACGCACGGGTTCGGCAGCTTCTGCGCGGCCAGCCCGGCGTCCGGCGCGGCCTCGTCCACCATCGGGCAGGAGAAGGCCCGTAACCCGGCCCTCACCCTGAGCGAGGATCGCTACGTCACGGAGCTGGTGGCCGGCCTGGACGCGTATCCCGCGTACTACGCCCGGATGGGACCGGGCAACGCCGCGGGCCCGGCCGCGCCGGACCTGTCCCTGCCCCACCAGGCCGGTCCTGCCGAGCTGCGCCGCCGGGTGGCCGCCGGGGAGTGGCTGGTGGACCTGCGCTCGCGGCGCGTCTTCGCCGCCGGGCACCTGGCCGGCTCGCTCGGCTTCGAACTCGGTGACACGCTTGCGGCCCAGCTCGGCTGGCTCCTCCCGGCCGGCACTGCGGTGACGCTGCTCGGGGAGACGGCCGGTCAGGTCGCCGCGGCCCAGCGGGACCTGGCCCGGATCGGCATCGACCGGCCCGCCGCCATCGCCACCGGCAAGCCGGAGGACTGGGCGGCAGGCGAGCCGCTGGCCAGCTTCCCGGTCGCGGACTTCACCGCGCTGGCCGCGGCCCGGCGCGAGCGGCCGGTGACCGTGCTCGATGTCCGGCGGGACCTGGAGTGGGCGGCCGGTCACGTGGACGGGGCCGTGCACATTCCCCTGCACGAGCTGGCCGGGCGGATGGGCGAGATCCCCGGCGGTGAGCTGTGGGTGCACTGCCAGGCCGGTTACCGCTCGGCGGTGGCCGCGTCCCTGCTGCAGGCGGCGCAGCGCGAGGTGACCGCCGTCGACGACGACTTCGGCCACGCCGCCGAGGCGGGCCTGCCCGTGGTCGGGGAACCTGCCGCGCCGCTGCCGTCCGGGTAACCGGCCGGCCCGTCCCGGGGTGGTCAGTCCCCGGGCGGCCGGCTGCGGACCTCGACCGTGCCCTTGTAGGTGAAGCCCCGCACGTGCAGGACCGGCGCGTCCGCGGGCACCACGGCCGCCGGGTCAGTGTCCGTGTCGGCGCCGAACCCGCCCGCCTCGACCCGGACCCCGGGGGGCACCAGGATCGTGATCCGCGACTTGTAGGCCACCGCCAGCAGCGTGGTAACCGGCCCGGTCAGCTCGGCGGCCCGCAGGTCCAGCCACCCGCCGCCCTTGTACACCACGGCGGTGTAGCGGTCGGGAACCCGCCAGCGGCCGGACCGGCGCACCGAGCCCTTGAAGGCGACCGCCAGCCGTCCCGGCGCGCGGCCCGGGACGGCGCCGGCCACGGCCGGCCCGCTCACCGCCGGGCTGGCCGCGGGCAGGTCGGCCATCAGCCCGTCCAGGTCGGCCCGGGTCCGGGCGGACAGGGCGCCGCGCATCCGCTGGTCGAACTCGGCGTCATCGAGGCGGCCTTCGGCGAACGCCTCCTGGAGCCGGTGGGTCGCCGCATCCCGCTCGCGATCCGACGCCCGGATGGCCGGGCTCCCGCCGGGATGCTGAGCCGGGACGGCCGGGCCCGTGTCGCTACCCGGCCCGCCCGGGACGGTTTTCGTTGCGGAAGGAATTTCTGGCGATGAGCTGTCCACGCGAACAAGATATATCGTCTTGTCGCGCCGCGCACCCCCCGGCGCCCGCCCCGCCCGCGGCCCGGCAGGAAGCGCCCGGCAGCAGCGGCCGGCAGCAGCGGCCCGGAACCAGCGGTTCAGTAGCGGCGGCCGGGCCGGCGCATCACCCGGATCTTGGACTGGGGGTGCGGCAGATCCTCCCAGTCCTCCAGCAGTTCCGCGTCGAGTCCCCGGGCGTCAGCCAGCGCGAGCAGGGTCTCGGCCCGGTAATAGAAGTCCTCCCGCAGCACCTGGTGCTCGGCACCCCCGGTCCGGCAGAACGTGAAGTCGAAGACACCCTCGGGCCTCATGATCCGGCCCACGTTGGCCAGGCACTCGTCGATCACCTCGATCGGCGAGTGGCTGAACACGCTGTGCGCATGCACCACCGTGAACCGCTCCGGCGGCAGGAACCGGAACTTCAGGTCATCGACCAGCTCCAGATGGGGGAGCTTGGCCTGGAGGTCGTCCCGGGCGATGGTCTCCTGCGCGGCCAGCAGGATGTCCGGGGAGATGTCGATCCCGTAGTAGTTGCCGGGGTTGAGATAGGCGATGAACAGCCGTCCCCCGCGCAGGTCGCCGCAACCGATCTCGAGCATCCGGTCGCCCGGCTGCAGCCCGGCCTTGAGCAGGTAGTCGTACTGCAGCTGGCCCACCTTGAGCCACGAGTCGTGGGTCATGCTGCCCACGGCGGCCTCGGGGTTGCGGGCGGTATTGGCCTTCATGACCGCCCGGTAGTAGCTGATGTGATCGGAGGCTTTCATGCCGATCAGCGCGTCCCGGCTGCGCCGCCGTGCGTAAGGGAGGACCCGGCCAGGATTCCGCAGCGCGTAACTGAGCTTGAAGGACAGGCGGGAGCGGTCAGGTGCAGACACGGCACAGAGTCTGGCACGCCACCGGACCTGCCCGGACATCGGCGGCTAACCGCCTGGATGCCCCGATCGGGGCAGGCCCGGGGAAGGGCAGGCCCGGGCGGCCGTGCTGGCCGCCGCGCAGGGCCCGCCGGAACACCGGATCACGCCGGGGACCAGCGCGAACGTGCCAGCCCGGGCGGCCCGGCTACTGGGCCGGGCCCTCGGCGCTGTGCCGGGCCCGGCTGGTCGCCGCCCGGATGGCGAGCACCCGGACCGCGCCGACGACCACGCCCATGGCGATGGCCCAGCCGAGCGCCTCGGCCATCCCCACCGCGGGATCCTCGGGGTCGGCCGGCGGCTCGTGGCCGGTGACCTTGGTCCAGGCCACTGTGGCCACCTTGCGGGCAACGAATGCTGCCCCCAGGGCCGCTACCGTGGTCAGCGCCTTGCTGGCGCCGTCCCCGCGCTTGTCTGCCATGCATTCCTCCCTGATACCCGCCGGGCCGCGCCGTGGTCCCGCGTGGCGCGCCGGCTGCTGCGTGCTGATCATCCCACGGGAGTGCCGCCCGCCCGCGCAGCGGGACGCGCAGCCTCGATCGCGGCGGCCAGTTCCTCCGGCCGGCGGGTGCCGATCAGCCAGTACGGCCCGTGCCCGGCGGTCCCGTCGACGGCGATGTAGACCGACCGGGGCAGGTAGGGCCGGGCCATCAGGTACGCCGCCGGGTCGGCCCGGGGCCCGCGCAGCGCCCGGGTCTGCTCCTTGTCCAGCGCGGTCACGTCGCCCGCCACGGCCAGCGGCAGCCGGTCCCGGCCCACCCGCAGCTCGCCCCCGGCCACCTCGGTGCGCAGCCTGCCCCAGCCGAGCAGGATGGCGGCCAGGCCCGCGGTGAGGATCCCGTACACGGCCAGCGCGGGCTCCCAGTCGAATCCGGCCAGGAACCCCGCGCCCAGCATGAGGACCGAAATCATCCCGAGAACCCACCAGCTGACCGGGACACGCAGGCGTTCGTGGTAAACACGCATGGGTCCACCGTAGTTGGTTACATGAAGCCATGATTGGGCGACGCATGCGGCACGGTCTTCGCTCGGGGGCAGGGCCGGCCGCGGATCCCGGCCCGCCGGAGAGCGGTACGGGCGACATCACGCAGGCAGGCGAGGGGGCCGGCCAGCCGGTGGCGGGCAAGCAGGAAAACCAGGAAGACCACGGCCGCAGCGACAACCTGGCGCCGGCCGCCTCCGCCATGCCCGAGGGTGCCGCCGGGCCGGCGGACGCGGACGGGCCGGGCCCCGCGACCCAGGTGCCCGCCGATCGCGCCGGGGTGCCCTACTGGCTGCAGCGGGCCGCGGGCTGGTCATGGCGGCTGCTGCTCATCGGAATCCTCATCTACCTGGCGTTCCGGGTGGCCAGCGTGCTCCGCCTGGTGGTGCTGCCGTGCGTGGCGGCCCTGCTGCTCACCGCGCTGCTCCAGCCCGTGCTGTCCCGGTTCCGGCGGCTCGGCCTGCCCGCGCTGGCCGCCACCTGGTGCACGCTGCTGATCGCGGTGGCCATCCTGGCCGGGGCGGGCACCCTGGCCGTGACGCGCACCACGGCCAACTACCCTCAGCTGGTCAGCGAGCTCCGGCACACCGTGACCACGCTGCAGACGTCCCTGGCCGGGCCGCCGTTCCACGTCCGGCACGCAGGCCTGCAGAGCCTGTCCAACCGGGCGCTGAAGTACCTGCAGCACCACCAGTCGCTGGTCGCCGGCACCGTGGTGTCCGGGGGCAAGATCTTCCTGGAGATCCTGGCCGGGCTGGTGCTGATGCTGTTCGTGACGTTCTTCCTGCTCAAGGACGGGGAGCGGATCTGGGGCTGGCTGACCGGGTTCCTCGGCCCCGATAGCCGCACACGGATCCACCTGGCCGGCACGGCTGCCTGGCAGGCCCTGGTGTACTACGTGCGCGGCACGATAGCGGTCGCGGCCATCCACGCCGTGGTCATCGGGTTCTCGCTGTGGGTGCTTGGCGTGCCCCTGCTGGTCCCGCTGGTGATCCTGGTCTTCCTGGCCGCGTTTGTCCCGCTGGTCGGCATCCTGGTCGCCGGGGCGCTGGCCGTCGCCGTCACCCTCGGCACCAGGGGCTGGATCGCGGCGGTCGTGCTGGTGGTCATCTTCATCCTGGAGAACCAGCTGGAGAGCCACCTCCTGCAGCCGCTGGTGGTCGGGCGGATGGTCCGGCTGCACCCGCTGGCCATCATCCTGGTGCTGGCCATCGGCGGGGTGGTGGCGGGCATACCGGGCGCGATCGTGGCCGTCCCGACCGCGGCGGCCCTGACCCGGGCCGCTCCGTACCTGCGGGGCAGCCGGACGGCGGTAGGGTCACGGGAGTGAGCGGGCATCGGCACACGGGTCATCAGGGCACCCGTCGCGAAGGCACCGGCCATCGAGGCACCGGCCATCGGGCCACCGGGGGTGAGGCATGGCAGCGGTGATCCCGGGCACGGACCCGGTGGACGTGCTCATCAGGCGGCTCGATCCGGGCCTGCCGCTGCCCTCCCGGTCGCATCCCGGGGATGCCGGCACGGACCTGGTCACCGCCGTGGACGTGGAACTGGCGCCCGGTGAGCGGGCGGTGGTGCCGACCGGGCTGGCTATCGCGCTGCCGGACGGGTACGCCGCGTTCGTGCATCCGCGCTCGGGCCTGGCCGCGAAGCACGGGGTCACGATCGTGAATGCGCCAGGAACCGTGGACGCGGGGTACCGTGGCGAGATCAGGGTGACGCTGCTCAACACCGACGCGGCTGCGGCCGTCAAGTTCCAGCGCGGCGACCGGATCGCGCAGCTCGTCGTCCAGCGCGTGGCCCGCCCGGTGTTCCACGAGGTGGACATCCTGCCGGGGTCGGCGCGGGGCGAGGGCGGCTTCGGGTCCACCGGCGGGCACGCCGGCGGGCAGGCACCGGCCTAGGCCATCCCCGCGCCGCAGTCGCCCGGAGACCAGGCAAAGAGCAGGGAGAAGACAGTGTTCCGTCGGCGTCGCCGCGAGGAAGCAGCCGAGCCAGAGGTCGTCGGGGACGACGTCAGCGAGGATTCCGGGCTGCAGGACGAGGAGACCTGGGACGAGGAATCCCGGGACGGTGCGGAAGACGGTGAGGACGAGGGCCAGGCGGCCGCCGCTCCTGCCGCGGCGGGCGAGCCCGCCTGGGGGCCGTGGGACGCGGCGGACGAGATCCCGCCGCTCAACCGGGTCGACTTCGGCAGCCTCCAGATTCCGGTGGCGGACGGGTTCGAGATCCAGCTCAACATCGCCGACGATCAGGGCCCGCTGGTCGCGGTGGTGCAGGGCGACAGCTCGCTGCAGGTCCAGGCGTTCGCCGCGCCCAAGACCGATGGCCTGTGGGACGACGTACGGCAGGAGATCGCCGTCGCGGTCGGCGAGGCAGGCGGCCAGGCTGCGGAGGCGGAAGGCCCGTTCGGCCCGGAACTGCACGTCCGGGTGCCGGGGGAGGAGCCGCAGCTGGGGCTCCAGCCGATCCGCTTCCTGGGCGTGGACGGCCCGCGCTGGTTCCTGCGCGGAGTGATCACCGGGCCCGCCGCGGAGCAGCCCGCGGCGGCGGCCCCGTTCGAGGAGATCTTCGCCGGCCTGGTCGTCGTCCGCGGTGACCACCCGGCGCCGCCGCGCGACCTCCTGGAGATCACTCTTCCGGAGGAGGCCCGCAAGGCCATGGAGGAGCAGATGGCCGCGGCCGGGGAGGACGAGCGGTTCGCCGAGCCGCTGAACCCCTTCGAGCGCGGCCCGGAGATCACCGAAACCCGGTAAACCGGCTGGCCGCGCGTCAGGCCATGTCCCGGTGCCCGCCGGACAGCAGCGTGGCCAGCTCGTCTTCCACGTCCTCGCTCGTCACGAACAGCAGCTCGTCGCCGGTCTCCAGCGGGTCATCCTTGGCCGGGACGAGCACGCGGCCGTCCCGGAGGATCGCGACGAGTGCGGTGTCGGCGGGCCAGCCGATATCCCCGATCCGCTGGCCGACCAGCGGCGCCCCGTCCGGCATCGTGAGCTCCACCAGGGTGGCGTCGCTCTGCCGGAACGTCATCAGGCGGACCAGGTCCCCGACGCTGACCGCCTCTTCGACCAGGGCCGACATGATCCTCGGGGTGGACACGGCGACGTCCACCCCCCACGACTCGTTGAACAGCCACTCGTTGTTCGGGTGATTGATCCGCGCGACCACCCGCGGGACCCCGTACTCGGTCTTGGCCAGCAGCGAGATGACCAGGTTGGCCTTGTCGTCGCCGGTCGCCGCGATAACCACGTTGCACCGTTCCAGGGATGCCTCGTCCAGCGAGGTGATCTCGCACGCGTCGGCGAGCAGCCACTCGGCCCGCGGCACGCTGTCCACCGCGATGGACCGCGGGTTCTTGTCGATCAGCAGGACCTCGTGCCCGTTGTCGAGCAGTTCCGCGGCGACGGAGCGGCCCACCGCTCCCGCTCCCGCGATCGCGACGCGCATCAGTGGCCTCCCTTGGCCTTACCGCCGGGCGCCCGCGCGGACAGCGCGGCCGAGATCCGTTCCAGATCCTCCTCCAGCGCGATCACGTGCAGCACATCGCCTTCCTGCAGGACGGTGCCCGGGCCGGGCAGCACCACCTCGCCGAGCCGGGACAAGAACCCGACCCGGACCCGGGCCGCCTCCTCCAGGGAGGTGGTCTTCTCACCCACCCAGTCCGGGGCGTAGGCCACCTCGGCGAGCACGACCATGCCGGTGGGATCCCGCCACAGCGGCTCGCTGCCCTCCGGCAGCAGGCGGCGCAGCATCTGATCCGCGGTCCACCGGACCGTCGCCACGGTCGGGATGCCGAGGCGCTGGTAGACCTCGGCACGCCGCGGGTCATAGATCCGCGCCGCGACCCGCTTGACCCCGAACGACTCCCGGGCGACCCGGGCGGCGATCACGTTGGAGTTGTCGCCGCTGCTCACCGCCGCGAACGCGTCCGCATGCTCGATACCGGCCTCGATCAGGACATTCTGGTCGAAGCCGATGCCAGTCACCTTCTTGCCCTTGAACGGCGACCCCAGCTTGCGGAACGCATCCCGGTCCTGATCGATGACTGCGACCGAGTGGCCTTGGTCCTCGAGGATGTGGGCCAGGGTGGATCCGACCCTGCCCGCATCCCATGATCACAATGTGCACGACGGCCCCTTGCGTGAGTACAGTGCCCGCCAACGGTATTCCCTGTCCTGAGTCGGTGAGACGGCCGGTCGGGATACTCGACCCGACTGAACATGAGGTGCCGCGTGGAACGTGCCCGGCAGACCGGCGGGCAACTGGTCGAGCTCGAGGTCGGCGAGGTGGCGCAGGGGGGCTGGTGCGTGGCCCGGGAGCCGGGGGGCCGGGTCGTCCTGGTCCGGCACACGCTGCCCGGGCGAGCGGGTGCTGGCCCGGCTGACCGAGGAGACGGCCAGGTTCGCCCGGGCCGAGGCGACCGACGATCCTGGAGGCCTCGCCCGACCGGGTGGAGCCCCCGTGCCCGCACGCCCGCCCCGGCGGCTGCGGCGGCTGCGACTGGCAGCACGCCAGCCTGGCCGCGCAGCGCCGGTTCAAGGCCTCGGTCATCGCCCAGCAGTTGCGGCGGATCGCGGGCCTGGAGCGCGAGGTGACGGTGGAACCGCTGCCGGGGGATGAGGACGGCCTCGGCTGGCGGACCCGGGTCCGCTTCGCGGTGCGCGCGGACGGCCTGGCCGGCCTGCGCCAGCACCGCTCCCACGAGATCATCGACATCGGGACCTGCCCGATCGCGCACCCCCTGGTCAACGAGACCGGGATCACCGGGCGCCGCTGGGCAGGGGCGGAGTCGGTCGCCGCGGTGACCTCGCCGGGCACCGAGTGAGCAGGCTGTCGTGGTCACCCCGGCGCGCGCGCCGCGCCGCCGCCGGCCGGGGGCCGGGCTGCGCGCCGGAGTGCGGGCCGGGTGCGGGCCGGGCCCGGCGGGCCGCGGGCCCGGGGCGGGCCCGGGCGGGCGGGAGGCTGGCGGCCGGGAGGCTGTCCCGGACTCCTGGGCCGCCCAGGTGGAGGGGCCGGTCCTGGTGGACGGGGGGAACGGCGGGCTGACCGCGCTGCGCGGCGGCCCGTTCCTGCACCGGGCAGCCGCCGGCCGGACGTGGCGGACCAGCGCAGGCGTGTTCTGGCAGGTGCATCCGGCCGCGGCGGACGTGCTGGCCGGCGTGGTCCAGGATGTGCTCCGCCCCGCGGCCCGGTGACGTGGCGCTGGACCTGTACTGCGGGGCCGGGCTGTTCGCGGGCGTGCTGGCCGCCGCGTCGGGCCGTCCGGGGCGGTGATCGGCATCGAGTCCGACCCGGCCGCGGTCCGCGATGCCCGGCACAACCTGCGGGACACCCCCTGGGCCCGGGTCCACCGGGGAGACGCCGCCGACGTCCTCGGTTACGCCGAATGGGACCAGGCCAGCCTGGCGGTGCTCGACCCGCCCCGGACCGGCGTGGCCCGCCCGGTGCTGGACCAGCTGCTGCGCCCGGGCACCGCGCTGCGCCGGGTCGCCTACGTGTCCTGCGACCCGGCCACGCTGGCCCGCGACATCGCGGTGTTCGCCGGGGCCGGCTGGGAACTCGGCGCGCTCCGCGCGTTCGACGCGTTCCCCATGACGCACCACGTGGAGTGCGTGGCCACGCTGACCAGGAACACTCCTGCGGGCTAGAGGCGGGCCGCGGCGGGCCCCGCAGACCCGGGGTTCGGGCCTGCGGGGCCGGGCCGGCCTCCGGTGAGCGTCAGCGAGCCGGGACCGCCGCTGGCGCTGCCGGCGGCGGGACGTGCCGGGAACCGGCCGGGACCGGCACTGGCGCCGCCGGCGGCGGGATGTGCCGGAAACCGGCCGGGGCCATGACGTTCAGGTGGGCCAGGTTGGCCAGGGTGGCCGGGAGCCAGCGGAAATCGGTCTGGCGCTGCCCCAGGACGGCCTGCACCGGCAGGTACGTCGCGGGATTCACCCAGAACGTGGACCCGCTGCCGTCCCCGGTGATCTTGATGGTGTCGATCCCGCCGACCACCTGCCTGCCCGCCACGGTGTACGCGCCGCAGGCCAGCTGAGACCGGATGAAGGCCGGCCAGCCGTTGCCCGCCCCCCCGCCGAGGGCAATCTCGCCGCCCCGGAGGCACCCGGGCGGGGGCCCGCTGCTGTCCCCGCCGTTCGCCGGCGGCGCGCTCCACCAGGTGCCGTTGCGGTAGATCACCGCCGTGGTCCCGTGGGCCGGGGTGATTCCCCAGTCGAAGACCCGCTGCCCGCTGGGCGTGAACGAGGAAAGCTCGATGGAGTTGTGGTAGATCCAGCGAAGCGTGTAGCCGGCCTGCCACTGTGAGCTGCCGCCCGCGCGGCCTGTCGAACCCGGCCAGGAGGTCCGGGAACGGCTGCAGGGTGCTGTCAGCCGGGAATACGGTCCGGTCCGCCTCGATCAGGTGGCCGAGGCTCGGCGCGGCCAGGGCGTGCTCGACGTGCCTGACCACGTAGGCGGTATAGGTGGTCTGCACCGGGCGGCTGGCCGAGCCGAAGGCCCCTGCTGCTCCGGCTATGGCCAGCGCCGCGGCCACCACGGTCGCGGTCCCGGCCGCCGCCACGGCCCGGGTCGTCATCCGCCGCTTCTGCTGGTGGCGGTGCGCCTTGACCGCAAGCCCCGGCGGGACCCGCACGCCCTCGGTGAACCGCTCCATCGCCCCGTGCAGCTGCTGCTCGAGTTCCGTGCTCATCGTGTCTTCTCCTCCGCTAGGTCCTTCTCCGCGCTGGGCGCGGTCCCGCTGAGCTCGCGCAGCCTGCTGCAGCCCCCGTGAGGCGGACGCCTTGACCGAGCCGACCGAGCAGCCCAGCACCCCGGCCGTCTCCGCCTCGGTCAGCTGCTCCCAGTACCGGGCCACGATGACCGCCCGCTGCCGCGGCGGCAGCTGCACCAGGAGCCGGATCAGCGCGTCCCGGGCGTCCACCTCGGTGGTGCCGTCCGCGACCGCCGTCGCGGTCTCCTGCTGCAGCAGCCGCAGCCGCCACCGCCAGGCCCGCTGGCGCCGCCAGCCGTCGGCGGCCAGGTTGTACAGCGTGCGGCGCAGGTAGCCCTCGGGATCGCCCTCGATCGCGGACCAGTGCCGCAGCAGCCGCTCCAGCCCGGCCTGCAGCAGGTCCTCGCCGGCCTCCCTGCTGCCGGCCAGCAGCATCGCGGTGCGCAGCAACGGCTCGCCCCGCTCGGCCAGGAACGACTCCAGGTCGGCGACAGCCCGGTCGTCTGCCATGCCCTCAGCTCCTTCTGTCGTCAACCAAGTACGAGGCAGCCGGCCGGAAGGTTGACCGCGGGAACCGTGCGCAAGGATGGATCCATGCAACTGCGGATCTTCACCGAACCACAGCAGGGCGCGGACTACGGCCGGCTGCTGGCGGTGGCCCGGGCCACCGAGCAGCTGGGCTTCGACGCGTTCTTCCGCTCCGACCACTACCTCAGCATGGGGGAGGGTGACGGGCTGCCCGGCCCGACCGACGCCTGGCTGACCCTGGCCGGGCTGGCCCTCCAGACCTCGCGGATCAAGCTCGGCACGCTGGTGAGCCCGGCCACCTTCCGCTATCCCGGGGCCGCTCGCGATCTCGGTGGCCCAGGTGGACGACATGAGCGGCGGCCGCGTCGAGCTGGGCATCGGGGCCGGCTGGTACCAGGCCGAGCACGCCGCCTACGCCATCCCGTTCCCCAGCACGGCCGAGCGCTTCGACCGTCTCGAAGAGCAGCTCGCGATCATCACCGGCCTGTGGGACGTGCCCGGCGGCGAGCGGTTCTCGTTCGCGGGGAAGTTCTACACCGTCACCGACTCACCCGGGCTGCCCAAGCCCGTCCAGCGCCCGCACCCGCCGATCCTCCTCGGCGGCCATGGGCCGCGCCGGACGCCGGGGCTCGCCGCGCGGTACGCCGACGAGTTCAACGTGCCGTTCGCCAGCGCCGGGGACACCCGGGCCGCGTTCGGCCGGGTCCGCGAGGCCTGCGAGGCGGCCGGCCGGAACCCGGACTCCGTCGTGTACTCGGCCGCGCAGACCGTCTGCTGCGGGCGGGACGAGGCCGAGCTGGCCCGCCGGGCTGCGGCGATCGGCTGGGATCTGGCCACGCAGCGCGCCGACGGGCTGGTCGGCACCCCCGACGAGATCGTGGACCGGATCGGGACGTTCGCCGGGCTCGGCGCGACGCGGATGTACCTCCAGGTGATGGACCTGCACGACCTGGACCACCTGGAGCTGATCGCCTCCGAGGTCCTGCCCCAGGTCCGCTGACCCCGCCGGACGCAACACCTAGCCTGCCGGAGCCCGGCCCGTCGGGACCCAGAAGCGCAGTTCGCTGCCGCGCTTGTCCTCCAGCACGCCGCCGTTGCCCTCGATCACCCGGCGCGACCCCGTGTTGGACTCATCGCAGGTGACCAGGGCCGGGTCGATGCCCAGCGAGCGGGCCACCGGCAGCGCGGCGGCCAGCATGGCGGTGGCGTGCCCCTGCCGGCGGGCCGAGGGTTTCACGTCGTAGCCGATATGGCCGCCGAGATCGGTGAGCCGGGGCGTGAGCCGGTGCCGGATGGCGAGCCGGCCCAGGTACTCATCGCCGTCCACCCACCACAGGGTGGTCGAGGCCACGTACCCGGGACGGCGGGGCGCGTCCTCCCGGGCCTGGTCCCGCAGGTGACGCGCGTAGGCCTCGAAGCGCTCCAGGTCCTGCCAGTCCATGCCGAACTCACGGATCTCCCGGCCGAGCATGGTGTCATCCGTGCCCGAGCCGCGCCCCTCGGCGCGGAACTCCTCCATGGCGCCGATGAACGAGAGCCGGACACGGGACGTCGGCAGGGTGAAGCCGGGCATGGCCTCACTCATGCCGGGTCCGGGGCTGGCCCCGCAGCCATTCCGGTGCCGCGAGGTGGAGGTGACGATCATCGCCCATTCAGAGTCCATTCAGAAAGGAACCCCAGCACGGCAGCAGGCTGCGGGAGGATGGTCACGTCGGCCGGGGGGCGACGTGGGCTCCGCGTGAGCAGGTGCGTCAGCGCCGATCCAGCCTAAACAGGAGGAATCATGGTGTCGTCACGTGGCCCGTGGCGCTGGCTGAGATGGGTGATCGCGGCGGTCGTCGTCATCGTCGTGCTGGCCGTGGGCGGCCCGTTCGTCTTCTTTCATTTCATCGAGGGAAACGGCCCGGCGCCGCTCAGCCTCAAGCCGAGCGCGTCCGCCAGCGCGTCTGGCACCCAGGGCGCCAGCGCCGTGGCCAGCCAGGGAAGTTCCGGCTCAGTGGCCGGGACCTGGGCGGTGGGCTCCGGCTCCCGGGTCGGCTACCGGGTCAACGAGATCCTCGGCGGCCAGTCCCACACGGCCGTCGGCCGCAGCAGCGCGGTCACCGGGCAGATGATCATCAAGGGCACCACGGTGAAGACGGCCAGCTTCACGGTCAAGATGGCCACGATCCACACCGACTCCTCCGAGCGTGACGCGCAGTTCGACGGCCGGATCATGGACGTGGCCAGGTACCCGGACGGGACCTTCGCGCTGACCAGGCCGATCGCGCTCGCGCCGCTGCCCGCGGCGGGAACCATCAAGACCTACAGCGCCACCGGCAATCTCACCCTGCACGGCCAGGCCCGGCCGGTGACCTTCCCGCTCAAGGCCGAACGGACCGCGAACGGGATCGAGGTCCAGGGCGCGATCCCGGTACTTTTCTCGAAGTGGGACATTCCGAACCCCTCCTTCACCGGGTTTGTCACCACGCAGAACCACGGGATCATGGAGTTCCTGCTCGACTTCCGGGCCGCCTGACCAACCAGGCCGCCGCCTGAGCCCCGGCACGCCGCAGGTCCCCGCTCCCTGCGGTGCGCCGGCGCGTATGTGGCGGCGCACCGGCAGGTCACGGCGGTCCCGATAGGCCGGTAGGTCACGACTGTCCCAAGCGGTGGCGCTCCGCGCCGCGCCGGGCCCGGGGCTGCGGCACGATGGGGCGATGCTGGCCCTCCTGCTGCGCCTGGTCGGCGCGCGGCACACCCGCCACGTGGTCACGCTGCTCGGCCTGGCCGTGACCTGCGTCGTCGCCGGCGGCGCCCTGTTCGCGGCGACCCAGCGCATCCCGTTCACGACGGGCCTGTACTGGGCCATCACGACCGCGACGACGGTGGGGTACGGCGACGTGATCCCGCACAGCCCGGCGGCCCGCCTGGTCGCCTCCGGGGTCATGCTCACGGCCATCCCGCTGCTCGCGGGCGTGTTCGCGCTGGTAACCGGGGCCGCTGCCGCGGCCGGAGTGAGAAGGGTCCTTGCGTTGGTCCGAGAATTCCCCGGCGGCACGTACCGCGTCGTCGTCGGCATGCACCCGGCCGTACCGGCCATCCTGGAGGAGCTGGTCCGGGCCGGCGATTCCGTCGTGCTGGTGGCCGACGTCGACCCCGACATCGTCCCGGACCGGGTGCACCTGGTCCGACGCGACCCGACTCAGCCGGGCGCGCTGCGGTCGGCCCGCCCGGCGGGCGCGCAGCACGTGCTCATCACCGGGCAGAGTGACGGGGATGTGCTGGTCACCGCCGTGCTGCTGCGCAAGGAGGCGCCGGAGGTGCCGGTCACCGCGCTGGTCCGCTCGCCGTCGGTCGGCGAGGCCCTCCGGGACCTCGGCATCCGCCAGGCGGTCTCGGCTGACGAGCTGGTGGCGCACACGCTGGCCAAGAGCCTGGAGGCCCCGCACGCGGGTGACCTGATCCTCCAGCTCGTCGACTCCGAGCAGCACAGCCTCCGGGAGATCAGCGCGGATCCCGCGATCGTCGGCCGGCCCCTGAGCTCGGTGCGCAGCGAGCGGTCCGGCCTGGTGCTGGGCCTCGTCCACGAGGGCCGCGTGATCATGGGCATCGGCGAGGATCCGGTGATCGCCGCCGGAGACCACCTGCTGGTCGCCGAGCCAGGCCACGGCCGCCCCGTCCCGTCCCGCTGACCCGCCGCGCCCCCGGCGGCCGCCCCCCCGGGCTGGCCGCCCCGCCGGTCAAGCGGGCCCTGGCGCCCCGCGCACCGCGGAGTAACGTGATGTCATGGATGGTGCTGTGGTTGGCAGTGAGTACGCGGCGCACCTGACCGATACGGACCTCACCCTCCTCGCCTCGGCGGCGGGGGCCCCGGCCCCGGGTGGCCAGCCGGGCGCGGTCCCCGTCCTCCCGGCGGGCGCGGACGCTGCCTGGCTGCGCCAGGACCCCGCCGCCATCCCGGACCTGCTCGGGGACCCGCGCGTCTTCGAGGCGGTGTTCAGCTGGGGCGACGCCAGCAGCCCACCCCGGCCGGGCCAGGCCGTCCCGGTGTCACCCTTCCTCACGTTCGCGGTCGCCGTGCACCGGTCCGCCACCGAGCTCGCGTCGGTGGGCCATGTCGCAGAGCGGACCGGGCCCCGGCAGCGGGTGCCGCTGTTCGACGCGCCCGCCCTGCGCGAATTCCTCGGCTCACCCGCGCGGAGGCTGTTCCTGGCCGAGCTGCTGGCCTCGTTCACCCGGGTGGCGAGCGGCCGCTACCGGGTCCGCGGCGGCGGCCGGACCCGGACCCGGCGGTTCAGCGAGCTGGATCCGGTCCGGCTGGCCGGGCTGCTGGACGGTGTCCCCGCGGCAGAAAAGCCTGGCGTGTACCGCCGGCTCGGTGACGTGTCCCTGTTCCTGGCCGGGGTCTTCCCCGACTACGCCACCCTGTACGGGGTCGGGCCAGCCGGCGTCGCCCGCCTGCTCCGCGCCGCCCAGGTGCCCGCCGCCGAGCGCGAGCGCCTGGCCACGGCGCCCGCTATCGAGCTGCTCGAGCAGCTGGGCGCCCGGTGGTACCGGGCCGCGTACGGCCTGGCGCCGGTACGCACCGACCGGCTGGACGTCGTCGCCGACGTGGCGGGCCGTTTCCAGCAGGCCCGGCGGGTGCTCAACCACATCGCCGACCGGTACCTGTTCGCCGCTGACCATCCGTGGTTCGCGCCGCCCGCACCCTGACCCGGCCGCGGGCGGGCCCGCCGCCCGCTGACCACTGCGGCCTCGCCAGGTGCCATGATGTGGCGCGTGCCCCGTTACACCGTGTGCCCCGGGCCCGTCCCCCGGGCCGCCTGACCATGGCCGCCATCGCCGTCGCCTGCCTGATCGCCGCGCTGCGCTGGCTGATGCTCGCCGGGCTCGCCGGGGCGCTGGGCGGGCTGGCCGGACGGGGCCTGGCCCGCCAGTACAAGGGGGCCGCCCCTGCGCCGCTGCCGGGGCCGTGGGCGCTCCGCTCCTCCCTGCTGGGGCTGGCCGCGACGGCCGCGCTGACCGCCGTGATCTTCGGCGCCCGCGCGCTGCTGACCCTCCCGGCCCACCCGGCGGTGGCCCCGCTGCTGACCACAGGCCAGGGAGGCCTCACGGGCATCGAGTGCGCCGCGTTCGCGCTGGCGGCCGCGGCGCTCCGGCTGCGCCAGCCGGGACTCAGCGTGATGCCGTTGCTCGGCGTGGTTCTCGCCGAAGCCATCCGGGCGCACCCGGAGGGCATCGTCCCGGTCGGCGGCGCCCTGCTCAGCGTGGTGCACGTGCTGCCGGCGGTGATGTGGGCGGGGATGCTCGCCTACACGCTTCGGGCCGCACTCGCGTGGCGGCACGACCCCGTGGCCATGCGGGGCCTGGTGCGGCTCTACGCCAACGCGGCGGTGTGGCTGTTCGCCGTGGTCGTGGCGACCGGCGTGGTCAGCGCGCTGGTGCTGGTCCCGCTGGGCTCGCTGCTGACTACCGCCTACGGGATCATGGTCATCGTGAAGGCGGTGCTGGTCGCGGGCGTGGCCATCATGGCGATCGCGGGCCGCGCCTGGCTCGGGCGGGCGCCCGCCCGCGGGGACGACACCCCGGGACCCCTCGCCATGTCATCCCGTGGCAGCAACCTGACGGAGCCCCCCGATCACCGCTCCGCCCCGAGGCCGGCATCGACGGCCGTGGGTAACAGGCCGGCGCAGCCTGCCCTGAGCGGAGCACCCGCCCGGGCCACGCGACTCGAGTGCTACGGCCTGGCCGCGGTGCTGGCCGCCACCGCCGTGCTGACCGTGCTGACCCCGCCGGCGGCCCCGGCTCGTGCAGCCCCGGCTGGTGCGGCCCCGGCGCGGGCCGCGCACCCGGCGGCCGCGCTATCCACCCGGCCGGCCGCCGCCCCGGGCCCAGGGGTCGTAGTCGACGTCGAGCTCCTCCTGAGGCGGCCGCTCCGCCTCCGGCACGTGGCGCAGGTTCAGCCGGATCCGGGTCCAGGTGGAGCTGCGCCCGCGCATCGAGTCCACTAGCACGTCGGCCGGTTCCAGGTAGGGCCAGACCGCGGCGTGGCGTTCCTTCCAGCGGTCGAGCCCGGCCATGGCCTCATCCTTGGTGGCGGCGCGGGCCACCTCGATGAGCGGCATGGTGGACCGGCGGCGGCCGGTGGGCTGGATGTCGCCAGCCGGGCCTGCTTCCCGGCGCTTGGACGGCTGGACCCGCGGCGGCTCCCCGGCCTGCTTGTCGTAATGCGGCGGCCAGGGGGCGTCCGGCAGCCCGGCCGCCTCGTCCTGCCCGGCCAGGCGGAGCAGCGGCTCCAGTGAGCCGGCCGCCTCGTCCATGCCCTGCCACGGGTCACCCAGCCGGGCGAAACGCTCTGCCACCGTGTCGATGGTGAACGCCTCCGGACGGCACCCGGGAACCTCCTCCCAGCTCAGCGGCGTCGAGACGCGGGCGTCGGGGGTGGGCCGCACCGAGTACGCCGAGGCCACGGTCCGGTCCTTCGCGTTCTGGTTGTAATCCACGAATACGCCGTGCCGTTCTTCCTTCCACCACTTCGCGGTGGCCAGGTCCGGTGCGCGGCGCTCCACCTCGCGGGCCAGGGCTACCGCCGCCCGGCGGACCTGGGCGAAGTCCCAGTGCCGCTCGATCCGCGCGTAGACGTGAAAGCCACGCGAGCCGGACGTCTTGGGCCAGCCGGCCAGCCCGAAGTCATCCAGCACCTCGCGGGCGACCAGCGCCACCTGGAGGATCTGCGGCCATCCGATGCCCGGCACGGGGTCCAGGTTGACCCGGAGCTCGTCAGGATGCTCGAGGTCGCCGGCCCGGACCGGGTGCGGGTTGAGGTCGATGCAGCCCAGGTTGACCGCCCAGGCCAGGGTGGCGGCATCCCGGGGGACGACCTCCACCGCGCTGCGGCCGGACGGGAAGCGCAGCTCCACCGTGTCGATCCAGGGCGGCCGGGACTCCGGTGCCCGCTTCTGGAAGAAAGCCTCACCTTCCGCGCCGTTCACGAATCGCTTGAGCACCATGGGCCGTCCCGCGACGCCGCGCAGGGCTCCGTCCGCCACGCTGAGGTAGTACCGGACCAGATCAAGCTTGGTGTGCCCGGTACGCGGGAAAAAGATCTTGCCCGGGTTGGAGATGGCCACCTCGTGGCCGGCCACCTCGAGGATCTCCTTGCGATCGGCCATGGCGCCACCATAACCGCAGCCTGCGAGCGGGCCGCGACCCGCTGCCGGGCCGCGGCCCGCGCCGCCTGCACGGGTCACCTGCACAGGATCACCTGCACGGGAGCGCCCGCACGGAGCGCCCGCACGGAGCGCCCGCACGGAGCGCCCGCACAAGGGCACCTGCACAAGAGCACCCGCACGGGAGCGCCCGCACGGAGCGCCTGCACGTGAGCACCCGCAGGGGCGGCGCAGCACTGGATCGCCGCACGGGGGCAGGATGGGCCCGTGAAGGTGATCGTGATGTCCGACACGCACGCACCGCGCCGCTGGCGCTCCTGCCCGCCGGCGGTCGCGGCGCAGCTGGGCGGCGCGGACCTCATCCTGCACGCGGGCGACGTGTGCACCGCAGGCGTCCTGGACGAGCTGGCCGGCTACGCCCCGGTCCGGGCCGTCCGGGGCAACAACGACGGCCCCGACGTCGCCGCCTGGGGTGCCCCGGACACGCTGGAAGCGGAGCTGGGCGGCCTCCGCGTGGCGATGATCCACGACTCCGGGCCGGCCCCGGGACGCCCGGCCCGGATGCGCCGCCGGTTTCCCGCCGCGCAGCTCGTCGTCTTCGGCCACTCGCACATACCCCTCGACCATGAAGAGAGGGGGCAGCGGATCTTCAACCCGGGCTCGCCCACCGACCGGCGCCGTCAGCCGCAGGGCACCCTCGGGGTCCTGGACGTCCGGGGCGGCCAGCTCGTCTCCGTGCAGATCGTCCCCGTCACCCCGCTGCGGTGACGGGCGGCGGGTCAGCCTGGGTCGCGGTCGAGGGGACGCAGCAGCGGGAAGATCTGGCACTCCCGGACGCTCTTGTCCATGAAGAACGCGAACACCCGCTCGCTCAGCCCGAAACCGCAGGCCGGCGGCATCCCGTACTCCAGCGCCTCGACGAACTCGGGGTCGGGCATCTGCGCCTCGGCGTCCCCGGCCTCGCGCATCCGCTGCTGCTCCCCGAACCGGCGGGCTTGCTCCAGCGGATCGTTCAGCTCGCTGTAACCGTTGCCGAGCTCGCTCCCGGCCACGATCACGTGGAACCGTTCCACGATGCCGGGCCGGTCCGGCCGCCCCTTGGCCAGCGGCGAGACCTCGAGCGGCTCGTTGACCAGGAACCCCGGGCCAGACAGGCTGCGGCGGCAGTGCTTCCACAGCGCGTCCATGGCCCTGGCCCGGTTCAGGCCGTCGCGCTCCACCACGAGGCCCAGGCCGTCGATGGTGGTGACCAGCTTGTCCGTGGTGGCCGACTGGACGTCGAAGCCGAGGATCTGGCTGATGGTCTCGTAGTAGTCGTATCGCGCCCAGTCCGTGCCCAGATCGACCTGGTACTCCCGGCCGTTGCGGTGCAGGGTGAAGGACAAGGTGCCGAAGGTTTCGCTGACCACGTGCCGGAACAGGTCTTCGACCAGGAGCATCCCGGTCTCATAGTTGGCGTACGCCCAGTAGAACTCCATCTGGTCGTAGTCGTTGAGATGCTCACGGCTCTGGTTTTCGTTGCGGAACTGCCGGCCGATCTCGAACGTGCGCTCCAGCCCGCCGACCAGCAGGCGCTTCTGCCACAGCTCGCCCATGGAGATGCGCAGGCAGACGTCGGTGTCCAGGTAGTTGTGGTGGGCGACGAAGGGGCGGGCGTCCGCGCCGCCCGTGGTCAGCTCCAGGGCCGGGGTCTGCACCTCCGTGAAACCGCGGTCCTCCAGGAACCGGCGCATGGACCGCCAGAATCGCGCCTTGGCGTAGATCATCTCCTGGATCTCACGGTGCAGCAGGATGTCCAGGTACCGCTTGCGGAGCAGGACTTCCTCGTTGGTCAGGCCTGAGTGCTTGTCCGGCAGCGGCCGCAGGGACTTGGTCAGGATCGTCACCTTGCGCGCGCCGACCGACAGCTCGCCGGTCTTGGTCTGCAGCCGGTAACCCTCGATCGCCACGAAATCGCCGATGTCGAGCAGCTTGGTCAGCGCCTTGTAGCCGGGGACGTGATCCTCGGGCAGGTCGCGGCGGGAGATCATGAACTGCATGTCGCCGGTCTCGTCACGCAGCTGGCCGAAGGTGAGGTTGCCCATCGGGCGCAGCAGCATGATCCGCCCGGCGATGGTGGCGGGCTCACCGTCGGCGATCTCCCGGGCGCGCGCGATGGCGACCCGGTCCACCGCGTCGGGCGGGTAGGGGTCGATGCCCTGCTCGCGGAGCTGGTGAACCTTGTCGATCCGCTGCCGCCGGATCTCGCCCAGCACGTCGGTCCGGCTGGCCGGCGCACCCGGTTCCGGGGATCCTGCGTCCGCCGCCGGGCTGCTGGCCGCGCTGCTCGTGCTGTCCTCGCCTGACACTGTGCTGGCCCTTCACATGTGGTGGATTGCGGATAAGCCGCCGGGCGTGATGCCCGACGGATCAGTATCCCGTACCCGGGTGCCCGTCAGGCCCGCGCCGGCTGGCCCCGGCAGGATGAGGCCATGAGGCTTGACGCAGCGGAGGCCCGGCGGAGGTTCGCCAGCCTGCCGGTGGCCCGGCTGGCCACGGCCGGCCCGGGCGGCTGCCCGCACCTGGTGCCGTTCACGTTCGCGCTGGCCGCCGGCGACGGGGATCCCGGCCCGGGGGACCGCATCTACAGCGCGGTGGACGCCAAGCCGAAGAGCAGCCCCGACCTGCGGCGGCTGCGGAACATCAGGGCCAATCCGCGGGTCTGCGTGCTGGCCGATCACTACGAGGACGACTGGGACCGGCTGTGGTGGGTCCGCGCTGACGGCCACGCCACGATCCTGGACGACCCGGCCGCGATGGCCCCGGCGCTTGAGCTGCTGGCCGGGCGCTACCCCCAGTACCGCGAGCAAGCCCCCGGCGGGCCGGTGATCAGCATCCGGGTCGATCGCTGGACCGGTTGGGCCGCCGGGACGAGCCCTCAGGCCGGGACGAGCCCTCAGGCCGGGACGGGCCCTCAGGCCGGGATGGGCCCTCAGGCCGGGATGGGCCCTCAGGCCGGGACGGGCCCTCAGGCCGGGACGGGCCCTCAGGCCGGGACGCCCGAGCGCTTGCGGTTACGGAGCCGGTGGAAGTTCCTCGCCAGCAGCGGGACCGCGATCCACAGCACCCAGCCGTACCTGGTGGCGAAGAACACCGGGATCGACAGCCCGAAGCCGAGCGTCATGGCCCAGGACTGCCAGGTCAGGCTGGTCAGCGTGGCCGGCGGCATGGCGGGCGCCTGGCGGTGGGAGGTCATGTACCGCAGCATCATGAGCATGATCGCCGACCCCACCGCCTGCACCAGCGCGTAAAAGCCCCACTCCAGGGCGTTCACCTCAAGGCTCTGGTGCCCTGGCTCGGTGAGCAGCCTGGTCGAGAACGGGATGATCACGATGGTCAGGAGCCAGAACGTATTCTCCAGCCGCAGCCACGGATCCATACGCCGGGTGTACCGGAAGGCGTCGTGATGATCAGTCCACTTCGCGGCGATGGCCCAGAAACTGATCAGGAAGGCCAGGTAGTGGTCGCCGTTGTGGTGCACCGACGACCAGAACGTGGACATGGTGCTGCCGTGCGGCACGGGCAGGTCGATGGCCAGCAGCGTGATCGCGATGGCGACCACGGCGTCGGAGAAGGAGATGACCCGGTCAGCCGCGCGTGACTCGATGCTCTCGGCGCTCTCGGCGCTCTCGGCGCTCTCGGCGCTCTCGGCGCTCTCGGCTCGCCCGGCGCTCTCGGCTCGCCCGGCCGCGGGCCGCTCCTCTCCCGGCGGAGTTCCGGTCCCGCCTGCTTCGCCAGACCCGCGCATCCCTCTCCTCCGCCAGCGTGCCGGCCTTGACCATCTCGTGACTGGTGGCCGACCTTACTAGACCCGGCCATTCCGGGCCGCGCCGCCCTTTGCCGAGGGCCTGATCCGCCAAGCCCAGGTAATCGGCTGGATGGGTCAGGTCAAATCCTGGTCCAGAGTCCGCGGCCGGGCCGCCGGGGCGGAACTCTGGAGCGCGCCGTCCCCGTTCGGCAAGCGGAGCGGGCGGTCATCGCCTCGGTCCATCTGGTGAGGCTGGCCCCCGAACGGGGGCAAGGGCCAACGGGAACGCCGGGGCTGGCTGTCTCACCCGATCCGGAGGTCCGCATGCTGGAACCGCAGAGCACTGCCCTCTTCCTCATCCTGGTCGTGGCCTTCATCGCGTTCACGTGGTGGATGGTGACCACCAAGTACGTGATCTTCCGCCTGGTGGCCGGCGGCCTGGCCTTTGTCCCGGCGATGACCTTCGGGGTGCTCGCCGTCAACAAGTACTACGACTACTACCCGACCTGGAGCTCGGCGATCGCAGACCTCACCAACCAGGGGGTCACCGCGCCGTCCCAGGTGCCACTGACGAAGCTGGCCCCCGGCCGGGGCCCCGCGACGCTGGACGGGAGCAAGGCTTACCTCCAGGAAGCGCAGCAGATTGGCTACACCATCCGGCTCAAGGTGGCCGGCCCGCGCAGCCGCATCACCCGGGTGGTGTACGTGTACCTGCCGCCGCAGTACTTCCAGCCGGCCTACACCCGGTACCGGTTCCCGGTCATCGAACTGCTCCACGGCCAGCCCGGCGAGCCCCAGGACTGGATCAACGTGGTGGGCGTGACCAACACTCTCGGCGAGCTGATGGCCCGGAAGGAGGCGCAGCCCGCCGTGCTGGTGATGCCCGACGCCAACGGCGGCGAGCGGATTTCCCTGCAGTGCCTCAACCAGGTACGCGGCCCCCAGGACCTGACCTACCTGGGGGTGGACCTGCCGGACCGGATCGCGCACCTGCTGCGGGTCCAGCCGCCGGGCCCGGCCTGGGGCGTCGCCGGGTACTCAGAAGGCGGGTTCTGCGCCGCGAACATGGCCCTGCGCTTGCGCGGCAGATATGGCTTCGCCGGGGTGCTCAGCGGCTACTTCACGCCGGCTGATAACCAGTGGGGCCACCCGCTGCGCCGGGTCAGCCCGTTCGGCGGCAGCACCAGCCTGCGCAAGGAGAACACCCCCCTGCTCGAGCTGCGCAGGCTGCGCGCGGGCTCGCGCATGCCGGGATTCTGGCTCGGCGCCGGGGCGGACAACCCCGAGGACGTCGTCAACGCCGAGGTCTTCTGGCACGCGCTGGTGGCCCGGCAGCCGAATGCCCCGCTCACCCTCACCCGGGGCGGCGGGCACGACATGATCACCTGGCGGGCGGAGGTCCCGCTGATGCTCCGGTGGATGACCCCGCGGCTGGCCCGGGCCGCCCGGCTGGAGGCCGCGGCGCGGTCGCGGCTGCTCGCCCTGGCCGACAAGCATCCGCCGGCCAGGCGTACCTGACCCTCAGCCGCGCCGCCCTCCCGGCGGCCGCGCGGGGCTCAGACGCCCGCGGGGAGGTTGACGAGCGCGGCCCGCAGGGACTGGTCGGCCAGGTCGAAGTCGGTGACCTGGCCGGCCAGGAAGCTCTCGTAAGCAGTCAGGTCGAGCAGCCCGTGCCCGCACAGGGCGGTCAGGATGACCTTCTCCTCGCCGGTCTCCTTGCAGCGCAGCGCCTCCTCGATGCACGAGGCGAGCGCGTGGGTGGGCTCGGGGGCGGGCACGATGCCCTCGGCCCGGGCGAAGCGCAGGCCCGCCGCGAAGCATTCCGACTGCGGCTTAGCTACCGCCTCGAACATCCCCAGCTCGTACATGTGCGATAGCAGCGGCGACATGCCGTGGTAGCGCAGCCCGCCCGCGTGGATCGGGTCAGGCACGAAACCGTGCCCCAGCGTGTGCATCTTGAGCAGCGGCGTGAAGCCCGCCGTGTCCCCGAAGTCGTAGGCGTAGACGCCACGGGTGAACGACGGCGCGGCGGCCGGCTCCACCGCGCGCAGCACCGGGTTCATCCGGCCGGCCAGCTTCTCCCGCAGGAACGGGAAGACCAGCCCCGAGAAGTTGGAGCCTCCGCCGGTGCAGCCGATGATCAGGTCGGGCACATCCCCGGCCTGCTCCATCTGCTTGATGGCCTCCTCCCCGATCACGGTCTGGTGGAGCAGCACGTGATTCAGCACGCTGCCCAGGGCGTACCGGGCCGACGGGTCCCCGGCGGCGACCTCCACCGCCTCGCTGATCGCTATGCCCAGGCTGCCCGGCGACGCAGGGTCGGCGGCCAGCACCGCCTTGCCTGACTGGGTGAGGTCCGAGGGGCTCGGGTGCACGGTGGCCCCGTAGGTCTCCATCAGCAGCCTGCGGTAGGGCTTCTGGTCGAAAGAGGCGCGGACCTGCCAGACCTCGCATTGCAGGCCGAACACGGCCGATGCGAAGGCCAGCGCGCTGCCCCACTGGCCGGCCCCGGTCTCGGTGGTAAGCCGGGACACCCCCTCGGCGGCGTTGTAGTACGCCTGGGGGACCGCGGTGTTGGGCTTGTGCGAGCCCGCCGGGCTGCCCCCCTCGTACTTGTAGTAGATGCGGGCCGGGGTGCCCAGCTCCTTCTCCAGCCGCCGGGCACGCAGCAGCGGGGTCGGCCGCCACAGCCGGTATACGTCGCGGACGTCCTCGGGGATGGGGATGTAGCGCTCCGCGGACACCTCCTGCCCGATCAGCGCGGCCGGGAACAGGGGGGCGAGATCGTCCGGCCCGACCGGCTCGCGGGTGCCGGGGTGCAGCGGCGGTGGCGGGGGAGACGGCAGGTCAGGCAGCACGTTGTACCACTGCTGGGGCAGCTGCGACTCATCGAGCAGATATTTGACCTGACGGTCCATGGGTCCCTCCCGTGCGGCTGGCGCCACGCCCCGGCGCGGCCCGGTTCACTGCGGGCCTCTGGCGGGGAGCATCGACGTGCCTAGTATGGCTGCACAGGGTGAAATATCACAGAAGATCACATAACCCCCACCGATCATGCTCTGCCTGCACACCGCCGCCACCCGGCCAGCCCCGGCCGCCCCGCCCGCCACTGCGCGGAGCCGCATACCGGAAGGGACCCGATGAAGCGCCCCCAGCTCGCCCTCGGCCACCTGCTCCGCCCCGTCACGCTGGCCCCTGCCCTGGTGCTGGCTGTGGTGGCCGGGGTGACGCTGGCCCTGTCCACGCCCGGCTCCGGGTCGGCCAGCACCGCGCAGACCAGCCGGGCGGCCGTCCCGGACGCGGACAGCCCGGCCGGTTTCTACTACGGCACCGACAGCTGGCCGATCGCGATCAACAGCTCGCCGCCCTACCGGGAGCCGGTCCTCAGCAGCCGCCCGGTTTACGGAGGCTACATCGGCATGGCCGGGAACTGGGCCCGCTGGTCCGGCTGCGGCGGCAACATCGCCTGGTCGTCAGCCGACAGCGCGGCCGCCAACACCAACTACACGAAGTACGGCAAGGGCATCGGCACCGGCGTCTACTGGTTCATGGGCGGCCCCGGCGTGGACCCGCACTACAACGGGACGACTACCGAGGCGAGCTCCTGGGGCGCCGCGCAGGCCGCCAAGACGCTGCGCGCGATAGGCGGCCTGCACGTCACCTACAAGATCGTGTGGCTGGACATCGAGCTGCCCGGTATCAAGCCCGCGCTGGACAACGGCTGGAATAACGTCTACACGTCCCCCTGCAGCGGCAAGATCAAGTCTGCCGGTGTCGCGGCGTCCGTGGACCGGGCCGAGGTCAACGGGTACGAGGCCTACCTGACCGCGCACTCCTCCTACATTCCCGGCGTGTACTCGTCGCCGTCGATCTGGGGTTCCATCTTCGGCACGGGCAGCGCCTCGAACATCTCCGGCACCTACGAGTGGACCTACACCGACGAGACCAGCAGGCTGTCCAAGCCCCCGGTCAAATGGTGCGTCCTCGGGACGACCACCTGCGCCCGGTTCTTCGGCGGGGTGAGCCGGTCCTCGAAACAGGCCGTGATGTGGCAGTGGTCTGGCGGTGGCGGCATCACCAACGGCATCGGTGACTTCGACCAGATCAATACCAACACGGTCAAGTGACCCGGTAGCCGGACCGGAAGGTCCGTCTGCCTCCGTGTCACGCTATGTCCTCCTGTCCTTGCGGAGAGGTCTCGCCGCGCCGCCCTCACCGCGGGCCGGCCATCCCTTAGGGTGTCGCCGTGAGCTCCGCGGAGATGGACCACCGCGCCGTGCGGCTCGCCCTGGGCCTCACGATCGCCGGGGCGTCCATGCTGGCCGCCGGGGTCGCCATCTGGCTCGTCACCGCCGTGGGACGGATGGCGTCCGGCCTGGCCGCCCGCGACCTGCGGCTGGCCGCGCTGGCGCTGCTGGCCGGCGGCGCGGCGTGCGGGCTGGCGATGGGATTCACGCTCACCGCGGCGGCCCGGGGGGGCCGGCCGCCGGTCCCGGCCGGTCCGGGCGGGACCCGTGACGAGGTCCCGGGATTCACCGGGCCGGTCCCGTCCCTGTCCGAACCCCGGTCCCTGATGAACCCGCCCCCGCCCGGGCCGCCCCCGCCGGCTCCCTGGCGGCTGGCCTCGTCACGGCTGGGCGCGGCGCCCGGGGGACAGCCTGGCGGGGAGACTGACCAGGGGGAGGAGACCGGCAGGGAGCCGCTGTCCGCAGATCCGGAGCCTGCAGCCCGGGTCTGGTGGCGGGCGCCGAACAGCCCGGCCGGCGGCTGGGACGACAGCTCCGAGGAGTGGCTCCGCTCGCTGCGCGGGCCGGGTACCCAGCAGCCGCCCCCGCATAGCGCCGAGTGACCGGCTGGCCCGCTCTGCTCCCCGGCGCGGCCTGTGTACGCTGCGCGCGCGCCGCTACGGCGGGCACGCCCAGGCCGGCCACGATCACCTCGACCACGCGGCGGGTGAAGGTGTCGGACAGGGGCCGGTGTCCCTGCAGCAGCCGGTGGTAAGCGGCCCCGTAGAGCAGGTCCAGGGCCACGTCCATGTCAGTCGAGGCCGGGATCTCACCGCGCTCGATGGCCCGCCGCAGCATGATGCGGTGCTGGGCCCGCATCGGCTCCAGTACCCGGGCCCGCCACGCGGCGGCCAGTTCCGGGTCCTCCTGGGCCGCGGCGATCAGCCCCGCGAGGATCCGCCCGGCCGGGGTCCGGGTCACCGCACGGACCCAGGCCCGCAGCGCGGCCAGGAGGTCACCGCGCAGCGTCCCGGTGTCCGGGAGCGGCTGCAGTGCCTGGAACTCGGCCATGAACGCGTCCAGGGCCAGGGCCCCGCGGGACCGCCAGCGCCGGTAGACGGTCGCCTTGCCAACGCCGGCCCGGGCCGCCACTTCCTCCATGGTCATGCCCGCCAGCCCGCGCTCGGCCAGCAGGTCGGTCGCGGCGCGCAGGATGGCGCGGTCGGCCGCTTCGCTGCGGGGCCGCCCCCGCGCCGCGGCCGGACCACCCTCAGCGGCCGGCCTGCCCTCAGCGGCCGGCCGCCCTCCGGGCCCCTCCGCCCGGCGCGCTGCCGTTCTCGTCCGCCGGCCCGCTGTCACCTCCTGGCGGAGGCCCGCCGGGCGCGGCGGGAATAGTCGCGTCACTCACCGGGTTCCCACTCTACGGCCATATACGAAACGATACGTATCGGATAGTGCTGTGACTCCGCCCCCTGCTCCCACGACTTCGCCCCCCGCTCCCACGCCCCCGGCCCCGCAGACCCCGGCCCCGCAGACCCGGGCACCCGAGACCGCGTCCCCCGCTCCCAGGGCCGCCGGGTACAGCCGGGCCGCCCTGATCCTGATCCTGGCCGCCTCGTTCATGGTGGTCCTTGATTTCAGCATTGTGAACGTGGCCCTGCCCTCCATCCAGCGCGAGCTGGGCTTCGCGGCCTCGGCGGCGCAGTGGGTGGTGACCGGGTACGCGATCACGTTCGGCGGGCTGCTGATCCTCGGCGGCCGGGCCGCCGACCTGTTCGGGCGCCGCCGGATGTTCGTGACCGGGCTGCTCGCCTTTTCCGCCGCGTCCCTGGCGGGCGGGCTGGCCCAGGACCCGGTGCTGCTGGTCGCCTCGCGGGCGGTGCAGGGCGCGGGTGCGGCCCTGGTCGCCCCCGCGGCCCTGTCCCTCATCACCACCGGCTTCCCCGAGGGCCCGCAACGGACCCGGGCGCTGGGCCTGTACGGCGCAACCGCGTCGGTCGGGTTCGTGGCCGGGCAGGTGCTGGGCGGCGTCCTGGTGGAGTTCACCAGCTGGCGCGCGGTGTTCCTGGTCAACGTGCCGGTCGGGCTGGCCGCGGTGCTGCTCACCCCGCGGCTGCTGGGCCGGGGGCGGGAGCAGCGCGGACGGCGGCGGCTCGACGTGCCCGGCGCGCTGCTCATCACGCTGGCGGTCGCCTCGGTGGTGTTCGCTGTGTCCCAGGGTGGCGCGGCCGGCTGGACGTCGCCGCTGGTGCTGGCCGCGGCCGGGGTGACGGTGGCCGCGCTGGCCGCCTTCGCCATGACCGAGGGACACCAGCCCGATCCGCTGGTCCGCGGCGACCTGCTCCGGCTCGGCTCGCTCCGCAAGGGCGGCGCGCTGATCATGCTCCTCGGCGTCTGGAACGGCGGCGAGATGCTCGTCCTGTCCCTGTACTTCCAGCAGGTCCTGCACGACTCGCCGCTGATGACCGGGCTGGCCATCGCCCCGCAGGGCGTGGTCGGCTTCGCCGCGGGGCTGACCGGCGCCCGGCTGGCCGCGCGGCTGGGCCTGCAGCGGCTGCTGGTGCTGACCAACGCGGTGGCCACGGCCGGGTTCCTGGTCCTCACCCACCTGCCCGCCACCGGCGCGTACAGCCCGCTGCTGGCCGCGGTGACCTTCGTCGGTTTCGGCACGGCGGGCACCGCGTTCGGCGCGCTGGTCACCGCGAGCCGCGGGGTGGCCGATGGCGACCAGGGCTTCGTCGGCGGGGTGATCAACACCAGCCGGCAGATCGGGGCCGGGATCGGCGCCGCGCTGCTGCCCGCGATCGCGCTGACCGCCAGCCACGGCGGCCGGATGGCCGGGGTCGGCGGCGACCGGGCGGCGATGCTGGCCGGGGCAGTGGTGGCCGGGCTGGCCACGCTGATCGCGCTGGCACACCGGCGCACGCCCCGCAAGTCGGCCCGCTGCTGCCCGTAAACGCTGCGGGTTAAAGATAAAAGCAGCAACCTCCGCAACGAAGACCACCAAGGGGATGACGACATGAGCTCTGCCGAGGGGACCGGGGCGCGACCGCGGGTCGCCGTGCTTGGTGCCGGGACGATGGGCCGCGGGATGACCCGCAGCCTGCTGCGCAACGGGTTCACGGTGGATACCTGGGACCGGACTCCGGAGAAAGCCGCCGCGCTGGCGGCCGACGGCGCGGTGGCCCATGAGGCCGCACCGGACGCGGTGCGTGAGGCGGACGTGGTGATCACCATGGTCGCCGACGCGGATGCCGTGAGCCAGGTGGCCTTCGACCTCGGGATGCTGGAGGCGATGCGGCCGCAGTCGGTCTGGGCCCAGATGGGCACGATCGGCGTCACTGGCGTCGAGGAGCTGGCCACCCAGGTCAGCAAGGAGCGGCCTGACGTGTACTTCGTGGACGCCCCCGTGTCCGGCACCCGCGAGCCGGCCGAGAATGGCCAGCTGCTGATCCTGGCGTCCGGCCCGGAGCAGGCCAGGCCAGTGCTGGAGCCGGTGTTCGCGGCGCTCGGCCGGGAGACCAGGTGGCTCGGCGAGGCCGGCGCGGGCAGCCGGCTCAAGCTGGTCATGAACTCCTGGCTGGTCTTCCTGGTCGAGGGGGCGGCGGAGATCATGGCCCTGGCCGACTCGCTCGGCGTGGACCACCAGCAGGTACTGGGCTTCCTCAGGGAGGGGAACCTGGCCAGCCCGGCGGCGGCGGCCAAGTTCGCCAAGATGGACGCCGGTGACGACTCTCCGGACTTCGCGCTGCAGTGGGCGCTCAAGGACATCCGGCTGGCCAGGGATGCGTCCGGCCGGCGGCTGCCCATGCTGGAAGTGGTCCGCGAACGGTGGACCGCCCTCGTCGAGCAGGGGCTGGGGGACCGCGACGTGAGCGCGGCCCGGCACGGCCTGGGCTGACCAGGCACGGCCCGTCGTGGCGTTTCTATGCGGCCGGCGAGCGGTGGCCGGGCTCGCCGCCAGGATCTGGGTGACCCGACGGGAGGGCGGCCTTCATCACGGCCGGCCCGGAGCGCGCGGTGGGCATTCACCGCCACCCCGAGTTCATGATCATGGGCTTGCTGGGGCTCGAGCCCCAGCAAGCCCATGATCACGCAGGCGGCGAGTCCGGTCCGGGGAAACATGGGTAACACCAGTCACACACGCCACGGGAGACGGCGCCGCGGCACCGCCCGGGATGGGCCGTGCGGCCCGCTGCCCTGCGGGGCGGTGCGGCCCGCTGCCCTGCGGCGGCGGTGCGGCCCGCTGCCCTGCGGGGCGGTGCGGCCCGCTGCCCTGCGGGGCGGTGCGGCCCGCCGCCCCGTCCTGCGGGACAGGCCGGGGTTAGAGTGCTGGTCGTGGACAGCCGGCGGCGGATACCGCGTACCGACATGCTGCTCGCGCAGCCACCGTTCACCGACGCTGCCGCCCGCCTGGGCGCCGCCCGGGTCAAGGAGGCGATCACCGCCGCCCAGGACCGGGCCCGCCGCGGCGAGATCGCGCCGGAGGACGTGCCGGGCCTGGCCGCCGGGCTGCTCCCGGCCAGCGCCACCACGCTGCGCCCGGTCATCAACGCCACCGGGGTGCTGCTGCACACCAATCTGGGCCGCGCGCCGCTGTCAGCCGCGGCCCGGGACGCCCTGGCCACCAGTGCCGGGCCGACCGACGTGGAATACGACCTGGCCACGGGCCAGCGGGCCCGGCGCGGCCGGGGGGCCCTGGACGCGCTGCGCGCGGCCTGCCCGCGGGCCGAAGACGTGCACGTCGTCAACAACAACGCCGCCGCGCTGGTCCTGGCCGCGACCGCGCTGGCCCGCGATCGCGAGATCATCGTCAGCCGCGGCGAGATGGTGGAGATCGGCGACGGGTTCCGCCTGCCGGACCTGCTCGCCTCCACGGGGGCCCGGCTGCGGGAGGTCGGCACCACGAACCGCACGCAGGCCGGCGACTACGCCGCGGCGATCGGGCCCGACACCGGCTTCATCCTCAAGGTTCACCCGTCCAACTTCCGCGTCCTGGGCTTCACCAGCGAGGCGACCATCGCGGAACTCTCGGCGCTGCCCGCCCGGGCCAGCGCCCCCGGCCGGGAAGCGGACCCGGTTCCCGTGGTGGCGGACATCGGCTCGGGCCTGCTGGCCCCCGAGCCGGTGCTGCCCGGCGAGCCCGACGCCGCGACCGCGCTGGCCATGGGCGCGGACCTGGTCACGGCCAGTGGTGACAAGCTGCTCGGCGGCCCGCAGGCCGGGCTGCTCCTCGGCCGGGCTGGCCTGATCACCGCGCTGCGGCGGCACCCGCTGGCCCGGGCGCTCCGGGTGGACAAGCTGACCCTGGCCGCCCTGGAGGCCACCGTGCGCGGCCCGGCCACGCCGACCGCCACGGCCCTGCACGAGCCCGTCCAGCGGCTGCGGCACCGTGCCGGGCAGCTGGCCGCCGGCCTGGCCCGGGCCGGGCTGGACGCCTGCGCCGTCGACAGTGATGCGGTGGTGGGTGGTGGCGGTGCGCCGGGGGTCAGGCTGCCCAGCGCTGCCGTGAGTCTCCCGGCCACGCTGGGGTCTTCGTTGCGTAAAAACACGCCACCGGTGGCCGGGCGGATCGAGGACGGCCGGCTGCTGCTGGACCTGCGGACCGTCGATCCCGCCGACGACGTCACGCTGTCCGCGGCCGTGCTGGCCGCAGCAGGTGTCCGTCAGGACGCGACCCGGCCGTAGTCGTCGTCCAGCCGGACGATGTCATCCTCGCCGAAGTAGTCGCCGTGCTGCACCTCCACGAACACCAGCGGGCCCGGGCCGGTGTTGCGGATCCGGTGCGCGGCCCCCAGGCCGACGTCGACCGTGTCGCCCCGGCGGACCGCGATGTCCCTGCCGTCCAGCGTGACGACGCCCTCGCCGCGGACCACGAACCAGTGCTCGGCCCGGCGGGAGTGCCGCTGGTAGGACAGCCGCTGCCCGGGATGCACCTCGATGGTCTTGACCTTGAAGTCCCCGGCCTCGGCGAGGACCGTGTAACCGCCCCAGGGGCGGTCGCTGTGCTCTGTCACCAGACCATAGTCGCGGATCGGCGGCCGTGACCGGGGCGCATCGGCGCCTGCGGCGGTTAACTGGTGGCAGTGTTGTCGTAATAGCGGTGCCGCCGGGGGCGGGAATCGCGCCGGGCGGGCGTGGAATTGTCCCGGTTCCCGGCCGGTACCCGCGCTCGGGCGATACCTTGACGTCGAGATAAACTCGTCCTAGCGTGAATATGCTCATTTAACTCGATATCGAGATACCTCGACTGGTGCAGGAGGCGGACCCTGATGACCGCGAACAGCTTCGGCAGCCTGGCGACGTTGCGGGTCGGCGGAGCGGGGTACCAGATACACCGGCTCGACGCGGTGGACGGGGCGGCGGACCTGCCGTTCAGCCTGAAGATCCTGCTCGAGAACCTGCTGCGCACCGAGGACGGCCGCAACGTCACCCGCGGCCACATCAGCGCGCTCGCGCAGTGGGACCCGGCGGCCGACCCCTCGACCGAGATCCAGTTCACCCCGGCCCGGGTGATCCTGCAGGACCTGACCGGCGTGCCCGCCGTTGTCGACCTGGCCACCATGCGCGAGGCCATGCGGGACCTGGGAGGCGACGCGGGGAAGATCAACCCGCTGGTCCCGGCCGAGCTGGTCATCGACCACTCGGTCGTCGCCGACATCTTCGGCCGCCCGGACGCGTTCGACCGGAACGTGGAGCTGGAGTTCGGCCGCAACCGCGAGCGGTTCCAGTTCCTGCGCTGGGGCCAGGATGCGTTCAGCCAGTTCAAGGTCGTGCCGCCGGGTACCGGGATCGTGCACCAGGTCAACATCGAGCACCTGGCCCGGGTCGTGATGACCCGCGACGGGGCCGCCTACCCGGACACCTGCGTGGGCACCGACTCGCACACCACCATGCAGAACGGGCTCGGCGTGCTCGGCTGGGGCGTCGGCGGCATCGAGGCCGAGGCGGCCATGCTCGGCCAGCCGATCAGCATGCTGATCCCGCGGGTGGTCGGCTTCCGGCTCACCGGGGAGCTGCCCGCCGGCACGACCGCCACCGACCTGGTCCTGACCATCACCCAGCTGCTGCGCCGGCACGGCGTGGTCGGCAAGTTCGTGGAGTTCTACGGCGACGGGGTGGGCTCGGTGCCGCTGGCCAACCGGGCCACGATCGGCAACATGAGCCCCGAGTTCGGCTCCACCTGCGCGATCTTCCCGATCGACCAGCAGACTCTCGACTACCTGGAGCTGACCGGCCGCCCTGCGGAGCAGGTGGCGCTGGTCGAGGCGTACGCGAAGGACCAGGGGCTGTGGCACGACCCGGCCGCCGAGCCCCGCTACTCCGAGCAGCTCACGCTCGACCTGTCCACCATCGTCCCCTCGCTGGCCGGGCCGAAGCGGCCGCAGGACCGGGTCGCCCTGTCCGACGCCAAGGAGTCGTTCCGCGAGGCGCTCGGCAACTACGTGCAGCTCGACCAGCTGGACGAGGACGTGGCCGACACCTTCCCGGCATCCGACCCGTTCACGGCGGACCGGGAGAACGGCGAGGCCGACCAGCCCGCCGGCCCGCCGGCCCGCGCCGGCTCCGGGCGGCCGTCCCGCCCGGCGCAGGTGACGCTGGAGGACGGGACCAAGACCTCGGTGGACCACGGCTCGGTGGTGATCGCGGCCATCACCTCGTGCACCAACACCTCGAACCCCTCGGTCATGGTCGGTGCCGCGCTGCTGGCCAAGAAGGCGGTCGAGGCGGGGCTGGCCACCAAGCCCTGGGTGAAGACCACATTGGCGCCCGGCTCCAAGGTGGTCATGGACTACTACGAGCGCGCCGGGCTGGTGCCCTACCTGGACAAGCTCGGCTTCAACCTGGTCGGCTACGGCTGCACCACCTGCATCGGCAACTCCGGGCCGCTGCCTGAGGAGATCAGCGCCGCGGTGGACGAGAACGACCTCGCCGTGGTGTCGGTGCTGTCGGGGAACCGCAACTTCGAAGGCCGGATCAACCCCGACGTGAAGATGAACTACCTGGCCTCGCCACCGCTGGTGGTCGCGTACGCGCTCGCCGGGACCATGGACTTCGACATGCAGAACGAGCCGCTGGGCCAGCGCCCCGACGGCACCCCGGTCTACCTGCGCGACATCTGGCCCACTGCGGCGGAGATCAGCGACGTGGTCCAGCACGCGGTGGCGGCGGAGATGTTCACCCGGGACTACGCGGACGTGTTCGAGGGCGACGACCGCTGGCAGGAGCTGGACGTGCCCGCGGGCGACACGTTCGCCTGGGGCGCGGACTCCACCTACGTGCGCAAGCCGCCGTACTTCGAGGGCATGCCCGACAAGCCTGCGCCGGTCAGCGACATCCACGGCGCCCGGGTGCTGGCCAAGCTGGGTGACTCGGTGACCACCGACCACATCTCGCCCGCCGGGGCGATCAAGGCCGACAGCCCGGCCGGGCAGTACCTGACTGCGCACGGGGTGGGGCGGAAGGACTTCAACTCCTACGGGTCGCGCCGCGGCAACCACGAGGTGATGATCCGCGGCACGTTCGCGAACATCCGGCTGCGCAACCAGCTGGCCCCGGGCACGGAGGGCGGCGTCACCGTGCACCTGCCCGACGGCGAGCAGATGTCCATCTACGAGGCGTCCCGGAAGTACGCGGAGGAAGGCATCCCGCTGGTCGTGCTGGGCGGCAAGGAGTACGGGTCGGGCTCGTCCCGGGACTGGGCGGCCAAGGGCACCCTGCTGCTGGGCGTGCGCGCGGTGCTGGTCGAGTCGTTCGAGCGGATCCACCGCTCCAACCTGATCGGCATGGGCGTGCTGCCGCTGCAGTTCCAGCCGGGGGAGTCGGCTGAATCACTCGGCCTCACCGGGCACGAGGTGTTCGACATCACCGGCATCGAGGAGATGAACTCCGGCCCGGTCCCGCGCGAGGTGACCGTCCGCGCGGACGGCACGCAGTTCCGGGCCGTGGTGCGCATCGACACCCCCGGGGAGGCGGAGTACTTCCGGCATGGCGGGATCATGCAGTACGTGCTGCGCTCGCTGCTCGGCTGAACGCGGCGGCGGGCCGGCCCGGCGGCCCGTTATCGCCGGCCGCCGGGCCGGGATAACCGGCTGGCCGGTCCGCCGGGCCGGGATAACGCGCGCGGTAGCGTGTCGGGGACATGCCCGATCCTGACGCTCCCCCCGCGCCGTCGCCGCCGCGGACCCGCCGCCACGCAAGGAACGGGGTCCTGCTCGTCGCGGGCGTTCTCGCGATCGCGCTCAACCTGCGCGCCGCGATCACCAGCCTGCCGCCGCTGTTCCCGGAGCTGGCTGCGAGCCTGCACCTGTCGCCGGCCGCGGTGTCCGTGCTCGCCTCGCTCCCGGTGCTCGCGTTCGGCGTGTTCTCCGGGGTGGCCGCCCCGCTGAGCCGCCGGTTCGGCGAGGAGCAGGTGCTCGGCGCCGCCGTCGGCCTGCTGGCCGCGGGGCTGATCCTGCGGGGCCTGGCGCCCGGCGTGCTGCTGTTCCCCGGGACGGCGCTGGCCGGGGCGGCCATCGCGCTGCTGAACGTCCTGCTGCCCAGCCTGGTCAAGCGGCGCGCCCCGCAGCGCGCGGGCCTGCTCATCGGGCTCTACCTGCTCAGCCTGAACGCCGGGTCCATCGTGGCCGCGCTGATCGCGATCCCGGTCTACAACGCCTCCGGCGGGTCGGTCCCCCTGTCCCTGTCCGTCTGGGCGCTGCCCGCGCTGGCGGCCGCGGTGGCGTGGCTGCCGCAGCGGAAGTACCGGACGGTGCCCGGCGGCTGCCTCCCCGTCGTCTGCGGCCGCCCGGCCGAAGGTCTCCCGGTACGCGCTGACCTGGCAGGTCACGGCGTTCATGGGGCTGCAGAGCCTGACCTTCTACGCCGAGCTGTCCTGGCTGCCGACCATGTTCCGGGACCGCGGGGTCAGTGCCGGCGCGGCGGGCACGCTGCTCGCGCTGATGAACCTGGGCGGGGCGGCCAGCTCGCTGCTGATCCCGGTCCTCGCGCACCGGGCCCGCAACCAGCAGGCCCTGATCGCCGCCACCGTGGCCGCCAGCGCCGCCGGGCTGGCCGGGGCGTGGTTCGCGCCGCTGGGCGGCGACGTCCTCTGGGTCCTGGTGCTCGGCCTGGGCCAGGGCGCCTCGCTCGGCCTGGCGATCTTCTTCACCATGGCCCGGGCCCCCGATCCGCGGGTCGCCGCGTCGCTGTCGGGGTTCGCGCAGAGCGTCGGGTACCTGGTCGCCGCGACCGGCCCGCTCCTGGTGGGTTTCCTGCATTCCGCGCTGGGCGGCTGGACCGTCCCGGTGGCGGTGCTGCTGGTGATCACCGGGCTGCAGCTGGCCGCCGGGTGGCCGGCGGCCCGGGCCGTGACCCTGCCGCCCGCCGGGGAGTAGGTTCAGTCCCGTCGGAGCGAAGGGGTGAGCGATGCTCGTGGCCGGGGTGGACTCCTCCACGCAGTCGACCAAGGTGCTGCTCTGCCAGGCCGGGGACGGCACGATCGTCGCGCGGGGAAGTGCCCCGCATCCGCCGGGCACCGAGTGTGACCCGGCCGCCTGGTGGTCCGCGCTGGAGAAGGCCGGGCAGGGGCTGCTCGGCCGGGCCAGCGCGATCGGGGTCGCGGCCCAGCAGCACGGCATGGTCGTGGTGGATGAGGCCGGCGAGGTGATCCGGCCCGCCCTCCTCTGGAACGACCTGCGCTCCGCCCCCGAGGCCCGCGAGCTGATCGCCGAACGGGGCGGGCCGCGCTGGTGGGCGGAACACACCGGGAGCGTCCCCAGCGCCTCGTTCACCGTGACGAAGCTGCGCTGGCTGGCCACGCACGAGCCCGGTCACGCGGCCCGGGTGGCCCGGGTGATGCTGCCGCACGACTGGCTGACCTGGCGGCTCGGGGCCGGGGGGACCGGCGGGGCCGGCCCGGTGACCGATCGCGGCGACGCCTCCGGCACCGGCTACTTCTCGCCCGCCGAGGGCCGCTGGCTGCCCGAGATCGCCGCCGCCGCGCTCGGCCACGAGCCGGGGCTGCCCCGGGTGGCCAGGCCCGGCGAGGCGGTGGGCGAGACCGCGCGCGGAGCCGTGCTGGCCCCCGGGACCGGCGACAACATGGGCGCCGCGCTTGGCCTCAGCCTGGAGCCCGGCGAGCTGGTGGTCTCCATCGGCACCTCGGGGACCGCCTACGCGGTCACCACCCGGGCCGCGGCGGATGAGTCCGGGATGGTCGCCGGGTTCGCCGACGCGACCGGCCGCTTCCTGCCGCTGATCGCCACGGTCAACGCCGGCCTGGTGCTGTCGGCCGTCGCCGCGCTGACCGGGACCGACCTGGACGGGCTCTCAGCGCGGGCGCTGTCCGCGGAGCCTGGCGCGGGCGGCATCGCCCTGCTGCCCTACCTGGACGGGGAACGTTCACCGAACCGGCCCGACGCCACCGGCGTGCTCCGCGGCCTGACCACCCGGAACGCGACCCCGGCCAACCTCGCCCGGGCCGCGATCGAGGCCGTGCTGGCCACCCTGGCCGAGGCCGCGGACCTGATCGCGGCGCAGGGCGCGTCCCGCGAGCGGGTCCTGCTGATCGGCGGCGGGGCCCGGTCCGAGGCGGCGCGCCGGCTGGCCCCCGGCATCCTCGGGGTCCCGGTCCTGGTGCCGGCGCCCGAGGAGTACGTCGCGCTGGGCGCGGCCCGGCAGGCCGCGTGGGCGCTGGCGGGCACCCCGGAGCCCCCCGAATGGCCCCGCCATCTGGCCGAGGAGTACACCGGGCCCGCTGAGCCGGTGGTCCGCCAGCGGCTCGCCTGGCTCCGCCAGGCCACCTCGGACTGGGACACCGCAGGCTGGGAGGCGCCGGCCTGGGACGCGGGGGCCCGGGACGCGGGGCCCGGGACGCGGGCCCGGGACGCGGGGGCCCGGGACGCGGGGGCCCGGGAAAAATGACACACGTGCTGGTGACAGCGGTTTCTGCAACGGAGAGGACTGGCTGGTGACTGCGGACGCTTACATGCCGACCCCTGAGGACAAGTTCTCGTTCGGTATCTGGACGGTGGGGTGGCAGGGGGTGGATGTGTTCGGCGGGGCGATCCGGCCGCCGATGGCCGCCGACCGGGCGGTGCGCAAGCTGGCCGAGCTCGGGGCCTACGGGGTGAACTTCCACGACAACGACGTGTTCGGGTTCGACGACAGCCACGTGGAGCGCGATCGCAAGATCGGGGATTTCCGGCGGGCGCTGGAGGACACCGGGCTGGTGGTGACGACCGCGACCACCAACCTGTTCGGCCATCCCATCTTCAAGGACGGGGCGTTCACCGCCGCGGACCGGGATGTGCGGCGCTTCGCGCTGGCGAAGACGATGCGGAACCTGGACCTGGCCGCTGAGCTGGGTGCGAAGGTCTACGTGTTCTGGGGCGGCCGGGAAGGCGCGGAGTCCGGGGCGGCCAAGGACATCCGGTTGGCCCTGTCCCGGTACAAGGAGGGCCTGGACCTGCTGTCGGGGTATGTGCGGGAGCAGGGCTACGAGCTGCGGTTCGCGATCGAGCCGAAGCCCAACGAGCCGCGCGGCGACATCCTGCTGCCGACCGCCGGGCACGCGCTGGCGTTCATCAACGAGCTCGAGCACTCCGAGATGGTGGGCATCAACCCGGAGGTAGGCCATGAGGAAATGGCCTCGCTCAACTACGCGCACGGGATCTCCCAGGCGCTATGGCACGGGAAGCTGTTCCATATCGACCTGAACGGGCAGAACGGGCCCCGGTATGACCAGGACCTGCGGTTCGGGGCGGGGAACGCGCGGGGCGCGTTCTGGGTGGTGGATGCGCTGGTGTCCGGCGGCTATGACGGGCCGGTGCATTTCGACTACAAGCCGCCCCGCACCGAGGACGATGAGGGCGTGTGGGTGTCCGCGGCCGCGTGCATGCGCAATTACCTGATCCTGCGGGACAAGGTGACCGCGTTCCGGGCCGATCCGCAGGTGAAAGCGGCCCTGGCCGTCTCCGGGGTGGAGGACCTGGCCATCCCGACCCTGGCTGCGGGGGAGACCTGGCGGGACGTCCAGGGCTTCACCCCCGACATCGAGGCCCTCGGCGCCCGCGGCCTGGCGTATGAGCACCTCGACCAGCTCGCCCTCGAGCACCTCTACGGCGTCCGCTGACCGGCCGACGCTCCGCAGCCAGGAAGGGGTAGTCTGCCGCAGACGCCGGTCATCCCCGGGCAGGCCGGATCCCACGTCCCGGCCGGAGCCTGCGCGAGGATGGCAGGACCCGCTGGCCGGGCCGGAATGCGGGCCTCCCGTGCCCGGCACGAGCCCGGCGAAATAGACTCGCCAACAGATCCGCGCTTCTCACATGAGGGAGCAGCCCAGGTGACCCTGCTGGAATCCATCTCCGGCCCGCGAGAACTCAAGCAGCTGGCGCCGGACCAGCTGCCCGTCCTGGCCAGCGAGATCCGGGACCTGCTGATCGAGACGGTCTCACGCACGAGTGGTCACCTCGGGCCCAACCTCGGCGTGGTCGAGCTCACGATCGCGATGCACCGGGTTTTCGACTCGCCGGCCGACAAGATCGTGTTCGACACCGGCCATCAGTCGTATGTCCACAAGCTCCTGACCGGGCGGGTCCCCGAGTTCGGCACGCTGCGCCAGCGGGACGGGCTGTCCGGCTACCCCAGCCGCGCCGAATCCGACCATGACCTGGTGGAGAACTCCCACGCGTCCACCAGCCTGTCTTACGCCGACGGGCTGGCCAAGGCCTACCGGCTGCGCGGTGAGACCGACCGGACCGTGGTCGCGGTCATCGGCGACGGCGCGCTGACCGGCGGCATGGCCTGGGAGGCGCTGAACAACATCGCGGTGGCCAGGGACAGCCGGCTGGTGATCGTGGTCAACGACAACGGCCGCTCCTACCAGCCGACCATCGGCGGTCTCGCCCATCATCTGGCCACGGTCCGGATCAACCAGCGCTACGAGAACGTGCTGGAGTACATCAAGACCACGCTGACCCGGACACCCGTGGTCGGGCCGCCGATCTACGGCACCCTGCACGGCATGAAGAAGGGCCTCAAGGACGTCCTCCAGCCGCAGGTCATGTTCGAGGACCTCGGCCTGAAGTACCTCGGCCCCATCGACGGGCATGACGAGCAGGCCATGGAGGTGGCGCTGCGCCGGGCCCGGGACTTCGGCGGGCCGGTGATCGTGCATGCGATCACCCGGAAAGGCTTCGGGTACCAGCTGGCTGAGGATAACGAGGAGGACCGGCTGCACCAGGTTCCGGCGGCGGTCCCGGCCGGCCAGGCTCCCGGCGTGCCCAAGCGGACCTGGTCTGAGGTGTTCGGTGACGCACTGGTGTCGATCGGCGCGCGGCGCCCTGACGTGGTGGCGATCACCGCCGCGATGCTGCACCCGACCGGCCTGGCCCCGTTCGCCGAGGCCTACCCGGACCGGGTCTTCGACGTGGGCATCGCCGAGCAGCACGCCGTGACCAGCGCCGCCGGGCTGGCCATGGGCGGCCTGCACCCGGTGGTCGCGATCTACGCGACGTTCCTCAACCGGGCCTTCGACCAGGTGCTGATGGACGTGGCACTGCACCGGCTGCCGGTCACGTTCGTGCTGGACCGGGCCGGGGTGACCGGCCCGGACGGGGCCAGCCACAACGGCATGTGGGACGGCTCGATCCTCCAGGTCGTCCCCGGCCTGCGGATCGCCGCCCCCCGCGACGCGACCCGGATCGCCGAGCTGCTGGGCGAGGCGGTGGCGGTCAGCGACGGCCCGACGGTGGTCCGCTTCCCCAAGGGGAGCGTGGGCAGCGAGGTCGAGGCGACCGGGCAGATCGGCAGCATGGACGTACTGCGCCGGCCGGACGGCGGCGAGGCTCCCGACGTGCTCCTGGTCGGGGCCGGCCCGATGGCCCTGACCTGCATGGTCACGGCGGACCGGCTGGCCGATCAGGGCATCGGGGTAACCGTGATCGACCCGCGCTGGGTGAAGCCGGTCGACCCGGCCCTGGCGGAGGAGGCCCGCGGGGCCCGGCTGGTGGTGACGGTGGAGGACAACGGCGTGGCCGGCGGGTTCGGTGACGCCGTGTGCCGTCTTCTGCGGGACGCGGCGGTGACCACCCCGGCCCGGACCTTCGGCCTGCCCCAGCGGTTCCTGGCGCACGGCTCGCGGGACGAGGTCCTCAATGAGGTCGGCCTGGTCCCGCAGCACCTGGCCCGGCAGATCACCGAGGCCGTGGCGCAACTCGACCCGGTGCTGGCCGAGAACCCCCGGGCATAAAGGCCGGGGGGAGGAGACTCCAGGAGAACGGTGGGGTTGCGTCCGTGACGACACTCGAGGTCGCCGTGGTGGGCTCCGGCCCGGCCGGCATCTACACGGCCGAGGCGCTCATCAAGCAGGTCGCCGCCCTCGCCCCGCCCGGCACCGTGCGGGTGGACGTACTGGACCGGCTGCCCACGCCTTACGGCCTGGTCCGCTACGGCGTGGCCCCGGACCACCCGTCCATCCGGTCCATCGCCGACTACCTCCGCGGCGTGCTCGAGCATCCCGGCGTCCGGTTCCTCGGCGGGGTGCACCTCGGCGACGACGTCACCCGGGAAGACCTGCTGGCCAGCTACGACGCGGTCGTCTACGCGACCGGGGCGATGCGGGACCGGCGGATGGGCATCCCCGGTGAGGACCTGCCCGGCAGCTACGCCGCCACCGACTTCGTGAACTGGTACTGCGGCCATCCTGACTCCGCGGCCGGGGCTTTCACCCTGGACGCCGAGTCCGTGGCCGTGGTCGGGGTCGGCAACGTGGCGGTGGATGTCGCCCGCATCCTGGTCAAGGACCCGGCCGCGCTGCACTCCACCGACATCCCGCACGCGGTCCTGGAGGCCCTGCGCTCCAGCAAGGTCCGTGAGGTGCACATGATCGGCCGGCGCGGGCCGGCGCAGGCCAAGTTCACCACCAAGGAACTCCGTGAGCTGGGCGAACTGGCCGACGTGGACATCGAGGTCCGGCCGGGTGAACTCGACCTGGACGCGTTCGACCCAACCGGGCAGAGTGCCCAGCTCGCGGGCAGCGACCGCCGGGTCCGCGGCAACCTCGCGGTGCTGCGGGACTGGGCCGCGCGTCCCCCGGCCGGTGCGGGGCGCAGGCTGACGGTCCGGTTCTGGCTCCGCCCGGCCGCGATCGAGGGCACTGAGCGGGTGTCCGGGCTGGCCGCGGAGCGCACCCGGCTGGATGAGCAGGGCCGGTTCACCGGGACCGGCGAGTACGAGACGATCCCCGCGCAGATGGTGTTCCGCAGCGTCGGCTACCAGAGCGTGCCGCTGGGCGGAGTGCCCTTCGACGAGAACACCGCCACGGTGCCCAACGCCGAGGGCCGGGTCCTCGGCCCGGACGGCGAGCCGCTGCCGGGGGAGTACGTCGCCGGCTGGCTGAAGCGCGGCCCTACCGGGGTGGTGGGCACGAACAAGTCCGACGCGGCCGCGACCGTCCGGTCCCTGCTCGCCGACCTGGCCGCCGCCCGTTTTGCCGGGGAAGGCGGTGGTGCAGGGGACCGGCCGGCCCGTGCGCCGTTCACTGAGGTGCTGGCCGCGCGGGGGATCCGGCCGGTGAGCTACGTGGACTGGCTCCGGGTCGAGGCCGCCGAGGCGGAACTGGCCGGCGTCCTGGGCCGCGGTGAGCGGGTGAAGCTCGGTGACCGGGAGGCCATCGAGGCGCTGTGCCGGCCCGCCGAGTGACCCGGGCCGCGATACGCCCGGTGCCCCTGGAGGGCGGGGATGGCACGGGCCGGTTCACCATCTGCGCTGCGTCGGGCCGAAGTAACGCTTAGTGTGGCAATCCGGGTCAATGACGCTGACCTGAAGTGGGCAAACAAGACACCTGGCGATCCTGAAATCAGGGGGCCGGGAAGTCTTGACGTGCGGGGCACTGGGGACAATGACGACATGAGTGTCGGTGAGGTCAGCTTCGAGCAGAGTCGGGACGAGACGGACGCGGGCGCGGCGCCCGGTCATGCGGGCCCGGAACCAGCAGACGACCTGCCGCCGGAGCGTTACATCGAGCGGGAGGGAAGCTGGCTGCGGTTCAACCAGCGCGTGCTCGAGCTGGCCCAGGACGATACCGTCCCGTTGCTCGAGCGGAACCGCTTCATGGCCATCTTCGCCAGCAACCTGGACGAGTTCTTCATGGTCCGCGTGGCGGGCCGGATGCGCCGGATGGCCACCGGGCTGCCGGTCGAGGGCGTGACCACGGATATCCCCCCGGACCAGGTGCTGCAGAACACGCTGGAGACCGCGCGTGAGCTCAGCCTGGAGCACGCTGAGTACTTCAACTCCACCATCAGGGCGCTGCTGGCCGACGAGGGCATTGAGATCCTGCACTGGAAGGAGCTCTCCGAAGAGGAGCAGCATGAGCTGAGGCAGCTCTTCCGGGACCGGATCTACCCGGTGCTGACCCCGCTGGTGGTGGACCCGGCCCACCCATGGCCGTATATATCCGGCTTGTCCCTCAGCCTCGCGGTCATGGTCGCGGAACCTGACACCGGCGCGACCATGTTCGCCCGGGTCAAGGTGCCTCCGCTGCTGCCCCGCTTCCTCAAGGTAGGGGCCTACCGGTTCGTCCCGCTGGAAGACGTGATCGCCGCGCACCTGCCTGAGCTGTTCACCGGGCTGGACATCCTGGAGCACCATGTGTTCCGGGTCACCAGGACCCGTGAGCTCGAGGTGGACGAGGACGTCACCGAGGACCTCATGCAGTCGCTGGAGCGCGAGCTGCTGCGGCGCCGTTTCGAGCCCGCGGTCCGCCTCGAGGTGGAAGAGACCATCTCCGCCGAGGTGCTCGACCGGCTGGTCACCGAGCTGGACGTGGACAGCCGCGCGGTCTACCACCTGCCGGGCCCGCTCGACCTCACCGGCCTGAACGCCATCGCCGATCTCGATATACGGCGGCTGAAGTACCCGGCCTTCGTCCCGTCGGAGGGGGCGTTCCCGCACGACGCGGACGTGTTCGCCACCCTGGACCGGCGGGATGTGCTGGTTCATCACCCCTACGACTCGTTCACCGCCACGGTGGAGCGGCTGACGGTGGAAGCGGCCGCCGACCCCCGGGTCCTGGCCATCAAGCAGACCCTGTACCGGACCAGCGACTCCTCGCCGATCGTCGAGGCGCTGATTGACGCGGCCGAGGCGGGGAAACAGGTCGTGGTGGTGGTGGAGCTCAAGGCGCGGTTCGATGAGCGTGCCAACATCCTCTGGGCCCGCAAGCTTGAAGAAGCGGGCTGCCATGTGGTGTACGGGTTCGTGGACCTCAAGACCCATTGCAAGATGGCGCTCGTGGTCCGGGAGGAGCCCGACGGGTCGCTGCGGCGCTACTGCCATATCGGGACGGGCAACTACAACTCCTCCACCGCGCGGCTTTACGAGGACTACGGCCTGCTCACCTCCGACCCCGAGGTCGGCGGGGACGCCACGGACCTGTTCAACGTGCTGACCGGCTACAGCCGCAAGAGCGAGTACCGCCGTTTCCTGGTCGCGCCGCACGCCCTGCGGACCGGCCTGCTGGAGCGGATCGACCGGCAGGTGGCCCGGCAGCGGGCGGGCCGGACCGCGCGGATCGAGCTGAAATGCAACGCGATCGTGGACGAGGCGATCATCGACGCGCTCTACCGGGCGTCCAACGCCGGCGTGCGGATCGACCTGTGGGTCCGCGGGATCTGCTCGCTGCGGCCGGGCCTGCCGGGGCTGTCGGAGAACATCCGGGTGCGCAGCATCCTGGGGCGCTTCCTGGAGCACTCGCGGATCTACGCGTTCGGCCCGGCCGATGACGATGACGGTGAGGTCTGGATCGGGAGCGCCGACCTGATGCACCGGAACCTGGACCGCCGGGTGGAGAGCCTGTGCCGGGTCAAGACCCTCGCACAGCAGCAGGAACTCCGCTCGCTGATCGACCTGGCCATGGACGACGCCACGAGCTCCTGGTGGCTGGCCGGGGACGGCACATGGACCCGGCATCACCGGGACGCCGAGGGGAAGCCGTTGCGCGACCTGCAGCAGTACCTGCTCCAGCGGCGTGGTCACCCCGCCGACGGCTGATGGAATTGGACGGCGGCACGCAGGAGAGCGAGATCCGGGCGGCAGGCGCCCTGCTCTGGCGGCCCGGGCCCGATGGCCCGGAGGTGGCGCTGGTTCACCGCCAGCGCTACGACGACTGGAGCCTGCCCAAGGGCAAGGCGCTGCCCGGCGAGCATGTCCTGCTGACCGCGGTCCGCGAGGTGGCCGAGGAGACCGGGGTCCGCGTGGTCCTGGGGCGGCGCCTGCCATCCACGCACTACCAGCAGCACGGCAACCGGCCGAAAACGGTGGACTACTGGGCGGCCAGGGCGGCGGACGGCCCTCAGCCTGCCTTCATCCCCAACGACGAGGTGGACGAGATCGGCTGGCTGGCCGTCGCGGCGGCCAGGGTCCGGCTGAGCTACCCGCATGACGTCGACGTCCTCGATGAGTTCGCGGCCGGCCCGCCCGAGACGAAACCTTTGATTCTCGTTCGTCATGCGTCAGCCGGCAGCAAGGACGAGTGGCGGGCGGACGGTCACGACGACGACCTGAAACGTCCCCTCGATGCGGCGGGCCGCCAGCAGAAGGAGGAGCTGGCCCGGCTGCTCCAGTGCTACGGGACCGCCCGGGTGCTCAGCTCGGCGGCCGAGCGATGCGCCGAGACCGTCCAGCCGTACGCTGACCTGACCAGGCAGCAGGTGCAGACCGCCCCCGACTTCACCGTGGGCCTGGTTGGTTCCGCCGAAGCCCGCCGCCGGGTGGACTGAGGTCCTGGGCGCCGGCCTGCCCGCCGTGATCTGCGGGCACCGGGAGAACCTCTCCGTGATCCTGGAGGAGGCCTGCGCGGTGCTCGGCGCTAAGGCCCCCGAGAGCGGGCCGCTGCCGCTAGGCGGGTTCTGGGTGCTGCATGTCGGGTGGAACGCCCTGGCCTCCCTGGAAGAGCATCATCTGACGGGCAGCTGAAGCGCGCTGCCCGTCCGGCCGGGCCCCTCTGGCTGGCCGGGCCGTCGGCTCGGCCCGTCCGGCCGGGTCAAGGGCCGGGCAGGGCCCGGGTCAGGTGCCCGGGTCAGGTGCCCGGGTCAGGCGCCCGCCGGGCTCCAGTCCAGCGTGGCTGGCAGGGCTCCTTCGAAGATCAGCAGCCACCGCTTGATCTCGATGCCGGTGCCGCCGCTGTAACCGCCCAGCCCATTGCCCGCGACCACGCGGTGGCACGGCACGATCAGCGGGATCGGGTTCGAGCCCATGATCCGCCCGATAGCCCGCGCCGGGAGCGAGATCCCGTCCGGCCCGGCCACGGCGCGCTGCGCCAGCTCCCCGTAGGTGACCGTCTCCCCGTAGCCGACTGACTCGTAGAGCACTGAGAGCACCTGATGCTGCGCCCGGGAACAGCCGGACCAGTCCACCGGCAGGTCGAAGACCTGGCGCTGCCCGGCGAAGTACTCGGCCAGCTGGTCACGTGCCGCACTCAGCGGCCCGGCACATGCCTGGGCGAGGGCCGGCCTGCGCGGGGCCGGCCTGCGGGCCCCTGGCGGCGCGTGGCGCTGCCGGAGCCACGGAAATCCAGCCGTGCCACGCCCGCCGGGCTGCAGCCCACCGAGAGTGGCCCGACCGGCGAGCTCAGCGTGGCCCAGGCCAGTTCGGTCATCGTCGCATCCGCCTTCTGCCCCGCTCCGCGGGCCTGGGGCCGGGTCTCGCCGGCCGTGCTCCCCGTCACGCCAGTCTGAGATTACGCACCCCCGCCGACATTCTCGCCGGCGCCGCCCAGGCTCATCCTGCCCGGCGCGCTCCAGGGCGTCGATGACCGTGCCGATCCGCGCGGTCTCCTCGGCCACCTGGGCCAGCAGGCGGTCGTAGCCGGTGGCTCCGGGCTGGTCTCCTCCATGGCGGTAGTAGTCGGCCAGGCCGCCCAGGACGCTGAGCGGCCTGCGCAGCGCCGCGGCTGGTGTCCTCGATGGCCTGGCGCTGCCGCTCGGCGGCCCGCCAGGCCGGCGCCCCGGGTTCCGGGCCGGGGTCACGGGCCGGCTCGAGCCGGCTCAGCGCGGCGTCCAGCGCCGCGCCCGTCCGGACCGGACGGCCGGGCGGGCATCCGGCCGGTGGCTGGCCGGCGGCGATGCCCTCCGCCCGGTCCGCCAGCCGGGTGAGCGGCCGGAGCGCGGCGCGGGTCATCCCGGCGGCCAGCCACCCCGTGGCCAGCACCACGATGCCGCTATGGCCAGCAGGATGACGGCCAGGCGGTTCGGTGGCCCGGCCGACGCCGGCCAGGCTGAGGCTCACCAGCAGCGTGCCCGGGGTGCCGCGGCCGGCCGGGCTGGTGACGTCGAGAGTGAAGTCCTCCGCGCTGTACGCGTACGGGATGCGGTGCGCCCGGTAGTGGACCGGCACGGCGATAGCCAGGAGGCTTCCGCCGTGGCTGACCCGGACCGTGCCGGCCTCGCGGTGGTCCGCCAGGACCCGCACGGCCGGCGCGGGCAGGCCCGGCCCGGCCGGGCGCCCCGTGCCCGCCCGCAGGACCAGCTGGCCGCCAGCGCTGCGCACCTCGACGCTCAGGTTCCCCGTTCCCGTGCTGGCGAGGCGGCTGAGGCCAGGGGGACCGGGCGCGGCCCGCGAGAGCGGCGTGAGCAGGAACGGGTACCGGGCGAGCTGCCCCGTGTAGCTGCGCAGCTGCTGGCCGGCCTGCCGGACCAGGGCGTCCCGGGTGGCCAGGCTGCCGGCCACGACCATGACCCCCGCCCCGGCAGCCAGCAGGCACACCGTCACGGCGGCCAGCCGCATCGTCAGCGAGCGCGGCCCGGGCCGCCAGGCGAGGAGCTTCCGCCGGAGCGGGCTGTCCTGGCCCATCCCACCAGTGTGCGCGATGTGACCCGGTCCCGGCAGCCCGGCGGGCTGCCCGCGGCGTTACTCGTCGCCCTTTTCGGCCAGCCGGAGCAGTGCGCCTGCGATAGGGCCCGAGGTGAGCTGGACCTGCCACGGCCGGGCCCCGTAGCCCGACAGGTCGCTTGCCGACCGCCTCGGCGGTCACCGGATCCGGCGGCTGCCAGGCGAGCCTGCGCACCGAGTCGGGCTGCAGCAGGTTCTCGGCGGGCAGCGAATGCTCGTCGGCGAGCGCGGCGATGACGGTCCGCACGGCGGCCAGCCTCCGGGCTGCCTCGGGATCCCGCTCGTGCCAGCGGTGCGCGGGCGGGGGCCCGTCCGACACCTGGGCGGAGGGCCGCGGAAGGGCCTGGTCCGCCTCGGTGTGCGCGCGGCGGATGGCGGCGAACCACTCCTGGGCGTGGCGCTTGGCCCCGCGGCCCTTGAATCCGGACACCCCGGCCAGGGCGGCGGCCGTGGCCGGGGCCGCGCGGGCCGCCTCGACGATGGCCGAGTCCGGCAGGACCCGGCCGGGCGACAGGTCTCGCCGCTGGGCGATCCGGTCGCGTTCCAGCCATAGTTCCCGCACGATGGCCAGGCCGCGGCGGGTGCGCACGCGATGGATGCCGGACGTGCGGCGCCAGGGCTCGGCCCGCGGCGGCGGGCGGCCCGGCGTTGAGCACGGCCGTGAACTCCTGCCGGGCCCACTCGTCCTTGCCCTGGGCGACCAGCTGCTCGGCCAGCGCGTCACGCAGGTCCACCAGGACCTCGACGTCGAGCGCGGCGTACCGCAGCCAGTCTTCGGGCAGCGGGCGGGTGGACCAGTCCGCGGCCGCGTAACCCTTCTCCAGGGCCAGGCCGAGCACGTTCTCGACGAGCGGGCCCAGGCCCACCCGGGGGTAGCCGAGCAGCCGCCCCGCGAGCTCGGTGTCGAACAGCTGCCGTGGCCGGTAGCCCAGGTCCGCCAGGCATGGCAGGTCCTGGGACGCCGCGTGCAGGACCGCTTCGGTGCCGGCCAGCGCCGCGTCCAGATCCGACAGGTCCGGGCAGGCCACAGGGTCGATCAGCACGGTCCCGGCGCCACGGCGGCGCAGCTGGACCAGGAAGGCCCGGTGACCGTAGCGGAACCCGGACGCCCGCTCGGCGTCCACGGCCACCGGTCCCTCACCCGCTCCCAGCGCGCGGATGGCTTCGCCCAGCGCACCGGCGGACGTCACCAGCGGGGGCAGGCCGTCCCGTGGCTCGAGCAGGGGCACGGCGGGCGGCCGTTCGGGCTCCCCGGCGGGGGCCGCCGGATCAGGTTCACCGCCCGCTGCCGCCGGTGCGCCGGTGGCAGCCGGCCCGCCCGCTGTGGCTGGCCGGTTCGCTGTGGCTGGCCGGTTCGCTGTGGCCGGCTGTTCCGCGGTGGCCTGCGCGGCCGGGTGGCTGCTGTCCCCGGGGCCCGGTGCGGGCGGCTGGGCCCCCGGCTGGGCCCCCGGCTGAGCCCCCGGCTCGGTCACCGGGGCCGCCGGCTATTCGGCAGCGCTGTCACGCCCTCGGCCAGCGGCGGCAGCCCGGCGGCCGCGCAGAGCGCGTCACACCAGGCAGTCAGGTGCCCGTCCATGATCTCCGGCCCGGGCCCGGGGCCGGCGGCAGGGCCGGCCGGGGACCAGGACGCGCGCAGCTCGAATCCCGTGACCGCCGGCTCGGACTCCTTGGCGCCGAACCCCTCGGTGACCACCGTCGTCACGGTCCCGCTGGGCTCGGCGTAACCGGCGGTGCGGTTGCCCAGCGCCTCGGTCAGCCAGGTCCACCCCACCTGCCCGATGAGCGGGTCCTCGGCGATGTCCGGATCGAGGTCGGCGCGGATGTACGCGATGACCCGCAGCGGCCCGGCCCAGCCGGTCTGGCCCGCGGGATCGAAGAGCAGGACCAGCCTGCCGCTGGCGATCTCATCGTCTTCCACCTGCACGGAGGCCGCGATCGCGCTCGCGTACGGAGCCAGCGTGCGGGGGGCCGGGACATCCTCGAAGACCAGTTCCGGGCGCAGCCCGCCCACCTGGTCGCGCTGCGCCTGCAGGCCGGCCACGATGACCCCGAAACCGGCCGCGGCGTCGTCACCAGCTGGCATCGAAGGCCGGGCTGCCGTGCCGCCCGACATCCCTGGGCCCGCTGCTCCTGGGTCCGCCATCCCGTGGTCCGCTGCTCCCGGGTTCGCTGCCCCTGGGCCCGCTTTCGCTGGCCCGCCGACCTGCCTCATAACCCGAGCGTACGTCGTCGCCATCAGGGCTGTCACGCGGCGCGTCCGGTCAGCTCCGCCATGCTGAGGGGCTGCTGCCGGGCGGGGAGGAGGCCGAGGAGGATCCCGGCGCCGCAGGCGATGCAGTACCATTCCGGGCAAATACCATCGGATGCATCCAAACAGCTGCCCCGGATCGGAATGGACCTGGGCGAAAGTTTCAGTTTCCCGGCAATCGGGACAATATCTGTCGATCTGGTTCACGGCCTCGTGACCTCCTTACCCATTCGGAGCCGCAGTCGTCCTCATCTGGGGGTTTTGGGCTGCGGCGCCAGGCAGGTGTCGATCGTGGCACGCGGAGCACGCGGATCGGTGGATGTCGGGCGGCGTGTCCCGATGTCACCTGGGCAGATGCTGCGGCCCAGGCCGCGTCCTGTGAGAACATCACAGATGTGAACGTGCAGCCCAAGCCACTCGATGAGTCCCCGTTCCTGCTGGCCTGCCGCCGCCAGCCGGTGCCCTACACGCCGGTCTGGTACATGCGCCAGGCCGGCCGGTCGCTGCCCGAATACCGGCGGGCCCGGGGCGGAATGCCGATGCTCAAGGCCTGTTCCCGGCCGGATGTGATTACCGAGATCACGCTGCAGCCGACGCGCCGGTACCCGGTGGACGCGGCCATCCTCTTCAGCGACATCGTGGTCCCGCTGCGGGCCGTGGGGCTGGATATCGATATCAAGCCAGGCGTCGGCCCGGTGATCGGGGAGCCGATCCGCGGCGAACGGGATCTGGCCCGGCTGCGCCCCCTGGAGCCGGGCGACGTGGAGTTCATCACCGAGGCGGTGACCGCGCTGGTCCGCGAGCTGGGCCCCAAGCCGCTGATCGGCTTCGCGGGCGGCCCCTTCACGCTGGCCTCCTACCTGATCGAGGGCGGGCCGTCCAAGAGCCACGACCTGACCAAGTCGCTCATGTACGGCAACCCGGCCTTGTGGAATGCGCTGCTCGGCAGGCTGGCCGACATCACGATTACCTTCCTGCGGGTTCAGGTGGCCGCGGGCGCCTCGGCGATCCAGCTGTTCGACTCGTGGGCCGGTGCGGTCAGCCCGGAGGACTACCGGGCCGGCGTACTGCCGCACAGCAAGCGGATCTTTGCTGCTCTCGCCGACACCGGCGTGCCGAGGATCCATTTCGGGGTGGCCACCGGGGAACTGCTGGGCATGATGGGCGAGGCGGGCGCGGACGTGGTCGGGGTGGACTGGCGGGTCCCGCTGGACGAGGCGGTCCGCCGGGTGGAACCCGGTAAGGCCCTGCAGGGCAACCTGGACCCGGCGATCCTGCTCGCTCCGTGGGACGTGATCGAGCGGCGGGCCAAGGACATCATCGGGCGGGGCCGGGCCGCCGAGGGGCACATCTTCAACCTGGGGCATGGGGTGCTCCCCGCCACCAACCCGGACGTCCTGGCCCGGCTCACCGACATGGTGCACGAAGCGTCCGTACGCGACCGGCCGGGCCGTAGGCCGCCGGGAGTGCAGCCGGCCGGGCCGTAGCGCTGGCCGCCGGGAGTGCAGCCGCCCGGGCCGTGAGGCCACCGTGCGTGCGCCGCTATGAGCGGCGCATCTGCCCGCGCTCCGGGGGACAGGCCAGTCAGGGCTGGCCGGCGGGATCGGCCGGCCCGGGACCGGCTGGCGCACCATGGCGGCGCGGAAGCCACCAGCGGCGGGTGCGGTAGCCCGCGAACCCGAGCACGGCCAGGATCACGGCGAACGGGAGGGCGGCGCCGGCGCCGGTGAGCAGCACGGACACCGCCCGGACCAGGCCGTGCCATCCGGCCCTCAGCCCGGCCACGAATCCCCCGGCAGCCTGGTGCCTGTTGTGCGCGGCCCGCGCGGCGGGGGCGACGAAGAGCATGTCCACGGTGCCGAACGAGGTCTCGTGGCTGAGGGCGCGCTGGCGGGCGAGCAGGGATTCCAGGCCGGATTCCTCGTCGTTGATCTGGTTCTGCACGGTAAGCAGGCTGCTGACCGAGCCCGCGTGGCGCAGCAGCGCCCGCAGCTGGCTGATCGCCGCCTGGTCGGAGGTCACCCGGCTGGTCACGTCGGCCACGGTCTGGGTCACGTCCTGGGCGTGCTGGGACATCGCCAGCCGGGTGCCGGTCTGGGTCGACAGCGCGCCGAGCGTGGCCTGGTAGCTGCTGACGGGGATCTTCAGCTGGAGGCTGACCGTGGACCGGTCCGGGTGGGCCCGGTCCAGCTGGGTGTTCTCGCTGGACACGTACCCGCCTGCGGCGCGGGCCAGCTGGGTGGCCTGGGCCGTGGCCCGGGTGAGGCTGGTGGTGCGGATGGTGAGGCTGGCCGTGTAGATGATCGACGACGTGGCGGGCAGCGCCGTCAGGGACGTGCTCCCTGCCCGGGACGGGCCTGATTGGGCCAGCCCCATATCGGGCGAGCCCTGGGCGCCGGCGGCGGCGCGCGCCGTGGCGGGCTCGGCGGCCGGGCCGGACGCCGTGGACGGGGAGCCCCCGGCCGAGCATCCGGCGGCGAGCAGGCAGGCTCCGGCGAGCAGCGCGCTGGAGGAGGCCGCCCGGAACAGCAAGGACGATGTCATGCCGCTCGGACGCGCCGGCGGGTTAGCCCGGTTCCGGCCCCGTGGTCACAGGTTTGCAACGTCCTCGGCTGGCTTGGGGGCGGGGGCCCTCGTCCACGGCCGGAGCGCGAGCGCGGCGGCCGGGAACAGCAGCACCGACAGCAGCGAGGCCCCGATCAGGGCGGCCGCGCTGGCCGGGCTGAGCAGGCCGAGCGCGCTGCCCACGTCCGCCACCACCACGGGGAAAGTCAGCGTGGTGGCCTGGAGCAGCCCGGCCGCCACCGCGGGTGCCGTGCCGAGCTTGCGCCGGTACAGCAGGGCCGGGCCGCCGCGGACCACCGCGATCGCGAGCACCAGCAGCGGTACCAGCGCCAGCGACGAGGCGTGGGCCAGGAGCGCCCGGATGTTGAACTGCACCCCGGTCATGACGAAGAACACGGGCACCAGGAATCCGTACCCGATCGCGCGGAGCTTAGCCCAGTAGCGTTCCTGGTTGGGCCGCTCGTCCCCGTCGGAGATGCCGACCACCATGCCGGCGATGAACGCGCCGAGCAGCGAGTCCACCCCGAACTGGTGGGCCAGCGCGGTGAACACCAGCAGGACCACGAACGCGCCGCGCACCCGCAGCTGGGAGGTGTCCTCGTCGGAGGCGGCGAAGACCCGGGCCATCATCGGGGTCCGCCACAGCGTCTTCAGGATCAGCGCCAGCACCAGCGCGGCGGCCGCCATGGCCAGCACGTAGAGCACCTGGACCACGGTGGACTCGGGCTGGGCTGAGAACAGGATGGTCAGCAGCAGCAGCGAGCCGAACTCCCCGACCGAGCCGGCCACCACGAGCAGCTGCCCGAACTCGCTGGTGATCTCCTTGGCGTCGCGCAGGACCGGGACCAGCACCCCGAGGGAGCTGGCCACCAGGCAGAGCGCCAGCAGCCGCACGTCCGCGCCCTGGGCGATCAGGTGCAGCCCGAAGGCGACCGGGACGGCCAGCACCGCGGAGATCAGGAAGGCGGTCCCCGCCAGCCGGAACGTCGGCCCCCGGAACCGTTCCGGCCGGACGTCCTGCCCGGCCAGGAAGAGCAGGAAACCCAGGCCGAGCAGGTACAGCACCTCCGCTGCGCCCTCGGCCCGGACCAGCCCCAGGACCTGCGGGCCGATCACGATCCCGGCCAGGACCTCGAGGACCACGGCCGGCACCAGCCGGCGCGGCACCAGCCGGGCGATGAGTGGGGCCACGAACGCGGCCACCGCCACCACGAGCAGCCCGCCGTACTGGATCGTCACCTGTCCCGCCCCCCGATGAGATCTACCCGCGCGGACCAGCCGCACCCTTAGGGTGAACGCGTGAGGGACTCTGACGCAAGGCCGTCCGGGGCGGGCCAGCCGGTCATCGCGATCATCGGGGCCGGGATCGCCGGGCTGGCCGCGGCGTTCTTCCTTCGCGACGAGCCGGTGCACGCCGTCGTGCTGGAAGGATCCCCGCAGCTAGGCGGCAAACTGTCCGTGGCCGACGTCGCGGGGCACCCCGTGGACGTGGGGGCCGAGGCGCTGCTGGCCCGCAGGCCCGAGGGCACGGAACTCATCCGGGCGGCCGGCCTGGGGGACGAGCTGGTGCCGCCGGGGACCACCGCGGCCCGGATCTGGAGCCGGGGGGTGATGCGCCGGCTGCCGGCCCGGCAGTTCATGGGCGTGCCCGCGGACACCGGGGAACTGGGCCGGACCGAGCTGCTCTCGGCCGGCGGGCTGGCCCGGGCCAGCCGGGAACCGGATCTGCCCCCGACCCACCGGGACGGCGACGTCTCGGTGGCCGGGTACGTGGGGGCCCGGTTCGGCCCGGAGGTCGTGGACCGGCTCGTCAACCCGCTGCTCGGCGGGGTGTACGCCGGGCGGTCGGGGGAATTGTCGTTCGATGCGACGCTGCCCGCCCTGTCCCAGGCGTCCCGCACGCATGCCTCGCTGGCCGGCGCGGCGGCCTCGCTGCTGCCGCCCCCGCCGCCGGAGCCAGCCGGCGCCGGCGGCCCGGGCACCCCCGCGCGGCCCGCGGTGTTCACCACCCTGCACGGGGGCCTTGGCATGCTGCCGCCCGCCCTGGCGGCCGCCTCGGGTGCGGAGGTGCGGACCGGGGCCATGGTCCGTGAGCTGGTGCGCAGCGCGGGCGGGTGGCGGCTCACGATCGGCTCAGCCCACGACCCCCGGCACCTGGACGCCGATGCGGTCATCCTGGCCCTGCCCGGGCGGCCGGCCAGCAGGCTGCTCGGCGGGGTGCCGGCCGCGGCCGGGGCGGCCGCCGCGCTCGGCGAGATCGGCTACGCCAGCATGGCCATCGTGACGCTGGCCTACCCGGACGCGGCCTTCGCGCAGCTCCCGGAAGGCAGCGGTTACCTCGTCCCGGCGGTCGACGGGCGGCCGGTGAAGGCAGTCACGTTCTCCTCGGTGAAGTGGCCGCATCTGCGCGACCGCGCGGGCGGCCTGGTGTTCGTCCGCTGCTCGGTCGGCCGGATCGGGGAGGAAGCCATCCTGCAGCGCGACGATCAGGACCTGGCCGCGCTGGCTGCCGCCGACCTGGCCGCCGCGACCGGGGTCCGGGGCGCGCCGGCTGACGCGGTGGTCACCCGCTGGGGCGGTGCCCTGCCCCAGTACAGGGTCGGGCACCTGGACCGGGTCGCCCGGATCCGGGCCAGCCTCGCGGCCCAGCCGGGCCTGGCGGCCTGCGGCGCCGCCTACGCCGGGGTCGGCATCCCCGCCTGCATCGGCACGGCGCGGGCCGCGGTGGATCAGGTGATGGCGGGGCTCCGGGTCGGCAGCACAGCCTCCCGGGGCGGAGAATAGGGGACATGAGTACGACTGAGGGCGTGGCGGCAGAAGGCGGTATCGCCGGGGGGATCACGGGCGAGGCGCCCGGTACGGGCGTGCTCCCGGCTGACCCGGCCCCGGACCCGCAACCGCAGCGGCCCCGCGCGCGCGACCTGAATGAGCTGATCCGCTACACGATGTGGTCGGTGTTCCGCATCACCGGCTCGGGCGCGCTGGAGGCGGCGGGGTCGGTCACCGGCGTCGGGCGCGACGGGCTGGCCGACGAGGTCGACGAGCTGGCGCAGCAGGCGGCCGGCAAGGACGTCGTGACCCGCGGCTGCTACGACTTGCAGGGCCTGCGGGCCGACGCCGACTACATGTTCTGGTGGCACGCGCCGTCATCTGATGACCTGCAGGAGATGTACGCCCGGTTCCGGCGGACCGCCCTGGGCCGGGCCAGCGAGCCGGTCTGGTCGGCGATGGCGCTGCACCGGCCCGCCGAGTTCAACAAGAGCCACGTCCCGGCGTTCCTGGCCGAGGAGGAACCCCGCGGCTACGTGTCGGTGTACCCGTTCGTCCGGTCCTACGAGTGGTACCTGATGGACCCGGGGCAGCGCCGCGAGCTGCTCGCCGAGCACGGGAAGATGGCCCGCGAGTACCCGGACGTGCGGGCCAACACCGTGGCCTGCTTCTCCCTCAACGACTACGAGTGGATGCTCGCGTTCGAGGCCGACGAGCTGCACCGGATCGTGGACCTGATGCGCCACCTGCGCGGGGCGAGGGCCCGGCTGCATACCCGGGTCGAGATCCCGTTCTACACCGGCCGCCGCAAGCCCGTCCGCGAGCTGCTCGCTTCCCTGCCCTGACGCTGCCGCCCCGCGACGCTGGCCCGGGACTGGTGCCCTGGGCTGGGGGCGCGTGGCCGGGACGGGCTGCGTCCGCACGCAAACTCAGCTCCCGGCCGGTGCCGCCTGCCGCCGCGTGTCAGGTTGCAGTTGCGCGTCACGCCGCGCGAGGTGCGACGGCCACCAGTTGAACCGCCCGCACAGCACGACGATGGCCGGGACCATCAGCGTGCGGACCAGGAACGTGTCGATCAGCACCCCCAGCGCGATGGCCGCGCCGAGCTGCTTGATCTGGCTCGTGGCGCCGGTGACGCCGGCCACGCCGAACGTCGCGGCCAGGATCAGCCCGGCCGAGGTCACGGTGGTTCCGGTGTGGTGGGCCGCGGTCCGGACCGCGGCCCGCAGGGGCGCATGGTGCGCCTCTTCCCGGATCCGGCTCATGACCAGGATGTTGTAGTCCTCACCGAGCGCCATCAGGAAGATGAACAGCAGGAACGGCAGGACGAAGTTCAGCCCGGCCTGGCCCCCCGCGATCTGGAAGAGGAGCACCGCGATGCCCAGCGCTGCGAAGTAGCTGAGCAGGACGGTCGCGACCAGGTAGAGCGGGGCCACCACGCTGCGCAGCAGCAGGCCGAGCAGCAGCGCCAGCAGGACGATCACGATCGGGACGAGCTCCTTCAGGTCGCTCTGCGACACGCTGCTCACGTCGTAGGACGACGGCGCCAGCCCGGCCACGCCGCTGTCCGTGGCACCTACGCTGTGCTGCACGCTCGTGGTGGCGCTGCGCACGGAGGGGGTCGCGTTCAGCGCGGCGGTAGACGACGGGGAGCCCGCGGTCAGCGACGTGTAGAACTGCACGGTCTTGCCGTTGCCGCTGATGAACTGGGACAGCGAACGGTACAGGTCGTACTGCTGCGCGGGCACGGGGGTGCCGGCCGGCTCGGTGGCGGGCAGCTTCCCGGGCGGCCCCAGCTCCTGGTAGAGGCTGCTGAGCTGGCTCGTGGTCAGCTTGGTGCCGTTGGGGTCGAATGGGCCTGCGACCGAGGCGAACACGGACTTCCCGGTCAGCTCGGTCTCGGCCTGGCTGACCGGGCCGAGGTTCTTCCAGACCGATGACTTGTAGACCATCAGCACCTGGGTGGGGTTGGCCACCGCGGGCGGGTAGTGGTCGTTGATCACATTGGTGCCGTTGGCGGACTGGCTTCCGGGCGGCCCGGTGGTCTGGCCGCCGAAACCGCTGGAGGTGTACGCGGCGGCGAACACGCCGAGCACGCCCAGGAACGCCACGCCGCACACCAGTGTCACCACCGGGTGGGCGATGACGTGGTCGGCGAGCCGGGCGTAGACGCCCTCCTTCTTGGCCGCCCGGACGGGCCGCGGCCAGAACACCGCCGTGCCGAACACCCCCAGCAGCGCGGGCAGGAGGGTGAGCGCGGCCAGCAGCATCAGCGCGACCCCCAGGGCCAGCGCCGGGCCGAGCCCTGAGTACAGGCCGAACGAGGCGAGCAGCAGGGTGAGCAGGGCCACGATGACCGTGCCCGCCGAGAACGTGATCGACTCACCCACGTAGCGGCCGGCGCGCTCGATGGCCACATGCGGCGTGGCGCCCCCGGCGGTTTCCTCCCGCACCCGCATGATGAAGAACAGGCCGTAATCGGTGCCCGCGCCGAGCAGCAGCACGGTGAGCATGGTCTCGGTGATCGTGGACACCTGGAGCCCGGCCTTCGAGGCCTCGGCGATGATCGCCCCGGACATCAGCAGGACCCAGATCGCGGGCACCAGCGTGACCAGCGGCGCGCCCACCGACCGGAACACGATGATCAGCATGACCAAGATGATCAGGACCGATAGGTCCTCGGTGAGTTTCTGCGCGTGGGCCTGGGAGTTCTGGTTGTCCACGGCGCTGGGCAGCTGCCCGGTGAGATAGGCGGACAGGCCGGCCGGAAGCGCGAAGCTGCTCATCGTGGAGCGGATGGCCGCCACGGTGGGGGAGGCTTTGGTGCTGGAGGTCAGCACGCTGATGACGACCTGGGCCTTGTCTGCCTTGCCGTCCTTGGACAGGCCCTGGTCGGAGACCGACACGACGTGGGCGTCTTTGGCGATCTTGTCCTGCAGCTTGGTGATGGACTGCTGGTCGCTCGTGCTGAGCGCGGACTTGCCCAGCACGACCAGGGTGCCGGTCGTGTCGTTGGCGGGCTCGAACGGCGCGGCCAGGTTCAGCGCATGCACGCTGGGCGAGTTGGGCGGGAGGAAGGAGCTGTTGTCGGTGTTGACCGCGCTGCCCAGCGTGGGGAAGAAGGCGATGCACAGGGCGCCTGCGATGATCCAGAGCGCGATGATCATGTACCGGAACCGGATGGCGAATCGTGCGAGCCCAGCCATGAAGTTCCCCATAATGCCCCCCCCGGACAGGATCGCACCCGCGCCTGGCCGGCGAAAGTACCCAGGCACACGATTACCCAATGTAATCATTAGGTCACGAGACCCGGGCGCCCATCCCCCCGGTATGCCGCCCTCCGGGCCCCAACCGCCCACTTTTCCCGCGGGTCGTGCACCCTAAGCGGACAAATCACCCGCTCACGCGCACGTCACGCGGGAGAAGTGGGTGCTGGCCACCGCCAAGGGGGACCCGCAGAGGGGCGGGGCGCGGCGGAACCGCGGAGGGGCGAGGGGGGAGCCGGCGAGGGCCGGCGAGGTCAGCTGTCGGCAGGTTCCAGGGTCAGGCAGACCGAGTTGATGCACCAGCGCTGGTCGGTGGGCACCTCGTAGCCCTCGCCCTCGAAGACGTGACCGAGATGGGACTCACAGCTGGCGCAGCGCGCTTCGATCCGCCGCATGCCGAGCGAGTTGTCCTCGATCAGGATCACCGCGTCGTCCTCGGTGGGCTGGTAGAAGCTGGGCCATCCGCAGTGGGACTCGAATTTTGCGGCTGACCGGAACAGCTCGGCCCCGCACGCCCGGCAGCGGTAGACACCCTCGGTCTTGGTGTCCGTGTACTCGCCGGTGAACGGCGCTTCGGTGCCCGCCTGGCGCAGGACCCGGTACTCCTCCGGGCTGAGCACGTCCTGCCATTCGGTCTCTGTTCGGCGCACCTTGTCCATGCCCGTGAGACTACCCGGCCCCCGTACCGCTACCCTCGTCTCGGCGAGATCACGGAGGCGTTGACTCATGGAGTGGCTGAATGAGCCGGCAAGCTGGCAGCGGACCGACGACACACTGCAGGTAAACGTCGACCCGGGCACCGACTTCTGGCGGGTCACCGGCTACGGCTACATCCGGGACAGCGGCCACGTGTACGGCGAGGTGCTGGCCGGCGACCTGGACGTGGCCGTGCGGATCCGCGGGAACTGGTCGGCCCAGTACGACCAGGCCGGGGTCATGCTCCGGGCGGACGAGCGGACCTGGCTGAAGACCGGCATCGAGTTCTTCGAGGGCCGTCCCCGGCTGAGCACCGTGCTCACGCTGGGCATGTCCAGCTGGTCCGTGGCGAACCTGCCGGACGACGCGGGCGACGTGGCGCTGCGGCTCTCACGCCGCGGCGACGCCGTCGAGATCCGGTACAGCACCGGCGACGGCCCCCCTGACCTCGCGGCCCTGGTGTACCTGCCCCCGGACAGCGAGCTGCTGGCCGGGGTGATGTGCGCCGCCCCGGAGGGATCCGGGTTCAGCGTGTCCTTCCACGAGCTGCGCATCGCCGGCCGCGACCAGGCCGCCCGCCCGGCCTAAGCCGCCAGCCACCGGGTGGCGGGGTCCAGGGCCCCCGGGCATCAGAGCGTGACGTGATGCACCGGCCCGGGGCTGGCCGACGGGCGGACCACCACCTGGTCCACCTTGCCGGCGGCCTGCACGTCGCCGAGCACCGCCCGGATCCGGGCCACGTCGTCCTCCCCGGCCGACACCACGAGCTGCCGGACCGGGGCCCGCATGGACAGCCGGGCGGCCGACTTGGCCCCGCGCACCGCGGCGATCGCGGCGGACGCCACGTCCAGCAGCGCCGGATCCGCGTCACCCGCCCGGGCCCGCAGCCCGGCCGGGTCCGGCCAGGAGGCGCGGTGGATGGAGCCCTCCTGCCACCACGACCAGGCTTCCTCGGTCACGAACGGCAGGACCGGGGCGAACAGCCGGAGCAGGACGGACAGCGCCGCCCGCAGCGCCGTGATCGCCGAGGCGGCGGCCCGCGGCCCGTGCTCGCCGTAGGCCCGGGACTTGACCAGCTCCAGGTAGTCGTCGCAGAAGAACCAGAAGAACGACTCGGTCTCGTGCAGGGCCCGCGCGTGATCGTAGGACTCGAAGGCCGCGGTGGCCCCGGCGGCCACATCCGCGAGCCGGGCGAGCATGGCCCGGTCCAGCGGCTCGGTGGCCGGCGCGCCAGCCGGGCCCGGGTCAGCCGCGGCGCCGGGCCCGGCGCCGCCACGCGGCATACCATCATCCGGGGCGAGGGACAAGACGAACCGGGCCGCGTTGAGGAGCTTGATGGCCAGCCGCCGCCCCACCCGCAGCTGGGCCGGATCGAAGACCATGTCGGTGCCGAGCCGGCCACTGGCCGCCCAGTACCGCGCCGCGTCCGAGCCGTGCTTACGCAGCGAATCCATCGGGGTCACCACGTTCCCCCGGGATTTGGACATCTTCTTCCGGTCGGGGTCCAGGATCCAGCCGGAGATCGCGGCGTGCCGCCAGGGTGCCACGCCGTATTCGTCGTGCGCGCGGAGCACCGTATAGAACAGCCAGGTCCGGATGATCTCGTGGGCCTGCGGCCGCATGTCCATCGGGAAGATCCGGTCCAGGCCCGGGCCGCCGTCTGCGCGCGCCGCGATCTGCGGGGTGAGCGAGGCGGTGGCCCAGGTGTCGAACACGTCCGGGTCGGCCGCGAACCCGCCGGGCTGCCCGCGCTGCTCCTCGGCGTACCCGGGCGGCGGCTCGGCCGCCGGGTCCACGGGCAGCCGAGCCTCATCGGGCGTGAGCGGCGAGTCGTAGCGCGCCGCGCCACCGGAGTCCAGCGGGTACCAGACCGGGATGGGCACGCCGGAGAACCGCTGGCGGCTGACCGGCCAGTCGCCGGACAGCCCGGTCACCCAGTTCTCGTAGCGGGCCCGCATGTGCGCCGGGTGCCAGGTGATCTCCCGGCCCCGGGCCAGCAGCGCCTCCCGCAGCTCCGGGTCCCGCCCGCCGCTGCGCAGGTACCACTGCCGGGTGGTGATGATCTCCAGCGGCGTGTCGCCCTTCTCGTAGAACTTCACCGGGTGCACCACCGGCTCCGGCTCACCGAGCAGGTCACCGGAGGACGCAGCGAGGGCGGTGATCCGGGCACGGGCCTCGGCCAGGGTGGCCCCGGCGAGCCGCTGGTAGGCGGAGCGCCCCGCCCGGCTGGCGATGCCCGGCGGCGGGCACGCCAGGAGGCGGCCGTCCGGCCCGAGCAGCGGCCGGGTGTCCAGGTCGAGGTCACGCCACCAGGTCACGTCGGCGGTGTCGCCGAACGTGCAGACCATCGCGATACCGCTGCCCTTGCCCGGGTCGGCCAGCGGGTGCGTGCGCACCGGCACCTCCACGCCGAACAGCGGTGTGGTCACGGTCGTGCCGGCCAGGGCCGCGTACCGCTCGTCGCCGGGGTGCGCGACCAGCGCCACGCAGGCGGGCAGCAGTTCCGGCCGGGTGGTGGCCACCGGCACCGCGGCGCCGTCCGGGCGGCGGAACGCGAGCCGGACGTAGCTGCCGGGCATCTCCCGGTCCTCCAGTTCGGCCTGGGCCACCGCGGTCTGGAACGTCACATCCCAGAGCGTCGGGCCCTCGGCCAGGTAGGCCTGCCCCCGGGCCAGGTTGCGCAGGAACGCGCGCTGGGAGATGGCGCGGGCGTTCCCGGCGATGGTCTGGTACTGGGTGGACCAGTCCACCGAGAGGCCAAGCCGCCGCCACACCTGCTCGAACGACTGCTCGTCCAGGCTGGTCAGGCGCTCGCACAAGGCCACGAAGTTGCGCCGGGAGATGCGGACCGGCTCGCCCGCCGGGCGGTCCGGGGGCACGAACGACGGGTCATACGGCAGCGCCGGGTCACACCGGACGTGGAAGTAGTTCTGCACCCGGCGCTCGGTGGGCAGGCCGTTGTCGTCCCAGCCGATCGGGTAGAACACCGCCTTGCCGCGCATCCGCTGGAACCGCGCGATCGTGTCGGTGTGGGTGAATGAGCAGACGTGCCCGATGTGCAGGGCCCCGCTGACGGTCAGCGGGGGGGTATCGATGGAGAAGACCTCCTCGCGGGAGGCCGTGGCGTCAAACTTGTACTACGCCCGTCTCTTCCCACCGGCGCGACCACTTGTCCTCGAGGCCCTCAAGCGACGGCTTGAGCGGCATCGGGCTGGCCTGCGCGCGGGCCCGGGGGGCCGGCGCGCCAGCGGGGCGGGTATCGGCACTCATGCGGCCCAGGTTAGCGCATCGGGGGCCGGAGCCGCGATGAGGATTCGCGGGACCGCCTCGCGGGCCGGCCCGCCCGGGCGCCCCCGGGCGGATCCGGCCTGCTGCCCAGCCGGGCAGGGGTGACGCCGCGGCGGGCGCGGCGGCCGGCGGGCACCCGGCGGCCGGTGTGCGCGCGATACGGCCCCGACTCCGCGTTTTGCGGCGCAAGAAGCTATGAAACGGCCGCAAGTGCGTCTCACCGGCGACTGCACCGGGCGGATACTGGGATACTTAGGGGGTGCTGCGGGCGTCGAGCGGACGGCTGGTCGGCAGGGACGGTGAACTGACGCGCCTGCTCGGCCTGCTTGACGACGCCAGCGCCGGCCGCCCGTCCCACGCGCTGATCAGCGGCGATGCGGGCGTGGGCAAGACGCGGCTGGTCGCCGAGCTCGCCACCCGGGCCGCCGACCGCGGCTTCCTGGTCCTGTCCGGCCGCTGCGCCGAACTGGGCGACAGCATTCCTTACCTGCCGCTCGCCGACGCCCTGCGGGAAGGCACCACGACTCCGGGAGCCGCAACGGAACCGCTCGTGGCGGCACTGGCCGCCCGGCCGGTGCTGGGGCGGCTGCTGCCAGACCGGGACGTGGCCGCGCAGCGCGGCGGGGAAGTCTCCGGGCTCGCCCAGCAGCAGCTGTTCGGGGCGGTGCTCGGGCTGCTCGCCGAGCTGGCCGACGGGCACCCGGTGCTGCTGATCCTCGAAGACCTGCACTGGGCCGACCGCTCCACGCGCGACCTGATCACGTTCCTGAGCCGGGTCCTGCACCGGGAGCGGGTGGCTGTCGTGGCCACCTACCGCACCGACGACCTGCACCGCCGTCACCCGCTCCGGCCGGTGGTGGCGGAGCTGCTGCGGCTGCCCAGCGTGGCATCGATCGAACTGGGGCCGCTGGGCTACACCGACATGGCCAGTCACCTGACCGCGATGGCCGGCGGCCCGCTGGACCCGGCCGTGCTGCACCGGATGGTCGCCCGGGCGGAGGGCAACCCCTACTACGCCGAGGAACTGCTGGCCGCCGTGGAGCCGGGCCAGCCCGGCGGGGACAGTGGGGCGGGCGCGGCGGACAGCAGCCCGGTCCGCGCGGCCCCGGGCGGTGACGTGCTGCCCAGCGGGCTGGCCGCGCTGCTGCTGGCCCGGGTGGAGCGGCTGTCCGCCGCAGCCCAGCAGGTGCTGCGGGCCGCGGCGGTCGGCGGGCGCCGGGTCGAGGACGACATCGTCCAGGCCGCGTCCGGGCTGGACGGGCCAGACTACGAGGATGCGATCCGGGACTGCGTAGCCCAGCAGTTGCTGGTCCCCGGCGGCGCGGACGGCTACGTGTTCCGGCACGCGCTGATCCGGGAGGCGCTCTACACCGACCTGCTGCCCGGGGAGCGGACCCGGCTGCACGCCCGGTTCGCCGAGCTGCTGGCCGACCCGGGCCGGCTGGCCGCCATGCCGGGTTCCGCCGCCGAACTGGCCCACCACTGCCTGGCCAGTCACGACATCGCGGGAGCGTTCGCCGCGTCGGTCCGGGCCGGGCAGGAGTCCGAGCGGCTGGCCGCCCCGGCTGAGGCCCACCGGCACTACGACGCCGCGCTCGCGCTCTGGGAACGGGTCAGCGAGCCGGAGCAGCTGGCCGGCCAGGACCGGGACCACCTGGCCTTCTGCTCCGCGAACTGCGCCGCCTCCAGCGGCGACATCACCCGGGCCGTGCAGCAGCTGCGCCGCATCCGCGGCTTCCTGCGGGAGGACACCGACCCGGTGCTGGCCAGCCGGGTGCACGAGCGGCTCGCCTACTACCTGCTCGAACTCAACGCGTCGGCCGACGCGGAGATGGCCGCCCGGACAGCGGTGGACCTGCTCCCGGCCGACCCGCCTCACCCGGAATATGCCCGGGCCCTGGCCACCCACGCGCAGACGCTGATGCACGCCGGCGACGAGGCAGCGGCCGCCACCCGGGCCCAGCAGGCCCGGGTGGCAGCCCGGGCCGCGGACGCCCCCTGGGTGGAAGCGGACGTCCTGGTGACCCTGGGCCTGCTGGCCGAGCGCCAGGGTGAGCCCGCCCAGGCGCTGGACCTTTTCACCCAGGCCTACCGGGAAGCCCAGGCCCTTGACATGCTCGGCGTCGAGCTGCGGGCGGCCTTCCAGGTGGCCCGGGCCCAGCTGGAGAGCGGTGACCTGGCCGGGCTCGGCTGCGACCGCGCACCAGGGCCAGGGCCACGCGGAGGCGGCCGGGCTCGGCCTGGCCCCGTACGGGCTCGACCTGCAGTACCTCCATTACCTGGCGCACTACGCGGACGGTTGCTGGGATCACGCGCAGGAGCTGGCGGACGGGTTCGGGGTCCGGGTGACCACGGCGGCCGAGGCCCGGCTGTCGGCGATGGCCCTGTTCCTGGACGTGGCCCGGGGCAGCCCCAGGGTCGCGGACCGGCGGGCCTGGCTGGAGCCGTTCTGGCCGGGCGACAGCTTCGGCGCGTACATCGCCCGCGGCCTGCTGGCCGAGCACGCCCTCTGGCGCGGCGACACCGCGACGGCGCTGGCCGAGGTGGCCGCGACGCTGGCCGAGCTGGACGTCGAAGGCGGCTACGGGCCGCCCGCGATCCGGGTCGCGGCCGTCGGCCTGGCCGCCCGCGGCGAGCAGGCCCGGCGGGCCCGGGCCGCGCGGGACGAGGAGGCCGCCGCGGCGGAGGAGGCCGCGGCCCAGGTGCTCATCGAGGCCGCGCGTGAGGGGGCCGCGTTCCCGCGGCGCCCCAAGTTCGTGCTCGGCGTGGACGGCCGGGGCTGGCTGGCCCGGGCCGAGGCGGAATGGGCCCGGGTCCAGGGCCGCAACGACCCGCAGGCCTGGCAGGCTGTCGTGGACCAGTTCGGGCCCGCGTTCAGCTACGAGACGGCCCGGTCCCGCTGGCGGCTCGCTGAGGCGCTGGCCGAGGCGGGACGGCGGGCCGACGCGGAGCGGGAGTGGTCGCTCGCGCTGGCCGCCGCGCAGCAGCTGGGCGCGGTGCCGCTGGCGTCGGCGCTGCACGATCTCGGCCGCCGGGCCCGGCTTGCCCGGCCAGCGGCGAACGGCGCGGCGGGCCACGGCCCGGGCAGCCCGGGTGCGCCAGACGGCGGGCCGCAGGGCGGGGCCGCCGACGTCCTGGCCGGGCTGACCAGCCGGGAACGCGAGGTGCTGCGCCTGCTGGTGGCCGGGCGGAGCAACCGGGAGATTGCGGCCGCGCTGTTCATCGCGCCCAAGACGGCCAGCGTGCACGTGTCCAACATCCTGGGCAAGCTGGGCGCGGCCAGCCGGGGCGAGGCCGCCGCGATCGCGGCGGCCGCCGGGCTCGAGCCGGCCGACCGCTAGCCGGGCCGCGGCACCCGCCGGCCCCCGGCCGCGGTCACCCGCCCGGCTGGCCGCCCGGAGCCAGCTCGGCCAGGATCTCCTCCGCCCGGGCGGCCGCGCCCACCGGGTCCGCGTCAGGGGCCCCGACCAGCGGATCCCAGTTCAGGTCGTAAAAGACCTCGGTCACGCCCTGCTCGGCGAGCCACTGCACGTCTCCCCGGATGTCGGCGTAACTGCCGGACAGCAGCACCCGGCCGCCGCCCTCCGGCACGGTCACCGGGGTCCCCGGCCGGACGACCCCGCGGCAGATGATCCGCAGCGATCCGGGGTCGCGGCCCGCTTCCTCGGCGGCCGCCCGGACCACGCTGATGCCGTCGCCGATCCGGGACAGGTCGGTCCGGCTGGCAGTGACCCAGCCGTCCGCCAGCCGCCCGGCTCGCTGCAGGGCCGCCGTCGCGGCCCCGCCGAGCAGGATCGGCGGCCCGGGCCGCTGCAGCGGCTTGGGCGCGAACCAGCCCGCGGGCAGGTCGTAGTCCCGGCCGTGGAACTCGGCCGGCCCGTCGGCCCAGGCCCGCCGCATGACCTCGATGTACTCGCCCGTCCGCACCCCGCGGCGGGCCATGATGCCGTCCGCCACCGTGAATTCCTCAGGCAGCCAGCCGATGCCCAGGCCGAGGTCAAGCCGCCCGCGCGACAGTACGTCCGCGGTGGCGGCCATCTTGGCCAGGTAGCCCGGCGCGAGGTATGGCATGTTCACCACCGCGACGCCGAGCCGGATCCGCTGGGTCACCGCGGCGAGGTAGCCGAGCGTCACCATCGGGTCGAGCACGCTGTGGTAGACGGGGTCCATGGCCGCGCCCTCGGGCACCATCAGCCGCTGGAACGTCCAGAGCGACGCATAGCCGGCGGCTTCCGCGCCCGCGGCGAACGTGGCGAGGTTGCCGGGGGTCGCCCACACCCCGGAGACCGGGGCACCGAAACCAATCTTCATTCCGCTCACCCTAAGGCCGGCGGGCCGCCGTCGTGAGCCCTGCGGGCGGGCGGCCGCAGCCTCCGGCCCGGCCCGGGAGGCGCGGCTGGGCCGGGAGGAGCGGCCGGCCCGGATCCCGGGCTGGCGTCCCGGTAAGCTGTCCCGTCCGGTAGGCCCAAACCGCACGGGAGCTAGCCATGCCCACTGACCCTCGCCCACTCATCGCCGTGCTGCGCGCTTCGCACGAGCGGCTGGCCGGTGTGGTGCGGCCGCTCACCCCGGACCACCTGCGGGCCCGGTCCTACGACACGGACTGGACTATCGCCCAGGTCCTCTCGCACATCGGCAGCGGCGCGGAGATCGCGACTCTCAGCCTGGCCGCCGCGCTGGCCGGCCGCGGCCAGCTGGACCAGGACGCGTTCCCGGCCATCTGGGACGCGTGGAACAACCGCACCCCGGAGATGCAGGCTGCGGACTGCCTGACCTGGGACGGCGAGCACGTGCGCCGGCTCGAGCAGCTCACCGACGCGGAGCTGGAGTCGATCAGGCTCGACTTCTTCGGCCGCCAGCTGGACGCGGCCGGCCTGGTCCGGCTGCGCCTCAGCGAGCACGCCATCCACGTCTGGGATGTGGCGGTCAGCATCGACCCCGGGGCGACCGTGGCGCAAGATGCGATCCTGCCGGTCATGGAGCAGGTCACTGCGCTGTTCCCGTTCATCGCGAAGCCTGCCGGTGACTCCTTCCGGGTCCGGCTGCGCACCACCGGGCCTGACCGTGACTACCTGCTCGATGTGGGGGAGTCGGTGACCTTGTCGGAGTGGGCCGAGGGCTGCGAGTGCGACGGGGAGATCCGGCTGCCGGCCGAGGCGCTGCTGCGGCTGTTCTACGGGCGGCTCGACCCGGCGCACACCCCCGACGTCACGGCCGAGGGGATCGGCCTGGACCGGCTCCGCCCGGTGTTCCCCGGCTTCTAGGCGCCAGGCCTGGCCGGCGCGGGTGCCCAGACCGGCGCGGGTGCCCTGGCCGGCGCGGAGCTCAGATGGTGACCCGGCGCATCGTGGTGAACCCGCCGAGCCCCATGGCCGCGGCTACCACGGCCAGCACGGCGGTGAGCGCCAGCACCGACAGCGTGGTGAAGAACTGGCCGACCGCGGCCCAGTTGTGGGTCGCCGACACGGCCACCACAGCCAGGAGCGCGACGAGGACCTGGGCGGCAACGAACGCGACCAGCCCGGGGACGTTCCAGCGCCGGTACACCAGCCCGTACCACATGCCGTACAGGAAGCACGTCACCAGCAGGACGAACGACGTCAGCCACGTCTCGTACCACGGGCCGTCCATGATCCACGGGATCCGGAAGAAGTGCAGCGACAGACCCCACCCGCCGGTGGCGCGCTCCGCCGCCTGCAGGAGGGTCAGCCCGAGGCCGTAGACCGCGCCCAGGGCCACCACGAGCAGCGCGGTCCCGAGGTAATAGGTGCGGCGGCTGATCCCCAGCATCAGCCCGAACGGCAGTGACCTGGTCATGACAAGCACCCCGCACAGGAGCAGGAAGACGTAGATCGTCGCCAGCCCCCCGGTGTAGATCCCGTGCGGCCCGGTGGGCACCGTCGCGGACACGACCACATTCACCAGGAAGCTGAACGCCATGATCCCCCACGGCAGGGCCACGAAGGTCACCCGGTCGACCAGGTGGTAACGGGCCACGTTCACCAGCGTGTTCATGCGCTTACCTTCTCTTCGGCCGAGACGCCGGCCGCGTGGACCAGCAGTTGCTGCAAGGACAGGGGTTCCAGGCTCAGGTGCAGCGCGCGGGCCCGGGCCTGCGCCGCCAGGTCGAGCGGGTCGGCGATCGTGACCGAGGCCCGTGAGCCGAGCCGCTGCCGGTGCCAGACCGTGCGGCCGGCCACGAACTGCTCCACGGCCGTGGCCGGCCCGCTCACGGTCATGCCCGTGCCGCGGACATCATCGGCCGGCGCGTCCAGCGCCACCCGGCCATGGTCGAGCATGACCACATGCTCAAGCAGGTCAGCCACCTCGTTGATGAGGTGGGTGGACAGCACGATGGTCCTCGGGTGCTCGGCGAACTCGGCCAGCAGCCGGTCGTAGAACAGCTGGCGCGCGACCGCGTCCAGGCCCGCGTAAGGCTCGTCGAACAGGGTCAGCTCGGCGCGGGCCGCCAGCCCGATCACGATCCCGACGGCGGACCGCATGCCCCGCGACAGCCGCTTGATCCGCCGCCGCAGCGGGAGGCCGAAGTCCGCCACCAGCTGCCGGGCCAGGTCCTCATCCCAGTTCGGGTAGAACCACGAGGCCACCCGGATCACCTGATCCACGCGGAGGTCGGGGTACGCCTGCTCCTCACGCACGAACACCATGCGCCGCAGCACCTCGTCGTTCTCGGCCGGGACCTCCCCGAAGACCCGGACGTCACCGGCGGTCGGGAACTCCAGCCCGGTGATGATGCGCATCAGCGTGGTCTTGCCCGCGCCGTTGCGGCCCAGCAGGCCGGTCACGGTGCCCGGCTCGATCTCGAGCGAGACGTCGTCGAGCGCGAGCTGATCGCGGTAGCGGCGGCTCAGCGCCGTGGCGGAGATCGTGGGGATCATGGCCTGCTGCCTCCGTTGTGCCAGCCGGGTCCGTGGATCAGGGACACCAGCGTGTCGGTGTCGATGCCCAGCCGGGTGGCCTCGGCCAGCATCGGGTCGATGTACTGCTCGGCGAACCGCTTGCGCCGGGTGGCCCGCAGCTGCTCCCGCGCGCCGGCCGCGACGAACATCCCGATGCCGCGGCGCTTCTCCAGCACCGCGTCGTCCACCAGGAGATTGATCCCCTTCGCCGCGGTGGCCGGGTTGATGCGGTAGAAGGCGGCCAGCTCGTTGGTGGACGGCACGCGGGCACCCTCGGCCAGCGCGCCGTTGACGATGTCGTCGGCCAGCTGCTCGGCGATCTGCACGAACAGCGGCGTCCCATCGTCCAGGGCCGGCACCGCACCTCCTGGTTCAGTGGTTCATTACTTGAGTAATGTACCCATGAGGATGGCGAGAGTCAACCGGCGGGACCGGCCAGCGGCGGTCCGCCGTGGGCTATCCGGCGGCCCGGTTACCTGGCGGCCCGGTTACCTGGCGGCCCGGTTACCTGGCGGCCCGGTTATCCGGTGGCCCCGGCGGTGGCAGCCGTGGCAGCCTGAGCCCGTGCTCAGCCACGACGAGATCAGCGCGTTCCTGGCCGGCGGGTACGTCGCGGTCCGCGGTGCGGTCCCGGCTCCAGTCATCACGGCGGTCCAGGACTCCATCTGGGCCGAACTGGGCCGCCAGGGTGTCGAGCGCGGCGACGCCTCGACGTGGACCGCTCCGGTGGTCCGGATCCCGTGCCCCGAGGGCGCCCCGTTCGCCCAGGCGGCCACCATGCCGGTCCTGGAGGAGGCATGCGACCAGCTGATCGGGGCCGGCCGGTGGTGGCGGCGGCCCGGGATCGGCGGCAGCGTCCCGGTGCGGTTCCCGAGTGAGGCCGATCCGGGCGATGCGGGCTGGCACATCGAGGCCAGCTACGAGGACGGCGGCCAGTGGCGGGTCAACGTCGGCTCCCGGGCGCGCGGACTGCTCGCGCTCTACCTGCTCACCGACGTGGCCCCGGACAGCGCGCCGACCCGGCTGCGCCCGGGGTCGCACCGGGATGTCCCGCCGCTCCTGGCCCCGGCGGGGGATGCGGGGATGGAGTGGCTGCCCGCGGCCCAGCTGGCCGCCCGGGCCAGCGCGTACCGCCCGACAGCGCTGGCCACCGGCCAGGCTGGTGACGTGTTCCTGTGCCACCCGTTCCTGGTCCATGCGGCGTCCTGGCCGCACCGGGGGCGCCTGCCGCGGATGATCGCCCAGCCCGGCGTCGCGCTGCACGGGCAGTACGCGTGGCAGGCTGCCGCGGGGGAGACGCCGCCCCCGGTGCAGCAGGTGATCCTGGACAGCCTGGCCGCCGCGGCCCCGTGACGGCGGCTAGCGCGCTGACGTCACGAGGCGGGCCACCTCGCGCGCGCACCCCCAGGACAAGGTCACCCCGGCGCCGCCGTGACCGTAGTTGTGCACCACCAGCCGTCCCGCCTCGCCGCCCTGACCGCCGGGGCCAGCCGTCTCGGCCTCCAGCCGCACCTCACGCCGGACCGGGCGCAGGCCCACCCGGTGCTCCAGGATCCGGGCGGTGGCGAGCCGCGGGTCGATGGCCGCGCAGTCGGCCAGGATCCGCTGCGCGGTCCCGTGCCGGGCGTCCAGTGACCAGTCGCCCGGATTCTCGGTCCCGCCCAGCACCACCCGGTCCTGGTGCGGGAACACGTAGCTGAGCTCGTGGGTCTCGTCCCCGCCGCCAATGAAGAACTCGGTGACGCCCGGGTTCTCGGCCACCACGACCTGGCCGCGGACCGCGGACACCGACGGGTCGGGGACGAAGTCCCGGGCCCCGGCCCCGGTGCAGTTCACGATCACCGGCGCGGTGCTGTGCCCGGCGGCCTCAGCCAGCGAGGCCAGCGGCGCGACGGTCAGCTGGCCGCCGGCGAGACGCAGCAGGCCGGCCAGGTAGCCGAGGTAAACGGGCATGGATACCACGGGCGCGGTGTACCGCCAGCCCGCCGTGAAGCCCGCCGGCAGGGCCGCCGGGTCGCAGGGGCCCAGGTCACCCAGGGGCGCGGCCCAGCCCGGGTGGGGGTACGCGGCCCGCGCCGCGTCGGTGCCGGTGACCAGCCGGACCCCCGTGCCGGGGGAGGCAGCCAGCGCGGTGAGCACCTCGAGGGTCTCGGCACACCACCGGGTGACCCGGTCGCTGTCCTCGACCAGGTGCCGTCCCCAGATGGCCCCGGCCACGGCCGACGTGGTCTGCTGCGGCAGCTGCCCGGCCTGGACGGTCACGGCCAGCCCGGATTCCGCCAGGCACACCGCGGTCGTGAGCCCCGCGACACCCGCCCCGATCACCAGCACCTCACCCGCGCGATCTGTCACCCCACGACGGTAGCGCCCGGGGCGGAATAGGGCGGCCGGACCGCCGCCGGGACCGCACGGGGCATCTCAGTTATCGAGACGGGTGTAAGAAAAGACTCACCGGACCGTCCAGCCCGCGGCGGCCATGGCCGCCCTGCCCGCCCCGCGCTCTGGCCCGGACGGCCATCCCCCGGCAAAGCGCGCTGGTCATCCGCGGGGCCGGGCGGGACCGGCCCGGCCAGCGCGCCGGCTGCGAGCGGAGTGGCCGCGGCCCGTGGACGGCCCGTGAACCCCGCTCCGGGCACCGGCAGGCCCGCGATCTGCGGCGAAGTGCCGCGAGCGGGCTTGCCGCGACCGGTGGCGCGCATAAGCTCGGTAACGACGGAAAACGTCCGCATCCCCCGGCCGTGAATTCCGCGCTGGCTAGCGGGGGACTCACCAGGCCAAGGGGGCGATTCATGAGCGGGAGGCGCGGACTCAACCTGAGCGCCGCCCAGGTCATCGCCGGTGTCCTGGCCACCCTGAGCGCCGCGATCGCCGCCTCCTTCCTGGGGGTGGCCGGCACCCTCGTCGGCGCGGCCGTGGCCAGCGTGATCAGCACGATGGGCACCGAGATCTACAAGCACTACCTGCAGCGTTCGGAGGAACGTCTCCGGACCGCGGGGCAGGTGCTGTACCACTCGACCGCCCGGACCAAGACCGGGAACACCGGCGCCGGGAAGGCAGCGGCGTCCAGCGCCGCGCACGCCGCGCGCCCAGATCCTGCGGGGCAGCAAGGCGTGACCCGGGACCTGGGGAATCGCGATGTCGCCGGCCGTAACCCGGCGACCCAGGAAACGGCTGTCTGGGACAGCCGGCAGTACGGCACCCCGCGGGATCCGCGCGAAACCCAGACGATGACGGGCCTGGGCACGCAGTGGGCCGGCACCGCGAGCGGCGGCCCCAGTAACGGCAGTCCCAGTAACGGCGGGGCCAGCCAGGGCGGCGCGCCGAACGGCGCGGCCTCCGGCGTCCGGTCATCGAACGGCCAGGGCCCCCCCGGCAGCGCCACCGAGCACGCCCACGGCAGCATCACCCCGGAAGGGGCGGACGGCGACGCCGGGGGCCGCGGCAGCGTGTGGGCCGCGACCACCAGCTTCTTCGCCGGGCTGACCCGGCGGCAGTGGCTGACCTACGGCGGCATCGCCGCGATGTTCTTCAGCATCGTCATAGCGGGCATCGTCGTGGTCCAGCTCGCCGTGGGCAAGCCGCCACTAGGCAACTCGTTCAGCGGCCACACCTCGGGACAGCAGCAGAAGAAGACCACGCACCCGACCAGCCCGCCGTCGGCCACGCCGAGCACGTCCTCGTCGTCCAGCCCGACATCCTCGGCGGGGGCGACGCCCGGCACGCCGACTCCGAGTACCTCCGCCGGGTCGACCTCACCCTCAGGCGTGCCGTCGACCACCCCGAGCACCGGCAGCAGCGGCGGGACCGGGTCCACCGCACCGGCGACCCCCGCCCCCTGACCACCCGCCCGCCATCGTGATCAGCCCCGGAGCGGCCGGTTCCGCGGCGAGCCGGACTATCCCGCAGGTCCTGGGTGACGCCGCGGCCCGCGACCCCGGCGGTACCTGGATCCGCACCGACGAGGGGACGCTGAGCTTCGCCGGGGCGCTGCGCCAGGTCGCGGGGGCCGCCCGCGGCCTGCGCGGTGCCGGTATCGGGCCCGGGGACCTGGTCATGATCACCGCACGGACCACGCCGGAATACCTCATCTGCTGGCTGGCCGTGACCGCGCTGGGCGCGGTGGTGGTGTCGGTCAACCCGCGCAGCACCCCGGCGGAACTGGCGGGCCTGGCCCGGCAGACCCGGCCCCGCGCGCTGATCACCGATCCGGGCCTGGCCGCGCTGGTCACCCGGGCGCAGGTGGATGGCCTGCTGCCGTGCGGGGCGCTGGACGCCGGCGAGCTGGCCGGTGACTGGGCTCACGCCAGCCAGGGGAGCCCGCCGCGCGGCGGGCCGGGGGGCGGGCCGGGAGGCGGGCTGGGCGCCGGCGTCAGCCCCGGCGACCTCGCGGTCCTGATCCCCACATCGGGCACGACGGGCCGGTCCAAGCTGGTCATGCAGACCCACCGGGCCTATGTCCTGGCGGGGGAGGGTTTCCCGTACTGGATGGGGCTGACCGCACGGGACCGGCTGATGACCTCGCTCCCGCTGTTCCACATCAACGCCCCGGCCTACTCGGTGATGGGCTCGCTGGCCTGCGGCGCCGGCCTGATCCTGCTGCCCCGCTTCTCCGCGAGCGGCTTCCTGGACGCGGCCCGGCGGCACGGCGCGACCGAGTTCAACGCGATCGGCGCGATGCTGGAGATCCTCATGCGCCAGCCGGGACGGCCCGGCGATGCGGACACCGCGCTGCGGCTCTGCTACACGGGCCCGGCACCGGCCCGGGAACGGCAGGAGGAGATGGAGCGGCGATTCGGCCTGCGCATCGTGGTCGGCTACGCGATGTCGGAGAGTCCCTACGGCCTGATCTGGCCCCTCGGGGCCAGGCCGTTCGGCACCCTCGGCGCGGCCCGCCAGCATCCGGGCCTCGGCGTGATCAACTACGCGCGGGTGGTCAACGCGGCGGGCCGGGAGGCCGGCCCCGGCGGGACAGGTGAGCTGCTGCTCCGCAACCCGGTGCTGACCCCCGGCTACTACGGCATGCCGGCCGAGACTGCCGCGGCTTTCACGGCGGACGGCTGGCTGCGTACCGGCGATCTGGTCAGAGCCGGACCCGGTGGCACGTACACGTTCGTGGCCCGGAAGAAGGAGGTGATCCGCCGCCGCGGTGAGAACCTGTCCCCGGCGGAGGTGGAGGAAGTCCTCGAGGACCACCCCGACGTGCTCGAATCCGCCGTGGTCGGGGTGGCGTCGGAGCTGTCCGAGGACGAGGTGAAGGCGTTCGTGGTGCCCGCGCCGGGCCGCCGGCCCGACTTCGCCGCCCTGCGGGCGCACGCGGCCGCCCGACTGTCCGCGTTCAAGGTGCCCCGGTACTGGCAGCTCATCGATGAGCTGCCCCGCACCCCCACGGCCCGGGTGGCCAGGCACCGGCTCCCCGGGGGGCACCCCGCGGGGGAGTACGACGCGGAATCCGCGCTGCCCCCGTAACGGGATACTGGCCCCGCGGACAGCAGGCACGGGCAGGTGAACGATCCAGCCGCCAGGCCCGCCCAGGGCATCAGGTACCCTCTGTCCGAGGTGTGGGGTGCTCCAGGGAGGGCAGACTGGTGGCCGTGCGCTCCCCGCGCAACGAGGCCGGGGAGCGTCTGGGCAGGTGGCGGCCGGAGTGGACGGGCCCGGTACGGATACCGCGCAATCCGCCATTGACCGGTGACTCTGAGTCCCATACTCTACAAAATTGATCGGGATAATTCCCCCCTAGCTCTGGGTAGCCCGAGGACGTGCGCACGTGCGCATTAACGTGAAGGAGGCTCCATGCCTCTGCCAGATTTCCTGATCATCGGTGCCCCGAAGGCTGGTACCACGGCGCTGCACGCGGCGCTGGCCACGCATCCCGGGCTGTACATGTCACCGGTGAAGGAGCCCAAGTTCTTCCTGACCGACGGGCCGCCCCCGTCCCGGGGCGGCGGACCAGGAGACATCCCGACCTGGCGCGAGCACGTCTGGCGCCGGGAGGACTACGAGGCGCTCTTCGCGGATGCCCGGGCCGGCCAGCTGCGCGCCGAGTCCACCCCGTTCTACCTGTATGACGGTGCGGCGCAGCGCCGGATCCGGGACCTGATCCCGGACGTCAGGATGATCGCGATGCTGCGTGACCCGGTCGAGCGGGCCCACTCCAACTGGACGCACCTGTGGTCGGCCAGCCTGGACCCCATCGGGGATTTCGTCCGGGCCTGTGCGGACGAGGACCGCCGGGTGGCCGCGGGCTGGGCGCAGTTCTGGCACTACACGCGGCTGGGCCGGTACGGCGAGCAGCTCGAGCACCTGTACCAGGTGTTCCCGGCGGAGCAGGTGCTGGTGCTGCGTTACCGGGACCTGGTGGATGTGCCGGTACAGACGCTGGACAGCATCTGCGCGTTCCTGGGTGTCGAGGAGGGGATCATCACCGAGGTGCCGAGGGAGAACGTGACTGCCCACCCCGACGAGTCGCTGGGGCACCGGGCTGTCTCCTCGGTGATCCGGGCGGCCGCGGCGGCCAGCCGGCACCTGCCCGGAACCACCGGGACGGCGCTGACCAGCCCCCTGGAGCGGATGCTGCAGCGCGGTGCGCGGCCCCGCCAGCCCCTGACCTGGGAGCAGCGGCAGGAGGTGCTGCCCTACTTCGAGTCCGATATCCGGCTGCTGGAGAAGGTCACCGAGGCGGACTTCAGCGACTGGCTGCAGCCGCGGGAACGGTCCGGCGGGCTGGTCGGCGACCGCCCGGTCGGGCAGCGCCAGGCCCGGAACGGCCAGCCCCGTGACAGCTAGCCAGCCCCGTGACAGCTAGCCAGCCCCGTGACAGCCGGCGCCCCTGCAGCCAGGGCGGGTTACGGGTCCAGCCCGGTGCGCAACTCGGTCCGGAGCTCGTGCGAGCCGCCCGGCTGGGTCATCTCGTAGTACAGCCGGTAGCGGCCGTCACCGAGCGGCAGGATGTCCAGGTAGCGCAGGCCCCGGCCGCCATAGGGCGACTCGGCGGACGGGGCGTCCCCGATCGGGGTGAGCGCGATGGGCTCGTTCCCGGTGGCGATGCCGGTGCGCTCCTCGTAGTTCTCGGCGGCGCTGGCCCGGCCGTCGTAGTACGCGACGATCGTGTCGCCGGCAAACATTACCGCGGTCACCCTGGTGCCCCGGGAGTCCCAGTGGCCCGGGCGGCCGTTCAGCGCGGTCCCGTGCCAGGTCCACTCCCTGCCGTCGGCGCTGGTGGCGTAGTCGGTGACCATCTGGTCGGCCTCATCGGGATCGGCGAGCGGATGGCACGACGCCCACAGCCGCCACAGCCCCCCGTGGTGGGTGATCACCGGGTCCTTGACCCCGGTCTTGGTGTCACCAGGCAGGACGACCTGGCTGGTCAGCGCGTCGAACTCGCTCGGGTGGGCGGCCTCGACCAGTTCCACCCGCCAGTGCTTGGTGCCCGGGGTGGCGCAGCTCAGGTACAGCCGCCAGGTGCCCGTGTCGGTCCGTACCAGGGACGGCCGCTCGAGCGACTCGGTGCCGACGAGCTCGCGCCCGATGGTCAGCATCGGCTCGAAATGCACGCCATCCTCGGAGCGGGCCACGCTCACGCCGTAACCGCGTCCCCGGCCCACCGGGCGGCGCATCCGGTAGGCGAGGTAGATAGCGTCGTCTCCCACGACCGCGCTGGGCGCGCCGGCCCAGTACCCCGGCTCGGCTATGGGAGGAGCGATGGCCAGCTCTGACTCTTCCGGGCGCGGCAGCAGCATAGGCAAGCGAGATTCCCCTATTACCATATAGGAATTATAGACATGACCGGCTCCCCGCGCTGGCCAGGGGGCAAGATGTAAGTAACTTCTTGGTTACGCTGACGGACGCAAAAGTGCTCGATTGGTGTCACTCCTGGCAGGACCCCCCAAGCACCCTATTCTGTGCGAAGCATACTCCGGTAAACCGTGATCAGGGCGTTCTTCTGATCATCAGTGAGGCGCTGATCAGCGAGAATAGCGGCTTCGGCGTCGGCGGCGGCCGTACCCGGGTGCCCGGTGGCGGCGGCGCCGGGCTCTCCGGGGGCGCCAGGGTGGTTGCCGTCCAGCAGTCCCGCCTGGGCGAGCAGGGTCTCCGCCGAGACGTTCAGCGCGTCGGAAATGAGCTTGAGGACCCGGACGGATGGCTGGTGCAGCCCGCGCTCGACCTGGCTCAGGTAAGGGTTAGAGAGGGTGGTCATCTCGGCAAGCTGGCGCAGCGACAGGTTGGCCAGCTTGCGCTGGGTGCGGATGAAGGTGCCCAGCGCCTCGCGCCGGGAGTCCCAGGGTTCTGGCATCAGGACCTCCAGGGCCGCGGACGGCGCCGGCCGGCTGGCCCGGCCAGCCGGCCAGTACTGCTAAGTATAGTAAGCATATAACCGCGCGGTGACCCCCGGATATCCAGGGTCACCGCGCGGGGGGCTAGGTCAGGTCACTTGGCAGCGGCGCCGGCCTTCGTGGTCCCGTTCTTGCCAGCGGTCAGCGGCTTGGTTGCCTCGAGCAGGCTCTCGGCGAAGGTCCGCTGGCTGGCGATCAGCTGCTCGACGAAGCTGTAGGCGTTCGACACAACCTCTTCGGGCTTCGGCAGCTTGTCGGTGTAGGGCAGGTTGGGGACGGGGATGGACGGGGTCATCGAGTGGACCGCTTCGGCCCAGCGCTTGATCGCGTCCACCATGGCGTCCTGGCTCTTGCGGACGACATCCAGGATCTCGCCCTGGACTTCCTTGGTGGTAGTACGGGTGTCAGCCATGGTGTTCTCCTAGATGCCTGGCGCGGAGCTTCCGGCTCGGGGGTTTTCTCGTTCCGGGGTCTTCTCCGTGGTCTGTAATGCTTACTATACCATGCATATCGCACGGTTTGCCAAGCAAGATGCTGTCTGCTGGATCACACCCCGCCTGCGCGGCCCGCCCGGGCCGTCAGCCGCGGACGTACTGGCCGGGCGCGTCGCCCCGGGCGGGATAGCGGCGGCTGCCCATCTTCGGCGGCTTGACCAGTTCACCGGCCCGTGATCCGGCCCAGTCGGCCCAGTCTTCCCACCAGGAGCCGTCCCGGCGTTCCGCGGCGGCCTGCCACGCCTGCGCGCTGGGCGGGTAGTCCTCGCCAGCTATGTACCAGGCCTTCGGCCCGGGCGGGTTGACGATCCCCGCTACGTGGCCGCCGCTGGTCAGCACGTAGCGCACGTGCCCGCCCAGCAGCCGGGTCGCCTTGTAGGACGTCGTCCAGGGCACGATGTGGTCGTTCACCGCGCCCACGAGGTAGGTGTCGCTCTTCACGTCGCTCAGCGACAGCCGCTGGCCGGCCAGCTCCATCTCTCCCTTGGCCAGCTCGTTGCGGACGTAGAGCGAGCGCAGGTAGAAGGAGTGCATGGCGGCGGGCATCCGGGTGCTGTCCCCGTTCCAGGCCAGGATGTCGAACGCGGGCGGCTGCTTGCCCATCAGCCAGTTGGACACCACGTAGTTGAAGATCAGGTCATTCGCCCGGAGCATGTCGAAGGTGCCGGCCATCTGCGACCCCTCGAGCACGCCCTCGGCCTGCATCTGCCGCTCGAGCCGGGCGATCGTGGGCTGGTCGGTGAACGCGCCCAGCACGCCGGGCTCGCTGTAGTCGAGCATGGTGTTCAGGAGCGCGATCGAGTTGATCCGGTCGTCGCCCGTGCGGACCAGGTAGGAGGCCAGCATGGCGGTCAGCGCGCCGCCCAGGCAGAGCCCGGCAATGTTGATCTTGGGTGATCCGGTGATGTCCGACATCACGTCCAGGGCGGTCTTCGGGCCCTGGATGAGGTAGTCGTCCAGGGTGACTCCGCGCATCTCCGCATCCGGGTTGCGGTAGGAGATGGCGAAGACGGTGTGCCCGTGCTGCACCGCCCATTCGATGAAGCTGCGGCCGGGCGCCAGGTCCATGATGTAGTACTTGTTGATCCACGGCGGGCTGGCCAGCAACGGGATGGACCGGACCTGCGGGGTCTGCGGGCTGTACTGGATGAGTTCCATCAGCGCGCTGGAATAGACCACCTTGCCCGGGGTGGCGGCCATGTTCTCGCCCAGGTGGAACGGGCTGGTGTCCACCTGGCGGGGGCGCCCGTTGTTGTGCACCAGGTCATCGAGGAAGTTCCGGGCCCCGGCCACCAGGCTCCAGCCGCCGGTCTCGAACGCCCGCTTCAGCGCGGCGGGGTTCGTCATCAGGAAATTTGTCGGGCTGAACGCGTCGAGCATGAACCCGGCCGCCAGCCGGGCCTTGCCGTCGCTGACCGGGTCGCCCCGGCCCGCGTCGAGCATCTCGCCGGTGAACTGCCTGGTCGCCAGGTAGTACTGGCGCAACCCGGCGAACGCCGGGTTGTCCTCCCAGGTAGGGTCGGCGAACCGCTTGTCGCGTTCGGGCTCGATGGGCGGGGCGGCATCGGAGCCCATCGCCCTGGCCGTCGCGAACTGGGTCGCGCGGGCCAGGTTGGTCATCAGCCGCATGCTGGCGTCCGCCATGGTGAAGGGGCGCTCCCTCGCCCGGTTGAGCACGGCGAGCAGTGAGCCTCCGAGGCCCGCCGTGTCCAGGTCCCCGATGAGGTCGACCTCTGGGGCGAGGGCCTGGGCCGCGTCCTGCGCCGCCTGCCACGCGATATCGCTGTCGGACACTGGGGCACCTCCTCAATGATGATGACGGGCCCGGGGCGGGCCGTCATGGGGCTAGGACCGCTCGGCATGGCCGCGGTGCCCTGCCCGCCGCCCGGTGCACACCATGGTGAGTGGTGTCCAGAACTTAAGACACGACTCCCGGACCGCATGGATGCAGACCGGAGGTGATGTTCTCCTTCGTATCACCGTGAAACCCCGGCGAAAACGTTGAAAGAGGAACAATCGGCCGGCGGCGGGGAAAGTCGTGACGGAGGTCCGTCCGCGGTACTGACTTAGGGCCCGTGCCCCGCCGCCGTCAGTCACTGGACGCGAAGCCTGGCCGTCAGGGGCCGGCGCCGGCGGATCTGCCCGGTGAGCAGCGGCCAGGGCCGGAGCCGGGCCCGCTCACACCACGTGAGCCGGCGGGCGTCTGCGGTGAGAGCCGGCGCTGATCTGTCATGCCCATGTCATCCTGTTCCGGACTAGGCCGCGTGCGCGGCAGCGGGGCGCACGGCCGCGCCGGGGCGGCCGCCGACACATTCCGGGAAGTGATGCTGTGCCGATCTACGCACTCGACTACGCCGCACCCACGATCGATCCGCAGGCTTTCGTTCACCCGGACGCCGTCGTGATCGGCGCGGTGGAACTGGCCGCCGGCGTGTCGGTGTGGCCAGGGGCGGTCCTGCGCGGGGACCAGGGCCTGATCACGGTGGGGGAGCGGACATCGGTCCAGGACGGCACGATCGTGCACACCACCGAGGAGCACCCCACGGTGATCGGCGCGGGCTGCGTCGTCGGGCACCGCGCGCACCTGGAAGGCTGCGTGGTCGAGGACGGCTGCCTGATCGGTTCGGGATCTCTCGTCCTCAACCGGGCCCGGGTGGCCGCGGGGGCGGTGGTCGCGGCGGCCGCGCTGGTTCTGCAGGACATGACCGTCCCTGCGGGCGCCCTGGCCATCGGGGTGCCCGCGGCCATCCGGGCCGACGCGGGCCTGCGCCAGCAGTCATGGATCAGGTACGCGGTCCAGACCTATCTGGACCTGGCTGAGCGGCACCGCACCGGGCTGCGCCGGCTGGACCGGCCTGACGTCGCGTCCGGCCCGGGCACGCCGGAGTAGCCCCCGGGGCCGCCAGGCGGGCCCGGGCGGGGAGGCGGCCCCGGGAACGGCGTTGCCCGCACGACCCGGCAACTGTGCGCTGCTTGCCGGGCCATACGGGCAACCATTCACCATGCGCCCCAGGTGGGAAGAGGCCTTTCTTAGACGTGCGGTCCCACCGCTGCGGTTCCCTCGTTTCCGCAGAAACTTTCCGGGCCGGGCTACCGCCCGCCGGGTCGGGCCGGGCTGCCGCCCGCCGGGTCGGGCCGGGCTGCCGCCCGCCGGGTCGGGCCGGGCTACCGCCCGCCGAGTGAGGCCGGGATCTGCTCGTCGGGCCGTCCCCACGACGGGGCCGGGGCGGGCGGCGGGAGGAACGCGGTGCCCGCCGGGTTGAGCTGGCGGTGGATGACCTCCGCGGCACCCTGGATCGTCGCGATCCCGTACGCCATCGTCGGGTTGTCCTCCGTGAGCACCACGATGCTGTAACCGCGGTGGTGGCCGGTGAAGCAGCCGATGCTGTGGATGCGCCAGCCATGGGTGGCCAGGGGCAGCCAGCCGTTCTTCACGTGCACGGTCAGGTCCGCGGGTGCCCCGGCCGGGACTCCCCAGCGCTGGGACGGGATCACCTGGGCCATCAGGGTGAGCGCGTAGCTCCGCGAGGGACCGTCCAGCACCGTGTTCGGGTACTGGAGCAGCTGCAGCAGCAGCAGCTCGTCGTGCGCGGTGACCTGGGTCAGGCCCCAGTAGCCGCCCGGCCCGAGCTGTGTCTGCTTCAGGCCGGCCCGGCCCAGGAAGTATTCCAGCCGGCCGCGGCCCACGTGCGCCCACAAGGCCGAGGCCGCACTGTTGTCGGATTGGGTGATCATGAGCCGGGCCAGGTGCGCCTCGGAGGCGGTGAGGCTGCGGTGCTGGGTCTCCGCCTCGCGCAGCAGCGTGCCGAGGATGATCACCTTGACCACGCTGGCCGAGTCGAAGTGCATCGCGGGGTTGAGATAGCAGTTCAGGTCCTCGCTCTTGTCGAAGACCCGCAGCGCGACCGTGGATGAACGGCCGCTCAGCGCGGTGCGGATACCCCGGGCCATCCGGGCCGCCAGCCTGGGATGCGCGGCGGAGTCGCAGCTCACCGCGGCCGAGCCGGCCTCAGGCCGCCGGCTGGCCGAGGACCCCGCCAGCGCGGGGGCGCCCCGGGCGGTCGCGCTGAGGGCAGCGGCGCCGGTGACCCCGGCGCAGAGCACGGCGGCCGTGGCCGCCGCGCTGACCCGGCCCCACCGCGGGGATCGGCTCCATCTCATGTCCCACCATCCATCGGGTGCGCGGGCCAGGCCGCGGTGTGCGCCGGCTCCCGCCGGGACTGCGGGCCCGGCACTGGTTACCTGAGCAGACGCTCCAGGGCGGCGCGAGGTTGCCTGGCGTCACAGCCGGCCGCGGATCCGGTCGCGCAGGGGGCGGCCGTCGGGGTCGTACACCAGCCGGTACAGCGGCGCGGCCCAGTAACGCTGGACCGCGGTGGGCCGGTAGGTCTGGTGCGGCAGCAGCCGGCCGGGCGGCCGCCCGCCGGCGCCGCCCGCCTCATGCCACGCGGCCAGGGTCCCGGCCTGCCGCCGGAACGCCTCGACCACGCCCGCCGGGCTCAGCAGGTCGTCCGCGTCTCCCGGGTCGCGGTCCAGGTGCTCGCAGCACAGCCGCAGGCGCAGGTCCCGGGCGAACACCCGGGCCCCGTCGCCCAGCCCGGCAGGGTCCCGTGGCTCCCGCGGGTCCGGCTCGGAGTCCAGCACGCCGATGGACAGCTCGCTGTCGTGGCTCCAGGAGCGCCGGTTCAGGTTGTCAGAGCCGACCATGGCCCAGACGTCGTCCACCACCACGATCTTGGCGTGCACGTAGACCGGGGTTCCCGCGTGGTTCTCCAGGTCGTAGACGCCGAACCGGCCGCCGCCCGCGGCCACGCAGGCCCGCACGACGTCGTGCCGGGCGATGAGGCCGGGCATCCGGGTGACCGGGCCGTCGTTGTCGGGGTAGCGGGGCACGACCGCGATGACGTGCAGGCCCGGGTTGCGCCGCAGCGCCGAGGCGATCAGCCTGGCCACCGGCCGGGACCAGAAGTACTGGTCTTCCAGGTAGACCAGGGAGCGGGCCCGAGCGAACGCCTTGCGGTAGGCGTGCGCGATGCTCCTCTCGCCGAGCGGCGCGAACGGGTAGCGGCGTACCCGGGCCGGGTAGGTGCGCAGCACCTGCACCGCGTGCGTGCCGCGCGGCAGGCTCTCGTCCGGGACCGGCTCGGGCAGCGGCCGGCTCGTCGTCGCGCCCATGTGGTAGGCCCGGTCGTAGAGCTGGCGGACCGGGCTGGGCAGGTCCAGGACGCTGCTTCCGTACCAGCGCTCGCGGAACGTGTGCTCCAGGTCGTGCACGGCCGCGCCGCGCACCTCGGCCTGGATGTCATGCCAGGGCGGGCGGGGCCCGTAGCTGCCCGGGAACTCCATGACCTGCGGGTCGCCGTGGTGACGGGAGTCGTCGCCCCGGCTGTGGCCGAGGTCGATCCCGCCCACGAACGCGACGTCCCGGCCGGGCGCACCCGGGTGGCGGATCACCACCAGCTTCTGGTGATGGCTGCCGGCCCGGCGGGTCCGGGCGTCGAGCAGGACCTGCCCGCCGTCGTCGCCGATCTCGCGGACGAACTCCGCGTTGGCCTCCTCGGACTGGCGCAGCGCCTTCGGCTGGGAGCGCCACACCAGGCCGAAGACCCCGACCCCGCGGCGTGCGGCGCGGCCGAGCACGTCCCCGACCGCCGAGTCCGGCCCGTCGAGCAGCTCGTCCAGGTCGCCGCGGAAGTCGAGGAAGTAGACCTGGTCGCCCGGCTCGGTGGCGTTCAGCTCGGCGTGCAGCCGGGCGAAATAGCCGCGCCCGTCCACCAGCGGCTGGACCAGGTTCCCGGTCGTGAAGGTGCGCAGGTCAGTCGCGGGGTTGGCGCGGTCACCGTCGCCCAGGAACCACGACACGATGGCCGGGTCGTCGACCGGATGGTCGGGGGCATCCTGTTCGAGGGGGTCCTCAGCCGAGTCGGTGGCACCGGGAAGCATGTCCGGATTGTGGCATCCGCGGCGCCCGCGCGCCCCCGGGTATCGGAATGGTCAAGAAAAGCCCCGGGGCTGATGCGCTTGGGGCCTGCCGCGCGCATGCCGGCGGCTGCGGGGTCATCATGGTCCCCATGGGGCTGCCCTCTCAGTACGCGCACTATTCGCGGCGGGCGTTCTTCGGTATCGCCGCCGCGGTCATGGCCGCGGGCGCGGCGGCGTGCGACACGGCGGCGCGGACCGTCGGGCGCAGCGGCAGCAGCGCGAAGCCCGGCGCCCAGGCCGGGCGCACCCCGTCACGGGGCCCGGTCAGCGAGAACGACCTGCCGGGTGACCCGCACTGGAACATCAGGCACCTCGGGGCGCCGGACGCCATCGTGGGCTACGCGGGCCAGGCGAGCGTCCTGCCCGGGGAGCCGATCACCTTGTACGTGTCCACCACGGCCCGCTCCTTCCGCGTCAGCGCGTTCCGGATGGGCTGGTACAGGGGCGACGAGGCCCGGCTGCTGTGGACGTCGGCGACGATCGCGGGGCACCGGCAGCGCCAGCCGGAGCTGGTCAGGCCCACCAACACCGTGGAAGCCCGCTGGGACCCGTCCCTGACCGTGCCCACCCACGACTGGCCGGAGGGGTCCTATCTCCTCCGGCTCGACGCCGAGCATGGCGCCCAGCGGTTCGTCCCGGTCACCGTCCGGTCCGCGAGCACGGCCGGTAAAACCGTTATCAAGAACGGTACTGAGACCTGGCAGGCGTACAACACCTGGGGCGGGTACGACCTGTACAACGGGCCCGGAGGGGTCGCCGACTACGACAACCGCTCGCTCGCGGTCAGCCTGGACCGGCCGTACGACGCCAACGGCGCGTACATGTTCCTCTACCACGAGCGGAAGACGATCGAGCTGGCCGAGCGGTCCGGCCTGCCGCTGGCCTACATCACCAGCATGGACCTCGACGCCGATCCGCACCTGCTGGACGGGGCCCACGCGGTGTTCACCGGGGGCCACGACGAGTACTGGACCCCGCAGGAGCGGGCGCACCTCACGGCGGCCCGGAACGCGGGCGTGAACATCGCGTTCATGGGCGCCAACACGATGTTCCGGCGGACCCGGATGGCCAGCACCCGGCTGGGGGAGCGGCGGCTGGTCATCTGCTACAAGACGAGCTACCTGCAGGACCCGATGTACGGGAAGAACAACGCCCTGGTGACCAGCGACTGGCGGGAGCCGCCCGCCCCGGACCCGGAGTCCTCGCTGACCGGGACGCTGTACGAGTCGAACCCGGTCACCGCCGACTTCGTTGTCGCGTCCCCGGACAGCTGGATCCTGGCCGGCACCGGGGTCCGCAAGGGCACCAGGTTCACCGGGCTGGTCGGCATCGAGTACGACCGGGTCAACCCGGTCTACCCCGTCCAGCGCCCGATCCAGGTGCTCTCCCATTCCCCGCTGACCTGCCGCGGCGTGAACAGCTACTCCGACTCGGCCTACTACACCCACCGCGGCGGCGCGGGGGTGTTCAACACCGGCACCATGCGGTGGGTGGCGGCCAGCAACGGGCTGCGCCTGTTCGGGCTGAACAAGCAGGCGCGCGAGTTCACCCGGCAGGTGACCACCAACCTGCTGCACGGCTTCGCCGACGGCCCGGCCGCGGCGAAGTACCCGGCCCGGGACAACCTCGATTCCATGCACGAATGGCCCGGCGATCCCATCGCCGCCCAGCACGATCTCTGGCCCCCCGTCGCGCTCTGACTCAGGGCTGACCGGGGGGCGGGACCAGGCGCAGCCCGTGCCGCGGCGCGCCCGTCACGGCCCGGCCGTCGCCAGGCACGGCGGTCAGCGTGAGGCCGAACACGTGCGACTGAAGTTCGCTGGTGCTGATCCCGATCGAGGACGCGATCGTGGCGGGTGTCTCACCGCCGTCCCGGACGGCCCGGAAGACCTTGGCCAGCAGCTGCGAGGACTCACGCTCGATGCCGTGCGGTTCGCTGCTGCGGTAGCCGAGCCGTGACAGCTGCACGCACGCGGCCCGGTACCCCCACTCGGTCAGCAGGCCCAGCTCGTGCAGCCGGCGGGCCAGCGCCATGGCCGGCACCTTCCAGGTCCGCTTGGCCGCCGCGATCCGTTCCGCGGTCGCGTCCCGCAGGTCATGGGCCAGGACGCCGGCCCGGGGCATCAGGAACGCGGCGGCGAAGCGGTTGGCCTCGGCCTCGGCGGCCGGGCGGCTGGGCACCCGGTGCTCCCCGTGCAGGACCAGGTGGCCGAGCTCGTGCGCGGCGTCGAAGCGGCCGCGCTCACCGGACCTGCCGGTGGCCAGGAAGATGAACGGCCGGCCCTGCCAGTACAGCGAGAACGCGTCCAGCTCCGCGTTCTCCGCGGTCAGCGAGTAGATCCGGGCCCCGCGGGCCTCCAGGAGATGCAGCACGTTGCTGACCGGGCGCTCGCCCAGCCCCCAGCGGGCCCGCACCACTTCCGCGGCCGCCTCGGGGTGCTGGCCGGCCAGGCCGGGGATGTCGGTGTCGGGGAGCCGGAACCTCGCATCGATCCAGTCGTTGATCAGCAGCGCGACCCGGCCTGCGCTGAGCGCCCGGTCCCGCTGCCGGGCCGTCATCTTGCTCAGGGCCCGGAAGCTCACCGCATCCCCGGGGATCTCGTCCACCCCGGCGGCGCGCAGGAACCCGGGGGACACGTCGAGGACCAGGGCGAGCTGCCGCAGGGTGTCCTCGGACGGTTCGGTGTGACCGTTCTCATAGAGCGAGATGCTGCGGGTGCTCAGGCCGGTCAGCCCGGCCAGCTGGGTCAGGGTGAGGCCCCGCCGCTTGCGGGCGATCACCAGGCGGGACGGGGTCAGGGCCGCCACCGGTCCGCCGCGCCCGCCGTGCAGGCCTGTGCCGTCATCGCGACCCCCCCGCCGGCTGTGCGTAACCCTCGCTTCATGAAATCCTACCTCCCCAGAGGGGCCGAAACATGAAGACCGCGCCGGGTGCCCCGGATGGCCGGGCGGGCGCCGGGCAGCCGGGGATAGGCACAGGATTGCCGCCCGCGCAGGCCGGGAAGGGGCTGCGGCAATCCGCGGGACGTTTTACGTCAAATATTCCCGGAGCACGGCACCCCGGCCGCGGGCCGTTGTTTACGTTTAGCGCGCATAGGCGGCCGCATATTAGCAGGTGTGGGCCTAATGCGCGCAAAGTCCCGGCGGCTTTACCTGGATTATCCTTGCGCCGCCTTACTGTGCGTGATCAACTTGGACCTGGTACGGGGCGCTGACCTGCCCGGTTGCGGGCGCTCGCGGTCACTAGTGCTGCGCGTCCACCGGAACGGCGGCGCGTCCAGTCACCTGCAGCGTTGAGCGGAGGGGAAACGCGTGCTGGCCAAGCTATCAGGCTGGATCGTGGGAATACTGGTTGTCGTCTGGATTGTTTCGGCGCCAGCCGGGGCTGGTAATGACGTGCATTCGTGGGTTTCGGGCGTGGTGGCCTTTTTCCAGCACCTCGCGCAGGGCTGAGCCAGGGCCCCCGGCCGGATGGGGCGGGGCGGTCGGTCATGGATGAGGCCTGCTCTCGTGGTGTCGTGCCCGGGAGGTTTATTCTCTAGTAACCCGGTCTGTAAAATTGAGTATTACCCCGGGCGCGGACCCGATCAAGGGTCATCTGCCGGTGGTCACGTGAGCACGGTGAAGCCGTGCGTGCCGTCCCGCCCCAGCTGGGCCACGAGCCCGTACTCCCAGTCCAGGTAGGCCTGCATGGCGGCGGGATCGACGCCGGTGCCCTCGTAGGGCCGGCGGTAGACGTCGACCGGCGCGGACAGCATCCCGCCGGGGCCGGACTGCAGCGGCCGTCCCGATGCGGCCCATCCCGCGGTCCCGCCGGCCAGCGCCAGCACCCGGGTCCCGGGAGCGGCCGCCAGCCCGGCGGCCGCGAAGCGGGCCAGCATCCCGTCCGCGCTGGTCAGGACCAGCCGGCCCGGGCGGCCGGGATCCCGCGGGAGGCCGCCGGGGGACAGGCCGCCGGGGGACAGGCCGCCGGGGGACAGGCCGGGCAGGTCGCCGCGCAGCGCCCAGGCTGCGCCGGGTATGTGGCCGGCCAGGAACCGGCGGCTGGTGTCGATGTCCACGACCACCGCCCCGCCGTCCCGGAGCCAGCCCTCCACCTGGGCCGGATCGGCCAGCGGCAGCTCGGGCGGGGATGGCCAGGCCGGTGCCCAGGGCCCGGTCTCGGCCGCCCCGCTCCCCGGGCCGGCCTCCAGGACCGCCACCTCCCAGCCCATCTGGGCCAGCCATGACGCGGTCATCGCGGCCCGGCCGCCGCCGTCGTCCGCGAGCACCACCAGCGCCCCCCGGACCGGGGCGAACCAGTCGGTCTCCTGGACCAGCTGGCCGCCCGGGGCGGACCTGAACCCGGCCAGGTGACCCTCGGCGTACTCCGCGGGGGAGCGGACGTCGAACCGGTAGATGGTCCGGTCCCCGCGCTCCGCCGCCGACCGGAGCCCGGCGGCGCTGATCCGGCCCGCGCCCGCTTTCCGGGCCACGGCCCAGGCCGCCGCGTCGGCCCGCCGGGCGCCGGCCGGCGATACCGCGGGCCCCCGCCGGGTCTGGCCGTGGTCGAGGTCCAGCCCGGCCAGGGTCCAGCCGATGGTCCCGTTGCGGAGCGCCAGCACCCGGTTGGGCAGCCCGGCGTTGATCAGTGACTGGGTACCGATGATGCTGCGGGTGCGGCCCGCGCAGTTCACCACGACCACCGTGGACGGGTCGGGGGCCAGCACGCCGGCCCGCAGGACCAGCTCGGCGCCGGGCACGCTGGTCGCGGTCGGGATGCTCATCGTGGTGAACTCCTCGAACCGCCGTGCGTCCACGACGACCACGTCGGCGCCGCTGCTGAGCAGGGCACGCAGTTCCCCGGCGGCGATAGCCGGGGTGCCCGCGGTGGCCTCGACCAGCTCCCCGAACGCCTTGCTCGGCGCGTTGACGTCACCGAACAGCTCCCCGCCCCCGGCCACCCAGCCGGCCAGCCCGCCATCGAGCCGTGACACGTCGCGGTAGCCCAGGTCCCCGAGCCGGCTGACCGCGGCCGCGGTGTCCCGCTCGCCGTCCCCGTAGACGACCAGGGGCACCGATTGCCGGGGCAGCCGGTCGAGCACCTCGGCTTCCAGCCGGCCGAGCGGGAACGACGCCGCGAACAGGGGATGCCCCCCGGCGAAGGGTCCCTCCGGCCGCACGTCGAGCAGCCCGATCTCGGTCCGGTCCCGGAGCGCGCGGCGCACCGCTGTGCCCGGAGTCAGGCCGGAGCCTGGCGGCTTCCCAGCGCCTGCGACCATGCGCGATACCCCTATCTAGCCAGCGGTTTACGAAAAGCCTACTTGACCCATCGATTTTATATGTTTTACAGTTACGCCGCTGGATGCACCGAGCCACAAGGGCGTGGCTGGGCCCCCCGTCACCCCCAGGAGCTCTCGATGCCATTCCCCCGGCGCGCGGTTCGCCGCGGTATTCCCCGGCACGCCACGGTCCGCCGTGGTGCCCTCGCGGGCGCCGCCGTTCTCGCTCTCTCGCTGGCCGCCGCCGCCTGCGGCAGCAGTGCCGGCTCGTCGGCAGGCTCAGCCTCGTCCGCGACGGCCACCGCCTCCGGCACCCTCAACTGGGAGTGGGAACTCCCCACCTCCTGGGACCCGGTCACCTCGAGCGCCGGGTGGGACGTGCACGCGCTCGGCCTGGTCTACGCGTCGATCACCGTGCTCGACCCGCATGGCACCGCCGAGCCCGGCCTGGCCACGTCCTGGAAGTACGCCCCGGACGGCAAGAGCGTCACGTTCACGCTGCGGCCGGGCCTTAAGTTCACCGACGGCACGGCGCTCAACGCGCAGGCGGTCAAGGAGAACATCGAGCGGGGCCAGAAGCAGTCGAACTCCAACATCGCCTCGGAGCTCGCGGTCATCTCCAAGGTCGTGGTGAACAGCCCGACCAGCTTCACGCTCGACCTGACCGGGGTCGACTACCAGATACCCGACCTGCTGGCCGGCAAGGACGGGATGATGGTGAGCCCGGCCGCCTTCACCAAGGACCCGGGCGCCCTGCCCACCCACCCGGTCGGCGCGGGGCCGTTCAAGCTGACCAGCTACGTGCCGGACTCCCACGCGGACCTGGTCCGCAACCCCGGCTACTGGGACGCGAGCCAGATCCACCTGGCCAACTTCACCATCCAGTCCATCACCCAGCCCGAGCAGATCCTGGCCGCCCTGCAATCCGGCCAGGTCAACGTGGCCTACATCGCGGGCAACCAGGTGGCCTCGGCCAAGGCCGCCGGGTTCAAGATCGCCGTGATCCCGTCCGAGGTGGTCAACGAGCTCGACATCCAGACCACCACCGCGCCGTTCAACAAGCCGGACGTGGTCAAGGCCATCAACTACGCGATCAACCGCCAGGCCATCCTCCAGGTCCAGGCCTCCGGCTACGGCGCGACCTCCTACCAGCCGTTCCCCAAGGGCTTCGTCGGCTACAACCCGTCGCTGGCCAACCTGTACCCCTACAACCCGGCCAAGGCGAAGCAGTTGCTGGCCCAGGCCGGCTACCCGCACGGGCTGAAGATCACCCTGAGCACGGTCGCCACCAGTGACTCGCTGGCCGAGCAGCTGCAGAGCCAGCTCAAGCAGGTCGGCATCTCGGCCACCATCAAGGACATCCCGGCCGACACCGAGACCCAGTACCTCTACCTGGACAAGACGATCCCGCTGGCCATCGACGGCACCGCGGGCCGCAACTCCCCGGTCGAGATGCTGGACGTGCTCTACAGCCAGCAGGGCCTGATGAACGTCGATGGCAAGACCTCGACCACGTCGCCGACCGTGACCCAGGCGCTCAACCGGGCCCTGACCGTCCCGCTCAGCTCCGGTGAGTACCCGGGCACCCTGCAGAAGGCGGTCAGCACCGCGGTGACCAGCGACCCCATCCACATCTGGCTCTACACCAACCCGCGCATCTTCGCCTACAGCCCGAAGGTGACCGGCATCCCGTTCGACCTGGTGCAGCAGCGCTGGGAAGGCGTCCGGGTAGGGAGCTGACCCGATGACCGTCATCGGCCTGCCGCGTCCGGCGAGCCGGGCCGGCGCCGCCGGGGCCATCGCGCCCCGGCGGCGCCGGGGCCGGGTCGCGGCGGCCCGGCTCGGCGCCGGCCTCGCCGTCCTGGTGCCGATCGTGCTCCTCAGCTCGTTCATCACCTACAGCCTGGGGGCGCTGTCCAACAGTGACCCGGCGGCCACGATCCTGGGCCAGGACGCGGCCACCCCGGCCGCGGTCGCCCGGCTGAACGCCAGCCTCGGCCTGAACCACCCGCTGATCGTGCAGTACTGGAACTGGCTGACCAAGGCGGCCCAGGGCAACCTCGGCCGGTCCTACTTCAGCCAGATTCCGGTCTCCCAGAGCATCGCGCAGCGGCTGCCGGTTGACTTGTCGATCGCGGTGCTCGCCGTCATCCTGGCCGTCATCATCGGCGGCGGCGCCGGGACGATCGCAGCCGTCCGGCGCGGCGGCTGGTTCGACCGGACCGTCACCGTGGTGTGCTCGGCGGCGTCCACGCTCCCGGCGTTCGTGGTCGGCATCATCCTGGTGGTCCTGTTCGCGGTCACCGTTCACTGGCTGCCCGCCAACGGCTACGTCGGCCCGAGCACCAGCATCCCGCAGTGGCTGGAGCACATCATCCTGCCCAGCCTGGCGCTCAGCCTGGCAGTCTCGGCCGACATCGCCCGGCAGCTGCGCACCTCCCTGGTCGAGGTGCTGGAGCAGAACTACATCGTCGGTGCCCGGGTCCGCGGCCTGCCCTACCGGCGCATCCTGTTCCGGCACGCGCTCCGCAACGCGTCGGGCCCGGCGCTCACCATCCTGGGTAACGACTTCCCGCTCATGCTGGCCGGGGCGGTGGCCGCCGAGGCGGTGTTCTCCCTGCCCGGGCTGGGCCAGCTGCTCCTGGAGAGCGCGCAGACCCGGGACATCCCGGTGGTCCAGGGCCTGCTGCTGGTGGTCAGCTGCTTCGTGATCGTGGTCAACCTGATCGTGAACACCACGCTCAACTGGCTGTACCGGACGGACGACGGGATCGGCGCATGAGCGGTAATCCACCCAGGAAGGTCACGGGAAGGTCTTTCCTGCGGCTGCCGTCCGCGCGGATTGCCATCGTCGTGCTGCTCGGCGTCGCCGTCCTGACCGTGTTCGGGTCCACGCTGGCCCCGCAGAACCCGCTCACGATCAACGCGAACGCGCTGTTCCAGGGACCTGGCGCGCACCACTGGCTGGGTACCGACTACCTGGGAAGGGATGTGCTGAGCCGGCTGATGGTCGGCACCCGGCTGTCGGTGCTCACCGCGCTCGAGGCGGTCGGGATCGGCCTGATCCTGGGCACCGGCCCGGGCATCGCCACCGTGTTCCTGGGCCGCGGATTCGATTTCGCCGCCAACCGGCTCACCGACGCCCTGATGACGCTGCCGTACGTCTTCTTCGCGGTCGCAGTGACCGCCGCGCTCGGCAACGGACTGGTCCAGGCCATGGTCCCGGTCGGGATCCTGCTCGCCCCGTTCTTCTTCCGGATCACCCGGGCCGCCACCCTGGAGCACGCCCGCGCCCAGTACGTGGAGGCCGCGCAGCTGATGGGCGCCTCCAAGCTGCACGTGGTCCGGGCGCACGTGCTGCGCAAGGTGCTGCCCACGATCGCGGTGACCACGGCGTCGATGACGGCCGCGGCGCTGCTCGCGGTGTCGTTCCTGACCTTCCTCGGCATCGGCGTGCAGCCGCCCGCGCCCACCTGGGGCGGCGTGCTCTCCTCCGACCTCGACTACCTCAACCAGGCGCCGTGGGCGCCGTTCATCCCGGCCGCGCTCATCGCCATCACCATCGGCGCGCTGAACGCCCTGGCCGATGCCTTCCGCGACCGCCGCGGCGCGGGAGCGCTGGCGGCCCGGCCGGATCCGATCATCGCAACCCACTCGACTCTGGAGCCTGCCGATGACGATCGACAATCTCAAGTCGCCTGATCTCGCCGCGCCGGGCCGGGCCCCCACGACGGGCGCGGCCGCGGATACGGCCTCCCGCCCGGCGCCGGGCACCGGCGATCTGCTGAGCCTGGACGACCTGCACATCAGCGTGCACGACGGGGCGGCCACCGCGATCCGCGGCGTCTCGCTGGGCATCCGGCCCGGGGAGATCGTCGGGCTGGTGGGGGAGTCCGGCAGCGGCAAGACGCTGACCTGCCGGGCCGCGCTCGGCGTGCTGCCCGCCGGCGTCACCATCGACCACGGGTCGATGACGTTCGCCGGGCACGACCTGACCACCCTGTCCCGGCGTGGCTGGGAGGACGTGCACGGCAGCCACATGGGTGCGGTGTTCCAGGACCCGGCGTCCTACCTGAACCCGACGATCACCGTGGGCCACCAGCTGGCCGAGGTGCTGCGGGTCAAGCTGGGCCTGTCCCGCCGGGCCGCTCACCAGCGCTCCGTCGAGCTGTTCACCGCGGTGGGCCTGCATCAGCCGGAGCACGTGTTCCACCAGATCCCGGCCGAGCTGTCCGGCGGCATGCTGCAGCGGGTCATGATCGCCATCGCGATCTCCTGCGACCCCGAGCTGCTGGTGGCCGACGAGGCGACCACCGCCCTGGACGTCACCATCCAGGCCGAGATCATCGACCTGCTGCGCCGGCTGCGTGACGAGCGCGGCCTGGCCGTCCTGTTCGTGTCGCACGACCTGGCTGTCGTCGCCGAGCTCTGCGACCGGGTCGTGGTGTTCTACGCCGGGGAGGTGGTGGAGTCCGGCCCGGCCGCGGAGATCATCGAGCGTCCCCGGCACCCCTACACCCAGGCGCTCCTGGCCGTGGCCTCGGTCGGCGACTTCCGCCGCCGCGAGCTGCGGGTCATCGCCGGCCAGCCGCCGCCGGTGGGGGCGGACATCACCGGCTGCCGGTTCGCCGGGCGGTGCCCGGTCGCGGCCGACGTGTGCCGCAGTGGCCCCATCGCGCCGGTCACGCTCGGCGACCAGCACGAGGTGCGCTGCGTCCGGGCCCAGGAGGCCTGGTCCGCCAGCGAACTGGCGGCCCGGTGAGCGCCCCCGCCCCCAGCCTGCCGGGCGCCGCGCCGCTGCTCGCGGTCAACTCGCTCTCGGTAATCCTGGGCCGCGGCTGGCGGGCCAATCAGGTCCTGCGGGGAGTCGATCTGGCCATCGGGCCCGGCGAGATCGTCGGCCTGGTCGGCGAGACCGGCTCGGGCAAGACGACCCTGGCCCGGACCGTGGCCGGCCTGGTCAACCCGGCAGGCGGCCAGGTCGTGTTCGAGGGCACCACGATCTCCGCCCTGCGGCGTGGCGCCCGGCGGGCCGAGCGCCGCCGCGGTCATCTGCAGCTGGTCTTCCAGGACCCGCTCCGCTCCCTCGACCCCGACATGACCGTGGCCGACATCGTCGCCGAGGGGGTCAGGCTGCAGGGCGAGACCGACGGGGCCGCGATCCGCCGGCGGGTCATCGGGGCGCTGGGCCAGGTCGGCCTGGACGACTCCGTGCTGCCCCGCACCCCGGGCCAGATCTCCGGCGGCCAGCGCCAGCGCGTGTCGATCGCCCGGGCCCTGGCCACCGAGCCCCGGCTGCTCATCTGTGACGAGCCGGTCAGCGCCCTGGACGCCAGCAACCGCAACTACATCCTGCGCCTGCTGGAGCAGCTCCGGACCTCCCTCGGGCTGTCTATCGTGATCATCTCCCATGACCTCAGCTCACTGGCGGGCATCGCCGACCGCGTCGTGGTGCTCTACCGGGGCCGGATCGTCGAGGACGGCCCGGTGGGCCAGGTGTTCGCCGCCCCCGAGCACCCGTACACGGCCCTGCTGATGGCGTCCGCGCCGAGCGTCCGGCATGACCGGGAACTGTCCCCGCGCCAGCTCACCCGCACTATCGCCGAGGCAGGCGCGCTGCCGGAGGACCTGCTGGCCGGCCTGGGCGGCCCGGACGCCTGCGTGTTCGCCTCACGCTGCGCCTTCGCGGCCGCCGCCTGCACGGTCCAGCCCCCGCTCGTCGCGGCGGGTGATCACCGCCGCGTCGCCTGCCACCGGCACAGCGAATGGCTGGCCCTGGCCCGCAGCCGCGCGGCCGGCGGCCGGCTCACCACGGAAGGACAGCTCACATGAGCAACCGGCAGATCAAGCTCGGCGCGGTGACCATGGGCGCAGGCGGCCCGGGCCAGCACTTCCAGTGGCTGGACCCGGAGATCCCCGGCGACGCCAGCGTCAATATCGGCTGGTACACCGAGCAGGTCCAGCTGGCCGAGGCGGCCAAGTTCGACCTGGTCTTCATCGTGGACAGCCAGTTCATCACCCCGGACTCCCCGCCGCACTACCTCAACCGGCTGGAGCCCATGACGCTGCTGTCCGCGCTCGCCGTGGTGACCCGGCACATCGGGCTGGTCGCCACCATGACCACGTCCTACAACGACCCGTTCAACCTGGCCCGGCGGCTCGCCTCGCTGGAGCTGATCAGCGGCGGCCGGTCCGGGTGGAACGTCGTGACCAGCGGCGACGCGGGCGCTGCGGGCAACTTCAGCCGGGACGAGCACTACGACTACGACACCCGCTACGCCCGCGGCCTGGAGTTCGTCCGGGTCGCCCAGGGCCTGTGGGACTCCTACGAGGCGGACGCGTTCCCCCGCGACCGGCAGGCCCGGCAGTTCCTGGACCCGTCCCGGCTGCACGCGCTGAACCACAAGGGCGACCACTTCGGAGTGGCCGGCCCGCTCAACATCTCCCGCTCGCCGCAGGGCCAGCCGGTCATCTTCCAGGCCGGCGACTCCGAGCAGGGCCGCGACCTGGGGGCCACGATCGGGGAGGGCATCTTCACCCACGCGGCGTCCATCGAGCAGGGCCAGGCGTTCTACGCCGACATCAAGGCCCGCGCCGCCGCCAAGGGCCGCAACCCGGACCACATCATCGTGATGCCGGGCGTCCGGGCGTTCGTCGGCGGCACCGACGCCGAGGCCCGCGAGATCGAGCACGACCTGCAGCTCGCCGACCAGGACTTCGACCGGGCCCTCGGCGAGCTGGGCCGCCCGTTCGCCTGGCACGACTTCCGGCAGTACGACCTGGACGCGCCGTTCCCGGACGTGCTGCACGTGGCCGAGCGGGGCTTCCGGACCCAGGCCGAGAAGATCGTGAAGCTGGCCCAGGACAACGGCTACACGCTGCGCGAGACCGTCCAGGCGATCTCCGCCCCGCGGCCCACCCCGTTCGCGGGCGCGCCGGAAACCGTGGCGGACGAGATGCAGCGCTGGTTCGAGGGCCGGGCGCTGGACGGCTTCAACATCCACATCGGGCACCCGTCCCAGTTCCGCCGGTTCACCAGCGAGGTAGTGCCGATCCTGCGCGAGCGGGGCCTGGTCCGCGCCGAGTACGAGTCCAGCACGCTGCGCGGCCACCTCGGCCTCCCGGTCCCGGGGAACCGCTACACCGAGGCCCGCCGGGAGGAAGCCAGCCAGGAACAGGGGCAGGCCGGCCCCGCCGAGCTGTCTGCCGCCCGCTCGTAGCGCCCGTGCCGCTGGCCCGGCGCCCCCTGTTTTCCCGCAACGGACCGTCCGGCCGGCTCACCCGGCCAGCCTGGCCGCCGTGGGGGTGCGGCCGGGCCGGCGGGGAGCGATCCGCCCGGGAGGCTGGCCTGGCCCCCCGGGCGGGTTGAGGATGGAGGCTATGGCGTTGCGCACGGCGTTCACGGAACTGTTCTCGCTGCGGCATCCGATTGCCCTGGCCCCGATGGGGGAATCGGCAGGCGGCGCGCTGGCCGCGGCGGTCTCCAACGGCGGGGGCCTGGGGCTCCTCGGCGGCGGCCCGGGGAGGGCGCACTGGCTCGCCCGCGAGCTGCCGATCGTGTCGGCTCGCACCAGCCAGCCGTGGGGAGTCGGGTTCCAGAGCTGGGCCGCCGATGTCGCCACGGTCGAGCAGGCACTGCAGTTCCGTCCGGCGGCCGTGATGCTGTCGTTCGGGGACCCGCGCCCGTTTATCGGGCCGATCCGCCAGGCCGGCGCGGCGCTGATCATCCAGGCCACCGACCTCGACGAGGCCAGGGAGGCGGTGGGCCTCGGTGCCGACGTGATCGTGGCGCAGGGGACCGAAAGCGGCGGACATGGCGCCCGGCGGGGACTATCCACGTTCCCGTTCGTGCCGGTGGTGGTGGACCTGGCCGCACCGACGCCGGTGCTGGCCGCGGGCGGGATCGCCGATGGGCGGGGGGTGGCAGCCGCGCTGGCCCTGGGGGCCGCCGGGGCGCTCCTCGGGACCCGGTTCCAGGCCACCACCGAGGCCCTGGTCGATCCCTCGATCAGCAAGGCGATCATCGAGGGACACGGGGAGGACACCGAGCGCAGCACGGTGCTGGACATCGCACGGGGATCCCGGTGGCCCGCGAAATACCCGGGCCGCACCCTCGGCCACCCGTTCCTGGAGCAGTGGCGCGGACGGGAAGACGAACTGGCCGCGGACGCCGGCGCCCGCCGGGCGTACCAGGACGGGGTGGAGTCGGGCGATCTGCCGCCGCTGCCGGTATGGGCCAGCGAGGCCGTTGATCTCATCAATGACCTGCCGCCCGCCGCCGGCCTGGTCGCCGCCCTCGCCGCCCAGGCCGAGGACGCGCTGGACCGTCTCAGGCCTGCTGACGGGGCTGGTGCTGGTCTGGCCACCGAGCGCTGACGGGCAGCTGGGCCAGGAACGACGCCATCGCCGGCGGGAACTCGTCCAGCCCGATCGCCACGGACAGCGGCGTGACCGAGATGAGCCCGTCCCGTAGCGCGGCGACGTCGGTGTCGGCCAGGCCCGCGGCCTCGGGGATGGTCTCGTCCGGCTCGCCGAACAGGTACATGGCCTGCGGCCCGGGGTCGGCGTCCCAGTCCCTCACCGGAGCCCGCGGGTACACCCGCTGCCCGGGCCGGGTCAGCACCGCGGCCGGCGCGTCCCCGGCGCCGGCCGGGGCGGGAGCGGCCGGGTAGTTGAGACTGAGCACGACCGTCTCGCCGGGCCGTGCCCGCAGGAATGTGGCCACCACCCGGGAGCCGTGCCGGGCGGCCAGGCCGAAATCGTAACCGGCGCCGCCGGGACCCGGATGCTCGGTGTAGTTGACCGACAGGCTGCCGGCCGGGGTCTGCTGGGACAGGCACAGCGCCGACGTGCCGAGCACCGCGGCCTCCAGCCCGGCGCCGACCGTGCCGGAGTACACCACGTCGTCGGCCACGTTGGCCCCGTGGTTGATCCCGCTGACCACGAGGTCCGCGTCGGCGGCCAGCCCGCCGAGCAGGCCGGCGCGGACGCAGTCGGTCGGGGTGCCGTCGCACTCGTACACCGGGTGCGGGCCGCCCTCGAGCCGCCAGACGCCCACCGGCCGGTCGAACGTGCACTTGCGCGCGAACCCGCTGCGGTTCCCGTCCGGCGCGACCGTGACCACCGACGTGCACACCCCGGTGAGGGCGGCGCGGATGGCCAGGAGGCCCGCCGCACGGACCCCGTCGTCGTTGGTCAGCAGGACCCGCACCACTGTCTCCCTCCGGGGGTGCCGGGCTCCGGACGGAGACAGGCCCGGCCGCCCCGGCAGCACTGTACCGGCGCCAGGTGACGGCCCGGCGCGGCGGGCATCACCTGCCGGTCAGGAGGCCCGCGCCGCGCAGCGGCACCCGATCCGCCCGGCGGGACGGGAAGTCGCCCCAAGCCGGAAGCCGCCCATGAGTAACCTGTTCTCATACGGGAAGTTCCGCTGCCGCCGTAACGACGTGAATTCGGCGGAAGGATTGAGTAAATGTGGCGTGGTGCATTCGGCGCTCACCATACGCTCAGAGCAGGGCTGTAGACAGGATTCGCTATGCGGGGCCAGCCAGGCGGTAACGAGGGCGCGCGGCGGCCCTGCGGCGTGGTCACGCCTGGAGTTGCGATGCCGGCCTGCGCGGCCGGGCCGCCGGGAACCGCCGGCCGGGGCGGCGCCGCGCCTGCACGTGACCGCCGACGGAGGTGTGGCGCAGAGTGACACAGGTGTCCACTCACTCTGCGGGCACGCCCGGGCTGTCCCCGCCGGCCGCACCTGACCCGCTGGAAGGCGGTAACGGGCCCATCGAGCGGCTGATGAGCACGCTCATCCGCAAGCTCGCCTGGAGCAGGCTGTCCAACCCGAAGGTCGCCGTCTCGCTGTCGGCCGCGGGCCTGCTGCTGGGCATGCTCCTCGGGGCCACCGCCCCGAACGCCGAGACCCTGCCCGTCCTGCTGCCGCTGTCCCGGATCCTGCCGTCGCTGAGCCAGCAGCACGTGCTGGCCAGCCTGATGCTGTACGCCAGCGACATCCTGGCCTGCCTCGGGCTGGCCGGCATGCTGTGGGCGCACAGCCAGGGCTGGCGGCCCAACCCGAGGATCCTGCTGCTGGTCAGCACCGGGATCGTCGGGATCATGGTCAGCCTCACCCCGGTGGGCTCCTCCGATACCGCCAGCTACGCGGCCTACGGCCGGATCGCGGCGCTGGGCGGCAACCCGTACACCACCAACCCGCTCGCGTTCCTCGGCGGCCACTCGCCGTACACCGAGGTCGTCGGGACCATGTGGAAGGCGCAGCCGTCCGTCTACGGCCCGTTCGCGACCGTGATCCAGTCGTTCGCCGCCTCGATCGGCCTCGGGAACGTCGCGACGACGATCTGGGTCCTGATGATCCTCAACGGGATCGTCTTCATCGGCGTCGGCCTGCTGCTGCTGCTGACCTCGGATGACCCGGTCCGGGCCACGCTGTTCTGGACCGCCAACCCGGTCCTCATCCTGGAACTGGTCAGCGGCGGTCACCTGGACACGCTCGTGGCCGCCGCGGCGATCGGCGCCATCCAGGTCGCGCGGCGCTTCTCCAGCATCTGGGGCGATGTGGTCGTCGGCGTCCTCATCGGCCTGGCCTGCGGGGTGAAGATCTACGCGGTGCTGATCGGCCTGGGGCTCGCCTGGCCCCTGCTGCGTAACCGTGAATGGCTGCGGATCACCCGGATGACCGTGGCCGCCGTGACCACGCTGGCCCTGAGCTACAGCTATTACGGGCTGGACGCGCTGAAAACGGTGTTCGGCGGGCTCAAGCTGGTCACGCTGCCGTCGCCGTGGCGGGTGTTCGAGCTCACCGGCCAGTGCGGCCGGCGTGCCGCATGCCACGCTGGTCACCATCATCAGCTGCCTGTGGCCGGTCGCGCTGTTCGTCGTGGCCTGGCTGATCTACCGGCGGATCTCCTCCGACCAGCCCGCTGAGGTCGTGGCGCCGTTCGCGCTGACGTTCGCCTGGATCCTCGTCGCCCCCTGGGTCTTCGCCTGGTACACGGCGGTGGCCTGGGCGGCGCTGACCCAGGTGCCGCGTAACCGGATGACCCGCTGGCTGACGATCGTCACGGTCCTGCTCGCCCTCTGCCTGTCCAGCGGCGGCCACGCCGTGCCAGTCACATGACACCGTCCCGGCACCGCGGGCCCGCCCGGCCACGGGGAGTGGCCGCCCGGTGACCCGTGTACTAGGAGGCCGTCAGGCTGGCCTGCCCGCGGGCCAGGATGCCCCGGCCGCGGGGAACCGCACGGCGCGGTGGCGGGCCGGGGCGGCCGGCCTGGCCCGGCGGCACTGGCTGGCCATTCTCCTGCTGGCCGCCGGCCTGGCGCTCCGCCTGCTCGTGCAGTTCGCGTACCGGCCCGCGCTGTTCTATATCGACACCAGCCGGTACCTCTACGACGCCCAGGGCATGGACCCGGTCGGTTACAAGGGGCCGCTGCGGGCCATCTTGCTCGTCGCCAACTTCAGCGCGGTCGCGGCGGTCCAGCACCTGCTCGGCCTGGCCATCGCCGTGGTCATCTACCTGCTGCTGGTGCGCCGGGGCGTGTCCAGGTGGCTGGCCGCGCTGGCCATCGCCCCGGTCCTGCTCGACGCCTACCAGGTGCAGACCGAGCAGGCCATCATGCCGGGCACCTGGTTCGAGGCGCTGATCGTGGCCGGCCTGGCCATCCTGGCATGGCGGCCGGGGCCCGGCTGGCGGGCCGCCGGGGCGGCCGGGCTGGTGCTCGGCGCGTCGGCCACGTTCGCGCAGGTCGGCGAGGCTCTCATCGTCCCCGGGGTGATCTACCTGCTGGCCGTCGGCGGCGGCTGGCGCCGGGCCCTGGGCCGGGCCGTCACGTTCTGCGCCGCATTCCTGCTGCCGATCCTGGCCTACTGCACCGTGTCCTATCTGGTGGCGGGGACCTTCTTCCTGTCCCACACCGGCGTTACCTCGGTCTACGGCAGGGCCGCTGCCGCCGCGGACTGCTCAACGCTGCGGCTCCCGGCCTCCGAGCGGGCCATGTGCCCGGACCCGGCCCAGCAGGCCAGGGGGCCGGACTGGCTGGAGTTTCAGCCGGGCTCCCCGATCCGGCCGTACTACGCGAACCTGCCGCGGGCCGAGACCGACGCCCTGATCTCCGACTTCAACCACCGTGTGCTGACCCAGCAGCCGGAGCGGCTGCTCGGCGCCTACGCCCGCGACGTGGTGAAGCTGTTCGCGCTGACCCGCGACACCAGCCCGGGGGACACGCCGATCTCCCGCTGGCAGTTCCAGACCACCTACCCCTACTTCTCCTCGCACTCCACCCGGCCGGAGGTGGCGGCCGAGATCGCCCAGTTCGGCGGCGGCAGCCCGGCCGTCTGGCGGCCGGTGGCCGGGTTCCTGCGCTCCTACCAGCTCGACGGCGGGTACACGCCCGGCCCGTTGCTGGCCCTGTGCGTGGTCACCGGGCTGGCCGGGTCCGCGGTACTGCTGCGCCGGCGCTGGCGGGCGGACCCGCGGGCCAGGCCGCCCGCCCTGGGCGCGCTGCTGTTCACCGCATCGGGGGTGTTCGTGCTGCTGGTGTCCGACCTGTTCGAGTTCTCCTGGCGGTACCAGCTGCCCGCCCTCGTCACGCTCGTGCCGGCCGGCGCCCTGGGCATCGCCGCCCTGAAGCAGGTCGTGTCCGGACGGCAGGAGAACCGGGCCCCGTCCGGGAGGCCGGGCCCGGCGCGCCCGCCGGCCACCCGGACGCCGTAGTCCTGCGGGAATGTCCACTCGGCATAGCCGGCGGGGGAACGGGCCAGGACCGCGCCCGGCGGAACCCCGGCTAACCATTGCGGGCTGCCGCAGCCGGGCGCGGTGAGGAAATGGCCGGCGCCGGTGACCGCCGATTGCCCGGCCGGCGTGAGGTAGAACCAGGCCAGCACGGCAGAGGCCAGGGCGGCGGCGATGATGTCCGCCCGCCGCCGGCACCTGCGGTCCCAGGGCCGGTGCCCGGCCGGGTGCCGGGCGCGAAGCCCCGGGCCGTTCCCCCCGCCCGGGTGATCACCGGGGGGCGGATGTTCTGAGCGCAGATACACATTCATGGTGAAGCCCTGATAATCGGCACACGGCCAGCCTTTCTGGCCGCGTCTTCACGGGGTGAGACGCAGACGGGGCCATTCCGGAGCACCCGGGCAGCTGGATTCCCGGCTGGATGGACGGTGGCCGGATGAGTGGCGTGCCGGAGATTTATGCCTGGATCGGAAGAGCGTCCCGGGTGATCCCGGGGGATTCCGCGCAATTACCTTCATGGCCCGTCAGGCGCCCGGGGCACACTGGGGTGGTGCGGATTACCGTCTGGGTGCGCCCCGGCTCGCCCCGGCCTGGCGTGGGCGGCGAACACGGGGGCGCGCTGGTCGTCCGGGTGAGCCCGCGGGCCACCGGCGGCCAGGCCACGGCCGCGGCGCTGGAGGCGGTGGCGGATGCGTTCGGTGTCCGCCGCGGCGCCGTCACCCTGGTCACGGGGGCCACCAGCCGGGCGAAGGTCCTGGACGTGGCGGGCGCCGATCCGGCTGGGCTGGCCCGGCTGCTGGCCCTCTGACGCCACCGGCAGGCCGGGTCAGCCCGGCGGCCTGGCCTCCAGCCGGCCTGCGGTCAGCGCGTGGTGAGCGTGAGCTGGTCCGCGATGCTCCCGGCCCAGTCCTGGATATCCGCCCAGTCGCGGAAGTCCCCGTCCAGCCCGCGGAACACCAGGAGGGAGAGCCGCTGGGCCGGATTCAGCTTCTTGCGGTCCAGCTTGCCGGCGAACATCCGGTGATCGCGGGCATGGAGCGCCACGCGGATGCGGGGGATCTCCACGGGGTCCTGGGCCATGCCCTGGGCCAGCTTGCCGGAGGGGTCACCCACGGGGCCGCTGGAAAACAGCCACACCGGACGGCAGGCGAGCGTGTCACGGCACCTGCTGGCCAGGTCCTTGGCTGGCGGGAGCCAGTGGCCGGAATACACGGCGCTGCCGAGGACGACCGCGTGGTAGTCCTCGACGGAACGGACCTCGCCCGGCGGGCGCACCGTGACGGCGTAGCCCTGACCGGACAGCGCCAGGCCGATGGCCTCCGCGATCTCGGCCGTCGCCCCGTGCCTGGAGGCTGCGCAGACCAGGACCCGCACCCCGCGCCCGGGTGATTCCGCCTGCGGCTCGGCCATGATCATCGCTTCCTTGCCTGGTACGGGTCAGTGCCATGCCCCGCCTGGCGCTCGATTTCCTGCTGGATCTCCTGCTCGGAGACCGGCCTGCGCAGGTAAACGTCCCAGCCGCCCGCGGCGAGCAGCAGCAGCCACGCGCCCAGGGGGTAGATGATCCAGAGGTTCCACACCTCGTGAATGCCTGAGCTCTGGCTGAATCCGTGGACCGGCCAGCCGCCCGCGTTGTGGTACTCCGACAGCGCCCAGATCGCCACGAGCAGCGCCATGCCGATGGCGGAGACGGCGGCACTGATGCGGTACCGCCGTTTGCGGCCGATCTGCTCCAGCGCCCGCTGGCGGGCGAGGTCGTCCTGGGGCGGGGAGTCCGGGTGGCGGGCCGCGGGCACGTCATGCATGAGATCCGGCATCTCAACCCCTCCTTCGGGGAGTCGCCGGAGTGGTGCCTGGTTAGATCACTCCACAGCACATGATGCGCGCCTGGTCCCGCGGCGGGGAGGGTCCTCCGTCACGTGCTCACATGACGGAGGACCCTCCCCGCCATGGCGGCCCGCGCCAGGACGGCCTGGCTTCGAGACCAGGCCGGCCCGGCTACTAGATTCGTAACGCACCAGACATCGAACGCCGCCCTCGTCAAGACCCCAAGGGAGCCTGGCCATGCCGAGGTTGCGTCACGCGCGGGCGCCGCGGAGCCGGCCATGACAGCCCTCAGCATCCCCCTGGTTGCCGTCGCGACCGCGCTGACCGTGCTCGTCTTCGCCTTCGGGGTGCGCCGGCTGCTGGGCCTGCCGCTGTCGGTCCTGCGCACCCTGACGGCCGGCATCATCGCCTTCTTCGTCGCCACGCCGATCATCAGGGCCATCGGCGGCGCCACGGTGACGAGCCGCACGGCCGGCGCGCTCCCGGGACTGTGGTTCGTGATCCTGGGGGTGGTCATCGCCCTGCTGGTCGGCATGGTCTTCCTCGTGATCGCCGAAGCGCTGGTGCCGAGCGGGTCCCTGCCCGGGCCGCTCTACCTGCTGCGCGGCAGCCGTCGGCAGGTCGGCCGGATGCGCCGCTACTCGCAGATCAGCCGCATCCTGGTGCGCCGGGGGCTGCTTCCCTACCAGCGCGGCGGCCGCCGGTCGGAGCTGGGCACCTCCGAAGGGCGGGCCCGGCTGGCCCGTTCGCTGCGCCTGGCCCTGGAGGACGGCGGGGTCACGTTCATCAAGCTGGGGCAGGTGCTGTCCACCCGCCGTGATCTTCTCCCGGCCGAGTTCATCAGCGAGCTGAGCCGCCTGCAGGATGACGCGCCCCAGGTCCCCTGGCCCAGGATCGAGGAAGTGCTGAGGTCAGAACTCGGCGCTGAGGTAGGGGAGATGTTCGCGGCCTTCGACCGCCAGCCGATCGCCGCGGCGTCCATCGCCCAGGTCCACGCGGCGACCCTGAAGTCGGGTGCCCGGGTGGTCGTCAAGGTGCGGCGGCCGGACGTGACCAGGGTTGTCGACCGGGACCTGGATATCGTCGCGCGGCTGGCGGCCCGGCTGCAGCGCAGCACGGGCTGGGGCCGGGGGGTCGGGGCCGTGGAGTTGTCCCACGGGTTCGCTGCCGCGCTGCGCGAGGAACTTGACCTGCGGATAGAAGCGCGCAACATGACGTCGGTGGCCGCCGCGTCGGCGGAGCGGGAGAGTGTCCGGGTCCCGGTTCCCTGCCAGCCGCTCTGCGGCGAAACGGTGCTGGTGATGGAGTACCTGGAGGGCCGCCCGCTGGCGGCGGCCGACGCTGGCCTGCCGGCCGGGGTGCGGTCCGCACTGGCCCGGTCGCTGCTGGACAGCCTGCTGTGCCAGGTGATGATCGACGGCACCTTCCACGCGGATCCCCACCCGGGCAACATCCTCCTGCTCACCGACGGCAGGCTGGGCCTGCTGGACTTCGGGTCGGTGGGCCGGATCGACGCCGGGCTGCGCTCGGCGCTGCAGCGGCTGCTGCTGGCCCTCGACCGGGGTGACCCCGCCGGGCTCGCCGACGCGCTGCTCGACGTCGTCGAGCGCCCCGACGATCTCGACGAGGTGCGCCTGGAACGGACGCTCGGCCGGTTCGCCGCACGTCACGTGGCGGCCGGGATCGCCCCGGACGTGCGCATGTTCACAGACCTGTTCCGCATCGTCGCGGACTACGGGCTGGCGGTCCCCCCGGAAATCGCCGCGGTCTTCCGGGCGCTGGCCACCATGGAAGGCTCGCTCACCCAGCTGGCCCCGGGTTTCGACGTGGTCGCCGAGGCCCGCCGTTTCGCGGCGGACCAGCTAGCCGATCAGCTCAGCCCCGATACCCTCCGGAAGACCGCGCTGGAGGAGCTGGCGGCGATGATGCCCATGCTCCGTCGCCTGCCGAGGCGCATCGACCGCATCGGCGCCTCCCTCGAGACGGGGCGGCTGAGCGTCAATGTCCGGCTGTTCGCCAACGCGGCCGACCGCCGTCATGTCACCAGCCTCCTGCACCAGGTGCTGCTCACCTTCCTGGCCGCGGCCGCGGGCGTGATGGCGGTCATGATGATCGGCCTGCACGGCGGCCCGGTCATCAGCAGGAACGTCACCCTCTACTCCTTCTTCGGCTACTGCCTGCTGGTGACCGCCGCGATCCTCGCCGTCCGCGTGCTGGTGCTGGTCTTCCGCCCGGATACGAGCTGACCCTGGAACCGGGACACCCATCCCCGGGCTGGTCCTGGTCCTGGCGGTCCCGGCATGAGATAACGGCCTGGGAAGCCACTGCTTGGGGGCGCCATGGGCAGTCCCGTTCACTGTCCGATGCTGCCGAATCGGTGATCAAGGGGGACATTACCGCGGCGGCCGCTTACGTCACCCCGGCTGGCGGGGCGGTCGTCACGGCCGTCGCCCCCTGCGGCCTGGGCCAGCGCAATAGCGGGGTTGTGGGCTTCACCACGTCCCTGGGATTCGGCAAGAAGCTGGAGCGGATCATCCGTGACCCGCGCGTCGCCCTCGCCTATCACGCACGTGACCACGGGTTCTCGGCCAGCCCGCTGTTCGCTCGATGTCAGGCCTGCGCCGCAGCGGCTGAGGGCCATGGTCCCGCAGGCCGAGCGCTACGTCGGGAAAGTCAGGCAAGGCCGGGTCTGGGACCTGCTGCTTCATGAGTACTACGTCGAGCGGGTCTTCGTGGACATCGCGCTGGACCGTGTTGTCACCTGGCCAGACCTGGGTGCGTCCGGCGGCATGGAGGTCACCGGGGCGGCCTGGCCGGGGCCGGCTGATCCGCAGCCGCCGCCGGCGGGCGGGACGTCCCCGCGGATCGACGTCGCGAAGGCCGCGGCCCGGATCTCCATGCTGCCCCATCGGCTGCTGGCGTACCGGGGAGCGGATGGTTTCCCGGTCGTGGTGCCCATCCAGATCGCGGGACATGACCAAAACGCGGTGTCCCCGGCCAGGTCCCCGCGGCTTCCGGTCAGGACGCGGACGTTCCGCAGACCCGGGACATCCCGTTCCCAGCGGCCGGCCGTGACCAGGCATGAGAACACCACCTCGGGCGGGGCCATGATGGCGAGCTCGCTGCGGGCCCACACGTCCGAGCATCCCGGGGCAAAGCCAGCCGGCCAGCGCAGCGCGCGAACCGCGTCAGGCTCATCCGGGTCATCCGCGCCGAAAAGGCCGGCCATGTCCGCTCCTTCCTGCGTGCGCCCGCGGGGCGCGGCAACGAGTCAGAGTCTCCGGCACCGGGCTGCGGTCAACACCGGTCATCTGACCGGTGCTGCGGGCGCGGCCGACCTGAACACGCTGCTGGGCCACCTGGAGCTGGACGACGCGGTCTTGTGCGGGTTCTCGATGGGCACCGGCGAGGTGACCCGCTATCTGGGCACCTACGGGTCGGGCCGGGTCCGCAAGGCGGTGCTGATGGGCGCCATCCCGCCCTACCTGCTCAAGACCGCCGACAACCCCGAGGGCGTGGACCAGTCCGTGTTCGACGGGATCAAGGCGGCCGTCATCAAAGACCGGCCCGCTTACTTCAAGGACTTCCTGGACAACTTCTACAATGTCGACGTGCTGCGCCCGGAACGGATCAGCGACCAGGCCTGGCAGGCCAGCTTCAACGTCGCGGTCGCCGCGTCCGCGTACGCCGCCTACGCCTGCGTGGACACCTGGCTGACCGACTTCCGCGCCGACCTGCCCGAGATCGACGTGCCGGTGCTGCTGATCCACGGCGACGCCGGCCGGATCCTGCCCTACCCGGCCACCGCGGCCCGGCTGCCCGGGCTGATCAAGGACCTGACCTTCGTCGCCGTGCCGGGTGGCCCGCACAACGTCGCCTGGACCCACCCCGACGTGGTCAACCCCGCACTGCTGGACTTCCTGGCCGCGTAGCGGCCGGCGGTTCCCGTCCAGGTACCCGCAGAGAAGAAAGGACTTGTCCCATGTCTCATCATCTGGATACGCCGCTGGCGGCCCAGACTGGCCAGCTTTTCCTCGATGACCTGTACGTGTTCCCCGGCGGCGGGAGCACGGTGTTCGTGATGGATGTCAACTCGAACGTGAACGGCCTGCATTCTGAGCCGGGGTTTCACCCGGAGGCGCGTTATGAGTTCAAGGTGCATTTCGATGGCTCGGACTTCGAGGAATTGACGTACCGCTTCGCGTTCGGTGAGCCGGACCAGCAAGGGGCGCAGCCCTGGCGGCTGGAGGCGCTGGCCGGCCAGGCGGCGCGGGAAGACTCGGCCGCGGGCGAGGCCGTGCTCGAAGGCCGGACGGGGCAGGAGGCCAGCGGCGGTGGCATGCGGGCATGGGCCGGGCGGATCGCGGACTCGTTCTACATCGACTTGTCGCTGCTGGCCATCGTCAACGGGGCGGTGGCGGCAGGGAACGCGCCGGACCTGTCGGGATGGAGGCCGGCCGACGCCAAGAACAGCTTCGCCGGCTCGACCGTCGATTCGATCGTGCTGGAGGTCCCGCACACCCATCCGCGGTTGCGGCCCGGGGCGCGCACCGGGGTGTGGGCGGCCACCAAGCTGGCCACCGACGCGGGCGGCTGGCGGCAGATCAACCGGGCCGGGCACCCGATGATGTGGCCGATCTTCTGGCCGAACGACACCGACTTTTCCAATCCGGCCAACACCCGCCATCCGTCTGAGGACGTCGCGGCGGCGGCCAAGTACATCGGTGACCAGGTCGCTGCGATGGTGGCGGCCAGCGGCACCAGTGCTGAACCGCAGGATTACGGCCAGGCGGTGGCCGCCCGCCTGTTCCCCGACGTGCTGCCGTACGTGGTCGGCACGCCCGCGGTCTACGGGTTCACCGGGTTCAACGGCCGCACCAGGGCTGACAACGCCCCCGAGGCCATGCTGTCCCTGGTCACCAGCATGGCCATCCCCTCCGGGCTCACACCTGCCACCACCAGCGGCCAGCGCGCCACCACCTTCCCCTACGTCGTGCCCGCCTGACCGGCCGCCGGGGGCCGGGGCCGGTCCCGGAACGTGCCGTCCCGGGACCGGCCCCGGCCGCGGTCAGCACCGTCCGCGCCTGGGCCCGGCGGGGACTGTGCCCGGCGTGAGGCCGCGGCATCGTTTAGATAGCCTGGCCGTGGCGAGTTCCCTACTTTGTGCTGCCAACCGCGCCGCCAGCAGAAGGAGGGCCTGACATGAGCAGCGAAACTCAGCCCCTGACCGGGATCGATCTTGACCTGGCCGCTGACCTTGCCGCCCAGCTCCGCGTTGACTCGATCCGGGCCAGCACCAGCGCCGGGTCCGGTCACCCGACCTCGAGCATGTCCGCCGCGGACCTGCTGGCGGTGCTGGTCGGCCGTCACCTGCGCTACGACTGGGACAACCCGCGCGCCGACACCAACGATCACCTGATCTTCTCCAAGGGGCATGCCTCCCCGCTGCTCTACTCCGTGTTCAAGGCGGTGGGGGTGGTGTCCGACGACGAGCTCATGACGGGGTACCGGCGGTTCGGGTCCCGCCTGGAAGGCCACCCCACCCCGGTCCTGCCGTGGGTCGACGTCGCCACCGGGTCGCTCGGCCAGGGACTGCCCGACGGGGTGGGGGTCGCCCTGGCGGGCCGGTACCTCGACCGGCTGCCTTACCGGGTGTGGGTACTGTGCGGGGACAGCGAGATGGCGGAGGGCTCCATCTGGGAGGCCCTGGACAAGGCCGCGTACTACCGGCTGTCCAACCTGACCGCGATCGTCGACGTCAACCGGCTGGGCCAGCGCGGCCCGACGGAGCTGGAGTGGGACCTGGCGGCTTATGCCAGGCGCGCCGAGGCGTTCGGGGCGCACGTGCTCGTCATCGACGGACACGACCTCGCCGAGATCACGGAGACGTTCCGCTTCATCGCCGAGGGGGGTTCTGGCCAGCCCACCGTGGTCCTGGCCCGCACCATCAAGGGCCGCGGGTTCTCCGAGGTCGAGGACCGGCCGGACTGGCACGGCAAGCCGTTCCCGCCCGACATGGCCAGGCGGGCCATCGCGGAACTGGGTGGCGAGCGGAATCTGGTCGTCCGGGGGCCGCTGCCCGCGGACGCGGCCCCGGGCCCCGCGCCGGCCATGCCCAGCGAGGCTGTCCAGGCCGGCGGCGGCGCGCCGCCTTCCGCGCCGGAGTACCCGCTGGGGGAGAAGGTCGCCACGCGGAAGGCGTACGGGGATGCGCTGGCTGCGCTCGGCGCGGACCGTCCCGGCGTGGTCGCCCTCGACGGGGAGGTCAGCAACTCCACCTACGCCAGCGAGTTCGCCCGCGCCTTTCCCGGGCGGTACTTCGAGATGTTCATCGCCGAGCAGCAGATGGTGGCGGCGGCCGTGGGCCTCAGTGCCCGGCACTATGCCCCCTTCGCCTCGACGTTCGCGGCCTTCTTCACCCGGGCGTACGACTTCATCCGGATGGCCGCCATCTCCCAGGCCAGCATCCGGCTGGCCGGATCGCACGCGGGCGTGGAGATCGGCGCGGACGGGCCCTCCCAGATGGCCCTGGAAGACCTGGCCATGATGCGCGCGGTGCACGGGTCGACGGTGCTGTACCCGAGCGACGCCACCAGCACGGCCGCGCTCGTGCGCGCAATGGCGGACCAGCCCGGGGTCAGCTACCTGCGGACCACCCGCGGTGCCTACCCGGTGCTGTACGACAGCACGGAACTGTTCCCGGTGGGCGGGTCGAAGGTGCTGCGGTCGGGCCCGGACGACGCCGTGACGCTCATCGGCGCCGGGGTCACGCTGCATGCCTGCCTGGCCGCTGCGGATCAGCTGGCCTCAGAGGGTATCGCGGCCCGGGTCATCGACCTGTACTCCGTCAAGCCGATCGACACGCAGACGCTCTCGGCTGCGGTGGCGGCCACGGGTGGCCGCCTGGTCGTGTCGGAGGACCATTATGCGGCGGGCGGGCTCGGCAGCGCCGTGTCGGATGCCCTGCTGGAGGCGGGGCCTGGGCCGCTGTACCTGGCTCACCTGTGTGTCCGGGACCTGCCCGGATCGGGCAGCAGCACGGAACTGCTGGCCGCGGCGGGCATCGATGCTGAGCACATCGCGGCCGCCGCCCGGGAGCTGCTGAAACAGGGCTGATAACCGGTTCAGCCGGCCGGGACTTTCTCGCGGAGGAAACCGGCCAGCAGGCCGGTCACGGCGGACGGCCGCTCCATGCTGGGCAGATGACCCGCCCAGGGGAGTTCGGCCTGCTGGGCGTCTGTGAGCAGGCCGGCCAGCCGGGCCGCGATCTGCCGGAAGTCCGCCATGTCATGCCCGCCCGACACGATAAGGCAGGGAGCCTTGATGGCCGACAGGTCGAAGTCGGCCGTGACCGGCTCGAACTCCTCGGCGGCCAGCTGCACCCCGAAGGCATGTCGCTGCAGCGCCTGTTCCCGCTCAGTGTCCAGGAGGTCCATCACATCCTCGGCATCGTTGCAGGGCCTGTCCGCGGCGGGGGTTCCGCCGAAGCCCCGGAAGTCGCAGCGGACCAGCCGGTAGACCGCCTCGATCAAGGCTGGCCACTGCGGATCCCACATCCGCCGGTCACACCCCGGAATGCAGAAGGACCAGTGCAGGCCCTTGGCCGGCCATGTCGTGAGAGAGCGTCATCCAGCCGACCTTACGCACCGGGCCTTCTGGCAACCACCGGATATCGTTTGCGGCGGACGCCGCGGGGTAGCTCAGCCTCCTTGTACCTCGTCGCATGGCCAGGACGTGCGCCAGCGCGAAGATCCGGCCCAACGGAGGCAGCCATGACCACCCCGCAGGATCCCCAGGAATACATCCACCGCGTCGCCGCCGACCCCGAGGGCAACAGGATCGGCAAGGTAAGCCAGGTGTACCTGCACGATGACTCCGGGCAGCCGGAGTGGGTCCTCGTGGAGACCGGCCTGTTCGGCACGAAGCAGAGTTTCGCCCCGATCCACGGAGCCCGGGTTGACGGCGAGGTCGTCGTGCTCGCCGTGTCCAAGGACCAGGTCAAGGACGCCCCGAACATCGACCGGGACGCGCACATCAGCGAAAGCGAGGAGGACGCTCTCCGCCAGTACTACCGCAGCCACCTCGGGGAGGCCAGCGGCTAGCCGCGTGCCCGGGAAAGGTTGATAGGCCGAAGATGCTGGCTGAGGCGATTTCCGCTTGTGGTGAAGACGCCACCGCAGGCATCGCGGGCTGAGCACTGATGGCAGATGTCCAGGTAGTCATTCTTCCAGTCACTGATTGACCGGACTGCGTAAGGCCATAGGTGCTCATCCAGCACGCAGAGCTGGTGATTGTAGATCCTGGCGGGGATGTGGGCGCCAGTGAGTATCCGCGTTGCCTGCGTGAGCTCTGGCTGGTAGTCAAAAGGGTCGATCCACACTTCGCCGGAGTTGGGGCGCGCTAGTCCGGTCATCTCCAGTCCCATGAGGGCCACCTGGTCGATGAAGGGGAGATTGCGCGCGATGAACTCCGCCAGGTCGGCGAGAACAGGCACGGTATGGCGCTGGACCACAACACGGATCTCAACGCTCTGCTGCAGGGACGCAAGGTTGAGTATGCCGCGGATCGTCTCCTCGAAGGCGCCCTCGGCCTGGACGATGAAGTCATGCAGGCCTGCCTCAGGGGCGTAGACGGGGATCCCGACCATGATGTCGGCAGGCCCTGCCTGTGCATACCGGTGCGCGAAATCTGCCTGAGCGAAACGTCTGCCGTTCGAGAGCAGGTGCAGCGATACCCAGGGCGCGGTGTCCCGGCAATGCTCGAGGAGATCGATCAGGGCGTCCGCATGCAAGGTCGGCTCGCCCCCGGTCAGTCCCAGGCTGCGCGCTGATGCTGGCAGGAGGCTGACGACGCTCTTGGCCCGTTCAAAAAGCCAGGCATCCTCACGGTCTTTGGGAGGCTGGGAACACATCAGGCAGTAGTTGTCACATTGCTCGGTCAGCAAGAGGCTGTTATGCGCCGCGGTTTCCTTCCACAGAACGCTGACACGCTTCCCGTCGGGGGTGACGCCGATGATGTCGCCCGGCGCCAGGTGGGACAGATCGGCAGGCAACAGAAGAGCGGGACCAGGAGCATCGATGTCGGGGCTCATAGTCAGGTAGAGCACATAACCGGGAACGGGCGCGACGTCGTCCGTCAGCAGGCAGGCGAGGGGCAGCCCAGCGGGCTCGTCGCCAGGCTGGCATACTCGCCATACCTGAGGATGTATGCAGGCCGGCACACCAACGGGCGTTGCCCGGCCGGAGAGCCTCATCATTGGTGCGCCCACCGGAAGAACAAGTCCCGGGTGAAGCTGTCGTTGCGAGCCCGGCGCAGGATGGCAGTGAATACGCCCATGTTGCGCTGGCAGAAAGCTGACGTCGCCTTCTGCCCGACGAAGTCGCCCATGGTGGCGTGATGAAAGACCGGGTCGGCCCCGCAGTACGGCTCGAAGGCGCACGTACTGCACATCGGCGCGCTGAGGGTAAGCGACTCCTCGAGAGGCCGCAGCAGTTGGTCGGACAGCATGATGTCCCGGTAGCTGCTGCGGTCCACGTTGCCCAGCCGGAATGTATGGTCATCCATCTCGGCCAGCATGCGTCCTTCGTCTGAGGCGTAGATGTCGCCGTCGTAGTTGTAAACGAGGGCGCCCAGCCCGATCCCCGCCGGCGAGGTCAGATCGACGTAGCCAGGATCATCGTTCGTGAACATCTTCTTCGCGATGATCGACGTGTAGACCTCCACCATCGGGACGCCCGCCCGGTTCAGGTCGATGATGTGATCGAGTCCGTCCTCGTAGAACGTCAGCCACCGCTGAACGTCGTACCCCGCTCCGCCCCGTCGCCGGAGAGCGAACCCGTAGGGGGAGATCGGTCGCAGGAAAACGTGCCGGAGCCCAAGATCGGCGTAGGCGTCGATGATGTCGCACGGCCGGCCCAGGCTCGCTTCGGTGGTGGTCATGAGCGCACTGACGCGATCGTGGCCGAGTTCCTCCTGGACCCTCCTGATGCCGCTGACTGTTCGTGCCCAGCTGTCCTGTCCCGGACGCCGCCGGTTGCCGTTATGCAGGTCCGCGGGACCATCCAGGGACGTGGATAGGTAGACGTCTTCCTGGCTGCAGAACTCGAGGACGCGGTCGTCCAGAAGCGCCAGATTGGTCGCGATCACGAAGGCAAGCTGCTTCCCGTGTGCCTGGTTCATCTGCTTCGCCTCGGTCACGATCCAGCGCACGAGATCGAAGTTGAGCAGGGGCTCGCCGCCCTGGAACTCCAGCTTCAGGTGGGGGGACGGCGAACGGAAGGCCAGTCCGAGTGCCCGGCGAGCCGTGTCCTGGCTCATGTCGTACTCGCTCTTCGCCGATGACTGGCGGGAGACTTGGCAATACCGGCACGTGTGCTCGCAGCGCAGCGTCACCACGAACATGTGCAAGCCCGTTGAATCTGGCAGCCGGCGCAGCCGCGTGCGGAGCTTTACTGCCAGCAGTTCGGCCGGCAGCCGCTCTCCGGGCAGCTGGATCAGGTGCTTCGCACGGAGCTCAGCAAGAACGCCCTGATCGGTACAGGTCCCATCGAGAACCGTGAGGAACTGCGCTTCGGGCAGGAACACGTGTTCGCCAACGAGGTTGGTCAGGAGCACGCTGTCCGGGTCGAATCGGTGGAAACGCAGCGGGAGCAGTTGCCAGCCCGCAGGGGCGACGCCTGTCGCCTCTCGTGGTATCCGCAGGTTCATGACTATGGCGTCTCAGCGTCCGCCAGGCCGGTTTGCGAGAACGCCAGGGCAAAGATGAGATTGCGCAATGGCTCGGTGTCCTGCGCGATCCGCAGCCGCAGTGTCTGATCGATGACTTCCGACCGGATCCGGTGGGCGAGATCGTCAGGATCCATGTGTATGTCGCGCGGAAAGAGCGTGCACACGTAGTCGTCGCCTGAGGCCTTGATATCAACCGTCGCCACCGCAGCCATCGCGTACGCCGCCCTCTGCAAGGCGTCCAACTGGACTGTTGCCCTGTCGAACGTAACCGCTGTCCCGCGAGTCCCGGCCGTCATGTCGTCATCTCGGTCTGTTCCTCCGCTGGACTACGGCAATGGTCACGATCACTCCGCCGATTACCACCAGCAAAACCACGACGGTTATCGCCCCGCCTGCAGCACTGCTGTTGCCGGCGGGGCTCGGGCTGATGCTGCTGGGCACGGCACTAGGGCTGCTGCGCGTCGGAGAGGGAGACGGTGTCGCGGAACCCGTCGGGATGCTGCCCGGGTTCCCGCCAGGGTGCTTCTTCTTGTGAGGTGGCCGCGGCGAGGATGACTGCCGTGGCGACGATTGGGTGCTCGCGGCGGTAGGCGACGGGGCAGGCAGGGACGGGCTCGAGGAGTAGTGCGAGTGATGCGAGTAGTGCGAGCCATGCGAGCTGTGGGAGCTGGAGTAGTGCGATACATGACTGCTATGACTGCTATGCGAAACGTGTCCGCTCGGTCGCGCACTGGTATCACTACCCGTAAGGGCTAACAAGGGGAAGGTGATGGCCTCGTTCTCCCTATGCCTGCCCGCAGGGCTAACGGCGACAAGTCCAGGTGATGCGCCGAGCGCAACGGCAGCCACGGCGGCACTGACAGGAAGTATTGGCGGTCGCCCCACGGTGCGAACAATAGCAATGATTGTGTCGTGGGGGAACGAAAATTTTCAAAAGTGAACATATTTCACCCTGGCCTGTGCCAACTCGGCCGGCTGAGGCCAATTGCCTCTAGGTGGTTCATTACTTAAAGACCGGATAAGTCTGCTTCATCCAGATTTTGCGAGCGTTCCTGCCGCGACGGGTTCGACGCCTGATGGGTGGTCTTGGGCCGGGCTGCCTCCCAGGCTCCGATCCCAGTCCCTGGATGTGCCCTGGGCGGGGCAGTTGCCCGGCCGGCATCTGGGCGACCGCCGACCCCCTGCCAGACTGGATGCCGGTGATCAGGATGATCGCCGGCTCTTCTGCGGGGAGCAGCGGTGAGCCCGATCAGGACGAGGTCCTGCTGGTCAGAGTTTCAGGGCTCGCAGGCCTGCGGTGATGATCCGGGCCCCGAGCGCGCCGGCGGCGCCGGTCACCACTCCCTTGGTGATGGTTGGGCCATGCTCCGCGCCAAAGTTCTTTCCTGCCCTGATGATGGGGGTGGCCGCCCCGTTGAACCCCTCGATGAAAGCCCCGTTGTCAGTTGAGGCGTCATAGGTGCCCTTGGCCAGACCGGCGGCAATCGCAACTGGTGTCACGACAACCGCGCTGACGTCCGCCCAGAACTCATTCTTGTTCTCCGGTTGCTCCATTTACCATTTCCTCTTTGGCCAGGGTATCGTCAAGATTATGTATATACGTCGCCAATTATATGGCACACCTGATAAATCGGCGTCAGGCTGTGGGTTGATCTGTAGCTTCCTGGGTCTCATCCTGCACGCCGATGCGCTGGTGCGCTAGGGGGCTGGCATCCACATCGGCGGTAGACCTAGGTCTACCGCGGGCGCTGGCTGGCGGGGCTCAGGTCGTCCGGGTGTCCCGCTTCGAGTCGCGGCCACTGGGCGATGGGGCGCCCGCCCGGCCAGGCCGGCACGGGCGGCCACCCGGGCGGCCCGCCGCTGGTCCGCGTGTTGGAGCACCGTTGCGGCCAGCCGGGGGGCGAGTCCTCCCACGGCTCCTGGCGCCCGTACACGGTGAGGTCCATGAGCGCGTAGCTGTAGTCCATCGCCTCCACGCCACGGCGTTTCGTCCAGTAGGTTTCGAAGACGCGCCCGCCGTCGCGCAGGTAGCACACCAGGTGGAACAAGCCGATCTGGCGCCCGGCGAGAAGCGCGCCGAGGGAGGCCTGTGCTGAGTACCACGGCATGTCCCAGCCCATGAAATCCCGGTAGCGGACGCTCTCCCCGTACGGGCCCTGGCAGAAGGTGGCATACGTGACATCCCGCGAATGCAGGTACGAGAGTTCGCCGATCTGGCCGTTGTAGAAAGTGCATCCTTCGCACTGCCCGGCGGCTGGCCGGCCGGGATTCCACATGAAGTAGTAGGCGATCAGCTGCCGCCGGCCCTCGAACGCGTCCAGCAGCGTGACCTGGCCCTCCGGGCCGGCCAGCGGAATGGCGGGGTCCATCTCCACCATCGGCAGCCGCCGCCGGGCCGCCGCGATCGCGTCCCCCTCGCGGGTGTGGGCCTTCTCCCGGGCCCGCAGCTCATCCAGGTCCGCCTGGAAGGTGGCCCGGCTGGCCACGGCGGGCATCCCCGGGGCAGCGGCTGCGGCCGGCTGGCCCGGGTTCCCCGGCTGGTTGTCCATGATCGCCTCCTCGGCGTGCCCGGCCAGCTACCCCTGCGGCGGCTCGGCGTCATCGTAGGAGTCGTGCCATCGCCACCACCCGTACGGCGCGGTCTGGGGGTAGCCCTCGGGGGAGTCCTCCCACTCCTCCTGGCGCCCGAGTGCGGTGATGTCAAGGTAGGCCCAGGTGCCGCCCATGACCTCATCGCCACGGTTGTTGACGAAATAGGTACGGAACACGCGGTCACCGTCGCGGATGAACGCGTTCGTGCCGTGCCATTCGTCCACGCCGAAGTCGGCGTCGAAGCCGTCGGTCATCGTGTACCAGGGGATCTGCCAGCCCATCCGGGCCTTGACCCGCTCGATGTCGGGCTGCGGCGCCCGGGAGGCGAAGGCGAGCGTGGTGTCGCGGGCGTTCAGGTGCGCGACGTGGGCGACCTGGTCAGCCACCAGGGAACAGCCGGGGCAGGCATGATCGGGCCAGCCGTAGACGCCCGGTTCGAAGAAGGCGCGGTAGACGATCAGCTGACGGCGGCCCCCGAACAGGCCCGGCAGGCTCACCACGCCGTCAGGCCCGTCGAACTCGTACTCCTTGTCCACCGCCACCCATGGCATCCGCCGCCGCTCGGCGGCCAGCGCGTCACGGGCGCGGGTCAGCTCCTTCTCCTTCACCAGCAGCTGCTGGCGCGCGGCCTCCCATTCGGGCTGCGTGACGATCGGGGGAGTCTTCATGGTCATGCCCGCCTTCCATCCGGGTCCCCGCCGCGAAGCTGGCGGCGGAACGGGTGATCAGCCTTGAGGTGCCCGGGTTCCCGGGACCGGCGCGGCGCCGGGGCCGCCGGCGCCACGGTCGAGATGGTCCTTCAGCGCGCCCAGCGGCGTGTCCCAGTCGCGGGCCAGCGCGGCCAGGAACTGCTGCGCCACCTGCATCGGGGCGGAACACAGCCGGTAGCGCACCCGGCGCCGCTCGCCAGGCTCGGCCGTCACCAGGCCCGCCTCGGCCAGGAGGGCCAGGTGCTTGGCGATCGCCTGCCGGGTGATCGGCAGGCGCCCGGCCAGGTCGGTGGCGGTAGCCGGGCCGCCCGACGCCAGCGAGGCCAGGATGGCGCGCCGGCTCGGGTCGGCCAGGGCGGCGAAGACCTGCTCGGCGACCGCCTCGATATCAGGCGGCATCGAGGTAGTCGGCCAGCTCGCCCAGCTCGCTCGCCCAGCCCCGGGTGTTGCCCTCGAACGCCGCCTGGTGGGCCTCCTGCGACAGCTGGCTGAAGCCGGACTCCACCACGGTCAGCCGCGTGCCCGCATCGGTCGGCTCGAGCGTGAACTCGACATAGGTGCGGCGGGGATCATCATCGGGCAGGCCGTAGATGTGCCAGGTGAAGCCGAACACCGCCGGCTCCTCGATCCGTTCGACGCGCATGTCGGCGGTGTGGCCGTGGTCCCACTTCATGCTGGCCGACCCGCCCGGGCGCAGGTCGATCGTCGCCTGCTGGCCGAACCAGCTGGCCAGGCCCTCGGCCGTGGTGAGCGCCGCCCACACCGTGGCCGGGGGGTGAGCCAGATCCACGGTGCGCTCGATGCGATCGGGGAAACCCATGACGTCCTCCAGTAAGTGGCAACTGAACGGTTGCCACGTTATAGCAACCGAGGAGTTGCGTCAATGCGCCGCGCCCGGGGCATGCCCGCGGGCCGCCGGGTCGCAGATGCGAAGCCACGTTCCCGGCCGGGCAGGAACCTAGTCGCTGTGGAAGCTGGCGGTGGCCAGGACGGTGCCGCCCGGCCCGACCAGCCGCGCGCCGGTCAGCGGCCCCTGGGTCGCCGGGACCGGGCTGCCCCAGTAGCCGTGGCCGTCGGTCAGCCGGAACGAGCCGACGGTGGTGACGTGGCCGTCCCGGCTCTCCACCTCGCAGATCACGGTGCCGTTCCCCGCGGGCATGTCCACGGACATGTACAGCCACGGTGAACTGCCGTCGTAGAGAAAGATCTTTCCCGCCGCCTGGTGGGTGGCGGAGAGCAGGGTGCCGGAGCTCAGCGGGGTCCCGGCCGGGGCCGGGGCGCCGGACCGCAGGCCCCACCCTCCCAGGCCGCCTGCGACGACGGCCACGGCGACCGCCGCCAGGGCCAGCACCCGCCGGGTCCGCCCGCCCGGCCTGGCCTGGCCGGCGGCCGGGCGAGCGGGTTTGCGGCCCAGGAGGGGTACCCGGCTGATCCAGCTCGCGTGGCTGGCGGTGCTCGTGCTCGTGCTCGTGCTCGTGCTTGTGCTTGTGCTGGGGCTGGGGGCGGGTGTGGCGAGGCCAAGCCGGTCCATCACCCGCGCCTCGAATCCCGCCGGGGGCTCGACGGCGGGCAGCAGTCCCAGCAGGCCCTCGCCGGTGGCCGTCAGCTGGCGGACTTTCTCGCGGCACGGCGGGCAGTGGTCCAGGTGCGCGAGCGCCTGGGCACGCTCGCGCCCGGTCAGCACGCCCAGCGCCAGCTCGGCAGCGACGTCTGAGAATTCGCGGCATCCCATCTCGTTCAGCTCACTCATGACCGGCCTCCTCCGGGAGGTAGGCGGCCCGCAGTTTCTGCATCCCGTCCCTGATCCGGGTCTTCGCGGTGCCCAGGGGGATGCGCTCGCTGTCTGCGACCTGCTGGGCCGTCATGCCGTAGATGCCGGCCATGGCCACGGCCCGGGCCTGCGGCTCGGGCAGCCCGGCCAGCGCGCGGCGCAGTTCCGCGGCGTTGTCGTGGGCTTCGGCGAGCCGTTCGGGTGTGTCGGTCACCGCGGTGAGGATGGCGGGAAGATCGTCCGGGTCCACGGGCGCCGATGTCCGCGCACGGACGACATCCACGGCGAGGTTGTGGGTGATGGTCCTCAGCCAGGCCCGGACGGAACCGCGGCGCGAGTCAAACACCTGGGCGTGCCGCCATGCCTGCTCGAAAGCCTGCTGGGCGACATCCTCCGCCGTCGTGGGGTCGCCGACTACGGCCATCGCGACGCCGAAGACCAGTCCCTGGAAGCGGCGCACGAACACGAGCGACAGCTCAGCGTCGCCGGCGCCCAGGCCCGCGAGGAGCGTCTCGTCTGGTAGCTGGTCAGTCGGGGTTCCCACTATCCGCACACACTACATACGGGTGATGGCCGGAAAGGGATTGGACCACAGCGCATGAACTGGGGAAATTCTCCGGCCGCGATCCCGCCGGCGGCCCGGGCCGGCCGGACGGGGTCCGCTGGCCCGGACGGGCCTGCTGCGGGCGCTAGCGCCGTGCTGGCCAGGGCCCCGGGCGGGCGGCCAGCAGGATGGCGGCTGCTGCGGCGAGCACGGCCGCACCGGCGAACTCCACCACCAGTGAGCTCATGGCGTAGGGGACGGCGAGGCTTTCCCGGTAGCCGAACAGGCCGATGCCGGCACTGAGCAGCAGCCCGGCGGCCGTGGCGGCCATCATGACAGCACCCGCAGCCATGAGGACCGCGCGGCGGAACACGGCCAGCACCACGGCCAGCGCGATGCCGCCGGCTCCCTGGATCAAGAACAGCGGCCCGATCACGGAGATGCTCCGGTAGCCGTCAGACCACAGCTGAAGGTGAATCACGCCGGACCACACCATCAGGGCGGCCCCGGCGACGGCCAGGGCGTTCACCACCCACCGAGCGGCTGGTGATTTGATCCTGGCTGGCCCCCGGGTCAGCAGCCGGGCGGCCCGGACCAGGGCGCTGTCGTTGCGGGGGCGGGCAGATTCATGATCCCGGAGCATGGTGCCCGTGTGAGTGGTGTTCATCGGTCTTTCTCCCTAAGAGTGGTGGTACCGGGGCGGCCGGCCAGCATCAGTGGCCGCGAGGCGGGTCAGGAACGTGGTCACGGCGGGAGTCAGCCCCAGCCGCCACCGGTGCTGGAGCTCCTGGTGCTGGAGCTACTGGTGCCGGAGCCACGGGACGAGGACGGGGACGCGGGGAAGGAGCCGCCCGTGCCGGATGCCGCATCCGCGGCCGTGATCTTCGTGCCGGCCGGGGCGACCAGCCACCACTTCGCGCCGAAGTTGTCGCTGCCCTGGCCATTGGTCTGGCCCGGGCCGGAGTCACCGGCGAAGTAGTACAGCGGGTGACCGTTGTAGGTCACCTGCTTGCTCCCGTCCGACCGGGTGATCGTGCCCAGGTCAGCGGCCTTCGCGCCGTCGGCGGCGGTCACCTTGCCCGTGGTCGTCACCGGAGGCCACGCCCCGGCGCACGCCCCGGCGCAGGTGGACTTGTTCATGCTGTCCGCGGCCCACAGGTACACCGCACGCCCGGACCCGTTGGCCAGGAACGGTCCCCCCGAACCAGCGTGGGACTCGATCACCGTCGCGTTGGCCGGCCCGCTCGCCGGCGTCGCGGGGGTCGTCGACCCGGCCGCGCTGCCGCACGCCGCGGCCAGCAGCCCTGCGGCCACCGGGACACCCAGCTTGACCGGCATCGGCATCCGTCTCAGCAGGGACATGCCCATCTTGATCATCTCCTGTTCCGGGCGGCGGGCGCTGGTGCGTCAGCGCCGCCCCTGAATCACGTGCTTGCCGGAACCGAGTACGGGCCAGGCGCCCGGAGGGATTGGACATCCAGGGTGATGCGGGTCACGCAGGGCAGGCGTGCGCGTCCCCCGGCGGGTCGCCGGCGTCGGCCAGGATCAGGCCGGCGGGGCCGCCCGTTCGGCGGAAGGATCCGCGGGGGCATGCGCGGGCGGCGGGTGGCTCCGGTACCGGAGCCGGAACAGGCCGTAGGCGATCGGCCCGGCAACCAGCGGGGCCCAGTAGGAAGCCAGCCGGTAGGTGAGCGTGGCCAGCACGGCCTGGCTGGAGTTGACCTCGGCCAGCACCAGGAGCCCGGTCAGGCTCGCCTCCACCAGGCCGAGGCCGCCCGGGGTGGCCGGGATCATCCCGACGACCCCGGCGACCGCGTAGGCCACCAGGATCAGCGACGGGCGCGGGCGGGCCCCGGTGGCCCGCAAGGCGGCCAGCAGGCACAGGTAGTCAAAGGCCAGGCGGCCGGCGGACAGCAGGAGCGCCTGCCACCACTGCTCGCCCAGCTCCGCCCGGATCTCGTTGCGCTGGGCGAGCAGGGTCTCGTCCAGCCCGGTGAGCGGGGGACGCTTGCGCAGGACCCAGTTCCTGGCCCGCTGGGCCACCCGGCCGCACCAGCGCAGCGGTGCGTCGTAGGCCAGGACGACCGCCCCGAGCGCGGCGAAGACCACGAACCCGACCGCCCCGAGGATCGCGGCGTTGACCAGGCCCCGGTTGGTGGGCGCTCCCACCAGGATGACCGGGAGGGCGAAGACCGGCAGGGCCAGCAGCCCTCCCACACCGAGGAGGGAGAAGGCGGTCAGCCCCCCGACGGTCGAGCTCGTGTCCATCCCGCTGGCCGCCAGCATCCGGAACTGGACGGCGGCGCCGACCGGCGCGCCTCCCGGCATGATCAGGGTGATGGCGTTGCCGGCCAGCTGGGACGTGACGACCGGGAACCAGCCCTTGCTCCGCAGCGCCAGCCGCTGCAGTGCGAACGTGCAGAGGAAGTGGGCCACCTCGGCCCCGATCGCCAGGGCGAACCACGGCGGATCCAGCGTCAACAGGCGCGGCCAGGACGCGAACACCTCGGTGATCGCCGGGAACACGAGGTAGATGGAGATGCCCGCGACGGCGACGACCGCGGCGCGCTTGACCACGGCCTGCCACGCCAGGGGGTGTGCCTTCTGGCTATCGATCTTGGCGGCGAGAGACGGCTCAGCCGTGGCCGCAGGCGGCTCACTCACGGCACCGGCCCGGCGCCCCGGGCGCGAGCCGGGGCACCCGCCCGGCCAGCGCCACCGCTCCGCGGCCGGGGCGCTGCCCCGCGCGGAACGGGGGTCAGCACTGCGATGATCACTACGATCTCGCCCCTGCCTGGAGTCATTCCTCCTTGTTCTACCGGCGCGCCCGTGCGCTTGACAAGCGCTGAGCGTGCCTGGCGGCAACTCCGGGAGCTATGTCACGGCGACGGCGCGGTGGTCAGGGGGTGACGATGGCGAAGTCGGGGTCGGGGTTGTCGATGAGCGACATCAGCCGGGCCAGGACGGCGGGGTCGCCCGATGTGCTGATCCCGCCGGGTTCGGCGGTGGCCAGGAGCTGCAGCAGCTGGGGCTTGGTCAGGGTCACGGTCAGGTCCGCTGCCAGGTTGCCGGTGGTGGGGTAGTGGATGAGGGCGCCGCTGCTGAGTTCCATCCGGTAGTTCTCGTGGGTGTCGGTGAAGTGCCAGCCGACCGACAGCCGCTCGTTCCAGGCTTTGGGGCCGTCGATCCGGATGGCGATCGAGTCGAACAGCTGGGTGATGGTCAGGGCCGGGGCCAGCCCGGCGCTGCTGAGCTCGGTGTGCTCGATCTTGTCCGAGCGCAGCTCGCGTGCGCCGGTGAGGTAGCTGTTGCGCCAGGTCGCGTTCTCCGCCCCGTAGCCCAGCCGTTCCAGGATCGCGGCGAGCAGCTCCCTGGCGGCCTGGTGGCCCGGGTCGGCGAACACGGCGTGGCTGGCCAGCTCGGCGGCGAACCGCAGATCGCCCTGCTCGGAGAACTCCCTCGCCTTGGCCACGGTCGCATCAATGCCGCCGAAGGCCTGCACGTACCGTGTCCCGGCCGCCTCCGGCGGGTGCTGCCACAGGTGGGCCGGGTTGGCGTCGAACCAGCCGATGTAACGCTGGTAGATGGCCTTGACGTTGTGGTTGGCCGATCCGTAGTAGCCATGAGTGTGCCACTGCCGGTCCAGGTCCGGCGGCAGCTCGATCATCTCGGCGATCTCGCTGTGGATGTAGCCCTGGTTGATCAGCCGCAGCGTCTGGTCGTGCAGGTAGGCGTACAGGTCGCGCTGCGCGGTCAGGTAGGCGACGATCTGGTCGGTGCCCCAGGTGGGCCAGTGGTGAGAGGCGAACGCCACGTCGGCGCCGCGGGCGAACAGGTCGATCGCCTCGGCCAGGTAACGGGACCAGATCCGCGGGTCGCGGACCTGCGCGCCGCGCAGGGTCAGCAGGTTGTGCAGGTTGTGGGTGGCGTTCTCGGCCATGCACAGCGCCCGCTTGTCCGGGAAGAAGAAGTTCATCTCGGCCGGGCATTCGGTGCCGGGCGTGAGCTGGAAAACAATGCGGACCCCGTCCAGGACCTCTTCCTGCCCGGTGCGGGTGATGGAGTGGGTCGGCGCGATCAGGCCCGGGGTCCCGGTCGACCCCCCGGCGCCCAGCCCGATCCCCAGGGTGCCGGTCGCGCTCTTGGGCAGGCCGATAGCGGCGTAGTAGTAGCTGCGGCGCAGCATCGCCGTCCCGGCGTAGACGTTCTCCGACACCGCGTGCTCCAGGAAGTGCTCCGGGGCGAGGATCGGGACGCTGGTGCCGGCCTCGACCACGCCGAGGACCCCGCCGAAGTGGTCCAGGTGGGCGTGGGTATAGATGACAGCCGTGACGGCGCGGTCACCGCGGTGCTGGCGGTACAGCGCCAGCGCGGCGGCGGCGACCTCCGCCGAGATCAGCGGGTCGATGACGATGACGCCGTGGTCGCTCTCGACCAGGGTCATGTTGGACATCTCGAACCCGCGGACCTGGTAGATCCCGTCGGTTACCTCATACAGGCCGTGCTTCGCGGTGAGCTGGGCCTGCCGCCACAGGCTCGGGTTCACCGTGTCCGGGCAGTCGCCGTCCAGGAACCCCCACGACTCCATGTCCCACACCACGCGGCCGTCCGCGGCCTTGACGACCATGGGCTCCAGCGTGCCGACGAAACCGCGGTCAGCGTTGGCGAAGTCACTGCGGTCGCTGAAATCAGCAGCGACCGGCTCAGTCCCCGCAGCCTGCTCAGACATCTCACTCCCCAGACGAGACGATGACCCCGCGGCTGACCCAGGGCCCCTGCGTCAGCCAGGCTTCCGGGCCGGGCCGTTTTCCCAGGGGACCAGCGTCCCGCCCCTGGGGCACGTAACCGACAGTAGACCCAGGGTGTGCGAGGCGGAAGCAGGCCGGCCCTCGCCGCGCTGATCCCGGCCGGCGGTCCTCAGGCGGCCTGCACGGCGGGCCTGAGGATGTCCTCGCACCATTGCCGGAAGGTGGTGGGGGTTTCGATCGCGTTCTGCGGGGTGCGGGCTGCACCGCTGTCCAGGCCGTGGTCCTTGGCGATCCCCATGTCCAGCATCCCCTGGGCCATGGCCTCGGACAGGCCGGCGCTGGTGAGCTGGTCCCTGAACGCCTGGCCGGGTATCTGCTGGTACCGCACCGGGGTGGCGAGCACATCGGAGATGATGGCGGCCATGTCGTTGCCGGACAGGTCCTCGGGGCCGAGCACCGGGACCTCTTCCTGGCCGGCCCAGCTGCCGTCCAGCAGCAGGCGGGCGGCAACGGCGGCGATGTCGCGGGTGGCGACGGTGGGGAGCCTGACGGCGGGGGAGATCACGCCGGCGAACATGCCCCGCTCTTTGATCACCCGGGCCTGCCGCAGCACGTTGTCCATGAACGAGGGCATGGCCAGGGCGCGGAAGGCCACGCCGGTGCCGGCGATCAGGTCGTCCATGGCCAGCGACGCGGTCACGTGCCCGGCCCGGCTGGCGTAGGGGGTGCCGCGGCCCAGGGCGCTGACGTCCACCACGCGCCCCACGCCCTGGCTGCGGATGGCCTCGGCCGCGGGGCGGGTGAAGCCGACGTAAGCCTCATGGACGCTGGCGGCGTCGCGGATGCCCGGCTTCAGCCAGAACAGCGCGTCGGCACCCTTGAACGCGCGGGTGACGGCCTCCGGGTCGCCGTGCGAGCCCTGGATGACCTCGGCCCGGTCCCGGACCGCGGCCGGTAGCTTGGCCGGGTCGCGCACGATGACGCGGACCGGTTCGTGGCCGGCGGTCAGGACGTTGTCCAGGACCTGGTGGCCGATGTTTCCTGTAGGGGCGGTGATGACGATCATGAGTCCCCTCCGGGGAGCGGATGAGAATGCCCAGCAAGTAAACTATACCGTACCGTGTACATTTTGAGGAAGCAAGATCATGAGCCAGGCAAGCGGGCCGCGGCGGCGGGGCGAACAGCGGCGGGGCGAGGAACTGCGCCGGCACATCCTGCTCGCGGCCAAGGACGTGTTCCTCGAGACCGGGTACGAGCGGGCGTCGATGGACGCCGTCGCGGCCCGCGCCGGCACGTCCAAGCGGTCGCTGTACGCCCATTTCGAGAGCAAGGACAAGCTGTTCCTCGCGGTGCTGGACCTCATCCGCGAGATGTACCTGCACCGGCTGAGGACCCCGGACGCGTACGCCGCGGACCCCGCGGAGGCGGTGACGCTGTTCTGCGGGCGGTTCCTGCAGCTGATGGTGTGGGAGCCCCAGGTGCGGACCTGCCGGCTGAGCATCGCCGAGGCCGAGCGGCTGCCCGGCAGCTCGAACGCCTACTTCGACGCCATCTTCGCCACCACCCACGAGCGGCTGGGCGCCTACCTCGCCGGGCACTACCAGCTGGGCCGCACGGACAGCGCCGCGCTCGCGGAGGACCTGCTCGGCCGCACGGTCCTGCCGCGGCTGTTCCGCACGCTGCTCAACGTCGAGAAGCCGGTCAGGGACGAGCCCGGCGACACGGCCCTGGCTGAGCACGTCAACCTGGACGCGATCCGCAGCCTGGTCCGGGCGGCCCTGCCTGGCTGAGCAGCGCCGCTGCCGGGCAGTCTGCCGTTACGCGGGGCCGATGACGAGGGCCAGGCGGGTGGTGCGGTGCGGCAGGCCCGGCCGGTGACCTGGCCGGTGGCCGTGCTGATCACCGAGACCATGTTGGACGACGTCTGCGTCGCGTAGAGCCGGGTGCCGTCCCGATTCACCGCCACCCCCGCCGCACCTCCGCCGACCGGGATGGTGGACACCACGGTGCGGGTGGTCGTGCAGATGACCGACACGGTGCCGGACAGCCGGTTGATCACATAGGCCCGCGTGCCATGCGGGGTGACCGCGATGCCCTCTGGCAGGTTCCGCCGGCTACCGATGAGTCCGCCGGCCGGGCCGCGTCTTTACCTGCATACCGCAGCCGGACCCACCTCGGAGGAAACCATGACCACCGGCGCACTGCCGCCCATCGTCGACGCCGGCACCTGGCAGCGCCAGCTCGACGCACTGCGCGCCCGGGAGAAGGCCGCGACCCGGGAACTCGACGCGATCGCCGCGCAGCGGCGCCGGATGCCGATGGTCGAGATGCCCGGCTACATCCTGGAGGGCGAAGAGGGGCCGGTCCGGCTGGCGGACATCTTCGGCGGCAGGTCGCAGCTGATCGTCTACAACCACATGTGGTTTCCCGGCGAGCAGTGGCAGTGCCCGGGCTGCACCGGGTTCACCTCGCAGTTCACCCGGCTGGAGTTCCTGGGCAGCTACGACGCCCGGTTCGTCATCGTCACCCAGGGCCCGATCGGCGAGGCACTGGCCTACCGGCGGCGCGTGGGGAATCAGATGACCTGGTATTCCACGGCGAACAGCCCATTCGGCAGCGACGTCGGCGCGCCGCCGGGCGGCGGGTTCGCGGTCAACGTGTTCTTGCGTGACGGAGGCACCGTCTACCGCACCTGGCACACCAACGGCCGCGGCACCGAGCAGCTCACTCACACCTTCCCGCTGGTCGACCTGCTGCCCTACGGGCGGCAGGAGGAGTGGCAGGACTCGCCCGAAGGCTGGCCGCAGTCGCCCGCCTACAGCCGGTGGGGCAGCGCGCAGGACGTCGCCGCGGCCTACGGCCCGGATGCGTGAGGCCGCCGGTGACGAGCCGTGATCCTGCCCTGGCTCAGGCATGCTGCCCGCTTGCCACCCGCCCGGCCGCCGCGTCCTGTGCCTGCCCTGGCCGGCCCGGCAGGAACAGCCCGGCGAGGCCCCCGGCCAGGGCCAGGCCGGCCGCGGCCGCGATCGCGGGCGCGAACCCGTCGCTGAACGCGGCGGCCGAGGTGTAGCCGCCAGCCGTGGCGAACACGGCGGCCAGGATCGCGACGCCGAACGCGCCGCCCAGCTGGCGCATCATGCTGAAGCTGCCCGACGCCTTGCCGATGTCGCCGGGCGGGACCGAGCCGACCACGGCCTTGGTGACCGCGGGCACGGCCAGGCCAAGCCCGGCGCCGGAGATCATCATCGGCACGAGCATCGCCGGGTAGGCCAGCCCGGGGGAGGCGATGACGGCGATCCAGGCGAACCCGGCGGCCTGCAGCAGCAACCCGGAGACGACCAGCGGCCGCTCGCCGATCCGGTCGGCCAGCTTCCCTGCCCTCGGTGCGATCAGCAGCGGCGCCACGCCCCAGGGCAGCAGCCGCAGCCCGGCGCCGAGCGGATCCTGGCCGAGGCCGGCCTGCAGGAACTGGGCCATGAAGAAGACCGCCCCGGTGATCGACGCGTTCATGAGGAAGACCACGGCGTTGCCCGCGGAGAAGCCCCGGATGGTGAACAAGCGCATCGGCAGCATCGGCGCGCGGGCACGCAGTTCCCAGCCGGTGAACACCACGGCCAGCGCCACGCCCGCGGCGAGCGTCCCGGCGGCCTCGGGGCTGGCCCAGCCGGCCGAGCTGCCGCGTACCAGGCCCCACACCAGCCCGAGCGCCGCGCCGGTGCCCAGCACCACGCCGGGCAGGTCCAGCGCGGCGCGCGGCCCGTAACTCTCGCCGAGGTGGCGCAGCGCCAGCCCCATGGTGAGCAGGCCGACCGGCACGTTCAGCCAGAAGATCCACTGCCAGGCGATGCCCTGGGTGATCGCGCCGCCCAGCACCGGCCCCACCACGACCGCCAGGGCGGTCACCGAGCCGAAGATGCCCATCGCCCAGCCACGGCGCTGTGGCGGGACGGCCGCGTTCAGCAGCGCCAGCGCCAGCGGCATGACCATCGCGGCGCCGACGCCCTGCACCGTGCGCGCCGCGATCAGCGCGCCGGTCCCGGGCGCGAGCGCGCACGCCGCCGAGCCCGCGGCGAACACGCCCAGGCCGATGGCGAAGACCCGCCGCCTGCCGAACCGGTCGCCCACGGCGGCTGCGGTCATCAGCAGCACCGCGAAGGCCAGGGTGTAGGCGTTGACCGTCCACTCCAGTTCCCCGATCGAGGCGTCGAGGTCACGGCGGATCGTGTTTAGCGCGGTCGCGACGACCAGCAGGTCCAGTACGACCATGAACGACGCCACCGATGCCAGCGCCAGGGCCCAGCCCTGGGCGCGGGTCACGGCGTCCTGCCTGCTCGCGGTGCTCACGTGTCCTCCAGTTTTGCGTGGTGATGCGTGCTGCTGGTTGAGACACCGCGTCAGCCGCGGATTGGCCGGTGAGTTTCCGGCCCGGCTGGTGTCGTTACGGTAAGGACCCGGCGAAGGGTGAGGGATGTGATCGTGACCACGACAGCGCTGGCCCGCGCCCGGGCGGGGGACGGGGAGGCGTTCCGCGAGCTCACCGACCCGTACCGGCGCGAGCTGCAGCTGCACTGCTACCGGATCCTCGGCTCAGTCCAGGACGCCGAGGACACGCTGCAGGAAACGCTGCTGGCCGCCTGGCGCGGGCTCGGCCAGTTCGAGGAACGCGCCTCGGTACGCTCCTGGCTGTACAAGATCGCGACCAACCGGTGCCTGAACGCGCTGCGCGACACCGGCCGCCGCCCCGCCGCCGCGGCCCGGTACCAGTGGACTGTCCCCCCGCCAGAGCCCACCCGCCGGGCCGAGCCGCTGTGGCTGCAGCCCTACCCGGACGCGCTGCTCGATGGCCTGCCCGACGCCGCGCCCGGTCCCGAGGCACGTTACGAGACCAGGGAAGCGGTGGCCCTGGCGTTCGTGGCCGGGCTGCAGCGCCTGCCGCCCCGCCAGCGCGCCGTCCTGGTGCTGCGCGACGTGCTCGGCTACCCCGCGGCGCAGGCCGCCGGCATGCTCGAAGTCAGCGAGGTATCGGTGAACAGCGCTTTGCAGCGGGCCCGCGCCGCGCTCGCCGCCCAGCTTCCCGCCGCGGGCCGCGACAGCGCACCTGCGCCGCGGTCGGCCCGGGAGCGCGAGCTCTCCAGCCGGTTCGCGGACGCGTTCGAGGCCGCCGACGCCGGCCGCCTGGTGGCCCTGCTCACCGAGGACGCGCGGCTGACGATGCCGCCTGAGCCGCTGGAATACCAGGGCCGCGACGCGATCGCCGAGTTCTTCCGGTCCCGGCCCCAGTGGAAGGCCCGGGTGGCCCGGCTGGTACCTGCCCGAGCCAACAACCAGCCGGCGTTCGGCTACTACCGCGCCGATCCGCCCGCGCTGGCCGCGCACGCCCACAGCCTCGTCGTGCTCACGCTCGCCGGCGGCAAGATCTGCGCCATCACCCGGTTCGGCGGCAGCGGCCTGTTCCCCGGCTTCGGGCTGCCCCTGACCCTGCCCCATTATCAGCAAATGTGAGCGATGTGGCGCTGGCAGGGAAGCTCGTAACAGCCATGTGCCCCGCTGCCGATGCCGGTCAAATTCAAGCCGGGGCTGCTGGTTGCGCCGCGGCCGCGCGGGCCTGCTTGCGGCTGGCGAGGAGGTATTTGACGGCTTCCATGGTGAGGTAGGCGGTGACGACGGCGATCAGGATGGGTGCGGTCTGCAGCGCTCCTACCTGGGTCAAGAACGCGGCCATCAGCACCATCGAGAACGGCGCGGGTGCGAGCGCGCCGGGGACGGCGGCGAGCAGGCAGGTGAACGCCAGCCCCAGCGGCACGCCGGGGAGCACCTGGTGGACGAGGACCCCGGCGGTTCCGCCGATGAACAGCGAGGGGAAGATGGGGCCGCCGACGAAGCCGCTGCCCTGGCTGACGGCGAAGGTGAGCATCTTCGCGATCAGGATGGCGGCGAGCAGGCCCAGGCCCAGGGTCCCCGCGTCGTGGAGCACGGTGTTGAGCTGGTCGCTGCCGGAGAACATCGTCAGTGGCAGGGCCACGCCGACGATCCCGAACACGATGCCGCCCAGTGCTGGTTTTGTGACGGCCGGGACCTTCAGCCGGCCGAACAGCCGCGCCGCCGCCATCATGAACAAGGCCAGCAGCGTCACCACGAGGGCCGCGAACAGGCCCAGGGGGATCCCGGCGAGTAGCTGCCAGTCGCGGAACGTGTAGTGGGGCACCTTATAGTCGTCCAGGAAGACGGCGCCGGCGATGGCGAAGTAAATGCCGAACGAGACGCTCGACGCCACGATCTCCGCGGCCAGGGCCTTGGTGAGCCGCTGCCCGCCCGGCCGGGCGACCTCCAGGATCAGCAGCACCACGATCAGCGTGCTGGAGAACAGCCCGCCGTAGGCTCCGGCGAAACCGGCCAGGGTGTTCACCTGGGAGTCCTCTTTACTGAGTGCTCTTCGCCGGGCGATCCAGCTGCCCGCCCCGCCGCCCATGGCGCCCAGCGCCTTCTCCGGGCCGAGGCTCGCCCCCCCGATCAGTGACACCACCGACACGACCGCGATGCCGGGCACCAGTCCTGGGTCGACGTGCTCGGTTTGCAGGTCGGCGAACAGGCCGGGAGTCTCCCAGGGCAGGCGGGTCAGGCGGCGCAGCAGGCCGACCGCGACCCCGGCGGCCACGGCGACCGCGACCCACCACCAGTGCCCGCCGAACCAGCCCGGATGGGAATCGCTGTACCACTTGCCCCCGAACTTGATCGCCCCGATGAACACCAGGCCGGCGAACGCGCCAAACACTCCCAGGACCGCCGCGTAACCCATCAGGACCCAGAACTCCCGCTTCTGGGTGACCGGCGGATCGACAGCCGGCCCCGGCCCGGCGCTCACCGCGCGGACCTCAGCGAGGCGGAACTCAGGCCCTGGCCCAGCCGCCAGCAACAGACCGGATCGCCTCGGTCAGCGATGCGGCACTTCGGAGAGCCCTGGCTCGGCTTGTCGCCTCCCGCGGCAGGTTCCGGGATCAGCACGATTAGTCCCCTGTCTTGGATTCTGCGACACGCGTGAGTCCGGCCTGATGCGTGCCGGGTTGCACTGGAGCCTCCTGGCTGCCGCCAGGGTTTGCCTGGCTGGAGACAAGGGCGCAGGCCGCCGGCTTGACCCATGTTGCTGAGCACGCTCGCCGGGGTCATTGCCCGGCCCGATGGGGTCGATGGTCGTGCCCTCATAGCCCAGGATCGTGGTCAGCCTCTTCCCTGGCCGGGCGGCGGCCAGTATGGGGGTCACCACGGTGGGGCCCGAGACGATCAGGATCGCGCCGAGCATGATGGCCGCTTTCCAGGACAGGCCGAGCAGCAGCCCCCCGAAAAGCCGGCGCCGGCCCAGGTCATCGGGATGCCCCAGCCGCGCAAGCGGCGCACCACGCGGCGGGCGTCACCCTCCAGCCCCCTGATGCTCAGATCGAGTCCGCCGTCGAACAAGATGATCGCGACCGCCGGGCTCACCGGCGGCGAGAACGCCGTCCCGAAGATCTTGTCCGGATTGACCACCGTGGTCGCGGCGCCCGCGGCGAACCCGGCCGGCAGCAGCAAGATGATCGCCGGGATGCGCAACCTCGCCGCGATGATCTGGCAGGCCACGGCCAGCCCGACAATCAGCGCCAGGCCAGCGGCGATCTGCGACGCGCTCATCAGCCCGGCGGCCGCCCTCGCTCACAGCCCGGCGGGCATCCCGCAGCGAAAGCGCACATCCGTATCCGGGCATGGCCCTGACCTTCACCGTCCCCGTCCTAGGCCCCGGACTGACCGTCATCGGCTGGCTGACGGCCAGTCCGCCCGGCCGCGATGACGGCATCGACCTCGCGGAGAAAGTTGATCAGTGCCATCGCGAGGAACGCCGCACCGATGAGCGACAGGATCTCCGCCTCCGGCCGCCCGGTCTTGCGGGCGATCGACTGGGCGACCGGCCGGGCGACCTTCCCGGTCCAGCCGGTCAGCCCCACCTGCCCCATCGCCACCAGGTTCCACTTCGCCATCGTGAGCACTCCTTCCCGATATCGCCCGGCCCCGGGACGGCCGTAGTCACATCGCATCACCCCCCGGGGGGTGTGAAAGAGCCATCCCGACAGGGGACCGGCTGGTCAGCTGACTTCGCTGGCGGCTTCCTGGACGGCTGGCCGCATCGCAAAGAACGCTGCAAAAGGTGTCGGTTGTCACGAAGGGACCGTACGCGGCAGGTCTGCAGGCGGCCAGGGCTGTGCGGTCTTCTCGCACCCAGGCCAGGATGCGCACCGGCGTCAGGGTCCCGCGTCACCCCCTCAGGGTGAGGCGCGGCTCACTACGGTCTCCCGCTCGACACGCGACAGCTTCTCGGGATTGCGCACGACGTAGAGCCCGGTGACCAGGGCGTCGTCGATCCGTACCGCCAGGACGCCGTCGATCTCCCCGTTGAGCCGGATCCTGCCCCCCGCGCCCCGGCGGTCAGCGGCGCGGGGCGGGCGGCCCCGCGAGCCGGGTAGGGGCAGGCCCACTCCGGGTGTGGGTCCCGGCCCATGGCGCCCCCGGCCCCGCCCGGGCCAGGATGGTCGGGCAGAGGAGACACGACGAGCGGATGGATGACGCAGTGGATCCGGCCGGGATGATCAGCCCGCCCGCCGTCCCGGCCGCGGGCCGCCGGCGGCCAGTCGCGGCGCGCACCCGGCTGGACTTCTGGTTCGACGCGGTCCTGCTCGCCGGTTTCACGCTGGCCTACAGCTACGGCTTCACCGGCATCGCGATCCACGAGTGGCTGGGCATCGGGCTGGGAGCCGCCCTGCTGCTGCATCTGACGCTGCACTGGGACTGGGTCATCCGCACGACCCGGAAGCTGCTTCGCCCCCGGGGGCACGACAAGGTCATCTGGCTGGTCAACCTCGCACTGCTGGTCGCCATGACGTTCTGCGTGGCATCGGGAGTGCTCATTTCCCGGGTAGCGCTGCCCTCCCTCGGGCTCTACCCGCTAACCGGGCCGTTCTGGACCGAGCTCCACTTCCGCACGGCGGACGTCACGCTCGCGCTGGTGCCGGTGCACGCTGCCCTGCGCTGGCGGTGGATCGCCAGGGTCGGGCGCAGGCTGCTGACCCGGCCGTCGATCCGGCGGCCGGAGTGAGATTCCTGCGGCATCTGGCCGTGGTGCTGCTGGTGGTGGCCGCGGTCGTCCTTCTCGCCGTCGGCTGGAACCACCTCGCCGGCGGCACCCTGGGCGTAACCCGCGATGGCCACGCTGTGCCGGTTGTGGTGCCCGGCCAGCACGGCGGAGCCGGCTGGGGCCGGGTCACGTCGCCCGTCCCGGGCTGCACGGAGTCGCCCGTCCCGGGCTGCACGGAGTGGTGATCGTTCGGCTCCGCTCGATGGATCTCGGCCTGACCTCAATGTTCGACCCGGTGAACCTGCCCTCCCTGCGGCACGCCGTGTTCATCGAGGCAGCGGTGGGGGCGGTCGTGGTGATCATCGATTCCCTCCGCCGGAGGTGGCGCCGGGCCCGGCACAGCCCGGAAAGCCGGGAAGGGGCCGGCCGCATGGGATAGAAGTGGGTCATGCAGACGCCGCCGGGTGCTGTCCGGGAGCTGGTGGCCAGGATCCCCCCAGCCGATGAGCTGGAGCGCACTCACCAGGCCGACGTGCTGGAATGGCTGGAGGGCACGCCGGATATCTACCGGCGCCGGAAGCCGGCGACGCCGCCTAAGCATCTGGTCTCGTATGCCGTCCTGCTTGACCCGCGTGATGTGAGCGTGTTCCTGGTAGATCACCGTCTGGCAGGACTGTGCCTCCCGCCAGGCGGTCACGTCGAGCCGGGAGAAGACCCCGCTGACACGGTCCGGCGGGAAGTCATGGAAGAGCTCAGCATCAGGGCGGACTTCTCGATCACCGGCGCCCTCCCCGTGTTCGTGACCGTGACCCCCACGGTCGGCCCTGGCGGCGGCCACACGGACGTGAGCCTGTGGTACGTGATCTCGGGGAATGGGCAATCACCGATCCGGCTGGACCCCAGGGAGTTCGCTGGCGGACGCTGGTGGACACCAGCCGAGATAGAGTCCGCCGGCCCGGCCCTGTTCGATCCGCACCTCAGCCGATTCACCGCCAAGATCCGCTCAGTCATCGGCTGAGCCCCGTACCCGGACGCCTCCCGCGCCCCGCGCCCTCCCCTCCTGACTCTCGAACCCCGCGGGACCCTCAGGCACCACTGCAGGTTGGTGATCATGGGGTTGCTGGGTCAATAGGCCCAGCAACCCCATGATCATCAACGGGGGATGGGCTGGCTGGCGTCCGTACTGGGTGCTGCCCGGAGGCTCCGGCTGCCGGTTAGCTCGTCCCGCGGGAGCCAAGCCGAGCCCGCAGCTCATGCTTGGCGATTTTCCCTATGCCCCGTGAGGAGCGTTGGCCCGAACTGCTGGAGGTGGCCACCGACGTTTTCTCCGAGAAGGGCTGCGAGGCGGCCTCGCTGCAGGACATCGCCGAACGCCTGGGGATGCTGAAAGGCAGCCTCTACTACTACATAAATTCCAAGGAAGACCTTCTCTACCACGTCATCAACGACGTCCACCAGGAGGGCCTGGCCAAATATCGAGGCGCTGGCCGCTGGTGAGGGTGACGCCCAGCAGCGGCTGAGAAGGGTGATCGTCGGCCACATTGGCGACGAGTGCCGGAACCTGACGAAAACCGCGGTGTTCCTGCACGAGTTGCAGTCGCTCGCCCCCGACCGCCAGGCGCAGATCATCGGGGTGGGTGGTGAGCACGCCTACCGGGGACTCTTCCGCAGCCTCATCGAGGCCGGGCAGCGGGAAGGCCTCCGGGCCGACGTGCAGCCAAGACTCGCCGCGCTCTGGATCCTCGGCTCAACGAACTGGGTCTACCGGTGGTTCCGGTCAGGCGGCGAGTTCTCCGCGCGCCAGATCGGGGAGCAATTCGGCGACATGACCGTCCGCGGGCTGGCCACGCCCGCGGCGCTGGCGGCGCTGGAGCCCGGCGGCCGCGCAGAAGCCGCCACGCAAGGTACGGCCGGCACCCGGGGCGGCCATTGAGAAACCGCGCCGTGGCGCGAAGACGGGTTGATGGCTGGTGACTTAGCCGGAGGGTGGTAGTACCGCGGCTCCCATTCTGGGTAATGCCTGAGTATCGTATTGGCAAAGCTCCCGTCATGTGAGACGCTCGGGGCGTCCGGGGCGGGGCCCGGGGCAGGGGGAGGGTGATCCGCAATGCTTGGACTTACCGGGATCGCGGTGCAGGCCAACGCCGACGGGCGCCTGGAGTTAGTCGCGATAGCGGGGAACTCGATCGGGGAGGTCCGCGCCCCGGACGGCTCCGGCGGCGTGTGGCACGCCTCGCAGCAGGCCCCCGGCGGCGGCTGGTCGGGCTGGCAGCCGCTGGACGCGCCGGGTGGCGGGGTGTCCGGCAACGCCCCGGCGCTGGCCCGCAACGCCACGGGCAGCCTCGAGACGGTGGTTGTCGCGGACGACGGGACCGTGGCGTACCGGGCGCAGGCCGCCGCCGGCGGGCCGGACTGGACCGCCTGGGAATCGCTCCGGCCGCTGGCGGGCCTGGCCTGCGCCACGCCGGTGCTCGCGCAGGGGACGGACAGGAGCCTTTCCGTCTTCGTCATGCAGTACAGCGACATGACCGTGTGGCAGGCCTCGCACCAGCCGGGCGCGAGCTGGTCGGACTGGACGCCGCTGGGGAGCCCGCCGGGCGTGACCCGGCTGGATCCCCTGGGGATGGCCGCGGCCGCCAATGCCGACGGGCGCCTGGAGGTTTTCGCCTCCGACACCACGGCCGTCTGGCACCGCTGGCAGGAGCAGCCGGGCGGCACCTGGTCGGACTGGTTTTCGCTGGGGACGCCCGAAGGGCTGGCAGGCACTTACATGCCGAGGCTCGGCACCCTGGTCGTGGCCGGGGACGCCGACGGCCAGTTGTTCGTCTTCGTGCTGCCCAGCGACGGGGCGGTGCGCTACCGCCAGCAGAATCCGCACTTCACGGGCGGGTGGGAACCCTGGCAGCGGCTGACCGTCTCCTGGTTCGCTGACCTGGGCGTGGGCCTGGACGCCGGAAACCGGATGCTGATCATCGCGCCGTCCCAGGAGCGCCGGCTGTGGCAGCGGGAGATGTTCACCGCGTTCTGGTCGTCATTCGGCGCCTCAACGTTCGAGAACCCGGGTCAGCTTAACCGGCCTGTGCTGGCCCGCGACGCTGACGGGCACCTGGAACTCTTCCTGATCCGTGACTGGCCCGGGCCGCTGTACCACCTCACCCAGACCCCGGGAACGTGGCCGCCACAGTGGTCAGAGGGCAAGGAGTGGCCGTCTCCGCAATAAGCGGTCCCGCGCTGGCCCGTGAGCTGGCCCCGGCCGGCCGCGGGCCGGCCGTGCCCGCCGCCGCGCTGCCCTCACCGCCCGGCGTAGACGGCCGCCTGAGACCGGCGCGGCCGGGGCGCGCGGACTTCGGCTTCACCGCCGGTGCCCCCGGGCCCACTATTGCGTGTGAGTATACGCTCAGCGTATGCTCGCGGGTGTGAGTGTTCCCATGGCCCTCCTCGGGCTCCTCGACCGCGAACCGAGCCACGGCTACGACCTGAAGCGCGATTACGACGCCTACTTCAGCCGGGGCAGGCCCCTTCCCTTCGGGCAGGTGTACGCCACGCTCGCCCGTCTCGCGCGGGACGGGAAGGCGGTTGCGGGGGACGCGGAGCCGGGAGGCGGGCCGGACCGCAAGCGCTACGCCATTACCGAGACCGGGAAGTTCGAGGTCGAGGCGTGGCTCAGCGAGCCGATCCCGCCCGAGCCGTACCTCCAGACCGACCTGTTCGTGAAGGTTGTTCTGTCCCTCATGCTCGGCCGTCCGGCGGGGGAGTACCTCGACGTGCAGCGGGCCGCGCACCTGCGGCGGATGCGCGAGCTCACCGGCCTCAAACAGCAGGGCAGCCTCGTCGACGCGCTCCTCGCCGACCATGGGCTCTTCCACCTGGAGGCCGATCTGCGCTGGATCGACCTCACCGCGACACGGCTCGCGGCACTCTCCGAGGAGATCGCGTCATGAGTAGCGGCACCAGCAGTTCCTCCGCGGCCCAGTCCGGCAGCGTGATCATCGAGGCACGCGACCTCGTGATCTCCTTCGGGGAGACGCCCGCGCTTCGCGGTGCCGATCTGTCCGTGCAGCGCGGCGAGGTCCTCGCCGTGATGGGCCCGAGTGGCTCGGGCAAGTCAACCCTGCTCTACTGCCTGGCGGGCATCCTCGTCCCGGACTCCGGTGAGGTCTCCTTCGACGGCCAGCGCCTTGGCATGATGCGCGAGGAGCAGCGCAGCCGCCTGCGCCGGGACCGTTTCGGCTTCGTCTTCCAGTCCGGCCAGCTCGTCCCGGAGCTCACCGCGGAGGAGAACGTTGCGCTGCCGCTCCTTCTCGGCGGAACCCGCCGCAAGGAGGCCTTGCGCGGTGCGCGGGCCTGGTTCAAACGGCTCGAACTCGATGGCCTGGAACGTCACCGCGCCGGCGAGATGTCGGGCGGGCAGGCACAGCGCGTCGCGCTGGCGCGCGGTCTGGTCGCCCATCCGGACGTGCTGTTTGCGGACGAGCCGACCGGCTCGCTGGACTCGCTCACCGGCGAGCTCGTGATGGGCCTGATGACTGGTGCGGCGCGCGAGGAAGGGACCACCGTCGTCCTCGTCACCCACGAACCCCGGGTCGCCGCCTACGCCGACCGTGAGGTCATCGTCCGCGACGGACGGGTGGCCACCACCGCGACGGTGCCCGGATGATCCGGCTCGGCCTGCGCCTGACGCTCGGCAGCGGACGTGAAGCCGCGCTGCGCGTCCTCGTCACCGCGGCAGCCGTCGCCCTTGGCGTCGGCCTGCTGCTGGCCTGCCTGGCCGGGGTCAACGGGCTGCACGCCCAGACCGGCCGCGGTGCCTGGCTGGACACCCCGGCGCAGGCGTCACGGCCGGCCTCGGCATCCGGCGGGCTGTGGTGGCTGCCGGGCACCGACCAGTTCGGCAGCCAGGTGATCGACCGGGTCGACGTGGCCGCCGCCGGGCCTGGCGCTCCGGTCCCGCCGGGGATGGCGCACCTGCCGGGGCCGGGTGAGTACGATGCCTCGCCCGCGCTGTCGGCGCTCTTGAAGTCCGAGCCGGCGAGCCAGCTTCGTGACCGGTATCCGGGGCACCAGGCCGGGATCATCGGTGCGGCGGCACTGCCGTCCCCGAACTCGCTGATCATCGTCATCGGCCATACCGCGCGCCAGCTCTCCCGGGCACCTGGCGCGGTCGAGGTCGGGGCCATCCAGCGCACGCCGGCCAGCTGCTACGCCTGCCAGAACACCGGCGGGAGCGGAGCCGTGCTGCAGTTCATCCTGGCCGGCGGGGCCGTCGCGCTGCTGCTGCCCGTGCTCATCCTCATCGCCACCTCGAGCCGGCTGTCAGCCGCGCGGCGTGAGGAGCGCTTCGCCGCGATGCGGCTCGTCGGCGCCACGCCTCGGCAGATTTCCGTGGTCTGCGCGGTGGAGGCAGTGGTCGCGGCGGTCGCGGGCGTCGCGGTCGGTTTCGCGCTCTTCTTCGCCTTCCGGCCGCTGCTCTACCAGGTGCCGTTCACCGGGGCGCCCTTCGCTGCAGGCGACCTCTCACTGCACCGGACCGACATCGTGCTCGCCGTGATCGGCGTCCCGGCCGCCGCGGTCGTGTCCGCGCGCCTCGCACTCCGCAGGGTCCGGATATCCCCGCTCGGCGTGCAGCGGCGAGCGTCGTCCCGCCCGCCGCGGGTGGTGCGGATCATCCCGCTGCTCGCCGGCATCGCCGTGCTCGCGTACTTCGACGCGGCCGGCAAGCCGGGCGCCGTCGGCGGCCAGCTCCTCGAGTTGCTCGCGGGCTTCGTGCTCCTGGTGGTGGGGCTGGTGCTCGCCGGACCGTGGTTCACGACCGCGGGTGCGCGGCTGATGGCGAACCGGTCCAGCCGTCCGTCCACCCTGATCGCCGGCCGCCGGCTCCTCGACAATCCCAAGGCGGCCTTCCGGTTCATCGCCGGGCTCGTGATCGCCCTCTTCGTGGCCAGCGCCGCGATCGGGGCACTTAGCTCCATCGCCGCCGCCAGCAGTTCCAGCGGAGGAAGCGCAGGGAGGGCCACCCTCGCCGAACCGTTCTGCAGCTTCTCGACGCCGAATTGTCCCGCTTCCGCGCAGGTTCCTTCCGTCCCGGGCCAGGTGCTTGCCGGGCTCCGCACGACGCCCGGAGTGCGCAGTGTGACGCTGGTCCACCAGGGCCCATCCCGGACTCCGCTGAGGAACTCGTTCGGGCTCGTCGCGTGCGGCCAGCTGGCGAGGACACCCGCGATCGGCAAGTGCGCTCCGGGAGAGACGGTGGCGAGCGTCGGCTACTTCTTTTCGCACCTCCTTGGGCACAACTCGCATGCGTCGTCGACGGTCTGGCCGTCCGCGAACCTGTCGGTGGCGAGCGCCGCGCGCCGTCCGGTGGATGCCGTCGTCGTCGCCACGGACGGGTCGCCCGGCGCGCTCGAACGGGCACGGACCACCCTCGAGCGGGCGTTTCCCTTCCAGGGCACACCGGTTGCAGTCGATGCCTTCGATCCGTCAACCCAGCGTCTCCTCGCCATGATCCAGGACATGACCGACGTGATCATCGTGGCGAGCCTCATCATCGCCGCCTGCAGTCTCGCCGTGAACATCGCCGCCGGGCTGGGGGAGCGGAAGCGCCCGTTCAGCCTGCTCAGGCTCACCGGTGTCCCCACCGCGCTGCTGCACCGGGTCGTCGCGCTGGAGAGTGCACTGCCGCTCCTGCTGGTCGCCGCGGTGTCGATCGTGGTCGGCCTGGTGTCGGCTGCCCTCTACCTCCGCTCCCAGGTCGGCATCGCGTTCAGCATCCCGGGCATCACGTACTGGGCTACTGCCGCCGCCGGGCTCGTGGCCTCGCTCGCGATCATCGCCTCGACGTTCCCGCTCCTCAGCCGGATCACGGGACCCGAGGCCGCCCGGAATGAGTAAGGCGCCGTGTCCGACGCCCCCCTGGCCCGCGCGGTACGGATCACCAACCGGGTGCGGCCGGGCCGGGGTTAGCCCGTTGAACGGGCAGCGCCGCCGAAGGCCTGGCAGGCTGGATGTCAATTACGATGGCCCGGTGCACCCCGGATTGCGCAGCCGGCAGCCCCAGGTTGACGTGCTGCGGGGGCAGCTCGACGCGCTCGCCGCCGGGCGCGGCAGCGTCGTGCTCGTCACCGGGCCTGCGGGCTCGGGGAAGACCACGCTGCTGGCCGAGGCCACAAGGCTGGCCGCGGACGGCGGGATCCGGGTGTTCTGCAGCGGCGGGGATCCCGCGGCCCGGGCGGTGCCGCTCGGGGCGATCCTGGACGCCCTCGTCTCCACGGACGACCCGCCCGTCGATCCCGCCCGGCTCCACGCCCTCAGCCAGTCTCCTGACCAGCGGTTCTGGCTGCTGCGCGAGCTGCAGGAATCACTCGAGAAAGCCGCGCGCCGCGACCCGCTGCTGGTTGTCGTCGATGACCTGCAATGGGCCGACGCCGCCACCGCCGGCGCGCTGGTCACGCTGAGCAGGCGGCTGGCGACACACCGGATCAGCTGGCTGCTGGCGCTGCGCCGCGGCGAACTGGCCGACGCTGCGCAGGACGCGGCCGGCCGGCTGGAGGCGGCGGGAGCGTCCGAGATCCGGCTAGGCCCCCTGGACGGGGCCGCGGTCGCGCAGGTCGCCCGGGACGTGCTCGGCGGCGAGCCCGATCAGGCGCTGCGGGAGATACTCAGCCGGGCAGGCGGGCAGCCGTTCCTGCTCACCGAGCTGCTGCGCGGGCTGCACACCGAAAACCTCGTGACCGTCGACGGCAGCACGGCCAGGCTGGCCGCGGGCGCGCGCCTGCCGCGCCGGCTCGTCAACTCGGTGGCCGGCCAGCTCGCCCGGCTGACCGTGCCTGCCAGGGACGCCGTGGAGATGGCCTCGGTGCTCGGGCACAGCTTCTCGCTGGATGAGCTGGCCGGGCTGCTCGGCCAGCCGCCGCTGGACCTGCGGGGCGAGATCAGGGAGGCGATCGCCGCGGGGCTCCTGACCGAGGAGGGGGAGCGTCTCGGGTTCCGGCATGATCTGGTGCGCGAGGCCGTCGATGCCAGCCTGCCCAAAGCGGTGCGGCGGAGCATGCGCCGCACCGCAGTCGACGTGATGCTCCAGCACGGGGCCTCGGCCGCCGACGTCGCGCAGCTGGTCATGGATGTCGCCGAACCCGGCGACGGAGCCTCAGCGAGCCTGCTGCGGCGGGCCGCAGCGCAGATCGGGCAGGCGTCCCCGGCGGTGGCAGCCCCCCTGTCGCGCCGTGCCCTGGACCTTATGCCGCACGGCGGGCCCGGGCGCGGCGAGGCAGTCGTCGAGTCCATCGACCTGCTCGTGCAGGCCGGCAAGGCCGCCGAGGCGGCCAAGCTCCTGACCGCGTCAGAGAGCGACCTGGGCGATCCCGCTGCCGAGGCGCAGGCGCGGCTGGGCATAGGCATGCTGATGGCCCAGTATGCCCCGGCAGCGGTCGCCGAGCAGTGCCAGGCGGCCCTGCGGCTGCCCGGCGTCCCGCCGTCGCTGCGCGTCCAGCTGCTGTCGCTGCTGGCCTGCGGCCTGGACATCAGCGGCGAGGCGGACGCGGCGGCCGGGCCAGTGGCGCACGCGATCGCGGAGGCGGCAGCGAGCGCCGACCCCGCTGCCGAGATCGTCACGTTCGTGCCGCGCGCCCTGCTCGCCTTCGCCCAGGGCGACTGGCGGGGAGCCATCACCCTGGCCGGCGAGGCGGCCAGGCGCCAGCACGAGGCGAAGGATCTGCGGATGTGGCTGCCGGAGACGTGGAAGTCGCTGCTGCTGATTTCGGAGTTGCGGCTGGAGGAGGCGCACGCGATCATCGAGGCCGGTACCCGTGAGGCTGAGAACGTCGGCAGGAACATCCGGGTCTGGTCCATGCTGAGGTGCCGCGCACGGCTGGCCGCCGGGCAGCTTGCCGACGCCCGCGCCGAAGCCGAGGCGATCCTGGACATGTCCGACGAGATGGGCGACGGGAGTTCCGGCTACCTCAACAACCTCGCCAGTTACGTTCTCGGTGACATCGCGCTGCGCACCGGCGACCCCGCCGCGCTGCAGACCGCGCGCCGGAATGCGGCGCTGCTTTACGGCACGGGCAGCGGCTGCGCGACCACCAGGCGCCTCGGCGCGTGGCTCACTGCCCGCCTGGACGGCGGTCCTATCGGCCCGGACCTGCTCGGTGTCCTCGCGCCCGGGTACGTGCACGCCTGCAGCCCGGTCGGCCATTGCGACGCGGCGGAACTGGTCCGGCTGCTGCTGGCGGCAGGCCAGCGGCCGGACGCCGCCTCCGTCACCGCCAGGCTGGAGAACGGCGCGGACGCGAATCCGGGCTTTCCCGGGCTGCGCGCCGCCGCGCTGCATGCGCGCGCGCTCGTGGACAAGGATCCCGGGCGGGCCCTGGCCGCTGTCCAGGCGTACCGGGGCGACCCCCGGCCGCTGGTCCGCGCGGCGGCGTTTGAGGATGCCGGCCGGCTGCTCCCGGAACGGGCGAAGGACGAGGCGGTCGGCTACCTGGACGAGGCGCTCAGGCTGCAGTCCGCCGCGGGCGCCGAGCGAGACGCGGCACGTGTCCGCCGCCTGCTCCGCGACTACGGCGCGCAGCGGGCCGGCGGCCGCCCTGACCCGGCCGCGGCGCACTGGCCCGAGCTGACCGCGTCTGAGCTCGCGGTCGTCCGGCTGGTTATCCGCGGCGCGACCGACCGTCAGGTCGCCCAGCGGCTGTACATCTCTGCGCACACGGTGAACTCGCACCTGCGCCACGTATTCGCGAAGCTCGGCATCCGGTCCCGGGTGGAGCTGGCGCGCCTGGCCGGCGTGCGCCAGGCGGCGGAGTTACCCATGTAGTTGCGAACTTCATGTCTCGTCCCCGTCGTTGCGCGGTGAGTGCCAGTCTGGGCGCCCGCCGCGGTGCGGCGCATCACTTATCCCGGCCATCCCCGGCGCGGCGAGTCCGGGCCGCGGTGAATCACTTGATCGAGTCATGCGCCGCGTGCCCCCCACGCTGCACGCTTGGCCGCATGCCCCATGTCACCGCCGGGCCGGAGAACAACGAGTGCTGCCGGGATCTACCGCAACACCACGGCCCGGGCATGGCTGGCAACGCCTGGAGGAGCACATGACTGCACCGCCCATCCCCGTGGTCTTCATCCACGGCCTGTGGATCCATTCCGACGCCTGGCAGCCGTGGGTCAACCTGTACCGCTCGGCCGGCTACGACGCGATAGCGCCCGGCTGGCCCGGCGACTCGGCCAGTGTGGAGCAGACACGGAAGAACGCGGCCGCCGTCGCGGGCAAGGGCATCGACGACATCACCGGCGGCTATCTCGACATCATCAGCCGCTTGCCGGCCAGGCCGATCGTGATCGGTCATTCGTTCGGCGGCCTCGTCGCGCAAAAGCTGCTGTCCGGGGGCGCGGCCGTAGCGGGGATCGCGATCGACCCCGGCCAGATCAAGGGGGTCAGGCCGCTGCCGTTCGCCCAGATCCGGTCGGGGTTGCCGGTGCTGTCCAGGCCCGGCAACAAGAAGCGGGCGGTTGCGCTCACGAAAAAGCAGTTCCGCTACGGCTTCGGCAACGCGGTCACCGAGACCGAATCCGGCGAGCTGTTCGACAAATGGGCGATCCCCGGGCCGGGCAAGCCGCTGTTCGAGGCCTCGGCCGCAAACTTCACGAAGTCATCCCCGGCTGCAGTCAACACCAGGAAGCAGGACCGCGGGCCCCTGCTGATCGTCGGCGGCGGCAAGGATCACACCGTGCCGGAGGTGGTGGCCCGGGCCGCCTACAAGCTCTACTCCGGCTCAGGTGCGGTCACCGGATATCACGCGTTCCCTGACCGCGGCCACTCGCTCGTCCTCGATCACGGATGGCGCGACGTCGCCGACTTCACCCTGTCCTGGCTCGCCAGCCAGGGCCTGTGACAACTCTCCCAACGAAAGGGCACTCTCATGCGCACGCCACGGAAGTCCAGAACACGGAAGGCGCGGTTCGCGCTGATCGGCCTGGCCGTCGCCGGCCTGGCCGCCATCCCCAGCGCGGTCGCTGCCGCCTCGACGGGCAGCCACGCGGACGCGCAGTCGGCGGTCAAGCCGACCATCGTGCTGGAGCACGGCGCCTGGGCTGACGGGTCAAGCTGGAGCGGCGTCGTCACGCGGCTGCAGAAAGACGGGTACACCGTCGATGTCCCCCCGAACCCGCTGCGCGGGCCCGCCAGCGATTCGGCCTACCTGGCCAGTTACCTCGCGGCCGTGACCGGGCCGGTCGTGCTGGTCGGCCACTCCTACGGCGGCTTCGTCACCACCAACGCGGCCACGGGCGACACGAACGTCAAGGCCCTCGTCTACGTTGACGCCTACATCCCCGCCCAGGGCGACACCATCAACAGCCTCACCGCGCAGTTCCCGGGCAGCCAGATCACGCCGGCCGCCCTGAACTTCGTCGCGTCCCCCGGCGGCATCACCGACGCGTACATCAAGCCCTCGCTGTTCCGCAGCATCCTCGCCAACGACCTGCCGGCCAGCCAGGCTGCCGAGCTCGCCGCCACCCAGCGGCCGATCGCGGCCAGCGCGCTGACCGAGGTGTCAGGGCCGCCAGCCTGGGCCAGCATCCCCAGCTGGGCCGTGATCGGAACGGCCGACCACGCGATCCCCCCGGCGGCGCAGGAGTTCATGGCCCACCGCGCGCACGCCACGATAACGACGATCAACGCCTCCCACCTCTCACTGATCTCCCACCCGGGTGAGGTCACGAACGTAATCGAGGAGGCGGCACGCGCCGCTTCATAGGACGCCAGGCCAGCGAACGCCGGAACGCCGGACGACGAGCCACATGCGAGTCGCCGGCGTTCCCGGCACGTGCTGCCCGGCGCCGGATACGGCGACGATATGCTGTCATTTCTGGACGGTGGTGATAATCACACTGTCGCTGGGAATTCTTATCGTCGAGCGCGTAGCCCGAGAATACAGGATCACATCTTGCGCATTCTGGCCAAGCAGGAAAAATGTCCGCCCTTCGAGTGAGCTAACTGACTGCGGTGGGTCCGCCGATGCCGGAGCGACCCTGACCAGGCTGGCGCGGTAATCGAAGATTCCTGCGCTGCTGGCCGTATATAGCCGTCCGTGGAGGACATCGCCTGCCTGCACGTAGGCAGTGACCGGAAGCAGAACGACGATGACGAGGATCAGAAATGAGGCGGCGACAAACCGCCCGCTGCGGTTCAGCCAGTTCCTGGTTACAGCTGCCGGCCACCCGAATGGCGACATCTTTGCCCGCCCTCGCCGTAGCGCGGCAGCTTGTTCTTTCAATGCATTCAATTCTGCGTCTTGCTGCTCATCGAGCACGCCTAGCCGTCTCAGGGTTCTCACCCGGCGATCGTGATTGATCACTTCCTCAACTGTCATCCGGCTGCTCGGATCGCCCATGTTAACTACTTCCGGAAAGCGAGTTAGAAAGGACTGATATACCGCCATGCGTTCTTCGAACTTCTCGTCGGTCAGCTCCACGCCGGACTTCCAGCCGCCCGCTTTCCGTTCTCTTCTCTTGTACCTAGCATAGGGAAGCGCAAAGCGCAGGAACAGGGTGACTGTTCCTGCGTAGAATGCGAATACGAGAATGATGCCGGTGAGAATTATCAAGCCGCCCGCTATCTCAAGAGTTGATCCGCTCAGCAACCCCGAATAAGTGAGTCCAACATCTCCAGCAGAAACTCCCAGGCGCCCGTAGAATATCACCGCCGGAATAGACAAGAATATATAGAGAACGATGCCTGTACCCGTAATGGCGAGCAGGCCGCCATCTTTGGCCCATTGCAGCAGGTAGTGAGTCTGAACCTTTGGGGTGCTTGACATTGGCCGATTCCTCACGCATCCGATTCGCCACCACAAACCTTAGCCACCAGGCGCCCGCTCGCCGGCAGGTGCGCAGGACGAATGTCATGCGGGCGGGCGGGGGGCGCGCGCCCGGGGTAGCTGTCACCTAAGCGAGATCCCGGCCGCGCCGCAAGACCCAGATCTGCAGGGCAACTGTCACGCTGAACGGGCTGGGCAAAGAGCGGATGCGGGCTGCCACCGCCTGCGGCGTGATGTTGCGGCCAAGCTGACGAAGGCCATCTGACGGCCGCCTATCCGCGATCCGAACCTGGCGTGGTGGTGTCACCTCGCGTCGTCTCGGGTTTCGTATAGAGGACCTCGCGGACCTGCTCCGCGGCGCGGAGGATGCTCTCGCTGATGAAGTCGCTGAAGCGGGCGATGTTCTCCAGGCGGGCGGCGGCCGGGCTGTCGCGGCCGAGGATGCCGACGCCCTGCCGTGCGGTCTCGGCGACCTGGGCGATGCCGCGGGCGCTGGCGATCGTCGACTGGTACCAGACATCGTCGTCGACGAAGTAGCGCTCGCGGCGGCGCTCGTCGCGTTCCCGGCGGATGAGGCCCAGGTCTTCGAGGAACGCGATCGCCTTGGAGACGGACGCCGGGCTGACCTGGAGGTGCTGGACGAGTTCGGACGCCGTGAGGCTGCCCGCGTCGGCGGTAAACAGGCAGGTCAGCACCCGGGCCGTCATCTTGGGCAGGCCCTGTCGCATCAGGAGGGTGGTGAACGCCTCCTCGTACTCGCGCACGGCCTCGTCGTCGCGCCCGCGGCCCTGCGCCGGCCCCCCCTGCGCCCGGGGCGGGGTGCTCTTGCGCCGGTGGGCGCGGCGTTCGGTGGCGCGGTGGGCCAGGTCGGCGCGGTAGGCGGTCGGGCCGTCGTTGCGCATCACCTCACGCGTGATCGTCGAGGTGGGGCGGTCGAGACGCCGGGCGATCTCGGCGTAGGGGAGGCTGTCGGCCAGCCCCAGCGCGATCTGCTGGCGTTCCTGCTGGGTGAGCCTGCCTCCCGGCATCGCGATCTCCCTGGTGATCCTTCGTGGCGGTCCCTGATCCCCACCATAGCGTTCACTTCTCATCCATTGCAATGCTCAGAGGAGTCTCCGTTGCGTTGCGTTCAAGACCATTGCAACGATTTCATAGCTCTGAGCTGCGAGAATATTTTTTTTACGCAACGATTATGTTGCGGAATTCTAGAAGGCGACGTAGCGTTTCAGGTGTTAGAAACAACAACCAGTACCGGAGAGCACGATGCAGAAGTTCGACACCCCCACCCCGATCACCGCCGTCCTGGACATCCCCGCCGGGCGCATCCAGTTCATCGCCGCCGACCGCGCCGACACCACCGTCGAGGTCCGGCCCGCCAGCCCCTCCAAGAGCCGCGACACCAGGGCCGCTGAGCAGACCACCGTCACCTACGCCGACGGCGTCCTGCGTATCACGGCCTCGGCCCCCAGCAACCAGCCCTTCGGCCCCTCCGGATCCCTGGAGGTCACCGTGCAGCTGCCCGCCGGCTCCCGCATCGAGGCCAAGGCCGCCAGCGCCGAGCTCCGCGGCGTCGGACGCCTCGGCGACGTCGCCTTCGACGGCGCGTACCGCCAGATCAAGATCGATGAGGCCGCGAGCGTCCGCCTCTCTGCGGTCGACGGCGACGTCGAGGTCGGCCGGCTCAATGGCCCCGCGCAGATCAGCACCGCAAGGGGCGACATCCGGATCACCGAGGCCGTGCGCGGCACGGTCGTGCTCCGCACACAGTCCGGGGACATCACGGTCGGCGCCGCCCCCGGCGTCTCGGCCGCCCTGGACGCCGGCACCAGCCACGGCCGCATCAGCAACGCGCTCAAGAACGATGGCACCGCTGAACTCGACATCCGGGCCACCACCTCCCAGGGAGACATCACCGCCCGCAGCCTCTGAAAGAGCAGAACCACGACGGCCCGGCCGGGCCGACCGCGATCGAGACCCTTTCGGTCATCCCCGGCGACCCGGCCGGCCGTCCCAAGGGACCTGCGATCCACGTGCGGGGCCCGGAGAAGCCGTCCAAGACGCCTAACACGACCAGGTGGAACACATCATGAAGAACAGCACGCCCTCGACCAATTCGACGTGGGCCGGCATGGTGCCGGTTGACGATACGGCCCTGGCCGTCACCGACACCGGCGGTCCCGGCATCCCCGTGGTCTACCTCAACGGCCAGTTCGCCACCCAGGGGTACTGGCGGCGGGTCATCGCCGAACTGGGGACGGGGTGGCGGCACATCACCTACGACGAGCGGGCCCGCGGCAAATCGAGGAGTTCGGCGGACTACTCCTTCGCGGCCGCCGTCCGGGATGTCGATGCCGTTCTGGCGGCCAGGGGCGTGGACCGGGCGCTGCTGGTCGGCTGGTCCTACGGCGCGGTCGTCGCGGCGCACTGGGCCAGCCGGAATCCGGAGCGTGCCCTGGGCGCGGTCCTGGTTGACGGCGCGTACCCCTACGACTGGCTCGACGAGGCCATGGAGCAGCGGATCCGGAAGCTGTTCCGGCGGATGAGCTGGTTCACCCCGCTGCTGCGCCCGACGGGCCTGACCCCGCGGATGACCGCCGGACAGCAGGCCGACAGCAACATCGAGCTCGGCAGGCTCTCCCGCGAGCGCGAGCTGGGCCCCGTGCTGGACAGCATCACCGTCCCGGTGCGCTATGTGGTCGCTTCGGGGACGTCCCTCGGAAGCCGCGGCGATGAGCAGGAACGGATACGCGCCAGCCTCGACGCGGTGACCGCCCGCAACCCGAACATCACAATCAGCGTGAAGGTCGCCAGCAACCACGGTGCGATCCTCAAGAAGGACTTCCGCGCCATCGCCGAGGCCGTACGCGAGGTCGCCGCTCTCGACCACGGCCGGCGCTGAAGACCTGACCAGCGCACAGGCCGGAGCATCACAAGGCCGAAGACCCGCCCATTCCCGGTGGAGGGACTTTCATGAGAGATCGCGTTCGCGCTCTGCTGGTCACACCAGATCATGATGTTCTGACCATCAAGCGGGTACGCCCTGGGCAATATCCGTACTGGGTGCTGCCCGGCGGCGGTGTCGAGGCGGGGGAGGACCTGGAAACCGCGCTGGCCCGGGAGGTGCGTGAGGAGATCGCTGCTACTGCCGATGTGCACAGCCTGCTGTATGTGCTCGAACGCAGCGAGGAGCGCCAGTACTTCTACCTGGCCCACGTGCACTCCTGGTCCGCTGATCCGGGGGACCGCACGGGCCCGGAGTTCGCCGACCCATCCAACGGCGAGTACCGCCTCCAGGCCGTGCCCCTGACGGCCGAAGCGCTGATGGCTATCGACCTCAAGCCAGGCGAACTTGCCGGGTTCCTGGTAAGCCACCTTGGAGCAGGCATCGACCTGTTCGCCCTGGCCGACCTGCGCACCGGCTTGGCTTACCGGCGCTGAGCAGCCGCCAGAGGGGCTTCGGGGATGTCGGTTGCGCCAAGGACCTCAAACGCCAGCTTCGCGTGGCCAAGATCCGCCAGCGCACCAGCCTGCAGGTCCTTCCCAAGCTGACCCAGCAGGCGGCGGCACGCTGAAGATCATCGACGATCCGCTCATCGGCCATGTCGACCCCGAGGCGTTCGACGGCGACAAGATGATCGGGGTGTACGCGGAGTCGCTGCCAGGGCCAGTGGCTGATGCAGGCGGCCAGCGACATGTTCCTGGGCTCAGGACTCCCGACATAGGAGATGTCTTTTATGCAGGGCTTAGGCGGGATTTGACCTCGTAGCGGAGGATGAGGTCGGTGCCGGGATAGCGGGCGCGGGCGGCGGTGAGCTGGTCGCAGAGCGCGGCCAGGGCCTGGGTGCAGCGGGGCGCGGTGAGCGGGTGGAGCCGGATGAACAGTTCGCGTTACCGGGCAGATGTCGCCGGAGGCGGTGAGGGCCAGGCCTTGCGGGTAAGCGCGGCGCCCAGGACGTTCCGCATCACATGCACCTTCGGGTGGAGTCCCCAGCCGCCAGGCGGCCATTCAGCCAGGACTGCACCGTCGCCACCGAGAGCCGGTCGAGCCGGTGCCGCCCCAGGCTAGGCACCAGGTACAGCCGGGTAATCACCTCGTACGGGGGCCGAGCAGGAGCCATCCGAGGGCGAATGGGCCAAAATCACGTGATCCGGCGGCGACGACGACCGGAAAGGGACCGGGGCAACGCAGGCTCACTGTAAACGGTGACGATCAGCCCACGCCACGCTGCTTACGGCGCACCGCAAGGATCGTCGCGAGGACGTCCAGCGGCTGGAGGTCTATTGGCGGTGGCGGGCTTACCTGAGTCGCAACGAGGGCCATCAGGCGCATCGCACCTTCCTCGGCGGAGGGCGCGGTCATGTGCCGGTACCCGTGCAGATAGTCTTCGGCCTGACTGACGGTCCTGTCCGATAGCCGCGACACATCCACCACTTGCGCCCAGGCGACCAGGTGCGGCGACGGCACCGGCGCCACATCGGGACTCGGCTGCGCTGCCCGACGCCACCAGTGCCTGGGCATAGCCCGCACCTCCAAGGTGCCGCGCCTGACCGTCAGGCCCCGGATGGCCATGAGAGTCTGAGGCAGGCGACTAATCCCAAGGTTATCGCGGGCCCGGGATATTCAGGGGATCAGGACTCCACATAGAGAGGTATTTCACGCAATGCCGGGGTGGGGTTTGACCTGGTAGCGCAGGGCGAGATCGGTGCCCGGGTAGCGGGCATGGGCCTGGGTGAGCTGGCCGCAGAGGGCGGCCAGGGCCTGGGTGCGCCGGGGGGCGGTGAGCGGGTCGAGGCGGATGAGCAGTTCGCCGTGGCCGGGGATGATGTCGCCGGAGCCGGTGAGGGCTTCGCGGATGAGGGCGCAGGCTTCGTCGCCAGCGCGGGCGTAGTGGCCGTCCAGGGCGCGGGCCAGGGCGGTTTCGGCGTTATAGGCGGCCATCCGGATGGCGTGGGTGATCTGCTTGACCTCGGTGTCCAGCCGGACCATGTCCGGGGCGATCTCGCCGAGGCGGATGCGGGCGGAGACGGCTGCCGCGGCGTCCTGGGCGGCGCGGAGTTCAGCCCAGGCGGCCTCGGCCGGGGCGTCCAGGGCGCCGATCATCTGGTTGGTGATGGTGACGGGCTGGCCGGGCGGCGGGTTGCGCAGGGCTGCCAGGCTGGCGTCGCGCTGGGCCTGGGCTGCGGCGGCGAGGATCCCGGCGTGGCGGACCTCGGCGGCGGCGGCTTTCTTGGCCGGGTTGGGGACCAGCCGGCCTGGGTCGTCGGGCGTGGCGGCGTGGGAGTCCAGGGCGTCCAGCGCGAAGTGGGTGCGGGCGTAGCGGAAGTAGTTCTCCTCCCGCCGCCGTGAGGTCAGCCGCCAGCAGACTTCCCCGGCGGCCAGGTCGGTGCGGGAGGTCAGCGCGTGGATCTGCCGGGTCCCGCCGTCGCGGGCAGGGACCCGGCGGGTGACCTGCCGCAGGCTGACCGTCTGCCCCTTGCGCGGCCCTTGGCTGATGGTCAGGGTGATCATGGTGTCGGCCAGGTCGTAGTGGTGCTCCCGGCCCCGGTCATCGGCGCAGGTGATGGTGGTGAACTCGTCCGCCTGGACATCGGGGGCCGGGCCCTTCCGCCAGGTCAGCAGGTCGAACTGCGCCTCGGTGATGTCGGCGAACAGGGCCGGGGACCAGCCGCCCCGGTCAAAGCACACCGTCACACGCCGCCCGTCACCCGCCACCTGCCGCAGCTGCGGGAGCAGCCGGCGCAGCTCGCCGGCCAGCGAGTCCGACGGCCCGGCGACGACCATGAACACCGGGTCGCCGTGCTGGCTGGTGACCCAGGTCTCCGCGGTGGCCGGGGCGGGGAACTTCAGCCTGGCGATGTGCATCTTCTGCACGTCCCGGGTGCCGTAGTAGGCGCGCGCGTGCCCGTCAACATAGAGGAACCCCAGCGCCTGGGGGCGGGCGGCGGCGTGCCGGCGGGCCAGCGCCATGATCAGGTCCGCGGCCTTGCCGGCCGCGGCGAGCTCGCCGAGCTTGCGGCGGATCGTCTTGACTTCCGGTGCCCGGTCCAGGCCCAGCACCCGGCCCAGCGCCGCGGGCGGGACCCTGGTGGCGCCTTCGGCCCGGGGCTCGCCGGCCAGGGCCAAGAACACCACGGTCAGCAGCGTGGCAGCCAGCCCGTAGTAGCCGTCGCGGAGCTGGCCGTAGACCTGCCGGGCGGCCTGCAGCAGCCCGGTTGCCTCCAGCGCGGGCAGCGCCAGCAGCAGCCCGGCCAGCGGGTACCGGGCACCGGGCGCGAAGACCGGCTCGGCGCCCTCGCCGAGCAGCCCCCACCGGGCCAGCACCCGCTCCCCGTCCCGCCGCACCGGGTCCGGCAGCACGGGCAGCGGCTCGCCTGCGGCCGCCCTCTCGCCGTCCGGCTGCTCAGGCACGCTGCCCTGGCCGGCGCCACCGCTGGCGGCCGGGGCCTGGCCGCCCGGACCGACCCGGCCCAGCGCGCTGCGGACGGTGAACGTCGACACCCCGGTCGCCGCCGCGATCTGCCGCAACGTCTGGCCATCAGCGTCCAGTTCCGCGATCCGGGCTGCCAGCGCGGGCGTCAGCTTCGACGCGCCCTTCGGCCCGCGGCGGGCCGGGACCAGCCCGGCCACCCCGCCCGCGGCCACCGCCTGGTCCCACCGCCAGATGGTGGCCGGATCCACCCCGAACGCCTCCGCCACCTGGCCCTGCGAGGCGGCCCGCAGCCGGACCAGCTGCACCGCGGCCAGCCGTCGGCCCGCCTCGTCCCCGGCATCCCACGCGAAGGTGGCCAGCCCGTGCACTGCGACCAGCCCGCCGTCCTCGCCGGCCAGCAGGCCCACCCCCGGGGCGATCTCCGCCGCCCCGGTCGGCAGCAGCGGGAGAGGAAGCTGGCTGAGCATACGAGCCATGATCCACCATCCCGCTAGGTCGATCGTCTTGCAGAAATTTTCTCACAAATCGGGCGAGCAGGACACGAGCGACACGCCGTAAACGCAGATCAGCCCGCCTCGATCACCAAGGCAGCTGGCTCTATATCAGGAGTCCTGGGGCTGGACCAGCTATCGCGGCCACGGCTGCTACGTCCGCCAGTTCAAGGACGCTTTCGACCAGGCGATCGCCAGGTTCGCGGGCAGCTACGCCGGGCAGGTGACGGCCGACTCCGAGGCGCTGGCCAGGGCAGCCAGGGCCGGCCGCGTCCCGGTGATGCTGGAGACCTGACGTGCCTCGTTACTTTACGGCTTCTTGGCCGAATACTGCCCGTTTTATGATCGTGGGCCGCAGATCGCTGGCGGCCGCCTCTCACGCTTTGCCGGAAGAGAGGCTAGATTGAGTCGGGACAAGAGATATGTCGGCCAGCGGCCTCCCGCGCCCGGCATGTGAGGCGCGTGATGAAATGGCTCTGACTCAGGGCCCCGATGGAACAGGCGCGGAGGACGCTACCTGTTCCCGAAGTCCCGAGCAGGGATTTCGGCCGGTTAGCGATCTGTAGCGCAACGCCCCTATGGCGACGACGGCATCCACGTCAGCCTTGCCGCTGCGAGGAGAATCCATGACGGCACCCATGGCCCTGGGCGTCTTCGGTCTTTCCGTCCCCGCCGGCACGCACCTATGCATCTTCTTCCGCGGGTTGTCCGGGGTGGAGGAGATCGTCCTGCCGTTCCTGGCCGAGGGCATCCGGGCCAACGACAAGTGCCTGGCCATCCTGGAGTCGTGGATGCCGTCCGACCTCCTGGCCGGGCTCGCCCTCCAGATCGACGTGGGCCCGTCGGTCGCGACCGGGCAACTGGAGTTGGTCACCCCGGCCGAGGCTTACCTGCGCTCGGGCCATTTCTCCACCCAGGAGATGCTTGATTACTGGGCTGACGAGGCCGCCGCCACGCGGAGCGGCGGGAACTTCAGCCTCACCAGGGCCACCGGAGAAATGCCGTCTGTCCTGGACCAGCCCGCGGGCCGGGCGGAATTCTTCCGCTATGAGGCCATGCTCAACGAGGTTATCCCGAAGAACCCGCAGGTGATCCTCTGCCTGTATGACCTGGAGCGGTTCGGTGCCGAGGTGCTGATGGACGCCCTGCGGACCCATCCCATGGTGGTCGTGGACGGCATGGTCCACGACAACCCGTACTACCTGGCGCCCGATAAGTTCGTCGCCGACCGGAGCTAACGTCCGTGTCGCCGCGCGTCCGGACCGGCGGCGACGCCGTCCGGCCGGGCGGCAATGATCCCGTCCGGGAACAACTCTCCGCCCTGCGGAGCCTGCTCGTGCTGTCCATGCTCATGACCCGGGAGAACGAAGAAGCCGGGATCCTGCATCTGGTGGCGAGCGCCGTCGAGTCCTTCGGCCACTGCGTGACCGAGCGCATCCTGCTGGACGGACGGTGGACCGAAGTCCGGCTGCCGCAGCACGAACTCTCCGGCCCGGCCCTGACTCGAAGCGTCCTCCCGCAGGAAGGGGCACGCTTCGAGCTGCGAGGGGTGCCGTGGGCGTGGGCCTACTCCCTGTCCAGTCCCGGCGGCCCGGCTGGCTTCCTGGTGGTCGGGGCAGACCAGGAGCCCGCCGAGACCGAGCGCTTTCTCCTGCAGGTCCTGGCCCAGCAGGCGGGGGTGGCCCTGGCCAATGCGCGCCTGCACGCCCGCGAGCGGGAACAGGCGGAGAAGCTGCGGGCCAGCAACCTCGCGCTCCAGCGCACCATGGAGATCCACGACCGGCTGACCCAGGTGGCGCTGGCGGGTGCGGGCCAGGACGGGATCGCCCAGGCCGTTTACGACCTGACGGGTTACCCGGCGGCCATCGAGGACCGCTTCGGTAATCTGCGGGCGTGGGCGGGTCCCGGCCGTCCCGCCCGCTACCCGAAAGACCCCCCGGAACACCGCGACAGCCTGCTGCGGCGGGCCTTGAAGACCGCCGCCCCGGTCCGGGACGGGGAGCGCCTCGTCTCCGTGGCCGTGCTCGGCGGCAACGCGATGGGAGCGCTCGTCCTGCGCGATCCGGACGGGACGGCGGTAGAGACCGCGCGGGTAGCGATCGAGCATGCCACCACGGTGCTCGCCATGGAACTGGCCCGCCTGCAGACCGTGGCCGAAGCCGAGACCCGCCTGCGCAGCAACCTGGTCATCGAGCTGGTCGAGGGCGCGGATGGGGCGCAGGCCCTCAGCCGGGCCCAGGCCCTCGGCTATGACCTGGGCCGTCCGCACCGCGTGGTCCTGGTCGAGGGGGGCCGGAGCGGTGACGATGTCGATGCCCTGTTCCGTGCCGTGCGCCGGGCCGCGCGGGAAGCGTGGGTGGGGTCGCTGCTCGCGGCCCGGCTCCGCGACGTCGTCGTCCTGGCTGACACGGCAGAAGCGCCGTGGGCGAAGTTCTGGGCGGTCATGGCCGGCGAACTGCACGGCGCCGACTGCCGGATCGGTGTGGGCGGCTCCCGCAGCCGCATGGAGGAATTCCCGCACTCCTACCAGGAAGCGCAGCTGGCGCTGAGAATCCAGCGGGCCGTCGGCGGGCGTGAGCACGTCACCTTGTTCGACGATCTCGGCGTGTACCAGGTGCTGGCCACCGCGCACAACTCAGCGTCGCTCGAGCGATTCGTGCGCGAGTGGCTCGGCACGCTCATGGACTACGACTCCACCCACGGCTCGCAGCTGGTCATGACCCTGAGCCAGTACCTGGACTGCGGTGGCAACTACGACGCCACCGCCCGGGCGCTGTCGGTGCACCGCAGCACGCTTAAGTACCGCCTCCGGCGCATCCGCGAGGTGTCCGGCCACGATCTGGGTCTTCCTGACACGCAGTTCAACCTGCAGGTCGCGGCGCGCGCCTGGCGGACCGTGCAGGCCCTGCGCGAAGCCTGAACCGCCGCGGCCGCCCGTGCCCTCGGGGGTTGTCCTCTCAGGACAGCAGGTTGGTCCAGGAGGGACGGCGCGCTGCGCTTGCCTCCCGCCGATGCTGGTCAAGACAGCACAGCGGAATGAGGTGTGTCGTGACCCGCACAGAAGTAGACCTTCATGCGTACGTCCGTCAACTCGAGGAGCACCTGCGGCTGGCCGTGTTCGGTGGCGATGCCGCGGATCCGGAATCGGCGGTCCTGCTGGTCCGGGGGGCGCTGGCCGCTGATGACCGGGCCAGGGCTGCGGAGCTGGCGGAGGCGGCGGAGAAGCTGGTCGCCGATAGCCTCGGCGCCGGTGACATGGCGGCGGCAGGCGCGCACGTCCGCGGGCTGGTCGAGGAGGATCCGGCCGCCCTGGACTGGGCCGCCACGACATACTCGAGCCTGCTCGGCCGGGCCTGGGCCACCGAAGATGCCGGGATGGCCTGCGCCCAGCAGGGGAACCGCGCTGCCGCTGTGGACCGGCTGCAGGAGGCCTACGCCCTTTACCAGAAACTAGAAGTTGCCGACTGCATGGACCGGGTCCGGGCCCGGCTGCGGGCCACGGGAGTCCGGGCCCGGCACTGGAGCTACTCTGACCGGCCCGCTTTCGGCTGGGCCAGCCTGACGGACACCGAGCGGCGCATCGTGGACCTGGCGGCTCAGGGGCTCAGCAATCGCCAGATAGCGAGCCACCTGTTCCTCAGCGTGCACACGATCGCGTTTCACCTGCGCCGGGTGTTCTGCAAGCTCGACGTCTCCTCCCGGGTGCAGTTGGCCAGCCTGGCCGCGGAGCAGAATGGCTCGCCGCCGGTGGCCGGCTTAGCCGACGGCAGTCAGCTGAGCCCAGGCCGGCCGGGCTGTGGGCAGCCGCCGGCTCGGGGTAGCCCGCGGAGCAGCGTGGTGTAGGTCACCACCACTTGTGCGTGACGAAACCTCGTCCACGTCATGTGGCCAGGCGATGGTGGCGGGATCTCGTACTCGCCCAGGATCCGCCGCAGATGGGCCTGGTTCCAGATGAGGGTGCGGTCCAGGAGCTCACGTCGGCATCCTCCGATCCAGCGTTCGGCGATCACGTCATCACGGTCGGACGCAGGGAGCAACTTTGCTGGTCAGAGCCGTGGACGGTATTCTCGGCACGCACAGGCGCCCTCCCTGCCGCTGACCTCTCCGAGGAGCGGATCCAGCGTTGGTCCGTCCTCGGCGCCTCATCAACGAGTACGAGCGGGCCGCATAGGAGCCCAGGTCAGGGCCAGTGGCCGAGTTCTGGAACCCCGCGGGTATCCGCTGGAGGCGGGCCTGCCGGAGAAGCGGCTGCGGTACTACGCCCGGCAGTTCGGCCCGGCGCGGACCTGCGCGGAGTGGCAGGTGTCCCGTCCGCACAGCAGTGAACTTACTTCTGCGCCCTGTCCTGGCTGTCTCCTGGCCCGGGCGGGTCGTCGGTGGCGGTGAGCTCCGTATCCGGCTGGTAGGTGTATGCGGCCTCGCGCACCGACTCGCGGGACTCCACGGCAGCGCCGAGCGCACCGCCCAGCGTCGCGATCGAGGCGGCGAGCCAGGCGAGCTTAATCTGATCATCCACGCCGGCGGGGTGGCCGAGTTGGGCGCTGAGAAGGTCTGCGGGCACGAGCAGCAGAGCGGCCACCAGCATGGCGGCGAAAAGGGCGAGGTACAGTGCGCTCACGCCGATGCCGACCGTGGCGGCTGTGACGATGTTGAACAAGATGACCTGCTCGCGAGCGGCCGGATGCGGGCTTCGCTCCCACAGCCCGGTCGCGATCATGATCGTCACGGTGATGCCAGCGACTGAGCCGAGACAGATGATGGTGAGCCGCAGCGCCCCGAGTTGGTCGGCGAGCCGCCAGATGTCGCTGGTCACCAGCGCGAACACGCCAGCCGCGAACGCCGCGGCCAGCACTCGTACCAACCGCAGGGCGAGCCGCCATGGGCGGTTGGCGCGCAGCATGCCCAGCAGCAGCCATATGTTGCCGGTGACGACCCGCGCGGCAAGTCCCAGGTCGTTCTCGCTGTGCTCGACGCGATTGCCCAGTTCGAGCAGGCGCCGGGCCGGGCGAGGACCCATCGGGCGCCGGTGCCCGGCGGGTTCCGCGGCCGGCGCAAGATCGCCGAGCATGTGCCTGACCACGCGTACCGCCGTCTCGGCCGCGCGCCTGTGCACCGTGACCGGCCCGAGCGCGGGCATGGACAGCACGCCGACCGAGTGGGTAGCGCTGACGTGAGCGATAACCGGTCGCCGGGCGGTCTGCAGGGGGAGGTCGGTTATGCACACCGCCAGGTGCCAGCCGCGGTCGAGAAGCATCCGGCGCCCTGCGGAGATCAGAGCGCTGAGGTCGGTGGGCGGTTCGGCCAGCCGGTCGGAGACGAATTCCACTTTCCACCGGACTCCGGGCAGTTCCGCGGACAGCCGGTCAGCGATTTCCGGCACCAGGCTCTCCGTCAATTCTGAGGCAGGCCCTGGTGCTGCAGGCAGGCCGACGACCAGGACCGGCTGCTGCGACGTGGCGGGAAAGCCCGCCGCGGAAGTCTCGACCGTGCCCTCCTCCCACGACGCCCTTGCCGATGACGGTGGCCAGGAGGCGGCGAATGATCAAGGACTATTATGTGCCCAGGCGGAACCAGCCCGGGCAGCGTCTGCTAGGCGCCCAGCGTAGCCAGTTGCCCCCGGGTGTCCATCTGGCCCGTCGGCCAGCAGCAGCCTCACCGCGCGGAACGTCCGCTGCCGGTCCGAGACAAGTTCGGCACCCCCGGCTGGGCGTGAGCTGGTCAGAATTTCCGTGCTGAGCTGAATACCATCTGATACTCCTCCACCGCGCGGATCACGCCGTTCGTGGCCAGCACCGTGGCCACCCGGATGGCTGCGGCGGCGCTGCGGCTGCGGGCCAGCGCCTGCGGATCCCGCCACACCGTCTCGATGATGGAGTGCCCCGCGGTCCGGTCGATGAAGAACAGCGCGCTGCAGAAACCCTCGATGTCGGCCAGCCGGGGGACGGCGGTGTCACCGATCACCTCGATCGTGTCCTCGACCGCCGACGGTGCGACATCTATCCGCGTGACCCGGACGCCCTCGCCGCTGCGCAGCGGGGCCTCCAGCTCGAACACTGGTACGGCGTAGCGCTCGACGGTGACCGTGCCGCTGGCGCGCCGGACCGCCGCGGCGCGGCTGGGTGCCACCACGCGCTCGCTGACCCGCAGTGCGTCACCCGATGCCCAGAACGATTCGAGGATGGCCACCCCGAGCTCCGGGTTCAGCTGCAGGGCGAGGCCGAGGTTGCCGGGCTGGTTCTCGACGTTCGGGCGGACCTCGTTCTCGATGAACTTGACCGAGTCGCTGAGCCGCGACGGGTCCGCGGTGATCAGGTTGTGCCGGACATGCAACATGGGTCAAGTTTCTCCGCCGCGGTGGGCGATTCAATTCGTCAGATCGGGTAGAACCGAGCGGATAATCCAGCTCATCCGCACCGTGGTGCCGCCGGCGCTGGGCCTGAGCGCCACGTCATCCATGAAGGTCCGCATCATGGGCAGGCCGTGGCCACAGCAAGGCATCGGCGGGGGCCTGGTGAGGCTCGCTGCATCCCGTCCTTCACCTGATCCGGGTTCTTTTTTGCAAAGGCCGGGTAATATGCTGACCCACGGGTGAGCGCTGATGACGCTACCGACGTTTATCTCCCCGAGATGAATCGGGCAGGCCATTCTGTCGGCCCCGCCATTTACGCGCTCCTCCCGATCATGAATCCACGCTAAATTTCGGCGGACCGGGCAGGCCGGCGCGCTCGGTCCTGCCAGCGGCCTGGGCTGGGTGGGGAAGCAGCGCCGTCACCGGGGCGCCGCGCAGCCATTCCTGGCGCAGCGAATTACGGTCGGCTTCGACCAGGCCGCCCCAGATGCCATGCTGGCCTGCGCCGCTCCAGGTGCGCAGCGACAATTCCAGGCACTCGGCCCGCACCGGGCAGGCGGCGCATACGGCCAGCGCCCGGGCCGCCTCAGCGCGTGCCCGCGCAGGCTTGGCGGCGAGGGGAAACCACTCGTCTGGATCGAGAGTCGTGCCCGCACACCCCGCCAGGGGACTGGCCACGAAGTTCTGCAGTTCCCCGTCAGTCAGCGCGGCCGGGCCGGCGCCCATGCTCGATGGGGGCGAGATGGTCATGGTGTGCCTCCTCTGCCCTCCCGCCCGACGGCGATATGGCTGGGATCTCTATGGCATTAGACGCATCCTGGCCATCCGGCCCTTCTGGCACTTCGTCAAGGTGGGTAGTCCCGGCAGTCCAGTGCCCGCCGACTCGGGCCCGGTGCGCACGCCATCCCCGGCCTGGTGCGCACACCACTAGCCGGTCGGGGGATACGCCGCTGGCTGTGCCCGGACAGCATCGATCATCGAGGCAGGTGCTCCAAGCCCACTGACCCGAATCACAGGAGGCTCCGCGATGGCACAGCTTCCGGCCCGCCGGAGTGCGCGCAATATCACCCTGGTCAACCCGTCCCGTGAGTTCGAAGACATCTACGACCGCATGAGGCAGCTGATGAGCTTGGCGTTCGGGGACCTGGCCTTCACGCCGGCCCTAGCTGCAGCCTGGACGCCCCTGGCCGACATCAGCGAAACCGACGACGCCTACCTGGTCGAGGTCGAACTGCCCGGCGTGAACAAGGATCAGGTCAACGTCGACGTCAACGACCGCGAGCTCGTCATCACCGGCGAGATCGCTGAGCCGCAGGAGGAGGAGGAGGAGGGCAGGCGGCGCCGCCGCCGGGCCCACCGCACCGGGTGCTTCGAGTTCCGCACCACTCTGCCCGCCGACATCGACCCGCAGGGGGTCAGCGCCAGCCTCTCCGACGGGATCCTCACCGTGAGGGTGCCCAAGTCCGAGGCCGCCAAGCCGCGTCACGTCGAGATCAGCGGTTAACCGCAGCCTCACCCGCAGCGGTCCCGGTGGAGCTGAGGGATGCCCACCGGGACCGCGGTGGGGTAACTAGCGCGCCATCCTTAGCACGGGCATCGATAGGATGCTCTTTCCAGGGACTCGGCGGTGAGCTCACCGGCCGTCGCCGGCGCCGTCGGCAGGCGGTTCGGGCAGCGGGAAGCGCAGGTCGGCGCCGATGTCGTGGTCCACGAGCCTGGCGCCCCCTGAGTTGATGTGGCGGATCGCTCCGCCTTCGTTGATGACGACCTGCGCGAGCTCGTCGATCACGTCCGGGGCGGGCCGGGTGGGGTTCCCGCACAGTGGGCAGACCTGTCCGGGCCGCGCCAGCCAGCGCGACTGGTCGCACACGACGCCCGGTGCGGCCGTGCCGTCCCGCACGAGCAGGGTCCGGATCGCTCCCATCGTGCCGGCCCACAGGCACCCGTCCAGGCCGACCGTGGCCAGCCCGCCCATCGCGGGGCGGGGCAGTTGCTGCACGAAGTCCGGCACCTCGTAGCTGTGGCCGCCGATGATCAGCAGGTCGTAGTCACCGGTCTGCAGCAGCTCGCCCAGCCGTTCCGCGACGCGCCGGTAGTGCCGCTTGGCCATTCATCGATCTTGTTGCTGGCCCGGTCGACCACGGCCACGCAGCTGCGCGGATGCTCGGCCCGGGTGCGCACTTCCCGCTGGCCGTCGGGACCAGGGTCGACCCGCGCGTACAGGGACGCCACCGGCAGACCCCCGCCGTCGAAGGTGCGGATGCTGCTGACCGTCTCGGCGGTGATCACGTCAGACCAGCACCCGGAAGAGCTGGAACGCGCGGTCCCATTCCTCGGCGTGCACCAGCTTCAGCTCGGGATCGATGAGCCGGAACATCCTGGCCAGCGCGACGCTGATGCCACCGAAGATCAGGGGGAGCCGCGCCTGCGTGTCGTCGTCCAGCAACACATCGAGAGGAGGACGGGCGGCGAGATCCTCCAGGATGGGCCCGACCTCAATGTCCTCATCCATCCGCTCGAAGGCGTGCATGCTGTCCTGCAGGCCCTTGGTGAGCGGCAGGTCCCACGGGTCGATGACGTCGCGGACGTTCGCTTTCGCCGTGGCCTGGGCCATGATCAGCATGTCGTAGAGCGCATCGTTGACGAATTCCAGGTAGCGCCGGATGTCATCCCGGTCCACGTCCACGCTGCCCGCGACCCGGAACAGCCGCTCGAACTTGGTGAAGCCCACCACTGCCATCGCCGCTGCCTCTCCGTGATCCGCGCCGGCTAGGCCGGCCGTACTCGTTCGAAGGCCAGCCGGATGGCCATCGCCCCCTCGCCGACTGCCGCGGCGACCCGCTTGGCCGAGCCGCTGCGGACGTCACCCACCGCGTAGATGCCTGGCCGGCTCGTCTCCAGCACCGAGCGCGGCCAGCCGGGCCCGTCCGCCGCGCCGCCGGCTGGTGAGGTGTCCGGCCCGGTCCGGACGAAGCCGTGCTCGTCAAGGTCAACGAGATCACCGAGCCAGCCGGTGCATGGGGCCATGCCGATGAAGATGAACAGGGCCCGTGTGGGGACCGTGCGCCGCTGGCCGGTCTCGCGATCCTCGACCGTGATCGCTTCCAGCGCCTGGTCGCCGAGCAGTTCGCGCACCTCGGTGCCGAGCAGGATCCGCACGTTCGGGATCCGCCTGACCTGGTCGATCAGGTACCGCGACATGTGCTCGCCCAGGTCATGCTCGCGCACGGCGAGCGTGACCCGTTCGGCGTGCTGGGACAGGAAGACCGCGGCCTGCCCGGCCGAGTTGCCGCCCCCGACGATCGCCACCGGGTCACCGGAGCAGAACAACGCCTCCGCCTGGGACGCCGCGTAGTACACGCTTGTCTGCTCGAAGTGCTCCAGCCGCGGGATTGGCAGGCGGCGGTACCTGGCCCCGGTCGCGAGCACTACCGAGGTGGCCGTGACCGAGGTGCCGTCGTCGAGCTGGACCGTGTACGACCCGCCGTCCGCCCGGATCGAGGTGGCCTCGGCAGGCACGGCGAAGTGGGCCCCGAACTTCCGGGCCTGGAGCATCGCGCGCTCGGCCAGTTCGGCGCCGGAGATGCCCGAGGGGAACCCCAGGTAGTTCTCGATCCGGGAGGTGGTCCCGGCCTGGCCCCCGGCGGCGGTCCCGTCGAGGACCAGGGTCTGCAGGCCTTCCGAAGCCCCGTACACGGCGGCGGACAGCCCCGCCGGTCCCGATCCAACGACGAGCAGGTCGCAGCTGGCGCCGGGCGGCCCCGGGGCCGGCAGCCCGATCGCGGCGGCCAGCTCGGGGTTGCTGGGGTTGCGGAGCAGCCGCCCGCCCAGCAGCACGATCGGGGTGTCTTCCGGCCTCACGCCCAGCTGCTGGATCAGTGTCTCGGCCGCCGGATCCGCCTCCAGGTCCAGCCACCGGGCCGGAATCCGGTTGCGGGCCGCGAAATCCCGCAGCCGCCGGATGTCCGGCGAGTACCGGGAGCCGATGATCCGCAGGCCGGCGCCGAGCCCGATGAGGATGGAGCGCCGGATGAGGCAGGCTCGCAGGATCAGGTCACCGAAGGCTGGATCATGGGCGACGAGTTCGCCGAGCCGGCCGGCGGGTACCACCAGCACCTCGCCCGGCTCGACCGGCACGGCCGAGTAGTAGGACGCTTCGCCGGTCAGCAGGCTTAGCTCGCCGAGGAAGCGGCCCGGGCCGTGCACGCTGATGACGCGTTCCTCCGGTGTCCCGCGGGCTTCCACCACCGCCACCAGCCCGTCCAGGACCACGAAGAAGTCGCAGTTCCGGTCGCCCTCGGCGAACAGGATCTCGTCCGGCCGCGACGGACGGCGCTGGCCCAGTGAGCTGAGCGCCGCGATCTGGGCGTCGCTCAGCCGCGGGTACGCCCCGTTCAGGTCGGGGGTCTCCGCCACCGGCTGGCCTGGCCCGGAGATGGCCGGCGGCCGGGGTCCCGGGTCGCGCAGCCCGGCGCCGCGATCAGACGTAGGTTTCGTCGACATAGCACCAGCGCCAGTTCTCGCCCGGCTCGAAGGACTGCACGATCGGGTGGCCGGTCCCGTAGGCGTGCCCGCGAGCGTGCCGCAGCGGGGACGAGTCGCAGCACCCGACGTGTCCGCAGGTCAGGCACAGGCGCAGGTGCACCCACGCCGACCCCAGGCGCAGGCACTCCTCGCAGCCCTCCGGTGTCCGCGGGGAAACCGGGCGGATCAGGGTCACGTGCGGATCGGTGGGAGCCGACATGGTTGCCTTTCGCCGGTGCGGCAGGTATGCCCAGGCTCTGCGGTCACGACCGGCCGCACATCGTCAAAGTCGTTAGTTCTTCGCCGCTGGCGGAGCCCGGCTCGCCGGCACTAGCCGGCCCTGCTAGCCAATCGGGGGATGTCCCTGGCGCCGGCGGCCCCGGCAGCGAGGCCGGTAGATGAACATGCCGGTCTTCCGCAGGCGCCAGACCACCCAGATCAGTGCCGCCGCACGGGCCGTCGCGCAGCCAGCCCGGTCACGCCGCGGACGTGGCGGGCCATCCGCTCCACCTCGCGGCGCTGGTAGTCGTGATCGACGTCGCCGCCTCGAGCGTGACCCAGCCGTGTTCCACGGTGGCGTGCACCCGGTCCTCAGGCACCTGCACGTTCCACTCCAGGACGTGCGCGATGGCCTCGGTGATGTCCACGTCGTCCCGGGACGCCCCGGGCAGCTCCACCTTCAGGTCGCCGGCGACGGCCTTGGCGCCGCTCACGCGCTCCGCCGCCTGGGCGGCGGCCAACTTCTCCGCGTAGCTCGGCACGTGGCCAGAAAGGACCACCGCGCTGCCCTTGACTCCCACCCCGATGGCGTCAGCGTCGCTGATCTGCGGGTCCCACCGCAGCTCCTCGATCACGTCGACCTTGCGCTGGGCGTCGGTCCTCATCGGCTCACCTCGTCGCGGCCGGGTCTACGCCGCCATCAGGTTCCGTCCGCGGGACCGCAGCCACGTCACCCGTTCGGATAGGTCCGCCTAGCCGTCCACGGCGGCCCGAGGACTAGCCGGATTAAGGATGTGAGCCGGTGCCCGGGCGCGGAGCGTGGAGCACGAGGACGCCTGCGACCGTGCCGGGCGCACCGTGAAACAGCACCGTCAAAACCAGCACCGTGAACCCAGCACTGCGGAACCAGCGCCGCGGAACCAGCACCGTCGGCTAGGAGGCACTGATGGCAGTTGCAGTCGGCATCGACCTGGGCACCACCAACTCCGTGATCGCCGCGACCGAGGACGGCAAGCCGACCGTGATACCCAACGCGGAGGGGGCACGGACCACCCCGTCAGTGGTGGCGTTCACGCCCCAGGGTGACCGCCTGGTGGGGCAGCTCGCCCGCCGGCAGGCCATCCTGAACCCGAAGGGCACGATCTACTCGGCGAAGCGGTTCATCGGGCGGCGCTACGACGAGGTCACCAGCGAGCTGAACGCCGTGTCGTTCGACGTGGTGCCGGGCCCGGACGACGCGGTGCGGTTCAAGATTCAGGGACGGCTGTACGCCCCCGAGGAGATCTCCGCGCTCGTGCTCCGCAAGCTGGCCGAGGACGCGTCGAAGTTCCTCGGTGAGCGGGTCACCCAGGCCGTCATCACCGTGCCGGCGTACTTCAACGACGCCCAGCGGCAGGCCACCAGGGACGCCGGCCGCATCGCCGGGCTGGAGGTGCTGCGCATCATCAACGAGCCGACCGCCGCGGCGCTCGCCTACGGCCTGGACCGGAAGGGCAGCGAGACCGTGCTGGTGTTCGACCTGGGCGGCGGCACCTTCGACGTCAGCGTCCTGGACATCGGCGACGGCGTGGTCGAGGTCCGGGCCACCGCGGGCGACACCCACCTCGGCGGGGACGACTTCGACCGGCGCATCGTCGACCACCTGGCCGATGAGTTCCAGCGGGACAACGGCATCGACCTGCGCACCGACCCGCAGGCGCTGCAGCGCCTGTTCGAGGCGGCCGAGAAGGCCAAGGTCGAGCTGTCCTCGGTCAGCCAGACGACGATCAGCCTGCCGTTCATCACGGCCGACGCATCGGGACCCAAGCACCTCAACACGACGATGATGCGGTCCACGTTCGAGCAGATCACCGGCGACCTCATCGAGCGCACCACCGGGCCGGTCCAGCAGGCCCTGGCCGACGCCAAGCTGACCGCCGCCGACATCGACGAGGTGATCCTCGTCGGCGGGTCCACCCGCATCCCGGCCGTGCAGAACCTGGTCCGGCGGCTGACCGGCGGCAAGGACCCGAACATGACCGTCAACCCGGACGAGGTTGTCGCCCTGGGCGCCGGGGTGCAGGCGGCCGTGATCAAGGGTGACGTCAAGGACGTGCTGCTGCTCGACGTCACGCCGCTGTCGCTCGGCATCGAGACCCTCGGCGGGGTGATGACCAAGGTGATCGAGCGCAACACCACGATCCCGGCCCGCCGCACCGAGACGTTCAGCACCGCCGAGGACAACCAGTCCGCCGTCGACGTGGTGGTGCTCCAGGGGGAGCGCGAACGCGCCGCGGACAACCGGGTGCTCGGCCGGTTCCGGCTGGAGAACATCCGGCCCGCACCGCGGGGCGCCCCGCAGGTCGAGGTCACCTTCGATATCGACGCGAACGGGATCCTCAACGTCTCCGCCCGGGACAAGGACACCGGGGCGGAGCAGCGCATCACGATCAGCGAGAGCTCCAACCTGGACCAGTCCGAGGTCGAGCGGATGGTCAAGGACGCGGAGCAGCACCTGGAGGAGGACCGGCGGCTGCGGGAGGTGACCGACGCCCGCAATCAGCTCGACACCATGGCTTACCAGGTCGAGCGGGTCCTGGCCGAGCGCGGCAACTCGCTGCCCGTGCACGAGAAAGCTCGCGCCGACAACGCCGTCACCGAGGCCCGCCAGGCGCTGGGCGGCCAGGCTCCACTGGAGCGGATGCGCACGCTGACCGACGAGCTGCAGCAGATCTACCAGATCCTGGCCGCCCCGCCGCAGGGACCTGCCCCCGAGCCCGAGCCGGAGCTTCCTCCCCGTGGTGACGACGACGTCATCGACGCCGAGTTCACCACCCATGAGTGAGGCAGCCCATGGGTGAGAGGGCGGGCAGCGGCGGCGCCTGGCGCGAGTCTCCCGCCGCTGCCCCGCCCGGCCAGCCGCCCGATCCCCGCGCCGCCCCCGACGGCCAGCAGCGGGATGCCGGGGGGATCCCGCCCGGCCGGGCGCAGGATGCCGGGCAGATCGGGCAGCCCGACGGCCCGGGTGATGTCACGGCTGACGAGACCGCTATCCCCGATCTGCTGGACCGGATCGCTGAGCTGGAGGATCTGCGCCGCCGGGCCCTGGCCGATCTCGACAACCTGCGCAAGCGCTGCGCCGCCCAGGTCCGCCGCGCCGAGGCGGAGACCCGGGCCGCGGTGGCCCGGGAATGGCTGCCTGTCGTGGACAACCTCGAGCGCGCGCTGGCGGCCTCCACGGCCGACCCGGCCGCCATCATCGACGGGATCCGGGCCGTCCGTGAACAGGCCCTGAATGTGCTGGCCCGCCTCGGCTACCCTCGCCGCGATGACCTGGGGACGACCTTCGACCCGACCCGGCATGACGCGATTGCCGCCCGGGCCGATCCTGCCGCTACGGACGGGTCGGTGGTCGAGGTCGTCCAGCCGGCCTATGGGGAAGGGGACCACCAGCTGCGGCCGGCGCAGGTGGTGGTGGCCAGGCCGGGCTGATGGCAGCCGGCCAGGACTTCTACGAGACGCTGGGCGTGCCCCGCACCGCCAGCCAGGACGATATCCAGCGGGCGTACCGCAGGCTGGCCCGCCAGTACCACCCGGACGTGAACCACGACCCGGGCGCTGAGGACCGTTTCAAGGACGTCTCCGGGGCCTACGACGTCCTGTCTGATCCGGGGACCCGGCGCCGGTACGACGCGTTCGGGGCCGACTTCCGGCAGGTTCCCGAGGACATGGATCCGGAGACCTTCCGGCGCAGCCGGGCCGGCGCCGGGAGCAGAGCCGGAGCCGGGCAGGCCCGCGGGGCCCGCGGCAGCCCCGGGTTCAGTTACTCATCCGGGGACATCGACATCGAGGACCTGCTGGGCGGGTTCTTCGGTGGCCGGACCGGCCGGGGCGGCCAGGGGTGGGGCCCGATTCCCGGCGCGGACCAGGAGGCCGAGCTCGAGATCACCGTCGAGGAGGCCTACCACGGCACCCGCCGGTCGATCTCGCTGTCCGGCGACGGCGCCCGCGCGACCCTCGACGTGAACGTGCCGCCCGGCGTGACCGACGGGCAGCGGATCCGCCTGGCGGGCCAGGGCGGCCGCGGCAGCGACGGCGGGGCCAGCGGTGACCTGTACCTCATCGTGCGGATCGCGCCGCACCCCCGGTACCGGCTCTCCGGGCGCGACATCTCCGAGGACCTGCCAATCGCCCCGTGGGAAGCCGCCCTCGGCACCACCGTCGCGGTAGACACCCCGGGCGGCGAGGCCAAGGTGAAGGTCCCGGCCGGGACCTCGAGCGGCCGGCGGCTCCGGCTCCGCGGCCGGGGCCTGCCCAACCCCCGCGGCAAGCCAGGAGACCTGTTCGCCGAGGCCAGGATCATGGTGCCGCCCCGGCCCTCGAAGGCCGAACGGCGGCTGTTCGAGCAGCTCGCGGCCGAATCCGGCTTCGACCCGAGGAGCCAGCAATGAGCCATCCGAGGACAGAGCAGTGAGCTACGCCCTCGTCCGGGTCCGTGCCGCGCCGCTCAGCCTGGACACCTTCGCCGCGATGACCGGCCTGCACCCGGACCTGATCCGCAGGCTCGTCGCCCTCGGCGTCGTCGACGCCGCCCGGGACTCCGCCGGTGAGCTCTGGTTCCCCCGCAGCCAGGTCGCCGCGCTGGCCAGGGTGCAGCGGCTCCGTGCCGGTTTCGCGCTCAACTACGCGGCCATCCCGCTCGTCACCGATCTGCTCGACCGGATAGCCGTACTCGAAACGGCCCTGCGGGCCGCCCGACGGCCAGGAAGGTGACCATGGACCCCAATCACCTGACCCAGAAATCACAGGAAGCGCTGCACGACGCGCAGACCAAGGCGCTCCGCTTCGGCCACACCGAGGTTGACGTCGAGCATCTGCTCCTCGCGCTGCTGGATCAGTCCGAGGGCATCGTTCCCCCGCTGCTCAGCCAGGCTGGCGCGGACCCGGACCGGCTGCGAGCCGCGCTCGAGTCCGAGCTGAGCCGGCGTCCCCGGGTCACCGGGCCAGGGGCGAACCCGGGCCAGATCAACGTCACCCAGCGGCTGGCCCACCTCTTGGACTCCGCCGAGCAGGAGGCGGGCCGGCTCAAGGACGAGTACGTCTCCGTCGAGCACCTGGTCCTGGCCATGCTGGCCGAAGGCCCGTCCACCGTCGCCAGCCGGCTGCTGCGCGAACAGGGACTTACCCGGGAATCCTTCCTGGAGGCGCTGACCAGGATCCGCGGCAACCAGCGGGTCACCTCCGCGATGCCCGAGGTCGCCTACGAGGCCCTGGCCAAGTACGGCACCGACCTCGTGGCGGACGCGGCCAGCGGCCGCCTCGACCCGGTCATCGGCCGCGACGCCGAGATCAGGCGGGTCATCCAGATCCTGTCCCGGAAGACCAAGAACAACCCGGTCCTGATCGGCGATCCGGGGGTGGGCAAGACCGCCATCGTGGAAGGGCTGGCCCAGCGGATCACCCGCGGCGATGTCCCCGAAGGCCTGCGCGACAAGACCGTCTTCAGCCTGGACATGGGCTCCCTGGTCGCCGGGGCCAAGTACCGCGGCGAGTTCGAGGAGCGGCTCAAGGCAGTACTCAGCGAAGTCCGCGCGGCGGAGGGCCGCATCCTGCTCTTCGTGGACGAACTGCACACCGTGGTAGGCGCGGGGGCGGCCGAAGGGGCCATGGACGCGGGCAACATGCTCAAGCCGATGCTGGCCCGCGGCGAGCTGCACCTGATCGGCGCCACCACCCTGGACGAGTACCGGCAGCGCATCGAGAAGGACGCGGCCCTGGAACGGCGGTTCCAGCCCGTCATGGTGGACGAGCCCTCCGAGGAGGACGCGGTCTCGATCCTGCGCGGCCTGCGGGAGCGGCTCGAGGTATTCCACGGCGTGAAGATCGCCGACAGCGCGCTGGTCAGCGCGGTCACCCTCAGCCACCGCTACATCTCCGACCGGTTCCTGCCGGACAAGGCCATCGACCTGGTTAACGAGGCCTGCGCGATGCTCCGGACCGAGATCGACTCCATGCCGGCCGAGCTCGACGAGCTCACCCGCCGCGTGATGCGGCTGGAGATCGAGGAGACCGGCCTGGCCAAGGAAGACGACCCGGCCAGCCGGGCCCGCCTGGAGGACCTGCGCCGGGAACTCGCGGACCTGCGGGCGCAGGCCGACGCGCTGCGCGCGCAGTGGGAGGCCGAGCGGCAGGCGCTGCGCCGGGTCCAGGCGCTCCGCGAGGAGATGGAGCAGGTCCGGCAGGAGGCCGAGCTGGCCGAACGGGACTACGACCTCAGCAAGGCCGCGGAGTTGCGCCTGGGCCGCCTTCCCGATCTCGAGCGTCGGCTGCAGGCCGAGGAGGAGCGGCTGTCCTCCCGCCAGGGTGGCGCACGGCTGCTGCGCGAGGTGGTCACCGACGAGGAGATCGCCGCGATCGTGTCCCGCTGGACCGGCATCCCCGTCACCCGTCTCCAGGAAGGCGAACGGGAGAAGGTGCTCCGCCTCGGCGAGATCCTGCACGAGCGGGTCGTGGGCCAGGACGAGGCCGTGCAGCTGGTCGAGGATGCCATCATCCGGGCCCGGTCGGGCATCAAGGACCCGCGCCGCCCGATCGGGTCGTTCATCTTCCTCGGCCCTACCGGAGTGGGCAAGACGGAGCTGGCCAAATCACTGGCCGCCGCCCTGTTCGACACCGAGGAGAACATAGTCCGGATCGACATGAGCGAGTACCAGGAACGGCACACCGTCAGCCGCCTGGTCGGCGCGCCGCCCGGCTACGTCGGCTACGAGGAAGGCGGCCAGCTCTCCGAGGCGGTGCGCCGCAAGCCCTACTCCGTCGTGCTATTCGACGAGGTGGAGAAGGCGCACCCGGACGTGTTCAACATGCTGCTGCAGGTCCTCGACGACGGAAGGCTCACCGACGCGCAGGGACGCACAGTGGACTTCCGCAACACCGTCATCATCATGACCTCCAACATCGGCTCTCAGTACCTCACCGCCGACGCCGCCTCAGACGGCGAGATCAAGCCGGACGCCCGCGAGCGCGTGCTGGCGGAGATGCGCGAATACTTCCGGCCCGAGTTCCTGAACCGGCTGGACGACATCGTGCTGTTCAAGCCGCTCACCCCGGCGGAGATCGAGCACATCGTGGACCTCATGCTGGGCGACGTCCGCTCCCGGCTGGCCGATCGCCAGATGAAGCTGGAGGTCACCAAGGATGCCAAGCACTTCATCGCCGAGCAGGGCTTCGATCCGGTCTACGGGGCGCGGCCGCTGCGCCGGTTCATCGCCCGGCAGGTCGAGACGCGGCTCGGGCGGGCCCTGCTGGCCGGCGATGCCCGCGACGGCGCCGTCGTCCGCGTCAACTACTCCGGCGGCGAACTGACCGTCAGTTACCAGAACTCCTCCTGACCAGGTGGCCCTATGTCCGATCACATGGTGACCTGCCCGAACTGCGGGCGCCGGAACCGGGTCCCGGCCGCCGCCGAGGGGATCCCCCGCTGCGGCAACTGCCACCACCCGCTGCCCTGGATCGCCGACGCCGGTGACGACACGTTCGCCGAGGTCGCCGAGGCCGCGGCGCTGCCGGTGATCGTGGACATGTGGGCCCCCTGGTGCGGGCCGTGCCGCATGGTTAGTCCGGCCCTGGAGCAGCTGGCTGCCGACCTGGCAGGCCGGATCAAGCTGGTCAAGGTCAACGTGGACGACTCGCCCAAGCTCTCGCAGCGGTTCGGGGTGCAGGCCATCCCGACCCTAATGATCTTGCGCCATGGGGAGGTGGCAGCCCGCCAGGCCGGGGCGCTCCCGCCGCCGGCCCTCCGGGCCTGGGTGGACGAGGCAATCAAGGAATGACCCCGGTGAACGTGCTGCTTGACCGCTGGCAGTTCGGGGTGACGATCGTGAACTGGTGAAATCTGACGATGAGATCCGGGATGACGTCATCGACGAGCTGCGGTGGGACCCGCAGATCAGCGCCGCCGACGCCATCGGCGTCGCGGTCCAGGACGGCGCGGTTACCCTGACCGGCCATGTCCCCAGCTACGCCGAGAAACTCGCTGCCGCCCGTGCCGTCGAACGCGTCTACGGCGTCAAGGCCGTCGCCAACGACTTGACCGTCAAGCTGGCAGGCGCCCCCCGCGACGATTCCGATATCGCCACCGCCATCGCGCACGTGCTGGAGTACAACGTCCGGATCCCCGAGGGCCGGTGCACGCCCGGGTGCAGAACGGCTGGGTCACCTTGGAGGGCGAGGTGGACTATGAATACCAGCGCCGCGAGGTCGAGCGGATGGTCCGCCAGGTGCGCGGCGTGATTGATGTGATCGACACCATCACTATCAAGCCCGCCGCTCGCGGGAAGAAGTCCAGGAGATCATCGAAGACGCCTTCAAACGCGAGGCCGAGGTGGACGCCCGCCACGTCCGGGCCGAGGTCACCGACCACACCGCCGCACTTTACGGTCACGTGCACTCACTCAAAGAGGCCAGCGCCGCCCGGGCCGCGGCCGCCTCCGCTCCCGGAGTCGCCACCCGTGGAAAGCCACCTCGTCATCTCGCCATAGCTGGCGTCCAGCGCCCTGAGGTCAGCAGGTCCAGGTCGCTGCCGGGGTGGCCTCGCCGCGGGCCACCGAGCCGATGACCCGGATGTTGCGTATCCCGAACCGCTGGCCGGCACGGATGACCGCATCGCGGTGAGTTGATGACTTCGACCCCGGGCATGGCGTCATAGCCGGAGCCCTGGGTCACGATCGGGACGCCGTGCGCGATCGCGGTGGCGGCGACAGGGCGACGGCCTCACGTACGCGGTCGCGGATCGGGAGTTTCAGGCCACGGAGGGCCGCCACCTGGGTCAGGCTCAAGACGCCATGCCGATCGAGGGCCCGGTGCCGCGCCCGCCCCTTATAGACCGGGCGTTGCCCGTGGGTCGCGTCCTGTGAAGGCGGCGAGGCGTTCCCAGTCGTCAGCACCGGGAGCCAGGTAGACCTCCGCCCCGAAAGGGGCTCCTGGCCCGGCCATGTTGCGGTACTGAGGTCTGATCATGGCCCGTGCCCCCTCGAGCGCCGGCAGGGCGAGGGAAGGGTCCAGCTTGAAGGTCTGCCCGGTGGCCCTGGCCAGGTCCCAGGCGTGTGCGGCCAGCTCAGCCAGGTACATGTCCACCAGGGTGGCTCCCGTGTACTCCTCGCCCCACGGCATTGCATACCTCAACGACAAGCTGGAATCGTCGCCCCATGCTTGTGCCGCCTCTTCCGCAGCGCTGCGTAGCTGGCCGGGCGCGTCGGACAGTTCCACGTGAGGGGACTCGTCTCCAGGCGGGGGTGCCTGCCCGCGGCCGAGAGCGGCCGCCCGGTGGCCCGCTTCGACGAGGTGGTCGATCAGTCCGGCCACGTCGTACTCAGGGCACGGTGTCGGGTGGCCGAGCTCGTCAGCATTTATTCCTGACACGATCACCGCAGCGTTCTCGTAAGAATCCAGCAACGTGCTCCGGCGGTCAGAATCGGCCATGCGGTTCCTCCTCGGTGACAGGCTAGCCACGCCGGTCACCAGTTCGCGAGCGCACCGAAAGACGACCATCTCGCTACCCGCACGGACGCGCGAATCGGCGTTCGGGGCAACGTCGCGGTGCGTCGACTAGCGAATACAGTCACTTTCTGTGATGGCCATGAGGGTCTTCTTCGTGGCCGCCAGCGGGCAGCTCCGGACGGCCGCCAACGGCCGGGCTAGCCGGCCGGCGGTGCTCAGGTGTCTGGGGTGCTCAGATGTCGAGGAAGTAATCCTGGCTACGACCACACCATGAGTACCGAGGAACTCAGCTTCGACCAGAGAGGTCTGCCCGTCATGTCACTTGTTCGTGTGCACAACATGTCCGTCTCGCTCGACGGCTTCGGCGCTGGTGCTGATCAGAGCCTGGAGGCACCCTTCGGGCATGCCGGCCAGCGGCTGGTGCGCTGGTTCACCGGCACCCGCTCCTTTCACGCTCATGCAGGGCCAGCAAGGCGGGAGCACCGGCGTCGACGACGCCTTCGCGGGCAGCTGGGGGCCGGGCGTCGGCGCGGAGATCATGGGGCGTAACAAGTTCGGCCCGCAGCGCGGACCGTGGACTGATGAGGAGTGGGAGGGCTGGTGGGGCGAGGAGCCGCCGTTCCATACCCCCGTTTTCGTGCTCACCCATCACCTCCGGCCCCCGGTCGAGATGAAGGGCGGCACCACTTTTCACTTCATCGACGCCAGCCCGGAGCAGGCGCTCGCGGCGGCCAGGGAGGCCGCGGGTGGCCTCGACGTCCGCATCGGCGGCGGCCCGGCCACCGTCCGCCAGTTCCTCGCCGCCGGCCTGATCGATCACATGCACGTCGCGCTCGTGCCGATCCTCCTCGGCCGCGGGGAGTCCCTCTGGGACGGCCTGGAGGGCCTGGAGGAGCGCTTCGCCATCGAGTCGGTGAGCTCTCCCAGTGGGGTCACCCACGTCACGTTCACCCGTCGTTAGCCGCGATTAGGCCTGCCTCCTTGAGCAGGGGCGAGGGTCTGGGTCGCTCCATCTGGCGCGCGGCGTTTCGTGACGGTCGTGGCGGTGGCGGACATCGTGAGCTCGGTGATCAGGCTGCGCAGAATCCGGGCGTTCTCGGCGGGCCGGGTGCGGCGGGTGGTGGCTGGTGATGCGAATAGCGCCTGCTGGCCGCTGGCGGTGTCAGCCAGGAGTCCGAGACCGCGATCATCTGCCCGGCGGCGGCTGGCCATTCGTCAGCACGGTGCCTGCCGGGGTCCGCCCGGTGACCCCGTTCATGCCTGGAGACCTGCTGTCACGGAGAGCGAGTATGCGGCGGGCACGGCGAGGCAGCGCGGTTGGCAGGCTACGCGGGCTGCTTACTTCGGGACCGAGAATCGATTCCTGATGGCGGGCTCGCTGGATGCGGCTCGGACCGGAACGGGCAGGTTCAGCGTGACCCGCAGGCCGTGCGGGCTGACCGGCGCGGTCTGCGCGGTGCCGCCGTGGGCGGATGCGGTCTCGGCGGTGATGGCCAGCCCGAGGCCTGAGCCGGAGCTGCCCGACCGCGCTCCGGCGCGGTAGAAGCGCTCGAAGATGTGCGGCAGGTGGTCCGGCGGAACGCCGGGGCCATCGTCGCTGACCTCGATGGTGACGCAGCCGCCGGCGGCGGACGCGGTGATGGCGCCCGCGGTGCCGTCGGGGGTGTGCACGAGCACGTTCATGAGGAGGTTGTCGACGGCGCGGCGCAGCAGTTCCTCGTCGCCGGTCACGGTCAGGCCTTCGGCGACCCGCACCTGCCAGGCCCGCGCGGGGTCGGCGACCCGTGCCCGCTGCGCGCACCCGGTGACCACGGCGGTGACGTCAACCGGCTGCCGGGACTGGGCGGGATGCTGGCCAAGCCGGGCCAGACGAAGCATGTCGTTGACCAGCCGGCCCATGCGCCGCGTCTCCAGCACGATCCGCTCCATCACCTCGTCGACCTCGCCGCGGTCTTGCACGGCGCCCTGCTGGTAGAGCTGGGCGTTGGCCCGCAGAGAGGCCAGCGGCGTGCGCAGCTCATGGCTGGCGTCGGCGAAGAAGCGGCGCATCTGCTGCTGGCTGGCCTCGATCCGGGCCAGCATGCCGTTCAGGGCCGCGCCGAGCCTGCCCACCTCGCTTCGGGGGATGGGCGAGGCCACGCGTTCGGTGAGGTCGCCGGCGGTGATCTGGTCGGCCTGCCTGGCCATCGCCTCGATCGGGCGCAGCCCACGGCGCACCACGACGGACACGCCGAGGCCGATCAGCAGCACTACCGCCACCGAACCGTACGTGACGATGGCCCCGACCTGGCCGGTGGTCTTGATGACCTGGCCGAGGCTGGTGCCGACGACCAGGGACCCTCCCTTGACACGGGCCGACAGGAAGCGGAACAGTGCTCCGCCGATTGGCACGGTATGCGGGCCGGGCCGGGCGAGAACCTTGACGGTATCTGGCGGAATGAGGAAATACCCCCGGCGGCCGCCCACGGCGGCCACGCCTAGCTCCAGCAGGACCGCAGGGCCGCGCAAGGGTACGAATGCGATATCGAAATCCCCGAGGATCGGATTCCGTGGCATGGCCGGGGTCGGATTCCGTGGCAGGGACGGGGCGGATTCCGTGGCAGGGACGGGAGCGGATTCCGTGGCATGGCCCCGAGCGGAAGACCTTTGGAAACCAGTGAGTTCAGCCTCGGCTCGGTCACGGTCACCGCAAGGTGCAGGTTGTCGTCGGTCTGGGACAGCAGGTAGTGGCGCATGGAGGTGACCATGACCACGTCGAACGCTGCCAGCGCGACCAGCGTGACCGCCACGACACCCGCCATCAACTTGAGGCGCAACGGGACGTGCCGCAGCCGGCCAGGCAGGGTCCGCATGCGGGAAGTCCGGCTAGGACTCATCGGAACTCGCCTGGCGTTCGTCCGGGCTGGCCAGGCGGCCGGCGCTGGGCTCTGGCTGATTGACACCGGTCTCTGGCTGGGCGGCGCCGGCCTGGCCAGAACGGGCCTCGCCCGGGCCCGGCTGGTCGCCGGGCGGGGGCAGGCGCAGGCTGAAACCGACGGCACGCTGGGTATGGATCAGGTCCGGCCCGTCGCTGGCCAGCTTGCGCCGCAGATAGGCGACGTACGTCGACACGACCGTGCCAGATCCGCCGAATTCGTCGTCCCACACATGGCTGAGCAACTGGGCGCGGGTGAGCACGCGACCGGGGTTGAGCATGAAGTAGCGCAGCAGCCGGAACTCGGTCGGCGACAGCTCGATCAGGCGCCCGCCGCGGCGGACCTCGTAGGTGTCCTGGTCGAGGCTGAGGTCGGCGAACGACAGGACCGGCCCGGGGGCCGCGGGGCGGCTGCGGCGCAGCACGGTGCGGACCCGGGCAGCCAGTTCCTCCAGCTCGAACGGCTTGGTCATGTAGTCGTCCCCGCCGATGGTGAGCCCGGTGACCTTGTCGTCGTGGGCGTCTTTGGCGGTCAGGAAGATCACCGGGACCTGGTTTCCGTCGCCGCGCAGCCGGCGGGCGATCTCGAACCCGTCGATGCCGGGCAGCACCACGTCGAGGATCAGCAGGTCGAACGGGCGGCTGCGGGCCAGCCGCAGCGCGTCTGTGCCGTTCTCCGCGGCGGTCACCTGGAAGCCGAGGAAGCGCAGCGACGCGGCGACAGCCTTCTGCAAGAACAGCTCGTCCTCCACCACGAGCAGCTTCCCGTCGTCGGGCGTCATCACGTCATCGCAGCATACGGCCCTCAAGGCCGTGCATGAGAAATGAGTGAGTTTCGTGTGAGCGCCGCGGTTCACATGAAACTCACCCAGCGATCACCCGGATGACTGAGCACGACCACGCAAGATGTGGCCCGAACCCCGGTTCAGGCGAGGTCCCGGGACCTGGGACGGCATTCGAAGCATCGGAGGCACTCGTGACACAACCTGGCTCCCCGGCCACCCAGACCGGCACGGGCGATAGCTGCCACCGGCCGACGATGTCGGTTCACGGCAGGCCCGGCGCCGGGACGGGCAAAGCATGTTGACTCGCCGGGGGTTCCTCGGCGCTGGAGTTACGGCGGTGGGCGTAATGGTGACCGGGTGCGCGGGGCCGGCTGCTGCCCCGGCGCACCGGCTGCAGCTGACGCTGGCGCCGCCGACCGGCCCCTACCCGGTCGGCACGGTGGCGCTGCATCTGGTGGATCACTCCCGGCGTGACCCGTGGCTGCCTGGTGCGCGGCCGCGTGAGCTGATGGTCAGCGTGTGGTACCCGGCCAAGGACACCGGCCGCTACCCCTGGGCTCCGTGGATACCCTCGGCGGCGGGCAAGCTGTTTTTGACTCAGCTGATCCCCGCGCCGCTGACCGGGCCCACCAGCACCCCATCGCCGCCCCCGTCGGTTCCGCTGGGTGGTGTCCGGCTGCCCGTCACCCGTGCCCGGCAGGGGGCACCGGTCGATCTGTCCGAACGGCCATATCCGGTCGTGCTGTACTCGCCCGGGTACGAAGACGACCGCGAACTGGGCACCGGGCTGGTGTCTGACCTTGCCAGCCGTGGCTACGTCGTGGTTACGACCGACTACACCTATGAGGCCGCCGAAGTGGAGTTCCCCGGTGGCCGGGTCGAGGTCAGCCGCCAGCCGGACAATCCGAACAATGACCGAGCCATCGTGAAGGCGGGAGCGGTCCGGGTCGCTGACACGCGGTTCGTGCTCGATCAGCTTGCCGCGGTGAACTCCGGCATCAACCCCGACGCCGAACATCACCCGCTGCCCGCGGGCCTGGCCGGGGCTTTGGACCTGGCCGCGACCGGCATGTTCGGTCACTCGCTGGGCGGTGCCACCGCGGCGGAGGCCATGGCCGCCGACCTCAGGATCGGCGCCGGGATCGACCTCGACGGCAGCATCATCCTCGTCACTACTCCCAACACCATGCCGACGCCCGAGCAACAAACGGAGCTGGCCAACCGCGCTGGTGCTGTCGCCAAACGAGTGGGCAGCCGGCCGTTCATGATTATGACCAGTAATAGTGTAGGGCCGCACCAGGACTTCACCTTGCGCGGTTTTTGGCCGGACCTGACCGGCTGGCGGTTGTTCCTGTCCTTGAAGGACTCGGGGCATTACAGCTACACCGACAATGAGGAGTTCCTCAGCCAGCTGGTTGCCGCCGGAATCATTCCCCCGGGCGCCGGTCGTCAGGTCGTGGTCCCGACCATTGGCACGATCGATCCCGGCCGCGCTGTCGCCGCGGAGCGTGCCTATATCGGCGCGTTCTTCGATCTGCACCTGCGGCATCGCGGCGGCAGCCTGCTGGCGCGCCCATCGCTGAGCTATCCCCAGGTTCAGTTCCTTGCAAGCTGACCCAGCCACACGCCCCCGGGCGTGCCTCGGCTATGAGATCGTCGTCCCGTCGCTCCCCGGGTTCGGGTTCTCCCAGAAGCCTGCGCAGACCGGGTGGACTGTATCGCGCATCGCAAGCGCGTGGGCAGAGCTGATGAAGCGGCTCGGCTACACCAGATGGGCCGCGCAAGGCGGCGATTGGGGTGCCGTCCTCACCACCGCCCTCGGGGCCATGCAGCCTGAGGGGCTTCTCGGAATTCATCTGAACACCCAGTACGCCTTTCCCGCGCAGATACCCGCCACCTGTCGCCCGAACAGCGCCACGCCGTGGAGACCCTCGCCCTCTACACCGGCGATCTCGGTGGGGCGAACCACCTTCAGGGCACGAAGCCGGAAACGGCCGGATTCGCCCTGGCGGACTCTCCCGCCGGTCAGGCAGCCTGGATCTACGACAAGTTCCAGTCCAACACCGACAACCACGGGCTCGCCGAGGACGCCCTCAGCCGGGACGACATGCCCGACGCGATATCCCTCTACTGGTTCACCAACAGCACAGCGTCGTCCGGCCGCATCTACTGGGAGAACAAATCGGCCACTTTCGCCGGCCCGAAGCTGACGCTCCCGGTCGCGGTGACCGTCTTCCCGAAGGACATCCCACGCCTGCCACGAAGCTGGATCGAAGACACCTACAGCAATCTGATCCACTACGGCGAGGCCGGCAAGGGCGGCCACTTCGCGGCCCTGGAACAGCCCGAGATCCTGGTCAGCGAAATCTGCACCGGCCTGCGCACCCTTCGTTCCTGACGCCAACGCGTTCCTGACGCCAACGCGCGAGCCCAGCAGCGCACGCGTATCACTCGTGCTTCACTGAATCGACCAAAGGCGCTGGGGGTGCAGCATGCCTTACGTGTCGGTGATCCCGGCTGCCCACTTGTTCATAGTGTTGAAGGTGGCCGGGGCCACCACGACCGCATCAGCGGCCGGGAGTTCGTCCGGCTCATCAGGCACCCGGAACCCGTCCTTGCGCAGTCATTCGGCGCCGCGTGCCCAGGCCTTTCTGAGGGCAAGGATCTCGGCGGCGCTGTTCTCCCGGGCGATGTACGGAATCTCCAGCGCGTAGCGCATCCGCTCGCGCGGAATCTGGCGGTGCACTGCGGCGACGTCTTCCAGGATCGCCTGGTACAAGTCCGACCCAGCCATGCAGAACACGTCTAGCAGCACCGGTCGGCCAGCGGCGCTGTAGATGTGCGCGTCGTCCAGGTCGCACCTGCCCCACCAGGGCGTCGACTTCTGGTACTCCGCGTGGATCCGCCGCGCTGCCCGGCTTACCTCTGCGAACTCCGGATCGTCTGTCCTGGTCCGCCACTGCTCGGCGAACTGCTTATCGACCGGATGGTCAACTGGGACGACGAACTCCAGGAAGACGACCGAACCACCGCCTTCCAGGTCTGCCGTCAGTTCGATCTTCGGCAGCCACCGATTGCCGGCGCATTCGCGGCACAGGTCCACGAATGCCCAGTACGCTGGGTCAAACGGGCATACCCGGACGGCGATGTGTCCCGCCGGGGACCGCAGTGCCACCGCCCAGTCGCCCACCCCGCAGGGCACCCAGCCCGCTCCCGTCAGGTGAGCTAGGACCTGGCGGTGAGACAGTGACGCCCAGGGCAGGTCAGGAATGCCCAGGTGGCCTCTACTCCGTTCAGGCACGGCGGCATCGTAACCACGCGCTACCTGGCGGCGCACCGGATTATCCGGCCGCGCAGGCTCTAGCCGCCAGCGCCGTCGTCACGCCTCACAGGGCGACGGCCTCCCGCAGCACGCGGTCGCGGATCCGGAGCTTCAGCCCACCCGGAGTGGCTACCTGGGTCATCACGCCGAGTTCGTCCTCGACGCCCAGGGCGAACCCGGCCATGTCAAAGTAGCCATGGCCGCGGTCGACGTTGACCAGCAGATCCAGGTCGCTGACGGGGGTTGCCTCGCCGCGGGCCACCGAGCCGAAGACCCGGATGTTGTGCACGCCGAACCGCTGGCCGAGCCGGATGATCGCATCGCGGTGAGCCCGTACCTCCTCCAGCGTGACGGCGCGCCGCGGAGCGCTCAAGACCGCCTGCCTTCCCGGGCTCGCCAGCATGCAGAGCGTCAGACCTTGATGACTTCGACCCCGGGCATGGCGTCATAGTCGGAGTCCTGGGTCACGATCGGGACGCCGTGCGCGATCGCGGTGGCGGCGATCCAGCTGTCGTTGATGGGTGCTTTGCGCCCCTCGGCGCGCAACCGGGACACTAGCAATGCCCAGGCCTCAGAGACCGCCTCATCGACGGCCAGCGGCTCGAAGCGCTGGGCCAGCTGGTACGTTGACAGCCGCCGCGCGGAGGCCTCCGGTTCACGTGCCTGCAGCACGCCCAGCCGTAGTTCGCCCAGTGTCACCACGGAGACGCCCCACTCGAACTCGGCGAACCGGCTCGCATCGAACCGCGCCGTCTCCAGCCCGATGAACACTGAGGTGTCGGCCAGCGCCCGCTGCATGGTCACCAAGGAAGATCGTCGGTCGTCTCGGTGAGGATTGTTCCCAGCTCTTCCGCGAGCCCGGTGGTGTCCGGGCCGAGCCGCGCCAGTTCCTGCATGATCTCGGCGGCGGGCAGCCAGCGCCGGCGCCGGGACAGCGGGATGATCCTCGCGACTGGCCGGTTGTCCCTGAGGACCTCGATCTCCTCGCCGGCTTCCACTCGGCGCAGAACCTCCGCGGTGTGGTTGCGGAGATCACGCGCGGGGATGGCAGTCATGACACAAGTGTAGCAGTGAAGCTACGCTTGTAGCCAGACCTCGCAGGAGCGGGTCCCGCCTGGCACGGCTCCACCGGGTCGCGGGGAGGGGCAATCTGGCCATTGGGACTGGCCGATTCCGTGCCGCCAGGTGCCGGGCTTGTTCAATTCCTGCCGCAAAGCACCGGCGTGTCTTGATGGCAAACTGATGGCAAATGATCTTGACGCCGGTCCCCGTCTCCGGGAACCCGCCTCTGACCTGCGCAAACTGGTGGGCGATACTGGGATTGAACCAGTGACCTCTTCGGTGTCAAGGCGCAACTGTGTTCGATTCTCTTCCTGGCCAGAGGTACGCTCGGCCATATAAGGCCAGGTCAGAGTGCCATTCGTGGTTGCTCGCCACCGGCGTGTGCCGGAGGATATCAGGCAGTCTTGTTGACAAACCGTTGACAGATGATCTTGGCGGGAGGTCGCCGTGGGATCGACGCGGGAGCGGATTAGGTCGGACGGGAGTGTCCGTTATACGGCGCTCTACCGCGACCTGAAAGGCCGCCAGCGGTCCGCGGGATCCTTCACCACGCAGCGGCAGGCGGACCGGGCCTGGCAGCGGGCGGAGTCGAAGGTCGCCCAGGGCCAGTTAGGCGAGCCCGGCCGCGGGCGGCAGACGTTCCGCGACTACGCCGAGAAGACCTGGCTGCCGAACCATGAGGTCGAGGCGACCACCCGGCAGTCCTACAGCTACATCCTGCGCCGGCACATCCTGCCGGAGTTCGGGCCGATGCGGATGATCGACATCCTGCCCGAGCATGTGCGGGAGTGGGTCGCCAGGCTCAAGGCCGGGGGAGTGAAGCCACCCACGATCCGGCAATGCTTCGTCCTGCTGAGCGCGGTCTTCACCACGGCGCTCAACGACCAGGTGACGTTCCTGCACCCGTGCAAGGGCGTCAAGACCCCGCCGGTCCCGGCCCAGCCGCGCACGATCATCACGCCGGAGCAGTTCGCTGCCTTGTATGAGTGCCTGCCGGATGAGCAGTCCAAGCTGCTGGTGGAGACCGCGGTCGAGAGCGGCCTGCGCTGGGGCGAGCTGACCGAGCTGCGGGTGCGTGACCTGGACTTCGCGACCCGGATGCTGACGGTCAGCCGGGCGGTCGTGCAGGTCCATCCCAGATTCCACCCCGATGGCGGCCGTTTCCTGGTGAAGCCCTACCCCAAGGACAAGGAGTACCGGCGCTTCAAGCTCAGCGCCCAGATCACCGCCAAGCTGAAGGCGCACGCCGCGGAGCGCGGCCTGGGCCGCGACGATCTGCTGTTCCAGGCACCAGAAGAGGAAGCGCCGCGGGTGCGGGTGCCGCGCCTCTCAGCCGACCCGGACGCGCCCCTGGGCCGCACCAAGCCGAACGCGGCCGGGCACCGCTACCGGCACGGCACGCTGACCGGCTACTCCCTCGGCCGCTGCCGCTGCGATTACTGCCGGGACGCCTACTGCCGCTACCGGGCCGCCCGCCGCGCGGACGGCAAGGACGACCCACGCGGAGTGCGGGCGCGCGACACGGACGGGCACATCCCGTCGAACTGGTTCCGCAACACCATCTGGTACCCGGCCGTGAAGTCGGCGGGCCTGGATGGCCGGGTGCGGATCCACGACCTGCGCCACGCACACGCCTCCTGGCTCCTCGCCGGCGGCGCCGACCTCCAGGTCGTCAAGCAGCGCCTCGGCCACGGCAGCCTCCGCACCACCGAGAAGTACCTCCACACCCTCCCCGACGCCGACGAAACCGCCCTCGACGCCCTCTCCAAGATGCGGAACCGAGCGTCAGCTGTATGAGGGAGCGCGTTGCTGAGTACCCTCCCGTATGTACGGCTCAGATCACACCAGACCCGGCGACCGAGTATGCACTGAGCACCCCTCGGGCGACGACCACGCCTACCCTCAGCGAGCTACCGTCCTCGCGGGAGCCAGTCTCGAACCGGGCGCAACATCATGGCTAAGAGCGACTCTTCAGCCATGACCCGCCCGACACCAATTGGGCGGCTAGGACTGGAGACGCTCAGGAGAAGACCTAATCTAGTGCAGACTGATCCTGTGTGATTTGGCGACCGCTCACAGAGTAACGTCACGCATCTCCTCGTGAGGCACGCGGGAACGTCGCCATACGTCCTGTTGCTCGGGGCGCGCTTCCATTACTAGAACTGGCGTTCAAGTTTGGTGCGCGAGCTACTGAGATTGAAGGTCACGGCAACGCTTCCTTGAGCTTCGATGTGGCCTCACCCGAGTGATCGACTGCACATCACGTCGAACATCTACCAGTCTCCGGTGCAATGCGATAGGAATATACCGAACGTATCGACGAGCTTTACGTGCCCGTGCAGTGGAGGGGAAGATCCAGTTGCCAGTCGCGAGCGATCTCACCAGGTTCGCATGCCGCTGATCATAGAAGAGCGGTTTGCACTCCCAGCTGAGCCGGTCCAGCGCGGGGGACATGCCCAGCTCTACAAAGGTACTGATCTAGAGCGAGACAGTCGGCTCGTCGCCGTCAAGTTGTTCAACCCACCTCATGTTGCCGACGATAGAGTTCTTCGCGCTTCCTGGTCTAATGAACTGCATGCATATCAGACGCTGGCGACCACGCGAACCTTGCGCGCCTGATCGATTGGGGGCGTATAGACGGTGGGGCTCCCTATCTGGTTTTTGAATGGCTGGAAACTGACCTCTTCGAACATCTCTCTCATATTAATATCGAAGGTTGGGACGATTTCTGGCCCATTGCTCGTGATATCCTCTCGGGCCTGAGTGTCATCCATGCCGCAGGTTATGTGCATCGTGACTTGAAGCCAGAGAACGTGCTTGTAGCCAGAGATGGATCCTTGAAAGTCGCCGACTTCGGGACCACTAGACTAATTCAAGCGATAAGCCTCGGTATGACCATGGCACAACTTGGCACCGAACCTTATGCTCCGCCCGAACGTGGTACACCTGCACCTGTTCCAGCGTATGATCTGTACTCCTTCGCGGTGCTCTGTATTGTGGTGATGAGCGGCCGAGTGCCGGCGTCCGACGCGGACGTGGCGTCAGCCTTCGAAGAGCTCGATCTTCCGCCCGACGTATCACAAGTGCTTGCGCCTTGTCTTCTTCGAATCCCGATGAAAGGCCAGAAAGCGCTGCCATCGTCCTCGCTCAACTCACGAATTTGCAAGACGGGCGAGAGAGACGCCGAGAGCCAGAGACAGAAATCTTTTTGCAAGTGCCTCCGGTTGTCATACAGAATGTCGAGCAACTGATCGGCTTGACTCAAGGGCATGGCGGCGACTATCTCGCCGAAGACATTTCCTCGGTTGCAGCCTTCGCATTCGACCAGCGCACCGACATGCCTCCGGACCTTCAGATCGCAGGACGAACACTTCTGTACCGAACACAACCTCACCGAACGCAGCCCGGGATCCTGCAAGTCCGACGCGCGGTGCGGCCGCCATCACATGTGCTGGAATCGGCGAGGACGAGTTGGTTTAGACCGAAGGTTCGCTTTCGCGCGACCATGCCGACCGATCCAGGTCGAGCTGGCCGTGAGCTCGCAGCCCTCCAGGAACAGGTGGCCGAACGGGATCAGCAGCGCCTCGCCGCGGAGACGACAGTAGAGCAGAGTCAGGCGTTTGCTCCCTGGCGTAGGCTGCTCCGGGCCAAGTTCGCAGTCGAGGATGAGCGTGGAAAGCCGGTAAGATTTGACAGCTTTATCCGGTCTGGAGCTAGGGTTCGCTTCCGCATCTCGAAGTTGCTGGAAGACATCGAAATTGGTGAAAGTCGCCTGGTTCGTGTAGGCCGCCGCCGCGTATTGTTCGGCGAGGTTGAGGGTGTCGAGAATTCTGAACTTATTCTATTTATCACGAGGGGTAATCCCGCCGATCTGCCTCGTAGTGGTGTCCTTGAATTCGATGCAGAGGCAAGTAAATCTAAACTAAGACGCGAGCAAGCGGCGCTCGATGAATTAGCGGGCGAGTTGCGAGCAGGCCCGAGTGAAGGACCTGCTTCGATCCTCGACTCTGCGCGGGTCCGTCGCGGGTGACTGTCGATCATTTCTTTAATTCAGATCTAGATAGGCCAAAGAAGGAAGCCGTTCTGGGTGCTCTCGGTTCCAAAGAATCTCTCGTCGTCCAAGGTCCACCCGGGACGGGTAAGACGACGTTTATTTCGGAGCTGGTAGCCCAAACGCTCGCTGCAAATCCTGATTGTCGCATTTTGCTTGCGTCGCAGACTCATATCGCGCTCGACAATGCGCTTGCGCGGGTCCAGGAGCTGTGCCCATCCAGTGCATTGTTGCGTCTCGGCCGTTCGGAGCGAATGGCCGCCGATATTGAAGCGCTCAGCCTTGACGCCAGCGTAGACGCCTGGCGTGAGCGAGTTGTAGCTAGCGGCCGTGACTTTCTTAAGGCGTATGCAGCATCCCTTGGAATTGATCTTACATCAGTAGACATAGAGACTCTCGCTGCCGAGCTTTCGCTCAAAGTTGAGCGTCTTCATTCAAATCGTTCGCGCATTGCGCTGCGACAGTCAGCGCGACGAGAAGTACTCAACAAATAGAGGCACTCCGAGCTCTTGCTCCGGATGTGATCGAGGCGGCTACGATGTTGGAGCAACCGGCCTCGGCGGGATCCGCGGAGGCGCTCAAGGATGCCGTGCGCCACTATGTTGATATCGGAGTAGCTGTTGCAGTCTAATCTCGACGCCGCAGCACCATTGAATAGGAGACTTATTGAAATCGAGTCCGCCCTTGCGGGCTGGCAAGAAGAACTAAAAGAAGATATCGCGGCCGAACGAGGAATCGGGCAGCGGCTCGCGGCGGTACTGGAGCAACCGACAAACACAAATTCGGCAGATTTGTTGGAGATGGCACGGCAAAAGACTGATGTTGCTGATCCCCGACTCTCGAGCCTGCAAGTCATCGCCGAGGACTGGGAGACGCGATTTGGGCGTAGCTCAGACTTCGCCGCGGTGGTGATAGCAGGCTCTAATGTGGTAGCTGCGACATGCGTCGGCCTAGCGGGCGTGCCCGGGGCAGATTTGATCCCGTTTGACTTGTGCATCATGGATGAAGCATCGAAGGCCACAGCTACAGAGGCAATCGTTCCGTTGGCGTCTAGCCACAGATGGGTTCTTGTCGGTGACGAGCGGCAACTACCACCTTTCGTGGAGCAAGTCCTCGAAAGCCCGCTGATGCTTAATAGATTCGAACTTACGCGTGACACGGTTCGAGAGACCTTGTTCAAAGTTATGGCAGATCGCCTTCCGGAAGCGTGCAAGGTATCTCTCACGCATCAACATCGGATGTATCCAGCAATCGGCCAGTTGATTAGCGATGTGTTCTACGGTGGTCAGCTTACAAGCGCACCTCGAGATATGTCTGCGACCGTTAAGACCGCGCTTGGATCGGCCGTCCTCTGGCTGGACACGAGAAGTCGCTCTGACCGACGCGAGATTGTTGATGGTACTAGCTTCCGTAATCGTGGTGAAGCACGGATAATAGCGCGACTCCTTGAGCGTCTACAGTGGGTTGCCGCGAGGCATGACGAGACGCTGACTGTTGCTGTGCTGACCGCCTATGACGGGCAGAGACGAGAGCTAACCGATGTGCTGAACGTTAGCGAGGGAAGCCGGGCGAACCTTAGTGTGCGGGTCGCTAACGTTGACGCGTACCAGGGCCAGGAGGCGGATATTGCTGTTTTTAGTATCACGCGGTCAAATCCGGATGGCAATCTCGGATTTCTGAGGAGCGAACAAAGAATCAATGTGGCGCTATCGCGAGCGAGAGACGGGTTGGTCATTGTCGGTGACTCCGAGTTTATCGAGGGAAGTTATAGCGGATCCAACCCTCTAGACCAAGTCTTGACGTTCATCCGTGCCACTCCACACTGGTGCGCAACGGAAGTAGCTGAGGGCCGATGAGTACCATGACTCCCGAGGAGATTGCGAGTCGTCTCGGTCGGCGTCCGGGGTATCGGCTACTCACTTATCGGGAAGTAGGCCTCCCGTTCTGGGACGTCCCCCTCAAGTGTCGGTTTCTCGCGAGGAAAGACCTGCCTGCCCTAGATGAGTTCACGCTACGCTGCGTCGAGTCCGGGCTACAAGTAAGCGTGGATATTCAAGGTTTCCTGGGCCTACCTCCTCGCGTCGTGGACGCCGTGATGGGATCCCTAGTGGTCTCCGGGTACCTCACTCCACAAGTGGATCAAGCAGGCGCCGTGCGCTATGCACTGACGGCTCGCGGACAAGTCGCGGTACGGGAGGCTGTCCAGATTGTTCCGGAGGAGAAGACGGTCAGGCTGGCGTATGACGGATTGACCCGCAAGTTCCTGTATGTGGATCGAGCGCTGCGCTGGCGACCGCAAGACCTTCGTAGTAACGATCTTCTGGAAATTCCTGCTTTTCCGGTGGACCCTCCGGATGTAAATCCGAAGGTTACTAGTTTGGTAGCCCCAGTGATCCGCGCTGAGACTGAACAGGCACGTCAGGAGCTAATTGCGGTACTTGACCTAGACGGGAGAAGGGAAAAGTTCTTCCAAAAGGCTATAGCGCTCGTCTTCCAGCCTGTTGACAGGGCCGACGAGATTATTGTGCAATTCGCGATCGACGGACGGCTGAGCGAAGAACATGGTCATGCATTCGCAAGGGCCGAGGGGCAGAGGAAGCTTGGCGTGATGGGCTCTTTGCGAGAAGACGACAACGTCATGCGTGAGATCCTTGGTCCTGTAGTAACTAGCCAGATCGCCAACGAGGATGAGGTGACGGCTCTCCGCCACGCGACTGATGGGTTTCGGGGGCAGCTCAGTGATCTCGAGCAGCGAGCGTCGAGGGCTCAGGGTGAACAACGAGAGCGGTTGAAGGTAGAAGCTGAAGAGATTGAACAGAGGATCGACGAGGCTGAGGCCGCGCTCGGTCGTCTCCCCGTCAGACTTCTTGAGGTCCACGAGCATCCTGCGCTTCTTGCCGAAGCACTCTCAAGTGCACATGAGCGACTGCTTATTGTGTCACCGTGGATACGTGATGCGGTAGTAGACGATAACTTTGTGGCTGCGATTGAGTCATTGCTACTCAACGGAGTGCAGGTGGCGATTGCTTATGGTATCGACGATGGGAAAAGAGCTTCTGAGCGAGACACGGCTACCGAGCGGCGTCTTCGTGATTTGGCAAATAAGTACTCAGAATTTCGTTTCGTGCGCCTAGGAGATACCCACGCGAAAATTCTCGTAGTTGATCAGCGCTTCGTGGTAGTGACCAGCTACAACTGGTTGTCTTTTAAGGGTGATCCGAGTCGGCCGTTTCGGGATGAGCGTGGAACACTGGTATCACTGGCGCCTGAGATCGACCGCATCTACCAGAGTTACATAGAGCGCATGCCCAAATAAGGAAGACAGGGATCGTGCGGCTTTGGAGTCATTAATAAATAAGCTGTATCTTGTTAGTGACTGTTTGATAAATCGGCTGGCCTGCCCGTTCTGCCCGTTCTGCCTGGTCTGCGGTGTGGCGGTCCCAGAAGATGCAGAGCGCGGGCACCATGATCCTGATTTGTGACGATCAAGAAAACAGGGGCCCGCGCGTGCCCAGCCTACGCGGCTGCGGCGGCCCGGCCCGCGTTATCCCCGACCTGGACGACGAGGAATGGGCGGTCCTGGAGCCGCTGCTGCCGCCGCGCGCGCAGGAGGCCGGGGCCGCCCGCCGCGCACCCCCGGCGGGCCATCGTGAACGCGATCTTGTACGCGGACCGGACCGGGTGCGCGTGGCGCTACCTGCCGAAAAACTTCCCGCCCTGGCGCACGGTCTACGGCTACTTCGCCGCGTGGCGTGATGATGGCACCCTGCAGCGGATCCATTACCAGTTACGCGAGGCCGCCCGCTCCGCCGCCGGGCGTGCCCCGGGATGGCGTGGCCGGGGAATGCCGCCCTACTCGCGGGCCGAGGACAACGTGCGGCGGCTGTGTCGGCGGCGGGTGAATACTGACCCCGGGGCGGCACCCGAATTTTGACCCCCTGACCGATGACCCTGGCTCTATCCGAGCCAGGGAGGAAGGGGTGCTTTCAGTGGAGGACTGGGCAGAGATCCGCAGGCTGCACCGGGCGGAGGGGATGCCGGTCAAGGCGATCGCGCGGATGATGGGGGTCTCGAGGAACACGGTGCGGGCGGCGATCGCCAGTGACCGGCCGCCGAAGTATGAGCGGCCGCCGGCGGGTCGATCGTGGATGCGGTCGAGCCGCGGATCCGGGAACTGCTGAAGGCGTATCCGACGATGCCGGCGATGGTGATCGCCGAGCGGATCGGCTGGGACCGCGGTCCGGGTGCTGCAGGACCGGGTGCGGAGCTGCGGCCGGCGTACCTGCCGCCGGATCCGGCGTCCCGGACCACGTATGCGGCCGGGGAGCTCGCGCAGTGTGATTTCTGGTTCCCGCCGGTCACGTTGCCGGTGGGCTGCGGGCAGGTGCGCAGCCGGCGCAGCTGCCGGTGCTGACGATGGTGTGCGGGTACTCGCGGTGGCTGATCGGCGCTGCTGCTCCCGACCCGCACGGCGGCGGACCTGTTCGCCGGCTGGTGGCAGCTGATCGCGGCGCTGGGCGCGGTGCCGCGGGCGCTGGTGTGGGACGGGGAGGGCGCGATCGGCCGGTGGCGGGCCGGGCGGGCCGAGCTGACCGCGGACTGCCAGGCGTTCCGCGGCACGCTGGGCGCGAAAGTGGTGGTCTGCAAGCCCGCCGACCCGGAGGCCAAGGGCCTGATCGAGCGGGCCCATGACTACCTGGAGCGCTCGTTCCTGCCCGGCCGCCTTCACCGGCCGGCGGACTTCAACGCCCAGCTCGCCGCCGTGGCTGGCGATGGCGAACACCCGGCCGCGCCGGGCGCTGGGCTGCGCCCCGGCCGAGCGGATCACCGCGGACAAGGCCGCGATGCTGACGCTGCCGCCGGTCGCCCCGGTGACCGGGTGGCGGGCTCAGCCCCGGCTGGCCCGCGACCATTACGTCCGGCTGGACTCCAACGACTACTCCGTCCACCCGGCGGTGATCGGCCGGCGGATCGAGGTCACCGCGGACCTGGCCCGGGTCCGGGTGGTCTGCGACGGCCAGCTGGTCGCCGACCACGAGCGGTTCTGGGCCTGGCACCAGTCCATCACCGACCCCGCGCACCTGGCCGCCGCCCGGGCGCTGCGCCGGGACGGGTCACGGCGCCGCGCCGCCCGGAGCCGGAGGTGCAGTCCGGCGCTGGCTGACTACGACGCCGCGCTCGGGCTGGACGGGGGGTGGCGTGATGGCCGCCCGGACCACGGCCCGCGAGCACCTGCCGCCGAGATCGCGTTCCTGACCCGGGCGCTGAAGGCCCCCACGCTGCGCGAGTCCGTGCCCCGGCTGGCCGAGCGGGCCCGGGCCGAGTCCTGGACCCATGAGGAGTTCCTGGCCGCCTGCCTGCAGCGCGAGGTCGCCGCCCGCGACGCCCACGGCGGCGAGGGCCGCATCCGCGCCGCCCGGTTCCCCGCCCGCAAGATCGCTGGAGGAGTTCGACTTCGACCACGCCCGCGGCCTGCAACGCGAGGTCATCGCCCACCTGGGCACCCTGGACTTCGTCGACCGCCAAGGAGAACGTGGTCTTCCTCGGCCCGCCCGGCACCGGCAAGACCCACCTGGCCATCGGCCTGGCCATCCGGGCCTGCCAGGCCGGGCACCGGGTCCTGTTCGCCACCGCCGCCCAATGGGTCGCCCGCCTCGCCGAGGCCCACCACGCCGGACGGCTGCAGGCCGAGCTGATCCGGCTGGGCCGCTACCCGCTGCTGGTCATCGACGAAGTCGGCTACATCCCGTTCGAACCCGAGGCCGCCAACCTGTTCTTCCAGCTGGTCTCCGCCAGGTACGAGCGGGCCTCGCTGATCGTGACCTCCAACAAGCCGTTCGGCAAAGTCACCGTTTCCCGAACGTGTGCCAGGCGGCACCTGAATTAGCACGGGTTCCCCACAGCCTGGGGAAGCCGCCCGTCATCGACGTGGTCGGCGAGGTAGTACATGACGCTCTCGGGCTTCATGCCGAACGCGGCGGCGACGAGCTTGGGGTCGATCGTGTTGACCAGGTCCGCGAGGCGGGTGCAGCGCACTGACCGGGGCGGCACGCCGCAGCCGTCGAGGAGGTGCGTCACATAGGCCGTCGAGGCCGGCGACCGCCCGGTCTTGGTGACCTTGGTGACGATCATGTGCGGGTTGGCGGTGCGCTGGGCCTGGCGGTGGGCGAGGCAGCGCTGCAGGACCTGCCAGCTCGCCGGGTCGAGCGGCACCGGGCGGGGACGGCTGCCGAGCCTGGTCGTTGTCGCTGTCTCGTCGATGTCGTTCACGCGCAAGTGCCGGACCTCGTCACCGGAAGCGCCGTGGAGCAGCGCGAGGATCCCCAGCAGCGCCTCGTGCGGGATGAGCGTCACCGCCTGTTGTCCAGCGGCCGAACAGTTCGCGCTGCTCGTCCAGGCGAAGTGTCCGGCCGGTGAATCCCCGGGGCTCGCGGGCGTCCAGGTCACGGGCGGGGTCGGCCAGGATGACCTTGCGGGCGCGGGCGAAGCGGAAGAACTGCCGCAGCACGGTCAGCCGCCGTTTCCGCCCGCGGGGCAGCGTGGCGAGGAACGCCTCGATGTCGTGCACGTCGGCCAGTGCCCAGTCCTGCTTGCCGCGCCCGTCGGCGAGGAACAGCGCCAGGTCGCGCACGGTTGCCAGGGCCGTCTCGATGGTGTGGTCGCTCCTCGGCCTGGTGCCGGCCCGGCGGGCGCGCTGCCGGGCGGCGAGCATCGAGCCGGCGAACCCGTCCACGGCCGGGCGCAGCGGGCCGGGAACGCCGTCGATGCGCCGCTGCCGCCGGCCGGCGGCCAGTTGCTCGGCGTGGTCGGTGGGCAGGGCGAGGCCGTTCGCGGTGAAGAAGGTCTCCAGGCCGCGGGCCAGCGGGCCCATCGACCGGCCGGGCCAGCGGGCGCGTTCGATCAGTGCCTGCGGGTGAGCGGCCTGCCCGTCCTCGCCGAGCAGCCGGCCAAGTGCGGTAATCAGCTGGCAGGCCCGGGCAGGCGAGTAGGCCCCGGCCAGCTGGGCGATGAACCCGTCGAGCCAGTCCGGCGGGCTGGCCAGCCGGCCCGCCAGGCCCGCCCCGGCGGTGAAGGCCCGGTCCGGGCGGCGCTGGAAGCAGGCCGAGCACATTCCCAGCCCCGCATGCCGTCTGACCTGCCCGCACTGCACGCATGCGCGGGGCGGGTCTTTCTGCTGGCGGGGCCGGGAGCACGGGCCGCACCAGCCGGTTGCCTCTCGCAAATACCCGGGACGGCCGCAGCGCGGGCAGGGCCGCTGGGCCGTGGCCTGCCGGGCCTTGCGCCGGCAGTCCCGGCACAAGGTGTCGCAGGTGCGCCGGACCGGGTGCCCGCACTCCCGGCAGCACCGGGAGCACAGCACGCACCGGCCGGTCTCTTCCTGCAGGCCCCGCTGCTTCCCGCAGCCCGGGCACTGGGGGTTCCTGGCCAGCGGGCGCATGAGCCAGGGCATAGCGGCAGCGGGCGCAATGCTGACGGCCCGCGATGGGGCCGCAGGTCTGCCGCAGCGGACGCAGGCTCACTGATTCTTGACGGTCAAACCGGCTGCCCAGCCTCACGCCGGCGGCATCGACCGGCCGCGCGCGGAGGCCCGGGCTCTGCCGCGGAGGCGAGGGGCCCGGCCAGGACGGCGGGCCGCTCCACCGGGGTGGTATCAATGTCGAACAAGTCAGCGGGGGTGCACTGCAGCGCAGTGCACAGCGCGGCCAGGGTGGTGAGCTTCAGCTGGGACGGCTGACCGGTGAACAGCGCCGACACCGACGCCGACGACAGCTACAGCCCGGCCCGCTCGGCCAGCAGCCGGCGCAGCTGCGCGCCGGTCCACACTTCCCGCTGGGCGGCGGCCATCCGCAGCCCCAGGTGATCTGCACTGCTCATGTCCCCTCCGGTGAGCTCGCCGAGCGCCCGGAGACCGCCTGGCGGTAGGCGTCCTCGATGAACGTCTCGGAGGGGCGGACGTACCGCATCGTGGAGCCACCGCCAGTGGCCGAGCATCTGCTGGATCGCAACCAGGTCCATGCCGCGCTCATAGTTATGGGTGGCGCAGGCCCGGCGCAGCGAGTGCGGGGTGAACCAGATCCGCCTGTCGGCGTCCTTCCAGGCTTATCAGGTGGCGCAGCCGGTTGCGGACCGTGCCGCGGTGCAGCCCCCGCCGGACTCGTCGGAGAACAGCACCGGCGAGCGGGGAACCGGCCGCGCACGTCCTCGAGGAACCAGCGCAGCAGCACGTCCAGGCCGTCCAGCATCGGCACCCACCGCGGCCGCGGCCCCGAAGTCCGCGCGCCCTTGCCGAACCGCACGTGCAGCTTGCCGAACGGGCCCCGGCCGAAGTGAAGATCGGCCGATCCAGCGCGCAGCCTCCTCGGAGCGCAGCCCGGCGTGATACAAGGTCCGGAACAAGGCGTAGTCGCGGGCCGCCGGCGCGTACCTGCGGGCCGTGGCGATCCGGCCCCAGGAAAGCGAAGAACTCCTCCACCCGTTCCGGGGACGGCGGCGGGACTGGGCCGGGGAATCGTCGCCGACATGCCGGGAGGAGTTGAACTCATCGACCGGGCAGTCAGCCGGACCCCGAACGCGGCCTCGATCTCGGCAGCCTTGCGGGCCTCCAGGTCCGGCGGAACCCCTTGAACGACTGCAGATACCTGCGGCGAGCGAGTGGATACCGCCGACCCGGCGCGAGCCCGCCGGCCACCCGGTCCACGTCATCCGCGGTCGCCTCCCACGCCGGGCAGCCCAGTGCCCCAGCATCCGCTCCAGCACGCCAGCATCGTTCCCGATCGTCACCGTGGCCGAACCCCCGCGCCGTCCACGACCAACGGAACAGCTGCACGCACCGTCCTGGAACTGCAGCGGATCAGCCGGACCCCCGGCCCGGCCGCTGTACCAGGCTCCCCTCAATAACCCGTAAACCCGCCCACCTGTCCTCACCCGCACACCTTCCTCGCAGCTGAGAAAACCTAAGGTGTCGCCTAGCAGACCGCGTCCGCACCTTAAAGATCAAGCAGACTCGCCGGACATATATAGCCGCAGGTCAAAGGTCAGATATGCCTTCGGGAACATGTGACAGCCCCGGTTCGGTGGGGCGAGGTGTTCGGCGACGACGTCGTCGCCGCCGCCATGATCGACCGCCTCGTCCACCACGCCGAAGTCATCGCCCTCAAAGGCGACAGCTACCGCCTCAAAGACCGAGACCTCGGCCGCGTCCCCGCGGCCCCCGCGACCGACGACTAACCAGGCAACACAACCAGCAGGGGGTCAGTTTTCAGATGCCGCCAGGGGGTCAAAATTCGCGCGCCGTTGACACGGCTGGCCGATGCGGGGGTCACGCTGCTGGCGGGCACCGACGCCCCGAACCCGGGGACCGTGTTCGAAGCAAGCCTGCACCGGGAGCTGGAACTCCTTGTCCAGTGCGGCATCAGCCCGGCGCAGGCCCTAGCCGCGGCCACGACCGAACCGGCGCGACTCTTCGGCCTCGCCGACCGAGGACGTGTCAAGGCCGGGCACCGCGCGGACCTGGTCCTCGTGTCCGGTAACCCGTTGACTGACATCACCGCAACTCGCGCGATCGAGCGGATATGGCGCGCGGGCACAGCCTGCGATCGCCGCGCCTCCGTCGCGAGCGCTGCCGAAGCTGAGCAGCTTGACGCTTTCGACGCCCAGGTCGCCAAGGTCGTGGCAGCCGTGCGCGAACGCCGGTCCAACTTCGACCGGAGGAGTGCCCCTTGAACGCGGGTCCAGTAGTTTGTGTGCTGCGATCGTCGATCGGCCCACCGTCGGCGGCGACATCATCGAGACGTGTCCGCCGCAACCAAGTGACGCCAGGCTTCAGCGACACGACCGGCCGCAACGGGCGACGCCAGAATTCAGGCTCTGGCTCAAGTGCCGGCAGCCACATTGGCGGGTCTCCCACGCGCTACCGAGAGGGCGAACGTTGGATGACACGACACTAGTTGCTTCTTGCCCAAGCACCGACCTATGGGTCGGAACCCGATTCATTGCTATTGTTCCTCGCCTTACCAGTTCAACATCTGGCCGCTGAGGATGTTCAGGAGAAGGCTTTCGATGAAAACTACCGTTTCTTCCCGGCCAGGTTTGTACTTGGTCGGATGACCGCACCTGTTGCGAAGATTTAGACGTTCGATAAGCATCTGCCGGGCGTTCCGGTTCATCAGGCCTGCATCTTCGGCCAACAGAAGCCAGTTAGCCTCGCCAAGGTACAGAAAGTCGTCCTTCTTCCTGATCTGCCGATACATCCTAGACTTACCGAAGCGAGTGAGGTTGGCTGCCTCAAGATCATTGATCCCGCTCGCATGACTCGACGCAACAATGTAGAGATGCTCCACTACTGCTGCCCAGACCAACAGAATGGCGGCCCGATACAGGCCTTGCTCGTAGCAGGTGACGGCCTCGACCAAATAGTCTCGGTAGTCGGGCGGCGCGGCTGCCAAAGCATCATTCAAAGACTTGAGGGCGACGGCAGGGGACTGGGTTGCCCGATCAGTTACCGGAGCCTCATGAAGTTGCTGGAAGGTGCGGAGGGCAGTTAGCCGTCGCCAGACGCTGCTGTCATCCACCATCGTCGAGAACGTACTTCCGCATGTTCTTGAAGATCTCCTCGACTGTCTCGGGCGTCGCATCAGCCGCGATGTGGATTTCGAGGTTTATGTGGATAGCCGGCGATGTCTTGAGATTCAATGGAGGCCGAGCGGGCTCAGCCGGTGAATGCTGCTGACCTGCTGCCAGAGTCGGCGGTGCGGCAGGTGTCGTCGCTCCATCCTCTTCCGGGACGACCGGCGCAGCGGTCACGGCAGTCTGGATAGCTTCGAGGTCAGAGCGCAGTAGAGCGATGGGGCGGCCACGTCCAGGCGCTATGAACTTGCCGAGCCCGGCGGCATCGGCGACGCGGAAGAAGAAAATGACTGCATCCGTGAGAGCTGTGTCTTTGGCACCATCGAGCTCGCTCTGGAGCTTGTCGTGCCAATAGTTCCCCACGTCGGTCTTCGTCGGCTCGATCTTCTTGTTGTGGTGGATCCACTCGACGGTCTGGAAGTACAGCGGAACATTCTTGACTGTCGTCAGCATTACCCCAGTCCGTGTCGCGTCGTCACCATTAGCGTACGCCTGGCCGGACTCTGACAGCTTGATGTTCGTTCCATCTCGCTCGATGAGACCGAGGTAGCGGCAAGCCTCGAGCTTCCGATTGTCTGACAACTTCGAATCGATTGTCTTCCGGACCCGATCCAGTGGCACCCAGCCAACTTGACCCTTCAGAAAGTTGAAGAGCGCATCGATGTCGCTGATCGTGGTCTTGATTGGTGGTGCCATACCGCCCATCCCTCTAGGAGCCTGCAACGGAAGATAGTCTCATGGCTGAGTCCTAAACAGCAGCGAAACGGCGGATCTTGTGTGCCGTTCGCTGGGCGGACTACAGGCTCATGACCATGGATCCGGCTGCAGGCGGTTCGGAGGCTGTGATCCTAAGGTTGACATGGACAGGCACGCGAGATCTTTTCGTCTGGTTTGCACAGCTATGATACGAATCATGACGTTCGTGCTCTGGGTCTGCGTTTGATTGGCAGTAGCTACCTTCCTGTCCGCAGTGTGATAGGGGAGGAGCATCATTCAAGGTTGTCTGTGGTCTGCGTAGGCGTTTTCTTGGTTGTACCCGAAGAACGCCGTGGCTTGTGTGGATGCTCTTTAAGCGCGGCCCTGACGGACTCCCTATCAGGCAGGGCTTCTACCACTGCTTCGCCGCGGACCGTTAGCTGCTTCTTGCCGTTACCGGCAGACACTAGATAACCATTGTGCCGATCCGCGTTGTCCACGTCCCGTGAGGGGTTCCCGAATCTGTGGGCGGCGGCCTCTGTGTTTAGAGCGACGATATCGGCTGTTCTAAAGTGATTGATCCCACGATAGCGGACGAGATAAAAGGCTAGGCAGGCGACACGTTCCACTAGGGACTCTGGCCTCTTTTGACTAATAAACTCGCGAGGAGTTGTCTGACTTCCGCCGCCGACTGGCGCAGCTGTCGGATGTTGCATGCTAGGCGGTGTCGGTTCGACAGCTTGTAGGCGCTGCTGGAAGGCCTGGACGTCGAGCGCTTCGGCGAGCCACTTGAATGCACGATTCTGCCCATCCTTACTCAAGGACTCTAGGGCGCGGTATGCGTTCCCCATCGCGCAGAGCTCTGCGAGCCCGATTTTGTTCTCGCCATCGACCTCATGGTCATGGTGTCCGATCCTGTCTCCAGGTGCACCGTAGTCTGCTCCTTCTTTGACCTCGGACTCAAACTCCTCGCTTGAGCTACTCGCTTGGGACATCGCGAATCTCCTTCGTGTAACCTCCGTCTACGCACCTTGACGGTTCGACGGAGCAGTCCCAATCTGATAGCAGGACTGTCGCGCTTATGTCGCTCTGGCTGACGACACGGGGGGCGGAACAGTCCATGTACGCAGGTGGCCGCCGCCTTCCCGGCTTCGTGCAGTGGGCGACGGAAGCTGACATGTGCGCTACGCGTGTGGTGAGCAAAGAGGTTGTTGATGCCTACGAAACCTTCTGCAAGAGGTGCGGCAGTCGGAGCACTGCTTCGGGAGTTCCTCACGTCAGATCCCCGCTACCGCAGGCTGTGGCGAAGGCGCGTGGCGCGCGACCACAGCGACCTTAGTCAGGCAGCGGTGGCCAAGGTAATCGAAGAGTACCTATGGGATAGTGGTGAACGAAGCGAAGATATGATGCACCTCGCTCGACAGCTGAAAGATCGAGTCTCAAGAGCCCTTACGGGTGAGAGACTTTCTTCTGAAACGCTCAGTTGGTTCATAGCTGCGTTTTGTATGGATTCGGGAGATGAAAGCCGACTGTGGGCTGCCTTTGTAGGGCGGGATGGCGTAGAATTTGGCATCTCTCACACGCTTCGACGACATCGAGAGATGATCCGGCGTCAATGTCATCGGACAGTCAGCCTAGTTGAGCGTTATTCGGTAGGTCTGGACGGTTCGCTGACGCTACGTCGTACGCATCATACTATTCGGGCAATTGAAGACGGGGTTGATATTTATATTTTTAATCATGAGCCTCAGGCGTCTAGAATCGAAGTAATTCACGGAGGCCAGATTGGGCATAGTTTCAAGTATGGTGGAGGCTTGACGAGTGTAGAAATAATTTTGGACAGACCGCTCGAAAAGGCTGAGTCTACGGTGCTTGAGTATAGAACCCACTTTGCTCCGGGTTTGGCTCAGCTTACGGAGGTCCGACGCGCTGCATTCGCTCGTTCTGAGAACGTCGATTTAGCAATCGAGTTTGACCATTCGAAAGTGCCGCAGAATGCTTGGTGGTGCGCGTGGGATGATCACTTTGATGGCCGACGGATAATTGAAGAGCCTGTTGTTGTCCGTAACGGGACTGTTCGTCAGTTCCTTCCTTATGTGGAACAAGCAGTCGTAGGGTTCAGGTGGGATTGGTAGTCGCTAGCCATCCGCACCGAGACCGGTCACGCGTTCTGCACTCGCGGACTCAGGATGACTGTTGCGGGCTGGGTTCGATTCGACGGTCCTGAGCAGATCCCTTGCCTGCCTTCCCGTAAGCGTGCCAACGTCCATGAGTGCATCAGCTATGGCGTTTACGAGAATCTGATATCTCCGCTGCACAAGGTACCCATCTACTCGGCTGGCCGCGCGGTTGGCGTAGTCGGTCGCGCAGTCCGAATCGTTCTCACAGGCACGCATCGCAACTTCCCAGGCTCTACGCCAATCAGGCAGAGCGGACGAGTCTTGTGTATTGGGGTAACCCGCCAGTTGCGTCCTTGTTCCAGCGAGCGCGATGGCGATGTTATCCCACAGCCACCGCCGACCATGCCTAGTGAGCGGGGTAGCCGAGTCAAGCCAGTCCGTGCGCGGTCGCTGGAAGTCCGTATAGCCGTTGTTGTCATCCCCCGCAACGGCGCAAATCCTCAAGAGCGGTCCCCTGCGGAGCAGGTAGGCCATGACTGCATGGCCGGCCTTGTGGATGGCGGTGGAGTGGGTGACCCGCACGGCGACAGTCTAGGGAGCGATTCGGGTCGGCGGGGCCTGACCGGCTTGCCGTGACGGCCGTGGTGGCGCACGGACCAGTCCGCCCGAGTCCTAGCAGACCGGGATAGCAACGGGCAATCCGATGGCGCCGCAACTTCGGCCCGTCCGGCCGTTGGCTGGCCCTGGCGACCGCCGACTGGTTGAGCACGTGCCCTAGCAGCGAGACGTGGCAGAACAGACGGGAGCGGTAGCCTCCATACGTGTTCTTTGACGACTTGGAGATCCTCCGTGTGATTGACCGCTGCGAGCGGGATGGCTTGGGCGCTTCGCTCTCTAGCGGTCTGCAGCTGCTGCAGGAGGTGCTCAGCTCGCCGTATCCCGTCTACGATGACGACGCGTGCCGCTCCTTCATCCGTGAGCTTGAGCTCGCGAAGGAGGCAGGTCTCCTGAGTTTCACCGTCATGCGGATGGGTGGTGGCGGGGCGCCCCCCAGCATTCAGTCGATGGGTGCGAACAACTATCTCGACTACCTCCGGGACTTTCAGTTGACGCCGCTCGGTCACGATCGGGCCCGCTCACGCGTCTATGAGGCAGAGGCGCCAGATCCGGATGAGGATAACGGCAAGCCGATTACACGCCTGACTTTCCGGCGGATCACCGGGATCCTTGCGGCGACATATGACGAACCTTATCTTGAATTGTTCCTTCTGGACGGTGGCATACCGAAGGAAATGATCCCGCCGCTCGGGGACGATGGCGCGGGACTTGCCGACCTGTTTGCTCTCTTCAATGGAGGAGACTCGAACAGCCGCCGGATACTCCGGCAGTTCCTTGGACGCTGGATTGACCAGGAGTTCGATAGTGGTCCGGACAAAGACCAAGAGCGGCTATTGCGTGAGGATCTCGCCCGGCAGGGCTGGTTCGCACGCGATGGACGGCTCATTCGAGGTGAGCCGATTCATCGGGCGACTTTGGCCCCGCTGATCGGTGGCGATCTGCTCGCCAACCTGCATCCGAGAATCCAGGAGGCGGCTCGGCCGTCATTCAGTGTCTGCAGACGCGCGGAAGCGGTCTTTGAAGCGTTCAAGACGGTCGAGCTTCGCGTGCGCGAGCTGTCGGTGAGCGAGCGAGGTGGTGTCCCGTTGATGGGTGACGCTTTCGATGGGGATCCACCCGAGCTGGTTTTCAACGAGCGCGCGAGCCAAGCGCAGATCGATGAGCAGAAGGGGTTCTCATTGCTGTTCAAGGGTGCGATGCTCGGCGTGCGCAATCCCAAAGCTCATGCTCCTTTTGAGGAGCTGGAGGAGCGCCGGGCGCTCGATTATCTTGGTTTTGCCAGCCTGTTGATGCGGCGGCTTGATGATGCCGAGGACTGCGCCTCATGAGCAGGTCAATAATCTAGGGGAACATCTATGGATGTCCTGTGCATGTGGCATCTCGTCAGGTCGGAGTCTAGTAGCCGCGGATCTGTAAACCGTCGCGCCCGGCTGGGTTCGCTTCGCGGCAGAACGATTAAGGGTCCGTCCTCCTCGTTCGGACATGTCTTTGTCGAGTCATTCGTGTCAAGGCCAGGCCGCTGCGAGCTCACTTCTTGGACCTCGATGGGGCGAGGCGCGGCGGGCATCAGGGGCGGGGTAGCGTCCGTTTGTGACCGACGAGACTCCTTCGTCTGCGCGGACGCGGTGGACGATTCATGGTGAGCGGCTGGTGGATGAGAATCCGCACGTCCGCTTGTCGGTGGCCAGCGTTGAGCTTCCGGATGGGAAGCAGTTCGAGCAGTACGTGTTCCGGATGCGGCGTTGCGTGATGACCGTGGTCCTCGATGAGCCGGGGGAGCGGCTGCTGCTGATCTGGCGGCACAGGTTCATCGTGGATCGGTGGGACTGGGAGGTGCCCGGCGGCTATGTCGATCCGGGTGAGGACGGTGCTGCTGCCGCAGTGCGGGAGGTGGAGGAGGAGACCGGCTGGCGGCCCCGGTCGGTGGAGTTCCTGCTGACGTTCCAGCCCGCGCTTGGGTCAGCGGACGCGCCCCAGGATGTCTACGTGGCTCGCGGGGCGGATCTGGTCGGAGAGCCAGAGATCGATGAAGCCGAGGCGGTGCGCTGGGTGCCCATCGCGGAGGCACAGGACATGATCAAGCGCGGTGAGATCCTGGGAGCGGCGACCGTCATCGGCGTGCTGCACGCTGCCGCAGAGCTGGCAAGGTCGCCTCGGCATACGACCTGAGCCAGCGGACCTGTTCTTCCTGATCGTGTGGCGCGAGTTCGGCGAGCAGCCTGCGGACGTAGGTCGTCGCTCGCGCGGAGTCCAGGCTGCCGGTCAGGTCGACGCCTCGCGTCCGTGAGTGCATGCCTGGTCGAGCTCGCCTTGCAGGGCGTATCCGATGGCGAGCAGCGCGGTGTTGAAAGCCTTGCCGCGGATGTAGCGAGGGTTCATGTCGAGAGATCGCAGGGCGTATTGCTCGGTCTGCTTGCCCTGGCCGAGGGCATGGAAGCAGTGAGCGATCTTGGCAGCGAAATAGGCCTCGTCGAAGTAGCCGAGCCATGCGGGCTGGTCACGGCCGGTCGTCTGGCTGAAGACCGTCTCGGCACGTCGTAGCGCCCGGGAGCAGGACCCGGCGTCGCTCCGCAGCGCGTGGCCGTGGGCTTCCATGACGATGCTCTCGGTCTCCAGGACGGGCAACCCGGCGCGCCGGCCGGCAGTTGTGCGGCCAGGGCCATGTCGATGGCGTGCTCGGGCTGGGCGACATAGGCGGCCTGGTGGCTCATGGCGGCGAGAATCTCGCCGCCCAGGCCCTCGTCGCCAGCGAAGCGGGCCATGGTCAGCGCCTGGACGAGGTAGCGCTGCGCTAATCCCTGCATCTCTAGCCGAGCTAGGTCCGGCGAAGCCGGGGAGATCGAGTCAAGTTTCGTGATTTTGGGGCAGTTCCTTGTCAGGCCGGGATTCCGGCGCGCTGGGTGAGGTCGTCGATGGCGGCCTGGTAGGCGCGGTCGGCTTGGCGTAATGCCGCTGGGGCAGGCCCGCTGAGTTCGGCGAGCCCGGTGCGCAGGACGCGGTCGTGGATGCGGGTGAGGAACATGGCGTGCCGCAGCCCGGTGTCGGTGACCTGGTAGCGGTGCGTGCGGGGGATCCGTTCGATCAGGCCGTGCTCACGCAGGCGCCGAAGGTCGTAGGTGGCCTGTCCTGGGGTGATGGTGCCTGAGGGCCGGCCGAGGCATTCGGCGAGCAGGCCGCGGAGGTCCTTGTTGAGGAACCCGCCGGGGTGCAGCCGGAAGATCAGCAGGATGTGCAGGAGCGCCTGGGCCCGGGGGTCGGTGAACCGCAGCCCGGCGGTCCGGGTGCCGTCGCCGTGGATGACCGGGTCGCAGGCAGAGTGCAGGGCATCGGCGCCGGTGATGGGGTCGTGGCTGAGTCGTTGGACGCCAAGCAGGCGCCGGTTGGCGGTGTAGCCGATCTGCCGCAGCGCGGGCAGGTTGGTCAGCCGTTTGCCCAGGCCGAAGTCCATGGTCTGGTTGATGGTGGTCTCGGTCCGCAGGGCCTTGCCGAGTTTGTGGTACTGCTTGATCTGGGTGTGCTTGTAGAGCACGTGCAGGCTGGGAGTGACCCCGTCGGTGACCACGCGGGTGGCGAAGGTGCCGGGGGTGTGGTTCTTGCGGCCGCGGTAGATACTGCGGCCGAAGATCAGGCTGATCCGGTCGGGCCGGCCGAGGTCGAGGTTGTCGCGGATGACCTGCTCGAAGAAGATCCGCCCGGACACAGGCTTGTCGAGCATCTGGGTCAGCGAGAATTCTGCCTGCAGGATGGAGATGTCATAGCGGTAGCCCGAAGCCCGGTCGCCGGGGCTGAAGGGGTGCGGCAGCCGTGCGAGCCACTTGCGCAGCAGCGCGTCGATCTGGGCGGGGCCCAGGCTGTGGCAGATCGCCTGCAGGGCGGGCACGTCATCGACGGCGGCGAAGGCGTTGTCCAGCGGGGTGAAGCCGATCCCGGCCTTGGCGGCCTGGCGTTTGGCCCACTCGTTGCCGTTGATGCACAGCTTGGCGTTGAACGGGAAGTAGCTGCAGAACTTGAGGAAGAACGGGCCGAAGTCCTCATCGACGCAGTAGCAGTAGAACTGGTTGACCACCCCGGTCTCCGCGGCGATCCACGGGTAGGAACTGCCGTCGGCCCGGCGGCGCTTGCGGGTCCGGAACAGCGGGACCTTCTCCTGCGCGCGGCCGATGAACAGCACCCCCTCAGTTCCGGTGAAACCAGCCAGGTACTCATGGGCCACGTCGTCTTTGCGCTGGCCCTTGGCGAAGTCCACCCAGGGGATCTGGCGGTCAGCGGCGAACGCCCGTATCGCGTTGGTGAACGCCGCGCTGACCGGGGCCAGCGCTGCGGTGGATGCCACCGGCATGCCCAGCTGCCGGTGGATATAGCTGACCAGGCCCGTCGCATACTGCAGCTGCGGGACGTAGACGTTGAGGTACATCCGGTCGATGCACTCCACCTCGAATGCCACATGCCCGGACAAGACGTCGGCAGCTGAACGGGGTAGCGTCATCGCAGGCTCCGGTCGGGCACAGGCCGCAAGGCCACACCACCGCCACAGGCGGTCCATAACGGGACACAGCGTGTCACCGTCATGCACCGGCCGGAGCCCTTTCGCTCACCTCAGCCCCCAGACATGGCTCGCTGGGCTGGGGCGAAGCCCCGCTGGGTCGTAGGCCTGCCATCCGGCCAGCTGGGTCAGTTCGGCGGCGGCAGAGAAGAGGTGCCGCCGTACCTCTTCGGTGCATCGGCCCTGTCGCAGCAGCGGGGCGATATCGGTGTGCAGGTACTCAACGACCGTTGGTCGGATGCGCCCGCCGCCGAGACGGTTATCCAGGACCCGGAATGCGCCGGTCGCCTCGCGGATCTCGTGGATGTCGGTCATCCCGATCCGGCGGGTTCCCTTGCTGGCCGTCATGGCGGTCCGGGGCGTCAGTAGCCAGCGAAGGGCGGCCGAGGAGTACGCGGCGAGATCAAAGCCGGACAGCACCAGGACGCGCCGCCGCTTCAGGTCGCTCTCCGTCAGGCCGCGGACGATCCGCGCGGTCTCTGCGGGAGTTGGCTGGACGCGGAGGGCCGCGCCGTCAACGGTGCGCTTCTGGGCCATGCCCAGCATGGCCAGAGACACCGGACGTCCAAGAGCGGCGCCGAAAATCTCGCTCAATAATTCCGGCGTTGGCGGACGGGGCTGCTCCCCGCGCAGCCAACGCTCAACGGAGCTGTGGTTATACCGGAGATCCCGGTATCCACGCATCTGCCCGAGATCGACGACGCGCCGCGCGAGGCCTTTGCTTGAGAAATCTGCCTCAGCGATGAGCGTGGCGAGCTGGTGATTCGGTTCTCTTAACCGCCTAGCCATCGCGGGTCGCCTCCGCTTCCTCTCGGAGTTCCCAGTTTTCCACGCGCATAGGTTCGCCTACCAGGATGGCCACGCTCTGCACGCCCCCTCGCGCACGCACCTGCTCCGGCCGCACGCCTTACGGGATGCGGGCCATTGGAGTTAGCTCCCGCATTGAAGGGAGAACGACCGATGCATAACACCGCTGTCCGCGACCGGATCACTAAGCAGTTTCGTGATGCCGCCGCTGCGGTGCAGGCGGTCGCCAATCAGCAGGTCGGAGCTAATTCAAGTCCGATGAAGGGTGGTTTACCCATGGACGGCGGCACGGGTGAGTATGCGCCACGATCCCCGGCGGGCGCTTCTCGTGCCGCTGGAGGCGGAACCGGCACTGTCCCCGGGGCCGCGCCCGCTCGGCGCGGTCCGGTCAAGAGCCGCGCTCCGGTGCCGGTTCTGCCTCCCCACGCGCATGCAGCGGCCGGAGATGACCAATGGCCGCTGCGGGATTTCCTTGAACTCGGGGCACTGCCCAGCGCTGTGCCCTGCGCGCGACTGCACGCGAGGCTCGTGGTCCAGGAATGGGGTCTGAGCACCCTGGCCGACAACGTCGAACTCGTTGTGTCCGAACTGATCACCAACGCCCTGAACGCGTCCGCAGGACTCGGACCGGCGCCTTCCGTGCGGCTGTGGCTGCTGGGCGATGCCGGGCAGGTGCTGATCCTGGTCTGGGATGCCAGTCCGTATGCGCCGATCCGCACGGACGTTCCCGCATACGCCGAAGCCGGCAGGGGGCTGCTGCTGGTGGGGGCGGCCAGTTCTCAGTGGGGCACCAGCGCCAGCTCCCGGGGCGGCAAGTCGGTCTGGGCGCTCATCACAACGCCGTGACCATCCCCTCTGCACCTTCCTGGTTTCGGCCCGGACCGCCAGCCGGGCGCAGCGGTGGTTTGTGGCGGTGGACGGGCATCGCCTCCGGCAGCTTCGCCGCGAACAGCGACTGTCGCAGGAGACACTGGCGAGCCGGGCCGGGATCAGCGCCGGCACGGTCAGCCAGTTGGAGCGCCAGGCCCGTCTTGTTGCCGGGGTCGTACTTTGGCCCGGCTCGCCGCTGCGCTGGGAACGCAGCCCAGCCGCCCTCATCGCGATAGACGCACCACCCTGGCGTTGCCGGTGCAAGAGTGCGGCAATCTGCGGCACAGAATGGCAGAGGATGCCATTGAGAATCATCGCATGACTCTCTCGAACTCAGGTTTCGGCTGCATCCGTGCGATGTGATCCCTTGCGTCAGATGAAATCCGCAATAGAGAGACGAGCGAGATATACGTAACCTATGGATAACTCTGGACCGGCGCGGTCCAGAGTTGCATTATGGAAGCTGCTGGCCGGGTTCGCAGCGGCGTGACCGGGCGCGGTCACGCAGGTAGGACCTGGGTGCGGTGCCGCACCTGTACGGGCCGGATGGGGGTCTGAACAAGTTGGGGAGCTGGTGGGGGATTGGCTGCGCGGCAGCCGGGCGAGCCTCTGGCGATCGTGGGTGAGCGTTCCTGATGATCGGGAAAGTGGTTCGCGGATCAAACGTCGGGGGACTGCTGCGGTATTTGTACGGGCCAGGCCGGGCGAATGAGCATACGGACCCGCACCTGGTGGCTGGGTTCGGAGACCCACATGAGCTTGAGCCGGACCGCCGGGCGGATGGCTCGCCAGATCTGCGGCGGCTGACTGGGTTGCTCCTTCTGCCGTTGGCGCTCGACCCGTTTGGCGGGTGTGAGAAGCCCGTGTGGCACTGCTCGATCCGGGCTGCGCCGGGGGACCGGATGCTGTCCGACGAGGAGTGGGGCCAGGTCGCCGCCGCCGTCATGGACCGGACCGGGTTCGCGCGTCACGATGACGAGTCCGGGGTGCGGTGGGTCGCGGTCCGGCATGCTCCGGATCACATCCATCTCGTGGCGACGCTCGCCCGTCAGGACGGCAGGCGGCCGAGAACCTGGAATGACTTCTTCCGGGTGCGGGAGGCCTGCCGGGACGCCGAGCGGTGGCTGGGGTTGCCGGCCACGGCTCCCGCGGACCGCACCGCTGCCAAGCAGCCGAGCCGCGCCGAGACGGAGCAGGCGCTCCGGCGTGGGTGGGACGAGACGCCCCGGGTGTCCCTGCGCCGGGAAGTGTGCGCGGCGGCGGCCGGGGCGGGTTCGGAGCGGGAGTTCTTCGCCCGGCTGGAGCAGGCCGGGGTGCTGGTCCGGAAGCGGCACAGCACGATCAACCCGGGTGAGGTCACCGGGTACGCCGTCGGCCTGGCGGATCACACCACCAAGGACGGCGGGATCGTCTGGTACGGAGGCGGGAAGCTGGCCTCCGATCTGACCTTGCCGAAGCTGCGCGCCCGCTGGGCCGGGCCAGCCGGACGAAGGCCCTCGGGCAGCCGGTCCACGGTGTGATGGCCCGTGCCGTGCTCCGGGGCCGGGTCACCGGGCAGCGGAGCGGGCCCGGGACGAGGCCGGGTTCTTCGCGCAGCTGCGGGAGAGCGGCTTGCTGGTGCGGCTGCGGTACAGCGAGATCAACCCGGGCGAGGTCACCGGGTACGCGGTGGGCATCCCGGCTACACGGAACGGGACGGATCGCCGAGGTGGTACGGGGGAGGGCGGTTGGCCGCCGGGCTGACGCTGCCTCGGTTGCGCCGGAACTGGGAGCGGGACCGCACCGGCGCTGATCCGCGTGACGGATCGTTCCGGCTCACCGGGCCGGAACGGGAGCAGTTCTACCTTCACGCCGCGCAGCAAGCCAGTGCGGCTGCGGAGCAGATCCGACGCAGCGCCGGTAGTGACCCGAGCGCAGCCGCCGACGCGGCCTGGGCGGCGGCCGCAGCCTTCCACGCGACGGCCCGGGCGATCGGGAATCCGCCGTTGCGAGACGTGGCCGATGCCTACGACCGCGCAGCCCGGATGGCTTACGGGAAGATTCCGCCGCGGACCGCCGAGGGCGACGGCCTGCGGTCAGCCGCCCGGCTCCTGGCCATGGCGGGCCGCCCAGGCGACGGCGGCACGCGCGGAGCGATCCAGTTGACCGCCAGCTTGGTCCGGTTGGCCAGAGCGGTGGGCGAGCTGCGCCAGGCCGAGCAGCACGCCGCCCAAGCGGCGGCGGCGCGGCAGGCCGCGGAGCGCCTCTACGCGAGCCTCAGCCAGGCACGGGGAGGTGTCCCGGCACCAGACGGGCCACAGGAGCCACACCAGTCCCGCACTGCCCGGAGACCACGAGACATCGCCAGCCTGGATTTCCCGGCTCCGCCGCGACCCGGCCAGCTCCAGCCCGAGGTCGGCAAAAGCGCCGCGGAGTCGCGGCCACAGTCGACCCCGGGACCCGTACGCAGACCGCCCAGCCGCACAGGCCCGGGCCGCTGACAGCACCCCAGCACCGGGTTCCGGCAGACCGAAATTCAGGGCCGCTCAGTGCCGCGCTGGTTCAATACATGCCGCCTGACCGTGGCGCGTCCTGTTGGCAAACTGTTGACAAATGATCTTGACGCCGGTCCCCGTCCCCGGGAACCCGCCTCTGACCTGCGCAAACTGGTGGGCGATACTGGGATTGAACCAGTGACCTCTTCGGTGTCAAAGGGTCGTGCGGGCGCCCGCAGAGGTAAGTCGCGGCGCTGCGCGCTGCGACGCAGCAGTTATGGCAGCAGCGTCAGCGAGTTCACGTGCCTGGGCCGGACGACGGTGAAGTGCCGCCGATCGAGGGTGGCTACCTCGGTCAGCTTGAGCCGCTCCGCAACCGCGATCACCGAGGCGTCTGTCGTGCCCAAGGGGAGACTGCTGTACGTGTCGACCAGTTCGGCCATCCGGGCGTAGTCCGCGGCGGTCAGGTCCACAGCTGCGAAATCGCCGTCGGCGAGGGAGCGGAGGAAGAGCGACTCGACCCGTGCTCCGGCTTCGCGGGCGAGAAGGTTGCCGACCTCCGCAGTAACCGTGGCCGGGACCAGCAAGTCTCTGCCTGCCGCGTGGATATCGGTGAATAGCCGGACGCATGCGGCATGGTCGGCGTCGTTCGACAGTGCGGCGGCCACCAACGGGCCGGTGTCGCAGACGATCACGCTTGGCGGCCGAAACCGTCTTCGAGCAGTTCTTCGGACCGGGCCGCCACGTCAGTGGCCCGGCCCGTACCGGCGGCAAACCACGCCGGAGGCCATGTCTGGTCCTTGACAGCACGGAGATGGCGGCGCACGTCACTGAGGACTGCCGGGACCTCTTCCTCTGGCAGCTCTTCGACCAAGCGGAGCAACTCCTCACGCTGCGCGCTCATGGGCTCAGTGTACGCAGACCGTCGCGGGTCGGCAGCGGCACGCCGGTGCTGACAGTATCGAGTGCCGTGGCGCTCAAGCCGACACCCAAGACCGAGAAGTCGCGCCGGACTCTCGAAATCCCCCAGGAATTCACCACGACTCTCCGGGCGCTGCATGCGCGCCGCTCCGTCAGCCGTTTCCCCTGCGGTCGGCCAGAGCTGCCGGTGTACGGCACTCTGCCGTGGTGGCCGGGACTGCGCCCGCGGTAGTCCCCGGCGCGGGGCATCCAGTTGCCACACTGACCGCCCGTAGGCTGGCCGCTACCTGACGCGGTGGTTCCTCACCTTGCCGTTTAGAGTCCGTGAGGTGCGTCAACACCTTGCGGTCTCGCTGCTGTCGTGGGCGATGCTGGGTTCGAACCAGCGACCTCCTCGGTGTCAACGAGGCGCGCTCCCACTGCGCCAATCGCCCTCGAGGCGGAGACGGGAATCGAACCCGTGTACAGGGCTTTGCAGGCCCTTGCCTAAACCACTCGGCCACTCCGCCAGCGCCAACGTTCCCTGCTGGGGAATCCTGGCTTGGACATCCGAAGTACCGTGCGGGCCAGGGCCTGCGGGACGGAATCCGGCGCCTCCGAGCGGACGACGGGATTCGAACCCGCGACCCTCACCTTGGCAAGGTGATGCTCTACCAACTGAGCCACGTCCGCATGCTGCTGCACTCCCATCCAAGCGTATTCGCCCGGCCAGGTGTGCGTTCAGAACTGTAGCCGATCCTGGCCCGCGAGCAAACTCGGAACGACGGCGCGCCCCCGGACTCCGGCCCCGGATGCCCGGCACGAAATCCCGGCATCCGGAGGTGCCTCAGCTCAGCGAACCGACCTGCTCGGCGTAGTAGGTCACGCCGGCCACGTGCTCGGCGATCTCGCGCAGCGTCCAGGCGTCCGGGCGGGGCTGGTCCCAGGCCTGCGGCCCGGCAGTCTCGCAGCGCAGCGCGTACCAGCGGCCGAGCCGGCGCAGCCGGGAGCAGGCCTCGGCGTAGTCCACCTCGGTGAAGCGGGCCCAGTCCGCGTCGAGCGTCACCGTCCGGCCGTGCCACTCATCGGGCACGGGCCTAAGTCTTTGCCAAGGGCCAGGCGCCGCCCGCGCACGGGCGGGAACCGGGTCCGGGCCGAGGGCCTGGCCGGGACGTCCGGCCGTCCATGGCAGGCTGTCAGCCATGCGAACTGTGATCGTCACCGGCGACGGCCTCACCGTCCAGGATGTCATCGACGTGGCCCGCGGCGAGGCCGGTGCCGAGCTCGGCCCGGACGCGCCCGCCACCATGGAATTCAGCCGCTCCGTCGTGGAGGCCGCGACCCAGGGGGACACCCCCGTCTACGGCGTGAACACCGGCTTCGGCGCCCTGGCCGACACGCCGGTCGGCATTAACGACCTGGCCCGGCTGCAGGGCGCCATCGTCCGCTCGCACGCCGCGGGCACCGGGGCGCCCCTCGACGACGCGGCCGTCCGCGCCATCCTCCTGCTGCGGGCCAGGACCCTGGCCGCCGGGTACTCCGGCGTCCGGGCTGACCTGCCGCGCCGCCTCCTCGAGCTGCTCAGCCTCGGCCTGCTCCCGGTGGTCCCCTCCAAGGGCTCGGTCGGCGCCTCCGGGGACCTGGCCCAGCTCGCCCACCTGGCCCAGCCGCTGATCGGGGAGGGCCGCCTGCGCGGCCCCGGCGACCCGCCGCAGGGCCGCCCCAGCGCCGAGGTGCTCGCCGAGCACGGGCTCGTCCCGCTCGAGCTGGCCCCCAAGGAAGGCCTGTCCCTGGTCAACGGGACCGAGCCGATGCAGGCCCTGCTGGCCTTCTCGGTACATGACGCCCAGATGCTGGTCGGTGTGGCCGACATCGCCTGCGCCCTGTCGATCGAGGCGCTGCTCGGTACCGACCGGCCCTACGACGAGCGGGTCCAGGCCCTGCGCCCGCACCCGGGCCAGCTGGACAGCGCGGCCAACCTGCGGGCGCTGCTGGCCGGATCGCCGCTGCTGGCCAGCCACCGGCACAGCCGGCACGCCGTGCAGGACGCGTACTGCCTGCGCTGCGCCCCGCAGGTGCACGGCGCGGTGCGGGACGTGCTGGCCCACGCCCGCCGGGTCATCGACATCGAGCTGGGCGCGGTGGTCGACAACCCGATCGTGGTCAGCGACGGGGAGGTGATGACCTCCGGGAACTTCCACGGCGAACCGCTCGCGTTCGCCGCGGACATGCTGGCCATGGCCCTGTCCGAGCTGGCCAGCATCAGCGAGCGCCGGGTGGACCGGATGCTGGACCCGGCGTTCTCCCGCGGCCTCCCGCCGTTCCTGGCCCCGGACGCGGGCACCAACTCCGGCTTCATGCTGGCCCAGTACACCGCCGCGTCCCTGGTCAGCGAGAACAAGGTGCTCTCCCACCCGGCCAGCGTGGACACCATCCCGACCTCGGGCAAGCAGGAAGATCACGTGTCCATGGGCTGGACCTCGGTCCGCAAGCTCCGCGAGGTGGTGGCCAACGTCCGCACCTGCCTGGCCGTCGAGGTCTGCTGCGCGGCCCAGGGCATCGACCTGCGGGCTGACATCGCCGCGCCCAGCGAGCCGCTGCGGGCCGTGCACGCGGCGATCCGCGCGCGGGTGCCGATGATGCCCGTGGACCGGGAGGTCGCCGGCCAGATCGCGGCCGTCGATGAGTTGCTGCCCTCACTATCCGCAACGGCCAGTTCGTTCTCGGGGACGTTGCGCTAGCGTCGTCATGTGACGGTGTGGATGAACGGCGCCCTCGTGCCGGCCGATCAGGCCCGGGTATCCGTGACCGATCACGGGCTGACCACCGGGGACGGGGTCTTCGAGGCGCTCAAGGTGACCGGGGGCGTGCCGTTCGCGCTGACCAGGCACCTGGCCCGGCTCAGCGCCTCGGCCAGGGGGCTGGGGCTGCCCGGGCCGGACCTGGGCCAGATCCGGGCCGGGGTGGCCGCGGTGCTGGCCGGGGCCGGGCACCCGGACCGGGCCCGGATCCGGATCACGGTCACGGCGGGGGAGTCCGCGCTGGGCTCCCAGCGCACGGCGGCCGAGCCCGCGATCATCATCATCCTGGCCGGCCTGGCCGAGGCCGCCCCCACCTGCGACGTGGCCACCTTCCCGTGGCCCCGCAGCGAGCGGGGGGCGCTGGCCGGGGTGAAGACGACCTCCTACGCCGAGAACGTGGTCGCCCTGTCCTACGCGCGCCAGCAGGGCGCCGCCGAGGCGATCTTCGGAAACCTGGCCGGGAACCTGTGCGAGGGATCGGGGACCAACGTGTTCGTGGTGGCCGGCGGCCGGCTCGTCACCCCGCCGCTGTCAGCGGGCTGCCTGGCCGGGGTGACCCGGGGGCTGGTCATCGAGTGGGCCGGCGCCGTCGAGGAGGATCTGCCGCTGAGTGCGCTCGCCTCGGCGGGCGAGGCCTTCCTGACCGGGACGACCCGGGATGTGCAGCCGATCCGCACTGTGGATGGGGTGCTGCTGCCCGCGGTGCCCGGCCCGGTGACCCGGAAGGCCGCGGACATCTTCGCCGAGCGCTCAGCCCAGGACCTCGATCCTTAGCCCCCGCGCGGCCGGGTCCTCAGGTGTCCCAGTCCGCCGATACGTCCGTTAGCGTGCCAGTCAAGTGATCGGCGCGGGCTCCGGGGAAGCCCGCGGCCTCAGCTGCGGCGCAGCAGCTGGCTCAGCTCGCCGTCAAGGTTGATGAACTCGCCTTCCCGCCCGGCCGGGATCACCTGGAACGTCCGCAGCAGGAAACCAGCCAGCGCCGTCAGCGGGGCCTCGAAGTGGGCCTGGCCGAACGGCGACGACAACGAGATGTTCAGGACCCGCTGGCCGTTCGCGGTGTCCGCTGGCCACACCCGGACGTCGCCGTCACCCGCAGGCTCGGTCATCCCGCCTGCCAGCAAGTCGCGGGCGAAGATCCACTCAACCGGCTCGTCCATCCCGACATGAAACGCCATGCGGATCGCGTACGGATCCTCGGCCCGGTAGTGAAGACTCGCCGTGAGGGGAACGCCATCGTGCTCTGGAACCACGAGTCTGAGGCCGAGCTCGGCTGCGACGGTGTTGCTGCTGTTCATTGCCTCGCCAAACCTTTGCCTTGTCTCATCCCGGAACGCCGGGCTTCATCCTTCCAGCGATGCCGTCCCACGGGGTGACGAGGCACGCAGGCACCAAAGTCTTCAGTAGGAGGATTCCGCGAACGCTGCCACTACTAACCTCGGTCACCACAGACCATATCCGTCGTGACCTGGGCAAACGCTTCTCGCGTCTCAACGTAATCATGACCTAGCCGTGTCCCTGTGACCAGGAACAACACGCTGTGATCTCGCTCTCAGTAGCCGTCGGGCCGAATTTCCGCTTCGCATCCCGTGCGCACCTCCGGGTTTGCGTTCAGATAGCGAACAGTCGTGCTTTGTCCGATGCGGCAGCATACAGCCATCCGGGTAGGGCGCACTACCCGATGCCGACGACTTTCGCTCGTGGTTGTCCGGAATCACGACATTCCGCGACTTAATTCCCGCGCGACGATTATTCGTATTCAACGGGACAAGGGCCGGGCAGTGCCCCGCGGGGGGTTTACGGACACCGGCCGGGCAAGGGCTCCAGCGCCGTTATGCGGGACTCCGGTGATCTTCCCCGTGCCCCGGGGAGGCTGCGGCTTCCCGGCTCCTGTCCTGGCCTCTCAGGGTCATCCGCGCACCGCCGGGCCAGCTGGCGGGATGCCAGCCGGGTGACCTGAGGACTGGCGCCCGGCCGGGAAATCGGACGCCTGCCCGGGGCGCTGCCGCGACGCGGATGCGCTAGTCTGTGTTCGCCCGCGAGCGATCCGGCCGTCAGGAGCCGGGCCGTTTGGGGGCACCAGGGCGATTAGCTCAGCGGTATGAGCGCTCCGTTCACACCGGAGAGGTCACTGGTTCGATCCCAGTATCGCCCACCAGCCTGGAGCCTGGTCTTAGGCCAGGTCGGCATCTTGATGAGACAGGCCTCGCAGTCCACGTTGCCGGTATCGATCGGCCTCGGCCCGCATCTTGACAGCCCGCATCGTGCCCATGACCTCGAACAGCTCGGCGTTGACACGCATACGGGCTCGGTCCAGGTCCGGGATGACCTGGCCTGAGAACAGCAGGCCGGGCATCCTCTCGTTCGCCAGATCCCGCCCACTTGCGAAGATCCGGCCATGTTCGACGTCCCGAAATCGAGGGCGGCCGTGGCCAGCTAACCGACGTCCAGATGATCTGCCAGACTGGGGGCATGGACGAGGCCCGGGTAGCGGCGGTGATCGCGGAGTCCGTTGCCGTGCTCCGCCGGGCGGGAGCGCGGTTTGCTTATCTGCATGGCAGTCGCGCTCGGGGGCAGCACCGTCCGGACTCCGACGTTGACATCGCGGCGTACTTCGGCGATCAGCCGCCGAACGCGTTCGATGTCTTGATGCCACCCGGGGTGGATCTTCTGGTACTCGACCATGCCCCGCTGGAGCTGGCTGGGCGGGTGGCGCTGGGCGGCAAACTGCTCTTCGAAGATGATCCCGTCAGCAGGGTCCGCTGGGAGGCGACCACAAGGAAGATCTATCTCGACGAGCTCCCGCGGATCACCCGGTCGCACCGGGAGTTCGCGGCCAGTGTGACCGGCAGGCACCGCTAGCCCGTGATAGATGAGGATCGTGTCCTGCGGCTGCTGCGGAGCATTGCCGACGACACCGCCGTTCTGCGCCGAGAGGCGGAGGCCAGCGAGGAGCGTCGCAGGGATCCCATATGGCTGCGCGGCATCAAGTACACCTTCGTTACGGCCATCGAGGCGTGCGTCGATGTCGCTCAGCACATCTGTGCGGCTGAAGGCTGGGGGCCGCCAGCCGATAACGGCGATGCCGTCCGGTTGCTTGGTGAGCACGGTGTCCTCACGCCCGAGCTGGCTATGTCGATGCGCAAGGCAGTCGGTTTCCGTAACGTGCTGGTGCACGACTACATCGAGGTTGATGACCACATTGTTGTCGGCAGGCTGAAGGGCCTGAGCGATCTTGACGAGTTTGTACGTCAGGTAGCGGCCTACGCCACAGGCATGTAGATCATGCCTGAATGTCGTCGCGCCTAGGATCAGATGATGGAGATCATCGAGGGTGCGGGGCAGTGGACACCACCGGCCGGCGGCGAGGACAGCGACTGGGCGGAGCACTTCGAGGTGCCCGCCCTCTCCGTCGGCACCTACTGCATCCCGGCGGGCGGTCAGGACACGCAGACTCCGCACACGGAGGACGAGGTCTACGTGGTCACGGCCGGGAGGGCCCGGATCACCACCCCGGGGCGATCGGCTGAGGTGGGCCCCGGTTCGGTGATCTTCGTTCCGGCCGGCGAGGAGCACCGCTTCGCCGACGTGACCGAGGACCTCGCGCTGCTGGTCGTGTTCGGTCCCGCATACGGCACGCGAGCCGGGGGCCGGTGAACCCCGGGCACACCGGGCCCGGCTTACGGCGGCGGTTCCGCCGTGACGCTGGCGATGACCGTCATCACCACCTTGCGGACGGCCCCGGCCCCGGGACGGCCGCCTTCCTGGTCGGTGAACAGCAGGTGCACGGCCCCGACCAGGGTGGGCGCCAGGACCCCGACCTCGGCGCCCGCCGCGATCCGGCCCAGGCCGCGCTCGGCGGAGAGATAAGCGGCGATCATGGCCGTCCCCTCGCCTATGAGCGGGATGCGGGCCGTCCCGGCCTGGCGCAGCCGGGCGCGCAGCCCGTCCCGCGAGATGACCAGGCTGACGGCGGCCACGGCGACCGGCCCGAACAGGTCCATCAGGGCGCTGGTGAGATGCCCCGCGACGGTCCCGGTTCCCGCGGACTCGCGCAAGGCGGCGGCCGCGACGTCCAGCCGGGCGATGCGATCCAGCACCAGATCGGCCAGGAACCCGTCGAAGTCGGCGAAGTGCCGGTGCAGCACGCCCTTGGCCACCCCGGCCTCGGCGGTCACCGCCCTGCTGGTCAGCGCGTTCGGGCCGTCGCGGAGCAGGATGCGCTCGGCGGCCTCGAACAGCTGCTCGCGTGCGTCGCGCAGGGCCACTCCGGTCGGCACCGCTGACCGGCCTCCTCAGGGTCTCGTTCCCGCCGTCCCGCTGTTAAGTGGGCGCGCGCCCATTTACAGTGGGCGCATGGTCATTCTACCGTCAGAGCCGTCGCCGTTCCCGGAACGCGAGTCACATCAGGCCCGGCAGATCGCTGAGTCGTTCGGGTCGGATCCCGGCCGCTACGACCGGGCCCGGCCGGGGTATCCCCGGGCCCTGATAGAGCGGATCATGACCGCCAGTCCCGGGCGCGACGTGCTCGATGTCGGCGCCGGCACCGGCATTTCCGCGCGGGCGTTCGAGGCGGCCGGGTGCCGGGTGCTCGGCGTCGAGGTTGACCCGAGAATGGCCGCCTTCGCGCGGCAGCAGGGGCTCGGCGTGGAGATCGCCAGGTTCGAGGACTGGGATCCGGCCGGGCGGACCTTCGACGCGGTCATCGCCGGCCAGGCCTGGCACTGGGTCGACCCCGTCGCCGGCGCGGCCAAGGCCGCCGGGGTGCTGCGGCCCGGCGGGTTGCTGGTCCCGTTCTGGAACACGTTCGAGCCCCCGGCCCGCCTGTGGGAGGCCTTCGCCGGCGTCTACCGGCGCGCCCTGCCTGAGCTGCCGTTCCGCCGGGGGGTGGCCTGGGGCGTGGAGGCGTACTCGGGACAGCTCGCCAAGGCGGCCGGGGGGATGGCCGGCGCGGGCGGCTTCGGTGCGCCGGAGCGGTGGGAGTTCGGCTGGAAGCGGTCCTACACCCGGGACGAGTGGCTGGACGGGGTGCCGACCGCCGGCGGCTTCAGCCGCCTTCCGCCGGGCACCCAGGAAGACCTGCTGGCCGGCCTCGGCGCCGCCATCGATGCGGCCGGGGGCAGCTTCACGATGGAGTACATCACCGTGGCGGTCGCCGCGGCCCGGACCGGGGCCGGAGGCTAGCCACAGAGGGCACACCCGGCCGTCCCTGCTGGTCAGCGTCCAGCGTTTGCTGATATTCCGGACATGACGCGTGCTGAGGCGACCCAGGGGGTGCCCGTGGAATCCTTCATCGGCCAGGCCAGCCGCCGGCGCGGCGACCTGGAGGCGCGGCACGGGCCCTGGCGGCCGCAGACCCTGACCGCGCTGCTCGATACGGTCGCCAGGCGGTTCCCGGACCGGCCGTTCGTCATCGGCCAGGAGGAGACCCTCAGCTACGGCGACCTGGCGGCCCGTTCCGCCGCGCTGGCCCGCGGCCTGGTCGCCCGCGGGGTGCAGATCGGGGAGCGGATCGCGCTGGTCATGCCCAACGGGCCGGACATGATCGCCGCGCGGTTCGCGGTGGCGCGGGCCGGCGCGGTGGCGGTGCCGGTCAGCTCACGGCTGCATGCGGCGGAACTCGCCCAGGTGCTGTCGAAGGCCGGGCCCAGCGCGCTGATCACGATGGAGGAGTTCCGGGAGATCAACGCCCTGGACTCGCTGGACCGCATCGCACCCGGGTGGGAGCGGCTCGGCCGGGAACAGCCGGGCCCGGGCGGGACCAGCGCGGGAATGGCGGGCCCGGGCGGGCCAGGCGCCGGCGTGGCAGATGGCCCGGGCGGGGCCAGCGCGGGCACGCTGCCTGAGCTCCGGCTGGTGGTGACCGTCCCCCGGGATACCGCCCCGGCCCGCCCCGGGCTGCTGACCCTGGCCGGGCTCGCCACCGGCCCCGAGCCCGGGCTGGACGCGAGGCTGGCCGTCCGCGCAGCCGCCACCAGCCCCCAGGACGTGGCCACGATCTTCTACACGCCCGGCACCACCGGGCCGCCCAAGGGGGTGCTGTCCACCCACGAGATGGAACTGCGCAGCGCGTACGGCTCCGCCTATGCCCGGGCGTTCGAGGACGGCAGGCGCATCATGTTCGCGCTGCCGCTGAACCACGTGTTCGCCTACATCGAGGGACTGCTGGCGTCGATGTTCGTGGCCGGCAGCGTCGTGGTCCAGTCCGAATTCGATCCGCAGGCCTCCCTGGCCGCGATCGGGCGGCATCAGGTCGGGGAGGCGCTGCTCGTGCCGGCGATGAGCCTGGCCGTCGTGGAGGCCGCGCGGGAATCCCGCCATGACCTGTCCTCGCTCCACTCAGTCATGTCTGCGGCGTCATCGGCACCGGTCAGTTTGTGGAAAGAAATGCAGGAGGTCCTCGGGGCCGAGCAGCTGGTCACGGCCTACGGGATGAGCGAGACCTCGGCCGCCATCACGCTCACCCCGGTCGGCGGCCCGCTCGAGGATCTGGAGCACACCGTCGGCTGGCCCAAGCCGGGCGGTGCCGCCGGTGACCCGGACCTCGGCGGCGCGCTGGCGGAGTGCAAGGCGGTGGACCAGGTCACCCGGGCCGGCCTGCCCCGGGGCGCCGCCGGGGAGCTGGTGGCCCGCGGCCCCATCGTCTGCCGGGGCTATTTCCGGCAGGCCAGGGCGACCGCCGCCGCGACCCTGCCGGGCGGTTGGCTGCGTTCGGGTGACCTGGGTTACGTCCGGGAGGACGGCGCGCTGGTGCTCACCGGCCGGGCGGGGCCGGCCTAGTGCGGCGGAGTCGTGCCCGGAGTCAGGTGGCGGGGCACGGTGGTCAGCGCGGCGCGTTCCTGATCGCGATCTGGCTGAGCCACGGGAGGCGGACGCCGAGGCCCTCGACCTGCCGGGTACGGCTGTTCACCACGGCCAGGCCGCCGTGCGCGGTGATCACGAACAGCCAGCGGCTGTCGGGTGACCACGCCAGGGTGCCCGGCCCCGCGGCGGGCTGGGCGAGCGGGACGGCGACCTGCTGGTCCGACCCGGTGGCCAGGTTGAGCAGGTGCAGGCTGGTCTGGCCGCCGGCCGTGACCCGGAACACCGCGGCGGTCCCGCCGTCCGGCGCGACGGCGCCGGGGGAGGAGGCCGAGACCGACATGACCGGCGGCCCGCCCAGCTGCCGCTGCGTCCCCCGGGCCGGGTCGGTGACCACGTCCGTGCAGCGGTGCGGGCGGTAGCAGTTCACGGTGAGCCAGCGGGTCGGGCCGACCGCGGCCAGCATCCCGCCGATGTGCCGGGCGCCGCCCGGCCAGACGTCGTAGACCTCGCCCACGCCAGACAGCAGCACGCCGCCCCGGCCGTTCGCGCTCGCCAGCCAGCGGCCGCCGGCGGGCAGCCGGATGAACCGGCCGATCGCGCGGCCGTCCAGGCGGGCCAGCGCCAGGATCATGGAGTTGTTCTGCACCCACACCTCGTCCGGCCGCGGCCCGGGAAGCGCCGCCTCGCCATGGCCGAGCGCGCCGGTCAGCTGCCGGGCAGGGGCGCCGTCGGGGACCACGTAACCGGGGGCGAAGTCCCACGGGCGGATGATCATCTGGGTCGGGCCCGCCACGAACGAGACCGGCCCGCCGCTCTGCAGGGCCGGCAGGATGGTCTGGGTGACGCGGCCCCGGGCGAGCTGGACCCGTACCGCGTGGCCCGGGCCGAAGCCGACCAGTTCCCAGCCCGCCCGCACGCCGAGCAGGCGGTGCCCGGCCTCGGAGACCGTCACCGCCGCCTGCGGCTGCGCCGGGTGCCGGCCCACGGCGAGCACCACCGCGACCCCGATCGCCGCGGCCCCGGCGAGGACCAGTGGCCAGCGCGGCCAGCCCGGCCGGCGGCGGCCCGGCTGCGGGGAGCCGAAGGCGACCTCGTCAGCCTGGCCCGGGGGCCCGGGATCAGGCCAGGTCATGATGGCCTGCCACCAGTGCGCCGCCCGCTACGGCTGCAGGGCGGCCGCGGGTGCCCGGCCGTAGCTGACCGCCGCGCGGACGGCCGCGGATGCGGCCTCCGCCACCTGTGCATCGGGCTGCGCCCCGAGCGCCGGGCCGCGCACGCCGGCGAACGCCTTCAGCACGCCGTGCCGCCATGCCCGCAGCCGGGTGAGGTTCATGACGTAGCCGTCGCTGACGCGGTCCTCCTGGTACAGCGCGCCGGCGAGATCGGGCGCTGGCGGGTCGCTCAGGAACATGAGCCAAGCATCCCGCAGCGGGGCGGGGAGCGGTAGGGCCCGTACAGCGGGGGTGCCAGGCTGAAGATCAGCGGGAAGCGAGCTGCTCCGCCTTGGCCTTCACCCGGCCCGCCTGGTAGCCGGCGCGGGTCGCGGTCTTCCCGGCCTTCACCCCGGCCTTGCCCGCCGCCTTGCCGGCTGCCTTCCCGGCCTTGACGCTGGCCTTGTGGGCGGCCTTGCCCGCCTTCGCCCGGGTCTCGGCTGCCTTCTCGGCGCGTACCCGGCCGGCCCTGGCCCGGGCGGTGCCTGCCCTGGCCCGGGCGAGATCAGCCCTGGCCAGCGCCAGGTCGGCCGTGCTCTGCGCCTTGCCAACCGTCGCCCCGACCCTGGCGCCCGCCTTGCCTGACGCCTTGGCCGTCCGGGTGGCCAGCGACACCTCATGCCGCGCGGTCTGGACCGCGTGGCGGCTCCGCCACGCCAGCGACGGGTTCCCCTCGGTGTCGGCCGCGGCGATCAGCAGGCCGCCGAGCATGGTGAGGTTCTTGAGGAAGTGAATGCGCTGCTGGGCCCGCTCCTGGTCGTCTTTGGCCTCCCAGTACGGGTGCCCGGCCAGGGTGGTGGGAACCAGGGTCGCGGCCAGGGCCAGGGCGGACAGCCGCGGGAAGCGGCCGATCGCCAGCAGCGAGCCGGCGACCAGCTGGATGCCGCCGTTGATGCGGACCAGCTGCTCGGTGTCGTCCGGCAGGGCGTCCACCCGCTCCTTGAGCGGGCCGACGACCTTCTCCGCGTGCGGGGCGACCCGCTCGGGCAGGCGCAGGGTGTCGTAGCCCTGGACGATGAAGATCGAGGCCAGCATGGGACGGGCGAGAGCTCTCAGTACAGCCATGGCGGCCATCTGCCCGCTCAGCCCGATTTCTAACCCCGGCCGGGCGGCACCGGGGCCGGCCCGGGGCGTGCCGGCCGGCCCGCCGCTGTGGTGGACTCTCACCGTGCCGCCCGAGAACCCGCCGCCCGTCCCGCCGGGCAACCCGCCTGTCCCGCCGGGGAACCAGGCGCCCGTGCCGCCGGGCAACCCGCCTGTCCCGCCGGGGAACCAGGCGCCCGCGCCGCCGGGCAACCCGCCTGTCCCGCCGGGGAACCAGGCGCCCGTGCCGCCGGGGAGCCCGCCGCCCGTGCCGCCGGGTGGGCCTGGCCCGCGCCTGGGCGGGCCTGGCCCGCGCCCAGCCGGGCCGCCGCTGCTCGCCGTGTCCGGGGTGAGCCGCCGGTACGGGGACCGCGTCGCGCTGCAGCCCCTCGATCTCACGCTGGCCGCCGGGCAGTGCGTGGCCGTGCTGGGCGCGAACGGATCCGGCAAGTCGACCCTGCTGCGCATCGCCGCCGGGCGGGACACGCCGAGCTCCGGCGCGATCAGCTACGGCGGCCAGCCGATGTCCGAGGACGACCCGGTGGTCCGGACCGAGATCGCGGTGGTCGGCGACCTGGTCAGTGCCTACCCGGATCTGACCGTCCGGGAGCACCTCCTCCTCGTCGCGGTGGCGCACGGCGCAGGCCGCGGGGCAGGGGCCCTGGTTGACCGGGCGCTGGGCGAGTGCCGGCTGGCCGACCACGCCGCGGCGCTGCCCGGTTCCCTGTCCAGCGGCCAGCTCCAGGCCCTGCAGCTGGCCACCGTGCTGGTCCGGCCCCGCCGGCTGCTCGTGCTCGACGAGCCGGAGCAGCGCCTGGATCCCGCCGCCCGGCGCTGGCTGGGGGGCCTGCTGCACGGCGAGAAGGAGGCGGGTGCGGCCCTGCTGATAGCGACGCACCACACCGGGCTGGCCGCGGCCGTCGCCGACCACGTCATCGTGCTCAGCGAGGGCGCGGTCACCGCCGAGGGGCCGCCGGACGTGACGCTGGCGGCGCTGCGGTGACCGTGACGCCGGACCCCATCCCCGTCCCCGACACCACCGCGGCGACCTTCTCCCTGCTGCGCGGCCTGCGCCGCGGCCGCGGCCGGAAGCAGGCGGCCAGCGTGGCCTACTGGGCCTACCTGGCCGCGCTCATCGCCGTCGGCTACGGCGGTTCCCTGATCGTCACGACCTACCGGGCGCTGCGCCGCCCGCCTCCCGCGACCGAGGCGGCCCCGCGCCTGCTGCACGCGGCCCCGGCCGCGCTCACCGCGCTGGCGCTGCTGGTGTTCCTGGTGCTGCTGCGTGACGCCCTGTGGCGCGGCCCGGTCACGGTGCCGCAGGCCACCGCGGACTGGCTGCTCGGCACGCCCGTGTCCCGCCGCAGGCTGCTGCGTCCCCGGTTCCGCGGGTCCGCGGCCGGCGCCCTGCTGGTCGGCGTGGCGGCCGGGATCGTGCCCGCCGCCGCCCTGGTCGCCCTCGGGCTGGGCGGCCGGTCCGGCGCCGGGGTGCTCCGCCTGGCCGCAGCCGCGATGGTCTCCATGGGCCTGCTGTTCGCGCTGGCCACCGGGCTGGCAGGCCTGATCGAGCGGTATCCCCGAACCGGGCGGTGGGTGCGCACGGCCACCCCGGTGACCCTGGCAGCCGCGGCCCTGCTCGCCGGCCTGGCCGCCTGGGCCTGGTTCGGGCGGCTGCCGTCCGCCGTGGCCACCGTGGTGCTCTGGTCCGGCCCGTGGGGGTGGGCGGCCCAGCCAGTCATCGCCGTGGCAGGCCACGCCGTGCCCGCCAGCGCCGTGCCCGCCAGCGCCGTGCCCGCCAGCGCCGTGCCCGCTGGCGTGGCCGGCACTGCGGCGCCCTGGTGGCCGCTGGCCCTGGCGCTGCTCGCCGCGGCGGCGCTGGCCGCGCTGGCCTGCGCGGACCGGGCCGCGGCCGGGGTGCCCGCCGCCGCCCTCCGCGCCCGGGCCCGCACCCTCGGCGCGATGTCCGCGGCCGCGCTGAGCATGAACACCCGCGGTGTCGCCACCGCCTACACCGCGGCGGGCGGCGCGCGCCGCGCCCGTGTCCGCCTGCCCCCGCCACGCCGGCGGCACCTGGTCGTGTTCTGGCGCGACCTGCTCGCGCTGCTCCGCTCGCCTGCCCGGCTGGTGTCCGCGGTCCTGCTGGCATTGCTGGCCGCCGCGCTCATCGCCGTGGCCGGCCACGGCCGGCCGGTGTCGCTCGTGCTGGTCGCGGCGGGCCTCAGCCTCGGTTTCCTGGCCGCGGCCTGGCTCTGCGAGGGGGCCCGGCTGGACGCAGACGACCCGCGCCGGTCGGTGCAGCTGCCCATCCGCTTCCAGACGCTGGCCTGGTGGCACGCGGGGGTGCCGTGCCTGGTGCTGCTCGCGGCGGCGGGAATCCCCGCCGCCGCGGTGTGCGTGGCCGCGGGCGATCTGCGCCCGCTCGCCCTGCTCGTGGTCACCATCCCGGTGCTCGTCGGCGGCGCGCTGGTCAACGCCTTCCGGGGCAGCTTCTCCCCATCCCTGTTCGTGGGGGCCGACACCCCGGTGGGCAACACCGCCGCCCTGAGCATCCTGTTCTGGTACGCGTGGGGCACGGTGCTCGCCGTGCTGCCCATGACCGTGCTGGTGTCCGGCGTGCTCCGCTCGCCCGGCCCGGCCCCGCTCGCCCGCGCGCTGGTGATCGGCGCCGGGCTCGCAGCGGGGCTGGGTGCCTACGCCGCCCGCCGCGCGGGACGCCTGCGGGCCGGCTGACCGCGTCTGGGCCGGGCCGCCTTGGCCGGGCCGCCTTGGCCGGGCCGCCCTCGGCCGGGCCGCCCTCGGCCGGGCCCGGCGTCCGCCGTCTGGGCCGGCCGGGGCCGCCCTCGGCTGGGCATCAAACCCGCCGTTAACCTGCGATTCCTGGACAGATGACCTTGGTTGCCGCAGAGCGGGACTTATGTCTCTGTGATCATGTTTCCCCCGCGGAGCACGCTGGCAGAGGAGCAGGTCTCCGCCCCGAGCGGCCGCCTGCCCAGCATGCTGAAGGGGGTTGCTATGTCAACTGCGACTCGCAGCCATTTGCGGTGGCTGCCGCATCACGAAACTCCGGATCACCACACCCCGGACCACGGAACTCCCGGTCATGAGCCTCCGGGTCATGAGCCTCCGGGTCATGAACCCCCGCCGTCGTCGTTGCCGCCAGGAACGTCGCCGCGCAACGAGCAGAAGGCGCGGGCTCTCGGGCTGACGTCGGCGACCGGCCTGGTCATCGGCAGCATCATCGGGACCGGCGTGTTCACCATGCCAGCCGTGCTGGCCGGCGCCGGGACCAGTTCACTGCTCGTCCTGGCCGTCATCGCGGTCGGCGCCACGGTGCTGGCCATCCTGTTCGGCCAGCTGACCAAGCGGGTCCCCAACTCCGACGGCGGGCTGTACGCCTACGCCCGGTATGAGTTCGGCGACTTCGCCGGCTACCTGACCGGCTGGTGCTACTGGGTCCAGTGCTGGGCCGGCAACGCGGCCATCGTCGCGTCCTGGGTCTTCTACGTCGACGCCCTGTTCGGCATCACCCACCCATCGGCCATGACCAACTGGGGCATCGCCCTGCTGGGCCTGTGGGTCCCCGCCGCGGTCAACCTGGCCGGCGTGCGGCAGATGGCCTGGTTCCAGAACCTCACCGTGATACTCAAGTTCGTCCCGCTGCTGTTCGTCGGCGTCGTGGGCTGGTTCTTCGTCAGGAACGCGAACTTCGGCGGGTTCAACATGTCGGGCGGCAGCCTGTACTCCGCGATCGGCATCGCCGCCGGCGTGGCGCTGTTCTCCTTCATCGGCGTCGAGGTCGCGGCGATCACCGCCAAGCGGGTGAAGGACCCGCGCCGGAACGTGGGCCGCGCCTCCCTGCTCGGCACCGCAGCCAGCGCGATCGTGTACCTGGCCGTGTCGGCCGCCGTGATGGGCCTGGTGGCGCACCATGCGCTGGTCAACAACGGCGCGCCGTTCGTCACCGCGTTCCAGTCGATCTTCAGCGGTGGCGCGTGGGCCGGGAAGCTGGTCGCCGCGCTGGCGGTCGTGTCCGGTATCGGCGCGCTGAACGGCTGGACCCTGGTGACCACCGAGGTGGCCCGGGCCGCCGCGAGCGACGGGCTGTTCCCGAAGCCGTTCTCCTGGACCGACCGCAAGGGCACCGCGTGGTTCGGCATCATCACCGCGGCCCTGCTGCCGTCGCTGCTCATGCTGTGGAGTTACACCACCGCGACCGGGCTGACGGTATTCACCGAGCTGGTCGCCCTCACCGTGGTCACCGTGGCCATCCCGTACCTGTTCTCGGCCTGCGCCCAGCTGACCTACCTGGTCTCCAGGCGCCGCCGGGTGCAGGGCTGGGCCCTGCTGCGGGACCTGGTGATCAGCGGCGTGAGCGTCCTGTTCTCGATGTGGGTCACGTTCGCCGCCGGCTACGCCGCCGTGTACCAGGCGCTGGTGGTCGTGCTGATCGGCGTGGTTCTCTACGCATTCCTCAAGGCCCGGCGCGAGCGTGACGGCCAGGTCGCGGAGCCGGGCGACAGCGGCACCACGCAGATCGAGGAGGCAGCGCGATGAACGTGGGCGTGTACTCAGAGGTCGGCCGGCTGCGGCAGGTCATCGTGCACCGGCCCGGGCTGGAACTGGCCCGGCTCACCCCGCAGAACATCCGCGGGCTCCTGTTCGACGACGTCATGTGGGCGCGGAAGGCCAAGGAAGAGCACGACGTGTTCACCGAGGTCCTGCGCGACAAGGGCGTGCGGGTGCACTACTTCGGGCAGCTGCTCGCCGATGTGCTGGAGGACCCCGAGGGGCGCGGTTTCGTGCTCGACCGGGTCTGCACCCCGGAGATCCTGGGCCCCGCGCTGGTGGACCCGGTCCGCCGCCTGTTCGACGACCTGGACGGGCCCGGCCTGGCCGGGTACCTGGTCGGCGGCGTGCTCAAGGCCGACCTGGGGCCGCTGCGGGCCACCAGCCTGCGGTGGGACATGCTCCGCACCGACGACTTCGTCCTGCCCCCGCTGCCCAACCACCTGTTCCCGCGGGACAACTCCTGCTGGGTGTACGGGGGCGTGTCCATCAACCCGATGGCCAAGCCCGCCCGCCAGCGGGAGACCGTGCATATCCAGGCGATCTACCGCTACCACCCGCTGTTCAAGGCGTCGGGCTTCGTCACGTATTACGGCGCCGACGACGCCACCCACCTGCCGGCCAGCATCGAGGGCGGCGACGTCCACGTGATCGGCGACCGGTCGGTGCTGATCGGCATGGGGGAGCGGACCACGCCGATGGCGGTGGAGATCCTGTCCCGGGCGCTGTTCGCCAGCGGGCAGGTGGACCAGGTGATCGCCGTCGAGCTGCCCCAGTCGCACGCGATGATGCATCTCGACACCGTGATGACCATGGTCGAGCCGGGCACGTTCGTGCTGTACCCGTACTTCGACCGCGCGATGCGGTCCTGGACGGTCCGGCCCGCCGACGATCTCATGGCGCTGCGGGTGACCCCGAACGACGATTTCTGGGCCGCGCTGGCCGGGGCGCTGAAGGTCGACAAGGTAACCGTGCTGGCCACGGACGAGGACGTCCGGGCCGCGGAGCGCGAGCAGTGGGACGATGGCACCAACTACCTGGCCGTGGCCCCCGGCGTCATCGTCGGCTACGACCGCAACGTCGCCACCAACACCATGCTGCGCAAGCACGGCCTCGAGGTGGTGACCGTGCCCGGCGAGGAACTCGGCCGGGGCCGGGGCGGGCCGCGCTGCATGACCTGCCCGATCGAGCGTGACCCTGCCTAGCCGAGGAGCCGAGATGGACCCGCACGGACAGATCGACCTCCACGGGCGGAACCTGCTGAAGGAGATCGACTTCACCCCGGAGGAGTTCCTCTACCTGGTCAACCTGGGCGGCCGCCTGCGCGCTGAGAAGCGCGCGGGCCGCCTGGGCGGCGGTCCCGCCGGCGACCCAGCCGCCGGCCCGGGCGGCCCGCCGGGGCGCCCGGGCGGACGGCTGGCCGGCTGCAACATCGCGCTGATCTTCGAGAAGGCGTCCACCCGGACACGGTCAGCCTTCGAGGTGGCCGCGTACGACGAAGGTGCGCACGTCACCTATTTCGGGCCGGAGGGATCACACATTGGCGACAAGGAGTCGATGAAGGACACCGCCCGGGTGCTGGGCCGCATGTTCGACGGCATCGAGTACCGCGGGTTCGCCCAGGAGTCCGCCGAGATCCTGGGCCGGTTCTCCGGGGTCCCCGTGTGGAACGGCCTGACCGACGAGTGGCATCCCACCCAGATGCTGGCCGACGTGCTGACCGTCCGTGATCACACTGACCGGCCGCTCACCGGGGTGTCGTGGTGTTATCTGGGCGACGCCCGGAACAACACCGCGAACTCGCTGCTGGTCACCGGGGCCCTGCTGGGCATGGATACGCGGATCTGCGCCCCGGCGCAGCTGCAGCCGTCGCCCGCCGTCCAGCAGATCGCCCGGGGCCTGGCCGCCCGCTCCGGCGCGGCGCTGACCGTGACCGAGGACGTCAGGGCCGCGGTGGCTGGCGCCGACTTCCTGTACACCGACGTGTGGGTGTCCATGGGCGAGCCGCCCGGGGAGTGGGATAAGCGGATCGACCTGCTGCTGGACTACCAGGTCAACGCGGGCCTGCTGGCCGCGACGGGGAACCCGGCGGTGAAATTCATGCACTGCCTGCCCGCCCTGCACAACCGGGAGACCAGGGTCGGCGAGCAGATCTACCAGCGGCGCGGCCTGACCGCGCTGGAGGTCACCGACGAGGTCTTCGAGTCCCCGGCCTCGGTGGTGTTCGACCAGGCCGAGAACCGGATGCACACGATCAAGGCGGTCATGGTCGCGACCCTGGGAAAGCAGTCATGAAGGTGGTCGCCGCGCTGGGCGGCAACGCGCTCCTGGAACGTGGCGAGGCGCCCGACTCCGACATCCAGGAATCGCACATCGCCCGCGCGGCGGCCGCGCTCAGCCCCCTCCTGCGCGAGCACGACATGATCATCACCCACGGGAACGGGCCGCAGGTCGGCGTGCTCGCGGTGGAGAGCGCCGGCGATCCGTCGCTGTCGCACCCCTACCCGTTCGACGTGCTCGGCGCGCAGACCCAGGGCATGATCGGCTACTGGCTGGTCCAGGCCCTGGAGCGGGCCGCGGCCCGCGACGCCCAGCGGCGGGGCGTCGCCGGCCGCGGCGCCGCGCACGGCGGCCCGGCGGCCAAGCCCGCGGCCTGCCTCATCTGCCGGACCCTCGTCAAGGCGGATGACCCGGCGTTCGGCGCGCCGGCCAAGTTCGTCGGCCCGGTGTATGACCAGGCCACCGCGTCCCGGCTGGCCGCCAGGCACGGCTGGGAGGTGCGCCGCGACGGTCAGGCCTGGCGGCGGGTCGTGCCCTCACCCGAGCCGGCCGCCCTGATCGAGCTGGACATGATCAGGCTGCTGGCCAGCCGCGGCGTCACCGTCATCTGCGCCGGCGGGGGAGGCATCCCGGTCGTGGCCGACGGGGAGGGCGGGTTCCGCGGGGTCGAGGCGGTCGTGGACAAGGACCTCACCGCGGCGCTGCTGGCGCAGGAGGTCGGCGCCGACGCCCTGCTGCTGCTGACCGACGTCGCCGCCGTCCAGGAGGGCTACGGCACGCAGGACGCCCGGCCCATCCGCCGGGCCACCCCCGCGCAGCTGCGCGGCCGGCTGCAGGCCGGCGCGTTCCCGGCCGGCTCGATGGGCCCCAAGGTGGAGGCGGCCTGCCGGTTCGCCGCGGCGACCGGCGGGATGGCTGCGATCGGGCGGCTCGGCGATGCCCGGGCCCTGCTGGACGGCAGCGCCGGAACGATAGTGAAGGATGGGGCACCATGAGTGACACGGGCAGCGGGCACCGCCCCCGGATCGTGGTCGGGGTGGACGGGTCGGCCGGGTCAGCGCACGCGCTGCAGTGGGCGGCCCGGCAGGCCCGGTACGACGGGGCCACGCTGGAGGCGGTCACCGCCTGGCAGTACCCGGCGTTCTTCGGCTGGGCCCCGGTCGGGGTGGACAGCGCCGACTTCGGCTCGATCGCCGAGAAGACCCTCCACGACGGGCTGAACGAGGTGTTCGGGCCGGAATGGCCGGACTGGGTGCAGGCGCGGGTGGTCGAGGGCTACCCGCCGAATGTCCTGGTCCAGGCGTCCGAAGGGGCGGACCTGCTGGTCGTGGGCAGCCGCGGGCACGCCGGGTTCGCCGACGCACTGCTCGGCTCGGTCAGCACCTACTGCGTGCATCATGCGCACGGGCCGGTGACCGTCATCCGGCCGCCGCGCCACCATCACCGCTGACCGCCTGGGCCCAGCGGGGCCTTCAGGGGCCGGTGCGCAGGGAGTAGCGGACGTCCAGGTGGCCGGCGGAACGGCTGGCGGTGATGGCCACGCTGTCGCCGGGCAGCACCGCGTGATCGTCCACCACGGCCAGCCCGGCCGCGGTGAAGCTGACCCGGTGGCTGAGCAGCGCGGGACTGCCCGCCGGGCGGCCCAGGCAGCCGGCCTCGAGGGTCCCCAGGGCACCCGGGCTGATCGTTTCCGTGGCCCGGGTGACCGCGAGCCCGTGCCCGGCCAGCAGCGTGTACAGGCCGCGCCGGGCCCAGCTCCGCCGGGTCGAGGGCGGAGGCCAGCGGCAGGGGCAGGTAGGACGTCTGCACGATCAGCGGCCGGTCGCCGGCCAGCCGCAGCCGCCTCAGCCGCAGCACCTGGCCGGGGCCGCCGAGCCGGGCCCCGACCTGCTCCGGCGGGGTGATGACCGCGGCGGCGAGCAGCCTCGTGCTGATCTCGGCTCCCTGCCCGGCCAGGTCCTCCGCGAAGCTGCGCAGGTGGCCCAGGTCGTACTCGTACCGGGCCGCCACGTACGTGCCGCTGCCGTGCCGGGCGGCGACCAGCCCCTCGTCGGTGAGCAGCTGCAGGGCCTGCCGCAGCGTCATGATGCTGACCCCGAACTCCCCGGCCAGATCCCGCTGGGGCGGCAGGGAGCTGCCCGCGGGCCACCGGCCGCTGGTGATCCGGTCGCGCAGCTCCGCGTGGATCCGCAGGTACTTCGGCTGCCGGTCCTCCGCGGTCCGCCGCGCGGCGCTGCTGGCCGGGCCGTCCCGCTCCACGCCCGCGCCGTTCACCGTGCCGCCCCGCCCCACGCCCGCGCCGGTCACCGCGCCGCGTCGATCGCGGCCCGCAGCGCGCCGACCTGCGCGCCCGATGCCGGCGATGGCCGCGCCGTCCAGCACCCGCCGCATCAGGGCGGACGCCACGATCACCCCGTCGGCATGCCGGGCGGCCGCGGCGGCCCGGGCCGGCGTGTCGATCCCGAAGCCGATCAGCACCGGCCGCGGCCCCTGCTTTTCCCCAACGGTCTGTTCGCCCCCCTCCTGCGCCGCGGCCGCGAGCGCCCGGGCGGCCAGCGCCCACCGGCGCTCGTCGTCGCGCTCGCTCGTGCTCCCGGTGGTGGCCATCACGCTCATCACGTAGAGGAAACCACGGGTGAGCCCGGCGATGGCGCGCATCTGGGCGGGTGGCGTGGCCGGAGTGACCATCAAGGTGGCGTCCAGCCCGGCCGCGGCGGCCGCGGCGAGGTACCCGTCCGCCTCCCCGGCCGGGAGGTCGGGGATGATCGTCCCGCTGAAGCCCGCCTCGGCGAGCTGGCCGCAGTACCGCGCGACGCCCCGGCTGCAGGCGTGGTTGGCGTAGCTCATCGCGATCAGCGGCACCTCGCCGTCCCGGCCGGCCCGCGGCCGGGCCCGGCGCAGTTCGGCCAGGATCGCGGTGATGTTCGCGCCGCGGCTGATCGCGGTGTCTGATGCCTGCTGGATGACCGGCCCGTCGAGCATCGGGTCGGAGAACGGGAGCCCGATCTCGACCGCGTCCGCGCCGGCGTCGATCATCGCCGCGAGCAGGCCGGTCCAGTCGGCCCGGACCCCGGCGGTGACGTAGGTGACCAGGCTGGGCCGCCCGGCCGCGCGGGCTGAGCCCAGCGCCGCCTCAACCCGGTGCATGGCCCGGCCCGCGGCTGATCTCCTTCAGGGCGGCGGCGTCCTTGTCGCCGCGGCCGGACATGGTGATCAGGACGCCCGCCCCGGCGGGCAGCTCCCCGCTGCGGGCGGCGCGGGCCACCCACGCCACCGCGTGGGCGGACTCCAGTGCGGCCAGGATGCCCTCGGTGCGGGCGCAGAGCCCGGCGGCCGCGACCGCCTCCCCGTCGGTCACCGTGCGGTACTCGGCGCGGCCGCAGGAGGCCAGGTAGGCGTGCTCGGGCCCGACACCGGGGTAGTCCAGCCCCGCCGAGACCGATTGTGCCTCGGTGACCTGGCCGTGCTCATCCTGCAGGACCGTGGACAGGAAGCCGTGCAGGACGCCGGGGCGGCCGTGGCTGACCGCAGCCCCGCCCGCGGCCTCCACCCCGACCAGCCGGGCCGGGGTGTCCGCGAAGCCCGCGAACGTCCCCGCGGCGTTCGACCCGCCGCCCACGCACGCCACCACCACGTCCGGCCGGCCGGACGGCAGGAGTTCCGGCCGGGCGGCGCACTGGGCCCGGGCCTCGTCGCCGATGACCCGCTGGAACTCGCGCACCAGCCACGGGTAGGGGTGCGGTCCCAGCACCGAGCCGATGCAGTAGTGGGTGGTGTCCACGGTGGTGACCCAGTGCCGCAGCGCCTCGCTGGTGGCATCCTTCAGCGTCCTCGACCCTGAGCGCACCGGCCTCACGGCAGCCCCCAGCAGTTCCATCCGGAACACGTTGAGTTCCTGCCGGGCCATGTCCCGCTCGCCCATGTAGACGGTGCAGCCCAGCCCCAGGTGCGCGGCGACCGTGGCCGCGGCGACCCCGTGCTGGCCCGCCCCGGTCTCGGCGACCAGCGCGGTCTTGCCCAGCCGGCGGGCCAGGAGGCCCTGCCCCAGCACGTTGTTGATCTTGTGGCTGCCGGTGTGGGCCAGGTCTTCGCGCTTGAACAGCACGGTGACGCCGAGCTCGGCCGAGAGCCGCGGCGCGCCGCTGAGCGGTGTGGGCCGGCCCGCATAGTCGCGGAGCAGGCTCTCCAGTTCCGCCCGGAAGCCGTCGTCGGACCAGGCGGCGCGGAACTCACGCTCGAGTTCCTCGCACGCGGGCACCAGGGCCTCGGGCACGAACCGCCCGCCGAACGGCCCGAACCGGCCCGCCGTCCCCGGGTCGCCCATGACGACCCGTTCCGTCACCGTCATCAGCCCACCGTCCCTGTCACGCTGCCGTCTTCTATAGTTCTAGAACACTAGCACGCCAGGGGTCGCGATGGTCCTGCGCCGTCCTGCGCCGTCCTGCTCCGGATCCCGTGACTCACGCCGGGCCCCCCGCAGCGCCGGGCTGAGGCCGAGGTGGCGCCGGAGAGTAGCCGGAAAAGTAGCGAATAGGATCTTGTGCGCGTACCGGGCCGCGGCGCATCATCAGCAGGCGGAACCACAACGATCTGATCCTGATGAGCTCTGATCCTGATGAGCAGAGCCCTGACGAGCCGGGCCGCGGGCCGGCCGTCCGTGGGAGGTGCGAGCACATGGCCGCCAGCAACGAGACCGGGCCAGTGAGCCAGACCGGGGCAGCGGGCGAGCCGGCTGAGGCCGGGCCGCCGAGGCTGCGCCGCAACCTCAGCGTCTGGGAGGCCATCGGCATCTCGCTGGCCCTGATGGCGCCCTCCATGGCGGCCAGCATCAACCCGCAGGGCACGGCGACGACGGTGGGCCGGGCGGTGCCGATCGCCTTCGCGCTCGCGTTCGTCGGGGTGCTGCTGGTCGCCTACACGTTCGTGCGGCTGACCCAGCGCTTTCACCACTCCGGGTCGGTATACGGGTTCGTGGGCGCGACCCTCGGCCCGCGGACCGGGGTGATCTCCGGCTGGGCGCTGACCGGCACCTACACGTTCTACGCCGTGGTCACCTCGATGGCCGGCGGCCGGTTCGCGGCCAACTTCCTGAACGCGATCGGCATCTGGAAGAACCCGCCGACCTGGTCGGGGTTCCTGCTCGGGGCCATCGGGATGGTGCTGGTCTGGTGGCTGGCCATCACGCCCGCCCGGGGCGGCACCCGGATACTCCTGGCCGCCGAGGGCATCACCGTGCTGCTGATCCTCATCGTGATCGTGATCGTGTTCGCCAAGCTGGCCGGGCACAGCGCACCGCACGGGCTGGGCGTGGACTGGTCGGTGTTCAGCCTCCCGTCCGGCGTGCCGCTGTCCACGATCTTCCTCGGCGTGGTGTTCGGCTTCCTGTCCTTCGCCGGGTTCGAGGCCGCGTCCACCCTGGGGGAGGAGACCCGGCGGCCCAGGCGGGACATCCCGCGGGCCATCCTGGGCGTGGCCATCTTCGGCGGCGTCTACTTCGTCGTGGTCACCGCCGTCGAGGTGATGGGCTTCGGGACCTCGGCCAAGGGCGTCGCCGCGTTCATCAACTCCACCTCCCTCATCGGGGACCTCGGCACCAGCTACGTGGCGTCCTGGCTGGGCACGATCATCACGGCCGGCGCGATGATCTCGGCCTTCGGCTGCGCGCTCGCATCCACGGTCGGTGCCTCCCGGCTGTCGTTCGCGATGAGCCGGGACGGCATGCTGCCCGCCCGGCTCAGCCGCGTGTCGCCCCGGCGCCGGACCCCCACGACCGCGGCCGCGGCCGTGGTGCTGGCGGTCTACGTGATCATCGCCTTCACCTGGTTCGTGCTGGGCGGCGACCCGTTCACCCTGTTCCTGGAGAGCGGCACGATCGGCACGCTGATCCTGCTGGTCGTCTACGTCCTGGCCACGATCGGGATGGTGCGCCTGGTGTTCTTCCCGGGGCCATCGGGGGCCAGCACGGTCAGGCGGTGGGAGCTGGTGATCCCGGTGCTGGGCATCATCGTCCTGGGCTACACGCTGTTCCGGAACGTCTGGCCGCTGCCGACCGGCGTGGCCTGGTGGGGCCCGTCGGTGGCCATCGCCTGGTTCGTGGTCGGCATCGCCTGGGTGCTGGCGAGGCCCGCCGCGACCCGGCGCGCGGGTGAGCTGCTGACCCAGGCCGACGGCCTGGGCACCCCGGACGAGCCGGATCCCGGCCGGCTGTCCCGCCAGGACGCCTACTAGGTGCCCTGCCCGGCGGAACCGCCCGCGGGCTCGTAGGACCACAGCTCGCTGGACACCCCGACCGGCGGCGGCGCCTGGCCGCCGTCCCGCTCGGCCTGCGAGCGGTGCCCGTGCCCGAACGCGGGGGAGTTCAGCCACGCGGCGAAGGACTCCTCGTCCCGCCACCGGGTGACGACCAGCCAGGTGGTCCGCTCGTCGGTGGGCTTGAGCAGCTCAAATCCCTCGAACCCGTCCTGGTTGTCCACGGCGCCGGCCCGGGCCGCGAAGCGCCGGGCCAGCTCGTCCCCGCTGTCCGCCGGCACGGTGATCGCGTTGATCTTGATAACCGTCATACGCCCGATCATGCCAGTCCCGGCCGGTCTTCCCGTGGCGCAGCCGCCCGGCCGGCCTGGCGTGGCGCAGCCGCACGGCCAGCAGATCGGCGCCGTTGCCTTATCTTGGCCACCATGTCGCGTACCCGCATGTACCGGAACGGGATCCTCGAGGACGAGGGCTTCCCCGTCTCCAAGATCTCCGACTACCTGGCCGACCCGACCGCGGTGGTCTGGTTCGACTTCTGCGAGCCGACGGCGCAGGACCTGTCCTCGATCAGCGAGGAACTGGGACTGCACCCGCTTGCGGTCGAGGACGCGGTCGCCGAGCACCAGCGGGCCAAGCTGGACCGCTACCAGAGTCATATCTTCGTCACGTCGTACGGCGTGAAGCTGGACACCGACAGCGGTGAGCTGGAAATCGACGAGGTCGACGCGTTCGTCACCAACCGCGCGCTGGTCACCGTGCGGCGGAGCAAGGGCTTCGACATCGACGCGGTCGTGCGGCGCTGGGACGACTCACCGGACCTGGCCAAGTGCGGGGTGGGGTTCCTGCTCTACGGCCTGCTCGACTACACCGTGGACACCCATTTCGAGGCGGTCCAGTCGCTGGACACCCAGATCGAGTCGCTCGAGGACCAGCTGTTCGACGAGAACCCGCGGGACAACGAGATGCAGCGGCGCACCTTCGAGCTGCGCAAGTCGCTGGTCGTGCTGCGGCGCGTGGTGCTGCCGATGCGCGAGGTGCTCAACTCGCTGCTGCGCCGTGATCTGCACGTGGTGGACGGCGAGATCCTGCCGTACTTCCACGACGTCTACGATCACGTGCTGCGCGCGACCGAATGGACGGAGTCGCTCCGCGACCTGGTCACGACCATCCTCGAAACCCACCTCACGGTGCGCGGCAACCGGCTCAACGTGATCATGAAGCAGGTCACCAGCTGGGCCGCGATCATCGCGGTGCCGACTGCGGTCACCGGCTTTTACGGGCAGAATGTCCCCTATCCCGGTTTCGGGCATATAGCCGGGTTCTGGACGTCCACACTGATCATGGTTGGCCTCTCCGTGACGCTGTATGTGATCTTTCGCCGCAAGGACTGGCTTTGAGCCCTATCAGCGCAGCTAGAGGCCTCTGTCCGCGGGGCGGATATCACCCGCTGAGGACGTTCCGGAGGCCGGGGCTGTCTCATAGGACAGGCAAAGGCGAAGGACACGCCGGCGTGCGGGAACCGGGCATGTCGGGAATGCGTTACAGCGGGCAGGCCAGGCGGGCGAGGGGCCCCGCGGGCTAATGGCGGCACAGGGAAGACGAGGGAGCAGAACGTGCAGACTCCAGGGTGGATGAGGCGGCCCACGCTGTCCCCGTCAGCCGGGACCGGGGGCGATGCCGCCGCGGACGCGGCCACTCAGGGCGCGGCCGCTCAGGGCGCGGCCGGCGAGGGCGCGGCCGGCGAGGGCACGGCAGGCGAGGGCGGGCCCGGCCAGGGCGGCAGCTCCGCGGCCGGGGGCTCCGCGGCCGGGGGCCCGGCGGCGCCCGGGTCCCGGCGGACCAGGATCCTCCTTCTCGCCGCAGGCGGCGTGGGTGTCCTCGTGGTCGCGGGCGTGGCCATCGGGATGCTCGGCGCGTCCGGTTCCGCCGGGCACGCCACCACCGTCTCAGACCGCCAGACCCACGCCGCGCAGCCGCTGCTGGTGGAGTCCGTGACCCAGGGCGGCGCGGTGACCCGCACCGACGGGGCTAGCCCGGTCCGGGTGAAGCTGTCCGCCCCGCTGGCCGCCACCTCACCGCTGCCGGTCCTGAACCCTGCTACCGGCGGGACCTGGACGAAAGCGGGCACCACGCTGACGTTCACCCCCTCCACCCCGTTCTGGCCCGGCACCCGGGTGCAGGTCACCTTCCCGGCCGGCGGGTCCGGGCTGCGCTCCGCCGCGGGCGGGGTCGTGGCCAAGGCCGTGACCGAGCAGTTCACCACCCGGAACTGGTCGACCCTGCGGCTGAAGCAGATGCTCGCGCAGCTCGGCTACCTGCCGCTCAAGTGGGCGCCCCAGGACCCCACCGCGATGGAGCCGGACAACGTCCCCACCGAGCTGGCCGCCATGTACTCGCCGCTGCCCGGGACCTTCACCTGGAAGAAGGGCTACCCGTCGGTCCTGACCAGCTTCTGGGGCGGGCGGTCCAGCCTGATCATGCAGGGGGCCATCCGCGCCTTCCAGTCCAACCACGGCCTGACCATGACCGGCGTGATGACCCCCGCCATGTGGCGGGACGTGATCAGCGCCGCCGCGGCCAACCAGAGGAACCCGAACGGCTACACCTACGCCCTGGCCAGCAAGGCCTACCCGGAGACCCTGACCGTGTGGCATGACGGGCGGGTCATCATGCACACCCTCGCTAACACCGGCATCCCGGCCGCGCCCACCGCCGACGGCACCTTCCCGGTCTACCTGCGGTACACGTTCCAGATCATGTCGGGCACGAACCCGGACGGCTCGCACTACTCCGACCCGGTCTCCTGGGTGTCCTACTTCGACGGCGGCGACGCGGTGCACTACTTCCCGCGCGGCTACTACGGCGCCCCGCAGAGCCTGGGCTGCGTCGAGCTGCCCTACGACCAGGCTCACTTCGTGTGGCCCTACATGACCTACGGCACCCTGGTCACCGTCAGGTAGCCGCCCACCGGCCTGCGGGCCGGCCGGCCCGGGGCACGCTCCGCGGACCCCGCCCGGCCGTGACGTGAGCTGGCTGGTGCCCGCCTGACGCGGCGGGCATTATCGAGGCGCGGCCACGGCCGCGCCTCGATAGCATCAGAGGCTGGGGCAATGGCCCCACCCGACGATCTATCCAGGGAGCCCGCCGTGTCGGCCCAGCAGCTTCACATCACCCTCGCCGGTCGCGAGCATGTGGTGGACGCGGGCACTACGGCGGGTGACGCGCTGCGGCCCGGCGAGCCGGCCGGTGGCGCCGCGGCCGGGCCTGGCTCCGCGGTGATCGCGGCACGGGTCAACGGCGAGCTGCGTGACCTGGCCGCGCCGCTGGGCGACGGTGACGCCGTCGAGCCGGTCGAGGTCGGCAGCGACGACGGCCGGGCGATCATGCGGCACTCCACCGCGCATGTGATGGCCCAGGCGGTCCAGGACCTGTTTCCCGAGGCCAAGCTGGGTATCGGGCCACCCGTGGAGAACGGCTTCTACTACGACTTCGACGTGCCCGCGCCGTTCAGCCCTGACGACCTCAAGGCCATCGAGCACCGGATGCGCCAGATCGTGAAGCAGGGCCAGCGCTTCTCCCGGCGCGAGGTCACCGACGACCAGGCCCGCGGGGAACTCGCCGGTGAGCCGTACAAGCTCGAGCTGATCGGGATCAAGGGCGGCCGCCCGACCTCGTCGGCCCCCGGGGCCCCGGTTGCACCCTCCGAGGTCAGCGTCGAGGAAGCCGTGGAGGTCGGCGGCAGCCAGCTGACCATCTACGACAATCTCGACCCGGCCACCGGCCAGGAATGCTGGAAGGATCTCTGCCGCGGGCCGCACGTGCCCACCACCCGGCAGATTCCCGCGTTCAAGCTGATGCGCTCCAGCGGCGCGTACTGGCGGGGAAGCGAGAAGAACCCCCAGCTGCAGCGGATCTACGGGACCGCCTGGGAGTCGCGGGACGCGCAGGACGAGTACCTGAAGCTGCTCGCCGAGGCGGAGCGCCGCGATCACCGGCGGCTGGGTGCCGAGCTGGACCTGTTCTCCTTCCCGACCGAGATCGGCTCCGGGCTGCCGGTCTTCCACCCCAAGGGCGCGATCATCCGCCGCGTGATGGAGGACTACGCCCGCCGCCGCCACGAGGAAGCGGGTTACCAGTACGTCAACACCCCGCACCTGACCAAGGAAGAGCTGTTCCAGACCTCCGGGCACCTCGGCTTCTACGCCGAGAGCATGTTCCCGCCGATGGAACTGGACGGCGCCCGCTACTACATGAAGCCGATGAACTGCCCGATGCACGTGCTCATTTTCCAGTCGCGCGGGCGGTCCTACCGGGAGCTGCCGCTCCGGCTGTTCGAGTTCGGCACCGTGTACCGGTACGAGAAGTCCGGCGTCGTGCACGGGCTGACCCGGGCCCGTGGCTTCACCCAGGACGATTCGCACATTTTCTGCACCCCCGACCAGCTGGGCCCCGAGCTGGCCTCGCTGCTGAACTTCGTGGTCGGGCTGCTCCGGGACTTCGGCCTGACCGAGTTCGAGGCCGAACTGTCCACCCGGCCCGAGAAATACGTCGGGGAGCCCGCCGAGTGGGACGCGGCCGAGGCCGCGCTCAGGCACGCGCTGGACGCCTCGGGCCTGCCCTACACGGTCGCCGAGGGTGAGGGCGCGTTCTACGCCCCCAAGATCGACGTGCACGTGAAGGACGCGATCGGGCGCCGCTGGCAGCTGTCCACCCTGCAGGTGGACTTCCAGGAGCCGGGCCGGTTCGGCATCGAGTACCAGGCCCCCGACGGCTCCCGGCAGCGTCCCTACATGATCCACCGCGCGCTGTTCGGGTCGATCGAGCGGTTCTTCGGGATCCTGCTCGAGCACTACGCCGGGGCCTTCCCGCCGTGGCTCGCGCCGGTCCAGGTGGCCGGGATTCCCATCACCGACGCGCACGTGCCCTACCTGGAGAAGGTCGCGGCCCAGCTGCGCGAGCAGGGCATCCGGGTCGAGGTGGACACCAGCGATGACCGGATGCAGAAGAAGATCAGGAACGCGCAGCGGCAGAAGGTGCCGTACATGCTGCTGGCCGGGGACGACGACGTGGCCAAGGGCGCGGTCTCGTTCCGCTTCCGCGACGGCGGGCAGCGCAACGGGGTCCCGGTCGCCGAGGCCATCGCCGAGATCGTCGGCGCCGTCCAGCAGCGCATCCAGGTCTGAGCGGGCCGGACATTCGGGGCCAGCGGATTCAGGGCCAGCAGAGATCAGAGCCAGCAGAAATCAGAGGCTAAGCAGCCAGATGACCGAGCCAACCGAGCCTGGCCTGTCCGAGCAGGACGGGGGCGGAATCCCGGACGGCTTCGCCCGGCTGTGGATGCCGCACCGGATGGCCTACATCAAGGGCGAGAACAAGCCGGCCGGGACCGAGGAGGGTGACGGCTGCCCGTTCTGCCGGATCCCGGCGCTCAGCGACGAGGACGGCCTGATCGTGGCCCGCGGCCAGCTGGCCTACAGCGTCCTCAACCTGTACCCGTACAACGCCGGGCACCTGATGGTCCTCCCGTACCGGCACGTGGCCGACTACACCAACCTGGACGAGGCCGAGACCGCGGAGCTGGGCGCGCTCACCAAGCGGGCCATGACCGCGCTGCGCACCGCGTCCGGCGCGCAGGGGTTCAACATCGGCATGAACATGGGCTCGGTCGCAGGCGCGGGGATCGCGGCGCACCTGCACCAGCACGTGGTGCCCCGGTGGGGCGGCGACACGAACTTCATGCCCGTCGTCGGCCATACCCGCGTGCTCCCTCAGCTGCTGAGAGACACCCGCAAGCTCATCGCCGAGGCCTGGCCGGCCGCCTGAGCGGCCGGCCAGTCCTCGCGGGTTACTCCGCCTCGGCTGAGGCAGCCACCTTGTCAGCCAGGTGCGAGGGCAGCGGCTCGTAGCGGAGGTAGCTGCGGCTGAACGAGCCGGTGCCGTGCGACATCGAGCGCAGGTCGATCGCGTACCGGGTGATCTCCAGCTGCGGTACCTCGGCCTTGACCAGGGTCCGCCCGCCCGCCACCGGCTCGGTGCCGAGCACCCGGCCGCGCCGCGAGGACAGGTCGGACATGACCGCGCCCACGTAGTCGTCGGCGACCAGCACGGACAGCTCGTCCACCGGCTCCAGCAGCAGCACCTTCGCCTTGTCGGCGGCGTCCCGCAGGGCCAGCTTGCCGGCCTTCTGGAAGGCCATGTCGGAGGAGTCCACCGAATGGGCCTTGCCGTCGAACAAGGTGACCTTCACGTCCACCATCGGGTACCCGGCCAGGACCCCCTGCTCCAGCTGCGCCCGCACCCCCTTCTCCACCGACGGGATGAACTGGCGCGGCACCACGCCGCCGACGACCTTGTCCACGAACTGGAAGCCGGTCCCCGACGGGGTCGGCTCCACCTCGATATGGCACACCCCGAACTCGCCGTGCCCGCCGGTCTGCTTGACGTTGCGGCCCAGCCCCCGGGCTTTCCCGGCCACGGTCTCGCGCAGCGGGACCCGGAGCTGCTTGGTCTCCACGCCCACCCCGTACCGCGAGGACAGCCGGTCCAGCAGCAGGTCGGAATGGGCCTCGCCCATGCACCACAGCACGAGCTGGCGGGTCTCGGAGTTGTTCTCCATCCGCAGCGTCGGGTCCTCGGCCACCAGCCGCCCGATGGCCTGGGACATCTTGTCCTCGTCGGCCTTGGACTTGGCCGAGATGGCCACCGGGAGCAGCGGGTCGGGTATCGACCATGGCTCCATGAGCAGCGGGTGCTCCTTGTCGGACAGCGTGTCGCCGGTCTCCGCGCTGGACAGCTTGGCCACGGCGCAGATGTCCCCGGCCACGCACTGCGGCACCGGGCGCTGCTGCTTGCCCAGCGGCGAGGTGAGAGCACCGATCCGCTCGTCCATGTCGTGGTCGGCGTGGCCGCGCTCGGCCAGGCCATGCCCCGACACGTGCACCGGCGCGTCCGGCCGCAGCGTCCCGGAGAACACCCGGACCAGGCTGATCCGCCCGACATACGGATCGGACGTGGTCTTGACCACCTCGGCCAGCAGCGGCCCGTCGGGGTCACAGGACAGCCCGGTCACGGGCTTGCCGTCCAGGGTGGTCACGCCGGGCAGCGAATGCTCGCCGGGGGCGGGAAAGGCCTGGGTCATGATCTCCAGCAGCTCGGCCAGGCCGATGCCCTGCAGGGCCGACGTGGTGAGCACCGGGTAGAAGCTGCCCCGGGCGACCGCCTTCTCCAGGTCCTCGATCAGCACCTTGGGATCGATGCTCTCCCCGGACAGGTACCGGTCCATGAGAGTCTCGTCTTCGCTCTCCTGGATGACGCCCTCGATCAGCGAGCTGCGCAGTTCCTCGAGCTGGTCCGCCTGATCCGGGTCGGGCTCCCGCTCGGTGCGCGTTCCGCTGGTGTAGTCGTAGAACCGCCCCGACAGCAGGCCGATGAGCCCGGCCACGGCGCCGGGGCCCGAGGTCACCGGCACGTACAGCGGGGCGACAGAGTCGCCGAACGCGTCCTGGCAGGCCTGCAGGGCCTCGCCGAAGTCGGCCCGCTGGTGATCCAGCTTGGTGATGACCACGGCCCGGGGCATGCCGACGGAGGCGCACTCCTCCCACAGCATCCGGGTCAGCCCGTCCACGCCGTCGGTGGCCGGCACGGTGAACAGCGCGGCGTCCGCGGCTCTCAGGCCCGCCCGCAGGTCGCCGGTGAAGTCGGCGTAGCCTGGGGTGTCGAGCAGGTTGACCTTGACCCCGGCGTGCACCACGGGTGCCAGGGTGAGGTTGATGGAACGTTGCTGCCGGACTTCCACCTCATCGAAATCGCTGACAGTGGAGCCATCCTCGACCCGTCCCGGGCGCGGGATCGCGCCCGTGCTGACGAGCAGAGCCTCCACGAGAGTTGTCTTCCCTGACCCGGAATGGCCGACCAGCGCGACATTCCGCACGCTGCCGGGCTGATCGGCCCCTGCTGTACCGCCTGTGGCGCTCGATCCTCTCCTGTCGGTCATGAGTACCCGCCTCCTACGACGCTGTTCGGCTGCCTCACGGCCAGCCTTTACCTGCCGGACACCCGACCACAAGCCCCCAGCCGGAATCGTCCTCCCTGTCCACTCCGCCAGTAGGATCGGACGGCCATGCTGAACGCCCTGAGACCACTGTTCGCCCGCCTGCTGTCGCCGCTGGGGCGGGCGCTCGCGCGTACCCCCGTCACGCCCAACATGATCACGGCGGCCGGGACGATCGGCGTGGCCATCGGGGCGCTCTGGCTGTTCCCCCTCGGCCACCTGTTCGCCGGGACCCTGGTGTGCTGGGGCTTCGCCATGTTCGACATGCTGGACGGCCTGCTGGCCAGGGTGAAAGGCACCACCGGGTCCTGGGGGGCCTTCCTCGACTCGACCCTGGACCGGATCGGTGACGGGGCGGTCTTCAGCGGGCTGGCCATCTACCTGGCCCGCAGCCATCAGCCCGTGCTGGCCTGCGTGGCGCTGTACTGCCTGGTCGCCGGGGGCCTGGTGTCGTACGCACGGGCCCGGGCCGAGGGGATAGGCGTGCGCGCCGACGTCGGCGTCGCCGAGCGCTCCGAGCGGCTGCTGGTGGTGCTGGTCGCGGCCGGCCTGACCGGGCTGGGCGTGCCGTTCGTCCTGGCCATCGGGCTCTGGCTGGTCGCGGTGGGCAGCACGGTCACGTTCGCGCAGCGCGTCCTGGTGGTCCGCAGGGCGGTCGGCCCGGGTGCCGCCCCCCGTCCCGCCCCGCAGCCCGCCGGGCCGGACGGTGCCGCCCCCGCTGCGCCGGCCAGCCCTGCGCCGGCCAGCCCTGCGCGGGCCGGCCCGGCCCGCCCCCGGCGGGCCGGCTGCTGCCGCGCCGGCCCCGGCGCGGCTGGTAACGGGGTCCCCGGTGACGGCCCGGCGGCGGCGGTTCGCGACCCTGGTGAGGGCAGCGCGGGAAAGGATAAGGCGTGACCTCGGTACGGGACCGGCTGACCGACGCCGGGTACGCCCTGGGCTGGGCCCTGGTGTGCCGGGTGCCGGAATCCTGGGCCCGTGGCGCCTTCCGGTTCGGCGCCGACATCGCCTGGCGCCGCCAGGGGCACGGCGTGCAGGTGCTCGAGGGAAACCTGCGCCGGGTGACCGGCCCGTCCGTGACCGGCAAGGAACTGCGGGCGCTGTCCCGGCAGACCCTGCGTTCTTACGCCCGCTACTGGCTGGAGTCGTTCCGGCTGCCCGTGCTCAGCCAGGACCGGATCCAGGCCGACATGCACGCGACCGGCGAGGAGGGGCTGCAGGGCAACCTGGCCGCGGGCCGCGGGGTGGTCATCGCCCTGCCGCACACCGGCAACTACGAGCTGGCCGGTGTCTGGATCATCCACCGCGGGGTGGGGAAATTCACCACGGTCGCCGAGCGGCTGAAGCCCGAGTCCCTGTTCCGGCGGTTCCTGGAGTTCCGTGAGGGGCTCGGCATGGAGGTGCTCCCGGCCAGCGGCGGGGACAGCCGGTTCGGCGTGCTGGCCCAGCGGCTGCGCGCCGGGGGGCTGGTCTGCCTGGTCTCCGACCGGGACGTCACCGGCCGGGGCATCGATGTGGAGTTCTTCGGGGAGAAAGCACGGATGATGGCCGGCCCGGCCGCGCTGGCCGTGCAGACCGGGGCGGCGCTGCTGCCCACCACCCTGTGGTTCGACGGCGACGGCTGGGGGGCCCGCATCTACGACGAGGTCCCGGTCCCGGAGACCGGCACCCGCCGGGAGAAGGTCGCGGTCATGACCCAGGCGGTCGCCCGCGCCTACGAGGACGGGATCCGGGCTCACCCGCAGGACTGGCACATGCTCCAGCGGGTCTTCGTCGCCGATCTCGACCCGGAGCGGCTGGCCGCAGCGGACCGCGCGGCCCGCGGCGAAAGCGGGACGGCCAGCACCGGCCCGGGAACCAGCACCAGCCCGGGAACCAGCACCAGCACCAGCGCCAGCACAGGCACAGGCACAGGCGGCGGGCCGTGAGAGTCGGCATCGTCTGCCCCTACACCTGGGCCGTCCCCGGCGGGGTGCAGCAGCACATCCGGGACCTGGCCGAGGCGCTGATCGGGCTGGGGCACCAGGTGTCCGTGATCTCCCCCGCCGACGACGACACCCCGCTGCCGGCCTACGTGGTCCCCGCCGGCCGCGCGGTCCCGGTGCCCTACAACGGCTCGGTGGCCCGCCTGGCGTTCGGGTTCCTGTCCGCCAGCCGTGTCCGCCGCTGGGTCAAGGAGGGCGGGTTCGACGTCCTGCACGTGCACGAGCCGGCCGCGCCCAGCCTGTCCCTGCTGGCCTGCTGGGTGGCGGACGGGCCCATCGTGGCCACCGTGCACACCGCCACCCCGCGGTCTCGCGTCATGCACGCCGCCTACCCGGCCCTGCAGACCGCGCTGGAGAAGATCACCGGGCGGATCGCGGTCTCCGAGGCGGCCCGGACCACCCTGGTCGAGCACATGGGCGGGGACGCGGTGCTCATCCCGAACGGCGTGACCGTGAGCCGGTATGAGAAGGCCGCCCCGCTGCCCGGCTGGCCCGGGGAAGGCGGCGCGCTCGGCTTCCTCGGCCGGATGGACGAGTCCCGCAAGGGCCTGGACGTGCTGCTGCGCGCGTTCGCCGTGCTGGGCGCCGAGCGGCCCGGGCTGCGGCTGCTGATCGCCGGGCCCGGGGACACCGCTGACGTGCTGGCCAGGGTGCCCGAGCCGCTGCGCCCCCGGGTGATCCTGCTCGGCCAGGTCAGCGAGGAAGACAAGGCCCGGGTCTACCACTCCGTCAACGTGTTCTGCGCGCCGAACACCGGCGGCGAGAGCTTCGGCATCGTCCTGGCCGAGGCCATGGCGGCCGGGGCGCCGATCGTGGCCAGCGACCTCGACGCGTTCCGGCAGGTCCTGCGCGGGGGCCGGGCCGGTGAGCTGTTCGAGACGGGTAACCCGGCGGCGCTGGCCGAGGCCGCCGGCCGCCTGCTCGACGACCCGCAGCGCCGGGCCACCCTGTCCAGGGCCGCGGCCGAGGCGGTCCGGGTCTACGACTGGCCCGTGGTGGCCCGCGACGTGGTCCGCGTCTACGAGGCCGTGGTGGCCGCGTACGGCCAGGTCGGGGTGGCCCGGTGAGCCCGGCCCGCCGCCGGGGGCCCGCCGCCGCGGGGGGCGGGCGCGCCGCGCCCGCCGCGCCGCGGATGGGCGGTGACCCATGCTGATCGACGTCATCCTCATCGCCGTGGCCGCCGTGCTCATCGGCGTGTACGTGTCCTGGCGGGCCGGCCGCCTCGACCGGCTGCACGCCCGGGTGGACAAGGCCCGGGCCGCGCTCGACGCCGCCCTGGTCCGGCGCAGCTCGGTGGCGCAGGAACTGGCCGCGTGCGGCCTGCTCGACCCGGCGACCAGCCTGCTGCTGGCCGGGGCCGCGCACGACGCGCGGGCGGCCGGGGAACCCAACGAGCTCGCCGAGAGCGACCTGACCCGCGCCCTGCGGGCGGTGCTCAGCCAGCCGGATTTCCGGGCCTCGCTGGACCGCCAGGGCAGCGCCGACGAACTGCTCGCCGAGCTGGAGGCCGCCGCGCACCAGGTGTTCCTGGCCCGCAAGTTCTACAACGACGCGGTCGCCGCCACCCAGTCGGCCCGGCGCCGCTGGCTGCCCCGGGTCCTGGGGCTGGCCGGGGGCGCGCCGATGCCCGTGTTCTTCGACATCGACGATTCGCTGGTCGTCACGACCGGGGAGGCCGGAGGTTCCGATATGCCGCATTTCGCCAGCTGACCGAGCGCCTACCATGGAGGTAACACAACACCGCCGATCCGAATGAGGTTCACCGTGTCACGCAGTACCGCATCCAGCCCCGCGAGCCCCACCGAGACCGGCACCGCGCGGGTCAAGCGGGGCATGGCGGACATGCTCAAGGGCGGCGTGATCATGGATGTGGTGACGCCGGACCAGGCCAAGATCGCCGAGGATGCCGGGGCCGTCGCGGTGATGGCCCTGGAGCGGGTCCCGGCCGACATCCGCGCCCAGGGCGGCGTGGCCCGGATGAGCGACCCCGACATGATCGACGGGATCATCCAGGCCGTGTCCATCCCGGTCATGGCCAAGTGCCGGATCGGGCACTTCGCGGAGGCGCAGGTCCTCCAGGCCATCGGCGTGGACTACATCGACGAGTCCGAGGTGCTGACCCCCGCCGACGAGGCCCATCACGTGGACAAGTGGGGCTTCACGGTCCCCTTCGTCTGCGGCGCGACCAACCTGGGCGAGGCGCTCCGGCGGCTGGCCGAGGGCGCGGCCATGATCAGGTCGAAGGGCGAGGCGGGGACCGGCAATGTGGTGGAGGCCACCCGGCACATGCGCTCGATCTCCGGCGCCATCCGCGGCCTCGGGACCCTGCCGGACGAGGAGCTGTTCGCAGCGGCCAAGGACCTGCAGGCCCCCTACGAGCTGGTCGCCGAGGTCGCCCGGCTGGGCAAGCTGCCGGTCGTGCTGTTCACCGCGGGCGGCATCGCCACCCCGGCGGACGCGGCGATGATGATGCAGCTCGGCGCCGAGGGGGTATTCGTCGGATCCGGGATCTTCAAGTCCGGCGACCCGGCCGCCCGGGCCGCCGCGATCGTGAAGGCGACCACCTTCCACGACGACCCCGACGTGGTGGCCAAGGTTTCCCGCGGGCTCGGTGAGCCCATGGTCGGGATCAGCACCGACACCCTGCCGTCCGCCGACCGTTACGCCAGCCGCGGCTGGTGACCCCGGGCCGCCGCCCCGCCCGGTCCTGGTGACCACGCCAGCCTCCTGACGCCGCGGGCCGTCCTGGTTCCCTGCACCGTCGTCACCCTCCGTGGGGAGCGGCACATGTTCGAGAGGTTCACCGACCGGGCCCGCCGGGTCGTCGTCCTGGCCCAGGAAGAGGCCCGGGAACTCAACCACAACTACATCGGCACCGAGCACATCCTGCTCGGCCTGATCCACGAGGGCCAGGGCGTGGCGGCCAGGGCGCTGGAATCCCTGGGCATCAGCCTGGAGGCGGTACGCCAGCAGGTGGAGGAGACCGTCGGCCGGGGCCAGGACCAGCCGTCCGGGCACATCCCGTTCACCCCGCGGGCCAAGAAGGTGCTCGAGCTGTCCCTCCGGGAGTCCCAGCAGCTCGGGCACCACTACATCGGCACCGAGCACCTCCTGCTCGGCCTCATCCGCGAGGGCGAGGGCGCGGCAGCCAAGGTGCTGGCCAGGCTGGGCGCGGACCTGAACCGGGCCCGCGAGCAGGTCCTGCAGGTCCTCGCCGGCTACCCGAGCGAGGCCGGCGCCGGGGCTGAGGCCGGCGGGACGTGGGAGGCCAGCGGCGGCCTGGCCGGGGCGGAGCGTGAGGTGCGCATCGTGGGCTCGCCCGCCCAGCTGGCGGAGATCATCACCCGGCTGCGCTCCATCGACGGCCGGCTGGCCGCGGTCGAGCGGCACCTGGGCATCGGCCAGGCGGACCCGGAGGCAGGCTGAGCGCAGCAGGGGGCAGCCGGCGGGAAGATCCTCCCTGTTCCGGGTGTTCCAGCCAGACCGCTACGCTCGAAGCAGCCCCCCATGCCCGCAAGTACCGCCCGGAAGGACCCGTCATGCCCGACCACAGCCTCGCCGGAGGGGGGCCCGCCAGCGCGGGGGGACCGGCTGTGGGCGTGCTGTCACTTCAGGGTGACGTGACCGAGCACCTGCGGGCCCTGGCCGCGGCCGGGGCCCGGCCGCTGCGGGTCCGCCGCCCCGGCGAGCTCGACCAGGCTGACGCGCTGGTCATCCCCGGCGGGGAGTCCACCACGATCTGGAAGCTCGCGGAGATCTTCGGGCTGACCGAGCCGCTGCGCAAGCGGATCGGCGGGGGGATGCCGGTCTTCGGGTCCTGCGCGGGCATGATCATGCTGGCCGACCGGCTGCTGGACGGGATCGCGGGGCAGGAGACGTTCGGCGGCATCGACATGACCGTCCGGCGAAACGCGTTCGGGCGCCAGGTGGACTCGTTCGAGGCGGACATCCCGCTGGCCGGGATGCCCGGGCCGGCGCTGCGCGCGGTGTTCATCCGGGCGCCGTGGGTCGAGGACACCGGCCCGGATGTCGAGATACTCGGGGCCGAGCCGGGCACCGGTAGGATCGTCGCGGTCCGGCAGGGCCCGGCGCTGGCCACCGCGTTCCACCCCGAGCTGACCGGGGACCTGCGGGTGCACAAGCTGTTTGTTGACATGGTGAGGGATCGGATATGAGCGGCCACTCCAAGTGGGCCACGACCAAGCACAAGAAGGCGGTCATCGACGCCAGGCGGGGCAAGCTCTTCGCCAAGCTGATCAAGAACGTCGAGGTGGCGGCGCGGACCGGGGGCGCGGACCCGGCCGGCAACCCCACCTTGTATGACGCCGTGCAGAAGGCCAAGAAGAACTCGGTGCCGAACGAGAACATCGACCGGGCCATCCGCCGCGGTGCGGGCCTGGAGGCCGGCGGTGCCGCGTACGAGAACATCGCCTATGAGGGGTACGCGCCCGGCGGGGTCGCGGTGCTCGTGGAGTGCCTGACCGACAACCGGAACCGTGCCGCCGCCGATGTGCGGACCGCGCTGACCCGCAACGGCGGGTCCATGGCGGACCCCGGCTCGGTGTCCTACCTGTTCCACCGCAAGGGCGTGGTGATCGTGCCCAAGGCGGACGGGTCCAGCGAGGACGACGTACTGACCGCGGTGCTCGACGCGGGCGCCGAGGAGGTCAACGACCTGGGCGAGTCGCTGGAGGTGATCAGCGAGCCGCACGACCTCCTCGCGGTCCGCAACGCGCTGCAGCAGGCCGGGATCGACTACGACTCCGCCGAGGCGGCCTTCCTGCCCACCGTCGAGGTGGAACTGGACGAGGAGCAGGCCAAGCGGGTGTTCCGGCTGATCGAGGCGGTGGAGGACTCCGACGACGTCCAGGACGTCTACGCGAACTACTCGGTGCCGGACGAGGTCATGGAGAAGCTCGGCTGACGCGTGGACATCAGGGAACTGGGTCCCGCTGACGACCCGGATGCGCTGCTTGACCTGAGCGCCCGGGCCTTCGGGCCGGTCGGGGCGCCGGACCGGGCACGCTGGCAGGCTGCCAGCGGCGCCGCCATCGCGGCCCGCCGGTATCTGGGTGCCTTCGACGGCGGCCGGCTGCTGGCCGCCGCCCAGTACCACGACATGATCCAGTGGTGGCACGGCCAGCCGGTCCCGATGGCCGGGGTGGCCAACGTCATGGTGGCCCCCGAGGAACGCGGGCGGGGCACCGGCCGCACGCTGATGCGGGCGCTGCTCGGGCTGATCGGCGACCGTGGTTACCCGGTATCCGCTCTCTATCCGGCCACCATGGCGCTGTACCGGTCGCTGGGCTGGGAGATCGCCGGCAGCCTGAGCCACCTGGTCATCCCGTCCCGCGGGCTGCGCTCGCTGGCCGCCCCGGACCCGGCGCTTTCCCCTGACGGCCCGCCGTCCCGGCCAGCGGGGGACCAGGTGCGGCTGCGCCGGGCCGGTCCCGCCGACGCCGCCGAGGTGCTCGCCGTCACCGGCCGGGTGCACCAGGATCTGCGTGATTGCGGCCCGAACACCCGGGACGAGGCGTCCGTGGCCCGCTGGCTCGGCGACGAGCACCGGTTCGCCTACCTGGCACCCGACGGCTTCCTGGCCTACCGCTGGCAGCGCGGCAGCGATGAGCTCCTGGTCGAGCGGGCCGTGGCCAGCTCGGCGGCGGCTACCCGGGCCCTGTGGGGCGTGGTCGCCTCCCATTCCTCCATTGCTGAAACTGTCCGGGCGGCGGCCGCCCCGGCCGACCCGGTGCAGTGGCTGACGGCCGACCCCGATGTGCGGCTGGCCGGCCGGAAGACCTGGATGCTCCGGGTGGTGGATGCGGCCGGCGCCGTGGCCGGGCGGGGTTTCCCGGCCGGGGTCGGGCTGACCGCGGCCCTCCGCCTGGCCGACCCGGACCGCCCCGGTCACGACGGCTGGTGGACGCTTGGCGTGGCCGGCGGCAAGGGCACGCTCACCCCGGCCGCACCCGGCCCGGACGCGCTGGCCCTCGGGCCGCGCGGGTTCGCCGCGCTGTACGCCGGCATCCCGCTGGCCACGCTGCGGCGGGCCGGGCTGGCGGCCGGCGGTGACCCCGGCGGCGATGCGGCCCTGGACGCCGCATTCGGCGCGGACGCGTTCATGCTCGAATTCTTCTGAGCCGCCCCGGGGGAGGGCCCGGGATGGTTCCCGTTATCTGCTCATCCGGGGGCACGAGCCGGACGGCAGCCGCCGGGAAAGCCGACACGCCGGGGATGCAGGGCGCGCCCGGCAGCCCGGGCCGGTAAGGTCGGACCCGACCGAACACGTGTTCGTGATAGCCCGGATCGACGGGCCGGCCGGGATGGAGCGCACATGCGGGTGCTCGGCGTCGACCCGGGACTGACCCGGTGCGGGCTCGGCGTGGTGGAAGGCGCCCCCGGCAAGCCCCCTGCCCTGGTCGCCGCGGGCGTGGCACGGACCGCGCCCACCGCCGACATCGGGGCCCGGCTGCTCGCCCTGGAAGTGGAGATCGACTCCTGGCTGACGCAGCACCATCCGGACGCGGTCGCGGTCGAGCGCGTGTTCAGCCAGCACAACGTGCGGACCGTGATGGGCACCGCCCAGGCGGGCGCCGTGGCCGTGCTGTGCGCGGCGCGGCGCGGCCTGCCGGTCGCGCTGCACACCCCCAGCGAGGTGAAGGCCGCGGTGACCGGCAGCGGGCGGGCCGACAAGGCCCAGGTGACCACCATGGTGATGCGGCTGCTCCGGCTGGCCGACCCGCCCAAGCCCGCCGACACGGCGGACGCGCTGGCCCTGGCCATCTGCCACCTCTGGCGCGGCCCGCAGACCCGCCTCGGGGCCGCAGCGCTGCTTGCCCGGGGGGGCGGCCCCCCGGGCTGGCCGGCCAGCGGCACCACGGCTCCGGCGCGCCTGCCCTCCCCGGACCATCTGCGGCCACCCCCCACACCAACGCAGGAGGCCTACGGTGATTGCCCATCTGGATGGGATCGTGTGCGCGATCGCCCCGGAAGGGGCGGTGATCGAGGTGGGCGGGGTCGGGCTGCTGGTGCAGGCCACGCCGGGCACGCTGGCCGGCACTGCGCACCGGGGAGCGGGCCCGGGTGGCCACCTCCCTGGTCGTCCGCGAGGACGCGCTGACGCTCTACGGCTTCGCCAGCGACGACGAGCGCGACGTGTTCGAGCTGGTGCAGACGGCCAGCGGGGTGGGCCCGCGGCTGGCCCTGGCCATGCTGGCCTCGTTCAGCCCGGACGGGCTGCGGCAGGCCATCGCGGCCGAGGACGTGACCGGGCTGACCCGGGTGCCGGGCATCGGCCGCAAGGGGGCGCAGCGGATCGTGCTGGAGCTGGCGGGCCGGCTCGGCTCGCCAGCCGCCCCCGCCGGGGTGATGGGGCCGCCGCCCGGCGCGGGGGCGGCCGCGGGGGGCGCCGCGCTCTGGCGCGACCAGGTCCGGGCCGGCCTGGTCAACCTGGGCTGGCCCGCCCGCGACGCGGAGCAGGCCATCGCGGCTGTCGCCGCCGACCTGGGCGGCAGCCCCGCCGGCGACATGGACGTGTCCGTGGCGCTGCGGGCCGCGCTGCGCAAGCTGAGCCGCACATGACCGGGCCGGGCCCGCAGCCGGGAGCGGGCGGCCGCTCCGCGCACACCGCCGCCGAGGACGCCGAGCGTGAGGCACCGGGCCTGTCCGCCCTGGAGGAGCAGGCGCTCGTGTCCGCGCAGCGGGAGGAATCGGCGGCCGCCCGGCCAGATGAGCTGACCCCGGCGGACCGGGACCGGCTCGTGTCGCCGCTGGCTGATGCGGACGAGCGGGTCATCGAAGGCGCGCTGCGGCCCAAGCGGCTGGCGGAGATCATCGGCCAGACCCGGGTCCGTGAGCAGCTGTCCCTGGTCCTGGAGGGCGCGCTGCGGCGCGGCCGGGCCCCCGACCATGTGCTGCTGTCCGGGCCGCCCGGGCTGGGCAAGACCACGTTCGCGATGATCATCGCCGCGGAGCTGGGCGCGCCGCTGCGGATCACCAGCGGGCCGGCCATCGAGCGCGCCGGTGACCTGGCCGCCATCCTGTCCACGCTGGGCGAGCGGGATGTGGTGTTCATCGACGAGATCCACCGGCTGGCCCGGCCCGCCGAGGAGATGCTCTACCTGGCCATGGAGGACTTCCGGGTCGACGTGGTGGTCGGGAAGGGGCCGGGAGCGACCGCGATCCCGCTGGAGATCGCCCCGTTCACCCTGGTCGGGGCCACGACCCGGGCCGGGCTGCTGCCCGCGCCGCTGCGCGACCGGTTCGGGTTCACCGCGCACCTGGACTTCTACGAGGCCGCCGAGCTGGAGGTCATCGTCCGCCGGTCAGCCGACCTGCTCGGGGTGGCGCTGCGCGGCGACGGCGCCGACGAGATCGCCGGCCGGTCCCGGGGCACCCCCCGGATCGCCAACCGGCTGCTGCGCCGGGTCCGTGACTACGCGGAGGTCCGGGCCGACGGCGTGGTGACCCGGGACCTCGCCCGCGCCGCGCTGGAGCTGTACGAGGTGGACGAGGAGGGCCTGGACCGGCTGGACCGCGCGGTCCTGAGCGCCCTGGTGACCCGGTTCGGCGGCGGCCCGGTCGGGCTGTCCACCCTCGCCGTGGCGGTGGGGGAGGAGGCCGAGACGGTCGAGGTGGTCGCCGAGCCGTTCCTGGTCCGCCGGGGCCTGATGGCCCGGACGCCGCGCGGGCGGGTGGCCACCCCCGCCGCCTGGCAGCACCTGGGCCTGCAGCCGCCCGAGCCGCCTGGGCTGGCCCTGCCGGGCAGCCTGTTCGAGTGACACGCCGGTTACTCTGCTGGCCTGGGGGGACGGCCCCCGGCACCCCCCGCGACAGCCGGCTCGGGGAGGACACGCCTGCGGCGCGCTCTGCTGGCCTGGGGGGACGGCCCCCGGCACCCCCCGCGACAGCCGGGGAGGACACGCCTGCGGCGCGCCTCGCCTCGCCTGTGCCCGCTTTGGTCGCGGGGATGTCACGATCAGTCGCCGGAAGCCGTAGCCTGTTGGTGCGCTGCCCGCGCGCCGCTACACTTCGGCAGTTGGTCAACCGCTGCCCGGATGGCCAAGGATTTCCGGCCCAGCCGGCCGAATGGCCCGGCGCGCGGCCAGGCAGAGCACATCAACTGGAAGGATGCCCCCGGCCATGGGGAACTTGCATTATCTTGCGGCCGCCAAAGGCGGATCGGGGAGCTACACGTTCCTGATCGTCATCGTGGTGCTGTTCGGGCTGCTCTACTTCGTCATGATCAGGCCGCAGCGCAACCGGCAGCGGCAGGCCCAGCAGATGCAGAGCACCGTGCAGCCAGGTCAGCGCGTTCGGACCACCGCGGGCATGTACGCCACCGTGGTCGAGGCCGATGACCAGGATGTGGTGCTCGAGGTGGCGCCCGGCGTGCACATGCGCTTCCTGCGCCGGGCCGTGATGGAGACCCTGCCCGACGATGACGGCTCGGCCGCCGCGGACGCGGCCGCCGACGACACGAGCGAGGGCACCGCGGGAACCGGCGCGCCGGATGGCACGTTCCACGAGCAGATCCCGGAGGACACGGCCGCCGGGAGTGCCACGGACGCCCCGGCACCCGCCGAGCACCTCAACGGCTCCGCGCCGGGCAGCGCGGCTCCGGGCACGACCGGCACGGGCAGCACCGCGGCTGACCACACCGCTCAGGACGAGCGCACCGCGGACTGACCGCCTGCCCCGCGCCCAGCGTCGGGCCGGGGGACACGCGAACCGAAGGACAGACGAGAAGTGGCTCCCCCTAGCGGTAACGTCTCCCGGCCGGGCCGGGCGCTCGCCGTGCTGGCCGCGCTGATCGTGGTGATGCTCCTGGCCATCGTGGGCGGGAACATCGGCTCGCCCGGTCAGTGGGGCAAGGACTTCAAGGTTCACCTGGGCCTGGACCTGACCAGCGGTACCACGGTGGCGCTGAAGGCCAACGCGCCCAAGGGCGTGTCCAGCGCGCAGTTCGCGGCGGACATGACCCAGGCCAAGAACATCATGGCCAACCGGGTGAACGGCGCCGGCTTCACCGAGGCCCAGGTCCAGCAGCAGGGCAGCGACATCATCAACGTCGCGGTCCCCGGGGCCGGCAGCCAGAAGGTCGTGGACCTGGTCGGGACGACCGCCCAGCTGCTGTTCCGGCAGGTGATCCTGGTGGCGGCGAACAAGGGCGCGACCACGCCTGCCACGACGCCCACGCCGACCCCGTCGGCCAGCGGGTCGGCGTCACCCACGCCGTCGTCCAGCGCCTCACCCACGGCATCCGCGTCGGCGAGTTCGTCGGCCAAGACGGGCGCCCTGGGCAGCGCGGCGGCCAGCGGGACCGGGGCCAGGGAGATGGCCAGCCGGTCCCGCAGCCTGGCCGCGGCCCACGCCCGGGCGTCCGCCACCCCGTCGGCCTCGGCTTCCGCGAGTGCCTCGGCCAGCGCGACCCCGGCGGCCAGCGCGTCCTCCTCGCCGCCGGCCGCCAGCGGCTCCGGCGTCTCGACGGTGGCGGGCGCCACCGGGGACGCCAGCCTGGTCAGCCCGGTGGTGAAGGCGCAGTTCAACAAGCTGAACTGCGCCGACAAGAACTGGAAAAAGCAGGTCGGCTACACCGCGCAGCAGTACAACAACCCGGACATCCAGACCGTCTCGTGCGGCACGGAGGACGGTGTCCTGGCCAAGTTCGTCCTGGATAAGGCGGCGGTGCTCGGCAAGGACATCACGTCGGCCAGCGCGACCCAGGCCAGCTCCAGCGTGTACTGGCAGACGAACCTGAACTTCAACTCCACGGGCGGCGCCGCCTTCGGCAAGGTCACCGAGCAGATGTTCAGCAAGTACGGCGTGAACTCGGTGCAGGACCAGCTGGCGGTCGTCCTCGACGGGAACGTGATCTCCTCCCCGGTCATCCAGGGCGCCATCCCCGGCGGGTCGGCCCAGATCACCGGGAACTTCAGCCAGGAGCAGGCCACCAACCTGGCTAACGTGCTGAACTACGGCGCGCTGCCGCTGACCTTCACCAAGCAGTCTGTCCAGTCGATCTCGCCGTCGCTGGGCAGCAACCAGCTGCACGCCGGGCTGATCGCCGGGGCCATCGGCCTGCTCCTGGTCGTGCTGTACTGCCTGCTGTACTACCGGGGCCTGGCCGTCGTCGCCGTCTCCAGCCTGATCATCGCGGGCGTTCTGGTGTTCGAGTCCGTCATCCTGCTCGGCAAGTACCAGGGGTTCGCGCTGCAGCTGTCCGGTGTGGCCGGCCTGATCGTGGCCATCGGCATCACCGCGGACTCGTTCGTGGTCTTCTTCGAGCGATTGCGGGACGAGGTCCGCGACGGCCGGACGCTGCGGACCGCGGTGGAACGCGGCTGGAAGCGGGCCCGGCGCACCGTGCTGGTATCCGACACCGTGTCGTTCCTGGCCGCGGCGCTGCTGTGGTACTTCTCCCTCGGGGAGGTCAAGGGCTTCGCGTTCACCCTCGGCCTGACCACGATCATCGACGTGGTGGTGGTGTTCCTGTTCACCAAGCCGATGATCACCCTGCTGGCCCGGACCAAGTTCTTCGGCCAGGGTCACCGCTTCTCCGGTCTCGATCCGGCCCGGCTGGGGGCCAAGACCCCGTGGCGGTCCTCCCGGACCACCCGCGTGCGCCCCGGCACCGCGGCGCCGGCGAAGGAGGCATGATGTCGCGCCTCGGCACCTTCGGCGGCCGCCTGTACCGCGGCGAGATTTCCTTCGACTTCGTGGGCCGCCAGAAGCTGTGGTACACGATCTCCGGCCTGATCCTGCTGCTCAGCCTGGTCGGCCTGTTCGGCCGCGGGCTGAACTTCACCGTGGACTTCAAGGGCGGCTCGGTCATCCAGTTCCCGGCCACCTCAGCGTCCTCGATCAGCCAGGTGCAGCATGCCGTCTCCGGCACCGGTGACGGCCAGGGCGCCATCGTCCAGCACGTCGGCTCGGGAAGCAGCGCCACCTGGCAGGTGCAGACGGGCAAGCTGGACTACGCGCAGGGGCAGCAGGTCCAGAGCACGCTGTCGAAGGAACTGGGCATCCCGCAGAGCCAGATCAGCGTGAACTTCGTCGGTGCCAGCTGGGGCTCGCAGATCTCGCAGAAGGCCCTGCAGGCGCTGATCGCCTTCCTCGTCGTGATCGTGATCTACCTGTCGATCGCCTTCGAATGGCGGATGGCGGTGGCCGCGCTGATCGCGCTGGTCCACGACATCGTGATCACCGTGGGCGTGTACGCGCTGGCCGGCTTCCCGGTCGCGCCCGCCACCGTGATCGGGCTGCTGACCATCCTCGGCTACTCGCTCTACGACACCGTGGTCGTCTTCGACAAGGTCCGGGAGAATACCGCCGGCCTGCTCGGGTCCGCCCGCAGCACCTACAGCCAGGCCGCCAACCTGGCCCTCAACCAGACCCTGGTCCGGTCCATCAACACCTCGATCATCGCGCTGCTGCCGGTGGCCGCGATCTTGTTCATCGGCGGCGGGCTGCTGGGTGCCGGGGAGCTGAACGACCTGGCCCTGGTGCTGTTCATCGGCATGCTGTCCGGCACCTACTCCTCGATCTGCATCGCCACCCCGGTACTTGCTGACCTCAAGGAACGCGATCCCCAGTACAAGGCGCTGGCCAAGCGGGTGGCCCAGCGGGCCTCGGGCACCCGCGCCGCCCGCCGCGCCGCCGCGAAGGCACCGACCGCCGCCGGGCTGGCGGGCGCCGGCGCGGATGCGGGCGCCGCCCCGGCCGCGCTGGACAGCGACGACGGGACCGTCTCCGACGCGGACGTTCCCGGCCAGGACCCGGACGACGGCGACGGCACGCCAGGGGGCGCCGACAAGGTCACGGCGGGCCGGTCGGCCCGCCCGGCCCCGGGCGGCCGTCCCGGGCCGCGCCAGCAGCCGCGCCGGAACACCTCCGCGGCCAAGCGCCGCCCGGGCGGCAAGAAGAAGCGGCGTTAGATGGCGGGTGGCCAGAGCACGCCTGATGGGGGCGCAGCCCGTCAGGGCGGCCCTGACGGGAGCACCGCTGGCGGGAGCGCCGCTGGCGGAGGCACCGCGGACATCGCGGAGCTGATCCGGGCCCGGGTGCGGGACGTCGCCGACTACCCCCAGCCCGGGGTGATGTTCAAGGACATCACCCCGCTGCTGGCCGACGGCGCCGCGCTCGCCGCGGTGGTGGGCGCGCTGTCCAGCGGCCACGACGGGGTGGACAAGGTAGCCGGGATCGAGGCCCGCGGGTTCATCCTGGCCCCGTCCGTCGCCATCCAGCTGGGCGCGGGCTTCGTGCCGGTCCGCAAGCAGGGCAAGCTGCCCGGGCCCACCTACACGCAGAGCTACGACCTGGAGTACGGCAGCGCCACCATTGAGGTGCACCAGGACGCGTTCGCGCCGGGGGAACGGGTGCTCATCGTGGACGACGTGCTGGCCACCGGCGGCACCGGCGCGGCCACCGTGGAACTGGTCCGCAAGGCCGGCGCCGAGGTCGCCGGAATCGCGGTGATCATGGAACTGAGCTTCCTTGGCGGCCAGGCCCGGCTGCCCGGTGTCCCCATTCGCTCCCTGCTGGTTGTGTGACGAGGCGCTGAGCTCGGCACTGCCCGGATCTTCCGCCGATAGAATGGGGTCTTGGCGGACGTGAGGAGTGCCTGTGGCCGGTGACGTGGCAACGACCGGCGGTGCCGGAGCCGGGGTGACTCCTGCCCTCCCGGACGAGGCCGTGCTCCCCGGCACCGGGGACGCTGACGCCGCCGGGCCCACGGGCACCCAGGCCGCGGGCACACGGCCGCCTGCCACGGGGCCCGCCAGCCCTGACCCCGCCAGCCCTGACCCCGCCAGCCCTGACCCCGCGGGCAGTCACCCGGCCAGCCCGGACCCCGCAGGCAGTGACGCCGCGGGCAGTGACGCCGCGGGCAGTGACGCCGCGGGCAGTGACCCGGCCAGCGATGCCGCGGCGGAACCGGCCCCGCCACGCCCGGGGTCCCGCTCGGCGAACGGCCGGAGCCCGTCCACCAGCCGGGGCACGGGCGCCGGGCGCGGCGCGGGATCGGGACGGGCCGCGCGCCGCCTGGCCCGGCTCGGCGCGACCCGCGGCGGCGGCATCAACCCCGTCCTCGAGCCGATGATCAAGACGGTGCGCGCGACCCACCCCAAGGCGGACGTCCGGCTCATCGAGCACGCCTACGACGTGGCCGCCCACTGGCACACCGGGCAGAAGCGCAAGAGCGGCGACCCGTACATCACCCACCCGCTCGCCGTGGCCACCATCCTCGCCGAGCTGGGCATGAACCACGAGACCTTGTGCGCGGCCCTGCTGCACGACACGGTGGAGGACACCGACTACGCGCTCGACCAGCTGCGGGCCGACTTCGGGGACGAGATCGCGGCCCTGGTGGACGGGGTCACCAAGCTGGACAAGGTCAAATACGGCGAGGTCGCCGAGGCCGAGACGGTGCGCAAGATGGTCGTCGCGATGTCCCGCGACATCCGCGTCCTGGTCATCAAGCTCGCCGACCGGCTGCACAACATGCGCACGCTGCGCTACCTGCCCCGGGAAAAGCAGGAGCGCAAGTCACGCGAGACCCTGGAGATCTTCGCGCCGCTGGCCCACCGGCTCGGCATGAACACGATCAAGTGGGAGCTGGAGGACCTGGCCTTCGCGACGCTCTACCCCAAGCGTTATGACGAGATCGCCCGGCTGGTCTCCGAGCGCGCCCCGCGCCGCGACGTCTTCCTCCAGGAGGTCATCGAGGACGTCTCCACCGACCTGCGCGAGGCCAAGGTCAAGGCCAGCGTGACCGGCCGCCCCAAGCACTACTACTCCGTCTACCAGAAGATGATCGCCCGCAACGTGGGCTTCGACGACATCTACGACCTGGTGGGCATCCGCGTCCTGGTGGACTCGGTGCGCGACTGCTACGCCGCGCTCGGCACGGTCCACGCCCGGTGGAACCCCGTGCCCGGGCGGTTCAAGGACTACATCGCGATGCCGAAGTTCAACATGTACCAGTCGCTGCACACGACCGTGATCGGCCCCGGTGGCAAGCCGGTCGAGCTGCAGATCAGGACCTGGGGCATGCACCGCCGCGCGGAGTACGGCGTCGCCGCGCACTGGAAGTACAAGGAAGAGGCGGCCGGCGGCGGCCGGGGCGGCCGCGGTGGCCGGGACGGCAACGGCGACATGGCCTGGCTGCGCCAGCTCGTGGACTGGCAGCGGGAGACAGCCGACCCGGCCGAGTTCCTGGAGTCGCTCCGCTTTGACCTCGGGGCGGCCGAGGTCTACGTGTTCACCCCGCGCGGCGAGGTCATCGCGCTGCCGCAGGGGGCCACGGCGGTGGACTTCGCCTACGCCATCCACACCGAGGTGGGGCACCGCACGATCGGGGCCCGCGTCAACGGCCGGCTGGTGGCGCTGGAGAGCACGCTGGACAACGGCGACACCGTCGAGATCTTCACCTCCAAGGCCCAGGACGCCGGGCCGAGCCGTGACTGGCTGCAGTTCGTCAAGAGCGCCCGCGCCCGGAACAAGATCCGGCACTGGTTCTCCAAGGAGCGCCGGGAAGCGGCGACCGAGACCGGGAAGACCGCCATCGCGCGGGCCATGCGCAAGCACGGCCTGCCGCTGCAGCGCCTGGCCACCGGGGACGCACTGGTGGCCATCGCGACCGAGCTGCACTACCCGGACCTGTCCGCGCTGTACGCGGCGGTGGGGGAGGGGCACGTCAGCGCGCAGTCGGTGGCGGCCAAGCTGGTCCAGTCGGCCGGCGGGATGGCCGGGGCCCAGGAAGACCTGGCCGAGGCCACGCTGCCGACCCGCCCGCCCCGGCCCCGGCCGCCGGGTGATTCGGGTGTCGTGGTGGAAGGCGCGGCGGACGTCTGGGCGCGGCTGTCCAAGTGCTGCACCCCGGTACCGGGGGATGAGATCACCGGGTTCATCACCCGGGGCCACGGGGTCTCGGTGCACCGGGCCGACTGCCTGAACCTGCGCCACCTGCTCGACTCCCAGCCCGAGCGGCTGGTGGCGGTGCGCTGGTCGCCGACCGAGGACTCGATGTTCCTGGTGGCCATCCAGGTGGAGGCGCTGGACCGGACCGGGCTCCTCTCGGATGTGACCCGGACCATCTCCGACCAGCACGTGAACATCCTGTCCGCCTCCGTCACCACGACCAGGGACCGGGTCGCGGTCAGCCGGTTCACGTTCGAGATGGGCGACCCGAAGCACCTCGGCCACGTGCTCCGCGCGGTCCGCGCCATCGACGGTGTCTACGACGTCTACCGGATCACGAGCTGACCCCGCCGGGGACCATTTCCATGATCATGTGCAACGGGTGCTGAATGGCAGCACCGATTGCACAGGATCATGGAGTCCGGGGCCTTGATGTGGCCAGCGCCCGTAATCGTCCCGCACTAGAGGTGACCATGTTGAAGGAGATGCCCAGGTGACCCAGAATGACCAGCCCGGATCCGCGCCGCCCGACGAGGAGCCCGGCCGGCCGGAGGAGCCGTCCCGCCAGGGGGAACCGGCCAGTCCCGAGCCCGCCGATGATCCGGGGTACCTGACCGAAACGGGCGAGGCAGCCGGCGACGACGGATCGGTGGTACCGATCATCGGCGGCCTGCCCGCGGCCGAAGGCTCGGCCTGGGACATCGGCGCGCCGCTGGACGAGCGCGGGGCTGTCGCGGCGGACGATCAGGCCGGTCAGGAGGACAGCCACTGAGCGGGCCGGCCGCCGCGCGGCCCGGCTCACGGCGGCCCGGCGGGTGAACCAGGTGGTGTACACGTGATGTGCGGGGGTAGCGCGGCAGCCATGAGCCAGGCACCCGGATCCGGGACTCCCAAGACGGCCGGGGCTGGCGCGGGCACCGCCACCGCGGAAGCCGCCACCGCCGGCGCCCGGGCCAGGTGATGGGGCCCGGAGGCGGCCGGTGAGCGGGACGGCGCTGCCTGGATTCCTGGACGTGGTGAGCCCGTACCTGAATCACTATGGCTACTGGGCGGTCGGCCTCCTCGTCGCGGTGGAGGACTTCGGCATCCCGGTGCCCGGCGAGACCATCCTCATCGCCGCGGCGCTGTACGCCGGGGCGGGCCGGCTGAACATCGTGCTCGTCGGGGTCATAGGCTTCCTCGCCGCGATCGCCGGGGACAACATCGGCTTCGCGATCGGGCACTTCGGCGGCCGGGCGCTGGCGTTGCGGCTGGGCAAGTACGTGTTCCTCACCAAAGAGCGGCTGGACAAGGCGCAGAGCTTCTTCGAAAGACACGGCGGCAAGATCATTGTGGTCGCGCGGTTCGTCGAGGGACTGCGCCAGGCCAACGGCATCGTGGCCGGAATCGTCGGGATGCCCTGGCGGCGCTTCCTCGTGTTCAACGCGCTGGGGGCAGCCTTGTGGGTGGCCGTGTGGGTCACCGTGGGCTACCTGGCCGGAAGCCACATCACCACCATTTACCAGCAGGTGACGCGCTACTCGCTCTACGCGCTGATCCTGCTGATCCTGGTCGTCCTGGCCATCATTGCCCGGCACCTGCTGCGCCGGCGCCGGGCCAGGCAGGCCCCCGGCCCCGGTGACCGGGCCGCCCCGGCCGAACCGGCTGAACCGGCTGAACCGGCTGAACCGGCGGCGGGCACTGGCCACCACGCCGCGGAACCACGCCACAGCCAGCCGGCACCCCGCGGCTCATCCGCGCGGCGGCCAGGCTGCTGAGGTCAGCCTGACAGCTCGGCCAGGGTGCGCTCGGCTTCTTCCAGCCACGAGCGGCGGGCGGTGATCGCTTCCTCGGCCTGGGTGACCGCGCGGGTGTCCCCGCGCTGCTGCGCCTTGGCCAGCTGCTGCTCCAGGCTCGCGATCGTGGCCCGGATCTGCTCGACCGTGCCCTGCGCCCGGGCCAGGGCCTCCGGGTTCGAGCGCCGCCACTGCGCGTCCTCCGCCTTGCGGACCGCGTCCTCGATCCGGCGCAGCCCCTGCTCCAGGCGGTCGTGCGCCTCACGGGGCACCGACCCGGCCTGTTCCCACCGCTCCTGGATGCTGCGCAGCGCCGCCCGCGCGGCCCGCACGTTCGTCACCGGCACCAGCTGGCCGGCCTCTTCCAGCAGCGCGTTCTTGACCACCGCATGCTCGCGCAGCTCGTTCTCCTTGGCGGAGAACACGCCCGACCGGGCGGCGAAGAACTGGTCCTGGGCGGCCTTGAACCGGCCCCACAGCTCTTCCTCGTCGGTGCGGCCCGCCCGGCCCGCTGCCTTCCACGACCGCATCAGGTCCCGGTAGGCCGCCGCGGTCGGGCCCCAGTCGGTGGACGCCGCCAGCGCCTCGGCCTCGACGACCAGCTTCTCCTTGCGGGACTTGGCTTCCTCACGCTCTTCTTCCAGCCCGGCGAAGTAGGCTTTGCGCCGCTTGGCGAACGCGTTGCGGGCGGCTGACAGCCGCTTCCACAGCGCGGTCTCCACCGCCCGGTCGGCCCGCGGGGCCGCTTTCCACTCCTCGAGCAGCTGGCGCATCCGTTCCCCGCTGATCTTCCAGTGGGTGGCTTCGGCCGCGATCTGCTCAGCCTCCGCGACGATGCGCTCCTTGAACGCCCTGGCCTCGACGCGGGCCTGCTCGCGGGCGGCCCGGACTTCCTCGCGGCGGTTGTCCACCTGCCCGGTCAGGGCCTCGAGCCGGTTCTTCAGCGCGTCGAGGTCACCGACCGCGTTCGCCGTCGCCACGGCCTCGAGCAGCCGGTCGATGGTCGCCCGGGCGCTGCCGGGGGACAGGTCGGTGCCGGAGAGGCGCTGCTCGAGCAGGGCGACCTCGGTCTCCAGCGCCTCGTACTTGCGGCGGTAGAAGGCGAGCGCCTCGTCGGGGCTGCCCGCCTGCCATGAGCCAACCACCCGCTCGCTCCCGCCGGCACGGACGTAGACCGTGCCGTCGTCAGCTACCCTGCCCCACGGATCGTTGGCGGTACTCACCGCTAACCTCCTGCTCAGCCCTGGGTCCTGGCGGCGTTGCCAGGCTCAGGTCTTCTTGATGGTGACGCTTTCGATAACGACTTTCTCCTTCGGGTGACCATCCCCGGCCCCATTGGCGTTGTCACTGCCCGCCCTGGCCACATTCTGGATGATCCCGAGTCCTCTGACGACCTGGCCGAACGGCGTGTAGCTCGGCGGCAGCGGCGAGTTCTTGTACACGATGAAGAACTGGCTGCCGTTGGTATTGGGGCCGCCGTTCGCCATCGCCACCGTGCCCGGGGTGTACTTCGCCCCCGCCAGGTTCTCGTCAGCGAAGGTGTAGCCGGGCCCGCCCTTGCCGGTGCCGGTCGGATCGCCGCACTGCAGCACGAACGGGTTGACGGTGCTCAGCCGGTGGCAGTGCGTGCGGTTGAAGTACTTCTTGGCCGCCAGGTACACGAACGAGTTGACCGTGCAGGTGGCCTTGCTGTTCAGCAGGCTGATGACCACATCGCCGCGGTTGGTCCGGATGGTGGCCTGGTAGGACGCCTTGTAGTCAGGCTTCGCCGGCGGCAGCCCCACCGTCCGGGCTGCGGTCCCGCCCGGCGTGTAGCTGCACGTGGTGGCGGGCTCCGCCTGCGTCGACGCGCCGGCCGAGGCGGATGGCGTGGCCGAGGAGGTCGCGGACACGGCCGCCGCCTTGCTGGCGCCCGGCCCGGAGAACAGGAAGTAGCCGCCCACGCCCAGCCCGACGACCACGCAGCAGGCCACGGCCACTATCGTGGTCTGGCGTGCCCGGTGGGCCCGCTGGGCACGCCGCGCCTGCTGGCGCTGCATGCGCTCACGGGCCAGCTTGCGCTGCCGCTCCTTCTTACCTGTCACTGGCCTGTTCCTCCTGGCTGCCTGTTGCCTGCTTACCAGCGAAACTTCGCGAATGGTACCGGCACCCGCGAGGTCGTGACGCCGCTGTTATCGGTTCGCGGCTGGGCCGAGTAGATCGGTAGCCTGTAGCGGCGGAAGTTGACCGAGAGTCCGCCATCTGCCCCGAACGCACCGAGGAGGCCGGTCCGTGCTAGTTGCCGGGTTCCCGGCTGGTTCCTTCGCCGCCAATTGCTTTGTGGTGGCCCCGGAGCCAGGCGCGGAATGCGTAATCATCGATCCGGGGGAAGACTCCGAGGGCGGTATCGCGCAGATCGTCGCCGAGCACCGGCTGAAGCCGGTCGCGGTGCTGCTGACGCACGGGCACATCGACCATGTGTGGTCCGTGGCCCCGGTCTGCGGGGCGCGCGGCATCCCGGCGTACGTGCACCCCGGTGACCGCGCGCTGCTGACCGACCCGGCCCGCGGCCTGCCGCTGGGACCAGGCCAGCAGCTGTTCGGCGGCCTGGAGTTCACCGAGCCCGACGACGTCAGGGAACTCGGCGACGGCACCGTGCTGTCCCTGGCCGGCCTGGAGATCACGGTCAATCACGCGCCCGGGCACACCCCGGGATCGGTGGTGTTCCGGTCCGGGCCGGCCGTCATGTTCTCCGGCGACCTGCTGTTCGCCGGCTCGATCGGGCGGACCGACCTGCCCGGCGGCGACAGCGCCGCCATGATGGACAGCCTGGCCCGGGTGTGCCTCACGCTGCCGGATGAGACACAGGTGCTGCCCGGTCACGGGCCGCAGACGACGATCGGGGCCGAGCGGGCCACCAACCCGTTCCTGGCCGGCCTGGAGCCCGGCACCGGCCTGGGAACGCCGGGCGGCCGGCCAGGACGGCCGACAGGGCTGTGAGCAGGGCTCCCAGGGGGCCACGGGGGCGGTAATGGAGAGGCTGAGCAGGACATGATCCGAACGCACGAGGCGGGCACGCTGCGCGCTGAGCAGGACGGCCAGGTGGTCACGCTGGCGGGCTGGGTGGCCCGCCGCCGGGACCATGGCGGCGTTACCTTCATCGACTTGCGCGACGCCAGCGGCGTCGTCCAGGCCGTGTTCCGGGGCGAGGGTGAGGACGGCCCCGCGCACGCGCTCCGGGCCGAGTTCTGCGTGAAGGTGACCGGGCGGGTGCGCCTCAGGCCCCCCGGCAACGAGAACCCGGAGCTGCCCACCGGCCAGATCGAGGTCGCCGCGGACGAGCTGGAGATCCTCGGTGAGGCGGACCCGCTGCCGTTCCCGATCGACGGCGCGGGAGAACTGAATGAGGAGACCCGGCTCCGGTACCGCTACCTGGACATGAGGCGCGCCGAGACCGCGGCCGCGCTGCGGGTCCGCTCCGAGGCCACCTACCTGGTCACCGACGTGCTGCGCAGCCACCGCTTCGTCTACGTGGAGACGCCCGACCTGACCAGGTCCACCCCCGAGGGGGCCAGGGACTTCCTCGTGCCGGTGCGGCTCAAGCCCGGCTACTGGTATGCGCTGCCCCAGTCGCCCCAGCTGTTCAAGCAGCTGCTGATGGTCGGCGGGATGGAGCGGTACTGGCAGCTGGCCCGCTGCTTCCGGGACGAGGACTTCCGGGCGGACCGGCAGCCCGAGTTCACCCAGGTGGACATCGAGATGAGCTTCGTCACCCGGGAGGACATCGTCGAGGTCGCCGAGGACCTGGTCGGGCGCCTGTGGTCGGAGGTCGCAGGCTACGAGCTGCCCCGCCCCGTCCCGCGGATGACCTATGCCGACGCGATGGCGCGGTTCGGCTCCGACAAGCCGGACCTGCGTTTCGGCTGCGAGCTGGCCGACCTGACCGGGTACTTCGCGCAGTCCTCGTTCCGGGTCTTCCAGGCGCCCTACGTGGGCGCGGTGGTCATGCCCGGCGGCGCCGCCCAGTCCCGCCGGGAGCTGGACAACTGGCAGGAATGGGCCAGGGCCCGGGGCGCCCGTGGCCTCGCGTACGTGCTCATCGACCCCGGCGGCCAGGTTTCCGGCTCCGGGCCCGTGGCCCGGCACCTGTCGGCGGAGGAACGGTCCGGGTTGCCGGCGGCGGCAGGCGCCGGGCCCGGCGACGCGGTGTTCTTCGCGGCGGGCCCGCCGCAGCAGGCCCGCTCCCTGCTCGGCGCCGCGCGGCTGGAGATCGGCCACCGGCTGGGCCTCATCGACCCCGGCGCCTGGTCGTTCCTGTGGGTGGTGGACGCGCCGATGTTCGAGGAGGACGGGTCGGGCGGCTGGACCGCGGTGCATCACCCGTTCACCGCGCCGCTGCCCGAATGGGCGGACAAGTTCGCCGACGAGCCCGGCGGCGCCCTGGCGGACGCCTACGACCTGGTCTGCAACGGCAACGAGATCGGCGGCGGCTCGATCCGTATCCACCGGCCCGCCATGCAGCAGCAGGTGTTCGACGTCATCGGGCTGTCCCGGGAGGAGGCCCGGTCGCAGTTCGGCTTCCTGCTCGACGCGCTGCGCTACGGGCCGCCCCCGCACGGCGGCATCGCGTTCGGCTGGGACCGCCTGATCATGCTGCTGGCAGAGCGGGACACGATCCGCGACGTGATCGCCTTCCCCAAGGCCGCGTCGGCGTCTGACCCGCTCACCGGCGCCCCCACCCCGATCACCGCGCAGCAGCGCCGCGAGGCCGGCATCGACGTCGTGGTTCCGCCGGCGGGCGGGCCCCCCGGCCCGGCCCCCGCGGCCTGACCGCCCGGCCGTAGCCTGCCACATCATGACCGGGGGGTTGCGCGCCGCCGGCGGCGCGCAGCCCGCCCCGGTGACGGCCGGGAAAGCATGGCGTGCCGCCGGATAGTCTCAGACTGTGGGCAGGGCAGGCACCGCTGGCGGCGGTCAGGCGGACAGCCTCTTCGACGCGGCCGGGGAAGAGGCGGCGCGGGCGGCGGCACCGCTCGCGGTGCGGATGCGGCCGCGCACCCTGGATGAGGTCGTCGGCCAGCGGCACCTGACCGGCGACGGCACGCCGCTGCGCAAGCTGGCCGACAACGATGCCGGCATGTCCGTGGTCCTGTGGGGACCGCCGGGCACCGGCAAGACCACCCTGGCCCACGTCATCAGCCAGGTCACGAGCCGGCGCTTCACCGAGCTGTCCGCGGTGACCGCGGGAGTCAAGGACGTGCGCGCGGCGATCGAGGCCGCCCGCCGGGAACTGGGCCTGACCGGCACGCAGACCGTGCTGTTCATCGACGAGGTGCACCGCTTCAACAAGGCCCAGCAGGACGCCCTGCTGCCCGCCGTGGAGAACCGCTGGGTCTCGTTCATCGGGGCCACCACCGAGAACCCGTCGTTCTCGGTGGTCGGGCCGCTGCTGTCGCGGTCCCTGCTGCTCACCCTGGAGCCGCTCAGCGACGACGACATGCGTGAGGTGATCGGCCGGGCGCTGGATGACGAGCGCGGCCTGGCCGGCGCGGTCAGCCTCGACGCCAAGGCGCTGGACCACCTGGTCAGGCTGGCCAGCGGGGACGCGCGGCGGGCGCTGACCTACCTGGAGTCCGCTGCGCTCGGGCTGCGCCGCGGCGCCACCATCGACACCGCCATCCTGGAGCGCGCGGTCGACCGGGCCGCGGTCCGCTACGACCGGGCCGGTGACCAGCACTACGACGTGATCAGCGCGTTCATCAAGAGCATCCGGGGCAGCGACGCCGACGCCGCCGTGCACTATCTGGCCCGCATGATCGAGGCCGGCGAGGACCCGCGGTTCATCGCCCGGCGGCTGATCGTGCACGCCAGCGAGGATGTCGGGATGGCCGACCCGTCCGCGCTGGGCGTGGCGGTCGCCGCGGCCCAGGCCGTCGAGTTCGTCGGCCTGCCCGAGGCCCGGATCAACCTGACCCAGGCCACCATCCACCTGGCGCTGGCCCCGAAATCGAATGCGGTGATCAAGGCGATCAGCGCGGCGTCCGCGGACATCCGGGCCGGGCTGGCCGGGCCCGTGCCCGCCCACCTCAGGGACGCGCACTATCCCGGGGCGGCGCGGCTGGGCCACGGCAAGGGGTACGCGTACCCGCATGACTACGCCGAGGGCGTGGTCCCCCAGCAGTACGCGCCGGACTCACTGGCCGGCCGGACCTACTATGAGCCGTCCCGCCACGGCGCCGAAGCGCGCTACGCCGAGCGCTCCGAGCGGATCAGGGAAATCCTGGGCCGCGGCGCCGAACCGGGCGCGCAGAGCCCGGAGGTCCCCGGCCGGGACGGTTCCTGACCCCGCTGCCTGCCGGTCCCCCGCAGTCGCGGTATGGCACGGCCGGCTGCGAGATAAGGTCAGGCAGATGAGGGAGCAGGCATGCTGAACGCGGTATGGGTGGCGGTCATCATCGCCGCCGCGTGCTGGGCGGTCCTGGTGGCCGCCGCGGTCTACGTCCTGATCAAGCTGTCCAGGCTGATCACCCAGGCGTCCGTGACCGTGTCCGGGCTGCGCCAGGACAGCAACGCGGTGATCGCGCGGGCGCACGCGACGATCGACGCCACCGCCGGGCAGCTGAACCGGACCGATGAGATCACCGCGAGCATGGACCAGGTCGCCACGGGCATGGCGGAGCTCACCGGCCGGGTGACCGCGCTGGCCCCGCTGGCCAGGCTGGCCGCGGCCACGTCCGGCACCAGGCTCGCCCGCGTCTCGGCCTTCGTGTACGGCGTGCGGCACGCCGCCGAGCTGCGCGCCGCTGCCGCCGGTGCCCGCAGGCAGCTGCCCACGGGGGTTCCGGCCGGGCAGGTACCCCCCAGCGCACGCTCGGGGGGCCGGTCATGATCCGCAGGGTGTTCTGGCTGACCCTCGGGGCGGCGCTCGGCATCTCCGGGTACCGCCGGGTAACCGCGGCGGCGCGCGCCATCATGCCGGCCCCGCGGGCCCGGGAGCTGGCCCGGTTCGCCGGGGATGTCCGTGAGGGCATGGACATCTACCGCCAGCGCCAGATCCAGACGTCGCGTCCCGCCCTCGAAGGGCGCACCGACCATGAAGAGGATGGCCGTTGATGGAGTCGGCAGAGATCGCCCGCCGTTTCCTTACCTATTTCGCCGAGCGCGGCCACACCGTGGTCCCGTCGGCGTCGCTGATCGCCGATGACCCCACCCTGCTCCTGGTCAACGCGGGGATGCAGCCGTTCAAGCCGTACTTCCTCGGCCAGGTCAGAACCGCCGTTCAAGCGGGCCACCAGCTGCCAGAAGTGCGTGCGCACGCCGGACATCGAAGAAGTCGGCAAGACCACCAGGCACGCCACCTTCTTCCAGATGCTGGGCAACTTCTCCTTCGGCGACTACTTCAAGGACCAGGCCATCCCGTTCGCCTGGGAACTGCTCACCACCCCGGAGCGCGACGGCGGCTTCGGGTTCCCTGAGGACCGGCTGTGGGCCACCGTGTATCACGACGACGATGAGGCGGCCCGCATCTGGCGGGACGTGGTCGGCGTGCCGGAGAGCCGCATCCAGCGCCGGGGGATGGCCGACAACTACTGGTCCATGGGCGTGCCCGGGCCGTGCGGTCCCTGCTCGGAGATCTACTACGACCGGGGACCCGACTACGGGCGCGAAGGCGGCCCGGTCGCCGACGAGGACCGCTACCTGGAGGTGTGGAACCTCGTCTTCATGCAGTTCCTGCGCGGTGAGGGGGCGGGCAAGGAAGGCTGGCCCATCCTGGGCGACCTGCCCTCCCGCAACATCGACACCGGCATGGGCCTGGAGCGGATGGCCGCCATCCTGCAGGGCGTGGACAACATCTACGAGATCGACACCCTGTGGAAGGTGCTCGACCGGGCCGCAGAGCTGACCGAGCAGAAGTACGGCCGTGACCACCGGGTCGATGTGTCCCTGCGGGTGGTCGCCGACCATGTCCGGACCGCGGCCATGCTGGTGGCCGACGGGGTGCTGCCCTCCAACGAGGGACGCGGCTACGTGCTGCGCCGGCTCCTGCGCCGCAGCGTCTACAACCTCCGGTTGCTGGCCGGCGGGCAGCGCGGCGGTGGCAGCGAGGGCCGCTACCTGCACGAGCTGGCCGGAACCGCGCTGGAAGCAATGGCCGACCTGTACCCGGAGCTGGTCGAGGCGACGCCGCGGGTGCTCGGCGTGATCGATGCGGAGGAGTCCACGTTCCTGTCCACGCTGCGCACCGGCTCGGCGATCTTCGATGCCGCGGTGGGCGAGAGTAAGCGGCGGGGAGCCGCCGCCCTGTCGGGTGAGCAGGCCTTCCAGCTGCATGACACCTACGGCTTCCCGATCGACCTCACCCTGGAGATGGCCAGCGAGCAGGGCCTCCAGGTGGACGAGGAAGGCTTCCGGCGGCTGATGGCGGAGCAGCGCCAGCGCGCCAAGCAGGATTCCCTGGACAAGAAGACCGGGAATGCGGACATCTCCGTGTTCGCCGGGCTGCTGGCGAAGTCCGGGCCGGTCCTGTTCACCGGGTACGACGAGATCTCCGGCGAGGCCACGGTCACCGGGCTGCTGGCTGGCGGGGTGAGCGTCCCCGCGGCGGGCGCGGGCACCGAGGTCGAGGTCATCCTGGACCGGACCCCGTTCTACGCCCAGGGCGGCGGCCAGCTCGCGGACAGCGGGGTGATCCGGGTGGCCAGCGCCCCCGGCGCGGCCGGCGGCGAGGTGGAGGTCCGCGATGTGCAGACCCCCGTGCCCGGGCTGATCGTGCACCGGGGCGTGGTCACCTCCGGGGAAGTGGTGGTCGGCGCGGCCGCCGAGGCGGACATCGACACCGAGCGCCGCCGGGCCATCTCCCGCTCGCACACCGCCACCCACATGGTGCACCGCGCGATCCGCGGCGCCCTCGGTGACGCCGCGGCCCAGGCCGGGTCGGAGAACTCGCCGGGCCGCCTCCGCTTCGACTTCACCGCCGCGGGAGCCGTCCCGCCGGCGTGCTGCGCGACGTGGAGGACGAGGTCAACACGGTCCTCATCGACGACCTCGCGGTCCGCGCCTTCGTCACCCCCATCGACGAGGCGCGGTCCATGGGCGCCATCGCCCTGTTCGGGGAGAAGTACGGCGACGAGGTCCGCGTGGTCGAGGTCGGGAGCTACTCACGGGAACTGTGCGGCGGCACCCATGTGGCGCACTCCGGGCAGCTCGGGCTGATCAAGATCCTCGGGGAGGCCTCCATCGGTTCCGGCGTGCGCCGGGTCGAGGCGCTGGTCGGCAGCGACGCATTCCGCTACCTCGCCCGGGAGAGCGTGCTGGTCAGCCAGCTGACGGAGCAGCTGAAGACCCGCCGGGAAGACCTGCCCGGCCGGGTCGCCTCGCTGGTCAGCCGGCTCCGGGAAGCCGAGCGCGACCTGGACCGGCTGCGCAGCGCCCAGATCCTGGGCAGCGCGGCGGAGCTGGCCGGCCGGGCCGAGGACGCGGGCCCGGTCGCACTCGTCGCCCACCAGGTCCCGGACGGCACCACCGCGGACGACATCCGCAAGCTCGCCCTGGATATCCGGGGCCGGCTTCGCGCAGCAGCGGCCCGCGGTCGTGGTGATCGCCGGTGTCCCCGCGGACCGTCCTGCGGTGGTGGTCGCGGTCAACGAGGCCGCCCGCAATCGCGGCGTCGCCGCCGGGGCCCTGGTCCGCAGCGCTGCCCAGGCGCTGGGCGGGGGTGGCGGCGGCCGTGACGACATCGCCCAGGGTGGCGGCGCGCCGCAGGGCGCCGGGGCCGCCCAGGCGATCGCTGAGGCATTTGATGCGGTTCGCGCCGTTGTCAGGGACACGGCATGATCAGTTGGCGTACGGTTAAACCGTGCTGCAGCCAACCCGTTGCGCGAACGAGACAGCAGGGCTGCGTGGCTCCCGATTGAGGACGGGTGGGTTGAGGACTGGCGTACGGCTGGGCATCGACCCTGGCTCGGCCCGGATCGGCGTGGCCCGCTGTGACCCCGATGGCCTGCTCGCCACCCCGCTCGACACCATCCCGCGCGGACCCGGCGACCTGGACTGCCTGGTCCGCCTGGCGCTGCAGCACGACGCGGTCGAGGTGATCGTGGGCCTGCCCACCGGCCTGTCCGGGCGTGAGGGCCCTGCGGCCGCCGCGGCCCGGTCGTTCGCGGGCGCCCTGGCCGCCCGCCTGGTGCCGATGCCGGTCCGGCTGGTAGACGAGCGGTTCACCACCGTCCTGGCCCACGACGCCCTGCGCCAGGGCGGCAAGGGCGGGCGGGCCCGCCGGCAGGTCGTGGACCAGGCAGCCGCTGCCGTCCTGCTGCAGGGGGCCCTGGACGCGGAGCGGGTTGCCGGGCGGCCCCCCGGCGAGATCATCCCGGCCAGCCACGGGACCGACGAGTGAGCCGCCACGGGCGCGGGGACTCGGGGAGAAGACGAGCGCTGGGGGCCGGGGGACTACCCGCCACCGGACGCCGGTGAGCCCTATGCCCCCGGTGATTACGGCCAGGCCGGGCCGGGACTGGGCGCCTAACCCCATTGCGACCGCCGACACCGGTGACTTCCCGGTGGCGGGCCGCGGCCTTCCCCCGGCGCGCTACCCGCGGGACACGGGTGGCCGCCGCGCTGAGGATTTCGACTGGGGGCCCGACCCGCTGGGCCTGGACGCCCGGGGATCCCATGACCGTGCTGCGGGGCCTCGCGGCCCCGATCCGCAGCGCCCCGATCCGCAGCGCCCCGATCCGCAGCGCCCTTATCCGCAGCGCCCGGATCCGCTGGGCCCCGGTGCCCGGGGCCCCGATGCCGGGGGCCGCGGACGCCCTGGCGGCCATCCCGAGCCGATGGCCCCCGACCGCTGGGTCCCCCCCTCCTGGGAACCCCCGTCCTGGGAGCGGGCGTCCTGGGATTCAGGGACGGCCGGGCCGGCTGGCTGGCCCGGCCCGCCCGGCGCCAGCCCGGACTGGGCGGACCACGCCGGCCCCCGCGGCGCGGCACCAGGAGACTTCACCGACCTGGAGGCAGGGGAACTCCCGCCGCTGCCCCCCGGTCCCATGCCAGGCTCCGGGCACCCCTCCGGACCGCTCCCGCCGTTGCCGGAGTCCGGTTACCTGTGGGCAGAGCCAGGACGCGCGGCCGGCTGACCCGGATGACGCGCCCGGCTACCCCGAAGACGGGCCCGGCTACCCGGGAGACGGGCCCGGCCACCCGGGAGAGGGGGCTGGCTACCCGGATAATCCAGGTGCTTACCTGCCTGACCGGGAGGAACCGGCGGACCGCCCGGTCCGCCGCGGCCGGGGCCGGCGCAGGCGCCCCGCCGAGCCGGAGGTCGGCCAGGGTCATCCTGGGTATGAGGGCTACGTGGAAGACCCACGTGACCTGGACATGGCCCCGGATCAGGGGCAGGCATCCCCGGACTACGCGCCGCCCGGCTGGTATCCGGGTGCCGATGAGCCGCACGCCTGGGCTGAGGAGGACACCGGCGGCGGCCTGCTGCCCGGGCTGGATCAGGGGCGCGGATCCCGGCGCGGCGGCGGCGGGCCCGCCGGGCCGGCGCGCAAGCGCCGCAGGCGCGGCCGCACCGTCCTGCTGGTGCTGCTGACGGTGTTCGTCGTGTTCGTCGCGGTCGTCGGGGGAGTCGGCTACCACTACTACCGCACGTACATCAGCCCGCCGGACTTCCCCGGCGCGGGCACGGCCAGCACCACCGTGGTGGCGATCCAGCCGGGCCAGAGCGCCAGCGCGGTCGGGGCCACCCTGGCCGGCAAGGGCGTCGTGGCCAGTGCGCGGGCTTTCTCCAACGCGGCCAAGGCCAGCCCGCAGGGCAACGCACTCGAGCCGGGTTACTACCGGGTCCACCTGCACATGAAGGCCTCGCTGGCCCTGGCCCTGCTGCTCAAGCCGTCCTCACGGGTCCAGACGATGGTCACCATCCCGGAGGGCTTCCGGGTCTCGCAGATCGTCGCCCTGCTGGGCAAGCAGACCGGGGACCTCAAGGGCTACCAGCAGGCCATCGCGCATCCCGCCGCTCTCGGCCTGCCTGCCTTCGCGGGCGGCAGGCCCGAGGGATACCTGTTCCCGGCCACCTACACCATCCCGCCGCACACGACACCGGCCGCTGTGCTCAAGATGATGGTGGACAAGTTCCAGCAGAACGCGCAGGGCATCGGGCTGCCGGCCAAGGCTGCCGCGGCCCATGAGACACAGGCCGCCGTCATCACGGTGGCCAGCCTCATCGAGGCCGAGGGCAAGCGGCCCCAGGACTTCCCGAAGATCGCCGAGGTGATCTACAACCGGCTCAACGCCAGCCCGCAGATCAAGCTGGAACTCGACACGACCGTGCTGTACGCGATGTCGCTGGCCCACAAGAACGGTTTCAACGTCGGTTTCCCGTCGCCGTACAACACCTACCGCCACGCCGGCCTGCCGCCGGGGCCGATCAACAACCCGGGGAACCTGGCCATCCAGGCCGCGCTGCACCCCGCGCAGGGCCACTTCCTGTTCTTCCTCACCACCAACTCCAGGACGGGCGCGACCCTGTTCTTCAGCACGAGCACGGCCTTCAACAACGCGGTGGCCAAGTACGGCAGCACCGGCGGGGGCACGGGCTCGCGGACCGGCTCGGGCTGAGTAACACGATCGGGTAGCCGCGGTTCCCGGCTCCCCGGGAACCGCCGGCACTCATTCCCGGCGGCTCCTGCTGGCGCATTCCAGGCGATTCCAGTGGACTGCGCCCCGGGGGCGCCCTTACCGTGATCTCATGCGCGACGGGGGCATAGTGGCGGGGGTTGCTGCCGACGACCCCGGCGCGATGGCTGCCGCCTATGACCACTACGCGCCTGCCCTGTACGGCTACTGCTGGTCCCAGCTGACTGACCCGGCCCACGTGGCGGGTGCGGTCCGGGACACGTTCCTGGTCGCCGGGGCCAGGCTTCCCGGTCTGCGTGACCCGGGCCGCCTGCGGCCCTGGCTGTACGCCGTGGCCCGCAACGAATGCCGCCGCCGGCGCCCGTATGACCCCGTCTCGGCCGGGATCGGGCCTCACCTGGGCACCGGCGAGGGTGCCGCCTCCTCAGGCCTGACACCTGACCAGGCGGAACTGCGCGAGCTGGTCTGGTCGGCGCTGGCCGGCCTGGACCCGGGGGACCGGGAGATCGTCGAGCTGAGCCTGCGGCACGAGTTCTACGGCGCGGATCTGGCGGACGTGCTCGGGGTGCCGCGCAATCAGGTGCTCGCGCTGATGACGCGGGCCAGGGACGAGTTCGGGACAGCGCTGGGCACGCTCATGGTGACCCGCCCGGACCTGCCATCATGTCCCGCGCTGGCCGGGATCCTGGGAGGCGGGGACGACGAGGAACTCAGCCCCGCGCTGCGCCATGAGGTGCGCGGCCACATCGCCGGGTGCGCCTCGTGCGGGCAGCAGTGGCGCTCCGACCTCGGCCCGACCGCGCTGCTGAGCCTGCTGCCGGTCCCGGTCCTGCCGGCCAGCCTGCGGCGCCGGGTGCTGGGGATGCTGGCCGACGGCTCCCGGGACGCGGCCCGTGAGCGCGCCGAGGTCGCCGAGCGGGCGGAGCCGTTCACCCGGTCCGGGTTCCCGGAGCCGCTGGACCCGCTGGCCGCGGTGCGCGGACCGGCCGCCCTGGTACCCGCCGCCGGGGTACTGGTCGCGGTGTTCGCCATGTTCGGGGGCGGGACCATGGTCGCGGCGACCACCATGCATCATGCGGCGGCCCCCGTCACGTCCGCGCTGGCTCCCGCCGTCCCCTCCGTCGCGGCGGCCCCGCCCGCCAGCCCGCCAGCCTCCCCTCAGGCGCGGTCCGGGCGCAGGCCCGCCCGGCACGCGCCGGGGATGCTCCGCCGGGCCGCCCTGCCCGGGGCGGGGGCGACGTGGACGTACACCCCATGGGTGAGCCCGCCGCCACCCCAGCCGTCCCGGAGCACGGGCCGGTCACCGGGCCCGGGCCGCGATCCCTCCCCGTCGCCGTCGTCCACGCCGACGCAGACCCCCACGCCGACACCGACGCCCACCGTGACGGACTCGCCCACCCCGACGGATTCGCCCACCCCCACACCCACCGGCGGGACATCGGGCTGAGCCGGGCGCGGCCCGGTCACGGGGGCGCGTGAACGCCGGCGGAGCCGGGGAAAAGACGCTTACGCTCCGCTCGGCCTGGAATACCCAGCGGGCCTGAATTGCTGTTAGTCTTACCAGACGACCAGCCTGGCACGTGTGTGCCGGGCGTGTAAGCGGAGGACCACCTCCCACCTGGCCGGCCACAGGCTGGCGGGTAAGGCTGCCGGCTTCCAGGCCGGGCAGCCAGGCCGGGCGGGCAGCCCGGGTCCCGCAGGGAGCCGGAGCACTGCCAATCCGGCTCGTCACGTCCCTGGACAGGACTGAGTTCCCGCCCGGGGTGTGGCTTTGGTGGGCTCCGCACGCACTGGTGCGGGGCCTTTTCTTGTGGTGGCGCATCCGCCGCCACGCGGGAAGGCCCGCCGGATGGTCGCAGCGCACCCGCCGGGGCACCGGGCCCAGGCGGTGGACTAGACCCCAGGAGGTCACATCAGCGCCGAACCCCGTATCAACGATCGGATCCGCGTACCCGAGGTGCGGCTCGTCGGCCCTAACGGCGAGCAGGTCGGGATCGTTGCACTGAACGACGCGCTCCGGCTGGCCCAGGAAGCGGACCTCGACTTGGTGGAGGTCGCGCCCACGGCGCGCCCGCCGGTCTGCAAGCTCATGGACTACGGCAAGTTCAAGTACGAGTCCGCGCTCAAGGCCAGGGAATCGCGTAAGAATCAGGCGCAGACGGTCATCAAGGAGATCAAGCTCCGGCCGAAGATCGACCCGCACGACTACGGGACCAAGAAGGGTCACGTTGAGCGATTCCTCAAGCAGGGCGACAAGGTCAAGGTCACGATTATGTTCAGGGGACGTGAGCAGTCCCGGCCCGAACTCGGGTTCCGGCTGCTGCAGCGCCTGGCCGGCGATGTGGAGGAGCTAGGCTTCGTCGAGGCCCAGCCCAAGCAGGACGGCCGCAACATGATCATGGTCATCGGCCCGCACCGGAAGAAGAGCGAGTCCAAGGCGGAACGCTCGTCGCGGGAGGCCGAGGCCGAGGCGGAGGCCGCGGCAGCGCGCCCGGTGCCCCGGCAGCGCCGGCCCGCGGCCGCCCCGGCCTCGCAGGCTCGCCCGGCCGGCGGCGCCCCGGACCAGGCAGGAGCCTGACCAGGCCACCGCGGAACTCGCCTAGCGTAGAGCGGCACGGGCACGGCCGGATGGCGTCGTGCCCCCGCCGCGGATGACAAGCGTGCCCTCAGGCACAGATGACAATGGAGACGACGGCCACCATGCCGAAGATGAAGACCCACAGCGGCACCGCCCGGCGGTTCCGGATCACCGGCAGCGGCAAGGTGATGCGGCGCCGCGCCAACATGAACCACCTGCTCGAGCACAAGCCGAGCCAGCGCACCCGCCGCCTGAGCAAGGCTCTGGTGGTCGCACCCTCAGACACCAAGAAGATCAAGAAGTTGCTGGGAAAGTAGCCCGGCCCGCCTCCAGGGAGATATGAAATGGCACGCGTGAAGCGGGCAGTCAATGCCCACAAGAAGCGCAGGGTCGTCCTTGAGCGGGCGAGCGGCTACCGTGGCCAGCGGTCACGGCTGTACCGCAAGGCCAAGGAGCAGGTCCTCCACTCGATGACGTACGCCTACCGGGACCGCAAGGACCGGAAGGGCAATTTCCGGCGGCTGTGGATCCAGCGGATCAACGCCGCCGCCCGCGCGGACGGCATCACCTACAACCGCTTCGTCCAGGGCCTCCGGCTCGCGGAGGTCGAAGTGGACCGGCGCATGCTCGCCGAGCTCGCCGTCAGTGACCCGGCGGCGTTTTCCGCGCTGGTTGAGGTGGCCAAGGCCGCGCTGGCCGACGCGGGTCCCGACGTCGGCACCGAGGCGGCCTGACGTCCCCGTGACCCGGGCCGGGGTGGCCCGCAGCCGGGCCGCCTGATGCTGCCCGCCGGCGGCGAGCTCACCAGCATCCGCTCACCGCGGGTCAAGGCGGCGCGCCAGCTCGCCAAACGGGCCCTCCGGCAGCGGGCCAGGTCATTCCTGGCGGAAGGGCCGCAGGCGGCAGGCGAGGCGCTGGCCGCCGGCGGTGTGGTCACGCAGCTGTTCGTGACCTCGCCAGCGCAGGCCCGCCACGCGGACCTGATCCGCCTCGCCGCCGCGCAGGGCGCGGAGGTGTCAGCGGTAAGCGGCGAGGTCATGACCGAGCTGGCGCAGACCATCACCCCGCAAGGCGTGCTGGCGGTGTGCCGGTTCATCGACGTGCCCCTGGCCCAGGTGAGCGCCCGGGCTCCCGCTCTCGCCGTCATCCTGGCCAACGTCCGGGACCCGGGTAACGCGGGCACCGTCCTGCGCACCGCCGACGCGGCCGGCGCGGGCGGCGTCATTTTCGCCGGGTCCTCGGTGGATCCGTACAACAGCAAGGCCGTCCGGGCCTCCGCGGGAAGCCTGTTCCACCTTCCGGTGGTGACGGGCAGCCCGGTGGAGGACGCGGTGCGTGCCCTGCGCGAGCGCGGGCTCCGCGTACTGGCCGCTGACGGCGGCGCCGCCAGCACGCTGGACGACCTGGAGGCGGCCGGCCAGCTCGGGCAGCCCACCGCGTGGCTGTTCGGCAACGAGGCCTGGGGACTTCCCGCGGACATCCTGGCCCTGGCCGACGAGGCGGTGGCCGTGCCCATCTACGGCCAGGCCGAGAGCCTGAACCTGGCCGCCGCGGCCGCGGTCTGCCTCTACGCGTCCGCCCGCGCGCAGGTAGCGCCTGGCACGTCACGGTGTCCCGGCGGCAAACGTGACGGAGCTGTGACGTCCCCGCAGCGGCGCCCCCGGGGGACTGCCGTTTGCCGCGCCGTAAGCGCTAGAGTCTGATCACGTTGCGTCATTCAGGGAAACCAGCTCAGCAGCCGGACGGAGGCGGCATTCTCGTGGACAGGTCCAGGCCCGACTCGGCGGTTTCCGCCGTGGCGAGCGTGCCCGCCGGCCAGGTGGTGGCCTCGGGCGGCCTGGTCTGCGCCGACGACCTGCCCGACGGGCTCGTGGTGGCCGACCATCTGGGCCGGATCGTGGTGTTCAACACGGCGGCTGCCCGTCTCACCGGCATCGCGGCGCTCAACGCGCTGGGCCGGGATGTGCGGCAGGTCCTCCCGCTGCGTGACGCCGAGGGCCGCGGCTGGTGGGCCTGCGTCGACCCGTACCGTGGCCTGTCCACCCGGACGCGGCACCCGGAGCTGCCGCTCTACCTGGACGGCACCGAGCTCCTCGTCACCATGGGGTACGTGCGGGTGCCCCGCTGCGCACCGGGCGCCGGGCAGGACTGGCCCGGGCCGGTCAGGCCGGGTGACGTTCAGCGCATCGCGGTCAGCCTGCGCGGCACGCAGCAGCGGGTGCGCCTGGAGCGCAGCCGCGCTGACCTGGTCTCCACCGTCGCCCACGAGCTGCGGTCCCCGCTGACCAGCGTGAAGGGCTTCACCGCCACGCTGCTGGCCAAGTGGACCCGGTTCACCGATGACCAGAAGCGGGTGATGCTGGAGACCGTCAACGCCGACGCCGACCGGGTGACCCGGCTCATCACCGAGTTGCTTGACGTGTCCCGGATCGAGGCCGGCCGGATCGAGGTGCACCGCCAGCTGGTCGACATCCCGCAGCGCGCGGAGAAGATAGTCGCGGGCCGGGTCGCGGCCGGCGACCCCCCGGACCGCTTCCGGATCGTGGCCTCCGACGAGCTGCCCGAGACCTGGCTGGACGCCGACAAGGTCGACCAGATCCTCGGCAACCTGGTCGAGAACGCGGTCCGGCACGGGGCTGGTACCGTGACGATTGTGATACAGCCGGTGGACGACCTTCCCGCCCGGGCGGCGACCCGTCCGGGGGGCCCCGGCACGGTCAATGGTGCCGTTGCGGCTCATGGCTCCGCCGCACCTGTGGTGGCCGTCTCGGTGCGCGACGAGGGTGACGGGGTGCCGCCTGAGATGGTGCCGCGGATCTTCCGGCAGTTCTGGCGCGCCAAGCGCCGGGGCGGCGCCGGGCTCGGCCTGTACATCGTGAAGGGCCTGGTCGAAGCGCATGGGGGGACGATCACCGTGCAGCGTGCCCCCGGCGGGGGCGCCGAGTTCCGATTTACCATGCCCGCCGGGCTGCCCGACTTCGGGTAGGCGGGGGGCGGAGCACTGCGGCCGGGACATGACCCGGCAGCGGGCCCGGGCGGCCCGCGGCCGCTGCTCCGCGACCCGCCCCGGCGGGCCACAGGCTGAGGACCCCGGGGCCGCGGCAGGGCCGCGCCCCAGCCGCCCGGCATGATGAGGGGCCCGCAGCCCGCGCAGACTTTCCCTTAGTCCTTACGGCCGCAGGAAGCAGGACGATGTCCGCACCGAACAAGCAGTACGACCCCGTGGAGGTGGCGAGCCTGTCTCCCGGGGAGGTCACCCGCATGCGGGACGAGGCGCTGGCCGCCGTCGCCGCGGCCGGGACGCTGGATGAGCTCAAGACCGCCCGGCTGGCGCACGCCGGGGACCGCTCGCCGCTGCGCCTCGCCAACGCCGAGATCGGTGCCCTCCCCCCGGGGGCGCGCGCCGAGGCCGGTAAGCGCATCGGCGCGACGATGCGCGAGGTGAGCGAGGCGCTCGCGGCCCGGCAGCAGGCCCTGGAGGACGAGCGCGATCAGCGTGTCCTGATCGAGGAGGCCGTCGACGTCACCCTGCCCTGGGATCACTACCCCGAGGGGGCCAGGCATCCGGTCACCACGGTCAGCGAGCGGCTGGCCGACGTCTTCGTGTCGATGGGCTACGAGATCGCCGAAGGCCCCGAGATCGAAGACGAGTGGTACAACTTCGACGCGCTCAACTTCCCCCCCGATCATCCGGCCCGGGAGATGCAGGACACGCTGTTCGTCGCCGGGCCGGACGGCAGCGGGCACTCGGGCATGGTGCTCCGCACGCACACCTCACCGGTGCAGATCCGGGCGATGCTGACCCGGCCGCTGCCGCTGTACGTGGTCAGCCCCGGCCGGTGCTACCGCAACGAGGCCCAGGACGCCACCCACAGCCCGGTCTTCCACCAGATCGAGTGCCTGGCCGTGGACGAGGGCCTGACCATGGCCGACCTGCGCGGCGCAGTCCAGGCCTTCGTGGACGCGATGTTCGGCGAAGGGCTGCGCACCCGGCTGCGCCCGGACTACTTCCCGTTCACCGAGCCATCCGCGGACGTGTCCATGGAATGCCACGTCTGCCGGGGCGCCTCGACCAGGCCCGGCGGCCCCGCCTGCCGGGTGTGCCGGTCCCAGGGCTGGATCGAGCTGGCCGGCTGCGGCATGGTGAACCCGCGGGTGCTGATCGCCTGCGGCATCGACCCCGACCGCTACAGCGGCTTCGCGTTCGGCCTGGGCATCGAGCGGACCCTGATGGTCCGGCACGGGGTGACCGACATCAGGGACACCCTCGAGGGAGACGTCCGGTTCAGCCGGGCATTCGGGGTGGAGGCCTGATGCGCGTCTCACTGAACTGGATCCTCGAGGTGGCCGGCGTTGACGCGGGCGCCGATCCGCAGGACGTGTCCCGGCGCCTGACGGCAGCGGGCCTGGAAGTCGAGACGGCCGAGCAGGTCGGGCACGACATCCAGGGGGTCGTGGTCGCGGAGGTCACCGCCATCGAGGACCTGGCCGGCTTCAAGAAGCCGGTCAGGTACTGCCAGGTTGACACCGGGAGCGGTGAACAGCATGGGGTCATCTGCGGGGCGGTCAACTTCTCGGCCGGGGACCGGGTGCCGCTGGCCCTGCCCGGGGCCCGGCTGCCCGGGGGATTCGAGATCGGCGCCCGGAAAACCTACGGGCACATCTCGGAGGGGATGATCTGCTCTGCCGCCGAGCTCGGCCTCGGCGACGACCACGCCGGCATCCTGGTGCTTGCGGCGGACGCGCCGCTGGGCGCCGACTTCGCGGAATACGGCGGCCTGGCCGACCACGTGCTCGACATCGCGGTCACCCCCGACCGGGGCTACGCGCTCTCGGTCCGCGGGGTGGCCCGCGAGCTGGCCACCTCCTACGGTGTCCGGTTCACCGACCCGGCCTACGCCGGCCAGCCCGCCGACGTCGCTGTGCTGTCTGATCAGGTGCATCCGGCCAGCATCGAGGACCCCACGGCGTGCGACCGCTTCGTGCTCCGTGAGGTGCGCGGGATCGACCCGCACGCACCCACGCCGCTGCGCATGCGCGTCCGGCTGGCCCGGGGCGGCCTGCGCAGCGTGTCGATGGCCGTGGACCTCACCAACTACCTCATGCTCGAGCTGGGCCAGCCGTTGCACGCGTTCGACGCCGACCGGCTCGCCGGGCCGCTGGCGGTCCGCCGGGCGCGGCCCGGCGAGAAGCTGGAAACCCTCGATCACGTGCTGCGGGATCTCGACCCGGATGATGTCGTGATCGCGGACTCCTCCGGGGCCATCTCGATGGCGGGGACCATGGGCGGCCTGTCCACCGAGATCTCCGGCAGCTCGGTGAACCTCGTGATCGAGGCCGCGCATTTCGACGCGCGGTCGATCGCCCGGGAAAGCCGCCGGCACCGGCTGTTCAGCGAGGCGTCCTACCGGTTCGAGCGGGGCGTGGACCGGGAACTGCCGCTGGCCGTCACGGCCAGGGCGGTGGCGCTGCTGGCCCGGCTGGGCGGCGGGACGGCTGTTCCCGGCGCCACCCACGCCCAGGTGGACGTGCCGCAGGTCACGATCACCACGCCCGTGGACTACCCGGACAAGGTGGCCGGGACGGTGTACGGCCGCGACGCCGTCTTGCGCCGGCTCCACGACGTGGGCTGCGAGGTGGCCGAGCCGGCCACCCATCCGCAGGAGCCCGGCGCCGCCGGCGGGACATCCCCGTCCCGCAGAGCGGGGGGGAACGGCGCGAACCGCTACCAGCGCCCCGATCACGGCAAGCATGACCGGAGCAAGCAGATGCTCGCGGTCATGCCCCCGTCCTGGCGGCCGGACCTGCGGTACCCGTGGGATCTGGCCGAAGAGGTCATCCGGCTGGAAGGCTATGAGAACGTCCCGGTGCGCACGCCACGGGCCGCGGCTGGCCGCGGGCTCACCGAGCGGCAGCGCCTGCGGCGCAGCACCGGCCGGTCGCTGGCCTGGTCCGGATATGTCGAGGTGCTCAGCCAGCCGTTCAGTTCCACCGCCGATTTCGACCGGCTGCTGCTGCCCGGGGACGACCCGCGGCGGCGGGCCCCGCTGATCGCCAACCCGCTCAGCGACGACGAGCCGCTGATGCGCACCATGATCCTTCCGGGCCTGCTGCGGGTCCTGGTCCGCAACGCTGGCCGCGGGTTCACCGATGTGGGCCTGTTCGAGACCGGCCCCGTCTTCCTGCAGCACCGCAACGGCCCGCGCACCGCTCCCATCCTGCGCACCGACCGCGGTCCCACGGTGCAGGAACTGGCCACCCTGGAAGCCGCACTGCCCGATCAGCCATTGCATATCGCCGCGGCGGTCGCCGGCGAGCGCGAACTGGACGGCTGGTGGGGTAAAGGCCGGCCTGCGGGCTGGCAGGACGCCATCGAGGCGGCCCGCCAGGTGCTGCGGGACAGCCGGGTCCCGTTCCAGATCCGGGCCGACCACATGGTTCCCTGGCACCCCGGCCGCTGTGCGGCATTGTTCGTCCAGGCCGAGGAAGGGCAGGAATGGCTGGCCGGGTACGCGGGTGAGCTGCATCCGCGGGTGATCACGGCGTTCGGGTTGCCGCCCAGGACGTCCGCGATGGAGATGGACCTGTCAGTGATCGAGACCGCCGCGGCGGCGCTCGGCCCCGTCGAGGCGCCGGCGATCTCGCCGTATCCGGTAGCCATGCAGGACGTCGCGCTGCTGGTGCCGGAGGGTGTGCCTGCGGCCGAGGTTGAGGCCGCGCTGGCCGAGGGCGTCCGGCAGAGCGAGTACCGCGGGCTGCTGGAGGAGGTCCGCCTGTTTGACGTCTACACGGGGGAGCAGGCCGGCCCGGGACGCAAGTCCCTGGCCTACACGCTGCGCTTCCGCGCGCCGGACCGGACGCTCACGGTGGAGGAGACCACGGCGGCACGTGATGCCGCCGTCGAGGAGGCTGCCCGCCGGCTGGGCGCGGCACTTCGCGGGGCGTCCTAGCGCCTCCACGTAGTGGCTGATGGCCGTGGCGCCGCGCGGGGCGGGCCGGGCCCGGAGGAGGAGCACATCACAAGCGGGAAGCCAGTGATCCCGTCTAGGGACCACTGCCCGCCCGGCCGAGCCGCCGCAGTAACCGAGGCCGGGCCGACGTTCCGCCAGGTCTTCGGGTATCGCAGTTCCGGGCGCTGTGGTCCGCGCAGATCCTGACCCGCATAGCCCCGCTGGCGCCCGGCGTGCTGGTCCTCTTCGCCTTTCGTCCCGCCTTGCCGGCCGCTCTGGCCATCCTGTTGGCCACCGGGATCTTCGACTGCTATCAGGTCGCGGCCAACGCCACGTTCGTGCAGGCCACCCCCCGTCCCAGCGAAGCCAGGCGTTCGGGTCACGCCCACAGGGCGGAATGAGCCTGGGACAAGGTTCGGCCATGATCCTGGCCGGGCGGCCGCGGAACGGTTCGCGCCTGGCCTGGTCATCGCCACCGCCGGCGCCACCGGCGCGGTGGCAGCCATCGTGGTCGCGTTGACGCGCCCGCGGGCGGGCTGACTGGCGGGTTGGGTGACTCCTGCGGGACCTAGTCGTGATCCGGGCCAGGCAGATGTGGTGTCGGGTGTGCGGGTCAGCCCCATCCGTGGGTCATCGGGGTCTCCCTTCCTCGCTGCGTTGGTGGTGTCGGGTGTGCGGGCTAGCCCCATCCGTGGGTCATCGGGGTCTCCCTTCCTCGCTGCGTTGGTGGTGTCGGGTGTGCGGGTCAGCCCCATCCGTGGGTCATCGGGATCTCCTTCCTGGGCTTGGCAAGGTCAGGTTGTCTGTGTGGTAGCGCAACACCGGGCGAAAAGTACCGCTTTGGGCGACGATGATGTCAGACTTGACCTTGCATGTAACGTAGGGTCATTGACTGACAACTCAGGCAGGAGAACTTGACCCCGATGCGTAATGGAGGGTTGACAGAGGGCATACTGGGCCTGTGACAATACGGGGCAATGCTCTTACCCCGTGCAATGAACGCGACCACCCGCTCGTCAGGGAGGCATCGATGCAGCTTGGAGTGCGCAAACGCATGCGCACACCACTCCCAGTTGCCCGTGCCTGGCCACTCTGGGAGCTGCCGCGCTGGCTGGCGGGCTATATCGTCGCCGTGGTCGTCGCTTACCTGGCGGTGCTCTCGGTAGTCAGCCAGTTTTACACCCTGTCCCCGCGCCAGATCGTGATATTGGGGGCCCTGCTCCTGTGCGGCGCCGCCACCGTCGAGCTGACCAAGCGCTCTGGTGAGAACGCCGGGCTGATCAGCGACATCTACGCCGTCTGGGAACTTCCCATCGCGATCCTGCTCCCCCTGGGCTACGCGATGCTGGTGCCGGTCATCCGGCTTGGCCTCACCCAGTGGCGGGTCCGGCATATCCCTCTGCACCGCCGCGTTTTTACTGCGGCGACCATCGGGCTGTCCTATGCGGCCAGCGGGGCGCTGTTTCACGTGCTCTCCCGCACCGGGTTCGACTCGGTCCCCAGCCCGCTGCAGCATCCGACCGCATGGGTCCTGGCCATAGCCGCAGCCGCCCTGATGCAGTGGCTGGTTAACAGCGCGCTCCTGGTGCCGGCCATCAAGGGTTCCGACCCGGGGGTCCGGATGCGCGACCTGCTGCTGGCCCGGGAGAATGTGCATAATGACGTAGCAGAGTTGTGCGTCGCGGTTCTCGTTACCCTCGCCATAGCGGTCAGCCCTCTCGCGATCGTTTTCGCTCTCCCATTTGTAACGCTGCTGCAGCGCTCGGTGAGGCATGCCCAGCTGATGGCCGCATCCCGGGTTGACTCCAAGACGGGACTGCTGAACGCAGGAACCTGGGAGCGAGAGGCAGCCTCCGAGGTTGCGCGTGCTGTACGTACTCGTACCCCGCTTGCGCTGGTCCTGATCGACGTTGACCGTTTTAAGTTGGTTAATGACCTGCATGGCCACCTGGTCGGGGATAAGGCACTTCGGGTTATTGCGCGCACCTTCAAGATTTTCTTGCGTGACTACGACCTCGCAGGCCGGTTCGGGGGCGAAGAGTTCGCGCTGCTGTTGCCGCAGACTAGCGCAGCCGACGCACGTCAGATAGCTGAGCGTGTGCGCGTTCATATCGCAGAGACGCCGATCAGGGTCAGTGATGAACCGGGGTCCGAGTCACTCAATATTACTGTGTCGATCGGGGTGGCGGCGCTAGGAACGAGCTGGGAAAGGACGACAGGCAGCCAGTTGACTGACTTGCTCGCGGGTGCCGACCGGGCCCTGTACCAGGCCAAGAACGCCGGGCGCAACCATGTGTGGATGTTCACCGACACCGAGACCGTGGGTGATATGGCCATCCGCGGGCAGCAACCCACCTGATCGCTGCTTGCTGCCGGTTACTTCCCGGGCCCGCCCCGGGATGGGCTATCCCGCCACCGTGCTGAGGCCGATCGCGATTAGGCGGCTCCCGCGGATGCATTTGGCCGGCCGCCATAATGCGCCTCGTTGTCCGCCACTATGCACTTACTAAGAACGTTAAGCCGATCCTCCGCAGCCTCGGTTCGGGGGTCACGGCCCAGGGCGGCATCAGCGCCTGGGCAGGGTAACGGCCGCGCTCGCCGGGCGAGAGGTGCCCAGCCTGGTAAGCGCCGTCAGCGGCGTGCTGTGGCGGTGGCCGCTGCGGCCACGGTGCCGCGGTCACACGCGAGTTGACCGGCGCGCTGCCCAACCTCCTGCGCGGTCAGGTTGAGCAGTGCCCTCGGGTCAGTCTCCGTGGTGGTGGCGGGTGGTTCAGCCCCACTGGGTGCCGGCGGTCATCGGGTGCTCCTTCCTGGGTCAGGGTGGGTGCGGGCGGGTGGGTTCAGCCCCACTGGGTGCCGGCGGTCATCGGGTGCTCCTTCCTGGGTCAGGGTGGGTGCGGGCGGGTGGGTTCAGCCCCACTGGGTGCCGGCGGTCATCGGGTGCTCCTTCCTGGGTCAGGGTGGGTGGTGATGGGTGGGTTCAGCCCCACTGGGTGCCGGCGGTCATTGCTGGGCCTCCTTCCGGGCGCCTTACACACAGGTACGGCTACCGGGGGATCGAAAACTCTAACCCCGTGGTGACGGAGAGGTACATAACGCCCATTACGGTCTCACGTCAGGAGCCCTCCGGGCAGGTGGCCGGTCAGGCTGCCGCTGCCCAGAACCGGGAGTCGGCTGGTAACGATACGTGGCGAAAGGCCCCGAGGTTTCTGAGGGTGGTATCGCTGCGTAGTGAGGCCTTGACAGCGGGCGCGCTCCCTCTGTGACAATACGGGGCAACGCCCTGCCGCCGCCGTAGAAGTCTGTGCCAGCGAAGGAGACCGGAATGCGTTCCGACGTGCGCAAACGTATGCACGTCGCCGCACAGGCCTTCCGGGCCTGGCCGGTGTGGTCTCTTCCCCGCGGGCTGGCAGCCTTTATCGTCGCGCTGGCGGCAGCGTACGCGGCCGCCCTCGGCCTGGCCGCCAGCGTGGCGCACGTCCACCCGTGGGACCTGTTCGTGTTCGCTGCGTTCGCCGTGTGCATCGCGACCACGGTCGAGCTCACCAAACGCGCGGGGGAGAACGCGGGAGTCATCAAGGACGTGTGGGGGGTCTGGGAACTCCCGATCGCGATTCTGCTGCCGCCCGTCTTCGCCCTGGTCGCGCCGCTTATCCAAGTCACCCTGGCCCAGTGCAGGATCAGGCGGATCCCGCTGCACCGGCGGGTGTTCTCGGCCGCCGCCGTCGGCCTTTCCTACGGGCTCGCCTCGGTTGGTTTCCATGCGGTCGGGCGCCTCGTGCTCGGGCCCGGGATGCTCGCGGACCCGGGTCGCCAGACCCACGCTCAGGTGGCCGGATGGCTGCTCGTGGTCGCTGCCGCCGGAGTGCTGCAGTGGGCGGCCAACCTGGCCCTGGTGCTGCCCGCGATCAAGTCCTCCGATCCCTGCTTGCGGATGCGGGACATGATCTTCGACCGGGAGCGCATCCAGAACGATGTCGCCGAGTTGTCCGTGGCTGTCATCGTCACGTTCGGCGTCGCGACCAGCCTGGTCACGATCGTCTTCGCGCTGCCGTTCGTGACCCTGCTCCAGCGCTCCATGCGGCATGCCCAGCTGCTGAATGCCTCCCGCATGGACTCCAAGACCGGGCTGCTCAACGCGGGGACCTGGGAACGTGAAGCCGCCTCCGAGGTAGCCCGGGCGGTGCGCACGGGCAGCCCCCTGGCTCTCATCCTGATCGATGTCGATCATTTCAAGACCGTCAATGACCTGCATGGTCACCTCGCGGGCGATACGGCGCTCAGGGCCATAGCGCACGTTTTCCGGATCTTCCTGCGTGACTATGACCTCGCCGGCCGGTTCGGGGGTGAGGAGTTCGCGGTGCTGCTGCCGCAGACCAGTGCGGCCGACGCGCGCCACATCGCTGAGCGGGTGCGCCTGCACATCGCGGAAACGCCGATCAGGATCAGCGACGACCCGGCCGCGGTGCCCGTCCGGATCACGGTGTCGATGGGCGTCGCGGCGCTCGGCCAGACCTGGGAACGGACCACCGGCAGCCAGCTCACGGACCTGCTCGCCGGGGCGGACCGGGCTCTCTACCAGGCTAAGAACGCGGGCCGGAACCACGCGGTCATGGTGACCGACACCGAAACGGTGTCGACGGCAGCCGACCCGGGCAGGCTGTCCCGCTTATCAGGGCTGCCGTCCCGGCGGGCCGCCCCGCGGCGGCCCGCCGCCAGGCCCGCGCCGCAGGTCCCGGCCGGCCAATCCTGGTCAGGCTGAGGGAGACGCGGAACCCGAGGGCATGGCCAGCACGGCCAGGATCTCCGACGGTCCCTTCGAGCACTTGGACGTGTCCCCGGTGCGCAGGATCTGGGGCGTGTTGAATCCCTGGCACACCCAGCCCCCGATGGTGACCGGGCCGCCGCCGCCGTTGCCTGGCGCCCGGCCCGACGCGAGCGCGGACGCGTAGCCCCGCTCGATCTTCATGGCCGCCGGGCACCCCACCGGGCCCTGCCCGATCTCCACCAGGACCGGCACTCCCGCCGCCGTCTTCCCGGTGCCGCACCGGTGCCCCGTCGCGGCGGGCACCGGCGACTGCGCGGCGGATGTTGACGCCGTCCGCTTGGCCGTGCCGCCGGCGCCGCACCCCGTCAGCACGCACCCGGTGAGCACGGCCAGGGCCAGCACGGCAGGGAAAGCCGCGCCAGCGGGCCGCAAGGGCGGACGGTGCATGAGGGTCTCCTAAAGAGAGCGAGCGCCCCTCATCATGCCGTTATCCGCGACCGCAGACGAGGCCGGCTCCCCGTGTCGCGCGCGGTCTCTTCCCCGGCTCATCCTGGCCGGCCGCACCTCCCGCTGGCCGGCCGCACCTCCCGCTGGCCGGCCGCTGGCCGGCCGCGCCTCCCGCGCCCGCCCGGCGCGCTTGCATAACTAGTCATGTTCACGCATAATTTTGCGAGAGGCCCCGGAGTCCCGGGGCCTCTCGATACCTGCCGGGCGGGTCATCCCGTCGCGACGTCCTGCCGCGACCGGCCGCCGTGGACCGCATGCCCGGCCAGAGTCCCCGGGAGGGCACATGGGTGTCCGCGTGGCGGTCGCTGGGGCCAGCGGCTACGCCGGCGGCGAACTGCTCCGCCTCATCGCCGGGCATCCGGACCTCGAGCTAGGCCCGGTAACCGCGGGGACAAACGCCGGCGCGGCGGTCACCGCCCTGCATCCTCACCTGGCCGGGCTCGCCGACCGGACCTTCGAGGACACCGACCCGGACCGGCTCGCCGCGGCCGATCTGGTGTTCCTCGCCCTGCACCACGAGGAGTCCGCGCGGCTGGCGGCCCGGCTCCCCGCAGACATCCCGGTCATCGACCTGAGCGCCAGCTTCCGGCTCGCCGACCCAGGGAACTGGACCGCGTTCTACCGGACCGCGCACGCCGGCCGCTGGGTCTACGGGCTGCCCGAGCTCCCGGGCGCCCGCGGCGAGATCGCCGCCGCCCGGCGGGTCGCGGCCCCGGGCTGCTACGCCACCGCAGTGATCCTGGCCCTCACCCCCCTGCTGGCCAGCGGGGTGGCCGAGCCGGCCGACATCGTGGTCGTGGCAGCCTCCGGGACCTCCGGGGCGGGCCGCACCCCGACGCACACCCTGCTGGCCACCGAGGTGATGGGCTCGGTGTCGGGATACCAGGTGGGCGGCGTCCACCGGCACACCCCGGAAATCGAGCAGGCGTTCGCGGAGGCCGCCGGCGTGGCCCCCGTCGTCTCGTTCACCCCGCTGCTGGCCCCCATGCCCCGCGGCATCCTGGCCACCTGCACCGCGCGCCTGACCCCGGGCGCCGGGCGGGGGACGGCTGCTCCCCGCGGCACGGCCGACCCCGGCGCGCCGCGCCAGGCCCTCGTCAACGCCTACGCGGGGGAGCCGTTCATCCGCGTGCTGCCCGAAGACCGCTGGCCCAGCACCGCGGCAACCGTCGGGTCCAACGCGGTGCACCTGCAGGCGGTGGCCGATCCCCACGCCGGGCGGGCCGTGGTCGTGTCGGCCCTGGACAACCTGGTCAAAGGGGCAGCCGGCCAAGCCATCCAGATCGCCAACCTCATGCTCGGCCTGCCGGAAGCGGCCGGCCTTACCGCCAACGGAGTCGCGCCATGAACGCTGCCGCCGCCGCTACCGGGGGAACGAGGTCATGAGCGTCACCGCGCCACTGGGTTTCCGTGCGGCCGGCGTGGCGGCCGGCCTGAAGGCGTCGGGCGAGCGTGATGTCGCCGTGGTGATCAACGACGGCCCTTCGCGGGCCGCGGCGGCCGTCTTCACCCGCAACCGGGTCAAGGCTGCCCCGGTGCTCTGGACGCAGCAGGTCGTGGCAGGCGGCCGGGTCCGGGCGGTCGCGCTCAACTCCGGCGGCGCCAACGCGTGCACCGGGCCGCTCGGCTTCCAGGACACCCACGCCACCGCCGAGCGGCTGGCCCGGGCCCTCAGCACAGGGGCCCTCAGCACAGGGGCCCTCAGCACGGGGCCTGCCGCGGGGCGGAGATCCGCGGGCGAGATCGCGGTGTGCTCCACCGGCCTGATCGGGGAGCGGCTGCCGATGGACCTGATCGCGGGCGGCCTGGACGCCGCTCTCGGTGACGCCTCGCGCAGCGGCGGGACCACCGCGGCCGACGCGATCAGGACCACCGACACCGTCAGCAAGATCGCATTCCACCGGGCCCCCGGGTACACCGTCGGCGGGATGGCCAAGGGGGCGGGCATGCTCGCCCCGGCCCTGGCCACCATGCTGTGCGTGCTCACCACCGACGCGGACCTCAGCCCGGCCGAGCTGGACCAGGCGCTGCGCGAGGCGACCCGGGTCACCTTCGACCGGCTGGACACCGACGGCTGCATGTCCACCAACGACACGGTGCTGCTGCTGGCCAGCGGGGCCGCCGGAACCTCGCCTGGCGTGGCCGATTTCGCCGCGGTGCTGACCGAGGTCTGCACGGACCTGGCCCGCCAGCTCCAGGCGGACGCCGAGGGAGCCAGCAAGCTGATCGCCGTCGAGGTGGTCGGGGCGGCCAGCGAGGCGGACGCGGTCACGGCCGGCCGGGCCGTGGCCCGCTCGAACCTGCTCAAGTGCGCGATCGGGGGGGAGGACCCGAACTGGGGGCGGGTCCTGTCCGCCGTGGGCACCACGGACGCGGCCTTCGAGCCGGAGCGGCTCAGCGTCGCGATCAACGGTGTCTGGGTCTGCCGCAATGGCTGCGCCGGCGACGACCGGTCCAAGGTGGACATGCACGCGAAGAACGTGACGATCACGGTTGACCTGTCCGCCGGGCCGCACGCCGCCACGATCAGCACGACCGACCTGACCGCCGCCTACGTGCACGAGAACTCGGCGTACTCGACATGACCGCGACCGTGAATCCCCCGGGCCAGGACGCGGACCCGGCCGCCGCGGCGCTCGCCAAGGCCGAGACGCTCATCGAGGCGCTGCCCTGGCTGAGCCGGTTCCACGGGCAGACCGTTGTGATCAAATATGGCGGCCACGCGATGGCCGACGACGAGCTGCGCGCCGCGTTCGCGCAGGACGTGGTGTTCCTGCGGCACGCCGGCATCCGCCCGGTCGTGGTGCACGGAGGCGGTCCGCAGATCTCCGCCCACCTGGACCGGCTCGGCGTGCCGAGCACGTTCAAAGCCGGCCTGCGCGTCACCTCACCCGAGGCCATGGACGTGGTCCGCATGGTGCTCACCGGCCAGGTGAACCGGGACCTGGTCGGCCTCATCAACCGGAACGGGCCGTTCGCGATCGGCATGTCGGGGGAGGACGCCAACCTGTTCACCGCGAGCCGGCGCGGAGCCGTGGTGGACGGCGAGCCGGTGGACCTCGGCCTGGTCGGCGAGATCGACACGGTGGACCCGGGTGCTGTCCTCGCGCTGCTGCGTGACGGCCGGGTCCCGGTGGTCTCGAGCGTGGCCCGCGGTGAGGACGGCGAGATCTACAACGTCAATGCGGACACCGCCGCCGCCGCGCTGGCCGTCGCGCTGGACGCGGCCAAGCTCGTCGTGCTCACCGACGTGGAGGGCCTGTACGCGAACTGGCAGGGCGCCGGGAAGCACTCCGCCGCCGACGTCATCAGCCTGCTCAGCGCGACCGGGCTGGAGGACCTGCTGCCCGGCCTGAGCGCGGGCATGATCCCGAAGATGGAGGCCTGCCTGCGGGCGGTGCGCGGCGGGGTACCGCAGGCGCACGTGCTCGATGGGCGCCTGCCGCATTCGGTGCTGCTGGAGATCTTCACCGACTCCGGCATCGGCACCATGGTCGTCCCGGATGAGACCAGCACCGGCGGAACCAGCACGGGCGGAACCAGCACGGGTGGAGGGCAGGCATGAACGCGACGGAGCGCCTCCAGGCGCGGTACGAGGCGGCGCTCATGCCCAACTACGGGCTGCCGCCGCTCGCCCTGGCCCGCGGCGCGGGATGCCGGGTCTGGGACGCCGACGGGCGCGAGTACACCGACATGTTCGCGGGGATCGCGGTCAGCTCCCTCGGGCACGCGCACCCCGCGGTGGTCGAGGCGGTCAGCAGGCAGGTCGCCACCCTGGCCCACACCTCCAACCTGTTCGTGCACGAGGGGGAAGTCGCCCTGGCCGAGCGGCTGCTCGGCCTGCTGGGCGCGACGCTGCCAGGCGGCACGGGCGGCGGCCGGGTGTTCTTCGCCAACTCGGGGACCGAAGCCAACGAGGCCGCCATCAAGCTGGTCCGCCGCTACCAGGGCCCGGGCCGTCCGGTCTTCGTGGCCGCCGAGAACGGGTTCCACGGCCGGACCATGGGCGCGCTCGCGCTGACCGGCAAGAGTTCCATCCGCGAGCCGTTCGCGCCGTTCGGCCTCACGGTGCGGTTCGTGCCCTACGGCGACGCGGCCGCGCTGCGGGCCGCGGTCGGCGATGACACCGCCGCCGTGTTCCTGGAGCCGGCCCTCGGCGAAGGCGGCGTGGTCCCGCCGCCGCCGGGCTACCTGCAGGCGGCGCGGGACGCCTGCGACGCGGCCGGCGCGCTGCTCGTCGCGGACGAGATCCAGAGCGGCATCGGGCGTACCGGCGCCTGGTTCGCCTGCCAGGCCGACGGCGTGAGGCCCGATGTGCTCACGCTGGCCAAGGGCCTGGGCGGCGGGCTGCCGATCGGGGCCTGCATCGGGCTGGGCGACGCGGGAACCGCGCTGCGCAAGGGTGACCACGGCAGCACGTTCGGCGGCAACCCGGTGGCCTGCGCCGCGGCCCTCGCCGTGCTGGACACGATCGAGGCCGGGGGGCTGCTGGAGCACGCGGCCACGGTGGGCCGTCAGCTCGCGGACGGCCTCGCCACGATCAGCCACCCGCTGCTGCGCGGCGTGCGCGGCCGCGGCCTCTGGCTGGCCGCCATGCTGGCCCAGCCTGTCGCGGCCCAGGCGGAAGCGGCCGCGCGCGACGCCGGATTCCTGGTCAACGCCGTCCAGCCGGACGCGATCCGGCTCGCGCCCCCGCTGATCCTCGGCGAGGACCAGGCCGCCGCGTTCCTGGCCGCCTGGCCCGCCATCCTCGGCGCGCTCCGCAGCCCAGGCGGGCCAGTCCCGGCCGGGCAGGAGGCCTGATATGCCCCGTCACTTCCTGCGCGACGACGACCTCAGCCCCGCGGAGCAGGCCGAGGTGCTCGCCCGGGCCGCCGCGATGAAGGCGGGCCGGTTCGCTGACCGCCCCCTGGCCGGGCCCCGCACCGTGGCCGTGCTCTTCGACAAGCCATCGACCCGGACCAGAATCTCGTTTTCGGTCGGAATTGCCGAGCTGGGCGGCCACCCGCTGCTGGTCAACGCGCAATCGTCGCAGCTCGGCCGCGGTGAGCCGATCGCGGACACGGCCCGCGTGCTGAGCCGCCAGGTGGCCGCGATCGTGTGGCGCACGTTCGGCCAGGACCGGGTGGCCGAGATGGCCGCGGCCGCCGCCGTCCCCGTGATCAACGGGCTGACCGACGCGTTCCACCCGTGCCAGGTCCTCGCCGACCTGCAGACCATCCGGGAGGCGCACGGCCGCCTGGCCGGGCTGACCCTCACCTTCCTCGGCGATGGATCCGGCAACATGGCGCACTCCTACCTGCTGGGCGGCGCCACCGCCGGGATGAGGGTGCGGATCGCGGCCCCGGAGCAGTACCGCCCCGACCCGGCGGTGCTCGCCGACGCCCGCGCCATCGCGGCACGCACCGGCGGCGCGGCCGAGGTGACCGGCGCGGCCAAGCCGGCCTGCGCCGGCGCGGACGTGCTGGCCACCGACGTGTGGACGTCCATGGGCCAGGAAGGCCAGGAAACAAGCCGGTCGGCGGTGCTCGCCCCGTACCGGCTGGACGAGGAGAAGGTCAGCCTGGCCAGCCCGGGCGCCATCGTCCTGCACTGCCTGCCCGCGCACCGCGGCGAGGAGATCACCGGGGGAGTGCTCGACGGGCCGCACAGCGCGGTCTGGGACGAGGCGGAGAACCGGCTGCACGCCCAGAAGGCGCTGCTGGCCTGGCTGCTGGAGCGATCCTGATGGCGCCCGTGAGCCCGGTCACGAAGACCGCGCGGCAGGCCCAGATCGCGGGCATCCTGACCCGGACCGCGGTCCGGTCCCAGGACGAGCTGTCTCATCTGCTCGCCGAGCGGGGGGTGACCGTCACCCAGGCCACCTTGTCCCGCGACCTGGATGAACTCGGCGCGGTGCGGCTGCGCGGGCCGGACGGGGCGCTGGTGTATGCGCTGCCCGAGGAGCCGGGCGGCCCGGGCTCACGGCCCGGCGGCCTGCCCGGCAGCCTGTCCGCCCCGCCCGGCGGCCAGGACGGGGCGCCGCGGCCTGAGCCGGCCGCCCGCGGCGGGCCCGCCGACAGTCCCGGCCCGGACCGGGACCCGTCCGGGCGGCTGGCCCGCGTCGCGTCCGAATTCCTGCTCAGCGCGGAGGCCAGCGCGAACCTGGTCGTGCTGCGGACCCCGGCCGGCGCGGCCCAGTTCGTCGCCTCGGCCGTCGACCACGCCGCGTGGCCCTCGATCCTCGGCACCGTCGCCGGTGACGACACGGTGCTGGTCATCACCCGCGAGCCGGACGGCGGTGGCGGCGTGGCCGGGGCCCTGCTGCGGGTCGCGGAGCGCCGGGGCTAACTGCGGCGGCGCGGCTACCGCGCTCCGGCTGAGGCCGCCGCCCGTCCTCCCGTAGCATCCGGGCAGAGGTATCAACGCGGCAGATAACGAAAACCGGGCCGTGGCCCGCACGCAGGAAAGGACCGTGGTGGCGGCCGACGAGCAGGCACCAGAGGAGCAGGCACCAGCGGAAGGGCCGGCGGAACGCACGCCGACCAGGCTGTGGGGAGGCCGGTTCGGGTCCAGCCCCGCCGAGGCGCTGGCCCGGCTGTCGGTCAGCGTCCAGTTCGACTGGCGGCTGGCCCCCTACGACCTGCTCGCCTCGCGGGCCCACACCAGGGTGCTGCACCGCGCCGGGCTGCTGGACGACGACGAGGCCCGCCGCCTGCTGGCCGCGCTGGATGACCTCGGCCAGGCGTGCGCAGACGGCCGGTTCCGCCCCACGGTCGCGGACGAGGACGTGCACACCGCGCTCGAGCGGGGGCTGCTGGAACGGGTCGGCTCGCTCGGCGGCAAGCTGCGGGCCGGCCGGAGCCGCAACGATCAGGTCGCCACCGACCTGCGGATGTACCTGCGCGATCACGCCCGGCGGGTGGTCTCGCGGCTGGCCGAGCTGGAGACGGCCCTGCTTGCCCAGGCGGCCGAGCACACCGATACGCCCGCCCCCGGCATGACGCACCTGCAGCACGCCCAGCCGGTCGTGTTCGCCCATCAGCTGCTCGCCCACGCCCAGGCCTTCGCCCGCGACGTGAGCCGGCTGCGCGACTGGGACAAGCGGGCCGCGGTCTGCCCGCTCGGCGCCGGCGCGCTGGCCGGCTCGTCGCTCCCGCTGGACCCCGAGGCGGTCGCGGCCGAGCTGGGCTTCGACCGGGCCGCGGAGAACTCCATGGACGCGGTGAGCGACCGGGATTTCGCCGCCGAGTTCTGCTTCGACGCGGCGCTGCTCGGCGTGCACCTGTCCCGGCTCGGCGAGGAGATCGTCCTGTGGTCCACCTCGGAGTTCGGCTGGGTGGAGATCGACGACGCTTACGCGACCGGCTCGTCGATCATGCCGCAGAAGAAGAACCCCGACGTCGCGGAGCTGGCCCGCGGCAAGGCGGGACGGCTCATCGGCGGCCTCACCGGCCTGCTCACCACGCTGAAGGGGCTGCCCCTCACCTACAACCGCGACCTGCAGGAAGACAAGGAACCGGTCTTCGACGCGGTGGACACGCTGCTGGTGGTGCTGCCCGCACTGGCCGGGCTGGTCAGCACGCTCCGGATCAACACGCCGCGGCTGGCCGGCGGGGCCAGCACCGGGTTCGCGCTGGCGACCGACCTGGCCGAGCTGCTGGTCCGGCGGGGTGTCCCGTTCCGCGACGCGCACGAGGTGGTCGGGCACCTGGTCGTGTGGTGCCAGGTCCACGACTGCGACCTGCCGGACGTGAGCGACGAGGACCTGGCCAAGGTCTCGGAGTACCTCACCCCGGACATCCGTGAGGTGCTGTCGGTCCAGGGCGCGCTGGCCGCCCGCCGGGCGCCCGGCGGGACCGCACCGGAGCGGGTGGCGGAGCAGCTGACGGCGCTGCGCGCCGTGGTTGACGAGCACGCCGCGTGGGCGGCCCGCTGACCGGCCCGCGCCCGCCTGCGGGCACGGGCCGGGCGCTGCTGCCGCGTGAGTTCTTCGCGGGCCCCTCGCTGCGGGTCGCGCCCCGGCTGCTGGGCTGCGTGCTGGAGCACGAGACTCCCGAGGGGCTGGTCGCCGTGCAGCTCAGCGAGGTCGAGGCGTATGAGGGGAGCGCGGACCCGGCCTCGCATTCCTACCGGGGCCGCACCGCCAGCAACGGGGTGATGTTCGGGCCGCCCGGGCACGCCTACGTGTACTTCACCTACGGCATGCACTTCTGCGTCAACGTGGTCTGCCTGCCGGAGGGCACGTCCTCCGCCGTGCTGCTGCGGGCCGGCCGGATCATCGAGGGGGCATCCCTCGCCGCCGCGCGCCGGCTCGCCGGCCGCCCGGGGGGGCGCGTCCCCGACCGGGACCTGGCCCGCGGGCCCGCCCGGCTGTGCCAGGCCCTCGGCATCGACCGCGCCCAGAACGGCGTGGACGTGTGCAGCCCCGCCTCGCCGTTGCGGATCAGGGCCGCGGCGGCGGGCCCGCCGGGGCCGGGCGGGACACAGCCGGGGGGCCCGTCCGCCAGGACGCCGCCCCAGGTGAGCCGTGGCCCGCGGGTCGGGGTGAGCAAGGCCGCCGACCGGCCGTGGCGCTTCTGGCTGACCGGCGATCCCACGGTCTCCGCCTACCGGCTGCACGCCCCCCGGACCAGGCCGAAACCAGTTTCACCCCCGGCCGCGGAAGGTGGCACCATGGGCCGGTGACCGACATCATCGACGAACTCAGCTGGCGTGGGCTGATCGCGCTGTCCACCGATCTCGGCGAGCTGCGCAAGGCCCTCGATGCTGGCCCGGTCACCCTGTACGGCGGTTTCGACCCCACCGCAGCCGGGCTGCACATCGGCAACCTCGTCCTGCTGCTCACCATGCGCCGTTTCCAGCTGGCCGGGCACCGGCCGATCGCGCTGGTCGGCGGGGCCACGGGACTGATCGGCGACCCCAGCGGCAAGTCGGCCGAGCGGGTACTCAACTCCCGGGAGGTCGTGGCCGGGTGGGTGGAGCGGATCCGCGGTGAGGTGTCCCGGTTCCTGGACTTCACCGGCGGCCCCGCCGGTGCGCTGGTCGTGAGCAACCTGGACTGGACCGAGCCGCTGTCCGCGCTGGAATTCCTCCGGGACATCGGCAAGCACTTCCCGGTCAGCCAGATGCTGGGCCGCGAATCGGTCCGGGCCCGGCTGGAAGCCGGCGGGATCAGCTACACCGAGTTCAGCTACCAGATCCTGCAGGCCAACGACTTCCTCGAGCTGTACCGCCGGGAAGGCACCACGCTGCAGATCGGCGGCAGTGACCAGTGGGGGAACCTGGTCTCCGGTGTGGACCTGATCCGCCGGGTGGAGGGCGCGACCGCGCACGCCCTGGCCACCCCGCTGATCACCAAGCCGGACGGGACCAAGTACGGCAAGACCGAGGGCGGGGCCGTCTGGATCAGCGCCGACCTGATGAGCCCGTACGCGTTCTACCAGTTCTGGCTGAACCGGGCCGATGAGGAGGTGCCCGGCCTGCTGCGGGTGTTCAGCTTCCGGTCCCGCGCGCAGATCGAGGCCCTCGCGCAGGAAACCCGGGACAGGCCCCAGGCCCGCGCCGGGCAGCGGGCCCTGGCCGAGGAGATGACGGCCCTGGTGCACGGCGCGGGCGAGGCCGCGAAGGCCATCGCGGCCAGCCGTGCCCTGTTCGGCCAGGGGGACCTGGCCGGGCTGGACGAGAAGACCCTCGCCGCGGCCCTGGCCGAGGTCCCGTCCACCACGGTGCGGGTCCCCGGGACCGGGACGGGCGAACTCCCGGCCATCGCCGACCTGATGGCCGGGACGGCGATCGTGCCCAGCAAGTCCGCGGCACGCCGGGCGATCGGCGAAGGCGGCGCCTACCTGAACAACCGCAAGATCACCGAGCCGGAAGCCCGGCCCGGCCAGGCGGACCTGCTGCACGGCCGTTTCCTGGTCCTGCGCCGGGGCAAGCGCACCGTGGGCGGCGTCACCGTCGAGCGCGGCTGACGGGCGCGCTCCCTGACGCCTCCTGTGCGGGCAGGAATTTTCCCCGCCGCACCGGGGTTCCAAACCTTGCCGCGCGGTCTTCAGCCGGCCGCTGGGGGCCTCCAGGGCCGCTTCCCGGGACGGCGCGCGGCGCGGCAAGATCCTCCGGTGCAGGTCAGCACGGGAGAGTCGGACGGGGCGGGTCCCGATTTGACGGAAACCGCTTTGCTGCTTAGTGTTCTACCTGCCCCAAGGGGAACCGGAACGCCGCTGGCGGACGGTCCCGGGGGACGGCAGGGCCGGAACGCGGTGGCCATCAGCTGATGGCCAAACCGAACCGGCCGGCTGCGCGACGGAGCCCGGACACGGGTGGTCCCGAACCGCAGTAAGCTGAAGCTGGAAGTACGTTGCGGGGTTGCAAGCCCAGTCAAAACGGAACTTGGTGACAGGGTTTGACAGTCCGGGAACGTGCTGGTAAGTTAGAAGGGTTGCCCCGGAGCTAAGGCGAAGGCCTAGCGATGGTGCGCGTCCGCTCCTTGAGAACTCAACAGCGTGCTAAAAGCCAGTGCACATGCACATAACCCCGTCAGTGGGGGCTTGGCCGGTGACGGCCTGGTACCTCACTACGGAATGCCAAGATCGCCTTACTGGCCGGCGTAGCCGGCCAATAGGGCACTCCATGTGTCAGCTCTCGCTAGCCTCGCCAGGCTGGCGGTTGCATATAGACATCAACGGAGAGTTTGATCCTGGCTCAGGACGAACGCTGGCGGCGTGCTTAACACATGCAAGTCGAGCGGAAAGGCCCTTCGGGGTACTCGAGCGGCGAACGGGTGAGTAACACGTGAGCAACCTGCCCTTAGCTCTGGGATAGCTCCGGGAAACCGGAATTAATACCGGATACGACCTAGGCCGACATCGGCCATGGTGGAAAGATTTTTCGGCTAGGGATGGACTCGCGGCCTATCAGCTAGTTGGTGGGGTAATGGCCTACCAAGGCGACGACGGGTAGCCGGCCTGAGAGGGCGACCGGCCACACTGGGACTGAGACACGGCCCAGACTCCTACGGGAGGCAGCAGTGGGGAATCTTGCGCAATGGGCGAAAGCCTGACGCAGCGACGCCGCGTGGGGGATGAAGGCCTTCGGGTTGTAAACCCCTTTCAGCAGGGACGAAAACGACGGTACCTGCAGAAGAAGCGCCGGCTGAACTACGTGCCAGCAGCCGCGGTAACACGTAGGGCGCAAGCGTTGTCCGGAATTATTGGGCGTAAAGAGCTCGTAGGCGGACTGTTGCGTCTGCTGTGAAAAGCTGGGGCTTAACCCTGGCCTTGCAGTGGATACGGGCAGACTAGAGGTAGGTAGGGGAGAATGGAATTCCCGGTGTAGCGGTGAAATGCGCAGATATCGGGAGGAACACCGGTGGCGAAGGCGGTTCTCTGGGCCTTACCTGACGCTGAGGAGCGAAAGCGTGGGGAGCGAACAGGATTAGATACCCTGGTAGTCCACGCTGTAAACGTTGGGCGCTAGGTGTGGGGTCCTTCCACGGATTCCGTGCCGCAGCTAACGCATTAAGCGCCCCGCCTGGGGAGTACGGCCGCAAGGCTAAAACTCAAAGGAATTGACGGGGGCCCGCACAAGCGGCGGAGCATGTTGCTTAATTCGACGCAACGCGAAGAACCTTACCAAGGTTTGACATGCAGGGAAAAGCCGTGGAGACACGGTGTCCGTAAGGGCCCTGCACAGGTGGTGCATGGCTGTCGTCAGCTCGTGTCGTGAGATGTTGGGTTAAGTCCCGCAACGAGCGCAACCCTCGTTCTATGTTGCCAGCGGATAATGCCGGGGACTCATAGGAGACTGCCGGGGTCAACTCGGAGGAAGGTGGGGATGACGTCAAGTCATCATGCCCCTTATGTCTTGGGCTGCAAACATGCTACAATGGCCGGTACAGAGGGCTGCGAAACCGCAAGGTGGAGCGAATCTCAAAAAGCCGGTCTCAGTTCGGATTGGGGTCTGCAACTCGACCCCATGAAGTCGGAGTCGCTAGTAATCGCGAATCAGCAACGTCGCGGTGAATACGTTCCCGGGCCTTGTACACACCGCCCGTCACGTCACGAAAGTCAGCAACACCCGAAGCCGGTGGCCTAACCCGTAAGGGGAGGAGCCGTCGAAGGTGGGGCCGGCGATTGGGACGAAGTCGTAACAAGGTAGCCGTACCGGAAGGTGCGGCTGGATCACCTCCTTTCTAAGGAGCACCTGGCGCGCTCAGCCACTTGTGGCCGATGTCGCGTCCAGAGCCATATCTCAGGCGAATGTCCTGAGGTGGCTGCTCACTAGTGGAGCACTGGTTATTCGGTCTGGGGGGCCTGCCCGCCCGGCTAGTACACCCGCTTGCGGGAGGAACGCCGGATACGGGAGGCAAGCCAGTCCGAGCACGCTGTTGGGTCCTGAGGGAACGGCCGCTCTTCTGGGGTCTCCTTCATCGCGGGCCGGTAGCTCCCGCCTGGTAACAGGCTGAGGCGCCGGCACCGCCCGTATCTTGAGAACTGCACAGTGGACGCGAGCATCACATCAGTAGTGCCAAGTTATTAAGGGCGCACGGTGGATGCCTTGGCACCAGGAGCCGAAGAAGGACGTAGGAGCCTGCGATAAGCCCCGGGGAGTCGGCAACCAGACTTCGATCCGGGGATTTCCGAATGGGGAAACCTGGCGGGTGTAATGGCCCGTCGCCCCTGCCTGAACACATAGGGCAGGTGGAGGTAACGTGGGGAAGTGAAACATCTCAGTACCCACAGGAAGAGAAAGCAACCGCGATTCCCTGAGTAGTGGTGAGCGAAAAGGGAACAGGCCAAACCGATCACGTGTCATAGCCAGCAGGCGTTGCGTGATCGGGGTAGCGGGACCGCTCAGCCGGAGCTGCTGAACCGGCAGGAAGTAAGAAATCGCTTTGGTAATCGAAGATTCTGGAAAGCATCGGCATAGAGGGTGACACCCCCGTAGGTGAAACCTAAGCGACTTCCGAGCGGGATCCCAAGTAGCACGGGGCCCGAGAAATCCCGTGTGAATCTGGGGGGACCACCCCCTAAGCCTAAATACTCCCTGGTGACCGATAGTGCACAAGTACCGTGAGGGAAAGGTGAAAAGTGCCCCGGTGAGGGGTCGTGAAATAGTACCTGAAACCGTGCGCCTACAAGCCGTGGGAGCGTGTCAGTCTTCGGGCTGACGTGAAGTGACCGCGTGCCTTTTGAAGAATGAGCCTGCGAGTTATGGTATGTGGCAAGGTTAACCCGTGTGGGGGAGCCGTAGCGAAAGCGAGTCTTAATAGGGCGAATGAGTCGCATGCCATAGACCCGAAGCGGAGTGATCTACCCATGGGCAGGTTGAAGCGCGGGTAAGACCGCGTGGAGGACCGAACCCACCAGGGTTGAAAACCTGGGGGATGACCTGTGGGTAGGGGTGAAAGGCCAATCAAACTCCGTGATAGCTGGTTCTCCCCGAAATGCATTTAGGTGCAGCGTCGTGTGTTTCTTACCGGAGGTAGAGCTACTGGATGGCCTAGGGGGCCTACAAGCTTACCGAAGTCAGCCAAACTCCGAATGCCGGTAAGTGAGAGCGCGGCAGTGAGACTGCGGGCGATAAGGTTCGTAGTCGAGAGGGAAACAACCCAGATCACCAGCTAAGGCCCCTAAGCGTGTGCTAAGTGGGAAAGGATGTAGAGTTGCTCAGACAACCAGGAGGTTGGCTTAGAAGCAGCCACCCTTGAAAGAGTGCGTAATAGCTCACTGGTCAAGTGATTCTGCGCCGACAATTTAGCGGGGCTCAAGCACACCGCCGAAGCTGTGGCATTCGCGCGATAACCCGGCCCTTTTGTGGCGACGGTGGATGGCGGTCTTGACCGCCGCGGTTTCGGCCGTGGCTGTCTCGACTGCGGCCGCCCGAGTCTTTTAGGGTCCAGGTGCGCGGATGGGTAGGGGAGCGTCGGGTGGCGAGAGAAGCGGCGGAGTGATCCAGCCGTGGACGCTACTCGAGTGAGAATGCAGGCATGAGTAGCGAAAGAGGGGTGAGAAACCCCTCCGCCGAATGACCAAGGGTTCCTGGGGCAGGCTAATCCGCCCAGGGTAAGTCGGGACCTAAGGCGAGGCCGACAGGCGTAGTCGATGGACAACGGGTTGATATTCCCGTACCCGCTTATAGGCGCCCATGCTGAATCTGGCGATGCTAAGCAGCCAACGCCGGCGATCCTTCGGGATGACCCGGCTGCGGATGCGACCCAGACTAGTAGTAGGCAAGCTGTAGGGGTGACGCAGGAGGGTAGCTCTACCGGGCGATGGTTGTCCCGGAGTAAGGGTGTAGGGCGGTGCGTAGGCAAATCCGCGCACCATATGCCTGAGACCTGATGCCGAGCCGATTTAGGCGAAGTGAGTAATCCCATGCTGCCAAGAAAAACCCCGCAGCGAGCATATAAGCGGCCCGTACCCCAAACCGACTCAGGTGGTCAGGTAGAGAATACCAAGGCGATCGGGTGAACTGTGGTTAAGGAACTAGGCAAATTGTCCCCGTAACTTCGGGAGAAGGGGAGCCGTGTCCGGTGACGAGGCTTGCCCTCTGAGCTGGGTGCGGTCGCAGATAGCAGGGGAAAGCGACTGTTTACTAAAAACACAGGTCCGTGCTAAGTCGCAAGACGACGTATACGGACTGACGCCTGCCCGGTGCCGGAACGTTAAGGGGAAGGGTTAGTGGCTTCGGCCGCGAAGCTCTGAACTTAAGCGCCGGTAAACGGCGGTGGTAACTATAACCATCCTAAGGTAGCGAAATTCCTTGTCGGGTAAGTTCCGACCTGCACGAATGGCGTAACGACTTTCCCACTGTCTCAACCACAGACCCGGCGAAATTGCACTACGAGTAAAGATGCTCGTTACGCGCAGCAGGACGGAAAGACCCCGGGACCTTCACTGCAGCTTGACATTGGTGTTTGGGACGTCTTGTGTAGGATAGGTGGGAGACTTTGAAGCGGGGACGCCAGTCCTCGTGGAGTCATCGGTGAAATACCACTCTGGTCGTTCTGGATGTCTAACCTGGGTCCGTGATCCGGATCAGGGACAGTGTCTGGTGGGTAGTTTAACTGGGGCGGTTGCCTCCTAAAAGGTAACGGAGGCGCCCAAAGGTACCCTCAGCCTGGTTGGCAATCAGGTGTCGAGTGTAAGTGCACAAGGGTGCTTGACTGTGAGACAGACATGTCGAGCAGGAGCGAAAGCTGGGACTAGTGATCCGGCGGTGGCATGTGGAAGCGCCGTCGCTTAACGGCTAAAAGGTACCCCGGGGATAACAGGCTGATCTTCCCCAAGAGTCCATATCGACGGGATGGTTTGGCACCTCGATGTCGGCTCGTCGCATCCTGGGGCTGGAGCAGGTCCCAAGGGTTGGGCTGTTCGCCCATTAAAGCGGTACGCGAGCTGGGTTTAGAACGTCGTGAGACAGTTCGGTCCCTATCCGCTGCGCGCGTAGGAGATTTGAAAGGGGCTGTCCCTAGTACGAGAGGACCGGGACGGACGAACCTCTGGTGTGCCAGTTGTTCTGCCAAGAGCACGGCTGGTTGGCTACGTTCGGAAGGGATAACCGCTGAAAGCATCTAAGCGGGAAGCTCGCCTTAAGATTAGATCTCCCTCGGGGTTAACCCGGTAAGGCCCCCAGCTAGACGACTGGGTTGATAGGCCGGAGGTGGAAGCGTGGCAACGCGTGGAGCTGACCGGTACTAATAGGCCGAGTGGCTTGGCTTCTACATTCTTTGTGCATGTTTCGCGTCCACTGTGCGGTTCCCGAGATGCGGTCGGTGCCGTACCTGGCCGGGGCCTTACGTCCCGCCGGTACGGTCCCTGACATCTCCATAGAGTTTCGGTGGCCATGGCGAAGGGGAAACACCCGGTTCCATTCCGAACCCGGAAGTTAAGCCCTTCAGCGCCGATGGTACTGCGCGGGGGACCGCGTGGGAGAGTAGGACGCCGCCGGACATCTTTCAGTTGAGGCCGCTCCCAGCAGGGAGCGGCCTCAACTGCGTTGTCCGGGGCCCTAGAGTTTCCGTGAGCGGAAGGTTTCCGTGAGCGGGGCTTCCGTGAGCGGGGCTTCCGCGGCGGAGTGCGCGTGGGAGTTCCCGGAGCGGGGAACGCCCCCGGCAGGCTGGGGACCACCCCCGGCAGGCCGCGCGGTGAGGCGCGGAGCCATGATGGCCATCAGGGAAGAGCGGAGAAGCGAGCGTGGCAGGCGAGCAGGGCCAGGACGGCCGTTCCGGCGGCAGGGGACGCGGCCAGAGCAGGGCTCCCGGCGCGGCCCGGGGCCAGGGCCGTTCCAGCGGTGCTGCGAACCGTGGCCGTGGCGGTGCGGCCGGCCAGGACCGGGCCGGTGGTGCCGACCGTGGCCGTGGCGGTGCGGCCGGACGCGGTGGGGCTCCCGGCCGCGGTGGGACCAGCGGCCGCGGTGGGACCAGCGGCGCGGGCCGGGCCGGGGCGGGCCGGGCTAGCGGTGCCGGGAGCACGGCCCGGCGGGCCAGCACGTCCGGTGTTCCCCGCGGCAGCGCGCCCAGGCCGCGCAGCCAGGGCACCTCCGGTTCACGCGCCCAGGCGCCCGGCGCGGCGCGCCACGGCGGCCCGGCTGCCGGCGGATCAGACCGCGGCAGCGGGGCGGGCACCTCCCGTGGCGCAGGTTCCTCCCGTGGTGCAGGCACCTTCCGTGGCGCGAGCTCGTCGCCGGGCGGCAGCCCGTCACGGGGCGGCAGCCCGTCAGCACGGGGCAGCAGTTCGTCACGGGGCACGGGCGCCTCGCGCGGCCCGGGTGCCGCCCGCGGCACGAGTGCGCCGCGCGGCTCAGAAGGCTCGTGGGGTAGCGGGGCTCCCCGGGGCCCGGGCGCTCCCCGGGGAACAGCTGGCTCCCGGGCGGGCCGTCCCGGCGCGTCCCGCGGTGATACCTCCCGGTCTGGCCAGGGCGCGTCGCGTGGCCCTTCCGGGGGCGGGACCACGCGCTCACCCGGTTATGGCAGCCGGCCTGAGCGCGACTCCAGCCCCGGCTCCCGCACGTCTCGTCCCCGCAGCCCCGGCTCGCATGCTCCCGGCGACGGGCCACGTGGCGGCGGCTCACGCGCCGCCGGCACGCGCGCGGCCGGCCCGCGCGGACGCGGTGCCCCGTACAGCGCAGGACCCGGTGACGCCAGACGGGATGGTGGCGGCCTCGAGCGGGTTGATCGTCCGTCTGGCCGTGGGCCGGTCCGTGCCGGACGGCCAGCACCTGGCCGCGGCCGGCCCGGCGACCGGGGCTCAGAGCGCCGTCCTGGCGCCCGGGGCGGCGAATCCACCCGGGACACCCGGCCCTTCCGCGGCGCTGGTTCCCCGCGTGGCGCTGGTTCTTCCCGTGGCGCTGGCTCTTCCCGTGAATCGGGTCCCTCCCGTGGTGCGGCCCCGTACGAGGCTGCCGGACCACGGTCCGGAGCGGCCCGGGCCGGGAACCTGCCGGAGATCCCGCCCGGCATCACCGGGGCCCAGCTCGATCCGGCGGCCGCGGCCGAACTGCGGACCCTGCCGGGCGATCTGGCCTCGGCCGTGGGGCGGCGGCTGCTCGCCGCGAGCCTGGCCGAGGATCCCGAGGCTGGGTACCAGCACGCGCTGGAAGCCCGCAGGCTCGCCGCGCGCGTGGGCATCGTCCGCGAGACCGCCGGCATCGCGGCCTACCGGGCCGGGCACTGGGCGGAAGCCCTCGCCGAGCTGCGGGCCGCCCGGCGGCTCACCGGCCGGACCAGCTACCTGCCGATGATGGCCGATTCGGAGCGGGCCCTGGGCCGGATGGACCGGGCCCTGGGCGTGGTCGCCGAGGCCGCGCGGACCAGGCTTGACCGGGAAACCGAGGTCGAGCTGCGCATCGTGGAATCGGGTATCCGCCGGGACCAGGGGCTGGCTGACGCCGCCGTGGTGGTCCTCCAGCTGCCCGAGCTCAGGGAGCGCCGGCTCCGGCCCTGGTCGGGGCGGCTGTTCTACGCGTACGCCGACGCCCTGCTGGATGCGGGCCGCACCGAGCAGGCGCGGGAATGGTTCGCCCGGGCCGCGGCCGCGGATCCCGACGAGCAGACCGATGCCGCCGAGCGCTTCGATGACCTGGACGACGTCCGCATCGACGACCTGGCCGGCGAAGACGAGGACCTGGACGCGGACGATCTGGCCGGCGAAGACGAGGACCTGGACGCGGACGATCTGGCCGGCGAAGACGAGGACCTGGACGCCGAGGATCTGGCCGAGGCTGGGACGCCGGACGCGAAGCGGCCAGGACGCCTGAGACTCAGGTCTGACCCCCAGATCTGATTCTCAGGCGCGGCTCTCAGGATCTGGCGTCAGGGGCCTGGCCGGCCGTGTCGAGCCAGTGCACGATCCCGGCCACGCTCAAGGCAGTGCTGCTCAGCGTCTCAAACTTCGCCGTCAGCTCCGGATCGGCATCCGGGCCCAGCGCCGCGTAACGTTCCCGCGTCCGCTCGTGCACCAGCGCGACCGCATGGTCGAAGTCCAGCCCGGCGCCTCGGGCCGCCCGGGTCTCCTCCACCCACAGCCGGATCTCCCCGGCCGACCGGGCCAGTGTCTCCTCCACGTCCGGCACCGGCCCGAAGTGGCTGAACAGCAGCCGCGACGGGCGCAGCGAGGCGAACATGCGCAGCGACCCCAGCGCGGTGTCCAGATCGAAGTCCGGCGGCGGCGTCGCCGGCCGCAGGTCGGCCGTTTCCGGGATATACACGCCGGCCGCGTCGCCTACGTACAGGTCGCCGCTCACCGAGTCGATCAGGCCGACGTGGTGCTTGGCGTGCCCGGGGGAGTAGTGGCTGTCCAGCTTCCGTCCCCCGCCGAGGTCCACGGTCCCCCGTTCCTCCACAGTGCGGATCCGCTCGGCCGGGGTCGGGTTCATCGTGCCGAACAAAGTGTCGAACGCGTCTCCGTACACCATCCGGGCGCCGCTCATCAGCCGGGCCGGGTCGGCCAGATGCCGGGCGCCGCGTTCGTGCACGACGACCTCCGCGTCCGGGAACATGGCGGCGACGTGGCCTGCGCCTCCCGCGTGGTCGAGGTGGATGTGGGTCACCACGATCGTGACCAGGTCATGCGGCCCCACGCCCAGCGCCGCCAGCGCGTCGCGCACGACCGGGGCTGACGGCGCAGTGCCGGTTTCCACCAGGCAGGGCCGGTCACCCAGGATCAGGTAGCCAGCCGTGATGCCCTGATATCCGGCCATCCGGGTATCGATCTGGTAGACGTCGTGCCCGAGCTTGGTAATGCCCGGGGTTTGCGCCTTGTTTCCCGCCGCACCCTCAGCCGTGTCCATGCCACCATCGTCCCAGTCCTGCCACCATCGTCCATGCCACCATCGTTCCAGAAGCCCGGCCCGCCCGGATGGATCGGCGGTGCTTGCGGGCGGGCAGGCGGTGCTTGCGCTGCGCCGGCGAGGAGTACGAGTAGTATCAGAACGCGGTCGGATCGTGCCCCTATGCGACCTGGGCGGGGCGCCGGCCGGGGGGATGGGTTTGTCGTTATCGGCCTGGGCGCAGTGGCTACAGTCGATGTCGCCACGCACCCAGGGGCTGCGCCCGGTGCCGGTCTGTCAGGAAACGTGCGTGTCACCAACTGTGAGCGGATTACCTGTGAGAATGCCAGCCGCCAGGTCGCAAGTGCCGCCGGCGGATTCGAGTCAGCCGGCCCGCTGGACGCGCCCCGGCCCGGTGACCGTGGCCATCGTGATCATGACAGCGCTCGGGCTGGCGCTCCGGCTGTACCAGCTGAGCCGTCCTGACTACCTGATCGGGGTCACCGAGTACGACGACGGGACGGACTTCGGCAGCGCGATCCTGCTGATCCACGGTGACCTGCCGTACCGGGACTTCATCATGGTCCAGCCGCCCGGCATCACGCTGCTGATGGCCCCGGTCGCGCTGGCAACCAAGGGGATCGGCACGGCCTGGGGGATGGGCGTGGGCCGCATCCTGACCGCGCTGGCCGGCGCGGCTGCGGTGGCCATGGGCGGCCTGCTGGTCCGCCACCGCGGCCTCCTGGCGGTGATCCTGACCTGCGGCCTCCTGGCCGTCTACCCCGCCGCGGTCCAGGCCGCGCACACGGTGCTGCTGGAACCCTGGCTGGTGCTTTTCTGCCTGGCCGGGACGCTGGCCGTGTTCGACGGTGACCGGCTGGCCAGTACCCGCCGCCTGGTCTGGGGCGGGGTCCTCTTCGGGTTCGCGGGGGCCATCAAGGTCTGGGCCATCCTCCCTGTGCTGGTCATCGTGGTCCTGATCCTGGCCGGCCGCCAGCCGCGGCGTGCAGCCGCCTACGCCGCCGGGGTGGTGGCCGGCTTCGCGGTCCCGGTGCTGCCGTTCGCCGCGGCCGCGCCCGGGACCTTCTACCGCAGCGTGGTGGTGGCGCAGCTCGTCCGGGTGGACTCGGTGCGGATCCCGCTCGGCTACCGGCTGCACGAGATGAGCGGCCTGACCGGCTTCACCGGGCTGACCTCCACGCTGGTGCTGTCCCTGATCTCGCTGCTCATCCTGGCCCTGATCGGCGGCTGCAGCGTGGCCGCCTCGCGGCTGACCGCGCAGCGGCCGCCGCTGCTGGAACAGTTCGCCCTGGCGGCCGGGGCCCTCACCGTTATCGCGTTCCTGTGGCCGGCCGACTTCTACTACCACTACGCCGGCTTCCTGGCCCCGTTCCTGGCCCTGGCCATCGCGCTGCCGGTGGCCCGGTTCGTGGACGCCCTGGGCGCCTCACGCGCAGGAGGGACGCGCGCCGGTGAGGGCGCCGCGCCGCCGCGCCTGGCCGCCCGGATCGTGGCCCGCTGGGCGGTCCCTGCCGCCCTGGTGGCGGTGGCCGCCATGGCCGTCGCCCAGTTCGTCTTCGAGAGCAGCCTGCAGCCCCCGCTCGCACCGACCACCCCCGGCCTGACCTCAGATGTGGTGTCGGCGGCCAGCGCCACGATCCCGGCGGGCGCGTGCGTCCTGACCGACCAGGCGTCCTACACCATCGCCGCGAACCGCTTCGTGTCCTCCCGGCCCGGCTGCGTGCCCATGGTGGATGGTGTGGGCAGCGACTACTCGCTGTCGCGGGGCCGGAGCGCGGCCACCGGGGCCGGGCGGGTGCCCGCGGTCCGCGCGCTGTGGCTGTCTGCCCTGCGGGGCGCCCAGTACGTGTGGCTGTCACCGCTGTCCTACAAGCGCATCCCCTGGGGCACCCGGGAGATCTCCGCCTACTTCGACCAGCACTTCGTCCCCGTGCCGCACGGCCCGTTCGGCCTGTACATGCGCATAGGCCAGCACCCCCGCTGATCCTCCGCGCGGGCATGACGGGGGTGGGGGTCACGGGCCGCAGGCCGGCCCCGGCAGGGTTTCAGCCCCCGGCGAGGGAGCGGAGGATCAGCCCGGTCCTGGGCTTGGGCGCGAATGAGGTGGACTTGCGGGGCAGCCGCTCCCCGCCGGCCGCGACCGCGTACACGTCCGCGGCGCGCAGCGGGTTGCCGATGACTGCCGTTCCGCCCGGCGACGCGTCGGCCTCCGCGATGGCCCGGCCCGCGTCGTGATGCACCACGCGCACGCCCTGCTCGTCGTCCTGGATACCCCAGAGCGCAGCCAGCAGGTACTCCTGCAGCACCGCGGTGGACAGGCGGCGCCAGGCCGCTGACCGGCCCGCGGGCATGGCCGCCTCCAGCTGCACGGGGTCTGGGTCGGTGAGCAGGTGGATCTGGCCTTGCCCGGCCACCAGGAACGCCGGGCCGTCGCGCCCGGCGGGCGCCAGCGCGTCCAGCGCCGCGGGCAGGCCCCCGGGGCCGCCGGGCAGCGCCCGCACCGAGAAGCCGGCCTTGGCCCGCTCCACCGCCTCGGCGGGCGGCAGCCCGGGCAGCACCCGGTGGATCGCCCCGATGTCCGGCGGGAACGCGTCCCCGTCCACCAGCAGGGCGAGCCCGTAGTCCCAGGGACCCTGGCCGTCACCCGCGGCCCGCCGGTCAGCCTGCATCTCCAGGTACGCCGCGTAGCGGTGATTCCCGTCCGCGATCAGCGCCTGCCGGGGCGCAAGGTCCGCCGCGATCTGCGCCTGCGCGGCGGGGTCGGTGACCGCCCACAGCGTGTGCCGGATGCCGTCGGCGGTGCCGGTGCTGAGCACCGGGGTGGCTGCCGCCGCGACCTGGGCGGCGATCAGGGTGGCGGCGCTGGCTGGCCCGCTGCCGCCCCGCCCGCCCTCATACAGCAGGAAGATCGGCTCCAGGTTGGCCTGGGTGGCCTCCATCAGCTCCCGGCGGCCCCGCACCGGGCCGGGCATCACGTCCTCGTGCGGCAGCACGATCCGGGCGCCGGGCGGGGCCAGCCGCACCGCGCCGATGAGCCCGCGCTGGAGCACGCCGTCCTCGCCGGCGGTCCCGGCCAGCCGCTGCTCGTACACGTACAGGGCGGGCTCGTCCCCGGTGACCAGGATTCCCTCACGCCGCCAGTCAGCCAGCAGCCGGGCGGCATCGTGATACTCCTCGCCCGGCCGGCCAGGGTCCTGGCGGGGCAGGATGAGGCGGACGACGTTGTGCGGGTCGGCGTCGCGCAGCTGCTGGGCGGTGTCCTGGCCGATGACGTCGTACGGTGGAGAGGTGACCTCCGCGAGTCCGCTCACCCGTTCCGGGGCATAACGGACTCCGCGGAACGGCGCGAGCTCGAGCCCGGCTGGTCCCGGCGCCTGTTCCCCGCCGGACGGAAGGATCTGCACATATGACAGAAGCACCATGGGGCGGCCAGGATTCCCGCCCGGCGGAAAATCCGCCGCCGGACGGCGGCACTCCCGGCGTTCCGGCTCCGCATGGTGACGTGTACACGTGGTACCAGCGGGGGCTGGAATTGCTGGGCCGGGGCAGCCCGGCGGCCGCCGCCCAGCTGCTGGAACGGGCCGCCGAGGCCGCGCCAGGGTCGCGCAGCGTGCTGGAGGCTCTCGGCCGGGCGCAGTTCGACACCCGGCGGTACGCCGACGCCGCGGTGACCTTCCGGCAGATCGTCGAGGCCAGCCCGAGCGACGACTACGCCCACTTCGGGCTGGGCCTGGCGCTGGCCCGGGGCGGGGACCCGCGGGCCGCCGCCGAGCACCTGGCGCTGGCCGCCGCGATGCGGCCGGAGCTGGCGCACTACACCGAGGCGCTGCGCGGTGTACGGGCCACCCTGAAGGCCCGCACCCAGGCAGCCGGCGAGCCGCCGGCGGCCCCGGCGTAACCCGCCTGCGGGCGGCCTGCCCTGCGGCGCGGCCCGGCCGCGTCCCAGGGCCCCACTAGCCTGGTGGCAGGCGGGGCCGGCGGCACGGCCGGGCGGGCGGCACGGCCGGGCCGGCCCGATTCCTCCCAGCCGCCGCAGGGCGCAGCCGGCGGCCCGCGGGGCCGGCCGGGCGGTTCGCTGATGCTAATTTGAAGGACTTTCCCGGGAACCAGGAACTGAGGACCGCATGCGCTGAGGCCGCCGAGCGCGATGGTGACACCGGACTGGCCAGCTTCCTGCGTGGCTGCCCCGATCCACTCAGCCAGGTCTACGACGTGGCCCTGCTGGACCTGGACGGGGTGGTCTACCTCGGCGACGCCGCGGTGCCCGGCGCGCCCCAGGCCCTGGCCAAGGCCGCGGACGCGGGAATGCGGCTGGCCTACGTGACCAACAACTCCTCCCGCACCCCCTCGGCGATCGCCGCCCAGATCGCCAGCTTCGGGGTGCCGGCCACGGCCGCCGACGTGGTGACCTCGGGCCAGGCCGCCGCGACGCTGCTGGCCGGGCGGCTCGACCCCGGCTCGGCCGTGCTCGTGGTGGGCGGGAACGGGCTGCGCGCCGCGATCCGCGAGCGGGGTTTCCGGCCGGTCACCACGGCGCTGGACCGGCCCGCCGCGGTCGCCCAGGGCTTCGCCCCCGGCATCGGCTACTCGCTGCTGTGCGAGGGCGCGCTGGCGGTCCAGGACGGGGCCTGGTTCGTGGCCTCGAACGGGGACGCGACCATGCCGACCGGGCGCGGGCGGCAGCCCGGTAACGGCGCGCTCTCGCAGGTGATCGTCTACGCGACCGGGAAGCAGCCGGTGGTGGCGGGCAAGCCCGAGCCGCCCTTGCACGAGGAGGCGGTGGCCCGGACCGGCGCGCGGCACCCCCTGGTGGTCGGGGACCGGCTGGACACCGACATCGAGGGCGCGGTGCGGGCCGGGGCGCCCAGCCTGCTCGTGCTCACCGGGGTCACCCGCCCCGAGGATGCCGTGCTGGCCGTCCCGGGGCAGCGCCCCACCTACCTGGCGGCCGACCTGGCCGGCCTCCTCGCCCCGCACCCTCCCATCACCGCCGGGCAGGGCGCCTTCCGCTGCGGCGGGTGGGTGGCGCGGCGCGCGGACCGGGACTCCCCGATGGTCCTGGAGGGCTCGGGGGACCGTATCGACGGGCTGCGCGCGCTCTGCGCGGCGGCCTGGTCCGGCGGGCACCTCAACCCGGAGGTGATCCGGCCCGCGCTGGCTGCGCTACCGGGGTGACACCCGGCGTCCACCCACAGGGGGATGCGGGCCGGCCTTCCGGGCGATGCGCCGGCCCGGCCGGCCCGGAAGACTGTCCCTTGCGCGGAAGGCGGGCAACCGGCCCGGGGGGCGCGAAGCGGAAAGGACACGTCAATGATCGAGGCGCGCAGCCTCACGAAACGCTACGGGGACAAGGTCGCGGTGGACGACCTGTCATTCAGTGTGGAGGCTGGCAAGATCACCGGCTTCCTCGGCCCGAACGGGGCGGGCAAGACCACCACGATGAGGCTCATCCTCGGGCTGGACCGCCCGACCAAGGGCACCGTCACCGTGCACGGCAAGGACTTCCGGGAGCTGGCCCAGCCGATGCGGGAGGTGGGTGCGCTGCTGGACGCCAAGGCGGTGCACGGCGGCCGCAGCGCCTACAACCACCTGCTGTGCCTGGCCCAGACCAACAACCTGCCCGCCCGCCGGGTCGGCGAGGTGCTCGAGCTGGTCGGGCTGAGCGAGGTGGCCAGGAAGCGGTCCAAGGGCTTCTCCCTGGGCATGGGGCAGCGCCTCGGCATCGCCGGGGCGCTGCTCGGCGACCCGGCCATCCTCATGTTCGACGAGCCGGTCAACGGCCTGGACCCCGAGGGCATCCTGTGGATCAGGAACCTCATGAAGGCGCTCGCCGCCGAGGGCCGGACGGTCTTCGTGTCCAGCCACCTCATGTCGGAGATGGAGAACACGGCGGACCATCTCCTGGTCATCGGCCGGGGGCGGCTCATCGCCGACTGCACGGTGGCGGAGTTCATCGCCCGCAACTCGGTGCAGACGGTCCGGGTCCGCACGCCCCAGGGCGACGCCCTGCGCAGCGCGGTCGCGCTGGCCGGCGGTCACGTGGCCGCCGCCCCGGACGGCGCGTTCGTGGTCCAGGGCCTGGCCCCGGACCAGATCGGGGACCTGGCCTTCGAGCGGGGCATCCGGCTGCACGAGCTGGCCCAGGCGCACGCCTCGCTGGAAGAGGCGTTCATGGAGCTGACCGCGTCCAGCGTGGAGTTCCACGCCAGCGCCGGCGCCGACGGTCCGGGCGCCGCCGCGGCCGGCGCCGGCGAGCCGGGTCCTGGCGGTCCTGCCGAGCCGGTGACCACGGGAGAGGTGCTCTGACATGGCTGCGACGACACAGCTGCCGGGCAGTTCCGCGCCGGCCCTGCCGGCCGCGCCGCCCGGCCGGGCCGGGTTCGCGGGGGCGCTCCGCTCGGAGTTCACCAAGATCCGCTCGGTCCGGTCCACCTACTGGACGCTCATTGCCCTGGTCGTGGTCACGATCGGGATCGGCACGCTGGCCTGCGTGGGAGCGGTCTCCCGCGGGAGCGGCATCCGCGGGCCGGGCTTCGACGCGACCCAGCGCAGCCTGGCCGGCCTGATCCTCGGCCAGCTGATCATCACGGTGCTCGGGGCGCTGACCATCACCTCGGAGTACTCGACCGGGATGATCCGCAGCTCGCTGACCGTGCAGCCGCGGCGGGGCACGCTGCTCGCCGCCAAGGGCGTGGTTTTCTTCCTGGTCAGCTTCATCACGGGGCTGGTCGCGTCGTTCGTGTCGTTCTTCATCGGGCAGGCCATCCTGTCCTCCAAGCACCTGAACGTCACCCTCGGTGACCCCAACGTGCTGCGCGCGGTCATCGGCGGCGCCCTGTTCCTGGCCGTGTGCGGCATGCTGGCCTTCGGGCTGGGCACGCTGCTACGGCACACCGCGGGGGCGATCACGGCGTCGATCGGGCTGCTGTTCGTGCTGTTCGTGCTGATCAACTTCCTGCCGTCCAGCTGGCAGAACCACGTGGACAAGTGGATCCCGTTCAACGCGGGCAGCCAGATCTGGTCCACGATCCCCGTGCACGGCAACCCGCCGATGTTCTCGCCCTGGGCCGGGTTCGCGGTGTTCACCGCCTACGCGGTGATCGCGATCATCGCGGGGGCGTTCGTCTTCCTGAAGCGGGACGCGTAAGGCCGCTCCGGAAGCGGGATGCGCACGGGACCGCGCATCCCCGGGACACCCGCCTGGCGGCCGGGGGCTGCCGCCGGGCGGGTGTTCCTTGTCCGGGTGCTCGGCTGCGGTGCGCCATGACGCCGCGCCTGGCTGCGGGGGCCGCCGGTTACCGTGGCTGGCAGTGCGGGCACCAGAAGGTGATCCGCGCCTCCGGGTCGCTGCCCCCGGCGGCCCGCTGGATGAGGGTCCCGCAGCGGCGGCAGCGGCGGCCGCCCCGCCCGTAGACCCAGTGCTCCTCGCCGCGCCGCCGCGACCCGGTGGTGATGTGCCCGATCCGGTCCTTGTTCGCGTCCAGCATCCGGTGAGCCAGCCGCACCATCGCGGCCGGGTCGCTGATCTCGCCGACCGGCCGCCACGGGCTGACACCGCGCAGGAACAGCAGCTCGCACTGGTACACGTTGCCGATGCCGGCCAGGTTGCGCTGGTCCAGCAGCGCCTCGGCGGCCGGGCGCCCCGGATCGGCCAGGAGGCGGCGCACCGCCTCGCCCACCCCGGCCTCGTCCCAGCCCGGGCCGAGGAGATCGGGGCCGAGGTGGCCGACCACGGCCTCCTCCTGGCCGGTGGCCAGCACCTCGACCACGCCGAGCTGGTAGCCCACCGCCTGCCACTGCTCGTTGGCGAGAATCAGCCGGGCCCGGTGGCCCTCGGGCAGCCGGGCCGCGGCCGGGCGCACCCGCCACGCGCCCTCCATCTTCAGGTGGGTGTGCACCGTGACGCCGCCCTCGACCCGGGTCAGCAGGTGCTTGCCCCGCGACAGGGACTCCGTCACCCGGCGGCCGGTCAGGTCGGTGGTCGCGTACCGGGGGACCCGGAAGTCGCTGCGGGTCAGCACCCGCCCGGCCAGCGCCTCCCGCAGGCGCTTCGCCGCATGCCAGACCGTGTCCCCCTCAGGCACCGCTCAGCCCCGCCACCGCCCCAGTATGCCCGCGCTCCCGCCGCCGGCGCCTCCCGCGCCCGGGCCGCCAGGCGAGCGGCGCAGCCACTTCGCACCAGCACCATGGGTCACACTGATCATGGGCGGCGCCGGCTTTCCCCGCGTTCGGTTCGGTGCGCCGGATCCGGGCAAATCGCCCGCCGCGGCGCACCGTGCTCGGGAAGAGTGGACGGAAGGGGCCCATGTGACCCGCAGGACCTCAAGCTGGCCCGCCTGTCCTGCCCGGTGAGCGCTTACGGGCGCGGCGCGCGCCGGCGCGGGCCCGGTTTGTTCTCCGCAACGAACACCATCCCGGGCCGGTCACGTCACGCCGGCCAAGCCTGGGACGCGGCAGCCGGCGCCATTGCGCAAACGTCCGCTGCGCCGGCGGCACCAACCGATGACAGGCAGCGGCCCGGCGCGTCATACCGGTATGGACCAGGTCTTGGCAGCGGCGCGTGCGGGTGATGAGACGGCCTTCGCGGGTCTGGTTGAGCCGCTCCGGCATGAGCTGCAGGTGCATTGCTACCGGATGCTCGGCTCGGTCGAGGACGCGGAGGACGCGGTGCAGGAAACGCTGCTGCGGGCCTGGAAGCGGCTGGACTCCTACGCCGCCCGCGCGCCGTTGCGGGCCTGGCTCTACGGCATCGCCACCCACGCGTGCCTGGACGCGCTGCGCCGCCGCAAGGCGCGCGCCTGGCCGGCGGACCTGGCGGGCCCGGCCGACCCGCACCGTTACGAACTGGCCGCAGTTGACCTGCCGTGGCTGCAGCCCTACCCGGACCGGCTGCTGGACGTGGCCGGCGACGCGGACGAGGAGCCGGAGGCCGTCGTGACCGCGCGGGAGACGATCGAGCTCGCGTTCCTCGCCGCCATCCAGCGGCTACCCGCACGCCAGCGCGCCGTGCTGATCCTGCGGGACACCCTGGACTGGTCGGTGAAGGACACCGCCGCGGCCCTGGCGCTGACCCCGGCGGCGGTCAACAGCGCGCTGCAGCGGGCCCACGCCACGCTGGCCGCCCACCTGCCCGCGCGGCGCGGCGACTGGCAGGCGGCCCCGACACCGGCGCCGACCCCGGAAGAGCGCACGGCCCTGCGGCGGCTGATCGCCGCGTGGGAGCAGGCGGACACCACCGCGCTGCTTGAGCTGCTCACCGACGACGTGAAGCTGATCATGCCGCCGGGCGTGACGTGGTTCGCCGGGCGGGCCGATGTCGTCAGCTTCCTCGCCGAGCACGTGTTCGCCGACATGGGCGCGAACTGGCGGCTGCGCCCGACAGCGGCGAACCGGCAGCCGGCCTTCGCGCTGTACAGGCGCGCGCCGGGGCACGACACGTTCCAGGCGTTCGCCATCGGCGTCGTGCGCGTCCGGGGCGGCGCCGTCGCCGAGATCGCGCTGTTCCAGCAGCCGGAACTGTTCAGCTCGTTCGCCCTGCCCGGCTCCTGGTGACCGGCACCGGCCCGGTACGGCACCGGACGCTCGTCCTGCAACCCGGCCGGGTCGTCGCCGTTGACCCTGCGCAGTGGGCCGACACCCTCGTGATCGTGATCAGCGGTGAGCTCGAGCTGCTCTGCCGCAGCGGACGGCGGGCGCGGTTCGCCGCCGGGGCCGTTCTCACGCTGGCCGGCCTGCCGGTACGCAGCCTGGGCAACCCCCGGCCCGAGCCGCTGACGCTGTGCATGGTGAGCCGCTGCGAACCGGACCGATGACAGCCTGATTTTGCCCGCGTCACACAGGTGAACCCACCACACGCACGAGACGGGACACCCTGTGACCATTCATCGCTGGCGAGCTTTCTCAGTGCTCGCCGTGGCCTACTTCATGACCATCGCCGATCTGACGATCGTGAACGTCTCCCTGCCCACCATCGGCCGCGACCTGCACTTCTCCGCGACCAGCCTGCAGTGGGTGGTGACCGCCTACGGACTGAGCTTCGGCGGGCTGATGCTGCTCGGCGGCCGCACGGCGGACCTGCTCGGCCGGCGGCGGATCTTCATGCTCGGGCTGGCCGTGTTCACCGCCGCGTCGCTGGCCTGCGGGCTGGCCCGCACTGACACGGTCCTGATCGTGGTGCGCGGTGTGCAGGGCGCCGGCGCCGCGATCGTGTTGCCGGCCGCGCTGTCGATCGTGATGAACATCTTCGCGGAGGGCGCCGACCGGAACAAGGCGCTCGGCATCTGGGGCGGGCTCGGCGCCGCGGGCGCGACGTTCGGCCTGATCACCGGCGGGCTGCTGACCCGGTACGCCGGCTGGGAGTACATCTTCTACCTCAACGTGCCGGCTGGGCTCGCCGCGCTGGCCCTCGCGCCGCGCGTCGTTCCCGAGAGCCGGCTGGCGACGTTCCGGCGCCGCTTCGACCTCGCCGGCGCGGTAACCGTCACGGGCGCCTTGCTGCTGCTCGTGTACGCCATCTCCACCGCACCCGGGCACGGGTGGGCGAGCGGGCTGACCGTGGGCTGCCTGGCCGCCGCTGCGCTGCTGCTCGCCGCGTTTGCCGCCGTCGAGTCGCGAGCGCAGGCGCCGCTGCTGCCACTGCGGCTGCTGCGCCACCGCAGCGTCGCCGGCGCCAACGCCGCGGGGATGCTGCTCGGCGGCAGCTTCTACGCCTTCCTGTTCATCGGCACGCTCTACCTGCAGCAGGTGCAGGGCTACTCCGCGCTGACGACCGGCTTTGCCTGGCTCATTGCGTCGCTCACGTCGGTCGCTCTCGCCGGGCTGTCCCAGCGCCTGGTCACGCGCCGCGGCCCGGCCCCCGTCCTGGCGACGGGGATGGCGCTGATCGCCGGCGGCACGCTGTGGGCGGGCGGTGCCGGGGTTCACGGCCGGTTCTGGGCCGACCTGGCCGGGCCGTTGCTCGTCGTCGGCGCGGGCACGGCGCTCGCGTTCATCCCGACGTCGATCGCCGCGCTCACCGGCGTGGCCGCGCGTGATTCCGGCATCGCCTCCGGCTTGCTGAGCACCGCGCAGCAGGTCGGCGGGGCGCTCGGGGTCGCGGCCGCCTCGACGATCGCGGCGACCCGGGCGGGCACCCTCGCCGCGGCTGGCCGCGCGCCCGCCGCCGCTCTCACCGGCGGTTTCCACTGGGCGTTCTGGTTCTGCGCCGCCGCCGCCGCCCTCGCCGTCCCCATCGGCGGCCTGGTTGTCCCCCGGCGCCGGACGGCCTCTCCCGGGCCGGCTGCCGGCCCCGCGCCTGCCCCCGAATTCGCCCGCACCACCAACTGATTCAGTCACCGGAGGAAAACATGACCACGACAACCACGCTGGCCGGCAAGACCGTGCTGGTGACCGGCGCCAGCCGCGGCATCGGGCACGCGCTCGTCGGGGAAGCCCTCACCCGGGCCGCGGCCCGGGTCTACGCCGCCGCGCGTCAGCCCATCGACCACCCCGACCCCCGGGTCCGCCCGATCCGGCTGGACGTCACCGACCCTGCGTCCGGCGCCGCCGCCCAGCTCGTCGCCACCCTCGACGTCCTGATCAACAACGCCGGGGTCTCGGTGGCCGACGACCTGACCGACCCGGCCGTGATCGAGGCCCACCTGGCGGTCAACCTGTTCGGGACGTTCCGCGTCACCCGGGCGTTCGTGCCGCAGCTGGCCGCATCACGCGGGGCCCTCGTCAACGTCCTGTCCCTGGCCGCGCTCGCGACCGTGCCGGTCACTCCCGCCTACGCCATCTCCAAGGCCGCCGCGTTCTCGATGACCCAGTCCCTGCGCATCCTGCTGGCCGGTCAGGGCGTGAGCGTGCACGCCGCGCTGCCCGGCCCCGTCGACACCGACATGATCCGCGGCTGGGACATCCCCAAGGCCAGCCCGGCAGGCGTGGCCCGCGCGATCCTCGACGGGGTCGCGAACGGGCAGGAGGAGATCTTCCCCGACCCGATGTCCGGTGCCGTCGCGCCGGGCTGGGACGACGGGGCGATCAAGACGCTGGAACGCGCCGACGCCGGCGCCGTGCAGGCCGTGGGGGTCCGGTCATGAGCAACGACGCCAGCCCCGCCCCCCAGGCCGTGGCCGGGCGGGCCCAGCGCAGCACCGTCGTCGTCGGCGCGAGCCGTGGTCTCGGGCGGGGCGTCGCCGTCGCGTTCGCCAGGGCCGGCCGCCGGTCGTGGCCGTGGCCCGCTCGCAGCGCGCGCTGGACGAGCTCGCCGCCGAGGACCCCGGCGTGCGGGCCGAGGTCGCCGACGCCGCCGACCCGGCGGTGCCCGGCACGCTGTACGACCGGCACGACCCGCACGAGGTGATCATCGTGGCCGGCGCCAGCCCGCTCATGCGCCCGCTGCACCAGCACACCTGGGAGACGTTCTCCGCCAACTGGGACACCGACGTGCGGATCACGTTCCACTGGCTGCGCGAGGCCCTGCTCACCCCGCTGCGACCCGGCAGCCGGGTGATCGTCGTCAGCAGCGGCGCCGCGGTCAGCGGGTCCCCGCTCAGCGGCGGATACGCCGGGGCCAAGGCGACCCAGCGCTTCATCACCGGCTACGCCCAGGACGAGGCGCGGCGGGCCGGCCTGGACATCGCCTTCACCGCGGTGCTGCCCCAGATCACCCCCGCGACCGGGCTCGGGCTGCCCGCGGTGCGCGCCTACGCAGCCCGCGCCGGCCAGAGCCTCGGCGAGTACCTGCGGCAGCTCGGCGAGCCGCTCACGCCCGGCGCCGCGGGGGCCGCGCTGCTCGAGCTCGCGCGCAGCGACATCACCGCGCTCGCGCCGGCCTACCGGCTCACCGCCGGCGGCCTCACGGCCCTGCCATGACCCCGGTCAGGGCCGGATCCATGAGCACGGGGCCCGGCCCGGCCGGCCCGTGCGCACCATCATCCTGGCCGCCGGCAGCACGCGACCCCCTGGCCGGGTGAACAGCACGTACCGCGCCGCGCCCTGGTCACCAGGACCAGCCGGCCCGCCTGGCGGGCCGGCAGCGCGCGGGCGGGCGCTCAGAACAGCTTGCGCAGGCGGAGCAGGTCGCCGAGGCTGGCCTGGACCTTCACCCGGCCGGTCAGCCAGGAGCGGACAAACCGTCCCGGATCCCCCGATATGGCAATAAGCTCGCCACTCGTGGCCGAGAACCGGATCTGGGCGGGCGGGTCAACCGGCCCGGCTGTGGTCACGGCCGCGGCCCCGTCCATGCCGAGCTTGGTGACAAACGTGACGCCAAGGTCGGTAACCGTGCAGCTGAGCGTACGGTCGGCCAGGTGATCAGCCCGCGCCTGCGGGTCCATCTCGGAAATCCGGCCCGCGAGCGCCTCCAGCGCCGTCCGGCACTCCTCAGCAGTCGCCATGTCCCCTCACTCCCCAGAGAGTGTCCATTCTGCAACTCCTTACTCGCTGATGACGCCACGGGCGTGGCGCCAGCCGTTGGTGGCGCCTGCGGCGGCTCCCGGACGGTAGCGTTTCGTCAGGGGACCGCCCCGCAATCCGCAACCCTGCCGAGGAGCGCGACGTGACGCAGAACGATCCGGGGGCGCCCGGCCCGGCCGGCCCCGGGAGTACCCCCGGGAACGCCGCCATCACCGGCGACCCGCGGGTAGACCAGGCCCTGGGCCGGCTCGGGGAGCTGGCGGACCTGCCGCTGCCGGGGCATGCGGCTGTCTTCGAGCACATCCACGCGGAGCTGGCCGGGGCGCTGGGTACCCTTGATTCAGGAAACGACCGGTTTCCGCAGGCCCCCATCGCGCCCGCCCAGACCCCGCACGCAGCGGCTGCTCATGGAATTCGCGCGGCCCCGGACAGCTGAACGGCGAGGCAGCCACCGCATGACGACCCGGAGACGTCTCGACGCCGAACTGGTGCGCCGCGGCCTGGCCCGGTCCCGCGAGCACGCCGCGGAACTGGTCACCGGCGGCCGGGTGGTGGTAGCTGGCCAGTCGGCGGGCAAGACCGCGACGCAGGTCAGCGCCGATGACCCGATCGCAGTCACGGGCGCCGGCGCCGGCCCGGAGTACGCATCGCGGGGGGGCCGCAAGCTCGCGGGCGCGCTGGCCGCCTTCCCGGGGCTGTCCGTGGCGGGCCGCCGCTGCCTGGATGCGGGCGCGTCCACCGGCGGCTTCACCGACGTGCTGCTGCGCGCCGGCGCGGCCCAGGTGGTGGCGGTGGACGTCGGCTACGGCCAGCTCGCCTGGTCGCTGCGCAGCGACGACCGGGTCACCGTGCTCGACCGGGTGAACGTGCGGCACCTGGAGCCGGCGCAGGTCGCGCCGCCCCCGTCCCTGGTCACCGCGGACCTCTCGTTCATCTCGCTCAGCCTGGTGCTGCCCGCCCTGGTTCGCTGCGCCGGCCCGGACGCCGACTTCGTGCTGCTGGTGAAACCCCAGTTCGAGGTGGGCAAGGGGCATGTGGGCGCAGGCGGGGTGGTACGCGATCCCGGGCTGCGGGCCGCCGCCGTGACCGCGGTGGCCAGCGCCGCCGCGGGCAGCGGCCTGGGCGTGGCGGGCGTGGCCGCCAGCCCGCTGCCCGGGCCCGCCGGGAACGTGGAGTATTTCCTCTGGCTGCGCCGCGGTGCGCCCCCGCTCGAGGCGGCCAGGCTCGCGCAGGTCGTCGCGGAAGGACCGCAGTGAGCCCCGCCCGGACGGTGCTCGTGACCGCGCACACGGGCCGGGCCGCGGCGGTGACCAGCGCCCGCCTGGTGGTGGAGATGCTGCTCGCCGCCGGGATTACGGTGCGCGTCGTGGACACCGAGGCCCCCGACCTCCAGTGCCCCGGCGCCGAGGTGCTCCCGGCCACCCCTGACGCCGCCCGCGGCACCGAGATGGTCCTGGTCCTCGGCGGGGACGGGACGCTGCTGCGGGTGGCGGAGATGACCCGGCCGGCCGGGGTGCCGCTGCTGGGGGTGAACCTCGGGCACGTGGGCTTCCTCGCCGAGGCGGAGTACGACGACCTGCCCGACGTGATCGACCGGGTGATCAGCCGCCAGTACACCGTGGAGCAGCGGATGACCCTCGACGTGACCGTCCGGCAGAACGGCACGGTCATCGCCCGGACCTGGGCCCTGAACGAGGCCAGCGTGGAGAAGGCGGCCAGGGAACGGATGATCGAGGTGGTCACCGAGATCGACGGCCGGCCGCTGTCCCGGTGGGGATGCGACGGGGTGGTCTGCGCCACGCCGACCGGGTCCACGGCGTACGCGTTCTCGGCGGGCGGCCCGGTCGTGTGGCCTGAGGTCGAGGCGCTGCTCATGGTGCCGATCAGCGCGCACGCGCTGTTCGCGGGCCCGCTGGTCATCTCACCCGGCTCCCTGCTTGCGGTCGAGGTCCTCGGCGGCCCCGCGGTTGGCCAGTCGTTCGCGGGCGTGCTGTGGTGCGACGGGCGGCGCCGGGTTGACCTGCCGGCCGGGGCGCGGATCGAGGTCCGCCGCGGCGCCACCCCCGTGCTGCTGGCCCGGCTGCGCCAGGATGAGGCGGCGGCGGGCGGCGCGCCGTTCACCGACCGGCTGGTCGCGAAGTTCGGCCTGCCGGTCGCCGGCTGGCGGGGGCGCTCCGGCGGCCGTCACACCGAACAGGAGCCACGCGCTCATGCTTGAGGAAGTCCGCATTAACGCGCTCGGCGTGATCGAGGACGCCGTGCTGGAGCTGTCACCCGGGTTCACGGTGGTCACCGGCGAGACCGGCGCGGGCAAGACGATGGTCGTGACGGGGCTCGGCCTCATGTTCGGCGGCCGGGCCGACCCGTCCCGGGTCCGGCCCGGGGCTGACCGGGCCACGGTGGAGGGCCGGCTTCGCATCGACCCGGCCGGCCGGGTGGCGGGGCAGGTGACCGAGGCGGGTGGCGAGCTCGACGACGACGGGGCCACGCTGATCGTCAGCCGCTCGGTGTCCGCGGAGGGGCGGTCGCGTGCCTACGCCGGCGGCCACTCCGTCCCCGTGTCGCTGCTCACCTACCTGGCCGATGACCTGGTCGCGGTGCACGGCCAGGCCGACCAGCAGCAGCTGCTGCGGCCCGGCCGCCAGCGGGAGTCGCTGGACCGGTTCGCCGGGCCGGCGCTGGCCGCGGTCGCCGGTGAGTACCGCCGGGCCTACCAGCGGCACCGGGAGGCCCTGGCCGAGCTGGAGGACCTGACCGGGCGGGCCCGCGAGCGCGCTGCCGAAGCCGAGGACCTGCGCCGCGGGCTGGCCGAGATCGAGCGGCTCGAGCCGGCCGCGGGGGAGGACGTGGAACTGCGGGCCGAGGAGGAGCGGCTGGCCAACGCCGACGGGCTGCACACCGCGGCCAGCGCGGCGCACGACGCCCTGCTCGGCGACCCCTCCAGCGGCTCCTATGACCTGCCCGACGCGGTCAGCCTGCTGGCTGGCGCGACCCAGGCGCTGGAGGGGGCCGCAGCCCACGACCCGGTGCTGGGCGGGCTGGCGGCCCGGCTCTCCGAGGCGGCCTACCTGGTTTCCGATATCGGTGCGGAACTCGCCTCGTACGTCGAGTCGGTGGAGGCGGACCCGGCCCGGCTGGCCGCCGTCCAGCAGCGGCGCGCCGACCTGACCCGGCTGGTCCGCGGCTACGGCGCCGGCGGGGCCACCGCGGACGGCGGCGGCGGGGATGTGGCCGCCGTGCTCGGCTGGGGCAGGCGGGCGGCCAGCAGGCTGGGCGAGCTGGACGGCGACGACGACCGCATCGCCGGCCTGGCCGCGGAAACCGGCCAGCTGGGCGCGGCCGTGGCCGGGCTGGCCGGCCAGCTCACCGCGCTGCGCAAGGAGGCGGCCGCGAGGTTCGCCGCCGAGGTGACCACCGAGCTGGCTGCCCTGGCCATGCCGCACGCGTCGCTCACGGTCGCGATCACGCCACAGGACGACTTCGGGCCGCACGGCGCGGACGAGCTGGAGATCCGGCTGGCCGCGCATCCCGGAGCGCCGGCGCTGCCGCTGGCCAAGGGCGCCTCGGGTGGTGAGCTGTCCCGGGTCATGCTCGCGATCGAGGTGGTGTTCGCCGGCGCGGACCCCGTCCCGACCTTCGTGTTCGACGAGGTCGACGCCGGCGTGGGCGGCAAGGCCGCGGTGGAGATCGGGCGGCGGCTGGCCCGGCTGGCCCGGCTGGCCCAGGTCATCGTGGTCACCCACCTGCCCCAGGTCGCGGCGTTCGCGGACACTCACCTCGTGGTCGAGAAGGCGGGCGACGGCAGGGTAACCCGCAGCGGCGTGACCCGGCTCGACGACGCCGGCCGGGTCACCGAGCTGTCCCGGATGCTGGCCGGGCTCGAGGACTCCGAGTACGGCCGCGCGCACGCAGGGGAGCTGCTCACCGCCGCCGCGGCGGAACGGGCGGCCGCCGGCGGCCAGCGGGCCGGCTGACCCGCTGACGCGCTGACCGGTGTTTACTGACCGCCCGCTGAACGGGAGCTGAGGGCCAGCGGCCCGCGGGGACGCTGATGCGGTGTGTGGCTCCGGCTGCCTGCCCCGTCTGGCAGGATGGACTGCGATGATGGCCCCGTTCCTGAGACTCCCGATACGGCACCGGAGCAGGCCAGAAGACCTCCCCGGTGTCATCGGGCCTGCCCGCCTGGACCGGCGGACCAAGAACCTCACCAAGCGCCTGCGCATGGGTGAGATCGCCATCGTCGACCACGTGGACATGGACAGGCTCGCTGCGGAGGCGCTCCTGCGGCAGCAGGTCGCGGCGGTGGTGAACGTGGCGCCCAGCATCAGCGGCCGGTACCCGAACCTCGGGCCCCAGCTACTGGTCGAGGCCGGGGTGCCGCTGATCGACGACGTCGGCCCGGACGTGTTCACCAAGGTCAGCGAGGGCACACTGGTCCGGTTGCAGGGCGACACCGTCTACGTCGGCGAGGAGGTCGTGGCCAAGGGCCGGGTGCAGACCGCCGGGACGGTGGCTGAGGCGATGACCGCGGCCAAGGACGGGATCACCGCGCAGCTCCAGGACTTCGTGACCAACACGCTGGAGTACGTCAAAGGCGAGGGCGGGCTGCTGGTCGACGGCATCGCCGCGCCGCCCGACCTGCGGACCAGGATCGAGGGGCGGCACGTGCTGGTCGTGGTGCGCGGCAACCGCTTCCGCGAGGACCTGGCGGTGCTGCGGCCCTACATCCGGGAGTTCAAGCCCGTGATGGTCGGCGTGGATGGCGGCGCCGACGCGCTGCTCGAGGCCGGCTACCTGCCTGACATCATCGTCGGCGACATGGACTCGGTCACCGACGATGGACTGCACTGCGGGGCGGAGCTCGTCGTGCACGCCTACCCCGGCGACGGCCAGGCGCCCGGCCAGGAGCGGGTCGAGCGGCTCGGGCTGCCCTCAGTGGTCTGCGCCGCGGGCGGCACCAGTGAGGATGTGGCCCTGCTGATGGCGGACGCGAAGGGGGCCAGCCTGATCGTCGCGGTGGGCACGCACAACACGCTGGACGAGTTCCTGGACAAGGGCCGGGCCGGCTACGCGAGCACCTGGCTGACCAGGCTCCGGGTCGGCAGCAAGCTGGTGGACGCCAAGGGCGTCAGCCGGCTCTACCGCCAGCGCATCTCCGGCTGGGCCCTGATGGTGCTGGTCCTGGCCGCCTGCACCACCATCCTCGTGGTCATGCTCGCGTCCCCGGCCGGCCAGATCTTCTTCACGTACCTCGGCGCCCAGTGGGACGGCGTGAAGTACTGGCTCAGCGGATTGTTCTAGGCCAGCCTCCCGTGATCGATTTCCGCTACCACCTGGTGTCCATCGTCGCCGTCTTCCTGGCTCTCGCGATCGGGATCGTGGTCGGCTCCACCGCGCTGAAGCCGGCCGTCCTCAGCGGGCTGCAGAAGACCGCGAACGCGGAGAAGAAGCGGATCGACGCGCTGTACGCGCAGAACCGCCAGTACCAGAACCAGCTGGCGGCGGCCGAGGCGTACGCCCAGGCGGGCGAGCACCTGGCGCTGGGCGGCCTGCTGGACGGGGAGCGCGTGGTCCTGGTGACCGCGCCCGGCTTCCCGGGCGGGGTGGTGACGGGGGTCTCGTCGGCGCTGGCCCAGGCGGGCGCGACCGTGTCCGGCCAGGTGCAGCTGCAGAGCCAGTTCTTCACCGCGGGCACGCAGTCGGACCTGGACACGCTCAACCGGCAGCTCACGCCCGCCGGTGTCACCCTGCGCGCCGGGACGGAGCAGGCTCAGGCGGCCGAGCTGATCGCCAGCGCCATCCTGACCAAGGGCGGCCCCGCCGATCCGCCCGCCGGGGTGGCCGACGCCACCGGCAGATCGATCCTCGGGGGCTACGCATCCGGAGGTTTCCTGAGTACCAGCGGGAACCCGGCGGCGCGTGCCACCCTGGCTGTCGTGATTATCCCGGGTACCCCGCCCGCGGCCAGCGGGTCCAGCACCGCGAGCCAGACCCTGGTGACCGTGGCGCAGCAGCTGAACCTGGCCGGCAACGGCACGGTGATGGCCGGGCAGGTCGGCGGTTCCGGGCCGGGCAGCGCCATCGACGTGCTGCGGTCGGGCAGCCAGCGGGACCACTTCAGCAGCGTGGACGACGCGGATACCGCGATCGGCCAGATCGTCGTGGCCCAGGCCCTCTACGAGCAGATGACCGAGGGCCGGTCCGGCAACTACGGGTCGCTGGCCAGCGCGACCACGGCCGGCCCGAGCCCGGCCCCCACCCCGTCGCCGTCCGCGACGGCGACCCCGGCCGCCAGCCAGTCCCGGGACCGCAAGCGCACCGCCGGCACATCCGCGCATCCGGATGCCACCGCGCCGGCGAGCTCACGGTGAGGCAGGGACCCGGGGCACGGCGCGCCGCCGCGAGCGTGATCGGCCCCGTCCTGGCGGCCGGGGCGGCGCGCGGCGCGTACGCCGTGCTGCGGGCGCGGCCCCCGGGCGGCACGGCGGCCTGGACCCGGACCAATCACCGCGGCGAGCCAGTCACCCTGCTGGAAGGGCCGGCCGCCGCGGCCGGCGCCGCGCTGGCGGCCGCGCTCACCCCCGGCCTTGCGGGCCGGTCCCGGGCGGCGCTGGTGACCGCGGCCGCCGGGGCCGGGGCCTTCGGCGGTTACGACGACCTGGCGGGCAGCGGCGACCGGCGGGGCTTCCGCGGTCACCTGGGCGCCCTGGCCCGCGGCGAGGTGACCACCGGCGCGATCAAGATCGGCGGGATCGGCGCGGCCGGGGTGGCCGCGGGCGGGCTGCTGGGCGGCGCCCCCCTGGATGTCGCGGTGAACGCCGGCCTGATCGCGGGGGGCGCCAACCTGCTCAACCTGTTCGATCTGCGGCCCGGCCGCGCCATCAAGGTCGCGGCGCTGGCGGGGGGGCTGCTGGCCGCCGCCGGCCGGCCGGGGAGGGCGGCAGCAGGCCGGGGCGGCGGCCCCGTGACGCCCGGGCCGGTGCCCGCCGCCGTGCTGGCCGGGATCCCGCTGGGTGCCGGGCTCGCCCTGGCCGGTGAGGACCTGGCGGAGCGGGCCATGCTCGGCGACGCCGGGGCCAACGCGCTGGGGGCCATGCTCGGCGCCGCCGCGGCGGCGAGCCTGCCGCGGGCCGGCCGGGTGGCCGTGCTGGCCGGGATCATCACGCTGACCGCGGCGAGCGAGAAAGTCAGCTTCACCAAGGTCATCCAGCGGACCCCGCCGCTGCACTGGCTGGACATGCTCGGCCGCCGGCCCGTCACGCCGGCTGGATCATCAGCGGCCGGGTCACCGGGCGTCAGCCCGGATGCCCCGGGCCCGGGCGGGACGGGCCCGGGCAGCGCGGGCCCCGCCACGCGCCCGGCTGCTGGGCCGAGGACGACTGCCAGCCCCCCGTGACCGACGCGCAGGGAACGGCAACCCGGGCCGGCCGGGCGCAGGACACGGGCAGCGTGCCCCAGGCAGGCGGCGGGATCGCCCGGGCCGCCGTGCTCATCGGCGCGATCACCATCGTGTCGAACATCGTGGGCTTCGGCCGCCAGCTGGTCTTCGCGCACACCGTGTCCGCGACCTGCCTGGGCACGGCGTACGCCACCGCCAACCAGGTGCCGAACATCATCTACGACATCGTCCTGGGCGGGGCCCTGACCAGCGTGCTGATACCCGTGCTGGCCGGCCCGGCGGCCCGGCGGCTGGCCGAGGTGCCGGGCACCGGGCCCGCTGCGGTCGCGCCCGGCAGCGCCCAGGGGCAGGCCAGCCAGATCGCGTCCGCGATGCTGTCCTGGACCGTCCTGCTGCTCACCCCGGTGAGCGTGATCGTCGCCGTGGCGGCGCAGCCGCTGGCGTCGCTGCTGCTCGCGGGCGTGCCGCGGTGCGCGCACGCGGTCGTCGTCGGGGTCGCCAGCCGGATGCTGGTGGTGTTCGCCCCGCAGATCCTGCTGTACGGGCTGGCCGTGGTGCTGTACGGGATCCTGCAGGCGCACCGGCGCTTCACCGCCCCGGCCCTCGCCCCGGTCCTGTCCAGCCTGGTCGTCATCTCCGCCTACCTGGCGTTCGTCCCGCTCAGCCAGGGGTACGGGCGGCTGGTTTCGCTGCCCCGGCCGGCCGAGCTGATGCTGTCCGCCGGCACCACCGCAGGCGTGGCCGCGCTGGCCGTCACGGCCCTCGTCCCGGCGCTGCGGCTGCGGCTGCGGCTGCGGCCCACGCTGCGTTTCCCGGCGGGCGTCGCCCCGCGGCTCCGCGGCCTGGCCGCGGTCGGGCTGATCGCGCTGATCGCCCAGGACGCCGCGGTGGTCGCGGTGATGGTGCTCGCCAACGGCCGGGCGGGCCAGGGCGCGCTGGTCCTGTACAACTTTGGCTGGCAGGTGTTCTTCGTGCCGTACGCGGTGCTCGCGGTACCCGTCGCCACGACCGCGTTCCCGGTCCTGGCGGCCGCCCGGGGCAGCCGCTTCGATGACACGGCGGCGGCCTCCACCCGCGCGGTCATGCTGGTGTCGTGGCTGGGCGCAGCGCTGCTGGCGGGCGCCGCGGTGCCGACGTCCCGGCTGTTCGCGCACCACCCGGCCGAAGCCCGCCAGCTGGCGTACACGTTCGCCGCCTTCGCGCCCGGCCTGATCGGCTACGGCCTGTCCACCAACCTGTCCAGGGTGCTGTTCGCCGATGCGCGGACCCGGGTGGCGGCCGCGGCCCTGGTGGCCGGCTGGCTGCTGGTCATCGCGGCCGACGTGGTCGCGGTGCGGCTGGTCCCGGACTGGTGGGTGGTGCCCGTCCTGGGCCTGGGCAACACGATCGGGCTGACGGTCAGCGGCCTGGCGCAGCTCGGCGCCGTGCGCCGGGTGCGCGGCCGCGCCGCGCTCCGCGGCGTGCCGCGCTCGGCCGTGGCCGGGCTGGCCGGGGCGGTGGCCGGCGCCGCCGCTGGCGCCGCGCTGTCCTGCGCCGTGCCCGCCCGCGGCTTCATCCCCAGCGCCGGGCTCGCGATCCTGGCCTGCACGTGCGTGACGCTCGTGTTCGGGGGGACGGCGCTGGCCCTGGACGGGACGGAGCTGCGGGCGGTGCTGGCCCGGGGCCGGGACATGCTGCCGGGATCCCGGGCGGCCGGGCGGGACCCGGCGCCGTGAGCGGGGACGCCGCCGGCGGGGCCCAGGCGGACCTGAGCGTCAGCTACCTGCTCGCCACGGCCGCCGGGGGCACGGGCCGCCACGTGGCCATGCTGGCCGGCGGGTGCGCCGCCCGGGGGGGCGTGGTGCATGTCTACGGCCCGGCGGCCCCGGCCAGCCCCGGCTCCACGGCGCCCGGGCCCGGCTGGGACTTCAGCCGGGTGGGCATCGCTGACCGGCCCCGCCCCGCCCGGGACGCCGCGGCCGTGCTGCGGCTGCGGCGGCTGCTGGCCCGCGACACCCCCGGCGTGCTGCACGCGCACGGGCTCCGGGCAGGCGCGCTGGCCGCCCTGGCGCTGGCCGCGCGGCACCGCCCGGGCACCGCGCTGGTGGTCACCGTGCACAACGCCCCGCCCGGGCGGGGTCCCGCCGCCGCCGTCTACGCCCTGCTTGAGCTGATCGTCGCCCGCCGGGCGGACGCGGTGCTCACCGTGTCCGGCGACCTGGACGGCCGGCTGCGCCGCCGCGGGGCCCGGCTGGCCGGCCGGGCGCTGGTGCCCGCGCCCGCCGCGCCCGCCGCGTCGCCAGCCGAGATCACGGCGGTCCGCTGTGAGGTGGAGGGCCAGGCGGCCGCGGGAAGCGGGCCCGGCGCAAGGGACCCCGGGGGATCCGGGCCGGGGCACCGGGCGCTCGTCGTCGGCGTTGGCCGGCTGGCCGCCCAGAAAGGTTTCGCCACGCTGATCCGGGCCGCCGCGCGGTGGCAGCGGCGCGGAACGGTCCCGTTGCTGCTTATCGCGGGAGAAGGGCCACTGGAAGCGGAACTTCGCCGCCAGGCTGCGGACGCGGGGGTGCCCGTCCGCTTCCTCGGGCCGCGCCGCGACGTCCCCGCGCTGCTGGCGGCCGCCGACGTGGTGGTCGTGCCGAGTACCTGGGAAGGCCAGCCGCTCATCGTGCAGGAGGCGCTGCGCGCGGGCCGGCCACTCGTCGCCACCAGGGTCGGCGGGATCGCCGCGCTGACCGGCGACGATGGTGCCCTCCTCGTCCCGCCCGGCGACGCGGAGGCGCTGTCTGCGGCGGTCATCGGGCTGCTGGACGACCCCGCGGCGGCAGCCCGGCTGGCGGCAGCGGGCCGGGCCCGCGCCGCCCTCCTGCCCACGCAGGCCGCCGCGGTGGACCAGGCGCTCCGCCTGTACCGGCGCCTCCAGCGGCAGGACGGCAGGCGCCGGTGACTATCCGCAGCTGAATCCGCCCGTGACCGCGGGCCGGGATATACGGACCGTTAGCACGCCCCGCCCTTACCGGACAGAAAGTATTTCCTTTGTAACATCATGCTATTCCGGTTGAAACGCCTTGAAGGGTGTGCTCGGCTGTTGTCCGGGCCCGGTTTCACCTCCTTGCGGGCCCGGTGGGGAACGTCCGTGCAACCGCAGATCCGACGGCTGAAGTCATCCGGGCCAGCGCCGGGGGATCCGGCTCTGGGCATCCCGCCTGAGGGCCTCACGTCCCGGGCCAGCCGCCCGGCCACCCGTGACTTCAGTGCGGACGCCGCCCGGGACGCCGTCATCGTGCCGGCCGGGGATCTCGCCGCAGCCCAGGAGGCGGTCACCCGGGCCCGCCAGGATCAGGAAGTCCAGCGCCGCGCCGGGGCCGCGCCGGCCGCCCGGGACCAGGGCGGGCCGGGCGGCACCGGTGGCCCGTCACGGCCCCAGCCCCCGCCGCCCTGGGGCACGGTGCTGCTCACCACCGTGCGGCTCTGGGCCCAGCGCCACCTGCCTCCCCGCTGGCCCGCGCAGGCCCGGTGGCGGGTGCTGACCCTGCTCATCCTGGCCGCCGTGCTGTTCGGCGCCGGCGCGATCAGCGTCGCGCTGGCCCGCGGCCCGGCACCGGCCCCGCACGCCCGCGGCACCCGGGCCGGGACCGGCCGGGCGCCTGCCCCGGCCGCTGTCCGGGCCGCCGCGGCGGCCCGGACAGCCGCGGCCCGCTGGATCGCGGGGCAGGTGTCCGCGGACGCGATCGTGTCCTGCGACCCGCAGATGTGCGCGCTGCTGCAGGCCCAGGCAATCCCGGCCGCGCGGCTCCTCGTGCTCGGCGGCAGCGATCCCGCCCCGCTGGGCAGCGACCTGATCGTTTCCACCGCCGTGGTGCGCAGCGAGTTCGGTGCCCGGCTGGCCAGCGTGTACGCGCCGGCCGTGCTGGCCAGCTTCGGGGCGGGCACGGCGCAGACCGCGGTCCGGGTCGTGGCGGCCGACGGGAGCGCGGCCTACCTGCGCAGCCTCCGGGCCGACGTGGCGGCGCGGGCCTCAGCGGGCAGCCAGCTGCTGCACAATCCGCGGCTGCGTCCCTCCGCGGCGGCCCGCCGGGCCCTGGCCGCCGGCCAGGTCGACTCCCGGCTGCTGACCGCGTTCGCGGCCCTGGCCACCATGTACCGGGTGGACGTGGCCGGCTTCCCCCGGCCGCCCCCGGGGCGGCCCCGGGCATGCCGCTGCGGGTAGCGGATATCGCCCCGGGACCCGGGACCCGGCAGCGGCCTAACACCATGGGCTCGCTGGCCCGTTTCCTGCGCAACCAGCTGGCCCCCTACCGGCCTGCCGGCATCACAATCGTCCGGCTGGCCAGCGGCCAGCCGGTGCTGCGCGTCGAGTACGGCGCGCCGAGCCCGCTCGGATTGCTCGGGAAAGGCTGACCCGGCACGAGCAGACATCAGCCGCAGATCGTCAACACTGGATAATTCATCCTGGGAGTGGGAGTGCACGATGGTTCGGAGTTCACTGTGAGCGGGGCATGCCGCCGGTTGCGCGCCCGCACCGGGCTCGGCCGCCGGATCTGCGGGCTGGCCCTGCTGGCCAGCGGCGCGCTGGTCGCCCTCACCGCGGCGGCCGGCCCGGCCGGTGCCGCCACCGCCCATGCACCGGCCTCGTCGGGTTCCGGCTGGGTCAGGCTTGCGCATCTGTCACCGAACACCCCGCCGGTGGACGTTTACCTGTACAGCTACGGCATGCCGAGCGCGATGATCGTGCTCAGCCACGTCGCCTACGGGACGGTCTCGCCGTACGAGCGGGTCCCGCACGGGGAGTACACGGTGGCCATGCGCGGGGCGGGCGCGCCGGCGTCGTCAACTCCGGTGCTGTCCACCAACCTGATGGTGCGCTCCGGGCACGCCTACACCGTGGCCGGGGTGGGACCGAACAAGGCGCTGCGGCTCCAGGTCCTGGACGACCGGCTGACCACGCCCAAGGGCAAGTCGCTGGTCCGGGTCATCCAGGCGTCGCTGAAGGAGCACCACGTCACGGTGAAAGCTGGCCGCGACACCCTGGCGTATAACCTCCCGTTCGCGAGCATCACCAAGTACGGGACCGACTCGCCCGGCACCTGGACGGTCCACGCCAGGGGCGGCAGTGAGACCTGGACCGGCCAGGTCACGCTGACACCGGGGACGATCCACACCCTGGTCGTGCTGGACTCGCCCAGCGGCCTGCAGGTCACCGACCTCATGGACGCCGCGGGCAGCTCGGTGATGCCGAGCGGCGGCGCGGCGACCGGGCTCGGCGGCACGGCCCCGGCGCCCCGCTCCACGCCACTGCCCTGGCTGGCCGCGGTGACCGTGGGCGCGCTGCTTACCCTGGCCGGCGGGTACCGCCTCCGCCGGGTCAGGGCCGCGGCCCGGCACGCCCGTTGAGGAAGGCGGGCCGTCCCGCACCCGCGCACCCGCCCGGCCGGCACGCGCACCGCGGGCTGTCCCCGCGGGGGCGCCGCGGGCGGTTCGCCGTGGCCGTGCTGGCCTGCGGGGTGGCCGTGCTGGCGGCCGGCGTGGCCGGCCTGGTCACGCTGGCCGGCCACCCGGGGCTGGCCGCCGACCGGGCGGCACGCCGGCCGGCCCCGGTCCCGGTGCCGTCCGGGCGGCCCGCCCCCGCCCCGGCCCCGGACCTGGCTGCGGCGGCGGCCGTTCCCGCGCCGGTGTCCCTGACCATCCCGGCGATCGGCGTGCACACCAGGCTGATCAGGCTGGGCATCACCGCACAGGGCACCCTGCAGGTACCCGGGTCCGCCGCGGTGGCGGGCTGGTACACCGGCAGCCCGCGGCCCGGCGACATCGGGTCATCCGTCATCGCCGGGCACATCGACTCCTACCTCGGCCCGGGCGTGTTCTACCGGCTGAGCCAGATGCGGCCCGGGGAACGGATCTACGTCCGCCGGGCGGACGGCAGCCTGGGCGTGTTCAGCGTGTACGCGGTGCGGGAGTACCCGAAAGACCATTTCCCCACCGGCAGGGTCTACGGTCCCGCGCCCGACGCCGAGCTGCACATCATCACCTGCGGCGGCACGTTCGACTACACCACCCGCAGCTATCTCAGCAACGTGGTGGTCTACAGCACCCAGGTCCGCTGACCCGGCCGGGCGGTGTTACCAGCCGCGGGCCCGCCATTCGCCGAGGTGCGGCCGCTCGGCGCCGAGCGTGGTGTCGTTCCCGTGCCCTGGATAGACCCAGGTGGGGTCGGGCAGCGGGGCGAAGACCCTTTCCTCGAGGTCGTCCATCAGCTGGCCGAACCGTTCCGGGTCGCCCTGCGTGTTACCGGGGCCGCCCGGGAACAGCGAATCCCCGGTGAACAGGTGCGGCTCGCCGGCCAGCTGCCCGGCCGCGTCGTAGCTCAGCGCGATGCTGCCCGGCGTGTGCCCCCGCAGGTGGATCACGGACAGCGTGGCCGTCCCGACCGGTATCGAGGCACCCTGCTCGGCCAGCATGGTCACCGGGACCGGCAGTTCCACGGCGTCGTCAGGGTGGGCGACCACGTCAGCGCCGGTGGCTTCTGCCACCTCGGCGAGGGCCTGCCAGTGGTCGAAGTGCTGGTGGGTGGTGATGATCCGCCGGACCGGCCGGTCCCCGATCAGCTCGAGCAGGCGGCGGGCCTCGTTGGCCGCGTCGATCAGCACCGCCTCACCGGTCTCGGTGCAGGTGAGCAGGTAGGCGTTGTTGTCCATCGGGCCGACTGCGAGCTTGGTCACGGTCAGTCCCGGCAGCTCCCGCGTGTCGGGCGGGCCGCCCACGGTCACATCCCCGGTGTAGGCCACCGCTGCCTCCTTGCGTTGTGTTGCTGCCTTTCTACACCGGACCGGCCAGGCGCTACCGCCAGGGTGGCAGCACCGGCAGCGCGGCGCCCCCCGCGACCGTGAGCGCGGTCCCGCTGCCCCTGCCGGTCAGCCAGGCCAGCAGTGCAGCCGGCGGCCCGCCCACGGTTACCTGGCTTACTGGCCCGCCGCCTGCCGGGCCGAGCGGGTAGGCGCCATCCTGGCCGTCCGGGCGGACCAGGATGGCAGGCACGCCGGGGTAGCCGGCGAAGTCGCCGGCCACCCGGGCCAGGGTCGCCTGCACGAAGTCAGGGGGCCAGTCGCCCGGCCCGTACCCCGTGCCCAGATCCACGTGATGGATCTCCAGCTCCGACACCCTGCGCGGCAGGACCGCCCGGGCCGGGAACGTATCCCCGCGCCGGGCCACGGGTGCGTCCCAGGCCGCCGCCGGGAGTTCCCCCGCGGCGGCGGCGAGCGCGGCCGCGCTCGCCCGCACGTCGGCCGTGAGTTCGGCGGCGGGCCGCGTGGCGCCTGCCTCGATGTCGCGGGCCCGGGCCTCTTCGCTCGGGTACATCGGCGTCTCGGTCCCGGTGCGGGCCCAGATGAGCAGGTTCCGGAAACCGTCAGCGTTGCGGGCGAGGTGGGTCAGGATATGCCCGCGGGTCCAGCCAGGCAGGCGGGACGCCGCGGCGGCCTGGGCGTCGTCCAGCGCACCCGCGGTGGCCAGCAGGCGGTCCGTCAACTCGCCGATACGGGCCAGGTCCAGTTTGATTCCGCTGTCCACAGGGCTCCTTTGGCGGGGTTCCGGACCATCATCGCGCGCCGGATGGCACCCTGGAAGACAGCGGGGGGACCGGGTGGCACGGGCCAGCGCGGCCGTGGTCGCGGCGATGGGCTGGCCGGGAAGCTCTCCCGCCGCGGCGATGTTTTGTCAGTGGCCCCGACTACCATGGCGTGTCTCTTGTCGGCGTAGCGTCCGCACCCGTCCTGGCCTGGAGATCCGTCATCATGAGCCGCACAACCCTCATCCTGACCGCGGAGAATTGAGCACAGTGGCTGATCATCTCGTTGTCCGTGGCGCTCGTGAGCACAACCTGAAGGATGTGTCGCTGGAGCTGCCGCGGGATTCCATGATCGTGTTTACCGGGCTGTCGGGGTCGGGGAAGTCGAGCCTGGCGTTTGACACGATTTTCGCGGAGGGGCAGCGGCGGTATGTGGAGTCGCTGTCGGCGTATGCGCGGCAGTTCCTGGGCCAGATGGATAAGCCGGATGTGGATTTCATCGACGGGCTGAGCCCGGCGGTGTCGATTGACCAGAAGGCGGCGAGCCGGAATCCGCGGTCGACGGTGGGGACGATCACGGAGGTGTATGACTATCTGCGGTTGCTGTATGCGCGGGTGGGGCGGCCGCATTGCCCGCAGTGCGGGCGGCCGATCGCGCGGCAGACGCCGCAGCAGATCGTGGACCGGGTGCTGGAGCTGGAGGAGGGGACCCGGTTCCAGGTGCTGGCGCCGGTGATCCGCGGCCGTAAGGGCGAGTACACCGAGCTCCTGCGCGAACTGCAGGTGAAGGGATACTCACGGGCCCGGGTGGACGGCACGGTCATCCGGCTCGACAGCGTGGCCGGCGGGGAGGCGGGGGAGCTTCCCGCGCTGAAGAAGTACGAGAAGCACACCATTGAGGTGGTGGTGGACCGGCTGGCGGTGAAGGGTGACGCGCGGCGGCGGCTGACGGACTCGGTGGAGACGGCGCTGGGGCTGTCGGGCGGGGTGGTGGTGCTGGATTTCGTGGACCTGCCCGGCGATGACCCGCACCGGGAGCGGATGTATTCGGAGCATCTGGCGTGCCTGTATGACGATTTGTCGTTCGAGGAGCTGGAACCGCGGTCGTTCTCGTTCAACTCCCCGTGGGGGGCGTGCCCGGACTGCACCGGCCTGGGCACCCGGATGGAAGTCGACCCCGAGCTCGTGGTGTCCGACCCGGACAAGACCCTGGCCGAGGGCGCGATCGGCCCCTGGAGCGGCGGCCACGTCAGCGACTACTTCCTCCGGCTGATCGAGGCCCTCGGGGCCTCACTCGGGTTCAGCATCGACACGCCGTGGGCCCGGCTCCCGGCCGCCGCCCGCAAGGCCCTGCTGAACGGCTACGACCAGCAGGTGCATGTCCGGTACAAGAACCGCTACGGCCGGGAACGCTCCTACTACACCTCGTTCGAGGGCGCGATCCCGTACATCGAGCGGCGGCACTCGGAGGCCGAGTCGGACTCGAGCCGCGAGCGGTTTGCCGGGTTCATGCGGGAGGTGCCCTGCCCGACCTGCCACGGGTCGCGGCTCAAGCCGATCGCGCTGGCGGTCACCGTGGACGGCCGGTCCATCGCCGAGATCTGCGCCCAGCCCATCGGCGAGCTGGCCAAGCTGCTCCGCAGCCTGGAGCTATCCGACCGGGACATGCAGATCGCCGGCCGGATCCTCAAGGAGGTCAACGCCCGCCTCGGCTTCCTGCTGGACGTGGGCCTGGACTACCTGTCCCTGGACCGGGCCTCCGCCACCCTGGCGGGCGGGGAGGCGCAGCGGATCCGGCTGGCGACGCAGATCGGGTCGGGTCTCGTCGGGGTGCTGTATGTGCTGGATGAGCCGTCGATCGGGCTGCATCAGCGCGATAACCACCGGCTGCTGGAGACGCTGATCCGGCTGCGGGACCTGGGGAACACGCTGATCGTGGTCGAGCACGACGAGGACACGATCCGGGCCGCGGACTGGGTCGTGGACATCGGCCCCGGCGCCGGCGAGCACGGCGGCAGCGTCGTCGTGTCCGGGCCGGTGGAGGAGCTGCTGGCCAGCCAGGAATCGCTCACCGGGGCGTACCTGACCGGGCGGCAGTCCATCCCGGTGCCGGCCACCCGGCGCAAGCGGTCGAAGTCCCGCGAGGTGGTGGTCAAGGGGGCACACGAGCACAACCTGAAGAATGTGGATGTGGCGTTCCCGCTGGGCTGCCTGGTCGCGGTGACCGGGGTGTCGGGGTCGGGGAAGTCGACGCTGGTCAACGACATCCTCTACCACGCGCTGGCCCGGGAGCTGCACGGCGCCCGGACGGTGCCGGGGCGGCATGTCCGGGTCACCGGGATGCAGCAGCTGGACAAGGTCGTGCACGTGGACCAGGGCCCGATCGGGCGGACCCCCCGCTCGAACCCGGCCACCTACACCGGCGTGTTCGACCACGTCCGGAAGCTGTTCGCGGCCACCACCGAGGCCAAGATCCGCGGCTACCAGCCCGGCCGGTTCAGCTTCAACGTCAAGGGCGGCCGCTGCGAGGCCTGCTCCGGCGACGGCACCATCAAGATCGAGATGCAGTTCCTGCCTGACGTGTACGTGCCGTGTGAGGTGTGCCACGGCGCCCGGTACAACACCGACACCCTGGCCGTGCACTACAAGGGCAAGACCATCGCCGACGTGCTGGACATGCCGATCGAGGAGGCCGCCGCCTTCTTCGCCGCGATCCCGGCCATCCACCGCCACCTCAAGACCCTCACCGACGTCGGCCTGGGCTACGTCCGGCTCGGCCAGCCCGCGCCCACCTTGTCCGGCGGCGAGGCCCAGCGGGTCAAGCTCGCCTCCGAACTGCAGCGCCGCTCCACCGGCCGGACCATCTACGTGCTGGACGAGCCCACCACCGGGCTGCACTTCGAGGACATCCGCAAACTCCTCGCCGTCCTGGGCCGGCTCGCCGACGGCGGCAACACCGTCATCGTCATCGAGCACAACCTCGACGTCATCAAGACCGCCGACCACGTCATCGACCTCGGCCCCGACGGCGGATCCCGCGGCGGCCACATCATCGCCACCGGCACCCCCGAGCACATCGCCACCGTCGAAGCCAGCCACACCGGCCAGTACCTCCGCAAGATCCTCGACGTCTGACCCGGCAGGTGCCGCCGCCGGCCGGAACGACGCAGGTCAAGCCCGGCGTCCGCCGGGGCGCAGGCTACGCTTCGCGGCGTGGAGATCATGACCGGCGAGGGCGCTGCGCGGGCCGATATCGCGTGGCCGCCCGCAGATGGCCGCCGGGCGCCGGATCCGGGGTTCCTGCTGGTGCTGACGCACGGCTCGGGAAGCGGCCCGCACTCCGCCGACCTGCTCGCGGTGCGGGACGCGGCGCTGCCCCTGGGCGCGGCGGTAGCGCTGGTCACCCAGCCCTACCGGGTCAAAGGACGCCGCGCGCCCGGGTCACCGGCCCGGCAGGACGCCGCCTGGATCGAGATCATCGGCGCGCTGCGGTCCGCGGTCGGGCCGGACCTGCCGCTGGTCCAGGGTGGCCGCAGCAACGGGGCCCGGGTCGCCTGCCGGACCGCCCGCGCCGTCGGGGCCCGGGCGGTGCTGGCGCTGGCCTTCCCGCTTCATCCGCCGGGGCATCCGGAAAAGTCCCGGGCCGCAGATCTGTCCCAGGCGGGAACCGAGATCCTGGTCATCAATGGGAGCCGTGATCCATTCGGTATCCCGGATCAGGCGCCCCGGACCCGGGTCCTGGTGCTGGATGGTGAAACGCACGCTTTGTCGCGGAAACCGGGCCTGGCCGGCGCGGCCGCGGGTGCGTGGCTGGCCGGCCTCCCGTGGCTGGCCCGCACCTGACTGGCGGGCAGCGGGGCGCTGGCTAGGCTGCGGGCTCGGCCGGCTCGGCGGCCTGGGGCTCAGCTACCTGGGGCGCAGCGTGGATGATCGCCGGGGTGATGGTGGTGCTGTTCATGCTCATGTCCGTGGGCCTGTGGGGAGCGATCGTGTCCCCCCCGGGCAGCAGTTCGCCGGTGTCCTCAAACACGACGATGCCGTTGCAGAGCAGGCTCCAGCCCTGCTCGGGGTGACTGACAACAGTCCGGGCCGCTTCACGGTCCAGTGCTCGCGCATCTGGGCAGAGCGGCGTGTGCGGGCACATACGTGTGCCTCCTGGTCAATGTCTGGCTGTGGTGTTGATCACACATTAGTGTGCCGGCTTCGCCCCTCGGGCGACATAGCCCGTTGTGACGATTTATCAGGTCACTCTTTGTTACTAGTAGCTAGTAGCATACGTGACCCGGATCACTTAATTGCATATCCCCGATAGGGTGTTGGCGTTACATATTCGCATACGCGGCCGAATTCTGTTACCGAGTCGTAACTGGACGGGCAGCCCCGGGCGGCGGTCCCGGGGCGAGGCCGCCCCGCCCTGCGCTGGCCGGGGAGCGCGGTACCGGCGGGATCCCGGTCAGCCGGTGGCTCTCGCGCAGCGTGAGCAGCCGTTCCGCCTCAGCGGACCAGACCCGGACCGGGGAGGTCGCCTTGGCCTTGCGGCGGTAGATGCGGTCCTCGTAGCCCTGCGGCCCGATTGCGGCGCGCTCGGCGGCGTAGGCGGCACGCATCACGTCGGTGAGCGCCGCGTCCAGCCGCTTGGCGAGCCGGTGCCGCTCGGTGAGCGGCGCGTTCGCCGCCTCCGCGTCCCGCAGTTCCTGCTCGGCGGCCCGGGCCGCAGCGAGCAGCTCGTCGAAGCGGGCGGCAAGCGCCTGGTCGGCCGCGAACTTCTGCCCGGCCTCCGGGCTGACCGGCTTGCGTCTGGGGATCACGGTGCGCTCCTACGTCATGCTGGAACCGGTGGCCTGTGCGGGGCCACCGGCGAGCCTAGCGGATGGCGCGCTGCCGCCGTCGCGGGCCAGGCCGCCGTTACACCGGGGCGGCCGCCGCGGCTACGCGAGGCTGTCCTGCCAGTCAGCGTGCAGCGCGGAGTACTGCCCGTCCGAGGCGAGCAGCCGGGCAGGCGGGCCGTCCTCGAGGATGCGCCCCCCGCTGAGCACCAGCACCCGGTCCGCGATCTCCACCGTTGACAGCCGGTGCGCGATGATCATCGCGGTGCGCCCGGCCAGGATGGTGCGCAGCGCCGCCTGGACCAGCTGCTCGCTGGGGATGTCCAGGAGGGAGGTGGCCTCGTCGAGCACCAGGACGGCAGGGGCGGCCAGGAACGCCCGCGCGAACGCGATCAGCTGGCGCTGCCCGGCCGACAGCCGCCCGCCGCGCTTGCCCACGTCAGCCTGATAGCCGCCGGGCAGCGCGCGGATGAACGTGTCCGCGCCGATGGCCCGGGCCGCGGCCTCCACCTCAGCCTGCGTCGCGTCCGGCCGGCCAAGCCGGATGTTGCCGGCCACCGACCCGGTGAACACGAAGTTCTCCTGGGTGACCAGGACGATCTCCCGGCGCAGCACCCGGTCCGGCACATCCCGCAGGTTGACGCCGTCCAGCCGGATGCTGCCCTGGCCAGGGTCGTAGAAGCGGGCCAGCAGCCGGGCGATGGTGGTCTTCCCGGCCCCGGTCGCGCCCACCAGGGCCACGGTCTGCCCGGCCGGGATCGTCAGGTCCAGCCCGGGCAGGACGGGGGTGTCCCGGTAGCCGAACCGCACCGAGTCGAACCGGACCTCGCGGCCCGCGAGCTGGGGGGCCGCCCCGCGGCGCGCGGGCAGCCGCACGGGATGGGCGGGCTCGGGTACCGCAGGTGGTTCCTCGAGCACGCCGGAGATCTTCTCCAGCGAGGCGGCCGCCGACTGGAAGGAGTTGTAGAACTGGGACAGGTCCTGCAGCGGGTCGAAGAACCGGCCCAGATACAGCAGGAACGTGGCCAGCACGCCGACCTTGATGTCGCCGTCTATCACCCGCAGGCCGCCGTAGCACAGCACGACCCCGGTCGCCACGTTGCCGACCAGGGTGATCCCCGGCGCGTATATCGCCAGCACCCGGGAAGAGCGCAGGCTGGCCGCCGCGTAGTCGCCGTTGAGGCTGTCGAAGATCTCCTCGTTGCGCTGCTCCCTGCGGAACGCCTGCACCGCGCGGATACCGCCGAAAGTTTCCACGAAGTGGACGATGACCTGGGCGATGGTTTCGCGTGTCCGCCGGTAGGCGGTCGCGGACTCGCGCCGGAACCAGATCGTCAGCCAGGCCAGCGGCACGAACCCGGCCAGCACCACCAGCGCGAGCGGCCAGTCCAGCAGCAGCATCCCGGCCCCGACCAGGATCAGGGACAGCGCCGCGGACACCAGGGCGTCCAGGCCGTCGTCGAACAGGTCGGAGATGGAATCGATGTCGGATACCTGCCGGGAGATGACCCGCCCCGAGGTGTAGTGCTCGTGGAACGCGACCGGCAGGCGCTGGAAGTGCAGGAACAGCCGCTGCCGCAGCTCCAGGACCACGGTCTCGCCGAGCTTGCCCATCGAGTAGATGAATCCCCGGCTGGCCACGGCCTGGATGCCTACGGCGGCCGCGAAGCCGGCCACGTACACGGCCATCGGGGCCAGGTCCCCGCCGTGCAGCAGCGGCGGGATACCCCGGTCGATGGCCACCCCGACCAGCCAGGGACCGGCCAGCGCGGCCAGGCTTGCCGTCACGATGAGCACGAACGTGACGATCACCCGGGCCAGCTGCGGGCGCAGCAGGCTGAACAGCAGCCGCCGGGCCCGGCGGCGCAGCAGCGCGGCCAGGCCGCCGGTGACCTCATCGGCGTCTTCCGCGGCGATCCCGCGCCACGTGCCGGAGGTGGTCATGATGCGGCCTGCTCTCCGCCGGCCGGCTCGTCCAGGCCGCCCATCAGCTCCCGGTACCGGGGCTGGGTGGCCAGCAGATGCGCGTGCGTGCCGACGGCGGCGATGACCCCATCGCGGAGCAGGGCCACCTTGTCGGCGAGCATCACCGTGGACGGCCGGTGCGCTACCACGAGCGCGGTGGTCTCGGCCAGCAGCCCGCGCAGCGCCTGGGTCACCTTGGCCTCGGTGTGCACGTCCAGCGCGGACAGCGGGTCGTCCAGGATGAGCAGTGACGGGCGGGCGAGGATGGCCCGGGCCAGCGCCACCCGCTGCCGCTGGCCGCCCGACAGGGCCATGCCCTGCTCGCCGATCCGGGTGTCCAGGCCCCAGGGCAGGCCGTGCACGAAGCCCGCCTGCGCCATCGCCAGCGCCGCCTCGATCGCGGCGTCATCGGCGTCGGGCGCGCCGTAGCTGACGTTCTCCCGGACGCTGGCGGAGAACAACGTCGGGTCCTCGAACGCGCAGCCGACCCGGGACCGCAGTACCGGCAGCGGCAGCCGCCGCACATCGGTGCCGTCCAGCAGGACGGCGCCTGACGTTACGTCGGCGAGCCGGGGCACGAGCTGCAGCAGGGTCGTCTTGCCTGCCCCGGTCGCGCCGGCCAGGACCATGGTCTGGCCCGGCTCGACGGCGAGGCTCACGTCGCGCAGTAAAGCCTGTTCCGCGCCGGGGTAACGGAACCCGACGTGGTCGAAGACCAGCCGGGCCGGCCGGGGCCGCCGGCCGGGCGGCTTCCCCGTGGTCCCGGCGCGGGGCCCGGCCGGGCTGCGGATAGCAGGCGGGGTGTCCAGGATCTCGAAGATGCGCTGGGCCGCGGTGGCCGCTTCCTGGCCGCCGGCCAGGATGTAGCCCATCGACTCGATGGGCCAGACCAGCGCCAGCGTCAGCGTGATGAACGCGACCAGCCCGCCCAGGGTCAGCTCGTGCCGGCTGACCGCGATGGCGCCGAGCAGCAGCAGGACCCCGATGAGCGCGTTCGGGATGAGGTCCAGGCCAGCCCAGAAAGTGCTGCGCAGCCGCGCCTTCTGCAGTTCGGTGCCGAACACCTCCAGTGCCTGGCCGCGGTGCTGCCCGGCGGCCTCGTCACCCCGGCCGAGCGCCTTGAGCACCCGGATCCCGCTTGCGGCCTCCTCCACGTAGGTGGCCAGGTCGCCCTGCTGGTCCTGGGCGCGGCGGGAGAGCACCCGGTAGGTCTGCTGGAACCGGGTGCTGGCCGCCACCACGGGCAGGAACACGGTCGCCGTGAGGAGGCCGAGCCACCAGTTCAGCCGGATCAGCAGCGCGACCACCGCGATGAACGTGACCACGTTCGTGACCAGGAAGATGGTGCCGAAGCCGGCGAACCGGCGGATGGCCGACAGGTCCGTGGTCGCCCGGGACAGCAGCTGGCCGGACTGCCACTCGTCATGGAAGGAGGGCTCCAGCCGCTGCAGGTGCGCGTAGATATCCGCCCGCATGGACTGTTCCATCCCGGTGACGGCGCTGGCCTGCATCCAGCGGCGGAGGAAGCTCAGCAGCGCCTGCGCGGCCCCCAGGCCCACGGCGGCCGCGCCGATCGGCAGCAGCAGTCTGCGCTCCCCGCGGCTGATCACCGCATCGATCATGGATTTAGTCAGCAGCGGGATAGCGATCTCGGTGCCGACCGCCACGATGGCGCAGGCGAGCATGAACGCCAGCTGCCAGCGGTAGGGGCGCAGGTACGCCCGGATCCGCCACAGTGACGCGAGGGGTGTCGCCCCACGGTCTGCGGGCGCGCTGCGGCCAGGTTCATGGGGGGGCATTCATCGAACGCTAGCTGGGGTTTCCTGCCCTGTCACCTGGATTTTCCCTGGCTGGACGGCGTCCCCGGCCAGGCCGGCCGCGCCCCGCGGCCGGTGGGGGTCCGGGCCGCCGGCGGGCGAGGCGGGCAGGCCGCCGCTGGTCCGGACGTCACGGCCGGATCGCACCATCTGGCCGGATGTGGCAGCCGGATCGCACCACCAGCCGGGTGTAACGGCCAGATCGCACTATTGGTCCGGACGTAACAGCTCTGTCACCTCGTCGCCGCTATGTGGTTGCCGGGTAGCGGCGGCACCGCAACTCTGGCACGCTGGCTACCCCGGGGGGGCTCGCACGGCGGTGCCATGCGCCGGCAGGGAGGGACCGTGGAGCGCACGGATTCGGGGGGCAGGCCACCGGCGCGCAGCTGGTCGCCTGGCCCGGCGCTCGCCGCCTTTCACGACGGCGTGACCGTAATCTGCCAGCTGTCCGCGCAGTTCAGCGACGCCGGCTGGCTGGCGCCGTCACCCTGCCCCGAGTGGCGGGTGACTGACCTGGCCGGCCACCTGCGCTGCGTCGCCGACGACTTCCACGAGTACCTTGACGACGCGCCGGCCAGCCGGCTGGCCCGGCTCATGGCCACGGGGGTGCATCCCGACACGCTGGCCCGCAAGCTGGCCCGGCAGAACGCCGCCGAGCTTGCTGCCCTGCCCGACGCGACGGGGCCGGAGCATATCGACGCGTTCGCCAGCTCGGCCCGGCTGTACGCGCAGCGCCTGCTGCCGATCTGGGATCTGCCTCACCACCAGTACCGCGACACGCTGGTCACGGTCGGCGGGATGGCGGGCGCCGCGTGCGCGGAATGGCATCTGCACGCCTGGGATCTGGCCCGGGCGCTGGGGAAGGACTACCGCCCCGCGGACCCGGAGATCCTGCTCCGCGGGTGGCGGGCGGGGCTGCCGCACCTGCTCGCCTGGGCCGGGCTTGAGCACGCGGCGCAGGAGGCCGTGGCGGCCCGGGGCCGGGGCGGCCGGCTGGCCGGGGCAGCGGTACGGGAGGACCCGTGGCATGTCATGCTCCGGGCATCGGGCAGGATTCCGGTGGGCGGGAGTTTTCCCGGCCCGGTGCTGTAGCCCGCGCCGCGCGCCCGGTGGCCGGCCGGCCCCGGTAGCCAGCCGGCCCGTGCCGGGACCCGGCAGCCGGCCACCGCGCCCGCGGGCTCATGGAAGGGAAGGTGCTGATGGCATTCGATGTCGGTTCCGTGCGGGCGGCCTACCCGGCCCTCACGGACGGGTTCGCGTACCTGGACGGTGCCGCGGGCACCCAGGTCCCGGCCAGCGTGATCGAGGCCATCGGCGCCGCCTACCGGGCCGGCCTGGGCAACGCGGGCGGCGAGTTCCCGGCCAGCCAGCGGTCGGCCGAGCTGACCGCCGGATGCCGCCAGGCCGTCGCCGACCTGGTCGGCGGCAGCGCCGCCGGGGTGATCCTCGGGCCGAACATGACCACGCTCACCTACCGGCTGGCTTACACCCTGGCCAGTCAGTGGAGCGCGGGCGACGAGGTCGTTGTCTCCCGGCTCGACCACGACGCGAACGTCCGGCCCTGGATTCACGCGGCCCGGCGGGCCGGCGCCACCATTCGCTGGGCAGAAGTCGACATATCGACAGGCGAGCTTCCCGCGTCCCAGTACGCCGACCTGCTGACCGGCCGGACCCGGCTGGTCGCGGTCACCGCGGCCAGCAACGTCCTCGGCACCAGGCCGGACGTGCCCGCGATCACCGCCCAGGCGCGCGCGGCGGGCGCGCTCACGTATGTGGACGGGGTGCACGCCACCCCGCATGGCCCCGTCGACCTGGCCGCTCTCGGCGCGGACTTCTACGCGACGAGCGCGTACAAATGGTCGGGGCCGCACGTCGGGGCGGTGATCGCCGACCCCGCGCTGCTCGAGACGCTGCATCCCGACAAGCTGATGCCCGCTCCCGACTCGGTGCCCGAGCGTTTCGAGCAGGGCACCCCGCCCTTCGCCGACCTGGCCGGGGTCACCGCGGCCGTCGAGCACCTGGCCCGGCTGGATGCCAGCGCGGCCGGCCCGCGCCGCCAGCGGCTGCTCACCTCCATGGCCGCGGTGGAGGCATACGAGCAGAGCCTGTTCCATGCCCTGCTGGACGGCCTGGCCGCGATGGGTCATGTCACCTGCTACGGGAAGGCGGCCCACCGGGCGCCGACCGCCTACTTCGGCGTGGCCGGGCGCCGGCCCGGCGACGTGGCGCGCTACCTCGCCGGCCGCGGCATCAACGTGTGGAGCGGGCACAACTACGCGTGGGAACTGACCGGCGCGCTCGGCATCCGCGACTCGGGGGGAGCGGTGCGCGCAGGCCTGGTCCACTACAACGACCGCTCCGATGTGGACCGGCTGCTCGAGGCGGTCGCCGACCTGGCCGGGTAGCTCTGCCCGCCCGGCAGCCTCCCCGCCCGGCAGCCTCCCCGCCCGGCAGCCTCCCCGCCCGCTACGAGGCGGCCTCGTGGTCGGTGAACGTGTAGCGGTACAGGCGGGTCGAGCGGGACTGGAAGCCGGCGCGCTCGTAGAGCCGGCCGGCTGCCTCCCGGGAAGGCCGCGAGGTGAGGTCCACGGTCCTGGCCCCGGCCTCCCGGGCGATACGCAGCGCCTCGCTGGTCAGGACCTGGCCGATGCCCTGCCCCCGCGCGGCCTCGTCCACGATCACGTCCTCGATCCAGGCCCGCACTCCCGTGGGGATCGGGAACATCACCAGCGACAGCGTCCCGGCGATCTTCCCGCCCGACCGGGCGATGAGCAGCGTGGTGGCGTCGGACTCGACCACCCGCGCCAGCACTGCCCGGTCAGCCGGGGCAGCGCTGCTGGACAACTGGGGCAGCAGGACCCCGAAGGCCTCGACGACCTCATCGGTTGCTTCACGCAGTACCTCGACGCTCACAGTCACGCGGGCACTTTATCGCGCCGCCGCCCGCTCACCGGGCCGGCGCTGAGGTCAGGCCACCCCGAGGGCACGCAGCCCGGCGGCGGTGCCCGCGGCGGCCAGGATGACGACCAGGAACGGCGCCCGCAGCAGGAGCGCGGCGGCCGCCGCGCCCAGGCCGGCCAGGCGGGCCGGGTCGAGGGCCAGGGACTGGCCCCGGCCCGCGGCCTGTACCGCGATCAGCGCGGCGAGCAGCGCCACCGGGACCAGGCTGGCGAATCGCTGCGCCCGGGGATGCGCCAGCCAGCTGGGCGGCACGGTCAGGCCCGCCAGTTTCAGCGCGTAGCAGGACACCGCGGTGACCAGCACGGCGATCCAGGTCCCGCTCACCGGCCCGGCCTCTCGCCCGCCGCGCCCGCAGGCCCCGCCGTGTCCGCCGCCCGGGCCGTGTCCGCCCGGGCCGTTTCCCCCGCCTGGGCCGGGCCGGGAACGCCGGCCACGTCCGCCGCGGGGGCCGGGCCGGGAGCGCCGCCGGCGGGCCGCGGCGCGCTGGCCGGCAGCAGCAGCGCGGCACCGAGCGCGGCCGCCGCGGCCAGCACCACCGGGAGGCCGGGCGGGCAGAACGGCGTGGCGGCCAGCGCGATCACCGCCCCGGCCAGCGCGACCGCCCGCTCGGTCCGCCCGTCACGCAGCCGCGGCCACAGCAACGCCAGGAACGCCGCGGGTCCCACCACATCCAGGCCGAGCGAGCCGGGGGAACCGAGCCGCCCCGCGCCCAGCGCCCCGGCCAGGGTCGCGGCGTTCCAGGTCAGGTAGAGGCTGCCGAAGGTGGCCAGGAAACCGGCCCTGGCCGCGGCGCGCCCCCGCTGGCCGCCGGCTGGCTGGGCCAGGGCGACCGCGGTCGATTCGTCGGTGATGCCCAGCGCGGCCAGCAGCCGGAACGGGCCGCGGAAGCCAAGCAGGCTGGCCAGGCGCAGCCCGTACAGGCCGTTGCGGCTTCCGAGCAGGACAGCGCTGGCGGTCCCGGCGACCAGGTTGCCGCCGCCGGCCACCGCGGCGGCCAGCGCGAACTGCGACGCGCCGGTGTAGGCGGCCAGGCTCAGCACGCAGGCCTGCGCCACGCTCAGCCCCGACGCCACCGCGGCTGCCCCGAACGCCAGCCCGGAGGTGCCTACCGCCAGGCCGAGCGCGATCCCGTCCCGTGCCGCGCGGTGCACCGGGCCTGCTGGGGTGTCTGCCATACCCGGGAGGCTAGGGCGTGCCGCCGCCCGCTGCCTTGAACGTTATTGCGGCTGCGCCGCAGGCCGCCGGACCCCAGCCGGCAAGACCGTTAGCGCGGTGCATCGTGCGGCCAGGCGCACACGATGCACCGCGCTAACGGCGGGACGCGGGTCAGGCCGACGGATTCCCCGCTGCGGTGCGCCTCAGGCTGTCCCGGCCCCGGCCCGCCAGGCGGGATGCGGCGCGCTCTGGCGGGCCCGCTGATACGCCCCGGGCGGCACCCCCACCATGCGCTTGAAGTGCCGGGTCAGGTGAGCCTGGTCGGCGAACCCGGCTTCCGCGGCGGCCTGCGCGGGCGGCACGCCGCGGTCCAGCAGCCGCCGGGCCTGCCGGACCCGGAGCTGGTTGAGATACGCGTGCGGCGGCAGCCCGGTCTCCGCCCGGAAGGCCCGCATCAGGGCGAACGGCCCGACCCCCGTGGCCAGCGCCAGCTCCTCCAGCGTGGGCGGGTCGGTGACCCGCTCGCGCAGCAGCGACACCGCGGTGCGCACCACAGGCCGGCCCTCCCGCGGCCGGGACCGGGTCCCGGCCCGGGCGTGCTCACGCAGCAGCCGGCCCAGGGCCTGGTGCAGCAGGCTGGCCGAGGCCAGCGGGTCGCCGTGCTCGGCGGCCAGGTGGGCGGCCCGGACCAGCCGGGCGCTGCCGCGATCGTCGACGACCGTGTCCGGGAAAAACGGGGTGCCCGGGGATCCGGTCAGTTCCGCGGCGACCTCGCGGACCAGGCTGACCGCGGGATACAGCACCCGGTAGGACCAGCCTGCGGGCACGCCGGCGTGGCCGGTGTGCACCATCTCCGGGTTGAGCAGCGCGACCGCCCCCCGGCCGGCCCGCAGCAGGCTGCCGCCGTAACGGAACTCCTCCACCCCGTCCTCGATCAGGGCGAGCGTGTACGTCTCGTGGGCGTGCCGGGCGTAGCGGTGGGTCACGTAGGTGGCCCGCAGCAGGTCCACGCCCGGCACCGCCGCGTGCCGCCAGTACCGGGCCTGCTCCCCGGCAGGCGCGTCGTGACCGCCGTGGTCACGCCGCACCGGGGTGCCCGGCGGCTCGTCAGGCGTGGGTTCCACGGTTCCAGTACAGCATCCGCCGGGCATGCCGGCCCGGACGTGCCCGGCCCGCCCGGGCCGGGGCCGTCCGGGACGGCTAGCGGCCGTCAGCTCCTCAGCTGGCGTAGTCGAGCAGCGGCTGGGCCCGGCTGGGGTGGCGCAGCTTGGACAGCGACTGCTTCTCCAGCTGCCTGATCCGCTCCCGGGTCAGGCCGAGCGCCCGGCCGATCTCATCCAGCGTGTGCGGGTTGCCGTCGTACAGGCCGAACCGCATCGCCATGATCGTGGCCTCGCGCTGGGTCAGCCCGTCCAGGGCGTGCCGCAGCTGGTCGGCCATCAGCTGCCGGTCCACCAGCTCGGAGGCCTCCGGGGCGTCGACGTCCTCGATCAGGTCACCGATGCTGGTCTCGCCGTCCTCGCCGATGGTGGAGTCCAGGCTGATCGGCTGGCGGCTGGTGCGCAGCAGCTCCTCGATCTGGTCCGGGGTCCGGTCCAGCTCGACGGCCAGCTCCTCGGGGGTGGGCTCACGCCCGAGCCGCTGGTGCATGTCCCGCTCGACCCGGCTCAGCTTGCTCAGCATCTCCAGCACGTGCACCGGGAGCCGGATGGTCCGCGCCGAGTCGGCGAAGCCGCGCTGGATCGCCTGCCGGATCCACCACATCGCGTAGGTGGAGAACTTGTAGCCCTTGGTGTAGTCGAACTTCTCGACCGCCCGGATCAGGCCCAGGTTGCCTTCCTGGACCACGTCGAGCAGGGACAGGCCGCGGTCGCTGTACTTCTTGGCCACCGACACCACGAGGCGCAGGTTCGCCTCCAGCATGTGCGCCTTGGCCCGCCGGCCGTCCTCGGCCACGTCCTCGAGGTCACGGCGGTAACCCGCGTCCAGGTCAGGCTCGGTGGCCAGCTTGTGCTCGGCGAACAGGCCCGCCTCGATGCGCTTGGCCAGGTTGACCTCCTGCTCGGCGGTGAGCAGGCTGGTCCGCCCGATGGACTTCAGGTACGTGTGCACCGAGTCGCCCATGGCCGAGGTCTGGTCGTCCAGGTCCACCTCGGCCAGCGCCGGCTGGGCCGTGCCCGGCGCGGTGCTCCCGGCCAGCTCCTGCACGGGTCCCGCCTCGGCCAGCGCGACCGCCTCGGCCTCGGCCGAGTCCAGGCTGTCCAGCGCGGGCTCCTCGGCAGCGTTAGTCGATGCGGTCAGTTGTGCTGTAGTCATGTCCTCCGTGCCCGTCCGTGCTCGCTTGGAGACAGTGCCCGCGGAGGCAGTGCCCGCGGGGGCAGCGCCCCCACCCGGCTCATCACCCAGCCGCACGCCGGCTTCCGCCAGCTCCCGGATGATGGACCGGCCTTCCGCGGGGGAAACGCCCGCGTCACCGAACGCCGCGCGCAGCTCGGTCAGGGACAGGTACCCCTGCCCGCGGCCCAGCTGGACCAGCTCGTCCACACGCGTGGTGGCCGCCTCGTCGGCAACCTCGGCATCCCGCCTGGCGGTGGCATTCCTTGGCATCGAGGCACCTCCTCCCTTCGTGGGCGCGCAGTGCGCACATACGTCAGCACGTATCCGCGTCATCGGTGTGCTCCAGCGGTCCGCAGCACTTGCTACTGTGAAGCGCGGGCACTATGTATTAACGCTGGCGGGAGCCAATTGTTCCCGTCCCGTGCCACCCTGCCGTGCCCGGGCGCGCAGAAATCCGGCTGCGGCCCCGCCGGTTCCCGGCGGTCCCGCGTCCTGAATCCCTCAGGGCCCGGTCCCCGTGCACGACAACGCGCCCGCGGCGCCGCTTAGTCCTGCCCGCGCGTCAGTCCTGCTGCGCCAGCAGCCGCAGCGCGCGCAGGTCGGGCTTCCCCGAGGACAGGAGCGGGACCGCCGGCACCACCACGACCGCCCGCGGCGCCGCGTAATCCGGCAGCCGGCCGCGGGCGAACCCCCGCAGCAGCTCCAGTGCGGGCGGCGCGGCCGGGTCGGCGGGGACCACGATCGCGGTGACCAGCTCGCCCCATTCGGGATCGGGCCGGCCGACGACGACGGCCTCCCGGACCCCGGGGCAGCCCTCCAGCACCGACGCGACCTCGTCGGCCGAGACCTTCTCGCCGCCCGTGGTGATCATGCCGTCGGCGCGGCCCCGGACCGTCAGCCGGCCCGCGGGGTCCAGCTCGCCCACGTCGGACGTGACGAACCAGCCGCTGTCCAGGGCGGCCGCCGTCAGCCCGGGCCGCCCCCGGTATCCGGAGAACAGGACCGGGCCGGCCAGCCGGATCCGCCCGTCCGGGCCGATCCGGACCGACACCCCGTCCAGTGGCTCCCCGTCGTAGACGCATCCTCCGCATGTCTCGGACATGCCGTAGGTGGTGATCACCCGGGCTCCTGCCGCGGCCGCTCCGGCGCGCAGCCCGGCCGGCGACGCGGCCCCGCCGAGCAGGATCGCCCGGAACCCGGCCAGCGCCTCCCGGCCGCCGGGCTCGTCCAGCAGGTGACGCACCTGGGTCGGGACGAGAGACACATAGGCGGTGCCCGCGCTGGCGGCGCCCTGCACAGTCAGCCGGTCGAGGACCACCGGCGCCGCCCCGGACAGCAGCGAGCGCATGAAGACCTGCAGGCCGGAGATGTGACTCGGCGGCAGGCACGAGAGCCACGCCTCACCGGGCCGGGCGCCGATCCGGTCCAGGCTGGCCCGCGCCGAATGGCGCAGCGCCGCCGCGCTCAGCTCGACTCCCTTGGGCTCCCCGGTCAACCCGGAGGTGGCGATCACCACCGCGGTCCCCGGGGTCACGCCCGGGGAGTCACCCGGATCGAGCCGTTGGGGACCGTGAAGGGTTTCCAGGGTGGCGGGGCGCAGGGCCTGGAGCAGGGCCGCCACCCGCCCGGCGGGCAGCCGGGGATCCACGGGCAGCAGCGCCGGCCCGGTGCCGTCCAGGGCCGCGCCCAGCGCTTCCAGCAGCCGCCCGGCCCCTGCGGCCGCGGGAAGCAGCACTGCATGCAAGGGGCGGGAAGTCATCGACGTAAGGTTAGCCGGGCGGATCATGGACGAACGAGCCGGGAGGGTGCCTCGTGGCGGACGCTGCCCCGGGACTGCGTGACCGGGTGGCGGCCGCGCTGCCGGGGCTGCGCGCGTTCGCGATCCCGATGCGGACCCGCTTCCGCGGGATCACCGTCCGGGAAGGCGCGCTGATCGAGGGCCCCGCCGGGTGGGCCGAGTTCTCCCCGTTCGGTGAGTACGGGCCGCGGGAATGTTCCCGCTGGCTGGCCTGCGCCCTGGAAGCGGCCTGGGACGGCTGGCCGGCGCCGGTCCGCGACCGGGTGCCGGTCAACGTGACCGTGCCCGCGGTGGGGCCGGCGCAGGCGCACCGCATGGTGTCCGGCTCCGGCTGCCGCACCGCGAAGGTCAAGGTGGCCGAGCGCGGCCAGCCCGGCGATGAGGACATCGCCCGGGTCGAGGCGGTTCGTGACGCGCTGGGCCCCGCCGGCCGGATCCGGGTCGACGCCAACGGCGGGTGGGACGTGGACACCGCCGCCCGGATGCTCGGCGCGCTCGGCCGGTTCGGGCTCGAGTATGCCGAGCAGCCCTGCGCCACCCTGGACGAGCTCGCCGCGCTGCGCCGCCGGGTGGACGTCCCGGTCGCCGCGGACGAATCGATCCGCAAGGCCGAGGACCCGCTGGCCGTGCGGGCTGCGGGCGCGGCGGACATCGTGATGCTCAAGGCCCAGCCGCTGGGCGGCGTCGCGGCCGCGCTGCGGGTCGCCGAGGCGTGCGGGCTGCCCGCCGTGGTGTCCAGCGCGGTGGAGTCCTCGGTGGGCCTGGCCGCCGGGGTGGCCCTCGCGGCGGCGCTGCCTGACCTGCCGTACGCGTGCGGCCTGGCCACGATGAGCCTGCTCACCGGCGACGTGACCGCCGATCCGCTGGCTGAGCAGGGCGGTTACCTGCCGGTTCGCCGGCCCCCCGTTTCTCCGCAACGGCTCGACCGCTGGGAGTCAGATCCCGCCCCGTGGCGCGCCCGGGTGGCAGCTGCCGCGGAGTTCCTCGGCGCGGCCGCCCCGGCCGGGACGGCCTGACCGGGGCCGGTGCACACGCCGTGAATCCCTCCACCGCCTTCGCCGCCACCCTGGCTGACGAGCTGGTCCGCTGCGGCCTGCGGGAAGCCGTGCTGGCCCCCGGCTCACGCAGCGCGCCGCTGGCCATCGCGTTGTGGAACGCGGCCAGCGAGCCGGGATCAGCGCTGCGGCTCCACGTCCGCATCGACGAGCGGTCCGCGGCGTTCCTGGCCCTGGGCCTGGCCAAGGCCAGCGGGCGGCCGGTCGCGCTGGTCTGCACCTCGGGAACCGCGGCCGCCAACTTCCACCCGGCGGTCATCGAGGCGGACGAGTCCGGCGTCCCGCTGCTGGTCCTGACCGCCGACCGGCCGCCCGAGCTACGTGGCACCGGCGCCAACCAGGCGATTGACCAGCTGAAACTCTATGGCGGGGCGGTCCGCTGGTTCGCTGAGGCGGGCGTGCCGGAGGCCCGCCCGGGGATGAACGCGTACTGGCGGTCGCTGGCCGCCCGGGCCTGGGCGGTGGCGGCCGGGGCGGACGGCGGTTTCGCGGGGCCGGTGCACGTGAACCTGCCGCTGCGGGACCCGCTGGTGCCGGGACTGCCCGACGCCGCGGCCCCGGCCGCCGCGGGGACCGCGCCAGGCGGGGACGGCGCTGGCGGGGCTGGGGACGGCTGGCCGGAGCCGCTGGCCGGGCGGCCCGGCGGGGCGCCGTGGACCCGGTGGGCCGGGGCGGGGGAGCAGGCGGCGCTGGACCTGCCGTGGACCGGGCGGGGGGTCATCGTCGCCGGCGATGGTGCCGCCGACCCGGCCGGGCTGCTCCGGCTGGCTGCCGCGGCGGGCTGGCCGGTGCTGGCCGAGCCGTCGTCGGGGGCGCGGCTCGGGCCTCACGCGCTCGGCGGCTACCAGTTCCTGCTCGACCACCCGGGTTTCCTGGCCGCGCACCGTCCTGACCTGGTCATCTGCGCGGGCCGGCCGGGGCTGTCCCGCGGCCAGACGGCCTTCGCCCGCCAGGCCGCGGCCGATGGCGCACGGCAGGTGGTCCTGGCCCAGGGGCCGGGCCGCTGGGCGGACCCGGCGCGCACCGCCACCGACGCGGCCGCCGCGGTCCGGCTGGCCAGCCCGCCCGCCGCGGCCGCCGCCGGCTGGCTGGGGGAGTGGCAGGAGGCCGACCGGGCCGCCCGCGGGGCGGTGGACGCGGTCCTGGACGCCTCCGGTGAGCTGACCGAGCCGCGGCTGGCGCGCGACCTGGCCGCGGCGCTGCCCGACGGGGCGCTGCTGTGGGCGGCGTCCAGCCTGCCGATCCGTGACCTGGACCGGCACCTGGCCCCCCGGGACGGCCTGCGGGTGCTGGCCAGCCGGGGGGCGAGCGGCATCGACGGGCTGATCTCCTCGGCCTCGGGGGCCGCGCTCGCCCATCAGGCCTCCGGCGGCGGCCCCGCCGCCGCGCTCCTGGGCGATCTCGCGTTCCTGCATGACTCGCCCGGGCTGTTCGCAGGCCCGCAGGACGCGCGCCCGGACCTGGTCCTGGTGGTGGCCAACAACGACGGCGGCGGCATCTTCTCCGCCCTGGAGCAGGCCGCCGTGCCCGCCCCGTTCGAGCGGGTGTTCGGCACGCCGCACGGGGCGAGCCTGGCCGGCCTGGCCGCCGCGGCGGGGATCGGGCACGCGGTGGTGCTGCGGGCCGGGGACCTGCCGGCCGCGCTGAAGGGCGACGGGATCCGCATCGTCGAGGTGCCCGCGGACCGGGCTGCCGGGACCGCGCTGCGGCGGCGGCTGGCGGCAGCGGCCGCGGCGGCGATCAGCGCGCTGCTGTAGCCCCCCCGGCATCCCGCGGACAGCCCCCCGGGCGCTCCCCGCGGACAGCCCTCCGGGCATCCCGCGGACAGCCCTCCGGCGCCCCGCGGACAGCCCCCCGGGCGCCCCGCGGAGGATCAGGGAAGCCCCGCGGCGGCACGGAAGAAATCCCGGCAAAGCGGGCGCCCGCAGTGATCCTTTTCGTCACGACCGGCGCAGAACGCCGGTTTGTGCCGGATCAAGAGGGAGACCCGGTCAACGGGGCGGGCGTCAAGTCTATACCCTGGTGTCCCGTTATGCCGCATCGGGAGCGTCCCGGTAGCGGTCTGATAAGGGTCAGATTACCGTCGGGTCACGATTCGGGGCGGCAGCATCGTGCCTGTTCACCACTGCGCCTGCCCGGTCCTAGCATGATCCGGTCGGACGCCGCTCTTGGCGTGCCGCCGACCGTGGGACGGATCGGCCCATGGGTCTTATGCTCCGCGGACGAACTTCGCGGCGGAACACTCTGAAGGAGGAATGTGTCGATGCGCATACGCACGCGGGGCTATGCGGCTGCCGCTGTCGCAGCCGCCCTCGCGCTTGTGGTTGCCGCCTGTGGCGGCAGCAGCAGCAGCGGCGGCGGCTCGACGTCCGGCACGTCGGGCTCGCAGACGTATGGTCTGCAGGGGCTTAACCCAGGGTCCGGGACGCCCAAAAAGGGCGGCACGCTGAACATGCTCGGCCAGGGCGACGTTGACTTCATGGACTACAACGTCTCCTACTACACGATCGGCGCGCTGGGCCAGCGGCCCTGGCTCCGGCTGCTGTACGCCTACCCGGCCACGCCGGGCAAGGTCACCACGGTCGAGCCCGACCTCGCCACCGCGCTGCCGACGGTGTCCAACGGCGGCAAGACGTACACGGTGACGATCAGGACCGGGGCGGATTGGGACACCAGCCCCCCCCGCCAGGTCACGGCGGCCGACGCGCTGCTCGGCCTCAAGCGCACCTGCAACCCGACCCAGCCGTTCGGCGGCCTGCCGGACTATGAGGCGCTGATCGTCGGCTTCTCGCAGTTCTGCGCCGGGTTCGCCAAGGTGCCGTCCACGTCGGTGTCGGCCATCAAGAACTACATCGACACCCACCAGATCTCGGGTGTGACGGCTTCCGGGCAGACGATCACCTATCACCTGGTCCACCCGGCCAGCTACTTCCCGGACATGCTGCAGCTGGACGCGTTCGCGCCGGCGCCGGTCGAGAGCCTGGACTACCTGCCCGCGAGCGGGCCGCTGGGCCAGCACATCATCGCCGACGGGCCCTACAAGATCCAGAGCTACACGCCCACGCGGAGCATCGTCTACGTGCGCAACCCGGCCTGGAAGGCCAGCACGGACCCGATCCGCAAGGCTTACGTCAACGAGATCAAGGTCTCGGAGACCGGTAACGAGCCCGCGGTCCAGCAGCAGCTGCAGACCAACACGGCCGCGGCGAGCATGGAGTTCGACGCGTTCCCGCCGGTCGGCGCGGACCCGGGCCTGGAAGCCCAGATGAAGCAGGGGCTGAACCACAACTTCAACCTCGGCTCCACCTACTCGACCAACCCGTACCTCGTCTTCAACGCGGTGTCGCCCAACAACGGCGGCGCGCTGAAGAAGGTCGCGGTCCGGCAGGCGCTGAGCTACGGCATCAACCGGGCCCACCTGCTCACCGACAACGGCGGGCCGACCCAGGGAGTGGCACTCACCCACGTGCTGCCGACCGGGATCAACGGGTCGCAGGACGTGCCGGCGGGCTACAACCCCTACCCGTACAACCCGACCAAGGCCAAGCAGCTGCTGGCGTCCGCCGGGTACAAGAACGGGCTGAACCTCACGCTGCTCTACCGCCCGTCCAGCACGGTCGCGACCAAGATGGCGCAGACGCTGCAGAGCGACCTGTCCAAGATCGGCGTGAAGATCAAGCTGCTCGGGGCCACCCCCTCGGACTTCTACGTGAAGTACATGGAGGTGCCGACCGTGGCCAAGGCGGGCAAGTGGGACCTGTCCCTCGCCGGCTGGGGCCCGGACTGGTACGGGGACGCCGCGGTGTCGTTCTTCAACCCGCTGTTCTCCGGCCCGGCGGCCTACCCGCCGCAGGGCAGCAACTTCGGGTTCTACAACAACCCCTCGGTGACGTCCCTGATCGCCAAGGGCGCGAGCTCCGCGACGGCCAGCGCGGCCGCGACGATCTGGGCCCAGGCGGACGAGGCGGTCATGAAGGACGCCCCGTTCTACCCGATCGTGGACCCGAACCAGCCGCTGTACCACGCCAGTTACGTGCACAACGCGGTGTACGTGCCGGCGATCCAGCAGTTCGACCCGACGAACGTCTGGCTCAGCTCGCCGGGATGATCCCGACTCGGACATTCCGTAACGGTTCGCAGGATTCGTCACGGAACGTAGGCTGATCGAGTCAACCGGCCGCCCCGCGGTATCTACCGCGGGGCGGCCGGCCGGGATTACAGTCATTACAGGGTCTGGGCTGCGACAACATGCCGGCCTGGACTTTTGAGGTGGGGAAGGGTAGGTAGCGTGGCCCTGCTCGAGGTTGACGACCTGCACGTGTCCTTCAGGACCGACGACGGCATCGTGCAGGCGGTGCGCGGGGTCTCCTTCGCGGTCGATGCCGGGCAGACCCTCGGCATCGTCGGGGAGTCAGGCTCCGGCAAGAGCGTTTCGACACAGACGATCATGGGCCTCACCCGCAGCGCCCGGATCACCGGCCAGGCGATGTTCGAGGGCAGGGATCTGCTCACGCTCGGCCAGGGCGAGATGCGCAAGATCCGCGGGGCTGAGATCGGCATGATCTTCCAGGACCCGCTGTCGAGCCTGCACCCGTACTACAAGGTCGGCTGGCAGATCGTGGAGATGATCCGCCAGCACGATCACGACATGTCCAAGGCGCAGGCCAGGGCGCGGGCCGTCGAGCTGCTCAAGCTGGTCGGGATCCCGCAGGCCGACCGCCGGGTGGACGACTACCCGCACCAGTTCTCCGGCGGCATGCGGCAGCGCGCCATGATCGCGATGGCGATGTCGCTCAACCCCAAGCTGCTGATCGCGGACGAGCCGACGACCGCGCTCGACGTCACCGTCCAGGCCCAGGTGCTGGCGGTCATCAAGACCTTGCAGGAAGAGTTCGGCACCGCGGTCATCCTCATCACCCACGACCTGGGCGTCGTCGCTGACGTGGCCGACAACGTGCAGGTGATGTACGCCGGGGCGGTCATGGAAAAGGCCGACCTGCGCACCACTTTCTTCGCCCACCACCACCCTTACACCGAGGGGCTGCTGCTGTCCCTGCCGGCCTACGGTGGTGAGCGCGAGCGGCTCCGGCCCATCCACGGCCAGCCGCCCAGCCTGATCAGCCTCCCGCCCGGCTGCCCATTCGCCCCCCGCTGCGACTACGTGATGGACCGGTGCCGGGCCGAGACGCCGCCCTGGCCGCGGTGGGGAATGATGCGACCCACCTGTCGGCGTGCTGGCTGCCGCACGACGTGGCGGCGCGCAACGAGGTACGGCGCAAGGTCACGGGCGAGCCACTGCCGGCACAGGCTGAAGCGTAGGGAGACGGTGTGATGAACGCGGAGACCACGGCCACGGCGCCGGAGCCCGCGGCAGGAGACGATGTCCTGCTGCGGATCGAGAACCTGGTCAAGTACTTTCCCGTGCAGTCCTCGGCACTCTTCCGGCGCGACCGGGAGTACGTGCACGCGGTGGACGGGGTCAGCCTGGAGGTGCGGCGCGGCCAGACCCTCGGCCTGGTCGGCGAGACCGGCTGCGGCAAGTCGACGCTGGCCCGCTGCGTGCTGCGGCTGTACGAGCTCACCTCAGGCCGGATCACGTTCGACGGGCACGACATCAGCAAGCTCAAGCCACGGCAGATGCGGCCATACCGGCGCGAGATGCAGATGATCTTCCAGGACCCGTACGGGTCACTGAACCCCCGGCGCCGGGTCGGGTCGATCATCGGGGACCCGTTCGCGATCCACAAGACGGCCACCGGCCAGGAACGCAAGCGCAAGGTCCAGGACGTCATGGAGCTGGTCGGGCTGAACCCGGAGCACTTCAACCGGTTCCCGGCCGAATTCTCCGGCGGGCAGCGCCAGCGCATCGGGGTCGCACGGGCGCTCGCCTTCCGGCCCAAGCTCATCGTCTGCGACGAGCCGGTGTCCGCGCTCGACGTGTCGATCCAGGCGCAGATCATCAACCTGCTGGCTGACCTGCAGCAAGAGCTGGGCCTGACCTACATCTTCATCGCCCACGACCTGTCCGTGGTGCGGCACGTGAGCAACACCGTGGCCGTCATGTACCTGGGCGAGGTGACCGAGCTCGCGCCGGTGGATGAACTCTGGGCCCGCCCGCGGCACCCCTACACTGACGCGCTGCTGTCGGCCGTTCCCGTCCCGGACCCGGACAAGGCCGGCCAGCGGGAGCGGATCATCCTGGCCGGGGACGTGCCCTCACCGATCAGCCCGCCCTCGGGCTGCCGGTTCCACCCGCGGTGCCCGAAGGCCGCCCCGACGTGCGTGGAGAAAGATCCCGTGCTGCAGCCGCGCCTCGGCGACGAGGCGGACCACCTGGCCGCGTGCCACTTCCCGGTCGAGGACGGGGAGGATATCTCCAAGTCCCGGCCGACCATCTCCGCCGACGACCGCGTGATCGAGTCCGGGCTGCTCGGCAGCGCCTGAGCCTGCACCCAGGGAAGTGACATCATGGCTTTGAACATTCCGCAAGCTTCCGAGCAGGCCGTCCCGGGAGCGGTGCCCGCACCCGGCACCGAGGTCGAAGGCGCCGCGAAGAGGATCGAGGGCCGCAGCCCCTGGAAGCTGGCCACGCACCGGCTGGTGCATGACAAGGCGTCGATGATCTCCCTCGGCGTGATCGGCTTCATCATCCTGATAGCCATCTTCGCCCCGGTCATCTCCGCGCTCGTTGGCCACGGGCCCAACGAGCAGTTCTACGCCCCGGTCGGGCTCACCGCGAGCGGCCAGCCGCTCGGCCCGTCCAGCCACTTCTGGATGGGCACCGACACGCTGGGCCGGGACATCATGGTCCGGATCGCCTACGGCGCCCGGATCTCGCTCATCGTCGGCGTGCTGGCCTCGGTGATCTCCGTCGGAACCGGCGCTATCGTCGGCCTGGCCGCCGGGTACTTCGGCGGCCTCACCGACACGCTGCTGGCCCGGCTCATGGACTGGCTGCTCGCCATCCCGTTCCTGCTGCTGGCCATCTCCCTGGTCACGGTCATCGGCCCCGGGCTGGTCGTCCTGCTCATCGTCATCGGCTTCCTGGGCTGGGCGTCCGTCGGCCGGATCATCCGCGGCCAGGTGCTGTCGATCCGGGAGAAGGAGTACGTCGAGGCCGCCCGGTCGCTGGGTGCGGGGCCCTGGCGGATCATGTTCATCGACATCCTGCCCAACGTGATCGCCCCCATCATCGTCTACACGAGCCTGCTGATCCCGGTGTCAATCGTGGCCGAGGCGTCGCTGTCCTTCCTGGGCGTGGGCATCCCACCGCCCACCCCGGACTGGGGGTCGATGATCGCTGACTCGCAGAGCGTCTTCGAGTACGGGGCGTGGTGGTACCTCGTGTTCCCCAGCCTGGCGCTGCTGATCACGACACTCGCGTTCAACATCTTTGGTGATGGCGTGCGGGACGCATTCGACCCGCGCGGCGGCCAGCTGTTCGTCTAGGGAGTCCACCGTGGCCCGCTTTCTTCTCCGCCGCATCCTCCAGGGCATCATCGTGCTCTGGCTCATCACCGTCGGCGTCTTCGCGATCTTCTTCATCGGCCCGGGCGCGAAGCAGGTGCCCCGGGTCCTGGCCGGCAAGGACGCCACCCCGCAGGTCATCGCCGAGGTGACCAAGCGGCTGCAGCTCAACAAGCCCATCTACGAGCAGTACTGGCACTTCGTCTGGCTGCTGCTGCACGGCAACCTGGGTTACTCCTTCTACCACGGCCAGTCGGTGAACTCGGTGCTGAAGGCCGCGTTCCCGATCACGCTGTCCCTGGTCATCGGGGCCGCCATCATCTGGGTCGTGCTGGGCGTGCTGAGCGGCGTGCTCTCCGCGGTCAGGTCGCGGTCGGTCGCGGACCGCGTCGTCACCGGCGTGGCCCTGTTCTTCTACTCGATGCCGACGTTCGTGCTGGGACTGCTGCTCCTCCTGGTGTTCTACTACGAGCTCACCATCCACGGCATCCACGCGTTCCCGGCCACCTACATCCCGTTCACCCAGAGCCCCACCGGCTGGTTCCGCTCGCTGATCCTGCCCTGGTTCACCCTGGCCCTGGTCTCGGCCGCGACCTACACCCGGCTGACCCGCGGCTCGATGCTGGACGTGATGAACGAGGACTACATCCGCACCGCCCGGGCCAAGGGCCTGTCCGAGCGGCGGGTGATCTTCCGGCACTCGCTGCGGGCGGCGCTCACCCCGATCGTCACCCAGTTCGGCCTCGACGTGGGCATCCTGCTCGGCGGCGCGGTCATCACCGAGGTCGTCTTCTCGATGCCGGGCCTCGGGTACACCGCGGTGGCGTCCATCGAACAGCAGGACCTGCCGGTGATCATCGGCGTGGTGATCCTGGCCTCTGCCGCCGTGGTGGTGGCGAACATCGTCGTGGACGCGTTCTACGCCGTGCTGGACCCCCGGGTCCGCCTGCACTGAACTAGCTGGCCTCAATCGCCTACGGGCGATATCGGCCGTGCGCCCGGCTTCGCCGGGGCCCGTCTCCACGCCGGCCCCCCCGCCACTGGCGGGGGGCCGGCGTGCAGCCGGGCGTTGCCACTACGCCGGGTGGTGGCTTGGGCCCTAGCTACCGCCCGGGCGGCGCGGTCAGCCTTCGAGGGCGGACTGCATGGGGCGGAACTTGGCCTGCGCCTCGGCGAGCTCGGAAGCAGGATCGGAGTCGGCCACGATGCCGCCGCCCGCGAACAGCCGGGCCCGGGTCCCGTCTACCTCGGCGCAGCGCAGCGCGATGCACCATTCCCCGTTCCCCGCGCTGTCCACCCAGCCGACCGGCCCGGCGTAACGGCCCCGGTCCATGCCCTCAAGCTCCCGGATCAGCTCCATCGCGGTCTCGGCCGGGGTGCCGCACACCGCCGCGGTGGGGTGCAGGGCGTCGGCGAGCGCGAGTACCGACGGGCTCGTGCCGTCGGCCCGCACCGCCAGCCGGCCGCTGATCGCGGTGGCGAGGTGCTGCACGTTGGCCAGCCGGAGCAGTTCGGGCCGCGGGGCCACCGTCAGCTGGCCGCACAGCGGGGCCAGCGACTGCCGCACCCCCGCCGCCGCGTACCCGTGCTCCTCGGTGTCCTTGGCTGAGGCGAGCAGCGCGGCGCCGAGCGCGGCGTCGCGGCGCGGGTCATCGTCCCGGGGTGCCGTGCCCGCCAGCACGAGCGAGCTGATCTGCCCGCCCTGCCGCTTGATCAGCAGTTCCGGGGTCGCCCCGACCAGCCCTCCGCACGCGAACGTGTAGCAGTCGGGATAGCGGGCGGCCAGCCGCTCCAGGAGCAGCCGCTCATCGATCAGGTCCGCGGCCGACGCGTACAGATCACGGGCCAGCACGACCTTCTGCAGCCGGCCCGCCCTGATCCGCTGCACCGCCGTCGCGACCGCCCGCTCCCATTGCGGCGCGGTCAGGCTGCCGTCGTGCCAGCGGATCAGGCCAGGGGGCGCCACGGGCCGGGGCAGCCGCGGCCCGCCTGGCAGTCCTGGCGGCGCGGGCAGGGCGGGCGGCTGGCCGGTGATCGAGGTGAGCCACGCCTGGCCAGCGCGCCGGCCCAGCACCACCTGGGGCACGATGAGGACGGATCCCTCGGAGGTCGGATCGAAGGTGAAGCTGCCGAAGGCCACCGGGCCGCAGCCGGGCTCGCCCACACGGTCCTCGACCTGCGCGCCGTCCAGCAGGGCCCGCAGCCACTTGTCGGCCGCGGTAAAGCGGTCCTGGCCGGCCGGCACCGTGACCCGGGCCACTTCACCCCAGCCCGCGAGGCCCTCGCCGCGCCGGATCCAGGCCAGCGCCCCGGGCCCGGGAAGCTGGCTGACCAGGTCACCAGGATCGGCGACGGGGACGGTGCGGACCACGAGCCCGTCTGGCTCCGGAAAGCCTGCGCGGCCTGAACCTGATCCCACGGCAGCTAACTGTACGTGCCAGCAAGACCCGCCCCGCCCGCGGGGATCACGCTCCCGCCCCGCGGGCGGGGGCTGGTCACTCGGCGCACAGCCCCGGTCACCGGGCGCGGGTCAGCTCGCCAGGCGGGGTGGCCGCGATGTCGTCGTCCCGCCGGGCAGCCAGGGGGCTGGGCCACCACATGTGCCGGCCGACGTCCAGGGTCAGCGCGGTCACCAGCACCGACCGCACCACCAGCGTGTCGATCAGCACCCCGAGCGCGACCGTGAACCCGATCTCGGTGAGGATGACCAGGGGCAGCGTGGCCAGCGTGGCGAACGTGCCCGCCAGCACCAGGCCGGCCGCGGTGATCACGCCGCCGGTGGCCGCCAGGCCCGCCAGCATCCCGCGGTGCGTCCCGGACTTGAGCGATTCCTCCCGCACCCGGGTCATCAGGAAAATGTTGTAGTCGATGCCGAGGGCCACCAGGAACACGAAGGCGAACAACGGCATGGAGTTGTCCGCCCCGGCGAACCCGAAGATGTGCCGGAACGCGAGCGCGGACAAGCCGAGCGCGGCGCCGAAGGACAGGACGACAGTAGCGATGAGGACCAGCGGCGCGACTACCGCCCGCAGCAGCAGGGCCAGGATGATCAGCACGACGAGGAGGACCAGCGGGATGATGATGTTCCGGTCCCGGATCGCGTAGTGCTGCACGTCGGCGTTGATGGCGGTGGCCCCGCCGACCTTGGCATCCGCGCCGGGAACCGCGTGCACCGCCGCCCGCACCCGGCTGACCACCGCATACGCCGCCTGGCTGTCCGGCGGCACGGCCAGCGTGCCCTGCAGCAGCACCAGCCCGTCCTTCACCTGCGGCGGGTTGACCGCGGCGATGCCCCGGGTGCGGGCCAGCGCGGCGCCCAGCGGCGCGGCGTCCTGGGCCTTGCCGATCACGTAGACCGGTTCCCCCGCGCCCGCCGGGAAGTGCTGGGCCAGGACCCGCTCGCCCGCGACTGCGCTGGGCGTGCCCCGGTAGGACTGGGCCTGGGTGAGCGCGCCGAACCGGAAGCCGATCAGGCCGAGCCAGGCCACGGCGAGGAGCAGGGCGGTGACGATCCAGACCCGCCGGGGGTGGCGCGCGATCCGGACGCCAATGCGGGCCCATGGCCCCCGCGATGTGGGATCCACCGAGCCGTACCGGGGCTTGAGCGGCCAGAACACCCACCGGCCCGTGATCACCAGAAGAGCGGGCAGCAGCGTGATCATGGACAGCAGCCCCACCGCGATGCCGATGGCGGCGACCGGGCCCAGGCCGGAGATGTCGGCCGAGTCCGCCACCAGGAGACAGAGCATCGCGGCGATCACGGTCAGCCCGCTGGCGAAGATGGCGGGCCCGGCCCGCCGCAGGGCCACGGCCATGGCCTCATGCCGGTCCTCGTGACGACGCAGTTCCTCGCGGTACCGGGCGACCAGCAGCAGCGCGTAGTCAGTCGAGGCACCCAGGACCAGCACCACCAGGATGCCCGCGGTCTGGCCGTTGACGACCAGGCCCTCATGCACGACGAGCAGGTAGACCACGGCCTCGGCGACGATCAGCGAGACGCCCGCGGACAGGATGGGCAGCAGCCAGAGGATCGGACTGCGGTAGGTCAGCAGCAGCAGCACGATGACCACCCCGAGGGTGGCGTAGAGCAGGGTCGAATCGATGCCCTTGAAGATCTTGACCGAGTCGGCCGCGCTGGCGGCGGGGCCGGTCACGTAGGCGTGCAGCCCCGGATCACCCGACGACGCGATGCTGTGCACGCGGTTGACGAAGTTGGTGATCCCGCTGTTGAAGCCCAGATGGGCCTCGATCAGGACATCGGCCGCCTGGCGGTCCCGGGACGGGATCGGGCCGATGACCTTCCCGGCGTCCTTCAGCGTGGCGAACTGCTTCGCGTCGGCGGCGATCTTGGCCAGGTCGGCGGGAGTCAGCCCGGAGGGCCGCACGTAAATCACGACCGCCGGATTCAGGTTCTTCGAGGTGAAGTGGTCCTGCAGTGTGAGCGCCTGGGTCAACTCCGCCGACGCCGGCAGGTAGGCGGAGGCGTCGTTCTTCTCGACACCCATCAGCTTCCCGGCCAGGGACCCGGTCAGCGCGATCACGATCACCCAGAAGACCAGCACGGCCCACTTGGTACGGCGCCCGCTGGGCAGGGCCGCGAGGCGATGTGCCCAGCGGTGACCGGCGCCGGATGCCCCCGTGCGGGCTGGTTCAGTGGTCACGGTTCCTCCCCTGGGACGCGGCCCCCGGCCGCCCGGTGCGTACCGTGATACACGATGTATCGCGTTCGCCGGAACTGTCAAGTCATATCGCGACATGTGCCGCGGGCGGGCATCCGCCCGCCCAGCCAGCCACCCGAGAACCCCGGAGCGCAGCCATGGGCCGCGCAGGCGTCCCCCGGCGCCCGTTATCCGCCAAGTCTTGCAGGGGGCCGCGTCCCGGGGCAAATACCCGCGTTCCGGCGGGCGGCGTACCGGCATGGCGTGTACCCGCAGACCCGGCAGCCAGGGCGTGCTACCCTCAGAGCCACATTATTCCTATCGTAACGATCGGATAACTAGGATGCTTCTCGCGAACACTGACGTCCGCCAGCAGCTGCGCGGGGCCCGGCTTGCTCATCTCGTGCGCCTGGCCGCTTCGACGGGGAAGTGGGCTGGCCTGGTCCGATACACCGAGGGTGAGCGCTGGTACCTCCGGCTGGAGCGCGGCGAGAACCACGAGGTCTGGCTGCTCAGCTGGCTGCCGGGACAGCGTACCGGATTCCATGATCATTGCGGCTCGTCGGGCGCGTTCACCGTGGTCCAGGGCGAACTGCAGGAACGGACGCCCGCGGCGGGCCGCGCCGCACCGGTCGAGGTGGCGTACGCGGCCGGCCGGGTGCGCTCGTTCGGGCCGCGTCACGTGCACGAGGTCGTGAACGAGACCGCCGCGCCCGCGGTCAGCATCCATGCGTACTCGCCCCCGCTGGCCGGGATGCGCCGTTATGAACTGACCGGGCGCGGCCTGGTGCTGGCCAACGTGGAGAGCGCGGGCGAGCGCTGGTGACGCGCATGCCACCGCCGGGAGCCCGGTCGATCAGCGAGGTGCTCGAGCAGGCCCGGAGCCGCCTGGACCGGCTGGAACCCGCCCAGGCGTGCGCGGCCGTGCAGGACGGGGCGTTGCTGGTGGACATCCGCCCGCAGGCTCAGCGCGACGCCGAGGGAGAGGTACCGGGTGCCCTCGTGATCGAGCGCAACGTCCTGGAGTGGCGGCTCGACCCGGCGTCGGAGGCCAGGCTGCCTGAGGCGGGGTCGTATGACCTGCGCGTCATCGTGATGTGCTCGGCAGGCTACACATCGAGCCTGGCCGCCGCGTCGCTGCAGGATCTCGGGCTGTCCGCGGCAACCGACCTGATCGGCGGGTTCCAGGCGTGGGCCAAGGCGGGGCTGCCGGTCGCGCCCTGACCAGGCCGCCGGCCATGACAGATGTCATGGCCCGGCCATGACGTGCGGCATCATGCCGCCCGCTTCCCGGATGGCACGATCAGATCATGGAGGACACCTGGCCTCATCCCGGCCCGCAGGTGGACCCGGCGGCCCCGGCCCCGGCGCTGACCCCGGTGCTGGACCGGGAGAGTGGCCCCGGGCCCGATCATCAAGCAGACTCGGGGTATGCGGTTCCCCCAGTCCCGGCCGGCCCGGAGGATCAGACCGACTGCTCTCGCTGGCCCCGTGCCCGGCGGGCCGGCCTCATGACCCGAGCGCCAGCCCGGCAGAGCGACTGGCCCGGCCTCGTAACCGCCGGCCTGGCCCGTGCTGCCGTGGCCCGTGCCGCCGGGACCAGTGCCACAGTGCCACCAGTGCCACCGGGGCCGCCCCGGGCCCGGATGACCCCACCCCGGATGGCGGGCAGCCGCCCGTCTCGGCGGAGCTCATTCCCCCGCGCAGCCGGTGGAGCCGGGCGGGCTGGCTGTTCGCGGCCATCTGGCTGGTCTACCTGGCCCAGCCGGCCGGGAAGCTCTGGTCAGACCCGGACCTGGCCCGCCGCTACCTTGGGCTGGCCGACCTGATCGCGTTCGGGGCCTTGTTCATCGTGACGTTCGCCGCCGCCCGTTATCTGCGGGACTTCCGGAACCGGCGGATGTCCCGCCGGATCGGCGTGGCCGTGCTGGCCGCCGAGGCCGTGCTGGTGGGGCTGGCGTATGCGCTGCTCGGCCCGTCAGCCGGCAGCCTGCTGATCTACGTGGGCGTGATGGCGGTATTCGTGCTGCCCACCCGCGTGGGCTGGGCCGCGGTGAGCGTTCTCGTCGCGGTCTCGCTGATCGTCCCGTGGGCGTGCGGCTGGACGGTTGACGGGACGATGGCCTTCCAGATCCTCATTTCCGCCCTGGCCGCGTGGGGCGTGAGCCACGTCGTCCAGCGCAACGCCCAGCTGGTCGAGGCCCGGAACGAGATCACCCGGCTCGCCCTGGCCGAGCAGCGCCATAAGTTCGCCCGCGATCTGCACGACATCCTCGGTCACTCGCTGACGGTCGTGGCGGTCAAGGCGGAACTGGCCGGCCGGCTCACGAGCCTGGATCCACAGCGGGCCGAGACCGAGATCGCGGACGTGGAGCGGATCGCCCGGCAGGCGCTGGCGGATGTCCGGGCCGCCGCGGCCGGCTACCGCGAGGTGACCCTGGCCAGCGAGCTGGCCAGTGCCCGGACGGCGCTGGCCGCCGCGGGCATCGAGGCGGACCTGCCCGACCAGGGCGTCTGCGGCATCCCCCAGCCGCGGCAGGAGCTGTTCGGCTGGGCGGTGCGCGAAGGCGTCACCAACGTGGTGCGGCACAGCGGGGCCACCCGCTGCCGCATCCGCGTCACCGCCAGCCAGATCGAGATCAGCGACGACGGCTGCGGGCCCCCTGCGCCGTCCGGCGGGACGGCGGGCCGGGCCGGCGGGTACGACGTCTGGCCGGCGGACCGCCTGGAGACCCTGGCCAGCGGGTGCGGGCCGGCCAGCGGGCATGGCCTGGCCGGGCTGCGGGAACGGGCGGCCCTGGCCGGGGCCACGGTCAGCGTGGGACGCTCCGCCACGAGCGGCTTCGCGCTGCGGGTCCGCGTGCCATGATCGCCACGTGAGCACGTCTATCCGCCTCCTGCTCGCTGACGACCAGGCCCTCGTCCGGGGTGCGCTGGCGGCCCTGCTCGCCCTGGAGCCTGACCTGGAAGTGGTGGCCGAGGTCGGCCGCGGTGACGAGGTCGTCCCCGAGGCGCGCCGCGTCCGCCCGGACGTGGCCCTGCTGGACGTCGAGATGCCCGGCCTGGACGGCATCAGCGCCACCCAGGAACTCCGCAAGGCGCTGCCGGCGTGCCGGGTGCTGGTCGTGACCACATTCGGCCGGCCCGGCTACCTGCGCCGCGCGATGGCCGCCGGCGCCAGCGGGTTCGTGGTCAAGGACACCCCGGCCCGGCAGCTGGCCGACGCGGTGCGCCGGGTCGCCTCCGGCCTCCGGGTGGTCGATCCCAGCCTGGCCGCGGAGACGCTCGCCGCGGGGGACAGCCCGCTCACCCCGAGGGAGACCGACGTGCTGCGCACGGCCCGGGACGGCGGGACTGTCGCGGACATCGCCGCGGCGCTGCACCTGTCCGAGGGGACGGTGCGCAACCATCTGTCGGCCGCGATCGGCAAGACCGGCGCCCGTACCCGTGCCGAGGCCGTCCGTCTGGCCAGCGCGAACGGCTGGCTCTTAGGAAACTGACCCCTGCCCCCGGCTAGCGCCGGGCGGCCCAGACCGTCCGCGTGCTGCGGACGGTGAGGTCGCCGCGCCGCAGGACGCTGCCGGGCCCGTCACCGTCGGTCAGCGCGTCGAGCGCGGCCAGGTCCTCGCCGCTGAGCTGGTCCTCCAGGCCGTGGCGCAGCCGCCGCAGCGAGGCCTGGGCGTAACGCCTGGCCGCGGCGGGCAGCGGGGGCTCCAGGTCGATGGCGAAGGTGCGCTCGGCCTCGAGCGTGAAGCCGGCCGCGGTCAGATGGGGACCCCAGTCGGCGCCCAGATACGGCATCTCGCTGGCGGCCTTCCCAGCCCGCGCGGCCTGGCAGCGCTCCTCGAGCCCGGGGTGGCCGAGGCCCGGGTCGTCGGGCAGGAAGCGGGGGAAGGCGCCCATCTCGGCCACGGCCAGCAGGCCGCCGGGCTCGAGCGCGGCGAATACCTCGGCCAGGACGCGGCCGGGGTCGGCCAGGTGGTGCACCGAGCTGGACGCCCAGACCAGGTCCAGGGGCCCGATGCCGGGCCATCCCGCGTCCAGGTCGGCCTGGACGGCCTGGACCCGGTCGGCCACGCCGAGCTCGCGGGCCTTGACCTGGAGGCGCTCCAGCATGGCCGCCGACACGTCCACGGCGACGACGTGTGCCTTCCCGAAGTGCCGGAGCAGGGCGAAGGTGCCCGTCCCCGTCCCGGCCCCCAGGTCGGCGATCCGGCTGGGATGGCCGCCCGCCAGCCCGCCGACCCAGCCGATCACGTCGGACAGGTAGGCATGCAGTACCTCGGCGTCGAGGTCCAGGAGCTCGGCCATCTCCTCGTCGCCGTTCCCGCCGCCGGGGTGGTGGTGGCCCGGGTGATGGTCATCATGGTGATGAGTGGTCATGGGCCCACCGTACGGGGATATTGCGTCATTGACATAGGGTCTTGCCTATGACGCAAGACGCCGATCTCGACGGCCTGATCCGCCAGCGCATCCGGGGTCTGCGTGCGGCACGGGGCTGGTCCCTGGACGACCTGGCCGCCCGCTGCTACTTGAGCCCGTCCACCCTGAGCCGGATCGAGACGGGCCACCGGCGGATCGCGCTCGACCAGCTGGTCCCCATCGCCCGGGCCCTGGGCACCACGCTGGACCAGCTGGTGGAGTCCGCCGACGACGAGGACGTGGTGATCAGGCCGCAGCGCGACGTGGTGCGGGGGATGACCACCTGGGTGCTGAGCCGGGAGGCCGGGCCGCTCGGCGTCACGGTGGCCAAGATGCGGATCACCAGGCCGGAGCCCGGGGGCGGGACGGAGGAGCTGCGTGTCCATCCCGGCAAGGACTGGTTCACGGTCCTGTCCGGGACCATCGTGCTGGTGCTGGGGGAGCGGACCATCGTGGTCGAGGCCGGCCAGGCCGCCGAGTTTTCCACGATGATCCCGCACGCGTTCGGCGCCCGCGGCGGCCCGGCGGAGGTCTTGTGCATCCTGGACCACGACGGGCAGCGATCCCATCTCCGTCCCTCCCTGTAGGGCCAGCCGGCAGCGCCGCAGGTCAGCCGAGGGCGAGCCGCCCGGCGCCGCAGGCCTGGATGAGCCGGGTTTCCGCGGGCGTCACCGGGTGGCGGCCGGTGAGCGCGGCGATCAGGGTGACCTGGTCCCAGCCGGTTTCGCCGCGCAGCCTGGCAGCGGCCGCGGAGGGCAGCAGAAGATCCTCCGTGACGCCGGCCCCGGGGGCGGTCATCCAGGGCTCGCGGTCCAGCGCCGCGGCCAGGTCCAGGCCGTGCACGGTGAGCTCCAGGACCCGGGTGCGCAGGAACTCGGCCAGCAGCATCAGGTCCCCGTGGCGGGTCCGCACCACCCGTCCCGGCGGCGCGTCCCGCAGCGCCACCAGCGCTAGCTGCCGGGCCTCGCTGACGTCACGTGCCCGTGCCGCCGCGCCGGCCAGGCCCGCCGCGCCCTGCCGCGCGGACTCGATCCGGCCGGCGTTCGTGGCGCGCGGAGAACCGCTGATCGGGCCGGTAATACGCCGCCGCGGAGACCAGGGCCGCTCCGGACGGTTCGGGCGCGGCGAGCATGGCGGGCAGCCGCCGCATCCCTGTCCCCATGTGGTACACCAGCTCCGCCACCGTCCACGGGTCACACCGGGTGGGGCGGGCGAAGGCGGCGTCATCGAGGCCGGCGACGACCTCCGGAAGCCTGCCCGACTCAGCCCCGAACGCTTCGGCAATCATCTCCGGCCTCATGACCCGAAGCCCAGGCAGCGGGAGGGGCGGGCGGCGCGTCCGTCACTCGTGGCGCAGTGCTCAGCCGGTGCAGCCCCCGACCGTGCCGGCCGGCGCGCAGTTGTCGGGCTGGTTGTTCCTGACCGTGGTGGTTGGAGAGACATCGGCAGAACCGCCGGCGGGGTTGATGGGGCCGGCGTTGTAGATCCCGCCGCCGTCCCCGCCGGCGGTGTTGCCGGTGATCCGGCCGCCGCTGATGCCCAGAGTCCCGTTCCCGAAGAGGTTCTCTTGGTAGATGGCCCCGCCATCTGCACTGGCCTTGTTCCCGCGGAAAACAGTATCGCTCACTCCCATGTGCCATTCGTCCAGCACGGCGCCCCCGCTAGTGGCACTGTTGCCGGTAAAGGTGTCCCCGGTTAGTGTCCCGTTTTCGAGGTCGTAGATGCCACCGCCGCTTCCGGTGGCCGTGTTGCCTGCGAAGACATCCTCGGTGGCGGTCAGGTCCCCGCTATCCTCGCTGCCAAGATCGATGCCGGCCCCGGCGCCGCCAGTGTTGCATCTGAAGTCAGTATGGGTCACCGAAACTGATGCGTCGTCGGAGGCGATGCTGATCCCGCTGCCGGTGTTCCCGGTGAAAACGCTGCGGGTCACCGACAGATCACAAGACGGGGCCGCGTAGCTACAAGATATGCCGCCGCCGGTATTCCGCGTAAAAGTGCTGCCAGTAACGGCGACCGTCCCTACCTCGCGGTGGGGGCTGAGTTCCCCCATTTCTGCGTTGATGCCGCCGCCGGTGTGCTGGCCCAGGTGAGTAATGCCGCTGCTGTTGCCGGTAAAGGTACTGCGGGTCACCGTCAGCGGGATCCCATGGTCGTTGATGGCCCCGCCGGTGTTGCCCGTGAAGACGGACCCGGTGATTGTGGCGGCCGCCTGGGCGGTGACCGGGGGGAGGACACCCCCCAGATTGATGGCGCCACCGCTGTTGCCCGTGAAGGTGCTGCGGGTCACGGCGACGTCGTTGCTCAGTAGTTCATACCCCGGGATGCTGATAGCGCCGCCGTCGCCGTTGCGGAAGGTCAGGTCAGAGACCGACAGGTCGGCAGTGCCGGTGCTTATGTCCAGCAGGCTGAAACCGGGTGTGCCCGTGGCGGTGCTGCGTTCGAGGGTGGCGCCGCGGCCTTCGATGGTGAGGCTGGCGCTGACCGGGGGCAGCGCGGCGGCCAGGACGTAGTCGCAGCCGGCGGCCAGGCGGATCGTCTCGCCGCTCGCCGCGCCGGTCATGGCGCTGGCCAGGGCGGCCGGGCTGCACGGCACGAAGACCGGGGACGCTGCGGCGGCCGTGGCGGGCTGCGCGCCGGCCAGTCCGGCGGCCATGAGCATCGCGGCCACGCTGGCTGCCACCGGTATGAGGGGAAATCTGCTCGGCATCACCGCTGAATCCTTTCTCAAGTGCTTAGCGCATTTGCGCAGCCTTTGACGCAGGCGGCGTTAAAACCGCTTATGCATGCCCGGCGAATTGGCTGGGCCCGGAATCACCGGCAGCACGGTAGCAGCCCGGATGCGGTGCACCGAAAGATAGAGCGGATAAGAGCACAGCCGTTATCGGCGTGACGGCTACCGGACTAGACCTCTATCTATCCGGCAGCCCTACGTCCTCGGCCTTCGACGGCACGGGTGGCCGGGCAGGCCGAACGCCCGGGCAGGCCTGGCGTACCGGTAGGAGGCGTCATGGCCGGCCAGCGTGATGACCTCGCCCAGGCCGACGAGCAGATTCCCGGAAAACCGGGGAGACAGGTACGGCAGTAGGGTTTCCGCGTGCGCGTCCTCCTCAGCGACGGATCCGGGCTCACCGCCCGGCAGGCCGTCACCCAGCTGGCCGACGCCGGCCACCGCGTCGACGTGCTCTCACCCGATCCCCTGTGCCTGGCCCGTTTCACCCGCCGGGTGCACCGCGTCTGGCGGGTACCCGCCTACGGCGCCGATCCGCTGCGCTGGCTGGAGGCCGCGCTGCGGATCTACCAGGAGGCGGCGGCGGACCTGCTGTTCCCCACCCAGGAGCAGGTGGCCGTGCTGTCCGCCTGCCCCGCCCTGCTCCGCGGCGCCGGGGTGCGCACCGCGGTCCCGCCGTTCGCCGCGCTGGCCCGGGTCCAGGACAAGATCTCCGCACACGGGACTCTCGCGGCCGCCGGGCTCCCGCAGCCGGAAGCGGCCGTCCTGGCCACCCCGCAGGAGGTCACCGGCTGGGACCGGTTCCCCGTCTTCATGAAGCTGCCGGTCGCGACCGCGTCCACCGGGGTGCGGCGGTTCACCGGGGGCCAGCAGCTCGCCGCGTTCGCGGCCGCGGCCGGGGCCGCCGGCGCGTTCGGCGACGGTGGCGTCCTGGCCCAGCTGCCGGCGGACGGGCCGCTGGTCATGGCGCAGGCCGTGTTCGCGGCCGGGGAACTCGTCGCCTCGCATACCTGCCTGCGGGTGGCGGAGGGAGCGAGCGGCGGAGCCAGCCACAAGCGCAGCGTGGACCTGCCGGCGGTCCGCGGGCATCTGGAGCGGCTCGGCCGGCTGCTGCAGTGGCACGGCGCGCTGTCGGCGGACGCGATCCTCACCGGGGACGGCCCGCGCTACATCGACATCAACCCGCGCCTGGTCGAGCCGGGCAACGCGTTCCGGGCCGGGGTTGACCTGGTCACGCCCATGCTCGGCCTGGCGGCGGGGAGCACCCCGCCGGCCCAGCCGCCCGGCCGCGCGGGCGTGGCGACTCACCAGCTGCTGATCGCCGTCCTCGGCGCGGCCCAGCGGACCGGGCGGCGGGGGCCGGTCCTCGCGGAACTGCTCGCCGCGGCCCGCCACCGCGGGGCGTACCGGGACAGTGCCGAGGAGCTGACCCCGCTCCGCGGCGACCTGCGGGCCGTCACCCCGCTGGCCCTGGCCGGCGTGGCGACCCTGGCCCGGCCCGCCAGCTGGCACTGGTTCGTCGGCGGCAGCGTGCGCAACTATGCGCTGGCCCCGGAAGGCTGGCGCCAGCTGCTGGCCCGCCAGCAGGCGTCCTAGCCCGGCCGCGTCAGTGGCTCACCGGCAGCGCAGTCTCGCTGGTGTGCCGGATGGTTCGCGGCGGACGGTTCTCGTTGCGGAGATTTATCCGCCGCCGGGCCCGTGCTGCGGGCTGCTGCCGGCGGGTGAGGCGGGCTCACGCGGGTCCGGCCGGGCCGGCCGCCGTGCTCGCGGCGTCGTAGCCGGCCAGCAGGTCGCGGCACTTCTGGATGCGGGTGTCCAGGTCGGCCAGGAAGCCCTGCAGCGCGGCCCGCTTGGCCTCGACGGTGTCCCGCAGGCTCTCCTGCAGGCTCAGGCACTCTCGGGTCAGCCGGCGGCGTTCGTCGTCGCTGGTGCGCTCATCGTGATAACTGAGGCGGATTTCCGCCAGCCGGTCCTCGTTGCGCAGGACCACGGCGATCTCGTCCAGGTTGAGGCCGAGCAGGGTCTGCAGCTCGCGGATGCGCGCCACCCGGGCCAGGTCCTCCCCGGAGTACCGGCGCAGCCCGCCGGGGGTGGTGCAGGCCGGGACGAGCAGGCCCAGCTGCTGGTAGTAGCGCAGCGCCCGCTCGGACACGCCGGCGCGGGCCGCGGCGGCACCGATGCCGAGGAGGGGCTCACCCGCCGCCAGGGCCGGCCCGGCGGCGGGTGCGGTGCCTGCGGCGCGGTGCGCCGTCATGCCCACCCCGCTCAGCTGCTTCCCGGGGAATCGGAACCGCGGTCCGGGCTGGCGGCCCCGGCTTGCTCGGCCGGGGCCAGCTGCCCGTTCCCGTTGCCCGTGCCCGTTGCCGGTGACCGGGATGTCAGCGTCGGAGGACGCGAGCGGCTCGACGAAGCCCGTGATCCCGCCGATCTCCGCGGCGCCGTCCGCCAGTTCGTCCGCGGCCGGCTCGGTCGCGTGCACGTACCGCTTGCCGCGCAGGGCGGAGGCGATGATGGCCACGGCCGTTACGATGGCCGCGAACGTGAACGCCAGGTGCAGGCCGCTCGCGAAGGGCTGCTCGATCAGCTTGGGGAAGAACGTGCGGCCGGTGACGTAAGCCTGCTGGCCGGGGCTCAGGTGCTGCAGGGCGCCGGTCGGGCCGAGCAGTTCCTTGATGGGGTTATAGCCGAGGAACGCCGAGAACAGGCTCCCGATCGGCGGCTCGCTCGCGACCACATGCGCGGCGGCGGGGGAGACACCGGCGTTGACCAGGCCTTTGTACAGGTGCGAAGGCAGGTTGGCGGCCAGCCCGAGCGTGACGATCGTGAAGAACAGGCCCATGGACAGCACGGTGGCCGAGTTCTGGAAGGTGTTGACCATGCCGGCGCCGGCGCCGCGCTGGTCGGGCGGCAGGCTGTTCATGACCGCGGCCTGGTTGGGCGAGAAGAACAGGCCCATGCCCACCGCGAACAGGAAGATCAGCAGCGCGAACCAGATGTAGCTGAAGTTGATCGGCAGCAGTTCCAGCAGCAGGAACGCGATACCCGAGACGATCAGGCCGGACGTCGCGAACAGCCGGGCCCCGAAGCGGTCAGACAGGATGCCGGCCAGCGGCCCGACGATGAGGAAGCCGATCGTCAGCGGGACCATGGCGATGCCCGCCCACAGCGGGGTCTGGCTGAAGCTGTAGCCGTGCTGCGGCAGCCAGATGCCCTGCAGCCAGATGATCAGCATGAACTGGATACCGCCGCGGCCGAGGGCACCGAGCAGGCCGGCGATGTTCCCGGCGGTGAACGCGCGGATCCTGAACAGGTTCAGCCGGAACATGGGCTGCTCGACCTTGGTCTCCACCCAGGCGAACAGGATCAGCACCGCGATCCCGCCGAAGATGGCGGTCAGCACATAGGGGTTACTCCACCCGGTGGGGTGCCCGCCGTAGGGGAGCAGCGAGTACACGATGCCGACCAGCACCGAGATCAGGCCGATCGCGAACAGGGCGTTGCCCAGCCAGTCGATCTTGGCCGGGATGCGGATCCCGTTGTCACGCAGCATGAGGTAGGCCCAGATCGTGCCGAACAGGCCGAAGGGGACCGAGACCAGGAACACCAGGTGCCACTCGATCGGGGCGAGCACGCCGCCCAGCAGCAGCCCGAGGAATGAGCCGCTCACCGCGGCGATGCCGTTGATCCCCATCGCCTTGCCCCGCTCGTTCTGCGGGAACGCGTCGGTCAGGATCGCCGTGGAGTTGGCGAACAGGAACGCGCCGCCGACCCCCTGGAAGACCCGCATGATGATGATCCACAGCGCGCCGGGGACCCCGGTGAGCCAGGTCACCGACAGCAGGATCGAGAAGAGCGTGAAGACGGCGAAGCCCAGGTTGTACATCTTGACCCGGCCGTAGATATCCCCGATCCGGCCGAAGCTGACCACCAGCACCGCCGTGACCAGCAGGAAGCCCATGAAGACCCAGAGGAAGTACGAGGTGTTCGAGGGGACCAGCGGGTTCAGCTTGATGCCCCGGAACAGGGCCGGCAGTGAGATCAACAAGATCGACTGGTTGATCGTGACCATCAAGATTCCGAGCGTGGTGTTCGACAGCGCGATCCACTTGTAGTGGACGCCCCGCTCATCTGGGGCTGCGGGAGCGGCCTGCGCTGGACCTGCCACCGGTCATTAAGTCTCCTTGCGGAAGGCGGTAATCCGGGGTATCCGGGGGTGCGGCGCCGGGCTGAAAGCCCTGGGTTACTGCTGAGCCACCCGGTACCAGAACATCTACCGCGCCTTGACGTCAACGTCAGAGTCCCCCCGCCGAGTGCGGGCAGCACCTGGGGCCCGCCCGGGGAGCCGGGACCGGGCCGCGGGCTGGTCAGAGCAGGGTGAGCTGTTCTGGCGCGGGCTCGGCGGGGGCGGCCGGCCGCGGCCGCGCGGCGCCAGGTGCGCTGGTTCGGCGGCGGGCTGCCGCGCCCGACCTGGTAGCGCGCCGCCAGCTCGCTGACCTGCCCGGCGATCCGCTGCTGGTAGTCCCTGGGCGCGTAGGCCCCGCGGCCGTACAGTCCCCGGTAGCGCGGGACCAGGCCGGGATGGTGCTCGGCCAGCCAGGCCAGGAACCACTCCCGGGCCCCGGGCCGCAGGTGCAGCACGATCGGGCTGACGTGGGTGGCGCCCGCCTCGGCGATCTGCCGCACGGTGGACTCCAGCTGGGCGGGGGAGTCGGACAGGAACGGCACGACCGGGCCCATCAGCACGCCGCAGCGCAGCCCGTTCTCGCTGAGCGTGCGGCACACGCCCAGCCGCCGCCGGGGGCTGGGCGTGCCCGGCTCGACAGTCCGCCACAGGTCCTCGTCCGTGCAGCCCGACCGACACGCTGAGCCCCACGTCGGTGACCTCAGCGGAGGCGAGCAGCAGGTCGAGATCGCGGAGGATCAGCGTGCCCTTGGTCAGGATCGAGTACGGGTTGCGGGCGTCCAGCAGGGCCTGCAGGATGCCCGGCATCAGCCGGTACTTGCCCTCGGCCCGCTGGTAGACGTCCACGTTGGTGCCCATGGCGATGTGCTCGCCCTGCCACCTGGGCGAGCTGAGCTCCTTGCGGACCCGGGCGGGGGCGTTGACCTTGACCACGATCTTCGAGTCGAAGTCGTGCCCGGCGTCCAGGTCCAGGTAGGTGTGCGTGTTGCGGGCGAAGCAATAGACACACGAATGGCTACATCCGCGATAGGGATTAATAGTCCAGCGGAACGGGACCCGGGAGGAGTCGGGCACCCGGTTGATCACGCTGCGGGCGTGCACCTCGAAGAACGTCATGCCCCGGAAGCCCGGGGTATCGAACGACCTGGTGATGGCGCCCCGCTCGAACAGTGCGGGCGCGGCTGTGCCCGGCTGGCCGCCTGGCCGGCCAGTGGTCCCCGGCCCGCCGCCGGCCTGCGGCCCGCCGCCGGCGCCGGGCGGGCCGGGAGCGGGCGGGGTGTCCGGGTGGATCCGCAGTTCATCCCATCGCATGAGCGCCACTGTAGAATTTTTGTTCGATACTGGCAAATGTTGTCGAGCACGTGGTCGATTGCGGTTCGCTGTGCGGGGCGGGAAGCTGGGGATCAGTGCCCCAAAGCTGGCCGTGGGCGGCAAGTTCGCAAAAGCCGTGACAGCAGCGGGAACTGCGGCTAACGATCTTGCGGTGGGGGATAGTAAGAGAAAGTTCCCACCGGCCCGGCGGGTGGAGGTAGCCCTTATGGCGCTATCCATGGATGAGCAGCGCATCCTGGATCAGATTGAGCACGGCCTCGCCAGCGCGGACCCGGCGCTGGCCACGAGGATGGCCTCATTCGGCGCGCCCCGCCGGATCGCGGCCTTGCGCATGCGCCGGCTGCGGCTGATGGCCTCGCTGATGACCCTGGTGGTCGTCGCGATGGCATCGGTGCTGGTATACGCCCTGGTCCCGTTCCGGACCGCGGCTGACCGGCACGCGGGCAGCAAGGCCAGCTCGTCCCCCGCGCAGCCGGTGATGACCACGCCGTCACACGCGGCCCAGTCCGAGCAGGCCCAGTCCCGGCAGGCGAAGGCGTCCGCGGCGGCCAGCGCCGGGCCCGCGAGCGCGGCGCCCGCGAGCACCGCCCTCCGCAGCTCGGCGGCGGCGAGTACGACGGGCAGCCGGGCACCGAGCACCCAGGCCGGCATCTCCGCCAGCCCAGCCGCACATCAGCAAGCGCGGGGCGCACCCGCCCAGTAGCCTGGCGCTTTGCCCAGTGTCCTAGCGGCCCGTGGTCTGACCGGCCCGTGCTCTGAAGCCCGTGGTCTGAAAGCCCGTGGTCGCCGCGCCTTCCGCCGGGCCCGTCAGTTCTCGCGCCAGAACTGCAGCAGGTACTGCTCCAGTCCCTCGAGGTTCTTCCTGGCCTGCTGGAACTCGTCGCTGAGCGGGTCCACGCGGCGGTCGAACATGTCCTCGTACAGCCGCATGACCTCGCGCCGGTTGCGGGCGTAGACGCGGACAACGTAGTCACCGACGCCTCCCGCCAGCGTCAGGCCCTCGACCGCGCGGCCCGCCGATCCCATGTCCACGCTGAGCTGGCCGCGCAGGTACAAGGTGCCCTTGGCCTCGTCTTCCCAGGCGTCACCGAACGTCGGCGGCGCGGTGTCCCACTCCTCGATCGTGAGCCGGACGCCGATGTGCTCCTGCAGGCTCCCCACCCACAGCTGCTCCCGGTTCACGCTCACGAGCGTGCCCACCGGGGCGAGCGGCCCGCCGGGCGCGTCCGGATCCACGGTCGAATCGTGCACCCGGAACATCCGCCGGTCCGGGAACACAGGCATTTCCAGCCGGACGAGGCGTCGGCTCATGTGTCCCCCCTTTGGCCTCTGCGCGGCTCCGAATTAATAGCATGCTCCGGGCGCGGGCGGCGTGACCCGTATTCGGCGACAAACATACAGAAAGTAACGCCCAGTGATCCCGGGCCGCGGCGCCCGCGGGCCTGGGCACGGCGCCCGCGAGCAGGGGGGTGAACGCCCGCGAACCCGGGCAGGACGCCCGCGGACCCGGCATGACATCCCCTGGACCATACCGGAGGCCTGGCGGGCACGCGCACCGGGCTCAGGGCCGCGGCCCCGCCGCGCTCAGAGCGCGCGGGCCCGCACTTCCGCCCACAGCGCCCGGTAGGACTGGGCGGCCCGGCCGTGCGGCGCGAACACCGGCACCGGGGCGCGCTCCACCGACATCCGCTCGATCTGTGACAGCGCAGGAATGACGGCTGCCGCCACGTCGTCGCGCTCGGTCGGCAGCCGCTCGGCGATCTCCCGGTGCAGCGTCTTGCGCTGGTCAATCATGGAGAAGAACGCCAGTACGGCGGGCTGCTGGCCATCCAAGCCGGCGAGGAAGCCGGTCAGCTGATCCAGGGTGCGCAGCGACAAGACCGTCGGGATGAGCGGGATCAGCAGGGTGTCGGCCGCCTGGAGAACGCTTTCTGACAGCAGCGAGATCCCCGGCGGGCAGTCGAGGAAGATCACGTCGTACTGGTCGCTGAGCGGGGCGAGAAGCCGCGCGATACGGCGGGTCGGCTTCTTGGTGGACCCGAGGACCAGGTCCAGGTTCCGGTAGGTGAAATCGGCGGGCAGGAGATCGAGGTCAGCGAAGTCGGTGCCCTTGATCGAGTCGTCGATCTCCCGGCTGCCCCTGATCAGCGCCTTGCCGCCACCCTTGACCCGGGGCCTGATCCGGAACAGGTAGCTGGCGGCGGCTTGGGGGTCGAGGTCCCAGAGCAGCACCCGCAGGCCATCCTGGGCGGCCAGGTAGCTGAGATTGACCGCGGTAGAGGTCTTCCCCACGCCGCCCTTGATGTTGTACGTCGCCAGGATCTTCACGGGCGCGCACCGTCGGCCGGGCCAGCGCTCCCGATGAGGTCCTGGAACCGGAGCTCGCTGGCCGGGCTGGCGAATTCGCCGAAACGCTCGGCGAACTCGCCCCGGGCCTGGCGCTGGGCGCGGCCGATTTCCCCGGCCAGTTCGCCCATGGCGAGCAGGGCGGTGACGGGCACGGGATTGGCGGGCAGGGTCCGGCCGGCCATCATCTGGGCGGCGAACTCCCGCAGTTCCTGCTGCTGCACCTGGCGATCCTGGAACTCGCCAAGGCAATCCTGCAACCCCTTGAGGTCTTTCAGCGCGCGCTGGTAGGCCTGCGGCGCGAACAGTGAGGCGAAGATCTCCAGCAGGTAGCGCAGTTCCTTGCACCGTTTACGCAGATTATGCAGTTGCTCCGCGGGGGAGCCCGCGTGGATCGCCCTGCCCTGGCGGATGACCCGCCGGTGGGCGCGGCGCAGCCGCCTGGTGGCCAGGTCGGCGGCGCGTTCACCGCCGCGGGGCACAGCGAGCCCGGTGAGCGCGCCGCGCCATTCGCAGGCCAGGGCCGAGAAGCGCGCGGATCGCAAGCCACGGGCCAGCGAGCGCTGCTCGATGTTCCGCTGGCGAGCCAGGTGCGCGTGGAAGGGCTCGAGCTCGGCCGGCGACGCGGACACCAGAGCCCCGGCCATCTCGTCGTAGCTCAGCAGGTAAACGTCGAGATCACGGGTCGGGGTGGTCAGGTCGCCCAGCCACTTGAAGGCGGGACGGAACCGGGCTGGCAGGCTGGCGGGCAGCACGTCCCCGGCGAGCTTGAGCGCGGACCGGGTGCGCCGGACCGAGACGCGCAGATCGTGCAGGAACTCGGTGTCGATGTCCCGGATGGTGCCGGGGACGTTGGCCTCCAGGGTGTCGAGCAGCTGCAGCAGGACCGCCTGGAGGGCGGCGCGGGCGGGCATGCCGGGGGTGAGCTGGACAGTGATCTTGTTGCTGTAGGCCTCGGCGCGCTGGCCTGCGGCGGCGAGGGCGGCGTCCAGCGGGCCCGGCGCGGCCCCGTTGAGTCTGGCCGCCGCGGCCAGCAGGTCGCCGACCCGCTCGGCCTGGGGCTGGTAGCCGCGGACGGCGGTCACCTGGAGCCGGGCCGGCAGCTGGGCCGCCGCCGGGTGATTGACCGTGGTCCGGTCGGCCCTGATCCAGGCGATTGTCTTGGTGTCCGGGTTGAGGACCCGCAGATCCTGGACCGTGCTGGTGGCCCTGGCTTCGGCCAGCAGCGCCCGGATCCCGGCCACCGGGCGGATCACGGCGGTGACCTGGCCGGGCGGCAGGTCCTGGATGAGGGCCGGCCACGTCAGCCGTCCCGCGGGCTGCCTGACCATCTCCCCGGCCGCGGTGGCCAGGACCAGCTCCGCGGGCCGCGGGCCGGTCACGTACTCCAGGGTCAGCCCGGCCCGGTGCAGCCGCGAGTCGAACGTGTCCAGCCAGGTGCGGCGCACTGTGCGGGGCCGGCCGGCGGCGCCCAGCGTGAACCGGGGGGCCAGAGCGGCCAGCACGTCGTCCTCGCTCGGCTGGCCAGTGCCGTCGGCGCCTAGCACCACCTCGCGCGAGAACGTTTGCATAGGGAACCTCAGCTCGGTCAGGAAGCAAGGGCGCGGCAAGGTAAGCCGACTGTACTTCCCGCGGCAAGTTTAGCTAGCGGCGGATGGTCCGCTCCTGATCGGCGGCCCGCTCGTCCTGGACCTGAGCCGCCGCCGGCCGGGCTTTGCCCGCGCGCCCCGGCCCCTGAGCCGGAACCGGGGCCATGATCATCGTCCCTTCCGGGGCCGCCTGGGCATTCGGGGCGGGTATCTCGTCCGCCATGGCCGCGGCGGGCATGCTCAGCGTGCTCTCCGCCAGGGGAACCGCGGGTGCCGGTGAGGCTTCGGCGGCGGCGGTTTCCGTGTCAGCTGGGGCTTGCGGGTCAGCCGGAGCCTGCGCGGCGGCTGGCGTTTCCTCCGCCAGCACGATCTCCTCCGCAGTCCGGTCCTGCCCTGCGGGCCGGTCCTGCCCCGCGGTCCGCGCCGGCTCTGCGGCCGGGCCGTCCTGGGCGGCCGGGCCGTTCCCCGCAGCCGGGGCCGCGTCCTCATCCGCCCCGGGCCCGTGCCCGGCCATGCCGGGGATCGTCAGGGGCGGACGCTTGATCGCCGGCATCACGGACGTCAGCTCAGCGCTGGCCCGCACCCTGGCCCGTTTGCGCCGCTGTTCCTCATCGATCTTCGCCGCCGCGGCGTCCAGCCGGTCATTCATGCCGGACATCTGGCGTGCGCGGGCCCGGAGCTTGCGGGCCCGGTCGACCGCGTAGAGCACCAGGGCAGCGGCGACAACGACGAAAATGAGCAGCTCAGCCATGTATCACGCCATCACTGGAAGGGCTTGCGGGGTATCTCCCAGCCTATGCGAGGCACGCCGCTGCCCCGGGAGAAGGCGCCCTGGTGTCGGCTCGAATCAGGCATAGTCCGGGTAAAGAGCGGCTCAGGCCAGCCGGGTGACCTCGACGGTCACGTCCATCGCCACGCTCGGGGCGCCGTGATAAATCCCTTTCAGCGGCGGCACGTCGCCGTAATCACGGCCCCGGGCCACCACCACGTGGCCCTCACCGACCGAGGCCCGGTTCGTCGGGTCCGCGGCCACCCAGTCACCCGCCCAGTACTCGACCCAGGCGTGGCTCTGCCCGGTGACGGCCTGGCCGAGGCCCGCCTCGGGACGCGGGTGCAGGTACCCGGATACGTAACGGGCGGGCAGCCCCACCTCGCGCAGCAGGGCGACGGTCAGGTGCGCGATGTCCTGGCAGACCCCCTGGCTCTTGTCCCAGGCCTCCTGGGCGCTCGTCTGGACGCCGGTGGCCCCGGGCATGTACTCCACCCGCTCCCGCACCCAGGCCGCGACGGCGGCGGCCGCCTCGAGCGGGCCGGCGCCGTCGGCCCGTTCCCGGGCCGCCCCGGCCAGCGCAGGGTTCACGGTGGTCCGGGGGGTGGCGGCGAGGTACTCGGCCACGATCCCTGCCTCCGCCTGGCCGCGCAGCTCGTCCCAGGCCAGCGGGGGCGGCGGGGGCGGCGCCGTGCTGGTCTCCACCATCGCGTGTGACCGCACGGTGAGCTCGTTGTGCGGGGCCTGGATGTCGAACGAGCTGACCACCGTGCCCCAGTAATCGTGATACGCCCACACGGGCGTGCCGTTCCCCACCGACACCCGGGTCTGCAGCGCGGTCTGGCTGGGCAGGGTCAGCGGGGTCATCCGGGCCTCGTTGTAGGACGCGCGGGCTGCACCCTGGTAGTGCACCCGCGTCTCATGGACGATCTCCAGCAGCCAGCCCACCGCTCAGCACTCCTGAGCCCAGATCACGGGCTGCTCGTAGATGAAGTAACGGGCGGTGATGGCCTCGCTGGCCTGCCGGCAGGTGAGCTGCAGCGTGGCGAGCAGGTCCGGCAGCAGGCCCGGGAGCTGCCGCGGGTCCGCGTATTCCAGCCGGGTCCGCAGCTGGCCGACCGACCGCCGCGCCGGGTCGGCCAGCGCGGCGCTGCCCGCCGCGGGATCGAGCGCCGCGAGCGCCTCTTCCGCGGTGGCCAGCGCATGGACCACTGACCGGGGGAACAGCCGGTCCATCAGCAGGAACTCCACGACCTGCTGCGGGTCGCCAGCCCAGGTCCGGGTGCGGATGAATGACTCGTAGGCGCCGCAGGAGCGCAGCAGCATGGGCCAGCTGACCTCGTAGGGCGTGGCCGGCATCCGGGCCAGCAGCAGCCGGGCGGTCATGTCCACCCGCTCCAGGCTGCGGCCCAGCACCAGGAACCGCCACGCCTCGTCGTGGCTCATCGTGGACTCGGTCAGGCCGAAGAACAGGGCGGACCGCTCCCGGATGAACTCCAGGTAGACGTGCGGCCCGAGGCGGTCCGCGGACTTGCGCCGCGACGCCAGCCCGTGGCTGGTGACGTTGAGGCACTCCCACATCTCGCTGGAGATCACCTCGCGGACGCTGCGCGCGCCGCGCCGCGCCGCCAGTACCGCCCCGGCGATCGCGCTCGGGTTCTCCCGGTCGTAGGCCGACTGGTACAGCGTCATGCCGATGTCCAGCCCGGTCCCCTCCGCGGCCGGGATGCCCAGCACCGCGAGCAGGGCCCGGCAGTCGGCTTCCTGGTCCGTGTGCGGCTCCTCCAGCATCCGGTGCACGTACACGTCCACCATCCGCGCGGTGTCGTCAGCGCGCTCGATGTACCTGCCGGTCCAGAACAGCGTCTCGGCGATCCGGCTGAGCAGCCCGGTGTTCATTGCTGCTGGTCTTCCAGGGGGGGCCCGCTCTGCCTGCTGACCTGAGCATCGCGCGGCAGCGGGGAAGGGGCCATGACGGGCAGGCCGGGCTCCGCGGCCGGCGGGGCCGTCCCGGCGGCGGATCCCCCGGCGGCGGATCCCCCGGCCGGGGAACCCCAGGCGGGGGAACTCCCGGCGGAATCCCGGGCCGCGCCCGCGCCTGCCGGGTCCGGCTCGCCGGGCGGGACCAGGACCCAGGTGTCCTTGGACCCGCCGCCGCGGCTGGAGTTGACCACCAGCTCGCCCTCGGGCAGCGCCACCCGGGTCAGGCCGCCGGGCAGCAGCCAGACGTCGGTCCCGTCGTTGACCGCGAACGGCCGCAGGTCGATGTGCCGCGGCGCCAGGCTCTCCCCGATGAGCACGGGCGAGGTGGACAGCGCCACCGGCTGCTGCGCGATCCAGTTCCGGGGCTGCGCGGTCACCTGGGCCCGGAGGGCGGCGAGGGTCGCGTCGTCCGCCCGCGGGCCGATGACGATCCCGCTCCCGCCGGCCCCGTCCACCGGCTTGAGGACCAGCTCGTCGAGGTGCCCGAGCACCCAGTGCAGCATCTCCGGGTCATCGAGCCGGTAGGACTCGACGTTCTCCAGCAGCGGCTCCTCCCTCAGGTAGTAGCGGATCAGGTCGGGGACCCAGGTATAGAGCATCTTGTCGTCGGCGACCCCGTTGCCGACCGCGTTCGCGATCGTCACGTTCCCGGCCCGGGCGGCGTTCACGATGCCGGGGCAGCCGATCACCGAGTCGGGGCGGAACTGCAGCGGGTCCAGGAAGTCGTCGTCCACCCGGCGGTAGATGACGTCCACCGGGCGCAGCCCCTGCGTGGTGTGCACGTACACGCGGTTGCCCGAGCAGGTCAGGTCGCCGCCCTCGACCAGCTCCACGCCCATCAGCCGGGCCAGCAGGGCGTGCTCGAAGTAGGCCGCGTTCGCGGTCCCGGGGGTGAGCACCACCACGACCGGGTCCGGGGTGCCCGCGGGCGCGGACGCGCGCAGCGCGGCCAGCAACTCGGCGGGATAGCTGTACACCGGGTGCACGTGCTGCTCGGCGAACAGCGCGGGAAACGTCCGGGTCATCGCGAGCCGGTTCTCGATCACGTAGCTGACCCCGGAGGGGATGCGGACGTTGTCCTCCAGCACCCGCACCTTCCCGGCCCCGTCCCGGACCAGGTCGATGCCGGCCACGTGGACGCGCACCCCGTTCGGCGGGTTCAGCCCGGCCACCTCGCGGTGGAAGCGGGCCGACGTGCAGACCACCCGCCAGGGCAGCACCCCGTCGGCGAACGCGTGCCGGGGCCCGTACACATCGGCGAGGAACGCCTCGAGCGCGAGGACCCGCTGCTTGACGCCGCGGGAGATCAGGTCCCATTCCGCGGCGTCGATCACCCGGGGGATCAGGTCCAGCGGGAACGGGCGTTCCTCGCCCGCGTAGTCGTAGGTGACGCCGCGGTCGGTGAACATCCTCGCCAGCTGGTCCGAGCGGAAGCGCAGCTCCGCCAGGTCCAGCGGCTGCAGCGCGGCGAGGAGCCCGGCGTAGGGCGGCCGGGGCCGCCCCGGGCGCTCGAACATTTCGTCCCAGGCCCCGGCCAGCTGGTATGAGTCGAAAATGTCCGCCACGTGCGCAGCGTAAGCGGGATGTGTTCCGCGGCTATTACCGCCGATGACGACTATGTTTCGGCTGTGTTACGCCGCCGGGCGCGCGCCGCCGGGCGGCCGGTCCCGCGCCCCGCACGGCCGGCGGCGGGACCTTTCCGGGGGCGGCTCGCGGGAGCAGACTAGGGGAGGTGCCCGACGGCCTGATGCCGGCGTGAACTGAGGAGGGGCTGCCGTGCTGTACGTCTTCGGCTTCGAGCGGACCGCTGTCGTGCTGGGCGATCTGTATTTCGTGGATCCCAACCCCATGAAAGGCCAGGAAAGCCCCGAACACGGCGTCCGCCTCGAGGTCCGGGCCATCACCCCTGGCCCGCTCAAGGGGTCGATCTACTCGGCGCAGCCCATCGAGATCGGGGACCTGATCTGGCGCGCTGACCTCCTGGAATCGGTGGACGGCCCGCCGGGCAGCTTCGACCGGACGCACCACCACCCCGGCGTCTCCCGCGGGCTGGAACCTGGCCAGCGGGTCTTCGACCGGAAAATGTCCGCCGCGCCGGTCGAGTGGGTCGGGCAGCAGCTGGCCGACCTCGAGGGAATCCTGGAGCGGGCCGGGGCAGGCGGCGACCCGGCCGACGCCGCGGACGCGGAGAGCCTGCGTGACTGCCTGGCCGAGGTGCTCGAGGCGCTGGGCCGGCTGATCGACCGCGTCCACGCCGGCGAGCTGGGCCGGCCGCCCGCGGAGGGGCCGCTGACGAGCGCCCGGGCCGGCTGGCTCTGACCCGTCGCTCATGATCCTGTGCGCCTGATGCTGTCATGCCGCACTGATTGCACAAGATCATGAGGCCCGGCGCCGGGCGGGCCCGGGTGCTCGCTGAACGTGCCCGGCTCCTTACCCGGGGCGCACCGCGCAGGGCCCCGGGGCAGGGTTTTCCCGTTTGCCGCACCGCGCCGCCTTCTAAAGCGGGGGGCGCGCCCGCACACTGGAGGCGTGCACGACTTCGATCTGCTGGTCATCGGGTCCGGTCCGGGCGGCCAGAAAGCCGCCATCGCCGCCGCGAAGCTGGAACGCCGGGTGGCGATCGTCGAGCGGCCGGACATGCTCGGCGGCGTCTGCGTCAACACCGGCACCATCCCGTCCAAGACCATGCGCGAGGCGGTCCTGTACCTGACCGGCCTCGACCAGCGCGAGATGTACGGGCAGAGCTACCGGGTCAAGGACGAGATCACGATCGGCGACCTGGCCAACCGGACCCGGCACGTGGTGACCCGCGAGAACGATGTGGTGCGCAGCCAGCTGACCCGCAACCGGGTCACGGTGCTCAGCGGCACCGCGTCCTTCCTCGGCCCGCACGAGGTCGCGGTGGACGACGGCGGGGGCCGGGAACGGAAGGTCACCGCCGACTCGGTGGTCATCGCGACCGGGACCAAGCCCGCCCGCCCGGCCAGCGTCGCGTTCGACGAGAAGGCGATCATCGACTCGGACGGCATCCAGCACCTCCAGCAGGTTCCGCGGACCATGGTGGTGGCCGGCGCGGGCGTGATCGGCATCGAGTACGCGTCGATGTTCGCGGCGCTGGGCTGCAAGGTGACCGTGGTCGAGCAGCGGGACCGGATGCTGGAGTTCTGTGACCTCGAGGTGGTCGAGGCGCTCAAGTTCCACCTGCGCGACCTGGCCGTGACGTTCCGCTTCGGCGAGATCGTGGACTCCGTCGAGGCCAAGGGCGACGGCGCGATCGCCACGCTGCGCAGCGGGAAGCGGATCCCGGCCGACACCGTGATGTACTCGGCTGGCCGGCAGGGCATGACCGCCGCCCTGAACCTGCCCGCGGCGGGCCTGGAGGCCGACAAGCGGGGCCGGATCACGGTGGACGAGTTCTACCGCACCGGGGTGCCGCACATCTACGCGGTGGGTGACGTGATCGGGTTCCCGGCCCTGGCCGCCACCTCGATGGAGCAGGGCCGGCTGGCCGCCCACCATGCGATGGGCGAGCCGGTGCACACCGCGCACCTGCTCCAGCCGATCGGCATCTACAGCATCCCGGAGATCAGTTTCATCGGCCGGACCGAGGACCAGCTCACCGCGGACTGCGTGCCGTTCGAGGTCGGCGTGTCCCGGTACCGCGAGCTGGCCCGCGGGCAGATCATCGGCGACTCCTACGGCGTGCTGAAGCTGCTGGTCTCACCCGAGGACCACTCGCTGCTCGGGGTGCACGTGTTCGGCACGCAGGCCACCGAGCTGGTGCACATCGGCCAGGCGGTGATGGGCTGCGGCGGCACCGTCGATTACCTGGTGGACGCGGTGTTCAACTACCCGACCCTGGCCGAGTCCTACAAGGTCGCCGCGCTCGACGCGACGAACAAGATGCGCCAGGTCGCGCGCTTCGACTAGCCCGCCAGGACGGCCGGCCGCGGCCAGCCGGCTCAGCGTTCGCCCCGCGAACCGCCCGCGGCGCTCCCCGCATAGGATCGGGGAATGCCTGATCCTGTTCCCGCCGCCGCCGCGGCACAGCTGGATGACCCGTTCGCCGAGCTCAGGGGACCGCTGGCGGGCACGACCAGAATGCGGCTGGCGGTCGCGGACAACACCCAGCTCACCCCGCACATGCAGCGGCTGGTGCTCACCGCGCCCGAGCTCGCGGTCCTGACCTGGCAGCCAGGCCAGGACGTCATGCTGCTGGTGGCGGTGGACGGCAACCGCCCGGTCCGCCGCCGGTACACGATCCGTGACCTGGATTCCGCCAGCCAGCGCCTGACCCTGGATATCGTCCGGCATGGCGACGGCCCCGGCGAGCGCTGGGTCCGGTCGGCCCAGCCCGGCGACACGATCGAGGGCATCGCCCCCCGCGGCAAGATCTTCGTGAACGGCCAGGCGGACTGGCACGTGTTCGCCGCGGACGAGTCCGCGCTGGCCGCGGTGTTCGCGATGAGCGGCTCACTGCCGCCAGACGGCCGCGCGACCGCGTTCCTGGAGATCCCCGAGGCCGCCGACGAGCAGAAGCCCGACCTCCCGGCCGGGGTCAGCCTGAGCTGGCTGCCCCGCGACGGCCAGCCGGCGGGCGACCCGGGGGCCCTGGCCGCGGCGCTGCAGGCCGCCCCGCTGCTGCCCGGCACCGGTCACTTCTACCTGTTCGGGGAGGCCAGGGTCGTGCTGGCCCTGCGCGAGGTGCTGGCCGCCCGCGGGGTGCCCGGCGAGCAGGTCTCAGCCAAGGCCTACTGGGGCCGGGGCAAGGCCAACGCCCAGCATGGCGAGCCCGCACGCGACAGCTGACCCGCCGCGCTCCTGCTTCACCCATCCGCAACGAAGACCCGCCCGGGCCGCTCACGCGCGGACGTGATGGCCTTCGCCGGGATCCGGGATCAGCCCGCCATGCGCCGGCCGCCACCGCAGGAGTTCCCGGGTGGCAGCACCCGGCCAGTTCCGCGCTCAGGGTGGCAGGCACGCCCCGCCTCTAGTACGTTGGCTGATAGATCATTAGCCGTACTAGGAGTGCCGCATGGTTTCCGCCGGGGGACACCACGACGACCCAGCCGGCCAGGATGTGCTCCGCCGGGCGGGGGACGCCTCGGTCCTGATCCTGACCAGCCTCGCCGACGGCCCGAAGCACGGCTACGCGCTGATCCAGGACATCAAGGGGTTCGCGGGGCTGCAACTGGGTCCCGGGACGCTCTACGGAGCACTTGACCGGCTCGAGCGCCTGGGCCTGATCGAGCCGCTGGCCAGCGAGGACCGGCGTCAGCCGTACCGGATCACGGCGCCAGGGGCAGCGGCCCTGCGCACCCACCTCGATTCGCTCGAACGGGTCAGCGCAGCCGGCCGGCTGCGCCTGCGGCTCGGTGGGATCTGATGCCGGGGGCGCGGCGGCCTGGCCTGGTCGGTGCGGTGCTGCGCTGCTATTCGCGGCAGTGGCGGAGGCGGCACGGCGTCGAAGCCGCCGAGGTGGCCCTGCTGCTGATGCGTGACGGCGTCCCAGCCCGCTCGATCGCCTGGAGCTACCTGAAGGGCGCGGCCCGGGAACGGCTGGCCCCGGGTCCGGGCCGCCGCTTCGCTGCCGCAGCCGCACTGCTGGCCGCGGCCGGTTCGCTGGGCGGGGCGCTGGCCCTGCTGTCGGCGTCTGTCCCGGCCAGCGCCGCCAGTTCAGCCCAGGCCCGCGTCACCCGCCACGATGACGCAGCCGCGCGGCTCGTCTCGCTGCTGCGGTGCGGCGGCCTGCGTGGCGAGACGGTCAAGGAGGCGCTTCCCGCGCTGGCGGCCCTGCACGTGAAGATCACCTGGGAGGTGACCGCCGGCCGGGCCGCCGGGGACGCCCTGCCCAGCGGTTCGTCCTACGTGGCCGGCGGGCGTGTCCTGTCCCCAGGTTCGATCTCGATCAGGGTTACCGCGGCCCGGCCTGCGGGTCACCCTGGTGCGGATAGCCGTGCCGGGCACTGCTGACCAGCCCGGCCAGGCCGGGCCGCCCGGCAGCAAGCCCGCGGCCCGGCCGCCGGCCACCCGCCGCTGGCGCACCCTGGCGGAGGTGGCCGCCGCTCTCGTGGTGGCCGTGCTGCTCGCCGCGGGCATGCGGGCATTCGTGCTGCAGACCTTCTTCATCCCCAGCTCATCAATGGTGCCGACGCTGGGGGTTTATGACCGGATCCTGGTGCTGAAGGCCTTCTTCAACTCTGGCGACCTGCGCCAAGGCGACATCGTGGTGTTCACCCGGCCACCGCGCGACCGGTGCCCCGGCCCAGCCGGTGACGACCTCGTCAAACGCGTCATCGCGCTCCCCGGGCAGACCATCTACTCGGCGGCCGGCACCATCTACGTGGACGGCCGGCGGCTGGCCGAGCCGTACCTGCCCCGCTGGGACCCGCTCGGTCCCCCGATCCCCGGTGCCACCCGGGAGCACCCCTTTCGCGTGCCCCGCGGCGAGTTCTACGTGATGGGCGACAACCGGCAGATCTCGTGCGACAGCCGCTACTGGGGCCCGATCCAGGGCAGCAGCATCGTCGGCCGGGTGGTGCTGCTCTGGTGGCACGCTGGCCACCCCGACCTGCACATCTTCTGACCATGCCCGCGGGGCTGCAGAGCCCCGGAAGACTGGCGCGAGGCAGGAAGCCGGCCTGGGCGCGGCCCTGGCTGGCGTATCGGCCCCCGGCCAGATGGGAGCCCGGCACCGTGGAAGGCGCTGAACAGGCGGCAGGCCGCTACCAGGACCGGCGGGTGATATCGGCTTACCCTGGCAACGTTGGCCATTCGGTGCCAAGCACCTGCCCGGGTGGAAACCCGGAGCGCGGAAAGGGGCAGAGATGACCGACGGACTGCTGCTCCCGCCGGGAGCCGGCCGCAGGATCGCGGCCATGACCCTGAAAGCGGGGGCCGAGCGGTCGGCGATCTGGTCGGCGTTCGAGGCTGAGGTCGCCCCCGGCTTCGACGTCGGGGCGCACCTGCACGAGCAGGCAGAAGAGGTGTTCTACGTCCTCGACGGCGAACTCGACCTGCTCGCCTTCCACCCGGGCGCGCAGGCCAGCGGCGACTGGCGCACGTGGGAGTCGCGGACCGGGGACACGGTGATGCGGGGCGGGCCGGGAAGCTTCATGCTGGTTCCCGCCGGATGCCCGCATGCCTTCTTCAACCCAGGATCCGGGCCGGCCCGGATGCTCTTCCTGGTGTCCCCAGCCGGCCACGAGATGTACCTGCAGGAACTGTCCAGCCTGCTGGCCGCGGGGGGACCGCCAGACCCGGCCGAGATCGCGGCGCTGCGGCGCCGCCACGACATCCACCAGCTCACGCCGCTCACCAGCCACCCGCGCGGGACGTAGGCCCCTGCCGCCGTGGCGGCCAGGGCCCGGCTAGAAGCGGGTCGCCGCCAGCCAGCGGCCCAGCACCGCGGGATCCCCGTGCACCGCGACCCCGGGGATGCCGGGCGGGAGCCGCCGCAGCAGCACCAGGAGAAGGTCGGATGCGCCACCCTGGAGCGCGAGGGTGGCCTTCTGGTGGGCCCGGCGCACCGTGATCCCGGAGGGGTCGTGGCTGACCAGCCACTCGCCCGTGCCGTCCGGCACGTCGGCCGCGTGGACGTGCAGGGATTCGCCGGCGGTGAGTCCCTCGGCCCGCACGTCGGGCTCGCTGCCGTCGGGAGCGGCCGCGCTCGTCAGCCACTCGTCGATCCCGTCCGCCGCGACGTCCGCGGCGATGGCGGGCTGGCCCTCCGTGCCCGACACGGTGAGCTGGGCGTCCACGCCGTGCACCGTGGTCTCGTGCGTCATCCGCCGCGCCCAGAAGGCGGCGGGCCGCTGCTCACCGAACGCCCAGACCCTGGCGTCCCCAGCCTCCCCGAGCACCGTGACCAGGCGGCCGGCGCCCCCGCTCAGCCAGCCGGCGTGCTCAGCCGGGTCGTCCGGGATCCGCCCGTCGGGGACGTCGCGGAACGCGATGGCCTCCTGCGACCGGGTGCCGACGATCTCCGCGGCCCAGCGATGTGCCCGGCCCACGTGGGTGGCCAGCTGCCGCAGGGTCCAGTCCGGGCATGTGGGGACGCGCAGTGTCAGGTCGGCGCCGTCAACCAGCCCGGCCAGGGCCCCGGTGCTGGCGGTGATCTCCGCGTAGTAACGCTCAGGCGTGAGCACCCGGCAGGCCAGCTCAGCCGCAGCCGCAGGCGCCGCCGCAGCAGCCACCACCGCCGCCGCCCGCGGTGCGCGGCGCGGCCGCGCTGGCCCGGCCGCCGACCGAGACCGTGGACAGCAGCTTGACCGTGTCGTCGTGCCCCTGCGGGCATGCGCACGGGTCGGACGCTTCGCTCATCGGCCGGCTGCGCTCGAACGTGGATCCGCAGGCCCGGCAGCGGTACTCGTAACGTGGCACAGACCACAGGGTACGCGCCCCGGCGGTTCCAGACGAGGGCGTGGTCACCGGTGCCTGCGGGCCGTACCGGCTGATGCGGCGCCCAGCGTCCGGCGCGCAGGCACCGGCGGATGTATGGCCGGCACGGCCATGATGGGAGGCCTGGGACGGGCGCCGCCACGATGGCCCTGAGGCAGGCCGGGAGCCGGGCTAGGAAGGCCCGGCGGCCAGGCGGAGAACTTCCCCGGCCGGGTGCTGGCCGGGCTGATGCCGAGCCTGGGCGCGCAGCGGCCCGCCACGTGGAACACCTACGTCAGCGTGACCGACATCGACGCCACCGCCGGCCTGGTGGCCGACGCCGGCGGCCACTGATCGTCCCGCCGCTGGAGGTGGATGGGCAGGGCCGGATGGCCATGTTCGCCGACGATCAGGAGGCCCGGTTCGCGGCCTGGCAGCCCGGCGCGTTCCCCGGCTGCGGCCTGGTCAGCGAGCCGGGCTGCTTCTGCTGGAGCGAGCTGGCCTGCCGGGACACTGATTCAGCGGCCCGGTTCTACGGGCGCGTGTTCGGCTGGAAGACCGAAACCAGCCAGATGGGGCCGGTGACCTACGCCGAGTGGCGGCCGTGGCCCTCGCGGCCGGCCTGGGGGGCCAGGTGACGGTGCCCCCCGCGGACACCCCGCCCGGGCGGTCAGGCGACGGTGTCCTGATCCTGCTCAGCCTGCATGATCTGGGCCAGCGGCGGCCGCTCATGCAGCTCGTTGAGGTGCTCATCGAGCCGCAGCCCGGAATCGGTGGCGACCGCGTGCAGGTACACCTCCGGGCGGCGCAGCGCCCGGACCCCGGGGGTGCCCGGGGAGCAGATGCCCCGCTGCGGCAGCGACGCCCGGCTGGCCATCGCGCGGAGCACGGCCGAGCTCATCAGGCTGAGGTCCCACAGCGACTGGTGCCGGTTTTGCCGGGCCCCCAGATCGACCTGGGCCATCGCGCTGAGGCCCGCGTCCTCCAGCACGTTGACCATGATGCCGAGCTCAACCCCGTACCCGGTGAGGAACGGGATGCTGCACAGCAGGTCGCGGTACGCCGCGAACTCACCCGCCAGTGGCTGCACGAATCCGGTGAGTTCCGGGCAAAAGAAATTGAACAGCGGCTTGGCCATGAGCTCGGTGACACGCCCGCCACCGTCCGCCACGGATTGGCTCGAGTTCGTGTAAGGCCTCCGGTAAGCAGCCTTCGTGAACTGAACCTCCGGAATCGTCAGCAGCGGGCCGAGCGTGCCGAACACGAATCGCTCCGGGAAGTCGCTCGTGTCCGCGTCCGCGAACATGACAACGTCGCCGCGGGCCACGGACAGGCTGCGCCACATGGCGTCACCCTTGCCCTGGGCCGGCCCGAACTCGGGCAGCAGATCGTTCTCGGAATACACCTCGGCGCCCCAGGCCCTGGCGATGTCCGCGGTGCCGTCGGGTGAGTCCGCGTTGACGACCATGACCTGGTCAATCAGCCCAGCCCGGTCGTTCAGCCGGGCCACCTCGGCGAGGATCGGGCCGATCGTCGCGGCGCAATTGCGGGACGGGAAGATCAGGGTGGTGCTGACCTCGCGGCGCGCGTGGCCGGGTGTGCCCAGCACGGCGAAGTCCTCGTGGCTGAATGATCGCTGCTCGAACCATTCCCGGACGTTCGTGGTCATGAATCGTGCCCTTTCGCTCAGGTCGCCGCTACATCAGCCCAGGGCGCGGTGATGGTCTTACTGGCCGGGTGCTTGCCCCCGGCACCGGCCGCCGCAAGCGGAGAAAATAGGCTAGCCGGGACATGTTGATACGAGGTAAAAGCGTGTTTCGCCCGGGTAAACGACGCCGGGGCAGGTGCGCTCGCTGCCCGGGCGTCGCCGCCCTGCTGGCCGGGGCGGGCTTCGCCGCCCTGCTGGCCGGGGCGGGCTTCGCCGCCGGGATCAGTGATCAGCCGGGGCGGCCCCTGCCGCCGGGGCCTGGCACCGGGGCCGAGGTGTCCGGGGCGAGGCGGGGCGCCGGAGCGGTTCCGTTAGTGCCGTTGATGGCGGTTGTGACCGCCGGGGGAGCGGGGGAGCGGGCCGGCCGGGCCTGCGCCAGCCCGCCGCCCGCCGGCGCGTCGTCGTAGAAGAACTGGCGGCCGCGCAGCAGCGAGACCATGGCGCCGATGAAGGACATGATCGCGGCCGCGGTGAACACGATGACGAGCCCATGGTGGAACGGGGCGGCGATCAGCGTCGGGAAGAAATGGTTTCCGGTCAGCGTGGCCACGTTGTGCGCCGGGAGCCGGCTGAGCACCCCGGACGGCTTGAGCAGGTGCTGCACCGGGTTGTAGCCGAGCAGTGCGGCGAACACCGTGCTGACCGGCGGCAGGTGGCCGACCTTGGTGGCCACGGACAGCGGCACGCCCTGGGCGGTCAGCCCGCGGATCAGCGCGGGCGGCAGGGTGCTGGCCAGCCCGGCGATCAGGAGCGAGAAGAAGATGCCGATGGACAGGGACATGCCGGCGTTCTGGAAGGTGGACCGCATGCCGGACGCGCTGCCCCGCTGGCTGGCGGGCACGCTGCTCATGATGGCGGAGGTGTTGGGCGAGGCGAACAACCCCGAGCCCACCCCGTTGAAGAAGATGATCGTCGCGAACAGCCAGTACGGGAAGACCAGCGGCAGCGCGATCAGGCCGATGAACGCGCAGGTGGCCACCAGCAGGCCGGCGGTGGCGAACGGGCGCGGGCCGTACTTGTCCGACAGCGTGCCGGAGATCGGCCCCGCGATCAGGAACCCGGCGGTCAGCGGCAGCATGTAGATGCCCGCCCACAGCGGCGTGTCGATGAAGTTGTAGCCGTGCAGCGGCAGCCAGATACCGGCCAGCCAGAGCACCAGCATGAACTGCAGCCCGCCGCGGGCGATCGACCCGAGCAGGCTGGCCAGGTTCCCGGCCGCGAAGGCCCGGATCCTGAACAGGCCGAGCCGGAACATGGGCTCGGCGATGTGGGTCTCGATCAGGCAGAACACCACGAGCAGGGCCGCACCGCCGAACAGGCCGGCGAGCACCCACGGGTTCATCCACCCGGTGGGGTGCCCGCCGTAGGGCTGGATCCCGTAGGTGATCGCGACCAGCAGCGCGGTGGCGCCCAGGCCGAACGTGACGTTGCCCCACCAGTCGATCCTGGCGCGCCGGGTGGTGGCGATCTCGCGCAGGCTCCGGTAGGACCAGAAGGTCCCGACGATCCCGATGGGGACGTTCACCCAGAACACCAGCCGCCAGTCCACCGCGGCCAGCAGCCCGCCCAGCAGCAGCCCCACGAACTGCCCGGAGATCCCGGCGATCTGATTGACGCCCAGCGCCATGCCGCGCTTGCCGGCCGGGAACGCGTCGGTCAGGATCGCCGCCGAGTTGGCCATGAGCATGGCGCCGCCGAGGGCCTGGACCAGCCGCCAGCCGATCAGCCACATGGCGCCGCTGCTGCCGGTCAGCGGGTCCAGCGACAGCGCGATGGAGGCCAGGGTGAAGACCACGAAGCCCAGGTTGTAGATGCGCACCCGGCCGTACATGTCGCCCAGCCGGCCCAGGGTCACCACCGCCACCGCGGTGACCAGCAGGTAGCCGATGATCATCCACAGCAGGTAGCTGACGTTGCCGGGGGCGAGCGGGTCGAGCTTGATGCCGCGGAAGATGGCGGGCATCGCGATGATCACGATCGAGGCGTCGATGGTGGCCATCGTCATGCTGAGCGTGGTGTTCGAGAGCGCGATCCACTTGTAACGGCCGTCGGTGCCGTCGTTCCCGGTGCCGTTGCCTCCCGGGGCGCTGCCGTGGCCGTTCACGACGGGCTGGGCGCCAGCGGCGCCGCTGCGATCAGCGTTTCTCGACACGTTGATACATGCTACCCCGCATCAGTTGCTTGATCGCAACTACTTATCCGGGGAAGTTTTTCCCTGACCGGGCGCTGTCATGCGGTGCCGCGGGCCAGTGCGATGAGCCGGTCCAGCACCCCGCCGTTGCTGGCCCGCAGCCCGTCGTGCTCGTACTCGTTGGTCACCCAGGGGCGCAGGCCGCGGATCGCGCGGGCGGTCGGCAGCGAAAGGTCCCGCGGGACGTACATGTCGTCGAAATAGACCGCCGCGGCGGCCGGCACGCCGCCGGCCGCCAGCCGGGCCGGGTCGTAGAGCCGCGGCCACGAATCACGCGCGGCCAGTTCTTCCGCCGCGTCGCGCAGCGGGCGCAGCACCGGGTCGGTCTCGAACATCCACGGGTAGATCATCTCGCCGGTGAACAGCAGCGTGATGTCGCCCTCCACGGCCGCGGCCGGGTCGAACTCACCGAATTCGGCCATGATCCGGTCCGCGGCCCAGCGCGTCGCCGTGCCCTGCGCGTAGCACGCCTCGTGGACCAGGGCGTAGAGCGGGGCCTCGGCGAACGACAGCTCAGCCGCCACCCGGGCCAGGAACGCGTCGGACAGCACCGCCTTAGCCAGCACGGGGCCGGCGAACGCCTCCTCCAGCAGATAATGCAGGGTGTCGCTGCCAGTGGAGGCGCCGAGCATCCGGCCCAGGCTCTGGAACGCGGGCACGGTGAGCCGTGCGCCGCCCGGCATGATCACCTCATGGCTGGCCAGGTGACGGGCGACGGCCCGGGCCCGGTCCGCGTCCATCGGGAAACGCTCGTAGTGCCGCCGGTTGCGTTCGGCCACGATCGGATACGTGATCCGGTACACGTCGTCGGCCGTGGCGTCGAGGCCGGGCAGGCCCCCGGTGATCAGCGCCTCGCGGATACCCTCCGGCGCGAAGGACAGGTACGTGGCCGCGCAGAAACCCCCGAAGCTCTGGCCCAGCACGCTCCAGGGCTCATCGCCCGCGAGCCGCGCGCGGATCAGCTCGGCGTCCCGGACGATCGAGTCGGCCCGGAAATGGCTCAGGTACCCGGCTTGCGCCGCGGGGGTGCCCAGGCGGCCCAGCGTGTGCCGGGACGCCGGGGTGGACCGGCCGGTGCCCCGCTGGTCCAGAAGCAGCACCCGGTAGTCGTCCAGCGCCCGGTCCAGCCACGATTCGCGCCCGAACGGCCGCGGGCTGCCGAACCCCGGGCCACCCTGGAAGTAGACGAGCCACGGAAGGGCGGGATCGCCGCCGCGGCGCCCGGCCGGCGCGACCTCGCGGGCGAACACCTCGATCTGCTCGCCGTCCGGCCGGTCGTGGTCCAGCGGCACCGTGAACGTGTGGTCGGTGAGCACCGTGCCCGGCTGGCGGAACACCAGGCCGGTCTGCTGATCTGCGGTCATGCCGGTAACGTACGCGAGTCGGGGAGTGAGGAGAATCCGGGTGCCGGACTGGGTCAAGCACGCCATCTGGTGGCAGGTCTACCCGCTCGGGTTCGCGTCGGCGGAAGCCGCCAACGCGCCGGGGGGCGATGACGCGCGGCCGGTTACGCACCGGCTCGGGCAGCTGAACGGGTGGCTGGACTACGCCGTGAACCTGGGTGCCTCCGGGCTCGCGCTCGGCCCCGTCTTCGCCTCGCAGACGCACGGCTACGACACGACCGACCACTTCCTGATCGACCCCCGCCTCGGGGATGAGCGGGACTTCGCCGGCCTGGCCGGGGCCGCGCACGCCCGCGGGCTGCGGGTCCTGCTCGACGGGGTCTTCAACCACGTGGGCCGCGGCTTCCCGGCCTTCCGCCGGGTGCTGGAGCAGGGCCCGGACGCGCCGGAAGCCTCATGGTTCCGGCTGGCCTGGCCTCCGGACTGGGAGCCGGGAGTGGCGCCGCAGTACGGCACGTTCGAGGGGCACGAGGCCCTGGTGGCGCTCAACCACGACGAGCCGGCCGTGGCCAGCTACGTCGCGGGAGTCATGAACCACTGGCTCGATGCGGGTGCGGACGGCTGGCGGCTGGACGCGGCCTACGCCGTGCCCGCGTCGTTCTGGGCCCGGGTGGTGCCCCAGGTCCGGGTCCGCCACCCCGGGGCCTACCTGGTCGGCGAGGTGATCCACGGCGACTACCCGGGGTTCGTGGCCGAGTCGGGCCTGGACTCGGTGACCCAGTACGAGCTGTGGAAGGCCATCTGGAGCGCGCTGAATGACCGCAACCTGTTCGAGCTGGGTCACGCGCTGAGCCGGCACAACGAGTTCCTGGCGACGTTCGCGCCGCTGACGTTCGTGGGCAACCATGACGTGACCCGGCTGGCCAGCCGTCTCGACGATGACCGGCACCTGGCCCACGCCCTGGCCGTGCTGCTCACGGTCGGCGGCACGCCGGCCATCTACTACGGCGACGAGCAGGCTTTCCGGGGGATCAAGGAGGAACGGGCCGGCGGCGACGACGAGATCCGGCCCGCGTTCCCGGGCGGCCCGGACAGGCTCGCCCCTGGCGGCTGGCCGGTCTACCGGCTGCATCAGGACCTGATCGGCTTGCGCCGCCGCCACCCGTGGCTGCACCGGGCGCACACCACGATGCTGGACCTGGCCAACGAGCGGATGATCTACCGGGTGACCGCGCCTGGACGGGAGGCAGGGACCGCGGGTGGCACGGCCGGCGCCCACGCCGCGGGAGAGCAGGGCGCCCACGCCCCGGGAGAGCAGAGCCTGGTGGTCGCGCTCAGCCTGGCCGACCAGGAGGTTCGTGCCGCGGTCCCCGGCGCCCGGGAGAGCCTGGCCGGCCCCGGCGAGCTGACCGCTGCGGGCGGCCCGGATGCGGACGTCATACTGCCCCCGCACGGCTGGGCGATCCTGGCCTGACCGGTGCGCTGCGGCCCGGCCTGCGGGCTGGCCCGGACCCGCGGGCCGGCCATGCCAGCCGCCGGCCCCTTCCCTGACCTGGGTGAAGGGCGGTCTGGGACTTCCACTACCGTGGCGGCATGCTGAATCAGCTCGCGTCCCTGGTCCACGTGGATTTCGCGCCCCGGCACCGGCCGCCGTCCGCCGGGCGGCTCGTGCTCGCCACGATCCTGTCCATCGCCGGGTCCCTGGCGGCCGACGCCCTCATTGTCCTGATCGGCGAGGCCGTCTTCCCGGGCACCAAGGGATTCGTGCACTTCCAGTTTCCCGATTACGCCAAGCTGACCGTGGCCGGCGTGATCATCGCCTGCGCCGGCTGGCCGATCGTGACCAGGATCAGCTCCGCTCCGCGGTGGCTCTTCTTCCGGCTGGCCATCCTGGTCACCGTGGTCCTGTGGCTGCCCGACCTGTACATCCTGTACAAGGGGGAGCCGGCTCAGGCGGTTGCGGTGCTCATGGTCATGCACGTGGCGATCGCCCTGGTCACCTACAACCTGCTGGTGCACGTGGCCCCCGTTCGTCCCGCCCCCGGCGGCTCACCGGCCGCGCACCCGCCGTCCACGGGCGCCGCGCCGGCCGGCGCGGCGTGGGGCGATCCGGGCGCGGGCCGGCCCACCGGCGCGCGGCACCGGCGCGCCCGCTGACGCCTGTCCACCGGGGTGGAGCAGCCCGCCTGCCGGCGCTGCTGGCGTGAGCGGGCACTGCCCGCCCCCGGCCTCATTTCCTGGATCTGGTCCCCTGCCCCGGATCGCTGTTTTGCCGGTGGCGGGTGCGATGATTCGAATATGTGTTTACCTGAGCAGTCTGCCCGGGATGCGGCGCTGGCCGAGCTGCGCCCGGACCGCCATCAGGGCCAGTGCTTGCCGTTGCGGTAGTCGGTGGCGAAGGTGCCGGCGATCGAGGACATCACCTTCTGGTTGCCGGTGATCAGGCCGAGTTCGCGGTTCCTGTTCAGTGACGCGGCGGAGAAGTTCTCTGAGCCGATGAACACCTTCGCGCGCCTGGTGCCGTAGTCGGCCTCGATCACCTTCCCGTGGATGTAGAAGCCGCGGGAGGAGCTGTAGTAGCTGATGTGCACCCCGGCCCTGGCCAGCCGGGCGAAGTCGCTGTCGTACTCACCGCTGGTGTTCTCCCCGCAGACCCGCACGCTGACCCCGCGGTGAGAGGCCTTGATGAGGGCGTCCTCAATCGTGGTGTCGCCCATCTCCTCGCTGTAGATGCGCAGGCTCTTCCGCGCGCCGTCGATCAGGGCCAGCATCTGCGACTGGGAGCCGGCAGGCGACCAGACCAGGTCACGGCCGTCGCCGGGTCGGACGGGGCGGTGCGCGAAGTCGGCGCTGAACACCCGCGCGATCGCGGCCGTGTCGGCCGGCTTGGTGTCCATGACCAGGAAGTCCCGGGTGCTCGAGTAGTACTCACTGGTCAGGTTGGCGGTCATGATGACGGCGGTGGAGCCGTCCACGAGGAGGGTCTTCTGATGGGTGTACTCGAAGGCCGGTGAGGACCAGGTGACCCTGACGCCGTGAGATTTGAGATAGGCGAATTCCGCTGAGTTATGGCTCTTCTCGCGCTGGTCCAGGATGACCTTGACCGTCACGCCGCGCCGGGCCGCCCCGGCCAGGTCGTGCGCGGCCCTGGTGTCGGAGAACTCGAACATCGTCAGGTCGATGTAGTGCCGGGCGTGCCTGATCAGGTGATATACGGGCGAGAAGCCGGCGGCAGGCTCGGTGTACAGGGGACCGGACTGCGCTGGCGCCGCCGGCCCGGCCGGGACCGACGCGCTGGCCGTGACCATCGGCTTGCAGCCAGCCAGGGCGAGGATCGCGGCGGCTGCCGCCGCGGCCGTCTTCAGGGCGGCCCGGGCGGCGGCCTTCGCGGGTACCTTCCCGGGTTCCCGGGCACGGGGGCGGATCATGGGGAGGGCTCCGTCCTTCCTGCGCTGCGCGCGGGCCGGGCGCGGCGCGTCCGCCCCTGCAGTACCCGGGAATCGGCCGCTAAGCATCGGCCGCGGGAACCGCGCTGCCTGGAGCCCTGGCGGTGCTGATTTCCGCCGGGCCGCGGGTGGTGAGCTACTGTCGGCCCGTGGAGACCGCTGCGGACGGCGACATCGCCGCCGCCTTCCAGAAGGGCCGGGCTGATGCCCTGTCCCTGGCGTACCAGCGCTACGCGCCGATGGTGTACACAGCCGCGCTGCGCTCGCTGGGCCAGCCGGGGGACGCTGAGGATGTGACCCAGCAGGTCTTCGTGGCCGCCTGGCGGGGGCGGGATTCCTTCGACCCCGGCCGGGGCGGCCTGTCCACCTGGCTGATGGCCATCACCCGCAACAAGGTGGTCGATGCGCTGCGGATGCGGGAGCGCGACGTTAACCGGGTGCGCGCGGCAGGAGCTAGCGTGGTTACCGGGCGGCCGGGCGGGGCGGGCGGTTGTGGCCTGCCTGACCAGATCATCGACCGGATCGTGCTCACCGACGAGATCGTCCGCCTGGGAGACCCGCAGCGCCGGATCATGATGCTGGCCTTCTACAGCGATCTGACTCACGAGCAGATCGCCAGGGCCCTGCGGCTTCCGCTCGGAACCGTGAAGAGCCATATCCGCCGCAGCCTTCAGCGGCTCCGGACCAGGCTGGAGGGTGATGGTGGCTCACATTGACCCCGATCTCCTGGCGCTGCTGGCGCTGGGGGAAAACGCAGACGAGGAGGCCAGCGCGCACCTGGCCACCTGCCCGGACTGCCGCGAGGAGGTGCGGCAGTTCGCCGAGGTGGTCACCGCCGCGCGCACCGGCCCGGACATCGTCCGGCTGGAAGTGCCACCTCCCGGGCTGTGGGCGCGGGTGGCCGCAGCCGCCGGCGTCGAGGCCGTGCCGGTCCCCGGCAATGGCATGGCCAGCCTTCCGGGTGAGGACGACGGCGCGCTCCCCGGGTCAGGCCCGGCCCCCGCCGGTCCGCCCGCCCCCGGTGGAAGGCCAGGCCGGGAGGCGTCGCCGGGCCGGGTGGCCCCGGTGCGGCGGTGGCGCCGCCGGCCGCTCGCCAGTGCGGTCGCTGCCCTGGTCGCGGGCCTCATCATCGGTGCGGGAGGCGCGCTGGCCATCCACCGGCTCGCGGCCGCCCCGGCCGCCCACGTGGTGGCCAGCATTCCCCTCCGGCCGCTCCCTCAGTTCCCCGAGTGGCGGTCGGCCAGCGGGACCGCGGTCATGGCCAGGGGACCGCACGGGCAGCAGCTCACGGTGTCGCTCCAGGCACCGCGTAAACCAGGTTTCTACGAGGTGTGGCTGCTGGCCCGCAACGGGACCAGCATGATCTCCCTGGGCGATCTCGGGCCCGGCCACACCGGCAGATTCACGATGCCGCCGGGCGTGGATCTGGCCACTTACTCGCGGGTGGACGTGTCGCTGCAGCCGTTCAACGGCAGCACCCTCCACTCGCGCACCAGCGTCGTCCGCGGCTCGCTGCCTTAGCGTCCCCGCGCTCACAGCGGGCCGGGCGCAGGCCGGCGCGGCAGAAAATATCCCCCCGCGACTGCATCCGCGCCGCGCCGCGCCCCGGTATCTCTAACTGACATGACCGGGCCAGGGACGGCACGGTCGGAAATGGAGACACCATGCGAGTGTTCCGGCGACTGGCGGTGATCGTCGCGTCCGCGGGCCTGCTCCTGGGCCCCGCGGCGGGCATCGCGTCAGCAAGCGCGCACCCCGCGGCCTCAGTCCACCTCCGGGGCGGGACGACCACGGTGACCACCGCCAACGGCATCGCCGTGGCCCTGTTCAAGAACGGGATCGTGCCGGTGGCCACGTTGCCTGGCCGTGAGGTGGTCAAGTACCGGCACGGCCAGGTGGGCGTGAAGTTCGCGTTCCCCGTCACGGGCGGGAAGGTGAGCCTGAGCCCGCTCGGCGGGTTCATCACTCACAGCGGCGGAATCCTGTTCATCGACCTCAGCACCGGCAAGAAGATCAGTGTCAGCGACTTCGTGATCAGCCTGACCCACGGCAACCTGACCGGGATCGTCAATGGGAACCCCAGGCAGCGCGTGGCCCTGTTCAACCTCAGCCTCGCGCATGCGACCCTCAAGGCCGGCAAGCACTCCGTGCGGGCCAGTGGGATCGGCGTGTCCCTGACCAGGACCGCGGCGAGCGCCCTGGACGCCGCGCTCGGCACCTCGCTGTTCAGCCCGGGGCTCAGGCTGGGCACGGCAGCCACGGTTCTCCGGTTCTGACCCGCATCAGGGACGCCGCCACCGGATCTCCGGTGGCGGCGTCCCAGGCTCGCGCCCGGCTGCAGCCGGGCTACCGCAGCCGCCGGGCCGCCCCCCGGTTCCGGGGCACGGGGGGGCGGTGGTCACCCGGCGGCGCCGCTCAGCCTGAGCTCGGTTCCTGGCCACCGGGACCGCAGCCACCGGTCGTGGGTAGCGACGACGATCGCACCCGGGCTCGTCCCGAACGCGCTCTCCAGTTCGTCGGACAGCGCGGGGGACAGGTGGTTAGTCGGCTCGTCGAGCAGCAGCAGGTCAGGCGGGTCCGCCAGAACCAGCGCCAGGGCGAGCCGCCGCCGCTGGCCCACCGAGAGGTCACCGGCCCGGGTCGCGAGGTCACGCGGGGCCAGCACGCCGAGTGAGCGCACCGGCACGGCCCCGGCCCGCTCCGGCCCCAGCGTGGCCTCATAGACCTGCTGCGCGGTGCGGTCAGGCCGGTCGAACGCGGTGTCCTGGGCCAGCAGCCCGGTCCGCAGCCCCCGGCGCCGGCAGACCACACCCCCGGGATCGAGATGCCCGGCGATGACCGCGAGCAGCGTGGACTTGCCGGCCCCGTTCGGGCCGGTGACCAGCAGGCGGTCGCCGGCCGACAGGTCGAGGCGGCCGAGGGTGAGGCGCCCGGGCACCTGGATGCGCCGCAGCGACAGCAGGACACCGCCCGCGGAAGGCGCGGCGAGCGCGGCGGCGCGGAACCGGAGCGGCTCCGGCGGCTTGCTGACCTGATCGCGTTCCAGCTCGCCGAGCCGCCGGGTGGCGTCGCGCACCCGGTGCGAGATCTGCTTCTCCACCCGGCCGGTCCTGCGGCCGTACCCCATCTTGTCGTGATCGCGGGGGCCGCGGCCCGGCGCGACGCTGCGGGCGGTGACCGCGACCGAGTGCCGCAGCCCGGCAAGCTCCTCCTGCTCCCCGGCGAAGCGCCGTTCCCAGCGTGCCCGCTCAGCCTGCTTCGCGGCCTGGTAGGCGGTGTAGCCGCCGCCGTACCGCACCGGGCCGCCCAGCGCCGGGTCGAGGTCGATCAGGTCCGTGCACACGGCGTCCAGGAACGTGCGGTCGTGGCTGGCCAGGACGACGGTCCCGGGCAGGTCCCGCAGGTGCGCCTCGAGGAAGGCCGCGGCGTCGTCATCGAGGTGGTTGGTCGGCTCGTCGAGCAGCAGCGCGGCGGGACGGCGGACGAGCAGGGCGGCCAGGGCCAGGCGGCTGCGCTGGCCGCCGGAGATCTCACTGAGCGCCCGGCTGTGCGGGATCCCGGCGAGGCCCAGCCCCGCCAGGACCAGCCCGGCGCGGCGGTCGGCGTCCCAGGCGCCGTGGTGCTCCGCGCGTTCCAGCCACTCGCCGTACTCCGCCAGCAGGCCGGCAGAGCCGGGAGATCCGCCCGTACCGGTACCCGCCAGCGCCCGGGTGAGCCGGTCGAGCTGGGCCAGGTCTTCGCGTGCTTCGCGCAGCGCATCGCCGACCACGTCCCCGATCGTCGAGACCGGGTCGAACGGCATTTCCTGATGCAGGAAACCGGTGTCCCGCGGGCGGACCACGGTGCCCCCGTCAGGCTCGTCAGCGCCCGCCAGCAGGCGGAGCAAGGTTGACTTCCCGGCGCCGTTCTCGCCGATCAGGCCGATGCGCTGGCCTGGGGAACCGGTCAGGCTGATGCCGTCGAGTACCCGGCGCGCGCCCAGCGTCCGGACAAGGTCATGAGCCAGCAAGGCAGATTGGGGCATACGACACCACCGACGGGAAATTCTCGGGCCGGACCCGCCGGGCGCAGCCTCGGTCGCGGGCGTGGAGGTGTCAGGTGCTCACATCGCCGCCCAGAATACCGGGCCGCCATCCTCAGGTGGTAACCATTAACATGCGCGCGAGCCGTGGCCGGCCGCCCGGGCGCGGGAAGGGGAACGGGTGCACCCGGAGACGGCCCGGTGATCAGGGTCCTGGTCACCGGCATGTCGGGGACCGGCAAGTCCTCGGTGCTCGCCGAACTCGGCCGCCGTGGTCACCGGGTGATCGATACCGACCACCCGGGATGGGCTGACGAAGTCCCCGCCGCCGGCGGGCCGGGCCTGGAACAGCTCTGGCGCGAGGACCGGATGACCGCCGCGCTGGCCGGGGACGGCGCTGGCTGGCTCTTCGTCTCCGGCTGCGTCTCGAACCAGGGGAAGTTCTACGACCGGTTCGACGCCGTCGTCCTGCTGAGCCTGCCGGCCCGGACGATGCTGGACCGGCTCGCGGCGCGGGTCAGCAACCCGTTCGGCAAGGTTCCCGCCGAGCGCGAGCGCATCCTTCGTGATCTGCGCACCGTGGAGCCATTGCTGCGCACGACCGCGACCCTGGAGATCCGCACCGATCAGCCGCTGCGTGACGTCGCGGACGCGGTCGAGGCGGTGGCCCGGCGCGCGGCCTCCAGCCCGCCCGACCGCTGATAACAGCAAGAGGCGCGGAAAGCCCCGCGACGGCCTGCGCGTTCAGGCAGCCCGCAGCAGGCCGCGGCCGGGCCGTCCGGCCGGGCTGGGGGAAGGGCCGCGGGGCCAGGGCTGCGCCCGGCCCCGGTCCGGGCCGTGCGGCGGGCCAGCGTTCTAATTGAACGGTGGGCCATGATCGGAGCGCGCTGGACGGGCGAGGCGGCGGGCGTGATCCTGGCCCGCGTCCGCCTGATCCGCGTCAGCCTGGCCCGGGTCAGCGTGGCGTGCGGGCCGCGGTGGCGCTGCCCGTCCCTGGCACCCTGCCCCGCGCCATCGGTGTACGCGGCGCCCGGCACAACAACCTGCAGGACCTGGACGTGGACGTTCCGCTGTGGCGGACGGTCGCCGTCGCCGGCGTATCCGGATCCGGGAAAACCTCGCTGGCCATCGGCACTCTGTACGCCGAGGGCATGCACCGCTTCCTGGAGGCCCTGAGCACGTACAGCCGGCGGCGGCTGGCCCAGGCCCAGCGCCCGGCCGTGGACCGGATCGACCACCTGCCGCCCGCGCTGGCGCTGCGCCAGCGCCCCCCGGTGCCCGGGCCGCGCAGCACGGTCGGGACCATGACCGAGGTCCTCAACATCCTGCGCCTGATGATGTCGCGGCTGGGCGCGCACCGTGCCCGAACGGCCACCACGTCCCGCCGTCGGTCGCGACGCAGCAGATGGAGATCGTGTGCCCCGTGTGCGGTGCGCACTTCGAGGCGCCGAGCGCCGAGTCCTTCGCCTTCAACTCCTACGGCGCGTGCCCCGCCTGCGACGGCCTGGGGGTGCGGACCGAGGTCGACGCCGGCACCCTCGTCCCCGACCCGGACAAGAGCATTGACGACGGCGCGGTCCTGCCGTGGAACCTGGGCGGCCGGCGGCTCTACCGCTACGCCGCGGCGGAACTCGGGGTGCGGACCGGCGTCCCGTACCGGGAGCTCACCGCGCACGAGCGCGACATCGTACTGCACGGCGAGGAGGTCGACCGGCGGGTCGCCTTTCCCTCGGGGCGGCCGGAGCGGATCGTCCGCCTCAACGTGACCTACGAAAACGCCATCGCCACCGTCGAGCGGGCGCAGCGCAGCGACAACGAGCGCACCCGGGCCCAGGTGCGGCGCTTCCTGATCGCCCGGACCTGCTCGGTCTGCCACGGGACCAGGCTGCGCCCCGGGGCGCTGAGCTCGCTGCTGGGCGGCAAGAACATCGCCGAGATCAGCGCGCTCCGGCTGGACGAGCTCAGGTCGTTCGCGGCGGCCCTGCCCGGCGGCCTGCCGGACGAGCTGGCCCCTCTTACCGACGGGCCTGACCAGCGAGCTGGCCAGCGGGCTCGGCCCGCTGCTGGACGTAGGGCTCGGCTACCTGCAGCTGGACCGGGCCGGCGCGACCCTGTCGGCCGGGGAGCGGCAGCGCATCGAGCTGACCTCCACGGTGCGCGCCAGCACGACCGGCATGCTCTACGTGCTCGACGAGCCGTCCGTGGGGCTGCACCCGAGCAACGTCGTGGGGCTGCGCCAGGCCATCGCCGCCCTGGCCGCGAACGGCAATACCGTCGTCGTCGTGGAACACGAGCGGGACCTGATCACCGCCGCGGACTGGATCATCGAGCTCGGCCCGGCCGCCGGGGCACACGGCGGGACCATCGTCGCCCAGGGCACCCCGGGCCAGCTGATCGCGGACCCGCGCTCGGTCATCGGCCCGTTCCTGGCGGGCACGGCCACGGTGCGGCGCGACCATCGCGCGCCGCCCGGCCCCGGCGGCCAGGTAACGATCGGGGTCGGCGACCTGTACAACCTGCACGACGTCACCGCGGCCTTCGCGCTGCACCGCCTCACCGCGGTGGCCGGGCCGTCCGGGGCCGGGAAGACCGCGCTGGTCCTGGACAGCCTGGTCCCCGCCGCGCAGGCGCAGCTCAGCGAGCGGCCGCTGCCCCGCCACGTCCATTCCCTCGACCTGGGCGGCATCCACCAGGTGGTCCAGATCGACGCCTCGCCCATCGGGCAGAACACGCGGTCAACGCCGGCCACCTACTCGGGGGCCTTCGACGCCATCCGGCGCCTGTACGCCAGCTCGCCGGCCGCCCGGCGCCGCAAGTGGAAGCCCGGTCACTTCTCCTTCAACACCGGCGAGGGCCAGTGCCCGACCTGCCGGGGCCTCGGCGACATCGACCTCGACGTGCAGTACCTGCCCGACATCAACGTCGAGTGCCCCACCTGCCACGGCGCCCGGTTCAACGACGCCACCCTGGATGTCCGCGTCGACGGCCTCACCATCGCTGACGTGCTCGGCCTGACCGTGCACGAGGCCGCGGGCCGGTTCGCGGGGCAGGCACCGATCGCCGCCGCGCTGCGGCCCGTCGACGAGGTGGGCCTGGGCTACCTGCGGCTGGGCGAGCCCACCCCGTCCCTGTCCGGCGGCGAGGCGCAGCGGCTGCGGATCGCCTCCCGCCTGCGCAGCAGCCAGCGTGGTGTGCTGTACATCTTCGACGAGCCCTCGACAGGGCTGCACCCGCTCGACGTGGGCACGCTCATCGGCGTCTTCGACCGGCTGCTCGACGCCGGGGCCACCATCATCGTCATCGACCATGATCTCGACCTGCTGGCCACCGCCGACTACCTCATCGACATGGGACCCGGGGGAGGGCCGGACGGGGGCCGCATCGTCGCCCAGGGCACCCCGCGGGACGTCGCACGTGATCCGGGCAGCGTCACGGCGCCCTGGCTCGCCGCTCAGCTGGGCGGGCCGCCCTCCTGATCGCCGAGGCCGCTGAACAGGTCGGCGTAGTCGTAGGCAGCCTCGGGCTTCGCGCGCACGGCAGCGTCGATCATCCTGGCGTCCTCGCCGATGAGGATCCGCCAGGCCCCTGACCGCACCCCGTCGAGGATGACGGCCGCTGCCTCGGCCGCGCTGACCGGAGCCTTGTCCCGGAAGTCGGCGTTGGCCCGCACGAGCATCTGGCGCACCTCCCCGGCTGAGGCGCCCGGGGGCAGCATGCCGGCGTCGGCCAGGCTGGCCCGGGTGCCCGGGGGGATCAGCTCCTCCAGCTGCGCGTCGCTCATGTGCTCCGGGTCCGGCAGGCCACGCGCGCGGAAGCTGTTCGCGACGATGTCGGTGCCCACGTGCCCGGGCATCACGACGGCGACCCGGACATGGGGTGCGTGGACACGCAGGTCCTCGATGAGCGCCTCCGAGAAACCCCTGACCGCGAACTTGGCCGTGCTGTAAGCGGTCTGCGGCACGCCCGGGCCCAGCGACGCCCAGAGGCCGTTCACGCTGCTGGTGTTGACCAGGACGCCCTCGGCGCTCGCGATCAGCAGCGGCAGGAACGCGCGGGCGCAGTAGTAGACGCCCTGCCAGTCGATGGCGAAGACGCGCTCCCACTCTTCCCGGTCACCGCTGACAAAACTGCTGCCGCCGCCGATACCCGCGTTGCTGAAAACCACGTTGACGTGGTCGGTACCGTGCTCGCCCAGCAGCTCGTCACGGAAGCGCAGCACCTGTTGCTCATCGGCGACGTCGCAGGCATGGCTGGTCACCAGGACCTCGGGCACGGCCGCTGCCCGCGCCATGGCCGCGGTCTGCACAACGGCCTCGGTGTTCACGTCGCAGGCCGCGACCGAGCATCCCTGCACGGCCAGCTGGCGGGCAAGCTCACGGCCGATGCCGGAACCACCGCCGGTCACCACCGCGAGCTTGCCGGTGAACGAGTCCACAGCCATGAAGGGTGCCCGTTCCGCCCCTGCCCGTCAACGCCCCACGGCGCCTGCAGCTAACCGATCTGGGGTCGTGGGGCTATCCGGCCGGAAATTCTCGATAAGCCCTGAGTCGCGGGCCAGCCCTGGGGTGGTGGGCCGCTAGCGGGGAAGAGGCCTGGCCGTGGCGCTGAACGGGCTACAGGCCGATCGCGGACTTCGGGCCCATGTAGGAGCCGGCGCCGGGGAACCCCGCGATGGCTAGCCCGGTGAACCTGTCGCTGAACCCCAGTGCGGGCAGCTCGGAAAGGCTCACGAACTCCACGCCCCGGATCGGGGTCGTGTCAGCCCCGGCGGCGATGTCGCCCACCGTCCCGCCCGTCACGCGGGCCTCGAACGTCATGTGCACGACACCGGCCGGCAGGTGGTCGCACACGTACAGCAGACGACCCGGCTCGACGTCGAGCCCGGTCTCCTCCTTCATCTCCCGGACGAGGGCGCCGGACAGTGTCTCGCCGTCCTCGAGCTTCCCGCCGGGAAGCGACCACTCGCGGCCGGCCTCAGCGTCCTGGCTGAGCAGCAGTATCCGGCCGCCCTCGATGACGACCCCCGTCACGCGAACTCGCACCCCGCGAGCCTACATAGCAAGGAGGCCGCGATGCCGGACAACAGCCCGGCCCTGGTCGCCGTATCCGCCGGGGGCCCGGGTATCCGCGTCCACCCCTGGGCGCGGTTCATCCCCAGGGAGCTTCACCCGGCCGATGGCCGCCCTGGGATCACCCGCCTGCCGGAAGAGGCCGCCGGGCCCGGCCCGGCCCGGGTGGTCATGGTCTACCACCCGGGCCACGAGCAGTTCGCCGCGTGGGCCCCGCGGGTGCTCATACCCAATCCCGCTACCGGCCCACCACCCCAGGGCTGGCCCGCGCCAGGCCCGCGAGGAGCAGGTCGATCATGCGGCGGGCACTGTAGTCAGGGTCGGTCTCGACTCCGATGCACAGGTTGCCGATGCCGCGCAGGAGGTGGTACGGGCGTATGTCGTCACGCGTCTGGCCCGCGGCGGCGGATGCTTTCAGCAGCTCATCGAGCACGGGCAGCAGGCGTTCGACGAACCCGGCGTGCAGGCTCTCGAACCCGGCCTGGTCTGAGTTCAGCGCCCCGGCCAGGCCGTGCTTGGTGACCAGGAAATCGGCGAACCGGGCCACCCATGACCGCAGCGCATCGTAGGGGGTCCCGCCGCCTGCGGGGGCGACGGTCCCGGCGGCGGCTAGCGCGTCGAGCTGGTGCCGGTAGACCGCCACGACAAGGTCGGCCCGGGTGGGGAAGTGCCGGTAGATGGTGCCCATGCCGACGCCGGCCTCGGCGGCGATGTCCCGCACGGGGGCGTCGACCCCCGCCCGCACGAACACCGCCGCGGCGGCGTCCAGGAGCGCCTGCTCGTTGCGCCGGGCGTCAGCCCGCTTGCGGCGGCCAGGGCCGGGTGGCGTGTCGGCCGTCGCCATCTGGCCCACCTCCCCGCCCTTGTCAAGCGGAACGCTGCTCCGTATATTGATGCGGAGCGGCGATCCGGATTTCCATCATGCCAGATCACCGGCCCCACGAGCGGGAAGGACCGACCGGAATGAGCAACTCCCTCGCACCAGCCAGGCCCAGCTTCGGAATCGCGACCGCCCCGGCACAGGTCGCTTACGGTGACATCCTGCGGGTCTGGCGCGAGGCGGACTCGATCCCGCAGATCGAGCATGCCTGGCTGTACGACCACCTCATGCCGATCTTCGGCGACCCGGACGGGCCTGCCTTCGAGGGCTGGACGCTGCTGTCGGCCCTGGCCGCCCAGACCGGGCGGCTGCGCGCCGGCCTGCTGGTGACCAGCAACAGGTTCCGGCCGCCGGCCATGCTGGCCAAGATCGCCGCCGGCGTCGATGTCATCTCCGGCGGCCGGCTCGAGTTCGGCATCGGTGCCGGGTCGAACCTGACTGTGCCGACCGCCCGCCGTGAGTACGAGGCTTACGGCCTGCCCTTCCACGACGCTGCCTACGCGGTCGGCAGCCTCGCCGAGGCGTGCACGATCATCCGCCGGCTGTGGACCGAGACCGGGCCATTCGACTTCGACGGCCGCTACCACCAGCTCACCGGCGCTTTCTGCAGTCCCAAGCCCGTGCAGCAGCCACACCCGCCGATCATGATCGGGGGACGCGCGACCCCCACGCTGCGCGTGGTCGCCGAGCATGCCGACCGGTGGAACATGCCCGGCGGCAGCATCAGCGACGCGATCGCGCGCAGCGCCGCGCTGGACCGCCTGTGCGCCGAGATTGGCCGCGACCCGGCCGAGATCACCCGCTCGATCGTCCTGCCGGCCTCCTACGACCGGCCCGCCGAGACCGGGGACGTCATCCGCGCGGCACTCGACGGCGGATTCAGCCACATCGTGCTCAGCCTGGGCGCGCCTTACCCGGCCGGGGTCGCGCACTGGGTCGCCGGCACGTTCATCGCGCCCGCCCTGTCTCACTGAACCCGGGCGGAAGCCGCGCTGGCTGCGGGGCAAAGGGCCCTGGCCCGGGCGGCCAGGGGAGGGACGCTGGCGGCCGCGGCGCGGCAGCGGTATGGTCCGTGGCCGTGGACAGCAGCGAGGTGAGCCGGTGGTTTGGTGAGTACCTTGACGCGTTCGCGGCGGCCGGGCGGGGCGAGCGTGACACGGGCGCGCTGCTCGCCTACTACGGCGTTCCGCTGCTGCTCAGCACCGACGGGGGGGTCGTCGCGCTGGCCAGCGATGACCAGGTCATTGCGGCGGTCCAGCAGCAGGTTGACGGGATGCGCGCCGCCGGCTACCACGGCAGCGAGATTCTCGGCTTCGAGGTCACCGTCCTGAACTGCGCGTCGGCTCTGTACCGGGGGACGATCTCGCGCCGCAGGGGCGATGGCAGCGAGATCAGCCGGCTCACCGCGACCTACCTGGTGACCGACGGGGCAGCGGGGCGCCGCATCTCCGTGCTGGCGGTGCACAGCCCCTGATTCCCGGCCCGGGTCACCCGCCCGGCGCGGAACACTCGTGAGATTTCTGGCGGGGGATGTCAAGACGGCGGCGGCTGCTCCGACCAACCGGTCGAGGAGCCCAGCCGGGCTCGCGAACCACGAGGAGTACACGATGCAGTTCCTGATCAGCCTGCATATCAACCCGGCCGTGCTGGACGCGCTGACCGACGAGGAGAAGGCGGCGATCGGCGGCGGCCACGGCACGTTCATCGAGGCGCTGAAGAAGTCCGGCGAGCTGATCACCACGCAGGCGCTGGTCGATCCGTCACAGGCGGTCGTGGTATCCGTGCGCAACGGCCAGCCGGTGGTGACCGACGGGCCTTTCCTGGAGGCCAAGGAGTACCTGGGCGGCTTCTACCTGGTCGACTGCGAGAACAAGGAGCGGGCGATCGAGCTGGCCGCGCAGATCCCCGACTCCGCGGTCGAGGGCCTGGGGGTCGAGGTGCGGCAGGTGATGTTCGCGGACGGACAGCTGGAGGCATGACGGCACCAGCCACCGAGGACCTGCTGCGCGAGCTCTCGCCGCGGGTCCTCGGCGCGCTGGCACGCCGGCACGGCCAGTTCGAAGGATGTGAGGACGCCGTCCAGGAGGCCGTTCTCGCCGCCACCGTGCAGTGGCCGGACGGGGGAGTGCCGGGCAACCCGCACGGCTGGCTGATGACGGTCGCGTCCCGTCGGCTCATTGACCACATGCGCGGTGACCACGCACGCCGCGAGCGGGAGTGGACGGCAGCCACCGAGGTGGCGCCCGGGGACGTGCCGGACACCGACGACACGCTCCTCCTGCTGTTCCTGTGCTGCCACCCGGTGCTGACCGCGGCCTCGCAGACCGCCCTGACGCTCCGGGCGGCCGGCGGCCTGACCACCGCCGAGATCGCCCGCGCCTTCCTGGTGCCGGAGGCCACGATGGCGGCCAGGATCAGCCGGGCCAAGCAGCGGATCAAAGCCGCCGGCAGCTCGTTCAGCCCGCCGGGCGGCGCGGAGCGCGGGGCGCGGCTGCGCGTCGTCCTGCACGTGCTCTACCTGATCTTCAACGAGGGCTACACCGCCTCCTCAGGCCGCGAGCTGCACCGCGCCGACCTCGCGCAGGAGGCAATCCGGCTGGCCAGGATGGTGCACGCGCAGCTGCCCGGGGACGGCGAGGTGACCGGGCTGCTCGCGCTGATGCTGCTGACCCACGCCCGCCGGCGGGCACGGACGACGGCGGCCGGCGACCTGGTGCCGCTGGACGAGCAGGACCGCACGCTGTGGGACCGCGGGCTGGCCGGCGAGGGCACCGAGCTGGTCAAGGCGTCGCTGGCCGGCCCGGCGCTGGGGCCATACCAGCTGCAGGCCGCCATCGCCGCCACGCACGCCGACGCGGCTACCGCCGCACAGACCAACTGGCCGCAGGTGCACGCCCTTTACCTGATCCTGGAGCGGATCGCGCCCAACCCCATGGTCACCCTCAACCGGGCGATCGCGCTCGCCGAGACCGAGGGCCCGCTGGCCGGGCTGCCCCTGCTGGCCACCTTGGACAGTGACGAGCGGATGGCCGGGCATCACCGGCTGCTGTCCGTGCGGGCGCACCTGCTGGAGAAGACCGGCGACACCGCCGGGGCGTACGAGCACTACCGGCGCGCCGCGAAGGCCACCGCCAGCCTCGCCGAGCAGCGCTACCTGGAGTCCCGGGCCAGCCGGGTGAGACAAGACCCATGTGTCCTGCCGCACTGACACTGACCGGTGCGCCCGGTGCAAGCCGGGTTACGCGCTGAGCCAGCGGTCGAGCTCGTCCAGGACGTTTTCGATGACCGGGTGCAGCCCGCGGGCGATCTCCGGCTGGCTCTGGCCCTCACGGGTGCGCTGGCCGGCCTCGCTGATGATGATCTGGAACACCCCGGCCAGCGCGATCCCCTGCAGCCTGGCGACCTCCGGGGCGACGGTGGTGGTGTCGCTGATGGCGCGGGCGAGGGCGAGGGCCTGGCGGTCAGCCAGCTCAAGCGCCAGCCGGTGCACAGCGGGGCTGATGGCCGCCAGGTAGCCGAGCTCGCCGCGCCACTTGTGCGGCGCGATGCCGGGGATCGCGTTGACGGACTCCAGGACGAAGTCGCGGATGGCCGCGGCCGGGGTGACCGCGGGCGGCCGGGAGCGGATCAGGTCGCACAGCCGGTCCTGGATCTGCTGCTCGCGATCGGTGACCAGCTGCTCCTTGGTCGGAAAGTAGTTGTAGACGGTCTGCTCGGCGACCTCGGCCTCGCGTGCCACGTCGGTGGCAGAGTTCACGGCCCTCCGGCCGTGAACGTCACCATCACCCCCACCGCAAGGAGCCCTCATGGCGATCCCGGCTCACGGCACCAGCCGGACCGCGCGCCTGCTCGCGCTGATGAAGAAGGGCGACGACGCGTTCAACGCCCGCGACTTCGCGGTGGTAGACGAGGTCCACCACCCCGACATGGTCGCGTACATCCCCGGGCTCGCCGAGCCGGTCTACGGAAAGGAAGCCCACGCCGCGGCGATGCAGCAGTTTCTGCGCGTCTTCCCTGACATGCACGTGCACAGCGACCCGTACCCGATCCAGTTCGGAAGCGGCGACTGGATCACCGTCGTCACCAACGCCACCGGCACCTTCACCGGGGAGATGGCCCTGCCTGACGGCACCGTGATCCCCCCGACGGGAAAGGCGTTCGCGCCAGACCACCAAGTGGGACGGCGACCAGCTGATCATCATCTCCGCCTTCTACGACTCCGCACTGCAGCGCAGGCAGATCGGCCTCGCCTGACAGCGAAGAACGCCCTGCCGGCCCGCTCCTGCGCCTGATAACAGCAACAGGCGCGGAGCAGTGACGGCCCGCACGCTCGGGCGGTCTGCAGCGGCAGGCCGCGCCGGATCGAAATGTTGCGTCCCGGACCCATGCGATCTGCCAGGGCAAGCTGGGGAGCAGGGCACATGGTCATGACTCGTTGCGAGCCGCCAGAAGGCGGGGGAGTGGTCCCCTCCTGGGGTCTCAACGGTCCTTGAGCTGTGGGTGCGTCAGGAGCCTCAGGCATGGGGGCCCGGGATGAGCTGGTCAGGGTGTCACTCGCCGCTGGTTGCACGTGCTCCTTGCTCAGGGATGAGCCGCAGGGTCGTGGCTGCGGCGGCGTCAGCCGCCATGCGATCGACTGACGCGCCTCTGTAGCGTTCGTATTTGGCGCGGTAGGCGGCATCGACGCCCGGGCGCAGCTTGGCCGCGTCTTCGCCGGCGTCCTCGACGGCGACATCGACCTCCAGGCCCGGGACGCGGATCCGTGCTCGCCGCGAGTCCAGCACGTGACCGAACCAGCCGTTGTCACGTCGGTACCAGGTTCGCACGAACACCTGCTCTCCGACGCAGACAACCCATATCGGCACCCAGCGCCGCAGTGTCCCGTCGGGGCGCTTGACGGCGATCTGCAGTTCTTCGGCCCTGCCGATTCGCTCAACCTGTTCCGGAGACCAGGCGGCAGTCATGATGCGAACTCCTCCTCGGGTTGGGAGCCAGTGATGCTGGGTCGGCGGGGGCAGCCGATCCGGGTGCTGGGCTGGCAGCCCTCATTCGCTGTAGCTGCCGCCGAACTGCTCGGGAACGAGGTCGGCCTGCTCGGCGCCGGTCTTGATCAGGCTGAGGATCGCCTCGGCCACCTGCCCGGGCAGCTGCGGCTTCGGCGCGTGGCTGGATTCCAGCTGTGAAGCGGACCTGCTTTCGCCCAGAGTGACTCGGTGAACCCAGCATGGTCTCGTAAAGCCTGCGGCCGCACAGGTAGCCGCCGAGCTCGCGCGTCTGCGCGGGGTGGGAACGAAACTGCTCCTCGTCAGGGACCGTCCACCCGAACGCGCCCGCGCGGTCGGCGATAAAGCCGTCCGCCGAGACGCTCATCGAGTAGATCAGCATGGCTTCAGGCTCATGGCACCGCAGCGGCGGACGATGATCGCGATGAAGCTTGCCATTGAGCCTGACACCGGGCTCTCCTTCCTTCTGCGGGCTGTTCTGCCACAGCTAGTGACCGATCGCGAGCCGGAACTCCTCGTCGTGGGCGGTCCAGGCGATCGTAGGGCCATTGCCGGCGCCGCACTGAGATCCCGGAAGCGGAACCCTCGCCGGAGGCGCGGCCTCGTGATGGACCAAACTGCCGGCGAGCGGAGGGCAGACTCCTGCAAGGCCCGGTCGTCACCGGTCGGGACCCGTATGAGGCACCGGTGCTGGCGCCGGGATGACGTACAGACGCCTGGGGCCCGGGTGGCGTCGGCGCCATCCGGGCCCCAGGCTGGCCGCCCCGGGCGTCAGGCCCCGGGCTGGCCGCCCCGGGCGTCAGGCCCCGGGCTGGCCGCTCCGGGCGGCAGCCTCGGCGCGGTGCGGCCCGGGGGCCCGGGCCGGCAGCCGGGACGCGCGCGCGGCGAGGGTGACCGTGCGCACCAGGATCATGGCAATGGCCATGAAGATCAGCCCGTCGGTGAGGGCCGCGACGCTGACCTGGTGTGCGGTGCCCCAGCTCACCAGCGGGGCGGTGAACCAGTGCGCGGAGCCGTAGGAGAAGGCCGCGCGGCCGCCGATGATGGCGGTCCAGAAGACCGCGTACGGCAGCCCTGCCCGGCTGACCGGCTTGCCGGTCGCCGGGCTCCGGTAGACGCCCATCAGGGCGCTGGCGGCCAGCCCGCACAGCAGGCCGGCGGCGACGCCCGCGATCTCAACCGCCAGGGCCGTCCCGCGGGTGGCCGGCCAGTTGACAAAGAACGGGATGATCACCGCGGCGGCGATCACGGGACGCAGCAGCCGTATCTTGCTGATCTTGCGCGCGGGGCCGAGGTCGGTGGCCAGCACGGTGGCGAGCACGACGCCGTTGACGATCATCGCTTCGGACAGTTCGGAAAGCATCTCGCGCTCCTTCAAGTGAGTTTCGTTAACGACTCCATATTCGGCAATTGCGCTGGTGAGCGCGTCGGAGCACGGGCTGGCCCCCGGCATGAGAATGACGGGCATGGCCTGGTACCCGGCGGTACCAGGCCGCGCCCCCGCGGGTCAGCCCGGGCTTCAGCCCGCGGGCTGTCGTGCCGATGCCGCGCCCCGGCCGATACTGGAGGCATGCTGCGCACGGTCAACGCGCTGGCCCGCACCCTCGGCTTCGTGTGGCTCGGCCTGCTGGCGTTCCTCATCGCTCCGCCGAGCGCGCCGTACGCCGTGCCGGTTCAGGTCGCGTGCTACGCCGTGCTTGGCCTGGCCCTGCTGGCCTGGACCGTGCTGGAGGCGTCCCCCGCCGCCGCGGCGCGATATCCCGCCTGGGCGCTGCCCGTGCTCCGCGGGGTGATCGCCAGCGCCTCGGGGGCCGCGGCCGGCGCTGGCGGCGGCGGTTCGGCCCTGGTGGTCTTCGCGTTCGTGGCGGCGATGGCCGCGGGCGTTAACAGCGACCTCGCGGCAGCGGTGGCCGTGACCGCAGCGGGCATACTCGCGATCGAGGTCAGCGGGCTGGCTTTCGGCCAGAGCTACGGCACGCTGCTCGGGCTCCCGGCGATCGTGCTCGCCGGCCTGGTGATCGGGCGCAACTGGGGCGGGTACCGGGTCCAGGCGGAGCAGGCGGCGGCGCTGCTGGCCCAGCGCGAGCAACTGCAGGCCGAGCAGCGCCGGGCCGACCTCCTCGACGAGCGCGCCCGCATCGCCCGGGAGATCCACGACGTGCTCGCCCACTCGCTCGGCGCCCTCGGGATCCAGATCCAGGCGGCGCGGTCGGTGCTGCACAAGGACGCCGGCCAGGCCAGTGACCTGCTGGCCGCGGCCCAGCAGATGGCCGCCGAGGGCCTGGTGGAGACCCGCCGCGCGGTTCAGGCCCTGCGCACCGACACCCTGCCGCTCGATGAGGAACTCGCCCTGATCACCGGCACCCACGCGCAGCGGCATCACGTCCCCGTCAGCTACGACACCGGCGGCGCCCCCGCGGCCCTGCCCCCGGACGCCACGCTCGCGCTGCTGCGCATCACCCAGGAGGCCCTGGTCAACGCGGCCAAGCACGCCGCGGGGCAGCCCGTGACGGTCCGTCTGGACTACGGCGACGCCGATGTCCGGCTCACCGTCCGCAACGACCTGCCCCCGGGCGCGGACACCCGCCAGCCGGCGGACATGAGCACCGTCAACGGCGGCTACGGGCTGACCGGCATGCACGAACGGCTCCGGCTGCTGAACGGAACCCTCGAGGCCGGGCGCCGCGACGGCCAGTGGATCGTGACCGCCGAGCTACCGCGCCGCCAGCCTGAGACCATGGCTTCATGACCACCCCACCGGCGGGGGCGCCGCTGCGCCTCGTCATCGCCGATGATCAGGCCAGCGTGCGCCAGGGACTCGTCCTGCTGCTCGATGCGGTACCCGACATCGAGGTGGTCGGCGCCGCCGCGGACGGGGAGCAGGCCCTGGACCTCGTGGCCGAGCACCACCCCGACGCGATCCTGCTCGACCTGCGCATGCCCGTCCTGGACGGCATCGCCGTCATCCGCCGGCTGACCGCCGAGCACCCCGAGGTCGCGATCGTCGTGCTCACCACGTATGCGGACGACAGCTCGGTCCTGGACGCGCTCCGGGCCGGCGCGCGCAGCTACCTCACCAAGGACGCCGACTACACCGAGATCGCCCGGGCGCTGCGCGCGGCGGTAGGCGGGCTGACGGTCTTCGACCCCCGCGTGCACGCGACGCTGCTCGCCGCCACGGAAGCCCCCCCGAAGCCCCAGCCGGCCCGGAGCGCGCCGCCCCCCGACGGCCTGACGCAGCGCGAGGCGGAGATCCTGGGCATGATCGCCCGCGGGATGACCAACCCGGAGATCGCCGCGCAGCTGTTCCTGAGCAACCACACGGTCAAGACCCACATCAGCCGGATCTTCGCCAAGACCGGCTCGCGGGACCGCGCCGCCGCGATCGGCTACGCGCACCGCCACGACATCGGCTGACCGCGCGGACCAGATTCAGTGAGATAAATCAGTGAATCGCCGCGGCCGATGACCACAGACTGCCATGGCGGGTCGTGCCAGCAGTAGCCCAGCATCCGGCCTGCCGGCCAACTGCGTGTCAGATCTCAACGCCGTCCCGATTCACCCGCGACGGCCGGACCGTGCAGGGGGCAGGGCTGAGGCCGGCCTGGATGGCGGCGGGGTGGCTTCGGGGCGGCGCGGGCGAGCCCGGTCAGTCGACATATGTAGCCTATATATGTAGCCTGTCTGTTGTGAAGGTGACGGTGCCGCTGGAGCGGGTGCTGCGGGCGTTCCTCGATGACCCCGCGGTCCCGCGTTACGGCTATGACCTGATGAAGGCGGCCGGCCTGAAGAGCGGCACCCTGTACCCGATGCTGAGCCGGCTGGAAGACGACCGGCTGGTTACCTCGGCGTGGGAGACCCCGCAGCAGGACGGCCAGCGGCCCAGGAAGTACTACCGGCTCACAGGCGAGGGGATCCGGGTGGCCCGGCTGGAACTGGCGCAGGTCTCCGCCAGCCGCCCGCGCGCGCCGGGCCGGCCGGGCCGCCCGGTGCCGGGGAGCCTGCCGTGAGGGGGGAACGGCCGCTGCTGCGCATCGGCGAGTACCTGATCGGCCGCGCATCACGGCTCCTGCCCGGGGAGACACGTGACGAGCGCTGCCGGGAGTGGACGGCCGAACTGCCGGCGATTCTCCGGGATCCCGATACCAGGCTGGCCGTGCATCGCGCCGCCCGGATGCTGGGGTACGCGGCCGGCGCCGTCTGGGGGACTGCCCTGGCTCGCGGCGGTGCCCGCGGCCGGCTGACCGCGGTGCTGGCCGTGGTGGCTGGCCTGTGCACGGCCTGTTGCCTGGGAACTGTGGTCACGAATACCTGGGGCGCGGTGCAGGCCCCGGGGGACTGGGTTCCCTACTTCTGGATCGCGGCCGGGAGCGTCGGCCTGGCTTGGCCCGGCGGGCTGGTGGCCCTGCGGGTCAGGCGGGCCGCCAAGCCGATGGAGGGAGTCAGGGACGCCGTGGTAGCTTACGGGGCCATGCTCGTCCCTGGCTGGGTGCTGTCCCGGCTGCTCCGCACGATGGGCGCGGACCAGAGCGACCTGGCCGGCGCGACGGGTGCCGCCTGCTCACCGGCACCGGGACCCGCGGAGCTGGCGGTCAGCGCCGCGCAGGCGATCAGCATGGCCAGAGACACCGTGGGCCGCTTCTGCCGCGCCCGCTGGCGCCCGGGCTACCAGACCGCTGAGGTGGATGAGTTCATCGCGCGGATCGAGGCGACGCTCGCCGGAGACGCCCGGTCCGGCCAGGTAGTCACGGCCGCGGATGTCGGGGCAGTGAGGTTCGGCACCACGCGGCGCGGAGGCTATGACGAGCAGGTGGTGGATGAGGCCCTGGACCAGTTCGCAGACGGGCTGACCAGGCTCGCGCCTTTCCCCGGATCCCCATGACCGGCCACGCACGCTAACTCCGGAGGAATGGCCCGGCTGACCGCAGTCCGGCCAGCCGGCACGGTGGGGTGTCCCAGCTCAGCGAATGTGGTCCCAGGCTGGGGCTGTGACCTGCGACGACCGGATTCAGTTCGCCGAACTCAAATTAGAGCTCTTTAGCCGCCGGACCTGGGAACTGCTGCGGACTGCTCAGAGCATGAGGATCAGCATGTAGCCCATGGTGATGCCCATGGAGATCTTGCCGAATGCGGCGAGTTTGGGTGCGAGGAGTGCCTGACTAGCGGCGGCGTCCTGCTGCGGCCTCACGGCCGTGTCTGGTGGGTTAGCAGCCCCGGCCATGCTGGCGGCGCGGCCGCCGGATGGGACGGTGACCAGCGTCTCGTGCTGAAGGGCTCCGGCCTGGCGTGGTCTGGTGGTGCTGGCCCGGGCCAGGGAAGCCAGCTGGTCAGTGGCCCACATGACGTAGCCGAGCATGAACAGGGCCAGGACTACGGCCAGCGCCGGGAATGCTGTTGATGTGCCGGGGGAGGTGCCCATGCCGGGCATCGCCATATCTGCCCCCTGCCGCGCGCCGCGGACGGCCAGGAGCATGTACAGCATGGCGATGCACTCGATGAGGTGCGGGACCGGGTACCGGCACTGCCAGCTGAACCTGACCTGACTCTGGAACCGGGCGGCGCTTGCGCCGAACCACGCCGCCCCGGTCCCGAATACCACCATCCATGTCGCGGCGGGCAGCAGGTTGAGTGAGGGCACGAGCATTCCTGCCATGGCGGCGCCCATGACCGTATGCAGCCCGTCGGCGTCCGCCTCGGTAGCCAGCCCGCGCCGGCGGGAAACGACCAGCCGGCTTGCGGAGTAGCCCGCGGCCAGGATCATGAGGACCGCAAAGGCGGCTGTGAGCCAGGATGGCCCGGCCATCTCAGCCGCCCCCCGACGGCCCAGCGCAGGCCGCGACGGCGGCATCGGGGAAAGACCCGGAGAAGCCGCTGCCCGGGGCCGGGGTTTCTTGCTGGCGCATGATGGCACGATGGTAATTGGCTGCCGGTCGCCCGCACAAGACGGATATCCGGATGCCCCCGGCCTTCGGCAAAGGGATCCGCAAACCCCACGGGGGTATCGGGGAAACCCCCGGGTGGTATCTGCGGAACCCTGGCGGGGTATTTACCGAGAGCAAATAGATTACAAGTCAGCCCCTTAGTGTTGCGGTCCGCTTTGGCGGGTGTAGATTCCGTGCACGGCTGCAGGTGATCACGCTCTCCTGGGGCTAGTGGCAGGTCAAGCGCCATGCGGACAGTGTGGTCCCCGGCGGGCCCTGCGGAATGATGAGCCAGATCCTTGCTGGAGGACAGGACTACTTAGGTGTCATCTGCGGCAGTTACTGGTGAGGCGTCATCCGCGCCTCAGGAGATGAGGTTGTCGGTCCAGGGGATGACCTGCGCGTCGTGCGCGGCCCGGGTCGAGAAGAAGCTCAACACTATTGACGGCGTCGCGGCCACCGTGAATTTCGCGACCGAGGCCGCCATTGTCACGGCACCGGCGGAAGTGGCCGTGGAGCAGCTCATCGACGCGGTCGAGCAGGCCGGCTACCGCGCTGAGATTCTCGATCGCAGCGCAGGCGGGGCGACCGCTGACAGCCTGCAGCCGCCAGCGGAGCGTGGCGACGCGGACGTGGTCGCCGACCTGCGCCGCCGGCTGGTCGTAGCGCTAGTGCTGTTCGTCCCGCTGACTGACCTATCGGTCCTACTGTCACTATTCCCGTGGTCGCGGTTCCCCGGCTGGCAGTGGGCCCTGATCGCGATGGCGGCGCCCGTGGTTGTCTGGTCGGCGTGGCCGTTCCACGCGGCGGCGTGGCGGAACGCCCGGCATGGCTCGTTGTCGATGGACACGCTGGTGTCGCTGGGTATCACCGCGGCGTGCGGCTGGTCCGTGTATGCGATGTTCGTCCTGGATCGTGGCCAGGGCGGGCTGAGCTTTGCGTACCTGCTGCGGCATGCGTCCGGCGGCGGTATCTACCTGGAGGTCGCCGCGTCGGTGACGACGTTCCTGCTGGCTGGCCGCCTCTATGAGGCCAAGGCACGGCGCGACGCCGGGGATGCCATGCGGGAGCTGGCCGCGGCCGGCGCCCGCGACGCGTGTGTGCTGGACGCTGACGGCTCCGAGCACCGGGTTCCGGTCGCGCAGTTGCGCGAGGGCCAGCGGTTCGTCGTGCGGCCCGGGGAACGGATCGCTGCCGACGGGGAAGCAGAGTTCGGGCAATCCGCGGTAGACGCCAGCATGATGACCGGGGAATCCGTCCCGGCCGACGTCACCGAGGGCGACCCGGTCACCGCGGGCACGGTGGTGATGACCGGCCGGCTGGTGGTCCGCGCGGACAAGGTGGGCCGGGACACCCAGCTCGCGCGCCTGGTGGCCCTGGTTGAGCAGGCCCAGTCGCAGAAGGCGGCCATTCAGCGGCTCGCCGACCGGATCTGCGGCGTCTTCGTTCCCGCGGTCCTGGTCGCGTCGGCCCTGACGCTGGCGGGCTGGCTGCTCGCGGGCAGCCCGGCGGAGCGGGCGTTCAGCGCGGCGCTGGCGGTGCTGATCATCGCGTGCCCGTGCGCACTGGGCCTGGCCACCCCGGCCGCCTTGATGGTGGCCTGCGGCCGGGGTGCGCAGCTAGGGATCTTCATCACCAGGTACCAGGCGCTGGAGTCGTCCCGCGCGGTGGACACCGTGGTGCTGGACAAGACCGGGACGGTCACCACCGGGGTGATGGCGGTGACCGGCGTTGTGGTGGCCGCCGGGGAGAGCCGGGACGCCCTGCTCCGGCATGCCGGAGCGGTGGAGCAGGCGTCGGAGCACCCGGTTGCCGGAGCCGTCAGCGCCGCGGCGCGGGCGGAGCTGGGATCGCTGCCGCAAGCGGAAAGATTCCTGGCCATGCCGGGCCTGGGGGCCCGCGGGTCGGTGGATGACCATGATGTGATCATCGGCCGTGAGGACCTGTTCGCTCATCTGGGCATGACCATCCCCGCCGACCTGGCCCGCCGGATCCACGAGCACGAGCAGGCTGGCTGCACGGTCGTGCTGGCCGGGTGGGATGGGCAGGTCCGCGGGGGGTTCGCCGTCGCCGACACGGTGAAGCCATCCGCTGCTGCCGCTGTCGCGGAGCTGCGGAGGCTGGGGCTGCGCACCGTGCTGCTGACCGGTGACAGCCAGGCCACCGCTGAGGCGGTGGCCGCCCAGGCGGGAACCGATGAGGTGATCGCCGGGGCACTGCCCGATCACAAGGTCGCCGTGATACGGGACCTGCAGGCCCGGGGCCGGCGGGTGGCGATGGTAGGGGACGGGGTCAACGACGGGCCTGCCCTCGCCGCGGCCGATCTGGGCATCGCCCTGGGATCGGGCACCGATGTGGCGATCAGCGCCGCGGACCTGATCGTCCTGCGTGACGATCTCGGCGCCGTGCCCGATGCGATCGGCCTGGCACGCGGCACCCTGGGCGTCATCCGGGGCAACCTGGCCTGGGCGTTCGGGTACAACCTCGCGGCGATCCCGCTGGCGGCCGCCGGGTTCCTCAACCCGCTGATCGCCGGGGCCGCGATGGCGCTGTCCTCAGCCTTCGTGGTAGCCAACAGCGTCCGGCTCCGCAACTTCGGCGCCCCGGCCACCAAGCGCCGCGAATGGCTGCGGCCCCGGCGGGCCGGCCGGGAGAGCGCCGCCCCGCCGCAGACGGTTTCGGCCCGCCGCAATGCGGCAGCCCGATCTCAGGAACAGGTGGACTGATGTCTGGGATGAATTCGGGGATCAACGTCAACGATCCCACCGTGGTGGCGGCGTTCAAGACCGCGCTGCTGCACCAGGGAATCATCGCGCTGCTGATCTTCGCCCTGCTCGGATTCGCCTGGATCACCGTGAGGGCGTGGCTGCCCGCAGCCCACGCCACGGGAGGCACAGCGGATGGCATGCCCGCGACCGCGGCAGAGCCGGCGTGGAGGCGCCTGCTCCGGATCGGGTTCGGCGTGCTGTGGATCTTCGACGGCATCCTGCAGGCCCAGCCGAAGATGGCCATCGGCCTCCCGTCGCAGGTGATCCAGCCCACGGCGGCGAGTTCCCCGCACTGGGTGCAGCAGGTGGTGAACTGGGCCGGGACCACCTGGTCCTATCACCCGATGCAGGCCGGCGCCTCAGCGGTCTGGATCCAGGTCGGCATCGGCGTGTGGATGCTCGCCTCCTCCCGCGGCCCGCTGTCCCGCCTCGCCGGACTGGCCAGCGCCGGGTGGGGGCTGGTGGTGTGGGTCTTCGGCGAGTCGTTCGGCGGGATCTTCGCCCCTGGGCTGACGTGGCTGTTCGGTGCCCCCGGCGCCGTCCTTATATACGTGGTGGCGGGCGGGCTCCTCGCGCTGCCCGACCATACCTGGCAGGCCCGCTGGCTGGGCCGGGGGATCCTCTCCGGGACCGGCTTGTTCCTGGTCGGCATGGCGGTCCTGCAGGCCTGGCCCGGGCGGGGATTCTGGCAAGGGATGATCCATCACCAGCCAGCGACGCTGGCCGGCATGACCAGCGATATGGCGCAAACGCCGCAGCCGGGTTTCCTGGCCTCCTGGGTCGGCGCGTTCACCTCCTTCGACGAGGCGCACGGGTTCGCGGTCAACCTGATCGCCGTGGTGGCTCTCGCGTTGATCGGCGGGGCCTTCCTGACCGGGCAGCGGCGGCTGGTACGCCCGGCAGTCATCGCATTCACGGTGCTATGCCTGGCAGACTGGGTGCTCATCGAGGACTTCGGGTTCTTCGGCGGGCTAGGCACCGACCCGAACAGCATGCTCCCCTTCGCCCTGCTCGCCGTGAGCGGCTACCTTGCGCTCACACCACGCACGGCCGCCATGCCGGAACCCGCCAGCCCGCCGGCGGCCCCGGCAGGCTGGCGGAAGCGGATCCGGCCAGCCTCCCTGCGACAGGCCGTGTCGACCGCGAGCATCCGCTCGGTCGCCGCAGCCGGCGCGCTCGGGCTGATCATCCTGGGCGCTGCACCCATGGCCGCCGCCCAGGCCAGTTCCAGCGCGGATCCGATTCTCGCTGAGGCCATCGCCGGGTTGACGGCGCCGCTGAACTTCCCGGCTAAGGCCTTCCAGCTCACCGACCAGCACGGCCGCACGGTAAGCCTGGCCAGCCTGCACGGCAAAGTAGTCCTGCTCACCTTCCTGGACCCGGTCTGCACCAGCGACTGCCCGCTGATCGCCCAGGAATTCCGCGCCGCCGGGCAGCTCCTCGGCGCCAGCGACCGCCAGGTGGAACTGGTCGCGGTCGTCGCCAACCCCGTCTACCACCAGGTCGCCTACACCCAGGCGTTCGACCGCCAGGAACACCTGACCCAGACACCCAACTGGCTGTACCTGACCGGCAGCGTCCGGCAGCTCCAGCAGGTGTGGAAGGACTACGGGATCGCCGCGCAGATCCTGCCCGCAGGCTCCATGATCAGCCACCCCGACATCGCCTACGTCATCGACCAGGCCGGGCAGGTCCGCGCCGAACTCAACACCGATCCCGGCCCCGGAACCACCGCTACCAAATCCTCCTTCGCCGTCCTGCTCGCCGGCGCAGCCCGGAACGCGCTGAGGTCCTCATGAACCGCCCCGCCCTCCTGACCTGCGTGCTGCTGGCCACGACGATGCTGGCCGCCGGATGCGGCAACACGGCCGGGCAGGCCACCACCCCGGCCCCATCCGCCACACCGCCATCCCTGGCCACCTCGCTGGCCACCGCGACCGGGACATGGGCAGTCGCCGTGATGGGCGGTTCGGCCGCCAGCCACAACAACTTCTGGCAGCTGTTCGTCCGCCCCGGCGGCACCAGCACCTGGCGGCTGGCGACCCCGCCCGGGGTAGCCAGCAACGGCGGCCTCGTCCTCACCGGCCTGCCGGCCGGGTCTGTGCTGGCCGGGTTCCGGCCCAGCCAGGACCTCGCCTACTCCCCGCTCGCCATCACCAAGAACAACGGCAGAACCTGGTCACCCGCCCTGCTCGATGCCGGGCTGGCTGATATCCCCGGCGCCCTGGCTGCTGACCCGGCCAGCGGGCGCCTGCTGGCGTTGCTCACCGACGGCACCACCGAGATGTCCGGCCCCGGCGGGACGGCCTGGACCCGGCTGGCCACCCGCGAGGCCCTCGCCAGCTCCCCGGCAGGAACCCGATGCGAGCCAGGCAGCCTCAACGCCGCGGCGTTCAGCCCGTCCGGGCATCCCATGCTCGCCACCGGCTGCGGCCGTCCCGGAACCGCCGGGATCTTCTCCCGCACCGGCCGGACGTGGCAGCTCACCGGTCCCGCACTGCCCGCCGCTTACGCACACCAGGCCATCACCGCGCTTCGGCTCACTACCACCGGCAAGACCACCACGGCGCTGCTAGCCGCGGGAACCGGGCCAGCGGCGCGCCTGCTGGCCGGCTGGTCTGCCGATGGCGGCGCGCACTGGAAACTGTCACCGCCGCTGCCGCTGAACGGCGCCACCCTGACATCCGCGTCGTCTGGGCCCGGCAGCAGCCAGGCGATCATCCTCAGCCACCGCCACGCAGCAGCCATCAGCAGCGCCGCGGGCGCGTGGCGGCAACTGCCTGCACTGCCCCCAGGCACTGCGACCCTCGCCCCGAGCCCGTCGGGCGGATGGAACGCCCTGGCCGTCCACGGGATCCAGCTCACCATCTGGCAGGCCGTAACCGGCGCCCAATCCTGGACGAGGAAACAGGTCATCAAGGTCCCCGTCCAATACGGATCGTCAGGCTGACGCCACGTCGGTGCCAGGGTCGCGGTTGGCGTCCGGTCAATGCTTGGCTTCTCGCGACCTGATCGCTGGTGCCGCGCAGGCGCTGGCGGGCTGGTTGCCGGTCATCTTGCAGATGGCGGCGGTCATGTCGTTCGCGGCGCCGATGGCGCCTTGCGCGATGGGGCTGGACGGGTCGTGCAGCGCCGCAGTGATCTGTGCCCAGGTCTTGCCCTCCAGGATCTGCAGGGCATAGCAGCCTTAACGACGACCCGGACGTTCCGCGAGACGAACACCTTGCCCTGGTCCACGATGATCGTCTCGGGCAGGATGACCGGCCTGGCGGCGGCATGCTTCAGCCGCTCGTCGATGCTGAGCAGGGCATCGCAGGGCAGGACGGAGCGGGACATGTGCACGGCCTTCACCCACCCCGGCCGCATGGTCTCCGGCGTGACCGTCCGGGCCAGCAGCCATGAAAACTTGAGTGAGAAGCCACAACGGACCAGATTCGGTGAGACGGGACATGGGGGGGTGCCCTGGATCAGGTCAACTTAACATAATGCTCATTATCGGCGTTAACTAGCGGGATATGTCTTCACTCCTAGACGTCGCCCTGGTACGGCTGGTGTTACGTCGCGACCCGCCCTCCATCGACTGCAAGAGTGACGCCGTGGACGAAGCTGGCATCATCACTGGCCAGAAAGACGATCGCTGCAGCAAGTTCCTCAGGCTCAGCTACGCGACCTGCTGGCGCTAGTGCTGCGAGCTGCTTCACCATCTCGTCGGGGACACCTTCCATCATTCGGGTGCGCGTCGGGCCGGGCGCAACGGCGTTGACCCGGACACCGCGAGCGCCGTACTCGGCAGCCCAGGTCTTCGTCAAGAGTTCGAGAGCCGCTCGGCTGGCGCCATACATAGCCATGCCTGCCTGTCCAAAGCTCGCGACCATCGTGGAGACGTTGACGATCGAACCCCATCCGCGTTCGGCCATGGCTGGCGCTAGTGACGCGACGAGGAAGAACGGAACCTTGACGTTCAGTGCAAAGGTCTCGTCGAACTCTGCTTCGGTGGCTGCGTTGCTTGGTCCGAGCAAGGCGACGCCAGCGTTGTTGATGAGGATGTCAACGTGACCGTCGCCCGTCTCACCGGCCCACTCGACCAGATCCTGGGCCGATTTCAGATCGCTCAACGTGGTGAGCCGGAACGTTGCGCTGCCTCCGCTGCCTTCGATCTCGGCGACCACGTCCTTGGCTCGCTGCTCGTTGCGTCCCACTACCAGTACGTGAGCGCCGCGGGCGGCCAAGGCGATGGCCGTAGCCTTGCCGATCCCGCTCGTCGAGCCCGTTACCAGTGCTGTCTTGCCCTTTAGTTCAGTCATGTGATGTGTCGTCCTCCCGCTGTAAAATGGGTTGTGCGACTCACTCTGACAGTCCGATACTGGGTTGTCAAACTCAAAATCCTGCTAACATTGGTGCATGGCCAACGAGACGAGTGACCGGCCGAGGCTCACGGCCAAGGGAGCGCGCACCCGGGCACGAATAGTGGAGGAGGCCGCCGTCCTGATCCATGAGCGCGGGGTGGCGGGCACCACCTTGGAAGATGTCAAGGAGGCGGCGGAAGTCAGCGGCTCGCAGATGTACCACTACTTCCCCGACAAGAACGAACTCGTGCAGGCGGTCATCGACTACCAGGCCGACACCATCGTCACTCACCAGGGACACACGCTCAGCAGCGCGAACGGAATCGAAGCCTGGCGGAACATGGTGATCACCGCAGCGAAGCTCACCAAAGCAAAGGGCGGCTGCCCACTTGGCTCGCTCGGTGGTCAACTCGCCGAGAGTGACCCCGAGGCCCGAGCGCTCATCGCGGCCGGGTTCGATCAGTGGGCAGCCGCCATCAGCGATGCACTCAGATCCCTACATGCCGACGGGAAGCTCCCGCCCGGCATCGACCCGGACGACCTCGCCACCACTCTGCTCGCCACCCTCCAAGGGGGACTTCTACTCGCCCAGGTACAACGGAGTTCGCGTCCCTTCGAAACTGCGGTCGATACCCTCCTCGCCCTTGCCATCCAGACTTGAGCCCCTACTCAGCCAACGCTTCGAGCCCGACGAGTAGCCCCGAGAACTGCCCGTGATCCACGCGCCCAGGCAGCCCGCCTTGCGAGCTCCAAGCCAACATGACTCGCGACCGAACAGACCCGTCCATCGGCACGGCGGCAGGGATGACTTCGCGAGCGTGAAGCCTCAGCGAGGTGTCGCTGTCGGCCGGCCCATGGCCGCACAGTCGCACCGCCTCGTGTTTTGTGGCAACGCCCAGGTCCTTCAGATCGGCAGCGTGAGAACTTCCGATCCTCGGAGGACCTTGACCTCTACCCCGCCACCGACGCGCCCACCAGCCCTACACCCTCAACTGCGAAGAGCCCGCAATGTAGTGTCCTGCCGCCTGAGAGCCAGATACATGCGGGGCCAGTTCGATCTCGCGTGCTGCGACGTAGCCGGGATGGCGGATTCCCCATCGCGCATGCCGATAAGGCAGGCACCTCCCCGGCACTCCCTGCCCCGGCGTCACCGGGATGTCACCGCGGCCACCGGGCGTCATCCCGCGGCGATGCCGAGCAGCTCACGTCCCGCCTGATCATCAGCACGGCGGCCCAGCAGGCTGACGGCCACGACCACCGCCAGTCCCCTGCACCATGCCCATACCCTGTCCGGGTCCACCTCGCCCAGGTAGCCAGCGAGCCGGGCAATGCGGTTCCGCACGGCAGCCTCACCGCCGCCGCCGGCCAGCACCCAGTCGACCGCGTCGAAGGCGGGATCCCCCAGGCACGGCCGCGGATCGATCGCCACCATTTCCCGCCCGGGGCCGCCCCGCAGCACATTGCCCGGATGCAGATCCCCGTGCACCAGCCCGACCGGGCCGTCATCTGCCAGCGCGCAGGCCGCGATCCGGGAGTCCTCCAGAAGGCCCGATGGCACTCCCCCGGCAGCGGCCGGGTGACGGCGCAGCCGCCCCCGGGTCAGCTCGAAGACGAAGTCAACCCGGTGCCGCAGATCAGGCAGCCCGGAGCCGGTGGCGGGCACAGCCGGCTGCCGCAAATCGGACAGCATCGGTGCCACATCCTCCAGCGGCCACGGGCCCGGCTCATCCGCCAGCCGGGTGCCCGGCTGAACCCGTTCCAGCAGGAGGGCGCCCCGCTCAAGATCAGCATCGTGCAGCAGCACCGCGTGCGGCGAGGCGGCCCATTCCCGCAGCGCGGCTGCCTCATCGGCAGCGATCCGCAACCCTGGTGTCAGCTTCAGGACCAGCTGGCTGCCGCCGTCAGACCAGCACGGCACGACCACCGAAGTCCCGCCGGCCGGCCACGCCTGCCCGAGGCGCAGCTGCCACTGGCCGGCGACAGCGTCCAGCAACCCCGGCAGTTCCGCGCACCAGCCCGCCACCGCGGGGCCGAACCGCCCGGCGAGCCGGGCACGGACCTCCTCGACGTGAACCACCGGGATGTCGCGCACACCAAACCATCCCACGCAGCGGTCCTGGCCCCTGGCAGACCCGCGCCGCCGGCCGAGGACGATGATCGGGAACCCCATCGCCGCGCCGCGCCGGCCGGCGCGGCCGGTCAGGGCGTGGAGCCGAGCCACTCCTCGAACGTCGGGCCGGCCAGGATCGCGCCGGGCCCGGGCAGCAGGGCACCGTTCTCGTACAGATCACGATCCGGGTCGGCCGGGTCGCTCACGCCCTCGATCCTGGCCGGGTTACCGCGCGCGGCTGCGAGCAGCATGGCCATGTCCACGAGGTTTTCCGCCCGCGGGCCGGCGATCTCCGGGAATGGCGCCCCGGCCGGCCCGCTCGCCGGTCCTGGCCCGGGGTCGGTGGCCAGGTCAGCGAGCACCCGGGCGACGGCCGCGGCTGCGACCAGCTGGGTGCGCATCTGCGGCACGTAGCCCACCCTGTCGCGCGTGCCCCACTCGACGAACTGCGGGACGAGCTCGTGGAACTGTGCCGCGCGCAGCACGCGTACCGGGATCGGGCCCGCGAGCATGGCCTTCTCGTGGGCACGCTTGGCCGCGTTATAGCCCGCGGTGAACATGTCGATCCCGATGATGGACGCGACGACCATCCGCTCAACGCCGGCCCGCTGGCCGGCCTGGTGTAGGTTCCGGGCCTCCGTGGTGAAGAACCGGGTCGCGGCCTCCTGGTCGGGTGAGGGCCCGCTGGCCACGTCGATGATGACCTGTGCGCCGGTCAGGGCATCCGCCAGGCCGTCCCCGGTGATCACGTCCACGCCGGTGGAACGCGACATCGCGACGACGTCATGCCCCTGCGCGGTGAGCACGTCGACGAGGGGGCGGCCGGCCCTTCCGGTCGCCCCGGCTACGGCAATCTTCATGGGTGTTCTCCTCCGCTCCCCCGGTGGTGTCTTCTTCCCGGCACGCTACGGCCCGGTCCCGGGCACGCCGTCACCCGAAGGTGCCGGTGAGGTGGAATCTTCCGCAGGGCCGGGCGGCACCGTGGTAGCGCCGCCCCGGGCCGGCGGCTGCGGGCGGGGTGGCTGGCTGCGCCAGGCGTGCGGAGGATGTGGCTGTCCGGCTTCGTGACGGTGCCGGCTTCGTGACGGTGCCGGCTTCGTGACGGTGCCGGGGCTGGATCAGGAGCTGGCCGGGGCGGGCGTTCGCGGCGGGACCGCCCGCCTGCAGCGGATGATCAAGGGAAAGGAAGAGGACTCACTCCCCTCCATTTTCAATCTATAGCGCACCGGGGGGCTTGCCGCAAGACCCGGGTCGTGCCGCATAATCGCTGGCCGGGGCCAGAAACTGCGGGCATGGAAATGGAGTCGCGAAGTGCGCGTGCTGTTGCCGGTGTATGGGTCGCGCGGGGATGCCGGGCCGATGGCGGGACTCGCGGTGCGGTTGCGGGCTCCCGGCGCGGAGGTGCGGGCGGGGCCGCCGGGGCCAGGATCCAGAACACGAGAACCTGCCCACCCTGATGCGCTGAACCGGCCACGGCGCCGGCGGCAGGCGGGGCGCTGCCCGTGACGGCCACCAGGCCCACCAGGCCCGCCGCGCCGGCCCGGCCGCCCAGGCACCCTGCCGCCATGGTTGCCAGCGACCCCCAGATCGGAGCTGATGAGGTGAATTCCCTGACTGCCAGCGCGTTTGACCTTCCCGACCGCCTTTCGGCCAAGGCTGACCCGGCGCTGATCGCTGGCGACGAGCAGCACTTCGCGGCGATCGCGGAAAGCCTCGAGCAGTCGATCGCCGACCTGTCCGGCCGCCTCGACGCCGAGCTCAAAGCGCCCGGCGGCATAGGCCAGAAGGCGCTGGACCGGGACACGGAGATCCACCGGCTGACCGCCCGGCTGCGCGTCCTGCGCCGCTTCGGCCTGGACCTGTGCCTGGGGCACATGGTCGGCGCGGGCAACCCCGAGCCCGTGTACGTCGGGCGGCTGGGCCTGACCGACAGGGCGGGCCGCCGGCTGCTGGTCAACTGGCGCTCCCCCGCGGCTGAGCCGTTCTTCGGGGCGACCCACGCCAACCCGATGGGCCTGGCCAGCCGCCGCAGGTACCGGTGGACCCGCGGCCGGATCAGCGATTACTGGGATGAGGTGTTCACCCCGGACGGGCTCGCCGGGCACGCCGCGCTGGACGACCAGTCCGCGTTCATCGCCAGCCTGGGCAGCAGCCGGTCGGCGCGGATGCGGGACGTGCTCGCCACCATCGCCGCCGACCAGGACGCCGTCATCCGGGCGGGATCCCGCGGCGCCCTGGTTGTCGACGGCGGCCCGGGCACGGGCAAGACCGTCGTCGCCCTGCACCGCTCCGCCTACCTCCTCTACTCCGACCCCCGCCTGGGTCACCGCCGCGGCGGTGTGCTGTTCGTCGGCCCGCACCAGCCCTACCTGGCCTACGTCGCCGACGTTCTCCCCAGCCTCGGGGAGGAGGGCGTGCAGACCTGCACCCTGCGGGGCCTCGTCCCCGAGGGACCCGCGGCAGCGGCCGAGACCGACCCGGGCGTGGCCCGCCTGAAGTCCTCGGCGGACCTGGTGAAGGCGATCGAGCCGGCCGTCAGGTTCTACGAGAAGCCGCCTGCCCAGGCAATGACGGTCCAGACCCACTGGTCCGGCATCGGGCTGAGCGCCGCCGACTGGGCCGAGGCGTTCGAGGCGGCAGAACCCGGTACCCCGCACAACGAGGCGCGGGGCCAGATCTGGGAGGCGCTGCTGGCGATCCTGATGGACAAGCACGATGGTGACGCCCCGGCTGGCCTGCTCCGCAAGTCGCTGCTGCAAAACAGGGAACTGGTCGCGGCCTTCAACCGCGCGTGGCCGCTGCTCTGGGCGGCTGATCTCGTCGGGGACCTGTGGTCGGTACCGGCCTACCTGCGGTTGTGCGCTCCGTGGCTCAGCCCCGAAGACATCCAGAAGCTGCAGCGGGAGGACGCCCAGGCCTGGACCGTGTCCGACCTGCCGCTCCTGGACGCGGCACGGCAGCGTCTCGGCGACCCGGAGGCAGCCCGGCGCAAGCGCCGGGAGGACGCCTCTATCGCGGCCGAACGCGAGTACCGGGCCAGCGTCATCGACACCCTGATCGAGGTCGCCGACGACGAATACGGCACAGGCCTGGTGACGATGCTGCGCGGCGAGGACTTCCACGACGCCCTGGTCAACGAGACCGCGCTGCCCGGCACCGACCCGGACCGGCTCGCCGGCCCGTTCGCGCACATCGTCGTGGACGAGGCCCAGGAACTGACCGACGCGGAATGGCAGATGCTGCTGCTGCGCTGCCCGTCGCGCAGTTTCACCATTGTCGGGGACCGCGCCCAGGCCCGGCACGGGTTCACCGAGTCGTGGCAGGAACGGCTCGAGCGGATCGGGCTCGACCGGATCAGCCTGGCTACGCTGAGCATCAATTACCGGACGCCGGAAGAGGTCATGGCGGAAGCCGAGCCGGTCATCCGGGCTGTGCTCCCGGACGCCAACGTGCCGGCCTCCATCCGCAGCACCGGCCTCCCCGTCGTCCGCGCATCCGTTCCGGATCTGGGGCCGATCCTCGGCACCTGGCTCGCCGCGCACGCCGACGGGATCGCCTGCGTCATCGGCGATCCCGGGTTCCGGCCGACGCCCCGTGTCCGGTCGCTGACCCCGGAGCTGTCGAAAGGGCTCGAGTTCGACCTGGTCGTCCTCGTCGACCCGGAGGCGTTCGGCCAGGGCATTGAAGGAGCGGTCGACCGCTACGTCGCGATGACCCGGGCGACCCAGCAGCTCGTCATCCTCACGGGCTCCTGACGCCGGCCACGGCAGCCCGGGGACGGTCCCGCAGCCGGACCTGGGCACGCTCCTTCACGGTGCCGCTCAGGAATCGAGAAGCGCGCGCCAGCGGGCCGCAACCTGCACCGGCCGTGGCCGCCGCTCAGCGGACCTGGTTGATGCGGATCATGTTGCCCGCGGGATCGCGGAAGGCACAGTCGCGGATCCCGTAGGGCTGCTCGGTCGGCTCCTGGACGACCTCGGCGTCGCTCGCCTGCAGCTGCGCGAAGGTGGCGTCGAGGTCCTTGGTGGCCAGGGTGATGATGGCGTACGTTCCCTTGGCCATCATCTCGCTGATGGTGCGGCGCTCGTCGTCGGTGATGCCGGGGTCAGCGCCCGGCGGGTACAAGACGATGGACGTGCCGGGCTGGCCGGGCGGGCCGACCGTGATCCAGCGCATCCCGCCGTACCCGACGTCGTTGCGGACCTCGAAGCCGAGGGTGTCGCGGTAGAAGGCCAGGGCGGCGTCCGGGTCGTCTTGCGGGAGGAAGGTCGAGTTGATGGTGATGTCCATGACGGCCAGGCTAGTTGCGGCCCGCTGGCGCGCGCTTCTCGATTCCTGACCGGTGCGCTCGCCGGTGGGCCAGCTGCCCCGGGGGCCACCTGGCTGGCGCGGCCATCTGCTGGACACAAAGCCCGGCTACTGCGGCAGCTGGTCCCGCGGCGGCGGCTCGATGCCTGCCCTGCGCAGCGCGGCAGCCACGAAGCTGCCCTTGCCGTTGCTGTAGGCGTTGCGGTTACCGGGATGCCGCCGGGCCAGCCGGTCCTTCAGGCCGGCGTACTGCCGGCGCAGTGCGGGGTCTGCGCGGAGCGCGTCCCGGAAGGCCAGCAGGGCCGCCGCATGCGGATGCCCGCTCTCGATGATGTGCAGGTGGTGAGTGCGGGCCTGCGGCGAGGGCCGCAGGAACCACAGCCGGTAGTGGCGGCACGGGTCGCCGGCCCACCACAGCCATCCCGCCCCGGCCAGCACCGGGACCGCAGCCTGCGCGCTGGCCAGCGAGGTGACCGGGGCGAGCATGTCCACGACGGGCTTGGCCCGCAGGCCTGGCACGGCGGTGGAACCTATGTGTTCCACCGGGCCCGCCAGCCACGGCCGCAGCAGATCCTCAACCAGCGGCTGCTGCCCGGCGAACCGGGCGGGCCAGCCCGGGTCGTAGCTGACGATCTCCACCCGCTGATCGGCCATGCACCGAACCTACCGGCGGGCCGCGGCGGCGCCTCCCGCCCGCTCCTGCCTACTCCCCAGCAGCAGCAGCAGCAGCAGCCGCCGGCCGGGCGCGCGGCTGCGGGGTCTGGCCCGTGGCCGGATCGTGAGCCTGGCGGGCCTGGGGCTGGAAGGCGCCGGGACGAAGCGGGGTGCCGAGCACCTGGCGGACGAGCGTGCGGTGGGCAGCGTGAAGGGTGCGCACCGCGGCTGGCGTCAGGCCGGGTTTGACGGGTGGCCGGCCGCCGCGGGGGCGGCCGGGCTTGGTCGGGATCCACAGGTGGCCCGGATCGCTGCCCTGGAGCTCGGCGATGATCGCCGCCCGGGCATCGAGCCAGCGGGTGAGGATCTGCACGGTCGGGCGGCCCAGCGCGGCGGGGCCGCCGGCGAGGTTGACCCGCGCCTGGCCGTCCAGGTGCAGGGCCCGGACGCTGAGACGGGCGAGCTCGGGGACAGACCGGCCGGTGTCGGCGACCAGCGCGGCCACGGCGGCGGTCCGCAGGCACGTCACGGCGTTGGCGTGGAAGGGCCGGCGCGCGGCCAGGTCGCGGAGAAGGCGGTCGGTATCCGCGGGGGTCAGGCGGTAACCGGGAGCAGGCGGCTGGCTGTCACGGCGGTCCGGCTGGCCGAGGAATCCGGCAAACGAGTTGTAGGAGTCGGCCCGCACGCGCATCGAGTTCGGGTACGCGGCGGCGCCGCGGCCCCGGAGCGTGCCGCGGGTCCGGGTCCTGCCGGCGGCCGCGTCGCACAGCCACGCCTCGGCACGCGCAGGGTCCAGGAGCTCAGCGACCGTGACCTCGGTGGTCCCGGCGGCCTGCTGGACGTGGTGCAGGTACTCATCGAGGAAGTGCCTGCGGATCCGCCGGGTGGTCACCGCGAACTGGCGGTCCGCCAGATGCCGGGTGAACTGGTCCAGTGCCTCGCGTGCCGGCGTGCGGGCGTCCAGGGCTGGCATAGGCCAGACGATACCGGCACCTGCTGATAACAGCAACATGCCTGGCCCGCTCCCCCGGGCCTGCCCGCCCCCTGGCGATACCTCGTGGTCCGTGGCGAGACGATTCGCAACGTCCCGTACCGGACCGGCCCGTCCCGGGCCTGAACAACCCCGCCTGGCCCGGGAAGTCCTGCCATCTCCCCGCTTCTTGCTGTTATCAGCGGGAAGGAGGAGGCGGCGGCGGGCCGGGAGGTGCCTGTAATTCCTCAGCCGCGAGCGGGGGCTTCCCGGGCTGCGGCGCGCGCGTGCTCCAGCTGGTCAGCGGTGACCGGGCCGGTGTCGGGCAGGCCCGCGGCCGCCCACGCCTCCTGCGCCCGCGCCACATCGCCGCCGGCCGCCTCGAGGACCATCTTCTTCGCGGTGGTGCTGGGCACGGCCGCCTCCGCGCCGAGGTCCATCAGGTGGGCCAGCATCCGGACCGACTGGCTGCGCTGCCCCGCCTTCCGCTCGTTGTAGCGGTAGACGAGCACCCACCGTCCCTCCAGGGAGCGGGCGCGCTCGATCAGCGCCCGCCCGCGGTCAGTCTCCGCGTGCTCGGTCCGGATCGGCTCGCTCTCCCCCGACGGCAGCCGCAGCGAGACCAGCCCGCGGCGGCTCGATTCCTCGATCTCCACCTTCTCCAGGAACGCGACGAAGGTCCGGGCTGAGTCCAGCCGCTCGATGTCCTGCCTGGCCTGCTGCGCAATCAGGTGCAGGTCCACGGTCAGGGCGTGCACCCGGCGGCCCCAGGCCGGTTCCCCGCCAGGAGGGCAGGGACCCGCGGCCTGGGCGGCCGCGATGACCAGGCTGTAATGGCTGGCGTCCACGCGGCCATTATCGCCCGCCGCGGCCTGGCGCTCCCGTCACCGGCCGTCGTACTCGTCGTGGCGGCGCCACCAGAAGCCGGTCTCGTTGCGGCCCCGCGGCGCGCGGTCGAGCCACTGGTACATGCCCCAGAGCCCGTCCAGCCCGCGCGCGTACGCCGAGTAGGTGTGGTAGACGGCGCCGCCGTCGAGCGCGAACGCGCTCACGCCGGGTCCTTCCCGCCGGTACGTGGCCCAGTCCGTCCCGACGATGCCTGAGGCGAACGCGTCGAGCCCGGAGCTGTTCTCGCCTGCGGGGGGCCTGAAGTCCGCCGTGGCGAAGTTGTACTCCGCGGTTCCCGACTCCCACTCCTGCGGGGTGACCGCGGCCTGGAAGTCGTGACTGAAGTCGCTGCCCGACGACGACGCCCAGGGGAAGCTCCAGCCCATCCTCCGCTTGTATGCCTGCAGTGCCGCGAGCGGCGCCCGTGACACCGCGCAGAGCGTGACGTCGTGATTCGCGAGATGGACCACTGACCCACTGAAGCCGTCCGCGATCGCCGAGCACGACGGGCACCCCGCCGTGTAATCCGCCCCGAACATGAAGTGATAGACGAGCAGCTGGGATCGCCCGGCGAAGAGACCGGCGAGCGAGGCCGGCCCCTCGTCCGCCTGGAAGCGGTACTCCTTGCCGATCCGGACCCAGGGAAGTTCCTGGCGCCGGCGCGCCAGCTCGTCGCTGCGCCGGGTCAGCGCCTTCTCCGCCTCGAGCAGTTCCAGCCGGGCGGCCAGCCATTCTTCACGCGTTCCGGTCTTGTGGCGTGCCATGATGACTCCCCTTTTTCTCTCAAATTTGCCGTGGCCGGCGACGGCGGCCCGCTCTCACATCGGCGGCGTGAGCCCCGGCACCAACGAGGGTGCGACGGCGATCAGGACTCCGAGCCCGGCGATCGCCAGCGCCAGCGGGACATCGAGGGCGGCCTTCGCCGGCAGCAGCTTCTGGCCGGCCGCGAGGACGGTGATCACCGACATCCACGCGATGCTCATGATGCTGACCGCGGCCAGCAGCACCATGAGCCCGATGCTCGAGCCAGCGCAGCAGAGCCCGAAGGTGAGCCCGGAACGGGCGCTTTCGCGGCAGCGCCGGCGGAAGTGCCGCTTGAGCGGCGTGAGCTCGTAGACGCCCGCCGCGATCACCGCCACGCCCGCGGCGAGATACCCGTGCGGCCGGTACAGCGCATACACGGCGACACCCGCCAGGGCCCAGACCGCCAGGTAGGACCCGGCGAAGAGCGGCACCGCGCGCACCAGGCCGCCGGCCCGGGCACGTGCCACCACGGCCGGGGCCGCGCCCGGCAGCATCATGGCCGCCATCATCGGCATCCACAGGGCCGCGAAGAACGCGAACGAGCCGAGCCGGGTCGCCACGCCCATGTCCATCCCGTTCATCTGCCGGACCGCGACGACCCAGCAGCCGGCGGCGAGGCCGAGGGTCACCGCCAGCGCGCCCGCCGCGGCCAGCCCGGCACCAGGCCCGGCACCAGGCCCGGCACCGGCCCGGGGATGGGCATCCATCAGGGCCGCGGCCGGGGAAAGCTGCCTCATGCCCGGCTGCGCAGGGCTCCGCAGGGATCTTCCGCCCGGCCCGGGCGCGGTGCCCCTCCCCCCGCTCATGACGCCACGGGTGCCGCGGACGCCGCAAGCTGGCGCTCGAACGCCTTGACCGGGCCAGTGCGCCAGCCCTCCGCCAGGGACTGGGACAGCGGATCGGGGAAGATGTCGTCCTCCCCCGCCTCCACCCCGTCGAAGATGGCTCGCGCCACGGCCCCCGCAGGCGCCTTCGGTATGTCGAGGCCGCGGTTCATGTCGGTGTCGGTGGGGCCGGTCAGGACGGCATGAACCCGCACGCCCCGGCCGGCCAGCAGGGCCCGCAGCGACTGCGTCAGCGAGAACGCGGCCGCCTTGGAGACCGCGTAGGACGGGATGAACGGCAGGGGGGCGAAGGCGTTCAGCGACAGGTTGTTGACGATGGCTCCCCCGGAGTCCGTGAGCAGGGGCAGGAAGGCCCGGGTCACCGCGTAGGTGCCGAAAAGGTTGACGGCGAGGTGGCGCTCCAGGACGCCGGGATCACCGAGATCATCCCCGAGCGCGATCCCGGCGTTGTTGATGAGGAGATCGAGGGAGTCAACCCGTGCGGCCGCCGCCTGAATCTGCGCCGCACTGGTCACCTCCAGGGCCAGGGCGCTCACGCGCCCGTCCGGGTGGGCCAGGGGCCGGCGGGTACCGGCGTACACCCGCCGCGCGCCTCTCCTGAGGGCCTCCTCGACCAGCGCCTCGCCGATACCGCGGTTAGCCCCGGTCACGAGGACTGCCTTGCCGTCGATGGTCATGTTTCCTCCTGGGTAGTAGTGCGGGGCCCGGCCGGGGAGCCGGGCGTCCAGCAGGCGCTGCAGCCGCGCCAGCTTGATGTCCCAGTCCCGGGCCAGCGCCGCGAGGTAGGCCGCCGCCACCGCCACCGGTGCCGCGTCGGCCCGGTAGCGGATCCGGCGGCCCTCGCCGGGCTCGGCAGCCGCGAGGCCCGAGGACGTGAGCAGATCGAGGTGCTTGCTGATGGCCTGCCGCGAGATCGGCAGCAGGCCGGCCAGCCCGGTCGCGGTCATCGGGCCCCGGCCGGCCAGGGCGGCGAGGATGCCGCGCCGGGTCGGCTCGGCGACCGCGGCGAACACGGCCTCGGCGACTTCCTCGGGGTCAGGCTGCGTCATGGCGGTCAGCCGGCCAGCCGGGCCGGCTGGGCGGGATCGATGGCGGGCTCAGTGCGATCCGGGCTGGTCATGAGGGCGCCTCCATGTATTGCAACCATCTGATTGCTATAATCTATAGCAACCTTATGGTTGCGTCAAGTCGCCGGCCCTGCCCCGGCGGCCCCGCCCGCGCCCCCGCGCCCGGCCCTGGCCGGCCTGCGGCGCGGGAACATGCGGCCCTGCTGCCCGCGGAGTCTTAGGCGATGAGGACCGCAGGAGATACCCTCGGCTGCGTGCCGCGGCCGCCGGCAGCGGCCGCCGAAGCTGGGAGGTCCAGGCCGTGGCCGATCAGGCGCCGGACCAGCAGGCCCGCGAGTTTGCCGCGGCATTCCGCGCTTTCCTGGAGTGGATCCACGCGCCCTCCGGCGAGGAGAACGAGGTTTCCGCGCTGGTGCACGGATTCCTGCCGGCCGGCGGCGAGCACCATTCGGTGGTGACGCGGGAACTGGCCCCGTTCGAGCACGTCAACCTGCAGACCGCCCTGGATGCGTGGTCGGCGGCCCCGGGCCGGACGGTGGAGGTCCGCGGCATCGCGCTGCCGCCGCACTACGGCGGCCTGACCCTCCAGCAGCTGATCGCGGGCGAGTCGCTGCCTCCGCTGCGGCTCACGGCGCCGGCGCTGGCCGACCTGCCCAACGGGCCGGGGACGACCCTGGCCTGCCTGCGCCTGGCCCTGCTGCTGGTCACCGACCAGGGCGGCCGCTACGTCGTGATGGTCCAGGCCCCGGGCGAGCACGATCCCGGCCTGCAGGTCGAGGTGGCGGGATTGCCCGTCGGCCTGGCCCAGGGGGTGCTCGCCGACCTGGACCGGCTGCGCGCCGAACTGAACGTCTACCGCGGCCGCCTGCTGGACGTGTCACTCAACCCGAGGGGCGGGGTCACCCTGGACTTCGCCGGGCCGCCCGGCATCGGGCGTGACGCGGTCGTGCTCCCCGGCACCGTGCTGGCCCGGATCGAGCGGCACGCCCTGGGGGTGGCAGGCCACCGGGACGCGCTGCTGGCCGCCGGGCAGCACCTCAAGCGCGGGCTGCTCCTCTACGGCCCGCCCGGCACGGGCAAGACGCACACCACGCGCTACCTGCTGGGCCAGATGACCGGCTACACGCGCCTGGTCCTGACCGGCCGCTCCCTGGTGGCGGTGGGCGCGGTCACCGACCTGGCCCGCGCCCTGCAGCCCGCCGTCGTCGTCCTCGAGGACGTCAACCTGGTCGCCGAGGAACGCTCGCACGGCCCGGCGTCCAGCCCGGTCCTTTTCGACCTGCTCGATGCCATGGACGGGGCGGCCCCCGACGCGGACCTGCTGTTCCTGCTGACCACCAACCGGGCTGACCTGCTCGAGCCCGCCCTGGCCGCGCGGCCGGGGCGGGTCGATGTCGCGGTCGAGATCGCCCTGCCCGATGCCCCGGCCCGCAGGCGGCTGCTGACCCTCTACAGCCAGAACGTCCCGCTGGCACTCACCGGCGGCGATGTGGACATCGCCGTGGAACGCACCGACGGGACCACCGCGTCCTTCCTCAAGGAGCTGATCCGGCGCAGCGTGCTGGAATCACTGCATGACGACCCGGCCCTCACCGCTGTGACCGGGGCGCACCTGACCCGGGCCCTGGACGACCTGCTCGACGCCGCGCAGGCGGTGACCCGCACCCTGCTCGGGGTGGGCGTCGACCCCGCCGACCTGCCCGCCGGCGGCGCGCTGTCCCCGGGCCCGGGCCGTCCGGGCCTGATGGGCTACCGCCGTGGCCGGATGTCACGGCACTTCGGCCAGTACGGCGGCTGAACCGGATCCGCCCGCCGCCATCGGCCTGCTGCCCGCCGCAGCGCCTAGACTCACCGCCCATGACCGACCTGGACGAGCACGGCCGCCCCGAACCGCCCGCCGCCGCCGGCGAGGCCGCCACCCTGCTGGGCTTCCTGGACTACCAGCGCGCGACGCTGGCGTGGAAGTGCGCCGGGCTGGACGCGGCCGGCCTGGCGGCGACGGCCGCGGCGTCGTCCATGACGCTGGGCGGGATACTGAAGCACCTGGCGTACGTCGAGCACTGGTGGTTCTCGCAGTGGCTGCACGGCCGGGACCCGGAGCTTCCGTGGTCGGCGGTGGACTGGGACGCCGACCCGGACTGGGACTGGCACTCGGCGGCCGCGGACTCGCCGCGGCAGATCATGGCCCTCTGGCAGGACACCATGGCCCGCTCCCGTGACCTGGTGGCCGAGGCGCTGGCCGGCGGCGGCCTGGGCGGGCTGACCCGGCGCACCGGGACGGACGGATGGGCTCCCAGCCTGCGGTGGATCCTGGTGCACATGATCGAGGAGTACGCGCGGCACAACGGCCACGCCGATCTCATCCGGGAATCACTGGACGGCGAGACCGGCGAGTAACGGGCGGCCAGTCAGCCGCACTGCGGGCGGAGCCCGGCGGGGAAGCCGGTCCAGCGCAGCTGGCCGGGCAGGTGGGCGGCGTCGTTGAAGCTGACCAGCGACGGCGGCAGCCCAGGCTGGTACAAGATCACCGTCAGCGCGCAGTTCTGGTGGTTCAGCCCGATCCAGCGCCAGTCCGGCGCGTGCAGCGCATGCCGGACGAACCAGCCGATCAGGAAGTTGTGCGTGACGATCAGCTCGTGCAGGCCGCCTTCCGGCCCGTCCTGCGGCGCTCCCGCGAACTGCTCGATCGCCGCCTGCGCCAGCGCCGCCCCCGCGGTCCGCTCCGGCGCCGGGTAGCTGCTGACCAGCCGGCCGTAGGACGGCGGCAGCCCGGCCGGGTCCAGGTCAGCCGGGGGGTAGTCGCCTGCCACCGCGGACTCGGCCACCGGCACGCCGGGCAGCCAGCCGGCGATCAGCCGGGCCGTCTGCGCGGCCCGCGGCAGCGGGCTGTGATGGATCCGCGCCACCGGCAGGTTCTTCAGCCGCTCGCCGGTACGGCGCGCCTGTTCCTCGCCCGTGTCACTCAGCCGGCTCCCGTCCTGCGTGGCCTCGCCGTGCCGGACCAGGTACAGGAAGCGGCTGGCCATGGCATCTCCCTTGCGCTGGCGGACCGGGCCGGGACCCCGCGGCCCCGGGCCGGGCGGGACCGCCGTGACCACGGACCGGGGCGGAACCCGCTGGCCGGGGACGGCATTATCGCGTTGACCGCGGGGCAGGCCGAGCCTAGTGTGTCCGGCGGGCCGAGGCACGTCACCGGCCGGCCGGGCCGGGCGCGCCTTCGCAGACCACCCGGAGGCTGTGTGCGCATCCGCCCCACCACCGACGCTGACCTGCCCCGCGTCCTCGCCTGCCCGGTCACCGAGCCGGTCGGCCTGGTGCCGCCCGGCCGCTACCGGGACGAGCTGGCCCGCCGACAGTACCGCCCGGAGTGGACCTGGATCGCGGAGGAGGACGGCCGCGTCCTGGCCCGCGCGATCTGGTGGGGATTCGGCCACGCCGCCCACCCGGTCGCGCTGGACTGCGTCTACGCCGACGGCTCGCTCCCCGACCGCGCGGGCCTGGCCGCCGCGCTGATCGCGGCCGGGCAGCAGGCGCTGCGCCCGCCGGGCGGGGCGGTCCCGCCGCGCTACGAGATCGGCCTGCCGGTGGGCTGGCGCTCCGACCCCGCGATCGCCGCTGCCTTCGGATGGCGGCGCGAGGCGGCCGCCCGCGCAGGCCTGCGCGACGAGCTCGAGCGGATCAGGTTCGAGTGGACGCCGGACGCGGGGCTGCCGCGGCCCAGCGGCCGCCTGGTCTTCCGGCCGGAGCCGGACGACACCACGTTCCTGGGCGTGTTCCGGCAGATAGCGGTGGGCAGCCTCGACGTGATGACCCGGCGCGAGATCGCCGCGCTGGGCGCGGGCCGCCAGGCCCGTGAGGACATGGGAATCTACCTGGCCATGCCGGGCGACCGGGGCTGGTGGCGGCTGGCCTACACGGCCGCCGGGGGCCGGCTGGCCGGGATGATCCTGCCCAACCGGAACACCTATGGTGCGGTGGTGGGCTACCTGGGCGTGGTTCCCGGGCTGCGCGGCCGGGGCTACATCGACGACCTGGTCGCCGAGACCACGAGATTTCACGCAGGCCGCGGGGAACCGCGGGTCACCGCGACGACCGACACCACGAACGGGCCGATGGCCGGCGCCTTCGGGAGGGCGGGATACCGGGCTTACGGCATCCGCTACGTGCTGTCGGAGCCTGGGTGATCCGCCTGCGCGATGACACGCAGGGCGATCGACGCGGCCAGGACGCCGGCCACGACGCCGATGAGCGTGTCGGCGAACCGGAAGATGGGCTGCTGCCAGGCGTCGTGCGGGCTGACGCCGGCCAGGACCATGACCACGGTGGTGGTGATCGCGGCGGTGATCGAGTCCCCGGGCCGCCCGGCCAGCATGGTGGCCAGGGCGCTGAGGCCGACCAGGAGGGCCAGGGCCCAGGGGTGGAAGGGCAGGAAGATCAGGTAGAGCAGGCACAGCACGAAGCTGACCGACGTGGCTGCCATCCGGGACACCGCGGCGTTCCTGCTTCCCGCGTAACTCTCCCGGAAGACGAAAATCGTCGCGATAACGGTCCACAGGCCGCCCAGGAGGGGGTCCGGCCGCGGGACGACGTAAAGCCGGGTGAGGAGGCTGTCCGCGATCCAGAAGGTGGCCAGGCACGTGAGGGCCAGGGCGGTGCTGTAGAGGACGGCTTCCCGGATCCCGGCCCGGTCCGGGACGTTGAGGTAAGGCATCACGATCCCGCCGTCACACCGTCACGGGGCAGCACACTCGGTGAATCCAACCGGTCTCTCCTCCCGGGAGGCCCGTACGCCCGGCCGGCGCCGGGGGCGCTCACCATTGTCCCTGCCCCCTGACAGCCGGCCCGCTGACGGCCGGCCCGCTGACGGCCAGGCCGCTGCCAGCCAGCCCAGCCGCCCGCGTTTCGCCGCGCTCGGCTATGCCCTGGCCGTCCTGCTGACCGGGACGAACCTGGCCACCCCGCTGTACGCGGGGTACGAGCGTGTCTTCGGCCTCTCGCCACTGGACGTGACGCTGCTGGTGGCCGTCTACGCGGCGGCGGTCGTCGTGGCCCTGCTGGTCTGCGGCCCGCTCAGCGACACGGCCGGGTACCGGCCGGTGCTGGTGGCCGGGCTGGCCGCGGCGGCCTGCGGGTCGGCGCTGCTGGCCGCCGCGCCGGGACCGGCCTGGCTGTTCGCGGGCCGGGCGGTGCAGGGGCTCGCGGTCGGCACGTGCTCGGGGGCGCTCACCGCGGGCCTGGTGCTGACCGAGCCGCGGGGGCGGCGGGCCCGCGCGTCGTTCCTCGCCGCCACGGTGACCACCGCGGCCTGCGGGTTCGGTCCCCTGCTGGCCGGGGCGCTCGCGCAGTACGCCCCGGCGCCCCTGGTGCTCAGCTACCTGGTGGAGATCGGCCTGCTGGTCCCGGCGGCCGTGGCGGCCGCCGCGCTGCCCGGGTCGCTGGGCGTGACGGGCCGGCGATGGCGGCCCCGGTGGCCGGGCCTGCCCGCCCCGGTCCGGGCCGCGTTCGCCGCCCCGGCCTTGGTCAGCCTGCTGGCCTGGGCGGTCGCGTACGTGGTCCTGGCCCTGGTTCCGTCGTACGCGGCGGCGGCGCTGGGCGGCCGGAACCTGCTGGTGAACGGGGCGGCGGCGGGCTCGCTGCTGCTGGTCGCGGCGGCCGCCCAGGCTGCCTTCCGGTCGTGGGATCCGGCCCGGGCCATGCTGGCCGGCCTGGCCGGGCTGGCCGCCGGGCTGCTGGTGCTCATCGCGGCGGGGCTGGCCGGCAGCGTGCCGGTGCTGTTCGCGGCGATGGCGGTCGCGGGCTGCGGCCAGGGGCTCGCGTTCATGGGCGGGATCCGGCGGGTCAACGACATCGCCCCGCCGGGAGCCCGCGCCGGGACCGTGTCCATGTTCTACGTGGTCACCTACGCGGGCAGCGGCCTGGTCACCGTGGGTGTGGGCCTGCTCGCCACGCTGGCCGGGCTGCCCGTGGCGGTCCGCTGGTCCGCCGCAGTGCTCGCGGCCGCGTGCCTGCTCACCCTCGCCGGGCTGCTGCGCCACCGGGCCGGGTGACCCCTCGCTTCTTGCTGTTATCTCCGCGCTCCAGGGTCAGCCCCCGGGCGGAGGGTTGCCGCGGGGCCCAGCGGACGTCAGGTCACGGCGCTAGGCCCGGGCGCGGACCCCGGCCAGGGCCTCGCGGGCCTGCGCGCTGATCCGCTCGGCGTCCAGCGTGACCAGGGCCCCGCCGCGCTTGAGGATCTGGCCGTCGGCCAGCACCGTGTCCACGTTGGCGGGCTGGGCCGCCGTGACCAGCAGCCCGGCGGGGTCGGTGAGCACCCCCAGGTTCGGGTGCCCGGTGGCGACCAGGATGACGTCGGCCCGCTTGCCCGGGGTGAGCGACCCGGTCACCGTGTCCAGGCCCAGCGACCGGGCTCCCCCGATGGTGCCGAGCGCCAGCGCCTGCCGGGCGGTGCAGGCGAACTCCTGATGGGCCGCGGCATTGATCAGGCCCTGGGTCAGCTTCATGATCGCGAACATGTCGGCGTTGCCGGTCAGCGCGGTGGTGTCCACGGACAGGCCGACGCGGATCCCGGCCGCGAGCAGCGCGGCCGTCTGAGGGAGCCCGTAGCCGATCAGCAGCTCGCTGAACGGCGACAGGCTCACGGCACACCCCGCGTCCGCGAGCCGGGCGATTTCCGCCGGCGTGGCGCTGTTGGCGTGCACCACCTGCAGGTCCGGCCCGAGCAGGCCCGCACCGGCCAGGGCGGCGATCTGCCCGGCCGCGGCCGGCGGCCCGCAGGCGTGCACGGTGACCGGGAGGCCGAGATCGCGGGCGGCGGCCATCTCCCGCTGGTAGACCCCGGGCGGCACCCGCGTGGCAGGGTTGCTGCCCCCGGGGCCCCGGCAGGCCATCCCGAGCGTGAGCAGGCCGCCGGCGCCCGGGCCCGTCTTCCAGTCCCGGTGCAGCGCGCGCAGCCCGCCGGTGTCCATGGGCTGGTCGTTGGGGTGCCCGGCGGAGTAGCCGTAGGAGTACCGGGCCCGCAGCCCGGCCTGCGCCAGCGCGCGCAGCTCAGCCGCGGCGTGGGCGGGCCCGCGGACGTTGTGCGACCAGTCGTGCACCGTGGTGATGCCGGAATTGATGGCCTCGGCGCAGGCCAGCAGGGTGCCGTGATAGTTGTCCTGGGCGTTGAAGGCCTGCCCCAGCCCGAGCGACACGGAGAAGTAGCCGGCCGGCCGGGCCCCGGCACGCCGCCGGACATGCTGCGCAGCAGCGTGTTCCACAGATGCCAGTGGGTGTCGACCAGCCCGGGCGCCACGATCATCCCCCGGGCGTCGAGCTCCGTCGCCGCGGGCGCCCCCAGGGCCGCCGCATCCAGGCCGTGACCAACCGCGGCGATGCACCCGCCGGTCACCAGGACGTCACCGCCGGCCACGTCCCCGAGCTCCGGGTCCATGGTCACCACGTAACCTGACCGGATGATCAGCCCGTCCGGGTTCATGGTGCCTGCCCCGAAGCACCTGCCTGAGGGGGCTTCCTCATGGGCACCGGGCCGTCAGGCATCTGAGCACGGGGCGATGCTACTGCTGACCACGGCGGGCATGGTAGGCATGGCCCATGGCTGAACTCATCCCCCGGCGGGTTCTGTTCGGGAACCCGGAACGCATTAGTCCTCACCTGTCCCCCGACGGAACCCGGCTGGCCTGGATCGCCCCGCACGAGGGGGTGCTGAACGTCTGGGTCGCCCCGATCGGCGGTGACGGCGTGGACTGGCCCGCCGCCCGGGTGATCACCGACGACAAGGACCGCGGCATCCGCATGTTCGCGTGGGCCCACGACGGCCAGCACCTGCTGTACCTGCAGGACACCGGCGGGGACGAGAACTGGCGGCTGCACGATGTTGACACCGGGACCATGCAGCGCCGGGACCTGACGCCGTTCGACGACGTGCAGACCGACCTGATCGCGGGGGACAAGAAGTTCCCGGCCGAGATCCTGGTCGGGCTGAACCGGGACAACCCGCAGCTGCACGACGTGTACCGGCTTAACCTGACCACCGGCGAGCTGGTCAAGGAGGTCGAGAACCCCGGGTTCGTGGGCTGGGTCGCCGACAGCGAGCTGGTCATCCGGGCCGGGATCGCGCCGCAGCCCGACGGGGGCATGGTCGTCATGGTCCGCGACAGTGCCGCGGATGACTGGCGGCCGCTGCTGGCCATCTCCGCCGAGGACGCGCTGACCAGCGGGCCGGTCGCGTTCAGCGAGGATGGCCGGTCGCTGCTGGGGATCAGCTCCGTGGGAGCGGACACCGGCCGGCTGGTCCGCATCGACCTGGCCACCGGGGCGGAGCAGGTGCTGGCGGAGGATCCGGAAGCCGATGTGGCCGGTGTCCGGCTGCACCCGGACACCCGCGAACCGCAGGTCGTCATGTTCCTCGAGGACCGGATGAAGTACCGGGTACTGGACCCGGCGCTTGGCCCCGACCTGGCCGCGATCCGTGCGCTGAATCCCGGCGACCCGGCGTTCAGCGACCACGACGACGCGGACGAGACGTGGCTGGTGGCGTTCGACACCGACGCCGGCCCGGTGTCGTACTTCAGCTACGACCGGCCGACCCGGACGGGTGAGTTCCTGTTCGACAGCCGCCCGGAGCTGGACCTCTACGAGCTGGCCCCGATGGAGCCGTTCTCGTTCACGGCCCGGGACGGGCTGGTCATCCACGGGTACGCCACGTTCCCGCCGGGCGCCGGCCGGGAGAACCTGCCCATGGTGCTCGACGTGCACGGCGGCCCGTGGGCGCGGGACGCGTGGGGGTTCGACCCGGAGGCACAGTGGCTGGCCAACCGCGGCTACCTGTGCGTGCAGGTCAACTTCCGCGGCTCGACCGGGTACGGGAAGGCGTTCGTGAACGCCGGCGACCGCGAGTGGGGCGCCCGGATGCAGGACGACCTGTCGGACGCGGTCGCCTGGGTCACCAGCCAGGGCTGGGCTGACCCGGGCCGGGTCGCCATCTACGGCGGGTCATACGGCGGCTACGCGGCGCTGGCCGGCGCGGCGTTCACGCCGGAACTGTTCTGCTGCGCCGTGGACATCGTCGGCCCGTCAAACCTGAAGACGCTGATCGAGACCATCCCGCCGTACTGGGCCCCGATGATCGCGCAGTTCCACAACCGGGTCGGCGACCCGGCGAAGGACGCCGATTTCCTCTGGTCCCGCTCCCCTCTCTCCCGGGCGGCTGATATCCGGATCCCGCTGCTCATCGCGCAGGGTGCCAACGACCCCCGGGTGAAGCAGGCCGAGTCCGAGCAGATCGTCGCGGCCCTGGAGAAGGCGGGAATTGAACACGAGTACCTGCTGTTCCCCGACGAGGGGCACGGGTTCGCGAAGCCGGAGAACCGGCTCCGGTTCTACGCCGCGGCCGAGCGGTTCCTGGCCCGCCACCTCGGCGGCCGGGCTGAGGATTAGCCTGCCCGCACCGCAGGGCGACAGCTCGCGTTATCTTCTCCGCAACGAAGACCATGGCGCGCCGCTGCCTGCCGCCAGGCCGGGCAGGATGGCGGCCGGGGCCAGGGGCGCGGGCGGCCACGCCACGCGGCTTGCGCCGGCGCCGGGAACGGCGGATGAGACCACGGAGGGGCACGGCAGGACATGGTGGAGATCAAGAACGATGAGGCCCTGGACGCGATGCGTGAGGCCGGGCGGGTGGTCGCCCGGTGCCTGGCCGCGGCCCGCGAGGCAGCCGGGGCCGGCGTCAGCCTGATCGAGCTCGACAAGGCGGCGCACTCGGTCATCAGCCAGGCCGGCGCCACCTCGCCGTTCCTGAACTACCACCCGTCGTTCGCGCCGACCCCGTTCCCCGCGGTGATCTGCGCGTCGGTGAACGACACGATCGTGCACGGCATCCCGGACGGCTACGTCCTCAAGGACGGCGACCTGGTCAGCATCGACTGCGGGGCCACCCTGGACGGCTGGACCGGGGACGCGGCGACCAGTTTCATCGTGGGCACGCCGCGGCCCGCGGACCTGCTGCTCATCGAGACCGCGGAGAAGGCCCTGGCGGCCGGCATCGCCGCCGCGGTGGCCGGGGCCCGGATCGGGGACATCTCGCACGCGATCGGCACCATCAGCCGGTCGGCGCGCTACGGCATCCCCTCCGGGTTCGGCGGCCACGGCATCGGCCGCCAGATGCACGAGGACCCGCACGTCCCCAACGAGGGCCGTCCCGGCAAGGGCTTCCGGCTGCGGCCGGGCCTGGCCCTGGCCATCGAGCCCATGCTGATGGCCGGCGGCGGCGACGAGTTCCGCGTCGCGCCGGACGGGTGGGCGCTGCGCACCACTGACGGCAGCCGGGCCGCGCACGTGGAGCACAGCGTGGCCATCACCGGCGACGGCCCGCGCATCCTCACACTGCCGTAAACCAGCCTGCCGTCAGGCCACGGGGCCCCGGGCCCGGCTCAGCACGCCGGGCCGAGCTCGTCGAGGTGGACGATATGCAGCGCGAGGTCACGGAAGCGGTCCAGCAGCCCGTAGAACTCCGACTCGTCGCGCACTGAGGCCGTGACACAGGTCTGGCCGGAACCGCATTCGATCTTGGCCCCGTCCAGGATCCCGGCCAGCAGCGTCCGGCACTCGCCGCGGAGCACGATCCGGTACCGGCTGGCGGCGGAGTCCGGCCTGATCATCATCATGCGCCTCCGGTCACGGGCGGTCGTCAGCCCGTCGCTGCGCACCTTTATCTCCCATCGCGGCGGGTGACGTCATCACCCGCTGCGGCCCCGGTGCCGCAGCGGCAGGCCGGGGGTCACCCATACCGGGTGGGGCGCAGGCCCCGCCGGGCTGGTGGACTGGGCCGCAATCACTGCAGAAAGGGATACGAAAAGCCATGTCTGACCTGATTGCGATCGGATACCCCGACCAGGCGACCGCCGAGGCCGCCGCCGACGAGGCCCGGCGGCTGGCCAAGGATCTCATCATCGAGCCTGACGCGATCGCCGTGATCGTGCGCGATGACGAGGGCAAGTACCACGTGCACACCAGCCACAACCCCGTCGGTGCCGGGGCGAGCTGGGGCATGTTCTGGGGGCTGCTGTTCGGCCTGCTCTTCTTCGTCCCCGTCTTCGGGATCGCCATCGGTGCCGGTCTGGGCGCGCTGATGGGCAAGGTCACCAAGTCCGGCATCGACAAGCAATTCCAGGAGCAGGTCCGCGGCATGCTCAAGCCCGGCACCTCGGCGCTGTTCCTGATGGTCGAGAAGGTCACCCCGGACAAGGCCGTCGAGGCCATGAGCAAGTTCGGCGGCACCGTCCTGAAGACCTCCCTGTCCAAGGAAGGCGAGCAGCAGCTCCAGGACGCCCTGCACGGCCAGACCGCCTCGTAGCCCCTCCCCTGCCCTGCCCGGCTTCCCGGGCGGCACGCTTGGCGGCGCAGGCCCCCCTCACGCAGGGGACCTGCGCCGCTGCGGTTCTACCAGGGCAGTCCCGGTCACCGTCCAGCCAGCCGGTCGGCTCCCGGCCGGGGCCGCCGTTATCCCCCGCCCTGGGTGATGCGCCGCGTGCCCGCCAGGCTGGATGCTCAGTCACCGGGGGCGCAATCACCATCAGCCCCCCCCATAAGCCAGCTGCTCAGCGGAAAGAGGCGTCGCGATGGCCATCGGGCCGGTACAGCTCATCGTGTTGGGATTCAGTAACCCCGACTTCCACGGCGAGATCATCGCCGAACTCGAACGGCTCCGCGAGAACGACACGATCCGGGTGATCGACTCGCTGGCCGTCTACAAGGACGAGGCGGGCGAACTCGAGGTCGAGCACCTCAGCAACCTGACCGAAGACGAGGCGATCGAGTACGGGACGAAGATCGGTGCCCTCATCGGCCTCGGCATCGAGGGCGAGGAAGGCATGGAGGCCGGTGCGGTCGCCGGGGCCGAAGAGGTTGCCGCCGACGGCGGCGTCCACGTGTTCACCGAGGAAGAGGGCTGGGACATCCTCGAGGACATCCCCAACGGCTCCGCCGCCGCTCTGGTCCTGCTCGAGCATCACTGGGCGGTGCCGCTGCGCGACGCGATCGCCCGCGCCGGGGGCTTCCGGCTCAGTGACGGCTTCATCAGCCCGCTGGACCTGGTGGGGATCGGGCTGGTCTCCGCCGAGGAAGCGCAGGAACTGCACGACCTGGAGACCGCGGCCGCAGCACGCTGATCCCGGCTTTTTCAACCCGCACGAGAACCTGGAGGCAGAAATGTTCGGTGGCCGCAGAGTAGCCCGGCGCACGTCCCGCCGTACCGCCCGGCGCGTTTCCCGCAGGCGCTAGGACCGCCGCCGCCGGGGCACCGGCTCATCCGCGGGTGCCCCGGCGGCGCCCGGCTCACCCGCACCGGGTGGTGGCGGGCCGCCGGTCTGGGCTTACTGTTCAGCCGTGGCGGAAACAGCGGGCCAGGATGCGCTGCGGCCCGGGAACGCGCTGCGGACGCCGCGGTCGGCGGCGGTCGCCGGGATCCTCTTCTCCGTGCTCCTGATCCTGGCGCTGGTGCTGCTCGAGATCTCGGCGCCGGCCCGTACCGCGGTCCCCGGGGCGTGGCTCAGCGACTCCCGGCGCCGGGCCGCGGTCGCCGTCGCGCTGAACCTCGTCCCGTTCGCCGGGATCGCGTTCTTGTGGTTCATCGGGGTGCTCCGGGACCGGATCGGCGACCGCGAGGACCGCTTCTTCGCGACGGTGTTCCTGGGCAGCGGGCTGCTGTTCGTGGCCATGATGTTCGTGGCCGCGGCGATCGGCGGCGGCATCATCGCGTCGGTGACATCCGGCCCGCCGGGCGCGGGCACCCTGTCGCTCAGCCGTCACGTCACCTCGCTGCTGCTGAACGTCTACGCGATGCGGATGGCCGCCGTGTTCACGCTGACCACCGTGACCATCGCGCGGCGCACCGCGATCGTGTCCCGGTGGCTCACCGTGGCCGGGCTGGTCACCGCGGTAGTGCTGCTGATCGGCGTCGGTTTCTCCGCCTGGGTGGAGCTGCTGTTCCCGGCCTGGATCCTGGCCCTCAGCCTTGATGTCCTGGTGGCGGGCCGGAAGCTGGAACGCCAGCCCTAGCCTGCCGGCGCCGCCGGGGCCGGCCTGGCGCCGTGGCAGTGTTTCCATTTACGGCCGCTGGCGCAGGGGCAGGGGTCGTTGCGGCCGCGGCGGGAGTCTTGCCGGGCGTAGGCGGTCATCAGGTCGGCGGGGGCCTGCCCGGCCCGCAGCAGCCCGGCCATCGCCTCCATAGGCTCGCGGACGTGGCTGAAGAAGTCCTTGTAGCCGGGGCACAGGTAGTGCTGGCCCGGCTCGCCGTAGGGCGAGGTGGCGAACCGGTCCTTGGGGCAGCCTCCGTGGCAGGCGAACCGCACATCACAGTCCCGGCAGAACCTGGTGAGCGTGTCCCGCTTGTCCTGCCCGAACTTACGCTGCTGGGGCAGAACGATCAGCTCCAGCATGTGCTTGTCTTTGATGTTGCCGAGCAGGTAGCGGGGCTCGACGTAGTGGTCGCAGGAATACAGGTCGCCGGTGTGCTCCAGGGCCAGCTGGCTGCCGCACGTCTCGGCGTGCACGCACATCCCGCCCGGCTCGCCGTACCAGTTGGCCAGCGCGGTGTCGAACATCTGCACGTACACGGTGCCGATGTCGCGGCGGACCCAGTCCTCGAATACCTCGATCAGGAACCGGCCGTACTGCTCCGGGCCGACCGACCGGTGCGTGACCAGATTCCCGTCCTGGATGTAGAGCGGGCGTCCCTTCACCCCGCCGCCCCAGCCGGCGTCAGCGACCGGCAGGGTCTGCTCGGTGGCCCGCTCGATGATCGGGATGAACTGGATGAACGTGGCGCCGAGCTCATCACGCAGGAACGTGTACACCGCCCGGCCGTGATCCCCGTTGACCGCGTGGATGGTGGTCAGCACGTTCCAGTCCACCCCGTGCCGCTTCAGCACGTCCAGGCCCTTCATGACCCGGCCGAAGGTGGGCTTGCCGCCCTTGTCCACCCGGTACGCGTCGTGCATCACCGCCGGGCCGTCGACCGAGATCCCGACGAGAAACTCATGGGCCTTCAGGAACTGGCCCCATTCCTCATCCAGCAGGGTGCCGTTGGTCTGGATCGTGTTCAGGATCTTCTGCCCGGGCCGCGCGTACCGGCGTTCCAGGTCGATGGCGCGGCGGAAGAAATCCAGGCCCATCATCGTCGGTTCCCCGCCCTGCCAGGCGACCACCACCTCCGGTGCCTGGGCGTGCGCCTCCAGCAGCTGCCGGATGTAGGTTTCCTGCAGGTCGGCGGCCATCCGGAACCGCGACCCCGGGTACAGCATCTCCTTGGACAGGAAAAAGCAGTACTCGCAATCCAGGTTGCACACCGCCCCGGTGGGCTTGGACATCACATGAAACGCCAGCGGAGCGCCCGGCACGGTCAGCACGTGCGGGCGCTCCGTGCCCGCCTGGGCGGGGGCGGCCTGGTCGGTAATCGCAGTCTCCCTACTCGCGTGCCAGCATGGCCTGGGCCTCACGCTCCAGATCGACGTACGGATCGCCGCTGACGTCCACCGCGACGCGCTTGATCGTGCCCCCGGTGAAGGCATGCGGGTGGGGGCCCGGATAGTCGGCCGTCACCGGCTCGCCGCTGTCGCGGCCCACGCACAGTCCTTCACCGGCCAGGCTGAACAGCCCCGGCTGGGTCTTGATCCGGCCCTCACCAACCTTCTTGTCCCCGTAGTACAGGGACAGGATCCCGGTGGACACGTGCGGCGGATCCTCCCCGTCCTTGTCGAACGAGGCAGACAGGATCAGATCCTGCCCGGTCGGGATGTCCTGGGTGGCGTCGATCTTCTGTTCTACCATGCCGACAAAGTTGTTCACGTAGTGCAGCCGGTTGTCCTTCACGTAGAGCGCGTGCCCCCCGAACCGGGACCCGTGCGCGAAAAGCACGCCCTGCGCGCCGGCCGCGGGGATGTCGACCAGCGCACCGATCGAGAAGGACCGGTTGCGGATGTTGACCGCCTGCACCTCGGGCACCTCGGCGGTATGGGGGAAGTAGGCGTAGCGGTCCCGGGGAGAGGACAGCTGCGGCCGGGGCGTGATAATGATCTCCAGTGCGGACCGGTCGTCGAGCGGGAAGGCGTCGTTGGCGCCCGCCTCAGCGAACCACAGGTTGACCAGCTCGCGGAGCTTGTCCGGGTGCTCAGCGGCCAGGTCGTGCAGTTCAGCCCGGTCGGTGTCGGTGTGGTAGAGCTCCCAGGTGTCGTCGTTGAAGTGGCTCCAGCCGCTGAGCGTGGGATGGGTGGTGACGGCCTTCCAGCCGTCGTGCCAGATGCCGCGCGAGCCGAGCATCGAGTAGAACTGCGTGCGGCGGGCTGACGGCGCGGACGCGTCGTCCACGCTGTAGCGCATGCTCACGCCATCGAACCGGCTCTGCACGTGGCCCTTGATCGTCGCGGGCGGCTCGACGCCGAGGGCGTCCAGGATGCTCGGAACGATGTCGATCGCGTGGTGGTACTGGTGCCTCAGCTCACCCTTGCCCGCCGCGGCCGATGGCCAGGAGATAATGCACGGGTCGGCTGTGCCGCCGTTGAACTCATACCGCTTCCACATCTTGAACGGCGTGTTGAAGGCCATCGCCCACCCGTTCGGGTAATGGTTGTAGGTCTTCGTCCCGCCCAGCTCGTCGATCATCGCCAGGTTGGCCTGGATGTTGTCGGGGATGCCGTTCGCGAACAGCATCTCGTTGACCGACCCGTCGGGACCGCCCTCTCCCGAGGCGCCGTTGTCCGACACCAGCACGATCATCGTGTTCTCCCGCTGCCCGGACTCCTCCAGGTAGTCGAGCAGCCGGCCGATGTGATGGTCCGCGTGCGCCAGGAACCCCGCATACACCTCGGCCATCCGCGCGAAGAGCCGCTTCTCCGCGGCCGACAGTGAATCCCATGGCCTGGTCTCGTCGAGCGGCGGGAACGGCTGGCCGTCAGGCCCCTGGCGGGTCTCGGGCGTGCCGATCGGGTTGACCGGCGGCAGCCCGGTGTCGGCCGGGACGATGCCGAGCTCTTTCTGCCGGGCCAGCGTCTGCTCCCGCATCGCCTCATACCCCATGTCGAACCGGCCTTTGAACTTGTCGGCCCATTCCCTGGGGACGTGGTGCGGCGCGTGCGCGGCGCCGGGCGCGTAGTACAGCAAGAACGGCTTGTCCGGCGCGATGACCTTCGCGTCCGTGATGAACTCGATGGCTTTATCGGTGATGTCCTCGGTGAGGTGATAGCCCTCTTCGGGCAGCTTGGGCTGGTCGACCGGGTGGTTGTCGTAGACCAGGTCCGGGTACCACTGGTTGGTCTCAGCGCCCAGGAACCCGTACCACCGTTCGAAACCCCGGCCGGACGGCCAGTTCCGCCGCGTGGACGCGACGTTCATTTCCACGGTCGGGCACAGGTGCCACTTGCCGACCATGTAGGTGTTCCAGCCGCGCTCGGCCAGGATCTCCGGCAGCATGCCGTTCTCGGGCGGGATGGTCCCGCTGGCGTTGGGGAACCCGATGGCGGCCTCGGTGATGCAGGCCATCGAGTTGCGGGTGTGGTTGCGGCCGGTCAGCAGGCAGGACCGGGTCGGCGAGCACAGCGCGGTCGTGTGCCACTGCGTGTAACGGATCCCCTCGCCGGCGATCCGGTCGATGTTCGGCGTCTCGATCGGGCCGCCGTAACAGGACATCGCGGAGAAGCCGACGTCATCCAGGACGATATATACGACGTTCGATGCCCCGTCCGGGGCCTTGGGCGGCTCGAAGGGGGACCAGTCCGGGACCGAGTCCCGGATATCGGTGTTGATGGTTCCCTTGAACGGCTCGCTCACTGTGCACTTCCTTTGCCTGAGGTTCCTGATCAGCCTGTCGCAGGGCTGGCGGGCTAGACCATCCCGGGCGGCCCGGCGGGCGGGTCCAGTCCCGCGGCCGCCATCGGCCCGGGGGCAGGGCTGGCCAGCGCGGCGCTGGCGGCCGCCTGGGCGGGCATGCGCATGACCAGGGTCCCTTCGCTACCCTCCGGGAGTTCTCCCGGGGGTCGGCCAGGTCCACGGTGGCAGCTTCGGCGGCTCGCGGGCTCACCCGTAAGGGATGGTGCGGGCTGCACGGGCCTGACCCGGCCGGTTTCCTCCCTCGTGACGGGTGATCCGGCTGCCCCGCCTGCGGCGGACACTGGCCAGCTCATGCCCGGTGCGCCGCGGGCCTGCCGGGCGGGCCCGCCGGCCGCAGGGCCGCCCGCCCCGCCCTCAGCCGCCCGCGGATGGCGGGCCCCCGCCGGCGCCCGGTTCCCGGTCGTGCAGACGGCGTATCTCCACGATCTCCGCGCCGAAGGTCTCCAGCCGGGCGAGCAGTCCGTGCAGGGCCGCCGCATCCGCCAGCTGCCCGTGCACCACGGTTTCGACCGGTTCCACGGACGCCGTCAGCCGGTCGAAGTCCAGCAGGGCTTCGGGCGGGAGGACACCCACGATCCGGATCTCGTAATAGGAGGGTGTCACCGTTGCTCCCCGTGGGTCTGTGCGCAGTTCCGGGTTACCACCCTGCCGCTTCCCCCGGCCGGAGCGCCCCACTCCAATCGGGTGAGTCACCCTGGTGAGATCTGGGTAGAGGTGATGACAAATCACCTCTATCACGCGAAGTGTGTCGGAGCAGCTGAGTCACACCGCCCCAGGCCAGGCGCAGCCCTGCCGGTGTCCGTGGCACGGCTGGCGGGCCGGGGGGGCCTTCCCCGCGGAGGAAGAGGGTGCACCGATGCTCACCAGTCCCCGCGCGCACACCGGGACCGCTGGGGGCACCCCCGCAGACGGCGAGGGCGATCCCGTCCTCTTGTCCAAGATCACCGCGCCGGGCCTGCCAGGCTGGGCTGTGCCCCGTCCCCGGATCGCGGACATCATGGCCGCGAGCGCCCGCGTGCCGCTGACCACGGTGACCGGCCCGCCCGGGGCGGGCAAGACAATGTCCATCGCGCTGTGGGCGTCCGCCCCGGCCGGCGCGGGCCCGTGCGCCTGGATGACGGTGGACGACTACGACAACAGGCCCGGGGTGTTCTGGTCCTACGTGACGGCCGCACTGCGCGCCGCCGGCGTCCCGGTCACCCCCCTGTCCCCCGCCGCAGCCAGCGGGAACAGCGGCAACGGGAACGAGGCCGGCCACGGTTTCCTGCTCCGGCTCGCGTCCGAGCTGGCCGGGCAGGACCCGCCCGTGACCCTGATCCTGGACGACCTTCACCTGCTGACCGCGCCAGCCGCCCTGGAGGGCCTGGCGTACGTGCTGAGGAATGCCGCACCCGGCCTGCGCCTGATCGCCGGGTCACGGATGGACCCGCTCCTCCCCCTGCACCGCTACCGGGCGGCCGGTGAGCTCGCCGAGATCCGGGCCGGGCACCTGGCCTTCAGCGTGGCCGAGACCACGCTGCTGCTGGCCCAGCACGGCGTCGTCCTGCCGGACCCAGCCGTGGAGTCCCTGACCCGGCGGGCTGAGGGCTGGGCGGCGGGCCTGCGCCTGGCCGCGATCTCGCTGGAGGAGCATCCCGACCCGGCGCAATTCATCAAGGGGTTCGCGGCCGAGGACAGCTCCATCACCGGCTACCTGGTGGACGAGGTCCTCGACGCCCAGCCCCCGCCGGTGCGGGACCTCCTGCTGCGCACCAGCATCCTGTCCCGGGTCAGCGCCGATGCCGCTAACGAGCTCACCGGCCGCGAGGACGCCGCAGGGGCCCTGCCGGAACTCGCCCGCCGGAACGCGTTCGTCAGCGCCGCCGGGCCCGGCGTCTACCGCTATCACGCCCTGTTCGGCTCGGTCTTGCGCCTGAAGCTCCGCCGCGAGAACCCGGGCCAGGTCCCGGAACTGCACCGGCGGGCCGCCCAGTGGTACTGGCGCCAGGGATCGCTCGGCGAGGCGGTCAGCCACGCGGCCGAGTCGGGTGACTGGGGGCTGGCCGCGCGGATGGTCGTCGAGGACCTGGCGATCGGCCAGCTCACCGACCCGCGGGGGGCGCAGCCGCTGGCAGACGCGTTCCGGCACCTGCCGCCCGCGGTGCCCGGGGCCGGGCCCGAGGTCCTGCTCGTCGCGGCCGCGATCGAGCTGGCTGCCAGCGCCGGCCATCCCGGGGGCACCGCGCTCAGTGAGGCAGAGGCCATCCTGGAGCACCGGCCCGCGGGCGGGGACATCGCGGCCCGGCTGGCCGCGGCCCTGGTCCGTGCCGCCGTATCCCGCCGCGCCGGGGACCACGCATCGGCGGCGGCCGCCGCGGCCCGGGCGGAGCAGCTGCTGCACGACATCCCCGGGCCTGAGCTCGGCCGCCATCCGGGGGTGCGGCTTGACGTGCTGGCCGCGCGGGGCCGGGCGGCCCTCTGGGCCGGTGACTTCGGCCGGGCCGCCGGGATCCTCGGGGCGGCCAGTGAGGTCACGGCCGCGGAGGCCACCCATGAGCGGCTCGGCTGCCTCGGCGATCTCGCGCTGGCGGAAGTACTGCTCGGCCACCTGACCCGCGCGCGCGGGCTGGCCGATGAGGCGCTCGCCGGCCAGCCGGGCGCCGCGGCGGCGGTGGCCCTGGCGTGCGTCTGCCTGGACCGTGGTGAACTGGGCGAGGCCCGCCGCCACCTCAAGACCGGGGTCGGTGCCCTGCGGCTCCGGCCGGATCCGCTGGTGGACGCCCTGGCTCATGAGGTCGCCGTGCGTCACGCGCTGGCCGACGGCCATGCCGGGCCAGCGCGCAGCATGCTCGGCCGGGCCGGGCCCGGTGTGCCGCTTCCCGGCTGGGTCGAGCACCGGATGGTTCTCCTCGAGTCGGCCACCTGCGCGGCGGAGGGAGCTGCCCAGGCCGCGGTCGACGCGGCAGAAAGCGCTGCCCCGGAGTCGAACCTCGACGCGGCGGTGGCGCTGGCGCACGCCTGGCTGGCCGGGGGGGATCCGCAGGCGGCCAGGCGCGCCCTGGCCACCAACGGCGGCGGCGGGGCCGCTGCCTCCGACTACGCCCGGGTGCAAGCATGCCTCGCCGATGCCCGGCTGAGCTACCGGGCCGAGGACCGCGCCAGGGGTCACCGCTCACTGGAGGAGGCGCTGCGCCTGGCCAGTGCCGAGCAACTGCGGCTGCCCTTCCTCGCCGAACGGGCCTGGATCCGGCCGGCGCTCCGGCGCGATCAGGGCCTGGCCCGGACGTACCGGCCCCTGCTCGAGCCGGATGTTATCGGTTCCCGCCCGGTCCCGGTGCCGCCGCCGGGCGATGACGCGCCGCTGATCGTGGAACAGCTCAGTGAGCGTGAGCGTGAGGTGGTCCGGTACATGTCGGAGATGATGAGCACCGCGGAGATCGCCGCCGCGATGTACATCTCGGTGAACACGGTCAAGACACACCTCAAGAGCATCTACCGCAAGCTGGCCGCGGCGCACCGCAGGGAGGCGGTCCGGCGCGCCCGGCAGCTCCACCTGGTTTAGGCCCGCGCCCGGGGGCGGGCGGCCCTCACCGTGAACGGCGAGGCGCCCGGCGCCTCACAGCACCCCGGCGTCGCGCCCGCGCAGCACGGCATCATGCCGGCTGGATACCCCCAGCTTGCGGTAGATCGCCTGGGCGTGGGTCTTCACCGTGTTCGGTGACACGTACAGTTCCTGGCTGATCTCCCGCAGGGACAGGCTTCCGCGCAGCAGGCGCAGCACCGCCATCTCCCGCTCGGTGAGCGTGTCCCCCGCGGAGGCCGCCACCCGGGGCCGGGCCGTGAGCTGCCGCCGGAGACCATCCAGCCGGGCCTGGAGGACGTCCACGCCGCCGGGGAACTCGGCCAGCACGTTCTGGCCTTCGCCGATCAGCTTGCCCGCCTCCGCGTTCTCCCCCAGGTCGAGCAGGACCTGGGCCAGCCCCAGCATGCCCTCCAGGGTGGCCCAGGGACTCATCCCCGGCTTGCGCCGCCGGGACCAGACCGCGTGCTCGAATTCGGCCCGCGCCTCGGGAAGCCGGCCCTGGGCGGCCCGCACCCGCCCGGTGGCCGCGTAGGCGAGCGACGCTTGCGGCGCCTCACTGAGATCGTCCCGGGTGGCCAGGCCGCGGGCCGTGTCAGCCAGGTCCCCGGCGCGGGTGATGTCTCCCCGCCCGGCGGCGATGAGGGAGAGGGTGGACAGGGCCAGGATGCCGATCACCGTGGCGCAGGCCTCGCTGCGTGCCGCGTCCTCGAGTACTGCCTCTGCTGCCTCCAGGTCTCCCGACAGGTACAGGCTGAAGCCGTAGGCCGCCCGGGCCAGGGTGTACCACGGCGATCCCGGGTCGGTCTCCAGCCGGGTGGCCTGCCGGGCGGACTCGCGCATCACGGGGAGGCCGTCGAACCCGTAGACGCCGCGGAGCAGGGCGGCGGAGGACTCCAGCGACACCAGGCCGTCGGGCATCGGCCCGGCGTAGCGGGAGGTCTCGATGACCGTGAGCCAGCGGTTCAGGGAATCCGGCTCGCCGGACAGGGCCGCGGCCCAGGCGGCGCAGTGCGCGGCCAGCGGGTACGCGGCGATCTGGTCGTCGGTGAACAGCCGCATCCAGGCCCGGATCGTGCCGGCGCGGCCCACGCTCACGTAGGCGTGCCAGTTCCGCGCGATGAGATCCACGGAGCGGGGGATGTCACCGGCGGCGAGGATATGGGCGATCGCCTCGTCGACCCATCCCGAGGCCGTGTACCAGGCGCTCGCCCGCTGGTGCAGCGCGGGCACGATGCCGGGCTCGTCCCTGGCCAGCTGGCTGGTGAGCACCTGCGCGAACAGGTGATGGTAGCGGTACCAGCACCGTGTGTCGTCCAGCGGGACGACGAAGAGGTTTTCCCGTTCCAGGAGGTCGAGGATGTCGGCGGCGTTGCCGGACCCGGCCACGGCATCGCACAGCGGTGCGCAGAACCGGTCGAGGATCGCCGTCCGGGCCAGGAACTGCCGGATCTCGGCCGGCTGGCGGCCGAGGACCTCCTCGGCCAGGAAGTCCACGACGAAGCGGTGGTTGCCCGTGAACTGCCGGACGAAGGTGCCCGGTTCGGGGTGCCCGCGCAGCGACAGCGCCGCCAGGTAGATGCCCGCCGGCCAGCCCTCGGTCCGCTCGACGAGGTCGGCCAGGTCCGCCGCGGTGAGCTCGGCGCCGGAGACGGCGCGGACCAGCGCCGCGGCCTGCAGCGGCGTGAAGCGCAGCTCGGGCATCCTGATCTCGACCATCTCGCCGGTGGTCCGCAGCCGCGCGAGCGGCAGCCGCGGGTCGGCCCGGGTGATGAGCACCAGCTGGAGACGGGGCGGCAAGTGGGCCAGCAGGGATGCCATCTGGTCATGGCAGGCACGTTCCCTGATCATGTGATAGTCGTCCAGGACCAGGACGGCCGGGGCCCGGAGCCCGGCCAGCCGGTTGACCAGGCCGGGGATCACGTCGCGGGTGATGTGCGGTGCCTGCGTGCGCAGTGCCCGCAGGAGGTCCCGCGCGTCAAGCTCCGGGCAGGCCCGCTCCAGCGCGGACACGACATGCCACCACAGCCGGCCGGGATCGTCGTCCCCGCTGTCGAGGGAGACCCACGCGAATTTCCTGCGCTCGACCGCGCTGGAGCGCCACTGGGCCACGAGGGTGGTCTTGCCGAAGCCCGCCGGCGCATCCACCAGGACCAGCTTGGCCGAGGACGCCGCCGCCAGCTCCTCCACCAGCCGGGGCCGCTCAACCCACTCCCTGCGGATGCCGGGGGCGTGCAGCTTGGACTCGATGGCCACGTCGGCGCCGGGACGGGCCCGCCCCGGCCCGTCAACAGAGCGCAACGCACGCTCCGCGGGCCAGTCTGGCTCGGTACGCCCTCCTCCGGACACTGGTTCATGGTGCCCACGGGCAGGCCGTCTCCCGCAGGGCCAAAAGTCCCTAAAAGATCTACAATCTGCCGGCAGGTCCCGGTTCGCCCCGTGGCCCGGCCCGCCCGGGTGCCGGCGGGGCACCAGATCCCCGGCCCCGGCCAGGCGCCGGGGAAGCGCGCGACGGCCAGCACCCGCCGGGGGTTATCCCGCCGCCCGCGGTGGTGCGCCCGCCGAGCCGCGCGGCGACCCAGTCGGCGGTCAGGTAGCGGTGGAACGGCGACAGGTTGGCGCAGCCATGGTTGCCCTTCTCCAGCAGCAGCAGCTCCGCGGGGCCGCCGGCCTCCCCGGCGAGCCGGGCCGCCTGGGTCCACGGGATCAGCCGGTCCAGCTTGCCCATCACCACCAGCAGCGGGCAGCGGATGAGCTTCGCCCGGCCCTCCAGGCTGAGCTGGCCGGCCACGGCCCGCGCGCTGTCCATGTCGGGTGACTTGGACCTGACCCGGAACGCCTCCCGGGTGAGGATGGGCAGGCTGTCCCACTGATCGGCGAAGTTGTACGGGCCGGCCAGGGCCACGCAGGCCCGCACCCGGTCATCGCCGCTGGCCACCCGCGGCGCGTAGTACCCGCCCAGGCTCACGCCCCAGACCGCGACCCGGTCCCCGTCCAGGGCGGGCTCGGTGCTCAGCCGGTCGATGATCGCCGCCCCGGGCACTTCCCAGTCGCCGCGGATCGCCAGGTCGTACTCGGCCTCACCCTGCCCCGGCCCGTCCACGCTGAACGTGGCCAGGCCGCGGGCCAGGAACAGCTCCTCCGTGCTGCGCAGCTCCTCCTTCGCCGAGTCCAGCCCCGGGATCATGACCACCACCGGGTGCGGGCCGTCCCCGGCAGGCTCCCGCAGCACGCCCACCAGGCGCGCGCCGTCGAACGGGATCTCGATCCGCCGTCCCGGCGGGTCGAGGAAGGGCAGCGCGTCGGTGAGGCAGCGCACCGCGGCCAGGTGCGCGGTGCGCATCTGGCCCAGGTCGTCAGTGAACAGGAATTTGGCGAAGTGGTAGTAGACCGCCGCCTGGGACAGGTGCGCCCCCGCGGACATCTCCCGTCCCGCCGCCAGCGCGTCCCGGCCGAGCTGCTCGTGCTCGGCGCCCACCTCGCTCCAGGCGGCGCACCAGTCCTCCCACCGCTCCAGATGGCCGGTGATCCGCTCGAAGTCCCCGGCGGTGACACCGTTGGCGGTGAACCTCGGCGACCAGTGGGAGATCGCCATCGCCACCCGTTCGTCCACCGACTGCCTCCCCGGCCTGGCTGCGTGGCACTACCCGCATCGCTGCAAACGAATGCATACTCTGTGCCCATGGGCGCAGTCAATATCCGGGCGACGGTCAACGGCACGGAGCGGGCCATCCGGTGCGAGCCGGATACCCCGCTGCTCGATGTGCTGCGGCAGGACCTGGGGCTGTCCGGGCCGAGGTTCGGCTGCGGCGTCGGCTTGTGCGGTGCCTGCTTCGTGCTCGTCGGCGGCCGGGCCCGGTCCTCCTGCGACTTCCCGGCCTGGGCGGCCGAGGGCCAGGACATCACCACGGTGGAGGGGCTGATGCATGACGGCGCCGTGCACCCGGTCCAGCAGGCGGTGGTGGACGAGCAGGCAGCCCAGTGCGGTTACTGCACCTCAGGAGTGATCATGAGCGCGGTGGCCCTGCTGCGGGCGAACCCCGCGCCGACCGCGGCTGAGGTGCGCACGGCGCTGGACGGCAACCTGTGCCGCTGCGGATCGCACCAGCGGATCGTCCGGGCCGTGCTCCGCGCCGCCGCCCGGGACACCACGGGCCGGGACACCACGGGCCGGGACACCACGGGCGGGGACAGCACGGGCCGGGACAGCACGGCCGGATGGCAGGAGGAGGCCCGTTGAGCAGTCCCCCGGCACCCTCGCCAAGCCTGGCCGCCAACCCGCTGCCGCGCGAGTGGGTGGATTTCAGCGTGGGCGGCCTCGTCACGATCCGGCCCGGGAAGGTCGAGTACGGCCAGGGAGTGTGGACGGCGCTGGCGCAGATCGCGGCCGAGGAACTCGACGTCGGGCTGGATCAGGTCCGGGTGGCCGGGGTGAGCACCGCCAGCAGCCCCGATGAGGGGGTCACCTCGGGCAGCCGGTCCATCCAGGATTGCGGCGGGGCGCTGCGCCAGGTCTGCGCGCAGGTCCGCGCGGCGTTCCTGGCCGAGGCGGCCTCCAAGCTCGGGGCGGCCGCGGACGGCCTGCGGGTCGAGCGGGGGGTGGCCCGCGCCGGCGCTGGCCAGGCGGGGCTCGGCTACTGGTCCCTGGACGGGAGCGCCCTCCTTGACCGGGCCGCGCAGCTGGACGCGTCCGCCAAGCCCCCGGCCCAGTGGTCGGTCGCCGGCCGGAGCGCGCCCCGGATCGACCTGCCGGACAAGGCGACCGGGCGGCCCCGGTTCCTGCACGACCTGGTCTTGCCGGGCATGCTGTTCGGACGGGTGATCCGGCCCCCGGCCCCGGCGGCCATGCTGGACCGCGTGGCCGGGGCGGACCTGCCCGCGGGGGTCGTCGCGCAGGTGCGTGACGGCTCTTTCCTGGGCGTGATCGCCGAGTCCGACCGGATCGCGGTGACCGCGGCGGGCCGGCTGGCGCAGGCGGCCCGCTGGACGGTGCGGGAGTCGCTGCCGGATGAGGACGACCTGAAGGGCTTCCTGCTGTCCCAGCCCACCGAGGACCAGCCGGTGCTGCGGCACCCCGACCCCGGGGCGGCGGCCCAGGTGAGCCTGTCCTGCGCCGCGGAGTACACGCGGCCGTTCCTCGCGCACGGCTCGATGGCTCCCAGCTGCGCGATCGCCTGCTGGGGGGACGACGGCCAGGTCGGCGTGTGGACGCACAGCCAGGGCCCGTTCCCGCTCCGCGGGGCGCTGGCCGCCGGGCTGGGCCTGGATCCCGCCCGGGTGACCGTGCGGCACGTGGAGGGAGCCGGGGTGTACGGGCACAATGCCTCGGACGACGCCGCCGCCGACGCGGTGCTGCTGGCCCGCGCGGTACCCGGCCGCCCGGTGCGGGTGCTGTGGTCCCGGCCGGACGAGCTCAGCTGGGGGCCCTTCGGACCCGCGATGCTGGCGCGCCTGTCGGCGGGCCTGGACTCCGCAGGCCGGATCCGGACCTGGCGGCAGGACGTGTGGAGCAACGGGTTCGTGGGCCGGCCAGGCACCGGCGGCGAGCCACGGCTGCTCGCCCTGTCCCACGCCGCGGGAGGCACGCCGATCAGCGCCGCCCCCGACGGGGTGCCCAGCGGGGCGATGGGCGCCACCCGGAACGCGGTTCCGGCGTACGACATCCCCGACGTTGAGGTGACGAGGCACCGGCTGCTCACCATGCCGCTGCGGACCTCGTCGCTGCGCTCCCTGGGGGCCTTCCTCAACGTGTTCGCGATCGAGTCGTTCATGGACGAGCTGGCCCAGGCGGCCGGCGCGGATCCGGTGGAGTTCCGGCTCGCGCACCTGGCTGACCCGCGGGCCCGGCGGGTCATCGAGGAGGCCGCGGGCATGTCCGGCTGGGACCGGTCCCGTCCGGGCGGTGCCCGTGGTGAGGGCCGCGGCGCCGGGGGAACCGGGCTCGGGCTGGCTTTCGCCCGCTATAAGGGCACCGCCGGGTACTGCGCGGCGGTGGCGGAGGTGGCCGCGGACACCAGCATCAGCCTGCGCCGGCTGTGGCTGGCCGTGGACGTGGGCCGGGTCATCAACCCTGACGGCGTGATCAACCAGGTCGAGGGCGGGGCGATCCAGAGCGCGAGCTGGGCGCTGCGCGAGCGGGTCCGCTTCGACCGGACCCGGATCACGTCGGTGACCTGGGACAGCTATCCGATCCTGCGGTTCACCGAGGTGCCCGAGGTGGCCGTGCGGATCGTGGCCGCGCCCGGCGAGCCTGAGACCGGTGCCGGCGAGCTGGCCCAGGGCCCTGTCGCGGGCGCGATCGGCAACGCGGTGGCGGACGCGGTCGGCGTCCGGGTCCGCGATCTCCCCCTCACCACCGAGCAGGTCACCCGCGCTATCGAGGAGTCTTAACTCCGGGCCCCCGGAGCCCGCAGAGCGAGGCGGGGCCCGCCGGAGGCGGGTTCCCTCCGAGCCGGCGATTAACCCGGCACCCGCCGCAGCCGGCGTGCCTACAGGGGCGGGCCTCCGGGGGCCGCCCCCCGGACTAGTCCGTGCCGAACAGGACGCTGACCGACTCACCCTCGTGGATGCGGCGGATGGCCTCGGCGAGCGCCGGGGCGAGCGAGATGACCTCGAGCTTGCCGCCGAGCAGGTGACTGGGGATCGGCACCGTGTTCGTCGTGACCACCTCGGTCACCTCCGGGGCCGACTCGATCCGCTTCAGCGCGTCCCCGGCGAACAGGCCGTGCGTGCAGGCGACCCGGACGGAGCGGACGTCACGCTCCCGCAGGCGCTCGAGCAGTTCGAGGATGGTGGTGCCGCGCGCGATCTCGTCGTCCAGCACGATCACGTCCCGGCCGGTCACGTCACCGATGATGGACGTGATCGAGACCTCCTGGTCGCTGATCCGCTGCTTCGCGCCGAACGCGACGGTCAGGCCGAGACGGCGGGCGAAGGACGCGGCCTGCTTGGCGTTGCCCAGGTCGGGTGAGACCACCACCGTGTTCGACAGGTCCTGGCCGCGGAAGTGGGCGGCCAGCTCGCGGTGGGCGTGCAGATGATCGACCGGGATCGAGAAGAAGCCGTGCACCTGCGGGGAATGCAGGGTCATCGTCAGTACCCGGTTCGCGCCTGCCGTGACGAGCAGGTCGGCGACCAGCCGGCCGCCGATCGACACCCGGGGCATGTCCTTCTTGTCCGAGCGGGCGTACGCGTAGTGCGGGATGACCGCGGTGACCCGGGCGGCGGACGCGCCCCGCGCGGCGTCCAGCATGAGCAGCAGCTCGACCAGGTGCTCCTGGACCGGGGGGCAGAGCGGCTGGATGAGGAACACGTCACGTTCCCGGCAGTTGGACTGGAGCTGCACCTCCATGCAGTCGTTGGCGAATCGGCGCAGCCGCACCGGGCGCAGCTGCTCGCCCAGGTCCGCGCAGATCTCGGCCGCCAGCTCGAGGTGGGCGCTGCCGCTGAACACCACGATGTCCCGCACGCGGACCAGGGTAGTTGGCGGGCCGGGCCGGCCGCCGGGCGACCCGTCAGCGGGTGAGGCTGGCGGCCAGCTCCTGGCCGGCCTGCCGGAGCCAGCGGCCGGGATCCGCCAGCGCCGGCGCGGCGCCGCCCGCCAGGCCGTCCAGGGCCACGGCCCAGGCCACCCCGGGCGGCGGGTCGGACGCGACCTGGCCGGCGACCAGCGCGGCCGGCACCCCGGCGGCCGTGGCGGCGGCGAATACGGTCCCGGCGACCTTTCCCGTGCCCGAGGTGTCGTCGTAACGGCCCTCCCCGGTGATCACGAGCCCGGCCCCGGACAGTGCCCGGTCCAGGCCGGCTATCGCGGCCAGGTGCACCGCCCCCGGGCCGATCTGCGCCCCCCAGGCGGCGGCGAAGCCATACCCGGTGCCCCCGGCCGCCCCGGCGCCGGGCGCCCCCGGGTCCCCGCCGAGGCACCGGGCCAGCCGGGTCAGGCCATCCTCGAGCAGGGCCACCTGGGCGGGGCTGGCTCCCTTCTGCGGGCCGAACACGGCGGCCGCCCCGGCCGGGCCGAGCAGCGGGGCCCGCACGTCCGACAGGCAGGTGACCCCGCCCCCGGGAGGCGGGGCCAGCCCGCCCAGGTCCACGGTGGCCAGGCCGCGCAGGGCCCCGCCGCCGGCGGGCAGGGCCCGGCCGGCGTGGTCGAGGAAACGGGCGCCGAGCGCCGCCAGCGCGCCCGTCCCGCCGTCGGTGGACGCCGAGCCGCCGAGCGCGATCATCACCTGCGCCGCGCCGGCGTCCAGCGCGCGGCCGATGACCTCGCCGAGCCCGGTCGTCTGCGCGCCCAGCGGGTCGGGGCGGGCCAGCAGCGGCAGCCCGCTGGCCCGGGCCAGTTCCACGGCCGCGATGCCGCCGGGCAGTTCCAGCCACGCGCAGTTCACCGGCTGGCCCGCCGGGCCGGTGACCCGGGCGGTGTGCCAGCGGGCGCCGCTCACCGCGGCGGCGAGGACGTCCAGGGTGCCCTCACCGCCGTCGGCCAGCGGCACGCAGATCACCTGATCGCCGGGCCGGGCGGCGTGCCAGCCACCGGCCAGCGCGGTGGCCGCGGCGGCCGCCCCGATGCTGCCCTTGAAGGAGTCAGGCGCGATTACGACCCGCACGGCGCCGTCGCTCCAGCTCCCGGCGGCGATGCCCAGGCTGTGTCCGGGTGTCCGGGAGTGCGGGACACGGGAGGCACGGGGCTCACGGCCGGCCGGCGGGCTCCGGCGTGAACGCGGGCAGCCCGAGCGCCGCCCGGATCGCCTGCTGGACATCGTCCTTGTCCTTGGTGGCGTCGATGCGCAGGACGTACTCTTTGCGCCCGAAGATGGCGAGCACCGGGTCGGTCTTCTCGTGGTAGTCCCGCAGCCGGACCACGAGGGCTTCCTCGGTGTCGTCCTCGCGGGTCACGAGCGTCCCGCCGCACACGTCGCACTTGCCCTCTTCCCGGGGCCGGCCCTCGATGAGGTTGTAATCCAGGCCGCAGCCCGAGCACAGCCGGCGGGCCAGGACCCGGCGGCGGACCTCGTTGTCGGGCAGGTCGAGATGGATAACCGCGTCGATGTCGTAGCTCTCCAGGAAGAACTCCGCCTGCCGGGCGTTGCGCGGGAACCCGTCGATGATGAACCCGTAGTTCCAGTCGTGGTCGGCGAGCCGCTGCGCGGTCACCTTCTCGGCCAGATCGTCACCGACCAGCTCGCCGGCGGCCATGATCCGCCGCACGTCGGCTCCCATCTTGGTGTGCTGCTCCACGTTCCAGCGGAAGATGTCGCCCACGCTGATGTGCACCAGGTCCAGGTCCCGGGCCAGCCACGACGCCTGCGAGCTCTTGCCGCTGCCGGGCACCCCCATGATCACGTACTTGCGCATGCAGTAACCCTGACATACTCGGGGCGGCCGCGGGAGCGGCTGCCCCTCCCCTTCTTCGGCGCGGGCCGGTCAGGCCGGGTCCGGCACGCACCGGTTGACGCACTCCCCGACGCCCTCGACCACGGTGCGCAGCGTCTGGCCGGGCTGCAGGTAGACCGGGGGCTTGCGGGCGTTCCCCACCCCGCCCGGCGTGCCGGTGAGCAGCAGGTCGCCCGGCTCCAGGGTGATGGCCTGGCTGGCGTAGGCGGCGATCTCAGCCGGGCCGAACAGGAGGTCGGAGGTACGCGACTGCTGCATGACCGTCCCGTCCACCTCGCATCGCACCTCCAGGTCCGCAGCGTCGCCGATCTCATCCCCGGTGACCAGGTACGGGCCGACGGGGGTGCTCCGCTCGAACATCTTGCCCTGGAGCCACTGCAGGGTGCGGTTCTGCCAGTCGCGCATGCTGACGTCGTTGGTGACGGTGTACCCCGCGATGGCCGCCGCCGCCTCGTCCTGGCTGGCCCGGTAGATCGGCCGGCCGATGACCACGCCCAGCTCGACCTCCCAGTCGACCCGGTCGCTGACCGCGGGCAGGACCAGGTCGTCGCGGGCGCCCAGCAGTGTCCGGGCGAACTTGGCGAACAGGGTCGGATACCGGGGCAGGTCCCGCCCGGTTTCCAGGATGTGGGCCCGGTAGTTCAGTCCCACGCACAGCACTTTGGCCGGGCGCGGCACGAGCGGCGCGAAGCCCGCATCGCCGGCGGGCACCGGCGCGGCCCCGGCGCGCTCCGCCGGCGCCCGGCCGCCGCCGTCACCCAGCGGCGTGCTGGCCAGCAGTGCCCCGACGTCAGCCGCGTCCAGCGGCACCAGCATGTCCCCGTCCAGCCGCGCGGCCGTGGTCCCATCGGGGGTCCGGATCGTGGCAAATCGCATGGGGCCGACTGTAGAGGGCCCGCGCCGCCGGCGCACCCGGGCAGCACCGCGCCCCGGCAGCACCGGGCCCCGGCTTACCAGCCCTGCCGGGTGAACGCGTCGTTGAACGGGGTGGCGTACGCGTCGTTCGCGGTGAACGGGGCGACGCCCAGGGCCTCCTCGATGGTCCGGGCGGCGGAATAGTGGTCGTAGCGGGCCGGGCTGACGTAGCCGGCCCGCACCGTGCCCTGGGATCCGACCAGCACGGTCGCGACCCGGTTGCCCGGCTCCGCGGTGCGCTTCGTGACGCCGGCCTCGTCCCAGGTGATGATCAGCAGGGATTTCTGCGTCCGCCAGGCGGGCGAGGACAGGACCGGGGTGAGGGTCCGCTTCAGCCAGCCGTCCTGGACCTCGCGGCTGTGGCGGTCGCCGTTGCCGGCGGACTCACCGTCGTAGTAGTCGTCGGCCGCGATCCAGGAAAAGGCCGGCGTGGTCGCGGCGCTCTTGAGGTCGGTGCCCAGCTGCGTGGTGTCGGCCAGGTGGGCCTTGCAGCGGGCCCGGTTGCCGCTGACGTCGGTGTAGTTGATGAACGGCGCGTCGTCCGGGTAGTAGTACCTGTCGTAGGTGAACTCGGTGGACGCGCGGTCGTTGCACCGGTAGCCCATCCCCTGCTCGTAGGCCTTCCAGGTCAGCGACCTGGCCTCGAGCTCGTCGCCGAGGTTGGGGTTCGGGTCCTTGATGTCCGGCCAGTAGACCGCGCCCCTGGCGTAGGTGTCGCCGCCCGCGATGGCCAGGTAGTTCTCGTCGCTGGGGTGGTACACCGCGTGGTAGTTCGCCAGCGCGGTCCCGCGGGCTATCAGGCTGTGCAGGAACGGCATGTGGCTGCGGCCGGACAGCACCGCGCTGCCGTTGGTGTTCTCCATCATGATCACGAAGACGTGGCTGAAGTGCGGCACGGCTGAGCGTGGCGGCACCAGCCGGGCCGCCGGCAGGGGGGCGGACACCCGCAGCGAGAGATTGTCGAGCATGCCGCCGCCGGGGCCGGACGGCTCGGGTTCCCCGCCGGGCGGGGTGGAGCTATCCAGGAAACGCACCCCGACCCGGATCGACGCCGCGGCGGGCGGCACCGTCCCGGTCACCGCGCGGCGCAGGAACCGGGTCCGGCCGCCCCGCTCGGCCCGGTTCACCGTGCGCAGCGTGACCGGCGCCCCGGCCTGGTGGCCGGAGCGGGTGAGGAAGGTGAGCGATACCCGCACGTATCCGGGCTCGGTCTTCCACCCGCCCAGCCAGCCCGACAGCCGGTAGGACAGGGACCCGCCCGCCGCGGCCCGCGGGGCCAGCCGGGCCGTCTGGGTCATGGCCGAGTCACCGTAGGGGCCTGAGCTGAAGAACCCCGGGCCGGAGGCACCGGCGGGGCGGCGGACCGGGGCAGCGGCGTAGCACATGACGTTGGGGCTCCCGGTGCTGATGCTCCAGCCCGGGATGGTCGTGGCCGCGTTCCAGTCCCGGGTGCAGTAGCCCGCCCCGGCGTTCCCGTCCGCGATCAGGTTCCCGCTCCATCCGGGCCCGTCCGCCCCGGGGGCGGAAGTGGCCGCCCCGGCCGCGGCGGTGCCCTGCGTGGCGGCCAGCAGCAGCGCCACGCCCGCGCTGCCCGCGGCCGCACCCCAGTGTGCCCAGATCCGCCTCATCGACCTCATGGCCCCTCATTTCGCCGGCCGCCCGGATGGCGGCTAACAGGCAAACGTGAGGAAGCCACCCGGTCGTGAACACCGTCCCACGAACCGGTGAAACTGTCCCGTCAGTCAGCTGTCCTGGCGTGGCTGGTGTCCGGGTCACCGCGGCCCGTGACGCGGCCGCACGACGGCGTGGCCGATCGTGCCGTTATGTGTGCTGACATGTCCGGTTGTGGGGCGGATGGCCGAGGGCAAGCGTCTGGTGGCACCCGGACATGGCCGGCGTCACTGCCGCCGCGGCCCTGCTCTTCCCGCTCGCCGCCGGGGAACCCGATCCGGGTTTCCGGGGCTTCGCGGCGGAATCACCCCAGGAAGGGGATGCCAGCCAGGCCCGGCCGTGGCCACGCTCGGAGCATGACGCGTGCCGCACGGGCCGTGCGCGGGTTGTGGCCTGATCACAACCCGCTCCGGCGTGCCTGCGACCGGGCGGAGGCCGGGATCATCGCCGGGCTGGCCCTGGCCTTCCTGGCGGGCGGCCCGCTGATCGCCCTGGCCGTCTGGCAGCTGGCCCTCGCCACCAGCTACACCACCACGGACGCCGAGCACGCGGGCTGGCACCCGGTCCCGGCCAGGCTCCTGGCCGGCGCGCCCCCGTCCTTCGGCTACGACGTGACCGTGCCCGCCCGCTGGCAGGCGCCCGGCGGGGCGGGGCGCACCGGCCGGATCCCGGTCCCCCCCGGGACCCGGGCCGGGACCACGGTCACCGTCTGGGCGGGCCGCACGGGACTGCTGGGCAGCACGCCCACGTCGCCGTTCCAGGCGGCGCTCCAGGCCGGCGTCACGGCGGCCATGGCCGTGCCCTGCTGGGGGATGGTCCTGCTCTGCGCCGGCATCGTCAGCCGCCGCGTGCTCGATGGCCGCCGCCTGGCCGCCTGGGGCGCCGAATGGCAGGCCGTGGATCCGCGGGGCCCGGCCGGGGCCAGTCCCGGGCCTTAGACGGCACCGCCCCGGCTCCGGGCTCAGGCGTAGTAGCGGTAGATGCCCTGGGCCACGCAGCCCGGTTTCGAGCCGCCGTCCACCTCGACGGTGAAGTCGGCGGTCAGCTGGACGGCCTGGCCATCCCCGACCGGCTCCACGGCGGCGACCACCGCGGCCAGCCTGATCTTGGAGCCGACCCGGACCGGCGCCGGGAAACGGACCTTGTTCAGCCCGTAGTTGATGCCCATGCTGATGCCGGTGACGTCGAGGAGCTCGGCGAACAGCGGGATGACCAAGGACAGCGTCAGGAAGCCGTGCGCGATGGTCCCGCCGAACGGCCCGGCGGCCGCGCGGGCCTCATCCACGTGGATCCACTGATGGTCGCTGGTCGCGTCGGCGAACGTGTTCACCCGCTCCTGCGTCACCTCCATCCAGCTGGTGCGGCCCAGGTCGGTGCCGGCCAGAGCGGTGATCTCATCCAATCCGTTCACGACGGTGCTCATGCGATGGTTCCTCCATAGGTCTCGCGGAGCTGCCTCTTCAGGATCTTGCCTGTGGCGCTGCGCGGCAAGACGCTGGCGAACTGTACCGATCCGGGAATCTTGTAACGGGCCAGGCGGCCGTCGAGGAATTCCAGGATGCCGGCTTCCGATGCGCTCGCGCCCGGGCGGAGCACGACCACGGCGCGGCCGACCTCGCCCCACCGGCCGTCCGGGACCCCGATCACCCCGCAGTCAGCCACGGCGGGGTGACTGAGCAGGGCGTTCTCCACCTCGGCCGGGTAGATGTTCTCCCCGCCGGAAATGATCACGTCCTTGATGCGGTCCACCACGGACACGTAGCCGTCTTCGTCGGTGACCCCCACGTCGCCGGAACGCAGCCAGCCGCCCCCGAGCACCGCGGCGGTCGCCTCCGGCTGGCCCCAGTACCCGCGCATGACGTTCGGGCCGGCCACGATGATCTCGCCGCGCTCGCCCGGCCCGGCCCCGGTGCCGTCCGGGCCGGCCACCCGGACGTCGGTGAAGAAGTGCGGCACGCCGGCCGAGCCCGCCTTGGCTACCGCGTGCTCCGCGTCCAGCAGCAGCGCCCCCGGTGAGGTCTCGGTCATCCCGTATCCCTGGATGAACGTCAGTCCCCGGTCGGTGTAGCGGCGGATGGTGGCGTCCGGCACCGGGGCGCCCCCGCACAGCAGCATGCGCAGGCTGGAGGTGTCCGCACGGGCCCAGCCGGGGGCGGCGGCCATCGCGTCGTACATGGCCGGGACACCGAACATCGACGTCACCCGGTACCGGGCGATCAGCTCCAGCACCCGTGCCGCGTCGAAGGCCGGCTCGACCAGCACCGTGCCGCCTTTGAGCATGGCGGGCAGGCACAGCATGTTCAGCGCCGCGGTGTGGAACAGCGGGGCCACGGCGAGGGCGACCTCGTCCGCCCGGAAGTCGGCGTCCACCACCACGTTCACCGCGTTCCAGGTGATGTTGCCGTGGGTCAGCGTCGCGCCCTTGGCCCGTCCCGTGGTGCCTGAGGTGTACATGATCAGGCTGGGGTCATCCAGGCTGACCGGGATGTCCGCCGGCTCCGGGGGCGGCCCCGCGAGCAGGGTCTCGTAGTCATGCCCGCCTGCCGCCGCCCCGTTCAGCGCGACGAGATGGCCGGGCCGGGCCGCTCCGCGGATGCCCGCTACCACGGCCGCCTGCCCGGGCGCGTACACCAGCAGGGACGCCCCGCAGTCGGCGAGCTGGTACTCGAGCTCGGGGGCCGCCAGCCGCATGTTCAGCGGCACGAAGACCGCCCCGGCGCACCAGGCCGCGAACATGGTTTCCAGGAAGGCCGGATGGTTGGGGCCGAGGTACGCCACCCGGGAACCCGGCCCTGCGCCGAGCCCGCGCAGCGCCCGGGCGAGCCGGCCCACCCGGGCGTCCAGCTCCGCGTAGCTGAGCGCGCGCCCCTCATGCAGGATCGCGCGCGCCCCGGGGGACTTGCGGGCCCGGCGGGCGGTCCACGACCCGACGCCCTCGTTGAGCACGGCCTGCCCCCTGAGCTGGCGTGCCGGCCAGCCGGGGCGGGGAGTACGTCGGGGACCAGCCGGAGGCCGAGGTGCACGCCGGGCTTGCGGGCGGCCCCGCCGGGCCTCATCCTGCCAGGGGAACGGGGAATGGGCCAGCACGGTGGTCGGCCCCGGGAAGTCCGCGGCCGCGTGAACGCCCTACCCGCGCAGCGCCAGCCGCCTCTCGCACCAGCGCCGCAGCTTCGGGTCCAGCGAGGAGCGCAGCAGCGGCCAGTCCTGCGTCAGCAGCCGTGGGTTAACGAAGCGGGCCAGGTCGTTGCGCCGGCCCTGGGTCAGCACGATCCCGTACAGGCTGCGCCGGACCCGGTCGTCGGTCACGTCGAATTCCCGCATCCCCGGCCAGGCCAGATGGCGCGGCAGCACGATGACGCCCCGTTCGGGCCCGTGCAGATCTTCCAGGCGGGCTGGCAGGCGTCCCGCCAGCCCGATCCGCCCAGGCCGCAGTAGATCTGTCAAGGACATGGACCGATTATCACTGACCTGCCCGGATGTCCTCGCATTGACGCGCGGGGAAATGTGCCGGGCTCTGCTGGCCAGGCGCCTCGGTGAGTTCGCCGGCCTGCTGGCCCGGGAGGGCCCTGCAACCCCCAGGCGGGACCCGTGCGGCCTGCTGGCGGCCGGGTACGGGCGGCGCGGCTAGACTTCGTGGCATGTCCAGCGATACCCCGGCGCCGAGCTGGCGGTTCTTGTTCCGGCCCAAATGGCTGGGCTGGCATGCGCTGATGGTGGTGGCCGTCTTGGGGATGCTGGCCCTGGGCGACTGGCAGTTCCACCGCGCCGAGGCTGGAAACGGCCTGAGCTGGGCGTATACCTTTGAGTGGCCTATTTTTGCAGGCTTCGCGATTGTCTTCTGGGCCAAGACGATCAAGGACGAGTTCCGCCCGCCGGCCCGCGCCGAGGGCCTGGACACGGTGGCGCTGCCCACGGGACGGGACGGGACGGCTGACGGCGGCCCCGTCACCGGCGACGCGGCGGGCGGCACTGGTGCTGGCAGCGCCGGCGGCGAGGACGATGACGAGGAACTGGCTGCCTACAACGCCTACCTGGCCCGGCTCACGGCCGAGGCGAGCAGGCACGGAAAGTGGCACGGGCTCCGCTGAGGCGGGCCTGGACAATTGAGGAGGCAGGCCGGTGCGCGCAGCCGTGCTCCGCTACCGGGTGATGGCCTACGTGACCGGCGTGGTGCTGATCATCTTGTGCTTTGTCGGCATCCCGCTGCAGATCGCCGGGTACCCCGCGGTCGCCAACGATGTCGGCGTGCTGCACGGGATTCTCTACATCATCTACCTCGTCTTCGCCTGGCTGCTGGCCCGGCGGCTCCGCCTGTCACTCTGGCCGACGGTGCTGATGCTGCTGGCCGGCACCATCCCGATCCTGACCTTCGTCGTGGAGCGCTGGGTGACCCACCGCTTCATCGAGCCGGCCCTGGCCGGGCAGCAGACCGCCCCGCCGGAGATGGCAAAGCCCCGGAACCGGTGAGCAAGAAGCAGGTGCGCGCGGACCAGGGAGCCCCGGATCAGGCAGGCCCGGATCAGGCAGGCCCGGATCAGGCAGGCCCGGATCAGGCAGGCCCGGGTCAGGCAGGCCCGGATCAGGCGGGCCAGCATTACTTCACCGCGAGCCCGGCCGCGGCGCACCGCCCGGGCCTGATCCAGGTCATCCTCCCTGACCTGCATTTCGAGTGCGCCACGGACGCCGGGGTGTTCTCTCCCGGCCGGCTGGACCCGGGCAGCAGGGTCCTGCTTGAAGCCGTCCCGCCGCCCCCGGCCCACGGTGACCTGCTCGATCTCGGTACCGGGTACGGCCCGATCGCGCTGGCCATGGCGGCGCGGGCGCCGGGGGCCACGGTCTGGGCCGTGGACGTCAACGAGCGCGCGCTCGGCCTGTGCACGGCCAACGCGGCCCGCGCGGGGCTCGGCAACGTGCGCTGCGTGACTCCGGGAGACCCGGGGCTGCCCGGGTATTTCGCCGCGATCTGGTCTAATCCGCCCATCCGGGTCGGCAAGGAGGCGCTGCATGGCATGCTGGCTGGCTGGCTGGGCCGGCTGGCCCCTGGTGGCCACGCCTACCTGGTGGTCCAGCGGAACCTGGGCGCGGACTCGCTGCAGCGCTGGCTGCACGGCGAGGGATGGCCAGCCATGCGGATCGCGTCCCGCAGTGGCTACCGGGTGCTGCAGGTGACGCCCAGGTGAGCGGGCCGGCGCAGCACGGAGAGGCAGCCGGGGCGGGCACCCCGTACAGGCAGCTGCGTCCCACGGACGTGAAGCGGCTGAACCGGTCCTGGCGGCGGGCCACGCAGGCCCGGCTGGCCCTGCTGCTCGACTCCGTGACCCAGCCCTTCAACGTCGGGATGATCGTCCGGTCAGCGGCCGCGTTCGGCGCCGAGCACATCTGGCTGTGCGGGAACTCGGCGCCGCTGGATCACCCGTCGGCGGCCAAGACCGCCCTGGGCACCCAGCGGCTGCTCAGCTGGGAGCGTGAGCCGGACCCGGCGGCCGCGGCCAAGGCGGCCCGGGCGGCAGGGATGCGGGTGGTCGCGATCGAGCAGGCCTCGGGGGCATACCCGCTGCACGATGCGCCGCTGCACGGAGACGTCTGCCTGGTGCTCGGCAACGAGGACCACGGCTGCTCCCCCGCGCTGCTGGCCGTGGCTGACGCGGTCGCGTACATCCCGCTGGTGGGCCGGGTCGGGTCACTGAACGTGTCGGCCGCCGCCGCCATCGCGCTAGCCGAGGCGCGCCGCCGGGAGTGGTCAGCCGGCCGTCAGGATGGCGCTGACCAGGACGGATGAGAACCCGCGCAGCAGGTAGTTCAGGATCCGGTCATGCTCCGTTTACAGCCTGCTCCGCGCGGTAGCGCATACTCTGCATATATGCCGAGCGTATTCCTCGATCTCCCCAGGCCGGCTGCCTTCGCTCACCGGGGCGGTGCGGCGCACGCCCCCGAGAACTCCTGGCGGGCCTTCGAGCACGCGGTCGGGCTGGGCTACAGCTACCTGGAGACGGACGCCCAGGCGACGCTGGACGGGGTGGTCCTGGCCTTCCACGACCGGACCCTCGACCGGATGACCGGCCGGCCGGGCCGGATCGCCAGGATGAACCACCGGGATCTCGCCACCGCGCTGATCGACGGGACCGAGCCGATCCCGTTGCTGGAGGACCTGCTGGGAGCCTGGCCTGACCTGCGATTCAACATCGACCTGAAGGATGCCCCCGCGATCGCCCCGGTGGCCGGGGTGCTGCGCCGGACAGGGGCCTGGGACCGGGTCTGCGTCACCTCGTTCTCGGCCAGCCGGCTACGTGCCGCGCGGCGGATCTTCGACCGGCAGGTATGCATGGCCGCCTCCCCCATCGGGACCGCGGTAGTCCGGTTCGGCGGCCCGCGCCCCCCGCGCGACCTCACCCGGGCCAGCCGGGCCGTGGCGGCCCGGGGCAGCCGGAAAGGGCCCGGGCGGGCCTGGGGGGCCGGGGACCCGGTCCGCGGTGCACCGCATGCGGCCCCGCGCGGGGCTTACCTGGCCCTGGCTGAGCGGCTGGCCCAGACCGGTGTGCGCTGCGCCCAGGTGCCGGCGCAGGTGGCCACGCCCGCGTTCGTCGGCCGGGCGCACGCCCTGGGCCTGCACGTGCACGCCTGGACCATCAACTCCCCCGCGATGATGGCGACCCTGCTCGATATCGGGGTGGACGGCATCATGACCGACGAGACTGAGGCGCTGCGGGACGTGCTGATCAGCCGGGGCGAGTGGCATCCGCGCGTGGCCGGATGAGCCGGTGAACCGGCCAGGCCGGCCCGGCTGGGCTGGCCAGGCCCGGTCCCCGGGCCACCCGGCCCGGTGAGCGAGCCATTACGTTGGGTGAGCGTACCGATACCATGAGCCACGGCATGCGCGGGGGGGTTGGAATCGGGCACAGCGGGAATCTTGACCGGGTACTCGGCGTTAACTAATTCACAAGGCTGAGCGCCTGGGAGGCAGTGACTAATGGCCGAACGCGCACTTCGCGGCACCCGGCTCGGGGCAACGAGCTACGAGAACGACCGTAACACCGACCTGGCGCCTCGCCAGGAGATAGCTTTCGACTGCCCCAAGGGTCACCACTTTACCGTCCCGTTTGCCGCCGAGGCTGAGGTTCCGGCCACCTGGGAGTGCCGGGTGTGCGGGGCAACCGCTTTCACCACCACGGGCGACCTGTCCGCACCGCGGAAGGCGAAGCCGCCGCGGAGCCACTGGGACATGCTGCGTGAGCGCCGGTCCATCGCCGACCTGGAAGAAGTGCTCGCGGAGCGGCTGGCCCTCATCAGGAGCCAGCGTGGTGAGGAAACGCCGCGTAAGCAGAACACCAGGCACCGCAAGAGCGCCTGAACCGCACGCGATGACGGCCCGGGTTCGGCCCGGGCCGTTTCTGCTGTCCTGGCCCGGGCCGGTCCCGGGCGCGGCTCAGTCGGCGGCGCGGGCCCCGCGCAGCGCCGCCCAGCGGGACGCAACCCCCCAGCGGCCGATCCGCCAGAACGCCTCCGCCATGATGGACCGGCTCATCTTGCTCGAGCCGTGTATGCGCTCCACGAACGTGATCGGCACCTCGACCACGCGCAGGCCCGCGTTCAGCGCACGGAGCGCCAGGTCAACCTGGAAGCAGTAGCCCTGCGACTGGATCTCGCCCAGCCTGACGGCCCGCAGGGTGGCGGCCCGGTAGACCCGGAAGCCGCCGGTGGCGTCCTTCAGCGGGATGCCCAGCATTACCCGGGCGTAGATGTTCGCCCCCCGCGACAGCACCTCCCGCGACTTCGGCCAGTTGAGCACCCGTCCCCCCGGCACCCAGCGGGAGCCGAGCACGAGATCGGCCTGGCGCAGCGCGTCGAGCAGGACCGGCAGCTGCTCAGGCTGATGGGAGCCGTCCGCGTCCATCTCCACGACCGCGCCGTAGTCCTGCTCCAGCGCCCAGCTGAACCCGGCCAGGTAGGCGGCACCGAGGCCGCCCTTGCCGGGCCGGTGCAGGACGTGGACGCGGGAGTCCCCGGCGGCCAGCTTGTCCGCGAGCTCGCCGGTGCCGTCCGGGCTGTTGTCGTCGACCACCAGCAGGTCGGCGTCGGGCACAGCGGACCTGACCCGCGCGGCCATGGCCTCCAGGTTCTCACGCTCGTTATACGTCGGCATGATGACGGCGACCCGGCCAACTGGAGTCCCGGCTTCGTTGTTGCCAGCCAACCTCTCCTGCCTTCCCCTGACTGCCGCGGGGGTCGCGGCATCTCGGGCCCGTGATCCCTGCAGGTTACCGTCACGCGACATCGCCGGAGCCCGCGCTCCGGCGGGCATAGCGAAATTTGCACCAATATTGACGCTGTGACAGCGGCGGCAGCCCCGCGCACGCGGCACGCGGCCCGGCCGCCCCGCGGCGGCCCATCCGCCCGCCAGGCGGACCCGGGTGGCGGGCAGGGGGCTGGGAAGAGGGCCCGGGCATCCCTTCGGACCGGGGACCGTCCCGCCGGCGGCGAGCTCGTTCTCCGTTGTCTACTGGGCGCCCGGGCCCTTCCCGTTTCCAACCCCCCGGCCCAGCGGGCTACCGGGCACGTCCTGGCGCGCTGCGCCTGGCATCAGGGCCGGTCCCCCGGCCCGCACGCAGCCTGGCCTGGACGGCCAGCTCACCCCGACGGCTAGCCAAGTGCTGGACTGCGCAGCAATGTACCGCTGCCACGCCCGATGTCAACCCGTCCCGCCCCCGGCCGGGACCGCGGGCCCCTCCGCGGGCGCCCGCAGCCCGCGGCGGGGACCCTCAGGCCGCGGCGGGGACCCGCAGGCCGCGGCGGGGGCCCTGGTTCCGCCGCGCGCCGGGCGATAGCATGAAGCCGTTTCCCCAGCGCGTGAGGGCGTCATGACACCGTGGTCAGCAGACGGTCCGGCCAGGAGGCGGCGGCGGGAACCGCGACCGCCCTGGGGGATGCTGCTGGCTGGCCTCCGCGGCGGGGGAGGGCAGGCCGGGCGGGGAGGATGACCCGGCGCTATCTGACGGGACCCGAGGGGCAGCCTGGCGCCGCGTGCGCTGCCCCCTGCGGCCTGCCCTCCTGTCCCGGGACGGCCCGGGCGGCGTCAATGGGCTCCCGGCCTGACCGCCTAGAGATCATCCATTCATGGGAGGACCAGCAATGACGGAGAGTCAGCAGGACTCGGTATCTGAGTCCCAGATCGCGGTGCACTGGCGCGAGGAAGAGTACATCTACCCGCTAGAGTCGTTTGTCCAGCAGGCCAATGCGGCCGACCCGGCCATTTTCGACCGCTTCGACGAGAAGAACTTCCCGGACTGCTTCACCGAGTATGCGGAGATGCTGAGCTGGGACCAGAAGTGGGACACGGTCCTGGACACGAGCAATCCCCCGTTCTGGAAGTGGTTCACCGGTGGCCGCCTGAACGCCTCCTACAACTGCGTGGACCGCCATCTGGCCGACAAGGCGGACAAAGCGGCGATTATCTGGGTGCCGGAGCCGGAGGCGGTTGAGCCGGTCACCCTCACCTACCGGGACCTCTATCACCGGGTGAACGAATTTGCCGCGCTGCTGCGTGACTTCGCCGGGCTGAAGACCGGCGACCGGGTCACGCTGCACATGCCGATGGTCGTGGAATTGCCGATCGTGATGCTCGCCTGCGCCCGGCTGGGCGTGGTGCACTCTGAGGTCTTCGGCGGGTTCAGCGGCAACGCGTGCGGGACCAGGATCGCCGACTCCGGCAGCCGGGTCCTGATCACGATGGACGGCTACTACCGCAGCGGCACCCTGCAGGATCACAAGGCCAAGGCGGACGAGGCGGTGGCCGAGGCGGCCAAGCAGGGCCAGGAGGTGGACAAGGTCCTGGTCTGGCGGCGCCACGAGGGCGAGTACGCCTCCCAGACGCCGATGGTGACCGGCCGCGACTTCTTCGTGGACGAGGTGAGCGCCCCGTACCGCGGCCAGATCGTGGAGCCGGTCTCACTGCCGTCCGAGGCGCCGCTGTTCCTGATGTACACCAGCGGCACCACCGGGCGGCCCAAGGGCGCGCAGCACAGCACCGGCGGGTACCTGTCCTACGTGACCGGGACATCCAGGTACTACCAGGACATCCACCCGGAGGACACCTACTGGTGCATGGCCGACATCGGGTGGATCACCGGGCATTCCTACATCGTGTACGGCCCGCTCTCGCTCGGCACCACCACCGTGATCTACGAGGGCACGCCCAACTACCCGGACGCGGGCCGGCCGTGGCGGATCGCCGAGCGGCTCGGGGTGAACATCTTCCACACCTCGCCGACCGCCATCCGGATGCTGCGCAAGGTCGGCCCCGACGAGCCGGCCAAGTACGACTACCACTTCAAGCACATGACCACGGTGGGCGAGCCCATCGAGCCTGAGGTCTGGCGCTGGTACCACAAGGTGGTCGGCAAGAACGAGGCCGTCATCGTGGACACCTGGTGGCAGACCGAGACCGGCGGATTCCTGGGCAGCTCGCTGCCGGCCCTCAAGCCCATGAAGCCGGGCAGCTGCGGACCCGCGGTGATCGGCATCTACCCCGCCATCTACGACGAGAACGGTGAAGAGGTCCCGGACGGGAAGGCGGGCAATATCTGCATCCGCAACCCGTGGCCCGGCATCATGCAGACCATCTGGGGCCAGCCGGAGCGGTTCATCTCGGTGTACTACGAGAAGTACAGCAAGAACCCGGACAGCAAGGACTGGCGCGACTGGCCCTACTTCGCCGGCGACGGTGCCGTCCGCGCCCCGGACGGCTACTACCGGATCCTCGGCCGGGTGGACGACGTGATCAACGTGGCCGGGCACCGGCTGGGCACCAAGGAGATCGAGTCGGCCGCGCTGACCGTGGAGGAGGTGGCCGAGGCCGCGGCGGTCCCGGTGGTCGACGACATCCGGGGCCGCGCGGTCGAGGTGTACGTGTCGCTCAAGCCCGGGTACCAGGCCAGTCAGGACATGGTGGAGAAGGTCAGCCGGTCCATCGAGGTGGAGATCGGCAAGATCGCCCGCCCGAAGAACGTCTGGATCGTCTCGGACATGCCGAAGACCCGGTCCGGGAAGATCATGCGCCGGGTGATCGCCGCGGTGTCCAACTTCACGGACACGGGCGACGTGACCACGCTGGCCAATCCCGAGATCGTGGACGACATCCGCCGCGAGGTGCAGTCGGCCAAGGTCGCCCGGGGTGACGTGCCCAGGGAACTCACCGAGACAGAGCGGGCCGAGATCCAGTCCTTCGGCACGGAGTAGCCGGCGGTCCGTCCCCGCTGCCGCCCGGGATCCCCGGTGCCGGGCAGGCCCCTGGCCGGGGCGCTGGCCCGCGCCGCGCGGGCGGCAGCGGGGCGGTCCGCGCTGCCCGGGCAGGAGTTAGGGCACGACGACCGTGCCGGTCGCGGTGACCACCGTGAGCGGCTCGGCGAGCACCCGGGACGCGGACGCACCCCGCCCCGGGTCGGCCCGGCACACCACGCGGGCCTCGAAGGCCAGCTCGCGGCTGCGGCGGCCGGTGCGGATCACGGTCGCGGTCACCTCGACGACGTCACCAGCGAGCACCGGCCCCCGGAACTGCACCTCGGAGTAGGACGCGAACAGGCCCTCGTCGCCGTCCATCCGGATGGCGGCCTCGGTGGCCACGTCCCCGAACAGGCCGAGCACATACGCGCCGTCCACGAGGTTCCCGCCGTAGTGGGCGTGGCTCGCGGGGATATAGCGCCGGTGGGTGACGGCCAGCCCGTCATGCAGCCCGGTCACGCGGCACCCGCCCCGGCCGGCTCGGGCGCCAGCACGTGCACCAGGTAGCTCGCCACCTCGCGCGGCGTGGTGCCGCGGCCGAAGATCTTGTCCACGCCGAGCTCCCCCGCCATGGCCGGGTCGAACCGCGGGCCGCCCACGATCAGCAGCGGGCCGCCCTCCGGGTACGCGGCGCGGAACGCGGCGGAAAGCTGCCGGGCTCCGGCCAGGTGGGCTTCACGCTGGGTGACCACCTGGCTGACCAGGACCGCATCGGCCCGCTCGGCCTGGGCCCGGGCTACCAGGTCGGTCACATCCACCTGCGCGCCGAGGTTCACCACCCGGATCTCGCGGTAGTACTCCAGGCCCTTCTCCCCCGCGTGCCCCTTGACGTTGAGGATCGCGTCGATGCCCACCGTGTGCGCGTCGGTGCCGATGCAGGCGCCGAGCACCACCAGCTTGCGGCCCAGGCTGCTGCGCAGCCGCAGGTTGATCTCGGCCGGGGACAGCAGCGCGAACTCCCGGCGGCTCACGGTGACCGCGGACAGGTCGACCAGGTGCCCGGTACGGCCGTAGACGATGAAGAACGTGAAGTCGTGGCCCATCCCCTTGGCGTGCACCACCATCGCCGGGTCCAGGCCCATCTTGCCGGCCAGCTGCAGCGCCGCACCCTCCGCGACCATGCGCTCTTCTTCATTCCCGAACGGGACCGGCAGGGTGAACGACACCTGGACCTGGCCGTCACCCGTGGTGTCACCGTAGGGACGGATAACCTGGCCGCTCATGATGCCCCCTCCAGGTCCTGGCCGGCCGCCGGCCCGGCCTCGAGGAACTCACTGGCCGGATTCCAGTAGCCGCCGGCCCGCCGGATGACGCCGGCCAGGCCGCGGCCCCCGTCGGCGGGGCGGCGGGTGACGCCGAACGTGCCGTCCGCGATCGCGGCCAGCAGCCCTTCCCGGCTGATCCGCCGGAGCAGCTCCACCGCCTCGCCGAGCACCTGGTGCGCCCGCTGCTCCACGAAACCGCCCGGCGGCGGCCGGAAGTTCTCGCCCAGCCGGGCCGCCGAGCGGGCCACGTACCGGGCGTTCTCCAGGGCCAGGTCCCGGTCGGACAGGAACGGGGTGTGAATTCCCTCGGTCATCATCCCGATCAGGAGGATGGACTGGTCCGTCATGACCCCGGCCAGGTTGAAGAACGCGTCCAGCAGGTAACCGGCGAACACGTTCCCGGTCATGTGCTTGGTCGGCGGCATGTACTTCAGCGGCGCGTCCGGGAACAGCTCGCGGACCAGCTGGGCGTGCGCTAGCTCCAGCGTGAACGAGTCAGGCACCTCGGGGTTGATCTCGAACGCATGGCCCAGGCCCAGCTGCCCGTCGGCCAGCCCTGCCTCCTTGCCGAAGAACTCGTTCATCAGCTGGCTGACGACCACGGTGTGGGCGGCGTCCACCGCGTCGGCGGTGGTGAGGTAGTTGTCCTCGCCGGTGTTGATGATGATCCCGGCCCTGGCATGGATCTGCCGGGCGAAACGCTGGTCGATGAACGTCCGCTGCGGGTTGATGTCCCGGAAGATGATCCCGTACATGCAGTCGTTCAGCATCATGTCCAGCCGCTCCAGCCCGGCCAGCGCGGCGATCTCGGGCATGCACAGGCCGGAGGCGTAGTTGGTCAGCCGCACGTAGCGGCCCAGCTCACGGGAGACGTCGTCCAGCGCGGCCCGCATGAGCCGGAAGTTCTCCTGCGTGGCGTACGTCCCCGCGTAACCCTCCCGGGTGGCGCCCTCCGGCACGTAGTCGAGCAGGGACTGCCCGGTGGACCGGATCACCGCGACGATATCCGCGCCTTCCCGGGCCGCGGCCTGGGCCTGCGGGATGTCCTCGTAAATGTCGCCGGTCGCCACGATCAGGTAGATCCATGGCTTGGCTGGGTCTGAGGTGTCCCTGATCATCGCGGACCGCTCAGCCCGCCTGCGGTCGATCTTCGAGAAACCCTGGGCGAGCGCGGCCCGCGCCGCATCCCGGGCGGCGGCGGCGTCCCCCGCGTCCGGCAGCCGGAACTTCACGGTCCCGGCTGCGGCGTCGGCAGCCAGCGCGCGCAGGGTCGGGTACCCGCCGGTGAGCAGCGCGTCCCAGACCGGCAGAGCCACGCCGTGCTCCAGCCCGGCACTCTCCCGGACGGCGTCGGCCAGCCGGTTCACCCACGGCATGCCGTCGCTGTCCGCGCCCTCCAGCCCGGCGAGCCGGAGCACCGCCCGTTCCACCGACACGGTGGTGTGCTGCGTGGCCAGATCCACGATGGGCTGCCCGGCGACCCGGGCCAGTTCGCGGGCCTCCGCCACCATCGCGGGGTCCAGCCGGAGCCTCGATTCCACCCGCAGAACCTCCCTTAGTCAGTCAGCCGGGCCTCGAACAGCGCACGGACGCCGGGTTCGGACCTGATCAGGTCGAGCGCAAGGTCCGCATGACCAGGCACATACCCGTTGCCGATCAGCATCGTCACATCGGCGGCCACGCCCTCGGCCCCCAGCGCGGCCGCGCTGAACGAGGTCGCCATCGAGAAGAAGATCACCGTGCCGCCGGACGCGGTGGCCAGCACCGCGCCGCCCTCGCAGCCCGGGACGTCCACGCACACCACGGTCACGGCCGCCGGGCCGCCGGCCGACCGGACGGCGCCCGCCAGGGCCACGGGGTCCCGGGCGTCCGCGATCACCACCTCGTCCGCGAGGCCGGCCTGGCGGACCGCGGCCGCCTCGGCCTCGGCCGGGACGACGGCGATGATGGTGCCCGCGCCGGCCCGGCGGGCCGCGGCCGCGGACAGGGAACCGCTCTTGCCGCCGGCGCCGAGGATGGCCACGGCCGGGCCGGGCGGAGGGCCGCCCCCGGGCGCGGCCGCCGCCCCCGCACTGCCGGCCCCGCGCTGACCGGTCCGGCACCGCCCGGTTCCCCGCCGGCCGGCCGGCCGGGGCCAGCCCGGCGCGGGCCCGTTCGGCACGCACCACCCGCTCGGTGAGCGCGGGCGCGCCGCACACGTCCAGGACCGCGAGGGCGAGGGCGGCGGGCAGGTCAGCCGGCAGCACCGCGGCGATGGACCGGCCGAAGAGGATAGCGTGCCCGGCGCACGGGACCTGCTCGGACTGGCCGTCCCAGCGGGCCAGCCCGTCGGTCACGCTCAGCGGGGTCAGGCTGAGAGACACCAGCGTGGCGATCCGGTCGCCAGCCGCCAGCCCCAGCGGCGACGCCGGTCCCGCCTCGTCCACCACGCCGGTGAGCATCCCGCCGGACCCGGTTACCGGGTTCTGCATCTTCCCCCGCCCGGCGATGATGCCCAGCACCGCGCTGCGCATGGCGGCGGCCGAGCCGCCAGTGGATTCGCGGAGCTGCCGGTAGGAGGCGGCGTCCAGGTTCAGCCGGTCCACCGCGACCCGGACCTCGTCCGGCCAGATGACCGGGTCGGCGTCCAGCCGCCAGGCCGCCTGCGGCAGGACTCCGGCCGGCTCCAGCACCCGGTGGAGGCCGAGCGGTGACCCCGGGCCGCGCTGGGCCCGCGGTGGGTCCTGGGTCAGCGGATGCTCCATAAGAACAGTAAGTCTTCCTGTGTTGAGGTCGTCCTACACTACCTTCTTCTGTGCTTTACGCGAATGAAAGGCTATCCTTCAATAAACCACGGATGAGAACGGAAGGTGATCGGCCTTGGTCAGCCAGCCGTACGCGTACCGCCGGTCCGGGCTCGCCGAGCCGGACTGGCGGCGGTTCCCGGGCTGGTCGCAGGTGACCACCGCGGAGTGGGAGTCGGCGCAGTGGCAGCGCGCCCACTGCGTGAAGAACCTGCGCCAGCTGCGCAACGTGGCCGGGCCCGGCCTGGAGGAGTCCTTCCTCGCCGACCTGGAGCGTGACCAGCGCGAACGGGCCACCATGTCGATGCTGCTGCCGCCGCAGATGCTGAACACGATGGCCCCCGCGGTGGCCCCGGATGAGCCGGGCTTCACCGCCGCCCTCTACGCGGACCCGGTCCGCCGGTACATGATCCCGGTCTACAGCGACCGGCGGGCCGACTGGCCCTCCCATCCCTACTCATCGCGGGACTCGCTGCACGAGGCGGAGATGTGGGCGGTCGAGGGACTCACCCACCGCTACCCGACCAAGGTGCTGGCCGAGGTACTGCCGACCTGCCCGCAGTACTGCGGGCACTGCACCCGGATGGACCTGGTCGGCAACCCGACCGCGAGTACCGGCAAGCACAAGTTCGGGCTGCCTCCCGCGGACCGGCTGACGGCCATGATCGACTATCTGCGGGCCACCCCCGGGGTGCGCGACGTGGTGGTATCGGGTGGCGACGTGGCCAACCTGCCCTGGCCGCGGCTGGAGAGCTTCGTCAGCGCGCTGCTGGACATCGACAGCATCCGAGACATCCGGCTGGCCAGCAAGGCCCTGATGGGGCTGCCCCAGCACTGGCTGGCGGACCAGGTCCGGGCGGGCATGGAGCGGCTGGCGGCCAAGGCCCGCGAACGCGGGGCCAGCATCGCGATCCACACTCATGTGAACGCCGCCCAGTCGGTCACGCCGCTGGTCGCCCGGGCCACGCAGGCCATGCTGGACACCGGCATCCGCGACGTCCGCAACCAGGGCGTGCTGCTGCACGGGGTCAACGACAGCGCGGACGCGCTGCTCGACCTCTGCTTCGCACTCCTGGATGAGGCGCGGATCATGCCGTACTACTTCTACATGTGCGACATGATCCCCGGCAGCGAGCACTGGCGGGTGTCGCTGGCCCAGGCCCAGGACCTGCAGCACCAGATCATGGGCTACCTGCCGGGGTTCGCCACGCCCCGGGTGGTGTGTGACGTGCCTTACGTCGGCAAGCGCTGGGTGGACCAGGTCTCCCGGTATGACACCGAGCTCGGCATCTCCTACTGGACGAAGAACTACCGGACCGCGGTGGAAGCCGCCGACCCCCTCGCCCTGAACCGCGAGTACCCCTACTACGACCCGATCCACCTTCTGCCCGAGCAGGGCCAGCAGTGGTGGCGCGACCGTGTCAGGGAGGGCGCGGCTGAGCCTGCCGCGGTGGCAGGCTAAGGCGGCAGCTAGCCTGCGGCCGTCCCGTGCCTCGCGGCCGCGCCCGGTTTCCCCGGGCCGGCCGCCAGGGGCCATGAGGAAACCGCCGGGGCGGCGGGATCAGCGCCCGGCCGGGACGTCCGGCGCCGGGGCCCGCGCCGTCCGGGCGTAGGCCAGACGCTCGCCGCCCACCGGCACCAGGCCTGCTGCGGCCAGCGGGAACACTGCGACCATCCCGAACGCGGCCGGGTACCCCGCGGTGCCGATCACCGCGGCCAGGACCGGCGGCGTCGCCGCGGCGAATGCGTTCTGGCCGGTGTTCTGGATGCCGAGCGCCCGTCCCGCCCACGCCGATCCGGCGTGCTCCGCGACGGCCGTGAAGGCCAGCCCGTTGGTGCTGACCGAGACGATGACCGCGGCGAACAGCGCGGCGACGGCCCAGGGCGCGCGGACGGCGGCCCCGGCGGCCAGCGCGGCCAGGATCAGCGCGGTGGCCACCGCGAGAAGCCGCATGGGGCGCATCCGGCTGCCCACCCGGTCCGACCAGACGCCCGCGCCGAGCCGGGAGAAAGCCCCGCAGGCCTGGGCGATGGCGAGCAGCCGCCCGGCCGTGACGGGCCCGAGCCCGTGCGCGTCCACCAGGAACACCAGGGCGAACGTGGCCACCGCGAACTGCGGCACCACGAGCAGGGCACTGGCCGCGTGGATCCGCCACAGCACGGTCCGGGTTCGGTCTGCGCCGGTCCCGCCCCCGCCGGTCCCGCCGGGGCCGGACGGGCCGGCCCGGGGCCCGCCGGTAGGGCGAGCGGCCCGGCGGCTGGGCGTGGCGGGGCGGCCGCGCCGGATCACGCACGGCCACCGCGACCAGGACCGCGGCAGCCAGGCAGAACGAGCCCAGGAACCCGAGGGCGGCGGAGCGCCCGTGCGCGCCGATCGATGGCAGGGCGACTGCGGCGACGGCCACGCCCAGCGGCTGGGCGCTCTGCCGGATGCCCATGGCCAGGCCGCGCTGGCGGGCAGGGAACCAGCCCAGGATGAGCCGCCCGCTGGCGGCGTACACCGACGCCCCGGCGGCCCCGGCGGCGGCCAGGCAGGCGCCCAGCGCGGCCGTGCCGTGCACGGCGGTCGCGGCCAGGAGGATCGTCCCGGCCAGGGCCAGGCCGGCGCCGAGCACCAGCCGCTCCCCCCAGCGGTCGGCGGCCGCGCCCCAGGCCACCAGCGTGAGAAGCAGGCCCGCGGTGGGACAGGCCACCAGGATGCCCGCCTGCTCCAGGGACAGGCCCTCGGCCCGGAAGGCCGGGATCAGGTAGGCCAGGCCGTACTGGAAGGTGCAGCCCGCGGTCATGGCGATCAGGCCGGCCACCAGGACCACCCAGCGCCGGCCACCCGGGCCGGTGTCACCACCCGGTTTCCCGGCGCCGGGCTGTGCTGGATCGCTCATATAACGATAATACGAGGTCCAGCATGTGAGACAAGGTCAGCCGGGCGGGCCTGGCCCCTCTGCGGCCGGGGCGGCGGAACCAGCTGCCGGGCTCACTGCCGGGCCCCGGGCGCTAGTCTCCCTGGGCCGCCCGCGCCACGGCCAGGTCGTCGAGGCCGTACCGCGCGGCGTGCTCCGGGTCTGCCGGGTCGATGGCCCGCAGGCCCTGGGCGGCGAGCCGCTCGTTGATCGCGTCCAGATGGTCCCGGACCAGCTCGCGCTCGGCCTCGGTGATCCGGCCCTTGTGCGGCTCGCCAGCGTGCTCCAGGGTGTCGTAGTTGACGCCCCGGGGCGCGGCCGCCCTGGCGCGCCTGGCCCGCCGGGGCGCCCGGGCGGGCCGGGCGGTGAGCAGCAGCTCGCTCATGGGCTTGTCGGCGGCCATCTCGTCGAAGGCGGCCGCCTCCAGGGTCACCCGGCGGGGCTCGTCCTCGCCCGGGAGGTAAAGCTCGGCCACGGCCACCCGGAGCGCGGCCTTCTCGATGGCGGCAGCCTCGTCGGCGAGCGCCTCGATCTCCACGGGGGTGTCGCCGAGCTCGGGGTGCTCGTGGATGACGATGCGGGCGAGCGTGTCGTCCCGGGTGATCAGTTCGCCGCTGAGGTCGCTGAACCTGACCGTCTTCTGGCCCACTGGGGTTGCCTCCTGCACGTCGGTGAAGCTGCTGATGCGGTGTCAGGGGTCAAGCATGCCAGAAAGGCAAACATAAGTTCGATGGGCGCGCCGCAGCAAGGTTACTTATCGAACCAATAATCGGCTCAGGCGGAATGGCCGCTACGCCGTGTCCGTCGCCCGCGCCGCGTCGCCGGACTCGGCTGCGCCCGATCCCGCCGGGTGGGGTCCGGCCGGCGCGGGCTCCGCCGGCGGATCGTCAGGCCCGGGGCTGTGCTCATCCTCGCTGCCCGGCCCGCGGGCCGGCAGCTCCGCGGCCGGCCGTCCGTGCCGCTGGGAGTAGATGAACCAGGCGACGCCGACGAGGGTCAGCACGCATGCCACGTACATGTTCAGCCGCAGGCCGAGGAAGTGCTCGGACGGGTCCACCCGGAGCGACTCCTCGAAGATACGGAACGCCGAGTAGCCGGCCACGTAGAGCGCGAACAGGCCCGGCGGCTTGATGCCCCGGTGGTGGCCCAGCCAGACCAGGACTGCGGCCCAGAGAAGGTCGAAGATGAACTCATACAGGAAGGTCGGGTGGAACGTTGCGTACTGCATGTAGCCGGCAGGCCGGAATCCGGGCGAGATGTGCAGGGCCCAGGGCAGCGTGGTAGGCCCGCCGAACAGTTCCTGGTTGAAGTAGTTGCCCACCCGGCCGACGGCCTGCGCCACCAGCAGCGCCGGGGCTACCGCGTTCATGAACAGCGTCACGCTGGCCCCGGAGCGGCGTACCCGCCAGGCCCCCACGACCGCGGCCAGCGCGATCCCGCCCCAGATGCCCAGGCCGCCGTCCCAGACGGCGAAGACCCCGTACCAGTGATGCGGGATGTACTTGGGGGTGGTCAGGTCGAAGTAGATCCGGCCGCCGACGATGCCGGCCGGGACCGCCCAGAGCGCGACGTCGCCGACCAGGCCGGGATCACCGCCCACTGCCTTCCAGCGGCGCTGCGTGATCAGGATCGCCAGGGTGATCCCGATCACGTACATCACCCCGTAGAAGTGAATGTAGGCCGGGCCGAGATGAAACCCGTTCACTGGCGGGCTCGGGATGTAGAAACGCAACGCCATGCGCCCGAGCGTACCGTGACGGCACCAGGGTGCCGGCCGGCCCGCAGGACGCGCGGCCGGCCCGGGGCCGGCACCCGGCGGGCGCGCGGCGGGCGCGGCAGCGGGCCGGCCCGGCGCCGTCAGCCTGACCGGGCCAGCAGCCCCGGCGGATCCGCGGCGTAAGCGACCATCCAGTGCGGCCGGACCCGGTACGCCACCACGTCTCCCCAGCTCAGCGGGGAACTGCCGTAGTGCTGCGTGAGATGGTCCAGGATCGCTGGCCACTGCGGGTCCGGCGGCCCCTCACGGGGGTTCAGCACCTCCACCCGGCCATGGGTGAACACGCCCAGGTCATCGCCGCGCAGGTGGGCCAGGCTGACCGCCGGCCGGGCCGCGAAATGCCTGGCCTTGGCCGAGGACCGCTCGGTGCTGAACACCCACCGGCCGTGCAGGAAGTGACCGTCCGCGCCGCTGACCCGTGGCTCGCCGGACGCGGTGACGCTGCTGACGGCCAGCGTGCACATGCCCGTCAGGACCTGAGCCAGCTGGGCGGCGGTGAGGGTCCGCCCCGGCCGGACGATGGACCTGAGGTGCTGCGTGGCCCGCGCCAAGGAGGCGTCGAGCAGGAGCTGGAGCTCGCTGAGTTCCGCATCGTTCTCCCGCATTCTCCTAGCTTGCCGCAACCGGTTACGGTGGAGCGCGTGGCCACCGGAAGCGAGCATGTCAGTCCCGAGATCCTCGACTACGTCATCTCGCACTCCAGTCCCCCGGACGCTGTCCTTGACGAGCTGAGGCAGGAGACGGCCCGGCGGTTCCCCAACTGGACGGTCCTGCAGATCGGGCCGGAGCAGGGCACGTTCATGACGCTGCTGACCCTGCTCATCGCCCCCCGCCGGGCGGTGGAGGTCGGCACGTTCACCGGGTACTCCTCGATCTGCCTGGCCCGCGGCCTGGCCCCCGGCGGCAGCCTGCTGTGCTGCGATATCAACGCGGACTGGACCTCCCTGGCCCGGGAGTACTGGCAGAAGGCGGGCCTGGCCGACCGGATCGAGCTGCGGCTCGGGCCGGCCGCCGAGACGCTCGCTTCACTGCCCGCGGACGCCTCCCTGGACCTCGCGTTCATCGACGCGGACAAGACCGGCTACGCCACCTACTGGGACGAGATCGTGCCGCGCACCCGCCCGGGCGGGATCATCCTGGTGGACAACACGTTCCTGCACGGCCGGATCTTCGACCGCGACCCCGATCCCGACGCCCGCGCGGTCCGCGACTTCAACGAGCACGCGCTGGCCGACGACCGGGTGGAGCTCGCGATGCTCTCGGTGGGAGACGGGCTGCTCTTCGCCCGGAAGAAATAGCCTCCCGCCGGGGCCGGCCAGCAAAGCTATGACCACAAGATCCCAATAGGGCCCCAGCTTCACAGGCTCATGAGCCACAATGGCGGCTCGGCCGGCCTAGCCGGGCACTGTCGTCAGGAAGATCGAAAGTGATGGGCGCCTCGAACGACCCGGTGTACCTGCGGGTGCTGGAGGATCTTCGCGACCAGATCCGGGGCGGGGCGCTGGCGCCGGGGGCCCGGGTTCCCTCACGCAACGGGATCATCGCCCGGTACGGCGTAGGGGAGACCGCCGCCAAGCACGCTCTGCAGGTCCTGGCGGCCGAAGGCCTCATCGAGGCACGGGCCGGGTCCGGATCCTACGTCCGGAGGCTGCCCGTCGCCGCGGCCCTGGAGCATGACCGGCTGCACTTCCCCGGCTCGCCGTTCGGGCTGGGGGGCGGGGATCCGGCGGGCGGACGGCCAGACACCACCTCCGCGGCGCACACCCCCCGGCTGACCTGGGAGTACCAGTCCGAGCGGGTGCTGGCGCCCGCGCACGTGGCCCGGCGGCTGCAGCTCCCCGACGGCGACCACCTGGTAACCCGCACCCGGTACCTGATGACCGCGGACGGCTCCCCCGTGCAGCTGGCCACAAGCTACGAGCCCGCCGCCTCGGCCGCACGTACCCCGGTTCCCCTGCCCGAGCAGGGCACGTTCGCGGGCCGCGGTGTCGTGGAACGCATGCAGGCGATCGGGATCTGCGTGGACCAGGTCGTGGAGGAGATCTCGGTCCGGCTGGCCCTGTCGGCGGAGGCGGCGGTGCTGAACATCCCGGCGGGCTCTCCCGTGCTGCTCATCGAGCGGTCGCACCGCTCGGGTGAGCGGACCGTGGAAACGGGCGAGATCGTCATCGCGGCCGACCGCTTCCGGCTCCGCTACCGCTTCCCGGCCGCCTCACAGGCCGACCCGGCGCCTGCCGCCGCTCCCCCGGCCGGGGCCGCGCCGGCCGGGGCCGTCCCGGCCGCCGATGGGCAGCCTGCGGGGGCCGCGGCGGGGCCGGGCGGCGCGGGAGCCAGAGCGTGATCCGGCCGGCGGCGGCGGCCGACATCCCCGCCATCCTCCAGCTCATCCGGGACCTGGCCGAGTACGAGAAGGCGCTGCCTGAGGTCAGCATCACCGAGGCGGACCTGCGCCGGGCCCTGCTGGGCGAGCGGCCCGCCGTTTTCGCGCACGTGGCCGAGAACCAGGGCGAGGTCGCGGGCTTCGCGCTGTGGTTCCTGAACTTCTCCACCTGGACCGGGCAGCACGGCATCTACCTGGAAGATCTCTACGTGCGGCCGGACCAGCGGCGGTACGGGCTGGGCCGGGCGCTGCTGGCCGAGCTGGCGCGCATCTGCGTCTCCCGCGGCTACGCCCGGCTGGAGTGGGCGGTCCTGGACTGGAACTCCCCGGCCCGCAGGTTCTACGCCTCACTCGGCGCCGCGGAGATGGATGAATGGACGGTGAACCGGCTCGCCGGGCCCGCCCTGCGGGCCCTGGCCGCCCCGCGCCCCTAGCTGCCGCGCCCGGCAGCCAGGGCGCCCGCGCTGCTCCTAGCGGCCGGCCCTGACCGCCTGGCCGGCCTGCTTGATCTCCGTGGCGAGCTGATCGGCGGCCATGCCGGTGGCCTTGTAGACCAGCTTCCTGGCCGCCCTGATGTTCGCCGTCACCTGCTCAGCCAGGTTGGCCTCGTAGACCACGAGGAGCCCGGCGGTGCCCGCATCGAGTGTCTCGCCCAGTTCCTTGAGGTCGGACCGGCTCATCCCGCCGCTGGCGTGCCCGGTCACGGCCCCGATCGCGGCACCGCCACCCGCGCCGACCGCAAGCGCGCCCAGGATTCCGACCGGCGGGAACAGGGCCGCGGCCACCCCGGCGGCCAGCCCCCAGCCGAGCCCCACCGCGGCGCCGTGGCGGGTCGGCTCCTCGTGCTTCTTGATGATGGCGACCTTGCCCGCATCATCCCTGGCGATGACGGCCGCATCGAAGTCGTGCGAGCTCTTGACCGCGTAGTACAGCGCCTTCACGGCCTCGTAGTCCTCGACGGCGTCGGCCGGGTGGTCGTAAGCCGCCGCCAGCACGTACAGGGTGTCCGGCTGCGCCATGAAATCGCCTCCTCGCTCTCCACCCGGACGGTAGGCCGCGCGCCTCCCGGGTGCGTCACCCGGCGGGAGTGAAGGCACCCGGCGGGAAGGAAATCGCGGGACCGCCGGCCCGTCCAGCGGGGCCAGCGCCTCGCGGCAGCCGCCGCGCTCCCGCCTCCCCGCCGCCCGGCCGCCCTTGCCGCCGGGGCCACGGGGATGCCAGGATCACAGCCGGGTGCAATGGTTTGCAAGCCGGCCCTGGCCCCGGACGCGGCCCCGGCCCCGGACGCGGCCCCCGGACGCGGCCCGGACCCGGACGCGGCCCCGGGCCCCCGGCGCAGGCGCCAGTGCGGGCAGATCGCTAGGGAAAGGCGGGGCGAGGATGACCTACGACGCCGACATCGTGGTGGCGGGGGCCGGGCACAACAGCCTGCTCACCGCCTGCTACCTGGCCAAGGCGGGATACCGCTGCCTGGTCCTGGACGCCCGGGCCATACCGGGCGGCGGGGCGGCGACCGAGGAGCTGCTGCTGCCCGGCTTCGGCATCGATACCTGCGCCACCGGGCACACGATGATCCGCGTCAACCCGGTGCTGAGCGACGACGAGCTCGGCCTGGCCGCCGACTATGGCCTGCGCTACGCCGAGCCAGACCCGGTGGAGCAGGTCGCGTTCCCCGACGGCGAGCAGTTCACCATGTGGCTGGACCGGGATCGCACAGCCGAGGAGGTGGCCCGGTTCTCCAGGGCCGACGCGGCCGCCTACCTGCGCCTGCTCGATGAGTACGACCAGGTCAAGCACATCTTCAGCCAGGCCCAGTTCACGCCGGTGGGGTTCGGGCCGTCGCTGGAGCAACGGCTCGCTGAGCATCCCCAGGGGAAGATCTGGGCGCGGCGGCGGCAGCTGTCCGCGGTGCAGGTGGTGAGGCATGAATTCGAGAGCCGCCACATCCAGGCGTTCCTGCTGTGGATGGCCTTCCAGGTCTTCCAGCCGGGCGACGAGCCCGGCTCAGGCGTGCTGCCCTACGCCCAGACGTCGGGCCGCCAGCAGCGCAGCTGGTCCATCCCGATCGGCGGGTCCGGGCAGCTGACCGCCGCCCTCACCGGCTACCTGGCCGACCACGGCGGGACCGTGCACTGCGGCCAGCGGGTAACCCGGCTGCTGGTGGAGGGCGGCCGGTGCACCGGCGTGCAGACCGGGGACGGGACGCAGTACCGGGCCCGCACCGCGGTCGTGTCCACGATCCACGTCAAGCACCTGCGCGACATGGCCCCGGCGGACGCCTGGCCCGCCGAATTCCACTACGGGGTGGACACCTACGACGTGGGCGTGCCCGGCTTCGCCACGTACTACGCCACGACCGCGCCACCGGAATTCCAGGCCGCGGGCGGGCCGCGCACGGCCGTGTCGGCCGGCCTGGCGGGCTGGCCCGAGGACGTCATCCAGATGGGGGCCGACCTGCGTGCGGGGCGGTTCGTGGCGGAGCCGCCCTGGGTGCTGGTGGCCACGCCCACCCTGGCCGACCCGGGCCGGGCGCCGGCCGGCCAGCACACGGTGAAGCTGCTCAGCCCGCAGGTCTATGAGCTGCCGGAGGGCAGGGGCGGCTGGGAGACGGTCAAGCACGAGCACGCCCGCCGGCAGCTGGAACGGCTGCGCCGGGCCGCACCTGGATTCACCGACGAGGTGATCCTCGCCAGCCTGGTCAAGTCCCCCGCCGACATCGAGGAACTCAACCCGCACATGATCCACGGCGCGTTCCACGGCGGCAGCCGCGGTCCCGCCTTCAGCGGGGCGCTGCGCCCCGTCCCGGGCTGGGCGTCCCACCGGATGCCGATCCCCGGGCTGTACCAGACCGGGGGGACGACGCATCCCGGCGGGTCCATCACCGGTGCCCCGGGGCGTAACGCCGCGATCGTGCTGCTGAGCGACCTCGGCCACGACCCGGCCTCGATCATGAGTGCGCCGTCAGGCCAGGGGCGGCCGGTGGCCGTTGCTGGCGACACGCCGTGAGGAGCTGGTCCCCGGGAGCAGCCCGACCGCGTCCAGGTCGGCGCGGAGCTCATCGAGTTCGGCCTGGGCGGGCGGGAGCAGCGGCGGCCGGACCGGGCCGCCGGACATCCCGACCAGGGCGGCCCACGCCTTGATGGACGTGACTGCGTCGAACCGGCGGGCCCGCCCGTGCAGCCATTTCGCGGCGATGGCGCGCACCGGGTCGAGCGTCGCCGCCACCTGGGCCGCCGCGGTGAAATCGCCGCGGAGCGCGAGCGTGGTGTACTCGCGCATCGGCTGCCACTGCGGCGTCTGGTAGAGGTAGGGCGCGGCCGAGGACATGAAGACCCGCTGGCCGTGGTCACGCATGTTCTCCAGCCAGGTGCCCTCGTTAGGCTCGCAGACCAGGATCTCGCCGCCCACCCGGTCCAGGACCTCCAGGTAGCGGGCGTGGTCGCGGCCGACCTTGATCCCGCAGACGTTCTCGATGGCGGCCAGCCGCTCGATCAGCTCCAGCGACAGCGACACCCCCGAGTAGGCCGTGTCGAACAGCCAGATGCCGATGTCGGCGCCCGCGCACACGCTCGCGAACCACTGGTACAGGCCCTCATCCGAGGCGGGCGGGAAGTACGGGTTGATCAGCACCGCGAAATCGGCGCCGGCCTTCTGCGCGTGCCGGGTCAGCTCCAGGGCCTGGCGCGCCGACGAGTGGCCGGTGTGCGCGATCACCGGGCACCTGCCCCGCGTGCTGTCCACCGTGATCTCGACGAGGCGCCGGCGCTCGCTGCCGGCCAGGGACCAGAACTCGCCCATCACCCCGCCGCAGAAGATGCCGTCGATCCCCAGGCTGCCGGTCAGCCGGTCGAGGTCGCGGCGGAGGGCGTCAGTGTCCAGCGCGCCGGTGCTGCCGAACGGGGTGGTGGTCGCAGCCCACAGCCCGGTGAAGCGTTCCCGGGCCGCCTGCTTGGCCTCCGCCTTGGTGTAGTCCATGCCTTTCCTCCGGGTAAATCATGCCAGTCCCAGCAGCCGCCGGGCATTGCCGCCGAGGATGAGGTCCTCGGCGGGCCCGAGCCGCAGCGCGCGCACCTCGTCGACGGGGTGGTCGCTGCCCATGTCGAAAGGCCGGTCCGAGCCGAGCAGGACCTGCTCCGGGCCGGCGTACCGGATCAGGTCGGCCAGCAGGGCCTCGTCGTGGGTGACCGTGTCGTAGTGGAACCGGCGCAGCGACACATCCGGACCCTGGCGCAGGCGCCCGGCCGCCTCGGCCCGGACGGCGTGCGCACGCCGCAGCCGCCCGCGCAGCACCGGCAGCGCACCGCCGCCGTGCGCCAGGAGGATCCGCAGCCCCGGAAAGCGCTCCAGCACCCCCGCCACCGCGATGTGGGCCGCGGTCACCGCGGTCTCCAGCGGGTTGCCGACCGAGTTCCACAGGTAGTAGCCGTCCAGCGCGGGGATCCCGAATCCCCGGGTGGACGGGTGGATGAACACCATCGCCCCGGTGCCGGCGGCCGCCTCCCAGAACGGCAGGAAGAAGTCGTCCCCCAGATACCGGCCGCCCACGCTGGACGGGATCTCCACGCCGTGCAGGCCAGGCACGGTCATCAGGGCCGCCAGTTCCCCCGCGGCCAGGACCGGGTCCTGCACCGGGACGGCGCCGACCGCGCTGAGCCGCCCGGGATGGCCGGCCACCAGCCGGGCCAGCGCCTCGTTCTGCACCCGGCAGACCAGCTGGGCCTCGGCCGTGCCCGCGTCCACGGGCACCAGATTGATCCACGGGGACAGCAGCAGGTGGTCAACCCCGGCGGCAGCCGCGTCGCCGAGCATGATCGCGGCGTCGCTGAACTCGCCGACCGCCGAGGTCAGCTCCCGGCCGCGGAACCCGACGATGCGCTGGCCGTTCTCGGTGCGCAGCGCCGGGCGCCAGGCCCCGGGCACGCTGGCCGCCGTCATCTCCGGGACGATGATGTGGCAGTGCGCGTCGATGATCAACGCGCGGCAGTGCCGTTCGCGGCAGTGCCGTTCCGCGGCAGAACCTCCCGCGGCAGAGCCGTCCGCGGCGGGATCCGTTCCGCCGCCGCCGCCGGGCAGCGCCTCCGCGTCCGCGGCGGCGATGTCCGCGGCCGCCGCGTCCGCGGCCTCTGCCGCGGGGGACGCGGTGCCGGACGAGTCGGTCACCGCCCCGCCCAGGTACAGGGCGCCGATCTCCGGGTGATGCAGGACCTCGTGACCCGACCCCGCCAGCCGGACCCGCCCGTTTTCCAGCACCACCCCGTGCGTGGACAGCCGCAGCCCGGCCCGCGCGTTCTGCTCCACCAGCAAGATGGTCTTGCCCTGGGCGTTCATCAGCCGTACCGCGTCGAACACCGACTTGAGCACCTTGGGCGACAGGCCCATGGACGGCTCGTCCAGGATGACCAGGCTCGGGTCGAGCATCAGGCAGCGGGCGAACTCCACCAGCCGCTGCTGGCCGCCGGACAGGCTTCCGGCCTTCTTCCCCAGCCAGTCGGTCACCTGGGGGAACATCCCCAGGACGTTGCCCAGCCTGCGGTCGGCCAGCCCGCGCTCACGCAGGATGTAGCCGCCGAGCATGATGTTCTCGCGCACCGTCATCTCGCGGAACAGGCTGTGGTTCTGCGGCACCAGCACCACGCCCATGTCCAGCACCTGGCGGGGAGACTTCCCCGACAGCCGCTCCCCACGCAGGCTCACCTGGCCCAGGCGCGGGTTGAGCAGGCCGCTGATCGTCCCGAGCAGGGTCGACTTGCCCGCCCCGTTCGGCCCCACCACGCAGGTGATGCCACCCTCGTAGACAGCCATGGTCACGCCGTGCAGGACGTCGCCGCCGCCGTACCCGGCCACCACGTCCTGGATCTCGAGCGCGGGCGCACCGGTGCTCACGTGCTCAGCCGGCCGCGATGTCATCGTCATCCTCCGCAGTGCCCAGGTAGGCGTCGAGAACCCGCGGGTCGGTCCGGATCACGTCCGGCGGCCCGCTGACGACCGTGGCGCCGTAGTCCAGGACCGTGACCCGGTCGCACAGTCCCATCACGAAGTCCATGTTGTGCTCCACGATGAGGAACGTGGTGCCCTGCCGGTTCAGCTCCCGGATCCGGTCCGCGATCGTCCTGATCAGGGTCAGGTTCACCCCGCCGGCGGGCTCGTCGAGCAGCACGATGGCCGGGTCCGCCATGAGCACATACGACAGCTCCAGCAGCTTGCGCTGGCCGTAGGACAGCGTCTCGGCCAGCGCGCCGGCGTGCCCGGCGATGCCGGTGAACTCCAGCAGCTCCAGGGCCCGGCGCCGGGTGGCCGGGCCACCGGCCCGGGCCAGCGGATTACGCAGCCACCCCTGGCGCCCCTCAACGTGCTGCGCCGCCACGATCATGTTCTCCATGACGGTGAGCCGGGAGAACACCCGGGTCAGCTGGAAGGTGCGGCCGATGCCGGCCGAGAACACCTTGTCGGGCGCCGCGTTGGTGATCCGCTGGTCGCCCAGGTAGACCTCGCCCTCGTCCACCGTCTCGTAGCCGGTGATCACGTTGAACAGCGTCGTCTTGCCTGAGCCGTTCGGCCCGATCAGCCCGGCGATGCTGCCCTTCTCGACCTCGATCGTGGCCCCGCCCAGGGCCTGGACGCCGCCGAAGGACTTGCTGACCGCCTCGGTGCGCAGCAGCGCGGTCATCGCGCACCGCCCGTGCTCGGCGCGCCCGTGCCCGGGGCGCCGGCGCCCGGCGCAGCCGGGCCGGCGCGGCTCACCGCGGGACTCCCCGGCGGGGCCGAGCCGCCTGGCGATCCGCCCGGGGCGGGCTCACGCCGCCGCTCCCGGATGACGCGCCACTTCGTGACGAACTCGGCCCCGGTGGGCACGATCCCGCGCGGCAGGAACAAGATGACGGCCAGGAACAGCACGCCGAGCACGATGTCGCTGGTGTAGCCGTTGGTGAAGGTGATCCCGATCCACTGCTGGAGCGGCTCCAGGATCAGCGCGCCGAGCACCGGGCCGGCCAGGGTGCCGAACCCGCCCAGGAAGGCCATCAGCGCCACGGTCAGGTCGAACAAGGGGTTGAACGCGGTCTCGGGCAGCGCCTGGCCGATGAAGTACCACCACAGTCCGCCGATCATGCCGACGATCCCGCCCGAGATGGCGAACGCGGTGAGCTTGACCCGCATGGTCCGCACGCCGAGCCCGCGGGCCCGGTCCTCGTCATCCCGGATAGCCAGGAGCTGGAGGCCGAACCGCGAGTTCCGGATGAGCCAGGACGCCGCGATGGTGGCCACCGCTATGACCAGACCGACGTAGTAGAAGGGGTTGTTGTAGGTGGACGCGGACCACAGGTAGAAGGGCGAGCTCACGCCCTGGTTCCCGCCGGTGAAGCTGAGGTTGAACGCCAGCAGCTGGAAGATGAAGAAGAAGGCAATCGTGATCACGACGAACGTGTGCCGGCGGACCCGCAGCGCGACCAGCCCGAGCGGCACCGCGATCAGCGCGGCGACCAGCCCGCCCAGCGGCAGCAGCAGGAAGATGTCCCCGCCGGGGAGCTTCCAGTGGGTAGCCAGCAGGCCGACGGTGTAGGCGCCGGAGCCGAAGAACACCGCGGTGCCCAGCGAGAGATAGCCGGAGTAGCCGGAGAACAGGTTCCAGGCCGCCACCGCGCCCACGTAGATCATGGTGTTCACGGCGAACTGGGTGTACAGCGCGTTGGTGATGACGAGCGGGAAGATCGCCGCGATCACCAGCAGGATCGCGAGGCCGCCCAGCTTGGCGACGGTGCGCCTGGCGGTCCCGGCGTGCCGGGCCTGCGACCGTGCCGCCCGGCTGGGCCGGTCCCGCCTGCACCGTGTCCTGGCTCATCGTTCCCTCCCTCGGGCCCTGGTCCGCTGTGCCTCCATTAGGGGAGCCGGGTTCACTGGGCCCTCGCTGCCTTGCGGCCGAACAGGCCCTGCGGGCGGAAAGCCAGCACGAGCACGAGGGCGCCGTAGAACACCACCACCGACCAGCTTGGTGACCAGATCACGTCGACCACCCCTTCCAGGGTGATCATGAAGATCGCCGCGACCATGGCCCCGCCGATGCTGCCCAGGCCGCCCAGGATGATGATCGCGAGCAGCCGGGAGATCAGGTCATACCCGGTATTGGGGTTGAAGCCGCCGCCGGTGGCGCCGAAGACCATCCCGCCCGCGGCGGTGACGCCCACCCCGATCCCGAACGTGAGCGCCTGCACCCGGTTCACGTTGATGCCCACGATCCGGGCCGCGGTCTGGTCCTGCATGGTGGCCCGGATGGTCCGGCCGAACTGGGTCCGGTACAGGGTGTAGTAGATCCCCAGCACGAACAGCAGGGCCATCAGGAAACCGTAGATGTAGATGTAGTCGAGGTAGAACCCGAAGATCTCCGGGCCCGACGTGACGTAGGAGGCGTTCAGGTTCACGAAGTTCGAGCCGAAGACGATATACAGGATTCCCTCGATGATGATCGCCACCGCGTAGGTGGCCAGCAGCGACATCGAGGTCCGTTCGCGGCCGCGCAGCGGCCTGATGAAGGCCCACTGGATCGCGACCCCGAGAAGGAACATCGCGGGGACGGTCACCAGCAGGCCCACGAACAGGTCGATGTGCAGGTGGACGGAGAGCACGTAGCTGAGGTAGGCGCCCAGCACGACCAGGATGCCCTGGGCGATGTTGATGATGTCCAGGACGCCGAAGATCAGCGTCAGCCCGACCGCCATCAGTGCGTAGACACTGCCGCCGAGGATGCCATCGACTATCGCCTCGGTGAGTTCGCGTCCCATCTCCGCTTCATGCCCTTCGTCCTGCTAACTGGTGGTGGAGGCGGGCCGCGTACCCGGCGGGCCCGTCAGGTCAGCCGCCTGTCGCCCAGGGCGGCTTGGTGGCCACGATCGGCACCGACCCGGGCCTGCCCACGGGCAGGACCTGGTTGAAGGAGCCGCCGCTCTGCCACTGGTAGATGAAGCCGGTCTGCGCGGTGTTCTGGCCGATCGGCGTGAACTGCACGCCGCCCTGCACGGTCTGCAGCGGCCGGGGCAGGCTGTGCAGGTAATTGATGATCTTGGCGTTGTCTGTGCCCTTGGTCGCGGCGACCGCGTCGGCCAGGACCTCGCCGGCCGAGTACGCCTCCGCGACGTCGGCGTTGATGTCGGAGGATGTGCCGCCGAACTTGGCGATGTAGTTCTCCACCATCACGTGGCTCAGCGCGTTGGCCGACTGGCCGGACCAGGCGTCCGGGACCATGATGCCGGTGGCGTTGATCGGGTTGAGCTTGTTCAGGAACGCCTGGCCCTGGTCCGGCCCGGACGCGGCGATCATGATCTTGGGCGTGTAGTTCGCCTTCTGGAAGGTGTGCACGAAGACCATCAGGCTGGGCAGGTCGACCGAGCCGATGACCACGATGTCGGGGTGCTGGTGCACCACCGCGTTCGCCTCGGCCTGGATCTGCGGCGGCTCGACGACGCGGCTGTAGACCGTCTGGACGCCGTGGTTCTGCAGGAAAGCCTGGGTGGTCTGCACGGGCGGGTCGGCGAACGGGTCGTCCACCATCGGGTAGGCCGCGGTCTGCCGGTCGCCAGCCGGGAGCGTGACCGCCCAGTTGGCGAACGGCACCATCACGTTCGCGGCGGGCACGCTGACGCTGAACAGGTTGCGGTACGTCGGGCCGCCGGTCTTGCCGAACACCAGGCCGCCGGTGGCCGAGCCGGCCGGCAGCGCGTAGTCGTACTTACTGGTCGGCTTCAGGGCGTCGGCGGTCAGCAGGGTGGAGAACGGGGCCAGCGTCAGGTCCACGTGGTCCCGCGTGATCAGCTGGGTGTACTGGCTGACGACCAGGTTCTCGTTGCTGTTGTCGTTCATGATCTTCAGGCGGACGGGGCGGCCGAGCAGACCGCCGTTGGTGTTCACGTCGCTGGCCCACAGCTCGTAGCCGTTCCTGGTGGCCTGGCCGTCCGCCGCGAAGTCGCCGGTGAGCGGGAGCGAGACACCGACCGTGATCGGCTTGGCCGAGCTGATGCTGGACGTGGTGCTGGCCGCGGTACTACCGCAGGCGGCAAGGGCCAGAGCGGTCACCGCGCTAGCGGCGGTGAGCGGCACGAGCCCGGCGCGGTGGGGGCGCCTCATCAAGCTTCTCCTTTCCTGCGTCCGCGCGGTAGCACCCGGCGTGCCCCGGTGCGCGGAGCGCACTGGCACCGTATGCCTTAACTGACCGGGGATAACCCACTTTGCCCCGATCCCAGGCCCGGCCGCCCGTGCTGCTCCGCGCACCGCATTGGCCGTGCTAAACCACTCCCGGCGCCGTGGTCAGCTGGACCAGTTGGGCTTCGGGTTGACGATGGCCACCGCGCCTTCCGCGCTGGTCGGCAGCACCAGGTTGAAGGCCCCGCCCTTCTGCCACTGGAAGATGAATTTCTGCGCGACGGTGTTCTCGCCCGAGCTGTCGAACTTCACCGGCCCCTGCACGGTCTGCAGCGTGACGCCGCTGTGCAGGTAGGTGGTGATCTTCTTGTTGTCCGTGCCCTTGGTCGCGGTGACCGCGGACGCGGTGATCTCGCCGACCGAGTAAGCCTCGGCCACGTCCGCGTTGATGTCCGCGGCGGTGCCGCCGTACTGGGCGATATACGCCTTGACCATGGCCTCGCTCAGCGGGTTCTTGATCCCGCCGTACCAGCCCCCGGGAACCATGATCCCGGTGGCGTTGGCCGCGCCGCCGATCGCCTTGGTGAAGGCGGCGCCCTGGTCCGGGCCGGAGGTGGCCACGAAGATCTTCGGGTTGTAGTGCTGCTGCTCGAAGGCCTGGATGAAGGCCGCCGAGGTAGGCACGTCCACCGCGCCGAGCACGACCATCTGCGCGCCGGTCGCGGCCACCGCGTCGGCACCCGCCTTGTAGTCAGGGTTCTCAGCCGGGTAGATCTTCGAGTAGACCGTCTTCACGCCGGCCTTCTCCAAGATGGCCTGCGCGGTCTGCGTCATCGGGTCGGCGAACGGGTCGTTCACCATCGGGTAGGCCGCCGTCTTCGGCCGCTCGCTGGCGGGCAGCGAGGCCACCCAGTCGGCGAACGGAACCAGCTGGTCCGCGATCGGCGGGCTCGGGTTGAACACGTTCGGCAGGTTCAGCGGTACACGGAGGGCCCGCCGCCCGCCCCCTCCGGGAACGCGTAGCCGTACCGGGCGGCCACCTTGGCGGCAGGCACGGTCAGCAGCGTCGAGAACGGGCCGAAAACCAGGGCCACGTGCTGCTGGGCGATGAGCTTGGTGTAGTTCGTCGCCACCGTGGTCGGGTCGCTGGAGTCATTCAGGAACACCATCTTGACCTGCCGGCCGAGCAGGCCGCCGTGGCTGTTCACCTCGCTGGCCCAGAGCTCGTAACCGCGCTTGAAAGCCTGGCCGTCCGCGGAGAAGTCACCCGTCAGTGACAGGGACGTGCCGATCAGGATCGGTGACTTGCCATTGCTGCTTGAGCCGCTTCCGCCGCCGCTGCTGCTGCATGCGGCGAGGACCATGCGCCGCCGCGGCGGCGGCGGCGGTGAGAGACAAGAACCGGGTGCGGTGAGGTTTCATCCGGTCCTCCTTCCAGTTCAGGAATCTCCTGTGGATAAGCCAGCCAGCCCGCGCTAGGAGGCGCATCCGCGAGGGGGTCGGATGGCTTGCATTGGGGCTGGCCGGGGACAGTCGCTCACGGTACTGCATTGCCCCCCTTCGCGTCGGCTTGGTCCAGCCCGTCCGAGATATCGGAATTCTCACTCTCCAGCTCGAGGCCTGCCGACTGAGCCTCCAGCTCAACAAGGGCCGCGAAATCCTGCTCGCCGTAACCGTTGCCGATAAGGGCCTGCACGATCTGGTGCACGAGGGAGGCGACCGGCATCGGGACCTCATGTTCCCTGGCGGCAGCCAGGCCGAGGTCAAAGTCTTTGCGCAGCAGGGTGGCCGTAAACGTCGGATGAAAGTCCAGGTTCACGAAAGCCGGCGACTTGTAACGAGTGAACTGCGAACCCATCACGCTTTTATTGAGGCAGGTCAGGAACGCGGTGCGGCTGACGCCACTCTTCTGGGCCAGGATCGTCACTTCCGCCAGGGACTGGCTGACGACGCCGAGGAACAAGTTATGGCAGAGCTTTACGGTCCTGGCCAGTTCCCCGTCGCCGACATAGGTGGCCCCGGCGCCGAGCAGGTCCAGGTAGGGCCGGGCGGCGTCGAAAGCGCCCCGCGGCCCCGACACCGCCAGCGTGAGCTTGCCCACACTGGCCACCTTCGGGTTTCCCATGACCGGCGCGGCCAGCAGCTCGGTGCCGCGGGCGGCGAGCTGCTCGCGGATCTGCATGGAGACGTCCGCCGAGATCGTCGAGCAGTCCACGAGGATGGCGGGCACCGACTCCCCCGTGGCCAGGCCGTCCTCGCCGAGGACCGCGTCGATCAGGTCCTGCGGCGTGCCCACCGTGGCGAACACGATGTCGCGGCGGCTCAGTTCCGCGGGCGAGCTGACGATCTTGGCTCCGAGCTCGGCGAGCGGCTCGGCCTTGGCCCGGGTCCGGTTGTAGACGGCAACGTCACAGCCGGCCTCGAGCAGGCGGCGGACCAGCATGAAGCCCATCCGCCCGGTACCCAGCCAGCCCAGCCGGAGCTCGTTACCGTGCCCTGCCATCAGGTCACCCCCTGCATTAACAATCGTTTGCACGCAGCCTGACCCAGGAGCGAGGCCGCTGTCAACCGGCATGATCAGTTCTATACCGGAGAATTCCGGGCCCTAGATATCCGGCGGGCGGGCCGCGGCGTCCCCGGGACGGCCCGGGGTGCCCCGCAGGGGGCTCAGCGGTCCGGCCCGGGCGGCTGCGGCGCGGCGCCAGGCGCGGGGCCGGCGGGCTGGTCGAGCCGCGCACGACCAGCTCCGGGGCCAGGAACAGCACCTTGACCGGCCCGGTGTGCCCGGCGATCCGTTCGAGCAGCAGCTGGGCCGCCTCGGTGCCCACCTGATAGTGCGGGAAGCGGATCGTGGTCAGCGGCGGCCGCAGCCGGTCGATGAACGGCATGTCGTTGAAGCCGACCACGGACAGGTCCTCGGGGCACGACAGGCCCGACTCGTCCAGGGCCGCGTAGCAGCCGACCGCGAGCATGTCGTTGCCCGCCGCCACCGCGGTGCAGCCCGCATCGCGCTGCATCAGGATCTGGGTGCAGCGCATGCCCTCGTCGATCGAGAACGACTTGGCGTGCACGATCAGCCGGGGATCGGGCGCCAGGCCGTGCGCCTCCATGGCCGCGACGAAACCGCGGTACCGGGCCAGGCCGGTCGAGACCTCCTGCGGGCCGGCGATGTGCGCGATCCGGGTGTGCCCGAGCCCGGCCAGGTGGGCCACGGCCATGCGGACGCCGCGCTCGTTGTCCACCGAGACCGACGGCAGGCTGTAGTCATGGGCCAGCCGGTTCATCAGCACGACCGGCAGGTCCGCGCGGGCCGACTCGGCGAGCAGCGGGTCCCCGAGGTGGATGGTGGCCAGCACCAGCCCATCGACGTGCCGGGCGCGCATCTGCTCGAAGAGCATCCGCTCCCGGTCGGCGTCCCCGTCGGTGTTCCCGATCAGCGCCACGTAGCCCGCGGCCGCGAGCCGGTCCTCGATCCCGCGCACGATGGGCGGGAACAGCGGGTTGTTCAGGTCCGGGATGAGCACCCCGACGCTGTGCGAGCGGCGGGTGCGCAGGCTGCGCGCCACGGTGTTCGGGCGGTACCCGAGAGCGGCCGCCGCCTCGAGTACCCGCTGGGCGGTGTCCTCGCGGACCAGCAGCCGGGTCTCCGGGTTCAGCGCCCGGGATGCGGTGGCGGGGTGCACCCGCGCCCGCGCGGCGACATCCTTCAAGGTCACCGGCGGATCAGCCACTGGCAGCCACCCCGCTTCCGCTCTGCGCGCGCCCTCCGGGCGTGCCCCGTCGGTCCCCGCGCCCCCGCCGTCCGGCGGCAGGGACCTTTTACCCTGGTACCCGCGCGCCGGCGACCGTCAGACCTGCATGGTATCCACCAATGCAGACGATTGCCTGCCGCTGGGACATCGGGGTTACCGGCGCGCTACCGCACGGGCCGCCGCGCCGGTGCCGGGTTGCTGCCCGCATGTCACGATAAGGCCATGCGTATCACCAGCGTGGCGGGCACGGACCTGTTCGGCGGCACGCGGCGCACCCGCTGCAGATCGTCCGGGTCACGGTGCGAGGACGGCCGCCCGCCGGATCGCGCCCCGGCCAGCACGCCGGTCACGGTCCGGGTCGAGGGGCCGGGGGTGAGCACGCCGGTCCCGGTGCGGCTGGACCTGGCCCAGCCGGGGGCGGGGCAGGTGGCCGAGGTGGGCGTGGACATCGCCGCGCCAGCGACCCCCGGCAGCCCCCGCCAGGTCACGGCGATCGCTGAGTTCCCCGGCGGGCGGGCCGAGCAGGCGGCCACGATCAGGGTGGCCGAGACCGGCTGGACCATGTGGATGGTCAGCCATTTCCACTACGACCCGGTCTGGTGGGATACCCAGGGCGAGTTCACCGAGTCCCGGCTGCTGCTGCCCGGCGAGGACGGCACCCTGCCCGAGGTGCGCACCGCGTTCGAGCTGGTGGCGCTGCACCTGGCCGAGGCCCGCCGCGACCCGGACTACAAGTTCGTGCTGGCCGAGATCGACTACCTCAAGCCCTACCTGGACACCCACCCGGAAGACCGCGCTGACCTGCGCCGGTTCCTGGCCGAGGGCCGGGTCGAGATCGTGGGCGGCAACTACAACGAGCCGAACACCAACCTGACCGGCGCCGAGTTCGACGATCCGGAACGCGGTCTACGGCCTCGGTCTACCAGCGGGACGTGGCCGGGCGGCGACCCGCGCACCGCGTGGATGCTGGACGCGTTCGGCCTCGATCCGGGCTACCCCGGGCTGATGGCCGCGGCCGGGCTGGCCGAGTCGTCCTGGGCCCGGGGGCCCGTACCACCAGTGGGGGCCGCAGCGCACGGTCGGGGACAACACCCGGATGCAGATGCGCAGCGAGTTCGAGTGGGTCTCCCCCGACGGCCGGGGCCTGCTCACCAGCTACATGCCCAACCACTACGGGGCCGGCTGGGCCACCCACCGCGCGGCCGACCTGGCCGCGGCCGAGGAAGAGGCCCTGGCCCAGTTCCGTCAGCTCGCCCCGGTCGCCGCGACCCGGAACGTGCTGCTGCCGGTGGGGGCCGACCACGTCATCCCGAGCCGCTGGGTGACCGCGATCCACCGGGACTGGAACGCCCGGTATGTCTGGCCGCGGTTCGTGACCGCGGTGCCCCGCGAGTTCTTCGCCGCGGTCCGCCAGGACGCCGCCGCGCGGGAGGTGTGGCTGGTCCCGCAGACCCGGGACATGAACCCGGTCTACCCGGGCAAGGACGTCTCCTACATCGACACCAAGCAGGGCCAGCGCGCGGCGGAGATCGCGGTCGGCGAGGGCGAGCGGCTGGCCACGCTGGCCTGGCTGGCCGGGGCGGCGTACCCGGCGGAGTCGCTGGACAAGGCGTGGCGCCAGCTCGTCTTCGGCGCGCATCACGACGCGATCACCGGGACCGAGTCGGACCAGGTCTACCTGGACCTGCTGGGCGGGTGGCGGGAGGCCTGGCAGCGCGGCGACGAGGCGCGCCGCGAGGCGGCGGCTTACCTGGCCGGCCTGGCCGACACCAGGCCGCCCGGGAGCACCGGCGAGGCCGGCGGCGCGGCCGGGCAGGCGGGCGCCGGGACGGCCGGCAGCCCCGGTGCCGGCGCGCGCGCCCTCGCCGTGTTCAACACGCTGTCCTGGGACCGGTCCGGCCTGGTCCGCTCCGATCTGCAGTTCCCCGCCCCCGGCCCCGGCTGGATCACCCTGCGTGATGGCTCCGGCGAGGTGCCGTTCCTGGCCGAGGCGGCCCGGCGGCACCCGGACGGCACGCTCGCCGCGGTCACGCTCGCGTTCCGGGCGGCGGACGTGCCCGCGCTGGGCTACCGGACCTACTGGGTCACCCCGGCGCCCGGGGCCGGGCCGGGCCGGGGGGGCTGGGATCCGCATCCCGGCACGGTGATCGAGAACGAGACCTTCCTCGTCGAGGCCGACCCGGCCCGCGGCGGCACGCTGACCCGGGTCGTGGACAAGCGGACCGGCGCGGGGCTGATCGCCGAGGGGGCCGGGGCGGACCTGCCGGGCGGCAACGAGCTGCTGCTGCAGGAGGAGTACGGCCTGCACCCGCGCTGGGGTGAGGGCCCGTGGCTGCTGTCCCCCAAGGGGCCGGGCACCGGCTCGGGCGCCGCCAGCGCCAAGGTCACCGCGCAGCGCTGCCCGCTGGGATCCCGGCTGCTCGCCGAGCTGACCCTGGGCGGCCTGCGGGTCACCCAGGAAACCCTGCTGTGGGACGGGGCGGAGCGGGTCGAGTTCCGCACCCACGTGGACGGCTCGATCGGGCAGGACCGGCTGCTGCGGGTGCGCTTCCCCGCGGGCGTGCCCGGCGGCCTGCCCCTCTACCAGGGCGCGACCGCGGTCGTGGGGCGCTCGTTCGGCAGCGCGGTGGCGGATGTCGCGGAGCACCCGTTCACGCTGGACAACCCGGCGCACGAATGGTTCGGGCTGGGCTCCACGGCGCGGGCCGGCTGGCACGAACCGGGCGGCGGGCGGCAGGAGCACGCGCTGGGGGTGGCTGAGGTCATCCTCCCGGCTCTCCCGGCCCCGCAGCACCCTGCTTTTTCCCGCAACGGCCTGTCCGTGGCCCTGCGTGACCTGGTGGCGGCCCTCGCGGGGCAGGGGGTCACCGCCACCTGCTCGTGGCCGGACGGGCCTCGCTACGGCTCGATCGACCTGGACTCCAACCTGCCGGACGTGCGGATCGCGGTGGGCGGCCCGGACCAGAACCCGTGGACCGCCCGGCTCCTGGACGCGGCCGGGCCCGCCGCGGCCGGCGAGCTCAGCCGGCTGCTGGCCGGCGGCGGCAGCGCCCGGCTGTGGATCCCGGCCTCGCAGACCCGCGCGGCGGCCTTCGCACCCGGTGCTGACGTCCGGGGGCTGCGGGACCTGCCGGTGCTGGTCGTGGCCGGCCCGGACCTGGCCGCGGCAGCCGCCGCGGTGACCGCCGACCTGGCCGATTCCGTGATCGAGGTCAGCCCGCTGCCGGGCGCGGGCAGCGCGCCGGGCGGGAGCGGCCCGGCGCTCGCGCCGCGCTCGGTGGCGCTGCTGAACCGGGGCACGCCGGGCAGCCTGGTCTCGCCGGATGGCACGCTGCACATCGCGCTGATGCGCTCGTGCAGCGCGTGGCCGTCGGGGGTGTGGATCGACGGCGAGAAGCGGGCCGCGCCGGACGGGAGCAGCTTCGCCTGGCAGCACTGGAGCCACACGTTCGAGTACGCGCTCGCCGCGGGGGCCGGGGACTGGCGGGACGCGGGCTTCGGCGTGGCCGGGCAGGACTACAACCATGACCTGCTGGCCTGCGAGACGGGCCTGCACCCGGGCCCGCACGCCGCGGTGGCCAGCCTGTGCTCCGCCGGCCTGCCGGTGATGGTGTCCGCCCTGAAGCCGCGCGGGAACCCGCTCGCCGCCGGCCGGGCCGGGCCGCCGCGCCGGGAGGACGGGATCACGGCCCGGCTGCGTGATCTGGGCGGCCGGGCCGCGACCGCGGCCCGGCTCAGCCTGTTCACCCCGGTCACCGCGGCCCAGGGCATCAGCCTGGTCGAGGACGCCGGAGCGGGGCACGCCGGAGCGGGGCACGCGCGGAGGCGGCGGGGAAGGGGACCGGGCCGCGGCCGTGTCCGTGCGGCCCGGGCCGCCAGGCCAGGCCGCGGTCGCGGTGCCGCCCGCCGGGACCGTGACGCTCGGGCTCTCCGTGCCGGCCCTCCCGGCAGGATCCGGATCCGCCGCGGGGGAACCCGGATCCGCCGCGGCGGCGGCTCCCCCCGCCCCCCCGGAGCCCGCGCAGCCCGTCTTCACCCGCTACTGGCTGCACGGCAAGGGACCGGCCCCGGCCGGCAATCTGCCCGTCGCGGTGCACCTGTCTCCCGGCCGGGTGGCTCTCCCCGCCGGGCCGGCGGCCCCGCCGGGGCCACGGTACGGCTGACCGTGGCCTGCGGGCCGGAGCCGGCCGCGGGAGTCGTGGAGCTCGACGTCCCGCCCGGGCTGGCGGCTGCGCCGGCCGGCCCGCTGCGCTATGACCTTCCCCCGCTCGGCCACGCGCACTGGGACCTGGCCGTGCGCGGCACGCCGGGTGCGGCCGCCGGGCACTACTTCCTCGCCGCCCGGATCCGCGACCCGCTGGGCCAGGTCCTGGAGGACGCCACGGCCGTGATGCTGGGCGGGCCGCCGGCTCCCGCCCCGGGCCTGCCCCTGGACGCCCTGCTGCCTGCCCTGGAGGCCGCCGCGCAGGCCATCGCGGCCGAGGTGGACGTCACCGTGCTGACACCCTCTGTCCGGGTCCGGCCCGGGACGGCTGCCGAGCTCGCGGTCCGGCTGGCCAACCGGGCCGCCTCGCCGGTCCGGGGCGAGGCGCAGCTGATCTCGCCGTACGGCAGCTGGGCGGCGGTGCATCCCTGGACGCGCGGTTTTTCCGTCCCTCCCGGAAACGAGGTAACTCTCCGTTATCATGTCGGGGTACCGATTACTACCCGGCGCGGCATGCAGTGGTGGACAATGGTCAAACTGATGTATTTCGGGCGGCTGCGCTACACCGCCAGCGTTCCCGTACTCGTCTGCGAATGAAAGAACCATCCCGTAGGGCACTGGCCCCGCCATCAACCAGACGGTCCTCGATGCCATGACGTCCGTAGCCCCCCCTGCACCGGGCAACCTTCCCGCGGAGCCGAACAGCTTCATCGGCAGGGAGCGCGACCTGAGCGAGCTCGCGCTCTTGCTCAGTGATGTCCGTGCCCTGACCCTGTGCGGCCCCGGCGGCATCGGGAAGACGCGCCTCGCCGTCCGGCTGGCCTGCGATGTGGTCCCGGAGTTCCCCGACGGTGCCTGGCTGGTGGAACTGGCCGACACGGCCGACGCGGAGCTGCTGCCGCGGCGGGTCGCGGCCACGTTCGGGATCCGCGAGGAGCAGGACCGGCCCCTGATGGCGACCCTCGCCGAGGCCTTGCGGGCCCGGCAGCTGCTGATCGTCCTGGACACCTGCGAGCACATCGTGGACGGGTGCGCCGAGCTGGTGCAGCAGCTGCTGGCCGCCTGCCCCTCGGTGCGGGTGGTCGCGACCAGCCGTGAGCCCCTGCGGGTGCGCGGCGAGACGGTGTGGCGGGTCCCGCCGCTGTCCGTGCCGGCCGGCCTCGATCCGGAGTCCCTGGGCGACCTGGCCCGGCACGAGGCGCTGCAGCTGTTCGCCGAGCGGGCGTCGGCCGCCCGGTCGGGTTTCGCGCTCGGCAGCGACAACGCCGAGGCCGTGGCCCGGCTGTGCCTGACCCTGGATGGCATGCCGCTGGCCATCGAGCTGGCCGCGGCGAGGGTCCGCGCGCTGTCGGTGGAGCAGATCGCCAGCCGGCTCGATGACCGCTTCCGGCTGCTGGCCTCAGGCGACCGGACCGCCCCGCCGCGGCAGCAGACCCTGCGCGCCGCGGTGGACTGGAGTTACGAGCTGCTGTCCGAGCCGGAGCAGATCCTGCTGCGCCGGCTGTCGGTGTTCGCGGGCTGGAACCTGGACATGGCCGAGCAGGTCTGCGCCGACGGGCAGATCCCGGCCGGCCGGGTGCTGGACCTGATGGCCGCGCTGATCGACAAGTCACTGGTCACCTTCGACCACGAGCTGCGCGGCGAGTCGCGCTACCGGCTGCTGGACACGATCAAGGAGTACGCGGCCAGCCGGCTCGCCGCCTCGGGCGAGGAGGACGCGCTCCGGCTGCGCCACCGCGACTACCTGCTCCGCTACGGCGAGTACGTCGTGTCCCTGGCCTTCGTCCGGGGGGCGCCCTCCTGGCCGGAGCGGGTGGCCCTGTACCGGTCGATCACCGCGGACCTGGCCAACTACCGGCTCGCGCTGGTCACGTCGCTGCGCCGCGGCGACACCGCCGAGGGACTGCGCATGTGCGGCGCGATGCGTAATCCCTGGGTGACCCATGGGGACGTCACCGAGGGCGCGGACTGGTTCGACCATTTCCTGGTCAGCGCGGCGGGCGTGGCCCCGGAGGTACGCGGGCCGGCCCTGGTCTTCCGCGGCGACCTCGCCTTCGAGCAGCAGGACTACCCCACCGTCGAGCGGTGCGCCCAGGAGGGCCTGGCTTTGTGCCGGGAGGCGGGTGACCCGCACGAGGCGGGCGCACTCCGGCTGCTCGCGGTGGCCAGCCTGCGCGCAGGCAACCTGGCCGAGGCGGTCTCCCGGGTCGACGAGGCGGTGGATACCGCGCACAAGCTCGGCAACGACTGGGAGGAAGGCCTGGCCCTGGGCATCAAGGCGGCGGGCATGGCCCGGCTGGGCAGCCTGCGCGAGGCCCAGCGCCTGTACGAGGCCGCCCTGGACGTGCTCCGCGACAACAACGGCTGGGGGGTGGCCCAGGTCAGCTACGGGCTGGGCGGGGTGGCCCGGGCCCGCGGCGACTACCAGGCCGCCATCAGCCGCTACCAGGCGGCGCTGAGCCTGTACCAGGAGATCGACGCCCGGCCCGAGATCGCGCGGTGCCTGGCGGGCATTGCCTCCGTCGCCCTCATCCAGGGCGACCTCTCCTTGTGCCGGTCCAGCCTGACCGAGAGCCTGACGCTGAGCCTGGCCACCGGCCAGCGCCTCCCGGTCGCCAGGGGGCTGGAAGCGTTCGCGGCCCTGGAAGCCCGGTCCGGGGAGGCGGTGCGGGCCGCCCGGCTCGCCGGGGTGGCGCTGGAACTGCGCTCCGCGGCGGGGCACCCGCCCTCGGCCGGGGCCGGCGCGCGGCTTGAGGACCTGCTCGGCCCGGCCCGCCGCTCCCTCGGTGACCTGCGCGCGGCCGCCCTCCTGGAGGAGGGGCGGGCGATGGGCGCGGATGAGGCGGTCCGGTACGCGATCGGCATCCCGGCAGGCGGGATCCCCGGGGCCAACGGCGCCGCGCCCGGGCCGGCTGGCCGCCCGGCCCCGGGGATGACAGCCAGCCCCGCCCGCCCGCAGCCCCCCCGGGGTCCCCCGGCGGCGGGGCCGGCGCCGCGGCGGTGCCGTCCACGCTGACCCCGCGGGAGCGGGAGATCGCCGCGCTGATCGCCCGGGGGCTGAGCAACCGGGCCATCGCCGGGGAGCTGGTGATCAGCCAGGCCACGGTGGCCCGGCATGTGGCCAACATGCTGACCAAGCTGGGCTTCAGCTCCCGCGCGCGGATCGCGGCGTGGGTCGCCCGGCCAGGCTGGCCCGGACGCCTGACCAACCCGGGCCTACATACTGGCCCGCCCGCCCCCGCGGCGAAATACACACGGCACTGCATACTTCGGCGCATGTGGGCCCGGCCTGTGCATCCGTAAGGTCATCCGCAGAGTTCCGGTGAGTCTCGTGCGGTCAGGGGGGGCCCGCACGAGGCCCGGCCGGGCTGCCGGATGCGGAGCCAAGGCTCCTCCGGCCGTCAGGAGGGGGATGGCCGGAGGAGCCTGGGAGAAGGGCACGTATGACGCTGACGGACATGCCGGCCCCTCACACGACCGTGACCCAGCTGCTGGTTGGGCTGTCGTCGGCGCGGGGGCGCCATCCCGCCCTGGTGGGCGGGACGGCGCAGTGGCCGGGGGGAACCCTCAGCCACGCCGACCTGGCGGTCGTGCTGCAGACCGCGGCGGCCGGGCTGGCCTGGCGCGGGCTGCGCCCCCAGGACGTTGTCGGGGTGTATGTCCCTGACGCGGTGAGCTACGTGCTGGCCGTGCACGCGATCCGGGCGGCCGGCGGGGTGCCGTCCCCGGTCGGCGCGGCCAGCACGATAGCCATGATGGCCAGCCAGCTCACCGACTGCGGCGCCCGGCTGCTGGTCACGGCGGACCCGCTGGTGCCCGCGGCGCTGAGCGCGGCAGATGACTCCCGGGTCCGGCAGGTCATCTCGTTTGACGAGGCACCGGGCACCGTGCCGTTCTGGTCGCTCCTGTCCCGGGGGCTGCGGCCGCCCGTGGCCGCCGGGCCGGCGGACCCGGGCCTGGTGCCGTACGCCCCCCGGCCGGGGGGCGGGCTCGGGCCGGCTCCGGTGACCCACGCCCAGCTCGCCCTGGAGCTGCGCCGGCTGGCCGCTCCCGCGCCGGTGACCGCGCACGATGTGGTGCTGGCCGCGCCGCCGGATGGCTGTGCCCGCGAGTACACGGTGCTTCTCGACCTGGCCCTGCTCCAGGGTGCGACGGTGGTGGCCGCCGCTGCGGATGCGCTGCCCGACGCGGCCCGCCGGCACGGCGGGACCGCCGCGATCGTGCCCGCGGGCGCGGCGTTCCCGGCCGGGATCGGTGTCCGCCCGGTCACCGTGGCGTGCTGACCGGCCTGGTCCCGGCCAGCGGGCGGCCCTCGGCCTGAGCCTGGGGCGCGGGCCTGGCCCGGCTGGTCGCCAGGATCACCAGCAGCACGCACACGTCGAAGATGGCGGCGACCGTGAACGCCGCGGACATTCCGTGAATAAGGAGCTGGCGGGCGGCGCTGGCGTGGCTGACGCCGGGAGCCAGCCGCCGGGCGGCGTCGCGGTAGGCGGTTCCGAACACGGTGACCAGGATGGCCAGGCCGAGTGACCCGCCGACCTGCTGCGTGACGTTCACCATGCTGGAGGCCGCGCCGGAATCCGCGGGCGCCACCCCGGCCAGCGACACGATGGTGAGCGGGACGAACACGATGCCCATCCCGGTGCCGATGAGCAGCATCGGGCCCAGGACACCCCCCAGGTAGCTGGTCTGCCCCGAGACCTGGGCCAGCCACGCCATCCCCCCGATCACCGGCAGCATGCCCGCCAGCATCAGCCGGGTCGGGCCGAAGCGGGGCAGCAGCCGGGGCGCCGACCGGGACACCCCGAACACGGTGAGGGTCATGGGCAGGAACGCGAACCCGGCCGCCAGCGGGCTCAGCCCGAGGACGTCCTGGACGAACTGGGTCAGGAAGAAGAACATCCCGAACATCCCGGCGACCAGCAGCAGCCGGGCCAGGTAGGAGCCGGCCCGGGCGGGGCTGGCGAACAGCCGCAGCGGGGTGATCGGCTGGCGGGCCCGGGACTCGGTGAGCAGGAAGGCGGCGAGCATCACCGCGGCCGCCGCGAACGCGGCCATGGTGATGCGGTCAGCCCAGCCGTCCGACGCGGCCCGGATGAACCCGTAAACGAGCGCGGTCATCCCGGCGATGGAGGTGAGCGCCCCGGTCAGGTCGAAGCGCCCGGGCTGGCGCGGCGACTCGGTGATGAACAGCGGGGTGACGGCGATCACGGCCAGCCCGACCGGCACGTTGATGAACAGCACCCAGCGCCAGGACGCCCACTCGGTGATGATGCCGCCCAGGACCAGGCCGAGCGAGGCGCCGCCCATGGCCACGGCCGAGTAGATGCCGAGCGCCCGGGTCCGCTCGCGGCCTTCCGGGAAACTGCCCACGACCAGGGCGAGCACCGCGGGCGAGGCCAGCGCGCCGCCGGCTCCCTGCAGGGCGCGGGCCGCCAGCAGCCACCCGGCCGTGGTGGCCAGGCCGCCGGCCAGCGAGGAGGCGGTGAACAGGGCGATGCCGGCCAGGAACACGCGGCGCCGGCCCAGGATGTCACCGGCCCGGCCGCCGAGGAGCAGCAGGCCGCCGAACGTGAGTGTGTAGGCGTTCAGCACCCAGGACAGGCTGGCTGCGGAGAAGTGCAGGCCGGACTGGATGTGCGGGAGCGCGATGTTGACCACGGTCAGGTCAAGGATGATCATCAGCTGGGCGGAGAGCATGATGACCAGGGCGACGCCGGGGTGGCCGCGGGGCCGGGACCGGCCCGGGCGGCGCAGCGCCACCGACGGTGGCGCGGACGGGGAAGAGGGCACAGTTGTCTCCTGGAAGTGGAGTCCTGGGGTGATGCGAGGTAGTCTGCGATCATTCGGAGGCCAACTCCGATTACTATACGGAGGTAGCCTCCGCTTAGCAAGCTGCTGTGCGTTCCCGCGGCGGGCGGGCACGCGGCGCAGATGCCTGAGACGATCGGTTTGAGGCGGAACGGCTTTTTCTGTTTCCTGAGGCGAAGTGGTGCGGATGAGCGCGACCAGCCCCCCGGCGGGGGCGATGCGGGCCGATGCGCGGCGCAACCGGCAGCGGCTGATCGAGGCCGCCCTGGCGGCGTTCGCCGAGCACGGGGCCGACGACGCCTCCCTCGACGAGATAGCCCGCCGGGCCGGGGTCGGGATCGGCACCCTGTACCGGCACTTCCCCACCCGGCAGGCGCTGGTGGAGGCCGTCTACCGCAGCCAGGTCGAGGCGCTGTGCGCCCGGGCCCAGGAGTACGCCGGCGGCGGCGGTGACGGCACGGCCAGCGGGGCACTGGCGCGCTGGCTGGAGTCGCTGGTCGCCTTCGCGTCGACCAAGCGGAACCTGACCATCTCGATGATGTCGTCCCTGGGCGGCAAGAACGCGGAGGTGGTCAGCTCCTGCAGCGCGATGGTGCGCGAGGCCGCCGCCCCGCTGCTGGCCCGGGCCCAGGAGACCGGCGAGATACGCCCGGACGTGGACGTGGCGGACCTGCTGAAGATGTCGCACGCGATCTCCGTCGCCTGCGAGTACCCGTCCGCCCATTCCGATCAGGCCCAGCGGCTGCTCGGCGTGATGCTTGACGGGCTGCGCAGCGGGGGCGCCGCCCGGCCCGGCGCCGCGGGCGCCAGCTGATCAGCCGACGCCCTCCGCGTCCGGCTCGGAACCCTCGGGGTCGCCGCTGTCCGGCCCGCTGATGCCCTCCCCGGCGTGCTCCAGGTCCGGGGGGCGGTTCTCGTAGGGCGTGCTGAGCACGATCGTGGTCCGGGTGGACACCCCCGCGCAGGCCCGGATCTGCTGGAGCAGGTCCTCCAGGGCGGACGGGGAGGCCACCCGGACCTTGAGGATGTAGTTCTCGTCGCCTGCCACGCTGTGGCAGGCCTCGATGCCCGGCAGGTGAGCGAGCCGTTCCGGGGCGTCATCGGGGGCGGCCGGGTCGAACGGCTTGATCGAGATGAACGCGGTCAGTGGCAGGCCCGCACCGGCCGGGTCGATCATGGCGGCATACCCCTTGATCACCCCGCGCCGCTCCAGCCGGCGGACCCGCTGGTGCGTGGCCGAGACCGAGAGCCCGGTCTGCCGGGACAGCTCGGTGAAGCTGATCCGCCCATCCCGGCACAGCAGCGAGACGATCTTGAGGTCGATGTCTTCCACCCCGATTACGGTATTCCGCCACCAGCCACCTCCGCCCCCCTGATCGTAACGGCCTGATAACGGGCTTTACGCTCAGGTAACAGGACGACACTCAGTCTTAACCCTGGTGGCCAGGCCGGATATGCTGCGCGCCAGAAGGGGAACCGGGCGCCAGGCGGAACCGTGCCCACCACGGCCCCGCCAGTCCCGCGATCCCCTGGTACGGCGCCGCAGCGGAGCGGCGCCCCGGAGAACGACGGAGAGCGCCCATGGCCGAAATCCTCCTTGACCAGGTGAACAAGGTCTATCCGGGCGGGGTCAAGGGGGTGGACAACCTCAACCTGGAGATCAGGGACGGGGAGTTCATGGTCCTGGTCGGGCCCTCGGGCTGCGGGAAGACCACCGCTCTGCGGTCCGATCGCCGGCCTGGAGGAGATCAGCTCGGGCACGATCACCATCGGCGGCCGGGTGGTGAACGACCTGCCGCCCAAGGACCGGGACATCGCGATGGTGTTCCAGAACTACGCGCTGTACCCGCACATGACGGTCGAGCAGAACCTGGCCTTCGGCCTCCAGCAGCGCAAGACGCCCAAGGACGAGATCAAGCGCCGGGTGACCGAGGTAGCCAAGATGCTCGGCCTCGAGCAGTACCTCAAGCGCAAGCCCGCCGCGCTGTCCGGCGGCCAGCGCCAGCGGGTGGCCATGGGCCGCGCCATCGTCCGGGAGCCGCAGGCGTTCCTCATGGACGAGCCGCTGTCCAACCTGGACGCCAAGCTCCGGGTGTCGATGCGGGCCTCGCTGACCCAGCTGCACGAGCGGCTCGGGGTCACCACCGTCTACGTCACCCATGACCAGGTCGAGGCCATGACGCTCGGGCACCGGGTGTGCGTGATGCGCGAAGGACGGCTCCAGCAGGTCGACACGCCCGCAGACCCTGTTCGATTCCCCGGTGAACCTGTTCGTGGCGGGCTTCATCGGCTCGCCCGCGATGAACATGATCACGGCGACGCTCGTCCGTGACGACGGCCCGGCGGTCATGTTCGCCGGCCACCGGCTGCCGCTTCCCGCCTCCCTGATCGACGCCAAGCAGGGCCTCGACTCCTACTTCGGCCGCGAGGTGATCCTCGGCGTCCGCCCCTCGGACTTCGAGGACGCGGCCCTCGCCGACAGCGGCTGGGCCCCGATGTCGGTCAAGGCCGGCGTGACGGAGGAGCTGGGCAGCGAGATCCACGTGATCTTCTCGCTCGACGCCGCCCCGGTCAGGCACGACATGATCAGCGACATCGTGGGCGACGGGGGACGATGAGGACGCCGCGGTCGTCATCGCCGAAGGCAAGTCGCTGTGGACCGCCCGGGTGGCGGCACGCAGCCGGGTGCGCCCGGGGCAGCCGCGGAGCTGGCGGTGGACACCTCGAACCTGCAGTTCTTCGACCCGGTGAGCGCGCTGTCCATCGGGCACCCGGCCGCGGCCGGGGCCGTGGCCGCCGGCGAGGCGGCGAACGCCTAGGCCCGGCCGGCTACCGGGGGCACGGCCGGCCTGCGGGCTCAGCCGCCGGCCACGACCAGCTCGCGGGTGACGTGGTTGAGCCGCTCGTATCCCTGCTCGGTGCAGACCACGATGTCCTCGATCCGGGCCCCGTGCGGGCCCGGGTAGATCCCGGGCTCGACGGAGAAGGCCATGCCGGGCGCGAGCGGCTCGGCGTTGCCCGCCACGATGTACGGGTCCTCATGGGTCTCCAGCCCGATCCCGTGCCCGGTCCGGTGCACGAACTGCGGCCCGTACCCCGCCTCGGTGATCGGGGCCCGGGCCGCCGCGTCGACCGCCTCGGCGCGTGACACCGGGGCGGACCGCCGCGCACGCCGCCTCCTGGGCGCCGCGCAGTACCTCGTAGTAGGCGGTGAACTCGGCGGCCGGGGCGCCGAGCGCGTAGACGCGGGTGCAGTCGGAGCAGTACCCGCTGGGCATGGTGCCGCCGATGTCCACCACGACCGCGTCGCCGCGCTGCAGCACCCGGCCGGTCGGGTCGTGATGCGGGCTGGCCCCGTTCGGCCCCGAGCCGACGATGACGAAGTCCGCGCGCACGTGGCCTTCCCTGGTGATCGCGGCGGCCACGTCCGCGGCGACCTCGAGCTCGGTGCGGCCCGGCCGCAGCCAGCCCGGCACGGCGGCGTGCACCCGGTCGATGGCCGCCCCGGCCTCACGCAGCGCGGCCACCTCGGCCGGGCTCTTGCGCGACCTGCAGCCCGCGCAGCGCCCCGCTGGCCAGGCCCAGCTCCGTGCCGCGGGCAGCGCGGCCCGGAAGCGCAGCACCATCATGGCCCACATGCGATCGGACAGGCCTGCCGAGGACGACCGGGCCGAGCCGCCGCGCGAGCATCGCATACGGGTCGTCCGTCTCGTCCCAGGCCACCATCTCCAGGTCGCCGGCCCCGGCGGGCGAGGCCTGCGCGGCGGGCAGTTCCAGTCGCGGCACCACCAGGAACGGGTCCCCGGACGCCGGCAGCGCGAGGCAGGTGAGCCGCTCCAGCTGCTGCGCGTCGTAGCCGGTCACGTAGCGCAGGTCCGGCCCCGGGGTGAGCAGCAGCGCACCGAGCCCCGCCGCCCCGGCGGCGTCCGCCGCCAGCCGCAGCCGCTCCGCTGGATATAGTTCTGTCGTGGCGGCGACGGCGTGCCCGCTAGCCACGGAAGCCGCCCGTCCAACCCGGGGAGAAGCGCATGCCAGATCTGCATGGGGGCCATCTAACCACGGGGTGCCCGCTGCCGGTGAGGGTGCACCACGGCCCCCGCCGGGCGGCAGCCTGTCCTCCATCTAGACAGGAGCGCCCCCGATGCCTCACTCTTGGTGTACCCCAGCTCACGATATGAACGGCGATGACTCCTGAAATCGTTAGTTCCCCGGCTCCGCTAGAGCCAGGCGCGGCCGCGGCCCTGGAGCGGGCCGCGGCCCGGCTCGGCGTTCGCGGCTGCGTCCGGCCCGTTCACGCTGCGCCCGCGTAACAGCGAGAGAGCCCCCGGTGACCCGACGGCGCTCGCCGCCGCATTACTGCAGGAACGCCACGTCACGCTCGAGCTGCAGCGCGCCATCCTGCCGCTGCACGAGGCCCCGTTCGACCTGCCCGGCCTGCGCGCGGTCGTCCGGTACCTGCCCGCGTCCGCCGACAGCCGGGTCGGCGGCGACTGGTATATCACGGCCGAGATGCCCCCCGGCGACGTGCTGCTCGCCATCGGTGACGTGGCCGGGCACGGCCTGGAAGCGGCGGCGGGCATGGCCCGGCTCCGCGGCGCGCTCGCCGGGCTGGCCATTACCGGCGCGCCGCCGGAACGCCTCGTCGGCTGGCTGAACGACCTGGTGCATCACGTCGCCCCGGAGCACACCGCCTCGGTGGTCGCCGGATACTTCGACCCGGCCAGCCGCCAGTTCACCTGGGCCCAGGCCGGCCACCCGCCGCCGCTGCTGGTCCGCGGGGCCACCGCCCGGCCGCTGGGGCAGCCGGCCGGGATCCTGCTCGGTGCCGGGCGGGGCGGGTACGACGCGATGACGGTGACGCTGGAACCAGGCGATGTCCTGCTGCTCTACAGCGACGGCCTGGTCGAGCGGCGCGACCGTCCCCTCGACGAGGGCCTGGCCACCCTGGCCCGGGCCGCCGCGGGCATCGGCGACCCCGAGCAGCTGATCAGCGCGGTGCTGGACGCCCTCGGATCGACCGTCTCTGAGGACGACACCTGCCTGGTCGCGCTCCGCGTCCTCTAGCTTCCCCCGCCGGGGAAGCGTCCTGCGGGCCGGGTTCCTGGTCACGGGTCCCTAGTCACCCGCCAGGACGCTGGCGGCCCGGCGCAGCGACGACCCCAGCCCCCAGCGGGCGTCCAGCGCGGCCAGGCGCTCCGGATCGGCGCCGGTGACCGGGAGCGCGCCCGCGACGTCCGGCACCGGGGCGTCGGCCGCCACCCGGACGACCGGGATGGCCGTTCCCAGGTAGTCACGGGCCGCGGCCAGCTTGGGGCGGCTGCCCTTGGGAAAGCCGCCGTGCCCCCGGTCCAGCGCGTCGAGGATGGCGCCGATCCCGCCGAACGCCCGGACCAGCACGGCGGCCGTCTTGTCCCCCACGCCGGGCACGCCGGGCAGGCCGTCGCTGGGGTCGCCGCGCAGCACGGCGAAGTCGGCGTAGGCGCGGCCGGGGATCCCGTAGCGCGCGGTCACCGCGGCCTCATCCACGATGTCGAGCTTGGCCAGGCCGCGGACCGTGTAGATGACCCGCACGGGCCGGTCGTCGTCCACGAGCTGGAACAGGTCGCGATCGCCGGTGACGATCTCGACCGGGCCGCCGGACCGGGCGGTCAGCGTGCCGATCACGTCATCCGCCTCGTAGCCCGCGGCGGCCGCGGTGGCCACCCCGAGGGCGCCGAGGACCTGCTCGATCACCGGGATCTGCGCGGTCAGCGCCGGCGGTGCCTCCTCGGAGCCGTCTGGCCTGGCCCGGTGGGCCTTGTACGACGGCACGGCGGCCACCCGGAACGCCGGCCGCCAGTCCGCGTCCATGCAGGCGATCAGGGCCGCGGGCGAGCGGCCGCGGACCAGCCGGGCGATCATGTCCAGCAGTCCGCGGACCGCGTTGACCGGGGTCCCGTCCGGGGCGGTGAGCGTGTCCGGGACCCCGTAGAAGGCGCGGTAGTAGAGCGAGGCGGTGTCCAGCAGCATCAGCGGTCCCATCCTGGTTATCCTGCCAGGCCCGGCCGCTATCGTTGGGCGAGCCGCGGCGACTTCGGGCCGGCGGGACTGAAGGGACCGGGCACTGTCCGCATCACACGCCACCGGGCTGCTGCACGGGCCGGGCGCCGAGGCGCTCTCCTGCGGATTGCTCGTGGCGGTGCTGGCCACCGCGATCATCCGGCCCAGATGGCTGCCCGAGGCGGCGGCCGCCGTCACGGCCGCGGCCGTGGTGCTCGTCACCGGCGCACTGTCGTGGCATCAGGCCCGCACCGAGGCCGGCCACCTGCTGCCGGTGCTGGTGTTCCTCGGCGCGATCCTGGTCGTGGGGCATGTCTGCCAGGTACAGGGACTGTTCGCGGCGGCCGGGGCCCGGCTGGCCCGGGCCAGCCGGGGCTCGCCGGTGCGGTTGCTGGGCGGGGTGTTCGGCCTCGCCTCGGTGACCACGGCGGTCCTCAGCCTGGACACCACCGTGGTGCTGCTGACCCCCGTGGTGCACGACACCGCGACCCGGCTCCGGGTCCGGCCCAAGCCCAGCGTGTACGCGTGCACCCACCTGGCCAACTCCGCGTCGCTGCTGCTGCCGGTGTCCAACCTGACCAACCTGCTGGCGTTCTCGGTGGCCGGGCTGACGCTGATCCGCTTCGGCGCCCTGATGGCGCTGCCGTGGCTGGTGGCCATCGCCGTCGAGTACGCGTCCTTCCGCTGGTTCTTCGCCGGCGACCTGGCTGTGCCCGTCCCCGCCGCGGCCCGCGGCGGGGACGGCGGGCCCCTGCCCCGCCTGCCGCGTTTCGCGCTGGTCACGGTGCTGGCCACGCTGGCCGGCTTCGTGCTCACCTCACTGGCCGGGGTGAACCCGGCCTGGGCGGCTGTGGCCGGGGCGGTGGTGCTGGGGGCCGGGAGCCTGATCCGCGGCCAGGACCGCCCCGCGGGGCTGGCCCGCGCGGTGAGCATCCCGTTCCTGCTCTTCGTGCTGGGCCTGGGCATCGTCGTCGCCGCGGTGGTCGCGAACGGGCTGGGCGCCGCGCTGGTCCGGGTGATACCGGCCGGGTCGTCGCTGCCGTCCCTGCTGGCCCTGGCCGGGATCGCCGCCCTGCTCGCGAACGTGGTCAATAACCTGCCGGCGGTGCTCGTGCTGCTGCCGGTGCTGGCCAGCCGGGGGCTGCTGGCCGGCCCGGGCCCGGTGCTCGCCGTCCTGATCGGGGTGGACATCGGACCGAACCTGACCTACGCGGGCTCGCTGGCGACGCTGCTGTGGCGGCGCCTGCTAGCCGACCGTGACCACCACACGGACCTGGGCGAGTTCACCCGCCTCGGGCTGCTCACCGTGCCCGCGGGCCTCGTGCTGGTCACCGTGGCGCTCTGGGCGGTGCTGCGGATCTGACCGGCCGGGCGAATTCCTCCTCGTCCAGCGGCGCGGCCCCGTCGCGGGGGTAGACCTGCCGCCTGCCCGTGGGCGTGAAACCCATCCGCTGGTAGAACGAGCGGGCCCGGGCGTTGCCGCGGGTTACCCACAGCGTGACCCGGGGCGCGCCGGCCGCCTGCGCATGATCAATGACCGCGCCGACCAGCAGGTCGGCCACGCCGTGCCCCCGGGCGCAGGGGGCGGCCCACAAGGAGACCAGATGCCAGCCGCGCGGGCCCGCGGGCTGCGGCCCGCTGGCGTGCTGATCGGGCAGCGCCGCGACCAGCCCGGCCGGCTGCCGGCGCGCCAGGCCAGGAACCAGGGCCAGGCGGCGATCCGTGACCGCCACTGGTGCTCGCCCCGGCAGGCCTCGCGGCGCAGGGTCGAGGCGAAGGCGTCCGGGGCGTCGGCCAGCGCTGCCAGCCGCACCTCGCGGACGGTGGCCCACTCGTCCGGGCCCGCCCGCCGGACGTGGACGTCGCTCCCTTCCACGCGGCCAGCGTGGCTGATGCGGGCTGCGGTGCGCAACCCGGAACCGGGGCGCGAGACTGGACCCATGAGCGTGCTTGTCTGGGTGACCGAGGAAAGCTGGATCGCGTGCGTGGACGCGGCGCTGGCCCGGGCGGCGGCCGACGAGGTGGCGTTGCTGCATGTGACGGACACCGCGGCGGTGGATGCGGCGCAGGGCGCGTTCACCGCGCTGCTCGGCCGGTCCGGGGCGGGGCCGGGCGCGCAGCTGGAGGTCATGACGGAGGCGGCGGCCACCGGGGTGCTGGAGGCCGCGGCCGCCCGGCTGGGCCGGCCGGCCCGGCAGCTGCGCAGGCACGGGCGCCCCGAACGCGAGGTGGTTGAGGCGGCCCGTGGCGCTGACCTGCTCATCCTGGCCCGGCAGGGCGGCGAGGCGGGCCCGCGGAGCCTGGGCAAAGCGGCCCGGTTCGTGGTGGACCACGCGGCCTGCCCGGTTCTGCTGGTCTGGCCCGGGCCTGCCCCGCTGAACCCTCTCCCGCCGCCCCCGCGGCCGGGGGAACGGCCCGGGGGCCCGCACCGGCCGCCGGGCGGGCACGGGGAGCGCGGCGACCCGCCGCCTCAGCGGCTGGAGTAGACCAGTTCCGGGGTGATCAGGACCGCGGCGCGCCGCTCCTGCGCCATCACCCGGTCATATTCGGGCCAGTCGTCATGGGTGCCGCCCGCCGCGGTGAACACGGCGCGCAGCAGCAGCCGCAGGCCGTCCGGGCCCAGGCCGCCGGGCGGGTCGTCCGGGCCCGCCAGCTCGGCGCGGCCCTCGGCGGTGACCCAGTCCCACCCGGCCCGGACCGTCACGGCCGCCCGCGGGCGGGCCCGCAGGTTGGCCAGCTTGCGCGAGTTCCCGCGGGTGGTGAAGCCGATGACCGGGAGGCCGCGGAGCGGGTGATCCAGGACCCCGCAGTTGACCACGGTGGCCTGGACCGTCTGGTTCCCGCGCAGCGTGGCCACCACGCTCAGCCCGTGCTCCCGGCTCACCAGCCGGGCGAAGTCCGCGACGTCAGCCATGCCGGGAGCTTACCGGGCCGGGAGCTTACCGGGCCGGGCGGCCGGGTCAGCCGACCGAGGTGTACGCGACCACCCCGTGGCGCAGGGCCGCCACCGCGGCGCGGGCGGTGGCGGCCAGCTCGGAGCCGGCCCCGGCCGCGACCGCGATCTGGCCGAGCAGGTCCATCAGCTGCTTGACCGCGCGGACGAAATCACCGGGGGTCAGCTCCGACGAGCCGAGCACGCGTCTCCAGCGACCTGCCCCTGGCCCAGGCGTGGGCCGCCCACGCGAAGCCCAGCTCAGGCGGGCGCAGGAAGGACAGCTGGTTGTCCTTCTCGACCTCGTCCAGCTCCGCCCATACCGAGACCATCGTGGCCACCACGTCGCGGACCCGGCCGCCTGGCATCCGCGGCGCGGTGTCGTCGTCGGCCTGCCGGGACTCGAAGGTCAGCACGGCCACGCAGGCGGCCAGTTCCGCCGCGTCCAGCCCGTCCCACAGCCCGCGGCGCACGCATTCGGCGGCCAGCAGGTCGAGCTCCGTATAGAGGTCAGCGAGCCGCCTGCCGTCCGGGGTGACGGTCCCGTCGTCGAGGTAGCCCAGGTGATCCAGGACGGCACACACCCGGTCGAAGGTCCGGGCGATCACGTGGGAGCGGGCGGCCACGCTGCCTTCCAGGCTGGCCACCTCCCGCTCCAGCCGGGACCGCTGCTCCGCCTGCCGGGCGTGGGTCTCGCGGTCCGGGCAGCCGTGGCAGGGATGGCGGCGCAGCTCGCGGCGCAGCCGGGTGATCTCGTCCGCCGTGTCACGCGGCGGGCGCGTCCCCTCCTCACGCGGCCTGCGGCCGAAGTCCCGCCCGGCCACCTTGTTGCGGATGGTCGAGGCCAGGTCCCGGCGGTGCTGCGGCGACCGGGCGCTGAAGCTGCTGGGGATGCGCACCCGGTCGATCGGGGTGACGGGGACAGGGAAGTCGGCCTCCGACAGCCGCTTGACCTGCCGGCTGGCCGTGAGCACCAGGGGCAGCGGGTCGTTCGCGCCCGGCGGTGCGGCCACCCGGGCGTGGCCGGGACCACGCCGGCCTGCGCCGTGCTGGGCGCTCCCCCGCTGGCCGCTCCCCCGCTGGCCCGCGCCGCGCCCGCCGGCCCCCGGGACCCCGCGGCCCGGTGATCTGCGTTCCGGTGATCTGCGTTCGGGTGGTCAGCGCCCGCTTGGCCGGGACCCAGACCGCGGGGGCCGGTCAGGCCCGGATCCAGGACGACCGCCAGGCCCGCCCGGCGGCCCCCGGGAACCAGGATGATGTCCCCCCGGCGCAGCTGCTCCAGCGACAGGCGGGCCTGGGCCCAGCGGTCCGCCGAGCGTTCCCGGGACGCCTCCGCCTCCCGGCCCGCCAGTTCCTGGCGCAGCGCGTGGTACTCGGCGTAATCACCGCGGTCGCACGCCGAGCCGAGCTCGTCCAGCACGGCCCGGCTGCGGCGGGCCTGCCGCGCGATCCCGACCACCGCCCGGTCCGCCTGGAACTGGGCGAACGACGACTCCAGCAGCGCGGCCGCCTTATCGAGGCCCGCCTGGCCGACCAGGTTCACGGCCATGTTGTAGGAGGGCCGGAAGCTGGAGTTGAGCGGGTAGGTGCGGGTGCCGGCCAGCCCGGCCACGGCCAGCGGGTCCACGCCCGGCTGCCAGAGCACCACGGCGTGTCCCTCGACGTCGATGCCCCGGCGCCCAGCCCGGCCGGTGAGCTGCGTGTACTCGCCCGGGGTCAGGTCAGCGTGGGTCTCGCCGTTCCATTTGTCCAGCCGTTCCACCACCACCGTCCGGGCGGGCATGTTGATGCCCAGGGCCAGCGTCTCGGTGGCGAAGACCGCGCGGACCAGGCCCGCCTCGAAGAGTTCCTCGACCACTTCCTTGAAGGTGGGCAGCATCCCCGCGTGGTGCGCGGCGATGCCGCGCTGCAGGCCGGTGAGCCACTCGCCGTAGCCGAGCACCGGCAGGTCAGCCTCGGGGATGTCGCTGGTGCGCCGCTCGGCGATCTCGGTGATCACGGCGGCCTCGTCCGGCGTCGTCAGCCGGACGCCCGGCGTCCAGGCACTGGCGGACCGCGGCCTCGCAGCCCGCCCGGCTGAAGATGAACGTGATCGCGGGGAGCAGCCCCGCGCGGTCCAGGCGGTCGATGACGTCGGGGCGGCGGGGGGACCGGAAGCGCACCGGCCGCCGGCCGCCCCTGACCGGCCGCGATGGCGCCTTGCGGGCCGCCCAGTCATCGCGCCGGGCCAGCCGGAGCAGCTCCGGGTTGACCTGGGCCCGGCGCTCGCCGGGCGGGCCGGCGTCCGCGCCGCGGCCGCCCCGGCGGCCCCCGTGGCCGGGCCCGGACTCGAGGAACAGGTCGTAGAGCCGCCCGCCGGCCAGCATGTGCTGCCACAGCGGCACCGGGCGGTGCTCGTCCACGATGACCGTGGTGCCGCCGCGGACCTGGGCCAGCCAGTCACCGAACTCCTCGGCGTTGCTCACCGTGGCGGACAGCGCGACCACCCGGACCGAGTCCGGCAGGTGGATGATCACTTCTTCCCAGACCGCGCCGCGGAAGCGGTCGGCCAGGTAGTGCACCTCGTCCAGCACCACGTAGGCCAGGCCGGACAGGGTGGAGGAGCCGGCGTAGAGCATGTTCCGCAGCACCTCGGTGGTCATCACGACCACCGGCGCCTCCCCGTTGATGCTGTTGTCCCCGGTGAGCAGGCCGACCTGGCCGGCCCCGTAGCGGCCGGGCCAGGTCGTTGTACTTCTGGTTGGACAGCGCCTTGATCGGCGTGGTGTAGAAGCATTTGCGGCCCCTGGGCCAGGGCGAGATGGACGGCAAATTCCCCGATAACGGTCTTACCGGACCCGGTCGGCGCCGCGACCAGGACGCCGTGGCCGCCGGCCAGCGCCTGGCAGGCGCGCCGCTGGAAGTCGTCGAACGCGAAGTCGTACAGCCCCTGGAACGCGGTGAACTCGGCCCCGTCCTCGCTCCGCTGCCGGAAAGCGGCATAGCGCTGCGCCGGGCTGGCAGGCGTGGACATACCACCCAGCCTAGGTGAACGCGCAGACAAGCGGGGCTAAGGCCGCACCGGGCCAGGGGCTCAGCGGCGGTCGGAGTCGACCGGATCGGCGTCGTCCAGCGGGGCCAGCTCGTCGTCGGCCAGGCCCTCGTACAGGGAGGCCCGGGTGGCGCGCCGGCGGTCGTTCATCCAGATGAGGAGCTCGGCCAGCTCGACCAGCAGCACGCAGGGACCCGCGAGCAGGAGCATGGTCAGCGGGTCCGGGCTGGGTGAGGCGATCCCGGCGAAGACGAACACGCCGAAGATGATCAGCCGGCGCCACTTGCGGAAGAACTGGTGGGTCAGGACGCCCGCCAGGTTGAGCATGATCACCAGCAGCGGCAGCTCGAAGGCCAGCCCGAAGCCGATCAGCATGCCGAAGAAGTAGCCGAGGTAGGTGGAGACCGGGGGCAGGTTGAGGACGCCGTGCGGGGTCAGGCCGAGCAGGTAGGCCAGGCCGCGGCTCATCGCGAAGTAGGCGATTCCTGCCCCGACCAGGAACAGCGGGACCGCGGTGCCCACGAAGGCGTAGGTCCAGCGCTTCTCCCGCCTGTACAGGCCGGGCGCGACGAACGCCCAGAGCTGGTACAGCCAGATCGGGCTGGTCACGACCAGCCCGAAGAAGAACGCGACCTCCACCCGGAGCATGAACGGGTCGAGGACGCCGGCCAGGACCAGCTGGTCCCCGAGCCGGTGGCAGCCCGTAGCGCCGTTGATCTTGGCCGCGCAGAACGGGTGCTCCACGAAGTGCCACACCCGGTTGTAGACCGCCGTGATCAGCCCGATGCCGGTTCCGACCAGCAGGGCCAGGACGATCTTGATAACCCGGTTCCGCAGCTCGCGGATGTGCTCGATGAGCGACATCCGGCCTTCCGGATCCGCCGCCTCCGCCGCCCGGACACGCGCGCTCAGCATGCGCGCCCCCTTGACGGTGTCACCCAGCTTGGCCATGGCGGGCTACGAACGCGGGGCCGGCTCAGCCGGCCTGGGTGTGCTGGGTGTCGGTGACCGGCGCGCCGCTGACCCTGGCCGCCTCCGCCGCGGACTGCTTGGCCTGAAGGTCGCGGATCTGCTGCTGGAGCAGGTCGACCTGCTGCTGGTTCGGCTGGGCGGCGAGGGCCGGGGCAGGCTTGTCCTCGTCGGCCTTGTCCTCATGATGCAGGTCGGACACCTCGGTCTTCAGGATGCGCATCGACTTGCCGAGGGAGCGCGCCGCGTCGGGCAGCTTCTTCGAGCCGAAGAGCACAATCAGCACCACGGCGACGATGAGGATCTTCCACGGACTGTCGAACAGGTCGCCAATCATTTCCGCCTCTTCACCGGGGACCGCATGTCCCGCGCCTGGATCACTATGGGCAGAGCCTACACATCATACGTTCGGTACGCGCTCTGCCGCAGTCTGGTGAGCGCTCACCTCCGGCGGGCTGGCCGCGCGGACACGCTCGCGATGCTCCGGTAATGACCCGCTTTGCGCCCTCGCCCGACCTAAGCGTACTGCGCCAGGGCGGCCGACGCATCCTCCCTGACCTGGGCGGCGAGGCTGGCCGGGGTCACGATCCGGCCACTGTCGCCCAGCCGCAGGGCGAGCCGCCGCACCCAGCCGGGGTCGGGAGTGCGCAGCGCCACCCGCAGGCGGCCGTCGCCGAGGTCCTGGACACTCTCGCACGGGTAGTACTCGGCGACCCAGCGGCCGAGCGGGGAGAGCTCGATGACCACGTGAAGGTCCTCCGGGGATGCCTGGAACAGGCCCTGGTCCACGTCCTTCGGCTCCGCGCCGGCGGGCACCTCGGCGGCCACCTCCAGCACGTCCAGGCCAAGCACCCGGTCGAGGCGGAACAGCCGGACCGCCTCGGCCCGGCGGCACCAGCCTTCCAGGTAGGTGCGGCCCTCGACGATCAGCAGCCGCATCGGGTCCACGTCCCGCTCGGTGGCCTCGTCCCGGCCGGGGACGTAATACGACAAATGCACCCGGCGCTGGCGGGCCAGGGCGTCCCGGAGCTGGGCCAGGACCGCCTGCTGGGCGATCTTGTCCACCTGGATGGCCACCTGGGTGCTCGGCGCGGCAGCTTCCCCGGCCGCCGCTTCCAGCTTGGCGATGGTCCGGCTCAGCGCCTGCCCCTGGTCCAGGCCGGGCATGGAGGCGACCCGGCCGATCTCGGCCAGCATCCGCAGGGCCACGAGCAGCGCGCTGGCCTCGTCCACGGCCAGCCGCAGCGGCCGGTCCATGGACTCGGCCTGGCTGACGACGATCTCGCCGCCCTCGTAGGACAGGTCGATGGGGCAGTAGGGGTCGGGTGAGCGGAGTTCCACGCACCACAGCAGGTTGAGGTCGTCCACCAGCTCGCGCTCGCTGACCCCGAAGGCGGCGGCCGTCTCGGCCAGCCCGACCACCTTCCGGCTGACCACGTAGGGCACCAGGGCCAGCAGCCGCTGCAGCCGGGCGGTGCTGGTTCCCGCGCCGCCGCGCGGCGGCTGCCTGCCAGCAGTGCTCACGCCAGCGCTCCCTTCAGCTGGGTAATGACGGCCTCCCGGAGGTCGGCGGGCTCGAGCACGACCACGTCCGCGCCGAAAGACGCGAGATGCTCGGCGAACCAGCTCACATCCGAGAACGTGACGCTGACCGTGTCCCAGCCGGCGCCGGCGTTCCCGGTGCGGCCAGCACCGGCGGCCAGCGCCTCCGGGCTGCCCGGCACGGGGGCCGCGTGGCGGCGGAGCCCGTGGCCGGCGCCCGGCCGCACGAGCACGATCGCGGTGCGCTGGGCGGCCGGCGGCTGGGTATCCCACTCGCGCACAGTCTCCCGGACATCGGTGCCGTCCGGGACGGTCACGGAGCCGGCGGGCCCGCTGAACCGCACGTCGCCCTCGATGCGGCTGAGCCGGAACACGCGGGCCGCGCCCCGGTCGGTGTCGTACCCGGCCACGTACCAGCGGCCGTGCCGGTTGACCACTCCCCACGGCTGGAGGTGACGCTGCTGGGGCTCGCTGCGGCCGGCCGCACGGTAGGCGAACGTCACCGGCCGCTGGTCCCGCACCGCCTCCCAGAGCGGGCCGAACGCCGCCTCGCCGGCCAGCAGCCGCGGCTCGATGCCGGTCTCGGCCGTGTCCTCGGCGTCCACCCCGGCCGCGCGCAGCTTGAGCAGGGCGCCCGCCGCCGCCCCGGCCAGCTCAGCCTGCCGCCAGACCCGGGCGGCCAGGGACAGCACCGCCGCCTCGTCCGGCTCCAGCCGGATCTCCGGCAGCACGTAAGCCTGCCGCGGGATGCGGTAGCCTGCCTCGTCGTCGCCGGGCGAGTTGAAGCCGGTCTCCAGCGGGATACCCAGCTCGCGGAGTTCTTCCTTGTCCCGCTCGAACATCCGCTTGAACGCCTCGAACGACTCCGGGTAGCCGGGCACGGCCGCGCGGATCTGCACCGCGGTCAGGTACCGCGGGCTGGACAGCAGGCACACCACCAGGCCCAGCAGGCGCTCGGTCTTCCGTCGTGACATTCCCGTTCCTCGCCGCTCCCAGCGCACACAGCCGGATCCGCCCCGCCCGTCATCATGGGCCCGGCCGGTACCTGACGCTACCCTGCGGGAGTGATCAGGTGGCGCAGTGGCGAGGTTTTGGCGGTGCGCCGCGAATGGCGCGGCGCGGTCGAGCTGGACGTAACCACCGGCGAGGGCACCATCCGGGCGCTCGCCTACCCTGAGCTGACCGGCCGGCCCGAGCCTGGCGACCGGCTGCTGCTGAACACCAGTGCGCTCGCGCTCGGCCTGGGGACAGGCGGCTATGCGCTGGTGGTGGCGCTGCCCGACCGGCTCCCCGCCGACCCGGCCGGCCCCGGTCACCTGGTCAAGGCCCGGTACACCCCGCTGCAGGCCACCGTGCAGGGCGCGGACGAGCAAGGCTCACCGCACCACGAGGTGCTGCGTGACGCGGACGACCTCGGCGGGATGCCGGTGGTGATCGCCGACCTGCACTCGGCGCTGCCGGCGGTGCTGGCGGGGCTGCGCGCCGGCTGGCCGGCCTGCCGCCGCCGGCCGCGGCTTACGTGATGCTCGACGGCGGCGCGCTCCCCGCCTGGTTCTCCCGCAGCTGGCGCCGGGCTGCGCGAGGCGGGCTGGCTGCGCGGGACCGTGACCGTCGGCCAGTCGTTCGGCGGCGACCTCGAGGCGGTCACGCTGCACACGGGGCTGCTGGCCGCCCGGCACGTGCTCGCCGCCGATGTCGCCGTGGTCGCGCAGGGGCCGGGGAACCTGGGCACCGGCACCCGGTGGGGCTTTTCCGGCGTGGCGTGCGGCGAGGCGGTCAACGCGGCCGCCGTGCTGGGCGGCCGCCCGGTCGGCTCGCTGCGGGTCAGCGAGGCCGATCCGCGGGAACGCCATCACGGCGTGTCCCACCACAGCCTCACCTCCTACGGCCGGGTCGCGCTGGCCCGGGCCGACGTGGTCGTGCCCGCGCTGCCCGGGCCGTTCGGCGTCCGGGTGGCGGCGCAGGCGGCCGCGCTGGCGGGCCGGCACACGCTGGTCACCGTGAGCACGGAGGGCCTGGCCGAGGTGCTGCGCGACTGCCCGGTGCGCCTGTCCACCATGGGCCGCGGCCTGGACGAGGACCTGGCGTACTTCCTGGCCGCGGCGGCGGCCGGCCGGCACGCGGCCGCGCTGCCCGGGCGTGCCCCGTAGACCGGCCATGAGGGGCTGGCCCCGGCAGCCGGGGGCTCACGGCACCCCCGGGCGGGCCGGGCCGGGGACGGCGGGACAATGAGCAGCGAGGCACCGGGCTGCTCCCGGTACCCGGGCCAGGCAGGAAGCTCCATGCGACTCGGGTCCTTCATCCGCGACATGCCGGCCCGCGTCACCGCCGGATCCGCCCTGCTGCTGCCGGTGGTTCCGCCGGGGCTGGCCGGCCTGATCCTGACCGGGTTCTCCGGCGGCCTGCTCGGCCTGTACCTCCGCATCCCCGGCATGCGCCAGGAGGGCAGCCTGCGCCCGACTCAGCAGGGCACCGCGCTGGCCAAGGACATCTGGCTGCTCGGCATCGGCGTCAGCCTGCTCCTCAGCGACCTGACCGAGCGGTTCGCGGCTTAGCCCGGGCCGGCGGCCGGGGGCTACGACGAAGCCGGGCTGACCGCGCCCAGGATGTCGACCACGAACACCAGCGTGTCCGTGCCCTTGATCCCGGCCTGCGTGCTGCCGGTCTTCCCGTAGCCGTCGGCGGGCGGGACGACCAGCATGACCCGGCTGCCCACGGTCTGGCCGATGAGGCCCTTGTCCCAGCCGGTGATGACCTGGCTGGGCGTGGACCCGATCGTGAAGCCGAACGGCTCACCCCGCGACCATGACGAGTCGAAGATCTTGCCGGTCCGCCAGATCTGGCCCACGTACTGGGTCATCACGGTCTGGCCCTTGGTCACCACCGGGCCCGAGCCCTTGATCAGCGTCTTGGTCACCAGTCCCGTCGGCGGCTTCTTGGACGTCGGGATCGTGATGGTCGGTGTCACGCCCGGCTTGGCGGCGGTGACGGTCGGCAGCGAGCCGCCGCCAGCCGATACCTTGCTGCCCGAGGCGGACGCGTTGTTCGCGAACTCCTTGATCATGTCCACCACGAACACCAGCGTGTCCTTCGCGGTCACGCCGGCCTGGGAGTTCCCGGTCTTGCCGTAACCCTGGGCGGGCGGGATGACGGCCAGCACCCGGCTGCCCATCGGCTTGCCCTGCAGCGCCGTCTCCAGGCCGGGCAGGAGCTGGCCGCTGAACGGCGCCGGGCTCTTCGTCTCGAACGTGCTCTCGGCGAGCTTGTGCGACGTGCCGCTCCAGATGTAGACCGCGTAGTTCCCGACGAATGCGTCCGCCTTGGTCAGCGTCGGGCCGGTTCCCTTGATCAGGGTCTTGACTTGGCAGGCTCTTACCCGCCGTCTCGTTCGGGATGGTGACCGTGGGACTCTGGCCGAACTGCCCCTTCACCGTGACGGTAGGGCTGGACGAGGACGTGGAAGACCCGCATCCGGCCAGGGCCAGGACGGCCAGCAGGGGGACGGCCAGCAGGGCGGCAATGCGTCGCATAGAAAGGGAACCTTGTCATCTCCGACGTTGAAGCGACGCCAGCCTACCGGCATCAACGAACCACAGTGCGCAGGTTGCGTGGCCCGGTCATAACGGTATCCAGGCCAATCCGGCGCGGGCGGGCCGCGCCTGGAACGCGGAACGGGCCTGCGGCCCAGCCCACGGCCGGAAAAGGCGTTCCCGGGTTATTAGCAGGAAATTCACAGCTAACTGGCAGCCGGCTACATCCCCGCGATGAGCTTCTCCACCCGCTCATCGACGGCCCGGAACGGGTCCTTGCACAGCACCGTCCGCTGGGCCTGGTCGTTGAGCTTGAGGTGGACCCAGTCCACGGTGAAGTCCCGGCGCCGCTCCTGGGCCCGGCGGATGAACTCGCCACGCAGCCGGGCCCGGGTGGTCTGCGGCGGGACCGACTTGGCCTCGAAGATGTCGATGTCGCGCGCGGTCCGGGCCACCGCCCCGCGCCGCTGCAGCAGGTAGTACAGGCCGCGGCCGCGGTGCACGTCGTGGTAGGCCAGGTCGAGCTGGGCTACCCGGGGCGAGGACAGCGGCAGGTCGTGCTTGCCCCGGTACCGCTCGATGAGCTGGTACTTGGTGATCCAGTCGATCTCCCGGTCGACCAGGCCGAAGTTCCCGGTGTCCACCGCGTGCAGGGTGCGCTCCCACAGGTCCAGCACCCGCTGGGTGATCGCGTCGGCCCCGCGCCGGTCGGTGAAGTCCTTGGCCTTGGCCAGGTACTCGCGCTGGATGTCCAGCGCGCTGGCCTCCCGCCCGTTGGCCAGGCGGACCTTGCGGCGGCCGGTCATGTCGTGGCTGACGTCCCGGATGGCCCGGATCGGGTTTTCCAGGGTCAGGTCGCGCATCACCGTGCCGGCCTCGACCATGCGCAGCACCAGGTCGGTCGCGCCCACCTTGAGCAGCATGGTCGTCTCGCTCATGTTCGAATCGCCGACGATCACGTGCAGCCTGCGGAACCGCTCCGCGTCCGCGTGCGGCTCGTCACGGGTGTTGATGATCGGCCGGGACCGGGTGGTGGCGGAGGACACGCCCTCCCAGATGTGCTCGGCCCGCTGGCTGACGCAGTAGACCGCACCGCGCGGCGTCTGCAGCACCTTGCCCGCGCCGCAGATCACCTGCCGGGTGACCAGGAACGGGATCAGGATGTCGGCCAGCCGGCCGAACTCGCCGTGCCTGCCGACCAGGTAGTTCTCGTGGCAGCCGTAGGAGTTGCCCGCCGAGTCGGTGTTGTTCTTGAACAGGTAGATGTCGCCGGCGATGCCTTCCTCCCGCAGCCGCCGGTCGGCGTCCACCAGCAGGCCCTCGAGGATCCGCTCGCCCGCCTTGTCGTGCACGACGAGATCCAGGATGTTGTCGCACTCGGGCGTGGCGTACTCAGGATGGCTGCCCACGTCGAGGTAGAGGCGCGCCCCGTTGCGCAGGAACACGTTGCTGCTGCGGCCCCACGAGACCACACGGCGGAAGAGGTACCTGGCTACCTCGTCCGGGGACAGCCGCCGGCTGCCGCGGAAGGTGCAGGTGACCCCGTATTCGTTCTCAAGCCCGAAGATTCGTCTGTCCATGGTCGCTCACCAGACCCTACGGCACGCCTGCACGCGCCCGCACCAGGTGGAGTGGGACGCGGGAGATGTCGCGGGGCCGGGCCCGCGCCCCGTTCGCCGCGTCACCAGTTGACGGCGATGTACTTGGTCTCGGTGAACTCCAGCAAGCCGTCGTGGCCTCCCTCACGGCCGATCCCGGACTGCTTGACCCCGCCGAAGGGGGCGGCCGGATCGGAGACCACACCGCGGTTGATGCCGATCATCCCCGCTTCCAGGGCTTCGGCCACCCGGAGCGAGCGGCGCAGGTCCCGGGTGTAGACGTAGGACACCAGGCCGTATTCGGTGTTGTTGGCCCAGGAGACCGCGTCGGACTCGGAGCTGAACCGGACGATGGGGGCGACCGGCCCGAAGATCTCCTCGTCCAGGATCCCCGCGCCGGGCGGCACGTTGTCCAGCACGGTGGGCGCGTAGAAGTAGCCCCGGCGGTCCGGGACGGAGCCGCCGGTCACGACCCGGCTCCCCGCGCCGGTGGCCTCGTCCACCAGGCTGGCCACCTTGGACCGGGTGTCCTCGTTGACCAGCGGGCCCAGTTCGGTGCCCTCGTCCAGGCCCGGGCCGACCTTGAGCGCCCCGAGCCGGGCCGCGAACGCCGCGGTGAACTCGTCGGCTACCGCCTCATGCACATAGAACCGGTTGGCCGCGGTGCACGCCTCGCCGCCGTTGCGCATCTTGGCCAGGAACGCCCCGTCCAGGGCCGCGCTGATGTCGGCGTCCTCGAAGATCAGGAAGGGGGCGTTGCCGCCCAGTTCCATGGAGCAGTTGATCACCTTGTCGGCCGCGGCCTTCAGCAGCACCCGGCCGACCTCGGTGGACCCGGTGAAGGACAGCTTGCGCACCCGCGGGTCAGCCAGCACGGTCTTGCTGAACCGGCTGGCCGAGGAGGTGGTCACCACGTTGACGACCCCGCCGGGGACGCCGGCCTCGCGCAGGATGTCCGCGACCGCGAGCGCCGTCAGCGGCGTCTCCTTGGCGGGCTTGAGCACCACCGTGCAGCCGGCGGCCAGGGCCGGCCCGATCTTCCGGGTGGCCATCGCGGCCGGGAAGTTCCACGGGGTGATGAGGATGCTGACGCCCACCGGCTGCCGGGTGACCAGGATGCGGTTGGCGCCCGACGGCGCGGTGAGCACCGAGCCCTCGATCCGGACCGCCTCCTCCGCGTACCAGCGGAAGAACTCGGCGGCGTAGATCACCTCGGCCGCGGGCGTCCGGCAGCGCCTTGCCGTTTTCCAGGACCATGAGCCGGGCCAGCGAGTCAGACCTGGCGATCATCAGCGACCAGGCCCGGCGCAGGCATTCGGCCCGCTCGCGCGGCGCGGTCGCGGCCCAGCCGGGCAGCGCGGCCGACGCCGCGCTGACCGCGTCCAGCGTGTCCTCGGCCGTGGCATCGGCCACTTCCGCGATGATCTCCTCGGTAGCCGGGTCGGTCACGCCGATCAGCCCGCCATCACGGCCCTTGGTCCACTGACCGCCGATCAGCAGCCCGGTCGGCACGTCGATCCCCGTCGTGGCCGCCAGGTCCGCCATGGTGCCCGTCACTCGTCCTCCAGGGTCTTGCTGCGCACATCCACGACATTACAGGGAATCCCGTGCCCGGACGCTAGCCGCTCCGCCTCCCGGCGCCGGCGCCATCGCCGGCAGATGGACAGCACGATACAAGGGGGAGCGGCTCACCCCCAGCGCCGGCCAGAGGGGGCACGCCTAGGGGGTCACCCCGTCGTCGGGGCTGGCGGCCTCGCCAGGCTGGGGCTCGTCCGCGCCCGCGGCCGGGGTGCCCGTGGGAGCGGCCTGCCCGGCCGCCGCCTCGGCGAGCAGCAGTTCCAGCCGCGGCCCGGTCAGCCTGCGGAACGTGCGGTGCGCCCGGTCCCGGGCCAGGATCCCCACCTCGAGCTGGCCGGCGCTCAGCTCGCTGCCGTCGCCGTTGCCCGGCCCGGTGCCCTGGCCCGCCAGGCCCGCGATCGCGGCACCCAGGGCCCGGACCAGCGGCAGGCCGTCCGCGTAATGGTCCTTGAGCACGGCCGCCACCTGATCCGCCTGGCCGCCCATGGCCACGAAGCCGTGCTCCTCGGCCACGGAGCCGTCGAACGTGATCCGGTAGATCTGGTCGGACACGGGTGACTCGCCGACCTCGGCCACCACCAGCTCGACCTCGAAAGGCTTGTTGCTCTCGGTGAAGAACTGGCCGAGGATCTGCGCGTACCAGTTGGCCAGCCCGCGTGCGGTGACGTCGGTGCGGTCGTACTGGTACCCGGTGTAGTCGGCGTACCGGACCCCGGCCTTGCGCAGGTTCTCGAACTCGTTGTAGCGGCCGACCGCGGCGAACGCGATGCGATCGTAGATCTCGCTGATCTTGTGCAGCGCGCTGGACGGGTTCGGTGCCACGAACAGGATGCCCCCGTCGTACTGGATCACCACCCCGCTGCGGCCACGGGCGATGCCCTTCCGGGCGTAATCCGCCTTGTCCTTCATCGCCTGCTCGGGCGAGACGTAGAACGGCATACTCACCGCAGCTTTACCCCTACTCGTAACGGCGCTACTCGGAATGGCGGCTGGCCCCGGCTGGCTGGTGGCGGGGAGCCGGTTACCCGCTCAGGCCCGGCGGCGCGGCCAGGGGGACGACCGGCCCGGAAGGCTCCCTCATCCGCTCCTCCACCACCGCCTTGGCGTACTCGCCCGCCTCGGCGTCTGACAGGCGGCGGAACCCGTCGGCGGTGATCATAGCCACCACCGGGTAGATCTGCCGGGCCAGGTCCGGGCCGCCGGTCGCCGAATCGTCGTCGGCCGCGTCGTACAGCGCCTGCATGCACGCCAGGACCACGGCGCGGTCGGACATGCCCTCGGTGTAAAGCTTCTTCAGCGATCCCTTGGCAAAGATCGAGCCCGACCCGATCGCGCTGTAGGGACGTTCCTCGTACCGGCCGCCGGCCACGTCGTAGCTGAAGATCCGGCCCCGGCCGGCGTCCTCGTCCCAGCCGGCGAACAGCGGGACGACCACCAGCCCCTGCATGGCCGCGGCCAAGTTGCCGCGGACGAAAGCCGACAGGCGGTTCGCCTTGCCCTCCAGGGACAGCGTCCGGCCCTCGAGCTTCTCGTAGTGCTCCAGCTCCAGCTGGAACAGCCGGACCAGCTCCAGCCCGATACCCGCCACGCCCGCGATGCCGACGGCAGAGAAGTCATCACTGCGGAACACCTTCTCGATGTCCCGCTGCGCGATCATGTTCCCCGCCGTCGACCGCCGGTCACCGGCCATGATCACGCCGTCCGCGAAACGGGCCGCCACGATCGTCGTCCCGTGCCGCAGCGGCGGGGCCGCCCCCGCGCCGCCGGCACCGGGCACGCCCGGGGATCCGGGGCCCCCCGGGCGGCCGCCGAGGCCCCGGCACCCGGGAGCAGCTCCGGCGCGCACTCAGCGACCAGGTCAGCAAACGACGATGTGCCAGCGTCCATGCACGCCGCAATGAACTTTCCGGCAAAGAAGCCAGAACCCACGCCCAGTCCTCCCGGTTAGTCCGCGCCCGATACCTGACCCGACCCTACTGCGGCCCGGGACCCCGCTGTGCGCGTGCTTGTCAGCCCAGGGCGAACCGGGCCCGGCCGCGACCCGGGAACGCCCCGCGGCGGCCAGCTTCGGCAAGCGCAGCCGTCACTGGCCGCCCTTCTGCACGTAAGACCGGACGAACTCCTCGGCGTTCTCCTCAAGCACCTCGTCGATCTCGTCGAGAATCGCGTCCACGTCGTCGGCCAGCTTCTCCTGGCGCTCCTTGACGTCGCCCGATGCCTGCGGCTCTGCCTCCTCGGTGTCCTCACTCCGCTTCGAGGCCTGCCGCTGACCGCCACTGTCCTTTGTCGCCATGCCCGAAACCTCCGTGCTACAGGGTCATCCTCGGCTTAACCGTATCTTCGCCTGCCGGTGCCATGTCCAACCCTGAAATCGGGCATCGGGATCAGGCGGCTCAATAATGCCCGCACCGCCGGGTTCCCCTCCCCCGGGCCCGCCTTCTGGCCCGGCGGGGCCGCAGAGGCACGCTCAGGCGCGCCGGCGGGGCCAGGAGGGCCGGGGGCCGGGTCAGTTCTGGCCGGTGAGCGCGGCCACCAGCTCGGCCGCGGTCCGGCACCGGTCGAGCAGGCCCCCGACGTGGGCCCTGGTCCCGCGGAGCGGCTCCAGGGTCGGCACCCGCTGCAGCGACTCCCGCCCGGGGATATCGAAGATCACCGAATCCCAGGAGGCCGCGGCCACCGACTCCGGGTACTGCTGCAGGCAACGGCCGCGGAAGTAGGCCCGGGTGTCCTCCGGCGGGGATTCGATGGCCCGGGTCACGAGTTCCTCGGTGACGAGCTGGACCATCCGTCCCCGGGCGGCCAGCCGGTTGTACAGGCCCCGGCTGGGGCGGACGTCGGAATACTGGAGGTCCACCAGCTGCAGCTTGGGATGTCCCCAGGCCAGGCCCTCCCGGGTCCGGTAACCCTCGAGCAGCTCCAGCTTGGCCACCCAGTCCAGCTCGCGGGACGCCAGCATCGGGTCCTCGGCCAGCCTGGTCAGCACGGATTCCCAGCGGGTCAGCACATCCGCGGTCATGTCATCGACGTCGGAGCCGAACTTGTCCTCGGTGTACTTGCGGGCCAGCTCGAGGTACTCCATCTGCAGCTGGACCCCGGTCATCTTCCGGCCGTCACGCAAGGTGACCAGATGGCGGCATGAAGGGTCGTGCGAGATGGCCCGGAGCTCGGCGACCGGCGACTCGATCGACAGGTCACCCCCGAGGAACTTGTCCTCGATCATGGCCAGCACCAGCGCGGTGGTGCCCAGCTTGAGGTAGGTGCTGACCTCGCTCATGTTCGCGTCGCCGATGATGACGTGCAGGCGCCGGTACTTCTCGGGGTCGGCGTGCGGCTCGTCGCGGGTATTGATGATCGGCCGCTTCAGCGTGGTTTCCAGGCCCACCTCGACCTCGAAGAAGTCGGCCCGCTGGCTGATCTGGAAACCATCCTCGCGGCCGTCCGCGCCGATCCCGACCCGCCCGGCCCCGCACACCACCTGCCGGGAGACGAAGAACGGCGTGAGGTGCCGGACGATGTCGGCGAACGGCGTCGCCCGGCGCATCAGGTAGTTCTCGTGGCAGCCGTAGGAGGCGCCCTTGTTGTCGGTGTTGTTCTTGTAGAGCTGGATGGGCGCGCTGCCGGGGACGGTGGCGGCCTTGGCGGCGGCTTCCGCCATGACCCGCTCCCCCGCCTTATCCCAGATGACCGCCGAGAGCGGATTGGTGCACTCGGGCGCGGAGTATTCCGGGTGCGCATGATCGACATACAGCCGGGCGCCGTTGGTCAGTATCACGTTGGCCAGGCCCAGATCCTCGTCGGTCAGCTGGGTGGCATCCGCGCTCTCCCGCGCCAGGTCGAAGCCGCGCGCGTCCCGCAGCGGGTTTTCCTCCTCGAAGTCCCACCGCGCCCGCCGGGCGCGCGCCGAGGTAGCCGCCTGGTAGGCGTTGACGACCTGGGACGAAGTGACCATGGCATTCGCCCCAGGCTGACCGGGGACCGAAATGCCGAACTCAGTCTCCGTCCCCATCACCCGCCGCACGCTCATATCAGGCAGCCTAGTGCCGGCCGGCCGGGCGCGAGACGGGTGACCCGCCGCACCCGCCGGCTGCAATTCCGGTGCCGGGCCGGCCAGCCGGGGTACCAGCCACTGCGCCTGCCCAGGTCAGAGGTACTGCCCGGTATTGGCCACCGTGTCGATGGAACGCCCGGCCTCGGTGCCCTGCTTGCCGGAAACCAGGGTCCTGATGTACACGATCCGCTCGCCCTTCTTGCCGGAGATACGGGCCCAGTCGTCCGGGTTGGTGGTGTTCGGCAGGTCCTCGTTCTCGCTGAACTCGTCCACGCAGGCGGTCAGCAGGTGGGCGACGCGCATGCCCTTCTGGCCCGTGTCGAGGAACTCCTTGATGGCCATCTTCTTGGCCCGGGCCACGATGTTCTCGATCATCGCGCCGGAGTTGAAGTCCTTGAAGTACAGGACCTCCTTGTCGCCGTTGGCGTAGGTGACCTCCAGGAACCGGTTCTCCTCGGTCTCGCTGTACATGCGCTCCACGACCCGCTGGATCATGGCGTCCACCGTGGCCTCGCGCGACGACCCGTGCTCGGCCAGGTCGTCGGGGTGCAGCGGCAGCTGGGTCAGCACGTACTTGGAGAAGATGTCCTTCGCCGCCTCGGCGTCCGGCCGCTCGATCTTGATCTTCACGTCGAGCCGCCCGGGCCGCAGGATCGCGGGGTCGATCATGTCCTCGCGGTTGGAGGCACCGATCACGATGACGTTCTGCAGGCCCTCCACGCCGTCGATCTCGCTCAGCAGCTGGGGCACGATCGTGTTCTCCACGTCGCTGGACACGCCCGAGCCGCGGGTCCGGAAGATCGAGTCCATCTCGTCGAAGAAGACGATGACCGGCATGCCCTCGCTGGCCTTCTCACGGGCCCGCTGGAACACCAGCCTGATGTGCCGCTCGGTCTCGCCGACGTACTTGTTGAGCAGCTCCGGCCCCTTGATGTTGAGGAAGAAGCTCTTGCCTTCCTTGGCCTGGCCCTTCGGGAGCGGCTGCGGCTCCTCGCCGCTCTCCGCCTGCTGCGCCGCCGTCCGGGCCGCGACCTGCTTGGCCAGCGAATTCGCCACCGCCTTGGCGATGAGCGTCTTGCCGCATCCCGGGGGGCCATACAGCAGCACGCCCTTGGGCGGCTTCAGCTGGTGCTCCCGGAACAGGTCCGCGTGCAGGTACGGAAGCTCGACCGCGTCCCTGATCTGGACGATCTGGGAGCCGAGGCCGCCGATGTCGGAGTAGGTGATGTCCGGCACTTCCTCGAGGATGAGCTCCTCGACCTCGGCCTTGGGGATGCGCTCGTACACGTAGCCGGAGCGCGGCTCGAGCAGCAGCGAGTCGCCTGCCCGCAGGATCGAGTCGAGCAGCGGCTCGGCCAGCCGGACCACGCGCTCCTCGTCCGCGTGCGAGATCACCAGCGCGCGGTCGCCGCCCTCGAGGAGCTCCTTGAGCATGACGACCTCGCCCACGGTCTCGTACCCCTGGGCGATCACGACGTTGAGGGCCTCGTTCAGCACGACTTCCTGGCCCGGCCGCAGCTTCTCCAGCTCGACCGCCGGGCTGACGCTGACGCGCATCTTGCGCCCGCCGGTGAACACGTCCGCGGTGCCGTCCTCGCAGGCCTCCAGGAACACGCCGAAGCCCGACGGCGGCTGGGCCAGCCGGTCGACTTCCTCCTTGAGCGCCACGATCTGGTCGCGCGCCTCGCGGAGGGTATCGGCCAGACGCTCGTTCTGGCCGGTCACCGAGGCCAGGCTGGCTTCGGTCTCACGCAGGCGCTCCTCGAGAAGCCGGGCATGCCGGGGCGAGTCAGCCAGCCGCCGCCTCAGCACTGCCACCTCCTCCTCGAGGAAGGAGATCTGCGTGGTAAGGCCCTGAACCTGGTCATCGCGCGCGGCGCGCGATCCTTCATCCCGAGTGGCCACGCCCCCACCCCCTTCCGACAGCAGACTTCACTTAGACCCTACCTATCCGAGGCCCTCGCGTAACCTCGCGCCGCCTGCCGCTGACATTCTCACTGATCAGGCTCCTCCCGGGAACCCTTCGCGGGCCTGCGCCTGCGCGGTGGTGCGGTGATTCCCTGGGCGAGCCGCCGTGCCGTGATGAGAAACCCTGTGTGCCCGACCATACGGTGCTCCGGCCGCACCGCGAGCCCGTCAACGTGCCAGCCGCGGATAAGCGACTCCCAGGCGGACGGCTCGTCGAAGCTGGACTGCTCCCGGATCGACTCCACGGTCCGGGACAGCTGGGTCACGGTCGCGACGTAGCAGCACAGCACCCCGCCGGGGATGAGCGCGTCGGCTGCCACGCGTGCGAACTCCCATGGCGCCAGCATGTCCAGTACCACCCGGTCGAAACTATCCGCAGGCCCGGCGTGGTCCGCGGGCCCCGGGAGCCCGGCCGGGACGCCGGGTTCGCCGGCCGGGACGCCGCTGATCTCCATGAGGTCGCCGACCCGCAACTGCCAGGCAGGATGCGGCCCGCCGAAGAAGCGCTCCACGTTGGCCCGGGCGATGTCCGCGAAATCCCCGCGGCGCTCGTATGACACCAGGAGCCCGTCCTGGCCCACGGCGCGCAGCAGCCAGCAGGACAGTGCGCCCGAGCCCGCCCCCGCCTCGAGCACCCGGGCGCCCGGGAAAATGTCAGCCAGCGCGATGATCTGGGCCGCGTCCTTCGGGTACACGACGGCAGCGCCGCGGCCCATGGACAGCGTGAAGTCGGCCAGCAGGGGCCGGAGCGCGACGTACGGCGTGCCGCCGGAGGACTTCACCACGGTGCCCTCCGGGGCGCCGATCAGATCGTCGTGGGCCAGCCCGCCCCGGTGAGTGTGGAACGTGCGCCCCTCAGCCAGGAGCACGAGGTGCTTGCGGCCCTTGGGGTCGGTGAGCTGTACCTGGTCTCCAGGGGCGAACGGCCCGCGGCGCTGACGGATCACGCCCGCCAGGGTAGCCGTGCCACGGTGTGCCGTGGCCTCACGGTGAAGGCGCGGCGCGCCCGCCCCGGCGGCCGGCCCCCGTGACGGGCCAGGCCAGGCGGCTACACGCCGGCGAAGGCGTGGTCGAGATCACTGGCCGACAGCACCCCGTAGACCTGGCCTGACGGCTCGACGAGCAGGTATTCGGTGGCCGGCGAGCGGCGCACCGCCTCGAGGAGGGCCATCCCGGAAAGGTCGGCGGGCAGCACCAGGCCGCTGTCGATGGTCCGGGCCAGGGATCCGGCGTCCACCCAGGGCCTGCGCTGCGGCGGGGTGGCCATCACCGCGCTCTCGTTCACGATCGCTATCGGCTTGTCGTCATGATCGACGATGACCAGCGCCCGGGCCCCGGCGGCGTCCGCGCGCCGGATGGCCTCCGCCAGCGGGAGGGCGGCGGGGACCGGGATGGCCCGCCGGGCGAGCGTCCTGGCCTGGAGGCCGGGGAGCCGTTCCCGGACCCGGGTGGCCCGCAGCGACTGGCCTGCACCCACCCACATGAACGCGGCGATGACGCCCAGCCACACGACGTCGAAGATCTGTACCTGCTGGCCCTCCGAGACGATCAGCGCCAGCGGGATCACCAGCACGGCCACCGCGAGGACCCGGCCAGCCCAGGCCGCGACGACGGTGGCCGTGCCCGGCCTGCGGGTCGCCTTCCAGACCCCGGCCCGGAGCATCCGGCCGCCGTCCAGGGGCAGCCCGGGCAGCAGGTTGAAGACCCCGACCAGCAGATTGGCCCAGACCAGCTGCTCGACGAGCAGGCCGGGCAGCCCGCCCAGGTGGGTGGCCAGCAGGACCACCCAGCCGAGCGCGGCCAGGGCCAGCGAGAGCAGCGGGCCGGCCGCCGAAACCAGGAACTCACGCCCCGGCGTGGGAGGCTCCTGCTCGATCTCGGAGAAGCCGCCCAGCGGGTAGAGCAGGATCCGCCGGACCGGCAGCCCGAAACCGCGGGCGACCAGGGAGTGGCTCAGCTCGTGGATCAGCACGGAGACCCACAGCAGCACCACGAAGGCGGCGGCCACCACATAGCGGACCCCGCTTGAGCCGGCCAGCACCGCGCTGTTCCCGTACAGGAAGACGAACAGGCCCGCGATCAGGAACCAGTACGGCGAGATGTACACGGGTATCCCGAAGGGCCGCGCGATCCTCACTCCGGGACCCGACCCCTGCGGCGAGGGCCGTTCGGGCGGTGTGCCTGCCACAGGTTGATGCTACGTGCTGGGCGGCCCCGCCGGACGCGCCCGCCGCGCGGGTCGGGCCAGCGGGACGCGAAACACGCGGCAAAGCCACGCAACTGTCCGAGGCTTCCCCTACTCTCCCTGGCATGGCCGACGATCGTGTGCCGCTCCTGGCCCCACCCGAGCCAGCACCGCCCGAGCCGGCACCGCCCGAGCCGGCACCGCCCGGGCCGGCCGATGCCCGGGCGGAACGCCGGCGGTCGCTGTCCCCGTCCCGGGCCGGTGACTTCCTGACCTGCCCGCTGCTCTACCGGTTCCGGGTGATCGACCGGCTGCCGGAGCCGCCCAGCCCGGCGGCGGCCCGGGGAACCCTGGTGCATGCGGTGCTCGAGCACCTGTTTGACCGGCCGGCCCCCGAGCGGACGCCGGAGGTGGCCAGGTCACTGCTGGATCCCGAGTGGGGCCGCCTGGTCGCCGGGGAGCCGGAGCTGGGCAGCCTGTTCGCCGGGGGGCCGGCCCAGGCCGCCTGGCTCACGGAGGCCGGGGCGATGCTGGACCGCTACTTCACCCTGGAGGACCCGCGGCGGCTGGAACCGGCCCACCGTGAGCTGTGCGTGGAAGCCGAGCTCTCCTCCGGCCTGCGGCTGCGCGGCTACATCGACCGGCTGGACGTGGCGCCCGGGGGGGCGACGCGGATCGTGGACTATAAGACCGGGAACGCCCCGCCGGCCGAGTTCGAGGCGCGGGCGCTGTTCCAGATGAAGTTCTACGCCCTGGTGCTGTGGCGCGCCCAGGGCCGCCTGCCCCGGCTGCTCCAGCTCATGTACCTGGGCAACGGGGAGATCGTCCGCTATGAGCCCGACGAGGCGGATCTGCGGGCCACCGAGCGCAAGATCGAGGCCCTGTGGCAGGCCATCGAGCGGGCCCGGCTGTCACGCGACTGGCGGCCCCGGCCGGGGCGGTTGTGCGACTGGTGTGCGCACAAGGCACTGTGCCCGGCTTTCGGCGGCACCCCGCCGGCCCTGCCCGAGGAGGACGAGCCCCCGTCCGCCGCGTCCGGTGAGATGGCCGCCTCCGGCCCGGTGCTCGCCGGCGACGACCTCTGAGCGGGACGCCGTCAGTGGATGCCGTGCCGCCGCAGGATGTCGGCGACGTCGCCGAGGTCGTCGTCGGCCGCGGGAGCTTTGCCCTTAGCGGGCTTGAGCGCCTTCCCGGGCGGGGCGCCCGCCGGCGCGCTGGCCGGACGGCCAGGGCCGTCCACCCCGGAGGCGCCGGACTTGCGGCCGCCCGGCATCCGGCCAGCCACCACGAAAAGCACGAGGGCCAGGCCGGCGAGGGCCACCCCGGCCCACACCTCCGGTGAGAAGATGAACGCGGTGGCGAAGCTGGCGATGGCCGAGCCGATCTGCCACAGCATCCTGACCGCGTGAGTCAGGTAGGCGGCCAGGGGCAGCAGCGACACGGCCGCCCAGCGCAGGCCCGAGCGCACGCCGCGACGCCGCCAGACCACCCAGCTGATGATCAGGCCCAGGAGCGTCAGTCCCCCGCACAGCGGGAGCCATTCCATCTGGCTGTAGGTCATGACCGCTCCTCCCGGCAGCGTTCCTTACCCCATCGTCGCACACCGGTGGCAGTGCCCTGATCGTCCCGGCGCGGGCAGCTGCCCAGGCCCCTACCCGGCGCTCGCGGCGGTGTTCTCGGGAAAGTGGCAGGCCACCTGGTGCCCCGGGACCAGCTCGGTGAGCGGCGGCTCCTGGGTCCGGCACACCTCCTGCGCCTTCCAGCAGCGGGTGTGGAACCTGCAGGCCGGCGGCGGGTTCAGCGGGCTGGGCACGTCGCCCGCCAGCCGGATGCGTTGCCGGCGCTGGCGGCGCCCCTCGCTGCGCACCGGCTCGGGCACCGGCACGGCCGACATGAGCGCGGTCGTGTAGGGGTGCCGGGGCCTGGCGTACAGCTGGTCGCGGCCGGCCACCTCGACGATCTTGCCGAGGTACATCACCGCCACGTGGTCGCTGATGTGCCGCACCACGGACAGGTCGTGCGCGATCACCACGTAGGTCAGGCCCAGCTCGTTCTGCAGGTCTTCGAGCAGGTTGATCACCTGGGCCTGGATCGACACGTCCAGGGCCGAGACCGGCTCGTCCGCCACGATCAGCTTCGGCCGCAGCGCCAGGGTGCGCGCGATCCCGATGCGCTGGCGCTGGCCGCCGGAGAACTCGTGCGGGTAGCGGTTGTAGTGCTCCGGGTTGAGCCCGACCAGCTCCAGGAGTTCCTGGACGGTGGCCTTGATGCCTTTCTCGGTCTTGACCTTCTGCAGCCGCAGCGGCGCCCCGACGATCCCGCCAACCGTGTGCCGCGGGTTCAGCGACGAGTACGGGTCCTGGAAGATCATCTGGATGTCCCGGCGCAGCGGGCGCATCTTGCCCATGGACAGGTGGGAGATGTCATGTCCGTCGAAAATGATCCGCCCGCCGGTCGGCTCCAGCAGCCGGGTGAGCAGCCGCCCGGTCGTGGTCTTGCCGCAGCCGGACTCGCCGACCAGGCCCAGCGTCTGCCCGGCCGCGACGGAGAAGCTGACGTCGTCGACCGCCTGCACCGCGCCGACCTTCTGCCGCCAGATGATGCCCCGGGTGACCGGGAAATGCTTGGTCAGCCCGGTGACCTCGAGGAGGGGGCCGGCTGGGTTGTCCACGGCGCGGACCGGGCCGGCCGTGCTCACCGGGGCGCTCACGCCTCCCCCTGGTGGATGGGGGCGGCCGCCTGCTGGGTACGCACCGGCCGCAGCGTCCGCCGCTGATCGGCGGTCAGGTGACAGGCCACCAGGTGACCCGGGTTGACCGGGCGCAGCTCGGGGACTTCGGCCTGGCTCTTCCCGCCGGTCAGGTCGGCGTAACGGCACCGGGGATGGAACGGGCAGCCTGACGGCACCCGGATCAGGCTCGGCGGGGTGCCCGGGATCGGGAGAAGCCGCTCCAGGCGGGCCTCGTCCAGCCGGGGCATGGAGGCCAGCAGCCCCCAGGTGTAGGGATGGCCGGGCTTGTCGAACGTGTTCTCGGCGCTGCCGTACTCGGCCATCCGGCCCGCGTACATGACCAGGATGTCATCGGACAACTCGGCCACAACTCCCAGGTCGTGAGTGATGATGATGACCGCGGAGTGGTATTCGTGCTGCAGGTCCCAGATCAGGTCGAGGATCTGCGCCTGGACCGTGACATCCAGCGCGGTGGTCGGCTCATCGGCGATCAGCAGTTCCGGGTCGCAGCTCAGCGCCATCGCGATCATGGCCCGCTGCCGCATGCCGCCGGAGAACTGGTGCGGGTAGTCATCGACGCGGGAGGCGGGCTGCGGGATGCCGACCCGGCCGAGCATGTTGACCGCGTGCTTGCGGGCGACCTTCTTGCCCACCTGGTTATGCACCAGGTACGCCTCGGCGATCTGGGCGCCGACGGTGTAGTACGGGTGCAGCGCGGACAGCGGATCCTGGAAGATCATGGCCATCTTGCTGCCGCGCAGCTCGCGGATCCGCGATGCCGGGGCGCCGACCAGTTCCTCGCCGTCCAGCCGGATGCTCCCGGTGATCTGGGCGTTGGTGCCCTGGTGCAGGCCCATGATGCCGAGGCTGGTGACGCTCTTCCCCGACCCGGATTCGCCGACGATGCCCAGGGTGGCCCCGCGGGCGAGGGTGAATGAGACCCCGTTGACGGCTTTCACCAGGCCGTCGTTGGTCGGGAACTGGATCCGCAGGTCCCTGACCTCGAGCAGGGTATCGGGCATCAGGTCCTCACCCTTGGGTTGACCACGGCGTACAGGATGTCCACCACCAGGTTGGCGATGACGATGAAGAACGCGGCCAGCATCGTGACGCCCAGGATCTCTGGCAGGTCCTGGTTCTGCACCGCTTCAATGGTGAACAAGCCGAGGCCGTGCAGGGAGAACGTGTATTCGGTGATGATCGCCCCGCCGAGCAGGAGGCCGAGGTCCATGCCGAAGATCGTGACGATCGGGGTCAGGGCCGCGCGCAGCCCGTGCTTGAAGATCACCTTCCGCTCGACCAGGCCCTTGGCCCGGGCCGTGCGGATGTAGTCCTCGCTCATGGTCTCCAGCATGCCCGCGCGGGTCAGCCTGGCGTACAGGGCGGCGTAGAGGAAGGCCAGGGTGACCCAGGGCAGCACCAGGTTCCGCGCCCACAGGTACGGGTTCTGGGTGAGGGGCACGAACTGGACGTTGGGGAAGATGGGCCACTTGTAGCTGAACAGCTCAAGCAGGATCAGGCCGGTGAAGAACACGGGGAGGGACACCCCGAGCAGGGCGACTCCCATCGAGAACCGGTCGAAGAACGTCCCCCGGCGCAGCGCGGACAGCACCCCGATGGCCACCCCGCCGATCAGCCACAGGATCGCCGCCCCGATACCCAGCGAGAGGGTCACCGGGATGTCGCTGACCATCTGCGGCCAGACCGGCTGCTGGCTCTTGAAGGAGTAGCCGAAGCACGGGGGCGGGCAGTACGTGCTGCTGGTGCCGCTGTTGTAGTGCGTGCCGAGCACGATGGCCTTGAGGAAGCGGCCGTATTGCAGGTACAGCGGCGAATTCAGCCCCAGCTTGTCCTCGATCGCGAGCACCGCCGCCCGGTTCGGGTTGCGGCCGACGTACTGCGTGGCGAGCTGGTAGGTGTTCTGCCCGGCCAGCCGCGGGATGAGGAAGAAGATCGCGTACACGATGATGCTGACCACGATCAGCAGGAAGACGGTGGCGATCAGCCGCCGGACGATGAATGTGATCATGCTCGGCGCTGGTGCCCGGCCAGGCCGTCCTGGCCGGGCACCAGCATCCTCACTTTCTCCCTGACTACTTCACGCCGAGTACGGCGTAGTTGTACATGCCGTAGTAGGGCTGGACGTAGACGTTGGTCAGGTTCGGGCTGCGGTAGAGCAGCGACTTGGCGTAGACCTCGGGCAGGATCGCGGCGTCCTTCATCACCTGCATGTCGATCTGGGCGGTGTAGGAGTTGCGCTGGGTCTCGTTGGTGGTGCTGGCCATCTTGGCCAGGTCGTTGTTGACGACCGGGTCGTTGAGCTGCTCGATGTTGGTGTTCCCGGCCGGGCTGATCGTGTCGCCGGCCGTGATGAAGTCGAAGAACCCGTAGCCGTCTGGCCAGTCCGGGGCCCAGCCGCCGAAGGCCACGCCGATGTTGTGGGAGTCCATGAACTTCGGCACGCCCGCGAAGTTGCTGTAGTAGGTGCCCGACGGGTAGCCGTGCAGCGTGGTCTTGATCCCGACCTGGGACAGGGCCTGCTGCAGCGCGGTCGCGGCCGCGACTTCCTTGGGCCGGTCACTGCGGTAGGTGACACCGGTGGTGAACCCGTTCGGCTGCCCGCACAGCTTCAGCTGCTCCTTGGCCGCGGAGACGTCACCGTTCGGCTTGGTGGTGGCGTCATACAGGTCGAAGTGCTTCTGCCCGATCACGTTCGGCGGGGCCACCGTGCTGGCGATCTGGCCGCCGGCCACCGGCCCGCCGTAGGCGGTCTGCAGGTTCGTCTTGTTCGCCGCGTACTCGATCGCCTCCCGGCAGTGCACGTTGTTCAGCGGGGCGACCTTGGTGTTGAGGTAGGCGAACCACAAGAACCCCGAGATCGGGTTGTCCGAGGAAGCCTTCAGCGTCGGCGAGGACAAGATCTTGGCCCGCGCGGCCGCCTGCACCCCGGTCCCGGCCGCGTCCACATCCAGGTCACCAGCCAGCAGCCGGTTATCGATGTCGTTCGCGTTCATGTTCCAGTTGATCACGATCTTGCTGGCCAGCTGGCTGGCGTTCGGATCCGTGGACGCCTTCCAGTCCGTGTTCGGCACCAGCGTGGTCTGCTTGTTCAGCTGGTAGCTCTGGAACTTATACGGCCCGGTCGAGATCGGGTGCAGCTGGTAGTTGGCCCCGGTGTCCTTGTTCGGCGGCACCGGCGCGGTCTGCGGGATCGCGACCACGTAGTTGAAATCCGCGAACGGCTTGGCCAGGTGGAACACGATCGTCGTCGCGTTCGGGGTCTGCACCGCGTTGAGGCCCATCAGGTTCTTGGACCGGTCCTTGTACGGACCCGGGTAGGCGGGGCTCTGCGGCTTGAGCAGCAGCGGGAAGTAGCTCGGCCCGAGCGGCAGCACGCTGCGGTCGAAGGTGCGCTCGACGGCGTACTTGACATCCGCCGAGGTGACCGTGGTCCCATCCTCGAACTTGATGCCCGGCTGGATGTGATAGGTCCAGGTCAGGCCGTTGTCACTGACCACACCCGGGCCAGTCGCCAGGTCCGGCACGACCTGCAGGCCGCACTTGCCGGGGCAGGACTTGTAGGTCATCAGCGGCATCGTGTACAGCCGGGTCAGGTTCCACATGAACGCGTAATACGTGTTGCCCGGATCGGTGGAGTCCGGAGTGCTGCTGTCGCCGAAGGTCAGCGTTCCGCCCTTATGGGTGGAAGGGTTGACCACCGTCGTGACCGCGGCGTTGAACCCGGCAGAAGACGACGAGCCGGAACTGCTGCTCCCGCTCCCGCTTCCGCTGCTGCCGCCACCACAGGCGGCCAGCGCGAGGGCGGCGGCCGCCCCGAGCGCCGCCAGCCCTATGGTCCTGGGTTTCCTCATGAGGTGAACCCTCCCTGTCGTGATTCATTGTGTGAATTTCGGTGATGCAGTGGCCTACCGGCTGCTTCTCGGGTCGAGAGCATCGCGCAGCCCGTCACCGAACAGGTTGAATGCCATGACGGTGATGAAGATGGCCAGGCCAGGAATGATCATGTACATCGGGTCGATCGAGTAGTACCCGTTGCTGACGGCGTCGGAGAGCATCCCGCCCCAGCTGGGCGTGGGCGGGATGATACCGACGCCCAGGTAGGACAGGGCCGCCTCGAACAGGATGTTGGTCGGGATCAGCAGTGTGGAGTAGACCAGGATGGGCGCCACCAGGTTGGGCAGCAGCTCACGGAACAGGATGTACGGACCGCGCCCCCCGATGCTGCGGGCCGCGTCCACGAACTCGCGCTCCCGCAGCGACAGTGTCTGGCCGCGGATGATCCGGCCCATATAGGGCCAGGCGAAGAACCCGATCACGAAGACGAGCAGGCCGATCCGCAGCGAGTTCCCGGACAGCCCGAACGCCGACGAGGGGATGACGCCGACCAGCGCGATCGCGAACACCAGCAGCGGGAAGGCCAGGAAGACGTCCATGGAGCGGGCGATCACCGCGTCCACCCAGCCGCCGAAGTACCCGGCGATGACGCCCATGACGACGCCGATGCTCACCGCGAGCGCGGTGGCCAGGAACGCGATGAGCAGCGAGACCCGGGCCCCGTTGACGACCCGGCTGAGCACGTCCCGGCCGGTGACCGGCTCGACACCGAGGGGGTGCGCGAGGCTGATCCCGCCGAACGGCCCGTTTGGCCGGCTGAACGTGGGATTGATCAGGTTCGCGTGGTAGACGTCCGGGTTCTGCACCAGGAACGGGCCGAAGATCGCCACCAGGATGAGGAGGATCACGATGACGCCGCCGGCCATGGCCACCTTGTCCCGGCGCAGCCGCATCCAGGCGATCTGGCCGAGTGACCGGCCCTCGATGGCCTTACCGCTGACCCCTTCGAGCACGCTCTCGGGTACGACGTCGCCAGACGTGGGCACGTCAAGCGGTGCTGCCATCAGGCGGGCGCTCCCCTGTTGCTCGTGACGGGAAAATGAACCGGCCGTCGCGGCATAACGCCGTGCGGAAACCGGATAACGAGGCTCCTACCGGGAGGATCTCCCGTTTTGCCTGGTCCGCGCCACCCATACCCAGCTGTCGTGCCTGGATTGTGACCGAATCACAATGGCACCGTCATGGGTGGTCCGGCGTGCGCCCCGCGCTGGCCTGGCGCAGGGCCGCGAGATCCAGCATGCGCAGCGAGGAGACCGTCAGCCGGGCCAGCCCGGGCGGCGGCGGGAGGCTGGGCACGGCGACCACCGTGCAGCCAGCGGCGTGCGCGGACGTGATGCCGGTGGGTGAGTCCTCCAGGGCGACGCTCCGCTCCGGTGACACCCCGAGCAGCGCGGCCGCCCGCAGGTACGGCTCGGGATCGGGCTTGCCCCGGACCACGTCAGCAGCGCAGACCGTGACCGGGAAGCGCACCCCTATCGAGTCCAGGGCGGCGGCCATGATCTCCGGCTCAGACGAGGTCACCAGGGCGTGCGGCAGGCCGGCTGCCGCGACCTCGGCGAGCAGTTCGAGCGCACCCGGCATGACCTGCACGCCGCGGGCCCGGATCAGGTCGGCCATGCCCTGCACGAGCCATCGCCCGATAACCTCCCGGGACACCGACTGCGTGGCCTTTGCCTGCATGTAGGCGGTGGACCGGGCGAGTGAGCCGCCGATGAGGTTCTGCTGGTCCGCCGGCCCCCAGGGACTGCCCATCCGGTCCATGATCGCGGCCTCGGCCTCGAACCACAGCGGCTCAGAGTCCACCAGGAGCCCGTCCATGTCGAACATGACCGCCTGCAGCGTCCTGTGGGCCTGCAGCGTCATGCCGAGAAGTATTTCGCCTCGGGGTGGAACGTGATCAGGGCATCGGTGGACTGCTCGGGCTCCAGCTGGAATTCCTCGGACAGCGCGACCCCGATCCGCTCGGGCCGCAGCAGGCGGACGACCTTGGCGCGATCTTCCAGGTCCGGGCAGGCCGGGTAGCCGAACGAGTACCGGCAGCCGCGGTAGCCGACCTTGAGGATCCCGTCCAGGTCGGCTGGGTCATCCCCGGCCAGCCCGGTCTCCTGCCGGACCCGCCCGTGCCAGTATTCCGCGAGGGCCTCGGTCAGCTGGACGGAGAGCCCGTGCAGCTCCAGGTACTCGCGGTAGGCATTCTTGGCGAAGAGTTCCGCCGTGGCCCGGCTGATGGCCGGGCCCACGGTGACCAGCTGGAAGCCGACCACGTCGGTCTCGCCAGAGTCCGCCGGGCGGAAAAAGTCGGCCAGGCAGAGGTGCCGGTCGTGGCGCTGCCGCGGGAACGTGAACCGCTCTCGCTCCGTCCCGTCGCCGTCGGCGATGACCAGGTCGTTCCCGTCGCTGACCGCGCGGAAGTAGCCATAGACCACCCCGGCCTGCAGCAGCCCCTCGCTCTGGACCCGGTCCAGCCACATCCGCAGCCGTGGCTGTCCTTGCGTCTCGACGAGTTCCGCGTAGGAGGGGCCATCCTTTCCCCGCCCGGGCTTGAGGCCCCACTGGCCCATGAACGTGGCCCGCTCATCCAGGAAGGCCGCGTACTCCGTCAGCGGGATGCCCTTGACGATCCGGTCGCCGAAGAAGGGCGGGGCGGGCACCGGCGTGTCGGCGGCCACGTCCGAGCGGGCGGGCATCGCGCCAGGCTCGGTCACCTGCAGCCGCGCCCCGGTGCGGACCCGGCGCTCACGCATCGGTGGCAGCTGCGCCCCGGCTTCACCCCGCTTGACCGCCATGAAGGCATCCATGAGGCGGAGGCCCTCGAACGCGTCGCGGGCGTACCGGACCTCGCCGTCGAAGAGCGCGGCCAGGTCCTGTTCCACGTAGGCGCGGGTCAGGGCGGCGCCGCCGAGCAGCACCGGCCACCGGCCGGCCAGGCCCCGGGTGTTGAGCTCGGCCAGGTTGTCGCGCATCACGACGGTGGACTTGACCAGCAGGCCGGACATGCCCACGACATCGGCGTCGTGCTCGGACGCCGCGTCCACGATGGCCGAAACCGGCTGCTTGATGCCGATGTTGACCACGTCGTACCCGTTGTTGGTGAGGATGATGTTGACCAGGTTCTTGCCGATGTCGTGCACGTCACCCTTGACGGTGGCCAGGACGATCCGGCCCTTGCCGTCCTCACCGGACCGCTCCATGTGCGGTTCCAGGTAGCCGACCGCCAGCTTCATCACCTCGGCGGACTGCAGCACGAACGGCAGCTGCATCTGCCCGCTGCCGAACAGCTCGCCGACCGTTTTCATCCCGTCCAGCAGGACGTCGTTGACTATCTCCAGGGCCGGGCGCTGGGCCACGGCCTCGTCAAGGTCAGCCTCGAGGCCGCCCCGCTCCCCGTCGATGATCCGCCGCTTCAGGCGCTCCCAGAGCGGCAGCCCGGCCAGTTCCGCGGCGCGGCTCGCCTTGACCGCGGCCGCGTCCACGCCGTCGAACAGTTCCAGCAGCCGGGCCAGCGGGTCATACCCCTCCCGGCGGCGGTCGTAGACCAGGTCCAGCGCGACCTGCAGCTGCTCGTCAGGGATCCGGGCGATCGGCATGATCCGGGAGGCGTGGACGATCGCGGAGTCAAGCCCGGCGCGCACGCACTCGTCGAGGAACACCGAGTTGAGCACGGCCCGGGCCGCGGGATTCAGCCCGAACGAGACGTTGGACACGCCCAGGGTGGTCTGCACCTGGGGGTAGCGCTGCTTGAGCTGGCGGATGGCCTCGATGGTCTCGATCGCATCGCGCCGGGTCTCTTCCTGGCCGGTCGCGATCGGGAACGTGAGGCAGTCCACGATGATGTCGGACAGGCGGATGCCCCAGTTGCCGGTCAGGTCCTCGATCAGCCGGGTGGCCACGGCCAGTTTCCACTCGGCGGTGCGGGCCTGGCCCTGCTCGTCGATGGTCAGCGCGATCACCGCGGCGCCGTGCTCGGCGGCCAGGGGCATGACCTTGGCCAGCCGCGAGTCGGGGCCGTCGCCGTCCTCGTAGTTGACCGAGTTGATGACGGCCCGGCCGGCCAGCAGCTCGAGCCCGGCCCGGATCACCTCCGGCTCCGTGGAGTCGATCACGAGCGGCAGCGTGGCCGCGGTGGCCAGCCGGCCTGCCACCTCGGCCATGTCCGCGGGGCCGTCCCGGCCGACATAATCCACGCACAGGTCCAGGAGGTGCGCCCCGTCCCGGGTCTGCGCCCGGGCGATCTCCACGCAGTCGTCCCAGCGGCCCTCGATGAGCGCTTCCCGGAACGCCTTCGAGCCGTTGGCGTTGGTTCGCTCCCCGATCGCCAGGAACGATGTGTCCTGCCGGAACGGGACGGAGCTGTAGAGCGAGGCCACCCCCGGCTCTGGCCGGGGCCTGCGCGGGGCCACCGGCTGCCCGCGCAGCCGCTGCACCACCGCGGCGAGGTGCTCGGGGGTCGTGCCGCAGCACCCGCCCACCAGGGCCAGGCCGAACTGCTCGGCGAACATGGCGTGCGCATCGGCCAGCTGGGCCGGGCTGAGTGGGTAGCGGGCGCCGTCCGAGGTCAGCACGGGCAGCCCCGCGTTGGGCATGCAGGACAGCGGGATGCGCGAGTGCCCGGCCAGGTAGCGGAGATGCTCACTCATCTCGCCGGGCCCGGTCGCGCAGTTGAGGCCGATCAGCGTGATCCCCAGGGGCTCCAGCGAGGTGAGCGCGGCGCCGATCTCGCTGCCCAGCAGCATGGCCCCGGTGGTCTCGATGGTCACCTGCGCGATGAGCGGCAGCTCAGCGGACGCCGCGGTCATGGCCCGGCGCGCGCCGATGATCGCGGCCTTGGCCTGCAGCAGGTCCTGGCTGGTCTCGACGATGATGGCGTCGGCGCCCCCGCTGATCAGCCCGGCCGCGCTGAGCTGATAGGCGTCCCGGAGGTCCGCGAACCGGGCGTGGCCGAGGGTGGGCAGCTTGGTCCCCGGGCCCATGGAGCCGAGCACCCAGCGCGGGCGCCCGGGCGCCGACCACTGGTCGGCTGCCTCCCGGGCGATCCGGGCTCCGGCCTCGGACAGCTCCGCGATCCGCCCGGAAAGCCCGTATTCACCAAGGTTACTGAGGTTTGCCCCGAAGGTGTTGGTGGTGACGCAGTCCACGCCGGCCTGAAGATAGCCCTCATGGACGGAGCGGACGATGTCCGGCCGGGTCACGTTGAGGACTTCGTTGCATCCCTCGTGCCCGTCGAAGTCGTCCAGCGTGGCGTCGCTGGCCTGGAGCATGGTCCCCATTGCCCCGTCGGCCACCACCACGCGATCTCCGAGAGCGGCACCTAGTTCCGGCCGGGCCGTGCGGGCCGGGCGGGCAGTGTTCGTCATAGGCCCCCTATTCTAGGGCGACGCGCCCGCGGGGCGGCTGGGGCGGACCGGCGGCTCCGGCCCCGGGGGAGATGGAGGTCACCGGGGTACACGTAATCTGGTGTCATCCGGGTAAGCGGCGGCCCTCGAAGGAGGTGGTGGGTGATCGAGCTGAACGGCGATCGGGTGCTCTCCTCGCCAGCGATCATCGCTGCCTTCGAGGGCTGGAACGACGCAGGTGAGGCCGCTAGCGGGGTGGTCGATCATCTGGGCCTGGCGTGGGACGCCACCCAGATCGGCGCCATCGATCCGGAGGACTACTACGACTTCCAGGTGACCCGGCCGGTGATGGAGGTCTCCGAGGGCCGCACCGAGCGGCTCGTCTGGCCGACCACGCGGCTGACCGTGGCCGCCCCGGACGGCCTGGGCCGTGATCTCGTGCTGGTCCACGGCATCGAGCCGAATATGCGCTGGCGGGCCTTCAGCGACGAGCTGGTGCGCTCGTTTGCCGACCTCGGCGCCCAGACCGTGGTGCTCCTGGGGGCGCTGCTCGCGGACTCCCCGCACACGCGCCCGGTGCCCGTCGCCGCCGCGGCGTCCGATCCGGCGCTGGCCAGCGACCTGCACGTCGAGCCGGTGGAGTACAAGGGCCCCACGGGGATCGTCGGGGTGCTCCAGCATGCTTGCGCGCAGGCGGGTATCGCGACGGTTTCCCTCTGGGCGTCCGTGCCCCACTACGTGGCCCAGCCGCCCAGCCCCAAGGCCACGCTGGCCCTGCTCCGGGGGGTCGAGGACGTCCTGGACGTGTCGCTGCCGCTGGGCGACCTGCCGCAGGAGGCGCGGGCCTGGGAGCGCGGGGTCGACGAGCTGGCCGAGCAGGACACCGAGGTCGCGGACTACGTCCGGACGCTCGAGGAGGCCAAGGACGCGACCGACCTGCCCGAAGCCAGCGGCGACGCGATCGCCCGGGAGTTCGAGCGCTACCTGCGCCGCCGCCGCCACCCCGGCGAACCCGGCCGTTAGCCGGTGAGGCGGGGCGCGCCGAAGGCGTGTTCCCGCCGAGCCGGCGAACTCAGGGGGTTCCGGGGGTCGCCCCCCCGGGCTAGTACGGCGGCCAGGGGACGGCGGGCCAGTCCTCGGGCGGGTAGGGGTGGACACGCTCCTCGAGCAGCAGTTCGACCCGCTGCCTGGTGGCCTGGACCTCGCCCGCCGACAGCCGCTGCGGCAGCTCGTCGGCGAGCGGCCCGCTGGCCAGTTCGCCCTGCAGCCTGGCCAGTGCCTCGATGGCCCGCGCGGGCAGCTTCCGGCCCCGCCACTGCCACAGGACGGTCCGGAGCTTGTACTCCTCCCCGAAGCACACCCCGTGGTCGCATCCGTAGAGCCGCTCGGTGGTGACCGGCAGCAGGTGGCCGATCTTCCGGTCCGCGTTGTTGACCACGGCGTCGAACACGGCCATGTCCCGGAGCATCTGGTGGTCCGAGCGCCGGGACAGGGTCACCAGGTCCACGCTGGCGTCGGACTCGATCCACAGCTGGCACATGCCCGGCCCGAACGGGCCGTCGCGGTACACGGTCGGCGGGACCAGGTCCCAGCCGGCGGCCCGCGACACCGCGTAGGCGGCTACCTCCCGGCCCGCCAGCGTGCCATGCGGGAAATCCCACAGCGGCCGCTCCCCCGCGACCGGCTTGTACACGCAGGCGGACTCGGCGGAACCGCGGCGGATCGTGCAGTACAGCGTGGCGTTCGAGGCGACGATAAGACGGCCTTCGACTTCCAGGTCACCCTCGCGGAGAAGCTCGAGTGCGTCCGCGTGGTCATCGGGGGGCTGGCTGGGGCGGCGCGGGGGGCGTGGCCGGGAGAGCCGGCGAGCGGGGGGCTTTTCAGCCATTGGCGGCCCGGTGGCCATTCTGGCGCGGGCAGATGTGCCCCTCGGTGTCGAGTGGCAGGCCGCAGAGCGGGCACGGTGGCCGCCCCTGGCCCAGGATGCGCAGCGCCCGCTGGGAAAAGGCCCGCGCCGAGGCCGCGGTGATGCGGACCCGGAGCACCCCGGGCCCGTTTTCGGGGATGTCCTCGGCCAGCGGCTCGACGGGAGTCTCGGACTCCTCCTGGGCCTCGATGACCACCCGCTCGTCCTCGCCGTCCCAGGCCAGGGCGATCGCGCCGACCCGGAAGTCCTCCATCAGCGGCAGGTCGAGCGGCTCGTCGTCGGTGAGGTCAGAGGGGGTAGCCGCCGGCACGGAGGTCAGGCCCCCGGTCCGCCGGAGCACCTCGTCGAGCAGTTCCTCCAGACGTTCAGCGAGCAGGCTGACCTGGAACTTCTCCAGGGCCACGCTCGTCACCCGGCCGCTCGCCGTGGCCTGCAGGTAGAACGTGCGCTCCCCGGGCTGCCCGACCGTGCCGGCCACGAAACGGTCCGGCGGGTCATAGGAGTAGACCGCCATGATCCTTATCCTCCCGCTCCCCCGCCGATGGCCGCGTCACCCTCCGCGAACGTTGGCCCGGACGCTGCCCCAGCGGCCGCCTGAGGCTGCGCTGCGCCGTGGGCCGCCGCCGTACCCGGGCCGGCCCCCGCATCATGAGGCCTGGCCAGCCCGGCGGCGGTGCGGCCAGTGTCATTCATTCGTACCAGGAAAGGCCGAAGCGGGGTGTAGCGGATGACGCTCAGCGAGCACGGATCGACCTGAATACGCTGGCTCAGGTCCAGGTGCAGGCCGAGACTGTCCGCAATGACCGATTTGATGACATCCCCATGCGAGCAGATCAGGTAAACCGCGTCCTTGCCGAGCCTGGCGTTCCATTCCCGGACCGCGTTGACCGCGCGGTGCTGCACCTCCGGCAGGGACTCCGCGTCCTTCCCGGGGAAACGGACCGCGCTGGGATGCGCCTGGACCACCCGCCACAGCGGATCCTTGGCCAGCCGCTTAAGCGGCTGCCCAGTCCAGTCGCCGTATTTGACCTCGGCGAACTGCTCGTCCTCCTGGACCGCGAGCGCAGAGCCGTCCCGGGCCGCGGCGATCGTCTGCGCGGTCTCCCGGCAGCGGTCCAGCGGGCTGGTGATGATCGCGTCCAGGGGCACGTCAGCCAGCCGCGCCGCCAGCGCCCCGGCCTGGGCCCGGCCACGGTCATCCAGCGGGATGCCGGGCGTCCGGCCGGTCAGCACGGTTCCCGTCCCGGCCGTCAGCCCATGTCGCACCAGCAGAACCAACGTCACGCCATGACTCTAAAGGGTCGGTGGCGCTGGTGGAAAAACGTGCCGGGAGGTGCTCGCGGGGCGCTACCGGGCGCTCACCGGCTGGCCCAGCCGCCGACCTGGGGCAGCCTCGGCCCGCCGCCTGGCCGGCCGAACACGAAGGTGGCCGCGCCGAAGCTGACCAGATCACCGTCATGCACCGGCACCCAGGCTCGCACCCGCCAGCCGTTCAGCCGGGTGCCGTTGGTGGAGCCCAGGTCATCCAGCATCCAGCCGCTGGTCCCGCGTTTGAGCCCGGCATGCCAGCGGGAGATGGTCGGGTCGGGCAGCACCATGTCACAGCCGGCGTCCCGGCCGATCGTGAAACGCTCCTGCCCGCCAGACGGGAAGGCCAGCACCCGGGCGGGCAGCGGCCCCGAGCCGCCCGCCACCAGGCCGGCCAGCGTGGCCAGGCCCCGCTGCCAGCAGGCCGCCGCGGTGCCGCCCAGCCGGCGCCGGGACGGCAGATCGGCGAGCACGTCATCAAGATCATGCTGGTAGCGGGCCCTCAGCGCTGCTCCCAGCCGCTGATCCAGCGTGTCATGGGTGAGCCGGCCCTCCGCGTAGCGCTCGCGCAGCTGGCTGATCACGGCGTCACGGTCGGCGTCCGACACGCGGACACGGTCGGCGGGCTGCCCCCGGTGACGCGGCTGATCAGGGCGGTCCGCAGGCGCGGCCCCGCCCGGGTTCCCTTCCATGGTCCTGAGTATCGGCGAGGCCGGCGGCGGGCACAAGCCAGGAAATCCATGTCCCGCGGGACGGGTAAACGGGCCACGCCAATCCCCTGGCGGCATTCTCGGCGGCGGACGCTGTTTCGCTGCCGGGCATTGTCGGGCCTGCCAGCTAGGCTGGCTGGCGATGTCCGCGGTAACTGAGGTGGGCGGGACGCCGGTGCCCGATCTTCCCGACGTGTTCGGTGAGTTCTGCGCGGCCGGGCTATGGCCGGGGCTGGGCCGGACAATGGCGGGCCAGCTGGCAGGCGCGGGCGTCACCGGGCCTGCGCTGGTCACCGCCGAACGCCTGGAGCTGATCGACGGGGTGGGCGGTGAACGCGCCGCCCGGCTGGCGGCCGCGTTCCATGACGCCCGGCCCTGTTACGAGACCGCGCAGCTGCTGGCGGCCTGCCGGGTGCCGGCCCGGTTCGCCGGGCCCGCGGTGGGCATGCTGGGCCGCACCGCCCCGGGCCAGCTGCGCGAGGACCCGTGGCGGCTGCTGGCCCTGCCCCAGATCCGGCCGGACCAGGCGGACTGGTTCGCCCGGAAGCTGCTGGGCGCCCAGGCCAGTCCCCAGGACCTGCGGCGCGGCCGGGCCCTGGTGGGCTACCTGCTGACCCGGGCGGCGCGGGACGGGCATACCGCGGTGCCCGCCGGGGTGATCGCCGGCGCCCTGGCCCGGTTCCGGATCGAGGATCCGGCGGCCGCCATCGCCGCCGCGGTGGACGAAGGCGGCGTGCTGCCCTTCGAGGCGGACCCTGGCGAGGATCCCGGCCGGGCCGGGGATGAGCCCGCCGGCCAGGACGGGGAGGACGGCCAGGACGGGGAGGACGGCCAGGACGGGGAGGAGGCCACGGCCGGCATCCTGCTGGCGCTGGCCCGCTACGCCATGGCCGAGGAGACGGTCGCGGAAGGATTGCAGCGGCTGGCCGCGCTGGCCGGGCCGCTGGATGCCCCCGTTAGCGGCCCGGCGTCCGGCCCCGGCCCATCGCCGGGTCCAGGCGCCACCCCGGCCGGGGGCCTGGACGCGGCCCAGCAGGAGGCCGTGCGGGCCGTCGCCGGGCACGGGGTTTCCGTCCTCACCGGCGGCCCGGGCACCGGCAAGAGCCGTACGGTCGCGGCGGTGGTGGCGATGGCCGCCGAGCGTGGGCTGGCCGTGGCCCTGGCCGCCCCGACCGGGCGGGCCGCGAAACGGCTGGAGGAACTCACCGGCGCCCCGGCCACGACCGTGCACCGGCTGCTCGGGGCGCAGGCCGGCGGAGCGCGGGCGGGCGGCCAGGGGGCGGGCCCGGCCGGCCCGGGTGCCGCCGCCGGCCAGCCGGCCGCGGCGGGTGAGCAGGCCTGGGTCTTCGGCCGGAACGAGGAATGGCCGCTGGACGCGGACCTGGTGGTGGTGGACGAGGCGTCGATGCTGGACGCGGAGCTGGCGACCGCGCTGGTCGAGGCCTGCCCGGACGGGGCCAGGCTGCTGCTCGTCGGCGACCCCGCGCAGCTGCCCTCGATCGGGCCGGGCCGGGTGCTCGGGGACATCATCGACTCCGGCGCGGTGCCGGTCACCGAGCTGACCCGGCTGTACCGCCAGCGCGACGGCGGGGTCATCGCCCGGCTGGCCACCGCCGTGCGCGGCGGCACGCTGCCTGCGGTGGATTCGCCGGACCGGGAGGTGGTCGTGCTGCCTGCGCGCAGCAGCGGTGAGGCCGCGCACCGGGTGATGCAGCTCGTCACCGACTCGATCCCGCGCGTGCTGGGCATCCCGGCGGCGGACATCCAGGTCATCACCCCCGTGCACAAGGGGCCGGCCGGGACGGCCGCGCTGAACCAGGCCCTCAAGGCACGGCTCAATCCCGGGCCGGGCGCGCACGGCGGCTTCGATCCAGGCGATCGTGTGGTCTCGGTCGCCAACCACGCCGATGCGGGGTTCACCAACGGGGAGGTCGGCACGGTCCTGGGCCGCGGCGACGGCGGCCTGCAGGTGGCTTTCCCCGCCGCCCCCGCGTGCGTGCCGGACCGGTTCCTCGGCGACCTGCGGCATGGCTGGGCCCTGACCGTGCACCGGTCCCAGGGCTCGGAATGGCCCGCGGTCGTCGCGGTGTTCCCGGCCGAGGCGGCGGCGATGCTGTCCCGCCCGCTGGTCTACACCGCGCTGACCCGGGCGCAGCGTCACCTGTCGGTGGTGCACGGGGCAGGTCCCGCACTGTCCCGCGCGGTGTCCACGGTCGGCGAGCCGCCCCGGGTGACCCGGCTGGCGGCCCTGCTCGCCGGGATGTAGGCCCGGACGCGGGAGCCGGCCCGGATCGGACCGTTATTTGAAGATAACCGTGCGGCGGCCGTGCAGCAGGATGCGGTGCTCCGCATGCCAGCGCACCGCCCGGGCCAGCGCGATCCGTTCGGCATCACGCCCGATCGCGGCCAGCTGGGAGGGCGACGCGGTGTGCTCGACCCGGGCCACCTCCTGCTCGATGACCGGGCCCTCGTCCAGGTCGGCCGTGACGTAGTGGGCGGTCGCGCCGATCACCTTCACGCCGTACTCGTACGCCTGCTGGTAAGGCCGGGCGCCGCGGAAGCTCGGCAGGAACGAGTGGTGGATGTTGATGATCCGGCCAGCCAGCTTCGCGCAGACCTCCGGGGACAGGATCCGCATGTACCGGGCCAGCACCACGAGGTCGATGCGGTGCGCGGCGACCAGGTCCAGCAGGCGCCCCTCGGCCTCGGCCCGGGCGGCCGGGTCCGGGCCGACCGGGACATGCTCGAACGGCACCCCGTGCCCTGCCGCGAGCCGGGCCAGATCGGGATGGTTCCCGACGACCAGCGGCACGTCGATGGCCAGGGACTCCGCCTCCCTGCGGTACAGCAGGTCGTTGAGGCAGTGTCCCTCCTTGGACACCATGATCAGCACACGCGGCCGGATGGCCAGGTCGTGCAGGTCCCAGTCCATGCCGAACTCGTCCGCGATGGGCGCGAACCCGGCCCGCAGGGACGCAAGGTCCGCCGGCTCGGCGCCGAGCATCTCGACGTGCACCCGCATGAAGAAGCGGTTCATGGTCAGGTCCGCGAACTGCTGGCTGTCCAGGATGTTGGACCCCGACCCGTGCAGGAACGCGGCGACCGCGTGAACGATGCCGGGCCGGTCCGGGCAGGACAGCGTGAGCACCAGCTGCCTGGCGGGCTGGCCGGAGCGCTCAGCCGCCACCCTGCTCAGCCGCCCACCGCATGGACGCCGCCGTCAGAGTGCACGATCTCGCCGGTGGTCGCGGGGAACCAGTCGGACAGCAGCGCGACGCAGGCCCGCGCGGCGGGCCCCGGATCGGTGATGTCCCAGCCGAGCGGGGCCCGGTCGTCCCACATGTCCTCGAAGGCGCTGAACCCGGGGATGCTCCTGGCCGCCATCGTGCGCAGCGGGCCCGCCGCGACCAGGTTCACCCGGATGCCGCGCGGCCCCAGGTAGCGGGCCAGGTACCGGGAAGCCGATTCCAGCCCCGCCTTGGCCACGCCCATCCAGTCGTAGGCCGGCCAGGCCAGCGACGCGTCGAAGTCCAGGCCGACGATGGAGCCCCCGCTGCCCAGCAGCGGCAGCGCGGCCATGGCCAGCGACTTGAGGGAGAACGTGGACACCTGAACGGCCGCGGCGACATCGGCCCATTCGGTCTGCAGGAAGTTGCCGCCGAGCGCGGCCTGCGGCGCGTTCCCGATGCTGTGCACCACGCCGTCGAGGCCGTCGGTGTGCCCGGAGACCCGGTCCGCCAGCGAATCGAGCTGGGCCTGGTCGGTCACGTCGAGCTCGACGACAGGCGCCGGGCCGGGCAGCCGCTTGGCGATGCGCTCCACCAGGCTGAGCCGGCCATACCCGGTCAGCACCACCCGGGCGCCTTCCTGCTGGGCGATCCGCGCCACGTGAAAGGCGATCGAGGAGTCGGTGAGCACGCCCGTCACCAGGATCCGCTTGCCGTCCAGGATTCCCATCTCGATCTCCTCGCTCCCGAGAGTTTGTCCCCGATGTCCCGCGCCGGGCTGGTCAGTGGCCCATGCCGAGCCCGCCGTTGACAGGGATGACCGCGCCGGTGATGTAGGCCGCGTCCGGCCCGGCCAGGAAGGCTACCGTCGCGGCGACCTCGTCGGCGGTGGCGAGCCGGCCGAGCGGCACCTGCCCCAGGATGGCCGCCTTGCGGTCCTCGGGCAGCACCGCGGTCATGTCGGTGTCCACGAATCCCGGGGCCACCACGTTGGCCGTGATGTTGCGGCTGCCGAGTTCCCGGGCCAGCGAGCGGGCCAGGCCGATCAGCCCGGCCTTGGAGGCCGCGTAGTTGGCCTGGCCGCCCGACCCGAGCAGGCCGACGACCGAGGAGATGAACACCATCCGGCCGCGGCGGAGCTTCATCATGCCGCGCACCGCCCGCCTGGCTACCCGGTACGAACCGGCCAGGTTGGTGTCGATCACGTCGGTGAAGTCGTCTTCTTTCATCAGCGCGAGCAGCTGATCATGGGTGATGCCCGCGTTGGAGACCAGGACCTCGACCGGCCCCTGGTCCGCCTCGACCTTGGCGAAGGCCTCGTCCACCGCGGCGGCGTCCCGGACGTCGCAGGCCACGGTGGCCAGCCCGGCCACGGGGTCGCCCGACCGCGAGGTCACCGTGACCTGATCGCCGCCGGCCGCCAGGCGGCGGGCGATGGCCAGCCCGATGCCCCGGTTCCCGCCGGTGACGAGGACGGATCGGCTCATCGGCGCGCCTTCTTCCATGATCATCCAATCGGCTCCTGCGGCCCCGGCGAGCGTACCCGGCGGCCGCCGGAGGGCGTGGGATAGGTTGCCACTGGAGGAGCACAGTACACATCCCGGGCCGGCTGAGCGCTGCACCAGGCCCGGGGCCGCGCATCGGGCGAGACCCGGGACAGAGCACAGGACAGGCATGGAGCCAAGCACAGGAGCAGGCACGCGGCCCGGCGCAGGGGGGCCGGGCACCGGGCATCCCATCGATCCGGAGTTTGCCGGGCTGCCGCTGCGCGAGCTGGCCGCGGCCGCGTTGCAGCGCGCCCGGGAGCTCGGCGCGGAGCACGCCGATTTCCGCGCCGAGAAGGTCAGGGGCCAGGAGATCGGGCTGTCCGACGGCCACCTGGAGACGCTGATGGATGCGGACGAGCTGGGCCTGGCCGTCCGCGTGGTGCTGAACGGGACCTGGGGCTTCGCCGCCGCGGTGGACCTGACCACCCAGGCGGCGGTGCGGGCGGCCGAAGAGGCCATCGACGTGGCCAGGGTCGCCGCCGCGATGAACACCGAGCGCATCGAGCTGGCCCCCGAGCCCGGCTACGGCGAGGTCAGCTGGGTGTCCGCCTACGAGCTGGATCCGCTGCGCGTCAGCGTCGGCGACAAGCTGGCGCTGCTTTCTGACTGGAGCGGCCGGCTGCTGTCCAGCCCGGGGATCGACCACGTCGACGCCTCGCTGGTGCAGGTCCGGGAGTGCAAGTTCTACGCCGACGGAGCGACGGCCGCCCTGCAGCAGCGGGTGCGGCTGCACCCTGTGCTCACCGCGGTCGCGGTGGAGCCAAGTGGCCGGTTCGAGACCATGCGCACGCTGGCCCCGCCAGCCGGGCGGGGTTATGAGTACCTGACCGGGACCGGCTGGGACTTCGACGCCGAGCTGGCCCGGCTGCCGGACCTGCTGGCCGAGAAGCTGGCCGCCCCGGCGGTCCAGGCGGGCCGGTACGACCTGGTCATCCACCCGTCCAACCTGTGGCTGGTGATCCACGAGTCCATCGGGCACGCGACCGAGCTCGACCGGGTGCTCGGCTACGAGGCGGCCTACGCCGGCACGTCCTTCGCCTCCCTCGACAAGCTGGGCAGCCTGCAGTACGGCTCGCCCACGATGCGGGTCACCGGTGACCGGACCGTCCCCCACGGCCTGTCCACGGTCGGCTTTGACGACGAGGGGGTCGCGGCCCAGTCGTGGGACCTGATTTCCGGCGGCGTGCTGAACGGCTACCAGCTCGACCGCCGTATCGCCCAGCTGACCGGGTTCGGCCGGTCCAACGGCTGCGCCTTCGCCGACTCCCCCGGCCATATGCCGATCCAGCGGATGGCCAACGTCTCGCTCCAGCCTGCGCCCGGCGGCCCGGGCACCGACGAGCTGATCGCCGGCGTGACCAACGGGATCTACATCGAGGGCGACAAGAGCTGGTCCATCGACATGCAGCGGTACAACTTCCAGTTCACCGGGCAGCGCTTCTACAAGATCACCAACGGCCGGCTGGACGGCCAGCTGCGTGACGTGGCCTACCAGGCCACCACGACCGACTTCTGGAACTCCATGGAAGCCGTGGGCGGTCAGCAGACGTACGTGCTCGGGGGCGCGTTCAACTGCGGGAAAGGCCAGCCCGGGCAGGTCGCCCCGGTCAGCCACGGCTGCCCGTCGGCGCTGATGCGGGGTATCCGGGTGCTCAACACCGCGGAGGAGGGGGCATGAGCCCGCAGAAGGCCAGCTCAGCCAGCACCAGCCTGGGGACAGCCAGGTCCGGGGGCCGCGTGGCCGTGGGCACCGGGCCCCAGGACACCGTCGAGCGCGCACTGGCCTTGTCCCGGTCCGACGACTGCATCGTGATCGCCGACGAGACCTCGACCGCAAACCTCCGCTGGGCAGGCAACACGCTCACGACCAACGGCGTCGCGCGCTCGCGGCAGCTGACCGTCATCGCCATCACCCGCCGCGCGGCGGGCACCTCGGTGGGCGTGGTGTCGCGGGCGGGCGTGCGTGAGGATCAGGTCGAGGACGTGGTGCGGGCGGCCGAGCGGGCCGCGGCGGACGGCTCCGCGGTGGAGGACGCCCAGCCGCTGCTGGGGCCCGGTGACGACGCGGTACGGAACATCCCGGGCGGCGCGCGCTGGGACGACCCGGTGGCGAGTACCGAGATCGGGGTGTTCAGCGGGTTCGCGGCGGACCTGGGCGGCGCCTTCGAAGCCGCGCAGGGCGCTTCGCGCAAGCTCTACGGGTACGCCGAGCACTCGCTGGGCTGCTCGTTCCTCGGCACGTCGACCGGCCTGCGGCTGCGCCACGATCAGCCCTCTGGCCAGGTCGAGCTGAACGCGAAGTCCGCTGACCTGGCCCGCTCGGCGTGGGCCGGCTGCGGGACCCGGGACTTCACCGACGTTGACGTCCGCGCGCTGGACGCCGGCCTGGAGCAGCGCCTGGCCTGGGCGCAGCGGAAGATCGACTTGCCGCCCGGGCGGTACGAGACGCTGCTGCCCCCGGCGGCCGTTGCTGACCTGCTGGTCTACATGTACTGGTCGGCCGGGGCCAAGGACGCGCTGGACGGCCGCAGCGTGTTCAGCAAGCCGGGGGGCGGCACCCGGGTCGGTGAGCAGCTGTCCAGCCTGCCACTGACCCTGTACAGCGACCCGGGCCTGCCCGGTCTCGCCTGCTCGCCGTTCGTGGTCGCGCACGCCTCGCGCCGGGACGCCTCGGTGTTCGACAACGGGCTGGGCCTGGAGCGCACCGACTGGATCCGCGACGGGGAACTGGCCGCGCTCATCCAGACCCGGCACACCGCCGGGCTGTCCGGGCTGCCGGTCACGCCCGGCGTCGACAACCTCGCCCTGGCCGGGCCCCCGGGCTCAGCGGCGTCCCTGGAGGACATGGTGGCCCGGACGCAGCGCGGCCTCCTGCTCACCTGCCTGTGGTACATCCGCGAGGTGGACCCGCAGACCCTGCTGCTGACCGGGCTCACCCGCGACGGTATTTACCTGGTGGAGAACGGTGAGGTCAGCGGGGCGGTGAACAACTTCCGGTTCAACGAGAGCCCGGTCGGCATGCTCGGCCGGCTCGCCGAGGTCGGCGCGGCCGTCCCCGCGCTGCCCCGCGAATGGGGTGACTACTTCACCCGGTGCGCGATGCCCCCGCTCCGCGTCGAGGGCTTCAACATGTCGTCTGTCAGCCAGGCCAGTTAGCCCGCCGCGCCGCCCAGCGAAGCGGGCGGCGCGGCGGGCTAGGTCGGCCGCAGTTGACCCAGCGCCAGCGCGCCGTAGCGCGCTGGGCAAAAAGAAGAGCGGGCTAGGTCGGCCGCAGTTGACCCAGCGCCAGCGCGCCGTAGCGCGCTGGGCAAGAAGAAGAGCCAGGCCAGTTAGCCCGCCGCGCTGACGCGGCTCCAGCGCGCTGGCCTGAGAAACTAGCCGTCCTCGAGGCGGAAACCCACCTTCAGGCCGACCTGGAAATGCGCCACCTCACCGTCGGTGATCTGCCCGCGCACCTGGGTGACCTCGAACCAGTCCAGGTGCCTGAGCGTCAGCGCGGCCCGCTGCACGGCGTTGCGGATGGCGGGCTCGATGCCGTCCGGTGACGTGCCGACGATCTCGGTAACGCGGTAGGTACGTTCGGTCATGGCCCCTCCACAGGGATGTGGTCCCGCTCGCGGGACTAGCGTCCCACCCGGCGTTCCGGCAGGGTGTTCGGGTGATGGCTGACGTTTCCGAGCTTGAGCGGCAGGCCCGGGAGCTCCTTCGCCCTGAGGTCTATGAGTACTACGCCGGGGGCTCCGGTGGCGAGGTGACCCTCCGCGCGAACGCTGACGCGTGGCGCCAGGTCCGGTTCCTGCCGCAGGTGCTGCGCGACGTTTCCGCCGTCCAGACCGGCGTCCGGCTGGCAGCGCCGCTGGACCTGGAGCTGCGTACCCCGGTCGCGGTGGCGCCGACCGCCTTCCACCGGCTCGCCCATCCCGAGGGCGAAACGGCCACCGCAGCGGCCGCCGCACGCGCCGGGGCCCTGTTCGTGCTGTCCACCCGCAGTTCGCGGAGGATCGAGGACGTCGCCGCGGCGGCCGCGGGCGCCGGCGGCCCCTGGTGGTTCCAGGTCTACATGATGCGGGACCGCGAGCTCACCGCCGGGCTGGTCCGGCGGGCCGCGGCCGCGGGAGCGCAGGCCCTGGTCCTCACCGGTGACACGCCGGTGGTCGGGCGCCAGGCCCTGCTCCCGGGGGGCGGCGTGATCAGTGACCGGGATTTCACCGTCAACCTCGGGCGGCTGGACGACATGTCACGGGCCAGCTTCGTGCCGGCCAGCCTGGCCGACATCGGCTGGCTGGCAGAACTCAGCGGAGGATTGCCCGTGCTGGTGAAGGGGGTGCTGCGCGCGGACGACACGTCCAGGTGCCTGGCGGCCGGGGCGGCCGGCGTCATCGTGTCCAACCACGGCGGGCGGCAGCTCGACCAGGCCATGCCGACCGCCCTGGCCCTGCCTGCCGTGCTGGCCGCGGCCGCGGGCCGGCCGGTGTTCGTGGACGGCGGCGTGCGCAGCCCGGAGAACGTGCTCGCCGGGCTGGCCCTGGGCGCCTCGCTGGTCTTCGCCGGCCGCCCCGTGCTGTGGGCGCTGGCCTGCGGCGGGGCGGACGGGGTGGAGGCGTGGCTGGCGGGACTGACCGCGGGCCTGGCCCACGTGATGGCGCTGGCCGGCGCCCCCTCCGTGGCCGCGCTGCCCGGCCTCGGGGCCATCGCGGGCCCCGGCGTGACCGGGTCCGGCTGATCCGCTGATCACTCCGGAAATCCGCATTCGCCTGCCGCTCCGCGCGGACGTACGTTGGAAGTGTGAAAACCACCACGGGGGGACGCCGCAACCGGGCGTACCTTGTCACTGAGGCGCAGCCGCCTCTGTCCGCGGACATTGCCTCGCGGACGCGCCGCTACCTGATCATGATGGGAATCCGGGTCGCTTGTTTTGGGGCCACGATTGTCCTGTTCGTTGAGGGCGCAGGCTGGTTGGCTGCGATTCCGGCCGTGGGCGCTATCGCTATCCCCTATTTCGCCGTCGTGATCGCTAACGGCGGCCGTGAGCCGGCCAGCACCACCGGTTTTCGGGCCTACGAGCCCCGCCTGCCCGCCCGCTACACCCCCCCGGACGCAGCCGGATCGCCTGCTGGGAGGCCGGGGCCCGAAGGGGCCTCTCCCGGGTCGCAGCCGCCACGGCCGTTTAGCCAGGAAACAGGGTCCGAAAAGCACCCCGGAAACGGCTGAACGGTGGCTCAAGGCGCGTCTGGGTGGCCAGATCGGCTTGTAATCCGGTCTTGACGCACAAGGGGGGGTTTCGGTGTAACATGCATAGCGGTGCTCTGGTCCCCCGTCGGAGCACCTGCCGGCGTTCCGGGCCCCCGTCGGAACGCCGATGAATGCGACGCCGGGTGGTTTGCCCCCGTAGCCACCCGGCGTCGCTCTATGCTCCGCGCGCCTTCACCAGCAGCCCGCAGTATCTTCCCGGCGGAACGCCCCGGACCCGCCGAACGGCCGCTCCATCTTCGGGGCCTCCGGCCTCCTTCGCCCGACCGCTCCCGAGAACCCCGAGTCAACTTATCTACTTAACGACTTGCCGGCTTTTGGCGCGAACGCGCGCCGCCGCCCGGCCCCAGGGCCGGGACGGCGGCGCGGGTACCAGCCGGGGGTTACTCGCTCTTGCTGAACTCGGCGATCGCAATGCCCAGCATGACCAGCCCCATGACCGCCACGATGGCCAGCGACAGCCAGATCGGCACCACCCAGCCGTTCCAGGTGATCCCCGGTGACAGGTGCGCCAGGTACAGCGGGTTGATGTTCAGGTGCGAGAACACCGCATGCCGCATCGGCCCGACCACATAGGTCAGCGGGTCGATCCGGGTCAGCACGCTCAGCCAGCCCGGCAGCCCGGTCAGCGGGTAGAGCGCTCCCGACAGGAAGAACAGCGGCAGGACCAGCATCTGGGTCAGCGCCATGAACGCCTGGAACTGCGTGATCCGGGCCGCCATCATCACCCCGAACGCGGTGATCGTGAAGGACAGCAGCAGCAGCTCCCCGATCAGCGTGAGGATCAGCACCGGGCTGTAAGGCACGTGGGCTATCCAGGCCAGGCACAGCATCACGATGCCCTGGAAGGTGGCGATGGTCGCGCCGCCCAGGCACTTGCCGATCACGATCGCAGCCCGGCTGACCGGGGCGACCAGCATCTCCCGCAGGAAGCCGAACTCCCGGTCCCAGACGATCGACGCGGCCGAGAACACCGCGGTGAACAGCACGGACATGGCCAGCACGCCCGGGAAGATGAACGTCTTGAAGTCCACTCCGGACGGGAAGTTGTGCCCGGCGAGCGAGGACAGCCCGGTGCCCAGCACCAGCAGGAACAGCAGCGGCTGGATCAGTGATGTAATGGCCCGCAACCGGTCCCGGCGGAACCTGATCATCTCGCGGCGCCAGACGATGCTGACGGCCCGCAGGTCAGAGTGCAGGCTCCGCTCCGGGACCGCCACCCGGATCTGGGCAGCCAGCCCTTCGTCTGGGGCCGCGATCCCGCCCGGGCGGGCGGTCTGGGTGGCCATGCTCATCGCCTTCCTCGGAAACGCTGCGCCATCTGGCGCATGTGGTCGGTCCCGGATGCCTCGGCGTCCCGGATGGTGGTCCCGGTGTAGGACATGAACACGTCGTCCAGCGACGGGCGGGACACGCTGACCGACCGGATCGGGACGCTGAGCCGGGCGAAGAGCTGGGGCACGAACTGCTCCCCCGACTCGACCGAGAACGTGACCGCTCCCTCGTGTATGCCGGCCTCGAGACCCAGCACATCGGCCAGTTCCGCGATCGCGGCTGCGTCGTCGGCGGTCTGGATCTGCACCCGGTCCTTGCCCACGCTGGCCTTGAGCGCCTCGGGCGTGTCGATCGCCACGATCTTGCCATGGTCGATGATGGCGATCCGGTCGCAGTGCTCGGCCTCGTCCATGTAGTGCGTGGTCAGGAAGATCGTGATGTCTTCCCGGCTCTTGAGGTCGTTGATGTACTCCCAGATCGACGAGCGGGTCTGCGGGTCCAGGCCCACGGTCGGCTCGTCCAGGAACAGCACATGCGGCGCGTGCAGCAGGCCGCGGGCGATCTCCAGCCGCCGCTGCATGCCGCCCGAGTACGTGCTGACCAGGCTGTCCCGCCGGTCCCACAACCCGACCATGTCGAGCACCTGCTTCATCCGCGGCGCGACCGCCGCGGACGGGACCGCGTACAGCTCCGCGTGGAAGCGGAGGTTCTGGGCCCCGGTCAGGTAGCTGTCCAGCGTGGTGTCCTGGAACACCAGCCCGATGTTGCGGCGCACCGCGTCCCGCTCGCTGACCACGTCGTGGCCGGCCACGGTGGCCCGCCCGGCGGTCGGCCGGGCCAGCGTGCACAAGATCTTGATGGTGGTGGACTTCCCGGCCCCGTTGGGTCCCAGGAAGCCGAACGTCTCCCCCGCCGCGACCTCGAAGTCGATGCCGCGCACCGCCTCGATGTCGCCGTAGCTCTTGGCCAGCCCGGACACCGCTACCGCGGGTGGCCGGGTCTGCATCTGGACGCCGCCGGCCGGGGCCGGCTGCACCGGCGCCGGCCGCGCCTGCCTGTGCTGCCACTCTCACGCGCCTCCTGGTTAGTCCAAGCAGAGCCTAGCCGCGATGGTCTCCCGACTCACCGCGGCCAGGCCCGGCATTGCCTACTCGGCCGGCTGGTCGTCCCCGGCCTGCCCGGCCGGGGCCTGCTCGTCTTCCGCGGCCAGGATCTGGTACAGCTTCCGGCGCGCGTCGGTGAGGATCTGCTGGGCCTGGGCGACCTGGGCGGCGGTGCCGACCCGGACCACCTGGTGCGCCGCCATCGCCACGGTGCCGAAGAGCCGGCGCATCTCGATCGCGTCCCCGCCGACCGACTTGGCCACCAGGTCCCAGGGCGCCTGCAGCTCGTCCGGGTGCGCCGCCACGTAGGCGCGGCCCTCCTCGGTGAGCTCGAACGCCCGGCGGCCGCCTTCGCCGGTGGTGGCCGCGATCAGGCCCTCGTCTTCCAGTTGCTGGAGCGCCGGGTAGACCGAGCCGGGGCTGGGCTTCCACAGGCCCCCGCTGCGCTCGCTGATCTCCTGGATGATCTGGTAGCCGTTGCGGGGCCCGTCGGCCAGCAGCGCGAGCGCGGCGGCGCGCACGTCACCCCGCTTGACCCGGGGGCCGCGCATCCGCGGGCCGCCGAACCAGGGCCCGAATTCCGGCGGGCCGGGCATCGGCTCGCCGCGCATCGCCCAGCCGCGCCCGCCCGGGCCGCCAGGGCTGCGGGCTGAACGCCGGCGCGGTCCATGCTGGTGGACCCAGGCTTCTTCCTCGTTTCCTGGGCCACCCCAGGGTTCGCTGTGTCGCATTGTGTGTCACTTCCTTGGTCTTGGGGCAGGACTCTGGGCTTCCCAGGAGTTCTTCTGCCTTACTGGATAGCTCAAAGATATATCGGAATGCATCGGCGCGCAAGTCCCGGAACCCGGGGCCGTCCGCGATGGCGGGGGTGGCCGGCCGGCCGCAGGCCAGCAGCGGTACCTCGATCCTCCGCAACGAAGACCCATCCCGGTACCCGCCCCGCCCGGCGCGGGCGTGGCGCGGTGGCCGGCCCCGTAACCCTGCAAATCTCAACAGTATGTTGACAACGAAAAGTTGAGAAAACATAGTGGCAGCCATGACTGACGCACGAGCGGATCACGAGCAGGCGGCCCGCGAGTCCGCCGCGCGCGGGCGCCTTCTGGATGCGGGCGCGGCGTCCCTGCCCCGGCCGCCGTGGCGGCGCGGGCGGCAGCCCCCCTCAGCCGCCGACCTCATCCGTTTCGCGCTGTGGCGCGAAACCGATCCCGGCGCCGGCGCGGACCCGCTGCTGGACGCCCTGGCCCTGCTGCCCGCCGCCCGCGCCGAGATGGACCAGGCTGAGGCCGCCGTGCTGGGGGCCGCGCGCGCCGCCGGCCTGTCCTGGCCGCGGATCGCCCGGGCCATGGGGCTGGCCTCGGCTCAGGCCGCACAGCAGCGATCCGGCCGGGTCACGGGCCGCGCGGGGAACCAGGGGCCGTGACATGGCGCGCCGGCCGTCGCCGGCCCGCCGCCGAACACGGCGGGGCAGGCGCCTGAGGGTCTAGCGGCCGGGCGCCGCGGGCCGCACGGGCAGGTCGTAAACCCGCCGGACGCTCGACCCCAGGCGGGAGATGTCCGCGCCGTACACGTGCAGCGAGATCGCCACGTCCGTGCCGCGGTTGCGGACCCGGTGGATGTCGCCGGGCGGCGCGAAGCCGGACACGTCGCCGGGGGCGCCCGCGTTGGTGCCCACTTCCTCCAGCACCGTCCCGCCCTCGCGGAGGGCGAACAGTTCCTCGTACTCCGCGCCCTGCAGCACGCCGATCACGCACCAGGTGACGTGGTCGTGGATCGGGGTGGTCTGGCCGGGCCGCCATACCAGCGCCACGACCGAGAAGGAGCCGTCCGGCTCGGCGTGCATCAGGTGGGACCGGTACCCGGCGGGGTCCCCGGCGCGCTCGGCGGCGGAAAGGATCCCCGGGCCGGGCAGGTGGCGGCGCAGCGCCTGCGCGACCAGGCGGGTGGCCTGGTCCCAGTCAGCGCGCTGGCGCACCGCGCGGCGCAGTGCCGCGAGGAGACCGGCCGGGCACCGGCTGGCCAGCCCGGTGGCCGGCCCCGGGACCGGGACGGGAGCGGGCGCAGTGGCGGATGGCATCAGTCACCTCCTGGGAGTCGGGGGATCCCCGCCGCGGTGAGCGGCCTACCTGGCCACGGTAAGGAGTCCCGACCCATCAGCGCCAATGCCAATAACCTCAGCTATTCATCGGGCGGGTCTATGAGTCAGTCGTGCCCGCCGGGATCCCGGCGGCCCCGTCCGCGGCCCCGCTGCCCGCCGGGGCCCACTGCGCGGCCAGCTGGCTGATCCGCGCGGCGGATCCGGCCAGCGGGCGGCCCTGCCCGACCGCCACGCCCAGCAGGTACGCGGTCAGCGGCGCGGCCGGGCGGGCCACGCCGTGCGCGACGTCCCGGGCCAGGTCGAGGACCAGCCTCGCGTCCAGGGAGGCCGGATCCAGATCCAGCTCACGGCAGGCCGCCTCGGCCCACTCCTCCAGCGTGCTCACCGGGGTTGCCTCCTGTTCACTCCCGGCCCGGGCGGCCCAGTCCCGGGCCCGGCGGAGATCATCGGCGGTGTCGCAATCGAGCCAGGGCGGCGGCTCACCCGCTTGCGTCCGGTCGGGGAGCAGCACGGGATCCAGCGGGCCGAGCAGCCCGCGCAGTGAGGTGCCGGCGTACCCGCGGAGGGCGCCGCGGAGCCCTGCTGAGGGCCAGCAGCTGATCAGCCACTGCGGATATCCGCTGGCATCCAGCAGCACCACGCCGGGAACATCCCCGGCCAGGCTGGCGAGCAGCCGGGTGACGTGCGCGGGCCGCAGGAAGGGCAGATCGGCCGCGGCCAGGACGACGGCGGGCGCGGACACCTCAGCCAGCCCGCGCCGCAGCGCGGCGACTGGCCCGCAGCCCGGCGGCTCCTCCCGCGCATAGCGGACTGCCCCGCCGCCGGCCGCGGGACTGGGCACCGCCGGGCGCTCCGGGCCGGCCACGATGACCCGGGCCGCCCCGGCCGAGGTGACGGCGGTGAGCACCGACCCGAGCAGGGTCTGCCCGCCGACGACCAGCCCTGGCTTGTCCGCCCCGCCCAGGCGGGTGCCGCGGCCGCCGGCCAGGACGACCGCGTCGAAACCGTGCGCAGGAGCCGGCATGGGCCCTCCCGGTCAGCCGCCGATGGCGGACATGGGCCGGGCGGGCTGCAGGAATCCCGGGTCGTTGATGCCGTGCCCGGGCAGCTTGGCCGCGACCGCCCGCCGCCAGAGGCCGGCCAGCTCGCCGTCGCTGGCCCCGTGACGCATCGGGTCGCGCAGGTTGCTCTCGTCCCGCGCGAACAGGCAGTTCCGCACCTGGCCGTCGGCGGTCAGCCGGACACGGTCGCAGGTCCCGCAGAACGGGCGGGTGACCGATCCGATCACGCCCACCCGCGCCGGGCCCCCGTCCACCAGGAACGTCTCCGCGGGCGCCGAGCCCCGCCCGGCCGGATCGTCCGCGGTGAGCTTGACGTGGGCGGTCAGCTGGTCGAGGATCTCGTCCGCGGTGACCATGTTCTCGCGCCGCCAGCCGTGCTGCGCGTCCAGCGGCATCTGCTCGATGAACCGCAGCTCGTACCCGCGATCCAGGCAGTACTGCAGCAGCGCGGGAGCCTCGTCGTCGTTGAGCCCGCGCATCAGCACCGCGTTGACCTTGACCGGCCGCAGGCCGGCCGCGTGCGCCGCGGCCAGCCCGGCGAGAACGTCGCCGAGCCGGTCCCGGCGGGAGAGCCGCCGGAAGGTGTCCGGGTTCAGCGTGTCCAGCGAGACGTTGATCCGGTCCAGGCCCGCGGCGCGCAGCGGGCCAGCCAGCCGGGTCAGCCCGATTCCGTTGGTGGTCATCGAGATCTCGGCCCGGGGCCGCAGTTCCGCGGTGCGGGCGACGATGCCGGGCAGGCCCCGGCGCAGCAGCGGCTCGCCCCCGGTGAACCGGATCTCGGTGATGCCCAGGTGCCGGACCCCGATGCGGGCCAGCCGGACCACCTCATCGTCGGACAGCAACGCCGGGTTGGGCAGCCACTCCAGCCCCTCGGGGGGCATGCAGTACGAGCACCGCAGGTTGCACCGGTCGGTGAGGGATATCCGCAGGTCGGTCGCTGCGCGCCCGTAGGAGTCGGCAAGAGCGTGGGAGTCGGAGGGAACGGACCTCACCACCCTTTCATCTGCGGGGCTTTGTGCCCACATGGTCACCCAGCCTACGACGCGCCCGCCGCGCCCATCGCGCGGCTGGCCCCGGCAGGGGCAGCCGGGCGCCGCCGCGCGGTGCAGATCCCGGGATCAATAGGGCAGAAGCTGATTACCTGTCTATCAGAGGGCTGAAATAGGAGTTCTCCACCGCCTGGGGAGGCAGCGATAGGGTCATGCTTGTGGAGACTGCTATCTGGCGCGATCAGCTCAACGCTGCGGAGCGTGCCGAGCTCGTCCGCGGTGCGGGTGTCATCCCCGAGCGGCGCCCGGATCTGCTCATCATCGGCGGGGGGATCGCCGGGGTGGCGACCGCGGCCGCATGCCACCGGGCAGGCCTCGGGTCGGTTCTGCTCATCGAGGCCGGCCACCTCGGCGCCGGGGCCACTGGCGGCGCCGCGGGCCTGCTGACCCCGGAGATCCACGAATGGAGCGACCCGGAGCCGTTCGTCGACCTGGCCCGGGCCAGCCTGCACCAGTGGGCCGAGCTGGAGGAAACCTCACCCGGCGGTGTCGGGCTGGTGGACGTGGACTGGATCGGGCTGTCCCCCGACCCGGGCGCCCTGGCCCCGCACCAGTCGCCCGCGGTGGAATGGCTGGAGCCTGACTACGTGGCCAGGCTCATCCCCGGGCTCGCGCTGCCGATGGCGGGTGCGCTCATTCACCACCAGGGACGGGTCAACCCGCTGCGCTCGCTGGCCCGGCTGTCGGCCACGCTGCCCGCGGTGGCCACGGGGGTCGCCGCCACCGGCATCACGGTCCGGGGGGACCGGATCGTGAGCGTGGACACGACCGCCGGCCCGCTGCAGCCGGGCGCCGTGGTCTTCGCCACCGGGCTGCCACCGGTGCTGGACGGCCTGGACCTGGACGTGCCCTGGGAGCAGGTCAAAGGCCATCTGCTCGTCACCGAGCCGGCACCGCTGCGGCTGCCGGGCATCGTGGCGCCGGTTGCGACCCAGCTGGAGGACGGGCGGCTGCTCGTCGGCGGGACCTTCGACATGGGCGACGAGACCCCGGTCGTCCGGCAGGAGATCATCGACAGCATCCTGGCTGGCCTGTACGCCACGCTTCCCCAGCTCAAGGGGCTGCGCGCCGACTACACCTGGTGCTGCTTCCGGCCCCGGCACCCCGACGGGCTCCCGGTCATCGACCGTATTCACGGTGTGGGCAACGCCTGGCTGACCTCCGGTCACTACCGCACGGGGATCCTGCTGGCCCCGGTGACGGCCCAGGCGCTGGTCCGCTGGATCAGCTCGGACCAGCCGCCCGCCGAGGCACCCGCCTGGAGCAGTGAGCGGTTCGCTGGCCGGGGCCTCACCGGCCGCTGACCAGTCAGCGTGCTGCCGTCACCGTGCGCCGGTCGTCGGGCAGCCGGCGGGTGAGCCCGCAGCGGTCCAGGTACTCCAGCAGCGGGATCGCCACCCGGCGGCTGGTGCGCAGCACCTGGCGGGCCTCGGCCGCGGTGAACGGCCCGGGCAGCCCGGACAGGATGCGGGCCGCTTCGCGGTCGGCGCCCGGCGCCAGGACGATCTGATCGGCTAGCCGCAGCAGCAGCCCGGCCCGGGCCGCGGCGGCCAGCGACCGGCTGTCCAGCCCGAGGTCGCGGAGCCGGCCGGCCTCGGGCGCGGCGAACGGCTGCCGGGCCAGATCATCACGCAGCAGCTGCACCGCCGCCAGCACACGGTCCGGCAGGGAGGGGCTGCTCCCTCCGCCGCTGCCCAGCACCACGAACCCGGCCCGCACCGCCAGCGGCGGCGCGGCGAGCCGCCCGACAAGCTGCCGGGACGGCAGCCCCAGCTGGGCCCGGGCCGCCTCGAGTGGCAGGCCCGGCGCCAGCGGCTCCCGCGCGGCGTGCGCGGCGACGTTCGACCTGAGCTGCCGGCCCAGCTCAGCCCAGCGTCCCGGGTCGGCCAGCCAGTCACCCCCGACCGGGGCGGGCAGCCCGGCCAGTCCCATGGCCCGCAGGTCAGCGGCGCGCAGCAGCCCGTGGCGCCGCAGCAGGTCGGCCGCGGCGGGCCGGGCGGCCCAGGCCGCGAGTTCCCGCCCGGCCGCGGCGGCGTCGCCCCGGTGGCGGAACCCGGGCGGGATCACGTCCAGCACGGTCGCGCCGACCAGCGGCGGCCACGATGGCCGGGCATGGCCTGCCGCCGGCGCGGCGGCGGTGCCCGCGGCCAGGCCGGCGAAGGCCGCCGCCGCCGAACCCGGGTCACGGAGCAGCAGCCGGTCGCCCACGTGCAGCGGCAGCGGCTCGTCCAGGGTGAGGCGGGCGATGAGGCCGCCCAGGGGGCGCAGCCTGGCGGTGGTGCGGGCCGAGCCGGCGTGCGCCGTGAGCTGCCGGGGCGGCCGGCTCCCGGCCGCGGCGAGGCGCACGTCCACCGTCGCGGCCAGCGTCCACCGGCCCGGGGTGATCAGCGCCATGCCGCGCGCCGGGGTCACCCGTTCCGCGCCGCGCAGGTTCAGCGCCACCCGGGCCACCCCGCTCACCTGGGCGGCGGGCTGTTTCAGCGTCTCCATCCCCCGCACCTGCACCGGCTCCATGGACGGTGTCATCAGCAGTTCCTGCTTGGCATGGAGGGTGCCGGCCGGGAGAGTGCCGGTCACGACGGTGCCGCTCCCCTTGATCCGGAACGCGCGGTCCACCCAGAGCCGGACGGGGGCGGCCGGATCGGGGTCCGGCAGGCCGGTGGCCAGCCGGTCCAGGGCGCCGCGGAGCGCAGCCAGGCCCAGGCCGGTGCGGGCACTGACCGCGACCGCCTCCACTTCCCCCAGGCTGCTCGCGGCCAGCCTGGCCAGGGCCTGGCGGCGGGCGTCCCCCGGGTCGGCCAGGTCCGAGCGGGTCACGGCGAGCAGGCCATGGGTGATGCCGAGCGCGTGCAAGGCGGCCAGGTGCTCCTCCGATTGCGGCATCCAGCCTTCGTCGGCCGCCACGGTGAACAGGACCGCGGGCACGGCACCCACCCCGGCCAGCATGTTGGGCACGAACCGTTCGTGCCCGGGCACATCGACGAAGGCGACCTGCTGCCCGCTGGGCAGCGTCGTCCAGGCGAAACCCAGGTCAATCGTCAGGCCGCGGCGCCGTTCCTCGGCCCAGCGATCCGGCTCCATCCCGGTCAGCGCCCGGACCAGGGTGGATTTCCCATGGTTGACATGCCCGGCGGTGGCGATGACCTGCATTTAGCCGCAATCCCCGGGACGCGCGCCGCGGGCCGCCGCCGGGGTTGCCTGCACCAGACCTGAGTCCACGCAGCGACCTTACCTGGTGCTATTTCGGGCCCCCGCGCGGTGTATCGCATAAAGGCCGGCGGCCCGGGTAGTTGGCGCGCGCGGGATGAAACCGCCTGCTGACCTGTTTGAGGGAGTGATCGAAATGGCCGGGATGCTGCGCGTTCCCCGGACCCGGGGCGCTTTGAGCGGTGCCCTTCTTGTCTTGCTCGGGCTATGGGGCGGCCTGATCGCGTTCGTCGGGCCGTACTTCCACTTTGCCTATACGCCCGGTACCGCCTGGACATACACCTCGGGCCGGCTGTGGCTGGAGATCCTGCCCGGCATCGCGACCGTGCTCGGCGGCCTCATCCTGCTGGCCAGCCGGGTCAGGCCGGTCGCGATGTTCGGTGCCTGGCTGGCCGCACTCGGGGGTGCCTGGTTCGCGGTCGGCCGCGTGCTCAGCCCGGCGTGGAACTCCCACGGCACCGTGGCCCTGGGGACGCCCATCGGCAGCACCCTGCACCGGGCGCTGGTGGAACTGTGCTACTTCACCGGCCTCGGCGTCGTCATCGTCTTCCTGGCCGCGCTGTCGATCGGGCGGCTGACGGTCATCGGGGTCAGGGACGCGCGGCTCAGTGAGCGCGCCGCCGAGGACGAGGCCCCCGTGACCGAGCCGGCCGCGCCCGTCACGGACCCGGTGGTCTATGAGCGGAGCGCGGATGAGCGGGGCGTCGCTGAGCGGGCGTCGATGAGCGGGCGTCGATGAGCCGCGCGTCGCTGAGCCGGGCGTGGATGAGCGGGTTGCGGGCGGGCGCACCGGGGCCGTGCGGGACGCGGAGGTCCCGGCGGAGGAGGACACGGCCACCCCGACCGCGGTCAGCCCGGCCAGCCAGGCGTAACCGGCCGCGGAACCGGCTGATCGTGCCGGAACCGGCTGATCGTGCCGGAACCGGCTGATCGTGACGGGACCGGCCGTAACCGGCCGGCGCCCTCCGTCACCGGGCAGCGCTTGAGGGGCCCGGCCGCGAGCCAGTCTCGTGGCCGGGCTCCTTCGTGCCAGGGACTACGCGGCCCACCGCGGGAATGAGAACGAGCCCGTGCAGCCTTCTCGTTAGGGAAGCGACACGCGAGGGGGGATCGATGAGCATGACACCCGCCGCCGACCTGGCCGCGGCCCGGATTCGGTGGCCACTGTGGTCGATCCGCCCCGTGGGTGCCGGTAAGGGAACCGGCTTCACCGCCCGCCACCACGGGACGCGCGGATTAGACGATCTGTGGGCCCCGAGCCTTCTTGCGCTGGAAGATCAGCTCCGTGAATACCGGAAGATCGTGCCGCGCCCCTCAGGCTGACTCGCGCTCCGGGTGAGTCGCGCTGAAGTGAAGCGGGAAGTGCGGGTCCCGGCAGCGGTGATAACGCAGCGCCCCGCACAGCGGGCAGTTCCGGGCCCGGACAGCCGGGTCCAGGTGGGCCCGGTCATCGGCGCTCAGCCGTACCGCGTAGGGCTCATCACCATCGCGCCGCAGGGCCCGGCGCCGGGCCAGTTCACGCAGGAAACCCTGGCCACTTGCCTCACACGGGCCGCAACGGCAGCCCTGGTACCAGGCCAGGAACGATCCATGCGGGGGCGGCGCCGGGGGTAGGTCCCGCCACTGTCCCGCATCACCGGACATCTGCGACACGCAGATGACACTACCTTCAGCTGGCCGTATTCCCGCCCCGGCCTGGTCAGCGGGATTCCGCGTGTGCCGCAGCCCTGCAGCCTGCCGTGCGCGTCGCCGGGCCGGTCATGCCCCGGTGCGGCAAATCCATGAATTGCCGGAATTGTCCATCTCTGTCCAGCGTGACGGAATGACCCTTAAGGGAACCGCGGGGCTCCCCGCGAAAACTCCCGGACATTACTGCCGGGACATATCCCCTCATGCCGGAAATGCTCGTTATGATCACGCGATGGCCGGGCAATGGGCGCGGAGGCCTTCCGCACCGGCGGAGCACCAGAGGCCCTCCGGGCCAGCACGAGAGGACGCCTGATGACGGAACGACCCGCCGCAGTAATCGTGGGAATCCCGCCCCAGCCCGCCGCCCGCCTCGAGCCCAACGCCATCGGCGTGGCCCAGGACACCGTCATCGGCATGGCGTCATCCGCGCCCGCGGCCACCGTGGGGCTGTCGCTGGCCGCGCTGGCCGCGGCAACCGCGTACGGCAGCGGCCCCATCCTGATCCTCACCGCCATCCCCATGCTGATCATCGCCAACGCTTACCGCCGGCTGAACATGTGGAACGCCAACTGCGGCGCGTCCTTCGAATGGGTCGGCCGGGCCATCAATCCTTACCTGGGCTTCCTCACCGGCTGGCTGATGATCGCGGCGTACGTCATCGGGACCGTGGCCGAGGTGCTGCTGCTCGGGCCCTCGGTCCTGGCCGTGTTCGGCTCCAGTTCCACCAGCACCTGGCAGTACATCGCGATCGGTGCCGCGGTCGGCATCGTCATGCTGGTCATCGCCGTGGTGGGTATCAAGATCACCGCACGGGCCCAGGTCAGCATGGCCCTGGTCGAGTACCTCATCCTGATCGGGCTGGCCGTGGCCGGGCTGGTGTTCGTGCTCGGGCACCACCCGGGGACCGTCCCGATCACCCGGGGCTGGCTGAGCCTCTCGGGCATCAACGGCAAGGGCAGCGCGGTAGCCGGATTCCTCGTCGCGGTGTTCGTCTACGGCGGCTGGGACGGCACCCTGTACGTGAACGAGGAGGTCAAGCACCGGCGCACCAACCCCGGCAAGGCCGCCATCCTGGCCGTCGGCCTGCTGGCCATCATCTACACGGTCTCCCAGCTCGGCTTCCAGGGCGTGATCTCGCCGAAGAAGCTGCAGGCCGCATCGGAGAACGGCACCGCGCTGGTCACCGTGGCCCAGGCCCTGGGCGGCGGCTTCTGGGCCAAGGCGATGGCCCTGTCCATCGCCCTGTCGGTCATCGCCACCACGGGCACCGGCATCGTGCTCAGCGCCCGGATCGTCTACGGCATGGCCAGCTACCGGGCGCTCCCGGAGTTCCTCGCCAACGTGTCCCGCCGCTGGTCCACCCCGGTCGCGGCCAGCATCATCGTGGGCCTGCTCATCGTGGGCCTCAGCACCGTGTACTACCTCGCCACGTCGGTGCAGAACGCGTTCTTCGACGTGATCGACGTGACCGGGCTGCTGTTCTCGATCTTCTACATCCTGACCGCGCTCGCCACCATGGTGTACTACCGGCGCCGGGTGTTCAGCAGCGCCTGGGACGCGCTGATCCTGGGCCTGCTGCCGCTCGGCGCGGCCGTGTTCCTGGGCTGGATCCTGGCCAGGTCCCTGCAGGCCGCCCCGTCGACACAGGTCTGGTCGCTGGTCGGCATCGTGATCGCCGGCGTGCTGCTGATGTTCTCGGCCCGGTTCATCCTGAAGTCGCCGTTCTTCCGGATGCCGCGGGAGAGTGACACCTCCCGGCACTAGGGAGCAGCACGGTCCAGCCGCCGCGGACCCCGGGTCTGCCCCGGGAAAACGGTCATTCCCGGAAACGGTCATCCCCGGGAATGATGCGGTAGCGGGGCGCGGTGGCTACCGTCGGTTAAGTGCCGACCGATTCTCCGGCCGCGCGGCCGGCGCGGCCATCGCGGCTGCCGGCCTTCACCCAGCGGCGGCGCCTCGGGCTCGCCGCCGCCGTGGTGACGCTCGCCTGCGCCGTCGCGATCATGCGGCTGAAGCACATGCCCGGGCCGGGGCTCGGTGTGGCCGTCCTGATCAGCCTCCCGGTGATCTCGTTCGGCAGGCGATGGCCGCTTCCTTTCCTCGCCGTGGCCACCGCAGCTGCTGCTGCGCAGATGTCGTTGGGTACCCCCTCCCTGCTGCTGGGCCTGGTGCTCGGCGTGGCGGGGTACGCGGTGGCCGCTGACGTCCCGCGGCGGCTGTCGATCCGCGCGGTGCTGGCCGCGGCGGCGATCGTCGGTGCGGCGCTCCTGTACGCCGCGATGACGAGCAGGCCCTCTTCGCTCGCGCCCGGGGCCGTCGCGGGCTTCCTGCCCCTCACGGCGGGCTGGTTCATCGGGGACAGCGTGGCGGCACGCCAGCGTTACCTGGCCGGCCTGGCCGCGCAGGCCGAGCGCGAGCGGGCCGCCGAGGCGGAGCGCGCCCGGCAGGAGGTCCGCGAGGAGCGGGTGCGGATCGCCCACGAGCTGCACGACGTCGTCGCGCACACGCTCGCGGTGATGACCGTGCAGGCCGGGGTGGGCAAGCGCCTGATGGCGAAGCGCCCGGAGGAGGCGGGCGCCGCCCTCGCCTCGATCGAGATGATCGGCCGGACCGCCCAGGACGAGCTGCGGGTGGTGCTCGGGCTGCTGCGCGACGAGGAGGCCGGTGCCCCCTCGCTCGCCCCGGCGCCGCGCCTGCGTGACCTCAAGGAGCTGGTGGACACCGTGCGGGCCTCGGGGACGCCCGTCGAGCTGCGGACCTCGGGCACCGACCGGCCACTCTCCCAGGCGCTCGAGCTCACGCTGTACCGGGTCGCCCAGGAGGCACTCACCAACGTCGTCAGGCATGCGCCGCACGCCCGGGCCACGGTCGACCTCGAGGTCTCCCCCGCGCAGGTCCGGCTCGAGGTGGCCGACGACGGAGGATCGGCCGGGCGGGCCGGGGGCGACGGGGAACGGCTCGCCGTCCCGGGCACGGGCCACGGGATCGTCGGGATGCGGGAGCGGATCACCGCGTTCGGCGGCTGGCTGGTGGCCGAACCGCTCGGCTGCGGATTCCGCGTCCTCGCCGAGATCCCGATCGAGGGCCCGGCGTGAGCGGCGCGGGCGCGGCCGGCAGAGAAGCCGGCCAGGCGGCACCGTGACGACCGGTGTCCTCGTCGTCGACGACCAGGAGCTGCTGCGCACCGCGTTCTCCTCGCTGATCGACGCCGAAGACGACCTCCAGGTCGTCGGCGAGGCGGCCGACGGCCTGGAGGCGGTCGGGCTCTCGGCAAGCCTCGCGCCGGACGTCGTCGTGATGGACGTCCGGATGCCGGTGATGGACGGGATCGAGGCCACCCGGCAGATCACCTCCGCCCAGGGGCCCAGCGGGACGCGGGTCCTCATCCTTACCACCTTCGACCTCGACGAGTACGTCTTCGAGGCGCTGCGAGCGGGCGCCAGCGGCTTCGCGCTCAAGAGCCGGCCCCTCGATGAGCTGCTGAACGCGATCCGTATCGTCGCCGCCGGCGAGGCACTCCTGGCTCCGAGCGTGACCCGCCGGCTCATCGCGCACTACGCGGGCGAAACCCGGCCGCCGTCCAGGAAACCACCCGGCCTGGCGGATCTCACCGAACGCGAGCGCGAGGTGCTGGCGCTGGTCGCCGAGGGACTGTCGAACGCCGAGCTCGCCGGGACCCTGCATGTGAGCCTCCCGACGGCCAAGACGCACGTGAGCCGGATCCTGACCAAGCTCGGCGCCCGGGACCGGACCCAGCTGGTCATCCTGGCCTACCAGTCGGGGCTCGCCACCCAGGCCTGACCGCTCCGGCGGATCTGCGGGCGTCGTTCGCGGGAATGACGTGCCCGTGCTTCCCGGGCACGATGACAGCGCGTCGCCGATCGCCCACGATGGCTTGCCATGAACGTCTCCTGCGCTCCGGCCTTACCCCACCTGGCCGCCGCACGCCCTGCTGGCACCCACGGCTTTGCCCTGGGGCCCGGCGTCTTCCTGCTGCTGATCCTGCTGATCGCCGCCGGCGGCTATGGCGCCACCCGCATCGCCCGCCAGCGGCGCGGACGCCGGGTAGCGGACTCATCCTGGCGCCCCGAACGGCAGGTGCCTTCCCCGGCGGGCCCGGGGGCGCCCGCCGGGGAGCCCGCCGTCAAGCCCGCCCGCACCCCGGAGCCCGCCCGCACCCCGGAGCCCGCCCGCACCCCCGAGCCCGCCCGCACCCCGGAGCCCGCCCGCACCCCGAGCCCGCCAGGCCCCGCGCCGCCAGCGCCGCCGCTCTCGTGGGAGGACCGGCCGGCGGATGGGCGGTCGAGACCCACGGCCTGACCAAGCGGTTCGGCCCGAACGCCGCGGTCGATCACGTCGAGCTGCTCGTCCCCCGCGGGTCCGCGTTCGGCTACCTCGGTCCCAACGGCGCCGGCAAGACGACGCTCATCCGCACCCTGCTCGGCCTGACCCGGGCCGACTCCGGCACGATGTCGCTGCTGGGGATCGGGGTCCCCGCCGAGCGCAGCCGGGCGCTGGCCCGGGTCGGCGCGATCGTCGACGAGCCCCGCTTCCACCACCACCTGACCGGCCGGGAAAACCTGCGCCTGCTCGGTGCCGCGCGCGGCGGTGAGGCCGCCGGGCGGATCCCGGGGTCACTGGCCAGGGTCGGCCTCACCGGGCGCGCCGACGACAAGGTCGCCTCGTACTCCATGGGCATGCGCCAGCGCCTGGGGGTGGCGGCGTGCCTGCTGGGCGACCCCGAGCTGCTGATCCTGGACGAGCCGATGAACGGGCTCGACCCGGCGGGGATGCACGAGATGCGCACGATGGTCCGCTCGCTGGTCGACGAGGGGCGCACGGTGATGCTCTCCTCGCACCTGCTCGACGAGGTCGAGCGCACCTGCGACGCGGTCGCGATCGTCGACCGCGGGCGGGTCATCCGGCAGGGCCCGATCGATGAGCTCGTCCGCACCGCGGGCGCCCGCACCGTGCGGCTGGACTGCTCCGACCCCGCCGCGGCGGGCCGTCTCCTCGGGCAGTCCGGGATCACCGCGGCCGTGACCCCCGGCGAGCCGACGCTGACCGTGACGCTTCCGGCCGGCGCCTCGCGCGAGACGGTGGCCGAGGTCAACCGGCGGCTCGTCGAGGGCGGGATCTCCGTGTACGGCCTCCAGGAGGTTCACGCCACCCTGGAGGACTGGTTCTTGTCCGTGACCAGCCGCCTGGGAGAGCAGTCATGACCGGCGACGCGCCCGCCACGCCCGCAGTCCCGGTGACGCATGCCGCTATCGCGGCGGCCGGCGGCGCCCGAACCGATCATGGGGACGTTCCCGGCCGGTACCGGTCGTGGATCCCGGGCTGGGGCCTGATCACCACCAAGCACCTCGAGCTGCGGAAACGGCGCGCCCTCATGCTGGTCACCGCGCTGCTGATCGTCGGCCTGCCCGTCCTCGTCCTGGGCATCCGGCTGCTGTTCCACCTGTTCGACGCGAAGACCTACGGGCCGCCTGGCAGCCCGTCGGCGTTCCAGTTCCTGTGCCAGCCGATGGCCGAGTTCGGGTTCATCATGGCCGCGACCCTCGGGGCCACCGCGGGAACGACGGACCTGTCCGACGGGATGTTCCGGCACCTGGTGATCACCGGCCGCTCGCGCGTCGCGCTCTACCTGGCCCGGATCCCGGCCGGCCTGGCGATTGTCCTGCCGCTGGTCGCCGTGGCCTTCGCCCTGCTGTGCCTGGTGACCAGCTACGCGGGCACCCCGCAGCCGGCGTCGGTTTCCGCTAACGGGATCTCCGTCCCGGCCCAGCTCAGCGAGGCGCAGCTGAAGAGCTGGGTCCTGCGGCATCCACGGCAGTACGAGCAGGCCTTCGTCAACGTAGTCCCTCAGCTCGCCCCGGCCAGCGGCCGCATCCCGGTCTCACGTCCCGTGCCCCCGCCCGCGATCGGCCGGGACATCGCCACCGCCTACGGCGAGTACACCTCCGACGAGGCCGGCCAGCTCAACCCGCCGGTCAACGAGATGGCCAAGATCGGGCTGTGGCTCGAGCTCGACATCGGCGCCGGGTTCCTGGTCGGCCTCGGCGTCGGCTCCCTCATCGGCCAGCGCACCGTGTCCACGGTGCTGATGATCGTGCTGGAGATCATCGTGACCCCGATCCTCGCCGCCCACGTGATCCCGTACTTCATCAACGGCCAGCGCGTCGTCGTGGGCATCGCCCTGGACCAGCTCCGGCCCGCAGGACTGGCGGGCGGCGGGGCCAACGGCGGGCCAGGCGGCCCGGGCCACGTGCTGTTCGGCGGCCGCGGGGCCCTCGGCATACCGCCGATGCCCACCTGGGCGATGATCACCGTGATCGCGGGCTGGATCGTCGGCTGGTCGGTGATCGGCGCCTGGCGGATGGCCACCCGCGACGCCTGACCACCCGCTGGCCCGGCCGCACGCCCGGGCAGGCTCCCCCGGCGCTCGCTCCCGCTCCCCCCGCTACCGCAGGGTGCTGGCCGGCCTGGCCTCCCACGTGGTCCACAGCGGCCGGTACCCCTGCTGGTGCCAGAACGGGCCGGACAGCGGGTTGACCTGCTCGTAGTGCAGCAGCGTGACGGCCACCCCCGCTCCGTCGGCAGCCCGGTGCAGCTCGCCGGCCAGCGCGGCGGCGGCCCCGCGGCCCCGCTCCCCCGGCAGCAGGTCCATCAGCTCGAGGTAGGCCACCGGCGCCGCCGCCACCATCGGGGCGATCCAGCCCGCGAATTCCGGCCGTTCCGCGTAAAGCAGCCCGATCGGGTCACCGTCCCGCTCGGCCAGCCACACCCACGGGTCCGGGGCGGCCAGGATCCGGGCGGCCTCATGCCCCAGCGCGGCCGGTGTCTCCGGCCGCTCGATCACGGTGCCGAAGTGGGCGTCGTACCGGATCGTCTCCAGGCCGAGCCGGACCACCTCGTCCAGATCCGCCGGGCCCGCCTGGCGGATCCGCACGCCGCGCCCCACTGGCACCGCCGCCGCGGCGCGCCGCCCGGCGGCGCGGGCCGCGATGACCGCGCGAGGGGCCAGCCCGTGCGCCAGCAGCGCCTGGGGCCCGTCGATGTCCCGGGCCGGCCAGGTCAGCACGGCCGCGGTGTCGTCCCCCGCCGTCCCGGGCACGGCGGCCAGATGGTCGCGCCACCGGCTCAGCAGCTCATCCAGGGCCGCGGCCACGTCCGGTCCCGCGATCTGGGGGGTGAGCTGGAACCGCCGGTCCGGCCCCCAGGTCAGCTCCAGCGAGCCCGGCTCCCCCGTCCAGTGCTCGCAGACGCCCAGCGCCGCGGCCGTGCCGCCGGGCCCGGTGACGGCCAGGTCCGCGCCGCACCCTGCGGGAACCGCGGCGGCGGACAGCAGCGGGTCGAGCGCGGCCAGCCGCCTGGCGGCCCGGTCGCCGGCGGTCCTGGCGGCGTCTAGCTTGGCTGGCGGCATGAAGGACCTCCACGTGTGTGTCGCGCTTGGCTGCGGCGCATCGGGAGCGGGCGTCAGGCCGACGCCGTGACCGCCCCGATGACGACGGCGTACAGGACATGCCATTCCGGCGACCGGAACCCGGCCCGGGCCAGCAGGCGCGTGGCCCGGCGCCGGGTGCGGGCCTTGCCCCGGCGGCTGCCGACCAGGGTGGGCAGGTACAGCGGGGAGAACTGGTTGACCAGGACCAGGCGGCCGCCCGGGACCAGGACCCGGGCGCATTCCCGCAGGCCGGCCTCCTGGTCGGCCCAGTGGTCGAACGACGTGGTGCTGACCACCAGGTCGGCCGAGCCGTCGGGCCCGGGCAGGTGCTCGGCCGTGGCGACCTGGAACCGGGCCCGCGGGTCGGCGGTCGCTTCCCGGGCGGCCCGGACCATCGGCGCGGCGGCGTCCACGCCCGCCAGTTCCACCGCGTCCGGGACCCGGGCCGCGATCCGCCGGAGCAGGTAGCCGGTTCCGCAGCCGACGTCCAGCACCCGGTGCGGCGCGGGCACCAGGGCCAGCGCGAGGTCCGCGGTGCGGTCGGCGATCTCGTGGTGGAGCCGGCCGAGCCAGCCGTCGTCGTAGCCGTCGGCACGCTCAGCGAACGCGGCCACATCACGGTCCCGGGGCATCCCCCAATCCTGGCATCCCCCCGGTCCCCGCGGCGCACCAGCCCGCGGATCCCATGATCCTGTGATCCTGTGCCATGGGTGCGGCATAGCGGCACTGAAGGCACAGGATCAAGGTAAATGCCTGGCGGAGGCGGACGGGAATCGAACCCGCCAGGCCGAGAGACTCGGCCTCACCGGTTTTGAAGACCGGGAGGGCCACCAGGCACCCAGACGCCTCCGCGGCTGACCTTATCGGGGCGCGGGCCTTACCCGGCGTAGAGGGTGTCGATGTCGTCGGCGTACTTCGCGTGCACCACGCGCCGCTTGAGCTTGAGCGTCGGGGTGAGTTCCTCGCTCTCGGCGGTCCACTCCACCGGCAGCAGCCGCCAGCGCTTGACCTGCTCCACCCGGGCGAGATGCTGGTTGGCGGCGGACACGGCCTGCTCGACCTCCTCCAGGACCACCGGGTTCTGGGCCAGCGCGGCCAGCGACCCGGCCTCGATGCCCCGCGCCCTGGCCCAGGCCGGGGCGACCTCCGCATCCAGCGTCAGCAGCGCGACCACGTAGGGCCGCCGGTCCCCGTAGGCCAGCGCCTGGCCGATCAGCGGGTGGGCCACGAGCAGGTTCTCGACGGCGGCGGGCGGCACGTTCTCCCCGCCGGCGGTGATGATGAGCTCCTTCTTGCGGTCCACCACGGACAGGAACCCGTCCTCGTCCAGGCGGCCGATGTCGCCGGTGTGCAGCCAGCCGTCGGCGTCGATCAGGTCAGTGGTCAGGTCGGGCCGGTTCAGGTAGCCCGGCGTGTTCAGCGGGCCGCGGGTGAGGATCTCCCCGTCGTCCGCGATCATGACCTCGGTCCCGGCGAGCGCCCGCCCCACTGTCCCGAGGCGGAACTCGGTCTGGGTATTGGAGGTGAACGCGCCGGTGGTCTCGGTCATCCCGTAAATGTCCAGGATCCTCATCCCCAGCCCGGCGAAGAACGCGCCCACCTCGGGCGGCAGCGGGGCCGCCGCGCTGGACACGACGGACGCCTCACCGAGCCCGAGCAGCGAGCGGATCGGCGCCAGGACCTGCTCATCGGCCTGCCGGAACGCCGCGGCGAGCTCGTCCGGGGTGGTCCGGCCCCACTGGGTGCTCTCCACGTACCGCCGCCCGACGTCCATGGCCTGCTCGACCGCGGCCCGCCGGGCCGGGTCGGCCTCGGCGGCCAGCAGGGCCTGGATCCCGGCCTTGATCTTCTCCCACACCCGCGGTACCCCGAAGAAGGCGGTAGGCCGCACCTCTCCGACGGTCTTCACGAGCTGCTGCGCGTCCGGGCAGAAATGCACGTGCGCGGCCATGCTGAGGGGCAGGTAGATACTGAACATCCGCTCCGCGATGTGGGCCAGCGGCAGGTAGGACACCCACCGGTAGTGCGGGCTGACGTTACCGCCCCCCGTGGCCGCCTCGACCTCGTACAGCACGCAGTGGTGGGTGAGCAGGACGCCCTTGGGGTTGCCGGTGGTGCCGGACGTGTACAGCAGGGTGACCGGGTCCTCGGGGGTGAGGGCGGTCACGCGCTGGGTCACCAGGCCCGGGTCGGCGGCCAGCCGCTCGCGGCCCAGGGCCGCGAAGTCGTCCCAGGTCAGGTACTGCTCTCCCGCGGGGCAGGCGCTCGCGTCCCGGACGATGATCCGGCTCAGGCTGGGCAGGCTGTCCAGGACGGGCTGCCAGCGGGCCAGCTGGTCCGCCCCGTCCAGCACCGCGATGCGGGCCGCGCAGTCCCCGGCCACGAAGCCGACCTGCTCGGCGGCGAGCGTGGCGTAGAACGTGACCGGGACCCCGCCGGCGTGCACGGCGCCGGAGTCGGCCAGCACATGCTCGGCGCGGTTCGGCATCATGATCGCGACGCGCTCGCCGGGGCCCAGGCCGAGCGCGATGAAGCCCGCCGCGAGTTCCAGCGCCTGCTGCCTGGCCTGGGCCCAGGTCAGCGTCTGGCCGCCCGGCAGGGTGCCGCCACTGCCGCTGGCCGGCTCCGCGAAGGCCTGGGACAGCGCGGGATAGTCCGGGAACTTCTCCGCGGTCCGCCGGAGCTGGTCGCACACGGTACCGCCCCGGATCGATTCCTCGATCGCCGCCCGCTCCCGCAGAACCTCGGTCGTCACCGCTCACCTCCGCCTGATGGGCCCGGCGGCCCGCTTTCACCGAATGCCACCACGTCCCCGCGCCGGCCGCAAGATGATGCCGCATTAGAGTGCAACCCATGACGGTCTCTGCTGATATCCGGCTGACCCAGTACGCGGCAGGCGGCGGGTGTGCCTGCAAGATCCCGCCCGGTGAGCTGGAGCAGGTGGTCGCCCAGATGCTGGCCGCGCCCGTGGCCGCGGGAGAGCCGGCGACGGCGCGGATCGACGCCGACCTGCTCATCGGGGTCGAGCACGGCGACGACGCGGCGGTCGTCCAGATCAGCGACGGGCGGGCGGTGGTGGCCACCGCCGACTTCTTCGGCCCGGTGGTGGACGACGCCTACACGTTCGGCCGGATCGCCGGCACGAACGCCCTGTCGGACGTCTACGCGGTCGGCGGCACGCCGCTGGTCGCGCTGAACCTGCTCGCCTGGCCGCGGGGCACGCTTCCGTTCGAACTGGCCGGCGAGGTGCTGCGCGGCGGGCTGGACGCGGCCCGGCATGCGGGCTGCCTGCTGGCCGGCGGGCACAGCATCGACGATCCCGAGCCCAAGTACGGGATGGCGGTGACCGGGCTGGCCGACCCGGATGCGCTGCTGCGCATCGACGCGGGGCAGGCCGGGCTGCCGATCAGCCTGACCAAGCCGATCGGCAGCGGCGTGCTCAACTCCCGGCACAAGGCGACCGGCGAGGTGTTCCCGCAGGCCGTCGAGGTGATGACCGCCCTCAACGCCCGGGCCAGCCGGGACGCGCTGGCCGCGGGCGTGCGCTGCGCCACCGACGTGACCGGGTTCGGCCTGCTGGGCCACCTGTTCAAGCTGGCCCGGGCGAGCGGGGTGTCCGCAGTGCTGGATCACGCCGCAGTGCCGCTGATCGAGGGCGCCCGCGCCGCGGTCCAGGAGGGGTACGTGCCAGGCGGGAGCCGGCGCAACCTCGACTGGGTCATCCCGCACACCGATCCCGGCGGGCTGAGCGAGGAGGACCTGCTGCTCCTCGCGGACGCGCAGACCTCGGGGGGCCTGCTGGTCGCCGGGGAGATCCCGGGCGCCCCCGTGATCGGTGAGCTGATCGCGCCCGCGGCCAGCACCCTCATCCTCCGTTAGCACGGGAGGCCACCATGACCTCGAGGACAGCACGCCGCCGGGTACTGCGGGTCTGCGTCCCCGACGGGCCGCAGGAGGAGGCCACGGCGGATGCGCGCGCGGACCTGCTCGCCGTGGAGGAGCCGCTGGAGATCCGGGTCGGGGGGCAGCCGCTCGCGGTCACGATGCGCACCCCCGGTCATGACATCGACCTGGCGGCCGGTTTCCTGGCCACGGAAGGCGTGATCGCGTCCCCGGCCGACCTGTCCGAGATCAGGATGTGCGACGCGAACGTGGCCGACGTGACCCTCGCCCCCGGCGTCAGGCTGCCCATGGAGCGGCTGCAGCGGAATTTCATCACCACCAGCGCCTGCGGCGTGTGCGGCAAGGACAGCATCGACGCGATCCGGGTCCAGGGCCGCTACGACGTGTCCGCCGACCGGGTGCGGGTGGCACCGGGAGTCCTGGCCGCCCTGCCGGGCCGGCTCCGTGAGGCCCAGCGGGTCTTCGCCAGCACCGGCGGCCTGCACGCCGCGGGAATCTTCACGGCGGCGGGCACCCTGCTGGCCCTGCGCGAGGACGTCGGGCGCCACAACGCCGTGGACAAGGTGACCGGCTGGGCGCTGCGCGAGGGGCGCCTGCCGCTGACCGGATGCGTGCTGCTGGTGAGCGGCCGCGCATCGTTCGAGCTGACCCAGAAGGCCATGATGGCCGGGCTGCCCGTGCTGGCCGCGGTGTCCGCCCCCTCGTCCCTGGCCGCGGACCTGGCCGGGGAGGCCGGCATGACCCTGGTCGGGTTCCTGCGCGGCGCCTCGATGAACGTCTACACGGGGGCGCACCGGCTCGGCATCCACCGCTCCCCCGAGCCCGCGGGCCAGGGCCAGGCCGCGCGCGACCCGGCGGCGGACCACCTGGCGCGGTGATCCCCGGCGCCCCCGCCGCCGGGGATCACCGCCCCGCATGCGTCAGGCGCCGGACGCGTTCTCCGCGACGCCCCAGCGGCGCCGGATCCGGCCGTTGACCAGGTTGAACAGGATGTCCACGGCGATGCCGATGGCCAGGATCACGATGATGATCGAGATGGCCCCGGCCATGTCCGCCTGATCCTGGTCGTTGCTCAGGAGCACGCCGAGTGAGGGCTGGCCGAGAATGATGACCACGATCTCCGCCGCGATCAGGCCGTGCCAGCCGAACGCCCAGCCCTGCTTGAGCCCGTTCACGAAGGCGGGCAGGGTGGCCGGCATGATCACGTGCCGGTAGAGGGAGACGCGGCGCAGACCCATGGTCTTGCCCACCCGCAGCAGCAGCGGCGGCAGGAAGTCGGCCCCCGCGATCAGGCCGTTAGCGATCGCAGGAGCCGCGGTCATCACGATCACGAACAAGATGGCCGTCGTGTTCGCGCCGAACAGGATGATGGCGAACGGGACCCACACGATCGAGGGCAGCGTCTGCAGCGCGGTGATCAGCGAGCCCACCGCGGCCCGCAGCGGCCTGATCCGGGAGACCAGGGCCCCCACCACGGTGCCGATGACCAGGGCCAGCGCGAAGCCGATGACCGCGCGGCGCAGCGTGGTGGCGAGCGCCTTCCACAGCTGGGCGGTGTGCAGCTGGTGCCACAGGTCAGTCAGGGTGGTGGCCGGGCCGGGCAGGATCCCGCTCTTGAAGCCGGTGAGGTAGATCACCTCCCAGATGCCCAGGGCGATGACCAGGGCCAGCAGCTTGGGCCAGGCCGCCGCCCAGACCTTGGCCGCGATGTGCCGCTTGGCCTGATGCGGCGGGGCCAGCTCCAGCTGGTCCAGGCCGGCCAGGGCGGCGGCGGGCTCTTGCGGGGTCTCAATGGCCATGGCGGACGATCTCCTCGCGCAGCCGGTCCTTGATCTTGATCGCGAGCCCCACGGTGTCCGCGGAATCCATCCCCCGCGGGCGCTCGAAGTCCACCGGGAACTCGCCGATCACCCGGCCGGGCCGGCTGCTCAGCAGCACGACCCGGTCGCCCAGGCGGACCGCCTCGCGGACCTCGTGGGTGACGAATATGATGCTCAGCTGGCGCCGCCGCCAGATGCCCTCGAGGACCTCGTGCAGCAGGTCCCGGGTCATCGCGTCGAGCGCGCCGAACGGCTCGTCCATGAGCAGCACGTCGGCGTCCTGGGCCAGGGAGCGGGCCAGCGCGACCCGCTGCCGCATCCCGCCGGACAGCTCGTGCGGGCGCTTGCCGCCGAACGAGCCCAGCTGGACCAGGTCGAGCAGCTCGGCCACCCGTTCCTGGCGTTCGGCCCTCGCCACCCCGCTGGCGCGCATCGGCATTTCCACGTTCTTCGCCGCGGTCAGCCAGGGGAACAGCGCCGACTCCTGGAACATCAGGGAGACGCGGCGGCCGCTGGTGCTCACCTCCCCCGCGGTCGGCGCGTCCAGGCCCGCCACCAGGTTCAGCAGCGTGCTCTTGCCGCACCCGGAGGCACCGATCAGGCAGACGAACTCACCCGGGGCGACGGACAGCGACACCCGGTCCAGCGCCACCAGCTCCGTGTCGCCCCGGCCGAAGGTCTTGGACACCTCGCTGATCTCGATGGCCGTCCCGGCCCTGGTCTCGTCGGCCCTGGTGTGTTCGGGCCGGGGATCAGTCGTCATGGGGGCTCCGGTCACCGCCTGGGAATGGGCTGACGCCCCCGGGATCGCTCCCGGGGGCGTAGCACCGCGTGAATCAAGGGTCATGGGCTCACCTGTGCTTGTCCGTCGGCTTTCAGCAGGGCGTTGAGCGGACCTAGGTCGTAGATGCCGTTCAGGTTGACCGGCTGGAGCAGCCCCACCGCCACGGCGTGCTTGGCGTCAGTGGCGAGCGAGGAGGCGATGGGGTCGGTGGTGAACGTGATCGTCTTGAACGATGCCGCCAGGGCGGAGCTCTTCAGGCCCTTGCCGAGCAGCGTGGTCAGCTCGGCGTTCGCGGCCGCCGCGGCGGACGAGGTGTTGGCGTTGATGTACTTGATCGACGCGATGTTCCCCTTGAGCAGGTCACTGACCACGCTGGCGTGCGCCTTCAGGAAGGGCTGGGCGACCACGAGGTTGGTGGTCACGAATTTGCCGCCCGGCCACAGGCTGGCCTCGTTGACCAGCTCCTTGCCGCCGTCCGCGACCATCTCGGCCGCGTAGGGCTGGGGCTCCCAGCCACCGGCGATCTGGCCCGACTTGAACTCCAGCACCGCGTCCGAGTTGGGCGTGATCGGCGTGACGGAGACGTCACCGCCGCCGGTCTGGGTGGTGGTCAGGCCGTGCGATTTAAGGTAGTAGCGCAGCGCCACGTCCTGCGTGTTGCCGAGCGACGGCGTGGCCAGCTTCTGGCCCTTGAGCTGGCTGACGCTGCTGATACTCGGCTTGACCACGAGGGCCGCGCCGCCGGACGCCGCCCCGGAGATGATCTTGATGGCCTTGCCGCTGGACTTCTGCCAGGCGTTGATGGCCGGGTTCGGGCCGACGTAGGCCGCGTCCAGCTGGCCGGCCAGCAGCGCGGTGGTCTCCTGGGTACCCGAGCTGAAGACCGAGGTCTTGAGCGTGACCCCGCTGCCCAGGTTCTTGGTGAAGAAGCCCTTGTTCAGCCCGACCAGGGCCGGTGCGTGGGTGATGTTGGCCAGGAAGCCCAGCCGGAGCGTGACGTGCTGGGCGCTGCCGCTGCTGCTGCTCCCGGAGGCGGAGGAGCCCCCGGACGATCCGCACGCGGCCGCGAGGGCGGTGATGGCTGCGGCTCCGGCAGCAAGAACCACTCGTCTCATCGTAGGACCACCTTTGTCATCAGGTCAGTAAGTCGATCATTTTAGTATGTCGATCTGTTTAATAGGCAACGCTGATTAAACCATACCCGGCGGACCCGGGCATACAACCGGCCCGGGTGAGACGGGCGGGATACGGGGCACCAGGCCGGACTGGTTACGGAACCGTAACTTACCCGCAATGTCACGGTTATGTAACCTTCTGTTAAGCCAGTGATCATGGCCCGGACTCCGGGGCGTTACCCCTCCGCGCGGGACCCCCGCCCGCCGGTCAGCCCTGCGGGGGCGTGGTCTGCCTGCCCGGGAACCGGCGGCAGCCGCCGGCCAGCCAGGTCTCATCACTGAACCCGATCACCCCGGCCGCCCGCTGGCGGTGACGTCCGGCTCAGCTGTCCCCGGCGGTTTGGATGTCGACGCCGAGCACCGACGGGTATTTTTGCAGGCATTGCTCGAGCCGGGCGAGTTGCGCGTCGCTGGCGTTGTCCACCCGGTAGATCACGTCGTAGAGGTTGTCCGAGGCCAGGTGATCAGTGGGCACCGCTTCCGGCCGGGCCTCGGGGATATGGGAGCAGGCGGCCCGGACTTTGAGCCGGGTGGCGGTGGCGGTCCCGGTCTTGAACTGGACGACCGCTTCCTGCTTGCCGAGCGCAGCGTCGAACTTGGCGCAGCCGCCGAGCGCGGCCGCTGCCAGCAGGGAGCCCGCGATCGTCAGGGCCGCTACGCGTACGTGCACGCTGCACAGCCTACGATCAGTCACGGCCAGCACAGGCCGGGGGATCCCGGTACGGTACGGGCAGGAGGAACCATGCGCGGGTGGGTCACCACTCCCGCCGCTCGTCGCGCCGCCGGGAGTGCGGCTCCTACCTGGAGGTACCGATGCCGGGCATGATCGAGGATTATGCGCTCATCGGCGACATGCGATCGGCGGCCCTTATCAGCCGGGACGGCTCGGTGGACTGGCTGTGCGTGCCCCGCTTCGACTCCCCGGCCTGCTTCGCGGCCCTGCTCGGCGACGACCGGCACGGGCACTGGAGCATCGCGCCGGCCGCGGCGCCCGACGCCGTGGACCATGTCGGCGGCTCACCCCGGCCGCCGCGCCGCCCCGCGCAGGCCAGCCCCGGCCCGCAGGGCGCCACGCACGACATGGGCGGCGGGATCACGGTCACCCGCCGCTACCGGGGCGACACCCTGATCCTGGAGACCGACTGGCAGACGCCCACCGGCGCCGTCCGGGTCACCGACTTCATGCCGCCCCGGGACGGCAACCCGGCCGCGCTGGTGCGCATCGTGGAGGGCCTGTCCGGCAGCGTCGACATGTCCTGCGTGTTCCGGGTCCGCTTCGGCTACGGGCAGATCACGCCATGGGTACGGCGCGAGGACAGCAGCGTGCTGGCCGTGGCCGGCCCGGACGCCCTCTGGCTGGCCACGCCGATCACGCTCACCGGGCGCAGCTTCGCGCACGAGGCCACCTTCAGTGTCATGGCCGGCGAGCGGGTCCCGTTCGTGCTGATCTGGAAGCCCTCGCACGAGGGTGCCCCGGACCCCGTCGACGCGCTCCGGGCCGAGGCGGAAACCCAGAAATTCTGGGCGGAGTGGGTCTCGCGCTGCACCTACCGGGGCACCTACCGCGAGGCGGTCGTACGCTCCCTGATCACGCTGAAGGCGCTCACCTTCCAGCCCACCGGCGGGATCGTGGCCGCGGCCACCACGTCCCTGCCTGAGGACCTGGGCGGGGTGCGGAACTGGGACTACCGCTACTGCTGGCTGCGGGACGCCACCATCACGCTGGAGGCGCTGCTGCGCACCGGGTACACCGACGAGGCCTTCGCCTGGCGGGCCTGGCTGGCCCGGGCCGTGGCCGGCGACCCGGGCGATGTGCAGATCATGTACGGGGTGGCGGGCGAGCGGAGGCTGGACGAGTGGGAGGCGGGCTGGCTGCCCGGGTACGAGAACTCGGCGCCGGTGCGGATCGGCAACGCGGCCGTGAACCAGCGCCAGCTGGACGTCTACGGCGAGGTCATCGACGCGCTCTCGCTCGGCCGGGAATCCGGCATCGCGATCGACCGGCACACCTGGTCGCTGCAGCGCGCCCTGCTCTCCTTCCTGGAGAAGCACTGGGACGAGCCGGATGAGGGCATCTGGGAGGTCCGCGGCCCGCGGCGGCACTTCGTGTACTCCAAGGTGATGGCGTGGGTGGCCTTCGACCGCGCGGTCCGCGCGGTCGAAGCGGGGCTGAGCGGCCCGGCTGGCCGGTGGCAGGCTATCCGGGACCAGATTCACCGCGAGGTATGCGAGAAGGGCTACGACCCGCAGCATGGCGCCTTCATGCAGTACTACGGCTCGTCCCAGCTCGACGCGGCCGTCCTGCTTATCCCGCAGGTGGGCTTCCTGCCGCCCGGTGACCCGCGGGTCGTGTCGACCGTGCGGGCCGTCCAGCGCACGCTGATGAGCGACGGGCTGGTACGCCGGTACCAGCTGCCCGAGGCCGGCCAGGGTGAGGCCAGCCCGGACGGCCTGCCCGGCAGCGAGGGCGCGTTCCTGGCCTGCAGCTTCTGGCTGGCCAACGCGCTGCACCTGATCGGCCAGGACGACGAGGCCGCGGAGCTGTTCGGGCGGCTGCTCCACCTGCGCAATGACCTGGGGCTGCTGAGCGAGGAATACGACCCGCGGTACGGGCGCCAGGTCGGCAACACCCCGCAGGCCTTCAGTCACGTGCCGCTCATCCAGGCCGCGCTGAACCTGGACCGGCACGCCGGCGCGCACCGCCGCACACGGGACGCGGGCGCGGCGGGCGCCCGGCAGCGCGGCGAGCGGTGACCGCGGCTCCCCGCCCCGCCGCCGGTCCGGGCGACTGCCCGGACCCGGGCAGCGCCTGGCCCGGCCCGGCCCCGCCCGGGCCGCGCCCGCACATCCTGGTGGTCAACGGGCGGAAGGTCCGCCAGCCGGTGTTCATCATCGGCGCCCCGTGTTCCGGCACCGACCTGCTGGCCCGCGCGCTGAAGCGGTCGGCCGGCTTCCACGTCACGCTGGGGCAGCGCTGGGTCATCCCGGTGGTGCAGGCCTTCGCCCGGCGCCCGTCGATATCCCAGGGCAAGCCCGAGGCGGCCGCCACCGTCCTGCGGGACGCCTTCGCCCAGGCCTGGCAGGTCACCGCCGACTGCTGCCTGGGCTGCGCCCGGCAGTGCCGCGAGGCCGGCCGCCTCGATGGCGTCGGGCCGTGCGTCAGCCAGCAGGCGGTCATCCGCTACGGGGATGCCAGCCCCGAGCTGATGTACTGCGCCGAGGCCCTGCTCGACGCCTTCGCTGACGCGCGGATCCTGCAGATCATCCGGGACGGCCGTGATGCGGTGGCCGGGATGCTGGCTGACCCGGAGGTGCTGGCCTGGTTCCGGCCCGGGTTCGTGGACATCGGCGCCGAGTTCCCGCACCCCCTGCTGGGCGTGGAGACCGAGGCCGACCGGGCCGCCTGGCCCGGCCTGTCCATGACGGCCCGGTGCGCGATGCGCTGGCGGGGCACGGTGCGCCAGATGGCGCGGCTGCGCGGCCAGCTGTCCGCCGGCCAGATGGTCACCTTCCGTTACGAGGACGTGATCCGCCGGCCCGCGGACGCCGCCGCCGCACTCTCGGACTTCCTGGCCACGCCGGTGCACATGCTGGAGCCTGCCGCACCGGGCTACTCGGCCGCGGCCGAGCCGGGCTCATGGCGCCGCCTGCTGATGCCGGCCCAGGCCGGGGAGATCGAGGCCATCGCGGGTGAGGAACTCCGCCGCGTGGGCTACGCCTCCTGACGGGCCGGGACGAGCCAGACGCGGATCCCGGCCTGCGGGACCGGGCCTGCCTGGTGACCGGCGGCAGCCGCGGGGTCAGCTGAGCGGCGCGGCCGCCGGCTCCTGCCCGGCGAACTGGGTGTGGTACAGCTCGGCGTACAGGCCGCCGGCCGCGAGCAGGTCCTCGTGCGACCCGCGCTCGCGGACCTGGCCCTGGTCGATGACCAGGATCTGGTCCGCCTCCCGGATCGTGGACAGCCGGTGCGCGATGACCAGCGATGTCCGGCCGGTCAGCGCGGTCTTCAGCGCCGCCTGCACCGCCGCCTCGGACTCGGAGTCCAGATGCGCGGTCGCCTCGTCCAGCACCACCACGGACGGGGCCTTGAGCAGCAGCCGGGCGATGGCCAGCCGCTGCTTCTCCCCGCCGGACAGCCGGTAGCCCCGGTCCCCCACCACGGTGTCCAGCCCGTCCGGCAGCGCCGCGATGAGGTCCCAGATCTGCGCCGCCTGGCACGCCGCGACCAGGTCGGCCTCGGTGGCTTCCGGCCGTGCGTAGCTGAGGTTGGCCCGGATGGTGTCATGGAACATGTGCGCGTCCTGGGTGACCACGCCGACCACGTCGTGCAGCGACTCCAGGCTCACGTCGCGCAGGTCCTGCCCGCCGATGAGAACCGCGCCCTGGTCCGGGTCGTAGAGCCGGGAGACGAGGTGGGTGATGGTGGTCTTGCCCGCGCCCGACGGCCCGACCAGTGCGGTCAGCTGCCCGGGCAGGGCCTGGAAAGTCACCCCGCGCAGCACCGGCTGGGCACTGCCCGCGCGCTCGGGCGCGGGGAGCGCGATCGACTCGAGTGAGGCCAGCGACACCTCGCTCGCGGCCGGGTAGTGGAACCAGACGTGACGGAAGTCGACGGCCGGGGCGGAGCCCGGCTGGCCGTCCGCGGCCGGGGCGCTGGCGCGCAGCGGGACCGCGCCGGGCTTTTCCTGGATCAGCGGCTTGAGGTCCAGGACCTCGAAGACCCGGTCGAAGCTGACCAGCGCGGTCATCACGTCCACCTGCACATTGGACAGCGAGGTGATCGGGCCGTAGAGCCGGGCCAGCAGTGCGGTCAGGGCGACCAGCGTGCCGAGCTGGAAGGCGTGGTGGATGACCAGGGTCCCGCCCACCCCGTAGACCACCGCGGTGGCCATCGAGGCGAGCAGGGTCAGCGCGATGAACAGGGTCGATCCGTACATGGCGGTGACGACGCCGATGTCGCGGACCCGGGCGGCGCGGCCCGCGAACACCGTGGTCTCCTGTTCCGGCTTCCCGAACAGCTTGACCAGCATCGCGCCGGCCACGTTGAACCGCTCGGTCATGGTGGAGCCCATCGCCGCGTCAAGCTGCATCGACTCCCGGGTCAGCCGCTGCAGCCGCCGGGCGACCAGGCGCGCCGGGATCACGAACGCCGGGATCATCACCAGCGTGATCAGCGTCACCAGCCAGGACAGGCTGAACATCGCGATCAGCACCAGGATCAGGGTCAGCGCGTTGGACACGATGGACGAGAGGGTCGAGGTGATCGCCTGCTGGGCGCCGATGACGTCGCTGTTCAGCCGGCTGACCAGGGACCCGGTCTGGGCCCGGGTGAAGAAGGCGATCGGCTGCCGCTGCACGTGCCCGAATACCTCGGTGCGCAGGTCGTAGATCAGCCCCTCGCCGATCCTGGCGGAGTACCAGCGCTGGGCGAACGACAGTATTGCGCTGACCAGCGCCAGACCCGCCACAACCGCGGCGACGGCGATGACCACGCCGGTGTCGCGGGCCAGGATGCCCTGGTCGATGAGGGTCTTCAGGAGCAGCGGCACCGCGACCACGGCCACCGCGGCGAGCGCGTTCATGCCCAGGAACAACGCGAGTTCCCAGCGGTAGGGCCGGGCGTAGGTCATGATCCGGCGGACCGTGCCCGGCTTCACCCGCTGCCGGGTGACGTCGGAGTCCCGGTAGAAGGAGCGCATGGCGTGCCAGCTCGATCCGTACATGAGCGAGGCAACCTCCCTGCCGCCGGGGATCTTCCCGTCTCTGCTAAGGGCGAACGACCGGCCTCAGGAACGGGCTTCCAGGCGGGAACGCTGCAGCGCGGCCTGCGCCCGGCGCTCCGCGGCGGACTGCTGCTCCAGGGTATGGCCCGGGGCCTGCTGCAGGAGTTCCTTGGTGGCCCGGGCCACCGCGGGCTCCACGGCCAGCAGCGCGGCCACCAGGTCACTGACCGCGCCGTCCAGGTCCGGCCCGGGCACCACCAGCTCGGCCAGCCGCAGCGCCGCCGCCTCCGCGGCCCCCACGGTGCGGCTGGTCAGGCACAGCTCGAGCGCCCGGGGCAGGCCGACGATGTTGACCAGGGGCTTGGTCCCGGTCAGGTCGGGCACCAGGCCCAGGGCGGGTTCCTTCATGCACAGCTGGGCGTCATCGGCGAGCACCCGCAGATCGCAGGACAGCGCGAGCTGGAACCCCGCCCCGATCGCGTGCCCCCGCACGGCGGCGACCGACACGATGCCCGGGTCGCGCAGCCAGGCGTAGCCGGCCTGGACCGACGCGATCCATTCCTCGAAGCCGGGGTCGGAGGCGCTGGCCACGCTCTCGCCGGGGACACCCTCCGGCGTGAACAGGCGCAGGTCGATCCCAGCCGAGAACGAGGGACCGGCGCCCTGCACCACGACCACCCGCACGTCAGGCGGCAGGGCCTGCCCGATCGCCGCCAGCCCGTGCCACATGCCGGGCGTCATCGCGTTGCGGCGCCGGCTCCGGTCGAGCGTGATCGTGGCCGCCCCGGGGGCCGGCGCTCCGACGTCGAAGCGCAGCCCGGCGTGCCCGAGGCCGGCCAGCCCGGCGGTCATGCCCTCCTCAGCGCTTCGCCCGGGCCTTGCCGCGCGTCGCGCCACCGCGGCCACGCAGCGAGACCCCGTTCTCGGAGAGGATGCGGTGCACGAACCCGTAGGACCTGCCGGTGGCCGCGGCCAGCGACCGGATGCTCTCCCCCGCGTCGTACCGCTTCTTCAGATCCGACGCCAGTTTGGTGCGGTCGGCACCGGTGACCCTGGTGCCTTTCTTGAGGGTCTCGGTCACGCGTACCTCCCGTGAACTGAAGTGACCGCTGCGTTACGTCTCCCGCCATGATCACCCATCGCGGCGGGATCGGCTACCCACATCCGGGTAAGTGATCACTACTTTTCCGCGCAGTCCCGGGCTGCCGTCACGCCAGGGCCACCAGGTCGGCCAGTCCCTCGTTCCAGGTGTCTTCCACGCCGTCAGGGAGCAGGATGACCTTTTCCGGGGAGAGCGCCTCGACCGCGCCCTCGTCGTGCGTGACCAGCACGATGGCCCCCTGGTAGCGGCGCAGCGCGCCGAGGATCTCCTCCCGGCTGGCCGGGTCGAGGTTGTTGGTCGGCTCGTCCAGCAGCAGGACGTTCGCGCCCGAGACCACCAGGAGGGCCAGCGCGAGCCTGGTCTTCTCCCCTCCCGACAGGACTGCGGCCGGCTTGTCCACCGCGTCGCCGGAGAACAGGAACGAGCCGAGGATGCGCCGCTGCTCGGCGTCGGGGAGATGCGGGGCGGCCGTGCGCATGTTGTCCAGCACGGAGCGGCCGGTGTCCAGGGTCTCGTGCTCCTGGGCGTAATAGCCCAGCCGCAGGCCGTGCCCCGGGGTGACCCGGCCGGTGTCCGGCGTCTCCATGCCGGACAGCAAGCGCAGCAGGGTGGTCTTGCCCGCGCCGTTCAGGCCGAGGACCACGATCCGCGAGCCCCGGTCCACCGCCACGTTGACGTCGGTGAACACCTCCAGCGAGCCGTAGGACTTCGACAGGTCCTCGGCGGTCAGCGGGACACGCCCGCACGGCGCCGGGTCGGGGAACCGCAGCCGTGCGACCCGCTGCGGGGCGCGCTCGGCGGCGACCCCGGCCAGCAGCCGTTCCGCCCGCCGCTGCATGCTCTGGGCCGCCTTGGCCTTGGTCGCCTTGGCCCGCATCTTGTCCGCCTGGGCCTGCAGCGACGCTGCCTCCCGGGATGCGTTGGCATGCTCGCGCCGGCGCCGCCGCGCGTCCGTTTCCCGCTGCTGCAGGTAGACCTGCCAGCCGACGTTGTACGCCTCGAGCGTGGCGGTGTCGGCGTCGAGGTGGAACACCTTGTTGACCACGGCGTCGAGCAGGCCGGTGTCGTGGCTGATCACCACCAGCCCGCCGCGGAACGCCTTCAGGTGATCGCGGAGCCACGTGACCGAGTCGGCGTCCAGGTGGTTGGTGGGCTCGTCCAGCAGCAGCGTCTGCGCGTCCGCGAACAGGATCCGGGCCAGCTCCACCCGGCGGCGCTGGCCACCGGACAGGGTGGCCAGGGGCTGGGCCAGCACCCGGTCCGGCAGGCCGAGGCTGGAGGCGATCGACGAGGCCTCGGCTTCCGCCGCGTAGCCGCCGAGCAGGGCGAGCCGTTCCTCCAGCTGGCCGTAGCGGCGGACCGCGGCGTCACGCCGGGCGGGCTGCCCGTCGGACATCTGCTCCTCCGCGGCCCGCATGGCCGCGCGCAGCTCGTCCAGGCCGCGGCCGGACAGGATCCGGTCCAGGGCCAGGCCCTCCAGGTCGCCGGACCGCGTGTCCTGGGGCAGGTAGCCGATGCTCGACCCGCGCCGGACGCTGCCCGCCGCGGGGATCGCCTCGCCCGCGAGGACCCTGGCCAGGGTGGTCTTGCCCGCGCCGTTCCGGCCGACCAGGCCAACCTTGTCTCCCGGGGCGATCTGGAAGCTCGCGCCCGCCAGCAGCAGCTGCGCGCCCGCGCGAAGCTCCAGGCCGGTCGCGGCGATCACCAGGCACCACTCCAAACGGGGATCGGGGAAGAAGCGGCACGGCCGCGGCCCGTTATTCCAGCGTACCTTCCGTGCGCGCCGTCGCGCTCAGCCGCGCACGGCGCTCGCCGCCGCGCTCAGCCGCGCACGGCGCTCGCCGCCCCCGCAGGCCCGGCCAGCTGGATCTGGATGGCCCGGAACATCCGGGGCGTCTCGCGCAGGACGGCCAGCCGCGGATCGGGCACGGTGAGGAACCGCTCCACCGCGACGCCGAAGTAGGCGCGCAGCCGCGGGTCGTCGCGCAGCCCGGATACCGCGCGCCGGTCCCCGCCCAGCACCAGCGCGTCCAGGGGAAGCCCGCAGCGGCTGAAAACCGCGGCCGCGGTGTCTGCCGCCGCGCCGAGCGCCTCGGCGGCCTGCTTCTCCCGCCGCCGCGCGAACCGCTGCTGCGACTGGCCGCCGGCCGCGCTGCGCCCGTGCACCAGCCGGGACCCGACCTTGGAGTCGGCCAGCCGCGGCGGCGCCCCGGTGAACACGCCTGCCGCGTAGCCGCCCAGCCGGACCAGCAGCACGCCGACGGTCCGGCTGGCCGCGGCGTGGGCCGCGACCGCCCGGGCCACCTCGCCCGGGTCCCCGGTCCCGGGACCCGGGGTCCCGGGATCCCGCCCCGCGCCCATCCCCGGTACCGGGGGGAACGGGACGTGGCAGCGCGCCCGCGCCCCGTCCTCCGCGGCGAGCACGACCACGCCGCCCGGCTCCTCCCGGACGGACACCGGGCCGTGCCGGTCGCCGAAAGACCCGGCCCAGCCCGGGAAGCGTTCCGGCGCCACGTCGATCCAGCGTGGCGGTGATGAGGCGGGTTCACTGAACATAAGCTTGAGGGTATTCCGTAATAGTTAGGCGAAACGTTAATGACCACCCCTGGCAGGTCCCCGTGACGCTGAACCAGCTTCGCACCTTCCTCGCCGTGGCGGAGGCCGGCTCGGTCCGCGCCGCCGCCCAGGACCTGGTGGTGACCCAGGCGGCGGTGTCGGCTTCGCTCGCCGCGCTGCAGAAGTCCCTGGGCGTGGCGCTGCTCGAGCCGGACGGCCGGGGGCTGCGGCTCACCGCGGCCGGGCAGGCGTATGCGGGCCGCGTCCAGCGGGTCCTGGGCCTGCTGGATGAGGCCGGGCGGGCCGCGGCGGCCGCGGCCGACCCGGAACGCAGCGAGCTGCGCATCGCCGCCGTGACCACCGCGGCCGAGCAGATCCTGCCCGGGCTGCTCAGCGGTTTCCGGGCCCGGTACCCGCGGCTGGGCGTCCGGCTGGAGGCGGGAAACCGGGACCGGGTCCGGGGCCTGCTCGACCGGCACCAGGTCGATCTGGTCCTCGGCGGCCGGCCCGAGCCGGGCTGGGACGTCACGGTGCTCGCCGAGCGGCCGCACCAGCTGGTCGTGGTGGCGGCGCCGGGCCTGGCCGCCAGCGCGGGCGAGGCCGCCCCGGGCGGCAGCCATCTTGTCCCCTGGCTGGCCCGGCAGGCGTGGCTGCTGCGCGAACCCGGCTCGGGCACCCGGACCGCCACGAACCGGCTGCTGACCGAGCTGGACATCGCCCCGCTCACCCTGATGGTGGGCTCCAACGGCGCGATCCGGGAGTCCGCGAGCGCCGGCCTGGGGGTCACCCTGATCTCCCGCGACGCGGTCGCCGCCGAGCTGGCCGATGGCCGGCTCACCGCGCTCCCGGTGCCGGGCACCCCGATGCACCGGGACTGGTACCTGGTCGCCCATCCCGGCCCGCTGCCGCCGGCCGCCGCGCGCCTCGTCGCCCATGTCCAGGCCCACGGCGGCTTCCGGCCCCCGGAATCCCCTCCTGGGGCGGGTCTGGCCGCCAGCGGGGCAGACCCGCCTGGCTGAAGACCCGGGAGGACATGGCACCATTTGGTCGGAGCTTATTGGTCACCGCGAAACTCTCAATAGACAACCGATGATTCACGGGGCATCGTAGCGAGGGAGGACACCCTCGCCACTCACCGGAGGAACCATGACGGGCACACCGGACGCACCGCCCAACGAGCGCTGGAACGCGGGCGTGCTCCCCTACGCGCAGATGGGCTACTGGGAGCCGGACTACGTGCCCAAGCCGACCGACGTGCTGGTCGCGTTCCGGATCTCCCCGCAGCCGGGGGTACCGCCGGAGGAGGCGGGCGCCGCGGTGGCCGGCGAATCCTCCACCGCGACCTGGACCGTGGTCTGGACCGACCGGCTCACCGCCCACGAGCACTACCAGGCCAAGTGCTACCGGGTGGACCCGGTCCCGGGCCGCGAGGGCGAGTACATCGCGTACATCGCCTACGACATCGACCTGTTCGAGGAAGGCTCGATCGCCAACCTCACCTCGTCGATCATCGGCAACGTGTTCGGCTTCAAGGCGCTGAGGGCCCTCCGGCTGGAGGACATGCGGATCCCGCTGGCGTACGTGAAGACCTTCCAGGGGCCGCCGCACGGCATCGTGATGGAGCGCGAGTACCTGAACAAGTACGGCCGCCCCCTGCTCGGCGCCACCACCAAGCCCAAGCTGGGCCTGTCCGCCCGCAACTACGGCCGCGTGGTCTACGAGGCGCTGCGCGGCGGCCTGGACTTCACCAAGGACGACGAGAACATCAACTCCCAGCCGTTCATGCGCTGGCGCGACCGCTACCTGTTCACCATGGAGGCGGTCAACCGGGCCGCGGAGCAGACCGGCGAGATCAAGGGCCACTACCTGAATGTGACCGCCGCGACCATGGAGGACATGTACGAGCGGGCCGAGTTCGCGAAGGAACTCGGCAGCGTGATCGTCATGGCCGACCTGACCGTCGGCTACACCGCGCTGCAGTCCATGTCGAAGTGGGCCCGGCGCAACGGGGTCATCCTGCACCTGCACCGGGCCGGGCACGGCACCTACACCCGGCAGAAGAACCACGGGGTCAGCTTCCGGGTCATCGCCAAGTGGTGCCGGCTGATCGGGGTGGACCACATCCACGCCGGCACCGTGGTGGGCAAGCTGGAGGGCGACCCGTCCATGGTCCGCGGCTACTACGACACGCTGCGGCTGGCGACCGTCCCGCTGGACCTGGGCCACGGCATCTACTTCGAGCAGGAGTGGGGGTCGATGCCGGGCACCATGCCGGTCGCCTCCGGAGGCATCCACGCCGGCCAGATGCACCAGCTGCTGGGCTACCTGGGCGAGGACGTGGTGCTGCAGTTCGGCGGCGGCACCATCGGCCACCCGATGGGCGTCGCGGCCGGCGCCACCGCCAACCGGGTCGCGGTCGAGGCCATGATCAAGGCCCGCAATGAGGGCCGGGACTTCGTCGCCGAGGGCGACGCCATCCTGGCCGAGGCGGCCAAGGCCTGCCAGCCGCTGCAGACGGCCCTGGATACCTGGGGCGACATCACCTTCAACTACGAATCGACCGACACGCCGGACGTCGTGGCCACCCCGACGGCCTGAGGAGAGCAGCATGCGGATCACCCAGGGCACGTTCTCCTACCTGCCCGACCTCACCGACGACGAGGTCGCCGCGCAGATCCAGTACGCGGTGGACCAGGGCTGGTCGATCGCGGTGGAATTCACCGACGACCCGCACCCGCGGAACTTCCTCTGGGAGATGTGGGGGCTGCCGATGTTCGACATCGCTGACGCGGCCGCCGGGCTGCACGAGGTCCGCGCGTGCCGCGACGCCTATCCCGAGCATTACATCCGGGTCAACGCCTACGACGCGAGCCTGGGCCGGCAGACCACGGCGCTGAGCTTCATCGTGAACCGGCCCAGCCGGGAACCGGGCTTCCGCCTGGACCGGCAGGAGGGCAGCGACCGGCAGATCCGGTACTCGCTGCAGCCTTACGCCACGCAGCGCCCCGCGGGCGAGCGTTATGGCCGCCATGCGACCCCGGACGGCGGCGGGCCCCCCGGGCCCGCCGGCGGATGAGCGCGACCGCGGGCCCGGCCGGGGGCCCGGCCGGGGGCGGTTTCGCGATGCCGCGCCCCGGCCCGGGCCACGGTGAAGCGGACGCAGGAGAGCCCCGGGACCCGGGGGAACCGGCTCCCGAGCCGCTGGCGCCCGGCGAGACCGTGGAACTGGGCGAGGAGCAGCAGGCCCAGCGGCTGTCGGCGATGCTGGACGACTTCGACCGGGAGTTCATCGGGCTGGCCCCGGTCAAGGCCCGGGTCCGGGAGATCGCCGCGCTGCTGCTGATCGACCGGCTGCGGCAGCGGTACGGGCTGACCTCGTCGCGGCCCAGCCTGCACATGTGCTTCACCGGCAGCCCCGGGACCGGCAAGACGACCGTGGCCATGCACATGGGCGAGATGCTGCGCGAGCTTGGGTATCTCCGCAAGGGCCAGCTGGTCAGCGTGACCCGCGACGACCTGGTCGGCCAGTACGTCGGGCACACCGCCCCCAAGACCAAGGAGGTGCTCAAGCGGGCGATGGGCGGCGTGCTGCTCATCGACGAGGCCTACTACCTGTACCGGCCGGAGAACGAGCGGGACTACGGCCAGGAAGCCATCGAGATCCTGCTCCAGTTCATGGAGGCGCACCGGGAGGACCTGGTCGTCATCCTGGCCGGGTACGCCGACCGGATGGACGTGTTCTTCCGCTCCAATCCCGGGATGGCCTCCCGGATCGCGCACCACATCGACTTCCCGGACTTCTCCCTGGACGAGCTGATGCAGATCGCCGGGCTGATGCTGGACCGGGAGCAGTACCAGCTGTCCGGGCCGGCCCGGGCGGCGCTCACCGAGTACGTGGCCCTGCGGATGACCCAGCCCCGGTTCGCCAACGCGCGCAGCATCCGCAACGCCATCGACCGGATGCGGCTGCGCCAGGCCCGGCGCCTGGTGGCGGCGGGCGGCACGATCGGCCGGGACTCCCTGATGGAGATCAGCGAGGCCGACGTCCGCGCCAGCCGCGTCTTCGGCGACACCGCACCGCCCCGCGGCGGCACCGCACCGCCCCCGGACGGCTCCCCTGGCCCTCCGGGCCGGTAGACCCGCCTCGGCCCGCCCGGCCGGCTCCCCGGCTCCCCCGGCTCCTCCGGGGCACCCGCGCATTCACGCCAGCAACACTGACCTCTTCAGCCTCACCCGCCCCGCACCTGGGTTCATGATCATGGGCTTGCTGGGGCCCGGGCCCCAGCAAGCCCATGATCACGGGCGAGAGGATCAGCGGGGGCCGGGGAGCGGGACCGAGGGTGGCCCGGTTAGGCCTGGGCGGCGGGGAGGTAGGGGATCGTGAGGCGGACCGTGCTGCCGCGGCCCGGGGAGCTGGTCAGCTCGAGGCGGCCGCCGAGCAGCTCGGCCCGCTCGCGCATCCCGGACAGCCCGAAACCGGTGGGCCCGCCCGTGGCGGCCGCGCCTGCGGTGTTCCCCTCGGCCGGGACGGCAGCCACGTCGAAGCCGGTGCCGTCGTCGCTGACCTCCAGCACGGCCCGGTCTTTCTGCCGGTACAGCCGGACCCGGACTGACTGGGCGCTGGCGTGCTTGGCCGCGTTCTGCAGCGCCTCCTGGGCGGTCCGGTAGACCGCGGTCTCCGCGTGCTCGGCCATGCTGAGCGCGGCCGCCTCAACCCGGACGTCCAGGGTGGGGAACGAATGGCCCAGGCTCTCCAGGCTGGCGGCCAGGCCGAGGTCGTCCAGCACCGGGGGGCGCAGCCCGGCGATCGCGGACCGGGTCTCGTCCAGCGCGGCCGCGGCCAGTTCCTGGGCCCGGGCCACCTGCTCCGCCGCGACCTGCGGTGAACCCGGGATCGCATCGGCTGCGGCGGACAGGTGGAAGAACAGGCTGACGATGCGCTGGCTGATGCCGTCGTGGATCTCCCCGGCCAGCCGCCGCCGCTCGTGCTCCTGCCATTCCACGATCCGCTCCGCGAACAGCTCCAGCGCCTCCTCCCGCTCGGCCAGCCTGCGGTGCAGCCGGGCGTTCTCGATGGCCCCGGCCACCAGGCCGGCGACGGAGCGGAGCAGTTCCACGTCGGCCGGGGTGAACTCACGGCGCAGCCGGGTGTGCACGTTCAGCACGCCGACCAGGTGGCCCATCGGGGTGACCACCGGCACCGAGAGCATGGAGGTGAACTCCTCGCCGCGCAGGGCCGGGATATAGCGGTACCGGGGGTCAGCAGACTTGTTGTCCACGATGACGGCGGGCTGGCCGTGGTCGGCCACCCATCCGGCCACTCCCTCGCCGAGCGCCAGCTCGATGGTCCCGACCATGGTGTCGAACGGCGGGGTCGCCCCGCGCAGCTGGAGTTTGCGGCCCCGCTCGTCGAGCAGGTGCACGAAGCACACGTCGGTCTCGGTGGTCTCCGTAACCAGCTGGGCGACGCCCTGCAGGATCCGGTCCAGATCCAGGCCGGCCGAGATGGTCTCGACGACCTTGGACAAGAGCTGCGCCTCGCGTTCCGCGTCGGCGACGCCGAGCCGGCCCGGGCCATCGCCCGCGCCGAGCCCCGGGATCAATGGAAGACCCCCTCGCGCAGCGCGACCGCCACCGCGCCGGCCCGGTCGGACACGCCGAGCTTGCGGTAGATCCCCCGCGAGTGCGTCTTCACGGTCTCCTCACTGACCACCAGCCGCACCGCGATGGCCCGGTTGGACAGCCCGGCCACCAGCAGCGACAAGACCTCGCTCTCGCGCTGGGTCAGGCCCAGGTGGGCCCCCGGCCAGAACTCGCCGCTGCGCAGCCGGGCCGCGGACAGCGCGACCCGGCCGGCCAGGCTGGGGTCGATGAGCACCTCGCCGTCGCGGATCCTGCGCAGGTAGTCCACCAGCTCCCCGCCCCGGATCCGCTTCAGCAGGAAGCCCGCCGCGCCCACCCGCAGCGCCTGGTACAGGTACTGCTCGTCGTCGTAGACGGTGAGGAAGACCACCTTGCAGCCGGGCGTGAGGCGGAGGATCTCGGCGCACAGGTCCAGCCCGCTGGCCCCGCGGAGCCGGATATCGAGCAGCACCGCGTCGGGCTTGAGCTCGCCGGCCAGGCGGACCGCCTCGCGCGGGTCGCTGGACTCGCCGACGATATCCACGTGCTCCCGGTACGGCGCCAGCATGGCCTTCAGGCCGTCCAGCACCATCTGGTGATCGTCGACGATCACCAGGGTCATGGGCTCGGACGTCAGGTGGTCCATGTGCGGAACGGTACCCACCCGGCGGTCACGTCCGCGCCTCGAGCAGGTGCCAGAGCAGGAGAAGCTGGGCAATGGCCAGCGATTCGCTGCGCCTGCCCGGTGCGTACTCCCCCAGCTTGTCTGGCAGGTCCGCGTCGGCGGCGAACGACAGCTGTTCCCAGATCGCCTTCTCGACGATCCGGCTGTCCTCCCGGGGCGCGTACCCGTGCACGTGCAGGGCGTCCACCGGCCGGCCGTCGCAGTCACGGATCAGCTTGAGGTGCACGGTCTGCCGGTCGTCGTCGGTGAGCACGTGGGCCAGTTCCGGATGCTGGATGGTCGGCCGGAGCAGGATCTCCGCGGACAGCGGGGTCCCGGCCGGGGCGTCGTGCCCCGCGGCCGGGGCGAACCGGATGGAGATGTCGGCCTGCTGCCGCTGCGGCCGGATGAACGCAGCCGATTCCGGCTCGCGCCGCTCCAGCTCAGCCAGCACCTGCCCGGGGGTGTACCCCCGCTCGGCGCAGTCGCGCCGCAGCTTCCATTCCCGCCGGATGTCCTCGGGCGGGTCCAGGTACACGGTGATGTCGAAGCAGGCCCGCGACAGCTTGGTGTGCAGGGGCAGCAGTCCCTCGACGATCACGAACTCGCGCGGCTCGACCAGGACCGGCCGGACCAGCTGCCCGGTGGAATGGTCGTACACGGGCTTGAGGATGGGCCGCCCGAGCGCGAGCAGCTGGAGGTGCTGCTCCATCACGTCCATGTAGTTGCACGCGGGGTTGAGCACGGTGAACGGGACGCCGCGCCGCTCGGCCCGGTCGTAACGGTGGTAGTCGTCCACGCACAGCGCGGTGGCCCGGTCCGCGCCGAGCGCGGCGGCGATGCCCCGGGTCAGCGTGGTCTTGCCGGCGGCGCTGTCGCCGGCGATCGCGAGCATGACGGGCCTGGGCGGTTCCGGCACCGACTCGCTCCGGCGCAGCCGCATGAGCTTGTCGGGCATCAGGCTGCCCACCTCCCGTATCGGCCTGAATCCAGTCTGAACCGGACTTTCCACCCTAGGCAGGGCCGATCGTCCCGACCTCCCCCCTGGCGGGGAGTCGGGGGGTGGGGTGCGCGCGTTCGCTCAGACGTTGAAGCCCAGGGCGCGCAGCTGCTCGCGGCCGTCGTCGGTGATCTTGTCCGGGCCCCACGGGGGAAGCCAGACCCAGTTGATCCGGAAGTCGGTGACGAGGCCGTCGAGGGCGGACCGGGCCTGGTCCTCGATCACGTCGGTGAGCGGGCAGGCCGCGCTGGTCAGCGTCATGTCGATGGTCAGCGTCTTGTCCTCGTCCAGCGTCACCCCGTAAATCAGCCCGAGGTCGACGACGTTCACGCCCAGCTCGGGGTCCACCACGTCGCGGAGGGCCTCGACCAGATCCTCGGTCTCGGGGGTGATCTCCAGCAGGGGGCCGCTGGTCTCAGTGTCGTCCGTCATGTCTGCCCCTCCAGGGCTTGCGCGGTGGCGTCCTTCCAGGCCATCCAGCCCAGCAGGGCGCACTTGATCCGGGCCGGGTACTTCGCCACTCCGGCGAATGCCACGCCGTCACCGAGGATTTCCTCGTCCGGCTCCAGCTGGCCCTTGGACTGCATGAGGCGCAGGAACTCCTCGGCCAGGCTCATCGCCTCGGGCACCGTCCTGCCGATGATCAGCTCGCTCATCACCGACGCGCTGGCCTGGCTGATGGAGCAGCCCAGCGCGTCGTAGGACACGTCAGCCACGACTGGCTCGCCGGTCGCGTCCTTGAGCGTGACCCGGAGTGTCACCTCGTCCCCGCAGAGCGGGTTCACGTGATGCACCTCGGCGTCGTACGGCTCCCGCAGCCCCTTATGCTGCGGGTGGCGGTAGTGGTCCAGGATGACTTCCTGGTACAGGGATTCGAGCCGCATCAGGCACCGCCAAAGAAGCGCTGCGCCTGCCCGATCCCGTTGACCAGCGCGTCGACCTCGGCCCTCGTGTTGTACAGGTAGAACGAGGCGCGGGTGCTGGCCTGGATGCCGTACCGGCGGTGCAGCGGCCAGGCGCAGTGGTGCCCGGCCCGGACGGCCACGCCGTGCTCGTCGAGCACCTGGCTCACGTCGTGCGGGTGCACGTCCCCCAGCGTGAACGAGATCGCCGCACCGCGCGTGGCCGGGTCCGCCGGGCCGAGGACCCGCAGGCCCGGCACGCCGCCCAGCGCCTGCAGCGCGTAGCCGGTCAGGTCCTGCTCATGCGCCCGGACCGCGTCCAGGCCCACGTCGGTGAGGTAGTCGATGGCCGCGTCCAGCCCGGCCGCCTCGGCGATCGGCATGGTCCCGGCCTCGAACTTGTGCGGCGGGGGGGCGAACGTCGAGTGGTCCATCCAGACGCTCTCGATCATCTCGCCGCCGCCGAGGAACGGGGGCATCTCCTCGAGCAGCTCACGCCGGCCCCACAGCACCCCGATGCCGGTCGGGCCGCACATCTTGTGGCTGGTGAAGCCCAGGAAGTCGGCGCCCAGTTCCTGCACGTTGACGGGCATGTGCGGGACCGACTGGGCCGCGTCCACCAGGACCAGCGCACCCGCTGCATGGGCGCGGTCGGCGATCTCGCGGACCGGGTTGATCGTGCCGAGCACGTTGGACTGGTGGGCCAGGGCCACCAGCTTGGTCCGCCCGTTGATCAGGTCGCCGGCGCCGGACAGGTCGAGCTGGCCGTCGTCGGTCACCCCGAACCAGCGCAGCGTGGCGCCGGTGCGCTCGCACAGCAGCTGCCACGGGACGATGTTGGAGTGGTGCTCCATCTCGGTGATGACGATCTCGTCGCCGGGGCCCAGGCGGAACCTCGCCGACCCGCTCCCGCCGGACTGGCCGGCGGTCGCGTTGCCCATGGCGTAGGCGACCAGGTTGATGCCCTCGGAGATGTTCTTGGTGAACACCACCTCGGTCTCGTCCCGGGCGCCGATGAAGCCGGCGGCCTTGATCCGGGCGCCCTCGTAGGCGGCGGTCGCCTCCTCGCCGAGCTGGTGACTGGCCCGGTGGATGTTGGCGTTGTGCCGCTCGTAGAACTCGTCGAGGCGCTCGATGACCTGGCGGGGCTTCTGCGACGTGTTGGCGCTGTCCAGGTAGACCAGCGGCTGCCCGTCCCGGACCCGCCGGTCCAGGATCGGGAAATCCTTGCGGATCCGGGTCACATCCAGGGTCATGCGACGGCTCCCGCGGCGGCCCTGATCCACTTCTCGTAGCCTTCGGCCTCGAGGGTCTCGGCCAGCTCGGGACCGCCTTCGTTGACGATCCGCCCGCCCACGAACACGTGCACGAAGTCCGGCTTCACGTACCGCAGGATCCGGGTGTAGTGGGTGATCAGCAGGACGCCGTGGCCGGGCTGGGCGCTGAACCGGTTGACGCCCTCGGACACCACCCGCAGCGCGTCGATGTCCAGCCCGGAGTCGGTCTCGTCGAGGATCGCGAACTTGGGGTTGAGCAGCTCGAGCTGCAGGATCTCGTGCCGCTTCTTCTCCCCGCCGGAGAAGCCCTCGTTCAGGTTGCGCTCGGCGAACTGGGGCTCGATGGACAGGGCCGCCATGGCCTCGCGCATCTCCTTGAGGAACACGCGGAGCTTCGGCGCCTCGCCGCGCACGGCGGTGACCGCGGTGCGCAGGAAGTTGGACACGGTCACGCCGGGCACTTCCACCGGGTACTGCATGGCCAGGAACAGGCCGGCCCGGGCGCGCGCGTCCACGCTCATGGACAGGACGTCCTCGCCGTCCAGGGTCACGCTGCCCTGGGTGACCCGGTACTTGGGGTGCCCGGCGATCGCGTAGGCCAGCGTGGACTTGCCGGAGCCGTTCGGGCCCATGATGGCGTGGATCTCGCCGTCGTTCACGGTCAGGTCGACGCCGCGCAGGATCTCGCTGGCCTGATCGGCCGCATCCACCACGCTGACGTGCAGGTCGCGGACTTCCAGAGTGGCCATCGCTATCTCACTATCTCCGAGTTCATAGGTGGTCGGTTAGGGACCGGGCGCGGCCGGGACGGCGACGTACACATCGCCGCCCTCGACCTTCACCGGGTAAGTCGGGACGGGCTTGGTGGCCGGGGGTCCCGTGGACGCGCCGGTCCGCAGGTCGAAGCATGAGCCATGCAGCCAGCACTCGACGGTGTGGTCGTAGACCTCGCCCTCGGACAGCGGCACTTCCTCATGCGAGCACACGTCGCGCAGCGCGAACACTTCCCCGCCTGCCCGCACGACGGCGACCGGCTCGTCGCCGACCTCGACGCCGATGGCTCCCTGCTCGGGCACGTCGGCCAGCGCGCAGACCCGGACGAAGGTGCTGGTCTCGCTCATGCTGCGGATCCTTGCCGTCCGGGCAGCCTGGCCAGCTCGTTCTCGATCGCGGCGGTGATCCGCTCACGCAGCTCGGCGACCTCGATCTTGGCGATCAGCTGGCCGAAGAAACCCCTGATGACCAGGCGGCGTGCCTCGTCCAGCGGGATGCCCCGGGCCATCAGGTAAAACAGGTGCTGGTCTTCCAGCCGCCCGCTGGTGCTGGCGTGGCCCGCCCCGACGACCTCGCCGGTGAGGATCTCCAGGTTCGGCACCGAGTCGGCCCGGGCGCCCTCGGTGAGCAGGAGGTTCCGGTTCCGCTCATAGGTGTCGGTGGCGATCGCCCCGGGCCGGATCAGCACGTCGCCGATCCACACCGTGTGCGCGCTGTCGCCCTGCAGGGCGCCCTTGTAGTCCACCCGGCTGCGGCAGTGCGGCTGGTTGTGGTCCACGAACAGCCGGTGTTCCAGGTGCTGCCCGGGGTCGGCGAAGTACAGGCCGAGCAGCTCGGCGTCGCCGCCGGGGCCGGCGTAGCTGACCGAGGGGGCCAGCCGGACCACCCCGCCGCCCAGCGTCACCACCGTGTGCTGGAACGTCGCATCCCGGCCCACCCGCGCCTGGTGGTGGCTCAGGTGCACCGCGTCGGCGGCCCAGTCCTGGACGCTCACCACCGACAGCGAGGCCCCGTCGCCCACGACGAACTCGACGTTGTCCGCGTACGTCGCGGCCCCCGCATGATCGAGGACGACCACGGCCCGGGAATGCCGCCCCACGTCGATGAGGGTGTGCCCGAAGGCCGCGCCCCCCGAGTCGTGACCCCGCGTCGTGATCACGGTCGGCTCATCGACGTCGGTGTCGGCCGGCACGGTGATCACCGTGCCCTCCTCGAACGACGCGAACGCCCGGGCGCTGACCCGGTCGGCCGCCGTGAACGCGGTCCCGAAGCGGGCGTCACCGCGGTGCGGGCGCGTGGCGGAAACACCCGGTGCGGCAGCGACCTCAACCGTCACCTTCCCGGCCTCCAGCGGCTGGGCGCCCGCCAGACCGCGCAGGCGGCGCAGTGGCGTGAACCGCCACTCCTCCTCCCGCCCGGCCGGCACCGGGAAATCAGCCAGATCCGCCGAGTGGTGCTCGTGCAGCCGTGAAACCGGGGCGGCGGACTCCACCGCCCCCTGAAGCCCTGCCATCAGCCGACCGCCCCCTCCATCTGGAGCTCGATCAGCCGGTTCAGCTCGAGCGCGTACTCCATCGGCAGTTCGCGGGCGATCGGCTCGATGAAGCCGCGCACGATGGTGGCCGCCGCCTCGTCCTCGGTCATCCCCCGGCTCATCAGGTAGAACAGCTGGTCCTCAGAGATCTTGGAGACGCTGGCCTCGTGGCCCATCTCGACGTCGTCCTCGCGGACGTCCACGTACGGGTAGGTGTCCGACCGGCTGACCGAGTCGACCAGCAGCGCGTCGCACTTCACGGTGGACCTGGAGTGCCCGGCGCCTTCCTGGACCTGGACCAGGCCGCGGTAGGAAGTCCGGCCGCCGCCGCGGGCCACCGACTTGGACACGATGTTGGAGGAGGTGTTCGGGGCGCAGTGGACCATCTTGGCCCCCGCGTCCTGGTGCTGGCCCTCACCGGCGAACGCCACCGACAGGGTCTCGCCGCGGGCGTGCTCGCCCATCAGGTAGACGGCCGGGTACTTCATCGTGACCTTGGAGCCGAGATTCCCGTCGATCCACTCCATGGTCGCCCCGGCGCTGCACACGGCCCGCTTGGTGACCAGGTTGTAGACGTTGGCGGACCAGTTCTGGATCGTGGTGTAGCGGCAGCGCGCCCCGGCCTTGACGACGATCTCGACCACGGCGGAGTGCAGCGAGTCGGACTTGTAGATCGGCGCGGTGCAGCCCTCGACGTAGTGCACGTAGGCACCCTCGTCGACGATGATCAGCGTCCGCTCGAACTGGCCCATGTTCTCGGTGTTGATCCGGAAGTAGGCCTGCAGCGGGATATCCACGTGCACGTTCTTCGGCACGTAGATGAAGCTGCCACCGGACCACACGGACGTGTTCAGCGCGGCGAACTTGTTGTCGCCTGGCGGGATGACGGTGGCGAAGTACTCCTGGAACAGCTCCGGGTGCTCACGCAGCGCCGTGTCGGTGTCCAGGAAGATGACGCCCTTCTCCTCCAGGTCCTCGCGGATCTTGTGGTAGACCACCTCGGACTCGTACTGGGCCGCGACCCCGCCGATCAGCCGCTGCTTCTCGGCCTCGGGGATGCCCAGCTTGTCGTAGGTGTTCTTGATGTCGGCGGGCAGGTCGTCCCAGGTCGCGGCCTGCTTCTCGGTGGACCGGACGAAGTACTTGATGTTCTCGAAGTCGATGCCCGACAGGTCCGCGCCCCAGTTCGGCATGGGCTTGCGGTCGAACAGCTTCAGGCCCTTCAGCCGCAGGTCGAGCATCCACGGGGGCTCGTTCTTCAAGCCCGAGATGTTGCGGACAACCTCTTCGGACAGGCCCCGGCGGGCGCCCGTGCCCGCCACGTCCGAGTCAGCCCAGCCGAACTTGTATCGGTCGAGGCCCTCGAGCTCGGGGTGTGCGGTCGTGGTCATACGGAGATGCCTCCGATTGCGGTGCGGTTATGGAGTGGGGCGGTGCGTGCTGGTGTTCAGGAGCGTTGGCGCGGTGACGTGCGTGGTGCAGATCCCATCGCCATGCGCGATGGTGGCCAGCCGCTGCACGGGGGTGCCGAGGAGGCGGGCGAACGCCTCCGTCTCGGCCTCGCACAGCTGCGGGAACTCGGCGGCCACATGCGCCACCGGGCAGTGATGCTGGCAGAGCTGCTCGCCGCGCCCGGCGTCGGTACCGGGCCCGGAGTCGCCGGGGCTGGTCCCGGGCTGGTCCGGGCGGGCGCCGGGGCGGGGGGCACCGCTCGCCGAGGCCGCGTAGCCGTCCGCGGACAGCGCCTCGGCCAGGGCCGCGACCCGGTCGGCCGGGGCGGCCCCCCGGACCACCGGCCCGTACCGCCGCTCCAGGTCAGCGACCTGGCGGCGGGCGAACTCGGCGACCGCGCCCGGCCCGGCCACCTCGGCCAGGAAGCGAAGCGCGCTGGTGGCCAGGTCATCGTAGGCGTGCTCGAACGCGCTCCGGCCCACGTCCGTGATCGCGAACAGCTTGGCCGGGCGGCCCCGTCCCCGGCTGGCCGGGCGGCGGGCAGTGCGGGTCTCGATCATCCCGTCGGCGAGCAGGTTGTCCAGATGCCGCCGGACTGCTGCGGGTGTCAGGTTCAGCCTCGTGCTCAGGCCGGCGGCGGTGACCGGCCCGTTCTCCAGGATGAGCCGGGCGATGCGGGCCCGGGTGCCCCGCTCCGACCCCGCCTGGGCCGTGAGCGATCCGGGCTGGATGGGGACGTGGCGAGCGGGCGGACCGGGCTGGGCCGGTGAGCCGGGCTGGGCCGGGGCAGCATGAAAGCCGGCACCGCGCTGGGCGCCCGACCCCGTGCCGTCCAGTCCCATAGTTTTCACAACATCATTGTGCCGTAAATGCTTCCGCGTCCGCAATCCGGCCCCCTGGACGCATGGCATGGCCTGCTGACGGGCATCACGGCGAACGCAGCCCCCGCGCCGGATATTTCGGCCTGCGCCTTGCGCCCGCCAGGCCTCGTTCGCGTTTACCCTTATATGCGCTGGGTAGTTGCCCGATTGCTAAGGGTTATCCCATTGGCGATCCGGAGGGCCTTCATGCGTGCTGTCCTGCGGGCTGCCGCACTGGCGGCCCTCACCGTGGCCGCCGCCCTCCTCCCGGCCCTGGCTCTGCCGGCTCTCCTGCTGCCCGCAGGGGCGGCGCTGGCCGGCTCGGCGCCCGTGGTCATCACGCCCAGCACTTCCGCGCCCGGCACCTCCACCACGTTCGCGGTCAACTGCAGCTCGCAGACCACTGCGGGCAGGGCCACCTCCGCGACCCTGATCGGCACGACGCTGGGACTCAGCGAGCACGTCCCCATGCAGGCCACCACCCACGCCGGCGAATTCCTCACCACCGTGGTGCTGCCGGCGAACATCACGGCGGGCACGTACCAGCCCGACATCGACTGCTCCAATGGCGTCACGGCCAGCGCGGTGCTCACGGTCAGGGTGGCACCCGCCGTCGCCCCCGCCACGGGCGACGGCACCACCGCAACCGCCACGGACGACCGGATGGCCGCGATCGGCGTGGCCCTGATCGGCCTCGGCACGGTATCCGGCGTCCTGCTCCTCACCCGGCGCCGCTCCCGTACCCGCACGTGATCCTGGCAGCTGGCGCGCCACGGTGGGCATCCTGCGCAAGCTCTGCGTTGCGGTGATCGCGGCGTCCATCGTGGCGGGCGTCATCCTGGCTTTCGCCGGCAGCCACACGCTGCGCTGGTCACCACCCCCGTTCCCGCCGCGGTCAGAGGCGCTCCCCGCCGCGCCCCGCCCGCCGGGGCCGCCCGCCCGGGCGTCCGGCCGGCCCGGCGGGCTTCCGCAGCCGATGAGCCGCTCGGTGCCGGTGTCCCTCGACATCCCGGGCATCCGGGTCCGGGCGCGGATCATCCCCCTGGGCCTGGGCCCGGACGGCTCCCCCGCAGTGCCCTCGCTGGCCACCCCCTTCATCACCAGCTGGTACGACACCGGGCCAACGCCGGGGGCCCGGGGGGCGGCCGTCATCTTCGGGCACGTCAACTCGTCAGCGGTCGGCCCGGCCGTGTTCTACTCCCTGGGCCGGCTGCGGGTCGGGGACGTTATCGACGTCACGCTCGCCGACCGGCGCACGGCGGTGTTCCGGGTGTACGCGGCGGGCCTGTACCCGAAGACGGGCTTCCCCACCCTGGCTGTCTACGGGTACACCCGCTGGCCCACGCTGCGGCTGGTCACGTGCGGCGGGCAGTTCGACCGCCGCAGCGGGCACTACCTCGGCAATGTCGTGGTCTTCGCGGAGTACGTGGGCCAGGGCGGCTGAGGCGTGCCGGCCCGGCCCCCGCTCCCGCCAGGGCCACCCAGCCCGGGCCCGGTCACCGCGGGCCCCCCAGCCCGGGCACGTCAGTCAAGGCCGAGCCCGCGCCGCCCGGTGGCATTGAGGTCGCCGGGCGCGAACCGGCTGGCCCACGCGCGCTCGTAGTGCTCTGCGGGAAAATCAGCGGGGCTGGACCCGGTGCGGAAGGCCTCCCGGACGCTGGCCGCGTACTGGCGGTTGCGCGGGCACCAGGGGGCGGCGGGAATGTACATCACGTTGCCCCATCCCTGCTGGTTACGGACGGGCGCCACACTGTGGATCATGTCGCAGTGCCACCAGACCGAATCGCCGGCCCGGACGTCGGGGATACCGCTGAGGGCCCGCATGAGGAGCGGATGCCAGGTCTCGCTGGCCGGGAAGACCTGGTTGACCGTGACGCCGCACATGTCGTCCTCGGGGACGTCGGCCAGCAGCGGCCGCAGCATGAGGTAGGCCATGGCCGCGGGAATCGGGACGGTGTGCAGGACTCCCTGGTCGTGGTCCATGTCCGACAGGGCCGTCCAGCCCTGGAAGGTACGGAAGGCCGAGCACATGGTGGTGCCGGGGTACTGCGGCCCGGCGGTGCGGTAGGCGGCGTCCCACGGGTCATACTGCTCGACCGTCCCGTCGAAGAGGTGCCGGAACGCCTTCTGGTACGCCTGGGTCATCCACAGTTCGAGGGTCCCGGGGTCGAGATGGGTCCCGAGTCCGCCGGAGTCGGCGCCCGGCGGCCGGCGCCGGATGCGGTCCGGGTACAGCGAGTCGCGATCCGGGTCGAACCACGCAGTGCCCTCGGAGTCGTGCTTCCACTGGCGGTTGAGGAAAGCCTGCACCCGGGCCATCCGGTCGCTCTGGCGGGCCCGCATCTGGGGGGCGGACCAGTAGATCGGGTAGATCTCCGGCCTGGAGCCCACGGCGGCGAAGAAGTCGTCACCGGGACCGCGGTAGTTCTCGAAGAACGCGTTGCTCTCGACGTAGTCGACCAGGTCGCTGTCCCAGCCCAGGGCCTGGCCGCGGTCGAAGTGCCCGCGGACGACGAGGCACCCGCGCTGGCGCAGCTTCGCCAGCGCGCCCGCCGGGACGGTTCCGGCCTCGATATCGGCGTAGTCGATGACCGGCCAGATGGGCTCGCCGCGGTGGCGGGCGGCGAGGATCTCGTCCACCTCAGCCCTGACCCGCTGTCCGACCACGCCGAAGACGTCGTCAACCGTGCGGCCCGAGGCGGCGATGCGGGACCGGAGAGCGGCCTTGACCTGCCGGATGGCACGGGGCAGGTCAGCCGGCACCGATTCCCAGTGCGGAAGCGGGGGGAGTGGCGCGGTGGCCAGGGCGGCGGGGGGGACGGGCACGTCAGCTCCTTCTAGGAAGGTCTTATTACTAGAAGACTCTAAGGGTCCGTAACCTTCTAGGCAAGAGTCCTGACTAGAGTGGCACCGTGACCCATGCCAATCCTCCAGCCGCCCTTCCCGCGAAACCCTCGCTGGAGCTGCTCCGTTCGCTGACCGATGAGCACGTGCTCCGGGCGCTGATGCAGGCCCGCCGGCTGACCAGGTCCGACCTGGCCACGCGGACAGGGCTGTCGAAGCCGACGGTCGGCGAGAGCGTGCGCCGGCTGACGGAGGCCGGGCTGCTGCTCGACACCGGCGAACGGACCCCCGGCGGCCGCGGCCGCGGCCGGGTCGGCTCGTACTACGCCCTGGCCGGGACCGTCGGCTCGGCGCTCGTGGCCAGCATCGCCCCGGACGGTGTGGTGGCGGAGTCCGTGGACGCCTTCGGCGACACAGTGGCCAGCGCCCGGGAGGCCATCGGCCGCCCGGCCCGGCCGGCGCAGGTCACCGCGGCGCTGCTGGGCGCCGCTGCGCAGGTCCAGCGCCAGGCCGGGCAGAGCACCCGGCTCGCCGTCGTGAGCGCGGCCGATCCGGTGGAACGCGGTACCGGCCGGCTGGTCCCTCTCTCCGACTCCCCATTCCTGCTCGGTGAACTGAATCCGGCCGAGGTTCTGGCGCCGCAGGTCGGGGGCCCGGTCATCGTCGACAATGACGTGAACTGGGCCGCGCGGGCCGAGCGCGAGCACGGCAGCGCAGGCAGCCTGGATCACTTCGCCTACGTCTTCCTGGGGGAAGGACTGGGCTGCGCCATCGTCAGCGACGGGAAGGTCAGCCGGGGGTGCGCTGGGCTGGCTGGCGAGATCGCGCACCTCATCACCGTCGGCCCGCACGGGCAGGCCACGCGCCTGATCGAGGTTTTCGGCGAACTCGGCCTGCGCCGGGCCGGCTCGACGGCGATCGACGCCGGCCGCCTGCTCAGCCTGGCCACTGGCCAGGACGGGGGAACGCGGAACGCCCTCGGCCAGGCCATCAGCGGAGTCCTCGCCGCCATCGTCGCGCTCGCGGACCCCGGGCTGGTCATCATCGGCGGCTCCTGGGGCCGCCACCCGGTCGTCTTGGAGACCATCTCGTCGGCCTTCGCCCGCCTCCCCCGGCATGTGCCCGTCCGGGCCGCCGGGCTCACGGACCAGCCATCCCTGGCCGGGGCACGAAGCGACGCGGTCAGGCGGCTGCGGTCAGCCATCGTGACCGCCGCTCACCCGCCGCACCCGGCCTGACGGTCACTCGAGGAAGGCGTGGTGACGGCGAGCCTGGTCCAGGCGGCCACTGGCGTGGTACGTGCTCGCCAGGCCGTGATGAGAACGCGCTTGCAGGTGCTGGTCGCCGAGCTGGCTCGCCACGGCCAGGGCATCGCGGTGATGCGCGCCGGGCGGGAAGCCGGCCCGGCCGCGATGAGCTCCCGGGCCGCCAGCTCATTCGAGGAAACCGCGGAGCAGGGCGGCGGTGCCGTCGAGATGCTCGGCCACGGCCCGCTGGGCCCCCCGGGTGTCGCCCGCGAGGATGGCCTCGGCGATCGCGGTGTGCTGGGCCGCGGTGTGGTCGATGTTGCGCTGCAGCACCGGGATCGCGTTCAGCAGGTCGTTGAGCCGCACCCGGGCGTCGGCGCACGCGGCCGCGAGCAGGCCAGAGCCGGTGAGCTCCGCGATGGCCAGGTGGAACAGGGTGTCCATGCGCCGGTACTGCCCGGGGCCCGCCTCGTTCACGGCTGCGAGGCGGGCCAGCAGCACGTCATGGATCCGGCCCGCGGCGGCCCCAGGGCGGCCGGCATCCCCGCCGGCCTGGGCCAGGATCTGGGCCGCCCCGGTCTCCACCGCCATCCGGAAGGTGAGCGCGTCGTTGATCTTGTCGGCGTCCTCGACCGCGATTCGCCGCAGCTCGACCCGGCTCGGCGCAGGGGGGGTGTAGGTCACGAACGTGCCGCCGAACCGGCCCCGCCGCGATTCCACGTAGCCCGCGGCCCGCAGGTCCCCGATGGCCTCGCGGAGCGTGATCCGGCTGACGCCGAGCATGGCCGCGAGCTCCCGCTCGGCGGGGAAGCGCTCGCCGGGACCGACCACACCCAGCTTGATCACGGCCAGCAGCCGCTCGACGGTCTCCTCGAACGCATTCTGCGACCGGACCGGGCCGAGCACCGCAGCCAGGTCAACCCCCGGCGCCGTGCCGGGGGCGCCTGGCCAGGGAGCGGCGGCTGGTGAGGCGCGGACATCCGGTCCTGGGTCTTGACATCCGAGTCTCGCTATCCATCAATGGTCTGATATTAAACCATTCGCCTCACCGGTGGCAGATCAGCGTCCGCTCCGCTCCCGGCCTCTATCGTCCCCCGGCCCACTCAGCCCAGGTAATCAGGCCCTTCCCTCGGGCCCCGTCAGCATTCAGGAGCAGTCATGGCGGTCAACGAGCAGGCGGCACCGCTCGGCGAGGACGAACAAACGCTGCACCAGATGGGTTACGCGCAGGAATTGCGGCGGCGGATGTCCGGCTTCTCCAACTTCGCGGTCTCGTTCACGATCATCTCGATCCTGTCCGGCTGCCTGACGCTGTACGGGTTCGGCATGCTGACCGGCGGCCCGGTCGTGATCGTCTGGGGCTGGCCGTTCGTCGGGATCATGACCCTGTTCGTCGGCCTGTCGATGGCCGAGGTGTGCTCCAGCTTCCCCACCGCGGGCGGGCTGTACTACTGGTCGGCCAAGCTGGCCCGCAACAACGGGGCGGCCTGGTCCTGGTTCACCGGCTGGTTCAACTTCCTGGGCCAGGTCGCGATCACCGCCGGCATCGACTTCGGCGCCTCGCTCTTCATCCACGCGTTCCTCACGCTGGCGTTCAACCTGAGCGCGGCGCACTGGATCACGGTGCTCATCTATGCGGTCGTGCTGGGTGTGCACGGCATGCTGAACCAGTTCGGCATCCGGCTGGTCGCGCTGCTGAACGACATCAGCGTGTGGTGGCACCTCCTCGGCGTGCTGATCATTGTCGCCGTGCTCGTCTTCGTGCCGTCGCACCACCAGTCAGCCAGCTTTGTCTTCGGGCACTTCAACAACGGAACCGGCCTGGCTGTCCCCTCGTTCTACATCGTCCTGATCGGCCTGCTCCTGGCGCAGTACACGTTCACCGGCTACGACGCCTCGGCGCACATGACCGAGGAAACGCACAAGGCCGCCACCGCGGGCCCGCGTGGCATCGTGATGTCGATCGTGGTCTCGCTGTTCGCCGGGTGGGTGCTGCTGATCGGCGTCACGTTCGCGATCCAGCACTACGCCCCTGAGTCGCTTGCCTCGGTGCCAGCGGCCCAGGTCATCATCGACGCGATCGGGAAGACGGGCGCCGAACTGCTGCTGCTGATCGTCATCGGCGCCCAGCTGTTCTGCGGGATGTCGTCGGTCACCGCCAACTCCCGGATGATCTACGCGTTCTCCCGCGACGGCGCGCTGCCCGGCTCGGCCTTCTGGCACCGGGTGAACCACCGCACCCGGACCCCGACCAACGCGATCTGGCTGGCCGCGGTCGGCGCGTTCATCCTCGGGCTGCCTTACCTGTGGAACTATGCGGCGTACGCGGCCGTCACCTCTATCGCGACGATCGGCCTGTACATCGCCTACGTGACACCGACCTACCTGCGGCTGCGCCGGGGCGAGAGCTTCCGGCGCGGGCCCTGGCACCTGGGCCGCTGGAGCTACGTGGTCGGCTGGATCGCCGTCGGCTGGGTGGTGATCATCACCATCCTGTTCATGCTCCCGCAGGTCGGCCCCATCAACTTCACCACCTTCAACTACGCCGTGTTCGCGGTGCTCGCAGTCATCGGCTTCGCCGGGATCTACTGGCTGGTCTCGGCCCGGAAGTGGTTCACCGGCCCGCGGGTCCAGGGGACGCCGGAGGAACTGGCCGCGATAGAGCGGGAACTGGCCGGCTGACGCTGCGGGGTGCTCAGCGCCGCCCTGCTCGTCACGGCCGGGCCGGGTCCGCCCGGCCCGGCCGGACTGGATCAAACCGGACCGGGTAGCACGTAGGCAGAACGGCACGCGGAGACTGGAGGCTCATGGAGAAGCAGCGCGGTGGCACCCCCCACACCCGGCGCCGCGGGATGCTCACGCTTGAGCAGCTCCGCGTGGAGGTGGGCGAGGGCAACATCGACACGGTCGTCGTCGCCTTCACCGACATGCAGGGCCGGCTGCAGGGCAAGCGCCTCGCGGCGGAGTTCTTCCTCGACGACGTGGTGGGCAGCGTCATCGAGGGATGCAACTACCTGCTGGCGGTGGACGTGGAGATGAACACCGTTGACGGGTTCGCGATGTCGTCCTGGCAGACCGGCTACGGCGACTTCGTGATGGTGCCCGACATGGGCACGCTGCGCCGGGTGCCCTGGCAGGAAGCCACGGCGATGGTCCTCGCCGACCTCACCTGGCACGATGGCACGCCCGTGGTGGCCTCCCCGCGGCAGATCCTGAAGGCCCAGACTGGCCGGCTGGCCGAGCGCGGCCTGCAGGCCATGGCCGGCACCGAGCTGGAGTTCGTGGTGTACAACGACTCCTACGCCGCCGCGCAGGCGGGCGGCTACCGCGATCTGACCCCCGCCAACTCCTACAACGTCGATTACTCCATCCTGGGCACCGCCAGGATCGAGCCGCTGCTCCGCAGGCTCCGCAACGGCATGACCGGGGCGGGCCTGCAGGTCGAGTCGGCCAAAGGCGAGTGCAACCTGGGCCAGCACGAGATCGCCTTCCGGTACGCCGAGGCCGTGACGACCTGTGACAACCATTCGATCTACAAGACCGGGTCCAAGGAAATCGCGGACGCGGAGGGCATGAGCATCACGTTCATGGCCAAGCCGAACGCGAGGGAAGGCAACTCCTGCCACATCCACCTGTCGGTGCGGGGGGACGACGGGACGCCGGTGATGGCCGGGGACGGCCCGCACGGGCTGTCACGCTTCGGCGAGCATTTCATCGCGGGCCAGCTGGCGGTGCTGCCCGAGCTGGTGCTGTGGCACGCGCCGAACATCAACTCCTACAAGCGCTACGTGCCGGGCAGCTTCGCGCCGACCGCGGTCCGGTGGGGCGTGGACAACCGGACCTGCGCGATGCGGCTGGTCGGGCACGGCGGCGGGCTGCGGGTGGAGAACCGGGTCCCGGGCGGGGACGTGAACCCGTACCTGGCCACCGCGGCCATGATCGCCGCCGGGCTGCACGGGGTGGACCGGGAACTGCCGCTGGAGGGAGCGTTCGAGGGGAACGCCTACGCCGCCGAGGGCAGCCGGGTGCCGTCGACCCTCCGTGACGCGCTGGACCTGTGGCTCAAGAGCGAGCTGGCCCGTGAGGCGTTCGGCAGCGACGTCGTCGAGCACTACGCCAACGCGGCCCGGGTGGAGCTGGCGGCGTTCGACGCAGCGGTCACCGACTGGGAACTGCAACGCGGCTTCGAGCGCCTGTAAGCCAGGGCGGGGCCGCACGCGAGGAGACTGGAACAGGCATGCCTACGTTTACCGTCCTGAACCCCGCCACCGAGGAGACGGTGGCGGCGGTGCCGTCGAGCTCGGCCGAGCAGGCTGACGAGGCCATCGCCCGGGCCGCCGCCGCGCGGGCCGCGTGGCAGGCGGTGGCCCCCGGGGAGCGGGCCGCCCTGCTCCGCAGCTTCGCCGACGTGGTCGACACCCACGTCGAGGAGCTTGCGCAGCTGGAGGTGGCCTGCTCCGGCCATCCCGTCGGGCAGGCCCGCTGGGAGGCGGGCAACGTCCGGGACGTGCTGCGCTACTACTCAGGCGCCCCGGAGCGCCTCACCGGCCAGCAGATCCCGGTTCCGGGCGGGGTCAACGTCACGTTCAGGGAGCCGGTCGGCATCGTCGGGCTGATCGTGCCGTGGAACTTCCCCATGCCGATCCTGGGCTGGGGACTGGCGCCCGCGCTGGCTGCCGGGAACCCGGTGATCGCCAAGCCCGCGGAGCGGACCCCGCTCACGGCGATCCGGATCGGTGAGCTGGCCCTGGAGGCCGGGCTGCCCGACGGCGTGTTCCAGGTGCTGCCCGGTAAGGGATCGGTGGTGGGCCAGCGCCTGGTCGACCACCCCGCCGTGCGAAAGATCGTCTTTACCGGATCCACCGAGGTCGGCAGCCAGATCATGGCGGCCTGCGCGCGGCAGGTGAAGCGGCTCACCCTGGAACTGGGCGGCAAGAGCGCCAACATCGTGTTCGCCGACGCGGACCTGGAACGGGCCGCCGCGACCGCGCCCTACGCCGTCTTCGACAACGCCGGGCAGGACTGCTGTGCCCGGTCCCGCATCCTGGTCCAGCGCAGTGTGTTCGACCGGTTCATGGAGCTTCTGGAACCCGCGGTCAAGGCGGTCACGGTGGGTGACCCCGGGGATCCCGCCACCGAGATGGGCCCGCTGATCTCCGCCGAGCACCGCGCCCGGGTCGCGTCATACGTTCCGGAGCGGGCCCCGGTGGCGTTCCGCGGCAGCGCCCCGGACGGGCCGGGCTTCTGGTTCCCGCCGACGGTGCTCGCCCCGGTCGCCGCGGACGACCCCGCCTTCACCGAAGAGGTGTTCGGCCCGGTCGTGGCCGTGGTCCCAGTCGAGGATGAGGCGGAGGCCATCGCGGTCGCGAACGACACGCCGTACGGGCTGTCCGGCTCCATCTGGACCGAGAACCTTGGCCGGGCACTGCGGGTGGCCCGGGCGGTGGAGACCGGCAACCTGTCGGTCAACTCGCACGCCTCGGTGCGCTACTGGACCCCGTTCGGCGGGTTCAAGCAGTCCGGGCTGGGACGCGAGCTCGGGCCCGACGCGCCCGACGCGTTCACCGAGGTCAAGAATGTCTTCATCGCGACCGATCGCTGAGGGGAAGGACGGGGCACGCACATGCAGCGCCTGCAGGACCGCATCGCCGTGATTACCGGTGCGGGCAGCGGCATCGGGCTGGCCAGCACGCGCCGGCTGGCCGCCGAGGGAGCCACCGTGGTGGCCGTGGACATCGATGAGACCGCGGGCAAGCGCGCCGCCGAGGAGGCCGGCGGCCTGTTCGTGCACGCCGACGTGACGGACTCCGGCGCGGTGCGGGACATGTACCAGCAGGTGGTAGACGCCTACGGGGCGGTGCACGTCGCGTTCAACAACGCGGGCATCTCGCCGCCCGACGACGATTCCATCCTGACCACCGGCATCGACGCGTGGCGCCGGGTCCAGGAGGTCAACCTGACCTCCGTCTACCTGTGCTGCAAGTACGTGATCCCGCACATGCAGCGCCAGGCCGCGGCGGGCGGGCCCGGCGGCTCGGTGATCAACACCGCGTCGTTCGTGGCCACGCTGGGCGCGGCCACCTCCCAGATCTCCTACACCGCATCCAAGGGCGGCGTGCTGGCCATGACCCGGGAACTCGGCGTGCAGTTCGCCCGGGAAGGCATCCGGGTCAACGCGCTGTCCCCGGGGCCGGTGAACACGCCGCTGCTGCGCGAGCTGTTCGCCAAGGACCCGGAGCGGGCGGCGCGCCGGCTGGTCCACGTGCCGATGGGCCGGTTCGCCGAGGCCGAGGAGATCGCCGCCGCGGTCGCGTTCCTGGCCAGCGACGACGCGTCGTTCATCACCGCGTCCAACTTCCTCGTGGACGGCGGGATCTCCGGTGCGTACGTGACCCCGCTATGAGCCCGCGCGCCATGACCCCGCACGTCGGCATCAGCGCTTATGGCGAGACCGCCCGCTGGGGCCCGTGGGACCGGCTCGCCGCGTTGCTGCCGATGAGCTACCCGGAAGCGGTGGCCGCGGCCGGGGGTGTCCCGGTCCTGCTCCCCCCGCTGCCCGGCATCGAGGAGGCGGTCAGCAGGCTCGACGCGCTGGTGCTGTCCGGGGGCGGCGATATCGATCCCGCCGCCTACGGCGCCGACCCGCACCCGCTCACCGAGCGCGTGTACCCGGCCCGGGACCGCGCCGAGCGCGCCCTGGTCGCCACGGCCCTGGCGGCGGGGGTGCCGGTACTCGCGATCTGCCGGGGACTGCAGATCGTCAACGTGTCCCATGGCGGCACGCTGCGCCAGCACCTGCCCGACGAGGTGGGCCACCACGGCCATGGTTCGGCGGCCGGGACATACGGCTCCCACCCGGTCCGGATCGCGCCTGGCAGCATGCTCGGCCGGATCCTCGGCCCCGCGGACGCGGACGGCCACGTGCGCGCCGTCGTGCCCACCTCGCATCATCAGGCCATCAGCCAGCTCGGCGGCGGGCTGGTCGCGACCGCCTGGGCGGACGACGGGACCATCGAGGCGGTAGAGCCTGATCCCGCGGCCAGCGCCGGGACCGGGTTCCTCCTTGCGGTGCAGTGGCATCCCGAGGCCGGGGACGACGCGAGGCTGTTCGAGGCGCTGATCACTAGCGCTCGCCGCCGGTCGGGGAGCGGGAAGCGCGCCGGCGCCGAGCCTCTAGACTCGCGTGCGTGAGCACCGGACCCGCAGTCGAGATCACCGGACTGGTCAAGAGATACAGCCAGGTGACTGCGGTGAACGGTCTCTGCCTGCGGGCCGCGCGGGCGGCCGTGACCGCCATCCTCGGCCCGAACGGGGCCGGGAAGACCACCACGATCGAGATCTGCGAGGGCTACCGGCGGCCGGACGGCGGCGCCGTCCGGGTCCTCGGCCTCGACCCGGCCCGCGACGCGCGGCAGCTGCGGCCGCGGGTGGGTGTGATGCTCCAGTCGGGCGGGATCCCGCCGGCCGCGCGGCCCGCTGAGTACCTGCGCGTGGTGGCCGCGTTCTACGCCCATCCGCTCGACCCGGCCATGCTGCTGGACCGGCTCGGCCTGGCCGGCAGCCTGCGTACCCCGTTCCGGCGGATGTCCGGTGGCCAGCAGCAGCGGCTCTCCCTGGCTGCCGCGGTGATCGGCCGCCCGGAGCTGGTGTTCCTCGACGAGCCCACCGCGGGACTGGACCCGCAGGCGCGGCTGGCCACCTGGGACCTGATCAGCAGCCTTCGCACGGCCGGCGCGGCGGTGATCCTGACCACCCACAACATGGACGAGGCCCAGCGGCTGGCCGACCAGGTCGCGGTGGTGGACCACGGGCAGCTGGTGGCCGAGGGCACGCCCGCCAGCCTGACCGGCACGGCCGGGCAGCTCCGCTTCCGGGCCGAGCCGGGGCTGGACACGGACGGGCTCATCTCCGCGCTGCCGGCGGGCAGCGCGGCCAAGGAGTCCCCGGCCGGCCACTACATCGTGGAGGTGCACGACCGGGTGGATCCGCAGCTCCTCGCGGCGGTGACCGCGTGGTGCGCCGAGCACGGGGTGCTGGCGCAGGACCTGCGCATCGAGAGCCGCACCCTGGAGGACGTGTTCCTCGAGCTGACCGGACGGGAGCTGCGCTCATGAGCAGTGCCAGCCCGGGGGGGCGACCCCCCGGGCCCCCCGATCGCCGCTTCGCGCCGAGCGGCGGCGCCGCCGCCGCGGTTAGCCCGGCAGGGCCGGCTGCCGAGAGCACACCCCCATGGCCGGCTCCCGACCCTGGCAGCGGCCCGCGGGCCCGGATGATCGCCGCGCAGGCCGGGCTGGAACTGCGCATCCTGGCCCGCAACGGCGAGCAGCTGCTGCTCACCCTGATCATCCCGGTCGCCCTGCTGGCCGGGTTCAGTCTGGAGCCGCTGATCAAGACCGGCTCCGGGCCCCGGATCGACTTCCTGGTCCCGGGGATCCTGGCGCTGGCCGTCATGTCCACCGCCTTCACGAGCCAGGCCATCGCCACTGGTTTCGAGCGGCGCTACGGCGTGCTCAAGCGGCTTGGCTCGACGCCGCTGGGGCGGGACGGCCTGATCGCCGCGAAAACAGCGACCGTCCTCCTGGTGGAGCTGGGCCAGGCGGTCGTCATCCTCGCCGTGGGCGTGGCCCTGGGCTGGCGGCCCGACGCGCGCCCGGCGGCGGCGGCCTGGGTCCTGCTCCTGCTGCTGGCGGGTACCGCGGCGTTCAGCGGGCTGGCCCTGCTGCTGGCCGGCACCTTGCGGGCGGAGGCCACCCTGGCCGCGGCGAACCTGGTTTACCTGGTCCTGCTGGGCGTGGGCGGGGTGATCTTCCCGCTGGCCAGGTTCCCGGCTGGTGCCCAGCCGGTGCTGCGGTTGCTCCCGTCCGGGGCGCTGTCCGACGGGCTGCACTCGGTACTGCAGCACGCGGGCGGGCTGCCCGTGCGCGACCTGATCGTGCTGGTGGTGTGGGCTGCCCTCAGCATCGGCGTGACCGCGCGGGTGTTCCGCTGGGAGTAGCGGCGCCGTGACCCAGGCCAGGGCGGAGGCCGCGCTCCGTGCCACGCCGCCGCCGGTGCTGGTGCTCACCGGCATCGTGTCCGTCCAGGTCGGGGCGGGCCTGGCGGCGCGGCTATTCAGCCAGGTGCCGCCGGCCGCGGTGACCGGACTGCGGCTGTGGACGGCCGCGGTGCTGCTCGCGGTGCTGGGCGCGCGCGGGCTGCGCCGGGAGATCACCGGGCTGATCCGCCGGCGGGCGTGGTCCGATGCGGCCGTGGTGGTGGCGTTCGGGATCACCCTGGCCGTCATGAACTACTCCATCTACCAGGCGTTCGCCCGGATCCCGCTGGGCGTCGCGGTGACGGTGGAGTTCCTCGGCCCGCTCGCCGTGGCCGTGGCCGCGTCCCGGCGCGTCCTCGACCTGGCCTGGGTGGCCCTGGCGGGTGCCGGGGTCGCGCTGCTCAGCCAGGCCGGCGGCCTGCCGGCGGCCGGGGGCCAGGCCAGCGCCGGGGCGGCCGCGGCCGGTCACCAGCTGGCCGGCCTCAACCTGGAGGGACTGCTCTTCGCGCTGGCCGCGGCGGTCTCCTGGGCCGTCTACATCCTGCTCAGCGTGGCCACCGGGCGGCGCTTCCCCGGGTCGTCCGGGCTGACCCTGGCCATGGGTGTCGCCGCGCTCGCGGTGACCCCGGCAGGCCTGCTGGCGGGCGGCCGGTCCCTGCTGAAGCCGGTGGTGCTCGGCACCGGGGCGGCCATCGGGCTGCTGTCCTCGATCATCCCGTACTCCCTGGAGCTGGAAACCCTGCGCCGGGTCCCGGCCAAGGTGTTCGGCATCTGGATGAGCCTCGAGCCCGCGGTCGCCGCGCTGGTGGGCCTGGTCATGCTCGGCCAGAGCCTCAGCCTCGCGGAGTGGGCCGCCATCGGGTGCGTCACGGTGGCCTCCGCCGGCGCGGCGCTGTCGGTCAACTGACAGGCCTCGGCGTGCGGACCGGGCACCGCACTCCTACGATGGGTCCGTGCCAGCCGATCTCAGCCCGGACACCACCGAGCCGCATCCCGCGGGAACAGTCCCGGCCAGTTCACCCGCGGCCGCTCCGGCCGCGGGCGGCCCGCCCGCGGGCGGTGCGGCTCCGGGGAGCGCCCGGTCCCGGCAGGCGCCTGGGCCTGGGCCGCCCCCTTCATCTTCCCTACGCCGGCGTCGATGCGCCGGGTCGCGCTGGCCGGCGTCGTGGCGAACGCCGGGATCATCATGACCGGCGCGGCGGTGCGGCTGAGCGCGTCCGGCCTCGGCTGCCCGGACTGGCCGGCCTGCACCTCGCGCAGCCTGGTGGCGGCGGGCACCAGCGGTGACCCGATCGTCCACACCTACATCGAGTTCACCAACCGGATGCTGACCTTCGTGCTCATGGTCGTGGCCGTGATCGTCATGGTCACGGCCTGGCGTTTCCGCCCGGCCGGCACCCGGCGGCGTTCCATCGTCTGGCTGGCCGCCGCCCAGCCGCTCGGCGTCGTGGCCCAGGCGGTGCTCGGCGGGATCGTGGTGCTGACGGACCTCAACCCGGCCGCCGTGTCGTTCCACTTCCTGCTGTCCAGCACGATCCTGGCCCTGGCCGTGACGCTCTGGTCGCGCTGCACGGAGGGTGACGGGCCTGCGACCAGGCTGGTCCGGGCGGACCTGCGGGTGCTGTCCGTGGCCCTGGTCCCCGTGGTCGCGCTGATGCTCGCGGCAGGCACCGTGGTCACCGGCACCGGGCCGCTGGCCGGGTCGACGTTCGTACCGCATGCCGGGGGCGGCCCGGCCTACGTGCCGCGTTACCACCTGCCGCTCGAAGGCGTGACCCAGCTGCATGCGGACATCGGCTGGATGCTGGGGACCCTGGTGGCCGTGCTGGCCGTGTGCCTGCAGCTGACCGGCGCGCCGCGGCGGGTGCGCAGGCTGGGCTGGCTGCTGCTGGGCCTGGTCGGGCTGCAGGGAGTGATCGGCTACTCGCAGTACTTCTCCGGCCTTCCGGCCGGGCTGGTCTGGGTGCACGTCAGCGGATCCGTGCTGATCTGGATCGCCGCGCTGCGGCTGATGTTCGCCACCCGGGACCGGGGTCCCGTGCCCTCCGCCGCGGAGCCGTCCGCCGCGGAGCCGTCCGCCACGGAGCCCTCCGCCACGGGGCCGTCCAGTGCCAGGCCGTCTGCCGCCGGCCTAGGGCGCGTGGGCGGGACCCTGACGGTGCCGGCCAAACCCTGACGCGCCGCGCGGGGCCCAGGGGGGCTGCGGCGGCTCCGGGTGGTTGCGGAAGAAGGCGCTGCGGGCCATGGTCATCAGCCGCAGCAGGTCCCGCCGCCGCTGCTCGAACAGGCCCGGTTCGATGATCTGGCGCTGGGCACGCAGGTGGACCAGGGCGAGTTCCGTCGCGGCCAGCTGGTAGTCCTCCATGGCCCGGCCCGCGGCGCGGCCCCCGGTGCGGCGGGCCCACAGCCGGGCGTACTGCCGTGCACGCAGGGTGCTCAGCATCCGCAGGTCCGCCTCGGTGACCACGCCCGCGGCCTCGTAAGCAGGCAGGAACCGCCAGATCAGGCGGACGATCCGGCGCCGGTCCGCGACGATCACCCCGGCCAGGATGCCCAGGACGCAGGCCAGCAGGGCATACGCGAGCGCCAGCCCGTCCAGGCCGAACGCGGTCAGCCCATTCCACAGGCCGTGCAGCAGCATGGCGGTCAGCAGCCCCAGCGGCACCGCCCACCGGGCGTTGCGGTGCGTCGCCGCGTACGCCACCCCGAGGCCGGTCATGGACGTGAAGATGGGGTGTGCGAGCGGGGACAGCACGCCGCGCAGCACGAACGTCGCGCCGAGCAGCCTGACCCCGCCGATCTCCGGGCGGACCAGGGCACCGATGTAGTAGCCGATGTTTTCCATCATGGCGAAGCCCAGCCCCACCATGGCCGCGTAGATGATGCCGTCCGTGGGGCCGTCCAGCTCCTGGCGGCGGCGCCAGAGCAAGATGATCAGGATGAGCCCCTTGAGGCTCTCCTCCACCACCGGCGCCCCGAACGTGGCAGACACGTACTGCCCCGTGCTGTGGCCGAGCGCCGGCTGGGTGATGAAGACCAGCCCGGCGGTGTTGATCACCGCCGCGAGCAGGGCCGCGACCCCGGCCCCCCAGGCGAAGGCGAGCACCAGGTTGACCCGCGGCTCGGGTTCCAGCCGGTCGATCAGCAGCACGCAGCCGACCAGGAGCGGCACCGGGAGCAGGGCAAAGGGCAGCGCGATGAGAAAAGGCGCGACGCTGTGCCCGGCGGCGTCCACGCTCTGCAGGACGTCCGCGCCGAGGACCACGATTCCGCAGGCGACGGCGGCGACGATGGCCAGGATGACCCCGGTCCGCGGCCTGCCCGGGGGCGGCCCTCGATCACGGCCCGCGGGTCGAAGCCGGGCATCGGGGTCGCCATGGCAGGGAGCGTACCGGCAACCACCGCGAGAGTCCCAAGGCCGTGAGCACGGCGGTCACGGCGCGGTTCACGGGACCCCGGGGGCGGTCCGGGAATGAGGCGAAACTGGGGATAGGGTTTCGAGTGCCTGGCCGAGGGGAGGCCCGGGCGGAGGCCACGAGAGGAGCCCTGATCCCGCGGTGAGCAGCACATCAGATTCCCAGGCTGCAGGCTCGGCCACCCTGGAGTGGACCGAGGCCGACCGGCGCGCCGTCGACCTGATCCGGGTCCTGGCCATGGACGCGGTGCAGAAAGCAGGCTCGGGACACCCCGGCACCGCCATGAGCCTGGCCCCGGCGGCCTACCTGCTGTACCAGAACGTGCTCCGGCACGACCCCGCCGACCCGGGCTGGCTCGGCCGCGACCGGTTCGTGCTGTCTTGCGGGCATTCCAGCCTGACCCTGTACATCGAGCTGTACCTCTCCGGGTACGGGCTGTCGCTGGACGACCTGAAGCGCTACCGGGAGTGGGGCAGCCTGACCCCCGGCCACCCGGAGCATGGCCTCACCCCGGGCGTGGAGACCACCACCGGCCCGCTCGGCCAGGGCCTGGCCAACGCCGTCGGCATGGCCATGGCCGCCCGCCGGGAGCGGGGCCTGCTCGACCCCGACGCGCCCGAGGGGACCAGCCCGTTCGACCACCATGTCTACGTGTTCGTGTCGGACGGGGACATCGAGGAGGGCATCAGCCACGAGGCGTCCTCGCTGGCCGCCCACCAGGACCTGGGCAACCTGGTCGTGCTCTACGACGACAACCAGATCTCGATCGAGGACGACACCCAGATCGCCAAGTCCGAGGACGTGGCGGCCCGTTACGAGGCCTACGGCTGGCACGTGCAGCGGCTGGACTGGCGCGGGCCCGAGGGCTACCGCGAGGACCCGGCGGGACTGTACCGGGCGCTGCAGGAGGCCCGGGCCCGCACCGACAAGCCTTCCCTCATCGCGCTCCGGACGATCATCGCCTGGCCGGCCCCGCACGCCCAGAACACCGGGGCGGCGCACGGTGCCGCCCTCGGCGAGGACGAGGTCGCCGCGACCAAGGAGGTCCTCGGCTTCGACCCGAAGGTGACGTTCCCGGCCGAGGAAGCACTGGTCGAGCACGCCAGGAAGGTGGCTGAGCGGGGCAAGCGCCTGCACGCCGAGTGGGACGAGACCTTCAGCGCATGGGCCCGGGCCAACCAGGAGCGCTCCGCGCTGCTGGAACGCCTCAGGGCCCGGCGGCTGCCGGAGGGGTGGGCCAGGGCGCTGCCTGACTTCCCGCCGGACCAGAAGGGCATCGCCACCCGCAAGGCATCCGAGGGGGTGCTGAACGCCCTGGCCCCGGTGCTGCCCGAACTGTGGGGCGGGTCGGCCGACCTGGCCGGCAGCAACAACACCACGATGAAGGGCGAGCCGTCGTTCATCCCGGCCGAGCACCAGACGGAGTTGTTCCGCGGCAACGTGTACGGCCGTACCCTGCACTTCGGGATCCGGGAACACGCGATGGGGGCCATCCTCAACGGCATCGTGCTGGACGGCCTGACCCGGCCCTACGGCGGCACGTTCCTGGTCTTCAGCGACTACATGCGGCCGTCCGTCCGGCTGGCCGCGCTGATGGGGCTGCCGGTGACCTACGTATGGACGCACGACTCGATCGGCCTGGGTGAGGACGGCCCGACCCATCAGCCGGTCGAGCACCTGGCCGCGCTGCGCGCCATTCCCGGGCTCGACGTGGTCCGGCCCGGTGACGCGAACGAGACCAGCGTGGCCTGGCGGGCCGTGCTGGAGCACACGAACCGCCCGGCCGGGCTGTGCCTGAGCCGGCAGAATCTGCCCGTCCTGGACCGCTCCGAGGGCACGGGCCTGGCCAGCGCGGATGGGGCGGCCCGTGGCGGGTACATCCTCGCCGAAGGGGCGGGCGGTGAGCCGGCGGTGATCCTGATGGCAACGGGCAGCGAACTGCAGATCGCACTGGCGGCACGGGATCTTCTCCAGGAAGAGGGGATCCCGACACGCGTTGTTTCCATGCCCTGCGTGGAATGGTTTACCGGGCAGGATGCTTCCTACCAGGAGGAGGTACTGCCACCGCGCATCCGGGCGCGCGTCAGCGTCGAGGCAGGCGTCGCGCAGCCCTGGCACGTGTTCACCGGCGATTTCGGTGAATGCGTCAGCCTGGAGCACTTCGGGGCGTCCGCTTCCTACATGAAGCTGTACGAGGAGTTCGGGTTCACCGCGGAGCACGTGGCAGCAGCCGCCCGATCCAGCCTGGCCCGGCTGGGCGCCGCAGCGGACGCGAACGCGAGAAGCGAGGATTCATGACCTCTCAGCCACAGACCCCACAGCCAACCCACGCCCGCCCTATCCTCGACGAGCTGACCGCCGCCGGCGTGTCCATCTGGCTCGACGACATCAGCCGCGAACGGTTGAGGACAAAAAACCTGTCCGAGCTGATCCGCGACTGGGATGTCACCGGCGTGACCTCCAACCCGACGATCTTCGCGCACGCCGTCGCCAACGGCGACGCCTACGACCAGCAGGTCGCCGACCTGGCGATACGCGGGGTGAAGACCGAGGAGGCGGCCCGCGACATCGCCACCTACGACATCCGCTGGGGCTGCGACGTGCTGCGCCCGGCCTACGACACCTCCGGCAGCGTGGATGGCCGGGTCTCCATCGAGGTGGATCCCCGGATCGCGAGGGACACAGCGAAGACGATCGCCGAGGCACGGGCGCTGTGGTGGATGGTGGACCGGCCCAACCTGTTCATCAAGATCCCGGCGACCGTCGAGGGCCTGCCTGCGATCACCGCGGCCCTGGCCGAAGGGATCAGCGTGAACGTGACGCTGATCTTCTCCCTGGAACGGTACGGCCAGGTCATCGACGCGTTCATGAGCGGCCTGGAGCAGGCGCGGGAGGCGGGGCGGGACATCTCCACCCTGGGCTCGGTGGCGTCCTTCTTCGTCAGCCGCGTGGACTCCGAGGTGGACGGGCGGCTCGACAAGATCGGGACGCCCGAGGCGGCGGCGCTGCGCGGCAAGGCCGCGATCGCCAACGCCCGGCTCGCGTACGAGCTGTACGAGCAGAAGATCGCGACCCCGAGGTGGCAGGCGCTGCACGAGGCCGGGGCCCGTGTGCAGCGCCCCCTGTGGGCCTCCACCAGCACCAAGGACCCCGCCTACGAGGACACCATGTACGTGGTCGAGCTGGTCGCCCCGGACACGGTCAACACGATGCCGGAATCGACGCTGCGCGCCACCGCGGATCACGCCAGGCTGCGCGGGGACACGGTGCACGGCACCTACGACCAGTCCCGGCAGGTGTTCGCCGACCTGGCCAGGCTCGGGATCGAGTACGACGACGTGGTCCGGGTGCTGGAAGACGAGGGCGTCGAGAAGTTCGCCGCCTCCTGGAACGAGTTCCTGGGCACGATCGAATCGAACATGGCCGCGGTGGCCAAGCCATGACCGCTGGGCCGCCTGGTAGCGACAGACGGAGCGCAGTGATGACTGATTCGGCGACCGCCGCTGAGGACGGCACCCTGACGGCCGGTAACGACCCTGGCGGGCCGCGGGCCGGCGGGGGCCACCTCAGCGGGGAGGAGCAGGAAGCACTGGCCCAGCCGGCCGGGCTGACCCCGGTTGTCACCGGTTCCGCGGCCAACCCGCTGCGGGATCCGCGTGACCGGCGGATCCCCCGGGTGGCCGGCCCGTGCGTCCTGGTCATCTTCGGCGTTACCGGGGACCTGGCCCGCAAGAAGCTCATGCCGGCCATCTACGACCTGGCCAACCGGGGACTGCTCCCCCCCGGCTTCTCGCTGGTCGGCTTCGCCCGCCGGGACTGGGAGGACGAAGACTTCGCCCAGGTCACGTACCGGGCGGTCAAGGAGCACGCCCGGACCCCATTCCGGGACACGGTCTGGCAGCAGGTCTCCGAGGGAGTCCGGTTCGTCCCCGGCGAGTTCGGCGACGACGAGGCGTTCGACCGGCTCGCCGAGGTCGTGGCCGAGCTCGACCGGGAGCGCGGCACCGGCGGGAACTACGCTTTCTACCTGTCGGTCCCGCCTAAGTTCTTCCCGGTGGTCGTCACGCAGCTGAAGCGGTCCGGGCTGTCCACCCCGCCGCAGCCAGCCCCCGGGCACCCGCGGCCATGGCGGCGGGTGGTGATCGAGAAGCCGTTCGGGCACGACCTGGCCAGTGCCCGCGCGCTCAACGAGACGCTCGGTGCCGTGTTCCCCCCGCACTCGGTGTTCCGGATCGACCACTACCTGGGCAAGGAAACCGTCCAGAACATCCTGGCGCTGCGCTTCGCCAACGAGCTGTACGAGCCGATCTGGAACCGCGGCTATGTGGACCACGTGCAGATCACCATGGCCGAGGACATCGGCATCGGCGGCCGGGCCGGCTACTACGACGGCATCGGCGCGGCGCGGGACGTGATCCAGAACCACCTGATGCAGCTGGTGGCCCTGACCGCGATGGAGGAGCCTGTCTCGTTCGACGCGGACTCGCTGCGGGCGGAGAAAGAGAAGGTCCTGTCCGCCGTCCACCTGCCCGGCGACCTGGCCCTCGGCACCGCCCGCGGGCAGTACACCGCAGGCTGGCAGGGCGGTATCCCGGTCCAGGGCTTCCTGGAAGAGGACGGCATCGCGCCCGACTCGCGCACCGAGACCTACGCCGCGGTCAAGCTCGGGGTGGAGACCAGGCGCTGGGCCGGCGTCCCGTTCTACCTGCGGACCGGGAAGCGGCTGCCACGCCGGATGTCGGAGATCGCCCTGCTGTTCCAGCGCGCCCCGCACCTGCCGTTCGCGGCCACCGACACCGAGGAGCTCGGGCAGAACGCCCTGGTCATCCGGGTGCAGCCGGACGAGGGGGTCACGGTCAGGTTCGGGTCCAAGGTCCCCGGCTCGGCCATGGAAGTGCGCGACGTGAACATGGACTTCGCCTACGGCGAGTCGTTCACCGAGAGCAGCCCGGAGGCGTACGAGCGGCTCCTGCTCGACGTGCTGATCGGTGATCCGCCGCTGTTCCCGCGGCATCGCGAGGTCGAGCTGTCCTGGATGGTCCTCGACCCTATCGAGGAATTCTGGGCCGAGCACGGCCAGCCCGAGCCCTACCCGGCCGGCTCGTCAGGGCCGCCGTCCGCGGACGCCATGATGGCGCGCGACGGGCGAGCCTGGAGACGGCTTTGAGCGCAGCGGCCCAGGGCGCGGCCCGCGGCACCGGCCAGGCCGCGCCCGCCATGACAGCGTGCCGCACGGGCCAGGCCGCGCCCGCCACGACAGCGTGCCGCACGGGCGCGGGAGGAAAGGACTGCCTCCGATGATGATCGACCTGGCCGAAACGACCACCGACCGGATTCACGAGGCGATCCGGCAGGCACGCCAGCGGCTTGGCGGCCCCGCCAGCGGGATGGTGCTGACGCTGGTCATCGTGACCGACGAGGCAGCCCAGTACGACGCCGTCCGGTCGGCCAGCGAGGCAGCCCGCGAGCATCCATGCCGCGTGCTGGCCGTGATCACCCGGCGGCCCGAGGCGGGGTCCCGGCTCGACGCCGAGATCCGGGTCGGCGAGTCCGGGCCCGGTGAGGTCGTGCTGCTGCGGATGTACGGCGCGCTGGGCGAGCACGCCGACTCGGTGGTGACCCCCCTGCTGATGCCGGACACCCCCGTGGTGACCTGGTGGCCCGGGACTCCCCCGGACGACCCCTCCGGCCGCCCGCTCGGCGCCCTCGCGCAGCGCCGTATCACCGACTCCGCCTCGGCCCCCGTCCCGCACGACTGCCTGGCCAGCCTGGCCACGCACTACAAGCCCGGGGACACCGACCTGAGCTGGACCCGCGCGACGCCCTGGCGCTCGCTGCTGGCCGCCACGCTGGACCAGCCGCACGGCACGATCCGCGGGGGCCGGGTCGAAGCGGAGCACGGCAACCCCAGCGCGGACCTCATCGCCTCGTGGCTCTCCCTGCGGCTCGGCGCCCCGTTCGAGAACCAGGAGTCCGGCGGCCCGGGAATCACCGCCGTCATCTTCGACACCAGTGACGGGGAGATAACGCTGACCCGGCCGGACGGCCGGCTGGCCATGCTGCGCCGGCCTGGGGAGCCTGAGCGCCGCGTAGCCCTGCACCGCCGTGACACCGCGGAACTGCTGTCGGAGGAACTGCGCCGGCTCGACCCCGACGAGGTGTACGCGGAGTCCGTCGCCCGCTTCGTCGCCCCGCCCGCCGAGGCGAGGCGCAACGGCGGCACCAGCCGCAAGCGGGTCACCGCAGGCGCGGACGCGCCCGGCAAAGACAGAACACGGTGAGCACGCCTGAAGTGCTCGTCCACCACGACGCGGGCCTGCTGGCCAGGGCGGCGGCGGCCCGGCTGGTGACCAGGCTGGTGGATGCGCAGGCCAGCTCGGGCCGTGCGCACCTGGTACTGACGGGCGGCGGCATCGGCACCGCCGTGCTCGCTGAGCTGGCAGCCGCCCCGGCACTTGAGGCGGTGGACTGGCGGCGGCTGGACATCTGGTGGGGGGACGAGCGCTTCCTGCCGTCCGGCCACCCGGAGCGCAACGAGGAGCAGGCGCAGCAGGCCCTGCTCAGCAACGTGGACACCGATCCGTCCCGGGTGCACCGGATGCCGGGCGCCGACGGCCCGGACGGCAACGACCCGGAAGCGGCCGCCGCGCGGTACGCGGCCGAGCTGCGCCAGGCCGCCCAGCCGCAGGACCACGGGCCGGTACCCGCCTTCGACGTGCTGCTGCTCGGTATCGGGCCAGAGGGGCATGTCGCCTCGCTCTTCCCCGGCATGCCCGCGCTGTACGACGAGCGGCCGGTCGTCGCCGTGCGCGGGGCACCCAAGCCGCCTCCCACGAGGATCACCATGACGCTGCCCGCTATCCGGCGGGCCCGTGAAGTGTGGCTGCTCGCGGCAGGCCAGGAAAAGGCCGGGGCGGTCCGCCTGGCGCTGTCCGACGCCGGCCCCGTGCAGGTCCCGGCCGCCGGCGCGCGGGGCCAGCTGCGCACACTGTTCCTGCTGGACCGCAGTGCCGCCAGCCAGCTCCCGCCCCAGCTGAACCGCATCGCGTCACCCTGAGCCGGATGCACGCCGCCCCGGGCCGGCTGGGACGGTCTTCTGGGCCGGCTGGCACGGTGCCGGCGGGCACGGTGCCGGCGGGCACGGTGCCGGCGGGCACGGTGCCGGCGGGATGGTGCCTCAGTCGGGGTACCGGCCGGGCCCCTCGCCGGGCCCCGGGTCGTGGTCCCCGTGCCGCTGGTCCGGCCCCGGCCGGTTGGCCCTGGCTGGCCGGGTGGCCAGCCGCAGCAGCGTGAACAGGATGACCAGCACGGGAATGAACGCGTAAGGATCCCGGAAGCTCAGGGCGATCCCGAGCCAGATGACCAGGATGGGCAGCATCGGGCTGAGCCGGCGGCGTGGCGGCGGGGCCGAGACCGGCAGCGGCTTGTCCCCAGCTGGCCTGACCTGGGGCTCCGGATGAGCAAGTTCCAGCCTGGCCTGCTGGGGAAGGTCGCGGGTGAGATCGCGGAGTCCGCCCCACGTCTTCGCGGCGAACGCGAGCGTCGTTCGCTCGTCGAACTCCTCCAGGGTCAGCCGCCCGGCGCTGAAGGCCTCGCGCAGAATCTCGACGACGTGCTCACGGTCGGCGTCCGAGGCGCGGATACCGCCGTCATCCGTCATGTCGGACCTCCCCAGAGACCCTGTCCGTCATTTGCCCCTTTCTTCCGGAGGATACCCTGGACCGGTCACGGTGGACCCCGGCCGGGTGACCGGATCCGCGCCCGCTGCCCTCGCCGACCGGCCTGCCCAGCGGCCGGCCTGCGGCAGGGACGCCGGCGGCGGGCCCCTAATGGCATAGTGTGCCCCGCTATGGTTAGATCGCGCCGTGCCCCCGGTGCCCCGCCGACTGACCCAGGACCGGAACCACCTGATCGTCTGCGGGGATGACGCCCTGGCCTACCGGGTCGTGGAAGAGCTCACCGCCAACTACGGCGAGCGCGTAACGGTGCTGCTCAGCGCGCGGGCGCGCGGCCATGGCCCGCGAATCGCCCGGCTGCCGGGCGTGCGGGTCATCGAGCGGCCTGAGCTGGACGGCGAGGCGTTCGCGGACGCGGGAGCCCGGTCCGCCCAGGCGATTGCCCTGATAGGCCGGGATGACCTGGCCAACTTCCACGCCGCGCTCCGCGCCCAGGACCTCAACCCCCACCTCAGGCTGGTGATGCGGATCTTCAACACGGGGCTCGGGGAACGGATGCGCAGTTTCTTCCCGGACTGCGCGGTGCTGTCCAGTTCCTCGATGGCCGCACCATCGTTCGTGGCGGCCGCGCTGGGAGAACCAGCTCCCAGCCACGTCCGGCTGGCCGGGCGCACCCTGTTCGTGGCACGCCGCGGCGAGGCTGACGCCGCGCACGTCATCTGCGGGCTGACCACGACGGGCACGCCCGGTGTCCCCCGGCTGCTCCCGCCTGGCCAGGATCCGGCCGACCTCGTGCTTGCCGTGGCCGATGGCACCCCGCGCGATCCTCTGACCAGGCAGCGCCGCCGGCCGCTGCAGGCCGTCGCGGACCTGCCCCGGCTGCTGTTTGCGCACAAGCTGGGGCTGGTCTTCCTGGCCCTGTTCGGCGTGCTGGTGGCAGGGTTCGCCCTGCTGGCCACGGCGGGCGGTTACTCCCCCGTCAACGCGTTGTACCTGACCTTCCTCGACGCCGCGGGCGCGGCGGTCACCAATGCGCGGCTGAGCGGGCCGGAGAAGGTCGCCCAGTTCATGCTGACCTTTGATGGGATGGCCTTTCTCCCGGTGGTAACCGCGGCAGTGGTCGGGGCGCGGCTCACCGGCTCGCTGCGCGCTCACGAAAGGCCGCTGAGCGGCCACGTCATCGTGGCCGGGCTGGGCAACGTCGGCACGCGCATCGCCGGCCAGCTGCATGACCTGGGCGTCAACGTGGTTTGCGTGGACCGGGATGAGAACGCGGCGGGTATCGGGCTGGCCCGCCGCCTGGGCCTGCACGTGGTGATCGGGGAAACCCACCGTGAGGAGACGCTCCGGGCGGCGGGCATCCGCACCAGCCAGGCCCTCGTCTCGGTGACTAATAGTGACATCGTCAACCTGGAGACGGCGCTGCACGCCCGGGCCCTGGCCGCCGACGTCCGCCTCGTCCTGCGGCTGTCCGACGACGACCTTGCCGAGCGGGTGCAGAAGACGGTCGGCAACGCCATCTCCCGCAGTGTTCCCTACCTGGCCGCCCCGGCGTTCGCTGCCGCCATGCTGGAGCACCAGGTGCTGCGCACCATCCCGGTCGGGCGGCATGTGCTGCTGATCGCCGACGTCAGGGTCGGGGCCGGATCCGAGCTGGCCGGGCAGCCCGTGGAGAACGTGCACAGCGGCGGCGAGGTGCGGGTGATCGCGATACAGCGGGCCGCGGCCGACGGCGTGGACTGGTCGCCGCGCCCCGGGTACCTGATCGCACCGCGGGACCGGATCTACGTTCTGGCCACCCGCACCGCGCTGAGCGGGGTTTTGGCGCGAAGTCAAAGCGGCGGCGCGGTCGCGCCAGCGTAAGCAGAAACCTGGGTCTCCCCCAGGAACGGATCCAGCGTTACGCTCAGGGCAGATCTTCCGTGTGGTTCTGCTGAGCCGCTTGTGAAGACGGAAGAAGGTCCCAGATGGTCCGTTCTATCCGGGTTACCTATCCCGTCCCGGGACTGCCGGCTGTGGCCCAGGTGCCGGATATCGGCCGCCTGCCCAGTAACTGCCGCCGGGATCTTCAGTCAACCCACGCGCGCCCCGGCCACCTGCCCGTGGCCGGGCAGCGCATCGCCTCATCGGGAGGAATCACTTGAGCGTCAACGATGACCTGCCTGCAGCTCCTGCGGCTCCTGTGGCCGCGCTGGGGTCGGGGATAGCCGACCCGGGACCGCTGGGGCTCGCTGCCTTCGCCCTGACCACATTCCTGCTGTCGGCGTTCAACGCGCACTGGATGACCGCCGCGAGCGGGCTGGCCTGGCTCGGCTACGCGTTCGCGTACGGCGGGCTGTGCCAGCTGCTGGCGGGCATGTGGGAGTTCCGCAACCGGAACGTATTCGGCGCCACCGCATTCAGCAGCTACGGCGGTTTCTGGATCGGCCTCGGCCTGTACTTCGTGCTCGTCGGGAAAGCGCTGCTCGTGCACCTGGTCACGGTGCCCCTGTTCAACAAGGACGTCGGCTGGATCCTGCTGGCCTTCGCCATCTTCAACACCTACATGCTGCTCATGAGCACGCAGGTGAATGCGGCGGTATTCGGAGTGTTCCTCACCCTGGAGATCACCGAGATCATCCTGTTCATCGGCAACTTCGAGGGCAGCAGCACCACGGTCAAGATCGGCGGGTACGTGGGCGTGCTCACCGCGGTGGTCGCCTGGTACACCTCGGCGGCGGGCGTTGCCAACGGGATGGGCGGCCGCCTGAGGCTGCCCGTCGGACGGCCGCTGCTGGCCCCGCGGGTCTAAGCGGTCCCAGCCAAGCTCGCGCTGCGTGGCATGATCCCGGGGAGCCGAAGCGGGCCCCCCGGGATCATGCGGTTTCCCGCCCGGGCAGGATTGTGCCCGTGGATCTGCACGAGAAGCGCCAACTCGACCTGGCTGATCACATGGCCAGGGTGAACCAGCAGGTGGCGAGGGTCAAAGCACACACGCGGCCGTGGCGCTCCATCATCGCGGCGGCGGTCGCCATCGCGGCTGGCGTGGTTGCGTCGCAGGCCGACGCGGATTTCAGGGACTGGACGGGCAGCGGCCATTACATCGACAAGATAGTGACGGCGGGGTGCATCGCGGCGTTCTTCGTCCTGGGCACGGTGGCCGTGTTCGGGCTGGGCGGGAAAACCAGGCAGGTTCTGACGCCGGCCGTTGGCTCGGCCCACGCTGCAGTGGTGCGCTATGCCACCCTGCTCGTCGGCGGGGCGACCATCCTCGTCCTGGGCATAGGGCTGATGAAGGTCCCGATCGGGCAGCTCCTCGTGGGCGGGGCGGTCACCACGATCCTGCTCGGGATCGCCGGGCAGCAGTCCTTGTCGAACATATTCGCAGGCCTCGTCCTGCTGCTGTCGCGGCCCTTCACCGTGGGGGACTATGTCCGGCTCAAATCCGGGGCCCTGGGCGGCGTGACCGACGGCCTGGTGACCGAGATAGGCATTACCTACTTGCGCCTGGACACTGAGGACGGCACGCTGCATCTGCCCAATTCGCAGGTACTCGCGGCGGCGGTGGGTCCCATCGCGCCACCCCGGCCCGCAGCATCAGGACCCGGACCCGAGGAACCGGCACCGGCCCGCGAGCCTGGCAGGCCGGCCCATGACGACCCGCCGTACGGCGGACCGCCGTACGGATCGCCATGACGACCCGGCCGAGTGCTGGTTCATTCAGTGCTGGTTCACTCAGTGGTGCTTCGCCTCGTAGCTGGCCACAACGTCGGCCGGGATACGGCCGCGGTCACTGACCTCAATTCCGGTTTGCTTGGCCCAGCTGCGTATGGCGGCGCTGTGCTGCCGGTGCGCAGTGGTCCGGCGCTTGGTGCGGCCGGCCCGGGCGGACGCCCGGCGGGCGCGGTCGGCGTAACGGCCCACCACATCGTCAAACTTTTGGCTGTGCTTCGCGCACAGGTCGATCTCATACTCCCGGCCATCCAGGCTGAACCTGCGGGCGTGATGCTGGCCCTCAGGAATCGGTTTCTGATCGTAGTCACAGGCAAATGTGACGGAAACCTTCTGTGCCACTTGAGGCCCCCCTTCCTCTGGTGGCAAATATATCCCGCCAGGGACGGCCCAACCATAACGACGCCCAAAGACGGGCAGACCGGCAACCGGGGAGGCTGCCATTCGGGGCGGTGATGCCCGGCCAGGTCCGGGAAGCCGGCCCGTCCCGCGGGGGGCGGGGCGTCTATACGTCAATGACGGCCGGGATAGCGTCCCCGTTCGCGGCGGTCGTGATTCCCGGGCGGGGGCCCATACGGGAAGGATTCCTCAGGCTCACTGCCGTACTCCTCGACGGACTGGTCAGCCGTGTCATCCCACTCCGGGCCCTCGCCATAATCCGGCCCGGCCGGATAAGCCCCGGAGTCGCGGCCAGGCGCTTCGCCTGGATAATCCGCAATGCCCCGCTGGCCCGAATAAGGACGGAAAGAGGAGTCGCCGGTGTAGCCCCCGCCCGGCGGGCGGCGGTGGCTGCCGGACTGGCCGCTGCGGTAGTCGCCGGTGGCGGGCCCGTCCGGGTAGCCGGGGTCACGGTATCCGCCCCGCGCATCCTCATCGGGGTATTGCGCCGCGGCAGGCTCGTCCTCATACCGGGCCTGGCGGGGCTCACCGGGGAAATCACCCGGCTCACGGCGGTGACTGCCGGACTGGACGCTGCGGTAGTCACCGGTGGCGGGCACATCCTGGTATCCCGCCGCCCTGCCCCGCCGGTAGTCCCCGCCGTCCGGGCCATCGGAGTATCCCGGGTCCTCGGGGTAGCCGGTGCCGGTGACGTATTCCTGCGCGGGACGGCGGTAGGACCCTGTGGCCGGCTCCTCCGGGTACCCGGCAGCCGGGATGGGATAGGCCGGGTCGAGGGGGTCGATCGGGTAGCCGCCTGACTCCCCCCGGTAGGCCCGGGCCGGGCCGCTTCCGTAGTCGCCTGGTGGCCCGCCCGCGTATCCAGGCTCCGGGCGTGGCCCGGCGGGGCGGGGCCCGCCGGGGCGCTGGCCGGGCTGGCGCGCCGGGCCCGGCGGGCATCCGCATGGCGACGGTGGCCTGGCCCTCCTCGGGGCCCCTGGCCGCCGGTGAGTCCCCGGCCGCGGCCCCGCCCGGGGGCACCTCACGGCCAGGGCCGCCCTGGGTCTCCCGGCGCCCCGCACGCTGGCCCTGCGGCCCGCGGCGCAGCGCCTCGATCATCCTGGCCAGATCGTCCATGGGCAGCCGGAACGTGCCGGTGCACGTACCGCCCTGCCAGATACTGAAAACCGCCACGCCCGTGTCGGCGTACCAACTCAGCCGCATGCTGCGGGAGTCGCCTCGTACGTCGAAGAACACCTCACCGAGCCGGGGCAACGGGGCTGCGTCCGACGCTGACATGCAGCCCATGGTGGCGCCGAACTCACGGGTTTGTCCAATTAACCCGGCAGTATGATAGAGGGAACAGCGGCCGCTACGGCCCCCAGGCTGGGGGTATGGTCTCGCGGGCCAGGGTGGCCCGCGCAGGCCCAATATCTCTGCCCCGGATTCGCGATCCCGCCTGCGGAACCGGCCCCGCGGATGGCATCATTGATCATCGGTCCGGTGGACAGGACTGGTTTCGTCAGAGCGGGTGGCACCCCAGTTGCCCCTGCTCATCCGGCAGGGTTGCTCTTCCAGCTACTCCCGTGGCCGTCACGGGCGCCCTGAGGCTGCCTGGCTCCCGGGAACACGCAGGTGGTGCAGTGCGTTGCATACCTACGACGGGGCAAAAGCCGCACAGGGCGAACCCGATGTCCGACGGAATCAGAGGGTCGGCTGGACGCGGAACACACTGAGCTTGTTGAGGAGATCTAGTCATGTCTGAGGTACGGCGGCAGGTTACCCTGCCTCCCCGGCCGAACTGGGGCTGGCAAGATGCCGCCGCGTGCCGCGGCACGGATGTCGTGCTCTTCTTCGGCCCCGACGGCGAACGGCAGCCGGAGCGAGACATCCGGGAGCGCAAGGCGAAGGCACTGTGCGCCGGGTGCCCGGTGCGCACCGAATGCCTGGATTACGCCATCTCGAGGCCGGAGAAGTACGGCACCTGGGGCGGCCTGAACGAGGACGAGCGCGCTTCTGAGCGCCGCCGCCGGATGCGCCGCGCAAACGCGGCCTGACCGGGCTCATCCGGGCCGGGTAATCCCAGACCGGGGCAACACGGGTAACACTGACCACTGGCCGGCCGCGGCGGACACCGCGGCCGGCCACAATATGTCCATGGTCTGCCCGTCTTGCCGCCGCCAGCACCATGAGGACTGCCCGGGAGGCACCTGGTGCGACTGCCAGCATCAGCCGCTGTCCGCGCTGCCGCAGCCGCACGCGCCGCGCTCCCTCACCTGGGTGCGCCAGGGCTGACCGGCCAGGGCGGGCCGGCCCGGCCAGGGCTGACCGGCCAGGGCGGGCCGGCCAGGGCGGCGCCGGAACGGTGCCCGGCCGCGGAAGGAACGGTGCCCGCCCGCGGAATAGGCGCCGCCGGGCCGGGGTTGCCACCGTCCGTGGGCACCGTGAGCGCCCCGGCCGCCGCGCAGCCGGGGCAACGATCTGGTTCGGGATACGAAGTTGTCTCGACACCCCGTGCTCTTTCATGTGATGCTCGTATGGTGAGCGCTGCTGATCCCCTTCTCGTCGCCCGCAGGCATGTGGACCTGCTGCGGGTGCGCAGCGCTGTCTGTCGGCACGGCCGCTGACCACTGCCCCGATCGGGGGCGTGTGCCGCGACCCGGTGTCCTGTAGCCCTGGCAGACCCTGACCGTGCTGCTGATCCGCAGAAGCCGCTGATCCGCAGAACCGCTGATCCGCTGAAGCCGCTGATCGGCAGAACACGTCAGGGCCGCCCTGGCCCGCAGGATGCCCGGTGCAGCCGAGTGAGGCTGCCTGACGTGTCACGCGTCCCGCCCCAGCTAGACCCGCGCCAGCGGGCCCGACCGAGCAGGACAAGAAGGGACGCGACAGATGCCGTCAGCCCACAGTCACCGAGGCCAAGGCCAGTGGGCGCTCGGATACCGCGAGCCGCTGAACAAGAACGAGGAAAACAAGAAGAACGACGACGGGCTCAACGTCCGACGGCGGATCATCGACATCTACTCCAGGCAGGGGTTTGATTCCATCGATCCGGCCGACCTCCGGGGACGGTTCCGCTGGTTCGGCCTGTACACGCAGCGCCGCCCGGGTATCGAGGGGGGCCGGACCGCGACCCTGGAGCCCGAGGAGCTTGACGACCGCTACTTCATGCTGCGCATCCGCATCGACGGCGGGCAGCTGAGCAACGACCAGCTGCGCACGATCGCCGGCATCTCCGCGCGGTACGGCCGGGACACCGCCGACCTCACCGACCGGCAGAACGTGCAGCTGCACTGGGTCAGGATCGAGGATGTCCCGGCCATCTGGGCGGCGCTCGAGGCGGTGGGCCTGTCCACCACCGAGGCCTGCGGGGACACGCCCCGGGTGGTGCTGGGCTGCCCGCTGGCGGGGATCGACGCGGACGAGGTGATCGACGCTACAGCGCAGATCACCGAGGTCACCGAGCGCTACGTGGGTGACCCGGCCTTCTCCAACCTTCCCCGCAAGTACAAGTCGGTGATGAGCGGGTGCACCGCCCAGTGCACCGTGCATGAGATCAACGACGTGGCCTTCGTCGGCGTGGCCGGGCCGGACGGCCAGCCCGGCTACGACCTGTGGGTGGGCGGCGGGCTGTCCACCAACCCCATGATCGCCAAGCGGGTCGGGGCGTTCATCGAGCCCGGCCAGGTCGCCGAGGTATGGGCCGCGGTCACCTCGGTGTTCCGTGACTACGGGTACCGCCGGCTGCGGCACCGCGCCCGGCTGAAGTTCCTCATCGCCGACTGGGGCCCCGATAAGTTCCGTGAGGTCCTGGAAAAGGAATACCTCGGGTACGCGCTCCCCGACGGCCCGCCACCGCCGCCGCCCGCGGGCGGCCGGCGGGACCACGTGGGCGTCCACCGGCAGCGGGACGGCCGGTTCTACGTGGGCTTCGCGCCCCGGGTCGGCCGGATGTCCGGTGCCTCGCTGGCCCGGGTCGCCGATCTGGCCGCCCGGTACGGCAGCGGCCGGGTCCGGACCACCACCGAGCAGAAGATGGTCATCCTCGACGTGCCTGGCGACAGGGTGGCCGCGCTCACCGCGGAACTCGACGCGGCGGATCTGCCCGCCACGCCGAGCGTGTTCCGGCAGCACACGATGGCCTGCACCGGCATAGAGTTCTGCAAGCTGGCGATCGTGGAGACCAAGGCGCGGGCCACCCAGGCCATCGCCGAGCTCGAGCGCCGCCTGCCCGGCTTCACGGAGCCGGTGACGATCAACGTGAACGGGTGCCCGAACTCGTGCGCCCGGATCCAGACCGCCGACATCGGCCTCAAGGGCTCCCTGGTCACCGGGCCCGACGGGCGCCAGGCTGAGGGCTTCCAGATCCACCTGGGCGGCACCCTGGCCGGGGGCGACGGGGAGAACTCGGGCTTCGGCCGCAAGATCAGGGGCCTGAAGACCACCGCAGAGGACCTCCCCGACTACCTGGAGCGGGTCCTGAGGCGCTTCCAGGAGGGCCGGGACGCGGGCGAGACCTTCGCCACGTGGGCCAGCCGGGCGAGCGAGGAGGACTTTGCGTGACAGCCCATGCTTCTGGGACAGAACGGGCTATTCCGTTTTATTGCCCCTATTGTGGTGAAGAAGACCTAGAGCCGCACGAACAGGACGGCGGCTGGCGGTGTCGCAGCTGTATCCGGTCCTTCCAGCTACGCTTTGCTGGAACAGGAGTCATCCTGTGAGCACCGGTGCGACAAAACGTAACGATCCAGGCCAGGCAGTCCCTGAAGTCTCCGATCCTGTAGCTCGGGAGGAACCAATCCGCATGGAGAGGCTCGCAGCCCAGGCGGCGGAGGAACTCGCCGACGCGCCCGCGGAAGAGATCATCCGCTGGGCGGTGGACACGTTCGGGTCCCGGATCTGCATCACGTCGTCCATGACCGACGCGGTGATCATCCATCTCGCCTCGCAGGTCAAGAGCGGGCTGGATGTGATCTTCCTGGACACCGGATATCACTTCCCGGAAACCATCGGCACCCGGGACGCGGTGTCCGCCGTCTACCCGGTCAACGTCGTCAACGTGACCCCGACCCGGACGGTGGCCGAGCAGGACGCCGAGCTCGGCCCCCGGCTGTACGGGCGCAACCCTGACCTCTGCTGCTATTTCCGCAAGGTCGTGCCGCTGGAGCGGGCTCTCGACCCGTTCGACGCGTGGATCACCGGCGTGCGGCGCGGCGAGACCAACGCCCGCAGCGACACCAAGGCCGTCCAGTGGGACGCCAGGCGGCAGATGGTGAAGGTCAACCCGATCGTGGCCTGGACCCAGGAGCAGGTGGACGCCTACATCGCCGAGAACGGCGTGCTCGTGAATCCGCTGGTATACGACGGGTATCCCTCCATCGGCTGCTCCACCTGCACGATGAAGGTGGCCCCGGGCGCGGACCCGCGCAGCGGGCGGTGGACCGGGACGGGCAAGACCGAATGCGGGATCCACACCTGAGCCCGTCCCTGGTCGCCATCGCGCACGGCAGCAGGGACCCCCGCGCCGGGGCGGCGGTCGCCGGATTGCTGGCGCTGGCCCGGGCCCGGGCCAGCGCGCGCGGGCTGGCCGGGCTCGAGGTCCGCGGGGCGTTCCTCGGGCATGCCCCGCCTGCCCCGCTGCAGGTACTCACCGCCCTCGCCGGCGCCGGCGGTGACGGGGAACGTGACGTGGTGGTGCTCCCGTTGCTGCTCACCGCGGCGTACCACAGCGGGACGGATATCCCGGAACTGCTCACCCGGGCCACGGCCGGCCTGCCCGGGCTCCGGATCCGCTACGGCAGGCCGCTGGGCCCGCACGCGGGGCTGGTGAGCGCGCTGGAACGGCGTCTCGCCGAGGCGGGCCACGATCCCGGCCGCGACCCGGCCCGGACGGCTGTGGTGCTCGCCTCGGCGGGCACGAGCGATCCGGCGGCCAACGCCTCGATCGCCCGGATCGCGGCGGGCTGGCAGGCCGCCCGCGGCTGGCTCGCGGTCCGGCCCGCCTACGCGTCCGCCGCCGCGCCGGCCCCCGCCGAGGCCGTGGCGGGGCTGCTGCGGGGCGGCGCGCGCCGCGTCGTGGTGGCCAGCTACCTGCTCGCGCCCGGGCTGTTCGCCGACCGCATCCGCACCTGCGCCCTGGCCGCCGGGGCGTCCGCCGTCTCGGCGCCGCTGGGGGCGGCGGATGAGGTCGCCGACGTCCTGCTCGACCGTTACCAGGAGGCGGCCGCGGGCGGGCAGGGCCAGGAAACGGCCTCCGGCCAGCACGGCGGCCCGCGGGTTTACGCACGGTAAACGGCCCGATCGGGGCGGCTTTCCGCGTGGTGTCAAGCACAGTAGTGTCACACCATGACGTCTGTGCAAACCACCCCGGGGCAGACCGCCACCGGGCAGGCCACCACGGGGCAGACCGCCACCGGGCCGCATCTCACCCACGATGTGCTGAACCAGGTCCCGCCGCTGGCCGGCTACGACGTCGCAGACGACCCGGCGCTGCTGGCGGCGGCCGCCCGCGAGGGCGCGGGCTGGGCGGGGGCCAGCCTGCACGAGCTTGGCACGCTGGCGGGCTCCGCGGAGACCGCCGAGCATGCCCGGCTGGCCAACGAGCATCCGCCGGTGCTGCGTACCCATGACGCGCGGGGCCACCGGATCGATGAGGTCGAGTTCCATCCCTCCTGGCATGTCCTGCTGGGCACCGCGGTCGGCCACGGGCTGCACGCCGCGCCCTGGGCGGACGACTCCCCCGGTGCCCACGCCGCCCGGGCGGCCAGATTCCTGGTCTGGTCGCAGGCCGAGGCGGGGCACGGCTGCCCGGTCTCGATGACCTACGCGGCAGTTCCGCCGCTGCGCCATGCGCCGGACCTGGCAGGCCGGTTCGCGCCGCTGCTCACCGCCCGCACCTACGATCCCGGGCTGCGGCCACCCGAGGGCAAGGCGGGCCTGCTGGCCGGCATGGCCATGACCGAGAAGCAGGGCGGCTCGGATGTTCGCGCGAACACGACCCGGGCGGAGCCGGTGCCCGCGGACGGGCCCGGCGCCCACCTGCTCACCGGCCACAAGTGGTTCTGCTCCGCGCCCATGAGCGACGTCTTCCTGGTCCTGGCCCAGGCCCCGGCCGGGCTGACCTGCTTCCTTCTCCCCCGGGTGCGGCCCGACGGGACCCGCAACGCCATCGCGCTGCAGCGCCTCAAGGACAAACTCGGCAACCGGTCGAACGCGTCGGCCGAGGTGGAGTTCGACGCGGCGCTGGCCTGGCAGGTGGGCGAGGCCGGCCGGGGCGTGCCCACCATCATCGAGATGGTCAGCGCGACCCGGCTGGACTGCGTGCTGGGCAGCGCGGCGGGGATGCGGCTGGGCTGCGTCACGGCCGTCCACCATGCCACGTACCGGCGGGCGTTCGGGGCCAGCCTGATCTCCCAGCCGCTGATGGCCGCCGTGCTGGCCGACCTCGTGCTGGAATCCGAGGCGGCGACGACGCTGGCGCTGCGCCTGGCGGGCGCGGCCGACCGGGCGGCCTGCGGGGACGCGGCGGAAGCAGCCCTGCTCCGGGTCGCGCTGCCCGCCGCCAAGCACTGGATCTGCAAGCGCGCGCCGCTGCACGCCGCCGAGGCACTGGAGTGCCTGGGCGGCAACGGCTATGTGGAGGAGTCCGGGATGCCCCGGCTGTACCGCGAGGCGCCGCTGAACTCGATCTGGGAGGGCTCCGGCAACGTGACCGCCCTGGACCTCCTCCGCGCCCTCCAGAGGCAGGAGGGGGCGGCTGACGCCCTGGCGGCCGAGCTGGCTCTGGCCGCGGGCGGGGACGCCAGGCTGGACGCGGCAGTCCGCGGGCTGGGCCGGTCGCTGCGGGACCTGGCCACCCGGCCCGGGGCCGGGGCGCAGGTCGCGGCGCGCCGCCTGGCGGGCGCGATCACCGTCACCCTGCAGGCGGCGCTGCTGGTCCGGCACGCCCCGGCCGCCGTCGCGGACGCATTCTGCGCTTCCCGGCTCGCGCCGGGGGATCTGTCCGGGCCCGGGATCCCCTTCGGGACACTCCCGGACGGACTGGCCACCGGCGGCGTCCTGGGCCGGGCTACGCCGGCACGCGGGTAAGGTCGGCTGGTGCGCGTTTGGCCAGGAGCTCCCTATCCGCTCGGAGCAACGTGGGATGGCACGGGGACGAACTTCGCGCTGTTCTCCGAGGCTGCCGAGCAGGTAGAGCTGTGCCTGCTCAACGGCGACGAGCCTGCCCCGCTCAACGAGACGCGCATCGCGCTGACCGAGATCGACGCCTTCGTCTGGCACGGCTACCTGCCTGATGTGGCGCCGGGCCAGCGGTACGGCTACCGGGTGCACGGCCCCTACGACCCGGCCCGCGGGCACCGCTGCAACCCGGCCAAGCTGCTGCTCGACCCGTACGGCAAGGCCATCAGCGGTGACGTCCGCTGGAACGAGGCGGTGTTCAGCTACCGCTTCAGCGACCCGTCCGCGCTGAACACCATGGACAGCGCGCCGTACATGCCGGCGAATGTGGTCATCAACCCGTTCTTCGACTGGGGGGACGACCGGGCTCCCCGGATCCCCTACCACGAGACCGTCATCTATGAGGCGCACGTCCGCGGCCTGACCCTGCGGCACCCCGACGTCCCCGCCGGCCAGCGCGGCACCTACGCGGGCCTGGCCCACCCCGCGGTCATCGAGCACCTGAGCCGGCTCGGGGTCACCGCGGTGGAGCTGATGCCGGTGCACCAGTTCCAGCCCGAGCACAACCTGCAGGCCCGGGGGCTGACCAACTACTGGGGTTACAACACGATCGGGTTCCTCGCCCCGCACAAGGCGTACTCGTCGTCGCAGCAGCGCGGCGGCCAGGTGGGTGAGTTCAAGGCGATGGTCAAGGCGCTGCACGCGGCCGGGATCGAGGTGATCCTCGACGTCGTGTACAACCACACCGCCGAGTCCGACCACCGGGGGCCGACGCTGTCCTTCCGCGGCATCGACAACGCCGCCTACTACCGGCTCCGCGACGACGACCCGCGCTACTACGTGGACTACACGGGCTGCGGCAACAGCCTGAACGTCCGGCACCCGCACGCGCTGCAGCTGATCCTGGACTCGCTGCGGTACTGGATCCTGGACATGCACGTGGACGGGTTCCGGTTCGACCTGGCCTCCGCGCTGGCCCGCGAACTGCACGACGTGGACCGGCTGTCGGCCTTCTTCGACCTGGTCCAGCAGGATCCGGTGGTGTCGCAGGTCAAGCTCATCGCCGAACCCTGGGACGTGGGTGAGGGCGGCTACCAGGTCGGCAACTTCCCGCCGCTGTGGAGCGAGTGGAACGGCAAGTACCGCGACACCGTCCGGGACTTCTGGCGCGGCCAGCCCTACACGCTGGCCGAGTTCGCCTCCCGGCTGACGGGCTCGAGCGACCTGTACGAGACCAGCGGCCGCCGGCCCGTGGCCTCCATCAACTTCGTCACCTGCCACGACGGGTTCACCCTGACCGACCTGGTGTCCTATAACCGCAAGCACAACGACGCGAACGGCGAGGACGGCGAGGACGGCACCAACGACAACCGCTCGTGGAACTGCGGCGCCGAGGGCCCGACCAGCGACCCGGCGGTGCACGAGCTGAGGGCCCGCCAGCGGCTGAACTTCCTGGCCACGCTGCTGTGCTCGCAGGGCGTCCCGATGCTGCTGGCCGGGGATGAGATGGGCCGGACCCAGCGCGGCAACAACAACGCCTACTGCCAGGACAACGAGACGTCCTGGGTGGACTGGGACATGACCGGGGACGATACCAGCCTGCTGGAGTTCGCCCGCGGGGTCGCCGAACTGCGCCGCAACCACCCGGTGTTCCGCCGGCGCCGCTTCTTCACCGGGCCCGGGGACGGCGCCATGGACCGGCCCGGGGACATCGCCTGGTTCACGCCGGCGGGCCGGGAGATGACGGACGCGGACTGGAAGACCGGCTACGCGAAGGCCATGGGCGTCTTCCTGAACGGTGACGCCATCACCGAGCCGGACCCCCGGGGTGAGCGGGTCCGGGATGAAACGTTCTTGCTGCTGTTCAGCGCGGACAGCCAGCCGGCCCGGTTCACCCTGCCCGCCGAGCATTTCGGGCACATCTGGGAGGTCGTGCTGGACACGGGCGCCGCCCATTCTGAGGGCGGCCGGCCGGCCGCGATCTCCGGTAGCGGGCTGCCGCACCCGGCCCTGCCCGGATCCGAGGCAGCGGTCGCGGCCCAGGTGTCACCCCCGGAGCACCGGGCCGGATCGACGGTGATGCTCGCCGGCCGCGCCATGATCGTGCTGCGCCGCACCGGCGAGTCCGCGCGTGACGGCTGACCCTCCCGCGGGGCTGGCCCCGTGCGGCTGATCTACCCCGGCCCGGCCGGGGACGGGCCGCCGGACCTGCCCGGGCTCTACGCGTACCCGGCCCGGGCCGGCGTGGGCAGCGCCGGCCGGGCTGGCCCTGGGTCCGGGCCAGCATGATCGAGAGCGCGGATGGTGCCGCAGCGGTGGACGGCCTGTCCGGCGGCCTGGGCGGCCCCGCTGACCGCGAGGTCTTCGGCCTGCTCCGGGCGCTGGCCGGGGTGATCCTGGTCGGCGCGGGCACGGCCCGGGCGGAGGCATACCGCCCGGCCCGGGTGGCGCAGCGCTGGGCGGGGCTGCGCGCGGGGCGCCCGGCCACGCCGCCGATCGCCGTGCTGAGCGGGCGGCTGGACCTCGACCCGGCGGGCCCGCTGCTGGCGGAGGCACCGGCCGGGGCCCGCACCATCGTGATCACCGCGGAGTCCGCGCCCGCCGCCCGCCGGGCGGAGGTGGCCCGGCACGCCGACGTGATCACCGGCGGCGAGCATGAGGTGACCGCCGCGGCCGCGGTCAGCGTGCTGGCCGGACTGGGCTACCGGGAGGTGCTCGCCGAAGGCGGCCCGCACCTGCTGGGCCAGCTCGCGGTGGCAGGCCTGATCGATGAGCTGTGCGTGACCATCAGCCCCGTCCTGGCCGGGGGTCCCGCCGGCCGGATCATCCAGGGCCCGGCACTGGCCCCCGGCGGGCCCGGCCCCGCGCGGCCAGGCCGCCTGGCGCTCGCTCACGTCCTGGCCGACGGGGACTACCTCCTGTGCCGTTACCTGCGGGCCGGCCCGCAGGCGCAGCCCGGCGGACGGCCCGGATAAATTCTCCGCAACGAAACGCTCACGTGGCCGGTCCCCCGCCCGCCCGGACTCAGCCTGCCGGGAGCCAGCCCGCCAGGAGCCAGCCTGCCGGAGTCACCCGGCCGCGCCGCGCAGGATCTCGCCGAGGTCGTACTTGACCGGCTCCTCCAGCTGGCCGTACGTGCAGGAGCGGGGCTCGCGGTCCGGGCGCCAGCGGACGAACTGGGTGGTGTGCCGGAACCGGCGGCCCTCCATGTGGTCGTAACGGACCTCCACCACCCGCTCTGGCCGCAGCGGCACGAAAGACAGGTCCTTCCCGGCGTTCCAGCGGCTCGTCTCCGAGGACCGCGGGTTGCGTGCCGCCGGGGCAGCCCCGGCCTGTTCCGCACCGCCCCAGCGCCACGGATGACCATCGAACGTGGTGACCAGGGGCTGCAGCTCAGTGAAGAGCTCGCGGCGGCGGGCCATCGGGAAGGCGCCGACCACGCCCACGCTGGCCAGGTCGCCGGCGTCGGTGTACAGGCCGAGGAGCAGCGAGCCGACCGCTTCGGGGCTGCTCTTGTGCGGGCGGTACCCGGCGACGACGCAGTCGGCGGTGCGCTCATGCTTGATCTTGAACATGACCCGCTTGTCCGGCTGGTACGTGCCGTCCAGCGGCTTGGCGATCAGCCCGTCCAGCCCGGCCCCCTCGAACTGCTCGAACCACTGCCCGGCCAGCCCGCGGTCGGTGGTCGCGGGGGTCAGGTGCACCGGGGCACGGGCCCCGGCCAGGGCCTGCTCCAGGGCGGCCCGGCGCTCCGCGAACGGCCGCCCGCACAGATCGGTGTCGTCCAGCGCCAGGAGGTCGAACGCGACGAAGTGCGCCGGGGTCTGCCCGGCGAGGAGGGTGACGCGGCTGGCCGCCGGGTGGATCCGCTGGAGCAGGGCCTCGAAGTCCAGTGTGCGGCCGGACGCGTCAGGGATCACGATCTCCCCGTCCACCACGCACCGGGACGGCAGGTTGGCGATGAGGGCCTCGGCCACTTCCGGGAAGTACCGGGTCATCGGGCGCTCGTTGCGGCTGCCGATCTCCACCTCGCCGCGGTCGAGGAAGACGACCGACCGGAAGCCATCCCACTTGGGCTCGAAGCTGAACGGGCCCTCGGGTATCTGCGGTACCGGCCGGGCCAGCATCGGCGCGACCGGCGGGTTAACGGGAAGCTGCATGACCCCATCCTGCCTGGCCGGACGCGGGCCCGCGCGGCCGGCCACATCAACGGGCCAGGCCAGCCGGGATCATCCGGCCAGGTCAGCCGGGAGCCGACCCGGCCGATGGGCAGCCCGGGCCGCGCCCGCGCAGATAGCCTGGGCCGCAGCCGCCGGGCCCGCAGCAGGCCGCCCCAGCGGCGACGACCGGGCGAGCGAGGGAGCCGCATGGCACTGCACAGGCAAGTCGAGCAGCAGGACGAGGTCGAGATCAACCCGGTCTACGTCCGCGAACTGCACTTCTCGGTGCCCCGGCACCGGCTCGCGCGGCATGGGCTGCTGCCCGACACGGCGCTCCAGGCCGTGCGGGACGAGCTGACCCTGGACGGCAACGCCCGGCTCAACCTGGCCACGTTCGTGACCACGTGGATGGAGCCGCAGGCGACGCAGCTGATGACCGAATGCCTCAGCAAGAACATGATCGACAAAGACGAGTACCCGCAGACCGCGGAGCTGGAAGCGCGGTGCGTGAACATCCTGGCCAGCCTCTGGCATGCGCCGGAGCACGGGGCGGCGACCGGCTGCTCCACCACCGGCTCCAGCGAGGCCTGCATGCTCGGGGGGATGGCACTGCTGTGGCGCTGGCGGGCCCGCCGCCGCGCGGCCGGCGCCGACGCTACCCGGCCCAACCTGGTCATGGGCTCGAACGTCCAGGTCTGCTGGGAGAAGTTCTGCCGCTACTGGGAGGTGGAGCCGAGGCTGGTGCCGATGGAGGCGGACCGGCTGCACCTGCGCGGCGCCCAGGCCGCCGCGCAGTGCGACGAGAACACGATCGGGGTGGTGGCGATCCTGGGCTCCACCATGGACGGGAGCTACGAGCCGGTCGGCGAGATCAGCGCCGACCTGGACCGGCTCGCGGCCAGCGGCGGCCCCGATGTCCCGATCCACGTGGACGCCGCCTCGGGTGGTTTCGTGGCGCCGTTCATCCAGCCCGACCTGACCTGGGATTTCCGGCTCCCCCGGGTGGCCTCGATCAACACGTCGGGGCACAAGTACGGGCTGGTCTACCCGGGCGTGGGCTGGGTGGTCTGGCGTGCCCCCGACGCGCTGCCCGAGGACCTGGTCTTCCGGGTGAACTACCTGGGCGGGGAGATGCCCACGTTCGCGCTGAACTTCTCCCGGTCGGGAGCCAACGTCGCCGCCCAGTACTACAACTTCCTGCGCCTGGGCTTCGAGGGCTACCAGCGGATCCAGCAGGCCTGCCAGGACGTGGCCATGCGCCTGTCCGGCAAGATCGCCGCGATGGAGCCGTTCGAGCTCCTGTCCGACGGCAGCGACCTGCCGGTCTTCGCGTTCCGGATCCGTGACGACTCGGCGGGCTTCACCGTCTTCGACCTGTCCGAGCGGCTGCGGACCCGTGGCTGGCTGGTGCCCGCCTACACGTTCCCCGCCAACCTGGAGCACGTCTCGGTGCTCCGGATCGTGGTCCGCAACGGGTTCAGCAAGGATCTCGCCGACCTGCTGTTCAGCGACATCCAGCGGCACGTCCGGATCCTGTCCGCGCACCCGCGCAGTCACGTGCCGCTGGCCCCGCCGGGCAAGCGGCAGTCGTTCGCGCACTGACACGCTGACGCACTGACGCCCTGGCGCGCCGGTCACCGGCGGCCAGGGCGTCGGGTGAGCGTCAGGCGTTCCTGCGGAGCCGGTCCAGCGCCTCGCGCAGGATCGCGGCGCCGTCCGTATCCGTGCGCCGTTCCTTCACGTACGCCAGGTGGGTCTTGTAGGGCTCGCTGTGCGGTGGCCCAGGCGGGTTGTTCTCGTCGCGCCCGGCCGGAAACCCGCAGCGGGGGCAGTCCCAGGTCTCGGGCACCGCGGCGTCAGAGGCGAAGCTGGGCCGGGTCTCGTGCTTGTTCGAGCACCAGAAGGAGATCCTGATCCTGGGCGCCGCCTCACCACGCTCCGCTTCGCCCATCGGGCCGGCCCCGACCCGGCTTCCCCTGATCGCGTTGCCACTACTCACAGCTCACCCCTTGCTACGTCCGCTCTTGGCCCGCCCGGCGACCCCCGGGTGCCCGCGTCAGTGGTTCAGCAGAAGATCCAGCCCGATGATGCACAGGAACCACAGGATGCCAGTGAAAATCGTGAGGCGGTCCAGGTTCCGCTCAACTACGGACGATGATCCCAGCGTAGAGGAGACCCCGCCACCGAATAGGTCCGACAGGCCGCCGCCCTTGCCCTTGTGCAGCAGCACGAGCAGGATCATCAGCAGGCTGGTGATGATGAGGACGACCGAGATTGCGATGACCACTGCCCTGTCTCGTCCCTCCGGGTGCCTGCCGCGACCTGCGTATCGTTACCAGCGTACGCGCTGGACGGTTGCCGCTGGTCAGGCGTTGACTGCTAGCTTTCGGTACCGGCATATTGCGGCGAACTCCCCGGCATCCAGGCTCGCGCCGCCGACCAGTGCACCGTCAATGTCAGGCTGCGTCATGATTGCAGCGATGTTGTCGGCCTTCACCGACCCGCCATACAGGATACGCACACTGGCGGCTGCCTCGGCGCCGTGACGGGAGGAAACACGCCCGCGGATCGCCCCGCAGACCTCCTGCGCGTCCGCGGGCGACGCCACCTCCCCGGTCCCGATGGCCCAGACCGGCTCGTAGGCTACCACCAGGCCCGCCACCTGCTCCGGTGAGAGGCCGGCGAGCCCGCCGTCGAGCTGGCCGGTGCAGTGGCCAAGCTGGCCGCCGGCCCGCCGGACCTCCAGGTGCTCGCCAACGCACAGGATCGGGGTCATCCCGGCGCGCAGCCCCGCCTTCACCTTGGCGTTGACCAGCGCGTCGCCCTCGTCATGGTACTGGCGGCGCTCGGAATGACCGGCCAGCACGCAGCTGCAGCCCAGCTTGGCCAGCATCAGCCCGGACACGTCACCGGTGTAGGCGCCCTTGTCGTGCGGGGACAGGTCCTGGGCCCCGTAGCCGATCCGCAGCTTGTCCCCCGCCACCAGGGTCTGCACGCTGCGCAGCGCGGTGAACGGCGGCAGCACCACCACGTCGGCGGCGTCGTAGTCGGCGTCGGTGAGCGTGAAGGCGAGCTTCTGGACCAGCGTCAGCCCCTCGAAGTGCGTGTTGTTCATCTTCCAGTTGCCGGCGATCAGGGGCTTGCGGGCCGGCGATCCGCCGGTCATCCGTCCGCCTCGAGCGCGCTGAGCCCGGGCAGTGTCCGGCCTTCCAGGTACTCCAGGCTCGCCCCGCCACCGGTGGAGATGTGCGTGAACGCATCCGCGGGGAAGCCCAGCTGGCGGACGGCGGCCGCGGAGTCGCCGCCGCCGACCACGGTCAGCCCGCTGACCCGGCTGATCGCCTCGGCCACGGCCCGGGTCCCGGCGGCGAAGGCCGGGAACTCGAACACGCCGGCGGGGCCGTTCCAGAACACCGTCTTGGCGTCGGAGAGCTTCTGGGCGAACAGGGCCCGGGTCTGCGGGCCCATGTCGAGGCTCTCCCGGTCGGCGGGGAAATCGCTGACCGGGACCACCCGGTAGTCGGCATCCGGGGCGAACCGGTCGGCCGCCACCAGGTCCACCGGCAGGACGACCTCCACCCCCCGCCGTGACGCTTCGGCCAGCACCTCCCTGACCTGGGGGATCTGGTCGGCTTCCAGCAGGGACTTGCCTACCTCGTAGCCCTGGGCCGCGAGGAACGTGTAGGACATGCCCCCGCAGATGATGAGCCGGTCGGCCCGGCTGAGCAGGTTCCCGATGACCGCGAGCTTGTCCGACGGCTTGGCGCCGCCGAGTACCACCACGTACGGCCGCGGCGGATCGGAGGTGAGCTGGCGGAGCACCGCGATCTCGGCGATCACCAGTTCCCCGGCGGCGTGCGGGAGCAGCGCGGGCACGTCATACACGCTGGCGTGCTTGCGGTGCAGGGCGCCGAAGCCGTCGCCGACATAGCAGGTGGCCAGCGCGGCGAGCCGGGCCGCGAGCCCGGCCCGCTCGGCGTCGTCCTTGCTGGTCTCGGCCGGCTCGAACCGGACGTTCTCCAGCAGGCCGACGTCGCCGTCGCCCAGCCCGGCGGCCAGGGCCGCGGCTGACTCCCCGGCCACGTCCGCGGCCAGCGGGACGGGCTGGCCCAGCAGCTCGCTGAGCCGGGCGGCCACCGGCCGCAGGGAGGGGCCGCCGGCGGCCCGGGCGGCGTACCCGTCCCCCTTGGGCCGGCCCAGGTGAGCGCAGATGACTACGCGCGCCCCGCGGCCGGTCAGCTTCCTGATCGTGGGCAGGCTGGCCTGGATCCGGCCGTCATCGGTGATCACGTCGCCGTCGAGCGGGACGTTCAGGTCGGACCGGAGCAGGACAACCTGCCCGGCCACGTCGAGGTCGTCGATGCGTTTCATCGCAGCTGCGCGCCGACGAGCGCCGTGAGGTCGGCGAGGCGGTTGGAGTAGCCCCACTCGTTGTCGTACCAGCCGATGATCTTGACCTGGTCACCGAAGGTCATCGTCAGCGACGAGTCGAAGGTGCACGACCAGGGCGTGCCGACGATGTCCGAGGACACGATCTTGTCCGCGGTGTAGTGCAGGTAGCCCTTGAGCTCGCCCTCGGACGCCGCCTTGAACGCCGCGTTGACCTCGTCCTTGGTGACCTCACGGCTCAGCTGGACGACCAGGTCGGTCACGGACCCGTCCGGCACCGGGACCCGCATGGCCATCCCGTCGAACTTGCCTTTCAGCTCCGGCAGGACCAGCGCGGTGGCCTTGGCCGCGCCGCTGCTGGTCGGGATGATGTTCTGCGCCGCGGCCCGGGCCCGGCGCAGGTCCTTGTGCGGGAAGTCCAGGATGACCTGGTCGTTGGTGTAGGCGTGGATGGTCGTCATCAGGCCCTTGACGACACCGAAGCTGTCGTTGAGCACCTTGGCCATCGGGGCCACGCAGTTCGTGGTGCAGGAGGCGTTCGAGATGATGTCGTGCTGGGCGGCGTCGTAGGCGCTGTCGTTCACCCCCATCACGATCGTGATGTCCTCGTCGGAGGCGGGCGCGGAGATGATCACCTTCTTGGCGCCCGCGCCGAGATGCTTGCGCGCGTCCCCGGCCTTGGTGAACCGCCCGGTGGACTCGATCACCACGTCCACCCCGAGGTCCCGCCAGGGCAGCGCGGCCGGATCCCGCTCGGCGAGCACGGTGAGCTTGCTGTCCCCGATCCTGATCGAGTCACCCTCCACGCTCACGTCCTGCGCGAGAGTGCCCAGCACCGTGTCGTACTTCAGCAGGTGCGCCAGGGTGGCGGTGTCGGTCAGGTCGTTCGCGGCCACGATCTCGATAGTCCCGGCGCCGCCCTGCCCCGCGCTTGATGCGGCGTGCACGGCTCGCCAGTAGTTCCGCCCGATGCGGCCGAATCCGTTGATGCCCACGCGGATAGTCACGGCTGCGCCTCTCCTCATCCCTTAGCTCTCGTCCCGGCTCATGCGCTGGCCCGAACCCAGCGGTGCGCCTGCCTTCCCGGCTTCGACCCTATCGGACGACGGGCCCCGCGCGGGCCTAGCCGGACGGCCATGGACAGGCTGGGCTCACCCAGCGTGACCGGCTGTCCTGGTCACCGCATCCTGGCCGTGCGCGCCCCGCCCGTCCGGGCGCGGACGGGACAGCGTGAACGTCTCGAACGGCGTGTACTCCGGGTTCGGCGCCCCGGCTGCACCGGTGTCCGGGTTGGCCGGGTCCGCACCGGCGGCGTGGTAGTACGTGACCGTGATCGAGGTCTCACCGCCCGGCTCGCCGGGGTCGAGGTCGAAGACCGCGACCCCGTACCCGGTGGCGGGGTCGCGCATCGCCGACCAGGTGGCGTCCTCGACCGCGTCGGCCGCAGCCCGGGCCCAGGTCCCGGCGGCCGCCCCGGGGGCGGGCCGGTTCGCCTTCGTGAACACCTTGGCCTGGCGCAGGCCATCCGCGGTGTCCACGCCGTAGCCGTCGAGCGGCGCGCTGGTACCGCCGCCGCCCAGGATCAGGTGGACGGTGCCGGCGGACGTGTCGAAGCGGTCCGCGGGCGTGGTCGTGACCGGGTGCGGCCGCCGGGTCTGGACCGGGGCGCCCGTGGTTACCTCCCGGCCGGCCATGCTGTCGTGGCCGCGGACCGGGTAGGACCGCTCGTAGTCGTGATCGTGGCCGCACAGCACCAGGTCGACCTGGTACGCGTCGAACAGCGGCAGCCATTCCTCGCGGATGCCGAGGTCGGACCCGTTGCCGGTGGCCGACGAGGACGCGGCGTCCTGGTGCATCTGGATGATGATCCAGTCCACCGAGCGGTCGGCACGGGCCGCGGCCAGGGTCCGGCGCAGCCACGCGGTCTGCGTTCCCCCGCTGTAGCCGCGGATGTAGAACGATGTGCCGGGCACGATGGCCGGGTTGCCGGTGCTGGGCGCCGGGATGAGCGGGGCCGGCCCGGACACCAGCGGGCCCGCGTCCTGGTAAACGACGTCGTCGGCGTCGAGGGAGACGAACAGGGCCGACCCCACCTGGAACGAGTACCAGTGGCCGCGGAACCCGGGCACCCCGTTGTCTGGCAGCAGGTACCGGGTCAGGTACGAGGTGAGGCCCTGCGGTCCGTTGCCGAACTCGATCTCGTGGTTGCCGGGGCACGGCATCCAGGGCCGGAAGGCTGCGGAGGCCTGGTTGTTGTTCCCGAAGTCCCGCCACACCCCGGGCTGCACGCCCGGGTTCAGGTCGGCGTAGCACAGGTCCCCGTTGAGCAGGTGGAACAGGGGCCTGAACGACTCGACCGCCTGCACCGCGTAGGCGCTCTGCCCGTACGACAGCACCCACTGCGTGTTGGGCGTGGCCAGGTCCCCGAAGCTGGTGAACCGGAAGGGCACCCGCCCCGCGGGCGCCGTGCGGACCGATCCCTGCACCGGCGCGGCGCCGTTGCGGAGATTGTCCGCCGTGACCACGTACGAATAGCCAGTATCCGGCCGCAGTCCCGTGAGCACCGCATGGTAGGTCCACACGGTCTCCCCGTTGAGGCCGTCGATATAGGTGCGTGAGTGCGCCGGGACCACCTCCCGCCCACCCGCACCCCGGTCGAGCAGCACCCGCGGCCGTACCGCCCGCCCCGGTGACGCCCACGACACCACCACACTGGTCGCCGGATCATTTCCCCAGGTCAGATGCACCTGCTCCGGCGTCCCATCCCCAGCCGGGACGTCACGCGCGGCAGCCGAGGCAGCCGGGACACGCAGGACTCCCGCGCCCACCGCCAGCAGACCCGTGCCGCCGGCACCGACGAGGACCTCACGCCGTGACAGGCCAGAACCCTGCCCAGCTGGGGGCGCGGCATCCGCCCGCGGCGTTTGGCGGGCCGCGAGCGGCATGCCGCCCCCCAGCCCGGCATCAGCATGGTCCTGGGTTTGCGTGGCAGCGCACCGGGAGTCATCCATGCGGCCACGGTTCCGCCCCGCCGTGAACACGGGATGACCCGACAGGGAGCCAGCCCTCCCCCGCCCGTGAACTTCTGGCGTTACTGCGTCATCATCTCCGGGGTCAGGCTGGACTCGGTGTCGGGAACACCGAGATCGCGGGCCTTCTTATCCGCCATGGCCAGCAGCCGCCGGATCCGCCCGGCGATTGCGTCCTTGGTCAGCGGCGGCGAGGCCAGCTGGCCCAGCTCCTCCAGGCTGGCCTGCCGGTGCTCGATGCGCAGCCTGCCCGCGACGGTCAGGTGCTCGGGGGCCTCGCTGCCCAGGATCTCCAGCGCCCGCTCCACCCGGGCGCCGGCCGCGACCGCGGCCCGCGCGCTGCGCCGCAGGTTCGCGTCGTCGAAGTTGGCCAGCCGGTTGGCGGTGGCCCGGACCTCGCGGCGCATCCGCCGCTCCTCCCAGGCCAGCACGCTGTCGTGGGCACCGAGCCTGGTCAGCAGCGCGCTGATCGCATCGCCGTCCCGGACCACGACCCGGTCCACCCCGCGCACCTCGCGGGCCTTGGCGTGGATCTTCAGGCGCCGGGCCGCGCCCACCAGGGCCAGGGCCGCTTCGGGGCCCGGGCAGGTGATCTCCAGGGACATCGACCGGCCCGGGCCGGTCAGCGAGCCGTGGGCCAGGAACGCGCCGCGCCAGGCGGCCTCGCAGTCGCACGTGGTGCCCGACACGACCTGCCGGGGCAGCCCCCGGACCGGCCGGCCGTAGTTGTCCACCAGGCCCGTCTGCCGGGCCAGGCTGTCCCCGTCCTTGCGCACCCGGACCACGTAGCGGTTGCCCTTGCGCAGGCCGCTGGGGGCCAGGACGATCAGGTCCGAGGAATGGCCGAACACCTCCGCGATGTCCTTGCGCAGCCGCCGGGCGGCCACGCCGGTGTCCAGCTCAGCCTCCACCACGATGCGCCCGCTGGCCAGGTGCAGTCCCCCGGCGAACCGCAGCAGTGCGGACACCTCCGCCTTGCGGCAGCACGGCTTGAGCACCGTCACGCGGCTGAGCTCGTCTTTGACCAGGCCGGTCATCGCCATCGGCATCATTCCCCCTCGAAAATCTCTGCGAACGCCCCGGCCAGCTGACGCGGGTCGTGGCGCGGTGTCCCGTCGCGCATCGCCAGGTCGGCCAGCACCAGCCGGCCGCCCAGCAAGCCCGCCGCCTTCTCCAGCTCGGCGGCCGCGCCCCCCGCGGCCCCGCGATCGGCGAGCACGATGTCAATCTTGAACTGCGGCGCGTGATCGGCCAGCACCTCCAGGTGAGTCTGCGGGGAGAACCCGTCTGTCTCGCCAGGCTGCGCGACCAGGTTCAGCGCCACGATCCGCCGGGCCGGCGTGCTGATCAGCGCCTGGGCCAGCTCGGGGACCATCAGGTGGGGCAGCACGCTGGTGAACCAGGACCCGGGCCCGAGCACCACCCAGTCGGCGTCCAGGATCGCGGTGACCGCCTCCGGGCAGGCCGGCGGGTCCTCCGGGATCAGCGACACCGAGCGGACGCGGCCCGTGGTGGATGCGCAGGCGACCTGGCCGCGCACCGTGCTCAGCGCGAGCGGGTGCTCCGGGTCGGCGCCCTGCACCTCGGCCACGAGGTCGAGGGGGACCGACGCCATGGGCAGCACCCGGCCGTACGCGCCGAGCAGCCGGCCCACCCAGTCCAGTCCCTGCACCGTGTCGCCGAGCAGCTCCCACAGCGCCACGATCAGCACGTTGCCCACCGCGTGCCCGCCGAGCTCGGCCTCCCCGGTGAAGCGGTGCTGGACGACCCGGCTCCAGGTGGTGCCCCAGGCATCGTCGCCGCACAGCGCCGCGAGCGCCATCCGCAGGTCACCGGGCGGCAGGACACCGTACTGGCGGCGCAGCCTGCCGCTGGAGCCCCCGTCGTCGGCCACGGTCACGATCGCGCTCAGCTGGCGGGTCACCCGGCGCAGCGCCGACAGCGCGGCGAACAGGCCGTGGCCGCCGCCGAGCGCCGCGACCTTGGGGTTCAGCGGCCGGATGGAGGGAACCACGCCCGCGCCAGGCTCGCCGGGGCCAGGCGGGCCGGAGCTGGGCGAGCCGGGGGAAGCCGGGCCAGCCGTCATTCGCGCCCCAGATCCCGGTGGACAACCTGGACGGCCGGGCCTTTGGCGCCCAGCTGGGCGGCGATCTCCTCGGCGACCGCCACGCTCCGGTGCTTGCCGCCGGTGCACCCGATCGCGAGCGTGACGAACCGCTTGCCCTCCCGTTCGTAGCCGGCCAGCACCACCCCCAGCGCGGCCAGGTAGGAGTCCAGGAATTCCGCGGCCCCGGGCCGGCTCAGCACATAGTCGCGGACCGGCTCGTCCCGCCCGGTGAGCGGGGCCAGCTCAGGGACCCACCGGGGGTTCGGCAGGAACCGGCAGTCGGCCACGATGTCGGCGTCGACGGGCAGCCCGTACTTGTAGCCGAACGACACCACGTTCACCCGCAGCGTGGCCGGGGCGTCCGCGCTGAACGCGTCGTGCATGCGGGCCCGCAGCTCGTGCACGTTCAGCGCCGAGGTGTCGATCACGAGGTCGGCATCTTCCCGGACGCCGCGGAGCAGTTCCCGCTCCGCGGCGATGCCCTCCACGACCCGGCCGTCCTCCTGCAGCGGGTGCGGGCGGCGGACGCTCTCGAACCGGCGGACCAGGGTGTCGTCGCTGGCCTCCAGGAACACGACCCGCGGCCGGACGCCCCGCGAGGCCAGCTCCCCGATGGCCGTCTGCAGGTCGGTGGAGAACGCCCGGCTGCGCACGTCCATCACGGCCGCGATCCTCGGCACCGCGCCCTTGGCCCGGCGGGCCAGCTCGATCATGGTCGGGAGCAGGCCGGGCGGCAGGTTGTCGGCCACGAACCAGTCCAGGTCCTCCAGGGACTTGGCCGCCGTGCTCCGTCCCGCGCCGGACATCCCGGTAATGATCACGATGTCCGGGCCTGAGTCACCCATCGCCGCTGCGCCCCCCGATATCAGTGCCACTGTGCGCGCTGTTCCCCTGCTGGCCGGCCGGCAGCTCCCCCGCGGGTGATTCCGGCGGGCCGTCCGCCGGCGGCCCGCCGCGGCGGCTCCGCCGGCGCCCCCGGCCGCAGGGCGGCCAGCACCGCGCTCGCCACCCGCGGGCCGATGCCGGGAAGCCCGGCGATCTCGGGCTCGGTGGCGCTGGCGAGCCTGCGCACGGAGCCGAAGTGCCGTAGCAGCGTAGCCCGCCGCGCCGGGCCTAGTCCCGGGACCGAGTCAAGCTCGCTCACCGCGAGCGCCTTTGACCGTTTTGCGCGGTGGTACGTGATGGCGAAGCGGTGGGCCTCATCGCGGACCCGCTGCAGCAGGTACAGGCCCTCGCTGCTGCGGGGCAGGATCACCGGGGAGTCGTCGCCGGGCAGCCAGACCTCCTCCAGCCGCTTGGCCAGGCCGCAGGCGGCGACGTCCTCGATGCCGAGCTCCTCCAGCGCCCGCGCCGCCGCCGCGACCTGGGCCGGCCCCCCGTCGATCACGACCAGGTTCGGCGGGTAGGCGAACTTGCGCTGCCGCGCCGCCTCGGCGGAGACCTCCGGGTCGCCGAGCTGGTCGAGTTCGCCGGTGGCTTCCCGCTCGTCCAGGTAGCGGCGGAACCGGCGCGCGATCACCTCGTGGATCGCGGCGACGTCATCGGTCCCGTCGACGCCGCGGATGCTGAACCGCCGGTACTCCGACTTGCGGGCCAGGCCGTCCTCGAACACGACCATGGACGCGACCACATGCGTGCCCTGCAGGTTGGACACGTCGTAGCACTCGATGCGCAGCGGGGCCTCGTCCAGGCCGAGCGCCTCCTGGATCTCGTGCAGGGCCCGGCTGCGGGTGGTCAGGTCGCTGGCCCGGCGGGTCTTGTGCAGGGCCAGCGACTCGGCGGCGTTGCGGGCGACGGTCTCCAGCAGCGCCTTCTTATGGCCCCGCAGGGGCACCCGGAGCCTGACCGGGCCGCCGCGGCGGCCCGCGAGCCACTCCTCGACCGCCGGCGCGTCCGGCGGGAGCTCGGGGACCAGCACCTCACGCGGGATGGCCGCGGACCGGCTGGCCGGGCGCGCGTTGCCCCGCTGCCCCATCGACCCCCCGGGGCCGTCCGGGATCTGCGCACCGGGCGCCGGGCCGGCCACCGCGTCGTCGCTGTAGACCTGGCCCAGGAACTGCTCGACCAGTTCCCCGGTGCTCACGTCCTCGACCTTGTCCACCACCCAGCCGCGCTGCCCGCGGACCCGCCCGTCCCGCACGTAGAAGACCTGGACCGCCGCCTCCAGCTGGTCCTCGGCCAGCGCGATGACATCGCAGTCGGTGCCATCGCCCAGCACCACGGTCTGCTTCTCCAGGGCCCGCTGCAGCGCCTTGACGTCGTCGCGCAGGCGCGCGGCCCGCTCATACTCCTCGGCCCGCGCGGCCTCGCGCATCTCGGCTTCCAGGCGGCGGATGAACCGGTCGGTCTGGCCGGCCATGAAGTCGCAGAATTCCTCGGCCAGCAGCCGGTGCTCAGCCTCGCTGACCCGGCCCACGCAGGGGGCCGAGCACTTGCCGATGTAGCCGAGCAGGCAGGGCCGCCCGATCTGGCCGGCCCGCTTGAACACCCCGGCCGAGCAGGTGCGGACCGGGAACACCCGCAGCAGCGCGTTGACCGTTTCCCGGATCGCCCACGCGTGTGAGTAAGGCCCGAAATAACGAACCCCGCGCCGCTTGGCGCCGCGCATGACCATGACCCGCGGGAAGTCCTCGCCCATGGTGACGGCGAGGTAGGGATAGCTCTTGTCGTCGCGGTACCGGACGTTGAACCGGGGGTCGAACTCCTTGATCCAGGAGTACTCCAGCTGGAGCGCCTCGACCTCGGTGGCCACCACGGTCCAGTCGACCTTGGCCGCGGTGCGCACCATGGTCTGGGTCCGGGGGTGCAGGCTGGCGAAATCCGCGAAATAGGAATTCAGCCGCTGCCGGAGATTCTTCGCCTTTCCGACGTAGATGACCCGGCCATGCGCATCCCGGAACCGGTACACGCCCGGTGACTCGGGGATGGACCCGGGCGCTGGCCGGTAGGACTGCGGATCTGCCACCCAGTAACTCTATGCGTGGTCGCTGACGGCTGAGCGTGCGGCGAGCGCGGCGCCGCGCGCGCCGGCCCGGTCCAGGTCGGGGACGAGCGCGAAATCGACCAGCTTGGCCTGCTCGGCCCGGAGCGTGGTGTGCTCGCGGACCCGCCCGAGGAACCATTCCGCGAATGCCGGGTCGGCCTCGACCACGCCCCCGCCCACGAAATAGGTGCCCGGATCGGTGAACATGGCCGCGATGGAGAAAACGCGGCCGAGCGCCATGGCCTGCTGCTCGAAGATCTTCAGCGCCAGCGGGTCGCCCGCCTCACCGTAGCCGCGGACCAGCTTGGCCGCCCGCGACAGCGGCTGGACCGCGGCCAGCCCGTGCTCCGGGTACCGGCTCAGCCAGTAGGGCAGCAGGTTCTGCTCGATCCCGCTCAGCGACGCGAAGCTCTCCACGTCGCCGCGCAGCCCGCAGTTGCAGGCGGGCACCGGCTGGCCCTCGTCGAGCAGCCCCTCCAGCGGGATCTGGACGTGGCCTAGTTCACCGGCCATGCCGGCTACCCCGCTCACCACCTGGCCCGCCTCGACCAGGCCGCCACCCAGCCCGGTGCCGACGATGACCGACACCGACGAGTGGTGCGGCGCGTCGTCGCCGAACCGCGCGTAGTGCGCGTACAGCGTGGCCGCGTTGGCGTCGTTGGTGTACACGACGGGCAGGCCCAGCCGCTCCTCCAGCGCCTCGCGGATGTTGAAGCCGGCCCAGCCCGGATGGGCGAAGTTCGTGGCCCCCCGGGAGGACAGGATGCCGTCCCCGCTGGCGGGGCCGGGGGTGTCCAGCCCGACCGCGCAGACGGCCGCCCGGTCCACCCCGGTGACGTCCAGGACCTGCGCGAACGAGGCGGCCAGTGACTCGATGGCCACGTCCGGGCCCTCGCGGACCCGGCTCGGCCGCTCCAGCATGTGCTCGATCAGGAACTGGCCCGAGGGATCGAGCACCGTGGCGTTGTTCATGGTGCCGCCGTTGTCCAGGCCGACGATGAACGACGGTGACGAGCTTGCCATCCTGACCCTCCTGCCGGTGTCCTGCCGGCAGCGTAACCCCTGCGGCGTCGCGGCTACAGGCACCGGCGGCTCCATCTGGCCACGCATTCCTTGGTGCCCCGCGCCGGGGGTGGCGCGGGGCGGCTCATTCCGCGAACGCCCCGGCCGGCGGGCAGGCGCACACCAGGTTCCGGTCACCGTAAGCCTGGTCGATACGGCGCACCGGGGGCCAGTACTTGGCCCGCCGGTCGCCGGGCAGCGGGTACGCGGCCTCGGCGCGCTCGTACGGGTGCTTCCAGTCGGCCTCGAGCAGCATGGAGGCGGTATGGGGGGCGTTGCGCAGCGGGTTGTCCTGGCTGTCGTACTCCCCGGAGGCGACCATCCCGATCTCCCGCCGGATCGCGATCATGGCGTCGCAGAAGCGGTCCAGCTCGGCCAGGTCCTCACTCTCGGTGGGCTCGACCATCAGCGTGCCGGCCACCGGGAACGACATGGTCGGCGCGTGGAACCCGTAGTCGATGAGGCGCTTGGCCACGTCCTCGACGCTCACCCCGGTCTCCCGGGTGAGGGGCCGCAGATCCAGGATGCACTCATGTGCGACGAGGCCGCCGCGCCCGGTGTACAGCACCGGGTAGTGCGGGCCCAGCCGGGCGGCCACGTAATTGGCCGTCAGGATGGCGACCTCGGTGGCCCGGCGCAGTCCGTCCGGTCCCATCATGCGGATGTAGGCCCAGGAGATCGGCAGGATGCCCGCGGACCCGTACGGCGCCGCGGCGACGGGGTGCGCCCCGGCGGCACCGGACTGCGCCCGCGCCGGCAGGAACTCGGCCAGGTGGGCGCGGGCGGCGACGGGGCCGACGCCGGGGCCGCCGCCGCCGTGCGGGATGCAGAACGTCTTGTGCAGGTTCAGGTGCGACACGTCCGCGCCGAACCACCCCGGCCGGGCCAGGCCGACCAGGGCGTTCAGGTTCGCCCCGTCCACGTACACCTGGCCGCCGGCCTCGTGGACCGCGTCGCAGACCTGCGTCACGGTCTCCTCGAACACGCCGTTGGTGGACGGGTAGGTCAGCATGATCGCGGCGACCTGCCCGCCCCGTGACTCCAGCTTGTCGTGCAGGTCACCAACGTCGATGGCGCCGTCGTGGCCGCATTTGACCACCACGACACGCAGGCCTGCCAGCACCGCGCTGGCCGCGTTGGTCCCGTGCGCCGACTCGGGGATCAGGCAGATGTCACGGCCGGCGTCGCCGCGGGAGCTGTGGTAGCCCCGGATGGCCAGCAGGCCCGCCAGCTCGCCCTGTGAACCGGCGTTGGGCTGCACGGACACGGCGTCGTACCCGGTGATCTCGGCCAGCCACCGCTCCAGGTCGCTGATCAGCTCGGCGTACCCGGCGGCCTGCCCGGGTGGCGCGAAGGGGTGCAGGCCGGCGAATTCCGGCCAGGTCACCGGCTCCATCTCGGCGGCCGCGTTCAGCTTCATCGTGCATGACCCGAGCGGGATCATCGAGCGGTCCAGGGCGATGTCGAAGTCGGCGAGGCGGCGGAGGTAGCGCAGCATGGCCGTCTCGCTCCGGTGCTCGTGGAAGACCGGGTGGGCGAGGTATTCCGAGGTCCGGGACAGGCCGGCCGGGACCGCCGGGCCGGCCTCGGCGAGCCGCGCGGGGGCCGTGGCCCCGTCCTGGCCGGCCGCCAGCAGCGTGGCCACCTCCAGGAGCTCAGCATCGGTGGTCGTCTCGTCGCAGGCGATCCCGACCGTGTGGGCGTCGGCCAGGAGCAGGTTGTAGCCGGCTTCCCGGGCCCGGCCCACCGCCGCGGCGGCGCCGCCGGGCAGGTGCACCCGGATCGTGTCGAAGAACCCGCCCTCCGGCGCGGCCAGGCCGCTGCCGCGCAATGTGGCGGCCAGCCGGGCCGCGCGCCGGTGTACCCCGGCAGCGATCGAGGCCAGCCCCGCAGGGCCGTGATACACCGCGTACATCGCGGCCATCACGGCCAGCAGCACCTGCGCGGTGCAGATGTTACTGGTCGCCTTCTCCCGGCGGATGTGCTGCTCGCGGGCCTGCAGCGCGAGCCGGTAGGCGGGCCGCCCGTCGGCGTCCAGGGACACGCCCACGAGCCGGCCGGGCAGCTGCCGCCGCAGGTCGTGACGGGTCGCGATGTAGGCCGCGTGCGGGCCGCCGTAGCCCATCGGCACGCCGAACCGCTGGGTGCTGCCGACCGCGATGTCGGCACCCATCTCGCCGGGCGGCACCAGCAGCGTCAGGGCCAGCAGGTCGGCGGCGACGGCCGCCAGCGCGCCCTGGGCGTGCGCAGCCTCGATGGCCGGGCGGAGGTCCCGGATCTCCCCGCTGGCCCCGGGGTACTGAAGCAGGACCCCGAACAGCTCGCCCTCGGGCTGGGCCGCGATGAGCTCCGGGGTGACCGGGGCGACGACGAGCTCGATCCCCAGCGGCTCCGCCCGGGTCGCCAGCACGGCGAGGGTCTGGGGCAGGCAGTCCGCGTCGGCCAGGAAGACCCGGCCGCGCCGGGCCCCCCGCCGGGCCAGCGTCATCGCCTCCACCGCCGCAGTTGCCTCATCCAGCAGGGAGGCACCGGCCACTGGCAGCGAGGTCAGGTCCTCGATGAGGGTCTGGAAGGTGAGCAGCGCCTCGAGCCGCCCCTGCGAGATCTCCGGCTGGTACGGGGTGTAGGCCGTGTACCAGGCCGGGTTCTCCAGCACGTTACGGCGGATCACCGCGGGGGTGTGCGTGCCGTAGTAGCCCAGCCCGATCATGGACCGGGCGACGGTGTTCCGCGCGGCCAGCCGGCGCAGTTCGGCCAGCGCTTCCGCCTCGGACAGCGCGGGTGGCAGGCCCAGCGGCCTCGGGTCGCCGATACCCGGGGGCAGGGTCGCCTGGGCCAGCTCGCCGGGCGTGGCGTAGCCGGTCACCGCCAGCATCCGCTCCTGCTCGGCCGCGGATGGCCCGATGTGACGTGACTCGAAGGCCGCTGCCCCGGGCTGGGGTGCGCCAGGTTCCGTTCCGCCGGGCCTGGACGCGCCCGGGAACCGTGCCGCGGATATCGGTGTCTCAAACGTCATGGGAGCCTCCAGAGGGAGCCGCCAGGCACGCCCGTGCCTGCCTGATCCTCCCCCTCTGTCGCCGCCCGCCCGGCGGCCGCACGCCACCGGCGGGCGCGCCGCGCCGGTGGCGATGGCCGCCACGCGCGTGGACTCCAGAGATGCCTGTCCCGTCCGGTCCTGGGTGCCTGAGAGGTTCCGGGGAGGTTGCCCCTTCGGCGCCCCGCGCTGGCGGCGCGGAGTCTCTCCCGGACGGTGTGATCAGCGCTACCGAGCTTACCCGAGCCCGGGCCGGTGGCCGGCTGACCCGCCGGCGCAGGCCAGCGGATCAGGGTAGCTGGCCAGGCCCGCCGGTGCCGGGCCTGGCCCAGGCCGCGGCGGGTCAGCCGGTCCGGCGGGCCCGCCGCCGGGCCAGCTCGTCCGCGTGCGTGCCACCCCCGGCCGTCTCCGCCGGGCCGTCCGCGGCCTCGCCCGCCTGCTCGGCGGGCAGCTCGGCCAGGGTCCCGTCGACCTCCTGCCAGATGCGCCCGAGCGCGATCCCGAACACGCCCTGGCCGCCCTGCAGCAGGTCCACGACCTCATCGGAGGAAGTGCACTCGTAGACAGAGACGCCGTCACTCATCAGCGTGACCTTGGCCAGGTCGTCGGTGCCCCGGCTGCGCAGATGGGACACGGCGGCCCGGATCTGCTGGAGTGAGATGCCGGTGTCCAGCAGCCGCTTGACCACCTTGAGCACGAGGATGTCCCGGAAGCTGTACAGCCGGGCTGAGCCGGATCCCTGGGCGGCGCGGACGCTGGGCTCGACCAGCCCGGTCCGGGCCCAGTAGTCGAGCTGGCGGTACGTGATCCCGGCGGCTGAGCACGCGGTGGGCCCGCGGTAGCCGACTCCCTCCGGCCGGGAGGCGAGGTCGTCGCCGAACAGCAGGCCCTGCTCCCCGGCCCGCTGCATCGCCGCACCGCGGACTCTGGGTGAATCGCTGTTACCTTTGGTTACCGCCACGCCTGCCTCCACCCGGGAACTCGCCACCCCTGGGTACTCGTCTCGCACGGTAGGCCGCCAGCGGCGGGTGCGTCAACGATCGCCGGCGGCGCGTCGCCGCCGGACTCCACAGCCAGCCTACGCCGGGTGCCGCGGCGGGCCGTCAGGTCGCGCGCCCGAAGTCCTCCGGGGTGATGGTGTCGAGGAACTCGCGGAACTTCTCGACCTCATCTTCCTGCTCGTCCGGGATGGCCACGCCCGCCTCGTCGAGGACTTCCTCGCTGGCGTAGATGGCCGCGCCGGTGCGCAGGGCGAGGGCGATGGAATCCGACGGCCGGGCGCTGACTTCCTTCCCGTTCGAGAAGATCAGGTCGGCGAAGAAGATGCCGTCCCGCAGCGCCGTGATGTTCACCGTCTGCAGCTGGACGTCGAGCGCCTCGAGCACGTCCCGGAACAGGTCGTGGGTGAGCGGGCGGGCGGGGACCATGCCCTGCTGGGCGAAAGCGATCGCGGTTGCCTCGACCGGCCCGATCCAGATCGGCAGGTAGCGGTCCCCCTGCGTCTCCTTCAGCAAGACGATGGGCTGGTTCGTGGGCATCTCGACCCGGACGCCGACGACCTCCATCTTCTTCACGGCGGCTCCGTCCTCATACGCGCCTGACGCGCTGCCTCATGCATGGGCCCTGCGGTGGGCACTCCCCTGCCAACGTACACCCGTGCCGGCGGAAAGTGCTGTGGTGGCCGGCCCGGCCGGGCCTGCTCACGCCCCTGACCTGGCTGCGGCCGGCCCGGCGAATCCTGACTCGTCATATCCCGCACCCCCCAGCCTGATTTCGGCCGGGGCGGGCTGATCGGTCTCACCCGACCATGCCGCCCGGGCCGCCCCGGCCAGCCCGTCGGTCTGCAGGCCGGCGTCGGCCAGGGCGCTGCCCATCAGCGACGCGTGCAGCTGGAGGGACAGGGCGGCGATTTCGTGGGCGGTCTGCCCGGCCCGCTCCCGCGACCCCGGGCTGCGCTGCCGGCGCGTGGGCGCCACCACCTGCTCGATCAGGGATGTCTCGCGCTCCACCGCGGCCCGGACGGCGCGCAGGTGGCGGGCCTGAACCCCGTAGCGGCCGAGCGCGACGATGATCCGTGCGGCCTCCAGGGCCTCGGGCCCGTATTGCCGTCCGGAGGCGCGGACCAGGCCAAAGTCTTCCAGTTCGGACAGGAAACTGTCGTCGATCCCGGCCGCGTCGAGCAGTTCCCGGCGGCTCAGCGGCCGGCGGCCAAGCCGCTGCGGCGGCCCGCCGGATTCCTCGTCCGTGCCGTCCTCCGCGGCGGCCAGCCGGTCCTTGATCACCCGCAGCGGCAGGTACTGGTCGCGCTGGGCGGTCAGGATGTACCGCAGCCGCGCCACATCGGCCGGCCCGAACCGCCGGTACCCGGACGGGGACCGGGCGGGCTGGATCAGGCCCTCGGACTCCAGGAACCGGATCTTGGACACGCTGACGTCGGGGAACTCGCCCCGGAGCTGGGCCAGCACCTCACCAATGCCGAAAAAAGCCCGGGCCGGCTGAGCGTTCATGCCCCTACCTGGGCGCCCCCGCCGCCACGCTCGTACTGGGGCCGCCGCCCGGTCAGGAAAACAAGCCGGAACTTGCCGATCTGGACCTCGTCGCCGCCGTTCAGCGGCGCTTCCTCGATCCGTTCCTGGTTGACGTAGGTGCCGTTGAGGCTGCCGACGTCCCGCACCGTGAACCGGTCGCCCCGGCGGTAGAACTCAGCGTGCCGCCGCGAGACCGTCACGTCGTCGAGGAAGATGTCGCTGTCGCGGTGCCGCCCGGCCGTGGTGATGTCGTGATCCAGCAGGAACCGGCTGCCCGCGTTCGGGCCGCGCCTGACCACCAGGAGCGCCGTGCCCGGGGGCAGGGAGTCTTCCGGGGAGGCCTGGTCGGTGAACTCGTCGAAGTCGGCCTCGGCCAGATCACCGCCGAGTGAGATCGTCGAGGTGGTTTCGCCGGGGCGCTCGGCCCCCGCTCGCGCCAGCATCGTCCCGCAATGCAGGCAGAAACGCGCGTCGTCAGGATTGGCCTGACCGCAGCGTGTGCAGTAGATGCTTGGCATGTCGTGGCCCAGCCTCTCCTCTGCTGGCCATGGGCTCGGGGCGGGGATCACGTCGGACCTGGCCCGTTCCCCGTGCTCAGATGATGCGTGCTCGGACGTGGCGTGCTCGGCGGACGCAGTCCACGCTACCTGGGGCGTGCCCGGCCGGTCCATGCGCCACGCGCGGCGTCCCGCCGGGGTGAAGCGCCCCCGCCACCCCCGGCGGCGTCTTTGACCGGGAGACGGCTCCGTCCCCGGGGACGCGCCCGGGCCGCTCTCGCGGCGCCTTCGCCACATCCTGGCCGCACCTCCGACGCACGAGTCGTGCACGCTCCGATGAGGTGGATTGTCTCACGGGTGGCGATGCCCTCGTTGGGCACTTAAGCTGGCCAGCTTAACGCCCTGGCCGATCCGTGACTCGTTAATTGCCGGAGCGCTCCGCCACGGCGGCCCATTCGTCCAGCAGCGCCTGGGCGGTGTCGGCGTCCGTGCCCTCGGCCCACAGGTGGGTCACCGCTTCCGCGGGGTCGGGCAGGATCAGGACCCAGCCGCCGTCCGGCTCCACGATCCGCACCCCGTCGGTGGTGTCCACAGCCCGGTCGCCGGCCGCCTCCACCACGGTGCGCATCACGCTGCCCTTGGCCGCCCACGGCGTGGGCATGGACCGGCGCAGCAGGTGCGCGGTGGGGATCCGGGCGTCGATCTGGCTGAGCGACAGCCGGGTCCGGGCCACCAGCCCGAGCAGCCGGGCGAAGGCCGCGATGCCGTCGAGGGTCCGGCTGAACTCCGGCACCACGAATCCGCCGCGGCCGTCGCCGCCGAAAATGACGTCATCCCCCGCGGTGGCCTCGGTAAGGCCGTGCAGCGAGGTGGGCGTCCAGTCCACGTGCACGCCATGGAACCGGCAGACCTGCTCGGCCACCCGGGTTGTGGTCACCGGCAGCGCCACCCGGCCGGACCGCCGCTCGGCGGCGATGAGGTCCAGGGCGACCAGCAGGGCCCGGTCGTCGCTGATCATCGCGCCCTTGTCGTCCACCACCATGATCCGCTCGCCGACCTGGTCGAACCGCACCCCGAACGCGGCGCGGGACGAGGCGACCAGCTCCGACAGCCGCTGCATGCCCGCCCGGACCTGGGCCAGGCTCTGGGTCGGGGTGGACTCGTCGAGCCGGTTGTTCACGGTCAGGGCTTCCACGCCGAGCCGGCCGAGCAGGCTGGGCAACACCAGCGACACCGTGCCCCCGGCGCAGTCCACCACGACCTTCAGGCCCGCCTCGCGCACCCCGGTCATATCGACGCTGCGGGCCAGCTCCTGGGTGTAGGACTCGACCACCCTGGAGGGGTAGGTGAGCTCGGCGATCTCCCCGGGGAAGGCCCGCCGGTATTCCTGGCGGGAGAACACCCGTTCGAGCTTGCGCGCGGCCACCTGGGACAGTTCCGCGCCCCGCTCGTCCAGGAACACGATGTCTATCGACTGGGGATCGCCGGACGTGGTGCGCAGCGCGATGCCGCCGCTGCACCCGCTGCGCGCGGTCTGGAACCGGGCCACCGGCAGCGGCTGCGCCTCGAGGTCCACCACGTTGATGGCGCTCGAGTTGAGCGCGCACTGGACGGCCCGCTTGAACGCCCGCGCGGCGCGGGACACGTCGCGCGAGGTGGTGACCATCGAGCCCTTCTTCAGCGTGGTCGCGTAGGCGCTGGAGAGCCGGACGCACAGCTCAGGCGTGATCTCCACGTTGACCAGGCCGGATACGCCGCGGGGCCCGAACAGGGTGCGCTGGCCGCGCGATTCCCAGATGACGCTGGTGTTGACCACCGCGCCTGCCTCGATGGTCTTGAACGGGTAGACCTTGACCCCCGCCGACAGGTAAGCCTCCGGCTCGATCACGCACTCGTCCCCGACCACCGCGCCTTCCTCGATCCGCGCGGACGGCATCACGTCGGTGTTCTTGCCGATCACGCAGCCGCGCAGGGTGACGCCCTGGCCCACGTAGACGTTGTTGTGCACGACGGCGCGATGGAGGAAGGCCCCTTCCTTGACCACCACGTTGCTGCCCAGCACGGTGAACTCGCGCAGTTCCGCGCCCGCCTCGACCTTGGCGTAGTCCCCGATGCACAGAGGGCCGGAAAGCAGGGCCTCGGGGTCGACCTCGGCGCCCTCGGCCACCCAGACCCCCGGTGACACCTCGAACCCGTCGATCTCGGTGTCCACCCGGCCGGACAGCACGTCGGCCTGGGCCTTGAGGTAGCTCTCGTGGGTGCCGACGTCCTCCCAGTAGCCATCGGCGATCCAGCCGAACAGCGGCGCGCCGCGCTTGAGCAGGGCGGGAAACACGTCAGCGGACCAGTCGACCGGCTCGCCCGGCGCCACCTCGGCGAGCACCTCGGGCTCCATCACGTAGATCCCGGTGTTGACCGTGTCCGAGAACACCTGCCCCCAGGTCGGCTTCTCCAGGAACCGCTGGATCCGGCCGTCCTCGCCCAGGATGATGATGCCGAACTCCAGCGGGTTCGGCACCCGGGTGAGCCCCACCGTGACCAGGGCGCCGGTTTCCTTGTGCGCCCGGACCATGGCGGTCAGGTCGATGTCGGTCAGCGCGTCGCCCGAGATGACCAGGAACGGCTCGTCCCGCAGCTCATCCTCGGCGTTCTTCACGCTGCCCGCCGTTCCGAGCGGCGCCTCCTCCGTCGCGTACTGGAGGCTCATCCCGACGTCCTCGCCGTCGCCGAAGTAGTTGCGCACCAGCGAGGCCAGGAACTGGACGGTGACCACCGTCTCATCGAAACCATGCCGCTTCAGCAGCCGCAGCACATGTTCCATGATCGGTTTGTTGCAGACGGGCAGCAGTGGCTTGGGCTGGTTGGCGGTCATAGGGCGCAGCCGGGTGCCTTCTCCGCCGGCCATCACGACGGCCTTCACCGGTGGCGGGCCTCCTTCACCATGGTCCGGGCCGGCTTGCCTTCGTCCCCGCGGCCCGGCCGGCCAGCCGATCGGCGGGGTGCCTCCATCATGACGGGCGGCTCGCGGCCGGCCAACGGCGCTGCCTGCCTAGCCACCGGGTTGTCGCGGTTCGGTCATCACCGGGGCGGCGCCCGGGTCACGCGCCCGGCCAGAGGTGAGCCGCCAGGTCTGGATCAGGTACAGCCCGGCCGCCGTCCAGTACAGCGCGGCCCCCCAGGCCACGAACGCCCAGCCGACGACCTTGGCCACCAGCGCGGCCTCGCCGGAGTAGGCGCCCAGGAGCAGCAGCGGGAACGCATAGAACAGGCACAGGGTGGCGGTCTTGCCGACGAAGCTGACCTGGAGCGGCTCCCAGCCACGGGCCCGCAGCCGGAGCAGGGCCACGCCCAGCACCAGTTCCCGGCCGACCAGCACGCCCACCAGCCACCACGGGATGATGGCCCGGATAGCCAGGCCGATGAGCATGGCGCCGATGTAGAGCCGGTCCGCGGTGGGGTCAAGTACCTGCCCGAGGCGGCTTTCCTGGTGCAGGGCCCGGGCCAGCTTCCCGTCCAGCCAGTCCGAGGCGGCCGCGGCGATGAGCAGGATGACGGCCCAGCCATCTGCGTGGGGGCCGAGGACCAGCCAGAGGAACACCGGCACGCCAAGCAGGCGGGCGATGCTGAGCACGTTCGGGATGGTCCAGATCCGGTCCGGCAGCCGGTCCTGGTCCGGCTGGCCGGCCGGGACGGCAGCGCCCGCGGCGGCGGGGGCGCCAGCGCCGGCTCGCTGCCCCTCCGCCGCAGCGTCCGGTGCGCTGCTGTTTCCGACCACGGCGGGCCCCCTTGTTCGCGGTGCACCCCAGTGGCTGACCCTACCCGTCGCGGTCCGCCGGGCCCACGGCGAGGCTCGCCGCCTTGACGGTCAGGTAGTGCCGCTCGCGCAGGTTTGCGGTGCCTGCGGCGGCGGCGCGGAATTCGGCGGCGGCTCCGCGGGTGTCCCCGGCCAGCTCGAGCAGGTGGCCGCGCACCGCGTGGAGGCGGTGATGCCGGCCGAGCGGGCCGCTGACCCCGTCCAGCAAGGCCAGCCCGGCTTCGGGCCCCTCCACCATGGCCACGGCCGCCGCCCGGCTGAGGGTCACCATCGGGTTCCCGGTCCTGCGCTCGAGCAGGCCGTACAGGGCCAGGATCTTCCGCCAGTCGGTCGCGGCGTGGCCAGGCGCCTCGTCGTGCACGGCGGCGATCGCGGCCTGCAGCTGGTACTCCCCCGGCTGTCCCTGGCCCAGCGCGGCGGTGATCAGCCTCGTTCCCTCGGTGATGCGGGCCTGGTCCCACTGGCCCCGCTGCTGCTCGGCGAGCGGGATCAGTTCTCCCGCAGGCCCGGTCCGGGCCGGCCGCCGGGCGTCGGTGAGCAGCATCAGCGCCAGCAGTCCGGTGGTCTCCGGGTCGGCCGGCAGGCTGGCGTGCAGCCCCCGGGCCAGGCGGATGGCCTCGCCGGACAGGTCGCTGCGGGCCAGTTCGGGGCCGCCGCTGCTGGCGTACCCCTCGTTGAACAGCAGGTACAGGACGTGCAGCACGGACCGGAGCCGCCCCGCCCGCTGACCGGGGGGCGGCAGCGTGAACGGCTCGCCGGAAGCTTTCAGGGTCGCCTTGGCCCGGCTGATCCGCTGGGCCATGGTCGGCTCCGGGACCAGGAAGGCGGCGGCGATCTCACGGGTGGTCAGGCCGCCGACGGCCCGCAGCGTGAGCGGGATGGCCGCGCCCGGGGTGAGCGAGGGGTGGCAGCACATGAACATCAGGATCAGCGTGTCGTCCTGGTCCGTGCCGTCCTCACCGGGCACCGGCCCGGCCGGGGCATTGCGTGACCACGAGGCGGCCAGGGCCTCCCGGCGGCGCCGGGCATCCTCACTGCGGTACTGGTCGGTCAGCCGGCGCGCGGCCACCCGGATCAGCCAGCCGAGCGGGTTGCCCGGCGTCCCGTCCTCCGGCCACCGGGTCGCCGCGGCCAGCAGTGCTTCCTGGACCGCGTCCTCGGCGGCGGCGAAGTCCCCGGAGCGGCGCGCCACGGCCGCGAGCGCCTGCGGCGCCAGCTCGCGAAGCAGGCCCTCGCCGCTCTGGGCCCCCCTCACAGTGCCAGCTCCGGAGTTCGCAGGACCCAGGAAAAACCCGCACCGGCCACTCGCCCGGGCCTGACGGCCCAGGCTCGCTCGCCGGCCTGGGCCCTGCTCACAGGTCCGGGTCGGGGGCGCTGAGCACCTGGCGGACCTCGATGGGCTGCTGGATCGGCACCCCGTCCGGGCCGGGCGCGGCGGAGGCCTGCGCGGCGATCTCGATGGCCCGCCCCGGCGTCTCCACGTCGACCAGCCGGTACCCGGCGAGCAGCTCCTTGGCCTCCGGGAACGGGCCGTCGGTGATCACCGGCGCGCCGGTCCCGTCCGACACGACCCGCCGGGCCTGCTCGGGGCCGGCCAGCCCCTGGGCGTCCACCAGCTCGCCCCGCTCGAGGAGCTCGCGGTTGAGCGCCTGCTGGAACTCGATATGCGCCCTGATGTCTGCCGGTGACCACTCCGGCATCGGCGGGCAGTCCGACTCCACGGGCCCGTAATTCTGCAGCAGCATGAATCGCATCAGATCATCCTCCCTGGTCAGGCGGCGCCACGGTAGCGCCCTCAGCCAGGTGTCGGGGCTGGCGCGGGATTCTCGACACCAGGCCGGCCAGCTGGGCAGGGTTATCTGCCGCCAGGTGAGTGAGCCCGCCGAGACGGGGTAGTGGTCGCCCAACTGCACATGCCCGATACAGAGGAGCAGATGATGCTCACACTGACCGACAGTGCCGTGACGGCGATCCGCAACCTCACCTCACAGCCTGAACTGCCCGATGACACCGGCCTGCGCATCATGTCGCAAGACGAGGGCGGCCCGGCCTTCCAGGTGACGCTCGCCGATAGCCCGGTAGCCGGGGACCAGGTGATCGAGTCCGAGGGGGCCCGCGTCTTCCTGGAGCCTGGCGCTGCGGTGGCGCTGGACGACAAGTCGCTGGACGCGCAGGTCGACGAGGAAGGAACCGTCGCCTTTACCCTTGCCGAGCAGGCAGTCTAAGCAGCCCGCGGCCGGGCCGGGGCTGGCCTCGCCGCGCTGACATACGGCCCGTGGGCCCGCGATCGCGGCGGGCCTGCGGGCCGGCCTGCGTTTCCGGGGTGTCCAGCCTGCCGCCCTGGTGCCCGCTGCGTGCCGCCAGGTCGTGACAGCGCCCGCCCGGCCAGCGCCGGCCGGCCAGGGCCTTCCGGTCAGGGGGCCAGCCGGTCAGGGGGCCAGCCGGTCAGGGGGCCTGCCACAGGGTTGCGATGCCCTGGCCGACCCCGATGCACATGGCGGCCGCGGCCCGGGAGCCGCCGCGGCGGCGCAGCTCGTGCAGCAGCGTGGTCGTGATCCTGGCCCCGGAGCAGCCCAGCGGGTGGCCGATGGCGATCGCGCCGCCGTTCACGTTGACCCGGTCCGGATCCAGCTTGAGTTCATCGGCCACCGCGACGGCCTGGGCCGCGAACGCCTCGTTGAGTTCGACCAGGTCCAGGCGGCCGGCGTCCCATCCGGCCCGGCCGAGCAGCTTACCCAGGGCCGGGACCGGCCCGATCCCCATGTAGTCAGGGTGGACGCCGGCGGCTGCGGTGCCCTCGTAGCGGGCCAGCGGCGTCACCCCGCCGCCCAGCACCCGCTCCGAGACCAGCAGCAGGCCGGCGGCGCCATCGTTCAGCGGTGAGGAATTGCCTCCGGTCACCGTGCCGCCTGCGCGGAACGCGGGCCGCCTGGCCGCGAGTTCCTCCAGGGTCAGCCCGGCCCGGATGCCCTCATCCTGGGTGACCGGCCCGGCCGGGGCCGGCACCGGCACGATCTCGTCATCGAACCGGCCCGCATCCCGGGCCTGGCCGGCCCGCTGGTGGCTGCGCAGCGCGAACTGATCCTGCCGCTCCCGGCTCACCCCGTACCGCTCGGCCACGTTCTCCGCGGTCTCCCCCAGCGTGATCGGCGGGTAGAGCTCCTGCATCAGCGGGCTGACCAGCCGCCAGCCGAGCCGGGTATCGGCCACGCCGGATTCCCGGGCGAACGGCTCGCTGGCCCGGGGCAGCACGAACGGCGCCCGGGTCATCGACTCGGCCCCTCCGGCCAGCATGATGTCGGCCTCCCCCGCGGCGATGGCCCGCGCGGCGCTGGCAATGGCCTCCATCCCGGATCCGCAGAGCCGGTTGACGGTCGCGCCAGGCACCTCGACCGGGAGGCCGGCCAGCAGCACCCCCATCCGGGCCACGTTCCGGTTGTCCTCACCGGCCTGGTTGGCCGCGCCCCAGTAGACGTCGTCGATCCTGGCCGGGTCGAGCCACTGGTTGCGGGCCAGCAGGGCCTTGATCACCTCGGCGGTCAGGTGATCGGGCCGGACCGAGGCCAGCGAACCCTTGATCTTGCCGACCGGGGTCCGGCACGCATCTACAGCGAACACTGCCGTCATGTCTGCCACCCTGCCCTCTGCCCGCCGTCTGCGCTACTTCCCCCGAGGTTACCTGCGTAACGCACAGATATCCGTATCGCGCACTCGCCCGGGCAGGCAGGCCAGCGAGGCCGGCGGCCGTGCCCGGGTCAGGCCGGGATCTGCCCGTCGAGCCAGTCGAAGATCCGCTCGCCGCGTATTCCGGAGGCCACGGGCTCGCAGTGCGAGTCAGCCCCCTCGGCCTGGGTGAACGCGACGATGGCTTTTTCGCCGCTGAGCTTGTCGAAGAGTTCCTGGGACTGCCCCGGCCAGAATTGCTCGTTTTCCGGGCTGGTGACCAGGATCGGGGTGGTGATCCTGGAGATCAGCTCGTCGGTGAGCGCGTAGTCGCGGGCAGCAGAGAAGAACTCATACGGCGTGGTCACGCCGTAGGGCCGCATGCGGAACGCGAGCAGCGACCGCGTTGACGGCGACATCCTCAGCGACCACTGCATGTCCCGGTTGAACTTCTCACGCTCACCGGCTTCCAGCAGCTTCACCATCATGTGCGGCAGATGCCCGAGCACCGTCGTCGAGACGTCGACGACGCCCGGGTCGGCCACCCCGGCCCCGATGCGGTGCTCGAAAGCGAGGGCACGGGGCACCCAGTAGCCGGCCTGGCTGACGCCGAGCAGGGCCAGCTTCGCGCCGGCCACGTCCGCGCGGCCTGAGAGGAAATCCACGACCGGGGTGATGACCTTCTCCCAGTCCGGGCGGAATGGCAGGCCCTGCCGCACCAGCGCCGCGTTCTGCCCGGGGCCATCGAAGGTCATCGCGTTCCAGCCCCTGGCGAGCGCGGCGGCGATCCCGTCGGTCCATGCGCCGGCGACGGAGCCGTCGCTGCCGTTGTTGAAGATCAGCGTCCGCCGTGGCTCACTGGCCGCGCCGGAACGGAAGAAATATCCGGGCAGGGTCGTGGTCTCGTACGGGATCTCGACCCGCTCGGCGACCGCCCCGCCGAAGTCCCCCAGATCCACGAACTGGTCCCAGGCTTTGCGGTGCTTTTCCCACAGCGCCGCGAACAGGGCCGGATCTCCCGTCCCGTCCGCCGAATACGTCGCCACCGAGTAATACAGCGACGCACGAAGATACTGGCCGGCGGCGGAAGCCCCGCGACCACCCCTGGCGTTGCCGGCGGCCTCCTTCGCGAGACGATCGGCCGTGGCGGTCCACTCATCGACCCATGACTGCGCCTTGCCGTCATGGATGCGATCGGCCGTCGTGAGCACCTCGCCGACGTCCGCCGCCTGCCAGTAGACCGAGCCCAGCGCGATCTCGGTCAGGAAGTTGAAGTCATCGTCCTTGAAGAACGGCCGCATGCAAGGTCCCCCTCCCCGCCCGGCCAGGAGCCCGGCCGGTCAACCCTCACTGTCTCACGGGCGTCGCGGCAGCCCCGGATCCCCTCGCCGCACGGTGGCCACGCAGGTCACCGCCGGATCTCGACGAGCAGGACCCAGCTGTTGATGAGCCCGGACGCCGTCGCAACCGTCATCGCCGCGGCCAGCCAGTACAGGCCACCCAGGCTGGCCGTCATCGTGGCCACGGCACCGACCAGGGCCAGCGAGGAGGTCAGGGCGGCCGGGCTGAAGTGGGTGAGGCGCCAGCTGAGCGGATCCTCTCGTTCCTGCTTCCACCGCGAGAGGTTCCTGAGCACCAGCACGGCGACCCCGGCGGCGAGGATCGCCTGGCCGATGCCAAGGCCCACCCGCGACAGCCCCGGAAGCTGGATGAGCAGGCTCGCCGCCAGCGCGTAGGCGAAGAAGGCCAGGGTCTCGATGGCCCGGTCGGGCAGCGCCTTCGCCTTGAGGATCACATCGAGGTTGAAGGAGATGGCCACGAAGACCAGGCCCAGCAGGGCGCCAGCCGCGGCCGCGAATGAGGTGGCGAAGTCATGCCACTGCGCGGGATCGTAGGCCGCCACAACCGTAATCCTCTCGCCGGTCACCTCCCGCACACTGGCAGCACCGGCGGCGCGGTGTCCGCGGAAGAGCCCGATCTCCCCGTTGACTGCCCGCGCCGGGCCGCCGCACCAGGCGGCCACCTGGCTCAGCGGACCGGGGCGCCCCGGCTGGCGGCACGCGCAGCGGGTGCCCAGGGGGCCTGGACGCTGAGCCGGATGGCCCGGGCGTTCCCGGCCAGGGCCAGCGCGGCCTGGTAGCCGGCCGGCGCCGGGAGGGAGATCAGCGAGCAGCCGTGCACGGGCGTGGCGGGCACCAGCTGGTCCGGGCCGCCGGGCCCGGCCAGGCCGGAGGGAGCGCCAGGGCGGCCGAGGACCGGGAACTCGCCCACCTCGTGGCCGATACCCTCGCCGGTGCACTTGAGGACCGCCTCGGACCTGCACCCACCACCGGATGACCAGCTCGTGCCGCCCGGCTTCGCTGAGCGACCGGCCCCACTCGGCGTCGGCCGCGTTCATGTCCGCGGACATCGAGCAGACGCACCCGGTGGGCTGCTGCTCCACGTCCACACCCACCTGCTGGCCGGCCACGGCGATCAGCACCGCGTCACCGCTGTGCGCGAGGGAGAAGTGCAGGTTGTACCGCCGCTCGAGGGCCGGGCGGCCGGTCGGCTTGCCGCACCGCGGGCACGGCTCGCGATGGAAGATCAGGCTGGAGGGCGGGATGTCCAGGTAGCCAGACAGGACCCGGCGCAGCATCACGTGCGCCGCCGTGTAGCGGCGCCGGTCAGCGCGGAACGCGAACGCCGCGGCCCGCTTGTGCTCCTCCAGGCTGAGCTCGGCCAGCTCGGCGCGGCCCACGCTGACCGAGGTGATGTCGAGCCACCACACGTCCGCGCTGCCCGCGGACGGGACCGTGAGCATCAGCCGCTCCCGCCACGACCGTCACGGCGGGCCGCCGGAATCCTTTTCTGCATGGTGATGTCTGCCGCCTTGAATCCGAATTCCCCGCGCGGGCCAGGGTTCCTGGCGTGAACCATACCGCGCCGGGCGCCAGGCACGTGATCTTCCCTATCCGCGCATTAGTGCTATTTCGCCGGGGGCTGCCGCAGATGGTACGGCAGGCTGCCGCGGCCTGCCAGCGGGGCGGGCCGGGCGCTCAGGCCGGGACCGACAGGGATAGCGCGAACCGGCCCGGCTCGTCGGTCCACCAGGACCGCATCGTGAACCCTGCGGCCGCCAGCTCAGCTGCAACCCCGGGCCGCCGGAACTTGGCCGAGACCTCGGTGCGGAGCTGCTCGCCCGCCGCGAACCGCACCGTCAGCCCGATGCCGGGCAGCCGCACGACCTGGTCCTCGGCGGAGCGCAGCCGCATCTCGATCCATTCTGCCCGCGGGTCCCAGACGGCCATATGGTCGAAGGCGTCCGGGTCGAAGTCCGCGCCGAGCTCGGCGTTGAGCACGGCCAGCACGTTCTTGTTGAACGCTGCGGTCACCCCGGCGGAGTCGTCGTAGGCGGCGAGCAGCAGCGCCGGGTCCTTGACCAGGTCGGTCCCGAGCAGCAGGGCGTCGCCGCCGCGCAGTCCCCGCCGCAGCCGGGCCAGGAACGCGGCCCGCTCCGGGGGCAGCAGGTTGCCGATGGTGCTGCCCAGGAAGGCGACCAGGCGGGGCCCGCTGCGAGCGGGCAGGCCCAGCTGCGCCTCGAAGTCCGACACCACGGCGTCCACGGTCAGGCCCGGGTAGCTGGCGAGGACCCGGCGGGCCGCGCCGGCCAGCGCGCTCTCGCTCACGTCCACCGCCACGTAGCTGCGCAGCGAGCCGGCCTCGCGCAGCGCGTCGAGCAGCAGCCGCGTCTTCTCCGACGAGCCGGAGCCCAGCTCGACCAGGGTGGCGGCGCCGGTCGCGGCGGCGATCGCCGGGGCGGCGGCGGCCAGGATGGACCGCTCGGCCCGGGTCGGGTAGTACTCCGGCAGCAGGGTGATCTTCTCGAACAGCTCGCTGCCCCGCTCGTCATAGAACCACTTGGGCGGCAGGGATTTCGGCACCGCGGTCAGCCCGGCCTGCGCGTCCGCGCGCAGCGCAGCCGCCAGGAAACCGTCCGGCAGGAGCCTCTCGACATGGAGCTGGTTCATGGTTCCGCGTCCCTTCCTGTCCGTCGCTGGCCAGTTCGGTCGTGGGCTGGGCATGCGGGTGATGGGGGGCGGGTCAGCCGGGGGGCTTGAGCGGCGCGGTGTCCACCATGCCGGGCCGCGCGGTGAGCACGGTGCGGTCCGGTACCGTCTGCCAGCCTGGCTCGTCATCAGAGGGTTCGGAGGCCACCACGACCTGGCCTGCCCCCTGGCGGTAACACAGCGTGTCGCCCGCGGCCGTGGCGGCGATCACCGTCCCGTCGGTCAGCAGGAAGTTGAACCGGCCGGTGACCCCGGCCCCGTCGAGGTCGCCGACCGTCCCGGCCAGCGCGCCGGCCGGGCTCTCCCCTCCCGCAGCCTCCGGTGCACGAGCGCCCAGGCCAGCGCCGAATCGGTGCGGGCCTCGAGGGCCAGCAGGTCCACGGCGGGCAGGGTGGCGGCCAGCCCGGCCGTCGCGCCGGGCCAGCCGCCGAGCCTGCCGTTGTGGCTGAACAGCCAGGGTCCCGCAGCGTACGGGGCGGCGGCGGACTCGCCCTGGGCCGTGCCGTCCGTGGCGGAGCGGACCGCGGCGAGCAGGGCCCTGGTCCTGGTTACCCGGGCCAGGTCGGCGAAGGACGCGTCACCCCACATGGGCACCGCGCGGCGGTAGCGGGCGGGCAAGGGGTCACCGTCCGCGTACCACCCCACCCCGAACCCGTCCGCGTTGACCGTGCCGTGTCGTTGCCGGCGCGGCGCCCACGACTGGCGCAGCAGCCCGCACGGCGGGTCGGTGAGCACCGATCCCAGGGTGGCCTGCGGCCCCAGGTAGGCCAGGTGCCGGCACATCCGGGTGCGTCACTCCCCGCCGGGCTGGCCGGGCGCCGCCGCGGGAGCCAGGTCCCGGGCGGTGCGGAAGCCGGAGAAGATCTGCCGCCGGACCGGGTAGTCCCAGTTCCGGAACGTGCCCCGGCAGGCCACCGGGCCCACCGCGAACGACCCGCCGCGCAGCACCTTGTACCCGGGGCCGAAGAAGACCTCGGAGTACTCGCGGTACGGCCAGGCGCGGAAGCCGGGGTAGGGCAGGAAGCCGCTGCTGGTCCACTCCCATACGTCGCCGATCAGCTGCCGCGCGCCGCACGGGGCAGCGCCCTGCGGGTAGCTGCCGGCCGGGGCCGGCTGGAGGTACTGCTGGCCGAGGTTGGCCCGGTCGGCGGCCGGGTCCTCGTCGCCCCACGGGAAGCGCCGCGACCGCCCGGTGGCCGGGTCGAACCGGGCCGCCTTCTCCCATTCCGCCTCGCTCGGGAGCCGGCGCCCGGCCCAGCGGGCGTACGCGTCTGCCTCATACCAGCTCACGTGGAGCACCGGCTCGGCGGGCGGCACCGGCTCGGTGACCCCGAACCGGTCGCGGATCCACACGGCACCGTCGCGGCGCCAGTACAGCGGCGCGGACAGGCCGGCCCGCTGCCGGTGATCCCAGCCTTCCGGGGCCCACCAGCGCGGCTCGCCGTAGCCGCCGTCGGCGATGAACTCCTGGTAGGCCGCGTTGCTGACCGGCGTGGTGTCGAGGTAGAAGGCCGGCACGGAAACCTCGTGCGCGGGCCGCTCGTTGTCCAGGGCCCACGGCTCGGTGGACGTGCCCATCATGAACGGGCCGCCGGCCACCAGCACCTCGGGCGGCAGCCCCATGGCGTCCGGCGGCGGCGGGCCGGGGGGCGCCGCGGTGAGCGCGGCCGCGCCCCGGCGCAGCTGGTGGGTGATCAGCATGGTCTCGTCATGCTGCTGCTCGTGCTGGGCCACCATCCCGTACGCGAACCCGTCGGTGAGCAGCGGGGCCCCGGCGAACTTAGCCGACTCCAGCAGGTCCATGACCCGGCCCCGGACCTCGCGGGCGTACGCCCTGGCCTCGGCGGGCGGCAGCAGCGGCAGGGCAGGCCGCTCGGCCCGCGGGTGCTCGAACGCGTCATACAGCGGGTCGATCTCGGGGTGCATCGGCTCGAGGCCGCCCACGTTGCGCAGCAGCCACAGCTCTTCCTGGTTGGCGATGTGCGCCAGGTCCCAGACCAGGGGCGACATCAGCGGCGAATGCTGGCGGGCCAGGTCGGCGTCGTCCACGGACTCGGTGAGCAGCCGGGTCCGCTCCCGGGCGGCGAGGAGATTCCCGGCGATCACCTCCCGCAGGCCGTCCGCTCCCTCGCCGGCCTGCTGGCGCGGCGCGCGGATGCCAGGCGCCGGGGTGGCAGGCTTGGGTGTCATGGGGACTCCTCCAGACGTGCGTCGGGGTTGCAGGGGTCGTGCGGGAGGCTGGCCGCGGTGCGGGCCTCGTCCAGCCGGTCATCCGCGGGGCAGCGGCCGCGCAGCACATAGCGGTCGGCGAAGCGGGCCACCATGTCCCGGATCGGGCCCGGGGTGCCGAGGCGCCCGAGCGCGGCGTCGGCTGCGGCGAAGCATTCCCGGCTGGCCCTGGCCAGCAGCGGGTCGTCCTGGCCGTGGCGGGCGGCGCGCAGCATCAGCTCACCGGGCCGCCCCTGCTTCTGGAGCGGCTCCACCACGGCCATCGCTGCCTGCGCCGCGACCGGGTCATCGAGCAGGGCGGACACCACCGCGGTCGGCACGATCCAGCCGTCACCCGGCTGGGCGTCGATCACGCGGAGCTCCAGGTGCCCGCGCGGGCGGACCGGCGGGAACAGCGTTGACATGTGGTAGGTGAGGTCGTCGGCGGTGGGCGGCGGCCCGATCGCGCCGCGCACCCAGTCACGGAACGTGAGACCGGGCGGCGAGATCCAGCGCCGGGAGACCGGATCCCGCAGCACCATGACCTGGGCGTCGAGCACATAGCTCACCCAGGCGCTGCGGGGGTCGGTATCTTCCGGCCACGACCTGCCCGGCGCGCCGCGCTCCCCGTCCGCCGGGGCCCGGGTCCGGCTGGGGTCCAGCCGTGACCAGACGGCCTGCCGGGTGGACTTCCAGCCGGAAGGCCGGCCGTCCCGGAAGGGCGAGTTGGCGAACGAGGCCACGAGCACCGGGCTGAGCCCGTGCAGCAGGTGCCAGCGCCACCGGAATCCGGAGGGGCCGCCCTGCTCCCGCCCGGCGTCCACGCACACCTGGACGGAGGCGGTGCTGCACATCATGACCCGGCCCCACGGGCCGCTGCGGTCGAAGAATTCCTCCATGGCCACGTAGCGCGGCAGGTTAAGCACGCGGCGCGGGGGTCTGAGGGGATCGAGGCCATGCCCGGCGAGAGCGAGCCCGGCGGGGGCGATGGCCTGGCGGACCTCTGTGAGGTCGCTCCGGGCCGCCGCCACGCAGCCGCCCAGGCCGGATGCGGGTGCGGAACTCAGCTCAACCTGGCCGCCGGGCTCGGTGGTCAGCCGGCCCCGGCCAGGGAGCGCTCCGGGCTCATCCAGGCGGGCGAGGGCTGCGGCCACTCGCCGCTGGTCAACGGGGAGAGAAGGGTCACGGCCGTCACACACCAGCCATTCCAGCTCTACCCCGACCGTCCCGGGGGGGCCGGTCTTGAAGGCGATCCCGTGCGCCTGTACCTCCGCCTCACGCTCGGTGAGTGGTGGGCCAGGCGAGCGGGCGTCGTCGCCGCGCTCAGAGGTCATCGATTACCCCGTCCGTGTCGGTCAGTCCAGGCACGTAGTAGGAAACGTGGTCTCCGCCGCTGCAATTCCACCCTGTCATACCCTGAGACCCCGGGCGGACGCCCCCCGGGCGGACGCCCCCCGGACTGATGCCCCGGACCGATGCCCCCGGACCGATGCCCCCAGACCGATGCAGTGCCGCGGAGGCCGCGCTCCAGGACCTGGATCTTCAGGAGCCGGGTCCGCAGGAGCCGCACTGACGCCTGGCGTGACGGCCCGGCGTGAGTCGTAGCCGGTGAAGCCGGGCAGCGCGAGGCAGACCACGCCCGCGTCGGCGCCGAAGAGGGTGATGCTCCGGCTGGAGAACAGGAGCCGGAACTCCCGCGAGTCCCGCAACGGGACAAAGCCCATCCGCAGCATGCCGCGGCCACGCTGACAGCGGGAACGGCCGCGGTCATCTTCTTTCTGGCTGGCACCGGCGGCGGCGGTGCCGGGGGTCAGCGGACCGGGCAGGCCGGTCAGGCAGCCGGCGTCAGCAGGGCGCGGGGGCCGCGTTCGGAGGCAGCCCCGGCATCCCCCGCGGGTGCAGCCCCTGCTGGTCGGCGACCACGCGGAGCAGGCTGACCAGCTGGGCACGCTGCGCGCCGGTCAGGCCGGCGCCGAACTCGGCCTCGTGCTCGGCGGTGATGGCCCGGACCTGCCCGACCGTGGCCAGGCCCTGCTCGGTCAGGTACAGCGCGTGGGACCGGCGGTCGGCCGGGTTACGCCTGCGCTCGACCAGGCCGAGCTTTTCCAGCTCGTCCACCAGGAACACCATCCGGGTCGCGTTCACGCCGATCATCTCGGCGACGGCCTGCTGGGACTGGCCCTGATTCGCGGCCAGCCGGACGAGCATCCCCGCGTGCCGCTGCTCCAGGCCCAGCGGGGCCAGCCGCTCGCCGAACCGCCGGGCCCCATGCAGCCCCAGCTGGACGAGCAGGAATGACAGCCTGTCCGGGGCCTGCTCCTGCCCTGCGGTGCCGGGCCCGGGCTCCCGCGTCGCATCTTCCACCAGGTGATACTATCACCCCGTTAAATACTTGCGATTCGTAATCATCTCTGCTAGAAACAATGTCATACTGCAATCATTCTGCTGGTGGAAGTGGTGAATCATCGTGCGCGAGACCGCAGGCACGTCAGGAATCCCCGCGGCCCAGCGTCCGGGGTCCTGGCGCCCGGGGTCCGAGCGGGCTGGCGGCGCTGCAGCCGCCCGCCGGTCCAGCTTCGGCGTGGCGATCGGGCTGCTCATCCAGTACGCCCTGGGCCTGTGGGTGAGCCTGTACGTCACCGTGCCCGCGCGCGGCCAGGGCGACGGGATGCTCGCGGCCATCGGCCGGGCCCTGGCTGACGGGCCGGCCGCGCTGGCCATTCACGCCGGCCTGGGCCTGGTCCTGCTGCTCGGTTCCATCGTCCTGGTGGCCCGGGCCGTGGTGGCCCGCGACCGGTTCTTCATCGTCACCACGGCGGTCAGCCTGCTCGCCGTGCTGGGCGCGGCGGGCAGCGGCGCGGCGTTCGTGAGCAACGGCCAGGACAGCGCGTCCCTGGCCATGGGCCTGCTCACCGCCGTGGCCCTGGCCTGCCAGCTGATCAGCCTGTTCCGGCTCAGCGCCCCGCGCCACGCGCCTGGCCAGCCCGGCCACTGACCTTCCCGGCTCCGGGGGCGGGCTGTGGCCCGGCAGCGAGCCGCCGGGCCACAGCCCGCTGGGCCTCAGCCGATCACGCAGGGCACGTCCCAGGGGTCATAGCTCTGGCACACCGCGGCCGGGTTCCGGAAGATCCCGGTCGAGGGCAGGGCCACACCCTCGGAGTTGAACAGCGTGAGGTTGGCGTTCGGGGTGCCGATGCCGGCCCCGGGCTCCCACGGCACGCCGGGAATCCAGTCCGGCGCCCAGTAGAACAGCCCCGCCCCGAGCCCGCCGGGCACCTGGGCCAGGATCGACAGCTCGTCGGTCACGAACGACAGCTGGCCGCCCGGGCTGGCCGGGTACCCGCCGGACAGCTGGCTGGGTTCCCAGACGAAGTTGCCGGTGCTGTCACCCAGAGGTGAGTTGCCGTTGGCCAGCGTCCACGGGTACTGCGTCTCCGCAATAACGATCTTCTTGTGGAACTGGGTGGCCAGCGCGTCCACGTTCGCCTTCATCTGCGAGAGCGTGCCGTGGAAGAACGGGTAGTAGGACAGCCCGATCACGTCGAACGGCACGCCCTCGGACACCAGGTTGCCGAAGAAGGCCTGGCTGAGCGCGTTGCTGCCGCCCTGGTCGTAATGCATCATGATCAGCAGCTGATGGCCCGGCGGATTGGCCGCCCGGGCCCCGGCCACGCCCGCCTTGAGCAGCGTGGCCAGGTTGTCGTAGTCCGCCGGGACGGACGGGTCGTTCACCTCGCCAGCCGGCCACAGGATGCCGTTGCGGATCTCGTTCCCGATCGACACCATGTCCACGGGCGTGCCCTGCTTCGCGAACGCGCCGATCACCTGCTGGGTGTACGACTGCACGGTCGCGGTGAGCTGGGCCAGGTCCTGCCCCTGCCACGCGGCGGGGATGTTCTGCTTGGTCGGGTCGGCCCAGAAGTCGGAGTACATGATGTCCAGGTAGATCCTCATCCCGGCCGCACGCACCTGCCGGGCCAGGGCCAGGTCCACGGACAGATCGTTATAGCCCGCTGGCGGGTTCACCCACAGCCGCATCCGGACGTAGTTCGCGCCGTTCTCCCGCATGATCGTGACGGGGCTCTGCTGCTGCCCGCGGTAGGTGAACTGCGCCCCGGCCGCGAGTTCCTGCGGGGTGAAGGACAGGTCGGCGCCGAGATCCATCCCCGCGGCCGCGGGGTCGGGCCCGTAGGCCCGCAGCTCCCCCACGCAGACGTCGGCCCCCGTGCCGCTGTAGACGGTGAGCTGGGCGTACCGGGCCCGGGTGCCGCGGGGCAGCGGCACGTACATGGGGTTCCCCGGGTCCAGCGCGACGTTGCGGGCGGCCGGCACTGCCTGCCAGTTGCCCGCCTGGGTGGCGATCTTGATGGTGGCGCTGGCCGACGGGCTGCTGGCGTCCAGCGTGATGCCCAGATCGCTGAGCGCGCGAGCCTGGCCCAGGTCGACCACCAGGCTCCCGGTCCACGACCCGGTGCACCAGTCGGTGCCGGCGTCGCCGTCGATCGCGTCGGACGCCTGGTCACCCGGCTCCGCGGAGGTGGCGGTGGCCTGCCCGGACAGCGCCCAGTTGACGGTGGGGGCTGCTTGCGGGCCCGGCCCGCCGGCCTGCGGCGACACCGCCGACCCGGGCACGCCGGCGATCAGCGGCACCACCAGCAGCAGGGCGGGCGCGGCGGCCAGCGCACGGTGCCTGTTCAACCCGAGGCGGCTTAACCGGCCCCGCGGCGTCCTGACCGGGTGGCGGCCGGCCAGGCGGGAGAAGACCCGGCGGGACACATCGTCCATGATGATCTCCGTTCTGCGCAGGGGGGCGGGGCGCGCGCACGCCCCCGCCGGGACGAGCCCGGGACCGGTGGCCTGCCATGGATGCGCACGAGCGGACGTGATCGCACACACTTCTCCGCAAACCAACAACCGGACTCCCCCGAACAGTAGATCGGGGCGTACCGCCCGGCAATGGCCTGCCCGGTCGCCGGCCGGCGGCGGGGCGTGAACCGGTAGTTTGGGGCGCGAACAGGAGGCCGCCGATGGGGATCGAGCACCTGGTCCAGACCGGGCCGCTGATCCTGGCCGCCCCGATCGCGGCCGCGGCCGGTGCGCTGACGTTCCTGTCCCCGTGCGTCCTGCCGCTCGTCCCTGGTTACCTGTCCTACGTGACCGGCATGTCCGGGACCGATGCGGAGCGGGCGGAGGCAGCCGCGACCGCGCGGGTGGCGGTGGCGCCCGACGGGACCAGCGTGGCCGTGGACGGCACAGCCGGCGGGGCCTCGCCGGGCGCGGGCGGCCCCACGGTCACGGCAGGCAGCCGGCCGGGCGCGCGGCCCGCGGGCCTGCCGGGCCCGACCCGGAGACGGACCCTGCTCGGCACCACGCTGTTCGTGATCGGCTTCTCCCTCGTCTTCGCCACCGAGGGCCTGGCCTTCGGCGGCCTGGGGCTGGTGCTGCAGCGCCACGAGGCCGTCGTGACCCAGATCCTGGGCGGCGTCACCATCCTGCTGGGGCTGCTGTTCGCCGGGGTGTTCGACCGGTTTCCCGTGACCGGGCGGATCGTCCGGCCCTCGATCCGGCCCCGGGCCGGCCTGGTCGGCGCCCCCCTGCTCGGCGTGCTGTTCGCCGTGAGCTGGACCCCCTGCGTCGGCCCGACCCTGTCTGTCGTCCTGTCGCTCGCCCTGACCTCGGGGACCGCGGTGCGGGGCGCCGTACTCGCGTTCCTGTACGGTCTCGGCCTGGGCATCCCGTTCATCATCGTGGCCTTCGCCTTCCAGCGGGGCATGACCGCGTTCCAGTTCGCCCGGCGGCACGCCCAGCTCATCGCCCGGATCGGCGGCGGCCTCCTGGTCCTGGTCGGCCTCCTGGAAGTCACCGGCGCATGGGCCTCCGCCATCACCTGGCTCAAGCTGCACTGGGTCGGCTCTTACCAGAGCCCCCTCTGAACCCCGCCCCATCTCACCCCGAACATGGACGCACATGCCTAGGCTTCTGCGGCCTGAGCGGCCAGTGTTACGAACCGGGCTTGCCGCCCGCGTGATCATGGGATCACTGGGGCTCGCGGCCCAGTAACCCCATGATCATTAACCTGCCGTCGCGCACTGTCGATGGCGCATGCCGGCGGGGCTGGCCGGGCGACCCACGAACGCTTGCGCGGGGCGCGCCACGCGGGGCGCGGGGCGCGCCACGCGGGCGCGCCACGCGGCGCGCGGGGCGCGGGCGCGGCCGGTGGCTGGCTACTGGTGCACGGGCACCGGGACAGCGGGCTGGGCTGCGCCGCCCAGGCCGGCGCGCTCGGCTACCTGGCCAAGGACGCGGCCCGGGCGCAGGCGTCCCCCGGCCCGCCGGATCAGCGCCCGGGCGGCGGCCCGCCGGACGGGCCGCCAGGCGCCGGTGACCTCACCCCGCGCGAGGCCGAGGTCCTCCGGCTCATCGCGGCGGGAGCGTCCAACCGGGAGATCGCCCGGGCCCTGTCCGTCAGCGAGGCGGACGGTCAGGACCCACGTGAACCGGATCTTCGCTAAGACAGGGTCCCGTGACCGGGCCCAGGCCATGCGCTACGCCTACTCCCGCGGCTACGCCCAGGCCGCACCGCCCCCTGGGCCCGGGCGCCCCTGAGTCCGGCGCCGCCGGGCCTGGCTGCGGAGGCTGGAGATACCGGGCCTGGCGCTGATCAGTGGTGGCGGTCCAGGGCCAGGGCGGCCGCGGCGCAGACCAGGATGGCCAGGCAGGCAAAGGCCAGCATCGACGCCGCGTTGATCGCGGGCGAGGTGGCCAGCAGCCATGCGGCGCCGGTGAGCACGACGAGCAGGCCGCTGAGCGTGATGAGCAGGCCGGGCATCCCGCGGCCCAGGGAGAACGAGAGGCTGCAGCGCCCGTCGTTGCCGTGCAGGCTGCGCGGGCACCCGCACCGCCGGCAGCGGTCCAGGTTGCCCGGGTACTGGGACTTCAGCTGGAACTGCGTGTCAGCGGGCATCCGGCTCACGCTTCTTTCGCGACGTCAGCACCCAGGCGGAGGACAGGCCAGCGCCCCGTGCTGCCCACCTCCATGATGCTCCGGGCGTGCCCGGATCGCCACTCTCCGGGCGGGGTTACGGCCGGGGCCGGGGTGGTAGCGGCGGCCTGGCCTTCGACGGGCGGTCAGAGACGTCCGGCGGGGCGGCCGGCGGCCGCGTCTCGAGGGCCTCCATGGCCAGCCGCACCGCGGTCTCCAGCTGCACGTCCCGGCCCTCGGCCCAGTCCTGGGGGGAGATGAGCACCTCGACGTCGGGGTCCACGCCGTGGTTCTCCAGCTCCCAGCCGAAGCCCTCCAGCCAGACGGCGTAGCGCGGCACCGTCATCGCGGTACCGTCCACCAGGACGAACGGCGCGTTGATGCCGATGACCCCGCCCCAGGTGCGGGCGCCCACCACCGGGCCGAGGCCAAGGATGCGGATGGCCGCGGTCACGATGTCGCCGTCCGAGCCGGCGTTCTCGTCGGCCAGCGCGACGATCGGCCCGCGCGGCGCGTCCCGGGGGTAGGTGGACGGGGTCATCCAGCGCGGGATGTCCCAGCCGATGATCTTCCGGGCCAGCTTCTCGATGACCAGCTCGGACACGTGCCCGCCCCGGTTGGACCGGACGTCCACGACCAGCGCCTCCTGGGCCATCTCCACCCGCAGGTCCCGGTGGAAGTGCGCCCAGCCCTCCCCCATCATGTCCGGGATGTGCAGGTACCCGCAGCGGCCGCCGGTCAGCTCGCGGACCCGCTGCCGCTTCCCGGCCACCCAGTCCTGGTAACGCAGCCGCCGGTCACTGGACAGCGGGGTCACCGCGAACCGGCGGGGCAGCTCACCGTCCCGCGCCACGGTGAGCTCCACGGGGCGCCCCGCGGTGCCGACCAGCAGCGGCCCCGGCCCGAGATCGGGATCCACCGGCCGGCCGTCCACCGACACCAGCACATCGCCCGGCCGGACCACGACCCCCGGGGCGGCCAGCGGGGCGCGCGCCCGCGGGTCGGAGGACTCGCCGGGCAGGACCCGGTCGATCTGCCAGCGCCCGTCCGGGCCCCGGGACAGGTCCGCGCCGAGCAGGCCCACCTGGCCCTTGCCGCCGCTGCCCGGGGTGGCCCGGGGCCGGATGTAGGCGTGGGAGGTGCCGAGCTCCCCGACGACTTCCCACAGCAGGTCGGCGAACTCCGACGGGGTGCCGATCCGGTCCAGTACGGGCCGGTAGGACCCCAGGACTTCGGGCCAGTCCACCCCGGCCATGTCGGGGACCCAGAAGTCGTGCTGCATGAACCGGCCGACCTCGGTGAACGAGTGCTGCCAGAGTGCCACCTGGTCGGCCATGAACCGGGCCCGGGACAGGTCCACCTGCACGCTGTCCGCCCCGTCCGGGTCGGCCTTCCGCTGGGACGGCACGACCCGCAGCTCGCTGCCGTCCCGGACGACCAGCCACTCACCGTCGCCGCTGGGCACGAACCAGTCCAGCGCGCCGACCAGCTCCGTGGTCTTGCGGCGGGCCAGGTCGAAGCGTTCCAGGGCGGACCGCGGCCGCTTGGCGTCCGGCACAGCCGCGCCCTCGCCGAGCACCCCGATGACGGGCTCCTTGAGCCAGGCGAAGCCGCCGGTCACCGGGTGCAGCGACGCGTAGCGCGACTCGGGCACCGGCAGGCTGACCACCCGGGTGGGCAGTCCGTCCAGGTCGACCCGCACGGGCGGCGGCGTGTCGTCGTCGCCGTCGCGCGGGGCGTCGGCGGGGGTGTCCTGGGCGACGATCTCGCCCTCGGCCTCCTCCCCCGTCCTGGCCCCGCCGCCGGCCTCGCCGTTCTCCCCGGTCTTGTCCCCGTCCTTGTCCTGCCGGGGCCGTTCCCGACCGGCCGGCCCTGGGGCAGCGGCGCGAAGGGGGACGGCGTGTCCGCCGCCAGCGGCACCAGGTACGGCCTGGCCCCGAAGGGGAACGAGAGGTCGAAGAAGTGCGCGTCGTACACCGGGTCGAAGATCCGCGCGGACAGGAACGCGAGGTACTTCCCGTCCGCGGTGAACACCGGCTCGGAGTCGACGAAACGGCCGTCGGTCACGTCGGCGATCTCGTCGTCGGCCAGCCGGGCCAGCCGGATCCGGCTGAGCGGGTCACGGCCGGGGTGCGCCCAGGCCAGCCAGGCGGAGTCCGGGGAGTAGGCCAGCCCGGACACGGCCCCGCCCGCGGACTGGGCCAGCTGCCGCACCGCGCCGGAGGCCACGTCCACCACCAGCAGCCGGCCGTCCCGGGCCGCGACCGCGACCGTGGACCCATCGGGGGCGGCGGCCATCTCGTCGGCCAGCCCCAGCTCCCCGGCGGCGAGCCGGCGCGGGCCGCGGGCGGCCGGATCCTCCGCGGTCCCGAGGGCGGACACGTCCGGGCCCTCGGCCGGGCCAATCTCGAGGCCGTCCACGCCCCCGGCGTCGCTGACCCAGACGACCAGGCCGTCGCGGCCCAGCACCCGGGGCATCCGGGCCCGCACGTCCGGGTCCACGGCCAGCGCCCGGGCCGGGCCGTCGCGGTGGGTGAGCCAGTGCACCGTGCCGCGGACCTCGATCACGCTGGCCAGGCCGGTGTGGTCGCAGGACAGGTCGCCCAGGTGATCCGCGGCCGAGATCAGGCGCGGGGCCAGCGCCGTGGAGGCCGAGCCCAGGCTGACGTTCAGCGGCCGCGGCTCGCTGTCCGGCGCGAGGTTGTCCAGCAGCCACAGCTCACCGCGGCACTGGTAGATGACCCTGGTGCCGTCGGTGCCGGCCTGGCGGGCGTACCCGCCGTCGTGGTCGGTGTGCCGGAGCAGGCCGGAACCGTCCAGCCGGCAGGAGTACACGTTGCCCGTGCCCTCATGGTCGGACAGGAACGCCAGCCGGTCGCCGACCAGCATGGGGCTGGAGAACTGCCCGGTCAGGCCGGCCAGGATGCGCTCGAACGGCGCGCCGCCCGCCGAGGTCCACAGCCGGCCCGCGGTGCCGCCCCGGTACCGCTTCCAGAACGCCGGGTCCCGTCCCCAGCTGCCGTTGAGCAGCGCCCGGGCCGTCTCCTCCAGGGTCACGTCCGCGACCGGCCCGAACGGCAGCCGCTGCGGCGCGCCGCCGTCCACGGGGACGGCGTACGCCCAGCCCTGCCGCTCGAAAGCCTGGCCGCTGGCGCTCAGCGCGAGGACCTCGCCGTCGGGTGTCCAGCCGCAGACCTTGGCGGCCTGGTCACTCCAGTAGGTGAGGCGCCGGGCCCGCTCGCCGTCCACCCCGGCCAGGTAGACCTCGGCCGGGCCGTCGCGCCAGCTGGTCCAGGCCACCCACTGCCCGTCGCGGGAGAACCGCGGGCTGGCGGCCTCGGCCCGGTCCGCGGACAGCCGCCAGCCCCGGCCGCCGTCCAGGGGCGCCAGCCACACATCATCCTCAGCCACGAACGCGAGCAGGTCACCGTGAATATGCGGAAAGCGGAGGTATCCGGCTGACGTCATCGCATCATCGTAGGACCGGCGCGCCCGGGGCGCGGGGCCGGCCAGCCGGCATCCGCGCGGACCCGGGCCAGCGGCTCTACTTATTTACTGAGTAATTTAATATTTCGGCCCGGATATTAAGCGGCTCACCCGGCGCCTTCCGGGCTTACCCGGAATGACTTGTCGATAGCATGCGCGGATGCCACAATTCAGGGCGTGGCGATTACACCGGGCAGGCGCATTCCCTGGGAGGAACCGGCGGAAAATCCCGCGGGGGGCATAACCGGGCTGGGCCGGCGTGGTCCCGCCGCGGATCCGGGCCAGTGCTCCCCGCAGAGCGCGGCCATCCTTCCTGCTCAGCACGGGGGCACCGGGCACCAGCCGGCCAGCCGGCCGCCCGTGGGGTACCTGGCCAGCGTCCCTTATACCCGGGCCGCGGAACCCGCACCCGGCGCCGGAAAAAAACGCCCCGAATTCGGCTGCCGGGTCACCGGACCCGATTACGCAATCCTGAAACAAACACTCACCGATGCCGGGCCGGCCGCCGACAGGCAGATGGCGTATTTCTACAGCCTTCTGTTCACGGCTAACCCTGAGCTGCGCGCCATGTTCCCCCTGGCCATGGACGGGCAGCGGAGGGCGCTCAGGACGGCGCTGGCCCGGTGCGCCTGGAGCATGGACAACCCCGGGTCGCTGCACGAGTACCTGGCCGGGCTGGGCCGCGATCACCGGAAGTACGGAGTCGAGGAACGGCACTACCAGGTCTTCGGCGAGACACTGGCCACCGCGCTGCGGCTGCTCAGCGGGCGGGCCTGGACCCAGGACACGGTGGACGCGTGGCACACGGCGCTCAGCCGCATCTGCTCGGTGATGGCCGCGGCGGCCCAGGATGCGTCGGGTGAGCCCCCGTGGTGGGTCGCGGAGGTGATCCGGCACGAGCGGCGCTGCGCCGACCTGGCGGTGCTCACCGTCCGGCCCGGCGAGCCATTCCCCTACCAGCCCGGCCAATACCTCAGTGTCCAGGTCCTGCACTGGCCGCGGGTCTGGCGGAACTATTCCATCGCCAACGCGCCGCGGCCCGACGGCACGCTCGATCTGCATGTCCGCGCCATTCCCGGCGGGCAGGTCAGCACGGCGCTGGTGCATGACACGGGCCCGGGCGACACGGTCCTGCTCGGGCCCGCGCGGGGCGGCATGGTCGCGGACCCCAGCTCGGACCGCGACATCCTGTGCATCGCGGGCGGCACCGGCTTCGCGCCGGTCAAGGCGATCATCGAGGGGCTGGCGGCCCAGCCGGGCAGCCAGGCCGCCCGCCGGATCCGGCTGTTCGTCGGGGCCCGGCGGCGGCGGGACCTGTATGACCTGCCCGGCCTGTCCCGGCTCGAGTCCGGGTGCGCGCAGCTGGACGTGGTCACCGCGCTGTCGGATGACCCGGGGGCCGGCGGCCCGCACGGCCCGCTGCATGCCGTGGTGCGGCAGCAGGCCAGCTGGCAGGACTGCGACGTGTACGTCAGCGGGCCGCCCGGGATGGTCCGGGCCACGCTGCGGGTCCTGGCCCGCCGGGCCTCAGGCGAGCACCTGTACTGCGACCTGCACGAGGACGCCGGGGCCCGGCGGCCGGCCTGACCTGGCCAGGCCTCAGCCGCTCAGACCTTCCGCCATTTCGGCACCCAGGCTCCGTCCTGGACCTCGTAGTCCGCGAACAGGGCGGGCGCCTCGGCCCGCATGATCTCCGCGATCTTCCCGAACACGAGCCGGATCTCCTCCTCGGCGCCGGGATCGGTGCGGGCCTCGATCGTGTGCCGCAGGGTGCGGATGTTCGCCGTCCAGACGATGCCGGTGGCCACCCCGTCCGGGGCGAAGCGCCGCATGAACGAGGTCTTCTCCTTCTTCTCGTGGAACGGCACGCCGTCGGCGTCCAGCCCGAAATGCTCCGCCATCCAGAGCTGGAACTCCTCCATCTGGCCGAGCAGCGCGGTGGCCCGCTTCATCAGCTCCGGGTCCTCCCGGGCCCACTCCGGGAACCAGAACGGGATCTCGTCCAGCCGGACGAAGCGCAGCGACTCCTGCGACACCGCCGTCCCGGGCCGGTGCCGGACAAGTTCATGAGAAAAAACTCTGCTTACGTTGTGCAGCACGAACGTGAAGCTGGCGTGCTCCAGCACCGACCCGTGCTGCTGCTTGAGGATGTTCTGCAGATAGGCCTCGTGGTCGTTGCGGACCCGGCGGACGTTCGGGTTCAGCCCCGGCTCCCAGGCCCGGTAGCACATCTTGCCGGCGAACTCGGCCAGGTTCTGCGCGTCGCTCGCGTGCCCGTCACCGGCAGGCAGGTCGCCCCGGTCGAGCCGCTCCAGCCACTGCTCACCGCCTACCTCACGCAGGTACGCGGCAAGCTGGTCGTAGTCGATGGCGGGCTGCGCGATGAGGAAGACCTCAGGCTCGACACTTCTCATGGCTCCGCACCCTAGCGGTGCCTGCCGACACCGGGGCAGCCCCCCACCAGGATGGGAAAGATGTAGAGGACGCGGCGGCGGCTCCGACTGACCGATGAGAGCGCGCCAGCATGGTGCGCAGACCGGAAGGATGACCGGGATGAAATACCTGATGCTGATCTACGGCAACCAGGAGAAGTGGGACTCGATCCCCGCGGAGGAGTGGCCGGCGGCCATCGCCAAGCAGGACGCGTTCAACCGCAAGTACGCCGGCACCGGCGAGCTGATCGGCGCGTACGGGCTGTCCGACGAGGTGAACGCGCGGCTGGTCCGGCGCCAGGACGGGGCGCCCGCGGTCACCGACGGGCCCTACCTGGAGACCAAGGAATACATCGCCAGCTTCTACCTGCTGGACGTCGAGAGCGCCGAGCGGGCCGAGCAGATCGCGGCGGACATGCCCTGGGCCGACCAGGAGCCGGTCGAGCTCTGGCCGATCCTGCACGAGGCACCCACCAACCCCTGACGCCCACCCGGGCCGGAGCCCTGATGACCAGCGACCGCGACCCCGGGGACCTGCTGCGCGAGCTGGCGCCGCAGGTCCTCGGGACGCTGCTGCGCCGGTTCGGGCACTTCGACCTGTGCGAGGACGCGACCCAGGAGGCGCTGCTGGCCGCCGCGCTGCAGTGGCCCCGGGATGGGACCCCGGACAACCCGCGGGGCTGGCTGATCACCGTCGCGGCCCGGCGGCTGATGGACGCCGCGCGCAGCGAGCAGTCCCGGCGGCGGCGGGAGGACCAGGTCGCGGTGGCGACCCCGCAGTCCGAGCTGCTCAGCCCGGCCGCGGACGCGGATCCGGGCCAGGACCGGGACGACTCGCTGGCCCTGCTGTTCGGGTGCTGTCACCCCGCCCTTTCCCCGCCCAGCCAGATCGCCCTGACGCTGCGCGCGGTGGGCGGCCTGACCACCGCGCAGATCGCGGCGGCGTTCCTGGTCCCCGAGGCCACCATGGCCCAGCGGATCAGCCGGGCCAAGCAGTCCATCAAGGCCAGCGGGGTGCCGCTCACCGTGCCTGCCGGCGAGGCGGAACGCGGCGAACGGCTCCGCGCGGTGCTGCACGTGCTCTACCTGATCTTCAACGAGGGGTACGCCGCGTCCGGAGGCGACCAGCTGACCCGGCCGGATCTGTCCGCCGAGGCGATCCGGCTGGCCCGGTGGCTGCACCGGCTGCTGCCCGATGATCCCGAGGTGGCCGGGCTGGTCGCGCTGATGCTGCTGACCGAGGCCCGGCGCCCCGCGCGGACCAGCCCGGGCGGGGAACTGGTCCCCCTCGCCGAGCAGGATCGCAGCCGCTGGGATCAGGCCCTGATCGCCGAGGGGGTGGCCATGGTCACCGGGGCGCTGGGCAGCGCGGGACAGGCAGTCGGGCCTTACCAGCTGCAGGCCGCCATCGCCGCGGTCCACGACGAGGCGAAGGACGTGGACGCGACCGACTGGCCGCAGATCCTCGCCCTGTACGACCTGCTGGACCGGGTCGCGCCGAACCCGGTGAGCAGCCTGAGCCGGGTGGTCGCGGTCGCGCGGGTACACGGCCCGCAGGCCGGCCTGAGCGCCCTGGAGGCCCTGGAGTCAGACCGGCAGCTGGCTGGCTACCACCGGCTGCTCGCCACCCGCGCCCACCTGCTCGGCCTGGCCGGCCAGCACGCCCGGGCCGCGGCCGCGTACCGGGACGCCGCGCGGCGGGCCACCAGCATTCCCGAGCGCCGCTACCTCACCCGGATGTCCGCGGAGCAGGCCGGCCGGGCGGCCGCCGAGGACAGCTAGCCGGCCAGGACAGCTAGCCGGCCACCCCGGCGACCGAGGCCCGGGCCTGGCAGAGCCGCAGCAGGTTGGCGATGACCTGATGGCCCGACCGGCCCGAGGCGGACAGGATGGACTCCGGGTGGAACTGCACGCCCCACCGGCCCGCCGCCTCGTCCTCGATGGCCATGACCACGCCGTCCGGCGTCACGGCGGTCACCGCGAACGCCCCCTTGACGTGCGCCGGCACCGCGTGCAGGGAGTGATAGCGGCCCGCGGTGAACTCCTCCGGCAGCCCGGCGAGCAGCCCCGAGTCGCCAAGGCCGACGGCCCGCCGGACCTGGCCCGGCTTGCCGTGGGCGGGCTCGGTGAGCAGGCCCAGTTCTCCCCCCGCGTGCTCCACCATGGCCTGCATCCCGAGGCAGACGCCGAACGCGGGCAGCCCCCGGGCGTCCAGCTCGGTGAGCAGGGCGTCGCAGCCGAAGTCGGACGGCTGACCCGGCCCGGGCGACAGCACCACCAGGTCAGGCCGGTAGTCATCGAGTGCGGACGGCGGGAATCCCGCCCGCAGCGTCATCACTTCGGCACCCTCCTGGCGGAAGTAACTGGCCAGCGTGTGCACGAATGAGTCCTGGTGATCGACCAGCAGGACCCGCAGGCCCTGGCCGGGCCGCCCGGCCGGGCCCGTCCCGGCCGGGCGGCCCGCCGCGGGGACCGGATCGGGCCGGGTCCCTTCCTCCCCGCCCCGCAGAGCGGCCTGGGCCTGGGCGAGCGTCTCCAGCAGGGCCCGGGACTTCAGGTGGGTTTCGGCCTCCTCGGCGTCCGGGTCGCATTCGAACAGCAGTGTCGCGCCCGCCCGGACCGCGGCCACGCCGTCGCGGATGTGCGCGGTGCGCAGGGTGAGGCCGGTGTTCATGCTGCCGTCGAAACCGATGACCCCGACCGCCCCGCCGTACCAGCAGCGCGGCGCGTCCTCGTGATCCTCGATGAACTGCATGGCCCAGGTCTTCGGCGCCCCGGTCACGGTGACCGCCCACATGTGTGACAGGAACGCGTCCAGCGCGTCCAGGCCGGGCCGCAGCCGCCCCTCGATGTGATCCACGGTGTGGATCAGGCGGCTGTACATCTCGATCTGGCGCCGGCCGATGACCGTCACGCTGCCCGGCACGCACACCCGCGACTTGTCGTTGCGGTCCACGTCGGTGCACATGGTCAGCTCGGACTCTTCCTTGGCCGAGTTGAGCAGGGTGCGGATGTTCTCGGCGTCGCCCAGGGGGTCGGCGCCCCGCCGGATCGTGCCGGAGATCGGGCACGTCTCCACCCGGTCCCCGCTGACCCGCACATACATTTCCGGCGAGGCGCCAACCAGGCTCTCCCCTTCCCCGAGGTTGAAGAAGAACTCGTACGGAGCCGGATTTACCTGCCGGAGCGTCTCGTAGAAGGCCGCCGGGGAGTCGCACCGGCCGCGGAAGACGTGGCTGGGCACGACCTCGAACAGGTCCCCGCGCGCGAAGCGCTCCTTGGCCTGCCGGACGACCTCCGCGAACGCGCCCGGTTCCGGGCGCGCACGGAAAGTCCCGTCTGGCCCGGGGGCACCGTTATTTTTCTCCGCAACGGAACCGCTGCCGTGGCTGGCCATCCGCACCGGCGACGGCGCCGTCCGGCGGGGCAGCCCTGCGGTGCTTGTCCCCCCGACCGTGAACTCGTAGCGGTAGACGACCGCCGATTCGCGCTTGCGGTCCAGCGCGTACAGCTCGTCGGGGAGGTGCAGGACCAGGTCGCGCTGGTACCCGGGGCGGTCGCGCCGGAGCCGGACCGGCTCGAACTGGAAGGCCAGGTCGTAGCCGAACGCGCCGTACAGGCCGAGGTGCGGATCGTCCCCCGCGAACGCGGCGATCACCTCACGCAGGGCCGTGAACACGGTGGGGCGCCGGCTCCGGTCCTCCTCGGCGACCAGCCCGGAGGGCTCGGGGATGACCACCTCGATCTCGCACGCGCCCAGGTCGCGCGCCTCGGGGCCCGCGAGCGGCTGGCCGGCCCGGAGCAGCGCCTCGCCCAGCACCGGGAGCAGGACCTCGCCCCGGGGGTTCAGGGCCCGGACCGCGATCCGCCGGCCCCGGGCCACGATCTCCGCGCACGGGTCCACGTAGGCCAGGTGCCAGCGGCTGTACCGCCCGGGATACTCCATGCCGGAGCTGAGCACGCCGCCTCGGCGTTCATCGACGCTCCGGGTCAGGCCGGCGAGGATGTCCGGGCTGAACGGCTCGGCGGTGCGCGTGACATGGACGCCACCGGCCGTGACGAACTCCGCCGGCTGGATGAGCTGCGGATCCACCTGGTCGCCTGCTTCCTGTGGGTGTGGCGCCGGCATCAGGCGAACGCATGAAGCGACCACCGTTAACCGGACGGTCGCTTCTGGCTATGGGAGTGCGCGAACCAGCAACCGCCTAACGGCGGCGCCACCACTGGCGGGGAACGTAGCTGGATCGCATGGGCGTGAGCCTATCGGGTCAGCCGCCCATGCGCCAGCTACTCACCCCTTCGCGTCCGGCGGCTGGTCAGGCGGCGCCGCGGGCGCTCTGCTGTTGTGCACCGCGCTGCCCGGCACGGCTGGATTGGGCGCGGTGCGCCGGCCTGGGCGGCGGGCTGCTGGCGGCGGTGCTGGGCGGTGCGCTGGCGGTGTCGTGCTGGCGGCGTGGGCTCCGCTGTGCGCGGCGGCCCGGCCCGGCGCGATGGCCTGGCCCTCGGACTGGTGCTCGGGCACGGGCAGGCCGAGCAGCCGGTACACCTCGTCCCCGTCCACCGTCTCCTTCTCCACCAGCAGGTCCGCCAGCCGGTCCAGGTCATCGGCATGGGTGCGGATGAGCATGACCGCGGTCTGCTCCGCCTCCCGGAGCAGGCGCGAGACCTCGCCGTCGATGATGGCCTGGGTGGATTCCGCGTACGGGCGGCTGGACATCCCGGGACCGCCACCGCCGAGGAAGACCGAGCCGCCCTCCGGGTAGCCCACCGGGCCGAGCTTGCTGGACAGGCCGAACTCGCGGACCATCTTGATGGCCAGATCGGTGGCCGAGGCCAGGTCGTTCGCGGCGCCGGTGGAGCCCTGGCCCAGCACGACCAGCTCGGCGGCGCGGCCGCCCAGCCGGACGGCCAGCGACTCCTTCAGGTAGTCCTCGCCGTAGAGATGGTGCTCGACCAGCGGAAGCTGCTCGGTCACGCCCAGCGCCTGCCCGGCGGGCAGGATGGTGACCTTGGCCACCGGGTCGGCGTGCGGCGACAGCGCCGCGACCAGGGCGTGCCCGGACTCGTGGATGGCCACGGCCCGCTTCTCCTCGGGCAGCAGCAGGTTGGAGTCGGCCCGGCTGCCCAGCAGGATGCGCTCCCGGGCGTCGTTGAAGTCCACCATCGCGATGTTCTCCCGGCCCGCCCGGACCGCGAAGATCGCCGCCTCGTTGACCAGGTTGGCCAGGTCGGCGCCGGAGAAGCCGGGCGTGCCCCTGGACACCACGTCCAGGTCCACGTCGGGGGCCAGCTTCTTCCCCTTGCAGTGCACGGCCAGGATGGCCGCGCGCTCGGCCAGGGTCGGCAGCGGGATCGTGATCTGCCGGTCGAACCGGCCCGGCCGCAGCAGCGCGGGGTCCAGGACCTCCGGCCGGTTGGTGGCGCCGAGGACCACGATGCCCTGCGAGGTGTCGAAGCCGTCCATCTCGGCCAGCAGCTGGTTGAGCGTCTGCTCCCGCTCGTCGTTGGACACGTACGCGCCGCCGCTCGCGCGGCGCTGGCCGATCGCGTCGATCTCGTCCACGAAGATGATGCAGGGGGCCCGCTTCCGCGCCTCGGCGAACAGGTCACGGACCCGGGCCGCGCCGACCCCGACGAACAGTTCCACGAAGCTGGAGCCGGTGACCGAGATGAACGGTACCTCGGCCTCGCCCGCCACCGCCCGGGCCATCAGGGTCTTGCCGGTGCCAGGCGGGCCGACCATCAGCACGCCGCGCGGGGCGACGGCGCCGAGGCGCCGGTAACGCTCCGGGTGCTTCAGGAAGTTGACGACCTCGCTGATCTCCCGCTTGGCCGATTCGTAGCCGGCCACGTCGGAGAATTTGGTCTGCGGGCGCTCGGCGTCGAACACCTTGGCCCGGGCCCGGCCCACCCCCATCAGCCCGCCCAGCGGGCCGCCCGCCGCACCGCCGGCCCGGGCCATCCTGCGGACCAGCCAGAACACGACGATGAACGGGGCCAGCAGGATGATCCAGTAGAGCAGCTCGGTACCCAGGCCGCTGCTGGGGGCCGCGGCGTTGATCTCCACGTCCGACTTCTGCAGCGTGGTCTCCAGCGGCGTCCCGGCGAACGGCAGCGGGATGACCGTGGTGTAGTCCTTGCCGTTCTTCAGCGTGCCGGTCGCGGGGGCGGTGGAGCCGGTGCTGTTGTCCAGCGTGAACGTCTTGACCTTGTGCGCCTGGACGTCGCTGATGAAGGTGGAGTAGCTGAGGTTGACCGTGGTGATCCCGCCGAACCGGGGCAGGAACAAGAAGAGCACCAGGGCCGCGATGAGGGCGGCGGGCCAGAGCCAGTGCCGCCAGGCAGGCGGGGGCGGGGGGGCCGTGGGTGCCGGCTTGTCCCCGGGGGGCGGCGGCTTCGACTGCTTGCTCATGAGTCATTCTTACGCGGCGCCGCCGGGTATGCGTAATCACTCCCCCTCCAGCGCCGCCGCACCCATCCTGGCCAGGGCCCGCTCCCGGCCGCTGACGGTCTCCGCGGCCACGATCGACGAGCGGCTGAGCATGGCGATGCCGGCCACCGCGAGCGCGCCGCCGGCCAGCTGGAGGCCCAGCTGCCAGGCCGAGGAGGCGAGCTTCTCATCGAAGACGGTGGCCCCGATGATCACGGCCACGATCGGGGCCAGCGTGTCCAGCACGGGCAGGCTGAGGGACAGCGCCCCGGAGCTGTACGCGCTCTGGCCGAGCAGGGCGCCCGCGATCCCGCACAGCAGGAGGGCCCAGGGTTCCCAGGTAGCCAGGGCTCCCACCCCCCGGACGGCGACCACGTCCACGGTGGCTTTCGTCAGCGCGGCCAGCACCCCGTACACCGATCCCGCGGCCACGGCCAGCCAGATGACCCGGGCTTTCCCGCTGACCCGCAGGCCGGCCAGGGCGGTCAGCGCGCTGAGCGCCCCGACCGCGACGAATACGGGGGCCCACGCGCCGAGGCTGGGTGCCTTCGTCCCGCCGCTGGGCGTGGCCACGGCCAGGAAAACGACAATCCCGGCGGCCACCGTGACCGCGCCGGCCCGGTCGTGCACGGTCAGCCGCCGGCCCTGCCGCCGGGCGATGAGCGGGAGCGCGAACAGCACGTCCAGGGAGGCCAGCGGCTGGACCAGGGCCAGCGGGCCGAAGGCCAGGGCGAGGGCCAGGATGAAGAACGACAGCGCGTCCAGGCCGATCCCGGCCAGCCAGCGGGGCCGGCGGGCCAGGTCGAGCAGCAGCCGGGGGTGCATGGCCTCGTCCGCCCCCGCCGCCCGGGCCACGGTCTGCTGCACGAGTGCGGCCACGGCGAAGCAGAACGCCGCCAGCAAGGCGGCGGTCACTGCGATCACCGTTGTCACCAGGCGTCCCCCATTCAGCTGGCCTGCCCCGCTTGGGACGTTACTGCGCGGGGCTGCTCACCGGCGGCCGGCACCGCCTGCCCCCGGCGCCATACGCGGCCCGCCGGGCTTTTGCAATCTACCCAGCCCCGGTCCCCCGGCCCAGTTCTTTTCCGGCCCGTGCCCTGGCCACCGCCAGGCTCCCCGGGCAGCCAGCCTCAGCGCCCACCGGCAGCCCGGCCGCCCGCCGGCCGTGCGCAGGCACCGTCCCGGAGAGCAATTCCCGATTTGCGCCCGGATATGCACAGGTGAGACGCCCGCCGCCCGCATGACGCGGCGCGGCCGGACGGGATCCCGCCGCGGGTGAAGGCTGCGGGAAAAAAGACCAGCGGCCGGTTACGGTCCCGGCCGGAACCAGCGGCCGGCGGCGGGATCGGCGGGCTCCTGTCCCGGGCTGCCGGGCCGGCCTGCCCCCGCGGGGGGGTCCGGCACCCGGCCGGCCAGGTGCGCCATCAGCGCGGCGTCCTCGCGCATCTCCGCCTCGGTGGGTGACAGCGAGATGATCACCGTGAGCACGAAGGCCAGGATGCTGATGCCGATGATGAGCGGGAGCAGGAACGCCTGCGCGCTGACGCCCCCGGACATCCCGGCCAGCATGCCGGGGTCCTGGGTGCCGTACACGTGCATGGCGGCGATGCCCGTGTAGTGCATGCCGCTGACCGCCACGCCCATGATCAGCGACGCGATGAGGGTGGAGCCGACCGTGGCCAGCCGCAGCGCGGCCCACAGGGCGGCGGTGCCCGCCACCACGGCGATGACCACCGAGAGCACGACCAGGGCGTTGTTGTAGCGGACCGTGTCCGGCATCCTCATCGCGGCCATGCCGATGTAATGCATGCTCGCCACGCCGAACCCGATGATCAGCCCGCCCAGGAGCAGGGTCCGCCAGCCCGAGCTGCCGAACCCGACGATCAGCAGGCCGATGCCCACCACGATCACGGCGATGAGCATCGACAGGACGGTGACGGGCACGCTGTACGTGATTGTCTGCCCGGGGATCGTGAATCCCAGCATGGCCACGAAGTGCATGACCCAGATCCCCGTGGTCGCGATCGACACCGTGGCCAGCAGGAGCCACCGCACCCGTGGCGCCCCCTGCGAGGCCCGCGCGCGCGTCGCGGCGCGCAGGCCCAGGAAGCAGCCCAGGCTCGACATCACGAAGCCGAGCACCGGCGTGAGCGGACCGTACGTGAAGTTGTTGACATGCACCACTGTGCCTGGCCCTCCCTGCCCCGCCACCGGCCCGGGCGGCTACCGGCCCGGGCCCGCCACCGGCCCGGCCCGGCCCGGCCCGCCACCGGCCCGCCACCGGCCCGGCCCCGGCCCCATTTCCAGCCATTCACCCTGCCATATCGGTGAACGCCTAGTAATGCCACGCTCTCAATTGGTGACATGAGCGGAGAGTGATTTTCATCACACTTTAAGTTACTATAAGACTTAGGAGTATCGGCGTCAGAGGCGGTACACGCGGCGGGCGTTGCCCGCCCCGACCATCTCCGCGACCCGGAGCGCGTCGGAGCGGCTCCAGTCGCCGTCAGCTACCCATCCGCCGAGCACCCGGGCCGTCGCGCGGCGCCACAGCAGGGCACCCAGGTAATGCAGTTCCGGCGGTCCCCAGGCGTCGGAGGAGAACAGGAGCTTGCCGAACGGCGCCAGTTCCAGGGACTCGGCCACGACGGCGGCGGCCCGGGCGCCGGTGTAGTTGATGGCCAGCCCGACGTCCAGGTACACGTGGGGGTACGCCTGGGCCAGGTAGCCCGCGCCACGGTGGAACGGGTAGCAGTGCAGCAGCATGATGGGGACCCCGGCCGGCTCGGTGCGCCGCAGGAAGCCCCGCAGCAGCAGCGGGTCGCAGCGGCGCAGGTCCGCATCTGGATCCCCGAATCCGGTGTGCAGCTGCAGGGGCAGCCCCAGCTCCAGCCCTGTCCACAGCAGGTGGCGCAGCAGCACCGGGTCCTCGGCCCGGACCCGGCCGGTGGCCTGGATCTGCCGCAGCCAGGCACCCGCCGCCGCGGTCACCTCGGCCGCGGCGGGCGGCCCCGGATCGAAGTCGAGGCCGAACCGGTAGCCGACGATGCTCTTGAGGCCCTTGGCGCCGGCGGTCCGGAGGGACAGGGCCGCAGCGAAGCGGGCCGCGAACCCGGCCGCGGTGCCGTCGCCGTCCAGCACCGCCTGCTCCGCGACGCTTTCCAGCCGGACGACCTCGTCGGCACGGGCGCCGGCCGCTTCCCGCATCCCGGGCAGGTCGAGCAGGCCCGGGCGCACGTAGCCGGTGTCGAGCAGGAAATGAGCGGTCCCGCTGGCCCGCAGGAGCCGCCGGGTGACCTCGGCCGGGCCCAGGGCGGAACGCCGGGCCAGGTAGTCGGCGGGCGAGGCAAACGGCTCCAGGCCCAGGACCGGCGCGCACCAGCGCCGGACAGCCACGCCCACCTGGGAGTCGAACTGGGACAGCCCGTCCGGCAGCGGCCGGTCCGACTCGGTGATCAGCTGCTCGAACTCGGCCGCGCCGGTCTCCGCCGCCAGAGCCGGGTGAACGTGATGGTCGATGAGCGCGAGCGCGCCGATCCCGGGGTCTAGCAGCCCGGCCCCGGCCGGCGGCGAGTCAGCTCCAGTCACACTGGCCCCCTCACACTGGCCTCTCCCGCCCACCTTTCCCGCGGACCGCTGCGCCGGAACGGTCAGAAGACCCCGGAAAGGCGCACCGTCCGCCGGAAAAGTCGGCTTCAGATCTTGGTGAAGTGCTCGAAGCACTCCCACACCACGTCGCTGCCGGCGAACGCGGCGGCTTCCGAGCGCTTCACCGCCAGGTAGGCCCGGCGCCGCAGCGGGCCGAGCGCCTCCATCAGGAGGTCGTCGGCTTCCAGCGCGTCCAGGGCCGCGGTGAGGGAATCCGGCAGCCGGTGCGCGCCCCGGGCCTCCCGCTCGGCGCCGGTGAGAATGGCCGGATCGACGTTCACGGCGTCGCCGGGGTCCAGCTTGCGCCGGATGCCGTCCAGCCCGGCGTGGATCACGGCGCCGAGGGCGAGGTAAGGGTTGGCGCTCGAATCCGACGGCTTGAGCTCCAGGTTCACCGTGCCCGCCGCGTCGCCGAGCATGGGCGAGCAGATACGCACCGCCGCCTCGCGGTTGTCCAGGCCGTACACGGTGAAGGCGCTGCTCCACATCTGCGGGGCCAGCCGGCGGTAGGAGTTGGCGCTGGCGCAGGTAAGCGCGACCAGCGCGGGCAGGTGGGCGAGCAGGCCCCCGATGAAGTGGTAGCCGGTGGCGGACAGCTGGTACTCGTCATCCGGGTCATAGAACACCTGGTGCTGCCCAGGCTGGCCATCGGGCCCCAGGTCGGTCAGCGACACGTGCAGATGGGTGCCGTTGCCCGCCTGGTCAGGCACGGGCTTGGGGGCCAGGCTGGCCCACAGGCCGCGGCGGAACGCGACGCCGCGGACCGTCTCCCGGTACAGCACGTGATTGTCGGCCGCGCGCAGCGCGGGGGCGTGCCGGACCGTCATCTCCTGCTGGCCGTGGCCGAGTTCGGGGTAGTAGCTCTCGACCTGGAGGCCCTGATCCTGCAGGGCCGCCAGCAGGTCCATCGTGAAGTCGTGGGCCAGCGCGAACCCTGTGGAGGAGTAGCAGAGGCTGTCGTCCACCGGGACGAGCCGGTCCGGGCCGCCACCCGGGGGGGTTTCCCGGCGGCCCAGGGTGAACTCGGGCTCGAACGACGCGTGCACCGCATAACCCTCGGTGGCCAGGTCTGCGATGGCCAGCTTCAGGAACGTGCGCGAGCAGCCGTCCCAGGGCTCGCCGCCGGGCTGAACCAGGTCGGACAGCATCGCCCCGGCGCCCGGCGCGTACGGGAGGGCCACGAACGTGGACGGGTCCGGCATGATGCGGACCTCCCCGACCGGGCCCATCCCCTCCACCGGCTGCAGGGAATCCAGCATGGACATGGCCATCATCGCGACCGTGTGCCCGATCCCGGTCCGCAGCCGCGATGGCAGCATGGCCGCCGACGCGGCCTTGCCCCGGATGATGCCGCCGTGGTCGGCGTACAGGAACCTGACGAGGGAAACCTGCGTCGGCGTGAGCGCGCTCGAGGACCGCGGTGACCGCGTCATCGTCCGCGGCGCCTGAGGGGCCTGCCTGCTCGTAGTCACTCATGGGACAGAGGTAGCACGTGCGGCCTCCCCTCGTACAGCGCAATGCGCAGAGCGGGCGTTTTCCGTATTTTTCGGGCGCCCGGGCCAGGACAGAAGGGCCCGCGCCTGCTCGTTGACACCGGGAACCGCCATCGCCTAGATTCGCAGCGTTCGGCCATAGAACTACTGTGCGTAAGCCGCACACCCGTCCCGGTGCACGTCCCGTTCCGGACTCCCCGTCATCGGTGATCAAAGGAGTTCCCCGTGACCTTCCTCGACGAGGCGACGTGGCGCGGCAGGGCCTTCAGCGGCGGCTGGAAGGCGGTCTCGGGCGGCGAGGCCCCGGTCACGGAGCCAGCCACGGGAGCGCAGCTCGGCCGGGTCGGCATAGCATCGCCGGCCGATATCGCCGCCGCGGCCACGGCCGCGGCGGCTGCCCAGCCAGCCTGGGCAGCCCTGCCCCACACCGAGCGGTCCGCCATCCTGCGCCGTGCGGGCGACATCTGGAAGGCGCACGCGGAGGAGATCGAGGGCTGGAGCATCCGCGAGGGGGGCAAGATCGCACCCGCGGCGCAATTCGAGACGCATGTGGCCACCGAGGAAATCTACGAGGCTGCCACGCTGCCCTCGCGTCCCTACGGGGAGCTGCTGCCCACCGAGTCACCCCAGCTCAGCTGGGCCGAGCGGGTCCCGGTGGGGGTGGTCGGCGTCATCTCCCCGTTCAACTTCCCGCAGATCCTGGCCATCCGGTCGGTGGCCCCCGCGCTCGCGCTGGGCAATGCGGTGGTGCTGAAGCCCGACGCGCGCACCGCGGTGTGCGGCGGCGTGGTGCTGGCCCGCGTGTTCGAGGAGGCCGGGCTGCCCGAGGGGCTGCTGCACGTGCTGCCGGGCGGGCCGGCCGCCGGGGAAGCGCTGATCACCGACCCGCTGGTGCGGGTGATCTCGTTTACCGGGTCCACCGCCGTGGGCCGTCATGTCGGCGCGCTGGGCGGCCAGCACCTCAAGCGGGTCCACCTGGAACTGGGCGGCAACTCGGCCCTGATCGTGCTGGACGACGCCGACGTGGAGGCGGCCGCGTCGGCCGGGGCGTGGGGCTCTTTCCTGCACCAGGGCCAGATCTGCATGACGACCGGCCGGCACCTGGTCCAGGACGCGGTCTACGACGACTACGTGGCCGCCCTGGCCGAGAAGGCCGGTCACCTGCCGGTCGGGGACCCGGCCGGCGGCCAGGTCGCGCTGGGCCCCATCATCGACGAGCGGCAGCGCGACAAGATCCACCACCTGGTCACCACCAGCGTGGGCGCGGGCGCCCGGCTCGCCGCCGGCGGCACCTACGAGGGCCTGTTCTACTCCCCCACCGTGCTGGCCGACGTCGCGCCCGCCATGCCCGCCTACGCGAGCGAGGTGTTCGGGCCGGTGGCCCCGGTCATCCGGTTCTCCACCGCGGACGAGGCGGCCAAGCTCGCCGCGGACACCGACTACGGGCTGTCCCTCGGCATCCTGACCAGGGACGTGCTGCGCGGCCTGGAGCTGGCCCGCAAGATCCCGACCGGCATCGTGCACATCAACGACCAGACCGTGGACGACGCGCCGAACACCCCGTTCGGCGGTATCGGCGCCTCAGGCACCGGCGCCCGGTTCGGCGGCACCGCCAACCTCGACGCGTTCACGGATACCCGCTGGGTCACGATGCGCAGCGAGATCGCGCCCTACCCCTTCTAGATGCCCGCCGCCCCCGCACCCTCGCGCACGCGCACCCAGGTCGGAATCGTCGGCGCCGGCCCGGCCGGGCTGCTCCTGTCTCACCTGCTCGCGCTGCGCGGCATCGACTCAGTACTGGTCGAGGACCGGAGCCGGGCGTACTGCGAGGCCCGCCAGCGGGCCGGCGTACTGGAGGACGGCAGCGTCACGCTGCTCCGGGAGGCGGGCCTGGCCGGCCGCCTGGACCGTGAGGGACTGGAGCACGGCGGCATCTACCTCCAGTTCGCCGGCGAGCGGCACCACATCGACTTCCGCGACCTGACCGGGCGGACGGTCACCGTCTACGCGCAGACCGAGGTGGTGAAGGACCTGATCGAGGCCAGGCTGGCGGCCGGCGGCCACCTGGAATTCAGCGTGAGCGGCACTGAGGTGGACGACCTGGACACCGACGCCCCCGTCCTGCGGTACACCAGCGCGGGCGGGACCAGGCGTGAGGTCACCTGTGACGCGATCGCGGGCTGCGACGGCTTCCACGGGATCTGCAGGCCGGCCGTGCCGGCCGGCCTGCAGACTGTCTGGGAACGCGAGTACCCGTACGCCTGGCTGGGCATCCTCGCCGACGTCCCGCCGTCCACAGATGAGCTGATCTACGCCCATCACCGGGACGGATTCGCCCTGCACAGCCTGCGCAGCCCGCTGGTCAGCCGGCTCTACCTGCAGGTCGCCCCGGACGAGGAGATCGGCGCGTGGCCCGACGGCCGGGTCTGGGCCGAGCTGCAGCGGCGGTTCGCCGTCCCTGGCTGGGAACTGAAGGAAGGCCCGGTCCTGGACAAGGGGATCACGCCCATGCGCAGCTTCGTCAGCGCGCCGATGCGTCACGGCCGCCTGTTCCTGGCCGGGGACGCCGCGCATATCGTGCCGCCCACCGGCGCCAAGGGGCTGAATCTGGCCCTGGGGGACGTCGCGGTGCTGGCCGGCGCCCTCGGCGAGCTGCTGCACGGCGACCCCCGCCTGGCCGACTCGTACTCGGACACGTGCCTGGAGCGGGTCTGGCGGCGCACCCACTTCTCCTGGTGGATGACCACGATGCTGCACGCCACGCCCGGGGCGGACCCGATGGACGCGCAGCTCCAGCTGGCCCAGCTCCGCTACGTCACGGGCTCGCGGGCGGCCGCTACCTCGCTGGCGGAGAACTACACCGGCTACCCGCCCCGGCGCTGACTCAGCCGGTGCGCGTGCCCTTGCGGGCGTAGAGCGTGTCGTGCCACTCGTGCTTGAAGACCTGCACGAAGTTGGCCTTGAAGTAGGTGACCAGCCACGGGTACCAGGCGACACGGCGGTAGGCGTTGTAGGACAGCCAGACGAACTGGGCGTGGGTGAACTGATCCCGCCACAGGGCCCGCACGGCCGGGACGTTGCCCGCGCCGGTGCCCGGCTTGAGCCCGTTGGAGAAGCCGAGATCGCTGCCGAGCCCGTCCAGCATGTGCGGGCAGTTGGGCTGGTCCGGGCTGAACCGGTTGGCTATCAGCAGGTAGGACACCTGGTCGGTGGCGACGCACGCACCCTTCGGGATGATCTTCTCCACCGCGGGGGCCACGGGGGCGAGGCGCAGCTGGAGGTGGGATTCGTCGCTGGCCTGGAACATGGCCAGCACCGCGACCACCACGGCAGCCACGACCACGGCCGGCTTCCACAGCTGGTGCCCGTCGGCCGGGGAGGGCAGCGAGCTGGCGCCCTGGCCCTGGCCGAGCGCCTCGAGCAGGCGGGACAGGGGCAGCGCGATGCACAGCGCGAAGAACGGCGCCAGGAACGCGGCGAAGTGGTAGTGGAACTGGTCCGGCCACATGAACATGACCACGATCACGGCGGTGGTGGCCAGCGCGAACCATTCGAGGGCGGGCGGGCCCTGCCGCAGCCGCATCCACGCCACGACGATCATGACCGCCACCACGAGGATGAGCACCGCCGTGATGGTCAGGATCAGCGTCCGCGGATGGGCGGGCAGCCAGGACGGGGGAAGGCCGACCAGGCCGAGCATCTCGCTCAGCCGGGCGGGCAGCGGAACCCGGGTCGAGCCGGCCCGCGGGGCGACCTGGGCCACGTACAGGCTCTGGTAGAAGCGCCTGGGCGCGAGGGCGGCGAACGGGAGAACCGGGACCAGGAAGCCGACCGCGACCCCGCCCACGTACATGGAGGCCCGCCGGATCCGGGGGGCCCGCAGCAGCAGCATGACCACGAGCACGAGGACCGGGAAGATCGCCCACACCTCGACGCAGCCCGCGAAACCGAACGCGACGCCGCCCCAGAACAGGCGCTTCCCGCTGGTGGTCAGCCGGTCCCGGTCGAACAGGGCCAGGGCGCCGAGGAGGCAGAACAGCACCAGCCACGGCTCGACCAGGATGGTCCGGGCGGTGGACACGCTGTCGGGGTAGACGGCGAGGATCCCGCAGCCCACGATCACGGTGAGCAGCCCGCGGTGGCGCAGCAGCAGGCCCAGCAGGAGCACGCCCGCCGAGCTGGCCAGGATGGTCAGGATCCGCCCGGTGGCCATGGCCGCCGCAGTCCCGGTGGCTTTGGACAGCAGCGCGGACGGCAGCATCAGCAGGGTGATCCCGGGCGGCTGCACCAGGACGAACGAGCGGTAGGGCAGGAAGCCGTGGACCAGGTTGACGGCACTGCCGAAGTAGGGCCCGTCGTCGTATTCGGTAACCCCGAGCAGGTAGCCGGGACGGCTCAGCAGCAGCAGCCGCAGCGCCAGTGCCACGAGGGTGCAGGCGCCGATGGCCACCCCGACGGGACTCAGCCAGCCCTGCCGGCGTTCTTCCCGCGCTGCCTCCCCGGCACTGCGCGATTCGCCGGGCGGCCCGCCTGCAGCCGGCCTCGCAATCGTTCCGCTCACTGCTGGTTTGCTCCCTCAGCCCTACTCGCCTGAACGCCACAGCAACCTGCGCGCAGCGCCGCCCGATGACCACACTGCAAGTGATGAACCGCATTGGAATTGTTAAAACGCGCTGAGCTGCATTCTGGGCAGGGCCGGAATGCGTTCCCCCGGCGGGCTCAGCGTGCGCGAAGCGGCCAGTCCCGGCGCCACCAGATGGTACCGGATGAGCATGCCGCCCCATACCGGATGTAAATCCTCCATATAGCCCGTATCCCCGTCAAAGCCTGCAGTCGCGACAACCCTCACCCAGTGGCCCAGTACCGCCTCACCATCCGGCGATGGCCGCACGCCATCATGAATGTACTGGTCAGCAGGGGTTTCGCAGGGTGTTTGCGCCCCGTTCCGCGCGCCGGCGCTGGCGGCCGGCCGCGGCCCGGGGCGGCCCGTGCCCCCTGGTGAAGTTTGCGTAACATCTGGCGCCGGCGTGCCGGCACTGCTGGCCTCCTGTCCTCCCGGGCCGCCTGCCCGTCCGCTGAGACTGGGGATGCAGAACCGGGTACGGGGTGCGCTGCCCGCGCCATAATTAGGGCATGCCGGGCGCGGCGGCCCGCCCCGGCGACAGCCTGAAAGCCGGATCTCATCTCACCCTGACCGGAGAATGATGGCCCGCCGCCGCTATCACTTCCAAGCTGCCTTCGAGCGGTTCACCGCCGCCCTTGACGACGCCCTCCTGCTCTGCACCGAGGCCGGGTACGTCAACGAGCGGATCACTGCCGAAAGAGGCTCTGGCGGCGGCACCCGCCTGGAGTCGCGTGCCATGTACCGGGCCATAGTCGTCATATCCGTCGCCGCCTGGGAGGACTTCAACGAGCAACTCGTGGATGCAGGCTACGTGTACCTCCGGCAGACCGCGGCACGGCCCGTCCCAGCGGAGCTCAGGGGCTGGTTCCAAGTCAGCAAGCTTCAGGCGCCGAACTCCGACAATGTCCGGAAACTCTACTGGGCGTACTTCGGCCTCGACCCAATGCCCTCGTGGTGGTTCACCTTCGGAGCCCGCGCCCGCGAGATCGGCATCGATGCGGACTGGTGGCGCTCGTTCAACGACCCTTCCCGCCAGGAAGAGCGGACCAGGCGCGGCGCTGCCGCGGCGCGATGGCTGGACTCGCTCGTCCGGTTCCGGCACGCCAACGCCCACCAGGACCCGACGATCTACGGGCGATCGCCAGAGACCGGCGTCGCCACCCCCAACCCCGGCAAGTGGGGTGCCACCGAGTACACCGCCCAGAACGCGATCGCCGTCGTCACGCAGCTGGCCCTGTGCACGCTTCACGCCCTGTCCCAGCACCTCGACGTACCCGGGCAACTCGGCTACCTCAAGCCGCTCCGGCGATGGGAACTCGCCGGCAGCACGCTGCAAGACCTGCCCCAGTGGCCATGCGGGGACGAGCCGGCCGTCAGCGGAACCTGAAGCATCCGACTGCGGAGCAGGGCCAATGAGGGCGACGGCCGAAAGGTCAGCAAGGGGGTGACCCGTCTTACCGGTGCAAGCCAGCTATATCCGCAGGCCAGGCTACCGAACGTCCAGCCCGGTGACCGCCCGCCCGATGATCATCCGCTGGATCTCCGAGGTTCCCTCGAAGATGGTGAAGATCTTGGCGTCCCGGTGCCAGCGCTCCACGGGGAAGTCGCGCGTATAGCCGTTGCCGCCGAGGATCTGGATGGCCTGCTCGGTCACGCGCACCGCGGTCTCGCTCGCGACCAGCTTGGACATGGATCCCTCGGCACCCCCCAGGGTCATGCCCTGCCGGGCCATCCAGGCCGCCCGCCAGGTCAGCAGGCGGGCGGCGTCCACGGCGGCCTGCATGTCGGCCAGCATGAAGCCGACCGCCTGGTTCTGCCCGATGGGCCGGCCGAAGGCGACCCGCTGGGTGGCGTAATCCCGGGCGAACTCCACCGCGGCCCGGCCGACACCGACCGCCATGGCGGCCACGCTCGGCCTGGAAGCCTCGAACGTCTTCATCGCGGCCTGCTCTCCGCTGCGCCCCCCGGAGCGCACCCGGCCGAGCCTGGCCTCCAGCCGTTCCCGGCCGCCGACCAGGCAGCGCCCGGGGACCCGCACACCGTCCAGCACCACCTCGGCGGTGTGCGAGGCCCGCACCCCGTGCTTGCGGAACTTCTGGCCCTGGCTGAGCCCGGGGGTGCCCGGCGGGACCACGAAGCTGGCCTGGCCCCGGGCACCCAGCGAGGGATCCACCGAGGCCACCACCACGTGGACGTCGGCGATCCCGCCGTTGGTGGCCCACGATTTCGTTCCGTTGAGGATCCATTCGTCACTCGCCTGGCGGTACTCCGCACGGGTGCGGATGGCACCCACGTCGCTGCCCGCTTCCGGTTCCGAGGCGCAGAACGCGCCCAGCTTTACCGAGCCCGGGCCGCCGAACATCTCCGGGAGCCACTCCCCGATCTGCTCGGGAGTGCCGTTGCTGGCCACGGCAACCGCGGCCAGCGTGCTGCCGACCAGGGAGAGCGCGATGCCCGCATCACCCCAGAAGAGCTCCTCGAAGGCGATCGGGATGCCCAGCCCGCTCGGCTCGAGCCACTGGCTGGAGAAGAAGTCGAGCGAGTACAGCCCGATCTTGGCGGCGTCCTCCAGGACGGGCCACGGGGTCTGCTCCCGCTCGTCCCACTCGGCACCGGCGGGCCTGATCACGTCCGTGGCGAACCCGTGCACCCAGTCCCGCATCTCGCGCAGGTCAGGCCCGGGCTCGAGGGAGAATCCGCCGGCGGCGTCGGGTCCGGTGGTCATGATGTAATGCTCCTCGGGAACTGGACGGGCGCATATGTTACCGAAGAGTAGCACGCACAAGTTACCCGCAAGTAGCCCAGGCCGTTCTCATGGGCCCGCTGCTCATCCTGGCCGGTCCCCTGGCCGTTCTAGTCGGTATCGTGACGGTCCAGGAACTCGTAGACGTCGGACTCGTCCACCCCCGGGAAGCTGCCGGTCGGCAGGGCGGACAGGATGTGCGAGTGGGCCCGCGCCGACGGCCAGGCCATTCCCTCCCAGCGGATGGCCAGGCTGGCGGGCGGGCGCTGGCAGCAGTCCCCGTCAGGGCAGCGCGACACCATCCGCAGGGTCGTGTCCCGGCCCCGGAACCATCGCGAGTTCTCGTAGCCGGTGCCCAGGGTGATGGCGAAGCCGCGATCCGCGCCCGGGTCCACGTGCGCCATGCACCAGAAGGTCCCGGCCGGGGTGTCGGAGTACTGGTAGTAGGGGGAATAGCGGTCCGGCGACCCGAACACCTGGCGCCCGGACCACCTGCGGCACATCCGCTGGCCTTCGATCGCTCCCGTGGAATCAGCCGGGAGAACGAGCCCGTCGTTCTCATATGCCTTGTAAATGATCCCGCCCTCGTCATTCTTGACGAAATGGCAGGTCAGGCCGAGATGATGGGTGGCGAGGTTGGTGAACCGGTGCGCCGCCATCTCATAGGACACCGAGAACACATCCCGCAGGTCCTCCACGGACAGGTCCCGGGCCTCCATGGCCTCGCGCAGGAAGCGCGAGGCTGGCCGTTCCGGTACCAGCACAGCGGCGGCGAAGTAGTTTGCCTCCACCCGCTGGCGGAGGAAGTCCGCGAAGTCGCGCGGGGCCGCGTGCCCGAGCACGAAATGGCCGAGAGTCTGCAGCAGGATCGTCCGGGGCGTGTGCATGCCCATGGATTCCTGCTTCAGGTAGATCCGGCGGTGACGCAGGTCGGTGACGGAGCGGACAGACCGCGGCAGATCCTGCGCGTACCTGACCGAGAAACCGTGGTGGCCGACGATGGCCAGCAGCGCCCCTTGCGACAGCGCCCCGCCCCGGTAGCTCACCGACTCCAGGGCTTCCGCCGCCGAGCGCTCGATCTGCGCGAAGTAGTTACCCCGCTCCCGCATCGCGTCGCGCAGCCCCGCGTTGGCCATCCGCGCTTCCTCAGGGGTGGCCGTCGGCCGGGTGCGCTGCCGGCGCAACTCCGCGTACACCGCGACCAGGTGCTCGAGCACGTCATTGGGCACGCGGGCGGCGACCTTCAGGTGCGGAAGGGCCAGGTCGGCGAAGAGCGGGTCACGCTGCGCCTCCTCCACCGCGATCTCCAGCTGGGCCCGGCGGCTCGGCGGCTGGTGCCGCAGCAGTTCCTCGGCCGGCACGGACAGGGCTTTGGCCAGGGCGTCGATCAGGGACAGCTTCGGCTCGCGGCGGCCGTTTTCCAGCAGGGACAGGGCCGAAGGGGCCCGGCCCACGCGCGCACCAAGCTCAGCCAGCGTGTATCCGCGGGCCCGGCGCAGATGCCGCAGCCGCTGCCCGAATGTCGCAAGGTCTAGACCACTTGTTGGAAATCCTGGCAGTTCTTTCTCCAAGAACTCTGTCACATCTTCATCATAGATGAAATCTGAGCATTCTTCAGGACGTTCGGCCCTAGCTTTACCCCCCGGTGCCACGCAGGCTCATAGATAACCACCCAGGGGACGGCAGAACGTCGGGAGGACCAGTGAGCGAGCGTCGCCTCGAGGGCACAGCGAACGGCACGAGTAACGGACATACCCAGAAACACCCGGTCAGCGGGCCGCAGCAGCAGGCTGCGGGTCTGGCCCATCAGTGGGCCACCGACCCGCGCTGGCGCGGCACCGAGCGCACTTACTCCGCAGACGACGTAGTCCGGCTGCGCGGATCGGTCCAGGAGGAACGCACCCTGGCCCGCCTCGGGGCCCAGCGCCTGTGGAGCCTGCTGCACGAGGAGGACTACGTGGCGGCCCTCGGGGCGGTCACCGGCAACCAGGCGGTCCAGCAGGTGCGGGCCGGCCTGCAGGCCATCTACCTGTCCGGCTGGCAGGTCGCGGCGGATGCGAACCTGGCCGCCGAGACGTACCCGGACCAGAGCCTGTACCCGGTCAACTCGGTTCCCCAGGCCGTCCGGCGGATCAACAACGCGCTGATGCGCGCCGACCAGATCACGTGGGCCGAGTCGGACGGCGCGGACAGCCGGTACTGGCTCGCGCCGATCGTGGCGGACGCGGAAGCCGGCTTCGGTGGCGTGCTGAACGCGTTCGAGCTCATGAAGTCGATGATCGCGGCGGGTGCCGCGGGGGTGCACTGGGAGGACCAGCTCGCCTCCGAGAAAAAGTGCGGCCACCTCGGCGGGAAGGTTCTCATTCCCACCTCACAGCACATCCGGACGCTGAACGCCGCGCGGCTGGCCGCCGACATCGCCGACGTGAGCACCCTGGTGATCGCCCGCACCGACGCCCACGCGGCCACCTTGATCACCAGCGATGTGGACGAGCGCGACCGGCCGTTCATCACCGGCGAGCGGACCGCCGAGGGCTTCTACCGGGTCCGCAACGGGATGGCCGCGTGCGTGGCCCGGGGCCTGGCCTATGCCCCGTACTCCGACCTGCTGTGGATGGAAACCTCCACTCCCGACCTGGACGAGGCCCGCGAGTTCGCTGAGTCCATCAAGGCCAGGTACCCGGAGCAGATGCTGGCCTACAACTGCTCCCCCTCGTTCAACTGGCACCGTCACCTGGACGATGGCACGATCGAGAAATTCCAGCGCGAGCTGGGCCAGATGGGCTACAAGTTCCAGTTCATCACGCTGGCCGGCTTCCACGCGCTGAACTACTCGATGTTCGACCTCGCGCAGGGCTACGCGGCGGAGGGCATGCCCGCCTATGTGCGGGTCCAGGACGCGGAGTTCGCCGCGGAGCCGCGCGGCTACACGGCCACCCGGCACCAGCGGGAGGTCGGCACCGGGTACTTCGACCTGGTCACCTCGGCGATCAGCCCGCAGGCGTCCACCACCGCGCTGCGGGGGTCAACCGAGAGCGAGCAGTTCACCCCGGCGCACTGAGTAACCCGCCCTGGGCTGCGGGCCCGGGCCGTGCGGATCGGGCCTTGCCGCCCGGGCCGCACGGCCCGGGCCCGCTCAGTTTGCGGGCGGCCGGCCGGCCCGCGGTAGCCGGGCCGGGCCGGGTTAGGAGAGCAGGCGCGTCTCGGCGGGGCGCCCGGGGGCCTCGTCATCCTCGCCTGTGCTGTCGGCATCGTCGCCGCCGGCTCGCCGCCACCGGGATGGGACGAACACCGTGCAGATCATCAGCGTGCCCAGCAGGACCAGCACGCCGCTGATGAGCATGGCGCGGAATCCCGTGCCGTAACCCTCGCCGCGCAGCGGGATGAGCCTCACCGCGAGCCGGGCGTTCAGCCCGAGCAGGCCGGTCCAGGCCAGCATGACCGCTCCGGGCAGCGCCGTGCTGAGCGGCGACACCGGAGCCACCATCAGGATGCCGAGGAACAACCCGGCCAGCGCCAGGACCGCGAGGGCGCTGAGGCCGCCGATGCTGGTCAGGCTGACGTTCCGGGCCGCCAGGGCGGTCATGTGCGCCACTCCCCAGCCTCCGCCGAAGAAGATCGCCGCCGCGAGGGCGGCCGCGAACGCTACGCCCAGCAGATGCCTCGCCACGTGATCACCACCTCCGGCCGCCGGATTCATGCCGATCCCGGCGCAAAACTCTACTTGAACGCCTCGTGACCAGCGGCCAGGACGGCTATTCCCGGCTGCCCCGTGCTCCCGGCCCCCCGCAGGCAGGAGAACCGCCCGGCTGGGCAGCGGGGCACAGCCGGCCGGCGGTCCCGTCGCGGCCCATCGTGGCGGTGACCGGGTCGCGCAGGGGGCGCGGTTGCTGCCGGCAGCCGGGAAGGCACGGGTAACCCGGGCCAGGGTGCCGGGGCAGCTAGGCCAGGGAGGTCTCGCCAGCCAGCGTGTCCGTTGCCGACGGGTCGTCCGCGATGGCATCAACTGCCCCGGCCAGGTCCGCGAGCGCGGGAAGCGCGTCGAGAAGCGTGGCCCGGCGGTCCGGCGGCAGTTTCCTGAGTGCCACGCTGAGCAGCCGCTCGTTGAGGCTCTTCCACCGCAGCACGGCCGTTTCACCGGCCGGCGTGAGGTCGAGGCTGGCCGTGCGCCTGTCCCCCTCGCCCCCCGTCCGGGTCACCAGCCCGGCCTGGCGCAGCGAATTCGACAGCGTGGCCACCGAACTGGGCGCCAGCCTGAGCAGCCGGGCCAGCTGTCCCGGGCGCGAGCCCGGGTTCTCGGCCATGCAGGACAGCATCTCCAGCTGGGCGACGGACAGCCCGGATCCTGGGTCGGCAGCCCGGGCGGCGCGGCGCATGGCCCGCCGGAGCCGGGAGACCGCGTCGGCGAGGTCTGCTGAGTGCACGTGGGTTCCCAGGAGTGAGGGCATGAAATCGAGTATACCGACTGGCAAACTAGAGATACAGATCCCTGCCCTGCTCTCAACGTAAACCTGCCGCCGCGGCCCGCAAACCGGCGGCAGCGGGCCCGAACCGGGCGCTCAGCGGACTATCCGCGTTCGGGTTACCCGCTCCCCCGGCCGCGAATAGTGTGCGGTGATCTGCGGGACATGCCGGCCCGGTACTGGCCAGGAGGGCCTGCGGCAGACAGACTCGTCCCCGGGGGAAGTCCGAGCTATACCCTCGCGCGGCATCACGCTCGCCGGCCTCGCCGGCTGGCGCAGAAGGGACGCCGATGCAGGAACTGCGCATCGTCGCGGTGAGCGAGGACGGCAGCTACGCCGTGCTCGCGGTACCGGGGCGCGGCGGGCGCTTTTCGCTGCCGATCGACGACCGGCTGCGGATCGTCGCGCGCGGGCAGTTCTCCCGGCTTGCTCAGTACGAGATCGAAGTGGAGAGTCCCTTGCGACCCAAGGAGATCCAGGACCGGATCCGTGCCGGAGAGACCGCGGAGGAGATCGCCGACGCTGCGGGCGTGCCCATCGAGCGGGTCCGCCGCTTCGAGGGCCCGGTGCTGGCCGAGCGGGCGTACCGGGCGCAGGAGGCGCAGGGTGCGACCATCCGGCAGCCCGGGGACTCTGGTCCCGGGCCCCGCCTCGGTGACATCGTCACCGAGCGCCTCACCGCGCTCGGCGTACCCGCCGAGGAAGCACAGTGGGACTCGCGCAAGCGGGGGACAACAGCTGGCAGGTCCAGCTGATGTTCACGATCGGCGGCCGGCCGCTGATGGCGGAGTGGGTCTACGACCCGCGCCGCCGCCATGTGACACCGGCCGACGATGACGCTGCCCGGCTCTCGCTGCCCGAGGCTGACCTGGCCGGGCTGTCGGCCGGGCCCCGGGCCCCGGCCCGGGCCACGGTCACCCCGATCGGCACCCGGCTCGCCGCTGCGCAGCTTCCGGCCCCGCCGCAGCCGCGGCCCGGGCCTGGCCCCTGAGCCAGAGGTGAGCCAGGCGCGGGCGGCCGGGGCGCACCCGGCTGAAGCTCCGGCCCATGCCGCGGACGCGCAGCCAACGCGGGTCGCCGGGGCGCAGCCACCACGCGTCCCCGAAGCCCGGCCCGCACCCGCCCCGGAGGCCCGCCCGGCGGCCGAACTGGCCGAGCCTGCGCCGGAGGCCGGCAGCGGGGAAACGGCGGTGCCGCAGCGCGGCCGGGCCCGCAAGGCCGCAGGAGGCCGGTCCAGGCGCTCATCCGTGCCGTCCTGGGATGAAATCATGTTCGGCACCTCCCGCCAGCCGGAGTAATGCGGCCGGCCGGTTTGGCGGCCTGGTTTAGGCGGCCCAGCAGGCCCGCCTTTCCGGCTCCGTCCGCCCCCGGGTCCGGCGGGCTTACGGCCTGCGCGGCCCGATTCCGGGGTTTATCTGCCTGTGATACCCGGGGCCGGGCAGCGGCCTTCTCCGGGCAGCGCCCGGGGACGGCGCCGGGCGCGATTATTCATCTCCCGGTAATAGGTCTCCGTCACCGACGGTAATCTCGGCGCTGGATCGGTGATGGCGGCAGTGCCGGCGCGCGGCCTGCGCCGATTCGCCAGCTGTTCACGATCCGCACAAAGCGTCCCCGGGCCCGGCCCGGGATACACCCGACCGCTCATCCGCCGGCGATCCTTTGAGCGGTGAATCCCCGGGCCGGATCACGGCCTCTTCCGCCCCCGGCCTGCCCCGTATCCCGGCGGGGGTGAGGGCATCGCGTCCCGTGCGGGCCGACGTCGTCCCGTCCCGCACGGGACGGCGGCATCGCGTCCTCACCCCGGCCCGACACCGCGGGCCTCCCGGCGGCTCCTGGCCCCCGCAGCGGGCCCGACCGCGTACGATCGGCCACCGTGAGCCGTGCACCGCACAGACGTGGGGACCGGGAGGCAGGCCGCCGGGTCCGGCGCCCCGTCCGGGGAGCCGCCGCCGCTCTGGGTGCAGTTACCCTGGTCAGCGGCTGCGGGCTGGTCGGCGGCCCGAGGACCCTCCCGGCGGGTGTGCCGGACCAGATGACCGTGACCAGCCAGGTGTTCAACCCGCACCTGTTCCCGTCGTCCTACACGTGCCACGGCCGGGGGCAGAGCCCGTCGCTGCACTGGTCCGGCGCCCCGCAGGGCACGAAATCACTCGCCCTGCTGGTCGACGACGCCTCGGCGCCCATCCAGCCCTATATCTACTGGATCGTGTTCGATATCGGATCGCAGACCACCGGGATCCAGGCCGGGCAGGTCCCACCCGGCGCGCGGCAGGCCGACAACAGCAAAGGAACGGATCGATATGATCCCCCCTGCCCGGTGAATGGCCGCCACACGTACCGCTTTACTGTCTACGCCCTTAGTAGGTCACTGGCCCTGCCTGAGGGCGTGGCCATGAAAACCGCCTGGAGCGCAATCGCACAAGCTGCCATCGCGCGCGGCAGGTTGCAGACAACCGCCAGCCCGTAATCGGCTGACCGCAACGGGTAAACGGGCTTGGCAAAAAAATCCCTAAACGCATGACACCGCCCCAAACGGTCCGCCAGACTGACGGACCAGTAGCTCAGCCTTGGATGGAATCGAGGCGCTAGCGATACAGGGGAAGGCCCGCGTGATGGCCGCGTTGGCCTCGCTGGCGCCGCCCATACGGCCATGGCTTGTTGGGTGGTGCAATGCTTCTGCTCGTGATCGGCCTCGTTGCCGTTATCATCGTGGTCCTCGTCGCGGTTTTCCTCGTGACGCGGCGTCGTGGTGATGATGACGGGCCAGGCGGGCGGCAAACTGTCCGCGACCGGCTGCACGGCCGGGCCCGCGACACCCGCTGGAGCACGGACCCGCGCATGGCCGGCAAACCGGCCGGCCGCGGAGCCGGGCTGTCCCGGCGGCCCGCCGGGGAGCCACGCGGGTACGGCGGCCCGGACCGCGGCTACGAGCCGGCCGGCTTCGACCAGTCCCACGGCTACGAGCCCTCGTCCCGCGGCTATGGTGAGCGCCCCGTGCGGGGCCGCGAGGGCCAGCCCACGGAGCGCCTCCAGCCCGCCCGCCGGGGCCCGCACTACCAGGACGTGCCTGAGCCCGCGGCGCCGGTCGGTGCCCGGGCTCCCCGTGCCGGTGGCCCGGCCCGGCGTCACCCCGTGGGCATGGACACCGGCCCCGGGGCGGCGCTCTACGACACCGGGCCCTCCGCCGCGGATTTCGCCACCACGCGCATGAGCGCAGACCCCGACCTGGCGGATTCTGACGTCTTCCCCCGGGTCCGGGCGGACATCCCGGAAACGGAAGCCAGGGAGCGCCCCAAGAACCAGGCCAAGGGCCGTGGCCGGCCGTCCCGCGGCCGGCGCGACGACGATGACGACGACTGGCCGAGCACGGAATGGGACAAGCTCTCCGACGAGCAGTACTGGGCTGAGCTGTCCGCCGACAAGCCGCTGGCCACCACGGCCCGCAGCGCGCAGCCCAGCAGCGCGGCCCCGGCCGTGAAGCCGGCCCGGGCCGCGGCCCGGCCATCACCCTCCGGGCGCGCGGCCTCGCGGCCTCCAGCCGCCCCGGATGCCGGGCCGGACAACGCCGGCCGCCGGCCGCCGGCCGACCGCCCCGGGCTGACGGGAAACCGGCCGGCTGCCCCGCGGCGGCCGGACGGCGCGGACACCGATCCGGGCCGCCCGGGCCTGGCCGGCCGGCTTCCCGCCGCGGCGGCCCAGGCCACCGAGCAGCTGCCGGTCAGGAGCCGGCACCAGCCCGCCGACCCCCCGCCCAGCGGCGACCCGTTCCCGCCCCCGGCGGCCCATGGCCAGGCGGGCCGGGCCCGCGTCGCCGACGACGACCCGCTGACCAGCCCGTCCTTCTCGCGTGGCGCGGCAGGAGACGACAGCAGGTCCTACCGGGCTCCCCGGCGCAGCGCCGCCCAGGGCCCAGGCGGCGGCTCCCCGCTTCCGCGGGGTGGCTCCGCCGATGAGCTCACCGGTGGCTACCCCGGGCCGGCCTACCCGGGAACGGCGGACAGCTATCCCCCGGCGGCCGGCGCGTATCCCGCCAGCTATCCCTCTGGCGGGTATCCGCAGGCCAGCCGGGACAGCTACACCGGGCCGTCGCGCGTGCGGGACAGCTACGCCGGGCCGGCCGCCGGATACGAGGCCTACCCCGCGGCGCCGGGCGAGAGCCGGGATTACCCGGCATCCGGCGGCAGGCATGGCTACGCCGCAGGCCAGGCTGACCGCACCGACCCGGGCGCTGCCCGGACCGACCCCGGCAGCCCGCGCACGAGTCCCGGCCGGCGCCGCAGCACCTCGGCCCGCCAGGCCCAGCCCCAGCCCGAGGTCCCGGCGAATTCCCACCCGGCCGGATCTGCGGCCGGAGCCCCCGGCTGGGGCAGCGGCCGCGGCGCCGCGGCCGAGGCCCCGGCGGCACAGGCCGGGATGGGCAACCCGTACGGCAGCTACGTGGACACGGCCCCGCCCATGCCGGCCCCCCCGGCATCGCGGGCCTCTGCGGCCACCCCGGAGCCGGCCCCGGCCACCGGCAACAGCTATCCGGGCTACACCACCGGCCCGACCGCGGCCTACTCAGACCCGTACCGCCCCGGCCCGGCCGGATATTCCGCCGGCAGCCCCCCGACAGCCACCGGCGGCCGGGCGGATCAGGGCACCTGGTACCCGGCACCGCCGCCGGCGGCGGCCACGCCGCAGCGGCAGGCCAGCGCCTACCCATATCAGCCGGATCCCGCGTACCCGGCCGCCGCCGAATACGGTACCCAGCCCGGCCAGGCCGGGTACCCCGGCACGCCGCCCGGGGCCCGGGGTGACACCCGGTACCGGACCGGGCAGACTGAGGACCCATACAGCCCCGACGGGTACAGCGGCTATCACTCCCGTCAGGGTTGACAAACCCACCCCGCGCGCCGCGACAATGTGCCGACCGACGCTAGGCAGGGGAGATGCTGGACGGAACCCGGGATCACGCACGCACTTATCATCTGCACCGGCTGGCCACGGCCCTGGATACCAAGGGCCTGCACGCGTCCGTGAAGACCACATACCCGGCCGCGCTGCACATTTTCATCCCGGGCGCGACCATGCTCGCCGAGAGCATCGACTGCACCCCCGGCACGGACGGGAAGGGCCGCCTCCGCTGGTACTACCGCTGGTCGTGGGGTGAGCTGCTGCACGACGCGGAGGATCCCTGCGCGGCGGCGGCAAAGATCGCTGAGGTGCTGTCCTCCCGGTGAGGGCCGCCCCCGCTGGTGGCACCCGGCCCATGGTCACGGAGTGCCCGGAGCGGGATATTCCAGCTCGATCGCATGCCGGAAGGCGATTCCGCCGCCGGATTCCGCAGGCAGCCAGGGCTTGATCTTCCTGACCTCATCGGCGAAGTCCCGGTGCAGGGCGACGATGTCCATGCCGCGGCGCTGGTAGAAGCCGATCGCCGGGACGTTGTCGTTCCCGGTGCTGAGCCACAGGCGCTGCCCGGCCCGCCGGGCCCGGCGCCGCGCCTCCGCGAGCAGGGCGGTGCCGGCCCCCCGTCCCTCGGCCAGGCTGTTGAGGGTGACGACCTCGAGCCCGCCCTCGTGCACGCGGTAGGTCAGCACGCCCACCCGCGAGCCGCCCGGCTCCTGGTCCGCCACCAGTCCTGGCAGCTGCACCACGTCGTGGACACCGGACAGGGTGACGACCGGCAGGCCCCAGGCGGCGGTGACGACCTCCGCCAGCCACGCCCGGTCGCTGCCGGTCAGGTCCCGGACTGCGGGCCCGGACGGGCGGGGCCACAGGTCCGCGAGAGCCACGCCGGCCCAGGCGAGCATCCGGCGCAGCAACGGCAGTGACAGGCCCACCACCGTGCCCCAGTCACCGTCGATGCCCTCGACGAAGGGGGCGCCGAGGCCATCGATGCTGAACGCCCCGGCCATCTGGACCGGCTCGCCCGTGGCCACGTAGTCGGTGATCTCCTGCTCCCCCGGGGCGCCGAAGCGCACCAGGGTGCTTGCCGCCCCGATCGTGCGCCGGCCCGACCGGGTGTCGATCAGGCAGTGCCCGGTGTGCAAGGTGCCCTGCCGCCCGGACATCCGCCGCCAGAGCGCGGCGGCTGCCCGCGGGGATGCGGGCTTGCCCAGCGGGGTGCCGTCCAGGTCCAGCAGGGAATCGCAGCCCAGGACGAGATCTCCCGGATGGCGTGCCGCCACCGCTGACGCCTTGCGCTCGGCCAGCGTGCACACGGCGGCCGCCGTGCCAGCGGCCGGGTCGAGAGTCTCGTCCACCCCGCTGGCGTCGACGACCGGCGCGAATCCGGCGTCGCGGAGCAGCCGGCGCCGGGCCGGGGACCGGGAGGCGAGGACGAGACGGGGAACGCTTGTCGTCATCAGGCCAGGATTGCGCAAAAACCCGATCAACATCCTGGCAACGGCTAGGCGCCTGACCCTACGGTCCTTACCGTGGGTCGGCCTGTAACTACAGCCTTAGCGGTACCCGTGGCTGCCGCGTCTCCGGCTGCGGCCCCGCCGCGGCTGGCCCTCCAGCCTTCCGCGGGACGGCCTGCCCGCCGGTCCTGGCGGCGGATCGTGGTGCCCTGGTGGCCCCCGGCGTGCGCGGCGCTGGCCACCCTCGCGGTCACCCTGTGGAAGATCCAGGCGCCGTCCTTCTGGCGGGACGAGGGGGCGACCCAGTCCGCGACCCGGCGCTCCTTCACCGACCTGATCGCCATGCTCGGCCATGTGGACGCGGTGCACGGCGCCTACTACCTGCTCATGTGGCTCGAGGTGCGGCTAGCCGGCCACGGCGAGCTGGCCCTGCGGCTGCCCTCCGCCCTGGCCATGGCCGCGACGGCCGCGCTGATCACGGTGACCGGCAGGCGGCTGGTGTCGCAGCGGGCCGGGCTGGCCGCCGGGCTCACGTTCGCGGCGCTGCCCGCGGTCAGCTGGTTCGCCCAGGACGCGAGGCCATTCGCCCTGGAGACCGCGGCCGGGGCGGCGGCCAGCTATTCCTGGTCCGGCTGGCCGAGGACGGCGCCCGCCGGCACTGGGCGGGCTGCTACGCGGCCTGCCTGGTGGCCCTCGGGCTGGCCGACGTGTTCGGCCTGCTGCTCATCCCGGCACACGCCGCGGCCCTCGCGCTCTGGCAGCCCGCGGGCCGCCGGCGGGCCGTGGCCCGCCGGTGGGGGCGCGCGGCCGCCTTCGCCTGCGTGGCGCTGCTGCCGCTGATGGTGGCGGCCTGGGCCCAGCGCGCCCAGGTGGGATGGCTGCGCCCGCCGGGAATCTCGGCCGCGCTGGCCACCGGGCGGCTGGTCGGTTCCGCGGCGCTCATCCTGGCGGCCGCGGTCCTGACCGGGACCGGGCTGGCTCACGCGGCGCTGGGCCGCCGTCTGGGATCCGACTGGCCGGTGCGGCTGCCCGCCCTGTGCCTGCCCTGGCTGGCCGGCCCGCCGGTGATCTTGTTCGTGATGTCGCAGTTCCAGCCGGCCTACACGTTCCGCTACATCGTGTTCTGCGCGCCCGCGGCCGCCCTGCTGATCGGCACCGGCCTGGCCGCGGCCGGGCGGGTGGTCACGGCCTGCGGGCTGGCCCTGCTCATGCTGCTCGCGCTGCCCGCCCAGCTCGGGGAGCGCGGGCCCGCCGGGCACGCCGACAACATCCGCAGCCTGGATCAGATCGTGGCCCGCTACCAGCAGCCCGGCGACGCCGTGCTCTACCCGCAGGGCGCCGGGACGCGGGCGTTCGCGGCCGCCTATCCCTTCGGCCTCGCCCGGCTGCGCGACGTCATGCTGGGCGAGTCGGCCGCGCGTTCCGACACGATCGCGGGCACCGACGCCCCGCCGCGGGTCGTGCGCGGCCAGGCTGGCCGGGGTCCGCCGGGTATGGGTCATCGAGAACAACGTGCCGGCGCCCGGCCGGCCCGCCCAGCTGCAGGACCTGCCGTTCCGGCTGGCCCGCGACTGGCACGTCAGCGTTTCCTGGCTGGGCCTGTACGAGTTCCGGGCGTGACCGCCGCCGGGGACGATTCCGCCAGCCGGGCGTGCAGCCGCTCCCTGACCTCATCGGGCGTATAGGCGCGGCGGCGGCGCTCGGCCCGGGCGATCACCACACCAGTGGCCGCGACGCCCGCCAGGCCTGCCAATCCCGCTGCTTTCCACCAGCGCACATGCCTAGGCTACGACCGTGCCGACCACCGCCGCGCGCATCACGCTGAACGATGCCCTGGAGCTGACCCGGACCGGCGACATATGGCTGTTCCGCGGGCACACACTGGCCGACCGGGCGATCCGGGTCGGCACCAACAGCCCGGTGAATCACGTCGGCATGTCGGTGGTGATCGACGACCTGCCCCCGCTGATGTGGCACGCGGAACTGGGCCGCTCCCTGGAGGACCTCTGGTCCGGGACCCGGCACCGCGGCGTCCAGCTGCATGACCTGCGGTCCGCCGTGGAGATCTGGACGGGCCGCTACAGCCAGCGCGCCTGGCTGCGCCAGCTGGAGCATCCGCCACTGCCCGGCATGGAGGATGCGCTGCTGCGCACGATCGCCCGGCTGGACGGCACCCCGTTCCCCAGCACCGCCCGCCTCGCCAGCCGGTGGCTCGCAGGCCGGGTTCCCCGGCTGCCCTGGGCGCGGCGTGGCGCCTGCCAGCCCGCCGAGCACCCCGCCGCCACATCACCGGGCGGCCTGGACGAGGATCCCGGGGGGCCGGGCCGGGCCCTGGAGAGCGCGTACTGCGCGGAGGTCGTGGCGGCCACGTACCAGGCCATGGGCCTGCTGTCTGGCCGGCGAGAGCCGCAGTGGTATGACCCCGGCCGGTTCTGGAGCGGCGACGAGCTGGGCCTGGAGGCCGGGGCCAGGCTGGGCGGGGAGATCGCCGTCGAGGTCCCGGGACAGCACGGGCCGGGGCTGGAAACCGCCCCTCAGGCCTGAGGGCGGGGGCTGCGCAGGACGGTGATCGAGCGGGGGCCCACCGTCAGCTTGTCCCCGGCCCGGCCTGCCGCGTCCGGGCCGGCCAGGGTACCCGGGTCCCGGGATCCGGGCCCGAACGTGTCTACCTCGATGTGCCACCCGGCCCCGGCCCGGGTTTCCGCGAGCACGAAGTCGAGGGGCTCCCACCAGGCGTTCACGAGTACCAGGAAATCGTCGTCGAGCAGCGCCGTGCCGTCCGCCGCCCGGTCCGGTGCGTCCGAGCCGTCCAGGTACAGCGCGATGGCCAGGGCGCTGCCGTCGGCCCAGTCCGCCGGGCTCATCGCGCTGCCCGCCGGGGTGAACCAGCGCAGGTCGGCCGCCTCGGTCCCGGCCAGGAAACGCTGCCGCCGGAACACCGGGTGGGCTTTGCGGAGCGCGATGACCTGCCTGGTGAAGCGGAGCATCGCGTGGTCGGCCGCGGCCCAGTCGAACCAGGTGAGCTCGTTGTCCTGGCAGTAGGCGTTGTTGTTGCCGGACTGGGTGCGGCCGATCTCGTCGCCGCCGAGCAGCAGCGGGATGCCGAACGACAGCATCAGGGTGGTCAGCATGGCCCGGGACTGGCGGTCGCGCAGGGCCACGATGGCCGGGTCTGCCGTGGGCCCCTCGGTCCCGCAGTTCCAGGACCGGTTGTCGGTGGTCCCGTCGCGGTTGGACTCCCCGTTGGCCTCGTTGTGCTTGTCGTTGTAGGAGACCAGGTCGCGCAGCGTGAACCCGTCGTGCACGGTGATCAGGTTCACCGAGGCGGTGGGCAGCCGGCGGGCGCCCGCATACAGGTCGGCGGAGCCGCAGAACCGGGTCGCGAACTCCGGCAGCCCGGCCGGGTGGCTGCGCCAGAAGTCCCGCATGGTGTCGCGGTAGCGGCCGTTCCATTCCCGCCACAGCGGCGGGAACCGGCCAAGGTCGTAGCTGTCTGTCTGGCCGACGTCCCACGGCTCGGCGACGAGCTTGACCTGGGAGACGACCGGATCCTGCGCGACCAGGTCGAAGAACGCGGACACCTGGTCGAAACCGCCGTCCTGGCGGCCCAGTGTGGCGGCCAGGTCGAAGCGGAACCCGTCCACGTGCATCTGCGTAACCCAGTAGCGCAGCGAGTCCATGATCAGCCGGAGCGTGACCGGATCGCCGGTGTTCAGCGAGTTCCCGGTGCCGGTGGTGTCGTAGTAGAGCCGCGGGTCCCCGTCGTCCAGCCGGTAGTAGGCGGGGTTGTCCAGGCCCCGGAAGCAGAGCGTCGGGCCGAGCTGGCTGCCTTCGGCGGTGTGATTGAACACCACGTCGAGCAGGACCTCCAGGCCCGCCCGGTGCAGCGCGTTCACCATCGCCTTGAACTCGGCGACCTGCCCGCCGGGACGGCCGGCCCGGACCGCCGCCGAGTACGCCTGGTGCGGGGCGAAGTAGCCGATCGTGTTGTAGCCCCAGTAGTTGGTCAGGCCCCGCCCGACCAGGAACGATTCGGGCACGCTCTCGTGCACCGGGAGCAGTTCGACGGTGGTCACGCCCAGGTCGCGCAGGTAACCGGTGACCGCGTCATGGGCCAGGCCCGCGTAGGTGCCCCGCAGCGCCGGGGGCACGCCGGGGTGGCGCATGGTCAGGCCCTTGACGTGCGCCTCGTAGATGATGGTGTCCTCGTAGCGGTACGCCGGGCGGTGGTCATCGGTCCAGCCGAACGCCTCGCCGGCGACCAGGCTGCGCGGTACCCGGGCGGCTGAGTCGGCGTCCGAGGGCTCCTCGCTGTCCGGGGCGGCGCCGCCGAGGATCTCCGGCCCGGGGGTGACCGTCCCGCGCAGCGCCTTCGCGTAGGGGTCCAGGAGCAGTTTCGCGGGGTTGCAGCGCAGCCCCCGGGACGGGTCGTAGGGGCCGGTGACCCGGTACCCGTAGGCCTGGCCCACGCCGATGCCCGGCAGGAAGCCGTGCCAGACTCCCGCATCAAAATCACGCAGCGAAACCCGCGCGGTCTCGGCGCCGGCCTCGTCGAACAGGCAGAGGTCGACGCGGTCGGCGATCCCGGAGGCCACCGCGAAGTTGGTGCCGCCGTGGCGGGGCGTCGCGCCCAGCGGGAACGGGGTACCGGGGAGCGGGAGGTCCGGGCCCGCGGGCGTGCCTGCCGTGGCGCGGCCGCCTGCCGCGGGAGCGCTCACCGCTGCGCCCGCGTTCCGCGGAGCCGCCCGTATCCGGGCTGGAGCCGCCCGCGGGCCGCGTCCTTTTCGGGGCTGCCCTGCGGCCTTGTCAGGCCGGATGGCCGTTCTTCCAGGATGGGATCCTGGCCATTCCAGAAAGCCAGGCTGAGGCGCAGACGCTGCCCGCTATCACAGAAAGCAGCCGCCTGGCGCAACCCATCTTCCGGGTGGCCCGCCCCGCCGGCCTGTTCCCGCTCGGCGCCCACTCCTGTCCCCTTCCGCTCACCTGTCCCGCAAGCAGCACAGCCGGTCCCAAGGTGCCAGACCTCAAGCCGGGACGCCATCACCTGACGCGAGTGAGGTAAGCCACGGCCCCAGCCACCCGGGGGGTGGCTGGGGCCGTGCGTAGCGGGGCGGGCCCCGGCGCTGCCGTCAACCAGCGGGACCGCGCCACGCGGCGCGGCCGGGAGGGCCGCTACCAGTAATGGCGGCGCGGGCCGACAGCGTGCCCCAGCGAGCCGAGCAGCAGCAGGATGAGGCCGACCACCAGGACGATGATCCCGATAGTCCACAAGATCGCGATTTTAGCGATGAAGCCGATCAGGAGGAGGATGATGCCGAGAATGATCATGAGATCTCCTAGGGGGGTTATCCGATGCGAGCGAATGCTCTGGGTTTTCCAGCCGGGCGCTGCCAGGCGGAGCGACCCCGACGCAATAGCGGAGCCGATCAATGGCGAGCGCCGACGTTCCGGACAACCGCGGGAGTCTCGGCGGTTTCGTGACGGCCATTCCAGTATGCCGCAACGGGCGGCGATCGCAAATCGTCATCGCCGGCCTGCCGCATTCTGGACGACATCTGCGGAGACCGCGGCGAGTTTGCGGCGCTCCGATCTGGCCTGCGCGCGGAGCCTCTCGTACGCCTCGCGCGCGGTCAGGCCCTCCCGGCCGATCAGCACGCCCTTCGCCTGCTCGATGACGGCCCGCGAATTCAGCGCGGACTGCAGCTGGGCAGCCAGCTCGGACTGCTCCTGGCCCTGCATCATGCTGGCGATCAGCAGCGCGGCCAGGTCGGTGAAGGCCAGCAGGGCGAGCTCGCCCTCGGCGGACCAGGGGTGCCGGTCTTCCGAGAGCACGGCCACCACCCCCACCGCGTCCTGGTTGTACGGAAGCGGGCTGGCCAGCACCGCGCGGACGCCACGCTCCATGGCCGCGGCGCTGAACAGGGGCCAGCGCGTCTCCCGGGTCAGGTCTTCCGCCCCGACCAGTTCCTTGTCCTCGAACGCGGCGATGCAGGGGCCCTCACGGTGCCGGATCTGGAGTTCCTCCAGGTGCGCCAGCCGGTCATCAGACACCGCGACGTTGCGCAGATGATGGTCGGCGTCGGCGAGCATCAGGCCGGCGCCGTCCACATCGAAGATCGCGTGAGTGGAGCGGACGATCTCGTGCATCGCGTCCTCCACCTTCATCTCGCCGAACCGCAGCCTGCCGAGCTCGGCCATGGCCGAGCTGACGTCCTGCATGTTCACTGCCATGGGTGGTCCTCCTGCGGCCTAGACCTCGGCCGGCCATGAGCCCCACCGCAGCGCGGGCTCGGGCAGTTCCGGGGGCTCGGCGAAGGCGGGCGGGTTGTCGAAGTCGAGCGCGTCGAGCGGCGGGACCGCGGCGGCGTCCCGCGCGGTCAGCGGGGGCAGGTTCCACTTCTGCTCGATCAGCTTCAGCACCGAGGTGTGATCGAAGACCTGCGAGGTCACGTAGTCGCGGCGGGCGTACGGCGAGACCATGACCGCCGGGACGCGGAACCCGAGGCGGTCGTAGCGCTTCGGCCCGCCGTCCAGCATCTGGGCCTTTTTCACGTAGTCCGGGGCCACCACCCGCATCACCGCGTGCTGCCAGGTCCTGCGGCTGAGCACGCTGCGGCCCGGTATGTCATCGGGCACGGCCGCGGCCGGCGGCGGGATGTGGTCGTAGTAGCCGCCGTGCTCGTCGTACAGCCAGATCAGCAGCGTGCTGGCCCATCCCTTGCCGTGCATGACCCGCCTGATGACCTCCGAGGCGAAGCTCTCGCCCTTCTGGATGTCCTGCGGGTTCTCTTCGGAGTACACCTTGAAGTCGGGGTCCACGACGCTGAACGCCGGCAGGGTGCCGTGGTCCGCGTCGGTGAAGAACTGCTCGGTGCCGCGCACGTGCAGCATGTACCGGGCGAGGCCCAGGGGGTAGATGTCCCCGGTGAACTGCATGTCCTTGCCCAGCTGGGCGAGCGAGGCCGGGTTCAGCGCGCGCAGTGACCGCAGCCGGCGCTGGAGCATCCGCCGCCGGTGGCGCAGCGCCGACCGCAGGCCGGTCTTGCCCCCGGCCAGCGGGTGGTAGTTCACCCACGAGATGCCGTGCTTGCTGAGCAGGTCGAAGATGGTGCCGTGCTCCGGGTAGTCGGCCAGGTTCATCGGCAGGTCGTCGATGAGCCCGTTCGCGGTCCCGGAGATCAGGAACCGGCGGTTCGGGAATGTCGGCCCCAGGCAGGAGGAGAACCAGCGGTCCGCCAGCGGGAACGTCCGGGCCAGGCCGTAGTAGAAGGGCAGGTCACGCTCGGTCCAGTAGCCCATGGCCCGGGTGGGGTCCTTGTCCGGCATGAGCTGCTGGGTCGCGGTGACGAACCCGTCGAGCTTGCCGTCGGCCCACTGCAGATGGGTGGCGTGCCAGCTCTGCGACGGTGACTCGGGGATCTGGGCCGTGCTGGCCAGGTGGTGGGCAGGCACCGCTTCGCCCTGCGCCCCGGTGCTGGAGACCTCCGGCTGGCCGTCCGGGCCGAGCGGGAAGCCCTCACCCCGGCCCGTGAGCATGCCGAGATAGTTGTCGTAGGAATGGTTCTCCATCATCAGCACGACGATGTGCTTGATCTGGGGCAGCAGGTCGGTCCCAGGCGGCAGGCCTGGCGCCGGGAGCTGCCCGGCGCCGTAGCCGGAAATGCGGCTGGAGACCCGCTTCAGCTCTCGCTGCTCGAGCCAGTTCCACACGTTTGCGCCACCTTCTCCTGATGACCGCATTGCCTGCGGTGCTGCTGGCTGGCGCGGTCTCGGCGCGGCAGCCTGCCCCCCACTACCCAGGCGATCGCGCCCCATTCACCGCGGCCCCCGCCGCATGCAAACACAGGGCAAAGCCGGAGTTTTCCTTCAGGAAGCCACCCAGGCGGCAGGCGCGAGCGCGGGCAACTGGCGGGATCGTCACCGGGGTACCCGGACCAGCAGCCGGCCCGGCTGCACGGCGACGACGAGCTCACGCGTGGTGCCCATGACCTCGCCGTCGAGTTCCCACAGCTGAGGCCGGTCGAGCTGGACCAGCAACTCACGGAACACGGTCCGGGCGACCCGGCCGGTCCGCGCGCGCCGCAGCATCACGTCAGCCGTGAGGGCCAGCCAGCCGGACCAGCCGCGGGCGGTCAGCACCATGACATCGAGCAGCCCGTCATCCGGCTCCGCCCCCGGCAGCAGGGTCACCCCGCCCTGCAGCGCGCCCACGTTGCCGACGATGATGCCGCTGGCCCGGCGGCGCAGCACCCGGCCGCCGTCGGCACGCAGCGTGGCACGGACCGGGCGGGCGCGCAGGTGGCGCAGCGCGGACAGCGCGTAGGCCGCCCAGCCCAGCTTCTTCTTCATTGGCTCGCCGGTGCTGTCCAGCAGCATCGCGTCGAAGCCGATCCCGGCCATGGCCACGAACGGCCGCCCGTTGGCGCTGCCCACATCGAGCCGCCGGTCCTGGCCGTCCAGGGCGACCGCGAGCGCCGGGTGCAGGGCCAGCGGCAGGCCGAGGTTGCGCGCCAGCAGGTTGCCGGTGCCTGCCGGCAGCACGGCCAGGGGGACGCCGCTGCCGGCCACCCCTTCGGCGCACGCGGTGACGGTCCCGTCGCCGCCGCTGGCCAGCACGACGTCAACGTGCTCCGCGACCGCTTTCTCCGCCAGCCCCCGGCCGGTCTCCTCCGGGGTGGTCTCGAGCCAGAGCGGCTCGCTCCAGCCCTGCGCGGCCATGGTCTCGCAGACTTCGGCGCGGAATCGCTGGCCATTGGGGTGCTTGGTGGGATTGACCACCACAGCCGCACGCATGGTCCTACATCGCCTCAGGCCGCATGCGGCTGAACTGTACTAGTCCGGGAGGCCCAGGAGGGCCGGCCCCCGGACTAGGATGGCGGCGTGGTGACAGCACCGACATCGACCACGGCCGGTGTCCGCCGGCAGGGAAGCCTGGACGTGCTGGCGTGGCCGTCACTCGACGCCCTCGGCGTGGACGCATTCGTGACGACGCGGCACGGCGGCGTCTCGGCGGGGCCCTACTCCACCCTCAACCTGGGCCTGCACGTCGGTGACACCCAGGCCGACGTGCTGGTGAACCGGCGGCGGGTGGCGGCGGCACTCGGCGCCGAGCTGGGCGACTTCGTCTTCTGCAACCAGGCGCACGGCCGGCGGGTGGCGATCGTGTCCGCGGCCGACCGGGGACGCGGCGCGCTCCGCATCGACGACGCTGTCGCGGTCACGGACGCCCTGGTGACCACCGACCCGGGCACGGTCCTGGCCATCCTCGTCGCCGACTGCGTGCCGATCATCCTGGCCGATCCCCAGGCCGGGGTGCTGGCCTGCGTGCACGCGGGCTGGCGCGGCACGCTGGCCGGGGTGACCGGCGCCGCGCTGCACGCGATGCAGGGGCTCGGCGCCCGGCCGGAGCGGATCCGCGCGGCGATCGGCCCGGCCGCCGCGGCGGACCGCTATCAGGTAGGCGCCGAGGTGGTGGCGGCGGCGGACCGCTACTTCGGCGGGAACACCGGCGGGATAGTGCGGCCGGACGGTTCCGGGCGGTGGCTGCTCGACCTGCCCGCAGCGAACCGGCGGGTGATCCGCCAGTCCGGGGTGCCGGACGGCCAGATCTACGGCAGCGGCCTGAGCACGGCGAGCCGGGCGCCCGGCGGCCAGGGCCCGGCCGGCGCCGGCGTGAGCAGCCAGGGCATGAACGCCCAGGGCCCGGGGTTGTTCTTCAGCGACCGGGCGGCCCGCCCGTGCGGCCGGATCGCCGCGGTCGCCCGCCTCAGGAACAGGGAGGACGCGTGAGCACGGCGCCGTTCCGCTACGACGGCTACCAGATCGACCCGGCCCGCGGCATTCTGACCTGCCAGTACTCCCTCGGCGACCGCCGCTTCAGCGAGCAGGTCACGGTAACTGCTGACCCGGGCCGCTGGGACGGCGACGCCGTCCGGCAGGCGGCGCGGCTGGTGTTCCTGCTGGCCGGCGTGTCCTACTACAAGACGGCCGCGCCCCCCGTCATCGACCTCGGCGACACCGCGGTCACCGGCACCGAGCGGGCCTTCCTGCGGTCGTTCTACCTCGGCGGCCTGGCCGAGTTCGGCTACCGCAACGGCCTGGACCTGTCCGGGCTGCGCATCGAGGGCCCGGCCCGGCCGGAAGCGGCGCGGCCCGCGGGCCGGCCAGTCACCCGGGCCACGGGGCCCGGCCGGCCACTGGTGCCGTTCGGCGGCGGCATCGATTCGATCGTCACCGTCGAGATGATCCGCGAGCGGGCCGAGCCGGCGCTGTTCATCGTGAGCCGGCCCGGCGACCTCTTCGACGCCATCGAGCGGCCCGCAGCGGTCACCGGGCTGCCCATCCTGCGCGCCGAGCGCGAGATCGACCCGCAGCTGCTGCGCTCCCGCGAGCTGGGCTTCCTCAACGGCCACGTCCCGGTGACCGGCATCATCTCGGCCATCGCGGTGCTGGCCGCGGCGCTCGACGGCCGGGACGCGGTGGTCATGTCGAACGAATGGTCCGCGTCCATCCCGACCCTGGAAGTGAACGGCTCGCCGGTCAATCACCAGTACTCCAAGAGCGGGGTGTTCGAGGCCGCGTTCCGCGGCGTGCTGGCCGGATCACTCGGCCCGGACTTCGCCTACTTCTCCGCGCTGCGCCCGTTCAGCGAGCTGTGGGTAGCCCGGCGGTTCGCCGCGCTGACCCAGTACCACGACACGTTCCGCAGCTGTAACCACGCCTTTCATATCGATAAGTCACGCCGGCTCGACCACTGGTGCGGCCGCTGCGACAAATGCTGCTTCATCGACCTGATCCTGGCGCCGTTCGTGCCCGCCACGGACCTGGAACGGATCTTCGGCGGGCATGAGCCGCTGGCCGGCAGCGACCTGGCCGGCCCGGTGCCGGCCGCCGCGGACCTGGCCAGCACCGGCGGCGAGGACGGCTCGCTGGCCGACAAGTTCCGGTCCCTGCTGGGCACCACCCCCACGAGCAAGCCGTTCGAGTGCGTCGGCGAGGTCGGTGAATGCCGGGCCGCGGCGCTGCTCGCCGCGCAGCGTCCCGACCGGGCTGCCACCAAGCTCCTCCAGGTGCTGGCCGCGGAGCTGGACGGGCTCCCGCAGCTGTCCACGCCCGCGGAACTGCTCCGCCCGCTCGGCCCTCACTTCGTCCCGGATGCCTATGCGCCCGACGATCTCCTGGTCTGACCTGCGCGCCGCGCCCGGCGGCGGGCAGGGCGGAGCGCTGTCCGGCGGCCAGGTCGGCCTGTGGGGGCTCGGCGTGGAGGGCCTGGCCAACTTCCGGGCCCTGACCGCCCTCGGGCGCCATCCCGTGCTGGTCAACGACCACCCGCCGGCCGGCGGGGTGGAGGGGCAGCCCGTGCTCGCCACCTCGGGCGGCGGCCTGGCCGCCCTGGCCGGCTGCGCGGTCGTGATCAAGTCGCCGGGCATCAGCCGTTACCGCGACGACCTGCGGCAGCTGGAGGCGCGCGGCATCCCGGTCGTCGGCGGCCTGGGACTATGGCTCCAGGAAGCTCCCCGGGACCGGGTGCTGTGCATCACCGGGACCAAGGGCAAGAGCAGCACCACAGCCATCGCCGGCCACCTGCTCACCCGGTGGGGCTACCGGTGCATGCTCGGCGGGAACATCGGCCAGCCGCCGTGGGAACCTGCCCAGGCCGGCCTGGGCTACGACTACTGGGTGATCGAGACCTCCAGCTACCAGGCCACCGACCTGGCCTGCTCGCCCCCGGTCGTCGCGGTGACGTCGCTGCACCCCGATCACCTGCCCTGGCATCAGGGCGTCGAGAACTACTACCGGGACAAGCTGTCCGCGTGCTCCCAGCCGGGCGCGGACCTGACCGTGGCGAACGGCGACAGCAGGCTGCTCCGCGAACGGGTGGCGCTCCTCGGCCCGCGGGTGGAGTGGGTGCGGGCTGATGACGACCCGGGCGGGGACTGGACGGCCCCGCTCGGCCTGCTGGGCGCGCACAGCCGGCGCAACGCCCTGATCGCCCGGGCCTGCCTGTGCGCGCTGGGCGTGCCGCAGGCGCGTGACGACGCGGCGCTGCGCGAGGCGGCGGCCGGGTTCGCGCCGCTGGCCAGCCGGCTGCAGGCCATCGGCACGGTGGCCGGCGTCACGTTCGTGGACGACAGCCTGTCCACCAACGTGCTGCCCACGCTGGCGGCGCTGGACGCGTTCCCGGGCCGCCGGGTGGCGCTGATCGCCGGCGGCCAGGACCGCGGGATCGACTACGCGCCGCTGGCGGCGGGGCTCGCCGGCCGCCCCGCACCGACGCTCGTGCTGACCGTCCCGGACAGCGGCCCGCGCATCGCGGCCGCGATCGAGGCCGCGCGCCCGGGTAAGGCCGAGGTCCTGTCCTGCCCGGACCTGGACGCCGCGGTACAGCGCGGCTTCGCCTGGGCCCGCCCGGACGGGGTGGTGCTGCTCTCCCCCGCCGCGCCCAGCTTCGGCCGGTTCCGGGACTACCGCGACCGCGGTGACGCGTTCGCCCGGGCCATGCGCGCCTGCCCTGCCGGGTAATCCCGGTGCCGCACGCCAATCCGCGCGCCATCCCGCAGGCGATGCTCCGCGACCTCACCACCGTGGTCGGCGGGCCGCACGTGCTGACCGGCGACGCGGCCGCGGGCTACGCGGTGGACTGGACAGGCCGCTTCCGGGGTGACCCGGCCGCGGTCGTGCGGCCGCGGGACACCGCGCAGGTCGCCGCGGTCCTAGCGCTGTGCGCCGGCGCCGGCGTGCCGGTGGTCCCCCAGGGGGGCAACACCGGCCTGGTCGGCGGGGGCGTCCCCCTCCACGGGGAAGTGGTGCTCAGCCTCGCCCGGCTGGACCGGCTCGGCCCGCCCGACCTGGAGGCGGCGCAGATCACCGCCGGGGCCGGGGTGACGCTCAGCCGGGTCACGGCGGCCACCCCGGGACTGGGCCTCGGCGTCCTGATCGCCAGCCGGGACAGCGCGACCGTCGGCGGCGCGGTCGCGGCCAACGCAGGCGGGCTGCGGGTGCTGCGCTACGGGCCGATGCGCGCCCAGCTGCGCGGCATCGAGGCCGTGCTGGCTGACGGGACGGTCCTGACCCACCTGTCCGGCCTGGTCAAGGACAACACCGGCTACGACTACCCGTCGCTGCTGGCCGGCTCCGAGGGCACCCTCGCCGTCATCACCCAGGCCCGGCTGCGGCTCGTCCCGCACCCCCGGGACGTCGTCACCGTGCTGTGCGGGTTCCCCAGCCTGGCCGAGCTGCACGCGTCGGCGCGGGCGGCCGCCGCCGGCGTCCCGGGCCTGCTGTCGGCCGAGTTCTTCACGGCCGGCGGGCTCGGCCTGCTGGTGAGCCGGGCTGGCCTGGTCGCCCCGCTGGACGTCCCCGCCGCGGCCTATCTCCTGCTGGAAGCGGACGGCCCGGGCGCGCTGGACGATCTGGCCGCCGTGGCCGGCGAGCACCCCGCCGCGGTGGCGCAGACCGCGGCGGACCGGGCCCGGCTGTGGGCCTACCGGGAACGCCAGCCGGAGGCAGCGGGCTTCCTCGGGGTACCCCTCAAGCTGGACGTGTCGGTGCCTGCCGGGCACTGGGCCGAACTGGCGGCCGGGGTGGCGGGTGTCGTGGCCGCCGCCGACCCCGGCGCCACGGTGATCACCTTCGGCCACGTCGCCGACGGGAACGTCCACGTCAACATCGTCCCCGCGGCCCCGGCGGACGGGCGCCACGAGGACGCGGTGTTCTCGTTCGTGGCCTCGCTCGGCGGCTCGATCTCCGCCGAGCACGGCATCGGCACGCTGAAAGCCCGCTGGCTCCCGCTGGCCAGGTCCGCGGCGGAACTGGACCTGTTCGCCCGGATCCGGCGCGCTCTGGACCCGGCTGGCATCCTGAACCCCCACGTGCTGCCACGCTGACCTGCGCGGAATCAGCCCAGGCGGATCCGGCCCGGGGGCGGGCGGGGATGCGCGGCCCGGCCCGGGCGGGACGGCACCGAGTTTCGGGCCCTGCCCCCCGGGTAGCCAAGAGCCGGCCCGGCCACCTGGCTGGGCAGGCACTGCCGACTGAGAGGAACCACTCCGGTGTACATCGGAATCGGCACCATCGTGGTCATCGTCATCATCGTGCTCATCGTCCTGCTGCTGCGCCGCGGCATCTGACCCTGGCCTCCCCGGCACGCCCCGGCTCCCGGGGGCCTGGCCCCGGGGCCAGGCCCCCGGGAGCCGTTCCGGCCGCTCCCGGGCCGCCGCTCCCGGGCCCCCGGGAGCCGTTCCGGCCGGGCGGCGCGAAGCCGGTAAGGTACCGGGCATCCAGACCGCTGACGACGCACCCGCCCCCCGCCCCGCTGTGGCCGCCCGGCTCCGCGCGGCGGGCTGCGTCTACGCCGAGGATGAGGCGGATCTGCTGATCGCGGCCGCCCGTACGCCTGCGGAGCTGGCCGCCCTGGTGGCCCGGCGGGCCGCGGGCCAGCCGCTCGAGCATGTGCTGGGCTGGGCGGAGTTCTGCGGCCTGCGGATCAGCGTGGATCCCGGCGTGTTCGTGCCCCGGCGCCGCACGGAGTTCCTGGCCGGCCAGGCGATCGCGCTGGCCCGGCCGGGAGCCGTGGTCGTGGACCTGTGCTGCGGCTCGGGCGCCCTGGGCGCGGCGCTCGCCGCGGCCGTGGACGAGGCCGAGGTGCACGCCGCCGACATCGACCCGGCCGCCGTGCGGTGCGCCCGGCGCAACCTCGCGGCCGCGGGCGGCCGGGTGTATCAGGGCGACCTGTACGAGCCGCTGCCCGCCGCGCTGCACGGGCGGGTGGACATCCTGCTGGCCAATGTGCCCTACGTACCCAGCACCGAGGTCGGGCTGCTGCCCGCGGAAGCACGCGACTATGAGGCGCGGGTGGCCCTGGACGGCGGCCCCGACGGCCTGGGCCTGCTGCGGCGGGTCACCGCGGGCGCGCCCGCGTGGCTGGCAGCGGGTGGCCATCTGCTGTCCGAGATCAGCGAGCGCCAGGTGACCGCGGCCATCGCTGCGGCCACCGGTGCCGGGCTGGCCGCCCGGGTGGAGCGGTCCGGGGAGCATGGCGCCACAGTGCTCGTCGCCACCCGGCCGGCCGGGCCGGCCCCTCCCGGAGCAGGCCCGGAGGTGGCCAGGCCGGTGGCAGGGTGACCTGCATGACCCTCGGCACGCTGCCCCGTCATCTGGCCCGCACCCGCCGCTTCAGCCTCGGTCATCCGGCCCGGGCCACCGTCCCGCCGGCCGGCGGGACGGTCTTCTTCCCCCGGACTTCCTGCGCCGGGCGCTGGGACTGCCGCAGCGGGCAGGGGACATCCCGGGTTCAGGACCCCCGGCCGGGGGCACCGCGGCCCGGGTGCAGGACATCCCGCCCAGGACCCCGCGGGCCCGGGGCGGCACCGGGCCGGTGCCGCGAGGGTGGGCCTAGGTACACCCCCGCCTTGGGGGGCCAGGGACACTGCCGGGGGGCGGCCGGCCCGGCAGACTGGCAGGATGCAGCCAGGCCAGGCGAAGGAGACCCTGATGAGCAGCGGAACACCGCCCATGGCCAGCCCGGGCCCGCCTGGCAGGCACACCCGCTGGATCGGCGGGGGCCTGCGGGACGCGGGGCGGGGGCTGGGCTTCGGGGCCCTGTCGCTGGCCGGGGCCGCCCTGCTGATGGCGCTGGCGGCCCCGCTGCTGCTCACCTTGGCGCTGCTGCTCACCGCCCTGCGGCGCGCGGGCGCGCCAGCTAACGCGTTCACGGTCGTCCCCGGCGGCGTGCCCCAGCCCGTTCCCTCGCACCCGCCATCCGGGCTGCTGGTGTTCACGGCGCTGCTCCTGCTGGCCGGCACCGCAGTGTGGCTGCTGCTGCTCCCGCGCATCCTGCGGGCCGTGCGGCAGCTGGCCCAGCTCACCCGGTGGCTGGCGGGTGAGTGGTGCGGTGTCCGCATCGCCGATCCCTACCTGCCCATGCCGGCGGCGGAGCGGGGCAGCGGTGTCCGGCGGTTCCGCCAGGCGCTGGCCGACCCGGCCGCCGGCCGCGATGTGCTGTGGCTGGCCGTCAGCAGCTGCGGAGGCTGGATCCTGGCCGTCCTTCCCGCCGGGCTGGTGGCGGCCGGCCTGGTCGGGTTCATCGGTCCGGACACCCGGCCGCTGGTCGCCATCCCGCCGCCAGCCTTCCCCGGAAACAGGCCTTTCGTGCTGCTCGTGCTCGGCATGGCGCTGATCGCACTGGGGCTGGCCTGCGCCCGCCCGATGCTGGCCGGATACGGGAGGCTGGCGCGGGCCATGCTCGGGCCGGCCGGCCAGGCTGCGCTGGCGCTGCGGGTCCGGTATCTGGCCGAGACCCGCTCGGAGGCGATCGACACCGGCGCTGCGGAGATGCGCCGGATCGAGCGGGATCTGCACGACGGGGCCCAGGCCCGGCTGGTGGCCATGGGCATGACCCTGGACGCCGCAGGGCAGCTGATCGACTCCAACCCGGCGGCGGCGCGGGCGCTGCTATTGGAAGCCCGCGACACGTCGGCGCGGGCCCTGGCCGAGCTGCGCGACCTGGTCCGGGGCATCCACCCTCCGGTGCTGGCCGACCGCGGCCTGGGCGATGCGGTCCGCGCGCTGGCCATGGACTCCCCGCTGCGCGCCCGGCTGGCCAGCGACCTGCCCGGCCGCCTGCCCGCGCCGGTCGAGTCGGCGGCATACTTCGCGGTCAGCGAGCTGCTGGCCAACGTGTCCAAGCATGCCGGCGCGAGCCAGGCGTGGATCGACATCCGGTATGCGGACGGGATGCTGCGCGTCGGGGTGAGCGACAATGGCCACGGCGGCGCCGACCCGGCCCGCGGCACCGGGCTGCGCGGCATCGAGCGGCGGGTGGCGGCGTTCGACGGTGTCCTCGCGCTCAGCAGCCCCCCCGGTGGCCCGACCGCGGTCACCATGGAGATCCCGTGCGCATTGTCATCGCTGAAGACCTTTTCCTGCTGAGGGACGGCCTCACCCGGATGCTCGAGGCCCACGGTTTCCAGATCGCGGCGGCCGTGGACAACGGAGCCGGCCTGCTCGCGGCCGTGACCTCCGCGCGGCCGGACGTGGCTGTGGTTGACGTCCGGCTGCCGCCCACGTTCACCGACGAGGGCCTGCGCGCCGCGCTGGCCGCGCGGCGCGCGGTGCCCGGCCTGCCCGTCCTGGTGCTGTCCCAGTACGTCGAGCAGCTGTACGCGCGGGAGCTGCTGGCCGGCGGCAGCGGCGGTATCGGCTACCTGCTCAAGGACCGGGTGTTCGACAGCGCGCAGTTCGTGGACGCGATCCGCCGGGTCGCCGCGGGCGGGACCGCCATGGATCCGGAGGTGATCGACCGCCTGCTGGTCCGCAACTCCGGGGACAACGCGCTCACTGCGCTCAGCCCGCGCGAACGCGAGGTGCTCGGCCTCATGGCGGAGGGGCGCACGAACGCGGCGATCGCCCAGCGGCTGGTCGTCAGCGAGCGGGCCGTGGCCAAGCACACGGCGTCGATCTTCCTGCGGCTGGGCCTGCAGCCGTCCGACGACGACAACCGGCGCGTCCTGGCCGTGCTCGCCTACCTGTCGGCTGAACAGCCCGAGGCCCCGGGATAAGTGTCAGACCCGGCTGAGAGCATGCCAGGCATGGAGCTGGGATCGTTCACCATCACGCCGGACGGGCCGTTCTCGCTCGAGGAGGCGGCGACGTTCGGCTTCGGCCAGCGGGCGGGCGGCGCCTGGCACGGGGTCATGCGCCTGGCCTTCTGCCTCGACGGTTACGCCGGGCAGGCAGGCGCGGAAGTGCGGCAGGACGAGGCGGGTGCGGTGCACTGCACGGTCTCCGGACCCGCCGGCGCCGGCCTGGACCGGGTGCGCCGCCAGGTCGCGCGGGTGCTGTCGCTCGATCACGACGGCCGGGAGTTCAGCCGCGCCGGGGAGCGCGACCCGGTCCTCGGGCGGCTCCAGGCGGCGGCACCCGGGCTGCGGCCACCGTTGTTCTACTCGCCCTATGAGGCGGCGGTCTGGTGCGTGCTGAGCGCGCGGCGGCCAGCCCGGCAGATGATGCAGGTACGCGAGCGGCTGGGCCGGGCGCACGGTGCGGTCTTCGGGCTGGCGGGCCAGGAACTGCCCGCCCTGCCCACCCCGGATCAGCTGCTGGCCGTCGGCTCGTTCCCGGGCATCCCGGCGGACCGGATGCCGCGGCTGCACGGGGTGGCCCGGGCGGCGCTGGACGGCCGGCTGGATGCGGACCGGCTGCTGGGCCTGGGACCGGAGCAGGCCATGGCCGAACTGCAGAAGCTCGACGGCATCGGCCCGTTCTACAGCTCGCTGATCGTGATCCGCGGCACCGGGTTCGCTGACGTGCTGCCGGTCGGCGAGCCCCGGGCGCTGGACCTGGCCGCCCGGCTGTACCAGCTGGATGCCCCCCTGTCCGATGCCGCGTTCCGCGCCCTGGCCGAACCATGGCGGCCGCTGCGCACCTGGGCCGTGGTGCTCATCCGGGCTGCGGCCGGGCGGGTACTCGGCGGGGCGGGGGCATCCGCCGGCGTTCGCTAACCTGAGGAGCGGTCCCGGCGGCTCCGCCGCCGGGCGGTGGCTCCGGCACCGAGCAGTGGCTTCGCCGCCGGGCCCCGTGACGCGGAGGGGAGACCCCGGTGGCGATCGCGGCCCTGGTCTTGTGGGTGCTGACCGCTGCCGCAGGCCTCGTCCTGTTCCTGGCGGGCAGCGCGGCCAGGCGGGGCGCCGCCCGGCAGGCCGCTCCCGCCCCGGCGGCACCAGTGACGGTGCCCGTGCCCGGTCCCGCCCAGCCCGGCCCCGCCCAGCCCGGCCCTGCCCAGCCCGGTCCCGCCCGGCCCGGTGCCGTGCGGGCCAGGTCCGGTCACACCGGCGAGCCACCGCCTATCCCCCGGGTCACGGTGCACGCCGCGCCAGGTGAGCACCCGCTGCTCGAGTTCAGCCACCCGGCGCTCGGGCTGATCGGGATGGGCGTCTGGTTCATCTTCGTGGGCACCCACCACGCGCCGCTGGCCTGGGTCTCGTTCGGGATCCTGGTGGCGGCTATCGCCGCCGGGCTCAGCTGGCTGACCCGTAACACACTGGCCGCCCGGCGCGGGAACCCCGCCCGGCCAGCCAGGGCGGGGTTCCCGCCCCGGCTGGTCCTCCTGCACGGGGTCGCCGCCAGCGCGACGCTGGTCCTGGCCGTGCTGACCGCGCTGGCCGCCAGCCACGTCTGACTCCATTCCCGCCGGCCGGGGGAATGGCTCGAGGGCCCGCGCTCAGGCGGGCAGGCGCAGGCCCGCCGTCTGCGGGCCGAACAGGGCCAGCATCAGCGCCACCACCGACACGCCGGTGACCGCGAGGGTGATCAGCAGCAGGCGGCCCCGGCGAGCCCGCGCCTGGCCAGGCCGCGTGGCGAGCCGGCCCACGAACCAGACCAGGCCGCTCAGCCCGAGGACCACGAACCCGTCAACCAGATCCCGCTTCAGGATGACCGCGCCGAGCGCGGCGAACGCGAGCGCGGTGCGGGTCCAGGCCAGGCTGGTCCGGGCCCGGACCAGGCCTGGATCGTCGCTTCCGCCTGCCCCTGCCCGGCTCATCGCGCCGCCTCAGCCGGAAACCAGCGCCAGCGCGGCCGCGACGACGGCCACCAGCACGATGACGATGGCCAGCAGTTGGGGCAGCCGCGAATGGCGCAGCGGGGCGCCCCGGCGGAGCGCCCGCTGGTTCGCGGCCCACTCAAGGTAGCTGCTCACGGCCACGACCCCGCCGAGCACGATGAGGGGAACCCCGATCGCGCGCCGTCCCCAGTGGATCCCGTGGAACGGCGGCAGCAACTGGACGATGGCCAGGCCCGCGGCCACCAGGGCCAGGGCGGTACGGATCCAGGCCAGGAACGTCCGCTCGTTGGCGAAGCTGAACCTGACGTCCGGCTCGGCTGATCCGGGCCCGGCTGATCCCGGCCCGGTGGATGAGGGCGGGGCCGGGCCCCCGGGGCCGCTGGCGTCCGTCTGCGTCTCCTCTCCGGCACTGATCCGGGGTCTTCCATGCGCGGCCGGGAAGGGCGGCCGCGGTCCTTTACCCACATCATCCTCTGCGGATGAGGCCATCCGGGACTGCAGGGGCCAACTTGTGAACACCGCCCCCGAGGTAGGAGGCGCGAGCGGATGGCGGCCGAGGACCAGCCTCAGGACGCCCAGCAGGCCCGGACGCCCAGCAGGCCCGGACGCCCAGCAGGCCCGCGCGGGATGCTGATCGGGCTGGTCCGGGGTCTGCCCGACCGCGGAGACAGAAGCGGCCGAGGGCAGCGCCCTGTCCGGCTGGCAGCCAGCCTGACTCTGGTGTCATGCCCGGCGGGGCACCAATTCGCGGCCCGGGGCGAGAAGTTGGAAGATGGCTGAATGACACCTCGAAGAGTGGCCCAGCAGATTCTGCTCGCGTGCGCACTCGCCGTGGGCCTCGCCGCCTGCTCGAGCAGCGGCAATGGCTCCAGCTCCGGTGCCAGCTCAACTCCGAGCCAGGCACCATCCTCGTCGGCCCCGGCCACGTCCGCCAGCCCCGTCAGCAGTTCCGGTGCCGCGGCTACGATCAAGGCGAACTGGGAGGCGTTCTTCAGCCCCAAGACCCCGGTAGCCAAGCGGGTGAGCCTCCTCCAGGACGGGCAGACGTTCTCCTCCGTCATCAAAGCCCAGGCCGGATCCGGCCTGGCCTCCCAGGCCACGTCCAAGGTCACGAAGGTGACGGTGGTCTCCTCCACGCAGGCCAAGGTCACCTACTCGATCCTGCTCGCCGGGCAGACCGCGCTGGCCAACAGGCCCGGCGTGGCCGTGTACCAGGACGGCACCTGGAAAGTCGGGGTGGCCAGCTTCTGCGGTCTGCTGACCGTGGAGAACAGCGGTAAGACGTCGGGACTTCCGGCAGCTTGCAAGTCCGCGGGCTAGGCACATGGTGCGCTCGGTAGGCGCGCCCGCCGAGCAGGCCCCGGCGCCGCGCCGCGGCAGCCGCGGGCTCGCCCTGGGCGTGCTCACCGCGGTGCTCTTCCTCACCTTCCTGGACAACACGATCGTGAGCGTGGCACTCGGCAGCGTCCAGGCCGAGCTGCACGCCGGGGTCAGCGCCCTGCAGTGGGTGGTCAGCGCCTACGCGCTGACGTTCGCCGGGGCGATGCTGGCGTTCGGCATGGTCGGCGACGAGTTCGGCCGCAAGCGGGTGATGCTGATCGGGGTGGCCATCTTCTGCGCCGGCTCCGTGATGGCCGCCGTGGCGCCGAACATCGGGCTCGTCATCGCCGGGCGGGCCGTGATGGGTTTCGGCGCGGCGGCCAGTGAACCGGGGACGCTGTCCATGCTGCGCCACCTGTACAGCGACGAGCGCACCCGGACCCGGGCGGTCGGCGTCTGGGCGGCGGTGTCCGGCCTGGCCCTCGCGGTCGGCCCGGTCATCGGCGGTGCCCTCATCGGCGTCTGGAACTGGCGCGGGATCTTCTGGTTCAACGTGGCCTTCGGGCTGGTGGCGCTGGTAGCCGGGATGATCGTGCTGCCGGAGAACTCCGACCCGGACGCCCACCGGGTGGATATTGCCGGGACCGTGCTGGGGGCCGCCGCCCTGACCGCGCTGGTGTTCGCCGTGATCGGGGGCGAGAACGCCGGCTTCACCTCCGCCAGCGTGATCACGCTGCTCTGCCTGAGCGCGCTGGCCGCCGTGGCGTTCTTCTGGTGGGAGAGCCGGGCCGCTCACCCGCTGCTGGACCTGAAGTTCCTGCGGGTACCCACCTTCCTCACCGCCAACGTGGTCGCGTTCTGCGCGTACTTCGCGACGTTCGCCGTCTTCTTTTTCACCGCCCTGTACCTCGAGGAGGTGGTCGGCGACAGCGGATACCAGATCACGCTGGCCTTCCTGCCGATGACGGTGCTGATGATCGTCGCGTCGCTGCTCGCCGGCCGGTGGACCGACCCGTCCGGGCCACGGTGGTCGATCTTCATCGGCTGCCTGCTGTTCGGGGCCGGGCTGCTGCTCACCACGGTCACGCTCAGCCCGCACCCCGCGTACCTCCCGCTGGCCACGGCCCTCGCCCTGACCGGCGTGGGAATCGGCGCCACCGTGGTGCCGATCACCTCGGCGGCCCTGTCCGCGGTCCCGCCCGCCCGGTCCGGCATGGCCGCCTCGGCCACCAACACCAGCCGCGAAATCGGGGCGGTGACCGGCGTGGCGATCCTCGGCGCGCTGGTCAACGCGCAGCTGCGGTCCAGCCTGACCAGCAGGCTGAAGCACCTGGGCATCCCCTCGAATTTCCAGTCCATCGTCATCCATGCCGTCGAAACCGGCGGTGTCCCCTCGAACGGGAACACCCAGGGCGCAGGCGGTGCGGCCGGGGCCGGCCAGGGTGCGCTCGTGCAGGAGGTCATCCACGCGGCGTACAGTGCCTTTTACACAGGACTGCGTGCCGCGCTCCTGCTCTCAGCTTTCCTGGTGCTCGCCGCCGGGCTGTTCACGTTCGTGCTTCTCGGCCGCCGGGCCGCCGGTTCTGACCGGGCCTGACCCCGGACTGGACCCGGCGTGGCCCGGGAGCTCAGGGCAGATTGGCGGGTGGTGACCGTGCCTACTGCGGCCCCCTCGGCGCATCACGGCCCGCTGGGACTCGTCACGCTCCTGAGCTGGCTATTTACTGCAGGCATCGGGGCGTACATGCTCCGCTCCCTGGTCACCCACGGCGCGCTGCGCCGGCAGCGCTCGGTCCGGGACGGCCTGTCCCCCCGCGTGCTGTACGGCCATTTCGGCCTGGCCCTGACCGGCCTCGTGGTGTGGGCGGCCTTCGTGGCCACGGGCTGGGGCCCGCTGTCCTGGGTGGCCGTGGCGCTGCTGACGCCCGCTATCGGGCTGGGCATCTGCACGGTGACGCTGTGGACCCCGTATCCCCGGCCGGCCGGCGAGCCAGCCCGGGACGCGGGCGGCCCTGAGGACCGGGGGAACCCCGTGCTCCCCGGGGACGCCGGGCGCGCGGGCCAGCCGCGGCACCCTGGCCAGCTGCAGCATGAGCACGGCCCGGGCGGGTCACACGGAGCAGGATTGTTCCCGCCGCCCGCCCACGATTCCGTGCGCGGCCGGGCTCACGGACGCGACGCTGGCCCGCGCGCTCACCGACGAGGTCCTGGCCGCGCGGCTCATCGAGGAGGTCATCGCCAGCCTGCCCGCCGGGTCCCCCGCGCGGACCCGCAAACCCCGGGTGTACCCGGCGGCGATCATCCCGTTCGGGCATGGGCTGGCCGCCCTGGCGACGTTCGTCATGGCCGTGGTCACGGCCATCGGCACCCGCTAATCCCCTCCTGCCCCGCCAACACCCTCTCCGTGGATGCTCCAGTGCATGTGAGTCATATTGATCATGGCCAGTGCCCACCTTTCCCGCGTGACGTGCGCGTGAGCGGGTGATTTGCCCGTTTTGGACGCACGTTCGCAGGAAGAGTGGGCAGGAGAGGCCAGCGTGACTCGCCAGGCCACGCAACGGCAGGGCCGCGCAACGGCAGGGCCGCGCAGCCCGGGCACCGGAATCACTCATCTCAGGCCCGAAAGCCAGCACGATGCCGTTGTGACCGCCCCGGTCCCGGGAAGGCAAACCAGCATGAACCTGTCTGAGATCCGTGAACTCGTCCATGTCGGGCGGGGCGCCGCGCCGTACGGCGAGCGGGCCCTGGCCCGGTGTCACAGCATCGGTGACCTCCGCCGCCTGGCCCGCCGGCGGCTGCCTGCCGCCGCTTTCGGCTATCTCGAGGGCGGCGGTGAGGACGAGTGGACGGTGCGCCGCAACCGCGAGGCGTTCGGCGACGTGGAACTGGTCCCCCGCGTGCTGCGGGCGGTGAGCCAGCCGGACACGGCCACGACGGTCCTGGGCACGCCGATGCCGCTGCCGGTCGCCCTTTCCCCCGTCGGCTCGCCGCGGATGTTCCACCACGAGGGGGAGCTCGCGGTGGCCCGGGCGGCCCGGCACGCCGGGCTGGCCTACGGCGTCTCGACACTGGCCACCCAGCCGCTGGACGCGATCGCCGGTGCCGCCCAGGGCAGCCCGCTGTGGTTCCAGCTTTACCTGTGGGGCGACCGCACCGCGGCGCGGAAGCTCGTCGCGCAGGCCCGGGCGGCCGGATACCGGGCCCTGCTGCTGACCGCCGATACCCCGGTGCGCTCGAAACGGGAACGGGAACTGCGGTACGGCATCGTGCTGCCGACCCCGGAGCTCAGCCTCCGCACGGTCGCGGACGGTGCCCTCCACCCGGCCTGGGCCTGGCACTTCCTGACCTCCCCGGCGCTGGGGTTCCCCAGCCTGTCGATGAACGGGCCGACCTCCCGGCAGCGCCTGGCGGGCATGTTCGACGGAACCGTGGGCTGGGCCGACCTCGGCTGGATCCGCGAGGAATGGGACGGCCCCCTCGCGGTGAAGGGCGTGCTGAGCCCCGACGACGCCCGCCGGGCCGCCGATGAGGGCGTGGACGCCGTCATCGTCTCCAACCACGGCGGCCGGCAGCTGGATCACGTCCCCGCGGCCCTCGAGGTCCTGCCAGACATCGCCGACGCCGTCGGGGACCGGGTCGAGGTGCTGTTCGACTCCGGGATCCGGCGGGGCAGCGACATCGTCACCGCCCTGGCTCTCGGCGCGCGGGCGGTCCTGGTCGGCCGCGCCCACCTGTACGGTCTCGCGGCGGCCGGGGAGGCCGGGGTGCGGCACGCGATTGGCATCCTCGCGGGCGAACTGCGGACCACGATGGCGTTGTGCGGTGCGGCCACGCTCGCGGACCTGGACCGGTCCCTGGTCCGGCCGGCCCGTCCGCCCCGGCTCCCGTGACCGGGACGGGTCAGCCCGGGAGCTGGCGCTGGCGCTCCTCGAGCTGGCGGAAGATTTCGCTGTAGCCGCCGCGCATGTCGTGCGGGACCCGCCAGACATCCACGGTCCCGAAACAGCCGAACACCCGGACCTGCACGGTGGGGGCGTCCGGGCCGCCGGTCTCGCGCCCCCACTCACGGCGGTGACCGGCCACCGCCAGCCCGGTGACCTCGACGCTCACGCCCTCGGGCACGTAGATGTCGGCGTTGCCGCACGCCATGAGCAGGGTCACGGCGGTCCGTGGCCCGTCGATGGTGGCCTCGCGCAGGTCCAGGTCCAGGTCGCCGAGGGCACTGGCAGCCAGGGTCCATTTCCGCAGCCGGAACGGCCCGCGCCGCACGACGTGACCGAGCAGGGCCGCGGTGAAGCGGGCCGGCCTGCGGCGCGAACGGGACGCGGTGGAGGAGACCGCGGGCAGGTCTTCCTGGAGGCGCGCCAGTTCGCCGCCGACGCGGGCCCGGAGGGCGGCCTCGGCCCGCTCGGAGAATTCGTCCAGCGTGAGACGGCCCGCGAGCAGGTGCTCGCGGAGCACGATCACGGCCTGCTCGCGCTCGGCATCCGACACCCGGACGGTCGGGTCGTCCATGCCTGCCACGCTAGACCAGAGCCCGGCGGCAGGCCAGATCCCCGGGCCAGCAGGGCCCGGGGACCGCCTGCAGCACCCACGGCGCCGGGCCCACCGCATCAGCCGGGGACCCATCCCCGCATCACTCGGCGAGCAGATGCCGGAAGTACAGGCCCGGGTCGTCCAGGAACCCCTTCCAGGCCCCGACGATGTCCAGGTCTTCCCACCGGGAGGTGCGGATGCCCCACTCACCCAGCTCCCAGATGACCGCGCCGGGGACAGCGGCCACGACCGGCGAATGGGTCGCGACCACGGCCTGCGACCCTTCGGCGGCCAGGTCATGAAGCAGGCCGGCCAGCCCGAGGCAGGCGGTGAACGACAGCGGCGCGTCCGGCTCGTCCATCAGGTAGAACCCCGCCTGGTTCACCCTGGTGCGCAGGATCTGCAGGAAGCCCTCCCCGTGGCTCATCTCGTGGAAGCGCTCCCGGCGGGCACCGGGGTTCTCTTCCAGGTATGTGTACAGGCTGTGCATGGTGTCGGCCCGGAGGAAGTAGGACCAGCGGGGCCGGGCCGGGCCGCGCTCGACGATCAGCAGCGTGCCCGCCTCCGGCTCGCTGTGCCGGACACGGAACAGCTGGCCGGCCGCCGAGCCACCCTGCGGGTTGAGCCCGCACGCCCCGGCCAGCATCTCCATGACGGTGGATTTCCCGGACCCGTTCTCGCCCACCAGCACGGTCAGGCCGGCGGGCAGCTCGAGGCCCTCGCGCAGCAGCTGCCCGACCGCCGGGACGGTTCCCGGCCACCGCGACGTGTCGACCTGGGCGCCTGGATCGGCGCGGACCCGGCGGACCGCGCGCGTGTCTGACTCCCACCCCGTCCCACCGCTGGCGGCCACGGTCTCATCATGCCGTCCCCCTCCGACAGCCCTGCCGCGGCGGACCGCCGGCGGTGCGCGTCAGGCGGCCCGGGCCAGGACAATGAACCAGTCCCGTGACCCGGGTTCCCTGGCCGCCTCCAGCACCGGCAACCGCGCGGTCCTCAGCTGCCGGGCCAGCTGGCCGGGGTCCCGGTAGAAGAACCAGCGCTGCCGGTCCGGCGCGTAGGGCACGGCCTCCAGCCTGGCTCCGTCGCCGAGGGCAGTGACGAGCGCGCAATGACCGCCGGGCCGCAGCACGCGGCGGATCTCCCGCAGGGCCGTCATGGTGCCGCCGTGGGGGATGTGGAGCAGCGCGGCGCAGCACCAGATCCCGTCCAGGCTCGCGGCGGCGAGCGGCAGGTACCGCAGGTCAGCCTGGGCGACGCGGCCGGGGAGCGCCCTCGCCGCGATGGCCAGCATGCCCGCGGAGCGGTCGATGCCGGCGATGCGGTACCCGGCCTCCGCGAGCCGCGCGCCGTCCCGGGCCGGGCCGCACGCGAGGTCGGCGACGTCCGCCCCGGCCGGCAGCCGGGCCGTGAACGCGGCCATGAGGCCGGGAAATGACTGGCCGCGGGCCGCCTGACGGTCCGCGTACATGCCCGCGATCCGGTCGTACGCAGCCTGGTTGTGCCTCGTCGCTTCGTCGCTCACGTCCTGATCGTCGCAGCCGCTGGCTGGCACCCAGGGGAAATCCCGGGCCCCGCCGCTGTCCCGGCCGTGCCCGGGAGCCCGCCGGCGCAGGCCACCGCGCCCGCCCCGCGGACCATGGCCACGCGGTGGTGACCTGGCCGGCCGCGCTCCCCGGCGGCCTCCGCGCTCGGACCGATGAGCTTCCCCAACGGCTGTACCGGTACAGTCTTTATCGGTAAAGTACTGTCCGTGAGCGACGGTGAGGGGCGGGCGGGCCCGCGGGTGACGCTGGCTGGGGTGGCGGCCCGCTGCGGGGTGAGCCGGATGACGGTGTCCAACGCGTACAACCACCCGGACCAGTTGTCGGCGGAACTGCGCCAGCGGGTGCTGGCGGCCGCGGAGGAACTGGGGTACGGCGGCCCCAGCGCAGCCGGGCGGGCGCTGAAGCGGGGCCGCAGCGACGTGCTCGGCGTGCTGCTCACCGAGGCCCTCCCGTACGCGTTCGGTGATCCCGGCACGGTCTCGTTCCTGCACGGCGTGACCGCTGCCACGGCGGCCGCAGGCCTGGCCCTGCAGCTCATCCCGGCGGCCACGGAGAATGCGGAGCGGCTGGTCCGTGACGCCGCGGTCGACGGGCTGATCGCCCACTCCCCCGCCGACGATGACCCGGCCCTGGCGGCAGCCCTGCGGCGCAGGCTGCCCACGGTCGTGTCCGGGGGGCCGGGCAGCGCGGGCGCGGACTGCGTCACGATCGATAACGAGGCCGCCGCCGCGGGCGCCGCCCGCCACCTCATCGGCCTCGGCCACCGCACCCTCGGCGTCGTGACCTGGCGGCTGCGCGCCGACGGTTACACCGGCTGGGTCGGCGGCGACCGGCAGGCCGGCGCCTGCTACGAGGTGTTCCGGCTGCGGCTGCTGGGCTACCGGCGCGCCGCCGCGGAAGCCGGCCTGCCGCCGTCCGCCGTGCGGGTCTGGGAACAGCCCGGCCACAGCGTCGCCGACGGCTGCGCGGGCGGCCGCGCCCTGCTGAGCCTGCCCGGCCCGCAGCGCCCGACCGCGGTGCTGGCCAGCACCGACGTGCTGGCCCTCGGGGTGCTGCAGGCCGCCCGCGACCGGGGCCTGAGCGTCCCGGGCGACCTGTCGGTCACCGGTTATGACGACATCGAGGAGTCCAGCCGGAGCCTTCCCGCGCTGACCACCGTCCGCCAGGACCTGTACGAGCAGGGCCAGGACTGCGCCCGGTTCCTGATCGACCCGGGCGCCGTGACCACCTTCCTGCATCCCACCCGGCTGATCGTCCGGGCCAGCACGGCCGGCCCGCCGGAGCCGCCATGATCATTGCGCTGGGGCTCCTGTCCGGCATGCTCACCACCGGCGCGTGGCTCCCCCAGCTGCTGCGGACCTGGCGCCGCGGCCACGCCGACGACATCTCCTACCTGTACCTGGCGGTCTTCGCCGCCGGGGTCCTCGGCTGGCTGGCCTACGGGCTGCTCGCCGCCCAGCCCGCCGTGTTCGCCGCGAACGTCATCACGTTCACCCTCATCGCCGCGCTCGCGCTGCTCAAGACCCGCCCCCGCCGCCCCCCGGGCCGGCCCCGCCGGTAGGCCGGGCGCTGCTGGCGGCAGGGCCGCAGGCCCGCCAGCGGCTGCGGCCGGGCGGGCCGGGCAGTGATCTGGCCAGGTGACGGCGTAGGAAGAGTCGGCCCCCGCGGCGGCACGGGAAAACCGCAGCAGCTCCCGGATGATCCCTGCGCTGCCCATGGCCCACCCGGTCCGCGGGGGGAGCAGGCCCGGGGTGACCCGGTGCTCCTCGTTCGCCCAGCGCACTCCCGCGGAGTCCACGGTGGCGCGGGCCGCCAGGTCGGCGGCGAGCCTGGCCGCGAACGACAAGTCCCCGCGGGCCTCGGCGTGCCGGTCGCAGGCGAGCGCCAGCACCCCGGCCGTGCCGCAGCAGCGCCCGTTGTTATGAGCCATAGTCACCTGAGGTACCAAGGCCGCTGGCCGCTGGCCGCGATCATGGCACGCTCGCTGGCGGGCCGGGAACGGCGAAAGGGCATCTCGGCTTCCAGATTTCTGGAAAAGCGCCGGTCCCGGCTCTTCCACGGGCTCACCATGACCACACCTGGGTAGGCTTCGTTGCAGGCCCAGGATAAATGGCTCCGAAATTGCGGCCTGCTGCCTCTTTTCTTTACCAGGAGGCAGATGATGCTGAGGGAGGCGTCATGCACCTCGGATCGGTGCTTCTCATTGTCTGGCTGGTCGTCGGCGGCTTCGCCGCCGGTCAGCGCGGCGAGTACCACGAGACCATGGGCAACTGCAGCAGGGCCAGCACGGCGGCGGTGACGATCCTGGCCGGCCCGCTCAACTACCTAGGCGTGAACCCGCGCATTCACTGCACCGCGCCGCAGCCCAGCAGCTAGCCAGGAATACGGATCCTGTCCCGCTGACTTCCGTGGCCGATGCCCGCATGATTCGGCTGGTGCCAGGAAAGGAATGCGGGGCAATTCCCAGCGGGCAGTTATCCTGGCATAGCTCCCCGGCGTGCGCCGCGGTCAGGCCGGGCCTGCGGGCCCGATCAGGTCCCACCTGTTGCCGGCGATATCGAGGAATACGGCGACGCGACCGTAGGGCTCCTCCCGCGCCGGGGTCACGAACTGGACCCCGGCGGCGGACATCCGTAGGTACGCCTCGCCGAAATCGCCGACCCGGAGGAAGAAACCCACCCGGCCCGCGGCCTGGTCCCCGACGATCGCGGCCTGCCGTGCACCGTCCGCCCGGGCCAGCAGCAAGCCTGTCTCGGCTCCCGGGGGCCGGACGACCACCCAGCGCTTGGGCCGCCCGTCGTTCGTCAGCGACGGCGAGTCCTCCGCAAGCTCGAAGCCCAGTGTCCCCACGAAGAAGTCGATGGCCGGGTCGTAGTCGTCCACGACGATGGCCACCAGGCTGAGGTGCACGGTCAGCCTGCCCGCAGCCGGGCGGTCAGCTCGATCTCCACGGCGATGCCGAAAGGCAGCTCGGCGAGGCCGACGGCGCTGCGGGTATGGCGGCCCGCCTCGCCGAAGATCTCCACGAGCAGGTCGGAGCATCCGTCGATGACCGCCGGGGTCTGGTCGAAGCCGGGAGCGACGTTGACCATGCCGAACACCTTGACGATGCGTGCGATGCGGTCGAGATCGCCGAGTTCGGCCCGCAGGGTGGCGAGGATCGAGAGCGCCGTCATCCGGGCCGCCTGCCGTCCCTCCTCCAGCGAGAGATCCCCGCCCACCTTCCCGCGGATGACGTGCTCGCCGTTGATGGGCCCGTGACCCCCGGCGTGGACGAGGCCGCCGTCCACCACGCAGCCGAGGTAGTTGCCTGCGGGCGGGAACACCGGCGGAAGCGCGATGCCCAGTTCCTGAAGCCGCTGATCAATCACGCAGGCAGCCTACGGCCTCACAGTTAGTCCCGGCTAACGCGATTAGTCCCCGCGAACGCGAGCCGCGGGAACCAGGACAGCGGCTTCCCCGCCGAGATGGATCACCTCATGCTGGCCGTTGCCAGCGGGCCCGGCTGGCCGTGTAGTCATGAACTCACGCTGTCTCGCCACGCCGGCAATTCCGTGCTGGCAGCCAGGCATGCGAGCCGGCCCGGCGACGGGAGGCACTGTCCCTCGCGGCTCATCCTCAGATCAGCGGGGGGCATGGGCACCGGTCATCATGGCCGCCAGGTCCTCGGGGTGCAGGAAGGACGGGGGCGGCGGCGGCCCCCAGGCGAACAGGCCGCGTGCGCCCTCAAGGTCTTCCGGGGTCCACAGCTGGTCATCCACGATGCAGTCCATATCGGAGTAGTACTCGGAGAAGTTGCCCGCCGGGTCCTTGAGGTACCAGAAGAAGTTCGACCCGGCGTAGTGCCGCCCGAGCCCCCACACATGCCGCCCCGGCTGCCCCTCGAGCATCGCGAACGCACCCCGGCCCACCTCGTCCACATCGTCCACCTGCCAGGACGTGTGATGCAGGAAGTTCACCGGCGCGGCCAGCACCAGCACGTTGTGATGATCGGTCGAGCAGCGCATGAACGCGCCGACCCCGGAGATCCGGTCACTGACCTTGAAGCCCAGGCCGCCGGTGAAAAAGGCCGTGGAACGGCCGTGATCGGTGCTGCCCAGGACGGCGTGGCCGAGCTTACGGGGGCGTACCCGGCCCGGCCGGGAGAACCCCGGGGCCCGGCAGTCCGGCCGGTCCAGCCGGCCGGGCCCGTTGTAGAGCCCTGCGGCGGCCGGCTTCTGCTGGATCCGCTGGGCGACGTCCAGGAAGACCCGGGTGCCGGTGACCGGCTCGGCCGTCTCCAGGCTCATCCCGGTCAGGCTGGCGGGCACCCCGAGCCGCTCCAGGCCCGCCGCGGCGCGGGCGAGATCGTCCGGGTCGTCCACGCCGACCCGCATCTCGACCAGCCGGCGGGTGGGCGCGGGCACGATCCGCAGCTGGCGGCCCGCGTCCGCCGTGCTGTACCAGCCGTCACTCTCAGGGGTAAGCCCGAAATCGCCGTAGTAGGCGCCGGTCTCGGCGGCGTTCGGGACCCCGATGGTGACTGACAGCAGTCCGTGCAGGCTCATGGGACCTCCTTATCCTTGAGTCAGTGCAGCATGCTCGGCGCCACCGCACCAGATACGGCGGATCGACCGGGTCGCGCGGATGTCGGCGAGCGGATCCGCGCCGATGAGCACCAGGTCGGCCCGGCGGCCCGGCCCGATGACGCCCCGGTCCCCCAGCCCGAAGTAGCGGGCGGGCAGCTCCGTCGCGGCCCGCAGCGCGTCCACGGTGCTCAGCCCGGCTCCGACGAGCAGCTCCAGCTCGTGGTGCAGGCTGTCGCCGTGGCTGATGGCGGCCGGGCTGCCCGGGTCGGCGTTGGCGTCGGTGCCGGCCAGGATCGCCACCCCGGCCTGGTAGGCCGCGGCCACGCTGTCCCGGGCCGCCGCGTAGCTGTCCCCCGGCCGCCCCAGCCGGGCGACGAGCGTCTCCATCATGGTCAGCGTGGGAATGAGGATCCGGTCCTCGGCCGCCATCCGCGCCACGTCCGCGTCGCCCAGGGCACGGTCCAGCGGGACGTGGGTGAGCACGTCGACCCCGGCGTCCTGCGCCTTCACCACCGCCGCGTAGGACGACGCGTGGGCCACGACCCGTTTTCCCCGCTTGTGCGCGGCGGCAACCAGCGCATTCACCGTGGCCTGGTCGTGGTCGGCTCCCGGGCTGCCGATGACGATCTTGATGTAGTCCGAGCCCTCGGCGGCCCGGTCGGCCACGAACCGGTCCGCCTCCTCCGGGCCCCTGATCTGCCCGCGCTCGCCGATAACGGGAAAGTGGGAGTGCAGGCTGCCGGGGGCAATGGCCGGGGTGCCCGCGCTCAGGAGCGCCGCCAGCCCGGGGACCGCGCGCAGCGAGTCCACCAGGGCAGGCGGGCCGCTCGCCATGTCGAGCGCGGTGGTCACCCCGAAACCGGCCAGCCGGTCCAGTGTGCCCCGGTCGCGCACGTGGACGTGCGCGTCGAACAGCCCGGGCAGCGCCGCGGCACCGGCCCCGTCGATGACCCGGGTACCCGGGGGACCCGGGCCGGGAGAGGCCGCGCCGAACCGGTCCCCGTCGATGACCACCGTCCCGGGTGGCCGCAGCCCGTGCCCGTCGAACACGCGCACGTTCGTCACGACCGCCGGGCCGGCGGCCGCGCGGGCCGCGCCTGCTTCCGCGGCGTTCATACCGCCTCCCCCATCCGGTTCCGGGCGGGCGGCGCCGGGCGGCCGGTGACGAGATCGAGGTCGATCCCGGCCGCGACGCGAGCCCGCCATGCGATGTGCTGGTCCGGCCGGACGAGCAGGAACTCCCCGCCCCACCGGTACTCCCGCGGTGCCCGGAGCACGGTCAGCGGGATCCCCCGGCGGCGTGCGCGGTCCTGCAGCACCGCCACCCCCAGGTCCCCGCCCGCCGAAGGGCTGAGCAGGGTGAACCCGGTGCCCAGCCGGTCGTACAGCGAGGCGCCCCCCGGCAGCCAGGCGTGCGGCAGCCGGGCCCCGGGAACCGCCTCGGGGGTGTAGCTGCTCACGTCGGCCAGGGTGTCCCCGCCCGCGGGCGCGGGGCCCGGCTGGATGACCGGCGAGCCCGCGTAGGAGTAGCCCAGCACCAGCCCGAGGCTGTGGAACTCCGGCCGCTTCGCGGCCTGGATCAGCTGCTCGTCGGGTGGCAGGTCACGGGCCAGGCTGCGCATGTTGGCCGCCGCGCTGGCCACGGTCTGCTCGATGACGCCGCGGCGCTCCGGCTCATAGCTGGCGAGAAGCCCCGGAGGCGCCCAGCCCTGCTCGACGGCGGCGATCTTCCACGCCACGTTGACCGCGTCGCCCACCGACGTGTTGAACCCGTGGCCGCCCCACGGCGGGTTCACGTGCGCGCTCTCCCCGGCCAGGAACACCCTCCTGTCCGCGAACCGGTCGGCGACCAGCATCCGGGCCATCCACGGGTCGGACGCGAGCACCTCATGCTCGACGGGGGCGCCCACCAGGCCGGTGATCAGCTCCGCGGCGTGCGCCGTACCGTAGGCGGCGTCGATGCCGGGCAGGATCCCCCACCAGGTCCCGTGCAGGTCCAGGCGCCCGAGCAGCCCGGGGACGGCCGCGCCGAGCACCCAGTACTGCACAGCCGGGCCGAGGCGGGTGTCCAGGGAGGGAGCCCGGAACACCACGCTGAAGTTGGGCCGCGGGTCGGAGTAGCCCACATAACGCGCCCCGATCCGGTCCCGGACCACCCCGGCGGCGCCGTCGCAGCCGAGCACGTACCGGGCGGTGATCTCGTAGGCGGCGCCTGCGCCCCCGAGCACGCTGACCGTCACCCCGTCGTCCCGCTGGGCCAGGCCGGTCACGGCGTGGCCCAGGCGCACGTCCACCCCGGGCCGGGAACTCACGTGCGCCCGCAGCACCTCCTCCACCACCGGCTGCGGGACCTGCTGGCCCGCCTCGGCGAACCGTTCGTCCCGGCCGGTCACCAGCCCGAACGCGCCGTCGAAGTCGGTGATGCGGCGCCCGGCCAGCGATTCGCAGAAGGTGACCCGCTGCGACCACGCGACAGGCAGCGGGGCCGCGGCGCGCAGCGCGTCCGCGATCCCCCAGCGGCGCAGGTGCTCCATCGTGCGCACGCTGGTCGTCTTGGCCCGCGGCCGGCGGTGCGAGACCTGGGCCCGCGGCTCGATCACCACGCAGGGAACCCCGTGGCTGGCCAGTTCCGCGGCGGCGGCCAGCCCGGCGGGACCGCCCCCGGCCACCAGCACGGGCGTCTGCCCGTTGCGCACGCTGCCCGGCATCACCACGAAAGGCATGGTCAGTCATCATCGCCCTGGACGACACCCGTGGTTTCATTGACTGAAACGGCGGAGGAGGGGCGGTGGCCGACGGTGCGAGGCCGCGGGGGCGGCGCCCCCCGCGCGGCGAGCCGGTCCTGGACCGTGCTTTCCGGCTCCTGGGCTCCTTCGGCCCGGATCACCGCTCACTGTCCCTGGCGTCGCTCAGCGCGCGGTCCGGCCTGCCTAAGCCCACCGCCCTGCGCATGGCCCGCAAGCTCGCCGAGTGGGGGGCCCTGGAGCGCGCGGCGGACGGCCGCTACGTGATCGGGCTGCGCCTGCTGGAGGTCGCGTCGCTGGCCCCGCGCGGGCACGGCCTGCGCGCCACCGCCCTGCCGTACCTGGAGGACCTGCACCAGGCGACCGGCCAGCACGTGCTGCTCGCCGTGCGGGACGGCCGGGAGGCCGTCCTGGTCGAGCGGCTGTCGGCGCACGGCGCGGGCCGGGTGCTGTACCGGGTGGGCGGCCGGATGCCGCTGCACTCCACCGGCGTGGGGCTGGTGCTGCTGGCCCACGCGCCCGCGCCGGTCCAGGACGAGGTCCTGGCCGGTGACCTGACCCTGGAACCGGAGCACATCCAGCTGGCCAGCCGGGATCTGCGGGCCCAGCTGGCCGCGATCCGGCGCGAGGGCGTGGCTGTCGCCTCGCGGCGCCATCCCGAGCCGATGACGTCGGTCGCCTGCCCCGTCACCGGCCAGCGGCACGCCGCGGTGGCGGCCCTGTCCGTGGTCACCCCGTCCGGGCGGCTGGAGCCGGCCACGGTCCGGCCCGCCGTCGTGGCGGTCGCGCGGGCGATCTCGCGCGCGATCGCGGCCGCTCCGGGAGCCCGGGACCTGCCCTGACGGCGTCCCGGCGGCGGCCCTGGCCAGGTACCCCGGTACGGGCGCTACGGTGCACAGGGCCACGCCAGTCGCATGGGCGGGCCGCTCAACGCCAGGCGGGAGGACGCCGTGAAGTTCGGGATCATCTACAACACGGGGCAGCTGGGTGCGGTGGACCCCAGCCGGATCATCGCGGTGGCCAGGCACGCGGAGGACTGCGGTTTCGAGTCCTTCTACCTGCCCGAGCACATCGCGCTGTACCCCGGGGCCAGGCTGGGCGCGTACCCGGTCCCGCCCGACCTGCCGCTCGCCGACCCGCTTGCCACGCTCAGCTTCGTGGCGGCCGCGACCCGGCGGATCCTGCTCGGCACCGGCGTCCTGCTGCTGCCGTTCCGCCACCCGGTGGTGGTGGCCAAGGAACTGGCCACCATCGACGTGCTCTCCGGGGGCCGCATGCGGCTGCTGACGGTGGGAATCGGGGTGCTGCCCGGCGAGGCGGAGGCAGCCGGAGTGGATTTCGCGACCCGCGGCCGCCGCGCGGACGAGGCCATCGACGTGCTGCGCCTGCTGTGGGCAGGCGGCGCGGACGGCGTCAGCTTCGAGGGCGAGTTCTTCTCGTTCACGAGCCTGACCAGCTTCCCCAAGCCCCTCGGCGCGGCCACGCTCCCCGTGCATGTGGGCGGGTCGAGCCGCGCCGCGGCCCGCCGCGCCGGCCTGCGGGGGGACGGTTATTTCCCGGGCGGCGGGCTCAGCGCCGCCGATCGCGCCAGCCAGGTCGAGCTGATGCGGCAGACGGCCCGTGAGGCGGGCCGGGACCCCGCCGCGCTGGAGTACACCCGCTGGGAGTCGATGAGCATGTCCGCCGCGGAGGCCGCGGACCTGGCCGGGCAGGGGGTGACCCGGGTGGTCGTGCCCGCGGTGTCAGCTGACCTGGACGAGCAGCTCGGGGAGATGTCGGCGTTTGCCGCACGGCTGGGGCTGCGCCATGACTGAGTACCGGGCATCGTTCGATGCCACCGTCTCGTTCGCCAACTCGCGTGTTCCGGGCCGGGATGACCACTCGACGCCGCCAGCATCGACGACCGGGCCGACGGGCGGCGCCCGGCGCACTCGCTGCTGCCCGCGGCCGGGATTCCCGTGGTCGAGCACCTGACCGGGCTCGGGCAGCTGCCGCCCGCCGCGGCCTGGTTCACTGCCGCGCCGCTGCGTATCGAGGCGTTCGGCACCATCCCGGTGCGGGCTTTCGCACGGCTGCCGGGGTAGCCGGCCTGGGCCGCTGGCGCCGGTCAGTTTAAGAACGGGTCATGCGTGGCCGCGCCCTCATCACCCCGTGGCCGGGGCAATAACTCTGCTGCCAGCAGAGCATCTCTGCCGCCAGCAGATTCGCTTGGCCGGGCCGTGCCCGGCGGCCCATGGTGACAGCAAGCCCGGATCGCGGGCCGGACACGAGAGCAGGGAGATCATGAAGCTTGCCGTGACCGAAGCACCCCCGGCCGTCCCGGCGCTGGATGAGCAGCTGGCCAGCCGGCTGATGTTCCAGCGCATCATCCTGCTGGGCACCGAGGTCGATGACCGGGTGGCCAACCGGCTGTGCGCGCAGCTGCTGCTGCTCTCCGCGGAGGACCCGCGCAGCGACATCAGCCTCTACATCAACTCACCGGGCGGCTCGGTCAGCGCGGGCCTGGCCATCTACGACACCATGCGGCTGATCCCCAACGATGTCAGCACGCTGGCGATGGGGCTGGCCGGCAGCATGGCCCAGTTCCTGCTCTGCGCCGGGACCGCGGGTAAGCGGTTCAGCCTGCCGCACGCCCAGGTCCTGATGCACCAGGGCTCAGCCGGGTTCGGCGGCACCGCGGCCGATATCGAGATCTACGCCGAGCAGCTCGGGCGCACCGGCGCCACGATGATCAGGCTGATCGCGGAGCACACCGGGCAGCCGCAGCAGCGGGTGGAGCGCGACAGCCTGCGTGACCGCTGGTTCAGCGCCGCCGAAGCCCGTGACTACGGGATCGTCGATCACATCGTGGAGCGCCTCGACGATGTGCGGCCCGGCGTCGCCGGCCGGAAGGCAGGGCTGTGACATGGGCCAGTACACGATCCCCACGGTGGTGGAGCGGACGCCAGCCGGGGAGCGGGCGTTCGACATCTATTCGCGGCTGCTGTCGGAGCGCATCGTCTTTCTCGGCACCGAGATCGACGACGGCGTGGCCAACGTGATCATGGCGCAGCTGCTCCATCTCGAGGCAGCCAGCCCGGACCTGGAGATCAGCTTGTACATCAACTCGCCGGGCGGCTCATACAGCGCGCTGACCGCGATCTACGACACCATGCAGTACATCCGCCCGGACGTCGCGACGATCTGCATGGGCCAGGCGTCCTCGGCGGCCGCTGTGCTCCTCGCCGCGGGCACGCCGGGACGGCGGGCCGTCCTGCGGCACGCGAAGGTGCTGCTGCACCAGCCGTCGAGCCAGGCCCAGGGCGCCCTGCCCGACCTCGCCGCGGCGGCCAAGGAGGTGGCCCGGACGCGGCGCGACGTCGAGGAGATCCTCAGCCGGCACACCGGCCACCCGGTGGAGAAGATCAGGAGCGACACCGACCGGAACAAGACCTTCAGCGCCTACGAGGCCGTCGGGTACGGCCTGGCTGACGAGGTCATCACCAGCCGCGAGGCGGACCGGGCGGGACAGGCGGCCTAGCCGGCCCGCCTGGGGTGCTGGCCGGTGATCATCCGGCCGGCACCCGGGATCCGGGCGGTCACGAGGGCCCTCAGGCGGCCAGCAGGCACTGGGCGTCACCCGGGGCCCGCAGCGGTGACGGGGCGCGGACACCTCCCGCCGTGCCCAGCCGGACGACCACACCACGCCGCGGATGCTCCCCCGCGAGATCCTGCACGACCCCGGCCAGCAGATCCGCCAGGTTGACCCGCAGCGCCTCGCAGATCGCGGCCAGGACCTCGGAGGAGGCTTCCTTGCGCCCCCGCTCCACCTCGGACAGGTAGGGCACCGACACCCGGGCCGCCCGGGACACGTCGGCCAGGGTCCGGCCCTGGTCCCTGCGGGCCCCGCGAAGCCGCACGCCGATTATCGTCCGCAGCAGGGGCCTAGGCCCCTGCTCGCGTGCTTCCCGGCTGGTGATGACCGGACCACCCATCCCCGTCGCCTCCGTGGCTGCGTTCCAGGTCCGACCGCCGGGCCCGGGCCAGCTCACCGTATCCGGCACCGCCCCGGGCCCAGAAGGGCTTTCGCAGCCGGCGTAAGACAGCCCGGACCGCGCTCCGGCGGGCCACCGTAGCATCGGGTCATGGAGTTCAGCCGTGAGCTGCGCGGCGCGGTGCTGTCGGGCGACATCACGGTGTCGTTCCGGTTGTGGCGCCACGCCCGGGTAAAGGAGGGCGGCCGGTACGCCGTCGGTCCCGCGCAGATCGAGGTTGACTCCGTCGAGCTGGTGCCGTTCGCCTCCATCACCGCGGCCGACATCCGCCGCTCAGGCGAGAAGGACCGGGAATCGCTGCGCCAGCGGGCCGCGCACGCGGGCCCGATCGCCGACGACACGCTCCTGTACCGGATTGAGTTCCATCTCGCCAGCCCCTGAACCCCGGCGCACCCGAAACGCGGTCGCGCCGCACCTGCCGGGGGCGGTACGGTCCCGCGGGTGGATGCAGACGGGTATTTCGGCGAGCACGTCGCCGCGCGGTATGACGAGTCGGAGGCGGGGATGTCCGCGCCCGGGGTGGTGGAGCCGGCCGTCAGCCTGCTGGCCGGGCTGGCTGGCGCCGGGCGGGCCCTCGAGCTGGGCATCGGCACCGGGCGGATCGCCCTGCCGCTGGCACGGCGCGGGACCGGGGTCCACGGCATCGATCTGTCCCGTGCGATGGTGGCCCGGCTGCGGGCCAAGCCGGGTGGCGGGGCCATCGGCGTGACGATCGGCGACTTCGCGACCACGGCCGCCGGGGGCCGCTTCTCCCTCGTCTACCTGGTCTTCAACACCATCATGAACCTGATCACGCAGGAAGCCCAGGTGGCCTGCTTCCGCAACGCCGCAGCCCACCTCGAGCCCGGTGGCTGCTTCGTCATCGAGGTCACGGTGCCGGAGCTGCGCAAGCTGCCGCCGGGGCAGGACGCCGTGCCGTTCCAGGTCAGCCCGGGGCGCTGGGCCTTCGACGTCTACGACACCGCCACGCAGGCGATGAGCTCCAACTACGTCACGGTCAGCGGCGGCCAGGGGGAATACCGGTCGATCCCGTTCCGCTACGTGTGGCCCGCCGAGCTCGACCTGATGGCCCGGCTCGCCGGCCTGCGGCTGCGCGAGCGGTGGGGAGGATGGGCCCGCGAGCCGTTCACCAGCGGCAGCCGGCAGCACGTCTCCGTCTGGGAGAAGCCCTGACGGCCGGTCCGGCCCGGCACCCGGCCGCTAATACAATCCTGCACAATGGGGCTTAACCGTTAACGACGAGGGGAAAGACCAGGTCAGCGCTTTGCCGCCGCATATCAAAGAAAAGTTGCCGGACTGCCAGGGCGAAAAGCAGACGCTTTCTTGGAATGCTCTTGGGCAACTTTTGAAGCATCCCATGCATCTCTTGAGTATGCGATTTCCTGGGTGGCTGCCCCGGCCAGCGGACACGGCCCGGGCAGGCGCCGGGTCCGGAGGAAGGGACGGGCTGGCGCGTTGAGGGCTGGAGGTATTGCGTCCGCTGACCAGGAGGTTTCCGGAGCCAGGACGGCGGGGTGGCCGTTGCGGCCCGGGTCCGCCGCCCGCTCGGTGAGCGTCCACGCGGCGGTCCTGGTCAGCTACGTGGCGGCCGGGATCGCGGTGAACTGGACCCGGGCCGCCTACCTGACCGGCCATGTCCTGCCGACCGGCCGCGACGCCGGCCTGTTCGTCTGGGACTACTGGTGGGTAGCGCGCTCGGTGGTGCATCTCAGCAACCCCTGGTTCAGCCATTACCTGGCCGCGCCGGTCGGTGTGCCGCTGGGATTTCATGTGCTGATGCCGCTGCCCGGCGTGCTGATGACCCCGGTGACGCTGGCTTTCGGGCCCACCTTCACCTACAACCTGCTGACCGCGCTGGCGCCGGGCCTGATGTGCTACACGATGTACCGGGTGGCGCGGCTGTGGGTGCCCTCGCAGACCGGCGCGATCGCCGGCGGGGCGTTCTACGGCCTGTCCACGATGATGACGTGGAACGCCTGGTTCGAGATCCAGCTGGCCCTGGGGGCGGTCTTCCTGCCCCTGGCGCTGGAGGCGGCGGTGCGGCTGGGCCGGCGGCCGGGCTGGCGGCAGGCGGTCATCCTGGGCGTCGTGCTCGGGACCGTGCTCCTGACCGACCTGGAATCGTCGATCATGACCGGGATCGTGGTGATCGCGGCGCTGGTGCCCTGGCTGGCCCGCCGCGCGGCCCGCGGCGGCGAGCGGGCCTGGGCCAAGCTGCGCCTGGCTGGCGTGGTCGCCGCGGTCACGGCCGTGGTCGCCAGCCCGCAGCTCATCGCCATGGCCCAGCAGGCCGTGGCCGGCGACGCCGCCGTGCCGCAGGATGCCCTCGCCGCGGACTACCGCGGCTCCGGTGCGGCGCTCCAGCAGATTTTCGCCCCCTCACCCCGGGTCGGCGCGTTCGGGCTGAAGAGCCTGGCCGCGTACTACTACCGCTCGGGCCCGCACAGTGCCACGCTCACGGCCTACGGCGTGGTGCTGACCGCCACGGCCCTGTTCGGCCTGGTCGTCTGCTGGCGGCGGCGCAGCGCACGGCTGCTGGGCCTGTTCTGGCTGGGCGCCACCTGGCTGGCCCTGGGCACCGGGATCCTCATCGGCAATCACCGGTATGTACCGCTGGCCCAGGTCTTTCACGGTGAGCGCCTGTCGATGATCATGCCGTACACGTGGCTGGTGAAGTTCTCGCTGCTGGCCTCGTTCCGCGAGGCGGACCGGTTCACCGAACTGGGGCTGGTGGCCGCCGCGCTGCTCGCCGCCGGCGCGGTGAACTGGCTGCGGTATCACGCATGGCCGGTGCTGCCCGTCGTGCTCGCCCTCGGCATCCTGGAAGCGGGCAGTGTCGGCGCTGGCGCCACCCCGCAGGTCACCGCCACCATCCCGGCGGCGCTGCCGGCCCTGGACCGCCCGATCGCCGCTGACCACTCGGGCTCGATCGTCGTCGATGTGCCGCTCGGCGTGCGGGGCGCCGTGCCGCTCCCGGACGAGGGAGCGGCGTTCGACCCCGAGGCCGAGGTGCAGGCCACCGCCGACGGCCATCCACGCGCGGTGGCCTACATTTCCCGCTTGCCGGTGTCCATCCTGGCCGCGGTCAAGCGGCACCCGTTCTACGGTGATCTGCTCGCTGCCCAGGGGGAGCCCGCGGCCGTGTACCACCAGCTGCGGGCCAGCCGGGCGCACCCGGCGTGGCTCGCGGCCGCCCGGCTCGACGCGCGCCGCATGCACGTCGGCTGGGCGATCGTCTGGTCGCCCACCCCGGAGATCCTCAGGTATCTGCGGGCGGTCGGCTTCCAGTTCGCCTACCGGGCCGACGGCGCGCTCGTCTACCGCCTGGGGCCGCGCGCCTGAGCGGGACCTGTATCAGCCCGCCGCGCCCGCCTTCGGCGACCCGTTCAGGGGTGCGGCCTCGGTAGTGGCGGTGGCCCCGGCCGTGCTGGTGGCCTGGACTCCCGGCCCGGGAGCGGGGAGCGCGGGTGCGGCCGGGGTGCCTGCGGCCTGGTCGCCGTCGCCGGATGTCTCCGCGAGGCTGGTGCCCACGGATGCCCGGTCGAAGAAGCGGAGCAATTCCACCGGGAACGGCATGACGAGCGTGCTGTTCTTCTCCGCCGCGACCTCGACGACGGTCTGCAGCAACCGCAGCTGCAAGGCGGCCGGGTCGGCCGCCATGACCGTGGCCGCCTGGGCGAGCTTCTTGGAGGCCTGGTATTCCCCGTCGGCGGCGATGATCCGCGCGCGGCGCTCACGCTCGGCCTCGGCCTGCCGCGACATCGAGCGCTTCATGGACTCGGGCAGGGAGATGTCCTTGACCTCGACGCGCTCCACCCGGATACCCCACGGGCCTTCGGTAGGGGCGTCGATGACGTCCTTCAGCTCGGCGTTGACGGCCTCCCGCTCGGACAGCAACTGGTCCATGTTGCTGCGCCCGGTGACCGACCGCAGCGAGGTCTGCGCGACCTGGGAGACGGCGAAGTGGTAGTTCTGCACGTTGATGATGGCCTTGAACGGGTCGACCACCCGGTAGTAGACGACCGCGTCCACCCGCAGCGTGACGTTATCCCGGGTGATGGTCTCCTGGGCCGGCACCGCGGCCACGGCGATCTGCATGTTGACCTTGGTGAGCCGCGAGGTGAACGGGTTGACCCAGATGAGGCCGGGCTTGCGCACGCCGGGCAGTGCCCGGCCCCAGCGGAACACGACCCCCTGCTCGTACTGGCGGATAATCTTGAAGCCGAACATATCGGCCATCCCATCCCCGGCATCATGGTGCCGGGTTTACCGGGCCCGCGGACGGCGCCGGCGTGAGTGCCGGCGTTCGGAAGGCCCACGGCCCTGGATTCATCATCACACACCCGGGGGGCGGGCTGGCCCCGCTCCCCGGGGGCACGCCGTAGCCGGCGGGCTCAGGCCACCCGGCGCCAGCCGAGCTCCGAGGCCTTCCAGCGGGCGATGGCCTTGTGCTCGGTGACGACCTTGACTTCCCGCAGATGCAGAGCGGGATCGTGCATGGCGTGCTCAGCCTCGGCCATCCCCTCACCGGGGGACGGCTGGGGAATCTCGTGCTTCGCCCCGGACTGCTCGACGAGGACCAGATTGGCCGGGCGGGTGCCGCCGGGGGCCTGGGTGTGCGCACTCACGTCATGTATGACACCGGGACGTTTCGTGATGTTCCCGGCACCGCTGCGGTGTGCGGAACCTGGTGGCCGGCGCGGGGCGCCGCCCCGGCGCGGGCGGCGTGCGCTACCTGGCCGTGCGGCCGGCCCTGGTGGGCCGGGCCGCCCATCGGCTCAGCCCGCATGGCCGCGAACGACCACAGGCCCAGCCCGGCCAGGACCAGCACCGCGGCAGCCGGCACCAGGGCGCCGGGCCGGGCCCGCGGCCGGATGCGGACCAGCAGCCAGGCACCGAGCAGGGCGATGGCGCCCAGCGCGGGGACGTAGAACCGGACCGCCTGCAAGGTGGTGAGCCCGGGCGCGGCCGTCCAGTCGTAGGCGGCGTACAGCCCCCAGACCGCACACCAGGACGCGGCCAGGGCCAGGCCCACCGCGAGGTCACGGCGGGCACCGGCCGCGGGTTCACCGCCGCCCCGCCGCAGCCTCACCTGCCGCCCGGCGATCCACGCCACCGCGGCTATCGCGGGCACCAGCATCGGCATGGCCTCGATGAGGTGGGCGGGCATGAACCGGAGGTTGCGCGGGATGGCGGCGAGGCTGAAGGTGATCTCCCCGGGCCGGTACCCGGATTTCAGCGGGCCGCCGTACACCAGGCCGTCGAACGTGGCCAGGCCGGCCGCGAACACCGCGGCCGAGCCCAGCCACCACCCCAGCGGGAGCACCGGGGAACGGGTTCCGTGGCGCCGGCGCTGGCTACCCGGTCTGGTGCTCCAGGGCGCGGCGGGTCAGGACCCGGGCCAGGTGCTGGCGGTAGGCACGGTCGGCGTGGATGTCCTCGGCCGGGTCGGTACCCTCGGCGGCCAGCGCGGCGGCGTCCGCGGCGCTGGCTCCCCCGGCGAGGGCCTGCTCGGCCGCGGCCGCCCGGACCGGGACCGGGCCCATGTTGGCCAGCGCGATCCGGCCGCCCGCCGCGGCGACCCCGACGATGGCCCAGTCGTTGGCCCGCCGGACGAACTTCTGGTAGCCCCACTCCGGGCCGGGCCGGCGCGGGACCCGGATCGCGGTGAGCAGCTCGTCGGGTTCCAGGCTGGTCTCGAAGAACCCGGCGAAGAAATCGTCGGCGGCGACCGTGCGGCGGCCGCCCGGGCCGGAGATCTCCACGGAACCGCCCAGGGCGACCAGCGCCATCGGCAGGTCCGCCGCCGGGTCGGCGTGCGCGAGGGAACCGCCGATCGTGCCGCGGTGGCGGATCTGCGGATCCCCGACCTGCGCCGCGGCGTAGGCCAGCAGCGGCGTCTGGGACCGGACCAGGTCCGACCCGGCGACGTCGGCGTGGCAGGTGGTAGCGCCGATCACGAGGTCGTCCCCGTCGGCCCGGATGCCGGCCAGCTCGCCGACCCGGCCGATGTCGATCACTACCGCGGGCACCGCGAGCCGGAGCTTCATCATCGGCAGCAGCGAGTGGCCGCCGGCCAGCAGCTTGGCATCGTCCCCGTGCTGGGCCAGGAGGTCCAGGGCGTGCGCGGCCGACTCGGCCGCCTCGTACTCGAACGGGGCGGGGATCATGCGCTCATCGTTTCGGCGGCGGACAGCACGGCCCGGACGATGTTGTGATAGCCGGTGCACCGGCAGAAGTTGCCCTCCAGGCCCTGCCGCACCTCCGCCTCGGTCGGGTGCGGGTTCTCGGCCAGCAGGCCGGCCGCGGCCATCAGCATGCCCGGGGTGCAGAAGCCGCACTGCAGCCCGTGCTCCCGGCGGAACGCCTGCTGCACCGGATGCATCTCGCCGCCGCTGGCCAGGCCTTCGGCGGTGGTGACCTCCTGCCCGGCGGCCTGCACGGCCAGCATGGTGCAGGACTTGACCGAGCGGCCGCCGACCAGGACGGTGCAGGCCCCGCACGACGTCGTGTCACAGCCGACGTTGGCGGCACGCAGCCCGCAGCGCCGCCGCAGGTAATGCACCAGCAGCAGGCGGGGCTCCACCTCATCCGACCGCGGGACCCCGTTGACCGTGAGCTCGATCCGCATCTACGCGTCCTTCCCGGCCGGTGCCCCCGCGCTGGCACGTCCTGAAGGGCCCGCCAGACCCGCTGCGGGCTGGCCGGCATGTCGATGTGCCGCACGCCAAGGTGCGCGACCGCGTCCACGATCGCGTTCTGCACGGCGGGCGTGGCGCCGATGGTCCCGGCCTCCCCGATGCCCTTGGCCCCCAGCGGGTTGTAGCTGGTCGGCGTGGCCATGTCCGCCAGCTCGAAGCTGGGTACCTCGGTAGCGGACAGGAACGGGTAGTCGGCGAAGCTGGCGGTCAGCGGGTTCCCGTCGGCGTCGTAGATGACCTCCTCCAGGAACGCCTGCGCGGCGCCCTGGGCGATGCCGCCGTGCCGCTGGCCCTCGGCCAGCAGCGGGTTGATGACCGTGCCCGCATCGTCCACGGTCACCATCCGGCGCAGCACCACCTTGCCGGTCTCGGTGTCGACGTCCACCACGGCGACGTGCGTGCCGAAGGGGAAGGTCGCGCCCGGCGCGATGAACACGGTCCGGACGGCCAGCCGCTCCTCGGCGGCCAGCTTGGCCAGCGGCACGAACGCGTCCGGGTCGCCCGCGACCTCGAACGCACTGCGCGCGGGCTCGAAGACGAGGTCGGCGGGATTGGCCTCGAGCATCGCGGCGGCCCGGTCCCGGGCCACGTCCAGCAGCTCCCGTGACGCCTGCTGCACCGCCACCCCACCCTGCTGCAGGCTGCGGGACCCGCCGGTGCCGCCCCCTTCCGGGATGAGGTCGGTGTCCCCCCACTTCACCGTGATCCGGTCGACCGGGATGCCCAGCTCCTCGCTGGCCAGCATGGCCCACACCGTGGCGTGCCCCTGGCCATGCGGGGATGTCCCGGTGAGGATGGTCGCGCTGCCGTCGGGGTGCACCTCGACGCTGGCGTTCTCCCGGGGGCCACCGGACTCCGCCCCCCCGCCGGTGATCTCCACGTAGCTGGCCAGGCCGATGCCGAGCTGGATCACGTCCCCGGCGGCGCGGCGCCGGGCCTGCTCCTCGCGGAGCGCCGGGTAGCCGGCCGCGTCCAGGGCGGCGTCCAGCGCGGTCACGTAGTCACCGCTGTCGTAGACCGCCCCGAACGCGGTCCGGTGCGGCTCGGTGAACCTGGGCAGCAGGTTCTTCCGGCGCACCTCGGCCGGGTCGCGGCCGATCTCGGCGGCGAACAGGTCGATGGCCCGCTCCACGGCCGCCGTGGCCTCGGGCCGGCCCGCGCCGCGGTACGCGCCGACCGGGGTGGTGGTGGTGACCACCGACCGCGCCACCGCCTCGGCCCGCCCGATCGCGTACGGCCCGGGGGCCATCAGGATGGTGAGCGCGGGCAGGAACGCGCCGAACCGCGGGTAGGCCCCGGAGTCCTGCAAGATCTCCAGCCGGTACGCGGTCACCGTGCCGTCCCGGCTGCCCCCGATGGTGATCGTCTGGAGCTGGGCCCGGCCGTGGGTCATCGCGACCATGTTCTCGTTCCGGGTCTCAGCCCAGCGGGCGGGCCGCCCCAGCTTCCGGGCCACCCAGCAGACCACCGCGTGCTCCGGGTCGGCGCCGAACTTGGCCCCGAACGCGCCGCCCACGTCCGGGGTGATGATCCGCAGGCTGGCCGGGTCGGTGGCCAGCATGGCGGCCAGGGCCGCGCGGGTCCCCTGGGCACCCTGGTTCGGGATCCAGGCCGTGAGCCGGCCGTCCTCGCCCCAGGCGGCCGCGGCCGCCCGGGTCTCCATCGGCGCGGGCGCCACCCGCTGGTTGACGATGGTGCGGCTGACCACCACCTCGCAGCCGTCGAACAGGCCGGGCTGGAGCGCGGACGCATCCCCGAAGGTGGCGGTCACGTTGGTGCCGACCTCGGGAAACAGGAGGCCGGGCGGGTCATCCGCCGCCGCCGTCATATCCACCACGGCGGGCAGCGGGTCGTAGTCGGCGCTGACCAGCTCGGCCGCGTCCTCCCCCTGGTAGGGGTCCTCGGTGACGACGACGGCCACCGGCTCGCCGACGTAGCGCACCACGTCCCGGGCCAGCAGCGGCTGGGCCATCCGCCCGTCGACCAGATCCGGCATGGGCGGCCTGAGCGGCGCCAGGTCAGCCAGGTCGGCCCCGGTGAACACGGCGACGACGCCGGGCGCCTCCAGGGCGGCACTGGTGTCAACGGAGGTGATCCGGGCGTGCGCGATCGGGGACCGGACGAAGAACACGTGGCACGCCCCGGCCAGCCGCTCGTCCACCACGTCGTCGGTGTAGACGGCGCCGGTGGTCAGGAAGCCGGGATCCTCCGTGCGCACGACCCGGGTACCCAGAATGCTCACACCCGACCAGCTCCCCTCCGGCGCTCCGCGTCCACAGCGATGATCGTGCCCGGCGGAACCGGAACGGTCAAACGGGACCTGCTGGCGCAGCGGCCCTGCCCGGACGGCAAGCTCCCTGGTGACCCGGGGGCACCACCACCGTGGCCCGGCAGGCTCTGGCCCCCGGGGCCCGCCCGGCTGGACACTGCTCGGGAGGCCAGATCAGGAAGGTGGTGCCGCCATGGTCCGCACGGAATCGTCACCGGGTCAGGTGCAGGCTTCCCCCCCGCGGGTCTCGGGCGGGCTGCCGCTGCTGGGGCACGTCGCGGAGTTCATGCGCGTCCCGCTCGACGTCATCGAGCGCGGTTACTCCGAGCACGGGCCGGTGTTCACGTTCAGCCTGGCCGGCCGCCGGGTCGTCACCATGCTGGGGCCGGAGTACCACCGGTTCTTCTTCGCGGAGACCGACGGGCCGCTGTCGATCCGCAAGGCGTACCCCTACTTCGTCCGCATGTTTGACCAGGAGTTCTACTTCTTCGGCGGCCCGGCCGAGTACCAGCGGCAGCGGGCACTGGTCCTGCCCCGCTTCCAGGGGCGGCAGCTCGACAGCTACGTCGCCGTGATGGCGGCCGAGACCGGGCGGCTGGTGGACCGCCTCGGCGACAGCGGCGAGTTCGATCTGGTCCAGGAGCTCGGCCCGCTGGTCATGCACATCGCCGCGCACGCATTCCTCGGGCCGGATATCAGCGAGCGGATCACCGGGTTCTTCGCCGAATTCCGCCGGTTCTCGGCCGGCATGGACCCGGTCCTGCCCGGCTGGCTGCCGCTGCCGCACCTGCTGCGCAGCCGGCGGTCCCGCGACCGGCTGCGGATCCGGCTGCAGGAACTCATCGACGAGCGCCGCCGCGAGCCCGCCGACCCGCCGGACTTCCTGCAGACCATCTGCGACGCGACCTACGCCGATGGCGGCCAGGTCCCCGACCTGGTGCGCATCAACCTGATCCTGATGATCATCTGGGCGGGCCACGAGACGACCACCGGCCATGTGAGCTGGGCCCTCATCGACCTGCTGCGGCACCCCCGGGAACTGGACAGGGTGCGCGCCGAGCAGCGGGACGTGCTCGGCGGCGCCGCGCCCGCGGGCCTCAGGCAGATCAACGAGATGCGCCTGCTGGACCGGGCCGTGCACGAAACCGAGCGCCTGCACCCCGTGGCGTTCATCCTGGCCCGGACCGCCGACCAGTCCTTCGAGGTGGACGGTTACCGGGTCAGCGAGGGGTCGATGATCCTGCTCTCCCCCGCCGTCGCGCACCGCCTGCCCGGGCCTTACCCGCAGCCGGACGAGTACCGGCCGGACCGTTTCCTCGACGACCCGCGGGGCATGCGGGACCTGATCGGCTTCGGCGGCGGCGTCCACCGCTGCCTGGGCGTGCACTTCGCCTACCTGGAGATGAAGGTCATCCTCACGTTGCTGCTCCAGCGCTACCAGCTCGAGCTGATCGACCCGGACCCGCAGCCCATCCCCGGCCAGAAGACGAAATGGCCGCAGAGCCCCTGCCGGGTGCGCTACCAGGTTCAGTGGCCGGCCGCCCGGGCCGCGTCCTCCACCCGTCCCCGGTAGCCCTCCCACCAGTCCTGGCCGCCGGGCGCCATGTTGGCGTTCCCCGGCTGGCGCCCGGCCGCGCCGTCGATCAGTTCCCTGACGATGTCCGCGTGCCCGGCGTGCCGGTGGGTCTCAGCGATCATGTGGGCCATGATGCGGTGCAGCGTTACCTCGCTGCGCCCCGCGGCCCACCAGGGCACGTGGCCGGTCGCGCCGAGCGGCAGCGCGGCGATCGTGGCGTCGGAAGCCAGCCAGGCCCGGTGGTACAGGGCGATGATCGCCTCACGCGGCTCCGCGGCGGTCGCCCACATGTCGGCATTGGGCTCCGCGTTCTCCGCCAGCCAGGGCAGCGGCTCGCCGGACGGCCGGCCGAACGTGTCGCCGAAGTAGCCGAACTCCATGCTGGCCACATGCTTGACCAGGCCGAGGAGGTTGGTGCCGGTGGGGGTGAGCGGGCGCCGGATGTCGTACTCCCCGAGCCCGTCGAGCTTCCACAGCAGGGCCTCACGGCCGGCCTGGAGATAGCCGAGGAGTTCTGCTTTCGGGTCCTGTCCGGTCATGCGCGCAGTCTCCCACCTGCCCCCGCCGGCCTGTCCAGGCGGTGCCGGCGCGCCAGCCGGGAGCCGGCCGGTGGGACTAGGGCCCGCGGGACCCGGGCCGGCCCGGGCGCTCCCGGAGCAGCGCGGTGACCAGGTAACCGGCCTGCGGCGAGCCGAGCCCGGTGGCCATGTCATAGCCGCGGCGGGCCGGGTAGCAGGGCTGCGTGCGCAGCACGCCGGCCCGGCAGGTGTGATGGGCGTGGCGGGCGTGCGCGGCGAGGTAATCGTTGCTGCCCGCCCTGACGTCGGTGAACGCCCGCGGGTCATGCCCCGCGATGGCGTACAGGCTGGGGGTCAGCAGGCCGAGGCGGTGGGCGGGCACCTGCTCGTCGGCCACGGCGGCCAGCGCCGCCCACAGCGGGGTGGCCAGGCTGGTACCCCCGGCGGTCAGCCAGCCTCTGCGCCGGAACGCCCCGGCGGTGCCGTAGATGACATACCCGCGGGTGCCCCGGGTGCCGATCGCCGCGAGGGCGGACACGTCGGGGACCTCGCGGCAGCCTGTGCCCGGCGGCGCACCGCAGCGGGCCGGGCGGGCGCGGGCCCCGCGAACATAGCGGGCCTGCCACGACGGCATCCGCCACAGCCGGGAGACGCCGCCGCTGCCGGCCAGGTTGCCCGGGTACCCGCGCGGCCGGCCGTGCCGGCCGTTGAACGGGGCCGGGAAGCCCAGTCCCGCCGGGGTCTGGTTCCAGGCCGACTGCACCGGGGGTGACCCGTAGCGGGTGATGGACGTGCCGCCCACCCCCATGACGAAAGGCTGGCTGGCCGGGTTGCCGACTTGCAGGCTGTAGGCGACGCGGGGGGGCACCTCCCTGACGTCGGGCAGGCAGCCCTCGGAGCCGGAGTCGCCGGCGGCAGCCATCATCGACTGGCCCTGGAGCGCCATCTCCTGGAAGAGCTGGGCCTCGATGCGGATGACGGCCGTCCCGGCCAGCGGCTCGCATCCACCCCATGAGCTGCTCACGACCTGGGCGCGATCCTGCTGGGCGATGGCCCCGTAGGTGTCCACGATGGACTGGTCGCCGCCCGCCAGGGGGGCCTGGTAGACCAGGATCCTCGCCCGCGGCGCCATGGCCGCGACCACCTCGATGTCGGCGGTCACCTCCAGCGTTCCCGCTCCTGAGGCCCGGACGCTGGTGCCGCCGCCGACCCGCACCCGGCGGACGGACGGATGCACGTGGTAGCAGCGGCTGTATGCCCTGATGTCCCGGCTGGCGTAGTCGGCCAGCTCGAACAGGGCCACGGTGACGTGCTGCCCGTAGTCGCCGTGACGGTAGAGCGGGTTGAACCGGTAGGCGTGAGCCAGCCACGCGGCGGTGTACACGTGCCGGGTGCGGCGGGCGGCGCGGCAGGCCCGCGGCCCGGGAGCCGGTCCCCCGGCCAGGCTGGACCCGGGCAGGTGCACGGTGCTGAGGCCGACGACAGCGGACACCTGGCGGCGCAGGCGGGCGGGCATCTCGGGAGCCCGCCGGCTGAGCAGCGCGGTCCGCCCGCCAGCCAGCCGCACCCGGTCGATCGCCGTCCGGAACGCCGCCTCGATCCGCGCCACCGTGCCGCTGGCGGGCAGCAGCAGGCCGTCCCCCAGCGCCGCCCCGGTGGTGAGGTCATGACGCCGCAGCCAGGCGCGGACCGCGGCCGCGGCCCCCGGGACCGGCCCGAACCGGGCCTGGATCCGGCGCGGCCGCAGGAAGTGGCGGAACTCGGCTGAGCCCGGGGTGGAGACCTCGGCGGCCAGCCGGCTGAGGCCGCGGGGATCGGCCGGGCGCAGCGCGACGGTGATGTGCAGCGTGGCCGACCTCGCTTCGGGCCCGCTGATGCTGGCCCCGGCGGGTATTCCCGGCGCCGCGCCGACGGGGGTCATGACGGCGGGCGCCGCCGCCGCCCGGCTGACCGCCGGGGCCGCGCTGGCGCCGGTCACGCCGGCCCCGCCGGCGAGCGTGGCCGCAGCCAGGCCCGCCGTGCACGCCGTCCAGGCCCGCCGTGTCGCCATCCGTGTCCCCCGCTACAGCCCGCCCACGATCAGGGGGATGCTAGAAGCGCTCAGCGCGGCGGCCGGCGACCAGACAAACTGCGCGCGTCCGGCCCGGGCGCGGGCAAGCTGCTCATAACGACAGCTGGAGGTGCCAGATCATGACCGGCGAGACGATGCGCGACCTGCTCAACCCCCTCATCGGCAAGTCAGGATCCATGTCCATGCTCGTCGCCAGGATCGGGCCGGTGACCTTCCCGACCGCCGAGGACAAGCGGCTGACCGGCGTGCAGGTGCTCCCCGACGGCCTGGTCCGGCTGGAACGCGAGACCGGGTGGACGGTGCTCGACCCGCGCGAGGTGGTGGCCGTGGTCTGGCACGGCGACCGGGGCAGCGACACGCCGGGACAGTTCCTCTGACCGGCCCCGGAGCCTGCGACACGCCCGCGAGGCTGCGGTTCCCGGGCCGGCAGGAATGACGGGGCAACACTGGGGAAGCTGAGCACCGCAGGCGTCCCCGGCCGCACCGGCTCGCGGGCGCCGGAAAGTCGAGGTGGGACACCGATGATGACCGCCCAGCTCACAGACTGCGCGTACCTGCACAGCGCTTTCGGCCCGGGATGCCCGTACTGCTGGCGGCCCGCTGCCCGGGCCGATGGGGACGACCTGAAACGGCGCGTGCCCCTCACCACCGCCACGGGTGAGCCCGACCGGCCCGCTGAGGGCCGCGGGCTGCTCTGATTCCCGGGCGGGTGCACCCGGGGCTTAGCTGCCCGTTATCTCCCGTGGCGGCGTGGCGCCAGCACCGCCGGGGCCGATCTCGGCCTTGAGCGCGGCCAGCTCCTTGTCCACCCCGGCGGCGGTCCCGGCGTCGTCGAGTTCCTGCTGGATGTCGTCGGTATCCCCGCCGACGTCTTCCAGGACACCGGACGCCAGCAGCTCATCCACCGCGCCCGCGCGGGCCTGCATCTGCTGGATCTTGTCCTGGGTCCGCTGGAGTTCGGCTCCCGAGTCGCCGAAAGTTTTCGAGATCCCCGCGGCGCTCTCGCCGACGGACGTCTCGGCCTGGGCCGCGGTGTACTGCGCCTTGAGCACTTCCTTCTGGGTCCGGAAGGTGTTCACCCGCTTCTGCAGCGCGTCGAGGGTCTGCTCGAGCTTCTGCTCCTCGCCGGTGAGCTGCTCGTGCTGGGGCTCCATCGCGTCGATCTGGGCCTGGGCCGCCGCTTTACGGGACAGGGCCTCGCGGGCCAGGTCCTCCCGGCCCTGGGCGAGGGCCGCCTTGGCCTGGTCCTGCAGGTGGTCCACGGTGTGCTGCAGCTGCTGTTCCTGCAGCTCGATCTGCTTGCGCGACGCGGCGATGGTCACCAGGCCCCGGCGGACCTGGGTGATCTGGTCGAGCATCTGCTCGTACGACAGATCGAGCATCTCGTCAGGCTTCTCGGCGGAGTCGAGGGCCTTGTTGGCCTTGGCCTGGACTATGTCGTGGGCCCGCTGGAAGAGGGTCATGCCGATCCACTCCTCGTCGATGGTGGGGGCACGACCGAGGCTACCCCCTTGCCCGCCGGGGTCACCGGGCGATCTCCCGGGAGAACCGCGGGGCATCGCCGAGCACGGGCGCCGGGTGTCTCAGGCGGCGAGGCCGGCGTACCGGCCGTTGTCCGCCAGCAGGCTGGCGTGGGTGCCGGCCTCGATCACGTGCCCGTGGTCCAGCACCACGATCTGGCCGGCGTTGCGCACGGTCGAGAGCCGGTGCGCGATGGTGATGGTGGTGCGGCCCTCCGCGAGGTTGTCGAACGCGTGCTGGACGGCCCGCTCGGTCTCGGTGTCCAGGGCGCTGGTCGCCTCGTCCAGGACGAGCACGCGCGGATCGCGCAGCAGGGTCCGGGCGATGGCCAGCCGCTGCTTCTCGCCGCCGGAGAAACGGTGGCCGCGGGAGCCGACCATGGTGTCGTAGCCGTCGGGCAGGCCGGCGATCAGGTCATGGATCTGGGCGGCGCGGGCGGCATCCTCGATCTCCGCGTCGGTCGCGCCGGGCCTGGCGTAGCGCAGGTTCTCCCGCACCGTGGTGTGCAGCAGGTAGGTCTCCTGGCTGACCACGCCCACGACCGCGGCGAGATCGGTGAGCTTCATGTCGCGGACGTCGATCCCGTCGATGCTCACCACGCCGCTGCCCGGGTCGTAGAGCCGGGCGATCAGCGCGGCGAGGGTGGTCTTGCCCGACCCGGTCTCGCCGACCAGGGCCAGGGTGGTGCCGGCCGGGACGTCCAGGTCGATGCCGGTCAGGGCGGGCCGGTCGGCGCCGGGGTAGGTGAAGCTGACGCCGGAGAGCCGGACGTGCCCGGTCATGACCTCCGGGACGATCTCCACCGGGCGGGCCGGGTCGTCCACCTCGACGGGCAGGTCCAGGTACTCGAAGATCCGCGCGAACAGGGCCAGCGAGCTGACCACGGACACGCCGGTGCTGAGCAGGCCGGTCAGCGGCCGGAACAGGCTGTTCTGCAGGGTGGTGAAGGCGACCAGGGTGCCGATGGTCATCGCGCCCGCGGTGACCGGCAGGCCCGCGGCCAGGTAAATGACGGCGGGGACGGCCGCGAAGATGATGCTCATCGACGCCATCCGCCAGCGCCCGGCCAGCTGGGACCGGAGTTCCAGGTCGATCAGGCGGGCCGACGAGGCGGTGAACCGCTCGACCAGGGACGGCCCGGTGCCCATGGTCTTGGCCAGCTGGACGCCGTTGATCGACAGTCCTTCCTCGATGGTGACGTTGAGGTTGGCCAGTTCCCGCTGCTGCGCGGTGGTGATGGCCCGGCGCATCCGGGCCACCTTGCGGCTCAGGTAGATGGACGGCGGCATGACGACCAGCGAGATCAGCGAGAGCTTCCAGGACAGCGCGACCATCGCCACCGCCGTCGCCACCGCGGTGGTGAGATTGGCGGCGATGGACGTCGCGGTCGAGGTGACCACGGATTCCATGCCGCCGACGTCGTTGGTGATGCGGGACTGGACCTCGCCGGTGCGGGTGCGGGTGAAGAAGGCGATGGACTGCCGCTGGAGATGGGCGAACACGCTGGTGCGCAGGCCGTGCATGACCTGCTGGCCGACCTTCGTGCTGATCCAGGTCTGGATCACGCCGAAGGCCGAGGTGACGGCGGCAATGCCGATCATGCCGGCCACCAGCAGGATCAGCAGCCGCAGGTTCCGCTCCGGCAGGGCGGTGTCGATGACCGCGCGGAGCAGGAACGGCGAGGCCACGCCGACGATGGAGGAAGCGACGATGATGGCCGTGACGACGGCCATCTGCCAGGTGTAGGGCCTGAAGAGCCGCCCGATACGGCGCAGCGACACCTCACGGGCCTGCGCCTTCTCGGCGGCCGTGACCGTTCTCGCGCCGCGGGACCGGCCGGGGCCCGGTGGGTTGCGGGGATTCGTGTGTGGGGACGCCAAATGCCTGCTCGATTCTGCCGGGGGGTGGCCCGCGCGGGCGGGCCCTGGGACCAGGTACGCTGCCGAGGTTAGCACATTGCTGAGGTAACCTCAATATGAGGGTGCAACAGTAAACGCTGGTACGCTATTCCCGTGATCCAGGGGAACGAGGCGTACGGCCGGCCGCGGCCGGCGCCAGGCCGGCCACTCCCGGCGAGGAGACGGGCGGGGACGAGACGCTGGCGGACGCCTTCCGGTCGGTCGGGCGGCGGCTGCGCGAGACGTCCCAGGAAACCCTGGCCCCCTGGGACATCAGCCCGTCCCACTTCCGGGCCCTCCGGATGCTCAGCCACCACGGGGCGCTGCGCCTGTCGGACCTGTCGGTGCGGCTGCATATCGCGCCGCGCTCAGCCACCGAGGTCGTGGACGCCCTCGAATCCCGGGGCCTGGTGGAACGGCGGCCCGACCCGCATGACCGGCGGGCCACCCTGGTCGAGCTGACCGGGCAGGGCACCGGCGTCCTGCGCGCGATCCGCGCGGCCCGCGGGACCGAGGCCGAGCGGTTCTTCGGCCGGCTGAGCCCGGCCGACCGTGACCACCTCGCCCGGATTCTCCGCGACCTCCAGAGCTGATCAGCCGGGGCAGAGCTGATCAGCTGCGGGTCTGGCCCGCCCGGATCATCTCGACCGCCTGCTGGACACGCCGCTGCCGGGTCTCTTCCTTCTTGGCCTCAGCGACCCAGCGGGCGTATTCCTTCCGGTGGGTGAAGGCCATGCCCTCGAAAGACGCGCGGGCGTCCGGGTCCCCGGCCAGGGCCGCCGCGAGCGCCTCGGGCACCTCGACCTCGCGGGGCGCCTCATCCAGCGCGAGCACCACCTCGACCTCGTCGCCGGCCTCGACCCCCGCATTCTGGCGGACTTCCCGGCTCAGTCCGACCAGGAATTCGCCCTTCATGCGGGCCACGCTCGTCCGCCAGGTGTAGCCGTTGACGGTCGCGGCCACCGGGAATCGCCTGGCGCCCTCACCCACCTCCGCGACCTGGGCGTCGTCGAGTACGACGGCGGCTGCGGGGCCGCGGGCCTGCAATTGCGTCGTGAAGCGGAGCACTCCCATGCACTCATCCTGGCCCACGCCACCCTGCCCGCACCACCATGGCCTGCCCGGCCGCTCAGGCCGTGTCGGCCTCCGCCGCCTCGGTGCGCTCGGGCAGCAGCATCAGCGCACCGGCGAAGAAGCAGACCGCACCGCGGGCTCCCGGTGCCCACCAGGCCGGACATGGTCAGCGAAGGTCATGAGAGGGCCGATCCTGCCCTCCCGGCCTGCCTGGTCCCGCACGGTCATGACCGCGTCCTCACTCGTCGGGGATTTATCGTCCCAGTGGCCGGTGCCGGCCGCTCCACCCACAATGGGTGAGGACGCCCTGGTCAAGGGGCCGCGAAGCTGCGGGGAGCCGGCGGGACACGCCCGGCCCGAGGGAGGGACAGCCCGGTGACGGAAGAGCCGTTCCGCACGATCATTGAGCCGTTCCGCATCCACTCGGTGGAGCCGATGCGGCTGACCACCCGCGCGGAACGGACGGCAGGCCTGGCCGCAGCGGGGTACAACCTCTTCGGGCTGGCGGCGGACGAGGTGCTGATCGACCTGCTCACCGACTCAGGCACCGGGGCCATGTCGGCGGAACAGTGGGCCGGCATCCAGCGCGGCAACGAGGCTTACGCGGGAGCCCCCTCGTTTTACCGCTTCCGCGACGCGGTCACCACCCTGTTCCCCTTCCGGCACGTGCTGCCGGCCCATCAGGGCCGGGCGGCCGAGAACATCCTGTTCACCGTGGTCGGCGGCCCGGGCCGCGTCGTCCCGAACAACACCCACTTCGACACCACCCGGGCCAATATCGAGTTCACCGGGGCACAGGCCGTCAACCTGCCCATCCCGGAGGGCCTCCAGCCGGCCCTGCGCCACCCGTTCAAGGGCAACATGGATGTGGCCGCCCTCGAGCGGCTGCTCGGGGAGCAGGCCGCCGCCGTGCCGCTGGTGATGCTGACCGTGACGAACAACTCCGGCGGCGGGCAGCCGGTCAGCATGGCCAACATCCGTGCGGTCCGCGAGGTCTGTGACCGCTTCGGCAAGCCGCTGTTCCTCGATGCCTGCCGGTTCGCCGAGAACGCCTGGTTCATCAAGACCCGGGAACCTGGCTACGCGGCCGTCCCGGTGGCAGACATCGTCCGGGAGATGGCCGGCCTGGCGGCGGGGATGACGATGTCGGCGAAGAAGGACCCGCTGGCCAACATCGGCGGCTGGCTGGCCCTCAACGACGACAGCCTCGCCGAGCAGTGCCGCAACATGGAGATCCTCACGGAGGGGTTCCCCACCTACGGCGGGCTGGCCGGCCGCGACCTGGAAGCGATAGCGCAGGGGCTGCGTGAGTGCATCGACGACGACTACCTGCGCTACCGCGTGCGCTCTGTCTCCTATCTGGGCGAGGCGCTGGAGTCAGCGGGCATCCCGGTCGTGGTCCCCTTCGGGGGCCACGCGGTCTTCATCGACGCCCGCGCCATGCTGGCCCACCTGGACCCGCTGCACTACCCGGGCCAGTCGCTGGCCTGCGCACTCTACGAGGAAGGCGGGGTGCGGGCATGCGAGATCGGAACCGTGATGTTCGGCATGCAGCCCGACGGCACCGAGGCACCCGCCGCCATGGACCTGGTCCGTCTCGCCATCCCCCGCCGCACCTACACCCAGAGCCACATCGACTACGTGATCGAGGTGCTCACCCGGGTCAGCGGCCGCGCGGCCAGCCTCCCCGGGATGCGCATCGTGTCCCAGCCCCGGCACCTGCGGCACTTCACCGCGCGGTTCTCGCCGCTTCCCTGACGGCACGATCAGCTGGTTCCCGGACGCCGGGGTGGGTAGTGGCCGGTCACGCCAGACCATCTCGATCTCCCGGGGAGGACTCTCATGGCCAACGGCGCCGATGCTGACTTCTACGGCCTGGAGCAACTGCTGGACGACACCGGCCGCGACGCGCTGCAGCGCACCCGGGATCTCATGACCAAGGAAATCGAGCCGGTCATCAACCACTACTGGACCCGGGAGGAATTCCCCTGCGACCTGATCCCGGCGTTCGCGGGGCTGGGCATCGCCGGCACCGCCTACGACGGCTACGGCTGCCCGGGCGGCGGCGCGCTGCTGGACGGGATGATCGCGATGGAACTGGCCCGGACCGACCCGTCGATCTCCACGTTCATGGGCGTGCACAGCGGGCTGGCCATGGGGTCGGTCTACCTGTGCGGGTCGGAGGAGCAGAAGCGGCGGTGGCTGCCGGAGATGGCGCGGATGGAGAAGATCGGCGCCTTCGGGCTGACCGAGCCCGATGTGGGCTCCGGGGCCGCGGGTGGCCTCACCACGACCGCGCGCCGCGACGGCGACGGCTGGGTCCTCGACGGCCAGAAGAAATGGATCGGCAACGCCACGTTCGCCGACTACATCATCATCTGGGCCCGCGACGTGGAAGATGGCCAGGTCAAAGGCTTCGTCGTGGAGCAGGGGACACCGGGCCTGGCGGCCGAGAAGATGCACGGCAAGATCGCGCTGCGGGTCGTCCAGAACGCCCGCATCACGCTTGACGGGGCGCGTGTGCCTGAGGCGAACCGTTTGCAGAAAGCGAATTCGTTCCGGGAGACAGCCAAGGTGCTGCGGCTGACCCGGGCCGGCGTGGCCTGGCAGGCCGTGGGCTGTGCCCGGGGCGCCTACGAGCATGCGCTCGCCTACGCGAAGGAGCGGGAGCAGTTCGGGAAGCCGATCGCCGGCTTCCAGCTGGTGCAGGACCTGCTCGTGCGGATGCTGGCCAACATCACCGCCTCGGCCTGCCTGTGCGCCCGGCTGGCCCAGCTCCAGGCGGCGGGGGCGGCGGCCGACGAGCACTCGGCCCTGGCCAAGGCGTTCTGCACGGTACGGATGCGGGAAACCGTCGGCTACGCCCGCGAGCTGCTCGGCGGCAACGGCATCCTGCTGGAGAACCAGGTCGGCCGGTTCGTCGCCGACGCTGAGGCGATCTACTCCTACGAGGGCACCCGTGAGATCAACACCCTCGTCGTCGGCCGGGCCATCACCGGGCTGAGCGCGTTCGTCTAGGACGCAGTCCGCGCGCCCCCCGCGGGTGCGGTCCCGGGCGCCACGGCGCCGTCGGTGTAGGTGACGGTGCCTGACGCGATGGCCGGCACCCGCGGCCCGGGCAGCACGACGCTGGTCAGGTTCAGCGGGTCAGCCGCGGAGATACGGACGGTCTCGCCGGCGGGGCGCTGCTTGCGCACCGCGCGCAGCACGTCGACCGCGCCGGCGTGCGCGAACTGCTCGCCGCTGAACCCGGCGACGAACCGCCCCCCGCGGATGGTTCCCCGGGCTTCCATCCGCCGCAGCGCCCACAGGATCTCCCGCCAGGGCACCGCGAGGTTTTCCCGGGCCAGCAGATCGTGGAAGACCACGCCCCAGCGGACGACCAGCTGCCCGGCGACGGCTTCGGCCAGCTCGTCCGGATCAGCGGCGGCGGAAGGGACCGGCAGCAGCGACCACCGCCCGGCTGATGCGGTCCCGGGCCGCGACCGGCCCTGGCGCAGCCCGCGGAGCCCGGACGGCCGCTGGGCCCGGCGCGAGGAGGACCGCTGCAGCAGGGACCGGACCGCGCGGAACCCGTCCGCGGTGATCAGCCCGCGCGCCACGCCGTCCCACAGGGCCTCCTCCACCTCGCCCGGCAGGCGGCCGGTGACCGTGGCCAGGTCGGGCCGGAACAGGGCCCCGTGCTGGCGGAGCGCGCCGATCACGTCCTGGGTCCGGCCGGGCCCGGGCTCGGCAGGCGCCAGGTCACCCCGGGCGGCGCGGAGCAGCCAGGGCAGGTCCTCGCGGATGGCCAGGGTGATCGGGGTGGCCCGGGACGGCACCAGCCCGGTGCGCTTCGGGGCCGGGTCGGGCTCGGCGTCGCGCACCGACAGCCGTCCCCAGACCACCTGGCCGGACAGGCACACCTCGTCCAGCCAGTCGCGCCGGTAGGCCTGCACGCGGGTGGCGAGGACGGCGTTCTCCCACGCGCCCGCGGCCAGCTCGTAGCCCTGCAGCTGCTCGATGACGGCGAGCACGCCGAGCCGCCCCTCGCTCTGGGTGCCGGGGGCCACATGCTGCCAGCGCAGCAGGAAGCGCATGAAGTCCCGCGCGGTGACCGGCTCGATCTCGCGGCGCTGCCGCTGCCGGGTGTAGGCGTGGATGCGGGCCAGCAGCCGCCGGGAGCAGAACTCCTCGTCTGCCCCGGGCCCGGTGAACCGGCCGCGGATGGCGAAGCCTTCCTCCTCCAGCCGGGCCAGCGCGATCCTGGCACCGGCGGGCGGCAGGCCGGTGGCATAGGCCAGCTCCGCGGCCGTCGAGGGACCGCGGCAGTCCAGGTGGCCGCGGAGCATGCCGGCCGCGGCGGCGTCCGGGTCGGGCGCGCCAGCGGGAACCGGGCACGGATGATCAGGTGCCACCGCGGCGTCCGGGAACAGCGCCCCGATCGCCGGGCGGCGTTCCACCGCGCACCAGAACACCCCGGCGGGCCCGTACACGCTGACCGCGCGGCGGTCACCAGCCAGCTCGTCGAACCAGGGCTGCCATTGCGCGTCCGGGCGCACCGCGGTCAGCGTCATGAGCAGGTCGTGCAGCTCGTCGGCGTCCCGCGGGTCGGGGCGGACCTGGGTGGCCACGCGCTCGATGGCGGCCGGGTCGAGCCGGCCCAGCTCGCGTGGTTCCACGGGCAGGCCCCGGCGCAGTGGTATCGCCCGGCTGCGGCGTTCTTCCAGCGGGGCGTCGTCGAGGAAGGTGAACGGCCGGCCGTTCAGGATCTCGTGCGCGAGCACGGACGGCTCGGTGGTGTCCCGCACCACGACCGTGACCTGGCCTGACTCGATCGCGCCGACCAGCCGGGCCAGGCCGTCGATGTCCATGGCCTCCCGCAGGCAGTCCTCGAGCGTCTGCCGGACCAGGACATGGTCGGGGATCTCCAGCGGGCCGGGGGCGACGTTCTCCTGGCAGGCGGCCAGGGTCGGGAAAACCGCGGCCATCAGGTCGTCGGCTTCCATCCGCTGGATCGCGGGCGGGTTCTTCTTCCCGCCCCGCATCCGCAGCACGGCCAGGGACCGGTTCAGGTTCCACCTCCACCGCGCCGCGAACATCGGGGAGGTCAGGACGGCCTGCCGGACCACGCCTTCCACCGTCCTGGAGGCCAGGAACCTGGGCACCCGCTCGAGCGGGAAGCTGTGCTGCGGCCCGAGGGACAGCAAGATCGCGTCGTCGCTGGCGGCGGCCTGCAGCTCGAAGTCGAACGTGACGCAGAACCGCTTGCGCAGGGCCAGGCCGAGCGCCCGGTTCAGCCGGGCCCCGAACGGCGCGTGCCCGACCAGCTGCATCCCGCCGCTGTCGTCGAAGAACCGTTCCAGGACGATGGTGTCCATATCCGGGAGCAGCCCGAGCTGCGCCAGGGCGGTGCCGAGGTAGGCGGTGATCACGTCCGCGGCATCCTGGCCGATCCCGCATTCCGCCCGCAGCCACTGCGCCGCGGCGGCCGGGCCGCCGGAGCCCAGCCGCCCGGCGACCGCCTTGCGGAGGGCGCAGACCTCCTCCGACAGCTCGACCGTGCGGCCTGGCGCCTCGCCCAGCCAGAACGGCACCGACGGCGGCGCGCCCTGGGCGTCCACGACCCGCACGACACCCGGCTCGACCCGGCGGATCCGCCACGAGGTGGTGCCGAGCAGGAACACGTCGCCTGCCATGGACTCGATCGCCCAGTCCTCGTTCACCGTCCCGACCAGGGCGCCGTCCGGCTCGGCCAGGACCCGGTAGTCACCCAGCTCAGGGATCGCCCCGCCCGAGGTCAGCGCGGCCAGGCGGGCCCCCCGCGGCCGGCCAGGCGCCCGGCTACCCGGTCCCGGTGCAGGTAGGCAGCCCGGCGGCCGCGGCCCGTCCGGATGCCTTCTGACACCATCTCGGTGACCTCGCCGAAGTCGTCCGCGGACAGGCCCGCGAACGGGGCGGCCCGCCGGACCAGGGCCAGCAGGTCGTCCTCGGCCCAGTCCTGCGCTGAGCACTCCGCCACGATCTGCTGGGCCAGGATGTCCAGCGGGCAGTCGGGGACCACCAGGGCGTCGAGCCGGCCGGCCCGGGCACCGCGCAGCAGCGCCGCGGACTCCACCAGCTCGTCGCGGGTCGTCGGGTACACCCGCCCGGCGGGGATCCCGCCGCGGCTGTGGTTGGACCGGCCGACCCGCTGCAGGAACGTGCTGAAGCTGCGCGGCGACCCGATCTGGCAGACCAGCTCGACCGGCCCGATATCGATTCCCAGCTCCAGCGACGCGGTCGCGACCAGGGCCCGCAGGTCACCGCGGCGCAGGCGGGATTCCACCCGCTGCCGGCGGTCCCTGGACAGGCTGCCGTGATGCGCGGCGACCTGCCCCTCACCGAGGCGCTCGCCCAGCTGGTGGGCGACCCGCTCGGCCATCCGGCGGGTGTTGACGAACACCAGCGTCGTCCGGTGCCCCGCCACGTGCCCCGCGATGAGGTCGACGATCTCGTCCATCTGCTCCGCGGAGGCGACCGCGCCCGGCTCGCCGCCGGGCAGCTCGAGGGCCAGGTCCAGTTCCCGGCGGTGCCCGGAGTCCACGATCGCGCACCGCGGCGACCCGTCCGCCGCCGACCGGTCGCGGCCCGCCCCGACCAGGAGCCGGGCGACGGTCTCGATGGGTCGCTGGGTGGCGGACAGCCCGATGCGCTGGACCGGCTGCGCGGCCAGGTGCTCCAGCCGCTCGAGGGTCAGGGCCAGGTGGGACCCCCGCTTGTTGCCCGCCACGGCGTGGATCTCATCCACGATGACCGTGGCGACCGGGGCCAGCATCGCCCGCGTCCGTTCGGCCGTGACCAGCAGGTACAGCGACTCGGGGGTGGTGATCAGGAAGTCCGGCGGGTTCTTGAGCATCGCGGCACGCTCCGCGGCCGCCGTGTCCCCCGTCCGGACCGCGACGCGGATGTCCGGGGCCGGCCGTCCCATCCGGGCGGCGGTGCCCGCGATCTCCGCCAGCGGGGCCTCGAGATTCTGCCAGATGTCGCTGGCCAGCGCCTTCAGCGGCGACACGTACACGACCCGGGGCCCCGCCGCGCGCTCCGCTCCCGCCTCGTGCGCCCGGTAGATCCGGTCGATGCAGACCAGGAACGCGGCCAGTGTCTTCCCGGATCCGGTCGGCGCGGCGATGAGCGTGTGGCGCCCGGCCGCGATGTACCGCCAGCCCTCAGCCTGCGGCGCCGTGGGGCCAGCCGGGAAGCGGGCGGCGAACCAGCTTCGAACTACCGGATGAAACGGCTCCAGCACCTGGACATTTTAGCCCGTACTACCGCCAGGCGCAGCATGCCGGGCCCGGGGCCAGCGGCGCGGCCGGGGACCTGGCTCCCGGGAACTGCCTGCCCGGGCGTATGCGACACGCCCCCCGATTTCCTTCGCGTGGCCGGCTGAATTCCGCCATGATGCCCTAGATGGTTCAGACACAGATTTCTCGCCGAACCTGGCGTAATAAGGCACTCACACGCGGGGGCGCTCGTGGGATATCTCCCGGGGTCTGACCACGATTCGGATGCTATTTTCGCGGCTCGCCGGCGGCGGCTGCTCCTGGCGGTGGGTGGCATCACGCTGACGAGCGTTGTCGGTTCCCGCCTGCTTTCCGGGCCCGCCGTGCATTTGCCGGCCCATGACGAAGTGAGTGTGCGGGAGAAAACGTCGGGGGGGCACGACCTCGCCGCCACCGCACCGCCCGGCCGTGCCCCGGCCGCGCATCAGGTGCCGCGTCCGGTGGGCCAGCCGCTTTATTACATCAGCGATGATTCGAAGGCGGTGGCACTGACCATCGATGACGGGCCTGATCCGGTGTACACGCCGCAGGTACTTCAGGTGCTGCGCACCTATGGCGTCACCGCGACATTCTCGATGATCGGCCGTTATGTGGCTGCCTATCCCCACCTGGCCCGCACGGTCGCCGAGGAGGGTCACCATGTCGCCAATCACACCTGGACCCACTCCGATCTCGTGCACATGCCGGCCCACCGGGTGCACACCGAGCTCGCCCGGGCCAGTAACGCCATCCATTCCGCGACCGGCGTGCATCCCCAGCTGTTCCGCGCCCCGTACGGGGCCTGGTCAGCCGCCGTCCTCAGGCAATGTGCGCAGATGAAGATGGTGCCGATGGACTGGTCGGTTGACCCGCGCGACTGGGCGCGGCCCGGCGTCCGGAGCATCGTCCGCAACATCATGCGCAACACCCGGCCCGGATCGATCATCCTCGAGCACGATGGGGGCGGCAACCGCTCCCAGACGGTGAAGGCCCTGAGCATCGTCTTGCCCCGGCTGCTCGATGAGGGCTACCACTTCCACATCCCGTAGCCGGGATAGTCGCTGCCCGCGGGCCCTGTCCGTATCACCCGGCCCGGAATACCTTCGAATCATGCTAAAGCGGAAAATCGTGCTGCCACCGGAACATCTGTATCCGGCCGATGAGTGGCGCATCGTGGAGGCACGGTACTCCGATGAGTTTGTCGGCCTGACCGAGTCCGTCTTCTCGCTGGGCAACGGTTTCGTCGGCATCCGCGGCAGCTTCGAGGAGGGCCGCCCGGGGGTGGTCCCCGGGACATTCGTCAACGGGTTCCACGAGACCTGGCCGATCATGCATGCCGAAGGGGCACACGCGCTGGCGCGGACCGGCCAGACGATCGTGAACGTGCCCGACGCGACGATCCTCAAGCTCTATGTGGACGACGAGCCGTTCTACCTGCCCACTGCGCGTCTCCAGGACTACGGGCGGATCCTGGACATGCGGGCCGGGACGCTGACCCGCGAGCTGGTCTGGGTCACCGGTGTGGGTAAGCATGTTCGGATCCGCTCGCGCCGGCTCGTCTCACTCGAGCACCGCCACCTGGTCGCGATGACGTATGAGGTCACGATGCTGGATGAGCCGGCCCCGTCGTGATCTCCTCACTGGTCCTCAACCGCCAGGACGCCCACCAGACCGACGATCTGCCCGAGCACCGGCCGGGAGATCCCCGCCTGTCGACGGTACTGCCGCACCGGGTGCTCAACGTGCGGGCGGCCGAGCATGCCGACCAGCGCATCCTTCTGGGCTACCACACGACCAACAGCGGGATGACACTCGGTATCGGCGTTGACCATGTGATCGACGCGGCATGCTCCTTCCAGGCGGTGGCATCCCTCGATGACGACGGGACGGGCGAGGTCCTCCTCACGGCCGATGCGGTGCCCGGTGTGCCGATCCGGGTCACCAAGTACGCGACCTACCAGACCTCCCGCAGTATCCCGGTGCCCGAGCTCGTCAACCGGTGCCGCCGGACGCTGGACCGCGCGGTCCGCGACGGGTTCGACATGCTCCTCACGAGCCAGCGCACGAATCTCGCCCGGTTCTGGGACCATGCCGACGTCCGGATGCAGACCCGGCTCAACCCGGTGCGGCAGCAGCAGGCGGTCCGGTGGAATCTCTACCAGGTCGCGCAGGCGGCGTGGCGGGCTGAGGGGGCCGGAGTCCCGGCGAAGGGACTGACCGGGCAGGCCTACGAGGGCCACTACTTCTGGGACACCGAGATCTACGTCCTGCCGTTCCTGGCGTATACCGAGCCAAGGATCGCCCATAACATGCTGGCGGTCCGGCACAGCATGCTGGGCCGCGCGCGGGAGAGGGCGGCCGAGATGAGCCAGCGAGGGGCGCTGTTCCCGTGGCGGACCATCAACGGCGAGGAGGCCTCGCCCAATGTTCAGCAGGGCACCGCCCAGTATCACATCAACGCCGATATCGCTTACGCGGTGATGCGCTACACCCATGTGGAGGGCAGCGGACGCGTGCTCGGCGAGATCGGCGCTCAGATCCTCGTCGAAACCGCCCGGCTCTGGGAGGATCTCGGCTTCTACGGCGCCGACCAGAAATTCCACATCCACGGCGTCACCGGGCCCGACGAATACACCACCGTGGTTAACGACAACACCTACACCAACCTGATGGCCCGGCTGAACCTCACTTTCGCCGCCGCTACCATCCGCCGGCTGCGCGAGGAGCGGCCCGGGGACTACACCGCGCTCGTGCACGCGGTCAGGCTCCAGCCCAGGGAGGTGGAGTCCTGGGAGCGCGCGGCGGCCGCGATGCACGTCCCATTCGACGATGAACGCCGCATTCACCCGCAGGACGAGACGTTCCTGGGCCGCGAGGTGTGGGATCTCGACAGCACGCCGCGGGAGAAATTCCCGCTGCTGCTGCACTACCACCCTCTGGTGATCTACCGGCACCAGGTGCTCAAGCAGGCTGACATCGTGCTGGCGATGTTCCTGCTCGGCAACGAGTTCTCCCAGGAGCAGAAACGCCGGAACTTCGACTACTACGACCCGCTCACCACCGGCGACTCGTCCTTGTCGGCGTGCGTGCAGAGCATCATCGCGGCCGAGATCGGCGAGGAGCGCAAGGCCCTTGAGTACTTCCAGTACGCGCTGCTGATGGATCTGGGCAACGTGGCCGGCAACGCCTCGGACGGAGTGCACATCGCGTCGGCCGCCGGCGTCTGGTCCTCGCTCGTCTTCGGGTTCGGCGGCGTCCGCGACTTCGACGGCCATCTGTCCTTCGATCCCCGGCTGCCGCGCACCTGGAAAGAGCTCGCCTTCTCGCTGCGGTTCCGCGGACGTCAGCTCCGGGTCAAGCTCAGCCACGATGAGGAGCGCTACCTGGCGGAAACTGGCGACCCCCTGAACGTGCTCATCCGGGGCGAGTCACACCTGCTGAGCGCGGGCACTCCCGTCGTGATCAAGCTCCCTCCGGCGTGAGCCCGGTCAGGGCAGCGGCATCAGCCCGTGCTCAGGGAAGACGGCGGCCCGGGTGGCCACGATCGCCCGGTCGACATGGTCTGCGGGGTCGTATCCGGATTCGAAGCGGGTGTAGCCGGGGTCATTCCCGTCGGTCATGACCTCGGGTGCGGGGCGGCCGGTGCGGCGGGACGCGTACTCGCGCCAGGTAGCCGGGACTAGCGCCCCGGGGTCGATGGGATATCCCGCGGCCTCCGCCAGCAGGTGCGCCCAGGTCCTGGGCGCAACCTGGAGCAGGTCGTAGCCGCCGCCCCCGGTAAAGAGCCAGCGGCCGCCGGCCACCTGGTGGGCCAGTGCGTGGATCGCGGCGTGCGCCGCCCGCTGCCCGTCGATGGACAGCCGCAGGCCAGCCAGCGGGTCGAGCGAGTGCGTATCGCAGCCGTGCTGGCTGACCAGGATCGCCGGCCGGAACTCGCTCAGCAGCGGCGGCACCACCGCATGAAACGCACGCAGCCACCCGGCGTCCCCGGTCCCGGTCGGCAGCGCCACGTTCACCGCCGAGCCCCGCGCTCCCGGCCCGCCCGTCTCCGACGGCAGGCCGGTGCCGGGGAACAGCGCTGCCGGATGCTCGTGCAGGCTGATCGTCAGCACCCGGGGATCGTCGTAGAAAGCGGCCTGCACCCCATCGCCGTGGTGCACGTCGGCGTCGACATACGCGACCCGCTCCGCGCCTTGGCCCAGTAGCCACGCGATCGCGATCGCCGGGTCGTTGTACACGCAGAATCCGCTCGCACTGCCGCGCATCGCGTGGTGCAGCCCGCCCGCGATGCTCGCGCCATGCTGCGCTGCGCCGGTCCAGACCGCGCGGGCCGCGGCCAGGGTCGCGCCGGCTACCAGTGCCGAGGCGTCGTGCATGCCCGGGAACACCGGGTCGTCCTCGGTGCCGAGACCGAATTCCAGCAGCGGAGGGCCCGGCGCCAGCGTGCCCGCCAGCCGCACCCCCGCGATGTAGCGCGGGTCGTGCACGAGCTCAAGCTCCGCGTCAGTGGCGGCCACCGGGCCCTCGAGCGAAACCCCGGCCCGGGTGAACAGCCCGAAGGCCCGGGCCAGCTCGATCGCCAGCTCGACCCGGACCGACGCCATCGGATGGCCGGCCCCGAAGTCGTAAGCCGCTAGCCCTTCATCCCAGGCCACGTAGAGCGCGCAGGTCACGCACCCACCTCTGCGTCATGCCGGCGCTGGCGGGAGTTCGGGCCTGGCCCGCCGCTCCTGTCCCCCGGCACCGGCCCGCGGGTCACCACGGGCGCCGGGCGCTGTTGGCTGCCTGCAGGGCCCGCACATAGCCCGCGCGCTCGTAGTCAGCCTGGTCGGTGTCCGGGGGCACGGCGAGTATCCCGCGCAGGTCGCCGACCGACGCGTATCCCCGGCGTTCCATCCAGTCCAGCAGGCCCGTGAGCAAGGTGGCCGCATGCTGGCGGCCGTGCCGGATCAGCGCGGAGGCGGTCATCACCACGTCGGCGCCGGCCAGGAGGTACTTGACCACATCAGAAGCTTCATCGACGCCGGTGGTCGCCGCGAGTGAGGCGCGGATTCCCGGGCTCAGGATGGAGATCCAGGTGCGCGGCAGCCGGGCCTCGGCGGGACGGGAGAGCTCCAGGGCGGGCCTGACCGTCAGTGTCTCCTGGTCGATGTCGGGCTGCAGGAACCGGTTGAACAGCACCAGGCCGTCTGCCCCGGCCTGGTCCAGCCGCGTCGCCATCTCACCGATCGAGCTGAAGTGCGGGCTCATCTTGACCGCCACCGGCACGGACACGGCGGCCTTGACCCGGCACAGGATGTCGATGTGCCGCTGCTCGACGTCCCGGCCGGAAATGCGCGGGTCGCCTGGTATGTAGTAGATGTTCAGCTCGATCGCCGCGGCCCCCGCGTCCTGCATCGCGCGCGCGTAGCTGGTCCAGCCTCCCCTGGTGACACCGTTAAGGCTGCCGATCACCGGGACCTCCACCGCGGCCGCAGCGCGTTCCAGCAGGCTCAGGTAGTGACGGGGAGCACCATCCTGCGCCGCGGCGTTCTCCGTCACACTGGCCGGGAAATAGGACAGCGACTCCGCGAAGTGCTCGGTGCCGGCTTCGGCCCGCCGCGCGTTCTCCTCCATCTCCCGGCGGACCTGCTCCTCGAACAGCGAGTACAGCACGATGGCGCCGACGCCGCCGTCGGCCAGCCGGCGGACACCGTTGACGGTGTTCGACAGCGGTGAGGCAGCGGCGACGAGCGGGTTACGCAGGGCCAACCCCATGTAGCTGGTCGCAAGGTCCATCAGTTATCCTTCCGCGCGCCGGCCGGGAAACACGGAAGTGCACTGTGTTCTCCCTCGCGACGCTACCCCGCAGCCGGCGCAAACGGAAACGCCACGGGTGACAATTCCGGCCCGCCTGCGCACTATTACCCGTCCGGCGGGCACCAATGGCCTCACGTGTTATGCCGCCCCCATTGGTCTCAGGGCTGGCAGCTGATTTCCTGCGGGCGGCGGGATCTGGGCAGTACCCCGGCTGAGCAGGCACCTCATGCGCCACTCGCGTTCACGCCAGCAACAGCAGCGGGGAGCTGAGTCCAAACCTTTTGCTTAATTGTCTGCACGAAACCCTCAATAGACATCACGAAGGCAACCTGGCATCGTCGTAGGCAGGCAGGAGGACGCGGGGGACGCGGCTGAGACAGAGGCCCGCGCCACCGGCCCCAAAGAAAACTTTGCGTCCAGCCAGTCGCGGCTCGGCTCCACGAGGCCCAGCGCTCCTCATGAAGGCACGCCTTAGGAGTCAGCCTTGAAGGAAATACTCGACGCGATCCTCAGTTCCGACAGCCAGGCCGCGGATTTCGCCGCGCTTCCGCTGCCGGAGGCTTACCGGGCAGTCACCCTGCACCGGGACGAGGAGCACATGTTCGACGGCCTGGACACCAGTGATCGGGATCCCCGCAAGTCCCTGCACGTGGAAGACGTGCCAGTCCCCGAACTGGGCCTGGGCGAGGCCCTGATCGCCGTCATGGCCAGCGCGGTCAACTACAACACGGTGTGGAGTTCCATCTTCTCGCCGATCTCCACCTTCGCCTTCCTGCGCCGCTACGGCAAGCTCTCTGAGCTCACCGCCCGGCACGACCTGCCGTACCAGGTGGTCGGCTCGGACCTCGCGGGCGTGGTGCTGCGCACTGGTCCTGGCGTGACCGTCTGGAAGCCCGGCGAGGAGGTCGTCGCGCACTGCCTGTCCGTGGAGCTGGAAAGCTCCGACGGCCACAACGACACGATGATGGACCCGGAGCAGCGCATCTGGGGCTTCGAGACGAACTTCGGCGGCCTCGCCGAGCTGGCCATCGTCAAGACCAACCAGCTGATGCCCAAGCCCAGGCACCTCACCTGGGAGGAGGCGGCGACCCCGGGGCTGGTGAACTCCACCGCCTTCCGCCAGCTGGTCTCGCGCAACGGGGCCGGCATGAAGCAGGGCGACAACGTGCTGATCTGGGGAGCCAGCGGCGGCCTCGGCGCCTACGCCACCCAGTACGCGAAGGCCGGCGGCGCCATCCCGGTCTGCGTCGTCTCCAGCGAGGCGAAAGCCGACCTGTGCCGGTCGATGGGCGCGGAGCTGATCATCGACCGGAAAGCCGAGGGCTACCAGTTCTGGAAGGACGACAACAACCAGGATCCGAAGGAATGGAAGCGGCTGGGCGCCAGGATCCGCGAGCTGACCGGCGGCGAGGACGTGGACATCGTCTTCGAGCATCCGGGCCGGGAGACCTTCGGCGCCTCGGTGTTCGTGGCCCGCAAGGGCGGCACCATCGTGACGTGCGCCTCCACCTCGGGGTATATGCACGAGTACGACAACCGCTACCTGTGGATGAGCCTCAAGCGCATCATCGGCTCGCACTTCGCGAACTACCGTGAGGCGTGGCAGGCCAACCGCCTGATCTCGAAGGGAATGATCCACCCGACCATGTCCGTCGTCTACCCGCTGGAGCAGACCGGCCAGGCCGCGCTGGACGTGCACCGCAACCTGCACCATGGCAAGGTCGGGGTGCTCTGCCTGGCCCCGGAGGAGGGCCTCGGTGTCCGTGACGGCGAGCTGCGGGCCAAGCACCTCACGGAGATCAACCGGTTCCGGAACGTGTGAGAGCGGCATCACGTGACCGGACTGAACGAGCAGCAGCCGCCCCGGCCCCCCAGGGACCGCCCGTGGGTGATGCGGACCTATGCCGGGCACTCATCGGCAACGCAGTCCAATGCGCTCTACCGCCGCAATCTCGCGAAAGGCCAGACTGGCCTGTCGGTGGCGTTCGACCTGCCCACCCAGACCGGGTACGACGCCGACCACATCCTGGCCCGCGGCGAGGTCGGCCGGGTCGGGGTCCCGGTCGGCCACCTGGGCGACATGCGCACCCTCTTCGACGCGATCCCGGTGGAGCAGACCAACACCTCGATGACGATCAACGCCACCGCGATGTGGCTGCTGGCGCTCTATCAGGTCATCGCTGAGGAGCAGGGCGCCGACATCACCAAGCTCACCGGCACCATCCAGAACGACATCGTCAAGGAGTACCTCTCCCGCGGGACGTACATCTTCCCGCCCGGCCCGTCGATGCGCCTCACCACCGACGTGATCACCTACGCGGTCACCCACCTCCCCAAGTGGAATCCGATCAATATCTGCAGCTATCACCTCCAGGAGGCCGGGGCCACCCCGGTGCAGGAGATCGCGTTCGCGATGTGCACCGCGATCTGCGTCCTGGACGCCGTCCGCGACTCCGGGCAGGTCCCTGAGGAGAAGATGGGGAACGTCGTCGCGCGGATCTCCTTCTTCGTCAACGCGGGAGTCCGGTTCGTCGAGGAGATGTGCAAGGTACGGGCCTTCGCGCGACTGTGGGAGCAGATCACGAAGGAGCGGTATGGCGTCACCGACCCTGACAGCCGCCGTTTCCGCTACGGCGTGCAGGTGAACTCCCTGGGCCTGACCGAGGCGCAGCCGGAGAACAACGTCCAGCGGATCGTCCTGGAGATGCTGGCCGTCACGCTGTCCCGGGATGCCCGGGCGCGCGCTGTGCAGCTGCCGGCCTGGAACGAGGCGCTGGGCCTGCCGCGGCCCTGGGACCAGCAGTGGAGCCTGCGTATCCAGCAGGTGCTCGCCTTCGAGTCGGACCTGCTGGAGTACGGCGACCTGTTCAACGGCTCGGCCGTGGTGGCAGCGAAGACCGCGGAACTGCTGGTGGGCGCCGAGGCGGAGATCACCAGGGTGCTGGCCATGGGCGGCGTGATACCGGCGGTGGAGTCCGGCTACCTCAAGGCGCAGCTCGTCGCCTCGCACGCAGCCAGGCACGCCAGGATCGAGTCCGGCGCGGACAAGGTCGTGGGCGTCAACTGCCTCACCACCAGCGAGCCCAGCCCGCTGACCGCCGACCTCGACGCCGCGGTCCAGCAGGTCGACCCGGCCGCCGAGCGGGAGGTTGTGGCGGCCCTGGGACGGTGGCGCGAGCAGCGCGACCAGGCCGCGGCGGCGGCCGCACTGGACCGGCTCCGGGCTGATGCGGCGCAGGACGGCGTCAACCTGATGGCGGCCAGCCTCGCCTGCGCCCGGGCGGGCGTGACCACCGGCGAATGGTCCTTCGCACTGCGGGACATCTTCGGCGAGTACCGGGCACCCACCGGTGTCAGCGGCCCGGCGGCGGCCGCCGCCGAGCCGGCCGACGAGATGATCACCGTCCGCGCGGCCGCAGCCGCCACCGCCGAGGAGCTCGGAACGGCCAGGCTGCGGCTGCTGATCGGCAAGCCCGGCATGGACGGGCACTCTAACGGCGCCGAGCAGATCGCGCTGCGGGCCCGCGACGCGGGGTTCGAGGTGATCTACCTGGGCATCCGGCTCACCCCGGAGCAGATCGTCTCGGCCGCGGTAACCGAGGACGTGCATTGCGTGGGGCTGTCGATCCTGTCGGGTTCGCACGGCCAGCTCGTGCCCGAGGTCCTGCACCGGCTGCGCCAGGCCGGGGCGGAAGACCTCCCGGTAGTCGTCGGCGGGATCATCCCGGCGGCCGACGCCGAGATCCTGCGGGCCGAGGGTGTGGCCGCCGTCTTCACCCCCAGGGACTTCGGCATCACAGCCATCATCGGCCGCCTCGTCGACGAGATCCGGCTGGCCAACAAGCTCCAGCCATGGCCGGGGCGCCTGGCCGGGAAAGCCTGACCGTGCCGGGATGGGCGCGCCGCAGCATGACACGCTTGGCTGCCGGCCGGCCGCGGGCGCATCCTGGCCTTACCGGCGGCTCCGCACCGGCCCGGCCAGCCGCAAGCCACCGCAACCTGCAAAGGCACCGCAACCTGCAAAGGATGGCGCGACCCGACATGACCACCGCCCCGGATGTCCCGGCGACCCGGATACGCCCCCGCCGCTCCTGCCTGGCTGTACCCGGCAGCAGCCCGCGCTTCCTGGAGAAGGCCCAGGGCCTGCCCGCGGACCAGGTGTTCCTGGACCTCGAGGACGCCTGCGCGCCGCTGGCCAAGGAGGGTGCCCGGCATGCCATCGTCGACGCGCTGAACAACGGCGACTGGGACGGCAAGACCCGTGTCGTCAGGGTGAACGACTGGACCACCCACTGGACCTACCGGGATGTGGTCACGGTGGTCGAGGGGGCCGGCGCGAGCCTGGACTGCATCATGCTGCCGAAGGTGCAGGACGCCGGCCAGGTCACGGCGCTGGACCTGCTGCTCACCCAGATCGAGAAGACGATGGGCTTCGAAGTCGGCCGGATCGGCATCGAAGCCCAGATCGAGAACGCCAGGGGCCTGGTGAACGTGGACGCGATCGCCGCCTCCTCCCCGCGGATCGAGACCATCATCTTCGGCCCGGCCGACTTCATGGCCTCGATCAACATGAAGTCGCTGGTGGTGGGCGAGCAGCCGCCGGGCTACCCGGCGGACGCTTACCACTACATCCTGATGCGCATCCTGATGGCGGCCCGCAGCCATGACCTGCAGGCCATCGACGGCCCCTACCTGCAGATCCGCAACCACGAGGGCTACCGCGAGGTCGCCCGGCGGGCCGCCGCGCTGGGCTTCGACGGGAAGTGGGTGCTGCACCCGGACCAGATCGCCGCGGCGAATGAGATCTTCTCCCCGTCGCAGGAGGACTACGACCACGCGGAACTGATCCTGGATGCCTACGACTGGTGCACCTCCGAGGCCGGCGGGGCCAGGGGGTCGGCCATGCTCGGCGACGAGATGATCGATGAGGCCTCCCGCAAGATGGCCCTGGTGATCGCGGGCAAGGGCCGCGCGGCAGGCATGCAGCGCACCTCGAAGTTCGAGCCCCCGCAGGCCTGAGGAGGACACGCAGATGCAGTTCGGGCGAACGTATGAGGAGTTCGAGGTCGGGGCGGTCTACAAGCACTGGCCCGGGAAGACGGTCACCGAGTACGACGACCACCTGTTCTGCCTCCTCACCATGAACCATCACCCGCTCCACCTGGACGCGAACTACGCCGAGCAGACCACGGACTTCGGCCGGAACGTCGTGGTGGGCAACTACATCTATTCCCTGCTGCTCGGCATGTCGGTGCCGGACGTCTCGGGCAAGGCCATCGCGAACCTGGAGGTCGAGTCCCTCAAGCACGTGGCGCCGACCTTCCACGGTGACACCATCTACGGCGAGACCACCGTGCTCGGCAAATGGCCATCGAAGTCGAAGAACGACCGGGGCATCGTCCAGGTCGAGACCCGGGGCCGCAAGCAGGACGGCACCCTCGTGTGCGTCTTCCGGCGGACGGTGATGGTGCCGACCGAGACCTACATCAAAGAGCGCGGCGGCGAGCAGCCCGGCCGCCCCGAACCCGCCAGCTGAGGAACAACATGGCACGCCTCGCGCAGACCGACGGCCTGACTGAGATCCAGCGGGACATCCTCGCCACAGTGCGGGACTTCGTCGAGAAAGAAATCATCCCGGTCGCCACCGAGCTCGAGCATGCGGACGAGTACCCGGCCCAGATCGTCAACGGGATGAAGCAGCTGGGCCTTTTCGGGCTGACCATCCCCGAGGAGCACGGCGGTCTCGGGGAATCGCTGCTCACCTACGCGCTGGTGGTGGAGGAGATCGCCCGGGGCTGGATGTCGGTGTCGGGCATCGTCAACACCCATTTCATCGTCGCGCACATGATCGCCGGGCATGGCACCCAGGAGCAGAAGGACTACTTCCTGCCCCGCATGGCGGCCGGCGAGGTACGCGGCGCCTTCTCCATGTCGGAGCCGGGCATGGGCTCGGACGTCTCGGCGATCCGCACCAGGGCGGTGCGGGTGCCGGGAGAAGGGGCAGGCGGGGGCGGCTACGTGATCAACGGGCAGAAGATGTGGCTGACCAACGGGGCCACCTCGAACCTGGTGGCGGTGCTGTGCCGGACCGACGAGGGCCATGACGCGGCGCACCGGAACATGACCACCTTCCTGATCGAGAAGGAGCCTGGCTTCGGCGCGAACCCGGCGGTGCCGGGCCTGACCGTGCCGGGGAAGATCGAGAAGATGGGCTACAAGGGCGTCGACACCACCGAGCTGATTCTGGAAGACGTCCGGATCCCCGCCGACCGGGTCCTCGGCGGCGCCAGCGGCCAGGGGTTTTACCAGATGATGGACGGCGTCGAGGTCGGCCGGGTCAATGTCGCCGCCCGCGGCTGCGGACTCGCCCTGCGCGCCTTCGAGCTGGGTATCGACTACGCGCAGCGGCGGCACGCCTTCGGCAAGCCGATCGCCGAGCACCAGGCCATCCAGTTCAAGCTGGCCGAGATGGCCACCAAGGTCGAGGCCGCCCATCAGATGATGGTGATGGCGGCCCGCACGAAGGACTCCGGCCGCCGGAACGATCTCGAGGCCGGCATGGCCAAGTACCTCGCCTCCGAGTACGGCAAGGAGGTCGTGGAGGACTCCTTCCGCATCCACGGCGGCTATGGCTTCTCCAAGGAGTACGAGATCGAGCGCCTGTACCGGGAGGCTCCCATGCTGCTTATCGGTGAAGGCACGGCGGAGATCCAGAAAATGATCGTGGGCCGCCGGCTGCTGGAGGAGTACCGGATTACCGGCTAGCAACGTGGCCAGGGCCGGCGCCGCCTGGCAAACGTCCCGCTGTTTCAGGGCCCGTTGGCTCTGCCGGATTCTCCCGCCGCCTGATGTGCTTATCCGTAATTATCTGGCGCCGGGCTGGTCCTTACTGGTTCGCCGCGCTATGGCCAGCACACAATCCTGGATCAGACGAAGGACGTGATATCCGTGGCGGCCACAGAAAATACACGCGATCCCAAGAACACCACGCGGCCGCCCGGTGAGTCAGCCGAGCCCGAGGCCGGCAATGCACTCGGCATGCTGGATCTCGTCCTGCCCGACGGGACCCTCGGCACGCTGCGCCGGTTCTGGCCGGATTCCAGCCTGGTGCGGTACGCGGCCCGGCTGGCCAGCCGTCCGGGGGTGGTGGCCCGGCGGGCCGCCAAGCTGACCGCGGAGCTCGCCGGCATCGCCAGTGGCAGTTCGCCGATCGCCCCGGCGCGCCGTGACCGGCGCTTCGCAGACCCCGCATGGAGTGAGAACCCGCTGCTCAAGCGGGCTGTCCAGACCTACCTGGCCCTCGGCGGGACGGCGGAGGACCTGCTCGCTGACGCCGAGCTGGACTGGCGGGACAACACGCGCCTGAAGTTCATGCTGACCAACCTCATCGCCGCATCCGCGCCCAGTAACAACCCGCTGATCAGCCCGGCTGCATGGAAGTCGTTCATCGACACCGGCGGGATGAGCGCCGTCCGGGGTGCCCGGGCCCTGGCCTCAGATATGTCCTCTGCCCCGCACGTCCCGACGATGGTGGAGCCCGACGCGTTCGAGGTCGGCAAGGATCTCGCCGTGACGCCGGGGGCCGTGGTGGCCCGCGCCGACGTTTACGAGCTGATCCAGTACGAGCCGGCCACGCCCACGGTGTACCAGTTCCCGGTGCTCGTGGTCCCGCCGATGATCAACAAGTATTACGTTACCGACCTCGCGCCCGGCCGCAGCATGCTCGAATTCCTGGCGGGGCAGGGATATCAGGTCTTCGTGCTGTCCTGGCGCAACCCACCCAAGGACGCCAGGGACTGGGACCTGAACACCTACGGTCAAGCAGTCGTGGACTCGATCGGCACACTGCGCGCCATTACCGGGGCGCCCAAGGTCAGCGTCATGGGCCTGTGCGCCGGCGGCATCCTCACCTCGATGGTCAGTGCGCACCTGAGCGCGACCGGGCAGTTCGGTCAGGTCGCCAGCCTGGCCCTGGGCGTGACGCTCCTGGACATGACGCAGGCAGGCACGACAGTCTCGCTGATGGGCGAGAACACTGCCTCAGCGTCCATCCTCGCCTCCCGTACCCGCGGCTACATGGACGGGCGCACGCTCGCCGAGATATTCGCCTGGCTCCGGCCCGATGACCTGATCTGGAACTACTGGGTCAACAACTACCTGCAGGGCAAGACCCCGCCGCCGTTCGACATCCTGTACTGGAATGCGGACACCACCAGGATGCCCGCGGGGCTGCACCGCAATTTCATCGAGATTGCCATGGACAACGCGCTGACCAAGCCGGATGCCGCCAGCATCCTCGGCTCCCCCGTCGATCTTTCCAGGATCGACGTGGACACCTACGTCGTGGCCGGCATCGACGACCATATCTCGCCCTGGCCATCGGCCTACCGCGCCACCCAGCTGCTCGGCGGCGACTGCCGGTTCGTGCTCTCCAACAGCGGGCACATCGCCGCGATGGTCAACCCGCCATCCAACCCGAAGGCGACCTACCGGCTCGCACCCGGAAACCCGCCCGACCATCGCGAATGGCTGGCCCAGGCCGAGACGGTCCAGGGCAGCTGGTGGGCGGACTACACCACGTGGCTGGCGGAGCGCAGCGGCGGCATGAAGCAGGCCCCGCACACGCTGGGCAACGCAGAATTCCCGCCGCTGTGTCCCGCACCAGGTACCTACGTCCTTCAGCGGTAAGAACTCCCGCCGGGCACTACCCCTCGCGGAACTGGACGCCGAACCCGCCGCGGGGGTAGTGCCATTTCAGGGCCCCCGGGGCGGCGACAGCCAGGCAGGTTCCGCACTCGAGGCACGCTGCGTACTCCACGGAGATGGTCCCGTCGGGTTCCTCGGTGTAGACGTGGGCCGGGCAGCAGGCGACCAGCGCCTTGCCGGTTCCGGTGGCCCTGGCGATCTCCTGGTTGACCTCGATGTGAGATTCCTGCTCGTCGAGGACGAACCGGTTCTTCGTCAGCCGCTCAGGGACAGACAGTGGTTTCATAGCGCGCGTGCTCCTGAAATGCCGTCACGGACCAGTTGCCTCATCTTCACCGGCGACTGGGCCAGCGTCTTGCGCGCGACGCTCAGGAGGTGCCGGCGGGGCTGGTTATCGAGGTTGAACGCGCCGTACAGGACGTCGGCGAAAAGCTCACCGTAGTGCTTGTACATGCGCTCGGCTTCAAGAAAGGCGGGGGCCCTGGCGTAGGTCTTCATGTCCTGGCCGGCCGAAGAGGCGAAGAATCCCTGCCGGTATCCGGCCAGGCCTGCCTTGGACGTGTCGTTTCGCTCCAGCCCGGAGATGATGCCCTCGGCGGCGGCGACCGCGGAGGCAACCGCCAGGTCCATGCCGCGCACGGTCAGCCCGGTATTGAGGGTGAGCCCGGCGGCGTCACCGACGACGAGCATGCCGTCCATGGTGATCTCGCCGACCATCTTCATGCCGCCCTCAGCGACCAGATGACAGCCGTACTCGGCCAGTTCCCCGCCCTCGAGGTACGGGGCAATGAACCGGTGCTCGAGGAAGTGGTCGAAAATCTCGGTGACGACCTTCCCGGTGGCGGTGAGGTCGTCCAGCCGCACGACCACCCCGACGGAAATGGAGTCGATGTTGGTGTAGAGAAAGCCGCCGCCCCCGACGCCCTCGGTGCAGTCACCGACGGCGGCGATGGCGGCGCCCTCATCGCCGGTCAGGTTGAATCGCGCCTCGATCGTCTCCCTGGGCAGCGACACCACGGATTTCACGCCGACAGCCAGGTGGTTCAGCGGCTCGCTGCGGCGCAGCCCGGCCTCCTTGGCGATGAAGGAATTCACCCCGTCGGCCGCGACGACCACGCGGGCACGCAGTTCGTCCTCACCGGCCTGAACGCCCACGACCCGCTGGCCAGCGGGCCCGTCCTCGGTGAGCACCCGGTCCACGCGGACCCCGGGCATGATGAGGGCGCCGGCCTCCTCGCACTTGCCGGCCAGCCACGCATCCAGCTTGGCCCGCAGCACCGTGACCGCGTTGACCGGGTCCGCCAGCCGTGCGTCCTGGTAGTCGATGCCGACGCAGCTCCCGGCATTGAGGAAGTTGATGTAGTTGCGCGTGATCCGGCGCTCCACGGGAGCCTCGTTGAGGAAGTCAGGGAAAACCTCCTGGATGCCGCGGGAGTACAGCACGCCACCGGAGAGGTTCTTTGCGCCGGGCGACTCGCCCCGCTCGATCAGCAGGACCGTCCGCCCGCGCCGGGCGAGCTGGTAGGCCGTGACGCAGCCGGCGATACCGGCACCGATAACGATGACCTCGAAGTCAGGCTCAGCAGTTTCTGGCATCGGGCACCCTCATTTCAGGGCCGCGGTGATCGCCGGCACGAGCTGGTAGAGGTCGCCGACGAGGCCATAGTCGGTTCCTGCAAACACTGCAGCGTTCGGGTCAGAGTTGATCGCCACGATCGTCTCCGCCCCCGCCACGCCAACCATGTGCTGCAGCTGGCCGGAGATCCCGATAGCGAGGTAGAGCTGCGGGGCGATGTGCGCGCCGGAACTCCCGATGTAGCGGTCCTTCCCCATCCAGTTCAGGCCTTCGGCCACGGGGCGCGAGCAGGCGATCTCGGCGTTGGCGGCCTCGGCGAGCGCCTCGATCATGGCGAGGTCCTCCCTGGCCTTGAGGCCGCGGCCGACGCCGATCACCCGGGGGGCGGCGTTGAGGTCGACCTCATCGAAGCCTGACGTCCTGGTCTCGATCACCTTCATGGCCAGCGGCGTGGCCGCAGCCTCCTCGATGGGAACGCTGGCGCCGCCAGCCGCCGGCACTCCGCCGCCGTCCAGCAGCAGGGCTACCGGGCCGGAGACCGCGACGGTCTCGTCGGCGATGTCGCCGAACACCGCGTTCACCACGATGACGCCGGAGCCGTCGGCTGAGACCGAGCGGGCCCCGGTCAGCACGGCCGCCCGCAACCGGGCCGCGGCCGCACCAAGGAGCACCCGCTCGTCCGGGTTACGCCCGCCGAGCACGACGCGGGGCGGATCGGCCGCGACGATGCCGGCGACCACGGGGGCGTAGGCCTCGCTGGGGACGTCATCCGGCCCGCCGCACCAGACCACCTTGTCCACGCCGCTCGCCGCCACCGTCTCCGCCACCGGCCGGGGTCCCGCGACAACCGCCGCGACCTCCCCGCCAAGAGAACGCGCGGCCGCGATCAGGTCGCCTATCGCCGGTTGGTGCCCGACGACAATCCAGGCGTTCACGCTCATGGTCGAGTCCTCTCCCCTGTTGTGCGGCCGGGATTCACAGCACTCCGGCGCCGCGCAGCGCGGCGACGAGCTCGGCAGCGGCGGCCGCTGGGTCGCTGGTGTCGATGAGCTGTCCCTCGCGCGCCTTGCGGTCCGGACGCGACTGGCCCGTGACCGTCATGACCGCGCTCCTGGCGGGCACGTCCAGGGCCGTGAGCTCCAGGTGCTCCACCGGCTTCTTGCCCGCCGCGAGGAGGTCTTTCATGCCTGGCACCCGTGGCACCGCGGCGTCCGCGGACGCCGCCAGCACAGCCGGACCGGAAATCTCGAGCACCTGCGTGCCACCCGGGATCGCGCGCTCCACCCGCAGCGTGCCAGCCTGGCCAGTCACCGCGGTGACCTCAGCGACGGCGGGCCAGCCCAGCTCGCCGGCCAGGACGGTCGGCACCATCTTGGCCGCTACATCCACCGACGAGTCGCCGGTGACGACCAGGTCCACGTCGCCGATATGACGGACTACCGCGGCGAGCACCGCAGCCAGCTCAGACCTCCCGGCTTCCTGGAGGGCCTCATCCTCGATGACCACCACGCGGTCCAGGCCACGGGACAGGGCGGCCTTGGACGCAATCGCCACACCGACCCCCTTCGCCCCTACCGTCACGCCAATCAGCTCGGCGCCCGCAGCTTCGGCGAGACGGCGCGCCAGCTCCAGGGCCACCGGGTCATAGGCACTGATGCCGGGCTTCGCCCGGCTCCAGTCCACCGTGCCGTCAGCACGTACCGTGGCCTCCTGCGGGTCGCAGGTCCACTTGTAGGCGACCACAATCTTCATAACGCTCCTCTCGGCAGCGGGTACCGCGCTGGCCGCTCACCCTCACCGCAGGCAGCTTCTGGCTATGACCATGCGCTGCACCTCGGACGTGCCCTCGTAAATTTCCGTTATCTTGGCGTCACGCCAGTTCCGCTCTACCGGGTAGCTTTCCGTGTAGCCGTACCCGCCGTGGATCTGGATGGCCTTGCCCGCCACCCGGGTCGCGGTCTCCGACGCGAACAGCTTCGCCATCGCCCCTTCGGTGGAATACGGGCGGCCGTTGTCCATATTTGATGCAGCGCGGTAGGTGAGGAGCCGGGCGGCGTCGATCTCGGTGGCCATGTCCGCGATCATCCACTGGATAGCCTGCAGGGTCGCGATCGGCTTGCCGAACTGGACCCGCTCCTTCGCGTAGGCGACCGACGCGTCCAGCGCGGCCTGGGCGATGCCCAGCGCCTGCGCGGCGATGCCGATCCGCCCGCCGTCGAGGGTCTGCATGGCGACCTTGAAGCCGTTGCCTTCCCCGCCCAGCAGCGCACCGCGGGGAATGCGGCAGTTACTGAAGTAGAGGGGCGGCGTGCTGGAACCGCGGATCCCCAGCTTGTGCTCGGCCTCGCCGACGGAGAACCCGGGGGTGTCCTTCTCGACGATGAAGGCGCTCATCCCGCGCGTCCCCTGTGCCGGATCAGTTTTTGCGAAGACGATGTAGATCTCGGCGTACGGGGCGTTGGAGATGAAGATCTTCGATCCGTTGAGAACGTACTCGTCCCCGCTCAGCACCGCCGTGCAGGTACCGGCGCCCGCGTCCGTTCCCGCGGCGGGCTCGGTCAGGGCGAAGGCCCCCAGGCGGCGGCCGGAGGCCATGTCATAGAGATACCTGGCTTTTTGTTCCTCAGTCCCGAACTTGAAGATCGGCCAGGTGGCCAGTGTCGTGTGCGCCGTCATGATGACCGCCGTGGTGGCGCACGCCCTCGACACTTCCTCGAGAGCTATCACGTAGCTCACGTAGTCCGCCCCGGCCCCACCCACTTCTTCGGGGTAGGGCATCCCCATGAGGCTCAGGCCTGCCATCTTCGGGATGACTTCCTCGGGAAAGCGGTGATCACGGTCGATCTCGGCCGCGACGGGGGCGAGTTCGGCGTCGGCGAACTCCCTGACCGTGCTGCGGACCAGCTCCTGCTCGTCAGTCAACTCGAAGTCCATGTAGGGGCACCTCTCTCATATCGGTCATCCTGGCCCGCTTTAGTATTCGGTTCCCAGGACGGCCAGGTCGTTGGCAAGAGCGGCCAAACTGAATTTGCCTTTGCAGTTCTCCCACCCAGGTGAGTTGCATATCACGCATGCATAGCCCCGGGACACCAATAAGCGGGACCCAGGGTTCCACGATACGTACGCTGAATATAGGCTGACCGGCGCCGGCCACATAGGGCCGAAGGTCCCGCACAGGGGAGCCCATGCTACTTATGGGCCCGTGAACTGCGTGAACGGGCCCAGCCCGCCCATGCGGGCAGACCGCTGAGGATTCTGCAGGGCTTGGCGCGGTGATTGCGGGACCTTCGTCCGTTGCCACGGCGCGTCCTTTCATCGCAACGTCAACAGTAAGGCACCAGGCAGCGCAGCCGCCAGGCCAGCCCGGGGCAGCTCACCCGCGGCCCGGCCTGCGCACAGCACTGGGCAGATCAGGGCAGTCAGCCAACGGCCTGAACACGTAAGGGGAATACCATGACCGAGCTGAGCGATGTTGTCGTGCTGTCAGGCACCCGGACCGCCATCGGCCGGTATGGCGGCGGCCTCGCGGCCGTCCCGCCGTGCGACCTGGCGGCGACGGTCGTCCGCGAGGCGGTGCGCCGGGCCGGTGTCTACCCGGAGGATTTCGGCCACGCGGTCTTCGGCAACGTCATTCACACCGAGCCCAGGGACATGTACCTGGGCCGGATCGCCGCCATCAGCGGTGGCCTGCCCGCCACCGTGCCGGCCCTCACCGTGAACCGGCTCTGCGGCAGCGGGCTGCAGGCTATCGTCTCGGCGGCCCAGGCCATCATGCTCGGTGACGCCGAGGTCGCGGTGGCCGGCGGTGCCGAGTCCATGAGCCGTGTCCCGTACTGGCTGCCGGGCATGCGCTGGGGCCAGCGGATGGGAGACGGGCAGACCGTCGACCCGGTGGTCGGCGCGCTCAACGACCCGTTCCACGCCTGCCACATGGGCGCGACGGCCGATCACGTGGCCGGGGACTACGGGATCTCCCGCGAGGATCAGGATGCGCTGGCGGTCGAAAGCCACCGGCGGGCGGCGGCAGCGGTCGCGGCCGGCTTCTTCGACGAGCAGAAGACGCCCGTCCAGGTTCCCGCCAAGAAGGGCACCGTCGAGATGGTGACCGATGAGCACATCCGGCCAGATGCCAGCATGGAGGTCATGGCCCGGCTGCGCCCCGCGTTTTCCAGGGAAGGAACGGTCACCGCCGGGAACGCCTCAGGAATGAACGACGCGGCAGCCGCCGTCGTGCTCGCCAGCGGGACGTACGCTGTCCGCCACGGCCTGCAGCCGATAGGGCGCCTGGTGGCCTACAGCCACGCCGGCGTCGAGCCCATGAGCATGGGCATCGGCCCGGTGCCAGCCGTCCGGAAGCTCCTGGACCGGACGGGCCTGAAAGTCGATGAGATCGACGTGTTCGAGGTGAACGAGGCGTTCGCCGCTCAGGCTCTCGCGGTCGTCCGCGAACTCGGCCTGCCGCTGGACCGGACCAACCCCAACGGCAGCGGCATCTCGATGGGCCACCCCATTGCCGCTACCGGCGCCATCCTGACCGTGAAGGCGCTCTATGAGCTGAAGCGGGTGTCTGGGCGCTACGCACTGGTCACCATGTGCATCGGCGGTGGCCAGGGCATCGCCGCGATCCTCGAGAGGGTCTGATCATCGTGGCGGGCTCGTCCGTGCGCACGGGTCAGCGCGGCCGCATGGTTACCCCGCGGTCGGTGTGGCCCACGTGGCTGGCCATCGGCACCCTGGCAGATGCCACGCGGGTGGCTAAGTCATCACCTGGGAATATAGACAACGCTGCTGCCCCGCCCGACCACGCGCGCGCTGGGCCTGATCTGCACGGCCAGCTGGAGGTGCATGGGCATGACCACTGACCGGCCCCCGCCGGCGGAGGCCGACGGCAACTGGGCGCCTGCCGGGCTGCACACGACGGTCAAGGGCCGGCGACGGCGCGCCAGGGCGGGTGAGCAGACGGGGACGCTAGCCCTGCCTGGCCGGGTCCTGCACGTCGCAGTACGAGGCGGGGACCCCCGGTGGCCGCCGCTGCTGCTGTGCAACGGTATCGGCGCCCGCCTCGAGATGCTGCAGCCGTTCGTCAACGCGCTCGACCCGCGGCGGGCGGTGATCCGGTTTGATCTGCCGGGCATAGGCGGCTCCCCTGAGCCGGTCGTCCCCTACCACCTGTGGACCTCGGCGCCGCTGCTGGACGACCTGCTCGATCAGCTCGGCTACCAGCAGGCCGATGTCCTGGGCATCTCCTGGGGAGGCGGGCTCGCCCAGCAGTTCGCGCTGCGCTACCCGGCCCGGGTGCGCCGCCTGGTGCTCGTGGCCACGGCAACCGGGGCGCTGATGGTGCCCGGCCACCCACGTGTCCTGCGGCACATGCTCACCCCGCGGCGCCACCGCGACCCGGGATACGCGGCCAGCATCGCCGGCGAGATCTATGGCGGCAGCCTGCGCGACGATCCCGCACGCGTCAGGGAGGTGCTGCACACCGAGGCAACCGAGGCATCTCCCGGGCCAGGCAAGGGTTACTACTTCCAGTTGCTGGCCGCGGCCGGCTGGACTAGCCTCCCGATGCTGCCACTGCTGCGCACTCCCACCCTGATCCTCGCTGGTGACGACGATCCCCTCACCCCCCCGGCCAACGCGCGGATCATGCACCGGCTGATCCCGCGCAGCGAACTGCACATCTACCACGGCGGCCACCTCGACCTGGTCACGCACCCCAAACCCATGGCGACCATCGTGGAGGCCTTCCTGAACACCCCGGCCGAGGCACCTGACAGCACCGCCGGCGATGCGCCCGCCGCAGACGGCGATGGGCGTCCGCGGTGGCGGCGGGCCGCCCATCCCCGCCGGGGGCACACGGCAGAAAGTGACTGAGGCGCCAGGCACAGGGCCCGTGCCGGGAACTTCCGTAATTGCGAATGCACTTGCATCCGCACAATCCGAATGACCGCAGAAAAAGATCTTTGACGCCATGCCCGGGATGCCCACATCCTTGCCGACCTAAGTAGCAGGCCTAACTAGCTGGCCTAACTAGCTGGCCTGACTAGCCCGAATGGATCATGCTGCCATCACCCCTGTCTGTCTGGTTAGACAGGGGTGATGATCAATGAGAACGTTCGCTCCCCCGGTTACCGCCCTAGTCCCCCGGGCGGGGAATACGGAACACTGCGGTCTGCAACGAGGCCCCCGCTACACGCCGTTAGCCTCTAATTACCTACTAAGTAGGAACTTCCCGTCAATTTCCGTAAGGAGGTGGCGCAGTCACTTCGGTACCGAAACGATGTGATCCTCGGCCGGGTCCCGCGCAATTGCACAGGCGGGATCACGGGCCGTTGCCACTCCAATGGCAACGGCCCCCTGCGCGAACAGGAGGCCGTCACACATCCAGTTGCCCTCGCACGAGAGGAACAACCAGACATGACTGTACGTGGAAGACCCCACTCATGGGAACAGGGCCCCCCTCCTGAAGGGGGTTCCGGGCCGCCGGAACCGGCCAGACCAGGCCCGCTGCTGCCGCAGCGGACGGTGCTCATCCTCGTCGCCGCGCTGGTGATCGGGATCGCCACCGGCGCCCTGGCCTACCTGGCCGGCCACCTTCTCGCGGAGGCCGTCCTCGCAGGCGGAGCCGCGTCCGGTACCGCTATCCCGGCGCTGCACAAGCTCATCGACTGAGCTCGCTGGCCCGCGCCACCGGTCCGGCGGCGCGGGCCGGCCCGGTGACGCCCCCTGTTCCCGCGGCCGCGGCCGCATTCAGACAACCCCCTTGGGATCAGCCATGATGTCCTTAACTGCAGTCACCCCGCACGCCTGCCAGGCCAGCGGGCCATGTACCGGGATGCCGTGCTTCCATATCCGGCTGGATGCCCCGGCCTGGCGGCGCCCCGCGCACCGCGACGCGGCCGCCTGCCCGAGCCATCTCGGTGAGGTCGTCTGCGGCCTGGCCAGCTGGGCACACGACCACGGGCTCCGCGGCGGCCAGGTCACCGTCCTGGCGGTCAACCCGAACCCGGCCAGCGCTCCGCCCGCGGCCAGCGGCTTCGCCTTCACCTCTATCCCCGTCTGAGAAACTATCCCCGTCTGGCAAACCACAGGTATCCCGCCTGAGGCACTGCACCGGGCGGCGGCGGGGCATCAGGCGCCGCCCGGTGGGGCGCCGCCCAGCGCAGCCGACCCGTGCAGGTATGCCGCGGCGAGCTCGCCATCAGGGACCGCCACCAGCCGGGCCGTCAGCGCCCGGGCATACGCAACCACCCTGCCTGGAGGCGGTGCGCTGATGTCCGTGAACGGGCAGGGTCCGTTCGAGATGGCGGATTTGCGGGGAGTCGGGACACGTTTACGACGTCACTCCCTTGAAGACGACAAAGAAGATCGTCATGAATACCGCTATCAGGCCGATGATCCCGAAGGCCACCGGATTCGACGCCTTACGCGATTCAACGCTGCGGACACCGTGCTCCTCCTGCGCCCCGAGATACCTCGCGTAATGACGGCGCAGTACCAGCGTGCTCACCGCAAGCGATAGGGCGGCAGTTATCCCCATAAGCGCCACCGTTCGCTCGGGAAGGCCGCGGACCAGGCCGAGTACCTGGATCAGGGCGGCCCCGACGATAACTCCAACTGCCGCGCGCCCGCGAGACAATTTTGGCCGCACAATCAGAACTCGCACGAACAGGAAGACCCATGAGGCAGCTTCTACCACCAAGAATATGACGATGGGAACGTTATTGACTTGACAGTGAAAACAGCGCATTCTTCGAGACGCATTGCCACCAAAGCAGCTGACTACCGCACGCTACGCGCCTGCACTTCCCCGCGTTTCAGCGGCCCGCTCTTTGCCTTTCGCGCCAGATATCCCGCTGCTGAGTCCTGCTGAGATGCAGGTCAGAGGCTCAGGCGGCGGGCGAGCCGGCCTGTAGGCCGGGTTCTGTGCACCCGCGCTGGGCGCGGGCCGGCGGCCATCCATCTAGGGCTGCCATTGCTGGCAGCCTCGTGCGGTCTACCCGCGAGCATCGGGCGGGCCGCCCTCAAGCGCTCGCGCAGTCCCCTGGCCAGGCCAGGGTCCCTTTTGACCTTGCTCCAGGTGGGGTTTACCAAGCCGCCGCAGTCACCTGCGGCGCTGGTGGTCTCTTACACCACCGTTTCACCCTTACCCGGGCACCGGAGGCAAGCCCCATGCCCGGGCGGTCTGTTTTCTGTGGCACTGTCCCGCGGGTCACCCCGGGTCGGCGTTACCGACCACCATGCCCTGCGGAGCCCGGACCTTCCTCACCGGGACCTGGGTCCCGGCGCGGCCGCCCGGCCGGCTCGCCCGCCGTGTCCCCAGCATAGGGCGGGACACCCGGTCCGGAGCGCCTGATCCCCCGGAGCGCCTGATCCCCCGGAGCGCCTGATCCCCCGGAGCGCCTAATCCCCGGGGCGCAGATGCCCGGTGTCGTTGAAGGACCGGACCACCGCGGGGCCGTCGGCGTACCAGTCGACCTCGCACAGGCATGCCACGTCGAGATGCATCCGGCGCAGCGCCGCGGGCGGCGCCAGCAGCGCGTGCCGCAGCACGGTCTTCATGGGGGTGACGTGGCTGACCACCACGACCCGGCCGGGCTGCGCATGGGCCAGCAGCCGGGCGAGCGCGCCCAGCACCCGGCGTCCGGCGGCGGAAAAACTCTCACCGCCCGGCGGCGCCACGGACGTGTCCTTCATCCAGGCCGTCACCTCGCCGGGCCAGCGTTCCATGGCCTCGGCGTAGCTCAGCCCTTCCCATTCACCGAAATCCGCCTCGATCCATCCCTCGTCCACCTGCACCGGGGCCCCGGTCGCGGCCGCCACCGCTTCGGCGGTCAGCCGGGCCCTCTGCAGCGGGGAGCTCACGATCAGGTCAACACCACCACGGGCCGCGAGGCTCCGGGCCGCGGCCTTCGCCTGGAGCCTGCCGGTCTCGGTGAGGGGGATGTCCCCGCGCCCGGCGAAGCGGCGCTCGATGGACAGGGGAGTCTCACCGTGCCGGAGCAGCACGGTCGTGGTCGGCTTACTGTGCGCCGCCGTCCAGCCGGGGCCGGGCTGCGGCGCGGAGCGCGGGACCTGGGTCACCGGGGACGGGGCCTTCCCGCCATGCGCCTGGCCGGACGGCCCCGGCGCCCCGGCGGCGCCGGACCCATTTCCCCCGCCGCCGTTCCTGGCCTCATCCATGGCCTGGTTGGCCAGCCGGTCCGCGTGGCTGTTCCGCGCCCGCGGGACCCACTCATACGAAACCCGGCCCAGGCGGCGGGCGGCGGCGCTGGCGCGGGACGCGAGGGGCTGCAGCGCCGGGTGCTTGATCTGCCAGCGCCCGGACATCTGCTCCACCACGAGCTTGGAGTCCATCCGGACATCGACGTCCGCGCCGGGCGCGAGATCTGCCGCGGTTTCCAGCCCCGCAATGAGCCCTGAGTACTCGGCGACGTTGTTGGTCGTGGTGCCCAGGCTCCCGGAGAGCTCAGCGAGCACGTCCCCGGAGCCGGCGTCGCGGACCACGGCGCCATACCCGGCCGGACCCGGATTGCCGCGCGACCCGCCATCCGCCTCGACGGCCAGCCTGCGGGCCGCCCGACGGCCCGCAGGCTTACCGGCTGCCACGGGGACGGCCGGTCACAACCCGGACTCCGGAGTCCGGACCAGGATCCGCCGGCATTCCTCGCAGCGGATCACCTCGTCAGGGTCCGCGGCCCGGATCCGGTTCAGGTCGACCGTGTTCAGCGAGAGATGACAGCCCTGGCAGCGGCCGCCGCGCAGGGCCGCCGCGCCGACGCCATGCTGTTCCCGCAGCTTCTCGTACAGCGCCAGCAGGTCGGCGGGCTCCGTGGCCGCGACTTCCGCGCGCTCGCCACGGGCCTTGCCCGCCTCGCCGGCGATCTCCGCCAGGGCGGCGTCCCGCTTGGCGACGACGTCCCCGAGCTGCCCCGCCAGCCCGGACCGCTCGGCGGCCAGGGAGTCCCGGCGCCCCTGCGCGGTTTCCCGGCGCTCCATCACGTCGAGCACGATCTCCTCGAGGTCAGACTGCCTGCGCACCAGCGAGACGATCTCCGACTGGAGGTTCTCCAGCTCACGGGCGGACGAGACCTGGCCCTCGTCGAGCCGCTTGCGGTCACGCCCCACCCTGGTCCGGACCTGATCGACGTCGGCCTCGGCCTTGGCCTGCTCCCGGGCGAGATCCTTCTCCTCAGCATCCAGGGCGACGATCTGGTCGTGCAGCTCGCGATCCCGGCCCTCGATCCGGTCGGCTTCCCCGATCTCAGGGAGAGTCCGCCGCCGGTGGTCCAGGCGGCCCAGCTCGGCGTCGAGGTCGGCCAACTCAAGCAGCCGCTGCTGCGCCTCGGGAGATGCTTTCACGGGTCCCCACGTTAGCCTGCCGCCGGCGCTGGCGGAAACGGACCGCCGCGGGCCCCCGCGGCCGGGGCGATCATGAGCGCAGCACGGCCTCCACGATCATCCGCGAGGTGGGCTGGCTGGTCCCGCCCGCGGGTTCCGCCGAGACGGCGAACGTGTCACCTGCCCGCAGGCCCGTGACGATGACCGGGGCCGTCATCCCGGCGCGCGGCGGGGGCAGCATGCCTGCCGCCCGGGGCCCGGCGCGGCCCATCAGCCACAGCTCGTAGCCTTCCGAGGACGGCAGCGCCGGCAGCCGGGCCGTGGTCAGGACCAGCGCCCGGGCCTGGTGCGACATGACGATGGTGGCGGTTCCCTGGCTGGCGGACGCGACCGTCATCATGGTGGCGTCCGGGGCATTCATCACCGCGGCGATCGCCCGCGTGCGCGCCTGCTCCTGGTTGAGCTGCTGCTTCATGCGGAACGCGAGGACGCCGAACACCAGGGCCACGGCCAGGACCCCGCAGGCGGCGGCGATCCCCCACCGCCGGCCATGCGGCGCGCCCCGGGCGGGCCACCTGGCCCGCCCCGGCCACCCGGCCCGGGGCGGCGGGGTCAGGGCAGGCGGGTTCTGCCGGGTGCGCGCCGCGGCGGCCATGACCTGCTCGCGCATCGCGCCGGGTGGCTGGGTGGCCAGGGCGTCCGCCAGCCGGGAGGTGGCCTCCCGCAGCCCGCGGGCTTCCTGGTCGCAGGAGGGGCAGCCGCTCAGGTGCCGTTCGAAGCGTGCCCGGTCCGCCTCACCCAGCGCGTCGAGGGCGTACGCACCGGCCAGCGTGTGCGGGTCGGTGCGCCGCAACCGGAAGATGCCCAGCACCTAGTCCACCCCCAGGCAGTCGCGGAGCCGGATCAGGCCGTCGCGCATCCGCGTCTTCACCGTTCCCACCGGCACCTTCAGCAGCGCAGCCACCTCACGGTAGGTGCAGCCCCGGTAGTACGCGAGGGTGATCGACTCCCGCTGCAGGCCGGTGAGCGACCCCAGGCAGCGGCGGACCCGCTCGGCGTCGAGCCGGGCGGCCACGGTCTCCGCCACCACGTCGTAGGAGACCTGGGCCCGGGCCGCCCGCTGTTCCCGGTCCGCCGAGGCCTGCTCGGACCGCACCCGGTCCACGGCCCGCCGGTGCGCGAGCGTCATCACCCACGCCTTCGCCGTCCCCCGGGCGGCGTCGAAGCGGGCCGCGTCACGCCAGATGTCCAGCAGGACTTCCTGGGCGACCTCCTCGGCCTGCGCCGGGTCGCGGAGCACACTCCGGGCGATGCCGAGCACGTGCCCCGCCACCTGCCCGTAGACGAGGCTGAACGCGGCCTCGTCGCCCCGGGCGACCCGGCCGAGCAGCACGCCAAGGTCGGCGCCGTCGCGGCCGCCATCCGGCCTGCCCGGGCCTGGCTCCCCCGCCCCGGCCCCGCCAGGGCCTGGCTCCCCCGCCCCGGCCCCGCCAGGGCCCCGCCCCGCGGACGGGGGCCAGGGATGGCTGTCGGTCATTCCCACATCCTTCATTCGTTGCCGGAACCCGGACGGCTTGGCCGCCGGAGTCATTCAGCGGCAATCCGCTCCCCGGTCGGCTACGAATAGTGTCTGTGAGAGATCGTCCTGACCCGGCCGCGGCGTGGCGCGGGGTACTCGTGGGCCTGCTGACCGCCTGGGTCGCGCTGGGAGTGAGCCAGCTTGTCGCCGGGATCGGCCGGCCGCAGGGTTCGCCCGTCGCGGCCGTCGGCAGCGCGGCCATCGACCAGACCCCGCCCCCGGTCAAGAATTTCGCGATCTCGGCGTTCGGCTCGAACGACAAGACCGTGCTGATCATCGGCATCCTGGTGGTGCTCGCAGTGCTCTCCGCGATCATCGGGGTCGCGGCCATGCGCAGCCTGCGTTACGGCTACCTCGGGCTCGCCATCTTCGCGGCCATCGGCCTGGCTGCGGCGCTGACCCGGCCCAACGCGTCGGGGTGGGATGTGCTGCCCACCCTGATCGGGGCCCTGGCCGGGGCGTACGCGCTGGCTCAGCTGGTCCGTGCGGCCGGGGGCCGGGCTCCCGGCCCGCTGGCCGCGCCCAGGGCGGGGCAGCTGCCCGCCCGCCCCCGGACCGGCTCTCAGGTGCCCGATTTCACCGTGCCCGCCGACCCCGCCCTGGCCGGCCCCGGAAGCTCCGATCGCCCGCAGCCTGTAGCCCGGGCCCGCAGCGGACCGCCCCAGGGCGATCCGGACCGGGCCCCGTGGCAGCCCGGCCGCCGCGGTTTCCTGACCGCCGGCGTGGTGGCGCTGGCCGCCGGCGGTGTCGGCACCCTCGCCGGGCGGGCCCTGTCGGAACGCTCCAGTGTGTCCGCCGCCCTGTCGACCATCCGGTTCCCGAAGGCCGCCCACCCGGTGCCGCCCCTGCCCGGCGGCGTGGATCTCGGCATCAAGGGCCTGAGCTCGTTCATCACCCCGAACTCGTCGTTTTACCGGGTGGACACGGCGCTGATCCTGCCCCAGGTCGCGCCGCAATCCTGGCAGCTGCGCATCCACGGGATGGTCGAGCGCGAGATCACCATCGACTTCCACGAGCTGCTGAAACGCCCGCTGATCGAGGACTACATCACGTTGTGCTGCGTCTCGAACCCGGTCGCGGGCCCGTACATCGGGAACGCCAAGTGGCTGGGCGCGAGCCTGGCCAGCCTGCTGCGGGAGGCGCGGCCCCGGGCCGGCGCGGAGCAGCTGCTGTGCACCTCCGCCGACGGCTTCACCTCCGGTACCCCGCTGGCCACGGTGATGGACGGCCGGGACGCGCTGCTCGCGGTGGCCATGAACGGGGCGGCGCTGCCGGTGGCGCACGGTTTCCCGGCGCGGATGGTGGTGCCCGGCCTGTACGGGTACGTGTCCGCCACGAAGTGGGTCACCGACATCAAGGTGACCACGTTCGGCGGGGAGAACGCCTACTGGGTGCAGCGCGGCTGGTCGCAGCAGGCCCCGATCAAGACCGAGTCCCGCATCGACGTGCCGGGCGGATCGGTGCCCGCGGGCCGGACGCCGGTGGCGGGCGTGGCCTGGGCGCAGCACAAGGGGATCGACGCGGTGCACGTGCGGGTGGACCGCGGCCCGTGGCAGCAGGCCCGGCTGGCCGCCGTCCCCGGGATCGACACCTGGCGGCAGTGGGTCTGGGAGTGGGACGCGACACACGGCACCCACCTGATCGAGGCCCGCGCCACCGACGCGACGGGCTATACGCAGACCGCGCTGCAGGAGCCGCCCGAGCCCAACGGGGCGTCCGGCTACCCGAGCGTCACCGTGACCGTCAGCTGACGTTTCTTTTTCCGCAACGAAAACCGCCCGCCGTGCTCCCCCCGGCCGGCTACAGCAGCTGGTCGCGGATCTGGCCGGACAGGTAGGCGCTGAGCCAGCGGGCCAGCTCATCGAATACGCGCCTGCGGGCCGCCCCGCCGGGCAGCGCCTGGCCAGGCTGGGCCCCGTCGAGCCTGAGCCAGGTTACGTGCGCGCCGAGCCGGATCGTGGCCTGGCCCCGGGCGGGGGGCAGCGCGAGCAGCCCGGTGACGCCCGGAGCGTCCCAGTCCTCCGATGGGCACAGGACCAGGACCGGGCAGCTGATGTCCAGGCCGCGGCGGACGCGGCGGCGGGCCACGGCCAGCAGCGGCGGGGTGCGGCGGCTCGGGACGGTGACGCGGCGGCCGACCGACCGGGCCAGCCACGAGCCGCCCCGCAGCGAGGGGCTGGCCAGGACCAGCGCATCGGCGGCCTGGCCGCTGCGCCGGGCGTGGCACCACAGTGCCGCGATGATCGCCCCGCTGGCGTGCGCGCAGAGCACCACGGTCTCGATGCCGTCCGACTCCCGGACATGCTGCACGGCCGTATCCAGGCAGGCCAGGTACTCCCCGAGTTCCCCGGCGCGGGTTTCCGCGGCCGGGCGGCCCGGATCCCCCAGCCGCCGCAGGTCGGCGACGTAGAAATGGAACCCGCGGTCGGTATACCAGGTGGCCAGGTCCGCGGGCACGAAGGAGTCGGTCATGCAGTGCAGGTAGATCACGGCCCGCTTGGTGGGACGGGCGCTGCGCCGGCGGAGCACGGCCCCATCGAGGGCTGTTCCTGACGGCTCCTCCACCGCCAGCGCAGGCGTGACCGCCTCGTATCCCTCGACCGGCCCCTGCACGCCCGTGATGAGACCCATAGCGCGTTCCCCCGTCTCCCCGGCCGCCCGGCCGCCGGCTCCGCCGGCCCGGCGCTGCATACGAAACGTCACCAGCAGTGTGGCATCGTGATCCCGGGAGGACCGGCCAGACACGCGGCCTGGCCACATCGCTGGCTGCGCGTTTGCCGTCACAGGGGAGAATTCGGCCGGACGGTTTCCGCCGGCCCGCGTGTCACCCGGCCACCGGGGAGCCTCGTAGCCTCAGACCATGGCCACTGGCGAGCAGGAGCAGATCGAGACCGAGCGCAAGTACGACGTGGATGCCGGGTTCGTCCTCCCGGACCTGGCCGGGGCCGGCGGCGCCGCCAGCATGGCGCCACCGGATGTCCAGCAGCTGGCCGCGACCTACTACGACACCGGCGACCTGCGGCTGATCGGGGCGCACATCACGCTGCGCCGCCGCACCGGCGGCGACGACGCGGGCTGGCATATCAAGCTGCCGGTCGGCGGGGACACCCGGCGCGAGGTGCATTTCCCGCTGGGGGCGCCGGGAGGCCCCGTCCCGGGCGAGATCGCCGCCGAGGTGGCCCGCTGGTCGGGCGGCGCGCCGCTGCGGCCGGTCGCCCGGCTGGAAACCCGGCGCACCGTGCACCGGCTGCTCGGCCAGGCGGGTGAGGTGCTCGCGGAGGTAGCCGATGACCAGGTCACCGGGTCGCGGCCCGATCCGGAAGATCCGGGGCAATGGCGGCTGCATGACTCCTGGCGGGAGGTCGAGGTGGAGCTCAAGTCAGGGGCCCCGGAACTCCTGGACGCGGCGGCGGCCCGCCTGGCCGCGGCGGGCGCCGCGCCGTCCCGGTCCGCGTCGAAACTGGCCCGGGTTCTCGGTACCGGGTAAGCCGGCACGCGGCAGCCCGCCGCCCGGTCCGGGGCCTGCCGGGGTCAGAGAAGCAGGTCCCCGACCGGGCGGCGGGCCGTGGCCGCGGCCGTGTGGGCCAGGCCGAATTCGAGCAGCATCTGCGGTGCGCCCGGCAGGCAGAGCCGCGACCGGACGAGGGCCCGCAGCGGCGGGGACTCCATGGGCTGGCTGTTGAGGGCGGCGAACACCCACGAGCCCGCAGCGCGCACGAGCACCCGGTCGAGCGCCTGCCCGGCTCTCAGCCAGTCAGTCGGCGTATCGGCGGCGGTGACCAGGATGGCGGTCACCGACGGGGGCAGCCCGCCGGCTTCGAGCTGGCCCTCACCGCGCCCCTGATCGAAATCCCGCTGCGCCAGCGCGCCATCCCAGCCCGCCGGGGCGTCCGCCGCATCACCGGGCAGGGCCGTGTAGGCGCTCGCCGGGACGCCGTCCCTGGTGTCGCTGCCCCGCTCCCGCGTCCAGTTCCGCAGCTCGTCGCGGACCATCGGGTTGCGCTGCTGCCAGCGCGCCGCCGCCTCGACCAGGTCACGGAGCCGGCTGCGGGACCCGTCGTCCAGCAGGACCAGGGTCGCTCCCTCGGCGATCGCGTCATGCTGCAGCCGGGGCAGCAGCCCGGGCGGGACCGGATCCGGGCTGAACGGGCCACGGTGCGTATGCCGGTGCGGCACCGCCGCCAGCATCCCCCACTCCTCGGCGCTGAGGGGGGCCTTCCGGCCCAGGCGGACCCGGGCCAGCAGGCTCGGGTGGCCGGGGTCGGGAAGCATCTCGACGGCCGCCCGGTACCCGAGGTGCCGGATGCCCAGCCGCAGCCCGTACAGGGCCGCGCCGCAGCTGATCAGCATCTCGCGGCCATCCGGGTCGATGGCCCGGAGCCGGCGGTCCCGGTCGGCGTACAGGTCGAGCCCGTTCTCGCGCACCAGGAAGCGCCAGGGCTGCGTGTTGTGCAAGGACGGCGCCCGGCCTGCCGTGGCGACCAGGAACGTCACCTGGTCGGGCGTGAGGGCGCCGTCACCGGTGGTGGAAGGCTGACTGATACTGACTGGGATCTCCGGCATGTCTCCCCCTGCCCGCTTAGTGACAGCGTGAGGTGGTCCGGTGACGTGAAGCAGAGCCGTCCGTCACGACCGCGGGGGACCAAAGGCCCCGCACCGGCGGCTGGCGCGGGGTAGCCGGTATTCAGAGCCGCCGCAGATGAACGGGAAAGCTCAGCCATAGATCGTTGCGGAAAAGTAAGGGTGCAAGCTTTCCGAGAAGGAGTCATGATGAACAGCAGCGACCCCCGCACCGTGTCGGCCGTAGTGCGGCGTGAGCGGGCCCGCGGCCGGCTCCGCGCCACGACCGCCGGCGCGGGCGTGCTGGGCCTGGCCGTCGCGGGCGGCCTCGCCTTCACCCTGCCGGGCTCCTCGCACGCCGCGGCCAGCGCGTCGTCCGCCGCCAGGTCGGGCACGTCCACCTCAGGATCGTCGTGCGCACGCGACCTCGGGCGGGTCCGCCGCCAGCAGCTCGTCGTCGGGGACGGGCAGCTCGCCGTCGGTGACGATCCGGCGCTCTTCCTCGGCGCCGTCGTCAAGCTCGGGATCGGCCAGCGTCACCTCGGGCGGCTCGTAGTGCCTGCGCCGGGGACGGGCGCCCAGGAGGCAGGGGCACCGGCGGCGGCGGACTGGCTGGCGCTGGGCACCCAGGTCTGGCTGCTGGTCACCGACCCGGCCCAGCTGGCCGGGGGCCGCCGGCTGCTCGAAGCCGACCTGGACGCGGTGGACCGGGCGTGCAGCCGGTTCCGGGCCGACTCCGAGCTCATCCGGCTCGGCGCGATCACCGCGCCGCCGGCCCAGGCCGCGCCGGGCCCTGCCGCGGCCGGCCCGGGCGGGGCCGTCACGGTTGAGGTGAGCCCGCTGCTGGGGGAGGCGATCGCCGTCGCGCTGCGCGCGGCCCGGCTGACGGACGGGGACGTTGACCCGACCGTGGCCGATGCGATGTCGGCCCTCGGCTATGACCGGGACTTCGGGCTGCTGCCCGACCAGGGCCCGCCGGTGCGGCTGACCGTCCGGGCGGTGCCCGGCTGGCGCCAGGTGGGATTCGACGAGGAGTCGCGGTTGCTGACCCTGCCCCGCGGCGTGCACCTCGACCTCGGGGCCACGGCCAAGGCCTGGGCCGCGGACCGCTCGGCGGCGCGGCTGGCCGCGGCGCTGGGCTGCGGTGTGCTGGTGGGGCTGGGCGGTGACATCGCGGTAGCCGGGCCGCCGCCCGGCGGCGGCTGGCGGATCCGGGTGCAGGACGTCACCGGGCGCCCGGAGGACCCGCCGCGGGGACCGGCGGCCGTGGTGGCCATCACCGAAGGCGGGCTGGCCACGTCCAGCACCACGGCGCGGCGCTGGCGGCGCGGCGGTGATGTGCTGCATCACATCCTGGACCCGCGCACCGGACTGCCCGCCCCGGTGCACTGGCGCACGGTCTCGGTGGCCGCGGCCACCTGCGTGGATGCGAACACGGCCAGTACCGCCGCGATCATCCGCGGCCCCCAGGCTCTGGATTGGCTCTCAAACCTCGGCTTGCCGGCCCGCCTGGTCGACGCGGCGGGTACTGTCCGGACGGTCGGCGGATGGCCCGCCGAGGCCTGCTGAACACCGAGGATCTTCATGAGCCACCGCCGGCCAGACGTGTCCGCCGCCGTGTCCGCGCGGGAGCGCAGCCAGGGCCACCTGCGGGCGGTCACCGTCACGGTGGGCATCGCGGGCGTGGTCACGGCAGGCGCGGTCGCCGCGATCCTGCCCGGCTCGACCCACGCGTCGGCGAGTTCCCACACCGCGGCCACGCCCACGCCCGCCACCACGCGTTCCCCGGCCAGCGCCGCCGGGAGCGGGTCAGCTGCCGCCAGCGCGGCCGGGACCCCCGCCCAGGCCCCCAGGCGTCATCGTCACCACCGGGCGCGCGGGGCCCGCGCGGCCGCCCCGGCTACCACCGCGCCAGCCGCCCCGGCTGCCCCGCCTGCCCCGGCCGCCACGCCGCCGCAGACCACCTCCGGCGGATCCTGACCCTGTGCTCCCCTCCGGTCCGCGGCCGCGGCTCCCGGCCCGCCCTGGGCCCTCACCCGGCCCCGGTGCCGCTCAGCCGGCCGGGTCCCGGACCGGCCCGCCCGCCGCGTCATGCGCCGCCGGCGGGAGGCGGGATGCCCGCTTCAGAGGAAATTGAGAGGCACGCCAGAGCGCCGCCTGCGCCCGGCCGGTGATGCTTGATCCCAGAGCCTGATCACCCCCCTGGCCGCGTGCAGCCGCACCCACGGCCACCGCCGGAAAGGCGCCGATGAACGGAATCACCCAGAGCACCGCGCTCTGGTACGCCAGCAGGGCCACCGGAGTGGTGAGCCTGCTGCTGCTGACCGCGATCGTCCTGCTGGGCGTGCTGGTCAACCGCCAGGGGCGGCTGCCCGGCCTGCCCCGGTTCGTGGTCACCGGGCTGCACCGCAACCTGTCGCTGCTCGGCGTGGCGTTCGTGGCCATCCACGTCATCACGGCCGTCGCCGATCCGTACGTCAGCATCCGGATCATCGCGATCGTGGCACCGTTCGCGTCGGCCTACAAGCCCCTGTGGCTCGGCCTGGGCGCGATCTCCCTCGACCTGGTGCTGGCGCTGATCCTGACCAGCCTGGCCCGGGCGCGGATCAGCCGCCGCGCGTGGCGGTCCCTGCACTGGCTCAGCTACCTGGCCTGGGTCTCCGCCCTGGTGCACAGCCTGGGCTCCAGCAACGACCTGCACAGCGGCATCCTGCTCTACCTGGCGATCGCGTGTGCCCTGGCGGTGACCGCCGCGGTGGCCTGGCGGTTCACCCACGCCGCGCGGGAGGTACCGCGCGAGGAGCGCGCGGCTGCCACCCTGGCGATGATGTCCCCCCGCCATGCCCCTCAGCCGCCCGGTCCGCTCCGCGACGGGCACGCCCGCCCGCCCCGGGAAACGCCCGCAGACCGACTCACGAAAGCTGACACGCGATGACCTATGGCACCACCGTGCCTGCCCCTGCCCCGTTCCCCGGGCCGCAGGAGGGATACCCGGCCGGCCCGGGACCGGGCCGGACCGGATCCGGCGCGCCCGGCGGCGGGCTGCCCCGGCTCCTGCCGGCGCATGGGGCCGTGCCCGTCGACCTGCGCACGCACCTGTCGCGCTACGCAGCCGCGCCCTACTTCGGGCACCCGGGGAAGCTCATCCCGGTACTCAAGGCGGCCGGGCTCACCGGCCGGGGCGGCGCCGCCTTCCCGGTGCACCGCAAGCTCCGGGCCGTGGCCGAGGCGAAAACCCATCCGGTGGTCATCGGCAACGGCGCGGAGGGCGAGCCCGCGAGCGACAAGGACAAGTCGCTGCTGTGGATCTCGCCGCACCTTGTCCTGGATGGCCTCCAGCTGGCTGCTGAGGCGGTGGGCTCCCAGGCCGTCGCCCTTTACGTGCACCGTAACGCCCGGCTCCAGGAGAGGCTGCGGGCCGCGGTCGCGGAACGCGCCGCGGCCCGGATCGACCTGGCCCCCGTGGAGATCATCGATGCGCCGCCGCGCTTCCTGGCCGGGGAAGAATCCGCGCTGGCCAGCCGGATCAGCGGCGAGCCCGCCATGCCCCGGTTCAAGCCGCCGCGGGTGTTCGAGCGGGGCGTGGTGGGGCGGCCGACGCTGGTGCACAACGTCGAGACCCTGGCCCACATGGCCCTGATCGCCCGGTACGGGCCCGCCTGGTTCCGGTCGGCTGGGACGCCGGATGAGCCCGGCAGCATGCTGTGCACGCTGCACCAGGCAGACGGCCGCCGGGACGTGGTGGAAACCGCGCTCGGGACGCCCCTGCGCGAATTGCTCCGCCTCGGCGGGACGCAGGCCGTGCTCAGCGGCGGCTACCACGGTGCGTGGCTGCCGTCGCAGGACGCGGCCCGCATGACGCTCAGCAACTCCGACCTCAAGGCCGCCGGGGCCTTCGTGGGGGCCGGGGTCCTGGTGGCCCTGCCCGCCGACCGCTGCGGGATCGCGGAGGCCGCGCGGGTCGCCCGCTACCTGGCGCTGGAATCAGCCGGGCAGTGCGGCCCGTGCTTCAACGGCCTGCCCCGCATCGCCGCCGCCCTGGATGAGGTGGCCAGCCCCCGGCCGGACCCGCGCGCGGTCACGGACATGATCCGCTGGGCAGGCCTGGTCGAGGGGCGGGGCGCCTGCCACCACCCGGACGGCACGACCCGGTTCGTCCGCAGCGCCCTGCATGTGTTCCGGGACGAGATCCGCAATCACTCGGCCGGGCGGTGCGTGGACCCGGCCCGGGAGCCGTTCCTGCCACTCCCCGCGGACACCGCGCTCGACGCGGCGGACTGGAGCTGAGCTTGAGGGAGCACCGATGAGAAAAGAACTGCGGGTCGACCCGACCGTCTGCTCCGGCCACGGCCTGTGCGCGGAACTGCTGCCCGAGCTCATCACGCTGGATGAGTGGGGCTACCCGATCGTGGCCCGGGAGCCGGTGCCGCGCTCGCTGGACAGGCATGTCCGGCGGGCCGTGACCGACTGCCCGGTCCTGGCCCTCAGGCTGCTGCCCGCATCCTGAGAGGAAACTCAGAGACAACATAGAATTACCTCCGAGATAGCGCATGCACACTGAGACGATGACGAGCGACGCGCAGGCACCGCAGCCCGCCGCCCCGCGCCAGGCGGCCAGCGGCCAGGCGGCCAGCGGCCAGGCGGCCCCGATCAGGCGGCTGGATGGCAGCCCGATCCGGGTGCTGGTGGTTGACGACGAGCCGAGCCTGGCCGAGTTGCTGGCCAGCGTGCTGCGGTACGAGGGCTGGGAGATCATGACCGCCGGGGACGGCGCGTCGGCGGTCCGGGCGGCCCGGGAGTTCCGGCCCGACGCGGTGGTGCTGGACATCATGCTGCCGGACTTCGACGGGCTGGAGGTGCTGCGCCGGGTCCGGCAGGAGTCCCCGAACGTGTGCGTGCTGTTCCTGACGGCCAAGGACGCGGTGGATGACCGGGTGGCGGGAATCACCGCCGGCGGTGACGACTACGTGACCAAGCCGTTCAGCCTGGAAGAGGTGCTGGCCCGGCTGCGCGGGCTGCTCCGCCGGGCGGGCCTGGCCCGCGCCCGGGGCGAGACCCAGCTGGTGGTCGGTGACCTGACCATGGATGAGGATGCGCGCGAAGTGCGCCGCGGGGATGAGCTGATCGACCTCACGGCGACCGAATTCGAGCTGCTGCGGTTCCTGATGCGCAACCCCCGGCGGGTGCTGTCCAAGGCCCAGATCCTGGACCGGGTCTGGAACTACGACTTCGGCGGCCAGGCCCACGTCGTGGAGCTGTACATCAGCTATCTGCGCAAGAAGATCGACGCGAACCGCGAGCCCCTGATCCACACCGTCCGCGGCGTCGGCTACGTGCTCAAACCAGCTAGCTGAGGATCCCTGATGAGCGAGGCCGGCAACGAGGCCGGCCGGCGGACAGAGCCCGGCCGCTGGCTCGCCAGCCGCACCCTCCGGGGCCGGCTCATCGCCGGTCTCGTCACGCTGCTCGCCCTCGCGTGCGCCGCCGTCGGCCTGGTCACCTACCTGGTCTTGCATAAGGCGCTGATAAACCAGCTCAACACCCAGCTGGCCGCCACGAGCAACCAGTACGGCCAGTGCCTGGAGGCACCGGGCGATGATCACGGGCACCCCTCCCCCGGGGGCACGCCGCCGGCGGACAACGACCACGACAACGACAACATTCCGGGCGGGGCGGCGCAGTGCGGGAAGCGCACCGGCCCGGAAACGTTCAGCGCCTGGGTCGACGGGTCCTCGGTGCAGAACCCGGCCCTGGCCAACGGCCGTACCCGCCTGGACGCGGCTGACCTGGCCGCGATCAGGGCCGTCCGCGGCTCGGGCGGCCCCGTCACGGTCTCCTTCTCGAACCTGGGTACCTACCAGCTGATGGCCAGCCCGGGCCAGGACGGCACCACGAACATCACCGGGCTGCCGCTGGCGCCGGTCGATTCCACCCTGCGCGACGTGGGCGTCGCCGAGCTTGCCGTCTTCTCGGCCGCGCTGGTGCTGACGGGCCTGCTGGGAACGGGCTTCGTGCGGCTGTCGTTGCGGCCGTTGCGGCGGGTGGCGGCGACTGCGGCCCGGGTGACCCAGCTGCCGCTGGCCAGCGGTGAGGTCACGCTGCCCGACCGGGTCCCGGACGCCAACCCGCGCACCGAGGTCGGCCAGGTCGCGGTGGCGTTCAACCGGATGCTCGGCCACGTCGAATCAGCCCTGGGCCGGCGGGCGGCCAGCGAGGCCCGGCTGCGCCGGTTCGCCGCCGACGCCAGCCACGAGCTGCGCACCCCGCTGGCCGCCATCCGCGGCTACGCCGAACTGGCCCTGCGCCACCCCGGCCCGGTCCCCGCCGGCATCGAGCACGCCCTGCGCCGCGTCGAATCAGAATCAGAACGGATGAGCGTGCTCGTCGACGAGCTGCTGCTGCTCGCCCAGCTCGACGCCGGCCGGCCGCTGGCCCGCGAACCCGTCGACTTGACCCGGCTGGCCATCGACGCCACCAGCGACGCCCGCGTCGCCGCCCCCGGCCACCGCTGGATCCTGGAACTGCCCGGCGAACCGGTCCTGGTCCGCGGCGACGAGCACCGGCTGCACCAGGTCCTGGCCAACCTGATGAGCAACGCCGCCCGGCACACCCCCCACGGCACCACCGTCACCGTCGCCCTCACCGCCGGCACCAGCCCCGGGACCGTCGAGCTGACCGTCACCGACAACGGCCCCGGCATCCCGCCCCAGCTGCAGCCCGCCCTGTTCGAACGATTCGTCCGCGGCGACACCTCCCGCTCCCGCGCCGCCGGCAGCACCGGCCTGGGCCTGGCCATCGTCGACGCCGTCACCACCGCACACGGCGGCCACACCCAGGTCCACAGCACACCAGGCCACACCCGCTTCACCATCACCCTGCCCGCGCTCGCCGAGTTAAGGCCCTCCCGGGCCCGGCCGGGAGCCCGGGCAGGTTGATAGCCCGGCCAGGTTCATAGCCTGGCCAGCTTCATAGCCTGGCCAGCTTCATAGCCTGGCCAGCTTCATAGCCCGGGCAGAGACGCGCCCCAGTCCTGCCCCAGTCCGGCCCGCCACGGTGGGGGCATGACCTCCCCGTACTATCGGCGCCGCCCCGAGGACGACTGGGCCCCGGGCGGCCTGGCCGCCCCGCGTGCCGAGACCATCCCGGCCCGCAGCGGGCGGCAGGATCCTGCTCCGGAGACCATCGCCGCGGGCTCGCGGGAGGCCGCCGCGGCGGCCCACTCCCCGCCGGGCCGGGCCCGGAGGCTGCTGCGCGGCCCCGTGGCTGATCCCCGCTGGGCCCGCCCGGCCCTGCTCGCCCTGCTGGCGCTGACCGCCCTGCTGTACGCGGCCGGGCTGAGCCGCAACGGCTGGGCGAACGACTTCTACTCCGCCGCCGTCCAGGCGGGCACCAGGAGCTGGAAGGCGTTCTTCTTCGGCTCCTTCGACGCGTCGAGCTTCATCACGGTGGACAAGACCCCGGCCTCGTTGTGGGTCATGGAGCTGTCCGCCCGGGTGTTCGGCCTGAACTACTGGAGCGTGCTGCTGCCGCAGGCCGCCGAGGGGGTGGCCGCGGTGGCGGTGCTGTACGCCGCGGTCCGGCGCTGGTCCGGGCCCGCGGCCGGGCTCATTGCCGCCGCGGTGCTGGCGATCACCCCCGTGGCCACGCTGATGTTCCGCTTCAACAACCCCGATGCGCTGCTGGTCCTGCTGATGACCGCGGGCGCGTACGCGATGGTCCGGGCCACCGAGTCCGGCCGGACCCGGTGGATCGTGCTGGCCGGCGCGCTGCTGGGGTTTGGCTTCCTGGCCAAGATGCTCCAGGCCTTCCTGGTGCTCCCGGCGTTCGCCCTGGTCTACCTGGTGGCCGGGCCGCCGAAGCTGGGCCGGCGCCTCGGGCAGCTGCTGGCAGGCGGGGCGGCCCTGCTCGTCGCGGCGGGCTGGTGGGTGGCCATCACGGCGTTCACCCCGGCCGCGGACCGGCCCTACGTCGGCGGCTCCACCAACGACAGCATCCTGCAGCTGGCCCTGGGCTACAACGGGCTGGGACGGCTGGACGGCAACGAGACCGGGTCGGTCGGACCCGGCGCGGGCGGCGGCGGGGGCGGGGGCGCCTTCGGCGGGTCCGCCGGCCTCGGGCGGCTGTTCGCCAGCGAGATGGGCGGCCAGATCAGCTGGCTGCTGCCCGCCGCGCTGCTCGCGCTGGGCGCCCTGGTGTGGCTGTCCTGGGGGCAGCGGCGCACCGACCGGGTCCGGGCCGCGGCGCTGCTGTGGGGCGGCTGGCTGATCGTCACCGGGCTGGTGTTCAGCTACATGAGCGGGATCATCCACCCCTACTACACGGTGGCGCTGGCCCCCGCGATCGGCGCGCTGACCGGCATCGGCGCGGTCGCGCTCTGGCGTTCGCGGCGCGACACGGCCGCCGGGCGGGCCCGTGCTGCCCGCGCCGTGCTGGCCGCGGGCCTGGTCGTGACCGCGTGGTGGGCTTACGTGCTGCTCGGCCGCTCGGCGGGCTGGCTGCCCTGGCTGCGGCCGGTGATCCTGGCCTGCGGGCTGGCCGCGGCGGCGGCCGTGGCCGCCGGGCGCTGGCTCAGCGGCCGGGCCATGCTGCTATCGGTGGCCCCGCTGGCGCTGGTGGCCGGGCTGGCCGGGCCGCTGGCCTACAGCATCGACACGGTGACCACCGCGCACACCGGTGCCCTCCCCACCGCCGGGCCGTCCGTCACCTCTGCCGGCGGCCCGGGTGGCGGGCCCAGTGGCGGTTTCGGCGGCGGGTTCGGCGGCGGCCAGCCGGGCGCTGGTTCCGGCGGCCCCGGCGGCACCACCCGGGGCGGGACAACTCCGGGAGGCACGGCCACGGGCGGCACGGCCGCAGGCGGCACGGCCGCAGGCGGCACGGCCCGGGGCGGCACCGGGCGGCCCGGGGCCAGGGCACCCGGATCCTCCGGGGTAGCGGGGAGCACGGCCGGCGCACCCGGCGGCCGCCCGTCCGGGAGCACCAGCGTCCCTGGCGGCACATCCGGGCGGTCAGGGCCGTTCCCGGGCGGCCGGGGCGGTGGCAGCGGCGGCGGCCTGGGCGGCAGCACCCAGGTCTCCAGCGCCATCACGAAGCTGCTGACCAGCGGGGCCGCCGGGTACCGCTGGGCCGCGGCCACCGTGGGCGCCGAGAGCGCGGCCCCGTTCCAGCTGGCCAGCGGCGAGCCCATCATGGCCATCGGCGGGTTCAACGGCACCGACCAGGCACCCACCCTGGCGCAGTTCAGGAAGATGGTGGCCGCCCATGAGGTGCACTACTTCATCGGCGCGAACGGCCATACCTTCGGCGGCGGCTCGGGGGACGCGGCGCGGATCACCTCCTGGGTGGAAGCGCACTTCACCAAGCAGACCGTGGGTGGCGTCACGGTCTACAACCTGGCCCGCCCCGCCCGTTCCTAGCGATCCGGCCGCGCCGCCCCCTCCGTCCCGGCGGCATGAGCGCGGTACCGCTGGCCGGGGTCAGGCGCAGGGCGGCTGCCCGGGCGGCGGGATCCGGCTAGCGGGCGGCGCGGGCGTAGGCCGCGGGAGTGATCCCGTAGCAGCGTCGGAACCAGCGGGTCAGGTGAGCCTGGTCGGCGAACCCCGCGTCGGCCGCGGCCTGGCCGGGCGGCGTGCCGCGGGCCAGCGCCTGCCGGGCCGCGCGCAGCCGCAGCTGGCGCTGGTATTCGCCGGGCGCCAGCCCGGCGAATGACCGGAAGGCCCGGTACGCGGCGTAGCGGCTGCACCCGGCGGCAGCAGCCAGGTCGGCGCCGGAGACCGGCGCGGCATAGTTCCCGTCGAGCAGGTCGCGGACCTGCCGGGCGATGCGCTGGGTCTCGGCCGCGCCGGCCCGGCCCCGGCCGGGCGGCCGTCCCGCCGCCCGTGCCGCCCGGCTGAGCGCCGTGGTCAGCCGCTCGTCCCGCTCTAGCGGGGTAGCGGGGCCGGTCAGCGCGTCATGCAGTCGCCGCAGCGCCGTGGCGAGACCGGGGTCCGCCAGGACGGGCGCGGCGAACAGCGGCCACCCGGCGGGGCGGCCGCCGATGTCCGCCAGCACATCGGCGACGAGGTCCGGGCCGACGTGGATCATCCGGTAGCTGAACCCCTGGCCGGTGGCGGCGCGGCCGTCATGCGGGTCATCGGGATTGAAGACCATCACCATCCCGGCCGCGCTTGTGTGCGCGGCGCCGCGGCACGTGAAGGACTGGGCACCGGATTCGGTGACGCCGAACGAGTAAGTGTCGTGACTGTGCCGGTGGTACACGTGCTCCCGGAAGTGGGCATGCATGGCTTCGAGCGGCTCGTCCGCTGACCGCCAGTACCTGAACCAGTCCCCGCTCACCCACCCACCCCCCTCACCCACCCCCCTCGCCCCCTCGCCCCCTCGCCCCCTCGCCCCCTCGCCCCCTCGCCCCAGGCTTCCCGTGATCCTGTGCAGTGGGTGCTGTTATTTCGCAGTAGTGGCACAGGATCATGCGAGCCGGGCCGGAGGGTACGCCCGCGGGGTGGCAAAACGGGCGGGACTGTCCACAGGGAGTCCATAATGGGCGGGCCGTCCACAGGCTGGCAAGGCAATTCGCCCGGCGGGCGCCCGGGCGAGCACCCTGGGCCCATGCCAGAGCGCATGCCCGCCGGCTTAGCCGAACTCCTCCAGCAGCAGCATCGCGTCATATCCCGCAGGCAGGCGCTGGATGGCGGCATCCCGGCATCGACGGTACGTGCCCGGCTGGACAGCGGCCGCTGGCAGCGGCTCTACCCGGGTGCCTACGCCACCTACAGCGGTGAGCCACCCCGCCTGGCCTTCATCTGGGGGGCGGTGCTGAGTGCCGGGCCCGGCGCCGTGATCAGCCATGAGACCGCGGCCGAGCTGTACCGTTTCGGCCGCCGAACCCACCATCCCCTCCACGTCGCGATCCCTGAACGGCGCCATGTCCACCGGACCGTCCGCCTGGCGCCGGGCACGCCGCCGCTCATCGTCCACCGCTCTGACCGGATCGTGCGGGCCCGTCACCCGGCCCTGCTGCCCCCGCGCACGCGGATCGAGGAAACCGTCCTCGACCTCACCCAGTGCGCACCGACCTTCGATGAGGCGTTCGGATGGCTCAGTCACGCATGCGGCAGCCGGCTGAGCACCGCCGGCATGATCCGGGGGGCACTGGAGCGCCGGAAGAAGGTGCGGTACCGCGCCGAGATGCTGGGGGCGCTCGAAGACGTGGCCAGCGGCGTGCATTCTCTGCTGGAGTACCGCTACGTGCACGGGGTGGAACGCCCGCACGGCCTGCCCACCGCCCGCCGCCAGGCCTCGGTCAGCCTCGGAGGGCAACGCCGCTACCTGGACAACCTCTACCAGGACTATCTCCTTGCGGTGGAGCTAGATGGGGCCGCCGCACACCCGGTCGCGGAGCGCTGGCGCGACATCGGCCGGGACAACTCGCTCGCGGACCTGGGAATTGCGACCCTGCGTTACGGCTGGCCGGCCGTGACTGGCCAGCGCTGCCTCGTGGCCGCCCAGATCGCCGGGATCCTGGGCCGGCGCGGCTGGCCAGGACCTGCCCGCCGCTGTTCCCCCGGATGCCCGGTGGGGGCGCCCAGGCGTTCAAGACTGGGCGGGGATCCCCCGGGAGAGTGGGGGGATGCGCTTTGATAGCAAGATCGCGATTGTGGTGCGCGGGGACCTGGCTGCCTGGCAGCGGCTGAACGTGACAGCGTTCCTGGCCAGCGGGGTTGCGGCCGGCTTCGGCGAGACCATCGGGAAGCCCTACGAGGACGGGTCAGGTCACCGTTACCTGGAGATGTTCCGGCAGCCGGTACTGGTCTACGCGGCGGACGGGCCGGGCCTGGGGGTGGTCCGCGAGCGGGCGGTCGCCCGGGGCATGCCGGCCGCCATCTATACCGAGGACATGTTCGCGACGGGGCACGATGAGGCCAACCGGGCGGTGGTCCGGGCGGTGGCCGCAGGTGACCTGCGGCTCGCGGGGGTCGCGGTATACGGCCCGCGCAACGCGGTGGACAAGGTCTGCAAGGGGCTGGTGCTGCACTCCTGAGCGCGGCCGCATGCCCGCCAGCGCAGTCTGGGCCGGGGCCGTCCGGGTCAGGGCAGGCTGTTGACCCGGACGGCCTGGAGCTGAGCGGACTTGGTGTTGGTGACGAGCAGCATGCCGCGGCTGACCGCGAACTGCCGGGGCTGCAAGCCGGACTGGACGTAGCCCAGCAATGCGGGCTTACCGGCCAGCGCGTCGCTCAGACTGATCACCGCGAGATTGGCGACGCCCCCCGCCTGGCCGACCTTGTTCGAGTCGGCGACCACGATCCGGCTTCCGTGGCTGATGACGTCCAGCCCGAGCGGTGACTGGCCCACGGCGACGCGGGCGATGAGGGCGTGCCCGGGATCGCTGAGCAGCTTGGCGGTGGAGAACCCGAGCAGCGTGTTGGAGCCCGCCGCGGTGAGCCACAGATCCTGCCCGCCGTTCGAGAGCGCCATGCGGTTGGGCTTGCAGCCGGCCGGGATCGTCTTCATCATGGCCGAGCCTGGGTGCTGCTCGGCCTTGGCCACGTCGATAACGCTCACCACGCCGGCGCCGGGCGTGGCGGGGTTGGCCAGCCCGCTGGCTACGTAGGCATGCTGGCCGTCCGGGGCCATCTGGATCCCGATGGGCTGGGGGCCCACCTTGATGAGGCCGACGAGGTCGGCGGGGCCGAAGCCGGACGTGAGGGCGCGCTGCAGGTTGAACACCCCCACGCGCGCGGTGTTCTGGAAGGTGACGAACGCGTACCGCCCGTCGGGCGTGACTGCGACGTCTTCCGCGTGCTGCTGGCCCGGGCTGGTCATCGATCCCACCGGGCTGGCCCCCGCCTGCTGCTCCAGGGAGCTGACCTGGAAGACGGTGAGCCCGCTGCCGCCGGTGACCAGCAGGTAGCGCCCGTCCGGGGTGACCGCCTCGCCCTGGGCGTGCATGAGCGGGCTGCTCCACATCAGCGCCGGCACGGCCTTGGACGTGTTCATCACGGCGAGGCCGTTGCCGGCGCCCGACACGAAGGCAAAGCCGGGGACGGTGGCGACGTCGAAGGGGTTCCCGCCGGTCTGCACCACCTGGCTGGTGACCCGGCCCAGCTGCGATCCTTTGGCCGTATGGGTCGTGCACCCGGGGGCTGCCAGCGGCACCGCCTGGGACGATCCGGCGGTCTTGGTCGCGGACGAGAAGGGCTTGGCCACCACGAGCACGGCCGCCACCAGGACCACGACGGCACCCAGCGCGATGAGTGCCCACCGGCCACGGTGGCGGCGGCCCGGGCCGCTCGGCGGAGGCGGAACCACCCGGCGGAACGCGGGCGGCGGGCCGGCCGGTGGGGCGGGATGGCCGCCGGGGGTGACGAGCGGCACCTCCTGGGTCGGGTCGGGAACCTGGGCTCCGGCGGCGGCCGCCGGCTGGCGCGGCGCCGCGTCGCCCCGCCGCGGCTTACGCGGTGAGGGCCGGCGGTACAGCGATTCCCAGGGCGCGGGCTCACCCGCGGGGGTCCCGCCGGGCGCGGGCTCACCCGCGGGGGCCCGCCGGGCGCGGGCTCACCCGCCGGGGTCCTGCCGGGCGCGGGCTCACCCGCCGGGGTCCTGCCGGGCGTCTCACGGGGCGGGAGCTCATTCCCCGGGAACTCGGCGGAGCCGGGCCCGGCCACCTCGGTGGCGGGGCCGTGGGCAGCCGCCGGGAGGTCGGCAGCGGGCTGGCCGCCGGCTTCCCCTGGCCCGCCGCTGGGCCCGGAATAGATGTCACCGGGACCGGCAGCGATGCCGCCCGGCCCGGCGGAGGTTCCCCCGGGCCCGCCTCGTCCCGGATCAGCGGGTATCCCGACGATCCGGGTGGCCTCGCGGGGCGGCGGCCCGGAGACGGCTCCGGGCCGTCCCGGGTCGGTCCCGGACGAGTCGAGGCCGCAGGCCCGGCGCAGGGCGACGGCGAACTCCGGGCAGGTCGCGTAGCGGTCTGTGGGCACCTTGGCCAGGGCCTTCGCCATCACCTGATCGACGGCGGCGGGCAGATCCGGACGGCGGCTGGTCAGCTCGGGCGGCGACGCGGAGATCTGGGCCCACATGACCGCGACCGACTCGTCCCTGACGAACGGCGGCTTGCCGGTGAGCATGGTGTAACGCGGAGCAGGCCAGCGCGTACTCATCCGTCCGCCCGTCCACCGCACGGGCCTCGATCTGCTCGGGTGCGATGTAGTCGAGCGTGCCCAGGAACTGGCCGGTCGAGGTCAGCGCGCTGACCGACAGAGCCCGTTTGCTCAGGCCGAAGTCGGAGAGGTACGCGTGACCCGGGTAGTCGCCCCCGCCCGCCGCGTCCAGCAGGATGTTGCCCGGCTTCACGTCCCGGTGCACCAGGCCGTGCGAATGAGCCGCCTCCAGGGCCGCCGCGACCTGGGTGATGATGTGGCAGGCTCGCGCGGCGGGCAGCGGCCCCTCGGCGTCGACGAGCTCCTGCACGTTCGGGCCGTGCACGAAGCGCATCGCGATGAACAGCACCCCGTTGGCCTCGCCTGCTTCGAAGATCGGGATGATGTTGGGGTGGTCTACCGCCGCCGCCGTACGTGATTCACGGATGAACCGCTGCCGGAACGCCTCGTCGCGGGCCAGCTCGGGCGCCAGGACCTTGATCGCTACCGGACGCTCCAGCCTCGTGTCATAGGCGCGGTAGACCACGGCCATGCCGCCCCGGCCGATCTGCTCATCGAGCCGGTACGAGGCCAAGCGTGACCCGACGCCGAACCCGCCGAACGCCGGGGTTTCACCAGCCACCGCGGCCCCCCTGCCCACGCGTGCCGAAGCCAGTTCCCGGGAATCTCTCTGGCCACACTGATTACCCGGGGTACTTTACTGTGCCTTGATCCATAGTTCCCGCTCATCCCCCCGCCCGAACGGCGGCCGGGGCTTTGATAGTCATTCGTTGCCTCATGGCCAGCCGGGAGGCGCGTACCGGCCCTGGTTACTCCGGGGCAGGCCCGGGAGCGGCCAGTTCCGCGGTGAGCGCGGGCCAGGCGTCCGGGTCGTGCCCGGGGACCAGCCGGTAACCGCGCTCCGCGGCGATCCGCTTGAGCTTGCGGATCTGGGCCACGCTCTGCTCGGCAGAGGCCCCGATCCGCCCGCCGACCGCGACCTCGCGGTCGATGTTCTCGGTCAGGTCGGCCGCGTCGAATGCGAACACGAAGCCCCCGCCGCCTGCTGACGGGTCCACCCGCACCACGAAACTCTGGTGGCCCGGGGTGTGCCCGGCGGTCAGCACGGCGGTCACGCCGGGCGCGATCTCCGTGTCGCCCTCGGCGGTCCGCCAGTCGATCCGCGGGTCGTCGAAGTCCACCCGGAAGATGCCGTTCGCTTCGGGGCCGGGCGGGGCGGACATGCCGTAGTCGCAGTTCGGCCCGCTGGATATGCACCGGGACCCGGCCGGCGAAATGCTTGAGGCCGCCCGCGTGGTCATAATGCAGGTGACTGACGGCCACCGCGTGGATGTCACCCAGGTCCACGCCCGCTGCGTCCAGTGCCTCCGCCAGCGGCTCGCCCGGGCCGGGCAGCACCGGCTGCTCCAGCGGGTTGCCATGGAACCGGCGCGCGCAGCGCCGGATCGGTGATCAGCGCGGTGTTGTAGCCGGTGTCCAGCAGCAGCCAGCCGCCGTCGCACAGCAGCAGCACGCCGGGCACGGGCTCACGCAGCATCTCGTGATCGGACGCGCCCTCCACGGACACGGACCGGGGCAGGTCCGCCCAGCCGAGGGTGAGCGGGATGATGCGGCGGACTCCAGCGGTCACGAAGCTCTCCTTCCGGCCGGGACCTGGCTGAATTTGGTCGGGACCTGGCTGAATTCTGGCCCGTCGCGGCCACGGTGTCTGCCGGGCGGAAGCCGTGAGCGCCCCCGGGACATGGATCAGCCCCGGCAACGCCGTCGTTGCCGGGGCCGTTCCGGTCAGGCGGTCAGTTGCTTCTCAGCCAGGTGACCGTGAATTTGTTGTTCCCGGTGAGCGCGGAGACCGAGTCCTTGGCCCGGCCGGAGCTGTCCACCATGGTGATCTGCGTCGGGCTGAAGCTCCCGATCGTCTTCCCATTCACCGTGGCACTGGTGAACGTGACCGGGCTGAAGTGGGCCAGGGGCAGGATGCCGCCGCTGGCCGTGCAGCACGGTGCTTCCGCGATGACCTCGGCGGAGGAGCGCGCCGCGCCGGAGAGCGACTTGGTGACGGTGTGGCTCCAGCCCTGGGTGGTGTCGCTCAGCTTCAACGTGTAGCTGCTGCCTCCGCTGAAGGTGACCGAGCCGGTGAAGTGGTCCCCCGGCCGGACCGTGTTACTGAAGTTAACCGGGTAAGCCGGATACATCTCGTACCAGGAGTAGTACTCGGGCGTGCTCCCTGAGCAGTCCACCTCGCTGCCGGTCTGCTCGACGGTGCTGCTGTTGTAGCCGTCGAGGCCGACCCAGAAGCTGGAGTACTTGGCCGTGCCGCTGCAGGTGCCGGTCGGCTCCACCCAGCTGGCGGACACGCTCGTGTAGGTGCCGCTGGCCGCGGCGTAGCCAGACCAGTTGGTACTCGACGCCGCGTTCGCCGGGCCGCCGTGCGCGACGAGAGGTCTGGTGCCGTGGCCGCCCGGGCGGATGAGCTGGATGGCCGGCCTGATCAGGTGAGTTGCGTGCTGTGCGGCAGGTGCTGCGGAGGCCGTCCCGGCCGCCGCCACCGACCCGAGCACGACGCCCAGGCCAGCGAGCGGGATGCACCATCTCCGTAACATGTAGCTCCTCCTGCGTGATAGCGGGGCGCAGTGACCTGGGTGGGCAATGTCGTTGCCGGGACTCAGAACCGCTGCTGGGGTTCCCGTGACGGTACGACGCGCGATGGTAAAGAAGAAACCAGGCAGAGGTAAAGCTCTGGTTTATGGGACGTCATCCAGCGGCCAAGCCGGACGGATCGAGACGATCCGGGCGCAGGTCAGCGAGGTCCACCACACGGTCGCAGCGCTGCGCGACTTCCGGGTCGTGGGTGGCCAGGATCAGCGATCTCGCGGGCGTTTCCCGGGGCGCGTCCCCGCGGGCCAGCAGGGTCCCGGCAGCCGCGGGCCCCAGCATCTGGCTGAGCACCAGCTCCCGTGAGGCACTGTCCTGCTCGGCGGTCGGCTCGTCCGCGATGAGCACGGCAGGCCTGGTGGCCAGGGCCCGGGCGACCGCCACCCGCTGCTGCTGTCCCCCTGACAGCTCGTCCGCCAGCTGCCCGGCGTGCTCGGCCAGGCCCAGCGACGTGAGCGCCTCCTGGGCCGCCGCGGCGGCCTGGGCGGGCGGGATGCCTGTGGCGAAGAGAGCGATCTCGATGTTCTCCGCAGCGGTGAGCAGCGATACCAGTCCGTGGCCCTGGAGCACGGTGGCCACGCCCGGTGGCACCTGTCCCGCCACGACGGGCTCCCCGTCCATCAGCACCTGGCCGGCCCCGGGTGCGGCCAGCCCGGCCAGCAGCATGAGCAGGCTGGTCTTGCCCGAGCCGGATGGCCCGACCACGGCCACCCGCTCCCCCGGGCCGACCGTGAGGTCGAAGTCGGCCAGGAGCAGTCGGCCGCCGATCGCGTAGCGCAGGCCCCGCGCCTCGAGGACGCTCACCGGATCGCTCCCGGGCCAGGATGGCCCCCCGGGCCAACGGGGCCGGGGTCCCCGCCGGGGTCCCGGTCCTGGCCGGAGTCCCCGAGGTCGCGAGGATCCACCTGGTGCAGCAGCACGCCGTGCTCGTGGCGCTCCGCCCGGGCCAGCGATCCGGGCGGGAAAAGGTCCGTGAGCTCGGTCGGCAGCTGGAGGGTCCCGTCCCGGCCGACCACCACGTACTCCCGCCCGTCCAGGCCTTCCGCGCCGACCCGGCCGTCCCGGATCGTGATGGTGCGGCCCAGTGCGGCGGCCACGGCCGGGTCGTGGGTTACCGCGACCACCGTCGTGCCCAGGCTGGTGTTCGCGTCGCGGATCAGCTCGATCACCGCCGCGGCCGAGACCGGGTCGAGCTGGGTGGTCGGTTCATCGGCCAGCAGCAGCCCGGGCTCGTTCGCCAGCGCGACGGCCAGGGCGAGCCGCTGCTGCTCGCCGCCGGACAGCCAGGCCCGCCGGTGCGCCACCCCGGACAGGCCCACCCGGTCCAGCAGTTCCGTGGCCCGCCTGCGCCGGGCCGCGGCGCTCCGCCGGGCCGGCGCCTGGACAAACAGCAGATTGCCGAGGGCGCTCTGGTAGGGAAGCAGGTTGCTGCCCGGGTTCTGCAGCAGCAGCCCCACCTCGGCCACGCGGAACCCGGCCAGCGCTCCGGCGCCGAGCTCGGTGAGCCGGCGGCCGTTGACCTCCACCCGTCCTGCGGTCGGCCGCAGCAGCCCGGCCAGGTGCCAGAGCAGGGTCGTCTTGCCCGCGCCGGACGGGCCCAGGAGCGCGACCATCTCCCCTGGCCGCACGGTCAGGTCCACCCCGCGCAGCGCGGCCACCTCGGAGCCCGGGGTCCCGTAGACGTGCACCAGGTTGTCGCAGCGGACGGCGAGCGGCCGGGCCGCAGGTGGCTGGGCCGCAGATGGCTGGCCCGCTGGAACCTGGCCCGCCGGTGGCTGCGCGGCCGGCGAGGGGCCGCCGGGTGCGGGAGCTGTCACGGCTCGGCCTCCCGCAGCAGATCGGGCTGGACGGACCGGACCAGCAGCAGGCTGGCGGTGACCGCCGCGAGCACCAGCACGACCAGCGCGGCCCCGACCAGGAGGGCCAGGTCAGCGGCGGAGGGCAGGTAATCCAGCGGGGGCGCGGGCGGCTGGCTGATGAACTCGGGCACGCTGCGGACCGCCAGCAGCGTGGCCGCGAGACCGGCGGCCAGCCCGATGACCACGCCGAACCCGAGCACGATGGCCTGCTCGGCCAGCAGCGACACCCGGATCGAGCGCCGCGGGACACGGCTGGCGAGAAGCGCGGCGTACTCATGCCTTCGCCTGCGTCCCGACGCGTACAGGCCGGTGATGGCGGCCCCTGCGGCCAGCGCGGCCGCGGCCGCCGCGTCGGCCAGGAACAGCACGGTGGCCAGCGACGGTCCCTGCCGGATCAGCTGCGCCCGCACCGATGCGGCGCTGACGTCCCCGATGATCCTCACCCCAGCCGCGAGCAACGCCGGCCGCACCCGCGCCAGGGCTCCAGGGGCCAGCCACACCTGCTGACTGGCGTAGGCGGGCGTGCCGCCCGCGGCCCGCTCCGCGAAGACACGGTCGACGACGACCCCGTTGGACGGCGCACCCGGGATGGCGGCGGCCGTGGCCACCGGGCGGACGAACAACGGGCTGTTGTCCAGGCCGGCGACCTCCGCCCCGTGCGCGCCGCCCGGCAGCACGCCGTGCGCGGCCAGGGCGGGCAGCGGGTAGGGCCGGTCCACCACGATCGCGGTGGGATTCACCCCGGGGAGGGATTTGAACGACCAGACCAGGCCGCCCGGACCCGGGCGGACGGACGTGCCGGGCTGGCTGCCGCCGGGGCGCCAGCGGCCAGGTGAGCTCAGCCCGGCGCTGACTGGCGTCCACCGGCCATGGCCAGCCCGGACGTCGATGCTGGTGACGGTGATAGATCCGGTGACCGCGGTCGGGCTGATCACGTTGCCCGAGGGTGTCGGGGCGAACACGGTGATGTTGGCCAGCAGGCACGGGCAGCCGGTCAGCTCGGCGGTGGCCGAGCGTGAGCCGCTCACCGGGCCCAGGTAGACCGGAGTCTGGCCGACCGCCTGCACACCCTGCTCGTAGACGCTGAGGACCAGGCTTCCGCCCGCGGGGCTGACCGCGCGGGCGTCGAACCTGACCCGCACCTGGCTCCCGCGCAGCACGACCGGCGGAGGGGCAGGCGGGTCCAGCGCGGATGTGAGCGAGCTGAGCGGCCGCCCCGCAGCCCAGCCCGGCCGCCAGGCCGCGATGCGCGCGAACCGCTGCGGGTCGACGCCCATCAGGACCTGCCCGGCGCTGCTGCCGGACAGGTTGACGTACTCGTCCACGGCCATGGCCCGCTGGCCGCCGGGATCGATCCGGTCCACGATCGTGCCCAGGTCACGGCCGGCGGGCGGGACGACGGAGAGCACCGTATCCGCGCCGACCCGGGCGTCGGCCACGGCCCTGACGTTGGCCACGCTGACCGACCAGATCCCGGCGGCGAATCCGGCCAGGGCGAACGCGGTGGCGAGCACGATCGTGGTCCGCATCCCGCCGGGCCGGCGCGCGACATGCCGGAGGGCGAGGAACGGGCCGATCCGGCCGCTGCGGCGGGTTGTCCCGAACCCGGCCCGGCACGCGATGATCAGCAGCCGGGATGCGGCCACCGCGACGGCAATGCCGAGCAGCCCGGGCAGCAGCAGGCCGAGGACGCCCCGGCGGGCCGAGCCGATCTGGCCGCTGACCAGCAGCTCGATGAGTCCTGCCACAGCCGCGGTGATGAGGATGGCGTCCAGCACCCAGCCCCGCTGCGCCGCATTCCGGCTGGCCCGCTGCCACTGCCCCACCACCGACCGGCTCAGTGTCCTGCGGGCCGTGGCCGCCACCGCGACCAGGCCGCCGGCCGTCGCCACCGCGGCCGCCAGCCAGCACGTGACGGGCAGCCCGACCGGAGTGCCCGGGCGGAACAGGATGTGGCCGAGGCCGGCCGTGATGACCCAGCCAGCCAGCACGCCGAGCGGCAGCGCCACGGCGAGCAGGAGGACCGGCTCGGCCAGGCCGAACGTGAGGGTCCTCCACCGGCCGCGGCCGCGCATCTTGGCCAGCGCCACCTCAGGGCCCCGGGCCTCGGCGGCGTCTGCGACGATCAGGAACAGCAGCAGCCAGGCCAGCAGCAGCAGCTGTGCGGTGATCAGGACCACCGGAACCTCGATCGACCGCCAGCTGGCCCGGACCGTGCCGAGGGTGGCCGGCAGCGATGTCGTCGTGGTCGCGCCCCCATTGGTCAGCGACTGGTTCAGGATGAGCCTGGTGACCGCGGTTTGCACCAGTGCCACGTCGGGCCCGGTGACATGGGCGGGATTGAGCGAGAAGTCGGCGTAGTCGGTGCCCTGGACGCTGCCCGGAACCACGGCCATCGTGACCAGCGGGGTGAACATCGCGTCGTACGGGTTGCCGGGCCGGCTCGGCCCGTACCCCGTCTCGTAGGGGAAGTAGCGGCTGGAAGCGTCAAACCAGTACCGGGTGCTGGCGGCGGTCACGGTGACCTGGTACTGGCCAGCGATCACGAGATGACCCCAGGTGGGCACGGCAATGCGCTGGCCGGTGCGCCAGTGCAGGAGGAAGGCCAGCGATTGGCTCACCGCCACCTGGCGCGGCAGGCGGGGGCAGTGGCCGGAGGTGAAGCGCAGATGGGCGCAGACGCCGGCCCGGTAGACCAGGGGCACGGTCTGGCCGGCGGCCTGCACCGTGGTCTCCGCGGCCGTCACCGGCGGCCCGAACAGCCGGGCCAGGTTGGCCTGGCCGCCGAGGTACTGGGCCAGCAGTCCCTGGACCTGCTGGACCAGCTGGCTCACGGCGTTGACCGGGCCGGACTGCGTCACCTCCAGGCCGCGGCCTGCGGCGGGCGCGGCGGCCAGGGTGTCCTGGACGACGGATGACTGAGCCGCGGCGTAGTAAGCAGGCCCGATGCTGACCGCAGCCACCGTCACCACCGCGACCACGAGGATGTTCAGTGATATCCCGGCGCGGTGCAGCAATCCCCGCAGTGCACCGAGCAGCCCCGTCATGGTGAGCGATCCTAGGCAAGCCCGTCCGCGGGCGCAGCACCGCCCACCCGGACACGGCCCGGCCGCACGTCAGCCAACGGCTGGCCCGCACCTCAGGTCACGGTCAGGCGGAGGCCTCCGGTTCCGCCTGCCAGCGGGCGGGCTCAGGCCGGGCGGGCTCCCGTGCGGAGGCGAGCCCCGGTGCCGCCTCATCGGCGGCCAGGCAGTCCGCGGCCTGGCACACCAGTGACCTGATTGTCGCGGCGGCCGCCCGGTTGAGCAGAGCACGGTCGAGGACCGCCCCCACCCCGCCCAGCGGGGGGCGGTACGCACCGGTCAGCGCCAGCGTGCTGCGATCCGCGCTGCCGGGTGTCAGCACCAGGTTGGCGTCCAGGACGGGGAACAGCCGCCCGGCCGCCCCGGTAGCCTCCCAGCGCAGCGGGAGCACCACGGTGTCCTGCCGCGGCACCGGCTCCAGCAGTTGTACCCGGACCAGCTTGGATGCGCCGAGCACCGCCCCGAAGGGGCCGACCCGGATGAGGCCGTCCAGCCCCTCGGCATACGCCCTCGCCGACGGCCCGCTCAGCCACCCCTCCCTGCCGAGCAGGGCCAGCCTCGCCCGGGCCCGGGCGAAGCTCATGCTCAGCTCGACCTCGTGGCTCGCGAACATGCCCCTAAGTGAGCCACCGTGCAGCGCCGGGGCACGAGGGACTAAAGTCACATGGCGGTAGCCGAATGGCACCCGCCCAGCCGCCGGCCCGCGCTCAGAGGGCCTGGCGCCGCCGCAGGTAGGTGAAGGCGGCCCAGCCCACCGGGACGGGCAGCCAGAACGTGAGCAGCCGGAACAGCAGCACCGCGCTGACCGCGGTGGCCGCCGCCATCCCGGCCGCCGTGAGCCCGGCCGCCAGCGCGGCCTCGACCGCCCCGAGCCCGCCGGGCGTGGGCACCACCGAGCCCAGGGCGCTTCCGGTCAGGTAGACCACGGCGGCGCTGGTGAGCGTGAGGGAGCCGCCGAACGCGCGCACGCAGGCGTCCAGGCACAGGATGTAGCAGGCGGTGAGCATGAGCGCCCCGCCGATGCCCTCGGCCAGTTTGCGCGGCTGCTGGAGGACCTCGAGCAGGCGGGGCAGCACCTGGCCCAGGGTCGGGGCGAGCCGGGCGCGCAGCAGCTGCCGGCCGCGCGGTACCGCCGCCACCGCGAGCGCCGCCACGACGAGCCCGGCTATCACGAAGTAGACCCAGGTGGGCGGGCGCAGCGAATGGCTGCGTGCGCCGGTGATGGCCACGAAGACGACCAGCAGCGTGATGTGCAGGACGAACGCCACCACCTGCGCGACCCCGACGCTGGCGGCCGCCACCGCTGGCGGGACCTTGTTGCGCTGGAGGTAGCGGACGTTGAGCGCGGCACCGCCGACCGCGGCGGGCGTCACCAGGGTGACAAACGACCCTGCCACCTGGGCCAGCATGGTCCGGATGAAGTTCAGCGGCTCCGTCACGAACCCCGACAGCGACCATGCGGCGGCGACGTAGGTCAGCACCGACAGGCCCAGGCCGGCCAGGATCCACAGCGGGCTGGCCTGGCGGAACAGCGTCGCGAAGTTGACCCGCCCCAGCTGGACGATCAGCAGGTAGCCCGCGAGGATCGTGGCCACCAGCGTGACCAGGGTGCGGAGCCTGACGCGCTCCAGCTGTACGGGCGGGACCTCGGCTGCGTCCTGGGGCGCGGCAGCCAGCAGCCGCTTGCGGAGGGCAGGCAGCACGTCCTTGTCCCGGCGCAGCGCGGACCTGGTGGAGCGGGCCAGCGCCACCGGCTGCAAGAGCGGGACCAGGGTTACCACCCCGGACGGCCCGAGCTTGCGGAGCGCCAGGTCGGCGGCGCGGCCCGGCCCGACCAGCGCGGCCAGCTCGGCGAGCAGCTGGCACAGGTCCAGCCGGAGCTGGAGATCGCTGGCGGCCACGTCGCCGCCTCCCGGGTCGAGCAGGACGACCTGGCCATCATCGTCGAGAAGGATCCGGTCGGCGGTCAGCGAGCGGTGCGCGACCCGGTGGACGTGCAGCCGGTCCACCGAGTCCCACACCGATTCCAGCTGCGTATCGGTGAGCGTCCCGGCCAGGTCGGCCAGGGCGGTCCCGCCGTGCTCCTCGGTGGCCAGCGCGAGAGCTTCCGGGCCGACCCGCAGCAGGGCACGCAGCCGGGGGGTGGGCACCCCGGCGTCCTCCACCGCGTACGTGAGCAGCGCCGTCCACTCCGCAGCCCGGTCGGTGGTGAGCGGCGTCCGCCGGGAGACCTGCCCGCGCAGCCGGATCAGCCGGTACACGCGGTAGAGCGCTCCCGCCGCCTGCTGGTCACGGTCGAACACCTGGACGTCGAGCCGCTCGCCGCCCCGGATGACCGCGGCGTAGCGCCGCGACGCTGGACCTGCCGCGTCCTCCCGGCGCAGTTCCGTCACTGCCACGCTCGCCGAGGCGAGAGCGGCCGCGATCGCCTGGGCAGTGGGCCGCTGGGACATCGAACCCGCGGCGTAGCGCACCGCGAGCCCGATCGCCCGGCCCAGCAGGAGCGTGATGAGCACCGAGAGCACGGTGGTCCGCAAGGTGGCCAGGCTCGCCACCGCGTACACCCCGAGCGTCAGCCACAGCGCGTTGCGCCAGCGGGGCCGCCCGCTCAGGTCGATGATCGTGGTGTAGGCCACCAGCCCGGCCAGGTAGCCGTCGAGCAGGGCAAAGTGTCTAGCGCCCGCTGAGGACATGGCGATCGCCCGGTAGAGCTGGTCACCGATGCCGCTGCGCAGAGCGAGCCCGGCCAGGCCAACCACGACGGCCGTGGCCACGCCGGTGACCACCGCCTCGGCCAGCCGCTGGGCCTGGCGGCGGACCAGCTGCCGGACCGCGAGGGCCACTGGCAGCAGCACCAGGACCAGGATGGCCAGGACGCGGAGCGTGGACACCACCTCGCCCGGCAGCCGGCGGCTCGCGTGCACGACGTCGGTCTCCACGCCGTTGGTGGTGGCCTTGGCCAGCAGGCCCGCCGCGACCAGGACGGCTATCCCGAACCAGGCGGCCGCGCAGCGCAGCAGGTCACCCGGGCGGCGGATCCTGCGGGCCGGGTAATCCTCGACGACCACCGGGGTGCCCGACCCCGGCCCGGCACCATCAGGCCCGGCACCAGCCCGCACGGCGCCATCCGGCCCGGCACCATCAGGCCCGGCACCAGCCGGCCCGCCGCCTGGAGGGACGGCGCCACCAGCCTGGGCCGGGGCGAGCCCCGGGCCGGGCCGCCCGCCGGGGGCAGCCGGCCCCGGTGGCTGGGGGATCGGCTCGGGCGTCGTCACCTGACGATCGTTTCACCCGGGCCGGCAGCCACAGCGCCGCGGGACCTTCTCAGCGCCGCTTCCGGCCCGGGCTGAGCCCGACCAGGCGACGCCAGGCGACGAGGGTGAACACCAGGGAGAGCAGCACCATCAACCCCATGTCCATCAGCCAGACGGCTGGTTTGTGATCCCAGACCGGGTCGGGGAGCCCGCTGACCGGGGGCGAGATCACGTTCAGTTTGACCGTGGAGGCGGTGGACGCGAACCCCCACCGGGACGGCGCGATCCAGGACAGCTGGTTCAGCCCGATCTTCCCGTTGAGCGGCAGCACCCCGCCGGACAGGATGACCTGCGCGATGGCCAGCATCACCAGCAGCGGCATGGCCTTCTCGGATGTGCTCACGATCGAGGAAATCAGCAGCCCCAGGGCCATCGAGGCGAGCGACAGCACCACGATCGCGAGGACTATCTCCACCAGCGGCAGCGACTTCAGCAGGGAGCCATGGGCGGGCATCTGCCGCCCGAACAAGCCCAGGACCACGAGAAGCAGCGCCTGGATCCCGCTGATGAACCCCAGAACGATGATCTTGGAGAGCAGGTAGGTGCCGGACGAGAGCCCGGCGGCCCGTTCCCGGGCGTAGATGGACCGCTCCTTGACGAGCTCGCGTACCGAGTTGGCCGCCCCGATGAAACAGGCCCCGATGATCAGCACCAGCAGCAGGGACTCGGCGTCGCCGTTGGTCCCCGGCTTGCCGGCCAGGCCCTCGGGCGCCGGGACGGCCCGCAGCAGCAGCCCGATCACGATCGGCATGATTGCCAGCACGGCCAGGTAGCTGCGATCGGAGGCGATGACAGCCAGGTAGCGCCGGCACAGCGTGGAGATCTGCGCCAGCGGGCCGCGTGGCGCGGGCGGCCGGCCCGGCGACTGCCGGTCGGTCTCCGGGATCTGATGGGCCAGCCCGCCAGCCACGTACTCGGCGTAGCACGGCGACCGCCTGAAGTCCCCGGCCCAGTCCCGGTCCGGCTCGGCGTCGAAAGCCTGGAAGACCTCGGCCCAGTCCGTCTTGCCGAAGTAGCGCAGCCCCTCGGCGGGCGGGCCGTAGAAGGCCACGCGCCCGCCCGGGACCAGCACGAGCAGGCGGTCGCATACGCCGAGGTTGGCCACGCTGTGCGTGACGATGATGACGGTCCGGCCGTCCTTGGCCAGGCCGCTCATCAGTTCCATCACGGACTTGTCCAGCCCGGGGTCCAGGCCGGAGGTGGGCTCGTCCAGGAACAGCAGTGACGGCTTGGTCAGCAGCTCGAGTGCCACGTTGACCCGCTTCTGCTGCCCGCCGGACATGGCCCCGGTCCGGGTCCCGCAGTGCGCGGTGAGCGCGAGCTCGTCGATGACCTCATCCACCCGGCGCTCACGTTCCGGCCCGGATGTGTCGCCGGGAAACCGCAGCTCGGCGGCGTAACGGAGCGCGCGTTTCGGCTTGAGCTGGTCGTGCAGGATGTTGTCCTGCGGGACCAGGCCGATCCGGTGCCGCAGCTCGGCGTAGTGGGTATACAGGTCGCGGTTGTCGTACAGGACGGCGCCCTCGGTCGCGGGGCGCGTCCCGGTCAGCGCGCCGAGCAGGGTTGACTTGCCGGCGCCGCTCGGGCCGATGACCCCGACCAGGGATCTCTCGGGGATCGGGAAGCTCACGTGGTCGAGCAGCACCTTGCCGCTGGACAGGCGCACCGTGAGGTCCTGGGCCACGAACGTGACATCGCCCTCGTCGATGAACTCGCGGAGCTCATCGCCGAAGAGGCGGAAGGTGGCACGGCCGATACCGATCAGGTCCTGCTCGGTCACCGTGGTGGGACTCGTGATCCGCTGGCCGTTCACGAACGTGCCGTTGTGGCTGCCCAGGTCGGCGATCTCGTACCGGCCGCCGAGGTTGCGCAGCTCCGCGTGCACGCGGGACACGCTGAGGTCGGGGACCACCAGGTCGTTCTCCGGGGCCCGGCCGATGCGCAGCAGCCGGGTGGGCGCGCGCCTCACCGAGGTCGGGCGGCGGTCCACACTGCTCATCCCGGTATTCAGGGCGGTGCTCCCGGCGCCCCCGGCCGCGGGCCGGTTCACCGAGCACATCATCACCGGCCCGTCATCGGGATGACCGAGGCGCAGGATGCAGCTCTGGCCGATCTCAACCTTGCCGATGCGCCGGGTACCGAGGAAGGTCCCGTTGGTACTGCCGGAGTCCTCGAGGATCCAGGCGTCACGGTCGACCCGGAGCACGGCGTGCCGCCAGGAGACGCGGGAGTCGTTGATCACGATGTCGGACTGAGGGTCACGGCCGACCCGGTAGTGCGAGCCAGCACGCAGCGTCTGGTCGGATCCCTGGGTCTTCACCACAAGCACCGGGGCGTCCGGCGGCGACACGAGACGGTCGTTCATTGGCCTAGTGTATGGCGATTCAACCCGAGGTAATATAGCGGCCCTCCGCATCCGGCCTGTGAGGGTTTCACAGTCTTTGCCCGGTTTTAGGCGGTATACATATGTCTTAAATGCCCGGAACGAAGACTTTCCGCGCAGCGGGCCACCCGAACGTCATCCCGGTCCTCGCAGCGGGCCACCCGAACGTCATCCCGGTCCTCGCGGCGGGCGGGACGGACGGCGTGCTGGTCCTCGCCATGCGCTGCATGTCCGGCCCGGACGTGCGCAGGCTCCCCTGCTCCGGGGGCCGCTGGCCATCCGGCGGGCCGTGGACATCGTGCCTGGAGGCCGTAAATGTATCCCAGCTGGGATAATCCGATTCCCAGAAAGCTGGATAAGACGCCTGCGGCCAGGGAGGATAGCGGCAGGTATAGCCCGTCGCGGGCAGGCCGCGGTTCCGCGGCGCCTGCGTCCCGGGCGGTCATGTCATAACATTTGCGAAACGCTGCCTGGCACCGGGCCGGGACACGAGCACCTGGCGGCTTCCGTGAGCGAATACCCGACGCAGCGCCTGCCGATCCAGCACGGGAACGACGGTTATGGCGGCCTCATCAGCGAGCCCGGGGGGCGGGACACGCGCACGCCCCGGCGGCGCCGCCGCCGCTGGCCAATGATCCTGCTCATCATCGTGGTGGTGCTGGCCGGCCTGTTCGTCGTCGTCGACCGGGTGGCCGTCCGCTATGCGGACAGCCAGTTCGCCACCCAGATCCAGAAGCAGGGCTTCAGCAGCAAGCCCGACGTGTCGATCCAGGGCTTCCCGTTCCTCACCCAGGTGGCCGCCCGCGACTTCAAGGACGTCCACATCACGGCCAACGGCGAGAAGGCCGGCCCCGTGACGATCGATGACATCAACGCGACACTCAGTAACATCAGGCTCAACTCCGGCTTCACCAGCGGCACCGTGTCCGCCATCGACGGCACCGGCCTGATCACGTTCGGCAACCTGGCCAAGGCCGGGTCCAGCGCCGCCGGCGTAGCCGACCTGAAGATCGCCAGGATCAGCGACGACGAGGCGAAGATCACCGCGAACGTGGCCGGCATCTTCTCCGGCAGCGGGGTGGCCCGGGTGACCGAGTCGGGTGGCAAGATCCACGTCAGGCTCATCTCGGCGGGCGGGCTCCCGACCTCCCTCCTGGGCGGCCTGGGCGACTTCACGATCCCGCTGCCCAACCTGCCCATGGGCATGACGCTGCAGAGCGTCACGCTCACGTCCCAGGGTGCCCTGGTCCACATCACCGGCCACAACATCCCGTTCAGTAACTGAGGGCCGCCTGAACGATCCCGCGGGAGCCCCGGCTGGCCGCCGGGACGGCGCTGGCTAGCGCACAGTCCGCCGCCGGCTTACCATCGCGGTCGTGGCCATGATGTTCGGGGTCGTCAAGCGCCTGCTGCTGGGCCGCCCGGTACGCAGTGACCGGCTCGGTCACACCCTGCTCCCCAAGCGGATCGCGCTGCCGGTGTTCGCCAGTGACGCACTGTCCTCCGTCGCCTACGCGACCGAGGAGATCCTGATCGTCTTGTCGGTCGGCGGCATCGCGTTCTTCCACTACACCCCCTACATCGCGCTCGCGGTGGGCGTCCTCATGCTGGTCGTGGTCGCCTCGTACCGGCAGAACGTGCACGCCTACCCGTCCGGCGGCGGGGACTACGAGGTGGCCACCACCAACCTCGGACCCCCGGTGGGCCTGGTGGTGGCCAGCGCGCTGATGGTCGACTACACGCTGACCGTGGCGGTGTCGGTCTCGGCCGGGGTGGCGAACCTGGCGTCGGCGTTCCCGGTCCTGGACTCGCGCGTCACCCTCATCGCCGTGCTCGTCGTGGCGGTCATCGCGGTGATGAACCTGCGCGGGGTCCGCGAGTCGGGCACCGCGTTCGCGATCCCCACCTACTGCTTCATCGCCGTGGTCACCCTGCTGATCATCTGGGGTTTCACCCGGCTGGGGCTCGGCCATCATCTGGAGTCCGACAGCGCGTCCTACCGGATCAAGACCAGCCGCGAGTTCACCGGGGTCGCCCTGATCTTCCTGCTGCTGCGCGCGTTCTCCTCCGGCTGCACCGCGCTGACCGGGGTCGAGGCGATCAGCAACGGGGTGCCGGCCTTCCGCAAGCCCAAGAGCAAGAACGCCGCCACCACACTGCTCATGCTCGGCCTGGTCGCGGTCGCGATGTTCGCCGGCGTCACGGCGCTGGCCCTGGCCAGCCACGTGCATTACGCCCCGGCCCAGGACCTGGTCGGCATGCCGCGCGGCGCGACCCAGCGCACGGTCATCGCCCAGGTGGGCCGGGCCGTGTTCGGCGACACCTCGCCGCTGTTCTACGTCCTGCAGCTCTTCACCGCGCTGATCCTGGTGCTGGCCGCGAACACCGCGTTCAACGGCTTCCCGGTGCTGGCCTCGATCCTGTCCCGGGACGGGAACATGCCGCGGCAGCTGCACAACCGCGGCGACCGGCTGGCCTACTCCAACGGCATCCTGCTGCTGGCCGGGTTCGCGGTCCTGCTGATCGTGGTGTTCCAGGCCTCCCCGACCCGGCTGATCCAGCTCTACATCATCGGCGTGTTCGTGTCGTTCGTGTGCAGCCAGACGGGGATGATCCGGCACTGGAACCGGCTGCTGCGCGACCAGTCCGACAAGGGCGTGCGCCGGCGCATGATCCGGTCGCGGACGATCAACACGATCGGCGCGTGCTTCACCGCGGTCGTGCTGGTCATCGTGCTGATCAGCAAGTTCGCCAGCGGGGCCTGGATCGTGGTGGTGGCCATGCCGGTCATCTGGCTCACCATGCGCGGCATCCACCGGCACTACGACAAGGTCGCGGTCGAGCTGACCCCGCCCGAGGATCTCACCGTCACCCTGCCGGCCCGCAACCGCTCCATCGTCCTGGTGTCCAAGCTGCACCTGCCGACCCTGCGGGCGCTGGCCTACGCCCGGGCCACCCAGCCGAGCCACCTCGAGGCGGTCACGGTGGAGGTGGACGAGGCGGAGACGCTGCGGCTCAAGGACGAATGGGAACGGGCCAACATCCCGGTCCCGCTGACCGTGGTCGCCTCCCCCTACCGGGAGATCACCCGCCCGGTGATGGCCTACGTCAAGCGGCTGCGCCGGGAGAGCCCCCGCGACATCGTCACCGTGTACGTGCCCGAGTACGTGCTGGGGCACTGGTGGGAGCAGCTGCTGCACAACCACAGCGCGCTCCGGCTCAAGTCCCGGCTGCTGCTCCTGCCGGGCGTGGTGGTCGCCAGCGTCCCCTACCAGCTGCGCTCCGCGGCCCACCGCTACCCGGCGGGCGCCCAGCTGCCGGCCGCCGTCGCCCCGCCGCCGGGGGCCGGGGCGGACGCGATGCCGCCGCTGGTGAAGCTGACCGCTGACCCCGATGCGCTGCATGCCGCCGACCTCCAAGCCGAATGCCGGGACGAGGGGGCCACCCCGATCGCCGATACCGCCGTACACGACTACGTGGATGTGGCGGGAACGCTGCGCACCGTCACCCTCCGCCCGCGGGGCACCAGCCTCACGATGGAGGCGGACCTCTGGGACGGCACGGCCAGCGTGACCCTGATCTGGCTGGGCCGCCGCGACATCCCGGGCATCCGGCCCGGGCGGCGGATCACGGTGCACGGGCGGGTCGCCCAGGTCAAGGACGAGCGGACCATCTACAACCCCAGCTACCAGCTCCAGCCCGGCCCGGATTAGCCCGGCCCCCGGGCCCCCGGGCCAGCGGGGCTAGCAACTGAAGCGGTAGCCCATGCCCGGCTCGGTGAGCAGGTAGCGCGGCCGGGACGGGTCGGGTTCCAGCTTGCGCCGCAGGTGAGCGACGTGGACGCGAAGGTAGTTCGCCTCGGTCTGGTACTGCGGTCCCCACACCTCCTGCAGCAACTGCTTCTGGGTGACGAGACGGTTTTCGTTGCGGACAAGAATTTCCAGCAGTGACCACTCGGTCGGGGTCAGCCGGACGTCGCCGCCCCCCCGGACCACGCGCTTCGCCGCCAGGTCCACGGTGAAATCCGGGGTCACCCTGACCGGCTCGTCCGGGGCCGGGGTCGCCCGGCGGACCGCGGCACGGAGCCTGGCCAGCAGCTCGTTCATGCCGAACGGCTTGGTGACGTAGTCGTCCGCGCCGGCGTCCAGCGCCGCCACCTTCTGGGCCTCCTGGCCCCACGCCGACAGCACGATGATCGGCGTGGACGTCCAGCCGCGCACGCCCCGGATCACCTCGGTGCCATCCATGTCGGGCAGGCCCAGGTCGAGGATCAGCACATCCGGGCGCTCCCGGGCCATCGCGGCCAGCCCGGACGCGCCGTCCGCCGCGGTCGTGACCTCATACTTGCGGGCGGTGAGATTGATCCGCAGGGCGCGCAGGATCGGCTCCTCGTCGTCGATGACGAGGACCCTGGTCATCTCCTGCGCTCCGGCCGGGTGGTCACGGCCCGGTGCTCAACGGCTCGGTGCTCAACGGCTCGGTGCTCAACGGCTCGGGGCTCAACGGCTCGGGGCTCACTGCTTCCGGGTTCACTGTTCCGCGGCGGGCGCGGCGGACGCGGCCGGGGCGGCCGCCACCGGCAGGCTGACCTGGACGGTCAGGCCGCCGCCGGGGGTGTCCGCCGCGTGGATCGTACCGCCCATCGCCTCCAGGAAGCCCCTGGCCACGGCGAGGCCGAGGCCGACCCCGTTGCCTGTGGCGCGGTCACCGAGCCGCTCGAACGGCTCGAACATGCGCAGCTTGAACTCGTCCGGGACGCCCGGTCCGTGGTCGATGACCTCCAGGCGCACGCTCCCGCCGGCCGGGCAGGCGCGCAGCTCCGGCGGCTGCCCCTGCGGGGAATGGGCCAGCGCGTTGGCGAACAGGTTGGCCAGCACCCGTTCCAGCAGCACGGGATCGGTGCGCACCAGCGGGAGATCGTCGGGCACCGCGATCCGCACGCTGCTGGCCGGGGCCAGCCCGAGCAGGGCGGCCGGCGCGGCCTCCTCGACCGAGGTGGGCCGCAGGAACGGCTGCAGGGACCCGGTAGCCAGCCTGCTCATGTCCAGCAGATTCCCGATCAGCGCGTCGAGCCGGTCGGCGCCGTCCTCGATGGTCGCGAGCAGCGCCGCCTCGTCGGCCGCCGTCCACTCCACGTCGGTCTGCCGCAGCGTGCTGACGCTGGCCTTGATCGAGGCCAGCGGGGTGCGCAGGTCGTGGCTGACCGCGGCGAGCAGTGCGGTGCGCATCCGGTTGCCCTCGGCCAGCGCCTCGGCCTGGGCGGCCTGGGTCCGCAGCCGGTCCCGGTCCAGCGCCGCGCCGGCCTGGGCCGCGAAACCGTCCAGCAGCCGGGCCGTGAGCGGGCGCGGCTGCCCGGCCACGAGCATGGCCACGGTGTCGCTGACCGGGACGCGGGTGACCACCGCCCCGGGGGGCGCCATGCCGCTGACCGCGACGCTCACCCAGTGATCCCGGACCCTTTCGGCCAGCTCGGCCCGTCCACCCCAGGCGCTGGTCAGGTGGGCCAGCACGGCGGTAGGCGTGTCGGCGCCGCCGAGCACGGTCTGGGCCAGTTCCAGCAGTGAGGCGGCCTCACTGGAGCTGCGGTCCGCCTGCACCTGGCGCCGTGCGGCCAGGTGGACCACGCTGCTGACGGTCACCGCGACGGTGACGAACAGCAGCAGGGCCAGCATGTTGCGTGGCTCGGCGATCGTCAGCGTGTGCAGGGGGCGGGTGAAATACCAGTTGAGCAGCAGGCTCGCGGTGATCGCGGCGAGCACGGCGGGCCAGAACCCGCCCACGATCGCCACCGCGACCACGGCCACGAGGTAGACCAGCAGGTCGTTGGCCAGGTCGAGGTGCGGGCGCAGGACCGCCAGGACCAGGGTCAGCAGCGGCAGCCCGGCGACCAGCAGCGCGATCCCGGCGGCCTGACGGCGGCCGCGCAGGCCCGCCCGCCCGGCCTGGCCCGCCGGGGCGGTGAGCCCGGTCCGGGGCGCCTCGCCATCCTCGCGCCGCTCGCCATGGACGTGCACAATCCCTAGTCTGAACCACGACGCCAGCCAGCGCACCATCACGCCGGTCCCGGCGCCGGCCAGGACGCAGACGGTCATGGTCACGGCGGCGCGCACCGCGACCGGGCCCGTCATCCGCAGCTGGGCGTACGGCGGATGGGAGAAGCCAGCCACGGTCAGCCAGCCGATCAGTCCGAGTACCGGCGCGACCAGCGGCTCAGCCACTGCGGAGATGACCAGGACCACGGCCGCCGCCAGGATGAGCACCCCGGTGGCCGGGAGCCGCCCGCCCAGCCCGGCGGCCAGCGCCCCGGTCAGCAGCAGCGCGGTGAAGCCGGCGGGCAGCGCGAAGTGGGCGGCCAGCCCGCGCGGTGAGCGGTTGCGGTCCATCGGGTCCAGTTCACCGCGCGCGGGGCGAGGTGGAGCTGATCTTCACACAGCCTTAACGCGCCCGCCCGCGACCTTAACGCCCCCCTAACGGTCCGTCCGCGGCACCCGGGGCGCCCGCTGACTCCCGCTCGCGCAGCCGCCAATCGTGATCATGGGTTTACTGGCGCGCGCGCCCCAGTGAACCCATGATCACGGAGCTGCCGAGTGCGCAGATGGGGTAGATGGGGCTGGAGTGGCTGAAGGGAGCGGGATGGGGGGCGGGCGGCGCACGAACGCGGCCACCGCAGCGGCCAGCACGGCGGCCGCCGCCGTGACCAGCCAGATGCGCCGGAACGCGGGCACCGCGTCGGCGGCCGTGGCAGGCGCCCCGATGAGGGTGACCAGCACGGCCACGCCGAGCGCGGAGGCGACCTGGCGGCCCATGTTCACCAGGGCGGACCCGGTACCGAACCGGGCGGCAGGCAGCGCGGTGGTACTCGCGCTCATCAGCGTGGGCAGGGTCAGGCCGACCCCCATCCCGGTCAGCAGCATGCTGGGCAGCATCTCCGTGGCGTAGTGCGGGGTGACGCTGACGGCGAAGACCCGCCACAGCAGCCCCGAGGCGAACAGCAGGTTGCCGGCCGCCGCGACCGGCGCGGAACCGATCCGCCGGGCCAGCGGGCCCGCCCCCACCGCGAGGGCCGGGACCATGGCCGGCCCGGGGGCGATGGCCAGGCCGGTGCGCAGCGCCGAGTAGTGCCAGACCATCTGGCACCACAGCACGTTGGACAGCAGCATGGCGGCGAACCCGATGCTGAACACGAAGACCGCCGCGCTGGCTGACCGGAACGCCGGGATGCGCAGCAGATGCAGCTCGACCAGCGGCCGCTCATGGTGCGAGCAGCGCCACAGGAACCAGGCGATCGCGGCGGCCGCCCCGGCCAGCAGGGCGATGACCCCGGCCGAGGACCAGCCCCAGGAGGGCCCCTCCACGAGGCCGCCGGTTAGCCCGGCGACTCCGGCGGTGAGGAGGACCACGCCAAGGAGATCGGGCAGCGGCTCGCTGTCGCGGGCGGGCGGGTGCGGCAGCACCCGGGTCCCCGCCACCAGCGCGGCCGCGCCCACGGGGAGGTTGACCAGGAACACCCAGCGCCAGTCAAGCTGGACCAGCAGCCCCCCGGCCACCGGTCCGAGGGCAGCCGAGACGCCGCCGATCGCGGCCCAGGCCCGCACCCGCCCGGGCCTGCGGTCCGCCGGCGTGGCCGCCAGGAGCAGCGCGAGCGAGGTCGGGATCAGCGCCGCCGCGCCCGCGGCCTGCACGACCCGCGCCGCGACCAGGACGGCGAGATCCGGGGAGGCGGCACACGCCGCTGACGCCAGGGTGAAAATCGCGATGCCGGCCAGGAACACGCGGCGCTGCCCGGTCCTGTCCCCGAGCCGCCCGGCGGGCACGAGCAGGGCGGCGAACACGATCGCGTACGCGTTGAGCACCCAGGACAGCCCGGCCAGCGAACTGCCGCCGAAATCCCGCCCGATGCTGGGCAGCGCCACATTCACGATGAACAGGTCCAGGTTGGACATGAAGATCGCGGCCACCACCACCGTGAACACGGCCCCCGGGCTTGCGGTGGCCCGTCCGGCGATACCACGGTTTGGGATTCCAACTGTCATGACAGCAGAGTAGCGATAGTTGGTTTGATATGGCAACCTTGGAGCATGGATACCACAGCAACTGCCGCGGGCACCCCGCAGCCGGGGCGCCTGGCTCAGCCGGAACTGCCGGGGCGTCCCTGCTCGATCGCCCGGGCCCTCGACGTGGTGGGCGAGAAGTGGGCGCTGCTGGCGATCCGGGAGATCTCCTTCGGCAACCGCCGGTTCAACGAGATCGCGCGGAACACGGGCGCGCCCCGCGACCGGCTGGCGGCCCGGCTGCACCGCCTCGTCGAGGCCGGGATCCTGGACCGCCGCGAGTACCAGAGCACACCACCGCGCGCCGAGTACCGCCTGACCCCGGCCGGCCGGGATCTCGTGCCGGTGCTCCAGGCCCTGCTGGCGTGGGGCGACCGGTGGATCACCGGCGAGCCGCCGGCCACGCTGATGCACGGCGATCACGAACTGGAGCTGGTGCAGGCCTGTGCTCACTGCGGCGGCCGCGTGACCGCCCCCGTATCGGTGCGGGTCAACAGCCCGGGCTGGGACGTCCACGGCCCGGTCACGGCCACCGGGTTAGCCGGGACCGCCGGGAGCGCGCCCTAAGGCTGGGCGGGAGCCCCGGGTCCGGGCGCCGAGGGCCCGCCGGTCAGGAGAATCGGGCACTCGTCGTGGACCCACTGGCCGTCTGGCCGCCGGCGTGCGTCCTGCACGGCGGTGATGGCCTGCCCGCACCGCTCGCAGACCTTGCCCGCCGCGTGCGCCTCGTTGCTCTCCGGGTCGAGGAACTCGACCTCTTCGTCCTCGCGCTCGCGCTCGAGGAACTCCCGCTCTTCCTCGGCCTCGGTGGGCCCGGGCGGGGCCTCGTCCTCGAACCGCTGCCGCTCCTCGTCGCCGTATTCAGGCCCAAAGTCCGGCCGGACAGTCATGGTTGGCCCCCTGTGGGTAAGCGGCCACGGGCGCGGTCGCGGTGATCACGCGCAAGTCTAGCCAGCCCCACGGCCGGCGGGAATCATGAAGCCGGGGTCCGGCCGCCAGCCGGCCGCTGCTACTGGGACCCGGGCGCCACCCCCGGGGGGCCGGGCGCGCCGGCCTGGGCGCGGAGCCGGCCGAACTCCCCGGCCAGGGCGGCCGGGGTCCAGTGGGCGTTGAGCCCGCTGGGGTTCGGCAGGACCCACAGCCGGGCGGGCCCGGCGGTGGCGGCCTGGGGGCCCACGACCGCCCCGGGATGGCCGAACGCGGTCCGGTAGACGGTCACGCCGAGCACGGCGAGCCACTGCGGGCGCAGCCGGGCCACCTTCTCCTGCAGCACCAGGGCACCCTCGCGCAGCTCGGCCGGGGTCAGCTCGGCGGCCCGGGCCGTGGCCCGGGGGGCCACGTTGGTGATCCCGAGCCCCAGGGCCAGCAGCTGGTCCTGCTCGTCGGGCCGGAACTGGCGCGGGGTGAACCCGGACCGGTGCAGGGCCGGCCAGAAACGGTTACCCGGACGGGCGAAATGATGACCGGTCGCTGCTGAGTACAGACCGGGATTAATGCCCGCGAACACGACGCGCAGCCCGGCGGCGAGGACATCGGGGATCGTGGCGTCCCGGGCCGCCTCCAGGGCGGCCGCGGTCGGCCTCGGCCCCGGAGCACTGCCTGCCGCACGGGGACCCTCAGCCACGCGACGACCTTACCGGCAGCACCTGCCGCCGGGCGCCGCCCATGCCAGGCCAGCCCAGGCCAGCCGAGGGCCGCCGGCTGGGCGGTCCCGCCGGCTGGGCGGTCCCGCCGGCTGGGCGGTCCCGCCGCCCGGGCTGGCGGCCCCGCCCGCCCGGCCCCGGGCCATGCCCGGTTCATTGCATTAAAGGTATCTTAATCGGCCTAACTCCCGGCCCGATTCCTATGGATGACGGTGACATAAGTAAGTGGCCTGTGTTTACTACTTGCATTAATGGCTACTGATAAAGATCGAGAATACTTCGAGGAAGCCGGCGTACCGGAAGCCTCATTTTGCCGGTACCGGCCTCCTTGAAGAGTGAATACGCGCACAGGGGGTGACCGCGATATTCGCGATAAAGCTGGCCCAGCCGGCCTGGCCGATGGCTTAGAAACTCCTAAAGCCTTCCCGGGCAATGTCTCCCGGATGCCGGGGCCAGATATTCAAGCGTCCCGCGTGCGTGATGGTCGCCTCAGGCGACACGGCGCCCTGAACCTGCGTCACATCCGCCGCCACCCGCGGCCACCCCTTTTCTTGTGGCCGCCGTGTGCCCAGGGGCGGAAGCCGAGCGCGCTATGCCGCGCCCAATCGAAGGCTCCGTTTGTCACCGACAAGAACGTTCAGCCACGTACCAGCGAAGACGGCCCTGGTGCTGACCGGCTCAGCCATCGCGCTGGCCGGTTACATCGGGGCGTCATCCGATGTAACCGGCCACGGGCGCCGTGAAGCACGCCAGGCCGGCCTGGCTGCCGCGCTGACGGCCAGCCGCCAGGCCTGGCCCGCCGGGCCGGGCGGCGGCACCGCCACCGGGACCGGCCTGGAGATGAGCGGGACGGGCGGGCCAGGCCCGATCGCGCTGGCCGACTACACCGTAGCCGCGAAGCATCCGGATCCCCGGCACCGCGCCCGCAGGCACCTGGAACACCACGCCAGGCATCACCGGGCGGAGCGCCGCCGTGCGGGGCATCACCGCGCCCGGAGGCACCGCAGCCACAGGCACGGGGGGCGGTGGCACGGCACGCCGTGGCAGATCGCTGGCTCACTGATGCCCGACTACCAGTGGACCAGCTGGCAATTCCGCTACCTGAACCTGCTGTGGATGCGTGAGAGCGGCTGGAACCGATTCGCCTGCAACCGCAGCTCGGGTGCGTACGGCATTCCGCAGGCCGTGCCCGGGGACAAGATGGCGACGGCCGGCCCCGACTGGCGGACGAGCGCGCGTACCCAGATCATCTGGGGCATGGGTTACATCAAGTCCCGTTACGGGGACCCGTGGAACGCGTGGCAGCACGAGCTGCGGTACGGCTGGTACTAGCCGCCTGGGCCGCGGCGCTCAGAAACGGGACATCAGCGACAGCGCCGCGCTGACCGGCCTGCGCCCGGCCAGCGCCGCGAACGGCATCTCGCCACGGCAGAACCCGGCGAAGACCTGCCAGCCTTTCGGCGACGAGAGGCCGGTATGGAAGGCACCCGGGTGCCTGCTGAACGCGGTCAGCAGGCGGCGCCCGGCGTCCATCTCCGGCGCCAGGGTCCGCCCGATCGCCGCCGGGTAGGCCTCGAGCGCCTGGTCCGCACCCGCCTCATCCCGGGCGGCCGCCGCCGCGGCGGCGGCCGCCCCGGCCAGCGTCCCCGAGCGGAGCGCAAAGCTGATGCCTTCCCGGGTCCAGGGCTCGAGCAGGCCCGCGGCGTCGCCGGCGACCAGCACCCGCCCCCGTCGCAGCGGTGAGTCGTCTGCCCGGCAGTGGGTCAGATGGCCCGAATCCCGGGCCGGGGGGTAACCCGCCAGCCCGAGCCGCCCGGTGAAATCGCGGAGGTACCGCCGGGTCTGGTCACCCTGGCCGCGGGCGGCGATGACTCCCACGGTGAGCACGTCACCCTTGGGGAACACCCAGCCGTACGACCCGGGCATCGGCCCCCAGTCCAGCATCACCCGCGCCCGCCAGCGGCCCGCCACCGGCGGCGGCACCGGGATCTCCAGCTCCAGGCCGAGATCGACCTGCCGGAACCGCACCCCCGCGTACCGTGAGCTGACCCCCGACGACCCGTCGGCGCCGACCAGGACCCGGGCCCGGACGCTCTCCCCGTCCGCCAGCCGGGCACAGGCCAGCCCCCCGTCCTCGCTGATCCCGCGCACCGTGGCCCGCTGCCGCACCGTCACGCCCGCGCCGTCCGCGGACTTGCGCAGCGCATCGTCGAAGTCCTCCCGGGACACCATGGCCAGCAGCGGCGCGCCCGACCGCCGGGTGAACTCGCGCCGCCCGTCCAGGGTGGCGGTGATGGCATGGATGTGGTCCAGGGCGGGCACCTCGATGTGCTGGCCCGCGGCCCGGAGCGACGTCCCGATCAGCCCGCCGCCGCAGGTCTTGTACCGGGGATGCTCAGCCCGCTCGATCACGGCCACCCGCGCCCCGGCCGCGGCCGCGGCCAGCGCGGCGGCCAGGCCGGCCCGGCGCCCACCACCGCGACGTCCCATTCCGCCTGTTCCGCCACCCTGGCAGGGTAACGGAGGGGCCGCGGTGACCTGGTGATCGGCCGGCCGGGGCGGCCCGGCGGGAGTGAAATGTCGTTGCGGGGATTTTCCCCGGGTAGCAGGATGTGCCGGATGACGTGGACCGCGCCTGAGGTGACCCGCACCACTCCCCCTTGCGTGGCCGGCGAGCGGGAGTCGCTGGAGCGCTGGCTGGACTTCCACCGCGCCACGCTGCTGATGAAGTGCCAGCGGCTGACCGGCGAGCAGCTGGCCCGCCAGGCCGTCCCCCCGTCGTCGCTGTCCCTGCTCGGGCTGGTCCGGCACATGGCCGAGGTGGAGCGGGCCTGGTTCCGGCGGCGCTTCGCGGGCGAGACCGGGCTGGGCTATCTGTACTGCAGCGACGAGTTCCCGGACGGCGAGTTCGATCACGCCGGGGCGGCCGGGGCCGAAGCCGATCTTGCGGTGTTCGCCCGGGAGTGCGAGCTGGCCCGGATAGCGGCGGCGGGCCGCTCCCTCGACGAGACGTTCATGCATGAGCACGACGGCGCGCCCGTCGACCTGCGCTGGGTCTACGTGCACATGATCGAGGAGTACGCCCGGCACAACGGGCATGCCGACCTCCTCCGGGAGCAGATCGACGGGGTGACCGGGGATTGACCCTCCCGTTCCGGGACGGGGTGCTGGAGTTCCGCCGCGGCCGGTGCGAAGACGGCGCGGGCCCGGCTAGGCGATCCGGGCCACGTCCGGCAGCGGCCCGTCGGGCAGCGGCTCCCCAGGCAGGGACCGGCCCGCGGCCGCCTCTCCCGATGAGGGATCCCACGCCTGGTGGGTGCGGTCCATCAGCGGCGAGGAGATCATGAAGTCCGCGGTCGCCCGGTTGCACGCCACCGGGATGTTGCACACGACCGCCACCCGGAGCAGCGCCTTCACGTCGGGGTCGTGCGGGTGCGGCTCCAGCGGATCCCAGAAGAAGACGAGCAGGTCGATCTCGCCCTCGGCGATGCGGGCGCCGATCTGCTGATCGCCGCCGAACGGCCCGCTGCGGAAGCAGGTAACCGGCAGGCCGAGCTGCTCCTGCAGCAGGCGGCCGGTCGTGGCGGTCGCGAAGAGCTGATGGCGGCCGAGCAGGGGCAGGTTGTACTCCGCCCACTCCAGCATGTCGTGCTTCTTGTTGTCGTGCGCGATCAGGGCGATCCTCCGCCCGGCCTGCAGGGGCATGTCGGTAAGCACAGGTGGTGTTCCTCTCGGGGACGGCGTATCCGGTCAGCTGGCTCCTGGCCGCTTCGTCGCGCCCAGCCGGCGGCCCGTGGCCCGGTCAGCCCGGGCGCGCCGCGGCCCGGGGCGCAGATCCGCGCCTCTCATCACCGAGCGGGCCGCTCCGGCTCATCAGGGGTAACCCCGGCCGGCCCGGATGTCATCCCGGGCGGCCGGCGCGCTCGCCGGGTCCGGCCGGCGGCCGTGGCTACCCGGCTCCCGGCCCGGTGTCAGGACCCACGTGCGTCCCGAGCCACCTGCTCAGCGGCTGGGTGGTGCGCAGGAAACCCGCCACCTTGTCGCGGGCCGCAGCGGTCTCCAGCCAGGACTCGACCGGCCACTGGTGCCAGGCGACGAGGCCCTTGCAGCGGAGCAGGCCGATCCGCGGATGATCGGCCGTATAGCCGCGCGGAGCCGTCTTGAGCACGTCGCGCCCGGAGACCCCGATGCCCTGCCCCTCGATCCCGGCGATGATCTTCTCCAGCTCGGGACCGGGCAGGTCGCTCACGACCGCCCGGCGGTAGCGGTCGAGCTGGCTGGGTGACATGCCGTACATCCCGTCCCCCGCGGCCAGCCCGTCGGCGGACAGCTGCACGTAACCGGTGCCGATCACGGCGCCGATGTGCGTCTTGTACGGGGACTTGTCCGCGCTGAACCGCAGGTCGCGGTACGGGCGGAAGATCTTGGGCTCGCCGAACTCCCCGGCCAGCTCCTCGGCCAGCTCGGTCATCGGGCGCAGCACCGCATCCTCGTAGACCGCCTTGTGCGCGGTCCAGTAGGCCCTGGAGTTGTCGGCCCTCAGGCCCTCGTAGAAATCCAGGGCTTCTTCCGGCCACCCGTGGAACGTCATCCCCCGGCCCCTCCCGTCCGTACCCCGGCGCGGCACCGGTCCCCTCACGATAGGACGGCCGCCCGGGTGGCGGCGGCCCCATGACAGTTGTCATGGGCGCGTCGTGACACGGAGCCCTTGGGGGGTCACCGGCACCGGTGCCACGATGGCCGCATGACAGTAACGAACATGGCGGGCGAGCGGGGGCGACGGCCGGCCGGGGGGAGCCAGCCGGCCGCGGTCGCCCTGCGCGGCGTGAGCAAGAATTTCGGCGCGGTCCAGGCGGTCAGGGATGTTGACCTGGACATCTCGTCCGGGGAGATTGTCGCGTTCCTCGGGCCCAACGGGGCGGGGAAGACCTCGACCATCGACATCATCCTGGGGCTGTCCCACCCCAGCACCGGTACGGCGCAGGTGTACGGGATGGCGCCGCGGGCGGCCATCTCGCGCGGGCTGGTCTCTGCGGTCATGCAGACCGGGGGACTGCTCAAGGACTTCACCGTCCGGGAGACCGTGGAATACACGGCGAGCCTGTTCGTGCGGCCGAGGCCGGTCGACGAGGCGCTGGAGCGGGCCGGCATCAGCGGCATCGCGGATCGCCGGGTGGGCAAGTGCTCCGGCGGTGAGCAGCAGCGGCTGCGCTTCGCCATGTCCCTGGTCTCCGACCCGGAGCTGCTGATCCTGGATGAGCCGACCACCGGCATGGACGTCGAGGGACGGCGCGGCTTCTGGGCGGCGATCCGGCAGGACACGGCGCGGGGGCGGACCGTGCTCTTCGCCACGCACTACCTGGAGGAGGCCGACGCCTACGCGGACCGGATCATCCTGCTGCGGCACGGCCAGATCGTCGCGGACGGCACCTCGTCCGAGGTCAAGGCGATGGCGGCGGGCCGGACGGTCCGGGCCACGCTGGCCAGCCCTGACCAGGCCAGGCTGAGCGCGATTCCTGGCGCGGACAGCGTGGAGGTGCGGGGCGACACCGTGCTGATCCACTCCAGTGACAGCGACGCGGTGGCCAGGTACCTGCTGACCAAGCACGCAGGCCCGGGACCTGGAGATCAACACCCGGGGCCTCGAGGACGCGTTCATCGCCCTGACCAGCGACGACAGTGAGACCCCCGCAGGAGGATCCCGATGACCACCCAGTCAGTCCCGGCGCCCGCCGCCCTGAACCGGGAAGCTCCCGGCCTGGGCGGGTTCAACCTGACCGTGCTCAGGCTGGAGATCCGCCGCCTGCTGCGCAACCGGCGCACGGTCATCTTCGCGCTGATCTTCCCGGTCGTGTTCTTCCTGGCCTTCGGGCTGAACAAGGCCTACGCGAACGATCGGTTCGGGCACGGCAACGTGTCGGCGTTCGTCATGATCAGCATGGCACTGTACGGGGCCGTCCTGGCCACGACCAGCGGCGGGGCGATGGTCTCGATTGAGCGGGCCGCGGGCTGGAGCCGCCAGCTCCGGCTGACCCCGCTCTCCCCGGTGGCGTACATCGTGATCAAGATGCTCACCGCGATGACCCTTGGTCTCGCCTCGGTCGTCGTGGTCTTCGCCGTGGGCGGGCTGACCGGCAAGCCCTCGATGCCGATGTACCTGTGGATCGTCAGCGCGGCCTGCGTCTGGATCGGCTCGCTGGTGTTCGCCGCCTTCGGCCTGTTCATGGGCTACCTGCTGCCGACCGAGAACGTCATGCAGTTCCTGGGCCTCGGGCTGGCCCTGCTGGCCTTCGCCGGGGGCCTGTTCATCCCGCTGAGCCAGTTCCCGCAGATCGTGCAGGATATCGCCGAGTACACGCCCCTGTACGGGCTCAACCAGCTGGTGCACGCGCCGCTGCAGGGCGTGGGGGTTCAGGTCGCCTGGGCGGCCAACGCCATAGCCTGGCTGGTCATCTTCGCCGGGGGGGCCGTGTGGCGGTTCCGCAAGGACACCGCCCGGGTCTGAGACCGATCCGGGTTCCGGTCGGGGGCCGGAACCCGGCTGTGGAACCGCCCGCGGGCCGCCGCAGTTCTCTGCACCGGCCCGCGGGCGGGCTTGGGCTGGGGGGCCTGGACTTCTGGATCCGGTTAGCTGACGACGCATCCGCTGCTGGCGCCGGTCTTCGGGAAGGCCCGGGCCAGGGCCTGGGCGATCAGCCGGGCGCGGGCCGCGTACCCGGCCGAGGTGAAGTGGATGCCGTCGGAGATGTACCACTTGGCCTTGGCCAGCGCCGCCCAGTTGAAGACCCGCATGTTCGGGTACCTGGCACAGGCCTTGAGGAGCGTGTTGTCCCAGGTCACCATGTTGGCTTCGGAGTAAGGGCCGCTGGCCAGCAGCGACCGGAGGTTGACCCACATCACCGGCTCCCCGTGCGCGGCCGCCATCATCCGCTGGATCCGGGTCATCAGGCCCACGTTGGAGCCCACCGCCACGTCCGCGGTGTCGTTGGTGCCGAGCGCGATCACCCAGCAGCCGCGGAACCCGCTCCGGTAGATGGCCTGCGCGGCGTTGTAGCCGTTGACCTGGCCCGGCAGCACCTCCACCACGGAGCGGGCGCCGGAGATGTCCCACTGGACGCTGCCGACCCCCACGTCGTGGTACTGCGCGGCTATCCGCTTCGCGGGGTTGGGCAGGTAATCCGGCGAGACCAGGCCCTCGGAGGTGGAGTCGCCGATGTGCGCCACCGCCTGGCAGGAGGTGCGGAGCGAGGCCGCCGGGACCGGCGCGCTGGCGGCTGAGCCCGCGCCAGCGGCCTGGGCGCCCCGGGATCCCTGCGCGGAACCGCCGGGGCTGGACCCGCCTTTCGCGGAACTGCCCGCGCTGGACCCGCTCGCGCTGGACGCGCTGGTGCTGGTCCCGCTCGTGCCCGAGCCGCCCTGGCCCGTGCCGCCGGGCGGCGGCAGGACCGAGCCCGCGGCCAGCGTGCCGGTGGCCGCGTCGCTCGCACTGGGCGCCCGCACGGCACCGCTCAGCCCGGCGCAGGCCAGCGCGACCACCATGGCGCCGCCGGTGACCGCGGCCCAGCCGCCGACCCCGGCCGCCTGCCCCCGCCAGGCCGTCCGCGACCGCATCCGTTTCCAGGCCCGCCCGAGCGCACCGCGGCGGATTGGCTCCTCAACGAAACGCCACGACAGCGCGGCAATCCCGACACTCGCCGCCACCTGCAGCCGCGGCGCGCGGCAGGTCCTCGGCGGAATTGGCCGGGGACGTCAGGATGATCACCGGGTAATGCCACAGGTAGATACCGTAGGAACGGACGCCGATCCAGCGCAGCGGCTTCCAGCCCAGGGCCGCGCCGACCAGGCTGCCGGGGCACGCGACCGCCGCCACCGTCCCGGCCGTCGCCACCGAGAGCAGCACCAGCCCGCCCTGATAGGTGAACGCTGAGTACTGGCCGACCCGCCAGACCATCAGGCCGATCACGGCCAGCCCGGCGAACCCGGCGCCGTCCAGCGCAACCCGGGTCCACAGCGCGGTCCGGGCGGGGCGGCGGCTGGGCCAGACCATGGCCAGCGCGGCCCCGACCAGCAGGCCGCAGGCACGGGTATCGGAGCCCTCGTAGATCCTCGTCGGGTCGTAACCGGGGTGGTACAGCATCAGCATCGCTACCGCTGACGCGGCGGCCAGGGCCAGGGTGGGCAGCGCCAGCCAGCGCACCGCACCTGGCTTCCGGCCGCGCAGGAAGAACACGCCCAGCAGCACCACCCAGGGCCAGACCAGGTAGAACTGCTCCTCCACGGCCAGCGACCAGAGGTGGTCGAAGGGGCCGGGTGGCGCGAACCGGGCGAAGTAGGAGCTGTGGGTGTAGATGTAGTACCAGTTGCTGGAGTACGTCGCCGCACCGGCCACGGCCCCGCGCAGGCTGGCCAGCCGGGCCGGGCTCGCCACGGTGATCCACGCGGTCACCAGGGCCAGCATCACGAACAGGGCGGGCAGCAGGCGCCGGGCGCGCCGGAGCCAGAAGTCGCCCAGGTTCAGCGCCGCCTGACCGGGCCCACTGGCCGAGCAGCAGGTCGGTGATGAGGTAACCGCTCAGCGTGAAGAACACGCCCACGCCCAGCAGGCCCCCGGGCGCCCAGCCGAGCTGCTCGTGATAGGCAATGACAGCGAGCACCGCCAGCGCGCGCAGCCCATCGAGTCCGGGCATGTAGCGCTGGCCGGAGCGGACTGGTTCCGGCATGGTTTCCCCCCGTGCCGCGAACCGCCCTGTCCGGCTCCCCCCGTCCGGCAGGGTCGTGCTGGTGCGCGGCAGAAAATGCACTACCCAGAGCTACATACTGATTACACGTAGTAGTTACAAGTGATTCGGCCATCACCCTCGATGGGCGAGACGTAATGTCCGGGCATTGGCTCAGATAGCCCCGGAACGGCGGCTTAAAGGACGGGCGGAAGGGCGGGGCCGGCCAGCCCCCGCCCGCCAGGACCCCGGCCAGGGCGGCCCCGCCGAGCGCGCCGCCCGATGTGCCGCCAGCGCGCCGCCGGGTCCCGGCCGCCGCCGCGAGAATCGGGCACCAGAAGATATTTCGCCGACCCTCTCCCCGGACGTCGGCCAAGCAGGCACGAACATGATGAAACAGGCACACCAGGTCCGGTAAAGCCGTTATCGGATCGGATTGTCAGCGCGCACGCATCGGGCCGGGGGCAAACAGGGCCGCCCGGGCGGGGCGTGCCGGGCGGCGCGTCACAGAGCGCGCTCGAAACGGACCAGGTCGCGGCCGGGGCCGTCGTAGTCGGCGAGGGGGCCGGTGACGGAGAAGCCCATCGCGCGGTGGAAGGCGATAGAGGCGGCGTTGACCGGGGCGGTGACCGCCGAGACCGTGGTCCGGCCATCGGCACGGGCCAGCGCGAAGAACTCGGCGTACAGCAGCCGGGCCAGGCCCTGGCGGCGGGCCTGGGGGGCCACCCCGGCGAAATGGACGTAGGCCTGCCGCGGGTCGGAAGGCGACAGGATCCCGACCAGGAAAGCCAGCAGCCCGGCCGGCCCGTCGATCACCAGGCTGCTGCGGTGAAAGTGATCCAGGAACAGGCGGGGCAGCCCGCCCTGGACCGGGCGGCCCCACCACTCATCCACGGCGGACGCGATGGCCGCGTAGTCACCGGCGCGGGCCGCCCTGGGATGGTGCTCAGTCACCCGGCTTGCGGTCGCGATTGCGCTCGGAGCGTCTCAGGGTCACGAGCACGACCACGATGAAGACGAACAGGGCAGCCGCGATCACATAGTCAGCCATGCTGTCCCCTCGTCCGCCATGCCCCGGATACTACCAACCCCCCGGATACCCTCGATCAGGGCAAACCGGGTGGCGACGTCCACATCCCGGTCACATCCAGCAGCGGGGTCACGCACGGCGGCCCCGCGGCCACGCTGACGCGGGGGACGCCGCCTGGGCCCACGCTGACGATCATGGCCGACCGGGTGCCGTAGCGCTCCGTGTGCACGCAGGCGGCCGTCAGCTCAGCGGGCCGGGCCGGGCGCCCCCCGGCCGCGGGCTCGGGCCCGGCGGCAGGCCGATGATCGCGGAGCACGCCGGCCAGCCCGGCCTCAGCCCGCGGGGCCTCCAGCGCGGCCACGCGCCCGGCCACCCGCTGCTGCTTTGCGGACGGCTGCCGCAGCGGCGCGTTCTCCAGGACGTAGCGTCCCGGGGGGAGTTCCTCCACCCGGGCGCGGTCCCCGCCGCTCACGTCGACCGAGAACAGCGCGTGCCGGTCGCCGACGAGCATCCAGCACGGGTTGTAGGCGGCGGGATCGAGCCGGGCGCACACCTGCGTCACCGCGGTCTTCGCGTCCGGGTAGGCCGTGAAGGCGAGCGGCAGCTCGCCCCGGGACCGGCGCCCCGGGTCGCGCTCCGTGGCCGGCTGGTTGGTCAGGCCGGCCACCACCCCGTGCTCGTTGACCGCCAGCCAGGTACCGCCCGCCAGCTCGTCCCGGCCGCCCAGGATCCGCGGCTGCGCAGCGCGGAGCACCGTGATCGGGTCGGCCGGCCGCTGGTACAGCTCATCGCGGTTCGCCGCGATCAGCAGCGGCACCTCCGGCACGACTCCGAACAAGGCGATCAGCAGGCACACAGCTGTGACGTTACCCGGCGAGCGCGCCAACCGCCGGGAGGCAAAGGGCGTCATATCAGTCATGCGGCTCACGGAGCCGCCTGGGCAGAAAGAACCCACACGATGGCCTCATGTTCAGCCACGCGCCGGCGGATGCTCGCCGGGGCGGCACTCACCTGCGCCGCGGCCCTCGCCGCCGGATGCGGGAGCAGCGGCAGCCCCGCAGCCACGCCGACCAAGACGATCACCGTCAAAGCGACTCCCGCCGCCCCGGCCAGCACGGCCGCGGCCACCCCGGGTACCCCCGCGGCGGGCCCGGCCAGTCCCGCGGCTGCCGCCGCGGCCGCCTGCCCGACCCGGTCCCTGGGCCTGAAGCTCGGGCTGGCCCAGGGCGGCGCCGGCAGCACGTTCCAGGTCATCGACTTCACGAACATCTCCAGCGCCACCTGCACCCTGTACGGCTACCCGGGTGTCTCACTCGCGGGCGGGAACCCCGTGAAGCAGATCGGCCTGGCCGCCGGCGAAAGTCACGCGACGCCGCGGAAGCTGGTCACGCTGGCCCCCGGGGCGGTGGCGAACGCCGTGCTCCAGATCGCGCACGCGGCCTACTTCCCGGCCGCCAGATGCCACCCGGCTGATGCGGACTACCTGCAGATCTACCCGCCGAACCAGACCACGCCCGGCTACCTGCACTACTCGGCACAGACCTGCGCCAAGCCGGTCCACGTCCTGTCCGTCAGCGTGGTGCAGGCCGGATCCGTTGGCCAGTAAGGGCCGCCGCGGCCGCGGCCGCACCGCTGGCGGCCCGGGACGGCCCGCTCGCACGCTGTTCGGGGCCGCCCGGGTAGGCCATACTGCTGAGATGGGCGACCGCAACGTGCTCGGCGGGGAACTGGAGCCGTGTGGCAACGACCCAGTTACGGGGTTCTACCGCGACGGGTGCTGCAACACGGGCCCCGAGGACCGGGGCAGCCACACGATCTGCGCGGTCGTGACCGCCGAGTTCCTGGATCACCAGCGCCGCATCGGCAACGACCTGAGCACCCCCGTCCCGCAGTACCGCTTTCCCGGGCTGGTCCCCGGCGACCGCTGGTGCGTGACCGCGGCGAACTGGCTGCGGGCCCATGAGGACGGCGCGGCGGCACCGGTGGTGCTCGCCTCGACCCACGAGCGGGCGCTGGAAATCGTCCCGCTGGAGGCACTGCGGCAGTACTCGGTCGATGTCCCCGCCAACCCCGGCGCGCTCGAAGAGTAAGGTCCCGCGGCCGGCCGGCCGCGGACGTCCCCCGGCCGGCCGGTGAGTTCCGGCACAGATCATGGTCTGACAGGTCATGGGGATACCAGGGCGCGCGGATGCGGAGCCCGGCGGCAGGCAGGCCGGGGCGGCCCAGGACGGCGCGGCCCAGGACGGGGCGGCCCAGGACGGGGCGGCCCAGGACGGCGCGGCACTGCGGTGGGATGAGCGGGGCACGGGCGAGCCGCTGGTCCTGCTGCACGGCGGGCTTTCCGATTCCCGGTTCTTCTCGCGGAACGTGCCCGCGCTGGCCGGGCGGTTCCACGTGTACACCCCGGACGCCCGGGGGCACGGCCGCAGTCCCGACGTACCCGGGCCGATCACCCCTGACCTGCTGCTGCAGGACACGGTGGCCTTCCTGACCACGGTGGTGGGAGGCCCGGCGCACCTGGCCGGGCACAGCCTGGGCGCCACCACGGCCCTGCACGTTGCGCTGCGTCATCCCGCCCTGGTCCGGCGGCTGGTCCTCATCAGCGCGGCCATCGCACCGCCCGCGCTGCGGGCCGGCGGTTCACCCTGGCCCGGCCTGGCTGAGCTGGTCAGGTTTCTCGGCCCGGGTTACGGGGAGGTCTCGCCCGACGGGGAAGCGCACTTCCCGGTCGTGGCCGGCAAGATCGTGACGATGCTCGCCGGGGGGCCCGGGCTGGCCCGGGCTGACCTCGGCGGCGTCGCCAGCCGCACACTGGTGATGGCGGGCGACGAGGACGCTGTTTGCCTGGACGACACCGTGGCCCTGTACAACGGGATACCGGGCGCCGAGCTCGCCATCGTGCCCGGAACCTCGCATTTCCTGCTGCGGGAGAAACCTGACCTGTGCAACGCGATCATGCTGGACTTCCTGACCGGCGAACCGGTTCCCGCCGTCCCCCCGGTGCGCCGCGCCGGGCCGGGGGGCAGCAGGCTACGTTGATCCCTGCGGCCCATGGCTGACCCGCCCGCTGACGGGCTGAGCATTGGAGGACAGAGCAGATGCCGACCACTCCCCTTCGCCAGCGCCCGGCCTGGAAGGCCCTGGAGCAGCACCATCGCGAGATCGGCGGGCGGCACCTGAGGGAGCTGTTCGCCGAGGACCCCGGGCGCGGGGAGCGGCTGGCCGCCGAGGCCGCGGGCCTGTACCTCGACTACTCCAAGAACCGCGTGACGGACGGGACCCTGGCGCTGCTGACCCAGCTGGCCCGCGAATCCGGGCTGGAGGAGCGCCGGGACGCGATGATGCGCGGTGAGCCGATCAACGTGTCCGAGCACCGGTCGGTCCTGCACGTCGCGCTGCGGATGCCGAAGGGCAGCTCGCTGGTGGTCGGCGGGGTGGACGTGGTGGCCCAGGTCCACGAGGTGCTGGACCGGATGGCGGAGTTCGCGGGCCGGATCCGCTCCGGGGAGTGGAAGGGCTACACGGGCAAGGCGATCCGCAACATCGTCAACGTCGGCATCGGCGGTTCCGATCTCGGCCCGGTCATGGCCTACGAGGCGCTGCGCCACTACTCCCAGCGCGACCTGACGTTCCGGTTCGTGTCCAACGTGGACTCGACCGATTTCGTCGAGGCGACCCGGGACCTGTCCGCCGACGAGACGCTGTTCATCATCTCCTCCAAGACGTTCAGCACGCTGGAGACGCTGACCAATGCCCAATCAGCGCGGGACTGGGTGGTCAGCCAGCTGGGCAGCGAGGACGCGGTGGCCAGCCACTTCGTCGCGGTGTCGACCAACGAGAAGCGGGTGAAGGAGTTCGGCATCGACCCCGCCAACATGTTCGGCTTCTGGGACTGGGTCGGCGGCCGCTACTCGATGGACTCCGCCATCGGCCTGTCCACGATGGTCGCGATCGGGCCCGGGCACTTCGCCGAGATGCTCGCCGGTTTCCACGAGATGGATGAGCACTTCAAGACCGCCCCCCTTAACTCAAATCTTCCGGTGCTGATGGGACTGCTCGCGGTCTGGTACGGCGACTTCTTCGACGCGCAGACTTACGGCGTGATGCCGTATGAGCAGTACCTGAAGCGTTTCCCCGCCTACCTGCAGCAGCTGACCATGGAGTCCAACGGCAAGAGCGTCACCCTGGACGGCGCGGCGGTGGACTACCAGACCGGCGCGGTGTTCTGGGGTGAGCCCGGCACCAACGGGCAGCACAGCTTCTACCAGCTGATCCATCAGGGCACCAAGCTGATCCCGGTCGACCTGCTCGGCTTCGGCAAGACCCTCAACCCGCTGCGCGACCACCACGACATCCTGACGTCGAACGTGTTCGCCCAGGCCCAGGCGCTGGCCTTCGGCAAGACCGCTGGAGGAGGTCCTGGCCGAGGGAACCCCGCCCGACGTGGCGCCGCACCGGGTCATGCCGGGGAACCGGCCGACCAACGTGCTGCTGGCCGAGATCCTGACTCCCCGGCTGCTCGGCACGCTGGTGGCGCTGTATGAGCACAGCGTGTTTACCCAGGGCACCATCTGGAACATCGATTCCTTCGACCAGTGGGGCGTGGAGCTGGGCAAGGTGCTGGCCCTGCAGATCCTGCCCGAGCTGGAGAGCGCAGGACGAGCCCGGCCCAGCCACGATTCGTCGACCAACGCCCTCATCCGGCGGTACCGGAGCCTGAAGCGGTAGCAGCCCGGCCCACGGCAGGAAAGCACGCAGGCAAGCAGAGCGGAGAACACACATGACAACCGACAAGCCGATGCAGCTCGGGCATGATCGGGCTGGGCCGGATGGGCGCCAACCTGTCCCGGCGGCTGATGCGCGACGGCCACCGCGTCGTCGCCTATGACCACACCACGGCCCACGTCAAGCAGCTGGAGGGGGAAGGCGCGACCGGCGCGGTCACCCTGGAGGAGTTCGTCGCCAAGCTGGAGAAGCCCCGGGTGGCGTGGCTGATGCTGCCCGCCGCGGTCACCGGACCGGTCCTCGGGCAGCTCGCGGGGCTGCTCGAGCCCGGTGACATCGTGATCGATGGCGGCAACACCTACTACCGGGACGACATCGACCGGGCGAAGTCCCTCAAGCCCAGGCAGCTGCACTACCTGGACGTCGGCACGTCCGGCGGCGTCTTCGGCCTGGAGCGGGGTTTCTGCCTGATGATCGGCGGCGAGGACGGGCCGGTCGAGCACCTGGACCCGATCTTCCGCACCATCGCCCCGGGCGCCGGGACAGCGGATCCCACCCCGAGCCGGACCCGGGCCGGGACCGCGCCGGACGGGTACCTGCACTGCGGGCCGGCCGGCTCGGGTCACTTCGTCAAGATGGTCCACAACGGGATCGAGTACGGCATGATGGCCGCGATCGCCGAGGGGCTGTCCATCATCAAGCACGCCAATGTGGGCCAGGAGGCGATGCAGTCCGCGGACGCGGAGACGACGCCGCTGCGTGACCCGCAGTACTACCAGTACGACATCGACGTGGCCGAGGTGGCGGAGGTGTGGCGGCGCGGGTCGGTTGTCAGTTCCTGGCTGATGGACCTGACCGCGGACGCGCTGGCCCGGTCGCCCAAGCTGGACAACTTCGGCGGCCACGTCTCGGACTCCGGCGAGGGCCGGTGGACCGTGATCGCCTCGATCGACGAGGGGGTGCCGGCCCCGGTCATCACGGCCGCCCTGATCGAGCGGTTCGAGTCGCGCGGCCTGGGCGAGTTCGGCCACAAGCTGCTGTCCGCGCTGCGCAGCGAGTTCGGCGGGCACGCCGAGAAGGAGACCGACAACTCCGGCGCCAAGCCGCCCCGCGGGTAGCCCGGTCAGCCGGTCAGCCGGCAGCCGCGCCGGGCGGGGACGGGGATGCGGGCCAGATCGCGGGCCAGCACGATCTCGCCGCCGAACGTGCTGGCCGCCTCGGCGGCCAGGCGCTGGCCGCCGGCCTGGTCGTAACGCTGGGAAAAGTGCGTGAGCACGAGCAGCCGCGCTCCCGCCTCCGCGGCGATGCGGCCTGCCTGGCTCGCGGTCAGGTGCCCGTAGTCCCGGGCCAGTGCCGCCTCGGTGTCCGCGAACGTGGACTCGCAGACCAGCATGTCGGCCTGGTCGGCCAGCGCGAACGCCGCGTCACACAGCCGGGTGTCCATGATGAACGCGAAGCGCTGGCCGCGTCTCGGCTCGCTGACTTCCTCCAGGGCGACGGCGCGGCCGTCAGCGACCAGGCTGCCCTCCCGCTGCAGCCGGCCGATATCCGGCCCGGTGATGCCCAGCGCGGCCAGCCGCTCCGGCAGCATCCGCCGGCCGCCCGGTTCCTCCAGCCGGTACCCGAAGGTCGGCACGCTGTGCGACAGCGGCCGGGCTTCGAGCCGGAACCCCGCCGCGGCGGCCAGCGTGACCGGCCCGGGCCCGGCCGCGCCGACGGGGCACTCGCGCAGGTTCAGCACGTCCCGGAACAGCGCCGCGTGCCGGAGCCGGTCGAACACGGCCTGGCTCTGCCCGGGGTAATACGCGTCCACCAAGTGCGGTACCTGATCGAGGGACATCCGCTGCAGCACCCCCGGCAGGCCGAGGCAGTGGTCGCCGTGGAAGTGGGTGATGAAGATCCGCGTGACCTGGCTCGCCGTCACCCCGGCGAACAGCATCTGCCGCTGCGTCCCCTCCCCCGGGTCGAACAGCAGCCCCTCGGATTCCCAGCGCAGCAGGTAGCCGTTGTGGTTGCGGGTACGGGTCGGTGCCTGGCTTGCCGTGCCGAGGACCACCAGCTCACGGTTGGACACGGCACCCGACCCTACGCCGGGCCGGGCGGTCAGCCCGAGCCGGGCGGCTTGCGGGTAACCCCGGTCAGCCCCAGCGTGTAGAGCGCCAGCAGCGCCGCGGCCGCGGCGCGGACCGCCCAGCCGAGCACCACCACGCCGGCTGCGCCGCCGGCCGCCGGAACGCCGCACTGGCCCGCCTGGCTGCTGTTCAGGTTGATGACGGGAAAGGCGAGCCCGATCGCGTACCCGATCCGGGCCGGGTCGGAGCACGCCCGGGTGGCGGCGGGCGGACGCCCGGTGTCCGTCCCCGCGGCGGCCGTCCGCGCGGCCGCCGTCCCGGCGGCGGGTGCCGCCACGATGTATTTGTGCGGCCCCAGCCAGAACAGGGCGAGCAGGGCCGTGACGGTAAACAGCCCGGCCAGCCACAGGAACGCGTAGAAGCAGTGGTAACCGTAGCCGGTCAGCCATTTCGCGCCGTGCTGGCCGAGCTTGCGCACCGGGCTGAGCGATCCGCGATCGCGCACGTCGTCCCGCTGGGCGACGAGGATCCGGCGGGCCAGGTCGTCGTGGCCGGCCCCGCCGTACGCGGCGGCGAGCGCCTCATACGGCTGAGCCCGGTACCCGGCCGAGCATTCACGCAGCCACCACAGCCACTGCGCGACGTGGGCGGCGCGCGGGCCGGGAACCCGCCTGACCCGGCGGGAAAGCCCGCGCGGCCCGGCCGGCCCCGGGCCCCCGCGATCCGCGCCGCCCAGCCGGGGCAGGCCCGTGTAGCTGAGCCCGTCAAGTTCGAGAAGGCCGTCCAGCGCGAACCCGTAGCGCTGGTCACCGAACTGGAGGGTGCCGGTCTTGGTTCGGGTCAGGTTGAGGGCCAGCGGGCGGGGGCCGTCCGCACGGGAGACGGCCTTCCCGGCGGCGTCCGCCGGCTGGGCGGCCGGGCTGACGAACCGCCCCGCGCACCGGAACTCCCGGCCGACGCTGGCATCGGTGAAGCTGACCGAGCCGGCCGGGCCGGTGCCGACCGCCACGAAACCCTGATCAAGGAGCGCGTCCCCCTGGATCTGGGCGAAGTCCGCGACCAGGGCCGGCCCGGTCGCGCTGGCCAGCGTGGATCCGCTCAGGGACAGCCGGCCGTTGATCGTGGCCGCCACGAGGCAGACGGCGCCGGCCGGCCCGGCCCCGATCGCGGTAAGCCCGTTGCGTGCTTCCTCGCAGCCGGCCGCGTCGTTCCTGACCGTCAGGTAGTCGGCCCTCAGGGCCGGGCCGGTGTCGTTGCACAGGAACGCATTGCGCATCGCCAGGCGGCCCCCGACCGTCGTGTTGCTCAGGCACACAGCCCCCAGTGACCCGTCCCCGCCGGCTGGCTCGCAGTCGCAGCCCCGCAGGATGGTGGTGATCGCGGTGAGCCGCGCGGGGCTGTGCTCCTCGATCTCGTCACGGATCTGCTGGCCGGGCCGGCTGCCTGGCGCGTGCCCGCGGCGGACGTGCGCACCTTCCAGGGACAGCTGGCCGCTGACGGTAGCGCCGCGGATGAGGACGGTCCCCAGGCGGCCTGCGCCGGCTGCCTCGAACCGGCGCCCCGACGAGGCATCGGAATCCAGCACCAGGTTGCTGTGCACAGTCAGGCCGTCAGCCAGCAGGGCGGGCCCGGTGTGATTGGCCAGCCGGGCGCCGTTGAGCATCAGGTCGCCGCCGATGCCCGCCTCGGGGAGGCGGACGGCCCCGGCCTCGCCCTCGCCCTCGGCACTGAAGTCCTGGTCGAGCCGGGCTCCATCCCCGATCGTGACCAGGTCGGCCAGCAGGGCCGGCCCGGACTCGTTGACCAGGGTCGACCCGCGCAGCGACAGCTGGCCGGTGACGGACGCCCCGGCCAGGCACACCGCGCCGTGGGGGCCCGAGCCGGTCGCGGTCAGGCCCTCGTGACGGCTCTCGCACACTCCGGCGTGACCCTGGACGGTCAGGTTCTCGGCCATGAGCGCGGACATCGAGCTGGCCGCCAGCTGCGCGTGCCGGAGCACGAGATTACCCGCGATCGTGCTGCCCGACAGGCAGACCGCGCCTGCCGACCGGCGCCGGTGGGGCGGCGGGTCGTCACCAGCCCACGGGGCGCGGTCCGCGGCCGGGCCGCTGCCCGCGGGCTCTGCGGGGGCGGCCTCCCCGGGCCCGCACCTGACCCTCGCGTGTTCCAGCGACAGCTGCCCGGAGATGGTCCCGCCGCGCAGCAGGACAGTGCCCTGCCAGCCCCCGCCGGAAGCCCAGAAGTCCCGGCCGGATGAGGTGTCCCGGGTCAGGAGCAGCTCCCGGGCACTGAGGCCGTCGGCCATCAGCGCCGGGCCGCTGCGGTTGGCCAGCCGGGCGCCGCGCAGCATGAGATTGCCGCTGATCCTGGCTCCTGACAGCTGGACGGCCGCGTCACCGGCGGTGTGCCCGGCCGCGTCGAGGCTGTCCATGAACACCCCCACGCCGCCCACGGACAGGCCCGGCGCGCTGACGGCCGGGCCGGAGCGGTTGAGCAGCCGGGTGCCGTCCAGCCTGAGTTCGCTGGCCACCCGGGCGCCAGCCATCTGGATCAGGCCCTGGGGGCGGCGGCCCTCGAGTTCGCAGCCGCGGATGACCAGCGAGCCGGCCCGGGCGCGGTCGGCCGTGACGGCGGGCAGCACGCACGTCTCCAGTAAAAGCCAGGGGAACGTCGCATCAGACACGCTCAGGGATTTCTCGAAGCGGCATCCGCTGAACCGCAGCCCGACGGCGGAGCTAACGCCGTCGAGGTTCAGCTCACCGCGAATCCAGGCGCCGCAGACCACCAGGCCACGGGGATCAATCAGTTGCGGATCAGGCTTACCGGCGCCGGTGAGGATATTCCGGATACTGCTCGCGTCGAGCGAGCGGCCGCGGCCCAGGTTCCGGACCTGATCCAGGGCAAGCGGGGCACGTTCGCGGCAGTAATCCAGCTCCACGCCATTTCCGGCATAGCGGATTAATGGATTGTTCCGTCCGGTTGCACGGATGGGGGAACGCCGCCCCAGGAGGCCTAACATGAATTACACAATACAGAGGCCAGCTGACCGCCGGTGGCAGTGAAGAGCACTCGCCGCCTCCTTATTGCGTAATAAGGAGGCCGCCCTCTTATTAATTCCGGCATTACCGGGCCAACTGGCCGCGGAGCCGCCGGCGCGCCACCCTGTGACCCGTGGCCATCTCGATCCCCGATCTCGAGCAGCGGGCGGCGCTCGGCTGGCGGGCGCCGGAGGAAGGCCGGCTGGGCGACTGGCTGCTGCGCGCCGCGGGCGGGTTCACCGGGCGGGCGAACAGTGCCCTGGCTGCCGGTGATCCGGGGCGCCCGCTGGACCGGGCCGCCGCGGCGGTGCGTGACTGATACGAGGCCCGCGGCCTGCCGGCCATGATCGCTGTTCCCCACCCGGCGGGCCGGCCGCAGGCGGCTCCGGTCGGCCGCTTCCTCGCCAGGCAGGGCTGGTGTAGGGGTCCGGTGAAGATGTCATCTGGACCGCCTACCTGTCGTTTCGGATGTCGTTTGTGCGGCTACTTGTCGTCTGCGGCGCGGCGTCGCCGGGTTTGACCAGCTTCCTGCCGTAGCGCTGCCTCCCCTGCACGCAACGTGCGAGGAGGCTGGATGGCGGGCCATGCAGTGGTGAGCTTCAGGGATGCCGCCGGGAAGGAGTCGACGGCTGACCTGGCGCTGATTCCTGCGGAGATGCTGGCGGCCGGGCGGCCGTGGCGGGTGTTCCGGTGGCGGCAGGGCCAGGCCCACTATTCGGGCTGGTACTGGTCGGCAACGACCGGCGCGCACGTGGTGTATGAGAGCCGGCTTGAGCTGGCGCGGCTGCTGCTGGCCGATTTCGACCCGCAGGTGACGGCGATCGCGGCGCAGCCGTTCCTGGTCACGGCGCCGTCCCAGGGGCGGACGCGGCGGCATGTCCCGGACTTCCTGCTCATCGGCCGTGACGGCGGCGTGCGCGTGGTCAACGTCAAGCCCGCCGATCAGCTGGCGGTCCCGAAGGTGGCTGACGCGCTGGCCTGGGCCGCGACTACCTCGACCTCCGCCCGGTTCCTGGGTAAGTAGTCCGGTCCGGAGGGACCCCGAGCCTGTGCGGTGAGGGTCTTCGGGGAGGGTGCATGTCAGTCGCCTTTTGCCGCGCCGTCTGCGCGTTCAGCCGTTGCCTGGGCGAGTTGTCGTTGCGGTGATCGGTCCGTCTGCCTGGTGGTCACGGCTTTGCCCGAGGAATCCGTCAGAGAGCGGCGGGTGTGCCTCGGTGCGGCCGGGCGGGGGCGGTTACCACGTCTCCATCACTGTTTCCGTGCCGGTGTCTTGGCGTTGACGAAGAACGCGATCGGGAGGGCGGCTGCGAGCGTGATCAACGCGCCCCAGATCATGGCGACGGTGAAGCCGTGGACGGTGCCGGTGAGGATGCCGGCCGCGGGATGGAGCGTGAGGTAGGAGGCGGCGGCCGTGACCGCGATGGTGTTGAGGAGGGCGGCGGCGATGGATGAGCCGAACTGGCCCGCCACGCTCGTGGCCGCGCCGGCAGCGCCGCGATCGGAGGGCAGGACGCCGGCGAGCGCGGTGTTGAGGGTGGCCGGCGTGGCGACGCCGGTGCTGATCCCCTCGATCAGGCTGGCCGCTAGGACCAGTGGCAGGTAGCCGCTGCGAGGCGTGAGCCAGATGAGCGGGACCAGCCCGGCGGCCTCGGCCGCGATGGCGGCGGTGATCAGCCACCTGGGCGGGACGCGGGTCATCAGCCAGGGGGCGATCAGGGCGGCGACCGGCAACGCGGCGAGGGCGAAGGGGATCAGGGCCAGCCCCGTTTGCAGCGCCGAGTAGCCCATGACGGACTGGAGCTGATAGGTGAGGATGAGCATCATGCCGTAGGTGCTGACCCCGTTGACGATCAGGCCGATCATGGCCCAGCCGCGGTTGCGGTCGAGCACGACCCGCAGGGGCAGGAGCCGGTCGGTGTGCCCGATCTGGCGGGCCGCGAACACCGTCAGCGTGACGGCGGCGACAGCGAGCGAGCTGATGATCTGAGTTGAGCCCCAGCCGGCGGAGGCGGCCTCGCCCAGCGCATAGACGAGCGCGCTCATCCCGGCCGCGGCGCAGACGACGCTGCGCAGGTCGATCCGCACCTGCTTGTTACCGCGGAGGGCCGGGAGGACCCTGGGGCCGCCGATCAGGACGAGCAGCGAGAGCGCGACGTTCAGATAGAGGCACCAGCGCCAGCTCAGGGCGCTGGTGAGCACGCCGCCCAGGACGAGCCCGAGCGCCCCGCCCGAAGCCATCGTGGCGCTGAAGATGCCCATGACGCGGGCGCGCTGGTCCTCGTCGGAGTAGACGGTCACCAGCAGCGACTTGGTGGAGGAGATCAGCATCGCCCGAACGCTCCTTGGACGGCGCGTGCCGCGATGATCATCGTGCCATCGACCGAGGCCCCGCCGACCGCCGACGCGCAGGCGAAGCCGGCCACCCCGGCCAGGAGGGTTCGCTGGGCGCCGAGCCGGTCGGCCAGCCGCCCGCCGAGGAGGAGAAAGCCGGCGAGAGCGAGGGTATAGGCGGTCACGACCCACTGCCGGCTGGCCGTGCTCATACCGAGTCCGTGCTGGAGCGAAGGCAGGGCAACGAACATGACCGTCGAGTCGAGGACGGCCATCAGGTGCGCCGAGGCGATCACCGCCAACGGCCACCATCCGGCGCGACCGCCGCCGGGTTCCCGCGCAGACGCGGCGGAGGGTGCGGCCCGGTCCGGCCGGGGCGGAAAGGAACTCCGCGATAGTAGACGGTGCGTCTTCATGCCGCGCAAGGTATCATAGAGGACGTGACGTCTACAAAGCAGAAGCCGACAGGGCCACGGGACGGTTTCCGCAGCCGGCCTCGACAGCACGGCGCTGTCTTGGAGCCCGATTCCAAGGACGCCGATCGCGAGAGCCGCGAGCGCTTCGACCGCTGGGCGCCCCGCTACGACCGCAGCGCACAACAGTGGTTTTTCTTCGGACTGGCGCACGCGGCGGCGCTGAAGGCCGCCAGTGCCGCAGGCATGACACCCAAGGATGTTCTCGACGTAGGCTGCGGAACCGGGCGGCTCCTCGAGCGCGCGGCTCAACAGTGGCCGAAGGCGCACCTTGTCGGCATTGATGCTGCGCCGCTGATGATCTCCGAGGCCAGGAAGAAGCACGGCGGCGATGCGCGGTTCCGCTTCGAGGTCGCCGACGCGGTCGCGCTGCCGCTAGGGGCCTCGGCCGTTGACCTGGCTTTCAGCACGTTCTCCCACCACCACTGGTCCGACCAGCAGGCAGGCGTCCGGGAGATCGCCAGAGTTCTCCGTCCCGGCGGGGTTTTCATCCTTGCCCATGTCCGGGCGTCGCTGCTCCCTGGACCCAACGCGGACTCCAGGCAAAGGCTCTTCGAGAACGCGGGCCTGAACGTCATCGGGCAGCACCGCCCCCTGCGCCTTGCCGGCGCGGTGCTCTTGACTGCCGGGCGGAAGAGGTGACGCCTACGAAGCAGATGCCCGAGCAGCCGGGGGACGGTTTCCGCAACCGGCCGCGACGGCGCGGCGCCGTCCTGGAGCAGGCGATCCTCGGGGCTGCCTGGGAGGAGCTCATGCAGGTCGGCTACCGGGACTTCACGATCGAGGGAGTCGCTGCCCGGGCGCAAACCGGCAAGCAGGCGATCTACAACCGGTGGACCGGGCGAGCAGAACTTGTGATCGCCGCCATGCGTCAGCACGCGCCGGCCTTCTCCGGTGCGCTGCCCGACACGGGCGAGCTACGCGCTGACGTGCTCGCGCTGCTGCGCCGGGCGGCCGAACGCTGGGTGCAGTTCGGTCCGGAGACCTTTCACGGCCTGCTGGCCGACTTGGCTGATGACCCTGCGCAAAAGGAGCTCGTCAACGGCCGCGCCGCCGGCGATGCCGCCATGCGCGCGATCCTTGAGCGGGCCACCGCTCGCGGCGAGATCGACCCCCGCCGCCTCACCCCCCGCATCGTCTCGCTACCGGTCGACCTCGCACGCCACGAGCTGCTCGTGAACCAGGCGCCCGTGCCCGACGACACCCTGGTCGAGATCGTTGACCGGATATTCCTCCCCCTCGTCCAGCCGCAGCGGCCAGAACAAACATGATCGAGGTCCACGACCGGCAGACGAAGACGGCCTAGTCAGGCCCACCTGGCCGACAGAAGGGAAATGACAACTTCCCTGCGCACCAGGATGCCTATTCGAGTCGCCCAGATGACAGAAAAGCTGCGCAGAGATGACATCTTCACTGGATCCCTACAGCTGGGGCGTGCGGTCCGGCGCGGCGACGGTCATGACCACTACCGCGGCCAGCCGGGGCTGCCCCTGGTCGCCCGGCAGGTGCTCACCTCCGCGCCCTGGCAGGCGTTCGCCCCGACCCGGGCCCTCGCGCACGGCGCCCGGCACCTCTACCTCCAGGTGGAGGACGGCAACGAGGCCGCCCGGGCGCTGGACCAGCGGCTGGGTTTCACCCCGCATCACGGGTATCACCACCGCGTCGCCCCGGACGGCCCGGATGGCCCGGACGCCGGCCGTTTATCCCGGCTGCGCGGGGCAGATGCTGCGGGGCACCGATACCGACCACGAGTAAGGAGGCCTCATGACTGTCACAGCCTTCCAGGACTATCCGCTGGCGGACCGGGACCGGGAATGGGACGGCGCGGCGGCCGAGAAGCGGATCCGGGAGTGGGCCGGCGCGGAGGATAAGCCGAACGCGGAATACCGGGACGTGCACGTCTGGTACGACGGCGGGAACAGCGGCAACTTCACCGCCTACAAGCTCCTGATCGCCGACGTCATCGACGGCAAGGTCCGCGCCGTGCCCCGGGGCATCATGGCCGCGGGAAACGTCATGCAAGGCTCGCGAGGCGGCGTTGACCTCCCCGACCAGGACATCGACCGCGTCAAGAGCCATCTCGCCAAGTACTACAAGAAGATGGGCGAGGACGCGCCGTGGGAACGCGGCTAGCACGTTTACCAGCACGGATGGGGGCAGGGTTAGCAGTAACCAGCCCGGGCCGGCCGGCTCGGCAGGCTCAGGAAGTGAGGTGGAACCATGAACGGCATCATCGCCGCCGACTGGCCCATCGCCCTGCTGATCGTGCTGGCTGTCGTGGGCGTCCCGCTGTGGCTGACCCTCCGGCACCGGCACCCTGCGCCCGGCTACCGCGAGGCCCGGGCACACGACCGCGCCAGACGGGCAGCCTCCGGGCAGGCGGCGGCCAACGGCACAGCCACCAGCGGCTTCATCCCGGCCGAGCCGGTCGCAGCCGTCGATGGGCTCACGATCGTCCGTAAGAGCCGCGCCGCGGACGGCGACGACCTGGCCGTGCCCGCCCAGCGCCACTGGTCATGACCTGGGCCCTTCGAGGCTGTCCAGGAAGCTCTCCGCCGCGTCCTGGACCCGGTCCAGGTCACCGGTGGCGAGCAGGTCGAGCAGCAGCCCGCGGATCGTCGCGATCACCAGTGTGGCCGTGCGGGTCGCGGCCGCCGGGTCGGTGCCTGGCCCCTGCGCGCTGACCAGGGCGCTCATCCAGCCGGCCACGACCCGCTCGAGGAACCCCGCGAACTGCTGCGGTGCCTGGAGAGCGCGCCCGTAGACCGCGAAGAACAGCCTGAACTCCGGCCACTGCCGCGGGTCCGAGGTCCGCGTCCAGGCCGCACGCGCCGCCGCGGCCAGGCCGGGCTGCTCGCCGAGCAGGTCGGCCTGCGCCGCGACCATGCGCTCCCGCAGCCGCCCGAGGATGGCCTCGAGCATCTGCTCCTTCGTGCCGAAGCGATGCACCAGCGTCGTGGGCGACACCCCGAGAGCGGCAGCGACGGGCCGCCACGACACCTCGGCGAACCCGTGCTCGACCGTGTGTACGACCGTGTCAACAATAACGGCTGGCATCAGGGCGCCTGCCGCGAACCCGCCCGGCGGATGCCACATCCTGGAGGTCCCCATGCGCGTTTTCGTTACCGGAGCGTCGGGCTGGGTCGGCCGCGGGCTTGTCCCCGAGCTGATCGCCGCCGGCCACGAGGTCACCGGGCTCGCCCGCTCCGACGCGGCGGCCAGGGCCCTGCGGGCCGCGGGGGCCGGGGCCTGCCAGGGGTCGCTCGATGACCTCGGCACCCTGCGCGAGGCCGCCGCCGCGTCCGACGGCGTCGTCCACCTCGCGTTCAAGCACGACATCGCCTTCGCCGGCGATTTCGCTGGCGGCGGCCGACGGGGATCGCGAGGTCCCGATCAGCGGCGCCAACGAGCGGATAGCCAACGCCCACACGCCAGCGCGCTCGCCGCCAGCGGGGTCCGCTCCTCGATCGTGCGGCTGCCGCCAGCCACGCACGGCCGCGGGGACAACGGGTTCATCCCGGCCGCGATCGGCTTCGCGCGCGCGAAGGGCGCCGCAGCCTATGTCGGCGACGGCGCCAACCGCTGGCCGGCGGTCCACCGCGACGACGCCGCGCGCCTGTTCCGCCTCGCGCTCGAATCCGCGCCGGCCGGGTCGGTGCTGCACGCGGTCGGCGACGAGGGCGTCCCGATCCGCGAGGTCGCCGAGGTCTTCGCCGCACATCTCGGCATTCCCGCCATCTCCGTCCCCCCCGAGCGGGCCGGGGAGTACGTCGGCTTCCTCGGCGGCTTCTGGGGAATCGACGGCCCCGCGCCGGCGAATGTCACGCGCGGCCTGCTCGGCTGGGGGCCGGCCCATCCGGGACTGATCGCCGACCTCAAGGAGGGCCACTACTTCGCCTGAGCGCCCGGATTTGCCGCCCTGTGCCCGGCCGCCTCCCCCCGCGGTTGAGCAACAGGCCCCGGCGGGATGCCTAGCCGGGGCCTGGCCCGGGGACGGGGAGCACCCCGGCCGCATGCCGGCGTGCGAGCTGCCGGTAGATCCCGGGGTTGCGCGCGACCCACCGGCCGGCTCCCCCGGTGACCGGCCCTACCACCCGGGCCGGCACGCCGGCGGCGAGCATGCCGCCGGGGATCTCCATGCCAGGGGGCACGGTGGCGCCGGCCGCCACCAGCGCGCGGGCTCCCACGACGGCACCGTCGAGCACGGTGGCACCGTTGCCGATCAGCGCCTCGGCGTGCACGACGGCGCCGTGGACCACGCAGACATGCCCGATGGTGGCGCCCTCACCGACCTCGGTCACGGGGTCGCGGCCGCCGTGCAGCACGGAGCCGTCCTGGACGTTGGCGCCACGCCGTACCACGATCGGCCCGAAGTCGGCCCGGAGCACGGCGCCATACCAGATGGAGGCCTCCGCCTCGACGTGCACGTCGCCCACCAGCGTGGCGGTGGGGGCAATCCAGGCCTCTGGGCTGACGGTGGGCGCGCGGCCCTCAAAAGAAAACCATGGCACCCGCCCATGATGCACTGTCCCGATGGGGCCCATTCCCCTCCCTCCCCTGCCAGCCACGCCCGCCTGGCGTAAGATTCAGCCAGTCAGCCTGCCCGAATGAAGTGTCCGGCTTCCCGGTGCAGAACGCGGCGCATGGCGGGAGGGCAGCCGACCGATGAGCCCCCGGCCCTATCAGCTGGGCAAACGTCAGGCAGTCATCGACGAGAGCCGCCGCCGGGTGCTGGACGCCGCCCGGGCGCTCCTGGCCGGGCCTGGTGGCTACACGGCCTTCACCGTGGACGCAGTGGCCAGGCGGTCCGACGTGGCCCGCGCCACCGTGTACTACCAGTTCCGCTCGAAGACCGGGCTGCTCGAGGCGCTGTGCGACGACCTGGCCGAAGCGGGCCAGATGGGTGATCTCCCCCGCGCCTTCGCCGGCTCCGACCCGTTCGCGGCCGTCCAGGGCCTGATCGAGGTCTTCGCCAGGTTCTGGGCGGCGGACCGGGTGGTGATGCGCCGGCTCCGCGCGCTGGCCGCGCTCGATCCTGAGGTGCATGCGGTCATCAGCGCCCGCGACGAGCGGCGCCGCCAGGGACTGGAGATCCTGGTCGGCCGCGTCGCAGCAAGCCCGCCCCGCCCCCGGCCGGCCATGGACGCCGTCCCCGGGCTGCAGCCCGGGGACGCGGTCCGGGCCCTGCTGGCTCTCACCAGTTTCGAGAGCTTCGACGCCATGGCGGGCCCGGACCGTGACCTCGGGGCCGTGGTCCCGCTGGTGGCCGGGCTGGCGGGCGGCGTTCTCAGCCGGGTCGCCCGGCCGGGGACCTGACCGGCCGGGCAGGCCGGGACGCCAGGCGCGGGCGCGGGGCTGCGGGCGCGGCGCGCGGGCGCGGAAGGGCGACAGGGCGTCACCGGGGCGGACGGATATCGGGCATTTTCCCCCCGGCATATGACACGCCGTGAGCGATTCCAGAGCGTCATTCCGGGTTCCCGCGTTCACGCCGAGTTACCTTAGGAATTGTGTTCGCCTACGCAGTTTCATCCTCGCCGGTGGAGCTTGTCCGATTCGGCGCCGCCCGATGGCGCAGGCTCACGGCGGCAACCCGCCCGCGGTGGTGGCATGACATCTCCTGATGACGCCTGCAATCCCCGGACTCCCCGGGCCGGCCCGACCGGGCCGGGGCGTGCCGGGCCCGGGCGCGCCGGGCGCACGCGTGCAGCATCCGGGCATCCGGCGCCTGATCATGCGGGCAGCGTGCTGTGCCGTCTGCTCATCGGCCACCCCGACGTCGTCGACATCGAGATCCTCGGCCAGACCGAGATCCTGGCGGGGATCACCTCGTACTCACTGGGTGTGCGGCTGCCCGGCGGCCGGGAACTCTACATCGACGTGGAGGACGCCCCGGTGGTCCCGCCTGGTGCCGCGGGACCGTGAGCGGGAGCCGTGAACGGCTCGGGGGTGGCGCGCTCGATGGCCGGCCAGCCGACGTCCGCGTCATGCTCAGCCCGCTCCGCGCGGCCGCCCCCGCGCAGCCCGAACAGCCGCTTGGAGACCAGCAGGTAGACCACGATGACCAGGTTGATCACGAGGGTGAGCAGCTTCAGCGCGGTCACGCTCTTGGTCAGCTCATAGATCTCGTAGGGCACGAACACCACTGTCGCCACGAACGTGAGGTACTCGGCCCAGCGGCGGCCCAGCCACAGCCCGACCGCCTCGGTTCCCTCCAGGGCCGCGTAGGCGGCGATGGCGGCCCCGACCAGGTACAGGTTCCTGATGCTGACCGCGAACAGCCTCTGCAGGTCATGCACGACTCCCTGGCGGCTGCTGGCCATCGGCCCGCCGACGCCCCCTTGCAGGTCATGAAGGATGCGGGTGAAGTCCGCGTTCAGCGCAGCCTTGTTGCCGGCGAACAGGAACACCGCGGCGGCGAGGGCGGACAGGATCAGGAAGTGAAGCATCCGGTCGACCGCGATCAGCCGCAGCACGTAACGGTCCCGCAGCGGCCGGCCGCGCAGCGGCAGACTGACCTCGCTGCGGTCCGGCGGGTACTTCCGGGCCGGCTGATCGGGCGGGCGGAGCACGACCCATGAGTCGCAGCGCAGGCAGCGGTACCATCTCAGCCCGCCCCACTCCCGGGCGAAGATGTGGTCACGGGGGCGGAGCTCGGCTGCGTCCGTGCCGAGCAGCGCGTGGCCGTGCAGGCCACAGCCGATGAGCTCGTAGCGGAGCCTGGGGCGGTAGCGCCGCGGCCGCTCGGTACCCGGTGCGGCCGTGGGCCCCGGCACTGGCGTGGGCGCGGATGCCGCTCCCTGCGCCGGTGCGGCTCCCGGCGCCGGGGCCGCTCCGGATCCGGGCGCCTGGCCGTCGGTACTCATACGTGCGTGCCTACCCGCCGGCCCGGCCACTTACAAGCACCGCCGCACAGCCCGTGCCGCCGCTCCAGGCCGGGGCGCTGGCCGCCCCGTCAGGTACGGGCGCCTGCCGGCAGGTGCTCCCCCGTCAGCTGCTCGGCAGTGGCCCACAGCCGGGCCGCGGCCGCGGTGTCACGAGCCCGGCGTGGAGGCCGGACCGCAGTGGTGGGGCCGACGAGCCCGAAGCTGCCGCGGGGACCGTAGTACCCGCCGGGCACCGCGGACGGGCTGGTCGCGGCGTACAGCAGCGGCTCCGTGCCGGGCCCGACCTCCTGCGACGGGAGAAAATGCAGGCTGTTGAAGACCGTGCGCTTCGGCTTGTCCCGGCCCAGGGCGGCCCCTGCGGTCTGCAGGTTCGTGCGGGTGAACCCGGGATGGGCCGCCACGCTCATCAGGTTCCAGCCACGCTCGGCCGCGACCGCCGCGAGATGCAGCGTCATCATCAGGTCGGCCAGCTTGGACTGGGCGTAGGCGAAGTTCGCGCTGTACCGGCGCTCCCACTGCAGGTCGCCCTCGTGGATCCGGCCGAAGTTCGCGACGCCGCTGCTCATCGTGACCACCCGGGGCGCGGTGGCGGAGAGCACCAGCGGCAGCAGCCGGACGGTGAGGGCGAACGGGCCCAGGAAGTTGCTGCCGAACTGCAGCTCGAAGCCGTCGGCGGTGGTCATCCGCTCCGGCGGGGCCATCACGCCGGCGTTGTTGATGAGCACATCGACCGGCGTGCCCTCGGCGAGGAGGCCGTCACTGAACTCCCGGACGGACGCCAGGTCGGCCAGGTCGATGCGGCGCACCTCGAGCTGCGCGCCAGGATCGCGGGCCAGGATCTCCGACCGGGCCTGCTCGCCCTTGGCCACGGTGCGGACGGCCATGATGACGTGGGCGCCCGCCCCGGCGAGACGCCGCGCTGCCTCCTTGCCGGTGCCGCTGTTGGCGCCGGTGACGACGACGCGCTGGCCGGCCTGATCCGGGACCGTGTACATGGTGATGTGTCCTTCCCCGAGTCTCTGAAAGACCGTCGGTCTGTTATTCAGGAATTTAGCAGACCGGCGGTCTGTAGCGCAAGGGACCGCTGGTCTGTAAAATGCGCTCATGACCACGTTCCAGCGTGCGCGCAGCGAGGAGCAGCGGGAGCTGCGCCGCCGGGCGATCCTCGATGCCGCCGCGGCGATGCTGGCCGAGATGCCGGTAGCCCAGGTGACGCTCAACGAGCTCAGCCGGCGGGTCGGGCTGGCCAAGTCGAACGTGCTGCGCTACTTCGAGTCCCGCGAGGCCGTCCTGCTGGAACTGCTGGACTCGGCGTGGCGGGAATGGCTGGCCCAGGTGGAGGCGGACCTGCCCGGCGCGATCGACACCGGCGCGCCCGCGGCCGGGCGCGCAGACCAGCTGGCCGCGGTGCTGGCCAGCTCGCTGGCGGCCCGGCCCGTGCTGTGCGACCTGCTCAGCGCCCAGGCCGCGGTGCTCGAGCGCAACGTCTCACCGGAGATTGCCGCGCAGTACAAGCGGGCGGCCCTGGCCAACGTGACCCGGCTTGGCCGGCTCATCCACCGCCACCTGCGGGAGCTCGCCGGGCACGACGCCGAGCGCCTCGCCGCCGGCACGGTCCTGGTCGCGGGCGCGTTGTGGGTGCACGCGCAGCCCTCAGCGGCCGTGCTCGCGGCCTACGAGGCCGATCCCGCCCTGGCTGTCTTCCGGACCGACTTCACCGCGACCCTGCGTGAAGTGATCGAGGTCCTGACCGCAGGACTGCTGGCCCGCTCCCCCGCCCGCCGGGGGTAAACCCGCCGGGGGTAAAGCAGTTGCCCTCCGGCACCCGGGTCTGATGAACTCACCGCCAAAGCCCGCGCGAAGCCGCCGGGAGACCAGCCGCCGGGAGACCAGCCGCCGGGAGACCAGGAGAGCACTGTGCGCACTGCGTTCATGTCCAGCCAGAAGGGAACGGCCGCCCGCACGAAGGACATGACGCTTCATGAGCACGCTGAACCTGGGGATCCTGGCGCATGTCGACGCCGGTAAGACCAGCCTGACCGAGCGGCTGCTGTTCGCCGCCGGGGTCATCGCCGCGATCGGCCGCGTCGATGACGGCAGCACCCAGACCGACACCCTGGCGCTGGAACGCCAGCGCGGCATCACGATCAAGTCGGCGGTCGTGTCGTTCGGCGTGGGCGACCTCACCGTCAACCTGATCGACACTCCCGGCCATCCGGACTTCATCGCGGAGGTGGAACGGACGCTGGCCGTCCTGGACGGCGCCGTGCTGGTGGTTTCCGCGGTCGAGGGGGTGCAGGCGCAGACCCGGGTGCTCATGCGGGCCCTTACCCGGCTGGCCCTGCCGACGCTCATGTTCGTGAACAAGGTTGACCGGGGCGGGGCCCGCGTCGAGCAGACCCTGGCGGAGATCCGCGGGAAGCTGAGCCCCGGAGCCGTCCCGATGGGCTCGGTGCAGGGCCAGGGCACCCGGCACGCCACGTTCGCTCCCTACGGTGCCGGCGATGCGGCCTTCACCTCCCGGCTGGCCGATGTGGTCGCCGACCACGACGACGAGTTCCTGGCCGCATACCTGGATGACGGCACGGCGGTCTCCCACCGGCAGGCCCGGGCCGGGCTGGCCTCCCTCACCCGGGCCGGCCTCGTGCACCCGGTGTTCTGCGGCTCGGCCATCACCGGCGCCGGGGTGCACGCCCTGGCCTGCGGCCTGCGGGAACTGCTGCCCGCTGCGACGGGACAGGCGGACGGCCCCGTCTCGGGCACCGTGTTCAAGGTCGGCCGCGGGCCAGCCGGGGAGAAGATCGCCTACGTCCGGATGTTCTCCGGCACGGTCCGGACCCGCGACCGCCTGCGGTTCGGCCATGACCGCGCGGGACGGGTCACGGCGGCCGCGGTATTCGACCGCGGCCCGGCCGCTCCCTCGGCCTGCGTCAGCGCCGGGCAGATCGGGAAGCTGTGGGGCCTCGGCGCCATCCGCATCGGCGATGCCCTGGGCCCTGCCCGGACGGCCGCGGCGCAGCGGCATTTCCCCCTGCCCACGCTGGAAACCGTGGTCGTGCCCGAATCCCCGGGCGACCGGGGTGCGCTGCGCGCCGCCCTCGGCCAGCTCGCCGAGCAGGACCCGCTGATCAACGTGCGCCAGGACGATGCCCGCCAGGAGATCCTCGTCTCGCTCTACGGCGAGGTGCAGAAAGAGGTCATCCAGGCCACGCTGGCCACCGACTTCGGCATCGGCGCCGCATTCCGCGAGACGACGACGGTCTGCGTCGAGCGCCCGTCCGGCGCGGGCGCGGCCGCGGAGTTCATGAGCGAGGAGGCCAATCCCTTCCGGGCCACGGTCGGGCTGCGGGTCGCGCCGGCGGCGCCCGGGTCGGGCGTGCGGTTCCGGCTCGGGATCGAGCGGGGGGCGCTGCCGGTGTCGTTCCTGAGGGCCGTCGAGGAGACCGTGCGCCAGGCGCTGCAGGAGGGCCTGCGCGGGTGGCAGGTCACCGACTGCACCGTCACCCTCACGCATTCCGGGTTCACCCCGCCGCCACCGTCCGGCTGGAGCAAGTGGTCGAGCTCGGCCGGGGACTTCCGCAACCTGACCCCGCTCGTCCTGATGAGCGCGCTGCGGCAGGCGGGCACCCGGGTGTACGAGCCGGTGCACCGATTCCAGCTGGAGGCACCGGCGGACACGGCCGGGTCGCTGCTGCCGGCCCTGGCCCGGCTGGGAGCGGTCCCGGGCGCCCCGGCCAACCGGGGCCCGCTGCTCACCGTGGCCGGCGACATCCCCGCCGCCCGGGTACACGAGCTGGCGCAGCAACTGCCGGGCCTGACCCGCGGTGAGGGCGTACTCGGCGCCACCTTCGGCTGGTACCGGCCGGCCCGCGAGCCGGTCCCGGTGCGGCCGCGGTCGGATCACCACCCGCTGCACCGGCAGGAATACCTGCTGCACGTCATGCGCCGGGCAGGCTGAGCGCCCGGCGCGAGCGCAGCGGGTCGCCTCCGGGGACGGGAGCTCAGTCGAAGCGGCGGGCGCTCGGGTAACGCTGGCCGCCGTCCACCACGACGTTCGAGCCTGTCACCCACGAGGCCCGCGGGGAGAGCAGGAATGTGATCACGTCCGCGACCTCGGGCAGCCTGCCCAGCCGGCCGAACGGGAACTGGGTCTCGAGGAAGACCGCGAACTCCCCGGGGTTCTCCTTCTGGAAGGTCTCCCAGGACCCGCCGGGGAACATGATGGAGCCGGGGCTGACCGCGTTCACCCGGATCCGGTCGGGGGCCAGCTCCTGGGCGGCGGTCGCGGCGAGCTGGATCTCGGCCGCCTTGGCCGCCGCGTAGGCGGTGCGCGGTGCCGGGCGCAGGCCGGTGATGGAGGAGACGATCACGACAGCTCCCCCGCCTGCCTCGCGCAGATGGGGCAGGCCCGCCCGGATCAGTTCCGCGGCGTGCCCGGCGTTGAGCGCGAAGGTCGCGGTGAATTCGCCCGGCCCGGCACTTCCCAGGTTCCCGCTGCCGACCGTCCCGCCCGCGTTGGCGACCAGGAGGTCGAGACCGCCCAGCGCGGCCGCGATCTGCTCGACGCCGCGATTGAGCGCGCGGATGTCCGTGACGTCCGCCGCGGCGGTGGCCACGGGGGTTCCCCGGCCCGCCAGGCGCCCGGCCGCGGCGGCCAGGCCCCCGGGGTCCCGGGCCATGAGGCCGACCGCTACTCCCTCGGCGGCCAGGGCGTCGGCGGCCGCGAAGCCGATGCCCCTGCTCCCGCCGGTGACCAGCGCGCGATGCCCGCGCAGTCCAAGATCCATGATGACTCCCATCCGGGCCCTGGTGAACGGGTCCCGGTCCAGGGTGCCACGACCGGCACCGGCCGGGCGTCACCCAGCCGGCCGCCGGCTCACCCAGCCGGCCCGCCTGGCCTCCAGCCAGCCCGGCTACCGGGCCAGGCGTCCCGGCCAGCGCCGCCGGTGCTGCTCGAGGACGGCCGCGCACTCCTCGTCGCCGGCCGGCAGGAGCGGCACGATGACGTCCGCCTCCTCGGCGAGCCTGCAGCGGCCCGAGGTGACCAGCGGGCAGGCCCGTCCCGCCCCGCGCCCAGGGCCATGGCACTGGCGCACGTCGTCACCGGCCGCCCTGAGCCCGGCGACCTGGCTGGTCTCGAACCAGCCCCGCTGTTCCACCAGGACGCGCCGTCCGGTGACGCCCGCGGGCCAGCCCGGCATCCCGCCCGTCGCGGAAATCTCCAGGCAGGCTGTCGAGTACTCGTCGGTGGGCTCGGCGAGCACCCACCCGTAGGGTGCGAGGAGGTGCAGCATCGCGGGGTTACTGAGGCTGACGATGGCCCGCAGCCGCTCGATCCGGGACGCCGGGGCCCGCGCCGCCAGCTCGCCCAGGAGGATCCGGCCCAGGCCCGCTCCCTGGTAGTCGTCCCGGACGGTGAGGGCCAGCTCGGCGGCGCCCTCTCCCAGCGGCACGTACCGGGCCTCCGCGACCAGCCATCCCGGTTCGGCCGCCGGGCCCGCCAGCTGGTCCGCCAGGCCGGCCGCCACCACGCAGACGGTGCCCGCGGGCTCGCTGACGCCGGCCAGCCGCCCGACCAGGGCGGGGGCGGCCTGGCCGGCGTGGAAGCGGCTGCGGAAGGCTTCGGGTGACAGGTCGGTGAACAGCCGCGCGATGGCGGGGACGTCGCCTGGGCCTGCGGTGCGCAGCCAGACGGCCCGGCCGTCGTGCAGCTGGTGCTCCCCGGTGCCCTGGTGCCCGGTCTTCGCCATGGGCGCAGCGTAGGCACGGGGGCCCGGCGGGGACCAGGGACCAAGGGCCCGGGGCCCGCATCCTGGCCCGGGCCCGGCATCGAACACAGGGAGTGACGTTCTTCGGGCCAGGCCGGGGTGACGGGTGAGCCGCCGGTGGCTGTTCGCCGATCAGCTCGGGCCGCATTTCCTCGACGACCCGGCGCAGCCCGTGCTGCTGATCGAGTCCCGGGCCGCGTTCGCGCGGCGGCCGGTGCACCGGCGCCGCGCCCACCTGCTGCTGTCGGCGGTGCGGCACCGCGCCGCCGAACTCGGCGACCAGGCGGTCCTGATCCGGGCCCGCACCTACCGGGAGGGCCTGGAAACGGCCCGGCGCCGGGGCGTTGCCCCGGGCCGCGGGGACATCACGGTGTGCGGGCCGACGTCCCACGCGGCGGCGCGGTTCGCCCGCGGGCTTCCGGGCGTCACCGTCCTGCCCGCGCGGGGGTTCGCCACCAGCGCGGGGGAGTTCGCCGGGTGGGTGCGCGGCCGGGGCCGCCGGCGGCTCCTGCTGGAGGACTTCTACCGCGATGCCCGCCGCCGTCTCGGCATCCTGATGGACGGTGCGGAGCCGGCCGGCGGGCGATGGAACTTCGACCTCGACAACCGCGAACCCCCGGACGCGGCGCTCAGCCTGCCGCCGAGAGCGGTTTTCGCTGAGGATGACATTGACCGTGAGGTGCGCGGCGATCTTGATGCCTGGGCGCGGTCCGGGCAGGCGCAGCTGACCGGGCGGGACGGGCTCCGCGAGTTCCCGGTCACCCGGGACGAGGCGGTGACCGCGCTGCGGGACTTCATCCGCCACCGGCTGCCCGCGTTCGGGCCCCAGCAGGACGCGATGCTGGCCGCTGACCCGGTCATGGCGCACAGCCTGCTCTCCCCCGCACTCAACCTGGGCCTGCTGGACCCGGCCGAGTGCGCCCGGGCGGCCGAGGACGCCTACCGGGCCGGGCGCGCGCCGCTGGCCAGCGTGGAGGGTTTCGTCCGCCAGCTCATCGGCTGGCGGGACTACGTGTGGCACCTGTACTGGCATTTCGGGGACGGGTACCGGCGGCGCAATGCGCTGCGGGCCCACGTCCCCGTGCCGGACTGGTTCACCGGCCTGGACGCCGAAGCGGTCCGGGCCCGCTGCCTGTCCGCTGCGCTGTCCCAGGTGCGCGAGCACGGCTACGCGCACCACATCGTGCGGCTGATGGTGCTGGGCAACTACGCCCTGCAGCGTGGCTGGGACCCTGAGCAGGTCACCGGCTGGTTCCACGCGAACTTCGTGGACGGCTACGACTGGGTGATGGTGCCGAACGTGATCGGCATGTCCCAGCACGCCGACGGCGGCCTGATGGCCACCAAGCCGTACGCGGGCGCCGGCGCGTACATCAACCGGATGAGCGACTACTGCGGGGATTGTGACTACCAGCCGGGCGCCCGGCTGGGCCCCGGCGCGTGCCCGTTCACCACGGGATACTGGTCGTTCCTGGACCGGCACGCGGACCGGTTTGCGCATAACCCGCGCATGGCCCGCCAGGTGAAGGCCGCGGGCCGGCTGGCGGACCTGCGGGAGGTCACCGCGCAGGAGGCACGGCGCGGCCCGGGCCCGCCCTGATGGGGATCGAGCCGCTATTAGCTGCCTGCGGACCCGGAACCCGCCATGCCGCTGGGCAATTCCATCGAGTCGATGGACCTCGGGTTCGCCCTGCAGGCACGCTGCCTGGAGACAGTCGCGGGCGGCTCGCCAGGCCGCGGGACCCTGGCCCCGGGCAGCACGGCGCCCGGGAGCCCCGGGTCACAGGACGCCCCGCGGCCGGTGCCGGCCACAGGGACCAGTGGATTCACGGACGACCAGGGCGCTGGGCAGCACCGTGCTCCCGGGCACCCGCCCGGTCCGGATGAACGTTCCTAGCAGGGCCGCGGCTTCGGTTCCGAGCCGGGTCGCGAACAGGTTCACGCTAGTCAGGGCGGGTGCGGTCAGCTCGGAGTACGGAAGGTCGTTGAAGCCCACCAGGGACAGGTCCCCGGGGATGTGCAGCCCGAGCGACCGGGCGGCCCGCAGCACCCCGTAGGCGTGCAGGTCGTCCCCGCACACCACGGCGGTCACGCCCCCGGCGGACCAGGCCGGCCAGATGCGCCGGAAGCCCTCGCAGGCATCGTCGATGGTCATGCCCTCGAGCGTCAGGTCGTCTGCCACCAGGCCGGAGCCGTGCTCCAGCAACCCGGCCTGCAGTTCCTCCCGGCGGTACTGCAGGGAGACCTTCTTCTCCCGGCTGACGCCGACGTAGGCGACCCGGTCGTGACCGAGGGAGGCCAGGTAGCCGGACAGCTCGCGGACCGCGCTGCTGAGGTCCAGATCGATGCTCGGCAGTTCCCCCGCCGCGCCGCTGCCATCCAGGATCACGGTCGGGCAGGTGGGCACGAAGCTTTCCAGGAACTCAGTTCCCGGGCTGGCCAGGATCAGCCCGGCGAGGTTCCCGGCCAGCGCCCGCGCCACGGTGGTCAGCGTGTAGTCCTCACCGCCCTCCGGCATCAGCACCGTGAGCGAGAAGGCGCGGTCCAGGTGCCGGGTCAGCCCGTCCAGCACCATGGAGAAGAACGGGTTCGTGGGGTCGGGGCCGACGAACCCGATCGATTCGAGCTGCCCGCGGGCCAGGGCGCTGGCCGTGGAGTTGACCCGGTATCCGAGGTCCGCGGCGGCCGCGTAGATGAGCCGCCGCAGCTGCGGGCTGACCCGCCCGGTGTCTTTGCCGGTGAACACGAGTGACACGGTCGAGGCCGAGCAGCCGGCCCGCTCGGCTACGTCCCGGGCGGTGGCCCGGCGGCTGGCCGGGTGAGTCGTCACGCCTTGAGAGTCTGGCATGCGGGAGGCGCGGCTGGGGATGCCGGCGGGCCGCGATCCCGCTAACGGAACTGGGCCAGCCGGCCGACGACCAGCCGCTGGCCGGATCGCTGCCGGTAGGCCACCAGCATCGTGATGCCCAGCACGATGAGCGCGGCCTCGACGGCCAGCGACACCGTGCCGACCCAGTAGCCCCAGTTGCCCACATCAGCGTGATCTCCCGGCAGGCCTATGGACCGGGACACGATGTAGGCGACGAACGGCCCCGTACCCAGCAGCAGGGCGGCCGCCCACCCGACCCAGGCCGACCACGGGATGAGCAACGTCACCGCGGTGACCACGGCGCCCACCTCGATGAGCCGATAGCCCCAGCCGATCCAGTCCGGTGAGGCGAGGCTGTTTATCCCGCCCTGATCGGCCACGTGCACGGCCGCGACGGCCAGCGCCAGCAGTGCCCCCACTATCCGCACTGCCATTTCCGGCACGGCCCCCGCCCGCGCCCCGCGCCGGTCCGAGCCTGCCCAGTCCACCACCTGCTGCTCAGCCATCGTCGTCCCCCTGCGTAGTCAGTTCCCCGGTGATGCCCTCCGGTTCCGTACACGGGGAAGACCCCGGCCCGGTTCACGGCCTCCTCGCGCGGGTGGCGCGAAAGCGTGGCCCGTGAGCAGGCCCAGATGCCGACGTCCCCTAATATCAGGCAAATAAAATTAAAATGTGATTTTGTCATGCGCTACCTGTAGATCACATTTCCAGGTGCTTCAATGCACACGCCCCGCGCCGCTCCCCATGTACGCGACCAGGGTGTTCTGGAAAGACATCAACAGCGTGTACAAGAACACCAACGTCATCTATGACCTGTTCAACGAGCCGCGCGGGGGAAACGGCTGGGGTTCCTGGCAGACAGCCTGTCGTACCTGGCCAGTCACCACATCGGGCTGACTTCCTGGACGCTGTCCCCGGGATCGCTGAATTCGGCCTCCGACTACAGCTCGACCTCACCAAGCGGCGCGGTACTGAAAAGCTGGTGGAGCCAGCGCGGGTAACCGCCGGATCCGCGCTCCCGGCCCTGCGGGTGAGGTGGCGGCCGCCGCGGGTGGAGGCCAGCCAGGTGGCGCTAGGCTGCGACCGCCATCCCGGCACCCCGAAAGGCAGGAGCCACGATGATCGAGCACACCACCGCGGGCCAGATGTCGCTCGCTGAGCTGGCTGACGGGCACAAGAGCCAGCCCTCCGCCATCCTGCGCCTCACCGCCGAGCACAGTCCCGGGGGCGCGTACCCCGCCAACGTCGCCGCCTACATCAACGGCGTGTTCCGCGGCACCATCGCCGCCACCGACCACATGCCCGCCGGGCTGCACCTGTACCTGCCCTGACGGGCCGCTGCGCAGGCCTGTCCCCGCGTGACGGGGGTGATTCATCCCGTCCTGCGGCGGACAGTCCGGCTGCCTGCGCTCCGCCCCGGTGACTCGTGATTCTGCGAGCATCATGCGCATGAGCGCCTGGTGGCACCGTGACGTGATCGCGGCCGGAAGACTGCCGCTTGGCCTGTGCCTGCTGGCTTTCGTCGTGACGTTCGTGTCCACCCGCACGATCACCCGGCTCATCCGCGATGGCCGCGGGCCGTTCCGGAACATCACCGCGTCCGGGACACACGTTCATCACGCGGTTCCCGGGCTGATCCTCCTGATCGTCGGCGCCCTCACCGCGATCGGGGGACCCGGCTCGCTGGGCTGGCTCTCGTTCGCCGGGGTGGCCGTCGGGATCGGCATGTCCCTGGTCCTGGACGAGTTCGCGCTGATCCTGCACCTGCAGGACGTCTACTGGAGCGGGGAGGGCCAGCTGTCGGTGGAGGCGGTGACGCTGACGGCCGCCTGCCTGGGCCTGGCGCTGGTGGGCTTCAGCCCGTTCGGCATCCAGGGTGTGAGCGGGATCGAGCGGTCAGTGCGGCTGAGCGCCACCGTCCTCCTGCTGATCGACGGCGCATGCGCGGTGGCCTGCGCGCTGAAGGGCAAGTACCGCTGCGCCCTGTTCGGCCTGTTCCTGCCCCCGGTCGCGTGGGTCGGCGCGGTACGGCTGGCCCGCCCGGCGTCGATCTGGGCCCGGCGCCGGTACCACGGCGAGCGGCTGGAGCGGGCCACCCGCCGGGCCGCCGCGTTCGACCGCCGGTGGACGCCGGTCCAGACCGACTGGGAGGACTTCATCGGCGGCCGGCCGTCCCCGCCCGCCCGGCCGTCCCCGCCTGGCCGGCCCGTCTCCTGAGCTGCTAGACGCCGCCGCGCCCCGCCACATAACACCAACGTGGCGGTCCCGTGGCCCGCGCCACCGCCTAACCCCGGCAGAGGCAGAACGGGTGGCCCGCCGGGTCGGCGTACACGCGGAAGCCCGGCTCGGTGCCGGGCAGCCGGGTCGCCCCGAGGGCCAGGACCTTCGCCTCGGCCGCGGCGATGTCCGCGACCGTGATGTCGAGGTGCACCTGCTGGGGGAAGCCCGGGTCTGGCCAGCGGGGCGGCTCGTGATCCGGGGCGTGCTGGAAGCTCAGCCGCCGGCCCTGGCCGTCACCGATATCGACCCAGTCCCCGTCCACCCGGACCACGGGCCATCCGAGGAGCCCTGAGTAGAAGCGGGCCAGGGCATGCGGATCGCGGGCGTCCAGCACCACCGATTGCAGCTCGCCGATCATCTGCGTCTCCCTCCGGGCGGTTTCCCGTCCACGATGCCCGGAGGGTCCGACATCCGCGGGGTCAGGGCGCCCCGGCGGGCGGGCGCGGCTCGCGGGGAAGGCCGAGCACGCGCTCGGCGATGATGTTCCGCTGGATCTCCTCGGTCCCGCCGGCGATCCGGTAGCCGGGCGCCCCCAGCAGGTGCTCCGACCACGCAAACGTGCCCGGCTCTCCCGTATCCGCGGCCAGCCGCGGCCCCAGCAGCTCGGTCACGACCGCCGAGACCTGCATCAGGTTCGCCGACCACATGAGCTTGAGCACGGACCCTTCCTCGCCCGGGGCGCCGGCCGCGGCCGGCTGGGCCATCTTCTCCGCGTACCGGCGCTGCACCTCCGAGCGCACGAACAGGTCGGCGAGCATCTGCCGCACCAGCGGATCACCGGAGCGGCCCAGCTCCCGGGCGGTGGCGGCGACCTGGGCGAAGGATCCGCCGGGCGGCTGCGCGCCGGCACCCGATGCGGCCCGCTCGAACCCGAGCGTGGCCATGGCCACCTGCCAGCCCTGGCCAACCTCCCCGAGCCGCGCCCCGTCCGGGACGACGACGTCGGTGAAGAAGACCTCGTTGAAGCCCGACCCGCCGCTCATCTGCCGGATCGGGCGGATCTGCAGCCCGGGCGCGCTCATCGGCACCAGGAAGGCCGTCAGCCCCCGGTGCCGCGCCTGGGCGGGGCCGGTCCGGGCGATCAGCTCACCCAGGGCCGCGTGCCGGGCCCCGGACGTCCACACCTTCTGGCCGTTCAGCACCCAGCCATCGCCGCGCCGCTGCGCGCGAAGCGACAGCGAGGCCAGGTCGCTGCCGGCCCCCGGCTCGGAAAACAGCTGGCAGACGAACAGCTCGGCGGCCAGCAGCCGGGGGATCAGCTCACGCTGCTGGGCCGGTGTCCCGAACGCGGCGATGGTCGGCGCGACCAGCTCGAGTGTCACGGAGAACAGCTCGTTCTTCCGCGGCACGGCGACCTGCGCCTCTTCCTGGGCGAACGCCTCCCCGTAGGCGGCGGGCAGCCCGGCGCCTCCGTGCTCCGGCGGCCAGGTGATGGCCCCGTAGCCGACGGCCAGCTTGGCCCGCTGCCAGGCGGCCGCGGCGGCCAGCTGCTCCTGCTCCTGCCCGAACGTCAGGTTGTCGAACACGGCCACCGAGCCCAGCGGGTCCCGGCCGGCCCCGCTCATCGCGGCGCCGGGCGTACCCGGCCCGCCGCCGGGGGGCTGCGCGTGCGCCCGGAGCCATTCGCGCGCCCGGGCCCGCCACTGCGCGAGGCCGCTCACGGGGTCACCCGCGGGGTCGCTCACCGGCTCAGCACCGCGCAGGCGCTGATCCCCGGCGCGCCGTACACCTGGGTGAACCCGGTCCGGGCCCCCTCGACCTGCCGGCCGGTGGCCTGGCCCCTCAGCTGGAGCACGGTCTCGTAGACCTGGCGCAGGCCCGAGGCGCCGATCGGCTCACCGCTGGCGATGCACCCGCCGTCGGTGTTGACCGGCATCGGCCCGCCGATGCCGGTCGCGCCGGTGCGCATCAGCTCCTCCTGCGCGCCGTGCTCGCACAGCCCGCACTCGGCCAGGTGCATCAGCTCGGCACCCGCCTCGGTGTCCTGCACCTGGACCACGCCGAACTCACCGGGGCCGATGCCCGCCTCGGCGTACGCGGCCTGCGCCGCCTCCGCGGAGGGCGAGGGCCCGCGGTCGGCCGGGATGGCGGGGCTGAACACCTCGAAGGAGCCGAATCGCCGCGACCGCATGGACAGGGCCCGGACGTACACGCGCGGCGCCGGGAACCGGGCGGCCAGGGCGGGGTGGCACACCACCAGGGCGACGGCTCCCGCGGAGGGCGAGCAGAACATGTACTGGGTCAGCGGGTCAGCGACCATGGCGGAGGCCAGGATGTCGCCGGGCGTCAGCGGTTTGCGCCGCCACGCGGCGGGGTTGCGCTCGCCGTTGCGGAACGCCTTGGCCGCGACCGCGGCCAGCGAGGTGGCGGTGATCGCGTGCTCGTGCATGTAACGCCGGATCTTGATGCCGAAGTACTGCGTGGTCAGCATCATGCCCAGGTCGCCGTACCAGGCACCGAGGCCCCAGTCCTCCGGCCGCGGGTCGAATGCGCCCCTGGGATGCTTGTCGAAGCCGACGACCAGCCCGATCTCGCCGTCGCCTGAGGTGATGGCCGACCGGGCGGTGAGCAGCGCCGCGCCGCCGGTGGCGCAGCCGTTGATCACGTTGGTGAACGGGAGGCCGGTCAGGCCGAGCTGGCTGACCATCGTGTCCGGCCGGCCCGCGGAATCCGACCCGCCGACCGCAAACTGGATGTCCGGCCAGCTCAGCCCGGCGTCGGCCAGCGCGTCCCGGGCCGCCGCCACGCCCATCTGCAATCCGGAGAGGCCCTCGTTGCGGCCGAACGGGTGGATGCCGATGCCCGCGATGGCCAGGCTGCCGGTCATGAGCCCCCGCTTCCCGTACCCGGCCCGGCGGCCGGGCCCCCGCCACCGTCCGGGGAGCCGGGCGCGAACGCGTACGCCGCCACGGTGGTCCCGTCGGCGCGCGGGAACGGCTCGATGACCAGCCGCATGGGCATGCCGATGCGATAGGCGTCCGGCGCGGCCGCGCCGGTCAGCCGTCCCTGCACCGCGATCCCTCCGGCGAGTTCCACGTAGCCGACCGCGAACGGCCGGAACTCCGCCTGTCCCCCGGCGTACGGGGGCGACCTGGGCGGGAAGCGCTGCACGGTCCAGGACCACAGCGTGCCCACGGCCGGCAGCAGTTCCGCCGTCACGTCCTCGCCGCAGCACCGCGGGCAGGACGGCTGCTGCGGGAACGCCAGCGTGCCGCACGCCCGGCAGGCCGACCCGATCAGCCGCGGCGTCCCGTCCTGCCACGCAAACAAATTCTCCGCAACGGGCGGCAGGTCCGCCACGGCCGCCATCTGCGCCGCCGTGACGGCCGGTGCACCATCAGGCCCGGGTGGCGTGGCGGCGGGCTGCGGCGCCGCGCCGTGGTCCGCGGGCACTCAGCGGCCCCGGAACACGGGGGCGCGCTTTTCCAGGAAGGCGGCCACGCCCTCCTGCACGTCCTGGCTGTCGTTGACGATGTTGACCGCGTACTCGGCGTCGCCCAGTGACTGCTCGAACGTCAGCTCCAGGGACCGGCGCATCATCCGCTTGGCCACCCGGACCGCGAGCGGCGCCCGGGCGGCCAGCTCGTCCGCGAGCTGCATGGTCCGGGAGTGCAGCTGCTCGTCGGGGACCACCTCGCCGACCAGCCCGAGCTGCTGCGCGGTGGACGCGTCGTACAGCTCGCTGAGCAGCGTCATCCGGGTGGCCGCCGCGATCCCCATCACCCGGGGGAACAGCCAGGCACCCCCCTCGTCGGGCAGCAGCCCGGCCCGGCCGCTGGTGTCGCCCAGCCGCGCGCTCCAGGCCGCGATCCGCAGGTCGCACAGCAGGGCCAGGGTGAGACCGCCGGCCACGGCCGGACCGTTGATCATCGCGATCAGCGGCTTGTCCAGCCGGTACATGGACTGGGCGAGCAGGTGCATCCGCTCCCGCATCACCACGCCGTGCCCCAGCTGGCGCCGGGCCGCCTCCTCCACCTCCGCCTGGCTGGCCAGGTCGCCGCCGGCACAGAACGCCCGCCCGGCACCGGTCAGCACGAGGACCCGGGCGCCGTCGTCCCGGGCGTAGCGCAGCAGCGCATCGTTCAGCTCCTCGCACATCCGCGAGGTGTAGGCGTTCAGCGCGGCCGGCCGGTCCAGGGTGACCTGCACGACCCGGGGGCCTGCCCCGCCGGCCGGCCCGTACTGGATCTCCTGGTAGTCCATGCCTGTCCCCTGCGCGACTAGAGCGTGCCTGGCCCGTGCTGACCTGGCCCGTGCTGACCTGGCCCGTGCTGACCTGGCCCGTGCTGACCTGGCCCGTGCTGACCTGGCCCGTGCTGACCTGGCCCGTCCCGGCGGCGGACGGCGCGATCATCGCGCCCCCGTCCACGACGAGCGTGTGCCCGGTGATCCAGGATGCTGCGCCGCTGGCCAGGAAGACCGCGGCGCTGGCGATGTCGGCGGTCTCGCCCAGGCGGCGCAGCGGGATGCGGCGCGCCTGCTCCTGTTCCCGCCCTTCCCACAGGCCGCGGGCCATGTCCGTCTTGACCAGGCCGGGCGCGATCGCGTTCACCCGGACCCCGGGCGCCATCTCGTAGGCCAGCTGGCGGGTCAGCTGGATCACGGCGGCCTTGGTCACGTTGTAGAACCCGATCATGGGCTCGACCATGAACCCGCCGATGGACGCCACGTTGATGATCACGCCGCCGTGCTCGCGCATCGACGCCTGCCAGGCCTGCTGCGCCCAGGTGAGCACGCCCAGCTGGTTGACCTGGAACGTCTTCTCCGCCCGCGCGGCGTCCAGCCCGGCCAGGTCCCCGAAGTAGGGGTTGGTCGCGGCGTTGCTGACCAGGATGTCGACCGACCCGAGCCGGCGGACCGTCTCCGCCACGCACGCCTGCGCGTCGGCGGGCTTCCCCGCGTGCGCGGCCCGCCAGATGACCCGGCCGGGCAGCCCCCGGCCGGCCGCGTCCTCGGCCACCTGCCTCAGGGCGCCGGCCTTCCGCGAGGAGATCATCACCTGGGCTCCGGCCGCGGCGAACGCCTCCGCGATGGCCCGGCCGATGCCCCGCGACGCGCCGGTGACCAGCGCGTTGCGGCCCGCGAGCGGCAGGGCACCGGCGGGGTCAGGCACGGTATCTCGCCAGCTCGCGGCGGGCGACGGTGCGCAGGTGCACCTCGTCCGGGCCGTCGGCGATGCGCAGCGCCCGGGCACTGGTGTACATCCGGGCCAGCGGGAAGTCGTTGCTGACCCCCGCGGCGCCGTGCGCCTGCACGGCGCGGTCGATCACCTGGCTGGCCACGTCCAGGGCGGCCACCTTGATCTCCGCCACCTCGGTCCGCGCGGCCTTGTTGCCGTGGCTGTCCATCAGCCAGGCCGCCCTGAGCACCAGCAGCCGGGCCTGGTCGATCTCGATCCGGCTGCGGGCAATCCACTCCCGGACCACGCCCTGGTCGGCCAGCGGGCCGCCGAACGCGACCCGGGACGTCACCCGGCGGCACATCAGCTCCAGGGCCCGCTCGGCCATCCCGATCGCGCGCATCGCGTGGTGCACGCGGCCGGGCCCGAGCCGGGCCTGGGCCATGGCGAACCCGCTGCCCTCCGTGCCGAGCAGGTTCGCGGAGGGCACCCGCACGCCGGTGAACTGCACCTCGCCGTGGCCGATCCGGTCGGTGTAGCCGAACACGGGCAGGTTGCGCAGGACGGTGATGCCGGGCGTGTCGGTAGGCACCAGGACCATGCTCTGCCGCCGGTGCGCGGCCGCCCCGGGATCGGTGGCGCCCATGAAGATCATCAGCTTGCAGGACTTGCTGAGGATCCCCGAGGTCCACCACTTGCGGCCGTTGAGCACCAGCGAGTCGCCGTCCCGGTCGATGGTGGCGGAGATGTTGCTGGCGTCCGAGCTGGACACCGCGGGCTCGGTCATCGCGAAGCAGGACCGGATCGTGCCGTCCAGCAGCGGCACCAGCCATTCACGCTGCTGCGCCTCGGTGCCGAACAGGACCAGCAGTTCCATGTTGCCGGTGTCCGGGGCGGAGCAGTTGAGCGCCTCCGCGGCGATCGCCGACCGCCCCATGATCTCGGCCAGCGGCGCGTAGTCGGTGTTGCTCAGCCCGGCACCCCAGGCCGGGCCGGGCAGGAACAGGTTCCACAGGCCCCGCGCGCGGGCCGCGGCCTTCAGTTCCTCCATGACCGGCGGCTGGCTGTGCGGGTCCCCCGAGGCAGCGAGCTGGCTTTCGTACACCTCCTCGGCCGGGTACACGTGGCTGGCCATGAAGGCCAGGAGGTCCTCCTGGAGCTGCGCCGACCGCGCGGAGAACTCGAAATCCATCAGGCTCCTCACGCGCGCCGCTGCGAGTGGTCTCCTATCTAAGCTGATATCTAAGCTGAACTTGATTCCGACGTCAAGTTCGACTAATGTCAGGTTCCATGGCCCGATCCCAGCCGCCCGATTCTGTCCCGGCCGGCGGCTCCCCTAAACCACCCGAGCAGCTCAGTGAGCGTGGCCGCCGGACCCGCGGGGCGCTCATCGCCGCCGCACGCCGGGTCTTCGAGCGGGACGGCTTCATCGACGCCCGCATCACCGACATCGCCGAGGAGGCGGGGGCGGCGCACGGGACCTTCTACACCTACTTCGGCTCCAAGGAAGCGGCGCTGCGCGCCGTCATCCTGCAGCTGGAGTCGGAGCTGCTGGGGGCGGCGGCGGCCCAGTACCAGGCGCGCCGCGAGGACCGGGAGCCGGCCGAGGCGCTGCGCGCGGCGAACCGCCGCTACCTGGAGACCTACCGGGCGAACAGCAAGCTGATGGTGATCTGGGAGAACGTCGCGGCGATCGTCCCGGACATGGCCGCCCTGCTGCTCGAGGCCAAGGCGGCGTTCGTCACCCGGGCCGAGAAATCCATCCGCGGGCTGCAGGAAGCCGGCCTGGCCGATCCATCCCTCGACCCGCGGTACGCGGCGCACGCGCTGACCGGCATGGTCAGCCGGTTCGCCTATACCTGGTGCGCCCAGGGCGAGGACTTCGAGCTGGACAAGGCCACCGACGAGCTGACCGCCTTGTGGGCCCGGGCCATCGGGCTGGTAGGGGGAACGGACTCATGAGCGGGATCTGCAGTGGCCGGGTCGTGATCATCACCGGCGCCGGCCGCGGGCTGGGCCGGGCGCACGCGCTGGCCTTCGCCCGGGAGGGCGCACGGCTGATCGTGAACGACACCGGCGTCGAGCGGGATGGCACCGGCGGGGACCACGGGCCCGCGGACGCGGTGGCCGCCGAGATCGGCGGCCTGGGCGGCGAGGCCGTGGCCAGCTACGAGGACGTGGCCAGCTGGGACGGCGCGGCCCGGCTCATCGAGGCCGCCGTGACGGCCTACGGCCAGCTGGACGTGCTGGTCAACAACGCGGGCATCCTCCGGGACCGGATGCTGGTGAACATGACCGAGGATGACTGGGACGGCGTGATCCGCACCCACCTGCGCGGGGTATTCGCCCCGACCCGGCACGCCGCCGGGTACTGGCGGCAGCGGGCCAAGGCCGGGCAGGCCAACGACGCCCGGGTCATCTGCACCTCGTCCCCGTCCGGCCTGTACGGGAACCCGGGCCAGGTGAACTACGGCGCGGCCAAGGCCGGCATCGCGGCGTTCGCGCTGATCGCCGCGGCCGAGCTGGGCCGCTACGGGGTCACGGTCAACGCGATCGCGCCGGGTGCGCGCACCCGCATGACGGAGGGCCTGCCCGTGCTTGATGGCGCGGTCCTCGACGGTGCGGGCGGCGGCGGCGACCTCGCCCCGGAGCGGGTCTCGCCCCTGGTGGTGTGGCTGGGCAGTGGGCAGTCCCGGGAGATCACCGGCCGCGTGTTCAACGTGTGGGGCAGCGAGCTGAACGTGGCCGAGGGCTGGCATTCGGGCCCGGGTGTCCGGCAGCCCGGCACCTGGGCCCCGGCCGACCTCGGCGCCATCGTGCCCGGCCTGGTGGCCAAGGCCGCCCCGAACTGCGACATGTGGGGCCAGCCCGCCGAGGCTGGCTGAGCGCGGGGAACAGGGCCGTGCCGCACGCCGCCTCCACGCCGCCGCAGGCCACCACGGCTGCCGAGCGGGACGACCTGCGGGCCATGGTCGCGGCGTTCGCCGCGGGCCACTTCGCGCTGCCGGAGGTCCGCCGGGTTTCGGGCACCACGGCGGGCTACGACCCCGCCGTGTGGGCGGCGCTGGCCCGGCTCGGGCTGCCGGGCCTGCTGGTGCCGGCCGGGTACGGCGGCGCCGGCTGCGGCCTGGCCGAGGCCGGCGTGGTCGTGCGGGAGCTCGGCCGGGCGCTGGCCTGCGTTCCCTACCTGTCTTCCGCCGTGCTGGCCGTGACCGCGCTGCTGGCCAGCGGGGACGAGGCGGCGCAGGCGGAGGTGCTGCCGCGGCTGGCGGCGGGCGAACTGCTCGCCGCCGTGGCCCTCAGCGGCCCCGCGGGCCAGGGGGACGGCACCCCGGGATCGCCCGGCGTCACCGCGTCACCGGCCCCGGGCGGTGCCACCCTGGACGGCGAGGCGCTCTACGTGGTGGACGGCCACGTCGCCGGCGTGCTGCTGGTCGCCGCCCGCGACGGCGCGGGGACGGGCCTGTTCCAGGTGGCGGGCGACGCGCCGGGGCTGAGCCGCGCCGTGATGCCCGCCATCGACGCCACCCGCAAGCTGGCCCGGCTCGGCTTCCGCGCCGTCCCCGCCCGGCCCCTCGGGCCGCCCGGATCCGCGGCGCCGGCGCTGGCCCGGGTGCTGGACACGGCGGCAGCCGCCCTCGCCGCCGAGGCGGTCGGGGGGGCCGAGCAGGTTCTGGACCTGGCGGTCAGCCACGCCCGGCAGCGGGTCCAGTTCGGCCGGCCGATCGGCTCGTTCCAGGCCGTCAAGCACAAGTGCGCGGACATGCTGGTGGCGCTGGAAGGTGCCCGGGCCGCCCTGGACGGTGCGCTGACGGCGGCTGCGGGCGGCGAGGAGGATCCCGGGATCGCTGCGCTGGTGGCCAGCCTGCAATGCTCGGCCGCCTACACGCACATCACCGCGGAGGCCATCCAGGTGCTCGGCGGGACCGGTTTCACCTGGGAGCACCCGGCGCACCTGTACTTCCGCCGGGCCCGCAGCTGCGCGGTCCTCTTCGGCACCGAAACCCAGCGCCGCGCGGCCCTGGCCGACCGCCTCGGGCTCTAGCCGTAGGGCAGGAAGCAGATCCCGGCGTGTCCGCTCACGCCGCCGCAGGTGTCGCTGTCGTCGAAGTTGTCGCTGGCGATCCAGAGCCCGGCGCTGGTGAGCAGCATGTCATCCGCACCCAGGCCGCGGGCCCGGCTGTAGTACCCCGCCGAGCCGGCCGAGTTGACGTACAGCGCCCCGCTGGCCGGGTTGAGCCCCTCCATGCCGGGCGCGTTGTACCCGCCGGCCCCCAGCGTGTCACAAGCGTTGGGGTTCATGGAGTAGCGCTCGTGGCCGGCGAAATAGGCGGCCTGGCTGTCCGCCGCGGCAGTGTACAGCGAGTCACAGCCGGTCTGGTTGATCCATGTCGGGTTCACCGACGTCTGCGTGGCCGGGAACGCCATGGCCGTGTCACACGGGCTGCCCGCCGGGCGCGGCCCGGACCCGCTGACGCCCGGCTCCTTGTAACCCGTGGTGGCCACGTACACGGTCGAGTCGTCCGGCGACCAAGCCCCGCCGCGGGCCCAGAACGTCTGGGGACTGCAGGCAATGTTGAACGTAGGCGAGGTCCAGCCCGTCACGCTCGCCTTCGAGCCGCCGACGTTCAGCATGAACATCTGCTGGCGCGGCTGGCCGCCGGCCGCGGTGAACGCGCCCTCGACCAGGTCGAGCGTGCCGCCGTGGCTGAGCTGCTGGTTGAAGACCTGGCTGCCTGCGATGGACAGGTTCACGAATCCGTCGCTCAGGCCGGTGGACGGGCTCAGGCTGGCCATGCGCGGGATCTTGGTGCCGTTGATGGTCGTGTAGGTGCCGCCCGCGAGCAGGTGGCCGCCGACGGTGGCCAGGGTGTCCACGGCGCCGTTGGCGTCGTGCGCGAACCCGGTGACCACGTTGCCGGTGCTGGTACTGATCTCGGCGATGTTGGTCACGCTGGTGCCGTTGACCTTGGTGAAGTTCCCGCCAATGTAGGCGTCCGCGCAGTTGCCGCCGCTGAACGCGATGGAGTTGATCGCGTCCGCGCCGTCATTGTTCGTGCTCGTGCTGCCCACCACCACGGGAGCCCAGGACGTGACTGTGTACGGGCTGCTCGCGCTGAAGCTGAACACGTCGCTGCGCGCGTAGCTCGTGCTGCCCTGCTTGATGGAACTGAAGGTGCCCACCGCGTACATGGTGCCGCCGCACTGGGCGAGCTGGCGGACCTGCTGCGTGGGACTGGACGTGGCGGGCAGGTGAGGAGTGTTGCTGGCGGGGGCCGCCGACACGACTCCCGGTGGCGGCGGCTGGCCGCCGGTTCCTGCCTCGGCGGCCGGGATGCTGAACGCCAGCACGCCTGTGGCGGCGGCTGCGGCGAGGATGAGTTTGCGCACAAGGCCCCCCTGGTTGGCTGGGCGGCTATTCGCCCTGTTTCGCAGCGTAACCCTCCTTAGCTCCCTAATGCCGTTCCACGTGGTGACCTTCTGGTTGGTTCAGCCCGCCAGGGGGGTGTAGCTGAGATGCAGGACTCCGTTGCCGTAGGCCTGCGATCCCGCCAGGCTGAACTTCGTGACCGGACCGCTGGCGGCGAACAGCCGCTCGCCCGCGCCCCGCGCCACGGGGTAGACGAACAGGTGCAGCTCGTTGACCAGGCCGTCGGCCAGCATGGCCCGGACCAGGGTGCCGCTGCCGCTGACGTAGATGCCGCCGCCGGTCTTGTCCTTCAGGTCACGGATGCTGTCCGCACTGTACGGGCCGAGGATGGTGGAGTTGTTCCACTCCGCGGTGGTCAGCGTGCCGGAGACGACGTACTTGGGCGACTCGTTGAAGAACGGCGCACCGGGGTCCTCCTCGGCGGTCCGGGCGGACCAGGCCGGGGCGAACATCTCGAATGTGCTGCGTCCCAGCAGGATCGCCTGGCACGACCCGGTAATGGCGGCGAGGGCCTCACCCATCTTGGGATCGAACCCGAACTCGAACGTCCAGGACGGGTCCTGGTACACGCCGTCCAGCGTGATGAACTCATGCACCTTGATCGCGCCCACTGTGATCAGCTCCTCTGTTCCGGCGGAGCCTGTGCCCCTGTGCAATCCTGGCCCCTGACACACCTAGGACCGGGTGCCCGGGGCAAACTCATCGCTGCCCTATCGGCGAGCATCCCGCGCCGGGCGGCTAGGCCGGGCTGGCAGCGACGCGGTCGCGGATGATGAAGCGCTGGACCTTGCCCATCGAGTTACGGGGCAGATCGTCCCAGACCCTGACCTCCCGCGGGCACTTGTAGCCGGCCAGGCGGGCCCGGCAGTACGCGGTGACCTCGCCGGGGTCGGGCGCCGCCCCGGGTTCGGGCACCACCACGGCGACCACGACCTCACCCCAGCGCGGATCCGGCCTGCCGACCACCGTGACGTCGCGGATCTGCGGGTGGGTGATCAGCACCCGCTCCACCTCGGCGGCGTAGACGTTCTCGCCGCCGCTGATGATGAGGCCGTTCTTCCGGTCGATGATGCGCAGCCGGCCGTCCTTCTCCAGCACGCCGATGTCGTCTGAGCGCAGGAAGTCACCGGCCCACGCGGCGGCGGTAGCGTCGGGCCGGTTCAGGTAGCCGGAGAAATGGGCCAGGGTCTTCACGGCCACCTCGCCCTGCTCCCCCGGCGGGACCGGGTGGCCGGCGGCGTCCAGGATCGCGATCTCGCAGCCGAGCGTGGAGTACCCGACGGTGGCGTCCGCGAGGGTCTCGGGGCGCTTGACCTCGTCCGTGGCGAACCCGGCCTCGGTCCAGCCGTAGGTCTCGGTGATCCGGGCGTTCGGGAACATGGCGAACGCGTCCCCGAGCGCCTCGGGTGACACCGAGGCGGCCGCCGTCATCATGGCCCGCATGCTGGTCAGCGGGGGCCGGCCGCGGCGCTGCCACTCCTCGATCATCAGGGAGGTCATCGACGGGACCAGGAACGCCGTCGTGGCTGTCCCCGCGAATTCGTCGCAGGCCCGGGCGGCGTCGAACGATGGCATGATCCGGATCCGGCCGCCGATCATCAGCGTGGCGAAGGCGAAGCTGCAGTAGGACATGTGGAACAGCGGGCCGGGCACCAGCATGACGTCGTCCCAGTTCAGGCCGAGCTGCCAGCCCCAGCGCATCGCGTTGATGAGCCAGGTGTCGCTGGTCATCGCCGCGCCCTTGGGCGCCCCGGTGGTGCCCGAGGTGTAGAAGACGGCCGCCATCCGGTCGCCCTTGGCCGGATCGGGGATGGCCGGATCCCGCAGGCTGCCCGGGGTCGGCAGCGGGGCGGGATCGATGACGGTGACGGGGTGGCCCGCGGCGGCCGCCACCCGTTCCGCCATGGGCAGCAGGTCCCCTCCGGAGAGGATGCGGGCCGCCCCGGAGTCGTTGATGATGTGCAGGATCTCCGGGTGCGCGAGCCGCGTGTTGACCGGCACGATCGCGCAGCCCGCCACCTGGCCGGCCAGGTAGATGAGCAGTGCGTCGGTCCCGTTGCCCAGCAGCGTGGCGGCCACCGGCCCGTGTGGTCCCGGCCCGGCCTCGCGCAGCGCGTCGGCCAGGGCCGAGACCCGCAGCCACATCTCCCGGTACGTGTAGCTCTCCGGCGCGGTGCCGAGCACCTCGATGGCCTGGCGGTCCGGGAAGGACCGGACGTTCATCGCGATGAAATCGGCGAGGGTGAGCTTCATGGCTGCCTCCGGCCCGTGCGTCGCCCGGCGTGCGCGGCCCGGGCGGCACCCGTCCGCCAGGACCACGCGCGGCGCGCGGCCGCACCCGCACGGCGCACGGCCGCGCCCGCGCGACCAGGTATGGCTTAGGTCGCATACGCCCAGCCCGCATGCGACTGATTGATTCTGACGTCGGATTCAACTACTGTCAATGACCAGCGGAAGGGGCATCGCATGCGGGACGTGGCGATCACCGGGATCGGCGTCATCTCCTGCATCGGCCAGTCCCCAGGCGAGTATTTCGCCCGGCTCGACGCGGGCGAGCACGGCGTGACCGCCGCCCCCTGGGCCGAACCGGAAGCCGGCAAGTACGCCTGGATCGCCCCGGTGCCGGACTTCGACCCGGCCGCGTGGCTGGACGAGCGGGTGATCGCGGGCTCGGACACCTTCACCCAGCACGCCCTGGCCGCCAGCATCCAGGCGGTGCGGGACGCGGGCGGGAATTTCGACCCGCTGCGCACCGGGGTCGTGCTCGGCGTGACCATGGCGGGCGCGCGGGCCCTGCTCGACGCCCAGCGGCTGCTCGACACCGAGGGCCCCGGCGCGGTGCCACGGAAGCTGAACATCCAGGCCTGGCCGAACATGGCGGCCGCCCAGATCGCGATGCACTACGGACTGCACGGCCCGCTGCTCACGGTCTCCTCGGCCTGCGCCTCCTCGCTGGACGCGATCGGCACCGGCGCCCGGATGATCGAGAGCGGGCAGGCGGACGTGATCATCGCGGGCGGCACCGAGTGCGGCCTGGCCGCTGCACTGGCCTACAGCCAGCGCAGCTACGGGATGTCGGATCCGCCGGACCGGGCCGACCGGGCCAGCCTGCCCTTTGATGTGCATCGCTGCGGGGTGGTAGAGGGTGCCGGGGCGGCCGTGGTGGTGCTGGAGAATGCCGGGCGGGCGGCCCGCCGCGGCGCGCACGCTTACGGCCTGGTCACCGGCTACGCGTCGCTGTCCGAAGGGTTCCATCCCTCGTCGCCGGAGCCGTCCGGCCGGTGGGAGGCTGAGGCCATGCGCCGTGCGCAGCGTGACGCGGGACTGCCGGGCCCGGGGGCCGTGGACGCGGTGATCGCCCACGCCACCGCGACGCCCGCCGGGGACCTGGCTGAAGCCAGGGCGATCAACGACGTGTTCGGCGGGCACGCCGCGGACCTCCCGGTCACCTCGATCAAGGGCCACGTCGGGCATACCGGCTCGGCCAGCGGCGTGATGGGCCTGCTCGCCGGGCTGCACGGGATGCAGGCGGGCACGCTCGTGCAGGTCGCGGGGACCACCGAGGTGGAGCCCGAGGCCCGGTTCCGGGTCATCACCCGCGCGCCCGCCAAAGCCGACATCGGCGTGCTGCAGGTCAACGGGTTCGGCTTCGGCGGGCAGGACGCCTGCCTGATCGTCACCCGGGCCTGATCAGGACACCTCAGCCGCCACCGAAGTCCCGGCCACAGCAGGCGCATCCCAGTCGATCCGGTACCGCTGCTCCCACCCCATGGCCTTCTCGAAGTTCATCACCTTGAAGAAGATCGGCATCAGCGCATGCATCGCCTTGCGCGCGACTGGCCCGGGCGTCTTAGCGCTGTTCGTCCGGGCGCCCCGCTTGGTGATCCTCTCCACCCGCTCCCGCCGCAGCCGCTCGTAGGCACGGAACGCCGGCGTGGCATCAGGCAGGTCCCGCAGGCAACGCGCCAGCTGGATGGAGCTCTCGAACGCCAGCGACGCGCCCTGGCCGGTGCTGTTGGACGGCGCGTGGACAGCGTCGCCCACCAGCACCATGCGGCCGCGGTACCAGTGCGGAACCGGCGGCATGATGTGGATCGCCCCGGTTACATCGAGGTTTTCCGCCGTGGTGCGGTTGGCCAGCAGCTCGCCCGGACGGTCGCCCGCGTACGTGTCGCGCAGCGTCGCCAGCCACTGCCCCGACGGGATCGCCCGGGCATCGGCCAGCGACATGTACTGCTTCGACGGCAGGTTCGCGCCCCAGGTCACCCGGCCGTCCGCCATCCTCCAGAACAGGTAGTACGCGCGCTTGCCGAAGGCGAACGTCATGACGCCAGGTTCGGGGTCCAGGCCGGGGCGGGCGTCGACGTAGCCCTGGAAGCCGAGCATGCCCGTGTAGCCCGCGCCGGGGGCCTGCTGGTCGATCAGGGTCCGGACCGTGGAGCGGACGCCGTCGGCGCCGATCAGGACGTCGGCGGTCGCGGCGGTGCCGTCGTCGAACTTCGCCGTGACCGAGTCCGCCGCTTCGTCCACGCCGACCAGGCGCTTGCCGTACTCGAAGCGGACGCCCGAGTCGGCCGCCCGGTCGTGGAGCACCCGGTGCAGGTCGCCGCGGCCGATGATCTGGAGTGGCTCCACGCCTGCCAGGCCGGGGAGCCGGCGGGTGCTCCCGCCGACCGCCATGACCGTCCCGGTGACCGGGGTCGAGAGGGCCCGGACGGCAGCGTCGGCGCCGATGATGCCGAGCGCGGCCAGGCCGTTGGGGGCCAGGGCCAGGCTGCCGCCGATTCCCTCGGCCAGGGTGGGATACGCCTCGTAGACCGTCGCCTGGAGGCCGGCCTTGAGCAGGGCGGCCGCGGCGACGGGACCGGCGATCCCGCCGCCGATGACCAGTGCGGTGCGGACTTTGGACGTGGCTGCAGACATGGGTTCTCTCCTGCTCGTGGTGCTCGTCGGTTGTTCTGCGCCGAGATCACGCACGGGAACCCAGCTATCCTTTGGTTGCCACCTCGTGGCCGGGTTCGTCTCGTGCGGGCATCGGTTCGCGGGTGCTGGAACGGGATGGCTGCGAGCAGCCGCCCCGGGTCCCGGCGGCGGTGTTGCCGCACCGCCTCGGGGCCATTTACGCTATCTAGTCCTCTGCCACCCCCCTCCGCGCGAGCTCGGCCAGCTCCGGGGGCATCTCACCGCTGTCGTGGAGGGCCCGCCACATCGCGAGATCGGGGAAGCTTCCCGAGGTCAGCTCCTCCAGGAGTGCGCGGACCCAGGCCGCCTCCGCTTCGACCATCGCCACGGCGAACTCATCCTCGACCAGGAACAGGCGGGGAATCTCCTTGAGGTGCCCGGCGAGCGCGGCACGACGTGCGCTGACCGACTCCTCCAGCCTGCTGAGCCGGGTCTGCAGGAGGGCCATCACCTCATCTGGCGACAGGATCATCTGCACGGAGAGCCCGGCGGCGAACCTCGGGTGCTCGGGCTCCGGCGTGGACAGCAGTTCCCGGGTCCAGTCGAGCATCTCCTGCCGGCCGGCCTCGGTGATCCGGTAGACCGTCCGCTCCGGGCGCGCACCCTGCCTGCTGGTCCCGACCACCTCCAGGAAGCCGTGCTTGGCCAGGTTCTGCACCACCGTGTAGAGGGACCCCCACTTGACGTCCATGTCCTGGTCTTTGCCGCGGGCGCGGATCAGGGACGCGATCTCGTAGCGGTGCATCGGCTGCTGGACGACGGTGGCCAGCACCGCCAGGGCCATCAGGTTGTCAACCTTGCGCTTCGCGGCCATCGGGCACGCCTCCCATTACTCGCCTGCAAATATATGTCAGCGAGTATTTGGCCGGCAACCCCGGAGCCGCGTCAGCCGGGCGGCCACGTGAAGCCGAAGGCCCCGTCACGCCGCGCGTCCTCGGCGACCCCCCGCAGTTCCTCGTCGCCGAGGCCGGCCCGGGCCAGCACCTCGGCCGTGGCGTCCGGCGTGCCGCCGTCAAGGCCCCGCTCCCCCGGTGTGCGGGAGAATCGCGGCACCGGCGGGGGCGGCCCCCCCGCGCTGAGGACCTCACCGGGGGTGAGCACCGCGGTGACGCACGCGTCGATCCCGGCGAACGCAGCGGTCCAGTCATCCCGGCTCGCGGTGGCGAACCGGTCCCCGATGACCTGGGCCAGGCCCGGCCAGGTAGCCGGCTCGAACCGGTCAGCCGGGTGAGGCGCGGGCAGCCCGAGCCCGTCCCACAGGGCCGCGAAGAATCCGTCCTCGACCGCGCCCACCGCCACGTACTGCCCGTCGGAGCAGCGGTAGCAGCGGTAGAACGGCGCCGCGCCGGTGGTGAAGCCGAGCCCGCGCTCGGGCAGCAGCGGGGTTCGCCAGGCGTTCAGCCACATCTCCATCATGGACAGCACGCCGTCGGTCATCGCGGCGGTGATCTGCTGCCCGCGCCCGGAGCGGTCCCGCTCGACGAGCGCGGCGCAGATGCCGAACGCGGCCAGCAGGCCTCCGCCGGCCAGGTCGGCCACCACATTGAGCGGCAGTGCCGGTGGGCCGCCCGCCGGACCCATCGCGCCCAGCATCCCGGTGACGGCCAGGTAGTTGATGTCGTGCCCGGCCGCCTGGGCGGCCGGGCCGGCCGGGTCGTAGCCGGTCACCGAGCAGTAGACCAGGCGGGGGTTCACCTGGCTCAGTTCCGCGTAGCCCGCGCCGAGCCGGTCGGCCACCCCGGGGCGGAATCCCTCGATCAGGACGTCGGCGGTGGCGACCAGCCGGTGCAGGGCCTGGCGGCTGGCCGGATGCTTGAGGTTCAGGTGCACGAACCGCTTGCCCCGGGCGAAGTCCGCGGGAACCTGCCCGGCGCGGCCCCCCGTGACCGCGATGACCTCGGCGCCGAGGTCGGCCAGCAGCATGCTGCCATAAGGCCCGGGCGCGAGGCGGCTCAGGTCGATGACCCTGATCCCGGCCAGGGGCCCGCCCGTGGCCGGCCCGTGGCCGGCCCGCCCGTGGCCGGCCCGCCCGTGGCCGGCCCGCCCGTTCCGGGGCCGCTGGTGGTGGCCGCGGAATCAGTCACTGTTCCCCCTCGCGGCCCGCTGCCGGAGCACGCGCGGGAGCACCCGGTCCTCCGGTGCGGCCCAGCCGGCGATCATGCGCGAGCCGCCCGGCTAGGACCGCGGCGCGAGCGGGTGCCTGAGCGCCGCCTCGACCTGCCGGTCGGCCTCGGTGTTGAGCATTGCGTGCAGGGCCAGTTCCTGGGCATCGTTGAGGTTCTGCTTGATCCCCGCGATCACGTGCGGCGGCGCCTGCGCCAGCCCCCCGGCGATGCCGGCCACCCGGTCCATCAGGGCACCGTCCGGCACCACCTCGCCGACCAGGCCCATGGCGGCGGCGCTGGCCGCGCTCAGTTTTTCGTTGAGGAAAAACAGGTGGCGGGCGCGGCCCGCGCCGACGAGGCGGGTCAGCGACCAGGTGCCGCCGAAGTCCCCCGTCAGCCCCGCGCTCAGGAACGCGGTGCGGAACACCGCGGACTCGGCGGCGATCCTCAGGTCGCAGGCGCACGCCCAGGACAGGCCGGCGCCCGCGCAGGGACCGTTGACCGCGGCGATGGTCACCTTGGGCATCTCGTGCAGCAGCTCGGTCGTGTGGTGCAGCCGCCGTAGCTGCGCCCGGCTGGCGCCGGGGGACCGGGGTTCGGCGAACTCCCCCATCGCGCCGAGGTCACCGCCCGCGCAGAAGCCGCGGCCGGCCCCGGTGAGCACGATCACCCGGATCGTGTCGTCGGTGCTGGCCTGTTCGAGGCAGGCCAGGACCCCGCCGATCAGCTCCTCGGTCATCGCGTTGAGCCGGTCCGGCCGGTTCAGGGTGATCGTCGCCACCGGCCCGGACACCTCGAAGCGGACTGTGTCGGTCATCCGGTCCCCTCCTGCCTAGAGCTCACCGTCGAGCACCCGCCTTGCGGCGCGGGCGCGCATCCCGGGCTGGCGCCGGAGCAGGTCCATGTCCGCCCCCGGCGTTCCCATGTCGCCGGACAAGTGCCGGGTGTAGACGCCCTCGGCCATGCAGGCGATCTTCCAGTGCGCCAGCGCGACATAGAAACCCAGGTCGCCACCGGGGCGGCCGCTGCGTTCGAGATACCGGGCAGCGACCTCGCGGCGACCGGGGAAACCGGGCGCGTCGGTCGGCGCCGGCGGCAGCTGGCCCGCCTCGTCCGGCTGCGTCCAGTAGGCGAGAGCCAGGCCCAGGTCGGCCAGCGGGTCACCCACGGTGGCCAGCTCCCAGTCCAGCACCGCGCTGATCTGCAGCCCGGGCCCGAGGATGACGTTGTCGAGCCGGTAGTCCCCGTGGATCAGCGATACGCCGGACTGCGCGGGGACGCGCGCGGTCAGCTCGGCGAACAGCTCGTCCATCAGCGGCAGGTCGCGGGTGCGGATGTCCTGCCACTGCCGGTGCCAGCGGCGGAGCTGGCGCCCGGCGTAGGAACCGCTGCGCGCCAGGGCGTCCAGCCCGGTCGCGGCCAGGTCAACCGCGTGAATCGCGGCCAGCACATCGAACAGGCCCCAGGCGAGGGTGGCGTGCTCCCCGGCGCCCAGGGCGGCCCCGTCGGACGGGGTGCGGAGCACCCGCCCGGGGACGTAGGACATGACGAAGAACGGCGCCTCGGTCCACCCCGGGCCGGCGGCCTGGCCGAGGACGGCGGGGACCGGGACGCCGGTCCCGGCCAGCGCGGCCATGATCCCGCCCTCGCGGCCCACGTCGTGCGCGGTGGCCAGGACGTGGCCCAGCGGCGGCCGCCGGAGCACCCATCGCTCCCCCGCCGCGTCGCTGACTAGGAAGGTCAGGTTGGAGTAGCCGCCCGCGAGCCGCTCGAACCGCAGCGGTGCCGCGGCGCCCAGGGTGGCGGTGAACCAGCCCGTGAGCGGGCCGGGTGCGATGCCGGCGGGCACCACCGCGCCGTCACAGTCGGGCATGGCGCCACAGTACAAGCCGCATCCGCTTAATGTCGATGTTGACGTCGAGTTCAAGTCCCGGGTGCCCGTCATGGGCCGCCGGCGGCCACCCGTTCAGGGTTGCCGGGCGTCCGCGAACCGCCGCCGCACCTCGAACTTCCGGATCTTTCCCGGACGGCGTCATCGGGAACGAGTCCACGAAGAACCACAGCCGCGGCGTCTTGAACCGGGCCAGGTGCTCGCGGCAGAACGAGGCCAGCTCGTCGGGATCCGGCGGTGCGCCCGGGTCAGCGGGCCGGATCACGGCGGCCACCTGCTCCCCCCAGTGCGGGTCGGGGACCCCGATGACCGCGACCTCGGCGACCCCGGGATGCTCGCCGAGCAGCTGCTCGATCTCCAGGGCGTGGATGTTCTCGCCGCCGCGGATGATGATGTCCTTGAGGCGGCCCGCGATGCGCAGGTAGCCGCGGGTGTCGATGGTCCCGGCGTCCCCGGTGTGCAGCCAGCCCTCACCGTCGATGGTGGCCGCCGTGGCCTCCGGCATGTCCCAGTAGCCGATCATGTTCTGGTAGCCGCGCGCGCAGATCTCGCCTTCCTCCCCGACTCCGACCGGCTCGCCGGTGACCAGGTCGGCGATCTTCACCTCGACGTGCGGCATCGGCTGGCCGAGCGTCTCCGCCTGGTCCTGCGGGCTGTCGGAGGTCTGGGTCTGGCGTGAGCACGCCGTGCAGCTCGGCCTGGCCGAACAGGATGGAGAACTCGCACCCGAAGGTCTTCGTCGTCCGGCTCACCAGGCTGTCGGCGACCTTGGCGCCGCCCGACATGACCGTGCGCAGCGAGCGGAGGTCGCGCGGCTGCCGGCCGTGGTCCTCGAGCATGGCGAGCAGGATGGTCGGCACGGTGAGGACCATGCTGCCCCGCTCCGCCTCGATCAGCTCCAGGACCAGCCCCGGGTCGAACTGGGGCACCACCACGTGCGCCGCCCGGCGGGCCAGGCAGCCGATGCCGGCGAGCACGCCGCCGCCGGTGTGGAACAGCGGGATCGGGTTGATCCAGGTGTCCCCGTCCCGGAAACCGGCCCGCTGGGCGGACAGGCCGGCCGCGTTGACCAGTCCCCGGTGATGCAGCAGGGCCCCCTTGGCGAAGCCCGTGGTGCCCGAGGTGTAGATGATCAGGGCCGGGTCGGCGGGCCTGAGCCGCGGGAACGGCCGGTGCCCGGCGCCGCTGGCGACGAACTCGTCCCAGTCCGCGAAGCAGATCACCTCGCGCAGCGCGGGCAGCGCGGGCCGGAGTTCGCTGACCACGTCCACCATGGACACGCCGCGGTGGCTGGTGCCGTGCACCAGCCCGGCCACGCCGGACTGCGCGAGCGCGTACTTCAGCTCGGCCGAGCGGTACTGCGGGTTCACCGTGACCAGGATGACCCCGGCCAGGGCCGCGCCGAGCTGGAGCATGACCCACTCCGGGCGGTTGGCCTCCCAGACAGCGACCCGCTCGCCGGGCTCGAACCGGGCCAGCAGGGCGCCCGCCACGTCCTCGGCGATGGCGAGCAGCCCGGCATAGCTCCACCGGCGCCTCGCGCCGGGGTCAGCCTGCCCGTCCACCAGCGCGATCCGGTCCGGCACCTGGCCGGCCACCCGCCGGAGCAGGTCACCCACGGTGATCTCGTCCAGCGGGGCACCGGCCTGGGCAGGCCAGTAGGACGTGGTCAGCACGGCTCATCCACCACCCGTCCGCGACCGCCGCCTGCCTGCCCGGGCCCCTCGGCGGGCATGGGTACAGACGGCGGCACGGCGCGCTCAGTGACGCGATTCAACCGGAACCTGATATCGACGTCAAGGTCATCTTGCCGGCCGCCCGCTTAACCGGGATCCGGGGTCTTTTGCCCGCGCGCAAATGCGGGTAAATGCCCCCCAGGCCCACCGAGGGGGACATCGCCCATGACGGACATGAAGCGCTTCCTGGACGGCCCGTTCGCCCCGGTGACTGAGGAGATCACCGCCTTCGACCTGCCGGTGACCGGCCAGGTACCGTCCGGGCTGGATGGGCGCTACCTGCGCAACGGGCCCAACCCGATAGGCCTGGACGACCCCGGCTACCACTGGTTCCTGGGCGACGGCATGGTGCACGGGGTCCGGCTGCGCGACGGCCGCGCCGAGTGGTACCGCAACCGCTGGGTCCGGTCCCGGGCCGTCGCGCGGGCCCGGGGCGAGACGTGGCCGGGCGGCCCCGTCCACGAGGGGGTCGATTTCGCGGCCAACACGCACGTGATCGCCAGCGCCGGGCGCACCCTGGCCACGGTGGAATCCGGCCCGCTGCCGTACGAGCTCACCGACGAGCTCGACACCGTCGGCCCGTGCGACTTCAGCGGGACACTGCCGGGCGGCTTCGCCGCGCACGCCAAGGCCGACCCGCTGACCGGGAACCTTCACGCGGTCGCCTACTACTGGGCCTGGGACCACGTCCAGCACGTCGTGGTGGGCTCCGGCGGCCGGGTGACGTCGGCGACGAACATCCCGGTCGCCGACGGGCCGATGATGCACGACTTCGCGCTGACCGCCCGCTACGTCGTGCTGTTCGACCTCCCCGTCACGTTCAGCATGGACGCCGTGGCGGCCGGGAAGAAGCTGCCGTACACCTGGAACCCCGGGCACCCGGCCCGGGTCGGCCTGCTTCCCCGCGACGGCAGCCCCGGGGACATCCGCTGGCTGGAGGTCGCCCCGTGCTGGGTCTTCCACACCCTCAATGCCTACGACCAGGACGACGGCCGCGTGGTCATCGACCTGTGCCGCTACCAGGGCGCCTACGACGTCTCCGCCCTCGACGGCCGCGGGCCGCTGAGCCTGGAACGCTGGATCGTGGACCCGGCGGCCGGGAAGGTCACCGAGCAGCGCCTCGACGACCGTTTCCAGGAGTTCCCCCGCGTCGACGACCGGGTCATCTCCCGGCCGCACCGCTACGGCTACAGCGCGGTGATCGGTGACGTCAGCCAGGGCACCGTCTCCCCGGGCGGCGACTTCGCCGACCAGGCCTTCGGCAACGCGCTCCTCAAGCACGACCTGGCCGCCGGTACGACCGAGGCACACGAGTTCGGCCGCGACGCGACCGCGGGCGAGGCGGTGTTCGCCCCGGCAGGCCCCGCCGCGGACGAAGACGACGGGTACATCATGGCCTTCGTGCACAATCCCGGCCGCGGCGCCGCCGACCTGGTCATCCTGGCCGCCCAGGACTTCACCGGCGATCCGGTGGCCCGCGTCCACCTGCCCGCCCGCATCCCCCTCGGGTTCCACGGCAGCTGGATCCCGGACCGCTGAACGCGGGCTGCCCGCGTGCCGGGCCTGGCCACGCTCCGTCACCGGGGCCGGCTGGTGACGGAGGTCCCGCAGGCCGAGGACATACAGCAGTGACGCAAACCAGGCTCCCCCTGAGAAAATGATCATGCCGGGGTACTGACTTTCCCGGCACCCGATCTCGAGGAAGGGAGCGGAGATGTCCAGGCGAGATGATCATTTGGACGCCATGCTCCGTCACCTTGGCGCCGCCTACTACGAGTCGCTGCACGGCAGGGCCAGCACGGCGGATGTGGCCCGGGCCCTGGATTCCGTCGAGGAGCACACCGGTGACCACGTCATCCCGGGCACCGAGAAGGTGGCCGGGAAGGGGGAGCACGCGCGTGGCGCCAGGCAGCACCACGGGCGCTGGCACCACCGGGTCAGGGACGTCATGACCACGTCCGTGGTCACCGTGGACCGGATCACCCCCTACAAGGAAATCGCGGGCCTGCTGGCCAAGCACCACATCAGCTCTGTCCCGGTGCTGATCCTGGGCCGGCACGTCGCGGGCGTGGTCTCCGAGGCTGACCTGCTGGCCGTGGAGGACAAGCGCGAGCGCGACGCCCGCCAGCACGCCGAGGGCGGGCTGCACCTGCACCTGACCCGGCAGAAGCACTGGGGCCTGACCGCCGAGGAACTGATGACCTCGCCAGCTGTCACGATCCACGCGGACGCCTCGCTGCCCGCCGCGGCCAGGATCATGAACAGCCATCACCTCAAGCGGCTGCCCGTGGTCAAGCCAGACGGCACCCTGGAAGGCATCGTCAGCCGCTGCGACCTGCTCAGCGTGTTCCTGCGCCCGGACGAGGACATTGCCACGGAAGTGCGCGACATGCTGACCCAGATCCTGACGGCCGACCCCGCCGCGATCACCGTCCGGGTGCACAACGGCATCGTGACGCTGACCGGCGAGCCGGAGCCCGGCGGCCAGGGTGACCTGATCCCGGTCGTGGTCCGGCTCACCTGGGACATCGATGGCGTGGTGGACGTGGTGAACAAGGTCGGGGCGGTCTCCCCGGCCTGATCGGGTCCGCACGGTCAGTGCGGTCCATTTGTGGCGTCATAGGGGTACGCGGTGAATCCGAAATGGGTAGCCGGGTGCCGGCGGCTTGAGGGTTGTCGGTGCTGCTCTGGGCTGTGGCGCCAGTGCCTGGGGTGCGCGAGTCGGCCAGGATGGCGGCGAGGGTGGCTGGGGTGATGGCGGCGTAGATGCTGACCTGGTGGTCTGGCTTGTTGTAGAGGAGCTGGAGGTCGAACGCGTCGTAGAGCTGCTGCTGCAGCCGGACCTTTGCTCTTGACTTTGACCTAACCCCCACCACCTACGCACGTAAGCCGCTGTGAGCACACCCGCAGTTGGGCTGGGGTCTGTGTCTGGACCTGTGCCGCACTGTGGCCGCACGCGGGGGCAGTGTGGTGTGCGGGAGGTGTGCGGGGTGTGGCTGGTCGCCAGGCATCTTCTGGATTGGTCGCGCACCCGAGGAGCGGGCAGTGCTAGGGACCCTGCGCGGGGTGACGGGACGGCTTTTCTGCTAGGGCTGTTTTTGGGCCTTCTGGATGAGTCTGGAGAGGTTGCTGGCGGATGCCCCGCCGATGATCCGGCCGGTGATGCGCTGGTTGCGGGAGATGATGAGCGTGCTGGGGAAGGATGTGTCGGGGATGACCTGGCTGAATTCGAGCGCTATCTGGTCGCTTGAATCGGACAGGCTGGGGTAGCCGATTTTGAAGTCTTTCATGTAGGCCTCGGCGGATGCGGTGTTGTCTTGCTCGTCCACGCCGAGGAACTGGACACCGGCGGGCCCGAAGTGGCGGGCGGCGGCGGAGAGCGCTGGGGCTTCTTCACGGCATACGGTGCACCATGATCCCCAGAAGTTGAGGACGGTCACGTGGTCCCGGTAGGAGGCCAGGCTGAGTTTCCCGCCGGTCAGCAGGCGGCCGGTCACGTGCGGGATGCGTGGTGCGCTTGCTGACGTGAAGGTGGTCGTGCCCGGGTTGAGCGCGGACGTGGTCCCGGAAGGTGTGGACGGCGCGGAGCAGCCGGCCAGCAGGAGTGTTCCTGCCGTGACCGTGGCTGCGGTGGACACCACGGCGAGAAGGCTGCCGCGTGTCCGTGCCGCGAAGACAGACGCCAGGACCATCCCTGGTCACCTCGCTATCGGTACTTCCGGCTTCTTGTCGCGTGAGCCCCGGCGGACCGGAAGGCTGCGGCGGGCCAAAGCTACCACCCGCCGGTCGGCCCGGCTTTGGGTGCCCGTAGGGCCCCCTTCCGGAGAAGGACCACGCGCCCGGAGGGCGCACCGTTTGACCACAGTGTGTCCTGCAGCGGCCAGGGGTGCGGCGGCTGGGACCACCACATGGTTGGGGGCGGGTGGCCGGGGGACGGTGGTGGCCGCCCCGGGTGGCAGAGCGCCGGCCGGGCCATCGGATTTGGGCCGGACGCGTGTGGTCGGCCTGGCCGCGCGGGCGTGAGCCTGCCCGCGTGGCCGGCTCGTTGCCAGGGTGCCTGACAGGCTGGCGCTGGCTGGTCTGTCACAGCTTCGTGGTCCACTCGATGATCAGCCGGCATTGCCGCACGGCGGTGGCTTCGGATTCAGCGCGTACCCTATAACGGCCTCCATGCACCGCACTGAGCCGGTAGGCGGCGCCCGCCCAGCCAAGCAGCGAATCCGCGCCGGGCTTTCAGCGGATTCGATTGTGTGTTTGAATGCTCTCGTGAAGCAGGAGAGACATTCAGGCTGGGGGACGTGACATGCTCACCGCCGTGCTGGCTGACGCCGGTCATCCTGTGGTCGCCGGGCTGCTCGGGCTGGGGGCAGCGGGCCTGGCCACGGCCGTGGTGGCGATGGCCTGGAGCGTGCACGTCCACCAGATCCGGCTGGCCGGGCAGCTGGCCCGCCGGCAGTTCCTGGTCACCCCCGAGGCCGCCCCGGCCGCGCACGCCGGGAACGGGCACGGGAGCGGGCACGCAACTGCGGCCCGGGGCGCTGAGACGGCGGCCCCCGAGGGCGCCCGGCCGGTCACCACGGGCCTGGTCCCGCCCGTGGTCATCGACGGGCCGGACACCGTGATCACCGGTGAGCAGGCCCGCTTCCGCGTCGAGCCCTCGGGTACCCGGAAGGTGATGTCCTGGGCCGCGGGCGGGGGGTCGGTGGCACAGGCTCCCGATCCGGCCCATCCCGACGAGCTGCTCCTGATCGCGGACCAGCCGGGCACGCTGAACCTCACGGTGCGGGTACGGGAGGGGATGACGGAGACCCGCGGCATGAAGACCATCACCGCGGTCCCTGAGGTAACCGAGCCCGCGCCGCCCTTCACGTTGCGGCTGTTCCTGCACGGCTGGGGGCTGGTCGCGGTCGCCGTGCTGATCGTGGGTTTCGCCGGCGCGCTCGACGCTCTCGGCAACCTGGCCTCCTCCGAGTTCATCGCGCTGGTCGCGCCCCTGGCCGCACTGCTCGCGGTGGCTCTCATCACCCGGGGAACCGGCGACGCCAGCCGTCCGGCGAGCGGCAAGGACCTCACCCGCCCCCGCCTGTGACCCGCTGATCCCCCACCCCGGACCGTGCCCCGGTCCTGGTCACGCTTCCCCGGTGTCCCAGGCCGCCGGCCGGGTAGGTAGCCGGTCAGTGCTCCCCAGCAGGCACCGACGGGGGGCACGTTGCCGGGATCAGGAGACGGCGCCGGGTTTCCGCCGCCGATCCCGCCGATGCTGGCCGTGCCCGCCGCGGAACTCCCGGAACCGGGGACCCTGTGGGCCGCGGAGTTCAAGTGGGACGGCGTCCGGGCGGTGGCCTACCTGTCCGGCGGCCGGCTGCGCCTGCTGTCCCGCAGCGGCCGGGACATGACCAGGTCCTACCCTGAGCTGGCGGACCTGGCCCGCCAGGCCGGGACCCGGGACCTGATCCTCGACGGGGAGATCACCGCGTTCGACGCCGGGCACCCCAGCTTCGCGGCCCTCCAGCGGCGGATGCACGTCGGCGCACCCTCACCGCGCCTGGTGGCCGCGGTCCCGGTGACCTACCTGGCCTTCGACATCATGGTCGCCGGCGGCCAGCCGGTGATCAGCGAGCCGTACACGCAGCGGCGGGCCATCCTCGAGGCGCAGCGCCTGGCTGGCCCGCACGTCCACGTCCCCCCGTCGTTCCCCGGCGGTGGCCAGGCCGTGCTCGCGGTCAGCGTCCGCGACGGCCTGGAGGGCGTCGTGGTCAAGCGCCTCGACTCCCCCTACCAGCCCGGACGCCGCTCCCCCGCCTGGCTGAAGATCAAGAACCGGCGGCTGCTCGACGTGGTCGTGGGCGGCACCAGTCCCGGCCGCGGCCACCGCACCGGGCGGATCGGCTCGCTGCTGGTCGGGATCCCCGCTGCCCCGGGCCTGGTCTACGCGGGCCGCGTGGGCACCGGCTTCACCCAGCCCGAACTGCGCGCGCTCGAGGGGCTGCTGGGCCCGCTGCGGCGCGACAGCCCGCCTTTCAGCGGCGCGGTTCCCCCGGCCCAGGCCCGGGACGTGACCTGGGTGGAGCCCCGGCTCGTCATCGAGGTCAGCTACGCCGAGCAGACCCCCGACGGGATTCTCCGCGCCGCCGCCTACCGGGGGCTGAAGGCCACCGGGGACGAGAACGGGATCGGCAGGTTAACGGCTAGCGGCCAGGCGGGCGCAGCTCGTCCGTGCCGCCGGCCTCCGGGCCGAGCTCATCGGTACCGCCCGCCTCGGGACCGAGGACGTCGGTGCCGCCTTCCTCGGGACCGAGCTCGTCGGTGCCGCCCGCCTCCGGGCCGAGCTCGTCAGTGCCGCCGGTCTCGGACCCGAGCACGCCGGCCTCCTGCCCGGGCTCGTGCGGGGCGTTGGGATCGCTGGTCATATCGACCTCCCCTTGGGTCGTTTGCCCGAGTTCCTTCCCGGCAACGAGCCCCCGGACACGACCCTGCGGAGGGAAGCTCAGCCACTTTTCACGTAAGCGGTGCACGTAGGTGTGGCGTTTTGCCCGTTTCGGTGCACCGCTTACGTGAAAAGTCGGCGGGCCTCCGCACCAATGTGGTGCCTGGTGCTGGTGGTGTGCAGCGGGGAGGCGGCCGGGACGGTCACCGCGGCGATTCATTCGGCCCGCAGCACCGCGGCGATTCATTCGGCCCGCAGCACCGCGGCGATTCATTCGGCCCGCAGCACCGCGGCGGGCCGGGTGCGCGCCGCGGCCCGGGCGGGCACGGCCGCGACCAGGTTGGCCATGAGCAGGACGGCGGGTACCGACAGCAGCACGAGCGCTGAGATGACAGGCACCGGCTCGATCGCGAACCCGCCGGCCAGCAGGGTCCAGGCCCACCGCCCGGCGGCTATCCCCAGCGGCAGCCCGATGACCAGTCCTGTCGCGGCGATCGCGGTGGCCTGCCAGGCCACGGTGGCGCGGACCTGCCGGCTCACGAACCCCAGCGCCTTGAGGACCGCCAGGTCTCGGCGCCGCCGGCGCACCGAGGTCACCAGCGTGTGCGCGATCGTGCCGGCGGCCAGCAGCGTCAGCGCGCAGGCCAGGACGAGCGGGAGGCCGTTGACTCCCTGGAGTTCCCGGACCTCCGGTGGCGGCACCGCGGGCAGCACCACGCCGGGGAACTGCCGCTTGAGGCGGACGATCGCGGCCTGGTCGCCCGGGTGCCGCAGGCGGACGAGGTACACGTTGACGGGCAGCGGAGTCCGGCTGAGCGCCTGCGCGCCGGCTAGCGTCATGACGCCGCCGGTGCCGAGCTTCACCTGCTCGTTGGTGATCTCCGGTGACAGCACGATCTGGCCGGTGACGCGGAGCGCGACCATTCCCCGGCTGGTCCGGGCCCGGACCAGCCGGCCGACGCCCGTGTGCAGTGCGCGGAGTTCCCCGCCGCTGAGCGCGATCTCCCGCGGGCCGCGTGGCAGCCGCCCGTCCAGGAGGGGAGGCGCCACGTGGCCGCGCAGCGGCCGGATCCCGACGACCGGGACATCCTGGCCGCCTATGGCGCCGTCCCCCAGGGCGGTGGCGGTGAAGCCCGCCACGCTGGCGTTCGCGCGCAGCTCCGGGATGGTCTGCGCGGCGGTGTCACCCGAGTGCGGGTTCCCCACCGCCACGTCCCAGTTCCAGCCGGCGAGCCGGGGGTCACCGATGACGTGGGCGAGGCTGGCCCCGAACACCAGCGCGGCGATGACCGCGGCGAGCGCCAGCGCGGTGCCCAGGACCGCGGAGCGGACCAGGACCGGGGTGCGGTCGCCGGCCGGCTCGAACGCGAGGCGGATGCCGGTCACGGCCGGGGACGGGAACCCGCGGCGGGCCATCCAGCGCGCGGGGCGCGAGCCCCGGCTTCCGGCCATGGTGCCAGCCTGTCTCGAGGCCACGCGCTGGGCGGTCAGGGCGGCCCGCGCGGTGAGCAGGAGCGTGAGCAGGACCGCCCCGCCGAGCAGGACCGGGGCGTCGAACGAGAGCCCGGGCGAGATCTCGGCCCGCCGGGCCAGGCCGATCGGCGTGAACACGGACAAGGCGTAGGCGGCCGGGATGGCCAGGGCCATCCCGGCCGCCGCGACGAGGGCCCCCGGGGCGAGCGCCACGGCGGCCAGCTGAGGCCGGCTGCATCCGATCGCCCGGAGCACGGGGAAATCCTCCGCGGCCGTCAGGGCCAGCCGGGCGACGCTCTGCCCCACGATGACCAGCATCGCGAGGGCCACGATGATCCCGAACAGCAGCAGCGCCAGCGCCTGCAGTGAGGTGCCGCGCTCGGCGGCGGCCGCGGCAATGGCGTCGTCACTGCCCAGCTCGAACTGGGCCCGGCCCCCGGCCAGGTGGTTCACCTCGGCCTTGAAGGCGGGCAGGCCGGCCAGGCCGCGGTCCAGCTGGAAGGAGATCCCCGCCATGTTGGCGACCGATCCGGCGAAGCGGTGGTAGAACGCGGCGGTCAGGAAGAGCGAGCCGGTGCCGGTGAAGATGACGTCGGAGGGCGCCCCGGAACCGGCCAGGTCCGTGGGCGACCGGATGATCGCGGTCACGCGCACGTCGGGCAGGGTGACGCCCGGGTGCCGGGCCTCGTTGTTGAGCACCTGCATCAACTGGTCGGGCCGGAACCCGCGGAGCTGGATCACCGAGCCGACGTGCGCGCCCAGGATCCGCGCGGCCGTCTCGTTGATCATGACCTCGTCTGCCCGTGACGGGCTGGCCCGCCGGCCCGCCACGATGATGGCGCGGGACTGCGGCGGGGTGTCGATCAGGGCCCACGTCGACACCTGGCCGGGCTGGCCAGCCCCGGGGTGGCCGGCCGGGGACGCGAGCATGAGCATGAACGCGCCCCGCTCGCTGTAGGCGACGCCCGGCAGCCGCCCGATCCGGCCCAGGGTCGCGAACGGGACCCCGGCCACCTGCCCCTCGGTCGGGCCGGACCAGGCCAGGAACCGCGGCACGGCGGTGTCGGTCCGGCGCGCGCCCGCCAGCGACACCAGGACCAGGGACCCCATCAGGCCGGTGATGAGCACCAGGGCGAGCGGGCCGCGCCAGTCCTGCCGCAGCCCGGCGCGAACGCGCAGCCACACCGCCCGCATACCTGCTCCCCGCCCCTGATGTGCACCGGATCCCAGGTGCGATTGTGCCTCACGCCCGCCGCCTGGAGCGCGGTGGCCAGCACGAGACTTGCCCGGGGGGCCAGCCCCACCGCGGGCGGCACCGCAGATTTCAGCGGGACTGTGCGGCGGTGAGCAGTTCCCGGGCGATGATCAGCTTCTGGATCTCGCTGGTCCCCTCGTACAGCCGGTACAGCCGCGAGTCGCGGTACAGCCGCTCGACCACGGTCGAGCTCATGTAGCCGAGGCCGCCGTGGACCTGCACGCCACGGTCGGCCACCCGGGAGACCATCTCGCTGCAGTAGAGCTTGGCCGCGGACGGCCCGGCGGCCACGTTCCGGCCCGCGTCGTAGTCGTCCGCGGTTGACAGCACCAGGGACCGGCCCGCCTCGATCTCGGCGTAGCAGTCCGCGAGCATCGCCTGGACCAGCTGATAGCTCCCGATCAGCTCGCCGCCCTGCTTGCTGGTCGCGGCGTGCGCGACCGACTCGTCCAGGATCCGCTGCGCGGTGCCGACGCATACGGCCGCGATGTGCAGCCGGCCCCGGGCCAGGACGGTCATCGCGCTGCGGTAGCCGCGGCCCTCCTCCCCGATCAGCCGGTCCGCCGGGACGCGGACATCGTCGAGGATCACCTCGGCGGTCCAGGCGCCGCGCTGGCCCATCTTGTGGTCACGCGGCCCGACCGTCAGCCCGGGGCTGGCCGCGTCGACCGCGAACACCGAGATGCCCCGGCCGGCCCCGGCGGCCGGGTCGGTCCGGGCGAACACGACGATCAGCCCGGCCAGCGGCGCGTTGGTGATGAACCGCTTGGTGCCGGACAGCACCCAGTCGCCGCCATGGGGGCCGCCGGCGTCGCGGCGGGCGGACGTCCGCAGGCCGGCCGGGCTGGATCCGGCCTCGGATTCTGTCAGCGCGAACGACGCGACCAGCTCACCCGCGGCCAGGGCCGGCAGGAACGCCTTTTTCTGCGCGTCCGACCCGAACTTCGCGATGACCTGCCCGGCAATGCCGTTGTTGGTGCCGAACATGGACCGGAACGCGGGGCTGGCGTAGCCGAACTCCAGGGCCAGCCGCACGTCCTGCGCCATGCTGACCCCGGACCCGCCGTACTCGGCCGGCAGCGCGTACCCGAACAGGCCCAGGTCGGCGGCGGCCGCGCGCAGGTCCGCGGGGATCGCGTCGGCCTGCTCGATCTCGTCCTCACGGGGCAGCACCTTCTCCCGCACGAACCGCCGCACCGCGTCGCGGACCTCGCCGAACGTCGCCTCGTCCATGGCCACCTCTCCTTCACGTCCGATGCTCGCACCTGCTTTCCCGCAACGGAACTGTTCCCGCCGGGCCCGGCGGCCCGGTCCCGGGTTCGCGCCCCCGGGGACGGGCTGCGGGGAGGCGGGACCGGCGGGGAACGGTCTTCGTTGCGGAAAAAGCAGCGGCCAGCAGGCAGCAGGCAGGGCCCCCGCCCCGGGCGGCCATGTGACCGCCGGGGGCCAGGGGCCCGCCTGCCTCGCGCGCGCTCAGGGGGTGACGGCGGCGCCCGGGCCGCAGCTGCCCGGGCCGGGACCGCTCAGGCCTTGGCCTGCATGCCCGACCGGGCCGGGTTGCCCTGCCCGGCCGCCTTCGGGTCCTTCTCGGCGGCCTTGGCGCGGACAGCGGACTCGATCTTGTCCCCGAGGTCCTTGTCCACGTTGCGCCAGTACTCGAAGGCCCGCACCAGCACCGGCTCGCTCACCCCGTTGAGCAGGTGGCCGGCGACGTTGGTGACCAGCCGCTCGCGGGCCGCGTCGTCGAGCACCTCACGGACCATGGTGCCCGCCTGGCCGAAGTCGTCGTCGTCCCGGCGGGGGACGTAGGCGGAGCGCATGATCTCGCCGTCCGCGTGCCAGCTGGCCGGCTGGTGGTGCTCGGAGTCGGCCCGGGGGCCGCCCTTGGAGTTCGGCGCGTACACCGGGTCACTCACGTTGACGACGCGCATCGCGCCGTCCTTGCTGTAGGAGTGCACCGGGACGTGGGGGGAGTTCACCGGGATCTGCTTGTAGTTCACCCCGAGCCGGGCGCGGTGCGCGTCGGCGTAGGAGAACCCGCGGGCCAGCAGCATCTTGTCCGGGCTCAGCGCGATGCCGGGAACCAGGTTGTTCGGCTCGAACGCGGCCTGCTCGATCTCGGTGTGGTAGTCGGTCACGTTCCGGTCCAGGACCAGCCTGCCGACCTCGGTGAGCGGGTAGTCGCCGTGCGGCCACACCTTGGTCAGGTCGAACGGGTTGAACCGGTAGGTCCTGGCCTCCTCGAACGGCATGATCTGCATCTTCAGCGTCCAGCTCGGGTACTCCCCGCGCTCGATGTGGTCATACAGGTCGCGCTGGTGGTAGTCGGTGTCGGCGGACGCCATCTGGTCGCCCTCGTCCTGGGTGAAGAACTCGATGCCCTGGTCGGTCTTGAAGTGGTACTTGACCCAGAACTTCTCGCCCGCGGCGTTGATCCACATGTAGGTGTGCGAGCTGTACCCGTTCATGTGCCGCCAGGTCCGCGGGATCCCGCGGTCACCCATCAGCCAGGTCACCTGGTGCGCCGACTCAGGCGACAGGGTCCAGAAGTCCCACTGCATGTCGTGGTCGCGCAGGTTGTTGTCCGCGCGGCGTTTCTGCGAGCGGATGAAGTGCTGGAACTTCATGGGGTCGCGCACGAAGAACACCGGGGTGTTGTTCCCGACCATGTCGTAGTTGCCCTGCGACGTGTAGAACTTCAGCGAGAAGCCCCGCGGGTCACGCCAGGTGTCGGGGCTGCCCCGCTCGCCCGCCACGGTGGAGAACCGGATCAGCGTGTCGGTCCGGGTGCCGGGCTGGAACACCGCGGCCTTGGTGTAGGCGCTGACGTCCTGCGTCACCTCGAAGTGGCCGAACGCGCCGCCGCCCTTGGCGTGCGGCTGCCGCTCCACGATCCGCTCCCGGTTGAAGTTCGCCATCTGCTCGATCAGGTAATGATCTTGCAGCAGGACGGGCCCTTCCGGGCCGACCGTCAGGGAGAACTCGTCGCTCTCGACCGGGATGCCGGCGTCGGTGGTCGTTGGTACCGGACGGTTGTCTGTCACTGCCATGCCTCCTCGTCACGCTGCACTCCGTCGGCGGAGCGCTCAGCTGCCTCAGGGCAGGGCATGTCACCTGCTCCCCCGGCCAGCCGGTGCATATCGCTACCAGACCCCCCTGCCCGCAAGACCCGGGCCCAACCCGTGCCGCGGGACCCGTTTGCCATCCGGCCGGGCGCCACCTAAGGTAGCGATATATCGGGATCGTATCGCGAGTGGATCACTTGGGGGCCCGGATGAGTGCGGCATCGTGCGCCGGCGACGACTTCAGTCCTTACTTCCGTACCCTCACCCAGGCGGCCGGGACCCTGCTCGGCCAGGCCCGGCAGACCCTGCACGGGACGGACGAGGAGCGGCAGCAGCGCCGCAGCCGCCGCGGCGGCCCGCGGCCGCACCGCGGCGGGCCCTGGGAGCACGGCTCCGGCTGGCCTGGCCCGGGCGGCCCCGGCGGGTGGCCGGGCGGTCCCGCAGGACCCGGCTTCGGGCCGCGCGGCTGGTGGCCCGGCCCGCCCGACCCGCCGCGCGGGCCGAAAGCCGGCCGGGGCGATGTGCGTGCCGCCATCCTGGCCCTGCTCAGGGAGGGCCCGCGCAACGGGTACCAGATCATGTCGGAGGTCGAGGAGCGCAGCGGCGGCGCCTGGCGGCCCAGCCCCGGCGCCGTGTACCCCGCGCTGCAGCAGCTCGCCGACGAGGGCCTGATCGAGGCGGAGGAGTCGGGCGGGCGGCGCACGTTCAGCCTGACCGGGGAGGGGCGCCGCCACATTGAGGAGGATCCGGAGACGGCCCGCCCGGCGTGGGAGGCGATGACCCAGGAGGCGCCCGGCGAGATGCCCGGCCTGTTCGCGCAGGCGGCCCGGCTCGGCGGCAGCATCGTGCAGCTGGCCCACGCCGGCACGCCCGAGCAGATCCGGGCCGCCGAGCAGCTGCTGGAGCGGACCCGGCGGCAGGTGTACCAGATCCTGGCCAGCGACGGCCCGGACGAGGATGACGAGGAGTAGGCAGCGGCCCGGTGCGGGGGCGAGCCCCCGGGCCGCTGCGATCAGCAGCCCGCGACAAGGAAGAGAAGGCAAGGGGACCAGCCATGGATGACCGCATCCGCGCATCTGACGCCGACCGGGAACGGGTGACCGCCCGGCTGCGCGACCACTACGCCGAGGGCCGGCTCACGTCCGAGGAACTGGACGAGAGGACCACGGCCGCCCTGCACGCGACCACGTTCGGGGATCTGCGCCGCGTCATGGCCGACCTGCCGGACCCGGTGCTCATGCCTCCGGGCGCCCCTGGCCTCCAGCCGGCCAGCGGGCCGCGGCCCGCGCACCACCACGGGCCGCGGTTCCTGCCCGTGCTCCTGCTGGTGGCGCTGTTCGCGCTGCTGGCCCCCGGGCCCGGCGGCTGGGTGCTGTTCGCGCTGCTCAAGCTGTTCCTGGCGTTCGCGCTGGTGGCCGGCCTTACCGCGGTCGTGTTCGCGCACCGGTTCCGGCGCCGTCTGTCCCGTGGCGGCCAGGGTGGTTACCCGCCGCACGGCTACCTGCCGCCCGGCCACCCGTGGCACGATCACTCGTCCCGCGGGCCGCGGCACCCGCACGGCGGGTAACGGCGCTCACGCGCTGGCGGTGGCCGGGAGCGGCCGCCGCCGTCAGCGCAGCAGCGGGGGGATGACCTGCCCGTGCCCGGTGGCGGCCTCGAACGCGCTGGCCACCTGAAGCAGCGCCCAGTCAGCCCGCCTGCGGCCGACCAGCTGGAGCCCCACCGGCAGTCCATCCGGGGTGAACCCGGCCGGCACCGAGATGGCCGGCAGCCCGGTGACCGAGATCAGGTAGGCCGACGCCATCCAGTCCAGGTAGGTCTGCTGCGGCTCGCCGTCGATGTCGTGCACCCAGTCGAGGGTGACGTCGAACGGGGCGACCTGGGTGACGGGGCAGGCGAGCACCTCGACGGATTCGAAAAACGCGCTGACCCGGCTGGCGACGTCGGCGTGCAGCACGGTGGCCCGGCTCAGGTCGGCCACGCTCAGCTCGAGGCCGCGCTCGACGTTCCAGGTCACGTTGGGGCCGAGCCGGCCGGGATGCTCGCGCAGCAGCGTCCCGAACGAGGTCACGAACCGCAATGCCCGGCGGGTCCGGAACACCTCGTCGGCGCCGGACAGGTCCGGCGCCGCGTCGATCACCTCGCAGCCCAGGCCGGTGAGCACGTCGCGGGCCGGCCTGAGCACCTCCCGGACGGCCCGCTCCACCGGCAGCCCGAGGTCGGGGCTCCACGCGACCCTGACCCCCCGCAGGTCCCGGCTCAGCAGCCCGCCGATCTCACCGGGCCGCACATGCGGGGCGGGGGCGTCCAGCGCCAGCGGCACCCGGGGGTCGGGCCCGGACAGCACGGATAGCAGCAGCGCGACGTCGGCCACCGTGCGCCCCATGGGCCCCTCGACGCCGAGGACGTCCGCGACGTCGGTGACAGGCCAGGCCGGCACACGGCCGGGCGAGGGCCGCAGCCCGACCACGTTGCAGAAGCCCGCCGGATTCCGCAACGAACCGCCCAGGTCGCTGCCGTCCGCGAGACTGATCATCCGCGCGGCCAGGGCCGCCGCCGCCCCGCCGCTGCTGCCGCCCGCGCTGCGGCTCAGGTCGTAGGGGTTGCGGGTGGCGCCGAACACCGGGTTGACGGTGTGCGAGCCCGCGCCGAACTCCGGCACGTTCGTCTTGCCCAGGGTGATCGCCCCGGCCTGTGACATCCGCTGCACCACCAGGGCGTCGCGGTCCGGCACATGACCGGCGAACAGGACCGAGCCGTAGGTGGTGCGCACGCCTGCCGTGTCGTGCAGATCCTTGTGGGCGACCGGCAGGCCGTGCAGCGGGCCGGGTTCGGCCCCCCGGGCCAGGGCCTCGTCCGCCCGGGCCGCCTGGTCCAGTGCCGCGTCGAAGGTCCGGGTGACGACCGCGTTGACCGCCCCGTCCACGTCCTCGATCCGCCGCACGTGGGCGGCGGTGACCTCGCGGGCGGAGACCTCCCGGCGGCGCAGCATCCCCGCCAGCGTGACCGCATCGGCCGCGCAGACATCCGTCACAGCTTGCTCCCCCGCTTGCGGCGGCCGGTACTGTGGCGCCGCCCGCCCGCACATGCGTTCCGCCTACCGAGGAAAGGTCTGGCCATGACCATATATCAGCATATCCGCCATCCGCGGATTGCCTCGCGGCTTGCCGATAGCCCGGTGAAAGTGGCCGATCTGCTGCCCCGGGGCTCGGCGGTAAACCGCTTCAACACGAAAGTCGCAATTCTCATCACGAGCGTCGTGGGCAGCATGTGGTGCGCCTACGTGTTCGCTTTGTTCGACTTGATCAGCCTGCCGGCCGCGATCCGCTCCGGCGCGCCCGAAATCGTCACGTGGGTGGCCCAGACCTTCCTTCAGCTGGTCCTGCTGTCGGTCATCATGGTGGGCCAGAACGTGCAGGCGGCCGCCGCGGATAAGCGCGCCGAGGCGACGTTCCACGACGCGAGCGCGACCCTGCATGAGGTCGCGCACGTGCAAGGCCACCTCGCCGCCCAGGACGAGCTGCTCACCCGGATCGCCGAGAGGATCGGCCTGGACCCGGTGCCCATCATCGACGCCCCGGCGGGCGAGGAGCCCGGGGCGCAGCATCCGGGGGGCTGACGGCCGCGGGCGGCCGGTGCGCCCCGGGCGGCGGCGCCACGGCGCTCCGGGCGTAGGAGCGGACGAATCGGCGCAGCAGCTCGTGCGGGTGGACGACGTTGCTGAGGCAGGCCCGGGCCTTGAGCTCGCCTGCCTGCTCCGGCGGGAAGTACCCGGCGTCCTTGTAGACCTCGATGCGGGTACACAGGCCGGCCGCGTCCAGCTCGGGATGGAACTGGGTGGCGTAGACCGCCGAGCCGATCCGGAACGCCTGGACCGGGCAGCTGGGCGACGTGGCGAGCAGGGCAGCGTGCCGCGGGAGGTGGCTGATGGCCTCCTTGTGCCCGGTGAACGCCTCGAACGTCGCGGGCAGCGCGCCCAGCAGCGGGTCCTGCTGGCCCTGCGGGGTGAGGGTGACCGAGACGGTCCCGACCGGCTCGGCGTAGCGGCGGCCGACCACGGCGCCCTGGTGGCTGCCGAGGGCCCCGATGCCGTAGCAGGCCCCCAGGAACGGGAAGTCCTGGCTGATCACCTCGTCGAGCAGCGCGCGCAGATCTGCCTCGACCCGCCGCTGCACCGGCGATTTCGCGGGCTCCGGGTCGCTGGAGTTGAACGGCCCGCCGCCGAGGAGAAGCCCCGACCAGTCACGCAGGTCGAAGGGGCCGAGGGCGCGCTGTTCCAGCCGGATGCGGCGCAGGTCGCGCTCGCCCAGGCCGGCGAACCTGAGGAACAGCTCGTACTCATCGTCTGCGGCGACATCCTCGGGCCGGGTGGCCAGCAGCAGGAACGGCTTCACAAGATCACCCTAATCCGCCCGGGGCGCCACTGCGCCCGGCTGCCCGGCTGCCGGGGTACCGGGGTACCGGGCTCGTGACATACTCCTGGCTGCCGCCCGGGACCGGAAGGGAACATGACCATGAACTTCATGCTGATCATGAGGAATGAGCAGTCTGACCTGATGGCCATCGGCCCGGTGGCGATCGAGTACCAGGCCGCGGTGCTCCGTGACGAGGTCGAGGAAAGCTCGGACTGGACGTCAGTCGGGATCGCCCGCGTACTCACCGAAGCCCAGGCCCGCGACCTCGCCGCCGGGCACCGCTAGGGAACGCTTCTCACCCCGCGGCCCGGTCCCGCCCCGGCGGGCCGGCCCGCCAGGCGCCGCGGGCGCCCGCGGGGCGGCAGCGGTGTAACAGATCGGGGGCCGGCGCCGCTTTGCTGGGCGAACGGTCTCTCCCCCCCGGCAGTGCCCCGGCTGACCCCCGCGGCCGGGGCACTGCCAGCCGGGCCGCCGGGCGGCCACCCGGCCGCGCGCCTCAATGGGCGGCCGCGTACTTCCGTTCCACGTCTGCCGGGATCCGCCCGCGGTCACTGACCACCATGCCCTGCTCCTTGGCCCAGTCCCGGACGCTGGCGCTGTGCTGGCGGGTGCTGGCCGTCCGGCGGCTGCCGGAGCCGGAAACCCGCCTGACCTTCCGCGCGTGCGGGATGAACTTCTGGGCGACCTTGTCCAGGCTCCGCCCGTCTTTCGCGCACAGGTCGATCTCGAGGGTCTGCCCGTCGAGGCTGATCGACCGGGTCCGCGCGTCCTTCGTGCCACCGCAAAGGTCACAAGTCACCGTGACAGTAGTCTGAGTCGCCATTTCCCCACCCCTGAAGGTTCGTTATCACTGCGCGTGAGGATACACGGTTCAGCCATTAACCCACGTCAGGGACTCACCTTCAGGCCCCGGTCGGGGCGGCCCGGAGCCTGGCGGCGCGGCAGGCCCGGCAATCCTCAGGCGGCGGCGGGACTGGCCAGGACGTCGAAGTCCCCGGTCTTCACCCGTTCGAGGAATACCGCCCACTCCCCCGGGGTGAACACGAGCGGCTCGCGCCCGGGGAACTTGGAGTCACGCACCAGGATATTGATGTCTTCCGCGCCCTGGCGCCAGGCAATCTCCACGCAGTTTCCGTTGGTGCTGTGGGTGGACTTGCGCCAGGCCGGCTCCGGACGGTTCATGAACTGCACAAGCGGCGCCCTTCTCGAGCTGGCGGCCGGTGCTCCGGCTGCCCGGACTGAACCACCAGGGTGCGGGACACACCTTCACGCCTGCGTTGCACCCGCCTTGATGCTTCCCTTGCCGCCCAGGTCACGCGGGCTGGCCTGGCGGCCGCCTGTTTCCCCGGAAGTCCCGCCCCCGCGTGTCGATCCGGGCCCATGCTGTTCGTCGTAGGTACGTGGCCAGCGTGCTGCCGCCGGGCAGGATTGTCCCCGCCGCGACCGGCAGCCAGACAGAGGGGGATCGCAATGAAGCCCGGGGATACCTGGAAGCACATCCATGCCGAGCGGGCGCAGATGGCGGACACCTGGACCGGCCTGTCCGCCCCGCAGTGGGCGGCCCCGTCGTGGTGCGCGGGCTGGTCGGTGCAGGACACCGCCGGTCACATCGTGGCCGCCGCCGAGCAGACGCCCGGTAACTTCTACAAGGAGCTGGCCTCCGCCGGCCTGCGGTTCAGCGTCTTCACCGACCGGGGGGCCAGGCGCCTGGGTGCCGCCGGCCCGGATGAGCTGGTCCGCCGCCTGCAGGCCCGGACCACGACCACCAACCACCCGCCCGCCCCGGTCATGGCGATGCTGGGCGAGATCGTCGTCCATGGCCAGGACATCCGCCGGCCCCTGGGCCTGGAACACCGGCCCCCGGAGGCCGCCCTGGTGGCCGTGGCCGACAGCTGGAAGAACTCCAACCTCCTGATCGGGTCCAAGCGGCGGATCGCCGGCCTGCGGCTGCGCGCCACCGACGCCGAGTGGGCCCACGGTGATGGCCCGGAAGTGTCCGGCCCGCTCCTGTCGCTGATCCTGGCCATGACCGGGCGCCAGGCCGTTCACCGCGATCTCAGCGGAGATGGCGTCGCCGAACTCGGCCGCCGCCCCTGAACGGCCGTAAGCTGGCAGGCATGGCACACGGTGTCCAGGCCGGCGACAAGGCCCCAGACTTCACCCTCCCGGCGCAGTCCGGGGAAGCGGTCCGGCTGAGTGACCGGCTTGGCGAACGGGTCGTGGTCCTGTACTTCTACCCCCGGGACGACACCCGCGGCTGCACCGCGGAGGCATGCGCCTTCCGGGACAGCCACGAGGTGTTCGCTGACGCCGGCGCCGAGGTGATCGGGGTCAGCTCCGATTCTGTCGGCCGGCACGCCGCCTTCGCCGGGCGGCACGAGCTGCCCTTCACGCTGCTCAGCGATCAGGGTGGCACGGTCCGCAGGCTCTACGGGGTCCCGGCGGTGCTCGGGCTGCTGCCCGGCCGGGTCACCTACGTGATCGACCGCCAGGGGACGGTCCGTCACGTCTTCAGCTCCATGACCAACATTGGCCAGCACGTCAGCGACGCGCTGGGCGTGGTCCGCGCGCTGCAGGCCGGGGAAGCGGCCTGACCACTCCCGCTGGCACGGCAGCCAGCACCAGCCCGGGACGATCGTGGCAGCCCTGATCGACACCGTCGCGTGGGTCCGCGCGGAGAAGGGCAGGATCCTGTGCGCCCGGCCGCGCGGCAAGGACATCTTCTATATTCCCGGCGGGAAGCGTGAGGGCCAGGAAAGTGACCTGCACGCCCTGCTGCGCGAGATCGCGGAGGAACTCACGGTCACGCTGCTGCCCGGGACGGTCCGGCACGTCGGCACGTACGAGGCGGCCCAGCCCGGCCATCGCGACGGGACTGTCGTGCGGATGAGCTGCTACACCGCCGACTACACGGGGACGCTGGCCCCCAGCAGCGAGATCGAGGAACTCGCCTGGTTCTGCTACGCCGACCGTCCCCGGGTGCCCCCGGTTGACCAGATGCTGTTCGACGACCTGAAGGCCGCCGGCGAACTGCGTTAGCGGGCCGGCTGCGGGGAGCCGCCTGCCGGGTCCTCCTCCGTCCCGGCCTGGCGCTGGCCGTCCCCGCGCTCGTCGTCCCGGCGCGCGTCGGCCGGGAACCGGGCCGCGCCCCGGGTGGCCATTTCCTCGTAGGTAGCCCAGCGCTGCCGGACCTCGTCCTGGGCCAGGCCGAGCAGCCGCTCAGCCTCGGCCGGGTGGGTGTTCATCAGGATGCGGTACCGCAGCTCGCGGCTGGTGTAGTCCGACAGCGGGATGCGCGGCCGCGGCGAGTCCAGCAGGAACGGGTTGCGCCCGTCGGCGCGCAGCACCGGGTCGTAGCGGACCAGCGGCCAGTACCCGCTGGCCACCGCCCGGTACTGCTGGTCCATGCCCTTGGTCATGTCGATCCCGTGCGCGATGCAGTGGCTGTAGGCGATGACCAGCGACGGGCCGTCGTAGGCCTCGGCGTCCCGCAGGGCCCGCAGCGTCTGCTGCGGGTCGGCGCCCATCGCCACCCTCGCCACGTACACGTTGCCGTAGGCGATGGCCTGCATGGCCAGGTCTTTCTTGGGCACCGTCTTCCCGGCCGCGGCGAACTTGGCCACCGCGCCGAGCGGCGTGGACTTCGACGACTGGCCGCCGGTGTTCGAGTACACCTCGGTGTCGAGCACCAGCACGTTGACGTTGCGCCCGCTGGCCAGCACGTGGTCCAGGCCGCCTGAGCCGATGTCGTAAGCCCACCCGTCCCCGCCGACCAGCCAGACGCTGCGCCGGACCAGATGGCCGAGCACGCTCTTCAGGTCCGCGACGAGGACCTCATCGGCGCCGTCGATCGCGTCCAGCCGCCGGGTCAGCTCATCAACCCGGGCCCGCTGCTCGGCGAACTCCGACTCCCGGCGCTGGGGTGCGGTGAGGATGTCATCGACGAGGTCCGGGCCGATCCGCTCGCGCAGCTCGGCCAGCCGGGACCGGGCCAGCCCCAGGTGCAGGTCCGCAGCGAGCCGGAAGCCCAGCCCGAACTCGGCGTTGTCCTCGAACAGCGAGTTGGACCACGCGGGGCCCCTCCCGGCCGCGTCAGTCGCCCAGGGCGTGGTGGGCAGGTTGCCGCCGTAGATCGATGAGCAGCCGGTCGCGTTCGCGACCATCAGCCGGTCGCCGAACAGCTGGGACAGCAGCTTGACATAGGGGGTTTCGCCGCAGCCCGCGCAGGCCCCGGAGAACTCGAACAGCGGCTGCAGGAACTGGGTGCCGCGGACCGTGCCGAAGTCGGCCCGGGCCCGGTCGTTGACGGGCAGCGTCTCGAAGAAGGCGATGTTCTCGCGCTCCGCCGCGACCAGCGGCTCGCGCGGCGCGAGGTTGATGGCCCGCTTCCCGGGCTCGCTGGGTGAGGCCACCGGGCAGGCTTCCACGCACAGCGCGCAGCCGGTGCAGTCCTCCACGTAGACCTGCAGCGAGTACTTGGTGTCCGGCACGCCGCGGGCATCCAGCGGCATGGACCGGAAGGTATCCGGTGCCCCGGCCAGTTCTGACTCGCCGTAGAACTTGGACCGGATCACGCTGTGCGGGCAGACGAAGCTGCAGTTGCCGCACTGGATGCACAGGTCCGGGTCCCATTCCGCGACGAGCTCGGAGATGTTCCGCTTCTCGTACGCCGTGGTGCCGCTGGGGTACGTGCCGTCCACGGGCAGCGCGCTGACCGGCAGGGCGTCGCCCCGGCCCGCCATCATCTCCGCCGTGACCCGGCGCACGAACTCGGGGGCGTCGGCCGGCACCATCAGGGGCAGCCCGCGGCTGGCGGTCGCCGTGGCCGGCACCGTCACCTGATGCAGCGAGGCGAGGGCGTGGTCCACGGCCGCGTTGTTGCGCTCGACGACCTCAGCGCCGCGCCGGCCGTAGGTCTTGGCGATGGCCGCCTTGATGGCCGCGATCGCCTCGTCCCGGGGCAGGACGCCGGAAATGGCGAAGAAGCAGGTCTGCAGCACCGTGTTGATCCGCCCGGGCAGCCCAGCCTCGCGGGCCACCTCGGTGGCGTCGATCACGTAGACGGTGATCTGCTTGGCCAGGATCTGCTCCTGGACCGGCCGCGGCAGGCTGTCCCACACGTCCGCGGCCGGGCGCGGCGTGTTCAGCAGCAGCGTCGCCCCAGGGGCGGCCACGCCCAGCACATCGGCCCGCTCCAGCAGCTCCGCCTGATGGCAGCCGACGAAGCTGGCCGCCAGGATCAGGTAGGGCGCCTGGATGGGGTCCGGGCCGAAGCGCAGGTGCGAGACGGTCTGCGAGCCCGACTTCTTGGAGTCGTAGACGAAGTAGCCCTGGGCGTTCAGCCCTCTGTCCGCGCCGAGGATCTTGATGGTGTTCTTGTTCGCTCCGACGGTTCCGTCGGCGCCGAGGCCGAAGAACACCGAGCGGACCGTGCCGCCCGGCTCAATGTCCAGCGACGCGTCGTAGTCCAGGCTGATCCGGCTGACATCGTCGTTGATGCCGATGGTGAACCTCGGCTTCGGCCGCTCAGTGGCGAGGTCGGCGAACACGCCCGCCACCATGCCCGGGGTGAACTCCTTGGAGGACAGCCCGTACCGGCCGCCGGTGACGACCGGCATGATCTCCGGCTGGCCCCCGGCGTGCCCTTCGGCCAGGGCGCTCATCACGTCGAGGAACAGCGGCTCACCGAGCGACCCGGGTTCCTTGGTCCGGTCCAGCACGGCCACCCGGCGGACCGTCGCCGGCAGCGCCGCCAGCAGCGCCTCGGCCGGGAACGGCCGGTACAGCCGCACCGTGGCCACGCCCACCTTCTCGCCGCGGGCAGCCAGGTACTCCGCGGCCTGCCCGGCGGTCTGCGCACCGGACCCCATGATCACGATGACCCGCTCGGCGGCCGGGTCGCCGGTGTAGTCGACCAGGTGGTACTGGCGGCCGGTGCGCGCCGCCAGCGAGTCCATCGCGCCGGCGACGGCGCCGGGGACCCGCGCGTAGAACGGGTTGACCGTCTCCCGGCCCTGGAAGTACACGTCGGGATTCTGGGCCGTGCCGCGGATGAAGGGGCGGTCGGGGGACAGTCCCCGGCCGCGGTGGTCGCGGATCAGCTGCTCGGGGATGAGCGCGCGCAGGTCGTCATCGGTGAGCAGGTCGATGGTGTTCAGCTCGTGGGAGGTCCGGAACCCGTCGAAGAAATGCACGAACGGCACCCTCGTGGCCAGCGAGGCGGCCTGCGCGACCAGTGCCAGGTCGTGTGCCTCCTGCACGCACGACGAGGCGAGCAGCGCGAAGCCGGTCTGCCGCACCGCCATCACGTCGGCGTGATCGCCGAAGATCGACAGGCCCTGTGCCGCGAGCGATCTGGCGGCCACGTGCAGCACCGTGGGGGTGAGCTCCCCGGCGATCTTGTACATGTTGGGGATCATCAGCAGCAGGCCCTGCGACGCGGTGAACGTGGTGGCCAGGGCGCCGCTCTGCAGCGCGCCGTGCAGCGCCCCCGCCGCACCGCCCTCGCTCTGCATCTCGACCACCGAGGGCACGGTGCCCCACAGATTCGGCCGGTGCTTGCTGGACCACTCGTCAGCCAGCTCGGCCATGGGCGAGGACGGGGTGATGGGGTAGATGCAGCACACCTCATTGAGCCGGTAGGCGACCGACACGGCCGCCTCATTGCCGTCGATCGTGGTGCGCATCAGCGTTACTCCTGGATCATTTCGATGGCGTGCACCGGGCACTGGTCATGGCAGGTCGCGCAGCCCGTGCATCGGTCGTAGTCGAAGCGGTAGCCGAACGGGGTGCCATGGGCGTGGCCGGCGGGGTTACCGGGGCCGAGCTTGATGATGGCGTCCTCCGGGCAGGCGCCCAGGCAGCCGTCACATTCGATGCAGTTCCCGCAGGACAGGCACCGGCCCGCCTCGTAAGTCGCCTGCTCCGCGCTGAGCCCGCCGACGACTTCGGCGAAGTCGGCGACCCGGCCGGCCGGTTCACGCTCCGGCTGGTGGCGCTGCCCCGCGTCGGTGAGGTACCAGGGGTGCAGGAGGCCGAACTCGGCGGTCTCGTGCTTGGCCGGTTTCAGTGCTTCCTGGCCGCGCAGGTAGGCGTCGATGAACCGGGCCGCCTTCTTGCCGTGGCCCACCCCCACCGTGACCGTCCGCTCGGCGGGCACCATGTCGCCGCCCGCGAACACCCCGGGGGAGCCGGTCATCATCGACGGCGACACCACCACGGTCCCGTCCCGCTTGAACTCCACGCCGGGCACCGGGCGGAGGAACGCGGTGTCAGCGTCCTGCCCGACCGCGAGGATCAGCGTGTCAGCGGCCAGCGTCTCCATCTGCCCCGTGGGCTGCGGGAAGCCGGACTCGTCGAGCTCCATGACCTCGACGGTCATCTCCGGCCCGTCGAACGCGGTGATCGTGTGCAGCCAGTTGATGCGCACGCCCTCGCGCTCGGCCTCCTGGGCCTCTTCCTCATGGGCGGGCATCTGGGCCCGGGTCCGCCGGTAGACGATGGTCGCGTCGTCCGCACCCAGGCGGCGGGCCACCCGGGCGGCGTCCATCGCGGTGTTCCCTCCGCCGTAGACGGCGACCCGGCGGCCGATCACCGGGTGCGCCCCGGATGCGACGTCGCGCAGGAAGGCCACCGCATCCACCATGCGGCTGGCGTCGCGGGCCGGGATGTCCACGTGCTTGGACAGGTGAGCGCCCACCGCCACGAAGACCGCGTCGAAGTTCCCGTCCCGCCGCTCGGCGTCCAGGTCCTCGACCCGGTGACCGCACGTGATGATCACCCCGAGCGCCGTGATCCGGCCGATCTCCGCGGCAATGACCTCGCGGGGCAGCCGGTAGGCGGGGATCCCGTAGCGCATCATGCCGCCCGGCTCCGGGCTGGCGTCCCTGATCTCCACCTGATGCCCGAGGCGGGCCAGGTGGTAGGCGGCGGACAGCCCGCTGGGGCCGGCCCCCACCACCAGCACCCGCCGGCCGGTCGGCGGCGGGGGGGGATCGAACGCCCAGCCCCTGTCCAGCGCCAGGTCACCCAGGTACCTCTCGACCCCGTGAATGGACACCGAGCTGTCCAGCTGGGCCCGGTTGCAGACGCTCTCGCACGGGTGGTAGCAGACCCGGCCGTGGATGGCGGGCATCGGGTTGTCGGCGACCAGCTCACGCCACGCCCGCTCCGGCTGCCCGGCCTGGATCTCGGCCAGCCAGGCCTGGATGTTCTCGCCGGCCGGGCATCCTGCGTTGCAGGGCGGGAGCAGGTCCAGGTAGACCGGCCGCCGGACGCGGACCGGGCCCGCCCGCGCCGCGTCATGGACGAGGTCCGGCAGGGGCGTGATGTCCCGCCCGGGCTCATGGCCGTTGCGGTGAGCCTGGCCGCCCGTCGTCGCTCATGCCTGCCCCGTGCCCTGCTGGATGCGGCGGCCGGTGATGTGGATCGGGATGATGCGCATGTACTGCTCCTTCGAGCCGCCTGCCCACGGCTGCACGCCCAGTTCGGCGATCGGCGCGAGCTCTTCCTCGGAATCCACGAAGTGCGCGGGGCCCTGCACGAGGACACTCCAGCCTTCCTGCGTGTCCGGCTGGATCTCGTCGATCTCGAACGCCACGTTGAACTCCGCGTCGGCGATCCCGGTGCGCAGGTCCTCCACCATCGAGCTGTGCAGCCCCGTGCGGAACACGATCGTCCGCTTGTGCAGGTGATAGTTGACCGGGACCACTGACTGCCCGAACCGGCTGGTGTACCCGATCCGGCCCACGCCTCCCCCGGCGATCAGGGACAGGCACTCCGCCTCATCCAGAACCTCGACGAGGGGTTCGGAGATCGCGGGCAGGCCGCTGCGATCGTCCGGTTGCTGTGTTGCCACGGTGCTTTCCCCTTTCATGGCCGACCCGTGAGACCGGCCGCCGGGCCTCTGGCCAGTCTGGACCCTTCCGGGGCCCTTGCGAAGGACCAAAGGGCCTGCCGGCGGGGCCCCTACGGCCCTGCCCCGCCCACCTGCGACTGGCCCGCTCCCCATGACTTAGGGCCTCTGGCTGCTGCCCGGATGCCCCTGGGAAAGGCCAGCCGTGCGCGGGAGGGTAGGAACCGGAACCCTCCGGCTTCCAGCCGGAGCCCGTTGGAAGGAGCAGCTAATGGCTGGAATCATTGTGGGCGTCGATGGATCACACGACGCCCACCGGGCGCTTGACTGGGCGATGAGGGAAGCTGCGGCCCACCATGCCCCCCTGACCGTGGTGACTGTGCACGAGGTCGCGGCGAGCGGCTGGACCGGTAACCCGATCATCCTTCCCGCCGATGAGCCTGCGCTGGAGAAGACCCGCCAGGCGGCGCAGGAGGCTGTGGCCAAGGCCGCCATTGCGCTGGGGGAGTCCCAGCCCGCGTCGGTGACGGTCCGCGCGGTGAACGGCTTCGCGGCCGAGGAACTCATCAGCGCCTCCCGCGATGGCGACCTGCTGGTGGTGGGCTTCCGTGGCACCGGCCGGTTCGCGCAACTGGTGCTGGGCTCGGTCAGCAACAAGGTTGTGCACCAGGCACACTGCCCGGTCGTGGTCGTCCCGGAAGCAGAGCGCAAGGCCTGACCACCGGCAATGCGATGTGGCCGCCAAAGTTATCTTTGGCGGCCACCGTCATGACGCAGGGTGCGGGATCTGGCGTTCACATGCTGTACATGCGGCGGAACCGGCGGATGTCGTCCTTGCCGGCCAGCAGCACCAGGCATGCCGTGGCGGCCAGGGCCACCAGGGTGATGCGCTTCATCGTTCGGGCCTCTCCTTCGGTGCCAGCGCGGGTTCTCGCCGCGCTGATGGCGGCTGCGTGCATCTGCGATGAGCACGCCTATCTCCCCACGGTCACGTTCGCGCCCAGCCCGGGACAGGGCCGAAGGTCGGTGATGGGCGGGACTTCGAGTCCCGCGGGCCCCCGCCCCGCCGCGGTTCTGGCTAAGGGCCGCCGCCGCGGTGACTGAAGTCCTTCCCGGCCCGGGTCACGCGGCCCTGATCGGTGAGCCGGGGCTCGCGCCACGCTTTCTCCTGACGAACGGAAGACCGGGCCTGGAGCCCGGCACCTGAAGGAGGCTTTGCAATGCGCCGCAAGACTTTCGATGCACTGGTCAGCGTGGGAGGGCTCGTCCTCGCGGCGGTCCTGCTCGTCGCGGGCGTGCTGCTGCTGTGGGGTCACTCCTACGCCAATAGCCAGGTCACCAGCCAGCTGTCCGCCCAGAAGATCGTCTTCCCGGCGACGAGCAACCCCGAGTTCAAGTTGCTGCCCGCCTCCGACCAGGCCGCGATGGGCGTCTACGCCGGCCAGCTCATGACCACCGGCGCGCAGGCCAAGACCTACGCCGACCACTTCATCGCCGTGCACCTGAAGATCATTGGCCAGGGCAAGACCTACTCCCAGCTGTCCGCCGCCTCGCTGGCCGCACCCAAGAACCTCGCGCTGGCCGCCCAGGTCCAGACCGTCTTCCGCGGCACCACGCTGCGGTCGATGCTGCTCGAGGCCTACGGCTTCTGGCAGATCGGCCAGATCGCCCTGTTCGGCGCCATCGCATCCTTCATCGGCGCCGGCCTGCTGCTGATCCTGTCCATCGTCGGCCTGGTGCACGAGCGCCGGGTCCCGGCCGAGACCGAAGTGCTCGCCAAGACCGTCCACCCCACCACCGCGACCGCCTGACCGATCCGCTCCCCGATCCGGCCCGCCCTCAGAGGGCGGGCCGGATCTGCGCGCCGCCAGCGGACAGCGCCGGGACGGGGTCAAAGACGCAGGACAGGCGGCTCGCCGGTGACGTTCCGGAGTTCGGCGGCCACGTTCGCGAGCAGCATGTGAGCCAGGTCGGACAGGGCCCGGGCCACCGCGATACCCTCACCGATCTCGGCGGCCTCCGGGTCGCCGGGATTCCGGCGGGCCGTTCCATGGCCGAAGACGTGAGCATCGTTGTCCATGGCCAGCCGGGCATCGGCGACCGTGAGCCGGTCATGCTCCCGGATCGTCAGGTCCACGGTCCAATGGTCGGTCAGGTTCATCGCCCCGCACCTCCGCCCACAGGATCGCGGCTCTGCACCGCCCGGGTCAGGGGCCATTCGCCCGAACGGCAGGACGTTGGTCACCTTGGCTGCGGGCTCCGGGTGGCCAGACTGGCCCGCAGGCTCGGCGGGATACCAGATGGTCGGGTGGGACCTCTGGGGCTGCTTATAGGGCCGTGCGCCTCTGGGACCCAGGAGGGGAGAGAGGTTAGATGAAATAGGTGCAGTAGCGGCGGGGGAGCCGGATCACTCTTATCCCTGCTCATGGCGGAGTCGCTTTCGCGCTCTTCATGGGCTCTTCCCGGACGGCCGCACCGGAGGGGAGGAGTGATGACTCACCGTACGGTGCGGGACGTAATGACCGCACATGTGACCGCGGTGGCAGAGGAAACACCGTTCAAGGATCTGGCCGTACTCATCGCCGGACGGGACGCCGACGCGATGCCCGTGCTGGATCCGCACGGACGTATCGCGGGCGTAGTCAGCGGGCTCGATCTGCTCCGCAAGGAGGAGTACCAGGAGGACCCGGGCGCTCAGCGGCTCCCGCGACGCCGACGCCATGCGAACCGCGCCAAGGCCGCCGGGCTGACCGCGAAGGACATCATGTCCTCGCCCGCGCTCACCATAGGGGCGGAGGCCAGCGTCGTGGACGCGGCGCGGTCCCTGGACCGCCACCAGATCAGGCGGTTGATCGTGCTGGGCCCCGGAGGGCGACTGGCCGGCATGGTCAGCGAGCGCGACCTGCTGAAGGTGTACCTGAGATCAGATGCTGAGATCCGCGACGAAGTCAGCGGCGCTGTGCTCGTCGGATACTTCGGCGCTAATCCCGCCCTCGCGGACGTGCGTGTCTGCAACGGAATGGTAACACTGCATAGTGAACTTGAGCGGAAGAGCATGATCCCGCTCGCGGTCCGCATGACACGTGCCGTGGACGGCGTGGTCGATGTCGTGAACCGGCTGACGTTCGTGGCCGACGACACGCATCTCCCGCGGACCGCGGACCTGACCAACTACTGACGAGCAGCCCCCCGGCATCGGGACCTATCGCCGCAGTGAGCGCGAGTCATCCCCGGGGACGGCTGGGGCCAGATGACGCCCAGGGCGCGCTGAGCCGTTACCTTTCCGGACGATCACCCCGGGGCTGGCTAAATCCCCTGCGAAAGGCCCCTTTCGTATGGATAGTCACCTATTGTGACCGGCGATGACTTCCCCGGCGTCCTCGCCGTACCCTGGACGAGCGCCGCCGGCGGGCCGGTCACCCGCGGCGTCCTCCCGTAGCCCGGCGGGCGCCCCCTGCGGCACTCCCGCCAGCCACCCCAGCCACCAGGCGCATCCCGGTCATCCGGCGCATCCCGGTCACCCCGGTCACCCGCCGCAGCCTGGTCACCCGGCCGGCCAGGCACCCCAGGCGGATGACCCGGGACCATGGGCCCACCGCCATGTGCCGGATAACCCTGGAGCGGACGCGCCGGCGGCGCGATGATAGGGGCGGGAGTCCTGGCTTCCGGCCGGGACCCATCGAGAAGGAGCGGGACATGCCGGGAATCGTTGTAGGCGTCGACGGATCACACGACGCCCACCGGGCGCTCGAGTGGGCGATAAAGGAAGCCGTGGCTCACCACGCCCCGCTGACCGTGCTGGCCGTGCACGAGGTTCCGGTGAGTGGCTGGACCGGTAAGCCGATCGTCCTCCCGCCTGACGTGCCGGCCGTGGAAGAGGCCCGTCAGGCCGCGGAGGAGGCGGTGACGAAGACCCTCAGCGCGCTGGGCGAGTCGCGGCCCGCGTCCGTGACTGTCCGCGCGGTGAACGGCCTCGCGGCCGAGGAACTCATCACCGCTTCCCGCGATGCCGACCTGGTGGTGGTGGGCTTCCGCGGCACCAGCGGTTTCGCGCGCGTGGTGCTGGGCTCAGTCAGCAACAAGCTCGTGCACAATGCGCATTGCCCCGTCGTGGTCGTCCCCGACGGGCGGTAGGGCCGGGCTGCCCGGCCGGGCTCCCGCGCGCAGCCACGGGGGTCAGGGGTAGCGCGCGGGACGCACGAGGGCCTTCCAGATGACCACCCGCAGGTGCCGGACCAGCCGGAGGTGACTGGCGTTCCGGAGGGCCCGCCTGGCCCGGGGACCGTTCAGCGCTCTGCGTGCCAGCCGTCCCGCCATCTGCCGCGGACCGCCGAGCCTGCGCCGGGGCGCCGGGACCGGATGCATCAGCCCGTACTGGCGAACCGCGAAAGCCGCCGCGGCATGGACGGCGGCATCCACCAGCAAGTGCCCCGGCAGCTGGCCAGGCGACCCGCCGTAGCGGCCCGTGGCCGGCCGCGGGAGCAGCTCCCTGAGATCACCGACAATGTGGTACTTGGCATCACGCAGGCCGGCCACGAGGCCCTCGGCTTGCTCGCTGGCCCAGGCTTGCCGCTCCGGGGGCAGGCCCAGCCGCGCCTGGCGCGGCCCGCCGCCCAGGATGTCGTGGGCCAGGATCCGCTTGATGTGGCGCGTGTAGAACCAGTCCGGCATTTCCCCGGGCAACGCCTCGTTCACCCGGCGCAGGAATTCGGCTGCGGGGAGCCCGAGGGAGGCGTTAGCCCGCACGCCGCTGAGGTCGATACCGGTGCATTCGACTCCGAGGACCGACGCGAAACGGGCCCAGAGGGCTTCGGCCGGGCCCTCCCCCGGCGTGATGATCACATGCACATGATCGGGAGGGATGTGCTGGGACCACGCCTCAAGGATGGCCATCGTGTCGTGCACGTTCCAGAACCACGACCGGCTCCGGCGGTCGATAGCCGGCTCGGCACCTATTATCCAGTCGAGCCACTCTTCCCAGGCGACAGGACTGCGGCATTTAACCCTTTCCTGCCATTCCGCCGGAAGAAGGGTCGCGTGGTCCCGGACGGTGAGGATGACGTGCACCTCGGCCGCGAGCAACGACCGGACCGCGCGGTCGGCCTGCCTGGCGGTGCAGGCCGCCAGCAGCTCATCGGAAATGACGGCCGACCGGCGGGCACACAGGGCCTGGCGCGCCAGGACGTCCCATTCGCCGGTCCACGACTCTGCCGGGTCAGAAGCCACTCTCGGCGCCTCGCGCAGGTCCCGGCTGGCGCGGGAATGGTCCCGGTGACTGTAGCCGGGCAGCAGGACCCCGCGGGCGGCCAGCCACGGCTGATTGCCCCACAACGCATCCTGGAGGAACGTCGTGCCGGTCTTCGGCTCCCCGATGTGCAGGTACACGCGGGAACTGCCGGGGCCCTGGCCCCGGCCGCCCCGGCCGGCCCGGATCCGGCCCTTACGCCCGGAATCCTGCCCGGATTCCGGCTGTGCAGGCGCCATGCCGAGAGGATAGACAAGTTTGAAGCGGCGTTGAATGTGAATCCGGTATCACGCCGCTCTCCACGCGCCGGAAACGTGCCGGCGCGGCCTTATGAAGGCTTTTGCGGGAATCGGCACGATTGCGAGGCGCTGACGCTATTACCTGTGATTACCAATTGCCGGGGCGGGGCAGATGCCTTCACCGGGTATCAGCCTCGCAGGGAGTGATGACCGGGCCGGGTGGCGGCTCGGCGTAGAGCATGTTCGACCAGCTCCGCGCGGTTGGCGAGGACCTGGCGCTGGTTCACGTAGCCCTTGTCGGTGATCTCCCCCGTGTCCAGTGCCGCCGGCTGGGCCATGATCATCAGCCGCTCGATGCGGGCCGACGAGCCGTGGCCGGAGTTCAGCCGGGCCAGCAGCAGCCCGAGGTGACGGCCCAGCTCCGGCGAGTGCGTCACGGCGCCGTCGCTGTGCAGCGTTCCGGCCAGGCCCGGCGGGAGCTCGGCCGTGTTGAGCCAGGCCAGCGCCCCTGCGGCGTCGCGGTCCTGGCCGGTGATGACGGCGTCGCCGAGCACGGGCGCGGCCGACAGCAGGGCGGTCCGCAGCGCGCCGACGCGGACGAAGGTGCCGGTGGAGAGCTTGAAATCCTCGGCCAGCCGCCCCCGGAACAGCAGCCCCCGGGCCGGGTCGCCCGGGTCAGCGAAGCTGACCGCGTCGCCCGGGCAGTAGAAGCCCTCGTCGTCGAAGGCGGCCCTGGACAGGTCGGGCCGGCCGAGGTAGCCGGGGCTGACCGCGACGCCCCGGACCCGGATCTCGTAGACACCCGGGCCGGCGGGGGCCAGCTTCAGGGTCACGCCGGGAAGCGGGTTGCCGATGCACCGCCCGTCCGCGTAGCCGAAGTGGGCCGTGGTGGCAGCCGGGGCGGTCTCGGTGGTCCCCCACGACCCGGTCACCGGGATGTCCCGCCCGGTCACCTCGCGGGCCAGTTTCTCCAGGCGGCCGCGCAAGGCCGACGGCAGGGCCGCGGCCGCGTTGAAGACCAGCCTGATCCGCGAGAAGAACCGGCGGGCGAGCTCGCGGTCCTGCTCGAGCGCGGGCACCAGCTGGGCGTATCCCGCGGGCACGTTGAACGCCATCGTCGGGGCAATGTCGCGGTAGTTGGCGAGCGTCGCGCCGATCAGGGCGGGCACCGGGCGGCCCTCGTCGATGTACAGGGTGCCGCCGTTGGCCAGCACCATGTTCAGGTTGTGGCTGCCGCCGAACGTGTGGCTCCAGGGCAGCCAGTCCACCAGCACCGGCCGCCGCGCGGCGAGGAACGGCCACGCCTGCCGCATCATCTGCTGGTTCGAGCACAGCATGCGGTGCGTGGTGAGGACACCTTTCGGGCTGCCGGTCGAGCCGGAGGTGAAGAGGATCTTCGCCACGGTCCCGCCGGTCACCGACGCGAGAGCCTGGTCGACCGCGCGCCCGGGTGCCGTCGCCAGGAGTGTGCCCAGGGCGTGCCCGGGATCACCACCCTGCTGGGCGATGATGATGGGCCGGCCGGGCAGCGCCCCCAGTGCGCCGGCGAACGCGGGCACGGCGTCCACGTACACCGCCCCCGGCCGGACCAGGGCACCGATCTCCCTGATCCGCTGGTGGTCCTGGCTCTGCAGCGAATACGCGGCACTGACCGGCACCACGGGCACGCCGGTCAGGTGCGCGCCCATCGTCATGAGCAGGTGCCCGATCGAGTTGCCGGACAGGATCATCAGCGGGCGCTCCGCCGACAGGCCCCGGTCGAGCAGGGCCTGGCCGATGGAGCGTGCGGCGGCCAGCACATCGCCGTAGCTGCGCACATCCCAGGTGCCTGCCGCCGTGCGCTGGGCCACCAGCGGGTGGGATGGGTCAGCTGCCGCCCAGGAGCACAGCCATTCCGCGATGCTCGCCGGGTAGGGTGCCAGCGGCTCGGGAGAGCTCAGGAGCACCGAGCCGTCGGCCCTGTCCTGCCGGGTCACCGCCGGCGCCGCGAAGAGCCCGCTCATCGCGGCGCGCACCCGCCGTCCGTCATGCCGCGATCCTTTCCGTTCCACGCTGGCCTTCCCTGGTCGCGGGCCCTGGTCGCGGGCCCTGGTCGCGGGCCCTGGTCGCGGGCCCTGATCGCGGGCCCTGGCCGCGGGCCCGTCACGGCCGCTCAGCCCCGGACCGCCGTCACCCAGTCACGCAGGACGGCGAGGTCGGTGTCGCGGGTGAGCGATTCGCTGGTCACGGCGACGCCGGGGACATGCGCGGGCGAGCGGAGCCCGCACGCGGCCACGGCGGGCAGCCCGTACCGCCCAGCCGGATAAGCGAGCGCGAGCGCCTGATGGAAGCGGGCGATGTTGGCCAGCGTCCCGAGCGAGGTGCCCGGCAGTTCCCCGTCATCGTGCACGATGAGCACGTCGGCGCCGGCGGCCAGGAACTCACGCCCGAGGGCGAGCACCGGGCCGGCGGCCGCGGCATCCGCCCCGGCTGGCCCGGCCCCGGCGGCCCCGCCGGCCCCGCCGGCCGCGGCGGCGATGACGGCCGGCCCGGGCAGCACCGCCGCCAGCACGATCGCGTCGCCGTAGGTGGCGCGCAGCCGGCCCGTGGCCTCCAGGGCCGCCGTGAGCTGCTCACTGGCCAGGACAGACCCGGTGCCGGCGTAGCCGGCCAGCAGCACGCCGGCGTCGGTGACCGGGACACCATCCGGGCCGACGGCCTCGATGAGGTCGCGCAGCGCATTGGCCAGCTGGGTGGCGTCGCAGACGAAGTCCTCGGCGTCCCGCTCGGCGATCCGCGCCGATACGTGCAGCGCACGCGGGATGGCCAGGGTCCCGCCCGGCTGCCCGGCGGCGAGGGCGCGGGCCACCGATCGCGGCGTGCTCACCGGGTCACATCCGGATGAGGGGGTTCACAACCGCCCCGTCCGGCCAGGACCCGAAGAACTCGAGGATCTCCTCGGGCGGCTTGCGCTGGCTCCATTCGGCCTCGAACTCCTCGTAGCGGCGGCCGCGCCGCAGCCGCGCTGCCACCTGCGCCGCCCGCTCGGCCCTGGTCGCGTCCGCGTCGACGTGGCCGCGCCCGGTGAGGACGACCCCGTAGACGTTGCGGGCGATGTCGGCGGACACGAGGTTCTTGGTCACGTCCCGGGCCACCTCCCCGGGAGCACGGTCCAGCGGGTCGCCGTAGCCGGTGCCGCCGGTGGACAGCCCGACGATGATGGCATCCCCGCCGCTGACGGGGTGGACCGCGCTGCCGTACGGCTGGGCCACTACCGTGCCGCCGAACTCACCGGCCAGCAGCGCCTCCAGGGTGAGCGTGCCGGCCGTGGCGCAGGCGAGAGCCTCGCCCACGTTGAGGTCGGCCAGCACGATGCCGGGCACCGTGGGCTGCGCGTACCCGCCGAACAGCGGCTGCGGGGTCTGGATCCGCGAGTTGTCCGCGATCGCCATCTGGAACAGGTACGGCACGTGGTGGGTGACCCAGAGCTGGGCCGTGCCGACCCCGCCACGGTACTTGCCCGCGCCGCCGCTGTCCTTCCAGTGCGAGCTGAACGGGATGATCATGGGGAACTCGTTCTCCATGCTCTCCACATCGGGTGCCCGGCCGAACGCGCACCAGGGGAAGCCGTAGGCGTCCATGCCGTCGCTGGTGGCCCGGGCCCCCTGGCCTTCGGTGTTGATGGGGTAGGCGATCATGTCGGCGAACATGGCGCCCCACTGGCTCATCCCGGCCAGCACGATCGCGTTCCCGCCGTTGCCCTGGCTCGCCGCCACCTGCCGCCACTCATCCGAGCCGAACCGGGCCCGGCTGACACAGTTGGCCACCGCGCTCATCGCCCCGGTCGCGGCCATGACCGAGCAGGACGTCGCGGCCCGCGCGTCGGGGGAGAGCATCGAGTTGGGCGGGAACACGAAGTCGATCGGCTGGAAGGTGGCCGAGCTGACCGGCAGGTCATGGAAGACGTACTCGTAGATGTAGTTGGCCATGTGCCCGATGACGGCCTGCGGGTGCGCGTTGTAGCTGGAGGGCGTCTCCGGGCTGGTCCCGGTGAAGTCGAAGAGCAGGTGGTCACCCTGCTTGATCATGGTCATCGAGCAGTTGCGCATCAGCCCGCCGGCCAGGCCGGCCGCGTCGCTGAACGTCACGGCCCGGTAGGTGCCGTCCGCCCAGTCCGCGATGCGCCGCCGGGCGCCCGCCTCGGCCTCGTCCAGCATCCGGCGCATGAGGCCGATGACGAAGTCCTTGCCCTCGCGCTGGAACATCTCCAGCAGCCGGATCCGGACCCGGTCGGCTGTGGTGGCCCGGGCCCGCATGTCCACGGTGACGTTGGCCTCGGCGCGGATGCCGAAGGCCGCGAACATCTCCAGCACATCGTGGTTGATGCGGAAGTTGGTGCCGACCCGCATCGGGGGGAGGTTCATGCCCTCCTCGAAGCGGGCCTTGGCGGTCAGCGGCATCCCGCCCGGCTCGACCGCGCCGGTCTCGGTGGTGTGCGACAGCGCCGCGGTCCAGGCGACCAGGTCGCCCTCGAAGAAGACCGGCATGATCGCGACCTGGTCGGGGTTGTGGATCCCGCCGTACAGCGCGTCGTTGGTGTACCAGATGTCGCCGTCGTGGATACCCGGGTTCTCCGCGTGCCGGGCCAGGATGTACTTGATCACGATCGGCGGGATCACGGCGTGCAGGTAGGTGCCGGCGGACGCGTTCACCAGGTCGCCCGCGGCGTTGAACATGGCCACGATCGAATCGCCCGCCACGCCCATGGACGACCGGGATGAGCGCATGAAGATCTCGTAGCCCTCGTCGAGGATGTCGGCGGTGCGCTGAACGGCGATCTCGTAGTCGCCCGGGGTGAGCTGGTCGGCGCAGGTGCGCTCGTACGGGCTGGGCACGGTGACCTTGAGCGCGGCCAGCTTCTCTTCCAGGGTGGGGTACGCCATCACTTCACCTCGCTGGGGTCAGCTGCGTCCTCGAGGATGCCGAGGCCGTGGCTATCGATGCGGAACTGCTGCCCGGGCGGGATGACGATCGTGGAGTACTCCATCTCCGCGATGGCCGGCCCCGCGATCACGTTGCCGGGCTGCAGCGCGTCGAAGGAGTACACGTCGGTGTCGCGCCGCTCGCCGAGCTCGGGCCAGTACGCCGGGCGGCCCGACGTCCGGGCGGCCGCCGGGTCGGCGCCCTGCAGCGGATGGGTGGGCAGCCGGAGCTTCTCGGTGATCACCGTGGCCTTGAGGATGATCCCGTCGATGTACACCCCGCCGGGCTTGTTGATCACGTGCGGGCTGAACGCCTCGGCGAACTCCTTCTCGAAGTCGTCGTACACCCGCTGCGCATCGTCGTCGGACTCGATCGCCAGCACCGGGCAGGAGACCCGCTTGACCTGGACCAGGCCGCCGTACAGCATGTCCAGCTCGACGCTGAACACCACGCCGCGCCCGGCCAGGCCCTGGGCCTGCAGATCGTGCTCTGCCCGGTCCATCAGGTCACGGATCCTGGTGTTGAACGTGCCGCGGTCGATCACGATCTGCTCGGTCATCGGGGCCATGAACTGCATCCGGCCGCTCTGCTCGTACACGTGCATGATGTCCATCACCGAGCTGCCCAGCGCCGAGAAGACCGGGGCCTGCGGGAAGATCACCGCGGTCGGCACGTCGCCGCGGTACCCGGCCACATGGGTGGGGCCGCCGCCGCCGTAGGCGAACAACGCGAAGTCCTCGGGGTGGTAGCCGCGCAGGTGCACCTCGCGCTTGATCGCGGAGGCCATGTTCTGCTCGACGATGCGCCGGATCAGCGCGGCGGCCTCGTCCACGCCCAGCCCCAGCGGCCCGGCGATCTTCTCCTGGATGGCCGCGACGGCCTTGTCCCGGTTCAGGGGCATCTTGCCGCCGAAATACCCGTCGGGGGCGATGTAGCCGAGCACCAGGTCGGCGTCGGTGACGGTGGGCTCGGTGCCGCCCAGGTCGTAACCCACCGGGCCGGGATAGGAGCCCGCGCTGCGCGGCCCGACCTCGAGCCGGCCGCCCAGCAGGTCGTTGATCCAGGCGATCGAGCCGCCGCCCGCGCCCATCGTGGTGGTCTGCAGCATCGAGATGCCGACCATCCACTTGTCGATGATCGGCCGGAACTCATAGGACCGGACGGACGCGTCCACCACCATGCCGGTGTCGAAGCTGGTCCCGCCCACGTCGGAGGCGATCACGTTGCGGTAGCCGAGGGCCTGGCCGATGTGGAACGAGCCCATCAGCCCGGCGACCGGGCCGCCGTTGAACGTGCGGCTGGCGGTGGTCTTGAAGATCTCCGCGCTGCCGCCCGTGTTGTGGGTGAGCAGGAACGTGCCCCGGTACCCGTTGCCGCGCAGCTGGTCCCAGGTGGTCTCCAGCTCGAACTTGATGCTGGTCTGCAGGTAGGCGTCGAGGATCGCGGTCATGGTGCGCTCGTACTCGCCTACCTTGCCGACCACCTCGTGGGACAGGACCACGGGCAGGTAGCCGACGTGGTAGCCCTTGTACTCCTCGCGGATGATCCGGCGGACCGCCCGCTCGTGCGCGGGGTTGGCGAACGACCACAGGAGCGACACGGCGATGGCACGCGCGCCCCGGTCCACCAGGTCACGCAGCTTGGCCCGCACGTCATCCTCATCGAGGGGGCGGATGATCGTGCCGGTCGAGTCGACCCGCTCCCCCACGCCGACGATCATGTCCCGCTCGACCAGCGGCACCGGCTTGCGCTGGACGGCCAGGTTGCGCCGCTCGCTGATCCGGGTCCCGTCGGTCCACTGGGCACCCCGGCCGATCAGGATGGCGTCCTCGTGCCCTTCGGTGGTGATCAGCCCGAGGCGGGGGCCTTTCCGCTCGATCAGCCGGTTCATCGCGACCGTCGTGGAGTACCGGACGATCTCGACCTGGGGCAGGATCTCATCCAGCGGCCGGCCCAGCTGCTCCGCGCCCGCGTTGAGCACGTTGACGAAGCCGACCGACAGGTCGTAGGGGGTGGTCGGTGACTTGGCGACCAGCCGCTGGTCATCCCAGGTCAGCACCAGGTCGGTGAACGTGCCGCCGACGTCGATGTCGATCGCCTTCATGGTGCGCTCACTTTCCGGGCTACCAGCTTCCCGTGCTCGTCGATCCGGGCCGCGCCGGACGCCAGCCGGGCCTTGATGGCGTCCACGTCCAGCGCGGTGTCCTGGGTCAGCGGGTGGCCGGGCGGCAGGTACTCGCTCTCCACCTGCCGGCCGCAGCCGGGGCAGTAGAACTCGATGATCCGGATCCACGCGCCGTCCGGCGCGAACGTGTACTCGCCCTCGATGACCGGCGGGTGGATCTCCCGCGGGTCCCGCTCCGCGACCAGCAGGCCGCGCTTGTAGTTGCCGCGCAGGTCGCCGAGGTCCTGCCCGCAGTCGTGGCAGTGCCAGCGCTCGGTGCCCAGGTCCGCGTCGAGGTACTCGGCGATGTGCAGCCGGGTGGCGCCGGTCCCGGGGCCAGTGCCCGTGGTCATGACTGTGCCTGCTTCCGGGTCAGGGACGCGTCGCCGCGCTCGTCGGTGGTGAGGGTCCAGCCGTCGCTGACCAGCCAGGTGCAGGTGTCCCCGTCGGCCAGCAGCGGCCCGCTGAGTTCCTGCCCGGGGAGCGCCGCCGCGTCGTGCACGGGCAGGGAGCCGCCGGGACCGTAGGGTGACGCCCGGTGGCCCGGCGGCCCGGCGGCCTGCCTCGGGGCGGGCGGGTGCGCCAGGCGGGGCAGCGGATAGCGCGCGGTCAGCCGGACCAGGGTGGGCGGCCCGTCCAGCGACGCGGCCAGCGCGTCAGGAGCGCCGGCCTGGCCGCCGGCGCTCGAGGTGGCCGACCGGAGCTCCCATTCCAGCGAGGCGCCCTCGGCGTCCAGGCCCTCGCCCCGCAGGTCACGCTGGGCCTGGCTGGCCAGCTCGGCCCCGGCCCGGCCCAGGTGGCCAGCCCCGGCCAGGGCTGACTCGTAGACGTGGACGACGTCCGAGATCGCCGAGCCGTACGCCGAGTACACGCTGCCGAAGTGGAAGAACCGGGCCCGGCGGGCGCCCAGCCGGTCGGCCACCGCGGTCACGAACAGCGGGCCGTTCCCGCCGTAGGCGTACAGGGTGACCCCGGCCGGGTCCCAGCCGACCCGCTCGGCGACCGTGGCGGCCAGTCCCGCGACAACGTCCCACGCCGCGTCGGCCACCGTCCGGGCGGCCGCGTCACCGTCCAGCCCGAGGGGCGCGCCGACATGCTTCTCCAGGGCCGCGCGGGCCCGCTCCACGTCGAGGGTGCGCCGTCCGCCGAGGAACGCGGTCGGCGAGATCAGCCCGCAGGCCAGGAACGCGTCGGTGATCGTCGCGTTCCGGCCGCCCAGCCCGTAGCAGGCCGGGCCCGGGGCGGCGCCCATGCTGTCCGGGCCGAGCGTCACCGCCCCGTCCCTCACGCGCGCGACGCTCCCGCCCCCGAGCGCGATCGAGTGCAGCAGCGGGAGATCCAGCTTCATCGGGATGCCGAACAGGTCCCCGGTGTCCCGCAGCACCACCCGGCCGTCCTGCACGGCACTGGCCTTGGCCGTGGTGCCGCCCACGTCGATGGCGATCACCCGGGCGTCACCGTGCCCGGCCGCGGCGGCGGCGCAGGCGTGCGTCCCGAACAGCGGGCCGGACTCGATGGTGTCGAAGGCCTTGGTCTTGCCGATGCGGGCCACACCGCCGTTGATATGGCCGATGAGCACGTTGCCGTGCCAGCCGTGCTCGTCCCGGACGATCTCCTCGGCCCGGTACAGCGTGGTCGCCAGCGCGGGGTGGACGTAGGCGTTGATCAGGGAGGCCATGGTGCGGGTCGAATCGTCCGGGCGGAGCACCACCTCACTGCCGGCCAGCGCGGGGATCGACCCCAGGAAGTGGTCCGGGTAGTCCTGGGCGATCATCTCGATGATCCGCTCCTCGGCGCTCCCGTCCGGGAAGGCACCCGCCAGGCTGATGTTGATCCGCCGGATGCCCTTGTCCAGGAGGGACTTGATGGCCTTCCGTACTGTCTGCTCGTCCGCGTCGGCCGCAATGCCGCCGATGTCCTCCGCGGACACGAGGGTCCCGATCACGGTCGCCGCGGCCCCCGCGTCGTAAAGGTCGGCTTCGTGGCCGGCGCTGACCAGCAGCCCGAGCTTGGGGCCGGTCCGCTGGGCCAGCACGTTGGAGGTGATCGTGGACGACCAGCGGATCACCTCGACCTCGGCGAGCAGCGCCCGCAGGTCCGCGAAACCGAGGGCGTCCCGGGCGGCCTCGAGGATGTCCACGAACGCGATCGTCACGTCGTGCGGCGTGGTCTCGACCTTCAGCGCGAGGACCGTATCCTCGCCGCTGACCAGCCCGTCGGTCATCGTGCCGCCGGTGTCGATGTCGATGTTGTACATCCGCGCCGCTCCCGTCGTCGTCGAAAGGCTGGACCGCCCGCGGCGACGCAGGCAACATCCTGAGGGACATGTTCGACATGCCCCTTGCGTACCGGCAACACCTTGTAGCCGGAATTGGCGCTGACGGCACAGAACTCGGCACGCTCGGCACAGGCGCCGGCCCGGGACGGTTTTCGTTGCGGAGAATGAGCGGGAAGCGGGCAGGCCGGTGATCGCGGCTCAGCGGCGGCCGAGCGCGGCCGCGCGGTACTGCCGGGGGGTCATGCCCTCGGCGGAGCGGAACAGCCGGGTGAACGCGGAGGCGTTGCGCAGGCCGTGCGCGGCGGCGATCCGCTCGATCGGCCGCGGGATCAGGGCCGGGTCAGCCAGGTCCCGCCGGATCGCGGCCAGCCGCTCCGCCCGGATCCGCTCCCCCACCGAGCAGCCGGTCGGCTCGAGGAGGGCATGCAGCCGCCGCACCGACAGGCCGTGGGCCCTGGCCACCCGGGCCGGGCCGAGATCAGGCTCGGCGTGGTGGTCGTGCAGATACGTCTCGATGGCCTGGATGAGGACCGCGTCCGGGTCGCCGACGTCCCACTGCTTGCCGAACCGGCTGCGGACCATCGTGGCGATCAGGTCGGCCGCGTTCTCGCCGAGCGCGGCCGCCCCGGGCGACCTTTCCAGCCCGGCGGCCTCGGCGGCCAGGCTGCGCAGGAACACCGACACGGGCCGGGACATCCCCCGGGTGCCGGACAGCGTGATCGCCGTCACCTGGGCCAGCTCGTGGTCGGAGCGGCGCAGCTTGGCCTTGGGCAGCAGGAACACCTGCCAGTGGAACTGATCCTGCATGACCAGCGTGAACGGCCGGGAGCTGTCGTAGACGACCATCTCGCCGGCTTCCAGGACCGCCTCGCGGCCGTCCTGGATCATGATCGACTGGCCCCCGAGCGGCATGCCGATCTGCACCGTCTCCGGGTCGCCGTGGCGGATGTCGGCGTCGTCGCGCGTGTAGACGTGGTCGCCGCCCACCACATCCCTGATCCTCAGGGCCCCCAGCGTGGCGCAGGTCATCCGGGCCCGGGGCAGGCGGTCGTGCCGCAGGTCGATCTGGACCGGGAGGATCTGGCTGCAGACCGTGTTCAGCCAGAAGCCCGGCCGCTGACCGGGCGCCTCACTCGCGGTCTCGAAGACGTCACCCACGCCCACCCCTCGTCCGGGTGCATCCGGCTGCTGGCGCACGGCACCCGGGCCGCCTGGCATAAAACCTAAGTGTGCCCATACTGCAACGCAAGTGCCGGATGTGCATGCCGCGGCGCCGCGTCAGCCGGTGATGAGTTCCGGGCGGCCCAGGTCGGCCAGCGCCGCCTCGCGCTCACCGCCCGGCGTCGTCCACCGCAGCAGCCCCTCCCCGCTGTCCAGGTGCGCGTCCAGGCACGCGGCGTGGTCACGGTGGGTCCACGCCGCCTGCAGGTGCGCGCCCGAGGCACCGATCTCGAACGTCCCGCCGAAGGCCGGGTGCGTATTCCGGAACCGGATCAGCCCGAACAGCGCCCGGACGACGGGCCGTCGCACGGCGCCGGCCACCTCGGCGAGCGTGTAGAAGTGACGGTTGACGTCACGGCCGACCCCGGTGCGGCGCAGGAGCTCCATGTCGTTCCGGCCGGCCAGCAGCCCCACGTAGTAAACCTGGGGAGTCCCCGGCACCCAGAACTGCAGCGCCCTGGCCAGCAGGTAACGCTGGTTCTCGGCACCGAGCGCGTCGTAGAACGTGCAGTTGACCTGGTACAGGTCGACGTTCGAGGCCGCGGCGCCGGTCGCCCGCCTGGACGTGCCGCCGCTGTTGCGGTGGATGGCCGCGACCAGCTGGCCGATCTGGGCCGGGGTGAGGAGGCCGGGCCGGGACGGGTCACGGCCGTCCGCGCCGACGTCGATGACCCCGATGCCGTCGTGGGTGTCCAGCACCGTGACCGCGTTACCGGGACGTACCTTCATCCATTCCAGCAGCGGCTGGGGGTCGGCGGCGGTCAGCGCGTGCAGGACCAGCGGCGGCAGCGCGAAGTCGTAAACCTCATCCACCTGCTGCGCGATCTGGACCTGGTGCTGGTAGTAGGAATGGACCTCGACCAGCACGGTCAGCCCGCGCTGGTGGCACCATCGGGTGATCTCGTCGATGAACCGGAACGTCTCCGGGGTCATGAAGGATGACAGGCCGGGTGTCTTGACCGCGTACCCGACGGCGTCGAGCCGGACCTGGGACACCCCGGCCGCGGCGAGCCGGTCCAGCACCTGGCGCAGGTAGTCCCGGGTGAGCGGGTTCGCGACGTCGATGTCGATCTGCTGCGGGGTGAAGGTCGTCCACACCAGGCGCTTGCTGCCGTCAGCGAGGGTGTACGGCGTGAACGGCAGCCCGGGCCGGGGCCGGTACAGGCGGAGCAGATCCTCTTCCCGCGCCCCCTGGGGGAAGGCCGACCCCAGGGTGAGGAACATCCCGTCGTAGGCCGACCCGGGGCCCCTGGCCAGCCAGTCCAGGAACTGCGGGGATGTGGAGGACACGTGGTTGACGATGACGTCCGCCATGACCGGGTAACCGTCGCGGGCCAGGGCCGCGACGTCATCCCAGGAGCCGAGCCGCGGATCGACCGCGGTGTGATCCTGCGGGTCGAATCCGGCATCGGCGCCGTCGAAGGGCGTGTAGAAGGGCAGCACGTGGATTCCCCCGAACAGGCCCGCGAGCGGGCCGGCCATGACCTCCCGCAGGCGCCGCAGATCACCGCCGAGCCTGGACGCGTAGGTGATGAGCCCGACGGGAGCCGCCATCTGTGCCTCCTGAATGGTCACGGGCGCCTGCGCCCGCCCCTGGGTGCGGCTGATGTCATCGTGCCCACCGCGGCGGTAAACGACGCCCGGAAATGGCCTGCGGCGGGCTCCTGGGGCCATAACCCGCGGGCACCTCAGGGCGGCTGGCGCCAGGCTGGCAGAATCTGACCGGTGACGGCACCCGGGGGGGCAGGAGCGGACGTGGTGATCACGCAGCCGCGGGCCGGCCGCCTGCTGTCGGTGAACGTGGGCCTGCCGCAGGATGTGGCCTGGCATGGCCGGACGGTGCGCACGGCGGTGTGGAAGCGGCCGGTGGACGGCCCGCGGATGGTGCGGCGGCTCAATATCGACGGCGACGGGCAGGGTGACCTGGCCGGGCACGGCGGCGAGCACCGGGCGGTATTCGTGTACCAGATCGAGTCCTACCGGTACTGGCAGCGCCAGCTGGGCCGCGACGACTTCGTCCACGGCCAGTTCGGGGAGAACTTCACGGTCTCGGGCCTGGCGGATGACCAGGTGCGCATCGGTGACCGGTACCAGATCGGGGAGGCGCTGTTCGAGGTGACCCAGCCGCGGGTCACCTGCTACCGGGTGGGTATCCGGATGGGCAACCCGCAGATCCCGGCGCTGCTGGTCTCCCACCACCGGCCCGGGTTCTACCTGCGGGTGCTGCGTGAGGGCACCGTGCAGGCCGGGGACGACATCGTGCAGGTCGCGTCCGGTCCCGACGGGATGACGGTGGCCGGGGTTGACGCCCTGCTCTACCTGCCCGGGCATTCCCGCCAGCAGATGGCGGAGGCGGTGCGGATCCCGGCCCTCCCGGAGGGCTGGAAAGCCTCGTTCCGGGCCCTGCTGGACCAGCCTGGATCACCTGGCGGCCCGGACGGTAACGCAGGGCTGGCCCCGTCCAGCCCGCCGCCGGCCTGGCCCGGTTTCCGGCCCCTGGCCGTCACCCGCATCGAGCGGGAAACCGCGTCGGTGATCTCGGTGTACCTGGCTGATCCGGCTGGGACGGCGGTGCCGCCTGCCCAGCCAGGCCAGTTCCTGACCGTCCGGCTGGCGGTAAGCCCGCAGGCTCAGCCGCTGGTGCGCAGCTACTCGCTGTCCGGGCCGCCGGGCGCGGCTTCCTACCGGATCAGTGTCAAGCGCGAAAGCCACGGCGCGGGGAGCCAGTTCATCCATACCCGGGTCCGGGAGGGCGATCTGCTGGACGTGGCCGCACCGCGGGGCACCTTCATCCTGCAGCCCGGGGAGACGCCGGTCCTGCTGATCAGCGCCGGGGTGGGGGCGACCCCGGTCCTGGCCATGCTGCACGCCCTGGCCGGCGCCGGGTCCCGCCGCGATATCTGGTGGCTGCATGGGGCGCGGAGCCGGGCGGACGAGCCGTTTGCCACCGAATCGCAGCCGCTGCTCGCGGAACTGCCTCACGGGCACCGGCACATCGGCTACAGCCACCCGGGCCCGGGCGACGTCCGCGGGCGCGACTACCAGCCCCCCGGACGGCTGACACCGGAGGTGCTGGCCGGCCTCGGCCTGCCACGCGACGCGGATGCCTACCTGTGCGGTCCGGCCGCGTTCATGGACCAGATGTCGGCCGCGCTGGCGGGCCTGGGTATCGGCGCGCGGGTGCACACCGAGATCTTCGGCAGCCGGGGCTCGTCCACGCCGGGCATCGCGGCCGCGGCGGCCCGGCCGCCGCACCAGCCGCCCGGGCCGCCCGGCACCGGCCCGGGCATCGTGTTCGCGCGCAGCGGCCTGACCGCCGCATGGGGCCAGGGCTACGCCAGCCTGCTCGAGCTGGCCGAGGCGTGCGACGTGCCGGTGCGCTGGTCATGCCGCACCGGCGTGTGCCACACCTGCGAGACCGCGCTGCTGTCCGGAACGGTCAGCTACGCTCCCGACCCGGTCGATGAGCCCGCCGGCGGCAGCGTGCTGATCTGCTGCTCCCAGCCACGCAGCGACGTCGTGCTCGATCTGTGACCAGGTTTGTCGCAGCCAGCTGATCACGCCCCTCTACGACAGGACGGTGCCATGCCCGAGAACGGCGGCCCGGGCGGCGGGCCCGGCAGCGGTCACGCCCAGGTTGATCAGGCCGTGCAGGATTACATCGACGCGATCCCCCCCGAGCACCGTCCCCTGTTCGACCGGCTCCACCGGCTGATACTCCAGGTGCGCCCCGACGCGGCCGTGGTGCTGTCCTACAAGATGCCCACGTACAAGGCTGGCCGGCGCCGCCTCCACCTCGGCGTGTGGAAGCACGGGGTGTCGGTCTACGGCTGGCCGCAAGGCCACGACGCGGGTTTCACCGCCCGCCACCCCGAGCTCAGGACCAGCAAGGGGACCATCCAGCTGCGGCCTGACGACGCGGCCGGCATCACCGATGACGAATTCCTCGACCTGATCGGCGCCGCCTTCTCGCAGGCCGCTGGCTGAAGTCGGCCAGCCCTCGGCCCGCGGATGGCCCTTCCGGCCCGCTACCGGATTCCGTCCCAGCACGCCCGCTCGCCGGCGGACGGGTCATCGGCCACCGTGATCGTGCCGGCGAGCAGGCCGGTGGCCCGGCTGGTGGTGTCGTAGGCGGGCCAGCCCGGGTCGCCGGTGGTGATGAAGTCGACCCACGCCTGGTGCACCCGGCCGGCGACGGCCGGCGAGGGGGCGTCGCCCAGGAGGGGATGGACGTCATCGCGGCCGATGGTGTCGAACACGAACGGGACCTCCACCCCGTGGCAGGCCCCCAGCCTGTGGTTGTCCGCGGGCGCGGGGTGGTCGAAGCGGTAGGCCCACGTGCCGGCACCCCGGCCGGCGCGGGCCTCGGCGACCCGGATGGCCGGGATGGCGAAGAACCAGTCGGTCACGACGGCGGCCAGGATGTCACCCGCGCTGGCCCCGGGCCGGCTGGCCCGGTACACATCGAGGGAACCGGCGGGCAGGCCGTACGCGCCGGCCACCGCTTCGAGCGTGGCCTCATCGATCAGGTCGATGGTGCCCGCCGCGACCAGGAACAGCCGTGCCTCGTCACGGTTCGACCCCGTCAGCAGCCGGACGCCGCCGCCGCGCCCCGCGGCGATCGCGGGAAGCGGGGCCTCCGGCAGCACGGTGCCGTCCACGGTGGGGGCGAACGGGAGCAGGCTCAGCGCGAGCCGGCCCCACCGGGCCGGGTCCGGCGCGGTCTGCACCTCGACGACCAGGTCCGATGCGGCCTGCACGAGCGTGCCCAGGGGGACGGCCCTGATCGAGTCACGGTCCGCAGGCACGCCCAGCGCGTCGGCCAGGTAGCCGCCCACCATGCGGCCCTCGTCCGGGGTGAGCGTGTGGGCTGCCGCACCGCTCTCGGTGATCGCCTGTGCGAACAGCCCCTCGGCGAGCGGCGTGGCCAGGAGCGTGGTTACGCTCATCGCCCCGGCCGACTCGCCCGCGACGGTGACCCGGGCCGGATCACCCCCGAACGCCGAGATGTTGTCCTGCACCCACCGCAGGGCGGCCAGCTGATCGAGCAGGCCGAGGTTGGCCGTGCCGTCCCCGAGGAACAGGAAGCCCTCGGCGGCCAGCCGGTAGTTGATGGTCACGCAGACGACGCCGTGCCGCGCGAACCCCACCCCGCTGTAGGCCCCGACCGACCCGGACCCGTTCATGAATGAGCCGCCGTGGATCCAGACGAGCACCGGCAGGCCGGCGGCGGCCGGGTCGGGCGTCCACACGTTGAGGTTCAGGCAGTCCTCACCGGGGATCACCACCTCCGGGAACAACCGCGCGTACTGCGGCGGGTAGTCGCCCTTGGGCACCGTCGGGCCGTAGGCGCCCGCGTCGCGCTCGCCCTCCCACGGGGGGACAGGCTGAGGTGGCCTCATCCGGTTCGCGCCGAACGGAGCCGCCGCGTAGGGAATACCGAGAAACGCCGCAATCCCCGAATCGGTCGTGCCGCGGACAGCCCCGGCCTTGAGCTGAACCAGCGGGCGCTGCGTCATCTCGCTCATGTGTTGCTCCATTGCCACGTTCGCCAAATATGCCGCACACTGTTCCCCAGCACCCCCGGCATGTCAAGGGCCACATCGCCGCTGGAACAGGAGCACCCGGATGGCAGTCAGCGATCCGCGCCTCGCGGATACGCCCCTGCGGCGCCAGCTCGCACGGGCCACCACGGCGCGGCCGACCGCGCTCGACGCCTTCCGCCACGCCCGGCGGGTTTTCCTCGGCGGCGGTCGCGTCGATATGCAGGCCCTCGCCCGGAGCCTCGGCGTCGACCGGGCCACCCTCTACCGCTGGGTCGGCTGCCGCGAGCAGCTGCTCACCGAGATCCTCTGGTCCCTGATCGAGCCCACCATCGCCACACTCCGCAAGGACGCCGGCGCCACCACCGGCGCGGCTGGCCAGTCACCGGCCGCGGCCGTCATCACCGGCACCGTCCGCCACGTCATCGCCAACCCCGGCATGCAGCACTTCCTGGACCGCGAGGGTGATCTGGCCCTGCGCCTGCTGACCACCAGGGCCACCGACTTCGAAACCCGGCTGACCAGCCTGGTCGGCGAGCTCGTCGACGAGGAAACCGCCGCCGGGCGCCTCGCTGCGGCCGTGCCCCAGGAAGACCTGCCCTACGTTCTGGTCCGCATCATGGAGTCCTATATCTACCTCGGGCTCATCACCGGCGAGCATCCCGATCCCGACCGCGCCACGCGGGTCATCAACGCGCTCCTGCCGGCCAGGCGCTAGCCGGCCTGCCCGCGGGCCCGGTGCCGCCGTCAGTGATCACACATGGGAAACAATCGTTTCTGACCCGGTAAACCAGCTAAATTGATCATATCGGCGGATATTAACCAAGGGCTGTTATGCACCTGTCCGAATGCGAGGCGACGTTCGAGGCCGAGCCGGATGCGGTCTGGAAGGTGCGGACCGAACCCGCCGGCAGCGGGCGTGCCCGGGTGGTCAAGCGGGCCGATGCCGAAGGCGGGTTCGGGCCCTTACTCCGGCTGCTCGCACCCGGAATGCGCCGGGATAACGCCGAGTCCCTGGCTGCCCTGCAGCGGGCGGCTGTCTGCGTAGCAGGAAAGGTGATGCGGTGAGCGAGCTCAAGCCCGAGGCCGACCCGGCCGAGCTGGGCCTCGATCCGGTGCGGCTGCACCGGATCGACCGGCACTTCGCCCGCTATGTCGACGACGGCAGGCTGCCCGGCTGGCTGATCACCCTGAGCAGGCACGGCCGCCTCGCGTACGTGTCGGCCTGCGGCTCCCGTGACGTGGAGGCCGGGCTGCCGGCCGAGACGGACACGGTGTGGCGGATCTACTCGATGACCAAGCCGGTCACCTCGGTGGCGGCGATGATGCTGTATGAGGAGGGCGCCTTCGAGCTCACCGACCCGGTCAGTGCGTTCATCCCTTCCTTCGCCGGCGTCAGGGTGTACGCCGGCGGCTCGGACCTGCGGCAGGTCACCGTCCCGGCCACCGAGCCGGTGCGGATCTGGCACCTGCTCACCCATACGGCAGGCCTGACATACGGCTTCCACCGGGTCCATCCGGTCGACGCCCTGTACCGGGCGGCCGGGTTCGAGTGGTCCGCGCCCCCGGGCACGGACCTGGCGCAGGCGTGTGACACCTGGGCGGGGCTCCCGCTGCTGTTCCAGCCCGGCACGGAGTGGAACTACTCGGTGGCGACCGACGTCCTCGGCCGGGTGATCGAGGTGGCCTCCGGGCAGCGTCTCGACGAATTCCTGGCGGCGAGGATCCTGCGCCCGCTCGGCATGACCGACACCGGCTTCCACGCCGGGCAGGCCCAGCTGCCCCGGCTGGCGGCCCTGTACACGCCCGGCAGCGGCGGCACGGCGGCCAGGCTCGACGCCCTGGGCGACGCGGCCCGGCGCGCGCCGTCCATGCTCGCCGGGGGCGGCGGCCTGGTGTCGACTGCGGCGGACTATCACCGCTTCACCCAGATGCTGCTGCACCGCGCGGACAGCCCGGCCGGGGAACTGGACGGGACGCGGCTGCTCAGCCCGCGCACGGTCGGCTACATGGCCCGCAACCATCTTCCCGGCGGCGCTGACCTGGAGGCGTTCGGCAGGCCGCTGTTCGCCGAGTCACCCTTCCGCGGGGTCGGGTTCGGGCTGGGCCTGGCCGTCGTCATCGACCCCGGCCCAGGCAAGGTCCTGTGTTCCGCGGGCGAGCTGTCGTGGGGCGGCGCGGCCAGCACCACGTTCTGGATCGACCCGGCGGAAGAGCTGACCGTCTCGTTCTTCACCCAGCTTCTCCCGTCCAGCGCTTACCCCATCCGCCCCCAGCTGCGCCAGCTCGTGTACCAGGCCCTGACCCGCTAGCCCGGCCCGCCTGGCTGGCCGGCTCCCCCGGGCTTGCCCGCCGGGGGCCTGCGAGGTTAGCGTGGCGGTCCGGCCCGAGAGGCGCTGCGACGGACCTGGTCCGCCACGCTCGGGCAAGGCCATCAAGGGCGCCTCCGATGAGGGAGGCGACGCGTGGGCCGCTACGGGGACGCCAGGGCTGGCGTGCAGGCAGGCATCGTGACCGGGCTGTGGCGTTATCCGGTGAAGTCCATGGCGGGGGAAGCCCTGCCGAGCGCCGACCTGTCCTGGGCCGGGATCGCCGGTGACCGGAGGTGGGCGTTCCTGCGGCCGGAGTCCGCCGCGAGCGGATTCCCGTGGCACACCATCCGCGAGAATCCCGCCATGTCGACCTACGTTCCGAGGCTGCTCGAACCCGGGCGCCCGGACAAGTCCGCGGTCGAGGTCCGGGCGCCCGGCGGCACGACCTACCGGATCACCGATCCGGGCCTCGCTGACGAGCTGGGAGCAGGGGTGCGGGTCATGCGGCTCGAACGCGGGATGTTCGACGCCATGCCCGTCTCGCTCATTACCACCTCCACCGTGTCCGCCCTCTGCACCCTGGCCGGGGTACCGGGCAGCGAGCTGCGGTTCAGGCCCAACCTCGTCATCACGCCCGCCTCGGGCGCGCCCTACGCCGAGGACGGATGGGTCGGCTGCTCGCTGCGCATCGGCGGCGCAGCCATCCGGGTCAACCGGCGGGACACGCGGTGCGTCATCCCCAACGTCAACCCCGGCACCGGGCAGCCCGACGCGCCCGTGCTGAAGGCCGCAGGCCGCCACCACGATGCCTGCGCCGGCGTCTACGGCACCACGATCCGGCCCGGCCTGGTCCGGGTCGGCGACCCGGTCATGATCGCCCCGCAGACATAGCTGCCGGGCAGGAGGAGAGTCATGAGGCTGACCTTTGAGTCCGCGGGCGACCTGGCGCGCGCGCTGGCCCGCGCCGCGGACGCGCACGCCCGGCACGAGAAGCAGACCGGGCACCCGGACCCGGACTGGCCCGGCTGGTACGCGGCTTACCTGGAGCGCGAGCAAGCCGGGCCCGGGCACGAACCCGCCGCCCCGGCCGGGCGTGGCGGCGCGCCGGTCACGGTCGCCGTCGTGACCACCCGCAGCGAGGCGGAACTGATCGCCGGCATGCTGCGCAACAACGACCTGCGCGCCGTGGTGTCCGCGGACGATGCCGGAGGGCAGGAGCCGCAGCTGCAGGCCCAGGGGGTGCGCGTGCTCGTCGCGCCCGCCGATGAGGCTCCGGCCCGGCGGCTCATCGACGCGGCCAACCGGCGGGGCACGGACGGGTAGCGCCTGATCGCCGGGAGGGCGGTCAGGGCGACAGCGGCGAGGGGTGCCGGGGCTGGTAGATGGGGAACTGCGAGCCGTCCGGGAGCCGGATCGCGGCCAGCAGCCCCCACCCCTGATCGGTCACGTCCTGCGCTGCCTCGATTCCCTTGTCCCGCAGATCGGCCAGCGTGGCGTGGATGTCATCACACATCAGGTAAAGCTCATGGCGGGTTTCCCCGTCCGCGGGATGCACCGCGAGCTCAGCCGGGGGCAACGCGAAAATCAGCCAGCCTCCGCCCGCGTCAACCGACGGCAGCCCGAGCGTGTCCTTGAAGAACGCCCGGACCTGGCTGGCTTGGGATGAGAACACGATCGCATGCATGCCGGTGATCATGCCGTGATCCTAGCGCCAGCCAGCAAACTTTCAGCGCGGCGTCAGCAAGCCTGGAGCTGACTTTCAGCTGGATAGCGAACTGTGGGTGTGTACAACACGGGGGAATTGTGCCCATCACGGGGCAATCACGGACGAGCGCGCGCCATGGCAGTACAGGGTGATGCGCCTGCTGGCATGCCGCCAGAACACCATCGTCGGGTCCACCGTGACATCAGCCGGACGGCCAGGGCAGGTAATGAGAATGAGGCAGCAGGTAATGACAGGCGACGCGGCCAGGCCCAGCGGAGCGGACGGACCTGGCGAACTGGGGGCCCGGGCCTCCTGCTGGGTGTGGGAGATGACCTTGCCGGCGGCCGCGCATGCCCCCGGTTACGCGCGGCAGGCGACCCGGGAGGTCCTGGCCGCGCGGCACGCCGCCCATGCGGAGGAAACGGCGGTCCTGTTCGTCTCCGAGCTGGTGACGAACGCGGTCCGGCACGCTTGCGCCGGAGGATCGATGCTGGTGCTGCGGCTTGAGGCGGCGGGAACCTCGCTGAGGATCGAGGTCCACGACCCCGACCCGCAGTGGCCGCGGCCTGGCATCCCGGCCGGGCTCGAGGAGTCAGGATTCGGATTCGTCATCGTGGATGCCCTGGCCACCAGCTGGGGAGTCAGCGCCACGGCCACGGGCAAGGCCGTCTGGGCCGAGCTGGCGGTGTAGCGGCCGGGCGCCGCGGGCACAGGAAAACGGTGGAAGGGCGGGGCGCCGGGCCGCCTGGTGACAGACCGGAGGAATCATGACCACGCCAGCGGCCCCTGCTTCTCCCCGCGAACCCGGCCTGGCCGGGCAGACCGTCGTCGTGATCGGCGGCAGCGCAGGCATCGGGCTCGAGACAGCCCGGCGCGCCCGGGCTGAGGGCGCCGACGTCATCCTCACCGGCCGCAATCCCGAACGGCTCGAACGGGCGGCGCGGGACGTCGGCGCGCGGCGCACCGCGGCTTTCGACGCCGGCGACACCGCGGCCCTGGGGACCTTCTTCCGGGAACTGCCGGCCCCGATCGACCATGTGATGGTGACGGCCGGCGGCCCGCACTACGGGCCCCTGCTCGAGATGGATGCCGCGGAGGTGCGCGACGCGATCAGCGGCCATGTGGTGCTGGCGCTGGAGGTCGCGCGCAACGCCGCCGGGACGATGAGGCCGGGCGGCACGCTGCTGTTCATCGGCGGTACCGGAGGCCGGCGCGTGCGCCCCGGCGTCGGGATCGTCTCCGCCGCCACCGCCGCGCTGCGACGTACGACATCGACGGCGGGCAGCAGTTCGTCTCCTGAATTCCGCTCCCCAACGGACGTATCGCCGGCCTGCCGCCGCCGGCGACCGCCGCCGCGGCCGGTCACCGGGGGTGTCATGCTGGACGGTCACGATTGCGGGAACCACCCGGGCGCTGACCCTGATGCCTCCCCGGGGCAGACCAGGGTGTGAATCGGGGGTGATCCCGATCGACGGGGACGACTGCCGGCGGCACTGTTGAAGCATGAACGCAACCACGGCAGGCACCCGGTCCGCCGCCGTTGCCAACCAGCCTGGCCTGAACGGAGACTGATCACCATGCCCGCGATCCTCGCCCTCGTCCTCATCGCCATCGTGGCCCTGACTGTTGCCAGCTTTACCGCGCACATCCTGTTCTCGCCCTGGCTGCTGGTGGCCATCGGCATCCTGCTCTGGATCAAGTTCCGCCCGCGCCGCTCTCACCAGTAGTCCCCGGTGCCCGGCATCCCGCTGCCCGGCCGGCCCTGAGCAAGGGGGCCGCCGGGCAGCGTCGCGCTCGCGAGCGTGCCCCCGGTGCCGCGGGCCAGCGGCGCGGGCCGGCTCACGTCATGACTGCGGAGATGAACGTATCCACCAGAATCTCAGGGGTGTCGCAATTATTTATCCACGACACCGTTGTGCGGTCAAGGAGCTGCCGGAAGCGCGACTCCTCACGCAATTTATCGTTTTCATGAATGAGGATCAGGGATCCATTGAAGAACGCCTCGTGGTGGTGAGCGGAACCCGCGCCGCCCTCGCCTTCCAGTTCCCGCACCGCCGCCCCTCCCCGGCCGGGAGGCAGCCAGCCCGCAGGCTCCCGCACGACCACCGCCACATGCTCGGCCGTCATGGACGAGGTGCTCCACGCCGGCCCGTACACACTCCCCGGCGACACCAGCATCCGGGCGGAGCGGTCCGGTTCTGACAGATCACGCGAGTACGAGCGGCCGGCGCGGCGGAGAAGAAGCCGGGGCGAAGGGCGAGCACGCTGCTTGATTTCATGTGCAGCATCCGCTCCCCCGTGCTGGCCAAGTCACCGGAATTCAGCGAAATGGCTCCCCAGTCGTCGTTCAGCACCGCCACCGGGTAGTCGGCCTGCCGCAGCAGCCCGGCCACCAGCGTGGTCTTCCCCGCTCCCGAACTCCCCGTGATCACCACGCCGCGCCGGCCCGCCCCCGCGCCGACAGATACCGCGCACCCGTGCATGAACAAGGTGTCGTCCCCGCTCACGGCCGAGCACATGCCCCGGACGCACACCTTGGCCAGCCGGTACGGGCCGAACCCGAAGACCACCATGGTCTTGTGATCCCGCGCCCACCAGCGCGCCCCGTCCCACTGCCCGTCAAGCCCGTAGCTGCGGGCCGGCCGGGTCAGCGCATACAGCGTGGCGTCCGGCTCCTGATCCGTCCGGGCCTGCGCCCAGTTCGCGGCGAACATGCGGCTGAGCCGGGCGCTGTCAGAACGGAACGCGACCACGATGCGGCCCCCGGGCACGCAGACCGAGGCGAGCACCCGGTTCGCGAGCCGGAGCCCGGCGACCGCGCCCAGCAGGCCGGCCCCGGGCTCACGGACCGGCAAAAGCGCGTCGTAGTAGCTGACACCCATCCCAGGCTCCCTCGCCCACAGCTTCGGGGACCGGCCGCCGCCACGGCAGTGGCGTTCAGCAGCCGTACCCGGGCCCTTGGTCCTCCCGCGGGGCCGCCGGTTTCCATGATCCTGTGCAGCCACTGCGGAATAGCAGCACCCATTGCACAGGCTCACGGAACGGCCGGGGCGCCGGGCCCGGCGCGCCCGCCCGGCGCCCTGCTCAGGTTGGCACGATGTTGGCGTTGAGGTGAAATACGTTTTCCGGGTCGTACTCGGCCTTGATCGCCGCCAGGCGTTCGTACTTGGCCGCGCCGTAGCTGGCCCGGACCCGGTCCGCGGAGTAGTCGCTCGTCCCGTTGAGGTACCCGCCGCCAGTCCCGATGGCATGCGGCTGCAGCGCTTCCGACAAGCCCCGGACCCAGCGGCGATCCGCGGCCAGCCGGGCGCCGTCCGGCGCCGACCCGACGATGAAGGCGCCGTAGCGCGGCGAGCGGCCGCCGCTGAACGCGGTGTCGCCGTCGCCGGCCCGGCTGTACGCGCCGTCGAGCCGGTAGAACAGCACCATGGACATGGGTGAAGGCTTGCCCGGGAGGTGCCCGGTGACCACGTCGATCACCGGGTCGGTCAGCTCCTCGAGGTACAGGCCCTTCTCATAGCTGCACGAGCCCCACGCGTTCGCCTCGTCGAGGAGCTGCTGCAACTCGACGTAAGGCATGGCGGTGACCAGCTCGAACCGGGGCGGCACGCGGTCGCGGACCTGGGTGACGATCCTGGCGTGCTCCTGGCTGGTTCCGAAGCCCGTCAGCAGCAGGGCGTAGCCGGGCGCGAAATGCTGCTCCGGCGGGACGAACGGGGCCGGCGGTGCGTTAATCGCGCCGATCACGGCGTTGACGTCCGCCGGCATCGCCGAGACGATCTCGCGGGCCACCCGCAGCGCCTGCGGCCCCTGGTCCAGGCTCCAGAAGAAGAGCCCGAAATCCACCACCGGGCCGACTTCGTGCAGGCGGAACTCGAAGGAGGTCACGACACCGAAGTTGCCGCCGCCACCCCGGATGGCCCAGAACAGGTCAGGGTGCTCGCCGCCGGACACCCGCAGCACCTGCCCGGCGGCCGTGACCACCTCAGCCGAGGCCAGGCTGTCGATGGTCAGGCCGAATTTGCGGGTCAGCCAGCCCATCCCGCCGCCGAGCGTGAGCCCGCCGACGCCGGTGTGGCTGATCAGCCCGGCGGGCACGGCCAGTCCGTGCGCCTGGGTGGCCGCGTCCACGTCAGCCAGGAGCGCACCGCCGCCTACCCGCGCCCGCCGCGCCCCCGGGTCAACCGTGACCTCATTGAGCAGCCTCAGGTCGAGCATCAGGCCGCCGTCACAGACCGCGGTGCCCGCGCTGTTGTGCGCGCCCCCGCGCACGGAGATTTCCAGCTGGCTCTGCCGCGCGAACCTGATGGCCGTGGCCACGTCGCCCGCCGAGGTGCACTGGGCGATCATCGCCGGGCGGCGGTCGATGTCCGCGTTCCACACCCGGCGCGCGTCTTCGAAGCCGGGTTCACCGGGCCCGAGCACCGGGCCGTCCATCATCGCGCGGAGTTCCCTGACGGTTCCCCTGATCATCTGCGTCATGCCTGCTCCCCTTCCCCGGCGCCGCCGCTGACGCCCTTCAGCGCCCTCCCCACAGGCAGGCGCCGCGAGGTGGTACCCAGGCCACCAGGTGCCGGTGCAGTCCGGCTGCCGGCCGTGTGAAGACCAGGTGAAGGGCCACCGGCACGGCGACCGGGGCCGGCCCGGTCACGGTGGGCGGCGGGGGGCGGCCAGCCGGGCCGGGCGCGCGGGCGGCGCGGGCGGTCAGCGGGGCCGGGCGCGGGCCAGGTGGCGGTAGAGCCAGAAGCCGATACTGCTGCGCCGGGTGCCCATCTCGGCCTCAGCCTCCCGGGAGGCCCTGACCGCGGCAAAGCCGTACTCGCGCATCTGGCTCTCGTAGCCGCCGATAGCCGCGGTCAGTGCCGGGTGGGCCGGCGCCGCGCTGGCCAGCGCGCGGTACAGCACTGCCGCGTCCTGCAGGGCGGTGTTCGCCCCGGAGCCACGGGCCGGGCTCATGGCGTGGATGGCGTCGCCGAGCAGGGTGACCCGGCTCGGCTCCCAGGCCGGGACGGGAACCGATGTCCGGATCCGCACCAGGAACGTCTGGGCGGCGTCGGCCAGTGCGACCAGCCCGCGCAGGTCCGGGTGCCACGACCGGATCATGGCCGTGGCGACGCCGTGCAGATCAACCGGCCCCAGCCCGGCCAGCTGGGCGTCCGGTACCGGGAAGCGCTCGCGGCCCGCGGCGATGGCCCACATCAGGTAGTCGCCGGCCGGGCTCACGCGGACGCCCGGTGCGATCGCCGCGGCCGCCCGCTCGGGGCGCTGGCGGAACTGGACCAGCCCGGCCGCCATTCCCACCCGGCCGCCGACGACGGCGGTGAACCCGTCGTGCAGTGCGGGCGGCAGCAGCCCCAGGGCCGCGCCGGTCAGTGGCGTCTTGCCGTAGATGCACCGCGATCCGGTATCGATGACCCGGGCATCAGGCAGGTACTGCCGGCGTACCGCGGAGTTGATGCCATCCGCGCCGACCAGGAGGTCCGCGCCGGCATGCCGGCCGCCGGTGAAATCCAGCCGCACTCCGTGATCGCCGGCGTCGAACCCGGTCAGCTCCCAGCCGAACAGGATGCGCCGGCCGAGCCCGGCCGCCAGGATCTCCCGCAGCGTCTGCCGGTTGGCCGACGTGGACAGCGACGCGGGCGCCAGCGGGTCACGGCCCGCATCGGCGGCGGCCTCGTGCAGGACCCGGAGCCGCTCGCTGAGCACCGTGAACCGGCGGCCGGGAGCGCCGCACGTGGCCAGGAAGAGCTCGAACAGCTCCGGTGGCAGGCACTGCTGCAGCGCCAGGCCGGCCCGCCCGTCAACGTGCAGCCGGTAGCCCTGCTGACGGCCGCCCAGTGCCGCGTCCCGCTCATACACGGTGACCTCGGCGCCCGCCCCGCGCAGGCCCTGCGCCAGGCACAGGCCGCCCAGGCCGGCCCCGGCCACGGCGACCCGCAGCCCCTTCACGGCACCCCCGCGGCCGGGGGCGCGCGGCGGTAGCCAGCCTCCTCGGCCTCGGCCAGGCAGGCATCCGCGTCCTTGATCCCGTCGGAGGTTTTCGGGCTCCGCACGCACGCCGCGGCGGACGCGACCGCCAGCCGCAGGCCGCGTTCCGGCGGCCAGCCCTCATGAAGGCCCAGGATGACACCCGCGGCGAAGGCGTCTCCCGCCCCTGTGGTGCTGCGTACCTGGTCGCGGGCCAGCCTGACGGAGCCCTGCCGCCAGGTCCGGCCGCCGGGGGCGGCCGCGACGCAGCCCGCCGGGAAATGCACCACGGCGAGCGCCGATACACCGCGCTCGATCAGGCCGAGAGCCATGGCCTCCAGGGCGGCCCAGTCCACCGGCCCGTCGGCGGTGGGGACGGGTGCATCGATGCCCGTCAGCGCGCCGGCCTCCAGCTCGTTGATCACGATGCTGTCCAGGTGCGGCAGGCACGGCAGGGCGGCTTCCGCGGTCCGGTCCGGGGCCACGCTGACCAGTTCCAGGTTGGTGTGCAGGCCTGCGCCCTGCGCCCGCTGGAGCAGGGCCGACCACCCGTTGCCGCCCCCGGGATCCGGGCGGTCCATGACCGGGTGGATGCCGGGGGCACCTGCGTGCAGGAGGCGGGCCCGCGTGTGCCGCAGATCGGCGGCCGAGGCGTCGAACAGCGCGTTTGCCCCGCTATGGTGGAAGAAGGTCCGCCGCCCCCCGGTCCGCTCGATCATCGCGTCGGTAAACGACGTGACCGCGCCGGCCAGCCTCGCCACCCCGGACGTGTCGATGCCCAGCCGCGCGCATTCGGCCAGGATGAAGGCGGCATGCTCATCGTCGCCGACGGCACCCAGCATGGCGACCGGGAAGCCTGCTCCCAGCATGCGCAGGTCCACGGCCATGTTGAGCCCGGGCCCGCCGGTACTCAGCGACACCTGCTCGATCGTGGCCAGATGATCCAGTTCCGGGTAAGCGTCAATCACCTTCGCGACATCGACGACAATCGTCCCCGCGCACAAGACCCCCGCTCGCGGGCCGGGCATGCCGCTCATCCGGCGCTGAGCGCGGGATCGGTCACCGCCAGGTCGGCCTCCAGGCTGCGGTGCGGCGCGACCTCGCCCTTGGCCAGGGCCTCGTGGTAAGCGCGGACGGCATCGGCGGGACTCAGCTCGCCCCGCAGGACTGGGCGCATGAGGCTGACCAGGTCGAGCTGCGACTCCGCCCGCTGGATCTTGCGGCCGAACAGGGCGACCCGGGCGCCGTGGCGCTCGGCCTGGCGCAGGAGCTCGAAGGTGTCCCGGGTGGTGCCTGCCGACCCGCCGAGAATGCCGACCACGAGCGACGGGTCGTGCCCGGCAAGCTCAGCGAGCACGTCCGGGCCGTTGTAGGCCACCTTCAGGAACAGCGGCCGCTGCCCGGCGGTGACCCCGGCCAGGGTGCGGATGATCGAATCGTTGACGAACGCGCCGACGTCCCCGGGGGCCAGGCCGGACGGCGCGTTGGGGTTGAAGACTTCCAGGAAATGCCGGACGCCGAGCGCCGCCGCCTCCTGCCGGAACGCCCGGTACGCCTCCAGCGTGGCCAGGTCGCTGTCCAGGTCGTTGTTGAAGGTCAGCGAGTAGAGCACCAGGTCACAGAACGGGCGGATCGCCGTCAGGTCGGCGGTGCGGAAGGGGCGCGAGGGCGCAGCGGGATAACGGCCGCCCCGGCTGTTCCAGATGTCGGTGGTGTCATTCGCCCGGATGGCCAGGGTCGTGTCCGCCAGGCAGCCGCCGGCGGCCAGCCGCTCCCCGTTGGAAGCCGAGGCCAGGAGGATGTCGATGTCGCCCCGGGCGGCCAGGGCACGCATCGCGCCGAGGTACTCGGTGCGCGTGCGGTACCGGCCGGGCCCGGCCGCCCCGGCTGGCCCGGCCGCCCCGGCTGACCCGGCCGCCCCGGCCGCCCCGGCCGCCCCGGCCGGGCCGCCGGTCACTGGTCCCGCCGCGGTCAGGCCGAACGCCATGTCGGCGTCCTTGGCGTCCGCGATCACGAAATCGCCGGGGGTGTAGCGGCCCGCGGCGATGTTGCCCAGCTTGCGGTCGAGGCGGCGGGCGGGCCCCTGCGGCACAGGGACCCCGGCGGCGGTGGACATGGGCGTGGCCGGCCTTTCGGTAGTCGCTAGATCAGCGGTTTGGCTGACGCCGGTACCCGCAGGATCTGGCGCAGCAGCGACAGGAGGCCCTGGGGGTCTGGCACGGTCAGGCCGGCCCGGCCGGCGACCGGGCCCTGTCCGCTGGCGCTGACCGCGACGGTCAGCGCCGGACGGCCAGTGCGCCGCGCCCACGCGTTCACCTCGGCGATGGCGGGCAGGTCGCCAAGGTCGTCGCCCGCGTACAAGGCGGCCGCCGGGTTGCGGCTCAGCAGCTCGCGGACCGCCGTGCCCTTGTCGAGCCCGGGGAGGCAGATCTCGAGGACTTCCTTCCCGGGCCGGACCGCGAGCCCGGCCGCGGTGGCGGCCTCACCGACCGGCGCCCGCAGCATCTCCAGGACGCGCTGCGGTTCCGCGGTGAGGCGGGCATGGACGACGAGCGACAGTCCCTTGTCCTCGATCCACAGGCCAGGGCCGATACCGGCCAGGAGCCCGGGCAGGCTCACGCGCAGGTCGGCCAGGCCCGCAGGCGCAGCCGGGGCCCGCAGCCTGCCCGCCTGCCACCGCTGCGCGCCATGAGTGCCGTAGATGATGATGCCCGGTATGGCACCGAAACAGCTGACCCGCAGCAGCGACGCGACGCTCCGGCCGGTGACGATGGCGAGCGTCGCCCCCGTGGCCCGCACATCACGCAGCAGCTGGCCGGTGCCGCCCAGGGGGCGCGCGTCGCCGGGACGGGGCGATATCGGTGCGAGCGTGCCGTCGAAGTCGAGCGCCACCAGCCCCGACGAGAGCGCCGCGCGCAGCGGCCCGAGGCCGGCCGTCACCGCTCGCCCACGGTGACGAGGACCTTCACGTGATGGCCCGACGAGGCGAGCCCGAAGGCCTCGGCGACCTGGTCGAGTGGCCGCGTGGCGGTGACGAAGTCCGCGGCCCGCACCGCCCCGCGGCTGAGCAGGCCGGCCGATTCCTGGTAGTCCACGGGGAGATAGGTGGCACTGCCCTGGATGCGGATCTGGTGGTCCTGCACGATCGGCAGCGGGATGGTGACCTCCCGGGCCGGGACGCCCACGACCATGACCGTGCCGCCCTTGTCGGCCATGGCGATGGCCTGGTCGATCGAGGACTGGGTGGCGACACAGTCGAACACGATATCGGCGCTCCCCCCGAGGGCCTGCCTCACCTGCCCGGCGACGTCGCGGGCGGCTGCGTCGATGGTCACATCCGCGCCGAGGGCCGCGGCCCGCGCCCGTTTGCCGGGCAGCGGGTCGGTGGTGACGACCCGGCCCGCGCCGTGCGCGCGGAGCACCGCGAGCATGAACAGCCCGATGGTCCCGGCCCCGAGAACCGCGACGGCCCGCCCGGCGACCTCGCCTGCCAGGCGCACGGCGTGCACCGGGGTGGACAACGGCTCGATGAGCGCCGCGGTGTGGTCGTCCAGCGTGTCCGGCACCGGGTGCAGCCGGCGGGCGGCGAGGGTGAAGTAGTCCGCCATGCCGCCCTGGGCATAGCCGCAGCCGAAGAACTGCAGGTTCTCGCACAGGTTCTCGCGTCCGGTCGTGCACATCTTGCATGACCAGCAGGGCAGGTCGGGCTCCACGATGACGCGCTGGCCCGGCGCGGCGGCCGCGGCGCCGGGGCCGGCGGCCTCGACCACCCCGACGACCTCATGGCCCGGCCGGTAGGGCAGCGGCACGAAGGGGTGCTGCCCGCGGGCCGCGTGCAGGTCGGATCCGCAGACGCCTGCCACGAGGGTGCGGACCAGGGCCTCGCCCGGGGCGGGGGCGGGGATCTCTGCTGCCTCGACGGCGATCCGGCCTGGGTGCACGACGACGCGCCGCATGCTGGTCAGGGCAAATTCCTCTCCACGCCGGCCGGCCCGCGGCCGGCCACCGGCGGTGTGGCGTAGCGGTCCAGGCCGGTGAAGGTCTCCCGCACGCCGCGGGTGAGCAGGGCGGTCAGGATCGCGCTGTACACCGCGGTGAAGCGGGGATCGCCGGCCAGGTCACCGAAGAGCGCGCGGTTACCGTCGAGGAAAGCGGTCCGGTGGCCGCGCTGCCGCCGGGCCGCGGCCTGCAGCTGCGGCGCGAGGCCGTCGTCGATCTCGTAGGGCACGCCGTCCTCGCCGGTGCCCTCGGCGTAGCGGGCCCAGCTGGCGATGACGGCCGCGGAGCGGGTGAAGGGCCGGCCGGCGGCGAGCTGTTCCCGGATGACGGGGAGCAGGAACTTGGGGATGCGGTCGGATCCGTCGGTGGCGAGCCGGGCGAGGGTGTCGCCCACCTCGGGATTGGAGAACCGCTCGATGAGCTGCCTCGCGTACTGGCGGACATCGATGCCGGGGACAGGCCGGAGAGTGGGGATGGCCTCCACCGTCATGTAGTCCAGCAGGAACCGCGCGAAGAGGGGGTCGGTGGTGACCTCATGGACGAGCCGGTACCCGGCGAGGCGGCCCGCGTAACACAGGGCCTGGTGACCGGCGTTGAGCAGCCGCAGCTTCATCAGCTCGTAGGGCTCCACGTCGGAAACGATCTGCACGCCGGCGTCTTCGAGTGGCGGGCGGCTGCCGGTGAAGTTTTCCTCCAGTACCCATTGCGTGAAGGGCTCGCAGAGCACGGGCCACTGATCCTCGATCCCGAACCGGCGGCTGAGCTCAGCGCGGTCGGCGCCGGTGGTACCGGGCGTGATCCGGTCAACCATGCAGTTGGGGAACCGGACGTGCCGGGTCATCCATTCCGCCAGGCCGGGATCGCGCCGGCGGGCGAAGGCCGTGAACGCGCGCTGGCTCACGTGGCCGTTGCCCGGGATGTTGTCACAGGACAGGATGGTGGGGGCAGGGATGCCCCGTGCGCGGCGGCGGGCGAGCGCCTCGGTCATGATCCCGAAAACTGTTCCTGGTACCGCGCCTGGCTGCAGGTCAGCGAGGACCGCGGGATCTGACCAGTTGAATTCCCCGGTGACGTCGTCGAGGTTGTAGCCGCCTTCGGTGATGGTCAGCGACACGATCCGGGTGCCCGGCGCGGCTATCTTCTCGATCGCGGCCTCAGGATCGTCGGGGGCGAACAGGAACCCGGTGATCGACCCGATCACGCGGGCGTCCCAGGTGCCATCGCCATGCCGCAGGACCAGGGTGTACAGGCCGTCCTGCGCGGCCAGCGCGTCACGGATCCTGGCGTTGGAGGGCTGCAGGCCGATCCCGCAGATGCCCCAGTCCATCGCCGTCCCGGCGTTCATCAGCGTGTCGATGTACATCGCCTGGTGCGAGCGGTGGAAGTTGCCGACACCGATATGAACGATTCCGGTTGTCACGTCGCGGCGGTCGTACCGGGGAACGCGCACGCCGGCGTCCAGCTGCCCCAGGGTCTGCGTGTTCAGTACGGTCATGCTGCCCCTCCCGCGCCGCCTGAAGGCCTGGCCAGCGGCCCGGCGGACGCCCCGGTAATTTTGAGAGCGGAAACTATGTGCCGGAATCGTGCGTGGCGCTCGGCGTGGAAAGCGGCCATCGCCGGATCCGGCCCGGCGACCAGGCGGGCGGCCGGGGCGAGCGGCCCTTCTATATCTCTCAAACTGATCAGGCCGGCGGCGCTGGCTCCCAGCAGGGCCGCGCCCCGGCCTGACGCGGCGGCCACGTCCACGGCGTGCAGCGGGAACTCCAGCACGTCCGCGAGCATCTGCCGCCAGCCGGGGGCCAGGGTTCCTCCCCCGGCCAGCCGCAGATGAGCAGGGCGGTAGTCACCGAGCAGGGCGTCCAGGGCGTCGCGGATCGCGAAGGCGGTTCCCTCCAGCGCGGCGCGCAGGAGCGAGGTCCTGTCGCTGGCCAGCGAGAGCGCGGTCCAGGAGCCGCGGAGCGCCGGATCACAGTACGGGGTCCGTTCCCCGGACAGATGCGGGACGAAGACCGGGTCGTGAGCCTGGCCGCGGTGATCCGCGCTCGCGTACAGCTCCGCCCAGCTGGCGTTCATGGTCTCGCGCACCCAGTTGAGGCTGAGCCCGGCGCTGACGGTGGCGCCCATGTGGTACCAGCCGGCCGGGGCCGCCGACCGGTACAGGTTCACCCCGGCGTCCGCCCGGCTGGCCGGCGCGGACAGAGGCCGGATGACCTGCGCGCCGGTGCCGACGGTCAGCTGGATGTCGTCGCTGCTGACGATCCCGCTGCCCAGGGCCGCCGCCGCGGTGTCGGCGGCCCCGGCCGCGACGGGCAGGCCCGCGGGCAGGCCCAGCCCGGCGGCCGCCTCAGCCGTGAGCTGTCCGGCGGGTGCGCCGGCCGAGGGCAGCAGGGGCGCCAGCAGGCCGGCCTCCAGGCCCAGCGCGCGCACCACCTCGAGGTCCCAGCGGTCCCCGATCACGTCATAGAGCAGGCTGGCGGAGGCATCACTGGGCTCGGCGTGAAATTCGCCGGTGAGCCGGGCCCGTAGCCAGTCTTTGGGCTGCAGCGCCCAGCGGGCTCCGGCGTAGGTGCGGGGCTCGTGGTCGGCGACCCACTTCAGCAGCGGCCCGGTCATGCCGGGGGCCAGCGGGTTGGCCAGCCTGGCGAGCGGGCCGGCGCCGAGCAGCCGGTAGGCGCGCAGGCATCCGGTGGCCCGGCTGTCGGCCCAGAGCAACGCCGGCCGCAGAGCCGCGCCATCCGCGGACGCCAGCACCAGGCCGTGCATCTGCCCGGACAGCCCGATCGCCGCGGGCCGCGCGCCGGCCGCGCGGACGGCCTCGCGGGCGCAGGCGCTCACCGCGGCCCACCAGTGGGCCGGCTCGCTTTCCGCATAGCCAGCCCGCGCGGAGGTCACGGCGTAACCGGCCGACGCCTGGGACAGGACCGTGCCCCCGGTGTCGACCACGACCGCCTTGGCCGAGCTGGTGCCCAGGTCGATACCCAGGGTGCAGGCCACGCCGGGGGAACCGGGGCGGCCGGTGGTATCCGGGGCAGCCGCCCCCGCCGGCCGGGCATCAGCAGTCATGTGATCAGCACTCGATAATGATCTTGTGGACCGTCCGGTCGCTGCGCAGCGCGTCCAGGGCACCGGCGTAATCATCGAGCTTGAAGCGGTGGGTGATCAGGCCGGCGGTACGGGCCCGCCCGGTCCGCAGGGCCGCGATGGCGGCCGGGAACGAATCGATCTCCGCGAATGATCCCTTGATCGTGATCTCGCGGCGGAACACGTCGTACGGGCTGACCCGGACGAGGTCTTCCGGCTCGGTCACGCCGTAGAACATCACGGTCCCGCCGCTGCGGGTCAGCGGCACGCACTGCTCGGATACCGCCGCCGACCCGGTGGCGTCGACCACGAGGTCGTAACCGCCGCCTGACACCGCCTTCAGCGTGGCGGCGTCGCCGGCCAGGTCCCCGCGGTCCATCAGGAACGTGGTGTCGATCCCGAGTTCCCCGGCACGCTCGAGCTTGAACGCCGACGAGGCCGCGACCGTCACGCTGACCGCGCCGCCGCGGGCGATGAGCTGGGCGAGCAGCAGGCCGGTCGGGCCGGCCCCGAAGACCAGCGCCGAGGTCCCCGGCCGGGGGGCCAGCGTCTGCACGCCGTGCATGGCGCACGCGGTGGGCTCGGTGAACACCGAGACGTCGGGGTCGAGGCCGTCCACGGAGAAGACCAGGTTGGCCGGGACGACGACAAACTCGGCGAACGACCCCGGCCAGTTCGTGCCGAGTCCCTTGAGGTTCGCGCACATCAGGGTCCGCCCGGCCCGGCAGTACTCGCAGTGCCCGCAGTTCATGTTGGGGTTGACCGAGACGTACTCGCCGGCGCGGAATCCCCCGGTGCCGTCGCCCAGCGCGTCCACCGGGCCGACCAGCTCGTGGCCGGGAGTCAGGGGGAACTCGGCGAAGAATTTGCCGTTGTGGATATGCAGGTCGGTGCCGCAGATCCCGCTCTGCTGGACCCGGACGCGCACCTCCCCCGGCTCCGGCTCCGGGGTCGGGACCTGCCTGATCGAGAAGCTGCCCGGGGCGTCGTAGACAACGGCTTTCATGGTGCTCCTTCGGGGCGGGGTAAGCCGCGTGGTCCATGATGCTCGGGCGTGGGCGGCCAGAGCCCGGCGGGTCCGGGCTCTGGCCGTGGCGCGGCGCCCCGGGGCGCTCTCCGCCCCGGGGCGCCGCGGGCTACTCCCGTGCGGGCGCCGCGTGCGTCATCGTGGTCATGCGGTTCAGCAGGCCGCTTATCTTCGGCCGGCCGCCGCCACGCAGGGCGGCCGCCCGCCGCTGCTGGTCCACGTACACGGCGGCGATCAGCACGGCACCCACCACGACCTCCTGCCAGAACGGCTGGATACCGATGATCACGAACCCGTTCTGGAGCGTGCTGGGGATGAACAGGCCGATGGTGGTGCCGAGGATGGACCCGTAACCGCCGAACAGGCTGGTGCCGCCGATCACGGTGCCGGCGATCACGCTGAGGTTCGTCGTGCTCTGCCCGCCGATCGTGGTCGACTGGAAGAACGCCAGGTTGAGCCAGCCGGCGAATCCGGCCAGCAGGCCGGACAGGGCGTAGACCATGATCAGGTGACGGGTGACGTTCAGGCCGGAACGCCGGCCCGCCTCGGGGTTGGATCCGAGCGCGTAGGTGTGCAGCCCGAAACGGGTCCGGTGCAGGAGCACGATCCCGAGCACGACCACGACCGCGGCGATAACCGCCAGCGTGGGGATCTGCCAGAAGACGTTGCCGAAACCCACCGTGTTGACCATGACGGTGGGGACGTCGCGCAGGTCAACTCCCCCGGTGATCACCTCGGCCAGGCCGAGGGCCATCCCCAGCGTGCCGAGCGTGACGATCAGCGGCGGAACCTTCGCCCTGGCGATCAGGACTCCGTTGAGCATGCCCCAGCCGAGCCCGCAGGCCACGGCCACCACGGCGCCGACGAGAGCCGCGCCCCAGCCCTGGCCGCCCATGGCCGCCATCGCCTTATCGGCGACGACGCCGCTGAAGACCAGGACGCTGCCCACCGACAGGTCGATGCCGCCGGTGACGATGACCAGGGTCATCCCGACACCGAGGACGGCCAGGATGGAGGTGTCCTGCACGATCCCGCGGATGTTGAAGACCGTCAGGAAGCTGCCCGGCTTGAGCAGCGCGAAGATGACGACGATCACGGCCAGTACGATGATGATCTGCAGCGCCTGCAGCCGGGCCAGCCGCGCGAGCCGGCCGGTCGGTGTCTCCTCGCTCGGCGCCGCCTCGGCGGGCGCGGGAGAAGGCGCGGTCGTCTGCCCGGTCACGGCCGCTTCTCCTGGGTCACGGCGCCGGTCATCGCGCCGACCAGCTCCTCCATGGTCGTCTCCTTCGCTCGGTACGTGGCCACCCGCTTGCCCAGCCGCATGACCTGGACCTCGTCGGCGACCTGGATCACGTGGGGCATCGAGTGGCTGATGAACACCACGCCGAGCCCGCGGTCGCGCACCCGGCGGATCAGGTCCAGGACGCCCTTGGTCTGCACCACCCCCAGGGCGGCGGTGGGCTCGTCCAGCAGGATGACCCGGTTGGCCCAGGCGGCGGCGCGGGCCACCGCGACGGCCTGCTTCTGGCCACCCGACATGGAGCCGATGCTGCCGGCGTAGTTGCGCACCGTGGCCCCGAGCTGGTCGAAAGCCTTCTTGCTGCCGGCCAGCATCGCCGTGTTGTTCATGAAACCCAGCCGCCCCATGATCCCCGTGCGCATGACCTCGCGGCCGAGGTACATGTTCTGCACCGGGTTGAGGTGGGGAGCCAGCGCCAGGTCCTGGTACACGGTCTCGATCCCGTACCGGCGCGCCACGAGGGGCCCCGGGATCGTCACCGGCTGGCCGTTGACCAGGATCTCGCCCGACGTCGGCGTCTCCGTGCCCGACAAGATCTTGACCAGCGTGCTCTTTCCCGCGCCGTTGTCCCCGATGAGCGCGACAACCTCGCCGGTCTTGACCTCGAAGTCAGCGCCCGATAGCGCGCTGACGTGACCGTACAACTTGGTGATGCCCCGAGCTTCCAGCGCAAGGCTCATCGATCCACTCCTTCCCGACCCGAAGTCCTGAAACGAAACGGCGGAGCCGCCGGGCCGGGGGTCGGCCGGCAACGCTGCTGTAACGATGCCGCAATCTGCGTAACCCTGAGGGTGCCTTTCTATGTCATCGATGTCAAGAGTTGAATCTCAACTATAACCGCCTGTGTCCAGGGGTATGCGGGCCCCGGGAATAACGTTCTGATGACGTCCTTGACACCGATGACATGAAGATGCAAGATCGAGCAAACATGTTTCCGGAAGATTGCCAGCAGCTGAACAGGCCCGGCCGACAGGAACCAGAAGGCAAGGCACAGCACCCCCCACCCGGCCTGCACCCGGTGTCATCTGGCACCGGCAGCCGGCCAACGTCTTCACGTACGAAGGAGCAGGTATGAAGCGGTCTTTGGTAGCACCAGCGGCGGGTGCGGCAGCCATTGCGCTGGCGTTCGCGGCGGGCTGCTCGTCATCGGGCGGCTCAGGCGGGTCCGCGTCCGGCGGATCATCGTCGAGCGCGTCATCCTCGTCAGGCAGCGGCAAGACGTACAAGCTGTCGTTCATCCAGGGCGTGGCCGGCGACGGGTTCTACGTCACGATGGGATGCGGCATGCAGGCCGAGGCCAAGAAGCTCGGTGACGCCACCGTCAACATCCAGGGGCCCACGAAGTTCGACCCCACGCTGCAGAACCCGATCATCGAATCGGTCACCGCGTCGAAACCCGACGCGATCCTGATTGCCCCCGACGACGTGTCGGCCAGCCAGACTCCCGTCGACCAGGCCATGAACGCGGGTATCAAGGTCGTGCTCGTGGACACCACGCTGAACAACCCGGCGGGCGCCGTCTCGCAGATCTCCTCAGACAACCTCGCGGGAGGGGCTGACGCCTTCGCCGCGATCAAGCAGATCGTGCCCGGCGGCGGCCAGGTGCTCGTGGTCAACACCCAGCCCGGCATCAGCACGACCGACCAGCGAACCTCCGGCTTCGCCGCCGCGGCCAAGGCCGACTCGAAGTTCAAGTACGTCGGCGTGCAGTACGACCAGGACAGCGCGTCCATTGCCGCGCAGGTCACGGCCGCCGCGCTGCAGAAGTACCCGGGCATCACCGGGATCTTCGCCACCAACCTGTTCTCCGCCGAGGGCGCCGCGACCGGGATCCGCCAGGCCGGCAAGTCCGGCAAGGTGAAGATCGTCGGGTTTGACGCGGAACCCGACGAGATCACCGCGCTGCAGCAGGGCACCGTGCAGGCGCTGATCGCCCAGTCGCCGTACACGATCGGGACCGACGCGGTGGACCAGGCAGTCGCCGCCCTGTCCGGCAAGCCGACGACCAAGAAGATCGGCACCAAGTTCACCATCATCACCAAGTCCAACCTGAACTCGGCCGCGAGCCAGGCAGCGATCTACAAGACAAGCTGCTGACCTGGGCGCCGGTATACTCCTAGGCGAACGGTCCCCCGTGGTAGGCGGGGGACCCTTCGCCGCCGGAGCTGCGTCGCCCCGCAACTGCCGAACACAACCTGTAGTCGCTGGAGCAGGCGCACCATCTGGAGGCGAGCCTCGATGACCACCATGCGCGACGTCGCACGTGTCGCCGGCGTCAGCGCAAAGACCGTGTCCCGGGTGTTCAACGAGGATCCTCACGTCACCGAGGAGACCCGCGAGCGGGTCCGCTGGGCGATGCAGAAGCTGAACTACGTCCCCAACCTGCTGGCGCGCAGCTTCCGCGCAGGCTCGGACCCGGCGGTCGGCCTGGCCGTTCCCGACATTGGCGACCCGTTCTTCGCCGAGATCACCAGCAGCATCGAGATAGACCTGGTCGGGCGGGGCATGGCGGTCGTGGTCAGCAGCCTGGGCCAGGCCGCCGAACGCGAGCGCTCGGCCCTGGAAGCCCTGCTGAGACGCCAGATCAGCGGGCTGATCGTGGCCTGCGCGAGTGCGGACCAGGCCTACCTGGCCCCATGGCAGGACCGGACGCCGATGGTGTTCGTCGACCGGCCGCCCAAGGGGCTCTCCGGCGTGTACGTGATCGAGGACGATCTGTCCGGCGCCCGCCAGGCGGTCGCGCATCTCGCGGGGCACGGTCACCGGCGGGTGGCTTTCCTGGGTATTTCCACCCCCATCACGACCGTGCTCCGCCGGCTGAAGGGCTACCGGTCGGCAGTGGCCGAGCTGGGACTGGACGGCCGTCCCGATCTGGTCTGCATGCCCAGCGGGTCGGCGGACGAATGCGCCGCCGAGCTGGCCAAGCTCCTGGAGACGCCGAACGCCCCCACCGCGGTGTTCTCCGCGACCACGCTGTGCACGATGGCGCTCGTCCACGCCTTGCAGCGGGCCGGGCGCACGGACATCGCCGTGGTGGGATTCGGCGACTTTCCCATGGCCGGGGCGCTCTCGCCCGCCATCACGGTGCTGGACCAGGACCCGGCCCGGCTGGGCCGTATCGCGGTCGAGAGACTCATCCAGCGCATCGAGAATCCGCAGGGGCAGGTACGCCGCCGGACTGTTCTGCCGGTCCAGCTGATCCCCAGGGGATCGGGCGAGCTGCCTCCCCGCGACGCTGACTGAGAAGGAAGGCCGTGAGTGAGCCTGGAACAAGGCTGTGAGTGAGCCCGGGACAGCGCCATGGCGCCACGCGGAAGCCGGCCGGCTGATCACGTTCGCGCGGGGGGCCGCGCTGGCGGGCGGCGGATTCGGGTGGCTGGACACCCGCGGCAGCATCGACGTGACCCGGCCCTGCCCGCTCTACATCAACGCCCGCATGACTCACGCGTTCGCGCTCGCGCACCTGGGTGGGGTCGCCGGGGCTGACTCGCTGGCGGCGTCCGGCCTTGGGGCCCTCGCCAGCCGGTACGCCGACGGCGAGAACGGCGGCTGGTTCTCCGCCATTGACGTGTCCGGGACGATCACCGATAACGCCAAGACGAACTACGACCACGCCCACGTCCTGCTGGCGGCCTCCAGCGCGGCAGCCGCCGGGATACCCGGGGCCGGCGGCACCCTCACCGCCGCCGCGGCCGCCATCGGCGAGCACTTCTGGTCCGACGCCGAAGGCTGCGCGCTGGAGTCCTGGAACGCGGACTTCTCCGAACCCGAGCCTTACCGCGGCGCCAACAGCAACATGCATTCGGTGGAGGCCTACCTCGCCGCGGGAGACGTCACCGGCAACCCCGTCTGGCACCGCCGGGCCCTCTCGATCGCCACCCGCCTGATCGATGATCAGGCGCGTGCTCACGGGTGGCGGATACCGGAGCACTTCGACGAGAACTGGCAGCCCCTGCCGGACTACAACCTCCATCACCGCGACGACCCGTTCCGGCCGTACGGCACCACGCCCGGCCACTCCTTCGAATGGGCCCGGCTGCTGGTGGACCTGGAGGCGGCCCTGCCGGCTCCCCCCGGCTGGCTGGCCGGCGCGGCGGCCGCGCTGTTCGACCGGGCCGCCGCTGACGCGTGGCAGCGTGACGGCCACCCGGGATTGCTGTACACCATCGACGCCTCCGGCGGGCCGGTGGTCACCTCGCGCATGCACTGGGTGGCCTGCGAGGCGGTCCTGGCCGCCGACGCCCTGCACCGGCGGACCGGGGAGGAACGCTTCGCCACGGCCGCACAGCGGTGGTGGGCCGAGATCGACCGCTTCTTCCTGGACCGCAAAGACGGCGGCTGGTTCCAGGAGCTGGCCGCGGACATGACCCCGGCCGCGTCCACGTGGTCGGGCAAGCCGGATCTCTACCACTCCTACCAGGCCGTCCTGTTCCCGTCGCTCCCGCTGAGCCCGACCGCCGCCACCGCGCTGGCCGGGCAACGGCCCCGCGGCGCGGCTCACGGCCGGTCATCCGGCTAGATTCATGAGACGAGCCGCGGCCGTGCTGATCGCCGGCCCGCCAGCCACCGGCAAGAGCACGCTGGCCTTCGCCCTGGCTCCCCGGCTGGGTGCCGCCCTGCTGGACCTGGACGTGGCGACCGGCCCGCTGACCCGGGTCCTCTCCGGGCTGGCCGGCGCCCGCGACCTGGATGATCCCGCCCTGGCCGGGCTGACCCGGGACGCACGCTACGACACGCTGCTCGGGCTGGCCGACGCCAACCTGCGGGCGGGCCTGCCCGTTGTCCTCGTGGCCCCGTTCAGCCGGGAACGGGCGGAGCCTTCCGCCTGGGCCGCTGCCGCGCGCCGGATCGCGGGCGACCCGGCGATGGTCTGGCTGCACCTGCCCGCGCAGGAGATGATCCGGCGCCTGACGCGGCGCGCCCTGGCCCGCGACGAGGACAAGATCCGCGACCCTGCGTCCTTCCTGGCCCGCCTCGATCTTGACCCGCCGGTGGTGCCCCACCTGGCCCTGGACGCCTCCCAGCCGACGGCCGCGCAGGTCGGGTCCGTGCTGGATCACCTATCCCGGTAGGCCGTGCCCTGCTGCGCCTGGCAGCAGCCCGGCCCCGGTCTTGCCATCGATGGCACAATCCGGCACAATCGACTTATGCCATCGATGGCAAACACGGCGCCCCTCGGCGCACCGCAGGCATCCGGAGCACTGGCCGCAAGCAGGCTGCTCGATGTCGCGCAGGCGGCCGGGGTGAGCCTGCGCACCGCCTCACGGGTCCTGAACGACGATCCGCGGGTCGCGGCGGCCACCCGGCGGAGAGTCCGGGAAGCCATGCTCGAGCTGCGCTTCGAGCCCGACGCGATGGCCCGGTCGCTGCGGGCCGGGACGGACACGGCGGTCGGGTTCGTCGTGGAGTCCATCGCTGACCCGTTCTTCGCCGACGTCATCGACGCGGTTGAGCTGGAGATGTCGCGGCACGGCCGGCCGGTGCTCGTCACGAGCACCCGGCGTGATCCTGACTGGGAGCGGGACGTCATCGGGCGCATGGTGGCGCGGCGGGTCGCGGGACTGCTGCTCTGCCCGACCGCCGCCGACCATTCCTGGCTCACCGCGCGGCGGGTGCCCCTCGTGCTCGTCGACCGGCCCGCGCCTGGCCTGTCCGCGGACCTGGTCGGGATCGATGACCATGGCGCGGCCTCCGGCGCCGTGGCTCATCTCATCGCCTCCGGGCACCGGCGCATCGCCTACGTGGGCGACACGCCCGCCATCGCGACCTCGGCCGCGCGCCTGCGCGGTTACCGCGATGCCCTGGCTGATCACGGCGTGGAGGCCGACGAGGAACTGGTCAACTGCGACTGCGCCACGAGCCGGGCCGCCGCCGGGGCGGTGTCTGACCTGATCGCCCTCCCGCGGCCGCCGACAGCCATGCTGAGCGCGACCACGCGGGCGTCGCTGGGCGTGGTGCCGGCCCTGCACTCGGCCGGGCGGACGGACATCGCACTCGTCTCGTTCGGCGACTTCCCCATGGCCGATGCCCTGAGCCCGGCCGTCACCGTCGTGGATCACCCTGGTCATGAGGTCGGGCGCGCGGCAGCGGCGCGGCTCCTCGCGCGGCTGGGCGACCCCGGCCTTCCCGTGGAACACATCCAGGTACCGGCCAGGATCATCGAGCGCGGCTCCGGGGAGCTGCGCCCATGACGGCGGGGACAGATGTCGTCCTCGGCATCGACATCGGCACCACGTCATCCAAGGCCGTGGCCCGGTCGGCGGCACGGCCCGGCACCGTGTACGCGGAGCTGCCCACCCCCTGGCACGCCGGGGGCTGCGGCCAGACCGACATCGATCCAGGCCGCCTCCTCGGCGCGGCCGTGGAGCTGATCGGGTCCGCCGCGGCGGCGGCCGAGTCGGCGTGGGGACCGGTCCGCGTGCGCAGCATCGGCGTGACCGGGCTCGGCGAGAGCGGCGTCCTGCTCGACGGGGCCGGCCGCGCCGCGCCGGTGATCGCCTGGTTCGATCACCGCGGCGGGCATGAGCTGGAGCAGGCCGCCCGGCAATTCCCGGCGTTCGCCGCCCTGTTCGAGCGCACGACCGGTCTTCGGTGGTCGAGCCAGGCCAGCCTGGCCAAGCTGCTGTGGCTGCGCGGTACCGGCGTGCGGCCCGGCCCCGGATGGACCTGGATGAGCGTGCCCGAATGGATCGTCTTCGCGCTCGGCGGCGACCCGGTCCGCGAGCCGTCGCTGGCGTCCCGGACCGGTCTCATCGACCAGGGCAGCGGCGGGGCCTGGCCCGATGCCCTGGCCGTAGCCGGCCTGGGCGCCCGGATTCTTCCCGAGGAACGGCCGGCTGGCGCCCGCGCCGGGCACCTGCGCCACGACGGGGTGGCCGGGTGCGCCGCGGGCGCCGTGCTGACGGTGGCCGGGCACGATCATCCGGTGGCGGCCATCGGCGTCGGCGCGGTCCAGCCGGACGAGCTGTTCAACTCCAGCGGCACCGCGGACGTGCTGGCCCGCTCGGTCCCGGGGATGCCCGACGAGGCCGAGCGCCAGCGGGTCGTCAGCGCCGGCTGGTCGGTCGGGCGGCACGTGCTGCCCGCCACCAGCCTGCTCCTGGCCGGCGCCAGCGGCGGGCTGCTGCTGCGCCGCGTGCTGGCGGCCCTGGGAGCAGAGTCCGGCGCGGCCCGGGCGGCGCTTGACCTGGCCAGCCTGGACGTCGGGGACCTGCCCGCCGGCCTGTCGGTGAGCGGTGACGGCCGGACCCAGGACGGCGTCGTCATCCGCATCCAGGACGGCGCCTGCCCCGCCTCGATCTGGGCGGCCGCCGCGCGCTGCACGGCGGCCCAGGCCCGGCTCCTGCTCGACGACATCGAGAAAGTCGTCGGCCCGCACCGGCGGGCCATCGCCGCCGGGGGCTGGACGCAGATGGCCAGCGTGCGCGCGGCCAAGACGGCCGCCATCGGCGCGATGAGCTTCTCGGCTGCCCCGCAGCCGGGTGTCACCGGGGCCGCCCTGCTGGCCTCATTCGCCCTCGACGGCGAGGGCATGCCCCTCGCCGACTTCATCCTCGACCAAGGAACGCCATGACACACGCCACCAAAACCCGGACTGGCACGCTGGACGACATAGCCGCGGGCCGTCACATGTTCTCCATCATCGCCATGGACCAGCGCAACACCCTGCGCCGCATGTTCACCGCGGCGGGCGCCAGCGCCAGCGACGACGACCTGCGCACCGCGAAAGCCGACGTCGCCCGGGTCCTGACCCCGGCCGCCAGCGGCCTGCTGTCCGACCCCACCTACGGCGTCCCGGCCATCACCGAAGCTGGCGCGCTCGCGCCCGGCTGCGGCCTGCTCGTCGCCGCCGAGCCCGCCGAGCGGCGCACGTACCAGGGCGAGCCGCGCACCCACCGCGACCCGGCCCTGGACGCCCGGTGGGTCCTCGGCCAGGGCGGTGATGCCCTCAAGTTCTTCGTCCAGCTCCGCGCCGACCGGCCGGCCCCCGGCCCCGGTGAGCCCGACCTCGTCGCCGAGGCCCTGGCCGTCTGCGAAGAGATCATCCGCGACTGCCGCGCGGCGGGAGTGCCCGTGGTCATCGAGAACCTCGTGTACGAGCGGCCGGGGGAAGATCTTTCCGGCCAGGCCCGTGAAGACGCCATCATCGAGTCGGCCAGGGCCCTCAACGACCTGGACATCGACCTGCTCAAGCTGGAGTACCCCGGTTCACCGGAAGGCTGCCGGCGGCTGGCCTCGATCCTGCGCCGCCCCTGGGCCGTCCTGTCGGCCGGCGTGCCTTTCGAGCAGTTCACTGACGTCATCGCGATCGCGGCCGGCGAAGGCGGGGCATCTGGTTTCATCGCCGGCCGCTCCGTGTGGCGCGAAGTCGTCAGCCTGGCCGGCCGTGAGCGCCAGGAGTTCCTCACCTCGGTGGCGCTGCCGCGGCTGGCCAGGCTCATCGCCGTGGCCGAGCACTCGGCACGGCCATGGACCGAGGCCAGCCAGCCGGCCGCGCAGGCCATGCCGGCCACGGCGGGCTGACACCTGCCGCCCCCGCCCGGCGGCAGCGCTCGCGGCTAGCCCGGCTGGTGCCGGGTAACCTCCGCGGCGAGCTGGGCCCGCGATGACATGTCCAGCTTGGCGAACATGTGCGCGAGATGGGTCTGGACAGTCCGGCGGGAGATGTACAGGCGGCCGCCGATCTGGGGATTGGACAGGCCTTCGGAGACCAGGACGGCGATCGAGTACTCGGTCGGCGTCAGGCTGTCCCACCCGGACTTCGGCCTGCCGCGCGGGCCCCGGCGCCCGCGCCGGACGCCTGCCCCGCGCAGCAGCGCCTCGGCCCGCGCGAGATCGCGTGAGCAGCCGAGGCGCTCGTAGATGCCGATCGCCTGGTCGAGCAGCGGGTGGCCACGGTCCCAGCGGTCCCGCCTCGCGAAGGCGGTGCCCGCCTCCTCGCAGGCCAGGGCAAGCTGGAGTGGCCGTGACCCGCCCGCGTAGGCAGACGCCGCCGCTTGCAGTGTCTCGGCGCTGCCCTCCATGAGGCCCTGGCAGTGCAGGGCCGCCCCGGTCATCCAGGCCACCTGGTTGATGGACGCCACCGCGGCGACCGCGGCCGCGGCGCTCGCGGCGCGGCCGCGGTCGCCCGCCGCCAGCGCGAGCCGGACGAGGTCGGCCCCGATGACCGGGTAGTCCAGGACCAGCCCGGAGCGGGCACAGCTGTCCCAGAGGCCGGCCATGGCGGCGAGCGCCAGACCGGGTTCGCCGCCGGCTTCCAGGATGAGCGCATGTGGCCACGCGGCCCAGGTCACGCTCTGACCTCCCCAGCCCGCCAGGTCCCGGTCGGCGGCGTCGGCAGATTCCCGGGCCCGGCTCAGGTCGTTGCGGTGGAAGCTGATCAGCGCGAGCACGCCGTGCGCGTGGGCGCGGCTGTAGATCTCGCCGGTTTCCTCCGCCAGGCCGAGGCTGGCCTCGATCTCGGCGACGGCGTCATCCCACTCCCCGGCGATGAAGCGCTCGAAGGCGAGGTACACCTGATAGGTGGCCAGGGCGAAGCGGACGCCGAGTTCCTCGCTGGCCCGCATGCCGGTGCCGAGCGCGGACCTGGCGTCCTCCAGGCGGTCGAGCTCGATGAGGATGCGTCCCTGGGTGACCCGGACAGGGAAGCGGTTCCCGCGCCTGCCCGGGCTTTCATCGGCCAGGCGGACGGCCTCGTCGGCGGTGCGCTGCGCGTCGCCGAGCTGCCCGCGCGACTCCGCGATCCTCGCCATCGTCGACATGGCGATGCTCGTGGTCAGGGGATCAGCGGCGGACGCGGCGGAGCCGGCCGCCGCCTGCGAGGCCGCAGCGCCTTCGAGGTCTCCCAGCGATGCACGGGCGAAGCCCGCCCACGCCCGGGCGGCCGCCCGCTCGGCGGGCGGCAGGGCGGGTGACTGCTCCGCCCGCTCCAGTTCCGCCAGGGCGTCGCGCACCTGCCCGACCGCCAGCAGGGCGTGCCCGAGGCAGATACGGGCCGGCCCGTCCACAGCGGGATCGTGGTGACGGCCGAGCAGGGAGCGGCAGGCCGCGAGGGCGTCGGGGATCCGCCCGGCCAGGACCAGGCTGCCCGCCTGCTCGGTGAGCAGCCTGTCGCGGTCCGGGTCGGCCGGTGACATGAGGCCGGCCGCCCGCCCCATCAGGCTGGCGGCCGCATCCGGTGACCTGGCCGCAGCCTCCCGGGCGGCCCTGGCCAGCCAGGAGATGGCCTCGGTGTCGCCCTGGCCGGCCCCGCGGGCCAGGTGCTCTGCGACCTGCAGGGAGGGGGCCCCGGTGCCCGCCAGCCGCTGCCCGGCCTCACGATGCAGCCCGCGGCGGACGGCCGGCGGCAGGTCCTCGTAGAGGGCGTCACGGATCAGGTCGTGGCGGAACCGGAGCCGGTCACCGTCCTCGTCCAGCACCCGTCCGGAGATCCCTCCCGCCAGCGCCTGGGAAAGCTCGAGCGCGGGCACGGCCGTCGTGGCCGACAGGTCGGTCACCGCGAAGCTGGAACCCAGGATGGAAGCGGCCCGCAACGCTTGCAGCGTGTCATCGGGCAGGAAGCTGAGCCTGCGCAGGATCGTCAGCCGGAGCGTGGGCGGCAGGGTGACCCGCGCGACCTCGGCCTGGCCGCCGGAGGTCTCGATCATCCCCTCCTGGTCCAGTGCCCCCAGCATCTCGGTGACGAACAGCGGGTTGCCGGCTGCCCCCGAGATCCCCGCGAGCAGCCTGCGGCCCGGCGCGGCGGTCACCATGTCGGCCACCAGGTCCGTGACCGCACCCTCGGTCAGGCCTTCCAGGCTCAGCTGCCGCGCTCCCGCTGACAGCAGGGAGGCAACCAGCCGGTCCAGCTCCGGGGCGCGGGGCAGCGGCCGGAAACACGCGATGAGGCCGACGGGGAGGTATTCAGTGCGCCGGCTCAGCGCGTTGAGCGTCAGCAGGCTGGACGCGTCGGCCCACTGCAGGTCGTCGAGACCGATCACCAGCGGTCCTCCGAGCGCCAGTTCCTCGGCCAGGTCCGCGAGAGCATCCACGACCCGGAATCGCAGCCCTGGATCGCTGGTCACGGTGATGGGTCCCTGCTCATCCCCGCCCGCCAGCAGGCCGCCGATGGCTGCCCGGCGGGGATCGGGCGAGGTCCTGGCACAGCTGAACGCATCGGTCATCACGCCGAAGGGCCGGGTTTGCTCCAGCTCCTCAGCCCGGCCCCGCAGCACCTGCATGTCCCGGCCCCGCGCGTCCCCCAGCGCCAGATTCAGCAGGCGCGTCTTGCCGATCCCGGCCTCGCCGCCGATCAGCGCCACCGCCGGCCGGCCGGCCGCAACACGGTCCAGGACCTCGCCCAGGACGGCGATCTCCGCCTCCCGCCCGCGGATGCCCGGGGCTGGTACCAGCGTTCCCATGGTCCGGATGCTAGTGCGCGGCCGCATCGGCCAGGGTCATGCAGGTGCCCGGGCGAACCGCGCCGGGCACCTGCACACGGGGGGACTCACGCGGCCGGGGCACGCGCGCCGGCGATGCCGTCACGCCGCCCCCGGATCACGGACACGGCGACGACCAGGGCCAGCAGCAAGATCCCGGCGGCCACCTCGAACCCGCGCGAGAAGCCCGTGGCGAGCGCCTGCCGGTAGATCGCGGCCGGCACCCCCCAGCGGAGGATGCGGCGTGCCCTGCCCTGCCGGCGGCCACGGCCTGGCTGTGGACGCTGTGCGCGACGGCGGTCCAGGCCACGGTGCCCAGGACGGCCAGCCCGATCGAGCCGCCGACCTGCTGGCCGGTGTTGAGCAGGCTGGAGGCCGACCCGGCGACGGCGGCCTGGACGCGGGACAGGGCCAGCACGGCCAGGGGCATGAACAGCATGCCCAGGCCTGTCCCGGTCACGAGAATCGGGCCGAGCAGGCCGGTGGCGTACTGGCTGTGCTCGCTGATCCGCGACAGCCAGAACATTCCCCCGGCTGCGGTCGCGGATCCCGCGATCAGCAGCGGCCGGGCGCCGACGCGGGTGACGAGCCGGGCGCTGGCGGCGGACATCACGAGGATGGCGGCCATCATGGGCAGGTACGCCACGCCGGTCTTCAGCGCGCTGTAGCCCCAGACGGCCTGCACGAAGACGGTCAGGAAGAAGAACATGCCGAAGAGCGCGGTGCCGACGCAGAGCATGATCGCGTATGCACCCGACCGGTCCCGGCTGCGCAGCAGGTGCAGGGGCAGCAGAGGATCCTGGCTGCGGATCTCGACTGCCGCGAAGGCGGCCAGCAGCACGGCGGCAGCACCCAGGGAGGCCACGACCTTGCTATCGCCCCAGTGTGAGACGCCATCAGGGCTGGTTGCGGCGTTGGACAGGCCGTAGACCAGCGCGGCCAGCCCACCGGTGCCGGCCATCGCCCCGGGCAGGTCGAAGCGGCCGCGGTGGCCCCGGGAGCCACGGTGGCCCCGCGTCTCGCCGAGTACCCGCGGCGCGATCACGGCGGCTGCGATCCCGATCGGGACGTTGACGAACAGCACCCAGCGCCAGGACGCATACGTGGTGAGCAGGCCCCCGGCGATCAGGCCGACCACGCCGCCGGTGACGCTCATGGCGGAGTAGACACCCATCGCCCGGTTCCGTGGCGGTCCCTCCGGGAAGGTGGTGGTGACCAGCGCCAGCGCGGTCGGCGCCGTGATCGCGGCGCCGGCACCCTGGACCGCACGCGCGGCCAGCAGCCAGGCCTGCGTGGTGGCGAGCCCGCCGGCCAGGGAGGCTGCCGAGAACAGCAGGATGCCGGTGATGAACATCTTGCGCCGGCCGAGCAGGTCACCGGCCCGGCCGCCGAGCAGCAGCAGCCCGCCGAAAGCGAGCGCGTACGCGGTGATGACCCATTCCAGGCCGTCGCCGGAGAAGCCGAGGGCCCGCTGGATATGCGGCAGGGCAACGTTGACGATGCTGGCGTCGAGCACCACCATGAGCTGCGCGGTGGCGATGACGAGCAGGGCGAGCCTGGGATGGCCCGGGCCGGGCGGGCTGCTCCCGGTGGCGTGGCCTGGCGCTATGGCCGGGACAGTGCTGGTTCTGGCGGACAAGGCAGTCTCCTTCTCGTTGCGGCGCGAACTGCGCGGGCGTCATCAGCGTGCCGCCGGGGCGGCCCGCAGACATCCGCCAGGTGGCGGCCGTTGCGTTGCGGGTTATCGCCGGGGACCCACCCCGCCGCTGCGGGAAACAGCGGTTACTGACGCCCGCCCCGTGGCGGCAGCCGCCAGGGACGCCGCCGGGGGCGCCGGGCGCCGCCGGGAGACGCCGGGAGACGCCGCCGGCGGCGTCCCATATCCAGCGTGCGGTCGCGGCGATCCCGCGGACATCAGCCAGCTGGCCGATGTTGCGGCCACCGGACGCGGGGCAACGTGGGGCAGGTGGAGATCCTTCTGTGCCTCGACAGCATCGACCCCCCGGTCGGCCAGCTCCGGATAACGTCCGGCCACGGGTCAGCACCAGGGCGGCCGGGCGACGGGGAGTTCGCCTTTACCGGCTGGCTAGGCCTGCTGAGGGCTCTCTACGAAGCCACCGGGTCAGCAGCTGCCGGCGGCCCGCCGGGAGGCTGTGACACTCCGGGGCGTTTACCCGCCCTTCCGGATGGCGGGTCCCGGGAGGCCGCGGACCCGTCTCCGATCCGCGACATGGAGGAAAACATGGAATGCACGCGCAGGCACACCCTGGTCACTGGATGCTCGTCCGGCATCGGCCGCGCCACGGCGCTGCGCCTGGCCGCAGCCGGCCAGCACGTCTACGCGGGGGTCCGCAGCCCGGCTGACGGCGATCGGCTGGCCCGCTCCGCCGCGGGCGGCGAGATCACCCCGGTCATCCTCGACGTCACCGACTCACGCCACATCGCGGCCGCTGCCGCTGCTGTGACCGGGCACGCCGCCGGGCTGGACGGGCTGGTCAACAACGCGGGCTTCGGCCTGGCTTCCCCCACGGAACTGGTCCAGCTGGACGCCTTCCGCCGGCAGCTGGAGGTGAATGTGACCGGCCAGCTCGCTGTCACGCAGGCGTTCTTGCCGGCGCTGCGGCGCGCACGGGGCCGGATCGTGATGGTCAGCACCATCGGGGTCCGCTTCACCCCGCCGTTCGCCGGGCCGCTGGACGCGGCCAAGGCCGCCCTCACCGCCCTGGGGGACACGTTGCGGCAGGAACTGGCGCCGTGGGGCATCCGCGTCGTGCTCATCGAGCCGGCCAGCATCAACAGCGGTGCCGCCGGCAAGGTGACCCGTGACGCGGCGGCGGCCATGGCCGCCGCCGCGCCGCAGGGCCGCGCCCTCTATGAGGACACGTTCGCGAGGATGCTCGCCGTCATGGCGCGCCGCGAGGGCAGCGGCAGCCCGCCCGACGTGCCGGCCGCCACCATCGTCCGCGCCCTGACCGCCGCCCGCCCCCGCAGCGTGTACCTGACGGGCAAGGACTCCCGCAGGCTGGCCATGCTCAGCAAGCTGCCCGCACCCATCCTCGACACGGCGCGCCGCCGCATCTTCCGGCTGCCCTCCCCCGGTTCCCTGGCCTGCTGACGGGCGGGTTAACCGACTTCCGTGGCGGCTTCCTGCACGGCCTTGTCGACGTCCTTCGGGCTCACGTCCAGTTCCTTGGCCACGTGCTTCTCGGCCTTCAGGGCCGCCTTGGCGATGGCCTCCTGGAGCTTGCTCTCGCCGACGATGACGAGGGCGGCCTGGCCGGAGTCGATGAGGTCCCCGAACTCCTTGACGTCGGAGCGGGACATTCCACGCCACAGGTGGCCGCCCACCCCGCCTACCGCCGCGCCGACCACGGCGGTGCCGATGATCGCGGGCGGGAACAGGATGCCGACGAGTGCGCCGACCGCGGCGCCGCCCCACGCCCCGTGCCTGGTGGACGTCTCGTCCTTGTTGACGTGCACCTTGCCCGAGCTGTCCTTGGTGATCACGGAGGCGTCGTAGGTGCCGACCGCGCCCGCCGCGTGCAAGTCCTTGACCACGTCGTAGTCGGCCCGCGCCGACGCCTCGTCCGGGTAGGTGCCGATGTAGATGAATACCCCGTCTGGCTTGGCCACGTTGTCTCCTTTATCTCACGTTTATCTCACGCCACAGTCCGGAAGCAGGGTTGGTGCCCTCCGGTTCACCAGGCCCATGACGCCGTGCCCGTCCGGCGGGCAGCCACGGCCGAGGGCTTTCCCTGGCCGGCTCCAGGATGTGCACCGAAGCCCGCTCCCGCGCATCACCCGCCCGGGGTGACGAGCCCCGCCCGCGGGTGCGTGGCCGTGTCACCGGAGGCCGGAAGGCCTGGTGGACAGGGTCGCCGGGCGCCTATCATCAGGCCCAGGCAGGCACATCAGGGACCCAGGCAGGTATATCAGGGGCCCAGGCAGGCACATCAGGCCCAGGGGAGGTCGTGATGCCCGTTATCGTCGTGACCCGGCTTCGCCTGAAGGACCCTGCGCTTCTGGATGACTTCTTCAGCGCCGCCGTCGCCGCCATAGAGCAGGCGCAGAAGTCGGACGGCAACCTCGGCGCGGACGCGCTGGCGGACGCGAACAATGCCTGGTGGAGCGTCAGCTCCTGGCAAGGACGCGGTCCGATGCAGGCCTTCGTGGGCAGTGAGCCTCATCGGAGCATCAGCAAGCGCCTGGATCATTTCTGCGACGAGGCGACGTTCGTTCGACTGGGAGCAGCCGAGCCCGGATCTGCCGGACTGGCAGACGAGCTGGCGGCACCTCACCGCCGACGGCAAGGCAGCGGAGCTGACCCGCCCGTCAGGCGCGAATCAGACTCGCGCTTTCCCCCCGCCCGCCGAGGCTCCCGGCACCGGTGGCTGACCAGGCCGGTAACGGGCGGACGGCGCGCACCAGCAGGTAATCGATGATGCGCCGCCGCCAGAGCAGGTTCACCTGCCGCAGCAGCAGGCGCGCGGCGGCCCGCTGCCCGGCGGGCGCGGCCGTCGTGCCCGCCAGCCGCGCCCCGGCGAGCCGGATCGCGGGCGCGATCACGCGATCGCCGCAGGCCGTGACCTCCACCTCAGCCAGGCCTGCCGCCCGGGCTGCGGCGGCGATCTGCCCTGCCGTCATCGCCATGGCGGGCCGGAGCCCGAACACGCGCATCTGCGTCAGCCCAGCCAGCAGCTCGGCGGGAGTCACCGGCCATCGCAGGACGCAGATGTCGGAGATGCTCAGCACGCCGCCCGGGCGCAGCACCCGGTGACACTCGGCGAAAAAGGCCTGGCGAGAGCGGAAGTGGAACGCTGCCTCCACGCTGATGACCCCGTCGAGGGCCCCATCGGCGACCGGCAGCCGGGCCGCGTCTGCGGTCACGCCCGCAGCCGCAGCCTCCCGGAGCCGCTGCCTGCCTGCCGCCAGCTGCCATTCGGTGATGTTGACCGCCACGAGCCGCCTCGGGCTGGCCACGTCGGCGATCAGCGGATCCTGGGTACCCAGCCCGTTCCCGGCATCCAGGATCACGCCCCCGGCGGGCAGCGCTGACGCGAGCGTCGTGACCAGCCGCCGGCACGCGGCTTCGGCTTCATCCTCCGAACCCGGCCCGTCCCACAGACCCAGGTTCAGCCAGCCTGGTGCCGGTGCCAGGAAGAAGTCCGAACCGATGCTCTCGTAGACGCGGGCGGCGGGATTGCGGCCCTGCCTGAGCAGCGCGGCGGCGTGCCGCACATGCTGGCGCGTCCATCCCCTCATCCACGCTGGCTCCGGTGCCATCCCACGCCCCATCCCCAGGGAAGACTGCTACCGCAGCAGACTGACCACACAGTTACCAACGTCAGCGGGCGGGTAAACCTGCATGCCCCGCCGCCTCCTCGCCGTCCACAACGCGCCCGCGAATCCTCTCTAGCTCCTCTGGGCATCTAGACAGGCAGCATCAGAGATGAAAGACAGGTTTCCTGGGCGGCTATCCGGGGCGACTGCCCCCGGCCCTGGCCGGGGCTGGCGGGCTCCGGAGCTACTCGACGTTGCGGCAGGGAGGTGGAAGATGGCTCAACAGCGGGTACTGAGCCTCGTTCTCGCAGGTGGAGCGGGCAAGCACCTCGCGCCTTTGACCGACGACCGCGCCAAACCGGCCGTTCCCTTCGGGGGCCTGTACAGGCTGGTGGATTTCGCGCTATCCAACCTCGTCAATGCAGGATGCCAGCGCATCTTCGTCCTCACCCAGTACAAGAGCCACAGCCTGGACCGGCATCTCACCACTACCTGGCGGCTCAACAGCCTGCTGGACAATTACGTGACGCCGGTCCCGGCGCAGCAGCGGCTCGGCCCGCGCTGGCAAACCGGCTCCGCCGATGCGATCCACCAGTCGCTCAACCTCATTTACGACGACCGGCCCGACATCGTGGCGGTCTTCGGGGCTGATCACGTCTACCGGATGGACCCGGGGCAGATGATCGACCAGCACGTGGCCTGGGGTGCGGGCGTGACCGTCGCGGCGGTCCATGTCCCGCGGGAAGAGGCGGCAGATTTCGGTGTCGTGCAGGCTGGGCCGGACGGCCACCGCATCGAGGCGTTCCTGGAAAAGCCTGCGGTCCCGCAGGGATGCCCCAGCCAGCCCGACGACGCATTCGCGTCCATGGGAAACTACGTCTTCGACACCGATGTGCTGATAGACGCGCTCCAGAAGGACGCGGCGAACGAGGACAGCCAGCATTCCCTGGGCGGCGACGTCATGCCGATGCTGGTCGGGGAACGCACCGCGCATGTCTATGACTTCCATCAGAACAATGTTCCCGGCGCCGAGACCGGCGACGTGGACTACTGGCGGGATGTGGGAACGCTCGACTCTTATTTCGGCGCGCACATGGACCTGTGCGCAGACTTCCCGCAGTTCAACCTCTACAACGACCGGTGGCCGATCCTGACCCAGGTGCCCTCGCAGCCGCCGGCCAAGTTCGTGCATGACGAGGGCGACCGGGTGGGCCAGGCGATCAACAGCGCAGTCAGCCACGGGGTCATCGTGTCCGGGGGGCTGGTGCGCAACTCAGTCGTGTCGCCGGGAGCGCGGGTGGACAGCTGGGCCAGGGTGGAGCGGTCAGTGCTGCTGCACAACACTCGCGTCAACCGCCATGCCGTGGTCGAGAACGCCATCCTCGACAAGAACGTCGTCGTGCCGGCGGGCGCCAAGGTCGGGGTGGACAAGGAGCATGACCGGGCCCGGGGATTCGTGGTCTCCCCAGGCGGCGTCACCGTGGTCGGCAAGGGCCAGCAGGTGAGGCCGTTACCGCCGGCGGCCCGGCGACGCGCCTGCCGCCGTGCTGCCGGCTACCCGTCATGGTCAGGAGCCCGGCCGGCTGGGCGCCGAGCCCGCCAGCGGCGTGGTGTCGAGGTACCTGATCTCGTAAGCGCGCTCGGTGAACTTCCAGCCGTCGCCGGTGCGCTGGTAGCGGTCGTGGTAGATGGCGTAGTTCGCGTGTGCGCTGCCGTCGCGCAGGCGGATGAGCTCCTGGATGTAGGCGCGGCCGGACGCGGTGTCGCCGTCGAGCCGGATCATGCCCGGATGCGTGGTCTGCACGAGGTAGTCCACCACAGCCGGTACCCGCTCACCCCAGGCGCGGATCTCCGCCCGGCTGGCGAGCTCGACGCCGGCGCCGGGAATCCGCAGCGCGCCGCCGGGTGTGAACAGCGACGCGAGGCGGTCGTAGTCGCGCATCATCGCCGCGTCGCTAAACTCGCCGCGTAGCGCCTCGATCTCGATGCGGTCAGCGATGATCTCAAGGTCCCTCACCGGTTTGCCTGCTTTCGCCTGTGATGTGCCTGGGTTCCGCCGGGCACGGCTGGCGGTCCTGCTGGGGTGCGAGCCGCCAGCCGGCCGGCTGGACGGGCCGGCCCGGGCCGATGGTCAGCCGAACTGGCCGGGCTGGTAGTCGCCGGCGGCTGGCGGACGATGACGTTCATGCGGTTGTAGGCGTTGATGATGGCGATGACCGCCACCAGCGCGACGAGCTGGTCATCGTCGTAGTGCCTGGCCGCGTTCGCCCAGGCCTCGTCGGTGACACCACCGGCGGCATCGGAAATGCGGGTACCCTGCTCGGCGAGCTCCAGCGCGGCCCGCTCGGCCTCGGTGAAGACCGTCGCTTCCCGCCACACCGCGACCAGGTTCAGCCGCTGCTGGCTTTCCCCCGCGTGCAGGGCATCCTTGGTGTGCATGTCGGTGCAGAAGCCGCAGCCGTTGATCTGGCTGGCCCTGAGCTTCACCAGCTCCTGCGTCGCGGCTGGCAGGGGCGAATCATGCAGAACAGCCCCCGCCGAGTTGATGTGCTTGACGAGCCTGCGCGCCAGCGGGTTGCCGAGGTAATCGATACGGGCATCCATCGTCGTCTCCCTGCCGTTCTCGCGGTGCCAGCCTGAGCCGGTAGCCCGCTGGGATGGTGTGTTCTCCTGAGCAGTACGACGGCACAGCCCCGCGGAATGTCAGGCCGCGCGCCGGCCTCACAGTTCGGTGCCCTGTCTCGTCGGACTGGTGAGGGCAGAGGCGACCAGGGAAGGGGCGGCATCATGAGCACCCGATCCGGGCCAGGAGACGACGGGCCCGATCCGGGCCTGAACGCGATCATGAGCGAGCGGCGCCAGCTGATCAACCTCGCCTACCGGCTGCTGGGCTCCCTGGCCGAGGCCGAGGATGCCGTGCAGGAGACCTACGCCCGCTGGTACGCCATGTCCCGGCCGCAGCAGCAAGCCATCCAGAACCCGGGCGCCTGGCTGACCACGGTCGCCAGCCGCATCTGCCTCGACGTCCTCGGCTCGGCCCGGGCCCGGCGGGAGCGTTACGTGGGCGAATGGATCCCTGAGCCGCTGCCCGACCCTGCGGAGTGGATCAGCGGGCGGGCGGGCGGCGCCACCGCCGATCCGGCCGACCGGGTCACCCTGGACGAGTCGGTCAGCATGGCCTTCCTGGTCGTGCTCGAATCGATGACCCCGGCCGAGCGCGTCGCGCTTATCCTGCACGACGTCTTCGGCTACTCCTTCACCGAAGTGGCCCGGATTGCCGGCCGTACCCCGGCGGCATGCCGCCAGCTGGCCTCCTCAGCCCGCCGCCGGGTGCGCGCGTCGCAGCCTCCGGCAACCCCGCCAGCCCGGCAGGCCGGGCTGGTCAGGGCCTTCAGGCAGGCTTGGGAAGCCAGGGACATCGGCGCCCTCGTCGGTCTCCTCGACCCCGGCGCCACAGTGATCGCCGACGGCGGTGGCCTCGCCACCGCCGCGCTGTGCCCTATCGTGGGCGGCGAGCAGATCGCCGGCTACCTCGTCGACCTAGCCGTCCGGTCGCCGGCCAGCGTGACCATGCTGGAGCGCGCGGTCAACGGCCAGCCCGGCCTGGTAGTCCAGCAAGATGGCGTCACGGTGACGGTGGTCGCGTTCGACGTCGAAGGCGACCGGATCAAGCGCATCTGGGCGGTGCGTAACCCCGACAAGCTCCGGCCGTGGACGGCGCGCTGAGCAGCGCTGCCGCATCGATGATCAGGGAGCGCGCCCGGCCTGGAATCGCCGGGCCTAGAATCAGAGCATCGCCGGGCGGGCCTGACGAAACAGGCGCGCGCGCCATGCACGCCGGCTGCCCCGGGAAGGCGGTGCTGGCTTGGTGCCTGAGGATAAGCGAGGCGCCCCGGGTGCCGAGGTGGCAGACCACCCCGAACCCGCCTGGGCTGACACCGCCCTCACGCACGCGGCACTGTCCCCGGGCTGGGACGAGAAACTCCGCGATATCCAGTCCATCACTGACGCCGCGCTGTCTGTGCTCGATCCCCAGGCCATGCTCCAGACGCTGGCGGTCAGGGTCAGGGACGCCCTGCAGGCCGATACGGCAGCGGTGCTGCTGCTGGATGCCCGGTCCGGGCACCTGGTGGCAACCGCGGCGAGCGGCCTGGAAGAAGAGGTACGGCAGGGGGTGCGGATCCCGCTGGGCCGTGGATTCGCCGGCCGGATCGCGGCGGAAGGCCGGCCGGTGATCATCGGTGCGGTGGACCGCACCAACGTGGTCAATCCGCTCCTGCTGGACAAGGGCATCCGGTCCCTGATGGGTGCCCCGCTGCTCGCCGACGGGGCGGTCATCGGCGTGCTGCATGTCGGTACCCTGAGGCCCCGCACCTTCACCAGCGAGGACACGGACCTGCTGCAGCTCGCGGCGGACCGGGCCGCGGTAGCGGTCCAGGCCCTCCGTCACCAGGTCGACCGCGCCGCCACGGCAGCCCTGCAGCACAGCCTGCTGCCGTCCGCGCTCCCGGCGATCAACGGGCTGGACATGGCAGCCCGCTACGTTCCCGGCAGCGGCCATCTCGGCGGCGACTGGTACGACGTATTTCCGCTGCCCTCCGGGGAGGTGTGCGCCGTGATCGGCGATGTGACCGGGACCGGCCTGAACGCGGCGGTGATCATGGGGCGGATGCGCAGCGCGCTGCGTGCCTATGCCCTGCAGGCCAGCAGCCCGGCCGAGATCCTGGACTGCCTCGGCCGGAAGATGCGCCATTTCGAGCCGCAGGCGATGGCCACCGTGCTCTGCGCGGTGTTCAGCCCGACCCTGGACGAGGTGCGCGTCACCAGCGCGGGGCACCTGCCGCCCCTGCTCGCCGCGCCCGGCCAGCCGGCCGTCCTGGGCGGGGTCTTTCCCGACGTGCCCATCGGGGTGCAGGGCCCGGCACCCCGGCAGGTGAGCACCGTGACGTTCCCGCCCGGCGCGGTGCTCTGCCTGTACACCGACGGGCTCATCGAGCGCCGCGACCGGCCCCTCGACGACGGCATCGCCCGGCTGTCGGGCGCCCTCACCGCTACCGACCCCGAAGCCGCCTGCGCCACGGTCATGGCTGCCATGACCGACTACAGCACCCACGAGGATGACATCGCGCTCCTCATCGTCCGCCGCACACCCGGCGTCCCCGGCGGCAGCCGCCAGGATCAGCCCGCCGGCCAGGCTTCGCTGAGCAGCCAGGATCCCCGCACCCACTGGTCCGGCCGGCATGCGGTGGTGAGCATGCCGGAGGAGATCGACGTCACCAACGCGCCCGGCCTGGCGGCCATGCTCGCCGCCGTGGCCGGTCAATCTCCCGAGGTGATCACTGCCGACCTGACCGCCACGGGGTTCTGCGACTCCGCGGGAGTCGAGGTCCTCACCCGCGCCAGCCAGCTGGCCGCCTCCCGCGGCGCGGAGTTCCGCCTAGCCCTCGGCGACTCACCTGTCGCCCGGATTTTCCAGCTGACGGGCCTGGATGCGGTCATACCGCTCTTCCGGGACGTCGGGCACTCACTGGCCACAGCCCGGGGCAGCGCCGCGCAGCAAACCTGACCGGGCAGCCGGCAGCGCCGGGCCTTGACAGCGGTAAAAGGCGTTCAGGGCAGCCGGGGGGCTGTGGCGGCGAGTTCCCCCAGCCCGTAAACCAGCGCATCGCGGGCCGGGGGGCACATGGAGTTCACAACATCGCTCAGCGCCGCACGCTGGCGGTCCCTGACCCAGCGGGCCAGCCGCTTCCCGGATCCGGTCAGCATGCAGCAGGATCCGGGCCGGTTACCTGCGGCGTGCTCCATGGTCAGCAGCCCGGCCTGCCGCATACGGTCACACACGCTGCTGGTGGCCGACACAGAGGCGGTCATTTCCGCAGCGAGCCGGGGCAGATCCAGGCTGCCCCCGGCATCGTTGACCACCAGCAGCGCACGCAGCTGGACTCCGGGCACAGCGCCGCCCAGGTCGCTCACGGCCTTGTCGCAGGCCTTGCGCAGGAGGGCGACGGCAGTCTCCACCGGGCCCATATCCAGCTGATCGCTGCCGCCGCGCACCGTGGTTTCGTTACTCATCAGGCCTGTCCCCAGTCTCACCCGGTAGCAGTGACGATGCCGTTACTGCAGGGACCAGGCAGCAACCTGTTACTGATCTCCCCACGAGCCCGGATTTCATGCGGCAGGTGGCTGGGCGGACTACCACCGCGGCAGCCGCTCAGCACCAATGTGGCGAACCGTGGCGGTAGGGGACTGATCCCTGCCGGATCAGGGGAAGTACTAAAAGTCATCGTCCCGGATCCAGGCGCCGGACCGGCCGGCCAGGATGCGGGGCGCAGCCCGGCGCCGGAACCGGCGAGGACCCTGAGTCATGTTGCCTCACGTGGAGAACAGCCAGCTGGTGCTCCACGCTGCACACGGAACCGGCAACTGGATCGGTGCCGCCAGCGCTCTCGTTCACGGTGACCACATCTATCTCGCCTATCGTGACAGGCACCCGGTCGAGAAGGGCCGGGGCAACCGGGCATACGTAGCCCGCTCCCCGCTTGACGACGGTATCCATTTCGATACGTTGTGTGCCATCGACAGGCACGATATGAATGCAGAATCATTGGAACGCCCGGCCCTGGACGTGACACCTGACGGGGACTGGGACCTGTACCTGAGCTGCGCCACGTTCAACTCCAAGCACTGGCGGATCGAGAGATTGCGGGCTGGCCTTCCGCAGGATTTCAGTGCCCGGACCCGCACGACCATCTTTCCTGGCAGCGCGGCGTTCGGCATCAAGGATCCGGTGCTGCTCCGGGGCCAGGATCTGCGTGTCTGGGCAACACAGCATCCTCTGACCGAGGGTGACGAGAACGCCGACCAGATGATTAGCGTGAATGCGTTCAGCTGTGAGCCTGTCATGGTGCCAGAACCGGGCACCTGGTACAGTCGCGGCACGCGGATAACGGCAGTCGTGGGCGAGTATGCTTATTTCGACGGCCGTGCGTCCGCTGCACAGAACTATGAAGAGCGAACCGGACTGGCCAGGTGGGACGGGTCACAATACATTGCCATGGCCGGCCGGTGTCCAGTCCTTTCGGTGGTGGCGCGCTGCGTTATGTTTCGGCCATCGAACTGCCGGACGGGCGGCTGCGCCTTTACTACGAAAGCGCGACCAGGTACGGCAGTCATGAACTCCGCACTGAACTGCTCGCGCAGCGCTGAAGAGGCTGGCGGCCCGGGCGGGTGGCCGCTGCCGGGATACTGGCGGATGATGGAACGGTCATGCAGCCCTCCGGTCAGACGCTTGGTGAGTTTGCAGTCCTTACCCTCACGGGCCTGGCTGTGCTGGTGGTAGGGGCAATCATGGTGACGGATCACCGGGGCTCCCTGACCAGCTACGCGCGCGCCTGCTGGCGGTTCTACCAGCGTCCGTCGTATCGGCGGCTGTTCCTGTGGACCTCCCGGTCCCGCGCCCGCTGCGCCGACGAGGCGCGGGCCCGGCGCACCGTCCGGCTTATGGCGGTTTTCTGGCTGGTTGCGGGAGTGCTCATCCTCTCGCTCGAGTTCGGCTCGCTCGTCACGGGGCATGTGATCTGAGCCGGAGGCCGTCATGCGGCTGTACTTGTCGCTTTGATGCGGCCGAGCTGGACCTGCGTGACTACCAAGATCGTGTAGCCCTGCCGCCAGGCGGGCCCGGGCAGCGGGAGGCCCGTTCTTGCCAGCGGGGCGCACCAGGGCGTGCAATAGCAAGGGTGGATCCGCCACCCGGCGCCCCGGAGGTGCGTGATGACGCCAGCGGAGATCGCCGCCCTGGGCAGGCTGGGCGGCCACGCCTTTGCCGGGCTGGTGTCCCGGATCGAGCGGGTGCACCAGGCCGTCGCCAGCCGCGCGTTTGCCCCGGCCGGCCCGGCGGGCACGCCGACCCGGGTTATTCACGACTCCATCGCGGGAGGCGTCTACCTCGCGATCCGCGGTACCGGCACAGCCACAGCCGTGCTGGCCGGCCAGGCCGGGTCACATCTTGGCGCCGGCGGCCAGCCCGCTGACCGTGCTCCCAGGGGCAACCTGGCGCTCGCCGCACTGAACGCGATCGCGGGTGATCAGCTGGGGGCCGGCCTGTCCCCGCTGGCGATCCGCATGGCCGTGCGCGCGGATGGGCGCGACGTCGGCCTGGTCCCGCACCAGGTGGCGGGGGCGTTCCCGCACGCCACGGGCAAGCTGGCGGTCTTCGTCCACGGGCTGGCTGAGACGGAGGAATCGTGGCAGCGGCAGAGCGCCGGATCCGAGCCCTACGGCCCGAGGCTGCAGGCGGAATTCGGCTACACGCCGGTTTATGTCCGGTACAACACCGGACGGCATGTGTCCGAGAACGGCCGCGAACTGGCCAGGCTGCTGGATGGGCTGATGGCGGCGTGGCCGGAGCAGGTGGAGGAGTTGCTGCTGATCGGGCACTCCATGGGCGGCCTGGTCATCCGCAGCGCGTGTCACGACGGCCGGCAGGAATCCGCCGCCTGGGCAGACCTGGTCGGGCACGTGTTCTACCTCGGCTCGCCGCATCTCGGCGCCCCGCTGGCCCGGGCGGCCGGGATCGCCGGCTGGGTATTCAGCAAGGCGGCCGAGACGAGGCCGTTCGTGACCCTGGTCAACGGGTCGAGCCCGGGCATCAAGGATCTGCGCCACGGCTACGTCGTCGCTGACGACTGGGCCGGCTGTGACCAGGACAGCTGCGTGCGCGATCACCGTCATGACACGCCACTGCTGGCCGGGGCGGGCCACTACGCGATCAGCGCCACGATCACCGCTGATCCCGGGCACCCGCTGGGCGCCGTGGCTGGCGACCTGCTCGTCCAGCCAGCCAGCGCGCATGGCAGGCGCGGCGGGCACCAGCACATCCCCTTCCCCGCCGGTTCCCGCCGGGGGCTCGGCGGATTGCATCACCTCGACCTGCTCAACCACCCGGCCGTGTGGATCGCGATCCGCGGCCTTCTCGGCGGCACCGCGCACTAGCAACGGCTCAGCCAGCCCCGCTGCCCGCGCTGCTGCACCCCGGGCGGTCCTAGCAGAAATTAGCGAGTAAAACTACTGACCTGGTAGGTTATGCCATCACGGTCCCAGCTCGACCGGAAGATCGGGATCGGCCGACCACTCTTCCAGGGAGCCGTCATAGATCGCCACGTCCTCGCGCCCGATGATCGTCAGCGCCTGCGCGACGACAGCGGCGGAGATGCCGCCGCCGCAGTAGGCGATCACCGGGCCACTGCCCGGGATCGCCCCGGCCGCTTCGATGAGCTGCGCGCGCGGGAGCATGCGGCCGTCCGCGGTCATCAGGGCGCGGGCGGGCATGCTGACGCTGAACGGTATGTGGCCGCGCCTGGCGTACCGGGTTGGCGTGGTCCCGGCGAACAGCTCGGCGGACAGCCCGCAGACCAGGGACGCGGCACGTGCGCCGCTGACAACGTCCGCCACATCCTGCTGCCCGGCCCACATCCCGGGATGCTCACGCGGCATGACGCCCGGCGCCCCTGCCGCCAGCCCGGCTGGCGGATCCCCGGCGACGCCGGCCAGGTCAGCGGCTACTGGCGGACCCGACTCGACCGGGCCCCCGCTGGCCACCCAGGCGCGCCAGCCCCCGTCGAGCACCGCGCCCCGGACACCGATCCAGCGCAGCATCCACCACAGCCGGGCCGCCCACACGCCGCCGGCCGAGTCATAGGTGATCACGACGGAGGAACTGGTGACGCCCAGCCGCTCCAGCACCGCCGCCAGCCGGTCAGCCGGCGGTCTGGCGAAATGGTAGGGCGCACCGTGGTCAGAGAGGTCTCCGAGCAGGTCCGCGTATCGGGCCGTGGGGATGTGACCGTCAGCAAAACGTTCCCGCCCGCTCTGCGCACGGTAGTCACCGTCATGGGCAGGCGCGGGCAGGATCACGGTCGCGTCGAGCACGACGACGGGCGGGCCGAGGTGGGCTGCCAGCCACGACGGCGACACCAGCGATTCGGGCAGTGCGGCGTCCAGCGGGGCGGTGTTCACGGCCCCGAGGCTACCCGGGCGGCCCGGGCGGCCCGGGCTTCCCGGCACGCTCCCAGGGGCGGTTAAAGGGGTGATCGCAATGACATCTGGACGGCGGGCCGGCGGTGGTGAGTCAGCCCGGCTAGTGATCGGGGCGATCCGCCGCTGGCAAGCCGCGCAGGCCGGAATCCTCGTGATCGCCGTTGACGGTCACGGCGCCGGAGGCAAGTCCACCATCGCGGCTGGCGTTGCCCAGGCGACCGGTGCGGCACTCGTCCACACCGACGATTTCTTCCACTGGCCAGCCAGCCGGGCCGCCGGACCGCCGCACGATGGGCAGGCCCTGGCTCAGTACTACGACTGGCGCCGGATCCGGGCCGAAGCCCTGGTGCCGCTGCGCGCGCGCCGTGCCGCGGGGTTCCGCCAGTTCGACTGGGCGCGCGGCGCCGGGCTGGGCCCCCCGGTCACGGTCGAGCCGAGCGACCTGATCGTGCTGGAGGGCGTTTTCTCGGCCTCGCCCGAGCTTGCCGACCTGGTGGACCAGTCCGTTTTCGTCGATACGCCGGAGCCGGAACGGCTGCGGCGGCTGCACGCCCGGGTGACACCTGAGGAGTGGGACACGGACTGGCTGGCCGCGGAGCAGGCGTATTTCGACGTGACCCGCCCGCGCTCATCCTTCGGCCTCATCGTTCCCGGTACCGGCCAGCTCCCCCACGGCCTTGAGGAAGGCGCGTCATGACCTCCGTCCGCGTGATGCTCGACTACGTCCACCCCTGGCCGAACGCGGCCGGTTTCTACGTGGCCCGCGACCGGGGCTGGTACCGCGACGCCGGGCTCGAGGTGGAGCTGACCACCCACGACTACGGCCGCGGCGACGCGCTCGCGTACCTGAGCCGCTTCGAGGTGGACTTCGCCGTGTTCCCCCCGAACCGGCTGCTCGTCCGCCGGGAGAAGGGCGAGCCGCTCGTCGGGATCGCCGCGGTTAACCAGACCGGCCTGGAGACCATCCAGGCGATCCGCAGCGCGGGCATCTCCCGCCCGCGCGATCTCGCAGGCCACCGCGTCGGCTACGGGCCCACCCCCCGGGGGAAGGCGATGGTCAGGCACCTGGTGGCCGCGGACGGGGGCGATCCGTCGCAGATCGTGACCGTGGATTCAGCGGCACATGAGCTGACACCCGACTATCTCGTCTCCAGCGGCGTCGACGCGATCTTCGGCGGCTACTGGTGCTGGGATGTGCTGTCCCGGGGGGTCCCGGAGGATGACCTCATCACCTGGCGGGTATCCGACATCGGCGCCCCGGCGTATCACAGCTACCTGCTCGGCACCCAGCAGTGGACGCTCGACAGTAACCCTTCACTGGTACGGGGGTTCGTGGCAGCGACGTCCCGTGGCTTCCACACGGCGGCGAACGACCAGGCAGCGACGGTGGCGCTGCTCGAGCAAGCGATCCCGTACCAGCCGGGCTGGCGGCTGGCCCGGTCGCTGGAGCTGGTCGCGACCAGCTGGTTCCGCGATGGCCAGTGGGGAGTCCAGCGTGAAGGCGACCTGGTGGCCGGCTACGCCAGGTGGCTGGCTGACAACGGCGTCCTGGCCAGCGCTGACGCCTGGCGCGGTGCCACGACCAATGAGTTCGTCCCTGACGCGGCACGGTGAATGAAATCATGAGCAGGCCCGCCCGCCACGAGCTGTCCCAGGCCGGTTCGCCTGCGCTGCCCGTCATCGATGTGGCGCCGCTGATCGGCGCGGGGACGGAAGCGGCGTGCTCCGCGGTGGCGGAGCGGATCCAGGCGGCCTGCCGCGAGCGCGGCTTCTTTTATGTCAGCGGTCACGGGGTCGCGGCGGGGCTGCTGGCCCGGCTGGAAGCGGCCAGCCGCGAGTTCTTCAGCCTCCCGCTCACCGACAAGCTGGAGATCGCCATGGAACGCGGCGGCCGGGCGTGGCGAGGTTTCTTCCCGGTGGGCGCAGAACTCACGTCCGGGCAGCCCGACCTGAAAGAGGGGCTCTATTTCGGCGCTGAGCTTCCCGGCGATGACCCGCGGGTACGGGCCGGGGTTCCCCTGCACGGCAGCAATCTCTTCCCGCGGCAGGTGCCGCAGTTGCGCCCGCTGGTGCTCTCCTACCTCGACGCCCTGACGGGGCTGGGCCAGGCGGTGCTCCGGGGCCTGGCGCTGAGCCTCGGCCTGGACGCCGGGTACTTCGCCACCGGGTACACCGCAGACCCGACAATCTTGTTCCGGATCTTCCACTACCCGCCATCATCACCCCAGGCCGGCGGCTGGGGCGCCGGTGAGCACACCGACTACGGGCTGCTCACCCTGCTCGCCCAGGACAGCCACGGCGGCCTGCAGATCGCCGCCCCGGAGGGCTGGATCGACGCCCCGCCCATCCCCGGGATGTTCGTCTGCAACATCGGCGACATGCTCGACCGCCTCACCGGGGGCTGGTACCGCTCGACACCGCACCGGGTCCGCAACCTCAGCGGCCGCAGCCGCCTCTCGTTCCCGTTCTTCCTCGACCCCGGCTTCACCGCCGAGGTGCCGCCGCTGCCCGGCCGGGCGGCCGCCGGCGACGATGGGCGGCCCCGCTGGGACGGCCAGGATCTGCGGGCCTTCACCGGCAGCTACGGGGACTACCTGGTGGGCAAGGTGGCGAAGGTGTTCCCGCAGCTCCAGCGCGACGTGCTGTAACCGCACGGACGCAGACAGCCGTGAGTGGGCGCTGGCTACTTCGGTGACTGGCGCAGCGCTATGACCCGGTTCACGCTGGCCAGGAACGCCGGGCCGTTGAGGGTTCCGTTGCGGTACGCCGCAGCCAGCTCGCCACTCGCCTGCTCCCCCTGGGTGACGTTCTGGGCGGAGCAGAGCAGCAGGTCCATCCCGGCCCGCGCGGCGAACAGCGCGCGGTTCTGGGTCGAGCCGTAGGAGCGCAGCGCGCCGGCCTCCAGGGCGTCCGTGATCGTGACCCCGGTGAACTTGAGCCGGTTCCGCAGCTCACCCTGGACAACGTTGGGCGAGAGCCCGGCGGGCCGTGCCCCTATCGCCGGGTAGACAGCCCACGACACCATGATCAGCTTGACTCCGGCTTTGATCGCGGCCTGGTACGGCAGCTCGTCGATGCTGCGGATCGTCGCCAGCGGCAGGTTCAGCGTCACCGGCCCGACGTCGGTGTTCTGCTTCGCCGCAGCGGCCCCGAGGCCAGGGAAGTGCTTGGCCGTGGCCGCCACCCCGCCGGCCTGCTGTGCCTTGATCATGTTGGCGCCCAGATCCGACACGACAGTGGGGTTCATGCTGTAGGAGCGGCCGAACTGGTCATCGAAGTTCCCGGCTTGCCGGTACACGTCCAGCACGGGCGCAAGGTTGACATTCATGCCCACGCCGCGCAGGTTGGCCGCGGCGCCCTGGCCCGCTTGCGTGGCCAGAACCTCCGCCTTAGCCAGCGGATTCGCGCCGATCTGCTTCTCGGACAGATACGGGCGGCCCGGCAGGCGGCGGACCTGGCCGCCCTCCTGGTCAGTCATCAGCAGCAGCGGGGCCCGGACCGGATTCAGCGAGCTGGCGTTAGCCCTGTTCAGCTGCCGGATGACGCCTGCGATCTGCGCCTCGCTGGAAATGTTCTGCCCGAAGAAGATCACCCCGGCGGCTTCACCATGCTGGATCAGCGAGATCAGGCTCGCTGGCGGGGTCAGGCCCGGGTAACTGTAGATCACCCGCTGGCCCGCCAGCTGCTGCGCCGACAGTCTCGGCAGGGCCGCCGCCAGCGGCCGCCGGGCGGTCGCCCCAGCCGTCCTGGCCGCCGCGGCCGCCACCGCCGGCAGGGCAATGGCAAGCGCCAGGGCCGCGCCTGCGGCCGTCAGCCATTTGCGTTGAACTCGCACGTCGGGCCGCCTCTCCGCGGGTGACGGTTCCTGGCCGCGCTAGCAGCCAGCCTGACCGGGCGCCGTCGGCGCCACCTGGCACCATCGCCTGCACGTTCATACTACGAAGACCTGGGCCTGTATGACCCGGCTTGGTCCGGTCCGTCACGGCTCCCGTCTATGCCGGTCCGCAGGGTTCAGGTGAGCTGACGGCGCGCGAGGTCGGCAAACGTGCCCGGCACGGCCGACAGCTCAGCGAACGCGCCCACCTGGACCACGTGTCCCTTCTCCAGGACGTACACGCGGTCCGCGCTCTGGATCGTCGAGAGCCGGTGCGCGATCACGATGCGCGTCACCTGGAGCCGTGCGAGGCTCGCCGTGACGATGGCCTGCGTAACGTTGTCGAGCGCGCTCGTGGCCTCATCGAAGATCAGGATCCGGGGCTGCTGGGCGAGGGCGCGCGCGATCAGCAGGCGCTGCCGCTGGCCGCCGGAGATCGTCGATGCACCCTCGACGATCACGGTCTCCATCGCCATCGGCATCGCCCTGATGTCGTCTGCGACACCGGCTTTCTCCGCAGCGTCCCAGGCCTGCTCACGGGTGATCGACGCGCCGCCGGCGATGTTGCTGAAGATCGTGCCGGGAAGAAGGCGCGCTGTCTGGATCACCGTGCCGATCTGGCGGCGGACAGCGGCCACGTCGAGCCGGGCGAGGTCCTTCCCGCCATAGGCGACCGTCCCCGCCTCGGCGGTTTCAAACCCGAGGAGCAGGCGCACGATCGACGATTTGCCGGCTCCCGACGGTCCGGCCAGGGCGACGAACTCGCCTGGTGCCGCCGAGACTGACACGCCCTCGAGCACCAGCGGGGCCCCCGGGAAATAGCGGAAGTTGACCCCCGAGATCTCGACGGCCCCGGTGAGCACGCCGGGGCTGTCCCGCCCGCCCCCGATCTCGACGGGCCCTTCGAGCACGGGCCGCGCCTGTTCCAGCAGCGGCACGGCGACCACGATTGTGGACAACGAGCTCAGGATGATCAAGAGCGCTGCTGATACCTGCGTGAACGCTACGGTGAACTCCATGTAGCTGCCCAGTGTTACCGAGCCGAGGCCCCTGGACGCGACCACGGCGACGATGGCGAGCGTGCCGAGCGTGGTCCACACCGTGATGAAGACGGCGATCCCCGCCGCAACCCGTCCGGCCCGGTAGGTGATGCGCCTCTGGTCGGCGAACACCCGGGCCCAGACCGCGAAGGCCCGTGACTCGGCGGCGGCGACGCGCAGCTTGTAGATGCCGCTCAGCAGCTCGAGGGTCAGTCCCTGGGTACGGTTCGTGGTCGCGAGCTGATCCCGGGACAGCCCGATCTCCACCTTGCCTGCCCCCCAGATCGCGGCGAGCTCGATCAGCACGAGCCCGACGCCGACGAGGAGCAGATCCAGGCCGGCCGTCCCGAACAGCACGAGGTTGAACAGTGAGAAGACGCCAGTGAGCACGATCGCGACGGTCGAATAGCTGATGACGTCCTGCACCGTCTCGAGGCTCTGCACTCTGTTGGTCAGATCTCCCACGAGGTAGCGGTTGTAGAAGCCGACCGGCATCCGCAGCAGCCGGTCCCACAGCGACGCCTGCGACGCCCCCTCGAAGCGCGCGGCTATCCGGAGGAAGGCGATGCCGGTGGCCACGGACGCGATCGCGACCGACAGCGCCACGACTATCAGCGTCGCGACTGCCGCGATCAACCGCCCGCGCTGATCGTCGGGAACGACCTCGTTGAAGATGACGCCGGTCAGGACCGGCGTCACGAGGCTGGCGACTCCGGCGAACGAGCCGAAGAGCACGAGCCTTCCGAGGTCGAGGCCCGAGTGCCGCAGGCCGGCCCGCAGGAGATCTCGCACGCTGCGCGCATCGCCGCCCAGCCCGCGGTGCAGGACGAATGCCACTCCCGCGATATCCGCCGCACCTTTCGCGTCCATTTTCCAGGACGTGCCCTGCGCGGGATCGAATGCCTCATAACCGTGCCACCTGCGGGTGACGGCGAGCGGGCGCCCGTCGTCAGCAGCTGAGCACAGCAAGGGGCCAGAATCGGTCTCCCACCAGCCCGGGGGCAGCGACAGCGAGCGCACCCGGCAGCCCGCCGCGTCCGCGTAGGCCCCGATCCGCTCGCGCGCACCGGTGCCGGCCGCGGTGTCACGCAGCATGAGCTGCGCAGCATCCGGCGTGACGCCGATATCGGCCGCGACCGACATGAACGCGGCCAGGAGCGGATCGCTGGCGGGGGCGCGGCGTGCCGCACCACGGGCGGTCGGCAGGACCTCAGCGAGCTCGAGCAGCGCGGCGTCGCTCGCAGCGATGCCCCGGGCCACGCTGCGGCGTGTCGTTTCCACGCGGCGCGCCTGGCCCTGGTCGAAGTCCGCGGCGAGCGCTGCCGCGGCCGACTCCATGAAAACACCGAGCCCGGCGGGGGCGTCCCCCGCGGCGAGCACAGCCCGTGTGGGAGCTGACGTGAGTTCGAGCTGGCCGAGCGCCACGATCCAGCCGCTGGCCGAGACCGGCGCCCAGCCCGCGCCCCCTTCGATCATCGCCGTGTCGGCGCCGGCCAGCGTGAACGCATCCCCCTCACACCTCACCCAGGTGACGCCGGTCTCGGGGTGCAGCGCATCCGAGGGAGCAACCTCGGCCGTGCCTTCGCCCGGCAGCACGCCAAGCCTGGAGGGCACGTAGCGATCGTGCACCAGCCGCTGCCACATCACCGACACCCAGTGCTCGATGCCGGAAACGGCATCCTGGTCGCGCACGCAGTACTCAGCCAGTGAGACCGGCCGGACCCATGCCTCACCGACGCCGGTCGCGACGAGAGCGATCCGGCAGCGGCCGCCATGTGCGAGGCCCAGGAGGGCATCGCCAGGACCGAACCCTCCCAGCAGATTGCGATCGCCAGGGGCCTGGTCATCGGGCACCGCGGTCGCGAAGACGAGGACAGCGCCTTCCTCGACGATCCAGGCCTGCGACGGATCGTCGAGCCGGAGGATCAGGTTGGCCGCCAGACGCGACGCGTTCGCGGAGCGCGCCACGGCCGGCCTGCTGTCCGCACCCGGTGCCCCCGGCGCGGCCATGCCCTCAGCTCTCGATGAGCCGCTTGTAGTATCCATCTAGCTCCAGGAGAGATTCGTGCGTGCCGCGTTCGACCACCTTGCCCTTGTCCAGCACGATGATCTCGTCGCTGTCGCGGATGGTGCTGAGACGGTGGGCCACGATGAGGCAGGTGCAGCCGCGCCGCCGCAGCGCGAGGTCAATCGCCTCCTCGGTGAGCGGGTCGAGCGCGCTGGTCGCCTCATCGAGGACAAGGAGTGCCGGACCGCGGCTCAGCGAGCGGGCTATCTCAAGGCGCTGCCGCTGGCCGCCGGAGAAGTTCCGTCCCCCTTCGTCTACCGTGCTGGCGATGCCGCCAGGCCTGCCCAGGATGTCGTCAGCCAGCTGGGCGTCACCGAGCGCCTCGATGATGGCTGCATCGGGCACGCCAGCGTCCCAGAGCGTGATGTTGTCGCGCACCGTGCCCTCGAACAGATTGATTTCCTGATCGACGAGCGCGATGCCGTCCGCGAGGACGGCACGGTCGTGGGCGAGGCGCGGCAAGCCGTCGATCAGGACCTCCCCGCCCCACGGCTGGTGCAAGCCCGAGACGAGCCGTGACACGGTCGACTTGCCACTCCCGCTCGCCCCGACGAGCGCGACGCGCTGACCGGGCAGGAGATGGAGGTCCAGCTCCTCGATCAGCGGCGGGTCCAGCGGGCTGTAGCCGAAGGTAACGCCGCGGAGCTGCAGCTCACCACGAACCGGCCGGCCGCCGTTCGCTGCGGCAGCCCCTGTTACGCGGTCCCGTGCAGCTAGCTCCGGCGCTTCGGGCGTGTCAAGGATGTCGTCGATCCGGTTCAGGTTGCCGGCCATCGACTCGATCGTGCCGCCGAGGCCGACGAACAACGAGATGGGAGCGAGGAAGCCGCCCATCAGCGCCTGGAAAGCGATCAGTGTGCCAAGCGAGATAGTCCCGTCCATCACCTGCAGCGCCCCGATACCGAGCACTGCGGCGGTCGAGACGGACGCGAGGAAAGCCGGCCCGACGACCAGCCCGATGCCGGCGAAATTCGAGTGCTGGCTAGCTTCGTCCAGATCAGCCAGCTTGCCGATCCACTTGCCGAAGATGCCGTCTTCACTGCCGCTCGCCTTCACCGACTCGATGAGAGCGATGCCGCCGGCTACCGCGCCGTTCAGGTCGCTTTTCGAAAGGTTGAGCCGGGCGGACAGGTCCTTACGCACTCTCGACCCCAGCTTCAGGACGCCGACGTTGGCTGCCGCCACGAGCGCCACCACGCCCAGCAGCGGCAGGTCGTAGACGGCCATCAGCAGGGCGTAGAACGAGGCCGTGAACACGCCGAGGACCGCCTGCGACAGCTGCCCCGACAGCGTCCGGGCGATCTGGTCGTTAAGGGACGCCCGGAATGAAAGGTCACCCGGTGCCCGCTGGCTGAAAAAGGCCGCCGGCAGTCGCAGCAGATGGTCGATGGTCTCGGCCGACATCCGCAGCGACAGCTTCGTCTGCATCCGCAGCAGCGTCACCTGCTGCAACGACGAGACGACCAGCTGCATGAGCGCCGCCACCGCGATGCCGATGATGATCGCGGGAAGCCACTCGGTGCGCTGGCCGACGAGGTAACTGTCCACGAACGCACGGGTGAGGGCCGGCACGGCTATCCCCGGCACGACGAGCAGCAGGCCGGCGACGACGGCAAAGGCGAGCCCGGCACGGGTGCGCCCCAGCCTCCGGAGCAAGGCCGCGGACAGGCCGGGCCGCCGGCCGCCGGGCTGGAACGCGGGAGTCTTCTCGAACGCCAGGACGATCCCGGTGAACGAGTCGGAGAACTCCTCGGTGCTGACGGCACGGGGACCTGTCGCGGGATCGTTGAGGAGGACTTTGCCCCGCCCGAAGCCGTTGACGACGAGGAAGTGGTTGAACCGCCAGAACACGATCATCGGCAGGTCCATCTCATACAGGTCCTCCAGTTCGCGGCGGAAGCCGTGCGGAGCCAGGCCGTATGAACGCGCGGCACGCATCACGTTCCCCGCCTTGCTGCCGTCACGCGAGATCCCGCACGCCGTCCGCAGCTCTTCGAGCGGCACGACCTTCCCGAAGTAGCCGAGCACCATGCCGAGCGACGCGGCTCCGCATTCCGTCGCCTCCAGTTGCAGGACGGTGGGCGTTCGCACCCGCCGCCGGCCCGCCTGCACCGCTGGCGGCGGGGGCGCGGCCCCGGCGCCGGCGGGCGGTGGCACGCTGGTGGGCGTCGTCACCGGAATGACCTACTGGCTCGAGAATGCGATCGACGCCGGGCTCTGCTCGGAGACGAGCACCGATCCTGAAAGCAGGGTGCCGGGTGTCACGTCGAAGCCCGGCCCCGTGCCGGAGGTCCACGCGTAACCGCTGGGCGTGTTCGGGTTCCGCTGCAGGGAAACCGTCACCTCGAGCGGTGCGCCGAGAGCAGCGATGTTGCTGATCAGCCCGGGACGCTGGCCCAGCAGAGCAACGAGCCTTTGCTGGGTGATAGGCAGTGGTGAGATGTCCGTCACGACGCCCGTTATGGTCCCGTACTGGCTCGACGAGGCAGTGCTGGGTGAGATGTCGGCGCGCATGCCCACCCGCAGCGCCTTCCCCGCGCCCGCCCCGACGAACATGAGCGCCGACATCGGGGACCCGAGCGGCAGCATCTCCGCTATCGGCGTGCCGGGCCCCACGGAGGTCCCGGGCGTGACGTAGACCTCGTCGATCGTGCCCGAGATGGGCGCGTCGACCTCCGATGTCCGCCCCGCCGGGCTTTGCAGCAATGCCAGGCTCTGCCCTTCCGCGACCTGGATTCCCGTCACGATGGGCAAGTCCGTAATCGTCCCCCGCGACAGGGCAGTTGCCTCGACGACACCGGACGCGGGCAGGATGATCCCGATCCCGCTGACCGAGGTCGGCGCGGACCCTGCGATTGACCAGATCACGGCGGCGGCGATCGCGACCGCGCACGCGGTGAGGGCGATCCACAAGCGCGCCGAGGTGATGGTCAGGAGGTTTTCGAGGGTGTCGCGTGCGCTGAGCCCCTGGAGGGCCTGCTGGCGGAACATTCCTGCACGACCCGGCGGGCCGCCCTCCGTGCCCGATCCGGCCCCCGCTGGCCCGCCGGCGTTCGTCTCGCTGGACTCACTCATCGCGCCCCTCCGCACCCCGTCGCCGCCTCGCCTGCCGCCGCGCCCGAACCGACAGCGGCCGGCCGGATTCCGCTTGCCGTTTGCTCCAGCCGGACGACCGGCCACAGCTCGCCGACTTGCTCCCCATGCGTGTCGATCCGGAACGGGCCGTCGAGAGTGTGCAGCGAGCCCGACAGTGCCAGTGCCGCCTTCTGCAGGCTCTTCGGATCCAGCCCTGGAGCCCTCGAGAGAACCTCCTGCACCACCAGTCCCGTGGTGTAACCAGGGATCGCATCCGCGACATCGGCCGTGGCGGCCGAGATTCCCAGGCGAGCCGGGAACTGGCGCTGGAACTGCGAGGTCGTCAGGCCCACGCTGACATGGTCATACGCCAGCAAGGGCGGGGCCAGGTATGTGTAGCTACCCGCGAGCACGCACCTGGGCACGCTCGACTCGAATTGGGACAGCGTGGACCCGGCATCGACGGTGAACACCATCCGGTACGACGTGTGACTCGCCGCAAGCTGCCGCATAAAGGAGATGTCGTCTGTGGTGTAGCCGATCTCGACCACTGCGTCGGGGTGCAGGGCCGAAATGGCCGCCAGCTGCTTCGAATATTCCGTCGTGGTCTGGGTGCCGGCACCTCCGCCCGCGCCCAGTGCGTTCGAGGTCGGGCTGTTGACCGGCAGCACCGCGACGGGTGTGATCCCTTCGCTGAGGAGAGAATTCTGCAAGCCTGCGGATTGTGACTGCGCGAAAGGACTTGTGTCGTAGAGGATGGCAATCCTCGACACACCCAGCTTTCGGATCGCAGCGGCCAGCTCCTCCGGGAGCACACTGTTGCTGGGATCGGCAACCATGAGCACGTCGCTGTCGCCGTTCCCGAAGATGCTCGTCGTGAAGAAGTTCGGATCCGTGGCCGTGGGATCGAAAAGGTAGACGTTGTTCTGCTGGGCGATGGGCACAGCGGGTGAGGTGAGGAGCGAGCCGTAGTCGGACACCAGCACGTTGACGTGACGTTGCTGTACGAGATCGAGGTACTCCTGCGCCGCGGTGGAGATGCTGCTCTGATCGTCAAGGGCGACGATATGCACCGGCATCCTGCGATGCTGCGCGCGAACGTACACGCCGCCCGACGCGTTGACCTCGTCCGCCCAGAAGCGCAGTCCGGCTAGCTGTGCCTGCGACTGCCCGGCGAACTCGCCGACGCCGGCGTAGAGAGTACCGACGGTCAGCTCCGCGTGGCCCCCGGACGGGGCTGAGGTATCCGGCCCGGAACCGCACGCGGCGATGCCGAAGATCAGGAAGGCCGCGGGCACTGCCCGTATCCACCCAGCAGCCAATCCGTCACCCCCTGCCTGCACTGGCCGTCGTGGCCGCGGATGCCGTCGCGCACGCGGGGCCTTCGCAGCGACCCTCGCGTACCGCGGTGCGCTCATCCCCGCCCCGCCCGCACGGTCGAAGATCACCATCTGGTCACTTTTTGTGATATTATCACTACGTACAGCAATCATCGCACGTATGTGGCGGTGGGACCAGCCCGCGGGGCTAGACGTCCCCCGGGGAACAGGACCCGCTCAGGCGGGACGGCACCGGGGGGAAATTATGACCACCGTCACGGAAATGACCACCAGGATCCGGCAGGACCCGAGCCTGCGCGAGGCGCTCGAGGCGGCGGCCGGCCAGGACGGCCGCATCGCCGCCTTCAGGGCCGCCGGCCTCGACGTGAGCCCGCAGGACCTCACCGACGCCGAAGCCGCCGCAGAGCAGGACGAGCTCTCCGAGACCGACCTCGAGGGGGTGGCTGGCGGCGTTTACCTCGCACTCAGCTCGCCGTCGATCTTCCTGGACGACCGCAATGCCTTATTCCGGACGGGCGGCCTGACGTGGGTCAGCCGGGAACGTCCGCGATCCGGGCTCGTGACCCGCAGGAACCCGCTCAGGCGGCCCTGACATAGGAGGGGATAACCATGGCCACCGTCATGGAAATGACCACCAGGATCCAGCAGGACCCTGGCCTGCGCGAGGCGCTCGAGGCGGCAGCCGGCCAGGACGGCCGCATCGCCGCCTTCCGGGCCGCCGGCCTCGACGTGAGCCCGCAGGATCTCACCGACGCCGAAGCCGCCGCGGAACAGGACGAGCTCTCCGACGCCGACCTCGAGGAGGTGGCCGGCGGCGCCATACTCTACGACTCGCTAGCCGTGCTCAAGCGCCCGGATTGCTTATTCCGGCCCGCGGCGTTGGCCTGCGCGGCGCACTCGAGGCAGCAGCCGGCCAGGACGGGCGCATCGCCGCTTGTTCCGGGCCGGCGGCCTGGCGTGCTCATCGTGAATAGTCAGTCGCCGAGGTAGCCGGCGGGCAGGTTGTGGCCGGGTTGGCTATCAGATAATGCGGACGGCAATGCTGACAGAATTTACGCGGATGCCGAGGGGCGAATCCCGGATTACCATGCTTGCCGTACATGGTGGATAACAGTCCTGTCGCCGAAAGCCCCTATGGGACCTTCGGCCTCAGTTCCACCGGAGAAATACCCTCTGCTTTGCCGCGATAAATAGAGACGTTCGCCCCCGATTTAACTGGTACAGCAAACGTAACCTGGAGGTAGACGGTACAGAGGTCAGGGGGGAACAAAATGAGGGCCTTCAAGACCACAGCAGCGGCAGGAGCAGCTGCCGCCGTGCTGGGGCTCGGATTCGCCGCCACCGCAGCGTCAGCATCGAGCAGCGCGCCAGCACCTCAGGCACCCGCTGTCGTGTACCAATGCTCGTTCCACAACGCGCCGGTCCCCGTGCTGGCCTACCCGCTGACCGCGGAGTTCGGCCGCGGCGACGCCACCAGCCCGGCCGCCATCATGTACGCGCCCTGACGGGAAGGGGAACTTCCCACCCGCCCGCGGCATCCGCCGGCTGGCGGATGTCCCCGGGTCCCCTGTGCGTGCACGCTGGGACTGTTGCCCAGCCAGGAGTGATCACATGTCCTCACACGCTCTGCCGGGTGCTGCCCTCACCACACTGCTGGTGCAGCAGCCCCCTTCCATCCCGCTGCCGGCTGAGGTCATGACCGCAACGGTCGAACTGCCGCCCGGCGACCCGGGCACTCCGCCGCACCGGCACTCGGGGCCCGTTTTCGGCTACATGCTGGACGGCGAGATGACGTTCGAGCTCGAGGGTGAACCCGAGCGCGTGATCCGTGCCGGCGAGGCGTTCTGGGAACCGGGCGGTGACGTCATCCACTACCGGGCGGCGAACCATCTCAGGCACGCCTGGAGCAGGTTTGTCGTCGTCATGATCGGGGTTCCCGGCGAGCCGATGCTGACCCTGGTCCCCGCCGGCGAGCTGGAGCAGCGCCAGGGCCGGCGCGCACCCCGGCCAGGATAAGCCGCGCGGACTGTGGAGCCGCAGATGTTCCCGGACGGAAAGCGATGTCATGCCATGCCAGCACACGAGCAGGAGAAAGCCATGCCGGAAGTCTCAACCGAAGCCAGCCGCGCGGTCGTGGCGAGCTTCTTCCATGCCCTGCGAGCCGGGGACACCGGCGCACTGCGGGACATCTTCGCCCCCGATGCAACCTGGAACCTGCGCGGCAGCCTCCCGGCGTCGGGGAGGTGGACGGGCCCGGACGGAATCCTGGACGGGTTCTTCCCCCAGATCTTCGGCCGCCTCGACCCGGAGGTGCCCGTGGTGCAGGATGTTCACCGGATCATCGCCGATGGCGAGTACGCCGTGGCCGAGTGGACCACCCACGCCAGGACCCGTGACGGCCGGTGTTACGAGAGTGACTATGCCGGTGTGTTCCGGGTCGCCGATGGGCGCCTCGCCGCAGTCACCGAATATCTCGACACCGCCTACGCCGGGCAGGTGCTCTTCGGCAGCTGACACGACCGCTGGCCAGTGCCGCTGGCGGCGGCCGGGCTGCTTATCGCAGGGGACGCCAGCCGGTAATCCCGGAAAAGCGGTGATTACTGACACGCTCAGCGTCGCGGCACACGTTGTACAAGCCGCTGGGGACATCGAGCGCGGCGAGCAGCGCGCGGCCAGCATCCGCAGCGTGCAGCGTGGCCCCCAGGGCCGGGTTCGGATGGTCCTTGCCGGTGCCCGGGCCGTCGAGAAGCCCGAGCCGCAGCACCACACCGCGCCGGCCGGCCCTGGCAAACCGCGCGGCCTGCTGCTCGGCGGCAAGCGCGGAACGCAGGATCTCCGCAACGTCCCCCACCCGTGTCTCCTCCGATACAGGCCGGCGGGGTAGACGAACGTGACGGTCGGCTGGACATACGTCTTGACCTGGGTGGCCAGCGCCGCCTCCACCAGGATGGCGGAGGCCTCGGCCCGCAGCCGGTCGTTCTCGCGCCACGCCTCAGGCTGCTGCATCCTGCCCAGCGGCTGGATGCGCGTGGCCAGATGAAACACCGCGTCCACGCCGCGCATGGCGGCAGCCACGGTGAGCGGGTCGTACAGGTCAAGCGCGGTGCGGGCGGGCGCCCGCACGTCATGCCCGGCAGCTTCAGCCAGCGGCCGGAACGCGCGGCCAAGAACACCGCTTCCTCCGGTAACAAGCACCCGCACCGTATCCCCTTCCTGGCCGGAGGCAGACTCCCGCCCGCCTCGCCCGGCGGCTAACCCGCACCCACGTGAGGGGGGGTGTTCTCAGCGTGCGGTCACGGCGGCCTGACAGACATCCGCCAACTGGCTGAGGGCGTGCTGCCGCGGCGGCGGCCGTCATGGCCGCCGCCGCGGCGGCACAGGTCACCGGGGGCGTTGGCTAGGCGACCCGGTAGAGCTCGTATTCGACCCGCCCCGGCCCGGCGAGCCGCCCGCGGCCGATGAACAGGGTCTGCGTGAGCCAGTCGTAGGCATGGCCGCTCACGTCGAACTGGGGAGTCATGCACATGTACTGCTCGTCGAACGTGGTCTCCCGGCCGCTGGCCAGGGCCCGGGTGAACGCCTCATCGCCCCGGATCACGGCGGCGTCGTACCGCATGAGGATCAGGGTCCCGTCGCCGGCCAGGAACTGCGCCCGCTGGTCCTGGCGGCGTATGCCGTCGCTGTCGATCCGGATCCAGTCGGTTCCCGGCATCGCCAGGCTGGCGGTGATCCGCGGCCCGGTGAGGGTGGCCTCGCTGACCTGCCAGCACAGCCGGGCCGGGGATCCGGTGGTGGGCCCCAGTGGTCCCTCGATGCGCTCGGCGAATGTCATCTCGTACTCAAGGTCAATCATGTCGCTGCGCCATCTCAGCTGGCTGGCCCGGGCTCCGGGACGCCGGGTGCACCTGCGGGTTCTGCACGTCAGCGAAGCGCGGCGCGCCGTCTTCGAGGCCGACCCGGGCGCCGTTGGCGGTGAAGCTGATGGCGTGATACCAGCCCGCGAGCATCAGCAGGTCAAGCAGCTGCTCCTCGCTCAGTGCCTGGGCTAGCAGGCGCCAGAGGTCTTCGCCGATGTCGGCGGAGTCATGCAGGGCATCGGCCGCCCTGATGAGCAGCCTGTCCCGCTCGTCGGCCCAGCACGGATCGGACGCGCGGCCGTGGGTGAGGGAGGTGACCTGCTCGCCGGACAGGCCTGCCCGCCCGGCGAAGAACGCGACGTGCACTCCCCACTCATACTCACATCCGCATCTCGCGCACGTCCGGTCGATCACGATCTCGCGGTCACGCAACGACAGCGAGAGCCGTTTGCTGAGCTCGTAACTGCCCCAGCCGCTCATGGCGGAGGTCATGGGAAAGTTCGCCGCGAAGGTGCGGAACAGCAGGATCGGCGGCACGCCCGGCGGCATCATGGCGTCGAGGCGTTCGGCTATGCGGGGCGGGTACGGCGGGCTGAGGGGATCGATCCGCGGCGTCATGCACATCCTCCTTTGCCGTTTCGGATTCCGAAACACTTTATAAGATACTGTTTCGGATATCGAAACGCAAGGGGGAACCATGGCAGCGCGGCTACCGCATCCCGGCGAGCCGGTCCGGGGATCGGCGACAGGGCGGCCGCTGATGGCCGCGATGGATCTGCTGGGGCGGCGCTGGGCGCTGCGGATCCTCTGGGAACTGCGCGATAAGCCGCTCGGGGCGCGAGAGCTGCGCAGCCGGTGCGACCGGATGTCGTCCAGCGTGCTGTACGAGCGGCTGGAAGAACTCACGGCCGCAGGCCTGCTGGCCCGTGACGAAGCAGGCGCCTACCTGCTCACCGAGCTGGGAGCGGCACTCGGGCCAGCACTGGAGTCCCTCGACTCCTGGGCGAGACGCTGGTCGGAAACGCTGCAGGAGGCAGGCCCCCCGGGACAGCGGAGCTGACCGGCGCGGCGGCGCCGGGCCGGCCAGCCGCATCCGGCGCGGCCCGTCAGGCTCGCTGCCGGATTACCTCAGCCGCGAGCTGAGCGCGCGAGGAGATGTCCAGCTTGGCGAAGACGTGCGCAAGATGTGTCTGCACGGTCCGGTGTGATATGTACATGCGCTCGCCGATCTGGGGATTGGACAGGCCCTCGGCGACCAGGCCCGCGACGGTGCGCTCGGTTGGGGTGAGACTGTGCCAGCCGGCCTGCGGACGGCCGCGGGCACCCCGGCGGCCACGGCGCAGCCCCGCCGCGCGCAGCGCTGCCTCGGCGCGGGCAAGATCGCGCGTGGCGCCGAGTCGCTCGTAGATGCCGATCGCCTGGTCGATGAGCGGCCGGCCGCGATCCAGGTGGCCCTGGCGCGTGAAGGCGGTGCCCGCGTCCTCGCAGGCCAGCGCGAGCCCGAGCGGGCGCGCCCCGCGCGCGTAGGCGGCGGCCGCGTCCCCCAGGATCTCGGCATCATCTGCGACCAGGCCCTGGCAGCGAAGCGCCGCGCCGGTCATCCAGGGCAGGTCGTTCCCCGCCGCGAGCTCGGTGACCAGGGCCGAGGTGTCCCTCGCCCGGGCCAGGTCATCCGCGGTCAGCGCGAGCCGGATGAGATCTGCCCCGACTGCCGGGTATTCCAGCGCCAGCCCGGCACTGGTGCACCGGTCCCAGTTGCCGGCCAGTCCCGCCAGCGCCCGGCCAGGCTCCCCGTCAGCTTCCAGGATGAGAGCATGCGGCCACGCGGCCCAGCTCGTGCGGTACCCGGGACTCCAGCCGGCCAGATCCCGGGCGGCGGCACTGGCGGTTTCCTGGGCGCGGCTGAGGTCGTTGCGGTGCAGGCTGATCAGGGACAGCACGCCATACGCGTATCCGCGGCTGTAGGTCTCGCCGATCTCGTCCGCCAGTTCCAGGCTCGCCTCGAGCTCGGCGATGGCATCGTCCCACTCCCCCGCGATGAAACGCTCGAAGGCCAGGAACACCTGATAGGTAGGCAGGGGCCAGCGGACGCCGAGTTCCTCGCTGATCCGCCTGCCGGTGCCGAGCGCCGATCTGGCCTCACCGAGCCGGTCCAGCTCGATCAGGATGTGCCCCCTGGTCATGCAGACGGGGTAGCGGTGTCCCAGCCGGCCCGGGCTCAGGTCGGCCAGGCGCACGGCTTCGTCGATGATCTGCAGTGCGTCCCGGAGGTGACCGCCGAATTCCGAGATCCGGGCCAGCGTGGTCATGGCCACGCTGACGGACAGGTGATCCCCGGCCGATACCGCGGCCTGCCGCGCCTGTTCCGCTGCGGCCGCGGCGCCGTCGAGATCTCCCAGCCACAGGCGGGCGTGGGCAGCCCAGGCCCGGGCCGCGGGCCGGCCGGCGTCGGTGAGCACCGGCGAGCCGGCCGCGCGCTCCAGCTCGCCGAGCGCGTCATCCACCCGTCCCTGGGCCAGCAGGACCTGTCCGAGGCAGATCCGGAGGGGGCCTGTCACCGAGGGGATATGGTCCCGGCCGAGCACGAGGCGGCAGGCGGCTTCGGCGTCGGCGATCCGCCCGGCCAGCATCAGGCTGCTGGCCCGCTCGGCGATCAGCTCATCGCGGCCCGGATCGGCCGACGGCATCAGCGCGGCTGCCCGTTCTATCAGGTCAGCGGCCACGTCCGGCGATGTTGCCGCGGCTTCCCGGGCGGCTCTGGTCAGCCACTCGATGGCCTCGGTGTCCCCAAGCCCGGCCCCGCGGGCCAGGTGCTCGGCCACCTGCGAGGACGCCGCCCCGATCCGGGCCAGCCGTTGCCCGGCTTCGCGGTGCAGCCCACGGCGGACGCTGAGGGGCAGGTCCTCGTAGATGGCGTCACGGATCAGGTCGTGGCGGAACCTGAGCCGGTCACCGTCCTCGGCCAGGACCCGCCCCCTGATGCCTTCAGCCAGCATCCGGGACAGCTCCAGCGCGGGCCGGGCCATCGTCGCGGACAGGTCAGTGACGCTGAAGCTGGAACCCAGGATCGAGGCCGCCTGGAGAGTCTGCAGGGTGTCACCGGGCAGGAAACTGAGACGGCGCAAGGTGGTGAGCCGCAGCGTCGGCGGCAAGGTCATGCCCGCCACATCGGCCTGCCCTCCGGCGGTCTCGATCGCCCCCTCCTGGGCCAGCGCCGCCACCAGCTCGGTCACGAACAGCGGATTGCCTGCTGCCCCGGCCGTCCGGGCCAGCAGGCCCGGCCCCGGTACCGCGGCCACCGCCTCGGCCACCAGCTCCGTGACGGCCTGCTCGGGGAGCCCGCCCAGGACCAGGTGCCGTGCTCCGGCAGCGGCCAGCGCGGCCGCCAGCCGGTCCAGGTCCGGCGGGCGCGGCGACGGCCGGAAGCACGCGATGAGGCCCACGGGGAGATACGCGGCCCGCCTGCTCAGCGCGCCCAGTGTCAGCAGGCTGGACGCGTCGGCCCACTGCAGGTCATCGGCGCCGATCACGAGCGGCCCCGGCAACGCCAGCTCCTCCGCCAGGTCCGCGAACGCGTCCACCGCCCGGAAGCGCAGGCCGGGGTCGCTGGTTACCGTGATCGGGTTATGCTCGCCGCTGCCTCCGGCCGCCAGCAGCCCGCAGATGGCTGCCCGCCGCGGATCCGGTGACCGCCGGACGCAGCCGAACGCGTCGGCTACCAGGCCGAACGGGCGGGTGCGCTCCAGCTCTTCGCCGCAGCCCGCGGCCACCTGCATGCCCCGGCCTCGCGCGTCCTGCAGCGCCGCATCCAGCAGCCGCGTCTTGCCGATCCCCGCCTCGCCCTCGAGCAGCACGACGGCGTGGCGGCCTGACGCCACCCGGTCCAGGGCCTCACCCAGGACCGAGATCTCGGCCGCGCGGCCGCGGATTCGCCAGACCTGTGCCAGCGTGCCCACCCGGCCGATGCTACTGGCCGGAGACGGCCGCGGCGGAGCCGCCGGGCCAGCTCCGGCAGCGACGTCAAGACGGCGAACTGGCCCGGCGACGCGGCCGATTTCCGGGTGCAGGCACCCGGCGGCGGCCAGGCGGGCCAGGATGGCGAGATCCGCGCCGCCCGGCAGCGCGCGAGGCGGCTCGGCCTCACCGAGAGCCACGAGCGGGTCAGATCGGCCAGTCGCAATCAGCACTCTCATACGCGGCCCGTCCGCGGCGCGGCGGCTCCGGCGGCCGGCCAGGCTGGAAGAGGGTCCGCAAAGGACAAGGAAAAGGCAAGGAGAGCACCTGCTCCCTGCCACTTTCAACGTATAGCGCACGGGGGGCCTTGCGGCAAGCCCCGGGTCGTGATGCAGAATCTCTGCGCGGAGCAGCCAGCCGGAATGCAACCTTGCCGAATGGGGGCTTCATGATTGACGTGATCGTGGTCGGCGGCGGACCGACCGGCTTGATGCTCGCCGCCGAGCTGCGACTGCACGGCGTGCGCGCGCTCGTGCTGGACAAGGACGCGGAGCCGACCAGGATTGTCCGCTCGCTCGGCCTGCACGCGCGCAGTATCGAGGTGATGGACCAGCGCGGCCTGCTGGAGCGGTTCCTCGCGCTCGGCCAGAAGTACCCGGTCGGTGGTTTCTTCGCCGCCATCAGCAAGCCGGCGCCGGACCGGCTGGACACCGCACATCCGTATGTCCTCGGCATCCCGCAGACCACCACCGATCGCCTGCTGGCCGAGCGCGCCACCGAGCTCGGCGCCGAGATCCGGCGCGGCTGCGAGCTGGCCGGGCTGAGCCAGGACGACCACGGGGTGACCGCGGGGCTGGCCGACGGCACGCAGCTGCGCTCGCGCTACCTCGTCGGCTGCGACGGCGGCCGCAGCACGGTCCGCGAGCTGCTCGGCGTCGGCTTCCCCGGGGAGCCCACCAGGGTCGAGACCCTGCTGGGGGAGGTTGAGGTGACCGTCTCGCCGGACACGCTGAACGCCGTGGCAGCCGAAGTCCGCCAGACCCAGAAGCGGTTCGGCGCCGTGCCCCTCGGGGACGGGGTGTACCGCCTCGTCGTGCCCGCCGACGGGGTGGCCGGGGACCGCACGATCCCGCCGACCCTGGACGACCTGAAGCGGCAGGTGCGGAAGCTCGCCGGCACCGACTTCGGCGTGCACTCACCGCGCTGGCTGTCGCGCTTCGGCGACGCCACCCGGCTGGCCGAGCGCTACCGGACCGGCCGGGTCCTGCTGGCCGGCGACGCGGCGCACATCCACCCGCCGACCGGCGGGCAGGGACTCAACCTGGGCATCCAGGACGCGTTCAACCTGGGCTGGAAACTGGCCGCCGAGGTCAGCGGCTGGGCACCGGACGGGCTGCTGGACAGCTACCACACCGAACGGCACCCGGTGGCCGCCGACGTGCTGGACAACACCCGCGCCCAGATGGAGCTGCTGTCCCTCGAGCCGGGTCCCCAGGCAGTGCGCCGGCTGGTGTCGGACCTGATGGACTTCGAGGACGTGAACCGGTACCTGATCGAGAAGATCACTGCGATCGGGGTCCGCTACGACTTCGGCGGGGGGCACGAACTGGTGGGCCGGCGGCTGCGGGACGTGGGACTGAAGCAGGGGCACCTCTACGGGCTGATGCACGGCGGCCGCGGGCTGCTGCTCGACCAGACCGGCCGGCTTTCGGTGGCGGGCTGGGCGGACCGGGTTGACCACGTGGTCGACGTCAGCGAGGAACTGGACGTGCCCGCGGTGCTGCTGCGGCCCGATGGCCACGTGGCGTGGGCCGGTGAAGATCAGCAGGATCTGCTCAGCCGGCTGCCCCGGTGGTTCGGCGCCGCCGCCGGCTGAGCTCACAGGCCGCGGCGAGCGCACTGTCATGGGATCGAGGCATCCACGGTGGTCAGGTGGGCGGGGAGGACCGGGGATCGCGGCGCAGCGGGTGACCGGCGGGGACCTCGACGATGACGATCCGGACGCCGTCGGGGTCCTCGATCCACATCTCGGTCAGTCCCCAGGGCTCGGTCACCGGCTCACGCACAATGCGGACGCCGGCCTCAGCCAGCCGCATGTGCTCGGCGTTAACGTCGCGCACCTGGAGCCAGAGCATCACCGACTGGCCGGCGGCGCCAGCGGAATGCCCGGAGACCTCCAGGAACCCGGAGCCGAGAAAGAAGACCATCCCCGGATCGGCCGGCGGACCGAACTCCCGGTAGACCGCCAATCTCAGCACATCCTGGTAGAAATGCCTGCTCCGGCCGAGGTCGGCGGGGCGCAGCAGGATACGGCTGCCCAGAATCTCCACGCCACCATCCTGGCAGCCCCGGCCGGCGGCGGCACGAACGCACGGACCGGCACGTGAACGGCCATGCGCGGGACAGTACCGTGAAGGACGTGCCCAGAGTCGAAGCGGTGTTCCGTTACCCGGTCAAGTCCATGCTGGGCACCCGCATCGAGCAGGCGGACGTGCGTGCATCCGGCCTGGATGCTGACCGCGGCTGGGCCCTGGTCGACCTGCAGACCGGCAAAGTCGCCAGTGCCAAGCAGCCCCGCCTGTGGCGGTCCCTGCTGCAGTTGCGGGCTGAGTATCACGCAGACGCCGGCCGGGCGGAACCCGCCGGCGCGGTCACTATCACCCTGCCGGACGGCAGGGTGGTGCGGGCGGGCGGGCCGGGTACCGATGAGGTGCTGTCCAGGTTCGCCGGGCGGCCGGTGGCGTTGCGCCGGGGGCGCGAAGCCGGTTCCGGGATCGACCGGGCGGTGCCCGAGGAAGTACTCGCCCACGGCCTCCGCGCCGAGGTAGCTTTCGAGTCACTGGAGCTGTCGCAGCAGGCGCCGGGTGACAGCTTCGTGGACTACGCCCCCGTCCATCTCATCACCACGGCAACCTTGACCGCCGTCACCAGCGCGGCCGGCGCGGCCCCCCGTCCCCGGGTGTTCCGGCCTAACCTGATCGTGGCGGCCCCCGGGCTGAGCGGCTACGCCGAGAACGACTGGGTAGGCCGGCAGCTGGCCATTGGCGGCCAGGTCCGCCTGGAGGTTTTCCTGCCCACTCCGCGGTGTGCCGTGCCGACGCTCGCCCACGGCCAGGACCCCGGTAATCCGCAGATCCTGCGCGCCCTGGCCCGCAGCAACCGCATCCCCGTCGAAGGCTTCGGCCTGCAGACCTGCGCCGGCGTCTACGCCAGGGTCATCAGCCCCGGCCGGGTCCAGGCCGGCGACGAGGTCCGCATCGGCCCCCACTGCCGTTAGCGCGCCGGGCGTGCCGGCCAGCGGTTTGCGGGCAGGGATTTCATCGGCCACAATGCTCAGCAGGCGATGAAGCTCGCCGTAACCGCGGGGCGGCTGTCCTGCTGATGGCTTCTACCACAGTGTTCAGAGCGGTGGTAAGGAGCCGGCCATGACTGACGACGACACGCCGGAGCCCGCCGGCCACCATACGGGGGCCGCGGAGTGAATGCGGCCCTGCCAGTCCCGGTCATCCAGGTGTTCCAGGTCCTGACCATCGCCCTGGGCTCGCCCGGGATCTCGGGTGTCATCGCCAAGGCCGAGGCGCGGCTCCAGGGCCGCCGCGGCCCAAGGGTCCTGCAGCCGTATTACGACCTGGCCAAGCTGTTCCGCAAGGAAGCGCTCGCCCCGGAGGGGGCCAGCTGGGTGTTCCTGGCGGCCCCCCTCGCGGCGTTCACGTGTTACCTGACGGTCCCGTTGCTGATCCCCGTGCTGACCACGTACGGGCTGCCACTCGGTTACATGGGTGACATCCTCGGCGGAGGGTTCATCCTGTCGCTGGCCAGCTTCCTGGTCGCGGTGGCCGCGTCGGACACCTCCAGCCCGTACGCGCAGCTGGGGGCGAGCCGGGCCAAGACGTTCTCCGCGATCACCGAGCCGGTGGTGCTGTTCGTCGTGTTCACGGTCGGCCTCATCACCGGCACCGACCTGCCGTACGCGCTGGCGGCCACGGTCCGCTCCTCGGCCAGCCAGATCATCCGGCCGGCCCACGCGCTCGCCGCGGCCGCGCTGTTCATGGTCATCCTGTCGGAGACCGGCCGCATCCCGGTGGAGACGCACACGGGCACCAACGAGTTCGGGATGATCGAGGAAGCCCGGCCGTTCGAGCACTCCGGCCCGTACTTCGCCCTGCTGCGCTGGGGGTCAGCCGCCAAGCAGCTGATCCTCTACACGATCCTCATCAACGTGTTCGTCGCGCCGTGGGGCCTGGCGGCCAGCGCCCGGGCCGGGCGCGGTGCTGCTGGCCATCGTGGCGCTGCTGGCCAAGGCGTCCGCGCTGGGCGTGGCCGTCGCGGTCATCGACAACTCCTTCGCCAAGCTGCGCCTGTTCAAGATCACGGAGTTCGTGTCGGCCGCGTTCCTGCTGGCCGTGCTCGGCGTTTTCACGCTCTACCTCGGGGGTGGCTGATGCAGCCCGCGCCGTCGCTGCTCGCCCAGGCGCTGCCCACGCAGGCCCCGGGCGTGTATCACCGGGAGCGCGAACGTCATCGCGGTCCTGATCTTGCTGGCCGAGTTCGGCATGCTCCGCCAGGCCCTGCTGCGCGACCACATCCGGCTGTACATGGCCCAGTCCGCGCTGATCGCCGTGCTCGCGATCGTCGTGGCCGCCGCCCGGCACATCCCCGACCTGTACATCCTGGCCGCGCTCACCGTCGCGCTCAAGGTGATCGTGATCCCGCTGCTGCTGCGCAGGCTGCTGCGCGAAACCGACCCGGTGGGCGCGCCGGCCGGCGGCGCCGACGTCGCGGGCAGCGGGGGCCTCGGCGTGGCCAGCACCGTTCTGCTGGCCATCGCGGTCGCGGCGTTCGGGTTCTTCGCCGCCAGCAGGCTCGGCATCCGCAGCAACGCCGCGCCCATCACCGCGCTGTCCGTCTCGATCGCGGTGGTGCTGGTGGCGTTCGTCCTGATGATCCACCGCAGGGACGTGGTGTCCCAGGCGATCGGCCTGTTCTCGCTGGAGAACGGGATCTCGCTGGCCGCCCTGGTGGTAGCCGCCAGCCTGCCGCTCATCCTCGAGGTGGCCCTGCTGTTCGACCTGCTGCTCGCCGTGGTCGTCTTCGGCCTGCTGATCCGGATGCATCACGGCCGGGCCCGGTCGCTGTCCACCGCCGACCTGACCAGACTGCGCGGGTGAGCCGTGAGCGCCGTTGCCCTGCTCCTGCTGATCATCCCGTTCCTGGCCGGGCTGGCCTCAGTCCGCCGCACCGCCCCGGGCCGGCCAGGCCATCACCGCAGTGGCCGGGGTGGCCAGCTTCGGCCTGGTCCTGGCGCTGATCCCGGACGCCTCCCGGCGGGCGGGACAGCTACTTCGGGTTCATCCGGGTTGACGCGCTCAGCGTGGTGTTCCTGCTCGCCACCAGCTTCCTGTACGCGACCGTGGCCATCTACTGCATCGGCTACCTGCGCGGCGGTCACGGCCATGACGGTCTCCCCCCGCTACACCCGGCGGTTCTCCCTCGGGCTGAACCTGTTCGCGTGGTCCATGCTCGCCGCCCCGCTGATGAGCAACCTGGCCCTGCTCTGGGTCGCGGTCGAGGTGACCACGGTGATCTCGGCCCTGCTGGTCGCCATCGAGGGCACCGACGGTGCGGCCGAGGCGGCCTGGAAGTACATCCTGATCGCCTCGGCCGGGCTGAGCATCGCGCTGCTCGGCACCATCTTCATGTACTACGCCGGGGAGCAGGTGCTCGGGACGCACTACAGCATGGCGTTCGCTCCCCTGCTGCAGGCGGCTCACCGCCTGGCCGTCACCCCGGTGCGGATCGCGTTCGTGCTCGCCGTGCTCGGCTTCGGCACCAAGGTGGGCCTGTTCCCCGTGCACACCTGGCTGCCAGACGCGCACTCCGAGGCGCCCACGCCGGTGTCCGCGCTGCTGTCCGGGTCGCTGCTGGCGGTGAGCTTCTACGCGATCCTGCGCTACTACCAGGTCGCCGAGGCCGCGCTCGGGCCGCGTTTCCCCCGGGATGTGCTGCTCGTGTTCGGCGTGGCCACGCTGCTGCTGGCCGCGCTGTACCTGCTCGACCAGCGGGACTACAAGCGGCTGCTGGCCTACTCCAGCATGGAGCACATGGGCATCCTGGCCATCGGCGTCAGCTTCGGCGCCCCGATCGCGCTGGCCGGGGTCCTGCTGCACGTCCTCGCGCACGCGGCGGCCAAGGGGAACGCGTTCATGGGGTCCGGCGTGCTGCTGCGCAAGTTCGGCAGCAAGCAGATCTCCCACGTCCGGGGCGGCCTGGACCTGCTGCCATGGAGCGGGCCGCTGTTCCTCGCCGCCATCCTGGCGCTTGTGCGCGATGCCGCCCTTCGGGATCTTCCGCAGCGAGTTCGAGATCGTCCGCGGCGGGCTCGCCGCGGGCGCCAACGCTGCCCGCGGTCATCCTGGTCGTGCTGGTGACGGTGGCGTTCCTGGGCCTCACGCTGGCCACCAACCAGATGATGCTGTCCCCGCCGCGCGGCCAGCCCGGCCCGGAGGCCGGCCCGGCGCTGTCCCGGGGCGAGCCGAGCGCCTGGATGGTCGTGCCGGTCGCGGCAGGCCTGGTGGCCTGCTGGTGCTCGGCCTGCACCCGCCCGGTGAGCTGACCGGGCTGCTGGCCCGCGCGGTGGCCCAGCTAGGCGGGACCTCGTGACCGGGGACCAGGCCGCCGGCGCCGGCCTCGCCCCGGGCGGCGCCTGGATCAGGCCTGCCGCCAGCGTGAGCGCCCTGTGGGATGACGTTACCCGGGACGTCACCGCGGGCCACCGCTTCGCCGGGCTGATGGCTACCCAGCGGCCAGACGGCGTGCTGCTGTCCGCTCACCTGGCCGGGCCCGCGGGCCTCGTGACCCGGGAGGCGCGGCTGCCCGCCGGGGCTGACTCCTACCCGGCGCTGACTCCCCGGCTGGAGGCCGCGTTCTGGTATGAACGCCTGATCCATGACCTGTTCGGGATCACCCCGGAGGGCCACCCGAGGCTGGCCCCCCTGGTCTTGCCGCAGCACGATCGCGGCGCCCCGCGGCCCCGGCCCGGCGCACCGGGCGGCCCGCAGGTCATCGAGCCCGACGAGCACTCGCTGCCCCGCCACGTGCTGGGTCCGGGGTTGTTCACGATCCCGCACGGCCCGGTCCGCTCCGGCGTCATGGAGTCCATCGAGTACCTGGTGGAGACGCCCGGCGAGGACATCCCGCACCTGAACATGCGGGTCTACTACAAGCACCGGGGCATCGAGAAACGGTTCGAGGGGATGACCTGTGCGGACGGGGTGCTGCTCGCGGAGCGCACCGAAGGGGTCGCGTCGGTCGCGCATGCCCTGGCCTACTGCCACGCGGTCGAGCGGATAGCCGATGTCGCGGTGCCCTGGGCGGCGGCGCTGATCCGGGTGCTGCACGCCGAGCTGGAACGGCTCGCCGGCCACCTCGATGTGGCCATGCGGCTGTCCGACGCCGCGGGCCTCGCGGTGGCCACCGCCCGGTTTGCGCTGCACAAGGAAGCGGTGCTGCGGCTGGTCAGCCAGATGTGCGGCAGCCGCTTCGGCCGCGGGGTGGTGGTCCCCGGCGGTGTTGCCGCGCCGCCCCGGATCGGCCCGGCTGACCTGCTGGCTGGGCTGGCCCGGCTGGAGCGGGCGATCCGCGGGGACGTCGCGGCGCTCATGGGCACGTCGTCGTTCCTGGACCGGCTGCGCCGCACCGGCCCGCTGCGGCCGCAGCGGGCCCGCGAGCATGGCGCGCTCGGCCCGGTCGGCCGGGCCTCGGGCTACGACGACGACGACCGCCGCGCCCGCCCGTACGACGGTTACGCCGCGCTGAGCCTGCCCGAGCGCCTGCCTCATGACGGCGGTGACGCCCTGGACCGGCTCCGCGTCCGGTGGGACGAGGTGTCCGGGGCGATGCGCCTGCTCAGGGAGGCGGCGGAGGAACTGGCCGACGCCCGCGGCGTGGCCGGCGCTGAGCCCATGGCGGGCGCCGGGACCGGGCTGCGCGCGGACTGCGCGGTGACCGGCGGGCGGGCCGTGGGCTGGGCCGAGGCCCCGCAGGGTGAGGTGCTGTACGACCTGCGGGTCGAGGACGGGCGGATCACCCGGTGCCACCCCCGGTCGGCCTCCTTCCACAACCTCATCCTGTTCCACGAGGTGTTCGCCGGGGACATCCTCACCGACTTCCCGTTCATCGAGGCCAGCTTCGGCCTTTCGGTCGCGGGGGTCGCCCTGTGACGCGGGAGCTGGAACCATGAGTCCCTGGGTGCTGCGCGGCCTCCGCAACGGGGTGGTCACCACCCGCTGGCCCGCCCGGCCCGACCCGTACGCGAGCGGCTGGCGCGGCCCGGCCACCGTCCTCGGCACCCCCGCCGCGGCCGGCGGCGGACGGGCTGGACGCGCTCTGCCCGACCGGGGCGATCAGTGTCCAGCCAGGCACCGGGGTCCGGCTGGACCAGGGCAGGTGCATCCTGTGCGGGCGCTGCGTCGCCGCGAGGCCCGACGTGTTCGGCTGGTCAGGAGGACCCGGTGCCGCTGCCCTGGCCCGCGGGGGGCTCGTCGTGCCGCAGCTCCCGGAGACACCCGGCAACCTGGCCGCGATCCGCGACGGCTTGCGGCGCAGGACTGCGGCGCTGCGCCGGTCGGTGCACCTGCGTCATGTTGACGCGGGGTCCGACGGGGCTGAGGAACAGGAGATCCAGGCGCTGCTCGGACCGGTCTACGACGTGCACCGGCTCGGCATCTTCATCACCGCGAGCCCGCGGCATGCCGACGTGCTCCTGGTCACCGGGGCCGGCGCGCGCGGCATGACCGAGCCGCTGCGCCGCACCTTCGACGGCATGCCCGGCCCCAAGCTGGTCATCGCGGTCGGCACCGACGCGGTCAGCGGCGGGCTGATCAGCCCCTCCTACGCCACCGCGGGCGGGGTCGGCGAGGCGGTGGATGTGGACGCGTGGCTGCCCGGGTCACCGCCCAGCCCGTTCAGCATCCTGCACGCGCTGCTGCTCGTGCTCGGCCGGCTGCCCGGGACCGATGGGCCCGCACCCAACGGCAGCCCACGGTGAGCGGGCTGTTCGCGGCCGGGCTGATCCTGCTGGCCGCCGCCGCGGCCGTGGACCTGGCGGCCGGTGCGCGCTGGCCGGCCCTGATGAGCGTGCCCTACCTGCTGGGCGCGGCCGGGTCGGGGTGCCTCGCGGCGGCCGGTGCCGGCGCCATCGCGGGACAGCCGGTCCGGCTGGCGGTCAGCGGCTGGCTCGGGTCGGGCCCGCTGAGCATGCAAACCCGCGGCCTGGCCGCCGACCGGCTCTCCGGCCTCTTCCTGCTCATCTCGTTCGTGGCCGCGGCCGGCGTGTCCCTGGCCTTCGCGAACTGGTCGTCCCGGCCTGCCCCGGCGGGCCGGGACGGCGCACCCGGTGCGGGGGCCGGGCGCACGCTGGCCGGCCGCCGGGGAATGGGCGCGAGCTACGCGCTCACTCTCGGTGCCGTAGCCGTGATCATGACCGCCACGGACGCCTTCACCGTGCTGTTCGCGTGGGAGACGCTCACCGTCGCGTTCTACCTGCTGGCCGGCTTCGAGCGGGGCCGGCGCGGCCGCCCGCAGGGCGCGTTCATCACCCTGGTCTTCGGCCGGGTCAGCGGCGCCGCCCTGCTGCTCGGCCTGCTGCTGCTGGCGGCCCGCTCGCACTCGCTGAGCCTGGCGTCGTTCACCCGCGTGCCCGGCGGCGCCGCGCGGGACGCCGCCGAGGCGCTGCTGTTCACCGGGTTCGCCGTCAAGGTAGGCCTGGTCCCGTTCCAGGTGTGGATGCCGCGGGGGTATCCCGCCGCGCCCGGGCCGGCCCGCGCGATCATGGCCGGGGTCGCGGTCAACGTCGGGTTCTACGGCCTGTGGCGCAGCCTCGGGCTGTTCGGCGGCGCGCCTGCCTGGCTGACCGGGACGGTGCTGGTCCTGGCCGCGATGACCGCGCTGCTCGGCATCGCGCACGCCGCGGTGCAGCAGGGCCTGCAGCGGGTCATCGCCTACTCCAGCGTCGAGAACGCGGGCCTGATCCTGGCCGGGTTCGGCGTCGCCCTGGTCGGCGCGGCCGTCCACGACCGGCGGCTGGTCGCGGCCGGCCTGCTGGCCGCGACCCTGCAGGTCGTGGCCCACACGGCGGCCAAGTCGCTGCTGTTCACCAGCAGCGCGATGATCGAGTCGGGATCCGGGACCAGCGACCTGGATGCGCTCCATGGCACGGCCCGGCGGCTGCCGTGGAGCGGGACCGGGCTGGCCATCGGCTCGCTGACGCTGGCCGGGCTGCCGCTGACCGCCGGGTTCGCCTCGGAGTGGTTCCTGCTCGAATCGCTGATGCAGCAGTTCCGGGTACCGGGGCTCGGCTACCGGCTGGTCCTCGCGCTGGCCGGCGCGGCGGTCGCGCTCACCGCCGGATTCGCCGGGGTCACGTTCGTCCGGCTCGTCGGCTTCGTCGTCCTGGGCTGGCGCCCGTCCCGGCGTGAGGGCACCTCCGCGGGAGCGGGTGACCGGGCCGGGGGCCGGCGGGACTACGGGTGGCTGGGCCGGGCCGGCCTGGTGATCCTGGCCGCGGGCTGCCTCGCGACCGCGGCGCTGCTTCCCCTGGTCATCCGGGTGATCGCGGCCGGGCTGTCCCCCGTGGTGCCGTCCGCGGTCACGCGCGCCGCACTGAAGTCGCCCTGGGTGGTGCAGCCCGTCTTCGACGGGTTCTCCATCCTCTCCCCATCCTGGCTGTGGATCGCCATGCCCAGCCTGCTGGCCGTCGTGGTGATCTTCACCCGGCTGGTCTCCGGGACCCGGATGACCCGGGTCCGGCGGGTGCCCGCCTGGCGCTCGGCCACCGCCGGGGTCGAGGGCGCGGACTGCTACACCGCATACGGGTTCGCCAACCCGGCCCGCCGGGTGCTGGCGGCCGTGCTGCACACCCGGGCTGAAGTCCGCACGCTCGGCCCTGAGTACGAGGAACCTGCCAGTGCGCCGGGCGGTGCCGGTCCAGGCGGCACGCCCGCGGGCAGTTCCGCAGTCGCTGACGGGGCGTACCTCGGCTACAGCGCTGACGTCATCGAGGTGGTGGAGACCTACGTCTACCGGCCCCTGGTTCAGCCACTGATGATGCTGGTGCGGGCCGCTAAGCGGATCCAGTCCGGCCGGCTGGACGCCTACCTGGCCTACATGCTGATCGCCCTCATCGCCGTGATCGCCGTGGTGGTCGCGCTGGCGTGAATTCAGCGCGCGCTGACCAGCAGCACGGGGACGGTGCTGGCCACGGCCGCCGCCTTAGCGACGCGGCCGACCCGGGGATGGAGCATGCCGCCATCGCCGTGACGGCCGAGGACCAGCAGGTCGAAGACATGCTCAGCCGCATAGGCGCACAGCGACTGGGCGGCATGACGGCCTTCCTCGACATGCAGGTCGATCTGGGCCCGTGAGGCTGCCGCGATAGAGTCGCGCGCCCGGACGAAGCCCTCCCTCACCCACCGCCTGTCTTCTGGCTCCTCGCCAGCACGGTCTGCCCACGCTTCCGCGGGGGCGGACGCGGGCAGGACGGCGAGCGCGACCACGTGGCCTGGCCCATCGCCGACGATGGCCGCGGCCATCCTGAGCGCGGCCACCGAGTCCGGGGAGCCGTCCCAGGCGACCAGTACCCGGCGGAACGGGCCACCGTGAGCGCCTCCCCGGTCGCGGACTCCGTCTGCGGCAGGCATCCTCGCAACCTCCTCTCACTTCCGCATTCAAACGGCTCGGCGTAGCCACTTCCCGCACGGCTATTCGCCCGCGGGGCCGGGGAACTTCCTCCCGCAACGCATTGTGATGCGCGCCACACCAGCGGACAAGGCCATCGGCACGGCTTCTTTACCTCGGCCCGTCAGGCCTGCTGATCGCAGATGCGGTAGCCGACGCCGGGCCTGGTCGCGATCACGGGCGGGTCGCCGAGCTTGCGGCGCAACCGGCCGATCGTCACCGTCACGGTGTTGGTAAACGGGTCAGCCTGCTCGTCCCAGACCTGCTCGAGCAGATCCTCGGCACGCAGGAACGCAGGCGAGGCGGCAAGCAGCGCCTCCAGCACGCCGAACTCCTTGACCGACAGGTCGAGCTGCCGCCCGTCCCGTGTCACGGTCCGCCGCATCGGATCGAGCGCGATCCCGGCGGCGCGCAGCGTCCGGGCCCGGGCGGATGGCTGCCGGCGGGCCAGCGCCCGGACCCGGAGGACAAGCTCGGGGAAGTGGAACGGCTTGCCCAGGTAGTCGTCGGCGCCGAGGCCCAGGCCGGTCACCCGGTCGCCGGGCGCCCCGGCCGCGGTCAGCATGAGGACCATCGCCCGGTCGTCGCGGTCGGTGATCATCTGGCACAGGGCGTCGCCGTGGATGCCGGGCAGGTCGCGGTCGAGCACGACGACGTCGTAGGAGTTGAGGTCGATCTTCGCGGCGGCCGCTAGCCCGTCGTGCGCGGCGTCCACGGCCATGCCCTGATCGCGCAGGCCCTCCACCAGCACGTCGGCCAGCGACCGCGAGTCCTCGACGACCAGCACCCTCATGCCTGCGCTCCCGCCGGGACGGCTGCCGGCGTGGTCGCCGCGGCCGCGGGCAGGCCGACGCAGACGCGCAGCCCGCCGCCCGGCCTGGCCCGCAGGTCCAGCGTGCCGCCATGGGCCTCCGCGATCGCCGCGACTATGGACAGGCCGAGGCCCGAGCCTTTGTCCGTGCCGATCCGGTCCGCCTCCAGCCGCCGGAACGGCTGGGAGAGCTCGGCTACCTGCTGCTGGTCGAGGATCTGGCCCCCGTTCTCGACGACCAGCCGGGCTTCTGCGCCGCGGGCCCCGGTCCTGATGGCGATCCAGCCGCCCGGGGTGTTGTGGCAGACCGCGTTGTCGATCACGTTCTCCACCATGCGGCTCAGCAGAGCCTGGCTTCCGGCCACCCAGGCGCCGCCCTGGCCGCTGGTGTCCCGGACGGTGAGATCCATGGCCCTGATGGCGGCGGCCTGATCGGCCAGCGCGGAGCCGACGATGTAGTCGAGCGGCAGGACGGCCTGGCCAGGCATCGACCGGTGCTGGGCCCGGGCCAGCACGAGGAACGCCTCCAGCAGCGTCTCGATCCGGTCAAGCTCGGTGCGCAGCCGCCCTGCCAGCGCGACCGTCTGCGGCGGAGCGGGCTCGGGCTTGGCCAGCGCCACGTCGATGGCCGCCCGCATCGTGGTCAGCGGGGTACGCAGCTCGTGCGAGGCGTTGGCGGCGAACCGGCGCTGGGCGTTGAAGGCGACCTCGAGCCGCTCCAGCAGGCCGTCGATGGTGTCACCGAGTTCCTTGAGCTCGTCCTTCGGGCCGTGCACGCCGAGCCGCTCGTGCAGGCTGTCCTCGGAGATGCGCTGGGCCGCCGCGGTCATCTCCCGGACCGGCCGCAGCGCCCGCCCGGCCACCAGCCAGCCGAGCGCGACCGATATCACGGTCATGATGGCCAGGGCGATCAGCGAGGCGATCACCAGCTGGCTGCGTGAGCTTGTCCTGGCCCGGCTGGCTGGCCGGGTGCGACTGCAGCTTCTGGAGCTGGGCCTGCAGCATCCGGATGCGGGCCTGGGCCTGGGCCAGCGCGGAACCGGATAGCGCCTGATTCGGGGCCGGGACGGCTTCGCTGACCGACGAGCGCGCCACGGTGACGCCGCTGGCGATCGCCAGCAGCACCGCGCCGGATACGAAGAACAAGATCCCGTACAGGACGGTCAGCCGTACCCGCACGGTACGGCCGGGCAACCGCAGCCTGGCCGGCAGCACGGGCAGGCGCTGCGCCCGCATACGCCTCTCCCTCCCGCCGGCAATGCCCTGATCAGGGGCTTCGGCCCTGCCATCGCACTCCAGCATGCCCTGCCGGGCCTAACAACGGGATAACAGCGTGCGTGCGGCCCATGTTATGGCCCTTCCCGTAGAACCGGGTCACGGCAAATTCCACCCCGAACCACAGAAGGAAGGGACATGCAAGCCACGATCGAAGTGGCCGGACTGCGGAAGCGGTTCGGCCCGACCCTGGCGCTGGACGGCATGTCGTTCACCGTCCAGCCCGGCCAGGTGACCGGCTTCGTCGGCCCGAACGGGGCCGGGAAGTCGACCACGATGCGGGTCATCCTCGGCCTGGATGCGGCCGATGAGGGCACGGCGACGGTCGGCGGCACGCCATACGCGAGCCTGCGGCAGCCGATGCGGGTGATCGGATCACTGCTCGACGCGGGGGCCCTGCAGCCGAGCCGGTCCGCCCGCAACCACCTGCTCTGGCTCGCGCACTCGCAGGGCCTGGACGCCAGGCGGGTGGACGAGGTCATCGAGCAGGCTGGCCTGCAGGGCGTGGCCAGGAGGCGGGCGGGCGGCTACTCGCTCGGCATGCGGCAGCGGCTGGGCATCGCCGCCGCGATGCTGGGCAACCCGGCCGCGATCATGCTGGACGAGCCGTTCAACGGGATGGACCCGGAGGGCATCGTCTGGATGCGCGGGTTCCTGCGCTCGCTGGCCGCGGGCGGCCGGGCGGTGCTGGTGTCGAGCCATCTCATGAGCGAACTTCAGGACACCGCCGATCACCTCGTGGTCGTGGGCCGCGGCAAGGTCATCGCCGACACCACGGTGGCGAGCCTGCTGGCGGCCGCGTCCGGGGACCGGGTGACGCTGCGCACGTCCGCCCGGCCGCAGGCGACGGCGGTGCTGGAGAACGCGGGGGCCACCGCCGTGGCCAGCGGCCAGGACGTGCTCACGATCTCCGGGCTGGCGGCCGGGCGGGTGGTCGCGCTGCTCAGCGAGCTGGCCGTGCCGTTCTCCGAGGTCTCCGCGCACCGGGCGACCCTGGAGCAGGCCTATATGGAGCTCACCAGGCAGGCGGTCGAGTTCCGCCCGGCCGGCTTCGACGCCGGTGCGGCGCAGGAGGTGCCGCGATGACGGCCCAGGCTACCCGCGTGCCGCGGCCCGAGGCCGGGCCCGGCGGCGGAACCCGCGGCGGCGGTTTCGGCTCCCTGCTGCGGGCCGAGTGGATCAAGTTCCGCAGCGTGCGCGGCTGGGTGATCGGCATGATCCTGGCCGCGCTGCTGACCATCCTCCTCGGCGTGTTCGCGGCCGCTAACGCGGGCATCGGCTGCCAGATCAACGGCGGGCCGCTGAAGTCGGGCCGGGCCTGCCTGCCCTACATCCCGCACGGGCCGGGCGGCGAGGTCGTGACCGACAGCTTCTCCTTCGCGCGCCAGCCGCTGGCCGGGAACGGCACCATCACCGCGGAAGTCACCTCGCTGACCGGCGAGCACGCGAACCTCAGCGCGGGGCCTGTGCAGGCGGGCCACGGCACCATGGTGCCGGGCCTGGCGGAGTGGGCCAAGGCGGGGATCATCATCAAGCGGAGCACCCACCAGGGCTCGGCCTACGCGGCGATGATGGTGACGGGCAGTCATGGGGTCCGGATGCAGTACAACTTCACCGGGGATACCGCCGGGATGCCTGGTGCCGTTTCGGCGGCGCATCCGCGCTGGCTGCGGCTGGCCCGCTCCGGTGACACGATCACCGGGTACGACTCCGCCGACGGTACGCACTGGACCCGGGTGGGCGCGGTCCGGCTGGCCGGGCTGCCGCCGGCCGTCCAGGCCGGCATGTTCGCTGCCTCGCCGGGCTACACGGTGACCCAGAACTCGTTCGGCGGCGCCAGCAATAACGGCGGCCCCGCCCAGGCCACCGGAGCCTTCGATCACGTCAGCCTGGCCGGCGGGGCACCCGGCGGCACCTGGTCCGGCACCACGGTCGGCGGCGGGGGCCCGGCCGGGGCAGGGCCGGCCGGGCGGCGGCCCGGGGCCGGGCGGCGGCTCGCGGCCGTTCACCCGCAGCGGCGGCAGCTACACGCTGACGGGCTCTGGCGACATCGCGCCGGTCACGCCGGGGCCAGACAGCCCGTTCCCGGCGGTGACGATCGAGCAGAGCCTGGTGGGAGCGTTCGTGGGGCTCATCGTGATCGTGGTGGTGGCGGCGATGTTCTTCAGCACCGAGTACCGGCGCGGCCTCATCCGTACCACGCTGGCCGCCACCCCGCGCCGCGGGGCGGTGCTGGCCGCCAAGGCCGTGGTGATCGGCGCGGTGGCCTTCGCCGCCGGGCTGGTGGCCGCGGTGGTCTCGATCGCCATCGGTGTCCCGAAGGAGGAGAACCAGGGCCAGGTACTGCTGTCCGCACCCGTGCTGACCGACGTGCGGGTCATCGTCGGCACGGCGGCGATGCTGGCCGTGGCCGCGGTCTTCGCCGTCGCCCTGGGCGCCATCGTGCGGCGCAGCGCCGCCGCGATCACGATCGCGGTCGTCACGGTCGTCATGCCGTTCCTGCTGAGCGCGCTCAATGTCCTGCCCGCCGGGATCGGCGACTGGCTGCTGCGGGTGACCCCGGCCGCGGGCCTGGCGGTCGAGCAGAGCATCCCGCGGTACGCGCAGGTCACCACCGTCACCTCGCCCATCCAGGGCTACTATCCGCTGTCCCCCTACGCCGGGTTTGCCGTGCTGTGCCTGTGGGCGGCGGCGGCCCTGGCCCTCGCGCTGGTCATGCTGCGGCGGCGGGACGCATGAGCACCGCCACGGCGACGCAGCCAGCACCGCCGATGGCCGCGGCGGCAGCGCGCGGGGCAAGCCTGCGCCACGCGCTGCACGCCGAGTGGACCAAGCTGCGCACGGTGTCCGGGCCCGCCTGGCTGCTCCTCGCGGTCGCTTCGGCGACCATGGCGGTCAGCGTGGCGGCCGTCGCGGCCACGCACTGCCCGCAGAACCTGGCCTGCCCGGTTGACACGACCAAGCTCAGCCTGACCGGGATCCAGTTTGGCCAGGCTCTGGTCGCGATCCTGGCCGTGCTGATGGTCAGCAACGAGTACAGCTCGGGCATGATGCGCGTCACGCTCGCGGCGATGCCCAGGCGGCAGACGGTGCTGGCGGCCAAGGCGATCCTGCTGGCCGCGCTGGTGCTGGCGGCCGGCGCGGTGGCGGTGTCCGGCTCGGTGCTGGCCGGGCACCTGATCCTGCCCGGCCACGGCTTTACCGCCGCGCGCGGCTTCCCGCCGGTCTGGCTGGGCTACGGGCCAACGCTGCGGGCCGCCAGCGGGTCGGTCCTGTACCTGGGGCTGATCGCGCTGATGAGCCTCGGCGTCGCGGTGATCGTGCGGGACTCGGCCGTGTCCATCGGTGTCGTCCTCGCGCTCCTGTACCTGTTCCCGGTCATCTTGTCGTTCATCGGGAACGGGCACTGGCAGCACCGGCTCGAGCGGTGGGCACCCACGGTCGCGGGGCTGACCATCCAGGACACCACCGGCCTGCGGAGCCTGGCGATCACGCCGTGGGCCGGGCTGGGCGTCCTGGCGATCTGGGCCGCAGCCGCGATGCTGGCCGGCGGCCTGGTGTTCCGGTTCCGCGATGTCTAGCGGGTCATGGCGAGGTTGCGCTGACGCCGGGCAGGTCACCGCTGGCCCATCTACCGGCCCGGCCCGGTTACACCTTGCTGGCCAGGGCGGCCTGGCAAAGCTCCGGCATCTTGCCCTCGCCGGTGGCGGCCGCGACCCTGACTCCGGCCCAGGCCAGCGCGAGGCCGTAGGCGGCGGCGCAGACCGTGAGCACCGGGGCCCGGAGGGCCAGCGGGGCGCCCGCGGTGAGCACCGCGGCGACGATCACCGGGGCGGCCAGCGCGGGGACGCCGAGCAGGGTGGCGATGGTGGCCGCGACCCGGCTGGACCCGTAGCCCGGCGCGGAGATGTAGATGGGCGTGCCCACCCGCTTGGCCATCGGGTAAGCGCCGTTGACCGTGAGGATGTTGCTGAGGCCCAGCGCGGCGCCGAGGGCGGCCAGGGCGACCGGCATGGTCTCGAATCCGTAGTCCGGGCTCCCGACCGCGGCCCCCAGGCCGAAGGTCACCACGATGAGCAGCGGTATCCCGATCACGGCGAGCACGATGTTCTGGCCGGACAGGTAGGCGCGCAGCGCGTTGCGGTCGGTCAGCGCGGTGGCCTCCATGACGAAGGCGGGCCCGGTCGCCCCGACCGTGTTCGCGTGGAAGAGCCCGATGAACGCCGCGCCGAGGACCGCGCTCAGGAACGTCACGGCGGGATGGCGCTGCGGGCCGATGATGGAACTGGCGGAGGCGGCGACCGTGATCACCGCGGTCATCCCCCAGTAGACGAGCGAGATGGGCTCACGGCGCTGGTAGATCCAGAACCGGGCGGCCACCGCGCCGCGCAGGCCGTACCGGGCCAGTGGCAGCGCCGTACCCCGCACCTGCGATGACTGGGTGGAGGAGTCGGGAGAGACCAGGGCGCGGCCCAGCGACCGGATCCACAGCCAGGCGAGGGCGGCGATGATGGCGGCCAGCAGCGCCAGGCGCGCCACGGCGGTGCCGGGGTGCCCGTCCGAGGCATCCTGGATCGCGTGCGTGGCCAGGCCCGGCGGCGTCCAGCGCATCCACGCGTCGAAGCCGGTGAAGCTCGAGGTGGTCACCTTCCCGGTGGCGGCCAGCCTGGGCACGACCTGGGTGAAGAACTCGTAGCCGGCGACGATCGGGATGAACAGGAAGGCGGCCAGGTCCTTGCCGCGGCGGGAGCGCAGCAGCCCGGCCATGCTGGTGGTCACGAAGCGGGCCAGGGTGATGCAGAACAGCACCTGCAGCAGCACCGCGACCAGGGCGACCAGCACGCCGGATACGCCGTGGGCCAGCCCGATCAGCACCCCGAGGAGGCCGATCACGTTGGCGGCCGGCCACGCGCCGGTGGCCGAGGCGGCCAGCAGCCCGGTCGCCAGCGGGCGGGTCCGCAGCGGGTAGAGGGCCATCGTGGCCGGATCCAGGGTGTTGTCCAGGCCGAAGGCCAGCAGCGGCAGGATCAGCCACCCGAAGGCGAAGAGGGTGAACAGCACCGTGGCCAGATCCACCGCGGTGCTCTGCCCGTGCAGCGAGGCCAGCAGCGCGAACATGCCAAGTGCAGTCAGCACGGCGAAGGCCGTGCTGACCATGAACGAGGCCTTGGCGCGGCTGGATGACCGCAGCGCGTTGGCCAGCAGGCGCAGCTTCAGCTGGACGAGGAGCCAAGCCATGACAATCCTTCCTCGCTGCCCTTCGAGCCGACCAGGTCGATGAACGCCCGTTGCAGGGTCTTCCCGCCCCGCACCTGCTCGGTGGTGCCGCTGGCCACGATGTGGCCCTGGCTGATGACCGAGACGTGGTCGCACACCTGCTCGACCAGTTCCATGACATGGCTGGAGAACAGCACGGTCGAGCCCGAGCCGACATACTTGGTCAGCATCCGGCGGATCGCGTCGGCCGATACCGGGTCCACGCCCTCCAGCGGCTCGTCGAGGAACAGCACCGACGGGTTGTGGATCAGCGCGCAGCCGAGGGCGGCTTTCTTGCGCATGCCGGTGGAGTAGTCCGCGACCAGCCGTTTCGCATCAGCGGCCAGGTCCAGCACGTCCAGGAGCTGAGCGGCCCGGGCCCGCGCCTCGCCGGCCGGCAGGCCCCGCAGCCGCCCGGCGTACTCCAGCAGCTCCGCGCCGCTGAGCCGGTCGAACAGCCGGGCTTCGGCCGGCACCACCCCGATGACCGCCTTGGCCGCGGGCGGGTCGGCCCACACGTCCAGCCCGTTGATCAGGATCTGCCCGGCGTCGGGGCGTAGCAGGCCGGTCATCATCGACAGCGAGGTGGTCTTCCCGGCCCCGTTCGGCCCGACCAGCCCGGCGAAGGAGCCGGCCGCGATCTCCAGGTCGATCCCGGCGACCGCCACCTTCCCGCCGAAGCTCTTGCGCAGTCCGAGGACCTTGATCGCTGGTCCGGCCATGATCGCCTCCCTGGCTGGATCTGGGGCTCTGGCGAGCGTGCTGCCATTGTTGACCTTCCCGTTGGGCACGGCCGCATCCCGGGCGGTCAGGACCGGGGCCGCCATGACTGGTTGCGGGATCTGCTCGCCGCCGGGAGCGGGGGCTGGCCCGTCCCTCCGCCAGTCCCGGAGCCGGCCGGGCAGGAACAGGGTCAGGACGGTGGCGAAGGCCAGGATTTTCGACACCACGTTCATCGTGATCGGCAGCGCGGACTGCGGGTAGCCGAAGCCGTACAGGGCCCAGATCCCGAACACGCCGATCATCAGCGCGAAGCAGAAGAACGTGGACTTCCGCACCCGTACCATCGGCGACAGCGTGAGCAGCCACAGCGTGGTGAGCTCGACCAGGAACAGGGGGGTGAAGAACACCGCCCGGTAAAAGGCCGGGTCCGGGGGCAGCGCGGGGTAGGTCCTGGCCATCACGATGACGTCGAAGGGCAACTCGAAGATCATCGGCGCGGCCATCGCGCCCACGACCGCGCTGCCCAGCCTGGACTGGTAGCGCCACCCGGTGCGCGTCATGATGATGCCGAAAATGGCCGCCGCGGCCAGCAGCGTCACCGGGGCGATGGGGTCAGAGACCCCCGACTTGATGTGGGGATAGTCGTGCAGGAATTGGCGGACATAGACCGAGATCCCGGCCATGAACGCAATGAGCGCTACGCCCCACAGCGAGAACATGAGCACCACGACCGGGGTAGGTGGCCGGACGGCCCTGACGGGGTGCCGCAGCCGGATTCCCGCGTAGGCCGCGCAGCCCGCCGCGGCCGCCAGGCCGGCCGCGAGTTCGATCCTGGCGTCTCCGCCGTAGCTGACCCACCCGCCGTCGAGACTCATGGTGCCACCTGCTTACTACCGCCAGGGCATTAAAGTGATATCACTATGCTAGGCACCTGATAGCGGCTAGTCAACCGGTACTTTCGCCTCGTCAGCCCGAGCCGTCCGTGCCCGCCCGGGGTCTGCGAGGGCAGTCCGGGGAACCGCGCGGCGGGACTCGAGGATGCCCGGGCGGAGACCGCGATGGTGCTACGGCGTCTCCCGGTTGCCGGCCAGATGGCGCGAACGCGCCGCCTGACGGACCAGATGGTCGCGCTCGGCGACGTCCGTGGCCAGGCGGGCGGCATCCGCGTACGCCGTCGCGGCGGCGCGGAGGTCGCCGCTGAGCTCGTGCAGGTGGCCGCGGACGGCGTGCCAGCGGTGCCGCCCGCCGAGCACCTCGCGCAGCCGGTCGGTCTCGCGCAGCCCGGCGGCGGCGCCGAGAACGTGGCCGACCGCGACCGCGCGCCCGAGCACCGCGGCGGGGTCCTGGTGCACCGGGTCGCCGGTGAGGGCGACGAGGTCGTCGTACCAGGCGAGGATCTGCGGCCAGTCGGTCTCCCCGGCGCTGGCCGCGTCGTCGTGCAGGGCGGCGATGGCGGCCTGCACCTGGTAGCGGCCGGGGCGCGCAGCGGCCAGTGCCGACTGCAGGACGCGCACGCCCTCGGCGATCTCGCGGGTGTCCCACAGGCCGCGGTCCTGCCGGTCGAGCGTGACGATACGGCCCTCTGAGTCGAGCCGCGCCGGGAGGCGGGCGTGGTTGAGGAGCATCAGCGCGAGCAGCCCGCGCGCCTCCGGTTCCCCGGTGGCCAGGGTGAGCTGGCGGGCGAGCCGGATCGCCTCGCCGGCCAGGTCCACCCGGCCCGCGTGGCCGGCCGTGTAGACGAGGTACAGCACGCGCAGCACGACGGCGAGGTCGCCGGGCTGGTCCAGGCGGCGCCCCTGCAGGGCGCGCTTGGCCCGGCTGATCCGCTGCGCCATGGTCGCCTCGGGCACGTAGAAGGCGCCGGCGATCTCCCGGGTGGTGAGGCCGCCGACGGCACGCAGGGTCAGCGCCACCTGGGAGGCGGGCGCGAGGCCGGGATGGCAGCAGCAGAAGAGCAGGAAGAGGGTGTCGTCGCCTTCCTCGGTGGCGCCGGGCCGCGGCGCGGCGTCTGCCGCCTCGTCGCGGCGCTGGCGGGCGGCCTCGCTGCGGCGGGCGTTGACGAGCCGCCGGGTCGCGACCGTCACCAGCCACGCGCGCGGGTCGCGCGGCGGATGTCCGGGCCACACCCGCAGCGCCTCCAGCAGCGCCTCCTGCAGCGCGTCCTCAGCGGCATCGAAGTCCTCGCCCCGCCGGACCAGGCCCGCGAGCACCCGGGGGACGAGGGCGCGCAGCGCGCCCTCGTCCAGCCCTCCCGCCGGCTCGCCGGTCACGCCGGTCACGCCGGGTCAGTCTTCCGACGGCGCCCCGGACATGACCTCCCGGACGTCGATCCACTCATACAGCGGCTCCCCGCCCGGGCCGGGCTCGGAGGAGACGTAGGCCGCGAGCTCGACCGCGCGCTCGTGCGACTCGACGTCGATCATGTACCAGCCCGCCACGAGATCGCTGGTCTCGGGCAGCGGGCCGTCGGTGGTGACTGGCGCGGCGTCCGGGCCGCCGTAGCGCACCCAGGTGCGTGCCGGCGTGAGCGCCTCCGCGCCGGCGTACTCGCCGTTCTCCTCGAGCAGCTCGCTGACGTGCCTGAGGAAGGCCATGTGCGCCTCCACATCCTCGGGGGCCCACTGGTCCATCGGGGGCACCGGACGGTGCGGCTCCGGGCCGCCGCGGTAGTGCTTGAGGAGCAGGTACTTCGGCATGGTGATCTCCTGGTGCCGGGGGCCGCGCCTGCCGTGGCCCTTCACCTGGTGAGCGGAGCCGGTCAGACCTTCTCGACATGAAACCACTCCGGAAGGGCCCGGCCCGGGGCCGGTCCGGCCATCCGGCCTCTCGATCATCTTGTTCGGTGGTCCTGGGGACAATGAGCCGGCACGCCCATAGCATCACTAATCATCTTTATCCGACGGAGGACGTAATGGCGCAGGAGGCCCCTGGCCTGGACCCGGACCTGTCCGTTCACGGCGTGCACACGGCGGCGGCTGGCGAGGAACGGAAGAAGCTCCGGCGGAGCGTAGGGCGCCTGGACACCGCTTTCCTCATGCTCGCCGCCATCATTGTCCTGGACACGCTCGGTGCGGTGTCGAGTTACGGTGCTCAGACCTTCACCTGGCTGATCGTCATGCTGATCTTCTTCCTGGTTCCCTACGGCCTGCTCACAGCGGAGCTTGGCAGCACATTCCCGGAGGAGGGCGGGCCCTACGTCTGGGTCAAGCTCGCATTTGGCCGGGCTGCGGCGGCTGTGGTTTCCGTCATGTACTGGGTGGATAACCCCATCTGGCTGGCCGGGACGTTAGCGATCACCGCCATGGCCACGTTCAGCACGTTCTTCGTCACCCTCTCACTGGCCTGGCAGTACGTCTTCGGGCTGATCTTCGTCTGGGCAGGCATCGGGACAGTCATCATGGCGCTGAAGTTCGGCAAGTGGGTGGCGACTGCGGGCGCGGTGGTCCGCGTCGTGCTCATGGCGTTCTTCACGCTCACTGTCGTGATCTACGCCGTCCAGCACGGCGTGCACGGCTTTGGCGCCGGGGCGTTCAAGCCCACCTGGGCCGTGTTCCTGCTGGCCGCCCCCATCCTGATTTTCGACCTGGAAGGCTTCGAGCTGCCGAGCGCCGCATCTGAGGAACTGAGGAATCCGCGCAAGGACGTACCGTTCGCCGTACTGCGCTCGGGGATCGGCACCGTGCTGTTCTACGGCGTGCCGATCCTGGCCATCCTGCTGGTGCTCCCTCCCGCGCAACTGTCCAACGTCAGCGGCTTCCTGGACGCCTTAAAGACCGTCTTCGTCGTCTACGGGGGCCACACGGCCAGCTCGGGCGCCGTGCTAACCGGCGCGGGCAAGGTCCTTGCCGACATCGCCGCGATCGGGGTGATCTTCGGCCTGCTCTCCTCGGGCGTGGTATGGCTCATCGGTTCCGACCGCACCCAGGCCGTTGCCGGGTTCGACGGGGCCGCGCCGAGATGGATGGGGCATTTCTCGAAGCGGCTCGGTACCCCCATCGCCGTGAACCTGCTCTCCGGCGTGGTATCAACCGGCATCCTCGTCCTTGCCCTGACGCTGACCAGCGGTAATTCGGCGAAGTACTTCAGCGCCACCCTGGGCCTCGTGATCTCCATGGTGACGATCACCTACGTGCTGATCTTCCCAGCGGTGATCAGGCTGCGGTACAGGTACCCCGACGTTCCACGTCCGTACCGGATACCTGGCGGGGCAATCGGGCTCTGGGCCGTCGGGATCCTGACCACCGCCTGGGCGGCCTTCACCACGATTGCGATCGTCTACCCCGGCATCGGCACAGCGTCGCCAGATTCGTCGCTGCCGAGCGGGTTTGCCGGGCAGCGCCTTCAATACGAGCTGTCACAGCTCATACCGCTCGCAGCGATGGTGCTCATCGGGCTTGCGTTCTATGCCCTCGGCCGGCGCACCCGGAAGTAGCCGGGGACCGTGCGCCATTCTGCTCTTACCGCGTGCCGCGAATGATGGGCTGGTAGCAGAGCAGGACGTTGCCTGAGGTGAATTGCTGAGTCTTGAGCAGTTTGAGGCTGGTCTTGCCGGCTCCTGCGAACAGGGATCTGCCCTGGCCCAGGATGACCGGGTTCACCATGATCCGCAGTTCGTCGAGCAGGCCCGTGTGCAGCAGACCGGCGGCCAGTGCCGAGCTGCCCGGGATCACGATGTCTTTGCCGGGTTGCTGCTTGAGCTTGGCCAGTTCTTCTTCGGCGTGGTTGCTGATGATCTGCGTGCCGGCCCAGGTGGCCTGCGCCAGGGTCTGCGAGATGACGATCTTGGGGATGGTGTTCATCGCCTTCGCGACGTCCGGGTCGGACTCATGGCCAGCCTGCGTGGGCCAGAAAGCAGCCATGAGCTCGTAGGTCACCCGGCCGAACACCAGCGTGCCGGCCTCGCGGAGCTGCGCCAGAGCGAACAGGCTGAACTCCTCGTCGATGGTCTGCCAGGCCAGCGCCTGGCCCGGGTCGGCGTGGTAGCCGTCGGCGCTGATGATCATGAACGAGAACATCTTCCGCACGGGTCCTCCAGCTTGGTCGCTTCGTGCTGCCGAACGTGCAGGCGATTCCGGTGCCCCGGGGTCACGCAGCCATGCCGGCGAACTGATCGATGCAGGCGCCGAGCACGGGTGTGCCTTCCCGACCGGCGTTGGCCCGCCGATCATGCTTGAGACCTCGACTACTCGATCATCTGGGAAGGTGCACCCTCCTTCGTGCCCTTCCCGGCAGATCCACAGGTTTCAAGCATTGCTCCGTGCCGCCCGTCGTTGACTCTGCTGCCCTGACTGCTGTGAAGATGGCCTGGTGAAGAGAACATCGCGCCTCTTCCCGGCAGGGCGCAGCCGCGCGGTCACCGTGGCTGTTGACGGGTTTTTCGCATTCGTGTGGTTCGGGTGGGGTCAGGCAGCCGCGCCTTCGTGGCTGGTGATTCCCCTCGCCGTGGGCACCGCGCTGGGCGCGCTGCTCGCTGTGATCGGGGTGGTGGCGGCCAAGCGGGCCACGGGCCCGTTGCCGGCCATGAGCGACCCGGCGATCCGGCGCCGCTACGGTGTGATCGTTGGCCTCGAGTTCGGACTGCTCGGCGCCGGCGCAGCGGTGCTGGGGGCCACCGGGCACTATCAGTGGATTCCGGTGTGGGTCTGCTTCGGCGTGGGGATGCACTTCTTCCCGCTTGCCTCAACACTGCAGAACCCGTCGCTGCGCCCGCTGGGGGCGCTGCTGGTCGCCGTCGCCGCGGTGGCCCTGGTGGTCGGGCTCGCTTCGGCGGTGCCGCCATCCACGGTCACCGGTTTTGGTGCCGGGCTGTGCCTTCTTACCTTCGGGCTCGCCACTCTCCTGATCGGCGGTCCCGGGCAAGCAATCCCGGCACCCGGGCCTGAGCCAGCCGACTGAAACCGTCCCCCGGGCATCCCGCGCACGGCACAGGCGATTGCGCGCCCGTTCCGGCTGCGGCGCCAGTTCCTGGCCGCTAGGCGGGGTGGCCGAGGAAGCGGAGCAGCGCGGCGTTGACCTCATCGGTGTGGGTCCAGGGGATGGCGTGCGGACCGCCCTCGACGACCACGAGGTCAACGTCGGGGATCAGGCCGGGCAGCCGCTTGCCCGTCTTGTCGAACGGCAGGATCCGGTCCGCGTCGCCCTGGATGACCAGTACCGGGATATCGATCTTCGGGAGGTCAGAGCGGAAGTCGGACTGCCAGGTCGCAATGCACTCGTAGGCGGCGATGGCCGACATCGCGGCGGCCACATTGAAGCTGGCGCGGTACGCCTCGTCACTGACCCGGTTACCGCGGAACTGGTCGATGTTGTAGAAGTTGTCGAGGAAGCCCTTCAGCCAGGCCGGGGGGTCCGCCGCCGCCTGCTGCCGGAACCCGTCGAACAGGTTCGCTGGCACCCCATCGGGGTTGTCCGGTGCCTGTGACAGGTACGGCGGGATCGGCCCGATAAGCACCGCCCGGTCAATCTTGTCCGACCCGAACGTGCTCAGGTACCTGGTGACCTCGCCCGTCCCCATGGAGTGGCCGACGAGCGTGACCTGGTCCAGGCCGAGCGTGTTGATGAGCGTGTCCAGGTCGGCGGCGAAGGTGTCCCAGTCGTAGCCGGTGGCTGGCTGGCCCGAGGCGCCGGAGCCGCGCCGGTCGTAGGTGATGACCCGGTGCCCGGCCTGAAGCAGGGACGGGACCTGCTTGTCCCAGGCCCGGCCGCTGAGCGGATAGCCGTGGATGAGGACCACCGGCGTACCGCTGCCGTAATCCTCGTAGTGCAGGTCGATGGGGCCGGAGTTCTCGGTGCCGACGGTGATGACAGGCATGGCTACTCCCAGGAGGTGGTGGTTGCGACGGAGCCGATGGGGTATCCGGCCCTTTCTCACCGCAGGACACCAGGCGGCAGTGCAAAATCAGTTACATCTCACTTCATGAGACCTCGTTACCGGCGGGCCCGCTGACGAACGGAAGCCTGCTCCTGCCCTGATGTTCCAGGTCATCGGCGGATAAACCGAACTTCATCGCTGGGCATCAGCACAGCCCGGGCGTAGCATGATCGCGGACAGGCCCTGGACCCGGGGAGGCAGGGGATGGACACGAGGCCAGGTGATGTACCCGCCAGCGCCCTCATCGCCGAGCTATCGCGTCGGGCCCAGCAGGAAGGCGGCAATACCGGCGTCTGGCCGGGGCTGACTATTTACCGGTTCACATCGCCGGCGGCCCGTCCTGGGAAGAGATCCAGTCCCTGTCCTTGTGCATCGTCGCCCAGGGGCGCAAGGCGGTCACCGTCGATGACGCGACGTACGTGTACGACCCGTTCCACTACCTCGTGCTGAACAGCCACCTGCACTTCCAGGCCGAGATCCTGGAAGCGACGCCAGCCAAGCCGTTCCTCTCGTTCGTCCTGCAGATCGACCCGTCAGTGGTGCGCCAGGTCACGAGCGACATGCTCGAACGTCACACCACAGCGTTCCGGCAGCACCCTGCCGGGAATGAGTCCCCGGACCCGCCCGCGTTCGTGTCGGCACTGGACCAGGATCTGGCCAGCGCGGTGCTGCGCTTCCTGCACTCCATCGGGACCGGCGCTGACCGCCGGGTACTGGCCCCCATGTACCTGAAGGAAATGGTGTACCGGGTCCTGCAGCGCGAGCAGTACGCCCGGCTGCTGGCCATAGCCGCGGCGGAGGCCGCCAGCAACCCGGTCTCGGCGGTCCTGGAGTACGTGCAGGGACATCTGACTGAACCACTGACCGTGGCTGACATGGCCGAGCAGGTCAGCCTGAGCCCGTCCGCGTTCGCGCACCTGTTCCGCGAGGTCACGGGCCGGTCACCGTATCAGTTCGTCAAGGAGATGCGGCTCGACAAAGCCAGGGAGCTGCTGATCGACGGCCAGCCCGCGGTAACCCGCGTCGCGAAAGAGGTCGGGTACGGGAGCGTCTCGCATTTCATCAGCGAGTTCCGTGCCCGCTTCGGTCTCACACCGCGGGCCTACAGTGACGCGCAGGTGCTCTACCGCGAGCTTCGCACCCAGCGGGACGACGAGGCCGCGGCGCCTACGAGCTAGCCAGCTCAAATCAGCAGGATCACAATATAGTTCAGCGGGAATGCGGCATAACCGGCGGAATGGGCAATAGCTGAGCAGAAAGCCGCTATGCAAAGATATTCTGCCCGCGCCGCGGATGTGGCACATTCGCTGTCATGATTTCCGCTGGATGGCCGGAGAAGCTACTGCGAAGCGGTGACGTGCCGGTGGACGTCCAGTTCAGCGTGCTGGGCCCGGTGCGGGCGTGGCGTGGCCAGGCTGAGCTGGATCTGGGACCGAACCAGCAGCGTGCAATACTCGCGTTGCTCCTGGTGAGAGCTAATCAGATCGTCACTACCGGCGACCTGATGGAACTGCTCTGGGAGCGGAATCCGCCGGACAGCGCAATCAATGTGATCCATAAGTACATTGGCGCCATCCGGCGCCTGCTCGAGCCAGACCTCGAGACCAGGGCAAGCGGGCGCTGGCTGACCAGGCAGGGCGGGGCGTACCGGCTTGCCGCCGATGAGAACACGTCAGACCTGATCGCCTTCCGCCGCATGGTGAAAGATGCACGATCGGCCCGCGCGGGAAATCGCCCGGCGGACGCTCTGGATCTGCTGATGGAGGCTTTGGGCCTGCGGCGGGGATCCTGCGGCGGGGGCCTGGAACCCTACGGGAGGCACCGGGATTACTTCACGGCGGTGGACCAGGAGTACGCCGCCGCCGTCGCCGAGGCGGCTGACGACGCCCTGGCCTGCGCCCAGCCGCTCCGGGTACTTGCCCTGCTCAGGCAGTTCGCCTCGGATGAACCCCTGAACGAGTCACTGCAGGCACGCCTCATGATCGTGCTGGCCGCGGCCGGCCAGCAGGCACTGGCACTCTCGCACTACCAGGTCGTCAGGGAGCGGCTCAGCGACGAGCTCGGGGTGGACCCCGGTACCGAAATGCGTACCGCGCACGGGATGGTGCTCCGGCAGGAGCTTCCGGCGGCCGCAGACCAGGCCGGGACAGCGGCTGCACCCGTCCGGCTACCAGCCACCCAGGCCGCCCCGGCCAGCACACCACCTGGCGCGCCGCCTCCCCCGGTGCCTCCCGCACAGTTGCCCGCTGACCTGCCCACGTTCGCCGGCCGCGAGCCAGAACTGTCGCAGGCTGCGAGAATGCTCAGCCCGGACGGCGAATCCCCCCTGGTCGCCATCTGCGCGATCGATGGCATGGCCGGCATCGGCAAGACCACTTTCGCCATCCACTGGGCCCATCGCGTGGCGAAGCACTTCGAGGACGGCCAGCTGTACCTGGACATGCACGGGTTCGACGCCAGCGGGTCCGCGATGGCCCCGGCGGACGCGCTGGGCGCGCTGCTCTCATCGCTGGGACTGCCGGCCGGGCACCTACCAGACGGCCTTGACGCCCGGGCCGGCCTGTACCGGAGCGTCCTGGCCGGGAAGCGCGTTCTGCTGGTGCTGGATAACGCGCGCGATGTGGAGCAGGTCCGGCCGCTCCTGCCCGGCAGCCCCGGATGCCTGGTGATCGCGACGAGCCGGAACCCGCTGGCCGGCCTGGCCATGACCGAAGGCGCCCGGCTGGTCACCCTGAAACTCCCCTCCATGCTCACGGCCTGGGAGACGCTCGAGCGCAGGGTGGGCGCCGGGCGGATCGCGGCGGAGCCCGAAGCGGCTGCGGAAATCATCCAGCGATGCGGGCGGCTGCCGCTGGCCCTGGCCATGGTGGCCGCGCGCGCCACGGCTCATCCTGACTTCACGCTGGCCTCGATCGCCGCGGAACTGCGGCGGACGCAGGGCCGCCTCGACGCGTTCGGCACCGCAGGCGTGGCTGCCGACGCCCGGGCCGTCTTCTCATGGTCATACCGCCATCTCAGCCCGCAGGCGTGCCGCCTTTTCCGTTCGCTGTCGCTGCACCCAGCCAGCGACATCACGATCGCGGCCGCCGCCAGCCTGCTCGGCACACCACCCGAGGAGGCGGGCCGGCTGATGGCCGAGCTGACCAGCACCGCCCTGATCACCGAGCACCAGCCCGGCCGGTACGCCTTTCATGAGCTCACCCGGGCCTACGCCGCCGAACTATCGGAGAGCACTGATAGCGCGGAAAGGCATGGCGCCCTGGCCCGGCTTCTTGATCATTACCTGCATTCGAGCTACGCCGCCCAGGTAGAGCTGAAACCCCATCGCGAGCCGATCGCACCGGGGCCGCCGCGGCCCGGCGTCGCCCCGGAGCAATTGCCTGACTACGAGTCAGCCATGTCATGGCTCACTGCCGAACGCCATGTCCTGAACGCAGGATAAAGCCGCCGAGCAGTTCGGGCAGGCCCTGACCCTGATCCGCGGCGTCGGGGACCGCCCGATGGAAGCCGAGGCCTTGCTCGCCCTGGGAGATGCGCTGGCCAAGCAGGGTCTCCAGGCCAAGGCCCGCGACACATGGCAGCAGGCTTCACTGATCTTCTCGGCCTTCCTTCTCCCGCGGAGCGATAAGGTGCAAAGCCGGTTGCTGATGAGCAAGCAATCTCTTCCGGCGGCAGGGCGGCGGGACGCGGCGGGCTTCTTCTAAAGAGATCGGTGACGGTCACAGCGATCTGGTGTACTCCGGTAATGGCCGGGCTATTCCGGGTACTCGTACTCCAGAAGTTTAAGAACTCTCCTTGATTGCCGGCGTGTATCTGCCCGTCGTGCCGCGCCCTGCGCCCGGGCGAATCCGGCCAGCGCACCTGTCCGGCCGGCGCATCACCACAGCCCGGCCGGCTGTCACCCCGGCCGGTCTCTGCGCGGAACCTCACTCACGCATGGCGGCTCGCTCAGGTTCCTGAGAAGGCCGCCCCTTCGCCTGCTCCGGCGCGCGGGTGGCGGTGCACGACAAGGAAGGCGATCACTGCGGCCGCCGCCACGAGCGCCAGCGCGATGAACGGGAAGGCGTTATAGGGGGCCGGCTGCCCGGGCTGGCACAGCTCGGCAAACGGGACGATCAGGGTGATGGACCCGAGAGCCGGGATCGCCACATGGCGGACCGGCGAAAACGAGTCCCGGTGGCGGCGCCACATGAACACGGGCAGGGAGAGCATCGTGAGGAGGTAGACGAAGAGGATCACGATTGTCGCCATCGTCGAGCACTCGGCGTACAGGCCGACCGGGTTCATCGATCCGGTGTCTCCGGTGATGAGGCGGGCCACCCACCAGACCCCGATGATCCCCAGCCCGGCAGCCGCCATGAAAACCAGCGCATTCACCGGCGTGCCGGACCGCGGGCGAACATGGCCGAGCCTGGCCGGCAGCAGCCCCGTCCGGCCGCCGTCGAAGAGCATGCGCGACTGGGAATCCGCCCCGGCGACCAGGGTGGCGAGCACGGACACGATTCCGGCGATCCACGCCAGGACGGCCGCCCCGCCGAGATAGTGATCGGCCACCGTCAGAAACGGGACCGATGAGCGGCCAATAGAGGAGACGTCATAGCGCAGGCCGGTAATGGTCGCGTAGGCGAACAAGACGAGCAGGGCGGCCGCAATCGACACCGAGATGTAGAGAGCCCTGGGTATGGTGCGGCGCGGGCTGCGGGCTTCCTCGGCGAGCGCGGGGCCGTTTTCCCATCCGATGAACATGAACAGGGCCAGCGGGAAACCTGCGGAAAGGCCGGCCAGGCCACCAGTGAGGTGCGCCCAGGAGAATGGTATGCCCGACAGGTGGGCACGCTGATCCACCAGGACCAGGAAGCAGACCGCGACCATGATCGCCACCTGGACGAGCACCGCCGCGCCCACCGCAGTGGCCGACAGCCTCACCCCGCGTGCGGTGAGCCAGATCGCGCCCGCGGTGAGGACCAGGGAAATCGGCCCCCACCAGGGATGCCATGAGGTGAAGTGCGAGAGGGTCATCGCCACCAGTCCGCCCGACATGGTGAACACTGCCGCGATGGCGACGGTGTACCCCACCGTGACCAGCAGGGCCGTTGCGGCACCGGCTCTGGTCCCCAGCGCAGTATCGACATAAGTGATAAAGCTCCCCGCCGAAGGCTCCGCCCTGGTGAATTCGGCCACCGTGAACGCCAGGAGCCCGACGGCCACGGTAGCGGCGAGGATCGTCAGCGGCGCGGCGACACCGGCGGTCGCCGCGATCACCCCGAACCCGAAGTAGAAGTCAATTCCCGGCCCGATGTTCGCGACCGTCGAGGCCGTCACGTCGGCGGTGCCGAGCTGGCCGGACCTGAGGCGGTCTGCGTTCTGGCTCACCACGTCTCCCCCAGGCCGGCGGCTGCCCATCACCTGATTGCGCGCTGGAGACCACGTCCGCGACGCGGCCGTGGCGCAGGCGCAGGAGCCCGCCGCTCGAGTCTCGCCGAGCCCCCCGCAAGCGCCCCCGGCGGACTGCCGGACCCGCCCCTGACCCTGCTCAACTTACACAGGCAGCCCGCGCCCGCGCCGCACGCGATCTTTTCAGCCAGGACTAAAATGTCCGTGGCTGCGGGGATGCGGATGCGCCGGGTGGCAGCTCAGCTGCCCGCCGGCATTCGACCCGCGGGGAAGCGGGCCGGTTTATCTGCGCAGGAGTTCCAGGAGCCTGCGGCCGGGCGGGCCCCGGCTTGGGCGAAGCGGCAGATGGCTGCCATTCTTGGATATTCCGCCGGGCCAGACGTGCGGCATAAGCATCCCGGCGCGCCTGCTGGCCGTAAACATATGGCACACGCTCAGGCAAGCCATTCTGGAGAGGTGCGGTCCTAGCGGCCCTGATCGCGCTCATGATTTCTCTTCTCCCTGCCACCCCGCACCTGGCCGCATGAGCTGAGTAGGATCATGCCAGTCCCTGCGAGCGACAATCCGCTGATCCCCGTTCGTATCTCCGGGCGGGCCTCCGGTGATTCGGCGTGGATATTCCCAGTGTACTTGAATATTCGCGCAGTCCGGTTCAAGATCAGTATTGGAATGTGAGTCCGGCCCATTTCGGGGCCCCAAGTGCCCAGCTACGTAGTCCAGATCGGGCGGCATCTGGCGGGGGTGTCCTGTTCTGCGGAAGGAGAGGTGACAGCACGGGACCCGGGAACGTCACCTGGCTGTCACCTGCGGCCTGCGATGTTGGGAGGCGGGCGGCTGTCAGGCCGCGGGCCCCGGAGGCGGCGGGCTCCGGAGGGGCGGGCAGGCGATGCGGGTTCTGGTGACCGAGGATGATGAGGTCCTGGCCATGGCGGTGGCGGCCGGGCTGCGCCGGGAGGGGATGGCCGTCGATGTGACCTTCGACGGCGATGCGGCCCTGGAGCACCTGGCGGTCAACCGCTATGACGTGGTGGTGCTGGACCGGGACCTGCCGGGGGTGCACGGCGATGATGTCTGCCGGGCCCTGGCCGCGGGCAGATCCCCGGCCCGGGTGCTGATGCTCACCGCGGCCCGGTCGGTCCAGGAACGGGTCGAGGGCCTCGGGCTGGGTGCCGATGATTACCTGCCCAAGCCGTTTGATTTCGCGGAACTGGTGGCCCGCATCCGGGCCCTGGGCCGGCGCGCCGCTGCCCCGCTGCCCGCCAGTCTCGGGCACGGTGACCTGAGCCTGGACCCGGCCCGCCGGGTCGCGGTCCGCGGCGGGCGGCGGCTGCCGCTGACCCCCAAGGAACTCGCCGTGCTGGAATGCCTGCTCGCCGCGGACGGGCGGCCGGTCCCGGCCGAGGAACTGCTGGAACGGGTATGGGACGAAGCAGCCGACCCGTTCACCACCACCGTGAAGACCACCATCGGCCGGCTCCGGGCCAAGCTCGGCGACCCGCCGGTGATCTGGACCGTCCGGGAAAGCGGCTACCGCATCGGAGAACCCTAATGCGCACCCCCCACCCGCACCCCGGTCCCCCGCGCGCTGGCCCGCCGCGCACGGGGCGGCCGCGCTGGCTGCGGCTGCCCCGCCGCACCGCCCGGCTGCGCCTGACCGTCCGTTACGGCGGCGCGGTGTTCGCAGCCTGCGCCGCGACCCTGCTCGCCTGCACCTACCTGCTCTACAGCCTGCTCGGCAACACGGCGCGCCCCGTGCTCCTCCTGCACAAGCACGGCAAGGTAATCCCCATCGCCGCCGGGCCGCCCCAGGCGGCGATCCGCGTGGCGGGCCTGGGGCAAATCGGCCTGGACAGGCAGCAGCTGCTGACCGCCGCCGGTATCGCCCTGGCGGTCATCGCGGTCGCCGCCGCCGCGATCGGCTGGCTCATCGCCGGCCAGGTGCTGCGCCCGCTGCGCACGATCACCGCGGCCGCCCGGCGGATCTCCGCCAGCAGCCTGCACGAGCGGCTGGCCCTGCACGGACCCGACGACGAGCTCAAAGAACTCGCCGACACCCTCGACAGCCTGTTCGCCCGGCTGGAAGCCTCCTTCGACGCCCAGCGGCGTTTCGCCGCCAACGCCTCCCACGAACTGCGCACCCCCCTGACCCGGGAACGCACCCTGCTCCAGGTCACCCTCGCCGACCCCGCCGCCACCACCGCCACCTGGCAGTCCGTCAGCCAGGACCTGCTCGCCTCCAACGCCGGCCAGGAACGCCTCATCGACGCGCTGCTCACCCTGGCCAGCAGCGAAGCCGGAACCGGCCAGCACGAGCCCGCTGACCTGGCCGCCATCACCGCCGACGCCCTGACCGCCGCCCGCCCCGCGATCACCCGCCACGGCCTGCACCTCCACACCGACCTCCAGCCCGCCGCCCTGCACGGCGACCCCCTCCTGCTCCAGCAGCTGGCCGCCAACCTGATCGACAACGCCATCCAGCACAACATCCCCGGCGGGAACATCCACGTCATCACCGCCGCCAGCCACGCCGGCGCCGTCCTGTCAGTAACCAGCACCGGGCAGATCATCCCGCCCGCCGACATCGACCGCCTCTTCCAGCCCTTCCAGCGACCGGGCCCGCGCCCCGCCCGCCGCGACGGCCACGGCCTCGGCCTGTCCATCGTCAACGCCATCGCCACCACCCACGCCGCTACCATCACCACCCAGCCCCAGCCCGGCGGCGGCCTGGCCGTCAACGTCACCTTCCCCCCGCCAGCCGCGCCATAGCCCTGGGCGGCGGGCCATCAGGGGGCACCTATTCCCGGACACGACACCCGGCCCGGTGCGGGATCTGATAATCCGCCCCAGGGCGTCGCTGCGAACGCCGGCGGCCCCGCGGTCGCGCGAAACCGGGACACCCGGCCCCCGCTGCACAACCCTCAGCTGAGGCGGCCCGGGGTGGCCCGGCCGTGACGGCATGCCGCTGACCCGGTCCAGCTGAGGACGTGACCGGATCGGTCCGGTTCGGGACTTGATCTGGCCTTACGCCAGGTCCGTCGCGGCCAGATGCTTGTCATCATGACTCGTGCTCTTCTCGTCATCGATGTTCAGGAATCGTTCCGGCAAGGGCCGCTGTGGCCGGCCATCTCCAATCCCGGCATCGCCAGCGACGTCGCCCGCCTCGTCGACGGCGCCCGGGCAAGTAGCGATCTCGTCGTGTGGGTGCTGCACTCCGAGCCGGGGTCGGGGACCGCCTTCGACCCGGCCAGTGGCCACGTCCGCTACATCGGCCCACTTCAGCCGCAGGCCGGTGAGCCACAGCTCACCAAGACCTCGCACAACGCGTTCACCACGACGAACCTCCAGCAAACGCTGACCCAACAAGGCATCACCGAGGTCATCGTCTGCGGTATCCGGACCGAGCAATGCTGCGAGACCACGGCGCGGGTCGCATCCGACCTCGGCTACCAGGTCACGTTCGTCACCGAGGCGACCGCCACCAGCCCGATCGCACATCGCGATGCCCCCGAAGGCCAGGGGGTCGAGCAGTTGCTCGCGGACCCGCGCACGCTGCCGGCCAGCGCGGTCATCGATCGGACCGAGTACGCGCTCGCCGGGCGTTTCGCGACCATCGCCACGATCGCGGAGGTCACCGGCCAGGCCCCCGCGCCGGCACCCCTGACCGGCCGGCGCGCCAGCTGAGCCAGCCACGCCGGCCAGTCAGCTATCCTGACCAGATCGTGACTAAGGTCGTCTTCCTGCTCGTCCCGGGACTGCACCTGCTGGACCTGGCAGGGCCGGCCCAGGCGTTCGGCACCGCCGCCGACCTCGGCTGCGGCTACGAGCTGGCCTATGTCGGCGGGCAGGAAGACGTCCCCGCCGCCCAGGGCGTCACCCTGAGGGCCAGCACCAGATGGCCCGCGCTCGGCACGGACGACCTCATCATCGTCCCCGGCTGGCGGGCCAGCCCGGTGATCGCGGGCACCGGCCCGCTAGCCGACGCCACGCTCAAGACGCTCGCCGCCCATCACGCACATGGCGGCACCGTCGTCAGCGTCTGCGCCGGGGCCGACGCCCTCGGCCGGGCAGGACTCCTCGACGGCCGCCGCTGCACGACCCACCACGACATCCAGAACGAGCTCGCTAAGCGCTACCCGAGAGCGACGGTCATCCGCGACGTGCTGTACGTCATCGACGACCGTGTCGCCACCTCCGCCGGGATCGCCAGCGGCATCGACCTGGCCCTGCACTTGATCGCCGTCCGGGACGGCCCGGCCACGGCCGCGCGGGTCGCCCGCGAGATGGTCGTCTACGCCCGCCGTAACGGGGACGAGTACCAGGCCAGCGCCATGCTGCGGCACCGCAACCATCTCAGCGGCACCGCGCACCGCGCCCAGGACCACATCGAGGCCCGGTTCGCCGACCCGCTGCCGCTCGCGGAGATCGCCAGCAGATGCGGCGTCAGCCAGCGCACCCTCACCCGCAGGTTCACCGAGGCGACTGGCCTGACCCCGCTGCGCTACCAGCAGCTCATCCGGCTCGAGCGGGCCGAGCACCTGATCGGCCACGGCGCCACCGTCGAGACCGCCGCCCGCACCGTGGGCTTCCATGACGCCCGCATGCTCCGCCGCCTTCGCGCCCGCGAAGCAGCCTTAACGGTCCCCGGCCCCGGCCCCGGCCCCGGCCCCGGCCCCGGCCAGGACTACCCTCCCGCGGCAGGCCGCATCAGACCCAGGGCTTTCACGCCGATCCCATGAATGGCAGCCTGGTAGGTCCCGGCCGGGCCCGGTGGCAATCTGGTGAACCAGACCGCCAGGTACCGCCCGCGCACTGGGCGGCTCAGCGTCAACCTCACGATTCCTCCCAGTCCGGCCGAGCTCGCGGCCGGCCGCAGGTCCGCCAGCGTTGGCCGGTTGCCGATGCGGATCTGGAAGCTGGCTCCCGTAGCCGCGCCCAGCGTGACCCGGACCGCCGTGATCGTGACTGTGCTGCCCATGTCGAGCAGCAGGCCGGTACCTGGGTACAGGCTGCCGAACCGGGCGGCCGTGTAGCGGCGGGTGTGCCAGGCGGTGCGGCGCAGGCCGTCGACCGCGAGCCGGGCGCCGTGCGGGTCGTCTCCCTGGCCCTGGCCGTGCGGGCCGAACGCAACCGCGTTCACCGGGGCGATGGAGTGCGCCCGGCTCTGCCTTTCACCTGGGTCCGGTGGCCGCACAGGTGCAGGCGCCGGTGCCGGAGCGGGCGGGTCTGAGCCAGCCGCCGCCCGCTCGGCGTCCGGTCCGCCCGCATGCCCGCCAGCGCCATGCAGCAGGCTGGCGTGGCTGTCTGCCGTCACGGCGGCTGCCCCCGCAACGGTCTGGGGCTCCACCATGAGCCGGTACCCGACGGAACTGATCGTGAGCATGATGGCCACCACGCCGAAAGTCAGCATGAATGCCGGCCGGCGGAGCCATGCCGTCCTGGGCTGCCCCGGCCGCTCGTCCTGGCTGGAGGCGGGCGCGGGCGGCCGGAAGGCCGCGTCGCAGCGTTCTTGGACGCTCTGCTGAGGCTGCGCCGGGCGATCCTGCGCATCAGTGGCGACCTGCTGCGCCTGCCGCCGCGCCGTGCGCAGGATGGTGCTCGCCTCGCCCCGGGCCTGGCTCAGGATCCGGTCGGCTTGCAGGCGTGCCTCGGCGATGGTGGCCAGCTCGGGGCCGGAATCAAACCACCGAGTTTCCCGCATGTGCTCGGTCTGGATGTCCCGGTCAACTAGTTCTTCCTCGACCAGTTCCAGGAAGGCGTCTACCTCGTGCTGGTCGTACCCGCGCCCGAGCCTGGTCGTACCGAACTTCCATCTCCGCACACCCTCGGGCGTCAGCGACATCTCATCTCCTCAGGATGCTCACTGCCAGCGGCGGCCAGGGATCAAGCATGTGATGTGAGCCCGGACGGGCACCTTGACGTCGCCTTGATGGTTACCTTGATTCCCAGGTCGCCCTGGCGACCCGGGCCGGGCCTACCGGGAAATCGCGCGCCGCGGCCCGGCCCGGGCTGGCCCCACCTGCCCCGGCCCACCGGGATGCCAGCTCCTGCTGGAGGGGGGCCGTTCGTACCGGGCTAGATCCGCGAGAAGGTCATGCGCTCAGCCTCGGGGCCTGCGAAAGCGCCGCTGCCGCCCCGTCGTCGTCCAGGAAGCCGCCCGACTGGTGCCGCCACAGCCTGGCGTAGGTTCCGCCGAGATGGAGCAGCTCCTCGTGCGTGCCCTTCTCGACGATCCGGCCGCCGTCGAGCACGACGAGCTGGTCCATGCGCGCGACCGTGCTCAGCCGATGCGCGACCACAAGCGCGGTCCGGCCCTCCATGAGTTGCCACAGCGCCTGCTGGACGAGGATCTCGCTCTCCGAGTCCAGCGCGCTGGTCGCCTCGTCGAGCAGCAGGATCGGCGCGTCACGCAGGATCGCCCGGGCCAGTGCGACTCGCTGCTGCTGCCCGCCGGACAACTTCACGCCACGCTCGCCGACCATCGTGTCGAATCCGTCCGGCAGGGCGTCAGCGAACTCGGCCACGTGCGCCGCCTGCGCCGCCTGGTGGATCTCCGCGTCGGTCGCGTGCGGACGCGCGAACGCGATGTTGTCGCGCAGCGTCCGGTGGAACAGCGCGGGAACCTGAGGCACGTAGGCGATCAGGCTGCGCAGGTCTGACTGGCGAATCTTGCTGATGTCCTGGCCGCCGATCAGGATCCGGCCCTCCTTGACATCCATCATCCGCAGCAGAAGACGCGTCAGCGTGGTCTTGCCACCGCCTGACCGGCCGACCAGGCCGAGCGTGGTCCCGCTCGGCACAGCCAAGTCGAGGCCGGTGAATAACGGCAGTCCGCCCGCGTGCGCGAAGGTCACGCGCTCGAAGCGGACGTCGCTCGCCCTCGGCTGCAGCGGCTCGGGCGCGACCGGGTCGACCACAGCTGGCCGCGTCAGCAGCAGCTCGGTGAACTGCGCGGCTTCGGTCAGGGAGCTCTCGAGGGAGCGGTAGATCTGGTTGAACTCGAACATGATCCGCGTCGCATTGGAGTAGTACGTGAATGCCACGATGATCGCCTCGATTCCGTGCTTGCCCCCGCCGAGCGCGACCGCGAGCAGCAGACCGAGCACGTTGGTCAGCACGGACACCGGCGCGACCAGCGTGTCGATGCGCAGGTTCGCGTAGTCCCATGACCGCACCGACTTCCGCCGCTGGTCGGCTACACGCGACCTGTGCTCGGCGGCCTCCCGGTCCCCGGCAGCGAACGCGCGGATCGTGTCCATGTTCATCAGACTGTCAGCGACGTGCCCGGACACGCGCGCGATCGCTTCCTCGCGCTGGTCGACGAGCCTCTGCCGGCGGCGGATCAGCGGTGCGATGCCAGCGCCGGTGATCGCGATCAGGCCGATGAGCCCGGCGACGAGCAACGGGTCGTAGCGCCACAGCACCACCGACGCGAACGCGAGCGGCACAAGGCTGCCGACAATGTTGAACACCAGATTGTCCGCGAAGTCCTCGAACCGGGAAGCGAAGCTCAGCACCCGCTTGGTCAGCGAACCGGCGAAGTTGTCATGGAAGAACGCCGCGTCCTTCGCCAGCAGCTCATCCATGCCGATCACATAGAGGTTCTCGATTCCGCGGCCGTCGAGGCGATTCAGGCAGTGGATGCCGATCCGCCACAAGATCTCGGCGAAAAGAAGCACGCCCGTGAAGCTGAGCACATACGGCATCGCCGCACCGACGCCGACGGACCCGTGGCCGACCAAGCGGCCAACCAGTTCAGCGACGATCAGCGGCGCGACGTAGAAGATGCACGTGTTTCCCAGCGCGGGCAGCAACATCGCAGGCACCGTGAAGCGCCGGAGCCGGGCCATCTGGCGGCCGTAGTAGCGCAGCGCGAGCAGCACCGACCGTTTCCGGGCCGGTGAAACGCGACCATGTTCAGGTGCAGTCATTTGGTTCCATTCCCAGCAACCAGCCTGGCTATGCTGCCCGACGGAAGGCCTTTGCCGCGACTGGTTTTCCGGCCGCTACAGCCAGCCAGATGGTGCTGATATCGGCACGGATTTTCTCCGTCCGCCTGCTGGCCGTGGCTGCCCAGCGGTCCCACCGTTGCGGCCGTGCGGCATGATGGCGCAGGTCAGGTTCGGTGTAGCCAGGCGGCCAGGGCGAGGCTGCGAACGGGTTTCAAGACCCGTCCGCATTACCATGCAGAACTCGGTCACTCCCGCGGAGAACCGAGCTCACCCGGCTCCGGCCGGGTTGGCATCCTCGCCGAGGTAGGTGCCGTATCCCTCGGCGACCAGCGGACCGTCGAAGATCAGCACCTCGTTGACCAGGCCGCCCTTCTGGTTGGCGTAGTTGATGACCATGCAGTCGAACGCCGGCGTAGCTGCCGAGCACCTCGAACCGCAGGCCGGGGATGCGCCGAAGACCCTCGGCCCAGTAAGCGCGCAACGCGTCCTTGCCGCGGATTACCCCATCACCGCCCAGCAGCTGTATGGCCACCGGCGACCGGAACGTCACGTCGTCAGCAAAGTGCGCCAGCACGGCGTCCAAGTCGTGCGCGTTCCACGCCGTCACCCAGGAGTCGGCGAATGCCCGCGCAGTCACATGATCCACGGGTGCATTATGCCGTTCCGGCTCACCCGCGCCGGGCCTGCAGGCAGGCTCGGCCCCCCGGCACAACTGGTTCATGCCTGTGCGTCTGCCGGGACCGGCCGCCGGCTCCACGCTGCTGGCCGCCGGCTTCGGGCATCCGCGTGCCCCGGAGAAGGCCGGCGGAGGAGGCCCGCATGGCTGCCGCGCAACCGTCATCGAGGGTTCAGGACGTATTTCCCTGCCACCCCGCGTTCGCCGAATCTCTTCAGAAGCCGCCCGGCCTCGGCGAGGGGCACAGACTGCGGCACGGGCGGGTGTAGCTCGCCCTGGCTGATCTGGGCGAGGACGTCGGCGAACAGGTCACGACCGGCGTTGGGGCCCCCGCCTCCGCGCGACCAGTCCCCCCAGTTGACACCGATGATGCTGCGGTTGCGCAGCAGGACGACATTCATGGGCAGTCGCGGGATCTCGCCGGAGGCGAACCCGAGCACGCAGAGCCGCCCGCCCGCGTTGAGTGCGCGCAGGGCGGACTCGGCCGGCGGGCCACCGACCGGATCGATGACGACGTCGGCGCCGCCATCGGTCGCGGACCGGATGGCGTCCTTGAGGTTGTCATAGTCGATGGCAACGTCGGATCCCGCGGCCAGCGCAGCGGCCCTCTTCTCCTCAGTTGACGCGACGGCCACGACCCGGGCGCCGAGGCCGTGGGCAACGTCGACGGCGGCGAGCCCGATACTCCCGCCAGCACCCAGAACGACGACGCTCTCCCCCGGTTTGATCGCGACTCGCCTGGTGACGGCGAAAATCAGCGTCGAGTAGTTCTCGGCTGCACTGGCGGCCACCGCCATGTTGACACCGGCGGGAACGGGGACTACCGCGGCCGCGGGGCGCACGGCGTGCGAGGTGTAGCAGCCGAAGTCCATGTCGATACACGCAACCCGGGCACCGATCGCCGGTGTGCCGGCACCGGCCCCCCGCCCGGCGACGCGCCCGGAAAATACCGACCCGGGAGTGAAGGGAAGTGCGGGCCGGATCTGGTACTTCCCGCTGACGATCAGGCCATCGACGAAGGACACCCCGGCGGCATCCACCTCGATCAGGACGTCGCCCGGTCCCACCTCGGGAGTAGGCTCCTCGACCAGTTCGAGCAGGTCGGGACCTCCGAAATCCCTGCACACAATGCGCTGCATCGATGGATCTCCCGTCTGCCAAGCACCGATACCAGTGTGACCCGGAGCAATACTGCGTCTGAAGAACGGCCGGACAGCGTGCTCGCGGCATGCCGGCGGCCGCACCTGCGGCCGCCGGAACCCGGGTCAGTTCACCGGCTCTTCATGATCCAGGGGTGTAGCCGGTTTCCGAGGTCTACGATTCCGGTGACGCGGCCAGGCTGGCAGCGATGAACGTTTCGGCGGCGGCCTTGTCGACGCCGAGGCCGGCGAGGATGCCCGTGCCGTCTTCCAGTTCGAGCAGCGCGAGCAGGATGTGTTCGGTGCCCACGCGGTTGTGGTTCATCCGCAGGGCTTCCCGGAAGGTCAACTCCAGGGCTTTCTTGGCGTGCGCGTCGAACGGGATGAGCGCGGGCAAAGAGTCGGCCGCCGCCGGCAGCGTCGCGGTGGCGGTCTGGCGGACGGCGTCGAGCGACACGCCCTGCGCGACAATCGTCCGGGCGCCAAGCGCGGTCGGGTCCCCCACCAGGCCGAGCACCAGATGAGCCACGCTGATCTGGCTGTTGCCCGTCGCGCGGGCTTCCTCCTGCGCCGTCACGACGACCTTTCTGGCCCGGTCCGTGAAGCGGCTGAACCCCTGGCTGGCGTCGAGGTCCGGCGTCTCGCCCTTGGCGACGAAGCGCTTCTGGGCCGCCTGTTTAGTGACGCCCATGCTGCGGCCAATCTCCGTCCAGGAAGCGCCGGAGCGGCGCGCCTGGTCAACGAAGTGCCCGATCAAGTGATCCGCCACGTCACCGAGGTGGTCGGCAGCCAGCACTGCATCGGTGAGCTGGTCGAGAGCGGCGGAGTGAGTCTTCTTGATGGCCTGGATCAGATCGTCGAGCCGGATCGAGTTGGTGATGGGTTCAGCTGTCGTCATGGGTCAACCATAAGTTGACGGCCACTTCTCGTCAACCCAAGGTTGACCCATGACGGATGATCAAAAGCTCGGTTCGAGGAGGTCACTGGGCAGCGGTTGGAGCCTGATCGGCGGTGCTGGCGTGCAGAGATCCCGTCCGGCATATACGCGATAAGGGAGGAGCGCCTGGTCAGCGGACTTCGGTGTACTCGCTGCGGTCCAGCTGCACAAGGTTGGTGTAGTGCCTGCCCTCCGGCTCGGCGTCGTCGGTGCTGCCGTCCAGCCGCACGACGCGGAAACTGTCCCCGGAGAGCAGCTTGCGCAGATGCCGCATCCCATTCATGCCCGCGAGCGCGACCGCTATAGCGGCGGCGAGGACCGAGCCGCCGAACAGCGCGAGCCCGCCGACGACGTATCCCAGCACCATCATGACCACGGCAGCCAGCAGGGCCACCGGCACGGCCGCCACCAGCAACAGCGCGAGCAGCGTCACGGCGATCATGGCCTTGGCCGACCTGTCCGGCGTCCGCCCTGCGTACCAACCGGTCATACGCTCACCTCTCAAGGCCCGGAGCCCATCAACGGCCCACGCCTGCCCAAGCAACACGATATGTCGTGTCCGCTATGGTCAACGCGCCCCCCGACCAGAATCATCCCGCAACCGTCCGGCGCGCCGACGGCCGGCGAACACCACCGCCCCACCCAGCAGATGAGCGGCCGGTTCGTCGTGCGTGATCCATGGGCGGCCTGCAGTGACGCAGGCCTGGACCAGACCACGGCAGGTGTCCGGTTGTGCGTCTCGTACGGGGGTTGTTGACTGGCAGAGACCATCGGCTGGACTAAGGCCCCAGCAGCATCGCAGCGGCACCCACTTCGGCGGGAAAGGAGCGCGACTTGGTGATGCCCGTGCGCAAGGCTCCCCGGCGGGACGGATTCATGCATGGTGCATGATTTATTGGTAGCCTGCGGGTATGAGCGAGCCAACGGATGCGGGTATCGTCCAAGTCCGCGACGTCGATCCGGCGACACTCGCCGTCCTGCGCGACCGAGCTAGATCACTCGGCCAGTCGCTGTCGGGTTACCTGCGCGACCTGATGGACGCCGACGCCGCTGCGGAGACCAACGCCGAGGTCATCGCCCGGATCGCTCGTGACCGGGAACCTGTGGACCTGACCATGGACGACATTCTCGCGGCGCGCGACGAGGGACGCCGTTGAGCCTCACCTGCGTGGTCGACTGCTCCCTTGTGGTCGATGCGCTGGCCGCGCGAGAAGGGGATGAGGTGCTGCGGCAGCGACTGTCCGCGCCGCGCACGCTGCATGCCCCGCACCATCTCGACGTGGAGATTGCGTCCACTGTCCGGGGGCTCGCGGCCGGAAAGAAGATCACCGATCACCGCGGGGAACAGATGCTGGCCGATTACTCCCGCCTGCAGATCACCCGCCATCCGGTCTGGCCATATCATCCCCGGATGTGGGAGCTGCGCCACAACCTCGGAGCCTACGACGCCGCCTACATCGCGCTAGCCGAGGCACTTGGTTGTGAACTGCTGACAGGTGACGTCAAGCTAAAGAACGCCGCTGGGCACCATGCGACCGTGATCGTCACCCGCTTAGCACCCAGCCGTAGATCGTGATCTTGCTGCTGCGGCGAAGTATCGGCTGCATAGCTGCTTTCATCACATCGCGCTTGGCGCCTAGCATTCGCCGCCGGGTCACCAACTAGGCTTTTAGGCGGTTCAGGTGGGTGGGAAAAGCGGTCTATGAGGGTCGCTGGGGCAGTTTAGAGGTTTGTACAGATCATATTTGGTCGTTGCCGTACGGGTGCGGTCACTGCACTTTGCTGCCGCACTTCCTGGCACCTCACGGCCGGCGATGGCGTACAGGTGCTCAACCGGGCCTTCTCCGCCTCGTAGTCCGGGTCCTTCGAGGCTTTCCAGGTCTTTATCCGCCGTAAGGTGACGCCTTCCTCGCGGAGCAGCGTGCGCAAGCCCTCGTGCCTGATGCCGTCGACCACCCCCGGCCACCAGGAACTCCGCCAGCTTGGCCAGGCTCCAGGCAGAAAACGGCAGGCCATGCTCCGCCGGCCTGGACCTGGCGATCTTCTTGATCTCCCGCCGCTGGCCTGGCGTGAACTTCCCGCGCCCGCCCGCCCGCCGCAGCGTCCATGCCCTGCGCCGGCAGCAGCACCATCTGCGCCCGCAGGCGTCCGGTCACGGGCGCAGTCTGCAGGATCATCAACGGCCTGGCCGGTGCCCGCCCAACCACCCCACGTCAGTCCTTCATGACGCGAAGCAAGGGCAGCGTGGTCACGAGAACGAACACGCCAAACAGCGTGATGGGCAGCAGGCCCACCGGGCGCAGCAGCCGGGCGGGATCCTCATCCAGCGACGGCCAGTTCCCGATCCAGTTCGCGACGACGTCCACCACCATCACGCCGGCCGCCAGCCAGATCCCCTCCCGGCGCACGAACGCGACCAGCACCACAACCAGCGGATCAAGGACCACGAGGCTGACGAAGAACACCTGGATCCAGGCCTGCGGAAGTGCGGAGTAGGCATGGATCCCGCCGCGCATCAGGTCCCTGATATGAGCGCCAGTGCCTTGCGCGAAGCCAATCAGGTACACCGCCAGGACCCATCTCGCCCACCCGGGCAAACCAGCCCACGCTCTTCGCAGACGAGCGGCCACCCGCGCAGCCTATAGCCACCCTGCAGCCCTGGCATCGGTGGTCACTGACCCCCAGGGGCCCCCGGATCACAGGCAGATGTTAACCCGCGATGCACGAAGTCGTTCAGCACGCCAAGATCGAGGTTCACCCTGACCTCGTCAAGCGCCGCCTTGAGCCCAGCATCCGGATGGCAGGCAGGCTCTTGGCAGGATCGGGCGTAACTCCAGTGAGGAAGTCGTGCGGTTGCGCGGTCATCTTGGCCCCCTCTCCTCGACGTGGAGTCGATAGGGCTAGGGCGCGGCGGCCGGTGATTCGGGGAGCGCCGCCGGGCACCATGCGACCGTGATCGTCACCCGTTTAGCATCCCAGCCGCAGGTCGTGATGTTGCTGCTGGGGCGCTACCTTCGCCAGCCCCGCCAGATTGCCGACCCGGCGCTGCTCGCCGTCCGGTGTGCGCCCGCCGCGCCCCGCGGTCCGACCGGCCAGTTCTGGGCTTCGCTAGCCGCGGCACTAGCGTCATCCCTGGGCTACCCCCCCGGACGGAGGCCCGCACGTGGCAGCCAGCCAAGTCTGCGGCCTGACCGGGGGAAACGGCGCGCCCATCGGGGAGGAGCTCACCGTAGTCGTCGAAGAGCACCACCCCGTTGCACAGCAGGCTCCAGCCCTGCTCCGGGTGAGTGGTGACGGTCCGGGCGGCATCGTGGTCCCGAGCCGTCGCCGCGGGGCAACGGGGCACGTGAGGACATATCAGATATTGAGGGAGCGCTTCTTCCCGGCGGGTTACCTGGATCATTTTCATTCACCTGGATCGTTCTGTGCTTCGGGTGCGCCGGCGCGGCGCCATACCGGTAAGACGTTCGCGCGAACCGCCTGATACGTGATCGCGCCCGGCGATTTAGCCGGACCCGAAGCAGACGAATGGGCTGAATGATCCGGCCGCCGCAGCTTTGGCGAGCGCCTCGGCAGGCCGGGCCCCTCCGGTGAGCGCCTGATGATAGGCACTCATCATGTTCATGGCCATGTCGTCGGCGACCCGGGCGACACTGGAAATGACGGTGGCGGTACCGGCGTAGAGGAGTGCCGCGGTGAAGCCGAGGATTTCCTCCCCGGGGCGCACGACCGTCCGCCCGACATCGCAGGCGGATAGGACCACCTGGCGGGGTGCCGCCGAAAGCCCTTGGATGTCGTAGGCCATCAGCGGCCCGTCGGCCAGTTCTAGCCGGGAGAACAGGAAGTTCTCGTAATCGTGATGGCCATGCGCGGCGAGGTGCGCAAGGGGGGCCCCGTCCAGGGCCCGGAGGGTGGCGCCGACGGTGGCCGCCTCGGGCAGCAGCCGGCGGCAGCCCGGGTAGGCGGGTGCGATCTCGGTGATCTCCCTGGTCGCGTGCCGCAGGTCTGGCCCGGCCACCAGCAGAGGCGGCCGGCGGGCATCCACCGCCGTCCTCAGCCGGCGCGATGCAGCCAGCCAGGTGGCCGCAGACGGGGAAACCGTCACTGGATAGTCGCGCAGACCGGGCAGCAGGCCCCAGGGCACACTCGCCAGCGCCCGCGTGGGCACCACGACAAGGCCGCCGTCAGCGAGCGAGGGCATCAGCGGGGCAATGATCTCGCGGGCAAGGACTTCCGTGTGGTACTGGACTGAGTCGCTGACCACGGCCTCCAGCCGGGGAGGCAGCCGTCGGCTCGCGAGCATGTCCAGATCCGCACGCAGCCGCCTGGCTGCCTCGGCGGCAGCGTCGTAACTGCCAAGGCCTGCCAGCCGCGCCCCTCCCGCGCTGAGCAGGACCGCCCCTAGCCGGCCCTCGTGGGTGAGGAGGCAGGCCATGCTCTGCCCGGTCTCGGCGAGCGCCGCGATCATGTCGCTGACCCGCGGCCGCGCGCTCTCGCCGCCCTGGCCCCCTGCCGTCCAACTGTGCTCCCTGATCTCCCGTTGCAGCTCGGCGTGGCGGGCAATGCTCCCGGGATCGCGATGGCCATTCAGTTCGCCTTGCCGGATCACGTAGCTGAGCTGGCGCAGTTCGGCCAGCATGAGTGCGGCTCGCGGGTCGCTGGGCGGCCGCACCGGCCGGACCCGGAAGGCCTGCGCCCGGGAGCGCTCCAGCCAGGCGAACACCAGGGCCGCCGATCCGCGCCCCAGCGCCAGCCGCAAGCCGGCTGCGGCGAGGTCCGCGCCGAGCGCGGCGGTACCGGTCTGAAGGTCGATGCTTCCGAGGCTGGCACGGCGGGCATGCACCAGCGCCAGGCCCGCCCGCAACTCGGCGAGCGCCGCCCCGCTGCGCTCCTCCCGCTGCGCAAGCTCCGCCTTGGCCAGCCGGCGCAGCAGGCTCGCTTCCAGCGTCACGGCCTGGCCACGGCAGCGGCCTGCCGATATCTGCTGCCGGGCCTCGCCGGGACGTCCGGTGGCCACCAGAGCCCGGGCTGCGATCAGGTCAGCCACATAGGCGTCGCGGGGCAGCCCACAGCCGCGCAGCCGCGCCGCGATGAGCTGTGCCTCGGCCACGATGGGCGCGGGGCTGCCCGGGGACATCGCTCGTGCGCGGAGCCTGGTCAGCTCGGCCAGGTTCGCGCAGGCGTCATTGCCCCGCCGGCGGAATCGGCGCATCGCGGCGGCCGCCCATCGGCGCGCGCCGGCCAGATCGCCGGTCGCCAGCGCGGCCTGGGAACGAGCCAGCTCGGCTTCAGCGTGATCTTGGTCAAGGCGCTGCCGCCGGAATGCGGCAATCGCGCCGTCGAGTTCCCGGGCAGCCTCGCCGGCCAGGCCGGCCGCGAGCAGCGCGCGCGCCTTGTCCATGGCCAGTACGGGCAACGCGCTGGGTGCCTGCTGCCGGTAGCCGTCCGCGGCCAGATTGAACAGCTGCAGCGCGGCCGGCAGGTCCCCGGCCAGCAGCTCGCAATAGCCGCGGTTATGCACCGCCTTGGCTGTCATGAGCGACAGCCCGTGCTCCGCGCAGACGCGTTCGCACCCGGCCAGATCGGCCCGGGCCCGCAGCACATCCCCGTTGTTGAGGTGCAGGAAGCTTCGGTTCAGCAGGGTGCGGGCCAGGTAGGAGCGGTCCGGGTAGTCCTGCAGCAAGGCCGCCGCCTCGTCGAGCAGCGGCAGCGCGGCAGCACCCCGCCAGGTCCGCATGTTCAGCAGCCCGCGCTGGGACAGCAGCACTCCCCGGTCCGCCGTGGCGGCAAGGGGCTCGGCGCGGTCAAGCAGGCCAAGCCCGTACGTGGTTCGGCCCTGCTCCGACTCGAAGTGAGCCAGGCTCATCAGCAGCCTGGCGGCCAGCGCATGGTGGCACGCTGGCAGTTGCGCCGTGTCCGGCAGGTCGCTGCCTTCCGCCCAGCCGAGCGCCAGCAGGCCAGCGCGCACCTGGCGGGCGGCAACGGCCGGGCGCCACGCGGAACCAGCCTGCAGGCCGCGCTGATGGGCGGCGCGGGCCCGGCTCGCGGCGCGGGCCAGTGACCCGGCGGCCTGAGCTGAGGCTGCTGCTGCGGGACGGGGCATACGGCAGGGTGCCTCCTGGGTCCCTCAGAGCGTCAGCGGGGGGGTTATCACGGCCTGCACGGGCCCCGCTGCCTCCTGCTCGGCACGGACGGTCAGCTGGGCGCTGCCGCGTGGCACCCGGCTGAACGCGAAGCGTCCCTGCTCGTTAGCGACCGCGAGCAGGGTCTCACCCGGTGTCCTCAGGTCCACTGTGCGTCGCTGCGGCGGGTCCAGCCAGCCGTCCATCCTGGCCGTCCCGTCGCTGTTCGACTCAATCCTGATCATGATCGTCAGGCTGTCGCTGTCGAACGTGATCGTCCGGCTCTCTTCCGCGCCACGGGCGGCCAGCATCCGCTGATCCTCTTCGGCGGACAGGCGGGCTACCTCGTACTCGAGGCCGGGCAGGGCGAGCGAGAACCGGATGCGCTCCGGCAGATCCGCGGGCACAGGGTCAGCTGCCTCGAACAGCCGCCGGATGCGCCCGAGCAGGGCCAGGTCGGTCTCGTCCAGCGGCTCATCCCCGGCAGGCCGGCCCGATGCTGTGGGATGCGTCATTCCGGGCCTCCCTCTGTGCTGGTGTCAAGCAGCGCCCGGAGCCTGGCCAGGCAACGGCCCCGGGTCGGCCCGATGCTGCCCTGCGGCATGCCGAGTTCGGCCGCCACGACGTGATAATCCGGGCGGGGCACGAAGGCGACGATCCGCAGCAGTTCCTGGCATCGGCGCGGCAGTTGCCGCATCGCCGCGGCGAGCTCGCGCTGGGTGTCGGCGATGATAGCGAGATCCTCGGTGCGCGAATGGTCATCGGGGATCGCGGCCAGCCAGTCCTGCTCCGCGGGGACATGCCTGCGGGTATCCCTGCGTACCCGCCACGATTCCCTCCGCGTCGTGATGACCAGCCACCCCACGAGCGCGGCCGGGGTACGGATGCCGTCCAGGTGGGTGAGCAGCCTGAGCCACACCGTCTGCAGGACATCCTCGGCATCACTGGAACCCAGCCCAGTGGTCCGGGCGACCTGCCAGAGCAGCGGGCTGAACTCCGTGACGAGGTCGCCGATGGCGTCCTGACAGCCTTGCCTGGCCGCCTCCACCAGGCCCGCCACCCGCGTGCCACGGTCCTCCCCCGCTGGGGCGAGACGGGCGCCGCGGTGCTCGACGGGGGTCATCCTGGCCACCCCAGGGCTTTCAGCGATTGCTTGGCCCGGTCGATCGCCGCGGCGCCGCCAGGCAGGTCCAGCCGCATCCCCCCGTCGGCTGCTGCCTCGCGGAGCAGGCTCCTGGCCAGCTGCGCGGCCAGGTACGGCGCCGCGAAGGACGTGCCGCTCCACAACGCGAAGCCGCTGCGGAAGTCGTCGGGATCCAGTGCCGCGCGGGCGGGCATGCTGACCTCCGGGTCACGGCTGCCGTTGATGTCCGCCGGGAAGGTGCTGAGCAGGGCGGCTCCGGGTGCCCAGGCCCGGATCCAGTGGCCGCCGTCGCTGAACAGGGCCTGCGAGCCGTCCGGATTCAGTGCCGCCACGCTGATCAGCGGCACGCTGTCTGCCGGGACGGCCAGGTCGGCGAAGGCGGCCGGGTAGAACCTGCGGCTGGTGGAGTAGTTGCCTGCGGCGGCGGTAACCACGACGCCCATCTCCAGCAGCGGCTTGATTGCCTGCCACAGCGCGGAGGTGTACGCCTGATCGGATGCTGTCTCGCTGAAATAGCCCAGCGATAGCGAGACCACATCCACCATCTGGCTGAGGTCGCCGCCCAGCGCTGCGGACACCCGGGCGGCGAGCAAGCCAAGGGCGTAGAGCAGGTCACCCTCGTACACGATGCCGTCGCTGTGCATGATCCGCAGGGCCAGCACCGTGGCGTCCGGCGCGATCTGGCGGACGATCCCCGCAATGAAGGTTCCGTGGCCCGTGTGCGTGTCCAGCTCTCCGACGAGCGGGTCGGCCGTGACTGGCCGGTCCCACGGATACCTGATCAGGTGGCGCGGGAGGTCACCGGCCGCGGCAACAGACTGCCCATGGGCGTAGAGGAGGTCCTGCATTCCCTGATCGACAGCGACGAAGCCCCCGGCCGTGGTGGTGTAGCCACCCGGCGCCGAGGGGGCAGCCGCCACGTCCAGCCAGGGGTGTGCGCGGCCCCCGGTATCCAATACCGCGACGACCGGCCTGCGGCCGTACCGTGACGTGCAGACATCTGCCGGGTGGCGGGCCGGCGCCTCGGCGCAGACCTCGGCCGGCGTGCGTCCATCGAACCCGTAGAGGTAGGAATTGGTATTGCCGGGCCCGGTGACGCCGCCGCCATCGCTGGCCGGATTCCCGGTGACGCCGCCGCCGTCACTCGCGGGGGTCCCCGTGATGGCCGAGCCGACCAGAAGGTGCTCCAGGGAGATCCGGCTGACGGACTCCTCGTCCAGGTCTGGGTACTCGCGGGCCGCCGCGGACCCGCGCAGTGCCTGAAGGGCCACCCAGGCGTCCACCCTCACCGGAAGCGGAGCAGCGTGGTCCCGCGGCGCCGCAGGGGCCAGGATGGCCGTGCGGGACAGCCGCGCCATCCCCGGCCGGCGGGCTTCATCAGGAGGCTCAGCCGCGTTCGGCTGGGCTGTTGCTCCGCGCGGCGGCTGCGCGCCAGGCGCCGCGGCCAGGCTCAGGCCAACCCGGGCGAGTACCCGGTTGATCGCATCGAGCGGCGCCCCGGCTAGCAGGCCAGCCGGGACGAGCAGTGTCCTGGCCCGGTAGACCGTGGACTGCGGCGCCGGCCAGCCGCGGACTGCCGCACAGTCAGCCGGTGAAAGTACGAGGGCTCCGTGCCGCTGCAATAGGGCCGCGGGCACGCATACCACGCCTGAAGCGGCCGCCTCGCCGGTAAGCCCGGCTCCTCCATTGTCCTGGTCCGTATACCACTTCATAAGCCCCCCTGTCTCATGCCCGCATGAGTGATGGCCGTATCGCGGAGTTCACGCTGGCCCAGCCCGGCCGCCAAACATAAATGAGCCGGGTAACACTGTGCAGATACCTTCGCTCTATAACAAATCAGTATCGTTGCGGGGGGCGCCTGCGCTCACTGGATCGCCCCGGGTTCCACGATATGAGAAAGCCCGCGGTTGAGTCCACAGGGAACCCGTTTGACAAAGGCGCACAAGACCAGATAGGTCGGTCAGTCCAGGAAATTCATGCTAATTCCGTAACAGGTACGTTTGCATGCCTACGCGCCCACGACTGTGGTGGTTTCGTTCCGGGGTCCCGGCAGGCCGGGCCGGGAAGTCAGCCAGCGAGCGTCCGGGCCTGTCTGCCGTGACACTGGCCGCGGGTTCGGGTCACTCTCGTACCTCAGACGGCAGCGCCAGGCCAGCACGTAGTACAAGCACCATGATCTCCGCCTCCTTGGACGCCCGTTCGCGGCCCAGCAGGACCGGCTAGCCGAAGACCCGGATCATGATCAAGCCCAGCAGACGGGCAAGCACGGGCCGCGATCGATGCGCATCTCGCCCGATCCGCCAAACCGCAGGTCACGTGACAGAGGCCGGGCCCTGAAGCGGTACAGCAGCGACCGATAATTTCCGTGCCTTCATGTATCTGGCCGCGGGTCGCCGCCTCCTTGCCTGTAACTGTAAGCAGTCGCCGACTCACTATCGGTGACATACACCGGAGGAACACCATGTCAGGATTCATTGCCAGGCGCAGGGCCACCGCCATAATCGGCGCAGTTGCCGCGGCCACAGCGATCGTCGCGGGATCAGCCGCCGCCTACGCTTCCACCGCCCCGCACAAGCACTCAGTCGCGGTCCCTCAGGTCCCGCGCTCGCTGATCAACAAGGCACTCCCCAGCGCGATCACCCCAGCCAGCAGCCATCGTGGCATGATGACGGTCAACGCATCGCAGGACGGTGTCGTCGACGTCGGTGACCTCGGCCTCTGGTATTTCGACAGCGCCCACGGGTACGGCAGCCTTTACGATACTTCCCACAACGACAACTGGCTGTTCGACAATCACTTCATCTCTTCCGGCGCCGGCCGGGGCTCGGTAGTCGCCAACAACTCGGAATTCGCCTGGAACCGGGACCCGCACACCACGGTCATCGTCTGCACCGGGTACAACTACACGGGCTCCTGCGGCACCATCGCCCCGAACACCTCTGGAAACTTCACCTCCACATACAGCAACAATGTGGAGTCGGTCTACTGGGCGGATTCAGCCAACTAGCTGACTCCGGCCCATGATGTCCGTGAAGCTCCCGGCTTCGAAGCCGGGAGCTTTCACGGGCAATGGGAGGGTGGGCACCCTACTCACGCCGGGCCGGTTTCGCGTGTTCGCGAATCTTCGGCTCACCCCGTCCACCACGGCTACATCCAAGCGCCGCCCGGTACACGGGCGGACGTGGTGGCGGGTCAGGCCGGGGTGCCGGTGTCCTGTATGGGGGCCGCGGGCTCGGCGGGGCCTGCTGTGCCGCCGCCGGATCCATCCACATGACCTGCCAGCCGTGGCCGTCGAGGTCGGAGAAGCTGCGTGAGTACCGGAAGCCGTGGTCCTCGGGGCCGTCCGCCCCGGTGCCGCCCGCGGCGAGCGCAGCCTCGGCGACCGTGCCGACCTCAGCGCGGGCTGGCACGCTGAAGCAGTACAGCGCCAGCGCATGCGTGGCCGGATCGGCCATCGGCAGCTTCGCGACCTGCGCGAACGTTTCGTGGCTGAGCAGCATGACGGATGCTTGCCCGCCGGCCAGCATGCAGGCGGCGGTCTCGCCGGTGAACACCGGGCTGAAGCTGAACCCCGAGCCGCGCGAAGAACGCCTTGCTGCGCTCGACGTCCGCCACGGGGATATTCACCAGCAGCATGCGGCCAGCGTGCGCGGGAGCGGTCATGGCAGGTCTGCAGTCCGGGGTCCGGTGGTGTACGCCGGGATAGACCGGCCCAGCCCGCAGAACTCACCGGTGGTCCCGGACCAGCCGCCGCTAGCCCCCTCTCAGCGGCGGGCGCGCCAAACCCGGCCGGGCAGTCCCGCCTCGGGCGCGACGATGCCGTCTGGGCCGGCGGCCCGGCGGGTGCCTCCGGTAAGTGACCGTGCCGCGCGGGCCAGGCCGCTCACCCCGACGGGCGATACGGGACATCGCGCCGAAACAGGCAGGTCATAACATGCTGCACACAACGGCTGTGGATCCCCGCAGCCCGGGTTGCCGGCACCCAGACGAGGGGAGCGCGGATTTGACCGGAACCTGCGGCAGCCGGCTGACCATCATCGGCGGCGGCGTTATGGGCCTGATGACGGCGTACTACGCAGCGCCGCTGGCGTCCTCGGTCACCGTGCTGGACAAGTCGCGGATCGGTGATCCGGGGACCGCCTCGTTCGCGCTGACCCGGTCGGTGCGCAACGACTACCTCGATCCGCAGTATTCGCGGCTGGCCTTCGAGGCCCGGCAGCTCTGGCTGGACCTGCAGCAACGCGCTGGCGAGCGGCTGCTCGTCGACTGCGGCTGCCTGAACCTGGTCAAGGCGAGCGTCACCCCCGACATACCCGCCAGTTACGCCGTACGCAGCTTCGCCGTGCTGGAGAAGCTGCAGCTGCGCCGTGAGGCCCTGCCCGGCCCGGCGCTCGCCGAGCGCTTCCCGCAGTTCGCGGCCGACGGCGGCTGGCTGGACGTTGACGCCGGGTTCGCTGACGTGGCCGCGGTGACGGCCCTGCTGCGGTCGCTGGTGCCGGCCCGCGGGGTAAAGATCTCCGAGGAGGCGCAGATCCGCGCGATCACCCGGTCCGGCGGCGGCTGGCAGGTGCAGACCAGCGCCGGGCCGGTCGAATCCGACGTCCTGGTGATCACCGCGGGCCTGGGCACCAATGAGCTGCTGGAGCTGATCCCCGGCTGCTCGGTTCGTTTCCCGCTCAGCCCGGATCGCCCCGTGCAGTCCAAGTACTTCATCCCCGAACCGGCGGCCCGTGACCTGTACACCGAGGCGGCCCTGCCGGTCTTTGCCTACCTGGACGTCGGCATCTACGGGCACCCGCTATACACGGGGAAGACGCCGGGCGTGAAGGTCGGCTTCTACCACCCGCCGGACGCTGCCGTCGTGCCCTCGCCGATCGGTTCCGTGGAGGACTTCGTGGCCGAGTGCATGCCTGGGCTGCGCGGCGCGGCGACCGTTGACGTCGCCGAGGCCAGCGGCGTTGACACCTGCTTCTACGACCTGGTTGGTGACGACGACTTCATCCTCGGGCCGGTGCCAGGCGCTGGCAACGCCTTCGTCGGCGTCGGCTGGCGCGGCACCGGGTACAAGTTCGCGCCGTGGGTGGGCCGCGTGCTGGCTCAGCTCGCCGTCCAGCAGGGCACCGTGTACGACATCAGCCGCTTCGCGCCGGGCCGGTTCGCGCGCGGCACCCAGGCAGGAGGGACAGCCGCATGACCGCAGGGCAGGGAATCGAGCAGCGGCTCGCGCAGAGCGTGGTGCTCGGGGCCGAGGGCTACGTCTTCGAACTGGAGCGCCGCGGTTACATCAAGGCTGGCCCGTACGTGCCCGAGGTCGTGCTCGACTTTCCCGGCGCGGTGCTTGAGCTGCACCGGGAGTTCCTGCGGGCGGGGGCGGACGTCATGGTCGCCCTGACGTACTACGCGCACCGCGAGAAGCTGCGGCACGTCGGCCGCGAGAACGACCTGGAGGCGATGAATCGCCACGCCGTCCGGCTGGCCCGGGAGGTAGCGCAGGAGGGCGGCGCCCTGGTGGCCGGCAACGTCTGCAACACCTGGGTCTACGATCCCGCTGACCCGGCGACCAGGGCAACCGTGCGGGCACAGTACACCGAGCAGCTCGGCTGGGCGGTCGAGGAGGGCGTCGACTTCGTGATCTCCGAGACCAACGACTACCTCGGCGAGGCCCTGATCGCCCTGGAAGTGACCCAGGAGCTGGGCCTGCCCGCCATGGTGACGCTGGCCTCCGCCCAGCCGGACACCACCCGCGATGGCTACGACTACGTCGAGGCGTGCCGGATCCTGGCCGATCACGGGGCCACCATCGTCGGGCTGAACTGCGACCGGGGCCCGGTGACCATGCTGCCACTGCTGGAGCAGATCCGGGATGCCGTGGACTGCGCGGTGGCGGCACAGCCGGTGCCGTACCGGACCAGCCCGGCGATGCCGACGATGGAGTCGCTGCGTGCCGATGGCGTGGACCGAGTGTTCCCGCTGGCGCTGGAGCCGTTCTCGTGCACCCGGTTTGACATGGCCGCCTTCGCAGGGGCGGCCCGCGACCTGGGCGTGAACTACGTCGGGGTGTGCTGCGGCGGCGCGCCGCACCAGGTGCGCGCCATGGCCGAGGCACTCGGCCGGGAGGTCCCGGCGAGCAAGTATGCCCCGGCCATGGAGCTGCATCCCATCCTCGGCGCCGCGGGCGCGGCGGCCGACGCGAACGTCCTGGCGGCCTGGAACGTGGCGGGCTGAACTAGCTGGTCGGGTGCCGCAGAAGAATCAGCCGCCCATCTCACGGTCCCGCCGTTACCCCAGGGAATGGGGCCCAGGGGTGAAGGATGGGCTGGCCGCCTTCACGGAGCCCGGCGAGGTGGAACTCGATGGCTTGCCGTAGGACCCCTTCCTCGGTATCTGCAAGCGCGACGCAGCCGAGCAGGTCAGGGCACCATGCGCCGTATCCGCCGTCGTCGGCACGCTCGATGACGACTGCGTAACTGGTCATGAGATCTTCCGATTCAGCCCTGCCTGTCTCAGGATGCTTCGTTCGGTCCCAGGCGGCAAGACGGCGCTTAGCTTGCCAGTCACCGTCACCCGTCCCGGCTTGGCCAGGTGCTTGTACTGCCGATGGCTTCCCCGGGTCGCCGCTAAATACCAGCCGTCAGGTTCAATAAGCCTGATCAGATCCACGAACTCGACAGCGGCGGCCGCTAAGCCATCACCTCGCCGAGCTGCTTGTCACGGCGGGTGGCCTCGACCACGAACGAAACCGCCGCCCCCGCCCACCCCGGCCGGCCAGGGCCGCTGCCTGGCCGGAACCGCCGCCGCTGCTGGTGGTGGGACCGGCGTGGCAGTAATACTGATCTGATGGAACCACCCGACCGGCCGGGCTCGAGACGCAAAGGGACGGCGGAACTACTGGCTCAGCGCGTCGCAGAGCGACTCATCGACATCGTGGTCCAGGCAGTGGACATCAATTCGCTGCTCCAGATGGTGGACCTCAACGCCCTGCTGGAGCGGATAGACGTGAACACGCCGCTCAAGCAGGTGGACCTCAATGCCCTGCTCAGGCAGGTTGACCTCAACGCGCCGCTCAAGGAGGTTGACCTCAACGCATTGCTGGCGCGGGTAGACGTGAACACGCCGCTCAAGCAGGTGGACGTGAACACGCCGCTCAAGCAGGTGGACCTGAACGCGCTGCTCAAGCAGGTGGACCTGAACGCGCTGCTCAAGCAGGTCGATCTCAACGAGGTCCTGGAGCAGGTTGACGTGGATGCCGTGCTGGACCGCGTTGACATCAACGATGTCGTGGCCCGCATCGACATGGAAAGGCTCGTCGAGCAGACAGACCTCGGCGCCATCATCGCCAGGTTGACCGGCGGGCTAGCGACCCAAGCACTGGATACGATGCGCAGCGGGGCCGTCGGGCTGGACCGGCGCATCGACCGGTGGGTGACCCGCCTGCTGCGGCGCAAGGAGCGGGGGCCGCTGGCACCACCCGCGCTGCTGGGCCTGGAGGCTCAACCGTGAGCGTCCGTACCCACCCGAACCAGTGGGTGAGCGCACAGGGCCAGTACGCTGGCTCGGCATCGCGCTTCGCGGCGTATCTGATCGACCTCATCGCAAGCACTGTCCTGTATTTGCTCGCGCTGGCGATCATCTCCTTCGTGGTGCAGATCGTGACTGGCTCGCCGGTTTCCTGGCACCGGGACAACATCGTCGTCCTCGTCATCTACGTCGCCTGGCAATTCCTCTACTTCGGCTTTCAGTGGGCGGCCGACGGCAGCACCTGGGGAATGGCACTGCTGGGCGTGCAGGTGGTGCGGGCCTCCGGTACAAGACTGGATCCCTGGCGAGGATGGGTGCGCTCGCTGACGTTTCCGCTCGGCTTCCTGACCCTCGGCCTGGGGTTCCTGGGGATCCCGGTGCAGCGCGAGCACCGTGCCCTGTACGACCTCATCGCCGGAACTGCGGTCGTCTACGCCTGGGACGCGCGAGCGGCCCGGCTCCGGTTCCTGGCCCGCCAGGCCGAGCCGGTCGTGGCCGGGGCCGCCGCGCCGGCCCCGGCCAAGCCGGTCGCGGTCACGGCCGATGGCCCGAGCCCGGCTGGCCAGGCCGGTCCCGAGGTCGGTCCGGATACTCTCGCGGAAGCTGGCCCGCACCCAGAACCGTCTGCCACACGTGAAGCCCCGCCCGGGACGGGCCCGGCCGCCGGGCAGTAGCGCCCGCGGAGCCCTGCCGATTGCGCAATCTGACTGACAGTGGCTGCTATCGCAGGTAGATCGCTTGCGATCTTGGTAACACCATCGTCAGGCGGATCAGGATTGGGCCGGAGTTGACAAAGTTGCAGGTCCGAATATTCGGGTGGTCAGCTGCCTGTACGCCGGGTGGGCGAACCGTATGGTTATGCATCGCTGCGCCGACTGCTCCCTTGTCCCGGCGGGACGGGAACCGGGCAACCTGACAGCCGGTGCCCGGCCAGTCCCAGTGCGCCGCGCCGAAGTCCTCGCCGCCAGCGGGAAAACAGCAAACACCACGGAAACCAGTGGGAATGGCGTGACAATTGAGGCTATTGGTGCTTAAATAGAAACCGATCGCGAGGTGGCCATCTCATACACCACCTCCCGGGACGTGGCCGACACCGCCCGGCTCTTAACCGATCCATACGATGTCGAAGATCCGGATCAGTTGCGCATCCTCGTCGAGGTAGAAGCCCAGGATGCCGCGGCCCGACCCGAACACGGCCTCACGGAACCGGGGTCATCTCCAGGCGGCCGGATCACCGCATCCCAGGGCTGCATGGCTAACTCCGCGGCACAGTCCACGAGCGCATCACGCGCATGCTCAGGCAGCGAGTGGAACTGAACCTGGGCACCCCCGCCGAACTCGACCCGGTAACTCACCTCGCCGGCCCACGGCCAGGCCAGCCGGGAATAACCTGCTCAGCAAGCGCGATACCGGCCGCCCGGCCGTGGCAGGCGGCGGCCAGCCGATCCTCATACCCCGGACCGGAGTAAGCGACGGCCCGCAGCCGCCACAGTCGCAGCAGCTCCTGCAGCTGACGGAACTGCTCCGGACGCCGCGCCCCTTCCACGGCAGCTGTGTACTCAGCCAGGAACTGCGCACGGTAACCCTCAGGCAGCATGGCCAGGATCCCGACCGGGTCATCACGATCATGATCATCAACCGGATGCGCAGTCACAGCTCACTCCGTTCAGCGCCTGCAGACGACTGTTCCCCACGCTAGCCCCGCACGCCATCAGTATGCGACGACATCCCCGGCGCGCCCCGGCCCTCACTTCTACCCGGACAAGCCTCAGGCCACCAGACCGAAATGCCCGCCTGACCCGCCGACTACACAGCGCTATCACCGCCAGGAGCCGGAGCGATCTAGCCCCAGGCGCCGAAACCTGCTCGGCAGTCCCGGCCTTGAGACGAGCGAATGGCCCCTTTAACACCCCATGAGAGAGTGCTCTCCCGGATTGCGCTCCCAATTGCGCCCCCAGAGCCCGCCAACCTGTCACACCGCTGACCAGCCTGAAGACCTACATCGCACTGCCAAAGCCGGGCGTCCTACCAAAGACCAGCTCGGACTTGCGCTCCCAGTGGGCTGCACTCAGGCGACACAGATCGGCCCGAAACCGCCGCTGACCTGCGCGAATGCCGCTAAATCCAACCTCGGAGCACTCTCCTGGCAGCGAGTGCTCACCCGCCGCCAAGCCTCTCCGCTGCCCACCAGCAACGCGCTGACCTGGGAGTGGGCACAGCTGGTTTCGAACCAGCGACCCCTCGCTTGTAAGGCGAGTGCTCTACCACTGAGCTATGCGCCCGCGCCTACTCCGAGCAGGCGACCGGCCTCAGCGTACCGTTTCCACGCCACCTGTGAGATGAGGGGCGGCCAGGCGGGCCACGGCATCGCTCACCGCCATCCGGTTCCGCAACCGTTCCAGGCGCGCGTCCATCGACGCGCCGGACACTCCTTCGGCCAGGGCCTGATAGAGGTGGATACCCCCGAGGTAGCAGGCACCGAACCGGACCGCATCAGCCAGAATCGCCCGCTCGGCAGCACCCGGCGCTCGCTGCAGCGCGTACCCGCGGGCCACCGCCGCGATGCGGTCCTCGTCGGGCTCGACCAGCCACGCCCCGGCCCTCTCCGCACCCTCTACTCCAGGCGCTGCCGCAGGCCCCGCCCCCGCCGCATGCCCCGCCCCCGCCCCCGCCGCATGCCCCGCACCGGACCCGATCGCGGCCGGCTGCGAGTCGAGCAGGCTTTCCATCAGGCAGTTGCCCAGATCGAGGACTGGCAGGCCCAGGCCGCTGGTCTCCCAGTCGATCAGGGTGACCGCGTCCGGGGCGCTTTGCACCGCGTTGCCCGGCCATGCGTCCCCGTGCACCACTCCCCTGGGCAGCCCGCCGAGGCTCTGCCCGACAGCCCGGGCCGTGCCGCGGCACTGCTGGTACAGCGCCTGCCAGTCGTCGGGGACCAGGGTCTCGACCGCATCGAGCCGGGCCATGGTGGCCGCGATGGCACCCTCCGGGTACCACGACGCGCGCCCCGGCACCCCCGCCCCCGCCCCCGCCCCGCCCGCACCAAAACCCACACCAACACCAACACCCACCTCAAGAGCATGCAACCTGCCCAGCGCGCCCCCCAGCATCCGCAACTGCCCCAGGGACGGCCGGATCAGTGGTCCCCCGACAACTGTGGTGGCCAGCGTGAGCCAGATGCCGTCCATCCCGACCGCATCGCCCGGCCCGGGTCCGGACGACCCGGGGTGCCGGGTAACCGCGTGCCTCCAGGCAGTCCAGGGTGCCGGCCCGGCCCATCAGCCAGTCCAGCATGGTCTGCGCCGGAAAAGCGCTGACGTGGACAGGGACGGGCGTGTCCGCCCGGCAGGCCCGCACCACCCACGGCCCTGTGGACGGCCGGGCAGCCCCGTCCGGGCTGACCAGGTAGGTGACGATGCCGCTCGCCACGGAGCCACCGGCCCGGCGGAGCGCAGCGGGGCCGATCCCGCGGGCGTGATACTCGCGGAGGACCCGGCCGACGACCGCTGCGTCATTCACGGGCCACTGGCCTCCTCAGCGCCAGCCCGCCCGGCCTCCCAGGTTCGCTCACCCAGCGAACGCACCAGGCATGACCTCGTCCAGGCGGCCGGCACCCTCACGGGCCTGTCCCGGCCGGGCCGCGCGGTGGCGCTCGGTCCGGGGATGAGCCGCGCTGTGCTGCCTGGACGAGGCATGCGCGGGCCGGTGCGGCCCCGGACCCGCCTGGTCAGCCGCATCCGGGGCCCGCTGAAGACTCTGGCTGACCAGGCTCCGGCCCAGCACCCGGTCCAGCGCCCGGGCGACTTCCTCGGACAGGTCGGAACCGCGCCCCGCGCCCGCCAGGCCCGCGCCGCCCGGGCCCGCGCCTCCCCTGCTCAGGCCGCCCGGGGCCGGGCCGCTTCTCCCCGCGCCGGCGGGCTCGTCGTCGGCCAGCCCGGGGTGGCCCGGCTCGCCAGCAGGCGGCATGATGGCGCCGCAGTCCCGGCACTCGACCTCACCGAGCCGCTTGACCAGGTGCACGCTAGAGCACTGAGAGCACCGGTCCAGCTCGGACATCCAGTCGGCCGTGTTCTGGCATCCGGGGCAGATCAGCACCTGGCCGTACCGGAGCACCCCGCGTTTCCACGGGCTCTGCCCGCGGCTCGGGTCGGTTTGCCGCACGCCGCATCGATAGCAGGGCATCCTTGGCTGCTTCGATCCTCTCCGGTGGCTGGCTCACCGCCGGCCCGGCGCTGCCCGCACGCCCGGCTCAGCGTCGGCCGGACCGCGGGCTGCGCGTCAGCTCAGGTCGGCGAGCACCTTCTTATACTCGGCGATGTCCCGCGCCTGGGGAATAGGGTTCACCACTTTCCACCGGGTGACCCCGGCCTTGTCAATGATGAACGTCCCCCGCGTCGCCACGCCCTTGTCTTCGTCGAATACTCCGTAAAGCTTTGCCACATCACCATGCGGCCAGAAGTCGGACAGCAGGCTGAAGCCGAAGTTATCCCGGTCCGCCCACGTGCGCAGGACGAACGTGGAATCGACCGAGACGGTGAGCAGTTCGACGTCATCCCGGGCGATCTCGGGGAAGTCGTCGCGCAGCGCGCTCAACTCACCACTGCACACCCCGCTGAACGCCAGCGGGTAAAACACGAGCACCACGTTCTTCGTGCCCCGGAAGCTGGACAGCCGCACCGGGCTGCCGTGCTGATCCTTGAGCTCGAAATCCGGAGCCTGCTCGCCAACCTCGACCGACATCGACTGGTTCCTTTCCGCTGGGGACAGGCTCAGTCTGCCATCCGCGCGGGCCGCAACAGGACGCCAATCCCGGGATCGGTATCGGCCCGGCCGGCCGGCTGAACCCGGCGGCGTTCATCGTGCTGGATCAGGACCCCCCTGGGTACCGCGCGCTCCCCGCAGCTTCCGCGGTCTTAGAAACTCAGCGGCTCAGCTCACCTGCGCACCCTCGGCGCGACGCCCACCTGCGCGCCCCCGGCACCCCATCTCACCTGCGCGCCTTCGGCGCGACCAGCCGGGTGCCCAGCCAGTCCCGGGCGGCGCTCACGCTCGAAGTCTGGGAGAGTCCCGCGGTCGGCGCGGTCTCGCCGATGTCGCTGGGCTCCACGTGTCCCGGCCGTCCCGCCTTGGGCGTGAGCAGCCAGATGTACCCCCCGTCGGCCAGCGGCGTCAGCGCGTCCGCCAAGGCGTCGAAGAGGTCGCCGTCGCCGTCCCGCCACCAGAGCAGCACCACGTCAACCACGTCGTCGTAGTCCTCGTCGACGAGGTCCACGTCTTTCAGCTCGGCGATCTCATCCCGCAACTGTTCGTCGCAGTCGTCGTCGTACCCGAGTTCCTGCACCACCTGACCCGGTTTAATGCCGAGTCGCTCGGCCAGGCCTGGCTCATCCTGCGCCTGGCGCGCGGTCGCGCTCACTGACGTCCTCCTCATTTCCCTTCCCGCGGCCCGCATCCGCGCCGGCCCACCACGACGTGCCGCCGCAGCTTCGCGCCTTGCGCCGCGCTGGCCGCGTAGGCACCACTTGCTGGGACAGTTCACACTGGGTCGCGCGCCGACGCAAGGGCCAAATGGGCCCTGGAAGCGAAAACCATGTCACAGTTTGATCTTCCCCGCCTCCGGGGGCGGTTACCCGAGGAAGGAAACTCTTATCTGCCTGTCCGGATTATCCACGTTCAGATCGATTAGGGCGATTGATTGCCATGTACCGAGCGCCGGCCGCCCGCTGAGCACCGGGACCACGAGGAACGGGGCGATCAGCGCAGGCATCACGTGAGAGCGGCCGTGCCCGCGGGACCCGTGGGCGTGCCGCCAGCGGTCATCGGCCGGCAGCAGCTCATCCAGGGCGGCCAGCAGATCCGCGTCGCTGCCCGACCCCAGTTCCATCAGGGCCAGGCCGGCCGTCGCGTGCGGCACGAACACGTGCAGCAGCCCGTCCCCGCCCTGCGACGCGCGCGCCGCGAATTCCGCGCATTCCCCGGTGATGTCGAGCACGGCGGGCTTCGTCCCTGTCCGCACGCGCACAATCGCTGTTTCCATACGCAACGACTGTTCCTGGCCAGCCCCGCCCACGCAACCGGATCCGCGCGGACCGTGCCCCGGGTCGGGGCGCGGCGGGACCGGCCCCGCTGGTCACGCCGCGCGGCGCCTGGCCACCTGGGGCGGGGCCTCCGCGGCTGGTGTTACTTCTTCTGGCCCTTCGTGTTCGCGGCCGATGAGGCGCCGGCCTTCCCGTGGCGGGTCTTGCCGGGCTCGACCACGGCGTCGGGGCCCGGGAAGCACAGCCGGGTGTGCCCGTCCTCGAAACGGACCAGGTAGGGAGGCCCGCCGGCCGCGCCATGAACCTCCACGATCTCGCCCGACCTGTCCGGCTGGCCGACCGCGTTGCCGTGCACATGCAGCCGGTCACCGATCGCTGCCTGCATAGTCAGCACCTCCTCGTGCCCGTTCGCCCCTGGTACGGCCCGGCGCATACGCTAGGACTGCACCGGAGCGTGCCTAAGCTCGCCGTGTACCCAGATTGGCACCGGGTGGCGGCGGGGAGTAGGGCCGGACGTCACTGTCTGCGCCAGCCCCAGCGAGGGGGCGGCCAGGCCGGGCACGGTTACCCCCTGGTAGCCGGGTGCGTTTCCGTGGTGCAGGGACCAGAATTGGTCTGGACAACTCAGCACACCGGGCGGCCACCCGCCGCCCAGCTCTGCGGACATGGCGGCCAACAGCCGCCCGACCTCCGGAAGGCGAGGACACCCCGTGGCTGCCGGACGCCAGCGTTTCTCGATCATCAGCGACGGGCTGCCCACGCAGCTGCCTGACATCGACCCGGATGAGACCAGGGACTGGGTCGAGTCGTTCGACAGCGTGGTGCGCAGCCGCGGCCGCGGCCGGGCCAGGTACGTCATGCTGCGCCTGCTGGAGCGGGCCCGTGAGCAGAACGTCGGGGTGCCCGGCCTGCGCAGCACGGACTTCATCAACACGATCCCGCCCGAGCGCGAGCCCTGGTTCCCCGGCGACGAGTACGTCGAGCGGCGGATCCGGGCCTACATCCGGTGGAACGCCGCGGTCATGGTGTCCCGGGCCAACCGGCCCGGCCTGGGCGTCGGCGGCCACATCGCCACCTACGCCTCGGCCGCCAGCCTGTACGAGGTCGGGTTCAATCACTTCTTCCGCGGCAAGGACCACGGCGAGTCCGGTGACCAGGTCTTCTTCCAGGGCCACGCGGCGCCGGGCATCTACGCCCGGGCGTTTCTCGAGGGCCGGCTCAGCCAGCACCAGCTGGACGGCTTCCGCCAGGAACTGTCCCACCCGGGTGGCGGCCTGCCGTCCTACCCGCACCCGCGGCTCATGCCGGATTTCTGGGAGTTCCCCACCGTGTCGATGGGGCTCGGCCCGATCAACGCGATCTACCAGGCCCGGTTCAACCAGTACCTGCTGGCCCGGGAGATCAAGGACACCAGCCGCTCGCACGTCTGGGCCTTCCTCGGCGACGGCGAGATGGATGAGCCGGAGGCCCTCGGCGCGATCGGCCTGGCCGCCCGCGAGGAGCTGGACAACCTCACCTTCGTGATCAACTGCAACCTGCAGCGGCTGGATGGCCCGGTGCGCGGCAACGGGAAGATCATCCAGGAGCTCGAGGCGTTCTTCCGCGGCGCGGGCTGGAACGTGATCAAGGTGATCTGGGGCCGGGACTGGGACCCGCTGCTGGCCAAGGACACCGACGGCGTCCTGGTCAACAAGATGAACAACACCCCGGACGGGCAGTTCCAGACCTACTCGGTGGAGCCCGGCTCCTACACCCGGGAGCACTTCTTCGGCACCGACCCGCGGCTGCGCGCCATGGTCGAGCACCTGTCCGACGAGGAGGTGCGCAACCTGTCCCGCGGCGGCCACGACTACCGCAAGGTCTACGCCGCGTTCAAGGCGGCGCAGGAGCACGTCGGCCAGCCCACGGTGATCCTCGCGCACACGATCAAGGGCTGGACGCTGGGCCCGGACTTCGAGGCCCGGAACGCCACCCACCAGATGAAGAAGCTCACGGTGGCCGAGCTCAAGGAGTTCCGCGACCGGCTCTACCTGCCGATCCCGGACGCCGCGCTGGAGGCGCAGCTCCCGCCGTACTACCACCCGGGCGCGGAGTCCGAGGAGATCCAGTACATGCAGGAGCGCCGCGCCGCGCTGGGCGGCTACCTGCCCAAGCGGGTGGTCCGGGGCAAGCCGCTCAAGCTGCCCGGCGACCCGGTCTACAGCGAGTTGAAGCGCGGTTCCGGCAAGCAGCCGGTGGCCACCACGATGGCCTTCGTCCGGCTGCTCAAGGACCTGATGAAGGATCCGGAGATCGGCGCCCGTTTCGTGCCGATCATCCCGGACGAGGCGCGCACGTTCGGCATGGACTCGCTGTTCCCGACGGCCAAGATCTACTCCCCGCACGGGCAGACCTACGAGGCCGTGGACCGGGCCCTGCTGCTGTCCTACAAGGAATCCGAGCGCGGGCAGATCCTGCACGAGGGCATCAGCGAGGCCGGCGCGATGGGCTCGGTGATGGCGGCCGGGACGTCCTACGCCACGCACGGCGCGCCGATGATCCCTGTCTACGTCTTCTACTCGATGTTCGGCTGGCAGCGCACCGGGGACGAGATGTGGGCGCTGGGTGACCAGCTGGGCCGCGGGTTCCTGCTGGGCGCGACGGCCGGGCGGACCACGCTGACCGGCGAGGGCCTGCAGCACAACGACGGGCACTCGCTGCTGCTGGCCTCGGTCAGCCCCGCGTGCGTGGCCTACGATGCGGCCTGGGCGTATGAGCTGGGCTACATCGTGAGAGACGGGCTGCGCCGGATGTACGGCCCGACGGAGGGTCACCCGGACGGCGAGGACATCTTCTACTACCTGACCGTCTACAACGAGCCTTACGTCCAGCCGGCCGAGCCTGCCGACTACCCAGGCGGCAGCGCCGCGCTGGAGCAGGGGGTGCTGCGGGGCCTGTACCGCTACGCGGCTGCGCCCGGCCCCGATGCTGATGCTGATGCTGGCCAGGATGGGGACGGCGCGGAGCGGCCGCAGGCCCAGATCCTGGCGTCCGGGGTGGCGATGCGCTGGGCCCTGGAGGCGCAGCGGCTGCTCGCCGAGGACTGGGGCGTGGCCGCCGACGTCTGGTCGGCCACCTCATGGACCCAGCTCCGCCGCAACGCGCTCTGCTGCGAGGAATGGAACATGCTGCATCCCGACACGGACCCCCAGGTGCCTTACGTCACCCAGGTGCTCGGCGGGACGCCCGGCCCGGTGGTGGCGGTCAGCGACTGGATCCGTGCGGTTCCGGACCAGATCGCCCGGTGGGTCCCGGGGCCGTTCAGCTCGCTGGGGACCGACGGCTACGGCTTCTCCGACACGCGCGCGGCGGCCCGCCGGTTCTTCCACGTGGACGCGGAGTCCATCACCCTGGCCGTGCTCAGCCAGCTGGCCCGCAGCGGCGAGGTGAAGCCCGAATCGCTCGGCCAGGCGATCGAGAAGTACGGCCTCGATATTCCGGTCAGCACGGCGCTGGCCAAGGACAGCTGACCGGGACCGCCGGTCCCTGATCCGGGCCGGCGGGAACCGCCGTATCTGGCCGTCTGGAACGGGGCCGGGCGCAGCAGCGCTTGGCCCCGTTTCCCATCACGGGCCGGTAACACCCGCTATCTGATCAAGGAAGCCGCAGGCCAGGGCGCACACCGGGATCCCAAGCCGCTTTCCGCGGATCATGGATGGCCGGCCCGGCGGGCAGTACGCCGTTCTTTTACCACGTAATACTTCGGTAAGAACTGACCTCTGCCGTTTGGCTACATTTTGGTCACGGGGGGTCTACCGTGACGGTCCGGGAGCTCGGGAACTCAGAGGGCATTCGGAGCGGATACGGAGGTCGGGCGGATGCATTTCAGCCGCGGTCCGGCATGGCGGCGCACATCACGGGTCAGGCCAGCGCTCATCGCGACCCTCGTCGCGATCCCGCTGGCATCGGGGATCGCGGTCGGGGTGATCGCCGCGAACCACTCGGGCACTCCCAGCTCACAGCTGAAGCTCTCGTCACATGACTTCGGGATCGGCCAGCGTGTCCCGCTGGCCACGGGGTCGGCGGACGGGACCGGGGTGGACCTCGGCCAGACGCCGGCCCAGGCGGCCGACTCGATGAACTGCACCCTCCAGGTGCCGGCCAACCCGCTCAGCGCGAAGGGCCTGTCCACCCCGTACGTCCTGGGTGACGGCTGCCAGATGTCCAACCCGGATCTTCAGGCGTACGTCGAGGCGGACATCATCAACCCGCGCAACGGGCGGATCAAGGTCTACAACCCGCTGGTGATCACCGAGGGCACCCAGCCTGCCGCTCCCCCGGTCCGGCCCGTGCTGGCCCCCGGCGACGTCGTGGGCATCATGTTCGGCTTCAACGGCGACAACCTGCTGCTGACCGGGACCGGGAACTCGCTGCGGCAGGGCAAGTGCGTCAACGGCCTCGGCCAGTCGCTGTTCACCCAGGTGGCGTTCTGCAACAGCCCGAGGTTCTACCGGGCGGCCAACCGTGACATCGCCCGGGGCCTGGTCAAGGTCCCGGCGCTGGGCACCGGCTCGGACGGCCAGGCCTGCCCCACCGTGCGCGGGTTCGACGTGGTCGACCAGGACCAGAGCGACAACGTGGTCACCACCTACCTGCTCACCCCGGGCGGGCAGACCGCGCAGGACTCCGCGGCCAACGTGGCCGGCCTGGCCGGTGCGTCCGCGATCAACAACGGCAGCGATAACGCCCTGGTCAACAAGTTCATGGACCCGGCGCTGGGCTGCACGCCGTATGAGTTCCGCGACCAGACCGCGGCGAGCGGGCTGTCCGGTTCGCAGATCACCGATGAGATGCTGGCCGCGGCCGACCAGGCCGCCCCGGTCGCGCTGGTCCCGCTGAACGACCCGATGACCGCGGTCGGCGGGCAGCAGAGCGTGATGAAGACCGACGTCTTCCGCCTCGGCGTGGACCAGCCGCTGGTCAGCGGCGGGCAGGCCGCGGACAGCCCGGCGAGCTACTGCAAGAACATGATGCAGGTCGGCATGACGCGCACCGCGGCGGACGAGAAGCAGTTCGGCGCCTTCGCATCCCCCGTCCCGGCGACCGGCAGCAACCTGTTCACGTTCCTGGCCGCGCGGCTGTCCGCCTCGTGGGGCAACCTGGGCTGCGGCGCGCTGCTCAACGCGCCCGATCCGGTCAGCCTGACCCTCGACGCGAACGGCGTGGCCACCGCGGCCACGTTCAGCCCGCTGGCGATCGGCACGCTGCCCGGTGGCGTGGCCGCTACGGCCACCCCCACCGCCACCCCGTCCTGCGCCGCGACGCCCACCACGGCGCCCACGGCGGCTGCCCCGCCCACGGACGCGGCCACCGCCACGCCCACCGCCACGCCCACCGGGACGGCCACGGGCACGGCTGCCGCCCCGGCCGCAGCCACCGCCACCGCGACCGCCGCGGCCACGGCCACCGCCGCGCCCGCGGCCTCGGCCACGCCGTCCTGCGCGACGCCGGCCCGGGCGGGGCCGCTACCCCGGTCCCGACACCCAGCCCCACCCGGCACCGGGGCGGCTGGCGTAACCGGATCGGCCACCCGCACCACATGTGAGCCTGCGGGCCCGGGTACTCCCCGGTGGGAGTACGGGTGGCCGGTGCCCCGGTGGGGCACCGGCCACCCGTGTCCAGGCCGGCGGCTGGTCAGGCCGTCTGCGTGACCTCGGTCAGCCGCCGGGCCAGGTAGCGGCGCTCGGCGCCCGTGCTGGCCAGCTCCAGGGCCTGCCGGTAAGCGTCTGCCGCCTCGGCCAGCCGGCCGAGGCGGCGGAGCAGGTCGGCCCGGGTGGCGGGCAGCAGGTGGTAGCCGGCCAGCTGCCCGGTGGCGGCCAGCTCGTCGACCAGCGCCAGTCCCGTGGCCGGTCCCCGGGCCATGCCCACGGCTATCGCACGGTTGAGCTCGACCACCGGCGACGGCATGAGCCGTTTCAGCTGGCCGTAAAGACCGGCGATCGCGGCCCAGTCCGTCGCCGCCGCGTCCGTGGCCGTGACGTGGCAGGCGACGATCGCTGCCTGGATCTGGTAGGCCCCCGGCCGGTCCTGGCTCCGGGCCGTCTCCAGCAGGGTCCGTCCCTCGCTGATCTCGGCGGCATCCCAGCGGGAGCGGTCCTGGTTCTCCAGGGTCACCAGGTCCCCGCCCTCATCGACCCGCGCGGGGCGGCGCGCGTCGTGCAGCAGCATCAGCGCGAGCATGCCGAGGACCTCTGGCTCACCGGGCATCAGCGTGGCCAGCAGACGGGCCAGCCGGATGCCCTCGCGGCACAGGTCCGGGCGGAGCAGATCCGTTCCCGTGGTCGCGCTGTACCCCTCGTTGAAGAGCAGGTACAGCACGCCCAGGACGCCCGCGGTCCGTTCCGGCAGCAGGTGGGCGGGCGGCACGCGGTAGGGGATCCGTGCGTTGCGGATCTTGTGCTTGGCCCGGACCAGCCGCTGGGCCATGGTCGGCTCCGGGACGAGGAACGCGCGCGCGATCTCGGCCGTGCTCAGCCCGGCCAGGGTCCGGAGCGTCAGCGCGACCCGGGCTTCCAGCGTCAGCGCCGGATGACAGCAGGTGAAGATCAGGCGGAGCCGGTCGTCGGCGATGCCGCTCCCGGCCGCCTCAGGCGCCCCCGGATCTGACTGGGCCGCCGCACTCCCCAGGATCGCCGTCTGCTGCAGCTTGGCGGCCTCAGTCGCGCGGCGGCGGAGCACGTCCACCGCCCGGTGCCGGGCCGTGGTGGTGAGCCAGGCGCCCGGCCGTGGCGGGATGCCGTCGCGCCCCCAGGTGCGCACCGCCTGGGTGAAGGCGTCCTGGGCGCACTCCTCGGCCAGGTCCCAGTCGCCGGTCATCCCGATCAGGATGGCCACGATCCGGCCCCACTCCTCACGGAACGCAGCCGCCACGGCCGCATCGACCTCCGGCGTTACCCCGCCCAGACCAGCCTCACCTCGATCCGCCGCACCCGGCCGCGTGCCCGCCCCCCGCCGGAATCTACCCGGCAGATTAGCCGGGCACCGATGTCGATCTGACCCGCGGCCGTTCGTAGTCAGGGCGGAGGACGCCGGCAGGCCGAGGCCGGCCATCATCGTGAGGAGCGAGTCATGTACATCCCGTACCAGTTCATGGAGGCAGCGCAGGATGACCGGCTGCGGGCCGCCGCGCGGGACGGGCGGGCCGCCGCGGTGCGGCGCGGGCGCCGCAGACTGCGCCAGGCACGGCGGGGGCGGCGGCCGGCCCGCCGCCCGGGGCGCATCATGTCTCCCCGCACAGCCGGCTGACGGCCCGCCAGCCACCGCCCCACCGAGATCAGGAGGAACCGTGAAATACATGATGCTCGTCTGCGTGGACCCGTCCATCCCGGCGGACGCGGACGACGGCAAGCCCGGCGGGTACGACACCGACACCTGGGTCAGCGAGATGGACGGCCGGGGCGTGCGCCGGGAGGGCCACCCCCTCCCCGTCGAGGACGCCACCACCGTGCGCGTGCGCCGCGGCGAGGTGCTGCTGACCGACGGCCCGTTTGTCGAGTCCAAGGAGTTCATGGCCGGGTATGACATCCTCGAGTGCGCGGACCTGGACGAGGCCATCGAGGTGGCCTCCAAGCATCCGCTGGCCCGGCGGGGGGCCATGGAGCTGAGGCCGTTCCCGGACGACTGACCCAGGTCCGGGCCCGGCCGATGAGCGGGGGCAGTTCCCGGGCGTCAGCCGGGAACTGCCCCGCCGGCCGCCTCGTCCCGGGCTGCCGTCCGCCCGGTCAGGCGCCCAGCTGGTCCGCCAGGTCGCCGAAGTCCGCGGCCACGCACGTGTAGGACCGGGCCGGCTCCTGGTTGGCCTGGTGGTTCGGGCCCAGGTCCCCGGGCCGGGGCACGAAGGCCGTGGCCAGCCCCAGGCCGCCGGCCGCGATGAGGTCGTCGTTATGCGCGGCGACCACCATCACCTCAGCCGGGTCCAGGCCGAGTAGCCCGGCGGCGCCGAGGTAGGTCTGCGGGTCGGGCTTGTAGTGCCGGAACAGCTCGGCGCTGGCGACGAAGTCCCACGGCAGCCCGCCCCACTTGGCCATGTTGACCAGCAGCGCCACGTTCCCGTTGGAGAACGCGGAGACGATGTAGCGCTGCTTGAGGCGCTCCAGGCCGGCCACCGCATCGGGCCAGGGGTCGAGCCGGTGCCAGCAGGTGGTGAGCCAGGCCCGCCCCGCCTCGTCCAGGCCGTCCAGCGCGGACCCGGCGAGCAGCTGGTCGAGCGTGCGCCGGTGCAGGCCGTCCAGGGTGGTCCAGGGCAGCTCCCCGGTCCGGACCTGGTTCATGGCCGGCCGGTACGCAGCGCGCCAGCGGTCGGCGAGCGAGGCCGCGTCGATGTCCGCACCACGCTGGCCCGCTAGCGCGCTGACGTCCCGGATGACGCCGCTGCGCCAGTCCACCACCGTGCCGAACACGTCGAACAGCAGCGCCCGTACCTGCTCCACCGATACCTCCCCAAGAATCGCCAGCCCTCCGCAAGCCCGGCCATGCCTGCGTCACGGGCCCGGCTGGGGACAGTCTTCCCTAGCCGCGCCGGCTCCGGCGCCGGCGGGCCGTGGCACCCTGAGAGCATGACGGCAGCGGGCCGGGCGGACGGCGGGAACGGCGCGGTGGCGTCCGGCCGGGTACGGGACGAGACGGTCCATCGGCTGGAGCGGGCCATGGGCTCCCTCGGCACGGCCGCCATGGCCTCGATGGAGGAACGGCTGTCCTGGTTCCGGTCCATGTCGGCGGAGAACCGGTCGTGGATCGGGCTGGTCGCCCAGGCCGGCATCGCCGCGTTCGTGGACTGGGTCAAGCATCCCAAGCGCGGCCGCCCGTCGGTCGCGGTCGAGGTGTTCGGCACCGCGCCCCGGGAACTGGCCCGCGCGGTCAGCCTGCAGCAGGCCGTGGAGATGGTGCGGATCATCATCGACGTGGTCGAGGCCCGGGTCGACGAGCTGGCCGCCCCCGGCGGCGAGGCGGAATTGCGCGAGGCCGTGCTCCGCTACACGCGTGAGGTGGCCTTCGGGGCCGCCCAGGTCTACGCGCGGACCGCGGAGGCCCGGGGGGCCTGGGACGCCCGCCTGGAAGCCCTCGTCGTGGACTCGCTGGTGCGCGGCGAGATGGGCGAAGGGCTGCAGTCCTGGGCCTCCGCCCTGAACTGGTCCCACTCACCGGTGGCGGTGATCGTCGGCCACGCCGACGACTCCGAGCCCGAGGGCCTGATCGAGGACCTGCGCGTGGCCGTCCGGCGGTCCCGGCTGGACCTGCTGGCCGGGGTGCATGGCACCAGGCTGGTGGTGGTGCTGGGCGGCACCGACGACCCGCTGGCCGCGGCGGCCCAGATCACCGGGCGGTTCGGTCCCGGCCCGGTCGTAGTCGGGCCGGTCGTGGCTGATCTGCACGCGGCCACGCGGTCGGCCGCCTCGGCGCTCGCCGGGCTGCGGGCCGCCCCGGGCTGGCCTGATTCACCCCGCCCGGTGCTCGCCGACGACCTGCTGCCCGAACGTGCGCTGGACGGGGATGAGGCCGCCCGGGCCCAGCTCATCCGGGACGTGTACGAGCCGCTGCGGCACGGCGGCACCGCCCTGCTGGACACGGTCAGTACCTACCTGGAGCAGGGCTCCTCGCTGGAGGCCACGCACCGGATGCTGTTCGTTCATCCGAATACCGTCCGCTACCGATTGCGCCGGGTCAGTGAGCTGACCGGGCTGGTTCCCTCGGACGGGCGGGCCGGATTCACCCTGTGGGTCGGCATAACCCTGGGCCGACTCGTTCACAATCGCACATAGCTTGTAGGTAAGGTACATAGTCTCTAGGGCAAACTTCGTGCTCTTTGTGACCCATCTAGCGGACTTCTACAGTGCAGGGTAAGAAGATGCTCGTTATCGCCGCGCCCGGCCAGGGCGCCCAGGCCCCTGGCTTCCTGTCCCCCTGGCTCGAGATCCCTGGTTTCGCCGAGCGTCTCGGCGCCTGGTCCGAGCTGGCCGGGCTGGACCTCGTCAGGTTCGGGACGACAGCCGGGGCCGAGGAGATCCGCGATACCGCGGTCGCCCAGCCGCTCCTCGTCGCGGCCGCCATCGCCGCGGCGGAGGTGCTGTTCGGCGGCCTGGACCAGGCCAGGGTGCACACCGGCGCGGCGGCCGGGCACAGCGTGGGCGAGCTGGGCGCCGGCGTCCTGGCCGGCGTGCTCACCGCCGGGGACGCGATGCGCCTGGTCCGGGTCCGCGCGGAAGCCATGGCGAAGGCCGCGGCCGTCGAGGCGACGGGCATGACCGCCGTGCTCGGCGGCGACGAGGCCGAGGTCCTCGACTCCATCGAGGCGCACGGCCTCACCCCTGCGAACATCAACGGCGCCGGGCAGGTCGTCGCGGCCGGGACGCTGGACCAGCTGGCCGCGTTCGCCGCCGACCCCCCCGCCCGGGCGAGGCTCCGCCCGCTGGAGGTGGCCGGCGCCTTCCACACCCGGCACATGGCCCCCGCGGTGGACGCGCTGCGCGAGGCGGCCAGCACCGTCACGGTCAGCGATCCGGTGCTGCCGCTGCTGTCCAACCGGGACGGTGCCGCGGTGCGGACCGGCGGGGACTGGCTGGAGCGGATCGTCACCCAGATCAGCGCCCCGGTTCGGTGGAACCTGTGCATGCGCACCATGACCGACCTGGAGGCGGGTGCGCTGATCGAGCTGCCCCCGGCCGGCACGCTGACCGGGCTGGCCCGCCGGGCCATGCCCGGCGTGGCGCTGGCCGCCCTGAAGACCCCCGCCGATCTCGAGGCCGCGACCAGGCTCATCGCCGAGCATGGCGCGCTGGACCCATACCAGGACGGCGGCCCGGCCCCCGAATGGCGCCTGCTGGTCGCGCCGCTGGCCGGCACGTTCCGTCACGGCACGGTCGGCGCGGCCCCCACGGTGGGGGCGGCCCTGTCATCCGGCGCGGAGATCGGGCACGTCGAGCAGCGCGGCGGACGGCACGTGATCACGCCGCCGTTCCCGGCCACCGTGCTGGAGTGGCTGGTCGAGGACGGCGATCCGGTCAGCGCGGGGCAGCCGCTGGTGCGGCTGCAGCCCGATCCCGCCCAGGCCGGCCGGTAAGACCGGCCGGCCTGGGTAGCAGGCCCCCTAACCAGACGCCGAACAGCACGGGAAGGAAGCACGTTGATGCGAGTCACCGACGGAACGGCCGGTGCGCGGATCCTGGCGTTCGGCGGATACCAGCCGGCCCGGGTGGTCACCAACGACGAGATCGCCCAGCAGGTGGAGACCACCGACGAGTGGATCCGCAGCCGGGTGGGCATCGCCAGCCGCCGGATCGCCGGACCGGATGAGACGGTGGCCGACATGGCCGTGGCCGCCGGCGGGAAGGCGCTCGCGGCCAGCGGCCTGTCCCCGGCCGACATCGACCTGGTTATCGTGGCCACCTGCACCCCCGAGGCGCCGATCCCCAACACGGCCGCCCAGGTCGCGACCCGGCTCGGCATCGTGGCACCCGGCGCGTTCGACCTCAACGCCGCGTGCGCGGGGTTCTGCTACGCGCTCGGCACCGCCAGCGACGCGGTCCGGGGCGGCACGGCACGGCACGTGCTGGTCATCGGGGCCGAGAAACTGTCCCAGTGGGTCGACTGGACCGACCGCTCCACCTGCATCATCTTCGCGGACGGTGCCGGGGCCGCGGTGGTCGGGCCGGCCGAGGCGGGCAGCGCCGGCATCGGGCCCGTGGTGTGGGGCAGCGACGGCGGCATGGCCGACAAGATCTACATCAAGGACCGCCGGTCATTCATCTTCCAGGAAGGGCAGGCGGTGTTCCGCTGGGCCACCACGGCCCTGCACCCCGTCGCCCTGAAGGCCTGCGAGCGGGCCGGCGTGGCCCCGGGCGAGCTGGCCGCGTTCGTCCCGCACCAGGCCAACCTGCGCATCATCGAGGCCATCGCGAGGAAGCTGGGCGCGCCGCAGGCGCTGCTGGCCACCGACATCATCGACTCGGGCAACACCTCGTCGGCGTCCATCCCTCTCGCCCTGTCGGCGATGATCGAACGCGGCGAGGTGGGCTCGGGCTCCGCGGTCCTGCTGCTCGGCTTCGGCGCGGGCATCAGCTATGCGGCCCAGGTCATCACGGTACCCTGACCGCGCCGCGGCCGCCGGGCACACGCCCGCCGGCCGACCACACCCTCAACGAAGGAGAACACGCACCTCATGGCCATGACTGAGCAGGAGATCCTCGCGGGCCTCGGCGAGATCGTCGACGAGGTCGCCGGCGTCCCGGCCGACCAGGTCACCCCGGACAAGAGTTTCGTCGACGATCTCGACATCGACTCGCTGTCCATGGTGGAGATCGCGGTGGCGGCCCAGGACAAGTTCGGGGTGGAGATCCCGGACGACCAGCTCAAGAACCTCAAGACCGTGCAGGACGTCGTCACCTACGTGCGCAGCGCCGAAGTTTCGGCCTGAGCCGGGGCGGCCCTGCAGCGGGATGTCACCCGGTGCGCTCTCGCCACCCGCGAGCCAGGCGCACCACGTTACGCAAGAGGAGCGATTCACAGTGCGGGCAGATCAACCACGCGTCGTCGTCACCGGGCTGGGCGCGACCACGCCGCTGGGCGGGGACGTAGCCTCCACCTGGGAATCGCTGCTGGCCGGTCGGAGCGGGGCGCGCAAGCTCCCCGCCGACTGGTCCCCCGTCCCGCTGCCGGTGCAGATCGCGGCCCCGGCCGCGGTTAACCCGGCGTCGGTGCTGGAGCGGGTCCAGGCCCGCCGGCTCGACCGCTGCGAGCAGCTCGCCCTGGTGGCCGCGCGGGAAGCGTGGTCAGACGCGGGCTCGCCGGACGTGGACCCGTACCGGCTCGGCGTCGTGGTCTCCAGCGGGATCGGCGGGGTGTCCTCCACCATCGCGGCCTACGACACGATGAACGACAAGGGCTGGCAGCGGCTGTCCCCGTTCACGGTGCCGATGCTGATGCCGAATGGCTCCGCCGGCTGGATCAGCCTCGAGCTGAACGCCCGGGCCGGCGTGCACACCACGGTCAGCGCCTGCGCATCCGGCGCCGAGGCCATCGGATACGCCATCGAGATGATCCGCTCCGGCCGGGCTGACGTCGTGCTGGCCGGCGGGACCGAAGCCGCGATCATCCCGCTGAACGTCGCGGCGTTCGCCGCCATGCGCGCCCTGTCCACCCGTAACGACGAGCCCGAGCGTGCCTCCCGCCCGTTCGACAAGGGCCGGGACGGCTTCCTGCTCGGCGAGGGCGCCGGCATGGTGGTGCTGGAATCGGCCGAGCATGCGGCCCGGCGCGGCGCCGCCGTGCACGCGGTCGCCGCGGGCGCTGGCTACTCCGCCGACGCGCATCACATCGCCCAGCCGGACCCGGACGGCGCCGGGATCCTGCGCGCGATCCAGAACGCGATCAGCGACGCCCAGCTGGACCCGGCGCAGATCGTGCACGTCAACGCCCACGCCACGTCCACGCCCGCGGGCGACGTGGTCGAGGGGCAGACCATCGCCCGGGCCCTCGGTGCCGCGGCCAGCGGGGTCGTGGTGTCGGCCACCAAGTCCATGACCGGGCACCTGCTCGGTGGCGCCGGCGCGGTCGAATCGGTGGCCACCATCCTCGCGCTCCGCGAGCACGTGGCGCCGCCCACCATCAACCTGGACGACCCTGACGACGAGGCCGGGATCGACATCGCGACCGAGCCGCGGAAGCTGGCCCCCCACACCAGCAGCCCGATGGCCGCGCTGAACAATTCCTTCGGGTTCGGCGGCGCCAACGTGGCGCTCGCCTTCACGGCGGCCTAGGGCGCACCCCCAGGCCCCGCCGGTCCCCCTTCCCGCCCGTGTTCTCCCGCCTACCGCAAGGAGACGTCCCGTGACGGTCATTGCTGGCAGCACCCCGGCTGCTCCCGGCCAGACGAGCACCACCCAGGGCAGCCGCGCCGCTGCCTCCCGGTCCAACGGTGCGCCACCCACGCCCTTCATCTCCCGGGACCCTGAGGTCAGGCTCGAATCGCTGTTCGACCCTGGCTCGGTCCGCCTGCTCACCCCGCACGACGCGAGCGGGGAGGTTGCCGCGACCGGGACCATCGACGGGATGACGGCTGTCGCGTTCGCCAGTGACCCGCGGGTGCAGGGCGGCGCGATGGGCAGCGAGGGCTGCGCGGCGATCGTGACCGCCTACGAGGAAGCCCTCGCCCAGGGCGCCCCCGTGATCGGGCTCTGGCACTCCGGCGGCGCGCGGCTGCGCGAGGGCGTGGAGAGCCTGCACGCGGTGGGCACGGTGTTCGCCGCCATGACCCGGGCCTCCGGCAAGATCCCGCAGATCTCCGTGGTGCTGGGCGCGGCCGCCGGCGGGGCTGCGTACGGGCCCGCGCTCACCGACGTCGTGATCCTGTCCGATCACGGCCGCATCTTCGTCACCGGCCCGGACGTGGTCCGCAGCGTGACCGGCGAGGACGTGGACATGGCCCGGCTGGGCGGTCCCGAGCCGCACAGCCGCCGCAGCGGGGTAGTCCACCTGGTCGCGGCCACCGACGCGGACGCGCTCGGGCAGGCCCGCCGGCTGGCGGTGCTGCTCGGCCGGCAGGGAACGGTGGACGTGGACCTGGTCGCCGGGCAGGAGGGGGCCGACCTTGACCAGCTGCTTCCCGAGTCGGTGCGGCGCGCCTACGACGTCCACCCGCTGCTGGCCGGGCTGCTCGACGCACCCGGCATCGAGCTGCACCCGCGGTGGGCGCCGAACGTGGTCACCATGCTCGGCCGCCTGGCCGGCCGCACCGTCGGGATCGTCGCCAACAATCCGCTGCGCCTCGGCGGGTGCCTGGATGCCACCTCGGCGGAGAAGGCGGCCCGGTTCGTCCGCATGTGCGACGCGTTCGGGGTCCCCCTCGTGGTGATCGTGGACGTGCCCGGGTACCTGCCGGGCGTCGGCCAGGAGTGGGACGGGGTGGTGCGCCGCGGGGCCAAGCTCCTCCACGCGTTCGCGGAAGCGACGGTGCCGCGGGTCACGCTGGTTACCCGCAAGGCCTACGGCGGTGCCTACATCGCGATGAACAGCCGGGCGCTGGGCGCGACCCGGGTGTTCGCGTGGCCCGGCGCCGAGGTGGCCGTGATGGGCCCGGTCGCCGCCATCCGCATCCTGCACCGGCGCACGCTGGCCGACGTGCCCCCGGACCAGCTCCAGGAAGCCGAGGCCCGGCTGGCCGAGGAGCATCGAGCGGGAGGCCGGCGGCCTGGAACGGGCCCGCGCCCTGGGCGTGATCGATGAGGTCATCGAGCCTTCCACGACCCGCGAGGCCATTTCCCTGGCGATCGCAGCCGCCCCGCAGGTCCGTGGCCAGCACGGCAACATCCCGCTCTGACCGGCCACGGCATGGCTGACCGCAGCATGGCTGACCACGGCATGACTGGCCACGGGCCCGCTGGCCATGGCCCAGCTGGCCATGGGCGCCTGCTGGTCATCGAGCACGAACTCGATGCGCCGGCCGGCCTGCTCGACCCCGTGGGCGCGGGCCCGCGGGCTGGCCCTGAGCACGATCCACCTGGGCGGCGGGGACGGGCTGCCCGCCCGCCTGCCGGACTGCGCCGGCGTCGTGGTGCTCGGCTCGGAGCAGACCGCGTTCGACGACGCCGTGCCGTGGCTGGGCGCGGAACTGTCCCTGGTGCGGCAGGCGCTGGCGGGCGGGGTTCCCCTGCTGGGCATCTGCTTCGGCGGCCAGGTGCTGGCCCGCGCGCTGGGCGCGCGGGTATACCGCCTGCCTGAGCCCGAGATCGGCTGGGTGCGGCTGGCCAGCCAGCACCCCGGCCTGGCCGGCGGCCCCTGGCTGGAGTGGCACCGGGACGGCTTCGAGCTGCCGCAGGGCGCCCGGGAGCTGGCCACCGGCGGCGCCTCGGTGCAGGCCTACGCGATCGGCCCCCACCTCGGCCTGCAGTTCCATCCCGAGGCCACCGAGCCGATCACCCAGGCCTGGCTGCGCGAGGCCCAGCCGCCGCTGACCGCAGCCCAGGCCGGCCGGCTCCGCCAGGGCTGGCAGGACGCGGGCGACGGGGTCGCGGCCGATGCGGCCGCTTTGTTCTCCGCCTGGCTGGACGGCGCGTTCGCCGCCCCGGCCCCCGGCCCGGCGACCCCCGGCCATCCGGCAGGAGTAAGCGCACAGTAAAGTCAAAGCCGGGCCTACACCCCGAATCAGTAACGAATTGGACTGGTCAATCTCCCGGATCGGCTCGCTGGGGCGCTTGGCCCCCCGTACGATCGACGATCTATGCCCCTTGATGAGCGCCCTGAAAGCGTAGCCGAGCAGACCGAAACCCCTGATGAGGCGTACCGGTCAGAGGTAGCCAGCCCCGGTGCCACCGCCCCGCGCGCGAACGGCACCGCATCCGGGAACGGCACCGCCACCGCGGAAGGCACCGCCACCGCGAACGGCACCGCCACCGCGGAAGGGACCGCCACCGCGAACGGCACCGCCACCGCGGAAGGCACCGCCACCGCGAACGGCACCGCCACCGCGGAAGGCACCGCCCCGGACGGATCGCCGCGCCCGGCGGGCGCCGGCCGCTGGTGGCTGGATAAACGGACTCGGCTGGCTTTCGCCAGCTTCCTGATGCTGTTTGCCGAGCTGGCCCTCATCCGGTGGACGGCGGCGAACAACGTCTACGTCACCAACGCCACCAACTTCGTGCTGCTGGCCAGCTTCCTCGGCATCGGCATCGGCTTCCTGAACGCCAGGTCGAACCGGGACTTCGTGCGCTGGTCGCCCGTGGCGCTGGCCCTGCTGGTGGCGTTCGTGCTGGCCTTCCCGGTCATCCTGGCCACCCTGTCGGGCCCGCATCCCTATCAGGGCCTGTTCGGCACCCAGGCGCTGCCGCGCCCGGTCAGCCTGGCCATCGTGTTCGTGCTCTCCACCGCGGTGATGGCCGGCTTCGGGCAGGCCGTGGCCCGCCTCTTCGTGATGTTCGAGCCGCTGAAGGCCTACCGGCTGGACGTGTTCGGCAGCATCGCCGGCATCGCCGTGTTCACCGCGCTGTCCTTCCTGGAACTGCCCCCGGTGGCCTGGGGCGTGATCGCCGCAGGCGGTCTGGTGCTGGTCATGGGCCGGTCCGCCCGGTGGTGGCAGTACGCGGCGGCCGTGGTCGTGGTGGCCATGCTGGCCGTCGAGTCAGCGGTTCCGCACCAGCAGTGGTCCCCGTACTACAAGATCTCCGCGCAGCTCGGCGGCAAGGCCCACCCCGCGCTGTACGTGTCGGCGAACAACATCCCTTACCAGGCGGCCCGCTCGCTGACCGTGCTGCACCAGCAGAAGAAGTTCTACTTCTATCCCTACCAGCACGTGACGCGCTCGTCCCTGAGGAACGTCCTGATTGTCGGGGCCGGCACGGGCAACGACGTGGCGGTCGCCCTCTCCGAGGGCGCGCGGCACGTGGACGCGGTTGAGATCGACCCGGTCCTGATCAAGCTGGGCCGCAGCGAGCACCCGAATCACCCGTACGACAGCCCCCGGGTGACTACGCACAACACTGACGGCCGGGCCTTCCTGCAGAACACCAGCCAGCACTACAACCTGATCCTGTTCGCCCTGCCCGACTCGCTGACCGCGGTCAACGGGCAGTCCAACCTGCGGCTGGAGAGCTACCTGCTCACCCTGCAGTCGGTCCAGCAGGCCCGGGCCCACCTGGCTCCGGGGGGCACGATGGCCATGTACAACTACTACTCGAACCACCTGTTCAACCGGTACGCGACCACGATGCTGGACGCGTTCGGGCAGGCACCCTGCGCCCAGGTGGGGGCGCCGCTGGGCGGGCGGCGGCTGGCCGTGCTGACCGACAAACCGGCCGGGGAGACCGTGCCGAACTGCACCGGGACCGGGACGGGGACGGTGTGGCGAGGCCAGCAGGTCGCACCGGCCACCGACGACCACCCGTTCCCGTACCTGCTGAACAACGCCATTCCCACCTCGTACGTCTGGATGCTGGCGCTGATCCTGGCCGCCTCGCTCATCGCCGTCTGGCTCTTCGGCGGGTCGGGCTCGCTGCGCCGGATGAGCGGGTACATCGACCTGGCCTTCATGGGCGCGGCGTTCCTGCTGCTGGAGACGAAGAACATCGTCCAGTTCGCGCTGCTGTTCGGCAGTACCTGGCTGGTCAACGCGCTAGTGACGGCGGCCGTCCTGGTCGCCGTGTACCTGGCGGTGGAAACCGCCCGGCACGTGCGGCTGCCCCGGCCCGTGGTGCTGTACGCCGCGCTGATCGCGAGCCTGGTGCTGACCTGGCTGGTCCCGCAGGAGGATCTGCTCAGCCTGCCGATCGCGGCGCGGTTCCTGGCTGGCGGGGCGCTGGCCTTCGCCCCGGTGTACGTCGCGAACCTGATCTTCGCGCAGCGCTTCAGCAACGTGGAGACCACGACCACCGCGTTCGCGGCCAACCTTCTCGGCGCCATGGTCGGCGGGGCCCTCGAGTACCTGGCCCTCATCACCGGTTACCGCTTCCTGCTGATCCTGGTGGGTGTGCTGTACGCGCTGGCGTTCGGGTTCCGGGCGCTCCGCGAGCGCTCGCCGGGTCAGGCTGGCCCAGCGCGGGGCGCAACGAGCGCCGCTGGGGCGAAATGAGCGCTATACGCACGGAATGAGTACTGTCCGGGCGGAATGAGCACCGCCCCGGCGGCTGTTGGCCCAGGTGACGGCCAGCCGTGCCGCCGGCTGGCGCGCCCGGGACATCGGGAGGAACCGTGTCAGCTCCAGCTGGGCCGACTGCCCTGGTCAAGCCGCTCTACACCGCCAGGGCCACCGCCACCGGGGGGCGGTCGGGGCACGTCGTCACCGACGACGGCCTGCTCGACGTGCACCTCAGGCCGCCGGCGGAGATGGGCGGCCCCGGCGGGGCCACCAACCCCGAGCAGCTGTTCGCCGCCGGGTACGCGGCCTGCTTCCAGAGCGCGCTCGGCGCGGTCGGCCGCCGCTCCGGCGTGAAGACCGAGGATTCGCTCGTGGAGGCCGACGTCAGCATCGGCACGATCGGCGGCGGCCGGTACGGCCTGGCCGTCGCGCTCAAGGTGTCCATCCCGGGGGTGGACGCGGACACCGCGCTGCGCCTCGCGGAGGCCGCGCACGAGGTCTGCCCCTACTCGAACGCCACCCGGGGCAACATCGACGTCACCATCGAGGCCAACTGACCCTGCCGGAGCGGGCCTGCCAGCTGGTCATCGGGCTACGGCGGCGGGAATCTGGCTGTAGGCGGCGAGCACCAGGTCCCAGAACCCGGGCACATCGACGCTCATGGCCACCAGCGCGTTGCGCGCCTGAGGCCCGGCGCTGAAGTCGGTCACCGTCATCCCGGAGGTCCACCGGCCTGCAGTCTCAACGTCCACCCGGGCCGGGTCGCATCCGAACAGGCCGGGCTCGGCGACCAGGGCGAGCGCGCACACGTCGTGCACGGGCACGCCGTCCCCGGCCCGGAACTGCTCGCCGCGGTAGCCGAGCAGGCCGGGCAGGAGCAGGTCCGAGCCGAGCCGGCCCAGCCCGCGCATCCGTTCCTGCACGTCCGGGCCCGCGCGGGCCTGCAGGGTCACATCGAGTCCGACCATCGTCACCTCCCAGCCGGCCTCGAACACGATCGCGGCGGCCTCAGGATCCGCGGCGATGTTGAACTCGGCCGCGGGGGTGACGTTACCCCGTCCCGCCGACCCGCCCATGATGACGAAGTCGCGGACCCAGCCGGGCAGCCGCGGCTCGCGCCGGACCGCGAGCGCGATGTTGGTCAGCGGGCCGGTCGCGATCAGGGTGATCTCACCGGGCGCCGCGCCGATCGTGTCGATCAGGTAGTCCACCGCGTGGCCCCTGGCCGGGAAGGACTGCGCCGCGGGCAGCTGCGCGGCGCCCAGCCCGCCCTCGCCGTGCACGTCGCGGGCGTCCAGCGCAGGCCTCAGCAGGGGCCGGGCGCTGCCCGGCACCACGGGCACCTCCGGGCGCCCCGCCAGTTCCAGCACGCTGAGCGCGTTGCCGGTCACCGTGTCAAGGTTCACGTTGCCGCTGACCGTGGTCAGCCCGACCAGGTCCAGCCCGGGGTGACCGCAGCCGAAGACGATGGCGAGCGCATCGTCGATGCCCGGATCACAGTCCAGGAGCACCGGGACCCGTGCCCGGTCCGCGGCCGCGCCAGTCACGCAGCCAGGCCAGAATCCTGCACCAGCGCCCTGATCTGGTGGTCGATTTCCTCGATCTGCTCGGCGGTCGCCTCGTGGCGCAGGCAGGTGATCAGCGGCCATCCGCTGCGCACGGCCCGCTGCATCAGCTGCTGCATGGCCAGCGTCAGCCCGGGGGTCCACTCGTCAGGCACGACAACCTCGATCTTCACCGTTCCTCCACGGGAGGATCTGCCGGCCCCCGCGGCTCCGGGCTGCGAGATGCGGGTCAGCGGAATCCCCTACTCATCGTAACCGCAGGAGTGCAGCCCGCCTGGAAAACGGGTGCGCCTTTCCGCGGGACGCCATCCTCGCCGGCTCCCGGTCAGCCGGTAGCGTGCAGCCAGCGCACCGGGGCACCCTCGGCCGCGCACCGGAAGGGCTCGAGTTCGGCGTCCCATGGCCGGCCCAGCAGCCGTTCCAGTTCCCCTTCGAGCGTGGTGGCGGTGGCCACCTGGAGGCCGGACTGGGACGCGGCGGCCACGGTCATGGCCGCCAGCAGCCGGTTCTCGGGGATCATGATGTCCCCGTTGGCCCCGGTGACCGCCGAGAAGGTGCCGAGCGCCGGCGTGTAGCTGTAGCGGACCGCGTCGCAGCCCGGGCTGGCTTCCTCGGTCACCTCGAAACGCAGCCGGTTCCAGCCGGCCAGCGCCGACGTGATCGAGCCGGCCGTGCCCGGCCGCGCCTGCCAGCTGAGCTCGCCGCGCAGCGCCCCGGGCGCGGCGGGCTGGCTTACCCAGTCCAGATCGACGGGCACGCCAAGGACCCCGGCGACCGCCCATTCGATATGCGGGCATAGCGCCGGGGGCGCGGAATGGACCTGCAGCACGCCATGAACTGACACCAGACCTCCCTGCGAGTGACCGAGGTGCGTCTTCCCCAACGACCTCGGATCCCTGCGACAGCGGTGATCCGGATACCAGCGAACAGCTTATGCGTACCCGGCAGATCAGCAAGCCCACAGGGCGGGCTGGGCTGCCGTGAGCACGATCCACGTTCCCCGCGCAAAATTGTGCCCCACCGCGAACGAAAGCACCAGGGCAGGACCGAATTTGGCTCATATGGCCGGCCGGACTCCTATGCCGAAACCGCCCAGAGAGGCCCTAACGGCGTAGCGCGCCGGCATGATGTAGTGGGCTGGTGAGCGAGCGGGATGTCGCCGGGCTGTTATTCACCGCCGAGATGTACGGCGTTCAGCTGGACCAGTTAGCGGCCCAGCTGGCGGTCAGCGAGGCCCGGGTGCGGGCCCTCGCGGCCCGCTGGCGGGATCAGGGTCACGCCGACTCGGCCCGGCTCGGGCCGGGCCGCCCGTGGGTCTGGCTGACCCGGGCCGGCCTCCTCGCCTGCGGGCTGCCGTACCGGCCCTCGCCGCCCGCGCTGGCCCGGCTGGGGCATCTGCGGGCCGTCACCGCGGTCCGGATGGCGCTCGAATCCGCGCCCGGGTACGTGGCCGCGGGGGCGTACTGGCGCAGCGAGCGCCGCCTGCGGGCCCGGATGGGCAGCCGGGTGCCGCTGCGCGAGCACCTGCCGGACGGCGAGGTGCACTGGCCGGGCCCCGACGCGCGGCCCGGAGGTGACGCTCCCGTGAGTGATTCACCCGGGGCGGCACCGGCCTGGGCCGGGGAGTGCTGGGCCATCGAGGCGGAACTCACCCGCAAGACCGTGCGCCGCACGACCGCGATCATGGCCGAGATCCTCACCCGGACCGGCGACTACGGCTGCCCCGCCGCCGAGGTGCGGCTCCCGGGAGTTGCGCCGCGGCACGCGCGGGTGCTGTACCTGTGCTCGGCCGCGGCCCGGCCGACCGTGCTGCGCGCCCGTGAGGCCCTGCCGCCCGTCCTGGCCAGCCGGGTCGAGATCCGGGCCCTGCCCGCCGCCGCCGCGCTGACGGGCGCCGCTCCCGCCGGGCCTCAGCCGGCCGGATCCCGCCGCGTCAGCCCGCCCCGGGACAGCACGACGCCCGCACGATCCGCCGATCCCCGGCTCTCTCATGATCCGCGCCCTGGCCAGGCTTGCCTGGGCGCTGCTGCGGGTGGTGGTTTTCGTTGCGGCGATTATCCTGGCCGCGCCGGTCGCTGCGGTCGCGGCCTACGCGGCGGCGCTGGCGTGGTTCCTCGGCTGGCCACCGCGCCAGCTGTACCGTGCGGCCGCCTGGTGCGGCCCGATGGTCGCGGTGTGGCTGGGCGCGCTGGCCGCTGACGGGCAGCCGTGGCCGCGGCTGGCCGCCGCCCCGTACCTGGCCTGGCTGGCCATGTGGCACGAGGCCGCGGCGGGCAGCTACCTGAAGGCCATCGTCACCGTGGCACCGCTGGCCATCCCGCTGGGCCTGCTGGCCGGCGGGCTGGCCTGGTCCTGGCGGATCTACTCGATGGACACGGGCAGCGGAGGGGTCGCGCCCAGCGCCCCGGCCGCTTTCGACCAGCGGCAATGGCGGCACCAGGTGCGCACCGCGCGGGCCCGGATCGCGGCCCCGGGCTCCGTGCCGCTGCTGTTGCGCGACGGGAGCGTGGTGGCCGGGGCCACGATCCGGACGGTGCGGCAGCCGGCCCGGCCGCTGGCGGCCCTTCCGTACCCCAGGCTCCGCTCGCACCAGGTGGTGCTGGGCACGACGGGAACCGGGAAGACGACGCTGCTGCTGAGGCTGTGGGCCGGGTTCATGACCCGCGGGATGCAGGTGCACGCGGCGGGCCTCGGGCGGCGGCCGCTCCTCGTCGTGCTGGACTGCAAGGGCGGGGCCGACTCGCGGCGGATCGCCGACCGGGCCCGCCGCGTGCTCCGGGCCGCGGGCGCCGCGTCCACCGCGATCTGGCCCGACGAGACCAGCCTCTCGCTGTGGGCCCTGCCGCCCCGGCAGCTCGTCAGCACGCTGGCGGACATGGTCGAGTCGGGCACCGGGGGCGCCGCCTACTACGCCGATGTGCTGGAGGAGGTTGTCCGGCTGGCGGTGGAGGCGCCCTGCGGGCCGCCGTCCAGCACGGCGGACTTCCTCGGGCGGCTGGACGCCAACTGGCTGGCCCTGGCCTACGCGGGCGCCCCGGGCGACGCATCAGCCGCTCTGCTGCGTACCTCGGCCGGGCACATCAGTGATGTGGCGCTGCGCTACCGCGCGCTGCTCCGCCGGCTGGGCACCGGGCTGGACGGGCCGGGCGGGTTCGGGGACGCCGACGCCTGGTACTGCATCCTGGAGGGGACGGCCGAGATCGCGGTGGCCGAGGCGCAGGCCCGTGCGCTGGTCGACCTCCTCGCCTGGTTCGCCGCCGGTACCCCGGGAGCGGGAGCCCGCCGCGACATCCTCCTCGCGGTGGACGAGTTCAGTGCCGTCTCGCGCCGCCTGCCGATCTGGCAGCTGTATGAACGGGCACGCTCGCTCGGCCTGGCCGTCCAGGTGTCGGCCCAGTCCTGGCCAGGGCTGGCCGCCGATGACGATGAGCGGTACCGGGTGGCCACGACCGCGGACGGCGGCATCTGGCTGCTGCGGACGCCGCACCCGGAGCCGGTCGCGGCCCTGGCCGGCGCCCGCCGGGTGGTGGACACGGCCCGGCGGCTGCTGGGCGTGCCGTTGTGGGCGAAGGGGGGGTGGGCGCATGAAGGACTGTCCCGGGCCGAGGGCACGCCGGTCGTGGATCCCGAGATCATCCGCGCGCTCGACGTTGGCCAGGCCGCCTATATCTACCGGGGCGGGGTGACCTACGTGCAGGTGAAAAGGCTGGTGGCCGGGCCGGCCGAGCTGGCCCGGCCGACTGGGTGGACCGGGCCGCCTGGGTGGCGCGGGCCGGCGGGGCAGGAGCGGGCGGGCGCTGGGTCCGGAATGGCGGCGGGCGGTTCCGGTGCGGGCGGTTCGGGTGCTCCCGGTGCGGGCGGTTCGGGTGCTCCCGGTGCGCGGCGCCGGCCGGCCGACGTGAGCGCGCTGCTGGACGAGGCGTTCGGGGAGGAGCCGTGATGGGCCTGCCCGGCGGCGGCGACCCGTTTTCCGCCCTTGGCCTTCCGGCCCAGGCGGGCCTGACCGACGATGATGTCCGGTCGGCCTGGCGCCGGATCGCCGCCGCCACCCACCCGGACCGGGCCGATGGCGGCGACCCCGGCCGGTTTGCGCTGGCCGCCGGGGCGTACACGCTGCTGCGGACCAGGTCCGGGCGGGGTGAGGCGCTGGCCGACCGGGCCTCGGCCTCGCCGCGGGCCGGGCGGGCCGGGCGGGCCCGTGCCGCCTGTGCCTCTTCCGGCCGGGCCCGTCCCGCGCACGGCCGCCCCGGCGGGGCTGGGCCTGTCCCGGCTGGGCCTGTCCCGGCTGGGCCTGTCCCGGCTGGGCCTGTCCCGGATTTCATCACCAGCTTCGGGCGGCTGAGGTTGCTGCCCCGTATCCGCCGGGGCCGCCCGGCCCGCCTGACGCTCAGGGTCCTGATCGCCGCCGCGGTGAGCGTGGTCGCGGCGGCGGTGGCCGGGTTCCAGCCCGCCACCCCGGCGCTGATTACCGGCGCCCTCACCTGGCTGCTCCTGACCGGCCGCCACGACCTGGCCCCGCCCCCCTGACTCCCCCATCAACCCCATCACCAACAACCCGCCCCCCAGTCACACGACCAGTTCATGATCATGGGAATACTGGCGCGCTGGCACCAGCAAGCCCATGATCACGATGCCGCTGGGGGCATGTGCGGGGGCGGGGCGCCCAGTGCACGGAGTCCGGCGGGCAGAGGCTGCGCTGCGGCTGCAGCAGGACCCCGGCTGGCGGCCCCGGGGTGCGCTGCGGCTGCAGCAGGACCCCGGCAGGCGGCCCCGGGCTGGTTCCGGGCTAAGGATTCCGGGCTAAGGATTCCGGGCTAAGGATTCCGGGATCGGGTTACCGGTAAGACTGTTCTTACCTATCATCGGCGGCATGACGATCACGCATGTACAGCTCTTCTCGCTGCCCGTCACCGACCAGGACCGGGCCAGGGACTTCTACGTGAACAGCCTCGGCTTCGAGCTGGTCGCGGACACCGCGATGGGCCCGGACCAGCGCTGGGTGCAGGTCAGGCCGCCCGGCGGGGTGACCTCCATCACGCTGGTGACGTGGTTCCCGACCATGCCTCCCGGGTCCGCCAAGGGCACGGTGCTGGAGACCGGCGACCTCGACGGCGACGTGGCGGCCTTGCGCTCCCGCGGCGTGGTCATCGACGCGGGCATCCAGGAGGCACCCTGGGGCCGGTTTGTGACCTTCGACGACCCGGACGGCAACGGCCTGGTCCTGCAGGCCACGGCCCCGCCAGCCGGCGGCTGAGCCCGCCCGTGCCCGGCCCCGACGTCTTCGACGCCATCGCCAGCCCGGTCCGCCGCGCCCTCCTGGACGTGCTGGCCGGCGGCGCGCGGTCCGTGCACGACCTGGCGGCCCCGTTCGACATGAGCCGCCCGGCCGTGTCCCAGCATCTGCGGGTGCTGCGGGAGGCGGGCCTGGTCACCGAGGAACGTGTCGGCCGGGAACGGCACTACCGCCTGGATGCCGGCCCGCTGCGGGCCGTGACGGACTGGGCGGCCCACTATGAGCGGTTCTGGCAGCGGCATGCCCGTCAGCTCCACGATCTCCTGGAGGAGGACGGCTGATGGCGTCCGTCGAGGTGGACGAGTTCCTGCCCCACCCGCCCGAGCGGGTGTGGCAGGCCCTGACTGACCCCGCCCTGCTGGCGCGCTGGCTGATGCCGAACGACTTCAGGCCGGTCATCGGCCACACGTTCACGTTCCGCACCGAGCCGGTCGCCCAGCACGGGTTCGACGGCGTCGTGCACTGCGAGGTGCTGACCCTGGAGCCGCCCCGGCTGATGCGGTTCAGCTGGCGGTCGGGCATCCTCGACACCGTGGTCAGCTGGTCGCTGGTCCCCGAGGGAGCCGGTACCCGGCTGCTGATCAGGCACGACGGGTTCGATGACACCGACCCGGGCCAGCGCATGGTGATGGGGATCCTGGGCGGGGGCTGGCGTGGTCACCTGATCCGCCAGCTGGGCACCCTGCTCAGCGGCGGCGCAGGCGGGGCGCAGCGGGCCCGGCCCCGGCGACGTTGATCATGGCTGGCGCTGACTCTTCCCGCGAACCGTGCGCCTTTCCGGGGCGTTTTGCCCGATTCCGCGCACGGCCTGCGGGAAAAGTCGCGGCAGGGGCCAGCGTGACGGGACCGCGTGACGCGAACTGGTGGCAGGAACCCTGCGGCAAGAAACTGAAAGCGGCCGGGCTCAGGCGGGTCCGGTGGCGATAGGGCGGGCGGGGTCGGTGACCCAGTCGGACCAGGAGCCGACGTAGAGCGCCGCCGGGATGCCGGCGATCGTCAGCGCAAGCACCTCGTGCGCGGCGGTGACACCGGAGCCGCAATACACCCCGGTCGTCACCGCCCCTTCCAGGCCGCCGCCCGCTACCTCGCGCAGGCTGCCGCCATCCGGGCCACCAGGCGGGCCGCTATCCGGGCCACCAGGCGGGCCAGGCGCCGGCCCCGAGCCCGGTGAACCGGGCCCGCAACATCCCGGGGTCCAGGAACCGCCCGTCCGGGCCGACGTTCTCGCTGGTGGGCGCGTTCACCGCGGCCGGGATATGCCCGGCCACGGGATCGACCGGTTCCGCCTCACCCCGGTAGCGCTCCGCAGCCCGGGCGTCCAGCAGCAGGCCCTCACGGGCTGTCCGCGCCGCCCCCTCCGCGTCGAGCAGCGGCAGGTGACCCGGCCGGGCGGTGAACGTGCCAGGGGCCGCGGCCGGGGCCGGCCCGGTCTCGATCGGGTGGTCCGCGGCCAGCCAGGCCCGGTAGCCGCCGTCGAGGACCTGCACCTGCCGGTGGCCGAAGTAGCGCAGCAGCCACCACGCCCGGGCTGCCGCGGTCGAGTCGTTCTCGTCGTAGGCCACCACGGGCCGGTCGTCACTGACCCCGGCCCGGCGCATGGCCGCCTCGAAGGCAGCCACGCCCGGCAGCGGGTGCCGCCCCCCGGCGCCGGGGGGCGCCGCGAGGTCGCGGTCCAGGTCCACGAAATGCGCGCCCGGCAGGTGGCCTTCGCGGAAGCGCTCTTTCCCGGGCGGGCCGCCGAGCCGCCACCGCACATCCAGCAGGACCGGCGGCGCGCTGGACGCCAGCGCGGCGGCCAGCGCGCCGGAACCGATGGTTGCATCCACCATGTCACCCTTTCCGCCCGTACTAGGCGTTAGCACCCTGATCCGGCCCCGATCAGCCCCCAGGCCGGGACCGATCTGTGGATAAGTGACCCCGGATCTGTGGATGAACGCTTTGCCTGCTCATGATTCCCGGGCGCATCACTGTGGATAACCCAGCTGTCCTTGTCGTGCCGGGACCGGCCGGCTCCGATCCTGGCCGGCCCCCGCCTCCGTTTCGATCAGATAGTGGTGACACTCAGTAGCGGCACGAACTGGTCGCCGGGGGTCAGGGAGCCGTGCATCCCTTCGAGCGAGGACTCCAGCGGCTCGGCCTTGGTGGCCACGATCGCCGAGGAGCCGGCCGGCGCGGCCACCACGTCGCCGATCCGCGGGAGGAACCGCTCATCGACCGGGCCGAACCAGCCCGCGGCGATGGCCTCGCCGCGCGAGGCCACCCAGGCCCGGCCGCCCAGCACGCCTTGCCAGGTGGCCAGGACGTCGGCCGCGGCCCCGGGGACCGCATACACGTGCCGGGCCCGCGGCTCGCCGCCGAGCAGGGCAACCCCGTCCCGCAGGGCGGGAACCACGTCCACGTCGATCCTGTCGTCTGGCCCCGCGTCGACCATGCCGTGATCGGCGGTGACGTACAGCGCGGTGCCGCCGGGCAGCGAGCTGGCCAGCTGCTCGGCGAGCTTGTCCACGTGGGCAAGCTGGTAGGACCAGGCTTCGGACTGGGATCCGAAGACGTGGCCGGTGCCGTCGAGGTCCGCATGGTAGACGGTGACCAGCGCCCGGTCCGAGCCCGCCAGCGCCCAGGACGCCTGCGCGACGAGCGCGCCCAGGCTGTCCGCGGGCCGGTAGGCGGCCCCGCGCATGGACGCCAGCGAGAAGCCGGTCTTCTCCAGTTTCCGCGCCGCCACCCGGTAGGCGTCGACGCCGGCGGCCGCAGCACGCTGGTAGATCGTCGGTGCGGGCTGCCAGTCCACCGGGTCCACCTGCTTATCCCAGCGCAGCCCGTTGAGCAGCCGGCCCTGGCCCGGGACGGCGACCTGGTAGCCGAGCATCCCGTGCAGGCCCGGCGGCAGGCCGGTGCCCAGGGAGCTGAGGCTGGTCACCGTGGTGGCCGGGAATCCCGCGGAGAGCGCGCGCCCGGTAGTGGTGAGCTCGGACAGGAACGGGGCCGCCGCCTGGTGGGCGCGCAGCAGCTCCCAGCCCAGGCCGTCCACGATCAGCAGGCAGGCGCGGCGGGCGGAGGGCAGCCCGAGCGGGTTCGGCGCGTCCCTGAGGCCCAGCGAGGCGAGCAGCGAGTTGGCCAGGTCAGACAGGGTTCCCTCGCCGTAATCGGGCACAGTGGCCGAGGTCGTCGGCTCATCGGTCATGCTGTCGCCCGTCAGTGGCCGGGGTGGGTGGTCGCCTCTGTCAGCGCGACCGCGAACGCGAGCACCTGCCGCACGGCCTCCTCACCGTCGGCCGCCTCGCTGACCCGCATGGTCAGGTCATCCGCGGTGATGGTGCCGGTGTAGCCATGGTCGGCCTCGCAGTTCTCGTCGCCGCAGTGGGCCGGCTCCAGCTCGACGTGCGACAGGACGTTCCAGCCGATGGTGAGGACCACCTCGGTCGGCATGGTCACGCCCGGCACGTACGCGGCCGGGTCGGGAACGACCCGGGTCACGGCCACTGAGGAGATACGCGAGAATCGCACCGCCTCGGTGCTGGTTTCCGCCTGCGGCCGGGCGCCCGGCTCGTCGTCCGCGGGATTCTCGTCGGTATGGGAATAGACCAGCCGGGACGGGGTCAGCACCAGGACGGTCATGTGGCGGCGGACCTCCATGGCCGGATCGAACAGGGCGTCCGACTGGACCACGTAGGACACCACGGCCTCCGCCCCCAGGGCCGAGAACACGGCGTCCGCTACCAGCCCGGGGTAGTAACCACTTCGTTCGATCGCTGACCGCAGCCCGACGGCTGTGGTTCTGGTATCCCTCATGACTCCATCCTGCACTGCCCGCGGACCAGAGCTCACAGAACGGGCCATCAAACGTCGAAGGGAGGCTTTGCGGCCCCCGCGCACACTACTCACCCTGCAACGATGCCGGCCGCGGCGGAATCGCCCGATTCAGCCGCAGGCCTGGCCGGGACCAGGGCCCCGGCACCCGGCGCGGATCCCGGTCCTGCCCCGGCAACCGGGCTCCCGCGGTCAGCCCGGCGGCTACCGGCCAGCCACTCGGTCATAACCGTGACAATATGTCCCCGAAACCGCAAAGGGCACCCCCCGGCCGCATCCGTGCGCGGCCCTCAGGCTATCCGTTCGGTGCCATTTCCGACACACACTCCGGAAGCGGGGCACAGGCTCCCCCGGACTCGGCATGATAGTCAGCCGGGCCTGAGGGGACCGGGGAGGGAAATGATGGTTCCGCAGCCGGCATTAGCGCCGCTGCGCCGATGGGATCCGGAACGAATTGGGCCTTTCGTGCTCCTGGGACGTCTCGGTGCCGGGGCGATGGGACAGGTGTACCTGGGCCGCTCCACCGCGGGCCGCCTGGTCGCGGTCAAGACCATCAAGATCGAGTTCGCCGAGGAAGCCGGCTTCCGGTCCCGTTTTGCCCACGAGGTGGCCGCCGCGCGGCGGGTCAGCGGGGTGTTCACCGCGGCGGTCGTGGCGGCTGACGCCGATGCGGACGTGCCCTGGCTGGCCACCGCGTACATCGCGGCCCCGTCCCTGAGCCGGCTGGTACGCAGCGTCGGCCCGCTGGCTGTGCCTGCGGTGCGCTGGCTCGCCGCGGGGTGCGCGGAGGCGCTGGAGTCGATCCACAACGCCGGGCTGGTGCACCGGGACCTGAAGCCCTCCAACGTGCTGGTCTCCCCCGACGGCCCGCGCGTGATCGATTTCGGGGTCGCGCGGGCCGCGGAGCGGATCCAGCTCACCGTGACGCGGGGAGCGCTGGGGACGCCCGCGTACATGGCTCCCGAGCAGGCGCGGGACACCCGGCAGGCGTCGATGGCCAGCGACGTGTTCTCGCTCGGCGCGACACTGCTGTTCGCGGCGACCGGGCATCCGCCTTATCAGGGCGACACCGTGATGGACATCCTGGTGCGGCTGGCCACCGAGCCGCCCGACCTCACCGGCCTGCCGCCGGAACTGACCAGCGTCGTCACCGCATGCCTGGAGCGCAGCCCCCGCAGCCGCCCGACCTCGGCGGCGCTGCTGGCCGAACTGGCGCCGTTCGTCGGCGGAACCCCCAGCAGCCCCGGCTCCGGCCACACCTACCTGCCGGCCAGCGCCCTCGCCCTGATCGGCGAGTACCAGCGCAGCCCCCGGCCGGCGGAACCCAGGGCGGACCAGGATCCGGATCAGCCCCAGCTCACCGACGACGTGAGCGAGGACGCCACGTACGGCTCCTACACCGCGCTCCCGGCCCCGCAGCGATCCCGCTGGCCCCGCCGGCGGGGGCAGCCGGGGCCCGGGGTCACCGGCTGGCCCCCGGGGGGCGCGGCGGGCCGCGCGCCGGGGAGGACTATTGCGGCGGCCGGTCCTGGCGTGGGCCGGGCTGGCCGCTGGCGCCGCGGTGCTGGTCGGCCTGGGTACCGGGCTGGGGGCCACGCTGACCGGCGGGGGCGGCCGGGCGGGCGGCTCCGGGAAGCAGCCCGCGACCGCCACGGCCACCGGGACGTACCCGGCGCTGCCGCCGAACCCGGGCCCGCCTCCCTCGACGCTGCCCGCCGGGACGAGCACGGTGCCCAAACTGGTGATGGGGCAGCCCTTCGGGGATGGCGACACGGTGTTCGTGGTGCACGGCAGCGGGTTTGTCCCGCTGACCCAGGTCACGGTGAAGCTGGCCGGGCACGGGATCGCCGCCGTTCCGGCCGACCGTGGACCAGATGGGCACCTTCAACTATGCGATCGACCAGGGCCACGTGTTCTTCGCCGGGCCGATCCCGGTCGGCAACTATCACGTGCTGGTCACCGGGGCCCGGGGCCGGCACGCCACCGTCAGCTTCCAGGTCCGCGCCCTGCCGCCGCCTCCTCCCCGGGGCAGCCCGTCACCGGCCAGCCAGGGTCATCCCTCGGCCACCGGCGGGCGCCAGCTGCCGCCGTCTGCCGGGGCGCGCCTGACGGGCCGGGGCACGTCCGTTCACGGGGCCTGAGTCCACCAGAGGTCCTCCTGGCGCGAGCACCAGGCCGGGTCGTTGAGCCGGCCGAGGTCGGCCGCGGTGATGATCCCGTGCTCGATGAGGATGCGGACGACCACCTCGTCGGACAGCCGGGTGTCCGCGCGGACGAGCCCGCGGTCGGTGATCTTGCGGCGCAGGACCTTGATGTGCTCGGCGACCCGGGCCGAGAGCCGGTCGCGGAACGCGGGGTCGGTGTCGAACCGCTCCAGCTCGTGGTAGGCGCCGGTCACCTCCAGGGCCGCCTTGGCGATCTCGGGGGTACGCGGCAGCGGGGTCGTCCCGGCCGCGTCCAGCAGCCACGGGCGGCACCACATGAGCGCCACCAGGAAGATCTTCGTCATCGGGTCCAGGTACAGCGGGAGCAGGGTGGCGTCGCCGTCCTGCCAGACGCGCGTGCCGTCCGGCCCGGAGTCGCGCCCGCCGGACTGCCCGGCGACCATCACGCACAGCGGCTGGCCCTCATCGAGCATGGCCCGGGAGCCGACCAGGGTCATCCCGGCCCGCAGGAACCAGCCGCCGGACGGCTCGCCGTTGTCCTCCATCCGGGGCAGCCTGATCCGGTACCCGTCCCCCTCGGTGTAGAGCGCATGGGTCCGGCTGATGTTGGCGATCCAGACACCGTCGCCCAGCGCGCTGATTACCCCCGCGCGGCGGGACAGCCCCCGCCCGGCCGCGATGGTCAGGTCGGCATCCGGCCCGCGGCCGAAGACCAGGCGGCCGCCTTCGGGGATGCCGACCACCAGCCCGGCCGGCGTGCTGACGCGCGCCGCCGGGGATGTGGCCTGCCCGACCGCCATCGCCTTCCCTGCCCGGTTGCCTCGGTTCACCTGGAACGAGCCGGGCCCGCGCAGGGGCGAGCCGTCTCGTGACGCGCATTCTAGGGCCCGCCGCGGCGCAACCCGGATCCCCTAGTCCGGGGATAGCCGCCTGTGCCCGGTTCCGGTTAGCTATGACCCAGCCCGGGGCGAGCACGGACACGGCTCGCCGGGGAGCCTGCCCTCGCGGCAGGCGGGTCGTGCCGTGGGAGGTCACGGCATGGGTTGGGTGCACGAAGGATTCGCATGGCGTCATCCTGGGACTCTCCGGGGGGACTCCGGCGGGCCAGGATTCCGTGCGCGCCCCGGGCAAAGTGGGCACGGGGGGATGGCAAGTCCGGCTGGGCCGGGCCCGCGCACCGGCGCGGCCCAGCCGGGCGCCTCCCCGGCCGTCTGAGCCAGCCGATTCACCGGGCCGCCTCCCTGGCCACCCTCCCCCGGCCGTCTCAGCCGGCGGTCTGACTCCGGGCCCTCCTCCAGGATGATGCCCGGCCTGGACCCGCGCCCGTACCCTTGACCGGTGGCCGCCTTCTATCTCTGGCTGCGCCGCCATCCCCGGCTGGTGGACGGCGTGCTCGCCGCCGCCCTCGGGTTCCCCGCCCTCGCGTCCGTTGCCGTGATAGGCGACTATGCGCTCGTCCCGGTCACCCTCGCGCTGGTCATCCCGCTGGTCTTCCGCCGGGAACACCCGGTGCCCGCTTTCGCTGTCGCGATCGCCGTGGGCGCCCTCCAGGTGCTGTTCAACATCCACGTCAACATGATCGACGCGGTCATCGTGATCCTGCTGTACACCCTGGCCGCCTACTGCCCGCGCCGGGTATCCGTGGCCGGGCTGGCGGTCTGCCTCCTCGGGTCGGCGGCTGCGGTGGCCCGGTGGGCGCCCACGAACCTGGCCCTGTCCCACTGGGTCGCGCTCGGGCTGGTCGGGTTCGCCGGCTCGTCGCTGATCGCCTGGGTGCTCGGGGACTCGACGCGCTACCGGCGGGGCTACTACGCCTCGCTGGAGGACCGCGCGGCCCGCCTGGAACGCGAGCGCGACACGCAAGCCCAGATCGCGGCGGCCGCCGAGCGGGCCCGGATCGCCCGCGAGCTGCACGACGTCATCGCGCACAACGTCAGCGTCATGGTCGTCCAGGCCGACGGCGCATCATACGCGCTGGACAGCTCCCCGGAACGGGCCCGGCAGGCGCTCGGCGCGATCGCGAGCACCGGGCGGCAGGCCCTGGCCGAGATGCGCCGCATGCTCGGCGTGCTGCGCAGCGACGACGGTGCCCCGGGCGTGGTGCCGCTGCCCGGCGTCGGCCAGCTGGGCGAGCTGCTCGAGCAGACCCGGGCCAGCGGGCTGGCCGTGTCCTTCACCGTGCAGGGCGTACCGGGGCCGCTGCCGGGCGGGCTCGCGCTGGCGGCCTACCGGATCATCCAGGAGTCCCTCACCAACACCCGCAAGCACGGCGGCCCCCGGGCCAGCGCCCGGGTGCTGCTGCGCTACTGCGAAGACGTGCTGATGCTGCAGATCACCGACGACGGCCACGGCACGACGGCGGCCGACGGCGCCGGCCACGGGCTGACCGGGATGCGTGAGCGGGTGGCACTGTACAACGGCACGCTGCACGCCGGACCGCGGCCCGGCGGCGGCTACCAGGTCACCGCCACCCTCCCCCTGCCCCCCGGGCCGGTGGCCAGCCGGGCGGCACCGATCCCGGTGGCGGCGGGCGAGGACCCGGCCGAGCGCGAACCGGAGCCTGCCGCATGACCGCCATCAGCATCCTGCTCGTCGATGACCAGGAACTGGTCCGGACCGGGTTCCGCATGGTGCTCGACGCCCAGGACGACATGTGCGTGGTCGGTGAGGCCGGGGACGGCCTGGCCGCGACCCGGATGCTCCGGGCCAGGCCTGCCGACGTGGTCGTGATGGACGTGCGGATGCCGCGGCTGGACGGCATCGGGGCGACCCGGCAGATCTGCGCGGCCGGGGACCGGCCGAGGGTGCTGATGCTGACCACGTTCGACCTGGATGAGTACGCGTACGCCGCACTGAAGGCAGGGGCCAGCGGTTTCCTGCTCAAGGACGTCCCGCCGGAGGAACTGCTGTTCGCGATCCGGGCCGTGCATTCCGGGGACGCGGTCGTCGCGCCGTCGACCACCCGCCGGCTGATCGACCGGTTCGCGCCGCTGTTCCCGGCGCACAACTCCCCGGCGCCGCCCGGGCTGGACATGCTGACCAGCCGGGAGCGCGAGGTGCTGGCCCACGTGGCCCAGGGGCTGTCCAACGCCGAGATCGCCCGGCGGCTGTTCGTGTCCGAAGCCACGGTGAAGACCCATGTGGGCCGGGTCCTGGCCAAGCTCGGGCTGCGCGACCGGGTCCAGGCCGTGGTGTTCGCCTACGAGACCGGCCTGGTCCGTGCGGGCGGCACCGCCTGACCGGCGGGCCGGCCGCTCAGGTCCGGCTCGCTGAAGCCGGGCAGGTAAGGCCCCTCGCCGCGCGCCTGGCTGAGAGTGCCGGCGTTCACGTTCGCCGCGCCCCAGATCTAAGGCACGAAACGAACACCTCCCGGGCTGCTGATCCCTCCCGCGGGCGTGGCAGACCAGGTGTAGTGCCACGACGCCCCTGACCGGGCCAGGGCCTGCGGGGCTCCGCTGAACGCCCAGGCGGCGACCCCTTCTTCGCGCTGCCGGGCGGAGGCGAGGGCGGGGGGGCGGGGGGAGGACGGGCAGGGGCAGGTAGCAGGACAGCAGGCTGTCCAGCGCCCCGGCGTCCCCGGCCTGGGCGGCCGGTCAGGACCTGCCGGTGGTGGCACGCCGCAGCGACCAGCCGAGCGCCGCGATCACCGCGGCCGGCAGCAGCCACCAGGCGTTGACGCCCGCCCCGTGCACCAGCAGCGCGGTCAGGGCCAGCGCGAGGACGACGACGGCGGCTCCGCGCCAGTCGTCGCCGATGACGAAGTCGTACCAGAACGCGCCGAACGAGCGCAGCCAGGCGGGCATCAGTGCCTCTCCTTCGAGCCGAACGGGCCCGGCGCCGCAGGCCGGGGGACGGTGACCGCGGCCACCTCCGGGGTCCGGGCCGCCGCGGCCTGGGCCCGGGTCCGGGCCCGGCGCAGCAGCGTGGTGTAGCCGAGGCAGGCGACCGCGATCACCGCGATGACAGCCAGCAGGGCCGCGTCATTACCCGGCCAGCGCACCCCGGCGCCCTCCGCCCCCCAGAACGTGCCGAACGAGGTCAGCATGACCCCGACCCCGAACTTCATCGCGTTCTCCGGCACCCGGGCCAGCGGCGCCCGGGCCGCGATCCCGATCCCGGCGATCACCAGCACGGCCGCGGCCGCGCCCAGCACGGCGAGTCCGACATCGCCCTGGTTGTCGCCGAACGTGATCACGATGAACACGACCTCCAGGCCTTCGAGCAGCACTCCCTTGAACGACAGCGTGAACGCGTACCAGTCGCGGACGCCGTGCCGCCCGCCTCTGGCTGCGGTCTGGGCGGCGGCAACCTGGCGTTCGTAGATACCGGCCTCGTCATGCAGGCCCTTGTACCCCGAGGCGCGCAGGATGGCCTTGCGCAGCCACATCAGCCCGAAGACGGCGAGCAGGCCGCCTACCAGCAGGCGGAGCACGGCCAGCGGGAACAGCGTCAGCGCGGGCCCGGCCGCGGCGACCACCACCGCCAGCACGGCCAGGGCCGCCGCCATGCCCTGGAAGGTGGAGCGCCAGTCGCGGGTCAGCCCGGCCGCGAGAACGATGGTGAGCGCCTCCACCGCCTCCACGGCACAGGCCACGAAGACGGTGAGAACCAGGGCAGCGGCATTCACGAAACCTCCAGGAGCACTGCCGGGGACGGAGCAGGATGATCGCTGTCCTCTGAGAGGATGAGAGCATGGCCGACGCCGTGCTCTCGCCGGATGCGGGCTGGCTGGTGCTCATCTACCGGGTGCCATCCGAGCCGAGCCGCCTCCGGTCGGCGGTATGGCGCCGGCTCAAGAGCCTGGGTGCCATCTACCTGCAGAACTCCGCGGCCGCGCTGCCGGCCAGTGTCGGCAACGAGCGGGCGCTGCGCAAGCTGCGCAGTCAGATCCTCGACATGAAGGGCACGGCGGCGCTGCTGTCCTGCCGCGTGCTGGCGGGTGAGCAGGAGGTGCGGGCGGCGTTCCAGGCGGCGCGCGACGACGAGTACGAGGAGATCGTCGACCGCTGTGAGGACTTCCTGCGCCAGGTGAAGAAGGAATACGTCGCCAGCCACTTCACCTACGCCGAACTCGAGGAGAACGAGGTCGACCTGGTCAAGCTGCGGACCTGGCTCGCGCGGGTCCGCGCGAGGGACGCGTTCGGCGCGAGCGGCCGCCCCGGGGCGGAGAAGGCCCTGGAGGCCTGCCAGCAATCGCTCGACGATTACGCGGCGCGGGTGTACGCAGAAGAGGAAGAGGCCCACTGACCGAGCCTAACCTCTGTCAGAACTTAGAAGTAACGGCTGTTAGATTCGAGCGTGCCTGCCGCCGCCGTTCCGCCGCGATCTTCGTCACATCCGATGACAGCGGTGGCCGCCGCGGCCCCGGCCGGTCCCGCCGCCTGGTGACCCGCCGGGGCGCATCACCTGGGGGGCTCGGGGCCGCCCGGGTACCCGGCCATCCGGAACCTGATGCCGGTGTCCGGGTTCCGCCCGCCGGGCCTCGCCGGGACCAGCCGCCGCATGACCCAGCCGGCCCGGGGCAGCCGCGGGCGTGAGTGCGCCCGTGCCGCCGGCCCGACCATGCTTGACGCGTGATCGCCCTGCCCGGGCAGGGACTAGCATCAGAGCCGTGACCACGACGCTCACCCTTGCTTCCAGCGCGCCCAGCTCGATCGACGCGGACGCCGTCGTCATCGGAGTGATCAAGGGCCAGGACGGGCCCGTCCTGGCTGACGGGGCCGCCGACCTCGACCAGGCGCTCGGCGGTGCCCTGGCCACCACGCTGGCTGCCCTGGGCGCCACCGGCCAGGCCGAGGAGGTCACCCGGCTGCCGGGCGGCGGCCCGGTCAGCGCGCCGGTGATTGCCGCGGTCGGCCTGGGCCCGCCCGGCAGCGGCCCCGCCGACCCGGAGACGCTCCGCCGCGCGGCCGGCGCGGCCGTCAGGACGCTGGCCGCCACCCGCCGCGCCGCGGCCAACGGGAACGGGGCCGGCCTGCGGATCGCGCTCGCACTGCCGTCCGCCGACCCTGCGGCGGCCGAGGCGGTGGCGGTCGGCGCGCTGCTGGGCGGCTACACCTTCTCCCGGTACCGGCAGGACCGCCGGCCGCCGGCCGCGATCACCGTGCTCACCGCGGCTCAGGATCCGGACGGCATCCGGCGCCGGGCCCAGGCCCTCGCCGACGCGGTGTCGCTCGCCCGGGACCTGGTCAACACCGCTCCCTCGGACCTGTACCCCGAGACGCTGGCGGACGAGGCGGAGCGGGTGGCCGCCGCGGCCGGCCTGCAGGCCGAGGTCCTGGACGAGAAGGCGCTCGAGGAGAACGGCTACGGCGGCATCGTCGGCGTGGGCCAGGGGTCGGTGCACCCGCCGCGGCTGGTGCGGCTGGAGTACGCGCCGCCGCAGGCGGACACGACGGTGGTGTTCGTCGGCAAGGGCATCACGTTCGACTCCGGCGGGCTCTCGCTGAAGCCGCCGAAGTCGATGGAGACCATGAAGTCGGACATGGGCGGCGCGGCCGCGATCATCGGCGCCATGCAGGCCATCGCGGCCCTGGCCCCTGCGGTCCGGGTCATCGGCTACCTGCCGATGGCGGAGAACATGCCGAGCGGGACCGCGCAGCGGCCCTCGGACGTGCTCACCATGTACGGCGGCAAGACCGTCGAGGTGCTCAACACCGACGCCGAGGGCCGGCTCGTGCTCGCCGACGCGCTGGCCCGCTCGGCGGAGGACGCCCCCGACGTCGTGGTGGACGTGGCCACGCTGACCGGCGCCCAGCTGGTGGCGCTCGGCACGCGGGTCTCCGCGGTGATGGCCAACGACGACTCGCTGCGCGACGCGGTGGTGGCCGCGGCGGGCCGGGCGGGCGAGGCCATGTGGCCGATGCCGCTTCCCCCGGAACTGCGCAAGGGCCTGGACTCGGCCGTGGCCGACCTGGCCAACGTGGCGCCGGACCGTAACGGCGGGATGCTCGTCGCCGGCCTGTTCCTGCGCGAGTTCGTGCCCGCCGGTGCGCGCTGGGCCCACCTCGACATCGCTGGCCCATCCTTCAATGACGGCCAGCCTCACGGGTATACCCCCAAGGGCGGGACCGGCGCGGCGACCAGGGCCCTGGTGCAGATCGCGCTGGACGCTGCGGAGGGAAGGCTCTAACCCGGCCAGGGTGTTAGAGACGGCTGGGGACAACTGATCGGAGCAAGGAGCACATCTGGTGGCGGACAGCAACGGTTCCTACGACATCGTCATCCTCGGTGGCGGCAGCGGCGGTTACGCCTGCGCGCTGCGTGCGGCCGAACTCGGCAAGCGCGTGGCGCTGATCGAGAAGGACAAGGTCGGGGGGACCTGCCTGCATCGGGGCTGCATTCCGACCAAGGCGCTGCTGCACGCCGCGGAGGTGGCTGACCAGGCCCGGGAAGGTGAGGCCTTCGGGGTCCGGTCCACCTTCGAGGGAATCGACATGCCCGGCGTGCACGCCTACAAGGACAAGGTCGTGGACCGGCTCTGGAAGGGCCTGCAGAGCACGCTGGCCAGCCGGAAGATCGAGATCGTCTACGGCGACGGCACGCTCATCTCGCCGACGCAGGTGCGGGTCGGCGACTCGGTCTACGAGGGCGCGCACATCGTGCTGGCCACCGGGTCTGAGGCGAAGACCCTCCCCGGGCTGGAGATCGACGGTGAGCGGATCATCAACAGCGACCACGCGCTCCGGCTGGACCAGGTGCCCCGGTCGGCGGTCATCCTCGGCGGCGGCGTCATCGGGGTGGAGTTCGCCAGCGTCTGGCGCTCGTTCGGGGCCGAGGTCACGATCGTCGAGATGCTGCCGCACCTGGTGCCGCTGGAAGACGAGGCCAGCTCCAAGCTGCTGGAGCGGGCGTTCCGGCGCCGCGGGATCGGCTACGAGCTCGGTACCCGCTTCGAGGGGGTCAAGGACAACGGCGGCGGCCTGACGGTCAGCCTGGCCGGGGGCAAGACCCTGGACACCGACCTGCTCCTGGTCGCGGTGGGCCGCGGGCCCGTGTCCGCCGGCCTCGGCTACGAGGCGGCGGGCGTGGCGGTCGAGCGCGGGTACGTGAAGGTCGACGAGTACTGCCGGACCAACGTGCCCACGATCTCCGCGGTCGGGGACCTGATCCCCGGCCCGCAGCTGGCCCACGTCGGGTTCGCGGAGGGCATCCTGGTGGCGGAGCGGCTGGCCGGGCTGAAGGTGACGCCGATCGACTACGACGGCGTGCCGCGGGTCACCTACAGCGACCCGGAGGTCGCGTCGGTCGGCATCACCTCGGCGATGGCCGCCGAGCGCGGCATCGAGGTCACCGAGCTCACCTACCCGATCGGCGGCAACGGCAAGAGCGTGATCCTGCAGACCCAGGGCGCGGCGAAGCTGATCGCGGCGGCCAGCGGCGGGCCTGACGGCACGCCCGGGCCGGTGCTGGGCATCCACCTGGTGGGCGCCCGGGTCGGTGAGCTGATCGCCGAGGGCCAGCTGATCTACAACTGGGAGGCGCTGCCGTATGACGTGGCGCAGCTCATCCACCCGCATCCCACCCAGTCCGAGCTGATCGGCGAGGCGCACCTCGCGCTCGCCGGGAAGCCCCTGCACATGCACGCGTAGCCCGGACCGGGCCACGCACCCCCCAGCACAGCCGCAACTGTGAGCGTCGAACAGCGAAGGAGTCACGGGAAGCCATGTCGGTCTCCGTATCCATGCCCCAGCTCGGTGAGAGCGTTACCGAGGGCACCGTCACGCGCTGGCTGAAGAAGGAGGGCGAGCGCGTAGAGGCGGACGAGCCGCTGCTCGAAGTCTCCACGGACAAGGTCGACACCGAGATCCCCTCCCCCGTGGCCGGGATCCTGCGCGGCATCACCGTCGCCGAGGACGAGACCGTCGCGGTCGGCGCCGAACTGGCCGTCATCGACGAGGCCGGCGCCGAGGCCGAGGATGCCCCGGCCCCGGCCGCCGAGAGCCCGGCTGAGGAGGGCCCGGACGGGCAGAGCGCGGACGGGGAGAGCCCAGCCGCGCAGACCCCGGCTGCCGAGGCCCCGGCGGACGGTTACCAGGCCGGCGGGTCCGAGGCGGGCGGCCAGGCGCCTGACCTCCAGCCCGCGGCCGCGGCGCCGGCCGAGGCGGGGTACCCCTACCCCGCGCGCGGCGGATACCAGGGCAGCGCGGGCCCGGCGGCCGGGTACCAGCAGCCGGCCGCGTACCAGCCGCCCGCGCCGCCCAGCTACCAGCAGGCGCCCCGGGCCGCCGAGCCACCGCCGGGGCCGGCGGCCGCCCCGGCCGCGGCCGCCGACCCGGGGAGCGACATCTGGCAGCGGTCCCGGCCGGCCACCCCGGTGCCGCCCGCTCCCCCGGTGCCGCCTCAGCGGGCCCCCGCACCCCAGGCTCCCCCGCCGTCGGGCCCGCCCCAGCCGGGCGCGCCCGCGGGCAACGACCCGGCGCGTCCCACCTCCCAGCTCGGCACGGCCGACGGCCCGTACGTGACCCCGCTGGTCCGTAAGCTGGCCTCCGAGCACGGCGTGGACCTGGCCACGGTCACCGGGACCGGGGTTGGCGGGAGGATCCGCAAGCAGGACGTGGTCGACGCGGCCCGGGTCCGGCGGGAGGCCATCGCGGCGGCGCAGCAGTCCGCCGCAGCCGACGGGCAGGCCGCGGCCGGGCACGCCCAGCCCGGGCAGGGACAGGGCCCGGGCCGGCCCGCGATCGAGCCGTCCCATCTGCGCGGCACGACCGAGCGGATGTCGCGCGCCCGGCAGCTGATCGCGCGCCGGATGGTCGAGTCCCTGCAGACGTCTGCCCAGCTGACGACGGTGGTCGAGGTCGACGTCACCGCGATCGCCCGGCTCCGGGACCGCGCCAAGGCCGACTTCGAGGCCCGTGAGGGAGTCAAGCTCACCTTCCTCCCGTTCTTCGCGCTGGCCGCGGTCGAGGCGCTGAAGGTCCACCCGCGGCTCAACGCCAGCGTCGAGCCGGATAGCGACGAGGTCACCTACCACGACGCCGAGCATCTCGGCATCGCCGTGGACACCCAGCGGGGACTGATGGTCCCCGTCATCCGCAACGCCGGCGACCTCAACGTCGGTGGCCTGGCCCGCAAGATCGCGGATCTGGCGTCCCGGACCCGCGGCGGCCAGGTGAGCCCGGACGACCTCGCCGGGGGCACGTTCACGCTGACCAACACCGGCAGCCGGGGCGCGCTGTTCGACACGCCGATCATCAACCAGCCGCAGGTCGGCATCCTGGGCACCGGGACGGTCGTGCGCCGGCCGGTCGTGGTCCAGGACCCGGCGCTCGGCGAGGTGATCGCCGTCCGGTCCATGGTGTACCTGGCGCTCAGCTACGACCACCGGCTGGTGGATGGGGCTGACGCGGCGCGCTTCCTGGGCACCGTGAAGGCCCGCCTGGAGGAGGGGGCCTTCGAGGCGGAACTGGGACTCTAGGAGGCGGGCCGCCGGGCAGGCGTCCGCGGACGCCGCGGCTGACGAAGACTCAAGCGACGGGCCCAGCGGGCCACACGTGCGAGCCAGACGGGGGCAGCCATGAAAGTCGCGGTGACCGGGGCGTCCGGGCTGATCGGCAGGGCCCTGACCGCCTCGCTGCGGGCCAGCGGGGATCAGGTGGTCACCCTGGTGCGCCGGGCACCCACGTCCGCCGCTGAGATCGCCTGGGACCCGCTGACGCCCCTGGGCAGCCTGGCCCCGGGCGCCCTCGACGGCACCGGCGCGGTCGTGCACCTGGCCGGTGCCGGCATCGCCAGCCACCGCTGGACCGACTCCTACAAGGAGGAGATCCGGTCCAGCCGGGTGCAGGGCACCCGGGCGCTCGCCGAGTTCCTGGCCGCCATGGACCAGCCACCCGCGGTCCTGCTCTCCGGCTCCGCGATCGGCTGGTACGGCGATACGGGGAGCCGGGAAGTGGACGAATCGGCCCCGGCCGGCGCGGGATTCCTGGCCGGGGTGGTCAGGGACTGGGAAGCAGCCGCCGGCCCGGCGCGGCAGGCCGGGATCCGGGTCGCCACCCTGCGCACCGGCATCGTGCTCTCCCGCCACGGCGGGGTGCTCGCCCGGCTGCTGCTGCCGTTCCGGCTCGGCCTGGGCGCCCGGCTCGGCTCGGGCACGCAGTACATGAGCTGGGTGGCCCTGGCCGACTGGATCGGGGCCGCCCGCTTCCTCCTGGACAGCCAGGACCTGTCCGGGCCGGTGAACCTGACCTCGCCGAACCCGGCGACCAACGCGGCGTTCACCGCGGCCCTGGCGGGTGCACTGCACCGCCCGGCGCTGCTGAGCATCCCGTCCCCGGTGCTGTCGGTAGCCCTCGGCGAGATGACCAGCGACCTGATGACCAGCGCCCGGGTCCTGCCCCGCGTGCTGCACCAGGCCGGGTTCCAGTTCAGCCAGGCTGACCTGGGCGCCGCGCTGGCCGCCGCGCTGCAGCCGGCCGGATCCGCCGCCTAGGCTCCCCTCTCCCGGCGTCGGGCAGAGGATCCGGGTTACTGGGGGGCACCCCGGGCCGACAGGGATGCCCCGGAGGACGCGCTGGCCTGGCCGGGCTCGGCCGGCGGCACCGGCGGGCACGGTTCCGCCGGGATGAGGGTACGGAAGCCGCGGGACTCCAGGCCGTACAGCGGGATCTTCCACAGCGGCGGGACCCGTCCCGGCTGGCCTGTCACCCGGCCCGCCATCCGGATGTTCAGCCGCATCAGGCGGCGGGCGCCGATGACGGCCAGCGCGGCCAGCGGCAGCTCGACGCAGAGCGCCATCAGCAGGCTGACCAGGAAATCGCTGGTCCGCAGGTCCAGGGTGACGTCGAACCATGCGTCGCAGCAGAGCAGGGTGGCCAGCACCACCAGGCATATGATGACCAGCTGGCGGTGCCGCCAGCCGGCCCACGCGGTGATGGTGAACGTGATGAGCAGCCCGAGGTCGAACCCGACCCAGGCACCCCGCCACCCCCCCGAGCGGTAGTACCGCGGCAGCGTGACCGCGAGCACGCCGATCCAGGCGGCCAGCGCGAGGCAGCAGCCGATGACGGCGACGAGCGCGATGGCCCGGCTCCGCGGGTTTCCCGGCAGGTCTGACTCCGCGGGCGGTCCGGACGACCTCGCGCCGCCCGCAGCGGGATCCTCACCGGGAGAAACGTCCAGGGCCGCCAGGGCACACGCGAGTTCGGCACGCTCGTCCGGGCTCATCCGGCGGAGCTCGTCCACATTGATCACGTGAAGTACCTCCCTAGGCGCTAACTACCCCGCCGGCCGCATTGCTTCCCGCGTCGGCGCCTGTGGTTTCGCTGGGAGATCGCCCGGCCCGGCCAGCCGGCGCGCTAGGCCGCCGCGACCGGGCGTCTCCCCGGCTGGGCCGCCCGGAGTTCCAGCCGCCCGGAGCCCTAGTCCCAGCGGTCCAGCATCACGCCCATGAGCGTCGGTACCGGCTAGCCCGCCGGTTCCGCAGCCACCGCGGCGGCCTGCCCGGCCAGGTAGCCGCCCAGTTCACCGGCGGGGACCGCCGCCTGCGCGCCGCTGTCCATGTCCCGCACGGTGACCGCGCCCGCTTCCGCTTCCTGGCGGCCGTAGATCAGCGTCCAGCGCGCCCCCTGGTCACTGGCCCACTTGAGCTGGCGGCCCAGCTTCCCCGACGAGCCCATGTACACGCTGGACCGCAGGCCCGCCCGGCGGGCGTCCGCGGCGAACGCGAACGAGCGGGCCGCGAATTCCTCGCCGAGGATGGTGACAGCCACGTCCAGCCGCCCGGGCCGGCCCGCGCGGCGGCCCTCCGGCAGCAGCAGCAGGATCCGCTCGATACCCAGCGACCCGCCGGTACCCGGCACATCGGGCCCGCCCAGCTGCTCGATCAGGTGGTCGTAGCGGCCGCCTGAGGAGATGGATCCGGGCACCCCGTCCGCGACGACCTCCCAGATCGGGCCGGTGTAGTAGCTCAGCCCGCGGACCATGCGGGGGGTGAACTCGATCCGGCCTGCCGGGACCTGGGCCGTGACCAGCGAAAGCACCTTGTCCACCTCGTCGAGCCCAGCCGCGCCCTCCTCGCTTGGCTTCAGCGCGGCCCGGATCCGCTCGTCCGCATCCGGGGCGGTCATGGCGGAAACCAGGTCCTCGGCGGTGCCGCGGGCCAGGCCCCGGCCTGCCAGTTCTGCGATCACGTCCGCCGGGGACAGCTTGTCCAGCTTGTCCAGGGTGATCAGGACGCCGGGGCCCAGCTCGCCAGGCACGCCGAACGCCTCCAGCAGGCCGGCCAGCACGTGGCGGGAGTTGAGCAGGAACCGGAAGTCCGCGACGCCCAGGCCGGCCAGCGTGTCGTGCACCGCGCAGATCACTTCCGCGTCGGCCAGCACCGACGCGGTGCCCAGGGTGTCCAGGTCGCACTGCACGAACTCGCGGAACCGCCCCCGCCCCGGCCGGTCCGCCCGCCACACCGGGCCCATCGCGTAACGCTTGTACGGCGTGGGCAGCTGGCTCCCGTAGGCGGCGGCGACCCGGGCCAGCGGCACCGTCATGTCGTAGCGCAACGCCAGGTCCGCCTCGCCGGAGGCCTCGTGCTCGCCGCGCCGGAGGATCTTGAAGATGAGCTTGTCGCCTTCCTCCCCGTACTTGCCCAGCAGCACGTCGAGACGCTCGAAAGCCGGCGTCTGGAGCGGCTCGAACCCGTACCCCGAGAACACCGAGCGGATCACCGCGAACGCCCGCTCGCGCGCCTCGACGTCGCCGGCCAGGAAATCACGTGTCCCCGAGGGGGGATCGAACTGCGTTGGCATGGGTCCATGGTCCCCGACGCAGGCACCCCGCGTCACATCGATATCCGGGACCCGGGCGCACGCGCGGCGTTAAATGATCCAGGCCACAGGGCCTGCCCTGGTAAACTGGACGGCGTGTACTAGGACCAGCGGCCCCGCTCTCATCGCCCTGAGCCCCCGCCTGCCCTCGTCCTAGGAGTTCCCCGTGTCCCTCCCGCAGGTCGCTGACGCGACCGCGTCCTCCGCTGAGCTGACCCCGTCCGCTGCGCCTGCGGCGGGGCGCCCGGCGGTGCCCGTGCCGGGCGCGGAGGGCCAGGTGCCGCGTACCCCGCGCTACGCGCTGAGGCTGGCGGTCATCCTGCAGGTCCTCATCTCCGCCGGGGATGGGCTCGCCATGGTGGCCCTGGCCAGCCGGGTGTACCAGACGTCTCACGCGTCGTGGGCGGTGGCCTCGGTCTTCCTCGCGGTCACCGTGCCGATCACGGCGCTCGCGCCCGTGGCGGGCATGCTGCTCGACCGGCTGTCACCCCGGCCGGTCCTGGTCGCCGCGGCGGCCGCGGAGACGGCCGTGGCCCTGGCCCTGACCCGGCTCACCGGCACCGGGGCCATCCTCGGGCTGTCCCTCGGCTTCGGCGTGTGCGCGGCGCTGCTGCAGCCGGGCCTGGGCGCCATCGTCCCGCAGCTGGCCGGCCGGGCCGGGGTCACCCGGGCCAACGGCTACCTGCAGGCCGCCACCTGGGGCGGGTTCACCGTGGGCCCGCTGCTGGCCGGGGTGCTCAGCGCGGCCGGCGGCACCAGCCTGGCGCTGGGCGCGGTCGCCGGCGTGTACGGCCTGGGCGCGATCGGGCTGCGCCTCCTCCCGCTGGCCAAGGGTCCCTCGGGCCTGGCCGGCGGGCTGGCCGTCCGCGACACCCCGGGCGGGTCGCTCGGCCGGCAGGCCAGCGCCGGGCTGCGCTTCCTGCGCGCGGACCGCGAGGCCGGCCTGCTGGTGCTGGTGGTCGCGGTGATGGTCGCGTTCGGCAACATGGCCAGCGTGGCCGAGGTGGCCTTCGCCGAGGGGGTGCTCAAGGCCGGGCCCACGGGCTACTCCGTGCTCGTCGCCGCCTGGACCGCCGGCATGCTCGGCGGCACCCTGGCCGGCGGCCTGCTGCGCCGCCCTCACCTGGCGCTGGCCACCCTGGCCGGCACGATCATCGCCGGCATCGGGGTGGCCCTGGCCGGCGGAGCGATCACCCTGTGGCAGGCTGCCGCGGCTTACGGGATCGGCGGCCTGGCCAACGGCGTGGAGGTCGTGGCCACCCGCAGCTTCCTGAACCACCGGGTCCCCGGGGCCATCTCGGGGCGGGTGTTCGCGCTCTACTCCGGGGTGCTGTTCGGGGCGGCGTCGCTGGGCATGGCCGCGGCCGGCGGCCTGCTCGCCCCGCTCAACCCGAGGGTGGTCCTGGTCATCGCCGGCGCGGGCGGGATCGTGGCCGGCGCCCTCGGCTGGGCCCGGTACGCCCGGCTGCGGCGTGCTGGCGCCTCCGCCCGGGACGTAACCTGAGACAGTGGTACTCGCACCCGAAGGACGCAGGCTGCTCCGCCTCGAGGCACGTAACAGCCAGACTCCGATCGAGAGAAAGCCGCCGTGGATCAAGACCCGGCTGCGCACCGGGCCGGAATACACGGCCCTGAAGAACCTGGTCAGCCGGGAGGGCCTGCATACGGTCTGCGAGGAAGCCGGCTGCCCGAACATCTTTGAGTGCTGGGAAGACCGTGAGGCCACGTTCCTGATCGGCGGGGACCAGTGCACCAGGCGCTGCGATTTCTGCCAGATCGCCACGGGCAGGCCCGAGCCGCTGGACACAGACGAGCCGCGCCGGGTCGCGGAGTCGGTGTCCGCGATGGGCCTGCGCTACGCGACCGTGACCGGGGTGGCGCGCGACGACCTGGCCGACGGCGGAGCATGGCTGTATGCGCAGACCGCCCGCGAAATCCACGCCACCGTGCCCGGATGCGGGGTGGAGCTGCTGATCCCGGACTTCAACGCGGCCGGCGACCGGCTGGCCGAGGTGTTCGGCGCCCGGCCGGAAGTGCTGGCCCACAACATCGAGACCGTGCCGCGGATTTTCAGGCGGATCAGGCCCGGTTTCCGCTACGAGCGGTCACTGGAGGTCATCACGCTGGCCCGGGAGGCCGGGCTGGTCACCAAGTCCAACCTGATCCTGGGCCTGGGCGAGGAACCGCACGAGATCACTGACGCGCTGGCCGGGCTGCGGGCGGCCGGCTGCGAACTGATCACGATCACGCAGTACCTGCGGCCGTCGCCGCGCCACCATCCGGTGGAGCGCTGGGTGCCGCCGGAGGAGTTCGACCTGCTCGGCGCGCAGGCCGCGGACATGGGATTTTCCGGCGTGATGTCCGGGCCCCTGGTCCGCTCGTCCTACCGCGCGGGACGCCTGTACCGGGAGGCGATGAGCCGCCGGGCCGGGTCGGCGGGCACCGCAGTTTCCCCCCAGGCCCGCTGACTCGTATCCTGCCCTCCATGGCGAAGAGTACGGCGAACCAGAAGGATGGCGCGGACGGCGTCCCTCCGGGCCGCATCAAGCAGATCCGCATGGTCGCGGGGATAGTCCGCGAGCAGAACCCCAGGGCGCTCCCGATCATCGCGGTGACCGCGGTCGGGATCATCGCCGTCTTCGTGATCGTCGGGCTGCTCACCGGGCTGGCCGGCGTGCTGATCCCGCTGGGCGTGGTGATCGGCCTGGCCACCGCGATGCTGATGTTCGGCCGGTTCGCCCAGTCGGCGCAGTACTCGGTGGTCGAGGGACAGCCCGGCGCGGCCGCGGCGATCCTGCAGAGCATGCGCGGCGGGTGGACCGTGACCCCGGCCGTGTCGGCCAACCGGAACATGGACGTGGTCCACCGCGCGGTCGGCAAGCCCGGGGTCGTGCTGGTCGGCGAGGGGGCGCCCACCCGGCTGCCCAGCCTGCTCGCGGCGGAGAAGAAGCGGATTTCCCGGGTCGCCTACGAGACGCCGATCTACGACTTCCAGGTCGGCAACGAAGAGGGCCAGGTACCCATCCGCAAGCTGCAGCGGAAGATCACACGGCTGCCCCGCAACCTGAAGGGCGCCGAGGTGACCGAGCTCAATTACCGGCTCAAGGCGCTGCCCCAGTCACTGCAGGCTCCTAAGGGGCCGATGCCCAAGTCGGGGCGGATGCCCCGGCAGCCGCGGCCGCGCATCCGCTAGCCGCGATTCCCGCCGGCCCGGCCGGTGTTCAGCACCCGGTGGTCAGGTGCGGATCACGATCGTGTTGGCCGCCCGGTCGTGCAGCCCTCGCAGGTCCCGGTCGGTGACCAGGGGCGGGATCACGGTAAGGAGCAGGAGCGTGCGGACGAGGGACCACAGCAAGCCCACCGGCTTGCCATCCAGGCGGGCCACCCGGACGCCGAGCACTCTCTTGCCCAGGGTGAAGCCGGTCAGCGCGGTCAGCAGGTAGACCTCGGCGGCGAAGACCACCAGCGTCCAGCTGGCCGAATGGAAGATGGCCAGGGCCACGACCGTGCTCGCCAGCCAGTCGATCAGCAGGGCCAGCAGGCGGCGGCCCATGCTGGCGACCGACCGGGGGCCACGCTGCGGGAGGCCGAACTGCTCGCCCGGATACTTTTCCGCGCCTGCGGGGTTGCGGGCCGGCAGCAGCGCCCCGGCCCAGCGTCGTTCCGTCACCCCATTACGGTACCCTCGCCTGGGTCAGCGCCAGCCCAGGGCCTGCTCACCGGCGGCGTGAAGACTTTTGCCTGCCCACCGCGGGTAACGCAGGGCGAGGCGTAACACGTGTGAAACACTAGAGACACGGCCGGGAAATCGCCGGGATTTATGGTCCGAAGCGTTCCTGCCGCAGGCAGACCCCCCATGCAGCCAGCCATGTGTGGCCGCTTCCTGCGGCCTTCAGCCGCGGCAGCCCAGGGAGGCAGCACGTGCCAGCTAACGCGGTGCCAGCTCCGTTCAGGGAGGGTTGATGTTCAACAACGCCGACGAGGTACTGCAGTTCATCGGCGATAACAAGGTTGAGTTCGTCGATGTCAGGTTCTCTGACCTGCTGGGCACCGTCCAGCACTTCACGGTTCCGACTGAGACATTCGACGACAAGGTTTTCACCGAGGGCCGCATGTTCGACGGCTCGTCGATCCGGGGCTTCCAGCAGATCCATGAGTCGGACATGCTCCTGATGCCGGACGCCACCAGTGCCGTGATGGATCCGTTCCGCCAGCACCCGACCCTGAACATCACGTTCTTCGTGCACGACCCGCTGACCGGCGAGCCGTACACCCGTGACCCGCGGAACGTCGCCCGCAAGGCTGAGCTGTTCCTCAAGGGCACCGGGATCGGGGACACCGCGTTCTTCGGCCCGGAAGCCGAGTTCTATATCTTCGACTCCGTGCGCTACGACACGGGGGCGAACGCTGGCTACTACTACATCGACTCGGTTGAGGGCGCCTGGAACACCGGCCGTGAGGAAGAGGGCGGGAACCTCGGCTCCAAGCCCCCGTACAAGGGCGGGTACTTCCCCGTCCCGCCGGTTGACCACTACACCGACCTGCGGTCGGAGATGGTCCGCAAAATGATCGAGGTCGGCCTCACCGTGGAGATGCAGCACCACGAGGTCGGCACCGCAGGGCAGGCGGAGATCGACATCCTGTTCGGGCCGCTGCTCAAGCAGGCGGACAACCTGATGCTCTACAAGTACGTGGTGAAGAGCGTCGCGCGGGCGGCGGGCAAGACCGCCACGTTCATGCCCAAGCCGATCTTCGGTGACAACGGTTCCGGCATGCACTGCCACCAGAGCATCTGGAAGGACGGCTCGCCGCTGTTCTATGACGAGGTGGGCTACGCGGGCCTGTCGGACATCGGCCGGTACTACGTGGGCGGCCTGCTCAAGCACGCGCCCTCGCTGCTCGCGTTCACCAACCCGACCGTGAACTCCTACCACCGCCTGGTGCCGGGGTACGAGGCACCGGTCAACCTGGTCTACTCCCAGCGCAACCGCTCGGCGTGCGTCCGGATCCCGATCACGGGCTCGAACCCCAAGGCCAAGCGCCTGGAGTTCCGGGTCCCTGATCCGTCCGCCAACCCGTACCTGGCGTTCTCGGCGATGCTGATGGCTGGCATCGACGGCATCAAGAACAAGATCGAGCCGCACGAGCCGGTGGACAAGGACCTGTACGAACTGCCGCCGGACGAGGCGGCGGCGATCCCGCAGGTTCCGGGCTCGCTGGAGACGGTGCTGAACACCCTGGAGGAGGACCACGACTTCCTGCTCGAGGGAGGCGTGTTCACCCCGGACCTCATCGAGACCTGGATCGACTACAAGAGGACGAACGAGCTCGACCCGGTGCGGCTGCGTCCGTCGCCGCACGAGTTCGCGATGTACTACGACGTCTGAGCACGACGGCGCCTGACGGGTATCACCAGCTCATCCGGGAGGCCGCTGACGGCCCGCCCACCGCGGCGGCCGTCAGCGGCCTCCCGTCTTGCCCGGCCCGGCCCGGGTACCGGCCCGGACCGGGCAGGATGAAGCGGTGAGCGATGAGCTACCCGGGGCGGGGGCCAGCCCGGCCGGCCCGATCACGCTGGCGAGCCTGAACCTGCATGGGGGCCTGACCAGCCACGGTTCGCCCTTCGACGTGGCGGGGGCGTGCTACCGGCTGAAGGCGGACGTCATCACCCTGCAGGAAGCGTGGCAGCCTGAGGCGGGCCCGGACGTCGTGACCGAGGTGGCGGCCGCGCTCGGCGCCGAGGTGCGCCACCGGGGGCTGGCGCGCGGCACCAGCCGCGCCCGCCTGCGGGTCGGCACCGACGAGGGGCGGGGCACCTGGGGCCTGGCCGTGCTGACCATGCTGCCGGTCACCGGATACCACGAGATCGAGCTGGGCCGGGCACCCGGCGACTGGATCGGCCGTGCGGCGCAGGTGCTCACGGTGGCCACCCCGGGCGGGGCCCCGCTGCGCGTGGTGAACACCCACCTGACCCATCGCTACTCCAGCCCGGTGCAGCTCGCCCTGCTGGCGCGCAGGCTGGCGCCCGGGCGCACGCCGGATTCCTCCTGGGCAGGCGGCCCGGGCCCTGGCGGTCCCATGCCCACTGTCATCGTTGGTGACCTGAACATGCCGCGCCTGGGCACGGTGGCCGCCGCCGGGTACCGCCCGGCCGTGCACGGCCGGACCTTCCCGGCGCGGCGGCCGCTGATCCAGCTCGACCACATGCTGCTCCGCGGCCGCGTCACCGCCGCGGGCGCGGAGGTCGCCGGGCCGCTCGGGTCTGATCACCTGCCGATCCGCGCGCAGCTCAGCCTCGGCTCGTAACCCGGCCTGCGAACCCGGATCCCGCGGCCCGCCTGCCCGCGGGTCCGGCCTCCCGCCCGCCGCCACCCGGGCCAGCCCGGCCACGGCCGACCCGGACAGCACCCGCACCGTGCGGGCCGCGGGCGATCGCCGCAGCGTACGGCGGGGCAGCCGGACCCGCAGCGCCCCAGGGCTGGACGTGAAGACCAGCGGGGGGCCAAGGGTCAGCGCCTCACCGTCCACGCCGACCGGGACGGGTGCGGCCGAGCGGACCTCGAAGCGGCTGGCGGTCCATTCTTTCCAGCCACTGAACCAGCGCGCCCGGCCGGCTGCCTGCAGGGCCAGGAACCGGCTGGCCTGCGCCGCGTCGCTGATCGTCACGGTGACCAGGCCCAGGACCCCGCGGTCGATCCGCTCCCGGGTGCCCAGCCCCCCGCCCGTGGGCACCAGCTGGTACGGGTTGTTGGAGACCAGGATGAGGTGGGCGGTGTGATACTCCGCCCCGTCCGGCCCGGTGAAGCACAGGTCCAGCGGCCGGGCGCCCGGGCCGAGCAGGTCAGGAAGCACAGCCGCGGCGGTCCGCAGCTTCGCGTCCCGGTACTCCGGGGCCTGGACCACCTCGGCGTACAGGCCGAGCGAGGCGTTGTTCACGAACGTCCGGCCGTTCACGTCAGCCAGGTCGATGCGGCGGTGCAGCCCGTCGTGGTAGGCATCCAGCGCGCCCACGACGTTGGCCCGGTCCAGCCCCAGGTCGAGGGCGAAGTGGTTGCGGGTGCCCGCCGGCACGCAGACGTAGTCCAGGCCGGCCCGGGCCGCGACCGAGGCGACCAGCGCCTGCGAGCCGTCCCCGCCGGCCATGCCCAGGACGTCCGCTCCCCGCCGGACCGCGTCCTCGGCGAGTTCCCTGAGGTCATCGCCAGGTTCCAGGATCACGGGCTCGATTCCCCGCTTGCGGCACTCGCTGGCCAGCCCGAACCGCTCCGCCTTACCCCCGCCGGATTTCGGGTTCATGATCAGCACCGGGTGCTCCGGCCGCCGCGCCCGGGCCAGCCGGGCCGTGTCCGCCCGCAGGGCCTGGTCGGTGCGGCGCAGTGCGTGCCGGGCGGTGAGGACCGACAGGCCGGCCAGCGCGGCGATCAGGAGCAGCAGCGGCCAGCGGATATGCGCGAAGAACAGGCCCGCGATGGTCCCGCCCAGCGCGGCCGCCACGACCAGCAGCGAGATCACCCGGAGCAGGCCGCGCCGGGATACGGCGTACCAGCAGCCGGTCACGCAGGTCAGGAGCCCGATGGTGACGCAGAGGATGGCCAGCAGGTGCAGCGCGATCCCGGCCAGCGCGGATCCCGCGGCACCGATCAAGGCCATCAGGGCAGCCACGGCGCAGGCCCGCTCGCCCGTGGTCGGGCGATTCACCTCACGGCCTGTCACTCGGTCCCCCCGGAAAGCCCTGTCCACAGGACCCCGGTTGCCGCCTGTGCGGCTTTCTGCCTGCGTGTAGCATACGCGCGTGACTACACGGGAAACGGTCAGCCAGCTCGCCGCGGTGGACCGGGCCGTGTACGACGCTATCGCCGCCACCCCGACCCCGGCGCTGGACGGGCCGCTGCGGCAGCTGTCCCGGGCCGCCGACAAGTCCCGGATCTGGCTGGCTGTCGCCGCGGTGATGGCCGTGGCCGGCGGCCGGCGGGCCGGCGGGCCGCGGTCCGCGGCACGCTGGCCATCGGGGCCACCTCGGCGCTGGTGAACCTGGCCATCAAGCCGATCGGCCACCGTGCCCGCCCTGACCGGGCCGGTGCCGGGGTGCCCGGGGTCCGGCAGGTCCGGATGCCCGACTCCACCTCGTTCCCCTCCGGCCATTCCGCGTCCGCGTTCGCGTTCGCCACGGCGATCAGCCGCGAGCGGCCGTGGGTCGCCCTGGGCTCCGGGTTCCTGGCCGCCGCGGTGGCGTACTCGCGGGTGCACACCGGGGTGCACTACCCGGGCGACACCGTGACCGGGTCGCTGATCGGGGCCAGCACCGGCCTGGCCGTGGCCGGCCTGCTCGACCGCCGCCAGATCCCCCGTACCGGGTGATGGCGGCGCCGGCCCCTGCGACCACCATCGGTATCACCAGCGCGGCCCCGTCCCCGAAGAGCCCGGGTGCATGACGCAGCGATCGTCTCGGGGTACCGGCAGCGGGGCGCTGCCCATCAAGGAGATGCTGACCATGGCATTGCATGACCGCGAGACTGTCCGTGACGAGCTTGAGGACTGCGTGTTCGCCGATCGGGACCTGACCAGGCCGGTCGCCAAGTACCGGTTCCCGCAGGACGGGACGGTGCCGCGGGATGCGTTCCAGCTGGTGTCGGACGAGCTGATGCTCGACGGGAACGCGCGGCAGAACCTGGCCACGTTCTGCCAGACATGGGAGGAACCCGAGGCCCTGGCCCTGATGGCGCTGTCGGTCAACAAGAACATGATCGACCGGGACGAGTACCCGCAGACCGCCGAGATCGAGAAGCGGTGCGTGCACATGATGGCCGACCTGTGGAACGCGCCCGACGCAGCCAACACGGTAGGCACCTCCGCCATCGGCTCGTCGGAGGCCTGCATGCTGGCCGGGATGGCGGCCAAGTGGCGCTGGCGGGCCAGGCGCCTGGCCGCGGGCAAGCCGGCGGACAGGCCGAACATGGTCTGCGGCCCCGTGCAGGTGGTCTGGCACAAGTTCGCCCGCTACTGGGACATCGAGATGCGCGAGGTCCCGATGTCACCGGGCCGCTACATGATGGATGCCGCTTCCATGCTGGAACGGGTGGACGAGAACACGATCATGGTCGTGCCGACGCTTGGCGTCACCTACACGGGCGCGTATGAGCCGGTGGAGGAGATGTCGAAGGCGCTGGACAAGTTGCAGGCCGACACCGGCCTGGATATCGACATTCACGTGGATGGGGCCAGCGGGGGTTTCCTCGCCCCGTTCTGCGCGCCCGGGGTGGTCTTCGACTTCCGCCTCCCGCGGGTCAAGTCGATCAGCGCCTCGGGGCACAAGTTCGGGCTGGCGCCGCTGGGTGTTGGCTGGGTCGTCTTCCGGGACAGCAGTGAGCTGCCCGATGACCTCATTTTCCACGTCAACTACCTGGGCGGCGACATGCCGGTGTTCCAGATCAACTTCTCCCGGCCGGCCGGGCAGATCATCGCCAGCTACTACAACTTCCTGCGGCTCGGCCGCGAGGGGTACCGCCGCATCCACCAGGCGTCCTACGACATCGGCCAGTACCTGGCCGGCGAGATCGTCAAGCTGGGCCCGTTCGAGCTCCTCTGCGACAGCAACCCGCAGACCGGGATCCCGACCGTCACCTGGCGGATCCGCGACGGCGAGAATCCGGGCTACACGCTGTTCGACCTGGCCGACCGGCTGCGCAGCCAGGGATGGCAGGTGCCTGCCTACACCCTGACCGGAACGGCCTCTGACATCGCGGTGCAGCGCATCCTGGTCCGCCTCGGCGTGAGCCAGGACATGGCCGCCTCGCTCCTGGACGACTTCCGCGACGCGGTAGCCCATTTCGGCAAGCATCCGGTCACCGTGCCCATGACCAAGGAGGAGTCGGCCGGTTTCAACCACCTCTAGCGCTGCCGCCACGCGTCCGGCAGGCCCGGCCAGGCTGCAGAACGTGGCGCTGTGCCTCACCCGTGCGGGGGGAGGCGGCTGGAGGCGCTCGCGCGAGACCGTGAGCAAGCGCGCTGCCGGCGCGGTGACCGTGTCGGCGGCGGAGCACCGGAGTGACGAGCCAGGAGGCACCGGATGTCTGACGCGGGTCACGCGGGAGGGCCCGCGGTGGAAGGCGGAAGCCTCGGCCCGGACGAGCGCGCTGAGCTTGAGCGCCTGCGCGCCGAGGTCACCAGGCTGCGCACCGAGCGGGCCGCACCGGCCCGCCGGCCGCGCATCGGCTGGCGGTCTCCGGTCGCCGTCGTCCTCATCCTGGTGGGCTGCCTGCTGGCCCCGGTCTCGGTGCTGGCCGTCTGGACCGCTAACCAGGTCTCCAGTACCAGCCGTTACGTGGACAACGTGGAGCCACTCGTCCACGATCCGGCCGTCCAGAACGCGCTGACGGACAAGCTCACGACCGAGATCACCACCCACCTCAACGTGACCGCATACACCGATCAGGCCGCTGCCCTGCTGACCAGCCACGGGCTGCCGCGCGTCGGGACGCTGCTGCAGACCTTCGGCCCGTCGATCAGCAGCGCGGTCGCCGGGTTCATTCACGGCCAGGTGCACAAGATAGTGACGAGCCCGCGGTTCGCCGATATCTGGGTCCAGGCCAACACCGCTGTGCACCAGCAGCTGGTCAAGGCCCTCTCCGGGCAGGGCGGCAGTGCGGTCAGCGTCAGCAACGGCCAGGTCGTCCTCAGCCTCGGGCCGTTCATCAACCTCATCAAGCAGGACCTGATCAAGCGCGGCTTCACCATCGTCAGCAAGCTCCCGGCCATTAATCCGACGCTGAGCCTCTTCTCGGCCAAGTACCTGGTCAAGGCGCAGACCGGATACCGGCTCATCAACGACCTGAAGATCGTGCTGCCGATCGTGGCCCTGCTGCTGCTGGCCATCGGCGTGTACGTGGCCCGCAGTCACCGGCGGGCCCTGATCGGGGCGGGTCTCGGCCTGGCGGCATCGATGCTGGTGCTCGGCGCCGGGCTGCTGATCTTCCGCGGCGTCTACCTGAACAGCGTGCCTAATGACGTGCTGCCGGCCGACGCGGCCGCCGCCTTGTTCGACACGCTGGTCCGGTTCATCAAGGACGGGCTGCGCACGATCCTGGTCGCCGGCCTCGTCATCGCGGCCGGCGCGTTCCTGACCGGGCCCTCGGTGACCGCGGTCACCATCCGGAAAGCCATCACCTCGGCCCTGGCCTGGGTCAGGCAGAGTGGCGAGCATGCGGGCCTGCGGACCGGCCCCGTCGGAACATGGACGTACGCGCACCGCAAGGGGCTCCGGATCTCGGCCGTGGCCCTCGCGGCGCTGCTGTTCGTCTTCGCCGGGCAGCCGAGCGTCGCCCTCGTCATCGTGATCGTCGTCCTGCTGCTGGTCGTGCTGGGGCTGATCGAACTGCTCGGCAGGCCGCCTACCCCGCCGGCGACCCAGCCGGCCACCCCGTGATCCTGCAGGCGGCCGGCCTGGCGCTGCTGGCCGCGATTTCCCCGACCGCCCTGCTGGTGGCGGCCGTCTACCTCGGCTCGGCCCGGCCCAGGCTGGTCGGGACCCTCTACCTGGCCGGCGCGATCATCATGAGCCTGGTCATGGGCCTGGTCGTCCTCGTGATCCTGCGCAACACCGGCCTGAGCCATCGCAGCGCGCACACCCCCCGTTATGGCCTGCGCCTCGGCCTTGGCATCGTGCTGCTCGCGGCGGGCGCCGTGCTGGCCCGGCGGAAGCCGAAGCTGCCCGACCCCGACAAGAAGCAGGGGCTGGTGTCACGGATGATCGCCGATCCCGCCCCGGCCAGCGCGTTCGCCGTGGGCCTGCTCCTGTTCGCCCCCGGCCTCACGTTCATCGCCGCCCTGCAGGTGATCGCCACCGCCAACGCGGACATCGAATACACGACGGTGGCCATCATCGTAGTCGTGATCATCAACGCGGCGTTCGTGTGGCTGCCCCTGCTGCTGCACCTGATCGCGCCCGGGGTGACCACCCGGCGCCTGACGGCCTTCAACGCCTGGCTGCGCGCGAACGGGAACAAGATCCTCATCGGGGTGCTGCTCGCGGGCGGGGCCATCATGGTCGGCAACGGCATCTTCGGGCTGGCCGGGGGCTGATCGCCGGCCCGCGCCGGGCCGGCTGCCAGCCCTCCCGCGCGCTGGCTGCCAGCCAGCCCGTCAGGCCGGCGGGTCGGTGTAGCGGCGCTCCTCGTACACCTCAGCCGCTGGCCGCCCGCGGCGCCGGGCCAGCAGCACCAGGGCGATGATCAGGCCGAGCACCCCCGCGATCATCAAGATCACGCCAATGGTCTGCAGATCGATGTGCACGGGCTTCCAGGTGATGCCGAAGCGCAGGATGGCGCCGATCACGATGAGCGCGATGCTGCCGCCTATGGTCACGGATGGGCCGCCTTTCCGCCGCCGCTGACCCCGCCGGGATCCGCGGGCAATTGAGCCTCTGGCTCCAGTACTGCCGGGCCCAGCGGAAGCGTGTAGACGTCTCCCAGCGTCTCGATCTGCTGGGTGGTGAAGGTGCGCTCGCGGCGGATGTCGCGGGTGAAGGCGAACCACCAGGTGAACAGGGCACCGACGCGGTTGCGGAAGCCGGTCAGGAAAGCGATGTGGATGAACAGCCACATGACCCAGCCGGCGAAGCCGCCGACCTGCAGGGGCCCGGCTGAGACGACGGCCTGGCCGCGGGAGATGTAGGCGGCTGAGCCGAGGTCGTGGTAGCGGAACGGCTTTTCTTCCACGTCCCCGGAGATCCGGCGCCGGACGCGGTTCCCGGCGTAGAGCCCCGACTGCATCGCCACCTCGGCCACCCCGGGGAGCTTGTCCAGGCTCATCATGTCGCCGAGGACGGAGATCTCGGGGTGGTCGGGGATGGTGAGATTCTTTTCGACGAGGATCCGCCCGGCCCGGTCGCGCTGGGCGCCGGTGGCGGCCGCGAGGGCCTCGGCGACGGGCGGGGCTTCCACCCCGGCGGTCCACAGCACGGTGCCGGCGTCGTAGCGGGTCTGCGTGCCGTCGTGGGCCCGGACCAGCACATAGCCTTCGTCGACGTGGGTGACGATGGATCCCATGTGCTGCTCGACGCCCAGCGCGTCCAGGGCCTTGGCCGCTTTCTGTGACAGTTTGGGGCCGAACATGGCCAGCGGCGCGCTGCCGCCGTCGAACAGCAGGACCCGGGCGTCCTCCGGCTTGATGTTCCGGAATTCGGCGCGGAGGGTCTTGGTGGCGACCTCCCGGACCTGCCCGGCCAGTTCCACGCCCGTCGGTCCGGCGCCGACCAGGGCGAAGGTCAGGTAGGTGCGGCGTTCTTCCGGGGTGCTGGCCGTGTCGGCCATCTCGAACGCGCCGTAGACCCGGCGCCGGATCGCGAGCGCATCGGAGACGGTCTTCATCCCCGGTGCCCACCGGGCGAATTCGGGATGGCCGAAGTAGGATTGCCGGACCCCGCCGGCGACGATGAGGTCGTCATAACCGAACTCGATCTGCTCGCCGCCGACCCGGCGGGCCAGGACCCGCCGGCCGGCGACATCAAAATCGAACACTTCAGCCATGACGCAATCGACATTCTTGTATTTCTTGAGCAGGTCACGCAGCGGGGCGGCGATCTTCCCCTCGGACATGATGCCGGTCGCGCACTGGTAGAGCAGCGGCTGGAACACGTGATGCTGAGCCCTGTCGATCATGGTTACCGAGGCGTCGGCGTGCCTCAGCCTGCGGGCCGCGAACAGGCCCGCGAAGCCGCCGCCGACGATCACCACCTGGCGCTGTCCCGATTGCCCGGTCATTATCTGCTCCCGTCGCTCATCCTGCCGGGTCGTGCCAGGTGTCCCGCGCGGGCAGCAGCCGGTCGGCCTCCTCGGGACCCCAGCTGCCCCGGGCGTAGGGATGCACGGGCCCGACGTCGCCCAGGACCGGGTCCACGACCTCCCAGGCGGCTTCGACGGTGTCCTGGCGGGCGAACAGCCAGCGGTCGCCGTCCAGGGCCGCGCCGATGAGCCGGTCGTAGGGACGCATGTCCGAGCCCGGCTGGCCGGCGAAGGCCAGGTCCTCCAGCAGCGGCTCCATGCCACCGCCGGGCTTCTTGCCGGCCAGGGTGAGACCCACCGCGGTCTCCGGCCAGACCCGGAACCGCAGCGAATCGCGGACGGCGAACGGATCGATCCCGAAGACGTCGTGCGGGGGCCGCCGGAAGCGGATGCTCACCTCGGTGGCCGTCACCGGCATGCACTTGGCTGCCCGGATCAGGATCGGCACGCCTTCCCAGCGCCAGGTGTCAGCGGCGAGCCGGACGGCGACGTAGGTCTCCGTCGTCGATTTCGGGGCGACGCCGTCGACCTGACGGTAGCCCTCGTACTGGCCCTTCACCGTGTCCTCCGGGGTCAGCGGCCGCAGCGCGGAGATCACCCGCGACTTGGCGTCCCGCCAGTCGGCCAGGCCCGGCCGGTCCGGCGGCTCGGCCAGCACCGTGGCCAGCACCTGGAGCATGTGGTTCTGGACCACGTCCCGGATAGCCCCGGTCCGGTCGTAGAACCGGCCGCGGTCGGCGACGTCGAACGCCTCGGCCATCGTGATCTGGATGCTCTCCACGTAGGTCCGGTTGAGCAGCGGCTCGATGATCGAGTTGGCGAACCGGACGAACAGCACGTTCTCCACCGGGTCGAAGGCCAGCCAGTCGTCGACCCGGAAGATCGCGTCCTCCGGGAAGTACTGGTGCATGGTGTCGTTGAGCTTCCGGGAGCTGGCCAGGTCGGTGCCGAACGGCTTCTCCACCATGACCCGCGCGTCCTTGGCCCGGCCGGCCGTGGCGATGCCGTGCGCGATGCGCCCGAACAGCGGCGGCGGCACCTCGAGGTAGTACAGGATCCTGGTGCCGGAGCCGATCATGTCCGACATGGCCTTGTAGGTGGCGTCGTCGTCGAGGTCCCCGTCGACGTACCGGAGCAGCCCGAGCATCTTCTGCGCGGCCGGGCGTCCCGGGGTCCATGTGGTTGAGGCGCAGCGAGGCCTCCGCGTAGTCGCGGAACTGCTGCAGCCCCCAGCCGCTCTTCGCCACCCCGATGACGGGCACGTCCAGGACGCCCCGGTCGACCAGGCCGACCAGCGCCGGGAAGGTCTCGATCTTGGCCAGGTCACCGGTGGCCCCGAAGATCACGAGCTGCATCGACTTGGTTAGTGGTCATGTCCGCTCCATGTGTCGGTCAATTTGCCGGTCCCGCCGGGGGGGCCGCCCCATCGGGGTGCGCAGGCTGCGGACCGGACGCTCCCCGCGGTGTGCCCCGCGACGGTGAGGGCTGGAATTCCTGCTTGCTGACGCGCCGCCGGAACACGTAGTAGGTCCAGGTCTGGTAAGCCAGGACGAAGGGCAGGAAGATGATCGCCACGACCGTCATCACCTTGAGCGAATAAGCCCCGGACGCCGTGTTGTGCACGGTGAGGTTGTAGGCCGCGCTGGTGCTGGAGACCATCACGTTGGGGTACAGCCCAACGAAGATCGAGACGATGCAGGCCGCCATCGTGACCGTGGTCGCCGCGAACGCGAAGCCCTCCCGGCGCTCGTAGACGAGCCACACGGCAGCCAGCACGGCGAGCATGGCGAGCAGTTCGATGGGGTTGACGAAGAAGGTCGTACTCGACGTCACGTGCGTCCAGATGGCGAAGGCCACGACCGCGGCGGCGGTCAGCGGGGCCACCCGGCGGGCCAGCCGCCCCGCGCGCTCGCGCATGTCGCCGGTGGTCTTCAGGCACAGGAACGTGGCGCCGTGCAGCAGGCAGATCAGCACCAGGGTGACCCCGGTGAACAGGCCGTACGGCTGGAGCAGGTCCCAGAATGACCCGGTGTATTCCTGGTGGGAATTGATGGGCAGCCCGTGCAGCAGGTCGCCCAGGGCCACCCCGATCAGCAGCGGGGCCAGCAGGCTGCTCACGGTCAGCGAGACGTCCCAGGTGCGCCGCCACCGCGGCGCATCACGCTTGCCGCGGAACTCGAAGGCCACGCCGCGGATCATCAGCGAGCCCAGCAGCAGCACCAGCGCCAGGTAGAAGCCCGAGAACATGGTGGCGTACCAGCCGGGAAACGCGGCGAACAAGGCGGCCCCGGCCACGATCAGCCACACTTCGTTGCCGTCCCACAGCGGGCCGATGGTGTTGATGGCCGCCCGGCGGCCGGCGTCATCCTGGCCGACCGCGCCATGCAGCATGCCGACGCCGAAGTCGAAGCCCTCCAGGATGAAGAAACCAGTCCACAAGACGGTGATGATGATGAACCAGAATGGGATCAGGTGATTCATCGTGACCTCAGTACTGGACGGCCGGGACGGGCGCGTCCACGTCAGCCTCGGCGCGGGCGGGCGGGAGCTGCTGCCGGGAGTACTTCAGCATCAGCATCAGGTCAACGGTGGCCAGCGTGGCGTACAGCAGCACGAAGATCACCAGGCTGATCCAGATGGAGGTGGCACTGACCGACGACGAGATCCCGTTTTTGGTCAGCATGATGCCTTGCACGATCCAGGGCTGCCGGCCGCTCTCGGTCAGCAGCCAGCCCGCGGTATTCATCAGGAACGGCAGCACCGCAGCCCAGATCGCCACCCACAGGAACCGGCGGGAGCTCGCGAGTTTCTGGCGCCGCAGTAGCCAGAGCCCGTACAGCCCGATGAGCAGGACCAGGACCCCGATGTAGGCCATTACCCGCATGGACCAGTACTGGATGAACACGTTCGGCACGTAGTAGCCCGGCCCGAACTGTTTCTGGTACTGCGACTGGAGCGGGTCCAGGCCGACCACCTTGCCGTTCCAGTGGTTAGTGGCCAGCAGGGACAGCAGGTGCGGAATCTCCAGGATCTGGGTGGGCGTGTGGTCGTTGTTGCCGCCGCCGATCTGGAACAGCGAGAACGAGCACGGCTGGCAGGTGGTCCACTGCGCCTCGGCCGCCGCGATCTTCATCGGCTGGTACTTGGCCTCGATCACCCCGAGCTCATCGCCGACCAGCATGGTGAACAGGATCGCCGGAACCAGGACGATGAGCGCGAGCCGCGCCGACCGGGTGAACACCTCCTGGGCGCCGCCGTGCCGCAACTGCCACGCGGACACCGCCAGCATCACCGCCGCGCCGGTAACCAGCGACGCCAGCAGGACCTTCGAGTATCCCCAGACGAACACCTGGTTGGTGAACACGGCCCAGATGTCGTTCAGCTGCGGCTTGCCGTTGACCATGACGTAGCCGACGGGATGCTGCATCCAGGAGTTGGCCGCCATGATGAACGCCGCCGACAGCACGGTGCCGAGCGACACCAGCCAGATGGTCAGCAGGTGAACACGGCGGGGGAGTTTGTCCCAGCCGAACAGCCACAGCCCGAGGAACGTGGATTCCAGGAAGAAGGCGGCGAGTCCCTCCATGGCCAGCGGGGCGCCGAAGATGTTGCCGACCAGCCGCGAGTAGGCCGACCAGTTCATCCCGAACTCGAACTCCTGGACCAGCCCGGTCACCACGCCGATCGCCACGTTGATGACCAGAAGCGTGCCGAAGAACCGGGTCAGCCGCAGATACTCCTCCCGCTTGCTGCGGTACCACGCCGTCTGCAGCAACGCGGTCAGGAACGCCAGGCCGATCGTCACGGGCACGAAAAAGAAATGATTGATCGTCACAAACGCGAACTGCCACCGCGCAAGATCGACGTTCGTCATCTACTCCCCCGGCCTGGATGCATGATTGGCTGCCCGTCCGATGACCCGCCGGGCCGCCCGGGGCTTATGCCCCGGCGCCCTGGCGGGCCGAGACCCCGTTGCGCCAGGCGGCGTTGCCAGCCACCGCGGCGCTCTTGGCCTGCGCCCACTTGATCCTGGCCTGCTCGCTGGGCGGCACGTCCATCTCCTGGATCCACCGGCGGGTGGCCGCGAACAGATGCGTACCGCCGACGGCCAGGCCCGCCAGGGCGATCAGGGCGCCGGCGCCGACGAGCGCGGCGCCCGTGATGATCGGGCCGGTCCTGAACTCCGGCCAGCTGCTGCTGCTCTCCGTGCTAGTAGACATGCCACCGTCCCGGACGCTAGTCGTTGAGCCTTACTGTCACCCGCCGTCGGTTATCCGGACATCCCCCTTCATGGGTGGTTACGCCGCGCATGGCACCGGAAGGCCCGGGCCGGGCACGACCTAGACGGCAGGCGGGTGGACAGCTGACCAGTCCGCGGCCATGTCGATCACGGTCCACTTGTGGTCGGTGGCAGCCGCGCGGATCTGGTCGGTGCCGCTGCCCAGGATCGGGTCACGCTCATAGGCGTACTCCCGCTCGCCGTCCGTATGCTGGACGACCAGCTGCAGCGTCCGGCCCGGGCCAGCTGCGGTCCACTGGAGCATGGCCAGGTCGCCGTCGGTGTTCCCGGCGGCCACGATCGGGCGCTGGCCGACATGCCGGTGGATCGAGCTCGGCTTCTGCGGGCCGTCGTTGATGACCTGCAGGGCGCTGCCCTTGACGAGTTCAGGGCCGGCCGGGCCGAGGCGGAACTCGGTTTCGCCGACGCTGCCGATCACCCGGTGCGGCGGCAGGCCATAGACGTCGGACGCCCAGGTGCGCATGAAATCCGTGCCGCCACCGGAGAAACCGACGCCATCCAGTTCCGGCACAGGGCGTCGAACTCATCGGTGGTGACGCCGGCGTGAGTGAGCCTGATCAGCCCAATCAGGGCCGGCATGCCACCCGCGTGCAGCTCTTCCAGGCTGGTGGGATGACCCAGCTGCGCCGCCCGGTCCAGCGCGAAGATCAGCTGCGCGTACACGGGCTGTTCCGTCCACAGCGTGCCGTCGTTGTCGAAGACCGCGACACGGTCCGGCTCCGGGACAAAGTCCGGTGAGTCAGGATGGGTCACGGCGGCGACGAACTCCACGATGGACTGCTTCGCCCAGTCTCACGCCAGCTCGGCAATGGATCGGCAATCATGTGGGGCAAGATAGGGCGGTTGCGCAGAAACCGGTTCACCCGGCGGGGGTGACCCGCGCCGCCGGCGCGCTGAATTCCCGCGAGCGGGAATTCAGCCAGGAAGTCACCCTGCAGGTGTGATGTGCCGCGTGCGCCAACCCGGGACATTTGGTTACGTGGCCGAACACTATGACGTGATCATTGTCGGTAGCGGTGCGGGCGGCGGCACGCTGGCGCACACCCTGGCCCCGTCGGGCAAGCGCATTCTGCTGCTCGAGCGGGGCAATTTCCTGCCACGCGAACTCGGGAACTGGGATCCCGGAACGGTGTTCGTGGACGGCAGGTACATCTCGCCGGACTCGTGGTTCGACGCTGACGGTAAGGCGTTCCAGCCGCAGGTGCACTACTACGTCGGCGGGGCCACCAAGCTCTACGGCGCCGCGCTGTACCGGCTGCGCCCCGAGGACTTCGGCGAGATCAGGCACGCCGACGGCCTCTCGCCGGCCTGGCCGCTGAGCTACGACGAGTTCGAGCCGTGGTACACGAAGGCCGAGTGGCTGTACCAGGTGCACGGCGCCCACGGTGAAGATCCCACCGAGGGGCACTGCTCGAAGGAGTACCCCTGGCCCGCGGTCTCGCACGAACCGCGGGTCCAGCAGATCTCCGACGCGCTGGCGGCCGGTGGCTACCATCCCTTCCACGCCCCGGTCGGCATCCTGCTGGACGAGGCCGACCGGCCGCTCAGTGCCTGCATCCGCTGCGCCACGTGTGACGGCTACCCGTGCCTGGTGCACGCCAAGTCCGACGCCGACATCATCGCCGTCCGCCCCCTGCTCGACCAGCCGAACGTCACCCTGCTGGTGAACGCGGAGGTGGAGCGGCTCGACACGGACCCGTCCGGCCGGACGGTCACCCGCGTGCAGGTAACCCGCGACGGCAAGCAGGAGTTCTACGAAGGCGACATCGTGGTCGTCTCGGCCGGCGCGGCCAACAGCGCCAAGATCCTGCTCCGGTCGGCCTCCGACCAGCACCCGGCTGGCCTGGCCAACGGGTCCGACCAGGTCGGCCGCAACTACATGTACCACAACAGCAAGGCCATCGTGGCGCTCGACAAGGAGCGCAACGACACGGTGTTCCAGAAGACACTCGGCCTGAACGATTTCTACCTCGCCGGGAACGGCCGGGAATGGCCGCTGGGCAACATCCAGATGCTCGGGAAGTCCAACGCCATGGCGATGAAAGGCGAGGAACCCAAGCTCACCAAGCTGGCCCCGAAGTGGAGCCTGGAGGAGGTCGCCCGGCACGCCGTCGACTTCTGGCTCACCACCGAGGACGTGCCCAAACCGGGCAACCGGGTGACGGTGGACCGCGATGGTCACGTGCACCTCGCCTACCAGCCGACGAACGACACCGAGGCGGACGGGCTGTACCACGAGCTGCGGAAGGTGCTCAACCACATCGGGATCGCCGCCCATCACGTGCTGAGCAAGAACTTCTACGCCAGCATGGACGTCCCGGTGGCCGGCGTCGCCCACCAGTCGGGCACCTGCCGGTTCGGCACGGATCCGGCCACGTCGGTGCTCGACGTCAACTGCAAGGCGCACGAAGTTGACAACCTCTACGTCGTCGATACGAGCTTTTTCCCGAGCATCGGGGCCGTGAACCCGGCGCTCACCGCCATGGCCAACGCGATCCGCGTCGGCGAGCACCTGCTGAGCCGGATGGCCTGACGTTCCTATCCTGACTGCGAAAGGTGACTCGCCGATGAGCACATTCCCGCCGATTGCCGATTACGGGTTCCTGTCGAATTGCGAGCAGAGCTGCCTGGTGGCCCCGGACGGGTCGGTCGAGTGGCTGTGCCTGCCCCGGCCCGATTCCCCGAGTGTCTTCGGGGCGCTCCTGGACCGGTCGGCGGGGTTGTTCAGGTTCGGTCCCGGCAACACCCACGTCCCCCTGCACCGCCGGTACGTACCGGGCACCAACGTGCTGGAGACGACCTGGCAGACCCCCACGGGATGGATGGTCGTCCAGGACTTCCTGGCCATGGGCCCGGTCCAGCGTGAAGGGCGGCGGCCGGACTACCACCGGGCCCCCGCCGATTTCGGCGCCATCGGCGCGCTCGTGCGGATCGCGACGTGCATCAGCGGCCGGGTCGAGGCTGTCGTGAACTGCAACCCGCAGTTCGAGTACGGGCGGACGGCTGGCCAGTGGAACTATCGCGACGACGGCTACGACGCTATGAGCATCACCCCCGCCGAGGGGGACGTGCATCTCGACCTGGCGGGCAGCATCCCGCTCGGCGTACTGGGGGCCCGCTGCTACGGCCGCACGTCGCTGGCTGCGGGCCAGTCGGCCTTCGTCGCGCTGTCCTGGGAGGGCGGCCACGCGCCGGCTGACCTGGATGAGGCGCAGCGCACACTGAACTGCACCGTCGATTTCTGGCGCGACTGGCTGAGCTCAGCCAACATCCCCGACCACCCGTGGAAGACGTATCTCGACCGCAGCGCGCTGACCCTGAAGGGGCTCAGCTACGCTCCCACCGGCGCCATCATGGCCGCGTCGACCACCTCGCTGCCCGAAACCTGGGGTGGGGCCCGCAACTGGGACTACCGCTTCACCTGGATCAGGGACTCGGCGTTCATGCTCCGCTCGCTGTACCGGCTCGGGTTCGACTGGGAAGCGATCGAATACTGGGGCTTCATCCTCGAGGCGGTCACTGGGGGCAACCTGAGCCGCCGCCCCGAGCTCCAGATCATGTACGGCATCGGCGGGGAGCGCGACCTGACCGAGCACACCCTCGACCACCTGTCCGGCTACCGCGGCGCCCGGCCGGTCCGGGTCGGCAACGGGGCCTGGAACCAGCAGCAGCACGACGTGTGGGGGATGATCCTGGACGCGCTGGATGTGCAGTTCCACTCCGGGGCCGGCGAGATCATCTCCCCTGTCTGGGAAGGGCTCGCCACCTTCGTGGACGATGCCCTGCAGCGCTGGCACGAGCCCGACCAGGGCATCTGGGAGGTCCGCGGCGACCCCAAGCACTTCACGGCGTCCAAGGTGATGTGCTGGGTGGCAGCCTCCCGCGGCGCCGACCTGGCCGAGGAACGCGGCGACGGCGAGCGCGCCAAGCGCTGGCGGGCCGGCGCCGATGAGATCAAGGCCGATGTCCTGGACAAGGACGTGTCCAAGCGGGGCGTGTTCCGCCAGCACGACGAGACCGACGACCTCGACGCCTCGCTGCTGCTCCTGCCCATCATGGGATTCCTGCCTCCCGACGACAAGCGAATCAGGGCGACCGTGCTGGCCATCGCCGACGAGCTGACCGAGGACGGCCTGGTCCTGCGCTACAAGGTCGACGGAACCGACACCGGGTTCGAGGGCAAGGAGGGCACCTTCACCATCTGCTCCTTCTGGCTGGTGAGTGCGCTGGCCATGATCGGTGAAACGGAACGCGCACGAGCCCTGTGCCAGAAGCTGCTGTCGTTCGCCGGGCCGCTGCAGCTGTACGCGGAGGAGATCGACACCAGCACCGGCGAGCACATGGGCAATTTCCCGCAGGCGTTCACCCACCTGGCCCTGATCGAGGCGGTGTCGCTGCTCATCGAGTCCGAGCCGGCGGCCAACCGCGCTGCCTCCTTCGGGTAAGGGCGGACCCTGGCCGGAGGTGGCGTGGCGAGGGCGCCCCGCCGGCCGGGGTGGGCCTCCGGGGGAAAGGCGCAGCCGGCGGGGCGCTCTCGGGCGCCCCGGCGGTCGCGGTGTCGGGGGAACGCGCAGCCGGCGGGGCGCTCTCGGCCCTCCGGGGGTGCCTGATCGGCGCCGTCGCCAGGAGGAACCATCCACAGCATCACCGACGGTCCTGACCAATGCCTGGAAATTACCCCCAGGTAACCCGAGGGCCAGGTGAGCGCCGGCTCGGATTAGAGGGACAGTCACCCAAGGACTATGGGGGCAGTCACCCAAGTCGGGTGAGCCGCCCCCGGGCCGGCCTATGGACAGTGAGATGCAGGGTCGGCCAGCGTCGTGACGCGACGCGAGCGGGGTTGCCGCGAACTGCCGGCGGGAGGTAGCCCTGTCTGATGACAGCACCGAGGCTGGCACTGCGGCAGCAGCCGCGGCGCCCAGCCCGGCGGGTGAACGAGAGCCAGCGGGCCCGGCCCGGCGGGGGCGCATCAGCTGGCGGCCCTGGGTGGCGGCAATCCTCATCGTGCTCGGCTGCGTGCTGGCACCAGTCTCGGTGCTGGCCGTGTGGGCGGCCAACGAGGTCAGCAACACCTCCCGCTACGTGGCCACCATGGAGCCGCTGGTCCATGATCCGGCGATCCAGAATGCCCTGACCGACAAGATCACGACCGAGATCACCACCAGGCTCAACGTAAACGGATATGCCGGCCAGGCCGAGGCCGCGCTGTCTGGCCTCGGACTGCCCAAAGTCAGTGCGCTGGTCAAATCGGTGGCCCCCTCGATCGCCAGCGGGGTCGCCGGCTCCATTCACGGCGAGGTCCACAAGATCGTGACGGGCCCGCGGTTCGCCCGGGCCTGGGTCCAGGCCAACACCCTCGTGCACCAGGAGCTGGTGAAGGCGCTCTCGGGCCAGGGCAGCAGCTCGGTGAGCGTCAAGAACGACCAGGTCGTCCTCAACCTGGGCCCGTTCATCGACATCGTCAAGCAGGACCTGGCCAGCCGGGGCTTCGGCCTCGCCAGCAAGATCCCGGCCATCAACCCGACGCTCAGCCTGTTCTCGGCCAAGTACCTGGTCAAGGCACAGACCGGGTACCGGCTGATCAACGACCTCAAGATCGTGCTGCCGGTACTGACGGTGCTGCTGCTGGGCCTGGGTGTGTTCGCCGCCCGTGGCCGCCGCCGCGCGCTGATCGGCGGCGGTCTCGGCGTCGCGGCGTCGATGGTGGTGCTCGCCGCCGGGCTGGTGATCTTCCGTGGCATCTACCTGGATAGCGTGCCCCCGAGCAAATTGCCCCCTGCCGCCGCTGCCGTCTTGTTCGACACGCTCGTCGCCTTCATCAAGGAAGGCTTGCGCACGGTCCTGGTGGCAGGCCTGATCGTCGCCGCCGGCGGGTTCCTGGCCGGTCCGTCCGCGGCCGCGGTCCGGATCCGGGGGGCTTTCACCCGCGGACTGGGCTGGATCCGCCACGGCGGCGAACGCCATGGCGTGTCCACCGGCCCGGCGGGCCGGTGGACCTACACGCACCGGAAGGCGCTTCGCATCTGCGCCGTGGCCCTGGCCGCGCTGGTCTTCGTGTTCTGGGGCCAGCCGACGGCCGTGACCGCCATCGTGATCGCCGTTGTGCTGCTGGTGGTCCTCGCCCTGATCGAGCTGATCGGCAGCCGGCCGCCTGCCCAGCCGAAGATGGCAGGCCACACATGAGAGTGACCAATGAGCCAGGAGCGCCAGGCCGCAGCTATGCTGAGCTGCGGCTCTCTTGTCGCCCTCGTGCCCGGTACCAGTCCAGGGCGGGGGTACCGCGCTCGCTTCCCAGGCCTTTCACCGCGGCCACCCCGATCGCGAGCGTGATGATGCCCGCCACGGTGCGCCTGTCCACCGCCATCCGGGCTGCCGCAGCCAGCATGACGAACGTGACTACGCGCTGCCGGTGTCTCGCCTCCCGCGCTTCCTGCCGGGTGCGCCCCGATATGGGGCCAGGCCCCGCCGATCCGACGCTGATCGTCATCTCATCTCATCTCGCGCGACCACCCCGGCCGCAGTGATCATCAGGGACCGGAACGGGCAAGCTGGCCCTGGTGCCGAGGTCATTTTGGGTCCCTGTTTGCCGGAACTGCCGGAACATTGATTCCGGTCCTCTTACTCTCCCGATCCCACGTGCCCCGGCCCGCCATGACATCCCCCCAATCGGGTGACAGGGAAGGCTTGTTCCCGGGATATCCAGCATCTGGGCTCCGGGCGGCATCTGCGCACTCGCCTTCGTCGCTTGACCTGATCCGGGGCTTAGGCGGATCATCAACCGGGAGACCGTCCCGGGGGGCACAGTCCGAGGCATGAGCGAAAGCGACCTGCGTCAGCGGTCCGGCCGATCGCACCGCGCGGGTCGGCCGGTGCCTGACCTTTTCGCGTCGAAGCTGCTGCATCCGCTGCTGCGGCCAGGCACTGTCCGCCGTTCGCCGCTGATCGAGCGGCTGGCGCAGGGCGACCCGCGCCCCATCGTCTCGGTGGTCGCGCCCGCCGGTTATGGGAAGACGACGTTGCTGTCGCAGTGGGCCGAGCGCAACGGCCAGGCATTCGCGTGGGTGTCGGTTAACGAAGCGGACAATGACCCGAAGGTCCTGCTCACCTACATCGCGGAGGCGCTCGATGCGGTTGAGCCGATCGGTGAGCGGGTCTTTGACGCGCTCGCCTCCCCGGTGAGCTCGGTGCCAGGCTCGGTTGTCCCCCGGCTGGGGTCGGCTTTTTCGTCGATGACCTCGCCGGTGGTGCTGGTCCTGGATGACGTGCACCTGCTGCGCAATCCGGAGTGCCGGGCCGCGCTGTCGGTGCTGGCCGATCATGTGCCGGCCGGTTCGCGGCTGGCGCTGGCGGGCCGGGCCGAGCCGCCGCTGCGGATCGCGCGGCTGCGCGCCGAGGGCAAGATCCTGGAGATCGGCCCGGCTCAGTTGTCGCTCACCCGGGAGGAGGCGTCATCGCTGCTGCGTGATGCTGGCCTCGCCCTGGCCGAGGAAGACGCGGCAGAGCTGCACAAGCGGACCGAAGGATGGCCGGCCGGGCTGTATCTCGCGGCGCTCTATCTGCGGGAGGGCGGCCCGTTCGCAGGAGCGGTGGTCTCCTTCGGCGGGGACGACCGGCTGGTGAGCGAGTACATGGAGTCGGAGTTCCTGGCGCGGATCTCCCGCCGGCAACGGGTGTTCCTGACCCGGACCGCGGTGCTGGAGCGGATGTCCGGGCCGCTGTGCGAGGCAGTACTGGACTTGCCGGATGCGGCCGCGATCCTTGCGGATCTGGCTGGGTCGAACCTGCTGCTGGTGCCGCTGGACCGGCGGGGGGAGTGGTACCGCTACCACCACCTGTTCCGCGACATGCTGCTGGCGGAACTAGAGCGCCTGGAACCCGGCATGCTCCCGATGCTGCGGCGCCGCGCCGCCAGCTGGTACATGGCGAACGGCTGGCCCGAGGAGGCGCTGGGATATTCGATGGCGGCAGGAGACGCCGGCGCGGCCGCAGCGCTGGTGGGGAAACTCGTCGTGCCGGCCCACCGGCAGGGCCGGGCTCACCACCATCCAGCGGTGGTTCCGGTGGCTGGAGGACCGGGGCGGGATCGAGGGACACCCGATGGTCGCGGTGCTGGCCTCGCTCTTCTGCGCGCTGACCGGGCGGCCGGTCGAGGCCGAGCGGTGGGCTGATGTGGTCGATCGCTGGCAGTACGGGAATCCGGCCCGGGCCGGCGACCCTTCCACTGAGGCGTGGGCTGCCGTGCTGCGAGCCTTCTTGTGCCGCGGCGGGGCCGAGCAGATGCGCGCTGACGCCGACGAGGCGGTGCTCAGATTCGCGGCGCAGAGCTTCGTGACACCGGCACCCGTATTCCTGCAAGGGATCGCCCGCATCCTGTGTGGTGACCTCGATGGTGGCGACGCGGCGCTGGAAGACGGGATCCTCGTCGCGGAGGAGGCGGGCGCGCACGAGGACCGCGCGCTCTCGCTGTGCGAAAGATCGCTGGTGGCGATGGCCCGCAGCGACTGGGACCGCGTCGAGATCATGGTCGGCCAGGCGGACACCGCTCTGCGTGGGGCCGGGATCGAGGAGAGCTACGCAACACCCCTGGTCAGTGCGGTGCGGGCCCGTACCGCCCTGCACCGGGGAGATATCCCGGCGGCGCGCCAGCACCTCGTGAGCGCTCAGCGGCTGCGGCATCTGCTGACCTACGCCCTGCCCTACTTCGCCGTTCAGGCCCGGATCGAGCTGGCCCGCGTCCACCTCGCGCTCGCCGACCTCGCCGGGGCCAGGACGCTCATGCGGGAGGTCGATGAGCTGCTCAGGCGACGGCCCGGCCTCGGGAACCTGGTCGGCCAGGCCCAGGTGCTCCGGGCGCATCTCGCGAAGGAACGCGGCCCCGGCGCTCCCGGCGCGTCGGCCCTGACCGGTGCCGAGCTCCGCCTCTTGCCACTGCTCTGCACCCACCTGTCCTTCCCCGAGATCGCCTCGCAGGTGTTCCTGTCCCCCAACACCATCAAATCGCAGGCGAACTCGATCTACCGCAAGCTCGGCGCCTCCACCCGCAACCAGGCGGTCACCCGCTCCCGCGACCTCGGCCTGCTCGACAACTGATGGCCCGGCATCGTCCCTTTCACCCAATTGGGAGGATGCCACGCCACCTGACGTGAGATGGGATCGTGGAGGCGCAGGTGGGCGAAGAGACTGGAGCCAAGGTTCCGGCGATACCTGCTTAGGGGGCCACGATGGTGTCGGCAGCGGCAGGTCCATCCCTGGGGCGGTTGCCGTCCGCGCTGGAAGGCCTCACCACATGCTCGTCCTGAGCCTTGTCCTCATCGGCCTGGCGATCACGCTCGAACCGATCCCGCTCACCGCGTTCATCCTCATCCTCGCGTCGGAGGGCGGCGTGCGGAAGGGAGCCGCGTTCATCTTCGGCTGGCTCGTGTCACTCGCGATCGTGATCGCGGTCACGGTGCTCGTCACCGGCAACAACCCCCCGAAGCCCAGCACGGCTCCCTCACTGGCCGCGCTCGCCGCCAAGCTCGCCATCGGCGCCGCGCTGCTGGTGATCGCGATCCGCTACTACCGGAAGCTGGGCAAACCCAAACCACCGAAAAAGCCCCCCAGGTGGCAGACGCACATCGACAACATGACCCCGTGGTACGCCATCGGGCTCGGCCCGCTCACCCAGCCCTGGGGACTCATCGCCGCGGGCGTCACGGTCATCCTCGAGGCGAAACTCTCCTCCTGGGAGGATTACCTGACCCTCGCGCTGTTCTGCGTCATCTCCACGTCCTCGATCCTGGCGATGGAGATCTACGCCGGCTTCCGCCCCCAGCAAGCACGAGACTTCCTCGCCCGGTCCCGCCTGTGGATCGATACGCATACCGACCAGGTCATCATCGTCGTCTCGCTGGTACTCGGCTTCTGGCTGGTCGCGACCAGCATCTACTACATCGTCGCCTAGCGGACAGCCGCTGTCACCGCTGGCAATCCATCCCGCTCCCGGTGGCTTTTTAACCGCTCGGAAGGATCGGCTCATCACCTACCAAGGGTGATTTCCACGCGCTCTCCTGCCGGGACCATGACCACGGGAACATTGCCTGATCGTGCCTTTGCCGCAGCCTATGGTTCAGCACCGGCCACGGAATTGTGAACGGCGGGGAAACAAGAGGTGACCGGAACGGCCGGAGACTGGCGTGACAACTAACCAGATCCTGATCGGCGTCGGCCTCATTCTCGTGCTGGCGGTCGGCGCCCAGGTGCTGGCCAGCCGGCTGCGCATTCCGGCCATCATCGTGCTGCTGCCCGTGGGCTTTATCGCGGGTGCCCTGACTTCCGATGTCAACCCGGAGCGGCTCCTCGGGCCCGCGTTCGAGCCGCTGGTGTCGTTGTCGGTGGCGGTCATCCTCTATGACGCAGGCCTGGGCCTAAACCTGCGGAAACTCAGGGGCCACGTCCGCAGGGTAGTGATCCGCCTGATCGTCCTGGGCGTGCTGATCACCTGGGTGATCGCCGCGTCCGTGGCCGCGCCGTTGCTCGGCATGTCGCGCGGCGCGGCGGTGATGCTCGGCATCATCCTGGTCGTCTCGGGGCCCACGGTCGTGGGCCCGCTGCTGCGTTTCGTCCGGCCGGCGGAACGCCTGCAGCAGGTCCTGATCTGGGAAGGGTCACTGATCGACCCGGTCGGCGCGATCCTCGGCGCGCTGGTCTTCCACGCCGTCATCTCCAGCACCCACAAGGGGCTGGGCAGCCAGCTCGGGCAGTTTGCGGTCAGCGTCGCGGTCGGCCTGGCCGGGGGCGTCATCGGCACCGCGCTGCTCTGGCTGCTGCTGCGCAAGCTCCGGCTCGGCGAGCTGCTCGGCACCACGGCCCAGCTCGCCGCGGTGGTCGGGGTGGCCGCCGGGTGCGACGTGGCCCGGGCCGACACCGGGCTCATCGCGGCGATCTTCATGGGACTCGCCCTGGCCAACATGCGGGGCGTTGACCTCCCGGCCCGCCAGCCCTTCTTTGAGACGCTGGTGCAGCTGATCATCGGCGTCCTGTTCATCTCCATCTCGGCGACGGTCACCCCGCAGTCGCTGCGTCATCTGATCCTGCCGACACTGGGCCTGACCGCCGCGCTGGTCTTCGTGGCCCGCCCCCTGGCCGCCTTCGCGTCCACGCTCCGGACGGACCTGGGGAGAGGTGAGCGCGCGTTCATCGGCTGGATGGCCCCGCGCGGGATCGTCGCTGCCGCCACCGCCTCGACATTCACGGCGGGCCTGGTGGCCAAGGGCATTGGCGGTGCCGCCAGGATCCTGCCGGTCACGTTCCTGGTGATCGTGGCGACGGTAGCCCTGTACGGCCTGACCGCGGCGCCGGTGGCCCGGCGATGGCATGTCACGCGCCCGGCCCGCACCCGCCCGCTGCTGGTCGGTGGCGAGCGCTGGGTCATCGACCTGGGCCGGGCGCTGCGGTCCGCCGGCCTGGACGTGCTGATGTGGGCGGGCCTGGATCAGCAGCGGGAGCAGGTCCGGCAGGCCGGGCTCGAGCTGGCGCCGGGCGAGCTGCTCGCCGCCGCCACCGGCCGGGGCGCCCGGCTCGAGGAGATCACGGCCGTGCTCCTGCTCACCGACGAGGACGACTTCAACGCGCTGGCCTCGGTGCTGCTGGCCGGCAACGTCGAGGGCCGTGTCTACCGGCTCGCACCACCGCCGCGCAGCCACGGGGTCGTCGCTCCCTACACCAGCGGGGACATCCTGTTCGGTGACGGGCTGAGCAGGGAGACGTTCAGCGGCCGGTATCACGACGGGGCCCGGGTCGTCGCACTGTCGGCCGGCGGCGCGCTGCCGGCCGGGCACGACCTGCTGTTCCTGGTCCGCGCGGACGGCCAGCTCGCTGCCGTCACGCACACCGGCACGCCGGCGCCGGAGGCGGGCGACACCATCGTGTCCCTGGGACCGGTGCCCGTAGCCCAGGCCACGGACGGGTTGGAGAGACCATGACTTTTCACGTGCGGCTGGTCAGCACGCCCGGCCGGACCGACGGCGTGGTGGCGGGACTCGCCTGCGACCCCGGCGGCCACGGCAGCGCCGTGGCCGCCGGGTAGGTGCTGCGCGGCCTCGTCGCCCTGCTGGCCGGGATAGTCGGCGTCGTGCCGCTGACCGAGGCCCGGGCCAGCGCCCGTCGGCCCGGCCGCTGGACAGTCCGGAACCCTGGTCAGGCGTGGCGGCGGTCGGGCCCGTAGACGTCCCAGAGCTGGCCGGCGAAAAACCGGCCGAACCGCTGCACCCCCGCGGCGCCGTGCGGCCCCTCGGCGCGGATCGTGGCCAGTTCCCGCACGAAGCCGGTGATGTGCAGGTGGAGCGTGCCCGCGGCCAGGATGAGAGCCTGGTCATCCTGCTCCGGGGGCACATGGCCGGCCAGGAGGCGGAAATACAGGGTCGAGGTATCCGGCCAGATCCTGGTCAGCGCGCCGTGCCAGACGTTCTTCCAGCCGATGAGGGTGCGGGGCTGGCCCACTGCGCCGTCGAACTGCAGCCGGTACCACATCAGTCGCCGGTCCGGCGCCCCCGTCGGCGCGAACAAATTGAACCAGCCCCGCTGGATGTGACGCCGGCCCCCGATACTCGCGGCATCAATCCACCCCTCAGCCCGGGCGGAATGCTCGGGCTCATCCAGGAAGCGCTCCAGGTCATCGGCGGTGATCGTGAGGCGGAGCGCCATCGGCTCTTGCGGCAGCCGGCCCGCGGCGGACGGCCCGCCGTTGCTGGCGCCCGGGAAGCAGGTGCCGCTCATCTCCTCCGTGAACGACAGCGACGTGCGCTCCAGGCGGGGCACCGGCGGCACAGCCGCCGGGCTGGCCGGCGCCGACCCGGCACGCACCAGGTCCGCTCCCCCCACCACGGTGGCCGGCGGCTTGTCCAGCAGCCGCGTGCACATGCGGTCGGCCAGCGCGGCGATGGTCAGCGAAGGGTTCGGGCCGACCGGCCCGGGCATCGCCGCCCCGTCGGCGATGTACAGGCCCGGGTACCCGAACACCTCGCCGTACGGGTCGCACACCCCGGTGCCGGGATCGCGGCTCATGGGCGCGCCCCCGACCGGGTGGGCGGTGATGATCCTCTTGCGCAGCCACATGGGGTTGTTCACGTACCGCGCGCCGAGCACGGCCGCGACCCGCCGCATGGTAGCCAGCACCCGCTCGAAGTAGGCTTCGCTGCTGGCCGAGGTCCAGTCCAGGTCCAGCCGCTTACCACGCAGCCGCAGCACTCCGTCCGGGACGTCCCGGCCCATGCCCAGCAGCGGCAGCGAGCTCACCGAGAGGGAGTCCGGGCCGCACAGTCCGGAGATCTCCCGGGACAGGCTGGGGTCGGGTGCCCGCGCCACCAGGGCGTGGACACGCCGGGACACGAACTGGGCCAGCCGCCGCGTGTCCCCCGTCACGTCCGCCGCCTCCACCAGCCAGTTGACGAAGGCCGGGTAACCGCCGTCCTCGAGGTAGGCGCCGCGGCCAGTTCCCGCCGGGTCGTCATGCTGGTCGCTCAGCCGGATCGCGCTGGTGATGACGGGCCCGTGGCTGGCGTCCAGCGGCCTGGTGCGGCTGCGGTCCCGGGCGTGCAGCAGGAAACTGAGCACGTCGCCGTTGCCGCTGAACCGGGTGCCGAGGGCCGCGCTCAGGCCGGGGAAGCTCTCGCGGTTGCGCAGGAGCAGGTACGACGTGCCGTAGGTCCCGGCGGCCAGCACCAGCCGCTCGCACACGATCGTCCCGGATGGCCGGGCCGCGCCCGCCGCCGGCCCGCCCTCCTCCGCCGCGGTGTGACGGATGTAGTCGACCTCGTAGCCGCTGGCCGGCCGGGGGCGGATGGCCCGGACCTCGTGGCCGGTGCGCAGGTCGGCGCCATGGTGCCGGGCGGCGGACAGGTAGGTGTAATCGAGGCTGTTCTTGGCCCCGATGTTGCAGCCGATGTCGCACTCACCGCACAGGCGGCAGGTGGTGCGCTGGCGCCCGTGCAGGTTGCCGTAGTCCGGGTCGACGATCGGCAGCCCGGGGCCGGGGGCGGACCCGGGCGACGGCGCGAAACTGACCGCGAGCGGCGGCAGCTGCCAGGGCAGGCCGAGTTCCGCCGCGGCGTCCTGCATCGCCCGCGTCTTGGGCGTGGCCGCGTAGGGGGCGGCCTCCAGCGGGTAGGGCGTGGCGCCGAGCATCCGCTCGACCTCGTCGTAGTGCGGATCCAGATCGGCCCGGGTGACCGGCCACGACTCGTAACCGCCGTGCGGCAGCGGGTCGTCCTGGACGAACCAGTGCTCGTCCTTGCGGAGCAGCACGTTCGCGTAGATCAGGGAGCCGCCGCCGAGCCCGCTGGAGACCACGGAGTCGCAGCCGGTGAAGTGCCAGACGTCGAACATCCCGTACAGCCCGGCGGCCGGGTCCCAGAACGCCCGGCTCATCTGCGCGGGCGTGCGCGGGAAGCTGTCCGGCGGGTAGGCGTTGCCGCGCTCGAGCAGGATGACGGACAGGCCCGCCTGGGCCAGCCGGCAGGCCGCCACCGCACCGCCGAAGCCTGACCCGATCACCACCGCGTCGGCGTGCTCGGCCGGCGGCACCCCGTTCAGCCCTGTCCCGCTCATGTCAGGCCGCCTGCCGCTTCAGGAACTGGCCTATCCGCGGGAACACGTCGGCGTGGGCGTCCTTGCCGACGATCGGGTCCACGTGGCCGTAACCGGGGAGGATCTCGAGCTCGGCGCGGCCGGGGATGATGCCGCTGAGCATCTGGTGGCAGACGATGTTGGAGTCGGTGAAGACGTGGTTACGGTCGCCGGTCAGCAGCAGGATCGGCGTGGTCACCCGGGCGGCATCGGCCAGGTAGTCATCGGGCAGGCCGCGGTGCCGGGGGTCACCCGGGTCACACTTCACCGCGTGCCCGGCCCGCACCATCCTGCTGACGTGCCGGTAGTAGTACATCCCGCCGGCGCCGCACAGGTCACCCATCCGCTCGTGGGTGACGGGCAGCAGGTTCTCGTGCTCGAACATGGCCGGGTGCCCGCTGCCCCACATGAAGCTGAGCATGTGGCACGCGCTCACGGCGCATTCGCGGTGCGCCAGGTCGACCAGCCGGGCAAGAGCCCAGCCGCGGGTCAGCGGCGGGCCCGCGGCGAACGCGGGATCCAGGGACCCGATGCCGGCCAGGTACTCCAGCAGCGGCGGCCCGTACCGGAGCTTCGTCCGTGACCAGGCCGGCACCCGCGGGGTGAGCGCGACGCTGTTGCAGGTCACGCTGGCCAGGCCCGGGAGCTGGCCGGCGAACAGGCTCATCATGACCGACAGCGAGCCGAGGCAGTGGGCCACGACGTGCACCCGCCGGTCCCCGACGTGCCGCCGCAGTTCGCGCAGCGCGGCGGGGTGATCCTGGCCGGCGATGTCGTCCAGGGTGTAGCGGTGGGTTTCGCTGTCGTAGGGGAACCGGTTGCTCATCCGGAAGTCGACCGCCCAGACGTCGGTGAACCCGGTGTCCAGCAGGTGGCTGGCCAGGTTGCGGTGCTCGGGCATGATGAACAGGTCGCTGGAGGAGGTCAGGCCGTGCACGAGCAGGACGACGTCATCGCAGTCGGCCCGGCGGAACCGCGTCAGGCTGAGCCCGAGGCCGTCGCCGGTCGCGAACGGATGCACCGACACCTCGGCGTCTTTTACCCCGTCGAGCGTGTACCGCGGGATACGGGCCGTCATCTGCGCTCCCCAGGGGATCCGCTGCTGGTGCTGGCTCCCACCGTGCCGCCTCCGGCAGGCCGCGCGCATCGTGGTAAACCCTGACTTGCGGGCACCGCACTCCTAACTCACGGTCAGTGACCGTCGCGCGGGTCAGCGGGCCTCGCTCAGCGCTTTCAGCAGCCCGGTCCGGGACGTGACACCGAGCTTGGCGAAGACGTGGGACAGGTGGGTTTCCACGGTCCGGACGCTGACGTAGAGCGCTGCGGCGATCTGCTGGTTGGTGCAGCCCTCACGGACCAGCGAGACCACCTCGAGTTCCCGCTGGGTGAGGCCGTGCGGGCCGGGGGCCCGCCCCGCGCTGGCCGGCCCGGGGACCCGGACCCCGAGCTTGCGCTGCTCGCGCACGGCGGCCGCGTGCAGCGCCCGGGCACCGCACCCGGAGAAGGCCTGCGCGGCTGCGGCCAGCTCGGCGCGGGCCTGACCGTCGTCCCCCGCGGCCGCGTACGCGCGCCCGGCGCACAGCCGGGCCCGGCCCTCGTCGATGAGCAGGCCGTCGTCCGCGAACGACCGCGCCGCCCGGCCGGCCTCCGCGGCGGCCGCGCCGGGCCGCGTGCCCCGTAGCGCATGGGCGCGGCCGAGCGCGGCGCTGGCCTCCTGGCCGGGCCGGGCGACCGCGGCCGCGTGACCGGCCCACCGGCTGGCTTCGGCCGGGTGGCCGCCGTCGGCCTCGGCCCCGGCCATCACCTCGCATGCCGCCAGGAGGCTGCGCTGATCGAGCATGGGCCGCCGCAGGTTGTTGCAGGCCTGCGCCATCGTGTCCCGGCCGGCCTCACGGCGCCCCGCATTGATCAGGGCCACCGCCAGCGCGTACTGGGCCTGGGCGCCGGACCATTCCCCGTTGCCCTTGCCGGTCCGGGCCGCCTCCTCGCCGAGCCGGACGGCGGCCTGGTCCTCCCCGGCCCAGCTGGCCGCCAGGCACTGCTGGGTGAGCGCGAAGACGAGCTGGTGACCGGAGCCGAGCAGCCGCGCGGCCTCCGCGGCTTCCTCCGCCGCGGCGGCGGCCTCCGCCAGCCGGCCGAACAGCGTCAGTACCCGGGCCTGCCCGGCCAGCAGGTTGCTGATGATGTAGCCCTGCCCGGTGGCGCGGGCGATGCCGACGGCGCGCCCGAAATGAGCCAGGGCGCTGCGGTCGCGGCCCATCATCGTCTCGGTCCAGCACAGCCAGGCCACCGCGTCCAGCCACTCGGCGAGATGGTCGTCGGGGGCGGCGGCCATCAGCTGGCCGGCCGCCTCGATATACCGGGCCGCGTCGGCGACCTGGCCCAGGGCGTAGGCGGGCAGCGGCCGCAGCGCCGCGATCGCCACCGCGACGCCCGGCTCGCGAGCGTCCGCCCGCTCCGGGATGAGGTCCAGGACGGCCTGCGCGGCGCGGACATCCCCGCGCATCAGGCTCTCCGCCACCAGCCGGGTCCGCAGCGGGACGGCCGCCGGTGACTGCGGGTCGGGGATCCGGCGCAGCTCGTCGAGCAGGACCGCGCGGGCCTCCTGCGGGCGGTCGAGCTGGCGTTCCATCAGGGCGCAGAACCGGGCCGCCTTCGCCCGCCGCGCATGATCACCGAGCGGCAGGCGCCGCAGCACCTCACGCGCGGCCCCCCGGCCCTCGGCCAGCTGGCCGCTCACCGCGCGGAGCCCGGCCGCCTCCAGGAGCAGCTCGACCTGGCGGCCGGGGTCTGCGGTGTCCGCGGGCATGATGGCCAGCGCCGCCTCCAGCCAGAGCGCGGCCGTCGCGGGCGCCTGCGCGGCCACCTCACGGGCGGCTTCGAGCAGGGTGGCCACCGCCGCCTGGTCGCCGAACGGGGCTGATCTCTCCACGTGGTGTGCGCGCAGGGCCGCGGGAGCTGCGACCCCGGCCAGGTGCGCGGCGATCCGCGCGTGCGCGCCCAGCCGCCAGCCCGCGGCGGCGCAGTCGTAGGCGGCCCGGCGCACGAGCGGGTGCCGGAAGCGCAGCCGCCCCGGCGAGCCGGGCCGGACGATATCCCGGACCGCCATCTCGTTCAGCGCGGCCAGCGCCTCCTCCTCGCTGACCTCGGCTGCCACCGCCGCCAGGGCCGGCTCGAACTCGTCCGCGGCCACCGCCGCCGCCTGCGCTACCCGCAGCGCCGCCGGGGGCAGCCCGGCCAGCTCGAGCTGCAGCGCGGCCCGCACCGCAGGCGGCAGCTCGCTGCCGTCCAGACCATCCGGGGACGGCGGCGTGTGCGGGCCCATCCGGGCCAGTGCCTCCAGGTAGAACGGGTTGCCGCCGCTGGCCTCATGCAGGGCGCGGCAGCGCGGCCGGCTCAGTCCCGGGCCGAGCAGTTCCTGGGTCTCGGCCAGCGTCAGCGGCCCTACCGTCACCTGGCGGCCGCGGGACGTGGCCGACGCGAGCAGCGCCGCGAGCCGCGCCGGCGCCTGCGCCGGCCGGTAGGCGATCGCCACCAGCACCCGGCCGCGGGGCGGGTGGCGGACCAGGTGGTCCAGCAGCTCGACGGACGCGTTGTCGGCCCAGTGCACGTCATCGAGGATCAGCACCAGGCCATCCGGGGCGGCCAGCTCCTCCAGCAGCCGCCGCATCCCGCGGTAGATCCGGTACCGGCCGGTCAGGTCGTGGCCGGAGCCCGGCGTGGCTGGCCGGCCCGGGCCAGGCGCCGTGACCCGCAGCGACGGCAGGACCGTCTCGAGCAGGGTGCACGTGTCCTGGCCCAGCCGCGCGGCCAGCCCGGGCGAGCAGGCCTCCACATGGTCGTCGAGAGCGTCGGCCACGACCCCGAAGGGCATCTCCTGCTCGAACTCGGCGGCCCGGCCCCCCAGGGTGACCAGGCCCCGCTGGGCCGCCTCGGCGGCCAGCTCGCTGAGCAGCCGCGTCTTGCCCGCGCCCGGATCACCGGCGAGGCCCAGGAAACAGCAGGACCCGCCGCCCGAGGCGTCGAGCGCCTCCCCGAACGCGTCCAGCGCGTCCAGCCGCCCCACTAACGGGACGGCGCCGGGCGGGGAACCCTGGGCGACTGCCTTACTGTGCACCCCGGCTGGCCGGTCCGCACCACCGTCCATGCCTGCGCTCCACAGCGACACGCGCTCACATCCGGTGACCGCAAATGGCGCCAAAGTTCTACGGACTGCAGGCCACTCTACCGACCCGGCCTCCGCCCGCTGGAGTGCATACCGCTGCGAAAAGTCCCCAAACCGGGCCAGCGTGCCCGGCCGTCCCGGCCGGGCCGGGACGGCGAGCCTCACCCCCGCCGGGTGAGGCAGCGGCCCCGCTGGCCAGGCATGGTCACGTTGGGGGGTGGTGTCGATGAGGAGAGCCGGGCTCGGTGGTACTTGACCTGCTCCTGATCGGCCTGGGCATCACCCTTGAGCCTTTCCCGCTCATCGCGTTCCTGCTGATCCTGAGTTCTGAGAAAGGCACCAGGAAAGGCCTGGCCTTCATCCTGGGCTGGCTGGCCTGCCTGGTCGTGGTGATCGGCGCCGTGGTCCTGCTCACCGGGGGCAAGCCGCCTGCACCGAGCACGGCGCCGTTGACCGCGGCCCTGGCCATCAAGCTGGCCCTGGGTGTCGTGCTGATCCTGTACGCCATCTGGCAGTGGCGCCAGATGGGCCGCCCCCGCAAGACCCCGGCCTGGATGGGCCGCCTGGACCAGCTCTCGGCCTGGACGGCGGCCGGGCTGGCCGCCTTCCTCCAGCCGTGGACGCTCGTCGCGGCCGGCGCGGCCACGGTCAGCCAGGCCAACCTCTCGAACGTGTGGGAGTGGCTGGTCCTGGTGCTGTTCTGCCTGCTGGCCACCTCCAGCTTCCTGTACCTGGAGCTGTCGGCGGCCTTCCGGCCGGCCGCTGCCGATGCCCTCTTCCAGAAGCTGCGGGCCTGGCTGGACACCCATCAGCAGCAGGTGATCATCGTGATCTGCCTGATGCTGGGGTTCTGGCTGGCCGGCAAGAGCCTGTACCTGCTGGTCACATGACCAGCGATCAAGCCGTTGAGGAGGACGTGTCGTGACGACGCCACCCGACCCGCTGGCGCTGCTGCGGTCCCGCAGCTACGTCGCCCTGCTGGTGCTGGCCGCGATCATCGGCGCGCCCATCTCGGCGGCGGCCTACTTCTTCCTCGCGCTGATCAGCAAGACGCAAGGCTGGGTCTTCACCGACCTGCCCAAGGGCCTGGGCTTCCACGGCGAGCCGCTGTGGTGGCCGCTGCTGCCGCTGGCCGTGGCGGGGGTGCTGGTCGCCCTCACCCTCCGGTACCTGCCCGGGACGGGTGGCCACTCCCCCGCCGACGGGTTCAAGGTAGGCGGCGGGCCGGCGGCCCCCATCGATCTTCCCGGCATCGTGCTCGCCGCCTTCGCGACCCTGAGCCTGGGCGTGGTCCTCGGCCCCGAGGCCCCGCTGATCGCGCTCGGCGGGGGACTGGGTGTCATCGCCGTCCGGCTGGCCAAGCGGGACGCCCCGGCCCGCACCCAGACCGTGGTCGCGGCGGCGGGCAGCTTCGCCGCCATCGCCACCCTGCTCGGCTCCCCCCTGACCGGGGCTTTCCTGCTGATGGAGGCCACCGGGCTGGGCGGGGCGATGATGGAGCTCGTGCTGATCCCCGGCCTGCTGGCCGCGGGCATCGGTTCCCTCGTGTTCATCGGGCTCGACGCGTGGACGGGGCTGGGCACGTTCTCGCTGGCCATCCCGGGCCTTCCGCACTTCGGATCGCCCACGGCCGCCGAGTTCGGCTGGGCGCTGGTCATCGGCGTCGCGGCCGTCCCGCTCGGCAGCGCCATCCGCTGGCTGGGCCTGCTCCTGCGGCCCCATGTGGAGCGGCGCATCCTGCTGATCACCCCGCTCGTGGGGCTGGCCGTCGCGGGCCTGGCCATCGCGTTCGCGGCCGCGACCGGCAAGGGCTCGGGAGAGGTGCTGTTCTCCGGGCAGTCACAGCTCGGCCCGTTCATCACGCACAGCGCCAGCTACACGATCGGCGCGCTGCTGCTGCTCCTGGCCTGCAAGGGACTCGCCTACGGCATCTCGCTGAGCAGTTTCCGCGGCGGCCCGACGTTCCCGGCCCTGTTCCTCGGCGGGGTGGGCGGCGTCGCGCTGTCGCACCTGCCGGGGCTGCCGCTGGTGGCGGGCGTGGCGATGGGCATCGGCGCGATGTCCGTGGTGATGCTCCGGCTCCCGCTGACCTCGGTCCTGCTCGCGTCGCTGCTGCTGGCCTCGGACGGCCTGGCCGTCATGCCGCTGGTCATCGTGGCCGTCGTCGTGGCCTACGTCCTGTCGGCGCGCCTGGCCCCGACACCCGCGGCAGCCGGTGACCCGGGACCGGCCGCGCCCGGCCACCCGGAGCCGGCGCCCGCGGGCCGCCCGGCCGCGGGCGGCGGGCATGGTCCCGGCGATCACTAGGGTGGCCCGGCTGACGCCTGCGCCGCGGGCGGCCGGCGGTGAGCCCGGCGGCGAAAGCCGCGTCGGATGCCTGCGGGATCGTCAGCCTGGCGGGATGGCCAGGACCAGCCGGAGGAAGTCGAAACCGGCCGGGCCCTCCCGCCGGTGCCCGTCAGGGCGCCAGCCGTGCCGGGCGTAGAAGGCCCGGCCCCGCTCGTTCCCGCCCCAGACATCCACCCGGGCGGTCGTGACCGACGCGGTGCGCCACACCGCGACGCTGGCGCGGTGCAGGGCGCTGCCGACGCCGCGCCGCCACAGGTCCGGCCGCACATGGATCTGCAGCAGTTCCCCGGTCCCGGCCGGATCGGCGGCGGGCTCGTACGGCGGCCCGAGGATCACGAACCCCGCCACCCCCGGCCCGGCCCCGGCGCACATCATCGTGTAGCGCGGATCGGCCAGCCGCCGGGCGTAGATCTCGCGGCGCCGCTCCTCGCCGGCCGGATCGGCCAGGCACTCCTCGGACACGAAACCCTGGTAGTAGGCCGACCGGGCCGCGGTGTGAATGCGGGCGATGGCGTCGACGTCGCCCGGCACCGCGGGCCGGACGGTTAACTCGGCCGGGAGGTCAGCCCCCGGCACGGGGCGCGACGCTTTCCCCGGCGCTGTCCTCCCCGGCGCTGTCCTCCCCGACGTCGAACTCGCCGTCCTGGACGCCGAGGGTGAACGCCTTCCACTCGTCCGGGGTGAAGGTCAGCACCGGCCCGTCAGGGTCCTTGGAGTCGCGCATGGTGATCACGTAGTCGCTGCCCTCCTTGGAGCCGGGCACGACGGCAATCTCCACGCAGGCACCGCCGTTGCCTCCGCTGTAGGAGGACTTGCGCCACGGGGCGCCGGTCAGGTCCATCTCTCGATCGCTCTCCTAGCGAGGTCTGCCGGGGCGCGCGGGGGCAGCGCCCCGGCCTTCAGTATGTCGTACAGCAATGTGAGCCGCGCTACCTCGGCGTCCCGCACCCCGCTGACAAGACGGCGGTGCGTGCTGCTGTGTTTCCAGAGCGTAGGCCCCCCGCGGCACTCTTGGAACCGCAATTCACGCAACGAACACCAGTAGCGTCCCCATGACCTGCCCCACGCCGGTGCTCCCGCCGTGCACCTGGAAGCCCTGCGCCAGGAACTGGGCGGCCGGGGGCTGGATCACCAGCGGGCCGGGCAGCAGCGACCGGGAGCCTGAGCCCGGAACCCGGCCGCGCGACGGCGGGTTAATGATCATGGGCTTGCTGGGGCTCGAGCCCCAGTGATCCCATGATCACGCAGGCGCCAGGCCCGGTCCGGGGGCACGCGGGTAACACCAGCCACGCGGGCAACAGGAGAGAGTCACCCCCGTGCCCGTCCGAGATCAGGCCCCGGGGCCGGCGGCCGGGGCCCGCCGGAGCCGGGCCAGGGCAGCCGGGGGCAGGCCCGCCAGGTCCTGGCTCTCCCGGGTCAGGTGCGCCTGGTCGGCGTAGCCGGCCTCGGCGGCCAGCACGGCCAGGTCGTCGCCCGGCACGCCCGCGTCGATCCTGGACACGAAGTCGCGGAAGCGCAGCACGCGGCGCAGCAGCACCGGGCCGTAGCCGACGGCGGCCACGCACCTGCGGTGCAGCTGCCGCTCGCCGATACCCAGGTCCCGGGCCACGCTGCTGACCTTGGCCACCCTGGTGGCCTGGGCCGTCGTGGTGACCTGGGCTGCCCGGCCGGCCGCGGCCGCGGGCCGGGCCAGCTGCCGGACAGCCGCCGTGACCAGCGGGTCCGGCGGCGCACCCGTCACCATCTCCCCCGCCAGCCGGACCAGGCGGCGCAGCGCCTCATCGGGTGCCAGCCCGCCGTGCACCCGGGCCGCCAGGGCCGCGCCCCGGCCGCCCGGCAGGCCGCTGCGCAGGGCGCCGGGATCCAGGTGCTGATCGAGCAGGTCGCTCAGCGGCAGGCCCAGCGCCGGGCCGCCCGCTCCCGGCCGGAACCGGACCCCGGCGATCACCGAACCGGGCAGCACCGGGACCAGCACCGGCCCGGTGTCGGGCCCGGCCAGGGAAACCCCGCTGCCCGCGCGCCAGATGAGGTCCGTGCAGGCGTCGGGCAGGACCCGGGTGGGCGGCGCACCTGCCGCCGGGGCAACGGACACCCACACGCAGGACAGGGCGCTGGCGAGGTGCGCGGGAGGCGCGTACTCGCGGTAGCCCGGCGACCAGTCCATGTCACGAGTCTGGCACGAGCTGCCGTGCGCCTGCCCCGCGGCCGGCCGGCCCGCGTGACCGATTCGTTCAAGACAGGCAGCCGGCCGGGCGCCAGGATGGACGCCATGACCTCACCTGACGCCGATATCACCGCAGCCCGGCAGTTCCTCGCGGCCAGCGGGCGGGTCCTGGACCAGCGCCGGTTCGAGCGGCTGTTCGCGGGCGGGCAGGCCGCGCCCGTCCGCGACGCCGTCGCCGCCTACCGCAACCCGGACGGCGGGTTCGGCCAGGCACTCGAGCCTGACGGCCGCTGCCCGGGCAGCCAGCCGCTGGCCACCGAGCTCGCCCTGGAAATCCTGGACGAGGCGGACGCCTGGGACGGCGCCCTCGTCCACGGGGCCCTCGGCTGGCTCGAGGCCAGCGCACCCCGGGAAGGGGGATCAGTTTCTTTCGCGGAAAATATTGACGGATGGCCGCACGCGCCGTGGTGGGTGCCGGAAGAAGGCGGCCCGGCGTCCCTGATCACCACCGGGCTGCTGGCCGGGACGCTGCACAGCCGGGGCGTCCGCCATCCCTGGCTGGACCGCGCGACGGGGCTGATGTGGGCCCTGATGGGCCAGCTGGAGAAGGCGGGCCCGTACGACCTGCGCGCGGCAGCGCATTTCCTCGATCACGTGCCCGACCGGGATCGCGCGGCCGCGATGATGGATCGGCTCGCGCCGCTGATCACCAGCCCGGACGTGGTAACCCTGGATCCCGCGGCGCCCGGGGAGATCCACACCCCGCTGGACTTCGCGCCGCGGCCCGGGTCACTGGCCCGCAGCCTGTTCGGGCCGGCCGTGATCGAGGCCTGCCTGGATCACCTGGCCCGCAGCCAGCGCGACGACGGGGGCTGGACGTTCAACTGGCTCGCCTGGTCCCCGGTGGCCGCGGCCGAGTGGCGCGGCGCGATGACCGTGAACGCACTGGCCCGGCTGCGCGCCAACGGCCGGCTCAGCTGACCGGCCCGCGCCGCCGCCTGCGGGGGGCGGCGCAGCCCGATCCGGGCCGCCGGCTACGGGCGGCGGCGCAGGAGCCGGCTCCGCCGGGTCCAGATGTGCCGGACGAGGACCGCCAGCAGGATGATGCTGGAGATCGCGTGCCAGCGGATCGTCGTGCGCCCGTCCAGCCAGTCCCACAATCCCGACGCGGTGACGATCACGGTGAGCACGAGCAGCAGGCCCGCCTGGGACAGGCCCCACCGCAGCGCCCGCGGAAGTGAGCGGCGCTGCCACAGGCGGCGCAGCGTGCCGCGGATCCAGGCCCGCCGGTACCACAGGTGCGGGCCGACGAACCCGGCGAAGACCAGCCCGATGACGCTGTGCACGGCAACCGACACCGGCTCCAGCAGCACCGAGACCACGGCCGTCGCGATCAGCACCAGGTCCACGGCCCAGCGCCAGAGGGGGCGGCGCCTGCGCGTTGTGCCCGATGTGCTCACGCTGCCACGATGGCGCACCGGGGCCCTCCCGCACATCGGCCCGGGGCCGATCCTGGCCTGCTACCGGAGGAGGAGAACAACCGCGGGCGGGCCGGACGCTGCCGGGTCACGGGTCAGCCGTGGTACCGGTCAGCCGTAGTGCCGGTCAGCCGTAGAAGAGGCGCTCCATCACGGCGCGGGCCCGGCGCGCCGTGCGGCGGTAGTCCTCGACCAGGTCCTGGCTGGCGTCCGGGGAGTAGCCGAGGATCCGGGCCACGGCCGCCCGCTCGGCCTGCTTGGCGGGGAGCACGTCCGAGGACCGCCCGCGCAGCAGCACCACGGCGTTGCGTATCCGGGTCGCCAGCCGCCACGACGCGGCCAGCGCGGCCGCATCATCCGCGCCGATCAGGCCCGCCTCCTCGGCCGCCCGCAGCGCGGTCAGGGTGCGCGTGGTGCGCAGTGCGGGCACTTCGTGCGCATGGGTCAGCTGGAGCAGCTGGACCACCCACTCCACGTCCGAGAGCCCGCCCGGGCCCAGCTTCAGGTGCATGGCCGGATCGGTGCCGCGCGGCATCCGCTCCGCTTCCATCCGCGCCTTCAGGCGCCTGATGTCCAGGACCGCTGTGGCGCTGATCCCGCCAGCCGGGTAGCGGAACTCGTCCGCCAGGGCGTTGAACCGCTCCCCCAGCTCCCGGTCGCCGGCGGCCGGGTCCGCGCGCAGCAGCGCCTGCGCCTCCCAGGCCAGCGACCAGCGCTGGTAGTAGGCGCGGTAGGAAGCCAGCGTGCGCACCAGCGGTCCCTGGCGGCCCTCGGGCCGTAGCCCGGGGTCGACGACCAGCGGAGGGTCGGGTGCGGGCTGGGCGAGCAGCCGGCGCACCTCCTCGGCGACCGTGTGCGCGGCCCGCGACGCGACCTGGTCCTCGGCGCCCGGCAGCGGGTCATGGACGAACATCACGTCGGCGTCGCTGCCGTAGCCGGTCTCCCGGCCGCCGAACCGTCCCATGCCCACCACGCAGATCCGGGTGGGCATCGGGCCGGACTCCCGCTCGAACTGGCTGATCGCGGCCTCCAGCGCCCCGCCGATGGTGACCGCCGTGATCACGGTCAGCGCCTCTTCGGTCTCCTCGACCGTGGTCACGCCGAGCAGGTCAGCGGCGGCGGTGCGGAGCAGCTCCCGGCGGCGCAGCGCACGGACCGCCTGTGCGGCCACGTCGGCGCTGGTGTGCCGGCTCACCACGGCGGTGGCCTCGGCGTGCAGCGCGGTCGCCGGGCGAGGCGCGAGCTGCTCATCCGAGCCGAGCAGGGCCACGGTTTCCGGCGCGCGCATCAGCAGGTCCGTCGCGTACCGGCTGGAGGCCAGCAGCCGGGCCATCCGGCGCGCCACGTTCGTGTCGTCCCGGAGCAGCCGCAGGTACCAGGGCGAGTCCCCCAGCGCGTCGCTGACCTGGCGGAAGGCCAGCAGCCCGGCATCTGGCTGCGCGGCGTCGGCGAACCACTCGAGCATCACCGGCAGCAGCGTCCGCTGGATGGCCGCCCGCCGGGACACCCCCGAGGTCAGCGCCTCGATGTGACGCAGCGCGCCAGCCGGGTCGGCGTAGCCGAGGGCTTCGAGCCGGGCCCGGGCGTCCTCGCGGGTGAGCCGCACCGCGTCGGCCGGCAGCCGGGCCACCGCGTCCAGCAGCGGCCGGTAGAACAGCTTCTCGTGCAGGCGGCGGGCCTCGCGGGCGTGCTGGCGCCACTGGGCCATCAGCTCGGCGGCCGGGTCGGCGCGGGACGGCGGGGCGGGGGCCGCCGCGCCGTTGCGGGTCCGGGCCCGGCGCAGCGCACGGCCCAGCCGGCGCAGCGCGGCCGGATCCTCGGGCAGGGTGTGGGTCCGGCGGAGCTGGCGGAGCTGGAGCAGGTGCTCGACGGTGCGCAGGAACCGGTAGGCGGCGGCCATGCTGGCCGCGTCCTCGCGGCCCACGTAGCCGCCCCGGGCCAGCGCGGCCAGCGCGGGCAGCGTGCCTGTCTCGCGCAGCGAGTCGTCGGTACGGCCGTGCACCAGCTGGAGCAGCTGGACCGCGAACTCGATGTCACGCAGGCCGCCGGGACCGAGCTTGAGCTGGCGGGACGCCTCGCCGGGGGCGAGGTTCCCGATCACGCGGCGCCGCATGGCCTGCACGTCCGCGACGAAGTGGGGACGCTGGGCGGCCTGCCAGACCATCGGGCTGAGCGCGCCGAGATAGGCCTGGCCCAGCTCGCGGTCGCCGGCTACCGGGCGGGCTTTGAGCAGTGCCTGGAACTCCCACGTCTTGGCCCAGCGCTGGTAGTACGCGACGTGACTGGCCAGGGTGCGGACGAGCGGGCCGTCGCGGCCTTCGGGCCGGAGGTTGGGGTCCACGGGGAACAGGGCACCCTCGGCGGTGGTCTGCGAGCAGGTCCGGACCAGGCCCGCGGCCAGCCGCGTCGCGGTCTGCAACGCGTCCGCCTCGGTCCCGGTTCCGCCGGTTCCGCCGGGGCCGCCTGGGCCGCCGGTTCCACCGGTTCCACCGGTTCCGCCGGGGCCGGGCTGCGGGTTCCCTGCGGCCGCGGCCACGAAGATCACGTCTACGTCGCTGGCGTAGTTGAGCTCGCGGCCTCCGCACTTGCCCATGGCGATCACCGCCAGCCGTGCAGGCGGCGAGCCGGGGGGCAGCTCTGACCGGGCGATAGCCAGCGCCGCCTCGAGGGCCGCGGCGGCGAGATCGGCCAGCTCGGCTGCGGTCTCGTCCACAGTGACCGCACCCGTCAGGTCACGGGCGGCCAGGTGCAGCAGCCGCCGCCGGTAGGCGGCAGCCAGTGAGGCGGCCAGCCCGGCGGCCGGGTCGCGGTCCGGCACGGCGACGGGGTCTGGGTCGTCGGGCTTGGCCCCCACCGCCATCAGCAGGTCCGCCCGCAGCTCGGCCGGGCCGGGGCTGCGCAGCGCGTCGGGACCGCTCAGCACCCGCCAGTCGCCGGGGTGGCGGGCCAGGTGATCGCCGAGCGCGGCGCTCGCGCCGAGCACCGCGGTGAGCCTGCTCCGCAGGCCGGCGTCGGCGCGCAGCGCGGTGAGCAGCTCGCCGCTGAGCGTCATCCGGGACAGGGTGGTCAGGGCCAGATCCGGATCGGCGGCGGCGGCCAGTGAAGCCAGCAGGTCCGCGTCGGCGCCCTCGGGGTCGAGGGCCAGGTCCTGGCTGAGCAGCCGCTCCGCCCGGGTGGCGTCGGCGAAGCCCAGCCGGGCCAGCTCCCCGGCCGGTGTTGTTCTCCGGCGCACACTCACCCCTGCACCGTAACGGCCGCCTGCCGGGTTGGCTGCCCCTGGCCCGGTCAGGACCGTGTCACGGCACAGGCCCGGTCCCGTGCTGCGGTCGCGTGCCGTGGTCCCGCGCTGCGGTCGCGTGCCGTGGCCGGGGTAGCGCGGCCCGGGGAGGAGGCAGGGACCTGGCGGACGCGAGCCGGGACTCAGAGTCCGCGAACGGGGCCAGGAAGGAGAAGAGGCCGGGGACCCCCCGGCTTCCTGAACGGAAGCCAGAGGTCCGGCGCCGGGGCCGTCCGGAGACGGCCCCGGCAGGGGGGTGCACCGGGGGGGGTAGGTGCACCCCTAGAGTGTCCAACCGGCCGGTAACGTCCCGGTAGCGCGGCTAGCGGGCGGTATGTCAGGCGCCGACCGCGTGGTCTTCGCGCAGGCGGGCGCCCAGTGCCGACTCGGCCGGGCCAGCGGGGATGCCGGGACGCGGCGGCTGCTGGCCGCGCAGCCGGGCCCGGACCTGGTCAGCGTCCGAGTGATTCAGGCCTTCCAGGATGTCCAGGGCCTCGCGCCACGACTGGCGGGCCGGGCCCATGTCACCGGCGGCGTGGTAGGCGTCACCGAGGTGAACCAGCATGGTGGTCTCGTAGTACCCCGTGCGGAGTCCGGCGATGATGCCGACCGCGGTGTGCAGGCACCCGATGGCCTCCTCGAGGCGGCCGAGATGCAGCAGGGCGTAGCCCATGCTGTCCCAGGTGGCCGCCTCGTTCAGCGCGTCGCCGCGGCCCCGGTACATGCTCAGCGCCTGCTCGCAGAACTCGAGCGCCTGCTCATAGTCCCCCAGCTGCGCGTGCATCCAGCCGACACCGTTGAGCATCTTGGCCAGGCCTAGTTCATGCCCCTCCTGGCGGTACAGGGTGAGGGCCAGCTGGGCATGCCCTAGCGCTTCAGCGAGCCGGCCCTGCTGTTCGGCCAGCATCGCGATCTCGCTGTGCGCGCGGGCCTCGCCGAGCCGGTCACCAACCTGCCGGTGCAGCTCAAGAGCCTGGCGGCAGTAATCGCGGGCCTCGGCGAGCTGGCCAAGGCGGCCGATGGCAGCCCCGAGATCGCGGTACGCATGCGCCTGGCGGCCCCGGTCACCCAGCCGCTTGGCGGCGTCGACGGCGGTGCGCTGGATGGCGAGCTGATCGTGCCAGTAACCCGCCCGGTCGAAGAACAGCCACACCGCCCACGGCAGCTGCCACGCATGCGTGTCGAAGCCCCCGTCACTGGCCTGGGCGATCGCCGCGATCAGCACCTGGCGCTCGGCCTCAAACCAGGCCAGCGTCTCACTGGCGTAGCCGAGGAGCTCCGGGACAACCCCGGGCTGCGCCGGTTCCAGGATGATGTGCGGGCGGACGGGGTTGAGGACCTGGCTGCCGGCGGAAGCCGTGTGCAGGTAGTGATCCAGCACCCGGTGCACGGCCTCGCGCCGGTCTGCGTCACTGTCCGTGGTCCGGGCCAGGTACGCGGCATAGGCGCGGAGCAGGTCATGGAACGCGTACCGGCCCGGTGCGTGCTCGGCGATCAGGTGAGCGTCCGCCAGCTCGGCGACCGCGGCCGCCGCCTCCCCGCGGTTCACCCCGGCCAGGCTCGCGGCCGCCGCGACGGTCACGTCCGGCCCGCCATGCAACCCCAGCAGCCGGAACATCCGGGCAGCGGGCGCGCTCAGCTGCTCGCACGACCACGAGAACACCGCGCGGATGCTGGCCACCGGATCCCCGGCGTCCAGCGCTTCCAGCCGTCCCTGGGCGTCGGCGAGCTCACGGGCCAGCTCGGCGAGCGGCAGGTAGGGGCGGGCGGCCACGCGGGCGGCCACGATACTGAGCGCCAGGGGCAGCCGGGAGCACGCCTCGGTCAGCTGCCGGGCCGCGTCTGCTTCCGCCCGGGCACGCTCGCCCAGCCGGCCGGCCAGCAGCTCGTCAGCCTCGCCGGCGGTCAGCACGTCGAGCTGCACCAGCCGGGCCCCCTCCGTCGCGGCCAGCCCGGGCAGCCGCGCCCGGCTGGTCACCACGGCCAGGCAGGTCTGGCTGCCCGGCAGCAGCGGCCGCACCTGCGCGGCATCGCGCGCGTTGTCGAGGATGACGAGGACCTGCTTGCGGGCCAGCACGCTCCGGTACAGGGCCGCCTGCGCGTCCACGCTGTCCGGGATCTGCTCCTCAGTCACCCCGAACGCGCCCAGGAACCAGCGCAGCGCATCGCCCGGGGCCACTGGCGTGCCGGACGGGTCGAACCCGCGCAGGTTCACGTAGAGCTGGCCGTCGGGGAACTCCTCCGCGCTGTGATGAGCCCAGTGCACAGCCAGGGCCGTCTTGCCCGCCCCGGCTGTGCCGCCGATGACCAGGACCTTGGCGGCCCCGCCGGCCGAGGCGGCCTCGTCCCGCCAGGCCTTCAGCTCCGCCAGCTCGGCGGTGCGCCCCGCGAAGTGCGCCACCCCGGCGGGCAGCTGCCGGGGCACCACCGTGGCCTGGCCCGTGGGAGCGGCTCCGGCCCGCCTGGGACGCGACGGGCCCGCCCCCACCGCCGCCGGACCCGTCTTCGCCGTGGCTCCCCCGCTGACCTGGCCCGGGGGATCGCCGCGGTCGGCGCCCGCCCGGGCAGTCCGGGCTCCTGCGGCCCCGCTGCCTGCAACCGCACCCCCCGCCGCGGGACGTCCCGGGGCTTCCCCGGCCGGCGCCTGGCTGTCCGGGGTGTCCGTGGTGGCCGGGGCGCGGCCGGCGGCCTGTCCCGCCCCGCGCGGCGGCCCGGCCGGGGCGCCCCGGCCGGAATCTCCCGGCTCCTGCGCGGGCGGGGCAGCCAGGAACCTGGCCAGCGCCTGCCCCGGTGCGGCCAGGCCAGGGTCGGCGTCCAGGATCCCGGCCTGGAGGTCACGCAGTTCGCGGCCGGGTTCGACGCCGAGCTCATCCACCAGCATCCGCCGGGTGCGCTGGTAGGCAGCCAGCGCCTCGGCCTGACGGCCGCAGCGGTACAGCGCCAGCATGAGCTGGGCGTGGAATCGCTCGCGCCAGGGATGATCCTGCGCGAGCTGGGTCAGCTCGCCGACTAGCTCCGCGTGCAGCCCGCGGGCGAGCCCGGCGTCCATCCGCCATTCCTGGGCCTGCATCCGCAGCGCATCCAGCCGGGGGACCTCGGCCGTGAGGAGCACGTTGGAGGGCACGTCCACGAGCGGGTTCCCGCGCCACAGGCCGATTGCCTCGCCCAGGAGCTCCCACGCACCCGGGCCGCTGCCGGGAGGCGCCTCAGCGTCATGGCGGATGGCCTCGCCGCCCTTGCCGCACAGAGCCGTGAAACGCAGCGCATCGACCTCGTCGGGCTCGGCCTCGAGGGCGTAGCCCGGGTCACGGGTGACGATCCGGCGGGCGGCTGCCGGGCCCAGGATCTGCCGCAAGCGCTTCACGTAGTTCCGGATGGCCACCCGGGCCCCGGCCGGGGGCGCCCCGTCCCAGACAATCTCGGCCAGCTCGTCGTAGGACGCGACCTGGCCCGCGCGGAGGGCGAGGGTGGCCAGGATCACCCGCTGCTTCGGGGCGGGGACAGGCACGGGCTCACCACCGCTGCGAACCAGTAATGGCCCGAGTACGCCCACCCAGAACACTGTGCCCCGACCCCGATCCCTGGTCACGCCCCCACCCCGGCCCCGCCCGCTGCCCCAGCGCCGCCTGATGCCACAGCCAGGCTCACACAGTCATAGCACGGGCAAGTAACGATCCAGCTCAAACTGGGTGACCTGGTGCCGGTACTCACGCCATTCGGCGCGCTTGTTGCGCAGGAAGAAGTCGAAGACATGCTCACCGAGCGCCTGTGCCACCAGCTCGCTGTCCTGCATCACCGTGATCGCCTCATCCAGGCTCTGCGGCAGCGGTGAGATGCCCAGCGCCCGTCGCTCGGCCGAGGTGAGCGCCCATACGTCATCCTCCGCGCCGGGCGGCAACTCGTAACCGGCCTCGATGCCCTTCAGGCCGGCTTCCAGGATCACCGCGAACGCAAGGTAGGGGTTACACGCCGAGTCTACCGAGCGGAACTCGACCCGGGTGGCATTTCCCTTGTGCGGCTTGTACATGGGAATCCGCACCAGGGCCGACCTGTTGTTGTGGCCCCAGCAGATGTAGGCGGGGGCCTCGCCGCCGGCGCCCGCCGCGCTCTCCGCCGCTCCCCACAGCCGCTTGTACGAGTTCACCCACTGGTTGCAGACCGCGGTGATCTCCGCGGCATGACGCAGCAGCCCGGCGATGAACATCCGGCCGAGCTTGGACAGCTGGAACTCCGCGCCCGGCTCGTAGAAGACGTTCCGGTCGCCCTCGAACAGGGACATGTGGGTGTGCATCCCGGAGCCCGGGTACTCCGTGAACGGCTTGGGCATGAAGGTCGCGTAGACGCCCTGCTGGAGCGCGACCTCCTTCATGACCAGCCGGAACGACATGATGTTGTCCGCGGTGGTCAGGGCGTCGGCGTAACGCAGGTCGATCTCCTGCTGGCCGGGCGCGCCCTCGTGGTGGCTGAACTCCACCGAGATGCCCATGCTCTCCAGCATCTGGATCGACTCATGCCGGAAATCGTGGGCGACGCTGTGCGGGGTGTGGTCGAAGTACCCGCCGGTGTCGATCGGCTGCGGGCGGGCACCGGCGACGGGCTTCTCCCTCAGCAGGAAGAACTCCACCTCAGGATGCGTGTAGAAGGTGAAGCCCAGATCGGCGGCGTGGCCGAGGGCCCGCTTCAGCACGTAGCGGGGATCCGCATAGGAAGGGGAGCCGTCGGGCATGCGGATGTCGCAGAACATCCGGCCCACGCCGGAGGCCTCACCGCGCCAGGGCAGCAACTGGAACGTGGCGGCGTCGGGCTTGGCGATCATGTCCGCCTCGTAGACGCGGGCGAACCCCTCGATCGCGGAGCCGTCGAACCCGATGCCCTCGGCGAACGCACCCTCAAGCTCGGCAGGGGCCACCGCGACCGACTTCAGGTAGCCGAGGACGTCGGTGAACCACAGCCGGACAAAACGGATATCCCGCTCCTCCAGAGTGCGGAGGACGAATTCTTCCTGCCTGTCCATGACGGCCTGTCCTTGCTGGTCAGCGGCGTTTACCTGCGGAATGGCGGGCAGCACAGCATAGCGGCTGACCGAGCCTGCCCTGGCTGACAGTCTCTCGCGAGCGTGTTACCAGGACGTTACAAACCTGCGGTGAGTCTACCGCTGAACTCCGGGCAGGCCCGGGCTTCCAGGCCGGAAGCTGCCGCATGTGGCCGGCTCGCCCCTGTTCCGGGGGGACAGCAGCGCCGGCGGCTGGTGCGGGCGGCCCGGCCGGCCACGCCGGCGGGGACGGCCTGACGGCCGGATTAAAGTACATGGGTGACCAGGCTGCGGATCGCCCTTGCCCAGGTGAACTCGACTGTCGGTGACCTGGCGGGGAACGCCGCGACAGTGGCGGAGTGGACCCGGCGCGCCGCGGACGCCGGCGCCGACCTCGTCGTGTTCCCGGAGATGATGCTGACCGGCTATCCAGTGGAAGACCTGGCGCTGCGGGACTCGTTCGTGGACGCCTCGGTCGCCACCCTGGAAGCGACGGCGCGGCAACTGGCCTCCGGCGGGCTCGGGGGCATCGCCGTGGTCACGGGCTACCTGGGCCGGCGGGCCAGCGGGATCCCCCGGGCCGGCGAACCCGTCAGCTCAGCCCAGAACGCGGCCGCCCTGCTGCAGGGCGGGGCCGTTGCGGTCACCACGGCCAAGCATCACCTGCCGAACTACGGCGTGTTCGACGAATACCGCTACTTCGTGCCCGGCAACCGGCTGCCGGTAGTCCGGGTCCCGGCGCGGGGCGGCGAGGGCGCCGTGGACGTGGCCATTGCCATCTGCGAGGACCTGTGGCAGGACGGCGGCCCCGTCGCGGTGACCAGGCAGGCGGGTGCGGGGCTGCTGGTCGTGCCGAACGCGTCCCCCTACGAGCGGGGCAAGGACCAGTCCCGGCTGGAACTGGTTGCCCGGCGGGCGCGCGAGGCCGGCGCCGCGCTGGCCTACGTGAACATGACAGGCGGCCAGGACGAGCTGGTCTTCGACGGGGATTCGATCATCGTCGACGCCGAGGGCGGCCTGATCACGCGGGGCCCTCAGTTCGAGGAGACGCTGCTGCTCGCAGACCTCGACCTGCCGCCGGCGCGGCCGGAGCCGGACACCACCCCGGCCGCGGATACTCCCGCGGAGGCCAGCGACGGCACCGTGATGAGCATCCACCGGGTGGCGCTGCCCGAGCGGCCCGCGCAGCCGGGTGCGCTGCCCCCGCTCGCGGAGCCTGCGATCAGCCCGCGGCTAGCCCCGCACGCCGAGGTCTACTCCGCGCTGGTCACTGGCGTGCGCGACTACGTGCGCAAGAACGGCTTCCGGTCGGTAATCCTGGGCCTGTCCGGGGGCATCGACTCCGCGCTGGTCGCCACGATCGCGGCCGACGCGCTCGGGCCGGACCGGGTGCATGTGGTGCTGATGCCCAGCAGCTACTCCTCCGGGCATTCGGTGAGTGACGCGGAGGACCTGGCCAAACGGCAGGGGCTGCACGCCCGGACGGTCCCGATCGCCCGGATGGTCGAGGCGTTCCAGGCGGAGCTGAGCCTGGAGGGACTGGCCGCGGAGAATCTCCAGTCCCGGATCCGCGGGGTGATCCTGATGGGGCTGAGCAACGCCGAAGGGCACCTGGTCCTCACCACCGGCAACAAGAGCGAGATCGCCACCGGGTACTCCACCCTGTATGGCGACTCGGCCGGCGGCTTCGGCCCGATCAAGGACGTGCTCAAGACGCTGGTCTGGGAGCTGGCGCGGTGGCGGAACGCGCAGGCGGTGGAGCGCGGCGAGACCCCGCCCATCCCGGAGAACTCCATTACCAAGCCGCCGAGCGCGGAACTGGCCCCGGGGCAGCTGGATACCGATTCGCTGCCCGACTACGCCGTGCTCGACGCGCTGCTGGACGATTACGTCGAGAAGGACATGGGCGCCGCCGCGCTCATCGCGGCCGGCCACGATCCGGTCCTCGTGGACCGGGTGATCCAGCTGGTGGACCGGGCCGAGTACAAGCGCCGCCAGTACCCGCCGGGCCCGAAGATCACCCCGCGGAACTTCGGCCGTGACCGGCGCCTGCCGATCACCAACCGCTGGCGTGAGCCCCGCCCGGACCGGCGCCCCGGCTGACCCCCCCAAGCCTTCTCCAGCGCGGCCCGCGGCTCCCGGCCGGCGGCTGTTCATGCTCGCAGGCATGACCATCCGGCGGATGGACAACGTCGCCATCGTCGTCGAGGGCCTGGATGCCGCCGTCGCGTTCTTCACCGAGCTCGGCATGGAGCTGGAAGGCAAAGGGCAGGTCGAAGGCCTTTGGGCGGACCGCACCGTCGGGCTCGACGGCGTCCGGAGCGACATCGCGGTGATGCGGACCCCGGACGGCCCCAGCAAGGTGGAGCTGACGAAGTACCACGCCCCCGCGGCGGTCGCCGGGCCGGGGAACCCGCCGCCAACACGCTGGGTCTGCATCGTGTCATGTTCGCCGTTGACGACATCGGCGACACCGTCGCCCGCCTGCGCGACCACGGCGCCGAACTCCTGGGTGACGTGGCGCAGTACGAGACCATCTTCCGGCTCTGCTACCTCCGCGGCCCCGCAGGCATCATCGTCGCCCTCGCCGAACAGATCAGCTGACGCGAGCCAGCTCACGGCAGCCCCGGTGCTCAGCTCAGCGTGGCTCAGTTCAGCACGGCTCAGGTCAGCGTGGCTCAGCTGAGCATGAGCGTGGCGTAGCCGGGCAGCCAGTGCTCCAGCTGGTAGCCGCCGCCGAGCACGTAGGGCAGCACCGCCTTGATGTGCTGGCGGGCCGCTGCCGCCGCGGGCTCGGCCCGTGCGTCACCGGCCGGCAGGCGGAGGGCGATCTGCCGCCAGCACCACGCCCGCGTGGCGTTTAGCCCGTGCAGCCGGGTGCCCTGCTCATGGTCCCCGTCCTCATCCCCCGCGGGATGACCCGCCGCCGCCGGGGTGAACAAGGTCGCCGGCCGGCCCCACTCGAGCCCGGGCAGGAACATGGCCAGCCAGTCGGCGAACTCGGCGGGTGGCATGACCCTGGCCATCAGCTCCGCCTCAGTCAGGGCCGGGGACACGCAGTCATCGCCCGATGGCTCCCAGTCGGCCGGGTACATGCTGTCCGCGCTGAACCACGCCAGGGCCCGCGACGCGATGGCCTCCCGCAGTGCCGGGTCGCCCGCCCGGGCCCGGGCCTCCGCGAACGGCCAGGCCAGCGACAGCCCGAAGGCGCTGCCCTGCTCCGTGCCGTAGCGCACCGGGTAGGACTGCCTGGGCAGCCAGGCCAGGAACGCGCCCGTCAGGGCATCGGCCAGCGGGGCCATGGCCTGGGCCCACTTCCGGGCGTCCGGGTTGTCCCAGGTCTGCGTCTCGTGCACGAGGGCCAGCGCCCAGCCCCAGCCCTGCGGGCGCTCGGCCGCGGCGTCGGCGCTGCCGGCGAACTCGGCCTCGGCGGCCAGCGCCACCGGGGTGAACTGGGCGCCGAGCGCGGACCGGATCTCGCCCCCGGGTACCGCCCCTGGCATGGTGCGCAGCAGCCGGAGCAGGGTCCAGTGCATCTGCACCGAGGAGCGCCAGTTGACGCTGCCGTAGAAGACCGGCGTGCGGGCCCGGGGCCGGTAGGGAAAGTCGCCCGGCGCGGTCATCGTGTGCTGCATTGCCGCCGGGAACTCGTGCCTGATATTGGCCAGTGCCGCAGCCGCGTACCCCGCCCCCTCGGTACGCAGCAGCTCCGCCGACTCCTGCGATAGGTCCACGGTCTGCAAAGCCTCCTGCCGAGAGTCTGGCGTGCCACGAGATGGATTCCCGGGACGAGGCTCTCCTACCCCTAAAGTTCTGCGTACCCCGACACGCAGGTGAGGGTGCCACCGCCAACCCAGATCCGGCCGCCGGCCTCGCGGAAGACATGCACCCGCCCGGACCGGCCGAGCGCCGTGCCCTGTCTCGCGACATACGGCGCGCTGACCCGCCCGCTGTCCCCCAGCCACTGCGCCAGCGAGGCGTTCAGGCTGCCGGTCACCGGGTCCTCGACCGTCGCACCGCCGGCGGGGAAGAACGCCCGGACCTCGATGGCCTCCGGCGAGCCGGCCGGATAGCAGCCCACCACGCCGATGTCCATGTCGGTCACACCGGGGCTCAGCGCGAGCACGGCCTCCACGCTGGGGAGCAGCACGGCCACCCACCCGGGGCCGTTGTCCGCCCAGGCGAGGTCGGTGATCTCGGCCCGGCTGATGCCCAGGATCTCGGCGATGTGCCCGGCGAGTGGCTCGTCGACCGGCCCGGACCGGATCAGCGGCGGCGCGGCGAACGCCAGCCCGGCCGGGACCTGGCGGATCTCGACCAGGCCGACGCCGCATTCCTGCACGAACACCTCCGGGAGGGCTGGCTTCCCGCCAGCCTCCAGCCACGCGTGGCAGGTCCCCAGGGTGGGGTGGCCGGCGAACGGCAACTCCTGGCTTGGGGTGAATATCCGGACCTGGTAGTCCGCCTGGTCACTCGACGGCGGGGCGACGAACGTGGTCTCGGACAGGTTGGTCCAGTTGGCGAAGCGCTGCATGTCGCCGGTGCTCAGCCCCTCGGAGTCGAGCACGACCGCGACGGGATTGCCCCCGAAGGGGGTGGCGGAGAACACGTTGACCTGGCGGAACCGGCGTTGCATATCCCCCAGTCTCCCACCGCCCGCAACCCCGTTCCCGCGGTCCGCCCCGCCGCATGGCCCGCGCTCGCCCCGCCTTCCGGGCCGCCTTCCGGGCCGCAAGCCGCCGTGATCATGGGCTTACTGGGGCTCGAGCCCCAGTAAGCCCATGATCACGGCGGCGGGAAGGGCCGGCGGGCAGGACCGGCGGGCAGGGCCGGCGGCCAGGACCGGCGGGCAGGGCCGGCTGGGAGTCTGGCGGGGCTGGCGGGCACTGCAGGGCTGGGGGAACAGACCGAGGGAGCAGGCTCAGCGGGGGGTCAGGCCCGCGAGCAGCTCGTCCACCACGCGCTGCGCGTAGCCGGCGGAGATCCCCTCGGGCTGGTGCTTGCCCCGGGCAATGATCGCACCGCTCAGCATGAACAGCGCCACCTCGAGATCGACGTCCGGCCGCAGTTCCCCGGAGGCCACCCCGCGGCGCAGCACCGACCGGATCACGTCCCGGCGCGGCTCGACCACGGTCTCGGTGTATCTGTCCATCAGCCGGGGGAACTTGGCGCCCTCGCCGAGCAGCAGGGCGAACTCCCTGGCCCGCCGGGGGTCCGCATAGTCGGCCGCCATGGTTTCCATCAGGTCGATCAGGTCGTCACGGACCGACTCGCCGCGCGGCTCCGGCAGGGGGGCCTTCAGCGCGGCCAGCGCGTCCAGGAGCAGGTCTTCCTTGCCCGGCCAGCGGCGGTAGATAGTCGCCTTGCCCACGCCGGCTTTGGCCGCCACCTTCTCGATGCACAGGCCCTCCACGCCGTGCTCCGCGAACACGCAGAGCGCGGCGTCGATGATCGCGCGTTCGGCCTCGGCGCTGCGGGGGCGGCCCGGGCGGCGGGGCCGGGCCGCGGGGCCCGGGCTGTCCGGCCCGGTCCCCGCGGGATGCTCAACGACGGTGCTGGCGTGAGATGCGGCCATGATCCTAGCTTTCCACACCGGCCTCGGCGGCGACCCCAGCCGGGACCTCCGCCGGGACGTCCACGGCAGCCACCCGGTGAGCCGGGACAGGCTGGCCAGCATCCGCGGCGCCCCGGTCCGCGGCAGCCACGTCAACGGCAGCCACATCCGCGCCAGCCGGCTCAGCCTGGGCGGCGCTGGTCTGCGCAGCCGGGCGGCCGGGCATCCAGATCAGCACGACCAGCGCGCCGATCAGGGTGATCACCGCGGAGATGGCCGTGGTGACATGCATCGCATGCACGAAGGCGGCGTCACCGAACTGGTCGAGGCGCAGTCCCGCGTGACCCAGCCTGGCGGCCACGGTGTCAGTGGCGGTGATGGAGCCCGTTGCGGCGCTGCGAGCGGAGGCGGGCAGAGCGGTCAGGTGCGGGCTGAGCTGGCCACGGTAGACCTGGGCCAGGATGGAGCCCAGGACCGCGACGCCAAGTGCCCCTGCGACCTGGCGGGCGGTGTTGGTCAGCGCCGAGCCGGAGCCGGCCCGTTCCCGGGGCACCACGGACATGACGGCCTCGGTGGCCGGGGGCATCACGGTGCCCATGCCCGCGCCCTGGATGAAGAAGATGACACCCAGGATCCAGATCGGGGTGCTCACGCCGAGCAGCAGGTACCCGCCCAGCGCGATGGCCACGGTGATCAGCCCCGTGGCGGCCACGGCCTTGGTGCCGTACCGCCTGACCAGCCGGGCGCTGCGCGGCGCCATCAGCATCTGGCCCGCCGCGAACGGCAGCGTCAGCAGCCCCGCGTCCAGCGGGCTGTACCCGCGCACGCTCTGCAGGTAGAAGCTGAGGAAGAACAGCGCGCCCATCATGCCGAAGAAGACCAGCCCGAGCGCGCCCACCGCGGACGACAGCCGCGGGTCACGGAAGAGCTTCACGTCCAGCGACGGGTGCGACAGCCGGGTCTCATACCAGCCGAACAGGGCCAGCACAGCGAGTCCCGCGACGGTGATGCCGAGCACGTCCCAGTGGATCCAGGTGCCCTTCTCGCCGCCCTGGATGATGCCGTACACCACGAGGACCAGGCCGACGATGGACATCAGCACGCCCAGGTAGTCGATCCGGCCCGGGTTGGGGTTCCGCGACTCAGGGACGAGGAGCAGGATGGCCAGCACGCCGGCCGCGGTCAGCGGGACGTTGATCAGGAAGACGCTGCCCCACCAGAAGTGGGCCAGCAGCAGGCCGCCCACGATCGGGCCGATCGCCACGCCGATGCCGACGGCGGTGGCCCAGATGCCGATGGCCTTGGCGCGCTCGCGGGGGTCGAACACGTTGGAGATGATGGACAGCGTCTGCGGCATCACGGCCGCCGCGCCGAGGCCCATGGCGGCCCGCGCGAAGATCAGCTGATCCGGGTTGCGTGAATAGGCGGTGATCAGCGAGAACACGCCGAACGCGGCCATGCCGAACATCAGCATCTTCTTGCGGCCGATCCGGTCGCCGATCACCCCGAAGGTGAACAGCAGGCCGGCGAACACCAGCGTGTAGGAGTTGATGCCCCACTCGAGCTGGCTCTGGCTGGCACCCAGGCCGCCGGCTTGGGCTCGGCGATGGTCTTGAGCGCGACGTTCAGCACCGTGTTGTCGAGCACGATGGCGATGAGGCTGACGACCAGCACGCCGAGGATGGCCCACCGGCGGCGGTAGATGCGGTCAGCAGCGGCATCGGCGGCCCGGCTCAGGGCGGCCGGCGTGCCGGATGGACCTGCGGCCGGCTGCCCGGCGGCGGATCGAGCGTTGCGGTGATCCATAACGTCCTTCTGGTGAGAGGGAAGGCCGTCGCGGATGGCGGCGTTCCCCATGGTGCGTATGGCCCGGCAGGCGGCCCCGCCGGCACGTGTCCCGGCGCGGCGCCGCGCCGGGGAAGCTATCGATACGGAACTCGACCGTATCGTAAAAGATTCCCGGTGCCCGGAGGATTTTTCCCGGGGCCCGGCGCCCGCCGCCGGACACCCCCGCCGGACACCCCCGCGGAACACCCCCGCCGGACACCCCCGCCGGACACCCCCGCCGAACACCCCCGCCGAACACCGCCGGGACGGGGGCTATCTCCGGCGCCCTGGGCATGTCATGATCGAACGGTCCGGGGACGCCGCAACGGTGCCACGAGACTGGAGGAACCCAGGATGAATGATTCCCCTGGGGGCCCGGGCACGGCCGCTACCGAGACGCGGACCAGTGCACCAGCCCCCGACGCCCGCCGGCCGGCCAGCGAGCCCCTCTACGGCGGCCGCGCCACCCGCCGGGTGACCGTCAACGACCTGGCCAAGGCCAAGGCCCGCGGCGAGAAGTGGCCCATGCTCACCGCCTACGACGCGCTGACCGCGCACGTGTTCGACGAGGCGGGCATCCCGGTGCTCCTGGTTGGCGACTCCGCCGGGATGGTTGTCTTCGGTCACGACACGACGATCCCGGTCACCATCGACGAGCTCATCCCGCTGACCGCGGCCGTGGTCCGGGGCACCAGCCGGGCCCTCGTCGTCGCCGACCTGCCGTTCGGCTCGTACCAGGCGTCGCCCGGGGCGGCGCTCGCGGCGGGGATCAGGTTCCTCAAGGAGGCCGGCGCGCACGCGGTCAAGCTGGAGGGCGGCCGCCGGGTGGTCCATCAGGCCGAGGAACTGGTCGCGGCCGGCATCCCGGTCATGGGGCACCTGGGTCTCACGCCGCAGTCGGTCAACGTGTTCGGTGGTTACCGGGTGCAGGGCCGGGGCGAGGATGGTGAGCAGCTGCTCCAGGACGCGAAGGCCCTGGAGATGGCGGGCGCGTTCGCGGTCGTGCTCGAGTGCGTGCCCGCGGAGCTCGCGGCCCGGGTGACCGCGACGGTCTCCATTCCCACCATCGGGATCGGCGCCGGCCCGGACTGCGACGCGCAGGTGCTCGTGTGGCAGGACATGGCCGGGTTGTCCCCGCGGACCCCGAAGTTCGTCAAGCGCTACGCGGACGTGGCCGGCGTGCTCGGCCGGGCCGCGCAGTCGTTCGCGGAGGAGGTGGCCGGCGGCCGGTTCCCGGCCGAGGAGAACTCTTATCGCTGATCAGCCCGCTCGCCCGCGGATGCCCCGGCCGGCCCTGGCCGCCGGGGCACGAGCGGGCCGGGCCCTGGCGGTCACCCTGCCCGCGATGACCTGTTCGGGCGCATATATCCGTTCCGGCCACTTAGACTTCTGGCGCCAGTCTGGTGCGCGGAATTCCCCGGGGGTCTGCGCGGTATCCCCGGAGGCTCACTGATGAGGCGCATCTTGGTGAGGCGCATGCCGGTGAGGCGCATGCCGGTGAGGCGCACGCCGGCCCTGCTCCCGGTATCGGCGCTCGCCGCCTGCCTCGCCGTGGCCGTCACCGGCTGCTCCGGCGGGAGCAGCCGGTCAACCCAGGCGGAGCAGGCCATGTACGCCGCGGTCAGCAAGCCGCTCAGCGGGCCCGCCCCGCTGCCCGCCGGCCGGAAGTGGGCCGGGGGCGCGGCCCAGGGGATACGGATGGCGGTCCCGGCACGGTGGGTGACGCTGGCCCCGGCGGCCCGCCCGGGCGCCCTGCACGCGGTCGGGCTCGGGCAGCTCAAGCCCCCGGTCCTGAACGCGGTCCTGCCGGGCTGGGGCCACCCCGGGTCGGTGACCCTGGCCGATCCCGGCCCGTCCGGCGGCTCCGGCTACCAGGCGGTCGTGTCGCTCAGCTGCGCGGCGTCCGGCCTCCCGCCGGGGACCAACGCGCTGACCGGCCTGAACACGCTCGCCGAGCAGGAATTCACGGCGGTCAACTCCAGCAACGCCCAGCTCGGCCAGACCACCGTGGACGGCCGCACCGCGGTGCTGGTCTACAACCAGATGAGCGTGGGCACGGCCTCGGTCACCGCATTGCAGTACGCGATCGCGGCCCCGGCCGGCCGGACCTGCTACGTGACGCTGGCCACCGAGAAGCAGGTGCCGTACGAGCCGGTTTTCTCGCGGCTCCGGCCCGGGATCCAGGTCCTAGGCACCTGAGCCGGGCCGGCTGGCCGCGATCTCCGCGAACAGCACCCTGATCTGCTCGTTCACCCCGGCCTTAGTGATGCCGAGGCGCTCCAGGGTGGCCGCGGTGGCGTCGTCCTCGCCGGCCAGGGCGAGCAGGATGTGCTCGGTGCCGATGTAATTGTGCCCGCGGTGCAGCGCCGACCGCAGCGCCCCCTTCAGCGTCGCGATCGCACCCGGCCCGAGCGGCACCCGCGCGGGGGCCGGGCCGCCCCCGGCCGGCTTCCCGGCTGGCGCGTTCTCCGTCCCCGCCAGGTCCGGCAGCCCGAACGCGGAGCGCAGTTGCCCGGCGCTGACGCCGAGGGCGGCTATGGCCCTGGCGGCGATCCCTTCCGGTTCCGCCAGCAACCCGACCGCGAGGTGCTCCGGGCAGATCACCGCCACGTCCGCGGCCTGCGCCAGGTCCTCGGCCGCGGCGAGCACGTGGCGGGCCCGCTGGGTGAAGCGTGAGAAGTCGCCCGGGACGTGCGGCATCTGGACCGGGCCACGGGGCACGAACCGCTGCTGGGCCGCCTGCTTGCTGACGCCCATGCTGGCGCCGATCTGGCTCCACGAGGCCCCGGAGCGCCGGGCCTGGTCCACGAAGTGGCCGATCAGCGAGTCGGCCTGGTCACTCAGCTCAGCCGACACCCTGACCGCGTCGGAGAGGTTGTCCAGCGGTGAGCCTGCGCGGCGCTGCGCCTTCACGAACGTGATCAGCGTGTCGAGCGAGAGGGGCGAGGACGTCATGCGTCAAGGCTAGGTTGACCAGCGTCGATCGTCAAGGTTAGATTGACGCTGCGGCCCGCGCGCCACCCGCTTTTCCTCCGCAACGAAAACCGCACCCCCGGCTCACGCCCGCCCGGGCGCGGGCCGCCCCGGTTCCGGGCCGTCCCGGTTCCGGGCCGCCCCGGGACCGGGCCGCCCGGGAACCGGCGCCGGGCCGGGTCAGATGTCGGTGATGCGCAGGCCCGCGTGGGCCTTGTAGCGGCGGTTGACCGACACGAGGTTGCAGGTCAGCGCCTCGACCTGGCCGCAGTTGCGCAGCCGGCCCGCGTAGACGCCGCGGACCCCCGGGATGCGCGCGGCCAGCGCCTGCACCAGGTCGGTGGCCCCGCGGTCGTCACCCAGCACCATGACGTCGAGATCGACCGACTCGACCTCCGGGTCCATCAGCACGACCGCAGACACATGATGGAACGCCCCCACCACGCGGCTGTCCGGAAGCACCGCGGCCGCCTGCTGCGCGGCGCTGCCCTCGGGGACCGGCAGCGGGTAGGCCCCGCGCTGGTCGAACCCCATCGGGTTGACGCAGTCGATCACGATCTTGCCGGCCAGCGGCCCGGCCAGCGAGGCCAGCAGGTCCCGGTGGCCTTCCCAGGGCACCGCGACGATCGCGACGTCGGCCTCGCGCGCCGCGTCGGCGTTTGCCATCCCGCGGATCCCTCCGCCGCCCAGTTCCGCCGCGGCCGCGTGGGCACGCTCCTCGCTCCGCGACCCGATGATCACCGGGTTGCCCGCGGCGGCGAGCCGGTACGCGAGACCCTGCCCCTGATCGCCGGTGCCCCCCAGGACCGCCACGATCAGGGCAGCGGCATCTTTGTCCACAGTGGGAGATCCTTGCTCCGCGGCCATGTCCTGATCCTGCCAGACCCCAGGCAGGCGTGACACGATGGGCCGATGGATGCCGACCAGGTGGCTGCGCTGCGGGCGGTGCTCGCCCCGACCGGCTGGCTGGAGCGCACCACCGCGTTCGCCCGGGTGCTGCGCCGTTCCCGGACCCCCGGCGGGCTGCTGGTGGTCGGTACCCCCGGGGACGAGCCCTGGCACCTCGCCGCCCACCTCGGCGAGGAAAGCCGGCTTTCCGGCGTGCCGGAACTCTGCCCCACCCTCGTCCGCTGGGAACCACCGCCGGACGCTCCGCCGCATCTGCGGATCGGCATGGGCCGCCTGGAGCGCGCCGGGCGCGGCGAGACGGTCCTGGTCGTGGGCACCCAGGCCGCTCCCGCCGGGCTGCTCGAGCGGGTCTGCGATGCCCGCAAGCGCGCCACGGTGCTCGCCCTCGACCAGGGTGACCCGGAGCTGGAGCAGCTGGCCCACGAGGTGCTCACGATCACGCCCGGGACCGCCCCGGTCTCCTTCGACGGTGCCCAGCATCTGGTCAGCTCGGCCGCCGGGGAGCCGCCCGGGCTCGGCCGGCGCGGGCTGCGTCAGTGGCTCAACCGGGTTCTGGAGACCGTGAGCGGCCCGGCCCCTGGCCACCCCGGCGCCTGACCCGGCTCGCTGCCTGCAGGCCTCCGGGCCGCTGCCCGCTCCTGCCCGCTCCCTAACCCCTGCCCCCTGGCCTCCTGGCCGTCTCCCTGGCCTCCTGCCCGCCTGGCCGCCTCCCCCGGCCGCCTGCCCCGGCCCCTGGCCGCTCCCTCCCTCCTGCCTTGTGGCTGCCGTCCGCGCGCGGCCTGTCACGGAACACCGGGCCCGGCAGGCTTTCACATCATCTCGATTTTCCCTATTGACATTATAGGGATTGAGCTTCCAGCATGGGGTCATGGTTGCATCCCACTGCTGGTCCCGAGCTGCCATGCCGATCGCAGGGAGCCCGGGCTCGTGTACCCGGCCCGCCGTCCTGCTCATCACCGAGGAGGCCTAGCCCATCCGGATCAGCCGGCCGCCCGCGGGCCAAGCCCCGGCGCGTGGCCGGCGGCACCCTGCCGACACGAGCGAGGTTCATCTATGCCTGGTCACGCACCCAGCGGCCTGCTCCCCACCGGGCGGACCGCCCCCGGCGCGCGCTTGCACGACAGCGCCGGGGAGGCCTCATGACGCTGACATTCCACTGGTTCCTGCCGACCACCGGTGATGGCCGGTCGATCATGGGCCGGGGGCACAGCCTGCCTCCGGCCGGGGCGGCCGGGCAGTTGCAGGCCCCGCACATCCGGGGCGCGGCCGCCCGGGAACGGCCGCCGGACATCGAGTACCTGACCCAGGTGGCCCGCTCGGCGGAGCAGCTGGGCTTCGAGGCGGTGCTGACGCCGACCGGCACCTGGTGTGAGGATGCCTGGCTGGTCACCGCCGCGCTGACCCGGGAGACCAGCCGCCTGAAGTTCCTGGTCGCGTTCCGGCCCGGGCTGACTTCCCCCACCCTGGCCGCGCAGATGGCCGCGACCTACCAGCGGCTGTCCCGCGGCCGGCTGCTGCTCAACGTGGTGACCGGCGGGCAGGCCGACGAGCAGCGGCGGTTCGGTGATTACCTGTCCCACGACGAGCGGTACGCCCGGACCGGCGAATTCCTGTCCATCGTCCGGGGCGCGTGGTCCGGTGAGCCGTTCGACTTCCGCGGCCAGTACTACCAGGTGGACGGGGCCACCGTGCTGCGCCCGCCGGACCCGGTGCCCGGCATTTTCTTCGGCGGCTCCTCGCCCGCGGCGGGCGCCGTGGCCGCCGCCTCCGCGGACGTCTACCTGACCTGGGGTGAGCCTCCGGCACAGGTGGCGGAGAAGCTGACCTGGATCCGGCAGCTGGCCGCGGCCCAGGGCCGGGCACTGCGCTTCGGCATCCGCCTGCACGTGATCACCCGGGACACCGAGGCAGACGCCTGGGCCGAGGCCAGCCGGCTGCTCGACTGCATCGACCCCGCCGAGATCGCCAAGGCCCAGCAGATCCTCGGGGCCAGCGAGTCGGTCGGCCAGAACCGGATGCGGGCCCTGCACGCCGCCTACCGGCACGGCGGCTCGGCCCAGGACCTGGAGATCTACCCGAACCTGTGGGCCGGCGTCGGCCTGGTCCGCGGCGGGGCTGGCACCGCCCTGGTCGGCAGCCACGAGAAGGTCGCCGACCTCATCGAGGAGTACGCCTCCCTCGGTATCAGCGAGTTCATCCTGTCCGGCTACCCGCACCTGGAGGAGGCCTACTGGTTCGGCGAGGGCGTCCTGCCCGAGATCCGCCGGCGCGAGGCGGCGGCCGGCAACTCCGGGCGGCCCTACCTGCGGGCCAGTGCATAAATTTACAGAAAGGCAACGCATGACTGTGATCGCCCCCTTCAGGAGGTCGTGGTGAGTTTTGTCGTGCTGGCGGCCAACCCCCGGCCCCAGTCCAGGACCCTGCAGATCGCGCGGCTGGCGGCGGACGCGGTCAGCCGCGCCGCGGGCCTGGCCGGTGAGCATCAGGTGATCGATCTGTCCGTGCTGGCCCGGCGGCTGCTGCTGGACGAGCCGTCGCCCGCGGTCGAGGACGCGCTGGACCAGGTCAGGCACGCGGACCTGCTGCTCGTGGCCAGCCCCACCTACAAGGGCACCTACACCGGGCTGCTCAAGGTCTTCCTGGACCGGCTGGAATACCAGGCGCTCTCCTCGGTGATCGCCCTGCCCCTGCTGGTCATGCGGGTCCCGAACCACGCGCTCGCGGTCAACCTGCACCTGCGGCCCCTGCTGCTGGAGCTGGGCGCCTCCACGCCCGCCCCGGGCCTGGCCTTCCTCGAACCGGACCTGGCCGAGCCCGGCCCGGTCCTGGAGGCGTGGGCCGCGCGGGTGGCGGCCGCGCTCGGCCGCTGCGCCGCGCTGGCCACGAACGAGGTCCCGGCATGACACCGCGGAACCGCCGAACCCCTGCTGCCGGGCCGTCACGGCAGCGCCACTAGCAGAAGGCAGGTCCTGTGACTCCCCCCTCCGCCGCCCTCCGCTCCGTGCCCGCCCAGAGCGCCCCGGCCGTGTCCGCCCACGATGGCGCCCGCCCCCTGCCCTTCGTGGACGCGGAGGTGTTCCGGCAGGCGCTGGCCCGGCATCCCGCGGGCGTGGTCATCGTGACCGTGCGCGGCCCGGCCGGGCTGACCGTGACGTCGTTCAGCTCGGCCAGCCTGGATCCGCCGCTGGTGTCCTTCTACATCGGGCACGGATCCACCAACTGGCCCGCGATCCGTGCGGCGGAGCACTTCGCGGTGAACCTGATGGATCACTCCCAGCAAGCGGCAGCGGCACGATTCGCCCAGAAGGGGGCGGACCGGTTCGGGCCCGAGACCCAGTGGCGCCCTGGTCCCCGGGACCTCCCGCTGCTCGACGGGGCCACCACGCACCTGATCTGCGCCACCCACGCGATGCTCACGGTCGGGGATCACCAGCTCGTGGTGGGCCGGGTCGAGCACACCATCATGGGCACCGGCGAACCGCCGCTGCTGCACCACCAGGGCCGGTTCACCCGCCCGGAGCCGGGGATCCAGGATGGCCGCTAGCACGCACAGCCTGCCCGGCCCCGGCCTGGTGCCGGGGCGCGGGCCGGTGATCGCGATCATCGGCGGCGGGGCGAGCGGCACGCTGGCCGCCATCCACCTGCTCCGCGCGGCCGCAGCCCGCAAGCATCCGGTGCGTATCGCCCTGATCGACCGGCTGGGCCGGCACGGGCTCGGCGAGGCCTACTCGACGACGAGCCCGACTCACTTCCTGAATGCGCTCACGGACCGGATGAGCGGGGTAGCCGGAGAGCCGGATCACCTGCTCCGCTGGGCCGCCGAGGCCGGGCTGGGCGACCTGGAGTTCCTTCCCAGGCAGGCGTTCGGGCGGTACCTCCAGGACACGCTCGCGGACGCGCAGCGCAGGGCCGCGCCGCTATCGCGGCTCAGCCTGATCACGTCGGAGGTCCTGGCCATCCGGCCGGGCGCGGCCGGCCACCCGATGCGGGTGCTGCTGGCCGACGGCGCGACCCTGGAGGCCGACCGCGCGATCCTGGCGACCGGCAACCCGCCGCCCTCGACGCCGATCCCTTTCCCGGACAGCCCCTGGTGCATCCCCAATCCCTGGGCCCCCGGCGCGCTGGAGCCGGTCCAGGACGGCCGCCCGGTGGTCATCCTGGGCACCGGCCTGACCATGCTGGACGTGGCCACGGCGGTGACCAGCAGCAACCCGCGGACCACGGTGCGCGCCGTGTCACGGCACGGCATGCTCCCCCAGGTGCACCGGGGCCGCGGCGGCCCGGCCGACACCATCTGGCTGCCCGCCCTGTCGGACACGGACGACCCGGTGCGGCTCCCGGAACTCATCTGGCAGATCCGGTCGGCCATGACCAGCCGGCCCAACCACTGGCAGGACGTGGTGGACGCGGTGCGGCCGCACGTGCCGGGCCTGTGGCGGCGGCTGCCGGACCGGGATAAGCAGCTCTTCATCCGGCACGTGGCCCGTTACTGGGAGGTGCACCGGCACCGGATGCCGCCCGCGACCGCCCGGCGGATCACCGAGCTGCGCTGTACCGGGCGGCTGTCCGTGCTGCGCGGCCGGATCACCGGGATCACTGAGGTGGCGGCCGGCCCGGCGGGCCCGGCCGGCCCGGGCACGGCCGCGGGGACTCCCGTGCCCGCCGGGGCGCCGGAGCGCCTGCGGATCCGGGTCGAGCAGGACGTATCCGTCACCGACCTGAGCGCGGGCTGGCTGATCAACGCGACCGGGCCCGGCACGGACCTGACCCGCAGCACAGACCCGCTGATGCGGGACCTGCTGAACCGGGGACTGGCCCGGCCGGACCCACTCCGGCTCGGCCTGGACGCCAGCCTGGACGGGGCGGTGATCGACGCCGCCGGGGCGCCCAGCACCACCCTGTTCACCCTCGGGCCGCCGCTGCGCGGGATCCACTACGAGACGACCGCGATCCCGGAGATCCGGGACGAGGCGGCGGCCCTGGCCCGGCTGCTGACCGCGGCGCCCCCGGCCCGCCATCACCCGGGGAGCGCGGCCTAAAAAGTTCGGCGACCCGCGCGGCGGCCTCTACAGTGACGGCATGACAATGCCGGCGGGCGCTGGCGCCCGGTCCCAGGCCGAACAGGCGCGCGCTTTCCGCGCTCTCCACGAGGGCCCCGGCCCGCTGCTGCTGCCCAACCCGTGGGATGCCGGCTCGGCCCGGCTGCTCGCCTCGCTGGGTTTCACCGCGCTGGCCACCACCAGCGGCGGGTTCGCCGCCACGCTGGGGCGCCTGGACGGGGAGGTCACCCGCGACGAGGCGCTCGGCCACGCAGCGGTGATCGCGGCGGCCACCAGCCTGCCGGTCTCGGCCGACCTGGAGAACGCGTTCGCCGACGAGCCGGCCGGCGTGGCCGAGACCGTCGGGCTCGCCGCCGCGGCCGGGCTGGCCGGCTGCTCGGTCGAGGACTTCACCCGGCGCCCCGGCGAGCCCATCTACGATCTGGGCCTGGCCCGTGAGCGGATAGCCGCGGCCGCGGACGCGGCCAGGGCCGCTCCCGGGCCGCTGGTGCTCACCGCCCGGGCCGAGAACTACCTGCACGGCCTGCCGGACCTGGCCGACACCATCCGCCGCCTGCAGGCCTACCAGGAGGCGGGCGCGGACGTCCTGTACGCGCCGGGGCTGACCAGCCTGGCCGACATCGCCGCGGTGGTCGCGTCGGTGGACCGGCCGGTGAACGTGCTCACCCTGCCGGGGGCCCCGGCCGTGCCGCAGCTGGCCGCGGCGGGCGTCCGGCGCATCTCGGTGGGGTCGATGTTCTCCAACGCCGCCCTCGGCGCCCTGGTGTCGGCCGGACGGGAACTGCTGGAGCAGGGCACCTACGGTTTCCTGGACCTGGCCGCGGCCGGGCGGGCCGCCGCCAGGGCCGCCTTCAGTTCCTGATCCGGGCCTGGCTGGCCGGCGGGTCAGCCGTCGAGGCTGAGGACCATGGTGGGCCGCTGGATGACGTGGTCCTCGCGCAGCGGCCGGACGGCGGTGCCGATGGCGAAGAACTCCGTGGTGTGCGAGCCCCAGGTGTGGCTGTGCTGGCGCAGCTGCACCCCGACGATGCCCTCGGCGTGCAGCTCTTCCGCCTCGGCCTGCATCCGGCTCATGGCCAGCTCACGTGCGTCGTAAAGGGCCTGGGTGAACTGCTCGAGCTCGACGTTCCGGCCGATGTTGCTGATTTTGCCGCCAATCCGCTGGTGCGCGATGTGGTAGACACACGAGCCCATCGTCATGCCGAGCGGGGCGTACCCGGCCCGGATCAGCGTCCAGAAGTCCTGGCCGGACAGGTCTGAGGTGAAGGGCTGGCGCTTGTTGTTCCGCCAGTCCGAGACGCCGCCGCCGCCCGCGCCCGGCTCGGCCTTGACCGCGGTGCCGACCGCGATGAACTCGGCGATGTCGTTCCCGAACTCCTTCATCTCCACGTCCAGCCGCACCCCGACGATGCCATCCGCGCCGAGCGCATCCGCCTCCGCTTCCATCCGGGTCATGGCCAGTTCCCGGGCGTGGTACATGGCCTGGGAGAGCACGTCGAGTTCCTGGTTCTTTCCCCAGCGGCCGACCTGCAGCCCCACGTGGTAGATCGAGCTGCCCAGCACCAGGCCGAGCGGGCGGAAACCCGCCTCGCGGACGAGCAGGAACTCGTTGACGGACAGGTCTGAGGTGAAGATGCCACCTGGGCGTCCCGGGCGGAGCTCGGCCAGGCGGCGCAGCGCATCCTGCGGGACCCCCTCGGCCCTCAGCTCGGTGCTCTGCTTATCGCTCAGCTCCGTGCTCTGCTGGTCGGTCATCGCTTCCCCTCACCCTGCTCGTACTGCCAGTCCAGCCGAAAACTGCCTGCCACCGTCACAGCCGCACCCGGGCCGCCTGGCGGCGCTGGGGGTCAAGCGACAGGATCGCCAGCGGTGGTGGCGGCTTGGCCACCGAGGCGAAGCGGACCATGGCGGTCCCCACGATCGTCGCCTCCACGATGTGATCTTTGCCGTGCTCCTGGATCGGGCACTCGCGCTCGTGAACGCGCATGTCCATCCGCTGGACCACGACGCCCTCCCCGCCGAGCCGGCGCACGTCCTTCTCCAGCTGCTGCCGGGCGTCATGCCGGGTGTCGTTCACCAGCTCGGTGTAGCCGACCACCTCGGCGTTGCCAGCGCCCCAGCGGGTCTGGCCGACGGTCAGCCAGTCATCGTGCCTCGCCCCCACCGAGATGCCCAGGGCCAGCCCGGCTGGCACCCAGCCGGACGAGATCACCTTGGCGAAGTCCTGCCCGGTCAGGTCGGAGCTGAACGGCCTCTGCAGCGGCGGTGATCCCGGCACGCGCACCGCGGTGCCGATCGCCTTGAACTCCAGGCCGCCGGCCGGGAAGGACCCGATGGTCAGGGACACCCCGACGATGCCGTGCCCGCCCAGCTCGGCGCACTCGGTGACCATCCGGTTGATGGCCAGGTGCCGCGCGTCGTACATGGCCTGGGTGAGCGGGCCGAACGAGCCATAGCCACCCCGCCCGGACACCTGGGTCACGCTGCGGTAGGCCTGCGCGTATGAGCCGAATCCGGACCACGCTCCCGGGCAGTTGTAGCCACCCGAGAAGCCGATGTTGTAGACGGCCGCCCCGAGCACCTGGCCGGCGGGCTCGAAGCCGACCGCGCGGATCGCGGCGAACTCATCGGTGGTGAGCGCCGATCCCCAGGTCCCGCTGCTGCGGATCTCGGCCATCCGGGCCTGGGCAGCCGTAGGGAGATCGCCACCCGCCCGGTCATCCGCCACCCGTGCGCCCCTTCCGGCATCGTCGCAGACCCTACGATACCTGCCGGGGACATGATCACCGCTGCCCGCGGCGGTCAATCCTGGTCGGCCTGGTCCCACTCTTCGTTGCGCCGCCGGACCGTGTCCAGCGCGTGGGCCGCTTCTTCCTGGGTCGCGAACGGGCCGAGCCGTTCCTTGTTCGGGCAGCCGGCGCCGTGCTCCACGGTCCGGTGGGTCAGGCAGTACCACCAGCTCTGGTCTTCATCCATGCGCACTAGACTCCCAGACATGGCGACCTTGCTCCATCCCGGCCGGCTTTCCCCGCAACGGCAGGTCCCGGCCGGCATCCCGCGGCCGGAGTACGTCGGCCGCAAATACCCGCGAACCGGCGAACCGGACGTTAAGGACCCGGAGACGATCGAGCGGATGCGCGTGGCCGCGCGGCTGGCCGCCCAGGCGCTCGAGGAGGTCGGCAGGCACGTCGCACCCGGGGTGACCACCGACGAGCTGGACCGGGTCGGGCACGAGTTCCTCGTCGATCACGGCGCCTATCCCAGCACGCTGGGCTACCGGGGCTACCCCAAGTCGCTGTGCACCTCGCTCAACGAGGTCATCTGCCACGGCATCCCGGACGACACGGTGATCACCGGCGGCGACATCGTGAACGTGGACATCACCGCCTATATCGGCGGCGTGCACGGCGACACCAACGCGACATTCCTGGCCGGCGAGGTGGACGAGGAATCGCGGCTGCTGGTGGAGCGCACCTATGAGGCCATGATGCGCGGCATCCGGGCCGTCGCCCCGGGCCGCCCGCTCAACGCCATCGGGCGGGTGATCGAGTCGTACGCCCGCCGGTTCGGCTACGGCGTGGTCCGCGACTTCACCGGTCACGGCATAGGCACCACGTTCCACTCCGGCCTGATCGTGCCGCATTTCGACGATCCCGCGGTCAACCTGGTGATGCAGGAGGGCATGACGTTCACGATCGAGCCGATGCTGACCCTCGGCACGATCACCTACGACGTCTGGGATGACGGCTGGACCGCCGTCACCAAGGACCACAAGCGCACCGCGCAGTTCGAGCACACGCTGCTGGTCACCGGGAACGGCTACGAGATCCTGACCCTGCCCTAGGCACGCCGGGACCGGGAGCTCCGCCAGCGCTGCGCACCGGGCGGGCTGGTCAATCAGGCCGCGCCCGGCCCGGTCTCAGAGCCTGCGGGAGCCGGCGCGGCGGGTGCGTCCGGCCGGGCGGGGCCCTGCCCGGAAGCCGCCGCGCGCCGGCCGTGCAGGCGGCGCACGGTGAGCACGGTGAAGGCGGCCAGCGCGGCCAGGAAGCCGGCTGCTGCTGCGGCCCCGATGCCGCCGAGCGCGGCGATCCGTGCCTCGTCCCGGTGGATGACCTGGATCGGCCCGGGCGGCCGCCCGCCGAAGTGCCATCCCGCGGCGAGCCCGGCCGCGGGCCTGCCCGCGGCGAGGCGGCCCGCGGCCCGCAGCGCCGCGGCCGCGTCGACTTCACCGAATCCGGTGGCGGTGCTGTACCCGCCGGCCGGGCGGCGGGTAGCCGAGCTGATCATCGCCTGCTCGACCTGGGCCGGGGAGAGCCGCGGGTACGCCGACCGGATGAGGGCCGCGACGCCCGTCACGAAGGCCGAGGCCGGGCTGGTCCCGCTGGCCTGCAGGTAGGTTCCGCCCGGGCCGGCCCCGATCACGTTGACCCCGGGCGCGGAGAGCACCACGGACGAGTTGCGGTCGGAGAACGGGGCCCTGGCCCCGGCGTCGTTCACCGCCGCCACCGACACCACCCCGGTGAACGACGCCGGGTAGGAGTACGGGGTGTACGCCGGGCCGGGAGCGCCGCTGTTGCCGGCCGACGCCACCACCAGGACACCACGGGACACGGCGTAGGCCAGGGCCGCCTGCGTGGCCCGGCTGGGCTCGGCGGAGCCCAGGGACATGTTGATGACGCCGGCCCCGTGACTGGCCGCGTACCGGATGCCCTGCCCGACCGCATCGGCGAACCGGGGGTTGGTGTTATAGGGACCTATCCCTGGTTCCTGGTCGTCCAGGATGACCCGGACGGAGAGCACGCGGGCTGCCGGGGCGACTCCGATGATCCCGCCGGCCCGCCCCGGGCCGCTGCCGTGCCCGGCGATGAGCGAGGCGATGAACGTCCCGTGCAGGTGCGGTGGCTGGTAGCCAGGCGGGTCGGCGCCCAGGGTGTAGTCGGGCCCGGCGCGGACCGACCCGGACAGGTCGGCCGCGGCGCTGTCCACGCCGGTGTCCAGCACGCCGACGGTCACCCCCTGGCCCCGGCTCTGCCGCCAGGCGGATGGCGCGTCGATGGCCCGCAGCTGCGCTTGCTCAGCCGCGCGGACCTGCGCCCCCGGCCCGGGCTGCGGCGGGCCGGCCGGGACAGCGGCGGGGGCGTGCCCGGTGAGCCACGGCAGCGCCGCCGCGGCCAGGGCCGCCAGCGTGGCCTGCCCGCGGAGCCGCCCGCTCAGCACGACCACTGCCGGCGCGCGCAGTTGACCACGGCCGGCCGGTTCAGCGGGGCCAGGATCTCACCGGCCAGCTGCCCGGCCGCGCTGAACGCGGGGGCATCGAACTCGCCGGTGACGGCGGCCGGGCGGCCATCCGCATAGCCCGCGACGGTGAGCAGGACGAACGGGCCGTCCTGCCGGGTCGTCGCCGCCTGGCGGGCCGCGTCGGTGAACCGCGCACTCACCGTGCCGGGCAGCGCCAGGGCGCGGAGGGAGGCGGCCGGGGGCCGGGCCGACGGGATGCGGCGGGTGAACGCGGCCGCCCGGGCCCGGTCGGGGAAGGCCAGGACACCCGTGGTGTAGACGACACCGTCCAGCTCGTCCACGTAGCTGGCCCGGAGCCCGGCCTGGCAGCCCTCCTGGCGTGCGCGGCGGGCCAGGGCGGTGTCCAGCGCGGCCGCGCACTGGTAGTCCGGTGAGATGCCGACCCGGTGCGCGGTCTCGTTGACGCGCAGGGTGGTGGTGTAGCTCAGGTCCGCCGGGAAGATCCGCCCCGCGGGCCAGGTTCGCCAGCGGCGGGCCACCGCGGCCGCGGCGGCCGCCGACCGCTCCGCCGGCGTCGGCGGGCGGGTCTGCCCGGTGATGGCGGCCCGGCCCGCCAGCACGGCCGCAGCCAGGCAGCAGGCCCCGGCCAGGGCCGTGAGGGCCAGGAGCACCGGGCGGCGTGCCGCTGAACCGGGCGGCCCGGCCCCGGCGGGAAGCTCCGGGGACGGTGCGGGCGCCGGCACCGCGGGCGCCGGCGGCGCGGCCGGGGCTAAAGCCGGGAGTGACGGGGGCCGGTCAGGCCGTGCCCTCCCGGGACCCGGTTCGCTCACCCGCCAAGACTACCTCCGGCTCCCTGCGGGCAGGGGGCTCAGCTGAGGGCGCAGCGTGCGGCGAAGGCCCGCTGGCCAGCACAGATACGCCAGGCACACTGGCTGCCGCACTGGCTGGTAGCTGTGCTGCGGCCGCACCGGCTGGCACCAGCGCCGCGGGCGCGCCGGGCGCCTCGAGCCGCCAGCCCGGCAGCCACTCCAGCCACCGCGGGAAGTACCAGCTCCGCTCGCCCAGCAGGGCCAGCGCGGCCGGCACCAGGATGCCGCGCACGATCGTCGCGTCGATGAGCACCGCGGACGCCAGGCCGACGCCGATCATCTTCAGCTCGATGAGGGAGAGGGTGGCGAAGATCGAGAAGACCGCGACCATGATCACCGCCGCGCTGGTCACGACGCCGGAGCACGCGGCCACACCGCCGATCACGGCCTGCTCGTGAGTCCGGCCGCGGGACCGCAGCTCGCGGATCCGGCTCAGGATGAACACGTGGTAGTCCATGCTCAGCCCGAACAGGAACACGAACATGAACAACGGCACCCACGGGATGATCCCGCCGAACGAGGTGAAGCCCAGCGGCCCCTGCAGGTGCCCGTCCTGGAAGATGAGCGTGATCAGGCCGTACGCCGCGCCGACCGACAGCAGGTTCAGCCCGATCGAGATGAGCGGGATGGCCAGTGACCGGAACGCCACCATGAGCAGGAGCAGCGCGAGGCCCGCGACCACGGCGAACACGATCGGCGTGCGGGAATGCAGCGCCGCGTTGAAGTCATAGCCGCTGGCGGTGTTCCCGGTGACGGCGTAGCTGGCTCCCGGCACTGTCCCGACCGTGGCGGGCAGGATCTGGTCACGCAGGTCGAGCAGGGCGTGGCGGGACACCGAATCCCTGCCATCGCCGGCCAGCGGGACGGAGATGACCAGCCCGCGGCCCTGGCCGACCACCTCGGCCGTGACCGGGCGGCGGATGACCCCGTGAGCCGACGCCCTGGCCTGGAGCGCGGTCACCGCGGCCCGCATGCGCGGGCCGGACACGTCGCCGCCCATGACCACGACCTGCGCCGGGCCGGGCCGGCCGGGGAAGGCGCCCTGGATCCGGTCGAGGGTCTGCACCACGGGCAGCTTGGCCGGCAGGTCGATGGCGGGGGTACCGGTGCGCATCCCGAGCGCGGGCGCGGCCAGCGCGAGCAGGGCCAGCGCCGCGGCCCCGCCCCACAGCAGCGGCCGCCGCACCACCCGGCGGACCAGCGCGGCCCACAGCCGGGACGGCCGGGCCTGGGTGCGGTGCCGGCCCAGGAACGGGATCCGGCCGCGGTCGGCCCACGGCCCCAGCAGGGACAGGAGAGCAGGCAGGAGCGTGAGCGAGCCGGCGACGGCCACGCCGACCACCATGATGGTGCCGACCGCGATCCCGGTGAACAGGTCGATCCCGGTCAGCAGCAGCCCGGCCAGCGAAACCATCACGGTCAGCCCGGAGACCACGATGGCCCGGCCGGACGTGTGCGCCGCCGTGGCCAGGGCGGCCGGGAAGGACGCGCCCGCGGCGCGTTCCTCGCGTTCCCGCCGCAGGTAGAACAGGGAGTAGTCGACGCCGACCGCCATCCCGATGATCAGCACCACCTCGGACGTGCTCGATCCGATGGGCAGCCATCGGCTCGGCACCGCGAGCAGCGAGACGGCGACCATGACCGCGCTGCCGGCCAGCAGCACCGGGATGCCCGCCGCGATCAGCGCGCCGAACACCGCGAGCAGCAGGATCAGCGTGATCGGCACCGAGGTGAGCTCGGCCTTATGGAAGTCCTTGCCCATCATCGTGTTGGCGGCCTGATCGGTGCTCGCGTCACCCGCCTCGGAGACGATCAGGCCGGGATGGGCGGCCTGCACCCGGGCCACCGCGGCCAGGTCCCTGCTGACCGTGGTGTCGGCTTTGGCGTGCGGGCCGGCCACGTCGAAGGTGACCAGTGCCGCGCGGCCGTCCGCCGAGACCTGGGCCTGGCCGCCGGGACTCAGCGGCGACCGGATGTCCCGGGCTGCCCCGGGCATCCCCTGCAGGGCCCGGGCCACGTCGGCGACCGCCTGGCGCATCTGCGGGCTGCGCGCGTAGGTGTCTGCGGGCGAGCTGCCGCGGGCCTGGACGAGGACGGTTTCCTGCGGCGGGCTGACCACGTTGAGCTGGTGCAGCATCTGCTCGGCCCGCCCGGCCTGCCCGGGGTCGTACTGCTGCTGGCTCTGCGTGCCGAGCAGCTGGCCGGCCAGCAGCGCGGTCCCGGCCAGCACCAGCCAGCCCACGATGACCGCGATCCGGTGCCGCGCGCTCCAGCAGGCGATCCGCTCGACCATCGGCGCCCGGGGGCGGCGCGGGCGGGGTGCCGGCGCGGCCCCGGGGGCCTGCGACGCCCCGCGGCGCGTGTCCGGCAACGGCGTCCGGACCTCGGGCAGGGCGGGGTTGAGCGTGTCGCGCATCAGGCCTCGCGGAGATCAGGGGGCGGCTGAGCTGCACGGCAGAATTAGCTGACGCGCATGTCATGGATCCTGACCAGCATGCCAGACTTTGGTGACGCTGACGTCAGTCTCCAGGGTTTATGCGCAAAGTCACAGGAAACATTGAGGAACCCACGAGGCCCGGGGCCCCCGGCCGCACATCACGGACCTGGTGCAGCTTCGCGGGTCATTGTGTCCGGTTTGCTGCACCAGATCCGTGAAAAGTCGCCCCGGACCTCAATCACCGTGATGGATGGGGCTGGCGGGGCGCTGGCGCCGGGGGGGCAGGCATCGGCGTGCCTGTCACCCGGGCCCCGGCACGGGCCGGCACGCCCCGGCCGGGCAGCCAGCCCAGCCACCGCGGCAGGTACCAGCTGCGCTCACCGAGCAGGGCCAGGCAGGCGGGCAGCAGGACACCGCGCACCACGGTGGCGTCGACCAGCACGGCGACGGCCAGGCCCACGCCGAGCATCTTGAGCTGGATCAGGGACAGCGTCGCGAAGATCGAGAACACCGCGACCATGATGACCGCGGCGCTGGTCACCACCCCCGCGCTGCTGGCCACGCCGCCGACGATCGCGTCCGGGGTGCGGGCGCCGGCCGCGCGGAGCTCGCGGATCCGGCTGAGGATGAACACGTGGTAGTCCATGCTCAGCCCGAACAGGAACACGAAGATGAACAGCGGGATCCAGGGCACGATCGCGCCGTACCCGGTGAACCCGAGCAGCCCCTGCAGCCGCCCGTCCTGGAAGATGAGCGTGATCAGGCCGTACGCCGCGCCCACCGACAGCAGGTTCAGGGAGATCGAGACCAGCGGGATGGCCACCGACCGGAACGCCACCAGCAGCAGGGCGAACGCCAGCACGGCCACGGCCACCAGCACCAGCGGCGTGCGGCTGCGCAGCACCGCGATGTCGTCGTAGTTCCCGGCCGTGTTCCCGGTCACCGCGTAGCTGACCCCCGGCACCTGGCCGAGCGTCTGCGGCAGCACGCGCTCGCGCAGGGCGAGCAGAGCATGATCCGCAACGGATCCGTTCCCGGTGCCCGCCAGCGGCACGCTGACGAGCAGGGCGCCGCCATGAGCCACGAGGACGTCCGTGACCGGTCCCCGGACCGGCCCGCGGGCCGAGGCCCGGCTGCGCAGCGCGGCCAGCGCCGCGGCCATCTGACGGCTGCCCAGGTCGTGGCCGGTCACCACGACCTCGGCGGGGGCGGGACGGCCGGGGAAGGCCCGGTCGATCCGGTCCAGGGCCGCCACCACCGGGATCCGGGCGGAGAACCCGCCGTCCGGCGGGTTGCCCAGCCGCAGGCCCAGGCCGGGGGCCGCGAGCGCGATCATGGCCAGCGCCGCCACCGAGCCCCATACCACGGGGCGGGCCACCACGCGGCGGACGAGCGCCGCCCACAGCCGGGACGGGCGGGCCGCGGTGCGCCGCCGGCCCAGGAACGGGATCCGGCCCCGGTCGGCCCAGCCGCCGAGCCACGACAGGAGTGCGGGCAGCACGGTCAGCGAGCCCGCCACGGCCACGCCGACCACGGCGATGGTGCCGATCGCCACGCCAGTGAACACCGCGTACCCGGTGAGGAACAGGCCGGCCAGCGCGATCATAACGGTCAGCCCGGAGACCACGATGGCGCGTCCCGACGTGGCCGCGGCGCGGCGCAGCGCCTCCTCGGTGCCCGCTCCCCTGGCCCGTTCCTCACGCTCGCGGCGCAGGTAGAACAGCGAGTAGTCGATGCCGACGGCCATCCCGATGATCAGCACCACCTCTGACGTGCTGGAGCCGACCGGCAGCCACTGGCCGGGGATGGCGAGCAGCGAGATCGCGGTCATGACCGCGGTCGCGGCCAGCAGCAGCGGGATGCCGGCCGCGATCAGCGCCCCGAACACGCCGATCAGCAGGATCAGCGTGACCGGCACCGACGTCACCTCGGCCTGGCGGAAGTCCCTGCTGATCAGGCTGTTCGCGGCCCGGTCGGTGCTCGCGTCCCCGGCCTCCTCGATCCGCAGCCCGCGATGACGGGCCGCGATCCCGGCCACCGCCCGGAGGGCCGGAGCCACGGCCTGGTCCTCGTTGCTGGCTTGCCCGGGGACATGGAAGGTGACCAGGGCGCTCCGGCCATCCCCGGCCACGAGCCCCGTGTGGCCGGGACCCAGGGGCGAGACGATGTCCTGCGCGGACCGCGGGAGGGCGGACAGCGCGGTGACCACCTGCGCGATGGCCTGGCGCATCCGCGGGTCCGAGCCGGGCCGGCCCGTGCCCCTCTCCTGGATCAGCACGTTCTCCTGCGGCGGGGAGACCACCCCGAGCCGCTGCAGGGTCTGCTCAGCCTGGCCGGACTGGCCGGCGTCGTAGGAGGGCAGGTTCTTCGCCGGCAGCATCTGCCCGAAGACGAAGACCGCGGCGACCAGGGCAAGCCAGCCGAGCACGGCGGTCTTGCGGTGCCGGGTGCTCCAGCCCGCGACGCGCTCGACAACCGGCGCCCGCGGGCGGGGCTCATCGCGGTGGCGGTCGCGATCGGATCCTGTTTCCGGCAATACTGAACTAGGCGGCTGGCGCATCATGGCCTTCTCTCGAGGACGGTGCGTGAGTCTGTCGTGGGCCCCCGCCTGCGAGCTGATCCCTCGCGGGCGGGGGCGCGGTCGTTACCTGGCGGGATGCAGCGGGCCCAGCGGGCCCGGATGGGTGAGCACCTCCTTGGCCGGGGCGAGGGGGTCGGCGGGAGCACCCAGCACGGCACTGGCGATGCGGGCGTGCGCCCGGGCGGTTATCACGAGCACGTAGGTGAAGAGCAGGAACGCAGCCAGGAAGCAGGCCGCGGCGAGCCAGGCCTTCGGGGCGGTGTCCACGAAGAGTCCCCAGGAGCCTGGCCCGTGCGGCCCGTTCGGGAAGTAGCCGAGCTCCAGCCCGTGCGCGGACTGGCCGTTGCTGAAGGTCTCCGGGAGCGCCCAGTACCAGGCCGGCGCGGTCACGCCCGCCAGGAACACGAGCCAGATGCTGAGCACGGTCGTGTCCAGGATGAACAGCACCGGCCACAGCCCGATCAGGTAGGCGACGTCACGCCAGGTGGCCGGGTCCCGCCAGCGGGTCCTGACCTGCGCCATGATGCCCGGGCGGGTCACCTGCCGGTAGCCGCGGCGAACCGGCCGGCCAGCACCGGCCGCAGCCGGGCGCGCTCGGCGCCGGCGCAGCCGCGCAGCACCGCGGCCACGCCGACGAGCAGCGGGATCCCGGCCAGGGTGATCAGGAAGACGGTGGCGGTCACCGTCGCGGTGAGCGCGATGGCGAACATCAGCCAGCCCGCGACGAAGACGTAACCGGCCAGGAAGCCGGCAGCCCGCCAGGTGCTGCCGGAGACCGCCTGGTGCAGAGGGTTGCGGTAGAGGCGCAACCGGGTGACGGGGACGCCGGCAGCGCGGCGGCCCGCCCGGCCGTCCTGCCGCGGCACGCTCATCCCACGTCCCGCATCAGCTGCTCGACCGCCTGGACGTGCTCGGCCAGCTTGGCCAGCTCGGTGCGCAGCTCCTGCTGGTTGGCCACGGCCTCCTCGGCCAGCCTGCGGTACTCGGCCATCGCGACCGCGTCGGCGCGGTGCGCCTGCAGCCGGAAGTACGCCCAGACGATGATGGCGGTCGCCGCGCAGATGCAGAACGGGATGCCCAGGCCGATGAGGATCCCTGCTTCCGCGCTGCTCGACAGTGCGGCCACATGCTGGGCGGCCACGTGCGTCGCGCTCATCGTCCTTGTCCTTCCGCGTCGATTCCTCGGGTGTCCACGACGCCTCCTTCCGCGCCCTGGTCACGCAGCGCTGAGATGATCGTTTCGGCGTTGAGATGCACGTCGAATGGGGCCAACTCGAAGTACTTCATGGCTTTGCCGTCCTCCGACAGCTCCAGCTGGCCTGCCACCAGGCCCGCCTTCTCCAGCTTGTCCAGGTGCATGTAGAGCAGGGGCCGGGACATGCCGAGCCGCCGGGCCAGCTCGCTGACGTGCACCCGGCCGTCCCGCAGCTCAGCGACGATCCGCATCCGGTGCGGATTCGCCACCGCCGTGAGCACGGTCAGCAGCTCGTCACTGGTCAGCGTCTCTCTCCAAACCGTGTTTCTTTCACCTGTCAAGAAAAACTTACACATGACAGGGGGACAGGTCAACTGCGTTCCCGCGGGCGCCGACCCGGATTGCGGCGGGCAGATCGGGCGGCGGGTGCCAGGTTCGCGGCCGGGTCAGCGAAAATGGGGCCCATGGGAGAACTGATCCTGCTCCGGCACGGCCAGACGGAGTGGAGCAAAGCCGGGCGGCACACCGGGCGGACCGACATCCCGCTCACCCCCGAGGGCGAGGCGGCCGCGAAATCGCTGGCCCCGGCGCTGGCCGGGCACCAGATACGGGCCGCGTTCACCAGTCCCGCCCAGCGAGCGGTGCGGACCGCGGAACTGGCCGGGCTGAGCGCCACCCCCGACCCTGACCTGCAGGAGTGGGACTACGGCGGCTACGAGGGCATGACCACGGCCCAGATCAGGGAGCAGCGCCCGGGCTGGTACCTGTGGCGGGACGGGGTGATCCCCGGCGACGCCACGCACCCGGGGGAAACGGTGGCGGAGGTCGGGGCGCGCGCGGACGCGGTGCTGGCCCTGGTGCGGCCACTGCTCGGCGAGGGGGACGTGGTGCTCGTGTCCCACGCGCATATGCTGCGGGTCCTGGCCGCCCGCTGGCTCGGCCTGGACCCGTCTTATGGCCGCCTGCTGCGGCTGGACACCGGGACACTGTCCACCCTCGGCACCGAGCATGGCCAGCCGGTCGTGCTGACGTGGAACGCGCCGGCTCCCGAGCGCTGACCAGGGCGCCTCCGGCCAGGCAGTCCCGTGACCGGGCCACCCCGTTCCCGCACGCTCACTGGGGCTGGGTGACTTCCTCTATCCAGCTGAGATACGCCGCGGATCCGGCCACGATCGGCGTCGCCACGATCTCGGGCTCGTCGTAACTGTGCCGCTGGGTGAGGAAGTCGGCGAGCTCCTGGTAGCGCGTGGCCGGCAGCTTCAGCAGCAGGGCCCACTCCTCGGCCCGCTCGAGGTCGCCTTCCCACCAGTAGCTGCTCAGCACCGGGCCAGTGACCTGGGCGCAGGCGGCCAGCCGTGCCGCCACCGCGTCGCGGCCCAGCTCGACGGCCTCAGCCCGCGAATCGGTGGTTGTCTGTACCTGCAGGTACCTGGCGGCCGGCCACTCCGCGGGCGCACCGCCGGGGGCCGTGCCGCTCATGCTGCCGTGATCCGCCATGTCACCCGATGCTACGCCCAGGCTGCGCCGCCCTGGCCGGGTCAGGAATCTCCGGAGGGCACGCTCAGCGGTCGATGAGCTGGCGATCGGCGTCGGCGCCGAGCAGGGCACGGGACAGCTGGGTGAGCATCGCGGCCAGGTCCGCGTGCTGTTCGGGGTCGAATCCCTGCAGCAGCTCGCAGAGCGCCTCACGGCGGGCGGCGAACAGCCGGTCCGCCGCCGCATCCCCGGCGGCGGTGAGCTCCAGCATCCCGTCCGCCCGCACCACCAGGCTCCCGGCCACCAGCGCGTCCACGTACGGCCGGCCGTGGTCGACGGTCACGTTGGCCTGACGGGCCAGTTCCTCACCATGCACTGTTCCCTGCTTGGCCAGCCTGGTCAGGACCCAGCAGCTGCCGCCGGGCAGGTCGAGGCCGGCCCGCGCGGCCAGCCGCTCATACCCGCGGCGGCGCATGTCAGCGTCGGCAAGCCGGCACAGGGCACGCTCCACCTCCTGGACCGAGGAGCGTTCCGTGGTGCCCGCGCCGATGCCCTCGCCGAGGTCGGCCGCGCCGGCCGTCGAGCGCAGCGGGACCTCACGCAGGAACCAGGACAGCACGAAGCCGACGGCCGCGACGGGCACCGCGGCCAGGAACACCGTGTCGATCGAGACGGTGTAGGCGTGCAGGATGCCCGCCCGCAGCGCGGCGGGCAGCCGGGCCAGGACGGCCGGGCTGGCCTCGGCCGCGGCCGGGTTCACCCCGGCGGGCAGCGACACCCCGTGCAGGGCAGCCGCGATCTGGCTGGCCAGCCGGTTGGCGAAGATCGAGCCGAAAATGGCCACGCCGAACGAGCCGCCGATGCTCCGGAAGAACGTCACCCCGGAGGTCGCCGCGCCCAGGTCGGCGTAATCGGCCGAATTCTGCACCGCGATGATGAGCACCTGCAGGGTCAGGCCCAGGCCGGCGCCGAGCACGAAGAAGTAGGCGTCCATCACCAGCCCCGGCGTGTGCCCGGACAGCCGGGAGAGCAGGAACAGGCCCAGGGTCAGCAGGGCCGTCCCGGCCACCGGGAACACCTTGTACCTGCCCCACCGGGAGATGATCTGGCCGCTGGCCACCGAGGTGAGCAGCAGCCCGAGCACCATCGGCAGCAGGTAGACGCCGGAGATGGTCGGCGAGACGCCGCGCACCACCTGCAGGTAGATGGGCAGGAAGGCCAGCGCGCCGAACATGGCGAATCCGGCGGTGAAACCAATCGCGGAACTGACCGAGAACACCGGGTTGCGGAACAGCCGCAGAGGCAGCACCGGCTCCGCGGCCCGCCGCGCCGACCACCACCAGGCGAACCCGAGCGCCACCGCGGCGACGCCCAGGCCGATGATCACCGGTGACCGCCACGCGAAGGTGGTGCCTCCCCACGACGTCAGCAGCACGACGCAGGTAGCGCCCCCGGCGAGCAGGAGCGCGCCCAGGTAGTCGATGCGGTGCTGCTCGCGGGTGGATGTCGCGGGCAGGGCAAAGGCGATCACGGCCAGGGCGACCGCCCCCAGCGGCAGGTTCACGTAGAACACCCAGCGCCAGCTGAGATTGTCCACGAAGAAGCCGCCAAGCAGTGGCCCGGCCACGCTGGCCACCCCGAACACGGCGCCGAACGCCCCCTGGTACTTGCCGCGCTCGCGCGGCGGCACCACGTCGCCGACGATGGCCTGGGTCAGCACGATCAGTCCCCCGCCACCCAGCCCCTGCAGGGCGCGGAACCCGATGAGCTGCAGCATGGTCTGGGACAGGCCGCACAGCGCGGACCCGATCAGGAAGATCACGATCGCGGCCTGGAACAGCCGCTTGCGGCCGTACTGGTCACCGAGCTTGCCCCACACCGGGGTGGAGGTGGTGGTGGCCAGCAGGTACGCGGTGATCACCCAGGACAGGTGGTTCAGCCCGCCCAGGTCACCGACGATCGTCGGCAGCGCGGTCGACACGATGGTCTGGTCCAGCGCGGCGAGGAGGATCGCCAGCATGAGCGCGGCGTACACGACGACCAGGCCACCACGGGGACTGACTGCGGCCGGGGCAGGACTGTCCTGGTCGTGCGCCATACCGGATATGTATCACCTGGCTGCGATATCAACCGCTGCGGTGGCGCCCCGTCCCGGCGGTGCCTGTCCCGGGCTGCGCCCGGGTCCCGCCCTCGCGGGGACGGGAGCCGGGCGCGGCGGGCCGGAGGGGAGGTCAGTAGCCGCCGCCACTCCCGTAACCGCTGCTGCTCGAGGCGGACGCCGAGGGTGCAGGTGAGTTCGGGGACATCACGGAGCCCGGCGAGACAGCACTGATCAGGCTGACCCTGACCACATGCCAGACCCCGCCGAGCCCGTTGCCCTTGGCCTGGCCCGGGGCCATGTCGCCCGCGTACAGGTAGAGGGGATGCCCCTTGTAGGTCGCCTGCAGCACGCCGCCGGGCCGGCGGATCGTGCCGAGCTTGCCGACCAGCCGTACCCCCATGGCCGCCTCAGGCTTGCCGGTGAGAGGAGGCCAGGCGGTCGCGCAGGACCCCGTGCAGGCGGAGGTCATCATGGTGTCCTTGGAATACCAGTACAGGGTGAGGCCCTTGGCGTTGGCCAGCACCGGGCCGGCGCTCGTCTTGATCTTCATCAGCGCCGCCATGCCGGAGGAGCTCATGCCCGAGCCGCCCATCGAGCCGGATGCGGTGGGCATGGACTTGGTGGGCATGCCTGAAGCGGACTTGACTCCGCTCGCGGTGCTGGGTGAGGTGCTGCTGCCGCACGCGGCCAGCATCAGGGCCGGAATGGCGAGGACCGCCGGCGCCCATCTGCGGTAACGCATCGTGTCTCTCCGCTCATGAAGGAGGGGGCGGGCATATCAATCCGAGCACGTACTATCCCGCGCCCTCGTTCACGAGCGGAGCCCTTTTCGGCTTACGACTTTATTACCGCACCGGCTGGCCATTTCCGGGCCTGGCCCGGTAGGCCGCCCACCTGGGCCGCGGCGCGTCCCGGGGCTAGACCGCGATCCGCGTGGCCAGCCAGGCCAGCGACAGCGGATACCGGTAGTCGATGCTCATGTGCGTGCCCTCGAACAGCTCCAGGTGGATCACCTCGTCCGGGACGCCCGCCTCCCCCAGGGCCGCGCGGAAGGCCTGCGCGCCCAGATCGAGGAACCACTCGTCACGCTTCCCGGCGTCGAGCCAGATCCCGCGGAGCCCGCGCAGCGCCGCCGCGTGGCCGGGCACCATCCGGACCGGATCCCAGTCCAGCCAGCGCTGCCACACGTCCGGCCGGAGCCTGCCGGTCTGCGCTTCGAAGGGCAGCTCCACCTGGCCATCCGGGGTCGCGGAGAAGCACGCCGACACGCCGAGCAGCATCAGCAGCTCATGGTCGGCCTCCTTGGTGAAGGAGACCCGGGACTGGAAGTCGTCCCACCACCGCCAGATATCCCCGTCGTATTCGCGGAGGTGACGCGCGGACTTGCCGAACTCAGGGATGTAGCACAGCTCATACAGCGAGTCGCCCGCGTGCGAGGCCAGCGCCCCGAAGAGGTCGGGACGGAGCATCGGGGTGATCATCGCGCCGAACCCGCCGCTGGACTTGCCCGTGATCCCCCGGTGCGCCGCGGACGGCTGCGTCCGGTAGTGCGCGTCCACCCAGGGCACCACCTCCTCGCACAGGTAGGAGTGGTACTGGCCGGTGCCGGGCGAGTCCACGAACTGGCTGCCGCCGTACTTGGTCCAGGCGTCGACGTACACCACGATGGTCCCGGGCGCCTGCCCGGACGCGAAGACCGCGTCAGCGGTCTCGGGAAACGGCTGCCGGTACGGCGAGCGGTTCCGCCACATGGCCAGGTGCCCGGTGTAGCCCTGGATCACGTACACCGTGGCGTAGCGGCGGGCCGGATCGTCGTCGTATCCGGGCGGGACGTAGACCCACAGCGGACGCTCGTACGGATCACCCAGCGGGTTGCCGCGCAGCAGCTCGCTGGTGATCACGTGCTCGTCGATCCGGCCGGCCAGCTCGGCGGACCAGGGCAGCATCAGGCCTCCTCCAATGTCAGCAGCAGTGCCGCACCTACCGTAGAGCAACCGGCCCTACCGTAGGGGAATGGGCCTTGGCCAGGCGGAACGAGCGCAGCCGGAACGAGACGCGGTCGAGCGGCACTTCGCCGAGGCGGTCGCCGCGCTGGACGGCCATCCCCCCGGCGGCCCCGCCGTGCGTGCTTCCCCGGCGGGCCCGGTCCGGGACGGCTCGGCCCTGACCGGCCGTCACTGCCTGGACCTGTTCGACGCGCAGCTGGCCAGCCGCCATCTCGATCTGGCCGCGCGCTGGCTGCGCGCCCGCGGCGCCGGGTACTACACGATCGGGTCGTCCGGCCATGAGGGCAACGCGGGCGTCGCCGCGGCGCTGCGGGTCACCGACCCGGCTCTGCTCCACTACCGGTCCGGGGCGTTCTACCTGGCGCGGTGCCGCCAGGCCACGCCGCCCCGCGACGGGGTCCGGGATGTCCTGCTGGGACTGGTCGCGGCGGCGGACGAGCCCATCGCCGGCGGCCGCCACAAGGTCTTCGGCCATCAGCAGCTGCATGTCATCCCGCAGACCTCGACCATCGCGTCGCACCTGCCCCGGGCTCTCGGGCTGGCCTTCTCCCTCGAGCGGTCGGCCCGGCTCGGCCTGCCCGCCGGGTGGCCCCCGGATGCGATCGTGACCGCCAGCCTCGGCGACGCGTCCCTGAACCACTCCACCGCGGCCGGGGCGGTCAACGCCGCCGCCTACTGCGCCTACCAGCATCTGCCGCTGCCGCTCCTCATCGTGATCGAGGACAACGGGATCGGGATCAGCGTGCGGACCCCGCCCGGCTGGGTCCGGGCCGCCACCCGGACCACGCCGGGCTTCGGCTACTTCCACGCGGACGGGTCGGACCTGGCCGGCGTCTATGACACGGCGCTCGCCGCCTCGGCCTGGGTCCGGGAACGGCGCTCCCCCGCGTTCCTGCACCTGTCCGTGGTGCGGTTTGGCGGGCACGCCGGGTCGGACGTCGAAACCAGCTACCGCGGGGCGGGCGCGGCCGCCGCGGACCTGGCCGCCGACCCCCTGACCGGCACGGCCCGGCTGCTGGTGGCGGCCGGCATCCTGACCCCGGCCGAGGTGGCCACCCGCTACGAGGAGTCACGGGCACGGATCCTGGGCCGCGCCGCCGAGGTGGCCGGCCGCCCGAGGCTGGCCACGGCCGCCCAGGTGCTGGCCCCCCTGGCCCCGCATCATCCCGGGCAGGTCCGGGCCGGGGCCTGCCTGGCCGCCGGCCCCCGGCGCCGGGTCGAGGCCTTCTCCGGGCGGCTGCCCGAAACGGCGGACGGGCTCACGCTGGCCCAGTCAGTCAACGCGGCGCTCGCCGACGCGCTGGCCGCCCGGCCCGGGATGCTGGTCTTCGGCGAGGATGTGGCCCGCAAGGGCGGCGTCTACGGGGTGACCCGCGGCCTGGCGCAGCGGTTCGGAGCCGCGCGGGTCTTCGACACCCTGCTCGACGAGCAGTCCATCCTGGGGCTGGCCCTGGGCGCGGGCCTGGCCGGGCTGCTGCCGGTCCCGGAGATCCAGTACCTGGCGTACCTGCACAACGCCGCCGACCAGATCCGCGGTGAGGCCGCGACCCTGTCTTTCTTCTCGCAGGGCCAGTACCGCAATCCGCTGGTCGTGCGCGTCGCCTCCCTCGCCTACCAGGAAGGGTTCGGCGGCCATTTCCACAACGACAACGCGGTGGCCAGCCTCCGGGACATCCCCGGCGTCATCATCGCCTGCCCGGCGGGTCCCGGCGACGCGCCCGCCATGCTCCGGACCTGCCTCGCGGCGGCCGAGGCGGATGGCCGTGTCTGCGTCTTCCTGGAGCCGATCGCCCTGTACCACACCAGGGACCTGCTCCAGGCCGGCGACGGAGGCTGGCTGGCCCGTTACGACCCGCCGGGCCTGTGGCCAGCCGGGCACGTGCCGCTCGGCAGCGCCCGCCGCTACGGGACCGGCGGCGACCTCACCATCATCACGTTCGGCAACGGGCTGCGGATGAGCCTGCGGGTCGCCGCCCGGCTGGGCGCGGACGGGATCGGCTGCAGGGTGCTGGACCTGCGCTGGATCGCGCCGCTGCCGGAGGAGGACATCCTGCGCGAGGCCGCGGCCACCGGACGGGTTCTGGTGGCGGATGAGACCCGGCGCACCGGCGGGGTGTCCGAGGCCGTCGTCACGACCCTGATCGACGCCGGGTTCACCGGGAAGATCACGCGCGTTAACAGCGAGGACAGTTTCATCCCGCTGGGTGACGCCGCCCAGGCCGTGCTGCTGTCCGAGGCGTGCATCGAATCCCGGGCCCGCTCCCTTGTGCCCCGGTAGTCCAAGGGCCGCCCCGTCCAGGCCGATCAGGGAGCTGCCCGCCGGGCCCCGGCGTGCGCCGCCAGCGCCCGGGCGGCCCTGGCGGTGCACCGGATGCTCGCGGAACGCAGCCAGCACCGGCACTTCCGGCTCCCTGACCTGATCATCGCCGCCACGGCCGAGCAGCGTGGCGCGACGGTCCTGCACTACGACGCGGACTACGACCGCATCGCCGCGGTGACCGGGCAGCCGGTGGAATGGGTCGCGCCCCGGGCTCCCTCTGAGGCGCCGCGTGCCCGGCAGCCCCGGGCTCAGCGGCCGCCGGGCGGGGCTGCCGTGAGCAGGTGGGCGCGCAGCGCGGCGGTCACCTCGGCCGGGGTGGACACGTTCGCCAGGTGCGCGGTGCCGCGGATGACCGCCAGGCGGGATCCTGCGATCCCCCGGGCGATGACCGCACCGTGCCACGGCGGGGTGGACAGGTCTTCCGACCCGGAAAGGACCAGGGTGGGCGCGGAGATCCGCGCGAGGTCCGCGCGCAGGTCCATGCCCGCGATGGCCTCGCAGCAGCCTGCGTAGCCTTCCGGGTCCACGCCGTCCAGGGTGGCGGTGAAGGCGGCAGGGACAGCGGGGAACCGGGCGGCGAACTCGGGCGTGAACCAGCGGCCCACGATCTGGGCGGAGATCGACGGCAGGCCGTCACCCCGCACAGCCGCCGCCCGCTGCACCCAGAGGCCAGTGTCCGGGAACCTGGCCGAGGTGCAGCACAGCCCGAGGGCGTCGATGCGCCCGGACGCGTTCGCGGCCAGCCACATCCCGATCATCCCGCCCAGCGACACGCCGCAGTACGACGCGTGCTCGATCCCCGAGGTCGTCGAGCAGGCGCAGCACATCCGCACCCAGCTCGGCGAGCGTGTACGGTCCCGGCGGGGCGGGCGACCCGCCGTGCCCGCGGAGCTCGTAGCGGAGCAGCCTGAAGCCTTCTCCCAGCACCGCGAGCTGCGGCTCCCACAGGTCGCGGGTACTCCCGAGTGAGTTGCCGAGCACCAGGACCGGCGCGTCCCGCGGGCCCTCCAGCGACGCCTCCAGGCGCACCGGGTCAGACATCGAGGAAGACGGTCTCGTGCTCGCCCTGCAGGTGAATGTGGAACCGGAACCGGTGCGCGTCGCCCGGCTCCGCGGTCGCGATCAGGGTGTCCCGGCGGGCCGGGTCGGCGATGGCCGACAGCACCGGGTCGTCCGCGTTCGCCTCCACCTCGTCGGGGAAGTAGATGCGGGTCACCACCCGGTCCAGCAGGCCGCGGGCGAACACCGACACATCCAGGTGCGGGGCCTCCCGGCCGCCGTCCGGGCTGGGCAGCGCGCCGGGCCGGAGGGTGACGATCCAGAAACTGCCGTCCGGGCCGGTCGGGCAGCGGGCGAAGCCGCCGAACGCGGGTGTGCTTCCCGGGGCGCCGCGCGGGTCGTCCGGATGAGCGAACCGGCCATCCGGGTCCGCCTGCCAGGTCTCGATCAGCCCGTCCGGGACCGGTGCGCCCTCGCCGTCCAGCAGCCGCCCGCTGATCGTGATCGCGCCGGGGGTGCCCTGCGGCACCACGGTCGGGCCGTCCGGCCACGGCAGCCCGATCGCCAGGAACGGGCCGACAGTCTGCGAGGGCGTCAGCGGCAGCCCGGTCACCGCCGCTCCTCCTGCTTCCTGGCCGCAGGCTTCTCCTCGAACACGGTCGCGGCGCTCCCCCGGAGCACGATGTCCCATTCGTAGCCGAGCGCCCAGTCCGGCTCGGTGAGGTTGATGTCGAAGCGCGAGACCAGCCGCTGCCGGGCCTTCGGGTCCGGGATCGAGTTGAAGATCGGGTCGTACTCGAAGAGGGGGTCCCCCGGGAAGTACATCTGCGTGACCAGGCGCTGCGTGAACGCCCGCCCGAGCAGCGAAAAGTGGATGTGCGCGGGCCGCCAGGCGTTGAGGTGGTTCCGCCACGGGTACGCGCCGGGCTTGATGGTCACGAACCGGTACCGGCCCTCGGAGTCGGTCAGGCACCGGCCCGCGCCGGAGAAGTTCGGGTCCAGCGGGGCCGGGTGATTGTCCACCGTGTGCTGGTACCGGCCGGCCGCGTTGGCCTGCCAGACCTCCACCAGCGTGTCCGGGATGGGCCGCCCGTCGCTGTCCAGCACCCGGCCGGTCACGATGATCCGCTCGCCCAGCGGCTCGCCCGCATGCTGGGTGGTCAGGTCCGCGTCGGCGGGCGCGACCCGGCCCTCACCCAGCATCGGCCCGGTGATCTCGGTCAGCCCCTGCGGGATCATCAGCGGCGCCTGCCGCGGCGCCCGCAGCGCGGTGGACCGGTAGCCCGGCGAGTCCAGCGGCGGGTTCAGGCCCCGGGGCCGCTCGTATGAGGGCAGGATCAGCCCGGCAGGGGGCGATGGCGGGTGCGTGGTCATCGGGGCTGCTGCTCCTTCTAGCTCGGCTTGTCCGCCTGAAGCTGGCTCGGGTTCTGAAGCTGGCTCGGATTCTGGAGCTGGCGCAGTGCGCTGAGCTCAGCCGCGGTGGGGGGCTCGAGCACGTGCAGCGGATCGGCCACCGCGAGCTCCCAGCCGGTCTTGGCCGCCACGTCCGCCGCCGTCACCCCGGGGTACACCCCGGTCAGCGTGAGCTCGCACGTCGCCGGGTCCGGTTCGAGGATGCCCAGGTCGGTGATGACCTTCCGGGGGCCGGCGCCGGCCAGCCCCAGGCGCTCCCGGTACCCGGCCCCGTCCCCGAACCCGACCGAGGTGACGAAGTCGACCCGCTCCACGAACGACCGGCGGTTCTGCCGGACGACCACGATCACCTCGCGGCACGAGGCGGCGATCTCCGGGGCACCCCCGGCCCCGGGCAGCCGGACCGCGGGCCGGGCGTAATCGGGGCCCGACGACCGTGGTGTTGATGTTGCCGAACCTGTCGATCTGGGCGGCGCCCAGGAAGCCGATCCCGATCCGGCCGGGCTGCAGCCAGTAGTTGAAGATCTCCGGCACGCTCACGACTGCCCCGGCGGTCTCGGCGAGGATCCCGTCACCGATCGACAGCGGCAGCCGGTCCGGCCTGGCCCCGATCGTGCCCGACTCGTAGATGAGCACGAGGTCCGGCGCGTGCGTGGCCCGGGCCAGATTCGCCGCGGCGCTGGGCAGCCCGATGCCCACGAAACAGGTCATGCCGTCGCGCAGGGAACGGGCCGCGCAGGCCGTCATCATCTCATCGGCGCTGAAGGCCGCTGGGGCCTTCGCCGCCGGCATGGCCGCGCCCGGTCGGGTTCATGCCCCGCATCCTCCCTCGCCGCCCCCGGCACCGGCCAGCGACCCGGTCTCCCCGTAGACCTCCTCGGCCAGCCACCGGCTGAACCGGTCCCGGTCCCGGCTGATCGCGTCCCACGCCTGGTAGTAGTCGTTGTCCCGGGCTGAGTACCCCAGCGCGTAGGAGGGATGCGAACCACCGGGCGCCTGGGCCACGAAATCGACGACCCAGGACGGCAGCACGACCGCCCCTGGCTGGGGCCGCAGGTCCGCCACGATCTCCTCGACCGTGACGATCGACCGCCGGGCGCACAGCACGGCTTCCTTCTGCACGCCGGTGATCCCCCACAGCTGGACGTTCCCGGCCTGGTCGGCCCGCTGGGCGTGGATGATCGCCACGTCCGGGTTCAGCGCGGCCACGGCCGTCAGCCGCTCGCCGGTGAACGGGCAGGTCACCGACCGGATGGCAGGCTGCCCGTCCAGGCCGGGCAAGCTCTCGAGGCCGGTACCGCTGTAGCCGCGCAGGATTGCGAACGGCACCCCCGACGCGCCCGCCACGTAGCGGTTCGCCATTCCCGCGTGGCTGTGCTCTTCCAGCTGGAGCGGTCCCGGCCAGGCATGTTCCACCGCGTCGCGGAACCGGTGCAGGGAGCCCACCCCCGGGTTGCCGCCCCAGGAGAAGATGAGCCGGCTCGCGCAGCCCGCCCCGATGAGCTGGTCGTACAGTACGTCCGGCGTCATCCGGATGAGGGTCAGATCACGCCGCCGCTGCCGGATCACCTCGCGTCCGGCCGCGAACGGGATGAGGTGGGTGAACCCTTCCATCGCGACCGAATCCCCGTCGTTGACGGCCCGCGCGACGGCATCGGCCAATGAAACGATCTCCGCCATATCCTCCTGCCCAGCAAGCAGCCACCCGTACAGCAAACCCCGGTCCAGCGGGCTTGCCCCGCGCGAACGCCTGCGCGGGCCCGACACCATCATGACCATGTGGTCGCGATAAGTACAGTCGTTCGTCATACGGACATTACCGCCTGGGCGGCCCGGGGCACCGCGACCGTCTCACCCGGCCTCCGCCGCCAGCACCTGCCGGGCGATCGCGAACGCGCGGTTGGCCGCGGGGACCCCGGCGTACACGGCCGTGTGCAGCAGCACCTCGCCGATCTGGTCGGGGGTCAGGCCGTTGCGCAGCGCCGCCCGCAGGTGCATGGCCAGTTCCTCGTCCTGGCGGAGCACGACGAGCGCGGTGAGCGTGATCATGCTCCGCTCGGCGCGGGACAGCCCCGGCCGCGACCAGATCTCCCCCCACGCGTAGCGGGTGATGAAGTCCTGGAACGGCGCGGTGAGCGGCGTGGTCGCAGCTACCGCCCGGTCCACGTGACCGTCGCCCAGGACCTCACGGCGGACCGTCATTCCCGCCGCGGCACGCTCAGCATCATCCATGGTTCCGCCTTTCACGGCTGCGGGCAGCGACTCCGTTGTCGGCCAGGTAGGTTACCCACTCCCGGCCCGGCCGTCGTGACCGGCCCGGACCGGGCCGCTCCCGCCGCCCGGGACCTAGCCGGCCGCCCTGGCGTGCGCGGTCAGGGCCGCGTCCACGAACCCCGTGGCCGCGCCCAGGTAACCCGCCGGGTCCAGGACCGCGGTGACCTGCTCCGGCGTGACCCCGGCCTCGGCGAGCTGGCTGGCGTCCAGGCGGTCCAGCAGCGTCTCCCCCAGCGTCCGGCCCTCCGCCACGGCGGCCGCGCTGGAGCCGGCCACCAGGTCGTGGGCGGCGGTGCGGCCCAGCGCGGGCGTGAGCAGCGCCGCGACGCGCTCGGCCATCGGGAAGCCGCCGGCGGCGTCAAGGTTGCGCCGCATCCGGCCCGGATCGGGTTCCAGGCCGGCCGAGCAGCTCTGCGGCCCAGGACGCGGCTGAGCCGGTGAGCCGGAACAGGCTGGCCAGCGGCTCCCATTCCGCGTGCCAGGCCCCTGCGGCCCGCTGATGCTCCTGCTCCGCGGCGGCGGCCAGGGTGGCGAGGAGCCCGGGGACCTGCCGGGTGCAGCCGAGGACGGCGATGGAAGCGACCGGGTTCCGCTTGTGCGGCATGGCGGACGATCCTCCCCGCCCCCCGCCCCCGTCACCCTCGAGGACCTCGCCCACCTCGGACTGGGCGAGCAGGGTGACGTCACGCGCGATCTTGCCGAGCACCCCGGACGCACCGGCGCAGGCCCCGGCGATCTCGGTGATCCGGAGCCGGTCGGTGTGCCACGGCAGGGCGGGGGCCTGCAGGCCGAGCTCGGTGGCCAGCAGCGCCGCGACTTCGGGGCCGCGGTCACCGAGACCGGACAGGGTGCCCGCGGCCCCGCCGAACTGGACCGCGAGACGGGCGGCCGCGACCCGGTCCACCGCGGCCGTGGCTTCATCCAGGCCGGTTAGCCAGCCCGCTGCGACCAGCCCGAACGTGACCGGGACGGCCTGCTGGAGCAGGGTGCGGCCGATCATGATGGTGTCCCGGTGCGTGGCCGCCAGGCGGGCCGCCGCGGCGGCCGCCGCGGCCAGGTCGTCCGAGATCACCCCGAGTGACTGCCGGGCGAGCAGCATCGCCGCGGTGTCGATGATGTCCTGGCTGGTCGCGCCCTGGTGCACCGCCCCGGCGGGGCCGGGGGGCAGCATCCGGCTCAGCGCCCGGACCAGCCCGGGTACCGGGTTGCCGGTCAGCGCGGCCTGGCGGCCGAGGTCAGCAGCGTCGAACGCCTCCGCCCGGGCCGCGGCCGTGACCGCCGCGCCCGCTCCCGGCGCGGCTATCCCGGCCTGCTCGAGCGCCCGGGCCAGCGCAGCCTCGGTATCCAGCATCGCCTGGAGCCAGGCCTGGTCGGAGGCGTCTACGGCACCACGGCCGAACACCGCGTCGAAGAGCCCGTGGGAAGTATGCACCGCCTGCTCCTGCGAGAGTGCGCGGGTCGTCGGCTTCCTGCCTGGCCCACCCTAGCGGCCGGCACCCCCCGGGGTTCCCGGGAAATCCCGGACCAGGATGCAACGCTGCGTAGGCAATCGGTTCTCGTATGTGATGTGACTCGGGAGGCGGCCATTCTGGATGCGGCGACTGATGCGGTACAGACGACCTCACGGGAAGAGTTCGGCCAGTTCATGGCCGCTCGCTCGGTGCTGCTGTCGGCGCTGCGTAAGCTGCCGGCCCGGCAGCGGGCGATCGTGGTGCTGCGGTACTGGGAAGACCTCAGTGATGCCCAGGTCGCCGCCACGCTCGGCTGCGCCGAGGGCACGGTACGCAGCCAGGCCTCGCGCGCGCTGGCCAAACTGCGCGGCAGCGCAGCGCTGGCGGACGGGGTAGCGGAGCGGGGAGCATCATGACGGCCCCCGGCGGACCCCGGAGCGGGCCCCCGGGGACCGGGCACCCGGGAACAGGGCACACGGCGGAACGGAGCAGGAAGCCAGTGAGCATCCTCGATGAGCAGGCCCTGAGCCGGCGGCTGCACGAGGACCTGGATGCCGTGCCGGCCCCGGCTGCGCCGGTCGGCGCGGTGCTGCGCCCCCGCCGCTCGATCCGGGCCCGGCGCAGGGCCGCGGCGGCGTCGGCGGCGCTGATGGCCGGGGCGGCCGCCGTCGCCATCGCGGTGTCCGCCCAGCCCGGGAACCCGGCCGCCCGGCCCGCGGCCGGGGCCGCCCGGACCGGGGGCGCCCCCGCGCATTCCCGCGCGCGCCAGCACCCCGCTGCCTGCCCGCGGTCATGCTCAACGGCACCGACGGCTTGCTGCTGCCGGGCGCGGCCCCTGTCAGCCAGGCCATCATCAGCACCGCGATCCTGGATCACGCGCCCGGCCTCCCCGGGCGCCGGCTATGCGGCCCTGCAGGTCGCACCGGCGGTAACCCGCCTTACCGCGGTCTTCCGCAACAGGACCACGCTGACCGTGCATCCGGTGCCCCTGCGCGCGTGTGGCCAGCAACTGCACCTGGCCGGCTTCGCTTACCCGGTGTCGGGGGTGGCCCGGATCACTGCCGACTCCGGCGGCCCGTTCGCGTCGACCGCACGGGAGATCCTGCCGGCCAGCCTGTTCCAGGGCGCGGCCTGCTCAGGCGGCCGTCCGGGGTGATCGGCTCGGGAGGTGCCGGTTCCGGCCAGGCAGGAGCCCGCCGCGGAGCGGCCGGGCGGTGGCAGGTGACGGTGTCACTGGGCGCCGCGGGCGAGTGCTTCGCCGGGTCATTGTCCGGGGCCGGCAGCTACAGCAGCAGCGGCGCCTGCCAGCCGATCGGGCTGCCGCCCGCCACGGCCGTGCTGCGCCCGCTGCTCTTCTCGGCCGGGCGGGCCTGGCCGGATACGCCGGCCTGGTCAGCCCGCGGGCCGCCACCGTGACGGCGACCCTGTCCAGCGGCACGTCCGCGCGGATCACCCCGGTCACGGTGGGCGGCCGCAGCTACATAGCCCTGGCCCTGCCGGCCGGCAGCACGCTGGCCCGGCTGAGCCTGCGCGACCGTTCCGGGCACGCGTTCGCCACCGTGACGTCCATCCCGCCGGCGGCCTGATCCCCGCGCAGGACAATCCGCTGCCGGCAGCGGGGGCTTCGTGGCCTATGGTCAGTTGTATGACCGTGCAATCGCCTCTTCCGGGCGGGCCTGGCCTGGCCCAGGTGCGCCGCCTCGTCACCGAGATCCCCGGCCCGTGCTCACGCGAGCTGCTGGCCCGCCGCGAGGCCAGCGTGGCCCGCGGGGTCAGCCATGTCCTCCCGGTGTTCATCAGCGCTGCCGGCGGCGGCGTGCTCATCGACGTGGACGGGAACTCCCTGATCGACTTCGGCTCCGGGATCGCCGTGACGTCGGTGGGCAACAGCGCCCCCCGCGTCTCGGCCGCCATCCGCGAGCAAGCCGACCGCTTCATCCACACCTGCTTCATGGTTACCCCCTATGAGGAGTACGTGTCGGTCTGCGAGGAACTCGCCCGCCGCACTCCCGGTGACCACGAGAAGCGCTCCGCGCTGCTGAACTCCGGGGCGGAGGCGGTGGAGAACGCCGTCAAGATCGCCCGGCATGCCACCGGCCGCCCGGCGGTCATCGCGTTCGACCACGCCTACCACGGCCGGACCAACCTGACCATGGCGCTGACCGCCAAGAACATGCCGTACAAGGACAAGTTCGGGCCGTTCGCCGGGGAGATCTACCGGATGCCGATGGCGTACCCGCTGCGCTGGCCGGGAGGCCCGGGCGCGTGCGCCGCGAACGCGCTCGACGTGATCACCGGGCTGATCCACACCCAGGTGGGCGAGGACAACGTGGCCGCGGTGCTCATCGAGCCGATCCAGGGCGAGGGCGGGTTCATCGTGCCGCCGGACGGCTTCCTGCCCGGGCTGGCGGAGTTCTGCCGCGAACACGGGATCCTGCTGATCGCCGACGAGATCCAGACCGGTTTCTGCCGGACCGGCGACTGGTTCGCCTGCGACCACGAGGGCGTCGTGCCCGACCTGGTCACCACGGCCAAGGGAATCGCGGGCGGGATGCCGCTGGCCGCGGTCACCGGCCGGGCCGAGATCATGGATTCGGTGCACGTGGGCGGTCTCGGCGGCACCTACGGCGGGAACCCGGTGGCCTGCGCGGCCGCGCTGGGAGCCATCGAGACCATGGCTGCCGAGGACCTGCCCGGCCGGGCCCGCCGGATCGGGGAGATCATGCTGCCCCGGCTGCACAAGCTCGCCGAGGCCTACCCGGTGATCGGCGACGTGCGCGGCCGGGGTGCGATGATCGCCATCGAGCTGGTCCGCCCGGGCACACTCGAGCCCGCCGCGGACACCGCGGCGCGGGTGGCCAGGGCCTGCCACGCCGCAGGCCTGGTCGTGCTCACCTGCGGGACGTTCGGGAACGTGCTGCGGTTCCTGCCCCCGCTGGTGATCGGGGAACCGCTGCTCGAAGAGGGCCTGTCCATCCTGGAGGACGCGTTCGCCGCGCTCTGACCCCGGTCAAGCCGGGAATGACGTGAGCAGCCGCCACGACGTGGCGGTCATCGGCGCCTGGCTGGCTGCTGGGGCCCGGGCGCACCGGGCCTGAAACATACCGGAGCCGCATGGAACTCGAATCGCTGGACGCCGCCTTCGTCATCGACATCTTCCTGCTGCTGCTGATCGGCGTCGGACCGAAAATCGCGCTGGTGCCCTTTCTCGACGCGACCCAGGGGATGCCGGAGGCCACCAAGCGCCAAGTCGTGCGCAAGATGCTGACCACGGCGGCCACGGTCGCCGTGCTCCTGCTGATCCTGGGCGGCCTGCTGACCAGGCTGCTGCATTTCTCGCCGGGCGCGCTTGGTATCGCCAGCGGGATCATCCTGCTCATCATCGCCGTCACCATGGTGCTGGGCCAGCCCGAAGGAAACGGCGGCCGCCATCCGGGCGACGTCGGGGACCCGATGAAAGCCGCTGTCTTCCCGCTGGCCATCCCCTATCTGCTCAACCCGGCCGGCATCGTCGTGCTGGTCACCGCCTCAGCTGAAGCCAGCTCGGTCGCCGTGGTCGCGGTGGTCGTCGGCGTGCTCATCGTGATCCTCGCGCTGGACGTCGCCGTGTTCCGCTGGGCCGTCCGCGTGAGCAGCCACCTGGACGCAAGCCGGATGCTGGTCACCGAGAAAGTGTTCGGCTTCCTGCTCGCCGCGCTCGCGGTGCAGCTGGCACTGGACGGATTGTCTGACGTCGGCGTGATTCACCTGACCGCCCACTGAACCCACCCGGGCCTTGACGCGGCCTGGCCCCGGGGTTACTGGTGAGTAGATCACCATTGGCGCCGTCAAGGAGGACCTGTGCCGCACCGATCCCCCCGCCCCCGCTCCGCCGTCCTCGCCCTGCTGACCGGCGCCGCCGCGCTCGCCGCGGCGGCGCTGCCTGTCCTGGCCCCCGCCGCGGCCAGCGCCCAGTCCGCCGTCAGCTATGTGGCGCTCGGCGACTCCTACTCCTCCGGCGTCGGCGCCGGGAGCTACATCGGCTCCAGCGGGTCGTGTGACCAGAGCACCCAGGCCTACCCGGCCCTGTGGGACGCCGCCAACCAGCCCGCCTCGTACGTGTCCGAGACCTGCTCCGGTGCGACCACGGCCACCGTGCTCAGCTCCCAGCTCGGCGCGCTCAGTCCCGCGACCACGCTGGTGTCGATCACGGTCGGCGGCAACGACGTCGGCTTCGCCTCGGTGATGGAAACCTGCGTGCTGCTGCCCACCAGCAGCTGCGTGAGCGCCGTGCAGCACGCCGAGTCCCTGGCGGCCACGCAGCTGCCGGGTGAGCTCGACTCGGTGCTCAGCGCCATCCACGCCGGCGCGCCGAACGCCCGGGTCGTCGTCCTGGACTACCCGGAGCTCTATGACCTGTCGAGATCCTCGTCCTGCATCGGCCTGAGCACCACCGACCGGACCGACCTCAACCAGGGCGCCGACCAGCTGGACAGCCAGATCCAGGCGGCCGCGGCGCGGCATGGTGATGTGTTCGCCGACGTGCGCGGGGCCTTCAGCGGCCACGAGATCTGCGACTCCGCCAGCTGGCTGCACGCGGTCAACTTCCTGGACGTCACCGAGTCCTACCACCCCACCGCGGCCGGGCAGTCCGGCGCCTACCTTCCCGTGTTCAGCCGCTACGCGGGCTGACCACTGGCGGGCTGGCCGCTCAGCGGTGCCGGCGGGCGTCTTCACGCCCGCCAGCACCGCACCCGCGGATCACCACGTCGGTAACGGCGGGGTCAGGGCGACCTCACCGACCCCGGGAGTGCGGGTCGGCGCCAGCCCGGCCCGCCGGGCCAGCGCCGCGAACTCGGCGGAGTTCACGACGGCAGCGCCGCCCGGGTCGTTGTTGAAGTAGACGTACACGTCGGCCCGGGTCAGGCGGGCCTCCCTGATCCGGCCCACCCAGGACCGCAGGGCGTCCTCCCCGTAGCGGGGCCATGGGTCCGCGGCACCCTCGTGGAAGCGCAGGAACCCCCAGCCGGCCGTCCGCCACAGCGGAGTGACCGGCCGCCCGAGCCGGTCCGCCCAGCAGAGGGCAGCATCATGCTCAGCCAGGATCCCCCGCACCCCGTCGGTCCACCACGTCTCGTGCCGCGGCTCGACCGCGATGCGCAGCACCTCCGGCCCGTCCCCCCGGACCGCGGGCCAGGCCTCCCGGAACTCCTTCAGGCACGCATCCAGCAGCCCGGGCTCGGCGGTCATCGTCGGCGGCAGCTGCAGCAGGATCGGCCCCAGTTTAGGCCCGAGACCAGACGCTGCCCCGAGCAGCCGCGCCACCGGCTCAGCCGGATCCCGCAGCCTGCGCACATGAGTCAGGTACCGGCTCCCCTTGACCGCCATCACGAAGTCCCCGGGCGTCCGCCGCCGCCACCCCTCGAACGTCTCCCGCGCCGGCAACCGGTAAAACGTGCCGTTGTTCTCCACCGTCATGTACCGCGTGCCGTAATGCTCCAGCCACCGCTTCTGCGGCACGCCCTCCGGATACAGCCCCCCGCGCCAGTCCCGGTACTGCCACCCCGAGGTCCCCACCAGAACGGTCATGCTGTGCCTTGTACCCCCGGCCCGCAGGACATGCGCAGCCCGGCCAGCAACTGGCGCAGCGGGCCTGCGCGTTCAGCCCAGCCAGCGGTGGGGTAGCCGGCGGGCTACTTATTGACCGGGAACCCCAGGCTCACGCCGCCATGGCTCGGGTCAAGCCAGCGCGACGTGACCGCCTTCCCCCTGGTGTAGAAGTGCACGCCCTCGGTGCCATGGACGTGGGTGTCCCCGAACAGCGACGCCTTCCAGCCGCCGAACGAGTAATACGCCATCGGCACCGGGATGGGGACGTTCACCCCGACCATGCCGGCCTCGACGTCGAACACGAAGCGGCGGGCCGCGCCCCCGTCGTTGGTGAAGATCGCGGTCCCGTTGCCGTACGGGTTCTCGCTGACCAGCCGGACCGCATCGGCGTAGCTGGAGGCGCGCACGACAGAAAGCACCGGGCCGAAGATCTCGTCGGTGTAGCAGCCCATTGACGGGGTCACGTGGTCGAGCACGCTGGGCCCGAGCCAGAACCCGCCCCCGCTGCCGCCGATGACCGGATGCACCCGCCCGTCCACGGCCAGCGTCGCGCCCTCCCGGACCCCGGAATCGAGGTACGACGCGACCTTGTCCCGGTGCGCCCCGGTGACCAGCGGGCCCATTTCCGAGCGCTCATCGGTACCTGGCCCCACCCGCAGCCGCGCCACCCGCTCAGTGATCTTGGCGACCAGTTCGTCACCGGCCGAGCCGACCGCCACCAGCACGGACACGGCCATGCAGCGCTCCCCCGCGGAGCCGAACCCCGCGGACACCGCGGCGTCCGCGGCCAGGTCGAGGTCCGCGTCCGGCAGCACGACCATGTGGTTCTTGGCGCCGCCCAGGGCCTGGACGCGCTTGCCCGCCGCCGTCCCGGTCTCGTAGACGTAGCGGGCGATCGGGGTGGACCCGACGAAGCTCACCGCCCGGACGTCGGGGTGCCTGAGCAGGGAGTCCACGGCTTCCTTGTCGCCCTGGACCACGTTGAACACGCCCTCAGGCAGGCCCGCCTCGGCCCACAGCCGGGCCAGCAGCAGCGACGCCGACGGGTCTTTCTCCGAGGGCTTGAGCACGAAGGCGTTGCCGCAGGCGATGGCGAGGGGAAACATCCACATCGGCACCATGGCGGGGAAGTTGAACGGGGTGATGCCGGCGACCACGCCCAGCGGCTGACGGATCGAATAGGCATCGACGCCGGTCGAAACGTTCTCGGAAAAACCACCCTTGAGCAGGTGCGGGATCCCGCAGGCGAACTCAACGACCTCCAGTCCCCGGGCCACCTCGCCGGCCGCGTCACCGGCCACCTTGCCGTGCTCGGCGCTGATCAGCGCGGCCAGCTCATCGGTGCGCTTGGCGAGCAGCTCGCGGAACGCGAACAGCACGCCGGCCCGCCTGGCCAGCGACGCGGCCCGCCATCCGGGGAAGGCCTTGGCCGCCGCGGCGACCGCGTCATCCACCACCGCGGCCGACGCGAAGTCGACGGTCCCGGTCACCTCGCCGGTGGCGGGGTCGTAGATGTCGCCGTGCCGCTCGGCCACGCCGTCCCAGCGCTGCCCGCCGATCCAGTGGCTGATGTGCTTGGCGCCCGTCACTTGGTGTCCTCCTCATTCACCGCGCGCAGGGCGTCAGCCAGGATGCCCAGGCCCTCCTTGGCATCGGCCTCGGACAGGTTCATCGGCGGGGCCATCCGCAGCGTGTGCCCGTACAGGCCGCCCTTGCCGATGAGCAGGCCGCGCTCACGGGTCTCCTCCAGCATCCGGGTGGCCAGCGCCGGGCTGGGCGCGCCGGTCGCCGGGTCGACCAGGTTGACGGCGAACATCAGGCCCTTGCCGCGGACCTCAGCCACCGCGGCCAGCGGCTCCGCCGCCTCGCGCAGCCCGCTGATGATCATGCTGCCGAGCTCGGCGGCGTTGCGCTGCAGGTCGTGGGAGAGCACGTAGTCGAGGGTGGCGTTGGCGGCGGCGGTGGACAGCGGGTTGCCGCCGAAGGTCGAGATGCCGTTCCCGGGCAGCCCGTCCATCAGCTCACCCCGGGCGATCACGCCACCGATGGCGAACCCGTTGCCGAGGCCCTTGGCGAACGTGATGATGTCGGGCGTCACGCCGTGCGCGCCGATGCCCCAGAAGTGCTCGCCGGTGCGGCCCCACGCCGTCTGCACCTCATCCGAGATCAGCAGCGCACCGCGCTCCCGGAGCACGGCGGCGTACTCACCCAGCAGCCCGTCGGGAGGCATGGTGAACCCGCCGACGCCCTGCACTGGCTCGGCGATCAGGCAGGCCACATCCCCCGCGGTCGCGGTGGCCAGCACGTGCCGCAGGTCCTGGACGCACGCGGCGGTGTAGTCGGCGTCGCCCAGCCCGGCGAAAGCGGGCAGCTGCCGGTCGGTGCCGTGCAGGTAGTGCACGGCGAACGGGGCCAGGGGCGAGCTCTTCCACGCGCCATTGCCGGTGATGGCGACCGCCCCGAAGGACCGGCCGTGGTAGCTGTTGCGCAGCGCGAGCACCTGGTTGGACCGGCGGGCCGCGGTGGCCAGCATCAGCGCGGTCTCGTTGGCCTCGGTGCCGGAGTTGGTGAAGAACACCTTGGCGTTCTCGATGCCGGACAGCCGGGCCAGCTTCTCGGCCAGCTCCACCTGGTTGCGGATCAGGTACAGGGTGGACGTGTGCACCACGCCGGTATCGAGCTGGCGCTGGACCGCCTCGCGGACCTCGGGTACGTCGTAGCCCAGCATGTTGGTCAGGATCCCGCAGAAGAAGTCCAGGTAGCTGCGGCCGCCGGCGTCGGTGACGCGGCTGCCGCTGCCGCTGGTGAGTTCCAGCGGCTGGTCGTAGTAGAGGGCGGCCCAGTTGGGGAGGACGCGGCGGTGCCGCTCAAGGAGTTCCGACATCCCCCCAGTCTGGCCGAGGGACCCCCGCCCCGCCTCCGACACAGTGTCACCAATCGCCCCCTGATCCTGACACTATGATCAGCCGTCCGTACCCTGGTGGCATCAGGCGGCCGCGACTCTTCCCGTGCGCGATGCGTCCGGGCGGGCGATATGTCCGTTATCGGGGAGCGGAACGCGGGAAAAGCCGTGAGGGCGCGCGGGGCGGCGGGCGGCAGGAGGAGGTGGCGGGTGCCCACGGTGGCGGAGGTGCTGCGGCTGGACGTGGTGCAGCGGGGGGACCCCCGGGTGGTGGCGGGGTCCCGCGGGCTGGGCGCGCCGGTCCGCTGGGTCCACGCGATCGAGTTCGCCGACGCGGCCCGGCTGCTGCGCGGCGGCGAACTGGTCCTCACCACCGGGATAGCGCTGCCGGACGAGGAGCCGCTGCTCGGTGCCTACGTGGCCGGGCTGGCCGGGGTGGGGGTGAGCGCCCTCGCGGTCGAGCTGGGCCGCAAGTACACCGGCAGCCTGCCCGCCGCGCTGATCACGGCCGCCGGGGAGCACGGCCTGCCGCTGATCGTGTTCACCCGCGAGGTCCCGTTCATCGAGATCACCGAGGCGGTGCACGGCCTGATCATCGACGACCAGCTGGAGCAGCTGCGGGCCTCGGCCCGGCTGCACGAGGTGTTCACCGACCTGGCCGTGGCCGGCGCCGGGCCCGCTGACATCCTCCGGGAGGCCGCGCTGCTGGCAGGCAGGCCGCTGATCCTGGAAGACCTGTCCCATCACGTGCTCGCCTGCGAGCCTGCCGGGGCCGATCCGGCCGCCCTGCTGGCCGGGTTCGGGACCCGCTCCGCCTCGGTGCCGGCCTCGCCCCGCACCGCCTACCACCCCGGCCCGGGCTGGCTGGTCACCGCCGTGGGCGCGCGCGGCGAGGACTGGGGGCGGGTCATCCTGGTCTGCGGCGGGCCGCCCGCCCCGGCGGACACCGCCCTGGTGGAGCGGGCGGCCACCACGCTCGCGCTGGGGCGGCTTCTGGCCCGGCAGCAGGAGAGCCTGGAACGGCAGGCGCACCGGACCCTGATCAGCATCCTGCTGGGGCAGCCAGATGCTGACCCCGACGAGATGGCCGCCCGGTGCCGGGCGCTGGGCGTGCCGGTCACCGGCCGGCGGCTGATCACCGCCGTGATCAGGTCACCGGAGGGCGGCACCGGCCTGCTGGCCCAGGCCCGTGTGCTGGACCTGGCCGAGGCGTTCGCGGACGCCTGCCGCGCCGAGCGGATCCCCGCGCTGGTCGGCTCCCTGGATGACCTGCGGGCCGGCGCGCTCCTGTCCGCCGGCGCGGGGGCCGATCCGGAGCAGGTGCTGGCCCCGGTGTGCGCCGCGGCCCGGCGCGCGCTGGCCCGCCGGGCCAGGCGGCCCTACGGCATGCCGGGCGGGGAGCCGGTGATCGGGGTGGGCGCGGCCGCCAGCGGCATCCGCGAGGTCCGGCGCTCGCTGCTGGAGGCGCGGCAGGTCGCGGACGCCGCCGCGGAGGCCCCGGGACCGCGGGACGGACGGCCCTTTTACCGCCTGTCCGACCTGCGGCTGCGCGGCCTGCTCTCGCTGCTCGGGCAGGACGCCAGGCTCGCGACGTTCGTGGACCGTGAGCTGGGGCCGCTGCGCGACTACGATGCCGCGCACGGCACCGGCCTGGTCAGCGTGCTGGATGCTTACCTGGCGGCCGGGGGTAACAAGGCAGAGGCCGCCGCCCGGGCCCACCTGGCCCGGCCCACCCTGTACGAGCGGCTGCGGCACATCGAGCGGATCCTCGGGGTCAGCCTCGACTCGGCGGAGTCACGCACGTCGCTGCACGTCGCCCTGCTCACCGCGCGGCGGATGCCTCATCCGCCCGGAGCTGCTGGCAGCCTGGGATAGGCGGGATTTACCCCCCGGGAAGCCGGCCGCCATTCCTGACAACCACCGCGCCCGGCCGGCCGTCCATTCAGAGAATCACCTGAGCAGACCAGGGAGACACAGGCCCCCGCTCAGGCCGTTCAGGGAGAGGGGAACCGCAGCGCCATGGCTATGGGTACCAAGCGCGGGCCAGCGCGGGCCGGAACGGGGTCGTGCACCAAATGCACCTGCTCCCGATTCGAGGGACACGGCAGCATCTGCGAGAACTGCAGGCACCATTACGATGAGCACAACGTCGCCTGGCTGCGGTTCCAGCTGGCCCGCCACCGTGCCTACCGGGCCAGGTAGCCGGGGACCGGCACCGGGCGGCCCGCTGGCCGCCCGGCCACGGCCCCTAACGGGTCACGGCGGGGGTTCGGGCCGTCTGGTCCCCGCAGCCGCATAAGGTGCAGGTGAGCACGTCAGCGCGCTACCCAGAGGTTGCGGGCGGATGACATGAAGGCAATCGTGAAGCTCGGGGCGCTGGCCGCGGCCGGCGCGGTGGCCGCAGTCGCCGCGTGTTCCCCCCTGGGGGCGGCAGGCCATCCCCGCGGGCTGACCGTCTTCTGGACCCCGCACCGGCTGATCGAGGCCAGGCCGTTCTACGGGCAGCCGCAGCGCCCGCTGCCGGTACCCGGCCAGTCGCCGGACGCGCACGCCACCCTGCTGGGACTGCGTGTCGGCGCGCTGTTCTTCCAGAACGGCCGGGACGATCACTTCTGCACCGCGAGCGTGGTGTCCAGCCCGGGACGGAACCTGCTGATCACTGCCGCCCACTGCATCAACAACGGTGACGGCCAGGGGTACCGGAAAGACATCGTCTTCGTGCCGGACTATCACGACGGCCAGGCACCCTTCGGCATCTGGGCGGTCAAGCGGCTGCTGGTCGCGCCGCAATGGGCCAGGTCATCGGATCCTGACCTGGACGTCGGCTTCGTCGCGCTGGAGCCGCACGACGGGCGGAACATCGAGGACATTCTCGGTGCTGACCGGCTGGGCGTTGACAGGGCGTACCGGTACCTGGTCCGGGTGACCGGATACCCGAACAGCGCTGATGTTCCGATTACGTGCCTCAACTGGTCCTCGGGGCAGACCGCCACCCAGCTGCGGTTCGCATGCGGCGGGTACACCGACGGCACCAGCGGCAGCCCCTGGGTCACGGATTTCGACCAGCGGACACGGAGCGGCATCCTCGTCGGGGTGATCGGCGGATACCAGCAGGGCGGCGCCACCCCCGACATCTCCTACAGCAGCTATTTCGGGCCTGCGGTGCATCACCTCTACCAGCAGGCGGCTGCGGCCGCGGGCGGCTAGGCGGTCACGCTCCGGGGTGGCTGGCCCGGCCGGGCAGGGCCGGGCCGGGCCTGGCCAGGCGGGCGGGGTCCCAGGCCGGCCGCTGCTACAGCCGGGGGGGCGCCTGGCAGAGCTTCCTGATGGCTTGGAGGTCGCTCCCGGCGGCCAGGCCCGCGTGGTAGAGGCGCAGCTCGGTGGCGCCGGCGGCGCGGACCGCGGCGGCCTGGGCGGGCAGGGTCTCCGGCCGGGCGCCCAGGCCGGCCACGGCCTGCAGGACGGCGGCGATCCGGGCGCCGCGCGGGGTGACCGCCGCGGTGCGGGCGACCAGGGCCGGCGCCGTGGCCGGGTTCCCGCAGGCCAGCACGATGCCGTCCGCGCCGCCCGGGCCGCACAGCACGGCCGGGTCATAACCCGGGTTCGCGCCGGTGGCGCGCGGATCGGGGTCGGAGTGCACCAGGACGGGCTGCCCCGGGGCCGCGGCACGGGCCGCGGTGAGCACGTCGGTGAGCAGCCGGCCGGAGGCGGCGGCCCGGGCCTGGCCGAGCAGGACGGCCTCGTCGCCGGGCAGCGCGGGGCCCCCGTCGGCGGCCCCGCGGACCTGGGCCGCGAGCCTGGCCGGGTCCGCCCCGGCTGACCGGTAAGCCCCGGAGCACACCGGGCAGAAGCACAGCGACAGGAGCCAGCCGCCGGCCGCGCCGGCCGGGCCCGCCACGCTGCCCGTCTTGTCGTGCGCGCTGCCGTGCTCGAAGCCGTACCAGCCGCACGCCTCCAGCTCGATCGCATCCACCCCGGGAAGCGCGGCGACCTCCGCCGCCAGCCCCGCCGCGTACTCGCGGACGGCTGGCGAGGCGGCGCACAGCGCCCAGGGGTACACGTCGCCGAACGCGTTGCGCACCGAGTACTCCCCCGGCCCGGCGAGCCGGGAGTTGTGGGTGAGGACGAGCCAGGCGGTGACGCTGATGCCTGCGGCGCGCAGCGCGCCGGCGGCCCGCTCGAACGAGCCGGCCCGGCCCGCCGCGGCCGGGCCCGCGGCGGCCGGGTCCCAGGCGGGGGGCCGCAGCCGCACGCCGTCCCAGCGGGCGGGGTCCGCCCGGTAGTACACCCCGGCGTCCCGGGTCACGATGCGGTGCCGCGGATGGAACGGGGTCACCGCCCGGACCGCGTGGTAGGCGGCGGCGAGCGTGATCCCGGTCAGCCCGAGCCCGGCGATGCGGTCCGCGGCGGCCGGGTCGCCGTCCACGTCCCAGGGGTACAGGTAGGCCCCGGTCCTCACTGATCCTGCTCCGCCCACCGGGCCCCCATCACCGGCGCAGTGGCGCGGGCAGCAGCTCGTCCGGGAAGTCCTGGTAGGTGACGGGGATCAGCCAGCGGCGGATGGCGGTCGCGCCGACCGACGTGTAGTGCGGGCTCGTCGTGGCAGGGAACGGGCCGCCGTGGTGCTGCGCCCAGGTCACGGCCACGCCGGTGGGCCAGCCGTTCCAGATCACCCGGCCCGAGGTGCGGCTGAACACCTCGGCCACCGGCGCCGCGGCGTCCAGGTCGCCAGCGGACCCCGGATCGGCGTGGATGCTGCCGGCCAGGCTGCCGCCGAGGCGGGCCAGCACCGGGAGCAGCGCGTCCACGGACGGGTAGGTGATGACCAGGCCGGCCGGCCCGAACCGCTCCTCGGCCAGCTCCGGCAGCCCGGCCGCGAACTCGTCCAGGCTGGTGAGGAACGCCTGCGGGGTCGCCGCCCACGGGCCCTCGCCGGGCTGCCCGGTGGCCAGCGGGGCGATCGCGGGGTGGCCGGCCAGCGCTGCGGCCGCCTCGCCGTAGGCCGCGTGAATCCGCTCGGACAGCATGGGCGCGCCCGCGGCGTCCCCGACCGCTCCGGCGATGGCCGCGCGCAGGCCCTCGTCGTCCGGGATGAACAGCAGCCCGGGGTTGGTGCAGAACTGCCCCGACCCGAGGGTGAGCGACGCGGCGTAGCCGGTGGCGGTCTCGGCCGCGCGGGCCGCGGCCGCGCCGGGCAGGACCACGGCCGGGTTGACCGAGCCCAGCTCGCCGTAGAACGGGATCGGGACGTCCCGCCCGGCGCAGATCTGCTGCAGCGCGAGCCCGCCCCGGGCCGACCCGGTAAAGCCGGCCGCCGCGATCGCCGGATGGCGGAGCAGCCTGACCCCGGCGGGCACGCCAAAGATCACCGCGAACGTTCCGTCCGGCGCCCCGGCCTGCGCCAGCGCGTCCGCCACGATGCGGGCGGTCGCGACCGAGGTCTGCGGATGGCCTTCGTGGGCCTTCACGACCACCGGGCAGCCGGCCGCCAGCGCCGATGCGGTGTCGCCGCCCGCCACTGAGAACGCGAACGGGAAGTTCGACGCCGAGAAGACCGCGACGGGGCCGACGGGCCGGACCATCCGCCGCAGGCCCGGCACGCCCTGGGCGGGCGGGCTGGTGATCACGTCCAGGTAGCCGCCGTCCTCGAGGACGTCCGCGAACATCCGCAGCTGGCCGGTGGTGCGGGCCACCTCGCCGGTCAGCCGGGTGCTGCCCAGCGCGGTCTCGGTGTCCGCCACCGCGGCCAGCTCCGCGCCCTGGGCATCCAGCGCGCCGGCCACCGCCCGGAGCGCCGCCGCCCGGCCAGCCGGGCCCATGGCCTCCCAGCCGGGCCGGGCCGCGGCGGCCGTCTGGGCGGCCGCGTCCACGGCGCCGTCGCTGGTCTCGGCGACCGGTTCCCCGGCCGGCTTGCCGGTGCGCGGGTCATATCCCTGGATCATGAACCGTCCGTTCTCTGCTGTTAGGTCAGGTGGTCCGCGTCGAAATCGGGCCGGGTGAATTCCCCGCCCAGGTAGGCGAGCACCGGATCGCCGGGATCCGGTTCGCCGTGGGCCGCGATGACCTCGGCTGCGTAGTCCTCCGCGTCGTCACGCGGCTCGTAGCCCAGGGCGCGGGCCTCGTCCAGGCTGACCCAGCCGCCGCGGGTGTTGGCCGACACGCCGAAAGCCACCCGGAAGCCGGGCCGCCTCGCGGCCAGGCACGCCTCGAACAGCCGCCCGGCGTCGTCCGGGGACAGCCAGGTGGACAGCATCCGGGTGCTGGCCGGCCGCTCGAAGCAGGACAGGATGCGCAGGCAGATCGCGTCGAGGCCGTAGCGGTGGTGGTACATCGAGGCCAGCGCCTCCCCGGTGACCTTGGACACCCCGTAGTAGGTGTCCGGAGCGGGAAACGCGTAGTCCGGGACGGGGAACCCCGAGGGCGGGGTGAACCCGACCGCATGGTTGGACGAGGCGAAGATGACCCGGGGCACGCCGGCCCGGCGGGCCGCCTCGAACACGCTGTAGGTGCCCTGGATGTTGATCTCGACGATCTTGTCCCAGGGACCCTCGCCGGATAGCCCGCCCAGGTGGATCACGGCCTCCGCCCCCGCGCAGGCGCTGGTCATCGCGGCCAGGTCGGTGACCGACGCCACGATCACCTCCTCGTCGGGCCCGGGAGAGGCGGGCGGGGTGATGTCGAGCAGGCGCAGGACGCGGCCGGCCCGGGCCAGCCGCTGCCGCAGCATGGTCCCGATCCGGCCGGATCCGCCGGTGATGAGTATGGTCGGCACGGCAGTCGACCCTACGCGCTCACGGCTGGGCGGCCGGCTCAGCGGGGGTCGGGCTCGGGGTTGCGGCCCGGGCGGGCGAGGAACTCGAAATCGCAGCCCTGGTCGGCCTGCGTGACCTGCTCCGCGTACAGCGCGCCGTACCCGCGTTCGAACCGGGGGGGCGGCGGCTGCCAGGCAGCGCGCCGCCGGGCCAGCTCGGCGTCCTCCACCTCGACCCGCAGCGCCCGCTCCGCGACGTCCAGGGTGATCACGTCGCCGGTGCGGACCAGCGCCAGCGGCCCGCCCACGTACGATTCGGGCGCGACGTGCAGCACGCACGCGCCGTAGCTGGTACCGCTCATCCGCGCGTCGGAGATCCGGACCATGTCCCGCACGCCCTGGGCCAGCAGGTAGTCCGGGATGGGGAGCATCCCGTACTCGGGCATGCCCGGCCCGCCGAGCGGGCCCGCGTTCCGCAGCACGAGCACGGAATCGGCGGTCACGCCCAGGGCCGGGTCGTTGATCTGCCGCTGCATCTCGTGGTAGCTGTCGAACACGACCGCCGGGCCCGCGTGCTTGAGCAGCGCCGGGTCGGCCGCGATGTGCTTGATCACCGCCCCGTCGGGGGCCAGGTTGCCGCGCAGCACGGCCAGGCCGGCCTCGGCGGACAGCGCGGTCCCCGGGTCACGGATGACGTCGTCGTTGTAGACCTCGGCCCCGGCCAGCTGGTCGGCCAGCGGCCGGCCGGTGACCGTGATCCGGCCCGTGTGCAGCGCGCCGGGCACCGCGGCCAGCCTGGCCAGCAGCGCCGGCAGCCCCCCGGCGTAGTAGAAGTCCTCCATCAGGTATTTCCCGCCCGGCCGGATGTTGGCCAGGACCGGGACCCGGCGCGAGATGTCGTCGAAGTCGCGGAGGGTCAGCGGCACACCGCACCGGCCCGCCATCGCGATGAGATGGATCACGGCGTTGGTGGAGCCGCCCAGGGCCAGCACCGTGGCCACCGCGTCCTCGAACGCCTCGGCGGTGAGGATCCGGTCCGGGGTGAGGTTCTCCCAGGCCATGCCGACGATCCGGCGGCCGGTCGCGGTGGCCATCCGGTAGTGCGCGGAATCGACCGCGGGGATGGACGCCGCCCCCGGCAGCGTCATGCCCAGCGCCTCCGCCGCGGACGTCATGGTGGAGGCCGTGCCCATCGTCATGCAGTGGCCGGGCGACCGGGCGATGCCGCAGGCCAGGTCGGCCATCTCGCAGTCGCCGATCAGGCCGGCCCGCTTGTCGTCCCAGTACTTCCACAGGTCGGTGCCGCTGCCCAGGGTGGAGCCGCGGTAGCTGCCCCGCAGCATCGGCCCGGCGGGCAGGTAGATGGCGGGGATCCCGGCGCTGGCCGCACCCATGATCAGCGCGGGCGTGGTCTTGTCGCAGCCGCCCATCAGCACGGCGCCGTCCGCCGGGTAGGACCTGAGCAGTTCCTCGGTGTCCATGGCCAGCAGGTTGCGGTACAGCATCGGGGTCGGCTTCTGGAACGTCTCCGACAGTGAGGCCACGCCGAACTCGGCCGGGAAGCCGCCTGCCTCCCAGATGCCCCGCTTGACCTGCTCGGCCCGCTCGCGCAGGTGCATGTGGCAGGGGTTCAGCTCGGACCAGGTGTTCACGATCGCGATGATCGGCTTGCCCAGGTAGTCCTCGGGGCTGGCGCCAAGCTGGCGCATCCGGGTGCCGTGGCTGAACGCGCGCATCCCGTCCCCGCCGAACCAGCCATAGCTGCGCAGCTGCCCGGGGGCGAGGCGGGCCGCGCCGTCCGGGCCGGGGGGGCTCACTGACCGCCGTCCAGGCTGTCCAGGCCCCAGCCGGCCAGGATCTTGCCGATCTCGGCCCGTATCTCGCCTGGCAGCAGGCGGCTGGGCGGGCGGACGTCCCGGCGGGCCAGCCCCAGCTGGGCCAGGGCTTCCTTGACCACGCTCACGTTGTCCGCGGACGAATCCGCGGCCCGCAGCTCCTCGAACGCCCGGCACTCAGCCCAGAGCCGCTGGGCCCCCGGGTGATCACCGGACTGGAGCGCCTCCAGCATGCCGACGGAGATGCGGGGCGCGACGTTAGCCAGCCCGGAGGTGAAGCCGCGCGCCCCGTACGCCCAGCAGCCCGGCGCGGTCAGCTCGGCCAGCCCCGCCAGCCAGGTGAACCGGGCCAGGCCCGCGTCCCGCGCCACGCCGGCGAAGCTCACCATGTCGCGCACGCCGTACTTGACGCCCACGACGTTCGGGCACTGCTTGCCGAGCCGGCGGATGTGCCGGCCGGTGATCTTCGCGTCGCGGATGTACAGCACGACGCCCATGTCGGGCACGGCCTCGGCGATGGCCGCGTTGTAGTCGACCCAGCCGTCGGCCGAGAGGTACGGGCTGACCGGCTGGTGAATCATGATCATGCGGGCCCCGGCCGCGCGGGCGTGGGTCGCGGAGCCGATGGCGGCCGGCACGTCGTGGCCGACGCCGGCCAGCACCTCGGCCCGCCCCCGGACGGCACGGATGGCCGACTCGGCGGCGGCCCGGGTCTCCTCAGCGGTCAGCGTGTAGAACTCCCCGGTGTTGCCGTTCGGGGTGACCAGGGTGACCCCGTTCTCGACCAGGCGGTGGATGAGCCGCGCGTGACAGTCCCAGTCCGGGGTGCCGTCCGGGCCGAACGGGGTCACCGGGACAGCGGCGACGGTCGCCAGGATCTCCAGGAACTCGTCGGCGACGGCAGGGTCAAGGCGCATGGGTACTCCATTCGGTGGCGGAAGCCGGGGCGCCGCGGACGGGCGGGGGGAAATGCCGGCCCGCGAAACCGGCGATGTGCGCGTGGAGCAGGTCCGCGGCCTCGTCGGCCGCGCCGCTGCGTGCCGCGGCCAGGATGGCCCGGTGCTCGGCCGCCTCCTGCTGCCACGACGCACCCTGCTCCCAGGAGAGCACGGACACCAGCGCGGTCTGGTCGCGCAGGTCGTCGAGGGTCTTCACCAGCAGGGCGTTGCCGCAGGCCAGGTACAGGGCGCGGTGGAACTCCCGGTTGGCCAGGCTGCGCTGGGCCTGGCCGGCGGCGGCGTCCGAGGCGGCCAGCGCGTCCTGGGCGGCCGCCCAGGGACCGGCGGCCAGCCTGGCAGGCCCGGCAGATCCGGCCGGGCCGGCCTGCCCGGCGGGGCCGGCCTGATCCACGCCCGCCCGGACGGCGCGGCGGACGCCTTCCGGCTCCAGCAGGAGCCGCAGGTCGTAGATGGCGGCCGCGCTGGCCGGGTCGATGGTCCGGACGGTGGCGCCCCGGTACGGGCTCATGCTGACCAGGCCCGCTCCCGCGAGGGTCTTCAGCGCCTCGCGGACCGGGGTCTTGGACACGCCGAGCAGCTGGGCCAGCTCGGTCTCCACGAGGCCCTGCCCGGGACGCAGCTCACCGGCCAGGATCGCGTGCTTGATCGCATCCAGGACGGCCTCGGTGCGGGAGGGGGCCGCCCCGGCCGAACCGTTGAGGAAACTGCGGGCGGGCGGGACGATCGCGGTGCTCACCGGGAACCTCCGCCCGCGCATACTCGCATACGGCATCTCATATATGAGACGACTGTACGAGCCGGCGGGCCGCCCCGTCAACGCGGCGGATCAGCCGTTCTTGCGGGCGACCCCGCCCCACATGGCGGCCCGGCGGGCCCCCTCGACGTCGGAATCCTGCCGCCAGTGCTGCACGGGGACGACACCGGGCTCGACCAGTTCGAGCCCGGCGAAGAAGTCCGCGACCTCGGCCTGGCTGCGGTAAGAGCCCTTCTGGGCGAGCAGCCGGTTGAGCCGCTTGCCCATCTCGGCCATCTTCTCCGGCTCGATGTCCGAGGCCACGTGGGACAGCAGCAGGTAGCTGCCCGCCGGCACCGCGTCCATCAGCTGGCTCACGATGCTGTACGGGTAGTCCTCGGGCCCTATCAGGTGCAGCACCGCGACCAGCATGACCGCGACCGGCCGGGAGAAGTCGAGCAGGCCCCGGGCGTGGCCGAGGATCTTCTCGGTCTCGCGCAGGTCGGCGTCGAGGTAGTCGGTCGTGCCCTCGGGCCGGCCGACGAGCAGGGCGCGGGCGTGGGCCAGCACGATCGGGTCGTTGTCCACGTAGATGACGCGGCTTTCCGGCGCGATGGACTGGGCCACCTCATGGGTGTTGTTGGCGCTGGGAATGCCGGTGCCGATGTCCAGGAACTGGCGGACCCCGGCCTCCGCGGCCAGGAACCGCACCCCGCGGGCCAGGAACGCCCGGTTGGCCCGCACCGAGGAGACCAGGTCGGGGTAGGCGGCCAGCGCCTCCTCCCCCGCCTGCCGGTCGGCTTCGAAATTGTCCTTGCCACCCAGCCAGTAGTCGTACACCCGGGCGATATGCGCCACGCTGGTGTCGAAGTCGACCTGCTCCTCGTCGTCCGCGGGAAGCGGCGCGCCGAGCCATTCGCCTGCCATCACTGCCACCCTTCGGAGCGCATCCCCCGGTTCGTCCCGCAGCAGCACACCCTACCGCGTGAGGCTGAACTACGAGTCAAACCCCAGGCCCAGCCGGTCGAGGGTGCGCAGCCACAGGTCCCGGCGCCCCCCGCGGCGGTCGGCGCGGGCCAGCGACGCCCGGGTCAGCTGGATCACCGCGGAGCGCAGCGGCTCGGGCGGGAACGGCACCGGCCTGCCGCCCACCATGCCCAGGGCGGTCCGCTCGGTCTGCTGCCCGCCGAGCAGGTCGAGCAGCACATTCCCGGCGAACCGCGAGGCGCCCACGCCCAGCCCCGTGTAGCCCGCGGCGTAGGCCACCCGCCCGCGGCGGGCGGTGCCGAAGAACACGCAGAACCGGCTGCAGGTGTCGATCACGCCGCCCCAGGTGTGCGTGAACCGGAGCCCTTCGAGCTGCGGGAACGTCTCGAAGAAGTGCGCGGCCAGCCGGGTGAAGGTCGCGGGCCGCTGATCGCGCCCGGCGGTGATCAGGCCGCCGCTGTAATAGACCGCGTCGTACCCGCCCCACAGGATCCGGCCGTCGCCGGTGAGCCGGTAGTAGTGGAACTGGTTGGCCAGGTCACCGACACCCTGCCGGTGCTCCCAGCCGATACTGTCCCGCTGCGCGGCGGACAGCGGCTCGGTCATCATCGCGTAGTCGTAGACCGGCACCAGGTACCGCCGCAGGCGGCGCAGCAGCGGAGCGTAGGCGCCGGTCCCCAGGGCGGCGCGCGGCGCGCGCACGCTCCCGTGCGGGGCAGACAGCCGCAGGCCCGGTCCCTCCGCCGCGATCGCGCCGACCGGGGTCTGCTCGTAGATCCGCACGCCCGCCTCCAGGCAGGCCCGGCGCAGCCCCCAGGCCAGGCGGGCCGGGTCCACGAGGGCACACCCGTCCCGGTCCCACAGCCCGCCGTAGAAGGCCGGCGAGGCGATCTCGGCCCGTACCGCCTCCGCGTCCAGCAGCTGCGGCGGCGCGCCCGGCGCCCCGGAGACGGCGGCCAGGTGGCGCGCGGCGGCGGCGTGGTCCCACAGGCCGGGCAGGTGCCAGGGCTGGGTCGCGACGGCCAGCTCGCCGGTGCGCTCGAAGCCGCAGTCGATGCCGTGCCGGGTCACGGTGGCCGCGATCTCATCCAGGTTCTCCCGGCCGAGCCGCTCGAGCACGGGCATCTCCGGCCCGAACCGTTCCAGGCCGTTGGCCAGCCCGTGGGTGAGGCTGGCCGAGCAGAACCCGCCGTTGCGGCCGGAGGCGGCCCAGCCCGCCGCCCGGCCCTCCAGCAGCACCACGTCGGCGGACGGGTCCCGCTCCTTGGCCAGCAGCGCCGTCCACAGCCCGGTGAACCCCGCGCCCACCACGGCCAGGTCGGCGGTGGTGTCCTCGCGCAGCGGCGCGGCGGGGTCCGGGGCGTCCGGGCGGTCCAGCCAGAAACAGGCCGGCCGGGCGTCCCGCAGCGCGGCCCCACCGGGCTGCGTCATGACCGGATCAGGGGGTTGAAGATCGCCTCGTAACTGGCCTGGAGCTTGCCGCTGACGTCCGGGTAGCTGTGCAGCCGCCGGAAGTCCAGGGGGGTGGGCCAGACCAGCTCGCTGGTGGCCACCTCGTGCAGCAGCTGCCGGGGGCCGCCCGCCGCCCTGGCCGCGTCCCGGGCGATGAGCCGCCGGGCGGCCGGGACGGCGCTGATGTAGTTGATCGACTCGGTCAGCTGGGCGGCGATCTCCGGCCGGTAGTACCAGTCCATCAGCATCATCGCGTCCACCGGGTTCTGGGCGTACCGCGGGATCATCATGTTGTCGGTCCACAGCGTGCCGCCCTCGTCCGGGATGACGAACTTCAGGTCCGTTCCCGAGCTGAGGTTCTGCTGGAAGATGTCCCCGGACCAGGCCATCGAGATCCAGGTGTTCCCGCTGGTCAGCTCGTCGATGTAGGACTGCCCGTAGTAGCCGCGGACCAGGCCCGCGTCGCGCTGGCGGGTCAGCGCCTTCCCGGCCGCCTGCCAGTCAGCCAGGGTGGACGCCTCCGGGGCGATGCCCAGCTTGAGCAGGCCGAAGTTGCCCAGGTCCTGGATGTCCGCAAGCATCCCGACCCGGCCCTTGTAGGCGGGGTTCCACAGCTCCTGGAGGCTGGTCACCGGGGTCTGGATGAACTTCGGGTTCCAGGCGATGCCGGTGGTGCCGGACGCCCACGGGATGCTGTAGGTGTTCCCCGGGTCGAACGAGCGGTGCTGGAACTTGGCTGCCGCGTAGCGGTGGAAGTTCGGCAGCATGCTCTGGTCCAGCGGGATCAGCTCCTCACCGGTGAGCAGCTGGGAGAACCAGAACCCGTTGGTGACCACCATCAGGTCGTACCCGATGGACTCCCCCGCGGCGATGATCGGGCTCACCTTGCCGACCCAGGACGGCGCGCTCTGGATGACCTCGGAGTAGCTGACGCTGATCCCGGTGGCGGCGGTGAACTCCTGCAGGGTCTTGCGGCCGGTGTCGATGTACAGCGGCCAGTTGGCGAAGTTCACGTGCCCGTGCCGCTTCTGGGCCGCCCAGAACCTGGCCACGGTGTTCTGCGCGTGCACCACGCGGGGTGACGGGCTCCCGCCGCCGCTGCACGCGGCCAGGGCCAGCCCGGCCGCGGCCAGGCCGCCCACCCCCAGCACGTCCCGGCGGCGCGGCTGGAGCAGCCCGCGCGTGAGCACGGGATCATGGTGACGTCCCTCGTCAGTCATCACTCACCGCCAGGTCAGGTCTGCCTCCTGGCTACCACGATGCTGGCCAGCGCGCACAGGATACCGACCGCGAAGATGGCGCTCCCGAACACGAAGACCTGCGGCGGGATGCCCATCCGGGTGACGCCGTACACCCAGACCGGGAACGGCACGGCGGCCCCGCTGACGAAGTTGGACGTGACGAAGTCGTCGATGGACAGGGCGAAGGCCATCAGCGCGCCGGCCAGGACGCCGGGGAAAATCAGCGGCAGCGTGATCTTGCGGAAGGTGACCCAGGCATTGGCCCCCAGGTCCTGGGCGGCCTCCTCCAGCGACAGGTCGAAGCCGGACATCCGGGCCCGCACGGTGATCGCGACGTACGCGATGCTGAACGCCACGTGCGCCAGCAGCAGGGTGGTGAAGCCGCGGGCCAGGTTGATGGTGACGAACAGGCCGAGCAAGGAGGCGCCCAGCACGATCTCCGGGGCGGCGATGTTGAGGAACATGACCTGCTCGACGAACCCCTTGCCGCGGAACCGGGGCGGCCGGTAGCGGGCCAGGGCCAGGGCCAGCAGCGTGCCGATGATGGTGGCCAGCACCGTGCTGGCCAGCGCGAGGCGGATGGACAGCCAGAACGACGAGGTCAGCTGCGGGATGGCGTTCCACTGCCGGTACCACTGCGTGGTGAACCCGTTCCAGGTGAAGCTGATCTGCGGCAGCCCGGTCGTGACCTTGTTGAAGCTGTACAGGACCATCACGGCGATCGGGAAGACCAGGTACGCGATGATCAGCCAGGAGTAGGCGGGCAGGATGTACCGGGTCCACCGGCGACGGCGGTGCGGGCGCCCGCCGGCACCGGCCGTGTCACGGGCCGCCGCCGTCCCGCGCCTCGACTGCCGCGGTCACAGGTACTCCTCGATGGTCCGCGAGCCGAGCAGCCGGGCGTAGGCGAAGATGCCGATCAGCGCGATCGCCATCAGGATGGCGGACAGCGCGGACCCGCCCGCGTAGTCGAGGTTCTGCAGGAAGGCGTTCTGGATGACGGTGCCGATCATCGTGTTGCTGGTGCCGCCCAGGATCTGCTGGTTGACGTAGTCGCCCAGCGCCGGGATGAAGGTCAGCAGGAACGCGGCGAACAGCCCGGGCACGGTGAGCGGCAGGATCACCTTCGCGAACGCCTGCCGCCGGGTGGCGTACAGGTCGTACGCCGCGTCCAGCACCCGCTTGTCGATCCGCTCGATGGCCACGTACAGCGGGAGCGCGGTGAACGGGAGGTAGTTGTAGGCCAGCCCGGCCACCACGGCGTACCCGGTGGCCAGCACGTGGAAGTTCTGCGGCAGCAGGTGCGCGTTCTTCAGGGTGCCCAGGACGATGCCCTGGTCGGAGAGGATGAACTCCCAGACCACGGTGCGGATCACGAACGAGACGAAGAACGGCACCAGCAGCATGAGCAGGAAGAAGTTCTTCCTGCTGCCGCCGTGGAACGCGATCCAGTAAGCGATGGGGAACGACACGATCAGGTCGATGACGGTGGCCGCGCCCGCGAAGTAGACGCTCGTGACGAACTGCGTGTGGTACAGGCTGAGCTGCTGGCCGAACTCGCCCCAGTGCCAGGTCATCACGCACGCGCCGGTGGCCGTGTTGCACGTCTGCAGGGACAGCGACAGCATCACGGCCAGCGGGACCAGGAACAGCGCCAGCAGCCACAGCCCGGCCGGCAGGCTCAGCAGGTACGGCGCGAGCGCCTTGCCGAGCCTGGGCCGGGGGCGGCGGCCGGCTACGAGCCCTGGGTGATCGGCAAGAACAGGTTGTTCCACGCGGTCAGCTCTTCCTGGCTCTTGTACTGGTAATAGTTCCGCGAGTTCTTGATGTACTCCGCGGTCGGGAACACGGTCGGGGCGTTGGCGGTGGTGGAGGTGGGCAGGCCGATCTCCGGCTCCATCTGGGTCAGCGCCGTCTTGGCCCAGCCACTCGGGTTGAGCAGGACTTCCTTGGCCGCGGGCACCGGGCACACGTAGTCGTCGTAGTACTCGACCAGCGCCTGGACCTGCGGGTCGTAGAAGAAGTCCATCAGCGTCATCGCGTCCTTGGGGTTCTGGGCGTACATGGGAATGCACATGTTGTCGGTCCAGAACATGCCGCCCTCGCTGGGGATCATCAGCTTCAGGTCGCGGTACTTGCTGTTCAGGTCGGCCTGGAAGATGTCGCCGGACCACGCCTGCGACACGACGATGTCGCCGTTCTTCAGGTGGTCGATGTAGCTCTGGTCGTAGTAGGAGCGGACCAGCCCGTCGCTCTTCTGCTGCTGCAGCTTCTTGGCCGCCTTGGCCCAGTCGGATTCCTTCGACGTGGCCGGGTCCACCCCGATGGCCAGCAGCCCGATGCTGCCCAGCTCCTGCGGGTCCGACATCATGCCGATCTTGCCCGAGTACTTCTTGTCGAACAGGAGGTCCACGCTGGTGCCGGGGTCCTTGATGACCGAGGAGTTGTACCCGATCGCGGTCCAGCCCGACTGCCAGGCCATCGTGTGCTTGTTGCCCGGGTCCCAGGACGGGTTCTTGATCAGGGGGCCCGCGTACTTGTCGAAGTTCGTCATCATGCTGCGGTCCAGCGGGACCAGCCAGCCGAAGTCGATCAGGTAACCCAGCGGCGGGCTGCTGTTCGTCATCACGATGAGGTCGTAGCCGGTGGGCTGCTTGGCCGTCAGCGACGGCCGGATCTTGGCGTAAAACGGGAGGTTGTCGTTGATCGGCTCGGTGTAGGTGACAGCGATCCCGGTCGTCTGGGTGAAGTGCTCCAGGGACAGGTGCTTGCCCTTGAGCACGTCGATGTAGTACGGCCAGTTGGCGAAGTTGACCGTGTGGTGCAGCTTCTGCTTGGCCCACCACGCGGCGGTGCCGACCCCCCCGGCCGAGGCGGACCCGCTGCTGCTTGTCGCGCCCTTGACCCCGCAGGCGGCCAGGAACGCGCCGATGCCCAGCGCGCCCGCGCCGGTGCCGGCCGCCCGCAGCAGCTGCCGCCGGGACATGCCCTGCTGGGAGAGGCGGGGCTGGGTCAGCCCGCGCACCAGGGACGGGTCGGGGCCGTCCGCCCTGGCCGGATCACCGGCGGGGTCACTGCCGTGCTGCTGGTTCATCGGTACCTCCTGTCCCACGCCTCACGCTGGCCGGCCGCGCGGGGGCACGCCGGGCGCGGGCGGTCAGCCAATCGGATAAGAATGCTGCGGATCCCAGGTCAGCCAGACCTCGTCACCCCGGCTGACCGGGGTGGCCGCCGAGGCTGAGTTCTGCTGGAAGACGACGACGTCCGCCCCGGTCGTGGTGTGAACCGAGAAACTGGTGGAGGTGCCCAGGTAGACCACCTCGGTGACCGTGCCGCGCACCGCGCAGCCGCCTGCCGGGCCCGGCCCGGCGGCGAGCTCGATCTTCTCCGGCCGCACGGTGAGCTCGATCTCCTGGCCAGCCTCCAGCGCGGACCGCCCGGCCGGGACGATGATCCGCTCGTCCGGGCTGACCTCGATGACGCCCTGGCCGCCCGTGACCCTCGCCAGCGACCCGGTCAGCAGGTTGGACGTCCCGATAAATCCCGCAACGAAGCGCGTCGCGGGGTGCTCATAGATCTCCCGCGGCGGCCCCAGGTGCTCGATCACGCCGTCGTTCATCACCGCGATGCGGTCGGACATGGTGAGCGCCTCGTTCTGGTCGTGGGTCACGTAGACGAACGTGATGCCGACCTCCCGCTGGATGCGCTTGAGCTCGACCTGCATGGCCTGCCGGAGCTTGAGGTCCAGCGCCCCGAGCGGCTCGTCCAGCAGCAGGGCCTTGGGGTGGTTGACCAGCGCCCGGGCCAGCGCGACACGCTGCTGCTGGCCGCCGGACAGTTCCCGGGGGCGGCGCTGCTCGCGGCCGGTCAGGTCGACGATCTCCAGCATCTCGCCGACCTGGCGGGTGACCCGGTCCCTGGGCACGCTCTTGCGCCGCAGCCCGAAGGCCACGTTCTCGAACACGCTCATGTGCGGGAACAGCGCGTAGGACTGGAACACCATGTTCACGTCGCGCTTGTTGGGCGGGGCCGCGGTGACGTCGCGGCCGTCCAGCCGCACGATGCCGCGGGTCGGCTCCTCGAAGCCCGCGATCATGCGCATCGTGGTGGTCTTGCCGCACCCCGAGGGGCCGAGCATGGAGAAGAACTCACCCGCCCGGATGGCCAGGTCGATGCCGCGGACCGCGGCGACCACCTCGCCCCGGGAGTGGAATTCCTTGGCCACCCCGTCGAGCCCGATGGCGGGCACGCTGGCCATCGCGGCCGGCTCGGCCGCCGGTATGTCCTGCGCGGACGCGTCAGTATCGGTCATATGAAGCGCATATCCCTCTTCTCGGAGCCCGGCGTAGGGCACCGCCCTGGGCGTTTCCGCAATCGGCCATGCACTGCACCGGGCCCGGCCACACATACTCCCGCAAACCAGGTCAAAGTGCACCCGATGGGGTAAGTGGTCCAGATCTTCGCAGACGTATACTGCGAAATCAACCGAATCAGTCGCGGGACATGGCGATCTCAACGGATTCCGTTACACGGCTGTGACAGGAAGGCCTAACCGCCGAGATAACTCATGACGTGCTTGATGCGGGTGTAGTCCTCGAACCCGTACATCGACAGGTCCTTGCCGTACCCCGAGTGCTTGAAGCCGCCGTGCGGCATCTCGGACGCGAACGGGATGTGCGTGTTGATCCAGACCGCCCCGAAGTCCAGCAGCCGGGCCAGCCGCATCGCCCGCCCGTGATCCCGGGTCCAGACGCTGGCGGCCAGGCCGTACTTGACCCCGTTGGCCCAGCGGACCGCCTCGTCCTCGTCGCCGAACTGCTGCACGGTGATCACCGGGCCGAAGATCTCTTCCTGGATCATCTCGTCGTCCTGGCGCAGCCCGCTGACCACGGTGGGCTCGAAGCAGTAGCCCCGCTGCCCCGCACGGCGGCCGCCGGTGACCACCTCGGCGTGCGCCGGGCCGCGGCGCAGGAAGCCCTCGACCCGGGCCAGCTGTGCCGCGTTGTTCAGCGGGCCGTAGTCGGCGTCGGGCACGTCCAGGCCGCCGGTCTTGGTGCCGCGGGCCTGCTCGGCGAGGGCGTCGGTCAGGTCGGCGGCAATCCGCGGGCCGGCCAGCACCCGCGTCGCCGCGGTGCAGTCCTGGCCCGCGTTGTAGTAACCGGCCCCGGCGATGCCCTGCGCGGCGCGCGCCACGTCCGCGTCGTCGAAGACGACGACCGGTGCCTTGCCGCCCAGCTCGAGGTGGACCCGCTTGAGCCCGGCCGCCGCGGCCAGGGCCACACCGATGCCGGCCCGGACCGACCCGGTGATCGACACCATCTGCGGAATGTCGTGGCTGACCAGCGCCTGGCCGGTACCGGCGTCGCCGCAGACCACGTTGAGCACGCCGGGCGGCAGATGCGCGGCCGCGATCTCGGCCAGCATGAGCGTGGACACGGGGGTGGTGTCGGAGGGCTTGAGCACCACGGTGTTGCCCGCGGCCAGGGCCGGCGCGATCTTCCAGATCGCCATCATCAGCGGGTAGTTCCAGGGCGTCACCTGGGCGCAGACCCCCACCGGCTCACGCCGGATCATCGAGGTGTGGCCGGCCATGTACTCCCCCGCCGCGCTCCCCTGCAGGATGCGCGCGGCGCCAGCGAAGAAGCGGAGCTCATCCACGCACGGGGGGAGTTCCTCGGCCAGGGTCATGGCGACCGGCTTCCCGGTGTTCCGGCATTCGGCCTCCACCAGGTCGGCGGCCCGCTCCTCGACGGCGTCGGCGATCTTGAGCAGCGCGAGGCTGCGCTGCGCCGGGGTGGCGTCGCGCCAGGCCTCGCGGGCCGCCTCGGCACTGCGCAGGGCCGCGTCCACGTCTTCCGGCCCGGACACCGGCGCGAGCGCGTACGCCTCCCCGGTGCTGGGGTCCACGACCTGGCTGGTGCGGCCCGCCGAGGCCGTCACGAATTCGCCGTTCACGAAGTTCTTCAGGTCCGCCACGCTGGCGCCGGGCTGCACGGTCGCTGTCAAGGTCCGCCTCCTCGGGCGATGTTCCGGGCCACGGCGGCGCCCTCAGCGTCTCCAGCAGCGGCCACTGGGTCCGACACTCGCAGAGAATTGTTTCCCTGAACAAGTGAATCCGTTGCATATACCATGCATAGCAACGAAATCAGTTGACAAGGGGGCCGGGCGTGACACCATTGCTTGCGAAGGAGGACCGCATGGCGCACACCCCGGCGACGCCCGCGATCCCGGGTGGTCTGAACGGGGAGCCTGCTCCGGCCAGCCGGAGCGGCCGTTCCGGCCGAGGCTCCCCGGGCGCCGTGCTGGACCACTTCTCCAAGCAGATCATCGAGCAGCTCCAGGAAGATGGCCGCCGGTCCTACGCGGCCATCGGCAAGGCGGTCGGCCTGTCCGAGGCCGCCGTCCGGCAGCGTGTGCAGCGGCTGGTGGACGCCGGCATCATGCAGATCGTCGCGGTGACCGACCCGCTGATGCTCGGTTTCAGCAGGCAGACCATGATCGGTATCAAGTGCGGCGGGGACCTCGAGCAGGTCGCCGACGAGCTGGCCGCCATGGATGAGATCGACTACGTGGTGATCACCTCGGGATCCTTCGATCTGCTCGTCGAGGTGGTCTGCGAGGACGACAGCCATCTCCTGGAGATCCTCAGCCGCGTGCGCGGGGTGCCCCGCGTGACCAGCACCGAGACTTTTGTGTACCTGAAGCTCCGCAAGCAGACCTACGGCTGGGGGACCAGATGACCACACCAAGCGATCCGTATCGCAGCCAGGCCGGCGTCCCGCACGGGGGGCCCGACCCGATCGGCTCCGCCTCCGTCACCGACGGCGCCCTCGGCTCTGGCGGGCCAGCCGACCTCGCGCTCCAGACCGCCGCGCGGCGCCACCTGTGGCTGCACTTCACCCGGATGTCGTCCTATGCCGATGCCGACCTGCCGGTGATCGTGCGCGGCGAAGGCCAGTACGTGTACGACCAGAAGGGCAAGCGCTACCTGGACGGCCTGGCCGGCCTGTTCGTCAGCCAGATCGGGCACGGCCGCAGGGAAGTTGCCGAGGCGGGCGCCCGGCAGGCCGCCGAGCTGGCCTACTTCCCGCTCTGGTCTTACGCCCATCCGCGCGCGGTCGAGCTGGCCGAACGGCTGGCCGGGCTGGCCCCGGGCGACCTGAACCGGGTGTTCTTCACCACCAGCGGCTCCGAGGCGGTCGAGTCGGCCTGGAAGCTGGCCAAGCAGTACTTCAAGACCATCGGTGAGCCGGGCCGGTACAAGGTGCTCAGCCGGGAGATCGCCTATCACGGCACCTCGATGGGGGCGCTGGCCATCACCGGGCTGCCCTCGATCAAGGAGCCGTTCGAGCCGCTGCCCCCGGGCGGGGTGCGCATCCCGAACACCAACTTCTACCGCGCGCCGCGGATTCATATCCGGGGACCTGACCTCGTTTGGCCTGTGGGCCGCGGACGAGATCGAGCGGGCCATCGTGCGCGAGGGCCCGGAGTCGGTGGCCGCGGTGTTCCTGGAGCCGGTGCAGAACTCGGGCGGCTGCTTCCCGCCGCCGCCCGGCTACTTCGCCCGGGTCCGGGAGATCTGCGACCAGTACGGCGTGCTGCTGGTATCCGACGAGGTCATCTGCGCGTTTGGCCGGCTGGGCCACTACTTCGGCTCGCAGCGTTACGGGTACCAGCCGGACATCATCACCTTCGCCAAGGGCGTCACCTCCGGCTATGCGCCGCTCGGCGGCATGATGGTCAGCGACCGGCTGATGGAGCCGTTCAGCGAGGGCTCCGCCACCTTCCTGCACGGGGTGACGTTCGCCGGCCACCCGGTGTCCTGCGCGGTCGCCCTGGCCAACCTCGACGTGTTCGAGAAGGAAAACCTGCTGGACAACGTGCGGGCCAACGAGGCCACGTTCCGCGCCACCCTGGAGAAGCTGCTGGACCTGCCGATCGTCGGTGACGTGCGCGGGGACGGCTACTTCTACGGCATCGAGATGGTCAAGGACAAGGCCACCCGGGAGACGTTCAGCGACGACGAGTCTGAGCGGCTGCTCCGCGGCTTCCTGTCCCAGGCCCTGTTCGACGCCGGGCTGATCTGCCGGGCCGACGACCGCGGCGACCCGGTGATCCAGCTCGCCCCGCCCCTGACCTGCGGTCCCGAGCATTTCGCCGAGATTGAGCAGATTCTCCGCAGTGTGCTGACGGAGGCCTGGGGGCGGATCTGAGCCGGGCCGGGAACGGTGCGGGCGCCCCTGGGCGTTACAACCGCTGAGAGGCCTGCGTAGCAGGCCGCTCAGCGCGCTTGCAGGGGAGCCCCCGGGCAGCGAACTGCAATGTAGCCAAATCGTGCCCGTATCTTCGGATGACGTCGAGCTGACAGGGGTAGTCCGCGGCCCGTGGAGTACTTCATCGGCGTGATAGCAGCGGTACTGCTAGGCGCCGGTTTCGTGCTACAGCAGGACGCGGCACAACGTGTGCCGCAGTCCGAGTTCCTGCGCGCGCGGCTGGTGGCCGACCTGCTCCGGCAGCGGCGCTGGCTGGGCGGCCTGGGCTTCATGATCGCGGGAATGCTGCTGTCCGGCTGGGTCATCGGGCACATGGTGCTTGCCCTCTCCGAGCCACTGCTCGCCACCAACCTGCTCTTCGCGCTCATCATCGCCGGGCGGGTCTCGGGCCAGCCGCCCCGGGCCCGTGAGCTGATCGGGGCGGTGATCCTGCTGGGTGGCGTGAGCGCGCTGTCCGTGGCCCGGTCGGTGACCTCGGTCCAGGACTCGGTAGGGTCGCCCGCGTACTGGCCGTACGTGGGAGCGGCCATCGCCGGCGCCGCGGCCTGCTTCGCCATCGCCGGGCTGCCGCAGCCACGGCGAGATGCGCGGCCTGCTGACCGGGACGTCCGCGGGGCTCGTGCTGGGCATCCAGGACGCGCTGACCCGGGTCACCGTGCGGTCGCTGGGCAGCGTGCACAGCGCCGCCCTCCTGCTGACCAGCTGGCCCGCCTACTGCCTGGTGGCGGTGGGCGTCGTCGCCCTGTGGCTGATGCAGAGCGCGTTCAACTCCGCCCCGCTGCACGCCTCCCTGCCTGGGGTCACCGCCGCGGAGCCCGTGGCCGGGATGGTGCTCGGCGTGGTGGCCTTCCGCGAGAAGGTCCCCGCGTCCCCCCTGCTCGTCGCGCTCCAGGTAGCAGGGCTGCTGGCGCTGGTCGGGGGGGTGATCCTGGTCGCCCGCTCGCCCGTGCTGACGGGCCTGCGGCAGTACCGCGTGCCCGGCGAGCACCTGCTGCGCCGTGACCGTGAACACCGCCGGGCGCGCCATCCCGCGGCGGCGGTCGCGGCCCCGCCGCCCGGCCTGGGCGGCCCGGGCGTGGCCCACCCGGACCAGGCCGGCCCGGACCTCGCTGCCCAGGCCCTGGCCGGCCCCGGCCTGGCCCGCCCGGATCTCGCCGGCCCCGGCGCGGCCCGCCCGGACCTCGCCGGCCCCGGCGCGGCCCGCCCGGACCTCGCCGGCCCCGGCGCGGCCCGCCCGGACCTGGCCGGCCCCAGCGCGGCCCGCCCGGACCTGGCCGGGCCCCAGCGCGGCCCGCCCGGACCTCAGCGCGGCCTGTCAGGACCTGGCTCACCCGCCTGGAGCGTTATGGCGGCGGCCCGGAGCTGGCTGAGGCACCCTGGGCCAGCCCGGCCAGGACGCCCGGCCCTGCCTCAGGCCCGGTGACCGGGCAGGCATAGCCTGTCCGCAGCCGCGGCCGGCCGGGCCCGCGCCGTCTGAGTGGGAGGGGTCATGACTGCCATGACGGCTCAGGAGAGCTGGGACTTCCTGATGGCAGGGACCCGCACCGCGCACCTGGCCACGGTGCGGGCCGACGGGCGCCCGCACGTGAAGCCGCTGTGGTTCGAGCTGTCTGGCAGGCCAGGCGACTTTGAGGTGATCTTCACCACGGGCGCGGATACCGTGGCCGGCCGCAACGTCCGCCGGGACAGCCGGGTGATGATCTCCGTGGACGACCCGGTTCCGCCGTTCTCGTTCGTGCTCATTGAGGGCAGCGCCGCCGCTCAGCGAGGACCCGGCGGACCTGCTGGCCGTGGCAACCAGGCTGGGTGGCCGGTACATGGGCGCCGGCCGAGCGGCGGAATACGGCATCCGCAACGCCGTCCCCGGCGAGCTGGTCGTCCGGGTATCCCCGGCCCGGGTGCTGGCGCAGCGCGACATCACGGGCTGAGCATCAGGCGGGGCGGGCCTGTGCATTTCGGGCTATCCGCGCTCTTATACGGGTAATACCGGTAATAGGCCCGAACTGGGCAACAGTTTTGTGCCGAGCGGAAGCGGGAAAGTACCGCGTATGCCAACGGACAGGTCAGCGGGCCGGATCCGCGCTTTTGCGTTTGGCGCCGCCACGCTTTTCGATATCACTGGCGCTGTCATCTACCGCGCGCTCCGCGCCGAGATGCCCGAGCCGGGGGATGTTCCCCGGGAAGGCCCCTTCCAGCTCGCCACTAAAACTATCGAAGACGCGCATTCGGAAGCGGTTATGCGCGCGACCCGGGCGAATGGCGCGGACGTTTCCGCGTGACTGACGATGAGGGTACTGCCGAGTCCGGTCACCCGGCCGATGCGGGATCCGGCCTAGGCAGCCTGCCCGATACCGGATCCGGCCTGGGCGGCCTGCCCGATACCGGATCCGGCCTGGGCGGCCTGCCCGACACGGGATCCGGCCCGACCAGGCCGCCCGATCCGGGTCCAGGACTGGGCCGGGTGCCCGAGCCGCCGCCGGGGGCACGGGGCCCGCGGGGCACCCGGGGCTCGCGAGGCTCACGCCTCCCGCGCATCCCGCTGCCCGGATTCGGGGTGGCGCACCCCGGCAGTGCACCGAACCCCGCACCCGAACCCCGCACCGAACCCCGCACCCGACCCGGCACCGGGCACCGCGCCTGGCCTCAGCGCCGGCCCGGGCACGGTCCCGCCGCCCGGACGCGGCCTCCGCCCCGCCAGGGGCCGCCCAGACCACGGCCCCGCTCGCGCACGGCGACGCGACTGGCCCGGCACCGGCCGGGACCGGCGTCGCGGCCCCGGCACCGCCCGCAGGCCCGCCGCCCGCGGGCCGGGCGGCGGGCCAGCAGGCCACCACTCCGACCGACGGCACCACTCCCCCGCTGGACATCGACCAGATCGCCAGCCAGGTGTACGAACGGATCGGTGACAAGATGGACCACCGCCCCGACACAGCGCAGGACACCCCGCCGGCGGAGCAGGCGATCATGCTTCGCGACAAGGCACCCGAGCTGTATGACCTGTGGCTCAAGATTGCCCAGGAGAAGGCGGCGACCATCAACTACGTCCAGCGCGCGCCATATGAGGTGCCGGAGCGGCTGGCCCAGAGCGGCCGGCCACGGGCGCTGAGCGCGATGATCGTGGTCCTGGCCTTCTGCGGCTACGTGGCCTCGCTGGGCGGCCCCGGGCCCTACATCGGCGGCCTGATCGCCATCCTTGACCTGCTGGTCATGCTGGCCCTGTTCTTCGGGTTGCGGCCCGATCACCTGACCGAGTCCAGCAGGCCGCGTAAGCGCCGGTTAATCCGGGCTGCGGCGCCGCAGATGCACTGAGCCCCCCAGGCGCCGGACGCGCCCGGGAGGCTCAGTGGCTAGCGCCGGGTCTCAGGCCCGGCGGCACCGCCCGGTCAGCAACGGCGGCTGGTCTGCGGGTTGGCCAGCACGGGACTGGTCAGCGTCCCGCCGTACCTCGCCACATTGGGCGTGCCATATTGGGCGTCACCGCCGAAATCGGTGAGGGTCCGGCCCGGGATGACGTCACCGAAGTTCCACACGCAGCCCATGTGGCGGCTGCGGCCGAGCGACCAGAAGGCGTAGAACTTTGCGCCCGCCGGAGGCGCCGTGCACCCAGCCCCTGTGGCCACGTTGCAATCCGCTTCGGACCCTGCGATGTCGGTCTCGAATTGGATCTTCGGATAACTTCGGCCGTGCGTGAACGGCCCTATGTAGGCGAACGACGTGGGATGGCTGGGTGAGCCGTCCGGCCAGTCGTGGATATAGGAACTCCCGTCGAAGTCGAGGTCGCCGTTCTGGAAGTAATTATCCTGGCAACCCGCTATAGGCCAGCTTAGTTTCGACGTGACTCCGTTGACGATAACGGGGCGCGGGCCGGCCGGCACGCACGTCATGTCGGAGAACTCACAGAGCGCACCGGAGGTGAAGTTGTCGCTGGGGCATGCTCCCCCGCCCTCCGTGGTCGCGTTCTGGCAGACGCCGGTGGTGGCATTGCACGGGCCTTCACCGACCTTTCCGGCGCCTTCGAACCCGCCGACGCACGTCTGGGCGGTGTCCGGATCGGCGAAGGTCTGGCCGCCCGGGTAACTGGCCGTGTAGGGGTAGGTGTTGGTGATCGAGGAGCAGGGCTCGAAGTGACCCATCTCCTGCTCCATCAGCACACCGCCCTCGAGCGCCGCCCACGGCACCTGGTTCTGCTGCTGGGCGGTGTTGTACTCGGGGTGGAAGTTGAACGGCGTGCCGTCACAGGTCTTGTAGTTGGTGTTCATGAAGCCGTTCTTGCCGCTGGCCACCATGTACCCGGCCTGGTGCGTGGTCAGGTCGTTCGCAGCGACGAACAGCCCTTGCGGTGTGTCGTGCAGGGTCATGGCGATCGTGTCGCCCTGGTTCATCAGCAGCGTCTGCGAATTGGGGGTGAAGGTGCTGACGTCGGCCAGCTGCGGGCTGGGCGGCCCGGTCGGCACGCCGTTACGCTGCAGGAACGCGAAGTTGGTCGGCTCCTCGCACGCTGCGTTGAGGTTGACGAAGTTGAACTCCGACTCAAGGCTGTCGATGGTGAGCGCGGCGCACCAGTGCGTCGGATCGCAGCTCGGCGCGTCCACGAACGGCTGATACCCGGGCGGGTAGAGCTGGACCTCCAGGAACGCCGAGCCAGCGGCGTTGGGGTCGCTGATCCCGCCGCTGTTGGAGTCACTGTCGGGCTTGCACGGGTTCTGGCGGGTAGGAACCAGGGTCGCAGATCGGCAGCCCGAACCACGGAGCCGGGCTCAGTTCGGCGTAGTCGCTGACCGTCTTGCCGTTCGGTGAGATGGTCGGCTTGCGCTTCGGGTCCTTGGCCAGCCGCATGACGTAGGTCATGTTGTTGCCGCTGCCCGGGGCGCTCGAGATGAACTTGACCGACGGCTCGTCGTGGCCGACATAAGTGCCGTTGTCCTCGAACCGCCCGCCCCAGGTGCCCCGGGGGTCGGTGCAGCCCCCGCCGAGGTCCACCTTCACGTCCTGGTACTCGGAGCTGTGGCCGTTGCAGTCCATCATGCCCGTCGGGTTGGGCTTGACGCTGGTCGTGGCGGTCGCCGCCGCGGTCTTCGTGGAAGCCGCGCTGGCCGCTATGCCGCTCGCGGTCGCCGTTCCGATGATGACGATTAATGATGCTGCCAGCACGCACAGTCGCGCCCACCGCTTGCCCATCGTGGTCCTTCCGGGAGGTTCGCCAGAACACGCAACGACATACGGGCGCCTGCGCGAAGCCCCGGTGATGGCCCTGCGCAACCGCCCAGAGCTCATCACACGGGCTCTGGGGATGTCGTAGTGCGCGGTTGAGGTTTTTGTCAACCTTTGCGCAATTAAGGCGGACTTTCGCCGGAGATTTTTAGCGAGTTCCGGTCCGGCCCTAATCAGCTTCTGGCCCCGCCCGGCTCCGGCCTGGCCGGGCGCCAGGCAGGCCCGGTCCTGGTTACCCCCGCGGCCTGGCCGGGCGGCAGGCAGGCCCGGTCCTGGCCACCACCGCGCTGGCCTGCTCATATGTCCCGTCCCGGGCCGACGGCCCCTGCCGGGCACGGGGCAGCCCGCCCGGCGCGGGCCGCAGACGTCGGCACGAAGGTAAAGAAAAGCCAAAAAAAGCGCGGGCAGTCCCTGACGGGACTGCCCGCGCACTGTGCAGAATGCCGGCCGTAAGGCGGCCTCGCCGCCCGAGCAACCGGGTCCGGTCAGACCGGGCGGACCTGCTCAGCCTGCGGACCCTTCGGGCCCTGGCCTGCGGTGAACTCGACGCGCTGGTTCTCCTGCAGGCTGCGGAAACCGTCGGTCTGGATGGCGGTGTGGTGTACGAAGACGTCGGCGGTGCCGTCATCAGGGGCGATGAAACCATAGCCCTTGTCAGCGTTGAACCACTTCACGGTGCCCTGAGCCACGTGCTCTTCTCCTACGGGAACGATTATCGGGACCACGGACGTGTCTCCCGGGTTGCTGCGACAGTCTGCCCTTAACGGCGGGGCACTGTGTGATCCACGGCGCCCGGGAACGAATTCCCCGGCGCCGACACGCTCACGAACTTCGACGACAACCAACGACCATTGAACACCATCACGCCTCGTGGCGCTCACGGCTCGCCCAGTTGTCAGCATATGCCCTGGTCAGCGCCGGCCCCCCGAGACGGCACTCAGCCCGTTGACCCAGGCCCTGCGGTACGGAAAACTGCCCCCTAGGTTGCTGCTCACGCGGAAATAGTCGCCTAACCGCTTATTAGCGACGGAAAGAGTCGTGATGACCCACCAGCCATCCCCTGTCGGCCGTGACCGGCTGGCCGAGCTGACCGACCGCGAGCTTCGCCGCTTCGCGGACGGTCACCCGGTCTCCGCGGAACTGTTCGCCCGCGGCCAGCGGTCACTCATCGGGGGGGTGCCGATGCCCTGGATGATGCGCTGGGCCAGCGGGATCCCGCCCTTCGCCGCGCGTGCGTCGGGCGCCCGCATCACCGATGTGGACGGGCACGAGTACGCGGACCTGTGCCTGGGTGACACCGGGGCGATGACCGGCCACGGGCCGCCGTCCGTGCTGGCCGCCCTGGCCGGGCAGGGCGAGCGCGGCATCACCACCATGCTTCCCACCGAGGACTCGCTCTGGGTGGCCGAGGAACTGGCCCGGCGGTTCGGGGTGGCCCGGTGGCTGTTCACGCTCAGCGCGACCGACGCAAACCGGGCGGCGCTGCGCATCGCGCGGCAGATCACCGGCCGTCCCAGGGTCCTGGTGTTCAGCTACTGCTACCACGGCTCGGTGGACGAGACCTTCGCGGTGCGTGACCCCAGCGGCGCGACGGTGTCCCGCGAAGGCAACGTGGGACCGCCGGTCGACCCGGCGGTCACCACGATCGCCGTGGAATTCAACGATCTGGACGCCGTGCAGAAGGCCCTGGCGGACGGGTCAGTGGCCTGCGTGCTCGCTGAGCCGGCCATGACCAACATGGGCATCATCCTCCCCGACCCCGGCTACCACGACGCGCTGCGTGAACTGACCCGGGCGGCGGGCACGCTGCTGATCATCGACGAGACGCACACGCTTTCCGCCGGGCCCGGGGGCTGCACCGCAGCCTGGGGCCTCGACCCGGACCTGGTGACGCTGGGCAAGGCCATCGGCAGCGGGGTGGCCTGCGGGGCCCTGGGCATCAGCGGCGACGCGGTGGGCCAGATGCTGGCCCAGGTGGACGCGGACTACGAGGACACCGGCGGGATCGGCGGCACGCTCGCCGGGAACGCGCTGTCCCTGGCCGCGATGCGCGCCACGCTGAGCACGGTGCTCACCCCCGAGGCCTGGGACCACATGATCCCGCTGGCCACGCGGTTCCGCCGCGGCGTCGAGAATGTCCTGCTCGAGTCCGGCCTCAGCTGGCACGTGACCCAGCTGGGCGGCCGGGCCGAGTACCGCTTCCAGCCTGGCGCGCCGCGCGACGGAACCGAAGCCCATCTGGCGGCTGATTCGGGCCTGGAGCGTTATTTCCACCTGCACGCGATGAACCGGGGCGTGCTGATCACGCCGTTCCACAACATGGCGCTGATGTCACCCGTCACCCAGGAGGCCGACGTGGATCTCCACACCGCCGTCTTCCGCGAGGCGGTCGCCGACCTGCTGGCTGGCCCCTGACGCCCGCAGCGCGTCCAGCACCTCCGCGCGCAGGCCATGCTCCGCCGCGTCAACCACCCCCAGATCGGCCCGGGTGTGCAGTTCTGCCGCGGTGAGCAGGAGTTCCACGACCGGGGACGGCCCGGCCGCCGGGCTGCCCGAAGCCGGCTCCGCCCGGGCGTCGGCGATGCTGCGCAGTTCCCGGATCAGGTGCGCGCGCTGCCCGGACAGGACCCGCCGGAGTGCCTCCGGATCACCGATCTGCGCCGCCGCCATGACCTTGAGGAAGAAGTCATCTCGGTAACCCCGGGTTCGCGGGCTTGGCGCGGCCAGCCAGCGACTGAGTTCCTCGCGCCCGGCGGGAGTCAGCCGGTGCACGACCCGGTCCGGCTTCACCGTCTGGGGCTGGCGTTCCGACTCGATCAGGCCGTCGCGGCTCAGCCTGTCCAGCAGCTGATAGAGATGCCCGATGTTCAGCCCGCCCCACTGGTCGCCGACCGCTTCGTCGAAGCTCCCCTTGAGCTCGTAGCCATGGGCTGGCTTGACCGCCAGCAGGGCCAGCACGGCGTGATGAAGAGCCATGGCCTCAGTCTCCCGCCTGGCCGGCCCGGAACGGAACCTCGATACCTAGTTACTAGGTAACAGTCCGGTTGCACTACTGCCTAGCCACTAGGTAGGACGGGCGGGAGCGCCACATACTCGGGATGACCCGGCAACGACGGCACGGCCTGGGAGGTCGATCACGGTGAGCAGGCTGGCCTGGTCGCAGCTGCGCTACCGGGCTGCCCGGTCGGTAGCCCTGCTGATGGGGATGCTGGTCGCAGTCACCGCGTTCTGCGTCCTGACGGCGAGCGCGCGCACCTCCCAGCTGCGGACGGTCGGCACGGTCAGCGCGCATTTCCGGGCCGCCTACGACATCCTGGTCCGCCCGAGGGGGGCCCGGACCCGGCTGGAGAGCAGCACGGGCACTGTCCAGCCGAACTTCCTGTCTGGCATCTACGGCGGCATCAGCCTGCGCCAGTACCACGACATCGCGCAGCTTCCCGGGGTGTCGGTAGCGGCGCCCATCGCCATGGTCGGCTACGGCCTGCCTATCGTCCCGGTCACCGCCCGGCTGCCGGCCGCGGCCCTGGCCGGCCGGGCCGGCAGCTCTACCGGCTCAGCACGACCTGGGTGAGCGACGCCGGACACACCCGGGTCCCGCAGCCGCCGTCCTACCTGTACCTCACCAGCAGGCCTATCCGGCCACAGCAGACAGGCCCGGAGGTCTTCGAGCAGCTGCCGTCCGGGGCCCGGGCCAGGACATGCGTCGGATACCCGCTGCGCGCCACCGAGCCACCCTTCGGCCCCGCCAAACAGGCCAGCATCTGGTGCTGGTCGCGGGCCACCGGCATGTACGGCAGAGGTTCCTGGGAAGGCCTCACCGCACGGCACCCGGGGTTCGCCGAGTTCTGGACATTCCCCATGCTGATCGCCGCCGTCGACCCGGCCGCCGAGGCGAGGCTGGACGGCCTGAACCGGGCGGTCACCTCCGGCCGCTATCTCAGTGAGCAAGCCGGGGCGGCGGTGACCCCGGGAACGGGAGGCATCTCGTACACCACATTCCCCGTGCTGGCCGCGGCGCAGGGCGGCGTGGGGGAATACGCCGTGACCCAGGTGCAGCGGCTGCCCCGGCCGGCCACGGCGCCACGGCTGGACCCTGCCGCCCTGAACCGGGACGCGACCGCCCCTGGTCAGCCGGTGACCACGGTCCAGGTCACCGCGGCACAGGCCTACCGGCAGTTGCTGGCCGAGATCGCCGGCACCGAGCACAGGGACTTCAGCCAGACCCTGGAGGGCTACTGGAGTGTGGGCCCGACCCGTTACCACCGGGATGGCGCGGGCCGACTGGTGGCCTCGCCGGTAACCAACCCGGACTCGGTCTGGTCCATGGAGCTGCCCGGCGCCGAGGGCCCGGCCATGGACAACGCCGCGACCGCCTACCGGGCCGTGACCGAGCACAAGATGACCAACCTCAATATGGCAGGCAACCTGGACCCGGCCCCGGTGCCGCGCGCGGTCGGCGTGTTCGACCCGGCCCGGATCTCTGACTTCGACCGGCTGTCGCAGGTGCCGCTGGGGCCGTATCACCCAACCGCGGCCTCCCCCGCCGGTGCCGCCAGCATCAGCGCCCTGCACGGCGCTGACCTCCAGCCGAGCCTCAACCTCGGCGGATACGTGAGCCAGCCGGTCCAGCTCATCACCACCCTGAACGCCCTCCCCGCGCTGGAGAACAGCAGCGTGTTCGCTGGCGACCTGCACGCCAGCGACCCGATCAGCGTGATCCGGATCAGGGTGGCCGGAGTCACCGGGCCGAACCCGGTCTCACTGGAGCGGATCAAGGAAGTGGCCCAGCAGATCGCGGTCCGCACCAGGCTGGATGTCGATATCGTCACCGGCTCATCACCTGCTCCGACGACCGTCGCTCTGGCCGCGGGCCGGTACGGGCAGCCTGCCCTGACGTTGCATGAGGGCTGGGTGAAGAAGGGTGTCGCGGTGGCCATCCTCACCGCGGTCAACAAGAAGAGCGTGGTCCTGTTTGTGCTCATCCTCGTCGTGTGCGCGCTGTTCGTGGCCAACTCGGCGACCGCTGCGGTCCGCGGCCGGCGGCAGGAACTCGGCGTGCTGGCCTGCGTGGGCTGGACCCGTCCCCGGCTCTTCGCCGTGGCCCTCAGTGAACTGGCGCTCATCGGGCTGACCGCGGGCATCCTGGGCGGCCTGGCGTCCCTGCCCATCAGTGCTCTGCTCCGCCTGCACGCCTCGCCCGGCCGGGCCGTCCTGGCCGTGCCCGCCGCCGTGATCCTGGCCGTCGCGGCCGGCACCGTGCCTGCCTGGCTCGCCGCTCGCGCCGACCCGGTCGCCTCTGTCCGCCCTCCGGTGCTGGCCGTCCAGCGCCGCCGCCACCCAGCCGGCCTGACCAGCCTGGCTGCGGTGAACGTGCTGCGCACGCCAGGCCGCTCGGTGGTCGGCGCCCTCAGCCTGGCCGTGGGGGTAGCCGCCCTGACCCTCGTTGCCGGGGTGACGACAGCGTTCCGCGGAGTCGTGGTGGGCTCACTGCTCGGCGACGCAGTGGCCGTTCAGGTCCGCGCGGTCGACTACGTGGCCGTGGCCGCCACCGTGGCGCTCGGCGTGCTGGCCGTGGCGGATGTGGTCGCACTGAACATCCGCGAGCGATCGGCCGAGTTCGCCACGCTCCGGGCGCTCGGCTGGCCGGAGTCCGCCCTGAGCCGCCTGGTCATCGGGGAGGCCCTGCTGATAGGCGTGGCCGGTTCGGTCACCGGCGCCGCCATCGGCCTGGCGGGCACGGCGGAGTTCACCGGACAGGTCCCGTTGCGGCTCTTGCTGGCCGCCCTGGCCAGCATCCTGGCGGCAGCCGCGGTGACCACCTGTGCCGCCATCGTGCCGGCGCAACTACTGCGCCGCCTGCCCACCGCGCAGCTACTTGCCGAGGAGTGAAGCATGCCTGACCGTCCACCTGCCAGCGGCTCCATCGAGCTGCACGGAATCTGCAAGCGCTACGGGATCAGCAAGGCGCGGCAGGTGTGCGCGGCGGACGACGTCACGCTCAGCATCGGAGCCGGGGAGTTCGTCGCCCTGACCGGGGCGTCGGGGTCGGGGAAGTCGACGTTGCTGCACATCATCGGCGCGATCGAACGGCCCGACAGCGGCACAGTGGTGATGGACGGGGCCACCGTGACCGCACTTCGCGGCTCCGCGCTGGCCGGTTACCGGCGGAGCGTGGGTTTCGTGTTCCAGCGTTACAACCTGCTTCCGGCCCTCACCGCGCTGGACAACGTGATCGCGCCGGTACTGCCCTACCGGACCGGCTGGAACAAGCGGGACCGGGCCCGGGAGTTGCTGGCCGCCGTGGGCCTGGCCGACCGGGAGGAGTCGCTGCCGGCCCGCATGTCCGGTGGCGAGCAGCAGCGGGTGGCCATCGCCCGGGCGCTGGTCAACACCCCGAAAGTCCTGCTCGCGGACGAGCCGACCGGCAACCTGGACTCCCGCAACGGCCGGGAAATCCTGGATCTGCTGGGGCAGCTGCGGCGCAGCAGCGGCATGACGGTCATCCTGGCCACCCATGACCCGCAGATCGCGGCCCGCTGTGATCGCCTGATCCGGCTGCGGGACGGTGCTGTCACCGACGACCTGGACATGACCGGCGGGGGCTCGGCTGAGGAGACGATCCGCCGGGTCGGCCAGCTGGGCTGACCTTGTGCGGCGCGGTCCCAGAGCAGCGGTTCCGCCTCAGCCGGCGGAGTCAGCGTGCCCCGGATCAGGCCCGCGCCGCGCGGGGCGGCGGCGGGGCGCTGAGGGCTGCCCGCACCCCCGCCGAGGTCTGCTGGCCGGTGGGCCGACCAGTTCGGGGCCGGCCCGCCGGCCAGTAACCCCGTGCCGGCCACGGCTGCGGCCGCGCGCGAGCTTCGCCGTGGCCCGGGCCACGTCCAGCAGCTGGGCCAGGTCCGCCGGGGACTCGGCCGTGAGCAGGCGCCTGGCCTCAGGACGTCCCTTTTCCGGCCGGCCGATCAGAGCCCACCACTGCATCGTGGCGCGGCCGAACCAGATGTCGGCCTCCGGGTAGCGGGCCGCCAGCACCACGCGGATGTCCCGCAAAGAGGCCTCGTAGCCATCCGGGAAATCCGGCTGTGCGGCTCCGTCCGCGTTCCATCGGATCTCGGCCCAGACCAGCCTGCCCCGGTGATCCCCGCACACCCCGGTCCGTTCGGCCAGGGCACGCACGACCCGCAGGCCCCGGCCGTGCTCGCTGAGCTGGGCGCTGTCGAGCTGATCGAGGCTGAGGGGGGTGACACCGGGTGACCCGATGCCGAGCGGGCCGGGTCCGAGCGGGTCGGTGCCGGGCTCCAGGTGCGGGCTGGTGCGCGCGCCGCCGTCGGCGACCGCGACGCGGACCGTCACGGGCCGAACCTGCCAGGTCAGTTCCACAGCGAAGAAGCCCTGTCCGCCGCTCGCCGTGTGCCGGACCGCGTTGGCCGCCAATTCGATCGTGACCGTGACGATGTCCTCGCGGGCTGGGCCACTGGGCAGCAGCTCGGCCAGCCAGGACCGGATGCGCCGCAGTTCCGCCTCCTGCCCTGCGAAGACCCGCCGCCAGCGCTGGGCGGGAGGCGGCAAGTCTGGCGCAGGCGGGGGGGGCGGTGCGGCAGGCCCGGGAAGCTCATAGGCAGGCGGCTCGTAGGCAGGCGGCGGCCCGTGGGCCGCCAGCGGCTCGTCGGCGGGAAGCGGCTCGTGGGGCGGCAGCGGCTCGTCGGCGGGAAGCGGCCCGCCTGCGCCAGCCGTCTCGTACCCGGGGAGCGACTCGTAAGCCCGGCCCGGCTCACACACCAGGAATGGCTCGTACAGCCGGGATGGCTCATAGGCCGGGGATGCCGGAGCCGGTGCATAGGCCGGAGCCGGTGTATCAAACGGAACCGGCACATACGGCGGCGCATGGGTCGGGGCCGGCGAATACACGGTGGGTTGCGCCAGGGCCAGGGCCGCCGGATAACGGAGATCAGGGCCGTACCCGGGATCCGCTGGATAAGCGGGTGCCGCCGGATAGGCCGGAGGCGCCGGATAGGCCGGGAGCGCGCCGCGGGGCGGAGTCACCGAGTCTGCGGGGATCACGGGGAGGGGCCCGGAGATCGGTGGCGGGCCCGCCTGGTGGAAGGGCCAAGCCGAGGCCGGAATGGACGCTGGCGCGAACATCTCCGGCTGGGCGAAAGTGCCCGGGTGCGGGACCATCACCGGCTGCGGCACGATCCCCGGCAGTGGTTCGTTCCACTGAGACGGCATCCTCGCCTGAGGGGCTATCCCTGCTTGCGGAAACGCTGCCGGTGCCCCCCGCCGCGGCAACTCCTGCCGCCCAGGTGGCCCACCGCCCGTTACTCCGCGAATGGCTGCCTCCCTCTCGGGTCAGGATGCTGGCAGGTTGGCGGTCCGGGTGAGCTCGCATCAGCAAACCGTAAGGAATCGGTAAGGAATGCCGCCGTGGTCGCCATTTGACAGCGCCTCAATCCATTCGCCCGCCCCACTCCCCGGGGGCGGCGCCCTTGGGGCATCCCTTTGGGACGGCGCCGCCCAGGCACGCCCTGGTGCGGCCGCACCAGGGCGGTACTACACGATCAGCTTGTTCGCGACGGGCAGCCGCCAGGCGCCCTCGGCCATGACCAGCGCCTCGCCGCCCAGCAGCACGTCGTCTCCGTCCAGCGCCACCCGGACCAGCCCGCCGCGCGCAGACAGCTGCCGGCCGGTCAGCGGCTGGCGGCCCAGCCGCGCGATCCAGTACGGCCCGAGCGCGCAGTGCGCGGACCCGGTGACCTGGTCCTCGCTTCCGTCGGCGACATGGAAGAACCGGGACACGAAGTCGGCCGTGTCGTCCGCGGCGATGTCGACCTCCCCGGCGAGGTCCTCACGTACCGCGGTGACGATGAGCCCGCGGGATGGCAGCTCCCGCAGCACCGCGGGATCGAGACCGAGATCGCGGACGGCGGCCGGCGATTCCAGCACCGCCATCACGTCGAGGTCGTTGCGGAGGATGGCGGTCGCGGGGACGCGCAGCACCGCCCGCACCGCGTCGGCGAGCCCCCGGTCAGCCAGCGGCTCCGGGGCCAGGCTGGGGAAGCGCAGCTGGATCAGCTCGCCAGCGGATTCGGCCTCCAGCGGGCCGTACCGGGTGTCGAACCGGATCCGCTCGCCCACCGGGTGCCCGTTGTCGAGCAGCACCCGCGCCGCCGCCAGCGTCCCGTGACCGCACAGCTCCAGCTCGCCGTGGGCGGTGAACCACCGCAGCCTGAACCGTCCCGGCCCGTCCGCCGGCCAGACCAGGGCGGTCACGGGCTGGTTCAGCTCGGCGCCGATCAGCGGGCCGAACTCCTCTTCCGGCTCGTCCTCCAGCAACAGGACGGCCGCCGGATTACCCGCGAACGGGGCCGGCGCGAACGCGTCCACCTGGAACAGCTGCGCAATGGTCACCCTGTCATCATTGCGCACGCGCCGCCGCGGGCCCGGCCGGGCCGGCGGCTGCGGCGCTCCACCCGTCCGCTTTTCCGCAACGAACACCTCGCCCGCCCATCCCGCCTCCGCACCCGTGACAGACTTGCGGGGTGGGTGTCTACGGGGACCAGGTGCTGCCCCGGGCCCTCGATCTGCTGATGCGGGGAGCGGACGTCCGCGAGGTGCGCACCCGGGTGACGGCCGGGATGAGCGGCGTGGTGCTCGAGATCGGCTTCGGGTCAGGACTGAATATCCCGCACTACCCGGCCGGGGTGACGCGGGTCATGGCCGTGGACCCGTCCACGGTGGGCCGGCGCCTCGCCGCCACGCGGATCGCCGCTCACGCGGTGCCGGTCGAGTTCATCGGCACCGACGCCCAGGTGCTGCCGGTGCCCGGAGCCTGCGCCGACTTCGTGCTCAGCACCTGGACGCTGTGCACGATCCCCGACCCCCGGCGGGCGCTCGCCGAGGCGTACCGGGTGCTGCGGCCAGGCGGTGCGCTGCACTTCGTGGAGCACGGGCTGTCCCCCGAGGCCCGGGTGGCCCGCATCCAGCACGGGCTGACGCCGCTGCACCGCCTGGTGGTGGGCGGCTGCCGCCTGGACCGCCCGGTCGCGGACCTGATCGCGGGAGCAGGGTTCCGGCTGACGCGGCTGGAGAACTACTACTTCCACCGACCACGGGCTGTGGGCTATACCTACGAGGGCGCCGCGGGCAAACCGCTGGCGGCGGCGTAGCGCCCGGCGTCCCGGCGTCCCGGCGTCCCGGCGTCCTCGGCGTCCGTCCCGGCGTCCCGGCGCATGTTGCTGTTATCAGCCCTGCCGCCCGCCCTTTCAGCGTGGACGCCGCCCGATCAACACGTGCGCGGGCATCCCGTCATCGGCGCCAGGCCGGTCCAGGGCGTCGCCGGCGAACCGCGCCTCGGGCTCGAATCCTCCCTCTGCCAGCAGGCGCAGCCACAGGTCACGGCGGAACGCGCCCAGCCGGTGGGCCTCGCGGACCACCTGGACCAAGCCGTCCGCCTCCCGCAGGGTGAACTCGTACTCCACCTGGATCCAGTTGTCACCCGGATAGGGGTCCCAGGTCCACTCGCGGAAGCTGCCCTGGCGGCCGCTGGGGTCGGTGCTCCCTCCTGCGCCCGTCCCGGCCTGGAACGTCTCGGCCGTGTAGTCGGGCACGAACACGGCCATCCCGCCCGGCCGGCAGTGCGCGAACGCGGTCGCGATGAGCTGCCGGAGATCATCCGTGTCGGTCACGTAGTTGACGGCGTCGTGCACCAGGACGGCGTCGAACATCCGGCCCAGCCGGACCGTGCGCATATCCCCCTGACGGTGCGCGCACTCGGGGTTGAGCCGCTTGGATACGGCCAGCATCCCGGCCGACAGGTCCACCAGGGTCAGGTTGAAGCGGTCTTTCAGGTGCACGGCGACGTGCCCGCCACCGCTGCCCAGGTCCAGCACATCGCGGACTTCGATGGACGCTGAGGTGAACAGCGCGGCCAGGTAGGCGGCTTCCGCCGCGTACTCCCCCGGCGGTGAGATCAGCGGCCACCAGTCCGCCAGCTCCTGGTAGAGGCGGTACTCCCCCGGCATGCCCGCCATCATGCCGTACCCGAATGGCGGGCTGCGGACCATGGGGCTGCAGACCACGCGGCCGCGGACCACAGGGCTGCAGCCGCTGCGCTACCAGAGTCCGAGCAGGCTGCCGAGGACCCGTGCGGCCTGGCCCCCGCTGTCCTCCGCGATCCGCAGGGCGGCGGGCACGTCGAGGTCACGGGCCAGGGCCTCATGCACGGCGTCCAGGGCCGCACATCCGTCCGGCGCACCGGCAGCGGATCCCGCCAGGCTCCGCTCCGGCCGCCCGGCCGCCGCCTGCAGCCGTTCCAGCCGGGCCGCCGCGGTGTCCAGGCCGGCCTGGTCGTAGCTCCAGTCCGCGTCCCACGGGCGGTCCAGGATCAGCAGCCGGATCGCGGCCGCCGGGTAGTCCTTGAGCAGGTCGCCCGACAGGACCAGGTTTCCCGATGACTTGGCCATCTTGGCCCCGGCCACGCTGACCACGCCGACGTTCATCCGGGCGCGCGCGAACGGGGTCACCCCGGTGAAGGCCTCGGCCAGGGCGGCCTGGTAGGCGTGGTGCGGGAAGCGCAGGTCGCCGCCGCCGGCGTGGATGTCGATGGCCGGGCCGAAGGCGTGCAGCGCCATCGCCGCGCATTCCGCGTGCCAGCCGGGACGGCCCGGTCCCCAGGGGCTTTCCCATGCGGGCTGGTCACCCGCCGAGGCCTGCCACACGGCCACGTCGAAGGGATCGTCCTTGCGCGGGTCCTCGGGGTGGTCACCGAACTCGGCGGCGAGGCTCTGCGCCTCACCGGTGTCCAGGGTGCTGTCCTGGGCCAGCCGGGCGGCCGCCGCTCCCCGGAAGTACACCTGGCCGTCCCGTTCGTAGGCAGCCCCGCGGGCCAGCAGCCCGGCGGCGAGTGCGATGACCTGGCCTATGTAGACGTGCGCCCGGGGCTGCAGGGCCGGCGGGCGGACCCCGAGGGCGGCCATGTCCTGGTCGAAGTAGAACTGCTGGATCGCGGCGAACCGGCCGTAAGGGGCGCCCGCCCGGCCGGCCGCGGCCAGCAGCACATCATCGACATCGGTCACGTTGCGGCACACGATCACCTCGGTGCCATCCGCGCCCAGCACCCGGGCCAGCGTATCCACCCAGACGAACGTGGCCGCGTGACCCAGGTGCGTCACGTCATACGGGGTAATGCCGCAGGCGTACACCCGGGCCCGCCCAGCCAGCGGGAGCACGGCGCCGCCAACCTGCGCCACCCGCGGCCGTCCCGCGCCGAGCATCTGTCCCATACTCTTGCCCCTCACGCTGACGACGGATCCAGGGCCTGAGCATATGCGGGCTGCTCATGGGGATTGCGGCTGATCGTCACCCGGCTCCAGGACCAACGGCTCTGACCGCGTCCTCACCCGCATCCCAGGGTGAAGGTGTGAAGCGCATCGTGATCCTGGGCGGGGGCACCGGCGGGGACCCTCGCCGCCCACCGATGATCACATCCCAGGAGGTGCTGACATGCCCACCGCGACTTATGCGGGCTACAGCGTTGACGTGAACGACGAGGGCTTCCTCGTCGACCCGGCCGAGTGGACCGAGGACATGGCACCCCAGATCGCCAGGACCGCGGGCATCGAGGAGCTGACCCCGCTGCACTGGCAGGTCATCCGGTTCATGCGGGCCGAGTACGAGGCCAAGGGAACCGGGCCCACGATCCGGATCCTGGGCAAGACCTCCGGGGTCAGCATCAAGGAGCTGTACGAGCTGTTCCCCAATGGGCCGGCCAAGGCCGCCGCCAGGATCGCCGGCATACCCAAGCCCCGCGGCTGCATCTAGGCGCAGGCTCCAGCACATCGGCGCCCCCTGAGTGACTGCCCGCTACGCAGTGACCGGAAGGAGAAGCGCCAGGAGCAACGGTGGCGACCGTGGGCAACCCCGGCCTGCACCTGCCCACCCTGATCGGGTACTGCCCGGGATGCCCGCGCTCATCACCCGGTTCCTCGGCCGGAAGATGGAAAAGCTCGACATCCCGCCGATCCCGGAATTCATCGAGATGATCGCGGACACCGGGGCCGGCCTGCACGGCTGCAAGGCCTCCTGCGACCTGTTCGGGCTGACCCAGGACGACCTGGCTGTCCAGGTCAAGGACATCATCACGGTGGGCGAGCTCTACGACCTCGCGGCAGGCGGCCAGATCATCTTCACCTGATCAGCCGTTAACCGTCCGGAGCGTGCCTGCGGGGAACTTGACGCCGCGCCGGAGGGGATCGAGCGGGTGGGCGCCGCCTTCCCCGAAGACGGCCCGCTGCCGGTCCGGGTGGTCACCGCGGCCATGGATGAGCGGCTGAACGAGCGGGGTTACATCGTGCCCGGCCTCGGCGACGCCGGCGACCGCCTCTTCGGCGAGATCTGACCCCCGGCCGCCAGCACGCGTTCGTGATCATGGGCTTGCTGGGCCTATACCCCCAGCAAGCCCATGATCACGGACCGGCTCTGGGGCTGCTGGGGCCGACGGGGCCGGTGTGAAAAGGGTGCGTGCGCCGGGAGGCCAGGGGCTGAGGCCAGTGGGGTTCCCGTGGCAGGCGGGGCAGGAGATGGTGAGGGCAGGAGACCGCAGCAGACCTTCGGGGGCGAGACTCGCGCGGAGGACGAGACCGGCCCGAGCGAGACCGGCCCGAGCGGGAGACCGGCCCGAGCGGGAGACCGGCCCGAGCGGGAGACCGGCCCGAGCGGGAGACCGGCCCGAGCGGGAGACCGGCCCGAGCGGGAGACCGGCCCGAGCAGGAGACCGGCCCGAGCAGGAGACCGGCGCAAGCACGGGCGCGAGCCCGGCAAGCCGCGGATACCCTCTAGGGTATCTTGGACTGAACCCCAGGGAGGCAGCTGATGAAGATCGATGACGACGCGGTGGGCCAGGTGCTCAACCGGCTCCGGCGCGCCCAGGGCCAGCTGGCCGGGGTCATTTCCATGATCGAGTCCGGGCGGGACTGCACCGAGGTGGTCACCCAGCTCGCGGCGGCGTCCCGGGCCCTGGACCGGGCCGGCTTCAAGATCGTGGCCAGCGGCATGCGCCAGTGCCTGTCCGCCGAGAACGGCGACTCCCCCATGACCGAGCAGCAGATGGAGAGGATGTTCCTCACCCTCGCCTGACAGCTGGCGGTCCGCGGCATGGATGGCCCGCAAACAGCGGTGACGCCCCGCCCCCGGTCGGTGACGCCCGGGCCCGGCCGGTGTCACGCCCCGCCGGTGTCACGGCCCGTCGCTGTCACTGCCGGATTCGACTCGCTCCTGCCCGTGACATTGATACCCCTGGGGGTATAGTGGGCAGAGGAAGTGACGCAAACGAGGGAGCGGCCATGTGCAGCCCGGCGGTGTGCGACCGACGCATGAAGATCACGTGGACGGGGTGCGGCCAGCACGGCGGCCAGCACGGCGGGCAGCATGCCGGCCAGCACGGCGGGCAGCATGCCGGCCAGGTGCTCGCCAGTGTCCCGGCGGGCCGGCGCTGCGCCTGCGGCCGATGAAGGCGGTCGTGGTCGGCGGGGTGGCCGGCGGGATGAGTTTCGCGGCCCGGGCCCGGCGCCTCGCCGAGGACGCGCAGATCGTCGTGCTGGAGCGCGATCCGTACGTGTCCTACGCGAACTGCGGGCTGCCCTACTACCTGGCCGGCGAGATCGGCGACCGGGACGCGCTCCTGCTGCACACGCCGCAGTCCCTGGCCCGGAGCCTGGCCCTGGACGTGCGCACCGGCCACGAGGTCCTCGCGGTCAGCCCCGCTGAGCACCGGGTCCGGGTGCGGGACCGCGCCAGCGGGCGCGAGTACGACGAGGGCTACGACGCGCTGGTACTGTCCACCGGCGCGGCGCCCATGATCCCTCCGGTGCCCGGCACGGACCTGCCCTCGGTCCGGATGCTGCGGACGGTGCCGGACGCGGACGCCCTGCGCCGCCTGGTGGACGGCGGCGCGCGGCGGGCCGTGCTGGTGGGCGCCGGGTTCATCGGCCTGGAGGTGGCCGAGGCCCTGCGCCACCGCGGCCTGGACGTCACCGTGATCGAGCTGGCCGGCCAGGTCCTGCCCGCCCTGGATCCGGAGATGGCCCGCAGCGTCGAGCTGGAACTGCGCGGCGCCGGGGTGGACGTCCGGCTGAGCACCACGGTCACCGGGTTCCGTGAGAGCGCGGGCGGCGGGACGCTCGTCGGGCTGTCCGGCGGCTCCGCGCTGGACGCCGACCTGGTCCTGCTCGCGACCGGGGTGCGTCCCGAGACGTCGCTCGCGGCGGCCGCCGGTCTCGGCCTCAGCCCCCGTGGCGCCCTGCTGGTGGATGACCACTTGCGCACCTCGGACCCGTCCATCTACGGCGTCGGCGACGCGATCGAGGTCGTGGACGCCGTCTGCGGTACCCCCCTGTCCGTCCCGCTGGCCGGGCCGGCCAGCCGCCAGGGCCGGGCCGTCGCGGATCACCTGTTCGGGAGCGGCGGCCGCCGGGCGCCGGTCCTGGGCACGGCGATCGTGCGCGTCTTCGGCATGGTGGCCACCACGACAGGCCGCAGCGAGAAGGCACTGCGGGCGGCCGGGGTGGACTGCCTCTCGGTGCACCTGCACCCGAATCAGCACGCCGGCTACTACCCCGGAGCCCACCCGCTGCACCTGAAGCTGATCTTCGCCCCGGACGGGCGGGTGCTCGGCGCCCAGGCCACCGGGCCCGAGGGCGCGGACAAGCGCATCGACGTCCTGGCCACGGCGATCCGGGCGGGCCTGACCGTCGACGACGTGGCCGACCTGGAGCTGGCCTACTCTCCGCCGTTCGGGGCGGCCAAGGACCCCGTCAACCTGGCTGGCTTCGTGGCCGGGAACCTGCTCGCCGGCGATCTCGCGCTGTGGCGGGGCCCCGACCTGGACAGCCCGGGATCCGCCAGGGTGCTCCTGGATGTGCGGTCGGCCGCGGAATACGCCGCGGGGCACCTCCCCGGCGCGCTCAATATCCCCCACACCGAACTGCGCGAACGCCTCGGTGAGGTCCCCCGCGGGCAGACGGTGCTGGCGTACTGCGCCTCGGGCTTCCGGTCCTACCTGGCCTTGCGGGTGCTCCGGCAGCGCGGCTGGGACGACGTCCGCTCGCTGTCGGGCGGGCTGGCCACGCTGCGGCTGGAGCTTCCCGGGCTGGCGCTGGAAGAGGGGCAGCCCGGCCGTGCCCGGGCGGGCGCGAGGCCCTAACCTGGGTACCCGCCGCCTACCGGAAGGAGCTGGGCTGGCGATGCTGGCACCTCGGGACAGCCGCAGCCGGGACTGCCGTCGCCTCGACGGGCTGTGGCGGTTCCGTTTCGACGCCGGGGGCGAGGGCGCCGCCGGCCGGTGGTGGGAGCGGGATCTGCCGGGCGCACGGGAGATGGCCGTCCCGGCCAGTTACAACGACCTGGTGACCGAGGCGGCGGAACGCGAGCATGTGGGCGACGTCTGGTACCAGCGCGAGGTCCGGGTGCCCGCCACGTGGCAGGGCCAGCGGATCGTGCTGCGCTGCGACGCCGCCACCCATCACGCCGCGCTGTGGGCCGGGGACACGCTGGTCGCCGAGCACTCCGGCGGGTACACGCCGTTCGAGGCCGATGTGACCGGCCTGGCCCGGTGCGGCGAGCTGCTGCGGGTGACGGTGCGGGTCAGCAGCGAGCTCAGCATGGCCACGATCCCGCCCGGCGTGGTCTCCCGGACAGCCTCGGGCCGCCAGAAAATGCGCTACTTCCACGATTTCTTCAACTTTTCGGGGCTGCACCGCTCGGTCTGGCTCTGCTCCACGCCGCGGAGCTACGTCGCCGGCCTGGCGGTTGCCACCGCATACGATCCCGGGACCGGGGCGGGCCAGGTGAGCTACCACCTGGACGCGTCCGGGGCCGGCCTGACGTCGGTGCTGCTGCGGGATGCGGCCGGGGCGGTGGTGGCCGCGGGCAGCGGGCCGGACGGCATCCTGGCCGTGCCCGGGGCACGGCCGTGGAGCACCGCCGACCCGTACCTGTACCGGCTGGACACGCGGCATGGCGACGACGAGTACGCGCTGCCGGTGGGTATCAGGACCGTCCAGGTGGACGGGGCCCGGCTGCTGCTCAATGGCGAGCCGGTCCGGCTGCGCGGCTTCGGCATGCACGAGGATGGCGTGCTGCACGGCAAGGGGCATGACGACGCGAGGATGGTGCGCGACTTCGCCCTGCTGCGGTGGATCGGCGCCAACTCGTTCCGGACCTCGCACTACCCCTATGCCGAGGAGGTCCTCGACTACGCCGACCGGCAGGGCCTGCTGGTGATCGACGAGGCTCCGGCCGTGGGCCTGCACATGAGCCTGGGGAACATGGGTGATCCCGGGGCGCGGACCTTCGGCCCGGGCGTTATCGGCGGCGAGGCCGCGGCGGCCCACCTGGCGGCGATCCGGGAGCTCATCGCCCGGGACCGGAACCATCCCAGCGTCATCGCGTGGTCCATCGCGAACGAGCCCGACACGGCTGAGCCGGCCGCCCGTGACTACTTCGCCCCGCTGGCGGCGGCCGCGCGGGATCTGGACCCGGGCCGCCCGGTCTGCTTCGCCAACGTCGCGACCGCCCCGCCGGACGCCGACGTGGTCACCGACCTGTTCGACCTGATCTGCGTGAACCGCTACTACGGCTGGTACGCCGATACCGGTGACCTGGAGACGGCCGAACAGGACCTGGAGGCCGAGCTGCGGGCCTGGACCCGGCACGGCAAGCCCATCGTGGTGACCGAGTTCGGGGCCGATGCCCTCGCCGGGCTGCACGCCCTGCCGCCGGTCATGTGGTCCGAGGACTACCAGACGGCGCTGATCGCGATGTCCGCGCGGGTGTTCCGGCGCATCCCGGAGGTGATCGGCGAGCATGTGTGGAACTTCGCCGACTTCGCCACCGCGCAGGCCGTGCACCGGCCAGGCGGCAACCACAAGGGCGTGTTCACCCGGGACCGGCAGCCCAAAGCGGCCGCCTGGCTGCTGCGTGATCTCTGGCGTCACGCATCACCGGAGTAACCAATCACCCCGTCGCGTGACCGCTAAGCTACGTCCGGTGACAGAACACTTCCGGCCGGACGGCGGCATCGCCGGCGCGTACCTGGTCAGCCAGCTGGCCGCCCACGGCCAGTCCATCGACAACCTGGCCTTCATCACGTCCATCGCCAGCGGGAACCTCGAGCTGCTGGCCCGCGGCGGCTCGGGCACGTTCGTCAAGCTGAACTACCTGGACGCGAGCGGGACCGTGCGCACCGGGCTTGCGGTCACGACCGGGACGAGCAGCCCGATCATCTCGATCGCGCCCGAGGCGAACGGCGCCGCCACCCTGGATCTGGAGAACAACCGCCTGGCCGGCGTGGAAACCGTGGTGCCGTCGCCGGACAGCGATGGCCAGCTGAGCCTGGACGGATTGCTGGCCCTGATCCCGCAGGCCGAGCCCGCCACGCCCGCCCGCGGGGGCGTCCTCTACGTGGATTCGGCCGACGGTGCGCTGAAGTTCAAGGGCCGCACAGGCACCGTCACCACCGTTGCCCCCGCCTGAGCCCTCCCGGGAAGCAACTGCAACGAGTCATCAGTTCACTACGGGGGATCCTAACTTGTGCACTGACCTGCGCCTTGTCCGGCTCAATGAGCAGCATGTCTCGGGCCGGACCCTGGACTTCGCCACCGAGCTTGAGTCGCGGCTCCAGGTAGTACCGCCCGGGCAACGGTGGTCCGCGGCCCAGACGGGTACCGCCGCCGGGACCGTCCGCTGGACCAATGCCCATGGGTACGTCGCGGTCAACGCGCTGGGATTTGACTGGGTGGCCTGCGACGGGCTGAATGACGCGGGGCTGTCCATCGGAACCCTCTGGCTTCCCGAGACCGACCTGCCGCGGGACGCACCGGCGTCCGGCGCAGCCCCCGCGATCGACCTGCCCCATTTCGGGTCCTGGATCCTCGGCACCTGCGCGAGCGTTCAGGACGTGCGCCAGGCTTTCGCCGGGGTGCAGCTGTGGAACGCCCCGCTCGGGCGGATCTGGCCCGCCGGCCGGCCCATGCCTGAGAAGGCGAGGTCGCTGAAGGATTTCCCGTTCCCGATGCACCTGGCGGTTCACGACGCCCAGGGCGGGGATCTGGTCGTGGAGTTCCTCGGCGGCGCTGCCGTCTTTCACGACAACCCGGTCGGCGTTCTCACCAACTCCCCGGCGTTCGACTGGCACACGACGAACCTGCGGAACTTCGTGAACCTGACGAATGCGGAGGCCACGACGGTCAACCTGATGGGCGTCGAGGTGGACCCGACCGGAAACGGCAGCGGCCTGCTCGGCCTCCCCGGCGACGTGACCCCACCATCCCGGTTCGTGCGGGCGACGGTGCTGTCCGCCGTGTCCACCGAGGCGAAAGACTCACGCGCGGCCGTGAACCAGGCCTTTCACGCCCTCGACCTCGTCCATGTTCCCCGCCAGGTAGCCGCGTCGGGCGACTACACGCAGTGGTCGGTGGTCCGGGACCACGACAATCTCGTCTACTTCGCCCGCACCTACGACTCGTGGGTGACCGCCGCGCACGATCTGCGTGAGCTGGGCGCCTGCGACCCCGGCTCGGCGCGCCGGTCGCTCCCCCTGACCAGCGGCTGACTTCACCGCCCCCGTATCCCGGGCCCCGTATCCCGGGCCGCAGGTCACATGCCCGGGCCTGCCCGCGATCGCGTCCTATTGCTGATCCGAGCCAGCCTGATCCGAGCCACCCTGATCCGGGCCCCCCTGGTCCGAGCCGCCGGTGAGGCGTTCCTCGGCTGCCTGCTCCGCCTTGTCGATCTGGTCGGAGTGCTGGCCGCCGGTCTTCTCATCAGCAACCTGCCCGGCCTTCTCCATCCCCTGCTTCACCTGGTCGGGGTGCTCCTTGGCCAGATCCTCGGCTTTGCCTGCGAGGTCTCCTAGATCGCTCACGTTTTCTCCCCCAGTGTGTTCCGTTGCCGTCCTTCGTGCCCGGCCCTCGGCATACTGCATTGCGCATAATCGCCCATAAATAGTCTCAGCGCGGCCCCGTCTCGCTTCGGGCCAATATGCCTGATTGGCGACAAACCCAGCCTCATACGAGGGCGGCTTCAACGCATCACCCCCGGAGGGTGAGGTCCGATCGCCGGGCAGGGCGCAGTATTGCTAACTAAGGCAAGAGTTATAGAGCCGGAATATCGTATTAAGTAAACCTATCGGGTCAAACCCTCCGGCTACCTGGACAAACTCGCCCGCAACGAGGCGCCGCCAGGATGCCCGCGGGGGCGGGGATCGGGGGAATCCGATGAATGTTGGCAGCTTTATCGCCGCTTTGGCGCTGGGCTTTGTGGCCGGGGCCATCGCTCGTGCCCTGATACCAAACGATGCGTTCCGGCACATGCGCGGCTGGAGATCGTGGCTGACCTCACTGGGACTGGGCCTGGTCGGGGCACTGGTCGGTTTCTGGATCTTCCACGGCCTGTTCGGCATCGGCGACTCGAACAAATTCGACTGGGGTGGCATCGTGGGCGCGGTGATCGGCGCCATGATCGTGGTTGCGGTCGCGTCGTTCGTGATCAAGCGGCTCGCAAAGCGCAGCCATCCCGTGCCGACAGCGCCACCAGGCTAGGGATCAGCGTCCTCAGGCTGGCATGACCACTGCGGTGCCCGCCTGGGTCTCCGCTCAGGTGCCGGTGTAGGCCGCGAGGTGCTCGCCGGTGAGGGTGGAACGGGCGGCGGCGAGGTCGCCGGGGGTGCCCTCGAAGACGACCCGGCCGCCGTCATGACCTGCCCCGGGGCCGAGGTCGATGATCCAGTCGGCGTGCGCCATGACCGCCTGGTGGTGCTCGATGACGATGACCGACTTGCCGGCGTCGACGAGCCGGTCGAGCAGGCCCAGCAGCTGCTCGACGTCGGCGAGGTGGAGGCCGGCGGTGGGCTCGTCGAGGACGTAGACGCCGCCCTTCTCGCCCATGCGGGTGGCCAGCTTGAGCCGCTGCCGCTCGCCGCCGGACAGGGTGGTGAGCGGCTGGCCGAGGCTGAGGTAGCCGAGCCCGACGTCGGCGAGCCGGCCGAGGATGGCCTGCGCGGCGGGTACCCGGGCCTGGCCGGCGCCGAAGAACTCCCCCGCCTCGGTCACCGGCATGGCGAGTACCTCGCTGATGTCGCGGCCGCCGAGGTGGTAGTCCAGCACCGAAGCCTCGAACCGCTTGCCGTCGCACTCCTCGCAGATGGTCGCGACGCCGGCCATCATCGCCAGGTCGGTGTAGATGACGCCGGCGCCGTTGCAATTCGGGCAGGCACCCTCGGAGTTGGCGCTGAACAGCCCCGGCTTCACGCCGTTGGCCTTCGCGAACGCCGCGCGGATCGGGTCGAGCAGTCCGGTGTACGTCGCCGGGTTGCTCCTGCGCGAGCCGCGGATCGCGGCCTGGTTGACCGAGACGACCCCGTCCCGCCCGGACACCGAGCCGTGGATCAGCGAGCTCTTGCCTGAGCCCGCCACCCCCGTGATGACGACCAGCACGCCGAGCGGGATGTTGACGTTGACGTCCCGCAGGTTGTGCAGGCTGGCCCCGCGCACCTCCAGCGCTCCCGACGGCTTGCGCACTGACGGCTTCAGGCTGGCCCGGTCGCCGAGGTGCTGGCCGGTGAGGGTGCCGCTGTCCCGCAGTCCCTCGACCGTGCCCTCGAAGCAGACGGTGCCGCCCGCCGTGCCAGCGCCCGGGCCGAGGTTGACGGCGTGGTCGGCGATCGCGATCGTCTCTGGCTTGTGCTCGACGACCAGCACCGTGTTGCCCTTGTCCCGCAGCCGCAGCAGCAGGCCGTTCATCCGCTGGATGTCGTGGGGGTGCAGCCCGATCGTCGGCTCGTCAAACACGTAGGTGACATCCGTGAGCGAGGAGCCGAGCTGGCGGATCATCTTGACCCGCTGCGCCTCGCCGCCCGACAGCGTGCCCGACGGCCGGTCGAGCGACAGGTAGCCGAGCCCTATCTCCGTGAACGAGTCGAGCGACTTTCCCAGCGCGGTGAGCAGCGGCGCCACCGACGGCTCCTTCAGGCCGCGGACCCAGCCGGCCAGGTCGCTGATCTGCATCGCGGAGGCGTCGGCGATGTTGATCGTGCCGATTCGCGAGGACCTGGCTGCCTCGCTGAGCCTGGTGCCGCCGCACTCGGGGCAGGCGGCGAACGTGATCGCGCGGTCCACGAACTCCCGCATCGCCGGCTGCAGCGACTCCCGGTCCTTGGAGAGGATCGACTTCTGGATCTTGGGGATCAGCCCCTCGTAGGTGACATTGACACCGTTGACCTTCACCCGGACCGGCTCGTGGTGCAGGAAGTCCTGCCGCTCCTTCTTGGTGTACTTACGGATCGGCTTGTCCGGGTCGAGCAAGCCCGCCCCCATGTAGACCTGCACTGTCCAGAAGCTGTTCACGGTGTAGCCAGGGATCAGGATGGCACCTTCGGCCAGCGACCTGGAGTCGTCGAAGAGCTGGGCGAGGTCCATGTCCGAGACCGTGCCCCGGCCCTCGCAGCGCGGGCACATGCCGCCGGTGATGCTGAAGCTGCGCCGCTCCTTCACGGTCTTGCCGCCGCGCTCGAACGCGACCGCACCCGCCCCGCTGATCGAGGCGACATTGAAGGAGAACGCCTTGGGTGAGCCGATGTGCGGCTGGCCGAGCCGGCTGAAGAGGATGCGCAGCATCGCGTTGGCGTCGGTGGCGGTGCCGACCGTGGAGCGGGGATCGCCACCCATCCGCTCCTGGTCGACGATGATCGCGGTGGTCAGCCCTTCGAGCACGTCGACCTCGGGCCGGGCCAGCGTCGGCATGAAGCCCTGCACGAACGCGCTGTAGGTCTCGTTGATCAGCCGCTGCGACTCCGCGGCGATCGTGCCGAACACCAGCGAGCTCTTGCCCGAGCCGGAGACGCCGGTGAACACCGTCAGCCGGCGCTTCGGGATCTCGATGCTGACGTCCTTGAGGTTGTTCACGCGCGCGCCGTGCACGCGGATCAGATCGTGGCTGCCGGCCGCCTGCGGCGCGGGCGGCCGGGTGTCCGTCCTCGTGGCCATGCTCATCGTGTCTCCCTCTGCACGGCGGGGCCTTCGCGGTCCGCGCCGGCGTCGCCTGGCTGGATCAGCCAGCGGCCGTCGCGCATCAGCTCGCGGCCCGGTAGCTCGTTCACCTCGCGCCACGCCTGGACGCGGCGCGGGGAGATGCGGAACCAGCGGTACGGCGTGGCCAGCACGCGCGGGTCGAAGCCCGTATGCGCGGCGAACCGGTCCCCCCGCTCCTGCGGCAGCGCGTCGATCCCGAGGACCTCGACGTCGCCCTCGATCATGGACACGTCGCGGGTGTGGCCCAGCCCCAGCCGGGCGACCCTGGTGGCGGCCAGGTTCCTGCCGGTCGGGCTGTCTGCCGGCGTGGCCGTCAGCAGCGCCTCGCCGTCCCAGTCGAAAGACAGCGGCACCAGGTACGGCTCACCGTCCGCCGAGGCACTGGCCACCCAGATATCGGTGTCGTGGGTGAGCCGCTGCTCGGTGTCGCGACGACGCTGAGCGCGGGAGCGGGGGGCGGCGCTCATCGGTCCTGGAGCAGCCCGAGGACGTTGCCGTCGGGGTCGGTGACGGTGGCCACCAGGCGGCCGCCGCCGACGTCGCGCGGGGGGTCCTTCACGGTGGCACCCGCGGCGGTCACCTCGGCCAGCTTCGCCTCGATGTCCGGCACGTGCCAGTAGGCGACTGGTGAGGTCATGCCCTGCTGGGCGCCGCCGGGCACCAGCCCGATGTGCTGGCCTGCGGCGTCGAAGCCGACGTAGTAGGAAGCGTCAGCCGACGGCTCCACTCCGAGCAGGGCGGCGTAGACCGGCTTGGCCTTCGCCAGGTCGGACACGGGATGCAGGACGGTCTTGATTCCCTCGGTGGGCGAGCCGGTCATGGTCACTCCTGGGTGTCGTGGGTCACATCGACCCGGTGGATGGCCGGGCCTGGAGACGAACTGGAAGCCCGGACATGGACATGCAGGCCACGCGGCGGCCCTCACCCGGGAGAAACATCCCGGCACTGGTGATGTCCATGACGGTCAGGCTAGATGCGGCTCCGTGACCGGCGCTTCTCGATTCCTGATCGGTCTGGTCACCTGCTTCACCACGCACGACGGCATCCCCGCTGTCGCGCGCGCCGCGTCGCGCCGGTACGTGCTGGGCGGCACGCCGACCAGCTCGGTGAAGCGGGTGCTGAAGGTGCCCAGCGACGAGCAGCCGACCGTGAAGCAGACCTCGGTGACGCTCAGATCGCCACGGCGCAGCAGCGCCATCGCGCGCTCGATGCGCCGCGTCATCAGGTAGCCATACGGTGACTCGCCGTAAGCCAGCCGGAATTCCCGGCTGAGGTGCCCAGCCGACATGTGCGCGCCGCGGGCGAGCGCCTCGACGTCCAGCGGCTGTGCGTACTCCCGGTCGATCCGGTCGCGGACCCGGCGCAGCCGCGCGAGGTCGCGCAGGTGCTGTGCCGTGGCGGGTCTGCTGGTCACCCGTGCATCTTATCTATCCGGCACAACCGTGATCACTGCACCGCTGGTCAGAGGCACCGGGCCAGGGCTTACCCCGAGCGCTGGGCGGTCCTCAGGCGGTCGCGGCGGTGCCTAGCCGGGGGAACGGCTCAGCGGAAAAGATCACCTCGACCGGGACCTCGAAGTGCGCGGCGATCCGCAGCGCCAGGTACAGGCTCGGGCTGTACTCCCCCCGCTCCAGGTAGCCGACCGTCTGGTAGTGCACGCCGACAGCGTCGGCCAGCTCGCGCCGGGAGATCCCGCGTTCGGCCCGCAGCATCGCGATCCGGTTGTAGATGACCTCACTGCTCACCTCCGCATCGCCTTCTCGCGGCGGGCCGCGACGTCCGAGCCGGCCTCGCGGCGCGCCATCCGGCGCAGCACTACCGGCGCCAGCACGAGCCCCGCGATTGCCCACGCGGACAGGACGCCGAACATGGCCAGGTGCCGCCACGAGTGTCCGACTTCCACCGCCGCCATCGCGCTCGGCAGCAGCGCAGAACGCATCCCCAGCCCCAGCCAGTACATCGGGAACACCTGCCCGGCCCATTGCAGGAACACCGGCAGGTGCGTGATCGGGTAGAAGATGCCGGAGATGGCGGCCAGTCCGGCCAGCAGCAGCAGCATCGGCCCCCCGGCGCTGCGCTGGCTGGGAAACAGCGACCCGAGCATGGCGCCCAGCGGCAACGTGGCCAGCAGCCCGAGCGCGAGCACCCAGGCCAGCGTCAGCCAGCTGCCCGGGCTGCCGATCGCCAGGCCGGTCAGCAGGAAAGCGCCGGTGAGCAGCGTGATCGCGACAGCGAACACTATCTGCCCGGAGATGTTGACGACCTTGCCAAGCAGGTAGCCGAGCATGCCGTTCGGGATGGCCTTGGCCCGCAGCAGCGTGCCGTCCTCGCGTTCGGTCACGAGCAGATCACCCATGATGATGACCCCGTACACCACGACGTTCAGGCCGAGCACGCTGACCAGCATCGTGGTGCCCAGTGAGAAGTGCGTCCCCGGCACGTGCGTATGCCGGGTCCAGATCATCGCGGCGAGGAAGCCGCCGGTCATGATCAGGATCGCGATCAGGTCACCCGGCGTGGTCAGGGTCTGCTTCAACTCGATCCGGCCCCGGGACAGTCCCGCTCGCGCCGCCACCAGGGTGGGGTTCACGCCGCCACCACCGTCAGCTTGCGCGGCGCACCGTGCTCCGCCTGGCGGACCAGCGCCATGTACGCGTCCTCCAGGCTGGCCCGGCGCACCTCCAGATCCTCGACCGACTGGCCATACTGCCGGAACAGCTCCCTGACGAACGCCGTCGCGTCGTCCGCCGCGTGCACGAACCGCTGCCCGTCCCGGCTCCAGCGCACCTCGGACTGGCCCGCCATCGCGCGGGTCAGTTCATCGGCGGAGCCGTCCGCGATGATCGTGCCGCCGACCAGGATCAGGATGCGGTCCGCGAGCCGTTCCGCCTCGTCCAGGTCGTGCGTGGTGAGCAGGATCGTGGCTTGCTGCCGGTCAGCGAGCCGGTGCACGACGTCGTGGAAGTCGCGTCTGGCCTCGGGGTCGAAGCCGGCCGTCGGCTCGTCGAGGAACAGCAGCTCGGGCCGCCCCACGATGCCGATCGCCACGTCGAGGCGGCGCCGCTGCCCGCCGGACAGGTTACGCACCCGCTTGCGCGCGTGCGCGGTCAGCCCGACCGTCTCGATCAGGTCGTCCACGTCCCAGGGGCGCGTGACGCTCGGCGTGGAGTACGGCGCGTAGTAGCGGCCCAGGTGCGCGAGCAGCTCGCGGACCTGCCATTTCGAGTGGTCACGCCAGGACTGCAGCACGACGCCGGTCCTCGCCCGCCACGCCTCACCGCCGTGCGCGGGGTCGGCGCCGAGCACGCTGACCTCGCCCGCCGAACGCATCCGGAATCCCTCGAGGATCTCGATCGTGGTGGTTTTGCCAGCACCGTTCGGCCCGAGCAGGGCGAGCACCTCACCGCGGGCCGCCGCGAAGCTGACCCCGTTGAGCACGTCGGTCTTGCCGTACCGCATCCGCAGATCCCGGACATCCAGTACATCATCCACGCATCGAACGATAGCACATGTACTACATTCCATACCAGCCTTACAGCTTGAGTGCCGCCAGGACTTGGCCGCGCGGGCAGCGTCGGCCTCCGGCATACAACCAGGGTGCTCCAAATGCTGTGGCTGCGCGTCTCAGCAACACGACCTACTTCGAGCAGTGCAGGTAACTGATTGGCGGGCGTTATGAGCTTGTTCAATCGGCGTGGCGGTAGAACGCGGCCGCAGGAGCCGTCAGCCACGCGTGGTGGCCATGCCGCTACCGATGAGCTGGTCTGGCTGCCGGGCCCGGTCGAGGTGCAGGTGGCGGGTGAGTCGTTTCACGAGGACGCCATCATGGACGCCTGGGATTCGGTGGTGAAGGATGGGGAGCAAGTTGACGTCCTGCGGGCCGTGCTCATTCCCGACCCGGGCAACCGTCACGACCCGTACGCGGTGGCGGTCTATACGGCCGGCAAGCACGTCGGTTTCCTGCCGCGCGCCGTGGCCCGCCAGGTGCAGCCAGCGCTTGTCGCGTTCGCCCAGGAAGCCAGCGCGCGGCGGCTCGCGTCCTGCCCGGCTGAGATCCGCTGGCCACGCGGAGAGCCGCAGGTGGTGCTGCTCCTCGACCCTGGGCCTTTGGGCCTGCCGCCCAGCGCCTTCGAGACCATCCCCGAGATGGCGGCGACACTCACCCGCCTGGTGACTTCACTCGATCAACCCGTACCGCGGCTGAACGGCAGAGACGAGCAGGCCCGGTCCGCGCTGGCGGTGGCAGAAGAGCGCCGGGCCGACGTGGAAGCCAATCCCGGCCGTGGGCCAGGTGCGTGGCCCGGGGTCGAGCGCATCCTGCACCCCATTGCCTCCCAGCTCACCCAGGCCGGCGATCCCATGGCCTCGCAGGCGTGGCTGGCCACAGCCCGGGCAACCCGGTATCAGAAAGGCCGCAGAGACGACACCCTCGCGGCCATCATGCAGGCGCTATACATCCGGCGTGCCAACGCCGAGGCTTGGTCCGAGCTAATCGATTTGGCATCGGCCGCCCCGCATGTGCCGACTCTGCTCGCCCTCTTTGCACGGGTTCCGGTGGAGGTCAGAGACGGCGTGCTGGCCCAGCTGCTGAACATCTCGCATGGCCGTGATCGGATGGGCAACCTCAGCGCCGCTGCCGGTGGACGGCTCCGGGAAGGGCTGCTGGAGCTGGCCGAATCCCAAGGCGATATGCAGACTGTCGCGGCCCTGACTGGCGTGGCAGGCCTGGCCGCCGAGAAGGACGGCGAGATCAGTACCGCGGTGCAACTGTGGCGCCGCGCTGTCGCTGCGGGCAGCACCGACGGCAAGGTCGCCGAGAGGTTCAGCATCTGGCTAGTCAAAGAACACCAGTACGCAGAAGCGGCCCAGGTGCTCAGCCAGGCCCTGACATCGGCACACAACCCGGCCGAACTCGCCGAACGCATGCGTCGGCGGCTGGCACGCTGCCAGCGCAACATCCCGGTCCAGACAGCCACGATGCGAGCTACAACCACCTATCTGGGGAGGCACCAAGGTCGGCCGCAGGAGGACTAGTTCGGACAGCGCAGGCGTCGGCGTTCGCCTCTCGCCGTCGATCGGCGTGTACACCCTGACCTGCGTTGACACCCTGTGTCGGATGCCGTTCGGGGGGCACGAGCATGCTAAGCACGGGCTGGTTGTTTTTTCCCGCCCTGCAGCCCCTATTCGGCAAACATCAGCACCTGCAACAACAGGGGCCGGACGCCTTGATAATCCAGAACTCTCGCTTACCAGCTCTTACAGGGTCACACTGATTTCCGGGGGGTGGTGCTGGTGCCGCTGAGCGCCGCTGCGTGGCATCTTGATGCGGCGCCGTTCGGCTTTCGAGGGCAGGCCGGGCGGCTCTGGTGACGACTCAGGGCAAGCGGCGCGACGTCTTCCCGTGGTCGCTCTTCCTCAAGTGGGCGGCTGCCGTCACCACGCTGGGCGCGTATGCGGTCGGGACCTATTTGCTGTGGGGAGCCGTCCACGAGCCGCTCTTCCTCAAATGGGTTCTCGTCGCCGCGCTGGCGGCATATGCAGTCGGGATCTGCTTTCTGTTGGGTGTCGTCCGCGAGCCCCTCCTCCTCAAGTGGACGATTGTCAAGTGGGCGATTGCCGCTGTCGCGCTGGGCGTGTATGCGGTCGGGATCTATTTGCTGTGGGGTCTCGTCCGCGAGCCACACTTCCTCCAATGGGCGGCTGTCGCCGCCGCGCTGGGCGTGTGCGCAGTCGGGATCTTGTTGCTGTGGGGTGTCTGGGACGGTACGCCAGTCGCCGCGGCCTTCACACGCGTTGGCGGCGTGGAGTGCCCCGAGCTTTCCGGACTGGGATCCAATAGGATCTTTGCCGGAAAGGATGGGATCGAGTGGCTGGGAAGAAACGCGGTAACTTCTCTCCTGAGTTCAAGGAGGAAGCCGCCAAGATGGTGGTGGAGACCTCGCGCTCTATCGCTGAGGTGGCGCGTGAGCTCGGGTTGAATGGAACCACTCTCGGTTACTGGGTGGCAGCGTACCGGGAAAGCCATGCCGGGGATGAGCCGGTGCTGGGGACTTCAGAGCGGGCGCGGTTGCGTGAACTGGAACGGCGGAATCGTGAACTGGAGATGGAGAATGCGTTCCTGAAAAAAGCCGCGGCATACTTCGCGAGGGAGCCCCGGTGAGCGAGAAGTTCTCGTTCATCGAGGCGGAGAATGCCACCGTGGCCGGGGATACGGCCTGCGCTCCGACGGTCACTCAGATGTGCAGCTGGCTTCAGGTATCCAGGTCCGGATTCTACGAATGGAGAAGCCGTCCGGACAGCGCTGCGGCGAAAAGGAGGAACGAGCTTAAACTGCTGATCGCGAAGGCGTTTGAGGACTCCGACGGCACGTACGGCTACCGCCGGGTGGCCCTGCAGCTGGCCCGCTGGGGTGTGCAGGCCGGGCTGGAGCTGGTCCGCGGGCTGATGCGTGAGCTGGGCCTGGTGCCCTGCCAGCCGCGGCCCTGGCGGCCGTCGACCACCCAGCAGGGCCAGGCCGGGCCGATCCCCGATCTTGTTGCCCGCGACTTCGGCGCGGCCGCTCCCGGAGAGAAAATGGTCGGCGATATTACCTATATCCCGACCTGGCAAGGATGGCTTTACCTCGCGACGGTCATTGACTGCGCGACACGCAAGGTCGTCGGATGGGCGATGGACGATAACTACAAGACACCGCTCATCACAGCAGCAATCGAGATGGCCGCCCGGAACCTTAATCTTCCCGTCGGCGCGATATTCCATTCCGACCGAGGCAGCAACTATACGTCCGCCGAGTTCGCCTCAGCCCTGGAACGGCTGAAGATCCGCCAGTCGGTGGGGCGTACCGGGATCTGCCCCTTGACCGGCCAATCACGGGAAACCCGCAGGTCAGCGACACGCCGCGAAGTGCCGGGATGCTTGCCTGGCGGTTACGGCGGCGATACATCTGTCCGCCATGAGCGCGGGGGATCGCTCGCTGCGGCTTGAGCAGCGGGATGGGGAATGGCTGCTTGCTGGTTCGGACGCTGAGCGTTTCGGGCTGGTGAACGAGTACTTGTCGCATCTGGCGGACCGGAATTACTCCCCGAAGACGATCCGGTCTTACGGGTTCGACCTGCTGGCGTTCTGCCGCTGGCTGTGCGCCGAGCAGGTCGAGCTGGCGGTGGTGACGACGGACGTCCTGCTGCGGTTCATGGCCGCCTGCCGGAAGGTCAGGGTGCCCGGCCGTCCTGGCCCGAACGTCGTGTCCATGTCCGGGCGGCGGCTTGACCAGTACGCGGCGGCCACGGTCAACCACCGGCTGATCGCGGTCTCGGGGATGTTCGCGTTCCGGGCCATGCGTGACCCGGACGTCTCGAACCCGGTGCCGAGGGGACGGGAGGCACGGCGGCCGGCGTCCGGGGAGCGGAACGGGCTGCTGGCGCATGCCGCCCGGCGGCCCCGGACCCGGTCGGCGCTGCGGCTGCGGGAACCGCGGCGGCTTCCCCGGGCGCTGGACCAGCGGGAGGCCGCGGAACTGCTGGCCAGCTTCCGGACCTGGCGGGACCGGGCGATCGCCGGGCTGATGCTCTACTGCGGGCTGCGCAGTGCCGGGGTGCTCGGCCTGGACGTGACCGGCGCGGACATCGGCGGCCGCTGGGTGCAGGTCACCGGCAAGGGCAACCGGGAACGGCGGGTGCCGCTGGATCCCGGCGTCGGTGCTGTCATCCAGGCCTACTTGCTGGCCGAGCGGCCCGAGACGGCTAGTCCCCGCATGTTCATCGTGGCCAAGGGCCCGCACCGGGGGCAGCCGCTGACGGAGGCCGGGCTGCGCCGCATCTTCCGCTATCACCGCGAGATCGCCGGAGTCCCGGCCGGGAACCCGCACGCGCTGCGGCACACCTTCGGCACCGCCCTGGCCGAGGCCGGCGTCGATCTCGCGGTGATGCAGGCCCTGCTCGGCCACGCTCATGTCGATACCTCGGCCCGGTACATCCATCTGGCTCCCACGCACGTGAAGACGGAATTCGATGCGGCTCGTGACCGTATCCGCTCCCGGGGCTGACCCGCGGCCGCTGCTGGCCGCCTACCGCCGTCACCTTGAGCGCACCGGGCGGGGCAACGCCTCGTACTGGTGGGCGGCCCGGGACTTCTTCTCCCGCTGGCCGGCCCCGGCGATGTGGGCGGCCGAGCCGCTGGAGGTCCGGCTGTCGGCCAGTTCGGCGCACCGGCCGGTGATCACGTTCCTCATGCTCCACGGGCATCTGCGGCCCGGCTACGACTACCTGCTAGAACGCAAGATTTCCAGCCTCTGGCGGGAACTTGAGGGAACCTCGCTGGGCGAGGACCTTGCCCGTGTCCTGGAGGCCGCGGCGCAGCTCGGGTTCAGCGAGCGGGTCCGGACCGCGAACGCATCTCAGGTCCCGGCCCGGCTGCTGATCCAGACCGGCCGCCGCCTTGACCGGCTGACCATCGCTGACCTGGACGAGTTCGCCGCCGCCTGCCGGGAACGCGAGCAGCGCACCGGGGACGGCTGGCGGCACTACCAGTCCGGGCTCAGCTTCACCCACCGGGTCCTGTTCCACCTCGGCATCCTGGCCGCCCCGCCGGAGCCCGGGCCGAAACCGGTGCCGTTCGCGGACCGGCTCGCCGGCATCACTCCCACGATCGCTGCGGACATGACGGCCTACCTTGAGCTGAAACTGGCGGCCTGCAAACCCAAGACCGTCTCCAGCCTGGCAACCCGGCTGATGCACTTCGGCCGGTTCCTCACCGCAGCCGACCCTGCGCTGGCCAGCCTGGCCTGCCTGGACCGGCGACGCCATATCGAGCCCTACCTGGCGGCGCTCGCCGGCACCTGCAACAGCAAGAGCGACAGCGTGATCACCATCGGCGAGCGGCACTGCCGGGTGCTCGCGGTGCGGAACTTCCTGACCGACGTCACCGCCTGGGGCTGGGAGGACGCGCCGTCCCGGCAGCTGGTCTTCCCCGCCGACATCCCGAAGCTGCCCCGGGTCCTGCCGCGTTACCTGCCCGTGGACGCCGACCGCCGGCTCGACCCGCGCCCTGCGCGAGTCACCATATGAACTAGCAGCCTCCGCGCTGCTGCTCCAGCGCGCCTGCGGACTGCGGATCGGCGAGCTGCTCGACCTCGAACTCGACTGCGTGCACGAGGTCCCCGGCTCCGGCGCATGGCTGAAGGTCCCGCTCGGCAAGCTCGACAGCGAACGGATGGTGCCGCTCGACGAGGAGACCCTCACCCTCATCGACATGATCACCGAGATCCGCTCACCCGGCCGCCCGGTGCCCCACCCGCGATACAGGCGGCCCGCCCAGTTCCTGTTCACCCATCACGGGCGCCGCCTGTCCCAGAACGCCCTGCGCGAAGAACTGGACCGCGCGGCCCAGGACGCCGGACTCGGGCACGTCGTCCCGCACCAGCTCAGGCACACCTACGCCACCGCCATGGTAAACGCCGGGGTCTCGTTGCAGGCACTGATGGCCCTGCTCGGGCACGTGTCCGCGGAAATGAGCCTGCGCTACGGGAAGCTGTTCGACACAACCGTCCGCACCGAGTACGAACGAGCTCTCGACCTGGCCAAGCAGCGTCTCGGGACCATGCCCGCCGGGCGTGCCGGCCTCCCGCTCGCCGACGTGTCCGGCGGCGCGGAGTGGAAAGACGCACCAGCGCTCAAGTCACGGCTGGCCGGCGGGTTCTGCCTGCGCGCCCCCGCCCAGGGAGCCTGCCCCTACGCCAACATCTGCGAGCACTGCCCGAGCTTCCGCACCGACACCGGCTACCTCCCGGTCCTCGCAGCCCAGAAAGCCGACGCCGGGCAACTGGCCCGCGACGCCGAAGAACGCGGCTGGATTACTGAAGCCGACCGTCACCGCAAGCTCATAGCCCGCCTCGACGACCTCATCACCAGGGCACAAGCCGGATGACCAGCCCAGACCGCACCGCCCGGGCCGAACAGGCATGCGCCGAACTCGCCGCGGCCGGCCAGCCCATAACCTTCACCGCCGTCGCCGGCCGTGCCGGCCTCGGACGGGCCACCCTCTACCGGGACCCCGCACTGCGCGCGCTCGTCAACAGTCACCGCCACAACGCCGCCAGCGCGGGCACCCTCACCGGCCTGGCCGACGACATCGCAGCCCTGCGCACCGCCATCGAGGCCGTCGCCGCCCGCGTCCGCCACCACGAAGAACAAATCAGGCGACTCAACCGGAAAGCAATAACCCAGCCAGGCCGCACCCGGCGGCAATGAATTGATTAACCGGCCAATGGATAACTCCACCCATATTGGCCGGTTAATGCTTCGACAATGCCCTCGCTGAGTCTTTCAATGCCGCACTGAAAGTCGAGCGCGTGCACCGCACAGTCTACCCGACGAGAAAGAAGGCCCGCGACGATATTGCCCGCTACATCGAGATCCGGTACAATCGGCTGCGTCTTCATTCCGCACTCGGGTACAGAACTCCGCAAGAGACCACGACGAGTATCTGAGCATGCAGGCAGCAGCATAATGAACCGCAGATCACCCGTCCGGAAAACGCGGGGCAGCCCATGCGGAAACATCTTCCCGCGCGGCGACCCGACACTAGCCGTGCTCTTACCGCGTTCGATCCGGCTTCAATATGCTGGCTCACATGACTTCCACTGACAACGTCGTCGTGCGCGAGGCCGCTCGAGCCGTGATCCTCGATCAGGATCAGCGCATCCTGCTCATCCACTTCGTTGACGAGCGACGCGGCGCCAGCTGGTGGGCGACGCCTGGGGGTGGCCTCCAACCGGGCGAAACCCGGGAGATGGCCGCCCTGCGGGAGGTAGCCGAGGAAACCGGCCAGACCGACCTGCCGCTCGGGCCGTGCATATGGACCCGCCGGGACGAGTTCGAGTCCGCCGGCCGGTTCATCAACCAGACCGAGTGGTTCTTCCTCCTGCGCGTCCCGTCCTTCGACGTACGCACCGACGGGCTGGAAGCGCTAGAGAAGACGTTCATCCGCGAGTACCGGTGGTGGAGCCTCGACGAGATCCGCCGATCGACTGAGGAGTTCGCGCCCCGGGATCTCGCCGATCGGCTCCATGACTTGGTCATCCAGGGCCCGCCAGCCTCGCCGGTCGAAGTGGGCCGCTGACGAAGTGCTGTGCGTGGATCCGGTTACCTTCGGCTTCGACCTCACCCTCGCGGAATACACCGCCGCTGTCGGCGCAGCCGGATTTCCCGCCGCCGAGTGGCCGGTTATCTGGGCGGAGCCGGGGCCCCGCGGCGACTATGCACCCACCCGTGCGGCGTTCACCACCACCGGGGTAGTGCCGATCCAGTTCACCTGCGGGCTGGGCGTGCCAGGCAACCTCGCGATCGGCGCCGACGAGTTCCGGCGGCGGCTGGCCGAGTTCGCCGGACACTGCCGCAGCGGGCGAGCGGCGGGCTCCGCCCGCGCGGCGGCCTTCTTCGATGACCGCCGCCACGCCGGCGGCGAACTCTCCGAACAGAAGATCCTCGACCGGGTCGCGGCGGTGGCGGCGGTGGCGGCCGATCACGGCGTCGAGGTCGTCATCGGCTGGCACGGGCGGCGTTTGCTCGAACTCTGCGGCCGCATCTACAGCTCATCCGGCGGGGCATTCGGTGTCATCATCGACACCTATACGCTGGCCCGCTACGGCCTCGGCCCGCAGTTCGTTCACACCTTGCCCTCCGGCGCCATCGGGTGGGTGCGTCTGGGCGATGCGATCGTCACCGAGGGGCTTCACCCGACGAATGCTGCCCGGCACCGGCACTATCGACATCAAGGGCATCGTACGGGCTTGCCGCGACAACGGCTACGGCGGTCCACTGTCCCTGGAGGTCAACGATGCTCCGTCGGAGAGCGACGCTCGCGGGAAGGCGCGGCGGGCGTACTTGAGCCTCGAAGGCCTTGAGCTGTGAAGGCGATCCACCTTCACGACCGGCGGGACCTACGGCTGGCGGATGTGCCACAGCCCCAGCCCGGCGACGGGGAACTGCTTATCGAGGTCCGCGCCTGCGGAGTGTGCCCCGGCGACATCCGCGCCTGGCTGTCCGGGACACACGAGCATCTGCCGTTGCCTGCCAACACCGGCCACGAGGCGGCAGGCGTCATCGTCAAGGCGGGCTGGCCCGCCGGGGAGCAATACGTCGGGGCGCGGGTGTTCGCCGACGGATATGACGGCTACGCCGAGTACAAGACCATCTCCCGGTGGACGATAGAGCACGGCGGTGGCCCTACGATCCTGCCCCCCAGCCTCGCCTGGGAGGCCGCGGTCTTCGTCGAGCCGCTAGCCGATTGCCTGTTCGCCGTCGAGGTCGCTGCCCGGGCGGCAGAAGGCACCTGGGCTGTCGTTGTCGGCTGCGGTCAGATGGGCCTGCAGATCGTGCGGTTGTGCGTACTCGCTGGGCTGCGTGTTCCGCATGCGATCCCGAACCCGGCCGCCGCCAACTCGCCATCCGGTTTGGCGCGACACTGACCGTGCCGAATGCCGATGACCTTGCCGCCGCTGTCCGCGACGCGACTGACGGGCGCTGTGCGGACAGCGGGTTTCTCACCAGCCCGACTGCGGCTCCTCTGCCGCAACTCGCCGACAGTCTCGCCGAGGGCGGGCGGTGCGTTCTCTTCTCGTCGTACCCGGCGGCGGAAACCGCGAGCCTGACTGCTCAGGCAATCCATCACCGGAGGCTGACGCTCGTCGGCTCCCGCTGGATTCGCGACCACGGTGCTCCGCGCTTCGACCTGTACGCCCGCGCGGCGAACCTGTTGGCCACCAACCTGGTTGACGTGGCCGCCCTGGAGCCGCTACACGTCCGTCTGGGGGAGTTGGCCGCGGCGATGCAGGCCGTGCATGAACGATCCGCTCTCAAGGCCGTGGTCTTGTTCTGACCGCTGCGCGGATCGGAAACCGGCAACGGCCGGCAGGACACGCTCAGCGACAATCTCCAAGACTCCAGGGATGTGGTAGTCGCGAACTTCGCATAGAGCAGCGTCAGCGCCGAGTTCGGCTAGCGAATGCATCTCCTCGATGGTCTTTTCCACCCGACCCCCAGCTGGGCCGACATTCATCCGGTAGTAGACCGTCTTGACGATGTCGTCGTAGTCACGGCCGACAGCCGCACAGTGCTTCCGCAGGGCGTCAAGGGCGCCAGCGATGGTGTCCGGGAACAAGCAGCAAGCGTCAGCGTATTTGGCCACGAGGAGCATCGTCTGGCGTTGCCCGCTCCCTCCAACCAGCAGCGGTGGCGCAGCGGGTGCCCGCGGGTGGTTGATCGTGGCGTCGAGCTGATAATAGCGTCCGGCGAACGGCCCATCGTCGTTGCTCCACATCTGTCGGAGGATGTGGATCGTCTCTTCCAAGCGTTCAAATCTCTCACGCAAGGGCGGGAACGCTACCCCCATGGCGGTGTGCTCGAAGGCGAACCAGGCAGCGCCAATTCCGAGAACCGTCCGCCCGCCCGACAGAACGTCGATGGTGGTCAGCGCCTTCGCCAGGTGACCGGGATTGCGCTGCGTCACCCCGGTGACGAGCGTCCCGATGGTGACCTTCGAAGTCGCGGCGGCCAGGTAGCCCAGCGTCCCATAGGCCTCCAGCATCGGTTCGGTCACACCTGCCACCTCTGGCGGCGGCAGCAGGTGGTCAACCGACCAAAGCGAGGCGAACCCATCCTCTTCAGCGATGGTGGCAAGTCGCCGGAGGGTAGCACCAGCTGTACGAACATCGCGTGCCCACGGCTGCGGAAGGATAACGAGTCCCAAGTCCATGACTCGAGCGATCGTATGGGCGGCAACCCGTGCATAGCAATGGTCGCGGACGGTCGCCGAGAACGGCAATCGGTTCCTTCGATCACGGCCACTGGCGACACGCGAATCCTTCTCGTTCGGCGCCCCTGGTCACAGGCTCACGGAGGCCACCACCGCGCCAGTCGGGGCCTCGCGAGGGCCGCCCGGCACGGCGCCGAGACTCATGAGGGCTGTCATGTGAATCTGGGGGCTGAAAACCCGATTTCTTGAGTGTGAGCGTAAACAGTGGCCGCGGGGACGCGAACTCATCCGTGCCGCGCCGGCCAGCGTCACCGCCGGCCGGGGATGGTCGTCGTGAGGGCCCGCCGTGTGCCAGTTCGGAGGGCTGGCCGCGCTCATCCCGTGAGGCCAGCGGCGCTCCACCACGAGCGGGACCGAAGGCGGCTTCTACCCGGCGGTCTGTGGTCAGGGTCGTCCGTGTGGAGACGGCGGCGATGACCCCAGCCGAGTACCGCAGCGCCGTTGAGGCGCTGGCGGTGCTCTTCGCCGTCTCCTGGAACGAGGCCGCCTGACCTCACCCGTCCAACCTGGCCGCCACCCAGTCTGTCAACCCCACCATCATAACAATCTGGAACGCCCCGCCAATCTCCGCAGGTCACAGGGTCGCCTCTGGCATGTGACGCAAGGCACAGATGGTGTCGCTTCAAAAACACCCCCCCAAACCGGATTTAAGAGGTGTCAGCGGTTCGCGGTGGTGTGTGGGGCGCACTTGCCTATGCCAGCATCCGCACGTCCTCCATCCAGAGACGAGAGCAACCGGCGGCCCTCGGGTCGTCTTGACAGTGGCCGGGGAGGTGAGCGTCCATGCGGGTGGCCGCGGGCGGCAGGCCGCCCTCACCCCCACCTGATGCTGCTGGGGGTGAGCCTGCCGGGGCCACCGCCCGCGGCCACCGCCCGCGGCCACACCACGCCGCTAGCCGCGGTGGCCCGGATCGAGACAGTGACCATGGCCCCAGCCGAATACCGCCAGGCGGTGGAAGCACTCGCCACGCTGATCGCCGCCACTTGGGCACGGGACGCTTGATGGCTTCTGGGAACCCCGCCGATGAACCCACCAGGAGGAACCCCGCCATGTCAGCCCCCGCACCACCCAGGACCAAGCGGTCATCTCATAAGCGCACGCGTGCCGCATCCGGGTTCGGTGACCTCCCCACCGGTCCCCGGCGGGTCGCGGTCTACCTGCGCCGTTCTACCGATGACGAGCACCAGCCGTTCTCCATCAGCGCCCAGGAAGCCTCGCTCGGTTCGTATGTAACTCCCAGCCCGGCTGGACCCTGACCGCCACCTTCACCGACGACGCCTCCGGCGCCACCACCGACCGCCCCGGACTCCAGCAAGCCCTGCGCGCCGCCCGCGCGGGACGGTTTGACGTGCTGCTGGTCTACCGGGTCGACCGGTTCTCCCGCCGCCTCTCCGACCTCCTCGACCTGCTCACCGAACTTGAGGACGCGGGGGTCGCGTTCGCCTCCGCCACCGAGCCGTTCGACACCTCCACCTCGATCGGGCGGATGCTGGTGCAGCTGCTGGGGGTGTTCGCGGAGTTCGAGCGCGAGACCATCATCGACCGCGTCACCAAAGGCATGGCCACCAAAGCCAGCAAGGGCAAATGGCCCGGCGGCTCACGCCCCTACGGCTACCACGTTGACCCCGGCACCCAGCGGCTCATCCCGCACCCGGAGGAGGCGCCACACCTGCGGGAGATCTTCCGCCTGTTCACCACCCAGCGCCTCGGCACCCGCGCCATCGCGGACGAGCTGGACAAGCGGGGGGTGGCGAACCGGACCGGCAAGCCGTGGTCGGGGCACACGATCAACCGGATCATCGCCAACCCCGCCTACACCGGCGACATCGCCTACGGCGACGTCTACGCCGAGAACAGCCACGAGCCGCTCATCGACCCAGAGACCTGGAACACTGCCTGCGCTATCGCCACTGCCCGCACCGAGACCGCCGGGCAGCGCGCCATGAGCGACAGCGACTACCAGCTCACCGGCCTGATCACCTGCCCCACCTGCGGCCACAAGTACATCGGCACCGCCGCCACCGGCCGCAACCGCGTCTACCGCTACTACACCTGCTTCTCCCGCGCCCGCTACGGCACCCACGGCTGCCAGGCCACCCGCCTGCCAGCCGAGGCCCTCGACACCGCCATCCTCACAGCCCTCGCGGACTTCTACACCCACCACACCGCCCTGATTAACGACGCCGTCACCCGCGCCATCGAACTCCACCGCGACGGTCACACCGACGCCCAAGCCGAACACACCGCACTGCTCGCCCAGATCAAACAGAAGGAGACCGCCGTCGACCGCTACTGCACCGCGTTCGAGAACGGCACCATGACCGAAGAAGCCGCCGGCCAGCGCCTCACCACGCTCCGCATGGAGATAACCCAGCTCACCGTGCGCGCGGCCGAACTCGAAGACGCCCTCGGCTCCGAGCCCACCGGCCCGCCGCCCGGCGTGATCGAGCGCCTCCAAACCCACCTCACCGGCATCCTCACCAGCGGCACCCCCGGTGAGCGCAAAGCCACCATTGAAGCCCTCCTCGCCGAGATCCGCCTCACCCAGGAAGGAGTCATCCCGGTGTTCCGCATCCCCGGACCACACACACCCATCCCCGAGACACCCGGTACAAGCGAAACAGATGAAACCACTCCAAACCAGGAGACGGTTCGCATACCGGGACGATTGGTGGGGCGGGTGGGGCTCGAACCCACGACCGACGGATTATGAGTCCGCTGCTCTGACCGGCTGAGCTACCGCCCCGGCACCGCCAGAACCCTACCGCAGCCGCGGGCCCCGGGGACGCCGGCGTCTTCCGGGCCTCGCGGGCAGTACGCGGCGAGGCGCGCCGGGCTGGCTTACCTGGGGCTGAGCTGCATGGCCATGGCGTGTTCCACCAGCGCGATGAGTGTCGCCTTGGTGGACTTCCTGCCCCGGGCGTCACACTGGACGACCGGGACGTTCGGGCTGACCGACAAGGCCTCCGCGACGTCCTGGACGCCGTGCGGGAACTCGCCGTGGAATCCGTTGATGGCCACGATGAACGGCAGGCCTGCCGTCTCGAAGTAATCGACGGCGGGGAAGGAGTCGGCCAGGCGGCGGGTGTCCACCAGGACCACGGCGCCGATCGCGCCCTGGATCAGGTCGTCCCACATGAACCAGAACCGGTGCTGGCCGGGCGTGCCGAACAGGTACAGGATCAGGCCGGCGTCCAGCGTCACCCGGCCGAAGTCCATGGCTACCGTGGTCGTGGTCTTGTCGGGGACCGCCGACAGGTCGTCCACTCCGGCACTGGCCGACGTCATGACCGCTTCGGTGGTCAGCGGGGTGATCTCTGAGACCGATCCGACGAAGGTGGTCTTGCCGACGCCGAAACCACCCGCCACGACGATCTTGACCGACGTCATGGCGGCGGTATCCCCAGCCGTGCCGCGCACGGGACTAGAGCTTGCGAAGTCCACTGAGCACCCTTTCGAGCAGGTTGAGATCTGGGCGGCCATGTGCATGGTCCAGCTGGTGAACCCTGACCAGCCCTTCCACCGCCATATCAGCGACCAGGACACGCGCCACGCCCAGGGGCATCCTGAGCACGGCGGATATCTCCGCCACTGAGCGCCAATCGCGGCAGAACCCGAGGATGGCCTGGCATTCCGGGCTGAGGCTCGAGAGATCGCGCGCCTCGTAGTGAGACGCGGCCACCATCGCCTCGATCTGGAGCTGGTACCGGGGCTTAGTCCTGCCCCCGGTCACCGCATACGGCCGGACCAGCCCGCTCCCAGCGGGTTCAGCCCCACGTGAACGCTTTCCTCCGCCGGACCCGGTGCCTCGCTTGGCCACCTGTCGGCGGCCAGTCATCCAGGCCTGGGCCGGACAACGGTCTCTCCTGTCACTATCTGCCATCCTCCGACCGCAGAGCCCCACGCATATCCGGCGTGAGAGCCCGTCCCACCCGCTCAACGAGGAGCGCCATCTCGTAGGCCACCAGGCCCATGTCGCAATCAGCGGACGCGAGCACGGCCAGGCTCGATCCATCGCTGATCGCCATCACCAGCAGCAGGCCACGCTGCATTTCCACGACCGTCTGAGTCACCGGGCCGCCTTCGAAGACCCGGGAAGCGCCCTGCGTCAAGCTGGTCAGGCCGGACGTCACGGCCGCCAGCTGATCGACCCGGTCCGGCGGGAAGCCGTTCGAGTACGCCAGGGGCAGCCCGTCTGACGAGACCACGATGGCATGCGCGACGGACGGGACCCTCTCCACGAAGTTCGTGATCAGCCAGTTCAGGTCCTGGACCGGACGGGTTAGCGGACTCACGAACCCTCCTCTCTCGGCGACCCCACCATAAGCACCAGCACGTCAGGCAATCCGGCTCGACCCCTCATGTCACATCGTCTCCCTCACCGCCAGCATCATCTTCGGTGTTAACGGCGGCCCGCGCCTCGCGAACGCCTCGCTGGAAGCTGGCGAAGCGCTGCCGGGTCACCGCAGCCGAGCGAACCGGAGGCGGCGTGGCCTCGGCGTTCGCGCCCACGGTCCCGGGCACCAGGTTGGCCTTGGGAACGCGCTTCGGGAGGCCGGACAGGGTCACCCCGCCCGACGCCGGCTTGCTGACCGCCTCGGCGGCCCGCCAGCCCTCGTCCGCGGCGGAGGCGGCCCAGCCGTCCGTGTCGGTGCTGTTGCTGTCCGGTGCGGCAGCACCAGAGTTCGCCCGGTCGGCGCTGTGCCGCCCGCGGCGGAACCAGTCCGACTCCACCGACTCAAAGATAGGCAGCCGGCTGCCCTCCCCGGCCGGGCCGGCCGGGGGCACCACGACTTCCCGCCGTGGCCTGGCCCGGATCACTGCCGCCGAGGCTCCGCACGGGCCGGGTGGGCAGCCGGGGCGGCTGGCTGGCGCCGTCCCCGCTGAGCGCGTGCCGAACGACGTGGTGCCGTTGGTGGGCACGGAGGGCAGCGGCCCGGTACCGGCTGCGGAGGGCGGCGCGGACGCGGACGGCGTGCCCAGCGACGACGGGTCATCCCAGGACGCGGCCGGGGCCGCAGTCTCCCAGGACGGGGCGTCGGGCCGGGACGGGACGTCGTCCCAGGCGGGTGCGGGCGACGAGGAAGCCGGGTCGTCCCAGGACGGTGGGAGCGCCGGGAAGCCCGCCGTGGCCGCCGAATCACCGTTCTCGGCGTGCAGCGGGGTGAAGCGCGGCGCGCGGGCCGCGTTCACCTCCTCCTCGGCGGCGCTCCGGCCGCGCCGCGGGCCCCATTCCCCGGACCCGCCGTTGCCGGACAGGGCGTCGAGGGCGTCCGCGTTGCCCGAGCCGTTCCGCTCGAAGCGGCGCAGCCCGGACGGCGACCCGTTGCCCTCGTGGGTCACGGTCTCATCAGGCAGCCAGACCAGGGCGGTCAGGCCGCCGGTCGTCGCCGGGCGCAGCCGCACCCGGATGCCGTGCCGCGCGGCCAGCCGTGCGACCACGAACAGGCCCATGCGGCGGGATACGGCCACGTCCACCACGGGCGGGTTGTCCAGCCGCCAGTTAGCGTGGGCCATCTCCTCAGCGCCCATGCCGACACCCTGGTCGCTGATGTCGAGCAGGACTCCCCCGCTGTTCAGCAGGTGGCCGGACACGGTCACCGGCGTCTCCGCCGACGAGAAGGAGGTGGCGTTCTCCACCAGCTCCGCCACCAGGTGGACCACGTCGTTGACGGCCTGGCCGCGGACCGAGATGCCGGGCTGCACGTTCATCGAGACCCGCTCGTACTGCTCGATCTCGGAGACCGCCGCCCGGAGCACGTCCACCAGGGCCACCGGCTGGTTCCACCGGCGGGATACCTCGTGGCCCGCGAGCACCAGGAGGTTCTCCGAGTTGCGGCGCATGCGGGTGGCCAGGTGGTCCATCTGGAACAGGTTGGACAGCCGCTCCGGGTCCTGCTCGCCCTGCTCGAGATCGTCGATCAGCCGGATCTGGCGTTCGACCAGGGACTGGCTGCGCCGGGACAGGTTCACGAACATCGCGTTGACGTTCCCGCGCAGCGCGGCCTCGTTCGCGGCCAGCCGCAGCGCTTCCCGGTGGACCTGGTCGAACGCCCGCGCGACTTCACCGATCTCGTCGGAGGAGTCCACGTCGATGGGGGCGACGTCGAAGGAGCCGCCGCCGTCGGCCTCGCTCATCCGCCGGACCATCTCCGGCAGCCGCACGCCGGCCACTTCCAGGGCGCCGGCGCGCAGCCGCCGCAGCGGGCGGACCATCGAGCGGCCGATGAGCACGGTCAGGAACAGGGAGAGCGCGAGCACGAGCAGGACCGCCACGCCGACCACGATGGCCGCCGTCAGGGCCGACTTGTGCAGCGACGCCGCGCGGGAGCTGACCTGCGCCGGACAGGGCCTGCTCCACCGAGGTCATCTGGGAGTCGATCACGTTCGACATGGAGCCGTACCACGTGTCCACCGTGGTGGTATCGCTGGTCAGCTTGCCGGTCTGCGCCTCGATGGCGATCGCCTGGGTTTCCTCGGCGTCGGCCTGGAAGACGAAGGAGCTGGCCACGCTGTTGTTCCACAGGTTGCGCTGCGCGATGCTGGCGGTGGTGTTGAACGAGGCCAGGTTGCTCTGCTGCTCCGAGAGCGCCGAGTTGAGCGCGGTCTGCTCGTTGGGCAGGAGCTGGCCGACCAGCAGGCCGTAGGTGAGGATCGCCCGCTGCTGGGAGGCCTGCTCCTTCATCCTGGACACGAGGCCGAGCACGCGGATGGCCTGGCCGAGGGTGGCGTCACTGGTGCCCTGGCCGGTCACGTCGATCAGCGCGATGAGCTGCTGGATGATGGTGGCTGTAGTCCTGCACCACGACCAGGGCGGGCAGCTTGGTCCCGATCGACGCTTTCCGCAGCTGCAGTCAGGTTCGCCAGCGCGGTGCGGGCCGTCGCCGCCTGCTGCTGGGTCTGGGCGGGGAACGAGCCGTTGATCTGGTCCAGCTCGCGCTGCACCCCCGCTGCGGCCTGGTCGGTCAGGGCGTACGTCTGCTTGACCACGGTCAGCTCGGGGGCAGCCAGGGCCGGGGAGGACCCCCGGCCGCCCTGGCCCGAGATCCCGAGCCCGATGTAGCGGACCGTCTGGTCCCGCTCGTCCTCGAGGCGCTGGGCGAGGACGGTGACGTTCGGCGCTCAGCGCGGCGAGCTGCTGGACTCGCCCGTCGGCGGTGGCGCTGCGCGCGTAGGAGAGGATCCCGGCACCGCCCAGCACCACGGCGGTGAGCGTGGGGATGGCGATCAGCAGGACCAGGCGGGAACGCACCCGCCAGTTCTTCAGCGCCCGGCGTGAGCTCCGGCCCGGGCGCCTGGGCTGGCCACCCCCGCCGGCCTCGGTGCTGTCTTCCCGGCTCTCGAGGCCCGCGGGTGCGCGGGACGCCGGGCCGGCTTCGGCGGACGGCTCGACTGACCCTGGATCGCCAGCCAGCCCGTTACCGCTCATCTTGCTGCGGGACCGCACAGCCTCTGCACCTCTCACCTGGCTTGTGTGGCGAGCCAGCAGGCCCGCGGTACTTGCGGCGGAACTGACATGACGCACCCCTTCCCGGGTGACGATTCTGCAAGCCCCGCGCGCGGGCGCGGCCAAGGGCTAACCCTAACGTCTCACCATCGGCAGTGATCAATACCTTATGCCAGGAAAGCGCTGCTCTAGCGTCATGTTTGCCGGATGGCTCGACGTGAGTAGGGTACTCGCCGGCGCTTGCGCCGTGGCTCGTTCTGTACTAACTAAGCCACGTATGTACGAAGCGCGCTAAGAGTACCCAGGTACGGACGGTACACGTTCACCCCAGGACGGCCGCCCAGCCGGGCCCCCGGCGCCTGCGCCGCGGCCCGTGCCTCCTGCGGGCGGCGCAGGGTCACAGGTCCCGCTGCCGGCCCGGACACCGGCTGCCTGACCTGGCCGCCCTCGCCGACCGCGTCCTGCTCACGGCCGGACGCAGCGGGTCAGCGGCAGGCCGGGCCCGCGCCATCACCGGCGGCCCCGCCATTTCCCCCCCGATACCGGGATCGGTGCGCCCGGGTACGCGATTCTTGCCCCGGCCGCCGCGACCGGCCGCCGGGCGACCGTTATTTCGCGGCCGGCCTTTCGGCCATAACTGGCCCGGCCGGGCCTAGTCCGGGACGCCGAGTTCCCGTGCGATGATCATCCGCTGCACTTCGGAGGTGCCCTCCCCGATCTCCAGCACCTTGGCGTCGCGGTAGAAGCGGCGCGACCGGGAACTCGTTCATGAATCCATAGCCGCCGAAGATCTGGGTGGCCTCCCGGGCGTTGTCCATCGCCGCGTTGGCCGCGATGAGCTTGGCGATGGCCGCCTGCCGCTTGACGGCTGCCCTGCGACCAGCCGGGCCGCCGCGTCGTACCAGGCCAGCCGCGCACTGTGGGTGCGGGCCTCCATGTCGGCCAGCTTGAACCGGATGGCCTGGTAATGGCCGAGCCGGTGGCCGAACGCCGCCCGCTCGCCGGTGTAGCGCAGGCATTCGTCCACGCAGCCCTGGGCCAGGCCGACCGCGAGCGCGGCGATCGCGATCCGCCCCTCGTCCAGGATCTCCAGGAACTGGGCGTAACCGCGGCCGCGCGCGCCCAGCAGATGGTCCGCAGGGACACGGCACGAGGCGAACGCCAGTTCCCTGGTGTCCGAGGCACACCAGCCCGCCTTCGAGTATTCCTGGCCCACGGTCAGCCCGGGGGTGCCGGCCGGCACCACGATGGACGAGATCTCCCGGGGCCCGCCGGGCGCGCCCCCGGTGATGGCCAGCACCGTCACCAGGGAGGTGATCGCGGTCCCGGCGTTGGTGATGAACGACTTGGTTCCGTCGATCACCCACTCACCGCCCGGCCCCGGGCCGCCTTCGCCGCCCTCCTCCAGCCGGGCGGTGGTCCGCATCCCGCCGGGGATGTCCGTCCCGCCGCCCGCCTCGGTCAGGCCGAACGCGGCCAGGCGCTCGCCCGAGCACAGCTCGGGCAGCCAGCGGCGGCGCTGCTCCCCGGTGCCGAACCGGTAGATAGGCATGGCGCCGAGGGCCACGGCGGCCTCCAGCGTGATGGCCACCGAGGAGTCCACCCGGGCCAGTTCCTCCAGGGCCAGGCCGAGCGCGAACAGGTCCCCGTCCATGCCGCCGTACTCCGCGGGGAACGGCAGCCCGAACAGGCCGAGCTTGGCCATCCGGGCGATCAGGTCATAGGGGAACCTGCCGCGCTCGTAGAAGTCGCCGATCACCGGCCGCACCACGTCCCGGGCGAAAGCGGCGACGGTCTGGCGCAGTTCCTCATGCTCACCGCTGAGCGTCATAACTGATCATGGTGTGCCCCTCGCCAGCCGGTGACGCCGCATGACCGCGATGCTACTGCGCGCCGCCCAGGTGGCCGGGCACTGGCGCCGCTGCGCGGACGTTAGGCTCACGTGAACACCTCCCTGCCGCCGTCCCGGAGGACGACATGGCGACCCTGACCTGTCCTGCCTGCGCCGCTGAGGTTCAGCAGGACGACCTCATCTGCTTCACCTGCGGCGCCAACCTGCCCAGGCGCAAGACGGCCGACGAGCCCGCCTCGCCGACCGTCATGCAGGAGTACCCGGAACGTGAGGGTGCGGCGGCCCCGCCCGCCGGGTCGTCCTGCCCGCACTGCGGCGCGGCTGTCCAGGAGCCGGCCGCCGTGTTCTGCGCGGTGTGCCGCGAGCCGCTGCCGCCCCGGAAGGGGATCATCTCGCCTGTGGTGCTGCGCCTCATCTTCCCCACCGGCAACGTGGAAGTTCCCGCGGGCACCTCGCTGGTGCTCGGCCGGGACCCGGAAGAGTCCCTGGTCGCCGCGGCCTTTGCCAGCTACGACAATGTGTCGCGGCGGCACGCCACGGTGACCGTCAGCGATACCGGCCAGGCCACGATCCGGGACGAGCACTCCACCAACGGGACCTTCGTCAACGGGGACCGGGTGCTCCCTGGCATCGAGGTCCGCCTGGTGGACGGGGACAGCGTCCGGCTGGCCGCGGACGTGACGGGCGAGGTGTCACTGCCCCGGCAGGGCATCCCGGGGGCGTTCAGCACCAACGGGCACCGCGACCCGGCCTGACCCGCCGGCCGGGCCGGCCCGGCCGCGGCAGCGCCCGGCCTCATCAGCCAGCCGGGCCCGCCGCTAGTTGGGCCTGTCCGGCGCCAGCGCGCCATGAGACCATCGCGGCAACGGCACCAGGATCCGCGGAGGTGGCCATGGCGGTCCGGGAGTCTGTCTCCACGGCGCCGGGACTGCGGCGCGATGCGATCGGGCTGCGCGAGGTGCTGTTCCAGAGCATCACGGACATGGCCCCCGGCGCGGCCATCGCCGCCTCCATCCCGGCCGGGGTGGCCTTCGCGGGCGGGTCGCTGCCCCTGGCCGTGATCTTCGCCTTAGTCGCGTGCCTGTTCTGCGCGGTCAGCATCGGCCTGCTGGCCCGCGAGATGCCCTCGGCCGGGTCGCTGGCCACCTACGCCGCCCGCGGCCTGCACCCGGCCATCGGCTTCCTGGTCGCCTGGGGTTACGTGCTGGTCGGGTTCCTGATCCCGCCGCTGGTCCTGCTCCAGCTCGGCTTCACCACCGCCGCCACCATCAACGCCGAGTGGCACAGCTACCCGGCGAGCCTGTGGTGGCCGTGGGCGCTGGCCGGGGCGGTGATCGTGCTGGCGGCCGGCTTCTACGGCATCCGCACCTCGGCCCGGCTCGGGACGGTCCTCGGCCTGTTCGAGATCGCGGTCTTCGGGGTGCTCGCCGTGTTCTTCGTGGTCTACGCGGGCAGCCACAACACCCTCAGCGTGTTCACCACGAAGTACACCCCGCCGGGATTCCGCGGCCTCGCCGGGGTGATCGGCGGCTCGGTGTACACGATCCTGGCCTTCGGCGGGTTCGAGGGGGCGGCGCCGCTGGCCGAGGAGGCCAGGGACCCGCGGCGGACCATCCCGCGGGCGGTGCTGCTGGCCACCCTGCTGATCGGCGCGCTGTACGTGTTCACCACGTACGCCGTTGACGTCGCGTACGGGCCGGCGAAGTTCGTCCACTTCACCACCGGGACCGGCGCCGCGTCCTGGGAGGGCATGGCCCGGTCGCTGTACGGGCTGTTCTGGTTCTTCGTGTTCCTGGCCATCGTGAACTCCACGATCGCCAACGCCAACGCGGGGGTGAACGTGTCCAGCCGCACGGCCTACGCCATGGGCCGGATCGGCGCGTTCCCCCGCTTCCTGGCCCAGATACACCCGAGGCACCACTCCCCGGCCCTGGCCATCCTGACCGGCTTCGTGGTCACCGTGGCGGTGACCCTCGGGCTCGGGCTGGGCTACGGGGCCACCACCGCGTTCGTGATGGTGGCCACGGCCCTGGTCATCGTGCTGGCCGCGATCTACATCGTGATGAACGCGGCCTGCATCGGCTTCTTCGGCCGGGCCGCACGCCGGCCCAACCCGGTGCTGTGGCTGGTCATCCCGGTGCTGGGCATCGTCACGTTCGTCCCGGCCTGGCTGACCGCGGCGGGGATCAAGGTGTTCTCGTTCGTGGCCCCGCTGTCCCCGCCCTACTCCTACCTGGGCCCGGGGGTGGCCGGGTGGATGGCCGCGGGCCTGATCTACCTTGTCTACCTGTACCGGCATGACCCGCGCCGGGTGGTCGAGGTCGGGCTGGTTCACCTGGACTCGCTGGAGGAGTGACCCGCATGACCGACCCGCAGGTGATCAGTTTCCGGCCGTCCGCGGACCAGTACGCGTGGACGTTCGGTGGCGCCGCCCCGGCGGCCCGGGTCCGGCCGCCCGCCATCCTCGAGGTGTTCACCGAGGACTGCTTCGCCGGCCGGGTGCGCAGCGAGACCGACCTGGTCTCCCAGGTGTGCGAGTTCCCGTACCTCAACCCGCAGACCGGCCCCTTCTGGATCGAGGGCGCCGAGCCCGGCGACACCGTGGCCGTGCACTTCATCTCAATCGAGCCGGCCCGGGACTGGGGCGCCTCCACCACCGTGCCGCTGTTCGGCGCGCTCAGCGCCACCCACGCCACCGCGCTGCTGCACGACCCGCTGCCCGAGCTGGTCTGGCTCTGGCAGTTCGACACCGCCAAGGGCCTGTGCCGCTTCACCGCCCGCCGCGGCGGCTTCACCGCGGACCTGCCGATCGAGCCCATGCACGGGACCGTCGGGGTGGCCCCCGCCAGCCTGGAGGTGCGCAGCGCCCTGGTGCCGGACGCGTTCGGCGGCAACATGGACACCCCCGAGATGCGCGCGGGTGTCACCTGCTACCTGGGCGTGAACGTCGAGGGGGCGCTGCTGTCGCTCGGTGACGGGCACGCCCGCCAGGGCGAGGGCGAGACCTGCGGGGTCGCGGTGGAGTGCGCGATGAACACGGTGCTCGCGGTGGACCTGATCAAGGGCCGCCCGTGTGCCTGGCCGCGGCTGGAGTCCGACGCGCACCTGATGAGCGTGGGCTCGGCGCGGCCGCTGGAGGACGCGTTCCGGATCGCCGCGCTGGACCTGGTGCAGTGGCTGGCCGCCGACTACGGGCTGGACCAGATGGACGCCTACCAGCTCGCCACCCAGGCCATCGAGGCCCCGCTGGCCAACGTGTGCGACCCCAACTACACCAGCGTGGTCAAGATGCCCAAGCAGTACCTGCCGGCGGCCGACCCGATGCGGGGCGCGCACGCCCGGCTCCGGGAGCTGGCCCGCGCCTACCGGGGGTAGCAGCCGGCGCGCGGGGCGAATCGCATTAGCGCTCCGCCGTGGCCAGAGCGCATCAAATGCACCGCGCTGATGAAATGCCGGCCCGTTGACACCTAGTACTGCTAGGCATAGAGTTCCGAGGTATGAACCGGGAACGCATCAAGGGGCACCTGGACCTGCTCCTGCTGTCCGTGCTCACCGCGGGTGCGGCGCACGGCTACGCAGTCATCTCCGAGCTGCGCCGGCGCAGCGAGGGCACCTTCGACCTGCCGGAGGGCACGGTCTACCCGGCGCTGCACCGGCTCGAGGACGCCGGGCTGCTCAGCAGCTCCTGGGCCATGGCCGACGGCCGGCGGCGGCGGGTCTACGCCCTGACCGCCCCGGGCGCGGCCGCGCTGGCCGCCGAGCGGGCCGAGTACCGGCACTTCACCCACGGGGTGCAGGCCGTGCTGGGGTGGCCGGCATGAGCGCCCCCGGCGGTGACCTGGTCGAGGAATACCTGGACCGGCTCTACGTCGCGCTGCGCACCCGTCCCCGCGAGGCCCGCCGGGTGCTCGCCGAGGCCGAGGATCACCTGCGCGAATCGGTGACGGAGGGGATGGCCGCCGGGCTCAGCGAGCGGGAGGCCCAGGAGCACGCGGTGTCCAGCTTCGGGTCGGTGCGCGCCGTCGTCCGCGCCCACGACGCGCGGCTGCGCCGGCTGCCCACCCTCGCGGTGCTGCGCGACGTGTTCCTGGCCGCCTGGCGGCTGGGCGCGATCGGCCTGGTCGCGGTCGGGGTGAGCGGCCTGATCGCGTGGGTGATGAACGCGGCGCTCGGCCGCGCGTTCGTCGGCGGCACCCCTGCCGCGGCCCGGTACCCCGCGGCCGCCTGCCGCCACTGGCTCGGCATCTGGACGCACGCGCACAGCTGCGCGCAGGCCGCGATGCTGGAGAACAGCAGCGACGCGGTCTCGCTGCGGCTGGCCGCGGGCGTCATCGGCCTGGCCGCGCTGGCCTGCTACCACCTGGCCCGGCGCCGGCCGGTCGCACCTGCTGCCGGACAGCTTCACGCCCACGGTGGCGATGACGCTGTTCGGTGCGGCCGGCCTGATCCTGGCCGGGTTCTCCGTCGATGACACGGTGCTGGGGATGCGCTCGGGGCTGGGTACGGCGGCCGGGGCCGGCTTCTACGCCAGCGGCGCGATCGTGGCCCTGGCCCTGGCCTTCCGTTACGCCCGGGACCTGCATCGCAGCATCCTGCGACAGGCCCGTGGCTGAGCTTCCCAACGGCACGCAACGAACCTCGCACCGGCGGGCGCCCCGCTCCCCGTGACCCGCCGCGTCGTTTCCCGCGTCCTCCCGGCCTGAGCAGGCCGGGCAGACCGTTGGGGAAACGGTGCCTGCTGGCCGGCGCTATGACGCCCCGGGCCGGTGCGCCGGGCGGGAGCCACGGCGCCCGGCCTCAGCGCTCGCTGTCCAGGGCACCCATCTGGGCGCTGTCGTAGCGGGTGCCGGCCACCTGCCCGGCAGGCACGGCGGCCTCGGCCGCGGCCAGCTCGTCCGGGGTGAGCCGCAGGTCCAGGGCGGCCAGGGCCTCGGCGAGCCGGTCCCGCCGCTTGGTTCCGAGCAGCGGGATGATGTCGCCGCCGCGGGAGGCTGCCCAGGCGATGGCCAGCTGGGCGGTGCTCACCCCGTGCCGCCCGGCGATCGGTTCCAGGGCGTCGAGCAGCTCGAGGTTGCGGTCCAGGTTGGCGCCCTGGAACCGGGGGAACCGGCCCCGGGGATCACCCTCGGCGAGCCGCGCGGTGTCCCGGCTCAGCAAGCCGCGGGACAGGATGCCGTACGCCGTCACGCCGATGCCCAGTTCCCGGACCGCAGGCAGGATCTCCGCCTCGATGCCCCGGCTCATCAGCGAGTACTCGATCTGCAGCGCACGGACGGGATAGACGGCATGGGCCCGGCGGATGGTGTCCGGCCCCACCTCGGACAGGCCGAGGTGCCGGACGTACCCGGCCTCGATCATCTCCGCGATCGCGCCGACCGTGTCCTCGATCGGGACGTGCGGGTCGAGCCGGGCAGGCTGGTACAGGTCCACGTAGCCGGTGCCGAGCCGGGTCAGCGAGTAGGCCAGGAAGTTCTTGACCGCGGCGGGGCTGGCGTCGTGCCCGATGAACCGGCCGGACGGGTCCCGCTGCCCGCCGAACTTCACCTGCACGAACACGCTGTCCCTGGGGACCTCGCGCAGGACGCGGGCCAGCAGCAGCTCGTTGTGTCCCATGCCGTAGAAGTCGCCGGTGTCCAGCAGGGTGATCCCCGCGTCCAGCGCGGCCCGGATCGTGGCCAGGCTTTCCTGCTCGTCGGCCGGCCCGTAGATCCCGGACATGCCCATCAGCCCGAGCCCGATCCGGGATACCTCAGGGCCGCCCCGGCCCAGCGTGGTCATCTGCACTGCCCGGTTCCTCCTGGCTCGGCGTCCGCGCTGGCCAGGTTACGCAGTGGGCGCCGCGAACACCCGCTCCCCCTCGACATAGGTGAGCGCGGCGCAGGCCGACGCGATCTCCGCGGGCGGCCCGGTGAACGGATCGCGGTCCAGGATCACCAGGTCCGCCAGGTAGCCGGGGGCGACCGCGCCGGTCTCGTCGAGGTGGTTCACATACGCCGACCCGGCGGTGTACGCGGCCAGGGCCTCGGCGAGCGTGAGCGCCTGCCCGGGCAGCAGCGGTTCCCCTTCCGGCTCCCCGGCACCGGCAGGCAGGGCCCGGTTCACCGCGACGTGGATCCCCTCCAGCGGGTTGGCGCTGCTCACCGCCCAGTCGCTGCCCGCCGCCAGCCGGGCGCCGGCCCGCAGCAGGGCCCCGAACGGGTACTGCCGGGCGGCCCGCTCCGGCCCGAGGAACGGGATCGTCAGGTCATCCATCTGCGGCTCGTGCGCGGCCCACAGCGCCTGCATGTTCGCGGTCACGCTGAGCTCCGCGAAACGCGGGATGTCGTCGGGGTGCAGCACCTGGAGGTGGGCGATGTGATGCCGGCCCGGGCTGACCACGTTGGCGGCCCGGGCGGCCGCGAACCCGTCCAGCGCCTCGCGGACCGCCCGGTCCCCGATGGCGTGCACATGCACCCCGAAACCCGCCGCGTCCAGCCGGGTCACCTGCTCGGCCAGGTCGGCGGGGTCCACGTAGGACAGCCCGCGGTTGGCGGTCTGGCAGCCGCAGGCGTCCAGGTAAGGGTCGATCATGCCGGCGGTGAAGTTCTCCGCGACCCCGTCCTGCATGATCTTGACCATGCCTGCGCGGAACCGGCCCGCCTGGCCGGCCTGCCGCCGGTCGAGCAGGTCATCGAGCTGCTCAGCGCCCCGGGCGCGGTCCCACCACAGGGCCCCGGCCACCCGGGCGGTGAGGGTTCCGTCCGCGGCGGCAGCCAGGTAGGCCGGCATCGGGTCCGGGTAGCCGAGATACTCCCCCACGATGGCGTCCTGCCAGGCGGTGATGCCCAGCGAGTGCAGATGCTGCTGGGCCAGCAGCAGCCCGCGGACCTGCTCGGCGAAGCTGGGGCCAGGCACCAGGCGGCCCACCAGCAGCGCCGCCCCCTCGTGCAGGGTGCCCTGCGGCTCACCGTCGCCGCGCCGCTCGATCCGCCCGTCCCGGGGGTCCGGCGAGGCCGCGGTCAGGCCGGCCAGGTCCAGCGCCCGGGAGTTGACCCAGGCGCCGTGCCCGTCCCGGTTCGTGAGGTAGGCCGGCCGGTCCGGCACCACGCTGTCCAGCAGCTCACGGGACGGGGTGCCGCCGGGAAACCACTCCATCCGCCAGCCGCTGCCGTCGACCCACTCGCGGCCCGGCTGGGCCGCGGCGTAGGCCCTGATCCGGTCCAGCGCCCCGGCCTGGTCCTCGGCGCCGTCCAGGTCGCAGCGCAGCATCGTGATCCCCGCGAACGCCGGGTGAACGTGCGCATCCTGGAACCCGGGCAGCAGGGGCCGCCCCCTGAGCGGCACCGTCTCCGTCCGGCTTCCCGCCAGGTCGCGGATCTCGTCGTCGGTGCCGACCGCGACGATCCGCCCGCCGTCTACCGCCACCGCGGTGGCGGGGGGCCCGTCCGCCGTCCCGATGCCGGCCCCGCTGCTCGTGTCCTCGCTGCTGGCCGCCTCGCCGCTGGCCGTGGCCGGAACCATCCGGCGCCCGTCGGGCAGCACGGTATAGATCCGCCCGCCGGTGAAGATCAGGTCTGCCGTCATGCGCGGCATCCTATGTCCCGATATAGCCGGATTGCCGACGGGGGCCCGGCGGCGCGGGCCGCTGCTTCCCCGGAATTACGGAATTATGGCGCCTGCGCCAGTGAAGCCACGGCTCGGCTGTGATCAGCCAGGCCAGCGGCGCGCCGTGGCCGCTGCGTAATCCCCCGCTCCGTGCCCTGCCCGCTACCCCGTGCTCCCCGCCACGCTGCTTACGTCATCGCGCTGCCTACTGCATCCTGCGCCCACTTCACTGCGCCCACTTCACTGTGCTTACTTCACTGTGCCTGGCTCGCCCTGCATACTGCACCTGCCCGTGACAGGCGGGCCCTGGGAGCCCGCCAGAGTGCGCGGCCTGAAATCCTCAGGCCGCGCACTCACGGCAGATCGGCTGGCCGTTCCGGTCCTCGGCCAGCTGACTGCGGTGATGCACCAGGAAGCACCGCGAGCAGGTGAACTCGTCCGCCTGCCGCGGAATGACCCGGAACGACAGTTCCTCGTTGGACAGATCCGCTCCGGGCAGTTCCAGCGACTCCGCGACATCATCTGGGTCGATGTCGATCGTGCTGGAAGACTTGTCCATCCGGCGTGCCTGCAGCTCCTGCAGGCTGTCTTCAGTGAGCTCGTCGTCTGTCTTACGCGGGCTGTCGTAGTCGGTTGCCATCTGGGTACTCCACCCCCTCCTTCGTTATGCGCCTCGTCGCGCGGGTGTAACGCTCGGCAGGCCGTGATTTGTGCCCGATTCCGGCGGGGAATTCTGTCACGTCCGCCTGCCGCGCACACGGAGGGTACGGGCTATAGCGCGTCGTGTCCGTGTCTTCACCGACCTAAGAGCCCGATCCGCGGCGGGCGGGCCGGGCGCAAAGCTCCCAACACGTGCTTGCGACGGTAACTTCCCCCGATCTGTACGCGCCAAGCACGCAAGAGTGCGTATCGTACGAAACTGATCTCCCACCCCGCAGGATCAGCGGAGCCGCCGCATGCCCCTCGTCACGCCACTGCGGCCCGATGATCTCCGGCGGGTCGGCCGTTACCGGCTGTCCGGCCGGATCGCGGACAGCCGGGATGACCCGGATTCGGCGGGAATGTTCCTGTCCCGCCTTCCGGACGGGACCCCGGTCGCGGTGACCCTGCTCAGCCGGATGGCAGCCCCCGACCCCGCATCGCGGGACCGCTTCACCGCCGAGGCCACGGCAGCCAGGCGGGTCGCGCCATTCTGCGCCGCGCGGATCCTGGACGCCGGGTTCGACGGCGGCCAGCCGTTCCTGGTCAGTGAGTTCATCGAAGGCCCCTCGCTGGCCGAGACGGTCGCGGCCGAGGGGTCCCTGGAGGACCCGGTGCTGGCCGCGCTCGCCATCGGCACGGCCACCGGGCTCACCTCGATCCACCAGGCCGGCCTGGTCCATGGGGATTTCGGGCCTGATCATGTGGTGCTCGGCGCTGAAGGCCCGCGGGTCGTCGACTTCAGCACGACGCCGCCGTACGGTCCCGCGACCCCCTCGGCGGACCTGTTCGCCTGGGCCCAGACGGTCCTGTTCGCCGCGGGACGCCCCGACGTCGCCAGCCTGCCCGAGCCGCTGCGTAACACGGTCGCCGCCTGCCTGTCACAGGACCCGGCCAGCCGCCCCCCGGCCCGGAGCCTGGTCACCGCGCTGCTCGGCCGGGGCGACCCGGCGGCCGGGCTCCTCGCTGAAGGCACCCGGCGGGCCCGGGCCGCGGGCCGCGGGCCGGTCCGCGCGGAACCCGGCGGGCCGGCCGAGATCCCGGCGGTCTCCCGGTCCCGCCGCGTCGCCTGGGCTGCGGCCTGCGTGGCCTGCATCGGGATCATCGTGGTGGCCGCCACGCTGATCGCCACGCTTCACAAGAGCCCGGCGACCGCGGCCCGCCCGGTCGGCACGGACCGCACCACCGCCTCGGCGCACACGTCGTCCGCGGGCCCCAGCGCGATCCCGGAGATCCCTGCCGCCCTGGCGGGCACGTGGACCGGCACGGTCCGGCAGACCGACCCGGCGCTCGAGGTGACCGTCCGGATCAGCCTGGCGGAGGGCCGCCCGGCCGGGACGATCTCCTACCCGCAGCTCGGCTGCTCAGGCCGCTTGCAGCTGACCTCGGTGCTGGCCGGCACGTTCACCCTGGACCAGGGCATCACGAAGGGCCAGCAGAGCTGCGACAGCGGGGTGGTGGTGCTCAGCCCGCAGAGCGTCACGTCGCTGGCGTTCAAGTTCCGCCGCAGCGGCGCCCCGAGCCCGACCGGGATACTGACCAAGACCGGTTCCTGAGCCGTCCCGCTTCCTGAGCCGTCCCGCGCCCTCAGCCCGCGGCGCCGGCGTCCTCGGCGTCCTCGGCGTCCCGCTCCGGGTCCAGGCTGCGCAGCACGTCCTGCAGCTCGCCGAACAGGCCGGGCCCGGCCGCGATGGTCATGCCCGGGCCGGGCGGCCGGCCGTCCAGCCCTCCTACCCGGGCGCCCGCCTCGGCCGCGATCAGGCCTCCCGCGGCCCAGTCCCAGTAGTTGACACCCCGCTCGTAGTACGCGTCCACCCGGCCGGTGGCGACCGAGCACAGATCCACCGCGCAGGAGCCGGCCCGGCGGATGTCGCGGACCTGGGGCAGGACGGCGGCCACGACCTCGCCCTGCACCACCCGCCGGGACCGGGCGTACCCGAAGCCGGTGGAGACCAGCGCCCTGCGCAGCGGAACACCGTCGTTGCACCGCAGCGGGACGGCCGGCGCCCCGCCGGGATGCAGCCAGCTGCCCTGGCCGGCCACCGCGGTGAACACCTCACGGTGCCGCGGGACCGCCACCACCCCGGCGACGACCTCGCCGTCCACCTCGGCGGCGATGCTCACCGCCCAGTCCGGCAGGCCGTACAGGTAGTTGACGGTACCGTCCAGCGGATCGACGATCCAGCGGACCCGGCCGTGGCCGGATTCGCCCCCTTCCTCGCCGAGGATGGCGTCACCGGGCCGGTCCGCCCGGATCCGCTCCGAGATCATCTGCTCGGCGGCGCGGTCCATCTCGGTGACCACGTCGGTGGGGCTGGACTTGGTGCCGGCCACCTCCGGGCGGCCCTGAGGGCCGGCCGGGCGCCGGGCGGCCAGCATCCCGGCCGCCGCCTGGGCGGCCGACCTGGCCAGGGCCAGCAGGGCCCCCGGGTCCGGCGGGCCGGCCCGGCGGGCCCGCCTGGCGCCCCGCTCATGAGCCCGCCGCCGGGCGGCCGGGCCGCCCGGCCGGGACAGGCGGGCGGCAGCACCCGGCCGTGCCGCAGCCCGGGGAACCCAGCGCGGCCGGGGCCAGCGGGCTGGCCAGGCGCTCGCTGACCAGGGCGGTGATCATCGACACGAAACGCGGGTCGGTGCCGGGGGTGGCCGCCCGGGCCAGGGGCAGCCCGAGCCGGCGGGCGGTCCCGGCCGCTTCGACGTCCAGGTCGTGCACGACCTCCATGTGGTCGGAGATGAAGCCGACCGGGACCAGGACCGCGCCCGGCGCCCCGTCCCGGGCCAGTTCCTCCAGGTAGTCACCCACGTCGGGGCCAAGCCAGGGCTGCGAGGGCGGCCCGCTGCGGCTCTGGTAGACCAGCCGCCAGGGATGCCCGCCGCGCGGGGCTTCCCCGGCCGGGACGTCCGCGGCCGGGGCCCGGGTATCCGCGGCCGGGGCCCGGGTATCCGCGGCCGGGGCCCGGGTATCCGGGGCCGCTGTCCCGTTGACGCGCCCGGCGATGAGCCGGGCCGCCTCGGCCAGCTGCGCCGGGTAGCGGCCGCCGGGCGGGGGCCCGCTGGCCGCGGCCATGGCCTCCGGCACGCTGTGCGCGGTGAACACGAGGGGGACACCCTGGCGGGCCCCGGGCGGCAGCGACCGGATGGCCCGCAGGGTGGCGTCCGCGAACGGCTCGGTGAAACCGGGATGGCTGTAGAAGTGGCGGATCTTGTCGATCCGGGGAGCACCCGGGCCGGCCCCGGCCCGGGCCCGCTCGATGTCGTCCAGGTACTGCCGGCAGCTGGAGTAGGACCCGTAGGCCGAGGTGACGAAGGCCAGCGCCCGCCGGACCCCGGCAGCAGCCATCTCGGCCACGGTCCCGGCCAGGTAGGGATCCCAGTTCCGGTTCCCCCAGTAGATCGGCAGGTCCACCCCGGCGGTGGCGAAATCCTTGCCGATCGCGGCGATCAGGTCCCGGCACTGCTGGTTGATCGGGCTGACGCCGCCGACCGCGTCGTAGTGCTCCGCCACCGCCGCCAGCCGCTGCGGGGGGATGCCGCGGCCGCGGGTCACGTTGCGCAGGAACGGCATGACATCGTCCGGGCCCTCGGGTCCGCCGAAGGACACCAGGAGGAACGCGTCGTAATCCGCCATGTTCTCCATCCAACCAGGCCCGGGGGGCTGGCCGGGCGGCGCTGACGGGGTACGCCGGGGGCCCGGGCCTGACCCGGGCGGCTCAGCCGTAGTCGCGGGCGTATGCCCCGGCCAGCGCCAGCACCTCGTTGACATACCAGGTGGCGTGGTTGTAGGCGAACACGGCCCCGCGCAGCCCGCTGCCGGATCCCGCCCCGGCTGCGCACAGCAGCCGGGCGGCCGCCGGGACCGCGTCGAACGGATCCATGATGTTGGGCGGCGCCGGCTCCCCGAACGCCGTGATCCCCCATTCGCGCCAGGTCGAGGGCAGGAACTGCATGGGGCCGAGCGCCCCCGCGCTGGACGGGCCCATGTTGCTCCCGTCACCGCTCTCGATCTGCCCGATGGCGGCCAGCACCGTCCAGGACATGCCCGGGCAGTACCGGGCTGCGGACGCCCGGAACAGGTCCAGGTAGGTCGAGGGACGGCCGCTGGCTCCCGACGGGTCCACGGGGAGCCGCTCCTGTGCGGGACGCAGGCTGACCAGGGTGGCCGACCGGCCGGTGATGGCCCGGACCGCCCTCTTCAGGCTCCCTATGCTGGCCTGGGGCGCGCTGACCAGGGCCAGCACCCCGGGCACCAGGCCGAGCTGGGCCGAGGCCTGGTTGCCCACCAGCGCGTCGATGCCCGTGATGCCGAGCGAGGCCGAGCCTGCGAAGGTCAGCTGCTCCCGGCGGGCGCCGCTCATCAGGTAGGCGCGGCCCGGGCGCAGCCTGCCGTGGGCAGCCACGCTCTGCGAGGTCACGAAGCGGCCGTTCTCCAGCGCCGTCCACACCTGCTGATTCGTCGCCGTGGCCAGCGGGGTCCAGGAGCGGAACTGCTTCGGGTTCACGCCGAGGACGTTCACCCGGTGGCCGCCGAGCTTGATGGCCGCGCCATCCGCGGTCACCACCTGGCGCACCCCGGCCACGGCGGACAGCCTGGCCAGCTGCCGGGCGGACAAGCCGGTCGGCTCGATCACGAGCAGGTCCGGGGAGATGGTCTTGTGAAAGGTGCTGCTGCTGGTGGCACCGGCCTGCACCGTGGCCGGCGCCCCGGACGCGGTCACGGCGGGATGAGCCCCGGTAGGCGCAGGACGCATGGCCGTGATGCCGGCCAGCACGAGGGCCGCCGCCGCACCGGACGCGAGGGCCCGCACTGCGGGCCCTGCGGTGGCGGTAAGCGGCGCTGTGCGCCGCGGCAGGCGTCTCATCGCGTCCCTAACCATATAAGCCAGGCTGCGCCCGGCTGAAGACCGGACTCCGCCGGGCCGGAAAAAACCGGTGACGCCCGCTTTGCGGAAAAAGCGGCTTTTGGGGCTGGCGAGACAGCTGCCCGGCCCCTGGCCTCCGCGGCTGCTCCCCGGGAGCCGCTCCCCGGGATGAGCGGGCCGGCCGGGCCGGGCGCCGTTCGGATAAGGTCCGGGCATGGTCCTCGCCGCACCCCGCTGGCAGAACTGGGCGGGCAACCAGGCCGCCACGCCGCAGCGGGTGATCGTGCCGCGATCCGCGGCGGAAGTCGCCGAGGCGGTCAGCCTGGCCACGCTGGACGGCCTGACCGTGCGGATGACAGGATCCGGCCACTCCTTCACCCCGGTCGCCGTGACCACGGGGGTCATGCTGCGCCCGGGCGGGCTGCGGGCCGTCCGCACGGTTGACGCGGCGGCCGGGGAGGTCACCGTCGAGGCCGGCTGCCAGCTCAGCGACCTCAACGAGTACCTGCACGCCCGCGGGCTGGCCCTGGCGAACATGGGGGACATCCAGGAGCAGACGGTCGCCGGGGCAATCCAGACCGGCACCCACGGCACAGGCCGGGATCTGGGCGGCATCGCCGCCCAGGTGACCGCGCTGGAGATGGTGCTGGCCGACGGCAGCATCGTGTCCTGCTCGGCAGAGCATTCAGCTGAGCTGTTCCAGGCGGCCCGGATCGGGCTCGGCGCGCTGGGCGTGCTGACCGCGGTGACGTTGCGCGTGGTCCCGTCCTTCCTGCTGACCGCGCGCGAGGAACCTATGCCCTGGGCCGAGGTCATGGCCAGGCTGGACGAACTGACCAGCGGCAGCGAGCACTTCGAGTTCTACTGGTTCCCGCACACGGACGGCTGCCTGACCAAGCGGAACAACCGCAGCGAGGGCCCGGCCCGGCCGCTGCCCCGGTGGCGCCATCAACTCGACGACGAGTTCCTCTCCAACACCCTGTTCGGCGCCACCTGCCGTCTCGGCCAGCGGTACCCGGCCGTCATCCCGGCCATCAACGGCATCGCCGGGAAGGCGCTCAGCGCCCGCACCTACACCGACGCTTCCTACCGGGTGTTCACCAGCCCCCGGCGGGTGCGATTCAAGGAGCAGGAATACGCGATCCCGCGCGAGCACCTGCCCGGGGCGCTTACCGCGATCCGCGGCCTGTTCGCCCGGCACGACTGGCGGATCAGCTTCCCGATCGAGGTCCGGGTCGCCCCGGGCGATGATGTCTGGCTGTCCACCGCGTACGGCCGGAGCACCGCCTACATCGCCATCCACGTCTTCCACACCGCGCCGCACGAGGAGTACTTCCGCGAGGTGGAGTCGCTGATGACGGGCCTGGGCGGGCGCCCGCACTGGGGCAAGCTGCACACCCGCGGCGCAGAGTACCTGAGCGCCAGCTACCCCCGGTTCTCAGATTTCCTTACCCTGCGGGACGAACTCGATCCCGGCCGCCGGTTCGCCAATCCCTACCTCGAACAGGTCCTGGGCTCCTAGGGCCACGCTGACCTGGGGATACGGCCGGAAACCGGACCAGGGGACGCTTCTTGCCACGGGGGAGTGCAGCAAACCGATCCAGGGCAGGCTACCCTCCGAACATGAGTCGGGACGCCTACCCCGGCACTGCTCCAAGGGGATCCGTGCCAGAAGGAAAAGCTGGAAAGCCATCAAATGCCCGTGACGGCACCCCGGCCAGCCTGCGCGCCGGGGCCGCCAAGTCCGGGCGGCCGTCGCTGGGCGGGGGCGCGCCCGCCCAGGATCGTGAGCTGCGCGCCCAGGGGCGCCAGACGGTGCAGAAGCTGCTCGACGCGGGGCTGGCCGAGTTTGACGAGCGGGGCTTCCAGGCCGTCCGGGTCGACGACGTGGTGCGCCGTGCGAAGATCTCGCACGGCACCTTCTACCTGTACTTCGCCAACAAGGAAGACCTGTTCAAGGCGCTCCTGTCGGACGCGCTCGTGGACATGGCCGCGCTCACCGACGAGTTCCCGGTGGTCACCAGGAACGAGGCCGGGCAGGCCGCGCTGCGCCGCTGGGTCAGCGCCTTCTGCGACACCTACGCCGCCCACGCGTCGGTCATCCGGATCCTCAGCCAGGCCGAGATCGTCGGCGAGGAGGTCTGGGGCGACGGGCTGCAGCTCATGTTCAAGCTGTCCGAGGCCATCACCCAGGGCATGACGGCCGCCGCGGGCTCGGCCGGCCACGAGGCCCCGGCCGGGCACGCGGAACTCACCGCGCTGGCCTTGCTCATGATGCTGGAGCGGATCAACTACCTGCTCACGGTCGAAGTGCGGCTGCCCAGGGACGAGATGGCGGACCGGCTGACCGCAATCATCTTCGCGGCCTTCCACTACTCCTGATCCCGCCGCCATGACGGCGACGCAGGCGCTTGCGCTGCTGCTGCTCATCGTGGGCTCCTGCGCGATCGCGGCCGTGGCCCGCAGGCGTGGCGTCGCCGCGCCGATCCTGCTGGTGCTCACCGGGATCGCCGCGTCCTACATCCCGGGCGTACCGGAGTTCCGGCTCAGCCCTGACCTGGTGCTGTTCGCTGTGCTGCCGCCGCTCGTCTACACCACCGCGCTGGAGAGCTCGTACCTCAACCTGCGTGACAACGTGCGGACCCTGGCCCTGCTGTCGGTCGGCCTGGTGCTGTTCACCGCCCTGGCGGTGGGGGGTGCCGCCTGGATCGACGTGCCCGGCCTGACACTGGCCGCCGCGATCACCCTGGGCGCGATCCTCGGCCCCACCGACGCGGTCACCACGGCCAGTATCGGCAGGCGGCTGCACCTGCCGCGGCGGCTGCTGACTGTCATCACCGGCGAGAGCATGCTCAACGACGGCACCGCGCTGACGCTGTACGCGGTCGCGGTGAGCGCGGCGTCGGTGACCACGGCCACCCCCTCCCCGCTGAGCGCGGTGGGCAGCCTGATCCTGATCAGCGCGGGCGGGATCGCCGTGGGGCTGGTGCTCGGCGTGCTCATCCACCGGCTGCGGATGCGGCTGCGCGACCCGCTGGTGGAAAGCACCCTGTCGCTCCTCACCCCCTTCGCCGCCTACCTGGCCGCGGACTCGCTGCACGTGTCCGGGGTGCTCGCCGTCGTGGTCACGGGCCTCTACCTCGGCCACCACGGCGGCCAGGCGCACTTCGCGACCCGGCTGCAGGACATGGCCCTGTGGCGCGTCGCCACGTTCGTGCTCGAGTCGGTGGCGTTCGCGCTGATCGGCCTGCAGCTGCGGCCGGTGCTGCAGGACCTGGGCCACCGGAACCCGGCGACACTCGCCGCGGAGGCCGGGGTCGTGCTCGGCGCGGTCATCCTGGCCAGGATCGCCTGGGTGTTCCCGTCCATCTACGTGCCCAGGTGGCTGGTGCCGCGGATCCGGGTGCAGGACCCGGCGCCCCGGTGGCAGGCCACGTTCGTGCTGTCCTGGGCCGGCCTGCGCGGCGTTATCTCGCTGGCGGCGGCGGCCGCCCTGCCCGCCGGCGTGCCCCAGCGCAACCTGCTGGTCTTCCTCACCTTCACCACGGTCCTCGGCACGCTGCTGATCCAGGGCCTCACGCTGCCGCGGCTGATCCACCGGCTCGGGGTGCAGGCCGGCCCGGACGAGGAGCGGGCCGACGTGGCGGCCGAGGCCGCCGCCCAGCAGGCGGCGTCGGAGGCGGGGCTGCGGCGGCTGGACGAGCTGGCCGCCGAGGACCCCGCCGCGGCGCCCGCTGAGGTCGTGGACCGGCTGCGGCGGCTCGCCGGGTACCGCCAGGCGGGGGCGCGGGAGCGGCTGCCGGGCGGCCAGCCCGGTGACCAGCCCGGTGACCAGCCCGGTGAGCAGCCACGGCCGTCCCCGTCGGCCGCCTTCCGGCGGCTGCGCCGGGAGATGACCACCGCGGAGCGCGCCGAGTTCATCCGGCTGCGCGACGAGCGCCAGATCGACGACGAGGTACTCGACGAGGTCCTGCACCACCTGGACTTGGAGGAGGCCATGCTGTCCCGGGATGAATGGGATGCAGCCGGCGGCGATCCCGGGCCCGGCACCCCCGTCACCGGCTGATCCCGGGCCCGGCACCCCGTCACCGGCTGATCCCGGGCCAGGCATCGCCCGCCGGCAGGCAGAATCGAAGGGTGCGATTCCTTTCGGAGAACCTCCCGGGCCATGACCTGACCTACAGCGACGTGTTCCTGGTCCCCGGGCGGTCGGCGGTGGAGTCGCGGCTCGACGTGAACCTCGCGACCGGCGACGGCAGCGGCACCACGATCCCCATCGTGATCGCCAACATGACCGCGGTGTCCGGGCGCCGGATGGCCGAGACGGCGGCCCGGCGCGGCGGCCTGGCCATCCTGCCGCAGGACATCCCGGCCGACGTGGTCGCCGACGTGGTGGCCTGGGTCAAGAGCCGCGACCTGGTGCACGACACGCCGATCACGCTGGCCCCCGGTGACACCACGGGCCAGGCGCTGGGCCTCCTGCCCAAGCGGGCCCACGGCGGCGTGGTCGTGACCGAGGACGGGCACCCCGTGGGCGTCGTGACCGAGTCGGACTGCACCGGCGTGGACCGGTTCACCCAGCTGCGCCACGTGATGTCCACGGATCTGCTCACCCTGCCGGCGGGCACCGACCCGCAGAGCGCGTTCAGCCTGCTGCACGACGGGCGGCACCGGCTGGCGCCGGTGGTGGACGAGCAGGGCCGCTGCGTCGGCATCCTGACCCGGACCGGCGCGCTCCGCGCGACCCTGTACGACCCGGCCACCGACGCGAGCGGGCGGCTGCGCATCGGGGCCGCACTGGGCATCAACGGCGATGTGGCGGCCAAGGCGAAACTGCTGCTCGACGCCGGGGTGGATCTCCTGGTGGTGGACACCGCGCACGGCCACCAGGAGAAGATGATCGGCGCGCTGCGCGCCGTCCGCGGCGCCGGCCCGGACGTCCCGGTCGCCGCGGGGAACGTGGTCACCGCGGCAGGCGTCGCCGACCTGGTCGCGGCGGGCGCGGACATCGTGAAGGTCGGGGTGGGGCCGGGCGCCATGTGCACGACCCGGATGATGACCGGGGTTGGCCGGCCCCAGTTCAGCGCGGTCCTGGAATGCGCGGCGCGGGCCCGGGAGCTGGGCGCGCACGTCTGGGCCGACGGCGGCGTCCGCCATCCGCGTGACGTGGCCCTCGCGCTGGCCGCGGGGGCGTCCAACGTGATGATCGGGTCATGGTTCGCGGGCACCTTCGAGTCGCCGGGTGACGTGTTCCGCGACCCGGACGGCCGCTTGTACAAGGAGAGCTTCGGCATGGCGTCGGCCCGGGCGGTACGGCTGCGCAGCGTGGGGGACTCCTCGTTCGACCGGGCGCGCAAGGAGCTGTTCGAGGAGGGCATCTCCACCGCGCGGATGTACCTGGATCCGCAGCGTCCCGGGGTGGAAGACCTGATCGACGCGATCACGGCCGGGCTGCGCAGCGCATGCACCTACGCGGGCGCTTCCGACCTGGACGAACTGCACGAGCGCGCCACAGTCGGCGTGCAGAGCGCCGCCGGCTACAGCGAGGGAATGCCGCTCCCCACGAGCTGGTGAGGCCTGCCGCCGCGCGGCGGCAGCGGCGTGCCGGAACGGGGTACTCGTGATCGTGGGGGCTGGCCGCGCGGCCGGCGGGGCGCAGCAGCTAGCATTCCGGTGCCGATGGCGGGCCCGTTCACCGGCGCGGTGCCCGCGATCGTGGTCGGCGTGACCGTGCGGCTTTACCCGATGCCCGTGCAGCTTTACCGGATGCGCGGGCTGAGCCTGGGGATGGGCACATGAGCGTGACGTGGGAAGTGGCCGTGCCCGCCCGGGCCGAACTGGGTGAGCGGCCGTTCTGGGACGCGGCCGCGGACGGCCTGATGTGGGTGGACATCCTGGCCGGGCAGCTGCACCGCTACCGGCCAGGCGGCGCCGACGAGGTGGTTCACACGGCCGGGGTCGCGGTCGGCGCGGCCGCGCCGCGGGCCGCCGGCGGGTATGTGCTCGCCGCCGCGGACGGGTTCCGGCTGGTGGACGGGGCCGGGCAGCCGGATGGCGGGCCGTGGCGGCCGCCCGGCATGCTGGCCGATGTCCGGTTCAACGACGGGGCGTGCGACCCGGCGGGCCGGTTCTGGGCGGGCACGGTGGCCGGGGACCGCCGGCCCGGGGCGGGCAGGCTGTACCGCCTCGACCCGGGCGGCCAGGTCACCGTGATGCTGGACAGCGTGGCCGAATCCAACGGGCTGGGCTGGAGCCCGGACGGCGCAACGTTCTACTACATCGACTCCGCCGAGCCCCGGCCGCGGATCCGGGCCTTCCCGTGCGACCTGGCGGCCGGCACCCTGGGCGCATCCCGCGATCTGGTCCAGCCCCCGCCGGGGCAGGGCATCCCCGACGGCCTGGTGGTGGACGCCGAGGGATGCCTGTGGGTGGCGTTCTGGGGCGGCCATGCGGTACGCCGTTACTCCCCGGCCGGGGAACTGCTGGCCGAGCTGCCGACCCCGGTGTCCCAGCCGTCCTGCCCGGCCTTCGGCGGACCGGATCTCGGGGACCTGTACGTCACCACCGCCTGGGAGGACATGACAGCGGCGCAGCGGGCCGCGGAACCCCTGGCCGGGCACCTGCTGTGGATCCGGCAGCCGGGCGTGCGCGGCCAGCCGACCAACACGTTCGGCGGGTAAGACCACCCCGCGGCCAGCCGGCGGGCCCGGATCCGCGCGGGCCGGGCTCACGGCATGTCTTCGACCCCGACACCGGAGACAGTCTCGGCGAGCAGCGCGTGCTCCCGCACCCACCCGGCGATCCGGTCCAGCAGCGGCCCGTCGGCGCCGGACTCCGCGTGCCCGAACCCGGGCTCGACCCACAGCTCCTTCGGCTCGCGCGCCGCGTCGTACAGCCGCTGGCCGTGATAGACGGGGAAGTACGGGTCCTGGTCGCCGTGCACGACGAGCAGCGGGGTCGGCGAGATCATCGCGGCGGCCTCGTCCGGCGGGACCGGCACCGGGTTCCACCCGCCCGGGCTGACCCGGGTCTTCAGCCAGGCCCGGGTGATGGCCCGGCCCACCCGGCGCTCGACCGCGAAGTGCACCCGGCGCATCGGCTTGGTGCCGCGGTAGTACCAGTGGCCGGGCCCGCTGACCGACACCGCCGCGTCCAGCCCGCCGACCAGCCCGGCGTACCGCATCACGACCGACGCCCCCATGGAGAACCCGACCGCCGCGATCCGCCGGTAGCCCAGCTCCCGCGCGTAGCCGCACCGCCACGTCAAGGTCCTTGATCTCCCGGTCCCCCATGGTGGACAGCCCGCCGGACCGGCCGTGGCCGCGGAAGTCGAACGACACCACCCCGCCCGCCTCGCGCAGCCTGCTGGCCACCTTCCAGACCGCGCCGTGCTGCCAGGACAGGGTAAAGCCATGGGCGACAACGAACCCCACGTCGCTCGGGCCGGGGAGATGCACCGCGTCGATGGGGACCCCGTCCTCGGTCACCAGGGTCAGCGCCTTCACCACGGGTCCAGTCATGCTCCCATTCTGCGCGATAGCCGCAGGGCTGCCGTACGCCAGCACCTGGCCCGGCCGGTGAGGTGCGCCACCTGGCCTGGCACCGCGCCCCCGGCGCCGCGCCCCGGCCGGAGCCTGGGCCGCGGGTGTGAGAGAGTCTGGTCCTGGAAGCAGCCGCGCGAAGAGAGGCGCCCGCGTGAAGATCGGCCTGCAGATCCCAGACTTCACCACCCCGGGCGGCCCGGGCCGCCTCGGGGCGAACCTGGCCACGGTCGCCCGGACCGCGGACGACGCCGGGTTCGACTTCCTGGCCGTGATGGACCACTTCTTCCAGATCCAGGCGATCGGGCCTGCCGACCACGAGATGCTCGAGGCGTACACGACGCTCGGCTACCTGGCCGCGAACACGTCGCGGGCCAAGCTGCTGACGCTGGTCACCGGCGTGACCTACCGCAACCCCGGCATCCTCGCGAAGATCATCACCACGCTGGACGTGCTGTCCGGCGGCCGGGCCTGGCTCGGCATCGGCGCGGCCTGGAACGAGGAGGAGTCCCGCGGGCTCGGCATCGGCTTCCCGCCGCTCGCCGAGCGGTTCGAGCGGCTGGAGGAGACGCTGCAGATCTGCCTGCAGATGTTCCGCGGCGACGAGAGCCCCTTACCGCGGGCGGCACTACCAGCTGGAGCGCCCGCTGAACTCGCCGCTGCCGCTGTCCCAGGCCGCACCCGCCGATCCTCATCGGCGGCTCGGGCGAGAAGAAGACGCTGCGCCTGGTCGCCCAGTACGCCCAGGCCTGCAACCTGTTCCCCGGGCCCGGACCTGGCCCGCAAGCTGGACGTGCTGCGCGGCCACTGCGAGGCCGTGGGCCGCGACTACGACGAGATCGAGAAGACCGTCTACTTCGTCTACGACGTCGGCGGGAAGGGCGAGAAGGCGGCCCAGGTCGTGGACCAGCTCGGCGGGCTGGCCGAGATGGGCTTCGGCGCCGCCATCGGCGGGTGCGCCAACGTCTGGGACGTCACCCCGCTGGAGGTCATCGGCAGCGAGGTCATCCCCGCCGTCGCCAGCCTCTGACCCTCACGGCTTCAGCACCGGCAGGCGCAGTCCCAGCGTGCCCAGCAAACGACGGATGTCGCTCGGATCCGAAGTGATGACGGTAGCGCCGGTCTCTGCCGCCTTGACGGCGACGAAGCCATCCACGACGTCCGAGGTCCCGGATAGCGCCAGCAGCCGTCCGACCCGTCGGGCGTCACTCCCCTCGAAAGGGACGATGTCGCAGCTCCGAAGAGTGATCATTAACCGGGCCTGACGACTCGGATCGCGGATCACCTGTGCCGCCACGGGCGCCGGCACCATGATGTGATCTCCGCGGCCGAGCCGCACTCAGGTGATCTTCGACCTTGGCGCTGTCGTGACTGCGGCCGATGGCGATGAGCGCCCCGCAGTCGTAGAGCACCTGTTCCATCAGAGGTCCCAGTCTTCGCGGCGGAAGGACGTTGCCGTGGGCCGCGTTGTACGCCCGGGCCTCCTCAGCCAGCCGGTGCTCCTCGTCTACGCGCGCTTTAGCCTCAGCAACCACTTCCGGCGTCGGGTAGCCGTGCTCCTCGTAGTAGGCCTCGATGGCGCGAATGCCCTCCAGGCGCTTGAGTTCCCACGACAGCTTCTCCCGCAGGGCGCGCTCGACCACGCTGGAAATCGTGGTGTGCCCGAGCTTGGCCGCCCGCCGCACGTCCTTAGCGAGCGACTCATCCACGGTCACGTTCAGCACCGCCTTCTTCCCGGTCATGTTATGACTATAACATGACCGGGGAAGCTCCGGGCCCGCCCATGACTGGTGTAGAACGGCAGCGCGGTCCCCGCCAGCCCCGAGACAGGAGCCCCCCGCATGTCCCTGCTGACTGACCTGACCACCGCGATCAGGGACGGCGGCATCCAGGTCATCGACCTGACCGCGCCGCTCAACGACACCACCCCGGTGATCCGGCTGCCCGAGCCGTTCGGCAACACGGCCACGTTCGCGCTGCGCGAGATCAGCCGCTACGACGACCGGGGCCCCGCCTGGTACTGGAACGACATCAGCACCGGCGAGCACACCGGCACCCACTTCGACGCGCCGGTGCACTGGGTGACCGGCCAGGACGGCGCGGACGTCGCCCAGGTCCCGGTGGACCGGCTGATCGCCCCGGCCGCGGTGCTGGACTTCACCGCCCAGGCCGCCGCCGATCCCGACTTCCTGCTCGAGATCGAGCACGTCCGGCAGTGGGAGGCCGAGCACGGCCCGCTGCCCGAGGGGGGCTGGCTGCTCTACCGGACCGGCTGGGATGCCAGGTCCGCCAGCCAGGAGGCGTTCCTCAACGCCAGCGAGACCGGGCCGCACACCCCCGGCATCTCGGTGGCCTGCGCGCAGTGGCTGGCCGCCAGCGAGTCGATCATCGGGCTGGGGGTGGAGACGGTCGGCACCGACGCCGGTGCGGCGCACTCCTTCGACCCGCCGTTTCCCTGCCACGCGTCGCTTGCTGGGCGCGGGCAAGTACGGGCTCACCCAGCTGCAGAACCTGGCCCTGCTGCCGCCCCGCGGGGCGGTGGTGATCGCGGGGCCGCTGCCGATCACCGGCGGATCGGGCAGCCCGTGCCGGGCCATCGCGCTCACCGAGCGCACCGCCGGCCGCCCGGCCGGGCGCGCCTGACGCGATGCGGGTTACTGAGGCCGTCGCCGCGACCCTGGCCGGGCTGGGTGCGGACACCGTGTTCGGCGTGGTCGGCAGCGGCAACTTCCACGTCACCAACGCCCTGATCAGCCAGGGCGCGCGGTACGTCGCGGCGCGGCACGAGGGCGGCGCGGCGTGCATGGCCGACGGGTGGGCCCGGACCGCGGGCCGGACCGGGCTGCTCAGCGTGCACCAGGGCCCCGGGCTGACCAACGCGGTGACCGGCATCACCGAGGCGGCCAAGAGCCGCACGCCGCTGCTGGTGCTCGCCGCGGACGTGGCGGCTGCGGCGGTCCGGTCCAACTTCCGCATCGACGTGGCTGCCCTGGCCTCGGCGGTGGGCGCCGTCCCGGAGCGGCTGCACTCCCCCGCCTCGGCCGCCGCCGACACCGCACGGGCCTACCACATGGCGGCGGCGCAGCGCCGCACGGTGATCCTGGCCCTTCCCCTCGACGTGCAGGCCGGGGACTGCGGCAGGCAGCCACCGCCGGCCGGGCCGGTGCTCGGTCCCGTCGCGCCCGCCGCGGACGCGGCCGATGCCCTGGCCGGGCAGCTGGCCCTGGCCAAGCGGCCCGTGTTCGTGGCCGGGCGCGGAGCCCGGGTCGCGGGCGCCGGGCCGGACCTGGAACGGCTGGCCGACGCCTGCGGCGCGCTGCTGGCCACGTCGGCCGCGGCCCGGGGCCTGTTCCGCGGCAGCCCGTGGGACCTGGACGTGAGCGGCGGCTTCGCCTCCCCGCTGGCCGCGGAGCTGATCGGCGCGGCCGACCTGATCGTGGGCTGGGGCTGCTCGCTCAACATGTGGACCATGCGGCACGGCACGCTGATCGGCCCGGAGACCACCGTCATTCAGGTGGACGACGACGCGGCCGCGATCGGCGCGCACCGGCCGGTGCAGCTGGGGGTGCTCGGCGACGTGGCGGAGACGGCCCGCGCCGCGCTGGCCGCCCTGGGTGACCGCTTCGGCAGCGGGCTGGGCTACCGCGCCGGGGAGGTCCGCGAGCGGATCTCCCGTGAGGTCCGGTGGCGCTCGGTGCCGTACACCGACGAGACGGGGGACGGCCGGATCGACCCGCGCACGCTGAGCGTCGCCCTGGACGACATGCTCCCGGTCCAGCGCACGGTCAGCGTGGACTCGGGAAACTTCATGGGCTACCCGAGCATGTATCTCGCCGTGCCGGACGCGGACGCGTTCTGCTTCACCCAGGCCTACCAGTCCATCGGGCTCGGCCTGGCGTCGGCCATCGGGGCCGCGATCGCCCGCCCGGACCGGCTGACGGTGGCCGCGCTGGGCGACGGCGGGGCGCTGATGGCCGTGAGTGAGCTGGAAACCGCGGTCCGGCTCAGCCTGCCCATGCTGATCGTGGTCTACGACGACGAGGCCTACGGGGCCGAGGTGCACCACTTCGGGCCGGACGGGCACCCGCTGGACACGGTCCGGTTCCCCCCGGCCGACCTGGCCGGGATCGGCCGCGGCTTCGGCTGCGACGCGGTCACCGTGCGCAGCCTGGCCGACCTGGGGCCGGTGCAGGACTGGCTGGCCGGGCCCCGGGAACGCCCCATGCTCCTCGACGCCAAGGTCACCTCGGCCCGCGGCGCCTGGTGGCTGGAAGAAGCCTTCCGCGGCCACTGATCCTCCCCCGCCGGCCGGGTCGTGGCCCCGGCTCAGGCGAGGGACTTGCGGCGGTAGAGGTGGACGGCCAGCGGGGCGAACACGGCCAGCAGCCCGGCGGACCACAGGAACACCGTGAGGATGGGATGCTGCATCGGCCAGACCTGCACCGCGGCGGCCGGGTCCGGGTTCCCGAACAGATGACGGCACGCCGCGGCCAGCGCGCTGAGCGGGTTCCAGTTGGCGACGGCCTGCAGCCAGCCGGGCATCCCCTGGGTCGGCACGAACGCGTTGGAGATGAACGTGAGCGGCAGGAACAGGATGAAGCCGAGCTGCTGGGCCGCCTCGGGGCTGCGCAGCACCAGGCCGAGGCAGAGCTCGGGCTGGACTGCCTGCTCGACGGGATCGCTGCGCGGGTCGGCCCGCCCGCCGGCGGCGGGTAAGAACGCCGCCGGTGGGCGGCCCGGGTGGCCGCGCTACCCGCAGGGCACCCGCGGGAGTGCGAATTTCGTTGCGGGATCGTGAAGGCCGGCGGCCCTCCCGCGGGCGCTGGGCTCGCGGGAGGGCTGCCGGTGAGGCATGCGCGACGTGCGGGTCAGGTCCCGGAAGGCGGTGACGCCTCCTCCTTCATGGACACCTTGTTCTCCGCGGACAGCTCGGCGGCCCGGGCAGCACCCACCCCCGACAGGGCGAGGCCTTCCGACGGGTACGCCTCCTCGCCGTGGATCGCGACGTCGCCGATCTCCAGTTCCTCGTCGGACATCCGCAGCTTCGTGAACAGGCCGATGACCTTGAGGATGACGAACGTGACCAGCCCGTCCCAGATGATGATCGTGACTGCGGCACCCAGCTGGACCAGCAGCTGGTGCGCGTGCCCGTAGAACAGGCCGCTGCCCGAGATGCTGACCGGGTTCTTGCCGATGCCGAGGTACACGATCATCTTCGGGTCGGCCAGCAAGCCGACCAGGAGCCCGCCGAAGAGGCCCGCGATGCCGTGCGTGTAGACGACTCCCAGGGCGTCGTCGACCTTGCTGAACGGCGGGACCTTGCTGAGGTAGTTCCAGGCGAACCAGACGATGCCCGAGCAGACCAGGCCGATGATGATCGCGCCCAGGCCGTTCACGTAACCTGCGGCCGGCGTGATGCCGACCAGGCCGCAGATCATGCCGTTGAGGCCGCCGAGGAACGTCGGCTTCTTCTCCGGGCCGCCGATCATGTCCATGATGATCCAGGTCATCATGGCCACCGCGGTCGCCAGGTTGGTGTTGACGATGGCCGCGGCGGCGTCGGAGCCCGCGAAGTACGGGTCACCGCCGTTGAAGCCGTTCCAGCCGAGCCACAGGATGCCGGCGCCGACGGCGACGAACATCAGGTTGTTCGGGACCGCGTGCTCGCGGTCCCGCTTCAGCCGCGGCCCGACGACGGCGGCCGCCACGAAGCCGGACACGCCTGCGGCGAGGTGGATGACGTAACCACCGGAGAAGTCCAGGGCGCCCTTGCCGGCCCAGAAGCCGCCGCCCCACAGGAGGAAGGCGTTGACGGCGTAGGCGAACGTGATCCACAGCGGCACGAAGACCAGCCAGACCCTGAACTTGATCCGGCCGAGCACGCTGCCGATGAACAGGATCGGGGTGATCGCCGCAAACACGAACTGGAAGTAGAACACCGACGACTGCGGGATCCGGAAATGCGGCATGCCCGCGCTCAGCAGGGGGATGTTGCCCTGCCCTTCCAGTGCCCCCGTGCCCAGTGACGCCCCCGGCTTACCCAGCAAGTGGAGGCTGCCACCGATCCATGGCGAACCGAAACCCATCTTGTACGCCCACAAGGCCCAGGTGATGAGGACCAGGCAGAACGTGCAGAACACCATCATCATGGTGTTCACGGCCCATTTTTTCTGCACCAGGCCGCCGTACAAGACAGCCAGGGCAGGGATGCTCATGAGGCCGACCAGTGTTGCGGCTGTCATCTGCCAAGCGTTATCTCCAGATGACAGCCAGCTTGCGTAGGGAACCACTACTCTCCGCCTCCATGGGGCTACCCTGGAAGTGCTTGCCGGGGGGTTCCGGTTGCGGTCCCAGTCAGGCCATGGCGGACTGCTGAAACCCCTCCCGCGCTATCACCGCAGCGTGATCCGGGGGGCATCCCCCGGGCTAGCTAAATCCGGCCGGCCACTTCGGTGTCCGTCTAGAACGCTTCATGTTTCCCATGAGCGGGTTTCGTTCACGTTTCCCAACTGTTACGCCGTGGACAACGGACCCGGGCCCCCCGGACATCGTGTTTCGTGACTGTTTCGCAGCCGGCCATTGGCAAAGGTGAGCCACACGGCTCCGGCGGGAGTGCCGTCATCCGGGGGCGGCCGGGCGGACGATCGGCCACGCGCCGGCCGGCGGCGCAGGCAGCCCGGGCCCGCCGGGCGGACGGTCCGCCGCGCACCGGCCCGCAGCGCGGGACCCCGGTGCGGATGCGCGGCGTGCTGATTCGCATCGGTGCAGTGCGCAGGGCTGCGAGGGCGCGGGCCCGCGGTGCGGCGGACTCGTGGCCGCACCGGGCCCCACCAGTCACTTTGCTCCCGGACGGCACCGCGCGCCGCTGCGCGCGTGCGCGCGGCCCGGGCGGGGCGGGCCCGGCGGCTGACCGTAACCCAAGATGTCTGTTCCGTCACGTTCCCGTAACAGTGGAGCCGGGGGGTTGAGTCGGATACGGGGGCGGCTTACTCTCAGGTTGTCTCGCTTGGTAAGCGCTTACCTGCCAGGCCAAGTCAGCGGCTCTTGACTCAGCCGCTTTCTTCAGGCGTTCCGGGTAAGCGCTTACCAAGAGCTGAGTTGTCCCTGCCCAGACCCCGGTCAACCGGGCTGGCGGGGGCCCTGGGCCGCAAGGAGCGCTCCGGTGGATAGTCGCGATACGGCCAGCGCCGGCTTCGGCGCGGCCGGCCCGGCGGGTGATGCCGCCGCGCCCGGCGGCGTAACGCGCGCCATCGGCAACGGAGCCAACCAGGGCGGCGGCCTCCCCCGCGGGCAGGCGGCCCGGCCGCTGGAACGGCGCGGCGGCCCGGTTCCCCCGGCGACCATCTATGACGTGGCCAGCGCCGCCGGGGTATCGATCGCCTCGGTTTCCCGGGTGCTGAACGGCCGGGGCAATCCCATGCCCGAGACCCGGGAACGGGTCCTGGCGGCCGTCGCCGAGCTGGGCTTCATCCCGGACGGGGCGGCGCGCGCGCTCAGCGCCCGGCTCAAGGAGATCATCGGGGTGGTCATCCGGCGGCCACCGCCGACCGAGCCGCTCGGGGACGACATCTTCCAGGACGAGGAAGAGAGCCTCCAGTTCCCGGACCTGATCAACCGGGGCATCGAGCTGGCGGCCCAGAATCGCGACTATAACCTGCTGGTCAGCTCGGTGGACGTGGACGACCACGACCACACCCGCCGGGTGTTCGCGCTGGCCCGCAAGAGTGACGGCCTGATCCTGCACGACCAGGTGCTGGACGCCGAGCAGCTGGAACGGCTGTCCCGGCAGGTCCCGGTGGTGACGCTCGCGGGCCTGGCCACGCCGACCACCTCGAACGTCGGCGGCGACAACCAGGGCAGCATGCGGCAGCTGGCCCAGCACCTGGTCCGGGACCACGGCTACCGCACGCTGGCCTACCTCGGCGGCCACCCGGACAGCCCGGACAACCTGGCCCGGCAGGCCGCGTTCCGCGCGGAGGTCGCCGCGGCGGGCGGCACGTTCCTCAACGGGCCGCAGTGGCAGGGGAACTACTGCGCGGCCGGCGGCGCCCGGGTCATCGACCTCCTGCTCGCCCATGGCGCCGGCAGGCTCCCGCGCGCCATCGCCTGCGCTAACGACCAGACCGCGCTCGGGGTCGTGTACGCGCTCATGCAGCACGGGCTGGACGTGCCCGGGGACGTCGCGGTGACCGGCTTCGACGACATCCCGGTCGCCCGTCACCTGCGCCCCCAGCTGACCACCGTGCGCCAGCCCATCCAGGAACTCGGCGCGACCGCCTTCGAGGTGCTCTACTCCATGATCAACGACGCCGGGCACGCCCCGCGCAACATCATTCTTCCCACCCGGCTGGTCCCCCGTGAAAGCTGCGGATGCCGCCCCGACCCGGCCACGCCCCCCTGGCTGGTGGGCTGAGAGGAGGCGGCATGCGCGTCATCGCCCGCAGGCTGCTGTTCTATCTGGTCACCGCGATCCTCGCGGTCACCGTGACCTTCTTCATCCCGCGGCTGATGCCCGGGAACCCGGTGGAGGCGGTGCTGGCCCACCTCCAGGGCAACGTCACCCCGGCCACCATCCACTCCCTCGAGCTGCAGTACGGCCTGGACAGCCCGCAGGGCCTGTGGGGCCAGTACATAACGTTCTGGGAGCACCTGCTGCACGGCGACCTGGGCGTGTCCACCAGCTACTACCCGTCCACGGTCACCAGCGTGATCCGCAGCGCGATCCCCTGGACCCTCGGCCTGGTCGGGGTGGCCACGGTGATCAGCTTCGTGCTGGGCACGCTGCTCGGCATCCTGGTCGCCTGGCGGCGCGGGACCTGGCTGGACAACCTGCTGCCGGCCACCACGTTCTTCCAGGCCGCGCCGTACTTCTTCGTGGCCTTCATCGCGCTGGACATCTTCGCCACCCGGCTGGGCTGGTTCCCCACCGGCCGGGCCTACAACCAGCTGGACTTCCCCGGGTGGAACGCGGCCTACATCGGTGACGTGCTCGAACACGCGATCCTGCCCGCCGCCACGATCGTGCTCTGCTCCGCGGCCGGGTGGATCGTCGGCATGCGCAACGTGATGGTCACCACCATGGACGAGGACTACGTGCTCGTGGCACAGGCCAAGGGGCTGGCCAAGCGCCGGGTGGTCTGGTACGCGGCCCGCAACGCGATCCTGCCCAGCGTCTCCGGGTTCTCGCTGGCGATCGGGTTCGTGGTCTCCGGGGCCCTGCTCACCGAGATCGTGTTCAGTTATCCCGGCCTGGGCTGGATCATGCTCCAGGCGGTGGCCGGCCGCGACTACCCGCTGCTCCAGGGCATCTTCCTGATCATCACGTTCGCCGTGCTGCTCGCGAACCTGGCCGCGGACTCCGTGTACGTGTTCCTCGACCCGCGCACCCGCCAGGAGGCCTGAGCGATGTCTATCGGCACCGGCACGGACCTGGGCGGAACCGGCCTCGGCGGCGTGGGCGTGGGCGGATCCGGCCCGGGTGACCAGCCCGGCGCCGGGCCGCTGCCGCCCCCGGTCAACGCCCCGATCCGGGGCCGCCGGATCCAGCTCCCCCGCTCCCCCAAGATCATCGCCGGGCTGGCCATGCTGGCCGCCTTCCTGATCGTGGCGATCATCGGCCCGTTCGTGGCCCCCTACAACCCGTCGGCCAGCCTGTCCACCACCAACGGCGTGCCCCAGCCGCCGTCCTCCGCGCACTGGCTCGGCACCACCCAGACCCAGCAGGACGTGTTCTCCCAGCTGCTGGCGGGCGGCCGGAGCACCATCCTGGTCGCGCTCCTGGCCGGGATAGCGGCCACCATCCTGTCGGTGGTCATCGGGGTCTGGGCCGGGTACCTGCATGGCCGGCTGGACGGATGACTTCCTGTCCATGCTGGCCAACTTCTTCCTGGTCATGCCGGCGCTGCCGCTGCTCATCGTGATCTTCGGTTTCCTGTCGCCCTCCGGGGCCACCAACGACGTCCTGATCGGCCTGATCATCGCGATCACCGGCTGGGCGTGGGGCGCCCGGGTGCTGCGGGCCCAGACGCTCTCGCTGCGGTCCCGCGACTACGTGGAGTCGGCCCGCATCATCGGCGAGCGCGGCTGGCGGGTGATCACCTACGAGATCCTGCCCAACCTGGCGCCGATCGTGGCCTCGTCGTTCCTGTTCACCGTGCTCTACGGGGTGGGCACCTACACCGCGCTGGCCTTCCTCGGCCTGGTCAACCCGGAGCACTGGAGCTGGGGGTCGATGCTCTTCGAGGCGCAGAACGCCGACGCCGAGATCAGCGGCTACTGGTGGTGGTACATCCCGCCGGGGCTGGCGGTGGCCTTCCTCGGCACGTCGCTGGCGCTGCTCAACTTCGGCATTGACGAGTTCATCAACCCGCGGCTGCGCGCGGCCGGGGTGGCCAGGCGCCAGGCCAGGAAGTCGGGCGGGCAGGGCCTGCCCCGGCGCTTCGAGCTGGGCCTCACCCCCGTGGTCCGCACCACGGCCGCCGCCGGCGCGGCCGCCGCCGGCGCGGCCACCGCCGGCACGGCCGCCGCCGGCACGGCCCAGGCGGCCCCGGGTGCCCCCACCCGGAGTCAGGAGCAGACGTCATGACCGCCCTGCCACTGCTCGAGATCCGCGGCCTGCGGGTGGACTACGGGGCCGGCGCGGAGGCCGTGCACGCGGTCGTGGACGCCGACCTGGTGCTGCGCCGCGGCGAGGTGCTCGGGCTGGCCGGGGAGAGCGGCAGCGGCAAATCCACGCTGGCCTACGCGGCGATCCGGCTGCTCCGCGCACCCGGGATGATCACCGGCGGCGAGGTGCTCTACTACCCCGAGCCGGGCCGGGCCGTGGACCTGCTGGACCTCGACGAGCCCGAGCTGCGCCGGCTGCGCTGGTCCCAGATCGCCGTGGTCCTGCAGTCCGCGATGAACGCGCTGAACCCGGTGATGTCCATCGGCACCCAGCTCACCGACGTCCTCCAGGCCCACGTGCCGGACATGGACGCCGCGGCCCGCCGGGCCCGCGCCGGCGACCTGCTCGCCATGGTCGGCATCAACGCCGACCGGCTGGGCAGCTACCCGCACGAGCTGTCCGGCGGGATGCGCCAGCGCGTCATGATCGCCATGGCCCTGGCGCTGGAGCCCCAGGTGGTCATCCTGGACGAGCCGACCACCGCGCTGGACGTGGTGACCCAGCGGGAGATCCTCGAGGAGCTGACCGCGCTGCGCGAGCGGCTGGGCTTCGCGGTCCTGTTCATCACCCATGACCTGTCGCTGCTGGTCGAGACGGCCGACTCGATCGCGGTCATGTACGCGGGCCGGCTGGTCGAGCGGGCCGCCGCGGAGGAACTCTTCCGCGCTCCCCGGCACCCGTACACGGTGGGGCTGCTGAACTCGTTCCCGGCGCTGCACGGCCCGCGCCGGTACATGACCGGCATCGCCGGCTCTCCCCCGACCTGCGGATGCTGCCGGTCGGCTGCGTGTTCCACCCGCGCTGCCCGTACGCAACGGACATCTGCCGCGAGCAGTCCCCGCCGCTGGAACGGCCCGCCAGCTCAGCAGCCGGCCGGCTGGCCTCCTGCTGGCTGCAGGACGGCACCCGGCCGGTGCCCGCGGTGCTGGCCCAGCCCGAGCCAGGAGCCGGGCAGCTCACGCCCAGCATCGCCGCACCGGAGCGGGGGAGCCAGTCATGACCGAGACCGCCACCCCTCCCGCCGCCCCGGGCACCGGCGTCCCCCTGCTCGAAGGGCGCGGCCTGACCAAGCACTTCGCCGTGCACCACGCGCAGCGCCGGAGCCGGGCTGCGAAGCTGGCCAGGACCCGCAGGGAGGCTCCCGTCGTGCACGCGGTCGAGGACGTCTCGCTGTCCCTGCCCGAATCCGGGATCACCGCGGTGGTGGGAGAGAGCGGCTCCGGCAAGTCCACGCTGGCCCGCCTGCTGGCCCGGCTGATCACGCCCACGGCCGGCGAGCTGCTGCTCGACGGAACCCCGGTGCCCGCGGTGAGCCGGGGCCGCCGCGCGTATGCCCGCGACGTCCAGCTCGTCCTGCAGGACCCGTTCTCGTCCCTCAACCCGGTCCACGACGTGCGCTACCACCTGGCCCGCCCGCTTGCTGATCCACGGGCTCGGCCGCCAGGGCGCGGACCTGCAGACGGCGATGACGGGGCTGCTGGAGCGCGTGTCGCTGACCCCGGCCGAGCAGTTCCTGCGCAAGTACCCGCACGAGCTGTCCGGCGGCCAGCGGCAGCGGGTGGCGATCGCCCGCGCGCTGGCCGTCCAGCCCCGCGTGCTGCTGGCCGACGAGCCGGTGTCCATGCTGGACGTCTCGATCCGCCTCGGCGTTCTCAACCTCCTCGGCGACCTGCGCGAACGCGACAAGCTCGGGATCTTGTACATCACGCACGACATCGCCTCGGCCCGCTACCTGGCGGACGAGATCATGGTGATGTACGCGGGCCAGGTCGTCGAGTCCGGCCCGGCCGTCACGCTGACCGACGAGCCGGCCCATCCGTACACCCAGCTGCTGCTCAGCGCGGCGCCGGACCCGGACCGGCCCGAGCCGCTCTCGCTCCAGGGCCGCGGGTCCCCGCCCAGCCTGGTGGACCCGCCGCCGGCTGCCGCTTCCACCCCCGCTGCCCGCACGCGATGGCGGTCTGCGCGGCGGACACCCCGCCCGGCACCCAGGTCGCGGACCGGCACGTCAGCGCCTGCTGGCTGCATGTCTCCGGTCTGACCGCCGCGCAGCAGCGCTCACTTACTTCCGCAACGAAAACCTCTCGCGGAACCGCCGGGCCCGAGGGCCTGGACACGCCGCGGCCTGGCCACGAGCCGGACCCACCACCCAGTCCCGCAACCGGAGGGGAGGAGTCGTGATGAACCGGGACACCTCTAGGCCCCGATCAGCACCCGCGCGCGCATCACCCGGCGCGCACCAACCGTGCACGGCACACCGTGCACACCACCGGTATCCAGGCGGAACGGGCAGGCGGGCACCAGACCCGGCCGACCCGCCCCCGCCCCACCGATAAAGACCCCGACACGGTCGCTCACAACAGGCCGGCGATGAGCCTGCCGGGCACAACGGAGTTTAAGCAATGAAGCACAAAGTCCTAGCAACCCTGGCCGTGGCCAGCGCCCTGGCCATGGGCGTCACGGCCTGCGGCAGCAGCTCCTCCGGCGGCGGCAGCAAGACCACGGCCACCGGCAAGACCCTGGTCGTCGAGAGCACGCCGCTCTCCCCCATGACCGACACCTTCAACCCGTTCTCGCTCACGTCGACGGGGACCCTCACCAACTCGATCGCCCTCTACAACGAGCCGCTGTTCATCTTCAACACCCTCAACTCGGCGGCGGCGCCCATCCCCATGCTGGCCACCGGGGACAGCTTCTCCAATGGCGGCAAGACGCTCACCCTGACCATCCGCAAGGGCGTGAAGTGGAACGACGGCAAGCCGTTCAGCGCCTCGGATGTGGCGTTCACGTTCAACATGATCAAGGCCAACCCGAAGCTGAACACTAACGGCGCCCCCGTGGTGACCAGCGCCAGCGCGCCCAGCGCGACCCAGGCCGTGCTGAACTTCAAGAATCCGCAGTACGCCAACCTGTTCCTGATCGGCCAGGTCTACATCGTGCCCCAGCACGTGTGGTCCTCGGTCAGCGACCCGGCCACGTTCGCGGACCCCAAGCCCGTCGGCACCGGCCCGTTCATGCTGGACAAGTTCTCGCCGCAGGGCTACACGATGAAGCAGAACCCGCTCTACTGGCAGAAGTCCAAGGTGCACGTGCCGGAGATCGACTTCCCCGGCTACAACACCAACGCCAACCTGGTCCCGCCGATCTCCAGCGGCCAGATCGACTTCGCGGGCAACTACGTCGCCAACATCAAGGACAACTTCCTGGCCAAGAGCCCGCAGAACCACACCTGGCTGAACAGCGAGCCCTACTTCAGCGCCAACAACGTGGTCAGCATGTACCTCAACACCACCAAGGCCCCGCTGAACGACCCCGCGGTACGCCAGGCCATCAGCTACGGGATCAACCGCTCGCAGCTCAACGTCCAGGGCGAGACGGGTTACGAGCCGCCGGTCAGCACGACCAGCGGGCTGCTGCTCCCCAACCACCAGTCCTACCTCGACCCCTCGCTGGCCAACAACCTGCCGGCCACCGGTGACGCGGCCAAGGTCACCGCGATCCTCCAGGCCGACGGCTACACCAAGTCGGGCGGCAAGTGGGCCAAGAACGGGAAGACGATCAAGTTCGCCATCCAGGACCCGGTCCCGTACAGCGACTACTACACCGACGACCAGATCATCTCCCACCAGCTGAACGCGCTGGGCTTCGACACCTCCGTGGACGGCATCGGCAACCCGACCGTGTGGGCGGGCAACGTCGCGAACGGCACGTTCGACGCCACCCTGCACTGGAGCAACCAGGGCCCGAACCCGTACTTCATCTACGACAGCTGGCTGGACAGCTCGCTGACGGCGCCGATCGGCAAGCCGGCGGCCGGTGACTTCGGCCGGTACTCCAACCCGCAGGCCCAGGCGGCGCTGCAGCAGTTCGCCGGCTCCGGCGACCCGGCCACCCAGAAGGCCGCGATCACCAAGCTGGAGAACATCATGACCACTCAGGTGCCCGTGGTGCCGCTGCTCAACGGCGGGGCCTGGGCCGAGGTCTCGAGCCGGAACTACACGGGGTGGCCGACGGCCAGCAACCCGTACATGAACCCGGTTCCCAACACGCCGTACATCGAAGACACCATCCTGCACCTCACGCCGAAGTCCTGACCTCCCGGGACGCGACGCAAGGAACTCGATGACAACATCTGCAGAGGCGACGGAGGAGCGCAGCCGGGTGGCTGCGCTCCCCGTCGAGGCCAAGGTGCGCCTGCTGACCGGCGCGGACAGCTGGCGCACCTACGGCGACGCCACCCTCGGGCTCCGGCCGATCGTCATGTCGGATGGGCCGGCCGGAGCCCGCGGCGTCACCAAGGATGACCGGAACCCCTCGGCCAGCCTGCCCTGCCCCTCCGCCCTCGGCGCCACCTGGGACAGCGAGCTCGTCCGCGAGCTCGCTGCCGCCCTCGGCGCCGAGGCGCGGGGCAAGGGCATCGACGTGCGTGCTGGCCCCGACGATCAACCTGATGCGCACCCCGCTCGGCGGCCGGGGGTTCGAGTGCTTCTCCGAGGATCCGGTGCTGTCCGCCCGGATCGCCGCCGGCTACGTGGCCGGGCTGCAGTCGGCCGGTGTGGCCGCGGCCGTCAAGCACTACGTCGGCAACGACTCCGAAACCGAGCGGTGGACCTATGACGCGCGGATCGCCGAGGCGGTGCTGCGTGAGCTGTACCTGGTGCCGTTCGAGGCCTGCGTCCGGGAGGCGGGCGCGCTCATGGTGATGGCCGCCTACAACTCGGTGAACGGCGCGCTGATGACCGAGCACCAGGGCCTGCTGCGGCGAGGTGCTGAAGGGCGAGTGGGGCTTCACCGGCGTCGTGGTGTCGGACTGGAGTGCCGCGCGCAGCACGGTGCCCACCGCCCAGGCCGGGCTCGATCTGGCCATGCCAGGGCCGCGGGGGCCCTGGGGAGCGGCCCTGGCCGAGGCGGTCCGCAGCGGCGCCGTCGCCGAGCAGCTGATCGACGACAAGGTGCTGCGGCTGCTGCGGCTGGCCCGCCAGGTGGGAGCCCTGGCCGGGCCGGGCCCGGACGAGACGGATCGTTCCCCCCGGCCCGGACCGGGCCGCGCCTGCCCCGGTACAGCCGGCCCTGCTGCGCCGGGCCGTGGCCGCGTCCCTCGTGCTGCTGCGGAACGAGGACCAGGCCCTCCCGCTCGACCCGGCCGCGCTCAGGACCGTGGCCGTGCTCGGGCCCAACGCGGTGCACCCGGTCATCCAGGGCGGCGGCAGCGCGGCGGTCATCCCGGCGGGCCTGTCCACCCCGGCGGACGCCCTCCGCCAGGCCCTGGCCGGCCAGGCGGAGGTCACGGCGGCGGCCGGCTGCCAGACCTGGGAGATGGTCCCCGAACCCGCGGCGCGGACGCTGCGGGACCCGCTCTCGGGCGACCCGGGGGTCCGGGTGGAGTACCGCGACGGGGACGGCGGCCTGCTCGGCTCCGAGCACCGCCAGTCCACCGTGTTCGCCTGGTGGGGTGATGACGGGCTGCCGCCCGGCATCGGCTGGGGTGAGCGGGGCACCGTGACGGTGCTGACCACGTTCCGCGCCGAGGTCACCGGGCCGCACACGATCGGCGCCGCGGGTGTGGGACGCCTGGTGCTGGCCGTGGACGGCGCGGTCATCGCGGACGAGGAAACCCCGGTCCCCGCGGACCCGGTCGAGACCATGACCCGCCCGGGCCAGGTCATGGGCACGGTGCAGCTGGCCGCCGGGCAGGAGGCGGCGGTCCGGCTGGACTTCCGGCCGTCGGCGGACGCCGAGGGCCCGCTGGCGGTGCGGCTCGGGATCGTGGCCTCCCCCGACGAGGACGCGGCGCTGGACGACGCGGTGCGGGCGGCGGCCGCCGCGGACGTGGCCGTGGTCGTGGCCGGCTCGGCCGAGACGACCGAGAGCGAGGGATTCGACCGGGAGACCCTGCGCCTGCCCGGCCGCCAGGACGAGCTCATCGAGCGGGTGAGCGCAGCCAACCCCCGTACCGTGGTGGTGGTGAACGCCGGGATGCCGGTGCTCATGCCCTGGGCGCACCGGGTCGCCGCGGTGCTTTACGCCTGGCTGCCCGGCCAGGCCATGGGCGACGCCCTGGCCGACGTCCTGCTCGGCCGGGCCGAGCCGGGCGGCCGGCTCCCGGTGACCATGCCGGCCCGGGAGGCCGACTGCCCGGTGCTGCGCGCCGTCCCCGTCGACGGGCAGCTCAGCTACGACGAGGGCCTGCTCATCGGGTACCGCGGCTACGACGCGGCCGGGACCGCGCCGCTGTTCCCGTTCGGCCACGGGCTCGGCTACACCAGCTGGTCCTATGAGTCGCTGGCGGCCGGGCCGCCCGTGCTGGCCGCCGGGGATGACCTGGCGATCAGGGTCACGGTGCGCAACACCGGTGAGCGCCCCGGCCGCGAGGTGGTGCAGGCCTACGTGGCTGGCCCGGCCGCCGGCGGCCGGCCGGTGCGGGTGCTCGGCGCGTTCGGCTCAGCGGCGGCCGGCCCGGGCGGGACCGCGCAGGTGACGCTCACGGTGCCGGCCCGGGTGTTCGCCCGCTACGACGAGCAGGCCGCCCGGTGGGCCTGGCCGCCCGGCGAGTTCACGATCGCGTCGGCCGGTCCTCGCGTGACCTGCGGCTGCACGCCGCGGTGACGGTGGCCTGACCAGCGGGGTTCCCAGACCACGCGTCGTGAGCCCGGCCAGGGTCAGCTGATCCAGCCCGTCGCCGGGCGGTCCGGGCCGGGCGGGTAGGCGATCTCGGCCGGTTCCGCGCGGTACGCCTCGTCACCCGGCTCGGCGCGGTGCGTCCCCTCGGCCGCCTCGGTGCCCCCGCCCCCGGCCGGGGCCCCTTCGTGCCGCGGTGGCGGGGCGACCAGTTCGACCTCGTAGCCGTCGCGGTCTTCCAGGTAGGCGGCGTAGTGCTGCTCCCCCCCGGCGTAGGGGTGGCGGTCCGCGAACAGCAGCCGCCAGCCGTGCAGCAGCGCCTCCCCCACCATGCGGTCCACCATGCCCCGGTCGGACACGTGGAACGCCAGGTGGTTGAGGCCCGGCCGGTGCCGGTCGTGCCGGAATGCGCTGCGCGCGGGTGACTGCTCGAGCACGATGTAGAGATCACCGCACCGCCAGCTCGCCCCTTCGGGCCACTGCTGGTAGAGCTCGTAGCCGAGCGCGTCCGAGCAGCCATCCCCAGGCGAGCTCGGCCCGGCTCAGGTCGGGCACCCACAGCTCAAGATGGTGCAGCATCCCCATGGCAGCCGGCTTCATGCGGACAGCATGCCGCAAACCGGAAATCCGGGAGGGTTACTGATCAGGAAGGTTCTCAACCTGCTGCTGGAGCCGGTTCATCCCGGTCAGCCAGCGGTCAGGATCGGTGGCCCGCCGCGAGTACATCAGCGACACCTCGGGGTGCGGCAGGATCAGGAACCGGCCGTCCGCGATCCCCTCGATGACCGCCCCGGCCGCCGCGTCCGGGGTGATCGCGGACGCGTCCATCAGCGCGTGGCCGATGGGGCCGGACGACTCGTACAGCGGGGTCCGAACGCCCTGCGGGCACAGGGCCTGCACGGTGATGCCGCGATGGGCGTACGTGGCCGACATCCACTCGGCGAACGCCAGCGCGGCGTGCTTGGTCACCGAGTACGGCGCCGAGCCCAGCATGGTCAGCAGCCCGGCCGCGGACACGGTGCAGATCAGGTGCCCCTGGCCGCGTTCCAGCCACGGGCCGGTCAGCAGCCGGGCGGCGCGGACATGCGCCATGACGTTGACCTGCCACGAGGCGTCCCAGTCCGGCTCGGTGGCGTCCGCGCCGCCCGGGCGGGCGATCCCGGCGTTGGCGCAGAACAGGTCGATGCCGCCGAGCAGGTCCTCCGCGCCGCTGACCAGGCCGGCCACGCCCGCCTCGCTGGCCGCGTCCCCGGGCAGCGCCTCGCCGCCGCAGGCCCTGGCCACCTCGCGCGCGGCGCCGGTGTCGATGTCGTTGACCACGACCCTGGCTCCCTCGGCCGCGAACCGGCGGGCCAGGGCAGCGCCGATGCCGCTGCCCGCGCCGGTGATCACGACCCCGGCGCCGGCGACGGACTTCACTGCGTCTCCGTAGCTGCTCGCGCCGTCCGGGCGGCAAAACCCCACCGGACGGCGCTCACTGGGCCCCGGCCGCCTTCATCGGCGCAGGTCCGCCCGCGGCCGGGGCCGGGGGCAGCGCGGCCAGGCGGGCCAGCGCGGCCCGGTGCCAGTCCGGGGTGCCGAACGCGATCGACGAGCTCGTGGCCCGCTTCAGGTACAAGTGCGCGGGGTGCTCCCAGGTGAAGCCGATCCCCCCGTGCAGCTGCACGCATTCCCGGGCGGCCAGGGTGGCGGCATCCCCGCAGGCCGCCTTGGCCAGGGCCATGGCGACCGGCGCGTCGCGGTCGCCGTCGGCCAGGCAGGCGGCGGCGTACCGGGACGCGGCCCGGGCCTGGCTGATGGCCACCCACAGGTCCGCGGCGCGGTGCTTGAGCGCCTGGAACGAGCCGACCGGGCGGGCGAACTGGTACCGCTCCTTCAGGTAGGCCACCGTCATCTCCAGGCAGCGCTCCGCCAGCCCCAGCTGCTCGGCGGCCAGCATCGCGGCCCCGGCGGCCAGCGCGGCGGCGACCGCGCGGTCCGCGTCCCGGCCGGAGGCCAGCGGCCGGGCGGCCACCCGTCCAGAGTCAGGTCCGCCAGCGGGCGGGTCTGGTCCAGCGAGACCACCGGCGTGACGGTCAGCCCGGGCGCGCCGGCGTCCACCGCGTACAGCCCCGCGGGCACGCCATCGGCCGGGATGAGCAGCACCGACGCGGGCAGCGCGTCGGCGACGCCGGTGACCACCCCGGTCAGCCGGGTCTGGCCTGCGGCGTCGCCCGCCTTGCGGGGCGCTACGCGCACGGACGGCGGCTGGGCCCGGCACCCGGCTTGCTCGCGAACGGCACGGCCAGCGCCGCGGTCACGGTGCCCGCGGCCAGCCCGGACAGCAGCTCCGCGTCGCCGGCGGCCAGCGCAGCAGCCGTCGCGACCACCGCACTGCCCAGGAACGGGACAGGGGCCACGGCCCGGCCGGCCTCTTCGGCGACGACCGCGGCCTCACGGTAGCTGGCGCCCGCGCCGCCGTGGCTCTCGGGGATCAGCAGGCCGGCGCAGCCGACCTCCGCGGCGAGCACCCGCCACAGCGCGGTGTCGTACGGCTCGCTGGTCTCGGTCCGGGCCAGCACGGAGGACCAGCCGGCGCGCTCGGCGAGCAGGTCCCGGACAGCGGCCCGGAGCTCCTCTTCGGCCTCTCCGTACAGCAGGCCGGGCAGCCCCCGGCCAGATGACTCCTGGGTCGTGGTGCTTGTCACGGTGTCTCCTCGAAGGTTCGCGCCGCCCGGTGAGCAAGATCCCACCGGCCGCTCGCCCAGGCCTGACGGCCCAGGCTCGCTGGCCGGTACCGGCCGGCGCTCACCGGGGCAGGTCCTTCCAGGGCACTTTGGTGTCGGACCGTGGCTCGGGCGGCAGGCCGAGGACCCGCTCGGCGATGATGTTGCGCAGGATCTCCGACGTGCCGCCCTCGATGGAGTTGCCGCGGGCCCGCAGGTAGCGGTAGCCCGGGTCCCGGCCGTAGAAGCTGACGCTCTCCGGCCTGCGCATGGACCAGTCCTCATACCGGAGCCCGTCGGCACCGGCCATCTCCACCTCGAGCGCGGCGATGTCCTGGTTGAGCCGGGCGAACACGAGCTTGGCCGCCGACCCCTCGGGGCCGGGATGGCCCACGGCCAGCTGCTGGCGGAGCCGTTCCGAGGCCAGCCTGGCCACCTCCGCGTCGGCCCACAGCCGGAGCATCCGGTCGTGCAGGCCAGGGGTGCGCCGCTCAGGGTGCTCCCGCCAGGCGCGGGCGGCCGAGCCGATCATCCCGCCTTCACGGGGCAGGGCGGTGCCCCCGATGGACACCCGCTCATTCATCAGCGTGCCCTGGGCCACCCGCCAGCCCTCGCCGACCGCGCCGATCCGGTCGCTGTCCGGGACGACCGCGCCGGTCAGGAAGACCTCGTTGAACTCGGCCTCCCCGGTGAGCTGGCGCAGCGGCCGGACCTCCACCCCGTCGACGGTCATGTCGCAGGCGAAGTAGGTCAGCCCGGCGTGCTTGGGCACGTCAGGGTCGGTCCGGGCCAGGAGCAGGCCCCAGCGGGCCTGGTGGGCCATGGACGTCCACACCTTCTGGCCGTTCATCACCCAGCGGACTCCCCCGGAGGCGCCGTCCGCGCCCGGGATACTCCCGTTCCCTGCTGCTTCCGCGGCCGGGGGCTCATCCTCGCGGACCGCCCGGGTGGCCAGGCCCGCCAGGTCTGACCCGGCGCCCGGCTCGCTGAATAGCTGGCACCAGACCTCCTCGCCGGTCCACAGCGGGCGTATCCAGCGGGATTTCTGCTCCTCGGTGCCGAAGGCGAGAATGGTCGGCGCGGCCATGCCAAGCCCGATGCCGATCCGCTCCGGCTGGTTACCGGGCGCGCCGGCCGCCGCGAACTCGGCCTCCACCACGGCCTGGAGCGCTCGCGGCAGGCCGAGCCCGCCCAGCCCGGCCGGGTAGTGCACCGCGGCCAGCCCGGCGTCGAACCGGGCCCGCAGGAAGTCGAGCCGGGACATCCTGGCCGGGTCGTGCCCGGCCAGGAAGTCCCGGACCTGCTCGCGGAGCGCGTCCGGCTCGCTGCTGGCACTCAGCACAGCGGCCCGCCCGCTACGTAGATCACCTGGCCAGAGACGTATCCTGACTCCTCGCTGGCCAGGATACGAGATGAGGCCCGCCACGTCTTCGGGATGGCCCACCCGGCGGACCGCGATCTGCTTCGCAGCGGCCTCCTGGAAGTCCTCGAAGTTCATCTTCATCCGGGCCGCGGTCGCCGCGGTCATGTCGGTGGCGATGAACCCGGGTGCGACTGCGTTGGCGGTAATGCCGAACGGGCCAAGCTCGATCGCCAGCGTCTTGGTGAAGCCCTGCATGCCGGCCTTGGCGGCCGAGTAGTTGGCCTGCCCCCGGTTGCCCAGCGCGGAACTGGACGACAGGTTGATGATCCGGCCGTAGTGCGCGTCCACCATGTGCTTCTGGGCGGCCTTGGTCATCAGGAACGCGCCGCGCAGGTGCACGCCCAGGACCATCTCCCAGTCCTCCTCGCTCATCTTGAAGAGCAGGTTGTCCCGGAGCACCCCGGCGTTGTTGATGAGCACCGTGGGCGGCCCGAGTTCGGCGACGACCTGGTCCACGGCGGCAGCCACCTGGTCAGCCTGGCTGACGTCGGCGCCGACGGCGATCGCCCGGCCGCCTTCCGACACGATCGTGTCCACGACGGCCTTACCGTCGTCGGCGCCCAGGTCGAGCACGGCCACCGCCATGCCATCCGCGGCCAGGCGCTTAGCCGTCCCGGCCCCGATCCCGCGAGCCCCGCCGGTAACGATGGCTACTCTTTGCGCGTCCTGTGGCATTGTCATTCTCCTTATTACGTGTCATCCGCGGGCAGCGGCTGATCCGGCCCGGCCTGGTGAGCTGGCCGAGTGTCCGCCAGTGCTCACTTTCCGGTTCCACGGCCAGTCACTCACGTTCCCTGCTCACCGGACAGAGGCCTACGTCCCATTTTCAGTGGCCACCCGGTACGGGCGGAGTTCCCGGCGGGCCAGGGAGCGCTTGTGCACCTCGTCGGGGCCATCCGCGAAGCGGAGGGTGCGGGCGTTCGCCCACAGGTAGGCGAGCGGGAAATCCTGGCTGACCCCGGCCGCGCCGTGCGCCGTGATCGCCTTGTCGATCACCCACTCGGCCATGGCCGGCGTGATGATCTTGATGGCCTGGATCTCCGTGTGGGCGCCCTTGTTTCCGGCCGTGTCCATCAGCCAGGCGGTCTTCAGCACCAGCAGCCGGGCCTGCTCGATCCGCACCCGGGACTCCGCGATCCATTCCTGGATCACTCCCTGGTCGGCCAGCGGCTTGCCGAACGCGACCCGGTCGGTGACCCGGCGGCAGAGCAGCTCCAGGGCCCGCTCGGCCGAGCCGATGAGGCGCATGCAGTGGTGGATCCGGCCGGGGCCCAGCCGGGCCTGGGCGATCTTGAACCCGTCCCCCTCGCCGGCGATCAGGCTGGCCGCCGGGACCCGGGCATCGGTGAAAACGACCTCGGCGTGGCCGCCGTGCGGCCCGTCGTCGTACCCGAACAGGCTGATCCCGCGCTCGACCGTCACCCCGGGGGTGTCGCGGGGCACCAGGATCATCGACTGCTGCCGGTGCCGGTCCCCGTCCCAGGCGGTCCGGCCCATGACGATGAAGATCTCGCAGTCCGGGTTCATCGCGCCAGAGGACCACCACTTCCGGCCGTTGAGGACGTACTCGTCACCGTCGCGGTCGATCCTGGTTGTGATGTTCGTCGCATCCGAGGAGGCGACGTCCGGCTCGGTCATGCAGAAGGCGGACCTGACCGACCCCTCCAGCAGCGGCCGGAGCCAGCGTTCCTGCTGCTCAGGACAGCCGAACTCGGCCAGCACCTCCATGTTCCCGGTGTCCGGGGCAGCGCAGTTGAGCGCCTCGGGGGCCAGCGCCGGGCTGCGCCCGGTGATCTCCGCGAGCGGCGCGTACTGGAGGTTGGTGAGCCCGGCTCCCTCCGGGTGATGGGCCAGGAAGAGGTTCCACAGGCCGCGGCCGCGGGCCTCCTCCTTCAGCTCCCCGATCACTGCGGGCCGGTCCCAGCGGCGTCCGGCCTGCGCATTTTCCCGCACCTGCGCGGCGAACACCGGCTCGGCCGGATACACGCATTCGTCCATGAACGCGAGGAGGCGTTTCCGGAACTCCTCCGTGCGATCGTCGTAGCCGAAGTCCATGCCAGCCTCCCGACGGTTCGGTGATGACTCTATCTACTCATCAGTACGCCGCCTATCGGCCGCTGGTCCCCTATCTGGCCCGGCCGCGGTCCCCTATCTGGCCCGGCCGCCCGGGCCGCCGACCCGGCGGAACACGTAGACGAAGTTGCTCTCGTAGACCTGCTGGTAGGTGGCGCCGGGGTGGCGCTGCTCGACGAACGTGAGCGGGTCGCTGGGCGGCGGGTTCCAGCCGCTGTCCAGGTCGTCGAACACCACGTAGCGGGGCGCCGGGTTGCCGGCGTTGCCGATCCAGTAGGTGTCATCCCTGGCCGCCAGCGGGGCCAGCATGCTCAGCGTGGCCTCGACAGTGGTGCCGCCCGGTACCCGGGCCAGGGCACTGTCCTCCCCCCGGACATGGGCGCTGATCTGGTACGTCTGCGCCTGCCACAGGTCGCTGAGCGGGAACCACCAGGCTGTCACCGCCGCGATGACGAGCATGAGCGCCGGGACAGCCCGGGTCACGTCCCGCCCCGGCCAGCGGGAGCTGCGCGATCCGCCCTCCGCCTGGGCCCGGCGCGCGCGGATCCGGGCCAGTGCGTCTATGGCGGCGATGAAGACGATCGGCATCACCGTGGCGTTGTAGTGATATCCCGCTCCCCAGTAGGTGGTGTTCGTGGACACGAACCGCAGCACCAGGCCCGGCACCGCCACCAGGGCGACCGGCGAGCCCAGCGCGAGAAAGGCCACCGGGAGCAGGATGAGCAGCGTGGTGCGCAGCTTCGGGACGTAGGAATGGCCGAGCTGGGCGAGCACCGACGGCGCCGAGAGATGCGGCCCGCGCGGGTTCAGCACCCCGCCGTCGGCCCAGTACGGGTACTGATGCAGCGCGTTGAAGTGCGGGATGATCACCGTGATGGCCAGGAAGGACCAGGCGAGTCCCCACACGGTCAGCAGCGCCCCCCACCGGAGGCCGGCGGCACGCAGGGCAGCCCGGTCCTGATCGTGCTCCCCGGCCCGGGCCAGGCTCATCACCAGGATGAGGACACCGATGGCCGCAACGGTGAAGCCCTGGTCCTCCTTCACGAACACCAGCGGCAGCGCCCACACGGCCGCGGCCCGGACCTTGCCCCGGACCAGCGCGGACAGCGAGCAGGCCAGCAGTGGCACCGCGAACGTGATCTCGTGGAAGTCGAAGTCGGTCATCTGCTGCAGGCCCCAGGAGAACCCGTACGCCGCCCCGATCATCCGCCCGGCCCCGGTGCCGAGCCGGGAGGCGGCGGCCCGGCTGACGGGGACCACCGAGACCGCGGTCAGCAGGGCCTGGACCACGAGCAGGGTGGCCGGGCTGGGGACCAGCAGGAAGAGCGGGGCGATCAGGCCGACGATCGGCTGGAAGTGATCACCCAGCAGGTTGAAGCCGGCCCCGCGGATGTTCACCACGGGTGCGTGCAGGTGAGCCAGCTGATAGACGTACTCGGTGAAGATGCCCAGGTCCCAGGAACCCGGGGCGAGCCGTATGTAGCGGGACAGCGAGATCGTGGCGTAGGCCGCGAACACGGCCAGCGCGATCAGCCACGGCACCCAGTCGGCCCGGCGGGCCGGGCCGGGCGGATCAGACGGGCCGGGCGGATGAGACGGGCCGGGCGGATGAGACGGGCCGGGCCGGCCCGACGGGGTGGGCCGGGGTATCTGCCCGGCCCTGGCGCCATCCCGGGCCCTAGCGCCATCCCGGGCCCCGGCGCCATCCCGGGCCCCGGGCCGCCCATGTGCCCCGGTGACCACAGCGGCCTCGGCAGCCCTACCTGTCCCGGAGGCCTCATCCGCAGCAGGAGTGTCGTTCTGACTCCCGGCCCGGGGCGCCGGATCCGGAAGGCTGCCGCCGGTCGTGATCATGCCGTCCTAAGTCGAGTGCGTCCGCCTGGCCTCCCCGCGGCCCGTATGAAGCCTAACGTGCCCGGCCCGGGCCAGCGGAAAGCCTGATCCCCGCGGCGGGTTCAGCGGAGCAGCAGCCTGCCGATCCGGCGGCCCGCCACGAGCAGGCCGATCAGGCCCAGGATGGCCAGGTACGCGGCGTGCCCGAGCAGTGCCGGGTGGACGTTTCCCAGGGTGAGGTCACGGAGCATGGCCACGCTCTGGTACAGCGGGGTGCATTCCACGACGTACTGCAGCGGCCTCGGGTACACGCTCAGCGGGTAGAACGTGGTGGAGAACAGGAACATGGGCAGGGTCGCCAGCGTGACGAACTCGAAGTCCTGCCAGGTCCGCATGTATGTGGTGCAGGCCATGCCGCCGGCGGCGAAGGCGAACCCGGTGAGGATGGCGGCGGGCAGCGCGGCCAGCGCCCACCACGAGTGGATCAGGCCCATGGCCGCCATCACGGCCAGGAAGGCCACCGCGTACAGCGCGCCGCGCAGCAGCGCCCAGCTGATCTCGCCCAGGGCCACGTCACCGGCCCGCATGGGCGTGGCCAGCGCGGCGTCGTACAGCTTCTCGTACTTCAGCCGGAAGAAGACGTTGAACGTGGAGTCGAACAGGGCGCCGTTCATGGAGGCGCTGGCCAGCAGGGCGGGCGCCACGAACGCGGCGTAGCTGACGCCGCGCACCGAGCCGACCAGGTGGCCGAGCCCCACCCCGATGGACAGCAGGTAGAACAGCGGCTCGACCACCCCGGAGACGAAGACCAGCCAGGTGTGCCGGTACACCAGCGCGTGCCGCTCGACCAGGAAGACGCTGCTCCGGCCGCCCACCGACCCCCAGGCCCGGCGCAGCGGCCCGCGGCCCGGCAGCACCCGCAGCGCCAGGCCGCCGGCGCTAGACATACAGCCGCCTGGCGTAGGTCCGGTCACCGGCGATGATCCCGGCGCCCAGCACGACCAGCAGGTAACCGGCGTGCAGGAGGGACGAGGGCAGCGTGGCGACGCCCAGGCACAGGGCCCGGCACAGCGCCACGCCGTGCCACAGCGGGGTCAGGTAGGCGATCGGCCTGATCCACGCGGGCAGCTGCGTAACCGGGAAGAACGTGCCGGAGAAAAGGAACAGCGGGATCATCCCGAACCGGTAGATCACGGCCATGGAGGTGTCCTTGGTGCGCGTCACGGTCCACGCCTCGATCGGCGCGGTGAACGCCAGGCCGGTGAGCACGGCCACCGGAAGGGCCGCGATGGCCATCGGGGATGTGATCGCGTGGAACAGCGCGGCCACGGCCAGGAAAACCGCGGAGGTCATGGTCAGCTTCAGCGCGACGAACAGCAGATGACCGTGGAACAGGTCACGTGGCCGCAGCGGCGAGGACACCGCGGCCTGGTAGGTCTTGTTCCACTTGACCGAGCCGAAGACCGGGTAGGTGGACTCACCCACCCCGGTGCCCATCGCGCTCGCGGCCAGCAGGCCGGGCGCTAGGAACACCAGGTAGCTGACGTGGCCCAGGGAGGCCGTGCCGTGCTTGTCCACCAGCGTGCCGAGGCCCAGGCCCATCGCGCCCAGGTACAGCAGCGGGTTCAGCACGGTCGAGATGATCGAGCCGCGCCAGGTCCGCCGGTAGTCGGTCAGCCAGAACCGCAGCTGCCGGACGGCGAAAGACCAGGCGGGCTGGGAGCCCGGCCGGGCCCCGGGGTCCGCCGCCTGCGCGGCGGCCGGGGCGCCCGGGGCCGTCTGGGCCGTCATCAGTCCTCCAGCCGGCGGCCGGTGAGCCGCAGGAACACGTCCTCCAGCGTGCTGCGCCGGACCAGCGAGGTGAGCGGGTCCAGCCCGAGTTCCCGCACCGCGGCCAGTGCCGTGTCGCCGTCCTCGACGTACAGCAGCACCCGGTCGGCCAGCACCTCACGGCGCTGCGCGGGCACCGCGGCGAGTTTCTCCGCGGCGTTCTCATGCACGGCGGGGTCGAACCGGAGCTCGAGGACCTCCGGGGTGGAGTACCGCCCGATCAGCTCGCGGGGGGAGCCCTCGGCGGCGATCCGGCCCCCGTCCATGACCACGAGCCGGTCGCACAGCTGCTCGGCCTCGTCCATGTAGTGCGTGGTCAGCACCAGCGTCACGCCCTGCTGCTTGAGCCGGAACAGCCGGTCCCAGACCACGTGGCGGGCCTGCGGGTCCAGGCCGGTGGTCGGCTCGTCCAGGAGCAGGATCTCCGGCTCGTTGATCAGCGAGCGGGCAATGGTCAGCCGCCGCTTCATGCCGCCGGACAGCGGCTCCACCCGGTCGTCTTGGCGGTCGGCAAGCTGGACGAACTCCAGCAGCCGGTCGCTGCGCTCCCGGATGACCGGCCGGGGCAGCCCGAAGTAGCGGCCGTACACCAGGAGGTTCTCCCGGACCGTGAGCTCCACGTCCAGCGAGTCCTCCTGGGGCACCACGCCGAGCCGGGCCCTGATCTCCGGGCCGTCCGCCACCGGGTCCAGGCCGAAGATCGACAGCTCACCCTCGGTCGGCGGGGAGACGCAGCCGATCATGCGCATCGTCGAGGACTTGCCTGCGCCGTTGGGGCCGAGGAAGCCGAACGCCTCGCCGCGGCGCAGCTCGAAGTCGACCCCGTCCACCGCCGTGAAGCCCCCGAACCGCTTCGTGAGGCCGCGAGCACGGATGAGAGCGGTGGTCACAGGCACTTATGCGAGACTACCGGGCGCCGGAAATAATTCCGACCGGGTTAATTTCCCCGTTCTTGACCTTGCAATCATGGCCCTGTGGCCCCGCCTGCCGGAGCCTGCCGGTACTGTCGCAAGCAGCAGTTGATGAACTCCGCAGGACCCGCCCCCGCAGCACTGGTGAGAGGAAGACGGCCAGGTGAGTTTCGCTCTGCGGATGTATGAGCGGTTCCGCGTGCTGATCCATGAGGCCGCCAAGTTCGGTGTGGTGGGCCTGATCGGGTTCATCGTGAGCCTCGGCGGCGCCGACGTGCTGCGCTACGGCGCGGGCCTGGGCAAGTACAAGGCGGTCATCGTCGCGACGGTCGCGGCGACCGTCGTCACGTTCGTCGGCAACCGCTACTGGGCGTTCCGGCACCGTGAGCGGACCGGGATGGGCCGGGAAACCGTCCTGTTCTTCGTGTTCAACGGGATCGGGCTGCTCATCCAGCTGGCCTGCGTCGCGATCGTCCAGGACGGGCTGAACCTGCAGGGCAAGATCGCGTACAACGCCGCCAACCTCGTCGGCATCGGGCTGGGCACGCTGTTCCGCTTCTGGTCCTACCGCAAGTGGGTGTGGCGGACACTGGACCCCGCGGACGGGGTGCAGGCCGGGCATCACCGCCCCGCCGCACCGGCCCCCGGGTTCCCTGCGGCCGGGTTCCCTGAGCCCGGGCTCCCGGAGGAGGGGGTGGCCGAGGCCCTCGCCGCGGGCCTGGACGAGGAAGCCACGCTGTACGGCCGCGGGGCCGACGAGCACGAGCGCGGGGCCGGGAACTACCACGCGGGCCCGGAGGAGTTCGGCGGCGAGCGCGGCCAGTACGCCGGCAACTACGACCGCCCGGCCGGGAATTACGGCCTTGACGGGGGCAACGGGAGCGACGGCAGCCGCCCGGGCCGCCACGCCGCGCGGAGCTGATCTCACCCCGGCCCGGACCGTGGACCGAAGCGGCCTCCCCGCCGGCCTTGAACGTCCACGTCTGGTCTGGCCGCCCAGGCACCGGCCCTGCCCCTAACGTCCACGTCTGGTCTGGCCGCCCAAGCACCCGCCCTCCCACCGCGACCTTCTGCGGCCTAAGTGGCCAGTGTTGCGTTCGCGGGGTCTTCCCGGCTGCCGAGCGGGGCTGCCACCCATCGGGGTGGTTTTCTGCCGTGGCCTGCGTGGCTGGTGTTACCCATGTGCCCCCGGACCGGGCTTGCCACCTACGTGATCATGGGATCACTGGGGCTCCTGGCCCAGTGACCCCATGATCATTAACCCGCCGTCGCGCAGTGTCGATGGCACTGCCGGCAGTGCTGGCCCCGGAGACCCTTTGCGTCCACGATCGCAGTGGGGGCAGGCAGTTTCACCGGCAAGTGCCTGATCCCGCAGGCGGGTCAGCGCGGGCCGGTGCAGCCGGTGCCGCTGCCGCCGACCAGCGGAAGGCGCTGCGCGTAGGCGGCCGTGGCCTGCGCCTGGGTGATCTTGCCGGTGTCGGCCAGCCGCCCCAGCACGTGGGCCTCCCGGGCCCGGCCCCGCGCATAGTGGTCGATCGGGTCGTCCGCGGAGGGCCCCTGGACCAGCCCGGCCAGCGTGGCCGCCTCCGGCAGGGTCAGGGCCGCCGGGGTGGTCCCGAAGTACCCGCAACTGGCCCGGGCCAGGCCGTAGTAGCCGTGGCCGAAGTAGGCGACATCGGAATACATCCGGAGCACTTTCGCCTTGCTGAAGGCCAGGTCGAGCTTGATGCCCAGCATGACCTGCTTGACCTCGACACGCAGCCCGCTCTGGCCGGGGGTGTACAGCATCTTGGCCAGTTGCTGGTACAGCGTGGCGCCACCCTGATCACCGTGACCGGTTACCTGGGAAGCGGCGACCCGGGCAATCGCGTAGATGTCCACCCCGGGCTCGGAGTAGAAGCGGTGGTCCTCGGTCGCCACCAGCGACTCGGCGAACAGCGGGGACACCGGCGGTCCCGGGTACGCGACGTGGTGGGCCGTGTCGATGGCCCGGGCCAGCGCGGGGGCGTTGCTGACTGACGGCGTGAGGGCGAACAGCACGCCGAACGCGATCACGCCGAGCATGACCAGCGCCAGCAGGACGCCGAGCAGCCAGCGCAGCACCCGCAGGCCGCGCCGCCGGCGCGGCCTGCGAGGCAGGTAGCCGCGGCCCGGGTAATCCCCGTGGCTGCCGTGCTCCGGGGAGGGGTAGCCATCCGGGTAGGAGCCGTCGTCCGGGTAGTTGCGGTACGGGTCCCCCGATGTCGTGCCGTAGGGCAGCGGCGCCGTCTGCGGATCGTAATTCATCCGCATTGCCCAGGGATCGCCCGGCCCACCCTCCGGGGCCGGTCCCCGTGCCATCATCCTTAGCTCCGTCTGGTCGAGGGCCGTCGCGGGGTTACGCGGGGCCTACCCCAGTAACGCAACGAAGAACCCTCGCGCCAAGTGCCCGTTCGGCGCGGGTTCCGCGGTAAAGCACCCCGTGAGCGCTACGCTACTTTCTGTAATTGGCTGCCTACGGTAGGTAGTCATCAGGGGGGATCAGAAGCATGAGACAAGTCTCAATACTGCTCGCCGGGCTGACGGCCGTCGGTACCGCGGCGCTCACGCTGGTGGGGGCCAGCGCCGCGGACGCCGCGGCGTCCACGGTCTACGTGTCCAAGCACGGCCATGCCGGCAACTCCGACCGCTCGTGCGCCACGGCCCGCTACCGCCACATCAACCAGGCCATCGCCGCCGCCCCGGTAGGGGGGGCCGTGATCGTTTGCGGCGGCACCTACAAGGTGCAGGCCGTCGTGACCAAGTCGCTCGCGCTGATTGGCCGCCACGGTGCCACCATCGACGCCCGGGGCCAGAAGCCGATCAGCAGCAAGCTGCCGGGCGGCAGCGGGGTGGTCGTTTACCACGCCCGCCATGTCGAGATCAGCGGGTTCACCGTGAAGAACGCGGGCTTCGACGCGATCCTGGTCGCGCGGAGCCGCCGGGTCCTGGTCTCGCACAACCTGCTCAAGCACAACGGCGACGTGGGCGTGGACTTCAACGGCACCTCTGATTCCCTGGCCACGCACAACCTCTCGGAGTTCAACAAGGGCGGCGGCTTCCTGATCGCCGACGACCTGGGGCCGACGCACTACGACGCGGTCACCAGGAACGAGGCCACCCGCAACCCCGGCGGTTGCGGAGTCATCATCGCCGGCCACTCCACGAGCGGGGTGTGGGGTAACTACGTCGCGCACAACGTGATCACCTTCAACGGCCTCAACCGCAAAGACCCCGGGGCCGGCGTGGTCATCGCCACCGAGGTCAAGGGCGAGCGGGTGTCCGACAACGACGTGGCCGACAACGAGATCTACGGCAACGGCCTCGCCGGGGTGACCATCCACTCCCACGTGCCCGGGCAGCGGATGAGCGGCAACCAGATCGTCGGCAACGACATCGGCAAGAACAACCTCGTCGGCGACACGATCGGGCTGGCCCCGCCGGTCAAGGCCCACCCGGACCTGCGCACCACCGGCATCCTGGTCGGCGCGTCGTCCTTCATCAAGGTGTGGATCCACGGCAACTACATCCACAGCAACTGGTTCGGGATCTACCTGAACGGCCGGATCCAGGCGCACATCTACCACAACCGGTTCCGCCGGGTGCACAAGCACATCAAGGTGGCGTAACGACGCTGCCCGAAGGGGGCTGGCTGCCCCCGCTGCCTCGCGGCGGCGGGCAGCCAGCCCCCTTCGCGTCCGCGTCGGCGTCGGCGGGGACCGGGGCGCGTTTAGGAACGCCGCGGCGGAGGGCATAGAGCGGGATGGCTGCCGGTTGAGGTCAACACGCTGGACACAGGGGCGCAAACCCCTGCAAGCTGGCGCAGCATGTGCCCCGGCATTCAGCCCTTCCCACTTGTGGAGCGCCCGAATGGAAGTCAAGGAACTCGGACATCTAGTCCTCTACGTTCGCAACCTGGACCGCTCCGCGTCGTTCTACCGGGACGTCCTCGGCTGGCGCCAGATCCTGGGCGGCCCTGGCGACTCCGCCACCCCTTTCCGGGCTGCCGCGTTCTCCGCTCCGTCCGGGAGGACCCATCACGAACTGCTGCTTATAGAGGTAGGGGAGGATGCGGCCAGCATGCCACCTGGCCGGCGGGTGGGGCTGTACCACTTCGGGCTGAAGGTTGGTGACAGCGACGATGAGCTCCGGTCGGCTCTGGCCACCCTCGAGGCCAACGAGGTCAACGTGGTCGGGGCCAGCGACCACACGGTGACGCACAGCCTGTACATCACCGACCCGGACGGTAACGAGATCGAGCTGTACGTGGACATGCCCGGGGTGGACTGGCGCAGCGACCCGTCGCTGGTCGCCGCCCCCATCAAGCCGCTCAAGCTGTAGCCGCCGGAGCCGGCGGGACCTGGCCCGGGCTCAGCAGCCTGGCCTGCTGCAGCACGGCATGCGTGAGGGGCGGTCATCCTCGGCACAGCGGTCACCGAGGGCGTCTGCCGGCACGATGTTGCGGTATTGTCTGACCACGTGGAGCCGTTCGGCAGGCTCCTCGGCGGGGCGGCCTGAGGGTCGCTGACTCCCCCAGTTGGCTAGCGATTTGGCTACCAGGAGCCCCGCGAGAGCACGAAATTGCAGTACGGGACGTGGCGCAGTTTGGCAGCGCACTTGACTGGGGGTCAAGGGGTCGCCGGTTCAAATCCGGCCGTCCCGACCATTGCTTAGCAGGTCAGAAGGGGTTTCGGATCTTGGTCCGGAGCCCCTTTTCGATCTTCGGGAGCCAGACGGGGAGCCACCCTGGTTGGTGTTTCTCTGGTGTCGTTGCGTGACGGGCTAGGCCGATCTGGCCCGCTTCTTGCTGAGGATCTTGTTCATGGCCGTGGCGCCGATGGTGAGCGCGGGCCTGATCTCGTGGCGGTAGACGGACTCGGTGACCGTCGTGCCGCTGTGGCCGACCAGGTCGCTGATGTCCTCGATGCGGACGCCGTGAGCGCTGAGGATGGACACGAACGAGTGCCGTAGCTCTCGCGGCGCCCACTGGTCCCCCAGGCCTGCGGCTCATGGTGATGACGGCGAACTCGCGGCGGACCTGCCAGCGGTCCAGCGGGGTGCCGTCCTCGCGGCAGAAGACCAGGTCGTGGTCCTGCCATTGTTCGCCCGCCTGGAGCCGTTCGGCGGCCTGCCGCTTGCGGTGCTCACTGAGCGCCTCGACTGCCTTGCTGGGGAGCTTGAGGAGGCGCCGGCTCTTGCGGGTCTTGGTGTCACCCTTGGCCCGCACGGACAGGTAGACGGCCACCGTGCCCTCTTCCAGGTCCACCTCAGACCATCGGAGCGCTCTTGCCTCTTCGGTCCGGACCCCGGCCAGCAGGGACACGACCACGTAGGCGGCGAGCCGGTGCTGGCTGCCCGGCCCTACGTGGTCGAGCAGCCGGACGGCCTGGTCCAGGGTCATGGCCTTGGACGGGCGGCCCTCCTGGCCTTCGGGCACGATGATCAGGCTGGCCACGTTGCGGCGGACCTTGTCGCGGGCCTGGGCGTGCCGGATGGCGCGTTCCAGGACCTGGTGGATCAGCCGGAGTGTCCGCGTGGAGAGTTCCTCCGCCCGGTCGTCCATCCATGTGTCCAGTTCGTCGGCGGTCAGCTTCTTGAGCTTGGCCGCGCCGAGGTAGGGGATCAGGTGGTTGCCGGCCAGCGAGCGGTAGTTGCCGACCGTCTCCGCGGACTTGCCCTTCAGGCCCTGGTCAAGGAAGTCACTGATGGCGTCGGCGACCGTGTAGCCCTCAGCCGCGGTGACCCCGGCCTCTAAATCCTCCACGACTTCGCGGAGCTTGTCCTTGACCTGGGCCTTGGTCCGGCCCTTCCGCTTGACCCGCTGACGCCTCCCTGCGGCGTCGAAGCCGAGGCTAATGGCGCCGGTCCAGCCGTCTCCTTCCGGGTAGATGGTGGCCTCGTATTTCCCGATGATCATTTTCATCCGCTGTCCTCCTTTCTTGTTGGCGGTGCCTTGATGTGGTCCTACCGCGCCGGGCCGACGCTGTGGTGGCCGTCGCGGTGGCTGGGCGGGGTTTCGAGCGAGGCGACGAACTCGGCCAGGTGCCGGTCGGTGATCCGGCGCAGCTTGCCGATCTTCATGCTGCGCAGCTGGCCGGTGCGGAGCAGGCAGTAGACCTTGTCCCGCCCGATGTGCAGCATTTCCGCTACCTGCTCGACCGTGTAGGCCTGCACGTCATCTCGCCTCTTCTCCGCTTCTCCGTTTCTGGCCTCGTCCGTGCTGTCGCTGGCGTGGCGTGCTCACCGGGTGGGACCGCGCGGCCGGGGCGGCGTGGGGCCGCGCGATGCTCTCGGCCCGGTCCAGGCGGGCTGCTGTGCGCCGTTCGCGCGCATCGCGGCCCAGGGGGTGACCGGGAAGTCCGCATCGGCCAGCCGCGCCGACCGGGTAGCGCGGCTCTCGGTGCGCCGGTTGAGCCGCCGGCGCTCGGCGTGCAGGTGCTCGGCGGCCCGGCGCGCGGCAGCGGCCTGCGCGGCATGCCGCTGAGCCTGCCGCAGCTCGATGACCGCCTCCACGAGCGCGGCGAGCTGGGTAACCAACTGGGCCTGGGCGTGTACCGGGAGCGGGCCGGTGAGCGCGGCGCGGGACAGCAGCCGGGCGGCCTGGCGCAGGCCGGTGCCCGCCGGGGTGCGGCGGGGTATCCGCGCGTAGGGCACCCGGGCGGCGCGGGCGTAGGAGTCGGCGGCTTGCCGGATCACCCGGCTTCCCAGCACGGCGGCCGCCGCGTGCAGCGTGTCCGACGCCGCCCAGGCCGCGTCGGCGGCGGCCGCCGGATCGGTCGCGGCGCACCGCCGGATCCGCTCCCGGGCGTCGTGCGCCGTGCGGGCCGCGTGCTCCCAGATCGCGGTCCGCTCCTGCGCAGTGAACTGGGCGCGCGGCCGGGCTGGCTCGCTGGCGCCGTCCCAGCGGGCTCGGAGCTTGGGCAAGGTCAGGTCGGCCGCAAGCTTCCCGCCGCCGAACCACACCGGCCCCCCGGCGTGGGCCGTGTCGTCGGTCAGGGCGACGGCGTAGCCGGTGACCTGGCCGGGGTTCCGGGTGCTGTACCGGGCGCGGACCAGCACGCCCCCCTCGTGCAGGCGGGCGAAGAATTCTTCCTCGCTGCCCGCCCCGGCCGCCGCGGTGGCGACCGCGCGCCGCAGCGTGATCCGGGGCGCTTCGGTCCGCCCATGGCGGCGGGCCTTCTCGTGCTCCGCGCGGGTCGGGCGGCGGCACGTGGGCTCCGGTGACCCGAGTCCGCGTAGGTGCCGGGTCGTCCTCCTCGCGCCGGGCATCCTGTCGCCGCGCAAGATCACCATCAAGGGCGCTCGCTACGCTCGCGGAAACGCCTAGTCCGTAGTCCTGGGGGTCAAGCGCTGGCTCCTCAGCGGCTGAGGACCGAGCCAAGGGTCACCGACCGTCTCCACGCGACGGTGCGCAGTCTCGCCGAGCGCTGCGCCAGGACAGGTCTTTTCCGGCCTCAAGGGCGTTCTGTCCCCGTCCCAGTAGCTCTCTGGGAAGGCGGTGACCAGGCAACCAGCGCCCGTCATTTCGGTGGTTGGGTGTAGGCAGCCGTAGACTGTTGCACGTGACTGCGGCCCATGACTATGACGACCTTCACCACCTGGTGGACCGGCTCAGCCCGCACCAGGCGGAGCGGCTGCGCGTCCTGGTGGCCTCCGACCCTGACCTTGCCCCTGCCACGCACCCAGCGGCTGAGGGCAAGCAGTCGCGGGAGCGGCACCTGTCCGTCATCGGGCTCTGGGACTCCGGCCGCGGCGACTTGTCTGAACGGCATGACGAGATCATCCGCGAGCGGCTGAACCGCCGCGCATGAGCCTGCTGCTCGATACCGGGCCGCTTGTCGCGGCCATCGACCGTTCCGACAAGCATCATGCCCGCTGCGCTGCCTTACTGGAGTCAGCCAAGGGGCCGCTGCTGGTCCCAACGACAGTCATCGTCGAGGTTTGCTGGCTGCTGGAAGAGCGGCCGGAGGTCGAGTCGGCGTTTCTGGACGCAGTTGCCGCAGATGAGTTCGAGCACGTCACCATCACCGCTGGCGATATTGCACGCATGGCCGAGCTTGTGCGCACCTATGCCGATCTGCCACTAGGCGCCGTTGACGCATCGGTTATTGCAGTGGCCGAGCGGCTCAAGCTGAGTGACGTTGCCACCTTGGACCGGCGGCACTTCACCGTCGTCCGCCCCAAACACACCACCGCACTGAGCCTCCTGCCATAGACGCCCCAATCACGAGCTGGAGCGCGAGCCATCTTGGTGCGGCGCTGCCCGCGGACGATCTCGCTAATCCGCCGGCTGGCACGTTCACCGCCGCGGCGAACTGGCACTGGCTAACCTCCAGCGACTGCAGGAACTCAGCCAGCAGGATCTCACCCGGGTGCGCCAGCGACTTGATCATGTCACTCACCCAGCGCTGCTAGCCCCCGTGGCGTAGCGAAGAGCGTCGCGCACGTCCACAGGAGTCAGGCCGGGATGCTCGGCGATAATCTCGCCGACTGTCATCCCGTCGGCCACCATGGCCACGACCGTCGCAACCGGCATCCGCATGCCGCGGATGGACGCCTGGCCGTCCATCACAGCTGGGTCAGTCGTAATCTGGCTGAAGCTCATGACTCGACAGTACTCATTCAGGAGTACCAATATCCCGTCGCGATGAGGACGGTGTCGGACCTGATCAACCGGCGGTTACAGCAGCCCCTCACGGCGGGCTGTCACCAGCGGGTGATCGCTGTCGCGTCCGGTCTCCAGCAGCTCGGTGACCGTCAGCGCAGCGATGGCCTGGTTGCGGTCGAAGAACCGCGGCCAGTAGGTGACTTCTCACCAGCCGCCGATCCGTTCGGTGGCGGTCGCGACGACCCTGCCGTCGATCTCCAGGCGCATGAAGCCTTCGCCGATCCTGATCGGCATGAGGAACCTCTCCCGCCCCGGGGAGCCGCTGGGGAGCTATGCGGGGAGCCACCAGCAAGCCGGAAACCCGGCGAAACCGGCGTCTGTGACGGACCGTCAAGGAATCCGGGGAGCCAATTACGGGAGCCACTGCCCTCAGGCTCCCCCGGACTCGCCGCGACCCCGCGGGGCGAATCTGCAGGGGGCGGCTCTCCGCCCGACTCCCTCAGACCGGGCCAGACACCCGATTCGTGCCTGGGGGTCAAGGGGTCGCCGGTTCAAATCCGGCCGTCCCGACCAACCAATGCTTGGCAGGTCAGAAGGGGTTTCGGATCTTGGTCCGGGACCCCTCCCGATCTTCGGGAGCCAGCCGGTCACTTGACCCCACGTCACGCACACCAGCCGCCTCCCACGTCGCGACCTCTTCGGCGCTGTTTGACCGGGCCGCTCGCCGCAGCCCTGATCTCCCCGCCCGGGCCGGATGGGCCGGATCCGGTGACCGGATGACCCGGCCTCGTATGCTCGATCCAAGTGATCACCGCGGTGGAGGACTCTTGTGACCGGCTACCGTCCCATGACTCTGGCTGATCTCGCTGGCCACCTGGCGCGGACGCCGGCGCCAAAGTGCGATGGAAGCTCGTGTGGGAGTTCCTGGAAGAGTACAGGTGGGAACCAGACGACGTTCAACCGTCGCTGCTAAGCGACGAGCCGGTCCCAGTCGGCGATGCTAGATGGGACGCGCCGTTGGCGGCGCTTGCTGAGCATCTCGCCGCAGGGCATGGTCTTGCCCCGCCAGAGTGGGCGGAGGCTCGCGTGCTGCGGCGGCCATGGTTCCCCGCGGAATTGGAGATTCAGCGGGCCGATGCCCTGGTCTGGGCGCCAGCTGCATTCCGCAAGCATGGGGTGTATCTCTCCGCACGCGATCTGGAGGCTGCGTGAGCGATGCGGGCGATGTCCTTTTTGGCCGGGCGGAACCTGAGCGCGCCTTCACCGCCCTGGGGAGCGTCTTGCCCGGCGGGGTATTGTCGCCGACGTATTTGTAGTCGGTGGTGCAGCGATGGCCCTGGCTTACGACGCCAACCGAGTGACCCGCGACGTCGATGCACGGTTCATGCCGCATGGGATCGTGCACGAAGAGGCTATGCAGGTCGCCGAGGAACTCGGGCTGCCACGGTGGTGGTTGAACGAGCAAGCGAGCGTCTATATCTCTGGCAAAGATGATGCCGGGAAACCGCGCGTTTTCGACCATCCGGGGCTGCGCGTGATGGCAGCCTCGCCACATCACATCTTCGCCATGAAGGCGCTGGCAGCTCGGACGCGCGACGTTGACGATCTTCGGCTGCTCGCGGACATCACCGGAATCGAATCGGCCGATGATGCACTTCAAATACGCGCTGATTTCCATCCAGACGAGCCGATATCGGCGAGGTCGGCTGCGGTCCTCCGGGAACTTTTCGGCTGATCACGAGGATCAGCCAGCCGGTTGGACCTTGGGTCCCGCACTCCGAGCCGGATGCAGCGGCCCAGGGTATGATGCCCGGCCGGCAGACAGAAAGCTTGGCTCGCACCGGCACCATCTCCCTGGGCTATGCGAGGTCACTTGGGGGTTCCTGGCTGGCCAACCTGTATGACTCAATTGCTTATTGCCAGATGACTCCTGTCGTGTGACGTTAGTACTACCGAGAGTCGTCTTGCCGATGGCGGGAAGCTGCTGCGTGGTCCCCGTCACGGGCCAGCCCGTCAAGATCATCACCGAGACCTGATCGAACGGTACCGATTCCTTTCGCCGGGCGGCCAGGTCTACCTGATTGACGGCCTTTGCAGGCGAGAGAATCAGGAGCGAGCACGTGACCGAACTGGATAGAGCCCTGAGCAGCACCCTGGCAGTCCTTCAGAAAGTGCAGCCCGGCGACCTTGATGCACCCACGCCGTGCGCATCCTGGGACGTTCGCGCGCTGATCAACCACTTCACCGACACGGCCCGCTGGTGGGCCGGTGTCGTCAGCGGCACTAGCGAGCCCACCGACGTGGACTACACGGCCGGTGATTTCGTCGCCGCCTACGAGGAGAGCGCCCGGATGGCGGTGGCGGCGTTCGAGGCCGATGGCGCGCTCGGCCGGATGATCCGGCTGCCGTTCGGCGAGTTCCCGGGCGCTGCCGTTCGGAGCATGGCGGCTCTCGATCAGTTCGCTCACGGTTGGGACCTGGCCCGCGCTATCGGCTACCCGGGCGACCTGGACCCCGAGCTGGCGACCGAGCTGCTCGCCTCGGCACGGCTGGCGATCACCGACGGTTTCCGCGGGCCGGACGGGCAGGCCCCGTTCGGGCCCGTCGCGCCCGCGCCGGCCGGGGCCGGGCCCGCGGACCAGCTCGCCGCCTACCTCGGCCGGCCGGTGTGACTGATGCCGGATAGCGCGGCGTTCGGCCGGGACACGGAGCCGTTCCGGCGCGAGCTGTTCGCGCACTGCTATCGGATGCTCGGCTCGGTCACGGACGCCGAGGACCTGGTCCAGGAGACCTACCTGCGCGCCTGGCGCTCGTACGACAGCTTCGAGGGCCGATCCTCGGTGCGCACGTGGCTGTACCAGATCGCTACCAATGCGTGCCTCACGGCGCTGTCCCGTCGCGATCGCCGGGTGCTGCCGTCGGGACTATACGACGCGGAGCCGGATCCGGCGGTATGGCCCGAGGACGCCGGACCGGACGTCGCGTGGCTCGACCCGGTACCGGACACGCTGGCGATCCCGGAGGCGGCCGACCCGGCGGTCATCGTCACCGCCCGCGAGAGCCTGCGGCTGGCACTCATCGCGAGCCTGCAGTATCTGCCGCCCCGGCAGCGCGCCGTGCTCGTCCTGCGCGACGTGCTCGAGTTTCCCGCCGCGCAGGTCGCGGTCATGCTCGACACGACGACGGCGTCAGTGAAGAGCGCGCTGCAGCGGGCCCGGGCCCGGCTGGAGGAAGTAGCCCCCGCAGCTGATCAGATCACCGAGCCGGACATACCGCAGGCGCGGGCGCTGCTGGATGAGTACATCGTCGCGTTCGAGAACGCCGACGCCGCTGCCCTTGAGCGGCTGCTGGTCGAGGACGTCATCCTGGAGGCGACGCCGCTGCGGTCCTGGTTCTCGGGCCGCCGCGCCTGCATCCCGTTCCTGCGCGACCGCGTCCTCGGCGCCGCCGGCGACTGGCGGATGCTGGCCACCGGCGCCAACGGCCAGCCCGCCGCGGCGGTGTACGCGCGGGACGCCGACGGGCAGCTGCAGCCCTACGGCGTCTGCGTGCTGACCGTGATCGACCGCGGGATCAGCCAGGTTACCTCGTTCGGAAATCCAAGCCTGCTCGCGGTGTTCGGATTTCCTCCCGAGCCGGGTATGACCGGACCATGGACACCCACCTAGGACCCGAAGCCGTTCCTATGGACCAAAACGGCTGACGAAATCCTGGACACCCTCGCCGCCTACTGCCGACGAATCAACGATTCAGGACACCAGTTCCCAGCCGCGCCGAAATGTTCTGCCCGGCGACGGCATCGCGTCTGTCACGGTCTGCCCAGGGACAACTGGCGCCTGGCCTGGAGTGTTACGCGGGGTGAACATTGACCAGGTCGCAGCCGTAAGCTTCGCGTCCGTAACGCCGACTTTGCGCCGGGCGCACCCGGGACGCCCAGCTCCTCTGCGATCACGTACTTGTCGCCGGGCCTGTACCAGTCCGGATCGGCCAGGCCGGCCTTGTAGGCGGTTCCGGCGGCCTGGCTCTCTTCCGCCATCCGCTTGCGGAGCGCAGTGAGCGCCTTCACCAGCGCAGCGTCAAGGCGGCGCCGCACAGCGACGTCGCGCCTGGTTCCGCCTGCGCCGGGCTGCGGCCCTGCCGGGCCGACCCGGCGCAACGGGCCGGGCTATGGGTGGCTGGCGTCTGCCTGCGTCCGGCTAGCTGGGCTGGCTGGTCCGGGGGCCTTATTGAGGGCCAGCCAGTACATGCCGACGTCTTCGACGGCCTGCTGGAAGCTCGCGAAGTCGACCGGTTTGGTGACGTAGCTGTTTACCCCCAGGTGGTAGCCCTCGGCGATGTCGCGTTCCTCGTTGGAGGAGGTCATGATGACCACGGGCATTGTCGCGAGCCGCTCGTCGGCCCGTACCTGCCGGAGCACTTCGAAGCCGTCTACGAGGGGCATCTTGATGTCGAGCAGCAGCAGCCGGGGCCGGTCGGTACCGGCGCGGCTGACGTAGGGGCCGCGGGCGAACAGGAAGTCAAGCGCCTCGGCACCGTCCTTGACCCACACGATGTGGCTGGCGACGTTCTTGCGCCGCAGCGCCCGCATGCACAGGTCGGCGTCGGATGGCTCGTCCTCGGCGAGCAGGATCTCGACCGGTTCCGCCGGGGCGATGCCGCTGTTGTCGGTCACGGTGTCCCGCTTTCTTCCGCCGGGGGGGCTGGGAGGGAGAAGGAGAAGCATGCGCCGTCGCCCGGGCGGCTGTCGGCCCAGACCCGGCCGCCGTGGCGTTCCACGATGCGGGCGACGATGGCCAGGCCGATGCCGGTGCCGGGGAACTCGGCGGGGCGTAGCCGCTGGAAGGTCCCGAACAACTTCCCGGCGTAGGCCATGTCGAAGCCGACGCCGCTGTCCCGCACGTGGTAGGTGACTTCCCCGCCGGTGGTCTGGGACTCCACCCGCACCCAGGCGTCCGCCCGGCCCGCGCTGAACTTCACGGCGTTGCCGATCAGGTTCTCCCAGACCTGGCGGATCAGCTCAGGATTGCCGCTCGCATCGGCGAGCCGGCCCACCGCGGTCGCGGGCCAGGTGCCCGCATGGCCGCGCTGCAGGTCAGTTACCACCGATTCAGCCAGCGCGGTCATGTCGATGCGCACGTGCCCGAGGTCGTCCTGGCGGCCGACGCGGGCCAGCGCCAGCATGCCGTCGATCAGGTGGCTCATCCGCACGGCGGAACGGCCGACGTTGCCCAGCAGTTCCTGGCCATCCGGGTCGAGCTGCGCGGCGTGCTCATTGAGCAGGATCTGGCAGTAGCCGTCGATTCCGCGCAGCGGTGTCCGCAGGTCATGCGCCACCGAGTAGCTGAAGCTCTCCAGTTCCTGGTTAGAGCGCAGGAGATCGGCGGTGCGCTGCTGGACCCGGTCCTCCAGTTCTGCCGCGTCGCGCCTCAGCTGTGCGGCCTGGCTGGCCATCGTCTCCTCGGCCCGCTTGCGCTCGGCGACATCCCGCCTGGACATCACGATCCGGTCGCCGAGCTTCACGACCCGGACGTCGAAAGCCTGGGCCACCTGCCCTCCGTGGGTTTCCTCGTATTCGACATCGTCCCGGGCGAGCGGCTCCCCGGTCTCCACCACCCGGGCATACGCGGCCAGCAGTCCCGAGGTCGCCAACGCGGGGAACAGCTCCGCGAGGGTGTGGCCCACTGTCTCTTCCCGGGACCGCTGGTTCATCCGGCATAGGGCCTCGTTGGCGTACTCGTAGTGGAAGTCTGCGATGGCCCCGGTGCTGTCGCGCACCGTCGACAGGACAGCGAACCCGTCCTGCAGGGCCTCTACCGAGGTCCGGAACCGTTCTTCGCTGGCCTGCAGCGCGTCATGAGCCTGCCTGGCCTCGGTCACGTCGCGGGCGGCGACGATAAGACCCTCGCCGCCAGGCGTCAGCGACACCTCGAACTGGCTCTGCACGCCGTGATCGTCGAAGTACGGAAGGTCCACCCTGGACGGGGTCCCGGTCTCGAGCGCCTCAACGCAAGCGTCGGAGATCCCGAGGTCGGGGACGGAGGAAAACAGCTCCACCTGGCTGCGCCCGATGATGTCCTGCGATGGCATCTGGTAGAGCCGTTCGGCGGCCTGGTTGACGTACCGGTACTCCAGTTCGACGATCTTCCCCTGGTCGTCGCGGACTGGCCCGAGGATCATAAATGGGTCCATCAGCGCGTTGACCGCCGTCCGGAACCGCTTCTCTGACGCCGCCAGGTCTTCCTGCATCCGGTACCGCTCGGTCACGTCCCGGAAGTTCTGCAGGAACCCGTCACCCAGCCTAGTCGCCCGGATGTCGAAGGCGCCGGTCACCGCCTGCCCGCCGATCACCTCGCTGTAGGTAAAGTTGTCGAGGATGATCGGCTCGCCGGTCTCCATCAGGTGCAGGTACATTCCCCAGATCAGGCTGTCGGTGCTGGACGGCCAGACGTCCAGGAACCGCCGGCCCACGATCTCTTCGGCGGGGCGCTGGCCGATCTCCGCCACCGGGTTGATGTAGTCGATGACGAAGTCCACGACCTGGCCGTCGTCGTCGCGGACAGCAGTGGTCATCACGACGCTGTCGAGCATCGTCTCCAGCGCAGCGCGGAACTGTGGGTCGCCCGCAATCGCATCACCCGCCGCCCGTGACTCGGGCGGGCCGCTGTGCCTGCCGTCAGTGTGAGCCTGCGGGCCGGTCATCCCTCCTGGCAATCGCCTCAGTCCTCCCGGTCATGCGTCCCGGCCGGAAGCCGGCCACCCCCCGGCCCAGCCAGGCGCGGACGGCCTGATCAGGCATCTGCCGTTGCCCTGAGCAGATCAGTCGGTCCGCCATCGCTCAGTAATCACTTATAGTAATCTAAATATTACTAAGTGTAGCATTCGTCTCTCACGAACGGCCGCGGGCTCAGGGGTCTTCGCTGGACACCAAACAGGCCCTGACCTGCAGATACGGATTCCGGCGAGCTGCCCGGACACCCCACTGGCCTGCGGGTCAGATGACCGCCGGGTTCTCAAATCAGGGGTCTCCGGCGGGGGCGCTTGGGCTCTGGGATGGAGGGGCCATGATCATCCCGTCATCATCGACCCGGGCAAAGCCGAGCAGACCTGGCCCCCGGCGTCAATGTCGTTCACCCAGTTGGGTGCCTCCATCTTGACCCGCGAATCCTGGCACGCTCCCTAGTAGGCGGGTTGAGGCAGACGAGATGATCAGCAGGTCCGGCGTGTGCAGGAGCGCACTAAGGGCAGACGCCGGTCTCCCACGGCCATCTCACAGACTGTGCGGATGGCACCGGACAGGGGGGTACTCATGGGACACCTAGCAGACCCTGACCTGCGGAAACGGATCTGCAAGCACTCGCCGGACGCCCGGCAGTCGTCTGGGGTCAAGGGGTCGCCGGTTCAAATCCGGCCGTCCCGACCAGCTGGCAAGGTCCGTTGATCAGGGCACCCCGCCCAGGTCAGCGGGCCTTTGTCATTGAGGCGTGAGAGCACATGGCAGCCCAGACGACCCGCAGCTAGGGACCATCTGGGGACCGGCGGACGCTGGGATGGGCGGTCAGAGCCTCGCCCGCGTCGGTGATAGACCGCTGGTCCGGGTGCACATACCGCTCCCGAATGGCAACGCGTCATCACGCAGACCGGCCCGCATTGTCCGGGCGGCGCCTCCGCCGGGCTTTCGCGGGCGGCAGTGGCTGGCTCGCTATCTGGCTCACCCGGGCCCGGATCGTGGTCAGCGAGGTGAGCAGGTGCTCGCGGTCGTCCTCGGCCAGGGTGCTGATCGCCTGGGCGATGACCGCGTGGAGGGCGGGCAGCTGCTGATCGACTATCTGCTGCGCGTCGGCGGTGAGGTGAATCAGGACCTTGCGCCGGTCGGTGGGGTGGGGGTGACGTTCGACGAGGCCGCGGCGTTCGAGGGTGTCGACCAGGGAGGTCATGCTGGCGCTGCTGACGAGCAGGCGCTCGGCGATGACGTGCCCGGGGAGCGGTTCGCCGGCGCCGTCGAGGATGGCGAGGGCCTGGAACGCGCTGGCCGACAGCCCGTGCGCCTCGCGAGCCGGGCGCTCGATCTCGGTGATCAGTGCCATCTGGGCCCGGGCCAGGTTCACCGCGACCTCGCTCGCCGATCGGCTGGCGCCGGGGAACTCACGCTCGAAGTCGGCGGGCACCCGGATGGTCGAGATCTCTGGCATGGCAGCATTTTAGCTCGGACTCTGATTGCTAGACTTCTAGCGACCTCGGTGTTACGGTTGCCGGATTGCGCCCCGGTGCCCACCGACGAAGGAAGGCCAGCCCAAGTCCGCTGCCGAGCTCGATGCCAGCAAGGCCCTCACACGCCAGTTCTTCCAGCGGATCAGCGCCGGCGATCTCACCGCGGTCAACGAACTCGTCTCGGACGACTACGTCGAGCACGAGCAGGTGCCCGGCCTCGCACCGGGAAAGGCCGGGGTGCGGCAGCTGTTCGGGATGTTCCACTCGACGTTCGACCACGCGGGGGTCGCAGTCGACGACATGATCGCCGAGGGTGACAAGGTCTTCGTCCTGGCCCGGATGACCGGAACTCAGCGCGGCGACTTCATGGGCATCCCCGCGACCGGCAACACCATCAACGTCAGCCTCTGCGACTACTTCCGCGTGGACAACGGCGCGCTGGTCGAGCACTGGGGAGTCATGGACGCCGCCGGGATGATGCAGCAGCTGGCCGCGCCCTGACCATCCTGCGACCCGTGCGATCCCTTTCCTGCGCCGCCGTAGCCGAGTCGCAGACGGGGGCAACCGGGCTCAGACCGTCCCAGACACCCGGTTCGTGCCTGGGGGTCAGGGGTCGCCGGTTTCAAATCTGGCCGTCCCGACCAGTGGTTAGCAGGCCAGAAGGGGTTTCGGATCTTGGTCCGGGACCCCTTTCCGATCTTCGGTGTGGTGAGCGCGGGCCTTATCTCGTGGCGGTAGATGTGCGGTAGACGGTCTCGGTGACCGACGTGCCGCTGTGGCCGGCCAGGTCGCTGATGTCCTCGATGCGGACGCCGTGAGCTCGCACCGTGACGCCCGGCAGGCCGTGCGCGGCCATGAACACCTCGATGACCGGCAGCATCGTCGTGGTCTCCGCCTTATTGCCCCCAAACGCGGACACCATCAGCGGGCCCCGAGGCGTCAGTGAGACCGCTTGCCCTAGCTCGCGGTCTGGACCGCCCGGTCGCGCAAGGCTATGTTTAGGCCGCGGTTGACGAGCCAGCCAGCCAGAGACCCTTGCGCACCCAGACTGCGCTCCCGCCGCAGCGTGAGAAATGTGTCGCCAGTCACTTCGCCGCATAAGGAGCACGAAAAAACGCTCAAAAATACTTTCCTTGCGGCCCGAACCGGACGAGAATCGGTAACGTTCCCGGAGCTGAAGCCTCTGAAAACCGGGAAATAAAATGGAGGATATTCATGAGCAGCCCCTACCAGCCGTACCCGCAAGACCCGTCAGGCGGTTACGGGCAGCCGCCGGAGGGCGGCTGGGACCCCAGCCAGCGGGGCTATCTGCAGGGCGGGCCCGTCGGCTTCGGGGAGGCGATCTCCGAGGGTTTCAAGAACATCGTCACCTTCAGCGGCCGCGCCTCACGATCCGCGTTCTGGTGGTTCTTCCTCGGCGCCATCATCATCGATGTGATAGGCGCCATCATCGGGACCGCGGTCCATGCCGTCGTGATCCAGTACATCGTCTCCGTGATCGTCGCCATCGTGACAATCAGCCTGTCGGTCCGGCGGCTGCACGACTCCGGCAAGAGCGGGTTCTGGTGGCTCATCGGCTTCATCCCTGTCATCGGCACCATCACGCTGATCGTGTTCTACTGCCTTCCCGGCACGCCTGGGCCGAACAAGTACGACGCATAGCGGGACAGCGAGCACGCCGATGGTGATCTGCGGCTCCACCGGCCGAGCAGTTGTAGAGGCGAGCTGGTCTGCCGCCGCCTGGAGGCTGTAATCCCGGGCATGGACGGCATGGTGCCCGGCTCATGACCCCGCCAGCCCGTTAGGAGGTCAGCAGCGGCAGCGCCTGGAAGCGGTGGTGATGCCACAGCTGCCGGGAGGTGTCTTCGGGGTAGGCGGTGACCACCGGGTCAGCGTCGAAGACCTGGGTCAGGCGCTGGCGGGGGTCGTAGGCGGGCCAGCCGGGGTCGCCGGTGGTGGCGAAGGCGGTCCAGGCGGCTCGGAAGCGGTCCCCCAGCGCCAGGGCGTCGGGCGGCGGCTCGGGGCCGAGGAACGCGGGGTTGGGGTTGCCGAACAGCAGCGTCACCTCGAGCGTGTGGCAGGCGCGGTAGGCGCCGCCACTGCCCGGGGCGGGCCAGGTCAGCTCGTACAGATGGACACGGCCGCCGCCTGCGGCCTGGGCGTCGGCCAGGTGCAGGGTGGGCATCCGGTACTGCCAGTCGGACTGGACCAGTTGAAACAGCTGTTCGGCCGAGGCGCCCGGGTAGGCCTGCCGATAGGCGTGGTCGCCGTCTGGGCCGGGGGCGAGCGCGCGCAGTGCCTGTGTGGCCTGCTCGTCGCTGATCTTCTCGACCTGCCCGCCCTGGACCATGAAGAACCGGTACTCCTCCCGGTTGTGCCCGGCGATCAGCTCCACCTCCTGTGCCGCGCCGCCCGCCAGCGCCTGCCACGGGGTGGTGGGCAGCACCTCGCCGTTGACGACGGGGGCGAAGATCCGGTTCGCCTGCGCGAGCGGCCCCCAGCGGTCTGCGTACTGGCTGATCCTGGCGGCCAGGTCTGCCCCAGCCGCAGGCAGCTGGCGCGGGTCCACAACGGACAGGTCGGCCGCGGTCGGGCGCCGGCCGACCTCGGCCGCCATTGTGGCCGCGATGTCGGCAGCCAGCTCATCGGAGAAGAAGGTGCCCGGCAGGCTCTCGATGATGCCCCGGCTGAACAGCCCCACCGCGCTCGGCGTGGCCAGCAGCGTGGCGACCGACCCGGCTCCGGCCGACTGGCCGAAGGCGGTGACCTGGTGCGGGTCGCCGCCGAAGGCCGCGATGTTGTCTTGGACCCAGCGCAGGGCGGCGACCTGGTCGAGCAGGCCGCGGTTGGCCGGCGCCCCCTCGATCCGGGCGTACCCCTCGATGCCCTCCCGGTAGTTGAAGGAGACCACCACCACGCCGCCTGCGCGGGCGATCTTGCTGGCGTCGTAGCCGCCCGAGAAGCCGAGCTCGTAGCCGCCACCGTAGATCCACACCATCACCGGGCGGCGGGCGGCAGGGCCGGGGTCGGGTGTCCAGACGTTGACTGTCAGCCAGTCATCACCCTTCGGCAGGGCCGCGGCCCCGTGCTGCGCCTTGGCAAGCGCTGGGTCCTGCGGGGGCGGCGGGCCGAAGGACAACGCCTCCCGTACCCCGTCCCAGGCGCGCACCGGCCGCGGCGCCGCAAACCGTGCCTCGCCCACCGGCGGCTCGGCAAACGGGATGCCGCGAAAGACGGCCAGGCCGTCTTCCCAGCGGCCACGCACCGCCCCGGCTTTGGTGCGGACCTCGGGGCCGGCCGACCCGGTGGGCCGGGACGACTGCGTTGTGTTCATCGCTGCTCCTCACGGGCGGGCTGATGGTGTGGCGGGACAATCCACGGCCCGGCGTTCTCTGCTCCCCATCTGTGCGGGAGGTCCCGGGGTGCGGGGGCGGCGCCCCGCCTGGCTGGGCATGCCCGGTCGTGGTGGTGATCGCGGCGTTCGTTCATGGCACCGGATCGCGCAGACTGGGCCGGGCGACGGTCAGCGGGGCGACGGGTGAACGGGAACCGCGGAACGTTGCGTACGGGAATGTTGAACGAGCGCGTCCATCACCATGTGCGGTTTACCCACAGTGTCTGCTTGCTTGGGCCAAGACTGCGAAGGACAACGTACTGTACCTGCGCCTGTCAAAGAATGAAGATACGCACCTAATTCGCCTGCCGCTTAGGGTGGCTGTAGCCTTCAGACGTAATAGCGGCATCTATCATGTAACTCAGCCCAGCATAGGCCAAGATATGCTTGTCGATAAAAGGAGTCAAACTAGACCATCGGATGCAGAATTCCTTTTTCTGATGCAATTAACGGAGCGTCACTGCGGACGCCCGCGCGGTCCTGCCTGGCGGGAGCCACTCCGTCGGGCGGCACTGGACGGCGGCCGGGTCCCCAGCTGGCCACCGGGTATCCGCCTGGCGGGGCACAATGGCCGCATGGATCTTGGCCTGCGGGACAGGGTGTACCTGGTGACCGGTGGCAGCCGGGGCCTGGGGTTCGCCGCGGCCCGCGCACTTGTCGCGGACGGGGCGCGTGTGCTGCTCAGCGCTCCGCACGAGAGCACAGCAGCCGCGGCCGCAGCCCGCCTCACCCAGGACGCCGCGCCCGGCGCTGCCGCCTGGGTGGCCGCCGACAACGCCGACCCGGCCACCCCCGGCCAGCTGATCACCGCCGCCCACGACCGCTTCGGCCGCCTGGACGGCGCGCTGATCAGCGTGGGCGGATCCCCCGGCGGGACCATCGCCAACACCAGCGACGACGCGTGGCGGTCCGCGTTCGAGAGCGTCTTCCTCGGCGCCGTCCGCCTGGCCCGGGTCCTCGCCGGCGGCCTGGCCGGCACACGCGAGACCGATGCCCTGGGCGGCACAGGCGGCTCCATCGCCTTCGTGCTCGCCGCCTCCGTCCGCGCACCCCTGCCCGGGCTGGCCATCTCCAACGGGCTCTTCCCCGGCCTGGCCGGCGTGGTGAAGACCCTCGCCGACGAGCACGGCCCGTCCGGGATCCGGATCAACGGCCTGCTGCCCGTCCGCATCGCCACCGACCGGGTCCGCCAGCTCGACGCCCTCCTCGGCGACCCCGACGAAGTACGCGCCCGCGTCTCCCAGACCATCCCGCTGCGCCGCTACGGCGAACCCGCGGAGTTCGGGCAGACCGCCGCATTCGTGCTGTCCCCCGCCGCCTCCTACATCACCGGCGCCATGATCCCCATCGACGGCGGGGCCATCCGCTCCTTCTAACGCCCAACCCCTGCCAGCAGCGCCACGGCCACCGCGCATCGCGAAGAGGCGGTGACGCGCTCCCTGCCGCTCTCCCCCAGCGCTTGCGCGCCCTCTCCCGCCCCGGGGAGCCACCGGGGAGCCATGCGGGAGCACCAGCCAGCTAAGCCGCCCAGCTGGGGGTCAGGGGCGGCCGGCGTGCGGGACGTCAACCCTGGTCGACAGCAGCTGCCCCTCCCGGGCGGCGCTGCGGGCCTGCTCGTCGAAGTCCGGTGCGGCGCACATGAACAGGGTACGGCCGTCTGATCCGCCGAGACCGCAGGCGAAAACGCCCATGCCCAGGGTGATCTCCGCCGCGATCTCGCCGCCTTCGCGTACCCGGAGGACCCGGCCGTTCAGCGCGTCCGCGATCCACAAGGCGCCTTCGGCGTCGAGCGTGCATCCGTCCGGGGCCACGGCAAGGCCGGGCAGCGCGTCGCTCAGCCCGAGCGCCGTGGGCAGCGGGCCGAAGGCCGCCCAGTCCCGCCGGTCGGCCAGGCTGCCGTCAGGCCTGATGTCGAAGGCGCTCACCCGGTTGCCGAAGGTCTCGTCGACCAGCAGGACGCCATCGTCGGTGATCACGCTGCCGTTCGCGAACCACAGGTCCTCGGCCACGCGCGTGACGCTGCCGTCGGGGTCGACCCGCAGCAGCCAGCTCGGCGCGATGTCGGCGCCACCCATCAGGTCGAAGCCGAAGTTACCGATATACGCACGGCCCTGCGCGTCGACGACCATGTCGTTGGGATGCCCGCCGACATGGCCAGCCAGGTCGGCGTGCGTGACCAATTCACCGTCCGGCTCACGGCGCAGCAGCTTACGGTCGCGCATAGAGACGATGAGCAGCCGGCCGTCCGGCAGCCAGTCGAGCCCGGACGGCTGGTGCGGAACGTCGGCCTCGACCCGGATATCCTGCCCGTCCTCGGTCGCGGACACGACCTCGTACCGGTAGAAGTCTGAGACCCAGATCCGGCCGTCGTGCCAGCGAGGGCACTCCAGGTACGCCCGGTCGGTCAGGACAATGCTGATGTCGTCGTTCACTGGGCCTGCCTTGTGCACGTCGCCGTTGACCCCAACCCAAGGTAACCGCTCGCGCGGAATTTGCGGCCGATGGCCCGGCATTTATCCAGCCGTTCCGGGATGGCGGGACCGGCTGCCGTGGCCGTCGCCGCGCATGCCCACCGTTCGTCATCGGCGTGGGTCCCCACGCCCGCATCCACGCGCCTGCGGTCCTGGCTTGCCCCTCCACTATTCAGTGTTACTATGTACCGGTAGTCAATATCACTGAGTAGCTGAGGGAGGAGGTGTTCCATGGGCAAGCAGGTGACGGAGATGCTCAAGGGGACGCTGGAGGGCATCGTCCTCGCGATCCTGTTCGGCCGGCCGGCGTACGGCTACGAGATCACGGCATGGCTGCGCGAGCAGGGCTTCTCCGATATCGCCGAAGGGACCGTCTACGCGCTGCTGATCAGGGTCGAGCAGCGCGGCCTCGTCAACGTGGAGAAGGTCCCTTCGGCGAAGGGGCCGCCGCGCAAGGTGTACTCGCTCAACGCCCAGGGTCAGGAATACCTCGAAGAATTCTGGCGGACCTGGAGCTTCCTCACGCAGCGGCTCGAACAGCTCCGCGAAGGAGGCAGATAGACATGGCCACAGGGTGGACCAGGCTCCTCGAGACGGTCTCCGGCCCGCTTGAGCAGAAGAGGCGCTACCGGCGGTACAAGGCGCGCGTGGAACGGCTTCCCGCGAGCTATCACACGGCGATCGATGCGCTGCAGCGGTACTCGTATTACTTCGGGCACGGGACGGCAGACGGCGGCCTGTCGATGCTGGAGGACCTTGCCGATCTGTTCGAGCAGGCCGCGGCGGACGGCACCCCGGTTCGCGGGATCGTCGGGGAGGACCCCGTGGAGTTCGCCGACGCGTTTCTCCGGAACTACCCGGAGGGCCAGTGGATCGTCCGCGAGCGGGACCGGCTGACCAGCGCCATCGACCGCGCCGCGGGAGAAGCGACCGGAACCAAAGGAACATCCTGATGACAACCCAGCCAGTCCAGGCGATCCGCGTGCAGGGCCTTGAGAAGTCCTACCCGAAGCTGCGCGTGCTGCGCGGCGTGGACTTCGACGTGGCGCGGGGCAGCATCTTCGCCCTGCTCGGCTCCAACGGCGCAGGCAAGACGACGGTCGTGAAAATCCTGTCCACGCTGCTCAAGCCCGACGCGGGATCGGCCACCGTGGATGGCTTCAACGTCGCCACGCAGCCGGCGAGCGTGCGCGAGTCCATCAGCCTCACCGGGCAGTTCGCGGCCGTGGACGAAGTCCTCACCGGGCGGGAGAACCTGGTGCTGATGGCCCGGCTGCGGCACCTGAAGGGCGGCGGCCGGATGGCGGATAGCCTGCTGGCCCGCTTCCAGCTCACCGACGCGGCGGAGCGAAGGGTGTCGACGTACTCCGGCGGCATGCGCCGCCGCCTGGACATCAGCATGAGCCTCATCGGGAACCCGCCGGTGATCTTCCTGGACGAGCCGACCACCGGGCTCGACCCTCAGTCGCGCATCGAGGTCTGGAACAGCGTCAAAGATCTCGCCGGACGGGGCACGACGGTGCTGCTCACCACGCAGTATCTGGACGAGGCCGAACAGCTCGCCGACCAGATCGCGATCCTGCACGGCGGGCGGATCATCGCCAACGGCACCCTCGCCCAGCTAAAGCAGCTCTTCCCGCCCGCCAAAGTGGAGTACGTCGAGAAACAGCCGAGCCTGGAGGACATCTTCCTCGCCATTACCGGCAGCGACGGCAACGCGGGCACGGCCAGCACCACCGGCACGGATAACTAAGGAATAACGATGACCACCACGACGTACTTCTTCGGCGACACCGCCGTGCTGACGGGCCGGTCCATGCGCCACATCACCCGCAGCCTGGACACCATCATCACGGTCACGATCATGCCGATCGCCCTCATGCTGCTGTTCGTCTACGTGTTCGGCGGCGCGATCCACACCGGGCCGGGTCATTATGTGAACTACCTGCTGCCCGGAATCCTGCTCATCACGATCGCGATGGGTATCTCCTACACCGCGATCCGGCTCTTCACGGACATGAAAAGCGGAATCTTCGAGCGCTTCCAGTCCATGCCGATCGCCCGCTCAAGCGCGCTGTGGGCGCACGTGCTGACCTCAGTGGTGTCTAATCTGATCTCGCTGGTGCTCGTCGTGCTCGTCGCCGTCCTCATCGGATTCCGCTCCGGCGCGGGAGTGCTGGCATGGCTTGCCGTCGCCGGCATCCTCGTCCTGTTCACCCTGGCGCTGACCTGGCTCGCGGTCATCCCCGGCCTGTCCGCCAAGACCGTGGACGGTGCGGGCGCGTTCTCCTACCCGATCGTTTTCCTGCCGTTCATCAGCTCGGCATTCGTGCCCACCGAAACCATGCCGGGCCCGGTGCGCGCCTTCGCCGACAACCAGCCGGCGACGTCCATCATCGACACGGTCCGCGACCTGCTCGCCCAGCAGCCAGTCAGCAGCGGCATCTGGACCGCCCTCGCCTGGTGCCTCGGCATCCTCATCGTCGCGTACGCCCTCGCCATGGCCACCTACCACCGCAAGATCGCCTAGGGATATGCCCTCCTGGCAGGCAGTCCCTGCCCCGCACTCGCGCCCCCGGCGGGGACCCGGGGCTTCATGCTGGATCGCGGCGGAAGCCGAGGCGGCTAGCCGATCCCGCCCAGGTTCTGGCGTCACCGCTTGACTTAAAGCGCTTGAGGTTTGCTTTGCTGCTCGTATGACAGCTCTGACCATCCAGGATGTATCCCGGCGCAGCGGTCTCAGCGAGCCAACACTGCGCTACTACGAGCAGGTCGGGCTGATAGGCCCGGTCGAGCGTGACGAGAGCAGCGGGCACCGCCGCTACCGCGAGGACGACGTCGATACATTGCAGGCGCTGGCCTGCCTGCGCGCCATGGGCATGAGCATCGAGGACATGCGCACATACCAGGCCAACCGCGCGCGCGGCCATGACGCGGCGGGTGAGCAGCGCGATCTGCTGTTGCGGCACGCCGAGCGGATCGAAGCCCAGATCGCGACGCTGCACATCCACCTGGACTACCTCCGCGCGAAGGCAGCGTTGTGGGATGCCCGCGACCACCGCGATCCCGGCGCGGAGGCCGAGGCGAACCTGCGGGTGCAGGACATGTATCCCCGCCTGGAAGAGCTGGTGCTGCGATGAGCCCGGTGCTGGTGACCGGCGGGTCCGGCTATCTGGGCACGCAGCTGATCGCTGCGCTGCTGCGGGACGGGCGCCGGGTGCGGACGACGGTCCGGTCCCCGGAGCGCGAGGGCGAGGTGCGCGCAGCGGTGCGCCGCGGCGATGCGGACGACAGCCGGCTGGAGGCCGTCACCGCCGGGCTGACCGCCGACGAGGGCTGGGCTGCCGCGGCGGCCGGCTGCGAGGAGGTCCACCACGTCGCGTCGCCAATGATCCAGTCCGACGATCCCGATGAGGTGATCGTTCCCGCCCGTGACGGCACGCTGCGTGTCCTGCGCGCCGCGCGCGACGCCGGTGTCCGGCGTGTGGTCCTGACCTCGTCGTTTGCGGCGGTCGGTTACTCACCAAAGCCGGGCGCGGAGTACACCGAGGCCGACTGGACCGACCCCGGCACGCCCGGCCTCCCGGCGTATCCGCGGTCCAAGGTGATCGCCGAGCGAACCGCCTGGGACTTCATCGACCATGAGGGCGGCGGCACCGAGCTGGTCGTGGTCAACCCCACGTTCATCCTCGGCCCGACATTGACGGCGCACGCGCGGTCGTCGCTGCAGCTGACCAAGGCGATGCTGGACGGGACAATGCCCGTGGTGCGACGCCAGCGCTTCGGCGTCGCCGACGTGCGTGACGTGGCCGATCTGCACATCCGTGCGATGGCCGCACCCCGGGCGGCCGGCCAGCGGTACCTGGCCCTGGCCGACGGGCCGACCATCAGCTTCCTTCAGATGGCCCAGATCCTGCGCGAGCGGCTCGGCCCGCTGGCCGGGCGGGTGCCGACCGAGGAGGCAGCAGGACCGGAGCCGCCCCGGCTGATCATCCACAACGACCGCGCCAAGCAGGAACTCGGATGGCGCCCGCGCCCGGCCGAGACCACGATCGTTGAAACCGCCGAGAGCCTGCGCGACCTCGGCCTGCTGGAGAAACGGTGATGCAAGCAGCCGGTCGCGGGCGGGCTGGCGCCGGGGCCGGGGCCGGGGCCTGGGCCGGGGCCTGGGCTAGCCTGGCCGGCCGAGGCGGGCGGTGATCGCCGGGGCCGCCTCGCGCAGCCACGCCTCGGCGCGCGGCAGCTCGTCCTTGGCGCCGTCCTCCCACAGCTTGCGGAACACCGGGTCCAGCTCGGCCGAGACGCGCGAATCCTCGAGATAGCGGCGCGCCATGTCGAGGGCGAACGGCGCCAGCTCCGCGCGGTGCCGCGCCGTCATGCCGTAGGCGTCCGCGAACACCGCGACCCGGTGCGGGATGTCGGCGCCGGTGAACGCGGGCGACCGGTCCCGCGGGTCGCGCAGCGGCGCCCAGTACCACAACGCGTTCGCGATGTCGTAGAGCCGGGTGGTCGGCCTGGCCAGGTCGAAGTCGATCAGCGCGACGGGCAGACCGTCACGGAAGACCACGTTGCCCGGGTAGTAGTCGCGGTGGCTGACCAGCTCGGTCCGTCCGGTGACCGGGCGTCCCGGATTGGCCGGCGTCCCGCCCCACACCGCGCCGGGCGGCGGGACCCACCCGGCCGACGCCTCGTGCAGCGCTCGGATCAGCCGGGCCAGGGCGGCGAGCACGTCGTCGCCCGCCGTCTCCGGCGGCAGCGGGTTGCGCGGCACGTCACCGGGGACGAACGACAGCATCTCGCGCCCCTGCTCGTCGACGCCGAGCGGGAGCGGCGCGCCGGTGAACCCGGCGTCGCGCAGGTGGGCCAGGTACGCCTGGACGGTCAGGCTGAACGGCCGCAGCGGCCGCCGCACCGTGTTCCCGATCCGCACGATCCCCTGGGTGACGCCATCCCCGGTCAGCAGCTCGCCTTCGCCCACACCGCAGCAGCCTAGCCACGCCCCGCACACCAGCTCACGACCACATCACGGGCCTGGCCCGGCCGAGGCGGGGCCTCAGGCCGGTCAGCGCGACCCCAGCCCGTCTGCGTCGATCAGTTCCCTGGCGATGTCCAGGTGACCGGCCTGCCGCGCTCCCGCCGGGCCGATCACTGTGCTGCCGTGCCTAACCGACGCTGGCGGCCAGGTCCTGGTAGGCAGGGAGGAGCTCGCCCCACCGCGCCTCGGCGTCGCAGCGCTCACCTCCGGCGAGGTGGGCGGCGAGATCTTCGGCATGGACCTGGATCCCGGCCCCGTAGGCGGCGAGATGGTCCAGGGGCATGCCCCGTTCCTCCCAGACCAGGATGGTCTGGTCGCCGTCAGCGGCCAGCGTCACCTCGATGACATGCTCGCCCGGCTGGCCCGGTTGCTCGGTCAGCAGCAGCAGCCGCCGCGGGGGCTCGCACGCTTCCACGCGCCCCGTGCCTTCCCATCCGCTGGCAAAAAAGCGCGCGCGGAACTCACCGCCGAGGCGCAGGTCGCCCTCGACCTCGCCCATCCAGCGGGCCAGACGGCGGGGGTCGGTGACGGCCGACCACAGGTCGTCGATATCGGTGTCGAAGCGGTCTTCGACGCGCACCACGCCCTTGCCGTCTGCTGATCGCAGGCTGCCGAGGATGCGGCCGCTGCCACGAGCGTTGCTGGTCATCTGGTGCTCCTTCGTTCGCGTTTGCCCCGGGCCACCTCGGTGTGCAGGGCGTCGAGCCGCTGCTGCCACAGGGCCCGGTAACGGCCCAGCCAGTCATCGACCTCGGCGAGCGGCTCAAGCCGAAGGCTGTAGACCCGCCGCTGCGCCTCCTGGCGGACCTCGACCAGTCCGGCCTCCCGCAGCACCCGCAGATGCCGCGATACCCCCGGGCGGGCAATCGGCAGCAGCGCCGCCAGCTCGCCCGCGGTTGCCGGGCCGCCGGTCAGGGTCTCCAGCATCGTCCGCCGGCTCTCGTCTGCCAGGGCCCGCAGGACAGCTTCCACGGCATGAATGTACCGAGACGGTTACGTAACAGTCAAGGTACATAAGAGCCGCGGGCGTGCCATGCCACGCGGGAGAGGATCACACCCGGACCGCACGTCACCCGCTCCGGATGTCAATCACCCGGGGTGGGTGACGTGGGGCCGGCCAAGTCAGGTGAGGCTGGCCCCGCGGGAGGGCAGGGGTGCGCTGATGCCAGAGGGACTGGACCCGATCGAGACCGGCAAGAAACTGCATGAGCACGGCGAGGAACACGATCAGCAGGCCGAGGGGAAGGACGGGCACGACCGGCATTCCAGGATCATCCAGATCGCCGAGGCGGTCCTCCTCTCGATCGTCACGATCACGGCGGCCTGGGCGGGCTACTCGGCGGCGAGGTGGAGCACGGCCTCGCGGGTGGATATCGCCCGGTCTTCCACGCTGCGCAACCTCGCCACGCGCGATGATCTGAGCGCCATCTCACTGCGCAACTTCGACGCCTCGACCTTCAACGCGTGGTTCATCGCCTACACCCTGAACAGCCCGCAGAAGGAAGCGATCGCGATACGCCGCTTCCGGCCGCCGTTCCGGGTGGCCTTCGACGCGTGGATAGCCACCAACCCGCTGCACAATCCGCACGCCCCGCCTGGCCCGACGTACATGCCCCAGTACAAGCTTCCGGTCCAGGCCCGGGCCAACGCCCTCGACAACCAGGCCTCCGCGAAGTTCAGTGTGGGCACGAGCGACGGGGTCACCGCCGACAACTACGTCCAGATCACGGTGTTCCTGGCCGCGGTGCTGTTCCTGGTGGGGATCGGCAGCTCGTTCAGGCTGCACGGCGTGCGGTACGCCCTGATCACCTTCGGGTCCGTCCTGCTGATCACCGCGGTCGTGCTCATCCTCCGCCAGCCCGGGCTGCCGCAGTAGCCCTCACCAGGCCTGCCGCCGGTCAGGACGCCGCTTCCCGGCGGCAGGCCTGCGTGAGCAGCGACGACACGATCGCGCGGTGCGCGGGCCCGGCCCTCCCCCAGACCGCGCGGGCCAGCGCGGTGCGCTGCTGCACGAACGTGGCGAACAGCAGCCCGTCCCGTTCCCGCTTGAACAGCAGCTCGCCCGGCATCCCGATCCGGGAGCCGGCCGCGAGCAGGACGAAATCGGGGGCGGCGCGCCGGATCCGCCAGCCCAGGACGCGCCCGCGCGACCGGGGCCAGCCGATCCTGAGCCCGAGCAGGCACCATCCGCGCAGCAGCCCGGCCCGGACCCTGAGCGGCGCTCCTTCCAGGACCGCGCGGGCCCACTGCTCACCCGACCGCTGCCGGCCCGGGCCGGCGGCGATGAAGAAAGCGTCCGCGTAGTCGATACGGGGCAGCGTGCTGAGCGACCGGGCCGCAGGCGGCACCGCGACCCGGTGCGCCCGGGCCGCCGGACCGGCGGCCCCGGCCTGCCACCTTTTGCCCAGGTCCCGCATCATCCGCGGGTACACGATCAGATTCCGCAACGGTCTTATCGCGGCCATGTAGCCGGCTCCGAGCACCCCGTTCGGCCTGACGAGCACGGCGAGCTGGCCGCGGTAGCCCCCCGAGTCATCCGGGACCCAGCCGACGTGCATGACCGCGTGCACCGTCCGGTTGGCCATCTCCGCGGCGAACTCGTCGCCGAGGAGGTACAGCGAGGTGAACGGCAGCGCGGCGAACTCCGGGCCGGGGGCGCGGAGCAGGTCGGCCGGCAGCTGCCCGCGCAGCGCCGGGACGCGGGAACCGAGCCCGGCGCCCGGGTCATCCCACCCCAGCAGCGCGCCGGCCCTCTCCCGGGCCACCCAGAGCACCCGGCTGGCCCGGGACGAGCCCCGCAACGGATCCGCCGCGGCCAGCTGCGCCACGAGCCGCGGGAAGTCCTCCCGGCGGCCGGCCACCGGCAGGGCCCATACGTCTTCCACCCGGAAACCGCGGGCCAGCCCGTGAATCCGCCATGGCCTGGAGGTGTGCTCGGTGACCGCAAGCCGCATGAGGCAGGCCCTTCATCCATACAGTACTGTATGGATGAACAATAACATCGCCGCCAGCACCGTCAAGCCGGCCCGGAGCGAAGGACAGGTGATGGCCGCACCCACCCGCACCCCGCGCAGCCGGTGGATCGAGGAAGGATTCCGGGCGCTGGCCGCCGGCGGCCCTGATGCCGTCCGGATCGAGCCGCTCGCGAAATCGCTGGGCGTTACCCGCGGCGGCTTCTACTGGCACTTCGAGGATCGCGGTGCGCTCCTGGCCGAGCTGCTCGACACCTGGGAGCGGGCGGCGACTGACGAGGTGATCGACCGCGTCGAGCGCCGCGGCGGTGACGCGCGGGCCAGGCTGCGCCGGGCCGGTGCGCTCACGTTCAGCGCGGACCTGCTCCCGGTCGACCTCGCCGTCCGCGCCTGGTCACGCCACGACCCGGCGGTGGCCCGGCGCCTCCGCCGGGTCGATAACCGGCGGATGGACTACCTGCGGGAGCTCTTCGGCGCATTCTGCTCCGACCCGGGCGAGGTCGAGGCCCGGTCCATGCTCGCGTTCTCGCTGCTGATCGGCAATCACTTCATGGCCGCAGATCATGGTGCGCGCAGCCGCGCGGAGGTGCTGGAACTGGCGGCCGGCTGGCTGCTCGCGTAGGCGCCCAGCTCGCCGCAACCCGGCAGGAGCGGCCGCGGCCGGTGGACTGCCCGGTCCCCCGCAGCCAGCGCGGGACCGCCCCGGCGGCGCGGAAAGGGGTGAGCCCCGGCCCGTCCACGGGCCGGGGCATCCCAGGCGGCTGGCTCAGCAGCCGTCGTAGGCAGACCAGGCGGCACTGCCCGACTGCGAGTACTCCTTGGCGAACGCGGCGTTCTGCTCCGCGACCGACGCGTTCTCCGGCAGCCCGGAATAGCCAAGCGACTGCCAGGTGGACGGCAGGAAGCCGTAGAGGCCGCCCGCGCCGCTGGAGCCGTTGACCGCCGAGGCGTTCCCGCCGCTCTCGGCCTGGATCACGCAGCTCTGGAAGCCGCCCGAGCCGGTGTATGAGGCCTGCTGCACGGGCGCGGCACTGGGGACCGCGGCCGGGCCGGCCGACGGGACCGACGGGACCGCCGGGACCGCCGGGGCGGCCACCCCCACCGGGATCGCCGCGAGGGCGGCCCGGGTCAGCCACGGCTTGACCGTGTGCGAGCTGGGCAGCTGGAGCCGCTGGCCCGCCTGGATCATGGACGGGTTGTGCACGGCGTGCCGGTTAGCCCACCACAGTGCGGGCCAGCTGGTGGCGCTGCCGAACTCACGCTGGCTGATCGAGCTCAGCGTGTCGCCGGAGCGCACGGTCACGTGATGGCCCTGATGGTGGGCCGCGCCTGGATGCAGCGAAACCGTGACCGCGATCAAGGTCTTCGCGGCCCCGCCGGCTGCAATACTGAGTATCGACATGGCTGGGTTACCTCCGAGGTTCGTTGCCATGCAAAGGCCCCGGCCGCGTGCTGCAACACGCCTGGCCGGGGCCGCCTGATTCACTGGCCGATGACTGCCCGGATACCTTCCGTAGTCATCGTGACTCCATTCAGTGATCGGCGGCTGATGCGTCGGTAACGTTAACCCTGATTTGCGCAGACGCCAAATAGAACCGGCCGGTAACGGGCCACGCGGCCAGGTTCCTCGCTGGGAACGCCACCAGCGATTTGACTGGAAAAAGGGCCCTGAACTGCGCCGATCCACCTTTTGGCAAAAGCCGCCAGGAGCAGTCAGGTGATTTACGCCACGGACCGCCCAATTATGAACTGCTGTGGCGCATGGGACTCGGTGCGCGGGAATCGTGATCGTGGCGTGATGCGCCGCCGGCACTCCCCGGGACCCGCCAGGACCAGCCGGGTGCGTCCTAATCCCTACCCGCAGACCCTCGCCGTGAACCGGGCGGAAACGGAGAAGCCGGACCCGGAGATCGGCAGAGCCTGGCCGTGCCCGGGTCCCCTCTGCCGGTGCGGCGCAAAGGGGCAGGCCCCGCCGGGAGGCTTGCGCGCCGTTGGCCGCAGGCCCATGCCCTGGGACGGCCCGTGCGGCAGATAATCGGCCGTCTAAAGGTGATGCGCCTCGCACACCCGGCGGCACGGATGCCAGCCCAACTGCACCTGCCCGGGCACCCGGGCCTGCCGCGGGAAATGCGGTGGCCGCAGAAAGTGACGGCGTATCCCCGCGGCCGGATTCGTGCCCTGATGCCCCTGGCCGGCCACGCCAGCCTCGCCAAGACCGTCACGGCCGGCGGCGGCCCGGCCAGACCTGGGTACAACCTGGTCACCGGCGCCGGCACCATCGACGCCGCCGGCGTTCATCCGGGAACTGCGGGCGCTGCGCGCACGGCCGGGCAGGATAAGCGTGGGAGGGTGACGTGCGGGACGTGACACGGTGAGCGCGCCTGCGGCTTTCGCTGATACGGCCGCGCTGCGGGAGTGCTGGCACCCGGTGGCGTTCAGCCGCGACCTCACGGACCAGCCGGCTCACGCCGACCTGCTCGGGGAGCCGCTGGTGCTCTGGCGGGGCGCGGATGGCCGCCCGCGGGCCAACTCGGATCTGTGCGTGCACCGGGGCACGGCACTCTCACTCGGCTGGGTCAGCGGGGATGAGCTGGTCTGTCCCTACCACGGCTGGCGTTATCGCGCGGACGGGCGCTGCGCGGCCATACCCCAGCTGCAGAACCCGTCCCAGGTCCCGGCCAAGGCGCGGATCGGCGCGTTCGGCTGCCAGGAACGCTACGGCCTGGTGTGGGTCGCCCTGGGCGAGCCGCGCTGGGCGCTCCCGCACGTGCCTGAGCTGGAGGACGGCAGCTGGGCCGTGGTCAGCGCGGGGCCCTACCGCTGGAATTGTGACGCCGCCCGTCAGGTGGAGAACTTCACGGACTTCGGGCACTTCCCCTGGGTCCACCCGGGATTGCTGGGCGACCCCGGCCGGCCGGTTGTACCCCGCCACGAAGTCCGCACCGAGGGACACGTGCTGCACTACGAGGTCGTCCGGCCGGAGGCCCCCAACTCCGACGACTTCCCGGTCTTCGGTAACGACCAGGCTGGCCCCCCCGAACGGCGCAGCCGCTACGAACTGCACCTGCCGTACACCATCGCGCTGCGCCTGGGCTGGGGCGGGGAACGCGGCATGGTCTACTTCTTCGCCTCCCAGCCCATCGGCACCGACCGCTGCGCGGGGTATGTCGTCATCGGCCGCAACTACAACCTCGGCCAGGACGCCGCCGTCATCCAGGAGTTCGAGGACACTATTTTCGGCCAGGACCAGCGGGTCGTCGAGTCGCAGCGGCCTGAGCGGGTGCCCTTCGACCTGGCCGCCGAGCTGCACCTGAAGTTCGACGCCGTCGCCGTCGCCTACCGCAAGGCCATGCGGTCACTCGGCCTGGCCGCGGATGAGACGCCACCGCGGAAGACCTGACCGGCCCTCCTGGCAGCCGGAGGCCCGGCCGCCGCGCCCGGCCCGCCCGCGCAGTGCTCAGCCGATCCAGTACCGGCGTTTGCGGGGGCTGCCCGGGGAGATCTCCACGACCGACTCGAGCTGGCCGCCGCACGCCTCGATGACCGCCCTGGACCCCGCGTTGCCCTCGTCGCAGATCACCAGGGCCCGGCCGATGCCGGCCGCCCGCGCGATGATCAGGCTCTGCCGGAGTATCTCGGTGGCGTAGCCGCGGCGCCGGCAGGCGGGAAGGACGCAGTAACCGATGTGGCCGCCTTCGCGCAGCAGCACGTCGTTGAGTTCGTGACGGATGGATGACCGGCCGACGATCTCCCCGGCGACGTCGGCGACCAGGAAGGTCGCGGGGACCAGGCCAGCGGGCAGGCTGACGCCGGCCCGGTGGCATTCAAGCGTTTTCAGGTACGCGTCCCACGCCATCCCGGGCTCCAGGCCCAGGCCGAACGTGAACCCGTCCGGCGCCATCGCCCGGCATGCCGCCCGGAACTGCGCCTCGTCCTGCGGCCCCGGCGGCCGGAGGCGCAGCGGCGGGCTGAACCCGCGCACCCCTGTCATCTCGCTGGCCATCCGGGCACGCTAGCCATCATGTCCCGGCCCGGCCACTCATTTACCCGGGCCGGCTTTACCCGGGCCCGGCGCGGCCCCCTGGGAGGGCGGGCATCAGGGGACAGGATCAGAGGACGGACTGCGCCATCCGGCGGGTGGCCTGGTCGAGAATCTCGCTGCTGGTGGCGAAGTTGAGCCGGGCGTAGCCGCTGCCGATGGCCCCGAACCTCAGCCCTGGTTCAAGGGCCACCCGGCCGTGGTCGAGGAACCGTTCCCGCGCCTGGTCATCCGGGCCCACGGCGGAGCAGTCCAGCCAGGCCAGGTAGGTTGCCTCGGGCGGGTGCCAGCCGAGCATGGGGAGGCGTTCGCGCAGCAGGGCCGCGAGCAGCGTCCGCCGCCGGTCAAGGGTGGCCAGGACCTGGTCGAGCCATGGCTCACCAGCGGTGAACGCCGCGACCGAGGCGATCACGCCGAAGTGCCCGATGCGCCACCGGATGTCGGGCGGGAAACGGTCCACGACCGCGGCCATGCCAGGTGAGGCGCTGACCACGGCCGCGCATTTCAGGCCCGCCAGGTTCCACGCCTTGCTGGCCGACATCACGCTGACGGCGATCTCCGCGGCACCGGGCACGGTCAGCAGCGGGGTGAACGTCGCGCCCGGCAGCACCAGGGGCCCGTGGATTTCGTCGCTGACGATGGTGACGCGGTACATCCGCGCCAGCCGGACCAGCGCGGCAAGCTCGCCGGGGGTGTGCGCCCGCCCGACGGGGTTATGGGGGTTGCACAGTACGTAGGCGGCTGGGTGGGCAGCGAACGCTGCCTCCAGCGCGGCAAGGTCCAGCCGCCATCCAGCGGGGTCACGGCGCAGGGGCACCTCCAGCAGGCGGCCCCCCGCCTCGCTGACCCAGTCGAAGAACGGAGGGTAGACCGGCGGGCTGATCACCACGCCGTCTCCCGGGCGCGTGAGCACCCGGAGCAGTTCGACCACGCCGACCCCGACATCAGTTACCGCAGCCACTGCGGCCGGGTCGACCTCCCACTTCCACCGGCTGGCCGCGAAACAGGCGATGGCCCGGCCCAGCTCGGGCACGGCCATCGCGTAACCCGTGTCTGACCGCCCGACCGCTTCGCGCAGCGAGGCCGCGATCGGGGCAGCCAGGGGGAAGTCCATCTCGGCCACGGTCAGCGGCAGGACGTCGGCCGGATAGGCCTGCCACTTCGCGCTGCGCCGCTGCCGGAGCACGTCCACCGGATCGACCGGCAGGTCAGGCGGTCCCGGGTCCATAAGCACACTTCTCCCACCGCTGTGCACGGCCAAACTCAGGCCCGCAGGCCGGCGCGGCCCGGCCCTTACCGCTTGAACGTGCCCTTCAGGTCCTTGCCCCTGTCCTTGACCTTCTCGCCGAGTTGCCGCGTGTTCCCGCCGATCCGGTCAGCCACGCCTTCAGCTTGCAGCCGGCGATTGTTCGTGGCGCGGCCGACCTTCTGCTTGGCGCGCCCCCGGGTCACCCGGGCCCTGTTCCGGATCTTGTTCATGAAGCTCAACACGTCCTCCTCGGAGCACGGCCGGGCCGGGCCCGGCGTCCGCTCTGTCAGCGGCTGGCCCTGCGTGAGGCCCGCCCGGATGCCGCGGTCACCGCCGAGTCCGCGTGCCGGAGCAGCCGGGCGGGACGGGCTGATGCGTCACGGCGCGCGGCGGCCAGGGCCAGGCGATGAATGAAGACCCGGGCCAGGGGCAGCGCGACGGCCAGCAGCAGCCAGGTCCGCAGCCGCCTGGAGAGGAAAACCCACATGCTCAGCGTCCCTTCATCCCGCGCGGCCCGATCCAGCCGCTGCGGTGAACCGCTACCCAGGGCACGGTGCTCTACTCACGGCCGGGCCGCCGGCTGCAGGCCGCGCGCCGCGGTAACCCGGGTTACCCGCCCGCGGCTAAGGTCGCGTCCCGGCCGCGGTCACGATCTGTCAGCGCGCAGGTAATCCTGGGACCTCACCACACCCCCGGCACCAGCCTCTTGCGGGCCGCCGCGAAATCCTCGTACTCCTCCCCCAGCGACTCGGTCAGCTGGCGCTCCCCGGCGCGGATCCGGACCGCCAGGCCCGTCCCGCCCAGGACCGCCACGGCCAGCAGGCTCCACACGTCGCCACAGGCCAGCGCGATCCCGGTGCCCCGGCTGGACCTTTATCCAGTACTGGAAGAAGCGCCCGGGGGTCACGTTGACCAGGCACGCAGCCCTATGCCGGCCGCGATCAGGATCATCCCCGTCACGAACGGCCACACCGGGCGCACCCGCATCACGAACTCGAAGACCGCCCAGACCGCGACCGCGACGGTAAACGCCACCTCGGCGGCGCCATGCCGGAAGACCAATGGCACGACCACGGTCCCAGTACACCACCCGCCGCTGCCCCGCGGGAGCGCCCATTGCGGCCCCTTTTCTCCCGGGACTGGCGCAGTAGCCTGGCAATGGCATTCCTTAACCGCTGCCTGGCATTCCTTCTGGAGCTTCCGGCCGCCCTGGTCCCCGCCTCCTGGCCCGGGATACAGTGACCTGACTGTGACCCGCCCCGACGAGACCGGCCCCGCCACGGATCACGCTGCCGTGGCCCGCTCGATGTGGACCCTGTTCGAGCCGGTCCACGCGGTGACCTACTTCGCGCCCGAGGCGCGCTCGGCGTTCGAGGACGCAGGCCTGCGCGGGTTCTGGCGGGGATATTTCGCGGGCCGGGCCGCTCCGCTCGGCCCCGCGGACGCGGCGGTCGTCGGCGCCTCGTTCTTCAACTTTGCCCCGGCCATGGTCGCCCGCGCGATTCCCGCCGTGTGGGAACTCGTCCCGCCCGCCGGGGCGCTGCGGGCCCGCCTGGCCGGGGCAGCCGGCGCGCTGCGGCCCCTGCTCGCCGGGCTGGACGCCAACGTGGCCGCGGCCGCGGACCTGCTCGGGAAGGCGGCCGGCGGACTCGGCTGCGCAGGCCGGGTCCTGGCGGCAGCCAACGCCGCGCTGCCTGTCACGGAGGACCCGGCGGGCCGGCTCTGGCAGGCGGCCACGCTGCTGCGCGAGCATCGCGGCGACGGGCACTCCGCCGCCGTCGCCAGCGCGGATATCGACGGCTGCGAAGTACTCGTGCTGCGCTGCGGGCTCGACATGCGGCGTGAGGACCTGCAGCCCATCCGCGGCTGGACCGACGAGCAGTGGGACGGCGCGCAGGCGCGGCTGGCCGCCCGGGGCTGGATCGGCCCGGATGGCGCCCTCACCGGCCAGGGCCGGGCGGCTCATGCGGCCGTGGAGAAGGCCACCGACCTGGCCGCAGCCCGGCCCTGGGCCCGCCTGGACCCCGCCGCCATGGCCCGCCTGGTCCAGGCGCTGACCCCTATCGCGCAGGCGTGTGCCCGGGTCGTCCCCTACCCCAGTCCCATCGGCGTGCCCCCTCCCGGGACGGCAGGCACCCCGGCCTGACCCTGGCCGCGCTGCGGTTTTCGTTATCTGCGTGTGAAAGTGCCCCCGTCGTCGTCCCCCCGAGGCAGCGGCCAGGCCGCCGGGGCTGGCGCTCTTCCCGTTTAGCGCCCCCGACCTGCGGATATACCAGATCGCGGGGGCCAGTTGCCGTCGTGCCGCAAAACGGCGCCCGGGCGGGGACGCGACGCCACGGCGGGCCGCCCCAACGTGACGCGCCGATCGCTCGGGGGATCGCCATAGCCAAGATCACGCCGCAACCACCTGGGCCTGCAGGCAGTGAGTCGCTGCGCGAGCTGAAGCTCATCTGCCTGAACAACCTGCTGGCCAGCAGCGAGGAGCGCATCTACTTCAAGGACCTGATGAGCCGCTTCCTGTTCGTCAGCGATGGCTGGATCGAGGCCGTCGCCCCGGCCTGGGCCGCCGGGGAGCTGGCCGGCAAGACCGATTTCGACGTGTTCACCGAGGAGCACGCGGCCGCGGCGTTCGCGGACGAGCAGGAGATCATCCGCACCGGTGAGCCGATCGTGGGCCAGGTGGAACGCGAGACCTTTGAGGGCCGGGCGGACACCTGGGTGTCCACGACCAAGGTGCCGCTGCGCGATGACCACGGTGAGATCATCGGCACATTCGGGATCTCGCGGGATATCACCGCCCAGATCAGGGCCGAGAGCGCGCTGGCCTGGCAGGCCGGGGACCTGGGCGCCCAGAACGAGCGGCTGCGCGAGCTGGACCGGCTGAAGGACGAGTTCGTGGCCCTCGTCTCCCACGAGCTGCGGACCCCGCTGACCTCGATCATCGGCTACATCCAGCTGCTGCGGGACGAGCGGGCGAGAGGGCTGGACACCGAGCATTTCGCGGAGGTCATCGAGCGGAATGCCGAGCGCCTGCTGCGCCTGGTGGGCGATCTGCTGTTCCTGTCGAAGCTCCAGTCCGGCCAGCTGGCGCTGGAGCTCCGCGAGACCGACCTGGCCCGCCTCGCCGCCCAGGCGGTGGAGGACGCGCGGCCGGAGGCCGAGCGCAAGCACGTCGGCCTGGAACTGTCCGCGGCCCCGGTCCCGCACGCCGCCGTGGACCCGATCCGCATCGCCCAGCTGCTCGGGAACCTCATCGCCAACGCGGTGAAGTTCACCCCCGAAGGCGGCGGGGTGCAGGTGCGGCTGGCCGCGGAGGATGGCGAGGCGGTGATCAGCGTGACCGACACCGGGATCGGCATCCCGGCCGCCGACCAGGAGCGGATCTTCGAGCGGTTCTACCGCACCGAGGGTGCCACCCGGCGGGTGATCCCGGGCAGTGGCCTCGGGCTGACCATCTCCCGGGCGATCGTCGATGCCCACCGGGGCACCATCACCGTGCGCAGCGACGGGAAGCACGGCAGCACGTTCACGGTGCGCCTGCCGGTGGCGTGAGGCAGTGGCGCCCGGGTAGTGCGCTCAGGGCCGGTGCGCTCAGGGGCGGTGCGCTCAGAGGTGGTGCGGCTTGGCCAGCGGCCAGCCCCCGGCCGCCAGGTGGGACCTGACCCGGGCGATGTCGGAGTCGAGCACCTGCTCGTGGGTGACGGCCCCGATGGCCTTGCGGATCGCGGCCGCAGACTGGGGGTCGCTCTCGCTGGCGAGTTCTTCCGCGATCTCGCTGACCTCGGTATCGGTCAGCTGACTGCCGAGCAGCGCGAACAGCGGGATGTAGTCGACGTCGGGAACGCCTTCGGGGTATCCCGCGCGCAACCAGCCGATGATCGAGCTCAGGAAGGGCGGCAGCGCCATGGTGTCAAACCCTCTCGATGGGTGGCCGCAGGCCAGGGTGGGCGTCTCGTCCGGCGGTTCGTGCCCCGGGCTTGGTCAGGGGCTTACTTCGGGGCGGGATGGCCGATCTGGTAGATCTCATAGATACCCCAGCCGATGGCGGCCAGCACGACCAGGAAGCAGAACGCCGCGGCGGCCAGGCCTACCGGGCTGCCGCCGACGACCACGTCCGAGTCCCCGCCGGCCGTCTGGGCCTTAGGGCCCTTGGACAGCGCGAACATGCCGATCGCGAAGAGTGCTGGGAGTCCCGCGCCGGCGATCAGGCCGAACACGAGGATCTTCCAGAGCGCTGAGAAGTTGATCCAGGCAGACATGCTATTTCTCTCCGTCGCTCAGGCCGCGGCCGCGTGCTCGGGCTCGGCCGGTGCGACCGACCCGGTCCAGTCGTCGTTCACGTTGTTGCGGTCCACCTTGCTCTTGCGGGACCGCCAGTAGATCGTGCCCGCGATCGCCGCCAGGATGATGAGGACGACGATCACACCCGGGCTGCCGTGGATGGCCTTGGCCAGGTACTCGGCGCCGGCCCCCACGATCGCGGCGCACGGCAGGGTGAACAGCCAGGCCGTGGCCATCCGCCCGGCCACGCCCCACCGGACCTGCGCGCCCTTCTTGCCGAGCCCGGTGCCGATGATCGACCCGGTGGCGACGTGCGTGGTGGACAGCGAGTAGCCGAAGCTGCTGGACAGCAGGATGACCGCGGCCGACGCGGACTCGGCCGCCATGCCCTGGGGCGCCTCGATCTCGACCAGTCCCTTGCCCAGGGTCCGGATCACCCGCCAGCCACCCAGGTAGGTGCCCAGGCTGATGGCCAGGCCGCAGGTGAGGACCACCCAGAACGGCGTGGTGGCGTTGCTGGGGATCGACTTGTTCACGATCAGGGCCAGCGTGATGACACCCATGGTCTTCTGCGCGTCGTTCGTCCCGTGTGCGAGGGACACCATGGATGCCGACCCGATCTGGCCGATCCGGAAGCCGTGACCGCGGGCCCGGTCGGTCATGCTGCGGCTGATCCGGTAGAGCAGCCAGGTGCCGGTGCCCGCGACGAGGATCGCGATGATCGGCGACAGGCCGGCCGGGATGATGACCTTGGAGACCAGGTCGTGCCACTGGACCGCGTGACCGCCGGCCGCGGCGAGCGTCGCGCCGATCACCCCGCCGATAAGCGCGTGCGACGAGCTGGACGGGATGCCGAGGTACCAGGTCAGCAGGTTCCAGGTGATCCCGCCCGCCAGGCCGGCCGCCACCACCTGCAAGGTGACCACACCGGTGTCGACCAGGCCGCTGGCGATCGTGGCCGCGACGGCCAGCGAGAGGAACGCCCCGACGAGGTTGAGCACGCCGGAGAGGCCGACCGCCACCCGCGGGGGGAGCGCCCCGGTCGCGATCGAGGTGGCCATCGCGTTGCCGGTGTCATGGAAGCCGTTGGTGAAGTCGAAGGACAGCGCGGTCACGACCACCAGGGCCAGCAGCAGATCGTTGCTCACGGCCACAGGGTCCCGGCCCGCCATCGGCGTTGTCGAGAGGCTTGCCCCCCTATCTCGCCCTTTGTCGGCATATTGCCATCTGTTGTTAACCCCTTTGCCATCTAAGGACGCGCGGTGTGGCGGGGTGATATCCGGACGTGAACGGGCGCCGGGTGGCTCAGCCGAGCGGTGCGGACGCGATGCCGCCGGGCTCGGTGCCCGCCCGGGCGGCCAGCACGCCGTCGGGCGACCAGAGGCCGGAGCGGCCGGCGCACTCGGTGTAGCCGCCGCCGGTGGCGCCGGCGAAGCTGGCGATCGCGATCCAGACGCCGAGGCTGCCCGCGATCCGGCTGGCCCGGTCCTCCTGGAGGGTGCGCTGGCCGGCGGTCATCACGGTGCCGGCCACATACGCGTCGATGCCGAGGGCAGCGGTGTCCGCCTGGTGCTGGGGAACGCTGACGTCCTTGCAGATGGCCAGGCCGAGCCGCCAGCCGTCCACCTCCAGCACGGCGGGCTTGTCGCCCGGGGCGAACCGGCCGGCCTCGGCCTCGCCGAGCCACAGCTTGCGGTAGGCCACGCTGATCCCGGTCGCGTCCACGGCCAGCGTCGCGATGTGGGGGCGGCCGGCCTCGCCGGGCACCGGCGCGCCCGCCAGGGCGACCGACCCGGTCTCGGCGCACGCCTCGGTGAGCGGGCACAGCCGCGGATCGGCGGCCGTGAGGGCCGGCGCGCCCAGCTCGTAGCCGGTCAGCGAGAGCTCGGGGAAGACCACGACCCGGGACGCCGCAGCGCGCACTGCGGCTGCGTGCGCCATCGCGTTCCGGGTCACGTCGTACGGCACGCACAGCGGCTGAGCGACGGCGACGCGAAGTGTTTCCCGCATGGGAACCCCCAGCTCGGACGCGGGCGGCCCACCGATCCGCCCGCATAGGCTCCTATTTTCGCCTACTGCCGGGAATCTCTCCCGGGCGCGTGTCGATTTCGGCGCACCCAGATCGTGTAAACGGTGAGAAGCCGGCCGGCGCCGGCCCTGACCGAGGAGGAAGCAATGCCGCACTACCTGCTGAGCATGTACCAGCCCGATGGTGACCCGCCGCCTCCGGAGGTGCTCGGCCCGATCATGGCGAAGGTCGAGTCGTGGCGGCAGGACCTGCAGACCGCGGGGGCCTGGGTCTTCACCGGGGGGCTGTACCCGGCCAGCACGGCCACCGTGGTCCGCTCCGAGCGTGGCGGCGTGGTCGCGACCGACGGCCCGTTCGCCGAGGGCAAGGAGCACCTGGGCGGGTTCACCGTGATCAGCGTGCCCGACCTCGACGCCGCGCTGGAGTGGGGCCGGCGGATCGCCGAGATCACCACCCTGCCCTGCGAGGTGTGGCCGATGCGGGTCAGCGACGGAGGCTGAGCCCCCCGTGCCTGGCCCGGACATCGGGCAGGTGTTCCGGGATGAGTACGGGCGGGCGGTGTCGGTCCTGGTCCGCGTGCTCGGCGATATCGACATCGCCGAGGACGCGGTCCAGGAGGCCTTCGCCCGCGCCGTGGCGCGCTGGCCCGCAGACGGGCTGCCGCCCAGCCCGGCCGGCTGGATCATCACCACCGCCCGGAACCTGGCCATCGACCGGCTGCGCCGGGACGCGTCCCGGCCAGACCGGCATGCCCAGGCCGCGCTGCTGCGCGCCGCCCGGGAACCAGGCCCCGGCGAGGAGGGTCCCGTGCGCGATGACCGGCTCCGGCTGCTGTTCACCTGCTGCCATCCTGCGCTCGGCCAGGCCGCCCAGATCGCGCTGACGCTGCGGCTGCTCGGCGGGCTGACCACCGCGGAGATCGCGCACGCCTTCCTGGTGCCCGAGCCGGCCATGGCCCAGCGGCTGGTCCGGGCCAAGGGCAAGATCCGTGACGCCCGGATCCCGTACCGGGTGCCGGACGAGGCCGACCTGCCCGGGCGGCTGGCCGCCGTGCTGGCCGTGGTGTACCTGATCTTCAACGAGGGCTACACGGCGAGCTCCGGTGACCGGCTGACCCGGCCCGGCCTGTCCGCCGAGGCGATCCGCCTCGGCCGGCTGCTGGCCGCCCTGATGCCGGACGAGGCGGAGGTCCTCGGGCTGCTGGCGCTGATGCTGCTGACCGAGTCCCGGCGCGCGGCCCGTACCTCGCCCGACGGGAGCCTGGTGCTCCTGGCCGGCCAGGACCGGGGCCGCTGGGACAGCGGGCTCATCACCGAGGGGCAGGCCCTGGTGCGCCGGTGCCTGCGCCGCGGCCAGCCGGGGCCCTACCAGATCCAGGCGGCCATCAGCGCGGTGCACGCTGACACCGCCGCCACCGGCGCCCGGGCCACCGACTGGGGGCAGATCCTCCGGCTCTACGACCAGCTGCTGGCCGTGGCCCCGAGCCCGGTGGTGGCCCTGAACCGGGCGGTCGCGCTGGCCGAGGTGGACGGGCCGGCCGCCGCGCTCGCTGTCGTGGGCGAACTGGGGGCAGCGGCGGGCCCGGGCCTCGATGGCTACTACGTCTACCACGCGATCCGCGCTGACCTGCTCCGCAGGCTGGGCCGGGCCGGCGAGGCGGCCGGCGCCTACGATGCGGCCCTCGCCCGTGCCGCCAACGCGGCCGAGCAGGACTTCCTGCGCCGCCAGCGTGACCAGCTGACCCCGCCGGCGTAGCCCGCCGGCGTAGCCCGCCGGCCCGGGCGCCCCGGCGTCAGTCGCCGGAACGGGTGCGCGGCGGCGGGGTCACGAAGGCGGTCCCTGCTTCGGCACGTCGGGGCCGGCTGCGTCGGGGACGCCCGACAGGATCTTCGTGCAGCCCCGGCATGATCGCTGGCCGAGGAAGTAGGCGGGGATGGTCAGCGAGTCGGTGGGCGGGTTCGTGGGCAGCAGCATGGGCGGTCTCGGGGCCTGGCTGAAGTTGAAGTCCTGGATGAGGTTGCCGAGGATCGGCGCGATCTCGCGGACGTCGGGCCGGGGATCGGGACGGCCGTCGGTCGCCGGATTGAGCCGGGCACCACTGAGGAAATCGTCCTCGATGAACTTCAGGTAGGCGTCGCTGCTCAGCGTCTGGTGGTCGACATAGCCGCGCCGGGCGTACGGGGAGATGACCAGGCCCGGTACCCGCAGGCCGTAACCGTTCTGGTCCACCGCCGGCGGGACCACGTGGTCGTAGAAGCCGCCCCAGTCGTCCCAGGACAGGAAGATCGCGGTCGAGTTCCAGTCCGGGCCCTTCATCGCGGCGTTGATGAGCGCCGTCACATAGGCCTGCCCCCGGTGGATGCTGGCGGGCGGGTGGTCGCTGTCCGGGCCGGACGGGACGATCCAGCTGACCGCGGGCAGGGTGCCCTTCCTGGCTGCGTGCCGGTAACTGCGCAGCGACTGGATGTTGTCCAGCTGGTGGTCGGCCTGCACGTCGCCGAACAGCGGCAGCGGATTCCAGATTCCCGGGGTCTGCACATTCTGCTTGACGGCCGCGCACGTCTCGGCCGAGTCGTCGTCGCAGTCCGGCTGCACGCCAGCCTGCACGTAATACCGCCAGCTCACGTGCTGCGCGTACAGCAGCCAGGTGATGTCGGTCCAGGCCAGGTCGATGCTGGTCTTGCCCTTGGCCAGCTCCCTGTCCACGGCCTTCTGGAACTTGCTGACCCCGTAGGGGCCGACGATGTCGTTGACGCAGCTCATCGGCGAGCGGTTCCGGCACTTGGCCGACCACGCCGACACCATGTACAGGTGGTCCGGCAGCGACCAGGACTTCACCGGCTCGAACATGTGATCCTGGAGCACATAGTTCTGGGCGTACTTCCAGTAGTTCGGGATCTCGGCCGCGGTGTGGTAGCCCATCACATCCGGGCTCCCGGTCCCGGCACAGGCGGGGTCGTTGGCGATCTGGCAGGAGGCCCGGGCCGCGTCCCGCTGCCGGATGAACCCGTTCATCCGGCCGCCGTTGACGTCGGCCACCGCATTGTCCTCGCCGTGCGGGCCGCCGCCGTTGCGGTCCGCACGGTCATGGTAGGGCCGGGTGCAGCCGCCGCCCGGGTCCGGCACGCACACCGCGGGCCTCCCGTTCTTCATCGGGATGCCGTCCGCGCCGGGATAGGTGCCGAAGTAGCTGTCGAACGAGCGGTTCTCCTGCATGATGATGATCACATGCTTGATCTTGTGGATCCCCTCGGGAACCACATACCGGCCGTTCGGGCCGCCCATGACCTCCTTGACCGACGCCGTCCGGTCCTTCTTCCGGTGCTCGGGCTGGGGCGCCGGGCCCGCCGACGCGCACGCGGCCAGCAGGGCGGCCATGAGCAGGGCGGCCACGACGGCAAACCACGACCTGACGCGGACGCGCCTGTTTCCCATCCGGAGCCTCTCCTGAGTGCCAGAATCGAGGCGTCCGGCACGGAGCGCCCATTCGGCAGGTAACTGCCCCCGGTCGGCAAAAGTACCCGAAACCCGAAGCAACCGTATGGTTACCCCCCCGGTCCTGTATTACATCCGCGTTTCCGCTGCCGCACGGCTGGAGATCACCAGGCATGCTGGGCGGATGGACGTGCGCAGCGTGGGTGTGGAAGAGGAGCTCCTGCTGGTGGAGCCGGACACTGGCCGGCCCCGCGCCGTGGCCGCCGCCGTGCTGGCGGCAGGCGACGAGGCCGCCGGCACCGGCCCGGAAGACGGCGGCCCGGAAGACGGCGGCCCGGAAGACGGCGGCCCAGACGGCGGCCCGGGGCCGGAACTCGAGTACGAGCTCCAGCTCCAGCAGGTGGAGACCAGCACCCGGCCCTGCACCACGCTGGACGAGCTGGAGGCCGAGCTGCGCCGGGCCCGCCGCGCGGCCGCCGAGGCCGCCGGGCGGGTGGGTGTCCAGGTCGCGGCCCTGGGTACCTCGCCGGTCCCGGTCGAGCCCGAGACGGCCGGCAAGCCCCGCTACCAGCGGATGGCCGAGGCCTTCGGGCTGACCGCGCAGGAGCAGCTCACCTGCGGCTGTCACGTGCACGTCCAGGTGGGCTCGGACGAGGAAGGCGTGGCCGTGCTGGACCGCATCCAGCCCTGGCTGGCCGCGCTGCTGGCGCTGAGCGCCAACTCCCCGTTCTGGCAGGGAGTGGACAGTTCCTATTCGAGCTTCCGGTACCAGGCCTGGGGGCGCTGGCCCTGCTCGGGACCGACGGAGTGGTTCGGGTCCGCGCAGGCCTACCAGGCCACCGTGGATGAGATGATCCGGACCGGGACGCTGCTGGATACGGGCATGGTGTATTTCGACGCGCGATTGTCGCGGCGCTACCCCACGCTCGAGGTCCGGGTCGCCGATGTGTGCCTCCGGCACGAGGACGCGGTCCTGATCGCCGCGCTGGTGCGGGCGCTGGTGGAGACCGAGGCCCGGGCCTGGCAGGAGGGCGCGGCGCCGCTGCGGCTGCGGCCCGAGCTGATCCGGCTCGCGTCGTGGCGCGCCAGCCGGTCGGGCCTGGAGGGCCCCCTGGTCAACCCGCTGACCGGGCAGCCGGGCCAGGCGCCCGCCGTGATCGGGCTGCTGCTGGAGCACGTCAGGGACGCGCTGGCCGACGCGGGTGACCTCGCCGCGGTGACCGGGCTGGTGGCTGACGTACACCGGCGCGGCAACGGCGCCTCGTTCCAGCGTGACACGTTCCGCCGCAGCGGCCTGATGCGTGACGTGGTGCGGGGGGCGGCCTGGGCGGCCACCGGCTGACCGGGCGGATTGGGCGGCCGCACGGCGGGTAGGCCGGATGCCGTGAAATCAGCCCATGACGGTCCGAAGGTCCTCGTGGTCGGGGCCGGCTTCGCGGGCCTGTCCACGGTGAGCAGGCTGGCCCGCGGCGGTTTCCGGGTCACCCTGGCGGACCGGCACATCTACAGCACATTCCAGCCGCTGCTCTACCAGGTGGCCACGGCCGGGCTGGCCCCGAGCGACGTGGCCTACCCGCTGCGCGGCTTCGCCCGCAAGTACGGCGCCCGGTTCCGGCACGGGGACCTGGCCAGCGTGGACACCGCCACCCAGGTCGCGGAGTTCGCCGACGGCAGGCAGCTGGAGTACGACTACCTCATCCTGGCCACCGGGGTGACGGCCGGCTTCTACGGGATCACCGGGGCGGCTGAGTACAGCCACGCCCTGTACACACTGCATGACGCGGTGTCGATGCGCGAGCGCATCCTGGGCGGCCTGGAACAGCTCAGCCTCGAGGGGGCCCGGGACGTCACGGTCACGATCGTGGGCGGCGGCGCGACAGGCGTGGAACTGGCCGGCACCCTGGCCGAGTTGCGCAACATCGGCCTGCCCGCGTCGTACCCGGACATCGACCCGGGGTGCGTGCACGTCCGGCTGGTGGAGATGGCGCCGTACCTGCTGGCACCGTATGTGCCGCCGCTGCGGGAGTACGCGCGCCAGCAGCTGGTCAACCGCGGCGTGGACCTGCACCTGAACGCGAAGATCAAGGAGATCACCGCGGACCGGATCATCCTGGACAGCGGGCAGGAGATCCCCAGCGACCTGACCGCGTGGGCGGCCGGCGTGGCCGGGCCGCCCGAGGCCGGCAAGTGGGGCCTGCCGCAGGGCAAAGGCGGCCGGCTGCTGGTCGGCCCGGATCTGCGCGTGGAGGGCCAGGAGCGGATCTTCGCCACCGGCGACATCGCGCTGACCGAGGGCCATCCGCTGCCGCAGCTCGCCCAGCCCGCCATCCAGATGGGCCGGCACGCGGCGGAGCAGATCCGGCGGCTGGAGAACGGGCAGGGCACCGTCCCGTTCAGCTACCACGACAAGGGGACCATGGCCACGATCGGCAGCCGCTCGGCCGTGGTCCAGCTCAACCACGGCATCCGCTTCCGCGGCACCATCGCCTGGCTGGCCTGGCTGGCCCTGCACCTGGTCACGCTGCTGGGCGGCCGGAACCGGATCAACACGCTGATCAACCTGTCCTACCGCTACCTGAGCTGGCAGCGGGGGGCGGGATCATCGTCGGCGACGATCCGCCCGCCCCCAACGCCGCGGGCAACTGACGCGGCCCGGGCTGGCTGGCCCGGGCTGGCTGGCCCGGGCTGGCGGGAACCCGGTCAGGCGGAGATGATGCCCGGGACCCGGAGCACGTCGACGTCGTCGCCGGCGAGCTTCTCGAGCAGGCCTGCCAGCGCGTGCAGGCCAGGATCGGCCGCGAACACGACCGCGACCGCCCGGCCATGCCTGGCGCGCCCGAGCGCCTCGCGCCCGCGCATCTCATCCTCGCCCGGTTCGGCGCGGATCACCTCGGTCCCGGCCCGGAGCAGGTCAGCCACCCGCTCCAGGACGGCACCGGAGCCGGCGACCACGGAGGCCCGGCGCAGCTCGCTGGTCGCGCGGGGGGTGAGCAGGTCCCGGGGTCCTGGCCCGGTGCCGACGAGGGCGAGCCGGCCGCGGGGCCGGATCCGGGCTACCGCCACGCCCGCGTCGCGGGACCCCCGCTCGGGCACCACCAGCTCAGCCGCGCCGGTCAGGGCCACCGCCTCGGACACGCTGAGCCGGGCCGGGGCGGCGACGCCCCCGCCCCCCGCTCCCGGCCTGGCCAGCTGTGCGGCCGGGTAGCTGGCCAGCGGCCAGCCGCGTTCCCGTGCGGCGGCAGTGAGTCCCGGCCGGGCGGCCTCGTCCTCGCGCAGCGTGGCCAGGGCGGAGACGCTGGCCGCGGAGAGCCCGGCCTCGCCCAGCGCCGCGTCCGCGAGCCGCAGCACCTCGTCCGCACCCGCCTCGTAGCTGGCCGCGGCGCCCGTCAGGTGCACCCCGACCACCAGGGACGGGGGCCGCAGCACCACGGTGCGGGGGTCGGCGGCCGCGACCCGGTCGGTAATCAGGATCCGGTACTCCCCCGTGTCTCCCACGGTGGCTGGCAGCGGGGGCAGCGGCCAGGTCTCTGCCGATTCGAGCCGGACCCGCTCACCGTCCAGCAGCGCCCGGCTGACCGTGCCGATCGCGCCCTCGGTCGGCCAGCCCAGGGTGTCCAGTCCCGGCAGGCTGACCGCGTCCGTGGCCGTGGTGATCACCGCGTCCGCGCCGAACACCTCGGCGACGCGGGTGGCCAGCGCGTTCGCGCCCGCCGCGTGCCCCCCGACCACCGCGACCGCCCGGCGGCCCGATTCGTCCACGCAGACGACGGCGGGGTCGGTCCACTTGCTGTTCAGCAGCGGGGCGATCAGCCGCACAGTGGCGCCGACCGCGAGGAAGCACACCAGCCCGTCGCACTGGGCCCAGGCCCGGGCGAGCGCCTGCCGGGCCGGGAGGTCGTAGGTGCGCGTCTGCCCGGGCCAGGCGGCGGCCAGCCGTTCCGCCGACGCACGGCCTCCCCCGGTCACCGCGATCAGGCCAATCACCGGCATCTCCGCAACTTACCGCAGCCTCATGTGCAGGCAGATCGCCGTGCCGCCGGTGCTGCTGCGCACCTCGACCAGATCGCACACCTGGTTAACGAGCCACAGGCCCTTGCCGCCGGGCACGTCACCGGCCGGCACCCGGTAGCCGGCCAGCCGGTCGGCGATGACGCCGCTGTCCTGGATCAGGCAGAGGATCTCATCCTCGTCATGCCACAGGTGCACGGTCCCGCCCGCCTTCGTGTGCCGCAGCGTGTTGGCCGCGACCTCGCTGGCCGCCAGCACCAGGTCGGTGATGCGCCGCGCGGGCAGCCTGGCGCTGCGCGCGCACCGGCCTACCAGGCCGCGCACAGGCCGCAGGTCGCGCTGGTAACTGAGGCGCTCCGCGGTCGCGGGCGGCCGGGCCAGCGGGCGGTCACATCCGGGCGGCAGCCCGTCCGGGCCGAGATAGCTGGCGCTGGCCTGTTCCTCCCCGTGGCACAGCAGGGCCGGATGGGTGCTGCCGGCGTCGTCCAGGACCGAGGACGCCAGTCCTGCGCGGTCATACAGGCACACCATGGTGGCCGGGGTCCCGGAGAACGCCGTGTTGATGAGCGCCTCGTACCGCGCGGCCTCGCGTAGCTCGGCCGCCGAGCGCTCCGGCCAGACCGGCTCGCTGAGGTAGCGGATCCGCCGCCCGGGGTGGCGGTCCATGAAGGTACGGATGGCCGGGATGATCCGGGCCGGATTGCGCCCCAGCTCGGTCATGTCGGTAAAGGCCAGCCCGGGCACAGTGCCCCTGGGATCCCGGCGGAGCCAGCTCACCTTGCCCGGGGGGGTGGCGATCAGCACCGGCTCGGCGCGGGCCAGTCCCCCGCGGACATACCTCTCGACGGCGCCACGGAATTCGGCGGCGCCACGGTAGAGGAGGGCGCAGTGCAGGAAGCCGTCACCGGCCACCGCCTCCGCCACGTCCACCCCCATGCCCAGCCGCCTAGCGCGCTTCGGCGGGCGGCCGCGGAGATCGCACGGGGCCGGGCCGGTGCCTTATCCCGCCGCGCCGGTCAGCCGGGGCCGCGTTACTGGAGCGAACATTACCCTGCACGCGCTGCTATCTGCCCTGGCAAATCTCAGGTATGCGGCTCATGTGCAGAAGCATGGCGCCGGGTTACGATCGCAGGTGTACCTTCCCAGTCCTAGCCTGAGTTTGCAGGGGGAGCAGCGTGGAAGGACCCGAAGGGCTCTGGCTGTCAGCCGAGCAGCACGGCGGCGTCATGGTCGTCACCATCCGTGGTGATCTCGATATCGTGACCAGCGGCCGGTTCGACGACTGCCTGAAGCAGGCCCGGGCGGTGAGCAAGCGGATCATCCTGGACCTGGCCGAGGTGGACTTCATGGACACCAGCGCCCTCGCCGTCGTCGTGGGGCACTGGAAGAAGCTGAAGGCCGAGGGCGGGACGCTCATCCTGGCGGGCGCGCGCTACCGGTACACGAAAAGCCTGTGGATCACGGGGCTGGCCGACCGGCTGCCCCTGTATGACACGGTCGAGCTGGCCATCGCCGCCGAGGAAGCCGCTGCCGCGGGCAGCCCGCCGGAGGGCAGCGCCGCGGGCGAGGAGTCCGCCGCCGACTAGCATGCACCTGTCGGAAGGCGGAACATGGTCAGCTCGGATCTCGCGGTCGGCGCGGCCGGCCTGCTGGCGACGGCGGCGTCGTCCGAACCCAGCTCGCTGCGCCGGCTGGCGGGGCTCGCGGTCCAGCAGGTAAACGGCTGCTCGGCAGCCACGGTCGCGTTGTGGCGTGACGGTGAGCCCGCGGTGGTGACGTCGAGTCATCCGGAGCCGCCTGCGCTGATCTGGGTTCAGCTCCGCGCCGGCCGCGGGCCGATCCTGGACGCGCTGGCCACAGGGGACCCGGTCAGCTGCGAGGACACCCTCGACATCGAGCAGTGGCCGGAGTACTCGGCTGCGGCCCTGGCCCTGGGCGTGCGGTCCTCGATCACGCTGCCCTACCGGGGCGCTCCGGACTCGTTCACCCTGTCCCTGTTCGCCGCGCGGCCGGGAGTGATGGACGCGGCGCAGATTCCCCTGGCCGAGCTGCTGGTGGCGTTCGGCGGCGCGGCCCTGGCCGCCGTCTCCGACTACGACGAGGCGCAGCGGACGGCGGTCCAGCTGCGCGACGCCGCCGATTCGCGTTCCCTGGTCGACCAGGCCAAGGGCATCCTGATGCACGCGCTCGGCTGCAGCGCCGACGAGGCGCTCGACCGGATGCGCCAGGTGTCGCAGCGCAACAACATGCGCACGACCGAGGTGGCCGCGACGATCATCGGCGCGCGGGCGGGGCGGGTGGCCCAGGCCGGGAAGATATCCGGGCCCGGGCAGGCGTCCCGGTCCGGGCAGGCGTCCCGGTCCGGGCAGGCGTCCCGGTCCGGGCGGGCTGGCGACGTACCCCGGGCCAAGCGCTAACGTGGATTCTCACCTGCGCAGATTGGGCTCATCCTGTGACCGACGTCCCTGACCGCCAGCCAGCCGGCGACGGCGTGGCGGAGCTGCGCGCCCGCCATGAGGCCCTGCAGCAGACCGCCACCATGCCCGGCGCGGATCTGCGGCCCCTGCTCGACGCGGCCCTGGCCGAGCTGGATGGGGCGATCGACGCGCTGGGCTCGGCGCAGGCCCAGCCCGCCGCGGGCGGCAAGGATGAGCGGGCAGCGGGATCCGTGCATGCCGAGCGGCGCCTGCTGCACGCGGTGTTCCAGCAGGTGCCGGTGCCGCTGTTCGTGCTCGGCCAGGACGGTACCGTGCGGCGCGCGAACCCGGCCGCGGGCGCGCTGCTCGGGGCGGCCCGTGGTTATCCGACCGGGAAGCCGTTCAGCGCGCTGGTCGAGCCGGCCGGCCGCCCGGCTGTCCGTTCGCTGCTGGCCGCGGCGGCCCGCACCGAGGGCGGCCGGCAGCTGGACTGCCAGCTGCTGACGGCCAAGGGACGGATCAGCTGCGTGCTGGACGTGCGGCCGGTGAGCGTGCGCGGCGGTGACGACTGGCTGCTCATCGCGGCCCGGGCCTGGCCAGCAGCCGGGGCGGCAGGCACGAAGACCGGTGCTGCGCCCGCTCCTGAGCCAGGGCACGCCGGCCCCGGTCAGGGCGGCGCGCAGAAGGCTGGACCCGATCCGGTGGTGACGGTCATGACCCGGCGGCTGGACCTGGCCACGATGGCCAGCCGGCTGCTGCTGGAGAACGTCACGTTCAGCGAGTCCGTCACCCTCCAGCGGTGCGCGCGGCTGCTCTCTGAGGCGCTGGGCTCGTGGGTCATCGTGGACATGGACCGGGGCGGGCTGCTCCGCCGCCACTTCGTCACCGGGCCGGACAAGCACGAGTCGGGGCCGCTGACGCAGACGATGGCCTCGGTCAACCCGGAGCCGGGATCCCTGCCCGCGCAGGTCCGCGACTCCGGCAGCACGCTGCTGGTGACGCACGCCGAGGACAACAGCCTGCTCGGCACGGCGCCGGACGGCGTGCCGCTGCTGGCCCTGCTCGGCACCGGGTCGGTGCTCAGCGTGCCGCTGGCGGACACCGAGCAGATACACGGGGTGCTGACGCTGGCCCGGGACCCGGCCCGCGGCTACTTCAGCCTGGCCGACGTGGGCCTGGTCGAGGAGATCGCCGAGCAGCTGGCGCTGGCCATGTCGGTACGCCGGATGCTGCGCAGCCGCACGGAGACGGCCGAGGCCCTCCAGGCCAGCCTCATCCCGCCGGTGCTGCGGGCCGTGCCCGGGGTGGAGATAGCGTCAGCGCACATGGCCCCGACCCGGGGCCGGGCGGTCGGCGGCGACTTCTACGACGTCCACACGACCCCGGCTGGCTGGGGCGTGGCCATCGGCGATGTATGCGGCAAGGGCGAGGACGCCGCCTCAGTCACCGCCGTGGCCCGGCACGCGATCCGCGTCCTCGCGCACTGGAACGCCGACCCCGCCGAGGTTCTGCGCGGCGCGAACGAGATCATGCTGGCCGAGGAATTCGGCAGCCGCTTCGTCACCGCCAGCACCACCCACCTCAGCTGGAGCGGCAGCAGCCTGCACGCCGTGCTCGGCAGCGCCGGGCATCCCGGCCCGGTGCTGGTCCGGCCGGACGGGCGCGCCCAGGTCCTCGCGGGCGGCGGCCTCCCGCTCGGGATCTTCCCCGACGCGGAGCCGGTGACCCACGAGCTCGAGCTGGCGGGCGGTGACGTCCTGTTCTTCTGCACCGACGGGCTGACCGACGCGCGCAGCCCGGACCAGGCCTACTTCGAGGGGACCCTCGCGGACGGCCTGTCCACGCTGGCGGGCAAGCCGGCCGCCGACATCGTGGCCGGCATGCGCCGGCTGGTGCTGGACTTCTGCGCCGGGGTGCTGCTGGACGACCTGACCATGCTGGTCCTGCGGGTAGGCGAGCCGCCGGGCGCGTGAGCCCGCCGGGCGGGATGCCAGGCCGGCGGCAGCCGCGCCGGGCGGTCAGTAGCGGGCGCCGGCGACCTGCGCGCCCAGCGCGTCCAGCACCGCCAGCTCGCTGCCGCTGAGCGTGACGTCGAGCGCGGCCACGTTCTGCTCCAGCCACTTCACCCGCTTGGTGCCGGGTATCGGTACCACCGGCACGCCGAGCCGCTCCTGCTGTGCGTACACCCAGGCCAGCGCCACCTGCGCCGGGGCCACGCCCTTGGCTTCCGCCACCCCGCGGACCGCGTCCGCGATGGCCTGGTTGGCCTGGCCTGCTTCGCCGGTGAAGCGCGGGTTATGGCTGCGGAAGTCGCTGGCGTCCAGGGTGGCGACGTTGACGGTGCCGGTCAGGAAGCCCCGGCCCAGCGGCGAGTACGGCACCAGGCCCACGCCCAGCTCGCGCAGCGCGTCCAGGACCGTGGTCTCCGGGTCCCGCGCCCACAGCGAGTACTCACTTTGCACCGCCGCGATCGGGTGCACCGCGCAGGCCCGGCGCAGCAGCGCGCTGTCCACCTCCGAGAGGCCGAGGTAGCGCACCTTGCCCTCGGTGACCAGCTCGGCCATGGCGCCGACGGTCTCCTCGATGCCCGCGGTCTGCGGCGGGCGGTGCAGGTAGTACAGGTCGATCACGTCCACGCCCAGCCGGGTAAGCGAGGATTCGCAGGCGCGCTTGACGTACCCGCGCTCGCCGCGGATGACGCGCTTGTCGTCGCCGCCGGAGCGGTCGATGCCGAACTTGGTCGCGAGCTGGGCTCTTTCGCGGCGGCCCGCCAGGGCCCGGCCCACGAGGACCTCGTTATGCCCGGCGCCGTAGACATCCGCCGTGTCGATGAAGGTCACGCCGAGGTCCAGGGCACGGTGGATGGTGGCGATCGACTCGTCCCAGTCGGCCTCGCCGTACCACTCGCTCATGCCCATGCACCCAAGGCCCTGTGCCGAGACGGTGAGGCCGCCCAGTGAAACGTGGCGCACGGTACTCCTGTCAGCTCGTCCAGCCCGCACCTGTGACCCTACGCGCCAGGGCTTGCCCCAGCGCAGCCGGCCAGCGGGAACATGCCCCGGTCAGCCCATATATTTACGCGCTTTCCGTACCATGCCCTAATGAACTGCCGAACTCGGTCGGCAGGATTCTCCCGGATGGCTACGATGGCGAACTGCTCGTCGAGGAGTTCCTCGGATCGGCCGGGGATATCCTCGCGGTCTCCTACAACGCGATGGTCCAGGACGACGGCAGGACTTACACGCTGTGCGCCGGGCGGCATTTCCTGCACGCCGGGAAGTTCTACATGGGCTCATCCCTGGGCGTCGGGGCGATGCCCGATGACTGCGCCGCGAAGGTCCGGAAAGCGGGCGAGGCCATCGGTGAGGCCACCGCGGCGGGCGGGTACCGCGGCCCGCTGAATGTTGATTTCCTCTACCGTGAGCCCGACGGCACCCTGTTCCCGCTGGAGATAAACCCGAGGCGCGGCCTGGGCGGAATCCTGTCGGACATGTGCATCTCCCTGTTCGGCCAGGGATACGAGAAGGCCGTGTCGGCGGTGGTGGTGCACTCCCTGCCGGTGAGCAACTCGATAACGGCATATGCCCAGCTGCGCGACTGCCTGCTGCGTCAGGGCTTCTTCGGCCGGGAGTCCCGGGGCCTGGTGATCGCGCCGTACTCCATGAGCGCCCTGGCGGCTAAATCGGAATTCGGCCTGGCCGTGTTCGGCACTGACGGCACCTCCGCCGAAGCCGCCCTCGGCGAGATCACCGGATACCTGGCCCCGCGTCCCCGCCGGATCCGCGTCCCCCGGGCGTTCGCGGCGGCTGGCTGATCCTGAGGGTAAGCCGGAGGACGGCGTCAGACCGGCCAGGACTCGCGGCGCCAGGCCGCGTCCCAGAACATCCATTCGTAGCGGGCCCCGGTCGCGAAGTGCGCCCGGGCCCGCTCCTCCTGGTCGCCGGGCAGGTCACGGCCGGCCTGGTCGGCGAGTTCGAGGACCTCGGCCATCTCGCCGGCGTACTCGGGGCCGGCGTAGGTGTCGATCCAGCGCTGGTAGACCGGGTTGGGTGAGCCCTGCTCGTGCAGGTGGCGGCCGACCTCACCGTAGATCCAGATGCACGGCAGCACCGCGGCCAGGCCTTCCGCGAACCCGCCGCGGAACACCGAGGCGAGCACGTAGCTCGTGTAAGCCTGGGTGGTCGGGCCCGGCTCGACCAGGGCCAGCGCGGCCGGGTCGCCGCCCAGATCGGTGACCAGCTCCTGATGCAGCGTGGCCTCGGCGGCCAGGCCGCTCGCAGCGTGCCGGGTGAGCACGCGGGCCGCCCCGGCGGTGGGCGCCTTCACCCCGACCAGGCCGACCGCCCGGACGAACTCGTGGACGTAGTGGTCGTCTTGCGAGATGTAGTAGAAAAAGGCCTCCGGGGGCAGGTCCCCGGAGGTCAGCCCCTGGATGAAGGGATGCTCCAGGATCGCCGCGTAGGTCCCGGCGATCCCGGCCCACAGCCGCCCAGTCCAGCCGGCCCGGGCGGATGCCTGCGCCGTGTTCGCCGCTGCGGAAGTCATGCTGTGCCTTTCAGGGGCCGGCCTCCCGGGGCAGCTGGATCAGATGGCCCCAGATCTGAGATCTGCACTGAAGCACACCCGCTCGGAACGCGTCAAGGGCCGCGCCCGGGGCGGCCGGATCCCCCCGGACTGCCTCCGGTTAAGCCCGTATTGCCGTCGGTAAAATTCGCATTGCGGCGCCGGCTCTCCCGGCTAAAGGCAGCCCAGATCTTATATCTTGGCCTTCCCGCGCGTTGGTGCCCCCAGCCGGGCCGGGCCGCGGGGGCCGGGCGCGACCCTGCTGGCTGGCTTGGATGCCGGGGGGCGGAGGGCCGCGGCGGCCCCTGCATCGAAGGCCCGCGACGCCCGGCCGGGGACCCTTGCCAGCGGTACTGGCCGAGCCTAAACTTGGGCGATCATAAGATCTGAGATCTTATTTTTATGCAACCAGTGAGGACGTTCGTGCCGACTCCGGAACAGCTCAGCGCCCGCGCCGCCGCTGCGGTGGACACCCACCGGCTGATCGACCTGGTCCAGCAGGTGTGCCGCATTCCGAGCGTGCTGGGCGAGGAGGGCGAGCTGGCCGGCTTCCTGCACTCGGTGATGACGGCATCCGGGTTCGAGGCCACCAGCCTCCAGCCGGTACTGCCTGGCCGGCCGAACGCGCTGGGCGAGCTGTCCTTCGGCGCCGGCCCCCGGGTCGTGCTCACCGGCCACCTGGACACCAAGCCGGTGTCGCACGGCTGGACCGTGACCACCCCGTTCTCGGGTGAGCTGATCGACGGCAGCATCTACGGTCACGGGATCATGGACATGAAGGCCGCGCTGGCCTGCGAGATCGTGGCCATGGAGGCGCTGCGTGACAGCGGGGCGGACGTGTCCGGCACGGTGGCGATGGCCGCGGTGGCCGACCACATGGGCGACCAGCTGGGCTCCATCGCCTACTTCGACAGCAACCCGGCCGACATGGCGGTGCTCGGCGAGCTGTCCGACAACGAGATCTTCCTCGGCCACCGTGGCCGCTACTACTTCGACGTCACGCTCCTCGGCCTGCCGGCGCACACCTGCCACAAGCCGCTGGCCGTCAACGCGAACGTGCTCGCCGCGCACGCGATCCTCGAGCTGGACGCCTCGCGCTTCACGCCCGAGCTGGAGGACTGGGTCCGCGGCCTGTTCGGCCCGGAGACGTTCGTGGTGCCCGGCCGTGTCTACGGGGGCCTGCCGCCCGGCGGCCCGTCGATGATCCCCGACGAGTGCGTGATCAGGGTGGACTGCCGCCCGCAGCCCGGGGTCAGCGTGGCCGAGGTGCGCGCCGAGGTGGACCGCTGCCTCGAGCGGGCCCGGCAGCGGGACCCGCGGCTGCGGGCTGAGGTGGTCGTGGCCGACGTCAAGGACGGCTACCTGGCCGGGCCGGACGACGAGGTCGTCCGGCACATGCGCGACGCGGTCCGGTCGGTCCGGGCCCGGCCGCGCGAGGCGGCCCCGCCGGGGATGACCCCCGCCGCAGGCAGCCCGGCCCGGCGGGCGGCCGAGCCCGGGCTCGGCGTGGCCGGCTGGCTGGGCGACACGGCCAGCTTCGGCGCGAAGGTGCCGACGGTCATCTTCGGGCCCGGTGGTGAGCCGGTGTACTGCCCGGATGAGCACCTGAGCGTGGCCGACATCATCGAGGCCACCCAGGTTTACGCCGCCTTCACCGCTCTCGCGCTGGCCCGGGCCGATCAATGAGGGTCGTGCTGGCCAAACCCGGCCTCGACGGCCACGACCGGGGCGTGAAGGTGGTCGCGATGGCGCTGCGCGACGCCGGTGCCGAGGTCATCTACCTGGGGCTGCGCCAGACCGCCGTCCAGATCGTGGCGGCGGCCCGGGCCGAGGACGCCGACGTGATCGGCATCTCGGTCCTGTCCGGTGTGCACATCCCGCTGGCCCGCCAGATCCGCGAGGCGCAGCAGGCGGCGGGGGTGGGCGACGTCCCGCTGGTCGTCGGCGGCACGATCCCGGCCCAGGACGTCCCGGCCCTCACCGGCCTGGGCGTGCGCGCCGTCTACGGCGTGGGCACGCCGATCGAGGATGTCGTCGCGGGCGTGATGGCCCTGGACGGCAGCCGATGATCACCACCGACTCGGGCATCCCGGTCGAGCCCTGGTACGGGCCGCCGGGCGAACCCGGCCCGCCGCCGGGCCGCCCTGGCGAGCCCCCGTACATCCGCGGCCCGTACGCGTCGATGTACCGCGAGCGGCTGTGGACCATGCGCCAGTACGCCGGGTTCGGCTCCGCCGCCGACACCAACAGCCGCTTCCGGTACCTGCTCGGCCAGGGCCAGACCGCGCTGTCGGTCGCTTTCGACCTGCCCACCCAGCTGGGCTATGACTCCTCGCACGAGCTGGCCAGCCACGAGGTGGGCCGGGTCGGGGTGGCCATCGACACCGTGGACGACATGGCCGCCGTGTTCGACGGCCTGCCGCTGGAGGACCTGTCGGTCAACTTCACCATCAACGCGACCGCCCCGATCATCCTGGCCTTCTACATCGTGGCCGCGGAGCGGCGCGGGGCAGACCCGGCCCGGCTGGCGGGCACGCTGCAGAACGACATCCTCAAGGAGTTTCTGGCCCGCAAGCTCTACGTGTTCCCGCCGCAGCCCTCACTCCGGCTGGCCGGCGACGTGGTCGAGTACTGCGCCCGGGAACTGCCGCGTTTCAACCCCATCTCGATCACCGGGTATCACGCCCGGGAGGCGGGCTGCGACGCCGTCCAGGAGATCGGGCTGACCATGGCCGCGGCCATCGCCTACGCCGAGCACTTCACCGCCCGCGGGCTGGCGTTCGACGCGTTCGCGCCGCGGCTGTCCTTCCACTTCTCCAGCCAGCTGGACCTGTTCGAGGAGGCGGCCAAGGCCCGCGCGGCACGCGGCCTGTGGTATGAGATCGCCACCCAGCGGTTCGGTGCGGCCAACCCGCACTCGGGCCGGCTGCGCTTCTTCTCCGGCTGCTCCGGGGCCACGCTCACCGCCCAGCAGCCGCTGAACAACGTGGTGCGCTCGGCCCTGCAATGCCTGGCCGCGGTGCTGGGCGGCGCCCAGTCCATCCACGTGATGGGCTACGACGAGGCACTGGAGATCCCCACCGAGGAGTCGGTCCGGCTGGCCCTGCGCACCCAGCAGATCATCGCCCACGAGTCCGGGGTGACCAGGACCGTGGACCCGCTGGCCGGCTCGTACTTCGTGGAGTCGCTGACCAGCGAGCTGCGCGCCCGGGCGCTCGCCCTGGTGCAGGAGGTGGACGCGGGCGGCGGATACGTGCACCTGCTCGAGCAGGGGGTGCCGCAGCGCTGGATCGCGGAGGCCGCCTACCGCACCGAGCTGGCCACGGCATCCGGGGAGAAGGTCAAGGTCGGGGTCAACCGGTTCACCGGGGACGGCGAGGATCACCCGCCCCGGCTGTTCGAGGTGGACTCCGCGGCGGGAGACGGCCAGCGGGCCCGGCTCGCGCAGCGGCTGGCCACCCGGGACCCCGCCCCGGCCGCCCGCGCGCTGGCCCAGCTCAAGGACGTGGTGACGGCGGGCGCCAGCACCATGCCCGCTTTCCTGGACGCGGCCCGGGCGGGCTGCACCGTGGGCGAGATCACCGACGTGCTCCGCGCCGAGTTCGGCGAGCACCGGGAGCCGGCCCCATGGTGACGCCGCCCGCGGGGAAACCACTGGCCGGGATCCGGGTGCTCGACCTGACCCGGTTCGTGTCCGGTGCGTACTGCACGATGGTGCTGGACGCGCTCGGGGCTGACGTGATCAAGGTGGAAGGGCTGCCCGGCGGCGATCCGTACCGCGCCCAGGGCGCGGTCACGGTGGGCAGCCTGAGCGGCCTGTTCGCCTCGCTGAACACCGGCAAGCGGAGCATCGCGGTCGACCTGGCCGCGCCGGACGGTACCGGGCTGGTCCGCACGCTGGCCCGGGCCAGCGACGTGTTCGTGGAGAACGCCCGGCCCGGGTCGCTGGAGCGCGCCGGCCTCGGCCCGGGCCACCTGCACACGCTCAACCCGCGGCTGGTGTACGCGTCGATTTCCGGGTTCGGCCAGACCGGCCCGGACGCGGCCCGCGGCGGCTTCGACCTGATTCTGCAGGCGGCCGGCGGCATCATGGCGGTCACCGGCAACGAGGCGGGCGGCCCGGTCAAGGTCGGCGCGCCGGTCCTCGACATCGGGTCCGGGATGAGTGCCGCGACGGCCATCCTCGCGGCGCTGTTCGCCCGCACCGCCGACGGGCTCGGCCGCACGGTGACCTCGTCGCTGCTGGAGTTCGCGCTGAGCTGCTTCACCAGCTCCGCGGCGGACATCCTGGAGACCGGCACCTCACCGGGCCCGCTCGGCAACGACTCGCCCCAGTTCGCCCCGTACGGGGTGTTCCGCTGCCGGGACGGGTCCCTCGCCCTCGCCGGGGCAGGCAGCGAGCCGCTGTGGCGCAAACTGTGCGGTGTGCTGGGCCGCGCCGACTGGGCTGCAGACCCGCGCTTCGCCACCAACGCCGACCGGCTGCGGCACCGCGCCGCCCTGACCGCCGAGATCGAGCGGGTCCTCGCCCGGGAGAGCGCCGGGCACTGGCAGCAGGCCCTGGACGGCGCCGGGATCCCGGCTTCCCCCGTGCTCCCGCCCGCCGCCGCGCTGACCTCGGCGCAGGGCGATGCCCTCCAGATCCGCCAGCCGGCCCGCACCCCGGACGGCTACGGATACCAAACGGTCCGCCCGCCGTTCTCGGTGACGATGCCCCCTGACGAGCCCGCCGGCGCCGCCGGCCCCTCCGCCGCTGGCGGCGGGACCCTCGGCTACTCGCGCGGCGCGCCCGGCCTCGGCCAGCACACCGCCGAGATCCTGGCCGAGGCCGGGCTGACCAGTACCGAGATCGGGGATCTCATGGCCCGCGGGATCGTGACCGGATGACCACCTTCCGCCCGCGCCTGCCGGGGACCAGCCAGCGGGGCACGCGCGAGCTGGCCCGGCTGGTCCTCGACCGGACCATCGCGCTGTGCGCGATCCCGGCGCCAACCCGCCGCGAGCAGCAGCGCGCCGCGGTCGTCCGGGACTGGTGGTGGGCCGACGGGCTGGCCGGCGTGGCCGTCGACGCCGCCGGCAACGTCCGGGCCCGGCTGCGCGCCGGGAACCCAGGCCGGCCTGCGGTACTCCTGTGCGCCCACCTGGACACCGTGTTCGGCCCGGAGGTCACCCACGCGGTGGTGCGCCACGACGGGCGGCTCACCGGGCCGGGAGTGGGCGACAACACCGTCGCGGTCTGCGCGCTCGGCGCCCTGGACGCCCTGCTGCCCAGCCGGCTCCGGCATCCGGTGTGGATCGTGGCCACCACCGGCGAGGAGGGTCTCGGCAACCTGGCCGGCGCCCGGGCCCTGCTCGACGACCCGCCCGGCCCGGTGCGCGCGGTCATCGCGCTGGAAGGCAACTACCTGGGCCGGGTGAACGTGACCGGCGTGGGCTCGACCCGGTGGCGGGTCACGGTCACCGGACCGGGCGGGCACGCGTGGGAGGAGGCTGGCCAGCCCAGCGCGGTCCACGAGGCGGCCCGCCTCATCACCGGGCTCACCGCGCTGGCCCAGCCGCAGCCCAGCCCGGCGCAGCCCAGCGCGCCGCAGGCCGCGCTGCCGAAGGCCACCGTGAACGTGGGGCTGATCGAGGGCGGCGAGTCGGTCAACTCACGGGCCCGGCGCGCCGGGTTCCTGGTCAACCTGCGCAGCGGCGACCCCGGGGCCCTCGCCGCGCTGCGGGCCGCCGCCCGGGCCGTGCTGGAGGACCCGGCTGTGCCACTCAGCGTCCGCGTGGACGAGATCGGGGAACGGCCCGCCGGGCAGCTCGACCCGGATCACCCGCTCGCTACAGTGGCCGCACGCGTGCTGCGCGAGGCGGGGATCCCGCCCCGGCTCACCGCGGCCAGCACCGACGCCAACGCCGCGTACCCCCGCGGCATCCCGGCCGTGACCCTCGGCATCACCACCGGCGAGGGCACCCACACCGAGCAGGAGTGGATCGACGCCGAGCCCGTGGCGGCCGGCCTGGCGGCCCTGGCCGCCACGGTCGCCCGGCTGGACGGACAGGAGTGGTGAGGACGGTGCGGACCGGAGTAACCCTGCAAGGCGTGGACCCGCCTGCCGACTTCGAGGAAATGGTCACGGAGATCGAGACCCTCGGGTACGACAATCTCTGGCTGACCGACTCCTCGCTGCACTCGCGCAACTGCTGGGCCTACCTCACGCTCGCGGCCCGGGTGACGTCCCGGATGATGATCGGCACCGCCGTCACCAACCCGGTGACCCGCCACCCCGCGGTCACCGCGGTCGCAGCCGCCACCCTGGCCGAGATCTCCGGCGGCCGGGCCGTCCTGGGCATCGGCGCGGGCGACCGGCCGCTGCTGTCGCTCGGCTACACGCCCGCCAGGCTGGCCACGCTCGAAGCGTCCATCGCGGCCATCCGCGGCCTGTGGAGCGGCGCGACCGTCGAGGCTGACGGGCCGGGGTTCGCCCTGCATGACGCGCACTACCGCTTCCCGCCCGGGACCGGCATCCCGGTATGGGTGTCCGCGACCGGCCCCCGCACGCTCGAGCTCGCCGGGCGGGTCGCTGACGGGGTCATCCTGCTGGCCGGGCTGCACCCGGACGGGATCTCGTTCGCCCTGGAGCACATCGAGCGCGGCGCCGAGGCGGCCGGGCGCATGCAGCGGCCGCCGGTGACGGTGTTCGCCTACGGGGCCATCGATGAGGACGAGGAGGCGGCCATCGCCGCAGCCCGCACGATCGCCGCCTGGTTCCCGCAGACCGCGCCGGTCCACTGCCGGCTGGCCGGCCTGTCCCAGGACATCGTCGACCAGGTCCGCGCCAGCTACGCCGGAGGCGAGTTCCAGGAAGCGGCCCGGGCCGCGGAGGCGCTCCCGGTCGAGTTCGTCAAGCGGATGGCGCTGGCCGGCGGCCGGGACGAGGCGCGCCAGCACCTGCGTGACCTGGCCGGCCTGGGCGTCGACTCGGTCACCGTGTTCCCGCTCGGTGCGGCCCGGATGGCCACGATAAGAGCGTTTGCGGACTGCGTGGCGGCCGAGGCGGCGCTGACGTGACACCGGTGAGCCCCAGGCCAGCCAGGAAGGAACCCGCATGATCATCATCCAGGGCGGCACGGTGCTGACCGTGGACGACTTCGGCACCGTGCACGTCCCGGGCCACGTGGTCATCGACGGGGACCGGATCGCCGCGGTCGGGCAGGGCTCCTATCCCGGCGAGGTCCCGCCGGGTGCGCAGGTGATCGACGCGTCCGAGATGGTCGTCATGCCGGGAATGGTGGACCTGCATTACCACACCGCGGTCGGCAAGGGCTTCTGTGATCACCTGCCGCTGCTGGAGTCGCTGGAGCAGTTCTGGTACCCCTCGATCCGGGCCCTGGACCCGGAGACCGCGTACTGGGCCGCGCTCAATAGCTACGCGGAGTCCATCAAGTGCGGCGTGACCACGGTCAACGACATGTACCGCCAGCTCGGCGCGCTGGGCCGGGCCGCCGGGGAGATCGGCATCCGGGCCGTGCTGTCCAACGACGTGGCCCTGCCCGAGCACGAACTGGACACGCTGCAGGACAACAAGGACTCCTACGACGCCGTGCACGGCCTGGGTGACGGCCGGGTGCAGGTGTGGGTGGGCATCGAGTGGCTGCCGCTCGCGTCCCCGGAACTGCTCAGGGACGCCCGTCAGCTCGCCGGCGACCTGGGCACCGGCATCCACGTGCACCTCAACGAGTCCCTGGGCGAGGTGGAGAACTCCCGGGCGCGGTTCGGCCGCCGGCCCACCGAGGTGGCCTACGACGCCGGCCTGCTCGGCCCGGACTGCGTGGCCGCGCACTGCGTGTGGCTCACCGACCACGAGATCGGGCTGATGCGCGAGACCGGCACGCACATCTCGCACAACCCCAGCTCCAACGCCAAGCTCGGCAACGGGGTCGCCCGGCTGCCTGAGATGCTCGCCGCCGGGCTGAACGTCGGGCTGGGCCACGACGCGGCCGAATCCAGCAACAGCTGCGACCTGTTCGACGTGATGAAGTTCGCGTCGCTGATCCACCGTGCCTACCGGGGCGACGCCAGCCTGCTCCAGGCCCCGGACGTGGTGCGGATGGCGACCCGCAACGGCGCGGCCGCGCTGGGCCACGAGACCGGAGAGCTGTCCGCGGGCAGGAAGGCCGACGTGATCCTGGTGGACACCCGCAGCGCCATGTTCACGCCGATGCTGCCGGGCGACCCGGCCCAGCTGTACTCCCACCTGGTGTTCGCGGCGGACGGCAGCGCGGTGGACACCACGATCGTGGACGGGAAGATCCTCATGCGCGGGCGGGAACTGCTCACCGTGGACGAGGAGACCGTCCTGGCCCAGGCCAACCTGGCCCTGCAGCGCATCGTCGCGGCCATCGACTACTGACCTGTTCAGCAACGACCGGGGGAGAACGCGGCCATGAGCAAGATCATCATCACCGGCGGCACGGTGCTGACCCTCAACGACGCCGACGACGTGCACTTCGGCGGGCACCTCGTGCTGGACGGCGACCGGATCGCGGCGGCCGGCGAAGGCCCCTACCCCGGGGCACCCGGCGACGGTGACCAGGTCATCGACGCGTCCGGCATGATCGTCATGCCCGGCCTGGTCGACCTGCACTACCACACGGCGATCGCCAAGGGCTTCAGCGACCACCTGCCGCTGTGGGAGTACCTGGACGCCTGCTGGTACCCGTTCATCCGCACCCTGGACGCCGACGCGGCCTACTGGTCCGCGGCGGCCAGCTACCTCGAGTCGATCAAGTGCGGGGTCACCACGGTCAACGACATGTACCGCCGGCTGCCCGACCTGGGCCGGGCCGCGCACGACATCGGCATCCGGGCCGTGCTGTCCAACGACGTGGCCCTGCCCGAGCACAACCTGGACACCCTCCAGGACAACAAGGACGCCTACGACGCCGTGCACGGGCTCGGCGGCGGCCGGATCGAGGTGTACGTCGGGATCGAGTGGCTGCCGCTGGCCTCCCCCGAACTGCTCCGCGACGCCCGCCAGCTCGCCGGCGAGCTGGGCACCGGCATCCACATCCACCTGAACGAGTCGCTGACCGAGGTGGAGAACTCCAGGGAGCGGTTCGGCCGGCGGCCGACCGAGGTGGCCTACGACGCCGGGCTGCTCGGCCCGGACTGCGTGGCCGCGCACTGCGTGTGGCTGTCGGACACCGAGATCGCGCTGATGCGCGAGACCGGCACCCAGATCTCGCACAACCCCAGCTCCAACGCGAAGCTGGGCAACGGGATCGCCCGGCTCCCGGAGATGCTGGCCGCCGGGATCAACGTGGGCCTCGGGCACGACGCCGCGGAGTGCAACAACAGCCGGGATGCGTTCGAGGTGATGAAGTTCGCCTCGCTCATGCACCGCGCCCAGCGGGTGGACGCCAGCCTGATGCAGGCCCCTGCCGTGGTCGCGATGGCCACCCGCAACGGGTCCGCGGCGCTGCACCATGACACCGGGCAGCTCACCCCGGGGCATAAGGCCGACGTGATCCTGGTCGACACGGCCAACCCGATGTTCACCCCCCTGATGCCGGGCGACAAGGCGCACATCTACTCCCACCTGGTGTTCTCGGCCAACGGCAGCGCGGTGGACACCACGATCGTGGACGGCCAGATCGTCATGCGCGGGCGGGAACTGCTCACCATGGACGAGCCGCAGATCCTGGCCGAGGCCAACGCCGGGTTCCTGCGCACGCTGGAGAAGATCCGTTCCTGATGCAGATCGACGCGCACACGCACATCCTGAGCCTGGCCGAGGATGCGGAGTTCACCACCGAGTACGGGCGTGAGGGCTCGCTGTGCATCTACCGGAGCCTGGGGCTGCTGCCCTCGCACCGGCCGCCGACCGAGGAGGAGTGGGAGGCCAGCGGGTACAGCCGCAAGGGCTTCCCGGTCATCGGGCCGGAGGAGTCGGTCCGCGACCACCCCGGCTTCGACAAGATCGTCATCCTGGCCGTGTCGCCGCAGTTCCTGGACGGCGAGCTGATCGGCACGGTGGACACCTACGGCATCACCGGGGTGCCCGGCCCGCCGACCCCGGAGAAGTGCAACGACTACATCGCCGCGATCGCCGCCGCGCAGCCGGACACGTTCATCGGGTACGCCTCGGTCAACCCGGCCTACCGCGGGCCGGCGGCGGCGGTGCGGGAACTGGAACGGGCCGTGCGGGACCTGGGCCTGGCCGGCCTCAAGCTGTACCCGATGTACCAGGACTGGTCCCCCGCCGACCCGGTGACCGCCTTCCCGGTGTTCGCCAAGGCGGAGGAGCTCGGGATCCCGGTCATGGTGCACCAGGCCGGGTCGACCCGGATCGACGCCCGGATGGAGTACGCCCGCCCGGCGCTGCTGGATGCGGCCGGGCGGCACTTCCGGGACCTGCGGCTGACGATCGCGCACTGCGGCCTGCCCTGGGTGGATGAGGCCATGTTCATGCTGACCAAGCACCCGAACTTCTATGCCGAGCTCAGCTACCACATCGCCAGCGTGACCACCGAGGAGCTGCTGCGGTTCCTGGTGCACGCCGAGGCGTCGTTCGTGCCGCTGGAGAAGCTGTTCTTCGGCACCGACTACCCGGGGTTCCTGTACGACCCGGTGAAGCTGCGGTCCAAGCTGCTGGCCGTCAACGAGCACGCGGACCGGGTCGGCTGCGCCCCGATCCCCCAGGCCAAGCTGGACGGCATCCTGGGCGACAACTACGCCCGCATGCTCGGCCTCATCCCCGCCTGACGCCCCACCGCCGCCCCCACCAACCCCACGAACCCCGCCAACCCGCACCTTAGGCCCTGCGGTGCATTGTGGTCGCTATCACGCACACGATGCATCCGCGCTTAATGAAGTAGGGCACGGGAGGCGGGCGCCGCTGGTGCCGGCAGCGGGTAGATTCGGGCGGGTGCTCATCCGGAAAGCCACCGGCCAGGACTGGCCGCGCATCTACCCCATCTACGCGGCCATCATGGCCGAGGGGAAGACGTATCCCTTTCCCGCGGGGCAGACCCTGGAGCAGGCCCGCCCCTGGTGGATGGAAGAACCGCCCGGGCTGACCGTCGTCGCCGCCACCGATGACGACATCATCATGGGCTCCGCAAAGATGGGACCCAACCGGCCCGGCCGCGGAGCCCATATCGCCACCGCCTCCTTCATCGTCAACCCCGCGCGCCAAGGCCAGGGGGTAGGCCGCGCCCTCGGCGAGTACGTCCTGCGCTGGGCCCGGGCCGGGGGATTCCGTGGCATCCAGTTCAACGCCGTGGTCGAGGCCAACCACGCCGCCGTCCACCTGTGGCGCTCGCTCGGATTCGAGATCATCGGCACCGTCCCCGGAGCATTCGATCACCCCGACCACGGCTACGTCGGCCTCCACGTCATGTACCAGGAACTCTGACCCCACCGTCAGCGGACCGGCCACTGCGGCTGGGGGTCGATACCGATCTCACGCAGGACGCGGCGGTTGATCTGCTCGACCTGCTCACGCAGCCCGCCCTCGTCCACCCGGGTCAGCTTCTTGTGGTCCAGCAGCACGTCGCCGCCGACCAGGACGGTGTCCACCGAGTGCCCGGTCACGCCGTAGACCAGGTTGGCCACCGGGTTGTGCAGCGGCCGCCAGTCGAAATCCGCGGTGTCGAACACGACCAGGTCGGCCTGCTTGCCGGGCTCCAGCGAGCCGGTCTCGCCGTCCATCCACAGCGCGGTCGCGCCGCTGATCGTGGCCATCTCCACGGCCTGCTCGGCGGTGACGGCCCGGGGGTCGCGCCGGGCGTCCCGGGGCAGCAGCGCGGCCAGCTGCATCGAGCGGCAGATGTCCTGATGGTTGGAGACGTTCTCGGCGTCGGTGCCCAGCGCCATGGGCACCCCCGCGGCCAGCAGCTCGGGCCACTTGCCGGTCTGGGTGGTGCCCTTGGCCAGCTTCAGCGCCGAGCTCGGGTTCTGCGAGATCCGCGCGCCGGCATCGGCCACGTACCGCACGTCGCGGTCGTCCAGGCTGGTCATGTGGTTGAGCAGGGTCCGCTCGTTGAGCGCGCCGATCTCGTGCAGGTGCTCGACCGGGCGGTGCCCGAAGGTGGCCAGCTCCAGCTCGACCTCGCGCTCACTGGTCGACTTGTGCAGCACGAACAGGGACTCCGCGTCCCGGGCCAGCTCGGCCGCGCCCCGGTTGAGCTCGTCGGAGCAGGTGCCGACGCCCTCGATCGTGACCGCGTCCCTGATCCGCGGATGACCGAACTTGCGGACCCGCTCGACACCGTCGGCCAGCCGGCGCAGTGCGGCCCGGGCGTCCATCCGCAGCCAGTCAGGCAGGTCCGCGGCGCCGGCCGGGCCGGCCTGGTCCCAGGTCCACGGGCCGGTCCGGGCCCGGATCCCGGAGGAGGCCAGTGCCTCCAGCACGGCGTCCAGGTGGTTGCAGCCCGGCTCCTCGAACAAGGTCGTCCCGAAGCGGATCATCTCCGCCGCGGCGTGCTGGGCGTGCACGTACATGTCCTGCTCGGTCAGGGCCGCGAAGGACGGGTAGATGAACTGGCGCAGCGCGTCGAGGGTCTGGCCGCCTTCCGGCATCGCGCCCTTCGCGCAGCACAGCAGGTGCCGGTGCCCGTTCACCAGGCCCGGGGTGATCACGCCGTCGGGCGCGTCGATCAGCCGCCGGGGACGGTACCGGGCGAGCAGGTCCGCGCGCTGGCCGACCCCGACGATGACGCCGCCGTCGATGGCCACCGCGCCGGCCCGGTACATCTCCCGCTGGGGGTTCATGGTCAGCAGCCAGCCGCCGGCCACGACCGTATCGACCGCTGTAGGCTCATCAGAGCCCACACCGTCGCCCATGATGCCTCCCCGATCAGATCTCAGATCTGAGGCTAGGTTGACTGGCGGGGCGAGTCAACGTACCGCACGTAACCGTCGTGTTTCGGGACTCTTCGGCCTCCAGCGGGAACGGCTGACCTCGGCCCAGACCTTGACGCACGCGGGCGGCACGGAGTCTGATATCTCATGTCTTAATCGCCGGGCTGGTGAGGAGCCGCCTGATGAGCACCTCCGCGTCGGCCCTGCTCCGCGAGCGCGGCGCGGCCACCTGGTCGGCCGCGGTGAGCCACCCGATGGTGGCCGAGATCGGCGCGGGCTCGCTGCCGCACGAGACGTTCCGCTACTACTTCGAGCAGAACGTGCTGTACCTCGAGGACTACGCGCGGGCCATCGCCCTGATCATCGGCCGGGCCCCGGACCTGGCCGCGGTCACGGTACTGACCAGGTTCCTCGGCCAGATCGTGGACACCGAGCTGCCGGCCAACTATGCGTTCCTGGCCCGGCTGGGCGGCCCGCCCCGGCCTGATCCCGCCGCCGTGATGGCCCCGGCCACCTACGCCTACACCCGGCACCTGCTGGACACGGCCGGGCGGCATGATCTGCCGGCCGGGCTCGCCGCGGTGCTGCCCTGCCAGTGGAGTTACGGCGAGCTCGCGACCCGCCTGGCCGCGTCCCTGCCAGCCGACCCCGTCTGCGCGGACTGGATCGCCATGTTCGCCGGGGACGGCTACGACGAGCTGGTGCAGGCGAGCACGTCCCTGCTCGACCAGTACGCCGACGTGGCCGATGACGCCCTGATGACGTCGCTGGCCGCGGTCTTCGACCGCTCCACGCGCTACGAGCTGGCCTTCTGGGACATGGCCTTTGCCGGCCCGGGGGCCGGTCAGGCGCGCAGGAGCCGGGCCGCGCGATAGCCGATCATCATCGAGGTCAGGTTGGTGTTGGCCCGCGGGATGACCGGGAGGACCGAGGAGTCTGCCACGGACAGGCCGGAGACACCCAGGACATCCAGCCCCGGGCTGACCACGGAGCGCAGGTCGGCCGGGTCGCCCATGCGGCACGTCCCGCAGTGGTGGTTGTAGGTGCCGGCCACCCGCCGGCCAGCGGCGGCCAGGTCACCGGACCGCCACCACGCGCCGTCAGGCACCCGGACCAGCCCCTGCGCGGCCAGCTCGTCGATCATGTCCGCGGTGGTGGCCACGATCTCGGCCATCCTGGCCGCGTCCTGCTCGTCCGCGAGGTGGCGGACCCGGACCTCGGCCACCCCTCCCGGGGTCAGCGCGACCCGGCCCCGGCTGAGCGGCGTCATCAGGGCCGCGGTGAACGAGACCTGGGTGGCGGGCACGGACGGGTCGTACGGCCGGGTCTGCCACGGGAAGATCTCTGCCTCCACGTGGTCGCCGGGCAGCTCGTAGCGCAGCAGCGCCCCGCTGACCGGCCGGGCCTCGATGGCGGCCAGATCGGTCACGTCCACGTCGAGCAGGCACCACGGATGGTCCTGCAGGTTGGCGCCGACCCCGTCGAGCCGCGACACCAGCCGGGCCCCGCCGTGCCGCACCATGGCTTCCGGCCCGATGCCGGAATTCATGAGCAGCAACGAGGACCCGAACGCGCCTGCGCACACGACCACGCGACCGGCGTGGAGGCGCTGCTGGCCCTCCGGGCCGACGACTTCTGCCCCGCTGCATCGCGTCCCGTCGAAGAGCAGCCTGACGGCCTGCGTGCCGGGGCGCACGTCCACGGCGGGCCGGATCAGCGGGAGGACGGCGGCGTGCGTGCCCCAGCGCCCCTCATCCTTGCGGTTGGTCGGCCATACCCCGATGCCGAGCGCCCCGGGCGCGTTGTGGTCCGCGGCAGCGGGGTAGCCGCGCTGCGCGCACAGCGCGATGAGGGCCTCGTCGAGCGGCCCGGGGGTGAGCCGGGTGACCGGGATGGGGCCGTGGGCGCCGTGATAGTCCGCGTCTGCGAACTGCTGGTCGGATTCGATGGCCCGGAAACCGTCCAGGCACTCCGGCCAGGACCAGCCGGGCACGCCCCAGCCGTCGAAGTCCCAGGGCTGGCCGCGCAGGGCCGCGGCTGAGTTGACGGTGGAGCCGCCGCCGGTGCCACGGCCCTGCGGCAGGTCGGTCCCGGTGTCCGCGTCGGTGTAGTGGTAGTAGCACTCGTCGGGCAGCAGGTAGTCATAGAGCATCCAGCGCGGCGGCGGCGTGCCCGGGTCCGGCCCGGCCTCGACCAGGATGACCGAGGCCGAGTCGCTGAGGCCGAGCGCGCAGAACAGGCCAGCCGCACCAGCCCCGATGATGAGAACGTCCGGCTGGCCGCTCACGGCCGGCCCACGACCGATTCCGGGTCCACGTTGGCCAGCTGGTCGGCCATGACTGACAGGATGTGCTGGCGCATGAGAGTCTCGGCCCGCTGCCCGTCCCGCTGGACGATGGCCTCGTAGATCCCCTGGTGCTCCCGGACCGACGTCCCCATCCGGCCGGGGATGGCCACGGTCAGGCGGCCTATCCGGGTCACGTGATCCCGGATGTTGTTCAGCATCGCGGTGATCCTGCTGTTCTTCGCCTGGGCGTAGAGGAGCACGTCGAACTCGTCCAGCAGCGCCGCGAGCCGGTCAGGGTCACCCGCCTCGAACGCCGCGGCGCTCTCCCGGACGATACGCGACAGCGTGGCCAGGTCCTCGGTCGCGATATTCAGCGCGGCTTCCCGCGCGCACAAGCCCTCCAGCAGCTCGCGCACCTCGTAGATCTCGCGCAGGTCCTGGCGGCTGTACCGGGCGACGACCGCGCTGCGGTACGGCGCTATCTCGACGAACCCGTCCTTCTCCAGCCGCACGAACGCCTCGCGGAGCGGGGTCTTGCTCACCCCGAACCGCGCGGCCAGCTCGGCCTCGCGGAGCAGGTATCCCGGCGGCAGCCTGGCCGACACGATCTCCTGGCGCAGCTTCAGGTACACCGAGTCTTTCAGCTGGCGATGCTCGACGCCGTCCAGGGGCGCGCTCGTCATGGGCCCTCCAACAGGGGAGCCGCCGCCCGGTGGGGTTGCCACCGGGCGGCCAGGTCCGCACTACGAACGATCTGAGATCTCAGATACTATCTCAGCCCGCTCAGGATTTCTCTGGTCAGCTGGCCCGGGCGGGTCACGGGGGTCCAGGTCAGCCCTTGGGCAGCAGTGACGTATTCACGACCGAGGACGCCTGAACCGGCTTGGTGATCAGCCCCTCGCTCTTCATCCAGTTGGCGAAGCTCTGCCACTGGCTGACGCTCATCGAGCCGAACCCGCTCGGGTTCTTCAGCAGCGGCGCGGTCGCGTAGACCATCTTCTTCAGCAGGGCCGGGCTGTAGCCCTTGGCCACCGGGGACAGCGCGGCCAGCGCGGCGGCCGGGCTGGCCTGCGCGGCCGCGGCCCCCTGGCCCAGCCCGGCCAGGAACTCCCTGACCATCGTCCGGTAGGCAGCGTCACTGGCCAGCTTGGACTTGTTGGCGATGATGACCAGCTCGTCGTAGTTGGGCACACCCTGCGTGTCCACCGGGTAGACCTTGGGGTTCAGCCCCAGCGAGCCGAGCTGGATGGCCTCGACGTTCCGGTAGCCGCTGATGATCGCGGACACCTTGCTGGAGACCATGGCGGGGACCAGGCCCTCGTTGACCGTGACCAGCTTGATCTGGCTCAGCGACAGGTGGTACTTCTTCAGCACCGCCTTGAGCATCTGCGCCGACACCGGGTCCCCGTCGGTCCCGATCGTCTTCCCCTTCAGCCCGCCCGGGCTGCTCACCCCGCTCTTGCCCGAGATGATCAGCGAGTTCAGCGAGGTCGGGATCATCGCGGCGACCGCGGCGACGTTCAGGTTGTCGGTGGCCGCCGTGATCGTCTCCGGCTCATAGGAGATGGCCAGCGGCACCTGTCCCAGGCTGACCAGCTTCAGCGCGTCCGTGCTGTTGGACGGCGACTGGAACGTCACGTTGAGGTGCTGCTTGGTGAAGTCGCCGTCCTTCTGGGCCAGGTACAGCGCGATGTGATCGGGGTTCGGGAACCAGTCCAGCAGCACGGTCGTGTTGGTCGTGGCCTTGCCGCCACTGCTGCTGCCGGAACTGGGCGATGCCGACGACGAGCCGCACGCCACGGCGGCCGACATCACCGCTGCGGCCCCGATGATCAGCACACCGCGTCTGCGGCCTCTCCGCACTGCGGTCATGGAAGTCACCGTTTCCCTTCTCGTGCCCATGGGCAGATGATCCGCTCGGCTACCGAGACGGCGATGAACAGCAGGATGGCCTCAGCGGTGAGGATGAAGATCGCGGCGAAGACCAGGGCGGTCTCCAGCTGCGGGATGGCCTGGATCATCACATAACCCAGGCCGTTCTGCGAGCCGGCGTACTCGCCGAACACCGCGCCGATCGGGGCGTACGTGGCCGCGATGCGCAGCCCGGAGAACGTCGACGGCAGCGCGGCCGGGGCCTCCACCCGGCGGAACGTGGCCCACCGGTCGCCGTCCAGGGTCCGCATCACCCGCAGCAGCTCGGGGTCCACCGAGGCCAGGCCGTCGATGGTGTTCACCACGATGGGGAAGAAGCAGATCAGCGTGACCACGATCAGCTTCGGGGTGATCGTGTAGCCGAAGATGATGGCCAGCACCGGCGCGATGACCACGACCGGGACGGCCTGGGAACCGATCAGCAGCGGGTAGACGGCGTTGCGCACCACCCGCGAGCTGTGCAGCGCGAACGCGATCACCAGCGCGATCACGATCGACAGCAGGAAGCCCAGCACGACTTCCTCGGTCGTCACCCAGGTCGCGGTGGCCAGCGTGCCGGACCAGTCGGAGACCCCGGTGGACCAGATGCTGTCCAGCGAGGGCAGCACGTAGTCGGGGACGCCGAACCAGTGGCTGACGGCCTCCCAGATCAGGGCGATCAGCGACCAGGATGCCGGCCGCGGGCAGCGCCCGGCGGAGGCCCGCTGACGCGCGCCCGGTCTTCGCCGGGGCCGTCACGGCCGATTCCTCGGGCCGGGTGACGGTCGTGCTCATGCGACCGCCTCGAGCAGGGACAGGATCTCATCCCGCAGTTCGGTGAACTCCGGGTGCCGGATCAGCTCGCGGCGGCTGCCCGCGTGCGGCAGGTGCACGTCGAACTGGGCCACGATCCGGCCCGGCCGGGCGGACATGACCACGACGCGCTCACCGATCAGCAGGGCCTCCTCCACGTCGTGGGTCACCAGTACCGTCGTCCTCGGCTCGGCGTCCAGCGCGGAGCGAAGCCATTCCTGCAGGTCGGCCCGGGTGATCGAGTCCAGGGCGCCGAACGGCTCGTCGAGCAGCAGGACCTCCTTGCCCGCCACCAGCGTGCGCAGGAACGACACCCGCTGCCGCATGCCGCCGGACAGCTGGTACGGCGCTGCTCCTCGAACCCGGCCAGCCCGAACCGCTCGACCAGGTGACCGACCCGCTGGCGGGCGGTGCGGCGGCGGACTCCCTGGTTCTCCAGCGCCAGCGCGGCGTTGCCGAGCACGTCGCGCCAGGGCAGCAGCAGATCGCGCTGGGGCATCCAGGCACAGCGGCGGAGCCGCTCCTGCGAGGTGGTGGCGCCGAGCACGTCGATCGTGCCCTCGTTGGGCTCGTCCAGGCCGCAGATCAGCGCGAGCAGGGTAGATTTACCGCAGCCGCTCGGCCCGACGATGGACAGGCGGCTGTGCAGCGGTACCTCCAGATCCACCCCGGATACCGCGACCACCGACCCGAAGACCCGGGCCACGCCGGACAGCCGCAGGCCGGTGCCGCTGGATGCCGGGGAATCGGGGGCGGCGGGCCCGGTGCCCGGGGCACCCGTGACCCCGGTGCCGGGGCCGGGCGCGCCTGGAGCGGGCGCGCCCGTGTGCGCGTCCTCCTGCACGGGAACGCCCTTGGCTGCGGGCGTGCCACTCGTACCGGCCATCGCCTCCCCGATCGGCAGGGAAATAGGATCTCAGATCTCGATTTGAACAGTGAACCACTCCTGGCCCGGTCGCGCGAGGTTCCGACATGGAACCGTTACGTCCGCAATGCGCTGTTAACGGGCGCCAGCCCCGGCGGACGATGACAAGCTTGCTTGACACAGGGGCCCTGGCGGCCGATACTGACGGAGTGACAAGCAGACTTTACATCGGGCCGGGCCGCCCAGGCTCCTCACGCAGGAACGAGTGGTGAGGAACGACGTGCGGGAACTCCGCACCGCCAAGGGACTTGCCCAGGCCGACCTGGCCCGCGAGCTGGCCGTCTCACGCCAGACGATCAACTCCATCGAAACCGGGCGCTACACCCCGTCCCTCCCCCTGGCCATCGCGATCGCCCGGTTCTTCGGGACCGCAGTCGAGGAGATCTTCCATGCAGACCACGACTAAGAGCAGCACGAAGACCGGCCGCGCGTACTGGATCACGCCCGCCACGGGGGTGGCCATCGGACTCGTGTACCTCATCGCGTTCTCCATCGGCGGGCAACCAGGCAGCGGGCTGATCGGCCTGGGGATCATGGTCGCCTTCAGCGCCGGGATCGCGCTCGCGGGGCGGCGCAGCGAGACGGTCCGGGGCATCCTGGACCACCGCGACGAGCGGCTGGCCGGGATCGACCTGCGCGCCACGGCCGTGACCGCGACCGTCATGATCCTGGCCGTGCTGGCCGGTTTCGTCATCGAGGTGGCGCGCGGTCACGACGGCGCGCCGTTCGCGCTCATCGGGGCGATCGGCGGCGTCGCGTACCTGGGCGCGGCCGCCTACTTCCGGATCCGCGGCTGACCCGCCAGCGGGCCCGGCCAGCGGGCGGCCGGACGCCTCCCCCGCTCAGCGGCGGCGCAGCCGCTTATCCGCCAGCGCCGGGTGCGCGGCCAGGTAGTTATCGGCCGGGTTGATCTCGGTGCCCGGCGGACGATCTGGTCGATCCGGTCCAGCACGTCCCCGCTCAGCTCGGCCTCCGCCCCGGCCAGCAGGTCATCGAGCTGCGCCGGCGTCCGGGGCCGGTCAGGACCGAGGTGACCGCGGGGTGGGACCGGGCGAACGCCGTGGCCAGGTGGGTGAGCGGCAGGCCCGCATCCGCAGCCAGCTTGGTCAGCTGCCGGACCACGTCCTGCCGGACCTGGTTGGCCGGTATAGCCAGGTCGAAGGCCTGGGGCGCCGTGGCCACCCGGTGGCCCCTGGCCGGGTCCGCGGCCACCTGCGCCTCGACGATCAGCTCGGCCGGGAACGTCGAGGACCCGATGAAGCGCACGGTTCCCGCATGGACGAGGTCGGAGAGCGCCGAGAGCGTCTCCCCGATGTCCGTCGGGTAGTCCGGCCGGTGCATCTGGTACAGGTCGATGTAGTCGGTGCCGAGCCGCCGGAGGCTGCCCTGGACGGCGCGCTTGATCCATCGTGGCGAGCCGCCGCGCTGATTGTCGTCCGGGCCCATGGGCATCGCGAACTTCGTGGCCAGCACGACCTCATCGCGCCGGGCCCTGCAGGGCCCGGCCGACGATCTCCTCCGACTCGCCGCGGGAGTAGACGTCCGCGGTATCCACGAAGTTGATCCCGGCGTCCAGCGCCGTGCGGATCATGCGGACCGATTCCTCATGATCGGTGTTGCCCATGGCCCCGAACATCATCGCGCCGAGCGCGAACTCGCTGACTGACATGGTACTGTATTACGTAATACTCCTACTACGTGTCAGGTGATCGCGTGAAGCTCAACAGCAAGGGGCAGGTCACGATCCCCGCCCAGCTGCGGGAACGGCACGGCCTCCATGAGGGCGACGAGGTTGACGTGGTCGAAGACGGCGACACCCTGCGCATCGTCCGCGTCGAGGATAGCCAGACCCGCGGGCGGCGACTCGTCCGCAGGATGCGTGGGCGGGCGACGACCAGCATGACCACGGATCAGCTCCTGGAGTTGCTGCGTGAGCGATGAGCTGCCCCACCGGCCAGTTGTCCCCGGCAGCTGGCCGGTCACCCTGGTCGATTCCAGCGTCGTCCTGGACATCGTCACCGACGATCCGGCCTGGGGCGACTGGTCAGCCGACGCCCTGGCCCAGGCCCGGGATGAGGGTCGGCTGGTGGTCAATCCGATCGTGTACGCCGAGGTCTCAACGGGATTCGAGCGAATCGAGGATCTCGATGAGACCATCCCGGCCAGTGATTTCGAACGGGAGCCTCTCCCCTATCAGGCGGGCTTCGTGGCAGGTAAGGCCTTCCTCACGTACCGCAGGCGGGGCGGAGTGCGCCTGTCACCGCTGCCGGACTTCTACATCGGCGCTCACGCGGCAGTGGCCGGTTACCGGCTGCTCACCCGTGACGCCAGCCGGTTCCGCACGTACTTTCCCTCGGTCGAACTCATAGCCCCCGCTTAGCGGCAAGCGCAGGCGCGGGCCGTGGGCGGCTGACGGCGGCGGACGTAGGCTGCGCTCAGGAGGAGATGGCCATGGGCTTCGAGCACATCCTGGTGGAGAGGTCTGGCGACTTCGCCACGATCACGATGAACCGGCCGCAGCGGCGCAACGCGCTGTCGATGGCGCACATGCGCGAGCTGATCACGGCGTTCCGCGAGGTCGGCGACGGTGACGCCGTGGGCGTGGTCCTGGCGGCCAACGGCCCGGTGTTCAGTTCCGGGCATGACCTGGCCGAGGTAGCCGGGACCGACCTGCCGGCGATCCGCAAGCTGCTGGGCACCTGCACCGAGCTGATGACGCTGATGCAGCAGATACCGCAGCCGGTCGTGGCCCGGGTCCACGGGCTGGCCACGGCGGCCGGCTGCCAGCTGGTCGCCAGCGCCGACCTCGCCGTGGCCAGCGAGGAGGCCGGCTTCGCCACGCCCGGCGGCAAGGGCGGCTGGTTCTGCCACACCCCGATGGTGGCCGTGGCGCGGAACGTGGGCCGCAAGCGGGCCATGGAGCTGGCCATGTCCGGCGACGTGATCAGCGCGCAGACCGCGCTCGACTGGGGGCTGGTCAACGAGGTCGTGCCCGCCGGGCAGCTCGACTCCGCGGTCCAGGATCTGCTCGAGCGCGTCACCCGGGGATCGGCGGAGAGCAAGGGCATCGGCAAGCAGGCCCTGTACGCCCAGATCGACCTGGACCAGCCGAAGGCGTACGCGTACGCGGTCGAGGTCATGGCCGCGACCAGCCAGCTGCCGGACGCCCGGGAATGGACGCAGGCCTTCCTGGAGAAGCGCAAGCCGCGCTGGCGCCGCGGGCGCTGAGGCGGCCGCTGCGGTCAGGCGGCGCTGCCGAGCGCCCGGAGCAGGGCCTTCATCCACGGGCCGAGGTCGTCCGGGGTGCGGGCGGAGATGAGGTTGCCGTCCACGACGGTCCCCTCGTCCACCCAGTCGGTCCCCGCGTTGATCATGTCGTCCCGGATCGCGGCCACGCTTGTGGCGCGCGCGGCCCTTGAGGATCTTCGCGGAGATCGGCACCCAGCCGGCGTGGCAGATGAACGCGACCGGCTTGCCCGCCTCGTCGAAGTCACGCACCAGGCCGAGCACCGCCGCGGAGCGGCGCAGCTTGTCCGGCGCGTAACCGCCCGGGATGACCAGCCCGTCGAACTCCTGCGCCGTGACCTTGTCCACGACGGTGTCCATGAACACCGGGCCGTGGCCCTTCTTGCCCATGACCGGGTGGTCGTCGAGGCCGGCCACGGTCACCGTGACCTCCTCTTCGCGCAGCCGGTACAGCGGGTAGAGCAGCTCCATGTCCTCGAACAGGTCCGCGGCGAGAATGAGGACCTTGCGCCCGGCCAGCACCATGGACCCGACTGTACGCCCGCGGGAGCAGGGCGCGCCCCACCCCTGGCGCCCGGCGCGCCTGCCTGCCCGCTGCTGGCCGGACGACCCGTCCCCCTGGTCTCCTGCGTGACTTGGGCCGCGGCCCGGTGCTCAGGTAGCGTCGGTGAAGAGCACTAGGAGAGGGAAGGCGTTGTGCCAGGTGGGGCTGCATGAGCGGACACGACGCCGGGACGCTGGCCGTCAGCGTCGTGGCCTCGGTGGTCTTCATCGCCCTGATGGTCGAGGTGTCCCGTGGCATTTGGTCTCTCAGTAAGCCCACCCCGGTGACGGTCAACGACCGCCCGGCGGCAGTGCGCACCCCGCCACCTCGCGTGCCACCCCGGCGGCAGGCCCGGCGCAGCAGGGACCGCGGCGAGATCGAACTGCTGCCGGCGGACGCTACTGTCACCTTCGCGGCCGAGCGGAGCGCGGCAGACATCGACGACGTCTTCGAGGCCCTCGACCGGGACCTGGTCGGCCTGGTGCCGGTGAAGCGGAAAGTTCAGGAGATCGCGGCACTGCTCCTGGTTGACCGGGCCCGGAACAGGTTCGGCCTTTCCGCGCCCCGGCCCAACCTGCACATGTGCTTCACCGGGCCGCCCGGGACGGGGAAGACCACCGTTGCCTTGCGGATGGCGGATCTTCTGCACCGGCTCGGCTACCTGGAAAGCGGCCACCTGGTCCACGCCATGCGGGACGACCTGGTCGCCGAGTACATCGGGCAGACGGCACCGAAGACCAAGCGTGTCCTGGACGCCGCGATGGGCGGGGTGCTGTTCATCGACGAGGCGTACTACCTCTTCCGGCCGGGGGATTCGAAAGACTATGGCCAGGAAGTGGTCAACATCCTGCTCCAGGTCATGGAGAACGAGCGCGACAAGCTCGTGGTCATCCTGGCCGGCTACAAGGACCGGATGGACGAGTTCTTCGGGTCGAATCCCGGGATGAGCTCACGGATCGCTCATCACCTCGACTTTGCCGCCTACGAAGTCGATGAGCTGGTGCACATCGGGCGGCGGATGATGGAGCGGTCGAACTACTACCTCTCGGCAGAAGCTGAGGCCGCTTTCAGCGAGTACCTCAAGCAGCAGATCGGCCAGCCCCGCTTCGCCAACGCCCGCAGCGTCCGCAACGAGCTGGACCGGGCCCGCCTCCGCCACGCGCACCGTCTCGCGACCGAACTGAACCGCAGCTGGAACCGGGACGACCTGATGCGCCTCGAGCCCGCGGATGTCGTCATCCGTGACGGCGAGACCCTCCCCACGGAGGGCGGCCAGCCCGCTGCGGGGACCGGACCGGCCGGGGAAGATGCCCAGCCCCGCGCCGGCCAGCATCCAGCGCAGGTCATGAATCAGGGACCCCCCAGGGCACGGTGAGCGGGGTCTTCCCCTCATGAGGCCCGCGGCCAGCCCGGCGAGCGCCCGCCGGGCCAGCCGCTGATGCTCGCCCGGGCTGACCAACGTGTGCCTGCGGGCACGCTAGAGGTTCATGTCCAGTTGGGGTCACGGGCTCATCCGTGGGTGATGACAGGACGGCCGCCCGGGCCGGCCGCGCCCACGCCGCCCCGGCCGAGGGCCAGGCGCAGTCCGAGGCCGACCAGAAGCCAGCCCAGGTCACGACGCAGCGAGGGCCGGGGCCGGCGCCACGCGGGAGCCGGCCGGACGCGGCACAGGTCACGGTGAAGATCTTCGTTGCGGACCTTGATTTGCTGTTCCGCAAGGTACGGATGCATGGGGAGATCACTTTCTTCAGGGAGGGGTCCAGGCTGGCCTCCGCGGAGGCCAGCCGTGATTAAGACGGTTCGCGGCCTGGCGGCTCATCGCCGCCAGCCCCGCCGGGCTGCGCATCGCGCGAGGGCGGGGGCCCGATCGGATACGTCAGCAGGAGGAGCTCGACGGGAAGCGCATCCGGCGGCCGCAGCGAGGGATCGGTAAGCCGTTCCCGGTATCGCGGCAGGACCAGCGCCAGGAGCTCCTGGTTGAGCTCTTCCAGTTCCGGGGCGGTCATGTAGATGACGCTCTCGCTGCTGCCCGCCGCGTCCCGCCACTCGCGCGTGAACGCGCGGTTGGTTTCCAGCCAGATCCGGTACCGCCCGAACTGGCGCTCGCGCAGCATGCGGACCAGGGCACCCGCCGCGACCTCGGTTTCCGGGTCGTCGTGTGCCGTGGCGAACTGCATCCCGATCGAGCTCAGCCGCCACGGCCGGGCCCGGCCCTTGCCACCGCCCGCCTCTTCCACGAACCCGTACTTGGCCAGCTGGCGCAGATGAAACGAGCACGTCGTGGACGACTCGCCGATCCGCTCCCCCACCTCCGTGGCCGTCATCGCGCCTCCGAGCAGCAGGGCCTCGATGAGCGCGATGCGGACCGGATGAGTGAGCGCCCGCAGCGTGCGGGAATCGGTGAGCTCACGCACGCCTTCCAGGGGCTCGCGCCCCGGCGCCGGCGTCCTATCGTGAAGAGGCATGTCTCGATAATAATCTCTCGAGAGAGATTTATCAAGAGAACGCTCTCGAGAACTTCTCCCGGGCTGCACCGCCCCCGATTCCGCGTCAGGGGCCGGCTCTGCGGGCGGGCGGCCGGCCGCCGGGCCACCCGGTTCGCGCGGGCCGGGGCGTTCCTGCCAGGCTGTGGCGATGACCTGGACCGCGCCTGCGCCCAGCCCTGTCGACGGGCCGATGACCGGTGATGACCGGCCGATCCTCGAGGGCTACCTGAACTATCAGCGAGCCACACTGCTGAACATCTGCGCCGGGCTGACCGGGGAGCAGCTGGCCCGCCGGCCCATCCCGTCCTCGAACCTGTCGCTGCTGGGCCTGATCCGGCACCTGGCCAAGGTCGAGCGCATCTGGTTCCGCCAGCGCGCGGCCGGCCAGCCGGTCCCGCCCATGTACGACCCGTCCCGGGGGAAGGACGCCGACTTCAACGACGCCGTCGCGGCGGAGGCCGAGGCGGACATCGCCCGGCTGCAGGAGGAATGGCGCCAGGCTGATGCGGCCGCGGCCGGGCTGGGCTTCGAGGACACGCTGGACGCCGGCGGCGGCGACACGTTCTCGGTCCGGATGATGTACGTGCACCTGATCGGCGAGTACGCGCGGCACAACGGGCACGCCGACCTGCTCCGGGAGGCTCTCGACGGCGTCACCGGACGCTGACCGCCCGGCCGCGCCCGGTCAGGGGCGCGGGAGAGCCGCAGGCGGTGAGGCGCACGGCAGTGGATCCGCGTGCCCGGCCGGGCTATCGGGGAGGTATCAGCCAGCGTCCGGGCGGCCCGTGATCCGGGCCAGCGACAGCACGAGGTGGCGCACCATGGCGTCCGGCCCGGGCCAGGGGTACCCGGGCAGCGCCGTGCGCAGGGTCACGGTGCCGTGCAGGGCCACCCACACCGCGGTCGAGTCGGCCACCACGTCCGTGCTGCCCGACATGCCCGCCCCGACGCAGTCCTCGATCCCCCGGACGAGCAGCGCGAACGCCTCCGCGCCGAACTCCAGCACCGGGCGGCCGCCCGGGCCCAGCTGGACGGGTGCGCAGTACTCGTCCGGTGGCCGGAGGTGGCCGGAGAACAGGACGCCGTACCGGGCCGGGTGGGCGAGCCCGTAGCTGACGTAAGCCCCGCACCCCGCCACCAGGCGCTCGACCGGGTCCGGGCCGGCCGCCGCCGTGGCTGTGTCGACCGCCTCGGCCAGCTCATCGAAGACACGCAGCATCACGGCCATCACGATCGCGTCGCGGTCGTCGAAGTGCGCGTAGATCGACGGGGCGGCGATGCCGACCTCCCGGGCGACCGCGCGCAGCGTGACCGCCTCGTCGGAGCCGGACCGCTCGATCAGCGCGAGCGCCCCGGTCACGATGTCCTCGGTCAGCCTCGCACCCTGGCCGCGCGCGTTGCGCTGCCGCCGCCCGGCAGCGGCAGCCGGGGCGCCGGGGGCCAGGTCTGATGATGTGCTCACGGTTTCTACTTTACATCTGTTAGCTCATATGTCTATGCTTACGACTGTAAGCCAACGTGCGTAAGACAACGATCGTAAGCAAGCAGTTGTAAGGAGAATCCGATGGCCAGTCCGAACCCGGCCACCTCCCCCACCGCCGTTCCCCGGCGGCGTCCCGGCGGCCGTTTCCCCGGCGGCCGTTTCCCCGGCGGCGCGCTGGCCCCAGGGCCACCCGAGGCGGCGGCAGATCCTGCTGGTGCTCTGCCTGAGCCTGCTGGTGGTCGTCATCGACAACACGATCCTCAACACCGCCCTCCCCACCCTGGCCCGGGTGCTGCCCGCCGGGACCAGCTCGCTGCAGTGGATCGCGGACGCCTACACGCTCTGCTTCGCGGCGTTGCTGGTACCCGCGGGGGCGCTGGGTGACCGCTACGGCCGGCGCCTGTCCCTGGTCGGCGGGCTGGCCGTGTTCGCCCTCGGCAGCGCGGCCGCGGCGTTCGCCTCCGGCACTGGCACGCTGATTGCGGCGCGGGTCGTCATGGGCCTGGGCGCGGCGTTCGTGATGCCCGCCACGCTTGTCCATCCTGAACTCCGTTTTCCCGCCCCGCGAACGCCCGCAGGCCATCGCGGCCTGGTCAGCCGTGGCCGGGGTGGGGATCGTGATCGGCCCAACCCTGGGTGGCCTGCTGCTCTCGCACTTCTGGTGGGGCAGCGTGTTCCTGATCAACGTCCCGCTCGTGGCCGCGGCGCTGGCCGGGGTGCTGCTGATCGTGCCGGAGACCGCCCAGCCAGGCGGCCACCGCCTGGACTTCGCCGGCACCCTGATGATCGCCGGCGCACTGTTCCTCCTGGTGGACGCCATCATCGAGGCCCCCGCCCGCGGCTGGACCAGCGCATTCACGCTGGCCGAGATGGCCGCGGCGCTGGCCGGGCTGGGCCTGTTCACCTGGTGGGAGCTGCACATCCCCGACCCCCTGATCGACCTGCGGGTGTTCGCGGTCCGCGCCTTCTCGGCCGCAGCCGCCTCGGTGACCGTGATCTTCTTCGCCTTGTTCGGCAGCCTGTTCGTGCTCACCCAGTACCTCCAGCTGGTCCACGGCTACAGCCCGCTGTCCGCCGGCCTGCGGGCGCTGCCCTTCGCGATCGCCATGGCCGCCGTGTCGCCGGTGTCCACGGTCCTGGCCGCGCGGCTGGGCAGCCGGGTGGTCATCCCGGCCGGCATCGCGCTCATGGGCGCAGGCCTGCTGGACCTGTCCACCGCGGGCGTGAACACCAGCTACCCGCCGCTGGCCGTGGCCGTGGCCATCATGGGCGCCGGCATGGGGCTGGTGATGGCGCCGGCCAGCACCACGATCATGACCACGGTTCCCGGGCACCAGGCCGGGGCGGGCAGCGCGATCAACGACACGATCCGCGAGGTCGGCGGGGCGCTGGGCATCGCGATCGTCGGCAGCCTGGCCGAGAACGTGTACCGCTCGAGGCTCGGCAGCACACTGGCCGCCGCGCACGTGCCGCAGGGTGTGAGCCACGTGGCCACCAGCTCGGTCGCCGCAGCCGACGCCGTGGGCCGGCACCTGGGTGGCGCTTCGGGCAGCCAGCTCGCGGCCGCGGCGCACACCGCGTTCACCACCGCCATGGCCACCGGCATGCGGCTGGCCGCGGCTGTGGCCCTGCTCGCCGCCCTCGGGGCCGTATTCGCCCTGCCCGCGCGCAGGCGCCCGGGCACCACGGCCGTCCCCCAGCCGGACGGCGCGGCAGCCGCGGCAGCGGCCGCCGCGGGGCCAGCACAGCACGCCACCGTAGGCCCGGCGGCGCCCGCAGGTGCGGCGGCCCCCGCAGGCCCGGCGGCGCTAACCGCACTGGGCGGCGGTCCCGGCGCCCGCGCCAGCGGCGCTTGCGCCACCGCCGCCCCGGCCCGGGCCCGGTAACCTCCGTCCCGTTTCGTGATCATGGGCTTGCTGGGGCTCGAGCCCCAGCAAGCCCATGATCACGTCCGCGGGTCTGGGACTGCAGAGGCCAGCGGTGCTGAAGGTACTGGCGGGGAGCGGGAGAGCGGGCTCATGAGCGCATGGCCCCGACCGGGGCGGGAGACGTTCGGGCGCGGGACCCTGAGGGCAGGTGAAGTGAGGACGGGCAGCGGCGGGCAGGGAACCAGCGGGCCGTTGCCGGGGCGTTCCAGGAGATGATCATGGCTGAGGTCAGGTACGAGAACGCGACACGTGTCTACCCCGGAGCGGAGCGGCCGGCGGTGGACGCACTGACCCTGGCCATCGGGGACGGCGAGTTCGTGGTCATGGCCGGTCCCCCCGGCTGCGGCACCACAACCGCGCTGCGGATGCTGGCGGGCCTGGAGGAGCTCGACGAGGGATCGATCCTCATCGGGGGCGAGGACATGGCGGGAGTGCCGTCCCGCGACCGGGACGTCGCCATGGTGTTCCAGAACTACGCGCTCTACCCGAGCAAGACCGTGGGCGAGAACATGGGCTTCGCGCTGCGGATGCGGGGCATCGGCGAGGAGGAGACCGCCCGGCGGGTCCGTGAGGCCGCCCGCCTGCTGGACCTGGAGCCGCTGCTGGACCGTACGCCGCGGACCATGGATGGCGGCCAGCGCCAGCGGGTGGCCCTGGGCCGGGCCATCGTCCGCGAGCCCAAGGTCTTCTGCATGGACGAACCGCTGTCCAACCTGGACGCCGCGCTGCGCACCCAGACCCAGGCCCAGATCAGCGAGCTTCAGCGGCGCCTGCGGGTCACCACCGTGTACGTCACCCATGACCAGGCGGAAGCCCTGAGCATGGGCGAGCGGGTGGCCGTCTTGCGCGAGGGGAGGCTGCAGCAGTTCGCTGCCCCGGCCGACCTGTACGACCGGCCCGCGAACGTGTTCGTGGCCTCGTTCATCGGGTCGCCGGCCATGAACCTTTTCGAGGCCACGGTGGAGCCGGACGGGATCAGGGTGGCCGGAACCACCCTCCGGCTGTCGGACGCCCAGCGGCGGGCCGTCCAGGGCCACGACGTGATCGTCGCCGGGGTCAGGCCGGAGCATCTCACGGCCGGCCATGGCGAGCTGGTGCTGAAGGTCGCGCTGGCCGAGGACACGGGGGGCGACGCCCACATCTACGGGCAGCTAGCCGGCGACCCGGGCAGCAACGTGATCGTCCGCGCCGGATCGCTGCGCCCGCAGCCCGGGGAGGTCATCAACGCCGGCGCCGACTCAGCGCGGCTGCACCTGTTCGACGCGGCGACCGGCCAGCGCCTCGGCGGCGGCTGAGACCAGGCGCCCATCGAGCCCGGCCCGGCAGGCCGGGCACCTGGCCAAACCGGGTTCAGCAGGAGAAGATGATCAAACCGGGCCGCCATGCCGGGTGCCCGCGGTCCGGCCCGGGATACCTGCCCGGGGACCCGCGGCCCCGGGGACCCGCGGCCCCGGGGACCCGCGGCGCGCGGGGACCCGCGGCCCCCGGGGACCCGCGGCGCGCGGCCAGCACCAGCGGAAGGACACAAGATGGCGCCACCAGACACCCCGGTTGTCTTCGTGCACGGCCTCTGGGTGCACGCCACGTCGTGGGACCCATGGGCGGAGTTCTTCCGCGACGCGGGGTACGCGCCGGTCGCGCCCGGCTGGCCCGGCACGGCTTCCACCGTCGCGGAGACCCGCCTCCACCCGGAGCAGGTGGCCGGGAAGGGCATCGATGACGTCGTCGACCACTACGCCGGGATCATCCGGGGGCTGGACGCGCCGCCCATCGTCATCGGGCACTCGTTCGGCGGCCTCATCGTTCAGCGGCTGCTCGGGCAGAACCTGGCCGCGGCGGGGGTAGCCATCGACGCGGCCCCCGTCAAGGGCGTGTACTACCTGCCCCCGTCGGCGCTGCGGGTGGCCTCGGTCGCGTTGCGCAAGCCGGCCAACCGGGAGCGGGCCGTGTCGCTCACCCCGGCGCAGTTCCGGTACGGCTTCGGGAACGCGCTGACCGAGCAGGAGTCCTCCGAGCTGTTCGACCGGTGGACGGTCCCCTCGCCGGGCAAGCCCCTGTTCGAGGGCGCCCTGGCCAACTTCACCCCGCGGTCACCGGCCGCGGTGGACACCCGCAACAAGACCCGCGGCCCGCTGCTGCTGATCGCCGGGGGCCGCGACCACACGGTCCCGCCGGCGATCACCACGGCGACCCGGAAGCTCTACCACAAGTCCCCCGCTATCACGGATTTCCGGGAGTTCCCGGACCGGGGGCACTCGCTCACGATGGATCACGGCTGGCATGAGGTGGCCCAGGCCGCTCTCGACTGGCTTAAGCAGCGCCACGAGTGACGCCCGGGGTGCCGGGGCCGTCAGCGCCGGCGGGTTCGGCGCCGCTGTCCCGGCCCGGCAGGCCGGGCACCTGGCCGGAGGGCACCTCTCAGGCGGAGCGCGGGTCCGCCCCGGACTCCGGCGGCGAGGTCAGCGCCCCGCGGAGGGTGGGATAGACCGCCAGCAGCCGGTCATAGCCGCTGGACGCGAAAAAACCGGCCAGGGGGCTCGACGCGGGCACGACGACCCGCAGGTCGATGTGGTAGGCGCTGGCCAGGCGGCGGGCGAGCGCGATCTTGCCCAGGCCGGTGTCGTCGACGAACGTGGTCATCGTCAGGTCAAGGATGACGGTGGTGACCCCGGGCTCCAGGGCGGCCATCAGTTCTTCGTGGACCTGCGCCGAACTGTGGCAGCTGACCTCGCCAGGCAGGCTGACCACCGTTGTCCTGGCCTGGTCATCGGGCCAGATCCCTCGCCTGTCCATCAGTGCGCCCCCCGCAGATCGCCGGGGCCGGCTGGCGGGCGGAACGCGGGCAGGAGCCAGCCAGGACCCCGGCTGGCTCAACAACCGGCACCGCCAGCTTGCCACGGCAGCGCCGGCCAGACCTGGCTAATCCGCCCGGCCGCACCTGGCTAATCTGCCCGGCCAGCATGGCTAGCCTGGTCCCAGGTCCCTCAGCCAGCCGAAGCTGTCCTCCGCGCAGCCCGAAGAAGGCCGGTACTCCAGCCCCACGTAGCCGCCGTACCCCCTGCGGTCCAGATGACCGAGGATGAACGGGTAGTTGATCTCGCCTGTTCCCGGCTCGCCCCGGCCCGGGACGTCAGCGATCTGGATATGGCTGATGAGGTCCCAGTAGGCATCCAGGGTCCCGGTGATCTCACCCTCCGTCCGCTGCATGTGGTACACGTCGTACTGGAGCCGGACGTTGTGCCGGCCCGTCTGCCGGGCGAAGGCCGCAGCCGCGGCGGTCGTGGTCAGCAGGCAGGGGCCGTTGTCCACCGGGTTCAGCGCCTCGACCAGCACCTCGCAGCCCGCCGCCGCGGCCTGGCCGGCCGCCCACGCGACGTTCTCCCGGGCCAGCTCGAGCTGCAGGCCGAGCGGGTAGCGCGGCAGCCGCAGCCCGACCAGCAGGTTCAGCCGCGGGCAGCCGCACGCCCGGGCGATCCGCAGCGCGGCCGGCACGTGCCGCCTCAGCTGCGCGGTCCGGGCGGGGTCGGCGGCCAGGCCGCGGTCCCCGGCCGCCAGGTCACCGGCGTCGAAGTTCAGTAGCGCCAGCCGCATCCCCCAGCGTCTGGTCAGGCCGGGCAGCAGCGTGGCCCCCTCGTCTCCCGGCCACCACAGCTCCACGGCGCGAAAGCCGGCCCGGGCCGCCCGCTCGAACTGCACGGGAAGGGGCAGGCCGCCCCAGAGCATGGAGAGGTTGGCGGAAAATCGCAGCGGCATCGCTGTCTATGCTCCTGGCCGGCGGCGAGCGGCGGGAGCCGCCCCAGAGGGCCATCATCGCACCCGGGCAGATCTGCCGCGCGTCACCCTCCCGGCGGCCGGGGCCGTAACGCAGTCTTCATGGTTGGCGAGTACACCTGTCGTTTGGGCTCAGCCCGCACGGGAAGGCTCACCGCCAGGCACGGCCGGCGCGGCTCAAAGGCGCAGGTCCAGGAATGGGCGGGGCCCTGTCCCCCGGATCAGGGTGACCAGAGCGGGTGCTTCCTGGCTGCGCGCCGCTCAGCCTGGCCATCATCCGGAGGGAGAACGTGGGTGCCCAGACCGGCGCCATTCCGGCGTGACTCCGAGGTCAGCAGGCCTGGTAACGGGCTGGGCCCCGGTAGCCCGCCTCTGGATGACCCCGGCCCGGCCGGCAGCGACCCGGGCGGTAGGGACCCGGGCAGCCGGGACCCGGGCAGCCGGGACCCCACCGGGCCGGGCGCGCCAGAGCCGCGCCGCCGCTCCCGCCGGGGCAGGTTCCGCCGGCTGCGGTCGCGGCGCTGGTTCCAGGCCGTGATGGTGCTGCTGCTGGCGTTCGTCATCTGGCTGGGCTGGTCCGTGGGGCACGCCCTCACCTACCCTGGCGGCGGGACGACGTCAGAGCGCCTGGCGGAGTGGGCCCGGGACCACTACCTGGGCCCGGTGGTCACGTTCGGGGAGTGGGTCTCCTACAAGCCCCCGAAGGTCGGCGGGAAGCCCTCGTTCGCGCTGACCGGCCCGAGTGCGGGACCCGTCAGCGACCGCAAGCCGAGGGGGCACGCCAAGGCCCAGCCCCAGTACACGGCCCCGGCACCGCTGACGCCCCTGGTGGCCCATCCGCTGCGCGGTGAGGGCAAGTGGCGGGTGCTCGGCACGGCCAGGGGAGAGCCGGCCATCTTCGGCACCTACCTGCGGGCGAGCAGCGTTTACACGTCATATGTGGCGGGCATCGTGTCGATGAACCAGCATCTGGTGCGTTTCCAGCTGCACCCAGGGGCGGAGGATCCAGGGCCTGGTCACTGGAAGGCGGCGCCGGACATCCCGCCCGCCAAGCGAAGCGGGCTGCTCGCCACCTTCAACGGGGGCTTCAAGATCTCCACGTCCGGTGGGGGTTTCTACCTGAACGGGGCCACCGCCGGAGTGCTCACCAAAGGTGTAGCTTCGGTCGTCTACTACCGGGATGGGCGCATCGCCATCGGGAACTGGGGAGGTTCCGTGCGGATGACACCCGACGTGGTGGGCGTCCGGCAGAACCTGCACCTGATCGTCGCGCACGGCAAGATCCCCGCCTCGGTGGATTACAACGTCACGACCACCTGGGGAGCCACGCTCGGCGGCGGCTACTACGTCTGGCGATCCGGGATCGGCATGACCAGCGACGGGCGGGTGGTGTTCGTCTACGGCCCGTCGCTGAACGTGCGGGAGCTGGCGCAGCTGCTGCAGCGGGCAGGCGCGGTGACCGGCATGGAGCTGGACATCAATCCGGACTGGATGTCGTACATGTACTACCTGCCGAAACATGACCCGGCCAGCCCGACCCCGCATAACCTGCTCCCGGACCAGCTGCAGCCCCCGGACCGCTACTACGGCCTCGCAAACCGCGACTTCACGGCGGTGTACGCGCGGTGACGACCGGCGCGCGGGCGGAGGAGCGGCCGCGCGGCGGAGCAGCCGTTCTCGCACGGTCTCCCGTCCCGGTGCGCTGGCTGGCAGCCGTCGTGCAGACCTCGAGGCCCCGGCAGTGGCCCAAGAACCTGCTCGTGTTCGCGGCCCCGCTGGCGGCGGCATCCCTGGGCCGGGACGACGGCCTGGCGTACGCGCTGGTGGCTGCCGTCGTGTTCACTGTGGCCGCAGCCGCCGTGTACTTCGTCAACGACGTCGCGGACGCGGGCCGGGACCGGCTGCACCCGGTCAAGCGGAACCGCGCGGTGGCGTCGGGCCGGCTCCCCCGTGCGCACGCCCTGGGCCTGGCCGTCATCGGGGTGCTGGCCGCCGAGGCCGTGTGCCTGTGGCTCGCAGAGCCTGCGCTCGCCGTGCTGGTCGGCGTCTACGTGACCTTCTCGCTCATGTACACGTTCGTGCTCAAGCACATTCCCGTGGTCGAGCTCGCGTTCGTGGCCGCGGGCTTCGTGCTGCGTGCGCTCGGCGGCGCATCCGCGACCCGGGTGCCCCCGTCCGGCTGGTTCCTGGTGGTGTGCAGCCTGGGTGCGCTGCTGGTGGCGATCGCCAAGCGCTACACCGAACTGTCCCTGCTGGGCCCCGATGCGGCGGTCCACCGCCCGGTCATGCGCTGGTACACCCCGGCCCTGCTCCGGTTCAGCCAGCGCGTCGCCGCAGGGGTGATGATCGCCGCCTACCTGCTCTGGGCCTACGGCCAGCACAGCGGATGGACCCGCACGCTGCACCTGCTCAGCGCGCTGCCGCTGGCCGGGGCGCTGCTGCGGTTCGACTGGCTGACCGCCAACCAGCCCGCCAAGCCGGTCGAGGACCTGATCGCCCGGGACAAGCTGATGATCTGCTGCGAGCTGACCTGGCTGGCGCTGTTCGCTGGCGGCCTGTAGTGAGTGTGCAGACAACGGCGCGACAGTGAGCGGAGGCAGCATGCCAGATCAGCCCGGCAGGCCGGTTAAGCACGGCGCGGCAGGCAGCCCGTCGAGGGTGCTGCTGCTCGGCGGGACCAGTGAGATCGGCCTGGCCATCCTGGCCGCGCTGGGCCTGCCCCCGGGCACGGAGGTGCTGCTGGCCGGCCGGGACGAGCAGAGGATGGCCGCCGCGGGCAAGGAACTCGGCACCGCCGTCCGCACGCTGCCCTTCGACGCGACCGCGCTGGACACCCACCAGGCCCTGATCGACGGCGCCTTCGCAGGCGGCGACATCGACCTGGTCATCTCCGCGGCGGGCATCCTGGCCGGTCAGCAGATCCTGGACCATGACCCGCCCGGCGCGGGGGTGCTGGTCGAGACCAACTTCACCGGCCACGTCACCACGCTGCTCGCCGTCGCCGGCCACATGCGCGCCCAGGGCCACGGCACCATCGTGGTGCTGTCCTCGATCGCCGCGGTCCGGCCGCGCAAGGCGAACTTCGTGTACGGCTCGGCCAAGTCCGGCCTGGACGCGTTCGGCCGCGGGCTGGCTGACTCACTGCACGGGACCGGGGTGGGCGTGCTGCTGGTCCGCCCCGGCTTCGTGACCGGCCGGATGACGGCCGGCATGGCGCCGGCGCCGCTGGCCACCACGCCCGCGGCGGTGGGCGCGGCCGTGGCTGCCCGGCTCCGCCGGGCGGGCGGCGCCCCGGCCGGCGGCCTGCTCTGGGTGCCGCCCGCGCTGGCCCCGCTGGCGGCCGCTTTCCGGCTGCTGCCCCGGCCGCTGTGGCGCCGGCTGCCGCGCTGAGGCAGGTTCCCCCGATGCGTGTGCTGGTGGCCGAGGATGACCGTGCCCTGCGCGAGGCGCTCAGCCGGGGGCTGCGTGAGAGCGGCTACACCGTTGACGCGGTGCCGGACGGCCAGGCTGCTATCGAGTACCTGCGCGGGTACGACTACGAGGTGGTGGTGCTCGACTGGCGCATGCCCGGGGTCTCCGGCCTCGACGTGCTGCAGTGGATGCGCCGCGGCTCCCGGTCCAGCCCGGTCCTGATGCTGACCGCCCGGGACACTCCCCGGGACCGGGTCACCGGCCTGGACGAGGGCGCCGACGATTACCTGGTCAAGCCCTTCGATTTCGCCGAGCTGCTGGCCAGGATGCGGGCCCTGCAGCGCCGGCCCCGCGCGGTGCAGCCCCCGGCGCTGGTCGTGGCGGACGTGGTCTATGACCCGGCGACCCAGGAAGTGCGGGTCGGCGCGCAGCGCCCCGCACTGACCGCGACCGAGCGCGGGATCCTCGAAATGCTCATGCGCCGGTCCCCCGCCGTGGTGGAGCGGCGGTCGATCGCCCAGCACGTCTGGGAGAACGACGCGGACGCGCTGGGCTCGAACACGATCGACGTGCACATGGCGAGGCTGCGGTCCAAGCTCGCGGGCGGCCAGGTACGCATCGAGTCGGTGCGCGCGGTCGGATACCGGATACTGGGCCGGTGAGCCTGCCCCTGCCCCGCGTGCCGCTGCCCCGCGTGCCGCTGCCCCCCCAGTCCGGGCATGCGGCCCGGGTCGCGCTGGCCGCGACGCTGCTGGTCGGCGTGGTGTACGCCGGATCCGTGGCGATCCTGGACCGGGCGGTCGCGGCCCGCCTGGTGGCCTCGGTGGACACCCGGCTGCGCGAGCACCTGGCTGCCCCGCCGCGCAGCCGCCTGCCCGCAGCCGGACACCCGGCAGCGGGCAGCGGGGCCGGGCCGGGCTGCCCGGGTGCCCGGTGACGATGACGACGACGTGGACGAGGCACCCGTGTTCCTGTGGCGGGCCCAGGCCGGGAAGGCCGGGGTCGCGCTGACCCCGGGCGCGCCCGCGCTGCCCCCGGGCCGGATCCGGGCGGGCAGCGGCCCTGTCACGGCCCGCCTGGGCACCAGCGCGTTCCGCCTGGACCTGGCCCGCCGCGACGGCTCCTGGCTGGTGGCCGGGCAGAGCCTGGCCGAGCAGCAGCATACGATGGCCGTGCTCCGCGGCGGGGAGGCCCTCGTGGGCCCGGTCCTGCTGCTGGCCATGTTCGCCGGATCGCTCATCATCGGCCTGGGCGCGCTGTCCCCCGTGGAGCAGTCCCGGCGCCGTCAGCTCGAGTTCACCGCGGATGCCTCGCACGAGCTGCGCACCCCGCTGAGCGTGATCAGCGCGGAGATCGGCATCGCGCTGAGCACCCCGCGGCCCGCCGCCGACTACCAGGCGGCGCTGCTGCGCATCGGTGACGAGAGCCAGCGGCTGCGGCGGATCGTCGAGGACCTGCTCTGGCTGGCCCGGTTCGACTCGCAGCCGCCACCGCCGGGAGACGAGCCCCTGGACCTGTGCACGATCGCCGGGCAGTGCGCCGACCGGTTCGCGGCGGTCGCACACTCCCAGTCGCTGGGCATCTCGGTGACCGTGCCCCCCGCCCAGGCCGCCTGGATCAGCGCGCCCCCGGAATGGATCGACCGGCTCGCCGGGGTCCTGGTGGACAACGCCTGCCGTTACGCGGGCCCGGGCGGGAGCGTCCGGCTGGGCGTGTCCGCCCGTGGCAGCCGGGTCAGCCTGACGGTGGAAGACAGCGGGCCGGGTATCCCGCCCGCGCAGCGGCACCGGCTGTTCGACCGCTTCCACCGCCTCACCAGCCACGAGGCCGCCGGCCACGGGGCCGCCGGGCCGGGCGGCGGGGCCGGGCTGGGGCTGGCCATCGCCGACTCGATCGCGTCGTTCGACCGGGGGGCACTGGCGGGTCGGCGAGTCACCGCTCGGCGGCGCGCTGTTCGAGGTGTCCTGGCGGCGCCACGGCGCACGGGCACCCGGCGGGCCGCCACCGCCCGCTGCGCCCGGGCCCGCCCCGGGCCCGCGCCGGGAGCCGCGGCCGACCCGGGTCAGCTGAGCACCTGGTCCGGTGGCTGGCGCGGGCTGCGCCGGTAACCGTGACGCCCGCCATTTTCCGCTCTCAAACGGTCCGGGGTACCGGGGCTAGGCTGGCCGGGTGAGCAGCCTGCGGGTTCTTTTCCTCGGCGGTACCGGCGTGATCAGCTCGGCGTGTGCCCGGCTGGCGGTGGACCAGGGCATCGACCTGTCGGTGATCACCCGGGGGCAGACCCGGACCCGCCCGCTCCCGGCCGCGGCGCGGGTCCTGCACGGGGACGCCCGGGATCGCGACCAGGTCCGCGAGCTGCTCGGGCACCGTGAGTTCGATGCGGTCGTGGACTGGATCGCGTTCACCCCCGGGCACGTGCAGGACGACATCGATGCCTTCCGCGGCCGCGCCGGGCAGTACGTGTTCATCAGCTCCGCGTCCGCCTACCAGACACCGCCCGCCCGCCTGCCGATCCTGGAGTCCACGCCGCTGCGCAACCCGTTCCTGGCGTACTCCCGGGACAAGATCGCCTGCGAGGACCTGCTCGTCCGGGCGTACCGGGAAGAAGGCTTCCCGGCCACGATCGTGCGCCCCTCGCACACCTACGACGCGACCGAGGTCCCCCTGGACGGGGGCTGGACGGCGCTGGGCCGGATCCGCCAGGGCAAGCCGGTCATCGTGCACGGCGACGGCACGTCGCTGTGGACGCTGACCCACCACCGGGATTTCGCGCGGGGTTTCGTCCCCTTGCTCGGCCACCCGCGCACGATCGGCGACTCGTTCCACATCACCTCCGATGACGTGCTGACCTGGGATCAGATCACCCGTGCCCTCGCGGCTGCGGCGGGCGCGCCGGCCGACATCGTGCATGTGCCGTCGGCCGCGATCGCCAGCGCGGATCCGCAGTGGGGCGCGAGCCTGCTCGGCGACAAAGCGCACTCGCTGGTCTTCGACAACGCGAAGCTGCGCAGCGTGGTGCCTGGCTACCAGGCGGTCATCCCGTTCGAGCAGGGCGCCCGCGAGATCGTGGACTGGTACGACGCCGACCCCGGCCGGCAGCAGGCCGACCCCAGGCTGGACGCGATCATGGACAAGCTGGTCCAGGCGTACGGCGGCTGACCGCCCGGGGCGTGGTGCGCCCGGGGTCAGGCCGCACGGCTCCGCCCGGCCAGCCGCGCCCGCTGCGCCTCGCGGGCCGGGCTGTGGGTTATCCAGATGGCCACATCCAGCAGCCGGAGCAGGGCCGCCCCGGCCGCGTCCGGCGGGCGCAGCGCCTCAAGGCTCTCCCGGGCCTTCCCGTCCTGGAGCAGGCAGCGCAGCACCTCCCAGGTCCGCCCGGGCAGGCCCGCCGCGCGGATCACCACCTTGTCGGTGGCCGGGCAGAGGGCCGGCCGTTTGCGGGCCAGCAGCTTCGACGCGGTCGCGGTGCCGACCCCCGGCATCTCCAGTAAGGCGTCCCACAGCGGGTCCACCGTGGCGAGCTCAGGGTCGGAGGCCGCCCACAGATCGATGCCGGCCGGGACCGCGCCGAGCATCGCCGAAATCGGCCCCGCCTGCCCGCCGAGCAGCTGCCGGACGGCCTCGGGGCGCCAGGCGATGTCCAGCAGCGAGACGGCCAGCAGGTCATCGGCGGTCACCGCGTCCGGCGGATTCTCGCCGAGGGTGCAGAAGCTCATGCCCGCGAACCCCTCGGCCGGATCGAAGTACGCCGCCATCGCCTGGCCCAGGCCGGGCACGGTCAGGGTGTCCCTGAGCCGCCCGGCGGCCCGCCGGATGGCGTCCCCTCCCCTTAACGAACTCATCTGCCCAGTATGCGAGTACGCGGGCCCTTCGGCCCAGGAATATCCGCTGTAAAGATCATGCAGTTTTGCTAACAGATATCCCAGCTCAGCAGCGGCGGCCGCGCGCGCCCGGGAGCCGGGCAGCCCTGCCGGGCACGAGGCCGCCGCGGCGGGACCCGGCGGTCACCGCGGCGGGACCCGGCGCGGTGACCGGCCCGGGACCGCCTGCGCGGTCACCAGGACTGGCGTCCGGGGCCCCGCGGCCCGCCGGATGCCGGAGCCGCCGTGGGCCGGGCCAGGCCGGGATGTCGGTTAGGTCACGAATCGGCGTCAAGTGACAATCCGGGTCTTGCCGGGACCCCGGGGCTGCTTTTCAATCAGTGAATCACGATTCATCAGGTGCCAGCGTTATCTATCTGAGCAGGATCTTCCAGGTGAATGACGATTCATCTCCGGCACCGGTGCCGGACGCGGCACGCCCCGGGGACCGGGGCGCCGGCGGCACTCCCCCCGGGTTAGCCCCAGACCCGGCCCCGCTGCTGGAGGCGCACGGCGTGACCGTGCGCTTCGGCGGCCTGACCGCGCTCGACGACGTCTCGTTCACCGCGCCCGGCCGCCAGGTCACCGGGATCATCGGCCCCAACGGGGCCGGGAAGACCACGCTGCTGAACGTGATGTGCGGGTTCGTCCGCCCCGACGCGGGCCGGCTGACCTTCGGCCGGACCGAGCTGGGCCGGCTCCGCCCGCATCAGCTGGCCGCGCTGGGCATCGCCCGGACGCTGCAGGGGGTGGGGCTGTTCCGCCGCCTGACCGTGCTGGAAAACGTCATGGTCGGTGCCCAGGTCCAGGCCCGGGCCGGGTTCTGGTCCGCGCTGGGGGGGCTGCCCCGCAGCGACCGGGATGAGCGAAGGCTCCGGGCCCGGGCGCGGGACGCCCTGGACCGGGTTGGCGCGGCCGGCCTGGCCGAGGCCCAGCCTGACCAGCTGGCCTACGGCCTGCGCAAGCGGGTGGCCCTGGCCCGCGCGCTGGCCGGCGAACCACGCCTGCTGCTCCTGGACGAGCCGGCGGGCGGCCTGTCCGAGGCCGAGCTGGGCGGGCTCGGCGAGCTGATCTCCAGCCTGTCGGCCGAGACGTCCGTGGTGCTGGTCGAGCACCGGATGGACCTGGTGATGGCGGTATGCGACACGGTGGTGGTCCTCGACTTCGGCCGGGTGATCGCCCGGGGGACGCCGGACGAGGTGCAGGCCGACCCGGTGGTCACGACCGCCTATCTCGGGGTGGAGGACACCGGTGAGTGACCCGGCCGCGCTGGCCGTCGAGGAGGTGGTGGCCGGCTACGGAGGGGTGCTGGCTCTGCGGAGCGTCTCGATCACCGCCCGCCCGGCCACCATCACCGCGGTGCTCGGGGCGAACGGGGCCGGCAAGACCACCCTGCTGCGGGCCATCAGCGGCGTGATCCGGCCGCGCCGGGGCCGGGTGCTGGTCAGCGGGCAGGACGTGACCGGCCGCAGCGCCGAGGACATGGCCCGGGCCGGGGTCGCGCACGTGCCCGAGGGCCAGGGGGTGATCGCGGAGCTCACCGTGCAGGAGAACCTCCGCCTCGGTGCGCTCTGGCGGCGCGGGCGCGCGACCCGGGCCGGCGCCCTGGCCGAGGCCTACCAGCGGTTCCCCGTCCTGGCCCGGGCCCATAACCGCGCAGCCGGCACCCTGTCCGGCGGCGAGCGGCAGATGCTCGTCATCGCGCGGGCCCTGATGGCCCGCCCCAGGGTGCTGCTGCTGGACGAGCCGTCGCTGGGGCTGGCGCCGAAAATCGTCTCCCAGGTCATGGAGCTGACCGCGGGGCTGCGCGAGACCGGCCTCACGGTCGTGCTCGTCGAGCAGAACGCGCGCAGCGCGCTGGGCATCGCAGACCAGGGAATCGTGCTCAACCTCGGCCGGGTCGTCGCGGCGGCGGACGCCGCGGCGCTCGCCGCCGACGTCGGGCTCCGCAAGCACTACCTGGGCTTCTAGGAGGCGGCCGGTGGCAGAGTTCCGCGAGCTGACCCTGGGCGGGATCAGCGTCGGCATGATCTACGCCGCGATCGGGCTGTCCCTGGTCCTGATCTGGCGGGCGACGCGGATCCTCAACTATGCCCAGGGCGGCATGGCGATGTTCACGACCTACGTCGCGCTGGTGGTCATCAACCACACCGGGTCGTACTGGGCCGGCTTCGCCGTCGCGCTGGCCGCCGGGCTGCTGCTCGGCGGGGTGATTGAGCGGCTGGTCGTCAGGCCGGTGGAGAGCAAGCCGCCGCTGAACGCCATCATCGTCACGATCGGGCTGCTGATCTTCCTGGAGGGGCTGGCGGGCATCATCTTCGGCGGCCAGTTCCGCTCCTTCCCCGCGGCGTTCTCCATCACCGGGCTGCACATCGGGTCGGCTGCGCTGGGCATCTCGCCCAACGACGTGTTCGTGGCGGTCGCGGTGCTGGCGGCGGCCCTGCTGCTGTGGGCGGGATTCCGGTACACCCCCGCCGGGCTGCAACTGCGCGCGTCGGCGTTCAGCCCGGCGGTAGCGCGGCTGCTCGGGGTGCGGGTGGGCCGGATGCTGACCCTGGGCTGGGCGCTCGCCGGGCTCATCGGCGCGCTGGCCGGGGTGCTCGTCTCGCCGTCCACCTTCCTCTACCCGAACAGCATGGACTCCATCTTCGTGCTGGGGTTCACGGCCGCGGTGATCGGCGGCCTGGACAGCCCGGCCGGCGCGGTGGCCGGCGGGCTCATCCTCGGGGTGGCGCTCAGCTACGTGGGCGGCTACCTGGGCTCGGACCTGGTGCCGCTGTTCGGCCTGGCTGCGCTCGTGGTGGTCCTCATGGTCCGCCCGTCCGGCCTGTTCTCCCCGGCCGCCACCCGGCAGGTGTGAGATGACCCTGGTCCGGCACGTGGCCGTGGCGGTCGCCCTGGGCGTGCTGCTGCTGATCGCCAGCGCCGCGCTGAGCCCGTTCCGCGACTACCAGATAGCCGAGATCGCCTGCTACGTGGTGGCGGTGGCCGGGCTGACCGTGCTGGTCGGGCTGAGTGGCCAGATCTCGCTCGGCAACGGGGCGTTCATGGCTATCGGCGCGTACGCGTCCGCCCTGCTGCTGCTGCACCTGCACTGGCCGCTGGCCGTGGTGCTGGTGGGGGGCGCGGCCGCCGCGGCAGCCGGCGGCGGGGCCGTCGGGGTGGCCGCGGCCCGGCTGCGCGGGCCGTACCTGGCCGGGGCGACCCTGCTGCTGGCCGTGGCGCTGCCGTCCCTGGCCCTGCGGTTCGGGCTGCTCGGCGGTGACCAGGGCCTGACCGTGGTGCTCACCAGCCCCGGTTTCCTCGGCGCGGCTTTCCCCCTCACCCGCTGGCAGGCCTGGCTGACCTGCGGCTGTGCGCTGATCACCCTCATCCTGCTGGCCAACCTGGCCCGCAGCCGGGTCGGCCGGTCCTGGCGGGCGGCCAGGGACGACGAGGTGGCGGCCGCCCTGGCGGGCCTGAACGTGGCCCGGCTCCGGGTGCTGGCCTTCGTGGTGAGCGCGGCCTGCGCGGGGCTGGGGGGCGCGCTGCTCGCCGTGACCACGTCGATCATCTCGCCCGGCGCGTTCACGCTGACGCTGTCCATCGCCCTGCTCACCGGGGCCGTGCTGGGCGGCCTGGGCAGCCTGGCCGGCGCCGTGTGGGGCAGCCTCGTGCTGGTCCTGATCCCGACCTACGTGACCGATGTGGCCACCAGCCACGGCCTGTCCAGCGTGGCCGGGTCCAACATCCCGGTCGCGGCCTACGGCGTCGTGCTCGTCGTCGTCATGCTCGCTTTCCCCGATGGCATCCAGGGGGGCCTGCGCCGGCTGTACCGGCCGCTGGCCTCCCGCCTGCCCGCCCGGCCTGGCGCGCCACAGCGCCATCCCCCGGCCTCCCAGCTCCGCGCCCCAGCCAGCGAACACCAGGAAGAAGGCTCGCTATGAACAGATCTCACCGGGTCGGCCTGCCCGCCCTCGCCGCCGTGGCCGCCGTGGCCATGGTGGTCAGCGCCTGCAGCTCGAGTGGCGGCGGATCAGGGTCGGGAAGCTCGAGCGGAAAGCTGACCGCCTCCGCGCCGGGCATCACCTCCACCACCATCACGATCGGCAGCCACCAGCCCCTGACCGGCGTGGCGGCGCCGGGCTACAGCGAGATCGCGCCCGCGTCGAACGCGTACTTCCAGTACGTCAACGCCCACGGCGGGATCTACGGGCGGAAGATCACCTACAAGTACCTCGACGACAAGTACGACCCGACCGACACGGTCTCCGTGGTGAAGCAGCTCGTGCTGCAGGACAACGTGTACGCCATCTTCGACGGGCTGGGCACCCCGACCCACCTCGCGGTGGCGCCGTTCCTCAACTCCTCGAAGGTGCCGGACGTCTTCGTGGCCTCCGGCTGTGAGTGCTGGAACGCGCCGTCCACCTTGCCGGAGACCTTCGGCTGGCAGCTGGACTACGTCCGCGAGGGCAAGATCCTCGGCACCTATATCAAGCAGCATTTCGGCGGGCAGAAGATCGGCTACTTCTACCAGGACGACGAGTTCGGCAAGGACGGGGTCAAGGGCCTCGACGCCGTGATCCCGAAAGCGGACGTGGTCAGCAGGCAGAGTTATGACCCGACGAACATCAACGTCGGCCCCCAGGTGGCCGCGCTCAAGGCGTCGGGGGCCAAGGTGGTCGTCTCGTTCTCGGTCCCGGCCTTCACCGCGCTGCTGCGGCTGAACAGCCTCAAGCTGGGCTTCAGCCCGACCCTGGTGGTCAGCGATGTGGGCTCCGACCCGATCACGCTGGCCGGCCTGCTGGAGGCCTTCGCCAAGCAGGGCGGGGCCACGGTGTCGGGCAACCAGCTGACCCAGGGCATCATCACCGACGGCTACCTGCCCACCCTCGGCGACACCAGCAACAGCTGGATCGCGCTGTTCAAGCGGATCCACGACAAGTACCTGCCCAAGCTGCCTTTCGACGGCAACGTGCTGTTCGGCGAGGCGGTCGCGTACACCTTCGTCCAGGCCATGCTCAAGGCGGGCAAGAACCCGACCCGGGAGGATCTGGTCAAGGCGATCCAGGGCGGGCTGGCGCAGGGCCCGGCGGTGGCGCCCTACGCGTACTCCGCCACCGATCATGCCGGCATCACGGGGGCGTTCATGGGGATCATCAAGAACGGCGTGATCGTGAAACTGGGCCCGGTGCAGGTCACGGACACGTCACCCACGGGCGCCGTGACGACTTACAGCGGGACGCAGCCCCAGGCACCATCCAGCGGGATGCCCTAGCATACGCACGGGCTCCCGGTAGGCAGGGCCTGATGATGGGTCCCGGACGGGGGTAGCAGGCGTGGGCGTCGCGACGAGCCGGCGGCTGCCCGGCGACAGCGGGCAGCCGCCAGCGGAGCGGCTGCTCGCGGCTGCGGAGCGGCTCTTCGGCGAGCGCAGTTACCAGCGCACCACGGTGGCCGGCATCTGTGCCCGCGCGGGCATCGCGACCGGCAGCTTCTACGCGCATTTCGGGTCGAAGGCGGAGATCTTCGTGGCCGTGGTCCGGCAGCTCAACGCCGACCTCCGGACGGCGATGAAGGACGCCATCGAACGGGCCGGCCCGGGGCAGCGGGAGATCGAGCGGGCCTCGTTCCGTGCCTTTTTCGACATGCTGTCCGAGCGCCCCTGGATGGACCGCATCGTGCGGGAGTCAGAGTTCGTGGCCCCGGGCCTGTTCCGCGAGTACTACGAGCACCTGGCCCGCGGGTACGCCCGCGGGGTGCGCCAGGCCCAGCTCACCGGCGAGGTGGATGCGCGCTACGACCCCGAGGTCATCGCGTTCGTGTACACCGGGATCGGCAACTTCGTCGGGATGCGCTGGGCGGACTGGACCGCGGGCGGCCAGGTGCCCGACGACGTCCTGGACGATCTCCTGGAGGTGCTGCGCCGGGGCCTGCCACCCGGCAGGGCCGCGCGGCAGCGGGCGGCTCAGTAGTAGCCGGAGCTGAACGTCCGCCGGGCCGCGGCCGTGGGCGTTTCCCGGGCGGGCGCACCCGTCCCCGGGCGCTCCTCCCCCAGCGCGGCGTCCACGGCCCGCAGCAGGCCGCGCACGTCGATCGGCTTGGTGAGGTAGTCCAGCACGCCTTCCGCGCGCAGCTGGGCGATGCGCTCCCGGGTCGCATCCGCGCTGAGGATGATCACCGGGATATCGAGCGTCCGGGCGTCGGCGCGCAGCCTGCGCAAGACCTCCTCCCCCGGCATGTCCGGCAGCCGCAGGTCGAGCAGGATCAGGTCGGGGCGGTGCTGGCGGGCCAGGTCCAGCGCGACCTCGGCCAGCATCGCGGGCAGCACGGTGACCGAGGGCCGCTGCCTGAGGATCTGCTCGACCAGCCGGACGTTCTCCACCATGTCTTCCACGTACAGGATGGTCCGGGGGGAGGCATAGTCCCGGCTGCTGACGAGGACGTCACGGTCGAGGGCCGCCTGGGAAACGGCGGCCGGCTCGGTGGCGGCCAGCTCGATCCAGAACGTGCTGCCGTGCCCCGGGGTGCTGGTGACGCCGGTGGTCCCCCCCATGGCCTCGGCGAGGTCGCGGGACAGGGCCAGGCCCAGGCCGGTACCTCCCTCAGCGGACCGGGCGGCGTGGAGCCGCTCGAAGGGCAGGAACACCCGCCCGGCATCCTGGCTCGCCATGCCCCGGCCGGTGTCGGTCACGCTGATCCGCAGCTGCCCGCCGGGCCGGTCCTCCACGGTCGCGGTCACCCGGCCACCGGGATGGTTGTCCTTCACCGCGTTGGACAGCAGGTTGAGCAGGATCTGGCGGAGCCGCTGCTCGTCGGCGCGCACGTACTGGCTGGCGGCAGCGCGCGGCGGCGGGCCCAGCTGGACACCCTCGGACATGGCCAGCGGCCGGATCAGCTCGAGGGCGTCAGTGACGAGATCGTGCACCGGCACCGCCTCCATCGACAGGGTCAGCGTCCGGTCCTCGATCTGCGCGACGTCGCGCGCCTCGTCCATCAGCTGCACGAGGTGGCGGCTGGCCCGCAGCGTCATCTCGATCCATTCGCGCTGCTGGGCACTGAGCCCGTCCAGGACGAGCAGCTCACCGAAGCCGAGGATGGTGTTCAGCGGGGTGCGCAGCTCGTGGCTGAGCCGGTCGAGGAATTCCTTCTTGGCGTCGTAGGCGGCGTGCAGCGACTCGTTGGCCTCGCGCAGGGCCCGGTTGGCCTGCTGCAGGTCCTGCGACTGGGCCAGCAGCTCCGCCCGGGTCCGCTGGATGACGCCCAGCGCCATGCCCGGCAGCAGCTGGCCGCCGGCCTGGCCCTGGCCGCCCCGGATGTAGTCGGTCACATCGTCGAGGGAGTGGATGATCCCGGCCACCTGGTCTCCCTGGCCGGGCACCGGGACGTTGACCACGCCCCAGTACCGGATGTCCGGCTCGCTGGCGGGACCGGCCCCGGGTATGTCGTAGCGGTCGACCGCCATCGTGTCCGCCGCATGCTCCGACCGGACCTTGTCGAGCGAGGCACGCAGGGCGGCGGGGCCCCGGGGATCGGGCCGGTCGGGGAAGATCTCGGTGATGGGCCGGCCCATGATGGCCGCCCGGGTCGTCCTGGTGTCCCGCAGGTACGCGTCGCTGGCCTCGATGATCATGAGATCGGGATCCAGCACGCAGTAGGCGGCGGGGAGCGCCCCGAACAGGGCGCGGAAGTCCGGCCCCGGCGATCCTGCCCCGCGGGCGGCGTGATCCGGCTGAGAAGACATAACAGAACCCCCGCGTCTAGTCGGAGAGGGCGGCAGCGACGAGCGCGCACAGCTGGCCGGCCTTGTAGGGTTTGCCCAGAACCGCGCTGCAGCCGGCGGCGAGGGCCGCGTCCGCCTGCTGCCCGGCGGCGCCGGTGAGCGCCACTACCGCCGGCCGGCGGGCCCCGGTGTGCCGCACCTCGGCGGCCAGCGACAGGCCATTGCCGTCGGGCAGGTTCATGTCCAGCAGCACGACATCGACCGCGCCGAGGGCCAGGGCCTCGCGGGCCTCCTCCAGGCTGCCCGCCTGGAGCACGCAGGCGCTTTGGAGCACCGGGTCAGCCGAGCGGGCCAGCACGGCGGCGACCAGCCTCTGGTTAAGATCGTCGTCCTCGACGAGCAGGATCCGCGCACCGGCCATGAACCGTCCCCGAACGCTTGATTACTATTAGTAGCAGTTCATCACTGATAGTAAGAGCGGTCAAGGAGAGGGTCCCGCCGGGTCAGCCGCCGTAGCGCAGGATCACCGCGGACTGCCTCGTGCCGCGCTGGCCCGGCGGGAAGGTGGCTCCCCCGCCGAAGGTCACCGCGGACCCGGCCACGTGCGCGACCACGCCGACCGCCAGCCTGGCGGATGGCAGCGGCAGCACGGCCGCCCGCAGGTGGCCGCGGCGGTAGTGCAGCAGGGTGAACGTGCCGGGGAAACCGGCCACCGACGGGATCCACAGCCCGCCCGAGCCGTCCGCCACCACCTGGGCCGGCTCACCGTAGCGAGCCGAGCTGGCCACCAGCCGCCACCGGCTCCCGTCGAAGTGCAGCAGGTAGAAGGGGCCGCGCTCGTCCTCGCAGTGGCCCGCGCCCACGGCCCAGACATCGGTGGCGGACCGGGCCAGCACCTGGTCGGCGGACGGGTGGCAGAACTGCGTGCTGCGCGGCAGGACCCCGGCCAGCGACGTCCTGGACCAGGCACGCCCGTTCCAGTGCGCGGCGGTCTTGCCGCCCACCGCCCAGATGCTGTCCGGGCCGAGCGGGCTGCCCCCGGTCAGCGCGCTGGCCGCCGGGGACCGGCGCCAGGTCCGGCCGTTGTAGTGCCAGGTGCCAAGGCGGCCCGGCGACAGCGGCTGGCCGAAGACCCAGACGTCGTCCGGCCCGAGCACGACCGCGTCCCCGATGGCCTGGCCGAACCGGCGGACGGTCGCCCAGCGGCGGCCGTTCCAGCGCAGCGCCCGGCCGGCCCCGCCAGGGCGCGCGGTGAAGGCCCACACGTTGCCTGGCGCGCTCGCCGCGGCCGCGGTGACCAGGTCACCGGCGCGGCCGGGGAACGGGACCGCGGCCCAGTTCCGGCCGGTGAGCCGCCACGCGGCCGGCCTGCCCAGGGTGGACGCGAACGCCCACAGCTGGCCGGAGCCTGCGGTGGTGAGGGCGGTGATGCCAGGCAGGTCCCGGCCGCGGGTGGTCTTGATGATGCGCCACGACGCGGGCCCGGCGCCCGGGGCCTGGATGGAATGGGCGGGCCGGGTGCCCGCGGCGCGGGCGGCCGCCGGGTAGGCGGCCGCGGCTGAGGCCGTGGCCGCGCCGGTGGCCGCCGCCGCCAGGCCGGCCAGCATGACCGTGACCGCGGCCCGGCGTCCCGGATGACCGGCTCCCGCCCCCGGTGACCATGCCTGACTGGTATCCCGCATGAGATCCCCCTCGTGCCGTTGCACCAGGCCAGTGACCCCCGCAGGTCCCCGGCGCCTGACATTAACGACGCCGCGAACGCGGCACGGGATGGGCCGCGCGGGTCACGAGTCGGTAACACCCTGGCGGGCGGCATGGCCGGCATGGCCGGCGTGGTGGTCACCGGCCGATTCCGGGCCGCCGCCCATCATCTTCAGCATGGCGCCGCCCCCGGACCGGAAGAAGCGCACGACCAGCGCCACGGCCACGATGATGAAGACGATGTTCAGGTACGTGGTGTAGTTCCACGAGATCCCGGTCTCCCCCACCTTCGCCGTGCGGGCGGAGGGGACCAGGCCCAGCCCGCTGAAGACGAACTCGACGACGTAGCCGGCCAGCACCATGGTGGCGTAGAACACCCCGGCGATGACCAGCATCATCCGGGTGCCGTAGTACTTCCGGTAGATGATGAGGATCGGGATGATGATCAGGTCGGCGAAGATGAACGCGACCACGCCCCCGAAGCTGATCCCGCCGTTCCACAGCACCGCCGCGAGCGGCACGTTGCCGATCGAGCAGACGAAGCTCAGCAGCGAGATCACCGGGCCGATGATCGGCCCCCAGAGCCGCGCCCCCAGCGGATGGCTGGTCAGGAACAGGTGCTGCCAGAAGCTGTCCGGGACCCAGGCTCCCACCGCCCCGGCAATCAGCAGGCCGATCACCACGTCGCGCAGCACCGCGGCCCACTCCATGACGAAGATGTGGCTGACCGAGGTGTAGCCGTCCCGGCTGAGCAGGCGCCGCCAGAAACTGCCGCCGCCGGCGATGCTCATGTCCATGGCGGCGTGGCCTTCCATGGAACCGGCCAGGCCCCGGTCGGCCTGCCGCCGCGCCCCGTCGATCAGCCGCTGCCGGACGAACAGGCGGAAGGCCACCGCGACCAGCACGATCATGATCGGCCCGCCGACGAACTCCGCCAGCGTGAACTGCCACGAGATCAGCAGGGCCAGGATGATCCCCATCTCGATGACCAGGTTCGTGCTGGCGATCTCGAAGACCATCGCCGCGGTGAAGCTGGCCCCCTTGCGGAACAGGGACCGGGCCAGCGCCACGGCCGCGTACGAGCACGACGAGGAGGCCGCGCCCAGCGCCGAGGCACGGGCCAGCGTGGCCGGGCGATCGTCACCGAGGAGCCGGATGACGGTGGACCGGCGCACCACCGCCTGGACCACCGCGGACAGGGCGAACCCCAGCAGCAGCGACCAGGTGATCTGCCAGGTCATCGAGCCGGCCACGGCCAGCGCGTGGCCGATGGCGTCAAGCGCGCGCATCGTCCGGCTCCGGCGCGGCGATAGTCAGGAGCTGCCGCAGGCAGTGCTCCAGCAGCGGGTGCGGGAAACCGTCGCTCAGCCGGTAGTAGACGACCCGGCCGTCCTTGCGGAAGCTCACCAGCCCGGCCAGGCGCAGCATCTTCAGCGCATAGGACACCTGATCCTCGGTCACCTCCAGCACGAGGGCGAGATCCCCGACGCACAGCTCGCCCGCGGCGACCAGGGCGAACAGTACCCGGGAGCGCACCGGGTCGGCCAGCATCCCGAGCAGCCCGGCCAGCCGCCCGGCGTCGCCCACCGACAGGGCACCGGCGCGGGCCGCGGCCACCCCGGCCCCGCTCACCGGATGATCATGATCTCGCGGCGCCATATCCACACCTCCGTACGTCCGTATACTCACACGGATATGCGGGCATGTCAAAATGGCGGCCCCGGGACCGGCACGCCGCCGCCCGGGGCCCGGCGATCCCGGCCGCTGCCAGCGCGCCCGCCGGGCCACGATCGGTTGATGTAGTAACTTCTGCACATAATGAAGGCGACACCGGGCCGGCCAGATAGCCCGGCCCGCTGCGGCGCGGAGCCCCCCGCGCCGCCCCCGCGCCGCGTCGTGCTCCGCAGCGCCCTGCTCGGCGGCGCGGCGGCGGCGCTGGCCTCCTGCACCGGCACCGGATCCCGGGCAGCTGAGCACGCCGGCGGCGGGACGCGCCCCGCGGCCGGGATCTACGACTTCAACCAGGGCTGGCTGTTCGGCGGCGACTACCGCCCCGGGTCCGCCGGCCCGGGATACGACGACAGCGGCTTCACGCCGGTCACCCTGCCGCACACGGCCGCCAGGCTGTCGTGGGGCAACTGGGATCCGGCCCGCTGGGAGAAGGTCTGGATCTACCGCAAGCACTTCGACTCGCCCGGGCGGCCGGGCGACCGCGTGTTCGCCGACTTCGACGGGGTCATGGTCAGCGCGACCGTGCTGCTCAACGGCACCCAGGTCAGCTCCCACCAGGGCGGCTACCTGCCCTGGTCCGCCGAGCTGACCGGGGCCCTGGTCACCGGGCACAACGTGCTCGCGGTCATCGTGGACTCCCGGTGGCTGCCGGTACCGCCCGGCGGCGCCCCGGAGGGCGCCCGGGCGGTCGACTACTTACAGCCTGGCGGCATCTACCGGGACGCCACGCTGCGGGTGGTGCCGGACGTGTTCGTGTCCGATGTGTTCGCGAAGCCGGTCAGCGTGCTCACCGCCGGCCGGGCCGTGCAGGTCCAGGCCACGATCGACGCGGCCACGCTCCCGGCCGGGCCGGTCCGCGTCACCGCGGAACTGCTGGACGGCCCGCGGATCATGGCCGCCAGCACTACCCCGGTCACGCTGGCCGCGGCGGGCACGGCGGTGGCCCGGCTGCGCCTGTCCGGCGTGGGCGACGTCACGCTCTGGTCGCCGGACACCCCCAGGCTTTACACGCTCCGGACCACGGTGTCGCCGGGTCACGCCGCCGGGCACAGCCTCACGACCAGGATCGGGTTCCGCGAGGCCGTGTTCCGCCGCGATGGCTTCTTCCTGAACGGGCAGCGGCTGGGGATCTTCGGGCTGAACCGGCACCAGCTGTTCCCGTACACCGGGATGGCGGCATGCTCGCGGCTGCAGCGCAGGGACGCCGAGCTGCTCAGGTACGAGCTCAACTGTGTCATGGTGCGGTGCTCGCACTATCCGCAGTCACCGCACTTCCTCGACGCGTGTGACGAGATCGGCCTGATGGTCTGGGCCGAGGCGCCGGGCTGGCAGTACGTGGGCGGCGCGGCCTGGCGGGACCTGGCCGTGGCCAACGTGCGTGACATGGTCCTGCGCGACCGCAACCGTCCGTCCGTGATCGTCTGGGCGACCCGGCTCAACGAGGCCCCCGCCCACCCGCGCCTGTGGGCCCGGACCCGCCGGGCCGCCCGCGACCTCGACGGCACCCGGCAGACCACCGGCGCCATGATCCGCCATTCCACCGAGGGCTGGGCCGAAGACGTATTCGGCTACGACGATTACCACTCCCGCCACGGCCGTGCTGAGCTGCAGCCACCGCTGCCCGATGTGCCCTACCTGGTCAGTGAGGCGGTAGGGGCGCTGGACGGCGCACCCAGATACCGCTGGACCGACTCCGGGCAGGTGCTTGCCGTGCAGGCACTCATGCACGCCCAGGTCCACGACATCGCCCGGGGAAATCCCCGGTATGCCGGGCTGCTGGGCTGGGCGGGGATCGACTACGCGTCACGCAACGGCAGGCGGCGGGTCTGGGACGCGCTGAAGACCCCCGGCGTGACCGACATTTTCAGGGTGCCCAAGCCCGGGGCCGCGTTCTACCGCTCGCAGCTCGACCCCCGCATCCGGCCGGTCGTCCTGCCGGTCTTCTTCTGGGACTTCGGGCCGGGCTCGCCGCCCGGGGGCCCCGGCCAGGGTGCCATGATCGCCACCAACTGCGACCGGCTGGAGATCTACGTCGGCGGCACGCACCTGGTGACGAGCCGCCCGGACCGGCAGGCCTTCGCCAGCCTGGCCTACCCCCCGGCCTTCGCCGACCTGGCCGTCAACGGCACCGGCCTGCCTGAGCTGCGCATCGACGGTTATCTTGGCGCGCAGCGGGTGGTATCGGCCCGGATGTCGGCCGACCCGGCGCTCGACCGCCTGTCGCTGGCCGCAGAGGATGGCGCGATCGAGGCCGACGGGACGGACGCCACCCGGATCACGTTCCGTGCCCTCGACGCGTACGGGAACCAGCGCCCGCACGTGACCGGCTCGGTCACGCTGGCGGTGGCCGGGCCCGGGACGCTGATCGGCGACAACCCCTTCCCGTTCCGCGAGTACGGCGGAGTCGGCGGCGGTTTCGTCCGCTCCCGGCCCGGCCGGGCGGGCGTGGTCACGATCACCGCCAGGCACCCATCCCTGGGCCGGGCCCGGGCCCGGGTGACCGTGACACCGCCGGCCCCCTACCGGCAGTTCCGCTGACCGCGGCCAGGCACATCCGGGCCCCCGGCGCCAGGCCGCGGCCCGGCACCGCGCACCCGGATACGGGGTCGCGGGATTTAGGGGACGCCGGGGTCCGGGTTGGCCTGCGGCAGGCCGGAGCAGATGCTGGCGGCCGCGTTGCGGCTCTGCACTGTGGTCTGGCTGGCGGGGCTGGTGCTGGCCGGGGCCTTGCCGTTGCCGGCGGCGCGGTGCGCCGCGGCGGCGGCGTTCACGCCCGCGAAATCACTGCCGATGACCAGGGTGACCGGGCCCGGGCGGCCGGTCTGGGGGGCCGGCTCGGCCAGCAGGTTCTGCGCGGCGGGGGTGGCCTTGAGCGCGGTCATCAGCGTGTAGGCACTGTCGGCCTGCGCGGTGCCCGAGTAGGTCACGGTGGTGGCGCCCGTGGCCGCCGCGTCGCCGGTGCCGGTCACGTCGAACCCCAGCCGGGTGAGCCGCCGGGCGGTCCGCGCGGCCAGATCCGGGACGCCGGTGCCGTTGAGCACGCGCACCTGCACCCGCCCGGCGGGCAGTGTGGGCAGCCGCTGATGCCACGCCTGGCCGTCGAGGATCATCTGGAAGATGACGTCGTCGGCCGGCTCGACCGGCAGCAGCCGGTTGACGTCCGCCGGGTCGGTCACCGTCGGCATGGTCAGCAGCGTCACGTTCTGCGCGTGCAGCCCGGTCAGGCTCCTGGCCAGGCCCAGCAGCTTGCTCACCGAGTCGAGCCCCTGGTCCACGGTCAGCGCCCGGGTGGCCACATCCGCGATCTTGAGCAGCTCCACCGAGTTGCTCAGCAGGCCCTGGCTATTGACCTTCTGGATGACCGAGGACATGAACGCCTGCTGCAGCTCGATGCGCGGCAGGTCGCCGCCGACATCCCCCTCGGCCTGGACACCGTGCCGGGTCCGCACGTACGCGAGCGCCTGGTTGTAGGTGAGCAGGTGCCTCCCCCCGCTGAGGTTCAGCCCGCTGTAGGGGTCGTGGTACCCGCTGCGCGGAACGCAGACCTCCACCCCGCCGATCGTGTCCACCATCGCGCGGAAGGAGTTGAAGTTGAACATGACGAAATGATCCAGGGTGATGCCGGTCAGGTCCGTGACCGTGCTGACCGCGCAGGACGGGCCGCCGATGTTCATCGCCCCGTCGATGATCGCGGACTGGTACGGCCCGATGATGCCGGTGCCGATGCTGGGCCGGGCCCGGCAGCCAGGCTCGTAGACCATGGTGTCACGGGGGATGGACAGCACGATGGCGTGGGTGTGCGTCGGGTCGAGGTGGACCAGGAGCAGGTTGTCTGAGTTGCTGGTGTTCAGGGAGGGATTACTGCCCAGGTCACCGGCCCGCTGGCCCTGCCGGGTCTGCGAGCCGAGCAGCAGGATGTTCTGCGCGCCGTAGACCGAGCGGTGGCTCAGCCCGCCGACCCGGACCACGCTGACGTTGCCGTCCAGCCGCCGGTAGATCGCATAGGCACCCAGGCTGGCCACGACCACCGCCACGACCACGACGGTGAGGGCGATATAGCCGGCCCTGGCCAGGCGGCTCATTGGCCGGCCCCTGGCTGGCCGGCCCGGGGCTGGCTGGCCCGTGGCTGGCCGGCCCGTGGTCTGCATGGCGACTCCCGTCCCACGGCCTTCCCAGGCAGCCTCGCAGGCCGCATCGTGGCCTGGTGGCGCGAGCGGAAGCCTACCGCCCGGCTGGGCCGGCGCGTCCTGGCCCGGGCGGGCGTTGACCGTCAGATGGCGAAGTCTAGACGTCCGGCCAGCCCGGCGGCTGACCCTGTCAGGTCAGCCGGGCCCGCCGATCCACAACGGGGCCGTGGCGCCCGGGTAGGTGCCCCAGCGGAACCCGTAGTCACGCGCGCTGCGGTGGTAATAGCGCAGCCGCATGCGGGAGAAGTAGCCCGCTCCCTGGTGCACCGCGACCCGCGACAGGCTCACCTCGGCCGGGTACCTGGCGTACTGCCCGGCCGCGCAGTTCGGCTGGCAGTTGTCCGCCCACAGGGTGCCCGAGGCCAGCGCCGAGCTGGCCGTCCAGTGCGACCAGTGCCGGACGCGCACGAACGTGTCCGGGCCGCCGACGTAGATGGTGGCCAGCCGGACCGCCCCGTGGCCCCAGCCGTCCTGCCCGTTGTAGGCCACCGGGAGCCGGGCCCGGCTCCCGGCCGCGGCCGCGTTCCCGGCGTTCCGCGTGCTGAGCGCGGCGGCCGCCCCCGCCGCCAGGAACGCGATCACGACCGCCGCCAGCGCCGCGATGCCGACCTTTTTCACAAGCAACGTCCCCCCGGCTGTTCCCCCGTGCCCGCGCCGGCCCCCGCCGGTCGCGACCACCATAATGCCAGGCCGCCAGCGTGCTCAGGCGACCACCCTGGCCACGGAGGAGCCGTCGCCCAGGCGCCGGACCTCGAGCCGCTCGGCGACCCGGTCTTTCAGGTCAGCCACGTGGCTCACGATGCCGACCACCCGGCCACGGTCACGCAGTTCATCGATGACCGCCATCACCTGGTCGAGGGTCTCCGCGTCGAGCGTGCCGAAGCCCTCGTCGATGAACAGGGTGTCCAGGTCCACCCCGCCGGCCTCGGCCTTGACCACGTCGGCCAGGCCCAGGGCCAGCGCCAGCGAGGTGTAGAAGGTCTCGCCGCCGGACAGCGACCTCGGGCTGCGTTCCGCGCCGGTGTGCCGGTCGATCACGGCGAGGGTGAGCCCGGTCCGTTCACGCCTGGCCCCGCTCTCGTCGGTGCGCCGCAGCTCGTACCGGCCGGCCGACATGGCCCCCAGCCGGACGTTGGCCGCGGCCACGACCTGCCCGAACCACTGCCGCAGCACGTAGGTGGTCAGCGCCATCCGGCGGTGCCCGTCCATGCCCTTGGCCAGGCCGGCCAGCCGGATCACCGCCGACGTGTCCTCCTGCAGCTGGCCGAAGGCCTCCTGGGCGTCCTGCACCTCGGCGAGCCGCTGGTCCAGGCGCGCGACCCGGGCCTGGGCGCCGTCGCGGGCGGCGCGGACCTCCTGCTCAGCCTCCTGGGCGCGGGCCAGGGCGGCCGCCGCGGCCTGGGCGGCCTCGTGCACCGCGGCGGCCTGGCCGGGGTCCAGGCCGGCCAGGTCGCCCGCGGCCGCCGCGGCCCGGAGCCCGGCCAGGTCAGCGGCCCACCCGGTCACCCGCTCGTCGAGAGCCGCCTGCTCCCCCAGGCTGAGCAGTGCCGCGCTGGCGAGGTCGGCCGAGGCGAAGTCACGGGCCCGCGCCTCGCGCCCGGCGCGGTCCGCGGCCCTCCGCTCGTCGGCCAGCGCGGCGGCCAGCTGGTCCAGCGCCGCGGCCAGGGCGCGGTTCGTGCCGGCGGCGCCGCGCAGGGCTTCCTGCCGCTGCGCCACCGACGGGTGCCCCTGGGCGGCTCCGGCCAGCTCGCCCTGCAGCTGGCCCAGCTCCTCGCCGGCCGCCGCGGCCCGGGCCTGGGCCGCGGCCAGCGCGGCGGCGGCGTCCTGGAGTTGCTGTGCGACCCGCTGCTGCTGGGCGCGGCGGCTGGCGAGCGCGGCCTCCAGCCCGCTGGCGTCTGCCGCGGCCCGCTCGGCTCCGGCGACCAGGCTGTTCACGGTGGCGGTCTCGGCGGCCAGGCCGTCCACGGTGCCCCCGTCGGCCACCGCGGCGCTGGCCGCCACCGCGGCGGCCAGCTCGTCGCGTTCGCGGGTCAGCCGGGTGCGGGCCGCTTCCGCCGCGTCCCGCTGCGCCGCCGCGGCGGCGAGGTCCGGCCCGGAGACGAGCCCCCCGGCCGCCTGCGCCGGGGCCGGGTGGGCGGTGGATCCGCAGACCGGGCACGCGTCCCCGTCGGTGAGCTGCGCGGCCAGTTCCGCGGCCATGCCGTCCAGCCGGGCGGCCAGCAGCCGCAGGTGGGCTCCGGTCAGCGCCTGGTGCTCATCCACCGCGGCGAGCAGGGCCTCGTTCTTGGCCGCGAGCACCGGCTCCAGGCTGGCGAGGTCGGCGGCCGCGGCCGCGCGCCGTCCCAGCGCGGCCTGCTGCTCGCGGGCGGCGCCCAGGCCGGCGGCCAGCAGCCGGGCCGCGGCCAGCTGTTCCTCTGCGTCGCCGATCTGGCCCGGCAGATCCGCTCGCGCCGCCTCCAGCGCAGCGACCAGCCCGGACGCGCCCGCGACCCCCTGCTGGGCCGCCCTCAGCGCGGCGACCCGGCTGGGCAGGGCCGCTTCGGCGTCCGCGAGATGCTGCAGGGACGCGGCGTCCCGCTCGGCCGCCTCGGCCCGGACGAAGGCCTGGGCCGCGCCGCCGCCCGCGAGCATCGCGTCGTCCGGGTCGGGTACCAGCCGGAACAGGCCGTCGCGGGCCTCGCGGACCGCCTGCTGGGCCTCGTGACGCGCGGCGAGCAGGGGCCGCACAGGTTCGGCGCGCCGCGCCGCGGCCAGCCGCGCGGCCCGCTGGTCGTGCCCGGGCCGGGAGGCCTCGTGCTCGCTGCGCCGCCGCAGCGCCTCGGTCAGCCTGGCCATCAGGCGGGCCTGCTGCTGCTCGCGCTCGCAGGCGGCCCGCCGGGTGGCTGTCTCAGCCGCCGCCACCTCCAGCCCCTCGGCGCTCACCGCCGCGTCCTGCGCGAGGTCTGCGGCCAGCTGCTTCAGGTGCGTCGCCCGCTCCGGGCCGGGCAGCTCCAGCAGCCCGGCCCGCGCGGCGGCGTCCAGGCCCGCGGCCTCGGCGGCGGCGGATGTGGCCGCGTCGATCGTGGCCTCGGCGTCCTGGCGCCGCCGGACCGCGACCGCGCGGCGCCGGTCCAGCTCGGCCGTGATGCGGTCGTACAGCTGGGTGCCGAACAGCTTGCTGAGCAGGATCCGGCGCTCGTCGTCCGCAGCCTGCAGGAACTTCGCGAACTGTCCCTGCGGCAGCAGCATGACCTGGGTGAACTGTGCCCGGTTGAGCCCGATGAGCTCCGTGATCAGCTCGCCGGCCTCGGCCTTGTTGGCGGACAGGCTGACCCAGCCGCCCTCGCCGAGGCGCTGCAGGTGCACGTGGGCCGGCTCGGTGGTGAGACCGTCCCCGCGCCGCTTCGGGCGCTGGTGCTCGGGCACCCGGGTCACCCGGTGCCGGACGCCGCGCACCGAGAACTCCAGCGTGACCGAGGGCTCCGCGTCCGGCGCGGCGAAATGGGAGCGGACCCGGTCCCCGGCGGACTCCTCCCCCGCCAGCCCGCCGTAGAGGCCGAACGTGAGCGCGTCCAGGATGGTCGTCTTGCCCGACCCGGTCGGGCCTTCCAGCAGGAACAGGCCGCTGCTGGACAGCCTGGTGAAGTCGATCCGCTGCGGGCGGGCGTACGGGCCGAACGCCGTCAGCTCCAGGCTGTGCAGCCGCATCAGGCGGCCGGCCCGGCGTGCTGCGCGGTCTCGACGGCCGCGCGGATGACCGCGCGGTGCGCGGCGTCAGCCGGGCCCCCGCTGGTGAACTCCACGAACAGGCTGCAGATCTCGACCGGGTCACTGACCGAGGCCAGCCGCTGCAGGTCGGCCCCGGAGCTGGCTGGCTGGCCCTGCGGGGCGAAGTCCAGGATCAGCGTGTGCGGCCACTTTTCACGCAGCCGCTCCATCGGCGCGGAGGGCCGGACGGTGTCGGTCAGCACCACCTTGACCCACGCGCCAGCCAGGTCCGCGAGCTCGGAGTCGGCCCGGGCCAGGAGGTCGTCCAGCTTCCCGCGCACCTCGCGCAGCGGCCGGGGCACGGGTGCCGGCAAGGCGGTGGCCGTCACCTGGCCGGCAGCGCCGATCTCCGCCAGCGTGACGGACTTGACGTGATCCTTCTCGCCGAACGAGAACGCGAGGGGCGACCCGGAGTACCGGATCACCGGGCCGTCGCCGGTCCCCGGCGCCGTCCCCGCCCGCTGCGCGCCGTGCAGGTGGCCGAGGGCCACGTAGCTGAACCCGGCGAATACGGCCGCCGGCACGTCGGCGACGCCGCCGACCCGGATGTCGCGCTCGGATTCGGCGGGCTGCCCGCCGGTGACGAAGGCGTGCGCGGCGACCACGGTCCGGGCCACGCCCCGGGCGGCGGCGTCCGCCCGGATCCGCCGGGCCGCCTCGGCCAGCACCGCCTCGTGCGTCCTGGTCTGGACGCCCAGGTCCGCCATGACCGCGTCAGGCAGCAGATAGGGGATCCCGTACACGGCCACCGGGCCGTCGCCGTCGGCCAGCAGCACCGGCCGGGCCAGGTCCGCCGTCGAGGTGCGCAGGTGGATCCCGGCCGTCTCGCTGAGCCCGGCCCCGAAGCCCAGCCGGACGGCGGAGTCATGGTTCCCGCTGATCGCGATGACGGGGATCCGGGCCTCCGCGAAGCGCAGCAGGGCCGTGTCGAGGAGCCGGACCGCGTCCAGCGGGGGCACCGCGCGGTCGTAGATGTCCCCGGCCACCACGACGGCACCGGCCTGCTGGCGGACCGCCTCGTCGAGCAGCCAGCGCAGGAAGCTGTCCTGATAGGGCAGCAGGTTCTCGCCGTGCAGCGTGCGCCCCAGATGCCAGTCCGAGGTGTGGATCAGTCGCATCGCACCGCCAAGGACTCCCCGTGCTGAAGGCCCGTGCTAAGGCCCGACGCTGGCCATGATGCCGGACCGCCGCGGCATCCCCGGTGATCCCGGTCCCGTCCGCGTGTCGCCGTCGCTGCGCCCGATCCGCCGCATCCGGCCCCGGGCCGTGGGATGCTCGTGACGCTGGCTGTCCGCGGGCGGGGGCGCTACTCGCGGGAGCGTGAGCGCTAGAGCTGGCCGACGCCGGTGACCCGGAGCACCGCGTGGCCCGCGTCCTCGGAGGCGGCCAGGTCCACCACGGCCGAGATACCCCAGTCATCGTCGCCGGCCGGGTCGTCGAAGATCTGCCGCAGCGTCCAGGCCTGCGGGCCCTCGTCGAGGATGAGAAGGGCGGGGCCGCGGGCGTCCGGCCCGGTGCCGATCTCGTCGTGCACATCGAAGTAGGGCTCGACCGCCGCCTCCCACGCGGCGGCGTCCCAGCCGTCGCCGGCGTCCAGCTCACCCAGCTCCTCGTAGTGGCCGAGCGCAGCCAGCTCGACCCGGCGGAACAGCGCGTTGCGGACCAGCACCCGGAACGCGCGGACGTTGCGGGTGACGGCCGGCGGCCCCGCCTCGGCCTGGGTGAGCAGGGTGCCGGACGGGTCGCGCAGCTGCTCCCACTCGTCCAGCAGGCTGGAGTCGACCTGGCGGACCAGCTCACCGAGCCACTCGATGAGGTCGGTGAGCTCCTCGGTCTTGGCCTCGTCCGGGACCGTGTTGCGCAGCGCCTTGTACGCGTCGGCCAGGTAGCGCAGCACCAGCCCCTCCGAGCGGGACAGGCCGTAGAACCCGACGTACTCCACGAACGTCATGGCCCGCTCGTACATGTCCCGGACCACGGACTTCGGGGCGAGCTCGTAGTCGGCGACCCACGGGTGCCCGCGCCGGTACATGCCGTACGCGGCCTCCAGCAGGTCCGCCAGCGGCCGGGGGTAGGTGACCGAGTCCAGCAGGTCCATCCGGGTGTCGTAGTCGACGCCGTCCGCCTTCATCTGCGCGACCGCCTCGCCGCGCGCCTTGAACAGCTGCGCGGACAGCACCGTCCGCGGGTTGTCCAGGGTGGCCTCGATGATCGACACCACGTCCAGCGGGTAGGACGGCGACTCCCGGTCCAGCAGCTCGATCGCGGCCAGGGCCAGCGGGGACAGCGGCTGGTTCAGTGCGAAGTCGAACTGCAGGTCCACGGTGAGCCGGGCCCGGCGGCCCTCGGCGTCCGGCTCGCCCAGCTGCTCCACCACTCCCCCGGCCAGGAGCGCCCGGTAGATGGCGATGGCCTGGTGGATGTGCCGCCGCTGGGCGGCCCGGTCCTCGTGGTTGTCGGTCAGCAGGTGCCGCATCGCCTCGAACGCGTCGCCCGGCCGGCTGATCACGTTCAGCAGCATGGCGTGGGTGACCTTGAAGCTGGACGTGAGCGGCTCGGGGTCGGCGGCGACCAGCCGCTCGAACGTGGGCTGGCCCCAGGCGATGAACCCCTCGGGCGGCTTCTTGCGCACCACCTTGCGCCGCTTCTTCGGGTCGTCACCCGCCTTGGCCAGCAGGCGCTCGTTCTCCACCACGTGCTCGGGGGCCTGCACCACGACCCGGCCGGTGGTGTCGAACCCGGCCCGGCCGGCCCGGCCGGCGATCTGGTGGAACTCACGCGCCTGGAGCAGCCGGGTCTTCGAGCCGTCGTACTTGGACATCGCGGTGAACAGGACCGTGCGGATCGGCACGTTGATGCCGACGCCCAGGGTGTCGGTCCCGCAGATGACCTTCAGCAGGCCGGCCTGGGCCAGGGTCTCCACCAGCCGCCGGTACTTGGGCAGCATCCCGGCGTGATGCACGCCGATCCCGTGCCGGACCAGCCGGGACAGGGTCTTCCCGAACCCGGCGGTGAACCGGAACCCGCCGATCAGCGCGGCGATCTCGTCCTTCTCCGCGCGGGTGCAGACGTTGACGCTCATCAGCGCCTGGGCCTGCTCCAGCGCCGCGGCCTGGGTGAAGTGCACCACGTAGATGGGGGCCTGGTGGGTGGACAGCAGCTCTTCCAGGGTCTCGTGCAGCGGCGTGATCACGTAGGAGTAGGTCAGCGGCACCGGGCGCTCGGCGGACTGGACGACCGCGGTCGGCCGGCCCGTGCGCCGGGTCAGGTCGGACTCGAACCGGGTCACGTCGCCCAGGGTCGCCGACATCAGCACGAACTGGACCCGGGGCAGCTCGATGATCGGCACCTGCCAGGCCCAGCCCCGGTCGGGGTCGGCGTAGAAGTGGAACTCGTCCATCACCACCTGGCCGACGTCGGAGTCGGCGCCGTCCCGCAGCGCGATGGCGGCCAGCACCTCGGCGGTGCAGCAGATGATGGGCGCGGTCGCGTTGACGCTGGCGTCGCCGGTCATCATGCCCACCTGGGCCGGGCCGAACGCCGCGCAGAGGGCGAAGAACTTCTCCGACACCAGGGCCTTGATCGGCGCCGTGTAGAAAGACCGGCGGCCGTCGGCCAGCGCCGCGAAGTGCGCGCCCGTGGCCACCAGGCTCTTGCCGGAGCCGGTCGGGGTGGACAGGATCACGTTGGCCCCGGACACCACCTCGATCAGCGCCTCTTCCTGGTGGGGATAGAGGGCGAGGCCCTGCTCCTTGGCCCAGCCTGCGAACGCGTCGAACACCGCGTCAGGCGCGGCGTCAGCCGGGAGAAGGTCGGTGAGGGTCACGAATATGCAATGCTAACGGCCCGGTTAATGTTCCCGGCGCCCGCCAGCGTCGTTCACCAGGCCGGGGCCTGGCCGAGGAGCCGGCGCAAGGCACGGGCATCGCGCACCGCATTCGCATCGCCGTCGTTGTTGAAGTAGGCGAAAACGTCCTGGCCCGCCGCGTCCCATTCGCGGATCCGGGCCGCCCACCAGGCCAGATCGGCACCGCTATAGGAACCCGCATACAGGTGCTGGTGATCGGGGCCGTGCAGCCGGATATACGTGAAATCCGCGGTGGCCCGGAGCACGCACGGCAGGTGCGCTCCGCTCATCACGCAATAAGCGGCCCGGTGCGCTTCCAGCAGCGCGAACACGTCCTCGCAATGCCAGCTGGAATGGCGGAACTCCACGGCGACCCGCATCCATTCGGGGACCAGCTGCAGGAAATAGCCGAGCCTGGCGTCATCGCGCGCCTGGGCCGGGCCGAGCTGGGCCAGCAGCACGGCCCGTTTGTCGCCCAGCTCGTGCCAGCCCGCGCTCATGCGCTGCAGCCAGGTTTCCGGGCCGTAAAGTTTCCGGCCGTGGGTCAGGCCCCGGGGCGCCTTGACCGACAGGCAGAAACCCGCCGGCAATTTTTTTCTCCAATAACGGAACGTGCCGGGCCGGGGCCAGCGGTAGAAGCTGCTGTTCAGCTCGGCGGTGCCGAACGTGGCCGCGTAGTGATCCAGCCGGGCCGGGGGCGCCAGCCCCGGCGGGTACAGTTCCGGCTCCCAGTGGCCGTAACTCCAGCCCGACGTGCCGATCCTGATCGTCACCCCGGCCTACGCTCCCGGTGTGTCCCGGTCCGGGCCTGCTCCCCCGGCGTCCGGGCGGCCGGGCTGGCCAGCCTGGTCTTCGTTGCGGAGATCCTGGTCGTCCGGCAGGCTCGCGTCGACCAGCGCGGTGGAACCCGCCGGCCGCGTGGTGCTGTCCTCGGTCCGCTCCCGCAGGCGGTCCAGGGTCTCGCTGTCACCGAGCGGGATCGTGGCCTCCAGGCGGCTGCTCGCCTGGACCTCAGGCAGGTCCACGACCGCGTCAACCAGATCAGCCCGGTGGCCCGGGGCCACGTGCCCGGACGCGGCGTGCAGCGACGCGCGCGCGGTCCCGCCCGGGCGCCGGGAGACCTCGGCCGCGGCGACCGTCTGGTCGCCATCCTTGATCTCGACGTGCCGGGCGTCCTCGGAATCGGTCATGGAACACCTCCTCAGGGGTTGTTACCATGCGGCTGCCCGGTCCTAGGCCCGCGAAACCGCCCGCCCGGACAGCGAGCGGACCTTCGCGCCCACCGTTCCCGGCGAACGGCCGGGCAGCTCGGCGTTCGGCTTGATCAGCAGGGTCGTGGCGGTCAGCCAGAGGGCGGCGAAGATCAGGCTGCCCAGCACATCGGTGGGGTGGTGCTCGCCGCGGTACATCCGCGACAGCGCGATGGCCACCGGCGCCACGATGGCCAGGGCCACGAACAGCCACCGCCACCAGCCCCTGGTGTGCCCGAGGACCACGATGGCGATCGCGGCGTACAGGCAGGTGGTGGCGGCCACGTGCCCGGAGGGGTAGGCCGAGGTCGGCAGGTGGTGGTCGAGGTGGCTGACGTAGGGCCGGGGCCGCTTGACCACCGCGGCGGCGGCCAGGAACGCGGCCAGCTCCCCGAACATCACGACCGCGAGGAAGATGACCGGGCGCCAGTGCCGGATGGTGGCCAGGAAGATCACGCACGCGGCGACGGCCACGATGAGGATGCCGGTCGTGGCGCAGGCCACGCTGATGTCATTGCTCCACGTGTTCCCGGCCGGCGTGCGGTGCGCGGCGAACCAGCGCGGGATGGCCGTGTCCCCCAGCCATGTGTTGTGGCTGTCCTTCACGATCAGCTCGCCGAAGCCGACGATGATGCCGAGGATGAGGACCCAGGCGACGGCGACGCCGGCGGCGGTGCGGGCACGGGACAAGGTGGCGGACGATCTGCTCATGGGGGTCTCCGGCTGGGCTGCTTGGCTGGGTACGGGGGTGAGGTCGGTGCGGGCCCCGGGTTCCAGGCCCTCGGTCACGGGGTCGGTGACGGGCTGGCCTTCGGCCCGCCGGGTCAGCTCGAACGCGAACGCGGTCAGGCCGAGCCAGGTGATGCCCAGCGTCCAGCCGCCGAGCACGTCGGACAGGTAGTGCACGCCGAGCAGGATCCGGCTGATCCCGATCAGGGCGACGAGCGCCACGGTCACGGCGCGCAGCGCGGTCCGCCAGCGGCCGCGGGTGGCGGGCAGGAAGACCAGGAACACGGCGCCGTAACAGACGATCGACCCCAGCGAGTGGCCGCTGGGAAAGCTGTTCCCGCCGCCGTGCGCGATGGGGTGGGCCACCACCGGGCGGAGCCGGCCGACCAGGTCCTTCAGGATCGGGTCCATGACCAGCGCGCCCGCCGCGGTGACCAGGAGGTACGCCACCAGGCGCCAGCGGCGCCGGAAGGCCAGGAAGGCCGCCGAGATCCCGATGACCGTCCACAGCACGCCGTCGCTGCCCAGCCAGGTGACCGCCTTGACCACCGAGACCAGGGCGGGATGCCCGGCGATGAGCGCGTTGATCCGGGTGGCGGCACCGTGATCGACAGATTCCAGCGGGTGCCATTGCAGGCGGACGAGGATGAGCAGGATCGTGAACACCGCCGCGGCGGCGGTGATCGCGAGCAGCGGGATGAGGCTGCGGCGCCGGGGCCCGTGGTACGGAGGCCAGGACGGCTGGCGGTCGGAGGTGGAGGCCGGCATGGCGGCCAAGTGCCCCGGGGGGCCGCCTTCATGCATGCGCGCCGCCGGGCCGCGCCCGGCTGGCCGGAACCCCGCCCAGGTCAGCGGCCCGCCCGGTCAGCCGAACAAATACACCCGCAGGGCCAGGATGACGAGGACGAGCAGGATGCAGGCCACGCACTTGATGGCCAGCCCCCGCTCGTAGCGGACCGCGTCGCGGACCTCGTCCTCGAAGACCTGGGTCTGCTCCGCGGTCGCCGGGCCAGCTGCGGCCGGTTCCGGCCCGTTCACGTGGGCACCACCATCTTCCCCGTCTTCTCGGTCTTGTCCCAGCCCGCCTCGGCATGCCGGAGTTCCTTGACGTAGGCGGCCGCGGTGATCGCGCACAGCAGGGGCCCGTAACCGCCGATGTACACGAACAGCGGGCCCAGGATGCGGCCGAACCGCCGCGACTCGGTGATCTTGCCGAGGAAGGCCACGCCCATGCAGGCCGAGAGCCAGATGTAGGTGAACAGCTCGATGCCGCGGATCCAGCCCAGGGTGACGCTGACACCGGCGGCGGCGGCGAGCTCGTGGCCGATCCAGCTCACCGGGCCGGGCAGCACGGCGGCGACCAGGATGATGACGCTGATCGCGCCCGGGAACATGAACGCTTCCTTCCAGGTGCGCCGGCCGACGCCGGGGTCGATGGCCAGCGAGAACGACGTGATGAAGATGTAGGTGATCACGTTGGTCAGCCACAGGACGTGGAAGGCGGCCCAGGCGAGCTGGTAGTCGATGAAGAACAAGATCACCAGTGATGCCGACGCCAGCATCATGAACACCGGCAGCAGCAGCAGGCAGAACCAGAGCAGCCCGAAGCTGACGCTGCCCAGCCGGTTATTGGGCTGCGGCCGGAACCAGACGCTCCTGAAACCGCCGGGTGACCTGGATGTTGCCGCGGGCCCAGCGCAGCCGCTGCTTCCACAGCGCGCCGATGCTGCCCGGCTCCTCCGCCCACACGGTGGCGTGCGGCTCGAAGATGACCTTCCGTCCCTGTTTCTGGGTCTCGAACGTGGTCACCGTGTCCTCGGCCAGCGTGGTCGTATCCACCTGGCCGCCGAGCGCCTCGATGCTGGCCCGCGAGTGCAGCTGCGCGCCTCCCGCCAGGCAGGCGATCACGCCGAGGACCTCCTGGCTGCGCCGGGCCGCGGCCTGGGCGGTGATGTACTCGTAGCCGATGAACCGGGTCATGTAGTTCCCGGGGCGGCTGCCCTCCTTGATGTAGGCGGTGACCGACCCGACCTCCGGGTCAGCCAGGTGCCGGGTCATCCGCCGCAGCGAGCTGGGCTCGTAGATGACGTCGGAGTCCATGATCAGGATGGCCTGCATCCAGTCGTCGGCCAGGATCTCCGCCAGGCCGTGGTTCAGGGTGGCGGCCTTTCCCTCGCCACCCTTCTCGCGGCGCAGGTGCACCACGTTCCCCGGGTACCTGGCCACCCTGGCCAGGACGACCTCCGGGGTGTCATCGGTGCTGGCGTCGTCCACGACATAGATCCGCAGGCGCCCGCGGGGGTAGTCCAGCTGCATCAGCCGGTCGATCGAGGTGCCGATGACCGCTGCCTCATTCCACGCCGGGATGAGGATGGCGGTCCGCGGGAAAAAGGGCCGGCATTTCGCGTAATGCAGCCGCCGGAAGTGCAGCCCGACCAGGAGGAACTGGTAGTTCGCGACGAGCAGCGGCAGCGCCCCGAGGATCACGAACGCCACCAGCAGGGACTTGATGGCCAGCAGGAAGTCCGTCATCCGGCCACCGCCCCGCCCAGCGCGCCATCCAGGATGCCCAGGACCCGCTGGTACCGGCCTACGGTGGCGCAGTCGTGGCTGTCGGTGCTGGCCACCATCGGGACGCCGGCCGCGGCCAGGACCCGGACCGTGCGCGGTGAGGGGCAGGCCCACTTCTCGTTGACCTCCACCCGCGCCCCCGCCCGCAGGCAGCCCCGGGCCAGGTGGTCCAGGGCCGGGCCGGGGACGCCGGCCTCGTCCAGGCCCATCTTCGGCAGCAGGCTGAACAGGTGGGCCAGCTGCGGGACCGCTACCCGGTCCAGGGCGGCGAGGGTGGCCGCGATGAGGCCGCCGATGACGTCCGGCGCTGAGCACTGCCCGCGCTCGAGCGCGTCCCGCATGTCCTGCGGCGGCACCGGGCCATGATCGCCGGGGTACTGGTGGTCGGCGATCAGCACCCGGTCCACCCCGCGCAGGGACGGTGGCAGGTCCAGCTCGCCGTCCACGTTGAGGATCTTGGCTTCCACCCCGGCCAGCACCTCGATCCCGGCCGCGGGCCGGGCCTCGCGCACCGCGGCCACGAACTCCGGCACCCAGGTCGAGCCCTGGCGCACGTGGTCGGCGACGCAGAGGACCCGCAGGCCCCGGTCGCGGGCGGCGCGGACGTTCTCGGCCACGGTGGCGACCGCGTCGTCAGAGAAGGTCGAGTGGACGTGATGATCCTCGTCGAGCGCCACCAGGCCGGCGGCTCCCGGGGCGCTGGCCCCCGGGAGCCCGGGCCCGGGGAACGCGGTCACGTGGCGACCTTCTGCACTTCGCTCAGGTCCATGAAACGCTCCTCCAGGAAGCGGACCATCGCTATCTCGTGGAACTCCACGTGCTCGGGCACAGGCAGGCCGCGCAGCGCGTCCAGGGCCAGCCTCGGCATGTCCACGCCGCTGGCCATGGTCAGCGGGAGCGCCCCGGGCGCCCGCGGGTTCACCTCGAGCAGGGCGGCGCGGCCGGCCACATCGCGGCGGGCCTGCACGTTGGCGATGTAGGTCAGGCCGGTGACGCTGGCCACCCGGGCCCCGAAGTGCTCCAGCTCCGCGTCGTGCATGGTGCGCCCGGCCACCGAGACGCCGGAGTCCACCCGGGCCCGTATCCGGGGGACGGCGGCGATCACGTGGCTGCGGGTGTCGGCGAGGACGTCGATCGAGTACTCCTCGCCGGGCAGGTATTCCTGGACGATGAACTCTTCCGAGCGGTCCAGCGCGGCCAGGTCCCGGGCCGAGGCCACCACGGAGATGTCCCGCGAGCCGCTCCCGGTGCGTGGCTTGACCACGACCGGGTAATCCCACGCCTCCGGGTCCAGCGTCTCGTCGAAGCACTCGGTGCGCGGGACCCGCACGTGCCCCGCGCAGCACCGGGCCAGGGCCAGCTTGTCCAGGGTCAGGTCGAGCGCCCGCTCAGGGGCCAGCATCAGCTCGATCCCGGCGGCCGCGTACTCGGCGCGCGCCCTGGCCAGCGGGCGCATCTCGGCGTCCACGGTGGGGATCACGACGTGCACGCCGAGCGCGGCGCAGCGGGCCAGCACGGCCGGGGCAAAATCGGGGTCCAGGCCCGCCGGGATGAGCGTCCGGGCGCCGGGCGGAACCAGGTACAGGCCGGCCGCCCACGCGTCCATGTCCGCGGCCAGCAGCTGCACGGTGGGATCGCGCCGCAGTGACTTGATGACGGAGACCGCGGCCGGTCCCGCCGGCCCCGGTGACCAGTACCCGGATCTGCTGCTGGCCGATGTCATGGCGCGGCATCTGGCACCTCCATGGAGAATTCCGCGGTCTGCCCGGGCGCTGGCTCCGGGGCCAGATTCGGTACCTGGTCATCGGGCCGGGGTCGCCGGCGCCGGTCCGGCGCGGCGGCCCAGGCGCCGTTCTCGCCGCGCACGATGCCCTTGGCCGGGGTGAGCTCGTGCTGCCCGGCCACCGCCGCCTCGCGGACCACCTCGAACGGCTCGGCGTAGCGCCCCTCGCAGTAGCGGGACCAGTAGCGGGCGGTCGCCGCGATCAGGTCGGGCTCCAGGTAGGCCCGGATGTCCACCTGGGAGGTGAACGCGTCGATCGCCAGGAGCTTGCGGTCGAGCTGCTCGTCGATGGCCACGAAGCGGGTGGGCCGGAAGTCCACCGTGGCCGACGGCGACTGGAAGCAGTACACCCGGCCTACCCGGCGCACGGCGACCAGCGCTGCCCGGTGGGTGTTCCGGTGGTCCTGGTGAACATCGTGCAGGGAGTGGGTGTAGATCACGGTCGGCCGCACGGTGTCGACGATGCGGCTGATCACGCCGATCGTGGGGTCCCCCTCCCGGATGCCGGTGTCCTCCAGGTCCTCGTGGTAGAGGGTGGCGCCGATGACCTCCGCCGCCTTCCGGGACTCGCTGGCCCGGGTGTCCTCGGTGCCGCCGCGGGCTCCCCGGCTCAGGGTCAGGATCGACACCTCGTGGCCCAGCCGCCGGTGCATGGCCAGCGTGGCCCCCGCGCCGATCTCGACGTCATCCGGGTGCGCCCCGATGGCCAGCACGCTCTGGCGGGCGGCCTCGCGGGCCGCGCGGCCCCTGGCCACGAGCGCGGCCACGGCCTCGAGCAGCTTGTCCGGGCGGACCGGCTTCTCCAGGAATTCATCGGCCTTGCTGCGCAGCGCCCGGACCGCGTACTCGACCGACGGATGCGCGGTGACCACGGCCACGGGCAGCATCGGGGATATCTCGCGGACCGCTTCCAGCAGCTCGATCCCGGTCATGCCCGGCATCTCGACGTCGGTCAGCACCAGGTCCCAGTGCTCGGCCCGGGCCCGGTCCAGCGCGGCGGCCGGCTCGGCGATGTGGGTGACCTCGAAGCCGCCCCGGTTGCGCAGCACATGCAGCAGGTAGCCGGCGGCCTCGGGATCGTCCTCGACCACCAGGATCCGGCCGGGTGACTCCGGCGGGCTGGCGCTGTTCACCGGGCCGCCCCCGGCGCCTGCGCGATCAGGTCCATGTGTCCCCCGGCCTGCGTTGTGGGTTACGTGGGTGACTTCTGGTCGTGGCCGGTCCCGGCGGGCACACCCGTCCCGGCGCCCGCGGGCGGGGTGCTCTCCCGGTCCGGGAGGAAGAGGTGAACGGTGGTGCCGGCGCCCAGCGCGCTGGTCACCTCGACCCGTCCGCCGTGCATCTCGGCGATCTCCTTGACGATGGACAGGCCCAGGCCCGATCCGCGACGGCCGTCCGCGGCCGCGTTCGAGGCCCGGAAGAAGCGGTCGAACAGCCGGGCGATGTCCTCCGGGGGGATGCCGATCCCGGAATCGGTGACGTCGATCCGCCAGCCCCCGGCATCCGCGGCCGCGCTCACCTGCACCCGGCCGCCCTCGTCGGTGAACTTGACCGCGTTGGCGATCAGGTTGTCGATCACCTGGACCAGGCGGGCCCGGTCGGCCAGCACCGGCGGCCCGTCCGGGGCCGCGCCATCCAGGGTCACGCCCTTCTTCGCGGCCACCGGCGCAGAAGCCTGCACCGCCTCGGCCACGACCTCGGCGACGCAGACGGGCGCCAGCTCCAGCGGGATCATCCCGGCCTCCATCCTGCTGAGCAGCAGCAGGTCGCCCACCAGCTTGGTGATCCGCTCGGCGTTACGCGCGATGACGTCCAGGAACCGGGCCGACGCCGGCGGCAGGCCGCCCTCGTCCCGGATCAGGTCCGCGTAGGACACGATCGACGTGAGCGGCGAGCGCAGCTCGTGGGACACGGTGGCCAGGAACCGGGTCTTGAGCTCGTCGAGCTCGCGGAGCCGCTCGTTCTGCTCGGAAAGCTGCTGGCGCTCGTGCTCGGCCGCGCGGCGCGAGGCGAGCTCGGACCGCAGCCGGGCGTCGCGTTCCTGCTCCTGCGCGGCACGGTCGGACATGTCCCAGAGCAGCAGCAGGCTGCCGCGGTACTCACCGCCCGCGAAGACCGGCCAGTAGTCGCACTCCAGCATGCGGCCGTCGGAGGCCGCGAACCGGACGCCGTCGACCCGCTGCCGCTCCGCGTCCGGCAGGGTCATCTGGTGCATGACCTCAGCAGACTCCCCGAACACCCGCGCGATCGGCCCGCGCAGGACCTCCGCGTCGGCCCCGGTGTACGCGGCCGGCGGCCTCTCGAGGCCGACCAGGTCACACAGGCTCTGGTTGACGTTCACGATCTTGTGGCGCTCATCCAGCACCAGCACGCCGGGGATGGCCGCCGCGATCAGGCTGTTCAGCCGCTCCGTCTGGTCGGTGAGGTGGCGCACCGCGGCCTGCTCGGCGGCCAGCAGCCGGTCCCGCTCCTGCTCGGCCCGCTTGCGGGCGGTCACGTTGGTCAGGGCGACCATGAACCCGCGGGGCAGGTCGTCCTGGTCTGCCAGCGCGGTGACGGCGGCGTGCACCCAGACCAGCGGGCCGGCGTGACGGCTGAGGCGGAAATCGGTGCGCAGCTCCGCATCGGCCGCCCTGGCCCGGTCCCACTCCTGCCGGACGCGGGCGGCATCCCCCGGATGCACGGCCTCCAGCCAGGAGGTACCGAGGATGTCCTCCGCCGGGCGGCCATTCTGCGCGCACCAGCGCTCATTGACGTACACGCACGTTCCGGTGCTGTCGGTGCGCGCGATGCCGACGGGGGCCAGCTCAGACAGCAGCCGCACCTGGTCCTGGCTCGCCGCGAGCGCCGCGTTGGCCCGGGACAGCTCGGTCACATCCCGGGCGAAGTTGCAGAAGTAGGCCTGCCCGCCCACGACGAGCGGGAGCGGGGTGAGCTCCACCGTCCGCTCAGTGCCATCCGCGCGCAGGATGGGCAGGAACAGCCGCCCGGTGAACTCGCCCGGGTCCCGGCTGCGGAGGAACTCCTCGGTCGATTCCAGGAACCGCGCCCGGTTGCGCTCCGGGATGATCAGGTCTCCCATGTTCTGGCCGATCACGTCGGCGCGCCGGCGGCCGTAGAGTTCTTCGGCGGCGGGATTGAACTCCACGATCCTGCGCTCTGCGTCGGCCATCACCACCGCATCGGGGGACGCGCTGATCAGCGCGTCCGTGACCACCCGCCGCTCGGCGAGTTCCCTCGCGTCCTCGACGCGGCGGATCCGGGCGGCGACGATCGTGGCCAGCGCCCGCGCCGTGGCCTCGGCCTCGCTGGTCCACCGCGGCCGGTCGGCCACGAGGGCCAGGGCGCAGGGAGAGCTGTCGCCGGGCAGCCGGGCCACGGCGAGGAGCATCCCGGACGGGCAGTCCTGACGGCCGGCTGATCCCGGTTCCGGCCAGGTCACTGGTCCCTTGATGCAGCCGCCCGACGAGGCGATCACGCGATGGCTGGCCAGCAGGGCGGCGATCTGCCCCATCAGGCGCGGGTCGACCGCCGCAGGAGGGTAGGCGGCGATGACCGCCGGCTCGTCCGGGACGGGCAGCCTGAGCGCCAGGGCCGCACGGGCGCCGAATCCGCCCGTGCAGCGCTGGAGCAGCCCGGGCAAGCCTGCTTCGGGCACGGCGTCGTCCAGGCGCACGGCCTGGCCGACCGCGAACTCCAGCAGCTCAAAGGGTGAGGCGTGGACGTCCGGGTCAGGCGGCCGAACCGTGGCTCGAGACGCCCTCATACCAGAGCGCTCCTCCCTATGTGTAATCAAACGAACACTCTACGTACATGGTACCCATCGCAGCGCTCCCCAGCTACGGCCCTGCGGCTCATCCGGCGGCCGCAGCCCCCGGCCGGGGGGTCCCGGGAACGGGAACAGCGGCCAGCAGCAGGTGGTTGGCGGCTTAGGGCGGTTCGGAGCACGGCGAGGGAGCGGACCTGATGAGCCAGCAGGCGCGGGACCAGATCGGGCGGTTCGGCATCTGGCGGGGCGAGCGCCAGATCACCCCGGGACTGGCGGCCCGCATCGAGGAACTCGGTTTCGGTGCCCTCTGGCTGGGCTCGGCCAGCGGCGGCCTGGCCGCCGCCGAGGAATTCCTGGCCGCGACGGCCACCCTCACCGTGGCCACCGGCATCGTCAACATGTGGCAGTACGAGGCGCACGAGGTGGCCGCCTCGTACCGGCGGGTGGAGCAGCGCTTCCCCGGCCGGTTCCTGCTGGGCGTGGGCGCGGGCCACCCCGAGGTGACCCAGCAGTACGCCAGGCCCTACGACACCCTGGCCCGCTACGTGGACACCCTGCTGGGCGACGGCGTCCCGGCCGGCCGGCTGGTCCTGGCCGCGCTGGGCCCGAAGGTGCTGCGGCTGGCCGCCGAGCGCACCGCGGGCGCCCATCCCTACCTGGTGACACCCGGCTACACCCGGCAGGCCCGGGCGATCCTCGGCCCGGGCCCGCTCCTGGCCCCGGAGCAGAAGGCGGTCCTCAGCACGGACCCAGGGCAGGCGCGGGCGATCGGCCGCCCCCGGGTGGAGAAGCCGTATCTGGGGCTGGCCAACTACACCGCCAACCTGCGCCGCCTGGGCTGGACGGATGAGGACCTGAGCGGCGGCGGCAGCGATGCCCTGATCGACGCCCTGGTCGCCCACGGCAGCGCCGCCCAGGTGGCGGCGCGCCTGACCGGGCACCTCGACGCGGGTGCGGACCACGTCAGCATCCAGCTGCTCACCGGGCCCGGCGCCGACCCGGCCGGCGGTTACCGGGAGCTGGCCCAGGCCCTCGGGCTCCGCTGAGCCCGGCCGGTCCCGCCTGATGCCCGGCGGGCCGCCATTCCCGAAATTGGTCACGGTTTGGTATTGGCGTCTTTCCTGAACGTTTCCTGAGGGTATACACAGGCGCGGGAATGGCCAATCCCGGCCTCCCGCACGGGGATGAACCACAGCACAGTCAGGGGAGCCATGTCCAGAACCAGGTCGCTGATCGCTGCCACGGGCGCGACGGCCGCGATCATCGCCGCGACGATCGCGGGCCCGAGCGGATTAGCGAGCGCCTCACCTACCCCAGCGGCAGCCCGGGTCCCGGGCAGCGCCGTCCCGTTCACCAGCCGCACCCCGGCCAGCGGCGCCGTTGCCGCCGGCCAGAAGCTCTCCGTCCAGGTGTGGCTCAAGCCGCAGGCCGCCGCGGCGGAAGGGTTCGCCAGCTCGGTCAGCACGCCCGGCAGCCCGGCGTTCCATCACTACCTCAGCCCGGCCGCGTACGCGGCGCGGTTCGGCGCACCGGCGGCCGAGGCGTCCAGGGTCGAGTCCTGGCTGCGCTCCGCCGGATTCGGCAGCATCAAGGCCAGCCCGCTGCGCTCCTACGTCCGGGCCACCGGGACCGCATCGGTCATCAACGCGGCCTTCCGCACCACGCTGCGCAACTACCGGGCGACGCCGGCGGTCAACGCGGGCTCGTACCAGCTCCGCGCGAACAGCACCGCCATCTCCGTTCCCGCGGCGCTGTCCGGCAGCGTCCTCGGCGTGACCGGCCTGGACAACGCCGCTCCCCTGCTCCCCCTCCAGCGGCCCAGCGCCACCGCCATCGGCAAGAAAGCTCCCCGGCCGTCGGCCGGCGCCAAGCCCAAGTCGGCACCCTGCTCGTACTACTACGGGGAGCACGTCGCGACCGGCCTGCCGAAGCAGTTCGGCACCACCTCGTTCCCGACCGACAACTGCGGCTACAGCGGGACCCAGCTGCGCAAGGCGTACGGGGCCACCGCGGCGGCGGACGGCACCGGCCAGACGGTCGCCCTGGTGGAACTCGGCCTGACCCCGGACATGTTCCTCACCCTGAAGGACTACGCGAGGAAGAACGGCGTGCCCGCGCCGGCCGCCAGCCGGTACGCGGAGCTGTCGCTGGGCCAGGGCAGCGCCTGCGGGGACCCGTTCTTCATCGAGGAGCAACTGGACGTCGAGGCCTCGTACGCGATGGCCCCGGGCGCGAACCAGCTGGTCGTCGGCGGGGACAGCTGCAACCAGGGCGACTTCGGGCTTCAGGGCCTGTTCAACGCCGACCTGGCCGTCCTCGGCACCGGCGCCCATCCACTGGCCAGCATCGCGTCCAACTCCTGGGGCAGCGGGCCGGAGGGGCAGGCACCGTTCGTGACCGACATCGAGCACTCCATCCTGGTCCAGGCCGCAGCCGAGGGGGTCGGGATGTACTTCTCGTCCGGTGATGGCTCCGGCGTGTACGAGCCCGCCAGCGACCCCGACGCGATCGCGGTCGGCGGCACCACCCTCGGCATCGGCAAGGGCGGCACGCGGCTGTTCGAGACCGGCTGGTCCGACGGCATATCCCTGCTGTCCGGCAAGTCGTGGATCTTCCTGGGCGAGAACGGCGCCGCGGGCGGCGGTCCCAGCCTGATCTGGTCCGAGCCCGCCTACCAGGACAGCGTGGTGCCCACGGCCCTGGCCACGGCCCCGGGCAACCGGGGCGGCACGGTCCGCTCGGTGCCCGACATCAGCGCCGACGCCGACCCGTTCACCGGGTTCGCGGTCGGCTACCTCACCTTCCACAACAAGAGCGGCAGGCCCCCGACCTACAGCCAGTTCCCGGTCGGCGGGACCAGCGTGTCCTCCCCGCTGGTGGCCGGCATGGTGGCCGCGGCCCAGCAGGGCCAGCCGGCCGCGTTCGGGTTCACCAACCCGGCGCTGTACCAGCTGGCCGGCACCGGCGCGCTGAACGACACGCTGCCGCTGACCGGCAGCAGCCCCGCCGCCTACCGCGCCGTGGCCTGCCCCCCGCATGACTGCGGGTTGTGGGCGCTGAGCATCTTCGATGACCAGAGCACGCAGATGTTCGGCTACACGGGGCAGGTGACACTGCCCGGCTACGACAACATGAGCGGCGTCGGCACCCCCGCGGGGCAGGCGTTCATCACCGGCCTGCGGTCGGTCGCGGGGTAAGTCCCGCGCTCCGGCGCTCACGCAGGCCACCCGGCCCGGTGCACCGGCAGGTGTGCCGGGCCGGGCTGTGCCCGGCCATGTGCCGGCCCCGGTCCCGCCCGGTGCGGGCGCCCGGGCCGCCGGGACCGCTCAGGCCGTGACGACCAGGACCTTGCCGCTGACCCCCCGCTCCACGGCCTCGTGCGCGGCGGCGATGTCCTCCAGCGGGAACCGGTGCTCCGGCAGCTCGGTCAGCGCGCCCGCCCTCAGCGCGGTGCCGATGTCGGCGACGCCCTGGTCCAGGATGGCCTGCGGCATCGTGTAGAGCAGCGCGAACCGGAGCACGATGCCGGCGGTCATGCAGGCCCGGACCGGCAGCACCGGGTCGCTGGCCTCGGCCGCGTAGCAGGCCACCACGGTGCCGGGCCGGGAGATGGCCAGGTCCAGCTGCAGGTTGGCGCCGAGGGCCACCTCCACGATGCGGTCCACCCGGCCCACGGCGGCGGTGATCTGGCTGGCTGCGCCGGGATCGGTGTAGTACACCACGTGGGCGGCCCCGGCCTCCCGGGCCAGCTCGGCCTTGTCCGGGGTGCTGACGGTCGAGGCCACGCGGCCCGCCCCGCCCCAGGCGGCGAACTCGATCGAGAAATGCCCGACCGCACCGGCGCCGCCGGCCACCAGGACCGTGGCGTCCTTGACCGGCCCGTCCGCGAACACGAGGTGGTGCGCGGTCAGGCCCGGCACGCCCAGGCTGGCTCCCAGGTCCATGGAGGCGCCGTCCGGCAGCGGCACGGCGTGGCTCTCCGGGACCACGGTCCATTCGGCGGCGGTCCCCCAGCGGCGGCCGGCCGCGGCCAGGTACACCCATACCCGCTGGCCGATGCGGTCCTGCGGGCCGCCGGGGCCGACCGCGTCGATGACCCCGGCGCCATCCTGGTGCGGGATCTGGAAACCGTCGATGGGCCGGGGGGTCGCCCCGCTGCGGCTCTTGACGTCGGTCGGATTGACCCCCGATACGTGGACCCGGACCCGGACCTCACCCGGCCCCGGTTCCGGCCGCTCGGTATCCACCACCCGCAGCACCTCGGCCGCCGGGCCGGTGCGCTCATAGACAGCCGCTTTCACCGTGACACCCCTCACTCCGGGCCGTCCTCGCTCTGGCACCCGGCTGCCGTCGTCATCCCCCATTCTTGCCCCGGTCCGGGGGCGCGGCGAGGGGACTGCGCCAGACGACGTGCCGGCGGGAGACCAGACACGCGCGGGCGGGGACGCCATTGCGTCCCCGCCCGCGCGGGCAGCCCGGTCACGGTGTGCCCGGGCCCGGTGGTGCCAGGCCCGGCGCCAGCCCGTGTGCTGCTGTCCTCAGGCCTTGAGGACGGCCTCGATCTCCAGCTGGATGCCGATCTTGTCGCTCACGACCACGCCGCCAGTCTCCATCGGGGCGCTGAAGTTCACGCCGAAGTCGCGGCGGTTGATCTCCGCGGTGGCGGTGAAGCCGGCCCGCGTGCCGCCGAAGGGGTCCGGCCCGAAGCCATTGAGCTCCACGGTGAGCGGGACCTCCTTGGTGACGTCCTTGAGGCTCAGCTCGCCGTCCAGGATGTAGTGGTCACCCTCCGCCCGAAGGCCGGTGGAGCGGTAGGTCATCGTGGTGTACTTGTCGACCTCGAAGAAGTCGGCCGACCGGATGTGCTGGTCACGCTGCTCGTTGCCGGTGTTGATCGAGGTCAGGTCGATGGTGGCGGTGACCGACGAGTCCAGCAGCTTCTCGCCGGTGACGAGCTCGCCGGAGAAGACCGTGAACCTGCCGCGGACCTTGCTGACCATCATGTGCCGGGCGGTGAAGCCGATCTCGGAGTGGACAGGGTCGATCTCCCAGGTTCCTGCGACGTAACCCGGGATGGCGCCTGCGTCGGTGCTGGCCGTCATAGGGAATACTCCTGTCATGTCATAGTGATGAGGTTCATATTTGAACACTCAACGAGTACCACGCCCAGTCTAGCGTTGTCAAGCGTTCAACTATTCCGGGTATGCTGGGATCATGAGCGATCCTGGACCGCGCTGGCTGAGCGCCGGCGAGCAGCAGACATGGCGGGAGGCTATCGAGGCCTGGCAGTGGCTCCTGGCCGCCGTTGACGCCCAGCTGCAACGGGATTCCGGGATACCGCTCGCGTACTACGAGATCCTCGTGCGGCTCTCCGAGGCGCCGGACCGCTCGCTCCGGATGACGCAGCTGGCCGAGGCTTCCTCGTCCAGCAAGAGCCGCGTCTCCCACGCCGTGGCCCGGCTGGAGGAGCGTGGCTGGATCCGCCGGATGGACTGCCCGACCGACCGCCGCGGCCAGATCGCCGTGCTCACCGACCAGGGCTTCGCGGCGCTCGGCGCGGCCGCGCCTGGCCACGTCGAGCAGGTCCGCCGGGTCCTGTTCGACGCGCTGAGCGACGAACAGCTCCGGCAGCTGGACGGGATCAGCGTCGCGATCCTGGCCAAGGCGGCCGCCTCGCCGGCTGACGCGGACGGCTGCCCGGCCTGACGGCGCAGCTGGGAGCGGCACGCGCCGTCACGCGCCCCGGCGCGCGGGCGTGAGTCAGTGCCCGGGCCGTTCCCTCACTACACTCAGCCCTTATGGAGAAGCGCATTCTGGGCAGGACAGGCAGGGCGGTGTCGGTGGTCGGCCTGGGCACCTGGCAGCTGGGGGCCGACTGGGGCGAAGTCGGGGAGAAGGATGCGCTGGCCGTGCTAGACGCGGCCGCGGCGACCGGGACGACGTTCCTGGACACCGCCGACGCGTACGGCGACGGGCGCAGTGAGCGGATCATCGGCCAGTTCCTGGCCGGCAATCCTGGCGCGGAGTTCACGGTGGCCACCAAGATGGGCCGCCGGGTCCCGCAGGACCCCGGGTTCTTCACCCTGGACAACTTCCGGGCCTGGACCGACCGGTCCCGGGCCAACCTGGGCACCGACCGGCTCGACCTGGTGCAGCTGCACTGCCCGCCCACCCCGGTGTTCTCCTCGGACGCGGTCTACGACGCGCTCGACACACTGGTCGCCGAAGGGCGCGTGGCAGCCTACGGAGTGAGCGTCGAGACCTGTGCCGAGGCTCTCAGCGCGATCGCGCGGCCGGGCACCGCCACCGTGCAGATCATCCTCAACGCATTCCGGCGCAAGCCACTGGATCAGGTGCTGCCCGCGGCGCACGCCGCCCGGGTGGGCATCATCGCGCGCGTGCCGCTGGCGTCGGGCCTGCTGTCGGGCCGGTATACCCATGAGACATCCTTCCCAGCCGACGACCACCGCACGTTCAACCGGCACGGTGAGGCCTTCGACGCCGGCGAGACGTTCTCGGGCGTGGACTTCGACACCGGCGTGGACGCCGCCCGGGAGTTCGCCGCCCTGGCCCCGGCGGGCGCCACCCCCGCGCAGGCCGCGCTGCGCTGGGTGATCCAGCAGCCAGGTGTCTCGACCGTGATCCCGGGTGCGCGCAATCCGGAGCAGGCGGAGCAGAACGCGGCCGCGGCGGCGTTGCCGCCGTTCAGCGACGCGGCTCTCGCGGCGATCGCGGACCTGTACGACCGGCGCATCCGCGCCCAGGTCCACGACCGCTGGTAGAGGCCGGCAAGGGGAGGCGCGCCGCAGGCGTGTCCTCGCCGAGCCGGCGGATCCGGGGGCTCCGGGGGGTCGTCCCCCCGGGTAAACACCGAGGGGAGGCGCGCCGCAGGCGTGTCCTCGCCGAGCCGGCGGATCCGGGGGGAGTGGGGGACCATCGCCACCTGGAGCGCGCCCCGGGCCCGGATGGCGGGTGGCACGGCTCTAAGCCTCCGGAGCCCTTGGAGGCCGAGTCCGACTACGAGCACGCGTCTATGCGGGCCCGGATGGAGTCGCTCCTGGAGTCAGTCCACGACGGGGCCGGGCCAGGTGTGGGCTGTGGGACCCCGCGTAGGGCGACAACGTGACGATCGAAATCCACGGCACCCGGTGGAACGGGGGCAAATCAGATGAAGGACACCCGTCAACCGGGGTCAGGCACAACTCGGGCCAGACCGTCCAGTGCCACCTGCCCCTCAATTCTCACTGGCACAACTGGGCCACCGCCCAACCCGTCAAGCGATCGCTGACCGCCTATGACCACTGAACCCATAAGGAATCACTCATCCAGACAGGCTCCGCCTGATACCGCCGAGGTTCCTGGTTCCGGCTGGCGTTTCCGTGCAGGTAGGCGCATCCTCACGAGCAGGAGTGGCTGGGGAGGGTGTTATGGGATCACGGTTCGCACGCACGGATGTCGTGACGGTTATGGATGCGCTGGACGGCCACGTTGCGCTCGACCTGGAGTGCCTGGACCGGCTCTACCTGCACGGCTACCTCGCGCCGTTGCAGGTGGGGGGCCAGGTGATCCAGTTCCTGAGTCACCGCGGGTACCCGGTGCCGTCCCCGGCATGCCTGCAGCAGATCGGGGACGCCTTCCGCCGCCGGGTGGCCTCGTTCGCCGAGGCTAATCACATCCCGGTGGTGACGCTGAAGGCCGCTGACCGCAACATCGAGGTGATGGGTCCCTACCTGGAACGGGCTGCTGCCACGGGCCGCTCGCAGGTCGCGGCGATCGGGGTGGCGCAGGAGATGCAGCGGGTGTTCATCGCACGTAAGCGCGCCACCGACCCGGGCAAGTGCCCGCAGTTCTCCTTTGACAAGAAGAGACCGCCGGGTCACGGTCTACTACTTCTACTTGCAGGACGCGGAGTTCGGCCCGGCGTTCATCAAGATCTGCACCTACTGCCCCTGGCCGGTGAAGATCTGGGTCAACGGGCATGAGTGGGCCAAGCAGCAGGCCCGCAAGATCGGGTTCTCCTTCGCCGAGCTGTCCAACGGGTTCGCCTCCGCCGAGGATCCCGCCGTGCTGCAGCGGATCTGCGACGCGCTGCAGCCCGGCACGATCAGCGTGTTCTTCCAGCGCTGGCTGTCCCGCCTGCCGGTGCCGCTGGGTCCTGCTGACCAGCGGGCCGGCTACTGGTGGGAGCTGTCGATGGCCCAGGTCGAGGTGTCCCGCACCATCGTGTTCACCCAGCCCCGCTATGCCAGGGCCTTCTTCGACGCGCTGGTCACCGACAACCTGGATCTCGGCCGCCCCGATACTGTCGAGATCATCTTCGGCCGCCGGATCGTCACCGGCCGGCAGCGTGCCACCCGGGGGACGTTCAAGACCAAGGTCATCACCCGGGGCACCGATGTCACCATCAACGCCTTCTACCGCCACTCCCGGATCAAGCAATACCTCAAAGACGGCCGGGCCCTGCGCATCGAGACCGTCATCAACTCACCCACCGATCTGCGGATCGGCCGCCGCATCGCCTGCCTCGGCGAGCTCCAGGACGCCGGCCGTGCGATCAACAGCCGGCTGCTGGACACTGAACGTGCTGGCCAGGGCTGCGTCCTTGCGAATCCAGTCTTCGAGCGGATCGCGCGCCCCACCGTCGATGCGGAGGGGCGGAGGGCTACAGCCATGCGCTTTGGCGACCCTCGGGTCCAGGCCCTGGCCGGCGCCTTGTGCGTCACCCTGGGCGCCGTCACCGGCATCACCAACAGGAGCCTGCGCGCCCTGATGACCGGCCTGCTCGGCGCCCCCTACTCGATGGCCCAGGCCTCCTACGACCTGGCCCGCCTGCGCCGCAACGGGTTAATCACCCGCCGCCCCCACGCCAACACCTATGACCTGACCAGCGACGGCCTCCGCTTCGCCATCTTCTACACCAAGATCCACGACCGCGTCCTCAAGCCCCTGTTCGCCGCCGGCCAGCCCCAGACACCACCACCCCTCCGCGACGCCTTGCACACCATCGACCAGCACATCGACAGCCGGCTCGCCCACGCGAGGCTGCCAAAGGCAGCCTGAGAACTCAGCTCAGCTGTCGAAGTCGTCGCCCCAAAGGATCGCTAGAGGCGCAATCAGTCATATCGCCTTCATCCGCGCCGTGACCTCCGGTCGGCTCGACCGACCTGCACCTACGCTGATTGCGCGGGGCCGGGCCCGGGCTAGCGATATTGGGCCGCAGAAGCGGCCCGCGTGTGCGCACCCGGCGCTGGCCGGCCCGCTGCGAGGGGTCGGCGGAAGACCAGCAGGACCGCGCCATGCTTGGACTGGGCACGGTCGTAGGCGAACTGATCCAGGTGCCAGCCTTCCGTCTCGATCTCCTCGATGACCTCAGCCGCGCCGGAGACGGGCCCGCTGGACCCTCCCGAGGACCAAGGCACGTCGAAGCGGTACAGCAAGACGGTGTGGCCTTCCTGGGCCGACCGGGCCGCGTGAACGCCAGCGGTCGCAGCCTTGTTGTCGTTGATGAGTCCCATTGGTCCCTCCCGGGTTCGCGTCCTGTAGACGCTCAGCCGCTGGGACCGGATTACCGGTGGGATCAGTGCACGGCCTGGGTTGTGCCGGTCAATCATTCGGGCCGGATCCCGGGCCAGCGGAGCAAGTCGCTAGGTAGATAGTTACGAAATAAATTCGTTAGCCTGCCGGTAGTGCTGATTCGCGGCAGGGCAGTCTGCCTAGATGGGTGTCTCTGACCCGGGCCGCGAACCGGTCCTCGAGCGGGCCATGCCTGCCGATGCTGGGCCTGAGTCCACGGTCCCGTAGGACACCGACGCCGAGGTCCTCTTGCGTGACGGCTCGTGCTCGCCCGGGTGATCGGCCAGCGGCGCGACCGGCACGGCCGGTGGTGCGTCGGGCTCCGCTGGTACGCCAGCTCGGCGGTCGGCGGCCGTGAGGGCTGGTACCTGTTCGACCCGGCGCACCTGCGACGGCCCCAGTTAGTGACGGTTTAGCCGCCCGGGCGACCAGTCAACCCGAGTAGCCGCCAAGCGGGTGCCCAGCCGGAATGCCGATAAACCGGGTCTGGGGAGCACGGGAGCGAACCGCCCACCTGGCCAGGCGGCCGGGAGTGCGGGGCTCCCTCAGTACGGGTAGCTTCCCGCCCAGCTTGGTGCGGTCCGGGTGGAACCGCAGGCCTACGAAGGTGCACCACTTGCATGCGAATACGGCATGGTTTACGTGGCCGGGTGTGTGGCCTGCGGGCCAGCCGAGCGGGCGCGGCACGTCGGCCCGGGGCACGCCGAGCGCCGCTTGCTGACCTGTGACCCATTCGCGTGTGCCGTCCAGAATCACGGCACAGTTGACGGTGTAGCCGCACCGGATGCATGCACCGCTGTAGCAGCCGCGGCGGGCGGTGCTGTCCGCGAATGCCCAGCTGGCCAGCGCAACGGCTGGCACTAATACGAGGACGGGGTGCCGTGCCACGGCGACCCCGATTAACGCCGCGACGGCCGCTGTGCTCGCGTTGCCGCGAGTCCACTTCACCAGCGACTGGGCGGCGCGGTCTAGCGTCTTTGTCATGCGCGCATTGTCATGCCCCTGACGCGTCCGGGGCACGCGACATGCCGGGCACTCGGTCAACCCATCCCGGCCCGCTACCTGCGCTGACTGCGCGGGGCACATCCTGGCCGGCGGGGGCGCTGTGCCATACCGGGCTGGTGACGGGCAGCGCCGTGACCAGGACAAGATCAGGCCCTCCGCCTATCCTGAGTTTTGCTGACTGCAGGAGGCGAAGGGCCTTGAGTGAGGCTAGCACGCACCCCCCCGCTGGTATCCCGCTCCCGGCCGGCGCCACTGGTGGCCAATCCGGTGGCCAGGACGCGCCGGGACACTTAGGCGAGTTCATCCGTGACCTACGCTCGGCCCTCGGATGGTCGCAAGGCCGGGCTCGCCAGCGAACTGTGCCGCGCCGCCCGGTATCAGACAGTCACCCGTGAATGTGTCTCCCGCTGGGAGCACGGTAAGCGCCTGCCCGGGCCCTTCTGGATGTCCTATCTGGCCGAGGTGCTGCAGGTGCCGCTGCAGGAACTGGAGAGGGCGAAGATGAGGCGCAGGGACTTGCTGCGGGCGTCCGCCGCGGTGATCGCGGCGGCAGGAGCGGCTCCGGCGATCGCCGGAGCCGGGCGCGACATGTTCGACCAGATCGCGTCGGGGGACGCGGGCCCGCTCGGCAGCATCCAGACGGCCCACGAGACGGACCTGATGCTGGCCCGCATGTCCGCGGCACACCGCCCCGCGATGATGCACCTGGCCCGCTGGACCGGCGACGGCGACACCGATGTGCTGCGGGTCAACGCCGCCGGGATCCTCGCCAAGACTCCGGACCTCAGTGTGGCAGGCGCGGCCGTCGCCGCCCTGCGCCGGGATCCCGCTGTCCGCACCCGCTACCTGTCCGCCGTCACCGCCCGGCTATCGGCCGCCTCGAGACCGGCCGCCGCCGAGTTGTTCAACGCTGCGGACGCCGGGGCCCGCTGGTGCTCCGCATACATGCTCGGCCGGGAAGGCACCCCCGCGGCCCGCCGCGTGCTGAGCCGTGCACTGCACACCGAGCCAGTCGCCGAGGTCGTCCGGACCATCGGCCTCATCCTGAACGGGGACAGCCCATGCACGTGATCGAGGTCCGCGAGGGTGACCTGATCGAGGAGATCACCCGCCAGGCGAAGGAACTCGGCATCAAGGACGCGGCCATCGTGTCGCTCATCGGTGCGGCCGACGCGTTCACGGTCTCTGCGATGCCCCGTGACGACGCCACCAGTGACATTGAGACCAACTGTGACCTTCCGGGCGAGATGACCGGCAGCGGCGAGATCGTTGACGGCAAGCCGCACGTGCACGCGATGTTCGCGATCGACGGCGACGAGCAGACCGGCGGGAAGATAATCGGCGGCCACGTGCACAGTGCCTTTATCGGCACGTGGTTCGCCCGCGCGTACGTGGTGCCGGTCACCCGGTAACTGGCCACCCTCTTGGCCACTCCCCGCTCACGGGCTATGCGCTTAGCGTCACGTTCATGACCGCCAGTGATAGCGCAGACACAACTGCACTGGAGAAACTCGGCGCCGAGCTGGAAGCCCGGGGTTTCGAGGCCCACCTCGTCACGCCGCCCGGCAAGCAGCCGTGGTTAGCCATCCGCAACCCCCGCGCCGTCGTGATGAGCGAGGACGTGATGGCGCAGGGCGGGTGGTTCTGGTGGCCCTGGGCCGACCGCATCGCGCCCGCGGAGGATGTCCCGGCCGCCGCCGCCCGGGTCGCCACAGTGCTGCGCGCGGCAGGCAGCGATGGATGACGCCGAGGTGCCGGCCGAATTGGCCAAGCTGCGCCAGGACTGCCCCCGCTACTCCATCGGCATCGTCATGAACCTGGACCGCAAGCGCTATCTCGCCCAGCGCCGCGCCCCGGGACCTGGCCCCTACGCCGTCCTGACCGATGACCTCGCCGAGCTGCGGGACGCCCTGGGCGCCGGGCCCGCACCGCCCGGCTGACTGACTCCCGCAGGGGCTGGCCAGACCGCCAGTCATGCGGGACCAACGCGGAGCGCCGCGCCGCGCCTGACCGCCAGGGCGCAGGGCGGGCAAGCCACCTCCCTGCGCAGGCGCAGGCGCGGCATCCGTGGGGACCAGGAAGCCACGCCATCCGGAAGCCGGGCCGCTGAGCGGTGGGAACGCCCCGCTGGCTGGCGGGGCGCTCTGCTGTTCCCCGGTAAACCAGCACACCGGCAGCCTCACCACCTGGGACGTCGCCCCTCGGTGGGAGGGGAGCACAGGCCTGGCGGTCATGCGCCGGCTGAGCCATTCCGGCGTACACAGCCGTCACGCTGGCAACACTACTGCCCACGTTCAGCAACCACCCTCGGGGGAGATGAGAACAATGCCGTTCTACTTCCGCGTCCCCCTACCTGGGCCGTTCGGGTACAGCGCCCGCTTCGGCGGCCGGAAGCGGCGCTGGCGGGGCAAGAGCTACCACGGCGAGCTGCCTGGCTGGCGCTGCCACCACAACCACCGGACGAAGAACACCGCGTTGGAGTGCGCCACCAGGCATGCGGCCAGCCAGCAGCAGCGGACCGGGCGACCCCCGGCCAGGCTTACCTGGACCGGCTCGTTTGGTGACTGGGAGTGCGCTCACTCGCATACGACCGAGCGGGACGCCAGGCTGTGTGGCCTGCAACGCAGGCTGGACGAGCTGAGCGGTATGGAGAAGGAAACCGAGGCGATCGATCTGACTGGCGCAAGCCCGGAAGCGCGGCGGCAGCACACCGGGACGATGGCCCGTATCGCGGCCATGCGCGCCGAGACACTGGCGGAGATGCGCTCTCTCTGACGCGCTCTGTCCCATGCGGGCCTGGTAGTCATGCATCCCTGCCCTCCGGGTCTTAGCCGGGGTAGTGCGGCGGCCGGGCACGTGCGCCGTGTGTACCGCAGGCGGCCAGGGCCAGAGCCCGCCCGGGAAGGGCATCGCGGGCAGGATCCCCCCGGCCGCCACACGATCATGGGCGTGACCCGGGCGCGAGGCGCCGGGCCAGGGGCGAGATGGCCGCGCCACCGTCCGGGGCGGGACCAGGACGGGGCGCCGGCCCGCGGCGTCCTCGGCTTCCTTGCGGCCTTTGACCCGGCCTTCGGCGCGCAGATCGTCAGACAGGCCGAAAGAGGTTCGCGACCGCGCCGACCGCGATGCTCACGACGGCGCGATCGGTGTCGGTGATGTCCGGCTGCGCCAGCACGAGCATCGGGTGCCCGGAGATAGCCGTCCACTCCGACATCGGGACCAGCGCCGGCGGGCTGGCCGCCGCGGTGCGGGCGGCGGCGGCGTCCTCGAGCGCGGCCTCAGCCCCGCCGAGTCCGAAGCCACCCACCGCAACGAGATCAGAAATGTAGCCTGACCACGCCATCCACCCTGTCCGTCAAGCGGGGGGGTCGTCCCCCGGGTAGTAGAGCCGGTGGCGCCTCAGTCCTCCTCGACCGGCATGAGGGCCGCGACGCCGGCCGGGCCGGGGCCGGGCTCGCCGGCCAGCGCCGCCGCCACCGCAGCCTGATCCTCGGCGCTGCGGTTCTGGCTCAGCTTGTGCTTGGCCTCCACGGTGTGGATGGCCAGCTCCACCCCCACGATTCCGCGTAGCTGGCCGTTGATGTAGTCCGCCGGGGCGCCGGCGACGGACCAGGGTGCGTCCCGGTGGTCCTCGTGCCGCCGGGTCAGCCGGGTCACCACGTCACGCAGCCACTCCGGGTCCCGGTGCACGGTCAGCGGCCCGGTGAAGTGAACGGTGACATAATTCCAGGTGGGCACGGTACGCCCGTGCCGCGCCGTGCTGGGGTACCACGATGGGGAGACGTAGGCCTGCGGGCCGTGCACGATGGCCAGCGCACTGGACCCGGGGGCCACCGACTGCCACTGCGGGTTGGCCAGGGCGAGATGGCCGAGCAGCCGGCCGTGCTCGCCCGTGTCCTGGTCCCAGATGACCGGGATGAGGCTGGCGACGGGTTTGGTCCCGTCGAACGTGACCAGGTCGGCGGAGGCGGCGGCCGCCACGAAGGCGGCGACGTCGGCCGACTGCGGCGCGGTGAAGTGAGGGGGAAGATACACGCCTACGAGGGTACGCACCCAGCACGCCGATGAGTCCGGGCCGGCTGCGGCGTCCTAGCTAGTGACGCTGCCAACCACGCCCGGCCAAGACGAAGGAGTGACCATGCCCGCACGAGACACCACCCCCGCCGGGGCGCCCTGCTGGGTCAACCTGCTGACCTCTGACCCTGAGCGGAGCCGGGACTTCTACGGCCAGGTCTTCGGCTGGACCTCCACCGAACCCGAGGAACAGTTCGGCGGCTACTTCAACTTCGCCAAGGACGGCGTCCTGGTCGCGGGGGGCATGCCCAAGCAGCCCGGGACGGAAGCGCCCGACACGTGGTCGGTCTACCTGGCCACCGATGACGCCCAGAAGACCCTCGCGGCCGCCGCCGCTCATGGCGGCCAGATCCTGGTGCCCGCCATGCAGGTCGCCGACCTCGGCACGATGGCAATGGTGTCCGACGCGGGCGGGGCCGCGATCGGCATCTGGCAGCCGGGCCTGCACAAGGGCTTCGGGACCGTGGCCGAGGAGGGCGCCCCCGGCTGGTTCGAGGTGTACACCCGGGACTACGACGCCACCATCGCCTTCTACCGCGACGTGTTCGGCTGGGACACGCAGACCGCCGGCGACACTCCCGAGTTCCGGTACACGGTCGGGCTGCACGGCGCGGACCAGATCGCCGGGATCATGGACGGGTCCGGGTTCCTGCCCGGCGGCGTGCCCGCCCACTGGGCGGTCTACTTCGGCGCCACGGACGCCGACGCCACGCTGGCCAAGATCACCAGCCTGGGTGGCTCGGTCATCAGGCCCGCGGAGGACACCCCGTACGGCCGGCTGGCTGAGGCCGCCGACCCGGGCGGCGTCCACTTCAAGCTCGTCGCCCCGAACGCGGCGATGCCCGCGCGGGAGTCCTGAGCCAGGGACAACCCCGGGGACCGCTGCCCGGCGGTCCCCGGCAGGCGGGTACCGGACCGTCTCGCGCGGGAGCGGATTGGCGCCACAGGGGCGGCGCCAATCCACGTGCTGGCGGTGCGCTGGCCCATGCACCGAAGAGGCAATAAAAGCCGTCCCATACCGGGGTGTTTGCCGTCAAGGGGAGTGGTCGCGTTGCTACATTGAGCCCCGGCGGCACGGTTTTGCCAGGGGGACGCACGAGGAATGGGGACACCGCCATGTCACGGGTCAGCGTGCTCCGCATGAGCCTGTCCGGGATCAGCCGGTGACCTGCCGTGCCTAGCGGGCCCGGACAGCCGGCTCCCCCTCACCCCCGGTTCTCCCGCAGCCTGGCCCGGCACCGCTGGATCACCGCCGCCGGCATCACCGCCACCCTCGCAGCCGTGGCCGGCGGCGGCGCGGTCCTGGCCTTCCACGGCAGCTCATCCCGGCCGCCGAAACGTTGCGGGCTGGTCCTGTGCGCCGCGGCCCTGCCCGCATCGGTACGGTCCGGCGACACCGGGCCAGCCAGCGCGAGCGGGCCAGCCAGCGCGACCGGGCCGGCCACGGCCCCCGCGGCTGCCCGGCAGCCCGGCCCGCCAGGCCCGGCCCTCTCACCGTCCCCCCTCTCACCGCCGTCGCCCGTGTCCGCCGGACCAGTGTCCGCCCGGCCGGTGTCCCGGCCGGAACCCGTCTCGTCCCCGGCGCCGGTCTCCTCGGCCGCCGGCCGGGCCATCTCAGCTGACCACGCGATCGGCGTTGGCTACGCAATCACCGGGGACAGCCTGCGGGGCATCCACGGACAGATCGTTATCGTGAACAATGGGCGGGCGCCGGTGAATGGCTGGCGGGTGACGCTCGTCCTGCCCGGCGACCGCGGTTACCAGGTGCTGGACGCCAGGAACCGGTCGGCCGGCGATGCCCTCGTCGTGACGGCCCCGCCAGGCGGGGGTTCCCTCCCCGGGGGCAGCACCGAGCTGATCGCGTTCACCGCCGGGGGAACGACCAGCAGCCCCATCCGGTCCACATTCAGCCAGGCCACCCGGCCGCGTCGGGCCGTCCCCGGCGATTCCGCCGCCGGGCGGGGCAGCAGCGCCGGAGGCGGCCAGGCCCGCCATCACCGCCACAAGGGCTGGCCTGCCGGCTGGCTTTACGGGGGCTGGCTGAACGGGGGCTGGCGTCAGGGCGGCCGGCCCAGCCGGGGCGGCCCGGGCAGCGGCTGGGCGGCAGGCGGCCGGGCCGGGCAGCACCACGGCTGGCCCGGCGGCCGCTGACCGTGCCGCGGGCGCCCCGCGGCGCCGGTAGGGTTCGTGCCATGACTGACCGGGATACCCTCGAAGCCCTCTCCTCCCAGGAACTTCATGACCGCGCGGTGCACCGGGCCGTGCGGCATCTGGATATCGGATTCCTGTGGCGGCTGCTGCGGGAAATCCCGGAGGGGGAGGCGGTCGCCGGGCACATCGACGAGACCGCGGCGGACGTCACCCAGCTGTCCGCGACGATCGACGACGCCTTCGGCCACGAAAACCCGGACGTCGCGGACGCGCTGCGCCCCATCTACCTGGACTACCTGGAAAAGCACGGCGACTGAGCCCGGCCGCCGGGGCGGGGAGGCGGCGTCAGGGCGCCGGGCCGGCCGGCGGGCGCACCGGCGGCGCGGTGGACCCGGGCGCCACCCGGCGGCTGGACGAGGCCCAGCCGCTGCCGGCGGCCCCCCGGTGCAGGATCTGGTCGATCGCCCCGCTGACCCCGCCGTCCTCATCGATGAGGCGGCGGACCACGTAGATGAGCGCGGGAATGGCCCAGAAGTCGCCGCAGACCCACAGGATCGCCGCGCCGATCTCCTGGTCCGCGAACGGCGGCAGGGTCACCCCCGGCACATGGCTGTACACCGAGTACCAGGCGTGCTGGGAGAAGATGCTCATCGCCATGGCCAGCATCCACATGACCAGGTTGGTCCCGATCAGGGCGGCGGCCTGCGAGACCAGCGGCATCTTCCGCTGGAAGGGCGGTGAAGGGATGAACTGGAGCCAGAACAGCACCCCGGCCAGGAAGAAGGACGAGTGCATGAGCCAGATATGCACGGCCTGGTTCCGCGCGGCGAGATCGTAGAGCGGGGGCAGGTGCCAGGCCACCATCACGACCGAGAACAAGATGACCGACACCCAGGGCCGCAGCAGGAAGCCGGCGATCGCCCGGAGCGGACGTGACCAGCCGTCCCGCAGCACCGCAGCCGTCGCTGCCCGGCCCGTCCGCCCGGGCAGCCCGTCGAGCAGGGGCTGCCAGGGGGCGCCCGCCACCACCAGCGTGGGCGCGGCGAACATGAGCAGCAGATGCTGGAGCATGTGGACGAAGAAGTAGTCGTCCGCCCAGTAGTCGATGGGTGACTCAACCGCGATGAGCAGGACCGCGAGACCACTGTAGAACCAGATCGAGCGGATTCTGCGCTGCCGGGTCCGCTCCGGGCGGGACCGCCGGGCCAGCCGGGCCAGCCCGGTCTCGTGCCAGGCGACCAGGATCAGGACCAGGATCAGGAAGGGGTCGAAGGACCAGTTGTCGATGAGGTAGCTCACGGCACCCAACTCACCCGGACGAGCCGTAGGGAATGGTCACGTTGATGACCTGGGACCGGCTCCACCCGGAGCCGCCGGACGATAGCGACCAGACGGACAGCTGGCCGCCCCGGGCGCTCAGTGCCTCGAAGCCGCCGCCCGGGACCGCGGCGAGCGTGGCCCCGCCGTCCGGGACGGACGACGCCTTCGCGGGCAGGGCGGGCAGCGTGCGCCAGGCCGCCCCGGGCCCGCTGACCCGGATGACCCGGCCGCCGGACAGGACCACACCGAGCGAGCCACTCCCCGACGAGCCACTCCCCGACGAGCCACTGCCCGACGAGCCACTGCCTGCCGGGCTGCTGCCGAACGACGCGGACAGGGGCCGTGCCTGGCCCAGCTGGTAGGGCCGGGACAGCGTCCACGAGGTGCCGTCCTGGTTGGACCAGGCCCCGAGCAGGCGCGCAGCCGCCCCATGGCCCGCGGCCAGGAGGGCCGCAACCGTGCGTCCGGCCCTGGCCATCTGGAGCACCTCGACGTCCTGCCGGGCGAGCGCGGCGGGCAGCGCGGGGCCGGTGCGGGACCAGCGGCCGCCGGCCAGCCGGAAGATCCCGGCCCGCGCCGCGCGGGTGCACGCGCCCGCCACCAGCGGAGCGCCCGATGGACTGTAGGCGACCGAGGTGAGCTGGCCCGGCTGGCAGCCGGCACCCGCGGCCGCGACGACCTCATGCCCGGTGGCCAGCCTGCTCCAGGCCGCTCCCGGGTGTGCCCTCAGCTCGACGTCACCGGTCCTGGTCAGTGCGATCAGGCCACCCCCGGGCGCGGCCGCCAGCGCATCCGGGTATCCCGCGAGCCGGGTGTCCAGCAAGCCGGACTGGGCCCACTTCGCCCCGTTGTCACTGGTGCTCGCCAGCGGGGAAAAGGACAGGTCCTGGCTGGGCCGGATCGCGGCCGCCAGGGCGGGGCCTCCTTCGGCCGCTACCGTGATCCCGCCGTTGCTGGCCGCGCCGGGCGGCGTCGCCAGTTTCCAGGTCGCCGCCTGGCCGGGCCGGACGAACACCTGCCAGAAGTTGTTGTGGTCGGCGGCGGACCCGCCCATCACGAGCACCGCCCAGCTGCCGCCCGGGTAGTCCGCGGCGGTTGCCAGCGACAGGCGGGCCGGCGGGGCGGACGGTGCCGCCTGGCCCGCGGGCTGGCTGCCGCAGCCGGCCAGCACGCCGGCAGCAGCCAGCGCGGCCAGGGCCGCGGCGGCCGGGGTGGTGGTCACGAGGAAGCCAGGTTCTGCTGCGCCGCGGTGGACAGCTCACCCGCGAACGACGCCCGGGTACTGGCGGTGCCCGGGCCGGGATCGAAGTCCAGCTCGGTGCGGGTCCGGCCGGACCTGTCGATGACGTAGGCGATGTCGCTGTGCCCGATCATCCCGCCCGCGGGCAGGATCTGGGCGGCGACCCCGTACTGCCGCCACACCTTCCTGAGCTGGGCGACGCTGCCGGTCAGGTACTGCCAGTTGGGCAGGGTGCTCATGTGCTCCTGCCGGTCGAAGGCGGCGGTGTACTCGGGCTGGTTGTAGACGGGGTTGGTGACCACCGCGACCAGTTCCACCTGCCGGGAGTGCCCGCCGAGCAGCTCGTCCGCCTGGCGGAACTCCTGGGCGATCAGCGGGCAGTCTGACGTGCACACCGGGTCCAGGAAGGTCAGCAGGACCACCTTCCCGCGCAGGCTGGCCAGGCTGACCGGGCGGCCGTCCTGGTTGGTGAGCGTGAACGCGGGCGCCTTGACGTCCAGCTGGCGCATTCGAGCCGTCGAGCGCCTGCGCGAGGATCGGCGAGGCACTGGCGCTGGCCGACGCGGCGGCCAGCGGGATGACGCCGATGATGGCCACGCCCAGCGCGCCCACGGCTCCGAGGGTCCGCGGGCTGGCGTTGCCGATGAGCAAGGCCAGCCGGCGCGGCCGGGCCCAGTTCCGCCAGCCCCGCTCCCGCTCCGGCTGGACGGGCTCCGCGGCCGGCTGGGCCGGCTCCGCGGCCGCCTGGACGGGCTCCGCGGCCGCCTGGGCCGGCTCCGCGGCCGCCTGGACGGGCTCCGCGGCCGGCAGGCGCGGCGGCGGGGCGGGCCGGTGCCACGGTGGCAGCGGGGGCCGGTGCCACGGCGGGGGCCGGGGCGTGGGCGAGGGCGAGGTAACCACCCACGGCCACCAGGGCGAACGGGATCATGCTGTTGGGGTCGGTGCCGAGGCCGCCGAACACGCCCAGGTCCTGGACCAGGACCCAGTCCGCGGCGCAGAGCACGAGCAGGACGCCTGCCGCGGGCCGCAGCACCGCACGCTGCCCGCTGGCCAGGGCGAGGCCCACGGCGGCCAGCGCGACCACGACGGTGAGATTGACCGCGAACTCGTGCGCGGCGGCGAAGGTCCCGAACGCGGCCACCCAGGACGACAGGAACCCGGGCTGCGAGGTCTGCGCCATGCCCGCCGCCATGGCCGGCAGGTTGCCAGGGTGCCGGCCCGCGGTGCCCGGCCAGAACCCGCGGCCCGGCCACGCCTGGAGCAGCGCCATGCCGGCCAGGAACACGCCCGTGCCGGCCAGCACGCCCCGGCCGAGCCGCGGCCCGGCCCAGGCCCGGTCGGGCAGCGCGATGAGCGCCCCGGCCACGGCGTACAGCAGCGCCGCCCCCGGGGCACCGAACAGCCAGCTCAGCCCGGGGGCGAAGATGCCGCCGAACGCCTCGCCGAAGACCCACACCACCAGGCCCCAGCCCACGCTGGCCAGGCCGCCGAGCCGGGACCAGGGGCCGCGGGCGGCGGTAAGCAGCCAGATCCCGATCCCGACCTGGATCCAGACGGCCGCGGCGGCCGCGCTGACCGGGTGATAGGTCCACCCCGTGGCCGCGAAGTCCACCAGGCCCCGGACCCAGCCTGGTGACCCGTCCGCCGCCGGCTGCGTCACGTTCGTGGCCAGGCCCAGCGGCATCGCGGGCTGCGCCTGGAGCAGGCCGTCCAGGATCCACAGCACCCCGAACCCGATGCGCAGGACCTGCCGTCCCCGCGGTTCGGCCGCCAGCTCACCCGCCGCGGGCCGGAACGAGGTCCGTGGCCCGGGGACCCACTCACGGACACTGACCCAGATCATGGCGAGAAGAAAGAAGATAAGGAGCGCGATGATCCCCTGGTGGATGAGCGCGGACCGGAAAGCGGCCACCACCGTGGGATTGTTCAGCTGGAGGGTCGAGCCCATCCCGGACATGACACGCGGCTCCTTCATTCACCCCTGTTTGGCTCTGCCTGCCACTGCCGGCGTCTGCTGCTGCCGGCCTCTGCTACTACCGGCGCCTGCTGCTGCCGGCGTCTGCCACTCCCGGTCCCAGAGGGGTGACACAACCGCCCACCCGGCGGAATTACGCTGACGCGATCCTACGCCGGCGCCTGTCCCGGCGATTACGCTATCGCCCCGTCCAGATCCGCCCCGGACCCCGCTTCGTGGCCCATGCCGCCGATCCTCGCTTCGGGCCTTCCCGCCCGGCCCGCGGCCGGCCCCGTCACGGGGCCCCCGCCTCCCCTCCCGGCGGCCCCGCCACGGGACCCCGCCTCCTCCTGCCGTCACTTTCTTATCACCCTGCGTGACCATGTGCGGCAATCCATCGGGATATCCCCGAGTGGCGCCTCTGGCTCTCCGGGGCCTCCGCCCGCACAATGAGGGGGGACCTGGTTGTTCAGAGTGACACGTGTGCCCAGGTGGGAGGCCAGGTGAGGAGAGGTATATGGCAGTATGCCCGAAAGGCCCGGCCGACCCGCCCGGTGCTCAGCGCCAGGCCGGTCACGTGGGCCGCGGGACTGGCCGCCGTGGTCACCCTCACCACCGTCGCGGCGTCACCGAGCGTACACGGCGCGGAGCGGCTGGCGTTCCGGCTCGCCGCCGCGGTCAGGACGCTGCCCCGCAGGGCCCCGACCGTTCCTCCCGCCCTGCTGCACGGCCGCTTCTATGGCGGCACGCCGGCGGTGGGTGCGCTGTTCACGATCAACGGCGGCCGGCTCGGCCAGCACTTCTGCACGGCGAGCGTGGTGGCCAGCCCGGTGAAGGACCTGGTGATCACCGCGGCACACTGCCTGAACGGGAAGCAGCCGGGCCAGGTGGCTTTCGTGCCGCAGTATCACCGCCACCTGGAGCCCTACGGCAACTGGACGGTCAGCCGCGTGTTCGTCGACGCGGCCTGGGCAAGATCGGAGAACCCGGACGATGACGTCGCCTTCCTTGTCGTCAGCCAGCCGGGCAACTCCACGCCCGTCCAGGACCTGACCGGCGGGGAGAAGCTGGCCACGGGCTGGAAGGCAGCCCTGCTGGTCCAGGTCATCGGCTACCCGGACCTCCGGGAGCGGCCGATTACGTGCACCGCCCGGACACACGCGTTCGGCAGGCGGCAGATGGAGTTCGACTGCGGCGGCTACACCAACGGGACCAGCGGTGGCCCGTTCCTCGCCAATGTCCACCGGGCCAGCGGCCTCGGGGCGGTGGCCGGCGTCATCGGCGGCTACGAGCAGGGCGGGGACACGCCATCGGTGTCCTACTCGGCACGGTTCGGCCCGGCGGTCCGTGACCTCTACAACAAGGCGGTCCGCAGGAACTGACCGCCCGCCTCAGGATGCGGGGCCGGACGGGGGCACGATCTGGTCGAGCTCAGCGAGCGCGTCCTGCGGCGGGATCCACTCCGCGGCCACGGCGTTCGCCTTGACCTGATCCGGTGACGTCGCGCCGGCGATCACCGAGGCGCAGCCCGGCTGGGCTGCCAGGCCGCCGATGGCCACGTCGAGCAGGCTGACCCCGTGCCCGGCCGCCCAGCGCTCGAGCGCCTCCACCCGGTCGAGCTTCGGCTCGGTGATGTAGCTCTGCCGGCTGGCCAGCCTGCTGCCGGCCGGCGGGGCCTGGCCGCGCCGGACTTTCCCGGTGAGCAGGCCGTTCGCGAGCGGGTAGTACGGCAGCACCCCGAGGCCGAAGTGCACGGCCGCGGGCACCACCTCGGCCTCGGCCTCGCGCTCGAGCATCGACCACTGGTTCTGGGCGGAGATGAACGCCTCCGTGCCGGCCTCCCGCGCCACGTGGGCCGCATCGGCGATCTGCCAGCCGGAGAAGTTGGAGTGGCCGAGGTAGCGGACCTTGCCCTCGGCGACCAGCTCGGCCAGGGCGTGCAGGGTCTCGCCGATGGGGGTGAGCGGGTCTGGCGTGTGCAGCTGGTACAGGTCGAGGTAATCGGTGCGGAGCCGGCGCAGCGAATGCTCGACGGCCCGCCGGATGTACGCCCGGCCACCCTTGGCGCCGGCCGCCGGCCCGTACCCCATGTCCACCCGCTCGTGGCCGAACTTGGTGGCCAGCACGATCTGATCCCGCCGGCCGCCGAGCACGGCGCCGAGCATCTCCTCAGACCCGCCCGCGTTGCCGTAGATGTCGGCCGTGTCGAACAGCGTGATGCCCGCATCGATGGCCGCGTCCACCACGGCCCGGGTCTGCTGCATGTCCAGGCGGCCGCCGAAGTTGTTGCAGCCGAGGCCGGCCACCGAGACGAGCAGCCCGCTGTCACCCAAGGACCTGTAGCGCATGACCGTGCCTTCATGATCGCGAGCGTTCTGGCCAGTGCTCAGGTTACCGGGCGGATTCCCGGCACCGGCGGCCAGCACCGGCCGCCGGGCACCGGTAGCGGGGCACCTGCCGCCGGCCACCGGGCACCGGGAGCGGCGCAGCGTCAGCGGGGCGCGGCGGGGGTGCCACGCAATGGCACAAGGGATACAGTGACCGGGTTAGCTGAAAGGCGAAACCCCGCGCATTTCTCCCCGCGAAGAAGCGAGGCACGCTGCGGTAGTGCCGGAGCCCACCTGGACCGCTCGGGTGCATGCTGTCTGGCGGCCGCTCCCGGAGAGGAAGTGGGTCGATGGCAGATGCGGTCGGCGGCCCGACAGTCCTGCGCCTGCTGCTCGGGGCTCAGCTGCGCCGCCTGCGTGAGTCCCGGGGGATCAGCGCCCAGGAAGCCGCGCGCGCTATCCGCGGGTCGGAGTCGAAGATCAGCCGGATGGAGCTCGGCCGCAACGCGGTCCGCGAGATCGACATAGCCGACCTGCTCACGCTGTACGGGATAGCCGACAAAGCCGAGCGGGAGCAGATGCTGCTGCTGGCCAGCCGGGCGAACCAGCCGGGCTGGTGGCATCGCTACCACGATGTCCTGCCCGCATGGTTCCAGGCCTATATCGGGCTGGAGGAATCGGCCCAGTCGATCCGCACCTACGACGCCCAGTTCGTGCCCGGCCTGCTGCAGACGGAAGGCTACGCCGCGGCGGTCCTGGCCCTGGGTGACTACGCGCTCGACGAGGCGGAACGCCTGGTGGTCCTGCTCAAGGAGCGCCAGCGCCGTTTCGCGGCGGGCGGCACCCGGCTCTGGGCCATCATCGATGAGATAGCGCTGCGCCGCCCCATCGGCAGTCCCGCGATCCTGCGCGGCCAGCTCACGCACCTGCGCGACGCCTGCCGCCAGCCGTCCCTCACCCTGCAGGTGACCCCGTTCCCCGTGGTCAGCTACGGGGCCCCGGGATCGTTCACGATCTTGCGCTTCGCCGACGCCGACATGCCCGACATGGTGTATGCGGAGCAGCTGACCAGCGCCACCTACATCGACAAGCGGGCCGAGGTGGAGCGTTACCTGCTGGCCATGGAGCGGCTCAGCGTCGTGAGCGCGTCCCCCGCCGACTCCCTCGACCTCATTACCGCAATCCTGGCCGACCTCGATCAGGCCCCGTGAGCCAGGCCCCGTAAGCCAGGCCCCGTAAGCGCGGATGCCCCCCTTCTCCCGGCTTTACCGGCCAGGAGAAGGGGGGCCGCACCGTCCCCCCCGGGACCTTTGCCAGCCCGGCGGGCTGGCGTGGCTAGCCGACGGGGAGGTCGAACTCCCCGCTGCGGACGCCGGCCAGGAACGCTGTCCACTCGCGGCGGTTGAACACGTGCGGGGCCTTGCTCACGTCCTTGGAATCGCGCAGCGCCACCAGGCCATCAGGCAGGTGCGCCACTTCCACGCAGCCTGTGACGCTTGAGGCGCTGCTCTTGAACCAGCGGGCATTGGTGAAATCCGGGGTCATCCTTACTATCCCTTCCGTGGAGGTTACGAGCATGCACATCAGGTGATGCCGCCAGCCATTCGCTCGATGAAGGTGACTGTGTCAGCTGGCGACAGCGCTGCTGCCCGGAGCAGATCGAAGACTTCCGCGCAGGAGCGCACCTCGGCGTCTCTTTCCAGATAAGCGTGGCCGGCGACGCCCTCGGTGTAGACCACGTCCTGATCACCGCGCTCAGGGAACTCAAGAATGCAGAACGGCCCGTTCAGGGCCGGGTGCACGCCGCTGGACAGCGGCAGCACCTGCAGCGTCACGTTCGGCTGCCGGCCCGCCTCGAGGAGCCGGGAAAGCTGTTCCCGCATGACCTCAGGCCCGCCGATCATCCTGGAGATGACCGGCTCATTGAGGATGCACCACAGCTTGAGCGGGTCTGATCCGCTGAGCACCCGCTGCCGCCCCATCCGCAACTCCACGGCCCGGTCGATCTGCCCCCTGTCCTGCCAACGCCGGACCGAGGTCATGACCGTGCGGGCGTAGCCTTCCGTCTGGAGCAGGCCGTGGACCACCTGGTCCTCGAACACCCGCAGCGCGGACGCCTCCGCCTCCAGGCCGACGTAGACATCGAAGCCCGTCGGGAGCACGTCGTCGTAGACGGCCCACCATCCCTTACGGTGGCCTTCCCGGGCCATCTCGACCAGCACCTGCCGCTGGCCCTGGTCGACCACGCCGTACATCTCGAACATCGTCATGAGATAGGCGGTCCGGGTCGGCGCCTTCCCGGTCTCGATGCGGGACAGCGTCGACGCGGCCAGGCCCAGGCGGTCTGCGGCCTCTTCGAGTTTGAACGAGTGAGCCTCGCGCAGACGCCTTAACTCCGAACCGAGCCGCCGCCGCCGCACCGTGGGACCGATCGACACGGGCATCTCGCCTCCTCGAAGGCAGATCCGGCGGGCTCCCGCTCCCGGACAGGGGCAGGATTGACGGGACTCTTCCGGTACGTCAAGTAACGATACCGGACTTGCGAAAGGGATGAGATCTCATCTGAAATTTCGCCTGCGATATTTGTGCTACGCACTTGCGTGAGATGCACACCCGTTCCATCATGGATCTGACACGCCGTGTCTGGCCGGCTACCAATGCGGACCGAGACGGCGGAGCGCCACACACCCGGCGGCCCTCTGGCCGCGCCAGGGGGGGAACGTGCGGCCGGGAAGGGAGCGCACCAGAGATGGGAGCCACCGCCTCAACGGCGGCCGGGGAGACCCGCGCCGGCCGTCTGCGGACAGCAGCTACGGACATCCCGCGGGCAACGGCGGCGGCCGTGCCGGCCATCGTGGGCAGCATGACCATCGCGGGCCGGACCAGGAACGTCGCGGAGGCGCGGGCGTTCGTGGCCAGGACCCTGGGTGCGGCACATCCCTGCACCGACGAAGCCGTCTTACTGTGCTCTGAGCTCGTCACCAACGCGGTGCTGCACAGCGAGTCCGGCCAGCCCGGCGGGACGGTCACCGTCGTCGTGCTCGGCCTCCCCGGTGCAGTCCGGGTAGAGGTCGTGGACAACGGCTCCGCGCGCAGCACCCCGGTGGTCAAGGCCGAGGTGTGCGAAGCCCACGGTCATGGCCTGTTCCTGGTCGAGCAGCTGGCCGAGAACTGGGGCTACACCCGCGATGAGGTGGGCACCACGGTCTGGTTCCGGCTCATCTGCTGACGCCCGGCGCGGACCGCCGGCCATGAGTCACCGGCCGCCCTCCCCGAAACGCGCTCGGCGCGGCCCCCGGGGGGAGGGCGGCCGGTTCAGCCTTCCCGGCGTGGGCGTGGGCGTGAGCGGGTGCCGGGCTGGGCAGGCTCAGCCTTCCCGGCGGGCCCGCGCGCCGCGCCGGGGGCCTGCGCCACCCCGGGCCGCCCCGGCGCGCCGCTCGCGCAGCCGCAGCGACAGGCGGATCGGGCTCCCCTCGAACCCGAACTCCTCACGCAGCCGGCGCTCGAGGAAGCGGCGGTAGCCCGCCTCCAGGAAGCCGGTGGTGAACAGCACGAAATGGGGCGGCCGGATGCCTGCCTGGGTCGCGAACATGATCCGGGGCTGCCTGCCGCCCCGGGACGGCGGCGGGGTGGCCGCGACGACCTCGTTCACCCAGGCGTTCAGCCGCCCGGTGGGCACCCGGGCCTCCCAGCTCTCCAGGGCCTGCTCGATCGCGGGCACCAGCCGGTCCACATGCCGCCCGGTCTTCGCGGAGATGTTGACCCGCGGTGCCCAGCGCGCGGTGTGCAGCTGCCGGTCGATTTCCCGGTCCAGCTGCAGCCGCCGGTCCTCATCGACCAGGTCCCACTTGTTGTAGGCGATGACCAGGGCCCGGCCCGCGTCGATGACCATCGAGATGATCCGCAGGTCCTGCTCGGTGAGCGGCTCACTCGCGTCCACCAGGAGCACGGCCACCTCGGCCCGCTCCAGCGCCCCGGCGGTGCGCAGCGCGGCGTAGAAATCCGCGCCCTGGTTCTGGCTGGCCCGCCGGCGGATCCCGGCCGTATCCACGAACCGCCAGGTGGTGCCGCCCAGCTCGATCAGCTCGTCCACCGGGTCGCGGGTCGTCCCGGCCACCTCGTCCACCAGCACCCGGGTCTGCCCGGCGAGCTTGTTCAGGAGGCTGGACTTTCCCACGTTGGGCCGGCCGATGAGGGCCACCCGCCGGGGCCCCCCCGTCTCGCCGATCAGCTCACGCGGGGTTTCCGGCAGCGCGTCGAGCACCGCGTCCAGCAGATCGCCGCTCCCCCGCCCATGCAGCGCGCTGACCGGCTGGGGCTCGCCCAGGCCGAGCGACCACAGGGCCGTAGCGGCAGGTTCCGCAATGGCGTCGTCCACCTTGTTCGCCGCAACGACAACCGGTTTCCCGGACCGCCTGAGCACGGCGGCGACGGCATCGTCGGCGTCGGTGACCCCGACGACGGCGTCGAGCACGAACAGCACCGCGTCGGCGGCCTCCACGGCCACCCGGGCCTGCGCGGTGACCTGTTCCGCCAGTTCCCGCCGCTGCTGGCCCTCGTCGGCGCCCGGGAACGGCTCCCAGCCGCCGGTGTCCACCACCGTGAACGCGCGGCCCCGCCAGGAGGCGTCGTAGGTGACCCGGTCCCTCGTCACTCCCGGAACGTCCTGGACCACGGCCTGCCTGCTGCCCAGGATGCGGTTGACCAGGGTGGACTTGCCGACGTTGGGCCGTCCGACGACCGCGAGCACCGGGACACGGACGTCGGGCCGGCCGTCGCCGGCGCCGGCGTCGCCGCCCCCGGCCCAGTAGTCCCCGTCCCCGTAGCCGGCGCCGCCGTAATCGCCCGCGCCGTAATCGCCCGCGCCGTAGTCACCGCCGTCGTAGTCACCGCCCTCGTGGCCAGCGCCGTTGCCGCCGCCGCGGGCGGACGCGTGCCCGGTCACCGCGACCACGCCGCGTCGGCCTGCTCGCGGGCCAGGCCCTCGATCACGCTGATGACCTCATCCAGGTTCAGGGCGCTGGAATCGATCAGCACGGCGTCCCGGGCCTTCGCCATCTGGGCCGCGTCGGCCTGGTCCCGGCGCTGCTGCTCGGCCTGGGTCAGCGCCACCGTGGCGGCCGGGTCGGCGGCCAGGTCGGCGCTGCGGCGCTCGGCGCGGATGGCATCGCTCGCGGTCAGGTACACCTTGACCGGGGCGCCCGGGGCGACGACGGTACCGATGTCCCGGCCCTCGGCGACGATTCCGGCGGCACTGGCGCAGGCCCGGGCGATGATGTCCTGCTGCATGGCCACCAGGCGCGCGCGTACCTCGGGGACCGACGCGACGGCGCTGACCGCGTTGGACACCTCGCGGGTCCGGATCGGGGCGGTCACCTCGGTGCCGTCCACGCTGACGGCCGGGTCGCCGGGGTCGGTGCTCACCTCGATGACCGGCTCCCGCGCGCGGCCGGCCACCGCCTCGGCATCGTTCACCGGCACGCCGCGGCTGAGCATCCACCAGGTCAGGGCGCGGTACATGGCCCCGGTGTCCAGGTAGCGCAGGCCCAGGCCACGGGCGACGCCGCGGGCGGCGCTGGATTTGCCGGACCCGGCGGGGCCGTCCACGGCGATAATGAGACAGTCGGTCACGAGGGTGATGCTACCGGCGCACAGAGCCGCCGAGGCACAGCGCTACCTGCGCACAGGCCATCCATTGGCCGCGAGCGCCTCGGTCAGCCGCCCGACAGCCTCGGGGTGGACCGTCAGCTCGGCCACGCCGACCGGCAGGCCAGGGGAATGCTCGATGCCGATGTCCTCGATGTTGACCCCGGCCTCGCCCGCAGCGCGGAACAGCCGGGCGAGCTCACCGGGCCGGTCGGGGATCACGACCTGCACGGCCGCCTCGGCCCGGGCGGGCGCGCCGCGCTTGCCCGGGATCCTCGCCACCCCGGCGCCGCCCTGTTCCAGGAGGGCGGCGAGGACCTTGAGGTCCTGGCCGGCGCCGCCCGGTGCCGGCTCCGTGATCAGAGCCCGGGGCATGCGCGGTGTCGGCCAGCGCCTCGGCCACCGCCGCCAGGTCGGCCGCCACGGCCGCGAGCACGCCGGCGACCGGGGCCGCGTTGGCCGCCAGGATCTGGGTCCACAGCCCGGTGTCACCCGCCGCGATCCGGGTCACGTCACGCAGTCCCTGGCCCGCGAGGGACAGCGCCCCGTCGCTGGCGTCGGCCAGCCGGGCCGCCATGGCCGCGGACAGCACGTGGGGCGCGTGCGAGACCAGGGCCACCCACCGGTCGTGCTCGGCCGCGCTGACCTCGGCGGGCTCGGCGCCGCAGGCCCGGGCCAGGCCCCTGATGGCCGCGAGGCCCGCGGCCGGGACCGGCGGCCCGGGGCAGATCACCCAGGGGCGGCCGAGGAACAGGTCCGCGCGGGCCGCGGCCGGCCCGGACCGCTCCCGGCCGGACAGCGGGTGCCCGGGCACGAACGAGGCCATGTCACAGCCCGCCGCCCGGGCCTGCCCGACCGGCAGCGCCTTCACGCTGGCCACGTCGGTGTACCAGCGGGCCAGCCCGGCCGCCTGGGCGCGGGCCAGCGTCGGCGCCACGGCCTGCGGGGGCACGGCGAGCACGGCCACGTCGGCGGGCCCGCCGGGCGGCGGCCCCGGGGGCACGTCACCGGCCAGCACCGTGCCCGCCCCGATGTCGGCGGCCAGCCGGGCTGCGGCCGGATCGGAGTCGGCCAGCCACACGGTCACGCCCGCTGGGGCGCAGCGCGAGCGCGACCGAGGTCCCGATCAGCCCGGTCCCGATCACGATGACGCTGGCCGGTGAGGTCACGGTGCTGATCTCACTGTGCTGATCTCACTGTGCTGATCTCACTGGGCGATGTCCAGCCGCAGCGCGGTGGCCCCGCGCAGGTAGACGTGCTGCATGGCCGAGCGCGGCTTGCTGGTCTCGATGTGCATCATCAGCCGTACCACCCGGGGCAGGGCGTGCGGGACGGCGATCTCCGTCCCGCACAGCAGCGGGACGTCCTGGAAGCCGATCTTGCGGGCGGCCAGGGCCGGGAACTCGGCGGTGAGGTCGGGGGTGGCGGTGAACACCACGCTGATGACGTCGTCAGTGACCAGGCTGTTACGCGACATGACCTCGGTCACGAGCTCGGTCGTGCCCTCGAGGATCGCCGCCCGCTCGTTCGCGTCCACCTGGACCGCGCCGCGGATCGCCCTGACCGCCACCAGCCTGCTCCTTCACGCCGTCAGATCCGGGGACTTTCCTCCTGGCCCGCTGCTACCCGCCAGGTTACAGACCGACGGCCGCGTACAGCTCGCCTATCTCACGGGTGGTCAGCGCGCGGGTCGTGCCGGGCCGCTGCGACCCGAGCGCGACGGGCCCCACGTGGGTGCGGACCAGCCTGCTGACCGGGTGGCCGACGTCGGCCAGCATGCGCCGCACGATGTGCTTGCGCCCTTCGTGCAGGGTCAGTTCGACCAGCGCCCGGGACCCGGCCTGCTCGACCACCCGGAACTTGTCCGCGCTCGCCACCCCGTCCTCGAGTTCGACGCCGGACAGCAGCCGCCGCCCGACGTCCCGGGGCAGCGGGCCGGGCACGTCGGCCACGTAGGTCTTCAGCACGCCGTAGCTCGGATGGGCCAGCCGGTGGGCCAGTTCACCGTCGTTCATCAGCAGCATCAGCCCCTCGGTGTCGAAATCGAGGCGGCCCACGTGGTACAGCCGCTCCGGGTACTCCTCCAGGAAGTCGGCGATCGTCGGCCGCCCCCGGTCATCCGACATGGTCGTCAGGACGCCCGGCGGGCTTGTTCAGGGCGAGGTAGACCAGATCCTGGCGGGACGGGATGCGCATCCCGTCCACCCGGATGACCTGGTGCTGCGGGTCCACCCGGGCGCCGTACCGGCGCACGGTCTCGCCGTCCACCTCGACCCGGCCCTCGCCGATCAGTTCCTCGCAGTGCCGGCGGCTGCCCACGCCCGCCGCGGCGAGCACCTTCTGCAGCCGCACGCCGCCAGGCACGTCGATCAGGCTGTCCCGGTCCTCGTCGTCGCGCACATCGTCGTCTTCAGGGTGCCTGGCGCTCATCAACCGAATCCTCGACGTCCTCGACGTGCTCCGGCAGGAACGGGGCGAGATCGGGGAGCTCCTCCAGGCTGGCCAGGCCGAGCCGCTCCAGGAAGTACCCGGTGGTGCGGTAGAGGATGGCGCCGGTCTCAGTCTCGGTCCCGGCCTCCTCGACCAGGCCACGCAGGGTGAGCGTGCGCAGCACGCTGTCACAGTTGACGCCGCGGACCGCTGACACCCGGGCCCGGTTCACCGGCTGCCGGTAGGCCACCACGGCCAGCGTCTCCAGCGCGGCCTGGGTCAGCCGGACCTCCTGGCCGTCCCGGACGAACCGCTCCACCACCGGCGCGCACTCGGCCCGGGTGTAGATAGCGCCAGCCCCCCTGCCACCTCACGCAGGTCGAAACCACGCTCCTCGGCGTCGTAGGCGGCGGCGAGTTCCCGCAGGGCCACCGCGACCTCCCCGCGGGGACGCTCGAGGACCTGGGCGATGACGATCTCCGGGCACAGGCTCGTCCACCACGAGCAGGATCGCCTCCAGGCTGGCCCGCAGTCCGGGGCCGTCTGCCCTCCTGGCCGGCCCCGCCCCGCTGTCAGCCGGCTCATCCGGGGGGCCGTCCCCGGGATCCGCGGCGCCGCCCGCCGGCCGGCCCCGGGCCCCGCCAGGTCATCCAGCGGGCCGCTGCCGTGCTCCGCCGTCACGTCCTGCGGCCCGCCCTGTCCGCCCGCGGGACGTGTCCCGTTCCCGGGCTGGGCGGCGCCATCATCCCCCGGCGGGACCGGCTGGTCCTCCATGCTCTCACCCGTCTTCCTCCTCGGCTTCGGCACCAGCCCCGGGCACTCCCGCGTCAGCGCCCGGACCGGCCGCTCCCGCATCAGAGCCCGGGACGGCCACCCAGGTCACGTACAGCTCCCCCAGGGGGGTCACCTGGTCGAACGAGACGTTACCTTCCCGGTAGAGCTCGAGCAGCGCCAGGAACCGGGCCACGACCTCATAGGTTCCCGAGCAGTCCGCGGACAGGCGGCGGAACGTCGCCCGGCCGAGCCGCCCGAGCTTCGCCACCAGGATGTCGGCCTGCTCGCGCACGGTGGTGGTCGGCGCGTGCAGGTGCTCAGTGGATACCTCGGGCACCGGGCGGGGAGTGAGGGCCCGCGCCGCGATCGCCGCGAACTCGACCGGGCCCAGGCCCAGGAGGACCTCCGGGAGCAGTTCGGCGAACTGTGGTTCCATCGGCACCCGCCGGGCGAACCGGCGTCCCTGGACCGACATCCGGCCCGCGAAGACCGCCGCGACCTCCTTGTAGGCGCGGTACTGCAGCAGCCGGGCGAACAGCAGGTCCCGGGCCTCGAGCAGGGCGAGATCCTCCTCGTCCTCCACCTCGCCGCTTGGCAGCAGCCGCGCGGCCTTCAGGTCCAGCAGTGTCGCCGCGACCAGCAGGAAATAGCTGGCCTGATCCAGGTCCCAGCCGTCGGCCCGGGCCCGGATATAGGCGATGAACTCGTCCGTCACCTGGGAAAGGGCGACCTCGGTGATGTCGAGCTTGTGCTTGGAGATCAGGCCGAGGAGCAGGTCGAAGGGACCCTCGAACACGTCGAGGTGCACCTCGAACCCGCCCTGGCCGGGGCCCGGGGCAGCCTCACCACCGGGTTCAGCTGTCACCGCATGCATCACCGGCTGCCCGCCATCTCACGTAGTATCTCGCAATCGCCCGGCCAGCAGGCTCGCCTTGCCCTCGGCGTCCAGGTCGGCCAGCAGCACGGCGAGCGCCTCCCGCACCAGCCTGCCACGATCCACGGTAATGCCGTAAGCGCGAAGCGCGAGCCGGGCCCGCTCGAGCTCGAGAAGCTCGGCGGCGGACAGGTACACGGTGATCTTCTGGGGATGGGCTTCGCGGCCGCTGGCCTGACGGCCGTCCCCGGTGGACGGGCCCGGTGCGGGCGGGCCCGGCGTGGCCGTCCGGATCAGCTCGGCGACACCCGGCAGGCTCACCCGCCGTGGACGGGACCCGCGGCCCACTCGCGTGCCCGTTCCCGCGTCACCCGCCGCGCTTCACTCGGCACGCGTCACTGGCGCCACCGGTCGAGGACCTCGCGCGCCAGCTCCCGGTAGGAATTCGCCCCCGTGGATGAGGGGTCGAAGCTGGTGATCGGCTCGCCCGCGACGGTGGCGTCGGGGAACCGCACGGTGCGGTTGATGACCGTGTGGAACACCTTGTCCCCGAAGCCCTTGACGACCTCGGCGAGAACCTCGCGGGAGTGCAGGGTGCGGGAGTCGTACATGGTGGCGAGGAGCCCGTCGATGCCGAGCCGCGGGTTGAGCCTGCTCGAGACCTTGTCGATGGTCTCCAGCAGCAGGGCCACCCCGCGCATGGCGAAGTACTCGCACTCCAGCGGGACCAGCACCCCGGCCGCGCAGGCCAGGGCATTCACGGTGAGCAGGCCCAGCGAAGGCTGGCAGTCGATGAGGACGACGTCGTACTCAGGCAGTACCGGCTCCAGCACCCCGCCGAGCACGAACTCCCGCCCCACCTCGTGGACCAGCTGCACCTCGGCGCCCGACAGGTCGATGTTGCTGGGCAGCAAGTCCATCCCGTTCACCGGCGTCTTGAACACCACGTCTGACGCCCGCAGCCCGCGCTCCATCAGCAGGTTGTAAATCGTGTACTCGAGTTCGTGTGGCTGGATGCCCAGGCCGACGGACAGCGCGCCCTGCGGGTCGAAGTCCACCAGCAGCACCCGGCGCCCGTTCTCGGCCAGCGCTGCGCCCAGGTTGATAGTGGTGGTGGTCTTACCCACCCCGCCCTTCTGGTTGCAGACCGCGACGATGCGCGCGGGACCATGCTGAAGCAGGGGTTCCGGATCAGGGAAGGCGGGCACAGGCCGCCCCGTGGGCCCAATGGAGCCTGGTTCAGCATGAATCAAGTGCGCCCCTGCTACCATCTGCTGCACCTCCCCGGCGGACTGGGCAAAACCTCCGCTGGAACCCGGACTCTAGGGCCTGCCCTGCCCGCCGGCAAGCCGACTCACCGGAGCGCCAGCCAATACCACCCAATGAGCCCGGGCCCGCGGGGCCGGCGCGGGGCGGTCATTGACTCGCGCGGCCGCCGGGGCCAGCACCGCGGAGGCAGGCGGCGGCCGCCTCCGGGGACCGGCCTAGCCGAGAGCGCGGGGATGGGCCGTCGAGTACACCTCACGGAGCTTGTCCACCGTCACCATGGTGTAGATCTGCGTGGTGGTCACCGAGGCGTGCCCGAGAAGCTCCTGGACCACGCGCACGTCCGCTCCGCCGTCGAGCAGGTGCGTGGCGTAGGAATGACGCAGCGTGTGCGGGGAGACCCCGCCCAGGCCGGCCCGGTCCGCGGCCGCTTTCAGCACCCCCCAGGCACCCTGCCGGGTTAGCCGCCCGCCCCGGGCGTTCAGGAACACAGCCGGGCTGGCCGACGCCCGGCGGGCTGCGGCCGCCAGCGCCGGCCTGGCCCGGACCAGGTACGCCTCGAGCGCCTCGCGGGCGTACCGGCCGACCGGCACGACACGGTCCCGGCCGCCCTTGCCGGCCAGCCGGACGGTAGCCGGGGGTGCCTGCGGCAGCGTGCCAGCCCGGCCGGCGGTGTCCTCCGGGGCCACGAAGCCGAGGTCGTCCACGTCGAGCCCGACCGCTTCGGAGATCCTGGCGCCCGTCCCGTACAGCAGCTCGAGCAGTGCCCGGTCACGGAGCGGGCGCGCTGCACCGTCGTCGTCACCGGCGCCGGCAGCGGCGATCAACCGCTCGACCTCAGGCACCCCGATGGCCCGGGGCAGCTTCCGCGGGCTGACGGGCGGGTGGACCAGGCTGGCCGGGTCGGATCCGGCCAGCCCTTCCGCGGCCGCGAACGCGTGCAGCCCGCGGACCGCCACCACGGCCCGGCCCGCCGAACTGGCCGCGAGCGGCGAGTGGCCCTCGTCCCCCTCGCGGAGCCCGGCCAGGAACGCGGCCACGTCGTCCGTGGTCACCTCGCCGATCACCGTGCGGCCGCGGGCGGCCAGCATGGCCTGGTAGCGGAGCAGGTCACGCCGGTAGGCCGCCAGCGTGTGCACGGCCAGCCCGCGCTCCACCGTGAGGTGATCGAGATACCGGCTGACCGCGCCCGTCACGGTGGCAGGCACGGCCGTGGTCAGCCCAGGACCTCGCTGGCCGACAGCGACGGGAGCCCGTGCGCGTCGGCGACCGGCTCGCACGTCAGGCTGCCCTCATACGTGTGCAGCCCGAGCGCCAGCGCGGGATCGGCGCGCAGCGCGTCGCGCCAGCCCCGGTTAGCCAGTTCCACCACGTACGGGAGGGTGACATTGGTGAGCGCGTAGGTCGAGGTGTGCGGCACGGCGCCGGGCATGTTCGCCACGCAGTAGTAGAGCGAGTCGTGAACCCGGTAGGTCGGATCGGCGTGCGTGGTCGGGCGCGAGCCCGCGAAACAGCCGCCCTGATCGATGGCGATGTCCACCAGCACCGAGCCGGGCTTCATCCGGGACACCAGCTCGTCGGAGACGAGCTCGGGTGCTTTCGCGCCCGGGACCAGCACCGCGCCGATGACCAGGTCGGCGTCGATCACTGCCCGCTCGATCTCGTAGGCGTTGGACGCGACGGTCTGGCAGTGCCCCTGGTAGATCGCGTCCGCCGAGCGGAGCCGGGCCACGTTCTTGTCCACCAGCAGGACCTCGGCCTGCATGCCCAGGGCGATGGCCGCGGCGTTCATGCCCGAGACGCCCGCGCCGAGCACGACCACCTTGGCCGCGTAGACACCGGACACCCCGCCCATGAGCACGCCCCGGCCGCCGCCGTCGCGCTGCAGGTGATGCGCCCCGACCTGGGGGGCCATCCGCCCCGCCACCTCGGACATGGGGGCCAGCAGCGGCAGGGACCGGTCCGGCAGCTGGACGGTCTCGTAGGCGATGGCGGTGATACCCGAGTCGAGCAGCGCGTCGGTGCAGGGCCGTGACGCGGCGAGGTGGAGGTAGGTGAACAGCACCTGCCCCTTGCGCATCCGGTGGTACTCCTCTGCCACCGGCTCCTTGACCTTGAGGATCAGGTCCCCGGTCTGCCAGACGTCGTCGGCGCCGGGCAGGATCACCGCGCCTGCGGCCACGAAGTCCTCGTCCGGGATGGACGACCCGGTGCCGGCCTCACGCTCGATGAATACCTCGTGGCCTCCGCGGGTCAGCTCATGAACACCAGCCGGTGTGATCGCCACCCGGTACTCATGGTTCTTGACCTCTTTGGGAATGCCTACCCTCATGGCTGCAAGCCCTCTCTCCGTAACTCCCGCACCCGGCCCCATTGCCGGATGTCCCAAGCCCGGCCCACTCAGTGTCCTGGCGGACTCGCTACCGCTGGCCAGCCTGTACCACTCAGCCGTCACCGGCCCGGAGGCCGGCGAACCCGCTGGCTCGCGCGGCATACGCGGACAAGATACCCACCGCAGCAACACCATTGTGCAGGTCACCTGCCATGAACGCCGCCAGCGCCTCGTCCAGGGCGACCCAGCCGATCTGCAGCTGAGTCTCCTCGTGCCGGGGTACGAAGTCCCGCTGCGCCGCCGGGACCGCGGTCAGGTCACGGGCCAGGAACACCCGGATGGACTCGGTACTGATACCCGGTGACGAGTAGTAGTCGACCAGTATCCGCCAGTTCCCGGCCCGGTATCCGGTCTCTTCCAGCAGTTCCCGCTCGGCGGTGACCAGCGGAGGCTCCCCGCTGACGTCACGCAGGCCCGCGGGCAGCTCCCAGAGCCTGCGGGCGACCGGATGCCGGTACTGGCGGATCATCAGGACCCGGCCCGCCTCGTCCAGGGCGACGATCGCCACCGCCCCGGGATGCTCCACGACCTGCCGGTCCGCGGCCTCGCCGTCGGGCATCTGCACCCGGTCGGTGCGGAGGGTCACGATCGGGCCGCGGGCCGCCACCGCCGACGAGAGCACCGGCCAGGCTTCGGGCGTGTCGCGCAGGGGATCCGGGCCGTGCCTGCCCGGCGCCCGGGGGGCCCCGCCTGCCGGCCCTGCCCCTCTCACCGGCGCCCCGCCAGCCCGCTCACGCGCTGGCCGCGGCCGGGTGGCCGAGGGCCGCGCCGCCACGGCTGAGCGACCTGGCCCGTTCCCGCGCCGCGGCGACCAGGCCGGCGAACAGCGGATGGGCCCGGGTGGGCCGGGACAGGAACTCCGGATGCGCCTGGGTGGCCACGAAGAACGGGTGGACGTCCCGTGACAACTCGACGAACTCCACCAGGCGGCCATCGGGTGACAGGCCAGAGCAGGCCAGCCCGGCCTGTTCCAGGGCCGGCCGGTAGGCGTTGTTGACCTCGTAACGGTGCCGGTGCCTCTCTTCCACCAGGTCCGTCCCGTACAGCTCGCGTACAAGCGACCCCTCGGACAGCACGGCCGGGAACAGGCCCAGCCGCATCGTGCCGCCCATGTCGCGCTCGCCCGCCACCACGTCCTGCTGGTCCGCCATCGTGGCGATGACCGGATCGGGGGTGTCAGGATCGAACTCGGAGCTGTTCGCGCCGGGCAGCCCGGCCACGTCCCGGGCGACCTCGATGGCGGCGCACTGCAATCCGAGGCACAGCCCCAGCAGCGGGATGCCGTTCTCGCGGGCGTACCGGATGGCACCGAGCTTCCCCTCGATGCCGCGGACCCCGAAGCCGCCGGGGACGAGCACCCCGTCCACGTCCCCGAGCTGGCGGGCCGCGCCGTCCGGTGCCTGGCAGTCGTCGCTGGTCACCCACCGGATGTTCACCCGGGCGTCATTGGCGAAGCCGCCGGCCCGCAGGGCCTCGGCCGGTGACAGGTAGGCGTCGGGCAGGTCGACGTACTTGCCGACCAGCGCGATCGTGACGCTGTGCGCCGGGCGGTGCACCCGGCGGAGCAGGTCGTCCCAGTCGCTCCAGTCCACGTCGCGGAACGGCAGGCCGAGACGGCGTACCACGTAGGCATCGAGCCCCTCGGTGTGCAGGACCTTGGGGATGTCGTAGATGGACGGGGCGTCGACGGCGGACACGACGGCCTCCTCGTCCACGTCACACATGAGGCTGATCTTCCGCTTGAGCCCATCGCTGATCGGCCGGTCGCTGCGGCACACGATCGCGTCGGGCTGGATGCCGATGCTGCGCAGCGCGGCCACGGAGTGCTGGGTGGGCTTGGTTTTCAGCTCCCCGGACGGGCCGATGTAGGGCAGCAGCGACACATGCAGGAAGAAACAGCGGTCCCGGCCGATCTCATGCCTGATCTGCCGGATGGCCTCGAGAAACGGCTGCGACTCGATATCGCCCACGGTGCCGCCCACCTCGGTGATGACCACGTCGATGCCCGGGCCGCCCATGTCGATGATGCGGGATTTGATCTCGTTGGTGATGTGCGGGATGACCTGCACGGTGTCGCCCAGGTAGTCGCCGCGGCGCTCCTTGGCGATGACGCTGGAGTAGATCTGCCCTGTGGTGACGTTCGCCGAGCCACGCAGCCGCGTGTCGAGGAACCGCTCGTAGTGCCCGACGTCCAGGTCGGTCTCGGTCCCGTCGTCGGTGACGAACACCTCACCATGCTGGAACGGGTTCATGGTGCCGGGATCGACGTTCAGGTAGGGGTCAAGCTTCTGCATCGTGACGTTCAAGCCACGAAGCTTGAGCAGCCGCCCCAGGCTGGAGGCGGTCAGGCCCTTGCCCAGGCTTGAGGCCACTCCCCCGGTGACGAAGAGGTGTCGCGTCGCAGATTGCCGTGATGAGTGCGGTGCCGCAGCCAACAGAAGGCTCCCGTGGTCGGTGTATGCGGGAATCCCGCCGGTCCACGGACCATCAGTTTATCAGCCCTCGTATACCGCCTGATGCCCGGACACGCAAGGGACCCCCGCGGCCTCCCCAATTCCGGTGGGACACCTCCACCGTAGATCAGTCCCGCCCTCAGCACACCGTCGAGGCGCTCGGCTCGCCGTCCTCGCGCGGCGCCAGGCCGCCGCCGGAGCGCTCACCAGCCTCCCCGAACCGGGCCAGGAGCACCGCGCTGGCCACGGCCAGCACGAACCCGGCGGCCGCGACCACGGCCAGTCCCGGCCTGGTGCGGTCACCGAGGAACAGGATGCCGATGACCGCGGGCGGTGCGGTCTCGGCCAGGACGACCGCGGCGGTGGCCACGGTGACGCTGCCGCCGTCCAGCGCGGTGGCGTAGAGCATGAAGGACACGACGCCGCCGGCGACGACCGCATACGCGGCCGGGTCGCGGAGCAGCTCCCCCGGGGCGTACCCGGGCAGCACCCGCGCGGCCACGGCCACCACGCCGTAGCCCAGCCCGGCCACGGCCCCCAGCGCGGGCGTGCGGGCCGGGCGGCCCAGCCGGGAGGCCAGCACGCCTGCCACGGCCACGCCCGCGACGGCCAGGATGAGGGCCAGCCTGAACGTCCCGGTGACCGCGGCCGCCCCCTCCGCCCCGGCCGAGGCGCCCAGCAGGCCTACGCCGACCACGACCCCGGCCACCGCCAGCCACTCCCGCCAGGCCAGTTCCGCGCCGATCAGCCACGCCGCCAGTACCGCGATCACGGCGAGGTTGCCCGCGACTATCGCCTGCACGGCGAACAGCGGCAGCCTCCGCAACGCCACCAGCTGGGCCACGAACCCGATCAGGTCCAGCACGAGGCTGGCCACGAACCGCCACTGGCGCAGCATGCGGACGACCAGGCCGGGATCCACGCTGCCGAGCGCGGTCCCGGGCGCCCCGCCGCCCGGGGACCGCCGGCTCGCCGCGCGCACCGCGACAGCCTGCATGACCGCGGCGATCCCGTAGCACAGTGCAGCCACGATCGCGGCGGCCAGGCTGACCAACACGTCTACGACACTACGCGGGCTCGATGCCGTACCGGGCCAGGCCGGCGCGGGCGGCGGGGGCGCCGGTGAACTGCAGGCTCCTGATGCCCAGGGCGGCGGCCCCGGACACGTTGCCGGGCCGGTCGTCCAGGAAGATGACGTCCCCGGGATCGGCCCCCAGCAGCGCGAGCGTGGCCCGGAAGCACCCCGGATCGGGCTTGGCGGACTTGAGCGCGCAGCTGAACACCAGATGCTCGAAGTGGCGGGCCAGCGGCAGCCGCTGGACGGCCTCGGCCACGTCGGGCGGCGCGTTGGACAGCACGGCGAGCCGATGGCCCGCCGCGGCCAGCCCGGTGATCAGGTCCGCGGTGCCAGGCTGCAGGGTCAGCCAGGATGCGGTATCCAGCCTCCTGAGCCCGGCGATCTCGGCATCGGTGTAGGAGCGGCCCAGGTCCGCGGCGACGCGCTGCCAGTAGGCGGTGGCGTCCAGCTCGGCCCGGTCGTAGTCCAGCCGGTACCGCCAGTAGGCGGCCTCGAAGTCCGCCACCGGGCCGCCTGAGGCGCGGGCCAGTCTCGCCCGGTCCGCCTCAGGCTGCGGCTCGCAGATCACGCCGCCATAGTCGAATAGCACCCAGATCATGCTCGCCCTTCCGGCTGGTGTCAGGCTCTGTGAACCTACCAGCGCGGGATGGGCCGTCCGCGAGGCCGCCGCCTACCCGGCGGTGGGGCCAGGCCGCATGGGGTTCGTGTGCGGCGTGACCGGGTCCGTGCCCCGCAGCGCCGAGCCGCCGCTGATGCCCATGGCGCGGGCCAGGACGGCCCAGAATCCGGGTGAGCGGCCGGCCGAGCGCACCGGGCCGGCCCCGGCCACACCCGCGCAGCCCCCGGCGGAGGCGGTGACCACGGGGAAGGTGGTGGAGCCCGCGGCGAAGCTGAGCCGGTAGCTGACGCCCAGGTCGGCAGGGCAGTTGATGATGACCCGCGGCATGGGGGGCAGCCCGCAGACCGCCCCGGCCACCGCGCGCGCCTGCCCGGGGCTGGACACCGTGATCGCGGCCGGGAACACGAAATGCAGGTGGTTCTGCGGCAGGGCGCTGACCCGGCTGACGGCCAGCCGGGTCACCGCGGCCCGGCTGGAGCACAGCGCGGCGCCGGCCGCCGGGCCGCTGCTTCCCGGGCCGGGAGTGCCGGTGCCGCCGGCCGGGCTGGCGGTACTGGCCGGCTGGGTCGCGCCGGACGTGGTCGCGGCCTGGCTCCCGCAGGCCGCGACCAGCACGGCGGAGCCGGCGGCGGCCAGCAGCGGCAGGCCAGGGCGGCCAAGACCGCGGGATCGCCTTCCCGGCACGCCCATGGTGTTCTCCGTTCCCGCCAGCCGCGAAAATCAGTGTGTCCAGGGCACTGAGCGGCGGCCTGGACCGCTCAGTGCCCTGAACTACACACCCTTGGACGCGTGAGAAGCGCCAGTGGTTCCGCTCGGTGAGAACTCGCCACGATCAGTGGCATGGCAGCGGCCGCCACCGCCCCGTGCCGCCCGCAGCGGGCCGGGGCGGGACCGCCCCGGCCGCCACATATGCGTCCTGACCAGCACGAACGGGGCCAGTTCAGACGCCGGCTGCCTGCATGCCCCGCAGCTCGTGCTTCAGTTCCCTGATCTCGTCGCGGATCCGGGCCGCCACCTCGAACTGGAGCTCGGCCGCGGCCGTGTGCATCTGCTCGGTCAGCTGGGAGATCAGCGCGATCAGGTCACCCCGCGCGGCACCGCCACCCTCGCTCTCGCCCGCACCGCTGGCCGAGGCCCGCACCCGCGAGGACAGTCCCGGCACCGGGGTCTTGCCCCTGCTCTGCTGGCGCCCGCTGCCGCCGATCAGTTTCTCGGTGTCGGCGTCCTCCCGGACCAGCTGGTCGAGGATGTCGGCGATCCGCTTGCGCAGCGGCGTGGGGTCGATGCCGTGCTCGGTGTTGTAGGCGACCTGCTTCGCCCGCCGGCGGTCGGTCTCGTCGATCGCCCGCTGCATGGACGGGGTGACCGAGTCGGCGTACATATGGACCTGGCCGGAGACGTTCCGCGCGGCCCGGCCGATGGTCTGGATCAGCGAGGTGCCGGAACGGAGGAAACCCTCCTTGTCGGCGTCCAGGATGGACACCAGCGAGACCTCGGGCAGGTCCAGTCCCTCGCGGAGCAGGTTGATCCCCACCAGGACGTCGTACTCGCCGACGCGCAGCTCACGGAGCAGCTCCACCCGGCGCAGCGTGTCCACCTCGCTGTGCAGGTAGCGGGCCCGGATGCCGAGTTCCAGGAGGTAGTCGGTCAGGTCCTCGGCCATCTTCTTGGTCAGCGTGGTGACCAGCACCCGCTCTGACCGCTCGGCCCGTGTCCTGATCTCGTCTACCAGGTCGTCGATCTGGCCCTTGGTCGGCTTGACGATGACCTGCGGGTCGATCAGCCCGGTGGGCCGGATCACCTGCTCGACCACGTCACCGCCAACCCGCTGCAGCTCGTACGGACCGGGTGTGGCGGACAGGTACACGGTCTGGCCGATCCGCTCGGTGAACTCGTCCCAGGTGAGGGGCCGGTTGTCGATCGCGCTGGGCAGCCGGAACCCATGCTCGACCAGGGCCCGCTTGCGTGAGACGTCGCCCTCGTACATCGCCCCGATCTGCGGGACAGTGTTGTGCGACTCGTCGATGACCAGGAGGAAGTCCTCCGGGAAATAGTCGAGGAGGGTGTTCGGCGGGCTGCCGGCCTCGCGGCCGTCGATGTGCCGTGAGTAGTTCTCGATGCCTGAGCAGCTGCCCACCTGGCGGAGCATCTCGATGTCGTAGGTGGTGCGCATCCGCAGCCGCTGGGCCTCCAGCAGCTTGCCCGCCTTTTCGAGCTCCGCCAGCCGCTCTTCCAGCTCGGCCTCGATGCCCGCGATGGCCCGTTCCATCCGCTGGGGGCCCGCGACGTAGTGCGAGGCGGGGAAGATGTACAGCTCCTCGTCCTCGCTTACCACCTCCCCGGTCAGCGGGTGCAGCGTCATCAGCCGCTCGATCTCGTCGCCGAACATCTCGATCCGGATGGCAAGTTCCTCGTAGACCGGGATGATCTCGATGGTGTCGCCGCGGACCCGGAACGTGCCCCGGGTGAAGGCCAGGTCGTTACGCGCGTACTGCATCCCGACCAGCCGCCGGAGCAGGGCATCACGCTCGATGGTGGCACCGACCCGGAGCGGGACCATCCGGTCCACGTACTCCTGCGGTGTGCCCAGCCCGTAGATGCAGGAGACCGAGGCGACCACGATCGTGTCCCGGCGGGTGAGCAGCGAGTTGGTCGCCGAGTGCCGCAGCCGCTCCACCTCATCGTTGATCGAGGAGTCTTTCTCGATGTAGGTGTCGGTCTGCGGGATGTACGCCTCGGGCTGGTAGTAGTCGTAGTACGAGACGAAGTACTCGACCGCATTGTGCGGGAGCATCTCGCGCAGCTCGTTCGCGAACTGGGCGGCGAGCGTCTTGTTCGGCAGCATGACCAGGACGGGCCGCTGCACCCGCTCAGCCAGCCAGGCCACGGTGGCGGTCTTCCCGGTTCCGGTCGCGCCCAGCAGGACGGTGTCCCGCTCGCCGCCGTTCACCCGGCGTTCCATCTCGGCGATAGCCCTCGGCTGGTCGCCGGACGGGACCATGTCCGTGACCACCTCGAACGGCGCCACCCGCCGCTGCAGGTCACTTACTGGCCGCACGGTACCGCCTCCTCCCCGTGCCTAGAACACGGTGGCTAAACTCCCTCAGCGCCCACTGTATTTCCAGGGTCGGACAGAAACGGGGGCGGTCAGGAGTCCTGCGCGGCGTTCGCCCGGCGGCAGAGTTCGGTCCACAGGTCCCCGACCTCGCGGTCCAGTTCGGCCAGCGACCCGGAGTTGTCCAGCACGATGTCCGCGATGGCGAGCCGGTCCTCCCGGCTGGCCTGGGCCTCGACCCGCGCCGCGACCTGCTCACGGGTCATGCCGCGGTCGCGGACCAGCCGGTCCTCCTGGATCCGGGGCGGCACGTCCACCACGACGACGATGTCGAACACGCCGGCCAGGTGGTTCTCGGCGATGAGGGGGATGGCCTCCACCAGGACGGCGCCGGGGCCGGCGCCCTGCTCCAGTTCGCGGATCCGGTCACCGACCAGCGGATGGACGATCGCGTTCAGCTTGGCCCGCAGGCCGGCGTCATGGAAGACGATCTCGCCGAGCCGCTGGCGGTCCAGGGTGCCGTCCCCGGCCAGGACGCCCGTGCCGAATACGCCGACCACCTGGGCCAGCCCGGGGGTGCCCGGCTCGACCACTTCCCGGGCCACGAGGTCGGCGTCGATGATCAGCGCCCCGTAGCCGGCCAGCCGGCGGGAAACCTCGCTCTTCCCGGTGCCGATGCCCCCGGTCAGGCCCACTTTAAGCATGCTGCTCACCGATCCATGACCGCCCGGCCCGCGGCCGTGGCCTCCGGGAACCAGGGGCGATCATGGATCGGTGCCGGGATCAGCTGGTTAGCTCTGGCCTCCGGACAGCTTGTCACGCAGCGCGGCCAGCGCCTCGTCCGAGGCCAGGGCCCCGCCAGCGGGGGCGCCGCGGTCAGGGGTGCCCGACGTGTGCGTGCCACTGCTGGCCGTGTCGGGCTCCTCGCCGTCACCGCTTTCGGCCTTGCTGCGGGCCTCGGCGACCTGGCGGCGGTGCGCCTCGAAGCGGGACCGGGCCTGCGCGTACTGCCGTTCCCACTCCTCGCGCTGGGTGTCGTAACCCTCGAGCCACTCGCCGGTCTCGGCGTCGAAGCCGTCGGGGTAGACGTAGTTACCCTGGTCGTCGTAGGTAGCGGGCATGCCGTACAGGGTCGGGTCGAAGTCGTCGCCGACGGCCTCGCCAATCGTGCCCTCGTTGGCCTGCTTGAGCGACAGGCTGATCCGCCGCCGGTCCAGGTCGATGTCGATGATCTTGACGAAGATCTCGTCGCCGACCTGCACGACCTGCTCGGGGATCTCGACGTGCCGGTCCGCCAGCTCGGAGATGTGCACCAGGCCCTCGATGCCCTCCTCGACGCGCACGAACGCGCCGAACGGGACGAGCTTGGTGACCCGGCCCGGCACGACCTGGCCGATCTGGTGGGTCCGGGCGAACTGCTGCCACGGGTCTTCCTGGGTGGACTTCAGCGACAGGGAGACGCGCTCCCGGTCCATGTCCACGTCCAGCACCTCGACCGTGACCTCCTGGCCGACCTCGACCACCTCACCCGGGTGGTCGATGTGCTTCCAGGACAGCTCGGACACGTGCACCAGGCCGTCCACGCCACCAAGATCGACGAACGCGCCGAAGTTGACGATGGAGGACACCACGCCCTTGCGGATCTGGCCCCGCTGCAGGGTGTTCAGGAAGTTCTGGCGCACCTCGGACTGGGTCTGCTCCAGCCATGCCCGGCGGGACAGCACCACGTTGTTGCGGTTCTTGTCCAGCTCGATGATCTTGGCTTCGATCTCCCGGCCCACGTAGGGCTGCAGGTCGCGGACCCGGCGCATCTCGACCAGGGACGCGGGCAGGAACCCGCGCAGGCCGATGTCCAGGATCAGGCCGCCCTTGACCACCTCGATGACGGTGCCGGTGACCACCCCGTCATCATCCTTGATCTTCTCGATCGTGCCCCAGGCCCGCTCGTACTGAGCGCGCTTCTTGGACAGGATGAGACGGCCTTCCTTGTCCTCCTTCTGCAGGACAAGGGCCTCGATGTGGTCGCTGACCTTGACCACGTCGTGCGGGTCCACATCGTGCTTGATCGACAGCTCGCGGGAGGGGATGACCCCCTCCGTCTTGTAGCCGATGTCGAGCAAGACCTCGTCTCGGTCAACCTTGACGACGGTGCCTTCGACAATGTCACCGTCATTGAAATACTTGATGGTCTCGTCGATCGCGGCGAGGAAGGCCTCCTGCGACCCGATGTCGTTGACCGCCACCTTGGGGGTCGGGCTGGCCTCTGTGCTGCTCGTCATGTGTTGGTTGGCTCCGGCGGACAGAAAGTAGTTTGGGGCGCGCCATACCGAGGGCCCGTCAGGTGGGCCTACAGGGTGCACTGGATTTGGCTGGCCGACCCGGCGAGCCACGGAGGGGCCTCACGGCCGCCCGTAACTTTGCCTGGCCACGGCGGACTGCACCAGAACACGGCGCAGCGCTCAGGATATGAGAGCTAAGCCACCCGGTCAATCGGAGCACCCGATCGCCGCATGATCGTTATCGCCTGCATCACCCACGCGCGCTGTGTTTCTGAACGCGATTCCGCCGCCTTTTACTCCCGGTCTCAGTCTCAGCACGCCCTCGCCCGGGAGGGGTGGCGAGCCGCGGGGCAGCTCGCCGGCCCGGCGATGAACCCGGCAGCCGCTGCGGACGCCGTGCCTCCGGCAGCGGGGCGCCGGGGGCCCGGGCTCCCGGGTCAGCCCCAGGGCCATGGGCGCGGGTCAAACCGGCGTTGCCGCATCCCGCTGCGTTGCGCGGCTCGGAGCGTCGTACCGAAGTCCCCTGAGAAGCAGCGCGACCATGCGGTCGGCACGCGACGTATCGGTGCTCGCCGGCGGGGGGATGCACAGGTTCGCGATTGCGCCGAGCAGGTCGCGCGGGTCGGCCCCGGCGCCGATGACCCCGGCGCGCTCGGCGTTGGCGAGGAGCGTCTGCAGTGCCGGCCCGACATGCTCCTCGAAGTAGTCGCGCAGTCCGCTGTACGCCGGATCGCCGGAGTGCAGCGCGGCGGCCAGCCCGTGCTTGGTGGCGACAAACGCGGTGTAGCGCTGGACCCAGCGGTCGAGCGCCTCGCCCGGGTCGCAGGACTGCGCGAGCGAGACGGCCGCGGCCGCGCAGTCGTCGATCTCCCGGCGGAACACGGCCGCGATCAGGTCCGAGCGGAGCGGGAAGTGCCGGTAGAGCGTCGCCGTGCCCACGCCCGCGCGGGCGGCGATGGCGCGCACGCTGACGTCGACGCCGTTCGCCGCGAACTCCTCTTTCGCCGCGGCCAGCAGCGCCTCCAGGTTCCGCTGCGCATCGGCACGCGGCATCCGGGCCTCCTTGATAAACGGGACGTCGTCCCATATCGTTGCATCCAGTACCGGGACAACGTTCCAGTTCCATCGTACGCGTCGGCCGCGACGCCCGGCAGGAGGCTCCCATGCACTACCGCACACTCGGCCGGACCGGCATCAAGGTCAGCCCGTACGCGCTCGGCGCGATGATGCTCGGACGGATCGGCAACCCGGACCACGACGACTCGGTCCGCATCATCCACAAGGCCCTCGACGCCGGGATCAACTTCATCGACACCGCGGACGCCTACTCCCAGGGCGAGTCCGAGGAGATCGTGGGCAAGGCGATCAAGGGGCGTCGCGACAGCCTGGTGCTGGCGACGAAGTTCGGCCTCCCGATGGGCGAGGACCCGAATTCACGGGGCGCGTCCCGCCGCTGGATCATGACCGCGGTCGAAGACTCGCTGCGCCGCCTCGGGACGGCCTACATCGACCTGTACCAGCTCCACGTGCCCGATCCGGCCACCGACCTCGGCGAGACGCTCTCCGCACTGACCGACCTTGTCCGCAGCGGCAAGATCCGGGCCTTCGGCACGTCGAAGATGCCTGCCTCCCAGATCGTCGAGGCTCAGTGGATCGCCGAGCGCAGAGGGCTGGAGCCGCCGCGCACCGAGCAGCCGCCATACTCGATCCTCGACCGCGGCATCGAGCGGGAGATCCTCCCCGCCGCCGCGCGTTACGGCATGGGAGTCCTCGTGTGGAGCCCGCTGGCGCAGGGACTGCTCACCGGCCGTGTCCGGAAGGGGCGGCCGACGGACCTGCGCCGCACGACCATGTTCAGGCACATGAGCGACGAGCGCCGGCTCGGCGCCGTCGAGCAGATCATCCCGGTCGCCGAGCAGGCCGGGCTCAGGATGACGCACCTGGCCGTCGCGTTCGCCATCGCCCACCCCGGCGTGACCTCGGCCATCATCGGGCCGCGCACGATGGGGCACCTCGACGACCTGCTCGCCGGGATGGAGGTGGCGCTCCCCGACGGCGTGCTCGACCAGCTCGACGCGATCGTCGCACCCGGCACCGACGTCAGCCGGCTCGACATGGCCTACAACCCTCCCGCCCTCCAGGACCCGCAGCTGCGGCGGCGCGGGGCCACCACACGATCGGCCGCCTGACTGGAGAACCCGGGCGCCGGGTCCCCGACGGCCAGGCGGCCGCCCGGTCACCCTAGTGCCCGGCTTCGGCCCAGCTGCGCCCGGTGCCGATCGACACTTCCAGCGGCACGCGCAGGTCGAAGGCCCCGCACATGGTCCCCGAGACCAGGCCGCGCAGCGCGTCGAGCTCACCGGGGGCAACCTCGAAGACCAGCTCGTCGTGCACCTGCAGCAGCATCCGGGAGCGCAGGCCCCCGTCGCGCAGGGCCTGGTCGACCCGGAGCATGGCCACCTTGATGATGTCGGCGGCTGAGCCCTGGATGGGGGCGTTGAGCGCCATCCGCTCGGCCATCTCCCGGCGCTGGCGGTTGTCCGAGGTCAGGTCGGGCAGATAGCGCCGGCGGCCGAGCACGGTCTGGGTGTAGCCGTCCCTGCGGGCCTGGTCCACGACCGAGTACAGGTAGTCCCGGATCCCGCCGAACTGCTGGAAGTACTCGTCCATCAGGGCCCGGGCCTCGTCCGGGGTGATGCGCAGCTGCTGGGACAGCCCGTATGCGGACAGGCCGTAGGCCAGCCCGTAGTTCATGGCCTTGATCCGGCTCCGCATCTCGACGGTGACCTCGTCGGCCGGGACCCGGAAGACCCGGGCCGCCGTCTCGGCGTGGAAATCGCGGCCGGAGGTGAACGCCTCCTCCAGCGCGGTGTCGCCGGACAGGTCGGCCATGATCCGCAGCTCGATCTGGCTGTAGTCGGCGGTCAGGAGGGTCTCGTAACCGCTGCCGACCACGAAGCCCTGCCGGATCCGGCGGCCCTCCTCGGTGCGGATCGGGATGTTCTGCAGGTTCGGGTCGGTGGACGAGAGCCGCCCGGTGGCCGCGATCATCTGGTTGTACGTGGTGTGGATCCGGCCGTCCTCGTCCGCCATCGGGATCAGCGAGTCCACGATGCTCTTCAGCCGGGCCACGTCCCGGTGGCGGAGCAGGTGCTCCAGCACCGGGTGGCCGGTCTGCGCCAGCAAGCTGGTGAGCGCCTCGGAGTCGGTGGTGTACCCGGTCTTGATCCGCTTGGTCTTGGGCAGGCCCAGCTCGGTGAACAGCACTTCCTGCAGCTGCTTGGGTGAGCCGAGGTTGAACTCGTGGCCGATGATCCCGAACGCGGCCTGCTCGGCCGCCTTCACCTCGCCGCCCAGGCTGGCGGACATGTCCGCGAAGTGGTGGGTGTCGGCTGCGATCCCGGCCCGCTCCATCTGGGCCAGCACGCCGACGAGCGGCAGTTCGACGTCGGCCAGCAGCTGGGCCGCGCCGCGCTGCTCCAGGTCCGCGTCCAGGGCGTCGGCCAGTTCCGCGGTGGCCCGGGCGCGCAAGACCAGCGCTACCGCGGCCTCCGCCTCGCCGTCGTCCTCCTCCTCGTCCCTGGCGGACAGGTCCAGCGTGAGCTGGCCGGTCGCGGTCCCGCCGTCGCGCAGTTCCTTGCCCAGATAGCGCAGCGCCAGGTCAGCCAGGTCGAATGAGCGCTGGCCGGGCAGGGCCAGGTAGGCGGCCAGTGCCGTGTCGGTGGTGAGGCCGGCCAGCTCGAGGCCCCGGGCGGCCAGCGCGTGGATCGGCCCCTTGGCGTCGTGCAGCGCCTTGGGCTGGTCCGGGTCGGCCAGCCACGCCGCCAGGGCACGCTCGTCGTCCTCGGTCAGCGTGACCGGGTCGGCGAACGCCCCGGCCCCGTCCCCGGTGGCCAGCGCCAGCCCGTCCATGGTCCCGGTGCCGCGGCCCCAGGTGCCGTGCACGGCGATCCCCGCCCGGCCGGTCCCGGTGGCGTGCTCGCCCAGCCAGGCGGCCAGCTCATCCGGGCCGGGCACCGACACCGCGACCTCGAAGCCCTCGGCCGGCCCGGACGCCCCCGCGCCGGCTGCCGTGGCCGCGCCGGTAATACCGTTGGGGAGCGTGCTGTAGAGCCGGTCGCGCAGGACACGGAACTGGAGCGTGTCAAAGAGCTGGTGGATCTGGTCGCGGTCCCACGGCACCGGTACCAGCCCGGCCGGGCCCACGTCGAGCGGGACGTCCCGGGCCAGCTCGGTCAGCTGCCGGTTGCGCAGCACCGATCCGAGGTGCTCACGCAGCTTCTCACCGGCCTTGCCCTTGACCTCGTCGACCCGGTCCACCAGCCCGGTCAGCGAGCCGAACTCCGCCACCCACCGGGCCGCGGTCTTCTCCCCCACCCCGGGGATGCTCGGCAGGTTGTCGCTCGGGTCGCCGCGCAGCGCGGCGAAGTCGGGGTACTGCGCGGGGGTCAGCCCGTACTTGGCCTCGACCTCCGCCGGGGTGAACCGCGTCATGTCGCTGATGCCGCGCCGGGTCATGAGCACCGTGACGTGGTCGTTGACCAGCTGCAGGTTGTCCCGGTCACCGCTGACGATGAGCACGTCCATGCCCGCCTCGGTGGCGGCCACGGTCAGCGTGGCGATGATGTCGTCGGCCTCATAGCCGGCCACCGACAGCCGGGGGATGCCGAGCGCGTCGAGCACCTCGAAGATCAGGCTGAGCTGGCTGCGGAAGTCCGCCGGGGTTTCCCGCCGGGTCGCCTTGTACTCCACGTACTGCTCGTGCCGGAAGGTCGGCTCGCTGCGGTCGAAGGCCACCGCCACATGGGTGGGCTGCTCGTCGCGCAGGACGTTGATGAGCATCGCGGTGAAGCCGTAGACCGCGTTGGTCGGCTGCCCGGTCGTCGTGGAGAAATTCTCCGGTGGCAGCGCGAAGAACGCGCGGTACGCCAGGGAGTGCCCGTCGAGCAGCAGCAACCTCTCCCGGCGCGCCGCCGGCTCGGGTGCGGATGCTGGTGCCTGGGTCGCCTTCGTCGCCACGCAGGAAGTCTAGTGGCAGGTACCGACGCCAGCGGGCCTGCATGCCACGGCGCCGGCATGCCGCGGCCCGGGGGCCACCGGGAAGGCGGCGGCCCCCGGGCCGCGACGAGCCGGCCGGTGCGGGCACCGCTCACGCGGTGCCCGCAGCCGGGCCGGCGTCAGGAGTTGAAGGCGAAAATGGTGGTGGAGTTGAAGGTCTTCCCGGGGCCGAGAACGGTGGACGGGAAAGCCGGCTGGTTGGGCGAGTCCGGGAAGTGCTGGGTCTCGAACGTGTAGCCCGCGCCCTGCCGGTAGGTGTTGCCGCTGATGCCCACCAGCGTGCCGTTGAGGAAGTTGCCGCTGTAGAACTGGACACCCGGCTGGTCGGTCCAGACGGTCAGCAAGCGGCCGCTCGACGGGTCGAAGGCGCGGGCGGCCAGGTTCAGCCCGTCCGGCCCCGTGGTCCTGGCGCTCTGCGGGTTCAGGATCCAGTTGTGGTCGTAACCCTGCGCGATCAGCAACTGGCTCTCGCCCCCGGTGGCCGACGCGAAGCTGGCCGGGACGTTGTCCGGCGCACTCACTTCGCTGATCCGCGAGCCGATCGTGTGCGGCGCGCGGAAGTCGAACGGCGTGCCCGCGACCGGGACCCCGTGGGCCAGCGGAAGCGGGATCTGCGTGGAGTCAGTGGGTGAGTAGTTGTTGGCGTTGATCTGGACGAACTGCCGGTAGGCCGAGCCTGCCGCAGAGTTCTCGCCAGCCAGGTTGAAGTAGCTGTGGTTGGTGAGGTTGAGCACCGTCGACAGCTTCGCGTCGTTGTTGGTGGCCTTGTAGTGGATGCCGATCTGGCCCCGGTTGTTCAGCGTGAACGTGACCACCACGGTGAGCTGGGCCGGGTAGCCGGTGCAGCCCGACGGGCAGCCGGGCGTACCGGCGGCACCGCTGGAGTCACCGTTGGGGCTGACCAGCGTGAGCTGCACGCCCGCCGAGCCAGGCGCGTGGACGGCCTGGGATGCCCAGACGTGGTTGCCGAACCCGACCAGGCCGCCGTGCAGGCTGTTCACGCCGTTGTTGATGGGCAGGGTGTAGGTCTGGCCGTTCAGCTTGAACGTGCCCTTGGCGATCCGGTTGCCGTAGCGGCCGATCGTCTCGCCGAAGTACGGGCCGCCGTTGGCGGTCACCGGCGGGCTGTCAAACTTCACGTAGTCGGCCAGCGTCTTGAAGCCCAGCACCACGTCGGCCTCGCGGCCGTTCCGCCCGGGCACGTCGATCGACTGGATGATGCCGCCGAAGCTCAGGACCTTGACCTGCATGCCGCGGCAGTTGGTCAGCGTGTAGCGGTAAACCGCGGTGTTCTTCTGGGTGTACGGCTCAATGGTCTTGCCGAAGAACTGCTTCGACACGGTCGGCGAGCAGCCGCCGCCGGCCTTGGCCACCGGAGCGGACCGCATGGCGGCCAGCGATGCCACGCTGGCGATCGCGAGCGCGGCAACCGCGCCGGCACGCAGACCCGTTGTGCTGATCTTGCCTCTTAAAACTGGACGCATGGAGACTCCCCTTCGTTGGGTTTCCCGGGACTGGCACAGTCAGCCCCCGGGCATTGTTAACGCTCACCTGTATGTAACGCCAGTGTTTCGGGACAGAACGTCAGATCTTTTCCGCCCCATGGTCCCGATGGTGGCCTCTGGGCCCCGGGCAACTCTGCTATAGCCGCCTAAACCACACATATAGCACTTTGGTCACTCTGGGCACTGAGCCCTCGTGAGTCCCGGAGCAGGGGATGAGCCTTCCCCCCCGGGGAGCCGCCCGCCGGGTCCGTTTAGGCTTCCCCTGCGACCGGGCGGCCGCCGGGTCGCTTACTCCGGAGGCACGGGTGGACCGGGACAGTGAGGCGCGGGTGGAGCAGGACGGCGAGGCGCGGGCAGGCGGGGACGGCGGGACGCAGATCCTCGGGTTCCTCTCCCGGATCAGCGAGGGCACCCTGCCCGGCCGGATGGGCATCATCGTGACCGCCGCCAGCGCAGAACAGGTCACCGGCACCATGCCGGTGGACGGCAACATCCAGCCCTACGGCCTGCTCCATGGGGGTGCCTCGTGCGTGCTGGCCGAGAGCCTGGGCTCGGTGGGCGCGGCGCTGCAGGCCGGCCGTGGGCGGTTTGCGGTCGGCATCGAGATCAGCGCCACGCACCACCGTGCGGTGGCGGCCGGCATCGTCACGGGGGTGGCCACCCGGGTGCACGGCGGGCGGACCAGCGCCACCTACGAGATCGCGATCAGCGACGACCAGGGACGCCGGGTCTGCTCGGCCAGGCTGACGTGCCTGCTCCGCGACCAGGTCCCGCCGGGCGGCCATGATCCAGCCGGCGCCGCGGCCTCCGGGGAATGGCCAGGTCCCCACCCGTAGGCAGGCAAGGCGCCCGCGAACCGCCGTTTTATCACAAACCGGCCAGGGAATGGCGGCCCCTTTGCGCGCCCTGGGGAGTCCTCGCTACCGTTGGGGACAGAGCCCGGGGAGCTGAGTAGAGAACGTGTCGGCCCGGGGAAGGCCGACACGGCACCAAAAGTTCCCCGGGCTCGGTCCGGGGAACGGCCCAGCCGGCTCCGGGGGGACGGCCCGGCCGGGTTCAGGAGCCGGCCCGGCCAGGTTCAGGAGCCGGCCCGGCCAGGTTCAGGAGCCGGCTTCGCGCCCGGCGTCCGCCCCATCGCCTACGTCCGCGGCGCTGTCGCCCGCCGCATGGCCGGGAGTCATGGTCCCCTCGAGCACGCGCTCCGCCACGGCCCGCATGGCCACGCGCTGGTCCATCGAGGTCTTCTGGATCCAGCGGAATGCGTCCGGCTCCGACATGCCCTGCTCCGTCTGGAGCTTGCCCTTGGCCCGGTCGAGGAGCTTGCGCACCTCCAGCCGCTCCTTGAGCGTCCCGACCTCGCCGGCCAGCGCCGCCACTTCCTGGAAACGGCTCACCGCGATCTCGATCGCGGGCACGAGATCCGCCTTGGTGAATGGCTTCACCAGGTAGGCCATGGCGCCCGCGTCGCGGGCCCGCTCCACGAGCTCACGCTGGGAGAACGCGGTCAGGATGACCACCGGCGCGATCTGGTCGGCGGCCACCTGCTCGGCGGCCGATATCCCGTCCAGGACCGGCATCTTCACATCGAGGATCACCAGGTCCGGCCGGAGACTCCCGGCGAGGTCGACGGCCCGCTGCCCATCGGCGGCCTCACCGACGACCGAGTAGCCCTCCTCCTCAAGCATCTCCTTGAGATCAAGCCGGATCAATGCCTCGTCTTCGGCGATCAACACACGCAATGGGGTCTGACTCACGCTCATGATCGTACCGGTAGCAGGTAGATTGACGTTCGGCCGAGCCAGCCGTGTACGGTCTGGCACCGGGGCCCCGGTAGACCAACAGGCAGAGTCCATGGTCTCAAAAACCATGCAGTGTGGGTTCGAATCCCACCCGGGGCACCCCAGGTCATCTGCGCCGTCCTCCTCATCCGCGACCAGGCTCCAGGGCCGCGGCGTCGCCGATGTGATGCACCCGCAGCGCGTTGGTGCGGCCGGGGGTCCCTGGCGGGCTGCCGGCCACGATCACCACCCTGTCGCCTTTGCCACAACGCCCGATGTCCAGCAGCGCCTCTTCAACCTGGCGCACCATCGCGTCGGTGTGCGTGGCTGGCGGCACGACGAACGTCTCCACCCCCCAGGTCAGCGCGAGCTGGCTGCGCGTCCTCGGCTGGGCCGTGAACGCCAGCAGCGGGATGGGCGAGCGGTATCGCGCCAGCCGCCGGGCGGTCTCGCCGGTCATCGTGAAGGCGACCAGGGCCTTCGCCCCGACGGCCGCCCCCACCTCGGCGGCGGCGCGCGCGATGGCCGTGCCGGTGCTGGCCGGTTCCCGGGCCAGCGCGGTGGTGGACGCCAGGGACTCCCGCTCCGCCTCATGGATGATCCGGGCCATCGTCGCTACTGCCTCGACGGGGTACTCGCCGATGCTGGTCTCCGCGGACAGCATCAGCGCGTCCGCGCCGTCCAGCACAGCGTTGGCGACGTCGGACGCTTCCGCGCGGGTCGGGCGGGGCGCGGAAATCATCGACTCCAGCATCTGCGTCGCCACGATCACGGGCTTGGCCTGGGCCCGGGTCTGCTCGATGATCCGCTTCTGCACCATCGGCACCTGCTCCAGCGGGAGTTCCACGCCGAGATCGCCACGGGCCACCATCACCCCGTCGAACGCCCCGATCACCTCCGGCAGGGCCTCGATGGCCTGGGGCTTCTCAATCTTCGCGATAAGCGGGAGCCGTACGCCAGCCTCGTCCATGATCCGCCGGGCCGGGATGGCATCCTCAGGTCCCTGCACAAACGACAGCGCGACCATGTCGGCTTGCAGGCCCAGCGCCCAGCGGAGGTCCGCCTCGTCCTTGGCGGTCAGGGCGGGCACGCCGACCTTGACACCGGGCAGGTTGAGGCCCTTGTGGTCGGAGACGACGCCGCCCACGACGACCCGGGTCCGGACCCTGCCGTCCGCCACGGCCAGCACCTGGAGGACGACACGCCCGTCGTCCACCAGCACCCGGTCGCCGGCCCGCACGTCACCGGCGAGGCCCGGGTAGGTCGTGCCTACCTCGTGCTCGTCCCCGGGCACGTCATGCACGGTGATGGTGAACTCCTGCCCAGCCAGCAGCTGCACCACGCCGGATGCGAACGTGCCCAGCCGGATCTTCGGGCCCTGCAGGTCGATGAGCACCCCCACGCTGTGCCCGGCGGCATCCGACGCGGCCCGAACACACTCGTAGGCGGCCAGGTGGCTGGCGCGGGTCCCGTGGCTCATGTTCAGCCGGGCCACATCGATCCCGGCGGCGACGAGTTCAGCCAGCCGCTCCGGGCTCGAGGTCGCGGGCCCCAGAGTGCAGACGATCTTCGCTCGGCGGGTCATGCTCATTGCCTTCCGGTTGCCTTCCAGACGAGGCGCCCAAATTGGTCTATACCACTCTACGGGCGGACCAGCGCGGCCGCGGAGACCCCGGCGCAATATTCACCGAACAGTCATCCGATGTCACAGGACGGCAACACGGGTGCCGCGCGGCGCCTCGCGATTCTGGGCCGCCACCACGGCAGGCTGGTCCCGGACCGCGTATGCCGGGAAGCGCAGCACCCTCAGGCCGCCCCTCCACGGTCAGCCAGCAGGGCCCGGAGTCCCAGGTGAGGCCTGGGCGGCCCAGTCCCTTCGGCATGATCGTGGACGTACATGGCCGCGGGGCCAGCCCCGCCGGCATGTGCCATCGACAGTGCGCGACGGCAGGTTAATGATCATGGAGTTGCTGGGCCTGGAGCCCCAGTGATCCCATGATCACGACAGCGGCAAGCCCGGCCCGGGAGCGCATGGGTAACACCGGCCACGCAGGCCGCAGAAGTCCGCGATGGAAGGGCCGGCGCAGGCGGACAGACCATACGTGGCACCGGGGGCAGCCATTCCCGTCCAGGATCGGGAGTGAGCGGCCCTGCGGATCCGGAGGGGCCGAGCAGGGGCCGAGCAGTTGCCGAGCCGGGGCCGAGCCGCCTGAGGTCCGAGCCAGGGCCGAGCCAGGGCCGAGCCAGGGCCGAGCCGCCTGAGGTCCGGTCAGACCAGGGGCCGCGCGGTGGGCGGGATGGGACTGGGCAGCAGGCTGTTCCCCTCCAGGTACCGGTCCACGGCCGCCGCGGCCGAACGCCCCTCGGCGATGGCCCAGACGATCAGTGACTGGCCACGGCCCATATCCCCGGCTGCGAACACCCCGGGCACCGACGTCGCGTACGACAAGTCCCGGGCCACGTTGCCCCGCGCGTCGAACCCGACGCCGAGGTCGGCCAGCAGCCCCGCCTTCTCCGGCCCGGTGAAGCCCATGGCCAGCAGGACCAGCTCGCAGGGGATCTCCCGCTCGGTCCCCTCGACTGGCGAGAACGTGCCGTCGGCCATCTCCACCTCGACGAGGCGCAGTGCCCGGACCTGCCCGTCCGCGTCACCCACGAAGGCTTGCGTGGACACGGCGTAGACCCGCTCCCCGCCCTCCTCGTGGGCGCTGGACACCCGGTAGATCATGGGATAGGTGGGCCACGGCTGGTGGCCTGGCCGGGTCCCGCCCGGCCGGGGCAGGATCTCCAGCTGGGTCACCGAGGCGGCGCCCTGCCGGTGTGCGGTGCCGAGGCAGTCGGCCCCCGTGTCGCCGCCGCCGATGATGACCACGTTCTTGCCCCGCGCGCTGATCGGCGGCTCGGCCACCGGCCCGCCGCCGGTCCGGGCCTGCGATGCGGCCACCGCGCGGTTGGCCAGCGGCAGGAACTCCATGGCCTGGTGTACCCCGGCCAGGTCGGCGCCGGGGACGGGCAGCCCGCGGGCCACGGTCGCGCCCCCGCAGAGCACGATCGCGTCGAACTCCGCCCGCAGCTGCGCGGCCGTGACGTCGCGGCCGGCCGTCACCCCGCACCGGAACCTGGTCCCCTCGGCCTGCATCTGCCACAGCCGGCGATCCAGGTGGCGCTTTTCCATCTTGAACTCGGGGATGCCGTAGCGCAGCAGCCCGCCGGGAGTATCCGCCCGCTCGAACACGGTGACCGCGTGCCCGGCCCGGGTGAGCTGCTGGGCCGCGGCCAGCCCGGACGGCCCCGACCCGATCACCGCCACGCGGCGTCCCGCGGCCACCGCCGCCGCCGGCGGGGGCAGCGGCCGGACCCAGCCCTCGGCCCAGGCCCGGTCGATGATCTCCACCTCGACCTGCTTGATGGCGACGGGGTCGGCGTTGATGCCGAGCACGCAGGCGCTCTCGCACGGCGCCGGGCAGAGCCGCCCGGTGAATTCGGGGAAGTTGTTGGTCGCGTGCAGCCGCTCCGCGGCCTCACGCCACTCATGCCGCCAGACCAGGTCGTTCCACTCCGGGATGAGGTTGCCCAGCGGGCAGCCCTGGTGGCAGAACGGGATGCCGCAGTCCATGCACCGGCCCGCCTGCGACTCCAGGGCCGCGGGAGGAAAGTCCGTGTACACCTCCCGCCAGTCCCGGATCCGCACGTCCACCGGCCGCCGGGCGGGCGTCTCGCGCGGCGTGGTCAGGAAACCCTTCGGGTCAGCCATCGCAGGAACCCCCTCAGCCGTGGGCCGCGGCCATCACGGCCTGGTTGACGTCGCGGCCCTCGCGCTCGGCCAGCCGGGCCGCATCGAGCACCCGCTTGTAGTCCTTGGGCATGACCTTGCCGAACCGGGTCAGCGCCGCGTCCCAGTCGGCCAGCAGCCGCCCGGCGACCTCGGAGCCGGTCTCGGCCCGGTGCTGCTCGACCAGGTGCCGCAGCCGGGTCGCGTCGTCGTCGTCGAGGCCCTCCAGGTCGGCCATGTCCATGTTGACGCGGACCGGATCGGGGTCGAGCAGGTAGGCGAGGCCGCCGGACATGCCCGCCGCGAAATTGCGGCCGACCGGGCCGAGCACGGCCACAACGCCGCCTGTCATGTACTCACAGCCGTGATCACCGGTGCCCTCGGCCACCGCGGTGGCGCCCGAGTTCCGCACGCAGAAACGCTCACCCACGACCCCGCGGAGGAACATCTGGCCCGCGGTGGCGCCGTACCCGATCACGTTGCCCGCGATGATCTGCTCCTCGGCGATGAACGCCGCGGCCGGGTCCGGGGCCACGATGATCCGGCCGCCGGACAGGCCCTTGCCCAGGTAGTCGTTGGCGTCCCCGGTCAGCCGCAGGGTGATCCCGCGGGGCAGGAAGGCGCCGAAGGACTGCCCGGCCGAGCCGCGTGAACCGGACCAGGATCGTGTCGTCGGGCAGGCCCTTGCCGCCCCACCGCCTGGTCACCTCGTAGCCCAGCATGGTTCCGACCGTCCGGTTGACGTTCCGGACCGGGAGGTCCAGGGTGACCGGCTTCCCATCCTGCAGGGCGCCCTCCGCCAGCTGGATCAGCGTGTTGTCCAGGGCCCGGGCGATGCCGTGATCCTGGGTGGTGGTGTTGCGGGTGGCCGAGCCCTCGGGCAGCGCGGGCATGTGCAGGATCGGCGTGAGGTCCAGCCCGGCCGCCTTCCAGTGCCCCACCGCCCGCTCGCTGTCCAGCAGGTCGGTCCGGCCGACCGCCTCCTCCAGCGTGCGGAATCCCAGCGCGGCGAGGTACTCGCGGACCTCCTCGGCGATGAACTCGAAGAAGTTGACCACGAACTCTGGCCTGCCGCTGAACCGCTGGCGCAGCTCAGGGTTCTGGGTGGCCACCCCGACCGGGCAGGTGTCGAGGTGGCAGACCCGCATCATGATGCAGCCCGACACGACCAGCGGGGCGGTCGCGAAGCCGAATTCCTCGGCGCCGAGGAGCGCGGCGATGATGACGTCCCGGCCGGTCTTCATCTGGCCGTCTGCCTGGACCACGATCCGGTCGCGCAGCTTGGCCCGCAGCAGGGTCTGCTGGGTTTCGGCCAGGCCCAGCTCCCACGGTGCGCCCGCGTGCTTGAGGCTGGTCAGCGGGGCGGCGCCGGTGCCACCGTCGTGCCCGGAGATCAGCACCACGTCGGCATGGGCCTTGGACACCCCGGCCGCGACCGTGCCCACGCCAACCTCGGCGACCAGCTTGACGTGCACCCGGGCCCGGGGATTGGCGTTCTTCAGGTCGTGGATCAGCTGGGCCAGGTCCTCGATGGAGTAGATGTCGTGGTGCGGCGGCGGGGAGATCAGGCCGACGCCCGGGGTGGAGTACCGGGTCTTGGCGATCCACGGGTACACCTTGTGGCCGGGCAGCTGGCCGCCCTCCCCCGGCTTCGCCCCCTGGGCCATCTTGATCTGCAGGTCGTCGGCGTTGACCAGGTACTCGCTGGTCACCCCGAACCGCCCGCTGGCCACCTGCTTGACTGCGGACCGGCGCAGGTCGCCGTTGGCGTCCGGCACGAAGCGGTCCGGATCCTCGCCGCCCTCGCCGGTGTTGGACCGGCCGCCCAGCCGGTTCATCGCGATGGCCAGGGTCTGGTGGGCCTCGGCCGAGATCGAGCCGTAAGACATCGCGCCGGTGGAGAACCGGCGGACGATCTCAGAAACCGGCTCGACCTCGTCGATGGGGATCGGGGCCCGGGGCTGCGGCGTGCGCGCCCCGGGCGCCGGGGGCCCGGCCGGCCGGCGGCCCACCGGGTGCGGGCCGGTCGGATGCAGCCCCGCCTGGTTCTCGTCGGGCGCGCCAGCCTCGCGGGGCGCGCCAGCCTCGCGGGGCGACGCCTCCGCCCCTGCGGGGCGCGCCAGCCTCGCGGGGCACGCCGCCGTCAGGCGCGCCGCCCCCGTGAGGCGCGCGGGCCGGGAGCGACGCTGCGCCCAGCCCACGCGGGTCGGTGTGGTCATCGACGCCGCGGATGCGCAGCAGGCCGCGCAGCGTCATGAGCCGGGCGGACTGGTCGTCCACCAGGCGGGTGTACTCCTTGAAGATCTCGTACCGGCGGCTCCGGGTCGCGTGCTGCAGCTTGAACACGGTCTCCGGGTTGAACAGGTGGGCCTCGCCCTCACGGCGCCACTGGTAGTCACCGCCGGTCTCCAGCCGCCGGTGATCCGGCTCGGCGCCCCGGGGCGGGAACGCCCTGGCGTGCCGGGCCGCGGCCTCGGCGGCGAGCACGTCGAAGCCGACGCCGCCGAGCCGGGAGGTGGTGCCGGTGAAGCAGGTGCTGACGATCTCCTCGCCCAGCCCGATGGCCTCGAAGATCTGCGCCCCGGTGTAGGAGGCGACGGTGGAGACGCCCATCTTCGACATGATCTTCAGCAGGCCCTTGCCCAGGGCCTTGACCGTGTTCTCCGCGGCCTTCCCGGCCGTCACCCCGGTCCAGCAGGCCGCGGCGGACCATGTCCGCGCACGGTCTCCAGGGCCAGGTAGGGGTTCACCGCGGCGGCGCCGTACCCGATGAGCAGCGCGATGTGGTGGCACTCGCGGGCGTCGCCGGCCTCCACGATCAGGCCGGCCCGGGTCCGGGTCCGCTCCCGGATCAGGTGATGGTGGACGGTCCCGGTGAGCAGCAGCGACGGGATCGGGGCCAGGCTGCGACGTCGGCGCGCTCGCCGCCCCCGCGGTCGGACAGCACGATGATGTGCGCGCCGCCGGCGATCGCGGCCGACACCTCGGCGCAGATCTCTCTGAGCCGGTCGCGCAGCGCAGGACCGCCGCCCGCGACCTGGTACCGGCCGTCCACCACGTGGGACGCGAAGCCCGCCAGGTCGCCGTCGTCGTTGATGTGGATGATCTTGTTCAGCTCGTTGCGGCTGATCACCGGGAACGGCAGCACGATCTGGCGGCATGACGCCGGGCCTGGCTGGAAGAGGTTGCCTTCCGGGCCGGTGGAGGACTCCAGCGAGGTCACCAGCTCCTCGCGGATCGCGTCCAGCGGCGGGTTGGTGACCTGGGCGAACAGCTGGGAGAAGTAGTCGAAGAGCAGCCGGGGGCGGTCGGAGAGCACGGCGAGGGGCGTGTCGGTGCCCATCGACCCGATCGGCTCTGCCCCGCTCCGGGCCATCGGCGCCAGCAGCACCCGCAGCTCTTCCTCGGTGTACCCGAACAGCCGCTGCTGGGTGGTCAGTTCCGCGGCGGCGGGCAGGGCCCGGACCCGGTCGGGCAGGTCGTCGAGGTGCAGCAGGCCGGCGTGCAGCCAGTCCCCGTAGGGATGCTCGCTGGCCAGCGCGGACTTCACGTCCGCGTCCTCCAGGATCCGCCGGCGGCCCGTGTCGGCCAGGAAGACGCGGCCGGGCTGCAGGCGCCCCTTGCGGACCACGTCCGCCGGGTCGATGTCGAGCACGCCGACCTCGCTGGCCAGCACCACGAACCCGTCCCGGGTCACCCAGTACCGGCCCGGGCGCAGCCCGTTGCGGTCGAGCACGGCCCCGATCACGGTCCCGTCGGTGAACGCCACGCAGGCCGGGCCGTCCCACGGCTCCATCAGGGTGGAGTGGAAGCGGTAAAAGGCACGGCGGGCCGGATCCATCTCGTCGTGGTTCTCCCACGGCTCGGGGATCATCATCAGCATGGCGTGCGGCAGCGACCGGCCGCCCAGGTGCAGCAGTTCCAGGCACTCGTCGAAGCTGGCTGAGTCGCTGCCGGTCTCATCCAGGATCGGCAGCAGCCGCTCCATGCCGCGGCCGTCCGCGGACCGCGGGAACAGGTCGCTGGCCAGCATGGCCTCTCGCGCCCTCATCCAGTTCCGGTTCCCGCGGACCGTGTTGATCTCCCCGTTGTGCGCGATGTAGCGGTACGGGTGGGCCAGCGGCCAGGACGGGAAGGTGTTGGTGGAAAACCGCGAGTGGACCAGGGCCAGCGACGAGACGTAGCGCGGGTCGGCCAGGTCGGGGTAGAACGGCTCCAGCTGCAGCGCGGTCAGCATCCCCTTGTAGCCGATGGTGCGTGAGGACAGTGAGACGACGTAGCAGTCGGTCTCGTGTTCCACCCGCTTGCGCAGGCAGTAAGCGCGCCGGTCCAGCGCGATCCCGCTTTCCTCACCCGCCGCAACGAAAACCTGCCGCAGCGTAGGCAGCACGTCCCTGGCACCACGCCCGCAGTGCTCCGGGTCGAAGGGGACGTCGCGCCAGCCCAGCGTGGTCAGGCCCTCCTCAGCGGCGAGCCGTTCCACCACCAGGGCGGTGTCGCGTGCTGCCCTGGTCGTCAGCGGGCAGGAACACCATCCCGGCCGCATAGCCGCCCGGAGGCGGAAGCTCGAAGCCGCACACCGCGCGGAAGAACGCGTCGGGGATCTGGGTCAGGATGCCGGCCCCGTCGCCCGTGTCCGGGTCGCTGCCCTGGGCGCCGCGGTGCTCCAGGTTGCGGAGCACGGTCAGGGCCTTGGCTACGGTGTCGTGGCTGGGCAGGCCGGACAGGTCGGCCACGAAGCCCACGCCACACGCATCATGCTCGAAGCTGGGTCGTAGAGTCCCCCGGCGCCCACTGAAGCGGCAGGTGCCATCCGCACTCCTGTCGTCTCGTCCGAATATGCGTTCTCGCATGTGGTCGGGACGACATTGGCCCTGCCAAGAACCCCGTGAAGAGGGTATCGCTGGCTCCCTTGAGCTACGGCTCGTAGGTTACACGGAGATTACGCCACCAGTGCAATCATCCCCGCTTCATGCGGTTCGCGAAACTCCTGAGTCGCTCGAAACATCCGCTTCGCGCGGATTGTCCCCGTTGATGTGCCCGGGCCGCGTGGCGGGCAAACTCCGGCTGCCCAGGCGATGGCGGCCGGGCCTCCGGGGTGATCACGTCCGGGCCCCGCTTGCCTGCCGTCATGATCAGGTAGCTGACCCCGGCGATCCAGATGGCGATCATCGCCCACTGGTCCGTCCGCAGGCCGAACAGGTGGTGCGCGAAGTCGATGCGCAGTGACTGGACCGCGAAGCTGCCGGTGGCGAAGCCCGCGGCGTACAGGGCGAGGATCGCGGTCGCCGGTCAGCCGGAAGCGGCGCGCCGCCCAGATCAGGGCGAGGCCGAGGGCCAGGTCCCACAGGGATTCGTAGAGGAACGCGGGCTGGAACGTGGCGTAGTTCTCGTAGGGGATCACCCGGTGGGCCGGGTCGATCTCCACCGCCCAGGGCAGGCTGGACGGGCGGCCGTAGAGCTCCTGGTTGAACCAGTTACCCCAGCGGCCGATGGCCTGCCCGAACGCGGTGGCGGGCGCCGCTGCCCCCGCCACGGGCCCGAACCTCACGCCGGCCCGGCGGCAGCAGAGCCAGGCCCCGAGGGTGCCCGCGACCACGGCCCCCGGCATGCCGATCCCGCCGTCCCAGACCCGGAAGATGTCGATCCAGTCGCGTCCCGGCCTGAAGTACAGCTCGTAGTCCGTGACCACGCTGTAGAGCCGGGCGCCCACCAGGCCGGCCGGGACCGCCCAGGTGGCCACGTCGAGGATCACCCCCGGGTGGCCGCCGAGCCGCGCGTACCTGCGGTTCGCCACGCGGACCGCGACCAGGATGCCGAGCACGACGCACAGTGCGTAGCCGCGGACGGGCAGCGGGCCCAGATTCCAGGTCCCGGGGCCCGGGCTGGGCAGGAACGCGACCGTCGTGCCGGGTGATGCCACGGCACGTGAGGCTAGTGCACCTGGCGGTAATTGGGTGGTGGCATTACCGGTTCCTCGTCGCGGGATGGGCGGCTCCCTGCCCTGGCGCTGGGCGGGCTGGCGCTGGGCGGGCAGGGATGGTGGCCCTGCTAGCGGACCGGGGCCCGGACCCCGGCGGCGAGCTCAGCGGCGAGGTCGCGGACGGAGTCCACGCCAGCCCGGGCGTCAGGGCGCGGCGAGCAGCCGCTGCACGAACGCCGACCCGACGATCACCCCGTCCGCGAAGCCGGCCACCTCGGCCGCCTGGGCGCCGTCACGCACGCCGAGGCCGACCGCGACCGGCAGGCTGGTCTTCTCGCGGACCCGGCTGACGAGCCCGGCGGCTGCCGCACCGACGCTGTCGCGGGCCCCGGTGGTGCCCATCAGCGACGCGGCGTAGACGAACCCGCGGCAGTCCGCGGTGATCCGCGCGATCCGGCCGTCCGACGAGCTCGGGGCGACGAGGAAGATCCGGTCCAGCCCGCAGGCGTCCGAGGCCTCCAGCCAGTCCCCCGCTTCCTCCGGCGGGAGGTCCGGGGTGATCAGCCCGGCCCCGCCGGCCGCCGCGAGGTCGCGGGCGAAGGCCGCCACGCCGTAGTGGTCCACCGGGTTCCAGTACGTCATGACCAGCGTGGGCACGCCCGCGGCGGCCACCGTCTCGACCGTGCGCAGCACGTCGGTCACGTGAGTGCCGCTGGCCAGGGCGCGCCGCGTGGCCTCCTGGATGACCGGGCCGTCCATCAGCGGGTCGGAGTAGGGCAGGCCGATCTCGATCACGTCGGCGCCGCCCTGCGCGATCGCCACCGCCGCCTCGGCCGCCCCGGCCACCGAGGGGAACCCGGCGGGCAGGTAGCCGACCAGGGCGGCCCGGCCGCCTGCGGCGGCCTTCTCGAACGCGACGCTGACTCTGCTAGCCCGGGGGGACGGCCCCCCGGGGCCCGCGGATCCCCGGCTCGGAGGGGACGCGCCTTCGGCGCGCCCCGCCTCGCCAGCGATATGAGCTGCGCTCATCGGGCGGCCCCCCCGTGTTCGACCTGGCCGTGTTCGACCTGGCCGTCCAGGTGCCCGAACCACCGGGCCGCGATGTCCACGTCCTTGTCGCCCCGGCCGGACAGGTTGACCAGCAGCAGGGCCCCGGGATCCAGCTCCCCGCCCAGCTGGAGCGCGCCGGCCAGGGCGTGCGCCGACTCGATCGCCGGGATGATGCCCTCGGTCCGGCACAGCAGCGAGAAGGCGTCCATGGCCTGGGAGTCCGAGATCGCACGGTAGCTGGCCCGGCCGGTGTCGTGCAGCCAGGAGTGCTCCGGGCCGACTCCTGGGTAGTCCAGGCCGGCCGATACGGAGTGGGTGGGCAGGGTCTGCCCGTCGCCGTCCTGGAGCAGGTAGGTGCGCATGCCGTGGATCACCCCGGCGGAGCCGGCCACCAGCGTGGCCGCGTTGCGGCCACTCTCCGGCCCCTCGCCGCCGGCCTCGCAGCCGATCAGCCGCACGGACTCGTCGGGGATGAACGCGTGGAAGGCCCCGATCGCGTTGGAGCCGCCGCCCACGCAGGCGATGACCGCGTCCGGCAGCCGCCCGGTCATGGCCAGCACCTGCTCGCGGGCTTCGACCCCGATGATCCGCTGGAAATCGCGCACCATGGTCGGGAACGGGTCCGGGCCCATCACCGACCCGATGCAGTAGTGACTGGTCTCGACCGTGGTCACCCAGTCGCGGAACGCCTCGTTGATGGCGTCCTTGAGGGTCCGGCTACCGGTGGTGACCGGGACGACCTCGGCGCCCAGCATCCGCATCCGGGCCACGTTCAGCGCCTGGCGCTGGGTGTCTTCCTCGCCCATGTAGACCACGCAGTCCAGGCCCAGCAGGGCGCAGGCCGTCGCCGTGGCCACCCCGTGCTGGCCCGCCCCGGTCTCGGCGATGACCCGCTTCTTACCCATCCGCCTGGTCAGCAGGGCCTGGCCGAGCACGTTATTGATCTTGTGTGAGCCCGTGTGCGCCATGTCCTCGCGCTTGAGCAGGATCCGGCAGTCCCCGGCCCGGGCCGCGAATCGCGGTACCTCGGTGACCAGCGTCGGCCGTCCCGCGTAGCCGCGGAGGAGCCCGGCGAGCTCGGCCTGGAAAGCCGGGTCCGCCTGGGCCGACGCGTACTCGGCCGCCAGTTCCTCGAGCGCGGACATCAGCGCCTCGGGGGCGAACCGGCCGCCGTAGGGCCCGAAGTGGCCAGGCCTCCTGGGCTGTCGCGGTCATCCGCGGTCACCTCGCAGCGCCGGGTGCGAACCGGCGGTGACCAGGTCAGCCACCGCTGAGCGCGGGTCCTTGCCGGTCACCAGGCTCTCCCCCACCAGCACCGCGTCCGCGCCGGAGGCGGCGTAGGCGAGCAGGTCGTGCGGCCCGCGGATGCCCGACTCGGCGATCTTCACGATGCCGTCCGGGATCTGCGGCGCGAGCCGCGCGAACACGGTGCGGTCCACCTCGAGGGTGGTCAGGTCGCGCGCGTTCACGCCGATGATCTTCGCGCCGGCCTCGAGAGCGCGATCCACTTCCTCATCCGCGTGCACCTCGACCAGCGGGACGAGCCCGATGGACACAGCCCGCTCCACCAGTGACACGAGCGCGTTCTGCTCCAGGGCGGCCACGATGAGCAGGATCATGTCCGCCCCGTACGCCCGGGCCTCCCAGAGCTGATACGAGCTGATCACGAAGTCCTTGCGCAGCACCGGAACCTGCACCGCCGCCCGCACCGCCGCCAGGTCGGCGAGGCTGCCGCCGAACCGGCGCTGCTCGGTCAGCACGCTGATCACGCTGGCGCCGCCGGCCTCGTAGTCTGCGGCCAGCGCCGCGGGATCGGCGATCGCCGCCATCGCCCCCTTGGACGGGCTGGCCCGCTTCACCTCGGCGATGACCGCCACGTCCTCGCCCTTGAGGGCCGCCATCGCGTCCTTCGGCGACGGCGCCCGCCCGGCCATCTCCTTGAGCTGGTCGAGGGTCACGTCCTGCTGCCGGGCAGTGAGATCGGCACGCACCCCGTCAAGGATCTCGTTGAGCACGCTCACGCGGTTTCGCTGTCCCCTCGGTTTGGGTTTCTTGCGCCCCGATCGTAGCGAGGCCGTTTCTCTGCGGATGCGGCCCCCCTCCGGGCCAGGCCCGCGCGTGCCCGGGTCCGCCGGCGGCGAGTGGCCGGATCCGGGATACCGCGGCGCCGGCCGCCCGCTCGCCCGCGGTGACCGTGCCTGAGTCCTCGCGCCCGCCTGATCAGGCCTGACCCAGCTCTCCATCGCCGGGACCCGGTCCGCGGAGCACATCCTCAGCCGGCCGGGCCTGCGCCGCCTTTAGCCTGCTCACCGGCCGGGCCAGGACGCCGCACGCGGGCCGGCGATACCCGGGGGAAGCTCCTGTCCCAACGCCCTCACCTCCGCAGGCGGCTGGCGGCCGTACTGCCCAGACTAACCTGCGCCGCCGTTCCGCCCGGGCCCGTGGCCGCCTGATCCCGTCCGCAGCTCCCCCGGCGCGGCCGCGGGCCCGTGGCCGCCTGATCCGGTCCACGGCTTCCCGTGCGCGGCCGCGGGCCCGCCTGAGGATGCCCCGGGCCCGCCCGGCGCGCGGCCGGGCCCCCCGGCCGGGGAACCTGAGTCGGTGGGATCGAGGCCCTGGCTCAGCGATTCCCAGAGGCTGGCCGGGTCCGCCGCCGCGGGCGCCTGGCGGATGGCCGGCTGGTCGTACCGGCTGGACATGACCGGCCACCGGGCGCCACGCCAGGCGACCAGCAGCCCGGTCCCGATCACCAGGAGGCCGCCGGCCAGCACGGCCCAGCGCCACGGGAACGCGGCCATCTCCACGTGGCTGGCCAGGGCGAGACCGGCCACGCCGGAACCGCCCGTGCCCGGGGTCGTGCCGCTGCCGACGGTGCTGCCGCCCGGCACCGAACCGGCCTGCGTGGCGGTCGCGCCCGCCGCGGCAGCGCGGGCCTGCGCCGCGGTCACCGGCAGGCTCACGGACGCGGCGATCGCCACGCCGAACGCCGCGAGCAGGCCGCCGACCACCCGGCGCGCGAGGCCCCGGGTCGCGAGCACCGCGGCCAGGCCGGCCAGCGCGGCCAGCCCCAGCGCGCCGGCCGCGGGGACCAGGGCCTGGCCGCTCACCGTGACGCGGGACGCGGGCAGCGGACGCGGCTCGACGGTCACGACCCGGGCCCAGCCCTGGCGGGCCGCGAGCACCACGACCACGGCGCCGGCCGCGCCGGCCAGGAGCGTGAGCAGATACTCGCGCCGGGCGCCCCCAGCCGGGCGGCGGGCGCCCAGCCGCTCAGCCGCCGGTCCCGGGGCGGCCGCCCCGCTGCCGGTCATCCCGCCACCGGTCATCCCGCCACCATGGCCGGCAGCGGGTCAGCGTCGAAGCAGGTCCGGTCACCGGTGTGGCAGGCCCCGCCGGCCTGGTCCACCTTGACCAGCACGGTGTCCCCGTCGCAGTCGAGCGCGACGGCTTTCACCTGCTGCACGTGGCCTGACGTCTCACCTTTGACCCAGTATTCCTGGCGGCTGCGGGACCAGTACGTGCACCGTCCGGTGGTCAGCGTGAGGTGCAGCGCCTCGTCGTCCATCCAGCCGACCATCAGTACCTCGCCGGTGTCGTACTGCTGGGCCACGGCCGGGACCAGGCCCGCCGGGTCACGCTTCAGCCGCGCGGCGATCTCGGGGTCCAGCGCGGAAGGGCTGCGGGGGCCGGCGGCCGCGCTCGCTTGCGTGTTCATAGGCCGATCCTCTCAGGTTGGCCCATTCCGCTGGGCGGGCCGGGTGGCTACCATCGCGGGATGACTCTCGCCCGGGACGAACGCCTGGCGCTGTGCGCGCTGCTGGAGCAGACTGGCCCCTCCGCGCCCACGCTATGCGAGGGCTGGACCACCCTTGACCTGGCCGCCCACCTGGTGCTGCGGGAGCGCCGGCCGGACGCGGGGGTAGGCATCGTGGTCGGCCCGCTGGCCGGGTACACCCGGCGGGTGCAGCGGGGGCTGACTGACCGGGAATCGTTCGGCGCCCTGGTCGCCGCGATCCGTAACGGGCCGCCGCGGCTGTCCCTGTTCGGCCTGCCGGGCGTGGACGAACGGGCCAACCTGGTCGAGTTCTTCGTCCACCACGAGGACATCCGGCGCGGTGCCCCTGGCTGGGCAGACCGGAAGGTCACGCCCGCGCTGTCCGAGGCCCTGTGGGCGCGGCTCGGCATGGCCCGGTTCGTGCTGCGCAAAGCCCCGGTCGGGGTGGAACTGGTCCGCGACGACATCACCACCGACCCGGGGCAGGGCCGGGTCCGGATCACCGCGAAGGCGCGCACCCCGGTGGTGACGGTCACCGGCCCGCCCGCCGAACTCACGCTCTGGACGTCGGGCCGGCGGGCCGCCTCCCAGGTGCGCCTGGACGGTACCGAGGCGGCGGTCAGCACGCTGACCAGCGCCCGCTGGGGCATGTAACCGGCGCAGGCCGAGTCTCGGCCGTGGTTAGCTGGCCATGACTCCGTGTCCCCGCCGTGACCTGCTGGCCATGGCTCCGTATCCCCGCCGTGGCTCACTGGCCATGACTCCGTGTCCCCGCCGTGACCTGCGGCTCCCGGCACCAACTGTTTACGCCGCGGATCCTGACCCTTCACGGGAAAAGCCGTGCCGCGCCACGATCTGGCCACCTCCCGGCCAATTCCCGCCGCGACGATTCCCCCGTCCACGCCATCGGGGCGTGGATGCGGGCTGCCAGCTCGCAGTCGGAGGGGGTCTACGTGCCCAGGAGAAAAGCAGTAGCGGCGGCGGCGATCGCCGTCAGCGGCCTGATGTTCGCCGCGGGATGCGGCAGCAATAGCTCGAACAGCGCCGGCTCGAGTAGTTCCTCCGGGTCGGGCAGCACAAATGCCGCCACGGCCACGTCCGCCACTGCCTTCGGCGGCATGAGTGGCCTGGTGGCCGCCTGCAAGAAGGAGGGGACGCTGAACGTCATCACCCTCCCGGCGAACTGGGCCAACTACGGCACGATCATGAAGGACTTCACCGCGAAGTACGGCATCAAGATCAACGATGCCAATCCCGACGGGTCCAGCCAGGACGAGATCAACGCGATGCAGCAGCTGAAGGGGCAGAGCCGCGCCCCCGACGTGCTGGACATGGGCACGTCCTTCGCGATCAAGGCGGACCAGGCAGGCCTGCTCGCGCCGTACAAGGTGACCACGTGGACCTCCATCCCGGCCAACACCAAGGCATCGGACTCCACCTGGTACGACGACTACGGCGGCTACGTCGCCATCGGCTACGACTCGGCCAAGGTGAAGGTCGCGCCGACGTCATTCAAGGATCTGCTGAAGCCCATCTACAAGAACCAGGTCGCCATCAACGGCAACCCGACCCAGGCCAGCGCCGCCTTCTCCGCGGTCTATGCGTCCGCTCTGGCGAACGGGGGGTCGCTGTCCAACATCGAGCCGGGCATCCAGTACTTCAAGAAGCTGCACCAGGTCGGCAACTTCGTGCCCGTCACCGCGGGCCCGACCACCGTGCAGAGCGGGCAGACCCCGATCGTGATCTGGTGGGATTACCTGCTCGCCTCCGAGATCTCGAGTGCGGTACCCACATTCAAGATCGTGATCCCGACCGATGCGCACTACGCCGCCTACTACAGCCAGGCGATCAGCAAGACGGCTCCCCATCCGGCGTGCGCCAGGCTCTGGGAGGAGTACCTGTACTCGACCACCGGGCAGAACCTCTGGCTCCAGGGCAAGGCACGGCCGATCGAGCTGCAGACGCTCGTCACCAACGGCACCGTCAACAAGGCGGCCGACGCGGCGCTGCCGGCAGCCCCGGCGGGCGGGCTGAGCTTCCCCACCCAGGCCCAGGAGTCTGCCGCAGAGGCCAAGGTCGCGCAGCAATGGGCGACCGTGGCCGGCTAGCTGATGGCTCAGCAGACTGACACGGTCGTGGCCCCGGATGCCGCAGGCGGCCCCGGGGCCCGGCCGGGCCGGTCCTGGCGGGCCCGGCTGCACAGCGCACGGGCCCTGATCGGCATCCTGCCCTTCACCATCTACGTGACCCTGGGGCTCGCCCTGCCCGCGGTGGCGATCGCGGTGGGCGCCTTCCAGGACTCGACGACCGGCGACTTCACGCTGTCCAACATCAAGACCGCCGCGTCCGGCATCTACCTGCACGGCTTCGGGACCACGTTCGGGGTCGCCGTGATCACCTCGATCGTGCCGGGCATCGTCGGCTTCCTGGTCGCCTACGCCATCTTCACGGCGAAGCGCGGGGCGGTGCTGCGCCGGTGCGTGATCACCGCCTCCGGCGTGTTCGCCAACTTCGGCGGGGTCCCGCTGGCCTTCCTGTTCATCGCGACGCTCGGCTCGACCGGCATGGTCACCGCGTGGCTGACCGACCTCGGCCTGAACCCCTACACGCACGGCTTCAACCTGTACACGTTCAGCGGGATCGTGGTGGTCTACATGTACTTCCAGATCCCCCTCATGGTGCTGGTCATCCTGCCCGCCCTGGAAGGGCTGCGGCCCGCCTGGCGGGAAGCGGCGAACAACCTGGGCGCGGGGGCCTGGCAGTACTGGCGCTACGTGGGCGGGCCGGTCCTGCTGCCCTCGTTCCTGGGCTGCGTGCTGCTGCTGTTCGGCAGCGCGTTCTCCGCCTACGCCACGGCCGAGGCGCTGACCAGCGGGAGCGTCCCGCTGACGGCGATCCAGATCGGCTCGTTCCTGAACGGCAACGTGCTGGCCGGCCAGCAGAACGTCGGTAAGGCCCTCGGGCTCGGCATGATCGTCATCATCGCGATCGTGATGACCGCCTACGCGGTCCTCCAGCGGAAGTCGGCGCAATGGCTGCGATAGCCGGCGGGAACCTCGCCGAGGACGTCGAAGGCCAGATCCCGTCCGGGAGGTCCGGCCGGTCTGGCGTGCGGCAGTTCCCGGTCTGGCGCTGGGCGATCCTCATCCTGGTCGGCTCCTACTTCGTCATCCCGCTGGTCGCCGCGCTGCGGTTCACTGGCTTCTCCACCTTCCCTCAGGTCGTCCACCAGGAAGGGTTCTCTGACGCGTTCCAGCTGTCCGTCAAGCTGGCCGCCATCACCACGGTGCTCACCATCGCGCTCATGCTGCCCACGACGGTCTACGTGCACCTGCGGCTGCCCCAGCTGCGCCGGCTCATGGAAGGGGTCACGATCCTGCCCATCGTGATCCCGCCGGTGGTGCTGATCGTGGGTGTGCTGCAGGTGGCCCCCGGGTTTCTCAAGAGCACCCCTTACCTGCTGGCGCTGATCTACGTGGTGCTCGCGATGCCGTTCGCCTACCGGGCGTTCGACGCCGGCCTGCGTGCCCTCGACCTGCAGACGCTGGTCGAGGCGTCCCAGTCGCTCGGCGCGGGCTGGCGGTCCACGCTGTGGCGGGTCATGCTGCCCAACCTGCGGACCGCGATGCTGTCGGCCACCGTCCTGACCGTGGCCCTGGTCCTCGGCGAGTTCACCATGGCCAGCCTGGACCTGTACCAGACGTTCCCGGTGTGGATCGTCGCGTTCGACCAGACCAGCGGGCCGATCTCGGTCGCGGCCTCGTTGCTGGCGCTGTTCGTGACCTGGATCTTCCTGCTGGCCATCACCATGATCGGCGGCCGCGGGTCACGGCGGAAGGGCGGCGCCGAGGTCTCGCTGTTCTCTGTTAGCCGGCGCAACACGGGGGGATCCTGACATGACCACGAAGGCGGCCGGCGGCAGCCAGGCGGACGGCACCGTCCACAGCGGCTCCGGGGCCACCGTGGAGCTGCGGAACCTGTCCCGGTCCTTCGGCACGGTGCGGGCCCTGGACGGGCTGACCCTGCGGCTCGCTCCCGGGGAACTGGTGGCCCTGCTCGGCCCGTCCGGGTGCGGCAAGACCACCGCGCTGCGGATCCTGGCCGGCTTCGAGACCGCGGACTCGGGGAGCGTGCAGGTGGACGGCCGGGACGTGTCGGGCATCCCGGCGGCCAAGCGGGACATGGGCATGGTGTTCCAGAGCTACAGCTTGTTCCCAAACATGTCGGCGCTGGACAACGTGAGCTTCGGGCTGCGGATGCGGCGGCTCGGCTCCGCCGAGCGGCAGCGGCGGGCCGCCGCCCTGCTCGACATGGTGGGCCTGGCCCCGCAGGGCAAGCAGTACCCGCACCAGCTGTCCGGCGGCCAGCAGCAGCGGGTCGCGCTGGCCCGGGCGCTGGCCATCGAGCCCCGGGTCCTGCTCCTCGACGAGCCGCTGTCCGCGCTGGACGCCAAGGTCCGGCTGCAGCTGCGCGAGCAGATCCGGTCCCTGCAGCAGCGGCTCGGCACCACCACCCTGTTCGTCACCCACGACCAGGAGGAGGCCCTGTCCATGGCGGACCGGGTGGGCGTGATGCGCGACGGCGCTCTGGAGCAGATCGCGACTCCGGACGAGCTGTATGACCGGCCCGCGACGCCCTTCGTTGCGGAGTTTGTCGGGATCATGAACCGGATCCCGGCCGGCATGCTGGAGCTGCTCGGCGCGTCCGCGCTCGCCGCGGATCTGACACCTCGCCGGGAACGCCCGGCGGCGGGCGTAGACGTCCTGGTCAGGCCTGAGGGCCTGCGCATCGTGGCCAGCCCGTCCGGCAACGGGATCGTGGTGGGCCGCACCTTCCTCGGCCAGCTGACGAGGGTCAGCGTCCGGCTGTCCGGGGACGTGGTCGTGCAGGTGGACCAGCAGAGCGCCGAGGCTGCCGGGCTTGCGCCGGGCGACCCGGTGGATGTCAGCCTGGCCGGCGCGCCGGTCATGGTCGCCGAGCGCTAGTTCGCGACCCTGACCGCCGCGCCCCGCCCGGGCGGGGAAGCTGGCCCCGGCAGGCCGGTGCCCGCGCTCTAGCCAGCGGTGATCCCGACCAGGGGCAGCAGGTCGGCGATCGTGTCCAGCACATGCGCGGCCTTGGCTGCCTCGAGCTCCTCCCGGGTCGTCCGGCCGGTGAGGACGCCGGCCACCAGCCCCGCCCCGGCGCGGCGGCCCGACTCGATGTCGCTCGGGGTGTCGCCGACCACCGCCAGCTCGGTGACCGCGCCGCCACCCAGCCGCAGCAGCGCGGTCAGCGGCAGGTCGGGCCAGGGCCGGCCGCGCCCCGCGTCGGCCGGGGACAGGGCGAGGTCGATCAGCGGCTGCCAGCCGAGACGGTCGATAACCGCATCCCGCGTCGCCGGCGAGAAGCCGGTGAGCAGGCACACCTGGATGCCCGCGTCGCACAGCGCGGTGATCACCCCGGCCGCCCCGGGCAGCGCGGTAACCCGCCCCGCGGCCACCTCCGCGGCGTAGGCCTCCTCGAAGACGTCGTTGGCGTGCTGGGCGGTGGCCTCATCGCCGAGGATCTCGCGGAAGACCGCGATCTTCGACTGGCCCATGGTGGCGTGCACGATCCGCATCGCCTCCTCGTGCGCCGCGCTGCCCCGGGCCGGGCCGAAGCGGTCCAGCGCGTCGGTGAACGCGGTCATCACGCTGCCGTCGTCTGCGACCGTGGTGCCGGCCATGTCCAGGCACGCGATCGTGATGCCGGTCATCTGCACCCTCCCGGGACTCTGCGGCCTGCGGTCAGCCGAACGTCTGCTCCGCGATGGCCGGCGCGCAGGTCATGCCGCGGCCACCGGGCCCGGTGACCAGGACCACGCCGGGCGCCACCTCGGAGCGGTGGTAGAGCTCGGTGCCGGTGACCTGGCTGTAGACCCCGGCCCAGCGCCGCCGTACCGGCGGCAGCGCAGTGCCCAGGAGCCGCGCGGCCACGGCCAGCAGGTGCTCATACGCATCTTCCCCGACATCGAACGGGAATGGTTCCGCGTACTCGTGCGTATCCCCGATCGTGAGGCTGCCATCCAGCCGCTGGACCAGCAGCAGCTGGGCGCTGACCCGGGCAGCCGCGGGGGCCTGCGGGGCCAGGCGCCGGCGGCCCGGCAGGTCGTAAGCGGGGTAGTAACGCATGGAGTCACCGTCGGCGACGGAGGTGGTCAGCCCGGTGTCCAGTGGCGCGGTCTGCATCATCTGCAGCCGGACCCGGCGGACCGGCGGCTGGCCGTACGAGGCCAGGTGCGGGCCTGCAATCCCGGTATGTGCGGCGCCGGGGCAGAGCACGACCAGGTCGGCGCGGTGCCAGGCACCGGTATGGTCCCGCACCGCGTGCGGGGCCAGCTCGACGGCCTCGCGGCCCGGTAGCCATTGATACGGGGGCAGCGCCGACGTGCCGTCCAGCAGATGGGCACGCAGCGCCGCCGGCACCAGGCGCGGCTCCACGGCGGCGTCCGCCCGGCACAGCAGCCCGCCTGCGAACTCGCCACGCAGAGCCGGGTTAACCGCCCGGACCCCGGCCGGGTCGAGCAGCTCGTAATCGCGCAGGGCCGCGTCCGGGCGGGCCGCGGCCTCCTTGAGCAGCCCCAGTTCGGCGTCGTCGCAGGCCAGTGTGAGAGAGCCGTTGGGGCGGAAGCCGGTGCCCGGCACCTGCGCCGCGATCTGCGCCCACCGCTCCCGCGCCCGGCGGGCCAGGTCCAGCTCCGGACCGCCCGCGCGGCCGCTGACCCAGATCAGGCCGAAGTTGCGGACGCTCGCGCCCCGGGAGCCGGGTTCGCGTTCGAGGTGGGCCACCGGGTGACCCCGCTGGCGGGCCTCCAGGGCGTGCATGAAGCCCAGCACCCCCCCGCCCACCACCACGACCGACATCCGCGCGGCCTCCCCAGCCAGGACTCTCAGTCAAGCGCCGCGCGGTGTCGCGGGCCTGAACCCCGGGTACCCGGTGGCCCAACGGCGGAAAACTTCAGCTGCTGGGTCATAATCCAGGGCACCCGGGTACTACCCGGTCAGCCGATAGCACACCATGGAGTTGGTCTCTCGCTGCGGCCCCGCCGCGCCGGGGGGATACGCGGGCGAACGGAGGGCTGTGCAGTGCAGGTACTCGGCATCGACATCGGGGGCACGGGCATCAAGGCCGCGCCAGTTGACACGTCCAGGGGAACCTTGCTCACCGAGCGGGTCAAGGTGGAGACGCCCCGCCCGGCCCTGCCCGACGCGGTCGCGACCGTGGTGGCGCAGCATGTCAAGAACTTCGGCTGGACAGGGCCGGTGGGTGTCGCGTTTCCCGGCGTCGTCGTGAACGGCGTCACGATGACCGCGGCCAACCTGGACCCCGCCTGGATCGGGCTGGACACCCGGGCCCTGTTCAGCAAGGCGGCCGGCGTGCCGGTGTCACTTATCAACGACGCCGACGCGGCCGGCCTGGCCGAGATGAAGTTCGGCGCGGGAGCCGGGCACCAGGGCACGGTCCTGATGCTGACCTTCGGCACGGGCATCGGGAGCGCCCTGTTCCGGGACGGGGTCCTGGTCCCGAACACCGAGCTGGGCCACATCGAGGTCCGCGGCCGCGACGCGGAGACTCGCGCCTCGGAGCGGGCCAAGGAACTGCATGATCTCAGCTGGGGCAAGTGGGCCGGGCGGGTCGACGAGTACCTGCACCACGTGGAGGGGCTGACCGCGCCGGACCTGATCATCATCGGTGGCGGGATCAGCCGCAAGGCGGACAAGTTCCTGCCGCTGCTGACCTCGTTGCGGGCCACGGTGGTGCCCGCGGCGATGCAGAACGACGCCGGTATCGTGGGCGCCGCCCTGTCGGCCGGCCTGGGCGCGCACGTCGGGTGAGTGACGGGCTGGATGTGCGGGGCGGGCGGCTGGTGTGCTGCCCAGCGGGCTGCCTGACGGGCGTGGCCCCCGGGTTACCTGACCGGCTGCCCGGCGCCCCGCAGGGCCTCCTTGACCTCACAGATTCGCAGCTGGCCGAAGTGGAACACGCTGGCCGCCAGCACGGCGTCCGCTCCCGCCCCGACCGCGGGGGCGAAGTGGGCCAGCTCACCGGCCCCGCCGCTGGCGATGATGGGCACGGTCACGACCGCCCGCACGGCGCTGATGAGTTCCAGGTCGAAGCCGGCCTTGGTGCCATCCGCGTCCATGGAATTGAGCAGGATCTCACCGACGCCCAGCTCTGCGCCCCGGGCTGCCCACTCCACAGCGTCGATCCCGGTGCCCCGGCGCCCGCCGTGCGTGGTCACCTCGAACCGCGCCGCCCCGGCGGCCGGAACATCCCCCCGGCCTGCCATCCCACCCCCACCCCCACCCCCGCCAGACCCAGCAGGCCCAGCAGACCCAGCAGTCACATCAGTCCCTCTGGCCCCATCAGTCACCCGGCGGGCGTCCACGGACAGCACCACGCACTGCGAGCCGAACCGCCTGGCCGCCTCCGCGAGCAGTTCCGGGCGGGCGATGGCCGCCGTGTTCAGCGACACCTTGTCCGCGCCGGCCCGCAGCAGCCGGTCCACGTCCCCCACGCTGCGCACCCCGCCACCCACGGTGAGCGGGATGAACACCTGGTCGGCGGTCCGGCCCACCACGTCGATCATGGTCTCCCGGTCACCGCTGGACGCGGTGATGTCCAGGAACACCAGCTCGTCGGCACCTTCCGCGTCGTAGGCGGCGGCCAGTTCCACCGGGTCACCCGCGTCACGCAGATCGCGGAAGTTGACGCCTTTCACCACCCGCCCCGCGTCCACGTCGAGGCAGGGAATCACCCGCACCGCCACGGTCATGGCGTCCCCCGGTCCCGGTCCCGGTCCCGGCCCGCCAGGCTCCCCGCCCGCCTGCTTCCGCCGCGGCTGCCCCGGCTAGTCACAACTGCCCCCCGAGGCCACTGCCGTCCCAAGCCCGGATCGTGATCAAACGATTGGTGGTGTCCTGGCACCACCAATCGTTTGATCACGATCGGCGGGACCGGGGACGGGGGTGCCGGGGAGTGGGCCGCGCAAGCGTGGGGCGCCGAAGCCTGCACGGGGCGGCCAAGGACGGCGGGCACGGCCGCTCGCGGGGGCATCAGGCGCCGATCCCGGGGCGGTAGGCGATGGCCTCCACCTCAACCAGCATCCGGGGGTCGACCAGCCGGGCAATCTCGATCATGGTGGCGGCGGGCATGGTGTCACCGAACGCCTCGCGATGCGCCTGGCCGTACTCCTGCCAGCGGGAGATGTCGGTGACGAGTATCCGGGTCTGCACCACATCGGCGAGGCTGAGGCCGAGGGGTTCCAGCCCGGCCGCGACGTTCCGCAGCGCCTGGGCGGTCTGCGCGTACGCGTCGCCGTCGTGCACGAACTCCGCACCCACCACCGATGTGCAGCCGGCCATGAACACGTAGTCGCCGGCCGCCACCGCACGGCTGTACCCGACCACCGGCTCCCACTCGGTCCCGGTCAGGACCCGGCGCGTCATGGTGCCACCGCCCTGAGCGCCTCCTCCAGGGTGAACACCCCGGCGTACAGGGCCTTGCCCACGATCGCGCCCTCCACTCCGTCCGGCACCAGGGCAGCGATGGCCTCCAGGTCGGCGACACTGGACACCCCGCCGCTGGCGATCACCGGCCGCGCCGTCCGGGCGCAGACGTGCCGCAGCAGGTCGAGGTTCGGCCCGGACAGCATGCCGTCCCTGCTGATGTCGGTGACCACGTACCGCGCGCAGCCGTCGGCGTCCAGCCGGTCCAGCGCCTCGTCCAACTCGCCGCCCTCGCGGGTCCAGCCCCGGGCGGCGAGCCTGGTGCCGCGCACATCCAGGCCCACCGCGATCTTGTCCCCATGCTGGGCGATGGCCGCCCGGACCCAGTCCGGGTTCTCCAGCGCGGCGGTGCCGACGTTGACCCGGGCGCAGCCCGTGGCCAGCGCCGCGGCCAGGGATGCGTCGTCCCGGATGCCCCCGGACAGTTCGACCTCGATGTCCAGCCGCCCGACCACCGAGGCGAGGAGTTCCGCGTTCGACCCGCGGCCGAACGCGGCGTCCAGGTCCACCAGGTGCAGCCATCGCGCACCCGCCGCCTGCCAGGCCAGCGCGGCCTGCAGCGGTGCCCCGTAGTCGGTCTCGGTTCCGGCGGCGCCCTGGACCAGCCGGACCGCCTTGCCGCCGGCTATGTCCACCGCAGGCAGCAAGGTCAGCCCCCGGTCCCCCGGCGCACGGCCCTGTGCAGCACCGTCCTGCGGGGCGCTGTCCTGTGCAGCACCGTCCTGTGCAGCACCGTCCTGCGGGGCACTGTCCTGTGCAGCACTGTCCCGTGAGGCACGGTCCTGCGGGGCACGGGGCGTCATCGCACCATCTCCAGCCAGTTCGCCAGCAACGCGGCGCCCGCGTCGCCGGACTTCTCCGGGTGAAACTGCGTCGCGGACAGCGGGCCGTTCTCCACCGCCGCGATGAACGGCTCCCCGTGAGTGGCCCAGCTGATCAGCGGCGGCGTCATCCGCTCGGACGGCGGCATGGGCAGCGCCAGGGCCGCGTACGAGTGGACGAAGTAGAAGCGAGTGCCGGGGTCGAGGCCGGCCAGCAGGCGGGAGCGGCCAGCGGCGTCCACCGTGTTCCACCCCATATGGGGCAGCACCGGCGCATGCAGCCGCTGCACGGTGCCGGGCCACTGACCGCAGCCCTCGGTGTGCTGGCCGTGCTCCACACCTTCCCCGAACATCACCTGCATGCCGACGCAGATGCCGAGCACCGGGCGGGAACCAGCCAGCCGCCGGTCGATGATCTGGTCGCCGCGCACCGCGCGGATCCCGGCCATGCACGCCGCGAACGCACCAACCCCCGGGACCACCAGCCCGTCAGCGTTCATCGCGATGTCAAAGTCGGTCGTGACCTCGGTGTCCGCGCCGGCCCGCTGGAGGGCCCGCTGCGCGGAGCGGATGTTTCCCGACCCGTAGTCCAGCACCGCGACGCGGGGCCGCCTGCTCACCGTGTTCCCCCGGGCGTCCGCGCCGACCGGCGACCAGAACCCCGCCCAGCCGGCGCTCACCGCGAGGACCCCGCCAGCCGGCACTCACAGGACCCCCTTGGTGCTGGGGATACCGGGAGCCCGGGGATCCGGGGCCGCCGCCGCCCGCAGCGCCCGGGCCACCGCCTTGAACTGCGCCTCGACCAGGTGATGCGGGTTACGCCCGGTCACCTCCAGGTGCAGGCAGATGGCCGCCGTGGACGTCACAGACTCGAAAAAATGCCTGGTCAGCGTGGTGTCGTAGGTGCCGATCAGGGGGGCGATGCCATCCGGCTCCACGTGCACCAGGTAGGGACGGCCGGACAGGTCGATCGCGGCCCGGGCCAGCGTCTCGTCCAGCGGCACGGCCGCGTCCCCGAACCGGCAGATGCCCGCCTTGTCGCCGAGCGCGTCGCGCAGCGCCTGGCCCAGGGCCAGCGCCGTGTCCTCCACCGTGTGGTGCGCGTCCACCTCGATGTCGCCGGTGGCCCGCACGGTCAGGTCGAGCAGCCCGTGCTTGGCCAGCTGGGAGAGCATGTGGTCGAAGAAGGCCACGCCGGTGCCGATATCGGCCGTGCCGCTGCCGTCGAGGTCCAGCTCGACCAGCACGCTGGTCTCCTTGGTCACCCGCTCGACCCGTCCCGTGCGCCGCATGGCCCTGCTCCAGGTGTCAGTCATCCCCGTACCTCCGAAGGTGAGCCGCGGCGGCTTGCCGCCGCCCGGCGCGCAGCGGCGATCGGGGGGGCGTCCCCCCGGGCCAGCACTGCGTCCAGTGCGTCGCGGAACGCCGACATCTCGGCCGGGGTCCCCGCCGTGACCCTGAGCCAGCCGGCCGGCCCGGTCTCCCGGATCAGCACGCCCCGGTCCAGCAGCGCCTGCCAGACCGCATGCCGGTCGCTGAACTCGCCGAACAGCACGAAGTTGGCGTCGGAGTCCGCCACCCGCAGGCCACGGCCGCGCAGCCAGGCGACGAGATCGTCCCGCTGCCCGCGGAGCGCGTCCACCGTGGCGAGCGGCTCGCTGGCCAGCGCCAGGGCGGCCCGGGCCACCGCCTGGGTGACCTGGGACAGGTGATACGGCAGCCGGACCAGCAGCAGCGCCTGCGGCACCGCCGGGTCGGCGGCCAGGTACCCGACGCGCGCGCCGGCCAGCGCGAAGGCCTTCGACATGGTGCGGGTCACGACGAGCCGCGGGCAGCGGGGCAGCAGGGTGAGTGCCGTCGCGGTGGTGTCCCGGGCGAACTCCGCGTACGCCTCGTCCACGATGACCATGCCGGGGGCCGCCGCGCAGACCGCCTCGATCACCTGCGGGGCCAGCGCGGTGCCCGTGGGGTTATTCGGGGAGGTGAGGAAGACCAGGTCGGGCTGGCAGTCCCGGATGGCCGCCAGGGCGTGTCCGGGCTCGAGCCCGAAGTCGTCGTCCCGGGCCCCGCTGACCCAGCGGGTGCCGGTGGCCAGCGCGATCAGCGGGTGCATGGAGTAGGAGGGCTCGAAGCCCAGCGCGGTCCGCCCGTGCCCGCCGAACGCCTGGAACAGCTGCTGGATGATCTCGTTCGAGCCGTTGGCCGCCCATACCTGGTCCGGTCCCAGCCCATGGCCAAGGTAGGCGGCCAGGTCGGCGCGCAGGGCGAGCGCGTCCCGGTCCGGGTAGCGGTTCAGGGTGCCGGCCACGTCCGTGACCGCCTGCCCGATGGCCGCGACCATTGCGGGCGACGGCGGATACGGATTCTCGTTGGTGTTCAGCCTGACCGCGACGTCGATCTGCGGGGCACCGTAGGCGGTGTGCCCGGCGAGGTCCTCGCGGATCGGCAGCCACGCCGGAAGCGCCGCGGCGTCGCGGCCGGGTCCCGGGGCAGCACCCGGGGCGGCACCCGCCCCCGCTGCGGGCGGGCCGGGCGGGGAACTGCTCACCGCCCGGCCCTGGGGATGCGGACCCGAACGGCGGCGACGTGGGCAGCCAGATCCTCGGCCCCGCCGAGCGCGTCGATGTGCGGGGCGACCTCGGCCAGCGCATCCCGCTCGTACTCGACCAGGTGGATGGCGCGCAGGAAGCTGAGCACCGAAAGGCCCGCGGTGTGCCGGGCGGTACCGCCGGTCGGCAGCACGTGGTTCGAGCCCGCGAGGTAATCGCCGAGCGACACCGGCGTGTACGGCCCCACGAAGATGGCGCCCGCGTTGCGGACCCGGCGGGCCAGCGCGGCCGCGTCCTGGGCCTGGATCTCCAGGTGCTCCGGTGCCCAGGCGTCGGAGGTGGCCAGCGCCGTCTCAGTGTCGTCCACCAGCACGCAGGCCGACTGGCCGGCCAGGGCGGCCTCCACCCGCTCCCGGTGCCGGGCCGCGGCGATCTGCGGTACCAGGGCCTTATCCACCCGGTCGGCGAGGCCCGCGTCGGTGGTGATCAGCAGGCATGCGGCCAGCGGGTCATGCTCGGCCTGGGCGATCAGGTCGGCCGCGACGAACTCCGGGTCCGCGGTCTCGTCTGCGATGATCGCGATCTCCGTCGGGCCGGCCTCGGCGTCGGTGCTGACCGTGCCGAGCAGCACCCGCTTGGCGGCGGCGACGTAGATGTTGCCCGGCCCGGTGATGGTGTCCACCGGGGCGCAGTCGGCCGTGCCGTACCCCAGCATGGCGATGGCCTGGGCGCCGCCGGCGGCGTGTACCTCATCGATGCCGAGCAGCGCGCATGCGGCCAGCACCGCGGGACTGGGCAGGCCGCTGCGCTGGGGCGGCGAGGCCACCGCGATCTGCGGCACCCCCGCCACCTGCGCCGGGACCACGTTCATCAGCACCGAGGAGGGATAGGTGACCAGGCCGCCGGGCACGTACACCCCCGCCCGGCCCACGGCGACGTACCGTTCGGTGACGGTGGCACCCGCGCCGGGGCTGGTCACGACGTCGCCCGGCAGCTGGGCCCGGCAGACCAGGCGGAGGCGGCGGATGGCCTCTTCCAGCGCCGCGCGCAGGCCCGGGTCCAGCGTCTCCAGCGCGGCGGCCAGCGCGGCCGCCGGGACCCGGGTGCTGGCCAGGTCCACGCCGTCGAAACGCAGCGTGTACTCACGTACCGCGGCCGCGCCGCGATGGCGCACATCGTCGCAGATCGGGCGGACCTTCTCGATCGCGGCCTCGACGTCCAGCCCGGCCCTGGGCAGCACCCGGGCCAGGTTTCCCCTGGTCAGATGGGCAGCCGGTGATCCGCGCAGATCAATCCTGGAAAGCACCCGCCCAGTGTACGGAGCGCGCCCGGGCAGCCGCCGCGCCCGTCCGCATGATGGACATTCCCGGCCGTTATTCCGGGGCCAGGGCCGGCCCGGAGGAAGCCGCCTGCCGGTCGCGCAACCAGGCGGCCAGTTCCATCCCGCCTGCCATCAGCCCCGCTCCCAGCGGCCAGAACGCGATCGCGCTCCGGGCTCCCAGGGACAGGGCGGCCCGCAGTTTCGCGCCGGCCGGCAGGGTGGCGAGCAGATGGTGATAGCTGGCCAGCCCGACGTGCTCGCCGACCCAGAGCGTGATCAGCGCGGCGGCGAGGGCACCCACCAGGACCATGACCATGGCCACCGGGCCGTAACTGCGGACCGCGAGCAGGTACGCCGGCCAGGCCGGTGAGCAGCCCCCCGGCCAGGCAGATGAAGCAGTACCAGCCGTCTGCCGCAACGAAGGCGCTGGTCTCCGCGTTGATCACGGCCGCGGTGCCGTGCCCGGTCATGACCAGCAGCGGACGCGGGGCCAGCGCAGCCCAGGCGAACCCGGCCAGCACCCCGAGCAGCACGCTCCCCGCCACCACGCCCAGGCAGGCCACCACGCCGCGGCGGATTCCGCCGGCGGCACGCGCAGCGGGGAGTGGCATTGGCTCGGTCATACTTCGCAGCAGCGTACGTGACGGCCGCCGCCGCCGCGCACCCCGGCACGGACATGGCGCGGCCCCCGGGAAAAGAAGCTGCGCGCAATCCGTTGATACCTTAGGTTCTGGCGTACGGCGCAACCAAGTCGGCCAGGCCGTCCTAAGGGGAATGATGATTGAGGCACGTGACCTCACCAAACGCTACGGGGATAAGCTGGCCGTTGACCATTTGTCCTTTGCCGTGGAACCCGGCCGGGTCACCGGCTTCCTCGGGCCGAATGGCGCGGGCAAGTCCACCACGATGCGGCTGATCCTCGGCCTGGACCGGCCGCAGTCCGGCACCGCGACGATCAACGGTAAGCCTTACGCCGATCTGGCCCAGCCGCTGCGCACCGTCGGCGCCCTGCTCGAGTCCCGGGCCATGCACACCGGGCGCAGCGCATACAACCACCTGCTCTTCCTGGCCCAGACCCAGGGCATCCCGCGGTCCCGGGTGGACCAGGTGCTCGCGCTCGTCGGGCTCACGGAGGTGGCACGCAAGCGCACCGGCGGTTTCTCGCTGGGAATGAGCCAGCGGGTCGGCATCGCCGTCGCGCTGCTGGGTGATCCGCAGATCCTGATCCTCGACGAGCCAGTCAACGGGCTCGACCCGGAAGGCATCCTGTGGATCAGGAACCTGATGAAGCAGCTGGCCAGCGAGGGCCGCACGGTCTTCGTGTCCAGCCACCTGATGAACGAGATGGCCGTCACCGCTGACTACCTGATCGTGATCGGGCGCGGCAAACTGCTCGCGGAGACCAGCACGCAGGACTTCATCGAGCGCAGCTCGGAGAAATACGTGCTGGTGCGCTCGCCGGACGCGGCCACGCTGGCCGGCCTGATCGCCGCGGCAGGCGGCAGGGCCGAGCCTGAGAACGCGGCCGATGGGAAGGCGCCCGCCCTCCGGGTCAGCCACCTGGACGCGCCCCGGATCGGCGAGATCGCCGCCGCCGGCCGTATCGTGCTGCACGAACTCACCCCGCGGCTCGCCTCGCTGGAGGCGGCGTACATGGAGCTCACTGCGGACAGCCTCGAATACGGACTCCCAGCCGCCGGGGGCCCCGCACCAGCCGCCGGGGGCCCGGCACCCGCCGCCCAGCCAGCGAGTAGCGAACAGGCGCCTGCCACAGCTCAGGGGAGGACCGAGTGACCTCCGCCAGCCCGCCCGTGCAGGCCACGCGGCCCGGCAGTTCAGGCACCCCGGCCGTGTCCGGCGCCGCAGGGTTCGGCCGCCTGCTGCTGTCGGAGTGGACGAAGATCCGGTCGGTGCGCTCGACCGTCTGGTCGCTGGTCCTGCTCGTCGTGGTCACCTTTGGCTTCACCGGCCTGTTCACCTGGCTCACCATCCTGCAATGGAACAAGAGCGATGCGGCATCGCGCGCGCAGATCATGGCCGATCCGGTCAGCACGATCCTCGGGTCAGGGCTTGAGTTCGGCCAGCTGACCATTTGCGTCCTGGGCGTGCTGGTCATCACGAGTGAATACTCGACCGGGGTCATCCGGGCGTCGCTGCTCGCGGTGCCACGGCGAATCCCGATGCTGGCGGCCAAGGCGCTTGTTTTCGCCGTGCTGGTCCTGATCGTCGGCGAGATAGTCACGTTCCCGTCGTTCTTCCTCGGCGCGGCGATCTTGCACAGCCACGCGCCGGTGTCGCTCAGCGATCCCGGCGTGGCCCGGGCGGTCTTTGGCGCGGGCCTGTACCTGTGCGTGCTCGGCCTGTTCGCGATGGGGATAGGCGGGATCATCCGGCATACCGCCGGGGCCATCACCGGAGTGATCGCCTTCGTGCTGGTGCTGGCCCCGCTGACCCAGCTGATTCCCGGGAAGATCGGCAAATACGTGCACGCGTACCTGCCCACCGAGGCGGGCCAGCTGATCGGCCAGGCGCACCAGCAGGCCAACCAGGTGCTCTCGCCCTGGGAAGGTTTCGGCGTGTTCTGCCTGTGGACCGCCGTGCTGCTGGTCATCGCCGGTTACCTGCTCAAGACCCGCGACGCCTAACTAGCCCGGGGCTGGCCGGGCCCCGGGGCTGGCCGGGCTAGCCGACGCAGGCGGGGCCGAGCAGCTGCTTCAGGTCGGCGAGCAGCGCGGGCGACGGCTTGACCCGCAGCTTGTCATCCAGCCGCACGATCGTCGCCCGCGGGCCATTGCAGAGTTTCAGGTGCACCTCGGACAGGCCCGGATGGGTGCACAGCACCTGGCGCAGCCGGTCGACCACGGGCGCGACGCACCGCTGGACCGGCATCGACACGACGAAAGGGCCGCCCTGGTCCGCCGTCAGGTCCGGCGCGCTCACCTCCTGCGCGATCAGCTTGGGCGTATCCTCGCGCCGGTCGAGCCGGCCCTTGACGATCAGGATCGCGTCCTCGGCCAGCAGCAGCGAGCACTGCTGGTAGGAGGCCGGGAAGAAGAGCACCTCGATGGCGCCCTCGAGGTCCTCGAGCGTGGCGGTGGCCCACGGGTTGCCCTGCCGGGTGACCTTCCGCTGCACGCCGGACAGGATCCCGCCCAGCGTGACCATCTGCCCGTCCGCGCGCCCGCCCCGGGCGGCGGTCCCGCGCTCGGCGGGGTCTTCCCCCGCGGAGCTGAGCAGCTCAGCCACCGAGCAGTCGGTGCTCGCGGCCACGATGTGCTCCACGCCGAGCAAGGGGTGGTCGGACACGTACAGGCCGAGCATCTCGCGCTCGAACGCCAGCAGCGTGGTCTTGTCCCACTCCCCGTCCGGCACCGGGACCTCGAAGGTCGCCTCGACCTCGGCGTCCCCGCCGAACAGCGAGTCCTGGCCGATGGCCTCGTTGCGTTTCACGTCGATGACGGTGTCGATGGCCTGCTCGTGGATGATGGCCAGGCCCTTGCGCGGGTGCCCGAGCGAGTCGAACGCCCCGGCCTTGATCAGTGACTCGATGACCCGCTTGTTGCACACGTTGACGGGGACCTTGCGCAGGAAGTCGGCGAAGCTGGTGAAGGCCCCCTTGGCCGAGCGGGCCTCGATGACCGCGTCCACCACGTTGGTGCCGACGTTCCGGATCGCGGCCAGGCCGAACCGGATGTCGTTGCCCACCGGGGTGAACATGGCGGACGACGCGTTGACGTCGGGGGGCAGCACGGTGATGCCCATCCGGCGGCACTCGTTGAGGTAGAGCGCGCTCTTGTCCTTGTCGCCCGACACCGACGTGAGCAGCCCGGCCATGTACTCGGCCGGGTAGTTGGCCTTGAGGTACGCGGTCCAGTACGAGACCAGCCCGTAGGCGGCGCTGTGCGCCTTGTTGAACGCGTAGTCGGAGAACGGGACGAGGATGTCCCACAGCGTCTTGACCGCCGCGGCCGAGTAGCCGTTCTTCTTCATCCCGGCCTCGAACGGCGCGAACTCCTTGTCGAGGATCTCCTTCTTCTTCTTGCCCATGGCCCGGCGGAGCAGGTCCGCGCTGCCCAGGCTGTACCCGGCCACCTTCTGCGCGATGGCCATGACCTGCTCCTGGTAGACGATCAGCCCGTAGGTGTCGCCCAGGATCTCGGCCAGCGGCTCGGCCAGCTCGGGGTGGATGGGCACGACCGGCTTGCGGTGGTTCTTCCGGTCGGCGTAGTCGTTGTGGGCGTTCGCACCCATCGGGCCGGGCCGGTAGAGGGCACCGACCGCCGAGATGTCCTCGAAGTTGTCCGGCCGCATGCTGCGCAGCAGGGCCCGCATCGGGCCGCCGTCGAACTGGAAGATGCCCAGCGTGTCGCCCCGGGCCAGCAGGTCGTAGGTGGGCTTGTCGTCCAGGGGCAGGGTCTCGAGGTCGATGTCGAGGCCCCGGTTGGCCTTGACCCCGCGGACCGCGTCGTCCAGCACGGTCAGGTTGCGCAGGCCGAGGAAGTCCATCTTGAGCAGGCCAAGCGACTCACACGCCGGGTAGTCGAACTGGGTGATGACCGCGCCGTCCGCCTCCCGCTTCCAGACCGGGACGTGGTCGATGATCGGCTCGCTGCTCATGATCACGCCGGCCGCGTGCACCCCGGCCTGGCGGATCAGCCCCTCCAGCCCGCGCGCGGTGTCGATGACCTGCCGCACCTCGGCCTCGGCCTCGTACAGCGCGCGGATCTCGCCGGCTTCGCCGTACCGGGGGTGGGCGTCGTCGAAGATCCCCGACAGCGGGATGTCCTTGCCCATCACGGCGGGCGGGAACGCCTTGGTGATCCGGTCGCCCAGCGCGTAGGGGAAGCCGAGCACCCGGGCCGAGTCCTTGACCGCCGCCTTGGCCTTGATGGTGCCGTAGGTGATGATCTGCGCGACCCGGTCATCGCCCCATTTCTCGGTGACGTAGCGGATCACGTCACCCCGGCGGCGTTCGTCGAAGTCGATGTCGATGTCGGGCATGGACACGCGCTCAGGATTCAGGAACCGCTCGAAGATCAGCCCGTGCTTGAGCGGGTCCAGGTCGGTGATGCCCAGGGCGTAGGCGACCAGGCAGCCTGCGGCGGAACCGCGGCCCGGGCCGACCCAGATCCCGTTGCGCTTGGCCCACATGATGAAGTCCGCGACGACCAGGAAGTAGGAGCAGAAGCCCATCTGGGTGATGATGCCCATCTCGTACTCGACCTGCTGGCGGCGGCGCTCGTCGTAGCCGCCGGGGTACCGGCGGTCCATGCCGCGCCAGACTTCCTTGCGCAGCCAGCTCTCCTCGGACTCTCCCCCGGGGACGTCGAACAGCGGCATCAGGTTCCGGGTCTCGAACTGGACGTCGGCGCGCTCGGCGATCAGCAGCGTGGAGTCGCAGCCGGCCTGCCATTCCTCGTCCGGGAACGCCGCGCGCATCTCCTGCGGGGTCTTCAGGTAGTAGCCGCTGCCGTCGAACTTGAACCGCCCGGGGTCGGCCATGTTCGACCCGGTCTGCACGCACAGCAGTACCTCGTGCGCCTTCGCGTCCGCCTCGACCGTGTAATGCGAGTCGTTGGTGACCACGAACGGCAGGCCCAGCTCTTTGGCGATACGCCGCAGGCCGTCCCGGACCCGCTGCTCGATGCTGAGCCCGTGGTCCATGATCTCGACGAAGAAATTGCCCGGGCCGAAGATGTCACGGTACGCGGCGGCCGCCTCGAGCGCCTGCGGGTACTGGCCGAGCCGGAGCCGGGTCTGCACCTCGCCGCTGGGGCAGCCGGTGGTGGCGATGATCCCCCGGGCGTGCGCGGCGATCAGCTCACGGTCCATCCGGGGCTTGCGGAAATACCCCTCCAGCGAGGCCAGGGACGACAGCCGGAACAGGTTGTGCATGCCCTCGGTGGTCTCGGCCAGCAGCGTCATGTGCGTGTAGGCGCCGGCGCCGGACACGTCGTCGTCTTTCTGCGCCGGGGTGCCCCACCGCACCGGCTGCCGGTGCCTGCGGTGCTCGGGGGCGACGTAGGCCTCGATGCCGATGACCGGCTTGACCCCGGCCTTGGTGGCCTTGGACCAGAAGTCGTAGGCACCGTAGAGATTGCCGTGGTCGGTCATGGCCACGGCCGGCATGCCCGCGCGCTCGCACTCGGCGAACATGTCCTTAAGCCGCGCGGCCCCATCCAGCATGGAGTACTCGGTGTGCACGTGAAGGTGCACGAAACCATCCTGGTGGCTGGTGTGGTCCGCTGCGGCTGCCGTCACGAACTACCGCCTCCTTTTAAGGCATGCAACGAAAACCCTCGCGGGCACTCACCAGCCAGGGCCGGGGGAAGTGGCCGGTGCTGCCTGGGTAAGGTCCCGCCCGGCCGCGGAATTCCCCGGCGGGAGGATGCCGCGGCAGTGGCGCACCGGCCCGGCAGGGTCGAGCCTACAGAGGCCGCGAAGGCGCGGCGACCCGCCACACCGGATGGCCGGTTATCCCGTTTTGCGCTGCTGATCCGGCCGGGGCCCGGCCGGCGCGGGCGGCGGGACAATGCCCCTGTTTGGCGACATAAAGTAGTCTGGGTATTACTGATAGTGACACCAGACGAGCGGCACCTCACCACCGGCCAGGACGGTCAGGCATGCGACTGAGCCAGCGCCGCGGCCTGGCGGCCGCGATGAGCGCCGGCGTGATCGCGGCGACCGGCGTGGTCGTGCTGATCGGCCTCGCCGCGACCCAGTCCCCTCCGGACACCGGCGACGACCCGGTCGTTACCGGGCCAGGCATCGGGGCCGGGCAGCTGGCGGGGAGCGTGGCCCGGGCCTACCAGTTCCTGGACCAGATGATGGACCGCCACACAGGCGGCACCACCCCGCGCCTGGTCCAGAGCTACCTGGGTGGGCTGCTGGGCCTCGACGGCGACACCTCCTCTGCCATCTACGATGACGCGCTGGTTATCGACGCCTACCTGGCGGAGGGCACCCGGACCGGGGTGGCCCGCGCCGGGGTCATCGGTGATGGCCTGCTCTACCTGCAGGCTCACGAGCCGGCCCACGACGGGCGCATCATGGACCAGTACGAGCCGGCCGCCCTGGACCACCCCCGTGACATCCACGTCACCGATCCGACCAGCAACACCGGCGACATGGCCTGGGCCGGGGACGCTCTCACGCAGCTGTACTCCGCCACCGGCAGGAAGGCCTACCTGGACGGCGCCGTGGCCCTGGGCGGCTGGATCCAGGCCCACTGCCGGGGCGATCGCGGGCCGGGCGGCTACACCGGTGGCTATACCGGACCGGGAAGCAAGATCGAATGGAAGTCAACCGAGAACAACATCGACGTGTACGCATTTTTCCGGCTGCTGGCCCGGGAAACCGGGAATCCTGCCTGGTCAGCCAGATCGATGTGGGCCAGGCGGTTCATCGTGGCCATGTGGGACCCCGCGGCGGGCCGGTTTAACGTGGGCACCACCGACAATGGCGCAACCCCGGACTACTCCCCGCAGGTCGAGGACGTCAACAGCTGGTCGTATCTGGCCCTCCGCGACCCCGCGTACGAGCAGTCGCTCGACTGGGAAACGGGCCACCTGGCCGTGTCCAGGGATGGCTACCGCGGCGTGAGCATCTGCACCGGCAACCGCACGGGCGTGTGGTTCGAGGGCACCGCCCACCTCGCGGACGCGCTGGAGTTCAGCGGCGAGCCAGCCGACCAGGCCCAGGCGTCAGCCTACCTCTCCGATCTCGCCTACGCCCAGGCCAGGGGGCCAGACGCGGACGGCCTCGGGATCATGGCCGCGTCCTACGACGCGCTGAGTGACTGCCAGGGTGGCGACGTGTACGCCTCGCTGCACGCCGGCACGACAGCGTGGTACATCCTGGCCGCCAGCCGCCTCGACCCGCTGTCCGGCGTCCCCATCCCGGCGCAGCCTCACCCCAGGCTCCCCGGGACGCCCCGACCGGCGATAATCCCTGCTGGAAGTCATGTCATGTCGTGAGCCTGCCGGGTGAGCACCCCTCAGCCGCGCGCAGCGGCGGGCAGCGGCTGGCTCATGGCGCTGTGCCTGGCGAGGTACTCCTGCGTGAGGCGCACCGCCGTCGCGCAGCGTTCCCAGCGCGGCGGCCGCGGACGACGCTGCGATAACGCGGAAGTCTTCCCCGGACCGCCGGCTGAGATCATCCTGCAGCGCATGCACCATCCCGGGGTCGTCGTCGAGCACGAACAACACCGGGCGGGACACCGCGCCGCCCTTGCGGGTCACCCGCCAGAGCCGTCAGCGGGCTGGATGTTCTGGTTGACGTGGAACGTGTTGTCCGGGTCATAACGGCGCTTGACCTGGGTGAGCCGGTCATAGTTGCCGCGGTAGGACGCCTTCACCCGGTCCTGGCCCTCGTTCATCATGAAGTTGATGTACGCGCCGCCGGCCGAGGTCGGGTGCAGTTCCTCCCAGTAGTCCCTGGCCCACTGGGAGATGGCGGCGGCGTTGGCCGGATCCGGGTCGACGCCGACGATGACGCCAGCCCAGCCGCCGTCGCGGTAGGCGAACGCCGTCGCGTCGGCGGGCACGCGGCTGGCGGCGCCGTCGATGGGGTACAGGTGCATGGTGGAGTGGCCGGTGGGCAGCCGCTCGCCGAACTTGCGGTGCACGTCGATCGCCGCGTCGGAGATCTCGTTGAAGAAGTCCGCCCGCCAGTACCACTGCAGCCCGGCGGGGTAGAGCGGGTCGAACGCGCTCTGCAGCGCGGTGAACGGCATCTCGTGCACGCCGACCAGCAGCGGTGAGCCGAACGTCCTGACCGGCTCCAGCACCTCGTCCGCCCGGTCGTGCGGCCCCGTGTAACACCAGACGATGCCGCACGCCTTGCGGCCCCACAGGGCCTCGGGGAACGGCGGCGCCGGCGGGATGGTGAGCAGGCCGATCCAGCCGCTCAGCTCTTCCGGCAGGGAGGGCAGCAGTTCCCGGTACCAGCGCATCACCTCGGGGGCATCCGCGAGGTCGTAGAGCACCGGGCCGCCGATGATCACCCCATGCTCGCCGATGTCGTGACAGCGGAACGTGAACGAGGTGACGATGCCGAAGTTCCCGCCGCCACCGCGCAGGGCCCAGAACAGGTCGCTGTCCGAGTCCTCGCTCGCGGTCACGAACGTGCCATCGGCGAGGACCACGTCGGCGGCGAGGAGGTTATCGACGGTGAGGCCGAAGCGGCGGGACAGGTAGCCGATACCCCCGCCGAGGGTCAGGCCGGCCACGCCGGTGGAGGCCAGGAAACCGGACGGGGTGGCCATGCCGAACGCGACGGTCGCGTGATCGACGTCCCCCCACGTGCATCCGGCGTCCACGCGGACGGTGTGGTCCCGGGGGCTCACCGTGGTGCTGCGCAGCAGGGACAGGTCGACGACCAGTGCGCCGTCCGCCACGCCCAGGCCGGCCGCGTTGTGGCCGCCGCCCCGCACGGCGATCTCGGCTCCGTGCTCGCGGGCGAACCGCACGCAGGCGATGACATCGGCGGCGTCCCGGCAGCGGACGATGGCGGCCGGGCGCTTGTCGATCATGGCGTTGTACACGGCCCGGGCCTCGTCGTAGCCGGGATCCCCCGGGCTGATCAGGTCGCCGCGCACCGTGGCGGCCAGTTCTGCGTACGGCGCCGTGGTAGTGCGCGAGGATGTGGTGGTCATGCGATTTCCCCCTTTGGGTACGTCACGGGCTCGGTGACACACCGACGCTAGGGCGGCGGGCGTTCGCCGAGCGTTCGCGGGGCGCGTTCGGGTCAGGCGGCCGGGTCAGGCGGTCGGCAGAACGCTGCCCGCCGGGGGCCTGCCGCCCCGCGCGATGAGGTCCCGCTCGCAGCGCCGCAGCAGCGAGACACTGCCCTGGCGAGATGCCAGGTGCGCGGCGGCGCGCAATCGGGACAGCGCCGCCTGCCCCTCGTCGTGGGCAGCGCGCATCCGCGTCACCTCGGGCAGCCACCACAGGTCATCCCGCTCCTTCGCGCCGGCCATGGCGGCGTCGAGGACGGCACGGGCGTCGGCGGGCTGGCCGTTTCGCGCCAAAAGGTCAGCGAGCAGCGACAGCCAGTACGGCATGCGCGCAAACGAGCCCTCCGCCTTGAGGTTGTCGATGCCCTGCCGGGCCAGGGCGATCCCGGATCCGTCCCTGCGGGACCAGCCGTCCATGATCAGAGCCCACTCGCGGTAGTACGCGAAGCCGTATCTCCCGCAGAGCTCATGCAGCTCCTCGAGGGTGCTTCTCAAGTCGGGAGCCCCTCTCGCCCCGGGGGCCTGCCCGGCCCCGGGCACCTGCGGGACCCCGGGCTCGCCCAGGCGCATCTGGTAGGTGATGCTGGCGTACGCCAGCGCCACGGCCAGGTTGTACGGGTGATCGATCGAGCGGGCCAGCTCGATGGCGTCCCGGCTGGCGGACAGGGCCGCATCGTCGTCCCCCAGCAGCCAGTGAGCGTGGGCCGACCATGCTGTGCCGTGCACGCGAGGCCGGGTTCCGATGCTCAGCGAGACCGCGTCACTCGCCAGGTCGGCGGCGATCCGGAGGTGCCGCAGGCCCTCCGCGGGCATGCCCAGGCTGATGGACGACCCGCCCACGCCAAAATGAGCCACGCCGCTCAGCTCGGAGCCGGGCTCGGCGAGCGCCAGGGCGCGGGTGGCCGTCAGGTAGCCATCGGCCGTCCGTCCCTGGACGAACTGTGTCCCCCACAGCGCGACCATGCCGCTGACCTTGGAGCCGGTGCGGCCCAGCGATCCGGCCAGATCGATCGAGCGCTCGAGCGTGTGCTGCAGTTCCCGGGACGAATAGCCGAACCTGGCGTTGAGCGGCGCGGCCATGCCCTCCAGGACGGCCAGCTCCTGGCTGTCGCGGTCTTTCCCGGGGGGCAGGCCGCGGACGATGGCCAGCGTCTCCCGGCCCAGGCGGATGGCCTCGGCGTGGGCGAACATTCCTGCCGCGAGGTTGGCCGCGCGCTGGTAGTAGGCCACCGCCCGTCCAGGCCGGCCCCCGCGCGCGTACTGCTGGGCCAGCTGGGCCGAGACCCCATCGGTGTCGTCAGCGTGCAGCAACTCGAGGCTCTGGGCGATGCGCCGGTGCAGCAGCCACCGTCTGGGCGGGCTGAGCTGGGCGTAAGCCGTGTCGCGGAGCAAGTCATGGGAAAAGTCGTAGCCGTCGCGGAACTCACGCATGATCCGGCGGCGCCACAGCTCGTCGACTGCGCCGACCACGACGTCGGCGTCCAGGTCGCTGGCCTCGGTGAGCAGGTCCAGGCTGAAGTCCCGCCCGACCGCGGCGGCCAGGCCGGCCACCTCGCGGGCGGCCGGGGTGGCCTGCTCGAGCCGGTTGCGCAGCACCGCGGTGAGATCGCCGGGCTCCCGGGGGGCCTGGCCACGGTCCGCGGTGCCGCGTACCGCCTCGACCACGTACAGCGGGAAGCCTCCCGTCGTCTCCTGGAGCAGCCGCGACTCGGACTCGGCCAGCGGCTCGCCGGCGATGGCCTCGGCCAGCAGGGCGGTGTCGGCGGCCTCGAACGGGGTGAGCGTGAGCTCGGTGAGCAGCCCGGTGGCCCGCATCCGATCGGTCCAGTCCGCGGGCACCGGCTCGGCACCCAGGTTGTCGTCACGCGCCGTGCCGGCCACCAGGAGCTGCGCACCAGGGGCCAGGCCCAGGCAGAACGTGAGGAAGGCCAGGGTCTCCTGGTCGCACCACTGCATGTTGTCCAGAACCAGCAGCATCGGGCGATCGACGGCCAGCAGCGCGCGGGCCAGGCCCTCGAAGAAGCGAAGGCGCTGCCAGGCATCGGCCATGGCTCTTGGGCCGGCCCCGCGCTCGCTCCGCCCGCCGGAGGGCACCAGCCTGTCCACTTCGGTGCGCCAGGCTTCGTCCAGGGTCGCCCGCGCGGCCTGGACCTCCCGGTTGCGGAGCCAGTCCGCCACCGGCGCCAGCGCCAGCCGCCCGGCCGTCCCGAAGCACTGGCTGCCCGCCACGACCGCGCCCTGCCGCCTCGCCAGCCGGGCGGCCTCGGCCACCAGGCGGGTCTTCCCCACGCCCGCCCCGCCGCGGACCACGACCAGGCCCGGGTGGCCGGCCACCGCCCCGCGCCACAGCTCCTCGAGCACGCTGAATTCCGCGGACCGGCCGACCATGCGGGCCCCGGCGACGCCGGACCGGGCGCTCACCAGCCTGGCCTGCGCCGGCCTGGCGCCTGCCGGGTCGGGGCCGGTTCGGGCCATCAGGCGCTCGAACGCCTGCCGCGTCGCGGGGTCGGGGGTAATGGCGAGCTCGCGTTCCAGGACCGAGGCGCAATGATGGTAGGTGCTCACCGCGCCGGCACGGTCGCCCAGGTCAGCCTGGAGCTGCATCAGGGTGCGATAGCCGGCTTCCTCGAGCGGCTGCAGCCGGATCCGGCGGCGGGCGGCATCCACCGCCCCAGCCAGATCACCCCGCCGGGCGCGGGCCGCGCCGGCCAGATCGCACAGCTCCACGCACTGGCGCTCGAGCTGCGATCTGGCCTCCAGCACCCAATCCTCGTATACCCCGGGCAGGAGGTCGCCCCGGTATTCGGCGAGAGCCCGGGTGGCGTGCAGGAGAACACCATCGTCATCAGCAGCCTCGGCCGCCGCCCGGGCCGCCTCGCGCTCGATGTCGAAGGCGCGCACATCGACGTGGCACGTCTGGGTGTCGCGCCAGCACAGTTCCCGGGACGTCACGATGAGCGAAGGCTCATCGCCCAGGATCTGGCGAAGCTGATGCAGCTCACGCCGCAAGTTGGTGCGCGCCTGCCCGTCCGCCGAGTCCGGCCAGAACAGGCCGGCGATGCGCTGGCGGGACTGGGGCGAGCCGGCGTGGGTGACCAGGAAGCCGATGAGGGCAACCGTACGTGACGAGCGGGCCCGGACCCCGGTCCCGTCGTCGGTGACGGACTGCTCCCCCAAGACAGACACGTGCAGCATTCCCACGCGGCCTCCTGGCACACCAGGGTAGACGGGCACCGGGAGCTTAGGCAAAGTCCGGGTAAAGCAGGTGCCCTGATAGGGCAAACAGGCTACCCGGCGCTAACCCTGTCCCCCGGCCCCGCCGTAGCGCAGCGCGCTGGCCCGTGGCGCAGTCCCTGACGTCCGGGGTGTTCCCGCTGGGCCTGGCCGGCAGTTCGGACGGGGTGGCCGCGGGACCGCCCGATGACGCCGGACAGATCGTTGGGGCTGCGCAAGACCTGCAGGGCGACGGACCGCCGCTGCTGGCGCGGATGTACGTCAGCCACCGGGTTCGCGGTGGCTCCCGGGGTGAACCCGGCTGCGGCTGACGGCGACCCGGGGGCACCGGCCGGGGGCCCGGCTAGCTTTCCGCGCGGAGGATGCCCAGCGCGTGCGCGAGGTCCGGGGAGTACTCGCTGGTGAACTCGACCCGGCGGCCGTCGGCCGGATGGGCGAAACCGAGCCGGACCGCGTGCAGCCACTGCCGGGTCAGCCCCAGGTGGGCGGCGAGCACCGGGTCGGCGCCGTACAGGCGGTCGCCGGCGCAGGGGTGCCGCAGCGCCGCCATGTGCACCCGGATCTGGTGGGTCCGCCCGGTCTCGAGGATGATCTCCTCCAGGCTGGCCCCGCGGAAGGCTTCGAGCGTGTCGTAGTGGGTGACGCTCGGGCGGCCGCCCGCCACCACCGCGAACCGGCCGTCCCCGGCCGGATGCCGGCCGGTGGGCGCGTCGATGGTGCCGCGCAGCGGATCCGGGTGTCCCTGCACCAGGGCGTGGTAGCGCTTGTCCACCTCCCGGTCCCGGAACGCCTGCTTGAGCACCCGGTAGGCGTGCTCGCTCTTGGCCACCACCATCAGGCCCGAGGTGTTCGCGTCCAGCCGGTGCACGATGCCCTGGCGCTCGGCGGCGCCGCTGGTGGCCAGGATCTGCCCGGCGCCCAGCAGGCCTTCGAGCACGGTCGGGCCGGTCCAGCCCGGGGTGGGGTGGGCGGCCACCCCGGGTGGTTTGTCCACCACCACGATGTCGCTGTCCTCGTACACCACGTCCAGGCCGGGCACGGGGCGCGGGACCGGCGCGGTGGACACCGGGGCAGGCAGCGTGACATCCAGCCACTCCCCCGCGGGCACCCGGTCCGACTTGGCCGCCGGGCGCCCCCCGATCAGTACCTGGCCCCCGGTGATCAGTTCCGCGGCACTCGTCCGGGACAGCCCGAACATCCGGGCCAGCGCGGCGTCGAGCCGCTCACCGTCCAGCCCCTCGGGAACCGGCACCCGGCGCTGATCCGCCCCGCTCACGGGCGGCCTTCCCCGGGCCGGCCGGGCGCAGGCTGGCCGGCCCGGGCCGGACCCGGTGGCCTGGGCGGCGTTCCTGGCGCCGTCGATGGGGATGCCCCGCGCGGCGAGCAGCACCGCCAGCACCCCGCCGCACACAATGCACGAGTCGGCCACGTTGAACACCGGCCAGTGCGGCAGCTCGATCCAGTCCACGACGTGCCCGCGCAGGAAACCCGGTGACCGGAACAGCCGGTCCCCGAGGTTGCCGGCCGCCCCGCCGAGCAGCAGCCCGAGCGTGACCGCCCAGGGGACGCTGCGCAGCCGCCGCGCGGTGCGCAGGATCGCCACGATGACCCCGAGCGCGATCAGCGTGAACACGACGGTGACCGAGGTGCCGATGCTGAACGCCGCGCCGCTGTTACGCAGCTCCCGCAGCGTCAGCAGGCCGCCGAGCAGCCTGACCGGGGCCCGGTCCGACAAGGTGGCCACCACGATGGTCTTGGAAACCAGATCCGCAACGAAAACCAGCACCGCTACCGTGATCAGCAGGCGGACCCGGCGCGGCCCGGGAGCCGGACCGGGGCCGCCTGCCCCGTGATCCGGGTCGCCGGAACGTCCGGCGCTGCTCAGCGCCGTTCCTCGCGCTGCTTGCAGGCCACGCACAGGGTGGCCCGGGGAAAGGCCTGGAGCCGGGCCTTCCCGATCGGCTCGCCGCAGGACTCGCAGATGCCGTACGTGCCGTCCTCAATCTTGGACAGCACCCGCCCGGTCTGGGCGAGCAGCTCGCGCGCGTTCTGGGTCAGGGCCAGCTCGTGCTCGCGCTGGAACGTCTTGGCCCCCGCGTCCGCGGAGTCGTCGCCGGCGTCACCGACCGCATCACCGAGCCGGGCCGCGATCTCAGACTCCGCGGCGGAAATGTCCTGCCGCAGCCCGTTTGCCTCATCCTGAAGTTCCTGGCGGACCCCGGCCAGCTGCTTCTCGGTCCAGGGCTTCTCACCGGGCCGGACCGGCAGGGCCGCGGCACCAGAACGTGCCGTTGCTGTCATCTCGGCCCCCTTTGGCGTGACGTGTTCACTATCCCAGCTGCCACCTATCGATCTTGAACTGGCGGGCAGTCACCGGAGGATAGATCGGGCTGCCCGGCACTGCAAACACATCCCGGGCCGCTGATAATCCGCGGCGCGGGCCGCTCATGCTCGCCCGGCTGCCCAGTTCCCGCCGCGCCGTCAGCCCGGCCTGCCGCCGAGGACAGCCCGCGAGCATGGCCGCGCCGGACATATCCCCTGATACTAGGGGCGAGAACTCACGGCCCCACTGGATGGAGACCCTGATGGCCCAGGCCACCACCGGCTCGCCGCGGACGTCGGTCCGCCACCCGCTCGCCCCGCTCACGGTCGGCGAGGCTGGCCAGGCCAGCGCGCTCGCGCTGGGCGCCGCGGGACCCGGCACCCGGCTCGTCTACTGCGCCCTCGCCGAGCCCGCCAAGCGGGCTGTCCTGGACTGGGACGGCCGGCCGCTTCCCCGGGAGGCCCGCTGCGTCCTCTACGAGCGGCCCACGGGGCAGACCTGGGTGACCACCGTCTCGCTCGACGACGCCGCGGTGATCAGGAAGGTCCTGGTCCCGGCCGTCCAGCCACCGCTCATGGCCGAGGAATGGATGGAGAACACCGAGCAGATCAAGGCCGACCCGGGTTTCCGGGCCGCACTGGCCCGGCGCGGTATCACCGACATGTCCCTGGTCCAGGTGGATCCCTGGCCGGCCAGCAACTTCGGGCTGGAGATCGACGCCTCCGGGCGCCGCCTGGCGCGGGGCGTGGCCTACCTGCTCGACGGGCCGGGCAGCAACCCGTACGCCCGGCCGGTCGAGAACCTGGTGGCCCTGCTGGACCGCGACACCGGGGAGGTCCTGGAGATCGAGGACGGCGAGGCGGTGCCCGTCCCCCGGGACCCCGGCCGGTACGACGCGGCCAGCGCCGGCGAGCCCCGCCATCTGTCGCAACTGCAGATCGTGCAGCCTGACGGGCCAGGGTTCACCGTGGACGACGGATGCCTGGCCTGGGGACCCTGGCAGATGCAGGTGTCGCTGCACCCGATCGAGGGACTCGTCCTGCACCAGATCGGCTATCACGACCACGGCCGCCTGCGGCCCATCATCTACCGCGCCAGCCTGTCCGAGATGATCGTGCCGTATGGCTCCACCGCGATGAACCACTGGTGGAAGAACGCGTTCGACGCCGGGGACGTCGGCCTGGGCAAGATGGCCAACCCGCTGGAACTCGGCTGCGAGTGCCTGGGTGAGATCGTCTACCTGGACGCCGTGGCCGTGGACGAGGACGGCGTGGCGCGCCCCCTGCCGCAGGCCATCTGCCTGCACGAAGAGGATTATGGCGTGCTCTGGATGCACCGGGACGCGGCGAACCAGGCCGCCGAGACACGCCGCTCCCGGCGCATGGTCGTGTCGTCTATCGCCACCGTCGGCAACTACGAGTACGGGTTCTTCTGGTACTTCTACCTGGACGGCACGATCGCGGCCGAGGTGAAGCTGACCGGCATCATCCAGACGCAGGCGGTCCTGCCGGGAACCCAGCCCGGCTACGCCAAGCTCGTGACCCGGGAACTGGCCGGTCCCCACCACCAGCACCTGTTCAGCTTCCGCCTGGACATGTGCCTGGACGGCCCGGCCAACTCGGTCTATGAGGTGGACGCGGTACCCGTCCCGGCCGGCCCCGCCAACCCGCACGGGAACGCGTTCACCGTCCAGGAGACCCTGCTCGAGACCGAGTCCGCGGCCCAGCGGATGGCAGCACCCGAGCGGAGCCGGTCCTGGAAGATCGTCAATCACGGCGTGCGGAACGCCTGCGGTGAGCCGGTCGGGTACACCCTGGTGCCCACGCACGCCAGCGCGCCGCTGCTGGCCCAGCCGACGGCGGCGATCACGTCCCGCGCCGCGTTCGCCACCCGTCACCTGTGGGTCACCGCCGCCCGGGACGACGAACTGCGGGCCGCCGGGGAGTTCCCGAACCAGCATCCGGGCGGGGCGGGCCTGCCCGCCTGGACCGCGGCGGACCGCCCGGTCACGGACACGGGCATCGCACTGTGGCACACGGTCGGCGTGACTCATTTCTGCCGGCCGGAGGATTTCCCCGTGATGCCGGTCGAGTACACCGGGTTCACCCTGCGGCCGGCGGGGTTCTTCGACCGCAACCCCGCCCTGGACCTCGCCCCGGGCGCCCCGGGCCACTGTGCTACCTGAGCCACGGGGTCCTGAACCACGGGGTACCTGAACCACGGGGTACCTGAACCACGGGGCTGGCTGAACCACTGCCGCGCGGCGCCGGGACCGCGCGGCGGCGGAAATGGCGTCGGCTGCCGGGCGGGGGATCCGCTATCGTTGAAGGTGTCGGCAAGGCGTTGATGGGGACAGCTGCCGCGCAGGCAGCCAGGAGCGACCCGGGGATGGTGAGAGCCCGGGGGCAGGCCAGCGGACCAGATCACCCCAGAGCCGCCGGAAGAACAGCAGCGGGCCGGGCACGATGGTCGCCGGCAGGCAGCGTGGCCCGCGCGCCCAGTAGAACCGGCCGCAGACATGAATGGAGAGGGTCGCGCTCCCCCGTGGAGACGCGGCCAAGGAGGGTGGTACCGCGGGGCCGCCGCCGGCGCGCCTCGTCCCTCCAGCGAAGCCGCGCGAACGGGCCGATGGCCAGCCCGCGAGCGCCCCGCAGGAGGACCACCCATCGTGTCAGACCCAGCCCAGCCGCAACCGGGCCATCCCGAGTCCGCGCCGCCGGCCCCCGGCGCCCCGCGCTACTTCCCTGACCTGCCTCCCGCTATCGACCTGCCCGCCGTGGAGCACGACGTCCTGGCCCGCTGGCAGGACGGGAAGTTCTTCGAGCGCTCGCTGGAGGCCACCGCGGGCCGGCCGCTCTGGACCTTCTACGAGGGTCCGCCGACGACCAACGGCATGCCCGGTGTGCATCACATCGAGGCCCGGGTGTTCAAGGACGTGTTCCCCCGCTTCAAGACCATGCAGGGATTCCACGTCCCGCGCCAGGGCGGCTGGGACTGCCACGGGCTCCCGGTCGAGGTGGCCGTGGAGCGGGAACTCGGCCTGTCCGGCAAGAAGGCGATCGAGGGCTACGGGATCGCGGAGTTCAACGCGCGGTGCCGCGAGTCGGCGCAGCGGCACGTGGACGCGTTCGAGGAACTGACCGTCCGGCTGGGCTACTGGGTGGACCTGCAGCATGCCTACCGCACGATGGACACCAGCTACATCGAGTCGGTGTGGTGGTCGCTGAAGGAGATCTTCACCAAGGGCCTGCTGGTCAAGGACTTCCGGATCAGCCCGTACTGCCCGCGGTGCGAGACCCCCCTCTCCGACCATGAGATGGGCCAGCCAGATGTGTACCGGCAGGTGTCCGACCCGGGGGTCACGGTCCGGTTCCCGCTGCTCAGCCTGCCGGACGGGGCCAGCCCGCTGCTGAGCGGGGCGGACCTGCTGGTGTGGACGACCACGCCGTGGACCCTGGTCTCCAACACCGCGGTCGCGGTCCATCCGGACGAGAGCTACGCCATCGCCCGCAAGCCCGGTGACGGCGACACTGTCGTGGTGGCCGAGAAGCTGGCCGGCCGCGTGCTCGGGGAAGGCTGGCATGTCGCGGCCACCGTGCCGGGCGCGGCCCTCGTCGGCGCCACCTACCGCCCGCCATTCAGCCTGGTCGAGATCACCGGCGCGCACCGGGTCGTGCCGGGCGGCTTCGTCACCACCGAGGACGGCACCGGCCTGGTGCACCTGGCCCCGGCCTTCGGCGCCGACGACATGGAGACCAGCCGCGCGCACGGCCTGCCGGTGGTGAACCCGGTCCGTCCGGACGGGCGCTTCGAGGAGTGGATCCCGCTGGTCGGCGGCATGTTCTTCAAGAACGCCGACGAGCCGCTGGTCCGGGACCTGACCGAGCGCGGCCTGCTGTTCCGGGTCGAGCCGTACGAGCACAGCTACCCGCACTGCTGGCGCTGCCACACGCCGCTGCTGTACTACGCGCTGCCGTCCTGGTACATCCGGACCACCCAGGTCAAGGACCTGATGCTGGCGGAGAACGAGCGGACCAACTGGCAGCCGCCGACCATCCAGCATGGCCGGTACGGCGAGTGGCTGCGGGGCAACGTGGACTGGGCCCTGTCGCGGACCCGGTACTGGGGTACCCCCCTGCCGATCTGGGAGTGCGGTGAGGAGCATCTGACGTGCGCCGGGTCGCTCGCCGAGCTGAGCGAGCTGGCCGGGCGCGACCTGTCGGGGCTGGACCCGCATCGCCCTTATGTGGACGAGGTGACGCTGGCCTGCCCGGAGTGCGGCGGGGAGGCCCGGCGGGTGCCGGAAGTCATCGACGCCTGGTATGACTCCGGGTCGATGCCGTTCGCCCGGCTCGGCGCGCCGTGGCAGAACGCCGGGGAGTTCCGGCGCACGTACCCGGCGCAGTTCATCTGCGAGGCGATCGACCAGACCCGTGGGTGGTTCTACTCGCTGATGGCGGTGGGCTGCCTGGTGTTCGGCCGGAACGCCTACGAGAACGTGGTCTGCCTGGGTCTCGTGGTGGACGAGCGCGGCCGCAAGATGAGCAAGCACCTGGGGAACGTGCTCGAGCCGCTCCCGCTGATGGAAGCGCACGGCGCGGACGCGATCCGCTGGTTCTTCGCGGCGTCCGGCTCACCCTGGTCCACCCGGCGGATCGGCGACGGGGCACTCGGGGAGATCGTCCGGAAGGTGCTGCTCACCTACTGGAACACGGTGTCGTTCCTGGTCCTGTACGCGAACGCGGCCGCAGCGCAGGGCCAGGGCATGGGGACCGGCGCAGGCCGCCCAGGCACCGCCCGCGGCGGACCGGCCGCTGCTGGACCGCTGGCTGCTGGGCGAGCTCCACGCGACCACCCTCCAGGTCACGCAGGACCTGGAGGGTTTCGACACCGCTGCCGCGGGCCGGCGCCTGGCCGCGTTCATCGACGACCTGTCGAACTGGTACGTGCGCCGCTCCCGGCGGCGGTTCTGGGAAGGGCCGGCCACGCCGGACGGCTCGTCGGCGTTCGCCACGCTGTATGAGAGCCTGCACGTGCTGACCAGGCTGATGGCGCCGATCACGCCGTTCCTGGCCGACCACGTGTGGTCGGTGCTGCGCGGTCTGGACGACCCGGAGTCGGTGCACCTGGCCAGCTGGCCGGACGCGGACGAGGAACTCATCGACGCCCGGCTGTCCGTCCAGATGGCGCAGACCAGGCGGCTGGTCGAGCTCGGGCGCTCCGCCCGCGCCGCCGCGTCGGTCCCGGTCCGCCAGCCCCTGCCGCGCGCCGTGGTGAGCGCGGCCGGGTTCGCGGACCTGGCTCAGGAGCTGCGCGCCGAAGTGGCCCAGGAGCTGAACGTCCGCACGCTGGAGCCGATGGCCGCAGTCGGGGAAGACCTGGTCGACTACGTCGTGAAGCCGAACTTCCGCACCCTCGGCCGCCGGTTCGGTAAGGGCACCAAGGCGGTCGCGGCGGCGATCACCGCGGCCGATCCGGCGGTGCTGGCTGCCGAGCTGCGATCGGCAGGCAAGGTCCCGGTCGAGGTGGACGGCTCGGCGATCGCCCTGGGACCGGACGACGTGATCGTGACCCAGACCCCCCGGACGGGCTGGACGGTCGCGTCCGAGGGCGGCGAGACCGTCGGCATCGAGGTTTCCATCACCCCGGAACTGCGCCGCGAGGGACTCGCCCGGGAGGTCATCAGGCTGATCCAGGACGCCCGCAAGTCTGACGGGCTGCACGTGAGTGACCGGATCACCGTCGCCTGGGAATCCGCTGACCCCGACCTGCCGGCCGCACTGGCCGAGCACGGGCAGCTGATCGCGGGCGAGGTGCTGGCCGACCAGTTCGGTCCCGCCACGGCTGAGGACATGGACCCGGCCCGGGGCGCGCACCAGCACGCGGAACCGGAGCTGGGCCTGACCTTCTGGCTGGCGCGGGCCTGACGGCAGTCTCTCCTCCCCGCCGGCGCGGGCGGGGAGGGGAGACTGCCTGACTACGCCTCGGCCTGGGCCTCGGCCTGGTCAGGCTGGCAGGCCCGGCAGGGCACGAACGTGGCCTCCTCGGCCTCCTGCCTGGTCATGATCTCCAGGTCATCGGCGCCGAGGAACCGGATCAGGATGCATCCGCTGCGGTGGTAGCGGGACACCCCAGGCACCACGGTCACCTCGACCCGCCCCGGCCCTTCCGCAGGCCCGGCGACGGCAGCCTCCCCCGGTTCGTGTGCGGCTGGCTCGCTGGCCGCGGGCTCCCCGGCGGCAGGCTCACTGACCACGGGATCCCGGGCCGCATCCTCCCCGGCGGGCTCGCCCGGCGAAGCGCCGGCGGCCGCCGCGGCCGGGGCCGCAGGTTCCTGCCCGGCCGGCCCCGGGACCGGCTCTTCGGTGGCGTGTTCCGCGGCCGGGCTGGCCGGTTCCGTGCCGGGCGGCCCTTCCTGGCCCGGAAGGGAGATGATCCACTGAGGCCGGCCTGGGCCCCCGCCCGCCTGGGAAGGCACCGGCCCGGAAGCAGCCTCGGCGGCTTCCCCGTCCGCAGAGCCGGCATCCGCTGGGCCGGGGGCGGCTTCCCCGTCCGGCCGGCATCCGCTGGGCCGGCGTCCCCGTCCGCAGGCCGGCATCCGCTGGGCCGGGGGCGGCTTCCCCGTCCGCTGGGCCGGGGGCAGCCGCGTCGTCTGGAGCGCCCGGAGCCGCGTCGTGGTCCGGGGAGCCGGGGCTGGCCTGATCAGTGCCGTCCGGGGGCGCGTTGTCATCCGGGCCCGGGGTCGCTGGCCCGGGACGGGCGGGCTGTCCCGCGAACGCCGCCGCGGGCGGTGGCCAGGCAGCGCCGGAAGTCCCGGGCGGCTGCCAGCCTGCACCCGATCCCCATACCCGGGCGCCGCCAGGCGCGGATGACGTGTCCGGCGGGCCGGCCTCCCCGGATGGCATGGCCTGTTCCGGCGATCCGGGCGATTCACGGACGACCGGCAGTTCGGTGCCCGGCCAGCTGAGCGCGCCGGTGTCGCGCTTCGCCGCGGATCCGAGTTCTTCCTCGACCCGTTTCCACAGCTCATCGGAGCGTCCCGGGACGGGGAACTCCTGCTGGGGACGCAACGCCTCGGCCGGCTGACTGGCCGGCGGGCCGCCACCGTCATGGCGTGCATGCGGATCTTCCCAGCCACCGGCGGCTGTGGACGCCGCGCTGGCCAGGACGGGAAGACTGACCCCCGCCTGCGGCGCTGACCCGGCCTCCTGCGCACTGGCCGGCCGGGCGTCGCCCCGGCCGAATATCTCCGACCAGTGCGCCAGTATCCCGGCCGCCAGGATCAGCGCCGCTACCGCACAGACCCCGATGGAGAGGTACACCATCAGCAGGCTGCTGGCGATGACGCCGGCCACGAGGAGGCCGATCGCCACAGCAGCCAGGAGAGCGCTCGCTTTGATCACGTGCGCTCTCCGCGGGCTATGCGGGTCATGCTGCCAACCGAGGAAGAGCTTCTGAGCTGGGTAACTGGCGGGTGAGCTAACCGGCTACCGGTGGTCGTGCGGTGAGCCGTCTGACGGGTGGAACCCGCCGTGCGACACAGGCTCCGGCGCACCGGCGTAGGCGCTGGCAATGGACGGCTGGCCATTCCTGGCCTCCATCCGGGACATCCCCGAGGACACGGCGGAATCGGACCCGCTGCCCATGGCCGGGAAGGCGCCGCTATCGGTTGCACCCGCTTCCAGGTCACGCATCTGCCCTTCCAGGTACGCCTTCAGCCTGCTGCGGTACTCCCGCTCGAAGGCGCGCAGGTCATCAACCCGCCGCTCCAGCTCCTCACGCTGCTGGACCAGAGAGCCCATGGCCTGGCGGTGGCGCTCCTGGGCGTCCCGCTCGAGGCTTTCCGCGCGGGCCCGGGCATCGCTGGTGATCTGCTCCGCCTGGCGGCGGGCCTTGCCCAGGATGTCGTCGGCCTCGCGCCGCGCCCGGCCGAGCGTCTCGTCGGCCTCGCGCCGCGCATCGGCGATCGCCTGGTCGGCGGTCTGCTGCGCGAGCGCCAGCACGCGGGCGGCCGTGTCCATGTTGTCCTCGGCCGGCGGCATGCCCATCATCGACGGCTCGGGCCTGCGCTCAGGCTCGGGGCGCGGAGGCTCGGGTGCCATCATTTCCGGCGTCGGGTCGGCGAGGGGCGAGCTGAGCGCGGACATCGGTACCTTGCCCCCCCGCAGGCTCTCGGCCAGCTTCGCCCGGAGCTCTTCGTTCTCCTGGATCAGCCGGTCGAGCTCGACCTCGACCTCGTCGAGGAAGGCGTCAACCTCTTCCTCGTCGTAGCCGGGCCTGAGCCTGGTGGTACTGAACTGCTTGTTTCGCACATCCGCGGGCGTCAGCGGCATCTCGTCTCCTCGGCACGCTTGAACGGTGTTCCTGTCGGACGCTACCTGATCAGAGCAGCTGCACGGCCTGCATCGCGAAAATGACCACGAAGAAGAGCACCATGAAGCTGAGGTCCAGGGCCACACTACCGATCCGGACCGTGGGGATGACCCGTCTTAGCAATCTCAGTGGAGGGTCGGTGGCAGTAAACACCAGTTCGGCCAGGATCAGGACGATGCCCTTGGGCTGCCAGCGGTCCGGGCCCCGCGAAAACGCCTGGACCCAGCTGAGGATCAGCCTCCCGATCAGGAGCACGAAATAGATCGTCAGCACGTAGAACAGAACGATCTTTACAATCCCCACGTCCCTGCCCTGCCTTCACCGGCGCTGCCGTAACGGGCACCGGGATGGCTACCGCGGGTGCCGCTGCCGCGTGCTCGCCACCGAGTGTGCCGGTACTCCTGAGCATCTAACTCTGGTTGAAGAAGCCTCGTTCAGCTATCCGGGCCTTGTCCTCCGCCGTCACCTCGACGTTGGCCGGGCACAACAGGAACACCCTGTTCGTCACGCGGTCGATGCTCCCGTGCAGGCCGAAAATCAGGCCTGCGGCGAAGTCGACGAGCCGCTTGGCGTCGCTGTCGACCATCTCCGTTAGATTCATGATCACCGGAATGCCCTCACGGAAGTGCTCTCCGATGGTCCGGGCTTCATTGTACGTGCGCGGGTGCAAGGTGGTGATCCGGGCGAGATCGGCGGCATGGGATGGCCCGGGCACATGCGTGCTGGTGCTGGTGCTGGTGCTGGCAGTGGTACTGGTGCTGGTGCTCGCCCGCGGGGCGGGCGGGGCAGGGTCCGCGAGGAATTCGCCGCGGCCACGGGCGGGCGGGCGGTCGGCTTCCGGCTCGGCGGCCTCGGCCGGCTCCGTGTACTCGTCCTCATACTCCTCATAGGAGTCATAGCCGTCGTCATACCGCGGATCATCCTCGACGAGGCCGAGGTAGACCGCCATCTTGTGCATCGTGCCGGCCATCGGTCAGACCTCCGTCATCACTGTCATGCGCCCCGGTGCGTCGGACATTACCTGACGAAGCCCGGACGACCGCCGAGCAACGCCGTACCGACCCGCACGTGTGTCGCGCCCGTGCTGATCGCGGCCTCCAGGTCACCGCTCATCCCGGCCGAGATCATGGCCGCCCCCGGATGCGCGGCGCGCACCCCGGCGGCCACCTCGGCCAGCCGGCGGAAGGCGTCCAGCGGGTCGGCTCCCTGTGGCGCCACGGCCATCACTCCCCCCAGTTCCAGGCCCGCCTCACGGGCCACCGCGTCCGCGACCAGCGGCACCTGCGCCGCGATGACGCCTCCGCGGCCCGGGTCGCCGTCCAGGCTGACCTGGACCAGGCAGGTCAGCCTGCGGCCGGCTTTCCGGGCCGCCGCGCCCAGCGCAGTCACCAGCCGGGGCCGGTCCACCGAGTGGATCACGTCGGCGTAGCGCACCACGCTGCTGACCTTGTTGGTCTGCAATTGCCCGACAAAATGCCAGGTGAGCTGGTCACGCAGGTCCGCGCACTCGGCGGCCTTCGGGGCTGCTTCCTGGTCCCGGTTCTCCCCGACGTCACGCACGCCCAGCGAGCTGAGCACCCGGATGTCGCTGGCCGGGAAGGTCTTGGTGATCGCGATCAGGGTGACGCCGCCCGCGGCCCGCCCGGCTGCCTGGCAGGCCGCGCTGATCCGTGCCCGGACCTGGGCGAGCGACGCGGCTACCTCGGCGGACCGGTCAGGGCCGGATCCGCCCGGCGGGTCCGTCACCAGGCCCGGCCGGTCACTACTTGAGGAAGTCGGGGACGTCGAGCTCGTCATCCTCTTCGAACACCACGGAGCGGCGCCGGGTGGTTGCCGCGTCGAAGACCCGGGCCGCCGCGGCAGTGTCCGGCCGCGGGGCATGCCCGGCCGGGTCGGCGTCAGCCGGCCGGGGCGCAGGCACGGCGTCCATCCCGCTCTCCTCGGCCGCCGGGGTCGCCGGCACCCCCGAATCCGCGGCGACGGGTCCGCCGTTCCCGGTGCTCCCGGTGGGCACGGGCTCCGGCTTCCGGGTCACTGACGGTCTCGGATGGGGCGGCCCATACGTCGGCGGGCACCGGCGGGGCAGGCATGGCCGGGGCCCGGTAGGTGTCCGCGGCAGTATCCGCGGCGAAGCTGGACGCCGCGACCCTGGCCGGCCGGGGGCGGCGTGCGCCGCCCTCGTCGAACCCGGCCGCGATGACCGTGACCCGGACCTCGTCGCCGAGTGCGTCGTCGATCACCGCGCCGAAAATGATGTTGGCTTCCGGCGCCGCGGAGTTGGACACGAGCTGGGCCGCTTCGTTGATTTCAAAAAGGCCCAGGTCGGAGCCGCCCTGGATGGACAGCAGGACACCATGGGCCCCGTCGATGCTCGCCTCGAGCAGCGGGCTGGAGATGGCCATCTCGGCGGCCGCGACACTGCGGTCATCGCCGCGGGACGACCCGATTCCCATGAGCGCCGAGCCCGCACCGGACATGACCGATTTCACGTCCGCGAAGTCCAGGTTGATCAGGCCGGGCGTGGTGATCAGGTCGGTAATTCCCTGGACACCGGACAGGAGCACCTGGTCCGCCGCCTTGAACGCGTCCAGCACGCTGACATGCCGGTCCGAGATGGACAGCAGCCGGTCGTTCGGGATGACGATCAGGGTGTCAACCTCGTTGCGCAGCCGCTCAATACCCAGCTCCGCCTGGGAGGCCCGGCGCTTGCCCTCGAACCCGAATGGCCGGGTGACCACGCCAATGGTCAGCGCACCCAGCGACCGGGCCACGTTGGCCACGATCGGCGCCCCGCCGGTGCCGGTGCCGCCACCCTCTCCCGCGGTGACGAAGACCATGTCGGCCCCCTTGAGGACCTCCTCGATCTCCTCGCGGTGATCTTCCGCCGCGTGCGCCCCGACTTCAGGATTGGCGCCGGCGCCGAGGCCCCGGGTGAGTTCCCGGCCGACGTCCAGTTTGACGTCGGCGTCGCTCATCAGGAGCGCCTGCGCGTCGGTGTTGATCGCGATGAACTCAACGCCTTTGAGCCCCTCTTCGATCATCCGGTTCACGGCGTTGACGCCGCCCCCACCGATACCGACGACCTTGATGACCGCCAAATAGTTCTGCGGTGCTGCCACGAGAAGGGCCCTTTCCGCTCGTTTGCTGCTGCCGTCTTCCTGCCCACTATTTTTACTGCCGGAGGAAGTGCCCTTTGCGGGTCTGCCCCCTGAAAGCCACCGCCGCAGCCAGTGCTTCAGCCGCTCGCCGAATTGCTCCCCCAATTGCATCGGCCGGCACGCTCCGTGATTTCCAGAGAGGTCAACCCTAACCTTCAAGTTGAGATTTACAGTTATGTCATCCTGGCGATTGATACGGACAGTAGGGTTGGACGGGGGCAGGGTCAACTAGCCACGCGCGAAGCGGGCCGGCGTGTTGCCGCCGCCCCGCGTATTCCTGGCCGCCATTCACCCGCCGGTCACCGCCGTCCCCGGGGCACTCACGTCGTAGGTCTGCGCATGCGTGCGCATCAGCAGCGCCAGTTCCCTGGCCTTCGCGGCCGGCCGGTCCGTCCCGCCCCACACCACGGTTATCCCGCGGGCCAGCGTGACGGTCACGTCCGATGCGCTCGGCGCCTGGACGCTGACCACGGTCCGGGCCAGGTACCGCGGCAGCTCATGAAGGACCGTCGCCGCGGCGTACACCGCCGGGCTGCCGCGCAGCGCCGGCACGGACACCGGCCCGGTCCCCGACTCGAGCAAGGGCAGGCCGGGCGGCCGGCGGGACGATGGCTCCACGGCGACGCCGTACTTGTCGATGAGCTGGTAACCGTTCCCGGCCTGCACGGCCAGGGCAGGTGTCCGCTCGGTGACGGCGATCGTGATCCCGTCCGGCCAGTCCCGGCTGACCTGCGCGTCCTGGACCTGGCGGATCGCCTCGACCCGGTGAGCCACGGCGGCACTGTTCACCCTGATCAGCGGCAGCCCCGGCGGGATGGCCGCGGCCGACCTGACCTCGGCTCCGGTGACCAGGTGCGTGCCGGTGACCTGGACCGAGCGGACCACGAAGAACCGGGAGTCGAGCAGGGCCCAGGCCACGCCGCCCACGATGGCCGCCGCGGCCAGGGCGAAGAAGGCCGCCCGCCAGGGCTGGCGCCCCGGCCGGCTCCCGGCGGGGCCTGGGCCGCCGGGATCCCCGGCTGGCTGGTCGGGGCCCTCCCGTGTGACGTCCCCGGCCTGGCGACTGGTCATCCAGCCGGCCCGCCGCGGGCGCGGAGCGCGTCGAGGACCGGCTGGCCCAGCGCGGTGACGTCGCCCGCGCCCATGGTCAGCACCAGGTCCCCGGGCTTCGCGGTGGCCGCCACGGCACCCGGCACAGCCGCGCGGTCCGGCATGAAATGCGCCCCGGCCCCCGGCACGGCCACGGCAACCAGCTCGCCGGTCACGCCCGGTTCGGGGTCCTCGCGGGCCGGATAGACATCCAGCACGAAGGCCTCGTCGGCGAGGCCCAGCGCCGCGCCCAGCCCGGCCGCGAAGATGCGGGTCCGGCTGAACAGGTGCGGCTGGAAGATGGCGATCACCCGCCCCCCGTCCGCGATGTCCCGGGCCGCCGCGAGGTCGGCGGCCAGCTCGGTGGGATGGTGCGCGTAGCTGTCCAGGACCCGCACCCCATCGGCCTCGCCCTTGAGTTCCAGGCGGCGCCGCGCGCCGCGGTAGGCGGCCAGCCCGCGGGTCACCTCATCCGCCGGGAAACCGAGCTCCAGGCACATGGCCAGCACCGCGGTGGCGTTGAGTGCATTGTGCCGGCCGGGGACACCCAGCTGCACCCGCGCGGGGACCTCAGCCGCCTGCTCCGGCGGCCCGGCGCTGACCTCGAAGCCGACCGCCATGCCGTGCGGCGCCACGGCGCCGACCCGGTAGTCCGCGCCCGCCGACTCGCCATACGTCCGGACGCGCAGCGGGAGCCCGCGCGCCGCCCTGGCCAGGGCCCGGGCACCCGGGTCATCGGCGCACGCGACCAGCAGCCCCCCGGTGGCGATGCGCCCGGCGAACGCGGCGAACGCGGTCTCGATCTCGGCCAGGCTGGCGTAGTTGTCCAGATGATCGGCCTCCACGCAGGTGACGATCGCCGCCTCGGGCGAGAGCATGAGGAACGAGCCGTCACTCTCGTCGGCCTCGGCCACGAACAGCTCACCGCTGCCCTCGTCCGCGCCGAGCCCGGTCTCGGTCAGGATGCCGCCGATCACGTACGACGGGTCCGCCCCGCAGTACCGCAGCACAGTGGTCAGCATGGACGTGGTCGTGGTCTTGCCGTGCGTGCCGGCCACCGCCACCCCCCGGCGGCCCAGCATCACCGAGGCCAGCGCGGCCGCGCGGTGCAGCACGCGCAGCCCGGCCTGGCGCGCGGCCACCAGCTCGGGATTGTCGGGCCGGATCGCGGTGGACACCACGAGCGTCTGCGCTGCCGCGACGTTCGCGGCGTCGTGCCCGACCCGGATGTCCGCGCCGAGCACAGCCAGCTCGTCGAGCAGCGCCGAGGCGGCCGCGTCGCTCCCGGACACGCGGACCCCCCGGGCCAGCATGATCCGGGCGATCCCGGACATGCCCGCCCCGCCGATGCCGGTGAAGTGGACCCGGCCGAGCTGACCGAGCGGGACCGGGTCCACGGGGGTCACCAGGCCCATCGCGTCATCCTCGGCTGCTGGTGGCTCACGCCCTGCGCCTCCCCCGGCTGGGCCCATCCCGGCCGGCCCAGTCCCGGTCAGCACGGTCCCGGTCAGCACGGTCCCGGTCAGCACGGTCCCCGTCAGCCGGGTCCCGGTCAGCACGGGCCTCGTGAGCACTGGCGTGGCTGCCGCCGGCGTGGCTGCCGCCGGCGTGGCCCGCGCCGCCCCGGCCGCGGGACCGGCCCTGGGCACGGTCCCGGACGATGCCGAGGACCTCGGCGGCCAGCTTCTCGTCGGCGTCACGATGGCCCATCGACCAGGCCGCCTGCGACATGGCCGCCACGAGCTGCGCGTCCACCAGGATGGGCAGCAGGTCCGAGCGGATCCACTCCGGGCTCAGGTCCGCGTCAGCGATGATCAGCCCGCCCCCGGCCGCCTCGATCGGCACGGCGTTGAGCCGCTGCTCGCCGTTGCCGTGCGGGAGCGGCACGTAGGCCGCGGGCAGGCCCACCGCGGTGAGTTCCGCGCAGGTCATCGCGCCGCTGCGGCAGATCGCGAAGTCGGCCGCCGCGTAGGCCAGGTCCATCCGGTCCACGTAGGGCAGCGTGATGTACGGCGGCCCGGCGGCGGGCAGGCGGACGTCGATGTCGCTGCGCGGGCCGAGGATGTGCAGCACCTGGAGGCCGGCCGCGCGGAGCGAGTCGGCCGCGTCGAGGACCGCGTAGTTCAGCGAGCGGGCACCCTGCGAGCCGCCGGTGACCAGCAGCACCGGCAGGTCCGGCCGGAGCCCGAAGTGCGCCCGGGCCTTGTCCGCCAGGGCCAGGCGGTCCAGGCTGGCGATCTCGTGGCGGAGCGGGATCCCGATGTAGCTGGCGTGCGGGAGCCTGGTCCCAGGCTGGCCGGTGAACACGTGCGTGGTGAACCGGGCACCGAGCCGGTTGGCGAGCCCGGGGCGGGCGTTGGCCTCGTGGACCACGATCGGCACGTGGTGGCGCCGCGCGGCCAGGTAACCCGGCGTGGCGACGTAGCCGCCGAATCCGACGAGCACGTCCGCGCGGGCCTGGGCCAGCACCCGCGCCGCGGCCCCCACCGAGGCGCTGAGCCGGCCGGGCACGCCCAGCAGCTGCGGCGTCAGCTGGCGGGGCAGCGGGACCGGCGGGATCAGGGCCAGCTCGTAGCCGCGCAGCGGAACCAGCCTGGTTTCCAGGCCGCGCTCGGTCCCCAGGCACACGATGCCGAGCTGCGGGTCAGCCCGGCGCAGCGCATCGGCGAGGGCCAGCGCGGGCTCAATATGGCCCGCGGTCCCCCCGCCTGCGAGTACGACGCTCATCGCCCGGCACTCCCTTTCTCACCGACGGCGCCCGGGCGCGGCTGGCTTCTCCCGCCGGCCGGCCAGGCCCAGCCAGCTTAGGACGCGGAGCGGCACGCCGGGGCCAGCCTCGGCAAGGGCCTGGCTCGCCCCCGGCTCCCGTTTCGCGAACGACATCAGCATGCCCAGCGCCACCATGGTCACGAGCAGCGAGGACAGCCCCTCGGAGATCAGCGGCAGGGGCACGCCGGTAATGGGCAGCAGGCCGAGAACCGCGCCCATGTTCACCATCGCCTGGATCACGATCCAGGCGGTGGCACCCCCCGCGGCCAGCCGCATGAACGTGTCCTGCACCCGCCGGGCGATCCGCAGCCCGGCGTAAGCCAGGCCACCGTAGAGGAACGTCACGCACAGCGTGCCGATCAGGCCCAGCTCCTCACCGAGGATGGCGAAGATGAAGTCGGTCGTCGATTCCGGGACCCAGCCCCATTTCTCCCGGCTGGCGCCCAGGCCCACGCCGAACCAGCCGCCCGAGCCGACCGCCCATTTGCCCTGGATGCTCTGCTGGTTCGGCCCGACCGGGCTGCCCGCCGGGCCGAGGTAGCCGGTGAGCCGCTTCAGCCGGTACGGGGCGACGACGACCATCACGAGCAGCGCGAGGCCGATGATCGCCAGGACCCCGAGGAAGACCCGGCCCGGGGTGCCGATGATCCACAGCAGCGCCAGGAAGATGATCAGCAGGACGAACGTGGTGCCCAGGTCGTCGCCCAGCATCACCAGCATGGCGAGGATCCCGACCCCGGGCAGGAGGGGGATGAGCAGCTGCCGCCAGTCGTCCAGCTGGCTGAGTTTGTCCTTGCGGGCGAGCAGGTCGGCGCCCCACAGCAGGAACGCGAACTTGGCCAGCTCCGAGGGCTGGAACTGGATGCCGCCGAGCTGTATCCAGCGTGCGGCGCCACCGCTGTAGGCCGGCGGCGGGAGGACCAGGACCACGACCAGCCCGAGCAGGGACACGAACATCAGCGGGTAGGCGGCGGCCCGGAACCGGGAGGGTGAGCACTTGGCCGCCACCCACATGCACGGCAGCCCGACCAGCACCCCGAACAGCTGGTGCTGCAGGCCGGACCACGGTGAGATCCCCTGCATGAGCCCGTACGCCGATGAGGTGGACAAGACCATGACCAGGCCCAGCGCCAGGAGCAGCGTGGTGATGCCGAGAACCAGGTAAAACGAGGTCAGCGGCCGGTCCAGGAAGGCGAGCCGCGCCGACACCCGGTCCCGCGCCGTCCCGCCCCACGACGCGGCGCCGCCGCCGTCGGGGCGCGACTCCGCCGAGACCTCTGAGACCATGACCCAAGTCTCGGTCCCCCGGGCCGCCCGGCCCGGGACATCTGGCGCGTGTCGCGCAGTATTAGTCCGGGGGGGACGGCCTCCCTGGGCCCCGCCGGCCTCCGCGGCCCCGGACGGGAACCCGCCCACCCGCCGCCCCGGACGGAACTGGCCTCCGGCGCGCCCGCCGGCCACCGGCGGGACGCGGGCTACTTAGGCATCCATTCCACGTAGAAGATGCCTAGGCCCAGTGCGACAAACATGGCGGAAATCAGCCAGAATCTGATCACGATGGTGGTTTCCGCCCAGCCCTTCAGCTCGAAGTGGTGCTGGAGCGGCGCCATCCGGAACACCCGCCTGCCTGTCATCTTGAACGAGCCGACCTGGATGATCACGGACAGGGCGATAACGACGAAGATGCCGCCGAGGATGGCCAGCAGGAGCTGGGTCTTGGTGCACACGGCCAGGCCGGCCAGCACGCCGCCGAGGGCCAGCGACCCGGTATCCCCCATGAAGATCCGGGCGGGCGGCGCGTTCCACCACAGGAAGCCGAAACAGGCGCCGAGCACCGAGGCCGCGACCACCGCGAGGTCCAGCGGGTCGCGCACGGAGTAACAGTGCGGGGCGAGGAACGTGGTGCAGTCGTTGCGCAGCTGCCAGTTGCCGATCAGCACGAAGGCGGCGAGCACGAGGCAGGCGCAGCCGGTGGCCAGGCCGTCCAGGCCGTCGGTGAGGTTCACTGCGTTGGACGTGCCGGCAATCAGGAAGACGATCCACAGGATGAACGCGGTGACGCCGATCGGGGGCCCGAAGTCACGCAGGAAGGACAGGTGCGCGTCCGCGGGTGTCAGGTCGTACCCGTCGGCGAAGTGCTGCTGGACCACGAGCAGCGCGAACACGGCGCCGACCACGCCCTGGCCGGCGAGCTTGGCCCCGCTGCGCAGGCCGAGGCTGCGCTGCTTGTAGATCTTGATGAAGTCGTCGAGGAAGCCGACCACTCCGAGGCCCACCATGAGGAACATGACCAGCACGCCGGAGACGGACGGCTCCTGGCCGGTGAAGATGTTGCCGACGAAATAGCCGACCACCGCGGCGATCACGATGACGGTCCCGCCCATCGTGGGGGTGCCGCGCTTGGTCGCATGCCCGGCCGGGCCCTCTTCGCGGATCAGCTGGCCGTAGCCGCGGCGGGAGAAGATCCTGATCGCCAGCGGCGTGCCGAACAGCGAGAGCAGGAGCGACACCCCGGCCGAGAACAGGATCGTCCTCACGGGGCCGCCTCCGTCAGCGCGCGCGCGACCCGTTCCAGGCCGGCCGAGCGTGATGCTTTCACCAGGATGACGTCCCCCGGCGCCAGCCGCTGCCCGAGCGCGTCGAGCGCGGTGCTCACGTCCACGGCGTGAATCAGCTCGCCGCTCCAGGACGGCTCGGCCTTGGCCCCCGTGAGGATCGGGCCGGCCTCCTCGCCGACCACGATGAGGCCGGCCAGGCCGGCCCGGGCGGCGTACCCGCCGATCTCCTCGTGCCGGGCCCGGGAGTGCGCGCCCAGCTCGCTCATCGGCCCGAGCACCGCGAACGAGCGGCGGCCGCGGGCCAGCAGCGCGAGCGTGTCCAGGGCAGCCCGGACGGCCTCGGGGTTGGCGTTGTAGGCGTCGTTGAGCACGATGACCCCGTCTGGCCGTTCGGTGACCTCCATCCGCCACCGGCTGCGGGCCTCCGCCTGGGACAGCCGCTGGGCGATGTCGGCCACGGGCATGCCCAGCTCCCCGGCGAGGGCGGCCGCGGCCAGGGCGTTGTGCACGTTGTGCTCGCCGTGCAGGCGGAGCTGCACCGCGCCGGATCCGGACGGGCTGACGAGCCGGAAGCCGGGCCGGCCACGGTCGTCGAGGCGGACGTCCTCGGCCCGCACGTCGGCCGGGCCACGGCCGAACGTCACCACCCGGGCCGCCGTCCGCGCGGACATGGCCATGACCCGGGGATCGTCGGCATTGAGCAGCGCGACCCCGCCGCGGGGCCCGCCGCCCTCCGGCAGGGCGGCGGGCAGCTCACCCTTGGCCCGGGCGACTTCCTCGATGCCGCCGAACTCGCCCTCGTGCGCGTGTCCCACGCAGAGCACCACGCCGAACTGGGGCGGGGCGATCTCGCACAGGTGGGCGATGTGCCCGGGGCCGCGGGCCGACAGCTCCAGCACCAGGTAACGGGTCTGCGCGGTGGCGCGCAGCACGGTGAGCGGATGGCCGATCTCGTTGTTCCAGGATTCCCGGGGCGCCACGGTGGGGCCGAGGGCCTCGACGAGCTGGGCGGCGAGGTCCTTGGTCGTGGTCTTGCCGGCTGATCCGGTGATCCCGGCGATCCGCAGGCCAGGCAGGGAGTCCACCACGGCGCGGGCGAGCCGGCCCAGAGCCTCGGTGACGTCGGGCACGATCAGCGCAGGTACCCCGCAGGGCCGGGTGGCCAGCACCGCGGCGGCCCCGGCGGCCACGGCCTGCGCGGCGAAGTCATGCCCGTCCACCCGGGTGCCGGGCAGGGCCGCGAACAGCGCGCCCGGTGCGGCGGCCCGCGAGTCGATGGTCACAGGCCCGGTGATCATCGTGCCCGGGTCTGGCTCCTGGCCTGGCGCGGGCCCGGTGAGGCGGGCCCCGGTGAGCTGGGCGACGGCACCGAGGGAGAGCGGGATCACGCGTCTTCCCCCATGGCCTGCTGTCCTGGGCTCGCCAGGCCGGAACGCGCCGGGCCCAGCCGGACCCGGGCCGCGTCCTGGCCGCCGCGGCCGGCCAGCATCTCGGCGAGGGCGTCGGCGGCGACTTCCCGGTCGTCGAACGGGGTCACCTGCCCCGCGGCGTACTGCCCGCGTTCGTGTCCCTTGCCTGCTATCAGCACGATGTCCCCCTTGCCCGCAGCCGAGATGGCCAGGCCGATCGCCGCGGCCCGGTCCGGCTCCATGATCATCCGCCCGCGGCGCGCGGCCGGGACGGTCAGGACGCCCTGCAGCATCTCAGCCAGGATGGCCAGCGGGTCTTCGGATCGGGGGTTGTCACTGGTCAGGATAGCCAGGTCGGCGAGGCTCACCGCGGCCGCGCCCATCAGCGGCCGCTTGGCCCGGTCCCGGTCACCTCCGCAGCCCAGCACGATGGACAGGCGGCCCTGGGTGACCGGCCGCAGTGCGCGCAGCACCGCCTCGACCGCACCGGGCTTATGTGAATAGTCCACGAGCACGGTGAAGTCCTGGCCGCACTCCACCCGCTCCAGCCGGCCCGGCACACCCGGGGCGGCGGCGACCCCGGCGACCGCCGCCGCCAGGCTGGCCCCCGCCTCCACCAGGGCCACGATCGCGCCCAGCGCGTTGGAGACGTTGAAGGGGCCGGGCAGCGCCACCGACGCGTCGGCTTCCACCCCGCCCGGGCCGATGACCCGGAAAGTGCTCCCGTCCGCGCCGCCCCGCACGTCAGCCGCGCGCCAGTCGGCACCGGCGTCCCCGGCCGCGGAGATGGTGGTGACCGGGATCTGCGCCTGCCCGGCCAGCTTGCGGCCCCACTCGTCGTCGGTGTTGATCACGCCGATCCGGGCGAAATCCGGGGTGAACAGGCTCGCCTTCACCGAGAAGTACTCGTCCATGCTGGAGTGGAAGTCCAGGTGATCCTGGGACAGGTTGGTGAAGACCACCACGTCGTAGGTCGTGCCAGCGACCCGGGCGAGGGCCAGGGCATGGCTGGAGACCTCCATCGCGGCGGCGGTCACGCCGCGCCGCACCATCTCGGCGAGCAGCGCCTGCAGATCGGTGGCCTCAGGGGTGGTGAGCTGGCTGGCGGCGACGGTCCCGGCGACGCGCGTTTCCACCCCGCCCAGCAGCCCGGTCACGTGACCGGCCGCGCGCAGGCCGGACTCCAGCAGGTACGTGGTGCTGGTCTTGCCGCTCGTGCCGGTGACACCGATGAGGGTCAGGCGGCTGGACGGGTTCCCGTAGATCCAGGACGCGACCTCGCCCAGCCGGGCCCGCGGATCGGAGACCACGAAGACCGGCAGCCCGCAGTGCCGGGCCAGGCTCTTGCCGTCGGGGTCGGTGAGCACGGCCACCGCCCCGGCCTCGGCCGCGCTGTCGCAGAAATGCGCGCCATGATGCTGGCTGCCCGGCAGGGCCGCGTACAGGTCCCCTGGCCGCACCCGCCGTGAATCGTGGGTCACGCCGGAGACCGTGACCGGCCCGCCTGGACCGGCCAGCGGATCAGGGCCAGCGCGTCCGGTGCTCAGCCCGAGCAGCATGGCCAGTTCGGACAGCGGACGCGGCGGGACGTCGCGTGGAAGGAGAGCCGCAGGCACGGGCCGAGGGTACCTCTGATCACGGTGCCGTGAGCCTGACGTTGGGACGCTTGGCCCGATCGGGCGGGATCTTCATCGTCGCCAGGGCGAACTTCATGACCTTATAGAAGACAGGGCCCGCGACCTGGATACCGAAGTAGCCGCCCTTCCGCGGGTTCTGCACGTTCACCGCGACGACCAGCTTCGGGTTCCCGGCCGGGGCGATCCCGATGAGGCTCGACCCGTACAGGCACAGGCAGCCGCCCTTCTTCGGGTCGGCGATCTGCGCGGTCCCCGTCTTGGCCGCGATCGAGTACCCGGGTATCTCTGCCCAGGGCTCCCCCACCTGGGCGTCCACCCAGGGCACCTGCTGCAGGATGCCCATCAGCTGGTGCGCGGTCCTGGCCTGGATGACCCGGTGGGTGGCTGGCCTGGGCGCGGGCACGAACTGGCCGCCCGCGGTGGTGGTGCCGTCCACGATCGAGGGGGTGACCCGCACGCCCCCGTTCGCGATCGTGGCGTAGACGCTGGCCATCTGGACGGCGGTGACCGCGACGCCCTGGCCGAACGACAGGGTGTACCGCTCGTCGCCCCACCACTTGTTCGTCGGGTAGAGGATGCCGTTGCTCTCCGCGGGCAGGCCAGGCACACTCGGGCTGCCGATGCCGAAGTTCCGGAAATACTGGTACTGCGTCTGCGGGCTGACGTGCTGGGTCACCTGAACCATGCCGACGTTGCTGGAGTGGGCGATGATCCCGGCGATGGTCCACCTCTCGGTCGGGTGGTATTCGGCGTCGTGAAAGGTGTAGCCGTCTATGTCGATCGACTCAGGCACGGTGTAGGCGCTCATCGGGGTCTGGCCACCATGCTCCATCGCGGCCGCCGCGGTGATCACCTTGGCGGTGCTGCCGGGGTCGAACACGTCGGAGACCGGCATGTCGGTGGTGTCGGCCAGGTCGGCCGGGTTCCCGGGATCAAACGACGGCGACTGGGCCATGGCCAGGATCTTCCCGGTGCCGGGCTGCATGATGACCACGGTGCAGTTGCCGGCGTCGGTCTTCTTGACCTCCTGGGCGCAGGCCTTCTCGGCCTCCCACTGCAGGCCGGCCACGATCGTGAGCCGGACGTTGCGGCCCGGTTCCACCTGCCGGATGCTCTGGCCCGCGACCGGGATCGGCTGGCCGTTGGAGCCCACCTGCACCTCCTGCTGGCCCGCCCGGCCGGCCAGCAGCGGGTTGTAGGACTGCTCGACGCCGGCCTCCCCCTGCAGCGACCCGGAGGCGGTGGTGTTGGTGAAGCCGATCACGTTGGCGGCCAGGTCCCCATTCGGGTAGACGCGGGTGTACGACGGGGTCATCGCGATGCCGGGCAGGTTGAGCGCGCTGATCCGGGAGGCGGTCGTGGCCGGGATGCCCCGCTTCAGCACCACGTAGTCGGGTGAGACCGGCGATGGATGCGACAGCAGGGCCAGGATCGAGGCAGGCGTCATCCCGAGCGTGCCCGCCAGGGCGCTGGCTACCGCGCTGAACGACCTTTTCCCCTCCGTGATCATCGGCGGGTCCGCGTAGACCACGTCGGTCTGCACGGTCATCGCGAGCGTGGTGCCGTCCGCGCTGGTGATGGAGCCCCGGATGGCCGGCACGCCGATGGTGGCCAGCCGGTGCGACTCGGCGACGGCCTGGATCGAGGAGCCCTCCATGGCCTGGAGCTGGACGAGCCGGCCGGCCACCAGGGAGAGCACGAAGCCGATGCAGAGCATGGTGATGCGCAGCCGCCGGGACGGGCTGCCGCGGGTGAGCATGCCGCGGCGGCCCGGGGAACGGCCGCCGGCCCTGCGGCCGGGGGCCGGGGCATCCCGGGCTGGGCTGTCCCGCGCCGGCGGGCGCCGCGGCGCCCGGGACGACCGCGCTGCACCCGTCCATGACCCGGCAGCCGAGGGCCGCCGGCCGTCCGCTGCGGAACGCGGGAGCCGCCCGTGGCCGGCCTCAGCCCGGCCGCCCGGGCCGCCGTCACGGGACCTCCTGCCCGCCGCGGGCCGCCGGGGGCCGGCCGAGGCCGGCGGTCGCCCGCCACGGGCGCCAGGGCGGCCGTCGCCCTGAGCATCCTTCACGGGGTGTATCCCGGGACTGCGGGAACACCCGTCTCGGCGGCAGGCTGGCGCATGATCCGGCCGGACTTGACGTTGAGGAACTTCGTCAGCGGCGGTTCGACCATGCCCAGCTCGCGGGCCCGCTTAGCGATCACGGAGGGCGCCGAGTCCTCAGCCACCTGCTGCTTGAGCGCCTGCACCTGCTCGGCGCGGGCCGCCTGGGCCTGCTGCAGGCTGGTGATCTGGTACGCGCCGGTGGCCAGGATCGTGTTGATCACCAGGAGGCAGATCAGCCCCCCGCCGAGCAGCGCGGTCACGAACATGATGAACGGGGTCCGCGCGATACCCGCCGACGGCGTGCCCGCCCACGGGCCGGCCCCGGCCGTGGCTCCCGCCGGGTGCAGCCCGGTTTCCGTCGGGCCGTCCGGCACGGGCCTGCGGCCCAGGCCCAGCCCGGCCGCGCGGTCCTGGCCCGGCCCGGAGGGGCGTCCCTGGCCCGGCCCGGCGGGGCGTGCCGGCGCTGCCCTGCCCGGACGCGAGCGGGACGGCCGGGCCGGGGCGGGCAGCACCGGGGCCGGTGAACCCGCCGGGGCCCCTGCCCGCTGGCCGCCCTGCGCCTGCCCCCGGGCGCCCCCCCGGGCGCCCCGCCTGGCGGGATCCCGCCTGCCAGAACGCTGCCCGCCGGCGCGCTGCCCGCCTGCAGCCTGCTCCCCGCCTTCCCGGGCCCCGGCGGCCCGGGACCCGGCGGCCCGGGACCCGGCAGCCCGCCCCCGGGCACCCTGGTCCCCGCGCCCCGATCCCGTGGTGCCCGGTTCCCGGACGCCAGGCGGCCGTGGCCGGGCTCCCGTCCTCATGTCAGTGCGCACGCTCACTCCCGCGTCCCCCTTGCGGCTGGATGGCCGTCCCTGCCCGGCCCGTAGTGCCCTGCCTGCTGCCCTGCCCGCGGCTGCCCTGCCCGCGGCTGCCCTGCCCTGCTGCCCTGCCCGCGGCCGCCCTGCCCCCCGCTGCGCTGCCCGTTCATCCACCGCGCGGTAACGCCGGTCACGCGGCGTCCCTGATCCGCTCGGCCGCCCGCAGCCGGGCGGGCGCGGCCCGCGGGTTGCGGGCCAGTTCCGCCGCGGATGGCCGCTGCGCTCCCCGGGTGAGGAGCCTGAATTCGGGCCGCGCGGACTCCAGCGGCACCGGCAGGCCAGGCGGTGTGGTGTCAGCAGCCGCCGCGGCCAGCGCGGTCTTGACTGCCCGGTCTTCCAGCGAGTGATAGGCCAGCACCACGATCCGGCCGCCCACCGCCAGCCGGTCCAGGGCACCGGGCAGCGCGGCGTGCAGCGCTTCGAGTTCCCCGTTGACCTCGATGCGCAGCGCCTGGAAGGTCCGCTTGGCCGGATTCCCGCCGGTGCGCCGGGCCGGGGCCGGGATCGAGTCCCGGACGATCCCGGCCAGCTGGCCGGTGGTGGAAAGTGGAGCACGGGCACGCTCCCGCACCACGGCGTCGGCGATCCGCCGGGCGAACCGTTCCTCCCCGTACTCGCGCAGGATCCGGGTGAGATGGCCTGCCGGGTAGGTGTTGAGCACCTCGGCGGCGGTGAGCGCCCTGGTCTGGTCCATCCGCATGTCCAGCGGGGCGTCGTAGGAGTAGGCGAAGCCGCGGGCCGGGTCATCCAGCTGGGGCGAGGAGACACCCAGGTCAAACAGGATGCCCTGGACACGCTGGTCGCCCCGGCGGGACAGGAGCTCGGGGATCTCGTCGTAGACGGCGTGCACCAGGGTTACCCGGTCGGCATAGGGGGCCAGGAGCAGGCGCGACTCATCCAGCGCCTGGGTGTCGGTGTCCACGCCGATCAGCGCGAGTCCCGGGTGCGCTTCCAGCAGTGCGCGGGCGTGACCGGCCCGGCCCAGGGTGGCGTCCACGAGGATCGCACCGCGTGGCTGCAGCGCCGGCTCGAAAAGGGCGAGGACTTCCTCGACCATCACCGGCAGATGCCCGGCTGCCGAGTCGCCCATCGGACCCCCTCTCATCCCGCCGCACGGTCCCGGGGATGCGGCGGGCGGCGTGCCTGCCCGTGTTCCCGGCCCCGTGCTGGCGGCCTGGTGCTGGCGGCCTGGCGTGCTGCCCGGCCAGGTCCCCATCCGCGCTACCGCGCGAGCCTGGACGTCTCCTGGCGCCGGGGAAGTGACGCCAGCCGACGTGATCGCCCAGGCGCGGGTGGAGACCTCGCCGAGCACGCGGCACCGGAATCCCGGCACCGCTTACAGCACCCCTGGCAATACCTCCTCTGACGCTGCGGAGAAGGCGTCTTCCTGCTCCGCCAGGTAGGACTCCCATGCCGCGGAGTCCCAGATCTCCAGGCGCGTATTGGCCCCGATGACCGCGCAGTCACGGGTCAGCGCCGCGTACTCGCGCAGCCCGGGCGGGATCGTGATCCTGCCCTGCTTGTCAGGGATCTCATCGGAAGCACTGGCGAAGAACACCCGGCTGTAATCCCGTACCGCCTTCGCGGTGACCGGCGCGCTGCGCAGGGCCTCCGTGATCCGGCCGAACTCCGTGACCGGGAAGACATACAGGCAGCGTTCCTGGCCCTTGGTGATCACAAGCCCTCCAGCGAGCTCCTCGCGGTACTTAGCCGGCAGGAACAACCGGCCCTTCTCGTCGAGGCGTGGCGTATGAGTGCCCAGGAACACAGGCCCTCACCTCCCGCCCCCCGGAGTAGCGTGCCCCATCGGGCTCCACTGTACCCCACATTCCCCCACCGTCAACGTCGCCAAGGATCTAGATAACGGATAAACGCGCTGTTCACGCAGGTCAGCGGCAGGGAGCAAAGTGGGGGAACCGGGGAGGGCGGTGGCCGGGCGCGTGGCTCCGGCTGTCCGCATCGCGCGCCGGGCCGTGCAGGACGTACTGTCAGTACGCACCTACACGCCAGCCGCGGGCACTCCGGAACCCCCCGGCTGGCGCGGCTGTCGGCCTTGGGCCCAGCTGACAAGGAGGACCGGGTGGTCTTGGATATGGGGGCCGGCGCCGAGCGCACGCTCGACGACCTGGTACAGGTGGCCCATCGCATCGGCGCCGCGATCGAGTCGGTCATCGAGGGCAAGCCGGACGCGGTCCTGCTCGCCCTGACGGTGCTGCTCGCCGAGGGGCACGTGCTGATAGAGGACGTCCCCGGGGTGGGGAAGACGATGCTGGCCAAGGCGCTGGGCCGGTCCACTCATTGCACGGTGCAGCGGATTCAGTTCACGCCGGACCTGCTGCCCAGCGACATCACCGGGGTCAGCGCGTTCAACCAGGAGCACCGCGAGTTCGAGTTCAAGCCGGGGCCGGTCTTCGCGAACATCGTCGTCGGCGACGAGATCAACCGCGCATCCCCCAAGACCCAGTCGGCGCTGCTCGAGTGCATGGAGGAGCGGCAGGTGACGGTGGACGGCACCAGCTACCCGCTGGAACGGCCTTTCATGGTCATCGCCACGCAGAACCCGGTGGAGATGGAGGGGACCTACCCGCTCCCGGAGGCGCAGCGGGACCGGTTCACGGCGCGCATCTCCATGGGCTACCCGAGCACCGAGGCCGAGCTGGCCATGCTGGACCTGCACGGGTCAAGCTCTCCCCTGGACTCGCTGGAGCCGGTCGCCACGGCCAGTGACGTGCGGGACCTGATCGCCGCGGTGCGCCGCGTGCACGTGGCCGAGGCACTCAAGCAGTACGTGATCAGCCTGGTCGCCGCCACCCGCTCGGCCCCCGAGCTGCGGCTCGGCGCCTCCCCGCGCGCGACGCTGCACCTGCTCCGGGCCAGCCGGGCGCGCGCGGCGCTGGACGGCCGCGACTTCGTGATCCCCGATGACGTGCAGGCCCTGGCCGGCCCCGTCCTCGCGCACCGGCTGCTCCCCACCGCCGAGGCCATGGTGGAGCGCCAGCTGCCGGACCGGGTGGTGGCGGGCATCGTCGAGCAGATCCCGCTGCCCCGGATGCGCTGAGCTCACCGGCTCCCCCGCAGCGCCCCCGTGGCGGCACGCAGCCGTGCCCCGCTGCGGCGGTATTCCCTTCGCTGGCCCGCCCTATGAACCCGTGGCCCGTTCCTGACGTAAGTTAGAGCAACGGGGCGGAGGAAGGGCCAGGATGCGGGCGCTGTTCGCCGGGTTGACCACACGTGGGAAGTCATTCCTCGCGGCGGGCGTGGCCGCGGGGGCGTTCGGGATTGGCCTCGGGGAACGGGCCCTGCTCAGCATCGGGATCGTGCTGCTGGCGCTGCCGCTCCTGGCCGTTCTCGCGACCAGCCGGGCCCGTTACCGGATCCGCTGCACGCGGCGGATCAGCCCGCCGCGGGTGCCCGCCGGCCACAACGCGGTGGTCACGCTGCGCCTGGAGAACATCTCGCGGCTGCCCACCGGGCTGCTGCTGGCCGAGGACGCGCTGCCCTACTCGCTTGGCACCCGGCCGCGCTTCGTCCTGGAACGGATCGAGCAGGGTGGCTGGCGGGAGCTGACCTACCCCATCCAGTCCGGCTCCCGGGGCAAGTACACGATCGGGCCGCTGCAGGTGCGCGTGGCCGACGCGTTCGGCCTGGTGGAACTGACCCGCTCGTTTGCCGCCCGGAGCACGCTCGTGGTGACGCCCGCGATCGTCCCGCTGCCGAGCATGCCGCTGGCCGGCAACTGGCGCGGGGAGGGCGGCGGCCACACCCGGACGGCCGACACGGCCGGCGAGGACGACGTCATCCCCCGCCCGTACCGGGACGGTGATGAGCTGCGCCGGGTGCACTGGCGCTCCACCGCCCGGCACGGCGAGCTGATGGTCCGGCGTGAGGAGCAGCGCTGGCGGAACCGCGCGGTGCTGCTGCTCGATACCCGCGCCCGGGCGCACAGCGGCGCCGGTGCAGGCTCCTCGTTCGAGTACGCGGCAAGTGCCATCGCGTCCATCGGTGTCCACCTGGCCCGCAGTGGCATCGACGGGCACCTGGTCACCGACACCGGGCCCGCCACCGCGCCCGGGTCCTTCGAGGATTCGCTGCTGGACTCGCTCGCGGTCATCAAGCAGTCCAGCGGGTCGGGGCTGGCCCGCGGCATGGACCTCACGCCCGGCGGGACCGGCGGGCTGTTCGTCGTGGTGGCCGGGCGGCTGTCGCCGCAGGAAGCGAGCAGGCTCGCCGCGGGCCGCCGGGACTCCGGACCGGCGATGGCCCTGCTTCTCGCGGTCTCCACCTGGGCCGGCCGCCGGGGCGGACGACGGCGCGGCGGGCGAGACGGACGTCCCGCACGGCCATCCTCCGCGCGGCGGGCTGGCGGGTTACCACGGTCACCGCCGACACCCCGCTGACCGTGGCCTGGGAACGGCTACGCGCCTCCCAGGGGCTGCTCGGCGCGCCCGGCCACGAGCAGGGCAGCTTCCGGGCCGGGGCCGGCCGGTGAGCCAGCGCCTCACCGTCGCCGCGGCGCTGGCCGTGATCGCGGCGTCTTTGTCCCTCTACCCGCTGGTGTCGGGCTGGCTGTGGTTCTGGGAGGGCGCCGGAGCCGTCACCATGGTCGCCCTGGCCGGGGCGCTGACCCGGCTGCGGGTTCTCCCGTGGGCGCTGTGCGCCCCCGCCGGGCTGATCGCGCTGCTGCTGTACGTGAACGTGCTGTTCTCCAGCGCGCACTCGCCAGGGGGGATCATCCCGACGGGCGCCTCCCTGTACCACCTGTGGTCGCTGGCCCGGCAGGGGCTGGACGGGACCGCGAGGTTCGCGCCGCCCGCCCCGGCCAGCCCCGGGATCCTGCTCCTGACCGTGCTCGGCATCGGCCTCGCGGCGATCGCCACCGACCTGCTCGCGGTGCGGCTGCGCCGGCCGGCCGTGGCCGGGCTGCCGTTGCTGGTGCTGTTCTGCGTGCCCCTCACCACCAGCGCGCACGAGGGGGTGTTCGGGGCCATGCTCGTGTTCGTCGTGGGCATGGCCGGCTACCTGGCCATGCTGGCCGTGGACGCCCGGGACCGGCTGCGGCTGTGGGGACGGCTGGTCACCCTGTGGCACCGCGGCCAGGATCCCGCGGTGGCACAGCGGGGCACCCCGAACACCAGGGAGCTTGCCGCGGCCGGCCGCCGGATCGGGCTGGCGGCCGTGGTGATCGCCCTTTTCGTCCCCCTGCTCGTGCCCGGGCTGCGCAATCACAAGCTCTTCTCGGGCGGGGGCGGCGGCGGGCAGCCGGTCGCGCTGCCCAATCCGGTGGTGCAGATGAACGAGGACCTGCACCTCCAGGAGCCCCGGCACGTGCTCACCTACCGGACGGCCGACCCGGACCCGCAATACCTTCAGGTGTACGTGCTGAGCAACCTCACCTCCAGCAACTGGACACTGGCCCCCACCGCCGGCGAGGACGTGCACGACGGGAAGCTGCCCGCCACGCCGGGGCTGAGCCGCAGCACCACCGCGGTGACGGAGAGCACGAAGATCAGCCTGGGCAAGGCGCTGATCGCCGGGCCGCGCACGGCCAGCTTCCTCCCGCTGCCCTACCCGGCCCGCAGCGTCAGCGTCGGCGGGGACTGGCGTAGCGACCCGCGCACTCTCACCATGTTCTCGGCCCAGCGCCTCGCCGGCCTCAGCTACACGGTGACCAGCCGCGAGGTCTCCCCCACCGCGGGCCAGCTGGAGCGGGCCGGCGCCATCCCGGACAGCATCGAGACCAGCTACACGGACTACCCGCCGGTCTTCACGTCGCTCGACAAGCTTGCCGGGCAGATCACCCAGAAGCAGACCACCCCCTACGGCAAGGCCGTGGCCCTGCAGCGCTGGTTCGCCCAGTCCGGCCATTTCACCTACAGCCTCAACGTGCGCGAGCCGGACACGGCCCAGGCCCTGATCAACTTCCTGACCAAGGACCGGCGGGGCTACTGCCAGCAGTTCGCCTTCGCGATGGCCGTGCTGGCCCGGCTGCTCGGTATCCCGTCCCGGGTGGCGGTGGGGTACACCGCAGGCTCGCCGATCGGGCATGGCCGCTGGGATGTCCGGACCAGCGACGCCCACGCATGGCCGGAACTCTACTTCCAGGGCGCTGGCTGGCTCCGGTTCGAGCCCACCCCCTCGGGGTCGGACGGCCAGGCCACCGCCCGCCAGCCCGCCTACACTCTGCCGCTGCTGCGCACCGCCCCCGACGGGGGCGGGGGCGTGCCGACCCCGGCAGCTTCTGTCCCGGCGGTAGGGGTGACGCCGGGACAATCCGGGGCGCTGGCCAAGCTGAACCGCCTCGGTGCCACCGGAGCCAGCGGGGGCGCCACGACCGCTCATTCGGCGGCCATCTGGCTGATCGCCGCGGCCGTGATCGCCTTCCTGCTGATCATGCCCCGCCTGGCCAGGTCGCTGACCCGGCGGCGCCGCTGGTCACGGGCGGCGAGAGATGACAGGAATCGGGCCCAGGCGGCGTGGCTGGAACTGCTGGACGACCTGACCGACTACCGGGTTCCCTGGTCCGCGAGCGAGTCTCCGCGGGCCCTCGGCGCCAAGCTGACCAGGACGGTGCGGCTGAGCCCGGAGGCGGCGGCCGGGCTGGGCCGGATCGTGCACGCCACGGAGCGGGCCCGGTACGCCCGGGACCCTGCGGATTCGGCGACGCTGCGGGCCGACGCCGACCTGGTCCGCCGTGACGTGGCCGCGCGCTCCAGCCGGATGCGGCGGTGGCGGGCCCGGCTGCTGCCGCCTTCATCCCTGCGCCCGGTACGTTCGGCCGCGCAGCACGGGCTGGACGTGTTCAGCTGGATGGACCTGGCGGCGCACCGGACGGGCGCCTGGTCCCACCGCGGACCGCAGGCCGGCCGCAAGGCGCGAGCCACCTGACCTGGGTGCACCCAGGCGTAACCGCCTGAGCGCCGCTGGCCGGCGAAGCCGCGCTTACCGGTCCCGCTCCTGGCGACGGCGCCAGCGCTCCTCGAGCCGTTCCATGAACCGGGAACGGGAACTCGCCGCAGGCCGCATCCGCCGTTCGCGGGCGGGGCCAGGCCGCCCGGCCGAGCCACCGGACATGTGCCGCCAGCTGGACAGGGCCCACATCGAGCAGGCCAGCATGACCACGAAGCCCGCCACGCCGACCAGGGTCAGCTTGGAGATGACGCCGGCCAGCAGGAGGCCCACACCGAGCAGGAAGCCGATCGCCGCCTCAACCACCCGGCGCTTGTAGTGCACCCGCGGATCCTTCGCGCGCACCGCCTGCGCGAACTTCGGATCCTCGGCATAGAGCGCACGCTCGATCTGATCGAGCTGACGCTGCTCGTGCTCAGACAGCGGCACGGCGCCTCCCATGAAACCTCGCGCGCGGGGACGGGTGCGATGAGTTCATCTCACGGTCCAGGGTTCTTCTTCCAGAATACGAGTCCGGCCGCACTGGGTGGAAGGGTAGTGGGAGGGTAAAGGAATTCCGGCCACTGCCTGCACCCTGGACCTCCTCTGGCGCCTGCCGCGGCCACCTGCCCGGCAAGCCGGACATCAGCCAAACGTAAATTCGAATTAGATCCGAGTAAGGGTGAGTATATCAGCCTTGCCCGGAGGGCCGCCGGGATAGTTTGGCGGGCTTGCGGTGCCCCGATCCGGCTGCTGCCCGGGATGCCGATCCGGCCGGCAGTGAGCTGGATCACCTCACCCGTGCGCCGGATCCCGCCCCCCGGGGCCAGACCACCTCGCCCGGGCACCGGATCCTGGCGGAGGGTGCGGACCGGGCTCCGTACCCGGACGGGGCGCTGCCCCGCCCGGACGGCGGGACGGCTCATCCGGGTCCCCGGTCACCAGGGCGGCGGGCCGGACCGTATCGGCGCCGAACCGCCCGCTGATCCGGTCCAGGGCACGCTCGGCATCGCGCCAGCCGGCCGGCCTTTCCCCGAACGCCAGCTGGGTGGCGGCCCTGGAGGCAGGCACCAGTCCACTCGCGCGCACCCCGACCAGCCGGAGCCGGGCGCGGGAGTCCAGCCCCGCCGCTGCGTACAGGGCACAGGCGGTGGCGTAGATGGTGCGGGCCACGTCGGTGGGCTCAGGCAGCGTCCGTGACCGGGTGATCGTGGTGAAGTTGGCCAGCCGGAGTTTGATCACCACTGTCCGGGCCAGGGCCCCGGCCGAGCGGAGGCCGCGCGCGGTCCTCCCCGACAGGCGGAGCAGTTCGCGGCGGATCACCTCCGGGTCGTCGATGTCGCTGGCGAACGTCTCCTCCGCGCCGATGCTCTTCTCCGGGGCGCTGGTCACGACCGGGCGGTCGTCCTGCCCCCAGGCCAGCGCGGCCAGGTGGGCGCCCAGCGAGGCCCCCAGTTCCCGTTGCAGGGTGCCGACCGGGATCTCCGCGATGTCCCGCACTGTGCGCAGCCCGAGCCGGGCCAGCACCTGCCCGGTCTGCTCGCCCACGCCCCACAGCGCCGCTACCGGCAGCGGGTGCAGGAACTCCAGGACACCGTCGGCGGGCACGACGAGCAGCCCGTCCGGCTTGGACCGGGTGGACGCGAGCTTGGCGATGAACTTGGACGGGGCCACCCCGACTGAGCAGGTTATGCCCTGCTGCTCGGCGATCGTGGCCCGGATCAGCGCCCCGATCCGGGCGGGCCGCCCGAGCCGCCGGATGGCCCCGGACACGTCGAGGAACGCCTCGTCCAGCGCGAGCGGCTCTACCTCGGGAGTGACGGACCGGAAGACCTCCATGACTTCCTTGGACACGGCGGCGTAGGCGTGATGCCGGGGCGGGATGAACACGGCCTGCGGGCACAGCCGCCGGGCCCGCGTAACCGGCATGGCCGAAGCCACCCCGAACGCCCGCGCCTCGTAGGACGCGGAGAGGACCACGCCGCGGCTGGCGGTCGCACCCACGATCACGGGGCGCCCGGCCAGGTCGGGGCGGTCGCGGATCTCGACGCTCGCGTAGAAGGCGTCCATGTCCACGTGCAGGATGGGGCAGCCGCCGTCCTGCTCGCGGTCCGGGCCGCCGCGGCTCATCGGTACCCGAGCACGTGGAACTGGGTGGCGAAGTCGTGGAAGGCCGGGTGGGTGGAGGCGGCCTGCTCCAGGGCCAGCAGCGCGTCCGCTGCCCCGGGGTCCACGTCCGCGAACGAACCCGGCACCAGGTCGGCGAACACCCGGATGCCGTGCGCGGCGCCAGGCCTCAGCCCGGCGCCCTCGATCAGGCCGGTCACCTCGGCCAGGGTGAAGCGGCGCGGCCCGCCCCCGGCCCGGCCGTCATCCGGGGCCGCCGGGCCGCCGACCGCGGCCAGCAGCCGCCGGGCCTCATCGAAACGCCCGGCCAGGGCCCGGTGGATGACCGCCGCGACCGCGCTGGCGGCCAGCACGCTCACCGCGCCCCCTGGCCGCAGCACGCTGGCCACGGTGCCCATGGCGGCCGCCGGTGAGTCCACGTACTCCAGCACGCTGTGGCAGAGCACCAGGTCGGCACCTTGTTCCCCGATGACGGCGGCCAGGTCGCCGACGTCCCCCTGGACCGCCCGCAGCCGCACGCTCATCTCTGCGGCCCGGCGCTGCGCGGCAGCCAGCGAGTCAGGGCTCGGGTCGATCACGGTCACCGTGTGCCCCTGCCCGGCCAGGGGCACCGCGGACCCGCCAGTACCGCCGCCGGCGTCCACGATGTCCAGCTGCGGCCGGCCGGTCTCGGCGACCAGCCCGGTCACGACGGCCCGCAGCACCTCCCGGATGACGGCCGTGCGCGCGTCCTCGTACCGGTTCCACCGCGGCGCCGGTCCCGTCCCGTCCGGGGTGCCCGTCCCGTCCGGCGTGCCCGTCCCCGGCGGCACCTCCAGCCCTCCGCCACGACGCTCGCTGGCCACGGCCCCTCCTCGCTCACGGTCGGGTCCCAATGTAGTGCGCGGCCACGACAATCCCCCGCGTTCCCACGACCCTGAACCCGGTGTCCGCCCGGCGCCGCTGGGCAAAACCTGAGAGATCCCTTGAGGAATGCTCCAGGTTTGTTACCGTGCCTACCGCGCGGCTTACTGCGCGTTACTTACCACGCAGCCCCCGCAGATCGCGTGCCGCTTCCCGGCACGGGCCGGAAGCCCCTTGTGACTGGCCGAAATTCACCCTCCCACGCTGCGGATTCCGCGATTACCAGTCCCTTCGCTGGGCAATACATAGGCCAGTGCCCCGCGTCGCGGAGCGGTGCGGGCGCGCCGCCGCCTGAAGGCTGGACGGGTGGGTGCGCTGGGGCGGATCTGCCGGGCAGGCGGTGCGTACCACCTGCTTCGCGGGGCGGCACTGGGCGGCCGGGCCCCGGCACGGGGCCGGGGGCTCTGCGGGCTGGAGGTCAGCGCTGACATGACGGTCCACGAGGTACGCGCCAAAATTGAGCCTGCCTCCGGATACATACCTGAGCCGGTCTCCGGATGCGGCAGCAATACGTTTACTTGCAGTTTTGCTCAGCAGAACCTCTGCGAATGGTCATCCATATCCAAACGGGTCTCACTCATGAGACTCACCGCCTAGGCTCTCCCCCATGGTCGAGCATCTGGAGCTCCCCCGCCCGCTGCGACTCATTCGCTGCACGGGGTTGAGCCTGAGCGAGTCCCTTGGTCTTCCGCTCGCCGCCTACTTCCTGGGCGCCTGGCTAGGTGGCCGGAACGTGGGGCTCATCGCCGGCGTGGTGGCGATCTGGCTCACGGCGGTGATCCGCAAGATCGCCTGCGGGTCGGTGCCCAGCCTGCTGACGATCTCGGCCATCGTGCTCACCCTGCAGACCGTGGTGGTCCTGGCCACCGGCGTGTTCTGGATCTTCCTGCTGCAGTTCCCGCTGGGTTACGCGGCTATGTTCATCCTGTTCGCGCGGACCGCCCGGGGCCCCAACCCGATCGTGGCCAGGCTCGCCGCCGAGGTGGTGGCACTGCGCCATCCGGCCCACCACCCGGGACTGCAGCGCTTCTTCCAGGGCGCGACCTGGCTCTGGGCGGGCATCTTCCTGATCCTCACCGCGGGCCTGGGCGTGATGATGTGGACCGAGCCGGCCAGCACGTTCCTCATGCTCTCGACCGTCGCCACGGTCGCCGGGACCCTGGCGGGCATCGGTGCCTCGGCGCTGTGGTTCTGGTCCGTCCTCCGCAAGCACGGCCTCCGGGTGCAGTTCACCCCGGCGTGACGGTTCCCGCCGGAGCCGCGGCCGTCAGGTGATCAGCGTCGGCTTCAGTTCCAGCAGGTGGGCCAGCAGGCCGTTGACGAACGCGGGCGACGCGTCGGTAGACAGGTCGCGGGCCAGCAGAACCGCCTCGCTGATCGCCACCCCGTCCGGGACGTCGTCTCCCCAGAACATCTCGTAGAGGCCGATGCGCAGGACGTTGCGGTCCACGATCGGCATCCGCTCCAGCGTCCACCCCTCGGCATGCTCTTCCAGCAGCTGGTCGATGCGCTCGCGGTGCACCTGGACGCCCCGGACCAGTTCTGCCGCGTACTCGCTCACCGGTGGGCTGGCCTGGATGATGCGCTGCTCCAGCATGTCCAGGACTGGCTCGCCGCGGACCTCGGCCTCGAACAGGATGTCCAGGGCCCGTTTGCGGGCCTTACTGCGGGCGGCCACGGAACCGCTTCGCTGGATCGCCGGGTGCGGGGAATCCGGGCGGCCGGGTCACGCGCGGCCGAGGTAGTCGCCCGTACGGGTGTCCACCTTCACCTTTTCGCCTGTGGTGATGAACAGGGGCACGCTGATCTGCGCGCCGGTTTCCAGCGTGGCGGGCTTGGTGCCGCCGGTGGACCGGTCCCCCTGGACGCCCGGGTCGGTCTGGCTGACGGTCAGCTCCACCGAGGCGGGGAGCTCCACGTACAGCGGGGTCCCGTCGTTGAACGCGACCGTCGCGGTCTGCTCCTCGAGCAGGTAGTCCGCGGCGTTGCCCACGGTCTGCCGCGGGATGCGCGGCTGGTCGTAATCCTGGGTGTCCATGAAGACGAAGTCGTCGCCCTCACGGTAGAGGTACTGCATCTCGCGCCGGTTGACGCTGGCCACGTCAACTTTGACGCCGGCGTTGAAGGTCCGGTCGACGACCTTGCCGGACATGATGTTCTTCAGCCGGGTGCGCACGAAAGCGCCGCCCTTGCCGGGCTTGACGTGCTGGAAGTTGACGATGTTCCAGAGCTGGCCGTCGATGTTCAGCGTCATGCCGTTCTTGAGGTCGTTCGTGGTGGCCACGTCTGCGTGTCTCCTGCGTGCGGGCGCCCGCCCCGCCGCCGATGGCCGGCTACAGGACGAGCAGTTCCCGGGTGGTAGTGGTGAGTAGCTCCTGCGGTGCCGCCGTCCCCGTGCCGGCGCGCACCACCAGGGTGTCCTCGATCCTGACGCCGCCTTGCCCGGGGAGATAGATCCCGGGTTCGACGGTGATGGGGACCCGGTCCCCGAGTGTACCCGTCCTGCCGTACCCCATGATCGGAGCCTCGTGGATCTCCAGGCCCACACCGTGGCCCAGCCCGTGCTGGAAATGCTCGCCGTGGCCGGCCTGCGCGATCAGGTCGCGGGCCGCCGCGTCCACGGCCCGCACGTCGGCGCCGGGCACGGCCGCCTCGATCCCGGCCGCCTGGGCCGCGGCGACCAGCGCGTAGATGGTTTGCTGCCAGGCGGCGGGCTCGCCGAGCACGACCGTGCGGGTCATGTCCGCGTGGTACCCCTGGTACCGCGCGCCGCAGTCGATCGTGATCAGGTCACCGGCCGCGAACGGGCGGCCGGATGGCTCGTGGTGCGGGATGGCCCCGTTCGGGCCGCTCGCCACGATCGTGTCGAAAGCCAGCCCGTCTGCGCCCAGGTCGGTCATGGCGCGCTCCAGCGAGATGGCCAGCTCGCGCTCGGTCACGCCGGGCCGGATCAGGGGAACGACCTGCTCGAACGCGCGCGAGGTGATGTCGCAGGCCCGGGCGAGCAGCGCGATCTCCTGTTCATCCTTGGCCATCCTTATCTCCTCAACGGCCCGGCCCAGCGGGACTAGCTCGGTCCCGGGAACCTGGGCGGCGAAGGCCCGGTAGCGTTCCACGGTCATCTCATGGGCCTCGAAGGCGAGCCTTCGCACGCCCAGCCCGGCCGCTACGCGGGCCAGCGCCGGCTCGATCGCGCGCTCGATCAGGATCTCGAGGTCGGGGCAGGCCTGGCGGGCGGTGCCGGCGTAGCGGGAATCCGTGGCGAGGACCGGGACGGCGCCGGGGGCGGTGGCCGGACCGGCACCCGCAGCGGCCGGGCCGGCACCAGAAGGCGCGGCGGGCAGCAGCAGCGCCGCGTTGGAACTGGCCAGGCCGGTCAGGTACCGCACGTTGGCCAGGCTGGTGATCAGCGCGGCGTCCGCGCCGAGCGCGGTCAGGGCCGGGCGCAGCCGTTCCCGCCGGCCCAGCTGGAGATCAGGCATGCCCCGACTGTAACCGCGCCACCGCCCCCGCACCCACCCCCGGGCGGCCCGCCCCCCTGGGCCACTCTTCAGGCGGCCCGGCGCCGTGGGCCACTCTTCGGGCAGCCCGGCCGTGGGCCACTCTTCGGGCAGCCCGCGCGCCGTGGGCCACTCTTCGGGCAGCCCGGCCGTGGGCCACTCTTCGGGCAGCCCGGCCGTGGGCCACTCTTCCCGTGTTCCGTGCGCGGGAATCGGGCAAATCGCCCCAGCAGGCGCACGTCTCGCGGGAAGAGTTGCCCAGGGGGGCGGGACTGGGCGGCCGTGGTTAGGCGGGCTGCGGGATGGTGGCGCGGGCCAGGACGGACAGGGCGGCAGGGCGGAGCGAGTCGGTGCGGTCCCACAGCGCGGCCGGGATCGAGTCGCGCTGGCGGACGTGCTCGACGGCACCGAACCCGTGTCCATCAAGCAGGGCCGACATGCCGTCAGGGGAAAGAAGCGTCAGCCACGGCTCGCCCCACTCTGCGGCTGCGGGCGCCACCAGGTCGGCGTACGTCTGGCCGATCTCGTCCCGCAGGCCTGCGGGCAGTATGTAGTCGGTGATGAGCTGGGTACCGGGCGCGAACTCGCCGACCTCCGCCAGGGCCTGGCTGATCGCGCCATAGGTGAGGTACATGGTCACGCCGAGCCAGCTGATCAGGGCCGGCCGGGACGGGTCGAACCCGGCCTGGCAGAGGCGGCCGGCGAGGGAGTCGCGCTCGAAATCCATGGGCACGAAGCTCACGTGGTCCGGCACGGGTATCCCGGCCGCTGCGAGCCGCTCACGTTTCCACTGCTGGGTAGCGGGGTGGTCGACCTCGAAGACCCGGACCAGGGTCGGGCCAGCGAGCTCCGGGCCAGCCGCCAACTCAGTTCGGTAGGCGAACGAGTCAAGGCCCGCGCCGAGGATCACGTACTGGCGCATGCCACCGCGGACGCGGGCGGCCAGGTGGTCTTCGGTGAACCGGCTCCGGCAGACCGCCTGGGTCCGGGCGCTGGAAAGCACCAGGTGCGTGCCGTGCAGCCGGTGATAGGCGATGAACTCCTCGGCCTGTTCGCCGAGCAGGATGGCGGCCAACTCATCGGCGAAGATGACAGGCTCGCGGTCCACGACGAGATGGGCGGCCCGGGCCGCAGCGGCGAGCAGGGCGGTCTGGCTGGGCAGATCACTGGTTTCCACGCCGCGGACAATAGCCGATAACTCCTATTACAATACCACATAAATAAAATTTTCGGTAGCATATTCGAATTGCGATTAGGAATCATTAACGGTGGCGGGTGCCATTCACGGCGGTAATACTCACCCTGGGCCAAGCCAACGATGGCCCGCTGCTGCTCAGCGGTCAGCCTGCTGAGCAGGTGACGGCGGACCCGCGGCCGCGTGGACCGGCACCGCCTCGGCCAGCACGGCCTGCCCCGCCGGGGTGAGACGGACGGTTACGGCGCCGCCGGAGGGCTGGCGCTCGACCAGTCACCGCTGGGCGGCTGCGGCCGCGGAGCGATCAGCAACGGTGAGGGTGACATCCTGGGCCGCTGGCAGTCACCGACGTGACGGATCACGTTCCCCGGCTCAGTTGAGCAACTCCAGGACGCTGAGGCTGGCGATCGTCGGCTGCCAGGCACTTTGGCCGGTGGACCTGGTCAGGCGGGTGTAGATCGCTGGGAGCACGAGCTGGACTGCATCGTTCCAGGACGGGGTGGCCGTGAGCCGGACGGTAATCTCGACATCCCCGCCGGTGTACGCGGCGTGTTCGAAGAAGCCGCAGCTGAGCCTGAAGCGCCGCGCCGGGCTTTGCCCGCCAGGTGCCGCGGACCCGGGCTCGTCTGACTGCGGCCCGACTGCAGTGCGCTCCCTGCACTCCTGCACGGTTTCCCGCCTGGTCGTGAAGGTGGAGCCCATGGCGTCGGCATAGTCCCGGCTATCCCTGCCGACACGGGCCTCCAGATGCCAAGGCCGCATCGCCGGCCCGTCGCCGACCATGTCCCAGAACTGGTGAAACCAGGTCATGACCTCGAGATCGCCCGACACCGGCTCGCCGGTGTCGCGGTCCCGGATGCAGCGGCGGCCGTGGACCGTGACGATGAGCCGGGCCAACGGCGGCGCAGCATCCGCCTCCAGGCGCCAGAACTGGATCGCGCCGATCTGCGGCTCACGCACAACCAGCCGGGTTCGCGCGCCCGGACCGCCAGGTCGCAGCAGCGCTGGTGCGACCAATGAGCTGTCATCCTCCTCCGAAGCCGTGGCATCTTCCCCCACCGCAGTGACCCAGGCCGCCAGCGTCTGGCGGATAGCCGCCTCCAGCGACTCAGGATCGAACCGCTCATCGGCAATCCCGGCCGCCAGCACAGTATCCTCGACGGCTGGTCCATAGATAATCTCGGCCGTCTGCGCCGGCCCGGGCCCAGCGGCCGAAGAATGCGCCTCCGCCATACCTGGAATCTATCCGTCAACCCCAGGCGTGCGCCGGCGTGGATCGGCAGCAGGCCCGAGTCGGGCCTCACCGTGCGCACGTACGGGGACACCAGCCCACCCGCCCCATCGAGTCTGCGAGGTCCTGCTGGCGGAGCCGGCCGCCCCCGGGATCGGCCAGCCGCGACAAGACCCCGCAGCCGGGACCGGACAGCGATCGCCATCGGCTCGCCACGCTGGGCGAGTATGGCCCCACGGGTGGCGTTTTCGACGAGGCCGGGCCCCGCCCTGGTAATCACTGCCCTGGTAAGCACTGCCCTGGTAAGCACTGCCCTGGTAAGCACTGCCCTGGTGATTGCTGGCCTGATAATCGCTAGCCTGCGGTACCTTCCGCGGGCCGGCCGGTCAGGTACTTGGCCAGCAGCAGGTCATCGACGTAGTGGCCCTCGATCAGGAATTCGGCCCGCAGTAGCCCCTCGCGCTCGAAACCGAACCTGGTATACAGCCGGATCGCCTGCGGGTTGGTGCTGAAGGTCCGCAGGCTCAGCTTGCGTGCGCCACGCTCCCGGGCCCGTTCCTCCGCCGCCCTCAGCAGCGCCGTGGCCACCCCCCTGCGCCGCGCCTCCGGCGCCACCGCGAGCCCCAGCACCGAGATCACATGGGCGTTCTCGGGCAGCGGCGACGGTGATCCAAGCCGGATGTACCCGACCACCACGCCGTCGATCTCAGCGACCAGGAAAGCTTGCGGCGGGCTCTCGGTCAGGAAGAAGACCGATCCCGCCTGCTGGATCACCGACGGGAACCCGCTCAGCGGCGACCACGAGATCCTGTCCAGGCGGGCCAGTTGCGCCTCGTCGGAGGCACGCGCCGCCCGGACCTCGACCGGGCTGACTGGTGCGGTCATGTGATCATCCTTCCGCACGCGCACCGGCGGCCTCGCGGCGAGGCGGGGTCCGGGTCACGAGCCCGCGCCGGGCGGGCCGTGTCGGTGCCAGGTGGCAGGATCGCAAGATGACGAACTCACCTGCCCCGGCTTCCGCCGCCGCGGGAGGAGACGGCCCTACTGCCGCCCAGGCCGCCGGCCAGGCGGCAATCAGCGCGGAGCGGGCCGCCGCCCAGCTGCTGTCCGGCCCGCCTGCGCGCCGCGCCGAACAGGTCGCCGGGCGATTGCTGGCCATCCAGGGCCAGGACCCACGCGGGGCCAGGCTGGCTGTCCGGGCGCGCAGCCGGGGAGTGTCCGCGGCGGACATCGATCACGCGCTCACGGTGGACCGTTCGCTGGTAATCAGCTGGCTGAATCGCGGCACCCTGCACCTGGTGCGCAGCGAGGACTACTGGCCGCTGCACCGGCTCACCACCCCGCCGCTGGAGGCGGCCTGCGCCCGCCGTCTCGCCCAGGAGGGCATCACGCCCGCGGAAGCCGACCGCGCCGCCGGGCTGATCGAGCGGTTCCTCACTACCGACGGCCCGCTGACCCGCGGGCAGCTCGCCGGGCGCCTGCAGGCCGCCGGGGTCCGGACGCAGGGACAGGCGCTGGTGTTCCTGCTGTTCCTGACGTCGCTGCGGGGGATCTCGGTGCGCGGGCCAATGGTCGGCAAGCAGCATGCCCATGTGCTGGCCCGGGACTGGCTGGGCCTGCCGCCCGCCGCGCCCGACCGGGATGCCGCCCTGGGCTGGCTGGCCCGCCGTTATCTGGCCGGGCACGCCCCGGCCACCGAGCGGGACCTGGCGAAGTGGGCCGGCCTGCCGTTGCGGGAGGCGCGCCGGGGCCTGCGGGACATCGGGGACGAGCTGATCGAGGGCGAAGACGGGCTGGTCCGGCTGGCGCCCCGCGACCCGGCGGACACCCCAGGCCCGGCCGGCAGCCCCCGCCCGGCGCGCGGCAGCAGTCACACCTACTTCGGACCGGGGCCAGCGCTCCCTCCGCCCCGGCTGCTGGGCGTATTCGATCCGCTCCTGCACGGCTGGCAATCCCGCGTGCCGGTACTGGGCCGGCACGAGCCGGAAATCGTCCGCGGCGGCATGTTCCGCTCCTTCGCCCTGGCGGGTGGCCGGGCAGTTGGCACCTGGGCCCTGTCAGGTGACCAGGTCTCGCTGAGCCTGCTGGAACGCGTGAGCCCCGAGTACCAGCGGGCCCTGGAAGCCGACGCGGAGGACGTGCGGCGCTTCCTCGGTCTGGCCAGGCCGGCCAGACCCTGGCCATCCCGGCCGATGGGGCCGGGATAGCCCCCGGTCCCGGCGCCGTCCCGCCTGTCCCGGGGCCGCTCCGGGAGCGGGGCGGACGAATAGTTCGAGATATAACGCTTGCAGTCTGCCGCCCACCCTCATATACTCGGCTACGGATATACGGAGACGGAGAGGAGGGTGGTCACCATGGCCGGCAAGCGGCGGAGGGTGTCCAATCCCCTGGCTCTCGCTGTGCTGTCCTCGCTCCGCGAGCGGCCGATGCATCCGTACGAGATGGCTGCGACCATGCGCGCCCAGGGCAAGGAGCGCAGCATCAAGCTGAACTACGGCTCCCTGTACACCGTGGTGGACAACCTGGCCAAGCACGGCCTCATCCAGGCCGTGGAGGCCCGCCGCGAGGGCCGGCGTCCCGAGCGCACCGTGTACGGCCTCACCGACGAGGGCCGCGCGGAGCTGGAGGACTGGCTCACCGAACTGCTCGGCACCCCGGTCAAGGAGTACCCGCAGTTCGAGGCGGCTCTCGCCGAGATGGCGGTGCTGCCCCCGGCACAGGTGCGTGACGTGCTCGAGCACCGGATCGAGGCGCTGGAGAAGGCGCTGGCGCAGGAACGGGCCGAGCTCGCCCAGCTCCCCTGGCTTCCCCGCCTGTTCCTGCTCGAGAACGAGTACCACATGGCCGTGCAGGAAGCGGAGCTGGCCTGGGTGCGGGGCCTGGTGCAAGAGCTCCGGGAGGGCTCTTTCCCCCTGATGAAGGAGTGGGACCACTGGACCCGGACCGGGGAATTCCCGGACGGCATGGCGCCAGAACTCTACGAGGCGGCGGGCCGGCCCGGGCCGGGGGAAGAAGGCGCCGCGGGCGCGGCGGGACGGCATGCTGCCGGGGACGCCGCTGCCGGGGACGCCGCCGGCGAGCCTGGCCCCAGCCCCGGCGGGGAAGGGGGCCGCTGAACTGCCCCACGACGCGAGCCGGCCCCCGGCAAGGTGCGGGAACACCTGACCAGGGGCCGATCCTCGAACCGATCCCGCGGGAACGAGATCCGATCGGGTTGTTGCAGCTCAAGGATACTCGCTGAGTTCCCCGCGGGCCGGTTCAGCCAACCGACCCGACGCGGAGGAACACGTTATGAGCACCCAGGCGCAGGATGCGGGCCCGGCCCGCACCACGCCCCGCCGGGCCCTCGCCATCGAGGCCCGTGATCTCGTCAAGACCTATCCCAAGGGGATCCGCGCCCTCGACGGGCTGAGCTTCACCGTCCAGGAGGGCACCGTCTTCGGCCTGCTCGGCCCCAACGGGGCGGGCAAATCCACCACCGTGAAGATCCTGACCACGCTGGCCCAGGCCGATTCCGGGTCGGCCAGCGTGGCCGGGCTGGACGTGCGCGCCCGGGCCGCCGCGGTGCGCCGCGCCATCGGCGTGGTCGCCCAGCGGTCGGGGGCCGACCCGACCGCCACCGGCCGGGAGAACCTGGCGCTGTCCGGGCGCATCCAGGGCCTGCGCGGCCGGGAGCTGGGGCGGCGGGCCGACGAGCTGCTGGCCCGGTTCGACCTGGCCGACGCCGCGGACCGGATGGTCCGGACCTACTCGGGCGGCATGCAGCGCCGGCTCGACGTGGCGATGGGGCTGATCCACCGGCCGGAGGTGCTGTTCCTCGACGAGCCCACCGCGGGCCTGGACCCGGAGTCACGCTCCGCGATGTGGGACGAGATCGCCCGGCTGTCCGCCGGCGAGGGCCTCACGATCCTGCTGACCACGCACTACCTGGAGGAGGCCGACCGGCTGGCCAGCCAGCTGGCCATCGTCGAGCGCGGCAGGGTAGTCGCGGCGGGCAGCCCGGACGAGCTGAAGGCCCGGCTGCGCGGCGACACCGTGCACGTCGAGCTCGCGGTGCCCGGGGACCCGGCCCACCTGGACACGGCCCTGAGCCAGGTCCCGGAGGTGCGCGAGGTGAGCGTGACCGGGAACCTGCTGAGCGCCCGGGCAGACGACGGGGCCACGGCCGTGCCCGCGCTGCTGATCGCGCTGGAACGGGCCGGGATCGCGGTGCACGGGATCACCGCCGCCCGTCCCACCCTCGACGACGTGTACCTGCGCTACGCGGGGCGGCGGTTCGCCGAGGCCGAGCAGCCGGCCCCGGACGCCAGCCAGCCCGCCACGACCCCGTCCGGAGGAACCCGATGACCACCATCGCCGCGCACACCACCTGGATGACCCAGCGCCAGCTGAAGGCGCTGCTCCGCCAGCCCGCCTACCTCATCATCCAGATCATCCAGCCCGCGATCTGGCTGTTCCTGTTCGGTTCGCTGTTCCGCAAGGTGGCCGAGCTGCCCGGGTTCGGCGCGCCGTCCTACCTCGACTACCTGGTGCCGGGTGTCGTCGTGATGAGCGCCCTGTCGACCAGCATGTGGAGCGGCATGACGGTGCTTGAGGAGATTAACCAGGGCATCATGGACCGGTTCCTGGTCCTGCCGCTGCGCCGCTCGGCGATCATCAACGCCTCGGTCGTCATGCAGTCGCTCATCACCGTGATCCAGTCGCTGATCATCGTGGGGCTGGGCCTGGCCGCCGGCGCCGCCTATCCGGGTGGCGCCGCCGGGCTGATCATCTTGCTGGTGGTGTCGGCCCTGGTCGCGGTGGTGTTCAGCGCGCTGTCCAACACCATCGGGATGCTGGCCCGGGAGCGGGAGACCATCATCGGCCTCAGCGTGTTCCTGCTGCTGCCGCTGACGTTCCTGTCCACGGCGTTCATGGCCCCGGCCCTGATGCCGCACTGGATGCGGATCGTCGCGGACTGCAATCCGGTCAACTGGGCGCTGGAAGCGGCCCGGGCTGCGATGAGCGCCAGCCCGGACTGGGGGCGGGTCCTGACCCAGGGCGGCGGGCTGCTCGCCCTCGCGGTGGCGGTCACCGCCCTGTCGGTGCTGACCTTCCGCGCCTACCAGAAGTCGGTCTGACCCCGGGGGCTTGCGGGGCCCGCCGGTCTCGCAAGCCCCAGGCCCGGCCCCTTCATCCCACAGGCCCCTGGAAACCCACAGGCCCCATCGCTCCGGCCCCGGCAGAGACGGGCCCCGGAAAACCCACAGGCCTCGTGAAACCCACTCCTGCTTTGTGATCATGGGTTCGCTGGTGCGCACGCACCAGCGAACCCATGATCACGCAGGCCCGAGGGGACGCAGGCGCGCCGGGGCATCGTTTCCGGGCGGGGTCAGGCGCTCAGGTCGCGGACCTGCTCGATGAGACGGACCCGTTCGGCGTGGGTGCCGGCCAGCGGCGTGACGTTGAGCGTGCTCACCCCGGCCTCCTTCATGGCCGCGACCCGCTCCGCGACGAGGCCTTCCGGCCCGATCAGGGACGTTCCCTCCAGCAACTCGGCGGGCACCAGGGCCGCGGCCTCCTGCTTCCGTCCCGCCAGGTACTCATCCTGGATCCGGGCGGCCGCCTCCCCGAACCCGAACCGCACCGCGAGCTCGTAGTAGAAGTTGTGGCCCTTGTCCCGGTGCGGGCCCATCCCGCCGATGTACAGCGCGAACATCGGCCGGCCCAGGTCCAGGTACCCGGACACGTCCGGGCCGATGGCCAGCGGGGCGGACGCCACCACGTCCAGCGGGCCGAGCGACGGGTCGCGGCGGGCCTGGCCGGCGGCGAGCGGTTCCGCCCAGGCCGTGGCCGCCTTCTCCGGGTAGAAGAAGATCGGCTGCCAGCCCTCGGCCAGCTCGGCGGCCAGCGCCACGTTCCTGGGCCCGAGCGCCGCGACCATGATCGGGATCCGTTCCCGGACCGGATGGTTGATCAGCTTCAGCGGCTTGCCCAGACCGGTGCCCTGCTCGGGCGGCAGCGGAATCGTGTAGTACTTCCCCGCGTACTCCAGCCGCTCCCGGCGCCACACCTTGCGGCAGATCTCGATCACTTCCCGGGTGCGGCCGATCGGGGCGTCGTAGGGCACCCCGTGCCATCCCTCGATCACCTGCGGGCCGGACGCGCCGAGGCCCAGCGTGAACCGCCCGCCGGAGACGTAGTCGAGCCCGGCCGCGGTCATCGCGGTGAGCGCGGGAGTCCGGGAGTACAGCTGGAAGATCCCCGAGGCGATCTCGAGCCGCCCGGTCTTGGCCGCGATGAACCCCAGCTGGCTCACCGCGTCGTAGCTGTAGGCCTCGGGCACGAACACGATGTCCAGCCCGGCTTTCTCGTAGTCGGCGAGCTCGGTGACCGTCTCGGCGAAACCGCCGGCGTAGTTGAGATGCATCCCGATGCGCATATCCGGCCTTTCGCGGGGCAGCCGAGCCGGATGCGGTTCGGCTCAGGTGATGTTGACAGTAGCGGGCGCCTGCCGGGGGTCAACCCTCAGCGGGCCTCGGGGTGGCGTCCGCAGGCACCGTGTCCTCCCCGGCAGCCGTCCTGACCGCGGCCAGCTCGGCGATGGCCTGGAGCGCGAGCTGGTAGGACATCAGGCCGAAGCCGGCCACCGTCCCGTCGGCCACGCCGGCCACCACAGAGGTGTGCCGGAATTCCTCACGCCGGGCCGGGTTGGTCATGTGCACTTCCACCAGCGGCGCGGTGCGCATGGCTAGCGCGTCACGCAGCGCGTACGAGTAGTGCGTGAAAGCGGCGGGGTTGAGGACCAGGGGCGTCCGGGCCGCGGCCGCCTCCCGCACCCAGGCGATCATCTCGGCCTCGTCGTCGGTCTGCCGGACCTCGACGTGCAGGTCCAGCGCGCGCCCGGTAAGCCGGCAGGTCTCCACCAGGTCATCGAACGTCTGGGTGCCGTACACGTCCGGCTCCCTCGACCCCAGCTGGGCGAGGTTGGGTCCGTTGAGCACGAGTACCTGCTTCACCGTTCGCTCACTTCCTGGTAGGCCCGGCGCAGCAGGTCCTCCGATGGCGCGTCGAGCGTGCCGGGCCGGGCGAGCCCGTCAAGGACGACCAGGCGGAGCCGGGCCCCCCGGGCCTTCTTGTCCACTGTCATGGCGTCGCGCAGGTCAGGCCACACATCGGCGCGGTACACGGTAGGCAGCCCGACCGCCTTGAGCACCCGGCGGTGCCGCGCGGCGGTCCCCGCGTCCAGGCGGCCCTCCAGCCGGGCGACTTCTGCGGCGAACACCATGCCGATGGCCACCGCCTCCCCGTGCCGGATCTGGTAGCCCTCCACACGCTCGATCGCGTGACCGAGCGTGTGGCCGTAGTTGAGGATCTCCCGGTGCCCCGCCTCCCGCAGGTCTCCCGAGACGACGCCCGCCTTCATCCGCACGGCCCGCTCGACCAGCTCCCGGGCCTGCCGCCCGTGCGGGATGACGGCTTCCGCCGGGGCCTCCTCGATGAGCTCGAGGATCACCGGGTCGGCGATGAACCCCGCCTTGATCACCTCGGCCAGGCCGCTCACGTACTCGGCGCGTGGCAGCGTCTCCAGCACGGTCAGGTCGGCGAGGACCCCGGCTGGCGGATGGAACGCCCCGACCAGGTTCTTCCCCTCCGGGATGTCCACCGCGGTCTTGCCGCCGACGGCAGCGTCGGTCATCCCCAGCAGGGTGGTGGGCACCAGGACCACCCGCACCCCGCGCAGCCAGGTGGCCGCCACGAAGCCGGCCAGGTCCGTGGCCGCCCCGCCGCCCACGCCGACGATCACGTCACTGCGGGTGATCCGGCTGGCGGCCAGCTTCGACCAGAGCGCAGCGGCGACGCTGATGTCTTTCGCGGCCTCGCCCGCCGGCACCTGCGCGGTGTGCACGTCGTACCCCGCGTCCCCGAGCGCGCGCCACACCGGCCAGGCGATCTCATCCAGGCCCTCGGGTGAGATGACCATGACCGACGTTGCGTGCTTCCCCACGAGCGAGGACAGCTCACCGAGGACGCCGGTCCCGATGACGACTTCGTAGGGATGCTCGCCGCCCACCGGGATGCGGGTCGCGCTCACCGCGGCGGGACCGCCGGCCCGTGGCCGTTGCCGCCGCCGGGCGGGCCGTCCGCCCCGCCGGGCCGGCCGTCCGCCCCGCCGGGCTGGCCGTTCCCCCGGCCCGGCGCAAGCCGCGCGGCGATCTCCGCGGCGATGTCCTCCGGCTCACGGTTGTCCGTGGGCACCGTGAGCCAGGCCAGCGAGGCATAGACCGGGAGCCGCTCCTCCAGGAGGATCTTCATCCTGGCCCGCGGGTTGCCGAAAAGCAGCGGGCGCGGGGTGTCGAGCCCCGTCCGGTGCACCGCCGAAACGAACCCCGTTTCCAGGTAGACCACCCGGCGGCCGGCCAGCAGGTCGCGGGTGCCGGCGTCCAGGACGGCGCCGCCGCCGAGCGCCAGCACGCCGGGGTGGCCAGCGATCAGCCGGGCCGCGGCCGTGCGCTCGAGCGCACGGAACGCCTCCTCGCCATCCTGGACGAAGATGTCGCTGACCGGCTTGCCCGCAGCTTCCTCGATGACCGTGTCGTTATCGACGAAATCCAGCCCGAGCCGGTCGGCGACGAGGGCACCGACGGTGGTCTTGCCCGCCCCGGGCGGGCCGATGAGGATCGCGGCCGGCTGCCCGTGATCTGGCTGCCCGTCTGGCTGCCCGTGATCTGGCTGCCCGTGATCCGTGGTGCGGTGTTCCGGCGCGGTCACTTCATCACCAGCGAGTTCAGGTAGCCGGACCAGTTGCGGTGGGCTTCGGCCACGGAATCGCCCCCGAACTTCTCCGCTGCGGTGCCCGCCAGCACCAGCGCGACCATGGCCTCGGCCACGACTCCCGCGGCCGGGACCGCCGTCACGTCACTGCGCTGGTTGATGGCCCGGGCGGGCTCGCCGGTGCGGACATCGACCGTGGCCAGCGCCCGCGGCACGGTGGAGATGGGCTTCATCGCCGCCCGTACCCGCAGTACCTCTCCCGTGCTCATGCCCCCCTCGATCCCGCCTGCCCGGTTGGTCCTCCGCCGGATCCCGCCCCCGGCCAGCTCCATCTCGTCGTGGGCCTGCGAACCACGCCGCCGCGCCGTGGTGAACCCGTCACCCACCTCCACACCCTTGATCGCCTGGATGCTCATGAGCGCCGCGGCGAGGAGCCCGTCGAGCCGCCGGTCCCAGTGCACGTGGCTGCCGAGGCCGGGAGGCAGGCCGTAGGCCACCACCTCCACGACCCCGCCGAGGGTATCGCCGTCCTTGCGGGCCGCATCGATTTCCGCCACCATCGCCGCGCTGGCCGCCGGGTCGAGGCAGCGTACCGGGTCCTCATCGATCCGGTCCCGGTCGGAGGGCTCCGGCAAGGTGCCCTCGGGGGCGCTCACCGGCCCGATCGCGACCACATGGCTGAGCACCTCGATGCCGTAGGCCTGGCTGAGGTAGTGCCGCGCGACCTCTCCCAGCGCGACCCGCGCGGCGGTCTCGCGCGCGCTGGCCCGCTCCAGCACGGGGCGGGCATCATCGTGGCCATACTTCTGCATCCCGGCCAGATCGGCGTGCCCGGGCCGCGGCCGGGTCAGCGGGGCGTTGCGGGCCAGGTTCTCCAGCTCCGCGGCCGGGACAGGATCGGGTGACATCACCGTCTCCCATTTCGGCCATTCGGTGTTGGCGACCCGGATCGCCACAGGCCCTCCGAGCGTGCGCCCGTGCCGGGTCCCCCCGGTGATCTCCACTTCATCCTGCTCAAACTTCATCCGCGCGCCACGCCCGTAGCCAGCCCGCCGGCGGGCCAGCGCGGCGGTGATGTCCGCCGTGGTGATCTCAACCCCGGCGGGAAGGCCCTCGCAGATGGCCACCAGGGCCCGGCCGTGCGACTCTCCCGCGGTCAGCCAGCGAAACATGTCCCGATCCTCCCACGGGCGGCTCTATGCAGGTCAGGCACACGGTGCAGGCCGGGCACGCGGACCGGGGCAGGAAGGCGGGCCAGGTCAGGCACGCCGACCATCCGCCCGCCCCGCCTGCAGGACAGATACTTCAACGCCGCGCCGCAGCCGGTCGCCGGTGGTGGCCAGCAGGGCGTCGGCCGCCCGGCGGACCGCTGCCCCGGCGGCGGCCGGATCGCACCCGGCGGCGAGTGTCACCTGGAGGGCGAGATCCGCCCCGGAAGAGGAGGAGGCAGCGGCCGTGTCATCTTGTGCCTCCCGGGCGTCGGGGGCAGGCAGGCCCGGGCCCGTGTCCGCCAGCCCCGCTTCCAGCGGGTCCTGCTCCCGCGCAGTGGAACCGCACGCCGTCGCGTCCCCGCCCTGTGCACCGCTGACCGGATCGGGGTGCCCGCTGCCCGCGGCCGACACGCGCTGATCGGGTGTGGTCACGGCGGCGGCCACGATCAGGGGCTCGCGCGCCAGCGCCGCATGCAGCGCGGCCAGTACCTCCGGGTCCTGGTGCGGCAGCGGGACCGGGCGGCCCTCCGCGAGCGCCGCGAGGCGGGCACCCTCCACCGCGAGCGGGACGGGGCCGGCCACATCGATGACCACGGCGCTGGCCTCCTGCGTGCCGGCGAGCCAGGCACTGGCTGCGGGGACGGGAACCGGGCGCGCGTCGCTGCGCCACCGTTTGAGCGCGTCAAGGCACGTGAAAGCGAGTACGGCGCGGCTGCCGTCCTGCGCGACCAGGGTGGGCAGTGTCATCTCCGTGGATTTCTCGGCGCCCTTGCCGTCCGATTCAGCCAGCACGGCCACGACGGGCACGAGCAGGCGCGACCGGGAGAGGGCAGTCAGCGCCGCGTGCTCGCTGCCCTGACCAGAGGCGTACGCGGTCAGGGCGGCCAGCACCGCCGGGTCAGCGGCGCCCTCGTCTCCGGGGAATTCCGGCTCTGCCACGGTCAGCCCTTGCACGCCCCAACCCTAGGCCATCTCCGGCGACACCCAGACGGCTGCCGCTATCCCCCCGTAAGCTCTCCGCTGATGACCGCGCCGTGGCGCAGTAGCGCCGTTGCGCCGGGCCCGGATGCGCACCACGGTGTCCCGGGCCAGCCGCCAGCCTCACGCCCGGTGGCCGGCGGCCCGGCACGTGTACGGCGAACCGGCCATCACCCGGGCGAGGACGCCCGCTGCTGCGAAGCAGTTGAGGCGGAAATCGCCGTATGAGAGTCTTTTGAACTGCACCGAAGCTGACCGGAGGGGAGCGTGTGACAGAGGCTGAGCACATGGTCAGGATCATCGAACCGGGAACGCCGATGCAAAAGGTCATCCCGCCCCGCTTGGTCGAGCCCTATCTGACCGGGCGCCGCTCGGTGATTGCTGGCTATGTGTACCGGGCCCGGGACTGCGCCTTCCACGGTCCCGCGAATTTCTATGATTCGCTCCACCTTGGCTATGAGGGCTCAGACTTCACCGCCGAACTCGCGGAGATCTATGTCATGCGCTGGCTCGCCCTGGAGATGGATTCCTCCCTGGCGCCTCCCCCGGCCGACGGCCAGAACAGCCTGTCCCGCCCTTCCATCCCCGAGTTCTACACGCTGCCGATACCTGTCCCGGTGGGAGCGGAGATCCACCGGATCGTGCTGGGCGGGGAGGAGTTCATCGCCCGCTACGACGGGCAGTCGTGGCTGCGGCCATCCAGGGGGCTGTGATCCATGCGTTTCAGGTTGATGGCGACCTATCGCGGGGTCCCGTATGAGGTCGGAGTCGGGCCGTCCAGTTCTGACGTGGTCTTGTTCGCGGCGTGCCCGCCCCCGGAGGAGCTTGGCTTCGAGCCCGCTCCAGGGCACTGGCGCAAGCCGGTGATCCGGGGGGAGGTCGACGTGCTCTGGGAATCGCGGCCGGTCGGGACCTTCCACGGGGATCCATGCCTGGTGCTCGACGATCTTGGCGACCGGCTGCACATCGCCTACCTCGGCAAGGATGGCCGGCGGGCGAGGGAACTCGGATACTGGCAGGTTGACCGGGGCGTCTACGAGCTGCTGACTCCCCGCGACGAGGTGACCGGCCTGACCGAGGAGAAAGTGGAGAAGAGCCTGCCCCGCCGGCCGCCCGGGAACGAGTCGCAGCCGATGCCGTCCTACCCGTACGGCCCGCCGCAGCGGCCCCCGGCGCCTGCGGCCTCCGCCGGCCTGCCTGATCCGCGCGGGGTGGACGGCTACGCCAGTGAGCCGGCCCTAGCGCCAGCCGGCGCCTGGAACCGCAGCGGCGCCCCGGCCAGCGGTGGCTGGAACGGCTCCGGCACCCCCGCCGACACCGGCGGCTGGAACCGCTCCGGCACCCCGGCCGACACCGGCAGCTGGGATCGCTCCGCCACCCCGGCCGACACCGGCAGCTGGAACCGCTCCGCCACCCCCGCCGACACCGGCAGCTGGAACCGCAACGCGGCACCGCCCCCGGTGACCGGGGCGAACGGGCACGGGATGGCCAGCTGGAATGGCATGGCAGGCGCGGATGGGATGCTCAACGCCCCCGCCGCGCCAGGCCCGGGCCGCAGGCGCCTGGGGCCGAAGCCGGGCCGGCGCTCGGCCCGCAAGCAGCGGGTGCCGACCCGGGCGATCTTCTCGGAACTGGCTGACCTGGCGGCCATCCCGCGCTCGGCCTATGCGCTGGAGCAGGAATCTGATGGCGCGATGTGCCTGCTGCGGACCGGGGAAGGATTCGAGGTCTTCAGTGCGGCCGACGGGGCCCGGCACGAGGTGCGCGCCTTCGATGACGAGGAAGCGGCGTACTTCTACCTGTTCGGCGTCCTGGCCGCCGAAGCCGTTCGCAACGGCTCGCTGGTACCTCCCCGCTGAGCGGGCCTGGAAGCCGGGGATCGCGCTCCGGCGGGACATGACCCGAGCCGGTTACACCGCGGCGGGCGAGGCGATCAGGACTCCCAGCCGGCGCAGGCCCCGCGCGGTGCGGGCCTTGATGGTTCCCAGCGGAACGTCCAGCCGCTCGGCGATCTCCCGCTGGGTCAGGTCGGCGTAGTACGCCATCTCGATCGCCTCGCGCTGCAGATCGGGAAGGCTGGCCAGGGCCACCTGCATGTCGCGAGACCGCTCGACCTGGCTGGCGATATCACGACCGTCCGGTCCGGCCATCAGCGCTGCGTCCTCGAGGGGTACCGTCTCCCGGCGCCGGGACCGCAGGTGGTCGATCGCCCGCCTCCGGGCGATGGTGAGCACCCAGGCCTCCAGGCTGCGTGACGGGTCGAACCGGCTGCGGAACCGCCACACCTCCACGAGCACCACCTGGACGACGTCGTCGATGTCCGCGTCCGGGACCCGGCCGCGGAGGTACCGGCGCAGCATGGGCCCGAGCTCGGCATAACACTCGCCGAACGCGTCCTCGTGAGCCCCGGCCAGGCGGAGGCCAAGCTCCCTGATCCTGTCTGCGCCCACCTCTGCACCGTCCTTCTCCGGGCCAGCACCCGGCCGTCGTCCCTCGTCCGGCTGGCTCTCAAAATCGCTTCAAAAGTTATTCATAGCTTAGAATGCGGTTGCGCGCAACCAGGCGCGGCGTCGCCGCCGAAAACAGGTGAGCCGGTCAGCAGGGGAAGCCGGCATAGAGGCCAGACCGGGCATACAGGCGGTGTGGCCAGGTCAGGGCAGCCGGACAGGCCCCGGGGCAGACCGGGGCCGGGGCAGCGGACGGAGGGATGCGGTGCGGTGGCATTCGACGAGGCAGCCCGGGCCGGCCGCCGTTACCCGCCGTGGAAAGGGCCCGGCTGAGACGTCAGTAGCCGAGAGCCGCCACTACCTCGGACACCGCCTCGGACAGGGTGCTGACGAACCGGGCGGGGGCGGGAATCCGGTCCCGGTCCCAGCCCGGGCCACCCAGGAGCAGCCTGGCTCCCGGGCGGCGGGGCGACAGATCAGGCAGGGCGACCGGATCACCGGTGCCCGGAATCTGGGACCACACGAAGACGACCCCCGGGCCGGTGCGCCGGACCGCGGCCGCCAGTGCGGAGTACGGGAGGTCAGAACCGAGCATCCGGCTGTCGATCCCCCGTTCGGCCAGCGCGGCCGCCAGCGCGTACAGAGGCAGGCTGTGCTGGTCACCCTGGGCCGAGGTGAGCAGGACCGCCCGGTGTTCCACCTTCCCGGGCAGGTCGGCGGCCCGCCGGGAGAACGCGGCGATGATCGCCATCGACAGCAGGTGCTCGGCCTCGATGCACGTCCCGGTCTGCTCGTACCGGGTGCCCAGGCCGGACAGTACCGGGAGTATCAGTTCCTCCCAGGTGCGGACGCTGCCGGCGCGGGCCAGCGCGGCCAGGATGACCTCGCTGATCCATTTCTCGTCCATGGCCAGCACCGCGCGGGCCAGGCCGCGGGCGGCGGGCGAGGCACCGGGCAGGGCCAGGCGCCGGCCGCCGGAGCCATGCCCCGGCCCTGGCCGGCTGGCCGGGAGGCCGTCGCCGGGAGCAGCGGCCGCGGCGCGGCGGCCGGTCCCGCGATCGCCGGGCCGGAGCCCGTTGCCCGTCCCGCGGCCGCCATCCGCTCCCCCGGGCACCGGCACTGCGGCTGCGCGCCCGCCTGGCTCCCCGGACCCGCCAGCGCCGGCCGCACCGGCGCCGTCTGCACGGGCGTCCCCAGTCCGCGCGCCCTCAGCACGGGCATCCTCAGCCCCGGCACTGTCGCTGCTCTCCGTGCCGGGGGCCAGCGTCACCGGGGCGGTCATGGCGGCCCGGGCCGCATCGGCCGGGGCCGCGCCCCGCAGGATCAGCTTCTGCATGTGCTCGAGGCGGACGATGTCCTCCGCCGTGTAGCGCCGGTGCCGCCCGGGGCTGAGTTCCCGGGCGCCGATCCCGTAACGCCGGTTCCAGGTGCGCAGGGTGGACGGCGCCACCCCGAGACGGCGCGCCACCGCTCCCACACTGAAACCGACTGTGTCCGTCATGACCTTTCCTGCTGTGACTTATGCCACCAGCCGCCGCCGGTAACCCCCGGCCCGGTCCCGGCGCCAGGACCGCTATTCAACCCCGCCCTCGCACCAGTGGACAAACCAGGCCCAAGAGGCGCAAGCCGCACCACGCGGCCGCGGTGGGGGGCTGGGCCGCGCTCACGGTCATGGCGGTGGCCCAGGTGGTTTCCTCCCGGGCCGGCCATCTGGAGATCTTCGTCACGCTGATCGTCGTGGCCCTGGCCGCGGCGAGCGTCTCGTTCGCCGCCGTGCTGTGGGGGTGGCCACGGGCCATCAGCGCGGCGGCGGCCGTGTTCGCGCTGGGGATGGCCGCGGAATGGGCAGGGACCAGGACCGGGTTTCCCTTCGGCGCCTACCGTTACACCGGGCTGCTGCGCCCGTCCGCGGGCACCGTGCCGCTGGTGGTCCCGCTGGCCTGGGCGGGGATGGGGCTGCCTGGCTACGCAGTCGGCGCCACCCTGGCCCGCAGCTTCGCCGGGCGGATCGCCGCGGGCGCGGTCGCGCTGACCGCCTGGGACCTGTTCCTGGACCCGCAGATGATCCGCAACGGGTTCTGGCGCTGGGCGCATCCTGGCCCCTACCAGGGTGTGCCGTTCAGCAATTTCGCGGGCTGGCTGCTGGTGTCCGCCGCGGCGATGGCCGTGTTCGATGTCCTGCTCGCCACGGTCCCGCGCGGCGCCGTCCCGCACCTCCCCGGCCCGGGCCAGGGGGCAGGACACCAGGAACAACGGCAGATAACGAAAACCCACCCGGGGCTGCTCGCCACCTACTCCGTCATGGCCGTCATGGAAACGGTGGGATTCGCGGCCATCTTCCGCCACGGGCGGGCGGTCGCGGTGGCCGGGGCGCTCGGCATGGGTATCCCGGCCGCGCTGGCCTGGGCCCGTCGTGCCCGGGGAGAAGGACCGTCGCAGGAGAAGCTAACGGGAGGAACGCAGCGCCATGAGTGATGTCGTGGTGATCGGCGGCGGGGTGGGCGGCATGGCCACCGCGATCCGCCTGGCCGCCCGGGGGCACCGGGTCCAGTTGTTCGAGCGCCGCCATGAGCTGGGCGGCAAGCTGACAGAACTGCGCCGGGATGGCTTCACCTTCGGGCTCGGCCCGTCCCTGCTGACCCTGCCTGACCTGTTCGGCGCGCTTGCTGCCGAGGCGGGCCGCAAGCTCGATGAGCTGGTGACACTGACCGAGGTCGATCCGGTCTGCCGTTACCACTTCACGGATGGCAGCGTCCTGGACGCGCGCAGCGACCCGGGGGCGATGGCCGCCGAGGTGGAGCGGTTCTCGCCCGGGCAGGGCCAGGCCTGGCAGCGCTACTTCGAGTGGGGGCAGCGGTGCTGGGCCGCTAGTGAGCGGGCGTTCCTGGCCGGCCCGCTCGACCTGGCCGGGCTGGCCCGCCGCCGGGCCAGCCTGTCCGACCTGTTCGCCAGCGCGCCGGGGCAGACGCTGGCCGGGCTGGCGGCCCGGTTCTTCACCGACCCGCGGCTGATCCAGTACGCCTGCCGGTACGCGACCTACTCCGGCTCGTCCCCCTATCTGGCGCCCGCGGCGGTCGGATGCATCCCGTACCTGGAGCATGCCCGGGGGGCGTGGTACGTGGAAGGCGGGCTGGCCCGGCTGCGTGACGCGCTGGCCCGGCTGCTGGCCGAGATGGGCGTGGTCGTGCACACGGGAGCGACGGTGTCCCAGGTCCTGACGGCCGACCGCCGCCAGGCGACGGGGCGGGTCCCGGCCGGGCCGGGGCGGGGATGGCCCGGCCGGGGCCGGGCGGGCGGGGTGCTGGTGGCCGGGGAACGGGTACCCGCCGATGTGGTGGTATGCGGCGCGGACTCGGCCCGGCTGTACCGGGACCTGGCCCCGTCCCGCCCGATGCGCCGCCGGATCGCCAGGATCGGGCCGTCGTCGTCGGGGTTCCTGGTGCTGGCCGGCGTCCGCGGGCGGACCTCCGGGCTCGCGCACCACAACGTAATCTTCTCCGCGGACTACCGCGAGGAGTTCGCGGACATCTTCGACCGGCGGCGGCCGCCCGCCGATCCGACCATCTACGCTGGCTGCGCGGCGGCCGACGACCCGGCCACCGCCCCGCCCGGGCACGAGAACCTCACGCTGCTGGTCAACGTGCCGGCCGCGAGCCCGCGGGGCTGGGGCCGGTCTGCCGCGGACTACCAGGAACTGCTGCTGGACAAGCTGTCCGCCGCGGGCGTCGGCGTACGCGGCCGGGTGCTGTTCACCGAGACGCTGACCCCGGCCGACCTCGAGCGCCGGTACGACGGGTGGCTGGGCTCGATCTACGGCACCTCGCACAACGGCCGGCTCGCCCCGTTCCGCCGCCCCGGCAACCGCGGCCCGCTGGCCGGGCTGTACCTGGTCGGCGGGTCGGTGCACCCGGGCGGCGGCCTGCCGCTGGTCGTCATCGGGTCGCGCATCGTGGCGGATCTGGTCACCGAGGATCTGGCCACGGGAAGGATCTGACGATGAGGCTCCTCACGGCCGCCCAGGCCGCCGCCGCGGCCGTGGTGGTGACCCGGCTGGCCCGCGGGCGCAGGATGCGGCCGCCGCTCCAGGCCGGGATACTGCCCGCCGGCACGACGGTGTCGGCCGTCATCCCGGCCCGGGACGAGGCGGCCCGGATCGGCCCCTGCGTGATCGCGGCCTGCGCCGACCCGGGGATCAGCGAGGTGATCGTGGTGGACGACGAGTCCGCGGACGGTACCGCCGCGGTGGCCGCCCGGGCCGGGGCCCGGGTCATCCCCGGCCGCCGGCTGCCCCCCGGCTGGGTCGGTAAGCAGTGGGCTCTGCAGCAGGGCCTCGAGGTGGCGTCGGGTGAGTACGTGCTCACCCTGGACGCCGATACCCGGCCGAGACCCGGGCTGGCCGGGGCGCTGGTCATGGCGGCGGCCGCGGGCCCCTTCGACCTGGTCAGCGCGGGCCCCCGGTTCGTCTGCGACAGCGCCGCCGAGCAGGGCCTGCACGCGGCCATGCTGGCCACCCTGGTCTACCGGTTCGGGCCGATCGGGCCGGCCCGCCAGCCACGCCCGGGCCGCGTGGTGGTCAACGGGCAGTGCCTGCTGGCGCGCCGGGCCGGCCTGGCCTCCGCGGGCGGGTTCGGGCCGGTTCGCGGGTACCTCACCGACGACATCGCGCTGGCCCGGGGCCTGGCCCGGCGGGGCTGGCGGATCGGCTTCCTCGACGGCCGCGACCTGCTGGATGTCGACATGCACGCGTCCGTGGCCGAGGTGTGGCGTGAGTGGGGCCGGTCGCTGCCGATGACGGACGTGAGCACTCCCGCGGGCCAGGCCGCGGACCTGGCCGTGCTGGGGCTCACCAGCGCGCTGCCGCTGGCCCGGCTCATGGCCGGCCGCCCGACCGCGCTGGACCTCGGCCTGCTCGCCCTGCGGGTATCCCTGCTCGGCCCGCTGCGCCGCTGCTATGCGTCGCCGGGGCCAGGGCTGTACTGCTCGCCGCTGGCCGACGTGGCCGCGCTCATCCGCATGACGGGCGGGACGATCCGGCCGGTGCGATCCTGGCGGGGACGCCGTTATCCGGTCACCCCGGCCCCGTCCGGGGCGCAGCGGGAGCACCGGGGGGCGCCGCCGTCCGGCCCGGCGGCTGGCCCGGCTGCGCGGCATCCGGGTGCCCGGGGCCCTTCTGGCGCCGGGCGGCCAGCCCGGCCATCCCGAACCTGACGCCGATGAGACACATCAGCGCGCCCGTGGCCGCGACCTGGAGGGCAGGCGTGAAGATCAGCTGCAGAAACGGGACCGCGAACACGCCGGCCCTCGCGCCCACCGCGAAGGACCGCGTGAGCAGGGAAACCCCGGCGCACAGGGCGACGCCCAGGCCGAAAGCGGGCGGACAGATCACGGCGAAGCCGCCGGCGAACGTGAGCACGCTGCGTCCGCCGCGCAGCCGGGCGAAAACAGGCCAGGCGTGGCCGATCATGGCCGCGGCGACGGCCGCGTACACCAGAGCCTCACCGCGGGGCGCCCCGCTGCCCAGGATCCCGTGCGCGAGGACCAGCCCGAGCAGCCCGGCGGCCGTGCCCTTCAGCGTGTCGCCGGCCAGGACCGGGACCGCGCCCGCCCAGCCCAGCTGGTCCTTCATGTTCCAGAAGCCCGGATTCTGGTCGCCCACCTGGCGTGGGTCGAACCCCCGGGCGCGGCCGGCCAGCACCGCGACGGGAATCGAGCCCAGCAGGTAGCCGCCCAGCATGGCCGCCACCCAGGAGCCAATCATGATCGCCTCTTTTCACCTCACCAGGTACCCGCGCGAGCACGCCTCGCGCGCGATCAGCCGGATGGCCTTCGACCGGCCGCTCCTGGCCAGGACGGCCGGCCTGCGGTTCTGGCGGCTGCTCGGCACCGCGCGCGGCAACGCGATGAGCCTGAGCGCCGACCTGCGCCGCTGGGCGATGTTCGCGGTCTGGCAGGACGAGGCGGCCCTGGACCGCTTCCTGGCGGAGTCGCCCATCGCGGCGGAGTGGCGGTCCGCCGGCCTGGAGACCTGGACGGTCCGGCTCGGCTACGCCGGCGGCCACGGCCAGTGGGGCGGCCGCGACCCGTTCGCGGGCATGTCCCCCCAGGCGCTGGCCCCCGGCCAGACCGTGGCCGTGCTGACCCGGGCGTCGATCAGGCCCAGGCAGCTGGCCCGCTTCTACCGTGCGGTGCCCGCGGTGGACCGGGCCCTCGCCGGCGCCGACGGATGCCTGCGCGCGGTGGGTATCGGCGAATGGCCGCTCGCCCGGCAGGCCACGTTCAGCCTGTGGCAGGACACCGGCGCGGTACGCGGCTTCGCGTACGCGGGCGGCACGCACGCCGACGTGATCGCCCGCACCCGCAAGGAAGGCTGGTTCTCCGAGGAGTGCTTCGCCCGGTTCATCCCGTACGCGTCGCACGGCTCCTGGGACGGTGCTGACCCGCTCGCCACCGCCTGAGCAGTTGCCGGTGGCACCGGACTTCGCGGCACAGGTCTCGGCGGCGCCGGCCACGGCTGGGCGGCTCACGACAGGGCGCTGGCCGGCGACCCGGCGACCGCCTGGCCGACCTGCCCGGTGATCCCGGCCCCGGCCAGGTCCCGGGCCAGCAGGCAGGCCCGGGTGATGGCCCGGGCCCGGGCCGAGCCATGCGCGATGACGACGGTCCCGCCCAGGCCGAGCAGTGCCGCCCCGCCCTGCGCGTCGGCGTCGAACCGTTCGGCCAGCCGGCGCAGCCGCCCCCGGTTGGCGAACTGGGCCACCGCCCCGGCCGGCCCGGCGGCCAGCGCGGCGCGGGTCTCGGTGAGCGCGAGGCGCAGGCTGCCCTCGATCGCCTTCAGCGTCACATTGCCGGTAAAACCGTCGGTGACCACGACGTCCACGGCGCCGTCCAGCGCGTCGCGTCCCTCCACGTTCCCGGTGAACCTGACCGGCGCGGCGCGCAGCAGGGGCTGGGCCCGGCGGGCCAGACGGTTGCCCTTGCCCGGCTCCGAGCCGATCGTCAGCAGGCCGACCGTGGGCGACGCGAGCCCCAGGACCGCCCGGGCGTAGCCCGACCCGAGCACCGCGAACTGGGCCAGCATCTCCGGGGTGGGGTCAGCGGTGGCCCCGGCGTCCAGGAGCACCGTGCCCCGCCCGGCCGTCGGCAGCAGCACCGCGATAGCCGGCCGGAGCACGCCCGGCGCGCAGCCGAGCGTGGCCACCGCGGTGGCCACCGTGCCGCCCGTCGACCCCGCGGACACCAGGGCCCCGGCCTTGGCGCTGGCGACCAGCCCGCAGGCGACCGCCGCGCTGGTGCCGGGCAGGCCGCCCATCCGCACGCCGCTGTCCCCCATCGGGATGACCTCCGCCGCGTGCACGATCTCGATGTCGGCCGCCGCATCCTGCTCGTCCAGGAGCGGCCGCAACGTCGCGGTCTCTCCCGCCAGGACGACCCGGACCCCATGCTCGCGCACCGCCGCGACCGCTCCCGCCACCTGCTCGCGGGGAGCGTGGTCGCCACCCATGGCGTCCAGGACGATCGGCGCCTCGGATCCCGGCATCGGCCCCTCCTGCGGGGGTGTTGGTGGGTTGTGACTCATCCCGCTGGCCTATCGGGCCGGCGCGAACGCGCAGCCGGCCAGCTCGTCCGCGGCCTCCTCCAGCGAGCCGGCCAGGTGCACCGCGGGTGGCAGCGGCCGGTCCCGCCAGCCCGGGCCGCCGAGCACGATCCGCGGCCCGGCGGGCAGGCTCTCCAGGAGGCCGGGCTGGGCGGTCCCCGGCACCTGGGACCAGACGAACACCCCGGCAGGGCGGACGGTGCTGACCGCGTGGGCCAGCGCCTGCCGGGGCACCCGGCCGCCGAGCTGGCGCACGTCCACGCCCCGCCCGGCCAGCTCCGCGTGCAGCGCATAGACCGGCAGCACGTGCTGCTCCTCCTCGCCGCAGGCCAGGACGACCGGGCGGATCGTCCGGCCTGCCGGCGCCAGGGTGATCACCGCGAGCAGGGTGGTAAGCAGCGAGCCGGACAGTATGTGCTCGACCGCCCCGTGCCCTGTGACAGCCGGATCATTGGCGCCCAGGTCCCGCAGCGCGGGGACGGCCAGGCCCTGCCAGGCCGTAACGACCCCGTGCCGGGCGAAGGCGTCGCCGAGCATCGAGCACAGCAGCGGCGCATCCAGGTGCACCGCGGCCTGGATCAGCAGCGCGGGCGAGGCCATGGCGGCCGCGGGATCTTGCCCGGCCGGGCCGCCGGCCGCCAGCGCGGCCAGCCCGGCGGCCTGGGCGGGAGGCACGCCGGTTTCCACCAGGGTCCGCATGGCCCGCAGCCGGATCAGGTCGTCGGAGGTGTAGCGGCGGTGACCGCCCGTACTGCGGCCCGACGGGCCGATCCCGTGCCGGCGCTCCCAGGTCCGGAGGGTGGCGGCGGGGATGCCGAGCTGCCTGGCGGCGCCGCTCACCGTGAACACCGGCTCGGGCGGGAGTGCGGCGGGCGGGCTCACGACCCGGGCAGCCTGACATCGACGTGCCGCTCGCGGCGCGCGGCCCGGGCGGCGGCGGCGAGGTGGCGCGCGAAGATCGCGGCCCGGCGGCGGCGTGACAGCCGGACCCGGCCGCGCAGGACCTGGTAGTCGCGCCTCTCCAGCTCGTCCAGGATGCCGCCGTAGAGTTCGAGCGCGGCCCGGATGCAGGGCCGGGAGGACGGGGCGAGCAGCTCCACGCCGGGCAGCGCGGCGCGGTAGTGGGCGCGGGCCCGGGCGCATTCGAAGGCGAGCAGGTCCCGGACGGCGGCGCTGGCTTCCGGCCGCGCCAGGTCCGCCGGCGCCACCCCGAACTGGTCCAGGTCCGCGAGGGGGAGGTAGATCCGGCCGCGGCGCAGATCCTCGCCGACGTCCCGGATAAAGTTGGTGAGCTGGAAGGCCAGGCCCAGCTGGCGGGCGGGCTCGCGGGCCCCGGCCGGGTCGGCGGACTCCAGCACGGGCAGCATCATGGTGCCGATCGCCGCAGCCGACCCCTCCATGTAGCCGAGCAGGTCGTCGTAGCTGGTGTACGAGGTCACCGTGAGGTCCATGGCCATCGAGGTCAGGAACGCGCGGAAATCGGCCTCGTCGATGCCGAAGGAGCGGACCGTGTGCACCACCGCGGCCAGCACCGGGTCGTCGCAGCGGCCCGCCCGGAGGTACCCGAAGAAACGCTCGCCCCAGTCCGCCAGGGCCAGGGCGCGCTGCGCCGGGCTCAGGCCGTTGTCCAGATCATCCACGATCTCATCGGCGTATCGCGCGAACCCGTAGAGCGCGTGGACATGCGGGCGCTTCCAGTCCGGCAGCAGCCTGGTCGCCAGGTAGTAGGAGGTGCCGTGCCGGCGGTTCAGCTGACGGCAGCGTTCATAGGCGGCGGTCAGGGTGGCCGGGCCGGGGACGGCGGGCGGAACCCCGGGCTGAGCCGGTCCTGGTTCGGCCGGGCCCTGCTGGCCAGGGCCCGGCTCAGCCAGAGCCTGCCCGCCTGGGCCGTGACCGGCCGGATCGGGCCGGCCGGGCCGGCCCCGGGCGGCCCCGCCACCCGGGCCGCCCGGCGCTGTTCGTGCGGCGCTTCGCTCAGTTCGGTCATCGCGGGCCCTCCAGCACGGCCCGGGCAGCTAGCCGGCCGGAGATCAGCACCATGGGGACGCCTATCCCGGGGGCGGTGCCCGCCCCCGCGAAATGCAGGCCCGGGACCCGCCGGGCTGATCGGCGCGGGCGCAGCCACGCGGTCTGCGAGAGACGGTGGTCCAGCCCGAACGGGGTGCCTGCGGTGTGCCCGCGCGCCGCCCAGGCGGGCGGGTCCACGATCAGCTCGGCCGGGGCTCGGTCCAGCTCGCCGTAGCCGAGGCGGCCCAGCCGGGCCAGCAGCCGGCCGCGCAGCCGGGGCGTGGCCGCTGCCCAGTCATGGCCGCCGAGCAGGTTCGCCGTCGGCTCCAGCACGCTCAGCGTGGCGTGGCCCGCAGGGGCCGCGTCCGGGTCGTGGCTGGGCGCGGTCACCAGCAGGCTGGGGTCCGGGCCAGGCTGGACGTCGCCGCGCCGGGTCAGCGCGTCGAAGGTGCCTGCCCAGTCCGGCCCGAGGTGCAGCGTGTGGTGCGCCTGGCCGGGCAGCTGGTGCTCCAGGCCGAAGTGGGCGACCAGGGCGGACGGCGCAAAGTGCGGGCGGAGCAGCCGCCAGTCCGCCGCTCCGGGCGGCAGCAGGCCGCGGTGCGCGGCGGGCAGGTCAGCGGCCACGATCACGCTGGACGCAGGGAGCAGCTCGCCGCCTGCGAGCCGGACCCCGGTAACGCCGGACGTCCCGGCCAGGACCCGCTCAGCTGGGGCGCAGTAGCGAAGCTGGGCCCCCGCCTTCGCGGCCACGTCCCCGAGCGCGAGCGGCACCGCGTACATCCCGCCGCGGGCCGGGATATGCACGCCGCCGACGGTGTCCATGGTGGAGACGATCGAGTAGATCCCCGGCGCGCGGGCCGGGTCGAGGCCGACGTACAGGGCCTGGAAGGTGTGCGCGCGGATCAGCCGCCAGTCGGTCAGATAGCGTTCAGCCAGCCCGCTCATCCGGCGGAGGGCTCCCAGCCGGGCCAGCCTCACCGCGGCCCTGACCTGGATCAGGTCGCGCAGGCGGCGGAAGTCCCGGGCCACGAACGGCTCCCACTCCGCCTTCAGCAGCAGCTCCAGCTGGCGGCGGAAACGCAGGTAGCGAGCCGCTTCCGGGGCGCCGCACAGGCGGCTCACCTCGGCGGCCATCCGGTCCGCGCCGGGCAGCACGTCCAGGTGCGACCCGTCGTGGAAGGCGAGCCGGTAGTACGGGTCCAGCTCCTCCAGCGGAAGCCAGCTCTCCAGGTCCTCCCCGGCCGCGCCGACGGTCTCCTCGATCACCCCGGGCATGGTGAGCACCGACGGGCCGGTGTCGAACCGGTAGGGGCCGACACTGGCCGTGCCACAGCATCCGCCCGGGCCGTCACTGGCTTCCACCACGGTCACGTCACGGCCCGCCGCAGCCAGGTGGATCGCGGCCGCCAGGCCGGCCAGCCCGGCACCGATCACGACGGTTGGCCCGTTCATCTCACCGGCCCCGTCGGGTGGCCAGGCTCGCCAGCTGGAGCAGGGCGGACCGGGCCTCGTCCGGGACGCCCGGCTCGGCTTCGAGCGCGGCCCGGGCCTGCGCGGCCAGGCCGGTGATGCGCTGCTCGACCGCGTCCACGGCCCCGCAGCCCGCCAGCACCGTGCGGACGTCGGCGATGTCCCGCCCGTCCGCGGCCGGGTTGCCGGGGACCGTCTCCAGCAGCCGCTGCCCCGCCGGGCCGGCCATCTGCCTGCCCAGCACCAGCAGCAGGGTCTGCTTGCCCTCACGGATGTCCTCCCCGGCGGGCTTGCCGGTGACCTCGGGCTCGCCGAACACCCCGAGCACGTCGTCGCGCAGCTGGAACGCCTCGCCGACCGGCAGGCCATAGCCGGACAGGAAACCGTCCTGTGGACCGGTTCCCGCGACCGCGGCTCCCAGCTGGAGCGGGCGCTCCACCGTGTACTTGGCTGACTTGTACCGGATGATCCGCTCGGCGTCCCCGATCAGTGCCGAAACCCCCGGAGCCTCACCGGCCCCGTCACCCCGGCCCGGGACCGTGCCGCGCTGCGCGTGGACCAGGTCGAGGTACTGGCCGCCGATCACTTCGGTCCGCAGCGTGGTGAACAGGCGCAGCACCGCGGCCAGCCGGTCGGGGCGCAGTCCCGCGTCACATAGGGCGGCGTCCGCCCAGGTGAACGCCTGGAGACCGAGGACGAGCGCGGCCGCCCGGCCGAACTCGGGCCGCGGGCCGGGCCAGCCGTGCCGGCCGTCCGGGCCAGCCAGCCGGACGTGCGCCGCGGGTTCCCAGCGCCGGACGGACGAGTCATCCATCAGGTCGTCACAGATCAGCGCGCAAGCGTGCAGGAACTCGACGGCACAGCCCACCCGCAGGGCGCCGTCCGCGTCGGGCCCGCCGGGCGCGCCCCCGGCGGCCCGGTAACCCCAGTAGACGAAGGCCGGGCGGAGGCGCTTTCCCGGACCGCAGACGAGACGGCCGAGCACCGTGTCGAAGGGGGCGACGTCGGCGCCGAGAAAGTTCAGTTCAGCGAAGCGCCGGCTGAGCATCGCGGCCAGCTCCGCCTCAATCAGCTGGCCCGGCCAGGTCACATCGGTGGCCGTGGCGGGAACTTCACCGACCTGCGCAGTCACAATCTGGCGATCCTCTCTGCGGAGTCTGCGGGAATGCCATCACCGGGAGATTCGGCCTGGCTGGGCCGGGCGGTTGCATGCGCATGGCCGCCGCCAGCCGGCCGAGGACGGTGGCCGGGCGGGGACGGCGGCCCGAGTTTCGCGGGAAGGCGAAGGCGGCCGGGTATCGCTAGGCAGGGGCCGCGGCCCGGGTATCGCCGGATTGCCAAGGCGGCCGGCTGACCCGGGAGGACGCGGCAGGTTCTTACAGGCCTATTACCGTCGCCGTCACACCGGCCACGCCGGCGCTCCCGGGACCCCGGCGAACCCCCGATCCGGTGAGATACGCTCAAGCCGCTTACCTGGTAATCGCCGCTTACCGTATCCGAGTGATTACCAATGAATACGAGAAGGTGCATGTGAGCGCACTACAACCGGGGTTGATGAACTTCGCCCGCATGCGCGGCCCAGGCCGCTATGGTTCAACTGCCGGCGGGGCTGACGGTCCCCCGCTCCCCAAGCAGCCCCGCCGGCACTTGACCGCCACCCGGCCGCCGGTCCCCCAGTCCCCCGGAGGCCAGTGCCCCGGAGGCCAGCGCCCCGGAGGCCAGGGGCCTGCGGATAGGCAGGGAAGCTGATCATGGTTTCACTCACCGGTGCCCGGGTTCCCGTGACCGGCGCTCAGTACGACCTCTCCGCGGGCGACTACCGGGCCACCGTCACCGAACTGGGTGCCGGGCTCCGCCGGCTGGAACACCAGGGCCGGCCCGTGGTCGCGGGATACGAGCCGGATGAGCTGCCCCCCGGGGCCGCGGGCCAGCTACTCTGCCCCTGGCCGAACCGGGTGGACGGCGGTCGCTACGTCATCGACGACACCGAGTACCAGCTGGACCTCAGCGAGCCGGCCAACCGGAACGCGATCCATGGCCTGACCCGCTGGGCCTCGTGGGCGCCCGCACCGGCGGCGCCAGCGTCCCGGGACGGGGACGAGATCATCCTCCGGCTCGTCCTGCTCGGGCACCAGGGATACCCGTTCGCCCTGGAACTCGACGCGTCGTACCGGCTGGACGCCGATCATGGCCTGCAGGTCAGCATCAGCGCCCGCAACCTCGGGTCGGCCGCGGCGCCGTACGGGACCGGGTCACATCCCTACCTGACCACCGGGGCGGCCATGGTGGACGAGTGCGAGCTCAGCCTGCCGGCCGGGCTGTGGCAGCCGTCCGGCGACCGCGGCATCCCGGATGGCGCACCCAAGGATGTGACCGGGACCGAGTTCGACTTCCGCGCATCGCACCTGATCGGCGGAACCCGGCTGGATCACGCGCTGACCGGCCTGGACCGGGACGCCGCCGGCCGCGCCTGGGCCCGCCTGGGCAGCCCGGGAAGCCAGGTGGCCCTCTGGGCCGGCCCGGGCTACGAATGGCTGCAGGTGTTCACCGGCGACACGCTCGGCCCGGCGCACCGCCGGAAGGCCGTGGCCATCGAGCCGATGACCTGCCCGCCGAACGCTTTCGCGTCCGGCGTGGACCTCCTGATGCTCGAGCCAGGCGACAGCGTGACCCACACCTGGGGCATCGAAGTCACCCTCACCTGACCTCCCGACCAGCCAGCCTGAACCTCGCCGGGCCGCCGGGCAAGATATCCCATGGGGCGAGCCCGTACCACCGGCAGCAGGGGTCACATCGATCATGGCCAGCGCCTACTCTTCCACTCCACTTTTCCTACGTGACGTGCGCGTGAGCGGGTGATTTGTCCGGCTAGGGCACACGTTCCGTAGGAAAAGTGGGCGGGAGGGGCCACTGTGACTCGTGGGACCGGGAGCTGAGGCAGCCGCAGACGGTGTTGTCACAGCCACACGGGGTTCCGGCGGTGCCGGCCGGCGGCGGCGACGCGAGGGGCGACCAGGGCGCCGTCCCGGCGACGCTAGCGGTGCCCGCCGTCCCGGCGACGCTAGCGGGGACCAGGGGTGAGGCGGGCCAGGTCGTCGGCGGTGTCGATGTCGTCCGGCCGGCCGGTATCCGCGCATTCGACCTGCATGACCAGCTCCGGGTGCGCCCGCAGGAACGGCCGGGCACCCATGTCCCCGGCCGCCAGCGCGATGACCTCGGGCCAGTACTCGCGGGCGATCAGCACGGGGTTGCGGGGCTGGCCGTCGTAGGCGGCCACGGCAACCTGGGCGCCGCCCCCGAACGCGGCGATCAGCCGGGCTACTGCCTCCGGGCCGACCAGCGGCTGATCCACGAGGGCGATCACCGCCGCGGCGCAGGAACCCGGGATGGCCCGCAGGCCCACGGCCAGGGAGGAGCCCATTCCGGTGGCCCAGTCCGGATTGAACACGCTGATCACGCCAGGGGGCAGGCTGACCGGCGCGGCGCCGGTCACCACGACCAGCGGGGACGCGCCGCCCGACTGGAGGAGCCAGATCCCCCGGTCCACGAGCCGTACCCCGGCCAGCTCGACCAGCGCCTTCGGGCGGCCGAGCCGGGACCCCGATCCCGCCGCCAGCAGCACCCCGGCGACCGTGCCCGCAGCCGCCCCCGGACGGGAAACCCCCCGGGGCGTTGTTCCCGGCCGCCGCGGCAGGCCCGGCGCCGCCGTCAGTGATGGATCCGCCCCGATGTCACGGTCAGCGGCTGGCCGGAGCCACCCCAGCGAAGCTGGATCAGCTCCGCGGCGACCGACACCGCGGTCTCCTCGGGCGTGCGCGCCCCCAGGTCCAGGCCGATCGGGGAACGCAGCCGGGCCAGCTCGTCCTCGCCCAGGCCGGCCTCGCGGAGCCGGGCCAGCCGGTCCTCGTGGGTCCGGCGGCTGCCCATGGCGCCGATGTACGCAGCCGGGGTGCGCAAGGCGACTTCGAGCACGGGCACGTCGAATTTGGGGTCATGGGTGAGCACGCAGATCACCGTCCGCGAGTCCACCGGGGTCCGGGCCAGGTAGCGGTGCGGCCACTCGACCACCACCTCGTCGGCCTCGGGGAAGCGCGCCGGCGTGGCGAAGATGCCACGGGCGTCGCAGACGGTCACGTGGTAGCCGAGGAACTTCCCGGCCCGGGCCACGGCCGCGGCGAAGTCGATCGCGCCGAACACCAGCATCCGCGGCGGCGGCGCGAACGAGTGCACGAACACGGCCAGCTCGTCGGCCAGCCTCTCGCCGTCCGCACCGTAGCGCCGGACGCCGGTCAGGCCCTGGGCCAGCATGCCCCGGGCATCATCGTCGACCGCCGCATCCAGCCGCGCGCCGTTGCCGAGGGTCCCGCTGGCCTTAGCGTCGGGCCAGATGATCCGGCGCGCGCCGACCCGGCCCGGGCCCTCGATCACGCTGGCCACCGCGACAGGCTCGCCCGCGGCGATGGACGCCGACACGTCGCCGAGTTCCGGGTACCGCTCGCGGCTGACCGGCTCCACCAGCAGGTGCAGGATGCCGCCGCAGGTCAGGCCGACCGCGAACGCGTCGTCGTCGCTGACGCCGTAGGTGGCCAGCACCGGCTGCCCGGTCCGGCACACCTCCTGGGCCAGCTCGTACACCGCGCCTTCGACACAACCGCCCGACACGCTGCCCGTGACCTCGCCCTCGGCGGACACGGCCATCGCGGCGCCCGGCTCGCGCGGCGCGCTGCGGAACGTCCGCACCACGGTGGCCAGGCCGAACACCTCGCCCGTGTCCCACCACTTCGTGATGGGGTCCAGGATGTCTCGCAACCGGTTTCACCTCGGTACGTCGGTCACCGTCGGCCCCGGCGCTGCCCAGAAGCCTGGCGGGCGGCTGGGGGGCCGCCACGCTGGCTAGCCGCGGCTTACCTCAGGGTACGTTCACGTTACGGGCGCGCGCCATGCCACCGCGGCGCATCCGGGGCCGGCGCATCCGGGGCCGGCCCGGCCCCGGCCCCGGACAGCCGCGGACAGCCCGGCCCCGGCCCAGTGCGGCCCGGCCCTCCGGTACGGGCGGCCGAGGCGCCGGCCAGAGACCAGAGGCCAGGGGCCCGTCCTAGCGGGAACCCCGCCCCTAGCAGGTTAGGTTAGCCTAAGCTATCGTCGGTTCCCGGCCCCGGCGGGGCGGACCTGCCGTACCCGACGACGGAAAGGCGACTGGCTTGATGGCAAGGAGATGGGGCCGCGCCCCCAGGCGACCCAGCGCGCACCCAGGACGGCACCGGCCACCGCCAGGACCGACCGCGGCGGCCCTGGCCGCGGCGGCCCTGGCGGCCACCGCGATGACGGGCTGCTCGGCCCTGTCGGGCTCGGCGTCCACGGGCGGCGGCAACTCCATCACCCTGTACAGCGGCCAGCATCCGCAGACCACCCAGAAGCTGGTCGCCGCGTTCGAGAAGCAGACCGGGATCAAGGTCAGCGTGCGCAGCGACGACGAGGACGTGCTGGCGGCCCAGATCGTGACCGAGGGGAAGCGCTCCCCGGCCGACGTGTTCTACACCGAGAACTCCCCGCCGCTGGAGTCCCTGCAGGGCAAGGGCCTGCTGTCGCCGGTGCGCAGCAGCACGCTGGCGGCCACCCCGTCCCGGTACAACTCGCCGCAGGGCGACTGGGTGGGCGTGTCCGCCCGGGTCAGCGTGCTCATCTACAACCCCGCCCTGATCAGCAGGAGCCAGCTGCCCACCTCGGTCATGCAGCTCGCCGACCCCAGGTACCAGGGCAAGCTCTCCCTGGCCGCCGGGGAGACCGACTTCCAGCCGATCGTCACCTCGGTCCTGCGCGCCCACGGCACGGCCGCGGCGGAGAAATGGCTCGCCGGCGTGAAGGCCAACGCGGCCGGGCACCTCTACCCCGACAACGAGACCATCACCAGCGACGTGAACAAGGGCAGCGCGGCACTGGGGATCATCAACCAGTACTACTGGTACCGGCTGCGGGCCGAGATCGGCGCGGGGGCCATGCACTCGAAGATCGCGTTCTTCGCCCCGCACGATCCCGGCTACGTGCTCGACGTCTCGGCGGCGGGGGTCCTGAAGTCCAGCTCCCACCAGGCCGCCGCGCAGCGTTTCCTGGCCTTCCTGGTCAGCAAGCCCGCCCAGGAGATCATCGGCGGCCACTCACTCAGTTACGAGTACCCGATAGCCTCGGGCGTGACCACCGCGGCCCCTGAGATCCCGCTGCGCCAGCTCCAGCCGAATCCGATCACGCTCGGCGAGCTGGGCACGGGGTCGGCGGCCGTCGCCTTGCTCCGCCGGGCAGGGCTGCTGTGATCCGCGGGCAGCCCGGGCCTTCCGGCCGGCCCGGCCAGCACCGGCCTGGAGGATACCGATGACGTCGTCCCCCGTTCTGGACCGCCATGGCCCGGGACCGGGGCAGCCCGGGGCGGGCGGAACGGTTTTCGTTGCGGAAACAAAGGCGCGCCGCGGGCGGCGCCCGCGCGCGCTGACCGCCGCGGCCGCGCTGATCGCGGCGGTCCTGGCCCTGCCCCTCGTCTTCCTGCTGGTCGAGGCCAGCGGCAGCGGCGCGGCCGCGGACTGGCGGCTGATCGCCCGGCCGCTCACCGGGGAACTGCTGTGGAACACGGTCCGCCTCACCGTCGTCGTCACCGCCCTGTGCGCGGTGATCGGGACCGCGGCCGCCTGGTGCGTCGAGCGCACCAACGTCCCGGGCCGGAGGATCTGGGCCGTGCTGGTGGTCGTGCCGCTGGCCATCCCCGACTTCGTGGTCAGCTTCGGCTGGGCGTCGCTGTGGACGTGGATCCACGGCTTCCGCGGCGCGGTCATCGTCATGACGCTGGCCGTGTACCCGCTGGTGTACCTGCCGGTCGCGGCGAGCCTGCGCGGGGCGGACCCCGGCCAGGAAGAGGTGGCCCGCAGCCTGGGCTCCGGCCGGGTCCGCACGTTCGCCCGGATCACGCTCGGCCAGGCCCGGGGGGCCATCCTGGGCGGCTGCCTGCTGGTCGCGATGGTGATGCTCGCCGAGTACGGCGCGTTCGAGATCGTGGGCTACCAGACCTTCACGACCGAGATCTTCACCGAGATCAACGTGGCCTTCAGCCTGCCCGCCGCCTGCGCGCTGGCGCTGGTCCTGGTGCTGCTCAGCCTCATCGTGCTCGGGGCGGAAGGCAGGCTCCGCGGCCGGGGCCGGGTCAGCCGGTCCGGCGCGCTGGCCCAGCGGGTGACCGCGCGGCACCGGCTGCGCAAGTCCAAGATCCCCGTCCTGGCCGGCCTGACCGCGCTGACCGGGCTGTCGCTCGGCGTCCCGGTCGCGTCCTGCCTGTACTGGATGGCCGCGGGCGGCCGGGACTCGCTCACCGGCGTGTCGATGCCGATGGCGGCGCTCACCACCGCGCTGTACGGGCTGCTGTCCGCGGGGCTGGCCACGCTGCTGGCGCTGCCCGTCGCCATGCTCGCGGTGCGCCACCCCGGCGGGGCCCGCCGGTTCCTCGAGCGCAGCACGTACCTGGTGCTGGCCGTGCCGGGCGTGGTCATCGCGCTGGCCCTGTCGTATTTCACCGAGCGTTACCTGGGCGGGTTCGGGTACCAGACCGCGCCGCTGCTGATCCTGGCCTACGCCATCATGTTCTTCCCGCTGGCCCTGGTCGGGGTCAAGGCCTCGCTGGCCCGGGCCCCGGCCAGCCTGGATGAGGTGGCCCGCTCCCTCGGCCAGCCCAGGCTCGCGGTGCTCTTCCGGGTCACGCTGCGGCTGACCGGCCCGGGCCTGGCCGCCGCGTTCTGCCTGGTGTTCCTCTCGGTTATCACCGAGCTGACCGCCACCCTTATCCTGATCCCGACCGGCGTGCAGACCCTGGCCTCGCAGTTCTGGGTGTACGAGACGAACCTGTCCTACGGGCAGGCCGCCCCGTTCGCCCTGGTGATGATCGCCGTGGCGGCCATCCCGAGCTGGGTGCTCGGCCGGTTCTTCGATCGCGGCGCGGCAGATCCGAGGATGATGACATGACCCAGCTGGCGATCGCCGGGCTGGACAAGCGGTTCGGCGCTCACCAGGTCCTGAAAGACCTCAGCCTCGACGTGCCGGCGGGCTCGCTGACCGCGATCCTCGGGCCGTCCGGCAGCGGCAAGACCACCTTGCTGCGGATCCTGGCGGGGTTCGAGCACGCCGACGCGGGCACGGTCCGGATCGGCTCGGCGCTGGCCGACGGGCCGGGCGTGTTCCTCCCCCCGGAACGCCGGCGGATCGGCTACGTGCCGCAGGAAGGCAGCCTGTTCCCGCACCTCACCGTGGCCGCCAACGTTGCGTTCGGGCTGCGCCGCCGCACCTGGGGCCGGGACCGGCGCGCCAGGCGCTGCGCGGAGCTGCTGGAGGCCGTCGGGCTCGGCGGCCTGGACCGGCGGTACCCGCACCAGCTGTCCGGCGGCCAGCAGCAGCGGGTCGCCCTGGCCCGCGCGCTCGCCATCGCGCCCGAGGTCGTGCTGCTCGACGAGCCGTTCGCCTCGCTCGACGCGAACCTGCGGGCCAGTGTCCGGGCCGACGTGCAGCAGCTGCTGAAGGAATCGGGCACCACCAGCGTCCTGGTCACCCACGACCAGGACGAGGCACTGTCCACCGCGGACCGGGTCGCGGTGCTGCGTGACGGCGGTATCGCCCAGTGCGCCGCGCCGCAGGAGCTGTACTGCCGCCCGGTCGACGCGGACATGGCCCGCTTCATCGGCGAGGCCAACCTCATCCCCGGCGTCCTGTCCGGCTCGTCCGTGCAGACGGTGCTGGGCCTGCTCGCCGTGACCGGGCCGGACCCGGAGGCGGACGGCGCCGGGGCCGGTGCGGCGGCTGCGGGCCGGGGCGGCAGCGGCGGCCCGGGCCGCCGGCCGGCCATGGTGCTGATCCGGCCCGAGCAGGTCGAGCTGGTGCCCGGCAGTCCGGCCCCGGCCCCGGCCGCGGACGGCGATGGCAGCGGCGGCCTGACCGGCCGGATCACCGGATACGGCTACCACGGGCACGACGCGGTGGTCACGGTACAGCCCGAGCGCGACCCGCAGGCGCCGGCGCTGACCGTCCGGACGCTCGGCGGCCAGGCGCTGTCCCCCGGATCCCGGGTCACGCTGCGCGCCCGCGGCCCGGTCATCGCCTGGCCGCAGCGGGGCAGCTGACCCCGCAGCCGCCTACTCGACGATCTTGGAGATCGGGATCTCCAGGATGTCCCGGGCGCCCGCCGCGCGCAGCGCGGGGATCAGCGTGTTCACCCCGCGCTTGGGCACCACCGTCTCCACCGCGTTCATCCCGCCGCGGGCCAGCGCGGTCACGGTCGGCGAGGACAGCGCGGGCAGCATCGCCGTGACCGCCTCCAGCTGGGCCGCGTCGACGTTGAGCTTGAGCAGGACGTGGCCGCGGGCCTGGATGGCCCCGCGGAGCAGCAGCGCGATGTCGTCCATCGCGGCCCGCTTCTCAGGGTCGGCGTACGCGGCGGTGTTCGCGATCAGCTCGGTGTAACTGGTCAGCAGGGTGTCGAGGATGCGCAGGCCGTTGCGGCGCAGCGAGGAGCCGGTCTCGGTCAGGTCAACGATCGCGTCCACGATGTCCGGCACCTTCGCCTCGGTCGCGCCGTGGGACGGGATGACCATCGCCTTGACCCCGTTGGCTTCCAGGTACCGCGCGGTTGTCGCGGGCAGCTCGGTCGAGATCCGGACTCCCTCGGGCAGGTCGGTCACGGACTGCCAGGGCGAGTTCTGCGGGACCGCGAGCACGACCCGGATCGGCTGCGACGTGGCCTTGGAGTAGTGCAGCTCGCCCAGCGAGGCGACCTCCGAGCCGGTCTCGGTGATCCAGTCACGGCCGGTGATGCCGAGGTCGAACAGGCCGCGCTCGATGTAGGAGGGGATTTCCTGCGGGCGCAGGAAGCGCACCTTGTCGATCCGCGGGTCATCGATCGACGCGTGGTAGTCGCGGTCGGAGGACCGGCGGACGGTCAGGTCCGCGGCGTCGAACAGGTCGAGGGTGGCACGCTCCAGCGAGCCTTTGGGCAGAACCAGGGAGAGCACGTAGGAAAACCTTTCTTTCCGCATCGAAACTGACCGGGGCCGCTCATCACGCCCGGTCAATGTCGTTGCGGGTTCCCGTCGCCGGGTGAGTCCCCGCGCAGGGAGCGCAGCACGAGCGCGGTCTCGAGCGCGGCCACGACCGCCTCCCATCCCTTGTCCTCGCAGCTGCCGTCCTGCCCGCTGCGGTCACGGGCCTGCTCCAGGGTGTCACAGGTCAGCACCCCGTTGCCAACGGGTTTGCCGGTATCCAGGGCAACCCGCGCGATCCCGTAGGTGACCGCGTCGCAGACGTACTCGAAGTGCGGCGTGCCCCCCCGGATCACCGCACCCAGGCACGCTACCGCGTCGTGGCGGCGGGCCAGCTCGGCGGCGACCACGGGCAGCTCGACCGCGCCGGGCACCCGGACCACCAGCGGGTCGTCGACACCGCACGCCTTCGCGGCGGCCAGGGCGCGGCCGGCCAGCGCGTCGGTGATCTCGGCGTGCCAGCGGGTCACCGCGATGGCCAGGGTAAGCCCGGCAGCGTCCACGGTCCCGGCGGCCGGGCGGCCGGCGCCGCTCACCCTGCCTGCCCTGATGCGCGCGCCGCCCGGACGGCGCTCACCGGGCTCCCGCCAGGGCTGTGCCGCAGCCGTTCCCGGTGAGCGGGACCGCGTGCGCAGGGGTGCCGTTGGCCGCCCCGGCGGGAAGCGCCGCGGGCAGGCCGTCGATCAGGTGGCCGAGCCGGTCCCGCTTGACGGTCAGGTAACGGAGGTTCTCCGGGGTGGGGGTGACCGGCAGCGCGACCCGGCCGGCCACCTCGACCCCGAACCCGGACAGCCCGCTGACCTTGGCGGGGTTGTTGGTGAGCAGCCGCACCGACCGCACGCCGATGTCGGCGAGGATCTGGGCGCCGGTGGAGTACTCGCGCGCGTCCGCGGGCAGGCCGAGCTCGAGGTTGGCGTCCACCGTGTCGGCCCCGGCGTCCTGGAGCTGGTATGCCCGGAGCTTGCTGATCAGGCCGATGCCCCGGCCCTCGTGGCCGCGCAGGTACAGCACCACGCCGCGGCCCTCGGCGGCGATCGCGGCCATCGAGGCCTCCAGCTGGTCCCCGCAGTCACACCGGCGGGAGCCGAACACGTCCCCCGTCAGGCACTCCGAGTGCGCCCGGACCAGGACGTCCCGGCCGTCGCCCACGTCGCCGAGGACCAGGACGAGGTGCTCGGTCTGGTCCATGGAGTTCTGGTACCCGAAGGCGCGCCACTGGCCGTAGGCATTGGGGAGCCGGGTTTCCACCATCCGGCTGACCATCCGCTCGCTGCGCCTGCGGTAGTCGATGAGCTGCTCGATGGAGATCAGCGTGAGACCGTGCTCGTCGGCGAACTCCCGCAGCTGCGGGAGCCGGGCCATGGTGCCGTCGTCGTTGACGACCTCGGCCAGCACCCCGGCGGCGGGCAGCCCGGCCAGCCGGGCCAGGTCCACCGCGGCCTCAGTGTGCCCCGGCCTGCGCAGCACGCCGCCCTCGGCGTAGCGCAGCGGGAAGATGTGCCCGGGCCGGACGATCTCGTACGGCTCGGTGGCCGAATCGACCAGCGTGCGGACGGTCCGTGCCCGGTCCTCGGCGGAGATCCCGGTGGTCACTCCGTCGCGGGCGTCCACGCTGATCGTGAACGCGGTACGCATCCGCTCGGAGTTGTGGGGGGTCATCAGCGGCAGCTGGAGACGGTCCAGGTGCTCCCCCCGCAGGGGGACGCAGATCACGCCGCTGGTGTGCCGGATCATGAACGCCATCAGGTCGGGCGTCATCTTGCTGGCCGCGACGATGATGTCGCCTTCGTTCTCGCGGTCGGCGTCGTCGACCACCACCACCGGGCGGCCGTCCGCGATGTCCCTGACCGCCTGCGCGACCTCGTCAAGCACTGGCTCGCCGAGCATGATCTTCTCGCTGCTCATGACCTGGCTCCCTGCTCGTTCCCGGCCTCGCTGGCCGGGGCCTGGCTGGACGGCCCCAGCAGGCTCTCCACGTACTTGGCGATCACGTCCACCTCGAGGTTGACCTGGCTGCCGGGCCGGAGCCCGCCGAGCGTGGTCAGCTCCAGCGTCGTGGGGATGAGGCTGACCTCGAACCAGGGGCGCGGCGTGCCGTCCTGGCCGCCGGCGCCGAGGGCTGACACGGTCAGGCTGACCCCGTCCACCGTGATCGAGCCCTTCATGACGATGTACCGGGCCAGGTCCGGGGGGGTCGCGATGCGCACCACGTCCCAGTGCTCGCCGGGTGCCCGGGACAAGATCACCCCGGTGCCGTCGGCGTGGCCCTGGACCAGGTGCCCGCCGAGCCGGCCACCGAGTTCGACCGGGCGCTCCAGGTTGACCGGGGATCCGGGGCTGAGCCCGCCGAGCCCGGTCCGCCGCAGCGTCTCGGCCATCACGTCGGCGGTGAAAGTCTTGTCCGAGGAGCCGGTCACGGTCAGGCAGACCCCGTTGACGGCGATGGAGTCCCCGTGCGAGGCCTCGGCGGTGACCAGCGGGCCGCGTACCGTCAGCCGGGCCGCGTCAGGCAGCCGCTCCACGGCGACGACCTCACCGAGTTCTTCCACTATGCCGGTGAACATCCGCGGTTCCTCTCCTCGGAGCCGATGGGCCACTCGGCTCCGGGGGTGCGCGGACGCGCAAGCGCGGGCAGGCAGCCACGGCTGCCGTCGCGCGCGTGCTGCCTCCCATCCGGACTTTAACCGTCGGTCCCGGAATTTCACCGGATCAGCCGGCCGCTGGCGCTGGGCGCCTTGGCCAGGTCGCGGACTGTCACCGCCGGCTCGGAATTTCACCGACCCCGGAGCACGCTTTAACTCCAGCAACCAGTGTGCCACGGGAGGTATTCCTGGCCGCAACCCGGCTTGCCCGTGAGCCTTCGCACAGCGCGGGCGCTAGCCGCCGGTGACCTCGGCGAGGCGGCGGGTGAGGAAGTCGCGTTCGGGCTGGTTGGCGGTGAGCCCGAGCGCGCGGCGGTAGGCCTGGGCCGCCTCGTCGGCCCGGCCGAGCCGGCGCAGCAGGTCCGCCTTGGCGGCGGGCAGGTACTGGTACCCGGCCAGGCGGCCGTCACGCTCCAGGTCCCCGATCGCGGCGAGGCCCGCCTCGGGTCCCTCAGCCATGGCCAGCGCCACGGCCCGGTTGAGCGCGACCACGGGTGACGTCCACGCCCGCACGAGCAGGTCGTACAGACCCAGGATCTGCCGCCAGTCGGTGTCCTCGTACGCGGGGGCGCCCGCGTGCACGGCCGCGATCGCGGCCTGGAACGTGAACCGGCCCGGGCGGCCGCCCCGCAGGGCCGCACGCACGAGCGCGGTTCCCTCGCCGATGGCGGCCCGGTCCCATTGTGAGCGGTCCTGTTCCTCCAGGAGCAGCAGCCGCCCGTCCGGGGCGCACCGGGTCGCCCGCCGGGCGTCGGTGAGCAGGAGCAGCGCCAGCAAGCCGCGGACCTCCGATTCGTCCGGCATCAGCAGGCCCAGCATCCGGGCCAGGCCCAGCGCGCGGTCGACCAGGTCATCCCGAACGAGGCGGCCGCCGCCCGGCGCGGTATGGCCCGTCGTGTACAGCAGGTGCACGACCGTCAGCACGGCGTCCAGCCGGTCCGGCAGTTCCGCCGGCTGCGGCACCCGGTACGCGATGCGGGCGGCGGAGATCTTCTTCTTGGCCCGGGTGACCCGGGCCGCCATGGTGGGTTCGGGCACCAGGAAGGCCTGCGCGATCTCCGCGGTCGACAGCCCGCAGACCAGCCTGAGCGTGAGCGCGACCTGTGCCTCGCGGGCCAGCGCCGGGTGGCAGCAGGTGAAGATCAGCCGCAGCCGGTCGTCGGGGATCACGCCGCTGCCCTCCTCCGCCCCGCCCGGGCCTTCCGGCCCGGGCCCGGCGGTTTCGGGCCCGCCGGGCTCGACGAGCAGCGGGAGTTTCCTGCGCAGGGTGGTGTCGCGCCGCAGCAGGTCGATGGCCCGGCGCCGGGCCGCCGTGGTCAGCCAGGCACCGGGGTTGCGCGGCACCCCCTGACCGGACCAGGCCTGCAGCGCCGCGACGTAGGCGTCCTGGACGCACTCCTCGGCCAGGTCGAGGTCCCCGGCGACGCGCGCCGTCGCGGCGAGCACGTAGGCCCACTCACGACGGTGCGCGTCTGCCACGGCGTCAGCCGCCGTGGGGCGGTCATTCCCGGCCCCCGGCCCGGTGCCTGGCGCGGTGCCCGGCCCTGGCTCGGCGGGAAGTCCGCCCGCGGTGGGTCCGGTCACATGCCGTCGAAGACCATGATGGGCCGCACCTCGACGCCGCCGAACCGGGCCGGGCAGAGCTTGGCGATCTCCAGCGCCTGGTCCAGGTCGCGGGCCTCGACCAGGTAGAAGCCGCCCAGGGCCTCCTTGGTCTCGGCGAACGGGCCGTCGGTCACCACGTCGCCGCGGACGGATGTGGCGGTGCTGGTGGGCTGCAGGGCCCGTCCGCTGACGATCGACCCGCCGGTCTCCTCCACCTGCTTGGCGAAGCGGTTGTGGGCCTCCATGACCTCCTGGAGCACGTCGGGGGACGCGCTGGCGTAGGCGCTCTCGTCTTCGTTGATGAGGATCAGGTACTCAGCCATGAGGGCATCTCCTTCAGGTTCTCGACTCGTCCGTCACCAGTCCGACGAACGGCCCCCGCGATATCGACAGCCTGCGCGCGGCTTCTTCTGCTGATTATGAATCACGGCCGGTCAGCGGGCAGCAGTACGGCCGGCCCGGGCCTGCTCCGGTCCTGGGCCTGCCTCCGGGCCGCAGGGCGGTGACGGCAACGCCGGTGGCCGCCTCCGGGGACTGGACGGCCACGAATGCTGGCCGCCCTCCCGGGCGCGCGAAGACCGTCAGCAGCCGGCTGGCCTCGGCGGAGCAACATTCGTTACTTAGAGTACTGTTACTGCTACAACGGGTGATAAGAGCGAGCCCGGGACCTATCCCCAGCATCCGCTAACCCACAGGATTGGGTGGACGCCATGCCGGCACCGCTCTCAACCGGGGGCCAGAAGATCGAAGCTCGCGGCCTCACGAAAAAGTACGGCGCGAAACGCGCAGTGGACGGCCTGAGCTTCGACGTGAAACCGGGCCTGGTGACCGGCTTCATCGGGCCAAACGGGGCGGGCAAGACGACCACCATGCGGCTGATCCTGGGGCTGGACCATCCGACCTGCGGCGGGGTCACCGTCGGCGGAAAGCCCTACCGCCAGCTGGCCGCCCCCATGCGCGAGGTGGGGGCACTCCTCGACGCGCGGGCTATCCACCCCAGCCGGTCGGCCTATCACCACCTCCTGACCCTGGCTCAAAGCAACGGCATCCCCCCTCGCCGCGTCGGTGAGGTGCTCGGGATCGTTGGCCTGGAGGATGCTGCGGCACGCCGGGTGGGGGGCTTCTCCCTCGGCATGGGCCAGCGCCTCGGGATCGCGGCGGCCCTGCTGGGGGATCCGGGGGTGCTGATGTTCGATGAGCCGGTCAATGGCCTCGATCCCGGGGGCATCGTGTGGATCCGCAAGCTGATGCGCAACCTGGCTGCCGAGGGCCGCACGGTGTTCGTGTCGAGTCACCTCATGAGCGAGATGTCCGTCACCGCGGACCACCTCATCGTGATCGGACAGGGAAAGCTGCTGCGCGACGAGGGGACCAGCGAGTTCGTCGAATCGAGCCTTCAGCGCTGGGTTCGCGTCCGTTCTCCGCAGCTCACTGAGCTGACCTCCCAGCTCCGGAAAGCAGGAGCCAGAGTGCGACCCGGAACTGACCAGAGCATCGAGGTTGGTGGCCTGGACAGCCCGGCGATCGGGGATCTGGCCGCCGCCAGCGGGCTGACTCTCCACGAGCTGGCCACGCAGAACGCCTCCCTGGAGGATGCGTTCATGGACCTGACCCATGACCACGCCGACTACCAGGCCAGCGAGCCAGCGGCATGACGGCCACCAGTGACGTCACCGCGCCCGGCGTGGTCAAACCCGGGTACCGGCGGGCCAGCTTCGCCGAGGCGCTGCACTCGGAGTGGACGAAGGCGCGCACCGTCCCGTCCACCCGATGGATCCTGATCACCGCCGCGATCCTCGGTATCGGGATCGGGGCGCTCGTCAGCGGGCTGTCGGCGCACCAGTACGCCACGGACAGCCCCGGCGCCAGAGCCCTGTGGGACCCCACCGCACTGAGCGGCTCCGGACTGGTGATCGCGCAGTTCGCGATAGGCGTGCTCGGGATCGTGATCATCACTTCGGAGTACGCGACCGGCGCCATCAGGACCAGCCTCGCAGCCGTCCCCCGCCGCGGCCGCTTCCTGGGCGCCAAGGCCGTGATGATCGCGGGGGTGGCCTTCGTTGCCGCCGAGATCATCACCTTCGCGGCCTTCTTTGTCGGACAGGCACTGATCTCGGGGCGTGCACCGGCCGCCAGCCTCAGCCAGCCCGGCGTGCTGCGGGCCCTGATCGGCTACGGGCTGTATGAGGCGCTGATCGCGCTGCTCGGCCTGGCGCTCGGCGCCCTTCTGCGTCACGCTGCGGCTGCCATCGCCGTCCTCGTGGCCCTGATCTTCGTGTTGCCCGCGATCGCGGGGGCGCTCCCCTCCTCCATGGAGCACACCGTCGAAAAGTTCTGGCCGACTCAGGCGGGCCAGCAGGTGACCGTGGTCGTCAGCGGCGCCAACGAGCTGACGGCCTGGGCCGGATTCAGCGTCCTGTGCCTCTTCGTGGCGATTGTCCTGGCCGCTGCGTTCTTCGTGCTCGGCCGCCGCGACACCTGACGGGCGGCTTCTGACGGCTCCGGTGCCCGGCGCAACGCCCGGGGCTGGCACTCACAAGTGCCAGGGCGCCCGCGCGGTGGCCCGCTCGGCCTGGGCGCGCAGGGCCTGCACCGCGGCGGCGGGGTCTTCCGCGCCGTACACCGCGGAGCCGGCCACGAACACGTCCGCGCCTGCCTCGGCGCAGCGCTCGATGGTCTTGCCGCTCACCCCGCCGTTGACCTGGAGCCACACCGTGCCGCCGTGCCGGGACACGAGCTCACGGGCCCGGCGCAGCTTGGGCATGACCAGGTCCAGGAAGGGCTGGCCGCCGAATCCCGGTTCCACGGTCATCAGCAGCATCATGTCCACCTCGGGCAGCAGGTCGGCGTACGGCTCGACCGGGGTCGCCGGGTTGAGGGCCAGGCCGGCCCGGGCCCCGGCGGACCTGATCATGCGGAGCGTCCGCACCGGCGACGTCGCCGCCTCGGCGTGAATCGTGACGTTCCGCGCGCCGGCCTCCGCGTAGGCCGGCGCCCAGCGGTCCGGTTCGGTGATCATCAGGTGGCAGTCGAGCGGCAGGCCCGCGTGCTTGAGCAGGGCCTCGACCACGGGCAGCCCGAGGGTAAGGTTCGGCACGAAGTGGTTGTCCATGACGTCCACGTGCAGCCAGTCGGCCACGCCGGTGACCGCGGCCGCTTCGTCCGCGAGACGGGCAAAGTCGGCGGACAGGATGCTGGGTGCCATCTGGACGGCCATGGGCTGAGTGTAGGACCCGGTACCGCGTTCCCGCGGGCAGGCCCGGGAGTGAGACCGCGCTCCCCGGTCCGGGTACCCTGCGGCCCGGGACCGGCCGGTAGTAAGGTGCCGCCAGAACAGCAGCCCCCCGGGTGAGAACACCACGGGGTAAATGTCGCAGGGTCCGGATATCGTTCGAATCCGTATTCGACGTGTTCCGGACAGGAGGCAACATCCGTGAACCCCCAGCCCGCAGGATCCGAGGCCACGGCGGCCCTGCTTGATCGCGTGCGCAAGCTGCTCACGAAGGCGGAAGCCGACGGCGTGACCGCGGCCGAGGCCCAGGCCCTCACGGCCAAGGCGGCCGAGCTGATGGCCAAGTACGGCATCGACCGGGCTCTGCTCGCCGCCGAGCGGCCGGAGACGGATCGTCCCGCCGACCGGATGGTTGACATCGACAACCCGTGGGCCCGGGTCCAGGCCCACCTGCTCTGCGGCGTGGCCGCAGCGCTGCGCTGCCAGTGCGTGCTGCTCCCCCGGAAGGACCCGGGGAGCCGCATCCACATCTTCGGGTTCGCCTCCGACATCGAGCGCACCGACATGCTCTACACGTCGCTGCTGCTGCAGATGTGGCACGGCCTGGCCGGAGCGCAGATCCCCGGCTGGAGCCGCAGCCCGAGGGCGTGGCGGCGAAGCTGGCTGCTCGGCTTCATCTCGGCCGTCGTGTCCCGGGTCCTGGCCGCCGAGCAGGCAGCCACCTCGCAGGCCACCTCCCCGGCCGCCGCGGAAGGCGAGCGGATGACCCTGGTGCTGGCCGACCGCCGGCAGGTCATCATGCGCAACATCGAGCATGCCTACCCCGCCACCCGGAAGACGCAGATGACCTACTCCGGCAGCGGTTACGGTGCCGGGTACAGCGAGGGGCAGCGCGCTGACATCGGCTCAGCCCGGCTGCGCCGCCGCAGCGGCCGCTCGCTCACCAGCGCCAGCTGAGAAGGATCTGCGCTCGGGGGGTGCCGGGCGGGCGCTGGCTATGCGGGCCCGGCGTCGTCACGGCGGCGCAGCAGGGCCAGGAAGATCGCGTCGGTGCCGTGCCGGTGCGGCCAGAACTGGGCGTACCGGCCATCGGGCTCCGGGCAGCGCAGGCCCGGGACCTCGGCCAGGATCGCGGGCGCGTCGAGCACCTCGACATCGTCCCGGCCGCGGAGCACGTCCGCCAGCACCTCCCGGGTCTCGCCCCGGTGCGGCGAGCAGGTCACGTAGCCAACCACGCCACCGGGGCGGACCGCATCCAGCGCGTTGCGGAGCAGGCTGCGCTGCAACCCGCCCAGGCCCAGGATGTCCTGCTCCGAGCGGCGCCACCGGGCCTCCGGCCGGCGGCGCAGCGCCCCGATCCCGGAGCACGGGACATCGGCCAGCACCCGGTCGAAGGCCCCGGGCCGCCAGGCGGGCGCGGTGGCGTCGACGGCCGCTGCCGCGGCGGCCCCGGTGACCGACACCGCGTCGCGGGCCAGCCGGGCCCGGTGCGGGCGGGCGTCCGTGGCCAGCAGCCGGGCCCCGCGCTGCGCAGCCAGGCCGGCCAGGAGCCGGGCCTTGCCGCCGGGACCGGCGCACATGTCCAGCCAGCGGGAGTCCCGGCCGGTCAGGCTGGCCCGGGCGACCGCGATCGCGGCCAGCTGGCTCGCCTCATCCTGGACGGCCGCGCGCCGGGCGCTGACCGCCTCGATCGCGGCCGGGTCCCCGCCCGCCAGATAGGCCCCGAACGGTGACCACTCGGCGGGTTCCGCGCCGGCGGCCGCCAGTTCCGCGGGATCAGCGAGCCCGGGCACCACGCACAGCGTGACCCGGGGCCGGATCCCGTCCGCCGCCAGCGCCGCCTCCGTCCCGGCCAGGCCGCTCGCGGCGTCCTCCCCGAGGGCCTCGGCCACGGCCTGCGCGATCCACCGGGGATGGCTGTAGCGCACGGCCAGATGGCCGAGCGGGTCGGTGTCGCGGTGCGGGGCGGCCACCCCGATCCAGGTTTCGAGGTCCCGGGTGGCCACCTTGCGGAGCACCGCGTTGACGAAGCCGGCCGAGCGCTGGCCCGCCAGGTCCCGGGCCAGGTCCACCGATGTCGCGACGGCCGCGTGCGGGCGCACCCGGGTAGCCAGCAGCTGGTGGGTGCCCAGCCGGAGTACCTCGCGCAGCGGGGGGTCCACCCGGTCGAGCCGCCGGTCGCTGCACAGGCCGATGATCGCGTCGTAGCTGCCCCGGCCGCGCAGCGTCCCGTAGGTGAGCTCGGTGGCCAGCGCCGCATCGCGGCCCTCCAGGCCGCGCTCGGCGAGCATCGACGGCAGCAGGAGGTTGGCGTAGGCGTCCCGCTGGTCCACGGCGATGAGCACGTCGTAGGCGACCCGGCGGACCGGATCGGCGCGGCGTCCCCGGCCGCCGCGCGGGCCGCTCCCGCCGGGAGCGCCACCGCGCGGGGCATCCCCGCGGGGAGCGCCGCCACGGCCACCACGCCGCGGGGCACCGCGCTGCGGGGCCGCGCCCTGGCCGGAACCGCCCTGGCCGGAACCGCCCTGGCCGGAACCGCCCTGGCCGGAACCGTCCCGGGAGGCGCCGCCCCGGGAGGCGGTGCGTGGCTTGCGGTCGGGTGCGGTCATCTCAGCTCAGCACCGCGGCGTCGTGGCGGAGCCCGCGGGCCCAGTCGGCGGCGCGCATCCGCCGTTTGCCCGGCGGCTGGACGTCGCCGAGCCCGACCGGCGTGGTCGCGGTGCCGACCAGGATCCCGGAGCGCAGGACCGCCATCTCGCCGGGGGCGAGGGGCCCGGCAGGCGCGGCGCCTTCCGGGGCCGGGTCGACCGGGCCCAGCTTCAGCCGGGCCTCCCCGAGCATGGACCAGGCGCCCGGGCTGGGGGTGCAGGCCCGGACCTGCCGGTCCACGGCGGTGGCCGGCTGGTCCCAGCGCACCCGGGCGTCCCCGGCGGTGATCTTGGGAGCGAGACTCACTCCCTCGGCAGGCTGGGGCCGCGCCTCGAGCTGCCCGGACCCGATCCCGTCGAGGGTGGCCACGAGCAGGCCGGCACCGGAAACCGCGAGCCTCCCGAGGAGGTCACCCGCGGTGTCCCCGGGATGGATCGGCTCGGTCACGACCCCGAACACGGGACCCGCGTCCAGCTCTTTGACCAGGCGGAACGTGGTCGCCCCGGTGATGTCGTCCCCGTGCAGGATCGCGTGCTGCACCGGGGCCGCGCCACGCCAGGCCGGCAGCAGCGAGAAATGCAGGTTCACCCAGCCCTGGGCCGGGATGTCGAGCACGGACTGCGGGATGAGCGCCCCGTAGGCGGTGATGGGGACGACGTCCGGGGCGATCTGCCGCAGCCGGTCGGTGAACTCCGGCTCCCGGGGGCGGCCTGGCTTGAGTACCTCGATCCCGGCCTCAGCGGCGCGCTGCGCCACCGGGCTGGGCTCCAGGTGCAGGCCCCGGCCAGCGGGGGCGTCGGGCCGTGTCACGACCGCGGCCACCTCGTGCCCGGACTTGAGCAGGGCATCGAGCGCGGGCACAGCGGCCTGCGGGGTACCGGCGAACACCAGTCGCATCAGGGAACCTAGCGGGCCTGTCCGCCGGTCGCGTGCGGCGAGGCCCGGATCTCCGGCACCGGCTCACCCCACCACTCCGCCTCACGGATGGCCCGGTTGGCCAGCTTGCGCTGCTGCGGGTCGAGCCGGTCGATGAACAGCACCCCGTCGAGGTGATCGGTCTCGTGCTGCACGCACCGGGCCAGCTGGCCGGTGCCCTCGATGGTGACCGGCTCGCCGAACATGTTGAAGCCCTTGGCGACCATCCCGAACGCCCGCTGGGTCGGGAAGGCGAGGCCGGGAAACGACAGGCAGCCCTCGTCATCGGTCTCCGTCTCGGCCGACAGGTCGAGCGAGGGGTTGATCAGGTGCCCGAGCTCGTCGTCCACGAAATACGTGAAGACCCGCAGGCCCACCCCGATCTGCGGCGCGGCCAGGCCGAGGCCCGGTGCCTCCAGCATCGTGTCGCTGAGGTCCTTGACCAGCTTGCGCAGCTCGGCGTCGAAGTCGCGGACCGGCTCGGCCGGGGTACGCAGTACCGGGTCGCCGAAGATGCGGATCGGCTTGACGCTGATGGCGCACCATCCTTTCCTTGCGCTCGCGGGACCGGCCACCGGGAGCGTTAACCACCCAAGTCTATGAACTACCGGGGTCCTGACTGGCCGGGACCGAGCGGGCTTTGAACGCGGCCTTCCTGGCCGCCCGGGCCACCCCGGGGTCGGGATGGTGATCACTCAGCGCCGTCAGCAGGTCGGTCACCCCGGGATGGCGGACCCGCCACAGCCCGGCGACCAGCTTTGCCTGCGCGTCCGGGGGCACATCGGGTAGCAGCTCGGCCACGACGTCCTTCGGGTCGGCCTCCTCCAGCAGCCCGGCGCCCAGGTCGACCAGGAGCCAGGCCCGGTCTTCCCGGTCAAGCTCGACGTCCTCGCCGTGCTCATGCAGCCAGACCGCGGCGTGGGCGCGCAGCACCGGGTCGGCCAGGGCTTCCCGGACCGCGGCCACGGCGTCCGAGCCGATCCGGTCGAGCACCGCGAAACCCGCGCCGCGCAGGCCGGGCGAGCCCGCGCTGGCCGCATTGATGAGATCCACCGCGGCCTGCCGGGGGGTCCGTCCCGCGAGCCAGCTGGCGATCTCCGCTTCGCCGTCCTCGACGTCGCAGTTCGCGAGGGTGGCGAGCAGCGCGGTGGCATCGCCCCGGGCGCCGCCGCCGCGGGTCACCGGGACATGCCATCCCTGCGCGCGCAGCCGCCGGTGGACGCCCCACACTCCGAGCGGCGACAGGGTGACGGTCAGGGCACCGCCGTCGTCGTCTGCGCCGGGCTCGTCCGCGCCCAGCTCGACCACGCCGAGATCGGCCAGCATCTCCAGGGAAACGGACAGGGCCGCTCCCTCGTCCTGGAGTACCCCGCGGTCGGTGGCCGCCTCAGCCCCGGGCCCGGGCGGGCCACCGCGGGCTCCCCGGCGCCTGGTGTCCGCCGCGGCCAGGTAGGCGTCGAACAGGGCGTCCATCCGGACGGGGCCGCCCACCGTGTACAGGGCGGTCGCCATCCCGTCGAGGTCCTCGGCCTCGAGCATGGCCGTGAGTGCCGCGTCCCAGGCGGCCAGCACATCGTCGGCGGTCCCCGAGGCCAGCACGTCCAGGCGGTCCCCGGCCTCCGCACGGCCGCCCCCGTGCTGACCAGGCCCGTGCTGACCAGGCCCGTGCTGCGACCAGGCCCGTGCTCACCAGGACTGAGCACCAGCATCCGGGCGGCCACCGCGACCCGCCACGCCGCGTCGAACTCGGCGGGGATCAGCTCCAGGTGCGTGGCGGCCGCCAGGGCATCCGCGTGGCGCAGCCGCCCGGCTCTGGTGAGCGGCCGCCCGGGCCCGGTCCACCGGGCCACGTCGCGGGCCGCCCGCAGCAGCGGCGCGACCCGGGCCGCCGCGGCCAGCTCCTCGCGGGGCGCCAGGCGCACCGTCGGGAGCCGCGGCGGACCGCCGGTGTCCGTTCCGCCCTGCGCGTTCCCGTTCGCGTCACGGCGCGGACCCGGCGTGGTCCGCGACGGCTGGTTCCGTCGTGAGGTGGCCACCCCAGCACCCTAAGGCCTCCCCGGGGGAACTCAGATCAGCTCGGCCGGGTCGAGCTGCACCCGGACGGCCCCCGGGGCCTTGCGGGCGCTGCGCCCGGCCTGCGCCCGCTGCAGCGCCCCGGCCAGCGCCAACGCTGCTGACCTGGGCACACGAACCAGCATCCGGACGCCGCCCGCAGGCTCATCGACCGGGCCGAGCAGTTCGGCACCGGGGGGCAGCTCCGTGTCCGCGAGCAGGGCCTCAACCGCCTCCTGGGGTCCGCTGACGGACGCTATGCGTGCCGCGGGGGGAAAATGAAGTTCGGCCCGTTCGCTGAGTTCCCGCTCGGAGTGGGTGACCGGATCCCACCGGATCAGCGCCTGCACCGCCGGGATGGCGGAGTCGGCCACCACCACCACCCGGCCGCCCGCAGGCCCGGCGCGGACCAGCGCGGCCGCGTTCATCCAGCGGCGCAGGGCCTCCTCGGCGGCCCGCAGGCCCGGCCGGCCGAGCATCATCCAGCTGTCCAGCAGCAACGCGGCCGCGTACCCGCCTTCGGCCCTTGGCTCCGCGCCGGGCGTGGCCACGACCAGCGCAGGCGAGCCGGGCACGACAGGGATCATGGCCGCCCCGCCGGAGGTGATCAGGGGGACGCCCGGGAAGGCCCGGCCGAGTTCCTCGGCGGTGCGCCCCGCCCCGGTCACCAGGGCGCGGACGCCGGAATGCCCGCAGCGCGGGCACCGCCACCGCTCGTCGGCCGCCCCGCACCATCCGCAACGCGGCGCCGCGCCGGCGCTGGCCAGCGCGAGCGGGCCTCCGCAGGCTGCGCACCTGGCCCTTTCCCGGCAGCGGGCGCAGCCCAGGGCCGCGACGTAGCCGCGGCGCGGCACCTGCACCAGCACCGGCCCGCTGGCCAGCCCGTCACGCGCGGTGCGCAGGACCAGGCTCGGCAGCCGCGCGGTCTGGGCTGCCTCATCGCGGGCGAGTTCGCTGTCAGCGCCCGTGGCCCGGACCGCGGGGGCGTGGTCGCGGAGCACGGGCCGGCCCGCGACGATCGGCCGCGCCCAGCCGCTGGCCACCAGGCCGGTGGACTCGGCAGTCCGGGCGAACCCGCCGATCAGGACGGCGGCGCCGGTGCGGTGCGCGCGCAGGGCGAGCACCTCGCGGGCGTGCGGGTAGGGGGCGCGCGGCTCGGCGTGCAGGTCGTCGCCGTCATCCCAGAGCACCACGAGCCCGAGGTCACTCACCGGCGCGAACATCGCCGCACGGGTCCCCGCGACCACCCGCTGCGTGCCGCGCCGGACCGCCAGCCAGCGGCGGTACCGTTCGGCGGGCCCGAGGTCCGCGGCCAGCGTGACGTGCCGGCCGGGACCGAGCTGCGCGGTGAGCGCCTCGTCGAGCAGGGTGAGGTCGCGGGCGTCGGGAACCACGGCCAGGGCGCCCCGCCCGGACGCCGCCACCGTGGCCACCGCCCGTGCGATTTCCTCTGGCCAGCGCGGGCCGGGCAGGGCCGACCACACGGCGCGCGGGCCGCGCCGGCTGGCCAGGGCGTCGAGGAACCCGGGGCCGTCCGGGTACCGGGCCCAGGGACCCGGCTCCGGCCGTCCGGCCGGCGGAACCGTGACACCGGGCAGGGCACCGCCGGGTGGCAGCCCGCCTGGCGTCATCCCGCCCGGGGCAGGGTGCGGGGCCGCGGATTCGGTGCGGGCGTGCCGGGGCGGGATGGCCAGCCGGAGCACATCGGCCAGGGTGCCCGCCCAGCGGTCCGCCACCTCACGGGCCAGGACCATGATCTCCGGGCTGAGCACAGGCTCGGGCGACACGACCCGCTCCAGCCGGGCCAGCCGGCCCTGGTGCCCGCTCACCTCCGCCCGGTCCAGCAGATAGCCGTCGGCTAGCTGGCCGGCGAAACGGACCCGCACCCGGCAGCCGGGCACGGCCTGATCGGACAGCCGGTCGGGGATCAGGTAGTCGAACGGCCGGTCCAGGTGGGCGAGGGGGATGTCAACGGCGACCCGGGCGACCGGCAGCACCGCCGCCACTGGCCCCGGATCGCGGGCGGCCCCCCGCCGCGCCGGCCGGGTGGCCGCTTGCTGACCCGCTGCCCCTGCCACGGTCCTGTCCTACCAGAGGGTGGTGACACGCCGCGTCACGCGCCGCCATACAGGCAGGTCAGAGGTGTACCGTGCCGCAGGCGGCGTCGGTGGCGCGGGTCTCGCGGTTCAGCGACAGCAGCAGGCCGCGCGGGACGGCCCGGCCGGCCTCCACATCGCGGCGCAGCGCCCGCAGGTCGCCGGACAGCGCAGCCAGTGACCGGCGGGCCGCCGCGGCGCGGCTGTCCGCCCCGGCGGCGGCGACCGTGGTGATGGCGCCGGTCAGGTCCCGGGCCAGCTGGGACCGGCCGCGGCCCTCGCCGACGTCGTCGGCCACCCGGTCGTAGGCCGTGAGGGCGGTGTTCTTGTACGCCACGCAGCCGGGGTCGGCCGCGCGGGCGAGATGTGGCACCAGGTAGCAGGCGGCTCCCGCCCAGGCCAGCGCCAGCGCGACCGCTACCCAGCAGCGGACCAGGCCCCGGCTGCCCTGACGGGCCCGCCGGAAGCCGAGCCCGGCCAGCAGCAGGCCCGCCGGGATCGTGATCAGCGCGCCCCCCAGGATGCCGCACGCCAGCGCGGCTGTGGCGGGCCGGTTGGCGGCGCGGGCCAGCGCCGGCCCGGGCGCCGTGTCCGCAGTCACCGCCGGCGCCGGGCCTGGGGATGATGGCATGGCTCACCGGCTCACGCATGCGGGCGCAACGCCCTGACCAGAACACCGAGCGCCATGAGCGTAGATTCCGGCCCTGGATGATGTCCAGGGCCGGCCCGGGCGGGCCCGCCGCTGGCTACCGGCCCGCGGCCAACCGGGCAGCCGGACCGGGCGGCCCGCGGCTGGTTACAGGCCCGCCGCGGACCGGAGGCTGTCGGCCCGGTCGGTGCGCTCCCAGGAGAAGTCCGGCTCCTCGCGGCCGAAATGCCCGTAGCTGGCGGTCTGGGAGTAGATCGGGCGGAGCAGGTCGAGATCCCTGATGATCGCCGCCGGCCGCAGGTCGAAGACCTCCAGCACCGCTTCCTGGATCTGCTCGACGGGCAGCCGCTCGGTGCCGAAGCACTCCACGAACAGGCCCACCGGCTTGGCCTTGCCGATCGCGTAGGCGACCTGGGTTTCGCAGCGGTCTGCGAGGCCGGAGGCCACCACGTTCTTGGCCACCCAGCGCATGGCGTAGGCCGCACTGCGGTCCACCTTGGACGGGTCCTTGCCCGAGAACGCGCCGCCGCCGTGCCGGGCCATCCCGCCGTACGTGTCAATGATGATCTTGCGGCCGGTCAGCCCGGCGTCGCCCATCGGGCCACCGATCTCGAACCGGCCGGTGGGGTTGACCAGCAGACGGTACGCGGTGGTGTCGATGTCGAGGCCGCTCAGCACGGGGCTGACCACGAGGTCCCGGATGTCCGGCGTGAGCAGCTCCCGCAGGTCGATGTCCGGCGCGTGCTGCGCGGACACCACCACGGTGTCCAGCCGCACCGCCTTGTCCCCGTCGTATTCGATCGTGACCTGGGTCTTGCCGTCCGGCCGCAGGTAGGGAACCTCACCGCTGCGCCGCACCTCGGACAGCCGGCGGGCCAGCCGGTGGGCGAGCATGATCGGGAGCGGCATGAGCTCAGGTGTCTCACGGCACGCGTAGCCGAACATGAGCCCCTGGTCACCAGCACCCTGCCGGTCGAGATCGGAGGTGCCCTCGCCCTCGCGGTGCTCGAACGCCTGGAGCACCCCCTGCGCGATGTCCGGGGACTGGGCGCCGATCGACACCGACACGCCGCAGGATGCGCCGTCGTATCCCTTGAGGGAGGAGTCGTAGCCGATCTCGAGGATCTTCTCGCGGATGATGCCGGGGATGTCCACGTAAGTCTCGGTGGTGACCTCCCCCGCCACGTGCACCTGGCCGGTCGTGATCAGCGTCTCCACGGCCACGTGGCTGTTGGGGTCATCCTTGATCATCGAGTCGAGGATGGCGTCACTGATCTGATCCGCCATCTTGTCCGGATGACCTTCCGTCACCGACTCGGAGGTGAATAGACGTCGGGCCACCTGACTCCCCGTCCTAGTAAGGCTGATACTTAGTAAGCGGCTGAAACCTCGCCGAAGTCTAGCCGGGCTCCCCGGCCCGGGGGACCAGAAACCGTGCCGGCCCAGCCACGCGACGAGCATAGACGGGCCGGTGACGGGACAATGCCGGCGGATGACGGCGCGCCCGGCGGGCCGGCGTGCTAACCGGGCAGCCGGGCGGCGACCAGGTCCCACACCACGTCGGCGAGTACTTCCTTGGGCCCGCGCGGGACCTTCTCCACGGTGCCACCGGGGCCCAGCACGATTGCCTCGTTGTCGGTGGTGCCGAACGCGAGCCCGGCACCGACCTGGTTGACGACCAGCAGATCACAGCCCTTGGCGGCGAGCTTGAGCTGGCCGTTGCGCAGCAGGTCCCCGGTCTCGGCCGCGAAGCCGACGATGACCTGGCCGGGCCGGGCCCGGCGGGCCGACAGGCCGCGGAGCACGTCCGGGTTTTCCGCCAGGCGGAGCGGCTCAGGCGCCAGCCCCGCCCTCTTGATCTTCGAGCCGGCCCGGGTCTCGGGCCGGAAGTCCGCTACCGCCGCCGCCATGACGACCGCGTCCGCGTCCGCGGCGGCGGATTCGACCGCGGCCGCCAGATCCCGGGCGGAGACCACCCGGACCACCCGCACGCCTGCCGGGTCATCCAGCTCGACGTTGGCGGATACCAGGGTGACCCGGGCGCCCCGGGCGGCGGCTGTCCGGGCCAGCGCGTAGCCCTGCCGTCCTGAGGACCAGTTGCCCAGGAACCGGACCGGATCGAGTTCTTCGCGGGTGCCGCCCGCCGAGACCAGCACGTGCCGGCCAGCCAGGTCCTGCCGCAGCCCCGTCCCGCCGCGGGCCAGCACCCGCAGCGCCGTCTGGTAGAGCTCGGCGGGCTCGGGCAGCCGTCCCGGCCCGCTGTCAGCGCCGGTGAGCCGCCCCGCGGCGGGATCAAGGACGAGGCAGCCGCGCCCGCGCAGCGTCGCCACGCTGGCCTGGGTGGCCGGATGCTCCCACATCTCGGTGTGCATCGCGGGCGCGAACACCACGGGGCAGCGCGCGGTCAGCAAGGTGGCCGTCAGCAGGTCGTCAGCCCGCCCGGCGGCCGCGCGCGCCAGCAGGTCGGCCGTGGCAGGCGCGACGAAAACCAGGTCCGCCTGCTGGCCGAGCCTGACGTGCGGGACGTCGTGCACCCGGTCCCAGACACTGGTGGTGACGGGCTGCCCGGACAGGGCCGCCCAGGTGGCTTCCCCGACGAAGCGCAGGGCGGCCTCAGTCGGGACCACGCGGACCTGGTGACCGTCCTCGGTGAACCGCCTGAGCAGCTCACAGGCCTTGTAGGCGGCGATGCCGCCACCGACACCGAGAACGATGCTCGACGGCACGTCCTACCCGTTCCCGTCCCCGGCCGCCACGAGGCCCGTCAGCCGGTCGGTTCGGCCGTCTCCTGGGCGGAGAGCAGTCCCTGGCGGATCTCACGCAGCGCGATCGACAGCGGCTTCTCCTGGACCCGGGTCTCGACCAGCGGGCCGACATACTCCAGCAGGCCCTCGCCGAGCTGGGCGTAGTAGGCGTTGATCTGCCGCGCGCGCTTCGCCGCCATGATCACGAGACGGTACTTGCTGTCTACGACTTGGAGCAGATCGTCGATGGGCGGGTTGGTGATGCCCTCCGCGGCGGGATTCCCGGCCACTATGTGCCTTCCGTTCGGGAAAAAGAGATTTACGGGGCCACTAAGGCCACGGCCAAGGTTACCAGCTGGCGGCAGACATCCCCGACCGACGTGTTGATCAGCGTCAGGTCGAACTCGTCCTCGGCCGCCAGCTCGACCCGGGCGGCCTCCAGCCTGCGCTGGATGACCTCCGGGGGCTCCGTGCCGCGGCCGGTGAGCCGGCGCACCAGCTCGTCCCAGTTAGGCGGGGCGAGAAATATGAGCAGGGCATCGGGCACCGCCTGGCGCACCTGCCGCGCGCCGGCAAGATCAATTTCCAGCAGCACCGGAACTCCGGCCGCCAGTTTCCCGGCCAGCGGGCCGCGCGGCGTTCCATACCGGTGCCCGGCGAATGTGGCCCATTCGAGCAGATCCCCGCGCGCCAGCATCTGGTCGAACTCGGCATCACTGACAAAGTGATACTCCCGGCCGTCGACTTCACCGGGCCTCGGTGCCCGCGTGGTCACCGATACGGAGAGCCAGATATCCGGGCTTTCCTTCCGCAGCCCGGCCACCACCGTGCTCTTGCCGACCCCCGAAGGGCCGGAAAGAACAGTTAGCCGGGCTGGCACCCCGCCCCCCCGGACAAGCGCGGTACCGCATGAGCGATCAGCGGACGTCACGGCCGTTGGCCTCGGTCCCCCGCGCCCGCCCCTGGGGTGATCAGGCTGCCTCAGATAACACCACCGAACTCGTTTTCCAGCGCCGCGCGCTGGTTCGCACCCAGGCCGCGGACCCGGCGCGATTCGGCGATGCCGAGACGCTCCATGATCTGCCGCGCACGCACCTTGCCGATGCCCGGCACGGCCTCGAGTAGAGCAGAGACTTTCATCTTTCCAAGGATGTCATCAGTCTGGCCATCCTTCAGGACTTGGGACAGAGTCAGGTCGGCCTTCTTCAGCCGTGCCTTGACCTCGGCCCGCTCCTTGCGCGCCCTGGCAGCCTTCTCAAGGGCTGCGGCTCGCTGATCGGGAGTGAGGGGAGGAAGAGCCACTCCGGGTCACCTCGGGTTTCAGAATCGAAAACTGCGGACGGGAAGGGAAAGTAGCGAGTTCAGCCCGCCAGGGCAACGCAAACACCCGTTTGTTACGTCATAAATTGGCCGATATTACTCTCCGCATGAGACCGAATACGTAACGTAGTCAAACGGGCTATCCCCATGGGCCCTATCATCCAGCCCGCAGCGCAGTACTCCAAACATGCCGCCGCCCGTCCTGCGCCCAGATCGCATGATCAGCGTGCACTTTCCATGATCACCCGGCGCGGCCGGCGGGCCGCGCCGGGCGGCCCGCCGGGGAGCCGGAGAGCGGCTCCCCCGAGACCCCGAGGCCGGCCGCGGGAGGGCCGGAGGGGGTGGCCGGCCGGTCCTCAGTCCGCCGGCGCGAGCCGCCGCAGCGGGCCCGCGATGGCCGCCGCGGCGGCCCCCGGGTCGGGCGCGCCGGTGATGGGCCGCCCGATGACCAGAAGATCAGCCCCCTCCCGCAGCGCCTCCTCGGGGGTGGCGATCCGCGCCTGATCGTTGCGGTCTGCCCCGGCGGGCCGCACGCCGGGCGTGATCAGCTTGATGGCCGGGCCTACTTCGGCGCGGACCGCGGCCACCTCGCGCGGGGAGCAGACCAGCGCCCGCGCGCCGGCCCCGACCGCGAGGACGGCGAGGCGGCGCACCGCATCCGCCACGGGGCCCCGCAGGCCGATCGACTCCAGGTCCGCAGAGCCCAGTGAGGTGAGCACGGTCACCCCGGCGATCACGGTCTCCGGGGCGGCCTGCACGGCCGCCCTGATGACCTCACGGCCCGCTGCGGCGTGCACGGTGACGATGTCCGGGCGCAGCCGGGCCACGGCCCGGGTCGCACCCGCCACGGTGGCCGGGATGTCATGCAGCTTCAGGTCAAGGAAGACCTGGACGCCGCTCGCGCCGCGGATCGATGCGACCACGCCCGGGCCGTAGCGCAGGTAGAGCTCGAGACCGATCTTTACCGTGCTGACGTGCGGCGTTACCAGGCCGGCCCAGCGAGCTGCAGTCTCCAGGTCGGGCGCGTCAAGCGCCACGGCGATCGGCGCTGGCTGGCTCAACTCTCCTCCTCGGTTACGGGTGATGGCGGGCGCGGCGGTCCTGCGGGCTCACAGGACGTTCCCGGACAGCCGGCGGGCCGGCGTGCCGCGCGGTTCGTGCGCGAGGCCGATCACCTCGCTGAGCCGTTCGATCCCGCGCTGCCCGAGTTCCTCATCCAGCTCGCGCAGGATCCGGACACAGGCCGACGGGTCGTGGAAGATCGTGGTGCCGACGCTCACCATGGACGCCCCGGCCAGGATGAGCTCCAGCGCGTCCCGGCCCGTCCTGACCCCGCCCATCCCGATGATGGGGACATCCGGGAGGGCCTTGCGGACCTGCCAGATGCATCGCACCGCCACCGGCCGGATGGCGGGGCCGGACAGTCCCCCGGTCACCCCGGCCAGCACGGGCCGCATGGTCTCGGTGTCGATCACCATCCCGAGCAGGGTGTTGATCAGCGAGAGCCCGTCCGCGCCCGCGCCGACACAGGCCCGGGCGATCGCGGCAATGTCCGTGACATCCGGGGACAGCTTCGCGAACACCGGGATGTCGTAGCGGGCCCGCGCCCGGACCGCCTCGATGACCGAGGCGGAGGCACCCGGATCGCAGGCGAAGACCTGGCCCCGGTCCTCGACGTTCGGGCAGGAAATATTCACCTCTAGGGCAGTGATTCCTGCCGCATCGGATAGCCGGCCTGCGAGCTCCGCGTACTCATCAACGCTGCCGCCGGCGATGGATACCACGGCCCGCGCCCCCCGCGAGAGCAGCCAGGGCAGGTCACGCTGGAGGAAGGCATCGATCCCGGGACCCTGCAGGCCGATGGAGTTCAGCATCCCGCTCGGCGTCTCCGCCATCCTGGGCGTCGGCCTGCCCGCCCGGGGCGCGACCATCACGGACTTGGTGACGACCGCGCCGATCTTGGCGACGTCGAAGAACTGGGCCAGCTCCCGGCCGGCTCCGGCGCACCCCGAGGCGGTCAGGATCGGGTTCGGCAGCTCGACGTGGCCCAGCCTGGTCCGCAGGTCAACTCCCATGCTGCTCCCTCCGCGGCGGGCCCTCCGGGCCGGCGAGGCCCGGTACCGCCGCGCCGGCGGACCCGTTGGCCCCGGCCGGCCGGGCCCCGGCGGCGCCGCCCGGATGCTGCCGCGGGTTCCAGCCCGGGGCGCCCAGCGCGTCGAACGGGATGGTGCCGATGTCGTCCCAGCGGACCGTCTCGCCGCGGAACACCGGGCCCCCCACGCAGGACCGGACCATCCGGGTCACCCCGTCGTCGCCGATGACCGGGAGGACACAGGTCATGCACACCCCGATGCCGCAGGCCATGGACTCTTCCACCAGGGTCAGCACCGGGATGTCGTAACGGCCGGCCAGGATTGTGACCTGGCGCAGCATGCCCATCGGGCCGCATGCGTAGATCACGTCGGTGCGGGCCTCGTGGATGACCTGGGCGAGCCGGTCGGTGACGAGCCCGCGGACTCCCATCGAGCCGTCCTCGGTGGTGACCGCGGCGGTCCGGCCGGTCCGGCGCGCGGTGAGCGCGCCGAACACCCGGTCCGCGCTGGCCGCGCCGAGCAGGAAGTCCACCTGGCAGTCGCGGCTGCGCAGCCGGTCAGCCAGGGGGAACAGCGGCGCGCTCCCGTAGCCGCCGCCGACCAGCAGGCAGCTCACCGCGTCCCGGGGCACGGGGAACGGCCGGCCGAGCGGCCCGGTCAGGTCGATGATGTCGCGCGTGCGGCGCTCGGCCAGCCACCGGGTGCCCGGCCCCTTGGCGGCGAACACGAACTCCACGGTCCCGCCGTGGTCGGGGCGGACGTCGTGGATCGAGAACGCGCGGCGCAGCAGCAGGGACGTGTCCGGGCCGCCGACCGCGACCGCGACGAACTGGCCAGCCCGGAACCTGGCCGCGATGCCCGGCGCGACCACGGTCATCGCGTAGTAGGCGTCCACCTTCCGGACCGTCAGCACGGTGCCGCGGACCTGGACCGCGGCGGCGTCCTGCTCGCCGTCGGCGGCGCTCACGGCGCCCCCTCAGCGCCGGCGACGGGAGGCGCCCCGGAGGGGTGTTCTCCCGGAGCCGGCACTCCCGGGGGGTCCGGGGGTTGCCCCCCCGGACCAGCAGCGCGTACTCCTGCAATGACCGCACTCCCACCTCGCCGCGCTGAATGGCCTCGATGCCCTGCACCGCGGCGCCGAGTCCCTGGACCGTGGTGACGCAGGGCACGCCGCGCCGCACCGCGGCGGTCCGTATCTCATAACCGTCCAGCCGGGGACCGGACTGCCCGGGGCTGCCGAACGGCGTGTTCACGATGAGGTCCACCTGGCCGGCCAGGATCCTGGCCACGATATCGGGCTCGCCGTCCGGGCCGGGGCCGTCGCTGTGCTTGCGGACGATCGTGGCACGAACGCCGTTGCGCCGCAGCACCTCGGCGGTTCCCTCCGTCGCCCAGATCTCGAAGCCCAGGTCGGCGAGCCGCTTGACCGGGAACACCATGGACCGCTTGTCCCGGTTGGCGACCGACACGAACACCCGTCCCTTGACCGGCAGCGGCCCGTAGACGGCCGCCTGGGACTTGGCGTACGCGGTGCCGAACGCGGTGTCGATTCCCATCACCTCGCCCGTAGAGCGCATCTCAGGGCTGAGGACGGTGTCCACACCGTGGCCGCGGGAGTCACGGAACCGCCCGAACGGCAGGACCGCCTCCTTGACCGCGATCGGCGCGTCCAGCGGCAGCGTGCCGCCGTCACCGGCGGCGGGCAGGAGCCCCTCGGCCCGCAGGCCGGCGATGCTCGCGCCCATCATGATCCGGGCCGCGGCCTTGGCCAGCGGCGTGGCCGTGGCCTTGGACACGAACGGGACGGTCCGGGAGGCCCGGGGGTTGGCCTCCAGCACGTGCAGCACCCCGGCCGCCATCGCGTACTGGACGTTGAGCAGCCCGCGGACCCCCACGCCGCGCGCGATGGCCTCGGTCGATTCGCGGATGCGGGCGATGTCCGCCCGGCCCAGGGTGATCGGCGGCAGCGCGCAGGCCGAGTCGCCCGAGTGGATGCCGGCCTCCTCGATGTGCTCCATCACGCCGCCGAGGAACAGTTCCCCGCCGTCGTACAGCGCGTCCACGTCGATCTCGATCGCGTCGTCGAGGAACCGGTCGATGAGGACCGGGTGACCGGGGCTGGCCGCGGCGGCCCGGCCGACGTAGTCCTCCAGGGTGGCGTCGTCGTAGACGATCTCCATGCCCCGCCCGCCGAGCACGTAGGAGGGCCGGACCAGCACCGGGTAGCCGATCTCGTCGGCGACCACCTTGGCCTCGTCGTAGGACAGCGCGGTGCCGGACCGGGGGGCGGGCAGCCCGGCGGCCTCCAGGACCGCCCCGAACTCACGGCGGTCCTCGGCCAGGTGGATCGCGTCCGGGCTGGTCCCCACCACCGGCACGCCCTCGGCGGCGAGGGCGCGGGACAGGCCGAGCGGCGTCTGGCCGCCGAGCTGCACGATCACGCCGGCGACCGGGCCGCTCTGCTCCTCGGCGTGCACCACTTCCAGCACGTCTTCCAGCGTCAGCGGCTCGAAGTACAGCCGCCCGGACGTGTCGTAGTCAGTGGACACGGTCTCGGGGTTGCAGTTGACCATCACGGTCTCGTAGCCGGCGGCCGACAGCGCGAACGAGGCGTGCACGCAGGCGTAGTCGAACTCGATGCCCTGGCCGATCCGGTTCGGCCCGCTGCCCAGGATGATCACCTTGGGGGCGACGCCCTGGGGTACCTCGGTCTGCTCGTCATAGGTGGAGTACAGGTACGGCGTCCGGGCGGCGAACTCCGCGGCGCAGGTGTCCACCGTGTGGTACACGGGCCGGATCCCGAACGCCTGCCGCAGCAGCCGCACCTGGTCCTCAGGCAGGCCCTTGAGCTGCCCGATCTGGGCGTCGGAGAACCCGGCCCGTTTCGCCGCCCGCAGCCCCTCGGTGTCCAGCTCCGGGCCGGGGCGGCTGGGCGCGGGCCCGCCGGCCAGCCGCCCGGCGATCTCCTGGATCCCCTGGATCTGGTCCACGAACCACGGGTCGATCCCGGTGACCCCGGCCACCTCCGCCACGGTCGCCCCGGCCCGCAGCGCCTGGTGGACCGTGGACATCCGGCCGTCGTGCGGGACGGCGCAGCGGGCCAGCAGCTCCTCCCGGTCACCCGGCGGCTGTTCCCAGCTGAACGGGGCGGCCCGGTTCTCCAGCGAGCGGAGGGCCTTCTGCAGCGCCTCCGGGAAGCTGCGGCCGATGGCCATGGCCTCGCCGACCGACTTCATGTGGGTGGTCAGCTCCGTGTCCGCGCCGGGGAACTTCTCGAACGCGAACCGCGGCACCTTGACCACCACGTAGTCCAGCGCGGGCTCGAAGCTGGCCGGGGTCTCGCCGGTGATGTCGTTGCGGATCTCGTCCAGCGTGTAGCCGATGGCCAGCCGGGCGGCGATCTTGGCGATCGGGAAGCCGGTGGCCTTCGAGGCCAGCGCCGAGGACCGGGACACCCGCGGGTTCATCTCGATCACGACCATCCGGCCGGTCTGCGGGTGCACCGCGAACTGGATGTTGCAGCCGCCGGTGTCCACCCCGACCGCGCGGATCACCGCGATGGCCATGTCGCGCATGTGCTGGTACTCGCGGTCGGTCAGGGTCATGGCCGGGGCCACCGTCACCGAGTCCCCGGTGTGCACGCCCATCGGGTCGATGTTCTCGATCGAGCAGACCACCACCACGTTGTCGTGCCGGTCGCGCATCAGCTCGAGCTCGAACTCCTTCCAGCCGAGGATGGATTCCTCCAGCAGCACCTCGGTCACCGGGCTGGCGTCGAGCCCGGCGCCGGCGAGCCTGCGCAGGTCCGGCTCGGAGCGGGCGATGCCGGAACCGGACCCGCCCAGGGTGAACGACGGCCGGATGACCAGCGGGTACCCGAGGTCGGCCGCGGCCGCCAGGCACTCATCCATCGTGTGGCAGATGTGGCTGCGGGGCACCTCGCCGCCGAGCCCGGTGACGATGTCCTTGAACCGCTTCCGGTCCTCGCCGGCCTTGATGGTCTCGATGCCGGCGCCGATGAGCTCGACCCCGTACGTGGCCAGGATGCCCGCCTCGTGCAGGTCCACGGCCGCGTTGAGGGCGGTCTGCCCGCCGAGCGTGGGCAGCACGGCGTCGGGCCGCTCCTTGGCGATCACCTTCTCCAGCACGTCCAGGGTGATCGGCTCGACGTAGGTGGCGTCGGCGAACTCCGGGTCGGTCATGATCGTCGCCGGGTTGGAGTTCACCAGGCTGACCCGGATGCCCTCCTGGCTCAGCACCCGGCAGGCCTGGGTGCCGGAGTAGTCGAACTCGCAGGCCTGCCCGATCACGATCGGCCCGGACCCGATGACGAGCACCGACCGCAGGTCCTCACGCCTGGGCATGCGCACCTCCCCTGGCCCCGTCCATCAGCACGCAGAATTTCTCAAACAGCCCGGCCGCATCATGCGGGCCCGGCGCGGCCTCCGGGTGGTACTGGACGCTGAACGCCGGCGCCTCCAGCAGGCGCAGCCCCTCGACCACGCCGTCGTTGAGGTTGACGTGGGTGATCTGGGCCGGCCCGAAGTCGGTGGCGAACGTCGCGCCGGGCCCGGTGCCGTACTGGCCTGGCCAGCCTCCGGCGGCGGGCTGGCCCCCGGCGCCGTGCTGCCCTGGCCGGCCTCCGGCGGCGGCGGGCATCGCCACCGCGAAGCCGTGGTTGTGGCTGGTGATCTGGACCCGCCCGGTGGCCAGGTCCTTGACCGGCTGGTTCACCCCGCGGTGGCCGAAGCGGAGCTTGTAGGTGCCCAGCCCCAGCGCCCGGCCCAGCACCTGGCTGCCCAGGCAGATGCCGAACACCGGGACGCCGCGGGCGAGCACTCCCCGGACCGCGTCCACCGCGTAGCCGGCCGCAGCCGGGTCGCCCGGGCCGTTTGAGAAAAAAACTCCGTCGGGGCCGCGGGCCAGGATGTCGGCGGCCGTGCTGGCCGCCGGCAGCACGGTCACCTGGCAGCCGTGCCGGGCCATAGCCAGCGGGGTGGCCGTCTTGATGCCCAGGTCCACGGCCGCCACCTGGTAGCGGACACCCACCCCGTCCGGCGGGGACACCGTGTAGGGGGCCTGCGTGGACACCTCGCGGGCCAGGTCCGCGCCGGCCATCTGCGGGCTGGCCAGGACCCGCTCGCGGAGCGCGCCGGCGTCTGCGGTGCCGGTGGCGATGCCGGCCCGCATCGCGCCGCGCTCGCGCAGGTGCCTGGTCAGCGCCCGGGTGCCGGTAATCGCGATGCCGGTGATGCCCTGGGCGCGCAGCTCGTCGTCCAGGCTCCGCTGCGACCGCCAGTTCGAGGCCAGCCGGGCCGGCTCGCGGACCACGTAGCCGCTGACCCAGATCCGCCGCGATTCGGGGTCGGTGTCGTTGATCCCGGTGTTGCCGATGTGCGGTGCGGTCATCGCCACGATCTGGCGCGCGTAGGACGGGTCGGTCAGCGTCTCCTGGTAGCCGGTCATGCCGGTGTTGAAGACCATCTCGCCGAAGGTCTCGCCGTCCGCGCCGAACGAGGTCCCGCGGAACGTGGTGCCGTCCTCCAGGACCAGGATCGCCGGCGCGCCCGCGCCCCCTGCCGCCGCCATCAGGCCAGCTTCCCGTCGAGGACGGTGGGCGTCCCGCGCAGGAACGTGGCCACCACCCGGCCGGGCAGTTCCATCCCGGCGAACGGGCTGTTCCGGCTCCGGGAGGCGTGCGCCCGGGGGTCCACGGTGTCCCGGGCCGCGGCGTCGTAGAGCGTCAGGCTGGCCGGCAGCCCCGCGGCCAGGGCGCCCTCCAGGCCGGGCAGCCGGCCGATGCGGGCCGGCCTGCGCGACATCCGGTCGGCCACCCCGGCCCAGTCGAGCAGGCCCGTGTCGACCATGGCTTCCTGGACCACGCGCAGCGCGGTCTCCAGCCCGGTCATGCCGAACGCGGCCGTGTCCCACTCCGTTTCCTTGTCCTCCACCGGATGCGGCGCATGATCGGTGGCGACGCAGTCGATGGTGCCGTCGGCCAGGCCCTCGCGCAGCGCGGCCACGTCGGCGGCGGTGCGCAGCGGCGGGTTGACCTTGTAGACGGGGTCGTAGCCGGCCGCCAGGGACTCGGTCAGCAGCAGGTGGTGCGGGGTGACCTCGGCGGTGACCCGCCAGCCCTTGCTCTTCGCCCAGCGGATGATCTCCACCGAGCCGGCGGTGGACACGTGGCAGACGTGCAGGGCGGAGCCCACGTGGGCGGTGAGCAGGCAGTCGCGGGCGATGACGGCTTCCTCGGCCACCGCGGGCCAGCCGGTCAGGCCGAGCCGCCCCGACATCTCCCCCTCGTTGAGCTGGGCGCCGTCGGTGAGCCGGGGTTCCTGCGCGTGCTGCGCGATGACCCCGTCGAACGCCTTCACGTACTCCAGCGCGCGCCGCATCAAGACCGCGTCGGACACGCACCGCCCGTCGTCGGAGAACATCCTGACCCGCGCGGCGGAGTCGGCCATCGCGCCGAGTTCGGCCAGCCGCGTCCCGCCCAGGCCCACGGTCACCGCCCCCACCGGGTGAACGTCGCAGTGCCCGGCCTGCCGCCCGAGCCGCCAGATCTGCTCCACCACGCCGGCCGTGTCGGCCACGGGGTCGGTGTTGGCCATCGCATGCACGGCGGTGAACCCGCCCAGCGCCGCGGCCCGGGTCCCGGTCTCCACGGTCTCGGCGTCCTCGCGGCCGGGCTCGCGCAGATGGGTGTGCAGGTCCACCAGGCCCGGCAGGGCGATCAGGCCCGCCGCGTCCAGGACCTGGGTGCCCGCCGGGGCGGCGCCGTCACCGATGCTGTCGATCACGCCGTCGCGGATCAGGATGTCGGCGGGGCCGCCGCCCAGCGGCCGCGCGCCCTTGATGAGCCACGTCCCCGGGTTCTTGCCCGGGTTCTTGCCCGTGCTCACGCCTGTGCTCACGACTGCACCTCCGCTCCGCCGAGCAGCAGGTACAAGACGGCCATGCGCACGCTCACACCGTTCGCCACCTGCTCCACGATCGTGGACCGGGCCGAGTCCGCGACCTCGGCGGCGATCTCGACCCCGCGGTTCATCGGTCCCGGGTGCATCACGATGGCGTGCTCGGGCAGCTGCATCACCCGGGTGCCGTCCAGCCCGTAGCGGCGGCTGTACTCCCGCACGCTGGGGAAGTAGGCGGCGTTCATCCGCTCCTGCTGCACCCGCAGCATCATCACCACGTCGGTTTTGGGCACGACGGCGTCGAAGTCGTAGCCGACCGAGCAGGGCCAGGAGCCGACCGCCACCGGGAGCAGGGTGGGCGGGGCGACGAGGGTGACCTCGGCGCCCAGCGTGTTCAGCAGCAGCACGTTGGACCGCGCGACCCGGCTGTGCAGCACGTCGCCCACGATCGTGACCCGCAGCCCGTCCAGGGCCTCCCCGCCGGGGCGGCCGAACTTGCGCCGGATGGTGAACGCGTCCAGCAGGGCCTGGGTGGGGTGCTCGTGCGCGCCGTCCCCGGCGTTGACCACGGTCCCGCGCACCCAGCCCGCGAGCCGGTGCGGCGCGCCGGAGGCGCTGTGCCGGATCACGACCGCGTCGGCGCCCATGGCCTCCAGGGTGAGCGCGGTGTCCTTGAGGCTCTCGCCCTTGGCCACGCTGGACCCCTTGGCCGAGAAGTTGATCACGTCGGCGGACAGCCGCTTGGCGGCGGCCTCGAACGAGATCCTGGTCCGGGTGGAATCCTCGAAGAAGAGATTGACCACCGTCCGGCCGCGCAGCGTGGGCAGCTTCTTGATCGGGCGGTCGGCCATCCGGGCCAGCTCATCCGCGGTGTCCAGGATGAGCAGGGCATCGTCGCGGCTCAGGTCGGCCGCGGAGATCAGGTGGCGGTTCACGTGCCGCTCCGCTGCGCCGCCGGGGCAGCGCGCCCGATGACCACGGCGTCCTCGCCGTCCACCTCGGTCAGCAGCACCCGCACGACCTCCTGCCTGGACGTGGGAAGGTTCTTGCCGACGTAGTCCGCCCGCACCGGCAGCTCGCGGTGGCCGCGGTCGATCAGGACGGCCAGCTGCACCGCGCGGGGCCGGCCGAGGTCGTTGAGCGCGTCGAGGGCGGCGCGCACGGTCCGGCCGGAGTACAGGACGTCATCGACGATGACGACGACGGACCCGTCGATGCCCTCCGGGGGCACCTCGGTGGGGCCGAGCGCCCGCGCGGGGCGGAGCCGGAGATCGTCCCGGTACATGGTGATGTCGAGCGACCCGTGAGGCACCGGGCGTCCCTCGACCTGCTCGATGCGGTCGGCCAGGCGCTGCGCCAGCGGGACGCCGCGGGTCGGGATGCCCAGCAGCACCACGTCGGCGGCGCCGTCGGTGCGTTCCAGGATCTCGTGCGCGATCCGGGTGAGCGCGCGCCCGAGCTCGGCGGGCTCGAGGACTGTCTTAGGGTCGGCCGGGCCGGGTCTGGCCGGGCCGCTGCCCGCCCCGCCGGCCTGATCCCGGGCAGGATGCAGTGCATGCATGCCACGGACCTCCTTTCCCGCCTCACTGGACGGGTCTTAAAGGATGATCTGTCCTGCCCACCGTACCAGGAAGAGCGCCCTGACATGGGACGGCGCGGCGTGACGCCCCGGCGCGGCGGCGCAGCGCAGCGGCACGGCGCGGCGGCCCGGCCGCACGGCGCGGCGGCACGGCGCGGCGGCCCGGCGGCACGGCGCGGCGGCCAGATCGGGCTGCGGCGGCGCCGGACGAAGAACACCAGGGGCCCGCCAGACGGAAAGTACGGACGGACTGCGGCGTGGATTGGGTGACGATGAGTGATTCGTGTCACACTGAGACGACACAAATCAGCGAGACCCGCGAAGCCTGCCGGTGCGGTCGCCAGTACGGCGAAAGGACTGTCCCAGCGGGCTTTCCGGGAATCGGGCGCACTCGCGCGGGTTGTCGCAACAGTCCCGGGCGCGGGCGACAAGACGCGTAAGTTGACCCGCTTTTTGCTATTCGGCTTGACCTGGTCGCACTTGCGGCCTACCGTCACTGTCCGTAACCGTTACTGAAAGCGACGACTGGCCGGGGGGCCGACGACATGCCATCTGAATACGCCAAGACTCTCGGCGCACGACTGCGTGCCATCCGTACACAACAAGGACTCTCCCTTCACGGAGTGGAGGAGAAGTCACGCGGCCGCTGGAAGGCCGTGGTCGTGGGCTCGTATGAGCGCGGCGACCGCTCCGTCACCGTGCAGAAGCTGGCCGAGCTGGCCGAGTTCTACGGGGTGCCGGTCTCGGAGCTGCTGCCCGGTGACGCGACACCCGCGCCGCTGGCACCATCGCCCAAGCTGGTCATCGACCTGGAGCGGATGGCCCAGCTGCCCAAGGACAAGGCCGGCCCGCTGGCCCGCTACGTTGCGACGATCCAGAGCCAGCGCGGCGACTACAACGGCCGGGTCCTGTCGATCCGCCAGGAGGACCTGCGGTCACTGGCGGTGATCTACGACAAGTCCCCGATCGACCTCACCGAAGAGCTGATCAGCTGGGGTGTCCTGGACTCCGAGGCCCGGGGCGCAGTCGAGGCTTTCTGACCCAGGTCGGCCCCCTCTCGGGCGGCCTGCCGGCCGTTGGCTGGCAGGCCGCTGGCATCTCCGAAACCGGGCACCTCAGGCCCGGGCGCCTCAGCTCGGGGCGGCGCCTCAGGTCCCGGCGCCTCAGGTCCCGGCGCCTCAGGTCCCGGCGGCCTCAGCCCGCGGGCCGGAGCGGAAGAGCCGACTGGCCCGGCAGCCCCAGCGCCTCCTCGGCCAGGTTCAGGAACGTCTCAGCGTCCCTGAGCAGATCATCAGCCTCCCGCGCGGACACCGCGCGGACCAGCCCCGCCTCGGCGGCGGCCCGCTTGCCCGCTCCGGCGGCGAAGAACGCAGCCCACTCCGACAGGGCGGGCTCGACGCGGGGCAGAAGCTCCCAGACGCTGCGGGGCGCCTTCCGGCGGGGGCTCTGCCCCGGGCCCATCTTCACCGCCACGATCGCGGCCGCCGCGCGCAGCGCCGCGAGGTGCGCGCCCACGTACCGCGTCCCCGGGCTGGCTTCACCAGCCGCGTCAGCCAGCCCGTGACGGGCCGATTCGATGAGGGTGAGCGCCGCAGGCGCTACACGGCAGCGTGGCTGGCCTGGTCGTACCGACATGACCGTACTCATGGCCTTCCTTCCGTCGCGGAGCCAGGATCGGGCGGGTGATTGCCCACGCCGCCCGACCCCGGCCCGGCCGCCCAGGATGAGGGGGGACGTCCAGGCGGTCCCGCTAATTATTCGAACATAGGTTCGCTTCGATGTCCAGCTAGTTGTACCTGAGTTCGAAAATACAACGCGGGTCCGACAGAACGCCGGGGGCGCCTGCGCCGTGCTTCCCGCGCTAATGCGGGGGGCTGCCGGGACGCATGGCGCTGCGGCCGGGGAGCCGGCCGCCAGGGACTGCACCCGCGCCGGCGCCGCAGGAGCCGGCCGGGCCAGCGCGCACGCCACGGACCGCCGGCCTCGCGTACGCTTGCCCGCGTGCGCGCTGGCCCGGAGCTGCTGGAATTCGGCAAGGCACGTTTCCTCGCGGAACTGGGCGTCCTGGTCAGCATCTACGCGGCCGCCATGCAGCCGCCGCAGCACCAGCTGCCCGGTCGCCGGGCGATCATGGAACGGCACGCGGAGTTCCCCTCGTTCCGGTGCGTGGTGATGACCCTCCCGGATGGTTCCGGGGACGCGCCGCCGGAGCTGCGGACGCAGGCCGGCGGGAGCCCGCTGGCCGTCATCGGCTTCGCGTACGGCTTCCACGGCACCAGCGGGCAGTGGTGGCATGACCTGGTGCGCAGCGCGCTGGCCTCGGCAGGCGGCCGCGAGCTGGCGCAGACCTGGCTGGACGACTCGTTCGAGGTGGCCGAGGTGCATGTCCATCCCGGCTACCAGGGGCGCGGAGTCGGCCTGGCGATGGTGCCCGCCCTGATTCACCCCCGGCTGGAACGGACGGCGCTGCTGTCCACGCAGGACACCGACAGCCGGGCCCGCCGCCTGTACCGCGGGCTGGGCTTCAGCGACCTGCTGACCGGGTACCGCTTCCCGGGAACCGACCCGCCGTACGCGGTGATGGGCGCGGCGCTCCCGCTGCGGCCCCGGCCGGGACCCGGCCCGGGCGGCTGACCGGGCGGCGGACACCCCGGGCGACCCCGGCCGGTCCGGCGGAACGCGGCGGGTCAGCTCCCGGCAGCCACTCCGGCCCGGGCCGCGGGCGGGCTGCCCCCGGCCGCCCGCCCGCCCAGCCCGAGATGCTCGTAGATATCCCGGGTCGCGCGCGAGCCATTGAGCGTGCAGAAGTGCAGCCCTGGTGCCCCCTCAGCGAGCAGCCGCTGGCACATCCCGACCGCATATTCGACACCGATCTCGCGCACCGCCGCCGTGTTGTCCGCGACCGCCCGGACCTGGTCACCGAGCGAGGCGGGGAAGCGGGCGCCGGAGAGCACGACGATCCGCTCCAGCGTGCGCAGGCTGGTGATCGGCATGATCCCCGGGATGATCGGCACCTCGCACCCGGCGGCCGCCACCCGGTCACGGAGCCGCAGGTAGTCCTCCACGTAGAAGAACATCTGGGTGATCGCGAAGTCAGCCCCCGCGCGGCACTTGCGGACGAAGTACTCGGTATCGGAGTCGAGATCAGGGGAACGCGGATGCCCTTCCGGGAATGCCCCGACGCCCAGGCAGAAGTCGCCCGACGCCTTGACCAGCCGGACCAGGTCTGCCGCGTACTCCAAGCCTTGCGGATGCGCGACCCACTCGGCATTGGGGTCACCTGGCGGATCCCCGCGGAGTGCCAGCACGTTACGGACGCCCACGGCAGCGTAGGAGCCGATCACGCGCCGCAATTCGGCCACGGAATGGTCGACCGCCGTCAGGTGCCCCACCGGGGTGAGCGTCGTCTCCGCGGCGATCCGGCCGGTCATCCGGACGGTCCGGTCCCGCGTCGAGCCGCCCGCCCCGTAGGTGACCGAGACGAAGGTGGGACGGAGCGGCTCCAGTTCCCGGATCGCCCGCCACAGCCGGCGCTCCGCGTCCGCCGTCTTGGGCGGCATGAACTCGAACGAGAAGGACTCGCCGCCCGAGGCCAGCAGATCACGGATGGCGGGCGCACGGTGCAGGACCCCGGATGGCATGTCCCCAGGCTAGTCGGCCGCCGCCGGTTCGTCGCGGCGCGGCGGGCAGGCGGCGGGCCCCGCGGCCAGCTGAGCGCCGGAACACCCGCAGGCGCAGGCAATCCGTTCCCGGTCTGCCTGGCCAGGCCGTGCCTACTGGTAGTCACTTACAGTGTTATATTGCTGACTATGGGTGAGCAAATGCAGGGAGGCGGTCACCGCAGGTGCCCAGAATCCTGGTGGTCGATGACGAGCCGGACCAGCGGTTCCTGCTCCGGAGGATCTTCGAGCGAGCCGGCCATCAGGTGGCCGATGCCTGTGACGGCGCCGCGGCCCTGAGGGCCGTGCAGGAATCGCCACCGGACCTGGTGGTGACCGACATCATGATGCCGGTCATGGACGGTGCCGAGCTGATCCGGCGGCTGCGCGGCGAGCCTGCCACGGCCGGCATCCCGGTCCTGGCGGCGAGCGGGGACGCCTACCTGGCGGACGGCGCGGACGCGGTCGTGCCGAAGCCCTACGAATGGAAGCACCTCGTCGCGGTCGCGGATGCCCTGCTGAAAGAAGGACGTGAAGTGCATTGAACTGGTTGTCGACCGGCGTGCCCGGGCTCGATCTGGTGCTCAACGACGGCGTGCGGGGCGGGGCTGTCGTGGTGCTGGCCGGCCCGCCTGGCAGCGGCAAGACGATCCTGGCCCAGCAGATGTGCTTCGCCAATGCCACGGGCGGCCGCAAGTGCGTGTATTACACGACCGTGTCCGAGCCGCATACCAAGCTGGTCAGGCACCTGGAGTCATTCTCCTTCTTCGACGAGGCGGCGCTGGGGGCGCGGGTCGAGTACATCCACCTCGGTGATTTCCTGCGTCCTGAACGCGAAGGACGGGCTCACGTCGATGACGTCGGAGATCATCCGGAAGGTGCTGGACGAGAAGCCCGCCCTGGTGGTCCTCGACAGCGCGAAGATGCTCAGCGATTTCGCCGACGAGCGCGACCTGCGGACCGCGCTGTATGACCTGACCGGCCGGATCGCCCTGACCGACACGGTCTTGCTGCTGCTCGGCGAGTACACGCCCGAGGAGCTGCAGGGCGGTGTCGAGTTCTCCCTGGCCGACGGCATCATCCAGCTGGAGCACGAGGCGCGCGAGCCGGTTGACCGGCGGTGGCTGCGGGTAGTGAAGCTGCGCGGCGCCAGCCCTCGCGCCGGCAAGCACACGTTCCGGATCGGCCCCAGCGGCATCGAGGTATTCCCCCGGGTGGAGACGCTCATCCCGATGCCGGCGGTGCCGCTGTCCGGCGGCCGGGTCCGCAGCGGGATCCCGGGGCTGGATGAGCTGATGAACGGCGGCGCGAAGCAGGGTGACGCCACCCTGCTCACCGGCCCCTCGGGGGTCGGGAAGACCATCTTCGGGCTGCGCTGGATCGCCCAGGAACTGGAGCAGGGGGAGCGCTGCCTGTATGTCACCTTCCAGGACAGCGCGGAGCAGCTGGCGGCCATGGCCGCCGGGTTCGGCTGGGACCTGCGGTCCAGCCAGGATGCCGGGCAGCTGGTGATCTCGCACGTCCCGATGGGTGACCTCGACCTGGACGTGATGACCACCAGCATGCGCGAGGAACTCGCCAGGCAGCCGGTCAGCCGGATGGTCTTCGACAGCCTGTCTGAGATGGTCCGGGCCGCCCACGAAGAAGAACGCTTCCCCGCCTACCTGCGCAGCCTGATCGGGCTCATCCGAGCGACCGGCGCCTCGCTGGTGGTCACCAGCGAAACCCCCGCCCACGGAGTCAGCGCGGCCTCACTGGACGAGCTGATGTTCCTGTTCGACAACGTCATCGACCTGCGCTACGTCGAAGAAGGATCCCAGGTCGCCCGGGCCATCCATGTCGCCAAGATGCGCAGCAGCTGGCACGAGATGACGCTGCACAGCGTCAGCATCACCGAACAGGGGATCACCGTGGGGGAGGTCCTTCACGACGTGACCGGGCGTCTCGGCTGGAGTGCGCTGCGGGCCCGGCCCGAGCCGGATATCGCGGATGTCAGCGCGTAGCGCGTTCATCACGCGGGCATGACCGCTCCGGGCCTGGCGGCCGGTGCCGCGTTCAGCTTTCCGGCCGGGCTGTCCCGACGATGGAGCAGCCCGGGCCAGGGACGGACGGGCAGGGCCAGGGAGCAGCCCGGCCGCGTCTTAGAACGCGAGAGCCTGCGCCCGCCGGTTCACCTCGGTGCCGCGGCGCTCCGTCATGGCCTGGATCGGCGTGCCGGGAAGCGTGTCGTCGGCCGTGAACAGCCAGCGCAGCGCCTCGCCGTCGTCGAAGCCGCAGTCGAGCAGCACGGTCAGGGTCCCGTGCAGCCCCTTGATGATGGAGCCTCCATCATCGAAGAAGGCCGCCGGGACCGCCATCGTGCCGTCGGGCCGCTGGACAGCCAGCAGCTTGCGGTCACGGAACAGCTGCTTGAGCCTGCCAGGCGGGATGCCGAGCCGGTCAGCTGCTTCAGGGAGAGTGAGCCAGTCGCCGACGAGCGCGTCGGCCGGGGGGTCAATCTGTGCCACGTTTCCGAATTTCCCACGCGGCGGCCCGGATCAAACCCGGACACGCCAGTCTCGTCAGTTCTGTTTGCGGGCCGGCGGCGCCCCGGGCCCGGCCGCCCAGGCCCGGTTCATCCCGGTCCGGGCCGCAGCCTCAGGTTAGCGCCGTGTCCCGCACCGGCACGCCGGGGTCGGCCAGCCGCGCCGTGCCCACGGGGTGCCCTGCCTCGATCACCCGGCGGCCTTGCAGGATGTCCCGGGGCCGTCCCACGGCGAGCACGGCCACCAGCCGGTCCGTGCCCGCCGTCCCCGACACCCAGCACGCCGCCCAGCGTTCCCCGGCCGGATCCCCGCGCCAGATGAGGCGGTCCTCGCGATCGTGGTGGCCCACGTACTGGACCATCCGGCCGAATTGCTCGGACCAGAAGTACGGCACCGGGTCGTAGTCCCGCTCGGCGCCGAGCACATTGGCCGCCGCCACGTCGGGTGCGTGCAGGGCGGTGTCCCAGTGCTCCACCCGCAGCCGCCGCCCGTAGCGGGCCGACCAGAACGCGGCGCAGTCCCCCGCCGCGTAGACGCCCGGCAGCGAGGCGCGGAGCCGGCTGTCCACGACGATCCCGTTGCCCAGGTCCACGCCGGAACCGCCGAGCCATCCGGTGTTTGGCCGGACCCCCACCGCGGTCACGACCAGGTCGGCCTCCAGCCAGCCGCCGCCCGGCAGGGCCAGGCCGCCTTCCTGGACCGATTCCACCGGCTGGCCGAGCCGGAGGTCTACCCCGGCCGCCGCGTACCAGGGCACCATCGTCGCGCCCGCCGTCTCCCCCAGGGCCGCGGCCGCGGGGGTCCCGGCCGCTTCCAGGACGGTGACGGCGCACCCGCGGGCAGCGGCGGCGGTGGCGAGCTCGGCGCCGATCCACCCGGCCCCGACGATGGCCAGCCGCGTGCCCTCCCGGAGCCAGGCCCGGATCGCGAGGGCGTCATCCACGGTGCGCAGCACATGCTGCCGGCCGGGCCCGGGCAGCAGGACCGGGGCGGCTCCCGTCGCTACGATCAGGCGGTCGAAGCGGTACTCGCCGCGGCCGGTGCGCACCGCCTGGCCGTCCAGGGCGGTGGCGGGCTCGTCGAGGCGCAGGTCCAGGCGGAGGGCGGCGGCGTCGGTCTCCAGCGACGTGGAGTCGAGCTCGCCCATCATCAGCTTCTTGGACAGGGGCGGTCGGTCGTAGGGCGGATGGGGCTCCGCGCCCAGCATGGTGAGCTGCCCGGCGTAACCCTCAGCCCGGAGCCCGGCTGCGGCACGCGAGCCGGCCAGCCCGCCGCCCGCGATGACTACCCGCTCGATCTGCACGAAGATCAAGGCTAGACGGCGCTCTGCTCCGGGGCGGGCGTGGCCCCCGGGCGGCCCCGGGGCGCCCGCCGGGCGGCCCCTGCGGCGCGGATTTCCGGACGTGCGCGCGGCGCTTTCCGCCCGGGCCTTATCCCGGGCCCCCGCCCGCTCCCCGCCCGCGCCGCCCGGCGGTTATCACGGCGCCGGCGGGAAAGCCCCAGCTGGTAACGCCTGTGACCGCGGCTTCGTGACTGCCGGTCACCGCCCGACACCGTACAGGTGTTCCCAGCGTCCCGGGTAAGGAGCGGCCATACAATCGACCCGATGGACACGACGCTCGCGCGCCCACCCGTCGGCCGGCTCCTCGATGGCCGGTACCGGGTTGAGTCCCTCATTGCCACCGGCGGGATGGCCACCGTGTATCTCGGTACCGATACCCGGCTGGACCGCACCGTGGCGCTGAAGATCATGCACGCCGAGCTGGCCAACGACGAGGATTTCGTCCGGAGGTTCGTGGGCGAGGCCCGTTCGGTGGCCCGGCTCTCGCATCCCAACGTCGTCGGCGTGTACGACCAGGGCGCGGACGGGCGGACACTGTACCTGGCCATGGAGTACGTGCCCGGGCGGACGCTGCGTGACCTGCTGAACGAGCGGGGCAGCCTTCCCCCCCGGGAGGCCCTGGACATCATGGAGGGCGTGCTGGGCGGCCTCGGCGCGGCGCACGCCGCCGGGCTGGCACACCGGGACGTCAAGCCGGAGAACGTCCTCCTGGGCGCGGACCATGCGGTCAAGGTCGCGGACTTCGGCCTGGCCCGGATGCTCGCGGGAACCAGCCACACCAAGACCGGCATGCTGATCGGCACCGCCGCCTACCTGGCGCCCGAGCAGGTCTCCCAGGGCATCGCCGACGCGCGGACGGACGTCTACGCCGCGGGCATCATGCTGTTCGAGATGCTCACCGGCCAGCAGCCGCACACCGCGGACACCCCGCTGGCGGTGGCCTACAAGCACGTCAACGAGGCGGTGCCGGTGCCGTCCCAGCTCGTGGACGGCATCCCGCCCGCCCTGGATGACCTGGTCCTCCGGGCCACCAGCCGCAACCCTGACCTCCGCCCCGCAGACGGCGGCCAGGCCCTGCGGAGCCTCAACGAGGTGCGGCTCAGCCTCCCTCCCGCTCCCCCGGCCGTCCCGGGGGCCGGGTATCCCGGTGCCGGGTACCCGGCCCCCGGTGGCTACGAGGCGGCCGGCTACCAGGATGCGGCGTACCAGGCCCCTGGCTACCAGGACCCCCGTTACCCGGGCCCCGGATATCAGGACGCGGGCTACCAGGATCCCGCCGGTTACCAGCCGGCAGGCTGGCCCGCGCAGCCGCCGTCCTCGCAGTACGCGGACGACCTGATTCCCGGCCTCCATGCGGCCGGCGACCCGGCCGCCGGTGCCGTCCCGCCTGCCGCCGCTCCTACCAGTGTGGGCACGGCCTTCCCCACGTCCGGCTCACCGGCCGGCCCGGACCCGTCCAGCGCGGCGTTTTCCGCCGCGGGATTCGCCACCCCGCCGGGAGGGACCCCGGGCGCGGTCACCCAGCGGGTGGACGAGGACGCCTTCCACCGGGCCGCGAACCACACCCTGATCGTGGCCCCCGGGACGGTCACCGGGTACGGCCGGGACCGGCGCGGCGGTTACGACGGTCCCCGTGAGCCCGGCCTCCAGCGCTGGCTGTTCAGCCGCCGGCTCTACTACGTGCTGGGCGCGCTGGCCGCGGTGCTCCTGGTCGGCCTGCTCATCTGGTGGCAGTCCGCGGGCAGGTACACCACGGTGCCGCGGGTGGGCGGCCTGACCGTGAGCACCGCCCGGCTGGAAATCCGCAACGACGGCCTGACCGTGAAGATGGGCAAGCCCCAGTTCAGCGCCCGGGTGGCCAAGGGCAGCGTCGTCGGTACCGATCCGGCCACCGGGTCCCGGGTGAGCAAGGGCGGCACCGTGCTGCTCATCGTCTCCGCGGGCCCGCACATGCTCGCCGTCCCCCAGGTGACCGGGAGCAGCCTGGCCATGGCGGAGGCCTCGCTGCGGCACGCGGGCCTGATACCGGGCCACGTGGCCAGCCAGACGTCTGCCACCATCCAGAGCGGGATCGTCATCAGCACCTCCCCGGCGGCGGGCGTGTCCTGGCCGCAGAACAGGCCCGTGTCGCTGGTGGTGAGCACCGGGCAGCCGGTGCCCAACTTCGTCGGGCAGCAGAAGGCCGTGGCCGAGCAGTGGGCCCAGGCCAACAGCGTCTCGCTGAACGAGGTGGCGGACGCGAACAGTACCCAGCCCGCGGGGACGGTTACCCAGCAATCGGTGGCCCCGGGCAGTGCCTTCACCCCGCACCAGGTCATCACCATTGATATTTCCAATGGCCCGCAGATGGCCAACGTGCCCAACGTGGACGGCCAGCAGGTCTCCCAGGCCGAGCAGGCGCTGACCCAGGCGGGCTTCCAGGTCAAGGTGGTCCAGCTCGGGCCGCTGGACAACGTCTTCAACTACAGTCCCTCAGGCCAGGCCCCGCAGGGCAGCACCATCACCCTGTACGTGGGCCTGCCTCACCTGTAAGCATCCGGCCCGGCACCGCCCCGGGCGGCGTGCCTTCATCTCCCGGCCCTGGTGCCCGGGCCCCTGATGCCCCGGCTCCCACGGCGTAGCGCCACGGCCCGGCCCCCGGCGGGCACGGCTTACGTGCCCATTCCCGCATAGTGAGTTCTTCACGGCCTTCTTAGGCCGCAAATTCCGCTTTCGTGGGTATACCTCCTACCGGGACTGATTCGTTCAGCCAAATGTCGCTGATGCACTAGTATGTCCGCGCCCCATGGTTGCGCCCGCTCCAGATTTGACGGACCTACGCAGAAGAAGGCCCAGCTGAAAATTCAAGCGCCCGTGTTCCACGTCTCAGGACACCAGTCCGGGCCTGGCGTCCCGGCGCGCACGCCCATGCTCCGCGCTCCCCGGCTCTCGGTCATGCTTCGCGTGGTGGCGCACCTGGCGGCCTGGCTGCCCTTCGTGGCCGGCGCAGTGCGCCTCACCCGCCAGGGCTGGCGGCCGGTCGGCGACGAGGCGGCCATTGCCCTGCGGTCATGGAATTCGCTGACCGCGCACGGGCCGATGGTGGGGCAGGCCACCCGGCTGGCCCACGGCGTGTTCGACCCGGGCCCCCTCGAATACTGGCTGCTGGCCATCCCCGTTCACCTGGACCCGGTACACGGGGTCGTATGGGGAGCCGTGATCTGCTGCCTGGCCGCCTGCTCCCTGGCTATCGAGGCCGCCTGGTCGGTCCTCGGCGCGGCCGGCGGGCTGTGCGCCAGCGGGTTCATTGTCGGCCTGGTGCTGTGGATGCCGGACATCACCCTGCCGCCGGGCTGGAATCCCTGGTTCGGCATCGTGTTCTTCACTGCGGCGCTCGCGGCGGCCTGGGCGGTGATGTCCGGGCGGCGGGCCTGGTGGCCAGGGCTGGTGATCACGGCCTCGATCGCGGCGCAGTCCCATCTGATGTTCACCGTGCCGTCCGGCGCCCTGGCCGTCCTGGCCCTCATCGTCGGCCTGGTGGATACCGCCCGGGCGCGGTCGCGCTACTGGTGGGCGCTGATCGGCCTGCTTGCCGGCGCCGCGTGCTGGAGCGCCCCGCTCATCCAGCAGTTCACGTCCCGGGACGGGAACCTGGGGCGGCTTTTCAGCAGCAGCGGCAGCGCGGCTCCAGGGGCGCAGACCGGTGCTGCCTTCAGCCTCAAGGCCCTGTCCGCCGCGATGGGGGTGCCTCCGCTGTGGTGGAAGTCCCACATCGTGCCCAGCGCGATCTTCTCCCTGATCAGTCACCGCCCGGCCGGATTCGCGGTGGCTGCCCTGATCCTGATAGCGGTGGCCGGCGTCACCGCGGTCCGCCCGCTGCGCTGCCGGCCGCTGGCCTCACTCGCCACCGTGACGCTCGTGATCAGCCTCGGATCCCTGGTCACGTATTCGGGCATCCCGGTGCAGTCCGGCACCCTGCTCACCCTGTCCTACCTGATCGTCCTGCTCTTCCCGGTCGGAGTGCTCAGCTGGCTGGTGGTGGGCAGCTGGGCGGTGCTCATGGCCCGGCTTGCCGCGGGACGCGTGGCCGCGGCCCGGACGGCCAGGACGCGCGGGCTGGCCGCCGGCCACCGGGCCGCCGGCGGGGCGGGCCTGCTGGCCGGGCTCGCCGCCTCGGCCCTGGTCGCAGCGGGTGTGGTGCTGGCCCTCGTGCGGCAGGGACCCGTTGCCCACCAGGTCACCCACGACCCCGCCATGCCCGCCTCGGTGCAGATCGCCGGGCAGATCGCGCGGGACCTGCCCGGCCAGCCGATCGTCTTGTCGGTCGACTCTGCGGGCTCGTCCCCCATCGGGCGGCTGACCCTGGGCCTGATCTATCAGCTCACTCCGAGGGGATTTCACGCGGAAGTCAGGCACTCTGTGCTGGCCCGCGAGCTCGGGAACCGCTACGTGTACCACGGTGGCCACATCCCGCACGTCAGGGTCCGGGTGCGGGCGCGGGGCATCTCGGTCACGGTGACCAGGCCCGCCGGGCCCGTGAGCCACGGGTAGCGGCGCCCTGCCCGCCCGCACAGGCCGTGGCTGAGTCCCGTTCCTGGCCGCGGCCCAGGATCGGGGCGCACGTCCCCGTGTCCGGCGGCTTCGCGGCCGGGCTGCGCTACGCCGGCGACATCGGCGCCGAGGCGATCCAGGTGTTCGTGTCCAACCCCCGTTCATGGTCGCTGCCGGCCAATGGCGCGGCGGCCCGGGCCCGCGGGGCGGGAGGGATCCGGGACCTGCTGGCCGGGGCGGGCCTGCCGGTTTTCGTGCATGCGCCATACCTGGTCAACGTCGGCTCGGCGGACCCGGTAATCCGCGAGCGCTCCGTGACCTCGGTGCGCCACTGCCTGGACCAGGGCCGGGCCATCGGGGCCCGCGGCGTCGTGGTGCACACCGGCTCGGCGGCAGGCGGCGACCGGGACAAGGGCATGCTCTACGCGCGGGAGTGCCTGCTGCCGGTGCTGGACTCGATCCCGGCCGACGGCCCGGACCTGCTGCTGGAGCCGATGGCGGGACAGGGCCAGCTGCTCTGCACCCGCGTGGCGGAACTGGGGCCCTACCTCGAGATGCTCGGCTGGCACCCGCGCGCCAGGGTATGCCTGGACACCTGCCACGTGTTCGCGGCCGGCGCCGACCTCGCCGCCCCGGGCGGCGCGGCCGCGGTCATGGATGAGCTCGCCGGGGTCCTGGGCGGGGCCAGCCGGCTCGGGCTGGTGCACGCCAACGACTCCAGGGACGCGTGCGGCTCGCGCCGCGACCGGCACCAGAACATCGGTGCGGGGCAGATAGGCGCCCCGCCCTTTGGCGTGCTCCTGCGCCACCCCGCGGCCGCCGGCGTCCCGTTCGTGATCGAGACGCCCGGCCCCAGGCAGGCCCACGCCGCCGACATCGCCACCCTGAGCCGGGAGCGCGGTGCATCCTGACCGCCGCGGCGGGCACCACGTTCGTCACTGAGCCGCCGGCGCGGCTATTCCTGGTGGGAGAAGCGCTGCTCGTGCCAGGGGTCAGCGGAGTTGTGGTAGCCGCGTTCCTCCCAGAAACCACGCCGGTTCTCGGTGAGGTACTCCACCGCCCGAACCCACTTCACGCTCTTCCAGCCGTACAGGTGCGGCACCACCAGCCGGATCGGGTGGCCGTGCTCCGGGGTCAGCGGGATCCCGGCCACCGCGGTCGCGAACAGCGTGGTGCCGGCCACGAAGTCGGCGATGCCGAGATTGGCGCTGTAACCGTACTCGGCCCACACCATCACGTGCGTGACCGCGCCCGCCGGCGGCGCCACGGACAGCACCTCCGCCGCCGGAATGCCCTCCCAGGCGATCCCCGGGATCGTGCATTTGGTCACGCAGTGCAGGTCCGCGGTGACGGCACACCGCGGCAGCCGGGTGATCCCGGCCCAGTCCCAGCGGTGCTCCGCGCCGGACTCGGTGGCGCCCATCACCGTGAAGGTCCAGGTGTCCGGGCGGAACCTGGGCACCCGGCCGTAGTGCTGCGCCGGCCAGTCCCGCCGTATCACCTGGCCCGGCGGCAGATCCTGGCTGGCCCGGGTCTGGGCAGCCGCGCTGGCGAGCACCTGGCTCACGAGTGACTGCGGCCCCCCCTGATCCTGAGCCTGCCGACCCCGGCCCTGATACCCCGGGGCCTGCTGACCCGGGCACTGATACCCCGGGGCCTCATGGCCCAGCCCTGCCCGGCCGCCGTCCGGCTGACCCATTCCCTGCCCTCCTGGGTGCTTCGCGGCTTCTACCATCGCACGCGGGTGAAACCCGCTACCCGGCCCCCCCGCCCTGGGCCGATGCGCTACGCTATGTGTCATGCGCGAGCAGTTTTGGTTCTGGTATGGCTACCGGCCCGGCAATCGGACGGTCGCCCGCCAGACTCTGCGCTGACGCGAGCGAACCTCCGAAAGCCCCGGGCCGCAGGCCCGGGGCTTTTGCGTGAACGGCCCCCCGCCCGGCCCCACCAGCCGCCACGGCACCGCCGCGGCACCGAGAGAAGAGGACCCCATGGTTGTGGTCATGACCCCCGAGGCCACGCAGGCGGACGTGGACGGAATCGTCGATGTGGTGCGCGATGCGGGCGGCGAGGCGTTCGTGACCCGCGGGGTCTCGCGCACGATCGTCGGCCTGGTCGGTGACGTGGACCAGTTCGGCTCGCTGAACCTGAGGAGCAGGCCGGGGGTGCTGGACGTGGTCCGGATCTCCGTGCCCTACAAGCTGGTCAGCCGGGAGCATCACCCGCACCGGTCGGTCGTCCAGGTTGGCGGCGTGCCGATAGGGCCGGACACCATGACGGTGATCGCCGGCCCGTGCGCGGTCGAGACCTCCGAGCAGACCCTGACCGCGGCCCGGATGGCCAAGGCGGCCGGCGCCTCGCTGCTGCGCGGCGGCGCGTTCAAGCCGCGGACCTCGCCGTACGCGTACCAGGGCCTGGGCGAGGAGGGGCTGAAGATCCTGGCCGACGTGCGCGAGGAGACCGGCCTGCCGGTGGTGACCGAGGTCATCGACCCGCGCAGCGTCAACCTGGTCTCCTCCTACGCCGACATGCTCCAGGTGGGCACCAGGAACATGCAGAACTTCGCGTTGCTGCAGGCAGTCGGCGAGGCCCGTAAGCCTGTGCTGCTCAAGCGGGGCTTCAGCGCCACCGTTGAGGAGTGGCTGATGGCCGCCGAGTACATCGCCCAGCGCGGCAATCTCGACATCGTGCTGTGCGAGCGGGGCATCCGCACGTTCGAGACCGCGACCCGCAACACGCTGGACATCAGCGCGGTCCCGGTGGCCCAGCGGCTCAGCCACCTGCCGGTCATCGTTGACCCGTCACACTCGGGCGGCCGCCGCGACCTGGTACTGCCGCTCACCCGGGCGGCGATCGCGGTCGGCGCGGACGGCATCATCGTGGACGTGCACCCCGAGCCGGAGACGGCGCTGTGCGACGGCGACCAGGCCCTGCTCGACTCCGACATCCGCGAGCTGGCCAGCGTCGCCGCGCACCTGTCCCCGCTGATGGGCCGGACGCTGACCCCGCCGCGCAAGGTCAGCCCCGCCGGCAGCCGCGCCGCCGGCGGCCGTGCCGCCGAGCCCGCACCGGTCGGCTAGCACAGGCTCCACCCCATAACCAGGAGCCATTCCATCCGCCATTCTATCCGCCATTCTCAGCCGATACCCGCGGGTCTAAGCTGACTGCGGCCCGGCCATAACGGCCGGGCTGCGGTCAAGCTGACGGGGAGATGCGGAACATGAATCGAGCACACCGGGCCCGGGCCGTCATCGGATCAGGGCTCGCGGCCGCGGCCCTCGCCGTCGGCGCGGGCCTGCCCGCCCAGGCGGCCTCCGCCACCGGCTGGCGGGTCGTGTCCAGCCAGCACTACGGGGGCGCGAACACGTTCAGCGGCCTGACCTCCGTGGTGGCCCCGTCCCGGGCAGACGCGTGGGCCTTCGGGGGCTCCGACATCAGCGGGGCCACCGCGGGCACCCCGGTGGCCGAGCAGTGGAACGGCACGGCCTGGCAGAACGCCGCCCTGCCGGGGGGCCTGACCGACTCCATCGAGGCCGCCAGCGCCCCGGGCCCCGGCGACATCTGGGCGGTGAGCCACCTCGGCGAGTACGTCCTGCACTGGGACGGCACGGCGTGGACCGTGGCCAGGCAGTGGGCACCGGGCGGCATCCCGCTGCAGCTGACCGGGGTCACCGCGTTCAGCGCCAAGAACGTCTGGGTGTTCGGCGCCGGGGGCTCTGGCCCCGGCCTGGGCACCTGGCACCTGCACGGCACGACGTGGACCCAGGTCACCGGGGTCGCGGGCGGGATCACCGAGGCCAGCGCGGTGTCCGCCACGGATATGTGGGCCATCGGCGCGTCCTCCGCGCCGCAGGACACCATCGTGCACTACAACGGCTCGGCCTGGGCGCAGGTCAGCGACCCGGCGCTGGCCGGGCTGCAGTTCAACGGCATCCTGGCCGAGTCCGACACGGACATCTGGGTCTCGGCCATGGACGGGTCCGAGCCCGAACTCCTGCACTACGACGGCCAGCAGTGGCAGACGATCGCCATCCCCTGGTCAGTGTCGGCCGGGGACGTGGCCGGCGACGGCCACGGCGGCGTCTGGATCACCGGGGACAAGGTGAGCACCAACGCCTCCTACGCGCTGCACTACAGCCAGGCCGGCACCTGGTCCCGGCATCTGTTCGGCACCGAGACCCCGCTCCTGTCGTTCGCCCTGATTCCCGGCACCACCTCGGTGTGGGCCGCGGGCGGCGCAGTCCAGCCCGATGGCAGCGGCAACGCGACCATCTGGGCTTACGGCGCCGCCGGGTAGCCGCCCAGGCCGGCGGCCGGCTGCGGGCCCGCCCGCCCGCACGCTACTTCTCCGCAACGAAGACCAGGCGCGGGGCATCAGCCACGCGCCTGGTCCCTCGTTGCGGCGCCGGTGTCACCCGCGCGCGGCAGCTCCATGCCGGCCGCTGAAACGTACAGATTGATGCTAGCCAGAGTGTACACTTGGTCCATGGATGTTGCGATCACCGAACTGCGGGCCAATCTCAGCGTCTGGCTTGACCGGGCGAGCAGCGGTCACGAGATCATCATCACCGACCGGGGGGTGCCAGTCGCCAGGCTGCTCGGCCTGGCCAGCACGGCAGCACTGGAGCGGCTGACGGCCGAGGGAGTGATCAGCCGGCCCGGTTCCGCGCAGCGGCCGATCGCAACCGGGAGCCCCAGGCCGCGCCCGCGCCGCCCCCTGTCGGGCATCGTGAGCGAAGACAGGCGCTGACCAGTGCCGCTGGTCTATTTCGATTCCAGTGCGTTCGTGAAGCTGCTCACCGAGGAACCGGGGAGCGACCTCGCAGCCGAACTGTGGGATGGGTGTGACGCGGCCGTGGCGGGCCGGCTGGCCTACCCCGAGGTCCGGGCCGCACTGGCCGCCGCCGAGCGAAATCACGATCTCACCAAGCGGGAAACCGGCGCCGCTGAGCAGGCGTGGGACGGGTACTGGGCGGCTACCCGCACTGTCGAGCTCACGGCGGCCGTGGAACGGCACGCTGGCCAGCTGGCCCGGTCGCACGCGCTTCGCGGCCCGGACGCCGTCCACCTCGCCAGCGCGCTGGCCATCGGCGACCCTGGGCTGGTCATGGCGGTCTGGGATCGCCGCCTGCACACCGGGGCCCGCTCAGCCAGCCTTCGCGTGGCCCCCGCCGATCTCCAGGCGTGACCGCCGCCAGAGCCAGGCCGGCCGTGGTGACGGCGGCAGGAGCGGCCACCCGGTCGGCCGGGCGCCCGGGTCCGGCCTGACGTGACTGGCGGCAGGGAGGTACGGTGCCGGAATGAGGGTCAAACTCGTAGTCCTGTACACCCAGCCCGATGACCCGGCCGCATTCGAGGAGCACTATCTCGGCGTGCACATGCCGCTGGTAGCCGCGGTGCCGGGGTTGCAGCGCGCCGAGGCCGGGCGGCTCACCGCGGCCCTCGACGGCGGCGGCCAGACGTTCTACCGGATCGCGGAGCTGTACTTCGCCGACCAGGGCGCCATGAACACCGCGCTCGGATCGCCTGAGGGCCAGGCCACCGCGGCCGACTACCAGAAGATCGCCCCGGCCGGATCCCGGATGTTCGTCCAGGTGCTAGATACCCCCCCAGTGTCGTGAACAGGACGTACCTACTGTTTGCCCAGGTCAGAGGATACGCGGCGTGTCCAGCACTGTTCGGGGTTGTCCGGGGTGACTGTCGCCTAGGCTCCCGTGATTGGCTCCCCTGGCCAGGAGGCGAGCGTGCGAGACGGTAGCTAGGCCACTGCCTGAACGTCAGGCTGGCCGGGAGTGGGCAGCAGGCAGTACCGGCCGGGGCGGATCCGGGGGCGAACCGCGCCACGTCGAGATGATTCTCGCTGGCCTGAGCGAACCACGACGAAGCCTCCCCGGGCGGGCCGTGTCAAGCATCAGATGAAGCCAACGTCGGTGAGCACGGCGGCGATCTCGGCGACGCTGTGTCGGCGATCGCAGCGCCAACACCCGCGACCGCAGTTCGCCGGTGGCCTTGCGCGGTCCCTTCGGGCCGGGCCGGGGTCCGTGAACAGGCTCATCTTCCCCCCGCGCAGCAGCGTGGCCATCTGGTGCATGCTGGCGGTCAGTAGCCGAACCAATCGGCGACCCCGACGGCGGGCGTCTCGTCAACGAAGTAGGCGCGCAGCCCCTCATACCGTCGCTGGGAGACGCCGGCCGAACTGGACACGCTGGCAGAGGCTGCCCCGGAAGCGGGCGGGCTGGCGATGCGGCGCGCCCGACGCTGGCGTCCGGCGGTCCGGCGTCCGGGCCGACCGTGAGGACGGAGCAGCGCCCGGTGCACCGTCGCACGGCCAGCCAAGCGATCGCGTGATCGAGGCCGACCATCCGGACCACCATCCGGCTGCTCGCGTGAGCGACTCGGTGTGGTCGAGGGCCTGCTCAGCGTCGCGAGTCATCGTAGTGTCCAGCTTGGCCAGGCGCATGTCCTGATTGAGTTCCCAGTGCAACTCGGCGTCCGTGAACCGAATCGTGACCTGGCCGTCAAGTAGCCCTGTGCCCCCCGGACAACACCACCCGCAGGCATACGGCCTGCCACATGATGTCCCCAGTCAACTGCGAGAAGGCCCTGGCGGCCAGAGAGGCGGCCTGACGTGCCTGCCGTTCTCCCGCGCCTTCAAGAATGTGCCGATGCCCCGCAGGGCCGTCAGGCCCGAGGAGGAACGACCTGGACTGGGCCGAGCTCCACCTGGACAGATCCTGCCCTCCGGCGCTCTCACAGGGGTACGGGAGAAATGGAGTCAGAACAAGATCCGCATTAGCGAACTCTCCACACTTCCAGCAGAACCCCAGCGACGCCGCCCCCAGCGTGGATCTGGAAGCCATCTCAAGGCATCTCGGCACAGTGCTATCGTCAATGTAAGGTCCGGCCGTTTAGTCAGTACGGATCAAGAAGGGGACCGGGAGGCCTTCCCTGGGTGGCCAGGGACAACTAGGGTCCAGCTAAGCAAGTGGCCGATGTCGCGCGCATCGCCAGGCGTGGCGGGGTCGAGAGAGGGGGGGCAACTTTTGACTAACGCCCTATGGGAGCCCAGACATCACACAATTGTGACACTTGACATCGAGGGCTTCGGGTCACCAACCCGGACCGATCCAATCAGAGCCGGTCTGCGCCAAGCCCTTAACCAAATCATAAAGGTTGCCACTGATCGTCTGCCGCAGCCAGACCCGGTGACTGCGGAAGGGGACACAGGCGACGGGAAGTGGCTACTCTTCCGCTCCGATCTTTCCAAGCCAGCGATTCTCAACACGTTTGTGTCAACAATCGAAGTAGGGCTGCGCCATCACAATAAAAGCGCATCCACTGCAGCGACCCTTCGCCTCCGCGTCGGGGTCCATCATGGTGAGATTACTGTAGAGGACAATGGGTTCTCGGGTGAGCCACTCAATCACGCTTTCCGGATGATCGACAATGACGTGGTCAGGCATGCGCTCAGCACCGCCAAGAAAGATGTGGTGATCGCAGTCTCCGACGACTTCTTTCAGAAGGTAATCAAGCCGGGATTCGGGTCGCTGGACCCAGATGACTACTCGCCGGTCAAGATCACGGTGAAGGAAACCTCGGCGATCGTCTGGCTGAACTCCGTTCCGGAGCTGCCTGCAGTTGCGGTAGAAACGGTGAAGGCAGGTCCGGTACCGGTCACCACAAGCCCACTGGGTGAGCCGCAGATCATCACACTGCATGACCTGCCCCCGTCAAGCCTTTACATTGCTATCAGCGACGTGCATAACGGAAATCTCTACCGGAAAAGCTTTCCTGAGTCACCTGTAGAGCAACACATTGAGACTGCCCTCCTGCTCGGCGACAAGGCCGTTCTCCACTGCGCTGACGCTTACAGATCCAGCCGAGTGGCGGCCGTTCTCAGCGAACTGCAAGCGTGTATTGCAGGCGGGGACATCCTCTTTCTCCTCGGCGAGAATACTCAGAATCCAAGGACGCACTTCAGGGGCTACATAGACCATAAGATCCGTCAATACGGGGAATCGGGCCTCGGTAACCGGGATGTCACATCCCTGTCGGACGTGGACGCAGATGCGGCAGAACGCACTGAGCGCCTGCTGGCGCTGAGCCCGTTCGCGCTGATACGCGGTTTCTCAGGGGCCGATAACTTCATCCGGGCGGCCAAACGAGACATGCAGCCCGCGGAACAGATCACTATCTGCGAGCACTTTGCCGCTAGCGTGCTGAATCAAGTGAGCCTGACCGTCCGGCAACTGCTCGACCTCACTCAATTGTCAGCCGAAGGCACGCTGCAACGTGTGGTCGCGGATAGCACGACGGTCGGTAACCTCCAGGCGGATATCAACCGGCTGGCCAGCCATAACTCGTTCTCGCGCCAGATCCTCATGGAGGCCCTCCGGCGGGCGACCGGGTTGACCGAGAATGATCCCCTGTACGAGGCGTTTGAGGAGCGGGTCAGCATCCTCCATCTATCAGGCACGATAGGTGGCATGCCGCATCTGGAGGTAACCAATCGGCGTGATCGCCTCAGCCCTTACTACTATGGGCATCTGCTGGAACATCTCAGCGTGCTGGCAGAAGTGCCCCATCCGCCGCGCTTTGGATCAGAGCTGGTCATGGAACTGCGCGCGCTTCCCAGCTGGCGGTTCTTTGCCTCCCATCACTTGCGTCTTGTCAGCCATCTTGTGCATCAGATCCACCACGAGCCCGAGGTTAGCGATCCCATGACCGGGTATGTATGGACAAGGCGGATGCCTGAATTTAGTCCTATACGGGCAGTAGTCCGCAGGCATTGGGACAGTTAGGCGCGGCCCATGGAAAGAATTGTATGCGAGCCCCTCGCCGCGGTGAACGTAGGCACGTTTGAGCGATTTGCTGATGCCTGGGTGGCGTGCTTGCGCCAGGTTATGGACAAGGGGACCGCGGCAAGAGACCAGGATCTGACGCTCCGGGAATCACTCAACGTGTCGCTCTCCGCGCGAACCTGTGACATCGAAGCCCTGATCGCCGCTGGGGCCAGCGAGGCCCGGATACGGCTCATGACACGTAAGTACACATCCCTGTCTGTGCTGCCTGAGTACGATATGAGCTACGGCTCCTTGTTCCGGAGCCATCACGGAATTGATCAAGTTAACTGGCTCATCAAGCGGCTCGCGCAAAACCCCGATTCCAAGTCAGCGACGATTGGCTTCCACATTCCCGGTAACGACCGGTTGAGCTGCATTTCGCTGGTCAACTGCAAGCTCCGTGACAAGCTGCTGCATTTCAATGCTGTATTCCGTAGCCAGAATATATACGCGAGCCAGCCGGGCAATGCGTATGCCCTCAGTAATCTACAGGATGAGATCGCCGAAAGACTCGACGTCTCTGTTGGTTATCTGACTCTGCACGTCATATCGGCACATGTCTATGAAACAGACTGGGACGCGGCGAATGACATCATCTCAAACAGCGCTACAGGAAGCACCCGCTGATGTTCCGGCAACTGAGGCAGGCATGATGGCGCGGCGGCATAACAAAGTGCGTGCTGTGCGGCCGCGCAGTGAGCGATGGCTGGCCGAAGAGTGGGACAAGGTGGCTGAGGACAGAGATACTCTGATCAACGAGGGACGTGATCTCAGCTACTTGTATATTCTCCTGCCTGCGCTCCGGAGCCTCAGCGAGGAGTGGTTGGTGCCGGAAAGCCGCGTCCTGGATGTGGGATGTGGTACGGGAAAGTTTGCCGCGGGACTGGCGGAAGACTATAACAAATGCGCGATCGTGGGCATCGACCCAAGCCATGTGAGCGTAGAGATAGCTACGGAGAAACGAAGAGGACCAGACAATCTGCGGTTCCTGGCCGTGTCGGCTGAGGAATTTGCAAATGATTCTGGCAGCGGGCGCTTCGATCTGATCGTAGCCAACATGCTATTTCAGAATGTAGCATCACTAGAGAAAGTGCTCCAGGCTTGCACAAGGCTGCTCGCCAGCAATGGTGCATTGGTGTTCGCCGTGCCACATCCCTGCTTCTGGCCACGATACTGGAAGTACGAGAAGGAGCCTTGGTTCAAGTATGGTCGTGAATTGTGGATCGAAGCTCCCTTCCGCACGTCGCTATCCCCAGACGCCGAGTTGACCACCACCCACACCCATCGCCCGCTCGGTGCATATGTCAAGGCATTCAGGGCGGCAGGCCTTTACCTGGATGAACTGATGGAGCCGTATCCGGATGAGGGCATCGAAGGAGAGTACCCGATTGCCTGGGAATTCCCGAGGTTCCTGCTGGGCCGGTGTCGCCTCGAGGCCAGGCCCGGCGACGGCCAAGATCAGTGAGTCATCGCAGCGACGACAACACCGGAGCAGTACGGGATGCCGAGCCGCCAGTCGTTTGGGTGCTTGGTGACATCGCGTTTGATATTACCCTGACCGTGCCGAGCTTTCCCGCCGTGGGTGGTGATGCCTTTGCCAAAGACCTCGTCGTGGCCCTGGGCGGGTGCGGAGCAAATATCTCCATCACTCTAGCCAGGCTAGGCATCAGCGCCGTGTTGATGGCAAACATTGGGCGTGATTCCCGCGGCCAGGAAGCGCTGGCAACACTGGCGCAAGCGGGAGTCAACATTACTCTAGTCACCGAGGCCGGGGAAAAGCCCACTCATCTAACCGCGATTGTGGTTACCCCGAATGGCGAGCGTACGATATTCGGATACCGCGGCGCAAGTGATCATTTCGGGCTAGACGCTCTAGAACTGTCCCGGCATGCACGGCCCGAAGCCATCGCTGTCTCTGGTTACGCCTTGCTCGGCGGCGAGCAACTCCGCGCTGCGCAGGCCATTATTGAGTGGGGAGCAGCTCAATGCGTGCCAGTCTTTCTTGACGTTCCGGCCGCGCTTTCTGCCTCGGCACGCCGTGCGGTGCTGCAAACACGGGCGAACGTTGAAACACTTATCGTCGGACTAGACGAGGCGCGCCAGCTCAGCGGCTCACGTGATCGACGTGAGGCCACAGCGTACCTGTCCGGTGGCCGGCGCCGCGTTGTGCTCACCCAGGGAGCGGGCAGCTTGGTCTACTCAGGGCCAGACGCGAGCCTGGAGGTCGATCCTCCGGCCGCCGATTCGGTTGACAGCACGGGTGCGGGAGATGCATTTGTCGCTGCTCTGGTGGCCGCTCGGCTTAGCGGCCTGAGCCCGGGAGACACGCTGCGGGCGGCGTGCGCCTTCGGCGCGGTAACGACTGAGTCACCTGGCGCAGGACTGGGGCTTCCGGGCCCCACCGAAGTCTTGGCGTTCTTGGCCCGGTCAGCAGGGTTTCGCTCAATGATGAGCCCTGACGCCATACGGTGGCTCCGCGAGCTGGGGAAGGCGCCGGAGACGGCCACTAGGCGCGGCCATCGGTGAGTTGGAGAAGTCGTTGCTTGTCAGGCACGACGCATGATCATGGCATTATCTGGTAACAATTACACGTGATCTTCTAGCGAGATCATCCAGGGACTTTTGAATAAGACTCGCCGGGACATCAGCGCAGGGACGTCAACCGGCCCCCGCCGCGATAATGAGCAACGGGGCGGCGACGCCAAACGCCATGAGCGCGAAGCGAACGCGGCGGTACTTGCGAACCACAAGGCGACTGTTTGCCCACAGCTGATCGACAGCACGGTCCAACCGGGGATCATTGACGGTGTCAAGAGCATGCAGCAGCTCGGCTGGCGAGCCGAACTGGGCTGCATGGCCAAAGTAACGGATGGCTGACTTTCCCTCGGCGTGGCCGATGTGCGGAGCCAGGGTACTCGCGAGCGCTACGATACCGGCCAGCCCGGCTGACACCCCCAGCCACCATAGCGGCGTCGCCCACGTGGACAGATGCGCGGGAACCCGGTGCCCTGCTGCTGAGGCCCCGATCAGGATGCTTGCGGCCACTCCAGCGGTCCCCAAGAGGACCGATACCTTATTGTCGGCTTTGGTGAGTTCTTCTCGTGTTTCCCTGAGCAGGAGCTCGACATACTCAAGGTGCCGGTCGCTCATCGCCCGGGGTGGTAGCAGAAGTGCCGCCGAGGCCGTACCGGGATAATTGACTCGCAGAATTCGCCCCCCGCCGTATCCAAGCCTTGGACCGCCCTAGGGTCCTTCATCAGGTTAGTGATAGGCATGCATGCTCCTCCTACCTGACGGGCGCTCCCGCTGTGTCCCCAGGCGCAATTGAGACCACACAACCATAGCGCCCTACGGCCAGGGTGCGCTGCCGCAGTCATCGTCTCGGCCGGGTGCTCAGGACACGGCTTCGCCCGGAGGGCACACGCCAGCACCTGCCGCTGGCCGCGCGCCAGTGCCCGCAGGCGACGTGGTTCGGGTTCATCCGCGCAAGGCGATACGGACCGATCGGTTGAGCGTGGCCGGGCCGGTCAGCAAGGTTCCGCACTGGGCGTGGATCTGTCAATGACAGGATGTGTCGCAGATGACCGTGGTTGCCAGGTGGTAACAAGAAACTACGTGCTGGGATAGGTATTCACCCCGGACTGGTCGAATGCGAGCGCAGCAACAGCCATGCTCTGGGCCGCCTCGGCATGCGAAAGGACGGCCCATCTCTGGCCCACCGCCGCCCAGGCTCGCGCCAGCTCGTCGTCGGGACGACGGCCAGGGATATCTTCACCCAGTACCTCGGCGGCCTTGGTAAGAGCCTATTTGGCCCGGCGGCCGCAGCCCGGCAGAGGACACCATCCAGTCCTGGCACGTCCCGGTACTCCGCATGATCACTAGCACATCCGACCGTCTGCGCAGGCTCTGGCACACCCCGGTGCCCGGCGCACCGGGAAGCATACGGTCGAGCAGCACCAGATCAGCACCGTTACGGTCGGGCGGCAGACCGCGACCTCGAAGCCCTCCTTGCAGTAAGTATCACGGGCGCCGGTTGGCGTGGCCCATCGCCTCAGAGATGCCTCTACCACCTCACCGGATATTGCCGAGGTGGGGCTGGGTCATGGAGGACATATTCGGTGCCGAGGGTGGCAAATAACACTCCCCCGAGTTAGGCTCCCCAGGTTGCATGGCCTGATACTGGCTACCAGGATAGGCACCGGACAGAGACACAAATCCCCCGTGACCTGTGCATCCCTTGATCATCCTTCGTCCAGGTGCTGGACGACTGACGGGGCGCGGGCCCGGCCTGCCCGGCACCCGCCCGTGTGCCGGGCCGCCGCTGTCGATCCGGGGCGGCGCCGTTCGACTCACTGGTGAAAGTCAGCCACGCTGTGAGCCAGGAGGACGCGATGCGCTACCTGTTCGTGCTGTACGGGCCGGATGAGCCGCTGCCCGGACCGGAGACGCCCGAGGGGCAGAAGATGATCGGCGAGTGGCGGACCGCCACCGAGGCGATGGCCAGGGCCGGTGTGCTGATCGACTGCGGCCCGCTGCAGCCGCCCGCCGCCGCCACCACCGTCCGGGTGCGCGACGGCGAGACGCTGCTCACCGACGGGCCGGCCGCCGAGATCAAGGAGCAGTTCGGCGGCTACACGCTGATCGAGTGCGCGGGCCTGGACGAGGCCCTGCGCTGGGCTGCGACCGTGCCAACCGCGTTCAACGGGTCGGTGGAGGTACGGCCGGTGGTGCAGATCCCTGACCGGGGGGTGCCGGGCTGAGCCAGCCGTACGAGGAGATCTTCAGGACCCACTGGTGGGCGGCGGTCGCGACCGTCGCCCGCCTCGCGGGTGACCTCGAGATCGCCGAGGACGCGGTGCAGGACGCCTGCGCCGCGGCCCTGGCGCAGTGGCCCGCGGGCGGCATCCCGGACCATCCGCGGGCGTGGCTGGTCGGTGTGGCCCGGCACAAGGCCACCGACCGGATGCGCCGGGAGAGCCGCCGCGCGGCGAAAGAAGCCGCGGCCGTGCGCGAGGGGGTGCTGGGCTGGGGCGGCGGCACCGGGGAGGTGGCGGCGCCCGGGAGCGAGCCCGGCCCGGGCGAGGCGGTTTCCAGCGCAGATGACGAGCTGGGCCTGATCCTGGCCTGCTGCCATCCGGCCCTGGACCCGGCGGTCCGGGTGCCGCTGACGCTGCGCTCGGTCTGCGGCCTGCCCACCGCGGAGATCGCCGCCGCGTTCCTCGTCCCCGAGCCCACCATGGCCCAGCGGCTGGTCCGCGCGAAACGCAAGATCCGGCAGGCGGGCATCTCGCTGGGCCTGCCCGCTCCCGCCGGGCGGGCGGCGCGGCTCGGCGGCGTGCTGCGCGTGGTGTACCTGGTGTTCACCGCGGGCCACAAACCCTGCGCCGGCGACGCGCTGGTCCGGGCCGACCTGTGTGATCAGGCGATCAGCCTGGCCCGGGCGCTGGCCGCGCTGGTGCCGGGCGAGGCCGAGGTGACGGGCCTGCTGGCGCTGCTGCTGCTGACCGACGCGCGCCGCGGCGCCCGGGTCAGCCCGGCGGGCGACCTGGTGCTGCTCGCGGACCAGGACCGCTCGTGCTGGGACCAGGCCAAGATCGCTGAGGGTGCCGCCCTGCTCGCCGGGGCCCTGCGGCAGCGGCGGCCCGGGCCGTACCAGCTGCAGGCCGCGATCGCCGCGTGCCACTCATGCGCCCCCTCGGCCGGGGGCACCGACTGGACCGGGATCGCCGCGCTCTACGGGGCGCTGCTGCGCTACGAGCCGACCCCGGTGGTCGCCGCGAACCGGGCCGCCGCGGTGGCCATGGCCGAGGGACCCGCGGCCGGCCTGGCCCTGCTCGAGGAGGCGGCCGCGGACCGGCGGCTGGGGCGCTGGCCCCAGCTGCACATCGCCCGCGCCGAGCTGCTCAGCCGCCTGGATCGCCGGGCCGACGCGGCCTGCGCCTACCAGGCCGCGCTGGACCTGGCACCCGCCGCGCCCGAGCGCGACTTCATCGCCCGCCGCATCCGTGAGCTGGCCAGCTGAGCCGCCCCGGATCCACAGCGAAACCACCCGCCGCGCCATACGGAGAACACGTCATGAGCACGATCACGGTCCGGGGGGCAGCCCCAGCCGATTTCCCGGGCATCGCGAAGGTCGCGGTGGCGACCGGCCAGGACGAGGAATGGGCCGGATCGGACCCGGCCTACCTGGCCTACCTGCTGGAGCACGGCACGCTGCTCGTCGCGGAGCGCGACGGGTCCGTCACCGGGTTCGGGGCGACGCGGCTGATCGGCGGCGGGCCGGCCGCGATCAGCATGCTGTGCGACCTGTTCATTCATCCGGGCACGCACGGCCGGGGCTGCGGCCGGGCGATCCTCAGCCAGCTGTGGCCCGGGGAACCGGGCCGGGACGGGCCGCCGCGGATGACGTTCAGCAGCTTGCACGCGCACGCGCTGCCGCTGTACACGCGGTTCGGGCTGGACGCGTGGTGGCCGCTGCTGTACCTGGCCGGCGACGTGCGCGCGCTGCGGGCCCCGGACGGGTGGACGGTGGCCCCGGCGGCCGTGGCTGAGGAGGCGGTGGCCGAGGTGGCCACGGCGGAGCGGGACTGGACCGGGGTGGACCGGTCCGCCGATCACCGGGCCTGGGCCGCCCGGCCGGATGGGCGGCCCGTGCTCGCCTTCCGGCGCGGGAAACTGGCCGCGGCAGGCACCGCCGGCGGGCACGGGGACGAGTACGGGCTGGTGCACCTGGCGACCGCGCCCGGCGTCCCGGCGGGGGACGCGGTGCTGGCCGTGCTGGCCACGCTGCGGGCCCCGGGCGGCCGGGCCCGGGTCTGCCTGCCAGGGCCGCACCCCGCGGTGCGCCCGCTGTTCGCGGCCGGCTGGCGCCATGAGGACACTGATCTGTTCATGGCGTCCCGCCCGGGCCTCCTCGACCCGCACCGGGCAGTGCCCAGCCCCGCCGGGGCCTGACCGGTCGCGTGATCCGGGCAACCCCCGGCCAGCCTGCCAGGACCCGGCTGGTGCCATGATGCTCCGTGTGGACGAGAAGACGCCCCGCGGCTCACTGCCGGGCCACGGGCCCGCCCGGATCCGGGCGCGGGCCCAGGCCGCCGGCGCGGATCACCCGCCGGACGGTAACGCCGGCCTGGCGACCCCCCACGAGCAGCGCCGCCGGGAGGTCCTGCTGCGGGTGGTGCGGATCAGCGCTGCCCTGAACCAGCGGCTGGCCCTGTGATCGGCTAGATGACGGACTTCCTGAGCCTGGACGACGCGCTGGACGTGGCGCGGCTGGTCACCGGCGAGGCCGCCCGGGTCCGCGACTTCGCCGATCTGCACGCGGCGCTCACCCTCCCCCGGCAGACCCGGGACGGCCGTGAGGTGTTCCCGGGTATCTGGGACAAGGCGGCGGCGCTGATGGAGTCGCTGGGCCGCAGTTATGCGCTCATCGACGGGAACAAGCGGCTCACCTGGAACGCGACCTGGTTCTTCCTGGGCGTGAACGGTCACCCGCTGGCCGAGCCGCTCGACGAGGAAGCAGCGTTCCAGTTCATGAACGACCTGGTCCGGGGCAGGGTAACGGCTCCGGCCATCGCGGAACGGCTGCGGGAGTTCATCGCCTGAACCGGCTCGTCCCGGCGCGGCCCCGATGGCAGCGGAATCCCGGCGCCCGGCCCGGGCTACTGGCGGGCCAGGTTCGGGGCGCCCTCGCGGAGCACGAACTTCTGGATCTTCCCGGTGGCGGTCTTCGGCAGCTCGGCGACGAAGGTCACCCCGCGCGGGGCCTTGAAGTGAGCCAGCCGCTCGCGGGCGAACGCGATGATCTCGTCCTCGGTCGCGGTCTGGCCGTCCCGCAGCACGACGAACGCGTGCGGGGTTTCCCCCCACCGCTCGCTCGGCAGCCCCACGATCGCAGCTTCCTGGACCGCGGGGTGGCGCAGCAGCGTCCCCTCCACCTCGACCGACGAGATGTTCTCGCCGCCGCTGATGATGACGTCCTTGATCCGGTCGCGTATCTCCACGTAGCCGTCCGGGTGGACCACGGCGGCGTCACCCGTGTGGAACCAGCCGCCTCGTATGGCCCGCTGGGTGGCCTCCGGGTCGTGGTAGTACCCGGACATGACCACGTTCCCGCGGACCACGATCTCGCCCAGCGTCTGCCCGTCCGCGGCGACCTCATGACCGATGCCGTCCTGGACCTGCAGCTCGCCCGACGTCAGCAGCTCGACTCCCTGCCGGGCCTTGACGTCCGCCCGGTCGGCTGGCTTGAGCTCCTCGTGCTCTGGCAGCGGGACGCAGACCGTGATGAACGGGGCGGTCTCGGTGAGGCCGTAAACCTGCGTGACCTCCCAGCCGAAGTCCCCCTCGAGCCGCTCGATGGTGGCCGCCGCCGGGGGCGCCCCGGCCGTGATCACCGCCACCCCCGGGGGCACCTCACCGCGCACCTTCGCCGGCGCGCTGGCCAGCGAGATCAGCACGGTGGGGGCGGCGCACATGCGGCGCACATGCTCGTCGCGGATCAGCCTGAATACTTCCTCGGCCTCGACCTTGCGCAGGCAGATGTGGGTACCCGCGGCGGCCGTCACCGTCCAGGTGAACGTCCAGCCGTTCGCGTGGAACATCGGCAGTGTCCACAGGTACCGTTCGCCGATCGGGATCGGCAGGTGCAGCAGGGTGCCGATCGTGTTGATCGCCGCGTTGCGGTGGGTGATCATCACGCCTTTCGGGCGCGCCGTGGTCCCGCTGGTGTAGTTGATCGTGAGGAGGTCACGCTCGTCCACGTCCGCCCGGGCGAACTGCGGGCTCGCCGCGGCGATCGCGGCCTCGTAGTCGAGCCAGCCCTCCCGGGCGCCGCCGAACGCGACGAAGTGCCGCACCGAGGGGATGCGGTCCCGGATCGAGTCCACCGCATCCAGGTAGTCCTCATCGACACAGACCACGCTGGACCCGGAGTGGTTGATGATGTAGACGAAGTCTTCCGGGGTCAGCCGGTAGTTGACCGGGACCAGTACGGCGCCGATCTGCGGGACCGCGTAGAACGCCTCCAGCTGGGCGTGGGTATTCGGCGCGATCGTCGCAACCCGGTCGCCCTGCGCCACGCCGATCTGCTGCAGGCAGGCTGACCAGCGGTCACACCGGCCGAAGAACTGCTCATAGGTCAGCCGCAGCTCACCGTCGACGACGCCTTCCCGGTGCCCGTGGAGCCGGCGGGTGCGGCGGGCGAACTCCAGCGGCGTGAGCGGCGTTTCCATGGCGCCTCCACAGTGAAGCGGGTCCGGCCCGCGCGGCCCGGCCGGGGAGCGGCCGGCCGCGGACCGGCCGGATGTGGCCGGCCCGGGGCGGGCGGCCGCGGAGTACCGGCCATCAGGCATCCGTGGCAGGCACTTCCGCCGTCCACCGCAGGCGTGCTGTCCACTGGAACGTTAGCCGCAGGCCGGCGTTTCCACGAGGATGCAACCGCGTAACTTGCCGGGACCTTCGGCACTTGCCCCGCGCCCTGATCGGGGTGGGTTGTGCCGCCGGCTCCCCCGTGACCGGGGCGGTCAGGAGGCGAGGACGCCGGCCAGGATGCGGTTCTCGCCCCGCTGCCAGATGGTGCCGATCTCGGCGAAGCCCGCGGCGCGCAGCGCCTCCACGTGCGTGGCCAGCTCGACGGACTCCGACCCGTGGTGGTCCTCGGTCAGCCGGCGCCGCTCACGCTCGGCCAGCGGGGCGGCCAGCGCGGGATCCGCTTTGATGGCTTCCCACCAGTCCTGCCAGGTCTCGGGCAGGCCGCCGGGGAAGCGGCGCTGCTCCTCCCGCTCGATCAGCGCCTGCCCGAGCCGGGCCAGCGTGGGGACCGCCGTGGCGTCGTCCTTCAGGTGATCCCCGTCGAGCAGCAGCCCGCCCGGCCGCAGCACCGTGGCCAGCCGTGCGTACATGACGCGCAGTGCGTCAGGCCTCAGCCAGTGCAGCGCCGTCGTGCTCACCGCCGCGTCCGCCGGCCGGTCCAGCCCGAGCCCGGCGGTCCAGCCGTTGGAGCGCAGGTCCAGATCAGCGAAGCGCAACCGGTCCTGCTGGCCATACGCGGCGCGGCCGAGGGCCAGCAGCACCGGGTCGGTGTCGATGGCGATGACGCGGGCCGCCGGTATCCGGTCCAGGAGCCGGACCGACAGCGAGCCTGGCCCGCAGCCGAGGTCGAGGACGAGCGGATCGGGGCGCCCCGCTGCTTCCTCCACCGCGTCGATCAGGGCGGTGAACCGCTCTTCCCGGTCGGGCAGGTATCCCTGCTGCTGGATCTCCCACCGCGCGATCCAGCGCCCGGCGGCCTCACGGTCCGGCACATCCTGGTTCAGCTCGGACACGCCCGCCTCCTCATCACTGACGACTATGCTTTCGGCAGTCATAACCTAGGACGCGGGGTATAACTGGTCAAGTGAATTTCAACAGTCACATGGACGTGGTGGTGACCGTGGCGGCCAGCCTCGTCAACATGCTCACGCCAGGCGAGGAACGCGGCCACCCGTACCCGCCGCTGGACGCGGGACGCCTGCCCGCGGCGGCCACCGCAGCGCTGCGCGCAGGCCGCCCCGACACCCGGGATGTGACGCTGCCCGAGGCCAGGGAACTGCACGACTTCGCGCTGGCGTTCCGGGCCGTGTTCACCGCGGTCGCCGCAGGGGACGTGGACTCCGCCGCCCGCCGGGTCAACGAGCTGATCGCGGCCACCGGCGCGCACCCCTGGCTGGACCGTCACGACGGCGAGCCGTGGCACCTGCACTTCCACGGGGCGGCGGACTCGCTGACCACGGGCTGGGCGGCGGGCTGCGTCACCGGCCTGGCCGTGGTCCTGGGCAGCGACCTGTTTGGCCGGATCGGGGTGTGCACGGCGCCCCGCTGCGATCGCGTCTACGTGGACACCTCCCGCAACGGCACCCGGCGGTTCTGCTCCACTGCCTGCCAGAACCGCGTCAAGGCGGCGGCCTTCCGGGCACGCCAGGCGGCCCAGGCCTAGCCAGGCGGCCCGGGGCCAGCCGGGACCGGCGCGCGGGACGGCGGCGCGGAGACGGCCCGCACCGCGGGAAAGGCGAGGACGGCCGCGCAGCTGAGCGTGGACCAGGCGGCCCCGAACCCGAGCACGGTCCCCGCCCCGAGCACGGCCGCGACCGGGCCGGCCGCCGCGAATGCGAGCGGGCCGAGCGCGAACGCGGTCACCGTCTGGAACGCGCTGACCCGGGCCAGCACCCCGGGGGGCAGCTGCTGCTGTTCCGCGGCCGCCGCGAACGTGCCGCCCAGGGCCGAGCCGGTCCCGGCCACGAGGGCGCCGGCGGCGACCGCGGGAAGCGGCCCGCGCAGGGCGAGCACGGCGCACGGCACGCCGTAGCCGAACGCCGCCACCGTCGCCGCGACCATGGGGCGCCGCGGGCGGCGGCCCAGGGCCAGCAGGGCCCCGAGCACCGACCCGCCCCCGTAGCAGGCCATGACCGCTCCCCAGGCCCCAGCCCCGCCGAGGTAGTCCCGGCACAGCACCGGGCCGAGCAGCAGGAACGGCCCCCAGGTCAGCAGGTTGAACAAGGTGAACTGAACGGTCGTGACCACCAGCCAGGCCCGGCCCCGGAACTCAGCCCAGCCATCGCGCAGATCAGCAAGATAGGACTGGGTTGCGGGAGCGGCGCGGCCGGCGGGCGCGCGCCGGGCGGACGGGAGCCGGAGTGACGCGAGGGCCAGCACGCTGGCCCCGTACGATCCGGCGTCCAGGGCGATGACCGTGCCAGGGCCGGCCAGCGCGACCAGGACACCGGCCAGCCCCGGGCCGGCCACCACGGCCGCGGACCGCGCCGCGGTGAGCAGCGCGTTGGCGTTGACCAGGTCGTCCGGGGGCGCCAGCTCGGCGGTCAGCCCGGTGAGCGCGGGAGTGAACACCGCGTCCCCGGTCCCCCGGGCCATGGCGAGCAGGATGAACACCCACAACGCGGGCCGGCCGGCGAGTACCGCCCCGGCCAGCGCCGCCTGGGCGCCGCAGCGCACCAGGTCAGCCCCGAGCATGACCGGCCGCCGGCCGAGCCGGTCTGCGATGACCCCGCCACCCAGCATGAACAGCACCTGCGGGACGATCCCGGCCGCGAGGACAAGGCCGAGATCACTGGCCGTGCCCCCGTTGTCCAGCACGGCGAAGGACACGGCGAGCGAGGACATCGAGGTGCCCAGGAGCGAGGTCGCGTACCCGGCGAAGAACCGGGCGAAGTCGCGGTCGCGGAGCACCCCCGCCCTTCCCCGGGACCGGGCCTCCCCGGCGCCGGAAGCCACCCGGGAACCAGCCCGGTTTCCGCGCCCCGCGCCATTTACCGCGACAATTGACCGGCCCGCATCCGGCGATTTACTGCGGTCGCCAAGTACTGCGAGAAACGCCCTGATCACCTGATATACCTTGCCATCCTTCGGCTATTAATGTCAGCCCCAGACAGATGACCAGGCCCTGATAATTGCCATCCTCCAATCTGATCTGGGGAACTTACCGCAGTAAATGTGGCCACCGGCCGGTGTTATCCTTTGCGCATGGCCAGTCCGGCGCCGGTGGAGTACGCAGCCGCGGTTGACCGCTACCTGGGCCAGGCCGCCCTCAGCGCCGCCTCCCGCCGCGTCTACCGCATCTCCCTGGTCTCCTGGTCATGGCCGCTGGTGGGCAGGCCTGTCCCCCAGGGCGCGCGCCGCCGGGGCGCGGCGCCGCCCCTGGTCACGCTGTCCCGGCTCGACGATCCGGGCACCGGGCCGGCCCTGGCCGCCGCGCTGCATGAGCGGTCCGGCGCGGCGGACGTGCGGACGGTGAACCGGGAGCTGTCCGCGCTGCGCAGCGCCGTGGCCTGGTGGCAGGACCAGCGGTGGATCCGCGGCGACCCGACCGCGGGCCTGCGCCATCTGGCCGGCCCCCCGCCGCCGCAGCCGGCGCTGACCGGCCGCGAGCTGGCCCGGCTGTTCCGGGCGGCGCCGGCCCTGCGCGAGCACGCGCTCTGGCGGGTGCTGCACGACAGCGCCGCCCCGGCCGAGGAGGTGCTCCGCCTGAACGCCGGCTCCCTGGACCTCGCCCGGCACCGGGGCCGCGCCGGGCCACCCTGGCCGGGACCGTGGGTGCAGTGGGCCGGGGCGAGCACGCAACTGCTGCGGTGGCTGACCGCGGGGCGCCCCGAAGGGCCGGTGTTCCTGACCGCGCGCCGCGCCCCGGCGGGCACTCCCCCGCCGGATGTATGCCCGCTCACCGGCCGCGGCCGGCTGTCCTACCGGCGCGCGGCCGAGGTCTTCACCGAGGTGACCAGTTCCCTCGACCCGGCGGGCCGGGGCTGGACCCTCAGCCAGCTCCGCCCGTCTTAGTAGGCGCGGCCGAAGATGACGCGCTTGCCGTAGGCGGACGGCTGACCGCACCGGATGCAGGTCCCCTGCTCCGGCTCGCCGTCTGCGGGGATGACACGCGGCGTGGCGGACGTGGCGGCCTTGATGTCGTCCTCGCACCCGGGCTGGCCGCAGTGCAGGGCCAGGGCCCAGCCGGCCGCGACCGCCGCCGCGAACTCGCCCCAGGTGTCTGCCGTGACGGTCCGCTGATCGCGGAACTCGGTCGCCCGCCGGAGCAGCAGGTCCTGGAAGGCGGCCAGCTCGGCGCTGAGCCGGGCGGTCGCTGAGTCCAGCGGGACCGGCGTCTTGCCGTTGCCGAGCCGGGTGGCCATCAGCGCCGTGCCCGCCGCCAGGTCCCGCGGCCCGAGCTCGAGCCGGATCGGGACCCCGCGCATCTCCCAGTCGTTGAACTTGAACCCCGGGGACAGATGCGGCCGGTCGTCCACATGCGCGCGGATGCCGGCCCCGTGCAGCCGGGCCGCCAGGTCCCGGGCGGGCGGCAGCACCTGGCTGGCCTGGTCGCCACGGCCGATCGGGACGATCACCACCTGATAGGGGGCGAGCAGCGGCGGCAGGATGAGGCCCTTGTCGTCCCCGTGTGTCATGATCACTCCGCCGATCATGCGGGCGCTCATGCCCCACGAGGCGGTGTGGCACAGCTCCAGCCCGCCGCTTTCCGCGGTGTACTGGATGCCGAAGGCCCTGGCGAAGTTCGTGCCCATGTAGTGCGACGTGCCGGACTGCAGGGCCCGCCCGTCGCGCATCATCGCCTCGACCGTGTAGGTCCGCCTGGCACCGGGGAACCGCTCACCGGCCGTCTTCTCGCCCGCGATCACCGGCATGGCGGCCACGTTCCTGGACACCTGCTCGTAGAGGTCGAGCGCGAGCAGGGTCTCCCGCATGGCGTCCGCCTCATCGGCGTGCGCGGTGTGGCCTTCCTGCCACAGGAATTCGGTGGTGCGCAGGAACATCCGCGGCCGCAGCTCCCAGCGGACCACGTTCGCCCACTGGTTGAGCAGCAACGGCAGATCCCGGTAGGAGCTGATCCACTTGGCCATCATCTCGCCGATGATCGTCTCCGAGGTCGGCCGGACGATCAGCGGCTCCTCGAGCTCCTTGCCGCCGGCGTGGGTGACGACCGCCAGTTCCGGCGCGAAACCCTCGACGTGCTCGGCCTCGCGCTGCAGGTAGCTCTCCGGGATCAGCAGCGGGAAGTAGGCGTTGACGTGACCGGTCTCCTTGATCCGCCGGTCGATGTCGGCCTGCAGCAGCTCCCACATCCGGTACCCGTACGGGCGGATCACCATCGTGCCCCGGACCGGGCCGCGGTCTACCAGCTCGGCCCGGAAGACGACCTCGTTGTACCAGGCGGAGAAGTCCTCGCTCTGCGGGGTGACTCCGCGTTCATCGTGCGCCACGCCCAGAGGATAGGGGATCACGGCCGCCGGCACCCCCTGCTTTTCGCCTCCCCGGGGCCCGCCTGCGCGCTGTCAGCGGGAGGATCCGGCCAGCCGGGCGTCGTCCCGCCGCAGGCCCACCGGCAGGTAGGCCGCGCCCGGGCCGCCGGCCCTGGCGGTGTCCGCGGGGTTGGAGATCGCGCACCGCTGCAGGGAGAGGCAGCCGCAGCCGATGCACGAGTCCAGGCCGTCACGCAGCGCGGTGAGCGCCTCGATCTGCTCATCGAGCCGCTGCCGCCAGGCCCGCGACAGACGGGACCAGTCCGCGCGGGTGGGGGTCCGCCCCGCGGGCAGCGACGACAGTGCCTCGGCCACCTCGTTCAGGCTCAGCCCGACGTTGCGGGCGGCCCGGATGAACGCCAGCCGGCGCAGCGTGCTCCGCTCGAACCGGCGCTGGTTACCCGCCGTCCTGGCCGCGGACAGCAGGCCTAGCCCCTCGTAGTAGCGGACCGCCGACTCGGCGAAACCGCTCCGCCGGGCGATCTCGCCGACCGTCAGCAAGTCCGTGGTGCGCACCGGTTCCCTCCCTGACATGAACCTGACTTCAGCTATCAGTATCCCACCTGGACCCGGGCTCCCGGCCGGCAGCGGGCCGGAGCTTGACTTCAAGTTGAGTTGAACTATCAGTATGGGCGTGCACCCCCTGAAGAGCCGGAGGAGTCATGCCTACTGCTGTGATCACCGGAGCGTCTGCCAGGCCTGGGCCGGGCCGTGGCCCGCGCGCTGGCGGACCGGGGCTGGTCCCTGATTGCGGACGCCCGCCACGCGGGCCCGCTCAACGCCGCGGTGGGCGGCCTCGAAGCCGTGACCGCGATCCCCGGCGACATCACCGACCCCGGCCACCGTGCCGCGGTCGCCGCGGCTATCGCCCCAGGCGGCCGCCTCGACCTGCTGGTGAACAACGCCAGCCGCCTCGGGCCCAGCCCGCAGCCCATGCTGCGCGGCTATCCGCTGGCCGAACTCGGCACCGTGCTGCAGACCAACGTGCTGGCGCCGCTGGCCCTGTTCCAGCTGCTGGCCGGCCCGCTCACGGAGGCGGGGGGCGCGGTCGTCAACGTCAGCTCCGACGCGGCGGCCGGCGCCTACCCCGGCTGGGGCGGCTACGGCTCGAGCAAGGCCGCGCTCGACCAGCTGACCGCGGTTCTCGCCGCGGAGGAGCCCGGCCTGCGCTGCTACGCGTTCGACCCCGGCGACATGCGCACCGCCATGCACCAGCGCGCCTTCCCGGGCGAGGACATCTCGGACCGCCCGGAGCCGGAGGTGGCCGCGGCGGCGCTGCTGCGGCTGCTGGGCCAGCGGCCGCCAAGCGGCCGGTACCGGGCCAGCGACTACCCGGAGGCCGCCCCGGGCGGGCGGGACCCGGCCAGGCAGCAGGGCCCGGCGGCCCCGCAGGGCACGGTGGCGGCCCGGTGACCCGCCCGGCGACCCGCCCCGCTGAGGCCCGGGGGCTGGCCCGCGATGGTGTCCGGCTGCTGGCCGCCACCCCCGACGGCCTGGTCCACGCCAGGTTCCGCGAGCTGCCCCGTTTTCTCGCGCCGGGCGACCTCCTGGTCGTCAACAACTCCGCCACCCTCGCCGCCGCTCTGCCCGGGCGGCGGGCCAGCGGCACCGCGGCGGCTGTCCATCTGTCCAACCAGCTCGATAACGGAACCTGGCTGGTCGAACTCAGGCAGGGCCCGGCGGCGGGGCGGCTCAGTGACGGGGTCCCGGGCGAGGTCATCACCCTGCCCTCGGGCGGGTCCGTCACCCTGCTGCACCCTTTCCGGGACACCGGCGGCCCGGCCCGGGTGGCCACCCGGATCTGGGCGGCGGTGGTGACGACGGGCGCCAGCACGGTCCAGGAGTACCTGGCCCGGCATGGCCGGCCGATCCGTTACTCCTATGTCCCGGACACGTGGCCGCTGACGGACTACCAGACGGTGTTCGCCCGCTCCCCGGGGAGCGCGGAGATGCCGAGCGCCGCCCGGCCGTTCACCGCGGATCTGGTCACCAGGCTGATCGCGGGCGGCGTGGCGATAGCGCCGGTCACCCTGCACACGGGGGTGGCCTCGCTCGAGGCAGGCGAGGCCCCGCTGCCGGAGTGGTACGACGTCCCGCAGCCCACCGCCGACCTGGTCAGCCTGGCCCGCGCGGCGGGCCGGCGGGTCATCGCGGTCGGCACCACGTGCACGCGGGCCCTGGAGAGCGCGGTAACGCAGGATGCGGCCGGGCAGGACACCGTCACTGCCCGCCGCGGCTGGACCCGCCTGGTGCTCGGGCCGCAGCACCCGGCCCGCGTGGTCAGCGGCCTGATCACCGGCTGGCACGAAGCGGGCGCGTCCCACCTGGCGCTGCTGGAAGCCGTGGCCGGCCGGGCGCTGGTCGAGGCCTCCTACCGCGAGGCCGGGGCGGCGGGCTACCTGTGGCACGAGTTCGGCGACAGCTGCCTGCTGCTGCCCCCGCAGCCACCGCGCCTCCCGGCCACCGGCCTCCCGGCCACCGCGCCCCCGGCCGGGCGGCCGCCGGGCGGGCGGGCCCTGCTCAGTCCGGCGCCGGGCGGGGCAGCCAGCGCTTGATGCAGCCGAGCAGTTCCTCGGTGTCAACCGGCTTGGTGACATAGTCGGTGGCCCCCGCGGCCAGGCTCTTGTCCCGGTCCCCTTGCATGGCCCGGGCCGTCACCGCGATCACGGGCAGGTCGGTGAACTCCGGCATCTGGCGGATGGCGGCGGTGGTGGTGTAGCCGTCCATCTCCGGCATCATCACGTCCATCAGCACCAGATCGATGTCCTGATCGGCGCGCAGCGCATCGATCCCCTGCTGCCCGCCGGGCGCGTGGACGATGGTCAGCCCGTACAGCTCGAGGACACTGGTGATGGCGAAGACGTTCCGCAGGTCGTCGTCGACGACCAGCACCTTCCGCCCGCTCAGCCCGGCGTGCGGGCCGGGCTGGGCCGCCGGGCGGCCGCCCGTGGTGGCGTCCGCGGCCGTCCCGTTGACGGCCGTGCCGGTCACCGCGGCGTTCCGGACGCCGGCTGCGGCGGCGGCGCCGTTCGCGGCGGCTGTCCCGTTCATCGACGGCGGCCCGCCCGCGGCCGGGCCCTCCGCGGGGGCCGGGCTGACCGTCGCATCGCCGCTGCCCTGGTAGGTGACGGGCAGGTACAGGGTGAACGTGCTGCCGCGGCCCGGCTCGCTCTGGGCGGTGATCCGCCCGCCGAGCACGGCCGCGACCTCGCGGCTGATGGCCAGGCCCAGCCCGGTCCCGCCGTAACGGCGGCTGGTGGTGCCGTCGCCCTGCTGGAACGCCTCGAAGATCGTCTTCAGGCTGTCGTCGGAGATGCCGATCCCGGTGTCCGAGACCGAGAAGGCCAGGCCCGCCTCAGCCCCCGGGGCCTGCGGGGTCTCCCGGCGGATCCGCAGTTCCACCCGGCCCTGCTGGGTGAACTTGACCGCATTGGACAGCAGGTTGTGCAGCACCTGGCGGAGCCGCTGCCGGTCGGTGACGACCTCGGCAGGCACGTCGGGGGCCGACGCCACCGCGAACTCCAGCCTCTTCTCCGCCGCGAGCGGCCCGAACACCGTGCGCAGGTCCTCGGCCAGCGACCCGAGCGCGAACGGCTCCGGGTGCACGTCCAGCTTGCCGGCCTCGACCCGGGACAGGTCCAGGATGTCGTTGATCAGCAGCAGCAGGTCCGACCCCGACGAGTGGATCACGTTGGCGTACTCGACCTGCTTAGGCGTGAGATTCGCGGCCGGGTTCTCGGCCAGCAGCCGGGCCAGGATGAGCAGGCTGTTCAGCGGCGTGCGCAGCTCATGCGAGACGTTCGCGAGGAACTGTGACTTGTACCGGGAAGCCAGGTCCAGCTGCCTGGCGCGCTCCTCGATCTCCTGCCGTGCCTGCTCGATCTCGGTGTTCTTGATCTCGATGTCACGCTTCTGATGGGCCAGCTGGGCCGCCTTGTCCTCCAGCTCGGCGTTAGAGCTCTGCAGCTCCTCCTGCCGGGCCTGCAGCTCGCCGGTACGGGACTGGAGCTCGCCCGCCAGCCGCTGGGACTCCTGCAGCAGGTGATCGGTGCGGGAGTTCACGATGATCGTGTTCACGTTGACGCCGATGGTCTCCATCAGCTGCTCCAGGAAATCCTGGTGCACCTGGGTGAACCGGCTGAACGAGCCCGCCTCGATGACGCCGAGGACCTGCCCCTCGAACACGATGGGCAGGACCATGATGTTGACGGGCGAGCCGTCACCGAGCCCGGAGGAGATGCGGACGTAGTCAGGTGGCGCGTCGGTGACAATGATGGGCTTCCTGGTCTTGGCCACCTGCCCGATCAGCGACTGCCCCAGGCGGAACTGGCCGGGCTGCCGCCATGTCAGCCCGCAGGCCGTACCCGGCGATCAGGCGCAGGATCGTGCCGTCGCTGGTGTCGCCGGAGATGAAGAACGTGCCGTGCTGGGCGCCGACCAGCGGGATCAGCTCATCCATGATCAGCTCAGCGACCGTGGCGAGATCCCGGTGCCCCTGCATCAGGCCGGAGATCCGGGCCAGGTTGGTCTTGAGCCAGTACTGCTCCTGGTTGGCCTTGGTCGTCTCGCGGAGGGACTGGACCATCGCGTTGATGTTGTCCTTCAGCTCGGCGACCTCGCCCTCGGCCTCCACCGAGATGGAACGGGTCAGGTCCCCGGTCGCCACCGCGCTGGTCACCTCGGCGATGGCGCGGACCTGCCGGGTGAGGTTCCCGGCCAGCTCGTTGACGTTCTCGGTGAGCCGCTTCCAGGTGCCGGACAGCCCCTCGACCTCGGCCTGCCCGCCCAGCCGGCCCTTGCTGCCGACCTCGCGGGCCACCCGGGTCACCTCGGCGGCGAACGACGAGAGCTGGTCGACCATCGTGTTGATGGTGGTCTTGAGCTCGAGAATCTCGCCGCGCGCGTCCACGTCGATCTTCTTCGAGAGATCACCCTGGGCGACTGCGGTGGTGACGAGCGCGATGTTGCGGACCTGGCTGGTCAGGTTGCCCGCCATGAAGTTCACCGAATCGGTGAGGTCCCGCCATGTCCCGCCGACCCCCGGGACCTGCGCCTGGCCACCCAGGCTGCCCTCGGTGCCGACCTCGCGGGCGACCCGGGTCACCTCGTCGGCGAACGCGGACAGCTGGTCGACCATGGTGTTCAGGGTGCCCTTCAGGGCCAGCATCTCGCCCTTGACGTCCACCGTGATCTTCTGGGTGAGGTCCCCGCGGGCCACCGCGGTCGCGACCTGGGCAATGTCACGCACCTGCCCGGTCAGGTTGCCGGCCATGGCGTTGACCGACTCGGTGAGGTCCTTCCAGGTCCCGGCGACCCCGGGGACCCGGGCCTGGCCGCCGAGCTTCCCCTCGGTGCCCACCTCACGGGCCACCCGCGTCACCTCGGAGGTGAACAGCGCCAGCTGGTCGGTCATGCTGTTGAAGACCGCGGCGATCTCGTCCATCAGCGGGTCGCCGGTGTGCGGCAGGCGGGTGCTGAAGTCCCCGCCCCGGACAGCGGTCAGGCCCTCGAGCAGCCGTTGCAGCCGCGGGTCGGCGGGCTGGCTGCTGGCCAGCACTGCTTCCGCCATGACGACTCCTCCTGCTGCTGGCCGCACCCTCAGGCGCGGCCAGTTACCGTGTGTGCGTGACAGACCGATACTGCCACGGGCGTTGACGTGGTGAAGAACAGGCGTTAAGGACACCCCCTGCCCGGTAACGTGGTTCTTAAGCCGCTGAAATCCTCCCGGGAAGGCCTCCTACCGTGACAGTACCGAGCGGCGCTGAATTCGAGCGGCTAAGCGCCCTAATTGCGCGGCAGCGGCGTGAACTCGACACGATGCAGTCCGGGGCCGCCGCCCGCTCCGTGGTGGACCTGGCCCGCGGCGTGCTGATGGAGCGGCTCCGCTGCTCGCCGGCGGAAGCGCAGGCCCAGCTGGCGCACCTGTCCGCGGAGTCCGGCACCAGCCTGGCCGAGCTGGCCGCGCAGATCACCGGGCAGCGCTCCCCCGGCTGGCGACGGGCAGCGGCCGGCCCGGACGCGTCGGGCCCGGGCGCGGCCGGCCCGGACGAGGGCCCCCTGCCCGGCACGCACAGGGTGGCGCTGGCCGGGGCCGCCGCGGAGTCCGCGCACGACGGCGACGGCATCGCGGCCGCCATCTTCGAGGAGGCGCTGGTCCCCGCGGGCGCCGCCGCCGTAGCCCTGTGGCTGGCCGAGCCGGACGGCGGGCTGGAACTGGCCGGGCAGGCCGGGTTCCCGGCCCGGGAGGCCAGCCGCTGGCGGCGCATCCACCCGGACATGGACACCCCCGCGCAGCGCGCGGCGGACGAGGGGGCCGAGTACTGGTGGCCGGAGGGCCGGCCGGACGCCGCCCTGGCGCCGCTGATGGGTGACTGGCCGCAGGGCGCCCGTGCCGTGCTGCCGCTGCCCGGGCCGGGGGCGGCGCTCGGCGCGATGGAGATCTGCTGGCCCGGCCCGCTGGAGGAGTTCCCCGACCCGCTCCGGCGCCATATCAGCGCGCTGACCGACGTCTGCGCCCAGACCCTCGGCACCCGGCTGCCGAGCGGGGACCTGGCCGCGGATCACCGCGCCTCGTGGGCCTTCGGCCTGCTGGACAGCCTGCTCGGCTCGGCACTGTTCGCGACCGCGATCCGTGACGACGCCGGGGGGATCACCGACTTCCGGGTCAGCTACCTCAGCAAGGAGTTCGCCGATCCCGCGGGCCGGGAAACCGCGGCGCTGGCCGGGCGCCCGCTGCTGGAGGTCTACCCGGCCGCCGCCCTGGCCGGCGGCCTGTACGACCGGGCCGTCCACGTGATGGCGACCGGCGAGGCGCAGTACACCCCGGGAGAGATCATCGCCGCGTCGGTGGGCGACGGCGTGGACACCCCCGTCCTGGAGATACGCATCGCCCGGCTCTACGACGGCGTGGTGATCACCTGGCGTCCCGCTGGTGAGGTCGAGCGCCTCGGCGCGCTGCTGCACCAGGCCCAGCGGCTCGGCCGGATCGGCGGCTGGGAGGAGAACCTGCTCACCGGGGAGGTGCTCTGGACCGAGCCGACGTTCGCCCTGTTCGGGCAGCCGCCGGGCGACCCGGTCCCGGTGGCCAAGCTTCATGCCCATGTCCCGGCCGACGACCTGCCGATGGTAGAGAGCTTCCGCGCCACGCTGCTGGCGGACAAGCGGGAGGCGGCCGCGGCGTTCCGGATCATCCGGGCCGACGACGAGAGCGTGCGCCAGATGCGCGCGTTCGCCGAGCCGGTGACCGACCAGGGCGGCACGCTGGTCGCGGTGCGCGGCGCCTACCAGGATGTGTCAGCGGACTACCACACCCAGGTGGCGTTCGCCGCGACACGGGACCGGCTCGCCGATACCGAGGAACGTGCCGCGGAGGAGCACCGGCTGGCGCTGCGGCTGCAGCAGGCGATCACCCCGCAGACCGCGGAACCCGTGGAGATCGCCGGCCTCGACATCGCCACCCGCTACCGGCCCGCCGGGCCCGGGAACCTGGTCAGCGGCGACTGGTTCGACACGGTCCGGCTGCCGAGCAGCGAAGTGCTGCTCGTGGTCGGGGATATCGCCGGTCACGGCATCGACGCGGTCACCGGCATGGTGGCGCTGCGGAACTGCCTGCGCGGGCTCGCCATCACCGGCGCCGGGCCAGCCCAGCTGCTGCGCTGGCTGAACCGCGTCGCCTGCTATCTCACCGACGGCATCATCGGCACGGTGGTGTGCGGGATCTATGACCCGGCCCAGCGGACCCTGCGCTGCTCCCGGGCCGGGCACCTGCCGCCGCTGCTGGTCCGGGACGGGGCGGCGCGGGAACTCGCGCCGCCGACCGGGGTGCTGGTGGGCGCGGACCCGGACGCCAGCTACGAGGAGCTGGCCATCACGCTGCGGCCGGGCGACGCGCTCGCGATGTACACCGACGGGCTCATCGAGCGGCACGACGAGTCGATCGACGAGTCGATCAACGCGCTGCTGCGCCTGGCGAGCGACCCGATCGACGACGTCTCCCGGTTCGCCGATCACCTGATGAGCAACGCGCGCTCCGACACCAGCGACGACGCGTGCCTGGTCGCGGTCCAGGTCCGCTGACAGGGATCAGCCGGAAGGGATCAGCCGAAGAAGACCTCGGCCTCGGCGTACCGCTCCGGCGGCACCGTCTTCAGCTCGCGGGTGGCGTCGGCGAGCGGCACCCGGACGATGTCCGTGCCGCGCAGCGCCACCATCGTGCCGAAGTCGCCGTCGTGCACCGCCCCGATCGCATGCACGCCGAACCGGGTGGCGAGCACCCGGTCGTACGCCGTGGGAGTCCCGCCGCGCTGAACGTGGCCCAGCACCGTGCAGCGGGCCTCCTTGCCGGTCCGCTTCTCGATCTCGTTGGCCAGCATCTGCCCGATGCCGCCCAGGCGCACGTGACCGAACGCGTCCAGCCGCTGGTCCGCGACCTGGACGTCCTCTTCCTGGGGCGTGGCGCCCTCGGAGACCACCACGATCGGCGCGTACCGGGTCTGGAACCGGTGCTCCACGTAGGCGCAGACCTTCTCGATGCTGAACGGCTTCTCCGGGATGAGGATCACGTTGGCCCCGCCGGCCAGGCCGGCGTGCAGCGCGATCCAGCCCGCGTGCCGGCCCATCACCTCGCAGATCAGGGCGCGGTGGTGGCTCTCGGCCGTGGTGTGCAGCCGGTCGATGGCTTCCATCGCGATGTTGACCGCAGTGTCGAAGCCGAACGTGTAGTCCGTGGCGCCGAGGTCGTTGTCGATGGTCTTCGGCACCCCGACGACCTGGACGCCTTCCCCGTGCAGCCGGGTGGCCACCCCGAGGGTGTCCTCCCCGCCGATCGCCACCAGGGCGTCCACGCCCAGGCCGGACAGGTTGTCCTTGATCCGCTCCACCCCGGTGCGGCCGCCCTGGGTGGCGGACTCCGCTGTCGGGTTCGTCCGCGACGAGCCGAGGATCGTCCCGCCCCGGGGCAGGATCCCCCGCACCGCCTGCACATCCAGGGGCACGGTGTCGCCCTCGAGGGGCCCGCGCCAGCCGTCGCGGAAGCCCACGAACTCGTAGCCGAACTCCGCCGTGCCCCGGCGGACGAGCGCCCGGATGACCGCATTCAATCCTGGACAGTCTCCGCCGCCCGTCAGCACTCCAACTCGCATGGGGCAACACTAGTCCTCATGAGCGTGCTGGCTGTCGACGCCGGGACAACCGGCGTCACCGCATTGGTCGTGACCGAGGACGGCCTGGTGTCCGGGCGCGGTTACCAGGAATTCCGGCAGTACTTCCCGGAACCGGGCTGGGTGGAGCACCTGCCCGAGGACATCTGGCAGGCGGCGCTGGCCGCCGCCCGCCAGGCCCTCACCCGGGCGGGTGATCCGCCGCTGAGCAGCCTCGGGATCACCAACCAGCGGGAGACCGCGGTGGTCTGGGACCGCGCCACGCTGGCCGCGCCCCGCCGCGCCATCGTCTGGCAGGACAGGCGGGCAGCGCGGATCTGCGACGCGCTGCGCGAGGCCGGGCACGAGGCCCGGGTGGCCAGCCTGACCGGCCTGCGCCTCGACCCGTACTTCACCGGGACCAAGCTGACCTGGCTGGCTGAGCACGAACCGGGGACCTGGCACGGGCTGGCGGACGGTTCCCTGGCCTGCGGGACGGTGGATTCCTACCTCATCGCCCGGATGACGGCAGGAGCCCGGCACGTGACCGACGCGTCGAACGCCTCGCGCACGCTGCTGTTCGATATCGGGGCCGGGCGGTGGTCCGGTGAGCTGTGCGAGCTGCTGCGGGTCCCCCCGCGGGCCCTGCCCGAGGTGGTGCCCTCCACGGGGGCCGTCGCGCGTACCGATCCCGGCGCGTTCCTCGGCCTGGACCTGCCGGTGGCCGGCATCGCCGGCGACCAGCAGGCCGCCCTGTTCGGCCAGGCCTGCTTCAGCCCGGGCGACACCAAGTGCACGTACGGGACCGGGTCGTTCGTGCTGGCCAACACCGGGCCGTCCGTGGTGCGCTCCGCCGCCGGGCTGCTGTCCACGGTGGCCTGGATGGACGAGGCCGGCCAGCTCACCTACGCCCTGGAGGGCTCGGTGTTCGTGACCGGCGCCGCCGTGCAGTGGCTGCGCGATGGGCTCGGCCTGCTGGATCACGCGGCGCAGAGCGAGGCCCTGGCGCGCAGCGTGCCTGACTCGGGCGGCGTGGTGTTCGTGCCCGCGCTGACCGGGCTCGGTGCGCCGGACTGGGACCCGGACGCCCGGGGGGCGCTGTTCGGCATCACCCGCGGCACGACCCGGGCCCACGTGGTCCGGGCCACGCTGGAGGCGATCGCGTTCGAGGTACGCGACGTCGCCGACCTCATGATCGAGGGCGGCCCGCAGGACGGCCGCGTGCTGCGCGCCGACGGCGGCGCCAGCGCCAACGACCTGCTCATGCAGATCCAGGCGGACCAGCTGCAGATCCCGGTGGAGCGGCCCGTGGTCGGGGAGACGACCGCCCTCGGGGCCGCATTCCTGGCCGGGCTGGCCACCGGGACCTGGTCGTCCACCAGCGAGCTCGCCGCGACCTGGCGGCTGGACCGCCGGTTCGACCCCGGCGCCCGGGACGACGCGGGCTACGCCCGCTGGCGCCGTGCCGTGGCCCGGGCCAAGGGCTGGTCCTCCCCCTGATCCGCACCACCGCTGGCGCAGGGCCGGCGGTCCCGCACCGTGCCTGTCACGGGGTGTCGATCCCCTCGCGCTTGCTACCGGGCGCCGAGCGACACGCCCAGGGCCTGGTAGTCGCCGTCGAAGCGCCTGAGCAGCCCCTCCAGGCCGGTACTGGCCACCACCTGCTGGTACTGGGCAGCCGAGGTGACCTTCGAGAGCCGCGTGAAGCCCTCGCTGGTCTGGCTCGCGTCCGACCGGACCCGGTCCGCCGCGGCCGCCGACGCCCCGCTGGGCATGGGGATGCCGTCCATGTCCCGGGCGAACCTCCCGAACGCCTGGGACATCTGCGCGTCAACCTTGTTGACGCAGCTGAACCTGCCCTGGCAGGCCGCGACCTTCGAATCGAAGCCGGACAGCGTGCTGCTGAGGGTGGCGAACGCGCCCTCGACCGAGATCGCGGCCTCAGCCCGGGTCACGGTGTTGTTGCCGCTGGTGGAGGCGATCACGGCGATCAGCACCCCGTACCCCACGGCGAAGATCACGCCGAGCACGAGGAACAGGGCGACCAGCCGCTTGGCCTGGCGGGACAGGAGCAGCCGCCAGGGCTGGCGCCCGCCGAGCCAGCGGGCAGGCGCGGCAGGCTGGCCGTAGCCGCCGCCGGGATAGCCAGGCTGGCCTGCCGCGGGCTGGCCGTAGCCGACCGCCGTGGAGACGGGCTGGCCGGATTCCGGCTGGCCCCACGGGCCCCATCCGGGCCCGGCGTCCCCGGGCACCTGCGCGGGCCCCTGGCCTTCCGGGAAGCCGTGACCCTCCGGGACCCCCTCCTGGACCGCCTCCTGGGCCGCCAGCCCATCCGGTCCGGCCGCGAACCCCCCGCCCGCCGGCCCCGCCCCCGAGGCCGACGTGGCCGGGTCACCGAACAGGCCCCCCGGGTACTGCGCGGTCAGCATCAGGAAGTAACCGCTCACCCTGACCTGGTAGCGCACGACGGCCGCCAGGGCCTCGTGCAGCGGGCGCGGCATCCGGCCCGCGATGAGCACGATCAGCCAGGTCACGAACATGACCAGGAAGCTGAGCCCCCAGCCCAGCAGCACGCTGACGATCCACGCCGGGATGACCAGGATGATCCGGAACAGGACGGCGAGCCGGTTGAGCTGCCCCGGCTCAGCGCGCAGCCGGACAGGGTAGTCCGCGTCCGCGAACTCGAACGGCGGGTACACGTCGGTGAGCAGGAACACGTACGCGTAGAACCGGGTCACCCAGCACAGGTAGCCGACCTGGAATTCAGCCGGCCCGCTGGGCAGGCGGCCGGTGAACAACGCGGCGAACCAGCAGACCACCGCGACCACCTCGGCGGCGATGCTGAGCACCCAGAGCACGACCACGTGCGGTATGGCCAGGATGAGCCGCACCAGGACAGTGAGCCGGCGCTGGCCCGCCGGCTCGGCGAAGGCCACCAGGATCTCGTCGGGCGGGCCGGGCCGGCCGCCAGGGCCGCCCGGCTCTGGCTCGCTGCCAGGCCCGGCGGGCACAGCGGGAATCCCCGGGGCCCCCATCGGTATTTCAGTCATTAATCCGCTCCTTTAATCAAGGGCCGTAACCTTAGCGTTTGCCGGACGCCGGGGACGCTTGGTTGGGGAGACATAAGGGTCAGCCCGGCGAGCCGGGCCGCAGCGGGGATGGAGGCGCGCCACATGATCGACCTGGAGCTGTCCTGGCAGGCAGCGGCGGTCACCGCGGCCTGCCTGGCCGCCACCTCGGCCGCCGCGCGGCACCTCGCCCGCCGCGCGGCCCGGCCGGAGAGCCCCGCCGCGCCCCGCGGCGCGGCAGACAGCCCCGGACCACCCCCCGGCGGGGCGGGCAGCCCGGCCCCGCCCCACGGCGCGACGGACAGCCCGGCACCGCCCCCCGGCGGGCCGTGGCCGCGCCGGCTCGCCCTGGCGGCCGGGATCGCGCAGGAAGCCGCGGTCCTGCTGGGCCTGTTCGCCCTGTGGCAGGTCGCGGGGAGCTTCAGCCTGGTCGGCCCGGACGGCGCGCTGGCCCGGGCCCGGTGGATCTGGCACGTCGAGCGGGTGGTGCACCTGCCCAGCGAGACGGGGATCCAGCGTGCGTTCCTCGGCCATCCGCTGCTCGTCGAGGCGCTCAACCTGTACTACGCGTCGCTGCATTTCGTGGTGCTGATCAGCTGCCTGGTCTGGGTGTACGCCCGGCATCGCCGGCAGTATCCGCCGGTCCGGACCACGCTGGTGCTGTTCACCGCCGGGGCGCTGCTGATCCAGTTCCTGCCGGTCGCACCGCCGCGGATGCTCGAGGGCGACGGCATGGTGGACACCGCGGCGCGCTACGGCCAGTCGGTCTATGGCTCGGTGGCGGGCTTCAACCCCGACCAGCTCTCGGCCATGCCCTCGGTGCACGTGGGGTGGGCGCTGCTGGTGGCGCTGGTGGTGGCGCAGGTGTCCCGGAGCCGCTGGCGCTGGCTGGCGTTCGGGTACCCGGTCCTCACCGTGCTCGCGGTCATCGTCACCGCCAACCACTTCTGGCTGGACGGTATCGTCGCTGCTCTCCTGCTGGCCGTGGCACTGCTCGTGCAGCGGGCGGGACGGGCAGTGCGCCGCCGGGTCCGCTCCCGGTGGCCGCGATGGGGGCGCCGCTCAGCGGGGCAGCGCGGCCAGCCGGGCTACCTGCCCGAACGGCGCTCGGTGGACGCGTGAACCAGCCGCCCGGCCTTGTGCTCCGCCTTCAGCCGCGCCTTGGCCCGCTGCGCGTCCTCGTCCACGTACTCCTGGCTGGCCAGGGCCATGATCGCGTACATGATCTCGTCGGTCACCGCGCGCAGCACGAGCCGGTCTGATTCCAGGCCCGCGTAGCGGGCAAAGTCCAGCGGCTTGCCGAACCGGACGCCGGGCCGGTAGCGCAGCCGCGGGAGCAGTTTGCCCGACGGCATCAGCTCGAACGTGCCGACCATGGCACACGGGATCACCGGCGCCCCGGATTCCAGGGCCAGCCGCGCGACCCCGGTCTTGCCCCGGTACAGCCGCCCGTCCGGGGTCCGGGTGCCCTCGGGGTAGATGCCGAGCAGCTTGCCCTCGGCGAGCACGCGCAGCCCGGTGTTGATGGCCCGCTCGCTGGCCTGGCCGCCGGCCCGGTCCACCGGGATCTGTCCCACCCCGCTGAAGAAAGCCTTGCTGAGCAGGCCTTTCAGGCCGCGCCCGGTGAAATATTCGGCCTTGGCCAGGTAGGTCACCTTGCGGGGCAGCGGCAGCGGGCCGAAGAAGTGGTCGGCGAACGAGAGGTGGTTGCTGGCGATGATGGCCGGCCCCTCCCGGGGCACGTTCTCGATGCCCTGCGCCCAGGGCCGGAAGATAAGCGCCAGGAAGGGCCCCAGAATCGCCTTGACCACCCAGTAGAACACGTCCCCATCGTCGCACGAGATACGGCCGAAAGCGCCGCCCCTCATCACCAGTTACGCGGCCGGGCGGCGTGCGGCGGAGCGCGGGCCATGCGACGATGCCAGGGCGTGAGATGCGCGGCCAGGCTCCGGGGGACGGTTCGTGCCCGGGGGCCCGGGCGCGCGGTCCAGACCCGGCGTAGAGGACGATGAACTCATGCCAGTCATCCCAGGCGCGGAAGCGTACTTCCACGCGGGCAGCAACGGCACCGGCGTCCTGCTGTGCCACGGGTTCACCGGTTCCCCAGGGTCGCTGAGGCCATGGGCGGAGTACCTGGCCGGCGCGGGCCTGACGGTATCCGTGCCGCGGCTGCCCGGCCACGGCACGACGTGGCAGGAAATGTCCCGGACCCGGTGGGAAGACTGGTATGCGGAGGCCGACCGGGCCTACGAGGAACTGCGGGGGCGCAGCAGCGCGATCTTCGTGATGGGCCTGTCCATGGGGGGCTGCCTGGCGCTGCGGATGGCGGAACTGCGCGGCGCCGGGGTGGGCGGCCTGGTCCTGGTCAACCCGTCGCTGGCGCCCGACACGAAGCTGTTCCTGCTGGCTCCCGCGCTCAAGCTGGTGGTGCCGTCGCTGCCGGGGATCGCCAGCGACATCAAGAAGGAAGGCGTCACCGAGCTCGGCTACACCCGGGTGCCGGTCCGGGCGGCGGCGTCCCTGCCTGCTCTGTGGCGGCTGACCCAGTCGCGGCTGGGCGAGGTGACGCAGCCGGTGCTGGTCTACCGCAGCACGGTCGATCACGTGGTGGGACCGGCCAGCATGCGGGTGCTCCAGGCCGCCCTGCCGCCGGGCCAGCTGACGGTCCGTGAGTGCCCGGACAGCTATCATGTCGCCACCCTGGATAACGACGCACCAGCGATCTTCGCGGGGAGCCTGGATTTCGTCCGTTCGCACAGCCATGCGGAGACCGAGTGAAGGGCAGCGGGCGGGGAGCGTCAGGCGGCGAGGAAGCCGCGTGGCGTGACCTGATCGCGAACTACGCCGCCGGGCCGGAGGCGGACGGCGGCGAGATGCCGTGGCCGGAGCGGGAGAACCTGCCCGGCCCGCAGCGGGCAGGGGTGCTGCCGGACCCGGGCCCGGACACTGATCCCTCGCTCACCCTGGACCTGAGCGACGACACCGACCCGGCGCTTGACCTGGGCACGGACCCCGGCGAGTCCCCGGATCCCGGGCCAGCGGCCGGCCCAGCCTCCCGCCCGCCCCCGGGCCGCCCCGGCGTGCCCGGCGGGACCGTGCCCCCGGCTTCCCCCGCGAACGGCCCGGCGGTCAACGATCCGGCCGCGCATGGACCTCATTCCATCGGCCGCAACGAAGACCCGGCCCCCGCCGGGCCCCGGCCCGGCGGCCGGCCGCGGATCGTCCGCCCGGCCAGCCCGGTACCGCCGCCCGCCCCGGCGGAGGACGAGGACTTCGTGCCGCCGGTCCCGCCCCCCCTGCCGTCGCTCGACCCGGTGGCCAAGGGGGCCTGGGCCGCGTTGTTCGGCGGTCCGGGCTATCTGCTGCTGGCCACCATGGCGGGCTGGGCGATCCCGGGGTGGGCCGCGTTCCTGGCCGTGGCCGCGTTCGTCGGCGGCTTCGCGACCCTGGTCATCCGGATGGGCGAGAAGCCGCCCCGCGACTCAGGCCCGGACGACGGCGCCGTGCTCTGAGGCCCGGGCCCTGCCGGGGGCGGCGCGGCCGGGCCTGCCGCGCGCCCGCGGGGTGCGCCCGGTCACCAGTCGCGGGGGCCCGCGTTGCCGCCGGTGCGGTCACCAAAGGGATCCTCGCGTCCCCGCCCGGGCCAGCCCGGCCCGGGCCGGCCGCGGCCGCGGCTGGCCCGGAAGATGGCGAGGGCCACCACGGCCAGGACGATCAGCAGCACGAGGACCGGCCCGACGGTGGGAACCCGCCAGATGAGCAGGCCCAACCGCCAGATCGCGTGCCAGATCAGCAGCCGCACGAGCAGGTGGGCGAGGCCGCCCCCGCCACCCAGCGCCAGGCCGGCGTGCATCACAGGAGTATGCAAAGCCACACTTCACCATGCCACGATCCGCACCGTGCCCGCGCCGCCGCGCGGGCAGCCGCACGTAAAGTCTTTACCCCTCCGGGCCCGCTGGCCCAGGCGGGCGGGGGTCCGTTGCGGCCGGCCGGGTGGGGGGGTCAGCCGTCGCAGCCCACGGGTCAGACGGCCCGGCGGGCTCCTGCGGCTCAGCTGTCCCGGCCGCCCCGGGCGGCTGCGCCGCCCCGGCGGTCTCGGCTGGCCCGGCGGCCGGATCCGGCACGATCCGGGGCAGCGGGCGGGCCGGCGGCCCGGTGGCCTCGTCCCATACCGCGCCGCTGGCCGGCGCGTCGTCCCGGGGCCGGGCCTGCCGTCCGGCCGCGGCCACGGCCGCCTCGAACGCGGCCGCCGCGTCCTGGAGCACCACGGAGACTGCGTCACCCGCGGCCGCCACGGACGAGGACAGGCCGGGACCGGATTCCCGGAGCCTCCGCCGGGCCCGGCAGATCGGGCACCACTGGCATTCCGGCGCCTCGTGGTCGGCGGTCGCGCTTTCCCATACGTCCGCGCGGGAGCTGCCGCCAAGGGCCGTCCGGACCTGGTCACCCACCTGCCGCGTCACGCTGCGCGCTCCCGAGCGGATCAGCCACCGCTGGAGTTCGCCGATCGGATCGCTGCCTGGCTGCCGCTCCGTCACGGTGCGCCTTCTTCCTTATCCCTGTCCAGCTGCGGGCTGTCCGCCGCCGAGGCCTGCGCCCGCAGGCCCTCGACGCGGGCTTTGAGCCCTTTCAGCGCGGTGTCGATGATGACCTTCTCAGCCTTCCGCTTCAGCATGCCGAGCATCGGCACCCGGAGGTCCACGCTGAGGTCGTAGGTGACCTCGGTCCCGCGGGAGCCGTCAGCCACCGAGTACCCGCCGGTCATCCCGCTGATGACCGATCCTGGCTCGGCGAGATCCCAGCGAACCCCGGAGTCGTCCCACTTATAGCTAAGGCCGTAGCTGTCCTTTATCATCCCGGCATCCAGGCTGAACCGGACGAGGCTGGGGCGGCCGTCTTCGCCGCGCGCGGCTACCTCGGCTGAGCGCACCGCGGTGGCCCACTGCGGGTAAGCGGCGAAATCGGCTATCACGGCCATCACATCCGGCCCGGTAGCGGCGATGGAGATGCTCGACGTCGTCCTGTCGGCCATGCTCGGAGCGTACGCCACGACCGGGCCAGGCACCCCATCCGCGGGCCTGGCGCGTCACCATTCCAGGACGTACGGAACCCCGGTCGCCCGGAAGTGCCCCACGTTGATGCACTCGGTGCGGCCGATCCGGACCCGGCGGGCCAGCGGCTGGTGCACGTGGCCGAAGAGGGCGTACCGGGGCTGGGTGCGCCGGATGTGCTCCAGGATCGCCGTGCTGCCGCGTTCCAGCCGGCGGGCCACGGTGTCGTAGAGCAGTTGCGGGACGGCGGGCGGGATGTGGGTGCACAGCACGTCCACCTCGCCGGTGGCGGTCACCTTGGCCGCGTGGGCGTCCTCGTCGATCTCGTAGGGCGTGCGGTAGGCGGAGGGCAGCCCGCCGCCGACGAACCCGAAGGTCCAGCCGCCGAGCGTGGCCCGCTGCCCGTCGAGGATCTCGTGTCCCGGCTTGAGGTGCTGCTGCCAGAGCGGCGGGATGTCCACGTTGCCGTAGGTCAGGTAGGCGGGCTCGGGCATGGCCGCGAACAGTTCCGCGTACTGGCTGGAAGCCGCCTTCTCGACGTACCCCGATGGGTCACCGTCCAGCTGGCCCCAGAGCCTCCGGGAATACTCACGGGCCTCGTCGAACCGCTTGGCCAGGCGGAGTGCGGCGAACGCGGCGGTCGCGTCGGCGCCGAACAGGTCAGCGAAGATGCCCTGCCGGTGGTCGGCGTAGTCGATGAACAGCAGGAGGTCGCCCAGGCAGATGAACCCGTCCGCACCACCGGCCGCCGCGAGCGCCTCCGCGCGGCCATGAACATCGCTGACCACGTGCACCCGCATGAGCCAACCGTACAAGCCCGGCCCTCGCGGCCTGCCCCGGTATGTCCCGGTGCGTGACCGCCTGCCTCACTCCATCGGGCGCCGGAGCGGGTACTCGAAATAGCCGCGGGCCCATGCACCCACGGGCTGATCAGCCAGTGTCTGGGCCATCCACGGCGCGAGCCTGGTGGCCCCGCCGATCCGGACCGGGGTCCCGCGGCTGAAGTCCGAGCGGACTCCGGGGCCGGTGATGATCCAGCCTTCCTGGCCCACCGCGTCCATGGCCGCGTACCGCTCCCCGGGGACCAGGTCGCCGAGTTCCACGACCGACACGACGCGGGCATGCATGGCCGTGACCAGGATGCCGGCCGTGTGCTCGGGCGGCTGCTGCTCGCTGGGGGCCAGGGCAATGGTGATCAGGGAGCCGTACTCCCATCGCGTGGGCATCCCGCCACATTGCCACAACTGGCCCGCGCGCGCCGCCGGCCCGCGTGTACCGGGCCCGTGCGGGTTCCGCACGCCAGCATGAGGGCAGACCATGGGCAGGACCGGCGGGCGGGACCAGCCCGGCCGCCACCCGCCGGGTAACCTGAACCGGGCTACCTGCGGGTAGCCCGCGGGGGGCCGCCCGGGGTACGGTCCAGTCGTTCACCGGCGAACAACGTGACCGGCAGGAGCTGTCATGCGTGAGTACGGCACCCCCGCTGTCGTGGAGATCGCGCCCTCAGCGAACCTCTCCGACGTGATCTTCGAGCGCGCCGATCGCGAGCCGCAGGCGGTTGTCATCCGCCGCCAGGCCGGTGACGACGGGGCGCCCTGGCGCGATGTGACCGCGGCGCAGTTCCGCGACGAGGTCACGGCGCTGGCCAGGGGGCTGATCGCGTCAGGCATCGGGGCCGGCGACCGGGTGGCGCTGCTGTCGCGGACCCGGTACGAGTGGACGCTCGCGGACTACGCGATCTGGGCGGCGGGCGCGGTCAGCATCCCCATCTACGAGACATCCTCGGCCGAGCAGGTGGAGTGGATCCTCAGCGACTCGGGCGCCCGCGCCCTGATCGCCGAGATGCCCGCGCACCTCGAGGCCATCGCCGAGGTGCTGGCCCGGCTGCCGGCCGTGGAGCACACCTGGCTGATCGAGGGGGCGGCCGCCGGCAGTTCCGCCTCGGCCAAGCCGCTGGACAGCCTGCCCGCGGAAGGTTCCACGGTCGGCGACGAGGCACTGGCGCAGCGGCGCTCGTCCCGCGTGGCCGCGGACCTGGCCACGATCATCTACACCTCCGGGACCACGGGCCGTCCCAAGGGATGCGAGCTCACGCACGCGAACATGCTCGCCGACGTCCGCAACTCGATCGGCGCGCTGCCGGAGATCTTCACCATGTCCGGGCGGTCGGCGCTGCTGTTCCTGCCGCTGGCGCATTCGTTCGCGCGCATCATCCAGATCGGCTGCCTCGAATCGGGCACCGCCCTCGGGCACACCCCGGACGTCGCGAACCTGGTGGCTGACCTGGGCAGCTTCCAGCCGACCTTCATCCTGGCCGTGCCGAGGGTCTTCGAGAAGGTGTACAACGGCGCGGAACTGCAGGCCTCGGCGAGCCCCCTGAAAAGCCGGATCTTCGCCGCGGCGGCGCGGACGGCGATCGAGTGGAGCCATACCCTCGGCGCGGGGGGGCACGCCGCCCCGGGCCAGCAGGGCCTGCGGCTGCGGGCAGCGCACGCCCTCTATGACCGGCTCGTCTACAGCAAGCTGCGCGCGGCGACCGGGGGCCGGGTCCAGTACGCCGTGTCTGGCGGCGCCCCGCTCGGCGAGCGGCTGGGGCACTTCTTCCGCGGCGCGGGCATCACCGTGCTGGAGGGCTACGGCCTCACCGAGACGAGCCCGGTGATCTCGGTCAACCTGCCCGGCCGTAACAAGATCGGCACGGTCGGCCAGCCGATACCCGGGGTCACGGTGCGGATCGCCGGCGACGGCGAGATCCTCGTGTCCGGGCCGAATATCTTCCAGGGCTACTGGCACAACCAGGCCGCGACCGCCGAGATGATCGACACGGACGGCTGGCTGCACACGGGCGACCTGGGTGAGCTGGACGAGGATGGGCACCTGCGGGTGACCGGCCGGAAGAAGGACATCATCGTCACCGCCGGCGGCAAGAACGTGGCCCCCGCCGTGCTGGAAGACCGGCTGCGCGCGAATCCGCTCGTCAGCCAGGCCATGGTGGTGGGAGACGGCCGGCCCTACGTTGCCTGCCTGATCACCCTGGATGAGGAGGCACTGGAGGCCTGGAAGGGACGGCACCCCCAGCTGGCCTCAGCCAGCCCGGCAGACCTGGCTGGCAACCCAGAGGTCATCGCGGAGATCCAGAAGGCGGTGGACGACGCCAACAAGGCGGTGTCCCGGGCGGAGTCCATCCGCCGGTTCCGGGTGCTGCCGGCCGATTTCACCGAGCAGGACGGGTACCTGACGCCCTCGCTCAAAGTCCGGCGCGGCGTGGTGGGCAAGGACTTCGCCGCGGACATCGACGCGCTGTACGACTGACCGGGCGCGGCGGGTCAGCCGGCCAGGATCTGCTCCAGCCGGCGCGCCACCAGGTCCCACCGCCATTCACGGTCCACCCAGGCCAGGCCTTTCTCCCCCATGGCCCGGGCCCAGGCGGGGTCGGCGAGCAGCTCGTTGAGCCGCGCCGCGAGAGCCGTGACGTCCCGCCCCGGGACCACGTAGCCGGTCTCCCCGCTGAGCACCGCGTCCGGCGCGCCGCCGGAATCACCCGCGATGACGGGAAGCCCGGTGGCGGAGGCTTCCAGGTAGACGATGCCCAGGCCCTCGACGTCCAGGCCGCGCCGCCGGGTCCGGCAGGGCATCGCGAACACATCACCCGCGTCGTAGTAGGCAGGCAGTTCACCGTCCGGCACCTGGCCGGTGAACACGACCGCATCCGCGACGCCCAGCTCGCGGGCGAGCTGGCGCAGCCGCCCGGTCTCCGGGCCGCTGCCAACGAGCAGGAGAACCGGGCCGCCGGCCGCCCTGACCATCGGCCAGGCCCGGATGAGGGTGTCCTGGCCCTTGCGCTTGACCAGCCGGGACACGCAGACGACCACGGGCCGCCCGGCCAGGCCGAGCCGGTCCCGGACCGCGGCGCCGCCCGCACCCGGATGGAACGCCCCCGTGTCCACCCCGGGGGCCAGCCGGGCCATCCGCGCCGCCGCGCCAGGCGACAGGGCCCGGGCCAGCCGGACCCGGACATACTCGCCGAGGTAGGTCACGACGTCAACCGAGTCACCGATCCGGCGCAGCAGGCTGCGGGCGACCGGCAGCGCCGCCCAGCCCGCCTCATGGCCATGGGTCAGGGCGACCATCCGCCGGGCCCCGGCCGTGCGGAGCGCCGGAGCCAGCAGCCCCAGCGGTGCAGCCGCGCCGAACAGCACGGTGTCACAGCCATGCTCAGCCAGGGCCCGGACCGCGCGGCGGCGCACCGAGGGCACCGGCAGCATCAGCGAGGTCGGGTGACGCAGCACCGGGAAGGGCTGCTGCTGGTCGAAACCGGCCGCCCCCTCCCAGGCGGGGGCGTACACGACGACCTGGCCCGGGGGCAGCCGCAGGGCGAGGGCATGCACGAACGACTGGATCCCCCCGGCCCGCGGCGGGAAGTCGTTGGTGACGATCAGGATCTTTGCCATCTGGGGAGGATCATAGCGGCGCCCCCGGAACGTTCCCGGGGGCGCCGCTGTGCCGCGTCAGGTGAGCTGGCGGCTCAGGGCACCGCGGCGCTGTTCAGGTTGGCGGCGTACCAGCCGGACAGCGGGACCTTCTCCACGTCCTCGCCGGTCTGCGGCGCGTCGATCAGCTCGTTGCCGCCGACGTAGATCCCGACGTGACCGTCCCCGTCGAAGAACAGGAGATCCCCGGGCTGCAGGTCGGAGGTGGAAACCGCGGGCAGCGCGGCCACCTGCTCGTACGTCGTCCGCGGGATGGCCACCCCGGCGTAGGCCCACGCCGCCTGGACGAGCCCTGAGCAGTCGAACGCGTTCGGCCCGGTCGCGCCGTACACGTACGGGTCACCCAGCTTGGAGTAGGCGTACGCGACGGCCTTCCCGGCCTGGCTGTTGGTCGGGACGTTGTTCGTGGCCGTCGTGCTGCCGCCGACCCCGATGGTCGAGGTGGTGGTCACGGTCTGCTGCTGCTGCGCGGTGAGCGTGGCCAGCAGGGCCTTCTTCTGGGACAGCGACTTGCCGAGCGACTTCTTGCGGGCCAGGCGCTGCGCGTCCAGGGCCGCTATCCCCTGCTCGGTCCGCTTCGCGGTGAGCTTGGCCCCCTCGAGCTGGCGGGCCGCCTGGATGAACTCGTTCACCTGGGAGGCCCGGGCGCTGGATAGCTGCAGCAGCACCGAGGCCTGGCTGAGCACGGCCTGGGGGTTGTCGGAGGTCAGCAGGGCACCCATGGAGGTCATGGTGCCGTTTTCGTAGGCGGTGGAGGCGATGGCCGCGATCTCGCTGCGCATCGACTCGAACTTGGCCTGATCGGCCCTGATCTCGCCGTTGACCAGGGCGAGCCGCTGCTTGGCGTTGCTGAGCTGCTGCTCGGACTGGTCGTACTGCTGGGCGGCCTGGTCCTCCTGGGAGGTGAGCCGGTTCACCGACTTCTGGACCTGGCTGACCGTGGGCTTGGGTGCGGCCCCGGCAGAACTGGCGAATGCAGCCAGAGCCCCGGCGGCGACCACGCTGGCACCGATGGCCACCCCGCGGCGCAGGGTCCGAGTGCGCAGGGTCAGGGCGCGCCGGGCGGACGTGCCCCGGAACGGCGCGCGCGAACGCTCAGACTCAGCAGCTGGACGCGTACTCACGTGCGTGATCACGCTCCTTCTTCCACTCCGCCTACCGGGTGAGCTGACGGGTTCGGGCTGTGGAAGATGCCCTACGGCCGGGTCACGGTACGGCCGGCCGTGTCGCGGTGACCGCGATACGCGAAGCCGTGGCGAGACCTGGCCGATTCACCCCTGAAGGGCTTTATCCCGGGCTGGTCCCGGGACAGTCCTCCGGTGGGTCCCCGGCTCTCCGGCTGGCCGTCCTGTGCCAGCGCGAAGACTCGGCGGTGGCCGGCCGCCGTCACCATAGTGGTGGCTGGGGAGCGAACCGACCGGGGCTGACACTAGTGAAGCCCGCGAGGGGAATTCAACCGCTTCGCGAACTCCCGTGACCTCCTTGACCATCGCCAGGTGTTCCTGTTCCCGCAGATTGCCCGCTGGGAAGGGGTTCCGGCGGCCCGCTGGCACCCCGTTCCCGGTGGAGCGGCCATGTCCGGCGGGGGCGGGCCCGGGCGTGTCCCCGTCAGGGTGCGGGTGAGCCCGCCCGCGGGCAGCGGCGCAATCGCCGGGGTGCGGGTGAGCCCGCCCCGCGGGCAGGCGGGTGCCCCCGGTAACCTGCGCCGTCCTGGTCACGGTGCATGCCTGCCCCCGCTCAGGACGCCCTGGACGACGGGCGCAGCAGGAGCGGTGAGACCAGCCGGGCGTCGGCGAGCACCCGGAGCGCCCGCCGCTCGGCGGGATCAAGGGCGGCGGCCGGCTCACCGTCGGCGAGCAGGGCGGTGACTACGCAGTCCGGGCAGGCGATGTCACGCATTTCACAGCGGTCACATTCGATCAGCATCTCTCCTCCTCTGGTTGGCTCCCGCCTCGGGCCAGGGCCCCACGGTGGCGGGCGCCGCAGGGCCCTCGGGAGATCACGCTAGGCAGGGGTACTGACACTCCGGCCAGCGGCGGGCCTGGGATGATCCAGGCATGCCGGATGATCACCGCAGCGCAGCACAGCACCAGCGGCAGGCCTCGTCCTTCGGCGCGGCCGCGGACGCCTACGAGCGGGGACGGCCGCCCTATCCGCCCGAAGCGGTCGACTGGCTGCTGCCCGGGGGCGCGTCGCGGGTGCTCGACCTCGGCGCAGGCACGGGGAAGCTGACCCGCCAGCTTCGCGACCGCGGCCTGGACGTGATCGCGGTGGAGCCATCCGCGGGCATGCGGGAGCAACTGGCCCGCGCGGTACCGGGCGTTACTGTGCAGGCCGGATCGGCGGAGGAGATCCCGCTGGCCGGCGGCTCCGTCGACGCGGTGCTGGCCGCCCAGGCATGGCACTGGGTCGACCGCAGCCGCGCGGTGCCGGAGGTGGCCCGCGTGCTCGTCCCCGGGGGACGGCTCGGCCTGGTCTGGAACATCCGGGACGAGCGGGAGGACTGGGTGGCCGAGCTGGGCCGGATCCTGCACGACCCGGGCGAGCACCGCAGCCAGGACCGCGGGCTCATCGGGCCCCCGTTCGGGCCGGTCGAGCGCTGCGACGTCGCATGGCAGCACCGGCTCAGCCCGGACGAGCTCATCGACCTTGCGGCCTCGCGCAGCTACGTGATCACGATGCCGGAGGAACAGCGCGCCGCCGTGCTGGCCGGGGTGCGGCGCCTGGCCGCCACCCATCCCGCCCTGGCCGGGTCGGACGAGCTGGTGCTGCCCTACGTGACCGAGTGCTACCGGGCCACCCTGGGCTGAGCCGGCCAGCATGGCGGCCGCCGTGCCCCGGGCCGGGAGCGCGGCCGGCGCGCCCCAGCCAGGAGTGTCGGCAGCCAGGCATACCGTGACAGCGTGATCACGCTCGACAGGCCGGCACGGGACCGGTGGCGGGACGTCCTGGCCGCGGCCAGGACGAGGCTGCGCCATCCGTGGACCCCGGGAATCCGGCGGCGCCCGCTCGGGACACTCGATTTCGTCGTGGTCGACGTGGAGACCACAGGCTGGTCACCGGATACGGGCGGGATCACCGAGATCGGGGCGGTCCGGCTGAGCGGCGGGCGGATCTGCGCGGAGTTCAGCGCCCTGGTCAACCCCGGCCAGGCCATCCCGCCGGACATCGTCGCGCTGACCGGCATCACCGACACCATGGTCAGCCTCGCCCCTCCCGTCAGCGCGGTGCTGCCCGGTTTCCTCGACTTCGCCCGCGGAGCCGTGCTCACCGCGCACAACGCGCCCTTCGACATCGCCTTCCTCAGCGCCGCGTGTGCCGGTACCGGGCGGCGCTGGCCCGCCGCCCAGGTGGTGGACACGGTCACGCTGGCCCGGCTCCTGCTCACCGGGGACGAGGTGCCGAACTGCAAGCTGGCCACGCTGGCCGAGTTTTTCGGCGCCCCCGCCGCCGTGCGCCATCGCGCGCTGGCCGACGCCCGGGCCACCGCGGCGGTGCTGGCGGCCCTGCTGGACCGGCTTCCCGCGGCCGGGGTGCGGACGCTCGCGCAGCTGAGCGCCGCGGAGCGGGCCGCCGCCCGGCAGGCTGCCCCCCGGCTCGCCTCCGCCGCCGCGCAGGGTCCGCAGCCCGGCGGGTGAGCAGCGGTACGCTACGCCGGGACAAGCCCGCCGGGCCGCCCCGGCAGGCCGCCCCGCGCAGACCGCCCGGGGAGGGCGGGCCCGGCCAGGTGGGCCGAGCAGGCCAGTCACGCCCTAAGGAGGCGGCAGGTGATCACCGCGATCGTTCTGTTGAAGGCCGATGTTGCGCGGATCCCCGAGACGGCGGAAGTAATCGCCCAGATCCCGCAGGTCACTGAGGTCTACTCGGTGACCGGCGACTTCGACCTGGTGGCCCTGGTCCGGGTCCGGGCGCACGAGGAACTGGCCGACGTCATCCCTGGCACGCTCAACCGGGTCGAGGGCGTCACGCACACCGAGACGCACATCGCGTTCCGCACCTACTCGCGGCACGACCTCGAGGCCGCGTTCGCGCTCGGATACGAAGAAGGCTGAGCGGTGTTAGCCCGGGGGCCCGAGGCCCGAGGCCCCCGGAACCCCCCCCCACTTGCCCGCTCCCGTATGCACCTCGTCTGCTGCGGGTGCCGGGTTACTCGCCGGCCCGGCGAGGACACGCCTGCGGCGCGCCTCCCCTCGCCGGCGAGCTAGCCAGACTGGGCGAGCCGCTGGCTGGCCGCCGCCCAGCGGTCGAGCAGGTCGGCCGCCGCCCCGGAATCGAGGGCCGCGCTGGCCCGGGCGAACCCCTCGGCGAGGGCCTTGTCCAGCGCCTCGGCCCCCTGGATCCCGGCGGACGCGGCGAGCGCCGCGGCGGCGTTCAGCAGCACGGTGTCCCGCACCGGGCCCCGCTCGCCGCCGAGCACCGCACGGGCCACCGCCGCGTTGTGCTCGCAATCTCCCCCGCGCAGGTCCTCCGGCCGGGCCCGCTCCAGCCACAGCGCCGCGGGATCGAACCTGGTCTGGGTCACCGTGCCGTCGTGCACCACCCAGACGGTGGAGGTGGTGGTGGGGGTCAGCTCGTCCAGCCCGTCGTCGCCGTGGAAGACCAGCGCCGAGCAGCCGCGCCCGGCGAGCACCCCCGCGACGACCCCGCCCATCCGCGGGTCCGCGACCCCCACCGCCTGGGCCCCCGGACGGGCCGGGTTGGACAGCGGGCCGAGGAAGTTGAACACGGTGGGCACGCCGAGCTGGCTCCGCGCGACCGACGCGTGCCGCAGGGCCGGGTGGTAGAGCGGCGCGAACAGGAACGCGATCCCCGTCTCCTCCACGAGCTGCGCGCTGGCCGCCGGGGGCAGGTCGATGACCACGCCCAGCGCCTCGAGGACGTCGGCGGCACCGCACGCGGACGAGGCGGCCCGGTTGCCGTGCTTGACCACCCGGACGCCGGCGCCCGCCGCGACGATCGCGCCCATGGTGGAGATGTTCACCGTGTGCGCGCCGTCCCCGCCCGTGCCGACCAGGTCGACGAGGTCACCAGGCACGCTGATCGGCGTGGCCTTGCGCAGCATGACCTCGGTCAGCCCGGCCAGCTCGCCGGGCGTCTCGCCCTTCATCCGCAGGGCCACGCCGAACCCGGCCACCTGGACCGGGGTCGCGGCACCCTCCATGATCTCGTTCATCGCCCAGGCGGCCTCGTCCGGGCTGAGGGTCTCGCCCCGGATCAGCGCGCCGATGAGGGCACGCCACGACAGCGCCCGGGGCGCGGTGGGAGCCATCGGCCCGCTCGCCGCCCCGCTCAGCCGCCGGCCTGGGCGGCCAGGTGCTCCGCCCGCTGGCGCATCAGGCCCGCGAGGGCGGCCGCGAACGCGACCGGATCGATCGGGTGGCTGGTCACGGCGTCAGCACCGGACCAGGTGGCTAGCCAGCCATCGTCCGCCCGGCCCACCACGAGCAGCACCGGCGGGCAGTCGTGGATCTCGTCCTTGGCCTGCCGGCAGACTCCCATGCCGCCGGCCGGCTGAGCCTCGCCGTCCAGCACCATGATGTCCGCGCCACCCGCATCGAGCAGGCGGATGAGCGCCGGCTCGGTGGCCACCGGGATGACCTCGGCCTCGGGCACGTCGGGGGCGGGGCGGCGCCCGATGGCAAGCTGCATGCGGGCACGGGTATCCGCATCATGGCTGTAGACAACGACCTTCATAGAACTGGATGGTACCGACACGGGGGGTCGGCCGACGCTCGCCTACGGGTTGTCGTAATAATGACCTCGTGGCCACCGCATCCGTCACCGAGAAGGCACCCACCCCTCGCCCGCCCGCTGCGCGGCCGAACCTGGTCAGCGTGGGCACCATCGTGTGGCTTTCCTCGGAACTCATGTTCTTCGCGGCACTGTTCGCGATCTACTTCACGATCCGCTCGGTGGACAAGGGCAATGGCCTCCCCTGGCCGGGCGCCCACCTCGACCTGACCCTCGGATCGATCAACACCACGGTCCTGCTGCTGTCCAGCGTGACCTGCCAGCTCGGGGTGTTCGCGGTGGAGCGCGGGCAGATCAGGCGGGCCGGGCGGATCTGGCAGGTGTCGCGCTGGGGACTGCGTGAGTGGTATGTCCTGTCGTTCCTGATGGGCCTGTACTTCGTCTGCGGCCAGGGCTACGAGTACCTGGGCCTGATCCACGACGGGCTCACCCTCCAGTCCAGCGGGTACGGCTCCGTGTTCTTCATCCCCACCGGGTTTCACGGGCTGCACGTGACCGGCGGGCTCATCGCGTTCCTGTTCGTGCTGGGCCGCACGTACGCGGCCAAGACGTTCACGCACGAGCAGCAGGTCAGTGCGATCGTTGTCTCCTACTACTGGCACTTCGTGGATGTCGTGTGGATCGGGCTGTTCACCACGATCTACCTCATCCACTGAGGGCCGCTGCGCCGAATACATCAGCAGGGCAGCGGTCTAACTCCGAAAACCACAAGAGCACAGACCAGAAGACGAGGGCTCCATTGAGCTGGATCATCGCGCGGCGCCGGCGGCCGGCCGCCGGATATGCCGTGATGCTGCTTGGGCTCATCGCGGTAGGCGTCATCTACGCGGCATTTACCGCCCAGGGCACGCCCGGCCTCCGCGTCCTCCCCCTCCGTCGCCTCGCGCGAGACCGCGGTGGGCCGGCAGCTGTTCGTGCAGAACTGCTCGAGCTGCCACGGCTTCATGGCCCAGGGCACGGGCACCGGCCCCAGCCTGATCGGGGTGGGCGCGGCCGCCGTGGACTTCCAGGTCAGCACCGGCCGGATGCCGCTCAAGGACATCGAGGCCGAGGCGGCACGCAAGCCGCGCGTGCTGAACGTGGCGCAGACCCACGCGATCGCGGCGTACATCTCCTCGCTGGCCGGCGGCCCGGCCATCCCCGGGCGCCGCCCAGGTGAGCACGCAGGGCGCCGACACCGGCCTCGGCCAGGAACTGTTCACCTCGAACTGCTCCCAGTGCCACAACTTCGTGGGGGCGGGCGGTGCGCTCACCTACGGGAAGTACGCCCCCCCGCTCACCCAGTCCACGCCGACCCAGATCTACGAGGCCATGATCACCGGCCCGGAGGCCATGCCCGTGTTCAACGACACCACGATCACCCCGAGTGAGAAGCGGGACATCATCGCGTACGTCACCCAGACACGCTCCTCGCCCAACCCCGGCGGCTTCAGCCTCGGGCGCATCGGGCCGGTGACGGAAGGGCTCGTCGGCTGGATCGGCGGAATCGGCGCGCTGGTGCTGGCCTCGATCTGGATCACGGCCAAGCGGCGGGTGCACGAATGAGCGGCACGCAGGGACACACCGGAGACTTCCCCGCGGGCGACCCGGAAGGGGGCGAGGCCGGGCGGGCCCCGCACCGGGTGATCGGAACGCCTCCGCCCGCGGAGGAGCGGACACTGCTGGGCACCGCCCAGTCGGAAACGCCCGCCGCCCCGCCCCGGGAACTGCCTGCTGACCCGGAGGACATGACGGCGGCGAAGCGCGCCGAGAAGATCGTGGCCGCCCTGTTCATCCTGGGCATGCTGGCCGGGATCGGGTTCATCGCGGCCTACATCGGGCTGCCGGTCGGCACCTCGGTGGATGCCGTGCTGCGGTCCAACCTGGCCCTCGGCATCTCGATGGGCGTCGCTTTCCTCGCCCTGGGGGTGGGGGCCGTCATCTGGGTCCGGCGGCTGATGCCGGACGTGGAACTCACCGAGGCCCGCAAGCCGCTGGCCTCGTCTGAGGGCGACCGGGAGGCGTTCGCGGAGACCTTCCGCGAAGGCGCCGAGGCCAGCCAGTTCGTCAAGCGGCCCATGCTGCGCCGGACCCTCATCGCCGCCACCGTCCCGCTGGTCCTGGCGCCGCTGGTGCTGCTGCGTGACCTGGGGCCACTGCCGGGCACCAAGCTGCGGCACACCGTCTGGCGCAAGGGACTGCGGCTGGTCATCAGCGACACCGGCAGGCCCATCAAGCCGGCCGAATTCGACTCGCCCGGCGCCATGATCACCGTGATCCCCCAGGGCTACCAGGACAACGACGATGCGCTGGTCAAGGCGACCTGCATCATCATCAAGTTCGAGCCGGGCGAGATCCAGTTCCCCACGAACAAGAAATGGGTCGTGGACAACATCGTCGCCTACTCGAAGATCTGCACCCACGTCGGCTGCCCGGTGGCTCTCTATGAGCAGACCACGCACCACATCCTGTGCCCCTGCCACCAGTCCACGTTCGACGCCCCCCGGGGCGCCCAGGTGCTCTTCGGCCCGGCGAACCGGCCGCTGCCGCAGCTGCCCATGGGCGTGGACTCCGAGGGGTACCTGGTCGCGCTGAGCGACTTCACAGTTCCGGTCGGGCCAGCTTTCTGGGAGCGGGGATGACTAGTACCAACGAGGCCCCAGCCGGCTCCGCCGGCGAAGGCCCGGTCGAGAAGGCGCTCGCGGGCACCGGGACGTTCCTCGATGACCGGCTGCGCGCCGCCAAGGGCGCGCGCACCCTGCTGAAGAAGGTCTTCCCGGACCACTGGACGTTCCTGCTCGGCGAGATCGCCCTCTACTCGTTCATCATCCTGCTGCTCACCGGCACGTTCCTGACCCTGTTCTTCAAGCCCAGCATGACCTCCATCGTCTACCACGGCACCTACACCCGGCTCGATGGCGTCCGGATGAGCCAGGCCTACGCCTCGACCCTGGACATCAGCTTCGACGTGCGCGGCGGCCTGCTCATGCGGCAGATCCACCACTGGGCGGCGGACCTGTTCATGGCGGCCATCATGGCCCACATGATCAGGATCTTCTTCACCGGCGCATACCGGAAGCCCCGTGAGCTCAACTGGCTCATCGGGATCGTCCTGTTCACGCTGGGCCTGCTGGAGGGCCTGTTCGGCTACTCACTGCCCGACGACCTGCTGTCCGGCGCCGGCCTGCGGATCCTCGAAGGCGTCCTGCTGGGGATCCCGATCGTCGGGACCTACCTGTCGTTCTTCCTGTTCGGCGGCCAGTTCCCCGGAACCGACCTCATCCCGCGGCTGTACATCATCCACGTGCTGCTGATCCCGGCGCTGATTCTCGCGCTGGTCACCGCGCACCTGTTCCTGATGTTCCACCAGAAGCACACCCAGATGCCGGGCAAGGGGCGCACCGACAAGAACGTCGTCGGCCAGCCGCTCTACCCGTACTTCATGGCCAAGACGGGGGCGTTCTTCTTCTTCGTGTTCGGCGTGCTGGCCCTGCTGGGCTGCCTGGCCCAGATCAACCCGATCTGGCTGTACGGCCCGTACAACCCGGTGGCCATGTCCTCGGGTTCCCAGCCGGACTTCTACATGGGCATGCTCGAAGGCGCGCTGCGTATCTTCCCGAACTGGGCGTGGAACCTGTGGGGGCACACGATCTCCTGGAACGTGCTGATCCCCGCGCTGGTACCGCTGGGGTTCCTGTTCACCGCGGCGGCGCTCTGGCCGTTCCTGGAACGCTGGATCACCGGTGACACGCGCGAGCATCACGTCAACGACCGGCCGCGCAACGCGGCCACCCGGACGGCCATCGGCATCGCGGTCATCACCTGGTACGGGATCTTGTGGCTGGAGGGCGCGAACGACGTCATCGCCCAGCACCTCAACATCTCGCTGTACCTGACCACGGAGATCGCCCGGTACGCCGTGTTCATCGGGCCGGTGATCGCTTACATCGTGACCAAGCGCATCTGCCTCGGGCTGCAGCGCAAGGACGCTGCGATGCTCCTGCACGGGTACGAGACCGGCATCATCTACCAGCGGCCGAGCGGGGAGTTCGTCGAACTGCACGCGCCGGTCCCGGAGGAGACGAAGGCGGTCCTTGAGGCCAGGGCGACCGCTCCGCTGCCGCTCGAGGCGGGCGCGGACGACGACAGCGGCGTGCCCGCCCCGGGCACCCGGGGCCCCGTCGGCAAGCTGCGGCTGGCCCTGAACCACGTGGTCACCGAGAGCGTCCCGCTCCCGGTGGGCAACGGCCACGGGACCAACGGGCACGGCAACGGCCACGGCGCCAATGGCCACGGCGCCGACGAGCTCGCCGACGCCGAGCATGCCGCCGTCACCTCCGGGGAGAGCGGGAACACCGTCCCCGGCCAGGACAGCCCGGAAGACCCGCCCGGTCACTGAGCAACCCGGCCGGATCCCCGGGGAAGGTCAGGCGGCCGCGAGCTGGCTGCCGGCCGGGCTGACCCGCACCGCGTCCCCGGTAGCGCTGCCCGCGAGCAGCCTGCGCCAGCCCAGGAAGTAAATGGTCCAGCCATCGCCCCACGTCCCGGCGACCGGGCTGCCCACCACGCTGATGGGGTCGCCCAGCAGCGAATGGGCGTAGAACCAGGCCGCGTAGCCGGGTGCGAGGTTGACGCAGCCGTGGCTGACGTTGGCGATCCCCTGCTCCCCCACCGACCAGGGGGCGCTGTGCACGTAGTCACCGCTGAACGTGAACTGCACGGCGTCGTAAACCAGCTCGTTGTAGTAGCCAGGCATCCCCGGTCCCACGCCATAGCTGGCCGAGTTCATGTCCACCGGGCTGCCCTTGGCGAACGACAGGTAACGGCCGTCCGGCGTGTCCATCCCGGAACGGCCGGTGCTGACCGGCCAGTCCCCGGCGAGCCTGCCGTTCCACCAGACCTTCATGTGATGCGTGGCCACGCTGGCCACCGCGATCAGCGAGTTACCGATCCGGAAGTGCTGGGTCAGGTCGGCCCGGCCGTAGACATCCGGGGCACCCTGGACGCCGGACAGATGTGCGGCGAACCGCACCCGGGTGTGCGCGGGCCAGTAGTGGCGCGGCCGGAACCACACGCTCTCGCTGGTCACCCAGTACCACGCCCCGGTGACCGGCTTGCTCGACCAGATCTGCAGCGCCCGCTCCACCGCGGCCCTGTCGGTGATGGGCCGGGTGAAGTCGATCATGATGGGCATGCCCACGCCGACGGTCTCACCCGCGCCGAGGACCGTCGCGGCGGCGAACGTGCGGCGGGGCCGCAGCGTGCGGAAGATGCTGGACACGACCGTGCGCCGGCCGTGCGCGTCGACGGCCGTCGCGGTGACCCGGTAGGCCCGCGACGGCGCCAGGGCCCAGCGGGTGCGCCAGCTGCGGGAGCCCGGGGCGTACGACCCGGCCACGGCCCTCCCGGGGGGGACCCTCCCGGCCCGGGTGCCTGCACCCAGGGCGCGCACGCTCACCCCGGTCAGCCTGCCGTCCCGGACGGCCACCCGCACACCCAGGTCAGGACGCAGGTCCACGGGGCCCGCCGCCCCTTGTGAGGCCCTGAAACGCCCGCTGGGCGCCTGAACGGCATGACCCGTGCTCGTGCGGCCGGGCGCTGCACCGCGGCCCGCTGAGCCACTCAGGCCCGCGACGATAGCGTCCCCCGCCCGGCGGCCACCAGCCAGCTCACGGGCCGCCCGGTCGCTGGCCGCCCTGGGCGCGGGGCCGCCAGCGCGGCGCTCCCCAGCGGCTGAGCTGAATGTCAGGTTGCCGCTCACGATGGTCACCCTCGCGGACGGCCCCTGGCTGGCCGGGCCTCCCCCGCAGCCGGCGATGACCAGCATGCCAGCCAGCAGGCCGCCCGTCCCCGCTGCCACCGTGATGTGCTGGCACCATCCGCGGCGCGTACGCGCGCGCCAACCCCTTGGCTCTTCCCCCGGCACGATCCTGACCCTTCTGACAGCCCCGGGCCGTCCCCCGGCCCGCCCGACCCGAACGATTCCGTAATCATTTCGTCACTCAAAGTCATGAGTGCGGGCAAGAGCATACGCCAGGAGAAACGGCTGGCCAGCCAGCGGCGACCGTGTCGGCCGCGGGATTACGTGATCAGGCGGCTGCGGGGGATGAAGAGAGGCTAGTGAGCGTAAATGCCGCGGTAGTACTCGAAGACAAAGCCGATCGTGGTGAGGAAGATGGCCAGCAGGCCGATCAGGAACAGCCACCACCCGACCGCCACGCCGAACGCGGCCAGGCCGGCGGCCAGGCCCACATACAGCGGCCACCAGCTGTGCGGGCTGAAGAAGCCCAGCTCGCCGGTGCCTTCTTCGATCTCGCCATCCGGATTGTCCTCCGGCCGCTCGGGCAGGCGCCGGCCCGTGAACAGCAGGTAGAACCCGGTCAGGAAGGCCAGGCCCACAGCCAGCGCGAGCGCGGCGGTACCCGTCGGATCCTTGGAGAAGTACCAGTAGACGATGTCAGCGGCCCCGAAGAAGATCGCGCAGCCGATGAACAGGGATCCCTCAAACTTCATTTCTGGTTCTCCAGCACTCGCTGCTCATGCGTCCGCCCGGACTGGATGTGCGGGTAGTGCAGGTCGAAGGCGGGACGCTCGGAGCGGATCCGCGGGATCCGGGTGAAGTTGTGCCGGGGCGGCGGGCACGAGGTCGCCCACTCCAGCGAGTTGCCGTACCCCCACGGGTCGTCCACGGTGACCTGCTCGCCGTACTTCCAGGTCTTGTAGACGTTGTAAAGGAAGAAGAACGTGGACGCGCCGAGGATCCACGAGCCGATGCTCGAGATCTGGTTCAGCGTCGTCACGTTGGCTGGCAGGAACGGGTAGTTCGCCACCCGGCGCGGCATCCCCTCGACGCCGATCCAGTGCTGGACCAGGAAGGTCATGTTGAACCCGATGAACAGCGTCCAGAAATGCCACTTGCCGAGCGTGTTGTCCAGCATCTTGCCGGTGAACTTGGGCCACCAGAAGTAGAAGCCGCTGAACATGCAGAACACCACGGTGCCGAACAGCACGTAATGGAAGTGGGCGACCACGAAGTAGGAGTCACTGACGTGGAAGTCCAGCGGCGGGGAGGCCAGGATGACCCCGGTCAGCCCGCCGAACAGGAACGAGACCAGGAACCCGATAGCGAACAGCATGGCCGGCTCGAACGTGAGCTGGCCGCGCCACATCGTGCCCACCCAGTTGAAGAACTTCACCCCGGTGGGCACCGCGATCAGGAACGTCATGAACGAGAAGAACGGCAGCAGCACGGCACCCGTGGTGAACATGTGGTGCGCCCACACGGTCATGGACAGGCCGGCGATCGCGATGGTCGCGCCGACCAGGCCCTTGTAACCGAAGCACGGCTTGCGGCTGAACACCGGCAGAACCTCGGTCGCGATGCCGAAGAAGGGCAACGCGACGATATAGACCTCCGGATGCCCGAAGAACCAGAACAGGTTCTGCCACAAGATCGCCCCTCCGTTGGCCGGGGAGAAGACCTGGGCCCCGAGCTTGCGGTCGATCTCGAGCACCAGCAGCGCCGCCGCGAGCACCGGGAACGCCAGCAGGACCAGCATGCTGGTGAGCAGGATGTTCCAGGTGAAGATGGGCATGCGGAACATGGTCATGCCGGGCGCCCGCATGCAGATGATCGTGGTGACGAAGTTGACGCCGCCGAGGATCGTGCCGAGGCCGGACAGGGTCAGGCCCATGATCCACATGTCCCCGCCGATCCCTGGCGAGTACACCGCGCTGGTCAGCGGCGCGTACGCGTACCAGCCGAACGCCGCCGCCCCGCCCGGGGTGAGGAAGCTGATCAGCAGGATCAGGCCGCCGAACAGGAAGAAGTAGTAGCTGAGCAGGTTCAGCCGGGGGAACGCCACGTCCGGCGCGCCGATCTGCAGCGGCATGATCTCGTTCGCGAACCCGACGAACAGCGGCGTGGCGAACAGCAGCAGCATGATCGTGCCGTGCATGGTGAACAGCTCGTTGTACTGCTGGTCGGACACCACATGGTTGTCCGGCCCGAACAGCTGGATCCGCATGATCATGGCCATCAGGCCACCGATCAGGAAGAACGCGAACGACGTGATCAGGTACAGGTGGCCGATGACCTTGTGGTCGGTGGAGGAGAGCCAGCTGGCCAGGATCGACCCCTTACGGCCGTACGGCTCAATGGCCTGTTCCTGGACCGGTTGCTCGACGGTGGTCACGGGCTCACGCACCCCCTGCTGACTTCTGCTGCGAATGCTGCTGCGCGCTGATCCAGGTGTGGAACTGCGCCGGCGTGACGATCTTCACCGTGAACAGCATCCGGCTGTGGTAGACGCCGCACAGTTCGGTGCAGCGCCCGGTGAACGTGCCGGTCTTGATCGGGGTCACCTCGAAGTGGTTGGGGTGTCCGGGGATCACGTCCCGCTTGAACTCGAACGGCACGATCCAGAACGAGTGCACCACATCCAGCGAGACGAGGTTGAAGCGGACCGTCCGGTCCGTGGGGATCTCCAGCACCGGCAGCCGGCCCGGCCAGGGTGCTCCGGTCTCGGAGACGACCCCGCTCGCCGAGCCCGGGACCTTGTACCCCGGGTACTGGAACTCCCAGCTCCACTGGTAGCCGTACACGGTCACGGTGACGTCCGGGTGCGGCGGGAGCTTGTCGATGAAGTTCTCGTCCCGGGCGGTGAAGAAGAAGAAGACGCCGACCATGATGAACGGGATGACCGTGTACATGATCTCGATCGGCAGGTTGTAGCGCACCTGGCGCGGCGGCGCGTCAGTGCGCTTGCGGTGGAAGATCACCGCCCACAGGATCGCGCCCCACACCACGGCGCCGACGCACAGCGCGGCGATCCAGCTGCCCCGCCAGAGGGTCACCACGACTTCGCCCTGCTTGGTGACCGGGACCGGCAGGCCGAGCCGGGTGAACGTGGTGGACTGGCAGCCAGCCGTTGCCATCGCCGTGGCGGCGAGCAGCACGGAGCGGGGTATCCAGCGGCGCAGTCGCCCGGTGGGCGGGCGCCGGGCGGGCTGGCCAGCGCCCCGGGCGTCTGGCGAGCCTACGTCTGGCGAGCCAGCTGCCACCGCGCCGGGCGCCACCGGACCGTCAGGCACAGCGGCATGCTCCTCGGCGGGCACATGGCCCGGATCGCGCGCGCCCCTTGGGCGGGGGGCGCTGGGGGTGGGACTCACAGGTTGCCTTCCCAGCGGAATGACTCCCGGCTGCACGGGCAGGTCATGGCTCGTCCTACAGGCTGTCGTGCAAACAGTATCGTGCGCCCTGCCCGCCCTGACGGGGGACCCCATTTGTGCTGCCGCGTGTCCCGGCCGGACGTGCTTATGGACGGTCACGTGCGGGTATCGCTCTCCCGTGGCAGCATGCGTGCACAGATCCCGGGGCTGCGGCCCGCACCGCGAAGTCATGGGTCCACCGGTCCCAGGGTTCCGGCCCGCACCGCGGAGTATTGTCGCCTTTTTAGCGGGAACTGGCAGGACAGAGCGAGAGGCATGCGGATGACCCCCCCGACGCGCCCAGCACCCATGCTGACGATCGACGCGCTGGGCCGGAAGTGCCCCATCCCGATCATCATGCTCGCGGAGCGGATCCGCGAGGTCCCGATCGGGGCCACGGTCGCCGTGCTGGCCGATGACCCTGCCGCCCAGACCGACATTCCCGCCTGGTGCATGATGAAGTCGCAGGAGTTCGTGGTGGAGACGGCCCTGCCCCGGGGCTGGGCGTTCCTCGTCAAGCGCACCTACTGACGGCCAGCCTGGCGGGCCCGGTGATGGCTGGCTAGGCGTCACCCGCGGACCGGAAGCGGTCTGCGAACCGCGGGTCCCTCTCCCACCAGGGCCGGCTCCCGGCCGGCTCCCCCGCAGTGGTGCCAGGCTCCGCGGGGTCCCCGTCCGGCCCGGCGGCCACCGCGATCGCGCCCGCTGCCGCGGCGCTCTCCGCGGCTTCCACAGCGTCCAGCTCTGCGTCCACGCCCGCGGCCTCGGTCTCGTCTTCCCTGATCATCTGGATGAACTGGGCCGCCAGGAACGGCAGGCCGACGATGTCGCCGAGCACCCACAGCGCCCCGCCGCCGATGACCTGGTCGCTGCGCAGGCTCGGGCCCCAGGGCCGGGCCAGCGCGTGGTAGTAGGCACCGGCGATGAGGCTCTGGTCGGCGAGCACGGCCAGGCCGAGGACGGCGTCCCCGACCACCTCGCCCGCGCTCACCCAGAGGCCGACCAGGTACGGGTAGGCCCTCGGCACCGGATCCACCCGCAGGAACATCCAGAAGAACACGAACCCCGGGGCCAGCAGGGCGAGATAGGTCAGCTCCCGGACCGCTGAGCTGCGCATGCTGGCCGCATACCAGGGCGAGAAGTACAGCACGAACGGCACCAGCACGACCACCAGCGTCGGGATGGCCGGGAACGTCGCGGCGCGGGCCAGGCGGGTGCGCAGCGCTGCGTCCACCCGCCGGCCGCACCGCGGGGCCGCCGCGGCGATCAGCGTGAGCGGCCGGCCCAGCGCCACGAACAGCGGCACGACGAGCAGCAGCGCGATGGTCTGCACCGAGCGGATGTAGAACAGCACCCCCTGGTACACCCCGAGGAACGACATCGTGGCCATGACCAGGACGCCCAGGCCGCCGGCGTAGAAGGCGACCGCGCGGCTGGGCGGCCACGGCCTGCCGGCCGCGCGGACCCGCCGCATCCCGGCCAGGTACAGGCCGCCGGCCAGCAGCACGGCCACGAGGACCGGGACGTCCAGGGTCCACTCGGTGAGAACCCGGGCCGCCGTCAGCTCAGGCGGCCCCTGGTACGCGTGCCCGGCGGCACCCGCCAGGAGAAGAGCTGCCACCCCGCCACGCTATCCCCACGGGCTCCCCGCCCGGCTGCCGGAGGCCGCCGCCGGGGGCGGCGGCGCTAGAAGTCTGGACGACCCGCGATCGCGCACGCCGCCCGGCTCTCATGCGTTTAGCTACCCAGAGTAGCGACAAGAATGATTTTTGTTACGGACAGCACGGGCCCGGTCCGGGCCCGCCGTTTGCCGTTCGCGGCGCGGCCGTTCGCATGCCGCCGCCACGCCCGGAGAGGAACCTTGATGCCGCACTTCACGATCCTGCGAGCAGCCGGGGCCGTGGCGGCCCTGGCCGTCACCGGCCTTGCCGTGGCCCCGCAGGCGCAGGCAGCCGTCCCCCGGGCCGCGATCGACGGCTCCCGCCCCGCGTGGGCGGTGACCCCGAACCAGCTCAGCCATGCGGTGACCGGGTCACTGCGGGCCCGGGTCTACCTGGCCGGCCGTGACCAGTCCGGGCTGGCCGCGTTCGCGGCCGCCGTGTCGACCCCGGGCAGCCCGCTCTACCGTCACTTCCTCACCCCGGCCCAGGCCCGCGCGCGGTTCGGAGTCAGCAGCCAGGAGATCGCCGCGGTGCGATCCTGGCTTACCGGGGCAGGCCTGCAGGTCACCGGGGTCCACGACAGCGGGCCGGCCGGAGAGTACGTGTCCGTCCGCGGGTCGCTGGCCGCGGCCGGACGGGCTTTCGCGGTCACCTTCGGCCGGTTCCGGGGCCCGGGCGGCCGCCCGTACCGCGCACCCGCGCAGACCCCGAGCGTGCCTGCGTCGCTTTCGGGCTCGGTCCTCTCGGTCACCGGCCTGGACACCGCACCGCACCTGGCCACCCCGGGGGACATCGGCGCCCCCGCCGCCGCCCGCAGCGTCACCTCGGGCCCGGGGTGCTCGTCGTACTTCGGGCAGAAGACGCCGCATCACCTGCCCCGGGCCTACGGCCGGCACTGGCCGCTGGCCATCTGCGGATACGTGCCGCAGCAGCTCCGCCAGGTCTACGGGGTCACCAGCTCGCGGATGACCGGCCGGGGCCAGACGGTGGCGATCGTGGATGCCTACGACTCCCACACGATCCGCCGGGACGCCAGGCGGTACGCCAGGCTGACCGGCGACCCGGTGCTGCGCCCCGGCCAGTTCCGGCAGTACCGGACCGGGCGGTTCACGCTGGCCGGGGCCAGCACATGCGGGGGGCCAACGAAGTGGCACGAGGAACAGACCCTGGACGTGGAATCGCTGCACGGCCTGGCGACCGCCGCGGGCATCCGCTACGTCGCGGCGCGGAGCTGCCGCCAGCAGGACCTGGTGAACGCCCTGGCGTTCATCGTCAACCGTCACCTGGCCAGCATCGTCAGTGACTCCTGGGGCTGGGGTGCATCGGATTTCCTGCTGCAGCCCGTGGCGAACAGCATCTTCCGGCTCGGCATCGCCGAGGGCATCGGCTTCTTTTTCTCCGCCGGGGACTCCGGCTACTACACCCAGAGCGGGATCCAGGTCCAGTTTCCCACGTCGAGCCCGTGGGTCACGTCGGTCGGCGGCACCAGCCTCGCGATCGGGGGGCGCGCCCAGTACCGCTGGGAGTCCTCATGGGGAAACGTGGTCGACAGGCTGGTGCACAGCAGGAAGGGCCGCCACTGGCAGTACCCCCCGCCCGGCCGGTTCGGCGCAGGGTTCAGTGGCGGCGGTGGCGGGGTCAGCACCGTCTACCCGCAGCCCTCCTACCAGCGGGGCACCGTGCCGCTGAGCCTGGCCACCAAGCTGCCCGGCGGCACCCGCAGCCGGGCGCCGATGCGGGTAGTACCCGACGTGTCCGCGGACGCCAACTCGTCCACCGGGCTGGTCATCGGCCTGAGCATCTTGCAGCGCGGGAAGTACCGGTTCGCCACCACCCCGGTCGGCGGGACCAGCCTGGCCTGCCCGACCATGGCAGCGATCGAGGCGGACGCCCAGCAGGCTGCGGGCGGCCCGCTGGGGTTCGCGGATCCCGCGATCTACGCCCGGTACCGGACGCCGGCCTTCCGTGACGTGACCGATCACCCGCTCGGGATGGCCCACCCCTCCGTGGTGGTATCCGCGGGCAGCCGGGGCACGTTCCTGGAGGCGCTCAACATCGACGGTGAGGGCCGGGGGGCGCTGCGGGCGGTCCGCGGGTACGACGACGCCACCGGCGTGGGGTCACCCGACCGCTACATCGAGTCGTTCATGCCGTGACCGGCCAGGAGGCTCCGCCGGGGGAAAGCGGGCGGGCAAACTTATTCAGCGCAGTCACTACTGCATAACAGAACCCGCCGGTTACGGGTTTCCGCTTGCGCAGGATGCCCCGGGAAGACGAGTCTGTTCCGGTTGTGCCTGTTACCCAGGACACAGTGATCAGGCGCCATGATCATCCGTCAAGGAAGGAATGTGCATGCCGCAAGTCACACGCCTGCGTGTGGTCGGGGCGACGATTGCCGCCGGAGCACTGACGCTCGGCACTCTCGTCACGGCCACCGCCGCGCAGGCGGCCACCCCGAGAAGGGCGATTGCCCACACTCATCCCTCGTGGGCGGTCTCCGCGAAGCGTCTCAGCAGTAAGGCCGTCACCGCCGGCACCGTCAACGCGCGGGTGTATCTCGCCCCCGACCATCAGGCCGAGCTGGCCAGCACGGTGGCCGCCGTGTCCAGCCCGACCAGCAAGAGCTACCGGCACTTCTGGACCGCCTCCGCGGTCAGCAAGGAGTTCGCGCCGTCGGCGGCGGAGGTCGCGTCGGTGAAGTCCTGGCTGACCTCGTCCGGGCTGAGCGTGACCACGGTCAGCGCCCAGCACCCGGCAGGTGCCTACATCGGGGTGCGCGGGTCCGTGGCCGCCGCCAGCAAGGCGTTCGGCGTGACGTTCGGCACCTACCGCGGCCCTGACGGCCAGAGCGACCGGGCGCCCAGCCAGGCGGCCACCGCGCCCTCATCCGTCGCCAGCTCCGTCCTCGCGGTGTCCGGCCTGGACACCGCGAAGAGCCAGATCAAGCCGGCGCTGCCGCCGCCCGGGCCGAACTACTGGGTCGCCAAGCCGTGCTCGACCTACTACGGCTCGAAGGTCGCGACCAGTGCGCCCAAGGCGTACGGCGCACACCAGCCGTGGACGAACTGCGGCTACACGCCGAGCCAGGTCCGCGGGGCCTACGGGGTGACGGCCTCGAAGATGACCGGCAAGGGCCAGACCGTGGCCATCGTGGACGCCTATGCCTCGCCCACCATGCACACGGACGCCAACCAGTTCGCGAAGGCGGTCGGCGACCCCAAGTTCGCCAAGGGCCAGTACCAGCAGTTCCAGGTCCAGCCGTACACGCTGGCCGGCCCGAGCCAGTGCGATGCGCAGGGCTGGTACGGCGAGGAGACCCTCGACGTCGAGTCCGTGCACGGCATGGCCCCGGCCGCCAACGTCAGGTACGTGGCCGCGGGCAGCTGCTACGACTCTGACCTGCTGGCCGCCGATGGCGCGATCGTGACCAATGATCTCGCCAGCATCGCCAGCAACTCCTGGGGCGAGCCGACCCAGTACGAGACCCTCGCCTACGCCTTCGACTACACGTTCGAGCTGGGCGCACTGGAGGGCATCGGGTTCTTCTTCTCCTCCGGCGACAACGGCTACGAGGGCCCTGGCGAGGACCAGGCTTCGGCTGGCGACCAGGTGGACTACCCCACGTCCAGCCCCTACGTCACCTCGGTAGGCGGCACCAGCCTGGCTATCAGCAAGACGAACAGCTACGAGTGGGAGACCTCCTGGGGCACCCTGATTGACCCGCTCAAGCACCTCAAGAACGGCGGCCAGAAGTGGCAGTACACCCCGCCTGGCCCGTACCCCGCCTCGTATGACGGCTCGAGCGGCGGTGGCGTGAGCACCGTCTATACCCAGCCGGGCTACCAGGCCGGCGTGGTGCCGGACAGCCTGTCCACCAAGCTGCCCGATGGCACGACCAGCAGCACGCCCATGCGGGTGGTCCCGGACGTGTCGGCGCTCGCCGACCCGAGCACCGGGATCCTGGTCGGCCAGACGACCCTGCAGCCGAACGGGAAGACCTACGAGTTCTCGCTCAGCAGGATCGGCGGCACCAGCGTGGCCTGCCCGACGTTCGCCGGCATCGAGGCGGACGCCCAGCAGGCCGCGGGCGGCGCCCTCGGGTTCGCGAACCCGGCGATCTACTACCTGGACACGCACTTCACCTACGGGTCGGCGAACGCGGCGTACAACGACGTGACCGACCACCCGCTCGGCCCGGGCTACCTGGCCGAGGTGCGTAACAACTACACCAACCCGTCCACCAAGCAGGGCCCGCTGCTGACCTACCTGCGGACCCTGGGCATCGATGGCGAGGGCTCTGACGCACTGCCCGCCGTCACGGGCTACGACGACTCGACCGGAGTCGGCTCGCCCAGGAATTACATTCAGGATGCACCCTCGCTGCCGTAGCTAGCGGGAAGCATCAACGAGGGGACGGCCCTTAACAGGGCCGTCCCCTCCGGCATGTCCAGGGGCATCAGGCCGCGGCGGTTTTCGTTGCGGAAGATCGCGGCGGCAGGTGCCGCGCGCGAGCCCGGCCGGCTCAGCTGTAGTGCGCGGCGATGTCCGCGGCCGCGGCCTCGCCATACACGGCGCCCAGGCGCTCGGCCAGCGCCACGGGCTTCAGCTCGTACTCCTGCGTGCCGACGGTCTCCAGCACATGCACCGCGAGCATGTTTCCCAGCTGGGCCGCCCGCTCCAGCGGCAGGCCCCAGGCCACCGCGGCCAGGAAACCCGACCGGAACGCGTCACCGGTCCCGGTTGGGTCCGATTTGCGCACCTCCGGGACCGCCTCAACGAAAACGGGATCGGTGCCGGCCTGCTCGATCCTGGCGCCGGCCGGCCCGAGCGTGGTCACCCGGACGCCGACCCGGTCCAGGATGTCCGGGCCGGACCATGAGCTCTTCCGCTCGATGAGCGCTTCCTCGTACTCGTTGCAGAACAGGTAGGCCGCGCCGTCCACCAGGGCGCGCACCCCGCCGGAGTCCAGCCTGGGCAGCTGCTGCGACAGGTCGGCCGCGAAGGGGATCCCCAGGTCCCTGCACTGCTGGGTGTGCAACAGCATGGCGCCGGGGTCGCTGGCGCCGATCAGCACCAGGTCCAGGCCGCCGGCCTGCCCGGCGAGGGGGGCCAGCTCGATGTCAGCGTCCTCGCTCATCGCCCCGGGGTAGAACGAGGCGATCTGGTTGCCGTCCGCGTCGGTGGTGCAGACGAACCGCGCGGTGTGCTGGGTGGTGGACTCGCGGACCCCGCTGCAGTCCACCCCGTGCCCGGTCAGCCAGGCGCGGTACGGGGCGAAGTCCTCGCCGACCGCCCCGATCAGCAGCGGGCTGAGCCCGAGCACGCCGAGGCCGAACGCGATGTTCGCGGCGACCCCGCCGCGGCGGATCTCCAGCGCGTCAACGAGGAAGGACAGCGAGACCCGGTCCATCTTCTCGGGGATGAACTGCTCGACAAAGCGTCCGGGGAAGGTCATCAGGTGATCGGTCGCGATGGACCCGGTGATGGCTATGCGCACTGCCGCACTCTAGGCGATGCCAGGGACCGCCGGAAGCAGCACGGCCGGGAGGTCACCCTCCCGGCCGTGGTGATGAGCTTATTGACCTGTGCTCTGACCTGTACCACCGCGCGAAACGTGCGCTGAACCTGTACCACCGCTTATCCGCCGGCCGAGGCGGGGCCCGGCGAAGCCGGGTGCCCGCCGAGCCGACGGATGGCGGGGGGTCCAGGGGGGTCGCCCCCCCGGAAATTAATGGAACGAGTCGCCGCAGGCGCAGGACCCGCTGGCGTTCGGGTTGTCGATCGTGAAGCCCTGCTTCTCGATCGTGTCCACGAAGTCGATCGTCGCGCCCATCAGGTAAGGCGCGCTCATCTTGTCGGTGACCACGTGCACGCCGGAGAACTCGGCGTCGACGTCGCCGTCCATCTCACGCTCGTCGAAGTACAGCTGGTAACGCAGCCCGGAACAGCCGCCCGGCTGGACGGCGATGCGCAGCCGCAGGTCGTCGCGGCCTTCCTGCTCCAGGAGAGCGCCCACCTTCGCTGCCGCGGTGTCGGTCAGGATGACACCCGTGGTTGTCGCCTCATTCTGGACCGTCATATGTGTTAGCTCCCGCGTTGGACTGCCGCCGCGTCCGCGGCGCTGCCTGATCTCCTGCTCCAACCATATGCGCTCCCGGGTCATTCCGGTGGGAGCGGCCCGGCTCCCGGATTTTCTGGCGGCCTGGCCAGGCCCGGACTGCGTGGCCCCCCGGCCGGGACAGGCCCGGCTAGAGCCCGGGAGCGCCCCAGACCGCGAACCAGCGGGTCAGGTCGGGCTCCCACTTGAGGTCCGCACCCACCTCGTCGCGGACCCGCATTTCCAGGAAGTTGTCCCGCTGCTCCCCGGTCTTAGGCACGAACGGGTAGAACGTGCCCCGCTTGTAGAGATAGACGATGCCCAGCCGGTGCACCGTGTCACTGGTGAAGCTGACCAGGGTGCACAGCAGCTGCGGCCCGAAGCCGCCCTCAGCCAGCGAGGAGTTCACCGCGTGCAGGTCGGTGACCAGCGCCTCGAAGTCATCCTTGGCGTGGCGGCAGGTCAGCCAGGTAAATCCGTAGGAGTCCGTGCTCACCTCGACCGAGGCCGTGCCGGAGCCCATGGACAGCAGCTCGCGGACGTCCTTCTCGATGTCCCCGAACGCCTTGCCCTCAACGGCCCGGAAGCAGACGGAGCCGGTGCCGGTAGGCACCAGGTCCATCCCGGCCTCCAACGTCACCGCCGCGGTGGGCAGGGAGAACAGCTCGTCCAGGTTCGGCTGGGCCGGCTTGGACCGGCCCAGGATCGTGTCCAGGAAGCCCACCGCGCTACCTGCTCAGCTGGTCGGAGATCTCCGACAGCTGGCGCAGCCGGCGGTCCAGCGACGGGTGGGTGGAGAACAGGTTGTTCAGGCTGAAACCCTTCTCGCTCGCCTTGAACGCGGGGATGAAGTAGAAGGCGTTCAGCGGCTCGGCCGCGCGCAGGTCCTTGGTCGGGATCGCGTTCATCGACCCGCTGACCTTCTGCAGCGCGCTGGCCAGCGCGGACGGCTGCCCGGTGAGCAGCGCCCCGGCCCGGTCGGCGGCCAGCTCGCGGTACCGGGACAGCAGCCGGATGAGCAGGAAGCTGACGGCGTAGGTCACGATGCCGACGACCAGGACGACCAGGACGACGGGGATGGCACCGCCGTTGTTGTTGTTGGCGCTGCCACGGCCGCGGCCGCCCCCGCCGAACAGCTCGGAGTAGAAGGCGAACCGGACCAGCAGGCCCGCGATGATGCCGATGAACGAGGCGATGGTCATCACCGCGACGTCCTTGTGGGCCACGTGCGACAGCTCGTGGGCGAGCACCGCCTCGAGCTCACGGTCGTCGAGGTTGCTGTTGAGCAGGCCGGTGGTCACGACCAGGACCGAGGTCTTCTCGTTCCGCCCGGTGGCGAACGCGTTCAGCATCGGCGAGGGCGCGACCGCGACCCGCGGCTTGGGCATGTTGGCCAGCGCGACGAGGCGGTCCACGATGCCGTGCAGCCGGGCCGCCCGCGGGTCGTCTTCCGGGCTGACCACGACCGCCCGCGCGGTGCTCAGGGCGATCTTGTCGGAGTACCAGAAGGAGCCGATCCCCAGGGCCAGGCCGACGACCACCGCGATGAACACGATGCCGCCGCTCGAGACCCGGTTGGTCGCGCCGAGGATCAGCACGAGAACGGTGATGAAGGCGACAAACACGACACCGAGGAGAAACATCGTCAGGGTCATCCGCGCCGTGAGTCCCCTGTCAGGCGCATAGCGAGTCTTCGCCACCGCGCCGCCTCCGTTCTGTCAGCTGGCCAGGCCAGCTGAGCTCTTGCCGGCTTCGCTATCGAAGCCATCCTGTTTCATTATCAGGCCGAGGCCGAGCAGAATTCCCACGATGCGCCCGCCCCGTCAGGGCCGGATGAACCGGCCGGCATCAGCGGTCGCAGGTGGCCTTCCGGCCGGCCAGCAACCTGGTCATCCTTCCCCCGGGGACGCCCACCCGCCAGTGTGCACCAGCCAGCTGAACGTTTGCTGAGCCGACCCTGAAAGCAGGGTGAGCCCCGGCCGCCCGGCGGCTGATGGCCGGCTACCCCGGGGCGGGTCCCCCAACCGGGATCCCTCAGCCGGGGATGAGGCCATCGTCCGAGAGCAGGCCGCGCACGTCGTCCATGCTGGCGTCGGAGTACGGCAGGATCACGTCCGACGGTTCCAACGAATCCGCCGGTACCGGCGTTCCCACGGCGCGGACCCGCTCCAGCATCTCGGCCAGGATCGGGCGGAACGCGGCCTCGTCGCCGGCGTTCACCGCCGCCTCGAGCCTGGCGTCCAGCTCGTTCAGCTGGGGGGCCAGGCTGTCGTCCACGTCCAGCTGGCCCTCGCCGAGTATCCGGATGATCATGATCCGTCACCGGCCTGGGGCTGGTCCGCCACCGTGCCCGACTGGCCGTTCCCGGCCGCACCCGGACGCGGAACCCTCGATCTCCCGGGGGGCCTCGCCCTGGCCCAGCTCGCCCTTGAGCCGCTCCAGCTCCCGGTCCACGTCGTGGTTCGGAGCCCATCTGGTCCAGCTCACGCTGGATGTCGTCGTTGGGCTGCGCCGTCACGTCCTCCAGGGCACCGGAGGCCATCAGCTCGTCGATGGCGCCGGCCCGGGCCTGCATCTGGGCCGTCTTGTCCTGGGCCCGCTGCACCGCCATGCCCACGTCGCCCATCTCCTCGGAGATGCCGGACACGGCCTCGCCGATCCTGGTCTGGGCCTCGGCCGCGGTGTAGGTCGCCTTGATGGTCTCCTTCTGCGTGCGGAAGGCCTCCACCTTGGCCTGCAGCCGCTGCGAGGCAGCGGTCAGCTTCTCCTCGTCCGCCTGCAGCGACTGGTACTGCGTCTGCAGGTCGCTGATCTGGGTCTGCAGGGCCGACTTGCGGGTCAGCGCCTCGCGGGCCAGGTCCTCACGCCCGCTGCCCAGCGCCTGGCGGGCCTGGCCGTCAAGCTTGGCCTGCTGCTGCTGCAGGGAGTTCATCTGCAGCTCAACACGCTTGCGGGACGTGGCCACGTCGGCGACACCCCGGCGGACCTGCGTCAGCATCTCCAGCTGCCGCTGGTAGGAGTAGTCCAGGGTCTCGCGCGGATCTTCCATCCGGTCCAGGGCCTTGTTGGCCTTGGCCTTGAAGATCATCGATACCCGCTTCACCACGCTCATCGGCGCGACCATCCCCTCATCGTCTAACGCTGCGGCCAGCCACCTGCGGCACACGAACCGGTCCCCCCGTGGTGTGGCCGCCGCGCCTGCAGGCTGGTGGCACACAGCCTACGCGGTCAAAGCCGGCGCAGCCATCATGGCCGGAAGGCTTGCGGTCTGGTGATCCGCGGCCTTCGTCCCGGTAGGCTGAGTCCGTGTTCAGACGACGTAGCACGGCCACCCAGGACGCCCCGGACGAGAGCGCTCCGGGCGCACCGGCCACCGGCCAGGCCGACCACCCCGCCTCGGTGACCGCGAGCAAGGGCCGGCCGACCCCCAAGCGCAGCGAGGCGGAGCGCCGCCGCCGGTACAACGCCCCGGGTGACCGGAAGGAAGCGCTGCGCCAGTCGAAGACCAGGGACCGCTCCACGCGGGCCCGCAAGGCGGAGGCCATGCGGCGCGGCGAGGAGTGGGCGCTGCCCGCCAAGGACAAGGGCCCGGTCCGGGCGCTGGCCCGCGACCTGGTGGACTCGCGGCGCCGGCTGAGCGAGTTCTACATGTACGGCCTGGTCGTGCTGCTGTTCCTGCTCTTCCTGCACAACCCCGTGATGCAGACGATCCTCCCCCTGCTCCTGGTCGTCATGGTGGTGATCATGATCGTGGAGGGGTCCCTCGTGGGCCGCAAGATCACGGCGCTGGCCCAGGAGCGCTTCCCCGGGGAAAGCACCCGGGGGATCAAGATGTACGCGGCCATGCGGGCGCTGCAGATCCGCCAGCTCCGCTTCCCCAAGCCGCGGGTGAAGCCGGGCACCACGGTCTGAGCGCCACCCGGGCGGCCGCCGGGCCCGGACACCTGGGCCCGCGGTGAGGGCGGGCGGGGACGGGCCCGGGCGTTGCCCTAATGTCGTGCGTCATGGAACACCGCCACCTGGGCCGCAGCGGCCTCAAAGTCAGCGAGATCGCCTACGGGAACTGGATCACGCACGGTTCGCAGGTCGAGGAAGACGCCGCACGGGCGTGCGTCGCAGCAGCCCTGGACGAGGGCATCACCACGTTCGACACAGCCGACGTCTACGCCGGGACCAGAGCCGAGGAAGTACTCGGGCGGGCGCTGCACGGGGTCCGCCGGGAGTCCGTGGAGATCTGCACCAAGGTCTTCTGGCCGACCGGCGCCGGGCCCAACGACCGCGGCCTGTCCCGCAAGCACATCCTGGAATCGGCGCACAGCTCGCTGCGCCGGCTGCAGACCGACTACCTGGACCTTTACCAGGCACACCGCTACGACCATGAGACGCCGCTCGCGGAAACACTGCGCGCGTTCGAGGACCTGGTCCGCCAGGGCAAGGTCCTGTACGTGGGCGTGTCGGAGTGGCGCGCGGAGGAGATCGCCGACGCGGTCCGGATCGCCGGGCAGATGGGCTTCGACCGGATCGTGTCCAACCAGCCGCAGTACAACATGATCTGGCGGGTCATCGAGTCCGACGTGATTCCCCTGTGCGAGAAGGAGGGAATCGGCCAGATCGTCTTCTCCCCCATCGGGCAGGGCGCGCTGACCGGGAAGTACCGGCCGGGCGAGCCCGCGCCGCCCCAGTCGCGGGCGACTGACCCGAGCGGGTCCGGGTTCATCCAGCGCTTCCTGGACGACGACCTGCTGCACCGCGTGGCGGCCCTGGAGCCGATCGCCCAGGAGGCCGGCCTGACCATGGCCCAGCTGGCCGTGGCCTGGGTGCTGCAGAACCCCAACGTGTCAGCGGCGATCATCGGCGCGACCCGGCCGGAGCAGGTCCGGGAGAATGTGAAGGCCTCCGGGGTCCGGCTGGACCCCCAGGTGCTGGGGAGCATCGACGACGTGCTGGGCGACGCGGTCCGCCGCGACCCGGCCCTCACCCGGAGCCCCGAGCACCGGCCCTAGCCCCCCGAACCCCGGCCCCACCCCCCCGAACCCCGGCCCCACCCCCCCGGGCCCGGCCCCACCCCCCCGGGCCCGGCCCATTTCCGTGATCCTGTGCGATGAGTGCTGTCATAGCGCACTCATCGCACAGGATCACGGAGTCCGCGCCCGGCGCTCCGCGTCCGGCGCCCGGGCCCGGAGTTACTCAGCGTGGAGGCTCATGGGGCCGTACTCGACCCGGCTCTCCTCGAGCAGGGTCACCTGGTCCACGCCGCCGGCCAGCAGCTCCCGCCAGTTCTCGCCGAGCCAGCTCTCCGCGTCACCCTGGCTCGCGAACGTTTCCCTCGGCACTCCCCGTGACGGCACCACGGTCCCGTCCGCCGTCTCGAACTGCCAGGTCCAGGCCATGTCCTTGCCGCCTCCTCAGTATGCGGTAAGCGACAGTAGCCCACCTGGTCCCGCTGCCGCGCATCCGCCACGGCCGCGGGCAGAACGTAGCAGCTCGTCCTCATTGCCGGGGACAGGCGGTTTATGGTCTGCTATCCGTGATGGGGCATGGGCCGTCTATGGACCCACCCTGCGGAACGGCAGCAGAGGCGGCCGGGAAACTGTTAAGTTCTAGGGGCAACCCTGAGCCGGGTGCCGCGGCACGTGCCCCGCTGGCTCAGCCCCGGGAGCAAGGTGGTGACGACATGGCGCGCGTTGTCGTCGTTGGTGACCTGATGACCGACACGGTCGCCCACGCGGCCCTTCCGCTTGCGAAGGGCAGTGACACGCCGGCCACGGTGTCCATGCACGGCGGCGGGTCGGGCGCGAACATCGCGGCCTGGCTGGCCGCGGACGGCGCCGAGGTGGCGTTTGTCGGCCGCCGGGGCGCGGACATCGCCGGCCGCAACCGCGACATGGAACTGATGGGCTATGGCGTAGACGCCCGGCTGGTCATGGACCCGGACCGGCCGACCGGGACCTGCGTGGTAATGGTCACCCACAAAGGCGACCACACGATGATGTCGGACCCGGGCGCGAACGCCGCACTTCACCCTGACGACCTGCCCAAGGACCTGTTCGCACCCGGTGCCCACCTGCACATGTCGGGCTACACGCTGCTGAACGAGGGTTCCCGGGGCGCCGCCCTGGCGGCCTTCGGCCACGCCGGCCGGGCCGGCATGACGATCTCGGTGGACGGCGCCTCATCGGCCCCGCTGGAGCGGGTGGGCGCCGAGCCGTTCCTCGAGATGACCAACGGGGTCACCCTGCTCCTGGTCAACGCGGATCAGGCTGCCGTGCTCACCGGCCGGGAAGACCCCGAGTCGGCGGCGCACGTGCTGACCGCCTGGTATCCCGAGGTCGTGGTGAAACTCGGCGCGGACGGGGCTCTCTACGCGAACGGCCGGCCTGACCCGGTCCGCTCCCTCGCCCTGCCGGTCGAGACGTTCGTGGACGGGACCGGGGCCGGGGACGCCTTCTGCGCCGGCTTCCTGCCCGCCTGGCTGGACAAGAAGCCGCCCCTCGAAGCGCTGGGCAGCGGCTGCCGCCTGGCTGCGAACGCACTCGGCCTGGTCGGTGCCCGGCCAGCTCTCTGATCCCGGACCGGGCGGTGCTCCGCGCCGCCGGGCCGCGTTCCTCGACAGCCTGTTCTCCCTGGACGGCCGGGTAGCCCTGGTCACCGGGGGCAGTTCCGGCATCGGCCACGCCATGGCCCGCGCGCTCGCCCTGGCAGGCGCCCGGGTCGTGCTGCTGGCCCGCGGCGAGGAAGGCCTCGCCAGGGCGGCCACGGCCATCCGGTCAGCCGGCGGGACAGCGGCCTGGATCCGGGCCGATCTCGCCGACCCGGCCGAGGCCGAGCGGGCGGCCGGGGAATCCGCCACGGCCTTCGGGGAACCGGACATCCTGGTGAACGCGGCCGCCGCCAACCCGCGGCCGCCCCTCGGCGAGCAGACGCTGGAGCAGTGGGGTGCGGTGCTGGCCGTGAACCTGACCGCCCCGTTCGTGCTCGGCCAGCGCCTCGGGCCCGCGATGGCCCGGCGCGGCTGGGGCCGCATCATCAACGTCGCCTCCCAGCAGGCGGTCCGCGCGTTCGGCAACAGCGGCGGGTACGGGGCGTCCAAGGCCGGGCTGGCCGGGCTCACCCGGTCCCAGTCCGAGGCCTGGGCCCCCCACGGCGTCTGCTGCAACGCGGTCACGCCCGGGTTCGTGGCCACCCCGATGACCCAGGCCGTGGCCAGCGACCCGGTACGCTCCGCAGCCCTGGCCGCCCGCACCATGCTCGGCCGCAACGGCGAGCCAGCCGACTTCGAGGGCGTGACCGTGTTCCTGGCCAGCCCGGCCAGCGGCTACGTGACCGGGCAGCTCATCTTCGTGGACGGCGGCTTCTCGGTCACCTGAGGCCCGGCTGTCAGGTCGTCGGGGGGAGCCCGAAGCCCCAGTTCAGCATCCGCGCGGCAGCCTGCGCACCGGCCGCCGGGCCGGTGGCCGGGCTGTGCAGCACGACCCCCATCAGCACCCGGCCGTGCCGGGCCGCCTCGAACAGCAGGCAGTGCCCGGCATCATCGGTGTAGCCGTCCTTGATCCCGACGGCCCCCCGGTACGAGCCGATCAGATGGTCGGTGTTGTCCCACCAGTAGGAGTGATGACCGGGGCCCTTCGCCAGGTGGTAGAAGGACCGGTCCACGATCGACCGGAAAGCCGGGTACCGCATCACCGCGAGGCCGAGCGTGAGCAGGTCAGACGGCGTGGAGTAGGTCGAGGTCTCGGTGGGGTAGGGAAGGCCGTCGGGTGAGGTGAAATGGGTGTGCCTCATCCCCATCCGGGCCGCGGTGGCGTTCATCCGCGCGATGAAGGCCTGCAGGCCGGGCCCGTAGGCGTTCGCGAGGGTGTACGCCGCGTCCGCGCCCGAGGGCAGCAGCAGCGCCTCCAGCAGTTCGTGCGCCGTGAGCACGTCCCGCGGGCGCAGCGCCGCGGTTTCGCCCCCGTTCTTCCAGGCGTAACTGACCGCGGCCTTGGGTACCCGGATCTCACGGCCCAGGTCGCCGCTCTGGAGTACCAGCAGGGCCGTCATCACCTTGGTCACGCTCGCCATCGGCCGCCGGGTGTTCACCTCGCGGCCCCACAGCACCTGGCCGGTGGCCGCGTCGGCCAGCACCGCGCCCCTGGCCCTCACCCCGCTGGGCGCGCCAGTCACATCGATCGCCGGGCGGACGGCCGGGCGGGGCGTGGCCAGCGAGGCCGGGACCGGCGCCCGGGCCGCTGCCGTCGCAGCCGGCGTCCGCGCAGGCGGGGCCTGCGCCGCGACCGTGGGCGCGCACGCCACCACGCCGCCGGTCAGGGCGGCACCCGCGGCCAGCCCGGCGATCTGTCCCTTCAGGCGCATGACAGTTATTCTTCCCACCTTCGACGAGATCCGCGCGTTGAGCCTCAGCAGGATGCGGCCTGGCCGTCGCCGGCCACCACGGTATGACCGTTGGGGAGCGAAAGGCGGGCCACGCCCCGGATACCCGCCGTCCGCGCACCTCCTGCCACCACAGTCCTGCCCCGTAGTCTGCCCCTTCAGACGATCATGGATCGTGCGCCACGCCAGCGCTGTTGGGCAAGTCTGTCGCCGCCAGGCGGCACAATGGCGGACATGGCACGACGCACCGCGGCACCACCGCCCCCCGAGGATTTCGAGGAAAACATCGTCGATATCGATGTTGCCGAGGAGATGCGGGGCAGCTACCTCGAGTACGCCTACTCCGTCATCTACCAGCGGGCGCTGCCCGACGCCCGGGACGGCCTGAAGCCGGTCCAGCGCCGGATCCTGTACCAGATGAACGAGATGGGGCTGCGGCCCGACCGCGGGCACGTCAAGTGCGCCCGGGTGGTCGGGGACGTCATGGGCCGGCTGCACCCGCACGGCGACGGCGCCATCTACGATGCGCTGGTGCGGATGGCCCAGCCCTGGGCCATGCGCCTGCCGCTGATCGACGGGCACGGCAACTTCGGCTCGCCAGGCGGGGATGACTCCCCCGCCGCGATGCGCTACACCGAGGCGCGGCTGACCGCGGCGGCCATGGAGATGGTGGCCTCGATCGACGAGGACACCGTCGACTTCCAGCCCAACTACGACGGCACCGAGACCCAGCCTGAGGTGCTGCCCGCCGGCTTCCCGAACCTGCTGGTGAACGGCACCGCCGGCATCGCGGTGGGCATGGCCACCAACATGGCCCCGCACAACCTCGGCGAGGTGATCGCCGCGGCCCGCCATCTGATCGCCAGCCCCGAGGCCAGCCTGGACGAGCTGATGCGCTTCGTGCCCGGCCCGGACCTGCCGACCGGCGGCAAGATCGTCGGCCTGGACGGGGTCAGGGAGGCGTACGAGACGGGGCGCGGGATCTTCCGCACCCGGGCCACCGCCCGGGTCGAGAAGATCACGCCGCGCAAGGACGGCATCGTGGTCACCGAGCTGCCTTACGGCGTCGGGCCGGAGAAGGTCGTCTCCCGGATCAAGGACCTGGTGCAGGCCAGGAAGCTGGCCGGGATCTCCGACCTGAAGGACCTGACCGACCGGCACCGCGGGCTGCATCTCGTCATCGAGGTCCGCGGCGGATTCCACGCCGAGGCCATCCTCGACGAGCTGTACCGGCTCACGCCCATGGAAGAGACGTTCGGCATCAACAACGTGGCGCTGGTGGACGGCCAGCCCCGCGTCCTGGGGCTGCGCGAGCTGCTGAGCATCTACGTCGACCACCGGATCGACGTGGTCCGGCGGCGCAGCGAGTTCCGCCGCCGCAAGCGCGCGGACCGCCAGCACCTGGTCGACGGGCTGCTGATCGCGCTGCTCAACATCGATGAGGTCATCCAGGTCATCCGGGCCAGCGACGACTCCGCCCAGGCCAGGGAACGGCTCATGTCGGTCTTCGACCTGTCCGAGATCCAGGCGCAGTACATCCTGGACACCCCGCTGCGCAGGCTCACCCGGTACGACCGGCTGGAGCTGGAGCGCGAGCGGGAGACCCTGGAGCGGGAGATCGCCGAGCTGACCGCGATCCTGCAGTCCGAGGCCAGGCTCCGCAGCCTGGTCTCCACCGAGCTGGGCGAGATCGCCGAGCGTTTCGCCAGCCCACGGCGCACCGTGCTGCTGGAAGGCAGCGGGAGGACCCGCACGGCGGCCGTGCCGCTCGAGGTGGCCGACGACCCGTGCCTGGTCCTGCTGTCGTCCGCCGGGCTGATCGCCCGGACCGCCACCCGGCCCGCTGACGCGCCGGCCGAGGGCACGCTGGACGCGGCCGCGCAGGACGGCGCGGGGACCCGGGCGCTGGCCCCCGGGCCGCGTGCGGCGCACGACGTGATCATCGCGACCGCGGTGACCACGGCCCGCGGGACCACGGCCGTGGTCACCTCGCAGGGCAGGCTGATCCGGATCGGCGTGCTGGAGATCCCCGCCCTGCCGCCCAGCGCCCACTCCCCCTCGCTGGCCGGAGGTGCGCCGATCGCCGAGTTCGTGTCCCTCGAGCCCGGCGAGAGCGTCGTCGGGCTGGCCGCACCCGACGGGACAGCGGGCGGGCTCGCCGTCGGCACGGCCAGTGGCGTGGTCAAGCGGGTGGCCCCCGACTACCCGGCCAGTGCCACCGAGTTCGAGGTCATCTCCCTGAAGGACGGTGACCGGGTGGTCGGCGCCGTCCAGCTGGCCGGTGAGGACGCGGATCTCGTGTTCATCACCACCGACGCCCAGCTGCTCCGGTTCCGGGCCGCAGCGGTCCGCCCGCAGGGCCGCGCGGCCGGCGGGATGGCCGGGATCCGGCTTGCCGCCGGGGCCTCGGTGACCTGGTTCGGCGCGGTGCCCGACCAGGCGGCAGCCGCGGGCCAGGAGGGCGAGGCGGTGGTGGTGACCGTGGCCGGCAGCAGCCGCGCGCTGCCCGGGACGGCGGCCGCCACCGTCAAGGTGACGCCCTACCAGGAGTACCCGGCCAAGGGGCGGGCCACCGGCGGCGTGCGCTGCCACCGGTTCCTCAAGGGCGAGGACACGCTGGTCCTCGCCTGGGCGGGGCCGGGTCCGGCCCGGGCCGCGACCGACGCGGGCGTCCCGGTGTACCTGCCCGACCCCGAGGGCCGCCGGGACGGCTCCGGCGAGCGTATCCGGCAGGGGCTGGCCGCCGTGGGCGGGATCGCCACGCCCCGCTGAGGACCGGCGGGTCAGGGGGCGGCTGGGCCGGACCGGGCTACCGGGCGGCCCGCCGCAGCGGCCAGCGCGGCCAGCAGGTCGCGCGGGCCGGTGTAGGGCGGATCACCGTACTGCCACCAGCGCGCGACCTGCAGGCCGCGGGCCCCCGGGTCGAACATGTCGCCGCCGAAGCAGCCGGCCCGGGCCAGCGTGGCCAGGTCCTTGTCGTCCCCGGCTAACGTGACGACGAACGCCGCGGCGTCCAGCAGCGCCGCCGCGCATCTCGCGGCGCGGACGGGATCGCTGCCGGCGCGGGCCAGCCGCCACGCGGCCTGGGCGCGGAGGAACTCGGCCATCAGAATCTGTCTTGTCACTCTGAGTATCGTACTCTTTACGAAGGGTAATTGCCGCTCGCCTTTTCGCCTCTCACTGCCTTTTTGCGGGGCCCGGCACGGGCCGGCACGGGCCCGGCACGGCGGGCGGGGCGGGCCCGGCACGGCGGGCGGGGCGGTCAGGCGTCGATACGGGACAGGTCCAGCTCGGCGGCCCCGCCCACGATGAATTCCCGGCGGGGCCCCACCTCGCTGCCCATGAGCAGGTCGAAGATCCCGCCCGCGGCGGCCGCGTCCTCGATCCGGATCCGCCGCAGCGTGCGGTGCCGCGGGTCCATGGTCGTCTCGGCCAGCTGCCCGGCGTCCATCTCACCCAGGCCCTTGTACCGCTGGATGGGCTCCTTCCAGCGCTGGCCCCGCTTCTCCATCTCCAGCAGCCGGCGGTGCAGCTCGCTGTCGGAGTACGTGTAGCTGTACTTCTGCTGGCCCTTGCGCGGGCTGGACAGCTCGATCCGGTGCAGCGGCGGCACGGCGGCGAAGACCCGGCCCGCGTCGAGCATCGGGCGCAGATAGCGGTGGAACAGCGTCAGCAGCAGGCAGCGGATGTGCGCGCCGTCCACGTCGGCGTCGGACATGAAGATGACCCGCTGGTAACGGGCGGCGTCCAGGTCGAATGAGGCGCCCGAGCCCGCCCCGATGACCTGGATGATGGCCGCGCACTCGGCGTTCTTGAGCATGTCCGCGACCGACGCCTTCTGCACGTTGAGGATCTTGCCCCGGATGGGCAGGAGGGCCTGGAACTCGGAGTTCCTGGCCAGCTTCGCGGTGCCGAGCGCCGAGTCACCCTCCACGATGAACAGCTCGCTGCGGTCGTCCGCGCTGCGGCAGTCCACCAGCTTGGCCGGCAGCGCCGAGGTGGCCAGCGCGGACTTGCGGCGCTGGTTGTCCCGGTGCTCCCGGGCCGCGATCCGGGCCTTGGCGGCCGACGCCACCTTCTCCAGGACCGCCCGGGCCTGCTGCTTGCCGGCCCGGCTGCGGGCCTCGAAGACCGCCTGCAGCTCCCGCGACACCACATCAGCCACGATCCGCGTCGCGGCCGGCGTGCCGAGAACCTCCTTCGTCTGGCCCTCGAACTGCGGCTCGGGCAGCCGCACCCCGATCACCGCGGTCAGCCCTTCCAGCGCGTCTTCCTTGGTGGCCGGCTCGTCGCCGTTCTTCAGCAGCCGGGCCGCGCGCAGCTGCGAGTTCACCGTCTTGACCAGGGCCCGCTCGAATCCCGTGACGTGCGTCCCGCCTTTGGGCGTGGCGATGACGTTGACGAACGACTGGGTCACGGTGTCGTACCCGGTACTCCACTGCACGGCCACGTTGACCTGCAGTTCCCGCTCGACGTCCGTGGGCGTCATATGACCCTGCTCGTCGAGCACCGGCACCGTCTCGCTGAACCGGCCGGCGCCAGTCAGCCTCAGCACATCGGTCAGCGGCTCCCCGGGCGACAGGTACGCGCAGAACTCGCTTATTCCGCCGTCGAAGCGGAACTCCACTTCTTTTTCCGCAACGGAACCCGATCCGGGTGCGGCCTCCGCGTTTCCCGGCGCATTCCCGGCGTGGCTGCCAGCCTCCTGGCCGGCCGGCCGGCCGGTCGTCCCGGACCCGGATCGCCAGGCCGGGCACCAGGTATGCCGTCTGCCGGGCCCGCTGCACGAGCGCGCTGAAGTCCCAGTCTGCGTCCTTCGTGAACACCTGGCGGTCCGGCCAGAACCGGATCCTGGTGCCGGTCAGCTTCCGGGCCACCTTGCGTGTCCTGCGCAGCCCCGCGCCGCGGGTGAAGGACGCCTGGGGGCCCTCGGCGGCGAACTCGCCGGGCACGCCCCGGCGGAAGGAGGCCACCCACTCGTGACCCTCCCGGTCGACCTCGACGTCCAGTCGGGCGGACAGCGCGTTCACCACGGAGGCGCCGACACCGTGCAGGCCGCCGGAGGCGGTGTAGGAGCCGCCCCCGAACTTGCCCCCGGCATGCAGCCTGGTCATCACCAGCTCGACGCCGGTCAGCCCGGATTTGGGTTCCACATCGACCGGGATACCCCGGCCGTCATCGAGGATCTCGGCCGACATATCAGGATGTAGTACGACTTCGATCGACGTGCAGTGGCCACCCAGGGCCTCGTCCACGGAGTTGTCGAAGATCTCCCACAGGCAGTGCATCAGACCGCGCTCGTCCGTGGACCCGATGTACATTCCCGGGCGCTTGCGGACCGCCTCGAGCCCTTCCAGGACCGACAGGTGGCGGGCGGTGTAGGCGTCCCCGGCGGGCACGGAGGCCAGCGGGGCCGCAGCCCGGCCCGTGCCGCCGGCTCCTGACCGGCCGGATCCCGGGCGGCCAGGCCCTGAGCGGCCTGGCGCTGAGCCGCGTCCAGCTGGGCCCCGGTCAACGGGGCCGGCGGTGTCGGCGCGGACGGCGGTCACGTGGTTCTCCTCGGTCAGCGGGGCCGGGCGGACGCGAATGGGGCGCCTTCGGCAGACTAGCCGCCCGGTCTGACTACCCGGGGAAGCCACGCCGCGGACATACCCGGCTACCTGGGACAACGCGCCCCCGCTACAGTGGGACGGCGAGGACAACTGCCATCCTCCCATGGCGGGCGTTCGCTTTGGGCGTACGTCGCATCCACACGGGAAGGCACTGGCCTGGCAGAGTGTTGCATAACACGTAGGGCAGAGCCCGCCGGCACAATGACCGGTGGCACGACGCGAGGGAGGCGACATGACCGGAGCTCTCGCACCAAGCAGGCCGCTCAATGCGACGGACCTGTGCGACCGGTGTGGTGCCCAGGCATACGTACGCGTTGTGCTCCCCGACTCTGGGGAGCTGCTGTTCTGCGCCCATCACAGCCGGCAGCATCTTGAGGCGCTCGCGAAGCTGGGTGCCGAGATTCAGGATGAAACCCAGCGGCTGTCACCGGGCGGGGCACGGCACGAAGGGTAGGCAGGGCCATGACCCGCGGGCCTAGTCCCCGCCCACGGGCCGCATGGACTGCCAGCCTGACGTCGGCACCGGCAGCGTAGCCGGGCCGCGTCTGGGCCCGCCGGACGGTTCCCGCCCAATTACCCGTGGACACCTAGACATGCAACGGCTGGCCGCCGCCAGGAATGTCCTGGCCGGCGGCCAGCCGTTCTGCGTACGGCCCCGCGGGCCTGCCTGCGGCCCTGCTGACGGGGTCAGTCGAGGTAGTCGCGCAGCACCTGGGACCGGGACGGGTGGCGCAGCTTGGACATGGTCTTGGACTCGATCTGCCGGATGCGCTCGCGCGTCACGCCGTACACCTTGCCGATCTCGTCCAGGGTCTTGGGCTGGCCGTCGGTCAGGCCGAACCGCATGGAGACCACCCCGGCCTCGCGCTCGGACAGGGTGTCCAGCACCGAGTGCAGCTGCTCCTGGAGCAGGGTGAAGCTGACCGCCTCGCCGGGCTGGATCGCCTCGGAGTCCTCGATCAGGTCCCCGAACTCGCTGTCACCGTCCTCACCGAGCGGGGTGTGCAGCGAGATCGGCTCACGGCCGTACTTCTGCACCTCGATGACCTTCTCGGGGGTCATGTCGAGCTCGGCGGCCAGTTCCTCGGGAGTGGGCTCGCGGCCCAGGTCCTGCAGCATCTGCCGTTGCACGCGGGCCAGCTTGTTGATGACCTCGACCATGTGCACCGGGATGCGGATGGTCCGGGCCTGGTCGGCCATGGCGCGGGTGATGGCCTGCCGGATCCACCAGGTGGCGTACGTGGAGAACTTGTAGCCCTTGGTGTAGTCGAACTTCTCGACCGCGCGGATCAGGCCCAGGTTGCCTTCCTGGATCAGGTCCAGGAACAGCATGCCACGGCCGGTGTACCGCTTGGCCAGGGAGACGACAAGACGCAGGTTGGCCTCGAGGAGATGGTTCTTGGCCCGGCGGCCGTCCTCGGCGATCCACTCCATGTCCAGCCGCGCGGCCGGCTCGAGGCCGTCCATGCCCTCGGCGAGCTTCTCCTCGGCGAACAGCCCGGCCTCGATGCGCTTGGCCAGCTCAACTTCCTGCTCGGCGTTGAGCAGCGGCACCTTGCCGATCTGCTTCAGGTAGTCCTTGACCGGGTCCGCCGTGGCACCCGCCGACGCCACCTGGGCGGCAGGCAGGTCGTCATCGTCGTCCCCGTAGACGAACGCCTCTTCCTCGGGGCCCGCCGGCTTGGCCGCCACATCGGGGGCCGCCGCGGCCGGCACGCCTGGGCCGGCAGCCGCCACGCCGGCGGCGGGGCCCCCGGCGGCTGGGCCGTCACCGGCAGCTGAGTCGTCGAGCTCCTCGTCCGCCGACTCCTCGTCCGCCGGTTCCTCGTCAGCGACGTCCTCGTCCGACTCGACCACGTTGACCTCGACCTCGAGATCCACTTCCAGGTCTTCGAGCTCGGCCGCGTCAACATCCTCGGCCAGATCGACCTCACCGGGATCCACGTCAGCGTCTAGATCCGCGACGTCCGTCAGCTCTGTCACCTCCGCCAGGCCAACCGCGTCATTACCCGTCGCGGCCGGGTCCGGATCCTCACTCACTATGCCTGAACCCCCCTGGCTGCCCGGTGCCGAGCCGTTACCGGAACGGCCGGCGGCCTTCCGCGTCTCGCCTCGGCCACCAGAGTTCTTGTCACGCCGCCGGGACCTGGCGGCGTCGCTGGGCTCCGGCGACGCCGGAACCTCTTCCTGTGCCGGGGCCTGTCCCGTTCGTCTCCACGAGCGTGACCGCCCGGTCCGCCCGCGGGCTCGCGGGATCCGCAGACCCAGGACGCCGGGAGGACTGCCCCCGGCCGCCCTGGCCTTCCGGCCCTGGCTGCCTCCGCGCTGCGGAGCGCGCCGCGCTTCCCACCGCGGTCACCCCTTCCTTCGCTGGACGGCGGCCTGCCGAGCCGCGAACGACACCTGACTGCACGAACTGGCAGGCGACACAGACACCTCTCCTGCGTTCATGAGCGGGAAAATGGACCCTACCTCGTGAAACCCGCTGCTGGGACCAAGCCGGAAGCCAAAACCAGGCCGCATGACCCCACGGCCCCGATAGGGCCGGCTCCCAACCACAACCTTAGGCGGAGTCTGCGGGTGGCTCGAACCGCTGCCACGGCTCCCGGCACGACACAGATCCCGGCGACCAGGCGCACGCCCAGGTCAGCCTTGCCCTCTCTCATGCTCTACCCCTCCGAGCCGCGGGAATGACACCTCCCGGCGGGCGCTGCGGCGGCGTGCCGTCCCGCCGGGGCACGTGCAGCACGAGGACGGTGACGTCATCGTCCTGCTCATAACCCGTGAGCATCCGGTTGACCAGGTACTCCAGGAGCCTGGCCGGATCCTCGACCATCCCCGGCCGGGCCTGCGCCGCCACGGACACCAGCTCGTCCAGGCCCGAGTCCAGCCCGCGCCGCCGGTTCTCCACCAGCCCATCGGAGTAGAGCACCGCGGTGGTCCCGGGCGGCAGCCGGAACACGTACTGCTGCCGCGGGCAGGCCCAGCCCAGCGGCGTGCCCGCCTCGGTGGTGTCCAGCCGCGGCGGGGCATCCCTGGACAGCAGCAGCGGCGGCAGGTGGCCGGCGTTGCCGGCCAGGCCCTCCCCGGTGACCGGGTCCACGACCAGGTAGGCAACGGTCGTCACCTGCTCGTCCAGCTCGGTCGCGGTGAACAGGCGGTCCAGGCCCGCCAGGACCGCGGCGGGCCGCGGGTCGGTCAGGGCCAGGGCACGCAGCGCGTTCCGGACCCGGCCCATCCCGGCTGCCGCGGTCAGCCCCTTGCCCATGACGTCCCCGGCCGCGACGGCGAGCCTGCCGTCGGGCAGCCGGAAGGCGTCGTACCAGTCGCCGCCGATCTCCATGTTCCGGGTCACCGGCAGGTAGCGGGCCTCCAGGACGATACCGGGGACACTGGGCAGCCGGTCGGGCAGCAGGCTGCGCTGCAGCGTCTCCGCCGTGGTGTGCTCGCGCTCGAACAGCGAGGCCCGCTCCAGGGCCAGCGCGCACTGCCCGGCCAGGGCCTCCAGGAAGACCCGTTCCTCCTCGGTGATCTGCCGCGGCTTGGTGAACGAGAACCGCAGCGCCCCGAGCGGCGCTCCCGCGGCGAGCAGCGGCAGCCCGACCCAGGAACGCTCGTCGCTGTGCGCGAGAAACACATCGACGTCGTTGACCCCGTCGAAATGCCGCCGCAGCGACTCGGGGTTCTCCACGAGCACGGGCCGCCGGGACGTGATGGCCAGGGTCATCACGCTCGGCGCCTCGAGCGGCATGTCACCGGCCGGGGCCCCGGGGACATCCGGGAGCCCCAGCGGGTTGATCGTGTGCAGCTGCAGCCGCTCGCGGTCGAGCAGGGCCACCGCGGACCGCTCGGCACCGATCGCCGAGCGGCCCGACCTCGGTGATCACCTCGACCACCTGGAGCACGGTGAGCGCCTCGGCCAGCATGGACGTGGCCTGCTGCAGCCGGGCGGTGCGCAGCGCGGCGGCGGACAGCTGCTCGGTCAGCCGGCCGCGCATCTCCTCGGCTTCGCGCTGGCCGGTGACGTCGGTGCTGGCCCCGACCCATTCGATGATCTTCCCGTCCCGCTCAATCGGGACAGCCCGCACGTCGTAATGCCGGTATGACCCGGTCTTGGTACGTACCCGGTAGCGGCTGTCGAACACTTTCCCGGCGTGGACGCATTCCCGCCATTCCCGCTCCACCCGCTCACGGTCTTCCGGGTGAATCGCGTCCAGCCACCCATTGCCCAGGTACTCCTCCACGCTCTGGCCCGTTATCCACCGCCACTCCGGAGAATCCTCCGCGATCTGGCCGGTGGGCGTGGTGACCCAGACGACCTGGGCACCGGCCTGCACGAGTGAGCGGTAACGCTCCTCGCTGCGGCGGACCGCCTCGGCCGAGTTCGCCCGGTCGGTGACGTCCACCGCGATCAGGGCCACGCCGGCGATGTTCCCGTCCGGGTCGTGCGAGGGGAACCAGGAGAACGCCCACTGCCGGTCCCCGTCCTGGTCCGGCGTGCCCTCCCCGGAGGGCGGCCGGTCGGCCACGGCCGATTCCGCTTCGCTGACCGGCTGGTTGGACTCGTAGAGGGGCTGGCCCTCGGCCAGCACCTGGCGCACGGCCGATTCGACCCGGGACGCGAGCGTTCCCGGCCACACCTGGGAGGGCAGCAGGCCCAGGTGCGCTTCCAGGTCGAGGCCATCGAGCCGGGCCAGGGTGTGATTGATCCGGCGGACGCGCAGGTCGGGCCCGAAAAAGGCGAAGCCGATAGGGGCCTCGCGCAGCAGGGTCGCGAGCAAGGCCGAGTCAGACACGTCCAACCCGGAGACCCGGGGCTGGGGCACGGAGGTATCAGTGCTCATCGCCGCACTCCAGTCCCGCTGCGCTCAAGTCCCGCCGCTTGGGCCATGCAACGGCTCCTTCCCGCTCACTGCGGACACAAGCAGGCTAGCGACGACGCCAGCCAGTGAACGCACAAGCACGGCGGCACCCCCATGGGTACGGCCCCGTTCCGTTACCGAGCACCCACAGTGGCCACGCAGGCGAGCTTCCCACATCCTAGGCGATATCGTGCCGCGTCGAGGGCATCACGGCGACCTGGTTCTTGCGGAAAGAAGTGACAGCGTGCCCGCGGCCCCCGCCGGGTACCCCGTAACCTGGCACCGGCGCCCGGAATTGCATTGATGATGAGCTACCTGATGCCCCGAATGTCCGGCGCCGGCCGTCCCGGATGCCCGTAATATCTGCCACACGCGGAAACATGGCCACCATCCGGCGCGGACGTGGCACGGCGCCGCGAGAATCTGGAAAGCTGTCCATGTGAGCCCGCAAAGCCGACGACGAGAGCCCCCCGGCGGGCCGGGCTACCCAGGCCGAGGGAAGGGGACCCGCTCGGTGCTCCCCGGTGCCGCCCCACCCAACGCGCTGTTCGCCGAGATGCTCCGGGCTGCCCGTGAGCTGCTGGCCGTCCGCAGCCCGCTGGATGCCGAGCTGATGGTCAGTGAGCTGCTCGGCACCTGGTGGGGAGAGCGTCCTCCGCGCGACTCACACGGCGACGTCGAGGAACTGGTCGGCGAAGGGCTGGTGAGCTACGCGGCGCAGCAGCGCAGCCCGGCCGCGCTGGCCCTGCTGTCGGGCATCGCCTGCCTGGGCACGCCCCGGCAGGCCATGCAGGCGGAGACCGCCGCGCTAGCCCTCATGGAGCACGGCGTGGTCCGCCCGCCATGGGCCGAGCACGTGGGCGCGGTAACGGCGGGCGAATGCTACGTGAACTCGGACGCGTTCGGGGACCGTGACGAGCTCGTCTGCGTGTACAGCTACGCCGGGGATGAACCCCATGCCCTGGTCATGGTCGTCGACTACAACGGGGGCGGGATGCTCCGCGACGGCTGGGTGACCTCGCAGGTGGACCGCCTGCTCGAGCGCTGCCGGGCGGCCGGGGAGGGGGACGGCGGGCGCCCCCCGCGGGCCGCGTTCAGCCAGGTGGAAGCCTCCCAGGCGCGGCGCCTGCTGGAGACGGCCCTGGCCGTGACCGAAGCAGGCCCGGGGACGCCGCCGAGCGACTCGTTCGCGTCCTATCACGCGTTCATCCGGGCCCGGATCCGGACGCTGCCGCCCGCCCGCCCCGGTCACGGTGCGCGCAACGGGACCCGCCGACCCGCGGCCGGGAACAGGGCCGTCATCGGGACCGGGAACGGCACCGCGGCCAGGACCGGGGCTGGCGTTGGGCCCGGGGCCGGCATCGGGGCTGGCGTTGGGGCCGGGGCCGGCATCGGGGCCGGGGCCGGGCCTGCCCCCTGGGGCATGGGGCACGGGTCGGGCTGGGGCGCGGCTACCGCCCGGCGGCACGCCTGGACCCGGGACCGGCAGGCCATGCTGGTGGCCGAGTTCCTGGCCTCGGACGAGGCAGAAGACCTGTCCGATACGCGTGCGGCCAGCCGCTGCGCGGATCACATCATCGACTACGGCTGCGACCGTGACTTCGGGCGGCCGCTGCGGATGAGCCCGGCGAAGGTCGCCACGTTCCTGCTCGACTGGCTGCCGCGCAAGGTGCTCCTGCTGTCCGCCGAGCAGCACGCGATGCCGCACGTGCTGGCCGCGTGGGTGCGCTGGGCGGGCCGGCGCCAGGGGCTGCCCGCCGAGATGATCGCCGAGACCCTGGACGCGGTCTTCGACTCCATGGGCACGTTCGCCCAGGTTTACCGGGATCCGACGACATTCGGCCTGGACGCGGCGCTGGTGTCCCGGCTGCTGCCAGACGACGACCTAGAGGCGCTGCCCCGCCGGGCGTTCGCCTTCCCCGTGCTGCGCGGCATGTTCGGCGGCGTCGACCTGGCCGGGCTGGATCCGGCCGAGGAGACCGACCGGCGCACGCTGCTGGCCGCCGACCACAACGACGCGAACGGGCGGCCCAGCGGCCCGCTGCACATCGACCGGCACCTCACGCTGGCAGACCGGCTGTGGCGGGGCGACCCGCCCGAACTGTGGGAGGCCGCCCAGCGGCTGCTGGACCGCGGCGAGGACCGGCACGCGGTGCTGCACACGCTGATGTACGTGATCCGGGACGCCGCGGGTGACCAGGCCAGCCTGATCGCCGCGCTCCGCGACCTGCCGCCCACCGCGGCCGGCTGACAGCCCGGCCGCCCGACCGGCTGACCGGCTGGGCGGCTAGGCGCGGGCCCGGGTGGCCTGAGCCGCGGCGGCCGGGCTCATCCCGGCCGGGGACCACCCAGCTCGCGGAATGCGCCGTACAGGTCGGCCGCGGACACCGTGGTGAGGTCGGCGGCGCTCGCGTCCTCGTCGAGATCCGCGACCCGCAGGTCCCGCGCCGCGCAGGCCCGCTCGAACAGGCTGCGCGCGAACCGGCCGTTGCCCAGCTCGTCGATCTGGCCGCGCGCGGCCGCCGCGCTGAAGATCTCGCCGAGGACCGGCAGCGCGTCGGGCTCGAAGATGTCTCCGTGCTGCTCCGCGATCACGCCGGCGATCTTGCAGAGCTCGTCGGGTGAGTAGCTGGGGAACCCGATCCGCACACTGAACCGGGAGGCGAGCCCGGGGTTGCTGCGCAGGAACCGGTCCATGTCCGCCGGATAGCCTGCCAGCACGATGACAAGCCGCTCACGGTCGTCCTCGGCCCGCTTCAGCAGCGTGGCCACGGCCTCGGAGCCGTAGGCGTCACCACCCGAGTAGCCCGCGTTGTACAGCGAGTAGGCCTCGTCGATGAACAAGACCCCGCCGAGCGCCGAGTCGATCAGCTTCCCGGTCTTGATGGCCGTGGAGCCCAGGTGCTCCCCGACCAGGTCCGCCCGGTGAGCCTCGACCACCTCCGGACGGACCAGCAGCCCCAGGGCGGTGAAGATGCGGCCGAGGATCCTCGCCACCGTGGTCTTGCCCGTGCCGGGCGGGCCCGTGAACACGAAATGCCGGACCGGCGGCTGGCTGGACAGCCCCTGCCGTTCCCGCAGCCGGGCCACCCTCAGCTGGGCTGCGATCTCGTGTACCTGACGCTTGACCGGCTCCAGGCCGACCAGCTCGTCCAGCTCGGCGAGCGCGCTTTCCAGGGTGGGTGCCTGGCTGTAGCCACGGAACCGGGCGGTGAGCTCGGACCCGGCCTGCTCCAGGTCGGACGCCTCCAGGGTGACCAGCTCGGCGGGCGAGGGCTCCGCACCGTCGGTCATGATCCGGACGTCCCGGGCGCGTCCCGCCTTCTCGAGCAGGCTGCGCACGAACCGCCCGTTGCCGAGCTCGTCGGCGAGCCTGCGGCGGCCCACGTCCTCCATCATCCGCCACAGCGCGGGGTGCGCGTCGGGCTCGAGGATCTCCCCCCGCTGCTGCAGGTAGAGCTCGGCCAGGGCCATCAGCTCAGCGGGTGAGTAGGTGGGAAACTTCACCCGCAGCCCGAAGCGGGAGTTAAGGCCCGGGTTGCTGGCCAGGAATCCCTCCATCTGCTTCTCGTACCCGGCCAGGATGATGATGAGCTCGGTCCGGTCGTCCTCGGCCCGCTTGAGCAGCGCCTGGATCGCCTCGTGGCCGAACCTGTCGCCCTGCCCTTCACTGTCATTGACCAGGCTGTACGCCTCGTCGATGAACAGGACCCCGCCGAGCGCGCTGGTCACCAGCTCGTTCGTCTTGATCGCCGTGGCGCCGAGGTACTCCCCCACCAGGTCAGCACGCTGCGCCTCCACCACCAGCGGGGTGTCCAGCAAGCCGAACGCGTAAAAGATCTTTGCCACGATCCGGGCGACCGAGGTCTTCCCGGTGCCCGGCGGCCCCAGGAAGACAAAGTGCTGCATGGGCTTTTCCGCCCCGTAGCCCGCCATCACCCGGCGGCGCGCGGCCTCGACGGACGCGGTGATCTGCCGGATCTGGTCCTTGACCGAGGAAAGGCCGATCATGTTGTCGAGCTCAGCCATGGCCTGCGCGACCGTGATCTCCGGTGGGTGGTGGTCGCCGCCGGCCCGGTCGCGGGCCACCGCACCGTCGGCCGGGCGTACCGACCCTTCGGCCGTCTGCACCACCCGCGACACGTCAGCGGCCCGGGGCTGCCGGGCGCCCGCCGCGGCCGGAGGCCGGCCCGCGGGCCGGGCCGCCGTCGCGGGACCGCCGGGCCGGCGAGGGGCGGCGAGCGCGCTGGACCGGCCCTGCTGACGGCTGAGCGCCCTGGCCTCCTGCTGCGACTTGCCTATCCTCCAGGCGATCACGCTCAGGCCGAGCACCCAGGTGATGGCGTAACTGATCACCAGCCGGCCGGGCGCCAGCCACCAGGCCAGCAGACCCGGCGGCAGGGCCCACAGCTGGGTCACGGCCACCGTCCGGCAGGGCACGTAACGCCGGGACAGCACCCGCAGATGCGAGACGGCCACCGCCGCACACGGCAGCAGCAGCAACGGCACGATGCCGGAGCTGAGCCGGCCGGCCACGGCCGCGATGGCCAGGACCGCCACCAGGCCCCAGCCGGCGACGAACACCGACGCCAGCCACGACCTGTGGCCCCGCCAGATCGCGACGGGACCGTACACCAGGGCGGCAACCACGAGCAGATCCCAGAACCGGGCGCCCAGGCTCAGGGCCAGCACGACGATGACCACAGCGGCCAGGACCAGCAAGATCTTCACCGGCAGCGAGGCCGAGCGGGCAGCCTGGCGCACCCGCGCCAGCCCTTCCTGGGCCATTCGCCTGCCAGGCAGGGATCTGTCCACCGGCCGCATCTTGCTCCCTCGTGCCGTTCCTTGTATAGCGCTTACCACGCGCTTACAGCGACACACAACCAGATACCGGCAGAGAATGGCCAGGCCAGACTCCGCCGCGCCGGCGCACTCCGTAGCCCTGCTGGGCCAGCGCTCCGGCCGCGCGCCGCCCTTGCCAGGGTAATGGCCACTTCGCGGGTAACGCCTTTACGGCACTCCCGCAAGAGACACGGGAAAGCTCCTGACCTGGTCGTTCATGCTGCGAGGAACCTGCTAAGTAAGACACGAGGCCGGACCGGCCAGTCTCCCAGCGAAACGACCGCGTCGCTGAGCGCTCCTGTCCCGGTGCCTGCCGACCGCCCCTGGCTCCCGGTCAGGCGTCGAGCTGGTCCACGAATGAGTACGGTGGCCAGGGCCCGTTCACGTCCGCCCGCACCCCGGCCCGGCCCCCGGCCAGCGCCTGCGCGGCGGCCACGAACTCGGCGGCGCGCTCCCGCCGCAGGAGATAGGCGGCGTTGAGGACCATGTGCTCCGGGCCCCGGGCGTAGCGCGGGTCCTCGGCCGGCTGGCGCTGGGACGCGTCGGCGATGTCCGTGAGCACCCAGTCGATCGTGTCCGCAAGCGTGACGGCCCCATCCTGCTGATCGACCGGGGCGTAAACCTGCACACCCCACTCCACCGTGTCCCGGAAGCGGGCCAGCAGGCCGGCGAACTCACCGAGGCGCCTGGCCAGCAGGGCACGGACCGTGTCGTCGTCGGGGTAGACGGTGGCCAGCCGGAGCGGCAGGACAGGGCCGCCGCCTGCGGCGGCCCGGGCGATGACCTGATGGTGCGCGCGGCCGACCCGCTCGATGCTGTCCAGGCCGCCCAGCAGGCTGGCCAGGGCATCCTCGCCGAAGGCCCGGGCCTCGACCGACCCCACGACCGCCGTCAGGCCGGCCTCGGCCACGACCCGCACCCGCTCGCCGCCGACCCCGGCGAGGCCAGCGAACTGGCGCGGGCCCAGCTCGTCGGTGATGGCGTAGACCCAGACCACCTGCTGGCCAGCGGGAGCGGTCACCCGGAGCGGTTGCCAGCGGGACTGCGCGGCCAGGCCGCCGCCGGAGATCACCTTCACAGCCATCGCATTCCTCCTCGGGCCGGCCCCCTGGCCGCGCGGCATGGGCGCCCGGGGCGGGATGCGGTGCCCCGGACTCCTGGAAATTTGCGGGCTACAGGCCCATGCGTCTAACGGATGTCACGCCCGCCTGGTTCACCGGCCCGCGGTTGCGGGCGGGAGGCTGGCGGAGACCGCACACCGCGCAGGTGTCATGCCTGTCGCACGGGGCGCCAGGCCGCCCTCTCGCCGTCCCAAGCGTGCCTGCCTCACGGCCGCACTGCCCGCTGGACGGCCGCCAAATCACCGATCTGTAATGTGCTCACGGCGGGCCTGGCCCGAGGGTGGCATGTTCCCGGCTGCCCGGACGCCACCCGGCCCGCCTGCGCGGCTCCCGGGCTGCCAGTGCCTCCCAGGCTGCCGGTGCTTCCCGGGCTGCCATCAGCGATGGCGCTCCCACCAGCTGGTCACGGCGTGGCGAAGACAGTGCTGGGCCGGCCCGGAGCAAAGACATGGTCGCGCCGGGCACCAGGATCAGCTCGTTCGGGACGCCTGCGGCGCTCAGCGCGCGGCGCTCAGCGCGCGCCGCCAGGCTCGCCCCTGCGAGGCGAGTGCGCCCGTCTCGGCGTACGCCAGCCGCACCGGGGTGCGGATCTGCCAGGCGTGAGCCGCCGGGGAGGCGGCTTCCCACCGCCGGGGCACCTGGCGCTCGTCGCCGCCGAGCCAGCCACGCGAAGTCGGCTGATCCCCGGCCGTGGGCCCGGCGAGCAGCAGCCCGCCGGGCGCGTCGCAGGACGAACCAGTGCGCGAAGGACAGGCCAGCCGGGCGTGGCCGCCTGGCCTGTCCTTCAGCAGATGCTCCAGCCAGGGTGCCAGGCGCTCTGGGTGCTCGTTGCGGGCCGGCAGGACACCGGCGCTGGCTAGGACTTCCCTGGTGCAGTGCAGCGACTGCGCCTGGCCTGCCCAGGCCGGCAACACAACTTTGCCTTCGGCTGGCCCGGGCCCGGTCGCCCGGGCCAGCCCAGCACCTTCTGCATAGCCAGCCAGCTCACTCGCCTTTTGGCATCTGATGCAATGCCGCCCAGTTCTAGCTGCAGCCGCTGGTGGCGCCGCAGCCTTCACAGACGTAGCAGCTGCCAGCCGGCCGCATCTTGGTGCCGCAGGTCAGGCACAGCGGGGCGTCCGCGGTACGGCCCTGCTGCGCCTCGATCAGCTCGGTGGAGCTGTGCGGCTGGTGCGGCGCGGCGGGCCCGGCCGGTTCCGGCGGCTCCTCGGCGCGGCCCTGGGGCCGCTCGACCGGCGCCGACTGGGCCATCTCCCCAGGATCCTGTTCTTCGGCCAGGGCCGTGGGGTCTTCACTGGCCAGCTGGGCGGTCCGCTCGCTGGCGGACAGGATGCCCATGTCGGCGCGGGTCTCGTAGGGCAGGTGATCCAGGGCGAGCCGGCGGAACACGTAGTCCAGGACCGAGCTGGCGATCCGGATGTCCGGGTCGTCGGTGATCCCGGCCGGCTCGAAGCGCATGTTGGTGAACTTCTCCACCCACTTCTCCAGCGGCACCCCGTACTGGAGGCTGATGGAGATCGCCATCGAGAACGCGTCCATCACGCCTGCCAGGGTGGACCCCTGCTTGCCGAGCTTCAGGAAGAGCTCGCCCACGCCGTCATCCGGGTACTTGGACGCGGTCATGTAACCTTCGGCGCCGGCCACGGAGAAGCTGGTCACCGACGCGGTGCGGTTCTTCGGCAGCCGCCTGCGCACCGGCCGGACCTCGTGCGGCGTGGCCGCGGGCTCGGCCGCCGCGGCGGCCGGCTTCTTCCGGGCGTCGGACAGCGGCTGGCCCACCTTGCAGTTGTCCCGGTAGACGGCCAGGGCCTTGAGCCCGAGCTTCCAGCCTTCTGTGTAGATGGACTCGATGTCCTCGACCGTGGCCGACTCAGGCAGGTTGACCGTGTTGTGGTTGACGATCCCGTTCGCGACAAACGCATGTTTGTCCGGAACGGAGAGGTCGTACACTTCGGCCTCCCCCTGGTCCGCCACCGAGACCACTGGGGAGAAGTGCAGGTTGCCATCAATAATCTGGCGCAGCCAGGCGGGCAGCTTCACTCCAGGCAGGGTGGACACGCGCTCAAGCGTCCTCCGGATAACGTGCTGCGCGCGCGGATCGAGCAGGAATCCGAACGTGGCCCGCCAGCCGGGGTCAGTTAGGCTGCCACGCACTCCCGCTGGGATCAGGTCGTACAGATCCCGGCCGCTTATCCCGGGCACGACGTCTGACGTGCCGGCGGAGCAGCGCCGGGCCAGGTAGCGCGCTGCCCGCTCTGCCTTGTCAGGCTCGGGGAAGGGAACAAGGCTGCACATGAGCTGTCCCTGTAGGCCCGCGGCGGACACCTCGTCGTAGCTCTTGTCGTATTCCTTGTTGTACTTGGCGATCCGGCTGTGCACGACGCCGAGGTTCGTCATGACCGCCTGCAGGTCATCCAGCAACGGCGCGCTATCGAGGCAGATTGCCCATTTAGCCGCGTTCCCGGTCACCACGTACGCATCGAGAGCGAGGCCCTGCAGGAACGCCAGCACCATCTCGCGGGGCGAGCGGAGCACCGCATCGGGGATGCGCTTGTCCGAGGAACGGGACCCGCACCCGAGTGCAGCCATGAACTCCACAACGCACTTGGACGAAACGACCACTCCCGGGCACTTGCCCGGCTGCTCGGTGATCCGGGCAGCCAGCCCGAACACGTTCTGCCAGGCATCCCGGACCTGCTCCAGGACCTCCGGCACCGAATTGGTGATCGTGATGGTCCAGTTGCTGCGAGTCGTGTGCCCTTCAGCGGCATATGTCCCGAGGAGAAAGGCAAGCTCGGCGGTCATCTCCTCCGGGAGCACCACGGGCTTCCGGCTGCCGTATGGCTTGGATATACGGATGTCGCGCAGGCTTGCCGGGGTGGCAGCCCAGAGCTCGGCACCATACTGAATGGCGACGTGGTCGCCCGGCTGGATCTCCGCCAGGGTCTTCCACTCCACCGTACCGTGGCCAGCAACAAGCAGCCGGTGCGGAAGCGTTCCCGTGACAGAGTGTCCCGACCGGAGAGCGACCCGCCGTACCGGCCGGACACCGCCGTAGTAGAAGGCGTCGGTCTTCCGGTCCCCGTCCAGAGACGAGATAACCAGATGTTCCGGCCGGAAGGTGTCCTCCGCCTCGTTCCGGTGCAGGCTTGCCATCCGGACGAGGCCTTCGGACGAGGGAACGAGCGTCTCTCCGGTCACGCACTTCGAGATGGCGCCGGAGAGCGCGGGCTGTACCGCAGCCATCATCCGCACGTGGCCCATAGGGCCAATAGACCGCTCGCCCATGGCGCAGTCGAAGACCTCGTAGTGCTCTGGCCTGAGACCGGGCGCATCGACGACATGGCCGTGCTCGGCGATGTACTCGACGATCGCCTCCGCCTGCTCCGGCTGGTAGCCCAGGTTCCCCAGGGCGCGCGGCACCGTCTGGTTGACAATCTGCATCGAGCCGCCGCCGACCAGCTTCTTGAACTTGACCAGGGCGAGGTCGGGCTCGACGCCGGTAGTGTCGCAGTCCATCATCAGGCCGATGGTGTTGTGACTCACCATGCCATTGGCCACGTAGGTCACGTTATCCGGGACCGACAGGTCATACGTGGGCTGGATGCCGCCGTCTTCGTTACTTGCCACGCGCTCGAAGAGGTAGGCGAGCGCCTGCCCGAGCCGCGGATCGAGGGTCTCTTCGAACAGCCGGCGGGCCAGCATCCGGGGGACCCCGCCCGTCTTCCTCAGGGACTGCATCACCGCGCCGCGTGCGGCGTGCCCGGCCGGGACCAGGCTCATCCAGCCATTGCCGGGCAGGTAAACGTGATCCTTCTTGGCGGAGCGATCTGGCTCCAGGGCCACCATCAGCTTTGACTTGCGCTCGCCGATGAAGCCGATCATCTCATCGAAGTTCAGTGCGTGATCAACATTACGCAGCCGGACCTGCAGGATGTCGCCGCCCCAGCCGCTGGTAGTCCTTCTGGTGGTTGTGGCCAGGCCAAGGGCGAGCAGCAGGGTGCGCGTTTCGGCAGCGAAGGACTCATGCGCCGTAGAGATGCTCGGCACGCCGTCCGCGACGGTCCCGTCGGCTTCGAACAACCCGCGCAGGAACGCTGCGTACACGCCAGGGTCGCCGGCCTCCAGGATCGCGGACGGAACCCGGGGAACCCATCCCTTACCGGCATGGTCAGCCTCCGGCAGGGTCTTGGCGAAGCCCGCCGCTTGCCACCACCGGGACAGCCGCACGGACTGCAGCATTACCTCCTGGTATCCCTGCTGCTGGGTGACCACGGGAGCCAGGCCGAACAGTTCCTTGCTGAGCACGCCCAGCCGTTCCGCGACGTCCAGGTCGCTGTCGGCGACACACAGCCGGATGCCCTTCGCGTGCAGGCTGCCATCGCCCATGAAGTACCCGGCCAGCTCGGCCAGGTCCGCGGTCACTTCACCGGGCACCTGCAGGTTCCTGTCGCCGACGTAGTAGGCCTGATCAAGCACGGGCAGCGGAACGCGCCGCGGGCCGCCGGGGAGGCCTCCCATCTGCAGCGGCAGCAGGTCCCCGGGGGCAATGTCGGCAAGTCGCTTCCACTCCCAGGCACCGGACTGCGCATCGACGATCTTGACCCGGTGGGTCAGGGTGCCCTGGATGGCGTATCCACCCTCGGTGCGGATCGCCCGGGTGGGCTCCTCGCCATTCACGAAGAACTTCGTGGCGCGACGTGGCCCCTCATCTGTGGAGACCACCAGGTCAATGTCCTGCCAGCGGTCCCCATAGGCATCGCCCAGCTCTGCGAGCCGGACCAGTCCGCGATCCGTGGTGACCAGGGTGTCCCCGGTGAGGCAGCCGGTTGGCGCGAGCAGCGATGCCTGCGCGTTCCGGTAGCCGTTCTTCTCACCCAGCGTGACGCATTTCTCCCACGCCTTATTCGCCGCCGCCAGGATCTCTTCGTCCATCCCGCCCAGCGCCTTGATCCGGTGGCTGGCCTCGGCGTGCTTGCGCATCACCCGCTTGTGCGCGGTCGCGTTCCGCTCGTAGCCGTCGTATGGCCCGACCACCGCCGCGAGCTCCGCGGACCGGCGGTAGGCCGTCCCTGTCATCAGGGAGGTGATGGCGGCCGCGATAGCCCGGCCGCCATCGGAGTCGTAGGCGTGGCCGGTCGCCATGAGCAGGGCGCCCAGGTTGGCGTAGCCGATGCCCAGCTGCCGGTAGGCCCGGGTGGTCTCGGTGATCTTCTCGGTCGGGAAGTCCGCGAAGCAGATGGAGATGTCCATGGCCGTGATGATCAGCTCGGTGATCTGCCGGAACTTCTCCACCGCGAAGGTGTCGTCCTCCCGGAGGAACTTCAGCAGGTTGATGCTGGCGAGGTTGCACGACGAGTTGTCCAGGTGGACATATTCGCTGCACGGGTTGCTGGCGGTGATGCGGCCCGATTCCGGGGTGGTGTGCCAGTCGTTGATCGTGCCGTCGTACTGGATTCCCGGGTCTGCGCAGGCCCAGGCCGCCTGGGCCATCTTGCGGAACAGGGCGCGGGCGTCCACCGTCTCGACCGTTTCCCCGGTCAGCCGCGCGGCCAGGTCGAACTTGCCGTCCCGCTCGACCGCGCGCATGAACTCGTCGGAGACCCGGACCGAGTTATTGGCGTTCTGGTACTGGACACTCGCGATGTCCTTGCCGCCCAGGTCCATGTCGAACCCGGCGTCGCGGAGGACCCGGACCTTCTCCTCCTCGCGCATCTTGGTCTCGATGAACTCCTCCACGTCGGGGTGATCGACGTCGAGGACGACCATCTTCGCGGCCCGCCGGGTGGCCCCGCCGGACTTGATGGTGCCGGCCGACGCGTCCGCACCGCGCATGAAGGAGACTGGCCCGCTGGCCGTGCCCCCGGAAGACAGCAGTTCCCTGGATGACCGGATCCTGGACAGGTTGACCCCGGCACCGGAGCCGCCCTTGAAGATCAGCCCCTCCTCCTTGTACCAGTCCAGGATCGAGTCCATCGTGTCGTCAACCGCCAGGATGAAACACGCGCTCACCTGCTGCGGGGAGTTGGTCCCGACGTTGAACCAGACTGGCGAGTTGAAGGCGAAGATCTGGTGGATGAGCGCGTAGGTGAGCTCGTGGTCGAAGATCTCGGCGTCCTGCGGGCTGGCGAAGTACCCGTTCTCCCGGCCGGCCGCCACGTACTTCCCGACCACCCGGTCAACCAGCTGCTTGAGGCTCCACTCCCGCTCGGGGGTGCCGACCGCGCCACGGAAATACTTGGTCGTGACGATGTTGGCGGCGTTGACGGACCAGAAGTCGGGGAATTCGACACCACGCTGCTCGAAGTTGACGGTGCCGTCCCGCCAGTTGGTCATGACGACGTCGCGGCGTTCCCAGGTGACCTCGTCGTACGGGTGCACGCCCTGCCGGGTGTGAATCCGCCCGATCGTCAGCCCCTTGCGCGAACCCTTGCCCCCGCGAGGCGCAGATCCGCTCACCGTCTCCGTCATGTCATTCCCCCTTCCGGGGTCCCACGGACCCCACGCGGGCCCGGCCAGGCCCATCCGTCGTATGTAGTAGTGCGAACCCGAACTCCGAACTCACCTGCTGGTCAGGAGGACGGCACCAGCGCGCCCGCCTCCTGCCGCGCCGTGCGCAGCGCGGAAATCTCTTCCTCGAAGTCAGCGAGCGACTCAAACCCCCGGTAGACCGAGGCGAACCGCAGATAGGCCACCTCGTCCAGATCACGGAGCGGCCCGAGGATGGCCAGGCCCACCTCGTGGGAGGCGACCTCGCCCGCGCCACGCGCCCGGATCGTGTCCTCGACCTGCTGGGCCAGGATCGCCAGCTGGTCCTCGGTAACCGGCCTGCCCTGGCAGGCCCGGCGGACCCCCCGGACGATCTTCTCGCGGGTGAACGGCTCGGTCGTCCCGCTGCGCTTGCCCACCATCAGGATGACTGTCTCCTGCGTGGTGAAACGCCGTCCGCACGACGGGCACGACCTGCGGCGGCGGATCGCAGCGCCGTCATCGGCGGTCCTGCTGTCGATGACACGGCTCTCCGCGTTCTTGCAGTACGGGCAGAACATGCGATCACCTCCCCAGGGCGACCCGAGCCCGTAACAGGCCGTGACACCACAACTTGTATGTGAACTACAGCGCTGTAACTACTATATGTTGTGGTCACGCTAGAACAGAAACCCTGCGCTGCGCAAGCGCCCACGCGCCGGTTCCGTGTTTTTCCGGTGAACCGCCGGCGGCCAGCCGGGGGACGCGCAGGAATCCCCGCCGGGGAAGGCCAGGCGCGTCAGTTCGGGCCTGGGACAGGGAGCCCCGCCCCGCGCGGTCACCCACCCTCAGCCCCTGGGCACCCAGAGGCTCTCGCCGGGCACCACGACCTGGGTGCCCAGCGCGTTGAAGTCCATGATCTGCTGGACGACCACCCGCGGGTCGGCCTTCGGCTCCGCGTTCAGCGCGATCGACCACAGCGACTGGCCGGGCCTGACCACGACCTGCCGCACGCCCGCCCGGACCGCGGACGCCGGCACGCCATGGTTGGCCGCCTGGGCCCCCGACGCCAGTGCAAGCAGGACCGGGGTGAGCACGGCCATGAGGAGCAGCACGGCGCCGGCCCAGACCAGCCGGCGTCCGCGCCGGGTCAGCCTGGTGCGCCGCACCCGCCCCGCGGGGCTGGTGTGCCGCACCCGCCCCGCGGGCACCCTGGACGGCATGGGCCGGGGACGGGCTGCCCGCTCCCGGAGGGGGGCCGCGGCCTGCCCGGGCACCCGTGGACGGCCCGGAACAGGAGCCGCCGACGGGACGGCAGGCCGGGCCGGGATCTGATCGTCGGGTGCCACCCGCGGCCGGGGTAGGACGGGGGCGCTCCCGGCCAGCCCGGGCGTGTCCGGCACCACCCACAGCCGCGGGCGCTCCGGCGATTTGCGGGCCCCCCGCGGCCGGGCCGGCACCGCGGCGCCTGGCTGCGGCGGCGGCATGCCGGGACCGCGCAGCGCTTCCGGGCGGGCCGCCGGCGTGCCAGGCGCGCCGGGGCGGACCTGACCCGCTCGCCCGGCGGTCCGAGAATTCCCAGCACGGAGCGGGCGGACCAGGGCTCTGGGCTTCTTGCCCGCGCTCATCACGCTCATGCCAGCCTCCTCTATCGAATGACCGTTCTATCGTACAACCGTTCGATCGACCGTGCTTTCGATCGAATGACTGTACGGTACAGGTGTAGCGCGAGGGTCTGACAGTGGGACCCGTGCCATGCATCAGGCAGGTGGGACCCGCCCGGCGCTACCTGTATGCCGCGCTGGCCCGGCCGGGATCCAGGCGGTCCATCCCGGCGATCCCGATGGCGGAGAGCAGCGCGCCGATGATGGCAGGGATCTGGCAGACGCCAGCATCGCCAGCATCGCCAGCGCGAAGATGACGATCTCCGGCAACAACCAGCAAGTCAGCCAGGGCCACAGCATCAGGGCCGGTAACCACCTGGTGGACGGCTGCCCGGGCCAGGTAGAAAACGGTGAATAAGACCCTGTGCAGCCAGACTCGGGCGCCAGGACGCGACACGCCGGGCGAAACCCGACACGCCTCGGGCTCCGGAAAGATTTTCGGCTCCCAGAGCAGGCCCAGCTAGGCTCCCCAGGACCCAGCGAACCCTGCGACCTGCACCGGAACCCGCGCAGCCAGGCAGATACGTGACAGCTTCGCGGCACGACACTTTTCCGCCCCATCGAACAGATGTTTGAGATCCTGAAGCGAAGGCGCTACCGTCTGCAACGAGGTCAGCCACCAGAGCCGGAGGTCAGTGTTGATGGACAGCAGCTCAGACGACGACGGCGCGGCGGGTGCGCCGGGCGGGAGTGGCACAGATACTGCGCCCAGACCGAAAGGCCGGCCGGGGCGAAAGCCGAAGGGCAGCGTGCCGGCGGTGGTCACTGAGATGCCGGACCGGCCCGATCCGGATCATGTCCTCACCTGGCGGCAGCGCAAGGTACTGCAGGTCATCCGGGATTCGGTGCAGCGGCGCGGTTACCCGCCGTCGATGCGGGAGATCGGCGAGGCGGTAGGGCTGACCAGCACGTCCAGCGTCTCCTACCAGCTCTCCACCCTGCAGGCCAAGGGATACCTGCGGCGTGACGCGGGACGGCCGAGGACCGTGGAGGTCCGGCTGCCCGGTCACCCGGCGGTCCGGCCCGAGCCCGACACCGAGGACGAGGCGCCGCAGGACATCGCGTCGCAGGAAGCTGCCTATGTGCCGCTGGTCGGCCGGATCGCGGCCGGTGGCCCGATCCTCGCCGAGGAGGCCATCGAGGACATCTTCCCGCTGCCCAAGCAGATCGTCGGCGACGGGACGCTGTTCCTGCTGAAGGTAGTCGGCGATTCCATGATCAACGCCGCGATCGCCGACGGCGACTGGGTGGTCGTCCGGCAGCAGCCGGTCGCGGAAAACGGCGACATCGTGGCGGCCATGATCGATGGCGAGGCGACGGTGAAGACCTTCAAGCGCTCCGGCGAGCACGTCTGGCTGATGCCGCACAACCCCCTGTACACGCCGATACCGGGAGACGAGGCCGCGATCCTGGGCCGCGTGGTGGCGGTGCTCCGCCGCGTCTGACGCGGGACGCCCGCGGCTGCAGGCCCGCGCGTACACGCGCGATTCCCCGGCTGGTTCTAGCCAGGTACGACGTTGACCAGCCGGGGCGCGCGGACGATCACCTTCTGGACCGCCCGCCCCTCCAGCGCCCGGGCCACCCCCGCAGTGGCCAGGGCCAGGTCGCGCAGTTCGTCCTCGCCGATGCCGGGCGGGACCTCCAGGCGGTCGCGTACCTTGCCGGCGACCTGGACGACGCAGGTCACCAGGTCCTCGACCAGCAGCGCGGGGTCCGCGGCCGGCCAGCCGGCCAGCGCCACCGAAGGCTCATGGCCCAGCAGCGCCCAGCACTCCTCGGCCGTGTAGGGCGCGAACAGCGACAGCAGCACGGTCAGCGTCTCCGCCGCCTCCCGGACCGCTGGATCGGCGGCACCCGGGCCGGAGTCGATCGCCTTCCGGGTCGCGCTGGCCAGTTCCATCAGCCGGGCCACCGCGACGTTCAGCCGGTACGCCTCCACCAGGCGGGTGACCTCGTCGATGGTATGGTGCGTGACCTTGCGCAGGGCCAGGTCACCCTGGGCAGCGCTGCTGCCGGCCTGCGCCCGGCCGCCGCCCGCGGCCGCGGGCGCAGCCGAGATGTCATCGGCGATCCGCCAGACCCGGCCCAGGAACTTCACCGAGGCCTCGGGGTTCATGTCGGCCCAGTCGATGTCGTCCTCAGGCGGGCTGGCGAACACCATCGTCAGCCGGACCGCGTCAACCCCGTGCGCCGCCAGTTGCTGTCCCAGGTCAACCCCATTGCCCAGGGACTTCGACATGGCCCGGCCGCGGTTGATGACCTGGCCCTGGTTCAGCAGCCTGGTGAAGGGCTCGCCGAAGTCCACCATTCCCATGTCCTGCAGCACCTTGACGAAGAACCGGCTGTACAGCAGGTGCAGGATGGCGTGCTCGACGCCGCCGACGTACAGGTCGACCGGGGCCCAGCGGCGCACCGCGGCCACGTCGAACGGCCCGTGCTCGTAGTGAGGTGAGCAGTAGCGCAGGAAGTACCACGAGGAGTCGACGAACGTGTCCATCGTGTCGGTGTCCCGCCGGGCGGGGCCGCCGCACTTGGGGCACTCGGTGCTGACCCAGTCCTCGGCCGCCGCCAGCGGGGAGACTCCCTTGGGGACCAGGTCCTGGCCGCGCAGGTCGGGCAGGACCACCGGCAGCTGGTCGTCCGCCACCGGCACCTCGCCGCATGACGCGCAATACACGATAGGGATGGGCGTGCCCCAGAACCGCTGCCGGGACAGCAGCCAGTCGCGCAGCCGGTAGTTGACCGCCGCCCGTCCCTGGCCCTCGCCTTCCATGATCGTGGTGATCCGGGCGATGGCGTCGGCCTTGCCCAGCCCGTCCAGCGGACCGGAGTTGATCAGTGATCCGTCGCCGTGCGTGGCGATCCCGGTCTCCGCAGGATCCGGCTCACCGGTGTCCACGACCACCTGCACGGGCAGCCCGAAGGCCCGCGCGAAGTCCAGGTCGCGCTGGTCATGTGCGGGAACCGCCATGATCGCGCCAGTGCCGTAGTCAGGCAGCACGTAGTCCGCGGCCCAGACCGGCAGCCGCTCGCCGTTCACCGGGTTGACCGCGTAGCGGCCCAGGAAGACGCCGGTCTTCGTGCGGTCTGTGGCCTGCCGCTCGATGTCGGTCAGCTTGCGCACCTGCGCCACGTAGTCCTGCAGGGCCCCGCGGTGCTCCGGGGCGCAGATCTCCCCGGCCAGCGGCGCGTCCGCCGCCACCACGAAGAAGGTCGCCCCGTACAGCGTGTCCGGGCGGGTCGTGAAGACGGTGACCGGCTCGTCACGGCCCTCAATCACGAAGCGGATGTCGGCCCCTTCGGAGCGGCCGATCCAGTTCCGCTGCATCAGCAGCACCCGGTCCGGCCACTGGCCTTCCAGCTGGGCCATGTCGGCCAGCAGGCGCTCCGCATACTCAGTGATCTTGAAGTACCACTGGGTCAGCACGCGGCGGACGACCTCGGTCCCGCACCGCTCGCACCGGCCCGCGATCACCTGCTCGTTGGCCAGCACGGTCTGGTCGTGCGGGCACCAGTTGACGTAGCCGTCCTTCCGGTACGCCAGGCCCCGCTCATAGAAGCGCAGGAACAGCCACTGGTTCCACCGGTAGTAGCCGGGGTCGCAGGTCTGCAGCCGCCGCGACCAGTCAAAGGACACCGCATACCGCCGGAAGGACGCGGCCTGCGTCTCGATGTTGGCGTACGTCCAGTCGGCGGGGTGCGTGTTGTTGCGGATCGCCGCGTTCTCGGCGGGCAGCCCGAACGCGTCCCAGCCAATGGGATGCAGCACATTGTGGTGACGCTGGAAGTAGTACCTGGCCACGGCGTCGGCGATGGCGTAGGCCTCGGCGTGGCCCATGTGCAGGTCGCCGGAGGGGTAAGGGAACATGTCCAGCAGGTAGGTGCGCGGGCGGGGGTCGTCCGGGTCATCGCTGGCCCGGAACAGGTCCATCGCGGCCCAGCGGTCCTGCCACTTTTCCTGGATCTCGCGGGGGTCGTAGTGTTGCGCCCGCTCAGCACTCTCGGCGGCTGTCATGGTTTTCCTCAGCACTTGGTCGGTCCGGTTCCGGCAACAGAAAAGCCCCCCGGTCACGAGGGGCAGCCGCGCCAACGACGGGGTCAGTCAGCGCGGCTAGGTAAGGAGCAGCCGGTCGGAACGCATACGCCAAGGGTAGCGCACGATGGCCGGCCCTGCCGCCGGCGCGGGCGTCAGGCGGCGGCGCATCCTCAGGTGGCGGCGCATCCTCAGGTGGCGGCGCGGGCCTCAGGCGGCGCAGGCGTCAGGTGCCGGCGGCGGCGTGGGCCAGTTTCGCGATGGCCCCCCGCAGCGTCTGCACCGCGGCGGCGCTCGGGCCGCCCAGCCCGTGACGCTCGGCGATCCAGGCTGGGTCGTTGTAGCTGAGCCAGGTCTGCCCGCTCTCATCCGCCCAGGCGAGAGCCTTCAGCGGCAGGTCGATCCCGGCGGTCTGCTTGTCCTGCATGAGCGGGGTGCCACCCCGCGCGTTGCCGAACAGCAGCAGCTCGGTGGGCCGCAACTCCAGGCCAGCCCCGCGAGCGCCCGCCGCGTGGTCCACCCGGGCGAAGACCTGCAGCCCGGCCCCCGTGACCGCGTCCTTAAGCCGGTCGATCGTGTCGGTCACCGGGTAGTTGCTCGGCAGGGTCACCAGTCCGTCAGTCATCGCTCCACCTTTGCCGCTGGCGTCAGCACGCGGATGTCGCTGGCGTCAGCACGCGGGCGACCAGGCCGCGGGCCGTTCCCGCCCCCTCCCCCGAGTATGCCCCGCCCGGGGCGGGACGGGCCGCGCGGGCGCTGAACCCGGCAACCCGGCCTTTAGCGCCCGGAGCGCCAAATACCATTGTGAAATGCGCTCCGCCGCACAAAATCGCATGTCCCGCATTCGTGTTGACCGGTGGAAGCGAATGTTAATAAGGTCGTCCCGGTCACGGCGGCGTGCGCCTCGACGGATGGCGCTTTCGCCGGCATGACGCGCCCGCCCGTGGCCGCCGGGGGGCACCTGGCCTCCCGCCAGGCCGGCAGCCTGGATATTTCCGTGACAGCCAGCGGCGGCCGGCGCCCGCACGGGGGGCCCGCGGGACGGGTAATTGCGGCAAGATCGGTTTTTCCGGGGAAATAATGAACGTTGCGGGAATGATTAAGAGTTCCCGTGACCAGGAAAGAGATAATGGCTGTTGCATACGATCGCGGACCCGATTGCGCCCATGCCTGAGAGCACCGCACCGGGTGGCAGCGCAACACCGATTGCCATCGTCGGCCTAGCCTGCAGGTTCCCGGACGCTGACGATCCGCTGGCCCTCTTCGAGAGTGCCCTGGCTGGACGGCGCGCGTTCCGGCAGGCTGCCACCCGGGCGGCTGGGCGCTTTCCCGGACGCGGGCCGCGAGGCCGTCCAGCCAGGCTCAGCCGCCGGATCTGCCCCCCGGGCGGCGCTCCTCGAGGGTTGGGAGTTCGACCGGGCTGGCTTCGGCATCGACGAGCGCACCTTCCTGGCCTCGGACCCGGCCCACTGGCTGGCCCTGGAAAACGCGGGCCGGGCGCTCGCGGACGCCGGCTTCCCCGGCGGGCAGGGACTCGCCCGGGACCGGGCCGGCGTGATCATCGGGAACACGCTGACCGGTGAGGTGTCCCGCGCGGCGGCGCTGAGCAGCAGGTGGCCGTTCGCCCGGGCCGTGCTCACGACCGCGCTGGCTGCCGGGGATGTCCCGCCCGCCGAGCGGGCCCTGGCCCTGGACCAGGCCAGCGCGGCCTTCGCCGCGGTACCCCAGGTCAGCAGCGAGACGCTGGGCGGCAGCCAGCCCGGTGCCATCGCCGGCCGGATCTGCCATTATTTCGGCTTCCGCGGCGGCGGCCATGCGGTCGACACCGCCCATTCCTCGTCCCTGCTCGCGGTGGCCAGCGCGGCCACCCTGCTCGCTGCGGGGGAACTGGACTTCGTCCTGGCCGGCGGGGTGGACATCAGCCTCGACCCGTTCGAGCTCGGCGCCCTGGCCGGGGCGGGCGTCCTGGCCAGCGGGACGATGCGGATCTACGACGCCAGCCCGACCGGGTTCCTGCCCGGTGAGGGCTGCGGGATGCTGGCCCTGATGCGGTCCGCCGACGCCAGGGCGGCTGACATGCCCGTCTACGCGGAGATTGTCGGCTGGGGCGTCTCGTCCCCCAGTCAGCGCGACACGGCCAGTGCCGACCCCGACAGCCAGCTGCTCGCCTTCGAGCGCGCCTACAACCGGGCGGGCGTGGACCCCGCCGACATCCAGCTCATCGAGGGAGACGGGCGCGGCACCGCAGACGACGACCTCGCCGAGCTCACGGCGCTGACCGTGATCCGGTCCGGCGCGGCAGCGCCGGCGGTCCTCGGATCGGTCAAGGCCAACATCGGGCACACCAAAGCCGCCGCGGGCGCGGCCGGGCTGATCAAAGCGGCCCTGGCCGTCAACGCGGGGGTTCTGCCGCCCATCACCGGGTGCGCCCGGCCGCACCCCGTCCTCGCGGGCGAAGGCGCGCTGCTGCGCGTGCCCAGGTCGGCCGAAGCGTGGCCGCCCGGCACGAGGCTGGCCGCGGTCAGCTCCCTGGACCCGGCGGGCAGCCACGTGCATGTGGTGCTGCGGCGCGAGCCGAACCAGGCTGCCTTCCCGCAGCACACCGGCACCGGCCCGGATGGCAGCCAGTCCCGGCCCAGTTCAGGCGGGCGCCCCCTCGGCTCGTGGTCGGTGCCCGGCGTGCCGCGCCCGGAGATCTTCGCGTTCAGCGGCCCGGACCGTGAGACGGTGGCGGCGCAGCTGGCCGGGGTGGCCCGGCTGGCCGCCGGGATGTCCGACAGCGAACTCGGCGACCTCGCCTGCCAGCTGGGCCGTCAGGCCGCCAGCGGCCCGGTCCGGGTCGCGCTGGTGACGGCCAGCCAGGACGAGCTGGCCCGGCTCAGCCGGGAGGCTGCGGGGCTGCTGCCCGGCCTGGGCGCAGGCCAGCTGGCCGCGCGTCCCGGTCTGTTCGCCGCGGACGGCGCCGCCGGGCGGGTGGTTCTGCTGTTCCCCGGGGAGGCGTCCACCACGGCCGCGGGACAGGACTGGCCGGGCCCGGGGCCCGAGCCGTCGATCCTGGAGGCGTCGCTGGCCGCGCTGCGCTGGCTGGACACCCTGGGGGTGCGGGCCACGGCTGCCCTGGGGCACGGCGTGGGCGAGATAACCGGCCTGGTCTGGGCGGGCAGCCTGTCCGGGGCCGAGGCGGCCGGGCTGGTGGCACAGCGCGCCGCGGTACTCGCCACGCCGGGCGGCCGCCGCACCTCGCTGATCTGCCTGGCCGCCGACGCGGACTCGGCCCTCGCCCTGGAACCGGACGGCCAGCTCGTCATCGCGGCGTATCACGGGCCGCGCTGCCATGTCCTGGGCGGCCCGGCGGAGACGGTGCACGACGTGGCGCGGCGGGCCGCGGAGGAGGGGATCCAGGCATATGTCCTGGATGTGCCCTGCGCGCTGCACACCCCGGCCATGGCGGACCGGGTCACGGCGCTGCGCGGCGTGCTCGCCGGAGTGCCGTTCGCGGCGCCTGGCAGGCCGCTCATCTCCACGGTCACCGGCCAGCCACTGACATCCGCGGCCGGCCTCGCGGGGCTGCTGTGCGATCAGCTGGCCTCCCCGGTCCGCTTCGCCGAGGCGCTCGGCGAAGCGGAACTGGAAGCTGATCTTCTCCTGGACACCGGCCCCGGGCAGGCGATGGCGGCCCTCGCCGCCGGGTGCAGCACGGTACCCGCGGTGAGCCTGGCGTCCGGGCCCGGCAGCCCGCCCGCGCAGGACGCGGCCGCGGCCCTGTTCGCCGCGGGGGCCATCGCCTCCCTCGGCCCCCTGCTGGCGGGCCGGCCGTCGCGGCCCATCGACACCAGCCGGGACCGTGTCCTCATCACCAACCCCTACGCGCTGGCCACCGCCGAGCTGGCCGGGCTGGGGCAGCCGCCGGGCGGGGGGGACCCGTCCGGCGCGGTCCCGGCCCGTCCGCCGGGCCCGGCGGCCACGGATGCTGCCCGCACGGCGGGATCCGTGACGGACGTCGCCGCCACCGGCACCGACGGCCCGGCCGGACCCGGAATCGGGCCGGATCCGCAGCACCGCCCGGAGGATGCGGACGCGATCCCGGGCGTCGGTCACTGGGTCCGCTGCTTCGCAGAGGAGCTGCGCGCCCCCCGGTTCCCGGTCCAGCCGGTGGACGAGGAGCCCTGGCAGCTGTACGCGACGACCCGGCAGCCCTTCGGCCGGATGGCTGCGGAGGTGTTCGAGGATGATCCCGCGGCCACCGGGGTGCTGGCCGTGATCGGCGATCTGGCCGATCCCGACGCCGCGGCCACCCTGGTGACCGCGGCCCAGGAAGCGATAGCAGCCGGGACGCTGGTTATGATCACCCCGGCCGCCGGGCTGGCCGGGTTCTGCGCCAGCCTGCACGCCGAGCACCCCTCGCTGGGCATCACGCTGATCCGCACCGCGAACAGCATGGCCGGGCTGCTCGCCGCGCAGCGGTACGCGGCGGCTGAGGCGGGCCAGTTCCGGGAACTGGTGCTGGACAGCAGGGGCGAGCCGCGCGAACCGCTCATGGTGGCCGGCGGCCCGGCGCCCCGGCTCGCCGCCACCGGAGACCAGGAAGCTGGGGACCAGGAAGCCGGGGACGAGCAGACCGGCGACACGGGTTCCCTGGCCGCGGGCGGGGACCGCCTCGGCCCGGCCGACGTCGTCCTGATCGGTGGCGGCGCCACCCGCGACCTGCTGGCCGCCGCCCGGCTGCTGACCGGCTGCGGCGCCCGGATAGTCCTGGCCGGGACAGCCGGGACAGCCGGGGCCAGTGAGACAGCCGCCCTCGACCTGGGGCTGGCCGGCCTGCGCGCCGCGGGCGCCAACGTGAGCTTCGTGCCGGCTGACCTGTCCGATCCTGACGAGGCCGGGACGGCCATCGGCCGTGCGGAGCAGCGGATCGGCCCGGTCACCGCGATCGTGCACGTGGCCAGCACCGGCCCGCAGCGGGAGTGCGCCAGCCTGTCCGGCGACGATCTGGGCGCGCAGATCGCCGGGCAGGCGGACGGGCTGAGCAACGTCCTGGGTGCGGTCAGTGCGGCCGGGCTCCGGGCGCTGGTCACCCTCGGCTCGGTCCCGGCCCGCTATGGCGGGGCCGGGAACTGCGCCTGCGCCCTGGCCGCCTCCGCGCTGGCCGAGCAGGCCCGGCGGCTGCGGCCCACCCTGCCCGGCTGCCGGATCTTGCACGCGGACTGGCCCGGCCACGGCGTGAGCGGCCAGGCCCGGCTCGCTGACCCGGCCCGCCCCCGGCCGCCGGGCGCAGACGACGCCACCGCGTCCGAGCTGAGCCGCCTGCTGCTGGACCTGCTGGCCGACGGCGGCACGCCGCGCCGGGTGGCGATACACGGCCGCCTGGCCCCCGGGACGCCCGCTCCTGGAACACTCGCACCCGGAACACAGGCACCCGGAACACAGGCGGAAGGGCCGGACCGGCCCGCGGAGATCCGCGGCCGGCTCCTGGAATCGGCCCGGGTGTACTACCCCGGCGTGGAACTGGTCGCCGACACGAGAATCTCCCCCCGGACAGACCCCTACCTGGCCGATCACCACATCGACGGGCTCATGGTGCTGCCACTGGCTATCGCGCTCGAGGCGATGGCCGAGGCAGCCTCGGTGCTGGCCGGGCGGCCGCTGCGCCAGCTGGGCAGGACCCGTATGGACGCCCCTGTGGTGCTGCTCCCCGGCGATCAGGAAACCACGCTGCGGATCTGCGCGCTCCGCCGGGCGGATGCCGTCGAGACCGTGGTGCGCTGCTCCGGCAGCGGTTTCCAGGTCGATCATTTCCGGGCGCTGTTCCCGCTCGGGGACGCCCCGCAGGGCCCGGGCCAGCCCGCTGAGCCGCGCACCCGCCAGGGACTCGGGCTGACGGTGGCCTCCGCGGGCGGGATCGTGGACGGGACCGACCTGTACGGCCCGGTGTTCTTCCAGGCCGGGCCGTTCCGCCGGGTCGCGTTCCTGCCGGAGGTGACATCGCGGTCGTGCTCGGCCCTGGTCCGCGGCGCCGACGACCGCCCCTGGTTTGCGGTTCCGGGGCCCAGCCGTGATCCCGGCCCGGACGTCCCGCTCGTGCTGGGCAGCCCGGGGCTGAACGACGCGATCATGCACATGCTGCAGGCCTGCGTCCCGCACCGCCGGATGCTCCCTGCCGGGTTCGAGGCGCTCACGGTCTCCGGCGCGGAAATCCGCGGGGCGGTGCAGGTCCGCGCGGAGCGGGAGGACGGGCCGTCCGGCGGATGGCGGGTGACCGCCGTTGACGCGGCCGGTTGCACCGCAGCGGCCCTGTCCGGGCTGCGGCTGCGCGACGTGGGGCCGCTCGAGGCGTCTGCGCCGTGGCACCCCACGCTGCTCGCGGCGGCGCTGGAGGGCCGGGCCGCCGAGCTCGGCCTCGACCCGGAGCTCCGGGTCACGGTGAGCTGCGGCCAGCCGGGGCGCGGCCGGCAGCCGCGCGCGGACGGCGTGCCCTGGCTGGATGCGTCCACCGGGCTCGGCCCGCTGGCCGGCTTCCAGCTGACCGCCCGGGCCAGCATGCCCGTGGCCTGCTACTGGGCGTCCGTCCCGGCTGGCCAGGCGGCCAGCCGGGAAAGACCGGTGGTACCGCGCCCCGCGGACGCTGCGGACAGCCTCCCCGGCCGGATCAGCAGCCGCAACGAAAACCATCCCGGGCAGCTGTCCAGGCAGCTGCGCGAGCGGACCGGGGAACCACCCGACCGGGTGGCGGCCAGGATGCGTGCCATCACCGCCTGCCTCGCGGCGGCGGGCCGGGCGGCCGGGACCCCGGTGACGCTGGGCCCGTCCCGTGATGCGGGCTGGGTTCAGGTCGGGGCAGGCACGGCCACGGTTGCCTGCACGATCGTGGCCATCGAAGGGGTCCGCGGGCCGGTCGTTCTCGCGCTGGCGACCTGGCCAGCCGCGATCCACGACGCAGGCAGGTTCCCCGGGTCCGGCACGCAGCCGCCAGATGGCGGTACCGGCTCAGCAGCCCCGGGCGTTCCCCCCGCCACGGAACCCGCCCGCCCCGCTCACCCGGGTCCTGCTCACCCCGGGCCGGCGAACGCCGACCCGGCCGGGGCTGATCAGCCCCGGACAGTCTGGCCGAATGCGGATCAGCCGGCTACCGGCCCCTGAGCGCCCGGGCGGGTCAGAGCTTGGTCAGCTTGGTGTACGGGGCGGCGACCCGCTCCTGCTGGGTGCCGAAATCCACGAAGACGCCGGACTCGTCGGCGGACAGGACCCGGCCGAGTCCGTAGCGGTCGTGGGTGACCTGGTCCCCCGCGGCGAACTCCTTCACCGGGCGGACTACCGGGGGGGTGTTGAAGGGACTTCCTGGCAGGTAACGCCGGGTCGCGGCGCGGGCTGGCTTCATCCCTACAATTATGGACCTCCCGGCTATCGGCCGCAGGCGCACCGACCACTCAGCTTCGATAAGAAAGCACACGTCACGCCAGATCGGGACGTAGTATCACGCAAGGGAACGACCTGATCACACGGTGTGCAATCAGCCGACCGGCTCAGCCTCCGGGGACCGTCCGGCCCGCCACGACGCCTCGGCCTCCCCCATCGGTGTCGTCGGCGGCCCCTGGATGAACGGCCAGATCTCCTCGGCGATGCCGCGCCAGTCCGCCGTGGCCGTCAGCTCGCCCAGGATCGCGAACAAACCCAGGTTGATGCGCTGCAGGATGACGTAGGACCGCGGCACGCTCACCCACTGGGCCAGCGGGCTGCGCACGTCGAAGAAGCGGCGCACCACGGCGGACGCGTAGTCCCCGGTGATGGTCCGCAGTCCCGGCCGGCGGACGGTGTCGTAGAACACGGCCATGTGCTCGACGACCTCCCCGGTGCTCAGCGGGGCGTCCGGGCGCAGGAAACCCGCGTCGACCATGCCGGCCCGGAAGCCTTCGGGGTCCTGCTCCACGCACAGGTAGCGGACCATGTCCACCAGCGGCCGCAGTTCCTCGGCGGTGAAGTGCTTGACCAGGCCGAAGTCGAGGAACGTGACGCGCCCGCCGCCGTGGAACAGGTAATTGCCGGGGTGCGGGTCGCCGTTGAACGCGTGCAGGTCATACAGGCTGCGGAAGGTGAACCGGTAGATGGTCTCCGCGGCGAGGTCCCGCTCCCGCTGGGACCACTGGGCCATTTCGGCGAAGCGCGCGCCGTCAGCCAGCTCACTCGTCACCACGCGCCGGGTGGACAGCTCATCGATGATCTTCGGGACCGAGATCGTGGGATGGCCGTCGTAGTACGCCGCCACCAGCCGCTGATTCTCCGCTTCCCGGCGGTAGTCCAGCTCCTCCAGGACCCGCTCTCGCAGTTCCTCGATAAGCCCGTCCACGTCCTGGGCCGGCGCGGTGATGCGCAGCATCCGGCGCAGCAGGGCCACGTTCCCCAGGTCAGCCGCGATGGTTTCGGCGATGCCCGGGTACTGCACCTTGACCGCGACCGCCCGGCCGTCGTGGGTGATGGCCCGGTGCACCTGCCCGATGGACGCGGCCGCGATCGGCTCAGGATCCCAGCGGGCGAACGCCACCTCAGGCAGAAGGCCCAGTTCCTCGCGGATGACCCCGGCGGCAAGCTCCGCGCTCATCGGGGGGACGCTGTCCTGCAGCCGGCTCAGCGTACGGCGGACGGCGGGTGACAGGCCGTCGTCCACGTAGCTGGCCAGCTGGCCGATCTTCATCAGGACGCCCTTCATCGCGCCCAGGGTGGTGGCCACGTCCTCGGCGGTCTGCAGGGCCAGGTCGTTGCGGAGCTGCTGGCGGTGCTCACCGGCCGAGGCGAACAGGCGTGGCGCGCTGCCCGCGTAGCGCAGGCCGCCCCGGATCACCAGCTGCGCCGCGGCCCGGCCGCGGACCAGCCGCAGCCGCCCCACCCGGCGGCCCAGCGCGGCCAGCGCGGCGAGGCCCGCGAGCACCGAGATCGCGGCGAGCAGCTTCTTCACGCGGGCCGCGCCGCACGCGCCCGCAGCGCGATCCGCTGGCGGGCCTCGAGCACACCCGGCTCGGCGAGGAACACCGTGTCGAGCACACCGAGCGCCTGGTGGATCTCGGCCCGGCGTGCCCCGGTCAGCGGCGGCGGGTCATACCCGTACATCTCACGCGCCCAGGCGGGCAGCGCGCCCACGGCCGCGTCCCGCACGTCCCGCCAGATCTCCTCGACGTCCTCGTCCAGCCCGGGCGGATCGAGCAGGTAGTCCATGGACTCCCGGGCCGCGGGCGTGCAGCGCAGCTCGGGACGGACCGACTCGATGTAAGCCTCGAGATCGCCCAGGCTGGCCGGGACCAGTTCGCGCGGGACTCCCACCAGCTCAGCCTCGCTCACCATCTCGGCCACGAAGCGGTCGGCGTCCGGGGCCGGGAGCGGCGTCCCGAATAGCGCGGCAGCCACGATCCCGGAGTGCACGAACGTGGCGTGCACCCAGAGCAGGAGCGCCGGATCCCCGGCCGCGTAGGCCTGCCCCGTGACTGTGTCCACCCCGCGGACATGCTCGTGGATGCGCCGCACCCGGGCCGCGACCCGCTCCGCTGACGCCCGGTCACCGAAGGTCACGGTGGCCAGGTACGCACCGGTGGCGGCGAGCCGGCCGACCGGGTCCTGGCGCCAGTCGCTGTGCTGGTCCACGCCGGCCATCGCCAGCGGGTGCAGCGCCTGCATGAGCAGCGCCCGCAGCCCGGCCACGGGGCTGGACAGGTCGGCACTCACCCGCCAGGCCACGCTGCCAGGACCGAAGAAACCCTCGTCAGCCGGGCGCTCGGGGATGCTCGACGCGTAGGCCGCGGCCGACCGGGCGACCAGGTCGGCCGCGCCGGCGAACGGGTCCGCGGTCACCGGGCCATCCCGGCCCGGCTGCCCGCGGCGGCTGGATCGCCCAGCCGGGCAGTCTTGATCTGCAACGTCCTCATACCACTCAACGTACCCACCGCGCAGCCCGTTCCGGCCGGGCAGGGCAGCCGGAGCGGGAGCCGCCGGAGCGCGGGCCGCCGCACGCCGCCGGGCCAGGCCGGCGATGGCACATCCGCCCCACTGGCATGCCGGCTCACCCTCCGCCCAGGACGGGCACACACCGCGCACTCACCCCAGGAGGACAAAAAACGCAAGCTCGTGGACGAGGCTGGCTCAAAGTGAGAACCACTCGTGCACCACCCGGAGGTACGCATGGGGCAATGGCCCGCGTAATTTGCCGGCCTCGTGCGTTCCCTTGCGAAGGAGCAGCCGATGACCGATCTCGACGCATCCGCCAGTAACTCCGGAACCGCCCCTGCCACAGAAACAGAAATCGCGGGGGACCCGGTCCCGGTGCTGGCCCCGCTGGCCGGGGACCCGTCCATGCTGGGCCTGCCGGTATTCATCGTTGGGTCGGTCGCCTTGGGCCTGGTCCTGGTGGGCGTGGTGCCGGCGACTGCCGTGGGCGCCTCCCTGCCTATCATCCTGGCGGCCACCTCGATCGGCTTGTTCATCGCCACGATCTGGAGCGCGGCCATCGGCCAGAGCGCTGTGGCCAGCATCTTCGGCATCTTTGCCGGGTTCTGGCTGAGCTACGCGGTGCTCGTGCTCGGGCTCATCCGCGGCTGGTTCGGCATCACTGTCCTGGCCGCTGCCGCCACCCAGGAGCTGTTCCTGATCTCCTGGCTGGTCATCGTCGTCGTGCTCACCCTGGTCACGCTGCGGCTTCCGCTCGCCTTCACGCTGATCTTCGCGCTGGTGGACGTGGCCCTGCTGCTGGTCCTGCTGGGCACCGAGGAGGCATCGACCGGCCTGCTGAAGACCGGCGGCTACGTCGTGCTGGCCTTCGCCGCGGTCGGGGTGTACGTCTTCTACGGCGCGGCCTCGCTGGCCACCGGCGGCAAGGGGGTGCCGCTGGGCAAGCCAGTCCAGGGATAGCGCGGCGCCTGTCCGGGGGGGCGACCCCCCGGACAGATAGTGCAGCATAGGAGCGTGACACAGACCGCCCCTGACGCCCGGGGATCATCCGGCGCGGCACCGTGGCTGGCGGAAGGACCGGCCGGTTCCGTCAGGGAAATTGCCGGACTGGTCGCGGCGGGCGGGGTCGTGGTGCTGAGCGGCGCTGGCCTGTCCACCGAATCCGGCATCCCGGACTACCGGGGGCCGACGGGCATGGCCAGGCGGGCTGAGCCGATGACGTACCAGGCGTTCACCGGCGCTCCCGCGGCCCGGCAGCGGTACTGGGCGCGCAGTCACCTGGGCTGGCGGCATATCGCCCGGGCTGCCCCGAACCAGGGGCATCACGCGGTCGCCGATCTGCAGCGGCGCGGTCTGCTCAGCGGGATTATCACGCAGAACGTGGACGGGCTGCACCAGCAGGCCGGCGCGCGGGACGTGATCGAGTTGCACGGCAGCCTCAGCCGGGTCATCTGCCTCGGCTGCGGTGAGCGGACGCCGCGCGGCGAGCTGGATCAGCGGCTCCGCGCGGCGAACCCCGCCTGGGACGCCCGGGTGCGGCTGGTCAACCCGGACGGTGACGCGGTACTGGACGACCGGGCCACGGACCAGTTCCAGGTCGTCGGCTGCCTGCGCTGCGGCGGCCCGCTGAAGCCTGACGTGATCTTCTTCGGCGAGAACGTGCCACCGGGCCGGGTCGCGGACTGCTACGCACTGGTCAGCGCGGCACGGGCGGTGCTGGTCCTCGGTTCTTCGCTGACCGTGATGTCGGGATACCGCTTCGTCCGGCACGCGGCCAAGGCCGGCATTCCCGTCGCGATCATCAACCAGGGTGCGACCCGCGGGGACGCGCAGGCCATGCTGACGCTCGACGCTCCCCTGGGCCCGGCCCTGGCCACTCTCACCACCCGGTATCTCTAGCGAGTGCCGGGCCCGGTTCGGGTGTAACCGGCTCAGTTCGGGTTGTAGGGCGTGTTGCGCAGGTCGGGGGCGGGCGTGGAGGTCAGCGAGCGGAGCATCGTGGTCTCCCGGGCCAGCAGCGCGCGCTCGGCTCCGAGCCGGCGTTCAGCGTCCGGCTCCGCCAGCAGCTGCTGGCGGGCCGGCAGGTCGAGGATCATCGAGGCGGCCACCAGGTAGGAAAGCAGCAACGGCTCGTCCGGCAGCTCCGGGACGCTGACCTCGACGCTTTCCTGGCCGGCCAGCGCCTCGACATACCCGCGGAAGCCGCGCTGCACCGCCTGCGCGGCCAGCCCCGCGGCCGCCTCGTCGCCGACCATCTCCTCGAGCAGCTCCACTTCGCCCTGCAGGTATGGCCGCGAGTCGTCCAGCGACGTCAGCCGGAACCGCTGGGTGCCCACGGTCACCAGGTGGAACCGGCCGTCATCCTGCTCAGCGACCTCGCGCAGCGTCGCGGTGCAGCCGATTTCGTGCAGCGCCGAGATCCCGTCCACGCCGGTTTCCCGGCCCTTCTGGATCGCGATAACGCCGAACCGCCGGGGTTCCGGGCCCTCCAGCAGGTCATGGACGAGCCGCAGGTACCGCTCCTCGAAGATGTTCAGCGGGAGCAGCAGTCCCGGGTAGAGGACGGTACCGAGCGGGAACAGGGGCAGCATCTCCCTCATTACTGGAGCCTATGCGGCCCGCAGAGCCGAAAGCCCTGCCGGCCGGGGACCTCGGCCCCGTGCCCCGGAACCGGCCACGGGGAACGCTTAGCAGCACACCCCGACACAGGATCAGGACTCTTCCGGATCGGAGGGTGATGTGGCAGAAGATCAGAGTGGTTCCGCCCGCCTGCCGGAGCAGGGCAGCCCCGGGACGCGCGGCAACCCCATGGATCATGCCGGGCTGGAGACGCTGGCCTTCGATACCTGCCTGGACCTGCTCTCGTCGGTCCCGCTGGGCCGGATCGGCTTCTGCGCGGACGGCGAGGTGGTCATACTGCCGGTCAACCACGCCGTCGACGGCCAGGATGTGGTTTTCCTGGCCGCCCATGGATCGAAGCTGACCGCAGCCGAGCAGCAGGACCTGGTCTCGTTCGAGGCCGATTACTACGACGAGGGCACCCGGGCAGGGTGGAGCGTGCTGGTGACCGGCCGCGCGGCCCTGGTGTACGACGAGGCCGAAACCCAGCGGCTCGGCCGCCTCGGCCTGCGGCCCTGGGCAAGCGGGGTCGAGCATCCGTTCTGGATCCGGATCCGGCCCACCTCGGTGACCGGCCGGCGGATACGGGGCGGCCCGCAGTAGCGGGAGGAACGCACCCGGCCGGTTCGTGGCCTGCTCACCGGGCGCTCACCACGGTGAGCAGGGCCAGCAGGATCGTCGCGCTGGCGGTCAGGCCGTGCACGATCGGGACGACGATGCGCAGGTCTGCGCGCCGGCCCGGCGCCGGTCCCGGCGGACCATGGTCTCGCCCGCGGCACCCGGGATGACCACACGGTCAGCGTGGCCATGCCCAGCCCGGCCGCGGCCAGCAGCACGCCCACGGCCAGCCAGCCCAGCCCGCCCAGCCCGGTGACCAGGTAGGCGATCCACACCAGCAGCCCGGTGCTGGCCACGCCGAAATGCCCGAGGGTGACCGCGGGAGCGAGCCGGCCCCGGCCGCCGCGAGGGCGCAGGCCGCCCCGCCTGATCCAGCCGGCCAGCATGAAGGCCCCGCTGCCGATGGTCAGGAGCCAGGCCGCGAGCGCCGCCAGGCCTTCCCCCCAGCGGCCCGCCAGCGCACCAGGAGGCGGTGGCGGCGGCCCGGCACCAGGTGACGGCCGGGCAGGCGGGCCCTCATCCCGCCGCTGGGACTCGATCAGCCGGGCCAGGCGGTCCCCGGCCACCACCGCGCGCCTCCGCCAGGCCGTCTTGTGGTGACCGGTACCCGCCACCTCGTAAATGGCCCGGCCCAGGGCGAAGTTCAGCTGAGCCCGGCTCAGGCCCCGGCACTGCGCGGTGACGGTACTCAAGGGCACGCGGTGCTCGATGGCCCGCACGGCCGCGGCGGTACACGCCTCAGCCGACCCGCGCCCGGGCGGGGCACCGCCGATCCCTAGGGCGGTGGCCAGCACGCCGGTGGCCACCAGCATGGCGGCCCGCCTCACGTGCCTCAGCGTATCCGCCGGGGCCGGGGAGGCGACGGCGGGTCCGGCTTGTGCGACGATGAACGGGGTGGATTTCCCGCGCGGATCCGAGGACAAGGCGGTCGCCCGTGCCCCCAGTTGACCGGCCCCATGTCGACGTGCCTCCCGTTCACAGGCCTCCCGTTGACCTGTCCGCGCTGGAGTTCTGGGGCCTTCCTCTTCCCCGTCGGCGTGACGCGTTCGCCAGGCTGCGCAGCCTGCCCCGGCCGCCGTTCTTCGCCGACCCGGAAGTTCCGTTCGCGGCCTCGGGTGATGGGTATTACGCCCTGGTCCGGCACGCGGACGTGGTCGGGGCGAGCCGCAATCCCGGCGTGTTCTGCTCCGGGAAAGGCGCGACGAGCCTCGTCAACCTGCCGGCCGAGTTCAATGAGTACTTCGGCTCCATGATCAACATGGACGACCCGCGGCACGCCCGCTTGCGCCGGATCGTGTCACGGGCCTTCACGCCCCGGATGATCCGCAAATTCGAGGACGACGTGCAGCAGGTCGCCGCCGGCATCGTGGACGACCTGCTGGAAACGGGGCCGTGCGACTTCGTCGAGCGGGTGGCCGCGCGCCTGCCGCTCACCATCATCTGCCAGATGATGGGCATCCCGGACAGCAGCTACGCCATGGTGCTGCACGACACCAACGTCATCCTGTCCGGCAATGACCCCGACATCATCAGCGAGAACCCGGACGAGGCGGTAGGCCAGATCCTCACCGCCGGCGCGGAACTGGCGGCCCTGGTCACCGAGTTGCGCGCCGCGCGGCTCCAGGAGCCGAGGGACGACCTGATCACCGCGCTGGCCACCGCGAACATCGACGGCGAGCAGCTGAGCAGCGCCGAGCTCGCCTCGTTCTTCATCCTGCTCGTGGTGGCAGGCAACGAGACCACCCGGAACGCCATCTCGCACGCGCTCATCCTGCTCACGGAGCACCCGGATCAGCGCGCGCTGCTCGTGGAGGATCCCGCGGCCAGGCTGGGCGGCGCGGTGGAAGAGATCGTCCGGCATACCTCGCCGGTGATGTTCATGCGGCGGACGCTCACCCGCGACCACTCGATGAATGGCCACGACTACCGCGAGGGCGACAAGGTGGCGTTGTTCTACTGGTCGGCCAACTACGACGAGACCGTGTTCGCCGACCCCGCCCGGTTCGATATCACGCGCTCCCCCAACCCGCATGTCGGCTTCGGGGCCGCCGGGCCGCACTTCTGCCTGGGCGCCCACCTGGCCCGGCGGGAGATCAGCGTTGCGCTGCGGGAGTTGCTGGGCCGCATCCCCGACATCCGCGCCACAGCGCCGCCCGACCGGCTGCTGTCCAGCTTCATCAACGGCATCAAGCACCTGGACTGCGATTTCAGCCGCTGACCTAACCGGGCAGAATCCCGCGCATCCAGGCACCGCGCATCTGACTCCCGCGAGTCGGCCTCAATCTGGTAACGAACCGTGATGACATCAGCGCAGAGTGTATAACTAGAACTCCCCTGGCTTACGGGGGGACCGCGCGTCAACGGTGGGGGTCGCCTCCTCGCCGTGCCCGGCCAGCCGCTTCGCCCGCAGGGCACCGGCGGCCGCCGGCACGGACGGGGGCGGAGGGGCGCGAAGCCGAGGGGGGCCTTCGTCCTCTGGGCGGCGCTTCCCGGGGGCGGGGCGCCGCCCAGGACGAAGGTACCGGGCCCGATGGTCAGGGCCCCGCCGTCAGGGCAGGGCGCTGATCTGCCGGGCCAGGGCGAAGTCGGCCCCCGTCAGGCCGCCGGCCGAGTGGGTGGACAAGGTCAGCGTCACCTTGTTCCACTGGATCAGCACATCGGGATGGTGGCTGGCCTGCTCGGCCAGGTAGGCCACCGCCCCGACGTAAAGCAGGGCGGCCCGGAAGTCAGCCAGGGTGACCTCGCTGGTGATGCTGTCACCTGCCCGGGTCCAGGCCGGCAGGCTGGCGAGTTCGGTGCCGATGTCGTCCTCAGAGAGAAGTCCCATGTCCCGCGAGCCTAGCCCGGCCGCCGGGCGCGGTGCGGCCGGATGCTCAGCCGGGCCGCCGGGCGCGGGCTCAGCGGCGTGCTCATGGCAGCCACCAGACGCGGGACGTGGCCACGACGCACGAGCCCACGTTGACCTGGGTTCCCGGGAGGACGGTGCTGCCCGGGTCACGCAGGCACCTGCCGCGCAGGGCGTTGCGCAGCAGGCCGTTGCCCAGGGCGGTCCACTGCTGGTAAGCGCTCGCGTTGCACCGCCGCAGGCGCACCGCTGCGTTCCTGGCCCGCGACGCGACCGCGAGGCAGTAGCCGCCGTCGCGGATCGCAGCGCCGGCCATGCGCCACCGCTGCCGCCCTGCGCCGCTGCCGCAGGTACTGGTGATCGCCGCGGCGTTCTGCGCGTACGCCGCCCGCGACAGGCAGACTCCCGCCACCCCGCTGGGCACCGTGCCGCCGCGCAGCGCTGCGACCGCGGACTGGGACACGGCCAGGTAGTTGGTGTAGGCGCCGCTGGTGTAGGTGGCCCAGGGAGTAAAGCTCGCACCGCGCTCACTGATGGCGTACGCGCCGTCCGCGTTGCACTTCGCCGTGAAGGCGCAGGTGTCGGGGATGCTGGCCCAGGCCTGGTTGTCCAGCTGCCACAGCCCCCGGTCGTACACCCCCGAGCAGTTCACCGGAGGGTAGTAGGCGTCCTGGCCGGTTGGGTCGCAGTAGTACACGGTGGGCCGCCCGCCGGACTCGGCGACGCAGATCGCGCTCGCCGTGACCAGGTCGTTGCTGGAGGCATTGTTCGTCCATCCCGCGTAGGTGGCGTATCCGGCGCAGATCTGGGCAGCCGACGCCGCCTGCTGCGCGCTGAGTATCCGGTCGAACGCCCCGCGGGGAGCCAGCGACGCCGGGCGCATCACGGGCCCGGGATGCGGCACGCCCCCGGATGCCCCCCGGCCGGCCCGGCCGTGACCTGGACCGCATACCGTGACGCTGAGTGCTCAGCGTGGCGGGAGACGGACGCCGCAGCGACAATGCTGGCGGCCAGGACAACGGCCGCTGCGGCAGCAAGAACGTCACGCACGGCCGCCTTGGCGCCGAACGCCATGATCGAACCCCCTCGACTCCGGTCGGGACGCAGATCCCGCTGGTACAGGGCCCAACCTGCTGGGGAAGGGCCCGTGGGGGGCTCATCAGCCGGCTGCTGAGCCGGCGCCGTGATCCTCGGAGCAGGGCATACCCGGCCCAAAGCGCGGCGGAAACGTACTCGACGAGAATGAAAGCTGGTATTGGTTTTATTGTCACCGTAGGTGACAGACTTGCCCGCTACCGGGCAGTATCTGCCCCCCGCCGTGCAGGATCGCCGCCCGGCGCGGAGCGGGCGTTCACCCGGCACGCGGACCAGGCCCGTGGTTCAGAGGAGAGCTTCAGCGGGCGATCAGCCCCGGCCACTCCAGCAGGCCGCCCGCGCGGCATCAGCCGGTATGCTGGCCGGGCCGCTGTTACCTCGGCAAGCGGCGCCGCCGTGCGGCCCTCCGGCTGCGTCCCGCCCGGAGCCCGGCCTCCCGCACCGGCCACCCGCCCGGCAGCCCCTGGAGAGCCCCCGATGACGATGCCTGACGCTGCGAAGCCGCGGCAGACCCCGCTGCGCGCCGTGCACGAGCAGCTGGGTGCCTCGATGACCGAGTTCGCCGGGTGGCTGATGCCCCTGCGGTACCGCAGCGAGACCGCGGAGCACCAGGCCGTCCGGGCCAGCGCCGGGCTGTTCGACCTGTCCCACATGGGCGAGATCATCGTTTCCGGCCCGGGGGCCGCCGCCGCCCTGGACTACGCGCTGGTCGGCCAGCCGTCGTCGATGGCGCCCGGCCGGGCCCGCTACACGATGATCTGCGCGCGCGGACGGCGGGGTACTCGACGACCTGATCGTCTACCGGCTGGACGACCAGGAGTTCCTGGTCGTCGCCAACGCCGCCAACACCGGCGTGGTCGATGCCGCGCTGCGCGAGCGGGCGGATGGTCACGACGCCCGGGTCACCGACCAGACCGATGCCTACGCGCTGATCGCGATCCAGGGCCCGGCGGCAGCCGGCATTCTCGGCCCGCTCACCGACGTCGCCCTGGATGAGGTCAGGTACTACACCGGCCACCGGGGCACCGTGTCTGGCCGTGAGGTCCTGCTGGCCCGGACCGGCTACACCGGCGAGGACGGGTTCGAGCTGTTCAGCCGGCCCGGCGACGCGGAGCACCTCTGGACGGCGCTGTCCGCCGCGGGCAGCCCCGGCGGGCCTGGTGCCCGCCGGGCTGGCCGCCCGCGACACGCTCCGGCTGGAGGCCGGGATGCCGCTGTACGGCAACGAGCTCGGGCCGGGCATGACACCGTTCGACGCGGGCCTCGGCCGGGTGGTCAAGCTGGGCAAGCCCGGCGACTTCGTCGGCCGGGCCGCCCTGGCCGCCGCGGCCCAGGCGCCGCCGCGCCCGGGTCCTGGTCGGGCTGCGGAGCGGCACCCGCCGCGTCCCCCGGCACGGGTATCCCGTCCTGTGGGACGGCCAGCCGCGGGGCACGGTGACCAGCGGCGCCCCCTCACCGACCCTGGGCGTGCCGATCGCCATGGCTTACGTCGACCCGGAGGTGGCGGACGCGGCCGCCCCGGGCGGGCCCGCGGAGAGGCCGGCTCGCGGTCGACATCAGGGGCCGCGCCGAGCCGGCCATGATGACCCCGCTGCCCTTCTACCATCGGACTGACGAACGGCCACGATGACTTCCCTCCGGGCGCCTGGCCCGGCGGGGCAGCTGATCTCAGGAGAGCGACCAGATGACTGTTCCGGAAAACCTGAGCTACACCCCGGAGCACGAGTGGGTAGCCATCGACGGCTCCGTCGCGTCGGTCGGAATCACCGACTTTGCCCAGCAGGCGCTCGGCGACGTTGTCTACGTGTCCGTTCCCCAGCCGGGGACGGCCGTGACCGCCGGTGAGCCTTTCGGTGAGGTGGAGTCCACGAAGTCGGTCTCCGACCTGTACTCGCCGGTGGACGGCGAGGTGATCGAGGCCAACCCGGATATCGACGACGACCCGGGGCTGGTCAACACCGACCCTTACGGGGCCGGCTGGCTGCTCCGGATCCGGGTCGCCGACGGCGCCGACCCGGCGGGCCTGCTGACCCCCGAGGAATACACGGCCCTGACCAAAGAGGCTGAGTGAGCCCAGGCGGGCCGTCCGGGGCCGCCGACCTGGCCCGGTACAACGCGGCCACGGCCAGCCTGGAGCCCCCGTTCGCGGTGATCGACCTGGAGGCGCTGCGGGCCAACGCCGCCGGCATGATCCGGCGGGCGTCGGGCAAGCCGATCCGGCTGGCCAGCAAGTCGGTGCGGTGCCGCGCACTGCTCGGGCAGGTCCTGGGTACCAGCGGGTTCCGCGGGATCCTGGCTTTCAGCCTGCCCGAGGCGCTGTGGCTGGCCGGGCAGGGTGTCAGCGACGACATCGTGGTCGCCTACCCCAGCACCGACCGGGCGGCGCTCGCCCGGCTGGCCAGTCACCCCGCGGCGGCGGGGTCGATCACCGTGATGATCGACTCGCCGGATCAGCTCGACATCATCGAGAAGGCCGCCGCCGGCGTGACGGATCCCGCGCCCATCCAGGTCTGCCTGGACATCGACACGTCCTACGTGGGACCGGGCGGCATGATGCGCGCCGGGGCGCGGCGCTCCCCGGTGCGGACCCCGGCTGAGGCGGCGGCGCTGGCCCGGGACATCGCGAGCCGGCCCGGGATCCGCCTGGCCGGGCTGATGGCTTATGAGGCGCAGATCGCCGGCGTCGGCGACAAGCCACCCGGGCGTCCCGCCTACGCGCAGGCTGTCCGGCAGATGCAGCGCCGTTCCGCGGCAGAACTGGCCCGGCGGCGCGCGGCCATCGTGGCGGCGGTCGGCGAGGTGACACCGCTCCGCTTCGTGAACGGGGGCGGCACAGGCTCGATCGAGCGGACTGCCGCCGAGGACGCGGTCACCGAGATCGGCGCCGGCTCCGGTCTCTACCAGCCCAGCCTGTTCGACAGCTACCGGGCCTTCACCGGACGGCCGGCCGCCCTGTTCGCGCTGCCCGTGGTCCGCCGGCCGGCCCGGGGCGTGGTCACGGTGGCCGGCGGCGGGTACGTGGCGTCCGGCCCGGCCCACGGCAGCCGCCTCCCCCAGCCCTACCTCCCGGCCGGCCTGCGGCTCGATAAGCAGGAGGGAGCCGGGGAGGTGCAGACGCCGCTGCTCGGCACGGCCGCGGACGGGCTCCGGATCGGCGACCGGGTCTGGTTCCGGCACGCCAAGGCCGGTGAGCTGTGCGAGCGGTTCGGCGAACTGCACCTGGTGGACGGGAACACGGTCACCGCGACCGTCCCCACCTACCGGGGAGAAGGCCAGTCCTTCGGCTGAGCCGGCGACCGCGATCACGCCGGCCAGCGTGCCCGCTGCGGTCAGATGCCGCTGCCGATCAAGGGGAGCTGACCGGGTCAGCGGTGGCGGCGGCGGACCAGGTGGGCGGCCACGCCGATCACCGTGAGGGCGGCGAGGGCGGCGAGGGCTCCCCCCGCGATCCGTGCCTCGGGGCGCTGGAGCTGCTCCCGGGCCCGGTCCAGGGCGCGGTGCGCCACGTTGGCCGGGCTGACCCGGTCGGCGAGCTGATCGACGGTGCGCGCGAGGCTCTCGCGGGTGCGCTCGATCTCCTCGACCAGCGCATCCGGGTCGCGGGTCGCGACCGTGCCATTCGCCTCGGCCATCGCTTTGCATCCCTTCGGGGGCGGATCTTTGCCGGTAAGTGTGGCAGGCGGGGCAGTGATGTGCACGGCCGGCACGGTTACGGGGGAGAAATGAGCCGCGGGGCAGGGAATCGGGTCTGGGCGCGGCCGGGACGGCCGCGTAGGGTCGAGCGTGTCGGCGGAAGGGACCTGCTCAATGTCAGCCACGAACGAGGCCCCGGCATCCAGCGCCTCGGCACCCGGGGCACCGGGCCCTGATGCGGTGACGGTCAACGACCTCGACCTGCCGGTGTTCGACTACACCGAGCCGGGCCTGGTCGGCGAGGTGTACCACGACCGGCTGGCCGCGGTCCGGCAGCAGGGCTGGCTGGCCCGCTCCCCGCTCACGTACGTGGTGCTGGACCGGGAGTCGGGCGAGTTTTTCCTCCGGGCCCGGCAGACCGCCTTTCCGGGGCGGGAGATCGCGGAGATTTTCGGCGTCACGGGCGGCCGCCTGCGGGAGCAGATCGACGCCAACATCCTGAACGCCACCGGGGAGCGGCACCGGCGGCTGCGGGCCCTGATCGGTCCCGCGTTCACGCCCCGCGCGGCCGGCCGGTGGCGGCCGGCGATGCGCGGGTTCCTGGACGGGCTGTGGCACGACCTCGGGGACCTCCCGCCGGGCGGCCCCGCCGGGTGCGACTTCGTGGCCGCGTTCGCCAAGCCCTACCCTTCGCTCACCATCGCCACCGTGCTGGGTGCCCCGCCGCAGGACGCCCCGCGGCTGCACGAATGGTCCGGCTGGGTCCAGAAGCAGTTCGACATCCGCGCCCTGGCCAGCGAGCCCGCACGGATCGAGCGCGCCGTCGGGGAACTGTACGAGTACGTCGAGACGCTGCTGGAACGCCGCCGCCGCGAGCCCTCCGACGACCTCATCAGCACGCTGCTCGCGGCCGAGGAGGAGGGGGTCCGGCTGACGCACGAGGAATGCGTCAACCTGGTCCTCAACGTGGTCGCGGGCGGGATCGACACGACCCAGGCCCAGCTGTCCCACGCGATGCGGCTGTTCGCCGCCCACCCTGAGCAGTGGGCCGCGCTGGCCCGCGACCCCGGGCTGGTGCCCGCGGCGGTCGAGGAAGTGCTCAGGTTCGAGCCGATCACCCCGTTCACCGCCCGGATCTGCACCGACGCCATCGAGTACCGTGGCGTCCTGTTCCCGGCGGGCACCATCGTCGCGATCTGCGCGGAGCGGGCCAACCGGGACGCCGGGGCGGGCGACAAGTTCGACATCGCCCACGACTCCGGCGGGCGGCTGCTGACGTTCGGCGCGGGCCCGCACTTCTGCCTGGGCTCCAACCTGGCCCGGGCCGAGCTCGAGGAGGCGCTCGCCTTCCTCGCCCCCCGGATGACCGGGCTGCGTCCCGCGGGCGAGGCCCGGCTGGGCGGCGTGGAAGGCATCTACGGCATCGACTCACTCCCCCTCGCCTGGTCCCCCCGGTAAACCGGGACCACGGCCGGGCAGGCGCCGGATAAACCCAGGTGCGCGACTCCCCGCCGCCCCGTTAGCGTGAGGGCTCCTGCGCCGGGCGAGGGGAAGGCACAGCGTGGAGCGGCTGGCCAAGAAGCTGATGAGCTGGGCGTCAATCCTGGAGGACGGCACCAGGGAACAGGCGCTGCGCACCGCGAGCCTGCCGTTCATCCACCCCTGGGTCGCCCTGATGCCGGATGCGCACCTGGGAAAGGGCGCCACCGTCGGCTCCGTTATTCCGACACTAGGTGCCATAATCCCGGCCGCGGTGGGGGTGGATATCGGCTGCGGCATGATCGCGGTGCGCAGCCAGTTCACCGCGCAGGACGTCCGGGCCCGTGGCGGCCTGGCCACCCTGAGGGAGTCGATCGAGAACGCGATCCCGCTGTCGGCGGGCCAGTACAACCCGGCTGTGCACGACGCCGGCACGGAGCGCCGCATCGCCGACCTCGAGGGGCGTGCGGGTGCTGACAGCGCGGAGACGGCGTCCCCGGCCTGGCGGCTCCAGCTGGGCAGCCTCGGTTCGGGGAACCACTTCATCGAGGTCAGCCTGGACGAGGAGGACCGGATCTGGCTGTTCCTGCACTCCGGGTCGCGCGGGGTCGGGAACCGGCTGGCGGTCAGGCACATCAAGATCGCCCAGGACCTGGCCCGGCGCTGGTGGATCCCGCTGCCCGACCCCGACCTGGCCTACCTGGTGGAGGGCACCGGCGAGTTCTCGGCCTACCTGCGGGATCTGCACTGGGCGCAGCACTTCGCCCTGCTCAACCGGGAGGAGATGATGGACCGCGCCCTCGCCTGCCTGGGCACATGGATCGGCGAGCCCGTCACCCCGGCCGAGACCGTGAACTGTCATCACAATTACACCGCGCGGGAAAAGCACTTCGGCAAGGAGGTCTGGGTGTCCCGGAAGGGCGCCATCGACGCGTCGGCGGGGACGCCGGGACTGATCCCTGGATCGATGGGCACCCGCTCGTACGTGGTGACCGGGAAGGGCAGCCGGGTCGCGCTCAACTCCTCGCCTCACGGCGCGGGCCGCGAGTACAGTCGGAACGCGGCCCGGAAGAAGTTCAGCCGCGCGGAGCTCGACGCGGCCATGGAGGGCATCGAGTGGCGCCGGACCAGCGCGTTCCTGGACGAGATCCCGTCCGCCTACAAGCCGATCGATGTGATCATGCACGACGCCAGGGACCTGGTCGAGATCCGGCACACCCTCCGCCAGATCGTCAACGTCAAGGGCGACTGACCGGCTCCCCGCCGCTTCGCGGGCGGGAGCCCGGCCGCCTGTCCTACACTTCCGTGCCGTGGACCTCAAGGACGCGGCGCTCATGATGCTGGCTGAGTCGGCCGGCCAGCCGGACGTGGCACGGCTGGCCCAGGCCGCCTACGACACGCTGGCTGACGGCGGCGAGGTGCCGCACCAGATCCTCAGCGACATGATCGGCGAGGCCAGCGGCAAGGGCGTGCTCCGGCTCATCCACCACAAGTACAGCCCTACGGCGTACGACGCCCTGCTCACGCCCATCTTCCGGGAGATCGACCGGCAGCGCCCGGTCCCGGCCCGCCCGCGCCCGGCGCCCGGGGATGACCCCCTCACCAGCAGCACCTTCCGCCCCTAGCGCCCCGCCCGTCACAGTTCTGGCTTCGTGATCATGGGATCGCTGGGGCTGGGCCCCCAGCAAGCCCATGATCACCAGCCTCCCGAGCTACGCCCTATCACTACGGCCGGAGCAGCACGCCGGCCAGCAGGCCAGGCCGGCGGGTCCCGCGGCCCCGGCCGGTAGGCCGGACCGCGGGACCCTTTCACCACGTGGGTCAGCTGGCCGCCTCCACGTGCTTCGCAGCCGCGATGACGGCCTCGCAGGCGATGGTCTGGGCCGACGCGCCCAGGACCGGGGCACCGCTGAACGCCGCGGCCTCCAGCTCGCCCTTGATCTTGCCCGCCAGCGCGTCCCTGACCTTGTCCAGCGCGGTCAGGGCCTGGTTGGTGTGAAGGTAGGTCTCGTCCCCCGCGCTGGTGCTGCCCACCGCGTTGGTCGAGGCCTGGAGGGTAGCCGCGCCGAACTCCCCCACGCTCGAGTTGAGCTGCTTGTAGCACTCCCCGAGGGTGGTCACCGCAGGATCGCTGAGTGCCCGGTTCGGGTCGGCCAGGACCTGGGTGATGACCCGGCCGTCGTGCTCGTAGTCGTCGCGCAGCCCGGTCAGGTACATCAGCGTGGGCCGGATGTCGGTCTCATCCACCCACGGCCCGGGGAAGTGCTGCTGCGACACGGTGATCTGCCCGCTGTCCGGGCCCGCCGAACTCGGTCCCTGGCTGGCCGACGGCCCGTCGAGGCCGAGGTGGCGCACCCCGGGGCCGGCCAGGCCCAGGTAGTTGGTGTTGATCTCGGCGGCGTAGTCGCCGTGGTCCCAGGCGTAACTGGTCACCTGCTGCACGCACGGCCCGCTGCAGGTGGCCGAGCCGTCGTAGAGGTAGTAGTCGGGCTTGGCGAACATCGCGAACGTCGGCGTCCGGGCCGGGTCCGCGTTCACCATGTGCAGGATGGCTTCCTCGGCCGGGTCGGCGATGTAGTTGGAGATCTTCTGGGTCGTGCCGGTGTACGGGTTCGCCGCGGTGATGGACGCGACCCCGTGCTCGAGGCTGCGCACCGACGCCGCGTTGGGCCCCGGGTTGCCGGTGACGTAAAACTCCGGTGCGGTGTCGGCCTCCAGGCTGAACGGGACCGTGTTGTTCTCCTGGGACGCCAGCAGGCCGGTCACGTTGGCGTCCAGCTCGCCGAAGGAGCCGGCGGGGTAGGTGCAGGCGACATCCGGGGTCACCGTGGTGCCGCTCACCGTGGCGCCGTCACAGCTGGCCGGGGTCGGCTCGATGGCCCGCCCCACGTTGGCGCCCGCCTCGTGGTCGCCCTCGTCGGAACTCAGGATGAACAGCGTGTTCCTGGTGGTGATCCCGTCGGCGGCCAGGCGCTTGAAGAAGGTGCCGAACGCCTGGTTGTAGTACTGGGCCTGCGCGACGTAGCACGCGCTGCCGCTGCCCAGCGCCGCGGGCGCCCCGGCGCACGCCGACAGGCCCGGGATGTCCTCGTTCCCGTGGATGTCGGAGATGTACCCGTTGACGACCGGCACGCCCTTTTCCAGCATGTCGGCCATGTAGGCCAGGGTCTGCGAGGCGTTGATGCTGGAGAAGCCCGGGAAGCCCGGGTGGTTGGTGAGGTAGGCGCCGTTGATCTGGTTGCCGTTCAGGTCGACCAGGTTCCCGGCGGCGTTCGTCACCTGGTACCCGTTGCGCGTGACGCTGGCCGTGCCCGCGCCCAGCTGCGGGGCGACATAGCGGTGCCCGTACAGGGCCTGGAAGCCGGTGTAACCGCCGGGCTCGTCCGGCAGCACATCGGGGGCCGCGGTGTGGGTCGGGCTGGTCTGCCCGAATTTCACCCCGGTGGCATTGGCGCAGAACGCATTGCCCTTGGCACAGTGCACCGCGATGCCCACGTAATCCGCGGTCTCGGGATCCTTGTAGGAGTCGGGGTCGGCCGCGAGCTGCTGAGCCTCGGGAGAATTGGCGCCGAACACCTTCGGGATGTCCACCGAGGTGTTCTCCAGTTCCTGGTCCACGGTGGCCACGTCACCGACATCGCACCCGGCCCGGGTGAACGACGCCCACGGCGCGGGGGTGGTGGTGTCCGGCTCCGGCGCTGGTGAGGTCGTGGCCGGCGGGGTGGCCGAGTAGACCAGCGACGGGTTCGTGTCGTGGCCGGCGTTGGGCTTGGACGCCGTGTCGTAGATCGGGTCGGTCCAGTAGGCGAACGAACTCGCCGGGTCGGTGCTCCCGTCGGTGTTGTAGGCCTGGTAACTGTTGCTGACCGGCATGCCGGCCCGGTCGCCGTACAGCCCGGTCCAGGTGGTCAGCAGGTCGTCGGCGGTGTGCGCGATGAGCGGGGTGTGATTGTTGGACAGGAAGGTCCCGTTGCTGGTGAAGAAGTTCAGCAGGTTGGGCATCATCTGCAGGTCAGACGGGACGTTGGGGTTGTCGCGGAAAAAGTGGACGTTGTCGAAGCCGAGCTCGACCACGTGCTTGATCCCGTTCCCGAGACGGCAGCCATTTCCGGCGCTGCCGTGCGGGACTGCGGACGCTAATGGTTTCGCGCTCGCCGCGAACCCGGGCGTGGCACCTGCCACGGCGAGCGCGCCCAGCAGCGAGGCGCATCCGGTGACGGCGGCGGCGCGCACAGCCAGCCTCCGTCGGCCATGGTGATAAGGCATCGGTCCTCCTCTTCCCGCCTGCCCGGCGTGATCGGCCGGGCAGTCCTGCCGGTGACCTTAGGGACATGGGCCGAATTCCCGGCGACGGGAAAAAGAAACGGAGACCAACTCTCGGGCCGGATAAGATTTGGTTCGTGACGGTCAGGGCGGTCATCTTCGACTGGGGCGGGACGCTTACCCCCTGGCATACCGTTGACCACGACGCGCTGTGGCGCGAGGTGTGCACCCCCCATTTCCCGGCCTCTCAGGCCGACCAGACGGCGGCCGCCATCGTGGCCGCGGAACTGGCGCTGTGGCAGCTGGCTGGCGACTCCCAGCGCAGCGCCACGCTCACGGAGGTGTTCGAGCGGGCCGGGATCGCTCCGCCGGATGCCTTGCTCACCAGCTACTTCGAGGCCTGGGACCCGCACACGTTCACTGACCCCGAGGCGGTCCCGTTGCTGAAGCACCTGCGGGAGCGCGGCATCAAGGTGGGCGTCCTGTCCAACACGATGTGGCCGCGCAGCGCCCACGAGCGGGTGTTCCGCCGGGACGGGGTGCTCGACCTGATCGACGGGGCGGTCTACAGCAGCGAGATCCCGTGGACCAAGCCGCACCCCGGGGCGTTCCGGGCCGCGATGGCCGCGGTCGGGGAGGACGACCCGGCTGCGTGCGTGTTCGTCGGTGACCGGCCCTACGACGACGTGCATGGCGCGCAGCGGGCGGGCATGCGGGCCGTGCTGATCCCGCACAGCGAGGTACCGCGGTTCGACGAGGTCACCCCGGACGCGGTCATCTCCCGGCTCGCCGAGCTCCCCGCCCACCTCGACGCCTGGTCCGACCCGGGAACCTGACGCGGCAGGCATCGCGGCCGGGCCGCCCCGGCCGTGGTCAGCGCGCGGGCCCGGGGTCGCTGATGTCGGCCACGGTGGCGTCCAGGGCGCGCACCGCGCCGTCCGCGTCCAGGGCCGCGGCCAGGCCGGGCCGGCCTGCCCCCAGCGTGATCTCCCGCCCGGCCATCCGCTCGTCGGCGATCACGGGCCAGCGGCGCACCGAACCGAACGGGGTGATCGTGCCTCGCTCGTAGCCGGTCACGTCCCGGGCAACCGTGGCGTCTGGCATGGACAGCCGGCTGACCCCCAGCAGCGCCCGGAGCTTCGGCCAGGAAATGGCCCGGTCCCCCGGCACCAGGACGAACAGGAAGTCATCGTCGCCACGCCGCACGACCAGGGTCTTGACCACGTCGGCGGGGGTCACGCCGCGGGCCTGCGCGGCCTCGGCCAGGCTGCGCACCGGCCCGTGGCTGATCAGCCGGTAGGGCAGGCCCGAGGCCGCGAGGGCATCTTCGGCCGGATTAGGCATGATCCAGTATCTCCTGGCGGCGGTGCTGGAAGCCGCACCAGCCGGACCGGCAGAATGACCGTTATGCCCGCTCCTCATGATGCTGCCGCCGCCGGAATTCCGGCCACCGCGACCACCGCCACCCCGCCCGCGGCCGGGGCCACGGCGGCCGGGGGCGGCGGGGCGCTGGCGGGCCGGACCGCCGGGCCGCCGCCCCCCGGCCCGGCAAGCCCCGGCCCGGCAAGCCCCGGCCCGGCAAGCCCCGGCCTGGCAAGCCCCGGCCTGGCAAGCCCCGGCCCGGGAACCGGCAGCGGAAGGGACCAGGGCGCCGCAGAACTCGCCGCCCTGCGCGACGCCTGCACCCGCTTCCTGACCGGGCACGGGGCGGGCCGCGCCGCGGACCTGCTCGCCACGATCCCCCCGGACACGCAGCCGGACCGCTACGGGGAGGGCGGAGCCGTGACCGAGCTGGAGAGCGAGATCATGCTGGTGCTCGGCATGCCCGCCGCCGTGTTCCTGCCCAGCGGCACCATGGCCCAGCAAGCCGTGCTGCGCGTGCACGCCGACCGGCGGCAGCGCCGGGTGGTCGTGTTCCATCCGGCCTGCCACATCGACGTCCACGAAGGACGCGGCTACGAGCGCCTGCACCAGCTGACCGGCCGCCCCGCCGGCCAGCGGGACCGGCTCCTCACGGTGACCGACCTGGAGGAGGTGGCCGAGCCGATCGGTTCGTTGGTGATCGAACTGCCTCAGCGGGACCTCGGCGGCCAGCAGCCGGACTGGGCGGCGCTGGAGGCACAGGTGGCCTGGGGCCGGGAGCGCGGCGCGGCCGTGCACCTGGATGGCGCCCGGGTGTGGGAGTCCGCGGCAGGCTACGGCAAGCCGCCGGCCGGGATCGCCGGCCTGTTCGACACCGTGTACGTGTCGTTCTACAAGGGCCTGGGTGCGCTGCCGGGCTGTTGCGTGGCGGGCCCGGAAGACGTTGTCGCCGAGGTGCGCGAGTGGCGGCACCGGATGGGCGGGACGCTGGCCGGGCTGTGGCCGAACGCGGCTTCGGCCCTGTCCTGCCTGGCCCGGCGGCTCCCGATGATGCCGCGCTACCTGAGTCACGCCCGGGCCATCGCGGACGCGCTGCGGGACCTGCCGGGCGTCACGGTCCTGCCCGACCCGCCGCAGACTCCCATGCTCCACCTGCTGCTGCGCACCACGGCGGAGGACTTCTCCGGTGCGGCCCGCCGGCTGGCGGCGGGGCAGGCGGTGTGGACCTGGCCAGCCGCGATGACCACCCCGGACCCTGGCATCCAGCGGGTGGAGCTGTCCGTCGGCGACGCCACGCTGGCGCTGCGGCCCGCCGAGGTCCGCGAGTTCATCCGCGCCCTGGTGCCCGGCTAGCCGCGCCAGAAATCGAAAGGGTCCCGGCCGGGCCGGAATCCGGCGGCCTCCGCCCGGCCGGCCGCCTCGGCGAACCGCTCGCCCACGTAGCCGGGCAGGTGCGCGTCGCTGCCGAAAGACAGCGCGGTGCCGCCTTCCTCGCGCCACCAGCGCAGCAGGCTGACCGACACGAGCGGGCTGGCCGTGTTCAGCTCCAGGACCCGCCCCGAGGTGGCCAGCGCCCGCAGCACCGCCCGGTACTCCTCCTCGAAATCTGACTCCCGGTAGCGGCCCGCCGCCTCGGGCCAGTACCGCCGCGGGTAGTCCAGGTGCGCGAGCACCTCGAACAGGCCGCTGCCCTCGATCATCGCGACCACCTCGGCGAAGTACCGGCGCATCAGCGGGGCGGCCGGCTCACGGCGCAGCAGCGCCCGCGCGTACACCAGCCGCCCGCCGCTCGGCAGCGTGTGCACCGAGCCGAGCACCCGGTCGAAGCGGGCGGACGACAGCACCGCGGCGGCGCTGCCGGCGAACAGGTGCGGCTCCCCTGCTTCCGCACCAGACAAGATCCGCAACGAGGGGAATCGGTGCCGGCACTCCTCCAGGCAGGCGAGGTACCCGCTGATGTCCAGCGGCCGGGGGCCCCACTGGTCGTTGGGCGTGATGCCGGTGCCCGCGATCGGGTCGTCCGGTCCCCACTTGGTGAAGTCGAGGTGCTCGGTGAAGGCCACGCCGGGCAGGCCGAGTTCGAGAGCGCGGGCGCACGCGCCGGCCATCGACGCGCGCGGGCCGGTGTCGTGCGACCACTGTGAATGGACATGATTATCGGCTGGCACGTGAGTACCGGCTGGCCCGTGAGGGGGGGCTGGCAGGTTCCCGTCGCCAGCCCGGCCACTATCGGTGGGGCCGATGGGATTTGAACCCATACTTGCAGGATCCTAAGTCCTGTGCCTCTGCCGTTGGGCTACGGCCCCGATGCTGGTCACCCAGGGTGTTCCTGATCGCGGAGTCGCGCTCAGGCGGCCAGGTCCTGCCGCAGCCGGGCAACGTGCCCGGTGGCCCGGACGTTGTAATACGCCCGCTCGATCCGGCCGTCCGCACCGATCACGAACGTGGAGCGGATCACGCCGACCGTCTTCTTGCCGTACATCGTCTTCTCCCCGAACGCCCCGTAGGCCTGGAGGACCTCGCGGCCGGGATCGGCGAGCAGGCTGAAGTTGAGGGACTCCTGGTCGCGGAACTTGGCCAGCTTCTCCGGCTTGTCCGGGGAGATACCCAGCACGGTCAGCCCGGCGCCCGCGAGCTCCCCCAGGTTGTCGCGGAAGTCGCAGGCTTCCTTGGTGCAGCCGGGAGTCATCGCCGCCGGGTAGAAGTACACGATCACGCGCTGCCCGCGTAGCGCGGACAGCTGCACGGTCTTGCCGTCCGCATCGGGCAGCGAGAAGTCCGGCGCCTCATCCCCAGGTGCCAGTTTCTGGTCGGTCACGTGCGCTCCCTCCGGAAAGACGAGTCCACGTTACCGGCCCGGGAGGGCCGCGGGTGACCTTATTACGACCGGCTTACGCAGTCTGCGCAGGCCACGTGGATGGCGGCAGGCCGCGCGTAGAGTCCACGACGGGTGGCGGGGGATTGCACGAAATCACATGACAGTAGGGCAATCGCCAACCCAAGGAGGACCAAGCGTGTTCTCGCACTTGAAGGCCCGCCGGCCGGGCGCTCCCCAGCCGGGGGCGGCCCAGGACCGGCCTGCCCGCCCTGCGCGCTTCGGCGGGCCGGCCGGGGCCCTGCGCCCGCTCGGCTTCGCGGCCATAGCGGCAGCAGCGGCCATCACCGTCGCCGGGTGCAAGCCAGGCGTCTACGCCAGCAGCGGCTCCCCGGGAGGCTCGCAGGGCGGGATGTCGTCGTCATCCTCGGCGCTGTCGCTGGCGGCGCAGCAGACCCAGCAGATCAGGTCGTTCGACGCGGACGTGGAGATCCAGGCCACCGGGGCCCTGAACGCGACCGTGACCGGCACCCTGCGCGAGGTGACCACGCCTGCCCCGGTCATGTCGCTGCACGCCAACGCCGGCGCGCTCGGGCGCATCCGGGTGATCCTGGCGAACGGCATGGCGTACGTGAAGAGCCCGTTCATGATGAGCGCCTTCGGGAAGCCGTGGGTGATGGGCTCGATGAACTCGATGAGCGCCACCTCCGGCCTGAACCTCGGCCCGCTGCTCGGCCTGCTCTCGACCAGCAGCCCGCTGGTGCAGATCCCGCTGTTCAGCCAGGCCTCGAACGTCCGCATGATGGGCCACTCGATGATGGACGGCTCGCGGATGTCGCAGTGGGGCGGCCATTACATGCTCTCCAGCGTGCTGCCCAGCCTGAACTCCAGCCTCCGGCCGGGCATGCAGTCGGTGATGAACAGCGGCATCGGCATGACGCGGTTCCGCGCCTGGGTGGACCCGGCGCATGTGGTGCGGAAGCTGATCCTGATCGAGGTCGGCGACAACACCCGGATCACGATCACCCTGGTGATCACCGCGATCAACCGGCCGGTGCACGTCGTGATGCCCCCGCCTGCGCTGATCTTCGTCCTGGGCGGCACCACGCCGACGCCGGCGCCGAGCATGACGGTCACGCCGACGGCCCACCCGACCGTGACCACCACCCCCACCATGGGGTCGGCACCGGCGCCGGTGCCGACCAGCACCGCGGGTGTGCCCGGCACACCGACCCCGGTACCGACCGGGGCAGGTCCCACGCACTGGTGACCTGCGCGGACTGACCGCAGCGGCAGGCCCGCCGGTCCCCGGAGGCGACGCTCCCGGGACCGGCGGGCCGTTCCGCGTTCCGGGGCGCTTCCGGGTCGGGTACCAGGCCCGCCCGCCGCGGCGGGAGCCGGCTAGCCGAGCAGGGCCGCGATGATGGGGGCCAGGTGGCGGAGGGCCCGGCCACGGTGAGAGATCTTGTCCTTCTCTGCGGGGCTCATCTCGGCCGTGGTGACCTGGTACCCCTCCGGGGCGAAGATCGGGTCATACCCGAAACCGTTGGTGCCCCGCGGCGCGGTCGTCAGCACCCCGTCCACGACGCCCTCGGTCACGTGCTCGGTTCCGGACGGCAGCACGAGCGCGGCGGCGCAGGCGAAGTGCGCGCCCCGGTGCCCGGCCGGGATGTCGGCCATCTGGCCCAGCACCAGCTGCAGGTTGGCGGAATCGTCCCCGTGCCGGCCAGACCAGCGCGCGGACAGCACGCCGGGCATCCCGTTCAGTGCGTCGACGCACAGGCCGGAGTCCTCGGCCACCGCGGGCAGGCCGGTGAAGGCGGCCACCGCGCGGGCCTTGAGCAGCGCGTTGTCGGTGAACGTGAGCCCGGTCTCGGCCACCTCGGGCATGTCCGGGAATTCATCCAGGTCACCGACGTCCACGGGGACCCGCCCGGCTTCCAGGATGCGGCGGAGCTCCCGGAGCTTCTCCGGGTTCCGGGTCGCCAGGATCAGCCTGCTGCCCACGGGCTCACCGCCCCGTCAGGTCGCGGGCGAGGGCCTCCTGCTGGATCCGGGTGAGCTGGGCGCAGCCCGCGACCCCGAGATCGAGTAGCTCGCCCAGGAGATCGCGGCTGAACGGCTCCTGCTCCGCGGTGCCCTGGATCTCCACGAAGTCGCCCTCGCCGGTGCAAACGACGTTCATGTCGGTCTGCGCGGCGGAGTCCTCCTCGTAGTTCAGGTCGAGGCGGGGCTGGCCGTCCACGATGCCGACGCTGACCGCGGCCACCGACCCGACGAGCGGGTCGCCCTTGAGGCGCTTGCGGCCGCGCAGCCACGCCACGGCGTCGGCCAGCGCGACGTATCCCCCGGTGATCGCGGCGGTCCGGGTGCCGCCGTCGGCCTGCAGCACGTCACAGTCGATGACGATCGTGTTCTCGCCGAGGGCCTTGGTGTCCACGCAGGCCCGCAGGGACCGGCCGATGAGCCGGGAGATCTCGTGCGTCCGGCCGCCGATCCGGCCCTTGACCGACTCCCGGTCGCCGCGGGTGTTGGTGGCGCGGGGCAGCATCGCGTACTCGGCGGTCACCCAGCCCAGGCCACTGCCGCGCCGCCACCGCGGCACCTCCTCGGTGGCGCTCGCCGCGCAGAGCACCCGGGTCGCCCCGTACTCCACCAGCACCGAGCCTTCCGCGTGGTCCAGCCAGCCGCGGGTCATCCGTATCTCGCGCAGCGACGCGTTGCTGCGCCCATCGGGTCGGGACATGCACGCCACCCTACCGACCGGCGGCCACGGCTCGGCCTGTCCACGCGGCACTACCCCCTCCCCTCCTCAGCCAGTCCTGGGCGACTTTTCCTACGGAGCGTGCGCCATAACCAGACAAATCACCCACTCGCGCGCACGTCACGTAGGAAATGTCACGTTGGCGGGCCCTGCCTGGAGGGGTGGAAGGCCGAAATGTCGGCGGCCACGGTCAGCCTGGAGGGGTGGAGAGCCGACCGAGTGGCGTGAAGACCACGGCCGAGCTGCTGGCCGGGGGATTATCGGCGGGGCGGATCCGGCGGATGGCCAGGGACGGGACCCTGTGCCTGGTGCAGGCCGGGAGTGTACGCGCCGACGGCCACCGTCACCTCCCTCGTCCGCGGCCCGCGCGACATGAAGACCAGGCTCGCCGGTCAGCAGCTGCTCCGCCTGGCCGCTACCCTCTCAGCCACGGGCTCGCAGTCGGTGGGAAGCCATCGTTCAGCAGCCCAGCTGTACGGGCTTGGCCTGGTGGGCCGCGATCTGGAGCAGGTCACGGAGATTACCCGTGCTCCCGGCGCCCTGGGCGGCCACACCGCCCGGCTGGGCGTCCTGGTCCACGTGGCTGCGCTGCCTGCGGATCATGTGGTCAGCCACCGCGGCGTGCTGCTCACCTCGGTGCCGAGGACCGTGATCGACTTGGCCCGTGCGCTGCCGTTCGCCCAGGGCGTGGCAGTGGCCGACTCGGCTCTCCATGCCGGGCTGACGTCGGAAGGCGCGCTCGCCGCGGTCATCGCGGACTGCGCGCGGTGGCCGGGCCTTCGGCGGGCCCGCGAGGTGGCCGCGTTCAGCGACGCCCGCGCGGAGTCGGTGCTGGAGTCCCTCAGCCGGGTGGTGTTCCATCAGGCCGGCCTGCCGCCGCCGGACCTGCAGGTCTGGGTCGGCGACGACGGCGAGGTCATCGGCCGGGCCGACTTCCTCTGGCGGCACTACCGCACGATCGGCGAGGCCGACGGGGCGCTGAAGTACCAGAACCCGGCCCGGGCCCGCGCGCAACTCGAGCGCGACGGCCGGCTGCGCGCCGCAGGATACGAGGTCGTGCACTTCACCTGGCCCGAGATCACCCGGGTCCCGGCCCAGGTCGTGGACGCGATCCAGGTGGCCTTCCGCCGTTCCGGCGCGAGCTGGCCAACCCCGGCACCCGCCGCAGGCGACGAGCGCAGGGGGCGGGCAAGTTGAGGGTTCCGGGGGGCTCGGGCCCCGGCTTAATACCGCCCCCCGAGCTAGCACCCTGCGCGGTCGGGCGCTCCGGCCTCGATCCAGCGGTACACCGTCCCGATCCCCGCCGCCAGCGGCGTCAGCGCCTGCCAGTCCAGGTCCCTGGCCACCCGGTCCACGGCCAGCGAACTGCGCGGCAACTCCCCCGCCCGGGGCTGCCCGGGCCGGGCCGGGACGGCATGCCCTGCCACGTCGCCGATGATCGCCACGATGTCCAGGACGCTGACCTCCACGCCGGTGCCGATGTTCCATGTCCCGGGACGCCCCGCGTCCGCGGCGGCGAGAAAGGCGCTCACCGCATCACCGACGTACACGTAGTCGCGGGTCTGCGAGCCGTCCCCGTACAGGGGCAGGTCGTCCCCGGCCAGGACACAACCGCAGAAGATGGTAATCACCCCGGCGTCCCCGCCGGGATCCTGGCGCGGCCCGTACACATTGGCCAGCCGCAGTATCGAGTGCCGGGTACCGTGCAGCCGGTTGTACAGGCCGATGTACTGCTCCGCGCAGTACTTGGCGATACCGACCGGGGATTCGGGCAGCGGCAGCACGTCCTCCCGGGACGGGATCGGGGCGTTGCGGCCGTAGAGGGTGCCGCCCGAGGAGCCGAACAGCACCCGGGCCCCGGTCGCGCGGGCCGCCTCCAGCACGTTGACCGTGCCGACCACGTTCACCTGGGCGTCCTGTGCCGGGGCGTCCACCGAGGTCCGCACGTCGATGTGGGCGGCCAGGTGGCAGATCAGCTCGGGCCGGGTGCCCCGGACGATCTCGCCGAGCGAGGCGGCGTCGGTAATGCTGAGCTTGTGCAGCCAGGCATGCTCGTCGAGGCGGCCGGCGCGGCCCGTGGACAGATCATCGACCACGATCACCTCATCGCCCCTGGCCAGGAACGCGTCGGTGAGATGGGATCCGATGAACCCGGCCCCGCCGGTCACGAGTACCCGCATGCTTTGCCATCCTAGGCGCTGGGCACCCGCGCCTGGCTCAGCCCAGATCCACGACCAGGCCTGACGTGGCCAGGGTGAGCGGCCCGCCGAAGGCGGCCCGGGCCTCCTCGCGGCTGCGGTCGCGGTCGTTCCAGGGCACCAGGTGGGTCAGGATCAGCTGCCCGGCACCGGCCCCCGCCGCGTACTCCCCGGCCTGCCGGGCGGTCAGGTGCAGGCCCTCGGGCAGGTCCGGGCCGTCGGTGAACGAGGCCTCGCACAGCATCACGTCCGTCCCGCGGGCCAGGCCGGCCAGCGCGGCTGACTCACCGGTGTCGGCCGAGTAGGCCAGGGCCCGGCCACCAGCCTCGATCCGGAACCCGAACGTCTCGACCGGGTGGTTCATGTGGGCCAGCGTGAGCCGGAATGGCCCGATCTCCAGCGGGCCCGGCCTCAGCTCGTGAAACTCGAACGCCCCGGTCATCTCCTCTTCCCCGGATACGCCCTGGGCGCGGGCCAGCCGCCGGGCGGTGCCGGGCGGGCCATGGACGGGAATCCGCGGGTACGGGGAGCCCGGCGCATAGGTCCTCGCCACCCAGTAGCCCGTCATGTCCAGGCAATGGTCGGGATGCAGGTGGGACAGGCAGACCGCGTCGATCTCGTAGAGGCCCGCGTGCCGTTGCAGGGTCCCGAGGGCCCCGTTGCCCAGGTCGAGCAGGAGCCGGAAGCCCTGTTCCTCGATCAGGTAGCAGGAGGCGGGACTGTCCGGCCCGGGAAAGGACCCGCTGCAGCCGATGATGGTGAGGCGCACGGTCCCCTAGGTTACGCGGCAGGCGGCCGGGTGCTCAGGACCGCCCGACCAGGGCGATCTGGCGGCTCTGCGCGACCAGCCGGCCCGCGCTGTCCCAGACCTCGGCTTCCTCGTCGAACCAGCCGCCGCTGACGTGCCGGCACCGGGCCGCGACCCGGAGCTCGCCGGGGGCCGGCACGGCCCGCATGTACCAGGTCAGCTCGACCGTGGGCGACCAGCCGACTACCTCGATGCCGAATACCACGGGCGGCAGCGAATCCACGGCCAGCGCAAGCAGGTAGGCGTCCGGCTCGCGCTGTTCACGCAGCTGGAAGTACCCGCGCATCTCGGGGATCCCGGACGGCTCGCCGCGGGTCCAGCCGAGCGTGGCCGGGTCGAGCCGGATGTCGACCTGCCTGGCGTAACCGCTGAAGGCCCGTGGTCCCTGCGCGTCCTGGATGTCGCGGCACATCGCGATGGGCGGGAGCCGCGGTGGCTCACCGGTCCAGGACAGGCCGCTGACATCGTCGGGATCACCCAGGGCGCCGGTGGTGACCGTGGTCTCCAGCATGGGCTTGCCCCCCTGGACCAGGGTGGCCCGGGCGGTGGCGGCGACCTTGCCGTGCTTGAGCCACTCCACCTCGACGTGCGCGCGTCCGGGCTGGGGCGCGCGGAGGAAGTGCGCGCTGGTCGCAATGGGATACGGGTGCGGGGAGGAGTCCAGCACGGCCCGCAGCACGCTCGCCAGGAGCACCCCGCCGTTCACCGCCCCCGCGATGGCAAAGCGCTCGTCGGGCTGGATCTCATACCGGCCCTCGCCGACCTGCCGGGCCTCGATGGCCTCGTCGAAGGCGCCCATCAGAGCGCGGCGCCGGGATGAATTCCCCGTGCGGTGATGAGCCGGGGCTGGGGAGACGGGGGACGGTTTTCGTTGCGGAGAAGCTCAGGCCCACAGCTGGCCTTCCAGCCGCGCCTCGGCCTCAGCCAGGGTGCCGGATAGGCGCCTGTGGATAGATATTTCCAGCCGCCGTCGGCGACCACGAACGCGATATCGGCCCGCTGGCCCGCCGCCTGCGCCTTCGCCGCCATGCCCAGGGCCGCGTGCAGGGCGCCGCCCGCCGAGATGCCGGCGAAGATGCCCTCCTGGTCGAGGAGCTCGCGGGTCCGGCGCAGCGCATCCACCGACGAGACCGAGAACCGGGTGGTCAGCACCGATTCGTCGTACAGCTCGGGCACGAATCCCTCGTCGATGTTGCGCAGGCCGTAGACCAGCTCGCCGTACCGGGGCTCGGCGGCCACGATCGAGATCCCCGGCACCCGCTCGCGCAGGAAGCGCCCGGTGCCCATCAGGGTCCCGGTGGTGCCCAGCCCGGCCACGAAGTGCGTGATGCCGGGCAGGTCAGCCAGGATCTCCGGGCCCGTGGTCTCATAGTGGGCCCGTGCGTTCGCCTCGTTGCCGTACTGGTAGAGCATGACCCAGTCGGGGTGCTCACCGGCCAGCTGCCGGGCGACGCGGACGGCCTCGTTGGAACCGCCCGCCGCCGGGGAGAAGATGATCTTCGCCCCGAACATCTCCAGGATCTGCCGCCGTTCCACCGACGTGTTCTCCGGCATCACGCAGATCATGGTGTAGCCGCGCAGGTGCGCGACCATGGCCAGGGAGATCCCCGTGTTCCCCGATGTGGGTTCCAGGATCGTGGTTCCCGGTGCGAGCAGCCCATCCTTCTCGGCCTGCTCGATCATGAAGAAGGCGGCGCGGTCCTTGACCGAGCCGGTGGGGTTGCGGTCTTCCAGCTTGGCCCACAGCCGCACGTCGGGTGCGGGAGACAGCCTCGGCAGCCCGACCAGGGGCGTATGGCCGAGGCTGTCCAGCAGTGAGTCGTAACGCATGGGCTCTCCCGGGCGGGTCAGCCCGCCCCGCCCGCCACGGCCGGCAGCACGGTCACCGTGTCACCGTCCTTGACCGGCGTCTCCAGGCCGCCGAGGAAGCGCACGTCCTCGTCGTTGAGGTACACGTTGACGAACCGGCGCAGCCCCGACTCGTCCTGCAGCCGGTCGCGGAGCCCGCCGTACTGGGCGTCCAGGTCGCCGATGAGCTCGGCGAGCGTGCTCCCGGAACCCTCCACCGCCTTGGCGCCGCCGGTGTAGGTACGCAGGATCGTCGGAATGCGGACTTCGATGGCCATGAACAACACTCCAGGGTGAGGCGGTCTGTCTCTGCGGGCGTCCTGGCTGGCGCGGGCGGTGACGGCCGTCACCGGATGCCAACGGGGATGCCCCCGCGATCATTCCAGGCCGGGGGCCGCCGGGGTATGGGACGGGTCATCCGGCAGGTCATCGGTGATGCGGACTTCCTCCTCGGTCACTGTCCCGTCCATGATCCGGAACGAGCGGAACTCCGCCTGGTCCGGATCCCGGGTAGAAACCAGGACATAGTGGGCGCCAGGCTCGTTCGCGTAGCTGATATCGGTGCGCGACGGGTAAGCCTCCGTCGCGGTGTGCGAGTGGTAGATGACGGCCGGCTCCTCGTCCCGGTCGTCCATCTCGCGCCAGACCCGCAGCAGCTCCATCGAGTCGAACTCGTAGAAGGTCGGCGACCGCTGGGCGTTCAGCATCGGGATGAACCGCTCCGGGCGATCCTGGCCGGCCGGCCCGGCGATCACCCCGCAGGCCTCGTCCGGGTGGTCCGCACGGGCGTGCGCCACGATCTTGTCCCGCAGCGCGGAGTGGAGCGTCAGCATGCACCCGAGCGTACCGGGGCCAGGGGCGCGGCCGGGGTGGCGCAAGCGGCGGTACGGGCCTACCAGAGGGCGCGGACGAGGGTCTCCTGCAGGAACGTGAGCCAGTCGTAGACCCACATGTAGGCGGAGCGGGGATCGGCCGGGTCAAGGTCTCGCAGCCGGGCCTCGAAGTCGTCGGTGATCGACAGGCGGACCCCGAGGGCCAGCCGGATATCGTTGAGGGCCCGCAGCCAGACCTGGGCTTCCTCCTCGGACAGGCGGACGCGGCCGCCGTCCTCGGGCAGCGTGGCCAGTACGGTGCGGGCCGCGGCCGCCTTGCCGTTGCGGAGTTCCTGCTCGGTGAACCGGCGGAAATCACCCGCGGCCTCAGCGTCATCGGGGTAGGCGTCGGGCAGCAGCCGGGCCAGGACCGGGTCGTCCGGCGGGGTGGCCGGGCCTGTCCCGGCCTGGCCGAGCAGGCGGGCGAGGTCGTCCAGGGGGTCGGCAGGCCGGTCTGTCCCGGCGGCGCTGGCGCCCGGGCCCCCACCGCTGGTGCCCGGGCGGCTGGGGGCGCGGCCGGTGAACGCATCGTCGGTGAGCGCCGGCTCGTCCCGCCCCGGCTCCGCGGCGCCCGTCTCCCCGGTGCCCGTCGCACCGGTGCCCGGCTCGCTGCCGACCAGCTCCGCGATCTGGGTGACCAGGGAGCGGATGATCCCGGCCTGGGAGGGCACGAGCGTGACGGTAGCCCCGCCACCACGCACCCTGCGGAAGCCGTTCAAGGCCTCACCCGTCTTCTCGGGGTCACCCTCGCCCCGTTTCCGCCTGAAGCTCACTTGTCGTGACTCACCGTGGCCCACAGCCCGTACCCGTGCAGCACTTCCACATCGCGCTCCATGGACTCCCGGGTGCCGGACGAGACCACGGCCCTGCCCTTGTGGTGCACATCGAGCATGAGCTTCTCTGCTTTGCGCTTGGAGTAGCCGAAGACTTTCTGGAACACATAGGTCACATAGGACATGAGGTTGACCGGGTCGTTCCAGACGATGGTGACCCACGGCGTGTCAGGGACGACTTCCTGATCCGTCTCCGGGCGCTCTACCTCTGCTGGTGCCACGCTCACCGGCGCTCACCTCCTCACGTACCGCCTTCTAGTCTCCCAGGCCCGCGGGCTGCGCCGGCCATTCCGCGTGCTGCCCCTCCCAGTCGCGTGCTGCCCCTCCCCGTCGCGTCCTGTCCCTCCCAGTACAGCAGGCCTGACCAAAGGCGGGGGTGAGGGCCCGCCGAATTCGTGATCAAGACTTCACCAGATTGATCACCCTGAATATTGGCGGCGGCTCCTACCATGACGGCCGGCACTGGCGGCCGGGCTAGCCGGCCGCCAGCCCGCCTGAGCGGGGCGGGCGTACAGCTACAGAAGGCAGAACCTATCGTGACACCGCGTTGTTTCTCCATGATCCAGGCCCGGCTGCTGGGCGCCCTGACGGCCACCGTGACCGCCTGTTTAGTCCCCGCGGCCGCGGCCCAGGCCGCGGTGGCAAACCCGGCGGGTCCCGCGATCCGGGCTCAGTCCGCCCAGGCAGCCACCCTGTCCAATGATGACTGGACTCAGGCCACGCTCCCGGCCGGCTACTACGTGAGCGACACCCCCGTACCCGTGTCCTGCGTGCCGGGGACGAAGTTCTGCCTCGCTCTCCCGCTGGACTCGGCCGTCATCCTTTCCGACTCTCGTGCCGGCCAGGCCGCGGCGGTGAGCACGAACGCCGGGAAGTCCTGGAAGGGCTATGCCACGTTGCCCCCGGATCTCACCCTGACCGGGCTGTCCTGCGTGTCCAGCACCGTCTGCTGGGCATCCGGAACCGACTCACGCGGCGAGCCAGCCGTCGCCGAGACCACCGACGGCGGCCAGGCCTGGGCCACTATGACTCCCGCCGGCTGGGCCACGGCGACCTGGTGGCCCAACACGATCGACTGTGTCTCGGCCAGCACCTGCTGGCTGGCGGGCCAGGACGAGGCGCACGGGGTAGCCCCCGCACTCGTGGAGACCACCGACGGGGGCACGACCTGGACCCAGCTGAGCAACCTGCCGGCGATCACTCCCTACGACCCGAACGGGACTTACCAGCTGAACGGGATCTCCTGCGTCTCGGCCTCGTCCTGCGTCGCCGTCGGCGGCCTGAACTACTCAGACGGGCAGGCCGTCGTGATCACCACGGCCGATGGCGGTTCCAGCTGGACCCTGTCCGCCGATCCCACCCTGCTGAAGTCCCAGCAGTTGTTCGGCGTCTCCTGCCTGACCACCGCGGCGGGCAGCGTCCGGTGCGTCGCGGCGGCCGACGCGGCGGCCGCGGCCGGGCCGGTCACACTCGTTTCCCCGGACGGCGGGGCTACCTGGGGCCACCGGCAGAAGTTCGACAGCACGGGCTGGTTCAGCTCGGTCTCGTGCGCCACCGTCAACCGCTGCTGGGTAGCCGGTGCGGGCACCTCCGTGGCGCTGGCCGGCACCCTGGATGGCGGTACGTCGTGGTCCACGGTGAGCTCTGACACCACCGACCAGGAGGGGTCAGTGTCCTGCCTGAACCGGCAGGTCTGCGTGTCCGCGGTCAACAACGCGCTGTGGGTCACGCAGGACGACGGCGGCCTGACGGCAGCAACCGTGACGGCGCCGAGCAGCGCCTCGCACCTGTAGATCCGTGCCTTGTCCCCCGGCGGCTGCGGCCGCCGGGGACGGCCTCCGTAGTCTGTGGCTCGTGACCACTGATTCCCGCGGGGTCAGCACGGCGCTGCTGACCGACCGTTACGAGCTGACGATGCTGACCGCCTCGCTGCGCAGCGGGGCAGCGGGGCGGCGCGCCGTCTTCGAGGTGTTCGCCCGGGCCCTGCCGAACGGCCGCCGGTACGGCGTGGTCGCCGGCACGGGACGGCTGCTCGACGCGCTGCGGCACTTCCGCTTCGGGCCTGGTGAGCTCGCGTTCCTGCGCGAGAACCAGATGGTGGACGACGAAGCCCTGGGCTACCTGGAGTCCTACCGCTTCAGCGGGGACATCTGGGGCTACGGGGAAGGTGACTGCTACTTCCCCGGTTCGCCGATCCTGGTCGTGGAGGCGCCGTTCGCCGAGGCGGTCGTGCTGGAGACGCTCGTGCTGGCCATCCTCAACCATGACTCGGCGATCGCCTCGGCCGCGTCCCGGATGGTGAACGCGGCGGACGGGCGGCCGCTCATCGAGATGGGCTCACGCCGCACCCACGAGATGGCCGCCGTGGCCAGCGCGCGGGCCGCGTACATCGCAGGCTTCGGGTCCACGTCCAACCTGCAGGCCGGACGGGACTACGGCGTGCCCACCAGCGGCACCAGCGCGCATGCATTCAGCCTGATCCACGACAGCGAGCGGGACGCGTTCGCCGCCCAGCTGGCCGCGCTCGGCAAGGGCACGACCCTGCTGGTGGACACGTTCGACGTGGCCGGGGCGGTCCGCACCGCGGTGGAGCTGGCCGGACCCGGCCTGGGCGCGGTCCGCATCGACAGCGGCGACCTGCCGATGGTGGCCCGCCAGGTCCGCGACCTCCTGGATGAGCTGGGCGCACGGGACACCCAGATCGTGCTCAGCGGCGATCTCAACGAGTACTCGATCGCCGCGCTGGCGGCCGCCCCGGTGGACGGGTACGGGGTCGGGACCTCCCTGGTCACCGGGTCCGGGGCGCCCACCGCGGCGCTGGTCTACAAGCTGGTGGCCCGGGCCAGGGAAGCCGGCGGCGGGGGAACGCTCCAGCCCGTGGCCAAGCGGTCGGTCGGCAAGCCGGGCCGGGGCGGCCGCAAGTGGGCGTTCCGGCAGTTCGACGAGAACGGCGTGGCGGTCGCCGAGCTGGTCACCAGGGCCGATCAGGGGGACCGGGAGACGGGCGGGGTGCCGCAGCGCCCGCTGCTGCGCCAGCTCGTCCGGGGCGGCGAGATCGTGGGCCGGGAGCCGCTGACCGCGGCGCGCGACAGGCACCGCGCGGCCCTGGCCGAGCTGCCGGTGCACGCGCTTTCGCTGTCCCGGGGTTACCCGGCCATCCCGACCGTGTTCGCGCCGGACGACGAGTAGGCGGCCGCCTGGTCAGGCAGGGACCGCGCGGTTCCCGGCGTCCAGGGCCCGCGGGGTGTCCGGGATTTCCCGGATTTCCGGGATGGTGTCCGGGATGGTGTCCGGGATCGTGTCCGGGCAGAACGCACGGCGATAGGCCTGCGGCGTGGTCCCGCGCCAGGCGCGGAAGTGATGGCGGAGTGCGACGGCGTTACCGAACCCGGCCCGGTCCGCGATCACGTCAACGGTTTCGGTGGTCTCCTCCAGCAACTCCTGGGCCAGCAGGATCCGCTGGCCGGTCAGCCACCGCAGCGGCGTGATGCCGGTCTCCTGCACGAACCGCCGGGCGAAGGTGCGCTCGGACATCCGGGCCCGCGCCGCGAGCTGATGGATCGTGACCGGCTCCGCGAGGTGGCGCTGCATCCAGCTGATGACCTCACCTAGCGTGTCGCAGGCGGGCATGGCGACCGGCCGGTCCACATACTGGGCCTGGCCACCTTCCCGGTGCGGTGGGATGACCATCCGGCGGGCAATGCCGTTCGCGACCCGGCTGCCCTGCTCCTTGCGTACCAGGTGCAGGCACGCGTCGATGCCTGCCGCGGTGCCAGCGCTGGTGATCACCGGGTCCTCGTCGACGTACAGCACCTCGGGGTCGACGATGGCCGACGGATGCTGCCGCGCGAGCGCCGGGGCGTACCGCCAGTGCGTGGTGCACCGCCGCCCGTCCAGCAACCCGGCCGCACCGAGCACGAACGCGCCGCTGCAGACGCTGAGCACCCGGGCACCGCGGTCCACACTCGCGCGGAGCGCCTCGAGAAGCGGCACCGGGAACTGGATGGACGTGCAGGCGGGGAGCGCGGGGTCGGACACGGCCGCCACCGCCACCAGGTCCGCCTCTGCCAGCCGGTCCAGGCCGTGGGCCGCTGACACCGTGAAGCCGGCCGCCGAGGCCAGCGGGGCCGGCTCCCGCCCGTTGTCTTCCCCGACGTTGTCTCCCCCGACACCACCGCGAAGTCGTAGGCGGGCAGCCCGTCATCGGTCCGGTCGACGCCGAACACCTCGCAGAGCACCCCGAGCTCGAACGGGGTGAAGTCGTTCATGATCACCACGGCCACGTTCTTCAGCATGCCTCCATCATGCCTCACGATTGGCAGGATCTCACCCTTAGATGTCATCACTGCCACTGTTCGCGGGCCCGAAGATGTCCGAAACTTAGGTCATGGGCAACACAAACTCTCCTTCAGCCGAACACCGCAGCTTGTGGCAGCTGCTCCGATCCGTGTCGCTCACGATCACCCGGGTGGTGGCGGAATGCCATCACGCGAGCCGCACGATGATGGAGCTCAGATTCACCCCGGACCGTTACGTGCCCGACTCCGCGCAGGCGCCCGACGACTACGCCGAATTCCTGTTCCGCACCTCCGGGCCGCTGGCTCACGAGCCGTCAGCCCGCCAGCGGGCCGCCGGGCAGCGGGCCCACCGCTAGCCTCCGGCAGGCCCGCCCCGCTAGCCCGCGGCAGGCCCGCCCCGCTAGCCCGCGGCAGGCCCGCCCGCCAGGGTGCGGGCGGCCCGGCTAGCCTCCGGGCCGGGCCGCCAGCTAGCCTGCGGGCATGCATCCCAGCGCAGCGAGGGTGGCCGAGACGTTGCGGTCGCTGGGCGTCCCCGGGCAGGTGCGCGAACTGCCCGAGCCCGCGCCGACCGCGGCCAGCGCGGCCGCCCAGCTCGGCTGCGACGTCGGGGCCATCGCCAACAGCCTCATCTTCCGGGCCGATGACGCTCCCCTGCTCATCCTGACCAGCGGGTCGCACCGGGTGGATACCAGCCGGGCCGCTGCGCTGGCCGGGGCGGCCTCCGTGCGCCGCGCCGACCCGGACTTCGTCCGGGCGGCCACCGGCCAGGTGATCGGTGGCGTGGCGCCGGTCGGGCATCCGGAGCCGCTGCGGACCCTGGTCAACGTGTGGCTGGATACCTACGACGTGGTGTGGGCCGCAGCCGGGCACGCGCACACCGTGTTCCCGACGTCCTTTGCCGAGCTGATCCGGATCACCGGGGGCAGCCCCGCCGACATCGGGGCGCAGCCGGGCTAACCCGGGCATGCCAGGCCTTCCCGGCCCAGCCTGCCCGGCCCGGCCCGGCCCGGCCTGGCCTGGCCCGGCCTGGCCTGCCCGGCCCTGGATGCCTGGTTCCGGATGCCTGGCCCCGGATGCCGTACGCTCGGCCTGTGCGCGCGCTGGTGATCGTGGATGTGCAGAACGACTTCTGTGAAGGCGGTTCGCTCGCGGTGGCGGGCGGCGGCGAGGTGGCCAGGGCCATCAGCCGTCTGCTGGAGTCCGGCGGCTACGACCACGTGGTCGCGTCACGGGACTTCCACGTCGATCCCGGCAGCCACTTCTCGGCCCATCCCGACTACGTGAACTCATGGCCCCGGCACTGCGTGGTGGGCACGCCAGGCGCGGATTTCCATCCGGACCTCCGCACCGGCCTGATCGAGGCGGTATTCAGCAAGGGCGCGCATGAAGCGGCCTACAGCGCGTTCGACGGCAGCGACGAGGCGGGCACACCGCTCGCTGCATGGCTGCGGGAGCGCAGCGTGGACGGGCTGGACGTGGCCGGGATCGCCACCGACTACTGCGTCAGGGCCACGGCGATCTCCGCGGCACAGGCGGGCTTCCGCACCCGCGTCCTGCTCAGCCTGACCGCCGGCGTGGACCCGACTACCACCGCCGAGTCGATCGAGGCCATGCGGGCCGCCGGGGCAGAGGCGGCCGGCACGCCGGTACAGCGATAGTCACGCTTGCCGGCGCCGCGCGCAGGGGCCTGCCCGGGAGCAGCCTGCCCGGATACTAGTCGTCGCCCTGCGGCAGCGATTCATAGATGCGCTTGCAGTCCGGGCACACCGGGAACCGCTTGGGATCCCGGCTCGGCACCCAGACTTTGCCGCACAGGGCGATCACGGGCGTGCCGCTCACCGCACTGTCGACGATCTTGTCCCGCTCGACGTAGTGCGCGAACCGCTCATGGTCGCCATCGCCGGGCCGGATATCCGGCGTGGTGCCAGTGTCCTCACGAGTGCCGGAATCCGGCAGGACCTCAGTGCTCACGGTCCCCGATTGTACGCGGCGGGGGCAAGGACCTGGTTCCGGGTGCCATCGGCGGGTGGCCCGCCACGGTCCGGCCCGGGGCTGGTGACCAGCTGTAACGCGCCCGCAGATACCGCCACAGGGCGGTGGAACAGGCACACAGCAGCAGCGCCTCGACGCGCACCGTCCCTTCGGCGGGCCAGGGCAGCAGGTGCGTGATGTGCAGGACCAGCGACCCGGGGTGCGTGACCGCGTTGAACGACAGGTAGACGAACAGGCCCGTGGCCAGGACGGCCACGGTCTCCGCCACCGCCAGCACCAGAGTCACCGCAGGATCGGGCGCCACACGGGCCACCGGCTCGCGGCGCCGCCGCAGCCGCAGGTACTCACTGGCGGCCAGGCAGATCGCCGCGACCACGAACCCGATAAACCCTGATGTGTCGGTGCGCACGGGGATGGGCTGCCAGTAGCGGCCGGGCAGGTCCTGGCCCCGGAAGCTGCCCACCAGCGCGGTACTGGCCCAGCCCAGCAGGGCTGCGAAGGCCAGGCCGGCGGTGAGCGCCTCGGCGGCAAGCCGGCCGCGCCCGGCGCGGGCGGCACGCCGGCCGCGCCCGGCGCTGCCCGGATCCTGAATGTTCACCATGACCAGCCCGGGGTTAGTTGAGCGCGGGGTCGTCGGGGTAGTTGGCCACCATCGCGAGATTGCCGCCCTGGCGCCGCAGCACCTTCTTCCACAGCCGCTCCGGCTCGGCCGCGAACGCGTCGGCCGGCTCCCCCGACAGCACGTACCAGGCACCTTCGTCGATTTCCGCCTGGAGCTGGCCGGGTCCCCATCCTGCGTACCCGGCGAAGACCCGCAGCGAGGCGATACCGCCCGCCAGCAGCTGCGGCGGCGCGTCCAGGTCAACCAGGCCGATACGGGACATCACCGCGGACCCGTCCAGCGCCCGCCAGCCGACCGGCTCCTCGTCGCCCGGCACGATAGCGAGCGCCAACGCACTGTTCGGCGCGACGGGGCCGCCACGGAAAACGACGGACGGCCCGGTCACCAGGTCCGTCCACGATTCGAGGACCTGCCCGACCGGTACCTCGGTCGGGCGGTTGAGCACCACGCCGAGCGTGCCCTCCTCCGGCTCGTCCTCCACGATGAGAACGACGGTGCGCCGGAAGTTAGGGTCACCCAGCAACGGCGTGGCGACCAGCAGCCGCCCCGAGAGGTCGTCCTCCATGGCGTCCATTCTGGCGGACGCGGCGCGGTTGCTGCGGCGCTGGTGTCCCCGCACCCTGACTTCGTGCCAATTTGAGACACGGCGGGGCCAGGGCCCTGCCCGGGATGGGCAACGCCCAGGCACACCGCTCCCGGGACACCAGCCCAGGCACACCGGCCCCAGGACAGCGGCTCCGGGGGCCAGCGGCTCCGGGGGCCAGCGGCTCCATGACAGCGGCTCTACGGGCCAGGGCCGCCCTAGGGACGCGCCGGGCGGCCGCCGGCCGCGTCCCGGACAGCGGCGGCCACCGCCGCCGACACGTTCGCATTGAACACCGACGGGATGATGTAGTGCGGGCCGAGTTCGGCGGCCGACACCACACCAGCCAGCGCGCGGGCCGCCGCCACCATCATGTCGTCGGACACCGTACGGCTCTGGGCGTCCAGCAGCCCGCGGAACATCCCGGGGAAGACCAGCACGTTGTTGATCTGATTGGGGTAGTCGCTGCGTCCGGTGGCCACCACCTCCGCGTGCTGGGCGGCCTCATCCGGATCGACCTCAGGATCCGGGTTGGCCAGCGCGAACACGATCGCGCCATCGTTCATGGCCGCGATGTCCGCACCGGTCAGCAACCGGGGCGCGGACACCCCGATGAAGACGTCCGCGCCGCGCAGCGCCCCGGCCAGGCTCCCCTCGTACCGCTCGGCGTTGGTGTGCCCGGCCACCCAGCGCAGGTTGTCATCCAGCCCGGGCCGCCCCGCATAGACCGCGCCCTTGTCATCGCACACGATCACATCGGAGGCACCGGAGGCGAGGAGCAGCCGGAGAACTGCGCTGCCCGCCGCGCCGGCGCCGGCGATCGCGATCCGGACCGAGCCCAGTTTCTTGCCGACCACCCGGAGCGCGTTGGTGAGGGCGGCGAGGACCACGATCGCGGTGCCGTGCTGGTCGTCGTGGAAGACGGGGATGTCCAGCAGCTCGCGCAGCCGGGCCTCGACCTCGAAGCAACGCGGGGCACTGATGTCCTCGAGGTTGATGCCCCCGAAGCCCGGCGCGATGATCTGGACGGTGCGCACGATCTCGTCGGTGTCCTGGGTATCCAGGCATACCGGCCAGGCGTCGATGCCCGCGAACCGCTTGAACAGGGCGGCCTTGCCCTCCATCACCGGCATGGCCGCGTACGGGCCGATGTTGCCCAGCCCCAGCACGGCGGAGCCGTCGGTGACGACGGCCACCGAATTGCGCTTGACCGTGAGGCGGCGGACATCCTCAGGGTTGCGGGCGATGGCCATGGAGACCCGGGCCACGCCCGGGGTGTAGGCCATGGACAGGTCGTCCCGGTTGCGCAGCGGGATCTTGACCGCGGTCTCGATCTTCCCGCCCAGGTGGAGCAGGAACGTCCGGTCGCTGACCTTGCTGACCGTCACGCCCTCGATTTCGCTCAGGGCCTGGACGATGGCCTCGGCGTGGTCGGTGTCCCGCGCCGCGCACGTCAGGTCCACCCGCAGCCGTTCGAGGGTGAACGGGCTCACGTCCAGTGCGGTGACCGCGCCACCGGACTGCTCCACGACGTGCGTGAGCTCGCTGACCGCCCGCCCGTGGGATGGGACCTCGAGCCGCACAGTGATCGAATACGACACGCTCGGTGCTGCCGACACGTCAGATCCCGCCCTTTCCGCCAAGCCCCGATGCAGGACACAATCGTGCCACCAACAGGCCGATGATCAGGCCCAGGGCCGGGACCCGGGGCGGCATTCCCCGGGGTGAACAGCATGCGCGGCCGATGCCGGCCGGGCCGGCCGATGCCGGCCGGGCCGCCGGCATCGGCTACCCGGCCACGTACGCTGCAAGGGTGTCCAACGGAGGAATGACCGCCAGTGCGCCAGACGGCACGGGCACGGCCGACCGGGCCGTCACGGTGACCGCGGACGCCGGGCCGCCGACCATCGATGTGACCCGCCTGCGGGTCGCCATCGCCCGGGTTTCGCGGAGCCTGCGCCGGCACGAGCTGGCCGGGCTGACCCCCACCCAGCTGTCCGCCCTGGCCACGGTGGAGCAGGCCGGCCCGGTCCGGCTCGGCGACCTCGCGGCCGCGGAGAAGATCGCCCCGTCCACACTTACCCGGCTCGTCACCGTGCTCGAGGAGCGCGGCTACGTGGAGCGCCATCCGGTGCCGGAAGACGCACGGGCCAGCACGCTGGTGGTTACCCCGCACGGCCACGCGATCCTGGAGCAGATCAGGCGGGAGAGCACCATCCTCCTCGCAGACAACCTCCGCACGCTCAGCCCGGATCAGCTGGCCGCCCTGGCCGCGGCGCTCCCCGCGCTGGAGCGCATCGCGGACGCCAAGCTCCCTGACCCGCGCCACCGCTGACCGGACCCCGTCCCGACGTCCGCGACGGCCAGACCTATCCCGGCGCGCGACCGCTGACGCCGGGACGCCGCGACGCCGGGGATGCTAGAAGAGCAGGCTGGACAGGGTCGCGCGGGCCCTGGCCACGCGTGGTTCACCGGGCGGGAAGACGTCGAACAGGCGGACCAGGTGACTGCGGGCCTGATCCCGCTCGTCTCCGGCGGTCCTCCTGATCGTGCCGAGGAGCCGGTCGAAGCCCTCCTCGATCCGGCCGGTGGCCACCTCGATGTCGGCCACGCTGGACTGTGCCTCAACGTCGGCCGGGTCTTCCGCCGCCGCCCGGCGTACCTGGGCCTGGTCGTAGCCACTCACCCGGCGGATCAGGTTCACCTGGGCCAGGCCCATGGTGGCCGCCGGGTTGCCGGGCGAGTTCGCAAGGACCTTCTGGAACGCCTCGGCGGCCCCGTCCAGGTCGTCGCGTTCCATCGCCTGCTGGGCTTCCTCGAACGCGGGATCGGCCATCATGGCCGCGCCAGCGCCACCCCGCATTCCGGGACCGCCAGGACCACCGGGACCGCCAGGACCACCGGGACCGCCAGGCCCGCCAGGACCACCGGGCCCGCCGGGACCGGGCCCGCCAGGACCGCCGGGCCCACCGGGACCGCGGACGCCGCCCGGCTGCGCCTCGGCGGCCTGGGCCCCGCCCTGCTGCCCGTTGCCGGGTTCGCTGGCGGCTGGTGCACCACCCCCGCCGGGCATGCCCATCTGGCCGGCCACCTGCAGGACCTGGCCCACCCACTGGCGCACCTGTGCCTCGGGCATCGCGCCGAGGAAGCCGTCCACGACCTGCCCGCCGGCGACCGCCATGACCATGGGGATGCTCTGCACCTGCAGCGCAGCCCGCAACTGCGGGTTCGCGTCAATGTCTATCTTGGCGAGAACCCAGTCCCCGGCGGCCTCATCGGCCAGCTTTTCCAGCACCGGGCTGAGCTGCTTACAGGGACCGCACCATTCGGCCCACAGATCGAGGATTACCGGAACCGAGCGCGACCGCTCAACGACCTCCGCATTGAAGGTCTCCTCGGTCACGTCGATGACGTTGCCACCCGGCGAGCCACCCTGCTCGCCAGAGCGCGTGGCGGCCTGCTGACTGCGTTGCGCGGCGGCCTGCCGCGCACCCAGGTCAACGGCGCCGTAGAGCGAAAAATCCCGCGGCTGCTGCATATCTCTATCCTGCCGCATGCCGGCCATGCCTTGACCGTCACTATCAGCCCTGTAACGATGTAGCACGTCGAGTGCTACAGTAGTCCTGTGAGTGATACAAGCCAGAGCCAGCCGGCGGGGCGCCGCAGCCGGGGGCACCAACCCGTCTACAGCATCGGCATCCGCGAACTGCGCCAGCACGCCAGCGTCTATGTGGACCTCGCGGAGAAAGGGGAAACGGTGGACATCACCAACCGGGGACGCCTCGTGGCCCGGCTTGTCCCGGCCAGGGATGTGGAGAGCCCCCTCGAACGGCTGATCGCGGCCGGGATCATCCGGCCTGCCGAGGATCCCGGCAGCCTCCTGGACATTGAGCCCGCGCCGCCCGTGCCGGAGGGCCAGCCCACCGCGAGCGAGATCCTGCTCCAGATGCGAGAGGAGGAGAGGTATTGATCTACCTGGACTCGTCCGCTCTGGTCAAGCTGGCGGTCACCGAGCCGGAATCGCCCGGCCTGCTCAGCTGGCTGGCCGCGCAGCCCAATCTCGTCAGGGTGGCCAGCACCCTGATCCGGGTCGAGGTCCCGCGGGCGGTCTGGCGGGCCGAGCCTTCCGCCTTGCCCGAGAGCTACCTGGTCATCCGGCGCACCACAGAGATTGAGCTCACCGACGAGGTGCTCAGCAAGGCGGCCGGTGTCAAGCCGGTGACGCTGCGCGCAATCGACGCGATCCATCTGGCCTCGGCAATGGTGCTGCGGCGCGAACTCACGACGTTCGTCTCCTACGACAAGCGCCTGCTCGCAGCGGCCAGGGACGCTGGACTCCCCACCGCCAGCCCAGCCTGATCCTGGAGGTGAGCACAGCCGCCGCGGCGGGCAAGGCCGGGGCCGGAAGAAGGGGCGGGGGCGGGGGCGGGATCAGGCTCAGCAATGATGCGAGGGCGGCACGTCCAGGGTCGGGTTGCGGTCGAAGAACCCGGTGGGCTTCAGCGTGAACCCGCACCGGGCCACGGGCATCACCGGCCAGTCCTCCAGCCGGGGGAAGTGCGTCGGCCCGAACGTGTGCCAGAGCACGATGTCGGTCCCGTCGATATCCCGGTCAGCGCGGATGAACTCCGGCAGCCCGGCCCCGCCCGGGTGCTGGTTGACGAAGTCCCCGGCCGGGTACCTCTGCGACGGGTCGTACCGGGTCACCCACAAGTGCTGCGCGGCGAAACCGGCCCGCGCCGCGACCGGGGAGCCCGGGTCGGCCAGCAGCACGGGCGCCGCCTCCGGGTAGAGCGTGTAGCTGGCCGGGTGGCCGAACCGGTTGGCCCGCTCGGTGCTGATCACCCGCCAGGTCCGGCCGCGGCTGCCGTCGGCCCGACGGGCCGCCTGTGACTCGGTGCGCAGCCGCGTGATCTGCTGGACCAGGGCGTTGCCGTACGGGTTGCCTGGCCCGGCGGGCAGCCCGGCCACGTCGATCTCTTCCACCGCGTTGGCCTGCCCGTCCACGTCCATGTCCAGCCGCGCGCTGAACAGGTGCTGGTGCGCGGGGGCGCCCAGCCCCGGCGCGACCTCGGTGGAATGAGGATGATCTCCCCCGGGGTGGGCGGCGGTGAACAGCGCGCCGGTGAGCTTGATCTCGCACTCGATCGTGCCGTCGAGGTAGAAGTACCAGTAGAAGCCGTAGTCGTAGTTGCCGATGGTGGCGAAGGACGAGACCACCAGGCGGCGCTGGCGGCGCGACTGGGCCGAGCCGTTGAAGATGTCGGTGTGCTTCCAGAGGATCCCGAAGTCCTCCTCGTGAATGCAGATGGCGTTGCGGATCGTCCGCGGCTCGCCGCTGTCACCCGTCACCGTCGCATCCAGGTAGGCGATCTCGCCGAGGCAGTCGCAGCCCAGCTCAAGCGAGTTCGCCCACTTCCCGACCAGATACTCGCCGGTGTCGAAGTAGGTCTGCCAGTACCGGAACTTCGGGTCCCCGTAGGGCACGACCATCTCGGGGACCGAGGCCCGGTAGATGACCGGCCGCTCCCGGCCGCCGTCGCCGACGCTGACCTGGTGCAGGGTCAGCCCTTCGCGGGCATCGAAGCCGATCCGCATGGACCACCCCTCCCAGCGCAGCAGGTGGCCGTCCAGGGTGAAACTGGGGCCCTCAGGCTGGGTGATCTCGATAGGCCGCAGCGTGGTCCGGTGCGGCCCGCGGACGGCCGGGTCGTCGTAGTCGCCGGATTCCTGCGGCACCGGCACCACGAACTCGTCCACCAGCTCGATGACCCGCCGCTCTGCCAGGTCCACGTAGGCGGCCACGCCGTCCACCGGATGCGCCCAGGCGTAGCCGTGCCCGTCGTCCTGGACGAACGCGAGCACCCGGACCATCCGGCGCCCGTCCTCGCCCGGGAACCCGAACGAGCCGGCGGTGAGCGGGCAGGCGCGGACCCTGGTCACGTCGTCCAGACCGCGCCGGGCCATCGCTGCCCGCCACCCGGGATCGGCCCGGACCACCTCCTCGGCGGTGGCGAAGTCCTGGTCCAGGATCGGCACCTGCCCGTCAGCCCGGGGGTCGAGGACGCGGCGGCTGACCACCTGGCGGCGGGTCAGTGAGACCACCACGTCGCAGGATTCACCGGTTGTCACGTTGATCAGGAATGCCCGCAGCCGCCGGTCCGGCGGTGCGCCGGCCGGGCCTGGGGCCGCCTCGCCGGCCGGGCCGAGCACCTCATCCTTGGCGGGCTCCTCCAGCCCGTAGTAGGCGAAGCGCACCGGCTCGGCCAGCAGGCCCGCAGCGGCCAGGATGTCCCGCCCGGCCAGGTACTCAGCCGCGCCGGCCGGCTCCAGCGGATGCACCGGGACCGGGCCGGATGCCTGGGCCGCCCGCAGCGCCGTGTCCGTCATGACTGATCTCTCCCTCGCAGAACGCAACTCCCCGGGAACCGGCCGGAAGGCCGCCCGGGTCTACTCATCGGCGATGATCGAGCCCGCCCGCTCCCCCAGCCCGGGGTCGCGGCGGCTCAGCACCACGGCGTAGATCACCGCCACCACCACGATGACCAGCGCCGCATACGGGAACCAGTCGTACGGCGCGGCCTGGCCCGGCTTGCACAGGTAGTACACCGGCACCGCGATGGCGGCCATCCCCAGGACCGGCAGCACCAGGTGCTTCACCACGCTGAACTCATCCGGCCGGTACTTCCGGTAGTAGAACGGCAGGGCCAGGTTGGCCAGGAAGTAGACCACGAGGACCAGGATGGTGCCCATCGTGGAGGACTCGAAGAAGAAGTTGAGCGGGTCCATGCTGCCCGTGTGGCCGCCGATCACGTGGCCCAGCACCCAGACCAGGATGATCCCGCCGGCCAGCGCGACGAACGCGTAGATGGCGTTCATGGGGGTGCGCCGCTCCGCGTGCACCCGGCCCAGCCAGCGCGGCAGCAGGCCCTCCCGCCCGGCGTTGAAGATCAGCCGGGACTGCGAGTTGGCCGCCGCGATCAGCACGCCGAGAGTGGAGGTCATGCCCGCGATGTAGGCGAACGCGGCGAAGGCCGGGCCGATGTTCCCGGACACGGTGATGAACGGGATGGGGGCGGCGGCCAGCTTCGTCCCGTTGTAGCCGAACCCGGTCACCGTGGCGAAGGCGAACAGCAGGTAGCTGACCACCATCAGCGCGATGGACAGGAACACCGCGCGGGGCACGTTGCGCCGCGGGTTACCCGTTTCCTCGGCCAGCGCGGCCGAGTTTTCCCAGCCGATGAACAGGTAGATAGCGAGCGGGAAGCCCGCGGCCAGCCCGGAGAAGCCGTTGGTGATGTGGCTCGGCTCGAAGGGCACGGCGGACAGGTGCCCCCGGTGCTGGATGATCGCGATGACCGACACCACGACCAGGACCAGCATCTCGAAGACGAAGAAGAAGCCGGCCAGCTTGGTCGACACCGCCACGCCGCGCACCATCATCAGCACGGCTCCGGCGGTGAGCACCACGGTGAAGATGCCCCAGGGGATGTTCCAGCCCAGGTAGTGCTGGAGCGTGATGGACAGGAACCCGCCGACCACGGCGAGCACCGAGGAGATGGCGATGATGTAGCCGGCCCCGCACAGCAGCGCCGTGCTCACCGCGCTGGTGCCGCCGAACGTCTTGCCCACGAACGAGATGAACCCGCCGGTGGACGGCCGCGCCCGGGAGAACTGGGACAGCGTGTTGCCGAGCAGCGCGATGGCCACACCGGCCGCGATGATGGTCAGCGGCGCCGCCACGCCCGCCGTCACCACCAGGAACGCGAAACCGAAGAAGAAGCTGTAGGCCGGGCCGATGTTGGCCATCGTCGAGGCCGAGATATCCACCAGCCGGAGCGCACCGCGGTGCAGCCGCTCCGGGGACTCCGGTGACTTGGTCTCCGAGAACGGGATGGGTGCCGCCTCGCTCATGTCCCCTCCTGCCTGGGCGATGTTGCCCGGGACGGTGGCCGGCCCGGCGGGCCGGACGTCAGTATGGGTAGTGCACGGGCCCGGGCGCGACCGTGAGCCAGCGCCGCTGGGTGAACTCCTCGAGGTTGGCCTCGCCGCCGGAGCGGCCGCCGAGACCGGACGCGCCCATCCCGCCGAACGGCGCCAGTGCCTCGTCCTGCGGGGTGGCGTCGTTGACGTGCACCATCCCGGCCCGCAGCCGGCGGGCCACCCGCATCCCGCGCGCCAGGTCGGCGGTGAGCACCGAGTTGACCAGGCCGTAGGGGGTGTCGTTGGCCACCTGCACCGCCGCGTCATCGTCGTCCACCACCAGCACCGGCGCGATGGGAGCGAAGATCTCCTCGGTCCACAGGCGGCTCGACGGGCTCACGTCCGCCACCACGGTGGGCCGGAAGTAGGGGCCGTCCACTGTGCCGCCGGCCACGATCCGGGCGCCGGCCCCGACCGCCTCGTCCAGCAGCTGCCGGGCCCGCTCCAGCTGCCGGGCGTTGATCATCGGGCCGAGCCCGACCTCTTCCGTGACCGTGTTGCCGACCTTGATGGCCTCGGCCCGGGCGGCCAGCCCGCTGAGGTAGGCGCCGGCCACCGCGCGGTGCACGATGTGCCGCCCCGCGGTGATGCACGTCTGGCCCTGGTAGTGGAAGGCCGACCAGGCGCCGATCATGGTGGCCTGGTCGATGTCGGCGTCGTCCAGCACCAGCAGGGCGTTGTTGCCCCCCAGTTCCAGGGACACCTTCTTGAGCTGGCCCGCGGCTGCCTGGGCGATCCGGCGGCCCACGGTGGTGGAGCCGGTGAAGTGGATCATGGCTACGTCAGGGTGGCTGACCAGCCGTTCACCCGCCTCGACGTCGCCGGGCAGCACCTGGAGGATGCCCGCTGGCGCACCGGCGGCCGCGAACAGCCCGGCGATGGCCAGGCCGCCGCTGTAGGGCGTCTCCGGAGACGGCTTGACCAGCACGGCGTTGCCCAGGGCGAGCGCGGGGGCGATCACCCGCATGCCGAGAACGAGCGGGAAGTTCCACGGGGTGATGACGCCCACCAGGCCGAGCGGGATCCGCTCGGACAACGAGAACCGGCCGGCATGCCCGGAGGGCAGCACCTCGCCGGTGGCCCGGGACGCCAGGGCGGCCGCCTCGGTCAGCTCGCTGGCCGCGGCGGCGATCTCGTAGTCGGCCTTGCCCGCGATGCAGCCGGTCTCCCGCATGATCAGCTCGCGCCATTCCTGGGCCTGGCTGCCCAGCAGCGCCGCGGCGGCGTGCAGCAGCCCCGCGCGCTCGGCGTAGGTCCGCTCGCCCCAGGCCCGCTGGGCGGGCAGGGCCGTGGCCACTGCCGCGTCGGCGTCGGCCGCGCCGGCCAGCCCGGCCAGGCCGAAGATCTCCCCTGAGGCCTTGTCCCGCACCGGGAGCGTCCCGCCGTGGGCTGGACGCTGGAATGTGCCGTCCAGGAACAGCGACTCCTGCCACGCCAGCTGGCCTGTTCCCACCCGCTCCACCCCAGCTCCCGATCCCGCCCGGCATCGCCAATTTGGCAAGCGCTTTCCGAGTGCTGCGAACGTACCTGACCGATCAGCCCGCCCGCAAGACCCGGGTTTGACCCCGGCCGCTCAGCGTCGGCCAGGCCGGGGCAGGGTGCTGTCGCGGAGGATGACCTCGCCGGGCACCGGGATCACCCGCGGCTGGTCGGCCTCCTGCAGGACCAGGCTGGCCGCCATCTCGCCCATCTGCTTGAGCGGCAGCCGGACCGTGGTCAGCGGCGGGTAGATGTCACGCAACGTGGTGATGTCGTCGAAGCCGGCCACGGCGATGTCCCCCGGCACGTCCAGCCCGTCGGCCCGGAGCCGGGCCAGCGCACCGACGGCCATCACGTCGTTCACCGCGAACACGCAGTCCGGACGGGTTCCGCCGGCCGCCAGGATCGCGCTCATGGCCTGGTAGCCACCATCCCGGGTGAACGCGCCGTGGATGACCCGCCGCGGGTCGAGGCTGGCCGACCAGGCGGCCAGCCCGGCCGCGAACCCGGCCACCCGGTCCTGCGCGGTGACCAGCCCGTCCGGGCCGGCCAGCACGGCGAACTCCCGGTGGCCGAGCGCGACCAGCGCCCCGGCCAGCGCCTCGGCGCCACCGGCGTTGCCGGGCAGGATCGTGTCGATGCCGAGCAGGTCCTGGCCGACGCAGACCGCGCGGCCCCCATCGCGGGTGAACGCGCCGATCTCGGCGCCCAGCGCCGCGGTGGCCGCGGCGTCCGCCGAGCGGCTGCCGACCAGCACCACCGCGCGGGCCCGCTGCGCCCGCATCAGCGAGACGTACTCCAGCTCCCCCGCCTCTCCCGCGGCCGAGCTCGCCACGCAGGCCAGCAGGCCACCGGCGCGGCTGACCTCCATCAGCCCGGCAGCGATCGAGGAAAAGTACGGGTCCGCGATGTCGTGGACGATCACGCCCATCATCGTGCTCTGGCCCGTGGCCACCGCCCTGGCCTGCAAGTTCGCCATGTAGCCGAGTTCGGCGACGGCCCTGGTGACCTGGTCGGCCAGGCGCGGGCCCACCCGCCGCGACCCCTCGTTGACGACGCGGGACGCGGTTGACAGCGAGACCCCGGCCCGGTCCGCGACGTCCTGCAGGGTCACCCGGATGAGGGGCGCCCCGGCCTGCCGGGCACCGGCCTGCCGGGCACCGGCCTGCCGGGCACCGGCCTGCCGCGCACCCGCCTGCAGGGCACCCGCCTGCCGCGCACCCGCCTGCCGGGCACCCGCCTGCCGCGCACCCGCCTGCCGGGCACCGGCCCGCGCCCCGCGCCCCTCTGGTTTCAGCTCCGTCACCGGCCCGCTCTCCCGCTGAGATCCCTGGTTGACCCAGCTTCCCAGGCCACCCTAATCTGGGAAAGCCCTTTCCCAGATATCGCGCCGCGGGCCCGGATCCGCCAGGGAGTGATTGATGTCGCGCAAAGTGATCCATGTGGCCATGAACGGGGTCACCGGCCGGATGGGCTACCGACAGCACCTGGTCCGTTCCGTGCTCAGCATCCGCGACGAGGGCGGTGTCACCCTCGAGGACGGGACGACGCTCTGCCCGGAACCGATCCTGGTCGGGCGCAGCGAGCAGCGGCTGCGCGAGATCGCCGAACGGCACGGCCTGGAGCGCTGGTCCACCAGCCTGGACGAGGTGCTGGCCGACCCGGCCGTCGGCGTCTACTTCGACGCCCAGGTCACCGGCGCGCGTGAGGCCAGCCTGGCCAAGGCCATCGCCGCGGGCAAGCATGTCTACACGGAGAAGCCGCTGGCCGAGTCCGCCGACGGTGCCCTGCGGCTGGCCCGCCAGGCCCGGCAGGCCGGGGTGGTCAACGGGGTGGTCCAGGACAAGCTCTTCCTGCCCGGCATGATCAAGCTGCGGCGGCTCGTCCGCGAGGGCTTCTTCGGGCAGATCCTGTCCGCCCGGCTCGAGTTCGGCTACTGGGTCTTCGAGGGCGACGGGGTGCCCGCCCAGCGGCCGTCCTGGAACTACCGCAGCGAGGACGGCGGCGGGATCGTGCTGGACATGTTCCCGCACTGGCAGTACCTGCTGGAGGACCTGCTCGGCCCGGTCACGGCGCTGTACGCACGGCACATCACGCACATCCCGCAGCGCTGGGACGAGTCAGGCCGCCCCTACCCGGTCACCGCCGACGACGCCGCCTACGCGCTGCTGGAGTTCGGGAGCGGGGCCATCGCGTCGGTCAACTCCTCCTGGGCGGTCCGGGTGAACCGCCGCGAGCTGGTCGAACTGCAGGTCGACGGCACCAGCGGGAGCGCGGTCGCGGGCCTGCGGCACTGCACCGTGCAGCCCCGCGCCTGCACGCCCATGCCGGTATGGAACCCGGACCTGCCCGACCCCATCGACTACCCGGCGCAATGGGCCGAGGTGCCGGATCATCAGGTGTTCGACAACGGCTTCAAGGTGCAGTGGGAACTGTTCCTCAGGCACGCTGCGGCCGGCACGCCCTTCCCCTGGGACCTGGCCGAGGGCGCCCGCGGGGTCCAGCTGGCCCGGCTCGCCCTGCAGTCCTCGGTGGAAGGCCGCCGGATCGACGTGCCCGGGCTGGCCGGGTGACATGGGCGCCCGCGTCAGCCTCCCCGGCCGGTCCGAGCCGGTTGACATCCCGGATCCGCCCTGGGCGGCGGCATACCCGCCGCCGTCCTCGCGCAGCGTCTACGCGGCCGCGCACGTCGCCGCCTTCCCCGACGGCAGCATCGACTGGGACGCCACGCTCGGGTTCCGCGAGTACCTGTGGGCCCATGGGTTCGCGGTCGCCGAGGCGATGGACACCGCGCAGCGCGGGATGGGGCTGCCCTGGCCCGCGGCCCGCGAGCTGACCAGGCTGTCCGCGGAGCGCGCGGCCCGGCTCGGCGGGGTGCTCGCCAGCGGCGCGGGCACCGACCAGCTGCCTCCCGGCCCGCATCCGCTGCCCGTGATCGCCGGCGCCTACACCGAGCAGCTCGCGGCGGTCCAGGAAACGGGGGCCCAGGTCATCCTGATGGCCAGCCGCGCCCTCGCGGCGAGCACCCGGTCCGCCCGGGACTACCTGGACGTGTACGGCCACCTGCTCGGCCAGGTGGAGCAGCCGGTCATCCTGCACTGGCTGGGCGAGGACTTCGACCCGGCGCTGCGCGGCTACTGGGGGGCCGCGGATTTCGCCGCCGCGGCGGACACCGTCATCGAGCTGGCCGAACGCGCGGACGGCCGGATCGGCGGGATCAAGCTATCCGTGCTCGACGCGTCGGCCGAGGTGGAGCTCAGGCGGAGGCTGCCGGCCGGGGTCCGCCTGTACACCGGCGATGACTTCCACTACGCCGAGCTGATCAGGGGAAACGGCGACGGCCACAGCGACGCGCTGCTGGGCGCCTTCGCCGCGATCACCGCGCCGGCCGCGGCCGCGCTGCAGGCGCTCGACGCCGGTGACCTGGCCGGCTACGACGCGGCCATGGGGCCCACCACGGAGCTGAGCCGGACGATCTTCGAGCCGCCTACCCCCAGCTACAAGGCCGGCATCGCGTTCCTCGCCTGGCTGAACGGCCTGCAGCCGCACTTCGCCATGCTGGACGGCTTCCAGGCGAGGCGGCCGCCAGCCCACCTGGCCCGGGTTTTCGAGCTGGCCGCCGCGGCGGGGGCGCTGCGCTCGCCGGCCCTGGCCGCGGAACGGATGACGGCCTACCTGGCCACCGGCGGCCGGCCGTGACCGCGGGCCCGCTGGGCAGCCACCGCCTGTCCCTCAATCAGGCCACGGTGAAGCACCTGGACCTGGCGCAGAGCGTGGACCTGTGCGTCCGGCACGAGATCCCGGCGATCGGGCTGTGGCGGGACCGGGTGGCCGGGGCCGGCCTGCGCCGGTCGGCGGCCACGGTCCGGGCCGCGGGCCTGCACGTGTCCAGCCTGTGCCGCGGCGGCTTCTTCACCAGCCCGGACCCGGCGGCCCGGGCCATCGCCCTGGCGGACAACCGCCGGGCCATCGCCGAGGCCGCCGAGCTGGGGGCGGACACCCTGGTCCTGGTCCCGGGCGGGCTGCCGTCCGGCAGCCGGGATCTCGCCCTGGCCCGGCGGATGGTCGCCGATGCGGTCGCCGACCTGGTCCCGACCGCGCAGCGGCTGGGAGTGCGGCTGGGCATCGAGCCCATGCATCCGGTGTTCTGCGCCGACCGCGGAGTCGTCTCTACCCTGGGCGACGCGCTCGACCTGGCCTTTCAGTTTCCGGCCGAGGCGGTCGGGGTGGTCGTGGACACCTACCACGTCTGGTGGGACCCGCAGCTGGAGGCGCAGATCGGCCGGGCTCGCGGCCGTATCGCCAGTGTCCAGCTGTGCGACTGGGTCGTGCCGCTTCCCGCGGACACGCTGCTGGGCCGGGGCCATCTCGGCGAAGGCGTGATCGACTTCCCCCCGATAGTGGCGGGGCTGCTGGCCGCGGGCTACCCGGGGTTCGTGGAGATCGAGATCTTCAACCAGGACGTCTGGGACGCGCCCGCGGACGAGACGGCCGCCACCGTGCGGCAGCGCTTCGCCAGGTTGCTGGACTGGCCCGCGGGCACCTAGAACGCCGGGGCCTCGGAGTACACGCCCCACTCCTGCCGCAGCGCGTCGCAGATCTCGCCGAGGGTCGCCTCGGCCCGCGCCGCCGCCAGCATCGGCGGAATCATGTTCTCTCCCGACCGGGCCGCCGCCACCATCGCGGCCAGCGCCGAGTCGACGGCCGCCTGGTCGCGGCCCGCGCGGCGGCGGGCCAGCTCGGCGGCCTGGTCCCGCTCCACCTCATGACTGACCCGCATGATCTCGATCGGCTGGCCGACCGTGCCGGTATGGCAGTTGACCCCGACGACCTTCTTCTCGCCCTTCTCGACCTGCTGCTGGTACGCGAACGCCGCCTCGGCGATCTCTGACATGAACCAGCCATCCTCGATGCCGCGGAGGATCCCGCCGGTCATCGACCCGTCGGGGCTCATCGCCCTGATCCGGCCGAAAATGGCCTCGGCCTCGGCCTCCAGCCGGTCCGTCAGCGCCTCCAGATACCAGGAGCCGCCCAGCGGGTCGGCGACGCTGGCCACCCCGGTCTCCTCCATGATCACCTGCTGGGTCCGCACCGCGATCTCCGCGGCCCGCTCGCTCGGCAGGGCCAGCACCTCGTCCAGCGCGTTGGTGTGCAGCGAGTTGGTCCCGCCGAGCACGGCGGCCAGCGCCTCGATGGCGGTGCGCACCACGTTGTTGTCCGGCTGCTGCGCGGTGAGCGACACACCCGCGGTCTGGGTGTGGAAGCGCAGCCACTGCGCCCGCGGCGAGGTCGCACCGTAGGTATCCCGCAGCCACCGGGCCCAGATCCGCCGGGCCGCCCGGAATTTCGCGATCTCCTCGAAGAAGTCGATGTGGGCGTCGAAGAAGAACGACAGCCCGGGAGTGAACGTGTTGATGTCCAGCCCGCGGGACAGCCCGAGTTCCACATACCCGAACCCGTCGGCCAGGGTGAACGCCAGTTCCTGCGCGGCCGTGCTCCCGGCCTCCCGGATGTGGTACCCGGACACCGACAGCGGCTTGTAGGCCGGGATCTCCCGGGCGCAGAACTCCATCAGGTCGCCGATCAGGCGCAGGTGCGGCTCGGGCGGGAAGAGCCATTCCTTCTGCGCGATGTACTCCTTGAAGATGTCGGTCTGCAAGGTTCCGTCCAGCGCGGAAAGATCGGCGCCCTGCCGCTGGGCGGCGGCCAGGTACATGCAGAAGACCGGGACCGCGGGGCCGCTGATCGTCATCGAGGTGGTGACATCGGCCAGCGGGATCCCGGCGAACAGCGTCTCCATGTCCGCGGCGGAATCGATCGCCACCCCGCAGTGCCCGACCTCGCCCAGCGAGCGCGGGTCATCGGAATCCCGTCCCATCAGGGTGGGCATGTCGAAGGCCACGGACAGCCCGGTGCCGCCCGCACCCAGCAGCATCTTGTACCGCTCGTTGGTCTGCCGGGCATTGCCGAACCCGGAGAACTGGCGGATCGTCCAGGCCCGGCCGCGGTACCCGGACGGGTACAGGCCCCGGGTGAACGGGTACTCCCCCGGCCAGCCGATCCGGTCGAAACCCGGCACGACGGCCCCGTCCGCCGGCCCGTAGGCAGGTTCCACGTCGGCGCCGGACAGCGTGGAGAAATCGGCCGCCCTGATCCCCGACGCGGCGAACCGGCGCTGCCACCGCTCCCGGCCCGCGCCTCGCCGTCCCGGCCTCAGCCGCCCCGGCCTGGGCCGCCCCGGCCTGGGCCTCCCCGGCCTGGTCCGTTCCGGGCTGGGCCGCCGCGGCCTCGGCCGGCCAGGCGGACTGCGACTGAGGCGACGCTGCGTGCGTGTCCATGCCGTTCCCCTCCCGGAGGCGTGGTGGCCCCCGGCAAAATACTAGGACGTCCTACTATCTTCTGCTAACACTACCCCTCCCAGCCCCGGCCGCACCCCTGGAGCTTGCTGAAAATCCGCCTAATCATCCCAACCGCCAGGCCCCGATCGCCGTCTCACATAACGCAGGGGCCTTGCCGGGGCACGCCCTTGCGGTCCAGGTCCGCGCCGCCGTGACGAAGGTGTGGTAAATCTGTGCAATCCCTAGCCGCCAGCAGGCCGGCAGGCACCTCCTCGGGGGAGGCCGTGACACTGTCCGGACCGTGGAGCGTGCCGGCCGGAACCACCACCCGAGGGGGTTCCGTGGACAGGCTGCGTACCGGGGACCGGGCCGCAGCCGAGGAGCTGTTCAACACGTGCTACCCCCGTCTCGCGGGGTGGGTCCGCCGGCTGGTCGACGACGACGACACCGCGCACGAGATCGCGGCCGAGGCGTTCGCCCGGCTGCTGGGGCGGTGGTCGCGGCTGGAAAACCCGCAGAGTTACCTCTACATGATCGCCACGAACCTGGTCCGTGATCACTGGCGCAAGACCGGCCGCGAGCGCAAGGCGCTGCAGGCCGCGGCGGCCGGGGTACCGTCTGACCCGTCCTATCAGCCCGCCCAGGATGTCCACGTCAGGGAGCTGTTGCAGGCGCTGCCGGACCGGCTGCGGAGCCCTTTCCTGCTTCACTACTATGCGGGCTTCCCGGTCCGCGACGTGGCCACCCTGCTCGGCCGCCCGGAGGGAACCATCAAGGCTGACCTGTTCCACGCCCGGGCCCGGCTGCGCGCGGCCCTGGGGGATGCAGATGACTGACCCCCGCGACGACCTGGACGCGTGGATGAACGCGCAAGTGCGGCCGATGCCCCCGCCACCCGGGACGTTCGAGCTGATCAGGAAGCGGGCCCGGCGCCGCAAGATGACCCGGGCGGCAGCGGCCGCCGCGGGCGCGGCCGCCGTGATCGCGGTCATTGCCACGGTCCCGCGGCTGGTCATCACGCAGCTGAACGTCAGCCCGGGCCCCGCCGCGAGCGGCAACGCCGCCGGGAACACGTCCTCCGCCGGCCAGACCCGGCAGCATCACCCGTCCGCCTCGCCGTCGGCGCTGCCGTCCACGTCCGCATCCGCGACGGCCAGCGCGCCCCCCGCAGCCCCGCCGAACTTCCAGCCCACCTCGGCGACGTTCGTGGGCGCGCACACCGGCTTCGTGATCGGCCAGGCCGGGACGCCGGGCCAGTGCGGCCCGCCGGACCGCTACATCTGCACCTCGATCGCGGGCACCGGCGACTACGGCAGCACGTGGCACGGGGTGAGCGCCCCGGTCGCCGGGGCTCCCGCGGGGCCCGCGGGGGTGAGCCAGGTCCGCTTCTACAACACCAGCGACGGCTGGGCTTTCGGCCCCCAGCTGTGGGCTACCCACGACGGCGGCCAGTCCTGGACTCAGGTCAGCACGCACGGCCTGCGGGTCACCGCGCTGGAGACCGCCGGCCAGCGGGTGTTCGCGGTCTGGGCGCAGTGCTCCGGCAGCGGCCCGGACTTCGCCGCCGGCTGCACGTCCTCGGCCCTGTACTCGGCCTCCCCCGGCAGCGACCAGTGGTCTGCGGTGCCGGGCGCGGGCACCGGCTACAGCCTCAGCGGGACCGCGAACTCCTCGGCGCTCGTCGTGACCGCGGCCCGCGGCTACCTGCTCACCCCGGACGGCACGCTGCTCAGCGGGCCGTCCGGGAGCGCGGGAGCCTGGCAGCCGGTGGCCGGCACGGGCACCGGTACCGGCACCGGCACCGCGTCGCCCGCCCCCGCGCCGTGCCGGCCGGGCACCCCGCAGGCCAGCGGCCAGCCGTCCGGCGCGCTGCTCGCCACCACCAGCTCGGGGCTGGTGCTGGTGTGCACCAGCCCGGCCACCGGTGCCACCCAGGCCAAGGAGGTCTACACCTCGGCCGACGACGGCCTGCAGTGGCAGAAGGCCGGGGCCGGCCCGGCCGCGGGCACCGCGACCTCGGTGGCGGGAACCCCCGTGGGCACGATCGTGCTGGCCACCACCGCGGGCCTCGAGCGGTCCACCGACGGCGGGGCCACGTGGACCGCCGCCCAGGGCGCGCTGCCGCCCGGCGGGTTCAGCTACGTCGGGATGACCGGCTCCGCGCAGGGCGTCGCGGTGCCGGCCGACACCGCCCAGCATGCCGTGTGGTTCACGTTCGACGGCGGCCAGAACTGGCGCGCGTCACCGATCCCCTGACACCCCAAAAGTCAAGAACTTTCCGCAACGAGAACCATCACCCGCCGGCCCCCGCCGCGGCCGCGTCCGTCCGCAGCCAGAACCGGCCCGGGCGGCTCCCGCTAGCCGGCGGGAGCCGGGGCGGCCACGAAGTCACCGGCAGCCACCCGGAGCCCGCGGAGCAGGGTGAACAGCTGCTCGCGCTGGTCCGGGCCGAACGGGACCAGGCCGAACTCCGCCCTCATCAGGTCGGCGGTGGCCCGGCCCACCACCTCACGCCCGCGGCCGGTGATCTCGGCGAGCTTGCCGCGGCCGTCCCGCGGATTGGGCCGCCGGACCACGAGGCCGTCGCGTTCCAGCCGGTCGATGGTGTTGGTGGCGCTGGTGGGGTGCACCATCAGCCGCTCGCCGATGACCCGCATCGGCAGCGCCCCCGCGCGGCTGAAGCTGAGCAGGACGAGCGCCTCGTACCGGGCGAAGGTCAGCCCGTGGGGACGGAGCACGGCATCGAGCTCAGCCAGCAGGATCTGCTGCGCCCGCATGATGGAGGTGACCGCGGCCATCGCGTCGGAAGGCCCGAATCGCTGCTCCCAGGTCTCGGCCGCCCGGGCAATTGGGTCGAAGGGCAGTTCCAGCGGCGTCGGCACAGGCACACGCTACCGGTGGATCCGGTTCCGTGAGGGTGCCCGGGTTTCGATCAGGTGACCCGGATGTGCCGCCCGCCTCATGGTGCGTCTGGGGGCGGAGCCACCGCCCGGGGCATGGCGTCCCATACCGCACCTAGCCCGGAACAACTAGTTACCTAGCGTGACACTCACGTATCCGCAAGTTATATTTCCTGCTGGGACACTCCGGTGCTGGGGGCACGGGGTAGCGACGGGGGTAGCGCATGCGGTCCGGCTATGGCACCACGGGCATGGCCCCCGTGCTGGCCGCGGGAGTCGGCATCCGGCATGGCTGGACCTGGGTGCTCCGCGCGGCGAGCTTCCGGCTGGAGGTGCCGGACGCGGGGCGCCCGGCGATCGGCATCGCGATCAGCCGGGAGGCTGCCCGGACCGCCGTGATCGACCTGCTGGGCGGGCTGACCCGGCCCGCCTACGGCGAACTGCGGGTGCTGGGCCAGGACCTGACCACGGCGCACGGCCGGGCCGCGGTGCGCCGTTACGTCGGGATCGCCCGGCTGTCGCCGCGGCCGCAGCCGGGCCGGCGGGTGCGGGGGCTGGTCGGCCACGCGGCGCGGGTGGCTGACGTGCCGGGGCGGGACTGTGACGTGCTCACCGCCGCGATCCTGGACCGGCTGGCCCTGACTCCCTGGGCGGATGTGCCGGTACGCGCCGCCCCGGCGGTGATCGCCCGCCGGGCACGGCTGGCCGCCGCAGCCGTGCACGAGCCCGAACTGCTGCTCATCGACGGCCTGCTGGACGGGCTCGGCCCGCGCGATACCGAGGATGTCGCGGCCAGCGTCCGCGACCTGGGGCGGGACACCGCGATCGTCGCCACCGGCTGCGACCCGGCGGCGCTCGCGATGGCGTGCGGCGAGGTGCTGACCCTTGCGGACGGGATCATCGTCCGCAATTTAGCCGCCGCCGCGCGGGAGCCGGCCGGGGCGGGCGGGAACGGGCCCGCGCCCGCGTCCCGGGCCGGGAGGCGCGCTCGTGGCCGGGCCCCTGTCCCGCCCTGCCCTACCCTGGTCAGGGTGAGGTGGAATCTGCTGGCCTGCGCTCTGGGGGGCCATGTCAGCTACGCGCCGGCGGAGCCAGGGATCCGCGCCATGCTGAGGGCGGACACCGCGGCGGGCGAGGCGTGGCAGTGCCTGCGCTGCGCGACGTTCGTGCCCGGGGCGCCGGGGGCATCCGGGCCGGCCGCCGCGGCCCCCCGCGTCCGCCGCGACGACGAGCTGCGCAGCGCGCTGATCCTGCGCGCGTTCGCGGTGGAACGGTTCGTTCGCGCGATCATCTTCGGGTTCATCGCCTACGGCGTGTGGCGGTTCAAGTATTCGAGGCACACGATCGAGCACACCTTCGACCGCGAATACCCGGAGATCCGTGACCTGCTCCACACGTTCGGCTACAACATCAACCGCTCCGGCGGCCTCGTCGGCCTGATCAGGCACACGTTCACCCTGGATCAGCGCACGCTGACCTGGCTGGCCATCGGCGCGGCCGCCTACACGGCAGTGGAGATCCTGGAGGGCATCGCCCTGTGGATGCTCAAGCGCTGGGGCGAGTACTTCGCGATGATCGCCACCTCGGCCGGCATCCCGTATGAGATCTACGAGCTGGTGGCGAAGGTGACCGTGATACGCCTGGGCGCCTTCGTCCTCAACGTGGCCCTGGTCGTGTACCTGGTGCTGAGCAAGCGGCTGTTCGGCGCCCGGGGCGGCAAGAAGGCCTACGACGCACGGCTGCGCAGCGAGTCGGTGATGCAGGCGGCCATCGACGCCGCGGCCGCCGCCGGCGTGCCCGGGGAGGCCCCGGCGCCCGTCGCGCCCGTCCCGGACGGGACCGCGGCCGGGCGCACCGGGCCTGACCGGCCGCCGGGAGCCGTCACGGACCCGGCGGTACGGCAGTAGCTCCGCTAGATCGTTGATCGGGAGATGCGGGCAGGTCACACGTGGTCGTAGGCGATCAGGGATCGCTTGACGGGGGCCCCGATCGGCCGGCCAGCGCGGGGCGGCCTCCATCAGCGGCGCGATCTGCCGCAGCCGGGGTGTTGTACTCGCTCTGGGCCAGCAGCCGCGGGAACAGGTGCGATCAGGAGGGTGTCCAGGTCGGCGGTCATGACGGGCTCCAGGGTCCGGACGTGTGGCTTGCTCGCGTGCAGCGACCGCCCTTGCTCGTGGCGAGCGGCCGCGGCCGCGGCCGGCAAAGCCGGTGTCCGCCCGTTCTGACCGCGCCGGGCTGAAGCCGGAGTCGTGGCGGCGGGGCTGCCGCCGGTGCGGGTCAGCGTTCGTTGCCCGCCCTGAGCCAGGCGATGTAGCCGGCGGCTGCACGGACGGTGTCGTACTCCGGCTCGAACCCGGTGTCCTGGCGGAGCCGGGTGATGTCAAGAGCGGCACCTGGCCGGCCGGCGCCGGCCGGGAGGTCGAGTTCCGCCCCGGGCACGGCATCGCGGATCGCCGTGATCACCTCTGCGTTCGTGGTCACCCGGCCGGACGCGATGTTGTAGGTGCGGTGCTGGAGATGCCCGGCGAGCTGGATCAGGGCTATCGCGCGGCCGGTGTCCTTGACGTAGCACAGGTCGAGCCCGTCGCCGAGGTGCGGCGGGATGAGCAGGCCGGACAGGTCCAGGGGCTTGCCGCTGGCGGCCGCGTGGATGAGCGCGGGTGCGGCGAAGAACGGGTCCTCGTGGCCGAGGGGGCCCCAGGTGCCGGAGATCCGGAGGCTGACGATCTCCGTGCCGGTCGCCTCCGCGAGCTGCTCCCCGAGAAGCTCGGCGATCTTCTTCGACCGCGGGATCGGGTGCGGTGCGGTCAGGAGCACCGGCAGGTCCTCCGTCAGCGGGCCGCTGTGCTGGATGCCGCCGTAGACCCCGATCGTGCTGGCGAGGCTCACCCGGCGCACGCCCCATTCCGCGGCGACGCGGGCGATGTTGAGGAGCCCGTCGAGCAGGCCCCGGGTGGCCTCGATTCCCCCGGCCGTGCCCCGCGGCGCGGGGTAGCCCGCGAGGTGCACGATGCCGGTGATCTCGTGGCGCTCGCCGATCGCCCGCAGCGCGCCCAGGTCGGCGGCGTCGGCCTGCTCCGCGACGACGGGCAGGTCCGCGAGGTGCGGGGGGACCTGGCCGCTGCGGCGCTGCATCACGACGCTCGGCTCGCCGAGGCCGTGCAGCGCGCGCACGGTGTGGGAGCCGATGAACCCGGACCCTCCGGTGACGAGAATCATCGCGTTCCCTTCGTCAGTATAACAAATCATCAGTAGAACTGACAGTCAGCTTACTGTTATTATCCGGGTGTGTCGAGGCCGGGTTCTGACGCAGCGGGCCAGGTCCGCGCGCGTGACGACGTGCTCGGCTATCTCCTCAAGCACGCGCACCTCGCACTGGAGCACCGGGCGCAGGCCGCGCTCGCCGGCGTCGGGGTGACCGTTCGCGACCTCGGCGTGCTCAGGGTCATCGCAAGCGGGGAAGCGCAGTCACAGCAGGAAGCCGGGGCCGTGCTGGGCGTCGACCGCACCTCGATGGTCGCGCTCCTCGACGCACTCGAACGCCAGGGAATCGTCGCGCGCAGCCCCTCAGAACAAGACCGGCGACGCAACATCATCGCGCTCACCGACCACGGCTGGGAGGTATTCCGGCAGGCAGAGAGCCGGTACTCCGAGACCGAGCGGGACTTCACGGCAACGCTAGGCGACGCCGGAGCGGCCGGACTCCGGCAAGCGCTGCGGACCGTGCTCAGCGAGAACGGCCACGCCTGAGCAGGCACCCGGTCAAGTCTTCATCAAGAAGCGGCAGGTCACGCTCCCTCCGGCGTGTCGCCGCACGGCCCTCCCACCAGCCACGAAATACCGATCAACGATCGATCTAGGCGCCGGCGATGAGCTCGTCGGCCGCCGCGTAGGGATCCAGCTCACCGGCCGCGACCCGGCGGGCCAGGCCGTCGATCTGCTCATCACCGGGCAGGCCGCCCATCCGCGCGCGCAGCTCGGCCAGCGCGATCGCGGAGATCTCCTCCCGGGCCCGGGCGAGCCGCCGGCGTTCCCCCTCGCCCGAGCCGCGCAGCCACGCTCCGTGCTCCTCCAGCCTGGCGACCAGGTCGCCGATGCCCTCGCCCGCGGCCGCCGCGGCCGACACGATCGGGGGCTTCCAGTCATCCTCGCTGCGCCGCGCCATGGCGATCATGCCGCGCAGGTCCCGGACCGCTTCCTGCGCCCCGGGCTTGTCGCTCTTGTTGACCACGAACACGTCGCCGATCTCCAGGATGCCGGCCTTGGCCGCCTGGATGGAGTCGCCCAGGCCCGGCGCCACGATGACCATGGTGGTGTCGGCCATGCCCGCGACCTCCACCTCGGCCTGGCCCACCCCGACCGTCTCGATCATGACCACGTCGAAACCGGCCGCGTCCAGCACCCGCACGGCCTGCGGGGTGGCCCCGGACAGCCCGCCCAGGTGGCCGCGGCTGGCCATCGACCGGATGAACACTGACTGGTCTGTCGCGTGCTGCTGCATCCGGACCCGGTCCCCGAGCAGCGCGCCCCCGGTGAACGGGGACGTGGGGTCGATAGCCAGCACCCCGACCCGCAGTCCCTGCCCGCGGTACGCGGCCACCAGGGCGCCGGTGACCGTGGACTTGCCCACTCCCGGCGAGCCGGTCAGGCCCAGCACCCGGGCCCGGCCGGTGAGCGGGGCCAGCGCCTCCATCACCGCGCGCAACTGGGGCGCGCCGTTCTCGACCAGCGACAGGAGCCGGCCGAGGGCCCGCGCGTCACCGTCGCGGGCCCGCCGGATCGCCTCGGCCGGGTCAGCGACGGCACGCGCACCGGCCCGGCCGGGATCGGTAACCGGGGAGGGCGTCTCAGCCACGCGCGTCCGCGGCGTTCACCTCGAAGAGCAGCGCGCTGCCCTGGCCGCCGCCGCCGCACAGCGCTGCCGCGCCCAGCCCGCCGCCGCGGCGGCCGAGCTCGCGCACCAGGTGCAGGGCGATCCGGGCGCCGGACGCCCCGATCGGGTGGCCCAGGGCGATGGCGCCGCCGTTGACGTTGACCATGTCATCCCCGACGCCGAGGTCGCGCATGGACTGGATGGCCACGGCAGCGAACGCCTCGTTGATCTCGATCAGGTCCAGATCGGCCACGCCCAGCCCGGCCTTGCCGAGCGCGCGGCGGATCGCGGCGGACGGCTGGGACTGCAGCGACGTGTCCGGGCCCGCGACGACACCGTGCGCGCCCACCGTGGCCAGGACCGGGGCCCCGTGCCGCGCGGCAGCCTCGGCCGACATCACGACCACGGCCACGGCGCCGTCGGAGATCTGCGAGGACGAGGCCGCGGTGATCGTGCCGTCCGCCGTGAACGCGGGCCGCAGCGCGCTCAGCGCCTGCGCGGTGGTGTCCGGGCGCACACCCTCGTCGCTGTCGAACACGACCGGCGGCTCACCGCGGCGCTGCGGCACCGGGACGCCGACGATCTCGCCGGCCAGCAGGCCATCCTTGATCGCCCTGGCGGCCCGCTGATGCGACTGGGCGGAGTACTCGTCCTGCTCCGCGCGGCTGATCCCCAGCCGGGCGTTGTGCCGGTCGGTCAGCTCCCCCATGGGTGAGTGGTCGAACGCGTCGGTCAGGCCATCGCGGGCCATCGCGTCCAGCAGCTCGATGGATCCGTACTTGTGCCCGGCGCGGGCCCCCGGCAGCAGGTGCGGGGCCTGGGTCATGGACTCGATGCCGCCGGCGACCACCACGTCGAACTCGCCGGCCCGGATGAGCTGCGCGGCGAGCGCGATCGCGTCCAGCCCGGACAGGCACACCTTGTTGATCGTCATCGACGGCACCGACATCGGGATGCCCGCCGCCACCGCCGCCTGCCGGGCCGGGTTCTGTCCCGCCCCGGCCTGCAGAACCTGGCCCAGGATCACGTAGTCAGCCTGGTCGCCGGTCAGGCCGGCCCGGTCCAGCGCCGCCTTGATCGCGACGCTGCCCAGCTGTGCCGCCGTGAAGTCCTTCAGCGAGCCGAGCAACCGGCCCACCGCCGTCCTCGCGCCGCCGGTGATCACTGCTTCCCGCATGCCGTACCCTCCGCCGCGCTGCCCGGCACCAGCCCAGGACGGCCGTGCCCACCCTGGCGGTCGCGGCGCCAGGATCTCTGTCACGATACCCAGGGAACCGGTCCCACCCAGGTTGGAGGCTGCCATGCTGCTCCGGATTGATCATGTCGGGATCGCCTGCCGCGACCTCGACGAGGCGATCGCCCGCTACGAATCCGTGTTCGGGCTGACGGTCGCCAGCCGCGAGGAGAACCTCGAGCAGGGGGTGCGGGAAGCGATGCTGCAGGTCGGGCAGGCCTCGGGGGGCCCGACCTGGGTTCAGCTGCTCGAGCCGACGGGCCCGGACACCCCCGTGGGCAAGTTCATCGCCCGCCGCGGCGAGGGAATTCATCACGTGGGCTACGCCGTGGCGGATATCACGGCCGCGCTCGCGTCGATAGAGGCGACCGACATCCGTCCCCTCGACCGGCGTCCCCGGCACGGGTCCAGGGGTGCGTCCATCGCGTTCCTGCACCCGGCGGACCTGGGCGGGGTGCTCACTGAATTGGTCGAGCCGGCCGCAGGCTGACCAGCCAGTTGCCAGGAATTATCCCGGTATGTGGCAGGATGAGGCAAAGGTACGTTCCGCCGGAACCTTCGCCGCCGAACCGGGTGATCGCCAATAAGGCAAAAAGCGCCGCTTCGCGCCACGAGGAAACGTGAAGGCGCCGCTATCGCCTGCCTAGTGCGGCTATGCTGCCAGGCATCGGGCGAGCGGCACCCACACCGCGCCTGCTGGGCTCAGGGCGGCCTGCCATGGCGTCCCGGCCTGCGGAACGGACCGCGATGCCCCTAACCCCCCGCACGTCCCCTCGTCTACCCAGGATCAAGCCACATGCAGCCTGAAATCGACGCCCAGCTCAGCAACTTCTTCGAGGAAACCACGCCCCGCGAGTTCGCGCGGGTGATGCGCGGTTACGACCCGCATCAGGTTGACGAGTACTTCAAGCAACTTGACGGCGAGGTCCGCCAGCACCGCGAGCAGGTTCAGGCACTGCAGCAGGAACTGTCTGACGCGCACCGGCAGATCCGGGAGCAGGAGCGTCCGACCTACGCCGGCCTGGGCTCGCGCATCGAGCAGCTGCTCCGGCTGGCTGAGGAGCAGGCGACCGAGATCGCCCAGGAGGCCCGGTCCGCCGCCAACGAGCTCAACGCGGCGGCCAAGGTGGACGCGGCCGAGGTCCGCGCGGCGGCCGAGAACGAGGCCGGTGAGCTGCGGGCCAACGCCAAGCGGGAGACCGACGAGCTGCGGGCGTCGGCGGAGCGCGAGGCTGACGCGATCAAGACGGGTGCACGGCGTGAGGCAGACGAGCTGACGTCGACCACCGAGCGGGAAGTGGCCAAGCTGCGCGCCACCGCCGATCACGAGGTGGCGGAGAAGCGGGCCTCGATCGAGCGGGACATCGCCAAGCTGCGGACCACCACCGAGCGGGAGGTGGCCCAGCTCAAGGCGTCGGCCAAGCGGGAACGGGACGAGATCCTCACCACCTCCAAGCGCCAGGCAGACGAGATGCGCAGCCAGGCGCAGCGCATCCTGGAGGAGAGCGAGGCGCAGCGGGCGCAGGCCGAGGGCGAGTTCGAGATCCAGCTGGCGTCCCGCCGCGAGGAAGCCGAGCGGCAGGAGGCCGAGCGGCTGGCCGCGGCCCAGTCCGCCACCCAGAAGCTGGTCAGCGAGGCCGAGCAGCGGGCCGCAACGGCCGAGCAGCGGGCCGCCAAGGCCAGCGCCCAGGCCGAGCAGACCCGGCGCGAGGCGGACCAGCACTCACGGCAGCTGGTGACGAACGCGAAGAAGAACGCCGACCAGATTGTCGCGCAGGCGAAGGCGCAGGCCGAGCAGCTGCTGGCCGACACCAAGGCGGAGATCGAGCGCCACCGGGCCGGCGCGCAGCGCGAGGTTGACGAGCTCTCGAAGCAGAAGGAAAGCATCTCCACCCACCTGGCGCAGATCAGCCAGCTGCTCGGTACCCAGATGCCGGGCCTGTCCGACGCCCTCCAGCCCCGTCAGCAGGCGGTGGGCACCGGCACGAAGGCGGTCGGGCCCGCGCCGAGCGCGCCGGCCACCCGAGTCCGCTCCGGCGGCGCCGCCGCGCAACGGCGGCCCGGCGGCTCCGCCACCCCAGGCGACCACCCGCCAGGCGGCCCAGCCGGCCCGGGCCCCCCAGGGTGTCCAGCAGGCCCCGGCCAAGCAGCCGGTGTCGGCCAAGGGCAAGAGCAACGACGACGAGTGGTGGACGGAGTAGCAGCCGGCCCACGCGGGGTGTAACGGCAGGACAAACTAATGGTGGCCGGTGCCGAGGCACCGGCCACCATTAGTTTTGCGTATAACGGCTTTATCAAGCCGGGCGCATGCGCGCAGCCGGCGCTACCGCGGTCAGCTCATCGCGGTCTGGCCGCCGTCGATCAGCAGCACCTGGCCAGTCATGTACGAGGAGGCCTCGCTGGCCAGGAAGACAGCGGGTCCGGACATCTCATCCGGCCGGGCCCACCGGTGCATCGGCACCGTGGCGACCGTGGCCGGCCCGGCCGTCTCGTCTTCCCAGAGGCTGCGGTTCAGCTCGGTCGCGGTCCAGCCGGGGCACAGCGCGTTGACCCGGATGCCGCTGGCCGCCCACTCGACCGCCAGCGACTTGGTCAGCGAGATCAGGCCTGCCTTGGCCGCGCCGTACGGGGACAGGAACGGCGCCGCGCTCACCCCGGCCACGGACGCGACGTTGATGACCGAGCCACTGCCCCGTTCCGCCAGGTGCGCGCCGACCGCGTGGCACACGTACATGGCCGAGTCGAGGTTCAGCCGCATCAGCTTGTCCCAGCCGCTCAGCCGGAGGTCCAGGAACGGCACCATGAAGCTGGACCCGCCCGCGTTGTTCACCACGATGTCCAGGTAGCCCAGGTGGTCGATCGCGCCGGCGACCGCAGCCTCAACCGATTCCTGCGCGGTGACGTCGGCGGGAATGACGAAGGCCTTCCGGCCCAGCGCCGTGACCTGCGCGGCGGTCTCGGCCAGCCCTTCCTCGCCGCGGGCCACCAGGGCCAGGTCAGCCCCGGCCCCGGCCAGCGCGACCGCGATCGCCTGCCCGATCCCCCGGGAGGCGCCGGTGATGAAAGCTTTCTTGCCCGTAAGGTCGAAGAGCGGCACGCTCAGTCCTTCCATTCAGTGGGTAGCGGCGCGGCGGCCGGGTTCACCCGGCGCACGATCTCGTTCAGCACGATACGGACATAGGGCTCGCCCACCCAGAGATGCTTGGCCCGGTCCACGGCGATCAGCTCGGCGTGCGGCACCCGGGCGAACCGGCGCCGCGCCTCGTCCGGGCGCAGGTAGTCATCCAGCTCCGGGACCAGCACCAGCAGGGGCTTGCCGGACGCGGCCCAGGTGTCCAGGTCCGCGTCACCGGCCCGGTGCAGTGCGGGAGACAGCAGGATCGCTCCCTCCACGGGCATCCCGGCGCCCCACTTCAGGGCCAGCTCGGTCCCGAACGACCAGCCGACCAGCCACAGCCGGGGCAGCCCGGCCGCGGTAGCCCAGCGGACGGCCGCGGCCAGGTCGTGCCGCTCCTCCTCGCCATCACCGAACTCGCCGTGGCTGCGCCCGTGGCCGGACGAGGTACCCCTGGTGTTGAACCGCAGCACCGCCAGGTCGGCCAGGGCGGGCAGCCGGTAGGAGGCCTTGCGCAGGATATGGCTGTCCATCATGCCGCCGTGCGTCGGCAGCGGGTGCAGGAAGACGAGCGTGGCCACCGGGTCATGCCCGGCGGGCAGCGCGAGCTCGCCGACCAGGTCGAGCCCGTCGTCGGTGTGGAGGGTGACCGGCTCTCTGCGGGCCGGCAGGACAGTGCTTGCCCTGATCTCGCTCATATGCTTCCTGGGGGTCGGGCCGGGACCGTGATGTCGGGCCGCGGCACGGGATGAACCGGGACCGGCGTGCTCAACGGCCGACCCGGCGCCCGGGCCGGCGCTGCATGCGCCGCTGCCAGCACGGCCGGTGCCAGTGCCGTCGCTCGGCCGGCCCGGGGTCAAGGCTAGGCCAGGCGACCAGATGCGGCATACCGGGAGGGATTTCCTGATCACATCCCGGGCAGCGGTAGGTCTTGGCCGTGGCGGCGCCGGCCACCGGGCGGATCACCCAGTCCCCGTCGGGCCAGGACTCCACCTGCTCAGGCCCGCCGGGCCGCGGGGCAGCGCCGGGCCGGCGGCGGGTGCGCCGGGGGCTCATGCCCGATAACTCCGCATGGCCGCGACACTACCGCCGGCGCCCGTGCGCTGGTGACCAGCCCGTCGCCTGCCTTCCCCGGCCCCCCGCTGCCTCCCCCGGGGGTCAGGTCCCGTCGCCGGAGCCCAGGAGCCCGAACGGGCTCGGGGCGGCGAAATCGATGCGCAGGACGCGCTGGCCCGAGCCCAGCCGCACGGACGCCATATGCGCGACACGGAAGGGCGGCTGCTGGCCGCTGACGGTAGCCAGCATCTTGCTCATGTTGGTCTCCGCCAGCTCGGCGGAACGGAACGGCGCCGTGGCCATATCCGGCCCGGCTTCACCGAAGGACACGATGCGGACCGGATGGGACGCCGCCAGGCCGGTGATAACGGTCATCAGGCGTGAGTCCACGTCCCCGGCGGCGAGTTCCTTCCTGGCCGCGGCGGAGGTCACGATCCGCGAATTTCCCGCCAGCGCCGTCCCGGACATCTTGCGCTCGGCCAGATCCGCCCTGAGCTGGGACATATAGGCGGCGGGGCCGTGCAGCGCGATGGCCCGGACCTGGATCTGCCGGTTCCCGGAGCCGAACTGCGCCAGGAGCCCGGGGGCGTACAAGGAGGTGAGACGGCTGCCGATCTGGCTGCGCAGGATGGGCGTCGCCACGATAACGGCGGAATCGAGCGGGTTGGTCATGCCCGGCTTGAGCACGTACAACTGCTTAGCCGGCATGCCCCGGGCCTCCAGCGCCTGGCACATCGCGGGATCGCAGGATATGACCGCGGCCGGCCCGACCTGGGCCGCGACCCAGGCAGCGGCGTTGCGGCCGAGCGTGGCGGGATCAGCGGGGCGGGCGCTCCCGGTGCCGCTCCGCCCGGTACCGGTGCCGCTCCGCCCGGTACTGCTCTGCCCGGCACTGCTGCCCCCGGCGGTGTTCCCCCCGCTGTGGTGGAACACGGCGAAGCCCACCGCCAGAAGGGCGACGGTAACGGTCGTGACGAGGACACCGGCCATCCGGTAGCCCCGGCTGGCGCGTTCCTGCCGTTTGGGCGGCTTCTCCGTCCCCGGGCCGGTCCGCGGGACCCGGTGCGTCGGCGGGGACTTGGGGGGTGCCTTGGCCGCTTTCGGCTGCGGTGGCGCCGTGACCGCCTTCGGCTTGGGGGCCCGCTTCGCCGCTTTCGGCTTGGGGGGCGCCTTCGCCGCTTCCGGCCCGGCGGGCGCCGCGCCCGCTTCGGGTGCCGGAGCCCCGGCCGTCTCGGGCTTGGCTAGCGCGGCGTTCCCGGGCGCTGCCCCAGCCACATCAGCCACCTGGGCACCGGTGGTCGTGCCCGGCGGCACCGTGACGACGGGGATCGGCTCGGTGTTCGCGTCTCCCGGGGGCGAGGTCGCAGGGCCGGCCACGGGCGCGGGCGCGGGTCGCACCATCCCGGCCTGCGGCTGCGGTCCCCCGGACTTACCCCCATCGCGGCGGGGCAACGGGATGGGGGCCCCGTCGTGGCTGTCATCCTCAGCCTCGGTGTCCGCGTCGGCCTGGATCGCGGCCCGCACACGCTCCAGGAAGGCCGCCGACAGTGCCGGCCGGGCAACGCGCGCAGGTGGCCGTGGCCCGTCTTGCCCGCCCCGTACCCGCTGCGGCAACCCGGACGGCGGCTCTGGTCCTGGCGCTCCGGCGGCGGGTGCTTCTGCGGCGGGCGATCCGGCGGGTGGTGCTTCTGCGGCGGGCGCTCCGGCGGGTGGTGCTGGGAGCGGTGGCGCCTGCTGGGGCAGGGCCTGGAAGCGTGGCTCCTCGACAGGGGGCGCGTGCGTGGCGGGCGCTTCACGGGATGGCGGGACGAAGGCCGAGCCCCTGGTGGCGAGCGTGATTCCGGCGGCGGTGTCCGAAGATGCCTGCTCCTCTTCGCGCCTGGCCGCCTCGGCCGCCGCCCGCACGCGCTCGAGGAAAGACTCCGGCAGGACCGGCCGCGCTACCCGCGCAGGCGGGCGCGGCCGGTCACCCATGCCCCGCACCCGGCGCGGCAAGGACGCCGGCGCGTCGAACGGCGCCGGTTCTCCAGCGCGCTGCCCGGGCGGGCCCTCGGCCCCCTCCTGCCCACTGTCGGGCGAAGACTCGGCTAGTGCTGTCAGTCCCTCTGCCGCCTGAGGCGCCCGCCGCGGCAGCGGCGGAAGCTTGCTGGCTTTTCCCATCCGGCCAAACCCCCTGGGAGGCGCGTTAACGTGGCGCCTTCCTGCGGTACAGCGGAGCACACGTCAAGTTACTTTTCAACCTAAATGACTAGTTGTCACGAAGCCTCTACGTAGTGAGATTTGACGCGGTGAGGGCGCCGCGCGGGCGTTGTGGAATCGGATGCGCATCATTGGGGAATTCGGACGTACACATTCCGCGAGAATTGCGCCAGGCCCAGCAATGAGAGTCCGGCTAAGTAACAGTCTGATAGCGAAACCCCCGTGGGAGGACTCGTACGATTTCGTAAAAGTATCGTCACTTTAAGTCAATTCTTCTAGTATGTCCAGGACTCTGAGGCCGCGGACGGCGCCGGGGTCCCGGACTCCGGCCGCGGGTCATCCCACTACCCGCGCACCCCGGTCCTAACCCGGGCGTAATGCCCGGTTTGCGGGGCCCGGGCCTGCTCCTGGCCGCGGCCGATGGCCACCAGCGCACCAGGTACGCGCTGGCCACAGCGGGTGGAGTGCCGGGCAAAATCGCCAAAGACCCCTCCTAGCTGGAGCAAGGACTGTAGCTTGCCCATAAGCGATGTTCCTGGTCGAAGGAGATCGCAACGGTTGTAACGCCGTAACACGTTAGGCGGGCTGGGGGGAAGCAGCCGAGGCACCCCTGTATACGGCCCTCAGATCGCAGCAGGCAGGTGCGACCTTTGGATCAGGGCACGGGGAAAGGCTGGGGGCCTGAGCCATCGCAGTCGCAGCGCCGGGAACGTCCCCACGATCCGCGACCGCAGGAGATCCGGCGATACGGGGCGCCCGCATGAACGGCGATCAGGACACCGCGCTGGAGTCTGCGGTGAGCGCAGGCAGTGCCGTAGCCCCCGCGGCACCTCCGGAGAATTCCGGTCAGTGGCCTCCTGTCAGCGAATTCCAGGTGTTCAATCCCCCGGCAGGCCTGTCCACATGGGACTCATCGCCTTTCCCCGCAGGAGTCGCGCAAGCTCGCCGGAACTGGCCGGCCCGGCCTGAGGGCACCGGGCACCGGCCCAGGAAGCCCCGCCTGGCGGCCCGGCCGTGGCCACTGCTGGCCGTGCTGCTCGTCCAGGCCGCTCTGTCCGTACGGCTGCTGTGGTCCAACACGGCCTTCCAGGACGAGGCCCTCTACCTGCGGGCTGGGCACCTGGAGTGGGCTCACTGGCTGCATGGTGCGCCTATCCCGGACTTCCCGGCGTACTTCTCGGGGGCACCGGTCCTTTACCCGCCGCTTGGCGCCCTCGCCGACGGCGCCGGGGGCCTGACTGCCGCGCGCCTCCTGTCCCTGTGCTTCATGCTCGGGGCCACGACCGTCTTGTGGGGCACGGCGGCCCGGCTGTACGGGCAGCGCGCCGCCCTGCTGGCCACCGCCTTGTTCGCGACTCTCGCGGGCACGCAGTTCCTGGGCGCTTTCGCGACCTTCGACGCGATGGCACTGTTCCTGCTGGCTCTCGCCGCATGGCTGGGCGTCCGGTGCGCGGACGGCGAGCCGTTGACCCGGGCATTTTTCCTGATCAGCACGGGCGTGGTCCTCGCCGCAGCCGACGCGGTGAAATACGCGACGGCTCTGTTCACGCCCGTGGTCATCGTGGTCATCGCCATGGAGGCCTGGCGCAGGCGTGGGGGCCGCGCCGGGCTGGCGGCCGGCCTGACGGTGCTGGGCTCATGGCTCGTGCTGGTCATCGCGGCGATCACGGCCGGCGGCCCGGGGTACTGGCAGGGCGTCACGACGAGCACCCTGGCCCGGCCGCAGTCGGGTTTCCCGGTCGAGGCCGTCCTGCAGCGCGCCTACATGTGGACCAGCCTGGTCCTGGTCCTGGCCGTGCTGGGTGCGGTGCTGGCCTATCGCAGCGAAGCACGCGGGAGGCTCCTGGTCCCCGTCCTGGCCGCCGCTGGACTGCTCGTCCCGGCCGAGCAGGCCAGGCTGCACACCACGGTGAGCCTGCAGAAGCATGTCGTGTTCGGGGCCTGGTTCGCGGCCATCGCCGCCGGCTACGCCCTGGCCAGGCTGAGCAGAGTCGATCATGGCTATGGCTGGGCGCCGGTCATGGCCCTGCCGATTGCCGCATCGACGCTGTTCGGTTCCATGGGCCAGGCTTCCTCACTGTTCGTGGTCTGGCCAGACTCGGCCGACACGGTCACCCTCCTCCGCGCGGAGATAGGGCTTCATCCGGGGCAGCTACCTGGCCGAGGACTATGACGTCGAGGCGTACTACCTGCGCGATACTGTTCCCTGGCAGCGGTGGTCGAGCACGTATCACTTCAGTTACCCGGGGATGCGGGCGGGAGCAGCCTCCTTCGCCGCGGCGATCGACCACCACTACTTCTCTCTGGTGATCCTCAATTTTGGGGACACCGCGGCTGCGGACCGGCGGATCACCGCCGATATGCGCACCGCCGGCGGCTACTACGTCCTCGGGCGTCCTGGCCGCTTCACGATCTGGGCATCCGCAGACAGGCCCTCCCGGCCAGCTGGGAGGGCCAGTGCTGGCCACTAAGCCCCCGGCTGCACAGCGTGCGCGGCCGGTCTACCTCCCCACGCCGCCGAGCAGCGAGGAAAAGTACGAGTACTTCGCCAAGCAACGCCGCTGGGTGTTCGCGTTCCTGCTGGTTGCCGCCCTCGGAGTCCTCTACGGCTATGTTCGCGTCGCCGAGCATGCCTGGCTGGTGGCCCCGCTGATGTGGCTGCTGCTGATGGTCATCGTGCCGCCGGTTGTCGTCAACTTCTGGCTCAGGACCGGCCGCCCCAGGCTGACCCTGGCTGAGCATCAGGCCACCGTGGCTGCCTACCGGGAGCAGGGCGAGACAGTCGATGTCTTCCTGCCCAGCTGCGGAGAGCCGCTGGCCTTGCTCAACAACACCTTCCACCACGTGAGCAAACTGGAGTGGGGCGGCCCCAAGACCGTTTACGTGCTGGATGACTCTGTCCGTGAAGCGGTACAGGACCTGGCCCAGCGCTACGGTTTCCGGTATATCGTCCGGCCGGACCCGGGGCACATGAAGAAGGCCGGCAACCTGCTGCACGCCCTGAGCATCAGCGACGGCGAATACATCGCCGTGATCGACGCCGATTTTGCCATGCGGCCGGAATTTCTCCCCGAGACCATGCCTTACTTTTCCGACCCGCACGTCGGCATCGTCCAGACAGCACAGTACTTCGACGTCACTAATCGCTCGTTCTCTTATATCCAGCGTTACGCCGGGACCCTCCAGGATATCTTCTTCCACTTCATCCAGTCGGCCCGGGACCGTTACAGCGCGGCCATCTGCGCAGGAACGAACCTGGTCTACCGCCGCGCTGCTGTCGAGGCGGCAGGCGGCTTCGCGTGGGTGCCGATCGGTGAGGACGTCCACTCCGGGGTGAGGCTGGCGTGGGCTGGCTACGAGACGCGCTACCTGCCCCTGTGCCTCGCCAAGGGCGTGGCCCCTGCCGATTTCCCCTCGCTGGCCAATCAGCAGACCCGCTGGTGCCGATCGTCGATGCTGCTGATGCTCGAGAAGCACTTCCGGGAGGCGCCGTTCACGTGGCAGCAGCGGGCCGCTTTCTGGGCAGCGTTCCTGTATTACATGTCGTCAGCCGCGCTGCTGCTGACCGGGCCATTCCCGGCCCTGGCCATGATCTGGTTTTTCCCGCAGCATATCTACCCGCACAACTACCTGCCGATGCTGCCCGCGATCGCGGCAACGCTGTTCGTCTTTCCCTTGCTGAGCCGGGGCTGGCGGCCGACCATCTACCGGGTTTGCATGATCAACTCATGCTGCCACATCTATGCAGTCTGGCACGCGATCCGGGGAAGCGTGGCTGAATGGGTGCCGACCGGCGCCTCCAGCCGTAAAGGCCAGGTTCCCAGAACCGTGAACCGGATCCTGCTGACCTGGATCGTTGTCGTTCAGGGGCTGCTCTGGTCGGGCCTCGCGCTGCGCGTTCACCAGTTCGGCTGGCATCTTTATTGGGCAACGGCACTACTGGCCGCCGTTCAGCTGTATATGCTGGCGCCCTTGATGACCCCCGGCAAGGGTGTGTGGGGACGTGCTCAGGAGGAGCCTGCGGAGGTCATGGGGTGAATTCTGTGAACTCAATGGTGGTTGCTTTCGCCCGAGTGATGCCGCCTGACTTGTGCCGACGAACACGATTGGCGCTGGTCCCCTGCAGCAACCGGACCATAGAAGGAGCCGCCCGATGAGACATCAGAGCAGAAAGCGGAGAGGTCCTGGGCGGATCATAATGGCCGCTGTAGTCGTCGTCGTACTCGCGGTCACGGCAGGGGTCATCGTGCATAACCGATCCAGGCACGACAGCGGCCCATTGCCGGTGCAGCTCCCCGCGGCCACGGGTGCCTACCTGGGGGTGTACACCCAAGGCGTCCCAGACTCATACGCCGGAGTGTCGGCATTCAAAAGCACCACCCAGGCCACACCTGATGTAGTTATGTACTATAGCGGGTGGTTTGTACCATTTCCGGTTAAGTTCGCCACGACTGTGGCCAATAACGGCGCAGTCCCCCTCGTACAGATGGACCCGGACAACGTAAGCCTGGCCAGGATTGCTTCGGGGCGGTACGACGGCTACCTGAGCGCCTACGCCGAGGCCGTCCGTAACTACAAGCATCCGGTGGTCCTGAGCTTCGGCCATGAGATGAACGGAACCTGGTACTCGTGGGGCTACCACCACACGTCCCCCGCAGTATTCGTGGCCGCCTGGCGCCACATCGTGAAGCTCTTCCGGGCGCTCCAGGCCAACAACGTGACCTGGCTGTGGACGGTCAACATCATCAACGACACCCACGGCGAGAACATCCCCCGGCCGGACCAGTGGTGGCCCGGCAGTTCCTACGTGAACTGGGTCGGCATCGACGGCTACTACCTCAAGCCGTCCTGGAAGTTCGCTCCCCTGTTCGGCCCCACCATCGCTGCCGTCAAGAAGCTGACCCTCGACCCGATACTGGTTGCCGAAACAGGCGCGGTGCCGGCCGCAGGGCAGCCCGCGAAGATCGCAGACCTGTTCTCCGGTATCCACCAGTACGGGCTGCTGGGGTTCGTGTGGTTCGACTCCACCAACTCACACGGCCAGCGCTTCGGTCTCTCCAGCCCTGCGGCCGTCGCCGCCTTCCGCAAGGGCGCCAGCACGTACACCAGACCGGGGGGATGACCGCCGGCAGGGTCAGCGACCGGGCTGGGATAAGCCGAACCACGAGGGGCAGGAGGCACTACGGTTTTCGTTGACTATGAGGGCACGCGGCGCAGCCATCGCCAGCACCGTGCTCCCCGTAGGCCGAGGCGTCGGCGGGGGAGGAGGCTGGGCTGGGCAACGGTTGCCATAGGTGCAGTCATAGCACTGACTCTGACCTTCGCCATAAGGACCGAAGAGCACTGGGCGCGCATGCAGGCTCCTCGCCCGTCGCACCAGAGCATGATCCTGCCCGTTAAGCCCGACTCCTACGTCGGGGTGTACGCGCCCGGGGTGCCCGACTCGTACGCCTCGGTCACGAAGTTCACCGCCCAGATTCATATACAGCCCCGGATCGTTGTCTACTACAGCGGATGGTTCGAGCCATTCAAGGCCGGTTTCGCCACGACGGTGGCTGACCACGGCGCTGTGCCGCTCGTCCAGATCGACCCGAAGAACATCAACCTGGCCGCCATCGCATCCGGGCACTACGACGCCTACCTGACCTCCTACGCCCAGGCTGTCCGCTCCTACCATCACCCCGTCATCCTGTGCTTCGGGCATGAGATGAACGGCGACTGGTACTCCTGGGGCTACCGGCACACTCCCCCTCAGGTTTTCGTTGCCGCGTGGCGGCACATCGTCACCCTGTTCCGGGAGCTGGGAGCGCAGAACGCCACCTGGCTGTGGACGGTCAACATCGTGCGCCCGGGCGGGAGCATCTCCCGCCCGGCACTCTGGTGGCCCGGCCGTAAATACGTGACGTGGGTGGGCCTGGACGGCTACTACTACAAGCCGTCCTGGGCGTTCGCCCCGCTATTCGGGCCGACCATCACCGCCATACGCGAGCTGACTCACGCCCCGATACTGATCACCGAGACATCCGTATCACCGGCCACGAATCAGCCAGCGAAGATCGCTGACCTTGACGTGGCTGTGGACAGTGAACATCGTGCACGCCGGCGGCAGTATCGCCCATCCGGCACCCTGGTGGCCCGGCAGCAAGTACGTGACGTGGGTCGGCCTGGACGGCTACTACTACAAGCCGTCCTGGGAGTTCGCTCCGCTGTTCGGGCCGACCATCGCGGCCATACGCCAGTTCACCCACGCTCCGATGCTCATAGCTGAGACATCCGTGTCGCCGAACGCAAACCAGCCAGCCAAGATCGCTGACCTCTTCGCCGGCATTCACCTCTATAGCCTGCTGGGATTCGTCTGGTTCGACTCCGTCCACAACGAGGACTGGCGGCTCAACAGACCGGCTGCCATCGCCGCATTCCAGCGGGGCGCCAGCAACTACCTGCAGCCCGTGGCCAGAACCGCTGCCAGCGGTACATGACTTTATGTTGCACTCCCTCTTCTTCCTGTCGTGATCGCGGTTCGATCCACCGATGCCCGAGGACCTTCACGCCGACACTGTCAACACGACTTGTGAGCGAATAACTACCCAAGGTGATACATCTGCGTCCAGCCCCCTCAGAAGTTGCGCAATCGCCCACATCTAAGGCGGGTCGGACTGTACCTTTTTAGGTGCGGTATTCCTAGCCGGGGGTATCGCGACGGCACGTGACGCCCGGGACACTGCCTGGCTGCGGAAGGGAGTGGATGCACTGACCGCAAGCCGTGGCCGCCAATAGGCCTACGGCGTCGTAACGCTTAGGGGGGGTTCTTCCAGGCTGTGAACGTTTCGAACGGCAGATCAGGAAATCTGGGAACCGATGTCGCGGCATGCGCGGCTACGAAATCCCCAGCCATGCTCGAGGCCGCGCCAATGCTGGCTGCCGCGGCGACGTTGCGTCTTAATCGACTGTGCGAGTTAATGTCCGAGTCCAACTTTTCACAATTGCTTTACGGCGCCCGGCGTTCCAGGCCGCGGATCGATGTGAAATTGCACTGGCAGACCGTGGCCTCAGATATTCACCACAGCTTCCCGGTCCCCCGTACCTCTGAGCCAGTCATCACGGCTGGCGACCAGGCCGCCTCTGAGGAGCCCGGCTACGGCGGCGGGAGTCTCGGCCAACACCTGCCCCAGGCGGAAGGCCCGCGGCGTTGACGGCCCCGGAGAAGGAGTACATAGGCCACGACCGTAACTCTCCAGGGTCAGCGCCAGCCGGGCACGCTGCCTCGCAGGCCGAAGGGCTACGGGCCCTACTGGCGATGGCAGTCGAGCGGGCAGGGGCCTTTGTGGAGGAAGCCGCCATGCATGATGGGCGAGCCCTCACGGTCCTGGAAAACCTGGCCCCGGTACCCGACACGCCCGCATTCCCATCGACCGAGCCTGTGCCGCCGCCGCAACCACAAGGGAAGCGTGGAGCGAACCGGGCAACCAGCAGAGGGCGGCATGCGGCCACTCCCCCGCCCTACTTGGAGCGACGTGGTGCACGGTTCGTCGTCTTCAGCGCGATCGGGGGGGCCGTTTTCATCATGGGCCTCGGCCTTCAGGCCGTGCTCACTGGCGCGGGGCACATGCAGCCCATCGTGTCATACGCGATCCAGGCTGTCGTGTCAGTGGAATCCAGCTTCCTCCTGAACCGCTCGGCCTACCTGGCGTGACCGCGCCACTCCATTCGGGATAGCCTTCGCCCGCTTCAATGCCCAGAAGGCGGTGACGATCGCTCTCAATTTGGCTCTCTACGAGGGCCTCCTTTCGCCTGTGCATCAACTATCTCGTTGCCAACGTGGCGCTTACGGCTGTCTTCACGGTGGTGAATTATGTCGCGGGTGACCGCCTGGTATTCATCCGTCTCAAGACGCGGGGCGCAAAGCCTGCAGACACCGCTGTCCCGGACCAGGTGCAGACACCCTCCATGCCCTGGGTCAGCGTGGTAATCCCGTGCCGGAACAACGCGGGAACGATCGGGGCCGCGGTCAGGTCTCTGCTCGACCAGAACTACCCCCACCTCCAGGAGATCATCCTCATTGGCTCGCCAGGGGACGACACCTGGAACGGGCTGGCGGGGCTGGAAGACCCGAGGTTGGCTATCTACGAACTGGAGACACCGCCAGGAGTGCGTGACGCGAACTACAAGCGTGATGCGGCCATCAGGGGAACCTCGGGCGAGCTCATCGCGCTCGTGGATAGCGACATCGTCCTCCCTCAGGACTGGATGAGCCGGGCAGTCACGGCCCTTGCGGACAGCGGAGCGAGTTGCGTGGCCCGCGCACGAGAAGTCGGCTCCACATAGCTTCTGGGGCCGGTAATCCGACACACACCGGATCGTTCGCGACCCCCCGCATCACGCAGTCGGCGACACGTCACACCTCCAACTTCTGGGGCCCGTGGATCCAAAGCCGCGATCACGGCCAACGCCCTGTTCACCCGTGAGCTCGACCAGAGCTGCCCCACTGACCCGTCGTGGTCACACGGCAGCTATGAAGACTACGAGTGGTTCTGGCGCGTGACTGGTGCAGGCTATGGGATCTACGTCTGCCGCGAGCTCTTTGGCTGGCACCATCACCGCCGTGGGATGCGCGCGCTCGTCAAGGAGTACCGACGGTCTTCCAGGGGCTGCGTCAAACTCCATCCGGGCACATCCCGAGTGCCCCCTGGCCAAGCGGCGTCTCCGTCAGCTTTTCATCCTGCCGCTTGGTGCCGTCTTTGCGGCGTGCGCGACAGTCGTGGCAGTGGCTGCAGGGCAGAGCATCGCCGTTGGCGCGCTTCTGCTGGCCTGCACAGCCGTACTCACAGTTCACCAGATCTCTCGCTCGCGCAATCTGGAAAGCGTTGCCTACCCGGTGGTCGGGCTCATCCTTGGACTGGTCTTCATCACCGGCCTCATCTACGCATTTGCTGCAGTCAGGATCCGCTTCCTCCGTCACCTCATCCCATGTCTTCGGGCCGGGGACAGCTCAACCCTCCAGACGTGGTAGAGCCCGCCTGATTTACCCTCTTATCTACGATCTGCGCGGCGCAGGTAGGCCTCTCACTCAGCCTCGTTTGGAGTAACACCGCTTACACAGATGAGGCAAACTCTCTTTGGGTTGGCCGCCTGGAGATCGCACACTGGCTACATGGGGCATCATGGCCATCGGTGTACGCGTACCGTTTCCTCCCTGGATTGCCGACGATCTACCCGCCGCTGGGTGCCCTGGCAGATGTCATGGGCGGCCTCGCTGGAGCGAACAATCCTTTCCCTGGCCCTCATGCTCGGGGCTACTGTCCCTGCTGTGCCTGACCGCGACCAAGCTGATCGGCCCTACAGGGGGCCCGCATAGCCTCGGGCTCTGGGCGCTCAGCGAGCCGGTGATGCGGCTGACATTTGCGACCCCGCTGATCCATTGTCAATCTTCTTGACTGCACTGTCAGCGTGGCTCATTGTCCAAGTCGGGTACCGTCGCCACCGGGGCGAGCTCATTGTTGCGGCATCCGTCATCCTCGGGCTGGCCTACGCGACGGCCTATTGGGGCCTTGCTATCGACCCGGTCGTATTCGCTTTCGCGTTTCTAGCGGGACGCGCCGCATGCGCCCACAGCAGTCACTCTCCTGCACAGCGTGGCTGGGCGGAGCACGGGCTTTGTTCTTTAGTGTGCTGATGACCGCTTCACACTCATGGCCTGGCCTCTTCTCCACTATGTTTTCGTCTAGCGCCTCCGGTAATCAAGGTATCGCACTGACGCTAAACCAGACCTTGGAATACACTGAGCTCATAGTTGGCCTAGCCCGACATATAGGGGCTGTGCTCGACACTCCACTCGGCCCATAGAAACCATGTGGCGCTCGTCGGCGCAGTCTCTTTCACAGCCTTCCTGTTGGTGGGCCTTCGTAGCCAAACTGCCCTGCTGAGTTTATAAGTTTCTGGCCTACGGAATCTGGTTTGCCACGATCTCTGCGGGCTATGCGTGCAGCAGGTTTATCCGGGCGCTTCCCGGCACCAAAACAGAAAACCACTCGCAGCGGCCTGTTCTGGCGTGCAGCATTTGTGTATCCCGCAGTGACCGGCTGGCAGTCAGCGTGGGAGCGCTATCATGCGTGGCCCAACGCTAACGCGTTCGTTAGTTCCTTCGGGCATATATCGCCGCGCGGAGCCAGGGACTATTCTATTTGCCGGGACAAGAAGCCACTATCGCCGAATAACTACACCCACGAGGGATCTGACTGGACTCGATGGCGGGGTGACATATCGTTCGACCCCGTACCCAGAAGGCGTGACTCATGGAAGTTCGACCACTCCACACAGCTGCGCAGCACAGATTATGGCGTCATAGCGCTGTTTTAAACTCGACAACATTCTCGTCGGTGAGGATACCAGGAAACTTCTTGCTGTCCCACAGGGCCACCAGCTCCTACCAAGAGTTGCTGGGGCTAGTTGGAAACAACTCGGGAGAGCCTGGACTGCCGGCGCTTACCCTCGCACTTGAAAACGATCACGACTATCGTATCGCCGCCGTGGGACATTACAACACCAGCAATATTTCTGGAACCCACGCCTATGGTGTCTACGCAATCTGGCAGAAGAAGGGAGCATAGTTGAGCGCCACCATGCCACCGTCTGCTCAGCGGCAGATGCTCTTGCCAGTACCCGATCTGTTCAGATCCTGCACAGCCACGCACACGGGGTACACCGCGTGCGCGGCCACGCTTCATGCATCCGCTAACCTTCATATGCGTCGCCCAAGTGGCCCTATCACTAAGCCTCGTCTGGAGTAATACAGCTTACATAGATGAGGCGGATTACCTCTGGGTTGGACGACTCAAGATCGCAAACTGGCTACAATGGCAGTGCCTTGGCCCTCCGCAATACGCTGACCGGCTCTTTTCTGGCGCTCCGATTATCTACCCACCTGTGGGCGCCGTTGCCAATAATATTGGCGGACTCGCGGGGGCGCGAGTTGTATCGCTATGCTTCATGCTCTGGCGCGACAGTTCTGCTCTATTTTACGGCGTCACGCCTCATCGGGCACAGGGGTGCGGTCATCGCGGCTGCCCTCTGGGTGTTGAGCTGAACCAGCGATAAGGCTGACTTTCGCGACCTTCGATCCACTTTCGGTTTTCTTGACGGCCGTCTCCGTGTGGCTCATTGTGCAATCAGGTAACCAGCGGCATCGCGGCCTCCTAGTGCTGGGTGCTGCAGCGGCTCTCGCAACAGCCAACGCCGCAGCGTATTCGGGTATCGTCATCGACCCGGTAGTGATCGCCTTCGCTTTCTTGGTCTGGCTGCCTGATCTGCAGGTGCGGCGTTCGAGCGCTCTACACGTTCCTGCTCACAGGAGCGACGGCAGCGTTCTTTTCCCTGCTTATTACTGCAGCCCCCACCCCCTGGTCCGGATTGTCGTTCACCGTCATCGCCCGAAATATCTCCCTACTACTCAAGGCACCGTTACAATACTCAGTGACAGCTGGGGATACGCGGGAATGCTCATGGTCCTGGCCATCATAGGCAGCATCACCGCATGCAATACAAACCAATGGCGGCCTGGTAGTCTGCCAGTATTGCTGGGCTTGGCAGCATTTATTGTCCCAGCCGCCCAAATTCGCGACCAGACTGCCTGGTCACTCTACAAGCATCTTGCCTATGGAATCTGGCTTGCAGCCATAGCAGCCGGGGGCCGCACGGATGCTATCGCCTGATTCGGCTCCTCCCCCGGCGCCAGCCTGAAAGCCCGCCAGCCATCTGCAGCGCGATAACCGTCGCATATATAGGCCTTAACGGCTGGCAATCCGCCTGGCACAGATTTCATTCTATGGCCTAATGCGCAGGAGTTCATTTCGGCTCTCAGGACAGCTATGACTCATGAACAACATCGCATCTATGTTCCAGGCCATGAGGCTAACATAGCTGAGTACTATACAACGCAGGGTCAAAACTGGAAGCAATGGAGTGCTTCCTTGTCGCTGAACCCTGCCGCGTTGCCGCGAACAGCTTGGAGTTCTTATTATTCGGACAGCTTCGCACTGAAGATTACACTCTTATAGCACTGTTCTACGTCCTACTACCTTCTCCTCAGCCCCGGACCTGCCAGGGAGCGTTCTTCTGCATCCGCAGGGTGGATCCACAAATCAGAAACTCCTGGGACTCCTTGGAGATAACTCAGGAGAACCTGGTCTCCCCGCACTAACACTAGCCCTTGAAGAAGATAATCAATATCATGCACCGCTATAGGACCTTATGACAGCACCCATGACAACGGCGTTTTCGTGATCTGGCAGAAAAAAGGTTAGGCCATGACAACGCTCAGGGAGCCTGCGGCCCAGCCGCTAGGGCCGGGAGAACCTTCTCCGACCTCTGGATCCCGCGTGGCTGCCGCCCGCACCCGGCGGCAGCGACGTCTAACGCTAGTCATCACACTGGCCTTTGGCTTGGTCCTCGCGGCAGGCACCGGCCTGCGCTTGTGGCATCTGGGCATCTCACCGGCTTGGCAGTGGGATGAGGCGGTCTACTACCGGGTGTCCGACAATGTCCAACATGGACTCCTGAGTGAGCATTCGCTCTACCAGAACTACGAACCCTTCCTCTACCAGCCACCGTTCTACTTCCTGCTGGTCTCCAGGTGGTTCAGCCTCGTCGGGGCCAGCATCTGGCATGCCCGGCTCCTGGGCGTGTTTCTAACCGCAGTGATGCAGATTCTGCTATTCCGGCTGCTCTGGAAGATCCACGGTTCCGTCACAGCGCTCTTTCCTGTCATTCCGGTGATCTTCGACGGGTGGCTGATGTAAATCGAGCGAGTCTCATACATGGAGAACGCGCTGATGGTCCTGATTTCTCGGGCCTTCTGCTGTATCAGTGCGCTCTGGATAATCCCTCGTGGGTGCGCTTCGTACTCGCCGGAGCCGTCATCGGGTTTGCCGGGAGCTTCAAGCAGACTGGCGTCTACGTTCTTCTGGCCGTCCTGCTCTGCTGGCTGGTATCACGCCGGGCCCACAAGGGGCATCTGCTGGCTGCTGTTGCCCTCGCTGTGATGGTTACTTACGTCGTGGTGATGGGCCGAGTGTTCGACGTGCCCCAGCATGACTCGTACATCGGCCAGTCCACGACCCAGGTGCGGCGGGTGCTCGGCCTGCAGCACAGCGGCGGTACGCTTACCTCACCGCGCGGTGTGCTGCACCTGCTGGCCGCACAGTACAAGTTCTTCATTCCCAGTGTTCTGCTCGCACTGGCCTCATTTCTTATTGTCGTCCGGCGATTGCTGCAGTGCTACCGGGCACGCAACTGGCAGCCCGCCGCGGGTAACGCGCTCCTGTTTAGCTGGCTTGTGACCGGCATGGTTGTCTTCGGCCTCAACTCATTGAAGTTCCCGCAGTATTTCGCCCTCATCCTACTCCCGGCGTATTGCTTTCTATGGACGGAAGTCGCGCGCTGGAACTGGCGATCAGCCTGGAAACGCGCCGCTGTCGCTGCGGCTACCCTGGCCGGGCTTGGGTCGTTCCTATTGACAGTTCCGGCGTTCAGCGTCAACAGCCTGGCCGAAGTCCAGCAGTATGCCGCCACCAAGATACCGGCGGACAACATCGTCGTCACGGAGCAAAGCATCGGCGACCTGATCCAGCAACGCTGGTGCACCGTTGAGGAGGCCACCAAATGCTTGCACTCTGCCACTTTCGCGATCACCTGGCGCACTTATCTGCAGTCGAGTTTTAAAGAGGGAGACACCGCCTTCCACAAGCTTATGGTGGGCGCCGTCCCAGTGAAGTCCTTCCAGGGTGCGGTGGGTACCGCCACCGTCTGGAAACTGAGGCCGCAACCGTGAGGCGACTGACAGCTGTCCTGGGTGCCATGGCCGTGGTTGCCTTTGGCATCTCCGCATGTGGGCACCCGCTGATACCCGTGTCCCATCCGGTGACAGGTGAGACAGCGGCATCGCTCGGCAAAAGCGATTGGACGGTCCCCGGAGAGGACCGGCCTGTACTGGGTGTCGATCTGTACGCTCTGGGCAACTATTCCACGCCACAAGTGGAAATGTATGGCAAGCGCATGCTTTCCTACATCAAAAATGTTCTCAAAGCTGACACCGTTGGAATTGTCTGGAATTTCTATGCGCCTTCGATATCCTCGGATGCCGTCAAGACGACTGAGGCAACGCTGTCTGCGAGAAATGTGGCCATCTTGACGAGGCTCGCGCTTGACGATCATCTGCTGGTGCAATATCGGCCGCTGATTCTGGTGCCCAGCGGGGCAAGCCCCTGGGAAGGTCAGATCACTCCTTACCTCCAGCCCACCTGGTTTAATAATTATTACCGTGCCGAGTTGCCTTACCTGAAGACTGCCCAGCGTTTCCACGTCGCCGAGTTTGTTACTGGTACCGAACTAGTACAATTGAACTCGACGCCGCTTTGGGCGCCATTTTTTGCTCGCATTTCTCGTGTCTACCATGGATTGATATCCTACAGCGTATGGGATGGTAATTACTTTGGCGCTTCTCCTGAATCGCAACTCAAGACGGCCAGGCCACAGTTTCCTCCAGTGAAGTATGTAGGCATGGACATGTACTGGCACGCCAAAATCCCACCTAATGCCACGCAGGCTCAGGTTACCGCGGCATGGGAGTCCCTTTTCGGGAAGGTCTCCCCGTCTTTGCTGAAGAGAACGGCCATTGACGAGATGGGAATTGAGGCTCGCGCGGGTGCGTACGGCAGCCCGCAGGACCTCGGCATGACCGGTCGCCTTGACGAGAGGGTGCAGGTAAGGTGGTTTACCGCCGCTTGCAATACAGTTCGCCGATTCCATATGCGTGGAGTGTTCTTCTTTAAAGTTGACCTGACCGACAACCCCGACCATCCAGCCCCATCCTTGTCCACATTCGAGGGCAGAAAGGGAGCGGCAGCCATCAGCACATGCGCCCGGATTTTGAGGTAAATGGCTCGTGCAAGCACGGCAACAGGCGCCCATAAAGTTATTGAGGCCTGACGGCCGATCTGAGAATTGCCCCTTTACCCGGTCTAATGGTTACCCCTTGAGGAGATATGAACTACCTTCCGGAGCCCTGGTCCTCGTCCGCCCTTACGGTAGTGCTGCCAACCTTCAATGAAGCGACCAACCTGCCCGCGGTTGTCACTGAACTCTTTGACCTGCCGCTATCCCGCCTCACGGTCCTTGTAGTGGACGACAATTCTCCCGACGGCACCGGTCAGATTGCAGAGGACCTCTCGGATAAGTTCGGTCGAGAACGGCTGACGGTTGTGCACAGGCCAGCAAAAGAGGGGCTCGGGCGCGCCTACGTCGATGGAATGACACGAGCCCTCGAAGGGGGCGCACAGTTCGTGGTCCAGATGGATAGCGATCTTTCACACGCACCTGAGTACCTACCCCAGATGCTTGGCGCCCTTCTGTTCACTGACGCCGATGTAGTAATCGGCTCGCGTTACGTTACCGGCGCGAGTCTCGCTGAAGAGTGGGGCTGGCACCGGCGCGCGTTGTCGCGCTGGGCTAGCATCTACGTGCAGGCATTGCTGCACATAAAGGTCCGCGATGTCACGGCTGGTTTCAAGCTGTGGCGGCGGTCTGCGCTCGAGGCGGTCGATCTGGCTACTGTTGGCAGCGATGGATACAGTTTTCAGGTAGAAATGAACTACCGTGCAGTCGAGTTGGGGTTGAAGATCATCGAGGTCCCGATTCGGTTTTATGATCGCAATGCGGGAAATAGCAAGATGAATCTCAAAGTCCAGGTTGAGTCAGCCCTGGTCCCGTTCCAGCTTCGAATGCGTCATCATCGGGCGGCAAGGGCAAAAGTTTCTGATGGCCCCTGAGGTAACCAATGGGGCCATCGAGAAGGCACGGTCGCGCAGCCGAGCGAAGCTGCGTGGACTGACAGCCGATGCAGGCTGGTCGCTTGGGATCAAGGGCGCCTCAAAGTCAAGGCTGATAATCATCGTAGCCATTGCGATCAGCATTTCCGCAGTGACCTTGGCCGTGATTCTCGGCGTTTCTGCTTCCCCATCCGCCCTCACGGCTGCGCCCGGACCTCTACCTAGCAGGTCGGCCTCGTACCTGGGTGTCTATGAAAAGGGCCCGCCGGTCACCTTCCAGCCCGTGACCGACTTCGCGGCGACAGCAGGCAGGCGCCCTAACCTTGTCGGGTACTACGGCGGCTGGCGCGAGCCCTTCAAGAGATCGTTCGCGGAGACAGTCCGCAGGCACGGGGCCGTCACGATCCTGCAGATGGATCCGACCCATGCGTCGATCCCCGCGATCGCGGCTGGCAGTTACGACCGTTATCTGCGTTCGTTTGCCGACAGTGTCCGGGGCTTCGGCCATCCTGTGATCATCGGCTTCGGGCATGAGATGAACGCTGGGTGGTACTCGTGGGGCTACGGGCATGTCCCGGCACGGACGTTCGTGGCGGCGTGGCGGCACATCGTGTCGCTGTTCCGCGGCCAGGGCGCTGACAACGTCACCTGGCTGTGGACGATCAACCAGGACCTTCCCAGCACGGGCCCGATTGCCTCATGGTGGCCGGGGGCGCGCTATGTCACCTGGGTCGGCATCGACGGCTACTACTACCGCCCGTCCAGCACCTTCGCTACCGTGTTCGGCCAGACCATCGTCCAGGTGCGGGCCTTCACCAGGAAGCCGCTGCTGCTCTCGGAGACCGCCGTGGGTCCCCAGGCCGGTCAGTCCACGAAAATCCAGGGCCTGTTCGATGGGATGCGGCAGTACCAGACCCTCGGGCTGGTCTGGTTCGACATTGCCCAGCACCAGGGGATCTACCATCAGGACTGGCGTATCGAAGACAGCCAGCCCGCCGCGGCGGCGTTCCGGCGGGGCGCGTCCTCACTGACCCTGGCCCGCCCGTGACCTGCGGAAGGCTCCCAAGTTTTCCGTTGCGTTACCAGGCGGGGACTCAAATCGGCAAACATGCCCCATCCTGCGGCAACCGAACACTACTCTTTCGTACGCGGTACCCGGACTAGTGGTATCCGTACGGGCATGTGTCGATCCAGCCCGATGTACGTGGGCGGCGGGGGGTGGCCGCAATATACCCCTGGCCGTCCCTGAGCGCAGGCAGGTGCGCCTATGGATCACGGCCAGGCAGGCAGAGATCTGCTCTCGTCGCAGCTTGCGGGGGGATCCACACAGGAAAAGAGAGGCCCCGGCCCGGCCGCAGCCAGGACCGGGGAATCCGCCGGCACTACCAGGCATGCACGTAAAACGGCGCCTGGCGACGGATGGTTCACGGGTTCGGGAGCCCGGTCCGGTTTGCCGTTGCTGGCGGTACTGGTGGTACAGACATTGCTGTCGGTGCGGTTGCTCGGTGCTGATACGGCGTTCGAGGATGAAGCCGCTTATCTGTGGGCCGGGCACCTGGAGTGGGCGCACTGGCTCCATGGAGCGTCGGTCCCCCCGTTTTCCGCCTACTTCTCCGGGGCCCCGGTCATGTACCCGCCGCTGGGGGCGCTGGCGGACAGCCTGGGCGGCCTGGCCGGAGCCCGGGTGCTGTCGCTGGTGTTCATGCTCGGCGCAACCGTCCTGCTGTGGAATGTGACGGGCCGGCTATTCGGGCGGCAGGCCGGGTTCTTCGCCGCCGCGCTCTTCGCAGTGGCGGGCCCGACGCTGCACCTGGGGGCGTTCGCCACCTACGACGCCATGTCACTGTTCCTGCTTGCCCTGGCGGCCTGGCTGGTAGCCAGCGCGGGTGAGCGGCAGGAAGCCTCCGGCCGGATGGCGGCGGCGGGCGCGGTCCTCGCGCTGGCCAACGCCACGGCGTACTCCTCAGCCCTGTTCGACCCGGTCGTCGTGGCCTTGGCGCTGGTCATCGCCCTGCCGTCCGGCCGCAGGCTCGCGGCGCGCCGCTGCGGGGCCCTGCTGACCGTGCTGGTCGCTCTGCTCCTTGCCGCAGTGCTGCTGGGCGGGAACAGCTACTGGCAGGGGATCACTCAGACAACCTTGGGCCGCTCGGCCGGCGCCGCCTCCCCGCTGCGCGTGCTCGCTGACGCGTGGTCCTGGACCGGCGTCATCATCGTCCTCGCCCTCTGCGGTGTGGTCGACCAGCTGGGTCAGCCGCCGCCACACGGCCCAGACGTGGCTGCTCGCCATCCTGACCGCCGCCGCCCTGGTCGGGCCGCTGGAGCAGGCACACCTGCACACCCTGGACGCGCTGAACAAGCACGTTGGCCTGGGCGCCTGGTTCGCGGCTATCGCCGCCGGTTATGCCGTCGAACCGGTTCATCACCTCCGCGCCCGCCGGCCAGCCCCGTACACTGAGCTGCGCGGCATGCGTCATCGCCCTGGCCTTTCCCCTGTCCCTGGGCGCCACCCAGTCGCGGGAATTCGCCACCAGCTGGCCTAACTCAGCCAGCTTCATCGCGATCCTCCGCCCCCTGGCCAGCCACGGCACCGGCCACCTGCTCGTCGAGGACCCCTCCATCGCCGAGTACTACCTGGATGCCGGCCACAACTGGCAACGCTGGTCCAGCACCCGCAACATCGTCCTGCCCGGCGGCACCAACACCGGCGGTCCCACCCACGGTGGCGTCGTCGGCGCCGGCGACCCCGCCGCCTACGACCGGTACATCGCCCAGCACTACTTCTCCATCATCGCGCTCAACTTCGCCGACACCACTGCCCTGGACCATCGGATCGCGACCGAAGTCCATCGCAGCCGCTACTACAAGACCATCGATGTGGTGCCGTACTACATCGGCACCACCAAGGGCACCTACATCATTTACCGATATGAGCCAGCCAAGTGACCACCACTGGCCACGCACCGGTCCCACGGACCGCCATCAGGGAAGCCCGACCTCCGCGGCTGACCCTGCCGCAGCCACCCGATGACCTCGAAAAATATGCGTATCTCCAGCGTAATCTGCCTTACCTGACGACGATTCTCGCGATCAGCGCGACCTGTCTCATCATCAGCCAGATCCGGTTCGAGGCCCAGGATCCGCTGCTCTGGCCGTTCATGATCTTCACCGGGAGTTACGCCCTGTACCAGGTGGTCTGCCTGCCGGTGAACTTCAGCGGCCGTGGCTTCCACCTGGCGGCCCACCAGGCCCGCATCCAGGCCTGGAAGCCGCTGGCGTACCCCGCTGTGGACGTCTACCTGCCGATCTGCGGAGAGCCCATCGAGATGCTGCGCAACACCTGGACGGCGGTGTGCGGGCTGCTGGCGGCGTATCCCGGCCCGATTCAGGCGTATGTGCTGGACGACGGCCCCTCCGATGAGGCACAGGACCTGGCCGCGTCGCTCGGGCTGTGTTACATCCGGCGTCCCGGGGATCGGATTCATAAGAAGAGCGGGAACCTGCGGTACGCGTTCGCGCGCACAAGCAGCGAGTTCATCGTCATCTTCGATGCCGACTTCGCGCCGCGGGCCGACTTCCTGGCCGAGACCCTGCCCTACATGGACGATCCGTCCCTCGGCATCGTGCAGACCCCGCAGTTCTTCCGCGAAGGCCCCGCCCAGTCGTGGCTGGAGAACGCGGCGGGCTCGGTCCAGGAGGTGTTCTACCGGGCGATCCAGGTCGCCCGGAACCGCTTTGGCGCGGCGGTCTGCGTCGGGACCTCGGCGGTTTACCGGCGGAAAGCCCTGGAGCCGCAAGGTGGCGCAGCCCTCATTCCCTACGCCGAGGACGTGCACACCGGGCTGAACGTCATGCGGGACGGGTGGTCCGTCACCTACCTGCCGATCATCCTGTCCACCGGGATCTGCCCCAACAGCCTCGACGCGTTCGTCCGCCAGCAGTATCGCTGGTGCGCCGGGAACGTGGGCATCGTGTGCTCGCGCCGGCTCTGGTCGATCAAGATGGGCCTGCCGGCCCGGCTGACGTTCATCTCCGGGTTCTTCTACTACGTCTACACAGCGCTGCTGGTCTTCTTCGGCCCGCTGCTTCCCGTGATCATGCTGGTCTTCCTGCCGGACGCGATCCGGCTGCGGAATTTCGTCATCCTGATCCCGGCCTTCGCGACCGGCGCCATCCTCTACCCGCTCTGGCATCGCGCGCCGTACGGGCCCTCCGTCTGGCCGCTGGGCATCGCCCGGGGCTGGGCCCACGTGTTCTCCCTGTGGGACGGCATCCGCGGCACGTCGATGAGCTGGCACCCCACCCGGACACCCGGGAGCTCGCTTCCCCGGTTCCGGATCGGGGTGACCTGGTGGAGCGGCAGCATGGCCGTGCTGTGGGTCCTGCTGGCACTCTGGCGCTCAGCCTCGGGCTCCTGGCAGCCCGCCGCCCTGCTGTTCTTCGGACTGCTCAACCTGGCAGTGGTGAGCCGCGTCATCTTCCCTGGAAAGGCCACCGCATGAGATATCGCCTGCTGCTGCTCCTTGCCGTGGTGGTGGCCTGCGTCTCGCTCGCGATGACCGGCAGCCATCTGAGGTTCCGCTACGACATCGGGCGGGTGCACGCGCACCTGCCGTCCAGCTCGGCCTGGCTATCTGGGCGTTTATGAGCCAGGTGTTCCGCCGGACTACGCGCCAGTGGCGCAGTTCGCGCACACGGTGCAGAAGCAGCCCAACCTCGTGGGTTACTACAGCGGATGGGCCGAGCCCTTCGCCTCATCATTCGCGAACAAGCTCTACCGTCATCACATCATCCCGTACATCCAGATCGATCCGACCTACGCCTCGGTCTCCGCCATCGCCGGAGGCGCCTACGACAACTACCTCCGCACGTACGCCGACAGCGTGCGGGATTACGGCCACTCAGTGGTTATCGGCTTCGGGCACGAAATGAACGCCAACTGGTACTCCTGGGGATACACGCACGTCAAGCCCGCAACGTTCATCGCGGCATGGCGCCACATCGTCGAAGTCTTCCACGACGAAGGCGCAGATAACGTCACCTGGCTGTGGACGGTCAACCAGGACGGCCCGAGGACCGGGCCCATCGCCTCATGGTGGCCGGGCCGGGCGTACGTCACCTGGGTCGGGATCGACGGGTATTACTTCAACCAGAGCGACACGTTCAAAAAGGTCTTCGGCCCGACCATCGGCCAGGTGCAGAAAATTACCAGTAAACCGATCCTCATATCGGAGACCGCCGTCGGGCCTCACGGTGACCGGCTCGCCCAGATCCCCGACCTGTTCAACGGCGTGGCCCAGTACAAGACACTCGGCCTGGTGTGGTTCGACATGGCTCAGGACAAGGGGATCTACAACGAGGACTGGCGCATCGAAGGCCACCAGACGGCCGAGAACGCATTCAGCCTGGGACGCCGCCCCGATGAGGCTCGATCAGCCCATGAGATGGGCGCGCAGCGCATCGAGGATCGGGACCTGCCCCTTCACCAGCATCCGGGAGGCGCGTTCCAGGCTCATCCACTCGGCCCGGTCCATCTCGGGGAACTCCCTTTCCTGTCCTGAGCCGCGGGGCCACTCCATCGTGAACGTGTTGCTCCGGAATCCGGACAGGTCCAGGTCCCCCTCGACCGCGTAGGTCACGATGACCTTGCCGCCGGGCTGGCGCTGCTCCCCCAGGTCGGCCACGGCTCCCTGGGGGGCGGGTGAGCCTATCTCCTCCTCGAACTCACGCCGCGCCGCGGCCAGGGGATCCTCGGCAGCGTCGTACTCGCCCTTGGGGATGGACCAGGCACGGGCGTCCTTCCCCGCCCAGAAGGGGCCGCCCATGTGCGCGATCAGCACCTCAGGCCCGTCCTGGCCGCCGCGGCGGTAGACCAGCAGGGCCGCGCTCCGCTTGGGCACCCGGCATCTCCTCCTGCCCGCTACAGTTGGCTTCCGTGCGACTCGTCATCGCCCGGTGCAGCGTAGATTACGCGGGTCGCCTGTCGGCCCGGCTGGCCCCGGCCACCAGGCTCATCATGATCAAGGCGGACGGCTCGGTCCTCGTTCACTCCGACGGCGGCTCCTATAAACCGCTGAACTGGATGTCCCCGCCCTGCCGGCTGGCCGAGGAGCCGGGACGGTGGGTAGTGACAGGCAAGTCGGGCGAGACGCTGACGATCGCCATCGAGGAGATCATCAGTGACTCCGCCTACGACCTGGGGGTCGACCCCGGCCTGGTCAAGGACGGCGCCGAGTCGCACCTGCAGGAACTGCTGGCCGCGCAGATGCAGGTCCTCGGCGACGGATGGCGGCTGATCCGCCGGGAATACCCGACCGCGATCGGCCCGGTGGACCTCATGTGCCGCGACGCCGACGGAAGCTGCGTGGCCATCGAGATCAAGCGCCGCGGCGAAATCGACGGGGTCGAGCAGCTCACCCGGTACCTGGACCTGCTCAACCGTGATCCGCTGCTCGCCCCGGTGCGCGGCATCTTCGCAGCCCAGGAGATCAAGCCGCAGGCCCGGGTGCTGGCCGAAGACCGCGGCATCCGGTGCCTGATCCTCGACTATGACTCCCTGCGCGGCGCCGAGGACGGCACCCTGCGGCTGTTCTGAGGTTCTGGGCGCGCACGATTCCCAGGCTGGCTACGATGGCCCGGTTATGGGTACTGATCAGGGACCTCCCCCTGACCTTCCCGCGCGCAGGCCGAACCTGCCGGCGCGGGGCTCAGGGCTTCCGGTGCGCGGCTCAAGCCTGCCGGCGCGAGGGTCGGAGTTGCCGAAACGGGACGCGGGCCAGCCGTCACAGGGCTCAGGGCTGCCGGCCCAGGCTCGGTGTTCACGCCATCAGGCTCGGGCCCGCCCGCGCGGGGCTCCGCGCTGCCGACGCGTACCACCCGGTTCCGCCGGCCCGGCCGGCATCGCAGCCCGCACCAGCTGTCCGTGCCGTCCGACGCGCCTGCGCTGATCCTGGCGGTTCCCGGCGCTGTCACCGACGCCGCCATCGATATCGCCGCCGGCATCATCGACGTGGCCAGCCACTCCTGCCCGGGAGTCACGGTACGGGCCGGGTTCCTGGAGGGCACGGAGGAGAGCCTCAGCGCGGTCCTGGCCGCCTGCCAGAGCGTGAACGGCCGGCCCGGCGGCCGTCGTCGTGCCGCTGCTCATCTGCCCGCAGCCGGGGGCCGACGCGAAGATCGCCGCAGAGATAGCCGCCGCGGCCGTGCCGGTGCTGCAGACCGCGGCTCTCGGCGTCCACCCGACCCTGGCCGGGGCCTTGCATGCCCGGCTGGCCGAGGCCGGCCTGGCCCGCGGTGACCGGATCGGCCGGATCAGCATCGTCAGCAGCGCGGCGGAAGGAGTGCTGGTCACAGCGCTCGGGACCGACGCCATGTCCATCGCCGGGACGGCGGCCGTGCTGCTGGCCGCGCGGCTGGCGCTTCCGGTCGGGGCCGCCTCGCTGAGCGAGCCCAGCAGCATCCGCGACGCGGCGGGACGGCTGTTCGATTCCGGCGTCACCAACCTCGCCCTGTCGCCCTGCGTCATCGGGCCGGAAACGGACCATCTCGACCTCGACGCGGTCGCCGACGCGGCGGGGATGAAGACGGCCCAGCCACTCGGGGCCCAGCCGGCCGTCGGCCAGCTCGCCGCGATGCGCTACGGGGCCGCCCTGCAGGATCCCCAGCTGGCCGGCACGTCGAGCTGAGCGCTGGCCCCCGCTACCAGCCGGGCGGACCGGCCGGGCGGGCGGGCCTGCCGCGTTAGCTCCCGAGTACGGCCGCGTTGACGGCTCGCGCGCCGGCCGCCAGGTCCGGGACCTCCACCACGGTGACCCCGCGGGAGCGCAGCAGCTCCGCGCCCCCGCCCCGGGCGAACACTGGCGGCTCCAGCCAGGCGATGACCACCCGCCGCACACCAGCCGCGATGATCAGCTCGGCGCAGGGGCGGGGGCGGGACGCGCGGAACCTGCATGGTTCGAGCGAGCTGTACAGCGTCGCCCCGGGGAGCCGGGGATCGCCCGGATCCAGCGTGGCCAGGGCCCCTTCCTCCGCGTGATCGTGCGGGTCGCGCTGCCGCGAGAAGCCGGTGGCGATGGTGCCGCCACCGGCGGTGACGATCACCGCGCCCACGGAAAAAGCCGACGGCGACGGCGGGCAGTGCCGGGACAGCTCGATAGCCTCCCGCAGCCAGTCGCGGTCCGCCGCGGTGGCGGCGGACCCGCGGCCGGGCACGCGGTCAGCCACTGGCCGCCGCCTCCTCCCGAGGCTCAGGCCCTCCGCAAGCCGCCGGGCCGGGGGCCAGGTAGCGCAGCAGCACGATCTCGCCGACCGGCCGTGCCTCGGCCAGGCGCAGCGGATGGGCGGGACCGGCCGGGTAGTGGCCGGGCCCGGCGAAGCGCGGTGCAGCCGGGTCGCCGACGAAGAACGGGGCGATCGCCAGCTGCAGCTCATCGACGAGGCCCGCGGCCAGGAACTGGGAGCCCAGGCTGGCGCCGCCCTCGACCATCAGGCGGCCGACCCCGCGCCTGCCCAGGTCGGACACCAGGTCGGCGAGCTGGGGCGGATCGCCTGCGTCGACGACCTCGGCCAGCCCGCCGAGCTGATCGCGCAGCTTCGGGAGCGCGGGCCGGGCGGCGTACACGATGCGCCGCGGCGGCACCTCCGGGTCACTGCCCTCTCCCGCGCCGCGGAAGAAGCGGGCCGCCGGATCCAGATCGCCGCTGGCAGTGACCGTGACACCGGCGGGCTGGGGTGGCAGCCCGCGGGCGGTGCGGGCGGCCTGCCGGTGCGCCGACCGGACGAGCAGCCGGGGATTGTCCCGGCGGATGGTCCCGGCGCCGACCAGGATGGCGTCCGCTGCCGCCCGCTCCGCGTCCACCCGGTCCAGATCGGCCGCGCCGGACAGCACCAGCCGCTCCCCGCCCGTCCCGTCGAGATAGCCGTCCAGCGACACCGCGCAGCTGAGCACGACGTAGGGACGTCGGGTCATGGATAATCTCTCCGGTCTTCGCGATCTAGCCTCAGGCTCACGATGTTCCAACGCTACCTGGCCTGGCGTGGGCAATGATTAACTGGCACGCAGAGCCGCGACGGCGGCAAATCACGTGAAATCGCGGGATTAACCCGATCGAGGCGCAGGGCGACGGTGAGGACAATGGGCACGTCGGTGTGGGAGCAGGGACCGGCCTGGATCGCGGAGAATTTCGACTCGGTCAACCCGGCCACGTCCGAGGTCATCGGCACCTACCCGGTACAGGGACGCAGCGAGGTTGACGCAGTCGTGGAACGGGCCCGCCAGGCGGCTTCCTGGTGGGCGGGGCTGACCTACCAGCAGCGCCGGACCCGCCTGCTGGCCTGGAAGTCGCATATCACCCGGTACCTGGCCCGTCTCGCTGAGCTCGTGCACAACGAAACGGGAAAGCCCCTCGCCGACGCGCAGCTGGAGATCCTGCTCGCGATCGTGCATATCGACTGGGCGGCGAAGCACGCGGGCCGGGTCCTCGGCCCGCGGCGGGTCCGGAGTGGCCTGATTGCCGTCAATCAGGCTTCCCGGCTCGAATACCAGCCGCTTGGCGTGGTCGGCGTTATCGGGCCGTGGAACTACCCCGTGTTCACCCCGATGGGGTCCATCGTCTACGCGCTGGCGGCCGGCAACGCCGTGGTGTTCAAGCCGAGCGAGCTGACTCCCGCGGTCGGTGGCTGGCTGGTGAGTTCGCTCGCCGAGGTGATTCCCGAGCAGCCCGTGCTGCAGATGGTGACGGGAAGCGGCGAGACAGGCCAGGCGCTGGCCCTCAGCGCCGTCGACAAGATCGCATTCACCGGATCGGCCGCCACGGCGAGGAAGGTGATGGCGGCGTGCGCGGAGAACCTGACCCCCCTCGTGGCGGAGTGCGGCGGCAAGGACGCGCTCCTGGTCGGCGCCGACGCCGACCTGGACGCCGCGGCCGACGCGGCCGCGTGGGGAGCACTGTCCAACGCCGGCCAGACCTGCGTGGGGGTGGAACGGGTCTACGTGGCGGACGAGGTGTACCACACGTTCCTGGAGAAGCTGGCCGAGCGGGCCGCCGCCGTCCGGCCCGGCGAGGACCGCGAGGCCGACTACGGCCCGATGACCATGCCCGCGCAGATCGAGATCATCGAGCGGCATATTGCTGACGCGCTGGCCCGGGGCGGCCGGCCGGTGGTCGGCGGCCTGGCCAGCATCCGCAGGCCGTATGTCGGTCCTGTCATCCTGGCCGACGTGCCGGAGGAGAGCAGGGCGGTCTGCGAGGAGACATTCGGCCCCACGCTCACCGTGACCAGGGTCGGTGACCTGGACGAGGCCGTGCGTCTGGCGAACGCCAGCCGCTACGCGCTCGGCTCGGCCGTGTTCAGCAAGAACGCCAAGCGGGCGCTCGCGGCCGCGCGGGCCCTGCGCAGCGGGATGACCTCGATCAACTCAGTCATCACGTTCGCCAGCGTGCCAGCGCTCCCGTTCGGCGGCAGCGGCGACTCGGGCTTCGGCCGTATTCACGGTGAGGACGGCCTCCGCGAGTTCTCCCGCGCCAAGGCGATCACCCGCCAGCGGATGCGGCCGCTGGCGGATCTCACCACGCTCCAGCGCAGCGACAAGGACCTGAACCGGGTGCTGCGGCTGGTCACGCTGCTGCACGGCAGGCGCTACCGCTGACGAACAGCCGGGCCGGCTCAGCAGGACGGGCTGCCTGCTGGCGCGGGACGGTCAGCGCATCCCGGTCACGCCGCTGGCGGGCGTGAAAGCAGGATCCACCGCGTCCAGCGGCGCGCGGCCGCAGATCAGATCGGCGGCCCGTTCCGCGATGGCGATGACTGGGGCATTCGTGTTGCCCCGCGGCAGGGCCGGGATGACCGACGCGTCGACCACGCGCAGCCCCTCGACTCCCCTGACCCGCAGCTCGGGGTCGACGACGCTGGTCAGCCTGCTCGCCGCCAGCCGCGAATCGCCGCCCATCGCGCAGGTCCCGACCGGGTGGTAAAGAGTGCCGAGATCATGGCGGATGAACTCACGCAGCTCGTCGTCGGTCCGCACCTCCGGGCCAGGGGCCATCTCCACCGTGCAATGCTTGGCCAGCGGCCCGGCGGTGGCGAATTCGCGTGCCATCCGCAGCCCGCTCAGCAGCGGGTCCATGTCCTCGTTGGCGTAGAGGTAGCCCGGGTCGATGGCCGGCTTGTGGCGGGGGTCGCCGCTGCGCAGCCGGACGACCCCGCGGCTGGCCACCGCGACCAGGGTGACGAGCATGGAGATCGCCCGGGTGGACGGGTCGGCCAGGCCCTGCCGCTGGAACGGCACGGGCAGCACATGCCATTGCAGGTCGGGGGCGGCCAGTGAGGGCATCGTCCGGGTGAATCCGCCCGCCTCGGCGATGTTGGACGTGAGCGGGCCCTGAATGCAGGTACCTCCAGCGGCTCAGCTGGGATGGCCCAGCCTGTTCCCAGAGGCCGGTTGCGCGGGGGGTGTGCCACATGGCGGTGACAACCGGGTGATCGGAGAGGTTGGCACCCACCCCCGGGCTGTCCGCGACCACCCGGATCCCGTGCTCGATGAGCTGCTCGGCGGGGCCGATGCCAGACAGCAGCAGCAGGTGCGGGCTGCCGACAGCGCCTGCCGACACGATGACCTCTCCCTCGGCCCGCGCCACCTCTTCGGCACCCCGGCGGAGATAACGAACCCCGGTAGCCCGGCCGCCGTCCACGATGATGCCCGTGACCAGCGCGTCTGTGTGCACGGTGAGGTTGGGCCGGGAGGCGGCGGGATGCAGGTATGCGTCCGCGGCCGACCAGCGGCGGCCGTCTTTCTGCGTGACCTGGTAGAACCCGGTGCCGTCCTGGGACAGCCCGTTGAAGTCCTCGTTAGCGGGCGATCCGCATTCCCGGGAGGCGGCCACGAAGGCCCGCGTCAGCGGGGACTTGTGCTTGAGGTCGGTGACGCTGAGCGGCCCGGCGACGCCGTGGTAGGCCGACGCCCCGCGGGAGTTGTCTTCGGCGCGCAGGAAATAGGGGAACAAATCCGTATAACCCCATCCGGTGCACCCGTAGTCATCACGCCACGTGTCGTAGTCCAGGCGGTTGCCCCGGATGTAGATCATGGCGTTCACGGATGAGGACCCGCCCAGCGTGCGCCCGCGCGGCCAGTAGACCGGCCTGCTGCCCGCCCGTTCCTGCGGCACGGTGTGGAAATCCCAGTCGTACTGGCTCTGGAAGAGCAGGTTCAGGGCGGCCGGGATGTGTATCTCATCCGCATTGTCCGGTGGCCCTGCCTCCAGCAGCAGGACCCGGGTCGCCGGGTTCTCGGTGAGCCGTGCGGCCAGGACGCATCCAGCGCTGCCTGCGCCCACGATGACATAGTCGTACACGGGGACCTCACGGGAGCAATCGGGAGATTAGCGACCACCCTATCCAGCGCGGACCCGGCGCGAGGCGAACCGCACCACCGGCCGCGGCGGACGGCCGGGCCGGGCCGGGGACCCGGACGCGGCGGCCGTACAGCCGAGCGCGCTCCCGGCCGCTGAGCCGGGAGCGCGCTCTCCCAGGGCCACCGCGGGCTCTGGCGGGCCCCCGAGATCCGCCAGGCACCAGAGACGGTGGCCGCTTGTCCGGTACGGCCATCAGGCCGCAGCTTGGTTACTCTTCGCTCTTATACGATGCCACACTGTGGCCATGATGTGAATACCCAAAGGTCAGGACATTGATCGCTTGCGCCGAGGCCGCACCCGCCAGGCCCCCAGCCTCGCGGCCGGGGCCCGGATCGGGCGGCGATCCCGGTACCGTGGGGCCATGTCACGCAACCGCAGGGAGGAGCCGGTCGTGCTCTCCCGCATCTACACCCGTACCGGCGACGACGGCACGACGGCGCTGGGCGACGGCAGCCGGGCCGCTAAGACCGACCCGCGCCTGGCCGCCTACGCCGACGTAGACGAGGCGAACTCCGCGATCGGGATGGCGATCACGATGGGCGGGCTGCCCGGGGACCTGGTGACCCTGCTGTCCCGGATCCAGAACGAGCTCTTCGATGTCGGGGCCGACCTCTGCAACCCGGTGAGCGAGAACCCGCCCTACCCGCCGCTGAGGATCACGGAAGCCTACGTCGCGGCCCTGGAGACGGACTGCGACACCCACAACGCGAGCCTGCCGGTCCTGCGCAGCTTCATCCTCCCGGGCGGCTCGCCAGGCGCCGCGCTGCTGCATATGGCCAGGACGATCGTGCGCCGGGCGGAACGCAGCACCTGGGCAGCGCTCGAGACCTACGGCGATTCGATGAACCCGCTGGCCGCCCAGTACCTGAACCGCCTCTCGGACCTGCTGTTCATCCTGGCGCGGGAAGCCAACGGACCCGACGGTGACGTGCTCTGGAAGCCCGGGGGCGAGCGCTCAGCGGCCGGGGCCTAACTGGCCTGGCCGAGGTACGAGCCCGGAGATCCCGGTGGCGCGGCCTCGAGCCAGGCGAGAAACCCGGTGAGGGCCGCATCGCTCATGGCCAGCTCGACGGTGCCATCGCTCTCTTCGACCCGGCACTCCACCACGACGGCTCCCTCGCCCAGGCTGGCGGCCTCCTCCGACGTCGGCGGCCGCCGGGCGAGCACGGTCAGCGTCCGGCGGCGAAACACCTGGCTGGGCCGCAGCAGGAAACCGAAGATCTGGTACCAGCGCAGCTCATGCGGCTGGTAGGCGGCCACCCCGAGGCGCCAGCTGCCGCCCGGGGTCCGCAGGCCGCACTCCACGGTGCCGCCACCGCGCTCCAGCAGATACCGGCGGGCGGTGATCCCGGCCGCAAGCAGGACCACGAGGACCAGGAAGCCAGCGAAGAGCCAGGCCGCATCGAAGGCCAGCGCTCCGCTCACCCCGGGCCCCTGCGCTGGCCCTCGTCAGGACCCGTCGCCCGCGGCCCGCAGGAGGGCCCGGGAGTACTTCACCTCAGCCGATTCCTCCTCGCCCCCAGCCTCGGCCTCGCTCAGCGCCGCGTCGAGCTGGGACTGGACCGAGGCCCGGTCCACCTGGCTGCCAAGTTCAGCCTGGCGTACGAGGATTGATACACGGTCATCGTGGACAGACAGGAAGCCACTGCGCACGGCGACCCGCACCACCGCGTCCTGCGTGCCCGAGTTTTCTTCCGGATCGCGGATCTCCACCACGCTGCCCTCGGCCAGGATGCCGAGCACGGACGGGTGGGAACCCAGGATCCCGATGTCGCCGTCCAGCGTCTTGGCGATGACCATGCGGGCGTTCCCGGCCCAGATCTCTCCGTCCGGGGCCACCAGCTCCACCTGCAGGGTCACCGTCTCGCTCCGCCCCGGGCGCCCGTCACGAGCGCTCCATCTCCTTGGCCTTCTTTTCCACGTCCTCGATGCCGCCGCACATGAAGAAGGCCTGCTCGGGATAGTTGTCGTACTTGCCCTCGGTCAGGGCCTTGAACGAGGCGATGGTCTCCTTCAGCGGCACGAACACCCCTGGCTGGCCGGTGAACTGCTCGGCCACGAACATGGGGTGGGACAGGAACCGCTCGATGCGCCGCGCCCGCTTGACCGTCACCTGGTCTTCCTCGGACAGCTCGTCGATGCCGAGCAGCGCGATGATGTCCTGGAGCTCCTGGTACCGCTGCAGGATCCGCTGCACCTCGCGGGCCACGTCGTAGTGCTCCTGGCCGATGTACTTGGCGTCCAGGATCCGTGACGTCGAGGCGAGCGGGTCCACGGCCGGGAAGATGCCCTTTTCGGTGATGGCCCGGGACAGCGCGGTGGTTGCGTCGAGGTGGGCGAACGTGGTGGCCGGCGCGGGGTCGGTGTAGTCGTCCGCGGGCACGTAGATCGCCTGCATGGAGGTGATGGAGTGACCCCGGGTGGAGGTGATCCGCTCCTGCAGCTGGCCCATCTCGTCGGCCAGGGTGGGCTGGTATCCCACCGCTGAGGGCATCCGGCCGAGCAGGGTGGAGACCTCCGACCCGGCCTGGGTGAACCGGAAGATGTTGTCGATGAACAGCAGCACGTCCTGGCCCTGCACATCACGGAAGTACTCGGCCATGGTCAGCGCGGACAGGCCGACCCGCAGCCGGACGCCCGGCGGCTCGTCCATCTGGCCGAAGACGAGCGCGGTGTCCTTGATGACGTTCGACTCGGTCATCTCGGTGAAGAGGTCGTTGCCCTCGCGGGTCCGCTCCCCGACCCCGGCGAACACCGAGACGCCGCCGAAGTTCTTGGCCACGCGGGTGATCATCTCCTGGATGAGCACCGTCTTGCCCACGCCCGCGCCGCCGAACAGCCCGATCTTGCCGCCCTGCACGTACGGGGTGAGCAGGTCGAGGACCTTGATGCCGGTTTCCAGGATCTGGGTCCGCGGTTCCAGCTGGTCGAAGGGCGGCGGGTCACGGTGGATCGACCAGCGGTCTTTGATTTCCAGGGAGGAGGCTGGCACGTCCAGCGGGACACCGAGCACGTTGAACACATGCCCCTTGGTCACGTCCCCGACCGGGACCGTGATCGGTCCCCCGGTGTTGACGACGGTGGCTCCGCGGGTCAGGCCGTCGGTGGGCGCCATCGAGATGGTCCGGACCGTGTTGTCGCCGAGGTGCTGTTCCACCTCGAGCGTCAGGGTATGCGTTTCCCCCTCCAGGGTCACGTCGACCTGCAGCGCGTTGTAGATGTCGGGGATGTCCCCCTCGGTGGAGAACTCCACATCGACGACCGGGCCGATAACCCGCGCGACACGGCCGGTACCCTCGGGGGCTTCCTCCCCGCCCGCAGCGGGGGTGTTCTCGACGGTTGCGGTCATGGCACTCACTCTTTCCCTGCGACGGACTCGGCCAGCGCGTCGGCCCCGCCGACGATCTCGCTGATTTCCTGGGTGATCTCGGCCTGCCGGGCCTTGTTGGCCTCGCGGGTGAACCCCTCAAGCAGGTCGTTGGCATTGTCGGTGGCCGACTTCATGGCCCGGCGGCGGGCCGCGATCTCCGAGGCGGCCGCTTCGAGCAGCGCCTGGTAGACCCGGCTCTCCACATACCACGGCAGCAGCGCGTCCAGCACTGCCTGGGGCGAGGGCTCGAATTCGTACAGCGGAATCGGGCCGCTCGCGGGCTCCTCCGTGGTCTCCTCGATGACCAGCGGGATGATGCGGTGCACGACGGTGTTCTGGGTCAGCATCGACACGAACTCGGTGTACACGATGTGGATTTCGTCCACCCCGCCGTCCCCGGACTGGCGGCTGAACGCCTCGAACAGGGTCTCGGTGATCTCACGCGCGTTGTCGTGCCGGGGGGCTTCCGAGAAACCGCTCCAGGAGTCGGCGACGTCCAGGCCACGGAACCGGTGCCAGGTGATGCCCTTCGTCCCGGACACGTAGGCGACCGGCTCGACGCCGCGCTCCCGGAGCCGGGCCCGCAGTCCCTGGGCCTCGCGCATGACGTTGCTGTTATAGCCGCCCGCGAAGCCGCGGTCGCTGCTCAGGATGAGGATCGCGGCCCGCTGCGGATTCTCGGGCTCCCGGACCAGCGGATGATCGATATTCGCGGACTGGCTGACCACCGCCTCGACAGCCTGGGTGAGTTCCCGGGCGTAGGGCCCCGCATCGCGGACCCGCTGCTGGGCCTTGATGATCCGCGAGGCCGCGATCAGCTCCTGGGCACGAGTGATCTTGGCAATGGACTGGACTCCCCGAATCCGCTGCCTGATCGCCCGAAGCTGTCCTGCCATCCTGGGCCTTCCTTACTTCGGCTTGTCGGAAGCGCGGACGCGCTTCTTCACTGTGTCGCGCTCGATCTCCGACTCGTCGATAGGCTCCGCTGGCTCCTCCTCGACCAGCAACTGGTCTCCGCCGCGGACCGTGAAGCCCTTTCGGAACTCCTCGATGGCCTCCTTGAGCGCGGACGCAGTGTCGTCGGACAGATCCCTGGTCTCCCTGATCGAGTCGTAGATCCCGCTGTGCTCGCGCTGGATGTAGTCCAGGAACTCGCGCTCGAACCGGCCGACATCTTCCAAGGGCACGTCGTCGAGGTAGCCGTTGGTCCCGGCCCAGATGGACGCGACCTGGCGCTCCACCGGGTACGGGCTGTACTGGGGCTGCTTGAGCAGCTCGACCAGGCGGCCACCGCGGTCCAGCTGGGCCCGGGACGCGGCGTCCAGGTCCGAGGCGAAGGAGGCGAACGCCTCCAGGTCACGGTACTGGGACAGCGCGAGCTTCAGGCCGCCGGCGACCTTCTTCATCGCCTTGATCTGGGCGTCGCCGCCGACCCGGGACACCGAGCGGCCCACGTTGATGGCCGGGCGGACACCCGAGTTGAACAGGTCGGTCTCCAGGAAGATCTGCCCGTCGGTGATCGAGATGACGTTGGTCGGGATGTACGCCGAGATGTCGTTGGCCTGGGTCTCGACGATCGGCAGCCCGGTGAGGGAGCCGTTCCCCATCTCCTTGGACAGCTTCGCGCAGCGTTCCAGCAGCCGCGAGTGCAGGTAGAAGACGTCGCCGGGGTAGGCCTCGCGGCCCGGCGGCCGGCGCAGCAGCAGGGAGATGGTCCGGTAGGCCGCCGCCTGCTTGGACAGGTCGTCGAAGACGATCATCACGCTCTGACCCTGGTACATCCAGTGCTGGCCGATGGCCGAGCCGGTGTAGGGGGCGATGTACTTGTACCCGGACGGGTCGGAAGCGGGCGATGCGACGATCGTCGTGTACTGCATCGCGCCCGCATCTTCCAGGGACTGCTTGACCTGCGCGGTCGTCGAGCCCTTCTGGCCGATCGGCACGTAGATGCACTTGACCTGGCGCGTCGGGTCCCCGGACTCCCAGTTCTCCCGCTGGTTGATGATGGCGTCGATGGCGATGGCGGTCTTGCCGGTCTGCCGGTCGCCGATGATCAGCTCACGCTGGCCGCGGCCGATCGGGGTGATCGCGTCGATGGCCTTGATCCCGGTCTGCAGCGGCTCGTTCACCTTGCTGCGCTGCACCACCGAGGGCGCCTGCGTCTCCAGCGGGCGCAGTGCCTCATGCTCGATGTCGCCCTGGCCGTCCAGCGGCACGCCCAGCGGGTCGACGACCCGGCCGAGGAATCCGTCGCCCACCGGGACGGACAGGATCTCCCCGGTCCGGCGGACCTGCTGGCCCTCCTCGATCTTGGTGAAGTCGCCGAGGATGACCACGCCGATCTCACGCTCGTCCAGGTTCAACGCTTGACCGCGGATACCGCCTGGGAACTCCAGCAGCTCGTTGTACATGGCCGAGGGAAGGCCCTCGACCCGCGCGATGCCGTCGCCGCCTCGGCGACGACGCCCACCTCTTCCCGGGCGGCCGCGTCCGGTTCGTACGACTGGACGAAGCTCGCCAGCGCGTCCCGGATCTCATCGGGCCGGATTGTCAGCTCCGCCATGGTCCTCGCGTCTTCCTCATCAGTTGGTTAACTGGTCTGTCGTTGTCCGGCCGCGCCGTCCCGCACGTGCTCCCGCATCAGGCGGCCAGGCGCCTGCGCAGTGTCGGCGAGGCGGCTCGCCACGCTGCCGTCGATGAATTCATCCCCGATCTGGACCGAAATGCCACCCTTGACGCGCGGATCAACGATGACGTCCAGGTGGACCTCGTGCCCGTACGCGCCCGCGAGCGCGGCGATCAACCGCTCGCGCTGGCGTTCAGTGAGCGGGACGGCCACCCGTGCTACCGCGATCAGGCGCTGGCGCCACTGCGCTGTCCAGCTGCGCGTACTGGTCCAGGGTCAGATCCAGACTACGTCCCCGGGTATGTTCCGCCGCCTCCCCGATCAGCTGCCGGGAATCCGCGGCCACTTTTCCCTCGAGCAGCGTGTCCAGCAGCTGAGCCTTGTACTCGCGCCGGGACGGTGGGATTGGACAGGACGGTGCGCAGCTCGGGCGCGGCCATCACCACCCGGCCGAACCGGAACAGCTGGTCCTCGAGGTCATCGAGATGCCGGGCCCGCTCGGCCGCCGCCGCGAACGCCGTGACCGCGACCTCCTCGACCGCCCCCGGCAGGTCCGCCGGGCGGGACCACCGGGACACGCACATGCTCGTGAACAGGCCCAGGGTGGCGTCGCTGACCTGGCCGCCGAAGAGCGTCCGGACCAGTTCCGCCCGGGCCTGCGCCCGGCGGCTGCTGTCGGTCAGCGCCCGCCGCAGCGCCAGCCTGCTCGTCGAGCACCCCGAGGACTTCGAAGAGCTCCTCCCCCAGCGTGCGAGCCTCGGCCGCCGACGTCACGGCGTCGGCCAGCCGCTGCCTCGCCTCCGCCAGAGCGGCGCGGCTGGGGCCTCTCATGTGGCGGACCTGGCCTCGTCAGCCTGCGGCTGCTCGAGGTCCTCGATGAACCGCTCGACGATGCGGTGCTGGCGCGCCACGTCCTCCAGCGACTCACCGACCACCCGGCCGGCCAGATCCACGGCCAGGGCACCCACGTCGGTCCGCAGGGCCTGCAGGGCCAGCATCCGGTCGGTCTCGATCTGCGTGTGCGCGGCATCGATGATGCGGCGTGCCTCGGTCTGGGCCACCTCGCGCATGTCCGCGATGATCTGGGCGCCCTGCTCCTGAGCCTGCTCGCGCAGACGCGACGCTTCCTGCCGGGCCTCGGCGAGCTGCTGGCGATACTTCTGGAGCACCTCCTGGGCCTCGGCCTGCGCCTCCTCCGCGCGCTGCAGCCCGCCCTCGATCTTGTCTGTCCGTTCGGCCAGCGTCCGCTGGATCCGCGGCAGCAGCACCTTGCCCAGGATGGCGAACACGATGAGGAAGGAGATGGTACCGATGATCAGTTCGGGCCATGCGGGCACCAGTGGGTTGGCCGACGGAACCACCGCCGCCGCCTCTGCGTGATAGATCACGGTGTCGCCTCCTGTTGGCTAAGGATCACTGGAAGACTCCGCCGATCAGGTGGCGCCGAAGATGAAGGGGACCACCAGGCCGATCAGCGCCAGCGCCTCGGCCAGCGCGAACCCGATGTACATGTTGGACTGGATGAGTCCGCGGGCCTCCGGCTGGCGGGCCATGGCCTCCACGCCGTGACCGAAGATCAGGCCGATGCCGACACCGGGGCCGATAGCCGCGAGGCCGTATCCGACAGCACCGAAGTTGATCTGCAGCCTCTGGGTGGTGCCGGCGGCGATTACATGATGCAGGACGCTAAGCGCGACCAGATAATGCATGTGGTCATTTCCTTACGTAAAGGCCGGCGGATGTCCACCGCCAGCAGATGGGGTGAACCGTCAGCACGATCAATCGCGCTGCCGGACTAATCGGGCGGGTGTCCACCTCAGTGACCCGCTTCCAGTGACCCGCCGATGTACTGGGCAGTCAGGATCGTGAAGATGTACGCCTGCAGGGCCTGGATCAGCATCTCGAACGCAGTCAGCGCGATAGTCAGGATGAATGAGGTCGCGCTGAACAGCAGGCCGATGCTGAGGCTGAACAGGTACCACGTCGCGAGCGTGAAGATCAGCAGCAGGATGTGCCCGGCGAACATGTTCGCGAACAACCGGATCGCCAGCGTGAAGGGCCGGATCAGGACGTACTGCAGGACCTCCACCGGCGCCAGGATAACCAGGATCGGCCCCGGCACGCCGCTAGGGATCATGTTCCTGAAGTAGCCGCCCAGCCCTTGGTGCTTGATGCCCAGGTAGGTATAGGTGCCGTAGACCATGAGCATCAATGCGACCGGAAAGGCGATCATCGACATCGGGGGGAACTGGGCGACCGGGATGATCTCCATCAGGTTCATCAGCCAGATGAAGAAGAACAGCGAAACCAGGAACGGCAGGAAGTTGTCGCCGCGCTTCCCGATCATCGGCAGCAGGATTTGCTCGCGGACGAACCCGATCCCCATCTCGCCGAGATTCTGCACGCCCCGCGGGACTATCTTCGGGTTGGCGAACGCGGCCCAGAAGAAGCCGACCACGCCGACGGCGCAGACCAGCGCCAGCAGCATCGGCTTGGTGAAGTAAAAGCCGCCCACACGGAAGAACGGCGTGAAAATGAAGGTCGGACCCGGGTATCCCGGGGCCGGGTAGCCGCAATGTGCAGACGAGAAGATGTGGCTGTGCTCCGGGGAGCACTTCTCCGCGGCGAGGACCAGCATGTCACCGCCCAAGACGGTTTCCTCCTGCTTCGTGCCCGCGCGCGGCACCCGCAGGCGCGGCGCGCATCCAAGCCGCCCCCATCCGGGCGGAACGTCGTGGCATGCCGATACTGGACTGGCCAGCATGCTTCGCATGCAGATTACCGATTAGGACCTGCCGTACTTCCAGACCACCCCGCCGATGGCAAAGACCAGCCCGAGGAGCGCACCCAGCGGGATGAACACCGCGATGTGCGTCAGCCAGGCCACCAGCCAGCCGAGGAGGCCGTAGGCCACCATCCCGGCGATCAGGTAGCTGAAAACGCTCCAGCCCTGATTCTCCTCGGCCGGGTCCGCCTCCGACGACTGGCCACGGGCCGACGGCCGACCACCGGGCAAACCGTTGGAGCCGGTGGGTGCAGATCCGGTCCCGCTCATGGCGCGCCAGGTCATCGCGGCAGCTGCCGGGGGCAGGCTGACCCGCGGGCCGCGATCCGCCGTCCGGGAGCGAGGGAAGCGCCACGCGTCACCGTTCCCCGTCCGGTTCCACGTAGAGCACCTTGAGCCGTGCCGACCAGAAGACCTGCGCACCGGTCCAGACCAGGATGCAGACGATGGCGGTCAGGCCGAACAGTCGCGCGTTGAAGACGGTCGTGTTGCTGAACTTGGACACGAGAACCATCAGCACGAGGATCTTGACGATGAACGTGGTGAGCGCGGTCACCATCTGGGCCCGGGGGCTGACCTTCTCGGCCCGGGACACCGCAGCGATGCTGATGGCGAAGAACACGGCGACCAGCGCCGCGCCGAGCACGCTGCCGAGCAGTCCTTTGGCCCCGCCGATCAGCCCGCTTAGCACGATCATGATGACGGCAACACCAGCCGCTACCGCGGCGGACCGCCGGGCGATCGGGCCGTAGCTTGCCTGCATCTTAGGTGGCTCCGGTGGGCTCAGGAGGACACTTGACTCGGGGATGCACCTGTCCGCCTCCCACACAGCACCGGCCAGGAGCCTGGGTGCCGCCGAGGCGGAGCTCGCACACCGCCGGGTGAGCGAAACCTATCACGGGCCCCTCACTCGTCCTCGAGTGACTGCTCGTGAAAGATATCACAAGCTCCTTGAGCGGGCCTTTACCGGCCCTCTTCGTGTGATGAATGTTACCTGAATGCCGATTGTGGTACATGAGTCCCTGAACGCTACCAAACCATCCCGCGTCACGATCCCTGGCACCCGCCGGCCTGACGAGACTGCCGCGCCTCTGAGGATTCTGCGCCGGGCGGGGTGCGAAATCGCGGCACCGGCGACAAAGGGCCTCGTGATCATGGGCTTGCTGGGGTTATCACGCCAGTATCCCCATGATCACGAACAGGGTTTGGGGTCTGAGTGGCAGCTGATGCCTGAGTGACCAGTGTGGCTGATGGGCGGTGGTGCTGATGGGGCGAGAAGGTCGGCGGCTCGAGGGCTGGCCTGGAGCCGGCCCCAGGGCTGGGTAGAGAGCCGGCCCCAGGCCAGCTGGAGATTTGGGCCCGGTCGGCTGGAAGGCTGAAGCTGGCTGGCTGGCTGGCCTGGGAAAACGGAGCCGGAGGGTCAGTGGAAGCGCCACGGAGAGAGCGGTGACTCCTCGTCCCCGCCGTCGCCGTCACGGCTCTCCGGGCGTGCCGGGCCTGGATTGGACGGCTGGGTCCGGAAGGGGTCCGGGGCCAGCGGGCCCAGGTCCCCCAGGCCCAGGTCACCCGGGCCAGCGTCCTGCAGGCCAGCGTCCTGCAGGCCAGCGTCCTGCAGGCCAGCGTCCTGCAGGCCAGCGTCCTGCAGCCCGGGGTTCTGCGCGCCGTTCGCTGGCGGCTTGTCGTCCCAGAGCACGGGGCCACCCGGGCCAGCATCCTGGGGGCGGGCCCACCGGCCGGAATCTCGCTGGCCCGGGCCGGTCCGACCCGGATACCACTGTCCCGAATCAGCACGGCCCGGGTCAGCACGACCCGGGTCAGCACGGCCCGAATCAGCACGACCCGGGTCAGCACGGCCCGGTTCAGCACGATCAAGGTGATCTGCGTCGACCGGATCCGGGTGGCCTGGGTACCACGGACCCGGCTCCTGCGGGCCGGCCGGCTCCGAGGACCATCCGCCGCCGTACGGGGCGTCCCACGCTGCCCCCGCCGGCCGTACGTTCCGGGCCTGCGAGGCGGGCCCCGCAGCGCGGCCCGGGCCAGCGGGCCTGGGCTCCGGGCTGCCGTGCCCGGGGTGGCTGGGCCCGGCCGGCCCGTACTCCGCGCTCCCTGCGCCCCCGTACTCGCCGTCCTGGTACCAGGCACTTTGGTACTCCGCGTTTCCGGGCCCCGCGCTCCCATTCCCGTTCCCGTTCCCGGCACGCCGGTACCCGGCAGTCCCGTACTCCGGGCCGCGATCCGCGCTCGCCGGGCGATCGGGATTCATGTCACCGTCCCCAGCAGGCCGACGCCCCGGGGGCTGCTCCGGATCCAGGCTGGTGCCCCGATCCGCGGGGTCGCGGCGCTGGGACCTGACCCCCGCCGCCGCCGGGACCCGGGCCGCGGCCGGCCCGCCCGAAGACACCGGCCCGCCCGAAGACACCGGCCCACCCGAAGACACCGGCCCGCCCGAAGACACCGGCCCGCCCGAAGACACCGGCCCGGCCAGGCTGGTTGCCAGCCCCAACTGGCTGCGGCGGTTCCACCAGCGCAGCCGGGGCATCGACGCCAGCAGCAGGACCAGCACCCCGCACAGAGTCACGATCCCCAGGACCAGCAGTTTCGTGCGCATGATCGACAGCAGCACGACCGTTCCCGCGAACAGTGCCGCCCACAGGTACATGAGCAGGACGCTGGCCCGGTGCGAATGCCCGATGGCCAGCAGCCGGTGCTGCAGGTGCTTCTTGTCCGCCGAGAACGGGGACTGCCCGGCCCGGGTCCGCCGCACGACCGCGAGCAGCAGGTCTGCGTACGGGATCAGCATGATGATGGCCGGCACCAGCAACGGCAGGATTTCGGGGAAGCGGTTGACCGTGCCGCCGCTGTAGGCCGACGGGTTGGTGAGCGTGTTCGGGTCCAGGGACGCGAGGCTGGAGATGGGTGCGTAGGCGAGCAGCAGCCCCAGCAGCATGGACCCGGTGTCGCCCATGAAGATGCGCGCCGGGTAGAAGTTGTGCGGCAGGAAGCCCAGGCACACCCCGGCCAGGATGGCCGACGCCAGCGCCGGGTCGGTCTGCTCGTCCAGGCCCAGCCGCTTGGTGAGCGTGTAGTAGTAGAGGAAGAAGGCTGCCGCGCCGATCCCGACGATGCCGGCGGCGAGCCCGTCCAGCCCGTCGATGAAGTTGACCGCGTTGATGGTCACGACGACGACGAGGATGGTCAGCACGGTCTGCTGATCGGAAGTCAGCGAGAGGGTCCCGCCGCCCGGGACCGGCAGCCAGGCCACCACGGCGCCGCTCCAGACGAGGATCGCGCCCGCGCCCACCTGGCCGGCCAGCTTGGTGATGGCACCCAGCCCCCAGCGGTCGTCCACGATCCCCATCAGGACGAGCAGCCCGCCGGCGAGCAGCAGTCCGCTGGCCACCCTGGTGCCCATGAAAACGGTGCTGAGGTGGGTCAGCCGGGAGGCAACCAGCAGGCCCGCGGCGAGGCCGAGGTACATCGCGATGCCGCCGAGCAGCGGGACCGGGTCGGTATGGACGTCCCTCGCCCGGGCCGCGTGCTCAGCACCCACCGCGATCGCGAGACGGCGCACCAGCGGCGTGAGCAGATACGTGACGGCGGCGGCCACCAGAACTGTGAGGCCGTACTCGCGCATCCCGGTTCACCCGGCCCGTTCGGTTGCCTCATCCATTAAGGATCAACTTTAAAGCACTAACCTGAGGGTAGGCCGCACAGCCACCCATCGCGGCCATACTTACCCGGCAGCAGGCCTGGGGGAACGTTCTTCCTGGTCAGAGCCATCTTCGTGGCCTGGCGCCGCCACGTCCAGCGCGGCTTCCCGCGAGCCGGCCGGCGCGCCGGCGCTCTGGGCAGCCGCCGGCTCACCGGCATCCTGGGCAGCCACCGGCTCACCGGCATCCCGGGCGGCCACCGGCTCACCGGCATCCCGGGCAGCCACCGGCTCACCGGCATCCTGGGCGGCCGCCGGCTCGCCGGCATCCTGGGGGACCGCCGGCTCAGCGGCGTCCTGGGGCCCAGCTTCCCCTGCTTCCGCCGCTTCCCCTGCTTCCGCCGCTTCCCCTGCTTCCGCCGCTTCCCCTGCTTCCGCCGCGTCGTTCAGCAGGATCACTTCCCGCAACCGGTCGGCCGGGATCACTCCCTGGCGCAGCAGCCTCGGCACGGTCCCGGTCAGGTCCACGATCGTGGACGGCACATCCCCGGCGCACGGGCCGCCGTCCAGGTACACCGCGACCGAGTCGCCCAGCTGGGCCAGGGCCTCGTCGCAGGAGGCCGACGGCGGGTGCCCGGACAGGTTGGCGCTGCTCACGGCCAGCGGGCCGGTCCTCTTGAGGAGGTCGAGCGCGAGCTGGTGCAGCGGCATCCGCACCGCCACCGTGCCTTTGGTCTCGCCCAGGTCCCAGACCAGCGTGGGGCTGGACCGGCAGACGATGGTCAGCGCACCGGGCCAGAACTCGTCGATCAGGTCCTTCCCGGCGTCGTCGAGGTCCATCACCAGCGCCATGGCCGCGCGGACCGTCCCCACCAGCACCGGCGGCGGCATGTCCCGGCCCCGGCCCTTGGCCTTGAGCAGGCCGTCCACGGCCACCGGGCTGAAGGCCTCGGCCGCGATCCCGTAGACCGTGTCGGTCGGCATGACCACGAGATCGCCGCGGCGCAGGGCCGCCTCCGCCTCCGAAAGTCCCTCAAGCAGCTGCGCCGGGTCCGCGCAGTCAAACCGTGCGCTCATGAATGCCCATCCTCCCACTGTTGGGCCCCGGGCCAGACCGCGGTCACGAAGCGGTCCCGGCGGGCCAGGTCCTTGTGGTTGCGCGTGTCCCGCCAGCCCCGTTCCTCGGCGAAAATCCAGTACACCGCGGCTCCCTGGGGCGCGCCGTGCTCCACGGCGACCAGCCCGCCGGGCCGGAGCAGCCGCCGGGCCGCCTGCTCGACAACCTTGACCGCATCCATGCCGTCGGTGCCGCCCCACAACGCGGTGGCCGGGTCGTACTCGCCCACTTCCGGCGGCACCGAGGATCCCCACGGGATGTACGGCGGGTTGCTGACCACGAGGTCCACGGCCCCTCCCAGATCAGGCAGGGCCTGGCCGAAGTCCTCGCCGTGCAGCGTGACCCGGCCCGCGGTGTGCGGGGCCGTCTCGGCGCAGCGGCCGATGTTGCGCTGGGCCCACTCCCGGGCCAGCGGGTCAGCCTCGACCGCGTGCACCCGCGACCGGGGCACTTCCTGGGCGATAGCCAGCGCGATCGCACCCGACCCGGTGCCCAGGTCGGCCACGACCGGCTCGGTCACGTCCATCTCGCGCAGCCGGTCGATGGCCCACCCGGTCATCACCTCGGTCTCGGGCCGGGGCACGAACACCCCGGGACCGACCTCGAGGTCCAGGTACCGGAAGTAGGCGTGCCCCGTGATGTGCTGGAGCGGTTCCCGCGCCTCACGGCGGGCGATCTCGTCCCAGAACCGCGGGTTGAAGTCCTGGTCGGGCACCCGGTGCAGCTCACCGCGGCCGACCCCGTGGACGTGCGCGGCGATCTGCTCCGCGTCGGCCCGCGGCGAATCCACGCCGGCCTCAGCCAGCCGGGCCGCGGCCACCGTGATCTCGTCGAGCAGCAGGCTCTGGCGCGGCTCAGCCGCCATCCGCCGCTGCCGCTCTGCCCGACCGGTCCGCCTCGACCAGCGCGCTGATCACCGCGTCCAGGTCCCCGTCGATGACGTGATCGAGGTTGTAGGCCTTGTAGCCGACCCGGTGGTCGGAGATCCGGTTCTCCGGGAAGTTGTAGGTGCGGACCCGCTGGGAGCGGTCCACGGTGGCCACCTGGCTGCGCCGTTCCGCGGCGGCCTGGGCCTCCGCGTCCGCCTGGGCCTGGGCCAGCAGCCGGGCGCGCAGGATGCGCAGCGCCTGCTCCTTGTTCTGCAGCTGGCTCTTCTCGTTCTGGCAGGAAACGACGATGCCGGTGGGCTTGTGGGTGATCCGCACCGCGGAGTCGGTGGTGTTGACGCTCTGGCCGCCGGGCCCGGAGGAGCGGTAGACGTCCACCCGCAGGTCGTTCGGGTCGATGTTCACCTCGACCGGGTCGGCTTCCGGCATGACCAGCACGCCCGCCGCCGAGGTGTGCACCCGGCCCTGGGATTCGGTGACCGGCACCCGCTGCACCCGGTGCACGCCGCCCTCGTACTTCATCCGGGACCAGACGCCGTCCCCGGTCACGTGCCGGGGGGCCTTGACCGCGACCGTCACGTCCTTGTAGCCGCCCAGGCCGGTCATGGTGGAGTCCAGGACCTCGGTCTTCCAGCCCTGGCGCTCCGCGTACCGCAGGTACATGCGCAGCAGGTCGCCCGCGAACAGGGCTGACTCCTCGCCGCCCTCGCCGGCCTTCACCTCGAGCAGGACGTCCTTGTCATCCATGGCGTCCCGGGGCACCAGGAACTCGTTGAGCCGGTCCTCGAGCCTGGCCCGGCGGCGCCCCAGGTCCTCGGCCTCGGCCGCAAACGACGCGTCCTCGCCCGCCAGCTCGCGGGCGGTCGCCTCGTCGGCGGCCGTCTGCTGCCACTGGTGGTAGGTCTCGACGATGGGGCTGATCTCGCCGTAGCGGCGCGACAGCGCCCGGGCGCGCTCCGGGTCAGCGTGCACGGCTGAGTCGGCGAGGGTGCGCTCCAGGTCGGCGTGCTCCTGCGCCAGCTCACCCAGCCGGTCGAACACCGTTGTCCTCCTGCGGATTGCCCGTGAACCCGGTGATCCGGCCACAATCCGGATCCCGGGACAATTTGAGCTGAAAATTGAAGATCACCGTGCCGTGGCCACATGGTCCCGGCCCGGAGACCGGCCATGCCATCCCGGCACGGTGATCGGTGAACGCTACTTCGAGCTCGAGCCCGCGGCCTGCTTGCCGAACCGGCGCTCGAACCGGGCCACGCGGCCGCCGGTGTCGAGAATCTTCTGCTTGCCGGTGTAGAACGGGTGGCAGCTCGAGCAGATGTCGGCGTGGATGACGCCGTCCTTCGCCGTGCTGCGCGTGGTGAAGGTCTCCCCGCAGGTGCAGGTCACCTCGGTCACCACGTACTCGGGGTGGATACCAGGCTTCACTTTGTGTACTCCTGCCTTCGTCGGTCGCCGGGTCGCCGGGCGGCTGATGCCGCCGCGGCGTGAACCGGTACCGCGCTGTTGATGGCTACCAGTGTGCCAGACCCTGCAACGTGCTGCCGGGCCTGGTGATTCCCGCCCTGCTGATCCGGGCGCCGGGTCAGCCGCGCTCCTGGCCGACCGTGGTCTTCTGCACGTGGAGCAGGAACTCCGCGTTGCTCTTGGTCTCGCGCATCCGCTCCATGAGGACCTCGAGCGCCTGCTGCGGCTCCAGCGCGTGCAGCACCCGGCGGAGCTGCCAGACGATCTTCAGCTCCTCCGGCGTCATCAGGATCTCCTCCTTGCGGGTGCCGGAGGCGTCCACGTCGATGGCGGGGAAGATCCGCTTGTCGGCGAGCTCGCGGCGCAGCCGCAGCTCCATGTTGCCGGTGCCCTTGAACTCCTCGAAGATGACCTCGTCCGCGCGGGACCCGGTCTCGATGAGGGCCGTGGCCAGGATGGTCAGCGAGCCGCCGTGCTCGATGTTCCGGGCGGCGCCGAAGAACCGCTTCGGCGGGTACAGGGCGGTGGAGTCCACGCCACCGGACATGATCCGGCCGCTGGCCGGGGCGGCCAGGTTGTAGGCGCGGCCCAGCCGGGTGATGGAGTCCAGCAGCACGACCACGTCGTGGCCCATCTCCACCAGCCGCTTGGCCCGCTCGATGGCCAGCTCGGCGACCGTGGTGTGGTCCTCGGCGGGACGGTCGAAGGTGGAGTGGATCACTTCGCCCTTGACCGAGCGCTGCATGTCGGTGACTTCCTCAGGCCGCTCGTCCACGAGGACGACCATGAGGTGGCATTCCGGGTTGTTCTTGGTGATCGCGTTCGCGATGGCCTGCAGGATCATCGTCTTGCCCGCCTTGGGCGGGGACACGATGAGACCGCGCTGGCCCTTGCCGATCGGGCTGACCAGGTCCATGATCCGGGTGGTCATCACGTTGGCGTCGGTCTCCAGCCGGAGCCGGTCCTGCGGGTACAGCGGCACCAGCTTGGAGAAGTCCGGGCGGCCGCGGGACTGCTCCGGGTCCAGGCCGTTGATCTTGTCCAGCCGGACCAGCGCGTTGAACTTCTCCCGGCGCTCGCCTTCGCGGGGCTGCCGGACCGCGCCCTCGATCACGTCCCCCTTGCGCAGGCCGTGCCGGCGGACCTGGGAGAGCGACACGTACACGTCGTTGGATCCGGGCAGGTACCCGGTGGTCCGGATGAACCCGTAGTTGTCCAGCACGTCGAGGATGCCGGCGATCGGGATGAGCACGTCATCCTCGGTCACCACCGGCTCGGCCTCCTGGCCGCCCCGCTCACGCCGGCGGTTCCGGTTGCGGAACCGGTCGCGGCTGCGGCGGCGGCCCGAGCCGTCGTCGTCATCGTCCCCGCCCCGGTCAATCGCCTGGCCGCGCTGGCCGTCCCGGCCGCTGCCCCGCTGGCTGCTGTCGCGCTGGCCGTCACGCTGGCTGCTGTCGCGCGGGCCGCTGTCACGCTGGCCCCCGTCACGCTGGCTGCCCTCACGCTGGCTGTCGCGCTGCTCGCCGCCGTCGCGGGACGAGTCGTCACGCCGGCCACGCTGGCGCCGGTCGCGGCGCTGGCCGTCCTGGCCGGACTGCCCGCTCTCACCCCCGGCAGCGGCGTGGCCTGCGTCCGCGGAGCTGGCGGTGTCCGCCGGCGCCGAGGACGGGGAGAACGCGAGCTGGCCGTCGGGGCCGCTGGCCTGCCCGGTGCTGGCCTGCCCGGTGCTGGCCTGCCCCGTGCTGGCCTGCACTGCGTCGCGGGACCCGCCCCGCTGCGCCTCGCGCGCCGTCGTGGCTGCTTCCTGCGCCGGGCCTGCTGGCTGCGCGGCGCCGCCCAGACCGGGCTGTGTGGTGCTATCTGGCTCCATGGCGTCCTGCTCACGGTGGCGAGGCGTGCCGGCTCCCGCAGACGCGCCACGCTGGACGGAGTTGTCGAGTGTCCCACTCCCGTTGCCCGCCGGGGGGCCAGACGGCGGGCCGCTGGCCTGGGCGGCGGCTCCGCCACCCTGCCTGCTCTGGATCGCCTCGATGAGCTGGCTCTTGCGCATCCGGCCTGTGCCGGTGATGCCCATCGACTGGGCGAGCCGCTGAAGGTCGGCCAGCAGCATGCCGGACAGCCCGGAACCGCCGCGGCGGGCGGGCTTGTCAGTCACCGTCTCACCGGCCGGCGCGGGGGTGCCCCCGGTGAAGCCAGGGGACGCCTCAGGCGCACCTGAGGAGCCGGTGAAGAGTTCGGTGGTGTCGCTCACGAGGGGTCCTTCCCAGGGAGCGGGCGTCGGCCGCGCTCGCGGCCGTTCGACCCGGTGTCACGACCCGGCGAAATCAGCCGGGCCAGGTACTGCCTACTGTGTCTTGCCTTTACCGCCGAGGTCCGCGCATCCGCCCGTGTCTCGTTCCCGGACCCGGTCCCAGACGGTGACCACAGGGTTAACCCGGAGTCCATGCCCGGGGCTGGGGTTTCGGAACGAGCCCAGACGGCTGGGGTAGCGCGCCTCGACCTCCCGCCGGCTCCCGGTTCGCCGCGACCGCCCCGCGTTTCGTGTATGCGGAGGGGAGGTGGTGACCCGGAGAGTTGACGGAGCGTCACTGACCCCGCCCGGTGGTCAAGCCGGGCTCGGAGCAAGTGACGGGCGAGCACCTGGCCCCATGATGGGGTATCTGGTGCAGCACCCACCTTAACACTAGGAGAGCCCACAGCATTCCCCCGGCACCGGTCCGTGTGTCGTGAATGGCCCTGTCCAGTCTTGCGGCGTCTCCGCGCGACCCTCCCAGGGCAGCCGGGCCAGGCGTCCCGGACGTCCGTGCCCGTGATGGCAGTGGCCGGGAGGTCCGCGTCCGGGAACTGTATCCAGGAACACGTCATCCGGGAACACTGCATCCAAGGGCACTGCGTCCGGGGACGCGTCACCGCGCGCTGTCTCTGGGGCGTTCGCCTGGCACGGCGGTCTGGAGGGTCGCGCCTTGCCGGTCGATGGCCAGGGGGCTTATACGCCATCCGATACCCGTTTCCGTTGCGATTGAATCCACCAGGTCAGGCCAGCCAGGCGGGGCCGCCACGGTCAGGGCGAGCACGGAAGGCCCGGCGCCGGAGACCACCGCGGCCACGCCCGCCGCGCGGAGCCGGCCCACCAGCTCCGCGGTCCGCGGCATGACCTCGGCCCGGTACGCCTGGTGCAGGTAGTCCTGGGTGGCGTCGAACAGTACCTCCGGGACCCGGGTCAGCGCGGCGACCAGAAGCGCGCTGCGCGCGGCGTTGGCGGCCGCGTCCCGATGCGGCACCGCGGCCGGCAGCGCGCCCCGCGCGGTGTGCGTGGCCAGGCTTTCCTCCGCAACGAAAACCACCGGCCGGATCTCCTCCAGCACCGGCAGGCGGACAACGCGGGGAGCCGGCGGGGCCGCGGGGCCGGCCCCGTTCACCGGGCCGGCCCGGTCCGGGCCGCCGGGTGCCCGGCCGCCGGGTGCCGCGCTGCCGGGTGCCGCGCTGCCGGGTGCCGCGCTGCCGGGTGCCGCGCTGCCGGGCGCCGCGCTGCGGCGGTCCGGCGTCCAGGAGATGGTCAGCCCGCCGTGCAGGCAGGCGGCCACGTTGTCCGCGTGCCCCTCCAGGCCGGATGCGAGGGCCAGCACGGCATCATCCGGGAGCAGCTCAGCGCCGTCCCGGGCCAGCCCGCGGACGGCCAGGATGCCGGTGACGATGGCCGCGGCTGAGGAGCCGAGCCCCCGGCCGTGCGGGATCGCGTTGAGGCAGCGCAGGCTGATGCCGGGCGGATGCGCGCCGAGGACGTCGAACGCGGCCCGCATGGCCCGCACCACCAGGTGGGCTTCCCCCGCGGCGGCCGTCTCGCTGCCTTCCCCGGACACCTCGATGTCCAGCCCGCCGTCAGTTACCCGGGCCACGGCCACGTCGTGCAGGGACAGCGCGAGGGCCAGGGCGTCGAACCCGGGGCCGAGGTTGGCGCTGCTCGCCGGGGCCCGGACCACGACGGGCTTGTCCCGCCACCGGGATCCGCTCAAGATATGACGCTCCTCAGGCCAGGCCGAGGGCGGCCGCCGCGGCCCCGCTGTCCGCGGGCACGGTGATCGGGGCGGGCGCGGCCGACACGGCCCAGTCCGGGTCCTTGAGGCCGTTGCCGGTAACCGTGCACACCACCCGGGAACCGGCCGCGACCTGACCCTGTTCCCGGGCCTGGAGCAGCCCGGCCACCCCGGCGGCCGAGGCCAGCTCGCCGAACACCGCCTCCTTGGCCGCGAGAAGCCGGTAGGCCGCGAAGATCTGCCGGTCGGTGACCGAGTCGATCAGGCCGCCGGACTCGTCCCGGGCGGCCTCGGCCAGCGCCCAGGAAGCCGGGTTGCCGATCCTGATCGCGGTCGCGATGGTCTGCGGGGCGCGGACCGGCTCGCCGCGCACGATAGGCGCGGCCCCGCTGGCCTGGAAGCCGAGCATCCGGGGGGTCCTGGTGGCCCGCCCGGCCGCGGCGTACTGGGTGTAGCCCATCCAGTAGGCGGTGATGTTGCCGGCGTTGCCGACCGGCAGGCAGTGCACGTCGGGAGCGTCGCCGAGCGCGTTGACGATCTCGAACGCCGCGCTCTTCTGGCCCTGCAGCCGGTCCGGGTTGACCGAGTTGACCAGCGCGACGGGGTAGTCGGCGGCCAGCTTGCGGGCCAGCTCGAGGCAGTCGTCGAAGTTGCCGTCCACCTGGAGCAGCTTGGCCCCGTGCACCAGGGCCTGGGCCAGCTTGCCGAGCGCGATCTTGCCGCGCGGCACCAGGACCGCGCAGGACATCCCGGCCCGGGCCGCGTACGCGGCGGCGCTCGCGCTGGTGTTGCCGGTCGAGGCGCAGATCACCGCGGTGGCGCCGCGGCTGACGGCCATGCTGACCGCCATCGTCATGCCCCGGTCCTTGAACGAGCCGGTCGGGTTGGCCCCCTCGACCTTGAGGTACACCTCGCAGCCAGTCCGCTCGGAAAGCACGGGGGCAGGCAGCAGCGGCGTGGCGCCCTCCCCAAGCGTGATGACGGGGCTGCTGCCCGGCAGCGCCGGGAGCCAGTCCCGGTACTGCGCAATCACGCCGCGCCAGGGCACGTACCCCGCCGCCGCGGAGGTCACGTCCACAGTCATTCCTCCCCCTCCCCCTCGACCCGCATCACGCTGGCCACGGCCCGCACGGAGTCCATCGTCTCCAGTTCGGTGACGCAGCGCGAGAGCGCGGCGTCCGGGGCAGCGTGGGTCACGATCACGAGCTGCGCGTCCTCGCCCCGGCCCTCCTGGCGCACCGCCTTGATGGACACCTCGTGCCGGGCGTAGGTCTCCGCCACGGCGGCCAGGACGCCGGGCCGGTCCGCGACGTCCAGGGCCACGTGGTACCGGGTCCGGGCTTCCCCCATCGGAAGCGTCCGCAGCTTCGCGTAGGTGGACGGATCCGGGCCGCGGGTCCCGGCGATAAGGTTGCGGGCCACGGCGACCGCGTCGCCCAGCACCGCGCTCGCGGTCGGCACTCCCCCGGCACCCGCGCCGTAGAACATCAGCCGGCCGGCCGCCTCCGCCTCCACGAACACCGCGTTGTACGCCTCGCGCACGCCGGCCAGCGGGTGGCTGCGCGGGATCATCGCCGGGTGGGCGCGGACCGACACGCCGCCGTCCCGGCGCTCGCAGATCGCGAGCATCTTGACCACGTGACCCAGCTCCCGGGCACTGGCGATGTCCGCGGCGGTGACCCCGGTGATGCCCTCCCGGTACACGTCGGCCGCGGTGACCGCGGTGTGGAAGGCCAGCCCGGCCAGGATCGCCGCCTTGGCCGCGGCGTCGAAGCCCTCGATGTCCGCGGTGGGGTCGGGCTCGGCGTAGCCGAGCGCCTGGGCCTCCTCCAGCGCGTCGGTGAACCCGGCGCCCGAGGTGTCCATCCGGTCCAGGATGTAGTTGGTGGTGCCGTTGACGATGCCCAGGACCCGGTGCACCTCGTCCCCGGCCAGCGACTCCCGCAACGGCCGCAGCAGCGGGATGGCCCCGGCCACCGCGGCCTCGTAGTACAGGTCGGCCCCGTTCTCGCGGGCGGCCTCATGAAGGGTGGCCCCGTCCTCGGCGAGCAGCGCCTTATTGGCCGAGACCACGGACTTGCCGGACTTCATCGCGGCGAGCAGGAGCGAGCGGACCGGCTCGATGCCGCCGATCACCTCGATCACGATGTCCACGTCCGGCCGGGTGACCAGGTCCATGGAGTCGGCGGTGAGCAGCGCCGGATCGATCCGCACGGCGCGGGCGCGCGCCTGGCCGCCGCACCGCGACACCGGCCACCTCCAGCCGGGCCCCGATCCGCGCGGCCAGGTCGTCGGACTGCTGCGTGAGCAGGCGGTAGACCTCCGAGCCCACGGTGCCGCAGCCCAGCAACGCCACTTTCAACGTCCGCACTACGGCATCACCCTAGATCTCGGCACACGGTGCCGGGTCGTCATCCGGCGTCCAGCTGGAGCAGGTCGTCCATGGTCTCGCGGCGGAGCAGCAGCCGGGCCGCGCCGTCCCGGACGGCCACCACCGCGGGCCGTGTCACGTGGTTGTAGTTACTGGCCATCGACCGGCAGTACGCACCCGTGGCCGCGACCGCGAGCAGGTCACCCGGAACCAGGTCGGAGGGCAGGTAGCTGTCCCGGACCACGATGTCCCCACTCTCGCAGTGCCTGCCGACAATCCTGGACAGCATCGGCGCGGCCGCCGACTCCCTGGAGGCCAGCACGCACGTGTACTCGGCGTCGTACAGCGCGGTCCGGATGTTGTCGCTCATCCCGCCGTCCACGCTCACGTAGGTGCGCAGCCCGTCCACGTCCTTGACCGTCCCGACCTCGTACAGCGTAACCGTGCCGGGCCCGGCGATGGCGCGTCCCGGCTCCACGGTCAGCCGCGGCATGTCCAGGCCCGCCGCGGCGCACTGGGCTCGCACGATCTCGTGCAGGTTCTGCGCCGTGACCTTGATGTCCGCGGGGTCATCGTCGGGGGTGTAGGCGATGCCGAGCCCGCCGCCGAGGTTCAGCTCATCGATCACGATGCCGTGCTCGTCGCGGATCCGGACGGCGAGGCCCAGCACCCGGCGGGCGGCCGCCTCGAAGCCGTCGGTGTCGAAGATCTGCGACCCGATGTGCGAGTGCAGCCCGGCCAGGTCCACCCCCGGGCAGGCCAGGACCCGGCGCACGGCCTCGTCGGCCGCGCCCGAGGACAGCGAGAACCCGAACTTCTGGTCATCGTGCGCGGTGGCCACGAACTCGTGGGTGTGCGCTTCCACGCCGGTGGTCACCCGGACAAGGACCCGGGGCCGCGGGCACGGCCGTCCGGCGGGGCCGCCGGGAACGGGGCCGCCGGGAACGGTCCGGCCCGGGCCGGGCCGGACCGGGCCTTTCCCGGCAGCGCCGCGCGGGGCAACGGGCGGGTCGGTCAGGTAGGCGAGCCGGGCGATCTCCTCGAACGAGTCCACCACGATGTGGCCCACGCCCGCCTCCAGGGCCCGGGCCAGCTCGCTCTCGAGCTTGTTGCTGCCGTGCAGGGTGATCATCTCGGGCGGCACGCCCGCCTGCAGCGCGACCTCCAGCTCGCCGCCGGTGCATACGTCCACGCCGAGGCCTTCCTCGGTGACCCAGCGCAGCACGCCGCGGCAGCAGAACGCCTTCGCCGCATAGAACACCCCGGCCCGGGGCCCGAACGCCTCACGGTAACCGCGGCAGCGCTGCCGGAAGTCGTCCTCGTCGCAGATGAACAGCGGCGTGCCGTACTCGGCGGCCAGGTCACGCACGTCCAGGCCGCCGACGCTGAGCACGCCGGCCGCCCGGCGGGCGGTATGCGGCCAGATCACCGGGTGCAGTTCGTTCAGATCCTCGGGCGGGATCGGCGGGTGCTCCGCGGGCAGCACGTCGGCGTGCCGCGGTCCGGCGGGGTGGGCGACACGGCTCATGACACGTCCTCGCTGATCGTCTGCTGTGCTTGCTGCGGCTGTGCTGGCTTATGGCTGTGTTTGCTATGGCTGTGTCTGGTACGGCGGCCCGCGCCCGCGCCGGTGGCGGGCGGCCGGCCCGGTGCGGGGCTGGCTACATCCGGCCGGGAGCGCCGATGCCCAGGAGCCGGAGCCCCGCCGCCAGGACCGTCTGCGCGGCGCTGGCCAGCTGCAGCCGGGCCTGGATGAGCTCCCGGCCCGCCAGCGGGCCGCCCGCGTGACCCGGGTCCGGCAGTGCTGGCGGCACCGAGCCGGGCCGCATCACCGGGCAGGCCTCCTGCCAGTCGAAGTACCGGCCCGCCAGATCCTCCAGGTAGCCGGCGACCACGTGCGGCTGCCGCCGGCGCGCCGCCCCGGCCGCCCGATCCGGGAGCCAGGACATCGCGTCGAGCAGTGCCCGCTCGCTAGGGTGCGCGAGCAGGCACGGCTGGAACCGCCCCGCATCCGGCCCCGGCCAGCCCGGCGTCAGCGGCCTGCCGCAGCGCAGACGCGGCGTGAGCGTGCGCGTACCGCACAGCATAGGCGGGATTGCCCAGGTGCTGTGCGGCCATGCCCCGGGGGTCAAGCCCAGGCCCCGGCGGCCGGGGGACGCCGCTGGTGAGCCGGCTGAGCACGAACCGGACGGCGTCCTCCCCGGCGTACGCGACGGCCTGCGCGACCGGCCCGGGCGCCGACTCCCCCGTGTCTTCTTCCCCGGCCCCCCCGGGGCCGCCTTCTCCCGCCACGGCCTCCCCGCCCGCGGGCGCCGTCCAGGTGACCTCGGCTCCCGCGGCCTCAGACAGCCGCCCGGCCAGCTCCGCAAGGAGCCTCCCGTGGGCGGTGGGCCAGTCCCGCGCGGCCGCCAGCCGGGCGTCCCGCGGCGCGGCCACCCGGACGCCCCGCAGGGCCGGGCTCCGGGCACATTCCTGGCCGGCCTGGGTGATCCTGACCGCGAGCCGGGCCAGCGTGCCGGGGGTAACCGTGAGAGACAGGTAACCGCCCCCCGTCACCGTGGCCTCGCTCAGGCTTACCCATCCCGGGCCCGGGCCGCCGGTACGGCTTTCCCCCGGCACCGGCCAGAGGGCTGCGGCGAGGACGGCGGCGACCCGGGCCGGGGCCGCCGCCAGGCGGCGGGCCAGCACGAACGGCAGGGTGGTCGCGTAGCTGCCCGGACCGCCGCCGGCAGCGGGCGGCACCGGGCGCCAGGTGCCGGCGGCCAGGGCCGGGAGGTCAGCGGGGACGCCGCCGCCGGGCAGGTCGCCATCCGCCACGGCCCTGGCGGCCGCAGCCGCCAGCATGGCGCTGAGCTCCCCGGTCATCACAGACGAGCAGGTTATCCGGATGAGCCGCGGGAGAAGAGGTGTCGCGTTGCGGCCAGGAGCGGCCACGCGGGCCCATTCAGGCGGCGCGGGCGCGGACGGGCGCAGGCCGGCCCTGGGCTCAGGAAGGCCCGGGCAGGCCGGCGGAGGGCCAGCCCGTTTCGTTATCTGGTCCGCTGGTTTCACCTGGCCCGCCAGCCTGCGCCGGCGCGGCACCCCCGGTCCCGCGGGCCTCGCTGGCGGCCCCGGCCAGCTCGCGGACGACCCGGATCATCTCCCCCGGGTCGAAGGGCTTGGTCAGGTAGGCGTCCACGCCGATCTCGCGGCCGCGGGTCTTGTCGTCCTCCTGGGCCCGCGCGGTGATCAGGACGACGCGGATCCGGCTGGTCTGCGGGTTGCGGCGCAGCTGGCCAGCGGTCACCCACCCGTCCAGGCGGGGCATCATCACGTCGAGCGTGATCACGTCCGGATCGATCGCCGCGACCTTGTCCAGGCAGTCCTGGCCATCCACGGCCGTGGCGACGTCGAACCCTTCCAGGGTCAGGTTGACGGCGATGAGCTGGCGAATCACCTCATCGTCGTCGACCACGAGAACGCGTCCCAGAGCCTGCGCCACGGCGTGAGGCTAGCGTGTCCCGGATGCTTCCCGCGACCACATAGCCAAGCCGCCGCCAAGCTGTGCCCACGGCGGTCCATGGCGCCGCCGGGTGCTGATACTCTTTTTCCCGTCCTGGAGCCCCCGTAGCTCAGGGGATAGAGCAACGGCCTCCGGAGCCGTGTGCGCAGGTTCGAATCCTGCCGGGGGCACCCTGTCTCACCAGCCCGAAGCCCGCTGACCAGCGGATTCTGTGCCGGGCTGAAGTTGATCACATGCAGCCGGATGACGCCGGATGCCCCTGCCTGTCGCAGATCCCGGAATATACGCGGAATGAGTGCCGAGGCGTAAGCCCAGGTCAGCCCTACGTTGGAAGCCACGACAATTCCCGGGCCGACTGGGGACTGCCAGGGAGATCGCCCTCATCAAGGCGGCGCCGGTAGGCGGCGCCGGGTCCGGCGGCTCCTCGGCTTCGATTGTCCCGCTCGCGGCAGCCGCATCAAGGCCGCCTGCGGCGCCCTCCGGGTCAATGCCGCGTAGTTAAGGGTTCTGGGGTCGGGTCAAGCTGGTTGCGCCGGCGTGGCGAGGCGGCAGGGAAACGGGACCCCTGGTAGATCGGGTCAACCCATCACGATCTTCCCGTTACCAGAGGCCCCGGCAGTTCCGTGTAATTCGGCGATTCCCGAGAGCGCGCCAGTAGGCGCCTGGCACGCCAGGTGCGCCGTTCAAACCGTAGCGAAAATCGTCACACGCACGGGGTGCCTGCCGAATCGACTACGGAGTTGGGACGCCCGAACCAGGCGGGCGTTGATCGCCAGGGTTGAGTTCTGCGACGAGTCCCGTTTGGTCCTCGGCGCTTACGATGAGCCGGCGCATCGGGGCTCGGAGCGGACCGAGCCGTACCCACTTCGGCCGATCCAAGGTGATCTCGACCAGCCCGGTACCGGCGCCATTGACAAGCGCGGTGCCTGCCCAGTAGTTGACTCCGCGCAGCACGCTGAGTCTGAAAGGGCCCCGTAGTTCGTCTCTGTTCAGGGCCCGAGCGGATGCGACGGCCTCACGCGGAATCGTGGCTTGAAATGCCCACCCCATGCGCACGTCGACGGTTGACGGACTCATCTTTATGCGCGGCCCCTTCCGACCTGCGCCGAAGGCCGTCATGAGAGGGCGGCTGGGTCGATCGACGTTAATCGGGAATGTTCTGTCGTTGATCATGATTCCTCCTCGGGAAAGCCCCAGACGCATCCGGAGCGCGTGCTTGATCAGATTTGCGGCCTCTCCCAGCTCGGGCCGCTGCTGACCCTCGGCGGCGCCGTCCATGAGGACCGCGAGGATCTCCTGCTCATGCTCGCGTCGGAAGAGACGCGGGTAGCAGGCCAGCAGTTGCCGGTAGCGTCGCTCGAGGTCTGCGGAGTCACTCATCCGGCACCCCCCCAGCCGGCTTCAGGCGCGACAGCGCGACGTGGGCGTTGGTCTGCAACCGGGCCGCCTCGGCGGCCAGCAGCCGTCCGCCTGCGGGCGTCAGCCGGTAGTAACGGCGCAGTCGACTATCCACGATCTCCTCCCGGTCAACCTCGATGAGCTTGTCTGCCCGTAGACGTTCAAGTGCCGCGTACAACGTTCCGGCCTTGAGCCGGACGCTGCCGCCCGAGATCGCCTGGACGTCAGTGATGATCCCGTAGCCATGCTGGCTGCCCGCGGCCAGCGCCGTCAGGATCAAGAATGTCGCTTCTTGCATCGCCCGCCTCGCCACAGCAACAGCATATACAGTTGAACTGTCTAATGGCAAGCCCATCAGCATCCAGGACCTCTGCCCGGCATCAACTACGAGGTCACTCCGAACCGCATGGCGATGGCCCTGTTCGCCGACGATGACTATGAGGAGGTCGCGGCCCGGCTGGCCGGGACTCTGAGTGCGTGGGGATGCTGGGGGTGATTCGTGGAGCGTGCCGACCTCCGGCGGGATCACCCCAGGCTCGCCAGCGGCTCGGGGCTGAGCCGCTCCGGGAGCTGTTCTCGCAGGTCGCGGTCCCGGTGGCGGATCAGCTGACGCGCGGGGCGTTCCTCGGTGGCTGGCGGATGATGGCTGTTGACGGGTTTGAGTGGGATGCCCCGGACAGCCCTGCGAACGCGGAGGCGTTCGGGTATGCGGGCGGCGGGATGGACCGGGCCGCATTCCCGAAAGTCCGGGTGGTCACCCTACCTGCTCACTCACCACGCCATCAGCGCCCTGATCTGCCGGGCCGCGACCGAGGCTGACATAGACCCGGACCGGGTGAAATTCCTGCGTACCGTCCGCATCATCCGCCGCCGGGCCGCAGGCCCGGCCTTTCCCCCCTGACCAGCAGGAACACTTACTCACCGCCGTCATGGCCGACATCACCAGCCCTCGCAACCTCAACCCCGCGCGGCGGCACCGCTCCTGCCCCCGCGTCGTCCGCCGGGCTCGCCACAACTCCTACCTGGTCAAAAGACGCGGCGACATCGGCACCCGCCACCACGGGCCGCCCACAATCCGGCTCGTCAACCTCCAGCCATTGCCAATCATTATCAACTTAAGCTAAGTGGCATTGAGCCTCGACCCGGCCGCCGCTCCCCAGGGATTTGCGCCTGCGAGGACGACGGGCAGGACCGGGTGCCCAGTGAGTACATCCTGTTGCCGACCGCGAAATTAGTAGCTCCGAGGTCCGTCCGCGCAGGCGATTCGTTCGTTCGTGTCAGCGCCTAAAGGCCGGCGAGGCGGCGCCAGGCCGGTCAACACGGTAGATGTAATGCAGCGCATCATCAATCGGGTTGTCGGGCGACATCGGGCCTTCAGCGACCCGCTTCAAGCCAGCCTTCTCCAGCGCACGCCAGGAGGCCACATTGGCGGCCACCACGGCGACAAGCACCGCGGGCGCATCAGAATGCGAGTTCCAGGTGTCCTCAACGGCCGCAGTGATCATGCGGGATCCGAGACCGCGACCGCGCAGCGCTGGGTCCGCGATGAGGTAGTCAAGCTCGACGGCGCCGACTGGCACCTCGATAACTGCCGAGAATTTCGTGAGATCCTCGGGGTAGTCGCAAATCGCCGAGCGCTGCAGCAGGCCGATTGGCCGGCCGTCGAGGAGAACGAGGAGGTCTTCCCCCGGCTCCTCGCCTCGCGTACTCGCGCCGAAGTCGCGCTCGACCGCCTCAAGGGTTGTCTCATGATTCCACCACCGGGCGACCTGGGGCTCCCGCAACCACTGCGCCAGCATGGGAAGGTCCCCGGCAATCAACGGCCGCCACGACAAGAAACCATCGCTAATCCTCTCCACCGTCACAGCGTAGATCCCGGAAGGGAATCGTCCTACGCGATGGTCTGACACTAGCCCAGCCCGGACAAATGGTGATCCGGAACATGCGCGGAACGACCTCCGCTGCCGCCGCCACCATTCGTGCGGTCGGCGCAGGTCAGCGCCAAGGTTCGTGCGATCACGCGGGCGGCCTCCGGAGCCGTGTGCGCAGGTTCGAATCCTGCCGGGGGCGCCAAAACATGGGAACGAGCGCCCTTCCGTTCGCCGGGTCCCCCGGCCCGACCTCAGGCGGCAGGCTGGCGACCCGGACGGCCAGCCAGTCGGTGCCGAGCGCAACAACAGCGGCGATGCGCTCGCACGCGAGCAACGGGAGTCCGCAGTCGGCAGTCAGGGGCCAGCCGGAAGCGAGTTCGCGGAGCCGGGCTGCCAGGTCGGGGCGGGTATGCAGCTGCCACGATCCAAGCGTGCAGTCATCCGGGCCCGAAGGCACGCTGGCCTGCTCTCGCAGGAAGTTAAGCAGCCCAGAGTTCTGTGAGCAGGTCCTGGATGCCGGCGTCGGGCGGCAGGCGTCTTGACAGCGATCGTCGTGCTTGGTCAAATGACTTAGACAGATGACTAACCAGGTGGCTCAGCACCTGCTGACATGGAAAGAGCTTGCCATGGTTGCGGTGAGCCCCTCCGTGCCGAAGACGGCGGCCCGCGCCGCCGCCGAAGAGGCGCTGCTGGATGCGGCGGAGCGACTGCTGGCCGACGCCGGGTATGTGAGCATCACGACGCGGCGGCTCGCAACGGAGGCAGGCGTCAACCACGGCCTGGTCCACTATTACTTCGGCTCAAACGAGAACCTGCTGGTGCGCGCACTGGAACGGTTCACCGGCCGGCTCATCGCCCGCCAGCGGGAGCTGTACGCGGCCGACGTGCCGTTCGCGGATAAGTGGCGCACGGCGATGCATTACCTGGTCAGCGAGGATGTCAGTTATCAGAAGATCTGGCTTGAGCTGCAGGCGCTGGCCTGGAACAACCCTGACATCCGGGCACGGCTGGCGCGGGTGAATGCCGAGTGGCGGGCGGTGCTGGCCGAGGCGTTCGAGCAGCCGCGCCGTGAGCTTGGCATCCCGCTGCCCCTGGAGGCGCTGGTATCGCTGGTGATGACGTTCAACCTCGGGATCATGATCGAGCGGCTGGGCGGCATCGACGCCGGGCACCGCGAGCTACTGGATTGGATCGACCAATGGATATCCAGATAACTGAGCCTGCCCAGGAGCAGTCACGGGCGCGGTACCCAGACAGCTCCGGCTATATCAAGCGTGACGGCGTGCGCCTGTATTACGAGGTGTATGGCTCTGGCGAGCCGACCGTCTTCCTCCTGCCGACGTGGTCGATCATCCATTCGCGGCACTGGAAGATGCAGATCCCCTACCTGGCCCGGCATTGCCGGGTAATCACGCTCGACGGGCGCGGCAACGGCCGATCGGACCGGCCGGCGGCCGGATACCAGGAAGCGGAGTTCGCTGCCGACGCCGTGGCAGTGATGGATGCCACCGCGACCGAGCACGCGGTGATTGTGTCGCTGTCGGTAGGCGCGCAGCGCGGTCTCATCCTGGCGGCCGAGCATCCAGACCGGATCACGGGGGCTGTCTTCATCTGCCCGGCCGTGCCGCTCGCCTCGCCGCTGGAGGACCGCACGCGTTACCCGTGGGATGAGGTGCTGTCCACCGATCAGGGCTGGCCGAAGGACAAGTTCTCCAGCTGGCTGCGAGATTACCGCGGCTTCCTGGAGTTCTTCTTCTCTCAGATGTTCACCGAGCCGCACTCAACCAAGCCGATCGAAGACTGCATCGGCTGGGGCCTGGAGACCACCGCCGAGACCCTCATCGCGACTGAAATCGGCAACGGCCTGGACGAGCCTGCCGCGCGCGAGCTGTGCTCCCGGGTTCGCTGCCCGGTGCTGGTGATCCAGGGCACGGCCGATGCGATCACCGGGCCCGGCCGCGGGATCGCCCTCGCCGAGGCGACCGGCGGCGACCTTGTCCTGCTCGAGGGCTCAGGCCACGGCCCGCACGTACGCGACCCGGTCAAGGTCAACCTGCTGCTACGCGACTTCGCCGTCCCCCCGCGGCCGAGCCCGCGCTGGGCACGCGGCAAGTCCCGCCCCAAGCGCGTCCTGTACATCTCCTCACCGATCGGCCTCGGTCACGCCCAGCGGGATGTGGCGATCGCCGCCGAGCTGCGCAAGCTGCATCCCGGCCTGCAGATCGACTGGCTCGCCCAGCATCCGGTCACCAGGGTGCTGGAGGCGCATGGTGAGCGCGTTCACCCGGCCAGCGCATACCTGGCCAATGAGTCCGGGCACATCGAGTCCGAGTCGGCCGAACACGACCTGCACTGCTTCCAGGCCATCCGGCGGATGGATGAGATCCAGCTGGCCAACTTCATGGTCTTCCACGACCTGGCCCGCGAGGAGGACTACGACCTGTGGATCGGCGACGAAGCCTGGGAGCTCGACTACTACCTGCACGAGAACCCCGAGCAGAAGCACGCCGCCTACGCCTGGCTCACCGACTTCGTCGGCTGGCTGCCGATGCCCGACGGCGGCCCGCGCGAGGCGTTCGTCACCGCCGACTACAACACGGAGATGATCGAGCACATCGCCCGCTATCCCCGTGTCCGCGACCGGGCCATCTTCGTCGGTGACCCCGACGACATCGTCCCGGACGGGTTCGGCCCCGGGCTGCCGCTGATCCGCGACTGGACCGAGCAGCACTACGACTTCGCCGGGTACGTCACCGGCTTCGACCCGCGCCAGCTCGGCGACCGGCAAGCACTCGGCTACCGCGAAGGCGAGCGCGTCTGCATCGTGACCGTCGGTGGCTCGGGAGTCGGCGGACACCTGCTGCGGCGCGTGATCGCCGCCTACCCCGAAGCCAAGCACAGGGTGCCCGGCCTGCGGATGATCGTAGTGACCGGCCCGCGGATCGACCCTGGCAGCCTGCCGGCTCACGACGGCCTGGAAGTGCGCCCCTACGTCCACGAACTCTACCGCCACCTGGCCGCCTGTGACCTCGCAGTCGTCCAGGGCGGGCTGACCACGGCGATGGAACTGACCGCAAACCGACGGCCGTTCCTGTACTTCCCGCTGCGCCACCACTTCGAGCAGAACCTCCACGTCCGCCACCGGCTGGAGCGCTACCGGGCCGGACTCTGCATGGACTACCAGACCGCGGAACCGGCCGACATCGCTGCGGCGATCGCCACCGAGATCGGCCGCGAGGTCGACTACCGCCCGGTCGCCACCGACGGCGCCGCCCGCACGGCGGCCCTGCTCGCCAACCTTCTCTAGCAATCGGCGGCCCGGCCTGGAGGTTGTTCCTCTACCAGGACGATGTCCGGGTAGAGGAACGCCGCACGTGGCTCAGGCACGCTGGCAATAGCAGATTCATGTGCAGAGGACACCACGTCAGCACAGCAACCAACTAGCGGGCAACCGGCTACCGTGGCCAGGCCGGTAGCAGGGCTCGTCGGCCGTTACAGGCAGGACAGCGTGGTCGGGAGGTTCATCCGCCGGGCGTCACCAGAGATCAACGCTGCGGTTCAGCCGGTGGAAGCGGCCCTGGCGGATCAGCTCAGGGGCGGGTAGGTGCCAGCGAGGTAATCGCCGATCTGCTGCCGCATGCTCGGATGGATGTCGTAGTCGACGAGATCCCCCGGGCTGACGAAACGCATGGCGTCCGCTTCGTCGTTGACTGTCGGCTGACCACTCGCGGGACGGCCGATGTAGGTGGTCTCGTACTGCTGGCGGATCTCACCGTCGCTGTAGGCCACGATGTGCTGCGGGTTGGTGTAGACACCGAGGAAGCCGGTGATCTCAGCGAGGATGCCGGTCTCTTCCAGGCATTCCCGGACCGCGCACTGGGCAGCTGTTTCCCCGATGTCCTGGGCGCCACCGGGAAGTGCCCACTGGCCGGTGTCGCGGCGTCGCTGCAGCAAGATCGCGCCCGCCTCGTCCACGACGAGCAGGTTGCTGGCGGGGATGAGGCTGTTGGCCTTGGGCGCGCGCGGGTCGTAGTAGTACTCAGTCCTGCCCATCAGCGGGGGTTCCCTTCTGGCCGGGTGCCCAGAGTCCCGCCCGGGCCCAGACAGCGTCGAAACTCTCGGCATAGCTATCGAACCAGCCGGTGGCATCTGGACGCCGGAGGTGACGGACCGGGTTGGCGCTGGCCGGCTGACCGAAGATATGTGGACTGTCCAGCAGTTGGTTGTCGTAGCGAAGAGAGGGTTGTACAGCGTGGTGTCGTGGAAGCGTGGTTCCGGCATAGGCAATCCACGCCAGCGGCCGGGTAAGTGGATCGGGGGGCTGCGTCGGCCGCTTCTTCTGCTGAAAGTCGCTGCGCCGTGGTGAGTGCTGCCATTGGGGCGCCATCGCGTTTGCTGAAGAGGTCCGGGATTTCTCTGGCACTATCTGCTCGGATGCCGCTGGCGAAGTCTGCGGGCCTGAGTCCTGCAGTGAAGGCTATCTCCAGGCATCTCCAGACATCGGCTATGTCGGTGTCCTTGGACCGGATTCTGGTCGCGAGGCCCTTCAGCTCCAAGGCGCTGAGTTCGTCGGCAAATGGCAGTTCGCACCGCAGCGTCTGACCGTTGAGGCGGCGGAGTTCCAGCGCGATCGTTGCTGGCGGTCGCGCCAGCGCCACTGGCAGGCCGGGAACCTCCGTTGTGAACAGATCTTCTCCGACCTGAACGTTCTCGCGGGCACGGCTTGTGTACGCGGGGATGAGAACGTCGATGAGGGCCTCAGGATCTGGCGGGCCGCTCTCGCCTACCACCCCGGCGGGGATGCCGGATAGTCCCCGCGCGAAGCGGTTGCCTTCTACCTGCCGGTAGTGGATGTCCTTGAGGCGGCTGACCACGCGCCGATCGCGGGCCACGACCGGCGGAATGCCGAGCCGCACCTCGCAGCCCGGGCGGTGGGCAGGGCGGATGAAACGCGGACTGGTGCGGATCATCACGGTCACCCGGCTGGAGACGGGATTCTCGGCCCGGTCAGGCCCGGACCTGCGGGCCGGGTTGCGGCGGCCGCCCCTGTCATCCATGCCGGTGGAATACCTGGCCCCTGCGATCGAAGACCGCGCGGCCGAAGTCTTGGCCCTGCTGGCCGACCGCGGCCAGCACCGTGCCCCCTCCCTCTCCGACCTGCTCATAGGCGCCACTGCGGAACTAGCTGGCCTCACCGTCTTGCACCTCGACAAGGACTTCGACGTCATCGCCCAGATCACAGGTCAGCCGATGGAGCGCCTCGCTACAGCCTGAAACCGCAGCCCGGGCTACCCGGGGTCATCGAGGTCAGGCTGGTCCCGCCTCCTCCAGGGCAATGACCTGACGGCGCCGGAGTGCGGGCGTGGATCTGCCTTTGGCGACGGGGCCAGCTATGGTCCCTTCGTGGATGCCAGGACCGAAGAGCTGAGGGCTGCGCACGACGTCCTGGCCGAGTTTTACGCTGACCACCTGGCCGGCGCACTGGACCGCATGCCCGCCGACCGGGCGGTGCTCGGCCTGTTCTGCGACCTGACCCTGGCCGCGGGTCTGGGCACCGACGTCGGTGATGTTGGCTGCGGAACGGGGCGGCTCGCGCCCTTCCTGGCGGCGCGGGGCTTGTCTCCACGGGGGATCGACCTGTCACCCGGGATGATCCGGGTGGCCCGCCGCGACCATCCCGGTTTCGATTTCAGCGTTGCCGACCTGCGTGACCTGCCCTTCGCGCCTGCCTCGCTGGCCGGGGTGGTCTGCTGGTATTCCCTCATGTACCTCGCGCCTGCCGAGAGGCCGGCGGCCTTCCGCGAACTGGCCCGGGTCCTCAGGCCGGGAGGTTATCTGGTGACCGCGTTCAAGGCCGGTGACGGCCAGGTCCGCCGCGGTGGCCGCAGCACCGGCCTGGGCGCCGAATTCGACGTTTACTGGCTGTCGCCCGGCGAGATGGAACACCAGGTGGCCGACGCCGGCCTAGCGGCTGTGTTCTGGGGCGGCCGGGCCGCCGAGGACGGGGAGGGTTCCCCGCAGGGATATCTGCTCGCCCAGAGGTCCTGAGGCCTCCGGAGCCTGATCACGTCGCCATGCAGATCTGCATATCGGCAGAGGTGCCCCGCAGCCGCGACCGGCAACTTCCGTCATCCCGGTCAATTGGGACGTTCACCCACAGCGCGGCGGGGAATTATGCGCTCCCGCGCGCGTTAACATAAGTGGCAGGCAAGAACCGAGCCGGTCGTCCGACGACGACTTCCCCGCGCCGTGGTCATCAGCCCACCCGCAGCCGGCTCAGGGTTCGCGTGAGTGGCCTGCCTGCGTCGATCGCCGGAGATCCGCAAGCCGGCTCGGTGTTCAAAGCACCTGGCCCGCTGCTCGGGACGTTTCTCGTCCCGGCCGCGGGACTGTGCTGCATGCTGCCGTGGCCACCGTGTCCCGGCATTCCAGAGGAGAAGTCTGTGGCTCGACCAGGCCAGCGCCAGACGGGCGCTCGCCGTACCGCCCCGCGGAAGCAGCGACGCGCCCACCAGCATGGCGATGTCGTCCCGGTGCTCGCCCGAACCGTCCGTGAGGTCGAGGCGGCTGCCCGGCGCGGCCGGGTGACGCCTGCCGTGCGCACGAAGTTCCAGGCCGTCGCCCTGCTGCTGCGGGACGAGCGTGCCCGCATCCGGGCCGCGGCCGGAAGCGACAGTCACCGGGCCGAGCAGCTCAAGCGCCTGGACGGCGTCGCGACCATCCTGGCGACGACCGCCGTCCAGGACGCTGGGCTACTGGCGCTGCTCGCCGAGGACTCCGGGGTCTCCGAGGCGGCCCGGTCGCTCACGCGGGAGATGCTGCGGGACGTCGGCATCGAGCCAGCCCACGAAGAGCTCGCGCCTGCGCAGAGCGCTGCAGCTTCCCCCGGCCCGGAACGGCAGATCGTGCCGCAGCAGGTGATCTCCCGGCAACTGGCGAACCCCTTTCTCGCCCCTGACTTCTCCGCCGTTCCGCAGAGCACCTCCCGTCCGCGCCGCCTGGCCGGATGGGAGCTGCTCGCCCCGCTGCTGAGTTCCTTCGAACGTGCCGGCGGGGGAGCCCCGGCGTGCATGGCGCTCCCGGCGCCGACGGGACGGTTCACCCCGGCGGGCCTGGAACTGATGCCGCACCAGGGGCAGCTGGTCGCCGCGGCCGCTGCCGGTCACCGGACATTCCTGCTCGCCGATGAGCCGGGTCTGGGTAAGACAGCCCAGGCGCTGCTCGCCGCGGAGGCAGCGAACGCCTACCCGCTGCTGGTCGTCGTGCCGAACGTCGTCAAGACCAACTGGGCCCGTGAGGCGGCCCGCTGGACTCCCCACCGCCCGGCCACGGTGGTGCAGGGTGACGGCGACGCTGTTGACGGATTCGCCGATATCGTCGTGCTCAACTACGAGATTCTCGACCGCCACATGGGCTGGCTCGGTGACTTCGGTTTCCGCGGCATGGTCGCGGACGAGGCTCACTTCATGAAGAACAAGACCTCGCAGCGCTCGCAGAACGTCCTCGCGCTCTCCGGCCGCATCAGGTCCCGTACGGACCGGCCCCTGCTGATGGCGCTGACCGGCACCCCGCTGATCAACGACATCGAGGACTTCCGGGCAATCTGGGAGTTCCTCGGCTGGATCGACGACAGCAAGCCCCTCGACGAGCTGATGGACGCGCTCGAGGACACCGGCCTGACGCCTGCCGACCGGAGCTTCTACGCCGCGGCGCGCCAGTGCGTGATCGACCTGGGCATCGTGCGCCGGCGCAAGCGCGACGTGGCCGCCGACATCCCCGCCCGCCGTATCGCTGACCTCCCCGTTGAGCTGGACGAACGGGCCGGCCGGTCGATCCGGGCGGCAGAACGGGTCCTCGCTGACCGGATGGTGGCGCGGTACAAGACCGCGCTCGCGAACCGATCCTCCGACGTCGGCATCGAGGGCATCGACCACGACCTCGTCCGCCGGGTGGCCCAGTCGGAGCTGAAGGAGGCGACGGGCGCGCAGTCCGGCGAGAACGTGTTCACCATGATGCGGCGCATCGGCCAGGCGAAGGCCGAACTGGCCGCGGACTACGCGGCTCAGCTGGCCCGCAGCGCCGGCAAGGTCGTCTTCTTCGCCAAGCACATCGACGTGATGGACGCCGCCGAGGAGACCTTCGCCCGGCAGGGAGTGCGCTTCTCGTCGATCCGTGGCGGCCAGACGCCCACAGCGCGGCAGGCGAACGTCGAAGCCTTCGTGAACGACCCGGACGTCGCGGTCGCGGTGTGCTCCCTGACCGCGGCCGGCGTGGGCCTGAATCTGCAGGTCGCCTCGAACATCGTGCTGGCCGAACTGTCCTGGACCGACGCGGAGCAGACGCAGGCCATCGACCGCAGCCACCGCATCGGGCAGGACGAACCGGTGACCGCGTGGCGCATCATCGCGGCGCAGACCATCGACGCCCGGATCGCCGGGCTGATCGACAGCAAGGCAGGGCTCGCCGCCCGGGCGCTGGACGGGTCGGACGAAGAGGTCTCCCCGTCGGCCGACGTGCAGCTCGAGGCGCTGGTCGCATTGCTGACCGATACGCTGCAGGCGTCTTCCGGACAGGTCAGCGCCCTGGGTTCCTGACCGTGAGGATTCCCGGGCGAGACTGTGCCCGGGCACCGGGCCTGCCAATTGCCTAGCCAAGGTGGCGCAGCCCCGGCCATTCCTGTGACCACGGCCGGACGGGCCCGCTGCAGATCAGCACCGCTCGCCCGCGCTCGTCGTTGCCGATGCCTGCGGCGTTCTCAACGTGCGCGGCGACCCGGCATCCGTTCAGCTGAGTCTCAATCGAGCCAGGGCGGAAGCCGATGGCGATGACCGGACCGCTGCGATCGGGGGGTGGGCCCCAATCGCCAAAGGCGTTCTGCCCGCTGTAGGCCTGCGGCAGGCCCAGCGCCGGCCCGTACCTGTTGACCGCGCCCGCCTCGCCGTAGTTGCTGGTGAGGATGACCAGTGGAGCAGAGCCGGCCGGCACCTGGCCGGCGACCCGCGCCACCGTGCGCACCAGCTCGGGCCAGCCGATCGTCTCACCGACGTCGGGGTTCATCGCGACGATCGGCCCAGCGTCGCTGGCCGGCAGAACCGGCAAGGCGATGAGCAGGCCGGCCAGCAGGCTGAGCACGATGACGATCCCGGCCGCTGTCCGCCGTATCCGCGGCCGGCCTCTATCCAGCCAGGCGGCAGCGGGGCCGGCGCTGGCCGCGATCAGCACCGGCAGCAGGCCGGCCAGGTAGTAGGCCTTGCCCCCGGTGGCCATGAACACCACGGCCAGCAGCAGGTAGGTCCAGGCCAGGAACCGGAGGCGGCAGACCGCGGGGTCACGCAGCAGCCGGACCAGGCCGGCGATCCACACGGGCGCCAGCAACGGGCCGGCGAGCAGCGCCTGGAACGGCACGATCTGCCACCACGGCTGCGAGCTGGCCGAGTTGCCCGCGGCGATCGCGCGGGATACCGCGATCTGGGGCCAGCCATGATCGGCCTGCCAGATCAGCCAGGGCGACCACAGCACGAGCATGATCGCGGCCCCAGCCCACAGGTAGCGGTTGCGCAGCAAATCCCGCGGCCCGGCCAGCACCACCGCCAGCACCAGGCCGGCGGCCAGGAACGCCGGCAGCGGCTTGTTCAGCAGGCCCACGCCCAGCACCGCGCCCGCCAGCAGCCACAGCCGGTCCTGGCCAGTCCGGATCGCCCGGACCACCAGCCAGCTCACCGTCGTCCAGGCGAGCAGGTCGAAGGTGGACGTGCTTAGCATGTGGCCGGTGAACAGCACGATCACGGAGGCCGCCGCGGTCAGCGTGGCCAGCAGTTGAGCCTGCCGGGCTGCGCCCAGCTCGCGGGCCAGCACTCCGGTGAGCAGCACGGTCAGCCCGGCGGCCACCGCGGACGGCAACCGCAGTACGGTCAGCGAGCCGGGATCGAGTGCATCCATCGCCCGGGCGATCAGCGGCGTGAGCGGTCCCTGGTCGTCGTAGGACCAGGCCAGGTGGTGGCCGGCGACGAGGAAGTACAGCTCGTCGCGGTGGTAGCCGTAGCGCGAGGCCAAGGCGGCCAGCACGGCGGACACGGCGGCGGCGATGGCGAGCACGCCGCGATCCAAGGATGCTCCGGGCGCAGGAAGGTCAGTCGCGCCGCAGCTACGGTGCGGGCGGGCGCGTGTCCAAGCGGCAATGGTCATGGCTCACACCCTGCCGAGCCGGCCTGCCCGCGCACATCAGCCTGCGGGCCAGGCCTGTTCTCCCCCCACAGTCGGGGGAGGCCTCACTCCTGCCCGGGACTGACAACGCCATGGTCGAAGGCGAACACGATCGCAGCGGCACGATCACGCACCCCGAGCTTTTCGAAGATCGCGCTGACATGCGACTTCACCGTGCCCTGGCTCACGTGCAACTGCTCAGCGATCTCCGCGTTCACCTGCCCGCGGGCCAGCAGGCGCAGCACGTCGTGTTCGCGGCCGGTGAGCAGGTCCAGGCGAGCGGCCTCGCGCCGGCGGGGCGCGACCAGACTGCGGTAGGCCCGCATCATCCGCGGCGCCACCGCCGGATCGAACCAGGCTCCCCCGCCGGCGACGACCCTGGCCGCGGCCAGGAGGTCCCCGGCCCCGGAATCCTTGAGCACGAACCCCTGTGCACCCGCCTCGATCACCCCCCAGAGGACTTCATCCTCGTCGAAGGTGGTGAGGGCCAGCACCGGCGGCGACGCGGCCGCGGCGCTCAGCCGGCGGGTGGCCTCGATGCCATCCATCCGCGGCATCCGCACGTCCATCAGCACCAGATCGGGTTGCAGTTCGGCGACAAAGCCCAGCGCCTGGGCCCCGTCAGCCGCCTCGGCGACCACGTCGAACCCGTCCTCGGCCCCGAAGATGCGCGCCAGCCCGGTACGCACGATCGCCTGATCGTCGGCGATCACGACCCGGATCACGGCACACTCACCGGGACGCGGCAACGCACCCGCCAGCCCTGCTCAGTCGCACCCGCCTCCAGCTCGGCGCCGATCATGGCGGCTCGCTCGCGCATCCCGACGATTCCGAAGTGCGCCTGGTTCGCGTCGGCTGGCTGGGGCTGGACGCCAACCGAGTCAACCTCGAGGTCCACCCCCAGGGCGGTAACGGCCACCGCAACCCGCGTGTCGGCAGACGGAGCATGCCGGATGGCATTGTGCAGCGCTTCCTGGGCGATCCGGTAGAGCGCGATCCCGACGCGCGCTGGCACGTCCGCAAGGTCGCCGCTGGAGTGGTAGTCCACCATCAGGCCCTCGCCACGCACGGAGTTGACCAGCTCACCGAGCCGGGCGAAATCGGGCAGCGAATCCGTCGCCGTGCTGTCGCCGGGGCTGCGCAGCAGGTTCACCGTTCCCCGCAGCTCAGCCATGCTGCGCCGGCCGACCTGCTCGGCGCTCCGCAGCGCCTCCTCGGCTGCGTCGAGATCACGGCGCAGCACGTGCCGTGCACTGGCGACCTGCAGCAGCATCGCGGAGAGACCGTGCCCGACGAGGTCGTGCACGTCGCGCGCGATCCCGCGCCGCTGCTCGAACTGAGCCTGGCGCGCCAGCTGCTGGCGGGCAAGATCCAGCTGACGGCTCAGCTGATCCTGGCGGTGCATCACCCGTCCGACCACCGCCGGGAACACGACACCGACCACCCACAGGCCCCAGTTGATTCGGTTGCCCGCGGGCTGCAGCAGCACGACCACGACCGGGATCACAGCGGCGATCGCGCAGATCAGGCCCGCCCGCCACGGCGACTCCACCCAGCGGGCCACCACCACCGCCAGCAACGAGACCAGGAACATCGCCGGCTCGAGACGGCCAGTCAGCTGCACAGCCACCACCGGCACGACCACGCCGACCACCAGTACCGAAAGCGGCAGCCGGGGCACGCGCACCCAGAGGGCAAACATCGCCACCGGCAGGGCGAGCACGCCGAGTTGGACCCATCCGCCCGGATCGGCGATCGCGGCTATGACGGCGAAAGCGAACGCGGCCACGGCGACCCACCAGCGCCGTACGTCAGGCGGATACGGCTCGATAAGGTCTGCGTCTGCCCGCTCCCGCGCCACAATCCGACGATAGCGGGGGGAAGTCCCGTGGTGGATCGCCGGTGGTTACGCCATCGAGCTGGCGGCGGCGCGGCGGCCACCGGCAGGCAGAACCTGTCCGGTGGCCGCTCCGGCCAGCCCTCACGTGGTGGGGGAAAGTGCCTGGTGCCCGGCCTGCCGGGCCCGGTCGAGGAGCACGGCCGCGGCGGCGGCCAGCAGCGCGGCGCCGGCCGTGATCACGGCGATCTGCCAGCCTGGCATGCCGCCCACGATGACGGTGTGACGGGGGCGGCCGGAGTCCCCGTCGCGGGTCCCCCGCCCTGGGGGGCGGGGAAGATGCTCGTGCTGGCGAACGCGCGGGCGCGGCGGCGCTCAGCCCGAGCAACGCGGCGGCGGACGCCGCCATGATGGCGATGATGCGGCGGATGCGGTTCATGAGGGTCCTCCCGTGTCGTTGGCTCGCTCAGCCCTCACTGTGCACAAGCTGCCGTCCGGTGCGCCATCCGATGTTCTGCGTATGGCCCGCCGCGCCTGCGCCCCTAACCTGGGACTACCGCGGGGCAGGAGGCGGCCGTGACCGAGCCGGTGAGAATCAGCGACCGTGACGTCCGCGCGCTGCTGCGGATAGTGACCGGCGAGCGTGAGCACGATGCCGTGCAGGGGCTGCCCGTGTCCTTGCTGGGCGACCTCAGCGAGCAGATCCCCTGCGACGCCTTGTCGTTCTTGGGCCTGGACAGCAGGCAGGAAACCGCCTGGTTCAGCCAGGACCAGCCCGCAGACGAGGGGCAAGACGATCAGGCGTTCTGGGCGCACTACTGGGACTCCGAGCCGTGCTCCTACCCCGACCGCAGCGGTGACCTGCGCAGCGTGACCAAGATCTCCGACTTCTGCAGTCCGCGGCAATGGCACGCCACCGCCATGTACCGCGACTACCTGCGGGAGGTCGAGCACGAGATCATGGCGTGCCTGCCGGGCGGCCCAGGCCGAACCGTGCGCCTGGTCTTCTTCCGCAGCTCAGGGCCGGATTTCTCCGAACGGGACCGGGCCCTGCTCCGCCCGCACCTGCACGAGGCTTTCCTGGACGCCCAACAGCGCCGCCGCGGCGTCCCCGACCTGACCGCCCGGCAATGGGACCTGCTCCGCCTCGTCGCGGCCGGTGCCACCAACGCGCAGATCGCCCGCAGGCTCGGCATCTCCGAAGGAACCGTGCGGACTCACATGGAGAACATCTTCGCCCGGCTCCAGGTATCCAGCCGCGCCGCCGCCATCACCCGCGCCTTCCCCGACCGCACCACGCTCCTGACCGGCGCCTGACCCGGATCAGCCCCCAACCGGCGGCGTGCACCGGCCGCAGCCCAGGAGCCTGGGCGGCCGGGCGCCGGGCCACCCGATGCAGGTCCGCCACGCCCCGGAGGTCAATGATGCGCGCCGGGTGGCTGACACCGTCGGTGACGATGTCGGCCACCCGGCACCGCGGCAGGCGCTGCGCGGAGTTGTCTTTCCGCGAGCGGGCGAGGCCCCCCCTGCTCTCGCCGCCCTCTTCGGTGCGAGTATGCGAACTGCCTGGCAGGCTCCCATTCAGCCTGCTCCGGCGGCTCCGGTGACAGTGAAGGCCTCCCTGCGGGCCACCTTCCCGCCACCACTTCTCTCGACCTCTGCGTCGGCCACGTTCAGTTATATCTGGGACTTAAGCCGCAGAGTCGATGCCGGAAACGATCAGGCGGAACCTTGCCGGACGCCAATCCCTTCATGCAAGAATCCGCATGCCAGTCTCAGCCGGCTCCACAGGGCCTGGGACGACCGCCCCCGCCTAGCTGTTCCCAGGTCCCGGGAAACCAGCCGGACCGCCCGCAGCGCCTTCCGGCGGCCGGTGCGTGGCCCTGACGCGCGCCGCAACGTCCTCATGGCCATTCCGGCGGCACCAGCTCAAAATGTATCGCGCGTGTTCGCCGCACCAGCGGTAAACGACCTCCGGTGTCATCTTGAGCTCACAGCCATGTTCACCGCGATCGCGTATGAGAGGCCCAAGATAATCGACAAGCTTTGCGGCAGTATCGTACCCGACGTGGGCGGAGCTGGCGAGTGTCTCGTGATTGACCGCGCGGCCCGAGGCGATTGCCCCGGCAAGGCGTGCGGCAGTTACTCCTTTCCCCTTACTGAAATATTTATGTATTCGCGGGATATCGTGCGGGCTGTCGCCCGGGGGAAACTGGGGATCCATGAGAATCCCCCCTCGGATCGCAATTTCCACGGCCTCCACAAGTGGCTGGGGGCCCATCGCCTTCCGGTAGATACCTACCACTTCGGGCTGGTCGACCGCCTCGTCCAGGTGATCGCGCTCGATTCCGTGGCCCTGGGCGGCGAATATCACGGGAGCCTGCCTGCGCGCGCTCCGGAGGATGTCCAGGACATCAAGCCCGTCGAACGAATACTCGATCGCATAATCATTCCAGGTGAGGTCGGCAACCACCACGTCGAATCTCAGCCGATCGCTGACCGCGCGCTGCACTGCCCTCTTATCCTCAGCGATCTGCACTGTGGCGTCTCTCATGGACTGACAGAGAAAGGGTTCAATGATCTTTCCCAGCGCGGCTGCCACCAGAAGGCGTGGCCCGTCTTGCATCCGCCTGCCCCCAGCTTTGTATCGGCAACTCATCAGAAGTCAGCGGGCCCCTCACCGCGACTGTAACGCTGCGAGCGTAGTCGGCGTCCACTCGGGCAGGAAGGCGTTGCCGGCAGATTCGGAATCTGGAGGCAGGATCAACCACGCAACAGGACCGCGGAACCTGGGCAGGCCGCAAGCCACGGCGCCGCGGCCGACCGCGCTCACCACCGCCCGTACCATCCGCATGCACGCGCGTCAGCGTGGCCGGTGCGTGGCAGGGCGGACCCCACGGCCCTGTGCCCTGAGCATCTGGCGCAGGATAGGGGCATCGGCGCTGAAGTGGAGTGAGGATCTTGGATTCTGCGGGTCCAGGGGGGCCTGACGGGCTCCCCGCGGCGGAAACCAGCGTGGGCATGGAGGTGCTCGGGCCTGTTCACGCCCTGTTCCAGCGACGGGTCGCGGGCGACGATGCCCTCTTGCGGCTCGCTGGGCTCCGTTTCGCCCAGATGGGTGTGGGCGCCGAGGCGTATGCCGGCTCGCCAGGCGAGCTGGAGCATGCCCTGCAGTTCGTGCCCCCTTACCCGTACCTGCCTGTGGTCCACCTGGATCGTGGCGTCAATGTGCTGCACGAGGCGGGCCGCGCCGTCGTTGCGGAGTTCGCCGACCGCTTCGCGGGCCGCGTCGCCGGCCTGGTCGTCCATGACAAGCGCGAGATGGCGGCGCAGACAGAGCGGCTGCTCACCGGGATGCGCGAGCTCAATGCGCGCCTGTGCGGGCGGCCGGGCGCTCCCTTTGTCTACCTCGAGTACGCCGCCGGCCTGGAGCCAGCCTGGTTCGTTGAGGTCGCAGAGCGGCTCCAGGACGCCGAGCGGGTCAGCTGCTGCCTCGACGTCGGCCACATCGGCATCAGGCACGCGTCCGCAAGCTTCGCGCGCAGCCATCCTGGCGTGAGCCTCGGGGACCTCCACGCAGGGGACAGCCGGCTGCCTGACCTCGTCGCAGGCGTCCAGGACGCGGTGCACAGTGCATTGGGGTGCGTGCTGGACGTCACCCGTGCGATCGGCCCGCTCGGCAAGCCACTGCATTTCCACCTGCACGACGGGCATCCCCTCACACCCGGCCTCCATGATCACTTCACTTTCCTGGCCCGGCTGCCGATTCCCTTCAGCTACCAGGGGCGCCGGTCCCTGAGCATGATGTATGGGCCAGGTGGCCTTGAGTCCATCGTGCGCGCTGCTGTCGGGGCATGCGGCCCGCGGGGAGTGTCCTTCACGCTGGAGGTCCACCAGGCCGAAGGCCGGCTGCCACTCGGTGACGCCGCAGGCCTGTTTTCCCACTGGCGGGATCTGACCAATGCCGAGCGGACGAACTACTGGCTCTCGGTGCTCGGCGAGAACGCGGTTCTCCTCTCGCAGTCCCTTGGCGAAGGCGCCCGGCTGATCGCGGACCGCTGAGCGTTCACCGGGGTACCGGCGCCGGGTCCTGCGGAGGCGGGATACGGAAGACGTGGATCGACTGATCCTTCGCCCGGCACCGGCGGTCCTGTTCCGGCTTGGCCTTGTCCGAGACCATGACCACGTGGTCAGGTGCTATCCAGGACACTCCCTCGGCCGTCCCGTAGATGATGCCCCCATCAGCATCTCTCGGGAGCGCATAGCTGGTCCCGTCGCCCGTGACCTGCCAGCGGGATGGTTCAAGGCTGCCAACCCACAGCGCCGATGAGACCTGGGATACCACCGCGATCTGGTCGCCGTTCACCGCGATGCCGCTGTAGTCCACGAACAGGAGCGTTTCCGGCAGCCGGATCTTGGCGACGCGATCCCACTGATGGCGGCCCCGCCGGAACACGTGAATCCGCCCTCCCCCGGGGACCCGGCCCGCTGCCCCTCCTTTGCACCTGTTGCCCTCGCAAAGCCCCAGCAGGTACGTCTGCCCCTGGCGGCGCACGCAGGTCAGGCCCTCCAGCCCCTTGTTCGGCCGGTCCAGCGGGAAGTCGAGCCAGGCAGAGCCGGCATAGCCAAAGTTGATGTCGTACTCCTGCACCGCGGCCATGAACTTCGCGCGGCCGCGGGGCAGCGATTCGATCAGGGTGTAAAAGCGGCGGTTCCACGGGTCATACGCGATGTCCTCGAAGCCACGGCGATGGCCCCGGTCCTGCTCGATCACATGAGTGGCGGCCGCCGCTGAGGAGAGCTCGGCGCCGACGCACGCGATGTGCGGGATGTTGTCGAAGATGACGTAGAACAGCTCGTCCATGGCGAGCACCCCGCTGGCTTCCAGCCTCGGATCCAGCCTGCCCGCGAGGATGTCGAAGACCTTCGCTTCCCTGATCAGCTCGAGCTGCTGCATTGGTGCTTGGACGGCAACCACGGCCTGCCTCCCCTTGTCTGGTCACGCCTGCCGCGGCAGGGGTTCCATGGTGGCCGGGAAGGCAGCTCCATCCGTGGCGCGCGGGGTGGCCTTCCGCAGCTGGTCCAGCTGCTGGCCCGCGCTGTCACGCCGCATGCGGACATAGTGGACGATGCCCTCAGCCTTTTCCTGGGCGTGCCGCAGCTCGTTCTGCTTGCAGCCGCTCAGGTAGACCTCGTCGTTGGTGAACTGGCGGCCGGTGAACGGCTGGCCGTAGGGCGTGGCTGATTCGAGGTAGGCGGCCTGGTGCACGCGGCCCCACAGCCCGTCGCCGGAGTCGGCCGCGATGTGCCCGCCGAACGCGTCCGGGTTGAACTGGCTGTCGAGAAGGAATTCCAGATAGTCCAGGTAATACTGGCGGTAATCCCTGTTACGGAGCAGGTTCTGCACCAGCGGTATGCGTGACCTGGCGCGGCCCTGCCAGTAGGGCCCGGTGTTGCTGGGCCAGTCGAGGATATCGGTATACTGCCATTTCGTGCCGAAATAGTCGATGCCCAGGCAGTTGTCGTAATCCCACGGGATGAACGTGAAATACGGGGAGCTCATGAAGTCGCCGGCGCCGCCCAGCCGCCCGGAGTTATAGAGATAGTAGTTGGACGGGGTCGCATAGTAGTTGTCCCAGCTGCCGAGCAGCAGGTTGACGGTCGCCCAGCGGAGGAAGGCGTACGCGTTCATGATGCCGTTGACCGACTCCCGGAATGCGTCGGTACCGAACCGGCCGTCCCCGCCGGGAAGCCCCGTCCCATTGATCGTACGGATGAGCTTCGCCAGGTCATCGTAGGTGCCAGCGCCGGGGTCGTCCTCATTGGTCTTGAGCCGGTAGGTGCGCTTGTCGTCGCCGGCCCGGAAGTACTGCCGCCCGCCATCGTCCCCGTCGGGGCCTGCCCGGTGCTCCAGGGTCGCGCACCCGACGTCGCCGCAATAGGCTTTGTAGAGGTTGCCACGGTCATTATCACCGAAATGATCCTTCAGGAATTTCCTGTCGACTTGCTCGATGACGGAGAACAGGCCGTAGTACGTTGCGTCGAACGCGAGCTTTGCGTACGTGTGCCGCGCCGAAGGCACGCCCGCTTCCCGGAAGAGCTGCCAGGCGAGTGCCTCCCGCATCTGGGAAGGATCATTGTACATTGACTTGAGATTGATACGTGTCATTCCGGCAAGGTGGTTCCCGCCATGCCCGGCGTGCTCAAGGGTTATTTTCCACGACCTTTTCGGTGCCCGCAGGGTGCGGTTACCGCTGTTCACGAGCGAGAAGCCCGGCGTGCTCAGCGACACGCCCCCGGCGCCGGGGCCGGGAATGTGCCGGGCATCGGCCGGATCGGTACGCCAGACATCCAGCCGGCCGCCAGGCGGCGCGGCCGCCCGGCGCACCACCACACCGGGCTGCTGCGGGAAGCCCGTGATGTGGAACATGTACATCGGCGCAGCAAAGAATTTGCCCTTCGCAATAGCTGTGTCTTCTGTCCCGCTGGTAACACCCATTGCATCCCCCTGGAATGACCCCGCTGACCATCGCGGCAACGGCAATCCCGCCTGTTGGCTGTCCCTGCCCAGTAAGAGCCAGGCGCTGCGTTTCTGATACCCCATCCGGGGCGGGCCAGTCAGCCTTTCGGCCGCGCCTGCCCAGTCCCAAATCACCCCCGCAGCCAGCCGTGCACCGGCAGCCCATGCCCGGCGCCTGCCACGGTCCTTTACAGGAGAGAGCACGCACCGGCACATCTGATACAGATACCGGGCTGGCGGCCCCTCATGGGCGAAGCCGATCGAGGGCCGCGCCGGGTTCCCGGGCTCTGGCCAGCACGCTCGGTCAGGCCTTGCGGGCGACGCCCCCGTAGGCTGAGGCGGCATCCGCGGGGGCGAGGTCCCCGGGGCCCGGCCGCCAGGTGTGGACGTAGACGAGGCCCGGGGGGACCAGGTCCAGCCCGGCGAAGAACCTGGCGACCTCGTCCCGCGTCCGGAGGGTCTGCGGAGTGGACACGCGCTCGTTGTAGCGCTTCTGGGCCTCGGCCTGCGCGGGGTGGATGTCACTGGCCGGGTGGGAGATGACCAGGTAACTGCCCGGCGCGAGCGCGGCCATGAGCTCAGCCACGATCCGGTACGGATCCTCGCTGTCCTGGACCAGGTGGAGGATTCCCAGCAGCATCAGGGCCGTCGGCTGGGCCAGATCCAGCGTCTGCGCTGCTGCCCGCACGATAGGGGCCGGGTCACGCACATCGCCGTGGACGTACTGGGTGGAACCCTGCGGGCCGCTGGCCAGCAGCGCCCGTGCGTGGGTGAGCACGATCGGATCGTTATCGACGTAAACGATCCGTGCCTCGGGCGCGGCCGCCTGGGCCACCTGGTGGGTGTTGTTCGCCGATGGAATGCCGGTGCCGATATCGAGGAATTGCCGGATTCCTGCTTCGCCGGCCAGGTAGCGGACCGCCCGGGCCAGGAACGCCCGGTTCGCCCGGACCCGGAACCGCAGGCCCGGCGTGACGGCCAGTACCCGCTCAGCCGCCTCGCGGTCGGCGGCGAAGTTGTCCTTGCCGCCTAACCAGTAGTCGTAGACGCGGGCAGGATGCGCGACGCTGGTATCGATCCTGGCTGACCGGCCGGCCGCAGCCGGTCCCGGCCGCTCCGCTGCTCTCTCGTCAGCCACGGGGCGTCCTTCCCGGCGCCCGGCATCCGGCCGCAGCGCCTGACCGCGAACACGAGAATACGCCCGCACGCCGCGACTGGCCGTGTCGGCGGGGTTCTCCTGGCTCTGCCGGGCTCTCGGTGAGCATCATGGAGATCTCCGGCGGCTTCGTCGGCTTCGCCGCCCACGAGACGCAGTACTCTGCCGGCCCCTTCGACGCGCCCAGTGGCCTGCAGCGCTGGCCGAGCCGATGCCGGACCGTTCCGGCTGAGGCCGGCGACCGTGCGGGACAGCGATAAATCCGGAAAATTATCCCGCTGCATAAAAGTACCGGGGCCGGTGTCTAATTTAAGGCATTTGCACCTTTTGTCCGCTTGTGCTGGCCCTTGACAACGCAGTCCCCCGGGCGAATACTGCCTTTCCATCTCGGATTGGAGCCTGGGGGGCCGGCGATGAATAAGCTGCCGATCGTGTACATACGCGGGTACGGCGGGCCAACGGCGGGAATCAATACCGTAGTTGACGACCCCTTTTACGGTTTCAACAGCGGATCCACTCACATCCGGGTGGGAGGCGATGGCGCGCCGGCCTTTTACCAGTTCGAAGGTCCGCTCATCCGGCTGACCAGCGACGAGGGCTACCGCGTCTACGTTCACGGGAGCCAGGATCGCGTCCTCGATGATACGTCCGCCGACCTAACCGGAGCGCCGTCCATCTGGATTTACCGCTTCTATGATCAGGCCGCCACGACCTTCGTGGCGCAACCGCACGAGAACCTGGTCGAGCGGCTGTGGAGATGGGGACACGACGAGGTCACCAGCGATGGCTTCGATATCGAGTCAGCGGCCCGCGGCCTCTACGGCCTCATCACGAAGATCATCGAGCGGACGAGCGACCCGGCGGGCACGCCGAACAAGGTCAACCTGGTCGCGCATTCGATGGGCGGCCTCATCGCGCGCTGCATGATCCAGAAGATCTGCCAGACGGAGGGGTACAGGCCGGCCACCGAACTGGTGTCCAGGTTCTTCACCTACGGAACGCCGCACGGCGGCATACGGTCCGCGGGCGGCATCGCCCAATGGGTGGAAGAAACGTTCGGCCCGGCCGGCTCCAAGATCTTCGCACCCGAATTAATGCAAGGATACCTGGACCCCCATAAAGCATTCGGCCAGCGCTGCGATAAAGGCTGGGACCCGCAGGTGATAGACCCGCCGGTATTCCCCGTGCAGGACATCTTCTGCCTGATCGGCACCGACCCTGCCGACTACGGGTGGGCGCCGCGCACCGCGATGGGCCCGCAGACCGATGGCCTCGTCCACATGGACAACGCCTATGTGCGCGGCGCGCACCGGGCCTATGTCCACCGGTCGCACTCCGGGCCGTACGGCGAGGTCAACTCGGAAGAGGGTTACCAGAATCTCCGCCGCTTCCTGTTCGGGCGCTGGGCGGTCTCGGTGGCCCTCGCCGATGCCGTACTCGAGCATGACCCGGAATTCTCCTGGCAGCTGGATATGCGGCTGTCGATTCGCGGGCTGTCCGTCGTCATGAGCGAGCAGCTGGCCGAGCACTGGTGCCCGATCATGCTCACCGTCCCTGACGGCCAGCCCGACCCGCTCGCTCACCCGGGCGGCCTGCCGCTGGCCGGGACATTCCTGCTCGACCCCCGCGACCGGGAATCCCAGCTTCCGGGCGCTGACGGGCGGATGCGGTACACCCTCACCCTGCGCCTGTTCAAGGTCCCGGTGGCGGGCAAGGTCTTCGACTTCAGCAACACCACCGAGCAGGTCCCGTACTGGCAGGACTGGCTGATCGTGGACGTCGATCCGGACGCAGACACGGACACGCTGAGGCCGTATGCCGCCTGGGGATCCCAGGTTCCCGGCGGGGACCTGAACCCGGACCCGATCAGCCAGCAGCTGCCGCCCGAGGAACGCGGCCAGGGCCTCACATTCACCGCCGACGGCGCCTCGCTGGAAGCACTCATGCCCCTGCCCAGCACTGCGGGGCAGAAAGGCATCCTTGGCGGCGGGGCCAAGATCTGCATCAGGGTGAGTTCCCGGTAGGAACCGGAGGCGGTGCCAGGCCGGGGCTCATGCTGCGACGAGCAGGATGCCAATCGCGGCGAGCCCGAGGCCGGCCCGCTGTACCCAGCGCAGCCGTTCGCCGAGTACCACCCTGGCCAGCAGCACGGTGATCCCGGGGTAGAGCGAGGCCAGCACGACGGCCAGGCCGAACATGCCGGTCCTGGTGGCCGCCACGTAGCAGATGTTCGCGACGACATCGATCACGCCTGCGCCGGCCGCTACCAGCATCAGCCTGCCGCCCGCACGGCGCAGCCGCAGGCCGGGCCGCAGCACGGCTGCGGCGGCCAGGACGACCACCAGCTCGCCGATCCGCGCCGCCGCCACCGGCCATAGTTCCCCGGTCTGCCCGGCGTTACGGATGAGGAGGAAGAACAGGCCAAACGGGATGCCTGCGGCGATGCCGTAGGCAATGGCCCGGCCGGGGCGGGCGTGCCGGCGCGCCGCGCTGGCCTGCCCGGCCGAGCTGGCCAGCACGATGGCGACCAGGCAGAGCAGCGCGCCGGCGTAAACGCCGGCTCCGGGCCGCTCGCCGTCAGCGAGCGCCACCGCGACCGGCAGGATCGTGGATACCAGCCCGGATACCGGCGCGACGACGCTCATCGGGCCCGCCGCCAGGCCGATGTAGAAGATCATCAGCCCGAGGCCGCCGATCACGCCGGCGCCGATCCCCCAGGCCAGGCCGGCCGGGCTGGGCGAGCCTGGCGACACGGCTGCGGCTGTGAGCGCGACGGCGGCCCCAGCGCCTTCGGCCAGGATGAGCACTGCCAGCACGTGCGCCCGGCGGGCCGCCAGGCCGCCGAGGAAGTCACCGCTGCCATACAGCACGGCGGCGGCGAGCCCCAGCAGGATCACCATGACCTGCACCTCCGATCGCCCAGGCCGGCTGCGGGTCGCAGCACCTGGTCTTCATGGGTGACTGGTAAAGCCAGTTTAGAGGTCACGCTGAGACCGGTCAAACGACTTAGATGGTCACGCTGTGGTACGCTGCAGGGTGTGACCGTTCCTTCGTGGGTGCCCGGCGAGGAGACCAAGCCGGCCCCGATGCCGCTGCTGCTAGTGCAGTCGTTCGTCAACACCTGGGATGGCGATCGCGGCTCCGACCTGCTGCTCGATCCCGCGGCCGCCCGCACCTGGCTGGCCGGGGCCGGACTGTGGAGCGCCGGGCGCCCACCGGACCCGGCCGAGCTGCACATCGCCCGTGGCGTCCGCGAGGGCATCCGCGCGATGCTGATCGCCAACGGCGGCGGCCCCCCGCCCCCGCCGGACGCCCTGCTGCCGCTGCAGGCCCTGGCCGATGCCTCCCGGCTCGCGCTGCAGGTCAGCCCGGACGGGCAGGTCAGTTTCGGCCCGGCCCCCGCCGGCCGGCCGGGCGCGGACCTGCTCACGCTGCTCCTGCACATCCGGGACGCTCAGCGCGATGGCACCTGGCAGCGGCTCAAGGCCTGCGGGAACCCGGACTGCCAGTGGGCCTTCTACGACCGCTCCCACAGCGGGGCAGGAGCCTGGTGTGACATGGCCACCTGCGGCAACCGGATCAAGAACCGCCGGCTCCGGCAGCGGCAGCGATGACCGGATGCTGCTGCGGGCCGCCGCCGGGCAGTGGGTAGACCTAGGCCCACCCCGGATGGGGGTGCTGCCCCATGGCCCGCCGCGGGGCGCGAGACGACAATGTCCGCATGGGCTTCTTTGACGACTTGCCGGCGCCCGGGCCGGCACCTCCGCGGACACACCATCCCTGGGAGCCGCCGGAGGCCGAACTCCCTGGCATCGTCCCGATCGACACCGTGATGCTTGCGCGGACCAGCCAGGTCGCGGTGGCGGTCACCGGGCTGTCAGCTTTCTCCGCCGGGGTCGAGATCTTCCTGACCGCGCGGATCCGGCCCAGCACCGAGCACCCTGAGGAGCACCTGCCCGGCGGGCCGCGTGACCTGGCGGCGTCCCGCCGCTCCTTCAGGTTCGGCCTGCAGTTCTCCGACGGCGGCAAGGCCGCCGGGGGCCCTGGCGCCGGCAGGCCGGACCGCGATTCCGAGCCAGCGGGCCCCGTCCTGTACCCGTTCGCCGGCGGCGGCGGGCCGCACTCTTTCGTCTCCCGATGGTGGACCTGGCCGCTGCCTCCTGCCGGGCCGCTGGAGTTCGTCTGCGAATGGCCGGCCTTCGGCATTGCTGAATCCCGGGCCAGGATCGATGCGCAGGCTATCCTCGACGCGGCCCGGCTCAGCATCCGGCTATGGCCAGAAAACGAAGGCTGATCGCGAGGGCCCCCGGCCCGCCAGCCGTGGCTTTGAGCATGCCATCAGCGCCGCCTCGCACTGGTGGCCAGGGCCGCGCAGGATGGTACCCAGGACGACCAGCCAGGTAGGCATAAGCGGGCGCTCTCATGTCGCTAACGCGGGATTCGTCGTCCACCCGGCCCGGCAGCAGGAGGGCGTGGGGCGAGCCCTTTGCCGGCCCGCGCTTGACCAGGCGCGCGAAGACGGTTACCGGGCGATGCAGTTCAATGCGGTGGCCGAGACGAATACGCCGGCGATCCGCTTGTGGCGCTCTTTCGGCTTTCAGACCCTGGCCACTGTGCCGGAAGGGTTTCGTCACCCGGCGCATGGATACATTGGCCTTCTTATCATGTACAAGAAGCTTTGAACGGGCGGTAAAGAACGTGCCCGCCGTGCCGTACGGCATGCCGGGATACGCGGGCCCGCGGGATCACGCGAGCGATCCCGCCCAGCCGAGCCGAGCCCAGCCCAGCCCAGCCCAGCCCAGCCCAGCCCAGCGGCGATCGTGCCCGCTGGCCGCGGCCACCAGGACCCGCACGTTGACGGCAGGCTCGTTAAGGCCTAATGTCTTAGCCAGCTAAGACATTAGGGATGCAGAACATGATCAATTTCCGCATCGATGGCCGGTCGGCAGTGCCGCCCTACCTGCAGATCGCACAGCAGGTCCGGCAGGCGCTGCGGATGGGCGTGCTGGACGTGGGCGACAAGCTGCCCACGGTGCGCGAGGCCGTCGCGGCGACAGCCGTCAATCCCAACACGGTGCTCAAGGCCTACCGCGACCTGGAACGCGAGGGCCTGATCCAGGCCCGGGCCGGGCACGGCACGTTCGTGCTGAGCCTGCCGCCGGGGCCACCGCCCGGCACGCACTCCCGGCTTGGCCGCAGCCTGGCCCGGTGGGTACGGGACGCCCGCGAGGCCGGACTCGACGATGAGTCGATCGAATCGCTGCTGCATCTCACGCTGCAGGCAGCACCCGAGGAGGAGATCGCATGACCACGGTCATCCAGACCCGGGGACTGGTCAAGCAGTTCCGCCGGGTCACCGCGCTGAGCGACTGCGACGTCACCGTGCCCGAGGGTCGCATATGCGCGCTGATCGGCCCGAACGGCGCGGGCAAGACCACGCTGCTGCGGCTGCTGTCCGGGCTGGCCCGGCCGACCGCCGGTGAGATGTCAGTGCTGGGCGGCAGGCCCCGCCAGGACCCGGCCTGGCTGGCCGAGGTCGGCTTCCTGGCCCAGGAGATCCCGCTGTACCGGCGGTTCACCGCCGAGGACCACATCAGCATCGGCGCGCACCTGAACCGCCGCTGGGACGCGACACTGGTGCGCGACCGGCTGAAGTCACTGAATATCCCGCTGGACCGCGCGGCGGGCTCGCTGTCCGGGGGCCAGCGAGCCCAGCTCGCGCTGACGCTCGCGCTGGCCAAGAAGCCCCGGCTGATGCTGCTGGACGAACCCGTCGCCGCGCTGGACCCGCTGGCCCGGCGGCATTTCCTGGCCACCATGGCCGACGCCGTCGCCGACAGCGGGCTGACCGTCGTGCTGTCCTCGCACCTGGTCGCGGACATGGAGCGGGTCGTCAACTACCTCATCCTGCTGTCCGCGTCCCGCGTGCAGCTCTGCGGCGAGATCGACGCGCTGCTGGCCGAGCACCGCGTCCTGGTGGGACCGCGCAAAGACACCACTGCGATCGCCAGGACGCACACCATCGTGCAGGCCGTGCACACCCCCCGGCAGACCACGCTGCTCATCCGCGGCAACGCCCCCGTCATCGACCCGGCGTGGGAACGCTCCGAAGTCGGGCTCGAAGAGATGGTGCTGGCCTACATGGGCCAGGACGCCGCGCCCGCGATATCCCGCCTGACCCCGGTTGGAGAGGAACAATGACCTGGCTCACCTGGCGGCAGTACCGGGCCCAGTTCGCCGTGGGCACCGCCATCCTGGCCGCGCTCTGCCTGCTGCTTCTGCTCACCGGCCTGCGGCTCGTCTCGCAGTACCACACCATCATCACCGAATGCGCGGCCCCCACCCACAGCGGTCCGACCAGCGTGAACTGCTCAATCGGGGGCGGGTTGTTCACCGGCGGCCCCACGGTCGGTTTCGTGAGCCTCATCCTGCTGGCCACGCCGGTCCTCGCCGGGCTGTTCCTCGGCGCCCCCATGGTGGCCGCCGAGTTCGAGGCCGGCACCACCCAGTTCGCCTGGACGCAGGGCATCACCCGGGCTCGCTGGCTCGCGGTCAAGGGCGGCTGGCTGCTGCTCGCCGCGGCGGCCTGGGGCGCCGTCATCGCCGCCGTGACCACCTGGTGGGCCAGCCCGACCAACGCCGAGCACGGCAGCGAGTTCTACCCTGGCCGGTTCGACGTCCTGTACCTGGTGCCGGTGGCCTACGCGGTGTTCGCCATGGCGCTGGGCATCTGCGCGGGCGCCCTGATCCGCCGGACCGTGCCCGCGATGGCGGTCACTCTGGGCGGATTCATCGCGGCCCGCATCGCGGTGACGCTCTGGCTGCGCCCGCACTACCTGAGCGCGGTCACCATCACCCGCAGCCTGACCGCCGTGCCCCGGCTGACCGGCTCGTACTGGCTGATCAGCCAGGGCACGCGCAACCCGGGCGGCCAGCTGATGGCGCCCCCGCAGGACCAGCCGGCGGCCTTCGGGGTGCCGGTCAGCTCCCTGCCCAGGGCCTGCGCCCGGCTGGCCAACCCCACCGGGAGCCTGACCTCAGCCTGCCGGGCGGCGCTCACCGGATTCCGCTCCTTCATCACTTACCAGCCCGCCAGCCGGTTCTGGCCGTTCCAGGGCATCGAGACTGGCGTCTTCATCGCCCTCGCGGCCATCGCGCTGGCCGTGACCGCTGTCGTGCTGATCCGCCGGGACGCCTGACCAGCAGGCCGGCGGCCAGTTAGGCCGCTTGCCGGCCGCCTTGAACTGCTGGGTATCTCCTACCGGCCCGCCCTGGCATGTACCGGCACGGTGATGGGGCGCGGGGGCGAGCCCGCGCCCCATCACCGTGGCTGCGTTCAGGAGTCCGGGGTGAGGATCTCCATCAGGTGCCCATCGGGATCTCGGAAGTAGGCGCCGCGATTGCCGGAGGTACCGTGGTAGATCTGGCCGTCCTGACGGCAGGCGGGGTCGGCGTAGTAGGTGACGCCGCGTTCGACGATGCGGCCGAAGGCGGCGTCGAATTCTTGTTCGCTGACTAGGAACGCGTAGTGGTGCTCGTCTACTTGGTCGGCGCGGTCGTAATCCAGCGTGACGTGGTTGGCCAGCGTGACGGGCGTGAAGTGCGCCACCGGCGCGCCGACCTGAAGGCCGAGGATATCGGCGAGGAACTGCGCCGAGGCTTCCGGGTCGCGGGCGGGGACGATGGTGTGGTTCAGTTCGGTGGTCATCGGGTTCTCCTTCGCGAAAGGCCGGGCAGGGCTGCCCGGGCAGGTGCCGTGACGGTCCCCGGTGGCGGGCGGCTTGTTTCATAGGTGGCCGACTACGCAACAGGCTGCGGGTTGTCTGCTCTTTGAGATCTGTGGTGCGTCGCCGCTGTCAGCCGGATTGGTTTAGGTGTTATGAAGCGGCCGCCTTGTAGACGAGGTAGAGCGCTCCGTTGTCGTAAGTCACGCTTCGAGTCAGCGACCATTTCGTGGGCGGGTCGTCGTGGAAGAGGTGAGGTCCTCCACCTCGGGTGAGGGGGTAGACGAACAGGTGCAGCTCGTCGATCAAACCGTCAGCGATCAGGGACCGCACAAGCGTTCCGCTGCCGCTTACATAGATGCCACCATCGACTCCACCTTTGACCCGGCGGATACCGTCGGGATTGTAGGGGCCGAGTATCTCGGAGTTCTGCCAGGTTCCTGCTTTCAGGGTAGAGGAAACGACATACTTGGTGGAATCATTCGTGAACGGGGCACCGGGGTCCTCCGCAGCCGTCCGGGCTGACCAGGCCTTGAACTCGTGCACTTTGATCGTTCCCATTGTTAGTGGCTCCTTTCGGTATCGGCGGCGACCTGCTCGCCACTCACCCTTTCCACGAACGGAGAGCTCCCAATCGACACCGGAGCGCCTGAAAAGTTCCGGGCTGCAGCCCTCTTCTCAGAGAGCGGCACGTTGGCGCACGAGGAAGTCGCGTTCGACCGTGTTCGTAGTGAGTTCGATGGCCCGGTCGAACGCGCTGAGTGCCTCGTCGCGGCGGCCTGCTCGTGCGAGAAGGCCGGCGCGGGCGGCATGGTATGGCTGGTAGTTGCCGAGCGGGGCGGTGTCGATCTCGGCGAGCGCGGCGAGGCCCTCGGCAGGGCCGTGGAGCTCCGCGATGGCCACCGACCGGTTCAGGGCAACAACAGGGTGGGGGCGCAGGGCGTAGAGCTGGTCGTACAGGGCGATGATCTGGGACCAGTCAGTGGCTTCGGCGGTGGGGGCGGCGGCGTGCACCGCGGCTATCGCTGCCTGAATCTGGAACGGTCCGGGCTGGTTGCGGCGAAGGCAAGCGCGCACGAGCTCGTGGCCTTCGGTGATCAGTGCCGGGTCCCAGCGAGAGCGGTCCTGGTCGGCGAGGCGCACCATGGTCCCGCTGTTGCTGCTGCGGGCAGGACGGCGGGACTCGGTGAGCAGCATCAGGGCGAGGAGGCCGGTGACCTCCGGTTCGTCGGGCATCAGCTCGATGAGGGTTTGCCCGAGCCGGACGGCTTCGGCCGATAGATCGGTTCTCGTCAGGCTCTTTCCCGATGTGGCGGTGTGACCTTCGGTGTAGATCAGGTAGATGGCGGTGAGGACCGCGTGGAGCCGGTCCGGGAGCTCCGCGGCGCGGGGTATGCGGTAGGAGGCGTGATTGTCGTGCAGTTTGCGCTTGGCCCGGACGATACGTTGCGCCATCGTCGCCTCAGGCACCACAAACGCCCTGGCGATCTCCGTGGTCTCGAGGGCGGTGAGAAGCCGCAGGATGAGAGCGACCTGCGCATCGGCGCCAAGGGCGGGGTGCGCGCACAGGAACATGAGCCGGAGCTGGTCGTCAGGAACGACATCGACGAAATCGTCGAGCTTGTCGAGTTCGGGATCGTAGTCAGGATCCATGCTGTCGGTGTGGAGTCGATGGGCCGCGAGATGACGCTCGCTGCGGGTGGATTCGCGCCTGAGCCGGTCGATGGCGCGGTTGCGGGCGGTCGTGGTGATCCAGCCGCCCGGGTTGGGCGGTATCCCGGTCTTCGGCCACCGCTCGACGGCGATGGCGAACGCTTCCGCCACCGCGTCCTCGGCGAGGTCGATGTCGCCGAGGACGCGGATCAAGGTGGCGGTGCAGCGGCTGGCTTCGCGCCGGAAGACCTCCTCCAGCGCGTCGGTCATCCTTGTGCGGGCCGGACCTCAACCGGTCCCTCGCAGGCAGCAGCTGCCTTGCCGGCCCATTCGAGGGCGGCGTCGAGATCGGTGGCGTCGATGACCCAGAAGCCGCCCATCTGCTCTTTGGTTTCGGCGTAGGGCCCGTCGGTCATCGATATATCGCCTCCGGAGGATCGCACGACCGTGGCCGAAGATGCGGGGTGCAGGCCGGCGGCGAACACCCAGGCGCCTGCCTGTTGCAGTTCGTTGTTGAACGCGTCCACCTGCGCGACCTGGCGCTGCGCGTCGGGGGTGGAGAAGTCGACCTCGAACGTTTCGTCGTGCCACACGGAGATCAGGTACTGCGGCATGTTGATTGCTCCTTTGACAGCGGTCGGTCTCGGGTCACCCGGCGCGTCGTGCGAGCACCGGGACAATGATCGCCGCGGCGGCCAGGTGGAGTCCAACCAGGGCGACCTTACTGGCGGTCGTGTCTGCGAACGCCGCCGGGAGAACGCAGGAAACCGCCGTCAGGCCGATGGTTACCTGGACGAACCGCCGGCGCGGGGTGGAGCTGCGCCGGTTCAGCACGGCCAGGAGCACACCGCCGATGACGGCGGCGATGAAGGTGATCTGGGCGAAGCCGGCGAGTGGGATCTTGCCGTGTACGGCCAGCGGGACCCCGGCGGCCCGCAGGGCAACCGCACCGGCGGTCGTGACCGCGGCGGCCAGGACACCGGCCGAGACCGTGGTGCGCGGCAGCGTCCTGGTCAACCGGGACGGGGCGTGCTCGACGGTGATTTCGGGGGAGGTGGTAACGGTGGACATGGCTGGTTCCTTCTAGTTGGCGGCGGTGCCCTGTGCACCGCTCACCATGTCCACGAACAGCGGGGCCGGATTCGACACCGAAGCCCAATAGAGAGCGGGCCGCAGGCCCTCGTGGCTGATGTCCTCGACCACCCCCTCGGCCACCAGGAACGCCGCTACTGTAGCTGCGGTCTGTGCGGTGGTAGATCTCGGCTCTGTGCTCGATGTCAAGGATGTGCACGGTGCGCGTGCCTTCCTCGATGCGGTAGACGATCCGGTAGGTTCCCCGGCGGGCACCGTGGCAGCCGGCCAGAGGCCCGAACAGCGGCTTGCCTACACGGTGCGGGTTGACCGCCAGCGCAGCATCGCAGAACTCCAGGACCGCCGCGGCCACCAGTTCCGGGAGGCGCTCGGAGACCGCGCGCCGCGCGGGGCGCTGGAACCGGATCTCATACCGCCCGGCAGGTCCGCTGTCAGCGGCCGGTGGCACGGCGCCGGGCCAGGTCCTGGCGGACGGTGGCCAGATCAGCACCGGACTCGCCACGGCCCAGCGCAGCCAGGCTCTCCGAGATACGCGCGACGGCCTGGCTGTCGCCGAGGATTTCCAGGGTCATCTCCAGTCCCTCGAGGTCGTCCACGGACAGCAGGACAGCCTCAGCCTCGCCGTTGCGCGTCAGGGTAATCCGCTCATGCTGCAGGCGCACCCGCCTGGCCAGCTCGGACAGCCGGGCCTTGGCCTCGGACAGTGGCACCGGCGTCGAAGCGATCGTCATAGTCAGAAGTATAGATTGAGTTGGTCCGATTATCGACCTATCGGTGCGGGGCGCATTGTGCAGTGGCAGGAGCAGCACGACCCTGCCTTGACCGAGGCCGTACTGACGCGCATCACGCCAATTGCCTAGCCGGTGCGGGCGACGCCAACGATGACCTGGCCTTCGCGGGGCGGGAGGTGCACGGGCTGCTCCCAGCCCGGGCGCCACTCCCGGGCGTCAGCCACGCCTGGCGGGACCAGTTCCAGGGGGCCGAAGAAGCTGGCGAACTCCGGCACCGAGTGGTTGTACACCCGCGTCGCCCCGGCCGAATAGGCGCCGAAGCCCGTGTCCGCCCGGTCGCTGTCGCCGCGCCCGGCGGACAGCACGACGTAGCTCCCGGGTGCGAGCGCCGCGGCGTACCCGGCCACCAGATCCCGCGCGGCGCCAGGCGTGAAGAAGTGCAGCAGGAACCCCATCATGAGGCAGGCCGGCGCAGCCAGGTCGATGCCCGCGGCGACGGCGCCCAGGATCATGTCCGCCTCGCGCACATCGCCGTCCACCACGGTCACGCCGGGATTACCCTGGGCGGCCAGCGCCCGCAGGTGACTGAGCACCACCGCGTCGTTGTCGACGTAGGCCACCCGCGCGCCCGTGGTGATGGCCTGGGCCGTCTCGTGCGTGCTCGGCGCGGTCGGCATGCCGCAGCCCAGGTCGATGAACTGGCTGATGCCCCGGTTCGCCGCCCACGTCACGGCCCGGGCCAGGAACTGCCTGTTCTCCCGCGTTACCTCGGCCGTCAGCGGGGCGATGGCCAGCAGCCGCTGCGCTACCTCCCGGTCGGCAGCGAAATGATCCTTCCCATTCAGCAGGTAGTCGTAGACCCGGGCGATGGACGGCGTGCGGGGATCGAAGTCGGGCACGGCTTTCACCCTAGCGCCCGGACGATTCCGCCGGCCGCGCCGGGCATTCAGGCCTCCGGCCGCGCCGGGCATTCAGGGAGCGGGCGTGTCGAGCGCGCTGTCGACCCAGGCCCGCAAGGCAGGCAGGGGGGCGGCGCCTGTCTGCCGGGCCGCCACCCTCCCGCCGCGCAGCACCAGCAGGGTCGGGATGGCCTGGGCCTCGAACCGCTGCGAGATCCGCGGTGAGACGTCCACGTTCACTTTGACCAGCTTCACCTGGCCTGCCAGGTCACGGGCCAGCTGCTCAAGCGCGGGGCTGACCATACGGCAGGGCCCGCACCAGGGCGCCCACAAATCGACGATGACCGGGATCTTAGCGGCCACCGCGATCTCATCGAAGGTTGTGTCGTCGGCGTCGGCGATCCACGGCAGCGGCTGATGGCACTTGCCGCAGCGGGGCGTCCCGGCCGCCGCGGCCGGCACCCGGTTCGCCTGGCCGCAGTGACCGCACCGGATAGGCCCGCTTGTCATGGATTCATTATCCCGCGCCGGCACACGAGTCCATATCCCGCACCGGAACGGATGTCCATCGGAGGGCAACCGCATTACGCTTGATGGCATTACCCCAGTACGGAGGCGACGGTGGCAGCGGGACCGGGAGACGGGAAGGCAGCAGCCGCCCGCGGCCGCCTGCGTGCGTCCCACGCCGACCGCGAGCACGTGATCGACAGGCTCAAGGCCGCATTTGTCCAGGGCCGGCTGACCAAGGACGAACTGGACCTGCGCGTGGGCCAGACGTTCGCCTCGCGGACCTACGCGGAACTGGCCAGGGTCGCCGCCGACATCCCGGCCGGACTGACCGACGCCCCGCCGCTGTGCAAGCCCGCCCGCCCGGGCCCCCGGCCGCCGATGAACAATGCCGCCAAGGCGGCCGTATCCGTGGCCATCGCCCTGGCCACGCTGGTGGTGGCGACGTACCTGACCGGCAGTTACGCGCTTTTCGTGTTCGTGCCCTTCTACTCCGTGGCCTTGCTGGTAGCCGGGGCCCAGGTGCTCGACTCACGGCACCAGAAGCACTCCCGCCGGCAGCTGCCGCCGCGGGCAGCGCAGTAGGCCTGGGCACTCGAAGAGGCCCCGCGCCAGCGCAGCCCGGAACGGGTGATGTGCATCCCGCAAGCCCGGCGGATACTGGGCCGGTTATCGCGAACCGGCAATACGGACGATCGGGGCTAAGGCATTGTTCGGCAGAAAAAGGCGGCAGGAGCGAAATTTTGACCAGGCAGCCACGCGCTACCAGATGCGCCAGCGCATGCTGTCCATCGGCGACGACTACGTGATCGAAAACGACCGCGGCGAGCGCGTGTTCAGGCTGGACGGCAAGGCCCTCCGGATCCGCAAGACCATCCTGTTCGAGGACATGGACGGGCGGGAATTGTGCAAGATCCAGGAACGGATGCTGCGCATCAAGGACAGCATGGAGATCGAGGGACCGGACGGCAACAAGATCGCCATCGTCAAGAAAGCGATGGTCACGCCGCTGCGAGAGCGGTGGGTCGTCAAGATCGAAGACGGCCCGGACCTGCACGTCCAGGGCAACATCGTGGACCACGAGTACCGGATCGAGCGGGATGACGCGAAGGTCGCTGAAGTCTCCAAGCGGTGGTTCCGGGTCCGCGACACGTACGGGGTCGAAGTGGCGCCGGGGGAAAACGACGTACTGATCCTGGCCGCCGCCGCAGTGCTCGACACGATGGCCCACCCGGCCAGGTAGCCCCGGGAGCGCCAGTGACGGCGCTGCCCTGACCGGCCAGGGCCGGGCAGGGCAGCGCCGGACAGGACAGCGCCGGACAGGACGTCGGCAGCAGCTGCCGCTGGCCAGCGGGATCAGCCAGATCCCGGCTCGAGGTAGACGATCACGGCGGAGCCGTCGGTGCGCACGTACCCGCTGACCTCCCCGGCGCCCTGCCGGGGGGAGGCGTTCAGGAACGCCAGGGCGGCCTGCTCGCCGTCAGGGCCGGGGAAGTCCTTGTACTGCCAGGACGGCGCGGTGGCGTCACCGAGGCTGCCGGGTTCCAGCCAGAGCAGCCCGACACTGCCGTTGCTGCGGGGGGTCACGGTCGCCTCCCCGGGCCCCTGCCGGGCGGGCTCGTTCAGGAAGCTGACGGCCGCCGCCTCCCCGCCGGGGGCCGGGAACTCCTGGAACTGCCAGGTCTGCTCGGTGCCCTCCCCCAGGCTGCCGGGCTCCAGCCAGAGCAGCCCCGCCGTGCCATTATCGCGCAGTGTCGCGGTCGCCTCGCCGCGTCCCTGCCGGAGGGGCTCGTTCAGGAACTTGACGGCCGCCGCCTCCCCGTCCGGGCCCGGGAACTCCTGGAACTGCCAGGTCTGCTCGGTGCCCTCCCCCAGGCTGCCGGGCTCCAGCCAGAGCAGCCCCGCCGTGCCATCACTACGCAGTGTCGCGCTCGCCTCGCCGCGACCCTGCCGGAGGGGCTCGTTCAGGAACGTGACGGCCGCCGCCTCCCCATCCGGGGCCGGGAAGGCCCGGAACTGCCAGATCTGATCCGCCATGTCTGTGCTCCTCTCTCGTGGCACGCATGGCCCTGCGGCCTGATCCGGTCGATCCCGCGCGCCAGTCCAGTACCAGTCACTGACACAGAGCAGCGCACCGGCTGCCTGATACCGGCCTCAGCCAGATGACCCGCTTCACGGGCCGGGCCGGCAGCGCGGCCGCCGGCACCCCGGTGCGGGTTCGTCATTCACCGATATCGGGTTTCATGGTCGCCGGAGCGGTCTGGGTCAGGAAGACGACCCCGACACACATGACCGCGAAGGCGATCGCCGCCACAGCCAGTACCACGGCGTCAGGCTTGAACCGCTCGTCGAACAGCCACACGCTCAGGGCGATGCTGACGATGGGGTTGACGATCACCAGGAACGGCTGGGAAATCCGCAGCGGCCCGACGTGCAGCGCCACCTGCTGCAGGAAGGTGCCTGCCGCACCCCCCAGGGCCAGGGCATACACAGGCCAGCGGGTGAACATTCCGGCCACGCCGAACTGGGTGAGGGTGTCCGTCGCGGCCTTGATGACCGTCGCCTCGAGTGCCCAGATGGTCCCCGCTGCCGCGGCATACAGGGCCGCGCGCCGGCCGGGGGATCCCCGCTGCGCCGCGGCGGCCAGGACGGCGGCGCCGGCGCCGCAGGCCACCGCGGCCACGATCCAGTGCTGGCTCGTCGGGGTGGGATGACCGCCTTGAGGTTCCCCGGCGACGATGAACACGGCCAGGCCAGCGCAGGTCAAAGCGGCGGCCACCCAGGTGATCCAGCGGATGGACTGATGAATCCAGAACTGGCGCAGCACGAGCGCGAACACGAGTTCGGTGACCAGGAGCGGCTGCACGACCGAAACGAGCCCATCGTGCAGGGCGAGCGCCTGGAACAGGAATGCCGCGGCCAGGGCTACCCAGCCGAAAAGCCACAGCGGATTGCGGAACAGGGACAGGACCACCCGCCAGCCCGACGACCGGCTCGGGGCCGCTGTGCTGGCGATGTGCTGGGTGCTGACACTGGCCGCGTTCGACAGGGCGGCGAGCAGAGCGAACACGACGGCCATGCTGGCCACCCTAGGGCTCGTGCGACGGGCCGCTGGCACGCCGGGCGCTTACTGACAGCGCCCGCGTGAATCACATGCCTGAGCGCGAAGCTGAGCGGCCAGGGCCCGGTCAACGGCTCCCTGGAATTGCCGGGGATTGGCCGGGAATGCCGCGGCGGATACGCGGCGGGCACAGCCAAGAACAATTCCATGCCGCAGACCGAAAGGTTCCGCGGTTCCGCGGTTCAGGTGGTCTTGCTTGCCTTGGTCCCGGCGGCATAGAGTTTCGTGGCTGGATGCGAACTTGTGAGCTGCGCCGCGCTGATCGTCGAGCGCTCCCGGGGGGTCATCGTGGAGTACGGCTCTTGGCCGGCTGCGATGCTGTGGTTACGCCAACGCTGCCGCGATCTGCGCTAGGCGCGGCCCGCCGGCCAGTGGATGACCTCACTGTGTCTAAGCTTCTGCGTCCCCTGGTCCGGCCGGGGACGGTGGGCCGGTCTTCTCTTCTCGGGCAGCTAGCCGATGGGAACGCGCACCGGATCGTCTCGGTGGTCGCGCCGCCAGGCTACGGGAAGACCACGCTGCTGTCACAGTGGGCCGAGCGCAGCGGCCAGGCTTTCTCGTGGGTGTCGGTCACGGAGCCGGACAACGACCCCAAGATCCTGCTCACGTACGTGGCCGCGGCACTCAACGCGGTGGAGCCAATCGGCGGGCGGGTTTTCGACGCGCTGGCGTCTCCGGGAACCTCCGTGCCCGGCGCAGTCGTGCCCCGGCTGGGATCGGCTTTCGCGTCGATGACCTCGCCAGTGGTCCTGGTTCTGGATGACGTGCACATCTTGCGTAACCGTGAGTGCCAGGCCGCGCTGTCCGCGCTGGCCGATCATGTGCCGGAAGGCTCGCGGCTGGTGCTGGCCGGCCGGGCTGAGCCGCCGCTCCGGATTCCGCGCCTCCGGGCCGAGGGCCGGCTCCTGGAGATCGGGCCGGGCCAGCTGTCACTCACCCGCGAGGAGGCTTCGGCGCTCCTGGCTAATGCCGGCGCCGTGCTGGATGAGGATGAGATAACGGAACTGCACCGGCGGACCGAAGGGTGGCCGGTCGGGCTCTATCTCGCGGCGCTGTATCTCAGGGAAGGCGGCCTGGTCGGAGGCGCGGCGGTCTCCTTCAGCGGGGATGACCGGTTCGTGAGCGACTACGTGGAGTCAGAATTCCTGGCCCGGATCTCCCGGCGGCAACGGGTGTTCCTGACCCGGACCGCGGTGCTGGAGCGCATGTCCGGCCCGCTGTGCGAGGCCGTGCTGTCCACGCCGGGGGCCGGCGCGATCCTGGCGGACCTCGCCGGGTCGAACATGCTGCTCGTGCCGCTCGACCGGTCCGGTGAGTGGTACCGCTACCATCACCTTTTCCGGGACATGCTCCTCGCGCAGCTGCACCGCCAGGAGCCTGGCGCGGCGCCCGCGTTGCGGCGCCGCGCGGCCCGCTGGTGCCTGCGCAACGGCCTGCCCGAGGAAGCGCTGGAGTACTCGATCGCGGCCGGGGATGTGGATACGGCCGCCCGCCTGGTGGAGAAACTCGGGGTCCCGGCGCACCGGCGGGGCCAGTTCACCACCATCCAGAGGTGGTTCCGGTGGCTGGAGGATCGGGGCGGGATCGAGGGACACCCGATGGCCGCCGTGCTGGCTGGGCTGTTTTTCGCCTTGACGGGGCGCCCGGCCGAGGCTGAGCGATGGGCGGACGTGGTCGATCGCTGGCAGCATGGGGAGCAGGGGCAGGTCCACGCCCCGCACGCCGAGGCGCACGCCGCCATACTCCGCGCCCTCATGTGCCGCGGGGGAATTGAGCGGATGCGCGCCGATGCCGATGAGGCTGCGCGCAGGTGTGCCGCGGAGGGCATCGTGACCCCGGCGCCAGCACTCTACCGGGGTGTCGCGCAGGTCCTTTCCGGTGACCGTGACGGTGGCGACGCCTCCTTCGAGGATGCCGTCAGCGCCGGGGAGCGGGCCGGCGCGCACGAGACCCTGGCCGTGTCGTTGTGCGAGCGCTCGCTGGTGGCGATGGCGCACGGTCACTGGGGCCGGGCCGAGGCGCTTGCGGATCAGGCAGGCACCGTGCTGCGCCAGGCCGGGATTGAGGAGAGCTACGCGACTCCGCTGATCTGCGCGGCGCAGGGCCGCCAGGCCCTGCGCCGCGCAGACACCGCCGCGGCACGCCAGAAGCTCGTCAGCGCCCAGCGCCTGCGGCACCTGCTGACCTATGCGATGCCCCAGCTGGCCGTCCAGGCCCGGATCGAGCTCGCCCGCGTCCACCTCGCGCTCGCGGACATCGCGGGGGCCAGGACGCTGATGCAGGAGATCGATGAGCTGCTCCGGCGGCGGCCCGGCCTCGGCAACCTGGCCGGCGAGGCCCGGGAACTGCGCGGGCGGCTGTCGCGGGAACGCAGCGCAGGCGTTCCCGGAGCGTCGTCCCTGACCGCTGCTGAGCTCCGGCTGCTCCCGCTCCTGACCACTCACATGTCGTTCCCGGAGATCGCCGAGGAGCTGTCGGTTTCTCACCACACCGTCAAGTCCCAGGCTTACTCGGCCTACCGGAAACTGGGGGTTTCCTCGCGCAGCCAGGCGGTCTCCCGTTCCCGGGATCTGATGCTGCTCGAAGGCGATGGGTCGCACATGCCCTGATCTGCTCAAATTTTTCGTTTCATACTGATCGTGGGATGCGCGCACTCGCCGGGCTGGCGTTCAGTGGGGGGTGCGAGCCAGATCCCCCGCTGGCAGCCAGGCACGGTGGCCGGCGTCCCCGGCGGGTGATCGCCCAGGGCGAGCGGCAGTCAGGCAGACGGCTGGGGGCGGGCGTGGTTCCGATGGTGACCGATGTGGCCGAGCAGGTGATGGCCGGCGGCGGGCTGTCAGCCGGGTGCCTTCCCGATCCGGTTCTGGCCGCCAAGATCGCAGCGCCGGATGTGTCGCGCCTGGCCGTGCAGCGCCCGCGTATCTCGGACCTGCTGACGAGGGGCACGCGGTGGAGTCAGCTGACTGTTGTCACGGGACCGCCTGGCTCTGGCAAGACGATGGCTCTGGCGTTGTGGGCCGCGGCCGGGCCAGGACCCGTCGCCTGGGTCGCGCTGGACTGGTACGACAACCGCCCGGAGTCCTTCTGGTCCTATGTGGTCGCGGCACTGCGCCAGTCCGGCGCTGTCATTCCGCAGGCGCCGCCGGCGGGCCCGATGGAGAACGGAACCGATCACGCGTTCTTGCTGCGGCTTGTGTCAGCGCTGGCCGGCCAGGACTCACCCGCGACCCTGGTCCTCGACGATTTTCATGTGATCACCGAGCCGGACGTCCTGACCGGGCTGGACTTCGTGCTGCGGAACGTGGGATCCGGCCTGCGCCTGGTGGTCTCCTCGCGGACGGATCCGCCGCTGCGCCTGCACCGTTACCGGCTGGCTGGCGAGCTGGCTGAGATCCGGGCCAGCGACCTGGCTTTCAGCGTCGCCGAAGCCGGCCTGCTCATGGCCCAGTACCGCGGGGCGATTTCGGCCGATGCACTCGAGTCCCTGACGCTGCGGACGGAGGGCTGGGCGGCCGGCCTCCGGCTCGCGGCGATCTCCATGGACACTCACCCCGACCCTGACCAGTTCATCAAGGAACTGGTCACCGAGGACAGTGCCCTGACTGGCTACCTGGTGGAGGAGGTTCTCAGCACCCAGACGCCGCAGGCCCAGGAAATCCTGCTGAGCACGAGCATCCTGGAACAGGTCAGCCCCGAGACCGCCGCCGAGCTGACCGGCGACCCGCAGGCTGCGGGGATGCTGCCAGCGCTGGCACGCGCGAACACGTTCATCCAGCCCATCGGATCTGGCTGGTACCGCTACCACCCGTTGTTTGCGGAGGTCCTGCGCCTCAAGCTGAGGCTCAGGTACCCGGAACGGGTACCCGATCTGTACCGCAGGGCTGCCCGCCTGTGGCAGCGGAACGGGTCGCTCACGAACGCGGTACGGCACGCCGCCAAAGCGGGCGACTGGCAGCTCGCCGCCAGCATGGTCATCGACGGACTGGCGATCATCGAGATCATCGAGCCGCAGCGTGACCCGTCCCTCACCAGCGAGTTCTCCGGCATGCCGGACAGCGGGGCCTGGGACGGGCCCCAGCCGTACCTGGTCTCCGCGGCGGTGTCGCTCGCCCGTGGTGAGCGCGAGAGCTGCGTCGCCGCCCTGGCTGCCGCGGATGCCATCCTGGCGCGTCTCCCCTCAGACCTGGAGATCCCGGGCCAGCTGGCCGCCACGATGCTCCGCCAGGCCGTCTCCCGCCAGACTGGTGATCTGCCCGGGGCCGCGGCGGCCGCAGCCCACGCAGAGGCACTCGCCAGCATGATCCCGGGCGACATGCCCGGCCGGCATCCTGGGATACGCGCTCACCTCCTCGCCGCCCGGGGGATGGCTGAGCTGTGGTCAGGCCATCTTGACGAGGCGGTCTGCGTCCTCGATTCGGGGGTGACGGCCGCAGCGGCAGCGGGCGCCGAGCATGAGCGAGCCGAATGCCTCGGGTATCTCGCGCTGGCCGAGGGTTTGCGCGGTGGCCTGCGCCGCTGCGCAGATCTGGCTGGGCAGGCGGCGGCCGCCACGGCCAGCGATGCGCATCCGCCTGTCCCGCGCCCGAACCCGGCGGCCGACGTGGCAGCGGCCCTGGCACACCTGGAGCGTCACGAGCTGCGCGAGGTGCAGAGCCTTCTCGTGCAGGCAGACGCCGCCCTTGCCGCAAGCCCGGACAAGCTGGCCGGGACGGTGGCGTGGCTGATAGCAGCAGGTGCCGGCCTGGCCGAGGGACGCGCGGACGTCACCGCGGAGTGCCTGGCCAAGGCCCGGTCCGGCTGGCGTGCCCCGGATTGGCTCGAGCAGAAGCTGGCGGGGGTCGAGCTGCAGGCATGCCTTGCTGCCGGGAACGCCCAGGCAGCGCTGGCGGTAGCCGAGCGCATTGACCGGAACAGCTCGCCGGACGCGGCGATCATGCACGCGCGGGCCCGGGCGGCCGCCGGGGACACCAGCAACGCCAGGCACGCGCTCGCGCCCGCGCTGGCGGCCCAGCATGCACCCGACCCCGTGCGGTTGCGAGCGTGGCTGGCGGATGCCCAGCTCAGCTACGACAGCGGAGACCGTGCGCGAGGCCATCGCTCACTGTCGTCCGCACTGCGGCTGGCCGGGCGTGAGCAGCTCAGGCTGCCGTTCGTCCTGGAGCGCGGGTGGATCGGGCAGGCGCTGAGGCGTGACCCTGAACTAGCCCGCAGCTACCAGCGCCTGCTGGCTCCCGCCCCGGACCAGCATCAGCTCCCGGCCCCGCTGAACGCCTCCCCCCCGGACCAGCCCGCCATTGTCGTGGTGGAGCAGCTCACCGAACGTGAGCGGGAAGTCCTGCGGCACGTCTCGGAGATGCTCAATACCGCCGAAGTGGCCAGCGAGATGTACATCTCTGTCAACACCGTGAAGACGCACCTCAAGAGCATCTACCGCAAGCTGGCCGCGTCTCACCGGCGCGAGGCGGTGCGCCGGGCCCAGCAGCTCAAGCTGATCTGATCCCGTCTTCCATCATCCCTGGCCCGGGCCGGCCCGCGGGGCCTTCAGCCTCCTGCGGCTCCCCGCGTACCCTGGGCAGAGATTGTCGGATGGAAAAGGTTCGATGAATGACCGTGCCGGACGGTGACGGGCCTGGCGCCGGTGACGATGTCCTGGAACTGGGCGGCCGCCGGAGGCCGGGGCCCCCGTGGTGGCCGCGGCCGGCCGCTCCCGTCCTGGGGGCCGTGGCGCTGCTGGCCGGCCTCGCGGTTGGCTACGCCGCCGGCGCCCGGCACGCCGGGGAACACGCCGCGCCGGCCTCACCGGCCCGCTCTACCGCGCCGGCCTCGCCGTCCGGCGCCGCCGCGCCGTTCTCGGCGGGCGGCTTCCCGCTGAGCCAGTCCGGTGCGCAATGCTCCGTGCAGACCGGCCGCCAGCTGCAGGTGGGCCTGCAGATCACGAACTTGTCGCTGGCAGCGGTCACGCTCCGCCAGGTCGAGGTCGTGCTTCCGCTGGGCGGTCTCAGGGTGACGTCGCAAGCCTGGGGGCCGTGCGGGGAGCTGCTGCCCGGTGGCGAGGCGCCGGGCAGCGTTCTCCCCCCGACTCTCGGGCAGGGGGCCAGCTCATGGTTCTCGGTCACCTTCCAGGTGCTGGTCAAGTGCCCTCGGCCGCTGCCGGTCCAGTTCGCGGTCCACTACGACCAGCAGGGCCGCCCCGCGGTGATCCGGCTGCCGGGCTTTCCTGACCTGGGGCAGGTTCCCTACTCCGGATGCCCGTAAGCGAGCCGGCACGCCGGAGGTCCCGGGGGCAGGGCCGGCCAGCAGCCGGGCTGACGGTGATTCAGGGGGCATCCAGCCGGAGGATGGTTTCCTCGATGTCCTCCCCCCGTGCCGCAGCGAACGATGTCTCGGTCCCGATGGCCTGGAAGCCGCATTTGCGGAGGACGCGGAGCGAGCCGGCATTGTCGCTGGCGGCACGGGCGTGCAACGGCCGGGCGGTCACCAGTTCCAGCAGCAGTGCCAGGGCCCGGGTCGCGATGCCCTTCCCCCAGGCCGCGCGATCGATCCAGTAGGTGACCTCGGTCTGGCCCCCGGAGGGGAAGCTGGCGATGCTCCCCGCGAGGCGGCCGTCGCAGGTCACTGCCCTCATGGTGATGTCCGGGGCACTTCTCACCCGGGCCATGTGCGCGTCGAAGGCGCTGCGGTCGCCGGGGTCCTCGGATGTGAAGGCAGCCATCCGGACGCCTTCGGGGTCACGCATCTGCTCAAACAGGGTGTCCAGGTCCCCGTCCTCGACCGGGCGCAGCGCGACAACAGCCATGCACGCACCTCCTGCCATCCGCCAGGCCGGGATGAGCCGCGCCGGCCCGGGTAGCTTCAACCCATGAAGAAGCTTCTTGAGTTCCTTGTCTGTTTCCTGCACCCCATCGCCGTTGTCCTGATCTGGATCGACCTGGCCACCGACCGCCCGGATCTTGGGCTGGTCGGGAAACTGGCGTGGGGGATCTTCAGTCTTATCCCGCTGGTGCCTTTCCTGTACGTGCTCACCGGCGGTGACCTCTGGTAACTGGCCAGCCCGCGAGCGCTCACGCGGATCGACGGCGCCAGCCTGGTCGACCTGGTCCAGCGCGCCTTCCAGCGCCGGCTGCGGGGTCATGTCAGTCCCCGCCAGCCGCCGCGGCAAGGACGCGGGCCAGTTCGGCCGGCTTGCTGATCATCGGCCAGTGCCCCGAATCGATGTCGGCAAAGTCGACGTGCTTGGCCCTGGCGAGCTCGGGCACCTCGCCGGCGCCGATCCACTCCTGAGCCTGGGCCGGAGTGAATTCGGGGCACACGAGCACGACCGGGACGTCGAACCGCCGCTCGTCCGCCAGGCGCACCACTCCCCTGGTCACGCCCTCGGGGACAGGGATGGCGGCGGCCGCGAAGTGTCGCCTGGCCTGCTCGTCAAGGTCGGCAGAGTCCGGCCCCTCGAAGGGACCCCAGCCGGGGAAGGGCACGACGCCGTCCTCCGGCTCGAAGAAGTCGGCGTAAGGCTTCCCGTCGGCGGACGGGAAGCCGCCGATGAGGGCGACCCGGGCCACCTTCTCCGGCCGCGCGTCGGCGGCCAGCCAAGCCAGGGTGCACGCGGCAGAATGCCCTACCACCATGGGCTTTCCCGGCGAGGAGTCAACGGCCGCGAGCACCGCCGCCACCTGGTCGCCGAGCGTGGCGGAAGCAGATCCGGCCCCCTGCCCGGGGAGGGTGAGCGGCAGCGGGCGGTGGCCGAGCGCCGTGAGTGCGGGCACGACATCGTCCCATGCGGATCCGTCGAGCCACAGGCCGGCGATGAGCACGATGTCCATGATCAGTTCTCCTTCTCCCAAGCGAGGCGAACTGCCGCCGTCCGGCGACTCACGGGAACCACGCTAGTACCAGGTCCGGACAATCTGCTTCCGGCCCGGTTCCGTGATCACAGGCTGTCCGCACATGGGGCTGGGGGGTCGTCCCGCCGGGTGCGGGCGGTACGGAGCCGGGCGGGGATGGCCCACCACTGGTCCGGGCGGTCGACGACCGGGGCACCCAGCCCGTTCTCGGCGACCCGGGCCAGGCGGAGGAGGAAGGCGGCGATTCCCGCGGCGCCCTGCATCCACGAGGTACCGGGCGGGAGCAGTGGCGGGTCCTGGCGGTGCTCCAGGAAGCGCCACCGTGCCCCGGCTTCGTCGCGGATGGCGCGCTCGGCGAGGGCGTCTGCCATGGTGCGCGCCGCCTGGAGCAGCGGGCCGGCCGCCTCAGGGTCGGCGCAGTCCTGGGCGGCGTCGAGCAGGGCGTCCCCGACCCCTGCGGTGCCGCAGCAGCGGCCGTCATTGTCCCAGAAACCCGGGCGCAGCCGCTGCGGCACACCGGAGCCCAGGATCGAGTTGAGGCACCGCTGCCGCAGCCGCGTGACCCCGAACCCGGCCAGGCTGTCCACGCGGGCGTGCGCCAGGGCAGCAAACAGGTACGAGGTTCCCGCTGGCCCGTGGCACCAGGTGTAGGTCATCTCTTCCAGGTCAGGACGGGTGTCCGGCAGGGTGCGCGGGACGATGAATCCGTCATCCTCGAGTGAGCCCACGGCCAGCAGGTGCCGCGCGCCCTGTGCCGCGGCCGCGATGAAGTCGTCGCGGCCCAGCTCTGCTCCGGCGATCGCCAGTGCCGCCGCCACCCCGGCCGTTCCGTGCGAGTAGTTCGGCATCCTCCTGCCCGGCCGGCCCGGCTGCATGGCCCAGTCCAGGCCGCCCGCGGTACGGTCAGCCTGTCGCAGCAGGGCCTCACCACCGGTCGTCGCGATGCCACGGGCATGCTTCCCGCCCGCCCAGATCGCGGCCAGGACCACCCCGGCATTCCCCAGGACCAGATCGTTCGCAGGCGCGCCCGAGCCGGTCCCCGTCTCCGGGGGGGTTTTCCACCCCGCGGGAGACATCAGGGCGGCAAGCCGCACCAGCGCCACCTGCTCACCGCCGGGGGCGAGCAGTTTCAGGGCTGTCACGTCACCGCCGAGCCCGAGGTACAGCGAAGGGTCGTCCCGCAATGGCGCTGTGGAAGACAGCCGGGCGGCGATCCCGGCCGCCAGGGCCTGCTCGGCGCCGCTCAGCGGCCGGGACTGGCTGATCTCGGCCAGCACGAGGGCCAGGCCGCCGATCCCCGCGTACACCGAGTCGCGGTCGCCGCCCGGCGCGGCCGGGCGGCCCATCATCTGCCACCACCTCGGGCAGCCAGGGGCCATTGTCGTCCCGGACCTGGCCCAGAACCCACGCCCAGGCTGCCTCGCCCAGCTCCCGGTAGACCCTGCCCGACGCCACCCCAGCAGACTACGGCGACCCGGCCCGCGGAAGTCGGCGCATGGCGGGGATCTGACGCCGGTAGCGGCAGGCCCCGGCAGCCCGGACGGCCTGGCGGCTGGTTATCCGCCTGCCTTGTGTTCCGGGCGCCGGTCAATCAGGTACCACAACACCCATGTGACCGGGAAAGCAGCCCGCCTGCCAGGGCATGGTCCCACCGCCGCCCGCGATGACGGGCACCAGCCGCCGTGAGCACGACCAGCATCAGCCATACGGCTGCCAGCCCGGCGGCAGCATCAGCGGCGCTCACGCTCTCAGTGTCCCCGCGCCGGATATCCCCGCAACCCCGGTCCGCCGGCCGATGGCCGGTGACGACCTGTGCCCGCGTCCCCATCTGAACGCCACCCGCGCGGTCACGATCGCCGCCCGGCCCGAGGACGTGTGGCCCTGGCTGGTGCAATGGGGCTGGAACCGCGCGGGCTTTTACAGCTACGACCTGCTCGACAATCTCGGCCGCCGCAGCGCCCGGCAGATCCTGCCGCAGTTCCAGGGTCTTCAGGCTGGTGACTCGGTGCCCATGGGCGGCAAGACGACGCCCTACACCGCCTACCGCGTCGCCCGGCTCGAACCCGGGAAGCTGATGCTCTGGGAGAAAGGCAGCGGCACCTGGCTCTGGCTGCTCGAGCCGGACGGCGCCGGCCGCACCCGGCTCATCACGCGGCTGCGCAGCCGCTACGCGTGGACCCGGCCCGCCATTGTGGCCGAGCTGATCCTGATGGAGGTCGGTGACCCGTTCATGATGCGCCGGTGCCTCCTCGGCATCAGGCAGCGAGCCGAGCAGCCTACGGCCGGCCGCGCTGGCACCGGGTTGAGGGATGGCCGAGCCGGGGCCAGGTGCGCCCCGGCTCAGTGCTCGGCAGGCTCGAGCAGGAAATAGATGTCCGTCCGGCACTTGAGGGGATCCTCGTCCCAGTCGCCGTACACTTCCCAGTTCACCCCGGCTGGCCGGCGTCCGTTGTCCTGGCACCAGCGTTCCAGTGCCCCGTAGGCCGGGGCCATGGCCGAGTACTCGCCATAGTGCTCGGTCGCGGCTGTGTCGCCCGGCGGCGTGGCCACGTGGCGGACCTCGCCGCGGTCCTCGAAATCGGTGAGCACCTCGACACCGGCGGCGATGGTGAACATGCCGCCGCCGCCGGGGTAGTAGACGACGACGTTGTGCCCGGTCCGGACGCCCTGGTCGCGCAGGACGGGCCAGACCATGTCGAGCAGCCGCCTGATGTCAGCGGCCAGCTGCCCGCGGGTGGTCGAAGCCCGGGCCGCGGCCAGTGACCGCGGATCGGCATGCCCGGTGCGCACGTGGTACGGCACGTCATCCCCCGCTCTGGTCTGCCGCAGCCGCCGGAGTTCGCGCAGCCGCCGGAGTTCGCGCAGCCGACGGAGCTCCCGCGGCCGCCGGGGCTCGCGCAGCCGCCGCGACCGCCGTCTGGCGGCGCCGCGCGCGCACCACGGACAGCACGCTCAGCGCCACGATCGCGATCGTGAACCACCAGCTGTAGCGGGAGATGGTCATGGCCGCGACCACCGCGTGATGGCCGAGCGCGTATCCCAGGCCGGCGAGCAGGCCGCCCACAGCAGGACGCCGATCAGATCCAGGATGAGGAAGACGGCGAGCCTCATCCCGGCCCAGCCGGCGACGACAAAGACGACCGCCCTGGGGATGGGGAGGAAGGAGCTGGCCACCACGGCCGGCCAGGTGACCTTGCGGCCGGCCCGCTGCACGCGCGCCATGTGCCTGGCTGCGTGCCGGCTCCCGGGCATGGCCATGATGAAGCGCTCGCCCCACAGCCGCCCCGCCCACCAGTACAAGGCGTCGAATTTCATCAGGCCCGGAACCGCGGCCAGCACCACCACCACGAGCGTCCCGTGCCCGGCCCTGGCGAACGCGGCGGCCGAGATGATGGCTTCGATGCTGCCGTTCAGCAGCTCAGCCACCACCGGGTGAGTGCCGATCAGGGACAGCCTCAGCGGGAGCAGGAGCCAGTAGAACAGGCCGCCCGCCACGATGCCCAGCCAGCAGAGGATGTCGGCGGCCCGCGGCTTTCCCTGCCAGGGCAGCCGCGGGTCATCAGCCGGGCCCGCCTGCCCGGGCGCGGGAGCGGCAGCCGGGCGCTCCGCGGCCTGGGCGGGCTCCGTCCCAGGGACGCTCATAAGGCAAAACTCCCGTCGGGGACGCACCCTGCGCGGCGGCGGTCATCGGGCCGGGAACGCCATCACCCCCGCCCGTGCGGACAGCGTAGCCGCTGCGCCGGCGCCGGCACGCCGGGCCGGCCATGGCACGCCGGGCCGGCGCGGCTGGTTTACCCGGTACCCGGGCCAGGCCGGATGGCAGGCCCCTACGATTCATTTGCGCATCGCCGGGCGTTCGCCGGCCAGCTGCTCCCCCGGCAGCCAGCGGAGTGGGTGCCATCCGCACGTGTCACGCACCCGACCGGGAACTGCGAGCCGGAGGTACCAGATGAGATGCCGGGGTGGCGCGTCTGCTGTCCTTGCTGTCGTGGTCACCGTCTCGGTGGCGTCTGCCGTGGCTGGCCCGGCCGCGGGCGCCCGGGCGGCAGCCTGCCATCACGAGCGCGGGCCCTTCCACGTCAGGGGGACGGTGGTGAAGGGCCCGGCCGGCAGGTACACCCCCTACGGCATCAACATCGTGGGGCTCGCTCACACCGACTATGCCGCCTATCTGGCCCAGGATGAGGCGGACATCACGGCCGCCGCGGATGACTGGTGCGCGAACACGGTCCGCTTCCAGGTCCGCCAGGCGAACCTGGTCAGCACCACCGGTCACGTCCACCGGGCATTCCTGGCCGCCGTGACCACCGCAGTGCGCTTCGCCGAAGCCCGCGGCCTGGTCGTGGTGCTGAACCTGCAGTGGCAACTCGACGGCGACAGTCTCGTGGAGTCCATGCCGACCCGCCGGAGCGAAGCCTTCTGGGCTTCCCTCGCTTCCCATTTCGGGCGGGATCCCGACGTCGTGTTCGACATTTACAACGAGCCGGAGCAGCACGCAGCGTGCGGCTGGGCGTTCTGGCGCGCCGGCGGGGTGTGCCACGGCGTGAGGTACATCGGGATGCAGGCCCTGGCCGACTACGTCCGGGCGCGCGCCTCGAACCTGTTCTGGATCGAGGGTATCGGCGCGGGAAGCACGCTGAGCGGGGCGTGGCGGTACCACATCACCGGCGACGGGCCCCTCGAATACAGCGAGCACCGCCCTCCGGCGCCGCATCAGCCCGGGACGTGGGACTCGGAGTTCGGCTACCTCGCTAACCGCGGGCACGCTCCCGTCGTCGAGGGTGAGTGGGCTGACTACGCCCGGCCCCGCGCACCGTGGGCGTGCTGGGATGACGCCCCGGTGTCCGCGCCCCGGTTCCTGCGCTACCTGCAGGCCCACCGGTTCGGCCTCATCGTGACCGAGCTCATCGAGGGCCAGCTCATCGAGTCACCGGACCTCGACGATCCCACCCGCTTCCGCAGCAACTGGTCATGCACGGCAGGCCTCGATCAGGGCGTGGGCCACCAGGCCCAGCAGTGGTTCATCCGGCGGAACGGGTAACTCCGGGTGCGGCGCCAGCGGCGCTAGACCTCAAGGATTCGTTGTCTTGAATCATTCGTGTTTATGAAGGTAGGTTGGGCTGCATGCCCGTCTCCCAGCCTCCGACCAGCGCCGAGGAGCTGCGCCGGGCCGGCCTGCGGGTGACGGCGGCCCGCGTCGCACTGCTCGAAACCGTCCGGAACGGTGACCACCTGGGCGTGGAGGCCATCACCTCCGGGGTGCGCGACCGGATAGGCCATATCTCCCTTCAGGCCGTGTACGAGGCCCTCCACGCGCTCACTGCGGCGGGACTCGTGCGCCGCATCGAGCCGGGCGGCAGCCCGGCCCGGTTCGAAGGACGCGTCAGCGACAATCACCACCACGTCGTGTGCCGCTCGTGCGGCGCCGTCGCTGACGTTGACTGCGCGGTCGGCGAGGCGCCCTGCCTGACCGCGTCTGACGACCGCGGCTTCTCGATCGACGAGGCCCAGGTCATCTACTGGGGCCTGTGCCCCGCCTGTTCCGCCGCCCGCAACTCCCCAGCACCGTGATCCGTCTAGCCCGGAAGGATGCTCATGACTGAAAACCATGATCCAGTAGTCGTCGAAGGCGCGACCCCTGAGGCCGGGGCCACGGAGAGCGGGGGATGCCCGGTCGTGCACGGCCTCATCCACCCCACCATGGGGGACGCCAACACTGAGTGGTGGCCGAACCGCCTCAACCTGAAGATCCTGGCCAAGAACCCCGCCGTGGCCAACCCGCTCGGCGCGGACTTCGACTACGCCGCGGCGTTCAGGACCCTCGACCTCGCGGCGGTGAAGCGGGACATCGCGGAGGTCCTGACCAACTCGCAGGACTGGTGGCCGGCCGACTTCGGCAACTACGGCCCGCTCATGATCCGGATGGCGTGGCACAGCGCGGGTACCTACCGCATCAGCGACGGCCGCGGTGGCGCGGGGCCGGCCAGCAGCGGTTCGCGCCGCTCAACAGCTGGCCGGACAACGTCAGCCTCGACAAGGCCCGCCGCCTGCTGTGGCCGGTCAAGAAGAAGTACGGCCAGAAGATCTCGTGGGCCGACCTCATCGTCCTCACCGGCAACGTGGCCCTGGAGTCGATGGGCTTCAAGACCTTCGGCTTCGGCGGCGGCCGCGCGGACGCGTGGGAGCCGGACGAGGATGTCTACTGGGGCCCGGAGACCACCTGGCTCGACGACGAGCGCTACACCGGCGACCGGGAGCTCGAGGAACCCCTCGGCGCGGTCCAGATGGGCCTCATCTACGTCAACCCGGAGGGCCCGAACGGCAACCCGGACCCGCTCGCCGCGGCCCGCGACATCCGCGAGACGTTCCGCCGGATGGCCATGAACGACGAGGAGACGGTGGCCCTGATCGCGGGCGGCCACACGTTCGGCAAGACCCACGGCGCGGGCCCGGCGGACAACGTCGGCCCCGACCCCGAGGCCGCGCCGCTCGAGCAGCAGGGCCTCGGGTGGAAGAGCACCTACGGCACCGGCAAGGGCGCCGACGCGATCACCAGCGGTCTCGAGGTCACCTGGACGCCTACCCCGGTGACGTGGGACAACAGCTTCCTGGAAACCCTGTTCGGCCATGAGTGGGAGCTGACCAAGAGCCCCGCGGACGCCTACCAGTGGAAGCCGAAGGACGGCGCCGGGACCGGCACCGTGCCAGGCCCCCAGGACCCGGCCGACCGGCGGCCGCCGACGATGCTGACGACCGACCTCTCGCTCCGCGTGGACCCGGTCTACGAGCAGATCTCGCGGCGCTTCCTGGAGAACCCGGCCGAGTTCGCGGACGCGTTCGCCCGGGCCTGGTTCAAGCTGACCCACCGCGACATGGGCCCGGTCGTCCGGTACCTCGGCCCGGAGGTCCCGGCCGAGACGCTGCTGTGGCAGGACCCCATCCCCGCGGTGACGCACCGGCTGATCGGCGAGGAGGACATCGCCTTCCTCAAGGGCCAGGTCCTCGAGTCAGGCCTGACGGTTCCCCAGCTCGTGTCCACCGCGTGGGCGGCGGCCTCGTCGTTCCGCGGCAGCGACAAGCGCGGCGGCGCTAACGGCGGGCGCATCCGCCTCGAGCCGCAGAGCGGCTGGGAGGTCAACGAGCCCGACCAGCTGGCCACCGTCCTGCGCACCCTGGAGGGGATCCAGCAGGCCTTCAACGCCGGGCACTCGGGCGGCACGCAGGTCTCACTCGCCGACCTGATCGTGCTCGCGGGCGGCGTGGCCGTGGAGAAGGCCGCCAGGGACGCGGGCTTCGACGTCGAGGTCCCCTTCACGCCGGGCCGCGCGGACGCGTCGCAGGAGCAGACCGACGTGGAGTCGTTCGCCGCGCTCGAGCCGAAGGCGGACGGGTTCCGGAACTATCTCGGGAAGGCCAACCGGCTGCCGGCTGAGTACCTGCTGCTCGACCGGGCGAACCTGCTGACGCTGAGCGCTCCGGAGATGACGGTCCTCGTGGGTGGCCTGCGCGTCCTGGGCGCGAACTACCAGCAGTCGCGCCTCGGCGTCTTCACGGCGACCCCCGGGTCGCTGACGAACGACTTCTTCGTCAACCTGCTCGACATGGGCACGACGTGGCAGCCGGAGGCGGAGGACGCCAGCACGTTCGAGGGCCGCGACGCCGCCACGGGACAGATCAAGTGGACCGGCAGCCGGGCTGACCTCGTGTTCGGGTCGAACTCCGAGCTGCGCGCGCTCGCGGAGGTCTATGCGGCCGATGACGCGAAGGAGAAGTTCGTGAAGGACTTCGCCGCGGCGTGGGCCAAGGTGATGGACCTCGACCGGTTCGACCTCGCCTGATCACCGACGTCCAGGCCGGCCCCGGCGGCCGGCCTGGACGTCCCCGGTGCGGGCCTGGGGCACAGGCGGCCCAAGCCGATCCGCGGCTACTAGGGTACGAGGATGGCCCTGGCACCCGGACTGCTGTCCTTCGTGGAGATCGTCGTGGCGGACACCGATACGGCGATGGCGATGGGCAGTGGTGACGTGCCCGTTCTCGGCACGCCCCGCCTCCTGGCCCTCGCAGAAGCGGCAGCGGTCGCGGCTATCGCGCCGGGCCTGGAATCCGGCCTGACCTCGGTCGGCACGGCGGCGGCCCTGGAGCACAAGCGGCCTAGCCCGGTCGGGGCGCAGGTCGTGGTGGAGGCCGAGCTGACCGAGGTGGATGGCCGGCGGCTCGTGTTCAGGTTCATCGCGAGGCAGAAACCGTTCTCCGGGCAGCCTGCTGGCGACGACACCGTCGTCGGCGCGGGCACCCTGGAGCGGGTGCTGGTGGACAGGGACCAGTTCGTCAGCCGGGCCCGGCGCGGGTGACCAGGAGAGCCCGGCACAGCTCCCCGGAAGATTTAGGGGATAAATAGGCTTGAATTTACAGATAACGGCTTTTTCCCGGTCATGCGGAATTCATGGGGAGTCGCTTATCATCCCCGCCGTGCCACTCGCCCGCGCGTGCCCTCAGGAGCAGCATCCGGTGACCAGGCGTGGCCTTTTAGCCCTTGCGCGGAGCCGCGCCAGAGCGTGTCCTGGAAGGGACACGGGGGTGAGTCGTCAGGTGAGCAGCACATCCAGGATCGTGAGCATCATCGCGGCGGCCATGCTCGCTGTCGCGCTGCCGGCCTGCAGTGCAGGCCGGCCCGAACGCCCGGCCGGCCACGGCGGGGCGGGCCAGCCCGGCTGCCGTCCCCGTGCGGGTTCAGGCGGACGTGGTCGGCTGGTCCGGGATGGCTCAGCGCCCGGGTCACATCGACGTGGGCATGGGCGGGGCGCCGGTAGTCCGGCAGCTGGCCTGGCGGAACTGGGGCAGCCCCCGGGCGTCGGCCAGCGGCAGGCTCGACATCTACTGGCCGCAGCCAGGCCCGATCTCAGGCTGGCACCCGACCACCTATGCGGTCACGGTGCGGCTGCAGGACATCGCGGTGCACAACGGCCAGCCGTCCTACCGGCAGATGACGTACCTCTACGTCAACCACCGGGGTGCCCTGAAGGAGCTGCGTTTCAGGTTCTCCGTGCTGCCCGGCGGATCTGTCCCGGCATGGAACCCGGGAGTGGCCCAGAACCGGCCGGGGCCGCCGAGCGTGACCTGACCGGGCCGTCACCGGCCGCGCTGGCGCATTCAGCCGGTATCGGAGGGATAGCTGCCCAGCTTCAGGGAAACATGATCATGCAAGTTCAGGCTCTCAGCGAGGAGGCAGCATGGCTGGCAAGTTTGTCCTGAAGAAGGGTTCCAGCGGCAAGTACCACTTCAACCTGGTCGCCGGCAATGGGCAGGTCATCGCCACCAGCGAGACCTACGAGCGCAAAGACTCGGCGCTCAACGGGATCGAGTCGGTCAAGACCAACGCTCCCGGCGCGGAGACGGACGACCAGACCGGCGATTAGGCAAAGGCCCGCAGCGGGCGCCGCCTGCCTGCCCGGGACGGCGGGCCGCCACCTGCCTGCCCGGGACGGGCTGCGGCCCCGTGGCCTACCGGCCCTCCTCCGGCTGGTCGAGTGCGGCGAACAGCAGGCCGCCGATCAGCGCCATGTTCTTGTGGAACTGGATCCGCTGCACCTTGCGGACGGCGGGATCGTCGATCTTCCAGTATGCGTGCCCGGCCAGCGTCGTGGGGACCAGCGAACCCGCCAGGGCCAGGGCCGACAGCCGCGGGGCCAGCCCCAGCGCCAGCGAGGCACCGGCCAGCACCTGGACAGCAGCGTTCCCCCGGACCACCATCTCGTCGTCGGGCGGCAGCGGAACCACGGTCCGGACCGCGGACAGCACCCCGGCGGCCAGTTCCACCCGCGCGCCCGGCTCCCGCAGGGCATCGAAGCCGAGCAGGACGTAGGTGGATCCGGTGAGGAAGCGAGCGGCAGGGCGCAGCGGCGCCAGCATCCGCCGGGTCGTCGTCATAGCGCCTCATTATGGTCCGGGAATCAGCGCCAGGAGCGGATATGCGCCCGGCTTGCGGTGCGGTGCAGCTGCGGCCGCGTAGTTGCGGCCGCAGGCCCAGCCAGGGGCGGGGGGCGGGCGGGAACCAGGCATCCCGGTAGGTTGGGCCGGTGGTCCCTGCCAGTTTCCATGAGTTCTTCAGCGGCTGCGCCACCATCGCCGGCGCGCTGATCGGGCTCCTGTTCGTCGCTGTCTCGGTGGCACCGGGGAAGCTGACTGGCCGCAGCGTCGAGGCTGACTACCAGGTAAAGGCGGGCGCAGCCTTCTCAGCCCTGGTCAACACCCTGGTGATCGCGCTGGTGGCGCTGCTGCCCGGGGCCAGCTTCAGCACCACAATCCTCATCCTCGCCGCGGCCGGTGTCTCCACGACAGCCGGGCTGGTCATCGTGCTCTGGCGCGAGCACCGGGAGAGGATCCGCCCCGGGGCGGTCATCATGCTCGTCGCATTGCTGCTCCTGTACGGCCTGCAGCTGGCCAACGGCGTGGAACTGCGCGGTTCGCCGCACAGCCTGAACCTGATCGGCAACCAGGGTGGCCTGATCATCGGCTTCTTCGTGTTCGCGATCGCGCGGGCCTGGGAACTCGTCGGCGCGCGGGACACCGGGCTCCTGTCCACCGTCGCCGGGATCACCCGGCGGCCCGCCGACGAGCCGGACACGGCCGCCCCGGGTTCCCCGGGTTCCCCGGGGAACCCGGGGAACCCGGGGACCCGGGCAGGCCCGCGCCCGCCAGCGAACCGGACTGACACCCCGGGGCCGGCCCGGGATGGCCGTTCAGGCACGGCCGTTCAGGGACGGCCGTTCAGGGACGGTCGTCGCGTGCGGAATAGGGACGCCCCGGCCAGTACGGCCACTCCTCGAACCAGGCGCAGCGGCCGTCCTCACGGAGCCGGATGACCCACAGATCGCGGTATTCCTGGCGCAGTGGGTCCCCGTAACGGACCTCGGCCCGGACGACCGCCGTGGCCCCGTCAACCGCCAGTATCTCCGTGGCCAGCGTGAAGACCTCGCCGGGCCCGTCCCGTTGGCCGTCCCACATCCGCCTGATCGCATCCAGCCCTGCCACCGGCTGCTCGTAGGGGGATTGCAGATACGTGGCATCGCCGGTGAACAGGCCGGCGAGGCTGCCGGTCCCCGGCGCCCGCCAGGCAGCCTCGTAGCCCGCCAGCCATCGGCGCACCGTCGCACGGTCGGTCACGGTTCCCATGGTGCCCGCCACCGGCTGCCGCCACCACCGGTCCGCCGGAGCAGGCCTGCGGGCTGCCGGGAACCGCGCCCCCCGCAGCTGGCATCCTGGGGGCATGCAGAGTGTGTATGAGGCCGCGGGCGGGCGCGCGGGCCTGCTCCGCCTGGCCGAGGCCTGGCACTCCCGGGTGATGGCCGACGACGAGGTCAGACACGCGTTCAGCCACGGATTCCACCCGCAGCACAGCGAGCGGCTGGCGGCCTACTGGGCCGAGGCCCTGGGCGGCCCCGGCACCTACTCCGCCACCTTCGGGGATGAGACCTCGGTCGTGCGCCTGCACAGCGGGAACGGGCCGCATGAGGAGATGGACCGCCGGGCGATCGCCTGCTTCGACCAGGCCATGGACGACGCTGGCCTGGACGAGGCCGGGCCGCTCCGGCAGGTGCTGCACGACTACTTCGCCTGGGCCACGACGACGACCATGTCGCGCTACCACGAGTCCGCGGACGCGGTCCCCGACGGGCTGCTCATCCCGCGGTGGTCATGGGATGGCCTGCAGCGCTGAGCCAGGCTCGGGCTGGGCCAGGCTCGGGCTGGGCCCGGTCCGTCAGGGCCGGGCACCCGTGAAGTCGTCAGCGGCCCAGGCCGCAGCGCAGGGAGCGCACAGCGGCACGTCCACCTGTCCCAGCCACTCCGAGCTGTACTGAGCCGTGATCACGGCGTCGAGTACTTCGCAGATCCCGCGGTCGGACGGGTGAGCCCTCGCGCAGAAGCAGAGGCAGGGCCGGCGCCGCAGGACCTTCTCGGCGCGCTCGATCACCGCCCGCACGTCAGGGCGGTTCGCCACCTCCGCCAGCGCATCGAAAGCCGGCCGTACGCGGTCAAGCGCATCGGACACAGCCTGACCGACTCTCCGGCCTACCTCCGCGAAGGTGTCGGCGAGGTCGGCGTCCCTGTCCTCCCCCATGGCCCTCTCCTCTCGCTGCCACACCCGCGGCACTCATCCCTGAACCAGGCATACCCCCTGGCGGCAGGGCCAGCGGAACATCTGGTCACAAGTCAACCCCGGCGGACCGGCCTGGTCCAGTTATTCAGCAGGCGTGACCGGCCCCGAAAGCGGATGTCCCCCGCCGTGCGGCGTGGCCCCGCTGGCGACCCTATGCGATCAGTCGCCGTGCGTGGCGGCGGCCGCCCGGCGTGATGAGACGAGGGCGGCGAAAACGACGGTGGAACTCAGGTAATGCCCCGTGGTGAAGTCGAATGCGCCACCGCAGGTGATCAGGTGCAGGGCGGCGTAGTGGGACGGGCCGTAAATGATCCTGGCCGGGAACCGCGTCTTGGCGTACTGGCGTACCCCGGTGACGCGGAAGACCGCGGTGACCCCGTCGGCGAGCCGCACCTCGACCCTGTTTCCCGGGTGCAGCGCCCCGAGCCGGAAAAAGACGGCCGGGCCCTCGCGGCTGTCCACATGTCCTTCGATGACCGACGCCCCGTACTGGCCGGGCGTGACCGAGTACTTGTACCACGCCGCCTCATCAGCATTCCCGAAGAGCGATGGCACCTGGATCGTGCCGTCCGGGTTAACGCCCAGGCGGAGCAGTTCCGAATGCACGCCAATGGCGGGGATGCTGACGGAGACCGGCACTGAGCGGCGCACCCACGGCCCGCGTCCCCGGCCTCCGGACGCGATAGCGCCTGAGGCCGCCGGGGACGGCTGCGGCGCATGGTCCTGGGTGCCGACCGCGACGCCGACCGCGGCGGTTCCCGCGACGATGAGAAGGACGCCGATGAGACCGGCGACGCGGGCCCGGGGGCTCACTGATGGGCGGGGCGGGGGGGCGAACCTGCTCTGGGGCCAGGAGACGACCACACGGAACCCGGCTATGCGCTGGTGCTCCGCTTCCCCCAATGCCATCCCTCCCCGTCTTCCCCCTGGGTGTCTTACTCGCGTAGCCTAATATCCCAGTGATGAACGAGCCATTGCCTGACTGTGCGGACCGCGGGCCTTGTCTTTATGGCCGACGGTGCTTTCTGGGACCTGGCTGGGCCGGCCACCACCCTGGCCTGCCGAGCGATTTCCGTTCCGGGGACGGTTTCTGATGCCAGAACCGGGAACGGATCAGGCACCTGCCGACGCATGCGGAGGCCCCATGAAGATGCGTTCAGCCATCGCAGGGAAACGGCTCAGCGGGAGATTAGTGGCGGCCGGGTGTGCCGCCGTCGTGGCATCCGCGTCGGTCTCCGCCTGCACCTCGTCGGGGACGCCGTCGGGGATACCGACCTCATTCTCGCCGGGGGGCTCCCCGACCGGGACAGCCACGCCTACCGGGCAGCCCACCGCCACGTCCACCGGCACGCCGACCGGCAGCGCCAGCGCGTCAGCGACCGCCTCGGCCAGCACATCGCCAACCCCGACCCCCACCCCCTCCCCGACTCCCTCCCCGACCCCGAGCCCAAGCCCGTCGTTCACGCCTTACCCCACCGCCGCCCCGGCCACCGGCGGCGGCGGCACCGCCGGATTCCAGAACACGCTGCTCGTCACCCTCGGCGGGGCGGCGATCCTGGCCGGAGCCGGGAGCATCGTTTACCGCAGGAGAGTCGTCAGGAACCGGTGAGCGGGGTGGCCGCTCTTAGCGGGGTGGCCACCCCTTAGTGATCCCGGGACCGCTGCTTCTCGCGATCCTGGGCCGGCTGCTCCTCGTGACCCTGGGCCGGCTGCTCCTCGTGACCCTGGGCCGGCTGCTTCTCATGATCCTGGGCCGGCTGCTTCTCGTGATCCCGGGACCGCTCCGTAGCCGGGTCTGCCTGTCCCGCGGGCGCAGGCGGGCTGGCTTGCGGCTCGCGGCCCCACAGCCGGATCCCCCCGGGGACATGCGGATACCCGGACTCGGCGGACTCGATAATGGGCAGCCCGCCGTTTGGCGCAGCGCCCTCAGGCCCGCGGACTGGCTCTGGCCCGGCGGCGAACCGGGGGGTCACGAACAATGGATCCACCGCCCCGGCCCTCTCGCCGGCCCTGACCCGGAGCACGTCGCCAGCCGGGTCCGGGCCACGGCGCCAGCCTGGGGTGGCGTCCGGCAAAATCAGTTCGGCCGGGAGGTGCACCTCGGCGGTAGTGCCGCCGTCCGCTGGCAGCGCCAGGGCTACCGTGATGCCGTGCCGTGCCGCCAGATGCGCGACCGCGAACAAGCCCATGTGCCGCGTGACCGTCCCGTCCGCGGCGGGCGGGTGGGCCAGCTGGAAGTTGAGCTGCCGCAGCTCGTCCTCGGGCACTCCCATTCCGGCGTCGGCGATCTTGACCAGCAGGCCGCCGCCACGGGCCAGGTGCCCGGACACGATCACCTGGGTCGTCTTGGCCGAGTAGGTGGTGGCGTTCTCCAGGAGCTCGGCGAGCAGGTGGACGATGTCGGCCACGGCGTCGCCGCTCACCGCGTCATCCAGCTGGACGTCGAGAACGACCCGGTTGTACTGCTCGATCTCCGAGACCGCAGCCCGGAGCACATCGACCAGGCTGACTGGCTCGGTCCAGCCGCCTGATGTCTGGTGCCCCGCGAGCACGAGGGCGCTGTCGGAGTTGCGCCGCATCCGGGTGACCAGATGATCGATCTGGAACAGGCTGGCCAGCCGTCCCGGGTCATCCTCACTCAGCTCCAGGCTGTCGATCAGCCGCAGCAACCGCTCCAGCAGGGCATGGCTGCGCCGGAAGAAACTGGCCGATACAGCGCTGACGCTGCGCCGCCGGCTGGCCTCCTCACCAGCCAGCCGGACCGCCTCGCGGTGCACGCGCACCATGGACCTGATGAGGATCATGGTGGTCAGGAGGATAAGGACGAGGACGGCCAGCGCCGCGCTGCCAGTGATTACCGCGGAGCGCATCTCGGAACGCTGCTGCGCCCGGGCGTCGCCGGTGACCCACGCCGCGAGCTGGCGCTGGGACTGGCGCATCCAGCCGACGGTGAGGGACATCCCGGAGGACCACTGCTGGCTGGCGGGTGCACCCAGGGCCAGCCCGCTCGCACCGCTGGCCAGCGCGTGCTGCTCCACCGCCTGGGCCTGCCTGGCCGGCGGGCTGGCCAGGGTCTGGGCGAGAGCCCAGCTCTCCTCGCGGGTCGCCGCGCTGCGGAACGATGCCAGGTTGCTGGCCTGCTGCGCCCGGGCGGTCATCAGCGCGGTACGTGTTTCCGGCCCGAAGCTCCCCCCGGCGAGCGCCATGGCCAGGATGGCCTGCTGCTGTGCGGCCTGATCCTGCATCCGGGCCAGCGAGCCGAGCGCACGCACGCTGTCGATGAGCGTCGGGTCGCCGCTCGCGTCGGCGATGCTGTCATTCGCGGGGATCAGGCTGGCCACGGCCACCGAATAACCGCTCATCGCGGCCAGCGCGGAGGTCTGGTTCTGTGCCGCGCCGCGGCGCAGGCCGGGAAGCTCGGCGATGCCGTCCAGGATCGTGGCCCGGGTCCGGGCCGGGGCCTGGTAGCCGTGGGCATCCTCGCGGACGAGCCGGCGCACCGTGGCCACCCAGCCGTCGGTTATCACGTACTGCCGGTGCAGGGCCTCCAGGCCCGCGGCGGGACGCCCGGCGGCGATGAACGAGGCCGTGCCAGCCCGCTCATTCTCCATCGCCTGCACTAAACCAGATACCTGCTGGCCGAGCGCTGCGAGGCGGGTGACCTGGCCATATTCCTGTGCGCTGCGCGCCGCGCCCGTGACCCGCAGCCCGGTGAGCGCCAGGGCCAGGAGCGTGGGAATGGCCACCAGGATGATCAGGCGGCAGGCGAGCCGCCAGTTCCGTGGCTCCGGAGGCGCATCCGCGCCCTCCCCGGCAGGCAGGGCGCCGGGACGGGCCGCACCGGCAGAACGGGACTGGCTCATGACGTCCTCGCTAATCTGGGAAGCTCCTTTCGAGGCGGCGGGCCATTATCGGGGCCTCCTTAAACAAAAGACGCGAGCACGTCACCTTTCCCCCGTTCTTCCATAAGACGATACCTCCGTGCCTGTCTGACGGGATACGGCCTGGCTGGGCCATCTGTTCCCGTCAGTGCAATACGGGTTCCGCAGTCCCACCGGTCACGGCAGCCTTCACCCAGGCCAGGGCGCAGGCCACGGCGGCGGCCGCACGCGGCCCGGACCTGCTGCGTCACGTGCCGCTTACTGCACGCCACCGATAGCGCGCGTTATCCGCGGGAGCAAAGTGACCCGAGCGGCGGGTGAAGTTGAATTGACGGATGTGCACAAAGGTTCGGTGATAGATCAGCGGGAAATGTGTGCCCGTGGCGGGCCTGCGTCCCAGCCTGACGGCCGGACACGGCCCCCCCGACGCGTGGCGGCCGACGCGCGGCGGCCGCCGGCCCCAGCTGGCGGCCCCCTCCCCCGGCGCGCGGACGGCCGGCCCAGCTGGCGGGCGCCCCCTCCCCCGGCGCGCGGCGGCCGCCGGCCCGAGCTCGGCGGCCCCCTCCCCCGGCGCGCATGGTTCCCGGGTAGCGGGGCCCCCTCACCCGGGAAGAGGGGCGGCCATCGTGATCCTGTGCAATGAGTGCGGCATAGCAGCACTTAGTGCACAGGATCACGATGCGCGCGGGCGTTTCCGGGGATTATGCGGCTTTCATGGGGAAACACTCAGTTCGGATATGAAGCGCCTAGGTGTAAGGTGATACGGGGTTGTAACGAACAGGTAAACTTCTGGGGGGACCATGCCGACCGTCATCGCCCATCACAATGTGAAGGACAAGGATCACTGGCTTGCCTCGCCGAAGCGTGAAGAGGTCTTCACACCGCTCGGGGTGACCAACATCCGCAGGTTCACCGACCCGCAGAATCCGAACCGGGTCGCGATTCTCATGGACGTAGCCGACATGGATACCGTCATGGCCGCGATGCAAACCGAGGCCATGGCCAACGCGATGGCCTATGACGGCGTACTGCCTGAAACCCTCGTGATCCTGGTCGAGGAGTAGCCGCGGCGCCGGCGTCCCGGCCACGGACGGCGGGACGCCGGGGAGCGTCGCTGCGCGACGGTCGCCCGTAGCTCTGCGGTCAGCGTTCCGCTGGCCGGGCGGCCAGGCCTTGACGAATCATATGAACGTTTTTTTAATTTGCTCATGGGTCGCATCCCGGGTGTCACCGCCGCCGAGACCCGTGAACGCCTGCTGCGGGCGGCCGCCGACGTGTTCGCCGAGCACGGGTTCGACGGCACCCGGGTAGCTGGCATCGCTGCCGCCGCGGGCGTGAGCAACGGCGCGCTGTACGCGCACTTCGCCTCCAAAGCGGACCTGCTCGCGGACGCGCTGCGGGCGCAGGGCCGGGGGCTGCTCGCTGACCTGTTCGCCGCCGAGCCCGGCGTGCCCGTGACCGCCCTGCTTCTCCTCACCGGCCGGCGGCTGCCGCGGCGGCGGGACGCGCGCGCCGACCTCGCCGTAGAGGCGCTCGTGGCGGCCCGGCGGGACGAGGACGTCGCCCGGCCGATGCGCGATTACCTCGGCGAGCGTGCCGAGTGGCTGGCCGGGCTCATGCGCCTCGCCCAGGCTGGCGGCGAACTGGACCCGGCGCTCTCGCCGGACGCGCTCGCTCACTTCTGCCTCCTGCTGGCCCTGGGCAGCACGCTCGTCCCTCCGGACCTGCATCTGGTCGGCGAGGAGGAATGGGGCGCCCTGCTCACCCGGGTGGTGGCCGCCCTGGCCCCTGCCAGCCTCACCGCGCGGCCACCATCCCCAGCACGGTCACCAGCCCCAGCCCCGGCACAGGCAGCACAGGCAGCACAGGCACCAGCCCCGGCACAGGCACCAGCCCCGGCACAGGCAGCACAGGCAGCACAGGCACCAGCCCCGGCACAGGCACCAGCCCCGGCACAGGCAGGATCACGACCGTGAGAGTAGAGATCGACCCCGCGCGCTGCCAGGGCCACGGCCGCTGCTACGACATCGCCCCCGGCCTGTTCGGCGACGACGACGAGGGCTACGGGAAGGTGCTGGGCGACGGCGTGGTGCCGCCCGGCCTCGGCCATGAGGCAGGCCTCGCGGCCGCTAACTGCCCGGAGCGGGCGATCACCCTGGCAGAAGGGTCCTGACATGGCCGCGGGCGACCGATTCCGCCAGGATTTCCGGGAGCCGGAGGAGGATCACCCGCCGGGCACGCGCAGCGAGATCATTACCGGCCCCGTCTCCGACTGGGCGACCGATTTCTCGCATCTCGAGCCGGAGTGGTCCGCCGACCCCTACCCCATCCAGGACGACCTGAGGCAGCGGTGCCCGATTGCCCATACCCAGCGCTTCGGCGGCGCCTGGCTGCCGACGCGGTATGAGGACGTCGCGGCGATCGCCTACGACACCGAGCGCTTCTCCTCCCGGTCGATCATCCTGAGCAACTTCCGGCCCCCCCGGGAACTGGCGCCGGTCGGCGGGTCACCGCCCATCTCCTCCGACCCGCCGTTCCACCACGACGCGCGCAAGCTGCTGCTCCCGGCGTTCACGAAGAACGCGGTCGGGAAGCAGGAGCCGGCGACGAGGGCGTTCTGCCAGTCACTGCTCGACGGCTTCGAGGGGCGGGACGTGGTTGACGCCGCCCACGAGTACGCGCAGCACATCCCCATGCGGGTGATCGCCGACATGCTCGGTTTCCCGCCCGGGGACGGCCCGCAGTTCCGTGAGTTCGTCGAGAACCTGCTCGAGGGCATCAACCTGCCCCCGGACGAGCGCATCGACCGGGTCGGACGGCTGTTCGACTACCTGCTCGCCCAGGTCAACGACCACCTCGCGGATCCGCGCCCGGACCTCACCACCTACCTGATCAACGCGGAACTCTATGGCCGCAGGCTCGACCCGTCGCACGTCGTCGGCACGATGGCCCTGCTGCTGATCGCCGGCATCGACACGACCTGGAGTGCGATCGGCGCATCGCTGTGGCACCTGGCCAGGACCCCCGGCGACCGCGAGCGGCTCGCCGCCGAGCCCGGGCTGCTGCCCACGGCGGTGGAGGAACTGCTGCGTGCCTACGCACCGGTCACCATGGCCCGGCTGGTGAAAGACGACATGCACTGGCACGGCGTGGACATGAAGGCCGACGACTGGATCCTGCTGTCGTTCCCCGCCGCCAACCGTGACCCGGCGCAGTTCGACCGGGCCGGGGAGGTCGTCATCGACCGTGAGGTCAACCGGCACGCCGCGTTCGGCCTGGGCATCCACCGGTGCGTGGGGTCGCATCTGGCCCGCATGGAACTCCGGGTCGCGCTCGAGGCCTGGCTCGAGCGGATCCCGGTGTTCAGCCTCCAGGACCCTGCGGCGGTGACCTGGGCCGCGGGCCAGATCCGCGGGCCGCGCCGTCTCCCGTTGCGGCTCATCCGCCAGGGCAGTTAGCCTGGGACGGACACGAGCTTTCAGGCCGGCTTACCAGGCAAAGGTGGGGCATGGTCGTGTTCCGGGGGCACGCTCTTCTGTCCGGCCCGGCGGGTGCCGTGCGCTCCCCGGCCAGTACAGGCTGAGCACCCGGAGCCGCCGTGCTTCCCGCATCCCGGTTGTTCGGCCGGACCAGCGAGCTGGAGGCTCTGGGGCAGCTCCTCGCCGACGCGCGGAACGGGCACAGCGGTGTCCTGGTGGTGCGGGGGGAGCCGGGGATCGGCAAGACGGCCCTGCTGCGTTACCTGATGGGTGAGGCGTCCGGCTTCCGGGTGGTCCGCGGGATCGGCGTCGAGTCCGAGATGGAACTGCCCTTCGCGGGGCTGCACCAGCTGTGCAGCCCGATGCTCGACCGGCTCGGATTGCTCTCCGGGCCGCAGCGGCGCGGGCTCAGCGTGGCGTTCGGGCTCGTACCCGGGGAAAACCCCGACCGGTTCCTCGTCGCCCTGGCCGCGCTCAGCCTGCTGGCCGAGACGGCCGAGGAACAGCCGCTGCTGTGCGTGGTGGACGACGCGCAATGGCTCGACCAGGCCTCGGCCCAGGTGCTCGGATTCGTCGGGCGCCGCCTGCTCGCCGAGCCGATAGCACTGGTGTTCGCGGCGCGGGCCGCGGCGACCGCGCCAGATCACCTGGTGGAGCTGCCCGAGCTGCGGCTCGCCGGGCTGGACGAGCCGCCGGCCCGGGCCCTGCTGGCCACGGTCGCCCCCGGCCCCCTCGACGAGAGCGTCCGGGCCCGGATCATCGGGGAGGCACACGGGAATCCCCTCGCCCTGCTCGAGTTCGGGCGGGGTCTCGGTGCCGCCCGGCTGGCCGGCGGGTTTGCGCTCCCGGACGCGGGCGACGTGCCCCGGCGCCTCGAGGAGCAGTACGCGCGCCGCCTGCGTGACCTGCCTGACCATGCCCAGCGGCTGATCCTCCTCGCGGCGGCCGATCCCGTCGGTGATGCCACGCTGGTGCTCCGCGCCGCCCAGGTCCTCGGCCTGGACGCCAAGGCCATCGACCTGGCTGCGGAGGCCGGCCTGCTGAACATCGGGGCCAGCGCGCGCTTCAGGCATCCCCTCGTGCGTTCCGCCGCCTACCGCGCCGCCACGGCGGGGGACCGGCGGGCCGCGCACAGCGCGCTGGCCGAGGTGACTGATCCGGCGGCTGACCCCGACCGCCGCGCGTGGCACCGCGCCCACGCCACCGACGGCCCGGACGAGGAGGTGGCCGGTGACCTCATCCGCTCGGCCAGCCGTGCCCTGCGCCGGGGCGGGGTAGCGGCGGCCGCCGCCTTCTGGGAGCGCGCGGTGGCACTCACCCCCGACCGGGGCGAGCGGGCCTCGCGGGCCCTCGCGGCAGCCGAGGCCAAGTATGCGACGGGGGACTTCGAGGCCGTGCAGGCGCTGCTGGCCGTGGCTGACGTGGGGCCGCTCAGCGAACTCGGCCGCGCGCACGTGCAGCGGATGCGGGCGAGGGTGGCGTTTGCGCTGAGACGGGGCAGCGACGCGCCGCCGCTCCTGCTCCAGGCGGCCACGCGGATCCGGGCGCTGGACGAGGACCTGGCCCGGCAGACCTATCTCGAGGCGCTGGTGGCCGCGATCTACGCGGGCCGGCTCGCCGGTGGCGGCGGCGCGGCCGGGGTTGCTGACGCGGCGAGAGCCGCGCCGGCCGGCCCGCAACCGCCCGGGCATGCGCAGCTGCTCCTCCGCGGCCTGGCCGTCCGGCTGTCCGAGGGATACCTGCCGGCCGCGCCCATGCTCAGGGAGGCGCTGCGCCGCTACCGCGCGCAGCCGCAGGAGCCGGACTGGCTGGGCGTCTGCTACAACATGGTCGCGATGGACCTGTGGGACGACCAGGCCTGGTTCGAGCTTGCGGCCGGCCAGGTGCGGCTGACGCGGGCCAACGGCACCCTCAGCTGGCTCCCGTTCGCGCTCGACTATCTCGCGGAGATCCACATCCAGGCCGGCGACCTTTCCCGCGCGGCCGCCTTGCTGGCGGAAGGCGGGCGCATCGACCCGGGTATCCGGGCCGCGACCCTGCCCTGCATCCCGCTTCTGCTCGCCGCCTGGCGCGGCGAGGCGGCGGCCGCCGCAGAGCTGACCGGCGAGATAACCCGCGGCGCACTCGACCGGGGCCAGGGCGTCGCGCTGACCTTGGCGGAGTACGCCGCGGCGGTGCTCGGCAACGGCCTCGGCCAGTACGAGACCGCCACCGCGGCCGCCCGCAGCGCCAGCGCCGCGGGCGAGGTCGTGATCTCGCCGTGGGCCCTGTATGAGCTGGTGGAAGCCGCGGTACGCAGCGATCAGCCGGAGCAGGCCGCGGCCGCAGCCGGCCAGCTGTCGGCGATAGCCGAGGCCAGCGCCAGCGACTGGGCCCGCGGCGCGGCGGCGCGGTCGCGCGCGCTGGTGACCGGGGGGCGCGCGGCAGAGGAGCTGTACCGCGAGGCCGTGGAGCTGCTGGGCCGCACCCGGATGGCGGCCCACCTGGCCCGGGCCCGCCTGAGCTACGGCGAGTGGCTGCGCCGCGAGAACCGGCGCGTCGAGGCCCGCCGCCAGTTGCGGCCGGCGTTCGAGGCGCTGGCGTCCATGGGCGCCCAGGCCTTCGCCGACCGGGCGAGGCGGGAGCTCCTCGCGACCGGGGAAAGGGTGCGCAAGCGCAGCGAGAGCAGCCGCGCGGGCCTGACCCCCCAGGAGGAGGAAATCGCCCAGCTGGCCCGGGAGGGGCGGACCAACCCGGAGATCGGGGCGCAGCTGTTCATCGGCACCCGCACGGTCGAGTGGCACCTGCGCAAGGTGTTCGCGAAGCTCGAGATCAGCTCCCGCCGCGAGCTTGACCAGGCCCTGACACGCCGTCACCGGCGCGCCGGCGCGTCCGGCGAAGCCAGCACCGCGGCGCGGTAGAGTCCGGGCCGCGTGCAGGAGCGCGTGCTCCCGGCGCAGCCTGCGGCCCGTGGGCCGGCCAGGGGGTCTCACGGGCGCGAACCACCGCCCGGCCGCGCGAACGTGGACCGGGGAACCTGACCCGGTGACCCGCGACGCGGCCGCCCGTCACCCGCAGCACGAGGAGAGAAACTGTGGCAGAGACTTATACGCCCGCCGCCGGGCCCGCCCCGGCGCCGCGCGGCGCGGCGGGAGTAACCCCATGAGCCCCCGCTACGACGCGATCGTGCTGGGCGGCGGATCACCCGGCGAGCACTGCGCGGGCGCGCTGGCCGACGGCGGCCTGCGCGTCGCCGTGGTCGAGCGGGCACTGGTCGGAGGCGAATGCTCCTACTACGCCTGCATCCCGTCGAAGACGCTGCTGCGCCCGGGCGAGGCAGCGCACGGCGCGCAGGAGGCCGCGTGCAGCGCGCAGGTGGATGTGACCGCGGCCCTGGCCTACCGGGACTTCATGGTGTCGGACTACTCCGACGCCGGCCAGGAGCGCTGGCTCGCGGGCCGCGGTATCGACCTGCTGCGCGGCACCGGCCGGCTCGCCGGGCCGGGCGTGGTCGAGGTCGGCGGCGTGGCGTACACGGCCGGTGATGTCGTCATCGCGACCGGGTCCGACCCGGTCATACCGCCGGTACCGGGATTGCGCGAGCTCGAGGGCATCTGGACCAACCGCGAGGTCACGGGCATGAAGGCCGTCCCGCGGCGGCTGCTGATCCTCGGCGGCGGCCCGGTCGGCGCCGAGATGGCCCAGGCCGTGCGCCGCCTGGGTGGCGAGGTCGCCCTCGTGGAAGGCGCCGAGCATGTCCTCGCCCGTGACCCCGCCCCGCTGGGGCACGCGCTCGGCGAGGTGCTGCGCCGCGACGGGATCGAGCTTCACCTCGGCGTGCACGCGACCGCCGCGCGGCGCCACGGTGACGGCTACGCCCTGGACCTTGATACCGGCCATGAGCTGCGGGGCGACCGCCTGCTCATCGCCACCGGGCGGCGCCCGCGCACCGCCGGCCTCGGCCTGGAAACGGTCGGGATCACGGCTGGCGAGCACGGCATCCCGGTCGAGGGGAACCTGCGCGCCGCTGAGCACGTGTGGGTCATCGGCGACGCCAACGGCATCCGGCTGCTGACCCACGTCGGCAAGTACCAGGGCGAGGTCGTCGCGTCCAACATCCTGGGCGAGCCCCGCGAAGCCAACTACGAGGCGGTGCCCGACTGCGTCTACACCGACCCGCAGGCCGCCGCGGCCGGTGCCGCCGAGGCCCGGTTCAGCGCCACCGCGGCACTGTCGGAGGTGGCCAAGACGGCCACCTACACGCACCGCTACGCCGAGTCCAACGGCTTCCTGACCCTGCTCAGCGACGGTGAGCGGCTGACCGGCGCCTACGCGCTCGGGCCGGAGGCCGGCGAGTGGCTGCAGCAGGCCACGCTGGCCATCCGGGCCCGGGTTCCGCTGGCCGTGCTCCGCGACACCATCCAGCCGTTCCCGACGTTTTCCGAGATCTACGTCGACGCGCTCAAGGCCCTTTACACCCAGATAACGGCCAGTTCCCGGCCGGCCGCCCCGACCCCGGGATGACGTGCCGCTCCGGAAATGAGGGAGTACCACGTGACTGACCTGCTGACCCTGGCGGTGGACGCGCACGGCGGCCTGCGGCGGTGGGAGCAGTTCACCCGGTTCAGCGCCGCAGCCTCGATCACCGGGGCGATCTGGGACCTGAAGGGCAAGCCGGGCCTGCTGGAGGACGTCGTCCTGGAGGGCGAGACCCGCGACCAGCGGCTGACCATCAGCCCGTTCCCGCGGGCGGGGCGGTACGCCACCTGGGAGCCGTACCGGGAGACGATCGAGACCGCGGACGGCGTGCTCGTGGACGAGCGGCTCAACCCGGCAGCGTCGTTCGCCGGGCTGACCCGCCAGTCGCCGTGGGACTACTTCCAGGTAGCCTACTTCGCGGCCGAGGCCAACTGGAACTACTTCACCGCCCCGTTCATCCTGGCCCGGCCCGACTTCATCACCGAGGAGACCGGGCCCTGGGACGGGGACGGGCAGACGTGGCGGAGGCTGCTGGTGACCTACCCGGACACTGTCGTGGCCCATACCAGGCAGCAGACGTACTACTTCGACAGCTCCGGGCTGCTCCGGCGCCTCGACTACAGCGTTGACATCCTGGGCGGCGGCCCGGCGGTGAACTACGCCTCGCACTACCGGGAGTTCGACGGGATCAGGGTCCCCACCCGCCGCCGGGTCTACGTCCGCAACCCCGATGGCTCCCCCGCCCGCGGCTCGGTCTCGGTCGCCATCGACATCACCAGCGTCCGGTTCAGCTGAGGCCTGGTCACGGATGCGGGTCGTGGTGGCGGGTGCCGGGTTCGCCGGCCTGCTGGCGGCGTACCGGGTCGCCCAGGCCGGGCATCAGGTGCTGGTCCTGGAGGCCCGGGACCGGGCCGGCGGCCGCGTGTGGTCCCAGGAACTCATCCCCGGTGACCCGCGGACGGTCATCGAGCGGGGCGCGGAGTTCGTCCTGGACGGCTACGGCGTGATGCGGGCCGTGCTGGGCGAGCTGGGCCTGGACCTGGCGGGCACGGGCATGTCGTATTACCAGCGCGACTACCGCGGCGGCGCGGCCGCCACGGACCAGGACGTGGCCCGCTGCGCCGCCGCCGTGGCGGACGCTGCGGCCCGGGCGGCGCCGGGCACGTCGCTGGCGGGGGTGGTGGCCGGCTGGGAGGAATCCCCGGCCCTGGCTGCCTACCTGTCCCGGGTCGAGGCGACCAACGGCGTGGGGGCGGGCGTGCTGGCCGCCGCGGCGGTCAGCGACGTCACCGCCGGGTTCGGCCCCCGGCCGAGCTGGCGGGTGGCGGGCGGCAACCAGCGGCTGGCGGACGGGCTGGCCGGCCGCCTCGGCGCCTCGGTGCGGACCGGCAGCGCGGTGCGCGCCGTCCACCACGACCAGCGCGGTGTCCGGGTCCTCACCGATGACGGGGAGGCGGCGGGCGACGCGGTGATCGTGGCGCTGCCCCTGGCCGTGCTGCGCGGCCTGCCCTTCTCACCGCCGGTGCCTGATTCCCTGCGGCGCGCCTGGCAGCGCGCGGGCCTGGCGCACAACGCGAAGCTGCACCTGCCGCTCACCCGCGGGGCGGCGCTGTCGGCCGTGCAGAGCGTGGCCGGGAAGTTCTGGACCTGGACCGCGGCTGACGCGACGGGGCAGGTGCAGCCGGTCGTGCACGCGTTCGGCGGCACGCCGGAGGGCCTCGCGGCCCTGGCCGTCGCGGACGGCCCGGCGGCCTGGGCGTCCCGGGTGGCCGCCCTGCGCCGCGACCTGGCGGTGGACGAGGACCGGGCCCTGCTCACCACCTGGAACGACGACCCCTGGGCCGGTGAGTCGTATTCCGCGCACACCGTGGACGTGGCGGGCGGCGATGACGAGATCCTCGCCGCCCCGGCCGGCCGGGTCCACTTCGCCGGCGAGCACACCGCGGGTGACTGGGCCGGGCTGATGGAGGGGGCGCTGCGGTCCGGCGAGCGGGCCGCCCGTGAGGTGCTCGCCGCCGCTCCCCGTTAGCCCCCGCGGCGGATCCTGACCACCGCGGCCGTGGCCGCCCGGACGGTCAGGCTGATGCCCGGCTGCGGCCCGGCGGGCAGCTCGGCCCACGCACCGTCCCAGGGCGCGCTGCCGGTGATCGCGGCGCCGCCCAGCGTGGCCGTGCCCCCGGTGGCCTTCCCCGGCTCCCCGCCGGCCAGCGTCATCACCTCCGCGCCCGGACGGGCCGGCCCGGGCGGGGCGATCGTGACGGCCGCATCCGCGTCCCCCGCACCCTGGGTCTTGTTGATGATCGTGACGTAGTCCGCGTCCTGCCCGCTGACCCAGTAGGCGGTGAGATTGAGGCCGCCGGGGTTCCCGACCTGCGCCGGCCGGGCCTGGCCGGCGGAGCCCAGGGTGAAGGCCCTGATGCCGTACCCCTTCGGCGTGGTCGCGAAGCCGCCGCCGGCCGGGTCCGGCACGATCGTGCCGGTATCGAGCCACTGCTTGTTGTGGAAGTTGACGCCCCCGGCGCCGTGGGCCGCCCACCAGTGCAGGAAATCCAGCGCCCACAGCGCCGAGGCGAACCCGTTGCTCGCCCCCGGGACGCCGCCGAGATAGTCGTTCGCCTCGGTGAGCCGGCAGCGCAGCCCCGCAGCCAGCACCGGGGCGACGTGGCTCGCATGAAACCAGGGATAGGGCGTGTACGTGGTACCCCGGGGCTGCGTCCCGGGCGCGCTGCCGGTCACCCATTCGGGCGACAGCATGTTGCTGATCGCCTGCTGCGCGCTGGTCTTCCCCGGGCTCCCGCCCACGTAGTAGTGCTGTGTCACGTCGGCGATCACGCCCGAGTCCCGTTCGTCCGCCGCGAACCGCTCCGACCAGGACACGCCCCGGCCGGGGTCGGGAGTCCAGGTCATCGGGCTGTAGGCCCCGGTGTCCGGGCCAGCCAGCGGCGCTCCGGGAGCCGCCTCCAGGACTGCATCGGCGAAACTGTGCCACCTGGCCAGGTAGGAGCCGTACGCGCTGCCCGGCACCCCCGAGACCTCCTCGCGGATCGCCGGGTCGAGCGGATGGCCGTCGTAGGTGTGGAACGCATGCCAGTCGGGCTCGTTCCCGATCGCGAAGCTGGCCAGGTTGTCCCGGTAGCGGCGCCAGATGTACCCGGCGGCCCCGGCATCGGCTGATCTCAGGCCCGGGACCGGCGCCGTGGCCGGGTTGAGGAGGCGGAGCGTGTAGATGATCTTCACCCCGGCTGCGGCGGCGAACGCGAACAGGTGGTTGACCCCGGTGAAGCCGTCGCGGCCGGTGCCCGCCGGGATGCGCTGGTCCACCGAGCCGCCGCCGATCCGGAGGTTACGCAGGCCCAGATCCCGGAAGAGCGTGACGAGCGAGTCGTTCTCCGCGCTGAACAGGTAGCCCCGCACCCCGGCATTGCCCGGGACGAGCGGCCCGACCTCGAAGCTGAGCCCCGCGAAGTCATCCGGGACCACGGGGCCGGGCGGCCCGGGGCCGGCGCTGATCGTCACGGGAGAGGGCTCTGTCCCTGGGTGCCCCCGGGCGTCCTCCTGGTCCCGGCGCCCGGGATGCAGCAGCCGGGCGGCCCAGCTCACCGCCGCACCGGCGGGCCGGCGGGCCCGCCGGCCCGCGTCGTCAGCGACATGACCAGGTGATGCCCCGCCGGGGCCAGCGCCTAACCGGCACCGCCGCGGGGCAGCCGCACCAGCGGTCAGCTGCTGAGCAGGTCAGCCAGCTGCCGGGCATTGGCCTGGGCGTAATCGCGGTAGCAGTTGTTGAACAGCACGTGCGTCTCCCGGGTCTCCCCGGCCAGCCCGGCCACCTTCGGGGCCCACTCCTCCAGCTCACGGTCGCTGTAGCGGTAGCCGAACCGCTCGTGGATGTCTTTGCTGTCCCACTTGTCCGAGTGGCCGTGCAGGCGGACCACGGACAGGTCGGGGGCAGTGGCGGCGAGCACCGGGGGGATGGAGTCCCGGTGGCCCTGCGGCATGTCCACGCAGACGTACGGCAGGCGGTGGGAGGCCAGGAAGTCGAGGGTCTCGGCCTGGTTGTCCGGCGTCATCCAGGTGCGGTTGCGGAACTCGACGCAGACCCGCCGCGGCGCGGCCTTCGCCGCGCAGGCCACGATGTACTCCTTGCGGGCCCGCCCGATCGGGAACCAGGGCGGGAACTGCAGCAGGATGGCTCCCAGCTTCCCGGCCTGGCGGAGCGGCTCCAGCGCGGACAGGAACCGCTCCCACGCCTGGTCGGTGACCGAGGGGTCGAGGTCTTTCAGGTAGACCCGGTCCTTGCCGGTCTTCTCCGCCGCCGGGCGCAGGTCGGCGGGCAGCGCCGCCACCCGGGTGGGGTGCTGGGTGAACAGGCTGAACGCCTTGATGTTGAACGTGAACCCGGCCGGGGTCCGCGCGGCCCAGGCCGCGGCGGTCTGCTCGGCGGGCAGCGCGTAGTACGTGGCGTCCACCTCGACCAGGCCGAACTGCCGCGCGTAGTACCGCAGCCGCTTCTCCGGCGTATCGGCCTCCGGCGGGTACCAGCCCGAGTCGATCAGCGTCCGGTCCGTCCACGACGCCGTACCCACCCGCACCTCGCCCATACCCGCAGCATAGGAACCCCGCGCGGCTCCCGCACTCCCGTGCTCCGCGGGCCGGGGATGCGGGCAGGCCGGCGGGGCTGGCTGCGCGGCGGGCCGGCAGCTGCCCCCCGGTCCTGGCCAGCCGGTCTGCGGCCGCCACGAACAGACCGTTAGAGGTGAAAGGGTGCCGGTGGTGGCGCGAACGGCGTCCGGGCGCGTGGTGACGGCCGCGGGCGCTGGCCGGGACCGCCGGCCTGGCCACCACCGGCGGCCGGCCTTCATCCGGGCTGGTAAACCATCGCGGGGTGCCCGCCGTCTAGTGACGTACCGCGCATTGCGGGCACCGGACCGGGCCGCGCCCAGCACAGGGAGGAAGAACAGATCCATGGCAGCCACGCTTCAGCAGATCCTGCTCGCGCCGGAAATCCGGCCGCAGGTGACGGACGACTGCTTCACGCTGATCGAGCAGGAGCTGGCGGACAAGTCCGGGATCTCCGGGACCGCGGTCAAGCTGGCCTACAAGACCGTGAACGCGTTCATGCCGGGTCACGTCCGCTTCATGGTGGGCGAGCTGCTCCCGGACATGGTGGCCAGCCTGGAGCCATTCTGGGCGGACTTCACCACCTCGGGCGGCTCCGGGTTCGGCGACTACCTGGCCAAGCGCGGCGACGAGGTGTCGCAGGCCCTGCTCTCGGTGAGCGACGCCCGGGCCGCGGGCTCCGGCCGGCCCACGGTCCTGCGGGCCTACGGCAGCGTCCGCGGCCACGCCGTGAAGCACGTCCAGGCCGCGCTTCCCCGCGTCGGCGACCTGGTCATGAAGTACGCGGGCTGACCACCGGCGTCAGCGGGCGCCCCGGCTCCAGGCGTCGGTGCTCTTGCTGCAGGCGGCGTAGCGGACCGAGGCGCTGACGACGGCCTGGTCCGACGACAGCCGCGGGCAGACGTCCTTGGTGGCCAGGATGCTGAGCATGAGCACGCCCAGCAGGCTGAGCACCATGACGCAGATGAGCACCGTCCGGCGGGCAGGCCGACGGCTGGCGGGCCGGCGATGACCTCGGCGGCCGGCCCGGCGTCCCGCGGCGCCAGGCAGGCGAAGGCGGCGAACATCGATTTCAGCCGCGGATCACCCGCCTGCAGAACCTGCTCGATCTGATCTAGAATCTGCTGCTGGCGGGCAGGCAGGCTCATGTGATTCTCCGGGCGGGCGCAACGCGGGTACTGCCCTGCACGGTAGCCGGCGAGAAGCCCCCGCGGCCGTTGCCGGCGTGGCCGGATGTCGGTGGCGGCTGGCATCCTTGACGGTGTGGCGGCACGCGTATCGAGCCCAGTCCTGGTCGGCCGGTCTGGTCAGCTGTCGGTGCTGGACACGGCGCTGGCGGAAGCAGGCCGGGGCAGCCCGTCCGCTGTCCTGGTCGGCGGCGAGGCCGGGGTCGGCAAGTCGCGCCTGGTCAGCGACTTCGCCGAACAGTGCCGCAGCCAGGGCGTGCGGGTGCTGGCCGGGGGGTGCGTGGAACTCGGCGTGGACGGCCTGCCGTTCGCCCCGTTCACCGCGGTGCTCCGCGAGCTGGTCCGTGACCTCGGCACGGACGGCGTGGCCGCGCTGCTGCCCGGCGGCGCGACCCGGGAGCTGGCCCGGCTGCTCCCGGAATTCGGTGAGCCGGCCGGGACCGGGGACGCGGGCGAGGCCCGGGCGCGGTTGTTCGAGCAGGTGCTCGTCCTGCTCGAGCAGCTGGCTGAGGCCGGCCCCATGGTCGTGGTCATCGAGGACGCGCACTGGGCCGACCGCTCGACCAGGGATCTGCTGGCCTTCCTGATCCGCAACCAGCGGGCCCTGGACGGCCTGCTCATCGTCGTGATCTACCGCTCCGACGAGCTGCACCGGTCCCATCCGCTCCGGCCGCTGCTGGCCGAACTCGACCGCATCGGCTGGGTCACCCGGATGGACCTCAGCCGGCTGTCCCGCCCGGACACCGGCGAGCTCATGGCCCGGCTCCTGGGCCGCGAGCCGGGTGAGGACGAGCTCGACGCCGTGTACCGGCGCACCGAGGGCAACCCGCTGTTCGTGGAGGCCCTGGTCGGCGAGGGCGAGCTGGGCTCCGGCTTGCCCGAATCGCTGCGGGACCTGCTGATGGCAGGGGTCCGGCGGCTGCCCGACGACACCCAGGAGCTGGTCCGGGTCACGAGCGCGGCCGGCGACCGGGCCGGGTACGCGCTGCTGGCCGCGGTCACCGGCCTCGGTGACACCGTGCTCGCCCGGGCACTGCGGCCCGCGGTGGCCGCCAACGTGCTGCTGACCGACGATGACGGCTTCGTGTTCCGGCACGCGCTGATCCGTGAGGCCATGCACGACGAGCTGCTGCCCGGGGAAGGCGGCCAGCTGCACAGCCGGTTCGCCGAGGCCATCACCGCCGACCCGGCGCTGGTACCGCCGGGCCGTGCCGCCACCGAGGCGGCTCATCACTGGTACGCCGCCCACGACATGACCTGGGCGCTGATCAGCGCCTGGCAGGCCGCCGCGGAGTCCAGCCGCGCCCTGGCCCACGCAGAGCAGCTCACGATGCTGTCACGGGTCCTGGACCTGTGGGACCAGGTTCCGGACGCGGAGCAGCACATCGGCACCGGCAAGGTGGAGGTCCTGGAGATGGCGGCCCGGGCCGCCAGGCTTGCCGGGGAGTTCGACCGCGGGATCACGTTCGCCAAGGCCGCCCTGCGGCAGATCGACGTGGCGGCGGACCCGGTCCGTGCCGCGCTGCTGCTGGAGACCCGCGGCCACCTGAAGTACGTGCTCGGCCGTGACGACTACGTCGACGACCTGCGGGAGGCCGCCCGGCTGGTCCCCGCCGACCCGCCGACGCCGGCGCGGGCCCGCGTGCTGGAAGCGCTGGCCCATGACATCCATCACCGGCCCGGCGGCTGGGACGACGCCGAGTTCCGCGCGCACGCCGAGGAGGCCCTGGCCGTGGCCCGGCAGGCGGGGGATCCCGCCACCGAGGCGGCCGCGCTGATCACCCTGGCCTGCGCCGCGCCGCTCGCGGCGGGCATGGACGAGGCCCGGGCGCTGCTGGCCGAGGCCCGCGCCGTCGCGGCCGGGGCGGACGCCTACCAGCCGCTGCTGCGGGCCGCCATTACCGAGTCCGACCTGCTGGAAGGCCTGGGCGAGCATGAGCTGGCCGCCGCCGTGGCCCGGGCCGGGATCTCAGACGCCCGCGACTACGGGCTGGCCCGGACGTCGGGCGCGGTGCTGGCCATCAACCTGGCCGACCCGCTGGTGTCGCTGGGCCGGTGGGACGAGGCCGGCGAGGTCGTCGAGCGGGCGCTCCAGCTCCTGCCGCCGCGGCTGAGCCGGTCCACACTGTGGCGGGTCACCGGCGATATGGCCCTGGCCCGCGGCGACCTGGCCACGGCCGCCGAGGCCGTGGCCTCGACCAGGGCCACGCTCGACCGCACCCGGTACAAGGACGAGCACCAGCTGCCCCTGGCCCGCCTGGAGGCCGAGCTGCGGCTGGCCCAGGAACGGCCCGCGGAAGCCCTGGCCGCGGTGGGGGACGCGCTCGACCGCTTCGACGTCCTGCGCAGCCCCCGCTACGCGTGGCCGCTGCTGGTCGCGGGGGCCCGGGCGTGCGCGGCCGCGGCCGGTGACCGGGCGCTCCTGGCCCGGGCTGCGGCGCTGCGCGACCGTCTGCGCACCGCCGCGGGGAAGCTGGCCGCGGAAGGACTGGCGCAGCAGGCTCACCAGCGGACGTTCACCGCCGAGATCACGAGCGCCGGCGAGGCCCCCGGCAGTGCCCGCGACGCCTGGGACGCTGCGGCACAGGCCTGGGAGGCGGCCGCCCAGCCCTACCCGCTGGCCGCGGCCCTGCTCCGGGCGGCCGAGGCGGCGCTGAGCGCCGGCGACCGCGACGCGGGCGCGGCCCGGCTGCGCCGGGCCGGGACGCTGGCCCGGGACCTGGGCGCCGGGCCGCTGGCCGGCGGCATAGCCCTGGTCGCCCGGCGGGCCAGGATCTCCCTCAGCCCCGCGGACGAGCCGGGCACCGGGGCGGCGGCAGGCGGCCCCGGCGATCTCCCGGCCCCCGGGCCCGCGCTGGGGCTGACCGCCCGCGAGTACGAGGTGCTCCGGCTCATCGCGGCCGGGCAGAGCAACCGGGAAATCGCCGGCGAGCTGTTCATCTCCGTGAAGACCGCCAGCGTGCACGTGTCCAATATTCTGGGCAAGCTCGGCGTGACCAGCCGCGGTGAGGCCGCCGCCGCCGCGCACCGGCTCCGCCTGTTTACCAGCTGAGGATTCCTGCTAGCCCTTAATGCCCGAGCACAGCAGCGGCCGGAAGAAGATGGTGGGCTGGCCGTTGCTGACAATGTTCCCGCTGTTTCCCTGATGAATGTTCAGGTACCAGCCGTGTGCCGGGATTGGCGTCATCACGCCGGTCAGGACCCGGACCGCGTGCACGATCTGCCCGCGGCGGTTGGCGACCAGGTCCTTCAGCATGTACGCGATTGGTCCCTGGCTCTGGCAGCTGCCCAGGTGAATGTGGGCCGCGTGGGGGCCGGGAGTGATCCCGCCGGCGTGGACGGTGACGGTGAGCGTGTGGCGGTGGCGGTTGTACACGAGGGTGGCCCGGCCGTGCGGCGTGCCGTAACTGACCCCCCTCCGGGTGACCTCGACCGCCGTGAGCCAGTGCGCGCGGTGGCCCGGGTGGCGCAGCCGGTCCGTCACGGCGATGGGCTCCCCGGCGACACGGCTGCCGCCTGTCCCCATGCGGATCAGAAGGCGGCTCCCGGGCTGCCACGGGCCCCTGAAGTCGCTGCTCAGCGTGCCGGCGGCCTGGCCGCCGCTGTTCGCGGTGAGCGGGGTGAAGCGGACCAGCCTGGACCGGCCGGGAATCGAGAGGTCCACACCGTGCGACGAGCCCGGTGTGAGACCGAACATGGCGGCGCGGACCGTGAGGCGGTGATGGCGGTCCCGGCCGAACATGACCCGGCCGGCCGGCATCGCCCGCAGGGTCAGCACCGCCCGCGTGCCGTGCGCGCCGGGCGCGGCCGGGAAGGCGGGGGCGCCCGTGGCCGCGCCGGCCGGGGCCGGGACGCTCAGCACCGCGGCGCCCAGCGCCGCCGCCGCGGCGGCCGCGCCCAGGCGGATCCGGGCCTGCCGCGACAGCCTGCCCGCGGCGCACCGCCGGGAACCATCAGCCCTGTCCCCGTGATCAGCACTAGCCGAGAAGCTCACGTCCCGGGTCCTTTCTCTCTGGCTGGCCTCCACCGGCGGGGCAGCTGAGCTGATGTTAATCCCGGGAATTACCGGCGACGTCCTTCTCCGCGAATACTTGCTGCAATTCCCGGAAGGCCATCCGGAACGAAACGGGCCTATCTTCCGAATTCGCAAGAGCAGGACGCCGGAATTACATGTAATTGGTTATATGAACATTCCCCGTGACCGGTGACCGGTGACCGGTGACCTGGGGGCGGGCCCGGCGGGCCTGCGCCGTCACGGGCGGTCCGGTGAGGCCGGGGTGAGCAGCCCGCGGTTGAACGCCTCGGCCACCGCGGCGGCCCGGTCACCGACGCCGAGCTTGGCGTAGATATGCAGCAGGTGGGTCTTGACCGTGGCCTCGCTGATGAACAGCCGGGCCGCCGCCTCGCGGTTCGTCGTGCCCGCGGCCACCAGCTCCAGGACCTCGAGTTCGCGCTGGCTGAGCGGCTCGGCGCCGGGAGCCCGGACCCGGCTCATCAGCCGGGCCGCGACCGAGGGAGACAGGACCGCCTGGCCCTGGGCGGCCGCCCGGACCGCCCGCAGCAGTTCAGCCCGGGGCGCGTCCTTGAGCAGGTAACCGGTCGCGCCCGCCTCGATCGCGGGCAGCACGTGGCTGTCGGTGTCGTACGTGGTCAGCACCAGCACCCGGGCGGGGATGCCCCGCCGGGCCATCTCGGTGATCGCGGTCACGCCGTCCATGCCCGGCATCCGCAGGTCCATCAGGATCACGTCGGGCCGCAGGGCCTGGGCGAGCCGGACCGCCTCCGCGCCGTCGGCCGCCTCCGCGAGCACCTCGAACGAGGAATCGGCGGCGAACATGCCGCTCAGCCCGTCCCGGACCACGGGATGGTCATCGGCGATCAGCAGCGTGATGGGGGCGCCCGCGCCGGTCATGCCGGGACCCCTGTCGGGGAGACCGGCACGCAGGCCGAGATGGCCGTGCCGCCGCCCGGTTCCGATTCGACCTGCAGCGTCCCGGACAGGCCCTCGATCCGCTGCCGCATCGCGGCCAGGCCGAACCCGCCGCTGGTCGCTGCTGGCCGGCCCCGGGAATCCGCCTTACCGGCCCCGGGCTCCCCGGGCCGGCCAGGAGCCGGGCTGGCGGGAGCGGGTTCGTTGCGGAGAATTTTGCCCGTCAGCCGGCCAGGGTCGAAGCCCTGGCCATCGTCGCGCACGTCGAGGGCGACCTCGCGGTCCATGTAGGACAGGGTCAGGCCGACCCGGGTCGCCCCGGCGTGCTTGGCCACGTTGGCCAGCGCCTCCTGGGCCGCGCGCAGCAGCGCGGACTCGGCGTCCGGCCGCACCGGCCGGGCCGTGCCGGTCGTCGTGACCTGGACGGCGATCCCGTGCAGGGCCGACCACCGCTCCGCCACGCCGGCCAGCGCGTCGCTCAGCCGGGCCGTCTCCAGGGCCGCCGGGCGCAGCGCCTCCACTGACCGCCGGGCCTCGGTCAGGCTCTCCCGGGCCAGCCTGGTCGCGGCGGTCACGTGCCTGCGCCACCCCGGCGGGTCCGCGCTGGCCTGCTCGGCCGCCTGCAGCTGGGTGATGATCCCGGCGAGGCCCTGGGCCAGGGTGTCGTGGATCTCCCCCGCCATCCGCTGCCGCTCGTCGAGGACGCCGGCCTCCCGGGCCTGGGCCAGCAGCTGCTCGTGCAGCCCCGCGTTCTCGGCCAGCGTCGCCTCGAGCCGCCGGTTGGCCTCCCTCAGCTCGGCCAGGGCCTGCTCGCGCTGCTCGGCGTGCATGTCGCCGGTCCAGTCCATCCAGGCCAGGCCGCAGAGGGGGACCACGTTGATGGCCAGCACGGCGACGTAGATGACCACGCCGAAGGGGGTGACCCGGTGCACACCGCCCGTCTGCGCGATGGCCGCCACGGCCGCGATCGCGGCGACGCCGGGCAGCCGCCACGGCCAGGGCAGGACGGTGAACGCGTACAGGTACCCGGCGGGCGCCAGGAAACCGAACCAGGGATCCCTGATCACCAGGACCGCCAGGATCACGGTGAACCCGGTGAAGAACACCGCCATCACCCGCGGGCGCACCCGCCACGCGGGATGCAGGGTGAACATCCACAGCATCCAGGCACCGGCCAGCCCGCACAGGGCCAGGTCGATGGCCAGGGAGGTGCCGGACGCCCACCCGCCCGCGGCGGTGAAGATGGCCAGGGTCCCCAGCAGGACGTAGGGGCCGTACTTGATCAGCGGAAGGAGCCGCCGGCCCACCTCGTCCAGCCGGGTGAGCGGCATGGGATGGCTCATCGGTGCCCTCCAGGTCGGAACTACTCCCAGCGAAACAATCTCACCGCGGCCAGCCCGAACGCCACCGCATAGGCGGCCAGGGTCATCAGCTGCAGCGGGTGCGGCCAGTGCCCCTGGGCGCTGTCCTGCAGGGCCTGCACCGCGGCCCCGAGCGGGGTGGCGTGGCTGATGTGGCGCAGCACGGCCGGCATCTGGGCGATCGGCAGCCACAGCCCGGCGAAGAACATCATCGGGAAGAACACGATCCCCCCGATCGCGCTGGCGGCCCGGCCGGTCGGCGCGGCCGCCGCGATGAGCAGGCCCACCGCGAGCAGGGCGGCCGCGGCCAGCAGGGCGGCGAGGACGAACCCCCCGAGCTGCCGCGGCAGGGCGACCCCGTACCAGAGCCTGGCCACGGCGAGGATCAGGGCCATCGTGACCACGACGACGGCGACATCGATCACGAGCTGGGCCGCCAGTACCCGGGCCGGGCCTACCGGCGTGGTCTGCAGCCGCCGGAGGATCCCCTTCTCGCGGTACGTCGCCAGCACGGGGGGCAGCACGTTGAGGGCCAGCATGGCGATCACGAACCCGATCAGGATCGGCACGTAGAGGTCGAGTTCGGTGAGGCCGCCCAGTGACGCCCTCGGCCGGCTGAAGGAGGGGATGGCGCCGAAGATGACCAGCAGGAGCAGCGGGAATCCCACGCCCCAGATCGGGCCGACGCGTTCCCGCAGGAACAGGCGGAACTCGGTGCGGGTGAGCCGGCCCAGCGCGGCCCCGGGGGTGCTGGAACGTGGCGGTGCGCTGGTGGCGGGGCCCATGGCGGGCATGGTGACGGACATCGTTGCTGCTCCTGATTCTGTCTGGGACGGCTAGCTGCCGGCGTGCCTGCCGGTCAGCGCCACGAACGCGTCCTCCAGGCTGGCCTGCTCCACCCGCAGCTGCTGGGCCACGATCTGGTGGCGGGCCAGCTCGGACGTGACCACGTTGAGCGCGTTGTCGCTGCCGGTGACGACCACGACATCGCCCCTGCGGATGACGCTGGTCACATCGGGCAGGGTGGCCAGCAGCGCGTCGTCGAACGGCACGGACGGCCGGAACTTGATCCGCTGCCCGGGCTGGACCCGGTTGGCCAGCCCGGCGGGGGTGTCCATGGCCACGACGCGGCCCGCGTCGATGAGCGCCACCCGGTCACAGAGCCGCTCGGCTTCCTCCATGAAGTGGGTGACGAGCAGGATCGTGACCCCCCGGGACCGCACGTCCTCGATCAGCGCCCAGGTGTCGCGCCGGGCCTGCGGGTCCAGGCCGGTGGTGAGCTCATCGAGGACCGCGACCCGCGGGCCGCCCACCAGGGCCAGGGCGATGGACAGCCGCTGCTTCTGGCCGCCGGACAGCTTGCCGAACCTGGTCCGGGCCTTGCCGGTGAGCCCCAGCAGCTCCATCAGCGCGCGCCAGTCGGCAGGCCGGCGGTAGAAGGAGCCCTGCAGCCTCAGGGCCTCGGCGACCCGCAGCCGCTCGGGCAGCTCGCTGTCCTGGAGCTGCACGCCGAGCTGCTGGGTCAGCTCAGCCCGGTCCCGCCGGGGGTCGAGCCCGAGCACGCGGATCCCGCCGGCGTCCGGCGCCCGCAGGCCCTCGACGCACTCCACGGTCGTGGTCTTGCCCGCGCCGTTGGGGCCGAGGATCCCGAAGATCTCCCCTTCCTGCACGGTAAAAGAGATGTCGTTGACGGCTACCGTCTCCCCGTAGCTCTTGCGGAGGTTCTGCACCTCGATCACGGCTGGCATGTGCTCGCCCTTCCGGTCCCTGGGGCCGACTCTGTGTGGCTCATCCCCCGCCTGGCGAGGTGCCTTCAGGGTCGCAGCGGCCGCTCCGGGTGCGCATCGGCCAGCCAGCCACACCTGGCCGGCGCCCGGCTGAGACTCCCGGTCAGCCGGGCAGCGGAGCCGTATCCACCGATCGGCTGATCACGCGTGAGCCGGCCGGGTCACGCACCCTGGGCGGGCAGCAGGGCGATGCCGTCGTCATCGGCGTGCAGGATGTCGCCGGGCTGGAAGGTCACGTTGCCGAACGTGACGGGGACGTTGACGGCGCCTGCGCCGGTTTTGCTGCTCTTGCGCGGGGTGGTGCCGAGGGCCTTGATCCCGAGGTCGATGCCGCCCAGCGCCACGCTGTCCCGGACGGCGCCGTGCAGGATCAGGCCCGCCCATCCGCTGGCGTGCGCGGCCCCCGCGATCAGGTCGCCCGCGAGTGCGGTGCGCAGCGAACCGCGGCCGTCCACGACCAGCACGGCGCCTGCGCCCGGAGTCCGCACCAGGTCGCGGAGCAGGCCGTTGTCCTCATGACAGGAAACCGTGCGCACCGGCCCGGAGAAGAGGCGCCGCCTGCCGAACTGGCGGAACTGCAGGTCGCAGACACGCAGGCCGGAACCGTAGGTGTCGGCCAGGTCGGCGGTGGTCACCTGGGTATCGGTCACGATTCCTCCGCACAGGTCCGGCTTTTCTCGGGGTGATCACCCGGTTTCAGCACTTTCGCTTGCCATCCGGGCCCAGGTTCATCATTTATCACGGCAGCCCGCCGATTTACGCCGCTGACCACTGGGTAGTGTCCGCAAGGTGCCGCTGCTGGCGTGGATAGGGCTGATTCTCGCGTTCGCCTCGGCGCTCGTGACCAACATCGCCTACTCATTCGAGCACGACGCGGCCGCGGCGCTGCCGCCACTGTCGCCGCGCCGCCCGTTCCGCTCGGTCCAGATGCTCATCGACGACCGCCGCTGGCTCAAGGCGTTCGGGACCGAGACCGCGGGCTGGCTCATGTACGTGGCGGCGCTGCGGCTCGCCCCGCTCGCACTGGTGCAGTCGGTGACTGCCTCGGGAGTCGCGGTCCTGGCCTTCGTGACGGCACGCGGGCATCCATCCCGGCTGGCGCGGCGCGAGCGGATCGCCGTCATCCTCGCCCTGACCGGGCTGCTCCTGCTGGGGCTCTCGATCGCCAGCGCGGAGGCGACTCAGCACCGGCCGCCGGTCATCGGCATCATGATCTGGCTCGCGGCGTGCGGCGCCGGCGCGGCGTTCCTCATCGCCATCCCCATAGATTTCGGCCGGGCCGCCTCGCTCGGCCTGGCGACCGGCCTGCTGTTCTCGATCGGCGACATCTCCGCGAAGCTCATCGGGTACGGCGGCGCGTGGCTGATCGCCCTGGTGACGCTCATCATCGGGTACGGCATCGGGACCAGCGTGCTGCAGTCGGCGTACCAGAAGGGTGACGCCCTGACCGCGGCGGGCACGGCCACCATGGTGACGAACGCGGTACCCATCGTGGCCGGTTTTGTCCTGTTCGGCGAGACCCTGCCGCACGGGATCCGGGCCGTCGCCCAGGTCGCGGCCTTCACCTGCCTCATCGCCAGCGCAGTCTTCCTCGGGCGCTCGGACGCGCCGAGCACGGCCACGGCTCCCCCGAGCGCGGAGCCGGCCGGAGAATGCCCGGCGGGCTAGACCCCGCGGGACCCTGGCTGGCGGGCCGCTGCGGGCCCTGCGGGCTCCGCTGCTCTGCAGGCTCAGCTGCTCTGCAGGCTCAGCTGCTCTGCAGGCTCGGCTGCTCTGCAGGCTCAGCTGCTCTGCGGGCTCAACGCTGCGCAGCCAGGATCGGGATGGCCGCGATCTTCTCCTCGGTCAGGTCCGCCCAGCGGATGCCGGGGGGCGGGCGCTTCCCGGCGGCCGGACGGCAGTCGATGACCCGCTCCGGGGTGACGACGAACTCGACCCGCACATCGTGATCGGTGAGCGGGATCATCCCGGCCGGGCGGACCTGGATCTCGTGCACGGTCGTGACCGCCACGGTCCGCGGGCCGATCAGCCCGGCCGCCGCGGCCAGCGCGAACTCCAGGTCGGCGAAGCCGCCGCCCTTCCCGAGCCGGGCGCCGTCCTCCCCGGCGGCCACGCTGCCCATCACCACCAGGTCCACCGGGGCCAGCCCGGCCAGGCTGACCTGACGGGCGGACCGGGCTGCCCCGCTGATCGAGGAGGCCTTGCGCGGCGTCTCGCTCAGCTGCGCGGGGTCCAAGGCGAAGAACGGCTCGGGGCTGGCCAGGCGCGGCACGGCCATGTAGACGGTCTTGCCGTCTTCCAGCGCTCGCTGGCGCACCGGCCATTGCGCGGCGTCCGGGTTGGCCTTCAGGGTCCCGGCTTCCTGCCATGCGGGCAGGCCGCGAAGCCGCTGCGCCGCGGCCTCGGCACCGGAGAAGTTGGGGATGCGGCCGGCGGCGCCAGGAAACCGGGCTACCCGGGCCACGCTCATCTCGGCCCAGACTTCCTGCCGCAGGGCCGCCTTGGCCGCCAGGATCCCCGCCGGGCCGCCAGCATCACGATCATGACGAGGGGGGCGCCGGGGCATCTCCTCATCATGCACCCGGCCCCGGTCCCGGCGGGCGGGGACGCGGCGTGCGGGGCAGGGACACGCTGTCCGGCCGGTGACGGCCGCTGAGCGCGGGTCAGACTGCGGAGCGCGGGTCAGCCTGCGGACCGCAGGGTCAGCGCCCGGACTGGGCGTCGGCGTAGGCCGCGGGCGTCATGCCGGTCGCCGCGCGGAAATCCCGGGTCAGGTGGGCCTGGTCGGCGTAGCCCAGCGCGGCGGCTACGTCCGCCCACGACACCGGCGTCCCCTCCCGGGCCGACTCGGCCGCCTCCAGCAGCCGGTAGCGGCGGATTACCCAGGTCGGGGACACGCCGGCGTACTGCAGGAACATCCGCTGCAGGGTGCGTGCCCGCAGGCCGGCCCGCTCGCACAGGTCACCCAGCCGCCGCACGGCCCGGTCCGCCTCGGCGAGCCCGGCCACCTCCGCGACCCTGGCCGCGGGGACCCTCCGTTCCGGATCCACCGCCCGCTCCAGGGCTGCCGCCAGCAGGGCCACGCGGGCGGCCTCCTCTGGCTCAGCGGTCACCGCACGCGCCAGCGCGTCCTCGTCCGCGCCGAGGGCCTGGCCCAGCGGCACAACCCGGTCGGTGAACCCGGCGGCTGAACCGCTGACGAACGCGCCCAGCCCGCCCGGCCGCAGCAGCGCGGCGACCGTCCAGCCCCGGCCGACCAGCACCCGGGTGGACAGGCCACGGGCGACGCCGTACAGGCGCGCTTCCACCGGGCCCGGCTGACGCTGCCCCGGCTGGCCGTTGGCGTGGCCCACGCTGACGTTGGCGCCCGGATGAGTCAGCACCTGCTGCTGATGCGCCGTCCCGGGCGGCAGGTTCCAGCGGACCGCCCAGAAGCGGTCCACCAGGCCGCCGAGCACCGGGCCAGCCGGGTACCGGGACAGCTGGACCCGCTGGCGCAGCAGCCACGGATCGAGGATGCCACGGCTGTCCCGCTCGACCGGATCCGGCCCTGAACTGCTCATTCCTGTCACCCTAACGCCCGGCGCTGACGCAAATTTTCAAGCGCGCCGCCACACGTCCTCCGTAAGGTCAGGCGTCATGACCACAGCTACACAGAAGACCACCGATCTGCTCGTCGCCGTGCTCGCCGACCTCGAGCCCGTGGTCGGCGGGATCACCGCCGGGCAGTTGCATGATCCGACACCGTGCACCGAACTGGACGTCAGCCAGCTCAGCACGCACGTCCTGGGCTGGCTGACCACGTTCGCGGGCGGGTTCGCCGACCCTGGCGGCCAGGCGCCGCTGGACCGCCTCGACGGGTACGCGGTGCCCGCCGACCCGGCGGCGGAAGTCCGCTCCGCGTCCGCCACCATGGCCGCTGCCCTGCGCGACGGTGCGGCCAGCCGGCCGCTCCGGCTCGGCGACAGCGCGATGCCCGGCGGCATGGCGCTGAGCATGATCCTCTGGGAGTACCAGGTGCACGGCTGGGATCTGGCCCGCGCCACCGGCCAGCCCTGGTCCCCGCCGGCCGAGGCCGCGGAGGAGTCCCTGGAGTTCGCACCCGGCATGCTGACCGGCGACTACCAGGGCGAGGGAAAGGCGTTCGCCCCGCGGGTTCCCGTGCCCGCCACAGCCCCTCCGCTGGACCGCCTGCTCGGACTGTCTGGCCGCGACCCGGCCTGGCCCGCGCATGCCGGAGGGGGGAACGCGTGAAGCTCATCGCCCGGTTCAAGGTCGATGGCTTCGAGCCACGGCAGATCAGCGGCCTGGACGCGGGCTGGGTCACGGTGATGACGTTCGCCAAGACCTTCACGTCAGGCATCATCGGGACCGCCACCACCGTGTTCATGTCGGCCGGCACCGAGGAAGGGTCCCGGTCGTACGTGGCCACCGAGCGGATCACGGGCCGGACCGAGGACGGTGGCGAGGGCTCGTTCACCGTCCAGCACGGCGGCCTGGAGTCAGACCCGGATACCTGGTTCGGCCACATCGTGCCCGCCACGGGCACGGGAGCCTTCACCGGCTGGTCCGGGCCGGCGCGGATCGTCCATGACGACCAGGGGGCCTACTTCGAGATCACGCTGGCCTGATCGGCCGCCAGGGCCCGGGCCGCCAGGGCCCGGGCGGGAGCGACTGGCGGTTCCCGGCAGGGACCCGGCTCCAGCGCGCTCCCCCGGGCAGGCCTGGCTGTTACGGTCGGGTCATGGCAGATCCCCTGCTGGACTCCGCCCCGGCTCCCCTGCTGGACTCCGCCCCGGCGCGGATCCTGAACGCTGACGCAACCGTGATGCTCCAGCGCACCCGGGACGAACTGCCCGCGATCCAGCAGCTGTGGCCGCGGTTCGAGGCCCTGGTGGGCCTGCGCGGGCGCCGGATGTACGCGATGGTCGACGTGGCTGGCGGCACTTATGCGGCGTGCACGCCCGTCCGGGCAGGCGACGACCCTGCCGCGCTGGGCCTGGAGACCGGGGTTCTCCCGGGGGGCTGGTACCTGCGGGCCCGGATCGTGGGCGAGCCACCCGGGCTGTATGACCGCATCGCCCCGGCCATGCAGGCGCTGGCCGCCGCGGCCAGCGTGGATCCTGGCCGTCCTGAGGTGGAGTACTACCGGCGCCATGACGAGATCGAGCTGTGGGTGCCGGTCACGTCGGGGGCTTGAGCTTGCGCCAGCCGCCCGCCCTGTTGTTGGCGATGATGTGCCGGAACATGGTGATGAGGGCGTCGGCCTTGATCGGCTCGCCTTCGCGGATCGCCACGGTCCGGGCCGTCTTGTTGCCGTGGCCGCCCGTGATGATCCCATCCGGGTCGGGGACGATCGCGCCGTCGTAGAGGAAGACGTTGACGTGATCCTTGGCCGCCAGCAGCGCGCAGATGTTGCCGCGCAGGACGAAGTAGGGCAGCCGGGTGCGCTTGATGGTCTCGGTCACCTCCGGGTCCGCCGCATGGACGAGACGCCGGACCTCCTGGCAGATGACCTGCTGCCAGGCGGGCAGCGACTCGATGTAGGCGTCAACGCGCGGGTCGGCGGTGCCGGTCATGGCGTGTCCCTCCTCGGCCGGCCTCTACCCTAGGTGCGCCGGGCGGAACCCGCGACCGGCAGACGGCGTGGGAAGGACGTGCTCGTGCGGGCGGTCGTGCAACGGGTCGGCCAGGCCAGCGTCATGGTGGGCGGGCAGGTCGTCGGCGCCATCTCCGAGCCGGGCTTGCTCGTCCTGGTGGGTGTCACCCATGACGACACGAGGGACAAGGCCGCCAAGCTCGCGGCCAAGCTCTGGGGACTGAGGATCCTGGAGGGCGAGAAGTCCTGCTCCGACGTGTCCGCACCGCTGCTGGTGATCAGCCAGTTCACGCTCTACGCCGACACCCGTAAGGGGCGCCGCCCGACCTGGCAGGCAGCAGCTCCGGGGCCAGTCGCGGAGCCGCTGGTGGACGCCGTCGTCTCGTCCCTGCGCGGGCTGGGCGCCAGGGTGGAGACCGGGGTCTTCGGGGCCGACATGAAGGTCAGCCTGGTGAACGACGGCCCGGTCACCATCATCCTGGACCTCTGAGCTCGCAGGGACCTGGCCGGCTACCGGCGCCCGGACGGCCTGACCGCGCGGGTGGCGATGTAGCCAGGCATGTACCGCCGGGTGGCGTCCGCGTGATGGGGCGCCTCGGCCAGGTGGGTCAGGGAGAAACCGGCGGCGAGCTGGCCGCCGATCTGGCTGGTCAGCGAGTGGCTGTATTCGATCGGGCCGTCTGCGTAGTACCGCCGGCGCTCGTCATCTGGCAGGTCGAGCGTGCTGAACGGGAGCGGGTGGCGCACCACCAGCTCGTCGCGATCCAGGGCGCCGACATCGAAGATGAAGATGTCCGGGTTCATGAACCCGGCCAGCAGGACCCCGCCCGGGCGCAGCACGCGGAAGGCTTCCCGCCAGACCGGGGCGAGCTCCGGGCAGAACACGTTCGACACGGGGTGGAACACCACGTCGAAGCTCTCGCCGGGGAAGGCGCTCAGATCCCGCATGTCGCCGAGGACCGTCTGGAGCACCAGGCCGTCCCGGGCGGCCACCTCCTGGTCCCGGGCCAGCTGCCGCGGTGCATTGTCGAACACGGTCACCCGGGCCCCCGCCGCAGCGAGCACCGGGCCCTGCTGGCCGCCCCCGGAAGCCAGGCACAACACCAGGACCCCGTCCAGGCTGGCCGGGAGCCAGTCACGCGGCACAGGCTCGTAGCCGATGAGGACCACGGACCAGTCGCCTTCCCGGGCCCGGGCAATCACCTCGGGCCCGACCGGCCGGGTCCACTCGTTGCCGGCCTCCACCTCACGGTCCCAGGCGGCCCGGTTATGCGCCACAGGATCAAAATCATCAGCCACACGAGCAGCCTAATCGGGGCGATCTCCTCGCCCGCGCGGCAGGCGCGGCAGGCGCCCTGAGGAACCCGCGCCGGACGCAGGCGGCGCGCAGCACCTCATCAAGGAGGGCTACCTGCCACCACCGGCCACCTAAGCTCGGTGGCTGTGGGCACGCATGAGCTCGTCCTGCTGCACGGCCAGCCAGGTTCGGCCGCGGACTGGCGGCAGGTCGCAGACCGGCTGCCAGGGACGCTCGACGTCATGGCCGTGGACCGGCCGGGGTACGGGACGAGCCAGCAGCCCGCCGGGGGTTTCGGGTACGGCGCCCGTGCGGTCCTGGCTGAGCTGGACGCGCACGGCATCCGGCGGGCGGTCCTGGTTGGGCACTCCTACGGGGGAGGCGTCGCCTTGTCGGTAGCCCAGCTGGCACCGGAGCGGGTCGAGGCGCTGGTCCTGCTGGCCAGCGTCGGGCCGGACTGCCTGACCGGCTGGGACCGGCTGCTGGCCGCTCCCGTGGCCGGGGAAGTGTGCGCGGTCACGGCGTGGTGGCTGACGCCCTGGCTGGCCCGGGCCCGGCTGGCCGCCATCAGCCGGCGGCAGGGACGGCCCATCACCGCCAGCGAGCACGTCAACTGGGACATCTGGGGTCACGCCCATCACGACCACGGGCCGCTGTGGCGCAGCTTCCTCACCGAGCAGCGCGCGCTGGTCCGTGAACTCGACGGCCTCACCGCGTCCCTGCCCGGCATCTCGCAGCCGACGCTGCTGATCGCCGACCCGGACGACACGCTGATCCCCATCAGGACGACGCACCAGCTGGCCGCCACCCTGCCCGACGCGCGCGTGCAGTTCCTCAGCCAGACCGGGCATCATCTGCCCCGCCGTGGGGCGCTCCAGATCGCGAGGGCGATCACCGATTTCCTGGCCGCGCTGGACAGCCGCCAGGCCCCGGCCTGAGCCCGGCTCCTGTCCCCGGCCGTCACCACGGCATGGCAGGGGTTTGGTGGCCCGGCTGACGGGGGAAGCCGAGGGCGTGTCCATGGTCAGCGAGACCCCTGCCGCCAGGCTGGCAGTGCTCATCGACGCGGACAACGCGCAGCCCGCCCTGATCGATGAATTGCTCGCCGAGGTGGCCAAGTACGGCACCGCACACGTGAAGCGGGCTTACGGCGACTGGACCGGCACGAACCTGAAAGGGTGGAAGGACCAGCTGCTCGCCCTGTCGATCCAGCCGATCCAGCAGTTCGCCTACACCAGGGGCAAGAACGCCACCGACGCGGCCATGGTCATCGACGCGATGGACCTGCTGTACTCGGGGCGGCTCGACGGGTTCTGCATCGTCTCCAGCGACAGCGACTTCACCCGCCTGGCGGCCCGGATCCGCGAGTCCGGCCTGACCGTGTACGGGTTCGGGGAACGGAAGACGCCCAAGCCGTTCGTGGCCGCGTGCGACAAGTTCATCTACATCGAGAACCTCGCCTACGCCGAGACCGCCACCGCGCCCGCCGACGAGGCGGGCAAACCGGTGCCGCGTCCTTCCGCCGCCCAGCTGAAGGCGGATACGGCGCTGATCAACCAGCTGCGCAACGCCGTCGAGGCCGCCTCCGACGACGACGGCTGGGCCGCGCTGGCCTCCGTCGGCCATCTCATCACCAACCAGAGCCCGGACTTCGACTCCCGGACCTACGGCTACGCCAAGCTCAGCGATCTGATGGCCGCGACCACGCTGTTCGAATTGGAGCGCCGCAGCCCGGGGGACGGCAAACCGGAGATCATCTACGCCCGGACCAAACGCCGCCGCCGTTCTCCCGGGCGGCGCGGCACCGAGGCAGCGCCGGCCGCCATCCGTGCGTGACCCGGTGGCGGCACGCCAGGCCTGCCTGCCCGGCGACCATCCCGCCGGGCGACCATCCGGCGGCGGCCATCCCGCCCGGCGACCATCCCGCCCGGCGGCCATGCAGGGCTGCGTGGGCCGGAAGCCGTGACCGGGCCAGACCGGTTGACTTGAAGCGAGGTTGAAGTTCTAGCGTCGTAGCGGGCGGCAGGGTGCCGCGGTGGGAGGTGCAGCATGGGCAGGCTCAGCCTGGGGCCGGTCGGCATCGCGCTGAACGTCTCAGCCGACGACACGTACCTCAAGGAAGCAGCTGAGCTCGAGGAGCTCGGATACTCAACGCTCTGGCTGCCCGGAGGGCAGATCGACACCCTCGGCCGCCTCGCGGCCATCGTCGGGGCCACCGCCGCGGTCCCGGTTGCCTCCGCCATCATCCCCGTGGATGTTTACGGGCCGGGCGAGGTCAGCCAGCTCTACGCCAGCCTGGAGGCCAGCGCGCCCGGCCGCTTCCTGGCCGGCCTGGGCGGCCCGCAGCGGCCCCGGCCGCTCGGGCCGCTGAACGACTACCTCGACCAGCTCGACCACGCCGAGCCGCCCGTGCCCGCCGGCCGGCGGATCCTGGCCGCGCTCGGCCCCCGCAAGCTGGAGCTCGCCCGTGACAGAGCCGCCGGGGCCGTGCTGCTCCTGGTGACGCCCGCCTACACCAGGGAGGCCCGGCGCGTCCTGGGGGACGATTCCACTCTCGTCGTCAGCCTGCTGCTCGTCCCGGACACCGACGCCGACCGGGCCCGTATAGCCGCCCGGGTCCCGCTGGGCTTCCTGTCCGGCGTCCGCGGCTACCGCGCGAACTTCGCCCGGATGGGATTCACGGACACCGACATCGCCAGCCTCAGCGACCGGCTCGTCGATGATCTGGTGACCTGGGGCAGCGCCGGCACGATCACGGCGCGGATCAGGGAGCATCTCGACGCCGGGGCGGACCAGGTGGCACTCACCATCGTGGGCCAGGGCGGCCAGCCCCGGCTCATGGACGCGGCCCGGGATCTGGCCGGCCGGTTCCCGGCGGGCAGCGGCTGGCCACCTGGCAGCCGGGCATAGACGCATCATGACCCTTGATGACGCGGCCGGGCGGGCCCGGCAGCGCGACCTGGTGCGCCGCGGTTACGACGCGATCTCACCGGCCTACCGCGCCGACGATGGCCAGGCGGCCGCCTCATCCGCTGAGGACGTCAGCCGGTACACCGGCTGGGTAGCTGAGCTGGCCGGCCTGCTGCGACCCGGAGCGCGGGTCCTGGATCTCGGCTGCGGCGCGGGCGTGCCGGCGACCCGTGAGCTCACCGACCACGGGCTGCAGGTCCTCGGGGTCGACTTCTCCGCCGTCCAGCTCCGCCGCGCGCAGCGGCTCGTCCCCGCGGCCCGGCTGGTCCAGGCCGACATGACGGCCCTGCACCTGAGGCCAGCGAGCGCCGACGCCGTCGTTTCCTTCTACGCGCTGATCCACGTGCCCCTCGCCGACCAGCGGGCGCTGTTCCCCCGGATCCGGGACTGGCTCCGCCCGGGCGGCTACTTCCTGGCCATCACCGGGGCCACCCAGTGGACGGGGACCGAGCACTACCTCGGGGCCGACATGTTCTGGGATCACGCCGACACGGACACGTACCTGCGCTGGTTTGAGGCAGCCCGGCTCACGCCGCTGTGGCACCGCCACATCGCCGACGGGAGCAGCGGCCACACCCTCATCCTGGCCCGGGGCCGGTAAACCCGCCGGGGTGTGTAGGGTCCGGTCTCATGGACTCTGCCGCTTACCTGGCCCACCTGCGCCGCGAGCTCGGTGCGTTCGAGGCGTGCCTGGCCGGGGACCTGTCGGCACGAGTCGAGCACTGCGGCCACTGGACACTGTACGACCTCGCCGACCATCTGGGGCAGGGCAACATGTGGGCGGCGGTAGCCGTGACCGAGAAGCATGGCGGCTATGAGGCGCCCGCCGCCCCGCGCGAGCGGGCGGCCCTGACGAGCTGGTTCCGCGGCACCTGCGGCACCCTGCTCGCCGCGCTGGACACTGACCCGGCGGGCAGTGCGTGGACCATCGCCCCTCCGCCCACCGTCGCGTTCTGGCAACGGCGCAGGTGCCTGGAGACCCTGATCCACCGCTGGGACGCCGAGCATGCCCTCGGTCCCGCTGGCCCGGTGGACCCGGCACTGGCCGCCGATGGCGTCGCGGAGGTCGTGGACACCATGGCCCCGCGCCAGGTCCGGCTCGGCCGGACGGCCGCTCCCCCGCATGCCATCCGGCTCCGCGCGGGCGATACGGGCTCAACCTGGATCCTCGGTCCGGGCGAGCCCGTGGCCACCATGGATGCCACCGCCGCCACGCTGCTGCTAGTGCTGTGGGGGCGTCTTTCCGCGGCGGACCCGGCGGTCACCTGGAACGGGGACCAGCACAAAGCCCTGGCCTCGCTCAGCGGTCCCCTGGTGCCCTGAACCCCGGGCCGGCGCCCGCTGCGATGCTGCGGCCCCGGGCGGTACGGTGACAGCGTGACCGGCACAGATGTCATCGTCGAGCACATCCTGGCCACCTACGGCACCATCACCGTCGTAGGCGCGAGTGCCGCACCGGCGAAGGCGGCGCACTACGTGCCCGCTCATATGCAGCAGCATGGCTGGAACATCATCCCCGTCAACCCGCACGCCGATGTCATCCTGGGCGAGCCCGTCTACCGCACCCTCCGCGGTGTCCCCGGGCAGATTGGCCTGGTCAACCTGTTCAGGCCGTCGGAGCAGACGGCGGACTTCGCCCGGCAGGCGGTAGCCGCCGGCGCCACGGCCCTGTGGCTCCAGCTGGGCATCGCCTCCGCCGAGACACGGGCGATCGCCGAAGACGCCGGGCTGCTCTACGTCGAGGACCGGTGCCTGATCATCGAGCAGCGCCGCCTGCGCCTCAACGCACCCGGCTCCCGGTAGCCGGGTCAGGAACGCTGCCGCCAGAGACGCTTGAGGTACCGGATGAGCCTGCGGATCAGAAAATACATCGGGGTCATGCCTTTCTTCCGTACCGCGGTCGCGAACGGCGAAGGTCGTGCCAGTCATAAAGCCGCCCAGCCCGCCGCATGGTCTGACTCTGCCACTCCGCGGCAGCTGGTGCCGGGCTGACTGCCATGACCTGACCATGACACGTGTCAGGGGAAAGGCGATGCAAAGGCTGCGGCAGGGCAACCGGGCCGGATGCTGGGGGATGCCTGTCCCGATGGGGACCGGCGTGCCGGGCTCCGGCCTCCATGCGGAAACCCGCGGTGACCATCCGCACCGGTCAGCCCTGGCTGCCACGCGGGAACGCCGGGGCAGTTCTGCTCCCAGATACCGCCTTCCCCGCGAGGCGCGGGCCCGGTGTCTCGTCCCGGGGCCCCGCCGCACTGCGTGGGAGGCCCCGCCCCTCCTGTGGCTCGTCACTCAAGTCACACCAGCCCCTCCCGCCCACTTTTCACGTATGACGTGCGCCCGGGCGGGTGATTCGTCCCATTAGGGCGCACGTCATGCGTGAAAAGTCGCGGCTGACCATGATCGATGTGACTGGTGGGGCTGGATGGACCGGCGTCGGCCGTGGCGTTGAGCGCCTCGCCGGCCTCGCCGGCCGCCGCAGCCAGGGGGTCCGCGGACGGCCAGGCCGCGGAAGTCCTCAGCCGCGTCCGGAGGATCAGCGCCTGCCGGGGACCGCTGGTGACCTGCAGGTCACGTCGCCTGTGGCGTGCCTCGCGTACATCCAGGCCACATCTGCCGGGGTCCGGGTGTCGGTGCGGTGCCACTCGCTGGTCTGCGCCTCGAACAGGGCCTGCGCCTGGTGGCCGTCGATCAGGTAGGTGGCCCCTCAGCGGGTCTCCTGCAGGTCAGCGATGAGCCCGATGGCGGGAAGCTTCCGGCCGAAGTTCCACTGCCACTCGGCCTTGATCCTCGTGACTGCCTTCCTGGTGGTCCTGGTGGCGCTCATGACGCTCTCCCTGGTAGGTGATGGGGCGCATCCGGGGTGGATGCGTCGTCGTGGGCGCCGGGCCCTTACGTGCCCGGACTCAGCTCGTTCACCTTCATGCTGCGCCTATCGGTGGGCTGGGGGCAGATCTGAAAGCCCCCAGTCGCGGAGGCCGGTTACCCGGCTTCGCGGGACCTTCGGGGGTCACCTCGCGCGCGGAGCCCGGCTCGCCCCGGTGCGGGCGGTGTAGCGTCAGCCCATGCCTCCTGTGCGCCAGCGTCCTCCGTTCGTGGCCGATGAGCGGACCCAGCTCGTCGGGTGGCTTGACCTGCAGCGCGCGATCGTGCACATGAAATGTGCCGGGCTGGCGGACGCGGAAGCGCAGCGCCCGGTCCTGCCTGCCTCACCGCTCATGACGGTCGCGGGAGTCGTGTCCCACTTGCGCTGGGTCGAGAACCTGTGGTTCGAGATTGTCTTCCTGGGGCAGCCGGCGGCCGGGCCCCAGTTCGAGGGCCCGGAGGACGCCGACATGATGGTGCCCGGCGTCCCGCTCACCCAGCTTCTCCAGGAGTACGAACGCCAGTGTGCCGTGTCCAATGAGATCATCGCGGCTCATCCGCTGGATGAGGTGGGCAAGCACCCCGACTTCGACGCCGCCGCGGCAACCCTGCGATGGATGATCATTCACATGGTGGAGGAGACCGCCCGGCACGCCGGTCACCTGGACGCCATACGGGAACTGCTCGACGGGCAGAAGGGCTACTACTGATCCGGCCGGCGCGCTCCGGGCCAGGCGGGCGGCCGCCTTGCCGAGATGAGGCTTCATGGACGAAGCGCTGGGCGAAGCGCTCACTGCAGTACTCCGGGACCTGGCGAACACCGGGTCAGTAGTCCCTGAGATCCGCGACGATGACTGGTCCGTCTTCCCAGGGCAGGTGACGGCGATGCTGGTCAGCCCGGGAGGTTGGGAGCAGGGCGTTTCCGCGATGACAGGAGAGCCGCTGCCGCAGCGGATCGCCTCGGTGGCCGATCAGGTCCAGGAGTGGGCGGTGGAGGAACTGTGCAGCATCGGCCGGCCGACAAACTGGCCGCCGTGCCCGCAGCATCCGCATACCCATCCGCTGTCCGCCTGCATGCGGGACGGCCAGGCGGTGTGGAGTTGTCCCAGGACGGGATACGTGGCAGCGCAGATCGGGCAGCTGGGCCGTCAAGACGGGAAGTAAGAGTGACCCTCAGCCCGCGCTGGGCCGCGGCGCTACGATCTGGCGTATGCCCTCACCGGACGCCGGCCTTCCCCGGAACATCGGCGCCCCGCCACCCGGGCGCTGACCGCAGCCGGGTAACGGGCCTGGCATGTCGCTCGGCTAAAGCGCGCTGAGCGATCGGGGACGCGGCCAGGGTGCTTACTCGCCGGCCGGGCCGCCGGCGAGTTCGCTGGCGATATCGAGATGCCCGACGTGGCGGGCGTACTCCTGCAGCAGGTGGAACAGGATCCGTTCCAGCGGGGGCGGCTCGGCGCCGTCCCACCGCTCCCCGGGCTGGCCGATCTCGGCCAGGTCATGCGATTCCACGATGGCCCGGGTCCGGGCGGCCTGGGCTCGCAGGCCGGTGACCAGCCCGGGGAGTGTCTCCTCCGGCGCGACGTACCAGCGGCCGTCCCGGCTGTCGGCCCAGGGGTCCGGGACGTCGCGGCCCTCGAAGCCCCATTCGAGCCACCGCATCTCGACGTGCGTGAGGTGCTTGAGCAACTCCAGGGGCGTCCAGCCGGAGGGCAGGCGGCTGCGGCGCAGTTCGCCGGCGGCCAGCCCCTCCAGCTTGCTGACCAGCCGGGACCGGAAATAGTCGAGGTAGCCGAGGAAGACCTCAGCACGTGACGCCACCGGGGTGGTGGGTTCAGGGAACGGGATGCTCACCTCTCCAGCCTGCACCTCCCAGCCCGCGGCCTGGCACGCGCCCTCCGCGGGGAGGCCGCTGCCGGGCCGCCCGCGGCCTCTCCCGCTCCGGGCCCGGTCCCGGGCATTATGCGAGACTTGCCCGTATGGATTTCCGGCCCGGCCCTCAGTGCGGCCGGCCGCGGACCGGCCCCGCCTGGGAGCCCGGCCCGGGCCGGACCCGCACCTCATGAGGGTCAGCGGCGGCCGACCGAGCACCTCCGCCGTTGCAGACCCGCAGGTCCGTAAGGCGAGGAACGCGGTCTACGCGGTCTTCTTCGGGGCAGGGTTCATCTTCGCGAGCTGGGCCTCCCGGATTCCCCAGGTCCGGGCGGAACTGGGGGTGGGACCGGGCGTACTCGGGCTCGTGCTGCTGTCCACCGCCGTCGGCTCGGCCCTCGGGACCTCCCTGTCCGGGCTGCTGATCGGCTGGATGGGCGAGATCCGCACCGTGATGTCGATGGCGTGGACCGCGGTCGCCGGCATGGTGGTGGTGGCGGCTGGCTGCCACCTGGGCCCGGGAGGCATTCCCGAGGTCGCGGGCGGGCTGCTCCTGTTCGGCTTCGGTAACGGGGCCTGGGATGTCGCGATGAACGTGCAGGGCGCCGCGGTGGAGCGCGAGCTGCGCAAGGCGATCCTGCCCAAGTTTCACGCCGGGTGGAGCATCGGCACGGTGGCGGGGGCAGGTGCCGGCGCGGTGATGGTCGCCCTCCATGTGCCGGTCCCGGTCCACCTCATCGCCGCCGCACTCCTCATCGCCGTGGCCGTGCCCGCGGCCGCACGCCGTTTCCTGCCCAGCGCCCGCACCGCGGATCATCGGGACCCCGGCCAGCCCGATCCCGGCAGCCCGCGGCGCCGCGCGCTCGCCGCCTGGACCGACCCGCGGACCCTGCTGATCGGGCTGTTCGTGCTCTGCATGGCGTTCACCGAGGGAACCGGGAACGACTGGCTGAGTCTCGGCGTCATCGACGGTTACCACACCGCGGCGGCCGTGGGCACCCTCACGTTCGCCCTCTTCCTGGCCGCGATGACCGCGGGCCGCTGGTTCGGTCCCCGGCTCATCGACCGCTACGGGCGGGTGCGGGTGCTGCGGGCCTGCTCGGCCATCGCCCTCGCCGGCCTGCTCATGATCGTCTTCGGTGGCGTCCTGCCGGTGGCCCTGGCCGGAGCGGTGCTGATGGGACTGGGCACGTCACTGGGCTTCCCGGTCGGGCTCAGCGCGGCCGCCGATGATCCCCGGCATGCGGCTCCCCGGGTGAGCACCGCCGCGTCCATCGGCTATCTGGCCTTCCTCGCCGGGCCGCCGGCCATCGGCTTCCTCGCCGACCAGGTCGGGGTGCTGCGCAGCCTCAGCGTCGCCGGCATCCTGATCGCCACGGCCTTCATGCTCGCCCGTTTCACCAGGCCGCTCCCCCAGGCCACGGCCGACCCGCCGCGCGGCTGAAACACGACGAACCAGATGCCTGCCCCTAGACCGAGAATCCGATCGCGTGCAGCTGCTCCCGGCCGCTGTCGGTAATGTCAGCAGGCCGCCAGGGCGGCAGCCATTCCCAGTTGATCCGGAAGCCGGAGACGTCGCTGACCCCGGCCATCTCTGCCCGGATCTGGTCCTCCATGATGCTGGTCAGCGGGCAGGCCGCGGACGTCAGCGTCATGGTGATCACGGCGGTCCGGTCCTGCACCTCGACGCGGCGGACGAAGCCGAGGTCGACGACGTTGACGCCGAGGTCCGGGTCGATCACGTCGAGCAGGGCCTCACGGACCGCCGTTGCCCGCGCGTCCGGCCGGTCCCCGGCCAGCCCTGCGGGGGCCGGCACCTCCACGGCCGCTGCCGGGGCCGCTGGTCCCGCGGGCTGGCCGGCCGAACCTGCCTGGCGGCTGGCCTGCAGTCCCGCGGGCCGCAACGTCATGTCCACCCGGCAGGTCGCGCTGGCGATCCAGTCCGCCGTGCCGTGCGCCTTCCGGCGGACCCGGACGATATCCTCGCCCGCCTCGACGTGCCCCGACACCAGGATGAGCCGCGCCGGGCTGAGCCCGGCCTGCTCGGCCCGGACGATGACCCGGTCTAGCAGGCGGGCGACCGGCTCGCAGGTCCGTCCCGGGCCGAACCGCAGGCGGGCCTGGGCCCGCACCGCGTCCAGGCCGATGACCGCCTCCAGGGCCGCCCGGCCGTCCGGCTCGGACAGGCGGACCTGCTCTTCCTCCACCCGCAGCTCGGCGGCCAGCGTCCCCGGCTCGCTCACCGGCCGATGTCCACCCAGATCGTGCCGTCGTCACCGACCCTGCAGCCGAAGACGGTGAGCCGGGCGTTGTCCGGGTTGATGCCGCAGCCCGTGTCCGCATCGAACTCCCACAGATGCCGGGCGCAGATCAGCGACTCGCCGTCGAAGTCGCCCTCGTCCAGCGGCCCCGCCTGGTGCGGGCAGGTGTTGGCGTAGGCGCGGACCTGCCCGCCGACGTTGATGAGCAGCACGGTCTCGCCCTCGACGGTCACGGACGTCATGTCCCCCTCCCACAGCTCGTCCAGGTTGATGGTCTCGCGCCACTGCTCGGCCGCGCCGGCCTGCGCGGCCTGCGGGGGGTGAGCGGCCTGGGCAGGCTGCGGAGCGCGAGCGGCCTGGGCAGGCTGCGGGGCACGGGCGGCCTCCACGATCAGGCCGTCCCCGCGGCCGCCTCGGCGCCCGCCCCGGCGTCAGGGGCAAGAAGCGGGGCCAGGAACCCCTCACGGGCGGCCCGCGCGTGCGCCGCCACCTCGCTCGCCTCCCTCCCCTGCTCCGGCAGTGACTCCAGGAAATCCCCCAGCCCGTGGGCGGCGTCGTCGGCGAGTGCTGACCAGCGCGTGATCCACCTGGTGAGCACGTCCCGGTTCGCGGCCCGCTGGGTGATGGCGAACTCCGCCAGCTGGTGACTCCACCGGCCGCGGCGCTGCGCATCAGCGGCCAGGAACGTCGTGAGCAGCCAGGTGAGGTCGTCGCCGTTGGCGCGGGCTACCTGGCCGAGCTGGGTGAGCAGCACGTCGTCCAGGGTCGGGCCGAGGACCAGGTTCAGCGCGGTGAAAGCCTCACCCCAGTCGTAGCTGGCCAGCGCGTACTCGACGGCCTTGCGGGCGGGCTGCCACGCGGGGTGGCCCTCCCAGCGCGACCGTTCCGCCGAGCCGGAACCCGAGTCCGGCCAGGCGACCTGCAGCTCCCGCGTCCGGTAGGCGATCGTGGTGACCCGGCGCAGGAAATCGGCGGTCGAGAACCCCGCGGCGTTGGTGATGTAGGAGCTGGGGGCCATGTAGCCGATGTAGGCCTCCACTTGCTGGAAGCCGTGGCACAGGTAGCGCGACGGGGTGAACAGGTGGGCCAGCAGCGCCACCGACCCGGCGGCCAGGTCCCGGTCCGAGCCCGCGTCCGCGTGCGCCTGCAGCACCCCCTGGACCCTGGCCTCCGCCTCGGCCTGCAGCCCGACGTAAGCCTTGTACGTGAGCGCGTCCGGATCCCGGTATCCGTCCCAGTCGTCCGCCTGCAGGGGTGAGTTGTCCCGGTAGGTGAGGAACCACAGGTTAGGCGCGGACGACGGGTTCTGCTCGAACGCCGCGGCCCGGTTCGCGCGCAGGGTCCAGTTCTGCTTGTGGGTGACGATCTCGTATTCGCTGGGCATCTTGCGCACATCGCCGAACGCGCTGAAGGTCCGGCGCGGACGGGGCTTGCGCGCGGGCGTCTCGGTCATGCCGGCACCTCCCCTGGCGGCCCCGTTCCGGGCCCGGCCGAAGCTCTCCCACGTGATGGCGTCACTGCTGGTGATGGCCCGGCCGCTGAAGGCGGTCATCATCTCGCCGAATGAGGCGATCGCGAAGTCCGCGCCCAGGTAGCGGCGCAGCGTCTGCTCGGTGACCGTGATCCGGTCCTCGCCCTGCACCCGGACATACGCGCCGCGGTCGACGACCTCGATGGTGGTGCCGGGGTTGTCGTCCTCGATAGCCGCGATGACCTGCTCGACTTCATCACCCATCCGCAGGATGGGTCCCACCGGGTTCTTCATGACCCCTCCGGGATGTCGTACTCGACCGCGATGTGGTCGAGTGGCCCGATACCCGCCGCGGCCACGGTGATGTCGGGTGGCAGCCGCCTGCCGTTGTGGATCACGACCTTGTCGTAGGGCAGCGCGCGGACGCGCCTGCCCTCGACGTGGTGCGCCACCGCGGCGGCCACCTCGCGCATGGTGTTGGCGGTGGTGACCGGCACCAGGATCTGCACGAAGTCGGTGGCGAAGATGGCGTTCAGCGGGACCAGCTGAGGGGGCTGGTCCTCGATCCCCGGTTCCGCTGTCATGACTGGGCCCCCAGCGCGATGCCCTCGGCTGGCCGCCCGACGTAGTCCCTGGTCCAGGCCTCGTAATCGGGGTCATCGCCCATCGCGTCGGGCGTCATGCCCATGTAGCCGAGGATGCCGCCGACGTCCATGGGCTGGATCTGCCCGGCCAGGAACCGGTCGACCAGCGTCTCGTGGTTGACGTTGTCCCGGTCCTTCCAGAAGATCTGCCGGCATGCGTTCGTGCAGAAGTGGAAGGTCTTCCCGTCGTAGCGCAGCGACCAGTCCCGCACCCGCCAGGTACCGTCGCGGGACTGGGTGGCGTTGCAGCAGGGCAGGTGGCACGTCATGCACAGCCAGGGCAGCGTCTCCGGCAGCGTGGCCTCGACGTTGTTGGCGTTGACGTTGTCGATCAGCACGTCCCACTTGTCGCCGAAGACCTTCTCCCAGTTCGGGTACTTCTCGGCCAGCCAGGCGCGCTCGTCCTTGCTGACCCCGGCCTTGGGCCGCCACCACAGCGTGGGCCGCCAGTACCACAGGCCCATCTGCAGGCCGTGGTGCCAGATGTCCAGGCCGCGCATGAACTCGTCCCAGAACCATGGCTTGCGCAGCCCGTAGTCCTCGATGGTGCGGACGAACTGGTCGATGACCCATTCCTCCATGAACTCCCGGTAGGACTGCTTGCGGTGCTCCAGCGGGGTGTAGTAGTCCATCGCCGGGCCGGTGAGCGCGGCGAACGCGCGGGCCGAGCCCCAGAAGGCCTTGTCCACCACCCACTGCGCCCGGACCGGGTCGTGCTCGACCAGGATCTCCAGGGTCGGGCCGCCCTGCTGGGAATGCCGCGCCTCGTCGGTCTGGATGGAGGAGATCATGTTGGCGAAGTTGACGTCGCCGGACTCCAGGGCGTCCGCGGCCAGCGCCACGAACTGGAGGTTGGTGAAGCCGGTCTCGAACGTGAAGGGCAGCTCGATGGCCATGTCGACCACGTTGGACGCGATCATCATGTTGTCGAACAGGTTGCGCAGGGAGATCAGCACCCAGTCGTTGGTGTGGAAGGCTTTCTGCGTCCAGTCGTACTGCGGGTCCTTCCCGACGAACTCGTGCCCGAAGAACGTGGTGATCTGAGCGTGCCGCAGCTCGTCCAGCTGCCCGAACGTGGCCATGTTCCGCCACGCCCCGTTCAGCCCGAACCGGGCCATCTTCAGCTCCGCCAGGACGGCCGCGTACTCGACCAGGGCCACCCCGCCGAAGTGCATCTTCGTGGCTGACTTCCAGCCCTCGTCCAGATGCTCGAAGGTCGCTGAACGCTGCAGCGCGGCCTTCACCGCGTAAGCCGAGGCTTCCTTGTCCCGCTGCACGGCCACGTACTCGGGATAGCTGACCTTGTAATCCTCTTCCCATGCCGACCACGCCTCGCGTGGCACCTTGCCGGTGCCGCTGTGCCACTCGGGGAAGACGGCGTCGTCGTCTACATAGCTGTAAGTCCAGTCCACGTCGCGGACGAAGCCCTGCCATTCCTCGCGCTTGAGCAGTGCCATGATCCTGGCCCCCTCCGTCAGTCGACTTCCTCGTGGCCGAGCTGCTGGCTGATCCCGGCGTCGTTCCAGTAGCCGGTCATGCTGTCGATGAGCAGGTCCCCGCCGACGTGGAACACGAACAGGTGCGGCTCGCAGTAGTGCTGGCCCGCTGGCTTGATCAGTCCCCAGGCCAGCTGCTGGGTGCCCTCGATGTCCACCTCGGCCACCACGTCACCGTCGTCGTTCGCGGTCAGGGAGTGCACGGTGTTGGTCAGGTCCGGGAAGGCGGTGACCAGCCCGGTCCACAGCGGCTTGCCGATCGTGCCGACCTTGCCGTCGCCGCGCACCACCCGCTGCTTGCCCCAGACCTCGACCGGCACGTACGAGAGGCTGGCGTTGATCGAGCACAGGTCAGCCATCCCGTTGATGTCGTGCGCCCGGTAGAGGTCGAAGAACTCGGTGACGACGGCGGCGGCGGACGCGGCGGTGCGCACGGGCGCTGGCGGCGCGTCCTGGTGTGCTGTGGTCATCGTGCCTCCTCAGGCGATGGCGATCGCGTCGAAGCGCTTGACCCCGAGCCGCCGGTAGAGCTGCTGCTGGCACCAGTACACGGTCACGCCCGTGATCACGCCCCCGGTCACGGTGAACCGCCACGCCTGGTCGATGTCGAGGTGCTTCTCCTGGTTGATGGCGCCGGCGTAGTCGGCGGCCTGGGTGCCCTCCACCTTGATCAGCGCTGTGACCACATCGCCGGTGGTGATGACCTGGCTACGGGTCACGATGAGGTCCGGGAAGGCCCGGATCAGGTCACCGAGAACCACGCCCAGGACACCGGGGCCGAGGCCGCCGATGCCCAGCGGATGCACGGTCACCGCGGCCTGCGGGCTGACCTCGGCGAGTGCCGCGCCGGTGTCGTGACGCGCGAACGCGTCCAGGAAGGCCTGCACCGTCTGGGTGGGAGTGGTCATGGGCGGAACGCTCCTAGCGGCTCAGGCGGCGGCGCGGGCCGGGGCCCGGAGGACCTTGATGACCGCGTCCGCGGTCGCCTCGGTCGATCCCGGGTTCTGCCCGGTGATGAGGTTGCGGTCGGCCACCACGTGGGAGACCCAGGCCGCGGGCGCGTCGTCGAACACGGCACCCGCGTTCTTCAGCGCGGTGTCCAGGAACCAGGCCATGCCGAGCAGGCCAGCCTCGGTCTGGAGTTCCTCCTCGTCTGTGAAGCAGGTCAGCCGGTAGCCGTCGAACAGCCACTGCCCGTCGGCACGCTCTGGCGCCGACAGCAGCAGGGCCGGGCCGTGGCACAGCGCGGCGATGGGCGCGTTCTTGCGGTGCAGCGCGACCAGCAGCCGCCCGGCGTCCGGGTTACCGGCCAGGTTGACCATGGGCCCGTGCCCGCCGGGCGTGAACACCGCGTCGAACCCGGCCAGGTCCTCGTCGCTGAGCGCGGACAGCGCCACCGGATGCTGGAAGCCCGGGATCGCCTCCAGCGCGGCCAGCCGCGCTGCGGCCAGCTGCTCGCTGTCGGCGCGCTGCGCGTCCACCTGGGCCTGGATCTCCTCGAGGGTCAGCGCCGGCCGGGCTGTCCTCGGCGAGCACGTCGGCGAACTGGCGGTCCTGCCGCCAGGCCCGCTTCGCGGCCGCGCTGACGATACGGTGCGCCTGCGCGGGGCTGTATCCCCGCGTTTCGAGTACCGCTGCCACCCGCCGCGCCGCGGCCAGCCCCAGCTCGGTGTTCTGGTGCAACGTGATCCGGATGTCGTCCACGTCGTGGGCGAACGTGCGCACCACCGAGGCCAGGTAGTCCTTGTCTTCCTCGGGATAGTGGAAGAACCACGACAGGCCGTACGGGTCCGCATGCGGCGGCTGGCCGTCCGGGGTGATCACGGTGACGTCGAAGCCGGCTGCGGCGAACCGCTGGTAGGGCTTGAGCGCCTCCTCTGCGAAGTAGCCGGTGGGGTGCTCGGTCCCGTCCGCGAGCGTCATCTGACGGGCACTGGTCATCAGATAGGCGATCCGGGTCATCAGCCACCTCCACGGCGAGGGCTGCTCGGGCACAGAGTGCGTCCTCGTGACTTTGCCATCGCGCCACGGGATACAGCTACGCCCTGGCATGACGGTTTCCTGCTGAGATGTTGCCCATTCCGGCGCCGATGCCCGATTCCGGGTGCGGGATCAGGGGCTTGACCTTGACCCTGCGTCAGGGTTGGACCATCGGGGCATGCAAAACCTGACAGTGAGCCCGGCCCCCACGGCGACCCGGTCAGCGGTCGCGGTCCAGGGCCTGCGCAAGTCCTTCGGCCGGCAGGTGGTGCTCGACGGCATCGACCTGGAGGTGGCCGAAGGCACGGTGTTCGCCCTGCTGGGACCCAACGGCTCCGGCAAGACGACGACTATCCGGATCCTGTCCACCCTGCTCGCCGCCGACGGGGGGTCCGTCCGGGTGGCCGGCCACGATCCGGCCACCGAACCGGACCTGGTCCGCGCGGCGATCGGGGTCACCGGCCAGTTCTCCGCGGTGGACGAACTGCTCACCGGGCAGGAGAACCTGATCCTGATGGCCGATCTGCACCACCTCGGCCGGGCCGAGGGCCGGCGGCGGGCGGCCGGGCTGCTCGAGCAGTTCGAGCTGACCGGGGCGGCGGGGAAAATGGCCGCGGCCTACTCCGGCGGCATGCGGCGCCGGCTCGACCTGGCCATGACGCTCGTCGGCGATCCGCGCATCATCTTCCTGGACGAGCCGACCACCGGCCTCGACCCGCGCAGCCGCCGCACCATGTGGGACATCATCCGCGACCTGGTCGCCCGGGGGGTGACCATCCTCCTGACCACGCAGTACCTGGACGAGGCCGATGAGCTCGCGGACCGGATCGGGGTGCTCGACCACGGCCGGATGGTCGCGGACGGGACGGCCGCCGAGCTCAAGCGCCAGATTCCCGGCGGCCGCATCGACCTGCACTTCAGCGACGCCGCCGCGCTGGGCTCCGCAGCCCGGCTGCTCACCGGAAGCTCACCTGACCAGGCGGCACTGGTCCTCCAGATGCCCTTCGACGGCCAGGCCGGGTCCCTCAAGGACCTGCTCGACCGGCTGGGCACGCTGGCCATCCCGGGGCCGTCCGTGTCCGTGCACACTCCCGACCTCGACGACGTGTTCTTCGCCCTCACCGGCCACCCGCGCTCCCACGAGGCCGCCCCCCAGCCCGGCACCCCCCAGCTCAGCACCGAACAGGACGGTCCCCGATGACTGCTCTCACCCTGGCCGCCCGCGACTCGGCCACCATGCTCCGCCGCGACATGCGGCACTCGGTCCGCTTCCCCATGATGACGGTCAGCGGGATCACCGTGCCGGTCGTCCTGCTGCTGCTGTTCGTGGGCGTCTTCGGCCATGCCCTGTCCGCAGGGCTGGGCATCCCGCTGGCCGGGACCAGCTACGTCAACTTCCTCGCGCCCGGCATCCTGGTCATGACCGCGGGTTTCGCGGCGGAGGCGACGGCCGTGAATGTGTGCACCGACATGCGCACGGGCATCATCCCCCGGTTCCGCACCATGGCCATCTCCCGCGGCTCGGTGCTCACCGGCCAGGTGACCGGGAGCCTGATCCGGACCATGATCAGCGGAGTCCTGGTTATCGCCGTCGCGCTGCTGCTGGGTTTCCGGCCCTCGGCTGGCCCCATGGCCTGGATCGGGGCGGCCGGCATGTTCGCCCTGGTCACCGTCGCCCTCACCTGGCTCACGGTCGCCTTCGGGCTGCTGGCCAAGACGCCCGCCGGGGCCAACAGCCTGGCGCTGATCCCCGCGTTCCTCCCCTTCCTGAGCAGCGCTTTCATCCCCGCCGGGTCGATGTCGGGCGGCGTGCGCTGGTTCGCCGTGCACGAGCCGTTCACCCCCATCACCGACACGCTGCGGGGGCTGCTGACCGGCACCCCGGTCGGCAGCAGCGCGGCGCTTGCCATCGCCTGGTGCGCAGGCATCACACTGGGCGGGTACGCCTGGGCCCGGGCCCTGTACAACCGCGGAGGGTAGCAATGCTCACCATAGGCCAGCTCGCCTCGTACACGGGGGTGACGGTGCGGGCCATCCGCCACTACCATCAGCGCGGCCTGCTGGCCGAGCCCGCCAGGGACGCCTCGGGCTACCGGCGCTATGACGGGCACGCCGTGGTCGAGCTGATCCGGATCAAGACGCTGGCCGGGGCGGGCGTGCCCCTGGCCCGCATCCAGGCACTCCTCGACGCCGAGCCCGCGGAATTCGCCAGGGCCGTCACCCAGATCGATCAGGCAATGAAGCAGAAGATCCGCGAGCTGACCCGGCACCGGCGCAACATCGCCGAGCTTGCCGGGGGCGAGCGCCTGTTCCTGCCCCCCGAGATCGTGGAGATCCTCGACGAGCTCCGGGCCATGGGTGTCAGCGAGCGGACGGTCCAGATCGAGCGGGACGGCTGGATCCTGGTCGCCGCGCTCTCCCCCGAACTGGTGCCGGAATGGGTGAGCACGAAGCGGGCCGCCCTCGCCGATCCAGAGTTCCGCCGCATCTACGTCCTGGGCGACCAGGCCCTCGACTGGGATCCGGCCGACCCGCGGATCGCGGAGCTGGCCGACGCCATGGCGGACTGGGCCGCGCACAGCCGCCAGGACACCTCCCCCGCCGAAACGCCCGCCAGCCTGGCTGCCGCCGCCCTGATGGCCTCGCACATCGTCGGCTCCTCACCGTCCTGGGAACGGCTGAACGAGCTCTCCCAGAAGCGGCTCGAGGCCCTGCGCGCCCAGCCGTCTCCCCCGGCGGCCGGGACCATCGAGATCCGCGGGCCAAGCCTGCTGCTCCGGGCGCTGCGGCCCAGCGAGATCGACGAGGAATGGCAGGCCATGCGGGACGCCGATCCGATGGCTCTCGCCGGGCTGCCCGATGAGCCAGGCTTCCGCGCCCGCCTGCGGCAGTCGGGCCGCCTGATCGATGGCCACCTCGATCTGGCGATCGAGGCCGGCGGCCTGCTCATCGGGCGCATCCAGACGTTCGTGCCCCCGGGCCGCCCGCTGCCCCCGGGGACCTTCGACGTCGGGATCGGCCTGCGTGAGCACGCGCGCGGCCGGGGGCACGGCCGCGAGGCCCTGGCCCTGCTCACCGGCTGGCTTTTCGAGCACGCCGGCGCCGCGGTCATCGAGGGCGCCACCGACCCCGCGAACGCGGCGATGCGCGCGGTGTTCCAGCGGTCCGGGTGGGCCTCGTCCGGGCCGGTGACCGAATTCGGCCGCGACTGGGACGTGTACCGGATCACCCGGGACGGCTGGCGGGCGCGGTCCCGCGGGCCCGCGCCAGGCGGCTAACGCCGCGCGGGCCGCTGTGCCGCGAAGTACGCGCTGGAGTCCTTGCTGTACAGGAACACGATCGCGCCGAGGCCGACGAGCCAGACCAGGATGCCGACGATCACGGAGCCAACGGCATGGACCCGGGCGAACGAGACGAGCAGGTCCAGGGTGTTGATCGCGAAGAACACCGTGGCGACGATCCTGGCCCAGCTGCGGCCCCGGCCGTTGGCCCAGGCCATCCACAGCCACAGGCCGATCGCGATCAGCCCCCCGATGATCGAGGTGACCACCGCCGCGACCTCGGCCGTGTGCCGCTGGCTGGCGGTGTAGTGGGGGTAGTGCGCGAGGATGTTCGCCTTGAGGCTGCCGATGCTCACGAGGGTGACGATGACCACGATCGCGCTGAGCGCGGCACCGGCGTACATGAGCCGGACCGCGTTGCGCAGCGACGACGGCGGCTCCGCGCGGACCGGCTCCGCCTCCGGCGGCACAGACGGATAAGACTCATACATCGCTGCTCCCCGTGGATAGGGCCGCCCCGCGGGCCGCTCCCCCGGCGGGCCGCGGCCGGCCAGGCCGCACCATTGATGCCCGCCACATTACGCCGTCCGGATACAGCCATTGAGCCTGTTTTGTCTTGCCAGGCCAGGGCCTGCGCCAGCATTTTCCCGGTAGGGCCCGGCCGCGGGCGGGTCATCCTTTTCCTGGCCGCTTTCCTCCGCGAGGATTACCCTAAGTGTTTTCCAGTTCACGGCCTGGCACGCCCGTGAACCGGGCGCTGGGCTCACCGCGCAGGTGCCCGGGCGGGAGCTTACGGCCGCACACGACGAGCGCGAGGTCCTGCGCGGAGCCGGACACAGGTGTCCCGGACCCGAACGACCAGTCCAGGTCGTCGGCGCGCAGCTCGATCCCGTCGAGGTCGGTGCCGAAGAACCGGACTGACTTCGCGCCGGTGATGCCGCCCAGGACGATCCCCAGGCGGTCCGCGGGAACCCGCCGGCCCAGGCCGAGGGCCACGCTGATGTCCAGCCCGTGGATCACGTCGTGGGTCAGCGCGCCCGGGTAGCCGCCACCCGGTGGCTTCCACGGGTTCCGCTCGTTGTCGCGCAGGGCCGCGGCCAGCTCGGCGGGCGGTGCGGCTGCGTCGCGGCGGGCACAGCGGTCGGCCATCCGGTTGAAGTTCCCGCGCGACCGGGCCATTTCCAGCGCGAACCGCGGGACCGGGTAACGCAGCGGCATCGTGATGTGCGCCACGACCTCGCGGACCCGCCAGCCGGCGCACAGCGTCGGGGAGTCCCACGACTCCGCCGGCAGGCCGGCCAGGATCGCGGCCAGGTCCCGGCGCTCAGCGGCGATCGACGCGCTGATGTCCGCGTGCTGATCCTGCACGGGCCTCATCGTGCCGCCTCCGTCCCGGAACCGCCGCCCAGCGTCGCGAGGTAGCGCGCGAAACGGTCCAGCGAGGTCAGGAAACCTGCCTGGGCTTCCGGGGAGCGGATCGCCTCAGGCACCCTCACCTGGTGAATCTCGACCCCGGTGCGGGAACCGCCGAGATCGGTGAAGGTCACGGTCACCGTCATCCCGGAATGGGCTTCGGTCCACACGAGCCGTTCCGGCTCGACGACCTCGTCGTACACCGCCTGGGTCGGGTAGCGGCTCCCGTCGGCGTCGTTGATCATCACGGTCTCGAACGCACCGCCGGGGCGGGCGTCCACCGTGATGTCCTCGATCGGGGCGCTGGTCCCCGCCGGCCCCCAGAAGTGGGTGAGATGCTCCGGCTGGGTCATGCACGCGAACACGAGCTCGCGGGGGGCCTCGAAGACCCTGGTGAAGACAAGTTCGTCGGTAGCTGCCATGGGATTGCTCACTGGTCCTTCCTCTCTTGGTCTGCCTGCGGGGCCCGTACTTCCCGGGACTGCTGGAGATCGCGCAGGTGGGCGTCGAGCTTGTCGAACCGCTCCGCCCAGATCCGCCGGTTGTCCTCGATCCAGGCGGCGGCTGACTCGAGCACGGCGGCCTCCAGGTGGCAGGGGCGGAACTGGGCACGGCGGCTCCGCGAGATGAGCCCGCCCCGCTCGAGAACCTTCAGGTGCTTGGAGATCCCGGGCAGCGTCAGGTCGAAGGGCTCGGCGAGCTCGTTCACCGTGGCGTCACCGCGCGCCAGCCTGGCCACGATGGCCCGGCGGGTCGGGTCCGCCAGGGCCGTGAATGTGGCATCGAGCTGATCTTGCGCCGCCGCTGCGCCGGCACTGGGCATCTGGCCTCCTGCGACTGTGATCCCTGGCCAGTATTTGACCATGTAGTTAATTAGCTGTCAAGTTAAATACCGGGCGAGCTCAGCTTTCATGGGCGGCGGGCGGGCCCGAGGGTGCGGCCCGCAGGGCCACCGGGCGGCAGGGCCACCGGGCGGCAGGGCCAGCGGGCGGCAGGGCCAGCGGGCGGCAGGGCCAGCGGGTGGCCGGGCCACCGGGTGGCAGGGCCACCGGGCGGCAGGGCCAGCGGGCGGCAGGGCCAGCGGGCGGCCCGGGCCGCCACGCGGCCACGCAGCCACGCAGCCACGCGGCCAGGTGATAGGTCTCCCTGGTCATCCCGGACGTCGTCGTGGGGCCGCCGACGCAGCGGCAGCGCGGATCTCGTCAGCAACCTCCGCTGGAGGCCGCCTGCCGTCGATGATCGTCGCGCCCAGGCGCCGGTAGGCGGGCTCAACGCCGTCATTGCATCCGAGTACCGCCGCCAGCTCCTCCGGGTGCTTGCCGAAGGCATTCCCCGTGCGGGTCAGGAGACGCTCCCGGAGCGTCTCGCCGTCAGCCACCATGCAGACCACGAGGTCGAAGAGATCCCGCACGTCGGCCTCGTTCTCGGCAGATCCGCACAGGAACGCGGTCCTGTCGTGCATCCTTGCCGCAAGGGCCTCGACCTCCGCCCGGCTGATCCTCCAGGCGAAGCGCCCGAGCCAGCCCACCGGCACCGGATAGGGAGGGTCGGCGACGACCTGCCCGCTCCTTCGATCCACCCAGTGGCTGTAGCCCTCCCAGTCGGCGTCGGCCGCCAGCTCTCCGAGGCTCTTCAGGAGCGCGCAGACGGTCGACTTGCCGGCCCCCGAGTTGCCGGTCACCCACACCAACGGCACCGGGAAAGCATCACACAGGAGATCTCGCAGCGCGTGCGCCAGGCGGCTGGCTTATTCACGACCAGGCCGCGACCGCCGGGACCGCGTCACGCCCAGGTAACCTCTCCCGCCCGCAGGCGGCTCATCGTCCAGGACGGCGAGGGCTGCCAGCCCGTCACCCCGCAGCACAGTCGATCGCGTCGGCACAGCCTCGGACCAGGGAAACTCCCTCAGCAATCCGGCCAGCGCCGGCAGTTCGGAAGCGGCCACCAGCCTGCCGAACTGAACCCCGGCATTACCGCAGCCACGCTCCCCGCATCCGCACAACGGCACCCGGGCCACCCGGGGGGAACCGTCGGCCGCCTCGATTACCGCGACACCGTCGGAGTCCCCGGGCTCACCGGCCCACGCTTCCACCTCAACGTCCTGAGCCGGACCCGTCCCGGTCACCAGGAGCTTGAGACCGCGCCGGACGCCGATGAGCGCCCGCCACGCGCCCGCGCCGAGCATCTCGACACTCTCGGCCCGCAGGCTCCAGCCTTCACCAGCGATCCTCAACTCGCCGGGATACGCAGTCACAGCGTCCGCCATGACACCACTGTAAGCACCGGCCAGGCGGCTGTACCGTGCCGTCATGGCTATCTCGTTCAGTCCGGAGACGCTCAGGCTCCTGAAGGGGCGTAACTACGCCGTCCTGGCCACCATCAACCCCGACGGCAGCCCGCACACCTCCACCATGTGGATCGGTCTCGACGGGGATGACCTGCTGTTCTCCACCGTGGAAGGACGCGTGAAGCAGCGCAACATGCTGCGCGACCCGCGCGTCAGCGTGACCGTGTGGGATTCCGCAGACCCGGAAATCTCTGTGGATCTCCGTGGCCGGGTGTCAATGACGGCCGACCCCGAGCGGCTGCTGCACATCCAGCTGGCGCGTAAGTACGACGCCGATCCGGGCGAGGACAGGCCAGGCGCCCACCGCGTGATCGTGCGGATGGCAGTGGAGAAGGCGGCCGGGCATGCCGCCTAGCCCCGCGGCCGGGCATGCCGCATAGCCCGTGATCACCTACGAGTGGCGCGGGCCCTTCGCCAGCAGCGAGGCCAGCGCGCTGCACGCGGCGGCTTTCGGCCACCAGGACGCCGCCCGGGACTGGCGGGATCAGGTGGAACGCCACAGCCTGGGCTGGGTCTGCGCACGAGACGGGAATGATCTCGCCGGGTTCGTGAACGTGGCGTGGGACGGCGGCGCCCACGCCTTCATCCTCGACACCATGGTCGCTCCCCGGATGCGCCGGCAGGGAACCGGCACCAGGCTGGTCGCCCGAGCCATCGAGGAAACGCGCCGGGCGGGCTGCGCATGGCTGCACGTTGACTTCGAGGAGCACCTGCAGCGCTTCTACCTCCGCGGCTGCGGATTCACCCCCTCGGCGGCCGGCCTCATCGCCCTGTGAGAACTCCCCTGGCCACGGCACAGCCAGCGCCCTGGGGAACCTGGCCTACGACGCCGGATACGGCGCCGGTCCTGCCGTGTTCGGCGTCTTCGTCGTCTACACCGGCTACCCGGCGGCCTTCGCCCTCACCGGGATGCTGATGCTCGCCGCGCTCGTCCCGGCCATCCGTGACCGCGCAGCCAGCGGCCGCGCAGCCAGCGGCCGCGACTGTGGATCAGGCAGCGGCGCCGGCGGCCCGTCCATAATGAGGCTGTGCCGCGACTCGTCACCCCCGCCATCGCGTCCGGCAGCCTCGCGCGGTTGCGCCAGCCCGTCCTGGAGCAGGACGGCTTCGTGCTGCGGCCCTGGCGGGCCTCGGACGCGCCCGCGGTGGCCGCGGCTTACTCCGATCCCGGCATCCGGCGCTGGCACAACCGGTCGATGGACGGGCCGGAAGCCCGCGCCTGGGTGGGTTCGTGGCCAGGGCGCTGGGCGCAGGAGAGCGGCGCCGGCTGGGCCATCGGCGGTCCATCCGGCCTCCTCGGGCAGATCAGCCTGCGGCGGCTGGACCTGGCCGAGGGCCTCGTGGAAGTGTCCTACTGGGTGGTGCCCGCCGCCCGTGGCCACCGGCTGGCGCCGCGGGCGCTGTGCGCGCTGAGCGCCTGGCTGTTCGACCATCTCCATGTGCACCGGGCCGAACTGGCTCACTCGACGATGAACCCCGCCTCGTGCCGGGTCGCGGAACGCGCCGGCTACCCGCTCGAGGGGACCAAGCGGGGCGAGTGCCTGCACCGCGACGGCTGGCACGACATGCACCTGCACGCCCGCCTGGCCGGCGACCCCCGGCCCGCCCTGGCTGGCATGATGCCGTGAGGCCTCTGGGGTAAACAGCACTGTGGGGTGAGCAGATGGGCGCGATGTTCGAGCATGAGGTCACGGTCAGGTGGCGCGACGTGGACGCGCTCGGGCACGTCAACCACGCGCTGTTCCTGACCTATCTGGAGGAGGGCCGGGACGCGTTCTTCGCGCACACCTTCGGCGAGCCCGACTACGTGGTGGTCCGGGTCGAGATCGATCTGCGCGCGGAGGTCCGCTACCCGGAGCGGCGGGTGACCGTCCGGCTGGAGGTGGAGCGCCTGGGCACGACGAGCCTGACCACGCACGAGACGGTCCTCACGCCGGCCGGGGAGGTCGCCGCCGACGCCCGCGTCGTCACCGTCCGCTGGGACCGCCGGGAGCGGAAGCCGGTCCCGTTCAGCGAGGCCGAGCGCGCCCGGCTAGCCGCCGTCACGGCCGCGGTGAGCCCGCGGCCCGCTCACCCGCCCAGGCGCGCCTCCCCGCGCAGCAACGCCGGCAGGTCCTGCGGGGCCGTCACCGCGCCGGTGAGCCCGCGCGCCGAGAACCACCTGCCCACGTTCACCGCGTCCCGGTCCAGGAATTCGGCGCCCCGCGGGTTGGCGATCACGTCCACGACCTGCGGCAGGTCGATCAGGATCAGCCTCCCCTGGTGGACCAGCAGGTTGTAGGCGGACAGGTCGCCGTGAGCCAGGCCGCCGGCGGCCAGGACGGCCAGCGCGTCCACGAGCTGCTCCCACAGCCCGGCCAGCTCGCGGGCGCCGGGGCGAAGCTCCGCGAGCCGGGGCGCGGCCGTGCCGTCGGGCTCCCCGATGAACTCCAGCAGCACCTCGGTGCCGAGCACCTGGACCGGGTACGGGACCGGCACCCCGTAGCCGTGCAGCCGGGACAGGGCGGCGAACTCGGCGTTCGCCCACTGCCGGGCGATCATCTGCCGCCCGGCCGCGGTGCGCTGGGCCATTGCCCTTGTGTCGCGGGACTCGCGGACCCGGCGGCCTTCCAGGTAGGCGCTGTCACGGTGGAACATCCGGTGGCCAGCGTCCCGGTACCGCTTCGCCGCCAGGAGGCAGGAGCGGCCGCCCCCCGGCAGGCCGCGGCGCAGCAGGAAGACGTCGGCTTCCTTGCCGGTCTTCAGGATGCCCAGCTCGGTGTCGACCGCGGCCAGGTCGGTCACCAGCCAGCGCGGGTAGGGCTCGGGTCCCCGCTCGAGCGGCGCCGACTGGTCCCAGGTGGACCAGCGGTCGCCTTCGGGCAGGCCATCGACGGCGTCGAGCGCGTCCAGGGCGGGCAGCGCGCGGCGATGCCGGTTGCGCTTCGCGAACGCGGGTTCGTCGTCGTCAAAACGCCGCTTGCGGCGGCGGAACGCAGGATCGGGCACGGTGGGTGCTCCTCAGGCGGGCGGACAGCGAGGGCATGGCGAAGCGCGCAACGGGCGCAATCATCGGTATCCCTCCTTCCGCTCGGCCGGCAGCGCCGGCTCTGGGCCTGTGAGACCGAGGCTGCCAGCCCGGCCCGGCCGCGGCAACCGAATTTACCGGCGGCCCGCCTGGCGGCCCACCGGCGCTCGTGTCACAGTGCAACGACCAGACCGTTATTTCTCCAACGGTCCTTATCGGTGTGGCCGTGCTCGCTGGGTCACGTCGTTCGATGAGGAGAGGCCGACGCGATGGTCGATGTGCAAGGAACCTGCGACGCGAGGTTCGGGCCGGTCCGGGACGCGCTCGCCGGGCAGCTCGAATCAGGCGACGACACCGGCGCGAGCATCACGGTCGACGTCGGCGGGCGCACCGTGGTCGACATCTGGGGCGGCTGGTGCGACGCCGGGCACCGGAGGCCGTGGGTGGAGAACACGATCACCAACGTCTGGTCCACCACCAAGACCGTCACCAACCTCGCGGCTCTGATGCTGGCCGACCGGGGACTGCTCGATCCTTACGCGCCCGTGGCCAAGTACTGGCCGGAGTTCGCCGAGAACGGCAAGGAGCGCATCGAGGTCCGGCACATTCTCAGCCACACGTCCGGGGTTTCCGGCTGGGAGACGCCGTTCACGACGGAGGACATGTACGACTGGGATCTCTCCACCCGGCGCCTCGCCGCCCAGGCCCCCTGGTGGGAGCCGGGCACCGCGTCGGGCTATCACGCGCAGAACCAGGGCCACCTCGTCGGCGAGCTGGTGCGCCGCCTGACCGGCCAGCCCCTGAAGACGTTCGTCGCCGAGGAGATCGCCGGGCCGCTCGGCGCCGACTTCCAGATCGGCGCCCGCGAGGCCGACTGGGACCGGATCGCGCCGGTCACGCCCCCGCCCCCGCTGCCGTTCGACCTGGCCAGCATCGATCCTGACAGCCCCGTGTTCAAGACGTTCACCGGGCCGGTGGCCGACGCCAGCGCCGCGAACACCCCGGCCTGGCGGCAGGCGGATATGGGCGCGATCAACGGCCACGGGAACGCGCGCTCGGTGGCCGCCATCATGAGGGCGCTGGCCACCGGCGGCGTGTCCGGCGGCGTGCGGCTGCTGTCACCGGACACGATCGCGCTGATCTTCGATGAGCAGAGCCACGGCCCGGATCTCGTCCTTGGCGTCCCGCTGCGCTTCGGTATCGGCTACGCGCTGCCCGAGACCGAGACGGTGCCGTACGCACCGCAGGGCCGGGCCTGCTACTGGGGCGGATGGGGCGGGTCGGTGATCATCATGGATCTGGATGCCGGGGTCACGATCAGCTACATGATGAACAACATGGCCCCCGGCATCATCGGCTCCGAGCGCTCCGAGCTGTACGTGCGCACGATCCGGGACTGCCTGCCCTGACCGGGCCGGGGGCGCGGGGGGCCGGACGCGGGACGCGGGGGCACCGGCAACCAGGGCCGCTAGTGCCCTTTCAGGTAGGCGCCGGCGAGCCTGGGCGGCGCGCACGCGAGCCAGGCGTCCGTGACCGCCTCACGCAGCGCCGCGTCAGTGACGTCCGGCAACTGGATGAGCACGGCGGAGAACCCGTCGAAGTGCGGGATCGTGAAAAACACGCCCGGGTTCGCGGCCAGCACGGCCTCCTTCTCGCCGAGGTCCTCGACGCGGACCGCGAGGATGGGCCCTTCAGGCGGGGTCTGGTCGCCGAACCGCCTGATGTCGGCCTTGCTGAAGGGCCGCTCCCACGCGAAGGCCTTGCCCGCCACGAACCACGTCCGGTTCCCGCGCCGCTCGTTCTCGGTGACGTCGGGGAGGTCTCGGGCCAGCAGGGCCACGTCGTCGAAGGTCGGCATCGTCCCACCGTACGCGCACGGCCGGGAACAGGGCCGCGGGCCACCGGACGCGGGCCGCCGGCCGCGGGACGCGGGACGCGGGCCGCCGGGCGCGGGCGCGGGCCACCTCCGTGATCCTGTGCGTTTAGTGCGTCATAGCAGCACCAAACGCACAGGATCACGGAAGCGGGGGGATGACGGCCATGGATGCAGCGCCGGGCGATGCCGGTCAGCGCAGCGGGTCGAAGGGCGTGAGGTCGAAGCCCGGATCCAGGCCCAGGGCGGCCCGGGCGGCGACGCCGCCGGCCAGGGGACCCATGGTCAGGCCCTCCGCGCCCAGGCCCGTGGCGAGGATCAGCCCGGCCACGCCGGTCACGGGGCCGAGCAGGGGCCGGCTATCGGGGCCCGCCGGGCGGAAACCCACCCGCGTCTCCAGGTAGGCCGCCGAACCGAGACCCGGCGCCACAGCCAGGGCCCGGGCCAGCACCTCCGACAACCCAGCCGCGGTCACCCGGTAGTCGAAGCCCGCCTCCGGCTCGCGGGTCGCCCCGATGACCACCCGGGAATCATCGAAGGCCAGCAGGTAGTGCCCGCTGCCGGCGGGCAGCACGACCGGCCAGCCACCCGTGCCGGCCGATCCGAGCGAGAGATGGACGATCTGGCCGCGCTGGGGCGTGACCCGGACAGTGACACCGGCCGGCTGCACGAAAGCCGGTGTCCAGGCGCCAGTGGCCGCCACGACGGCGTCGGCTTCAACCAGGTCCGCCCCGATGAGCACGCCGGCGGCCCGCCCGGCGCGGCAGGCGAGCGCGGCGTCACCTGCCCTGACCGTGGCCCCGTTCCGCTGGGCGGCCCGGATCAGGGCATCCCGGAACTTCCGGCCGTCCACCCGGGCTGCGCCCGGGATGTGCACCGCCGGCAGCCCGGCGCGCAGCGGCGGGAACATGGCCCGCGCCCCGGGTCCGGAGATGACCCGGACTTCGCCCATCTCCGGGTTCCCGGCGTGCCGGGCCTCCAGCCACTGCCTGGCCCGCTCCAGGTCATCCTCACGATCGCCGGTGACCAGCGCACCGACCTGGCGGTAGGAGACGTCCTGCTCCCCCCGCGCCTCGAGTTCCGCGACGAGCGCGGGGTACTGCCGCGCAGCGGCGCAGGCGAAGGCGTACCCGGCCGGATCGTCCGCCCCGGACGTCCAGGGGCAGATGATGCCCGCTCCCGCGGCGGTCGCCTGGCCGGGCCGGCCCGCGTCGATGAGCGTGACCTGCCCGCCGAGACTGCTCGCCAGGTACGCGCAGGCGCTGCCCACGATCCCCGCACCCACCACCACCAGCCGCATGCGTGTCCTCCCCCGGCCGCGGGAACAGCCCCGCCGCGCCGGGTCAGTAGGTAGCCCGGCCCCCGCTCAGGTCATACACGGCGCCTGTCGAGAAGCTGCATTTGTCCGAGGCCAGCCAGGCCACGAGTTCGGCAACCTCCTCCGGGCCGGCCCAGCCTGCGCATCGGGATGAGGCTCGTCATGTACTCGAGCACCTCCGGCGTGTTGGTGGCGTTCATCGGGGTCTCGATCACCGCGGGCGCGATCGCGTTGACCAGGACGCCGCTGGTGGCCAGTTCCTTGCCCAGCGACTTGGTCATGCCGATCACGGCGGCCTTGGTGGCCGAGTAGGTCGCCAGCCGCGGGTTGCCGTCCTTGCCGGCCATGCTGGCCAGGTTGACGATCCGGCCCCAGCCCCGGTCCCGCATGCCGGGTACGACGGCGCGGCACATGTGGAACGTGCCGGTCACGTTCACCGCGAACGTCGCCGCCCACTCCTCGTCGCTGACCTCCCAGAGCGGCTTGTTCGGGCCGACGATGCCAGCCGAGTTGACCAGGATGTCCACCGGGCCGATCCCGTCCAGGGCCGTGCCGACCGCGGCGGCGTCGGTGACATCAGCCACCACGTCCGCGTCCCCGGACAGGTCCATGGTGACCACGGCGATCCCGTCCTTGGCGAGCCGGTCCGCGCTGGCACGCCCGATGCCGCTGGCTCCCCCGGTGATGACAGCTGTACGGGCCATGTTCTTCCCTTCGTAGTGAGCCGGCGCGATCACGTTAGGATCGCAGCGTCCGGCGCGCGGGCGGCTTTCGCTGACGCCGCCGCCCGGATCGGGGAGGGCGGGCCATGAGAGCGTTCGTACTCACCGGCCCGCGCCAGTTCACGGTGGCCGAGGTCGAGCCGCCGGTGGCTGGCCCCGGCCAGGTGGTGGTGGACGTCGAGCGGGCCGGCGTGTGCGGGACCGACGTCGAGTTTTTCACCGGCCACATGGCCTACCTGCATCAGGGCCACGCGAAGTACCCTATGCGGCTCGGCCACGAATGGTGCGGTGGGGTGTCCGCGGTCGGCGAGGGAGTCGACCCGGCCTGGGCGGGCCGGCGGGTCACCGGCGACACCATGCTCGGCTGCGGCCACTGCCGGCGGTGCCGCACCGGGCGGCAGCACGTCTGCGCGGACCGCTTCGAGATCGGCGTCCGCGGCGGGTGGCCCGGCGCCCTCGCGGAGCAGGTGCCGGTCCCGGTGACGGCGCTGCGCCCGCTGCCGGACGCGGTCGGGCCGGCCGCGGGGGCCATGGTCGAGCCGGGCGGCAGCGCGCTGCGGGCCGTCCAGGCCGCTGCCCTGCAGCCGGGGGACACGCTGCTGGTCCTCGGTGCGGGCACGATCGCGCTGCTCGTCGCCCAGTTCGCGCTGGCCCACGGGGCCGTGGTCCATGTGCTGGGCCTGACCCAGCCGTCGCTGGACTTCGCGCGGACGCTCGGGGTGCAGGGCGCGTGGACCGCGGCGCGGCTCCCCGCGATCCCGTTCGACGCGATCATCGACTGCTCCACCGGATCCGGGCTGCCGGCCGCCGCGCTGGACCTGATCGAGCCGGGCAAGCGGATCGTGTTCGTGGGGCTGTCCGCCGAGCCCAGCCTCATCGATACCCGCACGATGGTGCTCAAGGACGTGACCGCGGTCGGGATCCTGAGCGCGTCCCCCGCCCTGGACGGCGTGATCGGGCACTACGCGTCCGGGTCGGTGGACCCGCGGCCGCTGGTAGCCGCCACCGTCGGGCTGGGCCAGGTCGGCGAGGTTCTGGGCGGCGCCCGCCCGGCCGGGGCCGGTCCCGGGCCCAAGATCCACGTGGACCCCCGCCTCTGACGCACCCGGGCGGCTCCCCGGGGGCTAAAGTGCCAGCATGAAGATCGCGGTCATCGGGACAGGCCATATCGGGGGAACGCTCGGCGGGAAGTTCCTGGCCGCCGGGCACGAGGTGGTCTACGGCTCACGCCAGGCATCGGGCGAGGGACCCGGGGGTGCCCCGGTCCGGGCAGCAGGCGACGCGCTGGCCGATGCCGAGGTCGTGGTGCTGGCCGTGCCGGCCCGGGCCATCCCGGACCTGATCGCGGAGCACGGCAGTGCCCTGGCAGGCACGATCGTGGTCGACGCGGTGAACCGGATCGGCGAGCCGGAGACCAACAGCCGCAAGCTCATTGCCCAGGCCGCGCCGACTGCCCTCTACGTTCGCGCCTTCAACACCCTGGGCTGGGAGAACTTCGCCGACCCGCCGCCGGGCGCTGCGCTGTTCTTCGCCGCGGACGCCGGGGCGCGGCCGGTCGCCCAGGAACTCATCACCGTGGCCGGGCTGCGTCCCGAGTACGTCGGCGACGCCGACGCGGCCGGGACGGTCGACGGCCTGCTCCCACTGTGGTTCGCGCTGGTCCGCCAGCACGGCGGGAACCGCAGGCTCGCCCTGCGGGTCGTGGACTAAGACCCGGCCGTCGCGGCCGGTCCTAGCTGAGACCCGGCCGTCGCGGCCGGTCCTTGCTGAGACCCGGCCGTCGCGGCCGGTCCTGGGCTCACCACGTGCCGCACGGTATCCCTGGGCCGAGGGCGCGCTAATCGCGATCATGATGGGGCGGCCCGAGCCGGCTCAGGGCCCGCCGGGCCTTCTGCTGCGCAGCCTGCGTCAGGCGGACACTGCGCCTGGCCCCGGTGAGCCGGTGGCGGGCCTCGTCGAGCTGGTCTTCGAGCGCCCGGACGTGGTCACGCTCGTCCCGCTCCGCCGCAGCGGCCTCGTCGGCCGCCCGGGTAGCCTCGGCGAGCGCCCGCTCCGCCCCGGCGATGGCCTGCCGCCGCTCCTGCGCGGCCCGGGCCTCCCGCGCGGCCCGGGCCTGCCGCGCGGCTTCCGCCGCCTGGGCCTCCTCGGCCGCCCGCGCCGCCTGGCGTTCCCGGGCGGCCTCCGGTGCGCCAGCATCCTGCGCCGCCGCCCCTGATTCCCGCGCAGGATGACCCGGCCTCGGTTCCCGCGTGGCCTTCGCCGCCCGGGTCACCCGGGCGGCGCTGCGGGAGGCCGCGTCCCCGGCCGCCTCCGCTGGCGTCTCCGCCCGCCCCGGCGCCGGTGCCTCCCCGGGTGCCCGCCCCGGTGCTTCCCCTTGGCCCTGCGCGGGTGGGGGGACCAGGCTCAGCCCCGGGATCCCGGCGCTGAAATCCGCGCGGTGCACCGGCCGGACCAACGTGCCCGCGGCCAGTTCCCCGGCGACGCCGGGATCGGCGAGGGCCGCGCCGAAGGTGGCCGTGAGGTCCTCGCGCAGCGCCGCGGAGGGGGAATGCTCCCCGGCCTGCTGCAGGGCCTGCCGGATGAGTGAATCGATCAGCCGGCGGCGCGCCTGCGACAGCTCGCGGATTCTCGCCCCGTCGAGCGCGGTCGCGGCGGCGCGCAGATCGTCACCGAGCCCGGTCAGCCGGGCCACAGCCCCGGGGTCGCCCCGGACCAGCTGGTTGATGATCCAGGCCGGGCGGGTGGGCTTGCGCAGGCTGGCGATCTCCCTGGCGGCCGGGCGGTCCCCGGCGGCCCGGGCCTGGGCGGCCAGGGCCGCGCGGCGCTCGGTGAAGCCCTCCGGGTCCGAGCTGTACAACTCGGCCGTCGCCTCGGCCAGCAAATCCGTGCCGCTCACGCTCGTCATCGTTCCCCCGCAGCCTGCCCCGTCACCCCCATCTGCCACTCGGGTACGCACACCGGGGGCCCGCACCACCCGCGTCAGTCCAGCGGCTGCCTGGTGATGACCTCCGGCTCGCGGCCGGCCAGCAGCCAGCCGGCGGCCGCGGCGGCCAGCGGCAGCCCGGCCAGCAGGATGAGTACGTCACTCAGCGGCAGGCCGCCGAACATGGCGGACAGGCTGCTGTGCGCCCAGGCCAGCCCGGCGGCCAGTGCGCCCGCCATGCCGAGGATCGCGCCGAGCAGGCCCAGCGCGGCGGCTGTCGCCGCGGTGATCGTCCGGCGGGTCGCGCCGCTGGCGCCGGTGGCGGTGAGCGTGGCCAGGTCTCGCGCGGTCTCGCTGCGGATCAGGCCGACGGACGCGGCCAGCACGCCGAACGCGATCACGATGCCCAGCGCGGTGGCGCCGCCGGCGAACTCACCCAGACCCGGCGCACTCGACCTGGTCTCGACCGTCACGCCGTAGGCGAGCGCGAGCTGCCGCGCGGCGCTGATCTGGGCGGTGGTGAGCGGGGCCGGTGCCTGGACCAGCCAGCCGTTCAGGCTGAGCTGCAGGTGATACCTGCTCACCGCGTACCCGGTGATGACCGTGTTCGGTGCGGAGACGCCGCCGGGCAGGCTGCTGACCGTCTGCATCGCGGGGTTGGCCAGGCAGTCATTGCTCAGCGTGCAGGGCGGGCTGCCGCTACTACCGGGAACGCCCCCGCCCGGGGACTCGGTGTTGCTCCAGGTCATCTCCATGTGCGGCAGGCCTGCCAGCCCTGGCCGCATGGTGAGGATGTCGGTGCCGGGAACGATCTGGCTGGCCTTGATCCTGTATGTGGCGAGCAACTGCGGGGTGGCCACGTACACGGTGCCGTTGAAACTGAACGGGGTGTGTACCGGCGTGCCTGCCTGGTACAGCGTGGCACCCGTGGATTCCAGTGGCACCGGCCGGGTGTGCAGGCCGGCGGCGAGGCTGTCCACCTGCCGGCCCAGGCGGGCGGCCCGGGCGCTGCTGAGCTGGGCTATCGTGCCGCCGCCCTGGCTCTGCTGGGTATAGACGATCAGCTGGCTGCTGGACAGGTTGGGCCCGGCCCAGCTAATCGGATTGCCGAACCTGATGCTGGCCACGAGGCAGATCCCCATGGCCAGGAATACGGCGAACGCGGTCGCCGCCAGCGCGGCACCGGACCGGGCACGGTAGCGGACCAGGTCGCGCAGCGCGATCCGGATCGCGACCGGCATCCGCGGTCCGGCGCCAGCTGCCAGCACGCTGATGGCCAGCGGGGCGAGCAGGACGATGCCGGCGATCGTGGCGGCCAGGCCGCCCAGCAGGAGCAGCGCGCGCCCCTGGCCGGCGTGCCCTTGGCCCGCCACCCCGGCCAGGCCGCCGGTGAACGCCAGGCACGCGACGCCGACCACGAGCACGATGACGCCGGGCAGGGCGGAACGGTGCACTGGCTTCGGCGGCGCGGGGCGGCCGGACAGCGCGGCCACCACCGGTACCCGGGCGATCGCCCTGGCCGGGCGGCGGGAGGCGAGTACCGACGTCGCGATCGCGAGCACGACAGCGAAGGCGAACGCCCACCACGGCAGGTTCGCCGCGTCGACCACGTGACCGGCGGCCTGCTGCAGCGCCGGCACGTAGGCGAACCAGGCGGCCAAGCCGAGCACCGCCCCGGCAACCGCGCCGGTCACGCCGACGGCCAGGCCGCCCGCGATCATGACCAGGCGGAGGTTGCGTTCGGTCGCGCCGATCGCGCTGAGCATGCCGAGGGCACGCAGCCTGCGCTGGGCCATCACCGAGAAGCCGGCCACCGACACCAGGCCGATGAACACCAGGCCGAGTACCTCGACCACCAGGACGATCGTCGCCGACGGGAGCCCGCTCATGAAAGCCGAGGGGAACGTGAACGTCGCCGCCGCTGGCATGCCGGGCAGCGTTCCGGTGCCGTTGCTGATGGCCTGCTGGACGGCGCGCGAGGGGCCCAGCAGCATGATCACCTGACTGGGGTGCGGGACCTGGCCGGGGGCGGCCAGCGCGAACTCGTCGGCCAGGTTGCTGGGGTCCTGCACGATGCCGGTCACCCGCCAGCTGGTGCCGGCGGCCTGCCAGGTGCCGCCCACGTGCGTGCCGTGCAGGCTGGCTACCTGGCTGGTCAGCGCGACCTGACCGGGGCCGGCCGGGTAGGTGCCGCTGACCAGGCTGAGCAGCGGGGAGTTGTAGTGCCCGTGCGGATTCTCGGCGCGCAGCTGCACGGGCTGGGTGGTGCCCGTCGCGATGTCCTGATTCTCGATCAGATCGGCAGGGCCCCGGCGGGCGGCGATGGTGGCGATGTCGGCGGCCAGGTGCGGGTCGGTGCCGGGCAGCGTGACCAGCGCGGCCGCGGTGCCGAACGTGGCGTAGCCCGGGTTCGGGAGCTGCGTGTTCGTGACCACGCTGGCACCCCAGACCGTCGCCGCGACCGCCACGGTGAGCAGGCCGAGCACGAGCAGCTGCTGGCGCCATTCCCGGCGGAACAGCCGCCAGCCCCAGCGGAACACCGCGCGCCGGGCGGGGACGCCCCCGTTGCCGGTCCCCGCGCGACGGGTGAGGGTCGTCACCGCTCCCGCCCCAGCAGCGAATCCGGGCCCGGCGCGGGCACCGTCTGGTCGACGATGCGGCCGTCGCTGATGAGCACCACCCGGTCCGCCCACGAGGCCAGCTGCGCGTCATGCGTGACGACCACGGCGGCGACGCCTCGACTGCATGCGGTGCGGATCAGGCGCATCACCGTCCCGGCGTTGGCCGAGTCCAGCGCCCCGGACGGCTCGTCGGCCAGCAGCAGGTGCCGGTCACCGACCACCGCGCGGGCAATGGCCACCCGCTGCCGCTCACCGCCGGACAGCTGATCGGGATAGTTCGACGCGCGGTCCGCCAGGCCCAGCCCGTCCAGCGCGCGCAGCCCGGCTTCCCGGGCCCTTCGCGCCCTGACCCCGTCCAGTTCCAGCGGCAGCGCCACGTTCTCCGCGGCGGTCAGCCCGGGCAGCAGGTTGAAGTCCTGGAACACGTAGCCGACCGAGCGGCGGCGCAGCCGCGCCCTGTCGTTGCGCGACATCGCGGCCAGGTCCTGCCCGGCGACGAGGACCTGCCCGCTGGTCGGTGCCTCCAGGCTGCCGGCGATGGTCAGCAGCGTCGATTTGCCCGACCCGCTCGGGCCCATCACCGCCACCATCATCTCGGGGGCGACCTCCAGGTCGACCTCCCGCAGGGCGTGCACCTCGGCGGCGCCCTGGCCGTACACCTTGGACACCTGACGCAGTTCCAGCATGCTCATGGCGACAAGATGCCGCAGCCTGGGGGCGCGCCGCATCGGCCCGTGGAGCCGTCTGCACGGTGCCGCTGTGGCCCGGGGGCGTATGCCCGCGGGCAGACGACCCGGCGCGGCAAGGTGGCTACGATCGCTGCCATGAGCATGACCCGGCGGGCTGGAGGCGCCTAGATCATGTGGGCATTCCCGGCGCTTGTCTGCGCCCTGCTGGCTTCCGCTGTCCTCCTGCGCCGCAGGCCGCTCCCGGCTCTGGCCGTGCTGCTGGCCGGAGCCGTGGCCGCCCTGGCACTGAAGCCGATAATGCCTGCGAGCGCCCTGCAGATCCCCATCGCCGGCGCCGTGGTCGTCGAGATCTGCTACATGGCGGCGACACGCACGAGCAGAGTCTCGGCCACTGGGCTGGCCATGGTCGGCGCCGTCCTGCTGATCCCGGTTTCGGGCGGCGTCGATCTGGCCCCGTTCCGGGGCGGCGTAGCCGTTGTCACGGTCATTGCCTGGCTGATCGGACATTCGATCCGGCAGGCACAGGCCCAGGCCGAGCTGCGGCGGGCCCAGGCCGCCGCCCAGACCGTGATGGCGGAGCGGCTGCGGATCGCCCGCGAACTGCACGACATCGTGGCGCACAGCATCGGCATCATCGCGATCCAGGCAGGCGCGGGCCGCAGGGTTTTCGACGCCCGTCCCGCCGAGGCGCGCGACGCCCTGGCCGCCATCGAGGCCACCAGCAGGGAGACACTGTCCGGACTGCGGCGGATGATGACCGGGCTGCGGCATGCCGAGCCGGGACCCGGGCCGGGGCAGGCGCCGCTGGGCCCGGCGCCCGGCCTGGCCGGCATCGAGCGGCTGGCCGCCGTGACGCTGGACGCGGGCGTGCAGGTCGAGGTGGACTGGCACGGCAGCCGGGAGCCGCTCCCGGCTGACATCGACCTGTCGGCGTTCCGCATCATCCAGGAGGCGGTCACCAACGTGGTCCGCCATGCCGGCACGAGCCAGTGCCGGGTCTTGATCAACCAGCAGGACGGGCAGCTGGCGATCGAGGTCACTGACAGCGGCCGCGGCGCCGGCGTGGCCGGGACCGGCTACGGGATCACCGGCATGCGGGAGCGCGCCGCGCTGCTCGGCGGCGACTTCTCCGCCGGCCCGCGCCCCGGCGGCGGCTTCCGCGTCGCCGCCCGGCTGCCCGTGCCCGCGGCGGCCCGATGACCATCCGGGTCATCCTGGCCGATGACCAGCCGCTGATCCGTGCGGGCCTGCGCATGCTGATCGAGCAGACACCCGGTATCGGCGTGGCCGGCGAGGCCGGAACCGGGGCCGAGGCGGTGCAGCTCGCCAGGGACACCGGCCCCGACGTGGTCGTGATGGACATCCGCATGCCGGGCATGGACGGCATCGAGGCAACCCAGATGATCACCGCCGGCGATACGCACGCCCGCGTGCTCGTGCTCACCACGTTCGACGACGATGACTACGTTTACGGTGCGCTGCGGGCCGGGGCGAGCGGGTTCCTGGTCAAGGACATGGCGCTGGAGGACATCCTGGGCGCGATCCGCGTGGTCGCGGCCGGCGACGCCATGATCGCGCCGGGCGTCACCCGCCGCCTGATCGGGCAGTTCGCGGGCCAGCCCGATACTGGCCGCAAGCCCCGGGAGCTCACCGGGATCACCGGCCGCGAACGTGAGGTGCTCAGGCTGGTGGGCCTCGGCATGTCCAACGCCGAGATCGCCGCCGCCCTCTACATCACCGCAGGCACCGTGAAGACGCACGTGGCCCGGCTGCTGGCCAAGCTGGGCGCCAGGGACCGGATACAGCTGGTCATCATCGCGTACGAGGCCGGCCTGGTATCGGCGTCATGCTGAGTCCGCCCGGCCCTGCCGGCGACTGCACGCCGCCGCTGGGAAGGCGACGCAGGTAAGGAGGTATGAACGCCATGTGGTTCGCGATCAGCGAAGCCGGGCTGGGCCCGGTCAGTGGGCTGACGAACACCCTCCTGGCTGGGGGCCGGGGCAGATCGGGCGTGAAGGTCGGCCCTGACCAGATCGGGGTACAGATGGGCAGCTTCAAGCTGACGGTACCCCGGGCTTGTATCCGTTCCGTCAGCCGGTCGCAGGCCGACGTCGGCGGAACGCGCGGCATGCACCACCGCTCGGGGCGGTGGCTAGTAAACGGCTCCGCCGATGGCCTGGTAGAACTCACCATCGAGCCGCCCATCTATACCGAGCGCAAACCCTCCGGGATGTTCACCAGGTGGAAGGTGAGATCACTGACGCTGAGCCTTGCCGACCCCGACGGATTTATCGCCGCCCTCCAGCCGCCCGGTCAGCGTTAACCGCTTCCCGCTGCCGGCCAACCGGTTCCCGCCGCCCACCAAGATGAGCCGGGAGAACGCCAGTGATCAGGCTGCGCGTGTGAGCGTGGCGGACGGCCGGACGGCCGGGGCCCGGGTCCTCAGGCGGGCGTGATGACCACTTTCAGGGCTGAGTTCGCGGCCGCGTTCTTGAACACGTCGTACGCGTCGTCCATCTGATCGAACGTGAACGTGTGCGTCCCCATCTTTTCGGCCGGAATCCGGCCGCTGGCCACCATTTTCAGCAGCGTGGGAATGGACACCGTGTCGACCAGGCCCATGGTCAGGGTGAGGTTCTGGATCCACATCTCCTGCATTGGCAACTCGACCGGGACGCCGTGCACGCCAATATTGGCGATGGTGCCGCCCGGGCGGACCAGGGACGCCGCAGTGAGCAGCGTCTCGGGGTACCCGACGGCCTCTATCGAGACGTCCACGCCAAGGCCGTCGGTGAGCGCGACCACGTCGCTGGTCGTGCCGGTCCCGGCCTCCACCGCGTCGGTTGCCCCGAACTCCAGCGCCTTGTCCAGCCGGAACTTGTTCGAGTCGATCGCGATGACCTTCGACGCGCCCCACAGGCCGGTGGTCAGGATGGCCGCCAGGCCGACCGCCCCGGCGCCCACCACGGCGACCGTGTCGCCGGGCCGCACCCGTCCCGCGAGCACCCCGACCTCGTAGCCGGTCGGGAGCGAGTCGGCGAGAAAGATGGCCTGCTCGTTCGTGACGTGGCCGGGGACGGCGTACAGCGAGGTGTCGGCATAGGGCACCCGTACGGACTCGGCCTGGGTGCCGTCGATGAGGTGGCCGAAGATCCAGCCGATCCCGCCGACGGTCTGGCAGTGCGACGGCATGCCCCGCTGGCAGTATTCGCAGCGGCCGCATTTCGTGATGGCCGGGACCAGCACGCGGTCACCGACCCCGAAGCCGCTGACCGCCTCACCCACCTCAGTGATGGTGCCGACGGCCTCGTGGCCGAGGATGCGGCCCTCGGTGACCGCGGCGACATCGCCCTGGAGAATGTGCAGGTCGGTGCCGCAAATAGTGGTGGTATCGACCCGCACCACCACGTCGGTCGGTTCCTGAATCGCCGCGTCGGGAACCTCTTCCCACGCCTTCTGCCCGGGCCCGTGATACACAAGCGCCTTCATGGCCACCTCCATTGGTAGGTCAAATAAGACGCTAAGCGCTCCGGGCGGATCGGAGTGTTTCAGAATTGGACCGATCCTCCCTGCGGGCGGCCTGGCGCAGCAGGCGGACGCCGGCGCGCCGCCGGGCCAGATCCCCGGCGGCGGCCTCATCTGGCTGGTCCTTACTGCCCCTGACCGGCGGAGTCGTCGGCCCCGCCATTGCCGGTTCCGTGGGCCTGGGCGCCCTGGCCCTGCTGGTCCTGGCCCTGCTGGTCCTGGCCCTGCTGGTCCTGGCCCTGCTGGCCCTGGCCCTGCTGGTCCTGATCCTGCCCAGGGAGGCCGAGCTTCTTCTCCGCTGCCTCCTCGCCCTTCCCGACCTGCTCTGGATGCTTCTGGGCGTACTGCCCAGCGTCGTCCTTGAGCTTGTCGAATTCGCTCATGATGCCTCCCGGTTCTTCCGTGCCCGCGTTGGAGCCAGGCGCCCCGTCTACCCGCGGGCACGGGCGCAACACATGGACGGCGCACGCCCACCGGACCGGCGCGCCCGCCGGGGTTTCAGCCCCGTCCCGGAGTCAGCACGCCGCGATGATGGCGGCGGCGAACTCCTGCGGGCTCTCCAGCGGGGTGAAGTGACCCGACCCGGGCAGATGCTTCAGCTCGGCGTGGGCATAGAAATCACCGATCCGGTCGGACCAGGCCGGCGGGAACAGCGGGTCGTGGGCGGGCCACAGCACGGTCAACGGCACCGTGATCCGGTCCGCCGCCGCGGGCGGCCGTTCGGCGAGGGACCGGGCCACGGATCCGGCCCCTGCCCGATACCAGTTGATCGACGCCGTGAACGCTCCCTCGGGCGCGTAGATGGTGACCAGGTGATCGAGGTGGCCGGCGGGCAGCCTGAAACCCGGGCCGGACCAGTGCTCCCAGAAGTGCTGCAGGTAGGCGCGGACCGCGCCCGGGTTGCCGTCGATGAGCTGCGTGGCCATCTCGAGCCGGTGGAACTGCTGGTACCAGAACTCGCGCAGGGCATCCGGGCTCAGGATCCGGTCGCCGATGCCGGGCAGCGGGGGCGAGATGACCAGGGCGCGGACCAGGTCGGGTCGCTGCGCGGCGAGCGCCTGGGCGATGCGGCTGCCGATGTCGTACCCGGCGATGACCGGCCCCACGAGCCCCAGCTCCTCGATGAGCATGGCCACGCTGCGGGCCTGTGCGGCCGCGCTGTACTGGGCGGCCGGGTCGGCCTGGTGCTTGTCGGACTCACCGAAACCGCGCAGGTCCGGCGTGATGACCTCGGCGGCACCCGCCAGCAGCGGGATAACCTCCCGGAAGTCGGCGCGGTCTCCCGGCCAGCCGTGCAGGAGCAGCACCGGCGGACCGTCGCCGGCCCGGTCGTAGGCGAGCCGGAATCCGTCGACCGCGGTGACCTGGTGCATGCCGCCGAGTATCCGCCCCGGGAAAACCCGTTTCAATGGCCCGGGCCACGGGCGATCATGGGGACCAGCGCGGCCGGCACGCCCAGCGGCGCGGCCGGCGCAGCCGGCGCGGCCGATCAGGGGGGCACCGTGCAGGGACGCCGGCACTCGGTCACCAGCGCCGACGGCACCAGCATCGGCCTGCTCACCGCGGGGACCGGCCCCGGGCTGCTGCTCGTGCACGGGGGCATGGGCCGGCTGGAGCGGTGGGAGCCACTCTGGGGACGGCTGACCGGCCAGTGGCGGGTCACGGCCATGGACCGCCGGGGCCGGGGCTCCAGCGGCGACGCTGAACCGTATGACCTCAGCCAGGAATACGACGACGTGACCGTGGCCGCCGAGAGCCTGGCGGCCCGCGACGGCACCCGGCCGGACGTGTTCGGGCACAGCTATGGTGCGCTCTGCTCGCTGGGGGCGGCGGCCCGGGGCGCCCCGGTGCGGCGCATCGCTCTCTACGAGCCCCCCGGTCCGGCGACCGTCCCGCGCGAGTGGCGGGAACGGGCCCGTGCCCTGGTCGCGGGGGGACGGCCCGGGCCGGCGATGATCAGCTTCCTGACCGAGGTCATCGGCCTGACCATGGCGCAGGTCAGCGAGCTGAGGAACGCCCCTGGCGCCCGGGATGTGCTGCCCATCGTGTCGGCGACGATGACCCGTGAGAGCGAGGCCCTGGCGTCAGCCGACCCGCTGGCCCTGGCGGCCAAGGTCACGGCGCCCGTCCTGCTCCTGCTCGGGGAGGCCAGCCCGGCCTGGGCAGCGGACATCACGCACGCGCTCAGCGCCACCCTGCCCCGCGCCACCCTGGCGGTGCTGCCGGGCGCCGGGCACGAGGCCATCGACACCGCGCCCGGCCTGATTCACCGCGAGCTGCTCAGCTTCCTGGGCTGACGGTGCGGGCAGACATAATGATGGGGTGCGGATCAGGATCGAGGCGTCGGATCTCCCCGGGCGTTCCTGCGGTCCCAGCCCCGACTCCCCCGGCGGCTACCAGAACATCCACGTCGGGATCCAGCGCCGCGGCCGGCGGGACGAGCTCCTCGGCCTGGTTCCCGGCGACGCGCCGTCTGCCACCTGGACCGTGGAATGCACGCCCGCCCCTTCCGCCTCCGGCACCGACCTGGCGGGCCCGTACATCCAGGGGCCGCCGGGCGGCAGGTTCATCTACCTGTCCTGGGGGACCGTGGACGACGCGGGCGGATTCACCCTGTTCCGGCGGGCGAAGCTGTGGCTCGGCGCCGTGCCGGCGGACGTGCTGGACCAGGCCGTGGACCGGGGTCTGCTGGTGGGCCGGGTCGGCCTGACCGATCCGAAGGGCAACCCGCGGTGCGCGTCCGTCCGGCCGCCGGTGATCGAGTGGTCCGCGGCCGGCCGCGGTTAGCCCGGTTCCCGGGTGCGGGGCACGACCAGGCCCGACTCGTAGGCCGCCACCACCGCCTGGGTCCGGTCCCGCAGCCCGAGCTTGCTGAGCACCCGGCTCACATGGGTTTTCACCGTCTCCTCGGTGACGACCAGCCGGGCCGCTATCTCCGGGTTGGACAGGCCCTCGGCGACGAGCCGCAGCACCTGCGTCTCGCGCGGGGTGAGGGTGGCCATGACAGCGGCAGGGGCGGCATCAGGCTTGGGCCGCATCAGGGCGAACTCCCCGATGAGGCGGCGGGTGACGGTCGGGGCGAGCAGCGCCTCCCCGGCCGCGACGACCCGCACCGCGTCGAACAGCCGCTCGGCGGTCACGTCCTTGAGCAGGAAACCGCTGGCCCCGGCACGCAGCGCGTCGTACACGTACTCGTCCAGGTCGAACGTGGTCAGGATGAGGATGCGCGGCCCGCCGGGCCCGGCCCCCGCGCCAGGGCCGGCCAGCTGCCTGGTGGCCTCGATACCGTCCATGCCAGGCATCCGGACGTCCATCAGCACGACATCGGGCTGCAGCTCGCGGCAGATCCGCACGGCCTCGGCCCCGTCGCAGGCGGTGCCCAGCGACCCTGAAGTCCGGCTGGGTGCCGAGCAGTTCCGCGAAACCGGTGCGGACCACCTGATGATCGTCGGCGACCACGATCCGGACCGCCGGGGCCGGGTGACTCACCCCGCCTCCCCCTTGCCGGGCAGGCTGGCGGAGACCAGGAAGCCACCGCCCACGGACTCGCCGGTGCGGAGCTCGCCACCGACGGCCGCGGCCCGCTCGCGCATGCCGAGCAGCCCGTGACCGCCGCCCGGCCCGGCTTCCCCGGGTCCCCCCTCCCTGGAGCGCCCCCCGCCGTCGAGGGCAGCCGGCGGTCCCGGACCGTTGTCCCGGATGAGCAGGTGCAGCCGGTCGTCGAAGTAGTGCAGTTCCACGTCGACGGCCGCTCCGGGCGCGTGCCGCCGGGTGTTGGTGAGGGCTTCCTGCACGATGCGGTAGGCGGCCAGCTCGACCCCGGGATCGAGAGCGACCGGGGCCCCGTGCAGGATCAGCCGGACCCCGGTCCCGGAGGCGTCCCGGACAGCGTCGAGCAGCTCGTTGAGCTGGCGTAGCCCCGGCTGGGGCTGACGCTCGGCCACCTCGGGCCCGGTATCCTCCCGGAGCACCCCGAGCAGCCGCCGCATCTCGGTCAGCGCCGCCCGCGCGGTGTCCCCGATCGACGACAACCGCTGCGCCCCGGCCGGGGACAGCCCGGGCGTGGTGAGCCGGGCCGTCTCCGCCTGCACAGCGATCATGGAGATGTGGTGCGCGACCACGTCGTGCAGCTCGCGGGAGATCCGGGCCCGCTCCCCCCGCGCGGTGTGCTCGAGCAGCGTGCCGGCGATGGCCTCCCGCGCGGCGCTGTGCTCGCTGGCCTCATGGCGCACCCGGCTCGCGCTCCCGGCCAGGCCCGCCGCCGGTCCCAGCGAGGCCAGCAGGACGGCCGGGAGCCTGGCCGATGAACCGTCCGGAACCGCCAGCGCGAGGATGAGGAACGGCAGGGCCAGCCCCGCGGCGAGCACCGGTGAGCCGCGGCGGCCGAGCCGGTACGCGCCGGCCAGCTGCGCGACCAGGCCGGCCACGGTCAGTGTCTGGAAGGCGGCCAGCGACAGCACGCTGGCGGCGGACAGGGCCAGCGCCGCCCCGGAGGGCGTTGACCACAGGAAGCCGAGCGGCAGCGTGGTGGCCAGGCTGACCAGCACGAGGACCAGCACAAACGGCCAGTCCGTGGAGGCGGCACGCTGGCCGGCCAGGCTGCCGTGCGGGCTGACCGCCACCCACATCGCCTGGGCCACCGCGAGCAGGCCGAGCAGCACAGCCGTCGCGATGGGGGCGTACGGCCAGGCGGCGAGCCGGCGCCACGCCGCGGCCGCTCCTGCGTCCCTGTCATCGGCTCGGCCCACGCAACCATTGTCCCCGCTGGTCAACCCGCTGGCGTCCCCCGGGACAGGTATCCCTGCGTCCCTCCCGCGGGGGAGGTCCGGGCCAGGGTCTCCCCCGGCCCAGCGGCAGCTAGGACCGCTCCCCGGCGGGACGATTCCGGGGGCCCCGTTCTCTAGCGTTGCTGGCATGGAAGCGACGATCGAGGTATCCGGCCTGCGCAAGAGATTCGGGCCGGCCGTGGCCCTGGACGGGATGTCGTTCACGGTCCGGCCCGGGCAGGTCACCGGCTTCGTCGGCCCCAACGGGGCCGGGAAATCCACCACAATGCGGGTGATTCTCGGCCTGGACGCGGCCGACGCAGGCACCGCGCTGGTCGGCGGCCAGCCCTACGCGAGCCTGCGCCATCCGCTGAGCCACGTAGGGGCACTCCTGGACGCGGCCGCACTGCAGCCCAGTCGCAGCGCCCGCAACCACCTGCTCTGGCTGGCCCATTCGCAGGGCCTGGGCGCCCGGCGGGTTGACGCGGTGATCGAGCAGGCCGGCCTGCAGTCGGTGGTGCGGCGCAAGGCGGGCGGGTTCTCCCTGGGCATGCGGCAGCGGCTGGGGATCGCCGCCGCCATGCTCGGCGACCCGCCGGTACTGATGATGGACGAGCCGTTCAACGGCATGGACCCCGAGGGCATCGTCTGGATGCGCGGGTTCCTGCGGTCGCTGGCCGGGCAAGGCCGCGCGGTGCTGGTATCCAGCCACCTGATGAGCGAACTGCAGGACGCGGCCGAGCATCTGGTGGTGGTCGGCCGCGGCAAGGTCATCGCCGACACGAGCGTGCATGCCCTGCTCGCGGCCGCGTCCCGGGACCGGGTCACGGTCCGCACGTCCGCGCGGCCGGAGGCGATGACGGTCCTGGCCCACGCGGGGGCCACCGTCGCCGCCACCGGCCGCGACACGCTGACGATCTCCGGGCTGCCCGCGGAACGGATCGTGGCCCTGCTCGGCGAGAGCACGGTGCCGTTCTCCGAGGTGACCGGGCATCACGCCAGCCTGGAGGAGGCCTACATGGAGCTGACCAGGGACGAGGTCGAGTTCCGCGCGGAGCCGGCCGGGGAGGTCGCGTCATGACGGCCCAGGTGACGATGCCCTGCCGGCCGCCCCGGGAAGAGGCGCGGGACGGGTTCGCGCAGTTGCTGCGCGCCGAATGGACCAAGTTCCGCACGGTCCGCGGCTGGGTCATCGGCATGCTCGCCGCGGCGCTGGTGACCGTGGGGCTCGGGCTGCTCATCTCCGTGGGCGGCAGCAATGGCTGCCAGAACAGCCCCACCGGCCCGGTGCTGAGCGGTGCGGCCTGCCTGCCGAAGGTTCCGCTGGGGCCGGGCCGCGAGGCGGTCACCGACCAGTTCTACTTCGTCCGCCAGCCGCTGGCCGGCCACGGCAGCATCACCGTGCGGGTGCCCAGCCTGGCCGGCCTGTACCCCGACGGCAACGCGGCGGGGGGCTCGCCCATGACCCGTGGCCTTCAGCCGTGGTCCAAGGCGGGGGTCATCATCACGGCGGGCACCCGGCCGGGCTCGGCGTACGCGGCGATGATGGTCACCGGCAGCCATGGGGTGCGGATGCAGGACGACTACACCCACGACACGGCCGGCCTGCCCGGCGCCGTGTCCGCGGCCTCCCCGCGCTGGCTGCGGCTGACCCGCGCCGGGGACACGCTCACCGGCTTCGACTCGGCCGACGGCACGCACTGGACCCAGGTCGGCACCGCCCGCCTGGCTGGCCTGCCCGCTACGGTGCAGGCCGGGCTGTTCGCCACGTCACCGGCCCACTCCACGGTGGTGTCCAGGTCGTTTGGCCGGGGTTCCAGTGCCGGCGGGTCCAGCCTGGACACCGCCGTCTTCGACCACGTCAGCCTGTCGGGCGCGTCGCCCGGCGCCGCCTGGACCGGCGACGCGGTAGGAGGGCAGAACACCGGCGGGGCAGCCGGCGGCGGAGCAGGCAGCGGCGGGGCCGAGGGGTTTCACCAGGCCGGCGGCACGTACACCGTGACCGGGTCCGGCGACATCGCGCCGCTCATTTTCGATCCGGCCGGATCGGGGTTCCCCACCGCGACGATCGAGCGAGGCCTGGCAGGCGCCTTCGCGGGGCTGATCGCGGTGGTCGTGGTGGCCGTGATGTTCATGACCGCCGAGTACCGGCGGGGCATGATCCGTACCACGCTGGCCGCGAGCCCGCGCCGCGGCCGGGTGCTGGCGGCCAAGGCCATCGTGGCCGGGGCGGTCACCTTCGTCGGCGGGCTGGCCGCCGCCGCCATCACGGTCCCGCTCGGCGGTCGGCTGGCCCACGCCAACGGCAGGTACATCCTCCCGGTGAGCTCGCTGACCGAGGTACGGGTCATCGCCGGCACCGCGGCACTGCTCGCCGTGGCCGCCGTCATCGCCGTCGCCATCGGCACGGTGCTGCGGCGCAGCGCCGCGGCGGTCACCGCCGTCATCGTGGTGATCGTCCTGCCGTACATCCTCGGGATCGCCTCCGTCCTGCCTGTCGGGGCCGAGAACTGGCTGCTGCGGGTCACCCCCGCCGCTGCCTTCGCCGTCCAGCAGAGCCTCCCGGCCTACCCGCAGGTCACGGCCGGCTACTCGCCGGCGGCGGGCTACTACCCGCTGGCGCCGTGGGCCGGCTTCGCCGTGCTGTGCGCCTGGGCGGCGCTCGGCCTGGCCCTGGCCTACTGCCTGCTCCGCCGGAGGGACGCATGAGCCGGGCTCCGGCCGCGCAGCCGGCCACCCGGCCGGACGACCGGCCGGTGGAACCCGGGGGGATGCGGAACGCGCTGCACGCGGGATGGAGCAGCCTGCGCGAGGCATTGCACGCCGAGTGGACCAAGCTGCGCACGCTGCCGGGCACGCCCTGGCTGCTGGCCGCCGTCATCGCGGCGACCGTGGCGGTCAGCACCGCGGCCGCCGCGGCCGTGACCTGCCCGTCCGGGGGCTGCAGCGTCGACCCGGCCAAGCTCAGCCTCACCGGGGTCGACCTCGGCCAGGCAGTCGTCGCCATCCTGGCCGTGCTGGCCATCAGCAGCGAGTACAGCACCGGGATGATCCGCACCAGCATCAGCGCGATGCCGCGCCGGACCACCATGCTGGCCGCCAAGGCCGCCGTCATCACCGGACTGGTGCTGGCGGCCGGGACCATCGCCGTGCTCGGTTCCCTGCTCGCCGGGCGGCCTCTCCTGACGGCCCACGGCTTCACGCCGGCGCACGGCTATCCAGCGCTGTCGCTGGGGGACGGGCCGGTGCTGCGCGCGGCGGCGGGCTCGGTCCTGTACCTGGCCCTGATCGCACTGCTCAGCCTGGGCGTCGCCACCGCCATCCGGGACTCGGGCACGGCCATCGGGACCGTCCTCGGCTTGCTCTACCTCACCCAGATAATCGCCAGCGTCGTGACGAGCCCGCACTGGCACAGCGACATCGAGCGGTACGCACCCATGAACGCCGGGCTGGCCATCCAGGCCACCACCGGGCTGCGCGGCCTGCCCATCAGCCCGTGGGGCGGGCTGGGCGTGCTCGAGCGCCTGGGCCGCCGCCGCACTCCTGGCCGGCGGGCTGCTCCTGCGGCTACGCGACGCCTGAGCAGCAGCCCGCAAAGACAGTGGACCACGGAAAGGACAAGCGAAGCGTCATGAAGAAGCGGTGGACGAATCTGCCCCGCCGGGCACGGTGGGCGGTCCCCGCCGGGGCCGTGGCCGTGACCGGCGGGGTGCTGGCGGGATCGGTGATCCCCGCCGCCCAGGCGGCGCCACTACTGCCGGCGCGCACGCCGGCCCAGCTGCTGGCCGCACTGGCCGGGAGGACGACCGCGCCCCCGATGACCGGGACGGTGGTGGAAACGGCGTCGCTCGGGCTGCCCGCGCTGCCGTCCCCGGGGGGCCCGGCCTCCCTGCCGTCGCTGCTCACGGGCCCGCACACGGTCAGGGTGTGGTACTCGGATCCGTCGCACTACCGGCTCGCGGTCCCGCAGAGCATGAGCGAGAGCGATGTCATCCGCAGCGGCCGCAGCGCCTGGCTGTGGGACAGCACCGACAACCTGGTGACGCACATCGCGCTGCCGGCCGCCGCACCGCTCCCGCCTGCAGCGTCCACAGCGCCCACGCCGCAGCAAGCCGCTGATCAGGTGCTGGCCAGGGTCGGGCCGGCCACGGCGGTCAGCGTGGACAGCAACGTGACCGTCGCCGGCGAGGCCGCCTACCAGCTCGTGCTCGCGCCGAAGAGCCCGCGTTCGCTGGTCAGCCAGGTCCGCATCGCCATCGACGCCCGGCACAACGTGCCGCTGCGGGTCCAGGTGTTCGCTAAGCACGAGACCAGTCCGGCGATCCAGGTGGGCTTCGCCTCGGTGTCGTTCGTCCGGCCGGCCGCGGCTAATTTCATGTTCCGGCCGCCCGCCGGGGCGAAGGTCATGCAGGAGAGGGCCGGGCACGCGAGCTACTCCTCCGGAAAGACCTCACGCCGTGCCGACACCACGGCCGGGGTCAGCGTGATCGGCCAGGGCTGGCTGGCCGTGGCCGCGCTACCGCTGTCGTCACTGGCGTCGCTGACCGGCGCCGCGCACGGCGGCCCGGGCGGTTCGGGTCTCGGGCCGTTCCGCAGCTCCAGCCAATCGGCTGCCCCCGGCTCCGGCGGTCCGGGCGGCACCGGTACCCCGTCTGCTGGCGGCGGCACCGGCGCGATCCTCGGTGCCGTCCTGCAGTCCAGCCACCAGGTCAGCGGGCCGTGGGGCAGCGGGCGCCTGCTGCGGACCAGCCTGCTGTCGGTACTGATCACCAGCCAGGGGCGGATTCTGATGGGCGCCGTCACGCCGGGCGTTCTCTACCAGGCCGCCACGCAGGCGGGCCACCCGCTGGCGGCCCGATCACGGCACGCTGCCGCCCCGGTGACGCCGAAGTGACCGCGCTGGCCGTGGCGAGCAGCGGTCTCACCAAGCGGTTCCGGGGCGGCCAGGTGGCCGTGGACCATATTGACCTCGCGGTCCCGCGCGGCTCGGTATACGGCTTCCTCGGGCCGAACGGCTCCGGGAAGACGACCACCATCAGGGTCCTGCTGGGCCTGGCCTTCGCGACCAGCGGCCACGCGGAACTGCTGGGCGTGCCGATGCCGTCGGGTGCGATCCGGGCGCTGCCCCGTGTGGGCTCCCTCATCGAGGGGCCGGCGTTCTACCCGTTCCTGACCGGCCAGGACAACCTGGCCCGCTGCGACGCCGCCGACCGGACCGCCGACCCGCGGACCGCCGCGGCGCGGATCGGCGAGGCCCTCGACCGGGTGGGCCTGCTGGCGGCCGCCCGGAAGCGGTACCGCCACTACTCGCTCGGCATGAAGCAGCGGCTTGCCATCGCCGCCAGCCTGCTCAGGCCGCGCGAGCTGATCGTGCTTGACGAGCCAACCAACGGGCTTGACCCGCAGGGCACCCGCGAGGTGCGGGGGCTTATCCGGCAGATCGCCGCGGACGGCATCACGGTGTTCGTGTCGTCGCATCTGCTGGCCGAGATCGAGCAGGTCAGCTCCCATGTGGGCGTGATGCGCACCGGACGCCTGGTTTTCCAGGGCCCGCTGGCGGAACTGCGCGCCACCGGCACTGCCCGCATCCGGGTGCAGACGGCGGAGCCGGCCGCAGCGGCGGCGGTGCTCGGACGGCTCGGGCTCGCCGACCCGCAGGTCAGCGGAGACGAGGTATCGGCGCAGCTCGCAGGCGATCAGCCCGAGCGGATCTGCGCGGAACTCGTCGGGGCGGGTGTCGGGGTCCGCGGGCTCGGGGTGGTCACCCCCAGCCTGGAGGAGCTTTTCGTGGAGCTCACCGGAGAGGGGTTCGATATCGATGGTTGAGGCTTCGGTGGCCGGGGCACCCCCGGCCGGGGCTGGCTGCACAAGCGGGGCGGCGGCCGCGGGCCAGGGCCAGGGCCAGGATGCTCCCGTCCGGGCGTGGCTGCGGTTGTTCCGGTCGGAGCTGCGGCTGGTCTTCGGCCGCCGCCGGAACCAGGCGCTCCTGGTGGTGGTCGCGGTGTTTCCCCTCATCATCGGGATCGGGCTGCGCCTCGCTGACCAGGGGGAAACTCCGGGGGCCCCAGCGTGGCGTTCATCACCCAGCTCGCCGGCAACGGGGTGTTCCTCAGCTTCATCGCGCTGACCTTGCTGCTCATCCTCGTCATGCCCCTGGCCGTGGCCGTGGTCGCGGGGGACTCGATGGCTGGCGAGGCCGGTCACGGCACGCTGCGCTGCCTGCTGGCGGTCCCGGCCGGGCGGGCCCGCCTGCTCAGCGTGAAATACGCCACGATCGTGGTATTCGCGCTCGCGGTGACCTTCCTGGTCGCGGCGGTGGCCCTGGCCACGGGCGCCGCCCTGTTCCCGATCGGGCCGGTGACGCTGCTATCCGGCACCACCGTGCCGCTCGCCGATGCGATGCTGCGGCTGGTGTTCGTCTCGCTGTACGTGGCGGCCGCGATGGCCACGCTCGGCATGATCGGCCTGGCGCTCTCCACCGTCACCGAGCACGCGATCGGCGCGATCGCGGCGATCGCGATCGTGGTGGTGACCAGTGAGGTGGTAGACAATGTGCCCCAGTTCGGCGCGATCCATCCGTACCTGCCGACGCACTGGTGGACCTCCTTCGATTCCCTGCTCCGCGTGCCGGTCGACACGGCCGCCCTGCTGCGCGGCCTGTTGTCGTTCGGGGTGTACTTGGTGATCTTCGGCTCCTTTACCTGGGCCCGGTTCACGACCGCCGACGTGACCAGTTGAGGCGCGGCGCGTTCCTGGCCGCGCCGCTCCCCTGCCGTGTCTGGAGACATCCCGTTATCGTGCGGTCATGACCTTCCCGCTGGCCCGGAGTGCGCACGTGGCCACCAACGCCCTGCACTCGCTGATCTACTTCGCGCCTGAGACCGAGGAGAAACTGACCGGCGCCGGGCTCAGGCCCGGGCGGATGTGCTACTTCGCCGGGCGCTCGGCACCGATGGGCGCGGTCAGCGCCGGCGTGGTCACCGCGACCTTCTACAACTTCAGCCCGGGCCTGATCGCGCGCTTCATCCCGCGGGCGTGGGGGCTCGCCCGCCCGGAGGCCATCATCAGCGCGCGCTTCGCGGCGGCGGACGCCGCGCTGACCCGCCTGCTGGGGCCGGACATCATCGCCTCGCGGGACCTGGCCACGATGGCCGCGCTGACCCGGGAAGCCGTGACGGCCTGCCACCCGGAGGGGCGCCCCCTCTACGCCGGTCACGCCGGGCTGGACTGGCCGGACGCCCCGCACCTGGTGATGTGGCACGCCCTGTCCCTGCTCCGCGAGCACCGCGGTGACGGTCACATCGCCGCGCTGCTCACCGCGGAACTGTCGGGCCTGGAGGCCCTGGTCTCCCACACGGCCACCGGCCTGGGGTTCGTTACCGGGTTCGCCCAGGACAGCCGGGGCTGGAGCCCGCAGGAGTGGAAGGACGCCGTGGAGGCGCTGACCTCGCGCGGGCTGCTCAGCGCCGAGGGCACCCTGACCGGGGCCGGGGAGGCGCTCCGCGCCCAGGTGGAGGACGAGACCGACCGGCTGGCCGCGGCCCCGTGGCAGCACCTGGGTGACGAGCGGGCCGAGGAGGTCATCCGCATCGGGGAGACCATGACGCGGGCGGTCCTGAAGGCCGGCGCCTTCCCCCGCGAAGGGGTGTTCGCACGCTGACGCGGTAGCCGCTTCAGCTAGCCACTGGCGGTGGCCGGTCAGTACCGGCCGGCCAGGTGCGCCCGGCCGGCCGGGGGCTCATACGGCTCTGGCCAGAAATCGCTGATCCGCGTGATGCGGCCGTTCTCATCGAGGTCGAAGAAGCACAGCCCGGTCTGGCTGGTTCCCTCCTCCGAGAACTCGATCATGGTCGCCGCCGCGCGGTCCTGGCTCACAATCCGCTGCACGGCGATGTGCCAGGCGCCGGGGAAGCCCTCGGCGTTGAACCGGACGTAGGCCTCCCGGCCGCTGACCCGCTCCCGGGTCTGCGGGACCTCGTACACCACGTCCTCGGCCAGCAGCCGCCCGACCGCGGCCCAGTCCCTGGCCTCGGCCGCGGCCCAGAACTCCGCTGCCACCTGCCCGGCATCCCGGGCCTGATCCGTGCCGCCCATGATGACCAGGCTAGGCGCACCGTCCGACAGAAATCCCGCATCACCTCCCGGCCGGAGCCTGCGTTACGGTCAGGCCATGCCGAGTGTCATCAAATCCGTCACGTTCGACGCCGCTGACGCGCTGGCCCTGGCCCGGTTCTGGGCGGCCGCGCTCGGGTCCGACGTGGACGAGGATTCCACCGCCGGCAAGGCCTTCGTGGAGGCGGCCGGCTGGGGCGGCCCGAACATCTGGTTCACCCGGGTCCAGGAGGGGAAGTCGGCCAAGAACCGGATGCACTTCGACCTGCGCGCCCCGGGCCCGGCCGCCGGTGAGGTGGCCAGGCTGGAACAGCTCGGCGCCACGGTGCTGGAACGCCACGGGCACCACGTGGTGATGCAGGACCCTGAGGGCAACGAGTTCTGCGTCGAGCCGGGCCCGGAGGGTTCCTGATGTGCGACGCACCGGCAGATCCGGGCCAGGTGGTGACGGCCCTTCCGCGGCCCGCCGCGGGACCCGCGGTGGACCCGGTCGCGCTGGAGCCGGTTGACGAGGTCGTGATCACCACTCTGGTGGACAACGTGTTCGACGGCCTGCTGGCCGGTGACGAACGCATCACGCGAGCACCCCTGAGCGCCGGCGTGACCGAAGCCCCTCAGTTCGAGACCGGGCTGACGACGACCGGGCTGATCGCCGAGCACGGGTTCTCGGCCCTGGTCCGGGTGCGCCGCGGCACCACCACGACCACGCTGCTGTTCGATACCGGGATCTCCCCCGGCGCGATGGTCACCAACGCCGGCCGGCTGGGTGCTGACCTGCGCGGAATCCAGGCCGTCGTGCTGAGCCACGGCCACTTCGACCACACCGGGGGCCTGGCCGGGCTGGCCGGGAACCGGGGCACCCGGTCGCTGCCGATGGTGATCCATCCCGGGGTCTGGACCCGCCGCCGTCTCGCGGTTCCCGGCCGTGAGCCCATGGAACTGCCCACGCTGAGCAAGCGGGCCCTGGAAAAGGAGGGTTTCGCGGTGATCGAGCGCCGGGAACCCTCACTGCTCGCCGGCGGCTGCGTCCTGATCACCGGCGAGGTGGACCGGACCACCGAGTTCGAGCGCGGCATGCCACCGGCCCACCAGGAGTGGACCGGCTCGGCGTGGCAGCACGACCCGCTGGTCCCCGACGACCAGGCCCTGGTGATCCACGTCCGGGGCCAGGGTCTCGTGGTGCTGACCGGCTGCGGGCACGCCGGGGCCATCAACATCGTGCGGCACGCGCAGCGGCTGACCGGCGTGCCGGCCCTGCACGCTCTCGTCGGCGGCCTGCACCTCAGCGGCCCCGCGTTCGAGCCCATCATCGAGCCCACCGTCGGGGCACTCACCCGGATGGCTCCCGGGCTCGTCGTGGCCGGGCACTGCACCGGCTGGCGCGCCCAGCATGCCCTGGCCGCGGCCCTGCCCGGCGCCTGGGCGGCGGGCAGCAGCGGCTCGTCATTCCGCCTCGCCGCCACCTTCGAGCTCCCCCCGATTGAGAGGGGGACGTGAAGCGGGCGATGGTAGTGCCAGCCCGCCCGATCGCCGCCCTGGCAAGGTGGCCGCCCTGGCAAGATAGCGGCATGGAACGTGTGATTGGAATCGGGGGACACTTCATGCGGGCCGCCGACCCGGCGGCCCTGGGCGCGTGGTATCGCGATTGCCTGGGCCTGGACGCCGATGAGAACGGCCTGTGGCGCCAGGAAGCCGGGCTGACGGTGTTCGCGACGTTCGAGTCCGGGACCGACTACTTCGGGTCCCGCGCCCAGCAGACCATGCTCAACTTCCGGGTCCGCGACCTGGATGCGATGCTCGCGCAGTTGCGCGCCAGGGGAGCGGACGTGGCCAAACAGACGCAGGACATGGAGGGCGTTGGCCGGTTCGGCTGGGTCACCGATCCCGAGGGCAACCGGGTCGAGCTGTGGCAGCCCGCCTGACCGTGTTCCCCGCGGGCTGCTGAGCCGCCGGCCCGCATCACGCCAGCATGCCCCGGCCCCCATCGCGGGGGAGGTGGTTAGCCGCCGGCCCGCGGCCGCAGCACGAACACGCCCCAGCCCAGGTAGCGCCGCCCGAAGGCCAGGTGGGCATACCGCGATCGGTCCAGGTACTCGCGCATGCCGGCCGCGCCGGGGTGGCCGGGGTTCTCGTCCAGCCACGCGGCCACCGTCCACCACTGCGCCGCCACGTAGCGGTCCCAGCTGCCCTCGTCGGCCAGCACCATCTCCACCAGCTCCACCCCGGCCGCGGTGAAGCGGTCCAGGGTGCCCGGCAGCGACACGAACTCCCCGGTGCCCAGTCCCAGTGCCTCGTGCGCCCCCTCCGGGGGAGGTTCCCGCCAGAACGGCTCGCCGACCAGCAGCAGGCCGTCCGGGGCCAGGGCCGGCCGCATCAGGTCGATGGTGCCGGCCAGCCCCCCGCCGATCCAGGTCGCCCCGACGCAGGCGACCGCGTCGAACGACTCCCGCTGCACGCGGAACGTGCTGGCGTCGGCCCGCACGAACCGGACCCGGTCGGCCACCCCCAGGTGAGCGGCCCGGACCCGCGCCGCGGGCACGAAGACCCCGCTGATGTCCACCCCCAGCCCCCGGATCCCGTGCCGCTGCGCCCAGGTGCAGAGCATCTCGCCCTTCCCGCTGCACAGGTCGAGCAGGCGCATGTTACGCCGCCACCGGCACAGCTGCCCGAGGAGCTCCAGCTTCTCGTCGGTGAGCGGGTTCAGGATCCGGTGACCTGCCTCGGCTATCTCGTGCTGGCGCAGGATGTCCATGGGGCTCCATCAGCTGTGGGGACCGCGCTCCTGCGCGGCACGGTCCCCACTTTTCTCCCCCAACGGTCTGTCCGGCGACCCGTTTCCTGTTCGGGACCCGAGAGCGGGCCACCGCCCGGACCCATCCGCCCCACCGGCCCCGCCAGCCCCCCCGCGCCGGCGGCGTTCAGGCCAGCTGCACCTCCAGGAGGGTGAATGAGTGCGGCGCGAAACGGACGTCGAGAACGTCGCCGCTCGCGTCGCGCTTGGTGCTTACGGTGGTGACCGCGTCGGGCTCGGCGGCGCTGTTGCTGGTCCCGGGGGTGTCCGCGGTGACCTCGTGCACGACGACCGGGCCGGCCGACCGGGCGCCGGACAGCCGGATCCGGGTGTCCAGGGCCTGCCCCGGGTCCCGGTTCACCACCGAGAGCGTCAGCCGCCGGCCCTCCGGGTCCCGGGTCGCGGCCACGTCCAGCAGCTGGAAGGGCCCCAGGTCCGCGACCCGGTACGGCCATCGCTCCCCGGCCCGGTCGGCGTGCGCGTGCGTGCCCGAGTCCACGAACGTGTCCAGGGCCACCTTCTGGGTGGCGGCCGAGATCAGCCGCAGCGGATGGTAGATGCTCTGCAGGAACATGCCGTCCGGCGACGCGACGATGGGAGCGATCACATTGACCAGCTGGGCCAGGTTGGCCATCCGCACGACCGCGGATTTGCGCACGAACACGTTGAGGTAGGTGGCCACGGCCAGCGCGTCGGCGAGGTCGTAGCGCTCCTCCAGCCGCCCGTCGCCGGTGCGGTACCAGACGTTCCACTCGTCGTAGGCCACGCCGATCTCGTGGCTGATCCGCTGGGCGTACCGGGCCCGCTCGATGAGCGTCCCGGCCACCGACAGGGCCCGCTCGGCGAAGTGCGGGGCGAGCACGTTGGACCAGTAGTCGCCCGAGCCGGTGTAGAGGTGGATGCTGTGCAGGTCCACGTACCGGGCCAGGCCGTCGATGACCACCTGGTCCCACTCGTCGATCCCGCTCTGGCCGCAGCTGATCAGCGAGACGCCCGGGTCGAGGAACCGGATGGCCTTGGCCCACTGGCGGGCGGTGGCCACGTAGTCCTGGGCGGTCCGCTGCCCGATCTGCCAGTCGCCGTACATCTCGTTGCCCAGGCCCCAGTACCGGACCCGGTACGGTGTGTCGTGCCCGTTGGCGCGCCGCCGGCTGGCCCAGTAGGTGTCGCCGGTGCCGTTGCAGTACTCGACCCAGGCCAGCGCCTCATCCAGGGTTCCGGTGCCCATGTTCAGGCACAGCACCGGCTCCGCCCCGGCCGCCCCGCACCAGGCCATGAACTCGTCGGTCCCGAAGCGGTTGGATTCCTCGCTGTGCCAGGCCAGCTCGGCGCGGCGGGGCCGCTCGTCCAGCGGGCCGATCCCGTCTGTCCAGTGATACCCGGACACGAAGTTCCCGCCCGGCCAGCGGACGTGCCGCAGGCCCAGGCCGCGGACGGCTCCGAGCACATCGGTACGGAACCCCCTCGCATCGGCCAGGGGCGAGCCCTCGTCGGACACGCCTCCGTAGATGCAGCGGCCGAGGTGCTCGATGAAGCCGCCGAAGATCCGCTCGTCCACCGCGCCGACCGGCCGGTCTGTCCCTATCTCGATGCGAGCCACCGCATGCTCCTTCCTGGAAGAGCCGGTACCCAATCAAGCAGATCGTTGTTAACGCTCAACCAGCGGCCCGGGGTGGCGTGGCCGGCCCGGGCCGGGAGCCCCGCGCTCAGCAGCGCCCGGACGCCAGGCGGGCGGCCTGGCGGTACGCGGCGGCCTTGCTCCGGTTGCCGCACGCGGCCATCGAGCACCAGCGCCGGCGCCCGCCTGCCGCGCCGACAGCACGGGCAGGCCGTCCGCCATGCGCAAGACCGGCCGCCCCGGCCCCGGCCCGGGCCCGCCGCAACACCGCGCACATGACCGGCGCGTTCCTGGGCGGGAGCGCCGGCTCGTGGCCGGGGGTGCGGGCCTACAGCGAGTTCGGGTGGGCCGGCATCGCCGGGCTGACCGGGCCGGCCTCGGCCGCGGCGCTGGGCCGGCATCTGGCGCACCGGCGCCGCGCCGCCGCGGCGCCGGCCTCCCCGCCACTGCAGGCCGGTGCCGCGGCGCCAGCCCCGGACCGGGTCAGCTGTCCCTGAGCCGCCCGCTGCGGCCCCGGAGCTTGTCGATGAGCTCGGAGGCCTGGGCCTTGGTGAGGTCGCCGGGCACGTCCTCTCCCGCCTCGTGGGCCAGCGTGCGCAGGTAGGACTCCTGGGCCGCCGTCATCGGCTCGTCCCCGGTCGTCCATTCCGCTGGATCCTTCTGGGCCGGGTTCTCAGTCATCTCTCATCTCCCTGGCTTCGTCGGCCAGGAAGCCACTTCCCCGGTTATCGCCGGGCAATCATCCGTCCAGCCGCCGGTCATCGCGATGAGCAGAAAACCAGTTCGCCTGCCGGGAGGTGGGACGGCATCGGCGCCGGGCTAGTGCTCGCCGCGTTCGCGGAGCAGCTCGCGGAACTCGGCGACCGCCTCGTCCAGGTCGGGGCCCAGGTCCTCTTCCACGATCATCTTCGTGCCGTCCCAGTACGCGCCGGCGTGCTCCGCGCCGCCGTTCAGCGCCACCAGCAGCGGGTGATGCGCGATCTTGATGTGGTCGTAGATGTCGTCCCACGTCACGCCGGGCGGCACCAGGCCTATGGAGGGCGCCTCGCTGTCGTCGTAGTCCAGCTCATGCAGCACGGTGGACCCCTATCGGCCGGTGATGCTGCCACGATAGGCACACCCGGCCGGGTCCGGCCAGAGCCCGGCCCGCGCCGCCGTGCCAGGCTGGTGCCGTGATCCAGCCTGACGTGCTCATTGCGCCCGTGGCCGCCGCGAACGCCGAACCGGCCATCGCATTCCTCACCGAATGGGTACTGGACGTCGGGGCCGACACCCGCGAGTACCTCGCTGACCACACCGACGGCGGCGGCGCCAGCCTGATCGCCATGCGGGATGGCCGGGTGGTCGGCATCGTCTGCGTGCTGTGGGAGTCGGACTACCCGGGTTTCAGGGATAAGGGCATTCCCCTGGTGCACCAGCTGTGCGTGGCAGAGCCATACCGCCGGCAGGGCGTCGCGACGCGGCTCATGGACGCCGCGGAAGCACTGGCCCGCGACCGGGGCGCCAGGTCGCTCGGCATCACCGTGGGCCTCTTCGACGCCTACGGCCCGGCCCAGCGGCTGTACGCGCGGCGCGGTTACGTCCCCGACGGCCGGGGTGCCTGCCTGGGACAGCAGCCACTTCCCCCGGGCATCCGCGTGACCATCGACGATGAGCTGATCATGTGGCTCACGAAAGACCTCGCCTGGTAACGACGCGGCGGCCCGGCCAGTTGGCCGCGGCGGCCGGGCGTCAGCGCGGGAGCTTGTCCGCGCGCATCGCCAGCAGCCAGGGGATCATGCCCTCCCCGTGCTCGGTCAGCGCGGTGATGACCAGGCCCTGGCCGAACAGGGCGCTGGTGTAGCCACTCAGCGGCCGGTGCATGCTGGAAAACGTCATGGCCAGGCCCTCCCGCTCGACGCGGTCGGTGTAACGGCGGGCCTCCAGGTACGGGCGGGAAACCCGGAACGACGCCGCGTGCAGCGTGTCCTCATCCTGGGTGCTGATGAATGGGTGCACCACGGCCAGGCACAACTGGCCGCCAGGCCGCAGCACCCGGCCTATCTCGGCGACCGCCCCCGCGAAATCATCGAAATCCAGCAACGACATGCAGGCCACGACCAGAGCGGCACTTCCGGCGGCAAAAGGCAGCGCGGCGGCGTCGGCCCGCAGCACCGGAATGGCCGGGCAGGACATCAGCGCGGCCCGGGTCAGCGTGGGCGACCAATCGGCGCCGACCACCCGGTACCCGAGCGCGCGCAGCTCACGGCTCCCCCGGCCTTCCCCGCAGCCCAGGTCGATCACCGGGCCGGTCCCCGGGCCGGGGAGCAGGGCGCGGAGCGCCGGCCAGGTGCCCTCCGCGAACCCGTCGTGCGGGGACGAACGGGCCCAGTTGATCCACGCGTTGGCATGCGTTTCCCACGATCCGGCCAGGCTCACGTACTGAGATTACTTGTGGCCCAGTGACCGCCGCGTCCGCCGGGGTAGCTTGTCGGGCATGAAAACGCTCGTCATCTGCAGGCCGCGGCCGGGGGTAACCGTCACGGACATTGCCGGGTACCGGGCCGGTGAGATGGCCGCGCTAAGGCAGCTCAAGGCCGAGGGAACGCTGTCCGAGGCCTATTCCCCGGGTGGCCCGGGGGCGGTCCTGATTTTCAATGCGGATAAAGGCGCGGTCGAGGGCGTGGTCAGCGCTCTCCCCCTGGTCATCGCGAAACTCATCGACACGGAGATCATCGGGCTCCAGCCGCTGCCCGGCCTCGGTGCCTGATCTGGGCCGGCCTCGCTGCCGGGCCGGCGCTGGCCTCGCTGCCCGGCCGGGGCCGCCCTCCTGATCTGGGCAGTTCCCGGGCCGGCCCGGGAACGGGATGGACCGCGCATCCCGGGTGCCGGGCTAGATTCTGGGCATGGACGAGAACCGGGCCCGGCGGGTGGCTGATGCGCTGCGCGACCGCGGCATCGATGCTCACCTGGCCAAAGCGAGCGTGGACCAGTACGGCGTGCGCGTGTCGCTGCACGACGGCCGCGAGGCCGAGTGGGACACGGACGGCACCGCCGGCCTCGAGGCCCAGGTGATGCGGGACGGGATGCTGGTCGGGTACGTGCCGCAGATCGAGGGGTCCGAGGACTTCGGCGAGCAGCAGGTCGTCGACGCAATCGCGCGGACCAATTACGATCAGCCGGTCGCGCGGCAGAGCGCCTCCTCGCCGCCGCCGGCCGCGCCACTCCCCCGCGAGGGCGGCCTCTTCCGCCGGTTCCTGGACGGTTTCCGCTACCGCTGACCGTGGGATCCGCCGACGCGGGATCCGCTGACCGCAGGATCCGCCGCGGGGTCAGCGGCGCGGGGCCAGCTTCGACAGCTGCCCGGAGGAGAGTGGCGCCGTGCCGCTGAGCTGCCCCGCGGCGCCTAGGCCCGCCAGATGGATGTCCAGGAACCGCTGCCAGGCCCCGGGGGCCACCTCGCCAGCCGCCTGGACCAGCCCGCGCATGGCCCAGACCAGCGCCAGGACGTCGCCCGTCGTGGTGCCCGGGTTCACCGTGCCAGCCGCGATGGCCCGTGCGGTCAGCTCGTTGACGGCCTGCCGGATCCGGCGGGCGGTGGCGTCGTCGGTCCGGCGCTGCAGGAGCAGGCTCGCGTAGCGCGCGTGGTCGGCGAATGACTGGCCGATGGCGCGGAGCAGTTCCTCGAGCCCGTGCCCGCCGGTGCGGGCCAGCGCGCGCTCGGTGGACGACAAGACCTCTTCCAGGGCCAGCCGCAGCAGCTCATCGACCAGCGCGTCCTTGCTGGCGAACCGGCGGTAGACGGTGCCGACACCGACGCCGGCCCGGGCGGCGATCTGCTCCATGCTGGCGTCAGCCCCCGACTCACCGAGCACGTCGCGTGCCGCGTCGAGGATGCGGTGATAGTTCCGTACCGCGTCACGCCGGGTGGCCGGCGCCCGGTGCCCGGCCGCATCCCGCGGTGGTGCCTGACGGCTCACGCTGCTCCTTCCCGGGCCCCGCGGGCGGCCACGCTGTGGTCACTCGCTCTCGTCGCCGACGACAGTGCCCCCGGCGACCATCGCCATCTCGCCGTGCTCCATCTCCCCGGCCGGCCGGGGCCGCCCGAGCGACGCCGGGATGAGCAGGCCGGCCAGCGCAGCCAGCACGAGGCCGGCGGCCATCACCGCGAAGCCGATCGTGTAGCCCGACTCCGCCGGCAGCCCGGACGGCCCGATCTGGGAGGTGACGATGCTGGCCATGACCGCCGAGCCGATGCTGCCGCCGATCGTGCGGATGTTCGCGTTCATGCCGCTCGCGACGCCGGTCTGCGAGGCCGGGACCGAGGCGACGACCAGTGCCGACATCGCCGAGAAGGCCAGCCCGAAGCCGACCCCCATGATGGCCGTGGACAGGTAGATCTCCCACGTCTGGGTGTGCGCGAAGGCGAGGATCGACATGGCGGCGCAGCCGATCAGGCACCCGGCGATCACGAGGACCTTCCCGCCAAGCTGGCGGGCGAGCCGGCCCGCGAACATGCCCACCGCGAACATGGTGATCGACGCGGGCAGCAGCATCAGCCCGGACCGGGTGATGCTCGCGCCGAACCCGTACCCGGCGGCGGCCGGCGTCTGCACGAACTCGGGCAGGAAGGCGAACGTCGCGTACATGCCCAGGCCGATCAGCAGGGCGACCAGATTGTTGGTCCAGACCGCCGTCCGGCGCATCATCTTCATGTCGATGAGCGGCGTGGCCGCGCGCAGCTCGGCGAGCACCCAGGCCGCGGCCAGGATCACGCTCGCGGCCAGCAGGCTGATGACCCGGCCCGAGCCCCAGCCCCAGCTGGGTGCCTCGCTCAGCGCGACCAGCAGGGCGACCAGCCAGGCGGACAGCAGCACGGCGGGCAGCCAGCTGATCCGCCCGGGGGTACGCACCGGCGACTCGGGAACGAACAGGACCGCGCAGACGGCGGCGATGACCGTGAGGATCATCGGCAGCCAGAACAGCCAGTGGTAGTCCAGCGCGTTCACGATCGGGCCGGCCAGGACGATGCCGAGGCCCGCCCCGACCGCGGTCAGCGACGCGAGGATGCCGACCGCGCCAGTGACCTTCCCGGCGGGGAACTCATCGCGGATGATCCCGAACGCGACCGGGACCATGCCGCCGCCGACGCCCTGGATCACCCGCGCCACGATCATGACGCCGATCGAGGGCGCGAGCGCCGCCAGCAGCGAGCCCACGGCCAGCGCGGCCAGCGTGACGACGAAGACCCGCTTCTTGCCGGTCATGTCACCGATCCGGCCCAGGATCGGCGTCATGATGGACGCCGACAGCAGGTAGGCGGTGAGGACCCACGTCGCGGCGGCCTGCGTCGTATGCAGCTCGTGCTGCACGGTCGTCAGCACCGGGATGACCAGCGACTGCAACAGCGCGAACGCCCCGACGCCCGCGGCCAGCACCGCGAACGTCACCTGATAATGCGACCGCTGGCTCCCTGCCGCCACCGTGACCTCCCGAAACGGAACCGAGCTTCCGATTCACGGAGCCTACCAAACCGGAATCAGGATTCCGCAAGGAGGACACGATGCACGTCATCGGGACGTTCGAGCACGAACTCGCCCGGGACTCGCCGCCGGACGGCCTTAGCCCGCTCCCGGGCCGCTGCCCAGAATCCGGGCCAGGCTGGCCGCGAGGCGCGGGATGTCGACCGGGCCGGAGGTGTCCACGGTGACCGCCGGCCCCAGCCCGAGCGGATGGACCGGCTCGCCCCACAGCTCCTGGTCGCTACGGGCCGCGTCCAGGTGGCCGGGATGCCGCCCGGCCGCCCGGGCCCGGTAGCGGGCCCGGGCCAGATCGGGTGGCACCGTGCAGTGCACCTCGGCCAGGCGGCCCGGCAGGCGGCGGGCCAGCGGCAGCGCGTAGGCGAACCAGGTACTGTCCAGCACCGCGCCCGGGCAGGAGGCCGCCACCCGCAGCATGGCCAGGACCGCGGCCCGGCCCAGGCGCTGCGACTGCACCACGGTCTCCGGCCGGCCCAGGCCGTCCATCAGGGCTTCCTTGATCTCGTCTTTGCTGAGCAAGGGCAGGGCCAGCTCCCCGGCCAGGGCACCGGCCAGGGATGTCTTGCCCGACCCTGGCCAGCCGGCGATGAGCACGAACCAGTTCCGGGCGGCCGGGCCGTGCCGTTTCCCACACGCTGATCGCTACCCTGGCGCCCGGCGGCCAGACATGCGCTCGCGCACCGGGAACCGGCCCGGGATCACCGTTCCCGGGCGGGGCTCATATCTCGCGGACCGTCCGTGCCCCCCGGACGGTGGCCACGACAAGGCCGGCCGCGAAGACCAGCCCGGCACACAACGCCCCGCCGAGGTCGTGCGGCGGCCGGGCCGGCCAGATCCACGGCGTGGTCCAGCCCAAGCTCACCGCGAACAGGGCCATGATCATGTAGGCCATCGGGCCTGCCCAGGCCAGCGCGCCCCCGATCACCGCGGCCAGGAGCAGGCCGATGCCGGTCATCCCGGCCGTGTTGCGCAGGATGTCCAGGGTGCCGCCGGGCAACTGCTCGGCGGCCGCACCAGCGCACAACGCACCGAAGGCCGCGGCGGTGAGTCCCACCGCAGTCCCCAGCCGCAGGTAGGGCAGCCACCGTCCGGTGGCCCGCTCCGGGTCACCGAACGGGCTCTGGGCGGTGACGGCGATGACGGATGCGGCCCCGGCCTCCAGAACCACCGCGAGTTCCTGGGCGCCGTTCCCGCTGCCCAGGCTCCAGTGCCAGTACAGCGCGGCCCGGAGCACGAGCCCGCAGAGGGCCAGCGCGGCCAGGGCCCCCGGCACGCGGCGGCTGGCCAGATGCAGCCACACCAGCCGCAGGCCAGCCAGGTCCAAGAGCCGCCGCGGCCGGGGCGCCTCCGCGCGAGGTTCCGGTTTCCGCAGGCCGGCGGTGGTCACGGCAGCTGGGCCAGGGTGACGTGACCGGCCCGCAGCGCGGGCAGGTGGGTAGCAAGCCAGGCGTGCCGGGCCCCGGCTGGCAGCGCGGTGAACCGCGTGACCGCGGCGGTCATCGCCGGGCTCCGCGGCCCGTGCCCGGGACCAGGCGGACCCCACGGCGCGCCAATCGCCTTGAGCAGCACCGTCTGGACCACCTGCTGCGCCGGTGTGCCGCCCTGGCCGACGAATCCCCGGGGACCGGCGATGAAGGCCGCGACGAAGAGGCCCTGCAGGTTCTGGGTAAAGTCCCTGGTGGTCTGGCCGAAGGCCGAGCCCAGCACGGGCATGGAGTAGTACATGGTCAGCGGCGAGCCACCGAACTTGGCGGTCGGCGGGCTGAGAGCCGGGTCACCCATCTGCGTGATCCGGGCGGGCGTGCCCGGCAGACCACTCACTTCGCGGAGCACGGGGCGGAAGGCGGCCGTCACGTCGCCGGCGTACGCCCGGTAGGCCGGGTGCACGCAGACTGGTACCCGGCCGATGGGGCTGCACACCGGGGTGAACGCGATCAGGTTGTCGTTGGCCGCGTCGTGCAGAGCGGGGATGACTTCGCCAGCGGTACCTTGGTGGGCCGTGCCGACCAGCCCGATCGCGGTCCCGGCCGCGGCCAGGCCGGCCACGCCGAGCACGGCCGCGGCCCGGCGCAGCCGCTGGCCCGGCGTCGGCGGCCTGGGCTAGGCCCAGGGCGCCGAGGACCACGGCGGTGAGCCCGAGCAGGAGCATCAGCTGCGCGATGGCCACGTCAGGCAGGTAGTGATAGAAGACCCCGACGTCTTGCGGGGGCACCGAGGTGGTCGGCGACAGCAGCGCGTACACGCTGGACTGGCCGACCGCGTTGTTGAATCCCTCTATGGACAGGATGAACGCGCCGAGCGCGGCCAGCGGCGCGGTGAACCGGCTGGGGAACAGGACGCCAACGGCGAACCCCAGGGCGCTAATCACGGCCAACTCGGCGCAGCCGGCGGCCACCGGCCACCACAGCGGATGACCCCAGGTCGCTTGCGTAGCGGTAACGCCGTAGATCACCGCCACGCCGCACAGATAGAGGATGACGGCCCAGATAGTCGTGGCGGCCCAGGTCACCAGCCAGGCCGCCCAGCGGGGCCGGGGGGTCGCCGTGACCAGGTCGGCGGTATGACGACGGCTGTCCCGTGAGCCCATCCAGGCCGCCACCCCGGCCACGAACGCCACGAAGTCAGGCAGGAGCTTGTTGACCACCACGGAGGCCCGCAGGTCCCACAGCGGCGGATAATCCATGGCCGTCCGGAACGGGTCGAACACGAACAGCGCGGCCAGCAGGGGGAACATCCAGGGCATCGCGTTGCGGCGCAGTTCCAGCCACAGCAGCCGCCGCAGCGACATCGGGGACGGGCGCCCGGTGCCCGGCGGCCGGGGCCGCGCGGGAGCTTCGGCGACGGTCATGACCGGGCCTCCGTCAGGACCGCGCTGTACCCGCGCTCCAGCGGGGCGTCGCCGACGCCGTGCCCCTCACCCCGGGCGGTGAGCTCATCCGGGGTGCCCCGGAAGACGATCTTCCCCTGGTTCATCAGGGCTACCTCGGTGCAGGCGGCGCCCACGTCTTCGACCAGGTGGGTGCTGACCACGACCGAGGCGCGCTGGCCGAGGTCGCGGAGCAGGGTGCGGAAGGCCACCCGCTGCTCCGGGTCCAGCCCGGCGGTCGGCTCATCGAGCAGGAGCAGCTCGGGCTCGTTGACGATCGCCTGCGCGATGCCGACCCGGCGCAGCATGCCCCCGGACAGGGTACGCAGCTTCGCCTTGGCCTTATCGCCCAGATCAACCTGCTCGATCGAGCTCGCGACGGCCCGCGGGACCCGCGCCGTGGGCATCTCCTTCAGCAGCGCGAAGTACTCGACGAACTCCACCACGGTGAAGGACGGGTAGTAGCCCAGGTTCTGCGGCAGGTACCCGAGCCGGCGCCGGATCTCCCGGCGCGGCCCGTAGGCACCCGGGTCGCGGTCCAGAAGCCGCAACTTGCCCGAGGATGGCGGGAGCACCGTGGCCATCATCCGCAGCAGCGACGTCTTGCCGGCCCCGTTGGGGCCGAGCAGCCCGAAGACCCCCGGGCCTGCCTCCAGGTCCACCCCGGCGACGGCCTGGTTCCGGCCGAACCGCCGGGTCAGGCCGGTGATCTCGATGTTCATGACGTTCCTCTCGGGGTCCGGGTCGCATACACGACGATGGCGCCGCAGCACACTGCGCACGCCAGGTAGGGAAGGACGAACGCGGAGCCGGTAAACGCGGCGGTGTAGGGCCCGACGGTCCGGGCGGCCAGGATCGTGATGACCCAGCCGCCCAGGCCCGCGACCACGCCCACGTTCGCGGACCGTGACAGCGTGGCCGCGGCCAGCGCCAGCGCGCACACCGCGGTCATCGGGACCAGCCAGCCGAACGTGACCGCGGCCGCGGCCCCCGACGCGGCCGCGGCCCCCAGCCCGAGCACCGCGTTCAGGCCGAACACGGCGAGCGCCCGGACCAGCAGCACCATCCGGTCGCTGATGGCCATGCTCCGCGACAGCTCCCAGGCTGGATCGATCCCGGGCCCGTAGGCGTAGGCGATCCCCACCGCCGCCACGGCGGGAGCCAGCAGCTCCACCCACGGCCTCCCCGATCCCACGGTGGCCAGCAGCCCGGCGCCCAGCACGACCACGGTGGCGATGACCCACCCCAGCAGCAGCGACGGCGTGGTCACCAGGGCCCGGGCCAGGCCGGGTGAGCGCAGCAGCCGCCGGGCCAGCCGCTCAGTCCAGCCCGGCCGGCGGCGCCACACCTGCGCGGCGACCCCGGTCCACACCCGGCCCAGGTCGACATCGGCCGGCGCCGCGTCCCACCCCGGTCGTTCACTCATCGCGGTCCTCCCTCCGCGGCCGGGCGGCCACCCAGCGCCGCCCGCAACTGCCGCCGGGCCCGGTGCGCGCGGCTCTTGACCGTGCCCTCCGGGATCCCCATCAGCCGCGCCACCTCGGCGACCGGCCGGTCCTCGACGTACATGAGCTGCCACACATCCCGGTCCGGGCTGCCTTCCGGCCCGAGCGCGGTGACCGCCTCGGTGATCTGGGCGCGGGACAGAGCCGCCTCGGCCGGGTCGCTGGCGTGCCGCCCGTCCGCCTCGATCACCGCGGGCAGCAGCAGCGTGGCCGGACCCCGGCGGCGCAGGAACAGAGCGGCCTGCCGCCGCGCGATCCCCCACATCCAGGCTCCGGGGGGACTGTCCGGCCGGTACCCCCGGGCCCCCTTCCAGACCGCGAGGAAGGTCTCCTGCAGGACGTCCTCGACGTCGGATGCGGCAAGCACGGAGCGGAGCCGGGCGGCCAGCCACGGCGCGTGCCGGCTGAATAGCTCCCGCAGCGCCGCGTCATCGCCGGCCGCCACCCGGGCCACCAGCTCCTCGTCGTCCATCGCCCCTCTATTGCACCCCGGGGGCGCCCGGTTCACGAGGAGCGGCAGAAATCAGCTTCGGCGCGTAAACCTGGTCAAGGGCCCGCCAGCTCTAGCGGCTCGTCTCCGGCGAGGGCACCGGGGACGTCCCCACCCGCTCCGCGCTGGCCCGCGCTCCGGGATGGCCGGCTTCCGCGGCGGCCTCGCGCTCGGTCTCCGCGTTGATCTCGCCGCCGATCAGCACGGCCAGGCCGGCCAGGTACAGCCAGAAGATGAGGATGACCACGCCCGCGAACGCCCCGTAGGTGTTGCTGTAGTGGCCGAACTTGGCCACGTAGAACGAGAACCCCAGGGAGGCGGCCAGGAAGATGATGGTCCCGACGACGCCGCCGGTACTCACCCACTGCCAGCGCGGAGACTCACGGTTGGGCGCGACGTAGTAGTACACCGAGAACAGCAGTGAGATGACGATCACCGTCAGCGCCCAGCGGACCACCGTCCAGGCGATCACGAAGGCTGACCCGGCGAAGGGCACGTGCCCCTCGATGCCTGAGCCGATCGACGCCCCGAACACGATGAGCGCCGAGGCCATCCCGCCCAGCACGGCCGTGGCGATCATCAGCGCGAACGCGATCAGCCGCTTGGGGATGAACTTGCGGTCCACCGGCACCTCGTAGGCGATGTCCAGCCCGGTCTCCAGCGCGACCATGCCCCCCGACGCGCTCCAGACCGCGATCACGAGGCCGATGATCAGGGCCGTCAGCGAGCCCTTGTGATTTCCCGCGGCGTTGGTGACGGCCTGGGTGAACACCTTCGAGGCGCCCGGCGGCAGGGCCTTCTCCAGGCCGTTCACCAGCTTCGTCAGCGTGCCCGACCCCACATGGATCAGGCTGATCAGGCCCAGCGCCGCGATGACCGCCGGGAACAGGGCCAGGAACCAGTGGTAGGCCAGGCTGCTCGCGGTCATCGAGCAGCGGTCCCGGACGAACTTCTTCCCGGTGCGCTTGAGCGTGTTCCGCCAGCCCGTCGCGCCCAGCTCCAGCGGCGAATCGGGGCCGCCGGGCACCTCGCGCTCGGGCGGGATGCTCTGCTGGTGGTCAGCGGGCGGACGCGCGGACGTCTGCGCACGGTTGCGTGCCATGGCTGGATCTCCCCTGTGGACCGGGCCGCCTGCGCTGCCTGCAGTTGGCGGGAAACCGGCTACCCAGGGACCAGGAGGCAAAACGGCCCGTCCTCGGCGCCGCTCCCCCGCTGCCCGCGGTTGGCCGCCGGGGCGGACGGTGCGTAATGGCGGGCGTGGCAGGTAAGGGCACGGCACCGCTGGGGGCGGTGCAGCAGACGCTGTTCATCCCGCTGGCGGCGCGGGCCCGGGCGGCGCTGCGCCGCCGGCCGGTGCTGCGCGACCCGAAGGCCGTGCAGATCGCGGACCCTCGACCAGCAGCTCGCCCTGGCGGCCCGGCGGGGCATCCCGGCGCGGTTCGCGTGGGGCCTGTGACGACCCGCGTTCGCTGGAGCGGCTGGGCCTGCGGGTCGTCGAGTCAACCGGGCTGGCGCGGCTCCCGGCCATGATCCTGTGCCTTTAGTGCTGCTATTGCGCACTCGATGCACAGGATCACGAAAAGGGCCGGGCCTGTGCCCGCTGGATGCTCAGACCATCAGCACGATCTTGCCGAGCACGTGACCCTGGTCCAGCCGCCGGTACGCGTCCTGCACCCCGGCCAGCGGGAACGTCGCGGTGATCGGCACCTCCAGCTCCCCGCGGCGATCAGCCCGGCCAGTTCGGCCAGGACCGCGGCGCTGGCCGCGTACGCGCTGCCTTCCGCCTTGATCCCGTACTTCTCGACGGCCTCGAAGTTGGCGATCGTGTCCACGCGGGACGGCTCGACCCCCAGATCCTCCACGGCCAGCCGCACATAGTCCCCGCCGACCGTGTCGATGAACGCGTTGACCTGGCCGGCGGCCTGCCGGATCCGGCCGGCCACCCCGTCGCCGTAGCTGACACCGATCACGCCGTGGGCGGTGAGCCACGCGTGGTGCGGCTCACTGGCCAGGCCGACCACCGTCGCCCCGGCCCGCCGGGCCAGCTGGACCGCGATCGTGCCGACCCCGCCCGACGCGCCGGCCACCACCACCGTGTCGCCCGGGCTCAGCGCCGACCGCGCGCACGGCCGCGTACGCCGTGGTCCCGACCACGAACAGCGCCCCGGCCACCTCCCAGGGCACCGCGGCCGGCTTGGCGGTCAGGTTCGCGGCCTCGGCCAGGACGTACTCGGCCTGGCTGGCCCGGTTGTCGGTCCAGCCGAGGACCTCATCCCCGGCCGAGAACCCGGTCACCCCGGGGCCGGTCTCCGCCACCACCCCGGCCAGGTCGCTGCCCTGGCCCGAGGGGAACGTCGCGGGCCACCGCTCGTGCAGCAGGCCCTGGCGGATCTTGTCCTCGCCCGGGTTGATCCCGGCCGCCTTGACCTGGACCAGTACCTGGCCCTCGCCCGGCACCGGCCGGGGCACGTCCTCGACCTTGAGCACGTCGATCCCGCCGTAGTTGTCGAACCGCACTGCCTTCGGCATCGCTACTCCGTTCTCCTGCTCCGGGGCCCCGGGATGCGCTGGCCCCGGGCTAGCTCGGTCCGTCGTCCCAGGTTCCGCTAACCCCGGCGCGCGCCCCGTTATGCCCGCCCGCGCGCCGGCGGAGCGGCAGAATCGGGTCATGGTGACGCCTGGCCGAGGTGCGCGCCGTGGCGCTCAGCCCTCCCCCGCACGGAAGAACACCTGATCCGCGACTGGGTCAAGTTCCGGGTCGGCCGGATCGTCTACGCGGCCGTCTCCCCCGACGAGACGATCATGGGTTTCGGCTTCCCCCGGGACGAGCGCCCCGCGCTGATCGCGGCCGAGCCGGGCCGGTTCTTCCTGCACCGCCCCAGCGACCAGCGCTATCAGTGGATCGACGCCTGGATGGAGAACCTCGGCGACGGCGGAGATGCGCGAGTTCGTGACCGACGCCTGGCGGATGGTCGTCCCTAAGCGGGTGGCCGCCGCCCACCTCGGGGCCAGGCCGCCGGGCCCGCCCTGACCCGCCTGGCCCCCGGCCAGGGGTGCCTATCACGGAAATGCCTATCCCCTAATCCGGGGATCCGCTTCACCGCCGGAAACGTAAAATATGCTCGCCTGGCCCGGCTATCCTGAATTACCGGCGTGTACTTCGCAGACCACCCGGTATCACGGGGTTACCCGCCGCGGACCAGGCGACTAAATGATCGGACAACCCCGGACGCGACTTATTACCTGCTTAGCAGGGTAGTCAGGCAGTAAGATCTGGATTTCTACGCTTGGAGGGCTTTATCCTCAGATGAGCGCCATTCGTGACAGGCTAACCGGGGGTGGGGAGGGGACAGCCACGCGCGGCCAGCACTCACCGCAGCGCGCCGGGGATGCCCGGCGCCATCAGTGCGGCAGCCAGAGGCTGCGTGGCCGGCGCGTGCCGCGTCATCACGGGCCCGGCCGCCGTCACGGGCTGGGGCGCCGTCACTGGTTCTCGCGCGGAGGCCCGCGTGGCTGAGGAAGGTAGGGGCTGGTCGTGTGACGCCGAGGAACTGGCCGCGTGTTTCACGGCCCACGCCCGGGACCTGTTCGGCTACGCGTGCGTGCTCTGCGGCGCCGACCGCGCCCTGGCCGCTGACCTGGTCCAGGCGACGTTCGAGGCGGCCGCCACGGCCTGGGGCACGTTACGCGGCCTGCCCGCCGATCAGTGCCGCCGACTGGTTGCAGGAGACGCTGGCCGCCGGCGGCCCGGCGCCGGGCGGGCCATCCAGCGGGCAGCGCGTTCGTCTCCGCGTCACACCGGCGGCTCACCGAGCTGAAGATGGCCCGGTTCCGCCCGGACTACGACACCGGCCGCAGGCCTGGACCGGTTCGCCGGCTGGCTGCGGCCCGCACGGACGGCGTCCCGCCCGGGGCAGGGGACGGGCCGGCCGGGCCCCGCCTCGCCCGGCCTGCACGCCGTGCCGGGCGGCGCCCGGGCCACCGGCACAGACGCCGGCAGAACCGCCGGCAATCGGCGCCGTCAGGCGGGAGTTACGGTGACCCGGTGAGCGCGCTGTACGAGCAGCACTATGCCCCGCTCGTGCGGCTGGCCGCGTTGCTGGTCCAGGACACGGCCACCGCGGAGGTGATCGTGCAGGACTCCTTCGTGGCCGTGGCCGCCGCGTGGCGGCGCCGCGGAGCCATCGACGGCGCGCTGGATCCCTCCGCCAGTCGGTGCTCGACCGCTCCCGGTCGGCGCTGCGGCACGGGATCGCTCCGGCCGGGGGTCCCGGCCGGCCCGCCGCCGCTGCTGGCCGCCCTCGGCGCGCTGCCCGCCCGGCAGCGTGAGGTGCTGGTCCTGCGCTACTACGCCAACCTGTCCGAGGAACAGGCTGCGGACACCATCGGCATCAGCTGCGCCGCGGTCCGCCGGCACGCCACCCGGGCCAACGCCGCCCTGCGCACCCTCCTCGACGCCGGCTGAGGCGCGAGGGACCGGGCGGGGGCCGGTTTTCGTTGCGTGCCGTGAGCGGCGGACGCGGCGGCGTGCAGACCGGGGCTAACGCCGGCTCATGGCCCGCAGCGCGGCATAGGAGACCACCCCGAAAGCCAGGTGCGGGGCCGCGTCGCTGAGCCACGCGGTGGTGTCCCACTCCCGCGGGTCGGTCAGCCCCAGCCGGGTCAGGGAGACGTCGGTCGCCGCCATCGCCGCCGCGCCGAGCAGGACCGGGCCGAGCACCGGGCCGAGCGTGAGCACCACCGCCCGCAGTTCCCCGGCGGCCGCGCCGACCGCGATGCCGGTCGCGATCCCGGCCAGCGCCCCGAGTCCCTCCAGCCGGTGGTCACGTTCCTCCCCGGTGCCCGGGATCTCCCGGCCGGCCCGCCTGGCCAGCTCCTCCACCGACTGCTGCGGGATGCTGCTGGCCTGGCCACGCCAGGCCATGTCCGCGTACGCGACCGCGTTCAGCGCCGTGGTGCCCGCCGCCCCGGCCATTGCTCCCCTGATGAGTCCCTTGATCATGCCGCGAGGGATGCCCTGCGCGGCGGGCGGCAAACCCGGGACGGGCCACCCGGCCACGTGATCACCTCCGGGTGTTTGGCCTGATCCGTCACGGGTACTGGCCGGAGCCGGGACGAGAGGGAGGATCCGATGGCAACCAGGCAGCCGGTCGTGGCGCCCCTGGGCGAGGACGGGAAATCACGCTTTGCCGACGAGGCGCTGCCGCACCTGGGACAGCTGCGCGCGGCGGCCACGGCCATGACCCACAACCCTCATGACGCCGAGGACCTGGTGCAGGAGACCTACACCAAGGCCTACGCGAACTTCCACCAGTTCCGCGAGGGCACCAACGCCCGGGCCTGGCTGCTGCGGATCCTGACCAACACGTTCATCAACAGCTACCGGCGCCGTCAGCGTGAGCCCGCCCGGGTCTCCACGACGGGTATCGAGGACTGGCAGCTCACGCAGGGCTGGGCGGAACCCGGGGCCGCGCCCCGGTCCGCCGAGGACGCGGCGCTCGACCGGCTGCCCGACCCGCGGCTCATCCGGGCCCTGAAGGAACTGCCGCGCGACTTCCGTACCGCCGTCTACCTGGCCGACGTGGAGGGCTTCACCTACCGTGAGGTCGCGGACCTCATGCACTGCCCGGTCGGCACCGTGATGTCCCGGCTGCACCGGGCCCGCGCCCAGCTGCGGGGCATGCTCCTGGACCAGGCCGCCGAGCGGGGCATCGGGCTGCACCCGCGCTACGCCGCCGGGCGGTAAGCGGGACCGCTTCCGGCCCGGCCCGGCACGGCCGATGTTTAGGACCGCTGAGAAGGGCATCTCCCAGGCTCAAAGCCTGACGGCTTTCCGGTTCTGCCTAGACAGGAGGGCGTCCGGATATGGGCGGTGCGGTCATACTCAACTGGGTGCTCGGGGCGATCATCATCGTGCTCATCGTCGGCGGGGGGATATACGCGGTCTGTCCGGCACGGCAAGGCCGGCCCGAACACCCAGGACGCGCGCCGGTATTTCCGGGCCAAGGACGACCCCAGGTCACGCCCCTGGGTGAGCATGTGCCCACCGAGCGGGTCGCCGCCGCGGGTGGCCTGACTGAACTGCGGTCTCCCCTGCGGGAGGCCAGGCAGAATGCGGGCTCGAACGGGGGGTCGCCGAACACCCGGCTCTCCGGCGACCAGACATCCGAGCCGAGCCACGACCCGGAATGACCGGCCTGGCCCAGAGACCAGCGTGACCAGGGTCAGGACGCGGCGCTGTCGCGCCGGCGCAGGAAGCTGAGGAATTCGGCCCCCTCGCGCAGCCGGCGGCGCATCATCTCCGGGCTGCGCAGCATCTCGGCGGACATCTCGGCGATCTTCCCGGCCCGGAAGTAGAACTGCCGGTAGAAGGTGTCCACCGACTCGTAGATCTCGGTCCGGTTGAGGTTGGGGTAGCTGAGGGCCGCGGCCTGGACACCGCGCTCGTCGAGCAGAGTGGCGTCATCCTCGGGCAGCCAGCCGTTCTCCCTGGCCTGCTCGTACAGGGCGGTGCCCGGGTACGGCGCGGCGATCGAGACCTGCAGCGAGTGCGGGTTGATCTCCTTGGCGAACCGGATGGTCTCCTGGATGGTTTCCGTGGTCTCGCCGGGCAGCCCCACGATGAAGGTGCCGTGGATGGTGATGCCCAGATCGCGGCAGTCCCTGGTGAACTGCCGGGCCCGCTCGACCCGGACGCCCTTCTTGATGTTGATCAGGATCTGCTGGTTGCCGGACTCGTAGCCGACCAGCAGCAGGCGCAGGCCGTTGTCCCGCAGCACCTTGAGGGTCTCGTAAGGCACGTTCGCCTTGGCGTTGCACGACCAGGTCAGGCCCAGCTTGCCCATGCCGCGGGCGATCTCCTCAGCGCGCCGCCGGTCATCGGTGAACGTGTCGTCGTCGAAGAAGACCTCCCTGACCGACGGGAACAGCTCGGTGATGCGGGCCATCTCCCCCAGGACGTGCTCCGCGCTGCGGGTCCGGTAGCGGTGCCCGCCGACGGTCTGCGGCCACAGGCAGAACGTGCACCGTGACCGGCAGCCCCGGCCGGTGTAGAGCGACACGTACGGGTGCTTGAGGTAGCCGATGAAGTAGTCGTTCACGTTCAGGTCGCGCCGGTACACGTCGGTGACGTACGGCAGCCGGTCCATGTCCTCCAGGATCGGCCGGTCCGGGGTGTGCACCACCTGGCCGCCCGGATCGCGGAACGTGAGCCCGCGGACGTCGTCCAGCGGCCGGCCCTCGGCGATCTCGGCGATGGTGAAGTCGAACTCCTCGCGGGCCACGAAGTCGATCGCGTCCGACGCCAGCAGGGACGGCTCCGGTTCCACCGCCACCTTGGCCCCGACGAAGCCGACCTTCAGCGCCGGGTTTGCCCGTTTGAGCGCCTCGGCCACGCCGACGTCCCCGGCGAACGACGGCGAGCTGGTGTGCAGCACCGCGAGATCGTACTGGCGGGCGAGCGGCAGCACGTCATCGAGGCCGAGGCCCGCGGCGGGCGCGTCCACGAGCTTGCTGCCCGGCACGATGGCGGCCACCTGGGCCAGCCAGGTCGGGTACCAGAACGACCGGATCTCGCGCTTGGCCTGGTAACGCGAGCCTGCGCCGCCGTCGAACCCCTCGTACGACGGCGGGTGCAGGCACAGGGTGCGCATCACGGATAGCCCACCTCCCGGGCGGAGTATGCGTACGGAGGACCGCCGGCCAGTGCCGGCCCGCTCGGTGCGCGCCCGGCGCGCCCGGCGCACCGGGCGCCGCCGGCCGGGCCGGCGCCGATGCTGGCCATCGCGGCGGCGAAGGCCTGGTCCCAGTCTGCGGGCAGGCCGGCCAGCCGCGCGGGCGGGGCACGGTCAAGCGCAGCCAGGACGCTCCTGGCGACGGCCAGCGGCCGCGGGTTGGACACCTCGGCCCCGCCCAGCTCCAGCTGGTGCTGGACGTTCTCGCGGCCATGGCCCGGCATGGCGTCGACGAGCACCAGCCGGCGCCCGGCCGCCCGGGCCTCGCCGCAGGTCAGTGCGCCGGGCAGGGTGACGACGAGGTCGCAGGCGCTCATCAGCTCCGGGATGCGCGGGGTGTAGCCGAACGGGTGGATCCGTGGCGTGCTGGCCGCCAGGGCCCGGAGCCGGGCCTCGAGGCGGCGGTTGTGGCCCGCCACGGCCAGCACGTGCACCCCGGCGGCGGCCAGGGACCGCGCGGCCCCCTCCACCGGGCCCAGCCCCCATCCGCCGCCCATCAGCAGGACGCATCTGGCCGCGGGCGGTATCCCGAGCGACGCAGCGGGCCGCGCGCTGCGGCATCAGCCGGCAGAAGGCGGGCCGCACCGGCGGCGGGACGATAGCGGTCCGGGCCCGCGGCACATAACGGCGCACCCCCGCCTCCGCCGCGGCGGAGGTCACCAGGAACAGGTCGATGCCCTCCCGCACCCACGTCGCGTGCGGCAGGGCATCGGGGCAGAGCACGACGGTGCGCAGCAGAGGCCGGGGGTGGCCCGGCCCGGACGCGGCCAGCCCGGTGCGCCGCGCAGGCCCGGACGCGGCCAGCCCGGTACGCCGCGCAGGCCCGGACGCGGCCAGCCACGCGGCCGCCGGGACGCCCGCCGCGAACACGCTGATGATCAGCTCGGCGGGCTCCTCCTCGCAGCTGCGCCGCGGAGGGCGGCCAGCAGCCGCGGCGTGGCGGCCCGGTCCATGGCCGTGGCCAGGCGGCTTCCCGCCCGCAGATGGGCGAAGTGCAGCCCGTCGAAGACCTCCGGCCGGGCCATCAGCCGCCGGAAGACCCAGTCGGCCGCCCGGCCCGCGCGCGGGCCCAGCAAGGCCATGCAGTCCAGCGTCCGGCTTTCCCAGCCGAGGCCGGCCAGGCTTCCGGAGACCACCTCGGAGACGACATCGTGGCCCAGGCCCAGTGAGCCGGAAAGGATCACCGCGCGTTGAGGCACCGGGCCCGCACCTCCCCGTCGTTGATCCCGGCCGGGTGGGCCGGTGCACAGGACTCCGGGGACGCTGGCCCTACCCGGTGCCCCGCGGCGGCAAACCGCACGGCCAGGAAGGGGCAGGCGACCAGGGTGGCCAGGCAGGGTGGCCAGGCAGGGTGGCCAGGCAGGGTGGCCAGGCGCGCGCAGGCAATTCGGCCACGTTTGCCGGATGCCACCTGGGTACGTGGGGTGGGTGCTCGAGCCGACCAGGGCCTGCCTGCGTCCCGCCGGAACCGGCGCATGACCAGCCCGCGGCCACCCCAGAAGGTCCCGTTCAGCCGCCGGGGCGGCGCCTGGCTGGCGTGGTGGGTCCTGCTCATGTCGTTCTGGGTGATGCTGGACGACTCGATCGCCACGGACGAGCTGCTCGCCGGGGCAGGCGCCGCGGCCCTGGCCGCGTTCCTGGCCGAGCTGGCCACCTACCAGGCCACCGCCCGGGTACGGATCAGGGCTCCCTGGCTGGCCCGGGCGATCCGGCTGCCCGGCCAGGTCGCCGGGGACACCGTGATCATTTTCGCGGCCCTGTGGCGCCGGCTGGCCCACGGCGACCAGCCGCCCAGCGGTTTCCGGGTTCTGCCGGTCCGCTACGGCGACGAGACGGCGGCGGGCGCCACCCGCCGCGCCCTGGTGATCGGCGCCGCGTCCCTCGCCCCCAACACGATCGCGGCCGGCCTTGACTCCGGTACCGGCACGATGCTGGTCCACCAGCTGGTGGTGAAGGAAGGGGAGGCGGCAAAGTGATCAGTTTCGTGATCACGGCCACCGTCATGCTGCTGGCCGTGATCCCCTGCGGGATCGTCGGCGCGCGGGGCACGACCATGGACGCCGTCGTGGCCTACGAGGCCGTCAGCTCCATCGTCTTCATGGTGCTGGTGCTGCTGGCCGAGGGATTTAGCCGCCCGGGTGAGTTCGAGCTCCCGGTGCACCTGGCCGTGCTGCTGTTCGGCAGCGGGCTGGTCTTCGTGCGGTTCCTGGAGCGGTGGCTGTGACCGTCCACGGCATCGTCGCTGACGTCCTGCTGGGCCTGGCCGCCCTCGTGGTGCTGGCCTCGTCGGCAGGCATCCTGGTCATGCGGGATGCTTACCAGAAGCTGCATTACGTGACACCCATCGCGGTGGTGGCCCCGGTGATCGTCGCCCTGGCCGTCCTGATCCAGTCCGGCTGGACCGAGAACAGCGGCGAGACCTGGCTGGGTCTGCTGTTCATGGTGGCCGGCGGCCCATTCCTGTCCCACGCCACCATCAGGGCCGCCCGGATCAGGCAGAACGGCGACTGGCGGCCCGGCGCGGCGCGGCGCGGCGAGGGGCCCGACCGCCTGCCGGGCCATTCGGCGGGCCGGCAGCAGGCTGGCCACGCCGGAGATCGCGATGGGTAGCGCCCGCCTGGTGGCAGTGGTCACGCCGTACACCGTTCCCACGCCCCTGATGGACATCTTGCAGGTGCTGCTCCTGCTGCTGGTGGCCGCGGGCGCCACCGCGGTGGTGCTGATCCGCGAGCCAGTCCGCCAGGTGATCATGCTGAGCGTCTACGGCGTGCTGCTGGCCGTGCTGTTCCTGGCCTTCCAGGCTCCCGACGTGACCTTGTCCGAGCTGACCGTGGGCGCCGTCGCGCTGCCCGTGCTGCTGCTGCTGGCCCTGGCCAAGGTGAGAAGGCGGGAGAAATGACCCCCGGGCAGCGCCGCTGGATCTTCCTGGCCGGGGCGGCCGGCCTGGCGGCCTTCTACCTGTGGGGGCTGGCCGGGCTGCCGGGCTTCGGGAACTACCCGGGCCCGTACGGCGACATCATCAACCGCGTCGCGGTGGCCCAGACCAACGCGACCGGCGTGGTGTCCGCGGTCAACTTCGAGTACCGCGGGTTCGACACGGTGGGCGAGGAGTTCATCCTGTTCGTCGCGGCGACCGGGATGGCCGTGGTGCTGCGCCACCTGCGCAGCGAGCGGCAGCAGGACGAGAACGACCCGACGGCGGACTGGGCTATCCCGCCGGCCAGCGACGCGGTGCGCCTGGTCGCGCTGCTCTTTACCGGGCCGGTGGTGGTGCTGGGCTGGTTTCTCGCCTTGCACGCGCAGACCAGCCCGTCGGGCGGGTTCCAGGGCGGGGTGGTCCTCGCCACCGCGTTCATCCTCATCTACCTGTCCGGGGAGTTCCTGCTGTTCCGGCGGATCAGCCCGGCTGACATCACCGACGCGGTCGAGGCCGTCGGCGCCGGCGGGTTCGCCGCCATCGGGATCAGTGCCGTGGTCATGGGGCTGTCCTACCTGACGAATTTCCTGCCGCGCGGCACCGTCCCTGGCGCCGTGAGCTCCGGCGGGACCATCCCGCTCATCAGCTTCTGCGTGGGCGTGGAGGTGGCGGCGGCCTTCGTCCTGATCGTCGGTGAACTGGTCGAGCAGACTCTGCTCGTCCGGCGGGGGGAGAGCTGATGCACATCGTCCCGTTCGTTGTGGTGGTCTACATCCTGGCCGTCGGCCTGTACGGCGTCGTGACCAGCCGTCACCTGGTCCACCAGATCGTCTGCCTGATCGTCGTGCAGTCCTCGACCTACGTCCTGCTGCTCGGCATCGGGTACAAGACCGGCGCGGTCGCGCCGTACTTCTACGACATCCCGGTGCACACCCCCGCCGTCGACCCGGTGGTCCAGGCGCTGGCCCTGACTGACGTGGTGGTCGAGGCCGCCGTCACCGCCTTGCTGCTCGCCATCGCCGTGCAAGCCCAGAAGCGGTTCGGGACCCTCGATCCGCAAGAGCTCGTCCAGCTCAGGGGCTGAAGGCGGCTCCGTGGACCAGCTGCTGCCCCTGTCCGTGGTCCTGCCGCTGATCGCGGCGGCCGCGATCGGCGCCCTGAACCCGCTGCTGCGCCGCCAGCGGCGGATCCTGGACTCGGTGGCTATCGCGGCCAGCGCCGTGGTGACCGGCCTGCTGGTGATCATCACGATCCGGGTCGCGCACCACGACGAGATCTACTGGTTCGCCGGCTTCCGGCCGCATCACGGGATCACGATCGGCATCGACTTCGAGGTGGGGCCGCTCAGCGCGGGCCTGGCCTGCCTGGCCGCTGTCCTGGTCACCGCAGGAATGATCTTCTCGTGGCGCTACTTCGAGCGGGTGGCCACGTACTACCACGTGCTGATGCTGGCGTTCCTGGCGGGCATGACGGGGTTCTGCCTCACCGGCGACATCTTCGACATGTTCGTGTGGTTCGAGCTGATGGGCGTGGCGGCCTACGCGCTGACCGCCTACCGCCCTGAGGAGCGCGGCTCGATCCAGGGCGCGCTGAACTTCGCCATCACCAACAGCATCGGGGCCTACCTGACCCTGTCCGGGATCGCCGTGGTCTACGGGCGCACCGGCGCGCTGAACATGGCCCAGATCGGCCAGGACCTCTCGCGGCACCGGCCGGGCGGGCTGGTCGTGGTGGCGTTCGTGCTCATCATCACCGGGTGGCTGATCAAGGCCGCCATCGTCCCCTTCCACTTCTGGCTGGCGGACGCGCATGCGGTCGCCCCCACCCCGGTGTGCGTGCTGTTCTCCGGGGTCATGATCGAGCTGGGGCTCTACGGCGTGGCCCGGGTCTACTGGTCCATGTTCGGCCAGGCCCTGACCGGGCCAACACTGACCGGGCAAACGCTGGGGCACCGCGCCGCGATCACGCACGCGTTCCTGGCCCTCGGCCTGCTCACGGCAATCGTGGGCGCCCTGTTCTGCTTCCGGGAACGGCACGTCAAGCGGTTGCTCGCGTTCTCCGCGATCAGCCACGCCGGCATGTTCCTGGTGGGCATCGCCCTGCTCACCCCGCTGGGGCTGGCAGGCACAGCCGTGTTCGTGGCCGGGCACGCGATGGTGACCGCGGCGCTGTTCCTCTGCACCGGGATCGTGCTGCACCGGCTGCGGTCGGTCAACGAGACCGGGCTGCATGGCCGGGGCCGCCGGCTCCCGGTGACGGGCGTGATCTTCACGCTGGCGGCCCTCGGCCTGGCTGACCTGCCCCCCTTCGCCACCTACCTGGGCCTGGGCTGGATCACCGGCAGCACCGGCGCGCGCGGGATGACCTGGGTCAGCGTGCTGCTCGTCTTCGCCTCGGTGGTCGCCGGCGCGGCGGTGCTGCGGGTGGCCGGCGGGGTGTTCTACGGGCTGGGCGACCCGCCCAGCGAGGACCCCCAGATGGCCCGGGAGTCGTCGGAGGAGACCAGCGAGACCGATGAGGGCAGGCAGCACACGCCGCTCACCATGATCATCCCGCCGGCGGTGCTGGTCGCCGCCGCCGCGGTGACCGGGGTGCTGCCCAGGCTGGGTTCGGTGGTGGAGGCGGCCGCGGTCCGGTTCCAGGATCAGCGCGCCTACAACGCGGCCGTCCTGCACGGGGCGCGGGTCGCCCGCGTGGCCGCGCCCTACGCAGCCGGGCCGGCCGGGGTGACCGTGCCCGATCTGGTCATCGGGGCAGGCACGGCCGCCGGCGCAGCCGCCCTCGCCTTCCTGGCCCTGTACTGGCGGCGGCTGCCGCTGCTGCGCCAGGGTTTCGAGCCGGGCACTGGCCTGGTGCGGCCCTTGCAGCGGTTCCAGAGCGGCGTGGTCAACGACTACGTCACCTGGATCGTGATCGGGGTGGCCTGCCTGGGGGGCGCCCTGGCCTTCTCGATCCGCTGACCCGGCCGGGCCCGCGAGTCAGGCCCGCCGCCGCCAGGGATAGCGCCCCGCGGGACGGGTACCACCGGTCACCGTGACCACCCTGAAGGAACTAGCCGAGCAGGCCGCGTCATGTACCCGCTGTGACCTGTATCAGCGGGCCACGGCCACCGTGTTCGGCGAGGGCGGCCCGCATTCGCCCCTGGCCCTGGTCGGCGAGCAACCCGGGGACCAGGAGGACCGGCAAGGCCACCCGTTCGTCGGCCCCGCCGGTCATCTCCTGGACCGCGCGCTGCACGACAGCGGCATCGGGCGGGCCGAGGCTTACGTCACGAACGCGGTGAAGCATTTCAAATGGGAGGCCCGCGGTAAGCGCCGCATTCACCAGCGCCCCAACGGAACCGAGATCATGGCCTGCCGCGGCTGGCTGGAAGCGGAACTCGCCGCGGTCGGGCCCCGGGTCACCGTGGCCCTGGGCGCGGTGGCCGGGGAGGCGATCTTCGGCCGCGGGTTCAAGGTCCGCGACCATCGTGGCCGGCTGGAGGATGTAACCGTCGGGCAGTGGCGCGGCGCGGTGCTGAGCACCGTCCACCCTTCCTCTATCCTGCGGGCCCGCGATGACCAGGCCCGCGAGGAAGCGTTCGCCGGCTTCGTCGCGGACCTGGTGAAAGCGCGGGAGTCGCTGCCCGACTGAGGCGTTACCAGCAGCCAGCCAGGCAGGCAGGCGGGCAGGCGGGCGGGCGGGTCCTTGTCGTGGCCGTCCGGCCTGCGGGCCCGTCGCAGGCGCGGAAGGCTGACCCGGCCCGGCCAGGGTCACGAATGAGGCGCGCGGTCGCCCCAGAGCGCCCGCCGCCAGAATGCCCAGGTTCCCAGCAGCCGCAGGCGCCCGCGGAAGGGCCGGCGGCGCACCGGCTGATGGATGCACAGCCCGGTGCCGCCCGGGAGCAGGCAGTCACCCGCGCAGTTACCCCAGCAGTGCCGGCAGTGGCGGATAACGGTCCGGTCCACTCCTTCATGATGCCCGGCGAGCACCCGCCGCTCCCGCTGGCCTGGCTGGCCTGCAGCGCCTGAGCGCCGGCAGCACCGGCAGCACCGGCAGCGAGGTGGCGTTATGGTTCGCCCTGTGGGTGTCGCGGTCGTCGGCCTGGGCGCGTGGTCAGAGCTGGCGCGTAAAAATCAGCGGGGTATGGCCATTGACGTGCACGAGTTTGCGGTCCTGGATGACGGCCGCCGCCTTACGTTGCACCAGGAGCGTGGCTTCAGCACCAGCGCGACGCGCATGACTGCCGATCACGCTGAGCGGAGCGTGCTGACGACAGTGCTCCCGGACGACGCTGAGGTCACGGGTGAGGATCACCCGTGGGAGTGGCTGGCCGCGCTGATCCGCGCCCACGGGGTGGCGGTAACGGCGGAGCAGCTGAAGGCAGTGCCTTATGTGGTTGAGCTCGGCCCGCGCCTGTCAGCAGTGCTCGAGCCGGCCGGTTGAGCCGGGCCGCGGTGATCGGCGCTTTCGGCCGCGCCGCGCGCCTGGCCTTTCCTGGTGAAGTACCGGCCGAGCGCGAGCGATCCGAGGATCCCCAGTCCGGTCGCGACCAGGGGCAGGACCTGATCGTAGTTATAGGCGACCGGGAAACTACTCTGGCGGATGATGAGCGCCGTTATCGCGGCCTGGATCAGGAACACGGCCGCCCACCAGTAGCTGATGACATACATCGCGGTGCGGAAGTCCGGGTAAATGCTCCACATCTTGCCGAAGGTCGCCATGCCGTCATGGGTGCCGTCCGTGCCATACCGCTGGGCCATGTAGAAAACCACCGGTTTCCGGGCCAGGACGCACGAGCCCAGGAAGATCAGGCCGATGAGGGCGGTGGCCGCGCAATCCTTGTAGAGCAGCACCTTGGGATTCGTGCTGCCGACCAGGGCGATGATCGCCGAAATGATGGTGAAGGCGAAGATCGCCGCCGAAGCGCCGCTGAACTTGCGCGCCCTGATCCAGATCGCCAGGCCGCCGACGACCGGGCCGATACTGCCGACCAGGTAGCTGGCAACGTCGCTCGCGCCCAGCGCTTTGGCCAGGTGGAACAGCCCGATGCTGCCGCCGATCTCTATCAGGGTGACCAGGACGTTGAAGGGCATCCCCTTCCTGGCGGGATGATCCCTGAGCCCCTGGGCGATCTCGTCATGCACAGACGGCACGACCAAGTTATCCGCCAGCGGTACGTGAGTACCTGCCGTTCCGGCGGTTCCCCTGGCCTCACCACTGGTGTCCACGTGAACCCGCCTTCCGTGACCGTGCGACGGCCCGCCTGCCACCAGTTCCCTCCCCCCAGAGCATAGGTCGTTTCGATCTATGCAGCAAGGTAGGATCCCGTCATGACCGGACGGCAGCTCACCCCGTTCGAGCACATACTGCTCGGCCTGATCTGCACCGCGCCGTCGTCCGGCTACGACCTCAAGCGGATCTTCGCCACCACGCCCATGGGCGTCTACCAGCCCAGCTCCGGCACGCTGTACCCGGCGCTGCGGCGGCTGGAACAACGAGGGCTGGTCCAGGCCCAGGCCTCATCCGGCCAGGGTGGCCCGTCAGCCCGGCATCGCCGGGTCTACGAGCCCACCCAGGCCGGCCGGGCAGCTCACCTGGACTGGTTGCGCACACCGGTGGAATCCGCCACGGTCTCGCCCGACCTCGGCCTGCACCTCATGCGCTTCGTGATGATGGAGCACCTGCTCCCGCCCGACGAGGTGCTCGCGTTCGTGCAGAGCCTCGCGGACACGCTCGCGGCGCTTACCGCGCAGCTGGAGCGGTACGCGGCAACCGCAGATGTCCCCGGCCGCCACCCGCGTCTTGCCCTCGACCACGGGATCGCCATCCACCGCGCCAGCCTCCGCTGGGCCGAGCAGACCGTCGCGGCGCTGTCGGCTGATCCATGGTGTCCTCCGGCGATTGACGTGCGGCATTCCTCCGCCAGCTGATCTGCGGCATTGGCGCGTTCCGGTCCGGTCCATTCCTTCATCATGCCCGCGGCCCGCGGCCGCGCCCCGGACTCAGCAGCCCGGGGCCCGGCCGCCGGCGCAGCCTTCCGGCCGCGGGCTGAACAGCGCGAACATGCTGCCGTTGGGATCGGTGAGGTAGGCGATCTTCATGCCGTCCTCCAGCGTCATCGGGGCGACGACGACCTTGCCGCCGAGTTCCTCGGTCCGGGCCGCGGTCGCGGCGACATCCTGGACACTGACCACGAAGACCGCGTAGGGCGGGATGTTGCCCCCGGTGCTGAAGATGCCGCCGGACGGGCGGTCGGCCCCCGGCGCGGTGATCATCGTGTACGTTCCGTCGGCCGCGAACGACCAGCCGAACAGCGGGCCGTAGAAGGCCTTGGCCGCCTCGACGTCCGGGGCGCCGATCTCGAACCAGGACACCGTGTTAGCTGCGGGCATGTGACTCCTCCATCTGGTGACGTTCCCGATGACGTCACTCTGGCGGGCCTGCGCGACAGCCCTATGTCGGTGTTTCCGGGGGACTTCCGCCCTGCGGCCTGCCAGCGGCCGCAGGCAACCGTCTCGCCGGTCAGACGGACAGGTCAGGGCGGCGGACGATGCTGTCGGGGATGTCCACGTCGAGGTCGCGGTAGGACCGCGGGGACGCGGGCTCGCCGGTGTCGTCGGCGGTCAGGATGCGGTCCACCCGGAAGGCCCGGGCCCCGCCCCGCAGGCGGCACCAGGCCATCAGGTACCACTCGGTGCGGGTGGCGGCGAACGCGACCGGCTCGACGTGCCGGACCGTCTCCCGGTCGTGCCGGTCCCGGTAGGTGATCCGCAGGACGTGCCGCGCGGTGATCGCCTCCTGGATGGCCAGCGGGACGGTGGCGGCGGGCAGCGGGCCCCACCGCCGGGCGGCCCGCTCCCGGGCAGGCACGTCCCGGGCAGGCACGTCCCGGGCAGGCACGTCCCGGGCAGGCACGTCCTGGCCAGCCCGCTCCTGGCCAGCCCGCTCCTGGCCAGCCCGCTCCTGGAGTTGCGGCCTCCGCGCCGGTTCTCCCGGGCGGGCCGCGCCGATCAGCCGGACCCGGTCCATCAGCTCGACGGCCTCCGCCGTCTGCGCCGCCGAGGCGGTGGCCAGGACCTTGCGCAGGGCGCTGCGGGTGGCTGCGGCGAACGGCGTATTCTCCTGGCGGGCCAGCGACACGGCGATCGCGACCATCTCGGCCGCGGTGAAGTTCAGTGGGGGCAGGGTCAGCGTCTTGTCGATCGCGTAGCCGCCGCGCCGCCCGGTCCCCGCGTAGATGGGCACCCCGGATTCCTGCAGGGCCAGGATGTCCCGCTCGATGGTGCGCGTGCTGACCTCGTAGCGCCCGGCCAGCTGCCGCGCCGACCGGAATCGCGGCGCGACCGCCCGCAGCTCCTCGACCAGCGCGTAAAGCCGATCGGTCCGGTTCATGGCCCGCACGCTACTCCCGGGCACCGACATTCCGGACCCAACATCAATCGCCGCGGGAGGCGTGGAGCTTCACGGGCGGCGGGAACCAGTGGGGCAGGACCAGTGGTGCCGGGAACCGAGAGCAGCGTAACCTCAGCACATGCCTTCTTCGGATAACGAAGAGTTCCGCTTGTCGAAAATCCATACGAATGAGCTTTTCAAGAGGCTCGAACTAGGCAAGATACCGGTCACAGACTTTGAGCTGACCCAGCTGAGCGTGAAGTTTCTGTTTTACCGTTTTCCGATGAGCCAGGCGACAGTTCACCTCTGGCCGGTAACGGCCATCGTCCACCGTGATACAAGATCCATCTTCGCGATAGCAAGAGTATCCAAGCGCGATTTCGTAGGCCGGAGGCAATGCAATCTTATCGAGCCGGAAGATGAATTTCTTTCGGGAATGCGGAGCACTTATTTGACCCGCGCCAGCTGGGGGGCGATAACCAGAGCGCTCCAGAGGTGGGAAAAAAGAGTAGCGAAGGCTGCCGATAAGGGAAACGGGCCAGATCTCTGGGAGGGACTCAGGGGAAGCAGGGAATTTTTCGGGAGTCAAGCTGAGCAAGGCGCCAGCAATAGCCCTTTCAACAGTAGCGAGCAAGCTGAGATATCCGTCCGGATAAAGCAAGCGAAAGAGTACATACAAACTTCCGGCGAGACATCGGGCGAACAGATCTCGCAGATTGAAGCGCGACTGGATTACATTGCAGAGGCAAGCAAGCGGGTTGGCCGGAAAGACTGGCTGATGATGTTCAACGGTGCGGTACTCAGCATGATGGTGGCCGACACCATACCCCCGCAGGTGGCCCAGCACATCTTCGTGCTGGTCGTTCACGGGCTCGCGCACTTCTTCGGTTCCGGGGGACCGCCTCCGCATCTGCCCGGACTGTAAGCAAGGTTCCCGCAGCGCGCCTGGCCCGCCTCCTGATCCACAAACTCCTATCTTCGGCCCGCTTCCTGCCGTGTCCTGGCCAGCTTGTGCCGGAAGGCCCTCCTGCTCGCCCTGGCGTGCGTGCTGGGGCTGCCCCGGACGCCGGGCAGCGAGGGGACCGAGGAGAATACCTAGAAACCAGCGAGGTGACCGTCATGGATCTGCAGTTCCTCCGACCGCTGTACGCAGACTTCGGCGGCTATGTGTCGGTGTACCTGGACACCTCGCCGGCCGGAGGGGATGGCGGCCAGGCCGTTGACCTGCGCTGGCGGTCCGCGCGGGACCGGCTGGCCAGCGCCGGGGCCGACGGCGCGACGCTGGACGCGCTGGCCCCCGTGATAACCAGCCTGGGCGCACCCGGGCGGGCCGCGTTCGGCCGGGCCGGCCAGGTGGTGCTGGCCGAGCCGCTGCGCCACCCGCCGCGCCGGGAGATCGCCCGGGTGGCGCCGCTGCCGCACGTCATGCCGCTGCTCGCGCAGCGGTGGCCGCGCGTGCCGCACCTGCAGGTGATGGCCCGGCACGACGGCGGGGAGATCGCGTCGGTCACCTCCGCCGGCCTCGTGCAGGATGAGGAGGTGACCGGGACAGGCTGGCCGGTGCACAAGACGAAGGGGGGCGGCTGGGCCCAGCTGAGGTACCAGCGCAGCACCGAGGAAGCGTGGGAGACCAACGCTAAGGAGCTGGCCGGGCGGGTGACCGCCCAGGCGCGTGAGGCCGGTGCCGAGCTGATCGTGGTCGCCGGTGACCCGGTGGCCCGCACCCTGCTGGTCCGCCAGCTCGCTCCCGGCCTCGCCGCGATCACCGTGGTCATCGAGCGCGAGGTCACCGCGGAGAATGAGGAGGCCGTGCGGGCCGCGGACCAGGCTGTGGCCGCGCACGCCGAGCGGCAGGCCCGGGAGCGGTACGAGCACTGGCGCACCCAGCTGGCCCACGACCACGGCGTGGCCGGCCTGGCCGCGGCGATGGCCGCGCTCCGGGACGGCGGGGTGGCCGAGCTGCTGCTGGCCGATCATCCTGAGTCGGCCCTGACCGCGTGGACCGGGCCGGGCGGGACCGACCTGGGCGCTGACGCGGCTGAGCTGGCCGGGCGGGGGGTGCCGGAGCCGGTGAGCGACCGGGCCGACGCGGCTCTCGCGCGTGCCCTGGCCACCACCGGCGCCCCGCTGTACTTCCTGCCCGGGGACCTGGCCACCGGCAGCGAGGCTCCCCGCGACGGCGTCGGCGCGACGCTGCGCTACGCCCGGGAAGCCATCGCCTGACCGCCACTCCCGGTGAACGTCAGGCAAATTCTGCCTGAATATGCCCTATTCCTGGCATAGCAGCCGGCTTCAGGGGAAGAGGGCCTCACCGTGCGGTCCGCTGCGGGCGTTTGCGAGGTATTCATGGCTGCGAGTGACGAGGCTGCCGACTGGCGTTCCCGGGGCGCCTGCCTGTCGGCCGATCCGGACCTCTTCTTCCCCATCTCCCCCGGCGGGCCCAGCCAGCGCCAGGAGAAGCGGGCCAAGGCCATCTGCGGCGCCTGCCCGGTGAAGGCCCCGTGCCTCGCGTTCGCGATCGAGACCAGGCAGGTGCATGGCGTGTGGGGCGGCCTGGGCGAGGAGGAGCTGGCCCGGCTGAGGAGCAGCCTCCGCGCCCCCGGCGCCGGCCCGCAGCGGATACCCGGTACCGGCCGGGTCGCGGGCCCGGCCCGCGCTCACCGGCGGGAACGGCAGCGCGAACCGCAGTCCGGGTTACGCGCCGCCGCTGGCGGCTCGTTGCGCCCACCGCCTCATGCTCCCCGCGTGGCTCGGGCATAGTAAAGGCGCAGCCAGAACATGCGCGCGTCGCTCACTCGGGGCGGGAAGGCATCAGATGCGGCACGACGAGGCAGGCATTGCTCCCCAGGCGGACGGCGGTCTCACTCTTACCGAGCGGGTCGCCGCGGCCCGGTCCATGCTCGCCGAGAACGCGGAACGGCTCGCGGCGGCGGCCGAGCGGCTGCAGGTCACCCGGAGTTCGCTCGCGGCCGGGCGGAGCCGGCGGGAGCAGCTGCACCAGTCGGCCTACGCCCGGCTCCGCGCGCAGCTCGAGACCATGCCGGTGATCGAGCAGGCCAAGGGCATCCTCATTGCCCAGACGGGCTGCTCACCGGACGAGGCGTTCGCGATGCTCCGCCAGGCATCGCAGCGCAGCAATATCCGGGTCAGTGAGCTGGCGGCCGGCATCGTGGACCGGGCCGTGACCAGCCCCCGGCCGCGGCCCGCACCCCCCGGACGCAGCCCGGCTAGGCCGCGGGCTCACGCGGCACGGCGTCCATCACCAGGATGACGCCGTGGGCCGCTTCGGTCCCGACGAGCTGGCTCAGGCTCACCGTGCACTCGACGGGCCGGCCCCGGCGGTTCACCGCCGGGCAGGTGACCTGGTCCCGCTCGCTCCGGCCCGCCAGCAGGCTGCGGATGGGGCCGCGGAGCTGCTCCACCGGGAACCCGATGTCCAGGTTCAGGAAGTGCTGGTTCACCACCTCATCGCTGCGCAGCCCCCACAGGTCCTCGGCCTGGCGGTTCCAGGCCCGGATTTCCATCTCCGCGCCCAGGACCACCACCGCGGACTGAAGGCTGCCCAGGATCGCCCCGAGGAACTGGTTGAGCTCGGTGACCTCGGCGCTGCGGTCCCTCAGCTCGTTGTTGATGGTCTCCAGTTCCTCGTTGGTGGACTGGAGCTCCTCGTTCATGGTCTCCAGTTCCTCGTTGGTGGAGTGAAGCTCCTCGTTGGTGGTCTCCAGCTCCTCGTTGGTGGACTGGAACTCCTCGTTGGTGGTCTCCAGCTCCTCCACGGTGGACTGCAGTTCCTCGTACGCGGTTTTCAGCTCGAGGCGGGAATCTTCCAGCTCCACCCGCAGATGCTGGTTCCGGCTGGCGTCCAGGAACGAGATCACCAGGCCCGACGGGCCGTCCAGCGGTGCGACGATGATGTCCAGCGACCCCACCTCGTCCGGGCCCATCCACGGCACGTCGTGGATGGCCACCGGGCGCCGCTCACGCTGCACCAGCTCGATGGGGGCGCGCAGGTCGGCAGGCCGCTTGTACAGCTCGCAGTCGCGCAGGGGGCGGCCCAGCTCCGCGGACCCGATCGTGAGCATCCGGCGGGCGGACCGGTTAGCCTGCACGAGGTTCCCGCTGGCATCCAGCATCACCTGGGCCACCACATTCTGCTCGAACAGCGCCTCCATGGGCCGGTGGCCATCCGAGCGCGGTGCGCCACCGGGCCGCACGGCCGGGTCCAGCGGCGTGGCCGTGAGGCCGCCCGCGGCACCTTCCTTTCGCAGGATGTGCTGGGCCAGGTTCACGACCTCGAACATCTGGGTCCTGGTCACCAGGGCCTCAGACCTGCCGAGGAACAGGTAGCCGCCCGGGACGAGCGCGAACTGGAAGCCGGCCAGGACCCTGGCCTGGACCTCGGCGGTGAAGTACATCAGGGTATTGCGGCAGGCGAGCAGGTCGATCCGGGAGATGGGCGGGTCCTGAACCAGGTCGTGACGTCCGAAGATCAGGGCCCGGCGCAGGTCGCCGCGGAAGATCCCGTACTCGCCGTCCGCATCGAAGAAACGCCGCGTCCGGTCCTCGCCGAACGCGTCCACCAGGTCCTGGAAGCCGTAGCGCCCGCGCCGCGCCTCGGCGAGCGCGTCCTCGTCGGCGTCGGTGGCATAGATCTTCACCGACTGGCGGAACCGGTCCTCGCCGAACGCCTCGGCCAGCAGCACCGCGAGCGAGTACGCCTCCTCACCGGACGCGCAGCCCGCCGACCAGACCCGCACCGGCCCGGCCCGGTCCTTGGCCTCGACGATCCGCGGGATCACCGTGTCCGCCACCGCATCCCACGCTTCCCGGTCGCGGAGCAGGGCGGTGACGTTGATCAGGATGGTGTTGAACAGCTCCGCGAACTCGCCCGGGTTGGCTTCCAGGACCTCGATGTAGCGCTCGTAGCCGTTGACGCCGATGGCCTGCATGCGCCTGGCGATACGCCGGGTCAGGCTGGCCCGCTTGTAGCCGCGGAAGTCGAAGTTCCGCCGCCCATGGACGTACTCCAGCAGCGCTTCCAGCTCGCCGTCTTCAGGCGGGTTCGCCATCGGGTCTCCATCAGGCAGGGTGCCACGTCCGTCAGGCAGCACGGCGTCCCGGCCGTGATGAGGCCGTGTCCGCCTTCGAGGAGCTTAGCCTGCTGCCCCCTAAAGCTGTGGCGGCGCAGTTTCCCCGCGTAGTTCATCCAGCCAGGTGAAGAGGCGGACGGCCAGCGCGGACAGGGGCGCGACGAGCTGGGGGTCCGCCCGCGCGATGGCCGCGCGGGGCATCCCCGCGAACAGGGCCTCGTCCGGATCCTGCACCAGGGCCAGGCCGCCCGCCCGGCGTATGGCGGCCAGCCCGGCGGCTCCGTCGTCCATGGTGCCGGACAGGACCGCACCGCTGCCGGCCTCCCCGAAGGCAGCGGCCACGCTGCGCAGCAGGACATCCGCCGACGGCCGGTGCCCGCGCTCGGGCGGGCTGGCCAGCAGGCGGGCCCGGCCACCGGCCACGGCCAGGTGCCGGTCGGGCGGCGCGACCAGGATGACCCCTCCGGCGAGCGGCTCGCCGTCCTCGGGGTGCCGGGCCGGCAGCGGGCCGGCCCGGGACAGGATGTGCGGGAGAACCGTGGGTCCCGTGGGCGTGATATGCAGCACAACCAGGACCGCCGCCGCGAAGTCCGGCGGCAGCCAGGACACGAAGGCCCGCAGCGCCTCGACTCCGCCGGCGGACGCGGCCACGGCGACGGCCGCCGGAGGCCGCGGCGCCGGAGGCCGTGCTGGCGGCGGCTGTGCCGCCCGAGGCCGTGCTGGCGGCGGCTGACTGGTCGTCGCAGGCCTCCCCCCGGTCCCCCGGCCATGCACATGATGGCACGAAGCCCGCCGCGTCGCAGTGGCCGGCGCCAGCCAGATCCACCCGGATAGTGCCGGCCGTACCTGCCCCGCACTGGCCGGCACGCCGGGCCGCACTGGCCGGCACGCCGGGCCGCACTGGCCGGCGCGGCCTGCCGGGGATATCAGCGGCGGACCGCTGCTAGCTTTACCGGTCATGACTGAACCTGTGGTGACGGCTCCGCAGCGTGTCCTCGTCACCGGCGGAGCCGGTTTCGTGGGCGCCACCCTGGTCCGGCGGCTCGCCGGCAGCGGGCACTCGGTGCGCGTATTCGACAACTACTCCACCGGCGACCCGGCGTACCTGGACGGGGTGGGCGCCGAGCTGGTCGAGGGCGACATCCGCGACGCGGGGGCGCTCGGCGCCGCCCTCGGCGGGATGGAGTCGGTCATCCACCTGGCCGCGGCAGGCTCGGTCGTGATGTCCGTGGCCGACCCGGTGATGAACTTCGAGGCCAACGTGGTCGGCACGTTCCGGGTCCTGGACGCCGCGCGGCGGGCCGGCCTGGAGCGGGTCGTCCTGGCCTCCACCGGCGGCGCGCTCATCGGCGACGCGCTGCCCCCGGTCAACGAGTTCTCCCTGCCCAAGCCGATCTCGCCGTACGGCGCGAGCAAGCTCGCCGGGGAAGGGTACGCGCACGCCTTCGCCAAGTCCTTCGGCCTGCGTACCGTGGCGCTGCGGTTCGCCAACGTCTACGGCCCGTGGAGCGGGCACAAGAAGGGCGCGATGACCGTGTTCTTCCGGGCGCTGCACTCCGGCCAGCCGATCGTGATCTACGGGGACGGCACCTCCTCCCGCGACTACACCCACGTTGACGACATCGCCCGCGCGCTGCAGCTGGCCCTGGAAGGTGACGTGCCCGGCGGCACCGTCCTGCACATCGCCTCCGGGGTTGAGACCACCATCGCCGAGCTGGCCGGCCTGTGCCGGGACGCCGCGGGGAAGCCGGACCACCCGGTCGAGTACCAGCCCCGGCGGGTCGGCGAGGTGGACCGCAACTTCGCCACCTACGACCTGGCCAAGCAGATGCTCGGGTACACGCCCGCCATCGCGCGGGAGGACGGCATCGCCCGGACCTGGGAGTGGTACACCGAGCACGTGTTCGGGTCCTAGGACTCCGTCCGCGCGCAGCCTGTGCGGCGGGGCCCCGGCACGCTACGATCACGGCCTGATGAACAGGATCCGGGTCGCACTGGCCGAAGACAACGTGCTGCTCCGCGAGGGCGTCTCCCGGCTGGTCTCCTCGAACGAGGACTTCGAGCTGGTGGGCACGGCCTCAGACCTGCCTGAGCTCCTGGCCCTGGTCGCCGCCGTGCACCCGGACGTCGTGATCACCGACATCCGGATGCCCCCGACCGGGACCAACGAGGGCATCCAGGCGGCTGGCTGGCTCCGGGAGAACCACCCGGAGGTCGGGGTGGTCGTGCTCAGCCAGTACACCGCGCCCGGGTACGCGATGGCGCTGCTGGAGCACGGCTCGGCGGGCCGCGCCTACCTGCTCAAGGAGCGGGTGGCCAGCGTGGACGAGCTGGCCCGGGCCATCCGCGCGGTGGCCGGCGGCGGGTCGGTCATCGACCCGATGGTGGTGGATGAGCTGGTCCGGTCCCGGTCCGCGCATCAGCAGTCCAGCCTGGCGCACCTCACCCCGCGCGAAACCGAGATCCTGGCCGAGATGGCCCAGGGCAAGAGCAACGCCGCCATCGCGGCCTCGCTGACCGTGTCCGAGCGGGCGGTCGAGAAGCACACCAACTCCATCTTCGCCAAGCTGGGGCTCAGCGAGGAGAAGGACCTGAACCGGCGGGTCAAGGCGGTCCTGGTCTATCTCAGCGAGGCCCAGGCCGGCTGACCCGTGAGGCTGGCCTGCCAGGTCCCGGGGGTGGCACCACCCTGGGCCCGCCGGGCGTCCCGTGACAGGCTTGAACCATGACCACCCCGCACGCAGTGGTCGTGGTAGACGACCAGGCACCCTTCCGGCTGGCCGCCAAGGCTGTGCTGCGCCGGATCGACTGTTTCGAGCTGGCCGGGGAGGCGTCCAGCGGCGCGGAAGCGATCACGCTGGTGGACGCGCTGCGCCCGGCGCTGGTCCTGATGGACATCAACATGCCGGAGATGAACGGCATCGAGGCCACCCGGCGCATCGTGGCCGCCCACCCGGACGTGGTGGTGTTCCTCTGCTCCACCTACGACGTCGCGGACCTTCCCCCCGCCGTGGCGGCCAGCGGCGCCAGCGCCTACGTCAACAAGGAGCAGTTCGGCGCCGACACGCTGCGCCGCCTGTGGGCGCAGCGGGATTCCGGGTCGTTCGCGGCCACCTGAGCGAGCCGGGACCGCGGGTGAGACGGGCGGGCGGTTTTCGTTGCGGAAAGCATGTGAACGTCAGATGACCGGCACCGAACCGCTGATCGTGGCGCCGTGACCGGGCTGCGACTCCCACCGGACCGTCCCGCCGATAGCGCCGAGCCGGTCGGACATGTTGATGAAGCCGTGGCCGCCCCGGGCCTGCGCCGCGTCGAACCCGGGGCCGTCGTCACTCACCGAGAACAGCAGGCCGCCGGATTCCTCCCAGAGCCTGACCTGCACGGTCGCCCCGGCGGCGTGCTTGCCTGCGTTCTGCAGCGCTTCCAGGCAGCAGAAGTAGATCGCGGTCTCGATGCCCTGGGAGTACCGGCCGATGCCGTCGGTGGCCACCGTGACCGCGAGAGGCGAGCGGCTGGCCGCGGCGCGCAGCGCGTCGCCCAGCCCGTTGTCGGCCAGCAGCGGCGGGTAGATGCCGTGGGCCAGCTCGCGCAGCTCGCGGATGGTGGCCTGCACGTCGTCGGCCATCTGGGCCAGCATCTCCGCGCCGGTCTCCGGGTCCTCGGCGAGGACGTCGCGCGTCAGCCGGAGCGTCACCGCCAGCGCGACCAGGTGCTGCTGCGCGCCGTCGTGCAGGTCCCGCTCGACCCGGCGCCGCTCCGCGTCGCCGCTGGCCACGATCCGGGCCCGCGATTCGCGTAGCTCGTCCGCCTGCCGCCGCAGCTCATCCAGGGTGGTCTGGAGGGCCGCGTCCAGCCGGACGTTGTAGAAGGCCAGGCCGGCCTGGCGGGCCAGCTCGGTCAGCACCCGGTCGTCCTCCTCGGTGAACGTATCCGCCTCCGCCGGCCGGTGCACCACCAGCAGGCCGAGCAGCTCGCCCGCGTGACTGATCGGCGCGACGCGCAGCTGGGACCCGGTCCGGCCGTCCAGCAGCGCGGGCAGCCAGATCGAGGCCCAGGCGTTGCCGGACACCCCGGCCCGGGTGATGACGGGGCGCTCCCGGTCACCCACGATGATGGAGCGGCGTCCCGCGTCCGGGACCGACACGGTGCGTTCCAGCACGTCGCCGCTGCCCGAGTACACCTCCGCGCTGGTCAGCGCCATCGTCTTGCGCAGCGACTCGGCCAGCTGGAGCAGCAGCTCGTCCATGGCCACGGCCCGGGTCATCCGGCTGCCGAAGGTGCGCAGCGCCTCATCCGGCGCCTCACGGGCGCCGTACACGAACCGGGTGGCCGAGGCCATCAGGCGGTCCCGGGCGGGCAGGTAGCCGACCGCGGTGACCGCCGCGGCCAGCATGGACAGGCCGAGGATCTCCCGGTCGGCGTGACCGGCGGGCCGCTGGCCCAGGCCGAGCACGATGACCAGGTAGATGGCTGCGACCACGATGCTGAACCCGGCCAGCGACAGGACGTGCACCAGCAGGCGCCCGGCCACCGGGGCCAGCCGGGCGCTGGTGCCGGCGACCAGCCCGGCGGGGACCGCCACGGTGACCCCCACCATCACCGCGGCGACCGGGCCGGGCCAGCCGACCAGCACGTGCAGCACCCCGAATACCAGCGCGGCGTCCGCGCCCAGTACCGCGCCGACGGCCAGCCATTGCATCCGCTCCCGCTCATGGCCGCCGAGCCGCCGGTACCGCGCCCGCGCGGCGGGCAGCGTGGCCAGCAGGGCGGCCGGCCAGATCACGGCCGCGGCCACCGCCGGGAACGGGCGCCCGGCCAGGGCCAGCACCAGCCCGGTGCCCAGCGCGGCCGCGATGGCCAGGCCGGCCGCACCGCGCCGGGCCCGGCTGCCCAGCCGGCCGTCCGGCGCGGACAAGACGAACGCCACAGAGACCGCGATGACCAGCAGCCCGGCCACGGTAGCCACCCCGCGGGCCAGCCCATGCGGGCCCGGCTGGCTGGCCATGCGGGCCGCGGTGAGGGCGACCGCCCCGGCCAGCGCGCCGAGAGCAGCGGGCCACGGCCCGGCCCGGCCACGGCCTGGCACCCGGATGGCGCACACCGCCGCGGCCGCGGCCCAGGCCAGCGTGACCGCGAAGGCGACGGCGACCACCGCGGGCAGGCCGCCGGGCACGCTGGCCCGCAGCCCGATCAGCACCACGGCCAGCGTCGCCACCGGGGCCGCCACCCCGGCGGCCAGCCGGCCCGCCGGCGCCATGCCGCGGGCCGCCGGAAGCCCGCTGGCCGCGGATCCCGGACCGGGCATGGTCTCGTTCATGGTCAGAGTGCCTCGATGACCACGGCCGCGTTGCTGTCCGGCTGGGCTTGCGGCTGCTCGATCCGGCCGTCGCGCATCCGCACGACCCGCCCCGCGGCCGCGGCCACGCTGGGATCGTGCGTGACCAGGATGATGGTCTGGCCCCCGTCGTGCAGCCGCCGCAGCAGCTCGATGACCTCCTCGCCGCCCTCGGAGTCCAGCGCCCCGGTCGGCTCGTCGGCGAGCAGCAGCGTGGGGTCGTTGGCCAGGGCCCGGGCGATGGCGAGCCGCTGGCGCTGCCCGCCGGACAGCACACCAGGCACGGCGCCGGCCTTATCGCTGATGCCGAGCAGGTCGAGCAGGTCCCGCGCCCGGGTCTCGGCCATCTTCCGGCGGCGGCCCGCGATGACCGCGGGCAGGGCCACGTTCTCCAGGACCGTCATGCCTTCCAGCAGGTTGAAGAACTGGAAGACCAGCCCGATATGGCGGCGGCGGAGCCGGGCCAGGTCGTCCTCGCTGCGCCCGGTCACCTCCTCGCCGGCCACCCTGATCTCACCCTCGTCCGCCGTGTCCAGCCCCGCCACCAGGTTCAGCAGCGTGGACTTGCCGCAGCCGGACGGGCCCATCAGGGCCACGAACTCGCCGCCGGCCACGGCCAGGTCCACCCCGCGCAGCGCCCGCACCGGCGCGTTCTCTGCCTCGAATGTCTTGCGCACGCCGCGCATGGTCAGTGCGGCCGTCCCGTCGTTCATCACGCCCCCGTCCGGGTCGTCATCTCGGTGGCCCTGGCCGCGGCCCCGGAACCGCCCGCCAGGTCAATGATCTTGTATGCGCTCACCGGGGTATCACGGCCCTTGACCATCCGGGCGCCGAGCGGCACGGTCTCCACCGGCCTGCTGAGCGCCCGCAAAGTCGCCTCGGACACCACGGTCTCCCCCGCCGCCGCGAACTGCTGCAGCCGCTGCGACAGGTTCACCGTGTCCCCGACCAGGGTGTACTCCAGCCGTTCCGCCGACCCGAGCAGGGCGGCGGCCGCCTCGCCGCTGGACAGGCCCAGGCCGAGGCCGAACGCGGGCAGTCCCTGGGCGAGCCAGCGGTCGTTGATGCCCGCCTGCAGCGAGTGCATGACCGAGGCGGCGGCAACCGCCCGGTCGGCGTGGTCGTCTTGCGGGAACGGCGCGCCGAACACCGCCATGACCGCATCGCCCACGAATTGCATGACCGTCCCCCCCTCACCCAGGATGGCCTGATTCATCGCCGCGCGGTGGGTGTTCAGCTGCCCAGCCAGCTGGCTGGGATCGGCGTGCTCGGCGATCGTCGAGTACGACCGGATGTCGCTCATCAGCACGGTCACGATGACCCGCTCGGTCTCGCCGATGTCGCGGCGCTCCTGGCGGAGCTTGTCCGCCAGCCCGCCGGGCAGCAGCCGGGACAGCGTCTCGCCCTGCTCCTCGCGGTCCACGATGGCCTGGTGCAGGAGGCGGAGCCGCTGCAGCGCGCCGGCGTTGCCCGCGGACACGCCCTCAGCCAGCTTGACGAACACCGCCTCGACCTCCGCGTCGATGGCTTCCGGGGCGGTCCGGCGCGCCACCGCGATGGCCTTGATCGGCTTGCCTTCCGCGACCCAGCTGAGCAGCTCTTCCTCGGCCGGCGTCAGGCCGCCCGGCGGGACCACGGGGGCCACCAGCGCCTGCACGATCGAGGGATCCAGCGCCGTGCCGCCGGTGGCCACCGCCCGGATGGCGTCAACCAGCTGGTTGCCCTCGGCCACGTGGTCCTTGAGCAGGTAGCCGTAGCCGGCCGAGCCCTCGGCCAGCAGTGAGACCGCGTACTCGGGGTCCTCGTACTGGGACAGCACCACGACCCCCGTGCCGGGGTGGCGCTTGCGCACTTCCTTGGCCGCGTCGATGCCCTCCCGCTGGAAGGACGGCGGCATCCGGATGTCGGTCACCAGCACCTGCGGGCTGGCGGCGGTCGCGCCGTCCACCGCCCCGTCGTAGTCCGCGGCCACCCCCACCACAGTCAGGTCAGCGTGCCGCTCGATGAGGGCGCGCACCCCCTCCCGGACGATCAGGTTGTCGTCCGCGAGGAAGACCGCGATCTGGCCGGCCGGGCCGGCGTCACTGTGATCCACGCGACAAGTCTTCCCCGATCAGGCCTTTCGCCACCAGTGGGCAGGCATGCAGGCCGCCGGTGGTAGTAGGCACACCTCCGGCATGCGCGAGCACCCTGGAGGGTCACCGCCGGAATGCCTACGCTCGGTCCAGGGCAGGCGCAGCCGGAGGGGGTGAAGCCTGGTGCGCGTGGTGCTGCTCCTCGTGGCGCACGAGCTCAGAACCCGGTGGCGGGGCTGGACGGTACTCGTCCTGCTGGTCGCCATCGGGGGCGGCGCGGTCATGACCGCCGCCGCGGGGGCGCGGCGGACCAGCAGCGCCTACCCGCGTTTCCTGCGGGCCTCGCACGCCTCGGACCTGCTGATCGCACCGGCCGGCACCGGCCTGGATGGCTACGACCTGGCGCTGGCCAGGCTGCGGGGTGTGAGCCGGATCGCCCCGGTGGTGGGCCTGAATGTGCAGCCGGTCGGGCCGGGAGGCCGGCTGAACCTGGCGGCGGTCACGGAGGCCCCGCAGGACGGCCGGTTCGGCCGCGAGCTGGACATTCCCCGGATCCTCACCGGCAGGCTGCCGCGCCAGGACCGCCCCGGCGAGGTCGCCGTCACCCCGCTCGCGGCGGCCGGCCTGCACGTGCACGTGGGCAGCCGCCTGCCCGCGGAAGCCTTGCTCAACGGGAACCTGCCCGGAACCGGACCGGCGGCCGTGCCCCCGCGCAGGCTCACCCTGCAGGTGGTCGGCATCATCGTCACCCCGTCGTCGGCCGACCCGGTCACCGACTCCGACCGGGTCCCGTTCATCCTGGCCAGCACCGCGCTGTGGCGCCACCTCGGCGCCGGTTACCGGGCCTTCGACGGGGCCGGGCTGCAGCTGCGCCCGGGGGCCAGCGCCGCGACGGTGAGCGGCGAAGCGCAGGCGCTGGCCCGCCGGTTCCCCGGCACCCAGGGGCAGATCATGTCGTCCGACGAGAGCACCGAGTTCGCTGCGGTCGAGCGGTCGATACACCCGGACGTGGTCGCACTCGGGATCTTCGCGCTGGTGCTGGCGTGCACCGCGCTGCTGATCGTGACGCAGGCCGCGGGCCGGCTGCTCCTCGAGGCCAGCTCACGGCACCGGGTGCTGGCGGCTCTCGGGATGACCCGCGGCCAGCTCACCGCGGCCGGGCTGATCGAGGTGACCGTGGCCGCGGCCGCCGGGGCGGTCCTGGCGGCCGCGGTGGCGGTCGCGGCATCACCGCTGATGCCGGTCGGGGCCGCCCGGCTGGCCGAGCCGTCTCCCGGGTTCAGCACCGACTGGCTCGTGCTCGCGGCCGGCGCGCTAGGCATCGTCGGGCTCCTGGCGGGCTGCGCCACCTGGCCCGCCTGGCGGCTGGCCAGCCCGTGGCCGGCGGCGGCACCATCCACGGCCGCCCCGCCGCCGCGCCAGCCACGGGTTGCCACCTGGCTGTCCGGGGCCGGGGCGCCGGTGACGGTGACCGAAGGCGTCCGCCGGGCCCTCCAGCCCGGCCGGGGCAGGTCGGCCGTGCCGGTCCGCGCGGCGCTGGCCGGCATGATCCTCCCGGTCCTGGCGGTGACCGCGGCTTTCACGTTCGGCGCGAACCTGCTCGCCCTGGTGCACACCCCGCGGCTCTACGGGCAGACCTGGGACGCCGCCATCGACCTCCAGTTCTCGTTCATTTCCCCGGCCCAGGCCCGGCACCTGTTCGGCACCAACCCGGGTATCACCGGCTGGACCTTCGGCGATCACGGGATCCTCGGGATCAACGGCCACCTGGTACCCGCGATCGGCCTGGCGCGCGGCCAGGGGCCGCTGCTGTCCCCGGCCCTGCTGGCCGGGCACGCCCCGCGCAGCCGCCACGACATCGTGCTCGGGACCGCGACCATGCGCCGTCTCGGGCTGCACATCGGCCAGCAGGTCCGCGTGACGGCCGGCGGGCACCCGATGCAGGGCCGGGTCGTGGGCCGCGCGGTGTTCCCGAACTTCGGGCAGGGTGGCTACACCCCGACCGACCTGGGCGAAGGAGCGGAGACCACGGCCGCCGTGCTCCGGCCGGCGACCCTGGCGTACGGCGGCGCGAGCGGCTGGGAGTTCGTGCTGCTCCGCTTCGCCGGCGGCCCGGCGCGCCAGGCCGCCGTGAACCGGTTCCGGCGCTCCATGGCCGGCTTCTGCTCGGGCATCCAGCAGTCCACCTGCGTGGTGACCGGCCAGCGGCCGAACGGGGTGAGCAACTACGCCCCCATCGACGGCATCCCTGAAGTGCTCGCTGCCCTGCTCGCCGCGCTCGGTACCGCCGTGCTGGGCCAGGTGGCCGTGGTGTCGGGCCGCCGCCGGCAGCGTGAGTTCGCCATCCTCAAGGCCCTCGGCCTGCTCCGGCGCCAGATCCGCGAGATCAGCGCCTGGCAGGTCACCATCCTGGCCGGCCTGGCCCTGCTGATCGGCCTGCCGCTGGGACTGGCGGCTGGCCGGTGGTCGTGGCAGTTGTTCGGCGCCGGACTCGGCGTCGCCACCGGCGCCCGCGTGCCGGTGACGCTGCTGCTGGTCATGGTGCCCGCCGTCCTGGTCATCGCCAACGCGGTAGGCCTGTGGCCCGGCCGGTCGGCGGCCCGGGTCAGCCCGGCGCGCGCGCTGCGCACCGAGTGACCGAAGGAGCCGGGTCCCGCTTTTTCTCCGCAACGAAAACCAGCCGGTGCCGGTGTCAGCCGCAGGCTACTCGCCGGGCAGGACAGCGGCCGGGCGGCGGCGGACCGCGGCCTCGGCAGGCAGCGCAGACCTGCCAGCCCAGCCGGCCGCCCGCGATTCCCAGCGGCAGCCCGATCAGCAGGGCCAGCCCGGCCAGGGTGAGGGCCTGCCAGCCGGTGGTGCGGCGAACCTGCCCGGGCGTGAAGCCGATGGCCCGCAGGATGGCCAGGTCCCGCTGCGGCCGCCGGACCCCGGTGATCAGCAGGTGCGCGATGGTCAGCAGGGCCACTGCGCCCAGCGCGGTGCCCAGTATCTGCGGCAGGTCCTGCACCTGGCCGAAGTTGAGCAGTCGGTCGGGGTAGCCGGGCCCTCGACCAGGAAATGGCCGGGCCCGGCCAGCCGCGCGGTGAGTTCCTGGCGGCCAGCCCCGGGCGTGACACCGGGCCGGAACCGGACGAAGGCGGTGTCGGGCGGCGGGACAGCGCCCGGCTCCGGGACCAGGTAGTGCAGCCCGGCCGGCGTCACGCCCGCGCCGTAGCCCAGGTCGAGGGTGTCGCTGAGGGTCGGGAACACGGTGGTCCCGACGATGGTCATCCCCGCCTGCGGGAGGCCCATCAATGTGGCCGGTGCGAACGAGGCGAACTCAGGATCGCACAGCCAGATCGCGGTCACCGGGCCCCTCCCCGCGTGCTCACCGGGCCTGTCCCCGTGGTCGCGGCGCTGCCCTCATCGTGGCCGCCGTCATTCCGCCCGCAGCACCACGGCGGGCCTGACCCGTGCGGCGGTACGTCCGGGCCACGCGGCGATCAGCGCGGCCAGCGCGAGGGCGGCCGGGATGATGAGCCGGCCAGGCCCGCCGCAGCAGCCAGCCGGGAGCTGCCGGGCCGCCCGGCCGGCCCGGCTCGCCCAGGCGACCCGCCCGGGGCTCCGGCGACGCGCCAGGCCGTCGGGAACACCAGGGCCAGCGGTGCGAGCGCAATGGTGACCAGCCCGGCGCCGAGAACCGCGGGATTGGCCTGCACGCCAGGGCTTGGCTCGGCCAGCCGGGCCGCACCGACGGGCATCAGCGGCGAGGCTGCAATGGCGAAGCCGACGGCGAACAGCGCGCTGCCGCAGGTCACCAGCGCAGTCCGGGCCAGGGACAGGCCCAGCAGCCTGGCCCGGGTCATGCCGAGCGCGCGCAGGGCGGGGAACAACGCCGCATCCAGGATGAGCTGACGGGCGATGAGCGGGCCGAGCACCGCCAGGGCGAGAAGGCCGGCCAGGGCAGCAAACACCCCCAGGGCGACCGCCGCGGGCCGGATCGCCTGCTCCGTCGCGGCCTGCTGCGCCATCAGATTCACGAAGCCGAGCCCCCCGGCGGACGGGTAACGCCGGGCTAGTGCCCTGGCTGCGGTGCGGAACGAGGCGAGGCTCGCGCCCGGCCGCAGCCGCACGTTGGCTGCATCCCCTGGGCCGAACCGGCGGCCTGCGCCATCGCGCCAGAAGCCGGGGCTGAGCAGCACCCGCGGCGCCCCACCCAGGCCGGGTGCGGGTACCACCTGGTCGTCGAAGGCGGCCACCGCGGAGACCCGGAAAGCCAGCGGGACCGGGTGCCGCGGTGCCGGGCTGGCCGGCTGCGGCGGGCAGACCTTCGCCGTGCTCGGGACGCCGACCAGGTGCAGCGTGCTGCCCGGGTGCAGCCGCTGCCGCGCGGCCAGCTGCGGGTCGATCATGACACCGGACGGGTCGGTAGCGGACGGGCGCTGGCCGGCCAGGATCCGGATCCGGTCCGTGGTGCTCCCGAGCGTCCCATCCGGGCTGGCGACCGCCTCCAGCCGCCCGGCCAGCCCGCCGCTGCGGGCGGGGATGGCCAGTTCATAGACCACCTCGGTGGACATCGACGCGACCTGCGGCAGCCGGGCGAGCGCCGTGTAGAAGCCACCCACGCCGACGCATTCCGGGATGACCTGCACGGTGGCGGCGTTGCTCCAGCGCAGCAGCCGCGGGTAGGCGCTGTCGGTGCGGCGCGCGCCGGCCGCCGCGGTCAGTGCGACGCCGCCAACCAGCCCGAGCAGCACTGCGGTGCCGAGAGCCACCCGCCACCGCTGCCGCATCCAGGCCCGGAAGGCGAACACGACGGATCCCACGGCCACGCCCCGGCCTACTCGGCCCGCAGCACGGCCGCGGGCCGGACCCGGGCTGCGGCCCAGCCGGGCCCGGAGGCGATCAGCACCACGCCGCCGATCACGCCGAGCAGCAGGGCCAGCCCGGGCATGGGCCGCCAGCGGCGGCGCAGCTCGGCGCGCAGGGTCAGCCGCAGTGATTCCATCATTCGCTCCGCAGCACGGTGGCGGCGGGCACCCGGGCCGCGGTCCAGCCGGGCCCGGCCGCGATGAGGTTGGCCAGCAGCAGGGTGGCCGGGATGGCCGCCAGCACCAGCGGCAGCGGCACGCTGGCCTGGGCCGCTACGCCCGCCGACCGGGCGAAGATCACCCAGGCCCAGCGCCCGGCGATCACCCCGAGCGGCAGGCCCACCAGCAACGCGGCCGCGGCCAGGGCGCTGGCCTCCCAGAACACCACCCGCAGCAGCTGGGACCGGAGCAGGCCGAGGGTCTTGAGCAGGGCCAGGTCCCGGTAGCGGCGGCGGACGCCGGCCAGCAGCGCGTGACTGAGCGTGCCCACCGCCAGCAGCCCGAGCAGCGCCCCCAGGAACAGCGGGGTGTCCCGGACCCCGGAGTAGTCGCGGATGTCACTGGGCCGCTGGTCGGTGGTCAGCGTGTAGCAGCCCGCGCTGAGCAGGCATCCGCTGCGGCTGAATGCGGCCTCCAGCCTGCGGTCGGCGATGCGCAGCGCGGTGCCCGGCGGATACCGGATCAGGATGAAGCTGTAGCAGGTCAGGCCGTGCACGCAGCCGGTCGGCCGGTAAGGGACCGACAGCAGCGAGGGGGCCACGACAGCGCCCTGCCCCAGGTCGGTCGCGGCTGACCCGTTCTCGGTGAAGGACGGGAAGACGGCCTCGCCGACCACCCGCAGCCGGGCCGGCCGCCCGCTGACGCTGACCCGGATCCGCTGGCCCAGCCGGGCCCCGGTGGCGCGCAGGGTCCGCTGGCCCAGCGCGATCTCGCCCGGGCGCCGGGGCAGCCGCCCGGAAATCAGGGTCAGGAAGCCGCGCCCCCGGACGGGGGTGAGCCCGATCGCGGGCACCACCTGGCCGTTCACCCCGATCGTCCCGAAGTTCCCCACCGCGTACCCGCGGACCAGCGGCTGTGTCGCGATGAGCCGGCCCACCAGCGGCGCGGGCGCCGACGGCTGCATGAAATCGACATCCTGGCTCCAGTTCTGGCCGTAGCGGTGCGGGACGCCGACCAGGCCGAGCAGGCTGGCGCCGAACACGGTGGCCGCGACCAGCGCGGCCACCGCCACCACGGTCCCGGCCAGCGCGCTGCGCACCGGGACCGCGGTCCGGCCCCGTCCTGGCTCCAGGGCCATCCGGACCCCGAGGCCGCCGGTCACCGACCCGGCCATGCCCAGCGCCGAGCCCAGTCGGGACGGCCGGACGGGACCGGCGGGCTCGGCCGCGCCAGGCGCCCCGGCCGAGGGTGAGGCGGCCCGCCAGGCCGCCGGGAACACGAGCAGGAGTGGTGCCACCGCGGCGACGGCCAGCCCGGCGCCCAGGATGGCCAGGTTGACCTCGACCCCCGGATCAGGCTCAGCCAGCCGGGCCAGGCCGACCGGCATGAGCGGCGACGCGGCGATGGCGAGGCCCACCCCGAGCAGGCCGCCGCCCAGGGTCGCCACGCCCACCCGGAGCAGCGACGTGGCGGCGAGCATGCCCCGGCTGGCGCCCAGGGCCCGCAGAATCGGGTAGTCGGCCGCGTCCAGGCTGACCTGGCGGGCCAGCAGCTGGGCCAGGATGACCAGCCCGATCAGCCCGGCCAGCACGGCAAACGCGGCCAGCGCCACCACCTCGGGCCGGATGGCCCGCTGCACGGCCGCGGCCGTATCGGCCAGGCTGACGACGTCCACCGTGCCCCGGATGGCCGGGTACCGCCGGGCCAGTGAGCGGGCGGCCCGGCTGAACGAGGCCAGGCTGGCTCCCGGCTCCAGCCGGACCCCCGCGTAGTCACTGATCGCCAGCCAGGGATAGCGGCCGGCCACGTACTGCCGGACGAAAGCCGGGCTGAACAGCGCCCGCGGCTCGGCCGATCCGGCGTTGTCCGGCACGATGCCATCCGCGAAGCGGACGACGGCTGACACCCGCAGCGCGAGCCGTTTCTCGCCGCGAACGTCCGGGTGCGCCGAGGTGTAGCCGGGGATGGCCAGCACGTGCAGGGTCCCGCCCGGGCCCACGTGGGCCAGCCCGGCCATCTGCTGGTCGATCATCACCGCGCGGGGGTCGGCCGGGTCGTAGAGCCGGCCGGCCAGCACCCGGACCCGGTTTACGGTCAGGCCCGTGACCGCGTCCAGGCTGCCGGTGGTGTTGATGTTGCTGTCCGGTGGCCCGTGCGGCGGCTGGACCGCCATGCCGAGCAGGTCCACTGCGGACACGGAGGCGACCTGCGGCAGCCGGGCGACCGCCGCGTAGTAGGCGGCCCGGCCCTGGCCGGCCGCCTCCGCCCGGGGCGGGCCGGGCACCAGATCCAGCTGGGCGGCGCTGGCCCAGCGAAGCAGCCGGGGATAGGCGGTGCTGGTGCGCCGCGCCCCCGCGGCGGCCACCAGCACTACCCCGCTGACCAGGCCGATCAGCAGCACCATGCCCAGCATCGGCCGCCAGCGCCGCCGCAGGTCAGCGCGCAACGCTAGCCAGGCCGCTCCCATGGGGACGATTCAGCTACATCCGGCCCCTGTCCGGCAAGGGTGCTAGGCACACCCGCGCGGTCCGGCCAGCACCCCGGCCTTCGCCCGGGCGAGACGAGGCTGCAAGCAGGCCGGCTGGCGCGAAAAGCAGAAGATCCGTACGGCAGCGCTTGGGCTCAAAGCCACTGTGCCTGCCGGGAGCCCACCTGCAATCGCCCGTACCTGCTGGCACTTAAGCGTCAGCGTTCCCAGAAGGCTGGTTCCGTCTGCTTGACAGGGCGATGTCGGACACTCACTTTTGACAGAGGGTGATTGATGTCCCACAATGAGGCACACGTGGGAGGCTAACGTGCCCGATTCGAGTGAATCAGCTCAAAGACGACCGCACTGGCCGCCATGGCGGCGGTCCCGGCAACCGGGGCCGGACGAAAAGACGAAGTGGGATTGGCCTTTCCTTTCGAATCTTCTTATTCCTACTGTCCTCACTCTCCTCATAGGAACCATCGGGTTCGGCCTGTGGCAAGATCGCATGCAGAATGAACATGACCAGCAAAGCGCACTGGATCAGCAACGGGCAACAATCCTGCAAACGTACATAGATAATATGCAGCACTTACTTCTCAATCATAACCTGGCTAAGCACTCTCCAGGGGATGAGGTACGTCACGTAGCAACAGTGCAGACGCTTAGCACAATTCGGAGCCTGAATCCAGCTCGTAATGTAATTGTATTTCGATTCCTGCAAGACGCGCACCTCATCGGCACACAGGATCCAGTTATCAACCTGACCAATGCCAACCTGAGCAACGATAATTTAAGCGGTGCCGACCTCAGGAACGTTGACCTGCAATTTGCCACCCTGACTGGTACCGACCTGAACGGCGCCCACCTGAACGGCGCCATCCTGTACGGTGCCAACCTCAACAAAGCCGACCTGACTGGTACCGATCTGAACGATGCTACTCTCACTGGCGCCCTCCTGGACGGTAGCATCATGAATCGTGCCATCCTGACTGATGCGCGCCTCAACGATGCCAGCCTGACTGGGGCCCAGCTGGACGGCGCTTACCTGGGCGATGCCGATCTCAACGGCGCCATCCTGACTGGTACCGACTTAAGTGGTGCCGACGCCAGCGACGCCAACCTGGCTGCCACCGGTCTCACTCAGCAACAACTCGATACAGTCCACTCATGCACGGACGCGGCGCTATCGCTCGGCCCCCCGCGGCTAACCTGCCAGCACAGGCCTCCTATCCAATTGACCTATTGGTATACCGAATCGCCCGTAGAACGGCCTGTTATCCATACCCTGATCACTCAATTCGAGAAGCAGAACCCCGACATCCACATTAACGCAAGGTCCAGGAACTTCTACCAGACGCAGATTGGATTCGAAAAATCTGTCGATGAGGGCAAGGCTCCCGATATCTTGCGTAGCAGCGTGGACTGGGTCACCCAGTTTGCCTCGCAGGGTTATCTGCTGAATATTGACTCATATGCCTCGCAGGACCATCTTTCAGGCTACTTGGCCGCCCCATTGAAGTATGATTATTACAGGCGGAACCTCTATGGCCTGCCGCAGGTGACCGACTTCCTGGCCCTGCTGTATAACAAGTCCGAGTTGAAGAGGGCTCACATTACCATTCCTTCCCCTCCCTCCACCATAACTATGACTGAATTTGCAAAAGATGCCCAGCGGGTCGTGCATAACATGAAGCCGAAATATGGATTTGAAACAGATGGAACAAGTTACACCGCACTGCCATTCCTCTATGCTTTCGGTGGTGGCATGCTTGACCGGCACGACAACCCTACTCTGGTGAACAGGCCGGGATCAGTCAGAGGCCTGAAATTCCTGTTGAGATTGCAGGACAATGATCATGTGATGCCAACGAATGTGAACTTCAGCATAGGCCCTGTAACCTCCCCGGTCGCTGACTTCACGAAGGGCAAGACAGCGATGATCTTTGGTGGCCCCTATGACGTACGGTACATCCTGACCGGTCCCGGCTCCGTCTTCTCCCGTAATCACAGCAATCTGGGGATCGCTGAAATTCCAGCGTGCCCCGCTGGCACTCCTACATGCCACGCTGGGCACACCGGCACGCCGGCAGGTGGGCAGTCATATGTCATCTCTGCTGGCACAATGCATCCTATTGAAGCTAACAAGTTCATCAAATTCATGAGCCAGACGTCCAGCCAGGTGGAAATTGCCGAGAAGAATTATACCTTGCCAACACGCAAATCTGCCTACACATATAAGAAAGTCTCCGTTGATCCGTTCATCTCGGAATTCCGCCGTATTATGAGAACAGGAACAGTCGTCGCGCGGCGGCCTATCCCGGCAAATGGGCTTCTGTTCGATACCTTCGATCCTTACATCGAAGATGCTCTCGATGGCGAGAGCCCGGTTGCCGCCCTCAATGCGGTCGCCGGGGCCTGGAAACAATTGCTGACAGGCTCATAGGAAAGCCGTTACTGAGGTCCGGGCGGCGTGAGGCCCCCGGCTAGCTACCGGCTTACAGTAGTGTCACCACGATTATCCGCTGGTCAGGACAGGGATACTGTCATCCTCGACACCGCCCGCGCGAGGGACGAGGCTCGGAGCATGCGATACGAAAGCAGCATTACCTCACTGTCGTGGATCCCGTCCGAGGCGGTCACCGGAGCACTCAAGGTGACCTTCGACGCAGGGCTGAGCCACTACGACGACCCCCCGCCCGGGGAACTCGACGACCTCGAGGCCCTCCGGGACGCCGACCGGTTCCGCTTCGCGAACCTGCTCCGGGCCTGGATCGAGACCGACAGCTCCGGTGCGGTCACCGGCGCCGGCTACAGCGGCGGGGGCTTCATGGGGGGCACCACCATCCGGCTGGGCGGCCTGCAGCACCGCTTCCAGGGCGTGCAGCTGGCCGAGCTCCAGCGGCCGCCGGAGCACGGCCCAGGCTGGGTCCGGTTCGTGCAGACCACCGGGGGCCGGACGGCGCTGCCCATCCCGCGCCGGGTGCGGCACCGCCCGTTCGTGCAATGGCAGGCCCCGCTGGTGTGGACCACGCTCTCGCTGACCTTGCACGCCGACGGCACCGCCGAGTCCGTGATGACGGGCGCCAGCCCGTTCCCGCGGCACTGGGTCTACGGGGCCGACGGCCAGCTCAGCCGCAAGTCCGGGCTGACTGACTTCGCGGACTGGTCTGCCGGGTCGTTCGGCAAGCACAGCCCGTGGGGGGACGAGGACTCTCCCGCACTGGTCACCGCCGTCGAGACCGCACTGGAGCGGTCCCTGTCCGTGCAGCTCATGCACGGCGCGGCCAAGCCTGTCATCCGCCGGGCAGCCGCGGGCGACGTGCTGGTCCGCCAGGGTGATCCGGGCCGTGAGGTCTTCCTGGTCCTGGACGGGGTGGTCCGGGTTGACCGGGACGGGGAGCAGCTGGCCGAGTACGGCCCGGGGGCGATACTCGGCGAGCGCGCGCACCTGGAGGGCGGCGTCCGGACGTCCACCCTGGTGGCGGCCACGGCGTGCCGGCTGGCGTCGGCCGAGGCCAGCCAGTTCGAGCACGACGCGCTCGTGGAACTGTCCGGGGGGCACCGGCGCGAAGACGCCGGCCAGGGCTGACGTGCGCGTACATTTCTGTGGCGTGCGCGGCTCGACTCCCTCACCGGGCCCGGAGTTCATCCGCTACGGAGGCCACACCTCATGCGTGGCCATCAGCCACGACGACGCGGCCCGCCCGGCGCTGATCCTGGACGCCGGGACGGGCCTGCGGCGGGCCACCCCGCTGCTGGACGGGCGCCCGTTCGAGGGCACCATCCTGCTCACCCACCTGCACTGGGACCATGTTCACGGGCTGCCGTTCTTCCGGGCCGGCGACCGCGAGGACGCCCGGGTGACACTGCTGCTCCCGGCCCAGGAATCCGGGGAGAGCGCGGCGGCGACGCTGGCCCGCGGCATGTCCCCGCCGCACTTCCCGATCGGCCCGGAAGGGCTGCGCGGCGACTGGACGTTCGGGACCCTGCTCCCCGGCCAGCTCAAGGCGGAGGGCTTCACGATCGAGGCGCGCGAGGTCCCGCACAAAGGTGGCCGGACCTACGGGTACCGGGTCAGCGACGGGCACTCGGTGCTGACTTACATCCCGGACCACTGCCCCACCGTGGCTGGCCCCGGCCCGGAAGGGCTGGGCGAATACCACACGGCGGCGCTGGACCTCACGGCCGGCGCGGACGTGCTGATCCACGACGCGTTCCTGGCCGCCGCTGAGGTACCCGCCGAGGCGGCGTTCGGGCACGCGGCCGCGGAGTACGCGGCCGGGCTCGGGCGGCGGGCCGGGGCACGGCGGGTGGCCCTGGCCCACCACAAGCCGGACCGGACGGACGACGAGCTGGATGAGCTGGCCCGCTCGCTCGCCTCCGGCGGGGCCGGCAGGGCCGCGGCGGGGCCCGGCGGGGCCCGGGCGGACCGGGGGCACCGGAGATCTTCGTGGCCGCCGAGGGCGGGATACTCGACCTATGAGTGCTGGCGCGCCCGCGGCCGACGCCGTCGTGGTCGGCTCCGGCCCCAACGGCCTGGCCGCGGCGATCACCCTGGCCCGGGCGGGCCTGAAGGTCCTGGTCATCGAGGGCGCGGACACGCCCGGCGGTGGCTGCCGGACCGCGGAGCTGACCCTGCCGGGTTTCCGGCACGACGTGTGCTCCGCCGTGCATCCCCTCGCCGCGTCCTCCCCGTTCTTCACCAGCATCGACCTGGCCGCGCACGGGGTGACGCTGTGCACCCCCAAGGTCGCGTTCGCCCACCCGCTGGACGGCGGGCGGGCCGCGGCGGTCGCCGGCTCCGTCGAGGAGACCGCGGCCAGCCTGGGCGGCGACGCGGGCGCCTACCGGCGGCTGCTCGGGCCGCTCGTCCGCGACACCGGGCTGACCCTGCCGGAGATCCTCGCCCCGATCCGGTCCGTGCCCCGCCACCCGCTGGCCATGGCCCGGTTCGGCCTGGACGGCATCCCGCCCGCCACCATGGTCGCCCGCCGGTTCCGCGGCGAGGAGGCGCAGGGCCTGTTCGCGGGGGTGGCGGCGCACTCGATGCTGCCCCTGAGCGCGCCGGTGACCAGCGCGTTCGGGCTGCTGCTCATGATGGCGGCGCACACGGTGGGCTGGCCGGTGGTCGAGGGAGGCAGCGCCCGCCTCACCGGGGCCCTGCTCGCCGAGCTGGCCGCGCTGGGCGGCGAGGTGGAGACGGGCCGGTGGGTACGGTCACTGGACGAGCTGCCGCCGGCCCGGGCCGTCCTGCTCGACGTGACCCCCCGCCAGCTGATCGACCTGGCCGGGGACCGGCTGGCCGGCCCGCACCGGGCCGCGCTGAGCCGGTTCCGGTACGGCCCTGGCGTGTGCAAGGTGGACTTCGCGCTGAGCGGCCCGGTGCCCTGGCAGGCCCCGGCCTGCCGCGAGGCGGGCACCGTGCACCTGGGCGGCACGCTGCACGAGGTGGCCCACAGCGAGGCCGAGGTGAGCGCGGGGCGGATGCCTGAGCGCCCGTTCTGCCTGGTGGCGCAGCCCGGCGTGGTGGACCCGAGCCGCGCGCCGGCCGGCCAGCACACCCTGTGGGCGTACTGTCACGTGCCCTCCGGCAGCCCGGCGGACGTGTCCGGCCTGATCGAGGCGCAGATCGAGCGATTCGCGCCCGGGTTCGGTGACCTCGTCCTGGCCAGGTCGGTCCGTACCGCCGCCGACATGGAGCGTTACAACCCGAACTACGTGGGCGGCGACATCAACGGCGGGGCCGGGACGCTGCTGCAGACCCTGCTGCGGCCCACGCCGCGGTGGAACCCGTACCGGACCGCGGTCCCCGGGGTCTACCTGTGCTCCAGTTCCACCCCGCCTGGCGGCGGCGTGCACGGCATGTGCGGCCAGAACGCCGCCCGCGTGGCCCTGGCCGACAAATTTTCGTGATCCTGTGCGGTTAGTGCGAAATAGCAGCACCAATCGCACAGGATCACGAAGCCGCCGGGGATCACGAAGCCGCCGGGGATCACGAAGCCGCCGGGGATCACGAAGCCGCCGGGGATCCCAGCCCAGTCCCGCCCGGACGACCCAGGACCGCTGCGGGAGGTGCGGCGGCCCGTGCGGTGAGGCAAGCTCTACCTCAGCAAGCGGCAATCCGGCACCCGGCCGGCCTGGCGGGCCATTCGTGAGCGGTGATGATGACGTCAGCCGAGAATGCACTCAGCGACCTGGTTCCCCTTCTGTACCGGGCGCGCTGGCTCCGGTCCAGCCTCTCCGGCGAGGTCAGAAGCCGCCGGAAGCGTGGCGGCGATGACGGGCACGACGAGCTGAGCGGCAGCCTGCTGGCCGGCCCTGGCGGCCGATACCGCGCTGACCTCACCGACGAAGACGGTGACCGTGAACTGAGGATCAGCGACGGCCAACCGGACGGTATCCCGTTCCGTGAGCTGCTCATCCCATCCTGGCTGCTCGCCGGCTTCGACCTGGAAATCACCGGGCAGGCTGAGCACATCGGACGGGCTGCCTACGCGGTAGCGGGCCGGCCGCGCCAGGCAGGCGGAGAGCCAGGGTCCCGCGTCAGCGCCCTCGTCGATGCCGAACTTGGCGTGCTGCTCTGGTACGAGAAAACCGGCCCCCGGGGGCAAGCCGAGGCCGCCGAGTTCACCAGCCTGGCCGCGGATGAGACAGGGTCAGCCGATCCGCTGCTGTTCACCCGCGCCCCAGCGACCGGGCCGGCGCCGGAGGCAACATCACCTGATCTGAGCGACGACCAGGTGAACCTGCTGTACCGCAGCGTGCTGGGACCTCAGGAGTTCTCAGCCGGGCTGCATGAATGGGCCGACGTCGAAACCATGACGCGGCTGGGACAGGCCGCCCTGGCCGCCACACGGCTCGGCAACCGGACCCGCTGGCTATGGCAATCCCCCGACGACAGCCCGCCAGAAAATATCGACCGGACCGCCCGGATCCACGTGGCGATGCCGGGCTGCTACCGCATCGATACGCTCACCGGCCCCGGAACCGGGCCTGGCTGCACGGCGTGCGACGGGAACCAGCTGTGGCTGGTCTATCCCGACCGGATCGCCGTCAGGCCACCCGCACCACCCCCGGCCGGAATCTCACTCCTCATCGACCCCGCATGGCTCCTGGACGAGCACCCGCTCACCGCCGCCGAAACGGTCACCGAATCCGGCCGCCCCGCACTCCGGGTCCTGACCACCCTCACGCGCAAATCCGCCGCCCGGGGCCCGCTGTCAGGCATCACGGTCCCGGCCGGCCAGGTCGAGGCGACTATTGACCTCCAGCTCGCAATCGCGCTGACCCAGGTCTGGTACCTCGAGGGCAACCCCGTTCTCCGCACCGAACTGAGCACGGTCACCCCGGGCGCGCAGCGCGCCGTATTCCGGATTGAGCCACCCCCCGGAACCCCGGTCATCACCGGCGGGCTGCTCGCCGAGGCTGGCCTGTCACCAGCCGGGGCAGCATGGACGGCCGCCAGGGGCACAGCCAGGCTGGCCACCGAGATCGGGAAACGCTGGGCCCGCAGACCACGCCCCTGACCCCAGCCCGGCCGCCCGCGCCAGCACGATGGGCCGGGGGCAGGGATGCACGGCCACTGAGCGGCCGCCTGACTTTACGTCATAAAGTTCCTGGCCGGAGCCCTTGACTTTGCGCCATAAAGCCGCGTCTACTTTATGACATAGAGCCGACGACGGGAGACACCGTGAACCGCACACCCGACACCACCGCCTCCGCCGGCAACGGCGACAGCTTTGGTCCCCAGCAGGCCGCCACCCTGCTGGACCAGACCACCCAGCAGGCCCGCCGCAAGTTCGCGCCCTCCCCGCCGTGGCTCCTGGCGACCAGGGGGGTCGCGGTCCTGCTGGCCCTCGGCGCGATCTGGCTCACCGTGCGCGGGCAGCACCCCTACAAAGGCCCGACTGGCGCGGACATCCCCATCCTGGTCGCGTTCGTCATCCTCAACTTCGCCGCCACCGTCGGGGTCCGTGAGCACGCGATGGCCGGCGTACGCGGCCCAACCCGGCTGCGCCCGGCCGAGATCATCGTCCTTGCGCTGTCCTGGGCCGTCGTGCCCGTGCTCATGTGGGCCCTGTCCTCCGCCGGGGCGAGCTTCGCCTGGTACCCCACCACGGTGCTGATCGTCCCTGGCCTGGCCTGGGCGGCCGTCCAGGCGCGACGGGAAGGCTGGCGCGGGTCCGTCACGGGGCTCGCGATCGCCGCCACCGGCGTCGCGGGCGCGTTCGCCGGGCCAGCCGGGTCGTGGGCGGTCGCCGGCGTGGGCCTGTGCGCCGTGCTCCTGGGCAAGGCCATCGCCGTCGCCCGGCGGCAGCGCGGATGACGGTGCACCATGACTGACGACGCCCTGGACCCGCTGATCCACGTGCCAACCCGGCTGAAGATCGTCGCGACCCTGGCGGCACTGCCCGAGGGCGACACGCTCTCCTTCACCCGGCTGCAGGACATGATCGGGCTCACCCCCGGCAACCTGATCATCCACCTGCGCAAGCTCGAAGAAGCCGATTACATCAGCAGCGAGAAGACCAGGAACGGGACCGTGTCCGTCACCACGGTCGCTCTCACCGGCCAGGGCCGGGCAGCACTCGGCACCTATACCCGGGCACTGCGCGACCTGCTCGGCGGCCTGTAAATGGCCCCGCCAGCCCCGGGGCGGTGCTGCCGGCCCGGTTACGGGATGAGCGCGATCTTGCCCTGGGTGTGGCCTTCCATGATGACCCGGTGCGCCTCCGCGGCCTCCGCCAGCGGGAACGTCTGCGACACGAACACCCGCAGCTTGCCCTCCTGCGCCAGCCGGGCCAGCTCCAGACGGGCGGCGAAGCGGATCTCGGTGCCGGGATCGGCACCGGGTGCGCCGCCGAGCACCTGGATGCTGGTGTTCAGCCCCCGCTCGAACGAGACAATCGTGGCGATCCGGGTCCGGTCGGGCACCAGCACGAACGACACGTCCAGGGCCTCGTCGGTCCCGGCCAGGTCCAGCGCGGCGTCCACGCCGCCCGGCGCGGCCGCCCCGGCCCGGTCCATCAGGCCCGTGCCGTACTCGACCGGGGTCGCCCCCAGCTCGCGCAGGAACTCGTGGTTCTTGGGCCGGCCGTGGCCACCACGGCCGCGCCGCGGTCCACCGCCAGCTGCACCGCCATGACACCCACTCCCCCGGCGGCCCCGTGGATCAGCACCGTGTCACCGGCGCCCACCCTGGTGGCCTCCAGCAGATGCCAGGCGGTCACGCCGGCGAGCATCAGCCCGGAGGCCTGGGCCCAGTCCAGTGTGTCCGGCTTCGGTACCAGCGCGGACGCCGGGACGACCAGCTGGGCGGCGTAGGCGCCAGGAGCCCGGAACGCGATCACCTCGGCACCGACCTCGATGGGGCCGCCCGGCCCGGCCGCGCCGGGGCTGACCGCGGTGACCACGCCCGAGGCTTCCGACCCGAGCCGCAGTGGCAGCCGGCCGGGGTCGGCGCCGAAGGCGCCGCTGTAGGCCTTGTAGTCGGCGGGGTTGACCCCCGCCGCCCGGATCTCGATGAGCGCCTCGCCAGGACCGGGCTCACCCGGTGCCTGATCGGCGATCTCCAGCACATCGGGTCCGCCGAAGGCGGTCGCGATCACGACAGCCGACATGTCAGCCCGAGCCCCCCTTCGCTACCGCTCTCGTTCCCCCCGGGTCATTCCCTCCGGGGCGCCCGCGAACCGATGGTGCCGGAGGCTCGCCAGGCCAGGATCGACCGATGCGAGAATCCGGACAGGATCGACAGCGCGCTCCCGGCTGAACCGACCGAAAACGCGGACGCCACCGAGCCAACCGACCCGATGGACAAAATCGAACCGGCCGACCCGATCGAGAGAATCGAGCCGGCCGATCCAATGGACAGGATCGAGCCGCTCGACCCGATACTCAGGATCGAGCCGGCTGAGCCTGCAGCCGACGGGCTGGCCGGTGACGAGCCAGCAGACAACGGGTTACCAATGCTCCGCATGACTGCATTCTCGCAGCCCCGCAGGTCAGAGTCAGAGCCGGGACGCGCGAGAAGGAGTCAGACGGGGCGGCCCGCCGCAGCCTCCAGGGATTCGGGGTGCTCGCGGCGGTAATGCTCGGTCAGGACTTTGCTAGCCTGCCCGGGCTTGTGGGCGATGGTGCGCTGGCATATTTCGCAGCGCAGTACCGGGAGCTGTGTCACGGTAACGGGGAAGCGGGGATTACTCATCTCACCCACCATGATGCCAGATCTGGCTGCCCTGATCACCCCGCAACGCCGTTAAAGACCAGCTCCCGGGCCCTTAGTCGGACAGCCCCGTGAGAGCCGGACAACGGGCGAGGTGGTCATTGACCACACCTGAGGCTTGCAGAAAGCTGTAGGTGATCGTCGATCCGACGAATGTGAACCCGCGCCGTTTCAGGTCCTTGCTGACCCGGTCGGACAGCTCGGTCCGGGCCGGCAGTTCGGCCGTGCTGCGCGGGCGGCTGACCAGCGGCGTGCCGTCCACCCAGGCCCACAGGTAACTGGCGAACGACCCATGCTCCTGCTGGGTGGCCAGGAAGGCCCGGGCGTTGCGCACCGTGGCCGCGACCTTGAGCCGGTTGCGCACGATGCCCGGGTCGGCCAGGAGCGCGGCGAGCTTGGCGTCGTCGTAGCCGATGATCCGCTCCGGGTCGAAGCCGTCCAGCGCGCGGCGGTAGTTCTCGCGCTTCCCGAGGATCGTGGCCCAGGACAGTCCCGCCTGCGCGCCCTCCAGGAGCAGCATCTCGAACAGGTAGCGGTCGTCCCGGGACGGGCGGCCCCACTCGTCGTCGTGGTAGGCGCGCATCGCGTCCGAGCTCTCGGCCCAGTCGCAGCGGCGCGGCGCGTCGGGTTCGTTCATCAGGACCAGCGTCCCACGCGCCACCGACACCCGGCGCCCGCACCGGCGGCCACTCCCGCGGCGGCCACTCCCGCGGCGGTCACTCCTCCGGCGGGCTTCCCCCGGCCGGGTTCCCGGCCCTCTCCGCGGCGCTCCCGGCGGCCTCCCCCGCGGCTACCCCCAGCATCTCCGCGAACCGGGCCACCATCATGTCCCGGCCCTTGATCTGGGCCACCGCCTCCGGCGGCAGGAGCTCCTCGCGGCCGGGCCGCTGCCCCGAACCGCCCTCCGGCCCGATCGGGACCACGATCCCGGGCGGCGCGGGCTCGTATTCGACCAGCGCGGCCCCGGGGGCGCCCGGTCCCGCCTCGATCAGCGCCCGGATGTTCGCGGCCACGATCGCGGCCTGGCGGCTCGCGGCCCCGGCCACGTTGCGGTCGGCGGTGGACACGTCCCCGATCGCGAACACCTGGTCCTGGCCCGCGACCTGCAGCGTCGGCGTGACCTCGATGTGCCCGTCCGCCCGGCGGGCCGCCGCGAGCCCCCCGGCCAGGTAATCGCTCACCGGGCTGACCCCGTAGCAGCGGAACCAGATATCGGCGGTCACCTCGGTGCCGGCCTCGGTCGCCACCGTGAAGGTCCGCAGCTCACCAGGCTCAGTGGGCGGCGCGGCCCGCAACGGGCTGCCCAGCAGCACCTGCACGCCCAGCGCGTCGAGCTGGCGGCGCAACTCCGCCCGGAGATCCGCGCGGAACGGGCCGCCGAGCACGTCGCTGGCCACGTCGGCGAGCGCGACCCGCTTGGACGGCCAGACCGCCTTGATCTCCCCGGCCAGCTCGATGCCGACCGCCCCGGCGCCCACCAGCAGCACCCGGGCCGCAGCGGCCAGCGCCGCGTGGGTGCCGAGGGTCTTCTCGTGCGCATCCGCGGTGCGGTCGATGTCGCTCTTGGCCGGGAACGGGTAGCTGGACCCGGTGGCCAGCACCAGGTAGTCCGCGGGCAGTTCCTCGCCGGAAGCCAGCACGACCCGGCCCGTGTCCACCTTCACGGCCCGGTCCTGCACTATCCGGCCCCGGCTGAGCAGCCCGCCATAGGGCAGGTAGATCCGCGGCAGCCAGGCCGGGTCGACGAGGGCGCGCAGCGCGGCGACGTTGTGCACGAACGCATCTTTCGGCTCGACCAGCACGACCGACGCCACCTCGTCGAGGTCCCTGGCCACCGAGATCCCGGCGTACCCGCCGCCGATGATCACGACGGCCGGCCGGGCCGGTGAGCTCCCGCTCATCTCAGGTCCTGTTGTCACCCATCCAGTCTGTATCCACCGGGGCGTGGACCGCACGATCATGACCTACCTGGAGGCCGCCGGGCTCGCCCAGCGCCGCCCGGACCCGGCCTGGCTGGCCCGGCGGATCGTGGCCGCCCCCTGCCGCCCTGCTAGCCTCCGGGCGCATGACGGAGCGGATCTACGTGGGGAACGCGGCGGCCGACGCCCCGGCCGGGCGCGGCTGGCTGCTCGGGCACTTCCAGCCCGGCGGCGACCCGCGGCACAGCGACGACGTCGAGATCAAGTGGGCCATCCACCCCCGCGACGACCGGCGCGCGCAGTGGGTCAGCGGCGAGCAGCGCTCGGCCGCGCTGATCCTGATCAGCGGCCGCTTCCGGGTCGAGCTGCCGGGCCGCAGCGTGCTGCTCGCCCAGCAGGGTGACTACGTCGTCTTCCACGGCGTGGACCACTCCTGGCATGCCGAGGAGCCGTCGGTGGTGGTGGCGGTCCGCTGGCCGTCGGTGCCCGGCTATGCGCTGCCCCCGCCCGGCCCGGGGAACGGCGCCGCCGGCTAGCAGGCACGGTTACGAGGAGGAAGTGTGCGGGTACTGGAGCGTTTTGCGCTGGATGGCCGCAAGGCCGTGGTCACCGGCGGGAATCAGGGACTGGGCAAGGCGTTTGCCGCCGCCCTGGGGCAGGCGGGCGCCGAGGTCATGATCGTGGCCCGGGACACCGGCCGGAACGCGGCGGCCGTTGCGGAAATGAAGGACCAGGGTCTGGCCGTGGCCGCGCTGGACGCGGACATCACGCAGGACGCGGGCGCGGTGATCGACGCCGCGGCCGGCCGGCTCGGCGGGCTGGACATCCTGGTCAACAACGCCGGCGTCTGCTACCACGCCGAGTCCTGGCAGGTCACCGACGCGGAATGGGACGACGTGTTCGACCTGAACGTCCGGGCCCTGTGGCGGTGCAGCCGGGCCGGCGGCCGCCACATGGCCCGCGGCGGCGGCGGGTCGATCATCAACGTCGGCTCGATCTCGGCGATGATCGTCAACCGGCCGCAGTGGCAGCCCGCCTACAACGCGTCCAAGGCCGCGGTGCACCAGCTGACCCGGTCACTGGCCGCGGAGTGGGCCGGGCTGGGCATCCGGGTCAACGCGATCGCGCCCGGCTACGTGAAGACCGAGATGGCCCCGGTGGACCGCCCGGAATTCCGGCGGTACTGGATCGAGGACACCCCGCAGCAGCGCTATGCGCTGCCGGAGGAGATCGCCCCGAGCGTGGTGTTCCTGGCCAGTCCCGCGTCCGCGTTCATGACCGGCTCGGTCCTCGTCATCGACGGCGGCTACACGCTGTGGTGATCCGGAAAATTCTCCGCAACGAAAACCGTCCCCCGCCGGTCACTCCCGGTACCTGGCCTCCCAGCGGGTGCGCTGCACGGCGTCGTCGATAGCGGTCTCGCTGAGCGGGGGGGCCACGCCGCCGGCCACCGCGGCCCGGGCGACCGCGCGCGCCACCCTGGTCGCCGTCTCGGCCAGGTCGGCCCGGTCGGGCAGCAACATCCCGTGCGCGTCGTCGTGGATCGTGGCGGCGCCGCAGATGGCCGAGGCCGCGGCGGTCATCATGGCGTCGGTGATCCGGGTGGCCCGCACCGCCGTCACGGCCAGGCCCAGGCCCGGGAACACGTACACGTTGTTGCACTGCGCGACCGGGACACTCGTGTCGCCGACCTTCATGGCGGGAAACGGTGACCCGGCCGCGGTCAGCGCCCGGCCGCCGGTCCAGTCGGCGAGGTCCTGGGGCCGGGCCTCGCTGCGGCTGGTCGGGTTGGACAGCGGCATGATGATTGGCCGTGGCACGGCGGCGGCCATGGTCCGGACAACCTCCTCGGTGAACGCGCCGGTGGCGGTGGACAGCCCGATCAGCGCGGTGGGATGGATCGCCTTGACCACGTCGATCAGCCCGGCCCGGCGGCCGGTCTCCGGGGCGGGCACGACCCCGGTCGGGTGGGCGTAGCGGCGCTGTGCGGGGCTGATCCCCCGGCGGTCCTCGGTGAGCAGGCCGCCCACGTCGACCACGTAGATCTGGGCCCGGGCTTCCTTGTCACTCAGCCCGTCGGCGATCATCGACCGGACGATCTGGTCGCAGACGCCGATGCCGGCCGAGCCCGCGCCCAGCATCACGATCTTCTGGTCGCGGGGGCGTGACCCCGTCGCGACCGCTGCCGCCGACAGCGCGGCGACCACCACGGCCGCGGTGCCCTGGATGTCGTCGTTGAACGTCAGCAGCTGGTCCCGGTAGCGATCCAGGATCGGCAGCGCGTGCGGGGTGGCGAAGTCCTCCCACTGCAGCAGGACGTGCGGCAGCTCGGCCCGGACGGCCTGCACGAACCGGTCCACGAACTCGTCGTAGTCCGGTCCGTCCACCCGCCGGTGCCGCCAGCCCAGGTACATCGGGTCGTCCAGCAACTCCGGGTTGTCGGTGCCCACGTCGAGCAGGACCGGCAGGGCCCGGGCCGGATCCATGCCGCCGAGCGCGGTGTACAGCGAGAGCTTGCCGATCGGGATGCCCATCCCGCCAATGCCCTGGTCGCCCAGGCCGAGGATGCGCTGCCCGTCGGTGACCACGATCACGTCGATCTCGCGCCGCGGGCGGTTGCGGAGGATCTCCCCGATCCGGTCGCGGTCCGGGAAGGTGATGAACAGCCCGCGGGGGCGCCGGTAGATCTCGCTGAACCGCTGGCAGGCCAGCCCGACCGTGGGCGTGTAGAGGATCGGCAGCATCTCCTCGGCGTGGTCGGTGACCAGCCGGCAGAACAGCGTCTCGTTCGTGTCCTGCAGCGCGCGGAGGTTGATGTGCCGGGCGATGTCGCTGGGCTGCTCCCGGAACGCCTGGTAGGAGCGGGCCACCTGCTGGTCGAGGGTCTCCACCACGCTGGGTAGCAGCCCGCGCAGGCCCAGGGCCGACCGCTCCTGCTCGGTGAACGCGGTGCCCTTGTTGAACAGGGGGTCCTCCAGGGCCCACGCGCCCGAATGCTGACTGCCGCTGCCATCCATGCGCTCACGCCGCCTTCGCCGTCACGCTTCCGGTGCTGTCACGCTGGGGTTTCCCCCTGATATGCCCGTGATCTCCTGCGTAGGCTCACATCATGACCCAGTCCATGCTGGAAGTGGATAGCGCGGTCAAGGCGTTCGGAACTGTTACGGCGCTGAGCGGGGTGGACCTGGCCGTGCCGCCGGGACAGATCGCCGCCCTGCTGGGCCCGAACGGGGCCGGCAAGACCACGCTGGTCCGTATCGTGGCCACCCTGGTCCGCCCGGACGCGGGCGTGATCCGGGTGGACGGCTACGACGTGGTGGCGGACCCCTACGCGGTCCGCGCCCGGATCGGCCTGACCGGGCAGTACGCGGGGCTGGACGAGGCGCTGTCCGGCCGGGCGAACCTGATGCTCATCGGCCGGCTGGCCGGCCTGACCCGGCGGGCCGCCCGCGGGCGCGCGGCCGGGCTGATCGACCGCTTCGACCTGGCCGACGCGGCCAGCCGGCCGGTCGGTACCTACTCCGGCGGCATGCGGCGCCGCGCCGACCTGGCCGCCAGCCTGATGACCCGCCCGTCCCTGCTGGTCCTGGACGAGCCCACCACCGGGCTGGACCCGGCCGGGCGGCTGCAGCTGTGGGAATCGCTGGCCGCGCTGCGCGACGAGGGCACGTCCATGCTGCTGACCACGCAGTACCTGGAGGAAGCCGAGCGGCTCGCCGACGTCGTGCACATCCTGGACCAGGGCCGGATGGTGGCCAGCGGCACCCCGGCCCAGTTGCGCGCCCGGACCGGGACCCAGCTGGTCGAGGCCCGGTTCGAGCCGGCCGGCCTGGCCGTGGCCGCCGGCCGGGCCCTGGCGGCCCGGCTGGGCCTGCCACCAGACGGCCTGCACGCTGACCCGGCCGCCGGGCGGCTCACCCTGGCCGCCCGGGACGGGGTGGGCACACTGCTCGACGTGGCCCAGGCGCTGGCCGCGGACGGGCTGGCGGTCGCCGACCTGGGCCTGCGCGGCCCCACCCTGGACGAGGCCTTCCTCGCCCTGACCGGGCAGCGCCCGCACCCGGCATCCCCGCCATGACCAGCCTCGCCCCGGCCCCCGCCGCACCGGCCGCGGGCGCCGGCCCCGTGTCCCGTCCCGGGCCCCGCCGCACCGCGTGGGAGGCCACGCTGATCTGCGGCCGGCAGCTGGCCATCCTGCGGGCCAACCCGACCCGGCTGCTCTACCCGCTGATCCAGCCCGTCGTGCTGCTGGTCTTGTTCCTGGCCATCTTCGCCGGGCTGGCCCGCGTGCCGGGCGCGACGTACCGCCAGTACCTGGTCCCCGGCATCATCGTGCAGAACGTGGCGCTGACCGCGCCGACCGTGGGCCTGGGCCTGGTGCTGGACGCGGTCAGCGGAATCACCGACCGGTTCCGGTCGCTGCCGATCGCCCGCAGCGCGGTGCTGCTCGGCCGGATGCTTGCCGAGAGCCTGATCTTCGGGGTCCAGGCTGTCCTGGTGCTCAGCGTCGCGTCGCTGATGGGGTTCCGGGTGCGGACCGGGCTGGCCGGCCTGGCCGGGATCGTCGCGGTCGCGGTGGCCTTCGGCGTGGCGCTGGGCATCACGATGTGCTGGCTGGCGCTGCGGATCCATGACCCGGACACCGCGGGCCGGGCCCTGTTCCTGCCGATGGTGCCGCTGACGTTCATCAGCTCGACGTTCACGCCGATCGACCGGCTGGCCGGGTGGCTGCAGCCGCTGGCCCGGGCCAACCCGGTCACCGCCGCCGTGAACGTGATCCGCACCCTGGCCGACGGCGGCCCGCTCGGCCGCCAGCCCCTGTACCTGGCGATCTGGCTGGTCATCCTGTCGGTGCCGCCCGGCCTGCTCGCTGTCCGCCGCTGGCAGTCCGGCTAGCCCACCGGCGCCGGCCCGGCCAGCCCCTCCGCCCCTCCGCCCCTCCGCCCCTCCGCCCCTCCGCCCCTTCCGGCCCCCCCGTCCCCCCGCGGCCAGTCCCCTGAGTCACACCAGCCCCTCCCGCCCACTTTTCCTACGGAACGTGCGCCGCGGCGGGTGATTTATCCCGTTTTGGGCGCACGGTCCGTAGGAAAAGTCGCGGCTGACCATGATCGACGTGACTGGTGGGACTGGAGGGACTGGCCGGGGTGGGGCTGGAGGGACGGGGCGGGGAGAGCGGGTCAGCGGCGGGAGAAACGGGCGGCCCAGCGGCCGGGCCTGGCCTCCGAGGGCGGCCGTCCCTCGCCGTCGGCCCCGTCCGGGCGGGTGTCATCGGCGTCGTCGGAGCCCGCCTCGTGGTGGGCCCCGTCCGGGCGGGTGTCATCGGCGTCGTCGGAGCCCGCCTCGTGGTGGGCCCCGTCCGGGCGGGTGTCATCGGCGTCGTCGGAGCCCGCCTCGTGGTGGGCCCCGTCCGGGCGGGTGTCATCGGCGCCATCAGAGGCTGTCCCGCCCGGGGCTGTCCCGCCCGGGGCTGTCCCGCCCGAGCCAGTCCGGCCCGGGGCCGTTCCGGCCGGGGCCGTCCCGGCCGGGGCTGTCCCGTTGGAGCCCGTGTCCGCCTCGCCGGACGCGGCGTTATCAGCGGCGTCCGCCGTGACGTTGATTGCCTCGCCGGCTACGCCGGCCGCCGCGGCCATGGGGTCCGTGGACTGCCAGACCTCGCGGAACACGACCTGGAGGGCGCCGGCGGCCGGGATGGCCAGCAGCGCGCCCACGAACGCGCCGAAGATCCCGCCGATCCAGCTGCCGATTTCCGCGCCGACCAGGATGGACAGCAGCACCAGCAGCGGGTTGACCCGGACCGTGCGGCTCATCACGATCGGGTTCAGCACGTGGTTCTCGAGCTGGGTGTAGACGAGGAACACGACCAGCGTGATGATGCCGGCGCTGAGCGAGTGCGCCGCCGCGAACAAGACGGTGGGAATCCCGGCCAGTGCCCCGCCGATCATCGGCAGGAAGTCCACCAGCGCCACCCACAGCGCCCACAGGAACGGGAACGGCACGCCTGTCACCAGCAGCGTCACGAACACCACCGCGCCCGCGATGAGCGAGGTGAGGACGTTGCCGAGCATGTACCCGGTGACCGACCGGTTGACTTCGTGCGCGACCCGCCGGTAGCGCTCCGCCCGCTGCGGTTCCATCGAGCCCAGCAGGCCGGTCCGCATCTTGGGGCCTTCCAGCAGCAGGAGCAGCACCAGGACGAAGATGGTGAACAGCTGCAGCAGCAGGGCCAGCGCGCCCTTGCCCAGGCTCAGCGCGGGCTTGGCCAGCCCTTCACCGAAGTTGACCAGCTTGGGCGCGTTCTTGTTCACCCACGCCGACACGTGATACCTCATGACCAGGTGCCCGATCCAGCCCCGGCCATGCGTCGCCGCGTCCACGTAGGTAGGCAGCTTCTGGGACAGGTGGGTGATCCCGTTGGCCAGCGGGTACCCGAACGCGAAGGCCAGGCCGACGAAGACGAGCAGCGCCCAGAACGTCACCACTGCGACCGCCCAGCCCCGCCGGTGGATCTTCCACCGCTGCAGGACCACCACGAGCGGGTTCAGGATCACGGCGACGAACGCGGCCACGAGGATCAGCAGCAGCACATCGCGGAGCCGGTAGACCACCTTGCCCAGCACGTAGACCGCGATCACCACCAGCGCGACGGACAGGATGGTCCGCAGCGGGACTCCCCTGGCTTCCGCGGCGGCCCAGAGCCGGGCCCGCCGGGTCAGGGGTGGTCGCGAGTTGTTGGTCACATGGCCATCATCTCAGGCCGCCTAATGCCGCGGGATAAGGCTCCGCTGCGGGGGGAGCTGATCCCGGGCGAGCCGGATCGCGCAGGGCGCCGATTTCCGGCCCGCGGTTTCCGGGGGGCGCCAGCCATGGCGGCCAGCCCGGATAACCGGAACACTGAGAGGCGAGGAGAGGAGCCCACCGTGCGGGTGAACGAGCGGGCCAGCCAGCCGGCCAGCCAGGCGGACCTGGTTGACGTGGCCAGGCTGGTCACCTCCTACTACGCGCTGCATCCGGATCCGGCCGTCCCGGAGCAGAAGGTGAGCTTCGGCACCTCAGGACACCGCGGCTCGGCGCTGCGCTCCTCATTCAACGAGGATCACATCGCCGCCACCACCCAGGCCATCTGCGACTACCGGTCCCGGGCGGGCACCACCGGCCCGCTGTTCCTCGGCCGGGACACCCACGCGCTGTCCGAGCCCGCGTTCGTCACCGCGCTGGAGGTGCTCGCGGCGAACGAGGTGACCGTGCTGGTCGACAGCCGGGACGGGTACACCCCGACACCCGCGCTGTCCCGGGCCATCCTCGTCTACAACGACGGGCGCACCGGCGGCCTGGCCGACGGCATCGTGATCACCCCGTCCCACAACCCCCCGGAGGACGGCGGGTTCAAGTACAACCCGCCCGACGGCGGCCCCGCCGGGTCGCAGATCACCTCGGTCATCCAGGACCGGGCCAACGAGCTGCTGGCGGGCGGCCTGCGCGAGGTGCGCCGGGTGCGGTACGAGGCAGCCCGGGCCGCGCCGGCCACGGGCACGTTCGACTTCCTGGGCGAGTACGTCGCGCAGCTGCCGGCCGTGGTGGACCTGGATGTGATCCGCGGCGCCGGCATCCGGATCGGCGCCGACCCGCTGGGCGGGGCCAGCGTCGCGTACTGGGGGGAGATCGCTGAGCGCTACGGCCTCGACCTCACCGTGGTCAACCCGGACGTGGATGCCACCTTCCGGTTCATGACGCTGGACTGGGACGGCCGGATCCGGATGGACTGCTCCTCGCCCTACGCGATGGCCTCGCTGATCGAGCGGGCGGGCGAGTTCGCGATCGCGACCGGCAACGACACCGACTCCGACCGGCACGGCATCGTCACGCCGGACGCGGGCCTGCTCGACCCCAACCACTACCTGGCCGTGGCCATCGACTACCTGTACCGGCACCGGGCAGACTGGCCCGCGGGTGCCGCGGTGGGCAAGACCATGGTCAGCTCCTCGATCATCGACCGGGTGGCCGGGGCCGCCGGCCGCACGCTGACCGAGGTGCCGGTGGGGTTCAAGTGGTTCGTGCCGGGGCTGCTGGACGGCTCGATCGCCTTCGGCGGCGAGGAGAGCGCCGGGGCCTCGTTCCTGTGCACCGACGGGCGGGTCTGGACCACCGACAAGGACGGGATCATCCTGGCCCTGCTGGCTTCGGAGATCGCCGCGGTGACCGGGCAGTCGCCGGGTGAGCGGTACCGGGACCTGGCCGGCCAGCTGGGTGACCCGGCTTACGCCCGCATCGACGCGCCTGCCACGAGGGCGCAGAAAGCGCTGCTGGCCAAGCTGTCCCCGGAGCAGGTCAGCGTGACGGAACTCGCGGGTGAGCCGGTGCTGGACCGGCTGACCCGCGCCCCGGGCAACGGCGAGCCGCTCGGGGGCATCAAGGTGATCACCGAGAGTGGCTGGTTCGCCGCCCGTCCCTCGGGAACGGAAGATGTCTACAAGCTGTACGCGGAGTCGTTCGCCGGGCCCGGGCAGCTCGCCCGCATCCAGGATGAGGCACAGCAGATCCTGGACGGCGTGCTCAAAGAAGCAGAAGGCACGTGAGGGGTGGGAGATGGCAGACAAGCGGGTTCTGGGCATCGTGCTGGCCGGCGGGGCGGGCAAGCGGCTGGCCCCGCTAACCGCGGACCGGGCCAAGCCAGCCGTGCCGTTCGGCGGTGTGTACCGGCTGGTCGACTTCGCGCTGTCCAACCTGGTCAACGCCGGGATCTTGCGGATCGCCGTGCTCACCCAGTACAAGAGCCACAGCCTGGACCGGCACGTGTCCACCACCTGGCGGATGAGCACGCTGCTCGGCAACTACGTCACGCCCGTGCCCGCCCAGCAGCGGCTCGGCCCGCACTGGTACACGGGGTCGGCCGACGCCATCTACCAGTCGCTCAACCTGATCTACGACGAGAAGCCCGACCTGGTCATCGTGTTCGGCGCGGATCACGTCTACCGGATGGACCCGCGGCAGATGATCCAGGAGCACTGCGACCACGGGGCCGGGGTGACGGTCGCGGCCATCCCGGTGCCACGGCTGGAGGCGACCGCGTTCGGTGTCATCCAGGCCGGCGCGGACGGGCACACGCTCGAGGCGTTCCTGGAGAAGCCGGCCGACCCGCCTGCCCTGCCCGGGCGCCCTGACGAGGCCTACGCCTCCATGGGCAACTACCTGTTCTCCACCGACGTGCTGATCGAGGCGCTGCGCGAGGACGCGGCCAACCCGAACAGCCGTCACGACATGGGTGGCGACATCGTCCCGATGATGGTGGACCAGGGCAGCGCGCACGTCTACGACTTCATGACCAACAAGGTCCCCGGGGCGAGCGAGCGCGACACCGGGTACTGGCGCGACGTGGGCACCCTGGACTCCTACTTCGAGGCGCACATGGACCTGTGCGCCATTCATCCCGTGTTCAACCTCTACAACGACCGGTGGCCGATCCTGACCAACGTGCCCAGCCTGCCGCCCGCCAAGTTCGTGCACGACAGCGGCGAGCGGGTGGGCCGGTCTCTCGACAGCCTGGTCAGCAACGGCGTGATCGTCTCCGGCGGGCTCGTCCGCGAGTCGGTCCTTTCCCCCGGCGTGCGGGTCAACAGCTGGTCCAGCGTGGAAAGGTCGGTGATCCTGCACAACACGATCATCGGCCGCCACGCGGTGGTCAGGAACGCCATCCTCGACAAGAACGTCACGGTCCCGGAGGGAGTCACCGTCGGCGTGGACAAGGATCACGACCGGGAACGCGGCTTCGCAGTCTCCGATGACGGCATCACGGTGGTGGGCAAGAGCCAGAAGGTGACGGTATGACCCTGGCCGGTGATCCCCCCGCACCGGCCGGCGCGGACCGGCTCAGGGTGGCCCTGCTGACCCGGGAGTACCCGCCCGAGGTGTACGGCGGGGCGGGTGTGCACGTCACCTACCTGGCCCGGGAGCTGGCGGGCCTGGTCGACCTGACCGTGCACTGCGAGGGCGGGGACCGGCCCGGGGCCGTGGCCCACCGGCCGTGGGACCTGCTCGCCGGGGCGAATCAGGCGCTGGCCACGATCTCCACCGACCTGTCCATGACCGCCGCAGTGGGCGGCGCGGACCTGGTGCACTCACACACCTGGTACGCCAACCTGGCCGGGCACCTGGCCTCGATGCTGTACGGCATCCCGCACGTGATGACCGTGCACTCGCTGGAACCCCTCCGGCCATGGAAGGCCGAGCAGCTCGGCGGCGGCTACGCCCTGTCCAGCTGGTGTGAGCGGGTGGCGATCGAATCCGCGGCCGCGGTGATCGCGGTATCCGAGGGGATGCGGGAGGACGTGCTGGCCGCCTACCCCGCGGTGCCGCCCGGGCGGATCCGGGTCATCCGGAACGGGATCGACACCCGGGAGTACGCGCCGGACGCCGGGACCGGGGTCTTGCGGCGGTTCGGGGTGGACCCGTCCCGGCCCGTGGTCATCTTCGTCGGCCGGATCACCCGGCAGAAGGGTGTTCCCGTGCTGCTCCGGGCGGCCGCCAGCCTGCCGCCGGAGGCGCAGCTCGTGCTGTGCGCCGGGCAGCCGGACACGCCGGAGCTGGCCGCGGAGGTGACCGGGCTGGTGACAAGCTTGCAGGCGGCCCGCACCGGGGTGATCTGGATCCCGGAGATGCTGGCCAAGCCCGAGGTCATCCAGTTGCTCAGCCACGCCACGGTGTTCGCCTGCCCGTCGCTGTACGAACCGCTCGGCATCGTCAACCTCGAGGCAATGGCCTGCGGCACGGCGGTCGTGGGATCGCGGGTCGGCGGCATCCCCGAGGTGGTCAGCGACGGGGAGACCGGGCTGCTCGTGCCGCCCGGCGACCCGGCGGCCCTGGCCGTGGCGCTGAGCACCCTGGTCGGCGACCCGGCCCGGGCGGAGGCCATGGGGGCAGCGGGCCGCAAGCGGGCCGCGGCCGAGTTTGGCTGGGACGGCATCGCCGCGCAGACCGCCGGGCTGTACGCCGAGCTGATCGCCTGATCAGGGCAGCCCAGCCCGGCCGCCGGGACCTGCGTGTCCCAAAGTGAGACCTCCGCGTGTCACCAATGAACAACTATTGGACAAAGTCTTGCCGGTGACACGTGTAACGGGAGAAGCCGTGGGCGACGAAGCAACTTCCAGTGCGGGGGCTCCGGGCCCGGAAGCCACCTTCCGGCTGATCTACCGCAGCCGCAACACGATCCCGGCTGACCAGCGCAAGGCCGAATTCGGCACCTTGTTCAGCACTGCGAGGTCGAACAACAAGCGGCAGCAGATCACGGGGGCCCTCCTGATCCACGGCGGCTGGTTCGCCCAGGTGCTGGAGGGAGCGGAAGCCCCGGTCCGGGCACTTTTCACCCGGATCGAGCGTGACCCGCGGCACGAGAACCTCTCGGTGATCTCGGCCGGCCCGGCCGGCGGGCGGCTGTTCTCCCGGTGGGCCATGGCCCGGGTTTCCGAGGACGGCGAGCCGGACATCCGGCTCATCGCGCACCAGGACGGGATCGCCCCGGCCATGAGCCGCGGCACCACCCCGGAGCAGGAAGCGGTGCTGGACATCATGCGCGCCGCGACACGGGGTGACGCGCACGCGCGCTGAGGACCCGCGCTGACCGGCGTGGCGGGCCAGCTTCCGCCGGTCAGCGCGTCACAGCGCCAGCCAGGGCCGCCCGCTGCTGCGGAGCGTCCCAGTCCAGGACGGGCCCGGCCGGCACGATCCGCAGCGGGTTGAGCTGCGGATGGGTCCCGTAGTAGTGCCGTTTGATCTGATCGAAATCGGTGGTGCCGCGGAACGCCGGGATCGAGTACAGGTCGCGTGCGTACGGCCACAGGTTCGGGTAATCGGCCAGGCGGCGAAGGTTGGCCTTGAAATGGGTCACGTACACCGCGTCGAACCGGGCCAGGGTCACCCACAGCCGCACGTCCGCCTCGGTGATCGAGTCGCCGAACAGGTACCGCCGCCTGGCCAGGCGCTCATCAAGATCGTCCAGGGTGGCGAACAGGCTGGCCACCGCGCTGTTGTACGCCTCCTGCGAGGTGGCGAACCCGCAGCGGTACACGCCGTTGTTGACGGTGGCATAGACCCGCTCGTTGAGCGCGTCGATCTCGGGGCGCAGCGCGGACGGGTAAAGATCGAACGCCGGGCTGGCCCAGCGGCCGAACTGGGTGCCGAGGTCGATGGTGATGTCGGGGAAGTTGTTGGAGACGATCCGGCCGGCCTCCCTGTCCCACAGCACGGGCACCGAGACGTGCCCGTCGTAGCCCGGCTCGGTGGCCTGGTAGGCGTCCCGGAGCAAGGTGAAGCCGTTCACCGGATCGGGCGAGTACCCGGGGCCGTCCCGGAACGCCCAGCCGCGGCCGTCCCGGACCGGGTCGACGGCCGACATCGACACCACGTCCTCCAGCCCGAGCAGCGCACGGACGATGGCCGAGCGGTGCGCCCACGGGCAGGCGAGCGAGATGTACAGGTGATAGCGGCCCGCCTCGGCGGGGTAGCCAGTGGATCCGTCCGCGCTGACCCGGCCCTGGAACGGGTACAGCGGGCGGACGAAGGCACCGTCCGCGCGCGGTGGGGCCTTCACGCGGTAGTCACCGTAGGTCTCGAAGTCGACCGGGCTGGCCACGGCGGCGGCGGTAGTCATGGCATCATCCCCTTCGCCTCCGCCAGGCTACCGGCCACCCGGCGGGCGGGGCGGGGCTACCGGGCGGGGCGCCCGGCCGGGCGCGACCCGAGAAGTCCCGATTAGCCGCGGATTGCGATCACATCTGCCGCATCTTGAAGTAGCGGATGATGTCGTCCCGGTTGATGATGTTGAGGATGATGAAGCCCACCAGGCCTACCGCGATCACCGTCGTTGCCACTTTCATGGCAGATCCCCCCACATTCCCCGCGATCGCCGCGGCCGCTGCTGCCCCGGCTGTCCTGATCCAGGCATACCCCGGCGGAGCGCATCAAAGCGCTGCCACGCCGCGCTTGGGGTGCATCCCCGGGTCATGGGTCAGCACCCCCGCGTAGGCGCGGCTCAGACCGCGGCCGTGCCGATCAGCCCGTTCCGGGTGACCAGGGCGGCCAGTTCCTCGTCGGCCAGCCCGTCCGTGCCCGGCGGGCGCGCAGGCAGGACCAGGTAGCGGTTCTCGGCGCTCGCGTCCCAGACCACGATCTCGGTGCCCGGCGGGAGCAGCAGCCCGAACTCGGCCAGCACCGCACGGGGCTCGCGGACCGCACGGGAGCGGTAGGCCAGGCTCTTGTACCAGCTGGGTGACGGGCCGAGGAGGGACACGGGGTAGCAGGAGCACAGCGTGCACACGATCATGTTGTGCGTGCCGGGGGTGTTCGCCACGACCTTGAGCCGGTACCCGCTGCCGGCCTGCGCGGTGTCGAAGCCCAGCTCGGCCGCGGCCGCATTGCCGTCCGCGAGGAGCCGGCCCGCGTAACCGGCGTCGGACCAGGCCCGGGCCACCATCCGGGCCCCGTTCAGCGGCGAGGCGCTCGCGTACAGCCGGGCCAGCACGGCGTCGAGTTCGGCGTCGGTGGCCAGCCCGGCGGCCAGGACGCGCTCCTCCATCCGGCGCACCCGGACGGCCGCCGGCTGCTCGGCGTGCCCCGCTCCCATCAGCCGGCCTCCTCCAGGTATGACTCCCACAGGTCCACGACGACCGAATGCGTCCCGCTCCCCCACAGTGCGGCGGCCGGGAACCGGACCGAGTACACGGTCTCGACCCGGGGCGGCGTGATGCCCCGGGCCCGGTCATCGGGGAGCGGCCACTGCCCGGCCGCCTCGACCACGGCCCCGGTCTGCCCGCGCACGTAGGCCGGCAGGCGCGTGTGGTGGTCCGGGTCAGCCAGCCGGGCACGGACGCGGGTGCCGGGCGGGAGGGTCACCCGTTCTCCTGCCCGGGCCGGGGCGCCGCGTCCGCCGCGTGCTCGCCCGGGAGCAGGGCCTTGTCGGTCAGCAGCGTCTCGATCGCACGCAGCCAGCGTTCGTAGTAGCTCAGCTCCAGATACTCCTGGGGCGGGATCCGCTCGATCGCGTCCCGGAACTCATCGGGGCCGTACAGGCCCCGCGCCCGGAGCACGCCATTCAGCGCGTAGACCCGGGCCTCCCAGTCGTGGCAGAAGGGCAGGCCGTCCTCACCCAGCGGGACCGGGCCGAACCCGGTCTGGCCACCGATGTCGTGCGCCCGGCTCACGCCTGCCCATCCTGCCGTCGTGGTCACCCCGCACAGTGCACCGTGCGGGTGAGCTGGCGGGCCCCGGGGGGTGACAAAGAGGGAACGTCTGCGCGGCCAAAGGCCAACCTGCGCGGCCACTTCGCACCCTCTGCAGTGGCTCTTCGGTCGGTCATCGGCCCGGGACCCGCTTGCACGTTACCTCGGCCGACGCCCGGCTGGAAGAGGCGCCGGGAAGGCTTCCGCGAACCCGCCCGTTGTAGCAGTCGCCGGCAGCGGAGATCAGGAGGGTTCGGATGCAGGTCGAGGTCTGGGCGGACATCATCTGCCCCTGGTGCGGTCTGGGCAGCCACCGGCTCGAGGCGGCGCTGGAGCGTTTCGCGCACCGCGGCGAGGTGCAGGTGACCCGCCGTTCCTTCCAGCTGGACCCGGGCGCGCCTGCGGGATCCAGCGAGCCGGTCCGCGACATGCTCAGGAAGAAGGGCCTGGACGACCGGCAGATCGACGCGATGACCCGGCGGGTCGAGGACCTGGCGGACAGTGAGGGCCTGCGTCCCTACCATGTCCTGGACAACCAGGTCGGCAGCACGGGACTGGCCCACGAGCTGCTCGCCTATGCGGACGGCCAGGGCAGGCAGGCCGAGGCGTGGCATCGCCTCTTCACCGCATATTTCGGTGAGGCACGGCCCATCTTCTCGGTGGCGGACCTGGTGGGCCTGGCCGGGGAGATCGGGCTCGACCCGGGCGATGCGCGGGAGGCCCTGCTGTCTCACCGGTACGCCGCCCGGGTGGCGGACGAGGGCCGGGAAGCGGCCCGGCTGGGCGCGACCGGCGTGCCGTTCTTCGTGATCGACCGCCGTTACGGGGTGGCCGGCGCCCAGCCGGCGGACACCTTGCTCGCGGCGCTGCAGCGGGCCTGGGATGAGCAGCCGGTGCCGGGCCGCCCCTGAACTGGCCGGCTCCGGGCAGGCCTGTCCTGGTCCCGCCCGGCGGTCCCCTACCCCCTACCGCTCGCCGGACAGGACCAGGACGGGTGTCCCCGCGCCCGCGCCAGGCGCGGGGACGTTCCGTACCCCTCACCGGGGCCACCCCCAGCGCACCAGAGCCGGGCGGAGGCCCCGCTGCCCAGTGTCCGGGGCGGCCCGGCCGCCCGCAGCGGGGCGGAAAACCCTCGGACAAGGTCGGACAGCCCGGTCATCACCGCCGATCTGACTAATTCGGCGCCTGGTGTCAACTCACCACGTCCCCCAGGAGTCATCCAGACACGGGGCGGCGAGCAATCGCCGGCCCCGTGGCCGACGACCCAGAGGGGGGATGACGTGGCCGCCGAGGGGGGATCAGGGGCTGCTGGCCCGTGCGATGAGAAGACCCGGGGTGAGGCGGCAGCGCCACCGCCCGCTGCTCCGCAGCCGCACGTTCCGCAGCAGCCCGATGCCGGGCATCCGGACCCCCGGCGTATCACCACCCAGGCCGACTTCGGCCGGGAGCTGACGCGCGCCCGGCTGCGGGCCACGCTGACCGTGCGGGAGGTGGCCCGGGCGGTGGGCATCCCGCCCAGCACCGCGGGCGATTACTTCGCGGGCCGCCATCTGCCGCCGCCGAGCCAGCCGGGGCTGCTGCCGAGGATCCTGCGGGCCTGCGGCGAGACCGATCCGGAGCGGCTGAGCGAGTGGATGAGCACGCTCAACCGGATCCGCCGCGGGCCCGGCCGCCGCCCGGCCGCCACCACCTCGCCCTACCGGGGCCTGGCCAGTTTCCAGCCCGAGGACGCCCCGTGGTTCTTCGGCCGGGAAGATCTCACCGCCCGCCTGGCCCGGCTGGCCACCGCCGCTCCCGTGCCCGGCGTGCCGCTGACTGTGGTCGGGCCCTCCGGCTCGGGCAAGTCGTCCCTGCTGCGGGCCGGGCTGATCCCGTCGATGCCGGGCTGGCCCCAGCGCAGATTAGCCCTCTTCACCCCGGGCGCGGCGCCGCTTCGCGAGCTGGCCCGCCAGCTGGCCGCCCTCGACCCGGCCGGCCCGGCGGGCCCGGCAGACATCGCCCGCGCCGAGGCGGTGCTGCGCAGCGATCCGGGCGCGGCGCCCCGGCTGGCCGCCGGGACCGGCCCGGACGGCAGTGAGCCCTGGCCGCTGATCGTCGTGGATCAGTTTGAGGAAATATTCACGGCGTGCCGGGATGAGGCGGAGCAGCAGCGCTTCATCACGGCCGTGTGCGCGCTGGCCGGCCCGGCCGTGGTGGTGGCCGCCCTGCGGGCCGACTTCTACGACCATGCGCTGCGGTACCCGGAGCTGGCCCGGGCGCTCCAGGAGCGCCAGGTCGTCGTAGTGCCGATGACCCGGGACGAGGTACGCAGCGCTATCGTCGAGCCGGCCCGCCTGGCCCGGCTCGGCGTGGAGGACGGCCTGGTCGAGCTGCTGCTGCGCGACCTCGCGCCGCACGCCCCCGAAAGCGGCCCGTCCGGGGCCGCCCACGAGGCCGGGGCCCTGCCCCTGCTATCCCATGCGCTGCTCACCACCTGGTCGCGCAGCCGTGGCGGGCGGCTCACGGTCGCCGATTACCAGGCCAGCGGGGGCATCCGGCACGCGATCGCGCGGACGGCCGACCAGGTCTACGGGGCGCTCGGCGAGGACCAGCGGGATATCGCCCGTCGGCTGTTCCTGCGGCTGGTCCGGGTGGCCGACGACGCGCCGGAGACGCGCAGCTCGGTGCCGCTGGCCGAGCTGCGCGACTGGCCCGGCGAGGCCGCGTCCCCCGGCGAGGTGCTCGACCGCTTCGTCGCGGAACGGCTGATCACCGTGGACGCCGAGACGGCGCAGATCACCCACGAGGCCCTGCTCACCGCCTGGCCGCTGCTGCACGCCTGGATCGACGCCAACCGGGAGGGGCTGCGGGCACGGCGGCGGCTCAGCGACGCCGCACGGGCCTGGGACGAGGCCGGGCGGGACCCGGCGGCCCTGCTCCGCGGCGGCCAGCTGGCGCTGGCCAGGGACTGGGCCGCCGACCCGGTCAACCGGGACAGCGCCGGCACCCTGACCGGGGCGTTCGTGGACGCGGGGATCGTGGCGGAGCGCGCGCAGCAGGCCGCGGACCGCAACCGCGCGCGGCGGCTGCGCCGGCTCGTCGCGGCGCTGACCGTGCTGGTCCTGGTGACCATCGGGCTGGCCGGGTACGCCTTCCAGCAGCGCCAGGCGGCGACCCGCGCGCGGGATAACGCGACCGCGGCCAGGAACACCGCCCAGTCGCGCGAGGTGGCGATCGAGGCCGACCAGGTCCGCGGGCAGAGCGCCGGCCTGGCGGCCCAGCTGAGCCTGGCCGCCTACCGGATCGCGCCGACCGCCGACGCACGGGCCAGCCTGCTGGAATCCTCCGGGAGCCCGGCCGAGGCCGGGCTGACGGACTCGGCGGGGGTGGTCGAGGCGGTCAGCCTGAGCCCCGGTCATCGCCTGCTCGCGGTGGCCGCCGCGGACGGCACGCTCCGGCTGTGGGACGTGGCCCGGCCCGGTCACCCCGTCCCGGCCGGCGCCCCGCTGCTGGCCGCTGACCGCAGGGAGCCGCTGTACGCGGTGGCGTTCAGCCCGGACGGCTCCCTCCTCGCGGCCGCGGGGGCGGGGCGGACCGTGACGCTCTGGAACATGCGGGCCCCGGGCCGCCCCGCCCGGCTGGCCCGGCTGGCCGGCCCGCGGAACACGGTGTACTCGCTGGCCTTCAGCTCCCGCGGGCCGCTGCTGGCGGCGGGCAGCGCCGACGGCACGGTCCGGCTCTGGAGCGTGGCTGATCCGGCCGACCCGAAGGCGGTGGGCCGGCCACTGACCGGCCCGGGGAGCTACGTGCAGGCGGTCGCGTTCAGCCCCGGCGGCGACTTACTCGCCGCGGGCACCGCGGACAAGACCGTCCGGCTGTGGAACGTGGCCGATCCGGCGCGCCCGAGGGTCCTGGGCCAGCCGCTGGCCGGCCCGGCCCAGACGGTCGACGCGGTGGCCTTCAGCCCGGACGGGCGGACGCTGGCCGCCGGGAGCCAGGACGACAAGGTCTGGCTGTGGAACGTGGCCGCACCCGCCCGGCCGGTCCGGGAAGCCACCCTGACCGGGGCCGCCGACTGGGTGAACACGGTCGCGTTCAGCCCGGACGGGCGCAGCCTGGCCGCAGGCAGCAGCGATGACCAGGTCCTGGTCTGGAACCTGGGCACCCGGGCGCTGGCCGCCGAACTTCCCCAGCCGCAGCCGGTCACGTCGCTGGCCTGGGATGGCGGCGGCCGCATCGTGGCCGGGGACGCCGACGGCAGGGTCCGGACGTGGGTCATGCCCACCCCGGTGCTGCGCGCCGGCGGCGCGGTGAACAGCGTCGCCTACAGCCACGACGGCCGGCTGCTGGCGGTGGGCGGCCCGGACCTGCAGCTGTGGGACCCCGTCACCCGGACGCGGCTGGCGGCCGCCGCCGCACCCGGCCCCGCGGGGACGATCGTCAACGCGGTGGCCTTCCGCCCCGGCGGGACCACGCTGGCGGCCGGTTACAGCGACGGGGACCTGCAGCTCTGGCAGGCCGGCCAGGGCAGGCCGCTGGCCCCGCTCGGCCGGCCGGTCCGGGCGTCCGCGAAGGGCCTGGTTGAGTTCACCGCGTTCAGCCCGGGTGGCCGGCTGCTGGCCACCAGCGGCGACGACGGGTCTGTGCGGCTGTGGTCGGTCACCGACCCGGTGCACCCGCGGCTGGTCGCGACCATGCGCGATTCGGGCAGCTACGTGTTCTCGGTGGCGTTCAGCCCGGACGGGCGCACGCTCGCCGCGGCGAGCGCCGACGGCCTGACCCGGCTGTGGAACCTGAGCCAGCCGGCCCACCCGGCGAGGATCGGCGCGCCGCTGGCGGGCCCGGCGAGCTACGCCATCTCGGTCGCGTTCAGTCCCGGCGGCGCCGTCCTGGCCGTCGGGAGCGCCGACAGGACCGTCCGCCTGTGGAACGTCGCTGACCCGGCCCGGCCGGCCCGGCTGGGCCGCCCGCTCACGGGGCCGGCCGGCTACGTGTACTCGGTGAGCTTCAGCCCGGACGGCGCCACCCTGGCCGCCGGCGTGACCGACGGCACCGTGTGGCTGTGGCGGGTGACGGACCCGGCGCGGCCGTCCCTGGACGCCTCGCTTACCGGGCCGGCCCACGCGGTGTACTCGGTGGCCTTCGCCCCGGGGGGCGCCACCCTCGCCGCCGGCAGCGCCGACGGCACTGTCCGGTTGTGGGACACCATGGCCCGCGCCGCCGCCTCGGGGGTGTGCGCCACCGCCGGGCAGCCGCTGACCAGGGCCGAGTGGGCAATCTACCTGCCTGGCCGCCGCTACGTGCCGCCCTGCGGATGATGCCCCGCGGGCGCGCTGGCTGGCTTCAGCTCCCCCGGACCCCGCCGCCGGGCGCCAACAATTTCTCCTGCAAACTTACCGCCGCGCATCCTTACCCGGTGGTACTGGTGCACGGGACGCTGGCCAATATGAATGACAATTGGCGGGCCGCCTCGCCCATCCTGGCCAATCACGGCTACTGCGTCTTCGCGTTCAATTACGGCTTGCGGGCACGCTGCCCGCCGGGGCGGCTGAAGTCCCGGGTGCACGTGGCCTTTGCGCACGCCAGGAAGAGGGCTATCGGCCGGGGCAGGACCGGACGCACGTCCCTGACGGGCACGCCCCCGGCCGCGGTTACATAGGAAGGGACGGGGACGGCAAGAGCCGCCCCCGTCCCGCAACTTCCCGCCAGCGCAGGCAGTGATCACCGCGCCGGGGGCCGGTCCTCGCGCAGGTAACGCAGGAACCAGTCGCGGGCCAGGGACGCCACCTGCTCCAGCGTCCCGGGCTCGGCGAACAGGTGGCCCGCGCCCGGGATCACCACGAGCCGGCTCACCCCGGTCAGCTGCGCCCGGGCCGACTCGTTCAGCTCGAGCACCCGGTCGTCCAGGCCGCCTACCAGCAACAGCGTGGGGGCCCGTACCGCGCCCAGCGAGGCACCGGCCAGGTCGGGACGGCCGCCGCGGGAGACCACGGCCGAGATCCCGCTGCCCGGCTCGGCGGCGGCCCGCAGCGCTGCGGCCGCACCCGTGCTGGCGCCGAAGTAACCGACCCGGGCCTGCCGCAGCCCGGGCTGCTCCCGCAGCCAGCTGGTCGCCGCGGACAGCCGGCCGGCCAGCAGCCCGATGTCGAACACGTTGGCCCGGTCCGCTTCCTCCCCGGGGGTGAGCAGGTCAAAGAGCAGGCTGCCCAGCCCGACCACGTGCAGGGCCCCGGCCACGAACATGTTGCGCGGGCTGCTGCGGCTGCTGCCGCTGCCGTGCGCGAACACCACGACGCCGCGCGCCCCGGCGGGGACGGTCAGCCGCCCGGGCAGCGGGACCCTCCCGGCCAGCACGATCACGTCGCGGTCCGCGGGAGCCTGGTCCTCCTGCCCGGGCTTCACCCCGTCCGGCTGTGATCCGGCAGCCCGCCGCAGCAGGTTCACCACTTCCTCGTCGCTGGTCTGCGCGAAGTCCTGGTACCACTGGCCGATGGCCAGGAACGGCTCAGGCACCTCCGCGCACACCACCTCGTCCGCCACGCCGGCCAGCGCGTCGATCGAGGCCCGCGGCGCGACCGGGACGGCCAGCACCACCCGGGCCGCCCCGTGCGCCCGCGCCACCTGGCACGCCGCCCGCGCGGTGGAGCCGGTCGCGATCCCGTCGTCCACCACGATCGCGCTCTTGCCCGTCAGCGGCAGCCGCGGGCGGCCGGCCCGGTAACGGGCCGCCCGCCGGGCCAGCTCGGCCCGCTCACGCTCCTCCACCCCGCCGAACTGCTGGTCGCTGACGTGCTCCGCCGCGACCACGTCGTCGTTGACGACCCGGACACCGTCCTCGCCGATCGCGCCCATGGCCAGCTCAGGCTGGGCGGGCAGGCCAATCTTGCGGACCAGGATGACGTCGAGCGGGGCACCGAGGGCCCGCGCGATCTCGTAGGCGACCGGGACGCCGCCCCGGGGCAGGCCGAGGACCACCGTGCCCGTTCCCCGCCCGGTCGCCGGCTGGCCCGCCAGCAGGCCGGCCAGCCGGCGGCCGGCCTCGGCGCGATCGAGGAAGGGCATCCCGTCCACCCCCGCTCAGGTCCCGAGCAGCGAGATGAGCAGCCGCCGGGTCCGCACGGCGTCCTCCCCGCGGCCGAACTCACCGGCCACGAAGTCGGTTACGCCCGCGTCGGCCAGCCCGGCCAGCTGGGCCTCGACGGCCGCCTCGTCCCCGACCAGCGCGACGTCCGCCGGGCCGGCCGCGCCCTCCCGGTCCAGCATGGCCCGGTACGACGGGAGCTGGCCGTAGATGGCGAAGACCTTGGCCGCGGCGGCCCGGGCCGCGTCCGGGTCGCTGGTCACGCAGATGGGCAGGATGCACACCACCCGGGGGCTGGGCCGGCCCGCGTCCCGCGCCGCGGCGGTGATGGTCGGCACGATGTGCGACCGCACGGTGGCCGGGCCGGTCATCCACAGCACGGTGCCGTCCGCGTACTCGGCGGCCAGCCGCAGCATCCGCGGCCCGAGCGCCGCGACCAGGAGCGGGACCGGCGTGGGCCCGGGGGTGGACAGCGTGATGTCGGCGCTGAGCTGCTCCCCGCGCACCTTGGCCGGCTCGCCGTTCAGCAGCGGCCGCAGGATGGACAGGTACTCCCGGGTGTGCCCGCCCGGCTTGCTGAAGTCGTAGCCGAACATGTCCCGGATGACGATCTCGTGGGAGGTCCCGACGCCGAGGGTCAGCCGCCCGCCGGTGGCGGCGGCCACGGTCAGGGCCTGCTGGGCCAGCACCACCGGGTGCCGCGGATAGGTGGGCACGACGGCGGTGCCCAGCTCGATCCCGGGCACCTGGCTGCCGGCCACCGCGAGTGTGGTCAGCGCGTCGAGACCGAAGATGTTGCTGATCCACGCGGACGAGAAGCCGTCGTCCGCCGCGCGCTGCAAGGCGCCGCGCACCTGGTCCAGTGGTGGACGGCCTTGTGCGTCCGGTCCGGACGGGTCCGGCAGTGACACGCCAAAACGCATGGGTTCTCTCTCCGCTCCGTTGCGACCCTGTAGGTCAGTCCTGCCCCGCATAAGCGACCGCTACCTCCGCCGCCAGACCTGCATTGTCGGCGATCAGCTGCCGGTTGACCTCGATACTGCGCCCCCCGCTGAGCTCGTGCACCAGGTCCAGCACCGCCGGGGTCACCCCCTGGCCGCGGATTCCCTGCTCGCGGACCCGGCCGACCGCCTCGGCGAGGATCGGCTCGATGTCCAGCGAGGGATCCGGCGGGCGGGCCAGGAGGAGGCCGGACGGGCCGTTGAGGAGCCAGTGGGCAGCGGCGAGGCGGGCGGCCTCGGCAGCTTCCGTCACCATCGCGGACACGGGCGGGCCACCGTCGGCGCTGTAGAACATCGGGAGCGTGCGGGTGCGCCAGCCGAGCACCGGCACGCCGAGGGTCTCCAGCAGCTCGGCGGTGGCCGCCACGTCGAGGATGGACTTGACGCCGGACGACACCACCAGGGCCCGGGTGCGGGCGATCTGCGGCAGGTCGGCCGAGACGTCGGGGACGGCGGCAAAGCCGCGGTGCACCCCGCCGGTGCCGCCGGTGGCCATGAACCGGATCCCGGCCAGCCGGCAGATGGCGAGCGTGCCGCCGACCGTGGTCGCGCCCAGCGCACCCTGGACCAGGCAGGCGGCCAGGTCACGGGCCCCGGCCTTGCGGGCCGCGGCACCGGCGCTGGCGAACCGCCTCAGGTCGGGCTCGGTGAGCCCGACCCGCAGCGCGCCGTCCACGACGCCGGTCGTGGCGGGCACGGCGCCTGCCTCCCGGACCCGGGCCTCGGAGGCCAGCGCGACCTGGACTCCCTCACCGCCGGGGAAGCCGTGTGAGACCAGGGTCGTCTCCAGGGCGACCACGGGCAGCCCGCGGTCCACCGCATCCCGGACCTCGTCCGTCATCAGCGGGTCGATCCTCATGGCATCGCTCCCATCTTGGCCACCGCCCGCGCGGCCGCGGCCAGGCCCGCGGCGACCCCGCCGACCAGGTATCCGGCGGCAAACGCGTCGCCCGCCCCGGTCGAGTCCACCGCATCCACCGGATGCGCCGGGTACTCGGTGCCGCCCGCCCGCACGCCGCGGGCGCCCAGCTTCACCACCAGATCGGTGCCGGCCAGGTCAGTTCCGCCGAGATCCCCGAGCAGGTCCGCCTCGGCCTCGGTGCCGAACACGATGTCGGGCCGGAGCCGGCCGAGCAGCGCCCGGAACCGGGCCACGCCGTAGTCATTCAGCACGGCCGTCGATGACAGGTCAACGCTGAGCCGGGGGACCCGGGCGGCCGCGGCCAGCGCCGCCCCGCTGACCGGCGCCGTGGCCAGGCTGTAGGCCGGGAGGTGCAGCAGGCCGCAGCCCGCCAGCCAGCTGCCGTCGAGGGTGTCCTCGCCCAGCCGCGGGCCCACCCCCCGGTCGGTGAGCATCGACCGGCTGACGCCGTCGTGGGACAGGGAGACCACCACGCCGGTCGGTCCCGCGAGCACCGGCCCGCGCAGGTCGACGCCCCTGGCCCGGAGGTCCGTGGCCACCAGCTGGGCCGCCAGGTCGTTCCCCCGGGCCGCGATGAGCCGGGCCTGCCCGCCGAGGGCCGTGATCCAGGCGGCCACGTTGGCGGCCTGGCCCCCGGCACCGACCCAGGTGCGCGCGGGCGTGTCGGTCTCCTCGGCTACCGGGCCGTCCGGGCAGACCACGACGTCCAGGTGGGCGTCACCCAGCACGCAGAAGAGTGTCACGCGGCGCCCGTGTCCCCTTCTGCCGGTGAACGGCCCGTGCTCGCACGATCTGTCAACGATGAGTAATTGATCATCTCACCGGGGCCGGCGGCCACTACGCTGAGCCCCGGTTGACTTGCGGCGATTCAGCGCCGCGGTCCGGGCAAAGGAGACACAGATGCCCCTGTTCGGCAGCGGTCCGGGCGACAACACCACGACGTGGGAGCCCCAGGCCGCGGACAGCCGCCTGGCGCACACCGCGGGAGCCGAGCCGGGCGGGGTGTTCACCTCCGACCTCTCGGTGTCGGAGTACGCGCTGCTGGGCGAGGCGGGCTTCGAGCCGCTGGGGTTCGTGGTCGGCTCATCGATCTACCACGTCGGGTTGCAGGTCGGCCGCTGGTCCCAGAACACCGAGCTGGACGTCCTCACCCAGGCCATGTACAACGCCCGTGAGCTGGCCATGGTGCGGATGCGGGCGGAGGCCGACCACCTCGGCGCCGACGGCATAGTCGGGGTCAACCTGCGGATGCAGATGTACGCCTGGGGGCAGGACGTGCTGGAGTTCGTGGCCACCGGCACCGCGGTCCGGGCGCTGGCCGGCGAGGGTGCGCACCGGGCCCCGGACGGGCATGCGTTCACCTCGGACCTGTCCGCCCAGGACTTCTTCCGGCTGCTGGCCGCGGGGGCCGTGCCGGTGGCGTTCGTGCTGGGCACCTGCGTCTACCACATCGCGCACCAGTCGGCCATGCAGGCGCTGCGCCAGGCCGGGCGGAACCAGGAGATGCTCCAGTTCACCCAGGGCGTCTACGAGGCCCGCGAGCTGGCCCTGGTCCGGATGCAGGCCGAGGCGACCGTCGCCCGCGCGTCCGGCATCGTCGGCGTGAACGTCGCGGTCTCCAACCACGTGTGGGGTGAGCACGCGACCGAGTTCCTGGCCACCGGGACCGCGATCCGGCGGCTCAGTGACGAGCACCGGCTGCCCGCCACGACCCCCAAGCCCACGTTCACGCTGGGGCTGGATACCTGACCTCAACCTGACCTCAACCAGTGGGCCGGCTGGCCCGGCGTGCCCCAGGATGGGGGCATGCGATCGGTCTGCGTGTTCTGCGGCTCTAATCCCGGCCGGCGCCCTGAGTACCTGGCAGGCGCCGCTGACCTCGGGCGGATCCTGGCCGGCCGCGGGATCCGGGTTGTCTACGGCGGCGCGCGCGTCGGCGTCATGGGCGCGCTGGCGGACGCGGTGCTCGCGGCGGGCGGGGAGATCATCGGGGTGATCCCGGGCCTGCTGGTGGAGGCCGAGGTCGCGCACTCCGGGCTGACCGAGCTGCACGTGACCGGCAGCATGCACGAGCGCAAGGCGATGATGGCCGGGCTGGCCGAGGGGTTCGTCGCGCTGCCCGGCGGCCTGGGCACCCTGGAGGAATTCGCCGAGGTCGTGACCTGGGCCCACCTGGGACTGCACGCCAAGCCGACCGGGCTGCTGAACCTGCTGGGGTACTACGACGGTTTGCTGGGGTTCCTGGACCACGCCACCCAGGAACGCTTCGTCCGCCCGGATCACCGCGACATGATCCTGGCCGGGCCGTCAGCGCCGGAGTTGCTCGCGGCCATGGACGGGTGGACGGCACCGGCGCGGGCCACCTCCAAGTGGATCGACGCCGGCGGCTCGGATATCGATCCAGGACGCCAGGCCCGGTAGGTGGCCGCTTCCGGCGGGTCCTGGCGCGGCATCAGTTGACGCGCTTGCGGTATCCGGCCCAGCCCCGTTCGCGCAGTACGTACTTCTGGATTTCGCCGGTCGAGGTCTTGGGCAGGCCGCAGGCATCCCGGCAGCGCCGCGAGAGCAGGGCGAACGCGGCGGTGCTGTAGGCGGCCACGGGCCCACCTGCCCGTCCGGGCGCCGGGAGTGGATACTGGCCGCGCCGGGGCGGATACTGGCAGGGTGCGTCCGTTCGGTTGAGCCTGAGCTTCGGGCACCCGGGTCTGGGCCGCCGGTGTTTTGTGCCAGCGGCCGCGCTGCTGTGTGCTGCCTCCCCGCCGCGCTGACCGCGGACCGGCTGCGGCGCGCGCACCGCCTGGCGGCGGGGGGCCGCCGGCCCCTTCCAGCGCCAGGTATCTCACCGACGGCCAGGTATCTCACCGACGGCCAGGAGGGGTTATGTCTGAGGAGAATGAGGCTCTGGTGCGCAGCGCTTATGAGGCCTACGGCCGGGGTGATGTGACCAGGCTGCTGGAGCTGGTCCATCCTGACCTGGAATGGACCTATCTCGATCCCAGTCTCGAAAATCCGCAGCCGCAGGTCTGCCACGGGCGCGACCAGCTGGCGCAGGCGCTTGGCCGGCAGGCCAGGCAGGGCGTGAACACGGAGCTGGAGGAGATCGGCTCCTGCGGCGACAAGGTGAGGGTGACTGTCCATACCGCCGGGCTCGACCAGCACCGCGCATGGCAGGGCAGCGACCGGAATTATCTGGTGCTCACCCTGCGCCAGGGCCAGGTCGTCGCGATGCGGGCCTTCCGGGACCTGGACCAGGCCCGCAGCTTCACGGGGGAGGGCGGCGCCAGCTCACGGCGCCCGGGATGACTGCTCCCGCATACGCGGTCCGGCCTTCTCCTCGTGCGGGCGTGCCGGGCCGCGGCGCGCGGGCATGACGAGGAGAGCCACGCCGGTTTCCGTCCCGCCGCCCGCGTACCGGCCGCCGCGGCCAGGGCCGGGTCCCGGCGCGGCTCCGGAAACCGGCACTTTCCCGTAAGCTGCCGACCGTGAAAGTGCCGGCCTCCCCCGGCTCGGATCAGGGCCGCAACCAGTTGCGTGCCGGCGACGATGCGCCCGGGTCCGCAGCGGGGGCAACCCCCGCGGCGCCCGGCCAGGCCACGGGACCGCTTGGCCGGCTACGAACGGTGACCCGGCGCTGGCTCAGCGCGGAAGCGCTGGCCGTGCTCCTGCTCGGGCTGCTCGTCCTGGTCGTCCACGACGTGGGCTACCTGCTCAGGCGGCCGTTCTGGACCGACGAAGCCTGGGTCGCGGTGACTACCCGGTTCCCGCTGTCGCAACTGCCCGCGACGACCTCCAGCACGCCGATCGGCTGGTCTGCGCTGATGCGCGTGGTCACCGTCAGCGGCACGCAGACCGCCCGGCTGCTGCCGCTCGGCTTCGCGGGGGCTGCCGTGATAATCGCCTACTGGTTCGCGCGCCGGATCGGCTGGCCATGGAAGGCCGCCTCGGTCACCGCCGGCCTGCTGGCCGGGATCGGGGTGCTCCTCGCCCCCGCCATGCTCGTGCGCAACGACCTGAAGCAGTACACCGCGGACGCCTGCATGGCGTTGCTGACGCTGGCGCTGACCTCGCAGCTGGAACGCGGATGGTCGCGCTGGCGGCTGGCAGCCCTGTCGGTGTCGGTCTGGGGCGGCATGCTGCTCAGCCATACCGTCGCCTTCGTGGGCCTCGCGGCGTTCGGGGCCGTGTGCGCTGTCCAGCTGGCGCGCCGCGCCTGGCGCCGGCTGGCGGAAGCGGTCGTGACCGGCGCCGGCACCGCGGTCCTGATGCTCGGCGTCTACGAGGGTTTCGATGCCCGCGCGGTCGTGCCCGGGCTCACCGCCTACTGGGCGGCCTTCTACCTGCCGGCTGCTCAGGGCCTGCGGGCGAGCAGCTCATTCGTGATCTCGCATGCCAGCGCCGTTCACGCCTATTTCGGCCTCGGGCCGGCCTGGCTGGGAATCCCGCTGTTCATAGCCGGCCTGGTCACCATCTTCCGGCTGGGCAGGCCCGCGACCGCGATCGCGGTCACCGCGCTGTGGCCGGAGATGCTCGCCCTCTCCGCCCTGAAGAAGTACCCGTTCCTCGACGAGCGCACCTCGACCTTCCTGTTCGCCATCACGGTCGTGGTCGCCGCGATCGGGGTGGTCGGGCTCGCCTCACTCGTGCGGCCCTGGCTGAAGGGCGGGGTGGCCGCCATGCTGGCGGCCGCCGCCGCGGTGGCCTTCACCGTCGGCGCGCAGCCGTACGTGCGAATCCACTCGATCGTGAATGAGGACGTGCGCGATCAGGCCCGCTACGTCGCCGCGCACGCCGCGCCCGGCGACGTGATCCTGGTGAACCTGAACAGCAACTGGGGCTTTGCCTACTACTGGCCGCTCGGCACGCCGGGCCGCCGGCCCGACCCAGCCGTTTTGCAGGGGTACGAGGCATATTTCCCGGGGCAGCCACGCATCATCGTCGCGCGAGGGCGGGACCCCGCGGGCGTCGACGCGGCGCTGTCGCTGGCCCTGGCGCGGGCCCGGCAGCATGCCTGCAGCCGGATCTGGCTGGTCCGCACGCACCTCGTGGCATCCGAGCGGGCGGCGTGGAAGGTGGCACTGCACCAGCGGGGACTGGTCACCAGGCGGGCCGGAGCGCACGGGCTGCGGGTGGTGCAGCCGGGCACCGGTGTCCACCGCCCCAGCGCGGGATCGTGCCGCCGATGAGCCGGGCACGTCCCCGGATGCCACGCTGGGCAGCCTGCCGGCCGGGATCCGCGCGCCGCACATTGACCGGGCACATCGGGCATAACCTGGGGGCGGAGTTCGCTAGTACCGCCAAGGGACGCGGCCAGGAGCCCCGGGGAATGGGACCCGGGCACTCACGGTTTACATACCCTGGAGGGTATCCGGCAGCGGGTGCCCGTCGAGACGAGGAGACACTCCATGGCTACGGTCGAACTGACGGGCCAGAACTTTGAGTCCGTCGTGGGCGGCGCAGACATGGTTCTGGTGGACTTCTGGGCTTCCTGGTGCGGCCCGTGCCGCATGTTCGCGCCGGTCTTCGACCGGGCGTCGGAGAAGTACGCCGATGCGGTGTTCGGCAAGGTGGACACGGACGCTGAGACGGAGCTGGCCCAGCAGTTCAACATTTCGTCCATTCCCACGCTGATGGTGATCAGGGACAACATCGTCCTGTACGCGCAGCCGGGCGCGCTGCCCGAGCAGGCGCTGGAGGAGCTCATCACCAAGGCCCGGGAGCTCGACATGGACGAGGTGCGGGCGAGCATCGCCCAGGACCAGCACGACCACGACCACGAGCAGGAGCACAGCGACAACCAGAGCTGACCCAGCCTGAACGAGCCCGCCGCCCTCCCGGGGCGGCGGGCTCGTTGCGTCCTGCCCCCCGGACCGCAGGCCCAGGCCCGCCATGGGGCCGCGGGCGTCAGGTGTCCAGCTCCACGGCAGGCCAGTCGAGCATGCGGGCACCGATGACCGCCACCCGCAGCGCCAGTCCCTGCGCCGGGTCGGCCGGGTCCTGGCCGGTGAGTTCCCTGACCCGGGCCAGCCGGTAGGTCACGGCCCGGACGGACAGGTGCAGGCGGCGGGCGGCCTCGGCGGCGACCCCGCCGGACGCGTAATACTCAGCCAGCGTGGCCAGCAACGGCCCGGCGCCGCCCCGCGCCCGCGCCAGCGGCGTGAGCAGGGCGCTGACCAGGTCCGTGATGGCCGCCCGGTCACGCAGGATGACCTGGTATATGAGCAGGTCAGACGCGTCCACCACCGGGTCGGGCATGCTCAGGCGCCGCGCCACGTCGAGGGCGTCGCCCGCCTCGTCGTAAGACCGCCGCACGCCGCCCGGCCCGGGGTAGGCGCGGCCGAACGCGACCCGCCAGGGCCGCGGCTCGTCCGGGATCGGGTCCGGGTGGCTGCGCGCCAGCGCCCGGGCCAGCGCCACGGCGACCCGGCTCGCCTCGCCGCCGTCGCTCACCCCGGTCACCGCGACGAGCCGCCCGCCCCGGGTGATGGTCAGCGAGGGTGCCGGGGCGGCCGCCTCGGCGACCAGCCGGTCGGTGTCCTTGCCCAGCGGCCGGGTTGCCCGCACCCCCGCCGCGTACTCGGCCAGCACGACCAGATGCGGCCCGGCCAGCCGCAGCCCGAGCCGCTCGCCACGGACCAGGAGGCCGGCGGCATCGCGGCCGGACAGGAGGTCGTCGGTGAACTCCAGGCGCTCGGCCTCCTCGCGGCGGGCGATCGACAGATGAGCCCGCTCGAAGCCTTCAGCCGCCGCCGCCACCGCGTCGTCGGCGGCCCGCAGCACGCCGAGCCCGGCGGCCCGCAGATCGGCCAGGCCGGGCACCTCCCGCCACAACCGCCAGGTCGCGGACAGGTACAGGTTGACGAGGCCGCGCAGGGCCACGCCGCTCTCCGCGGCCCGCTCCCCCGCCCGGCCGTACTGGGCGAGTTCCACGGTGGCCAGGCGGCGGCCGGTGCGGGCCGCGTCCGCCGCCGCGGGAAGGTACCCGGCCAGCAGGTCCGGGGGCACGCCGCCCGCTTCGCGGCTCGCTGCACGGGCGATCGCATCCAGGTCGATGGGCCCGGCATCGTCCGGGGCGGCACCGGACGGTCCCGGCCCGCGGGCTGTACCTGTCCCGTCAGCCGGGGCAGTCCCGTCAGCGGTGGTCACCCCGTCTGGTGCGCCATGATCACGCGGACTCATCCCGGCCGCTCCTCGCACACCTGAAAATTGCCGGGAACCGGCAAGCTAATGGAGGTGATCTTAGCCGGTAGCGCACGATGACGGCATTGTCCCGGCAATGGATAGTGGGGGCAGGCGCCCGATGAGCCTGACCCTGGCGCCACGAGGAGACCGCAGTGACCATGACTCATCCGCCGTCGCGCGCGCCCGCCGGCCCGCCCGCGCGGCAGCGGGAGGCTGCCGGGCCGTCCGGACCCTCCCCGGATCCTGGCCGCGGGGACCTCTTCCGCATCGCCGGGATCCCCGTCACTCTCACCCCCGGCGCGTATCTGCTCGGCGTGCTGGCCGCCGGCTTCGGCGCGCTCACGCTGCCCGTGGCTGACCCGGGCCGGTCGGTGGCCGGCTACCTGGCGGCAGCGGTGGGCGTGGCCGTCGTCCTGCTGGGCAGCATGGTCGCGCATGAGCTGGCGCACTCGATCGTGGCCCGCCGTTACGGCCTCAGCGTGCCGGTCATCGTCGGCATGTCCGGCGGTCTGCGGCACGGCCGGGCGCCGCAGCCCGGTTCTGCCGCGGAGCAGGAGCTTCCCGGCCCTGGCGCCCAGTGGCGGGTCGCCGCGGCCGGCCCGCTGGCCAGCCTGGTCCTGGGCCTGGTGGGGGTGGCCGGGACCGTCTTCCTGCCGATGCTCGGCGCCGGCCTGCTGATCGCCACCGTGGCCGCCGCTGCAGCCTGGATCAACGGCCTGCTGGGCGTGGGCAACCTGATCCCGGGAGCGGGGCTGGATGGGGGGCGGATCGTCCGAGCGCTGGCGTGGGCGCGCTCGGGCGACTCCACCCGAGCGGGCCTGATCGCGGCGCGGTTCGGCCAGGTCAGTGGCGCGATCTTGACCGTGGCCGGCTTCACCGCGCTGGTGCTCGGCCATCTGGCCGGCCTCTGGCTCGCGCTGATAGGCCTGCTGATGATCGGCGCCTCCCGGGCCGGGGCCAGCCAGGTGCGTCCCTCAGATGAGCTGGCCGGGGTACGCGTCCGTGACATCCTTCCGCCCGATGGCGGGCTCGCGCCGACCGCCCGCGGCTGGCAGACAGTCGAGGCCTTCCTGGCGGAAGACGGCGGGGACGGGCTGGCCCGGCTGGGCGCCACCGCGTACCCGGTGCGGGACTTCGACGGCCAGCTGTCCGGCCTGGTGACGCCGAGCCAGCTGATGGCGGTGCCCGCGGGCCTACGGGCAGGCACCCGCCTGTCGCAGGTCGCCACCCCGGCCGCGTACCTGACGTTCACCACCCTGGATGAGCCGCTGACGGAGCTGCAGGCCCGGGTGAGCGTGGGGCCGGCCAGCCCGGCCGCCCTGCATACCGCGGGACACACCCTGGTCCTGGGCCCGAGCGGCGAGCTGGCGGGGCTGCTCACCCCGGCCGACTTTGACCGGGCGGCCCAGTTCGGCGCCCTGCGGTTGGCCACGGCCGGAGCCGGGCCGGGGCCACGCTGATCCCCCGAGAGGAGCCCTCGTGATGCACGACGCCTTCCATGTGCCGTTGTGGCTATGGATGGTCGTGCTCGCGGTGGTCCTCGCGGTCGCCGCGGCCGATGTGATTCACGCCTCGCGCAGCCATGGCCGGGAGCCAGGGCTGCGCGAGGCGGCGTTGTGGACCGGGGGGGTCGTCGCGCTGGGCGCGCTGTTCGGCCTGGCCCTCGCCGCGGTGGCCGGCCCGAAGGCTTCGGGCCAGTTCTACGCGGGCTGGCTGACCGAGTACAGCCTGTCGCTGGACAACCTGTTCGTGTTCGTCCTGCTGATCGGGGGCTCCGGGATACCGGCCCGGCTGCGCAGCCGGGTCCTGCTGGCCGGGATCGGCCTCGCGCTGCTGCTGCGGGCCGTGTTCATCGCGGCAGGCGCGGCCGCACTCAGCCGCTTCGACTGGGTCCTGTACATCTTCGGCGCGGTCCTGCTCGTGACCGCGGTGCGGATGGCGGCAGGCCACGGCGGCCCCCCGGACCCGGCAGGCCGCGGCGGCGCCCCGGACCCGGCAGGCCCGGCGCCCCGGATACCGGGGCCGAAGGTCCTGCGCCGCGGGCTGGCCGGCGGCTGGTGCACCACCCCCACGGCCCGCTGCTGGTCCTGGTGGCCGCGATCGCCGGCGCGGACCTCGTGTTCGCGCTGGACTCCATCCCGGCGGTGTTCGGCCTGACCCGCGATCCCTACCTGGTGCTGGCCGCGAACGTGTTCGCCCTGCTCGGCCTGCGTCACCTGTACTTCCTGATCGGCGGGCTGCTGGACCGGCTGGTGCACCTGAGCGCGGGGCTGTCCGCGATCCTGGCGTTCATCGGGGTGAAGCTGATCGCCGAGGCCCTCGCCGATTCCGGGGTGCACCGGGCCGGGCCCGTGCCGATCCCGCACATCACCACCTGGATGTCGCTGTGCGTCATCGGCGGCGTGCTGGCCGTGGTCACGGTGACGAGCCTGCTGGCCACCCGGAACCGTGCGAGGCTCAGCCCTTCCCGGTCAGGGCACCCAGCTGAGCGGCCACCTCGTCGGGCCCGACCTTCCGAGTCTCACCAGTAGCCCGCTCGGTCAGCTCGACCATGCCCTCGGCCAGCCCGCGCTTGCCCACGGTGACCCGGTACGGGATGCCGACGAGCTCGGCGTCCCGGAACTTCACCCCGGCCCGCTCGGCCCGGTCATCGATGATGACCTCGAAGCCGGCCGCGGCCAGCCGGTCGTAGAGGGCCGCTCCTGCCTTGGCCACCTCGGCGTCCTCCGACTGGGCCACGGTCACCACGACGGTGAAGGGCGCCACGTTCAGCGGCCACACGATGCCGCGCTCGTCATGGTGGCATTCGACGATGGCGGCCATTGCGCGCTCCACCCCGATCCCGTAGCTGCCCATGATCAGCGGGACAGCCTTGCCATCCTGGCCGAGCACGGTCGCGCCGAACGTCCTCGAGTACCGGTCCCCCAGCTTGAAGATGTGCCCGACCTCGATGGCCTCGATCAGCTCCAGCGGTTCCCCGCACTGCGGGCAGGCCTCACCCGCGGCGACCTCGCGCAGGTCGGCCCACTGGCCCACGGCGATGTCCCGGGCCACCTCCACGCCACGCAGGTGCATGTCGTTGACGTTGGCTCCGGTGACCATGTCGCGCCGGCCGTCCAGTGCGCGGTCCGCGATGATCGGCAGCCCGCTGACCCCGACCGCGCCCAGGCTGCCGGGCAGCGCGCCGAGCGCCTCCCTGATCTCCTCCGGCTGGGCCGGGCGGACCACGGCCGCGCCGGTGGCGTCGATCAGCTTCTGCTCGCTGAGCGCGTGATCGCCGCGCATCAGCACCAGCGTGAGCTGGCCGTCCAGCACGTAGACGAGCGTCTTGATCTGCCGCGTGGCGGGCGCGTCGTATCCGGTGGCCAGGTCCTCGATGGTCCGCACGCCCGGGGTGTCGAACCGCTCCGGGGTGTCGAGCCCGGGACCATCGGCCAGGTCGGCCAGCCGTGACGTGGCCTTCTCGATGTTGGCCGCGTACTTGCAGCCCGGGCAGTACACGACGAGGTCCTCACCGGACGGCGAGGGGCACATGAACTCGGTGGAGTCGCTCCCGCCCATGGTGCCGCTGGAGGCTTCCACGGGGATGGCCGGGATCCCGAGCCGCTCGAAGATACGCAGGTAAGCGCCGTAGTGCCGGTCGAAGGCGGCATCCAGCCCGACCCGGTCCAGGTCGAAGCTGTAGGAGTCCTTCATCGTGAACTCGCGGGTGCGGATCAGCCCGGCCCGGGGCCGCGGCTCGTCCCGGAACTTGGTCTGGAACTGGTACCAGGCCTGGGGCAGCTGCTTGTGCGAGTTCAGCTCGGCAGCCAGGACCGCGAAGATCTCCTCGTGGGTCATGGCCAGCGCGAGCCGGGCACCCTTCCGGTCGGTAAGGCGGAACATCTCCTCGCCCATGATGTCCCACCGGCCGCTGCGCTCCCAGATCTCGGCCGGGTGCATGTCGGGCAGCAGGACCTCCTGCGCGCCGATCGCGTTCATCTCCTGCCGGATGATGTCGATGACCTTGGCCCGGACCCGGACAGCCAGCGGCAGCAGTGAGTAGTGCCCGGCGATCAGCTGGCGGATGTAACCCCCGCGCAGCAGCAGCCGGTGACTCGGCGCTCCCGCGTCCGCCGGGTCCTCCCGCAGGGTGGGGATGAACATCTGTGACCAGTGCATGCGCGGGGACTCTCCGTATGGAACGACTGTGCCTTCAAGACTGAATGACACTCAGGGAACTGCAAGCTTAGTGGGCGTCTCCGCCTGGCGCGGCGCGCACGCGCAGGCCCGGCGCCTGCGGCCCGGGTTCCAGCGGCGGTGCGCCGACCGCGCAGGTCGTGAGGCATTCCGGCTCGGCCACCGGCTCCCCGGACGCCGGGCGGAGCACATCGTTGTTGACCAGCAGCGCCGATCCCAGCGCGGCCAGGACCAGCAGGCCGGAACAGATGAGCATCGCCTCGTGGAACCCGTGATTCAGCGACGCCGCCACGTGCAGCGCGTTGCCGCTGAGCCCGACCGCGGCGGGCAGGCCCGCCACGGCCAGCAGCCCCGCGGCCCGGGCCGTGGCGTTGTTGACCCCGCTGGCCACGCCCGCGTGCCGCTCATCCGCGCTGGCCAGCACGGTGGCGGTGAGCGGGGCCACGGTCATGGACAGGCCCACGCCGAACAGCAGCACGGCGGGCAGCACGTCGGCCACGTACGAGGGGTGCGGCCCGATCCGGGTCAGCAGGGCCAGTCCGGCCGCCGCGACCAGCAGCCCCCCGGTCATCAGCCAGCGCGGCCCGACGCGCTGGGCCAGCGCGCCCGCCCGCGACGACAGCAGCAGCAGGGCCGCGGTTGACGGCAGCAGCGAGATCCCGGCCTGCAGCGGCGTGAAGCCCGCGACCACCTGGAGGTCGAGCACGAGCAGGAAGAACACCGCGCCCATCGCCCCATACACGACGAACGTGATCAGGTTGATGGACGTGAACTGCCGGGAGGAGAAAATCCCCAGCGGCAGCATCGGCGGGACACGCTCGGGGTGCCGGCCGCGCCGCCGTTCCAGCAGGACGAACGCGGCCCCGGCGGCCACCCCCGCGAGAGCCGGCACCACGGAGGCGAGCAGGGAGGACGAGGGCGCCTCGATCAGCGCGTCAGTGATGCCCGCCAGGGCCAGCGCGGCCAGGACCGCCCCGGCGATGTCGAACCGGCCCTGGGCGGTGGGGTCGCGGCTCTCGGGGACATGCCGCATGGTCACGATGATCACCGCCGCGGCGAGCGGCAGGTTGAGCAGGAAGATCCAGCGCCAGCCGATCGAGCCCACGATCCAGCCGCCGAGGAAGGGGCCGAGCGCGCCGGCCACGCCGCCCAGCCCGGACCAGGCCCCGATGGCCCGCGGCCGGTCATCGGGCGCGAACGAGGACTGGATGATGGCGAGCGAGCCCGGGGTGAGCAGGGCCCCGCCGATGCCCTGCAGCGCCCGGGCCCCGATCAGCACGCCGATGCCGGGCGACACGCCGCACAGGGCCGAGCTGAGCGCGAACCAGGTCACGCCGATGAGAAACACGCGGCGGCGGCCGAACCGGTCACCGAGCGCCCCGCCCAGCAGGATCAGCCCGGCCAGCGTGAGGGTGTAGGCGATCACCACCCACTGCAGCCCGGCCAGGGAGGTGTGCAGTTGCTGGCCGATGGTCGGTAGGGCCACGTTGACCACCGTGGCATCGAGCATGGCCATGCTCGACCCCAGCACGGTGGCCGCGATAACCCACCGCCCGCGGGGCTGGCCGATCCTGATGCGGCCGGGCGCGGGGGTGGTCGCTGTAGCCATTAGCTGATGTTCTCATCCAGAAGGACTGGGTGCCACCTGGGGTTCAGGCCCAGTCGCTCAGTCCGGGATCCCGCACATGTCGAGCAGCTTGCGCACGGTGGCGGCGTTCCGGGCCGTGCCCGCGCCCTGCTTCGAGAGCGGCCGGGCCGCCCGGGTCAGCAGCGTAGCCAGCTCGCTGCGCCCGAAACCGTCCGGCGTGTGCAGGAACAGGGCACGCCCGACGTACTGGGCCGTGTCCCGGCTCCCCTTCTGCGCCACCGTGTCCTGGGCCGCGGCCACGCTGGCGATCATCTCCGGGACCGGCCCGGCGGGCAGGAACACCACGTGCACCAGCTTGAGGTTGGGCTCGTCCGGATACGGGTTGTCCCGCGCGATCCGGGCCAGTTCCGCGCGGGTCAGCACCAGGACCGCGGAGCGCACGCCCGCCCGGTCCTCGACCGCCTTCTCGATGGCGGCCGCCACGGTCGCGGTGTCCTTCTCATCCGTACTGAACACCGCATTGCCGCTCTGGATGTAGGTGGCTACGTCCGTGTACCCGAGGGACGTCATGATCTCGCGCAGGTCCGCCATCGCAACCTTGTTGCGGCCGCCAACATTGATTCCGCGCAGCAACGCGACGTGAGTAGCCATCCTCACCACACTAGCGACCCGGCCACCTGCCCGAATGGTGCAGCATCGGACCGGACCTAGAATGCACGGCGTGGCTGAACCCGATACGGCGCAGGATGCCCGGCTGCCCGAGCGGCACGCGGGCCGGGTGATCTTGCTCGACCCCGGCGACCGGGTGCTGCTGATGCGGTACGACGATCCCTTGCCCAACGGCCGGCACTGGACCACGCCCGGCGGCGGGCTGGAGCCCGCCGAGGACTACGCCGCCGCCGCCGTCCGGGAACTGGCTGAGGAAACCGGCTGGACAGACATCGCGCTCGGCCGCGAGGTACTCGAGCGCAGCCTGACCATGGAGCATGGCGGCCGCCTGGTACGCCAGCACGAGCGTCACTTCCTGGCCCGCACCGACCAGCCGGGCCGCGCGCTGGGGGACGTGGCGCAGATGCACGCCGCCGACGGGATCGCCGCCTGGCGCTGGTGGACGCTGGCCGAGCTGGACTCGACCGCCGAGGTGATCTGGCCCGCGGAGCTTGCGGCCGTGATCCGGAAGGTCTTGGCTGAGGACCAGGTCCCCGGCTGAGCGGCCGGCGGGCGGGAGCGCGGGAGGGCGTGCCGATGGAGCCTATGCCGGAAGACTGGAACCGGGCAGTCGCGGTGGTCGCGCACCCCGACGACCTGGAGTACGGTGCGGCGGCTGCCGTGGCCCGGTGGACGGGCCAGGGCAAGCACGTCGCCTACCTGCTCGCGACCCGGGGCGAGGCGGGGATCCAGGGGATGGCGCCGGACGCGGTCGGGCCGCTGCGCGAGGACGAGGAACGGCGCAGCGCTGCCGTGGTCGGCGTGCACGAGGTGCGCTTCCTGGACCATCCTGACGGCCTGCTGGAGTACGGCCTGCCGCTGCGCCGCGACCTGGCCGCGGTGCTCCGTGAACAGCGCCCGGACATCGTCATCACCATGAACTTCGACCTGACCTGGGGCGAGAGCGGGATGGTGAACCACGCCGACCACCGCGCGGTCGGGCTGGCCGTGCTGGACGCCGTCCGGGACGCCGCGAACCCCTGGGTGTTCACCGACGCCGGGCCGGCCTGGGGCGGCGCCACCGAGGTCTGGGTGGCCGCCGTGGCGGATCCCACCCACTATGTGGACGTGACGGGCACGATCGCCGCCGGGGTGGACTCGCTGCGCGAGCACAAGGCCTACCTCGACGGGCTGGGCCGCGACTTCGACCCGGACGAGTTCCTCCGGAACATGGCCGGCTACACGGGCATGGGAGCCGGCTGCGAGTACGCGCTGGGCTTGCGCCGCTACACCACAGGCTGAGAGTTTCATCCGGCGCGCGCCTGGTGGCCGCGGGCGCCGCGGAGTCAGACCGGGCAGGTCCAGTCCTCCCGGCCGGGCCGGGGCGCACCGTCCCCGCCCGGCGGCGGGAACAGCACCCGCAAGGTGAACGCCTCCGGGGCCGGGCCGTGCGCCCGCAGCCGGCGCACCCGGTCCTCGGCTTCGGCCGTGCCCGGCACGGTCCCGCGGGGTATCCACCACAACGCGGTATACGCCTCGGTCATCCGCTCGAACCACTGCCTGCGCCGCGCCAGCACGGCGCGGTGCGCGTCAGAGTAGACGAAGGCGGCGAGCGCCCCGGGTGAGGCCCAGACCGACAGGTTGACGATCACGCCAGCACTGCCCGCCTCATCCCATTCGAACGCCCGTACTGCGGTGGCGTTACCGTCTTCGGTCTGCAGCCGCCACACGAACCCGGGCGCGGCGTCCGCCGCCGCATTGACCGGGTCCAGCGCGGCCACGAAGCCCGCGAGTTCCGGGCTGTCCAGCGGGGCCCGCAGCCGCCCGATGTTCACCTGCGCCAGTACGTAGTCCACGCTCCCACCCTGCCACCAGCCCCTCCCGGTGCCCACCCCCGCACCCAGCGTCCCGCTCTTCTCGCGCCCCTTATATGCCTTGACAGTTATATGCTTGCAGAAGCACTATGGGGTCATGAGCACGGTGTTCGGGGTGCTGGCCGAGCCGCACCGACGGCGGATCCTCGACCTGGTCCGGGACGGCGAACGGTCGGTCGGTGAACTCGCCGAGGCGCTGGCGGTGAGCCAGCCCGCGGTGTCCAAGCACCTGCGGGTACTGCGCGAGGCCGGGCTGGTCCAGGCCCGGGTGGACGAGCAGCGGCGGCTGTACCGGCTCCGGCCGGAACCGCTCCGCGACCTCGACGCCTGGCTGGCCCCCTACCGCTGGGCCTGGGATGCCAGCCTGGACCGGCTGGAGGCGCACCTCGGCGACATGGCCCGGGATCAGCCCGGGCCGGACGGCGGGCAAGGGAGGACACGCTGATGAAGGGCACACTGGAGCAGGCCGGCCCGCGCTGGCGGCTGCGCTTCACCCGGGACCTGGACCATCCCGTGCCGCGGGTGTGGCAGGCCATTACCGAGCCCGGGCACCTGGAGGCCTGGTTCCCGCAGCGGATCACCGGCGACTGGGTGGCAGGCGCCCCGCTCACGTTCTGCGACCCGCAGGGCCGCGGCCCGGACTTCGGCGGTGAGGTCATCGCCTGCGAACCGCCTGCGCTGCTGGAATTCTGCTGGGGCCCGGACGTGATCCGGCTGGAGATCGCGGCCCGCGGCGCGGGCTGCACGCTGACCCTGCTGGACACGTTCGGCGAGCTCGGTAAGGCGGCCCGGGACGCGGCGGGCTGGCACGTCTGCCTGGAGTCGCTGGCCAGTCACCTGAACCACGCGCCCGGGCCGCCGGGAAACCTGTGGACGGAGGTGCATCCGGGCTACGTGAGCTCGTTCGGCCCGGAAGCCTCGGCCATCGGGGTGCCCGCCGGGTACGAGCCCGGGTAGCCGGCCCGGGCGGGTCAGCACACCCGCGGGCGGGTCAGCACCGGCGGGGCGGGTCAGCACCGGCGGGGCGGGTCAGCACCGGCGCGGCCGCCAGCCCGGGGCTGCGTCTAGAGTTGCTCACCGTGGCAGGACGTGGCACCCCCGCGACGGCGCTGCTTGCGAAGCAGCACATCGCGCACACGGTTCACGTGTACGTGCATGACCCCCGGCGGGCCGGCTACGGCCAGGAGGCCAGCGACGTCCTGGGCGTCGCGCCAGAGCGGGTGTTCAAGACCCTCGTCGCCCAGGTGGACGGCGTGCTGACGGTCGGCGTGATCCCGGTGGGCAGCCGGCTCGACCTCAAGGCGCTGGCCGCCGCGTCGGGCGGCCGGAAGGCGGCCATGGCCGACCCGGCTGACGCGGAACGGGCCACGGGCTACGTGGTCGGCGGCATCTCCCCGCTCGGGCAGCGCAGGCGGCTGCCCGTGGTGATCGACTCCTCAGCCCTCGGCTTCGGCACCATCTTCTGCAGCGGGGGCCGCCGGGGGCTGGAGATCGAGATCGCCCCGGGGGACCTGGTCCAGGTGGTCCGGGCGGCGGTGGCGGACATCGCCGCTCCCCCGGGGTGAGCATCAGCCCGCCCAGGAGAAACGTTCTGCTGGCCCAGCGGAACATGCCCGGTGGCGCTGGCGGGCACCGGCAGGCCTCGTGCGGCCGTGACGTAGCCGAACTGGCTGCGCACACTCAAAGTCGATACTGAATGCCACGAGTTGGTTATTCTCAGTAACCATAACCGGCCAGGGGACACCCGCGGGGGAGCACTGATGAACAGCCAGGCCAGCACGCTCCAGCCACTATCCCAGCCGCGCCAGCGAGGCCGGCGCCGGGCACGGGTGGCAGCTCTGTCACTCACCCTGACTGCCTGCGCTGCCAGCACCCTGGCCGCTGCCCCCGCCTGGGCTGGCGGCGGATACTCCCTCACCGCCACCATCCGCGTCGGCCAGTACCCGATCGGGGTCGCGGTCAGCCCGGACGGCAAACACGCCTACGTCGCGAACGAAAGTGTCCCGGGTAGCGTGTCGGTGATCGACACCGCCACGAACCACGTCACCGACACCATCGCCGTGGGCGGCGACCCGTCCTCGGTGGCCGTCAGCCCCGACGGCACCCGCGCCTACGTCACCAACCTTGCGTCAAGCAGCGTGTCGGTGATCGACACCGCCACGAACCACGTCACCGGCACCTTCGCCGTCCCCAGCGGTGAACCGCTCGGGGTGGCCGTCAGCCCCGACGGCACCCGCGCCTACGTCGTCAGCGCTGGTAATCCCCAGGTGCTCGTGTTCGACACCGCCACCGGCCATGTCACGGCCACCATCCCCGTTGGCGTCAACCCGGGCCAGGTGGCGGTCAGCCCCGACGGCAAACTCGCCTACGTCACCCAGAATGGTTACCCGGGCGGCGTGGCGGTGATCAGCACGGCCACTGATCGCGTCATAACCACCGTCACCGTGGGCAGCAGCCCACAGGGTGTGGCCTTCAGCCCCCGCGGGGCGCTCGCCTACGTCACGAACCTTTACTCGCGCACCGTGTCGGTGATCGACACCGCCACCAGCCGGGTCACGGCCACCATCCACGTCGGCCAGCGCCCGGTCGGGGTGGTGTTCAGCCCCGACGGCACCCGCGCGTACATCACCCAGAATGAGTACCCAAGCTCCACCTCCGGGGGCAGCGTGGCGGTGATCGACACGGCCACCAGGCATGTCACTGCCACCGTCCACGGTCTCTGCTACCCGTGGGGCGTGGCGGTCAGCCCCAGCGGCACCCGTATCTACGTCACCAACACCATGGCGCACGGATCCGTGTCGGTGATCACCAGCCAGTAGGAAGCGCCTCCCGCCCGGCACGTGCTGCGTGATCGGATTGCGGCTATGAATGTCCGCATCGGCGAGGGCTGGCCGCCTTCCCGGGACAGCAGTTTGCATGTTCACAAAAGGCCATAAGCCGTTACTCCGCTGAGCTGCAGGGAGACGACAATGTCCACGGAATCGAATACGGCGCAACTCCAGCGACTGACTGATGAGGTCTTGACCAGACACAACCTGGCCGCTCTTGACGAGATCTTCCATGCTGACTACATCGAGGACGAACCACCGCCGGGGATGGGTCCAGGCCGCGAAGGACTCCGGCGGTGGCTAGCAAGCTGGATTGCGGCGTTCCCCGACGTGCGATGGACGGTCGAGGAGCAGATCGCAGACGAAGACACGGTCTGGAGCCGATCTATCTGGCAAGGTACGCACCGAGGTCCGTTCTTGGGCATACCCCCCACGGGGAAGAATGTCACCGTGGCTGCGTGGACGATCGACCGGTTCACAGACGGCAAGATCGCCGAAAGCCGGATCATCATGGACACTCTCGGGATGATGCACCAGCTTGGCGTTATCCCTGCATCCGCAGCACCGCCAGCATGACCAAGCTCGGCCTGGGTGGCTGTGGATGCGCGGTATCAGTTTCTCGGTAGGTCGTTTCTGCATGGGGATAAATGGCAGCAGGGCGCGCGGCCCTGAGAAGCTGAGCACGTCACGGTTGCCGGCCGCCTTGGCCAACGCGTCGATTCGCCGCCCCGGCACGAGACTCCGTATCGTGTGATCGGATAGCAGCATGGCGGATAACCCCATGAAGGTCCGGATCGGCGTCTCGCTCGGCGCGGCGGGTGTCCCCGCCCAGTTCAGCGCGGCGGTGGACGCATTGGAGGCCGCCGGGGTCGATTCCCTGTGGCTGCCGGAGATGGTCTACGGATCGCTGGTTGACCCGTTCATCGGCATGGCCCACGCCCTGGCCCGGACGTCCCGGCTCAAGGTGGGCACCGGGGTGGCGGTGCTGCCTGGACGTCATCCGGTGCTGGTGGCCAAGCAGCTGGCCAGCCTGGCCGGCCTGGCCCCGCGGCGGGTCCTGCCCGTGTTCGGCCTGAAACCGGCCCGGCCCGGGGAGCTGGCCGCGTTCCCGGTGCCACCCGGCCGCCGGGCCGCGGTCTTCGACGAAGCCCTCACGCTGCTCCGGCTGCTGCTCAGCGAGGAAAGCGTGACGTTCCAGGGTGACTTCTTCGCGGTCGAGTCCGCGGGCGTCGGGCCGCGGCCGGCCACGCCGCTGGACCTCTGGCTCGGTGGGAGCGCGCCGGGGGCGTTGCGGCGCATCGGGCGGCTGGGCGACGGGTGGCTGGCCAGCTTCCTGACCCCCGCCGAGACGGCGGCGGGCCGGCTGGCGATCGAGTCGGCCGCCGCCGGGGCGGGCCGCGCGATCGAGCCGGACCACTACGGAATCAGCCTGGCCGTGACCGATGACGCCTCACGGCCGGGGCTGCTCGAGCTGGCGCGGCGGCGCCGCCCGGACGTTGATCCGGAGAGGCTGATCGCGTCCGGCTGGGCCGGCGCGCGCGCCATGATCGGGGACTACGTGGACGCCGGGCTGACGAAGTTCGTCATCCGGCCCAGCTGGACCCCGGTCGGCCCGGACCAGTTCATCGCCGACTTCGTCCGCGAGATGGTTCCGCTGCAGACCTGACCTGCTGCGGTTCAGTCACCGGGCACCAGGCCGTCTGCCGCGAAAGCGGTCAGCCGTAGGCGAGCACGACCCAGACCGGCCCGCGGGCGAACGTCATCCGCTGCCCGGAGCCGGTGGTGAACGTGGTTCCGTCCGAGCCGTGCGGGCGCGCCCAGTGGGCCTGCCACGCTTTCCCGTCGCGGAGCACCACCGCCCGGCCGGCCCCGGTGCTGTACGCGTACGGCGCCGGGCCGCCCCACTCCCGGAAGCGGGACGAGCCGACCCGCGTGTACTGGATCACCACGGTGGGCGCGCCCAGCTGGCCGTGGTCCGTGGTCATCGCGGGCGCGCCATCCATCCAGACCAGCCACCGGCCCTTCGGCGCCGACCAGCGGAAGGTGAACGACGCGGCCGGGTACGCCACCGACCGCGACGCGGTGACCGTGCCGCCGGGCGGCGCCGGGCCGAACCGGAAGCCGATGTCCCGGGCGGTGCTCGCGCCGTGGGCTTCAGCGAGCAGCTGGCTGGCGCGGGCGTACAGGTTGTACGGGGCGATCCGGCGGCTGTCGCGGTAGTAGCCGCCTACCCGCCCGGCGTAGAGATCGACGATGCGGGCCCGCTCCACCACCGGCAGCAGCTGGGGCTGCGCTCCGGAGTACGCGAACGCGGGCCGGCCGAACTGGCGGATCAGCTGCAGGTCGTCATCACGCGCACTGCGGACCGGCCCGATGACCGGCGGGATGTGCGAGGAGAAGATGGCGCAGAACCGGCTCAGCCCGCCTTCGACTGGCAGCACGTAGACGATGTCGGCCTCGCCGAGCCCGGTCTGGGGCCTCGCGTTCACGATGTTATCGATCTTCACGGCCAGCACCGGGCCGAGCGACCTGACCGGCTCGCCGGTGAAGGGTGACACCAGCTGCTGGGCGACGGGACTGATGGGAGTGACCGGGCTGACCGGCCCCGACGCCGGGCTGGGCCAGAAGAACAGCAGGCCCCCCGCCACCAGGGCGCAGGCCGCCACAATGCTGCCTGCGATGATGATCCTGCGCCGGTTACGCATTTGTCCACGTCACCTCTGGGGTGCGGGCGGCTATACGTATACCGCTCCTCACTGTCATTGTGCCCGCGGCGCCGCCCCCGCAGTCATGCCAAAGGTCCTCCCGCGGTGGCCGCTGGCCCGCGGCCGCGCCCGGTCAGTAACCGGCTGGCCACGAATGCACGGGCTCGTTCGTGTGCATGTGCTCGATGTAGCGCTGGGTCATCCGGCGCAGCGCCGCGGCCCGGTCGAGCCGCCCCCGGCGCTCCAGCAGGTGCACGGTCTCCGCCTGCCAGGTGGCGCCTGTCCGGCCCGCCAGGCATCGCTGCTCGATGATGCCGAGGCAGCGATCGGCGTGCCGCGCATCCACGCCCCACATGGCCAGGCCCTCGCGCGCCAAGGGCAGCAGCCGCCGCAGCGTGAGCTCGGTGGCCGGCACCACGCCCAGGCCCGGCCAGTACAGCGACGCGTCGATGCCGTGCCGGGCCGCTTCCATCAGGTTCTCGCCGGCCGCCGCGAAGGACATCCGGGTCCAGATCGGCCGCTCGGCGTCGGCCAGCGCGCGGACCAGCCCGTAGTAGAAGGCCGCGTTAGCGGTAATGTCCGCCGCGGTCGGGCCGGCCGGCAGAACCCGGTTCTCCACCCGCAGGTGCGGCCGCCCGTCGGTGACCGCGTACACCGGGCGGTTCCAGCGGTACACCGTGCCGTTGTGCAGGGTCAGCTCGGCCAGGTCCGGGGTGGCCCCCTGCTCCAGCTGCGCCACGGGGTCCTCGTCCCCGCACAAGGGCAGCAGGGCCGGGAAGTAGCGGATGTTCTCCTCGAACAGGTCGAACACCGAGGTGATCCAGCGCTCACCGAACCAGACCCGGGGCCGCACGCCCTGCACCTGGAGCTCCTCCGGCCTGGTGTCGGTGGCCTGCTGGAACAGCGGGATCCTGGTCTCCCGCCACAGCTCACGGCCGAACAGGAACGGCGAGTTGGCCCCCATCGCGACCTGCACGCCCGCGATGGCCTGGGCCGCGTTCCAGTAGCTGCCGAACGCTTCCGGGCTGACCTGGAGGTGACATTGCACGCTCGTGCAGGCCGCCTCGGCCATGATGTTGCCCACGTGGGTCAGCAGGTGCTCCGGGCCGTCGATGCAGATCCGGGCGTCTTCCCCGCGCGCCGCGCAGATCTGCTCGTTCAGCAGCCAGAACCGCGGGTTCTCCGACATGGCGTCCTCGCCGACGTCGGCCTGCTGGAGGCTGGGCAGGATCCCGATCATGGCCAGCCGGCTGCCCACGTCCCTGGCCCGCTGGTCCGCATGCTTCAGGCTGGCCAGCAGCTGGGCCTCCAGCTGGTCCAGGGCATCCCCGCACAGCGGCCGCGGCGGGATGTTGACCTCGACATTGAACCGGCCCAGCTCCGGGGCCCAGGAAGGATCCCCGATCGCGTCCAGCACGTCGGGGCTGCGCATCGACGCCGTACCCGAATCGTCGACCAGGTTCACCTCGACCTCGAGACCCACCTGCCGGGTGCTGGTCTCGAACCAGGAATCGCGCAGCATCCGCGCGAGCACGTCCAGGCACTGGCGCACCTTCTCGCGGTACTGGCGGCGGTCGTGCTGGCTCACCGTGATCGCTGGAACGTCCCTGCCCATCGGCCCCTCCGCGCGCGACCATGGGAGATGGCCTCCTGCCCACCCTGACACGTCCAAGGCTGTCTGACCAGACAGGATGCGCGGCGCGACGGCCGAACGCTGGCTGGCCGGCGCAGGCCGGCCAGCCGGGGGGCGGCCCCTCAGGCCGAGGGCTCCTCCGAGGCCTCCGCGAGCTCGGCCTGCTCCACATCGACCGACCCGGGGCCGGGCGGGAAGATGACCCAGTTCAGGGCGGCCGCGACCGCCCCGCCGACCAGTGGCGCCACGATGAACAGCCACACCTGGCTGAGCGCGGTGCCGCCGACGATGAGCGCGGGCCCGAGACTGCGCGCCGGGTTGACCGAGGTCCCGGTGATCGGGATCCCGATGAGGTGCACGACGCTCAGCGCCAGCCCGATGACCACGCCCGCGGTGGCGGTGTTGCCGAGCTTGCCCGTCACCCCCAGGACCACGAACACGAACAGCGCGGTCAGCACCACCTCGGCCAGGAACGCGCCCCCGACCCCGATGTGGATGTCGGACACGGCACCCCAGCCGTTGGTGCCCAGCCCGATCTTCGACCGGCTGTACAGGGGCGATGTGGAGAACATCCCCCACAGCAGCAGGGCACCCAGGAAGCCGCCGATGAACTGCGCGGCCCAGTAGCCGACCGCTTCGATGGGCGAGATACGCCGGGACAGCACGGCGCCCAGCGTGACCGCGGGATTCACGTGGCACCCCGAGATCGGCCCGAGCACGTAGGCCAGCGCCAGCAGCACCAGGCCGAAGGCCAGCGCCGTGGCCACCACGCCCGCCGCGATGCTGGGGCCGTCAAATTTGAACCCGAAATCCAGGGTCGCCACCCCGACCCCGAAGAAGACCAGCAACCCGGTCCCGAGCAACTCCGCTGCAAATTTGCGCATCATCGTTATCCAACCCCCTGCGACACCTTAGGCACATGAGTCATAACCTGCAATTCGCCACGGCGCCAGGCCTAGGTTGCCGCGGGCGTGTGCCCGCCGCGACCGGGGCCGCCCCCCGGCCCCCGTGTGGCACCACGCGGGCCGGGGCTCGCCGTGCAACGCCACGTTAGCGAATCGTGCTGCCTGGCACCGGTCCCGGCCCGCGGCCGCACCGCAGCCGGGTGGGCAGTGGCGCGGATCACGTTCCGGGCCAGGCGTCCCGCCCGCCGTCCCGCAACCGGTGATGGGCCCGCGAGGCCGGGTCCGGGGCTGAGGACCTCCGCGCCCGCGTGCAGCCGCCCGGCGGGCAGCACCGGGCGGCCACCAGCCGGGCGGCGCCGTCCGGCTCGCCGCACCGGGGGTGGCACCCTGCGGTGCTGCGCCTACCGCTGGCCCTGCGGCCGGGGCCCATCCGGCTGGTGCCGCCCGCGCCGGCTGGTGGGAACGGCACCGGGGGGTGACGGTTTTCGTTGCGGAGGTTCTTAGGGGTTTGAATTTTTTTGATGCGCACCTATGGCTGGGCCGGTTTCGCACCTGATTCGCGCGTTGTCCTTTTCCGGGTGCTGATTCACCCTGGTCCGCCGGGCCTGGTGCCGCCTGGTCAGCGGCAATCCCGGACCCGGCGGCCCGGGCTGCGCTCCGGCGCGCACGGCGGGCTCACCGGCAAGCACGCAGCGGCCCGGCCCGCTGATCCGTCAGCCCAGGTCACCGCTGAGGTAGCGGTCCAGTGCCGGGCCTACCGCCGCGGCCAGCTCGGCCCGGCCGGCCCCGGCCAGCGGTTCCAGCCCGAGCACCTGGCGGGCTATCCCGAGCCCGACCACCTGGCTGGCGACCAGCGCGGCCCGGTACCGGGCCTGCGCGGGGTCGGCCGTGTCCGCGGCCGCGGACAGCCGTCCCACGATGGCGTCGGTAACGAACTCTCGGAGCATGGTCAGCGCCTGCTCGCTGGTGGCGGCGGAGCGGAGCAGGCCGAGGAACGTGTCCCGGATCTCGGCGACATCCCAGGCACTCAGGGCGGTCAGGACCAGCTGCTCACCCAGGCTGCGGCCAGGACCACCGCCGCTGGCCAGCGCCGAGCTGATCAGCTCGCCCGGCACCACCGGGAGCCGCACGGCCGCGGCGAACAGGCGTTCCTTGGTGCCGTAGAAGTGATGGACCAGGGCCGGGTCCACCCCCGCGTCCGCGGCGATGCCGCGGATCGTGGCGCCGTCGTAGCCATGCGCGGCGAAACGTTTGCGGGCGGCGCCGAGAATCGCATCCCGTGTGCCGCTGTCCCCGCCGCGCCGTCCCGTGCGGCCGCGGGGCTCCGTGCGGCCGGCGGGTCCTGCGCGGCCGGCCGGTCCTGCGCGGGCGGCGGGTGCTGCGCGGCCGGCTGCCCCTGGGCTCCCGGTCGTCATGCGTCCTGCTTCCGGCCCGGGGCGCCGTCGCAGGCTCCCCCGGCGGCCGCGGTGAGCTCGAAGAAACGTTCCTCCAGCGTGGCCGGTGCCTCGCTGACCCGCGCGGCCACCGGGCCCAGGGCCTGCCGGACGGCGGCGGGGCTGGCGCCGGGCACCCGCAGCACCCGGCCGGCCAGCGCGACTGGCAGCCCGGCCGCCTCCAGCGCGGCGAAGGCCTCCGCCCAGGCGGCGGTCTCGACCACGCTGACCCTCGCCTTCCCGGTGATGTCCGCCATCGTTCCGGCGGCGACCACCCGGCCCGCCGCCATGATCACCAGCCTGCCGCACTCTCCCGCCTCGTCCATGTAGTGCGTCGTGACCAGCACCCCGGCACCGGCGGCGGCCGCGTCGGTGATCGTCTCCCACAGCCTGGCCCGGGCCAGCGGGTCCACGCCCGAGGTGGGCTCGTCCAGGATGAGCAGGTCAGGCCGGTGACCCAGCGCCGCGGAGAACGCGACCCGCCGCTGCACGCCCAGCGGGAGGTCGCCGACCAGCACCCGACCGTACCCGCTCAGCGGCGCGGGCAGGGTGGCCCGGGCGCCCTCGCCGAACACCGCGGCGGAGAAGGCCAGGTTTTCCTCGGCCGTGAGGTCGTCGTACAGGCCCAGCGTCTGCGGCACGTACCCGACCCGGCGCCGGGCCTGCCGTGACGGCGGGCCGCCGAACAGCCGGACCTCGCCGGCCGTCGCGGGCAGCAGCCCGAGCAGCATCCGGATCAGCGTGGTCTTGCCCGCGCCGTTGGCGCCGAGCAACCCGACCACCTCACCGCGCCCCAGCCGCAGGTCCACCCCGTCCACGGCGGTGAACCCGCCGAAGCGCCGGCTGACCGCCCGGCACTGCGCGAGCGGAACGTTGTCGCCCATCAGTGTTCCTCCGTGCTGAGTTCGCGGGCCAGGATCGCGACCGTGACCGCGTCCTGCAAGTCAGGCTGGACCGCCCCGGCCGCCCCGGCCGCCCCGCCGGGCCGGCGGCCGCGTCCGGTTCCCACACCCGCCAGCGCCCATCGCGCCGCCAGGCCCGTGCCCCGGCCGGCCCGGACGGCCGGGAGGCAGCCGGCCAGATACGGCCGGGCATGGCCGCGACGATCTGGTCCGGCGAGCCCGCGGCCAGTTCCCGGCCGTCCGCCAGCACCAGCACCTGGGCCGCGCGCTCAGCCTCGTCGAGGTAGCTGGTGGCGAAGACCACGGCGGCGCCCTCGGCGGCGGCCCGCGCGATCAGGGACCACAGGTCGGCCCGGCTGACCGGGTCCACCCCGGTGGTCGGCTCGTCCAGCACCAGCAGCGCCGGCTGGTGCAGCATCGCGGCGATGACCCCCAGCTTCTGGCGCATCCCGCCGGACAGCTGCCCGGCCAGCCGGTCGCGCGCCCCGGTCAGCCCGGCCCGGTCCAGGTACTCCCGGATCCGCGGGCTGGCCGCAGCCGCCGGGATCCGGTACGCGGCCGCCCGGAAGGCCAGGTTCTCGGTCACGGTCAGGTCCGGGTACGTGCCCGATCCGGCGGACAGGTACCCGGTCTGGATCTGCGCGGGGCGCGTGACCGTCCCCCCGCTGGCCGCGACGGCCCCGCTCAGGCAGCGCAGCAGCGTGGTCCGGCCCGCCCCGTCGCCGCCGACGATCGCGCTCACCTGGCCGGGCCGGGCCCGGAACGTCACCCCGTCCAGGGCCAGCCGGTGACCGTAGCGGACGCTCACGGCGCGGGTCCCCCAGCCCTCGCCGGGCTGCTGCGGGCCGGGCGGGGCGGCGTTCACCGGGACTCCCCCACGGAAGCGGCCGCCGGGCCGGGCGCGGCAGCGGCCCCGGGGGCCGCGGCCCGGCCAGCCCGGCCGCCCCCCGGACCGGCCGGGCTGAGGTAGCTGCGGAAGCGCAGCATCGCCAGCGTCATGACGATCAGGCCGAGCAGGGCCAGGAACAGCAGCGGCGCCCAGAGCGGCCCGATCGGCTCGGCCCGCAGCATGACCCCGCGGGAGATCTCGTTGAAGTAGGTCAGCGGCAGGATGTAGGAGATCCACCTCACCCCGGCCGCGATCGAGGACAGCGGGAAGATCAGCCCGGACAGCAGCACCTGCGGCAGCGTGAACATGAACGACATCTGGATGGCCTGGCCCTGGTTCTCGGACACGCTGGAGATCAGCACGCCGATGCCCAGCGTGACGAACAGGAAGAGCAGGGCGCCGAGCGCGAACACCGCGTACGAGCCACGGAACGGCACCCCGAACAGGGCGACCCCGACCGCCAGCACGATGGCCAGGTCCGCGGCGGCTACCGCGAAGTACGGGACGATCTTGCCCAGGAACACGTCACGCGGGCGCAGCGGCATCACCGCGAGCTGTTCCAGCGTCCCGGTCTGCCGTTCCCGGACCACGCCGAGGCTGGTGATGATGATCCCGACAAAGACCAGCACCACCCCGGCCAGGCCGGGAATCATGATGAAGGACGTTTTCAGTCCGGGGTTGTACAGGACCCTGACCCGCGGGGCCGCCACGCCGGCCGTTCCCGGGGCTTCCCGCGTGCTGCGGGCCGCCAGCGCGGCGAGCGCGGCCTTGGCCGTGAACAGCTGGCTGCCGTCGATCAGGATCACGCCCGCCGGGCCGGTGACCACGGCCACGGCGGCGTGGCCGTCGCGCAGCTCATCCTGGGCCCAGGCCACGCCCTCGGCGGGGGCCCGCGCCGCGACCTGGAACGGCGGGCGCAGCAGCGCCTGCGCGGCCTGCGGGCCCGCCACCACGGTCGGGATGACCGTCACGTCGAAGCTGGCCGCGTAGCCGAACACGACCAGGAGCAGCACCGGCAGCACGATCATCATCGCCAGCGTGCGCCGGTCGCGGCGCAGCTGCCGGAACTCTTTCACGATCATCGCCCACATGGGGCCCTCCTCCGGCCGGCAGCCGCCCGGCGCATATTTCATCGTCCGTTGAATTCTACGCCCGGTGAATTCAGTGTCAACGGGTGGTCCAGTCCGCGATATTCGCCCGCGGCGGGCGCCCGCCGGGTCGCCCCATCGCCGTGAATCTGATTCGGTAGGGGCATGAGCGGTTCAGCACGGCACAGCGGCAGGTGGACGCAGGACGACCGCTGCGCCTCACCATGGCACTACCTGCCGGTCGAGGTCCCGCCCGGCGCGGCCGGCCTGCGGGTCGAGCTGGACTATGACCGCTCCGGCGCCGTGCTGGACCTGGGCTGCTTCGGCCCCGCCGGGTTCCGCGGCTGGTCCGGCGGCGCCCGGTCCTCGTTCGTGATCACCCCCGGCGAGGCCACCCCCGGCTACCTGCCCGGTGAGCTGGAACCTGGCCTGTGGCAGGTGGCGATCGGCCTGTACCGCCTCCCCGCCGACGGTGCCGCGTACTCGGTCACCGCCTCCGTGAGCACCACGCCCGGCCGGCTGCACCCGGCCCCGCTCGCGCCGGTCCCGGCCCCGCTCGGTGAGCGGCCGCCCCGGCGCGAACTGCCTGCCCGGCCCGGGCACCAGTGGCTGGCCGGGGACCTGCACACGCACACCGTGCACTCTGACGGAGATCTCTCGGTGGCCGAACTGGCCCGCTACGCGGCCACCCAGGGGCTCGACTACCTCGCCGTGACCGACCACAACACGACCAGCCACTTCGCCGAGCTCAAGGACGCCGGGGCCCGGTACGGCATCATCCTGATCCCCGGCCAGGAGGTCACCACCGAGGACGGCCACGCCAACGCGCTGGGCGACGTCGGCTGGATCGACTTCCGGGAGCCGCCCGACCGGTGGCTGGACACCACCGAGCAGCGCGGCGGGCTGCTGTCGGTCAATCACCCGATCGGCGGGCACGTCAGCTGGATCTGGCCGATGCGGCGGCGGCCGCCGCTGGCCGAGGTCTGGCACTGGAGCTGGCTGGACCCGCACTGGACGACCCCGCTGGCCTGGTGGCTGGCCTGGGATCCGGCGGCGGTGCCGGTCGGCGGCAGCGACTGGCACCGGCCGGGGGCGGATGCCACCCCCGGGACCCCGACCACCTGGGTCGAATGCGCCGGCGAGGGAGCCGGCGCGGTGCTGGAAGGGTTGCGGGCCGGGCGGTGCACCATCTCCGCCCGCCGCGACGGCCCGGTGCTGCTGCGCCGCGACGGCGAGTTCGTGGCCGTCGGCGCGGACGGGACCGTCCTGGCCGGGCCGGATGGATCACGGGCCGTGGTGCGCGGGGACCTCGCCGTGTTCCCGGCGGCCGGGGGCTACCACCGGCTGCTCGACTTCACCGGCGCCACCCTGGCCCTCACCGGTTAGCGCCGCGCCCCGTCCGGGCTGCCGATCGTGATCCGGAAGACGGGGAAGCCGGGGGCGATCCCGCGGATCTGCTCGTCGGTCGCGTCCGCGGTGACGCCCTCGAAGAACCGCCCGACCTCCCAGCCCCAGCGGCGCAGGTAGGCGCGCAGCACCGGCGGCTTGCCCGCGTCGGCCACCTCGGTGGCGGTGAAGCGCTCGGTCCGGCGGCCCACCCGGAGCTCACCCTCGCCCGCAGCGCGCAGGTTGCGCACCCACTGGGCCTGGCCCCGAGGTGCGACCAGGTAGCGGGTGCCGTCCACGGTCAGCAGGTTCACGGGGGTGGTCCGCCACTCGCCGCTCTTGCGGCCGCGGACCGCCAGCACCCGCGATCCCATGATGCTGATCCCCGCCCGGGTCAGCGCGGCGACGGTCGAGTTGAACACCCGGTCCATGCCGGTGGGAGCCAGGTAGCGGGGCTGCGGGGTGGCGTTCATGACTGCTCCTCAGGTGGGGACGGCGATGGAGAGCATCGCTCTCTGGTAAGAGCAGTATGTATCAGATCGGAAGACTAAGTCAAGAGCAGTGCTCTCGAATGTGTCAGCCGATCTCTAATTGGTCCAGCAGCGCCGCACGGGCCCGCAGGATCGCCCTGGTCGAGGCGACATTGCTGAACTCGTCCGGCTGGACCGGGCATTCACCGGCGGCGATGGCCCGCGCCACCTTGGTGCGGGCCACGGCCGGGGTGATCATCCCGAAGACCATGCTGGGATCCTCGTCGGCCATGTCCCTGGTCCGCGCGAGCACATCCCCGGCCTCGCCCACCCAGACATTCTTGATCCCGCCCCCGCAGGAGTGATCCAGCAGGAGCGACACCACGTGCCACCCGGCGGTGTACCCGAAACTCAGGGTCACCGCTTCCTGGACGCCCCGGTCGTCGCCGTAACGCCAGCACTCCCCCACTGACGGCGACCCGACCTCGGCCGCCCAGGCGGGGTCCGCGATCCCCCGCGCGGCCAGCCGGCCCGCGGCCTGCGCCGCGGGCGCCTGCAGGTCAGGCCAGCCGAGCGCACCGAGAACCCGCAGGATGGCCAGGGCCTCGGGGGTGCCGCTCCGCTCGGCGGCGGGCACCATCGCCTGCGCGGCCAGGCTCGCCGGGCCGCCCAGCGCGGCCAGGATGTCCGAGCCCCACAGTTCGGCCTCCAGCGGGCTGCCAATCTCGCCCAGCACCATCCGGGCCTCGGTCAGCACGGCGGCGAAGGCATCATCCGGGGATGAACGGCCGAACACCGCGTCGAGGTCAAGGTCACCGGACATGCCCACCGGCCAGTGGGTCAGCGCAATCCAGGTCCATGCCGGGCATCCTGCCACGACCGCTGCGATGATGGGCGGGAACTCCGGGAGGTACTGTGCGACCGACGTCACGATGGGGCATTACGATCCCACTGAGCGGAATGCCCCTGTCCGGCCAGCGCGACCTCGTGGCTGCCCTGCCTGACCTGGGCTATACCGACGCCTGGTCGTCGGAGGTCAGCGGCGCGGACGCCTTCACCCCGCTGGTCCTGGCGGCCCAGTGGACCGCCAAGCAGGGAACCGGGTCCCAGGGAACCGGGCCGGGGGATCCGGCGGGACTGCGGCTGGGAACCGCCGTGGCCAACATCTTCACCCGCGGGCCTGCCCTGCTGGCCATGAGCGCGGCCGCCCTGGCTGGCCTCGCCCCCGGCCGCTTCGTGCTGGGCATCGGGGTCTCCTCGCCGGCGGTGGTGACCGACTGGAACGGGATCGCGCTCGACCGCCCGTACCAGCGGGCCCGGGACACGCTGCAGTTCCTGCGCCGGGCCCTGGCGGGCGAGAAGGTCTCGATGGACGGCGAGACCTTCACCATCAACGGCTTCCGCCTGGACCCGGCCCCGGTCCCGCCGCCCGCGCTGGCGCTCGGCGCGCTGCGGCCCGGCATGATCGCGCTGGCCGCGGCGATGTCGGACGGGGTGATCACGAACTGGCTCGCCCCCTCGGACGTCCCTGCCGTACGCGCGGTGGCCGGCCCGGACTGCGAACTGATCGCGCGCATCTTCGTCTGCCCGACCGCCGACGCCAGCGTGGCCCGGCACATCGGCCGCCGGATGATCGCCGCCTACCTCACCGTCCCGGCGTACGCCGCGTTCCACGACTGGCTCGGCCGCGGGCCCCGGTTCGGCCCGATGCGGGAGGCGTGGGCGGCGGGTGAGCGCAAGGCCGCGCTCGCGGCCATCGATGACGAGCTGGTCGACGAGCTGGTCGTGCACGGATCTCCCGGCTCCTGCCGGGAACGGGTGGCCGAGTACCAGGCGGCCGGGCTGGACACCCCGGTCATCGCGATCGTGCCCGCGCCCGGCGTGAACGAGGCCGAGGCCGTCCGCCAGCTGGCCCCGGCGTGAACGGGGCCCGGGCCGCCCGCCAGCCGGGCCGCCGGCGGCCCCCGGCCTGAGAGCTCACCGCGGCTGCGCAGACGCCGCCCGGCTTACCAGACGCCGGGCAGTTCCTCCCCGTACCAGGACTCGATCAGCCGGTGCGCGATGGACACCGGGGGCGGCAGCAGGATCTCCCGGGCCGCCAGCGCGGCACGCAGCTCCTCCCGGCTGTACCAGTGCGCCTCGGCGATCTCCTCCTCGTCCACGCGCAGGTCAAGCTCGCCCGCGGCCTCCGCGCGGAAGCCGAGCATCAGGCTCTGCGGCATCGGCCACGGCTGGCTGCCGACATACCGCACCCGGGTCACGACGATCGCGGTCTCCTCCTCGACCTCACGGGTCACCGCCTGCTCAGCGGATTCGCCCGGCTCGACGAAGCCCGCCAGGATGGACACGCGGCGCTCCGGCCACCGCTGGTTACGGGCCAGCAGGCACCGGTCGTCCGGATCGGTGACCAGCATGATCACCGCCGGATCGACCCGCGGGAAATGCTCACTCCCGTCAGCCGGGCAGCGCTGCGCGTGCCCGGCGGCGACCGTCACGGTCGGCGTCCCGCAGCGCGGGCAGTGAGTGTGGCTGGCGTGCCAGTTGGCCAGCGCCACAGCGTGCGTGAACAGGCCCGCGTCACGGTCGTTGAGCAGCGCCGCCGCCTCGCGCAGCCCGGCCGGGCGCAGGCCGGGCTGGGCCCGGGCGAGCCAGGCGGCCTGCTCGGTCACGGTCTGCTGCTCGGGGGCGTCCTGGCTGGCGGCTTCCTGCTCCGGGGGTGGCTGGGCTTCCGGTTGCTGGCTCTCCTGGCTGGCTCCGGCTGGGCTTCCGGTGGCTGGGCTTCCGGTGGCTGGGCTTCCGGTGGCTGGGCTTCCGGTGGCTGGGCTTCCGGTGGCTGGGCTTCTGCTGGCTGGGCTTCCGGTGGCTCGTCCGGCGCTTCCTGGCCTGCTCCCTGGCCGGGCGCTTCGTGGCCTCTGGCCGGGGTGCCCGCAGCGGGCTCCCCCGCGTCTGTGAGCAGCGGCTCCAGGCATCCCGGCGGTCCCATCACCCCGAAATAGGCCACCCCGGCGTCGTCCACGCCAAGCAGGAACCGCAGGCCCTCGGGGGCGCGGGCCGGAGGGACCAGGACCAGCTCAGCCTCCTTGTCCCCGAACCGGACCAGCGCGCGGTCGTTGTCCAGCACCAGCACCCCGGTCCCCGGATCCGCCCAGGCCGCGGCGAGCCACTCGCTGTCACCGCGGCGTATGCTCACCCGGTCCACGGCACTGCGAGCCAGCACGAACCCGCCCAGCTCACCGGCGTACTCCTGGGCCTCCGGGGCGCCGGTCCCCGTACCCTGCGCGGCGGTCATCGGGCGGCCGTGATCCCGGCGCGATCCGCGGCGAGATCCTCCCAGAGATACGCCACCGCCTCCGCGCCCTTCAGCAGCAGCGCCATCTCCACCTTCTCGTTCGGCGCGTGGATCCGGTCGTCATCCAGCCCGACGGCGAGGAAGACCAGTGGCGCGCCCAGGATGTCCCCCAGATCGGCTTCGGGGCCGCTGCCACCCTCCCGGGTGAACAGCACCTCCCGCCCGAACGCGCGCTCCATGGCCCGCTTCGCGGCCTGCACGCCCGGCGAGTGGAGCGGCGAGAATGCCGGCCGCACGCCCGGGCCGCCGAACGTTACCGCCGCCTCGATGCCCGGCGGCGTGCAGGCCGCCACGTACTCGCGCAACGCCACCGCGACGTCGGCGGGCTCCTGGTTGGCCACGAGCCGGAAGGACACCTTGGCGTGCGCCTGGCTGGGCACGATGGTCTTCGCCCCGGGCCCGGTGTGGCCGCCCCACATGCCGTTGACCTCAGCCGTGGGCCGGGCCCAGACCCGTTCCAGCGTCGTGTACCCCGCCTCCCCCGCGGCGGCACGGCTGCCGCCCGCGTCGGCAAGCCAGGCCTTCTCCGTGAACGGGAGGCGCGCGAAGAGGGCCCGCTCGGCATCGGTCAGTGGCAGCACCGCGTCGTAGAAACCGGGCAGCGTGACCCGCCCCTCCGCATCGTGCAGGCCGGCGAGCAGCGAGGCCAGCGCGTGCAGCGGGTTCGGCACGCCGCCGCCGAACGAGCCGGAGTGCACGTCGGTGTCCCCGCCGCGCAGGTCGATCTGGGCGTCGACCAGGCCGCGCATGCCGGTGCACATCGAGGGCACATCGGCCGCCCACATCGTGGTGTCGGAGATCACGATCACGTCGCAGCTGAGGCGGTCGGCCCGGCTCCTCAGCAGGTCGGCGAAGTGCGGCGACCCGGACTCCTCTTCGCCCTCGATGAGGAACTTCAGCGAGACCGGGGGCGCACCCGCACCGCCCGCCAGGCAGGCCCGCAGGCCGAGGGTGTGCAAGAGCACCTGGCCCTTGTCGTCCGAGGCGCCCCGGCCCAGCAGCTGGCCGTCCCGCTCGGCCGGCTCGAACGGCGGGGAGTGCCACTCGCCGAGTGGCTCCACAGGCTGGACGTCGTGGTGACCGTAGACCAGGACGGCCGGCGCGGCCGGGTCGCGGGCCGGCCAGTCCGCGAACACGGCCGGCTGGCCAGGCGCGCTGGCCGTCCCGGTGTCCCAGATCTCCACCGTGGGGAACCCGGTGGCGGTCAGGTGCGCGGCGAGCCACTGCGCGGACGACCGCACGTCCGGGTGATGATCAGGATCGGCGGAGATGGACGGGATCGCCAGCCATGCCTTGAGCTGGTCGAAGAATTCCCGCGCGTTGCTGTCGATGTAGTCGCGCACATCCATGAGCGGTGAGCCCTCCTCGCCGGACCTTGCCAGCTACCTAATAAACCAGCATCGCGGGCGCCCTGGGCCATCCCCCCTCGCCGAACGCCTGGCCGCCAGCTGCCACCCGGGGCGCGGCTGCTCCCGGGGGCGCAGGTTCGGCCCCGGGCTGAGGCCAGAGATCAGCCTTCGGCATGACGACGCCGGGGGCCCGCGCCTCCTAGCGTGGTGACACATGACGCTACCGCTGACCCGCCTGCCACGCGGGGACGCCGGCCACGACGCCAGTCCCCCCGGCTCCCCCCGCCCGCCGTGGTGGCGGGGCACGTCCTGGCGGGAGCGGGGCCGCCGATGGCAGGAGCGCGCCCGCCTGAGCCGGGAGCGGGCCGGGCGATGGCGGTCCCTGGCCACCACCCCCGCTGGTGCCGCTGTCCTGCTGGCCGCGTCCGCGCTGTTCGCCTGCGCGGTCGCCCTGCTCAGTACCAACCCGCCAGAGCGGTTGTGGGGCACGCTGGCGGCCGGCCCGTATGCGGTCGCCGCCGTCGCGGCGCTGGCGGGCCGGCCCGGGACCAGGATCGCTGTCGCGGTCAGCCTGGCCGGGGCCCTCATCGTCCCGCTGGCCGCGATGGCGTGGGCCGGGCGGGGGCAGCCGGAAGTCAGCGTGGTCATCCGCTCGGCAGGCCTGTTCCTGCATAACGGCACGCCGTACCAGGGCGCGCACGCGGTGGCCACCGCGCGCAACCCGTACGCCTACAACCCGTACCTGCCGGCGCTGGCCGTGTTCGGCCTCCCGCGCGCGCTCTTCGGCGGCGGCCTCATGACCGATCCGAGGCTGTGGTTCGGGGTGGTGTTCGTGCTCGGGTTCGCCGGCACGCTGGCTGTCAGCCGCGTGTCACGGCCATGGCTGTGGACCGCAGTGGTCACCGCCTCGCCCGTCATCGCCTTCCCGCTCTCCACCGGCGGCGACGACCTGCCCGTGCTCGCCCTGATCTGCCTGGGCCTCGCCCTGCTGAAGGCCGGCCAGTTCCCGCGCCCCACCGCGCGGATCATCCTGGCGGGCGTGGTCCTGGGGCTGGCGGCGGCCATGAAGGCCACCGCCTGGCCCGCCCTGGCCGTGGCCCTTGCCCTGGTCGCGGCGCGTGACGGCAAGCGTGCCGCCGCGTGGCTGGCGTGCGCCGCGGTCGCGGTGCCGATCGCGGTGGACGGCCCGGTCCTGGTCTCCCAGCCCGCCGCGGTGGTGTCGAACACGATCCTGTTCCCGCTCGGGCTCACCAAGATCAAGAGCCCGGCGGCCAGCTTCCTGCCCGGGCATCTGATCGCCGAGGCGTGGGGACCGGGGCACCTGGTCGCGATCGCGCTGGTCCTGCTGGCCGGGACCGCATTGGCTGCGTCCCTGATCCTGCGGCCGCCGCGGGACGAGCGCGCGGCAGCCTGGCGGCTGGTGACGGGGCTGGTGCTCATGTTCGCTTTCGCCCCGGCCAGCCGGTTCGGCTACGGTGTCTACCCGCTCGGCCTGGCCTGCTGGGTGCTGCTGGCCAGCCCGGCCGCGGCCACGGCCGCCAGCCAGCCTGGACCGGCAGCACAGAACGGAGCACACGATGATCGTCGCATTTTCGCTCACGCCACTGGGCGTGGGCGAAGGAGTCGGGGAGTACGTGGCGGACGCGGTCCGGGTGGTCCGGGACAGCGGGCTGCCCAACCGTACTGACGCCATGTTCACCTCTGTCGAGGGTGACTGGGACGAGGTCATGGAGGTGGTCAAGCGGGCGGTGGACGCCGTCGCCGCCCGGGCCCCCCGGGTCAGCCTGGTCCTGAAGGCCGACATCCGCCCCGGCGTGACGGACGGGCTGGACAGCAAGGTGGCGACGGTTGAGCGCCACCTCCGGGCCTGACTCCGGGCGCTAGCGGGACGCTCAGCCCGCACCGGCCGGTATCTGCTCGATCAGCGCGGCCAGGCCCGCCTCATCCAGCAGGTCAGCCGGGCGGAGCGTGAGGTCGCGCCGGACGTAGTAGAACGCTGCCCGGACGTGCTCCGCCGGGACCCCGGCCAGCTGCGCCCAGGCCAGCCGGTACGCGGCGAGCTGGACCGCGACGGCCTGGTGCTCGGCCGCCGAGCCGGGGGGCTGGCCCGTCTTCCAGTCCACCACGTCGAACCCGCCTTCCGGCGCGTCCCCGAACACCGCGTCGATCCGGCCGCGGACCGGCCGCCCGGCGATCAGCGTCTCGAAGGGCACCTCCACCTCCACCGGCCAGCGGTTGCCCCACTCGCCGGCCTCGAACAGCTCCCGCAGCGCCGCGAGATCGTTCGCGTCGCCGTCCGCCGGGTCACCGGCGGCCGGGTCGTCGGCGGCGCCGAGCAAGTCGTCAGGGTCGATCAGGCGCTGCTGGCTGAACCGTTCCTCCAGCCAGCGGTGGAAGGCCGTGCCCCGCCGGGCCTGCGGGGCAGGCGGCCGCGGCATCGGCCGGCGGATCTGGCGCGCCAGCTCGGCCGGATCCCGGGCCATCATCACCAGCGCGGACACGGACAGCTGCGGAGGCAGCCAGACCGCCGACGCGGCCTCGGCGCGCCATTCCTCCCGTTCGGCCAGGAGCAGCCCGGCGTCAGCGTCCCAGGCCGCCACCAGCGCCTGGTCTTCCTCGCTCAGCGCGCCGGTTCCGGGCCCGCGGCCCCCGCCTGCCATCGCCTGCTGCACCAGGCCCGCGGCCTCCCGGACCGCGTCGTACCGCCTGCCGTGCGGGTCGGCCGGCCACACCGCCGAAGAGGGCTCGGCGAGCGCGGGGTTCTCGCTGTCCTCCCCTGGAGGCGGGACCCAGCACGCGACGGTTCCCGCGCCGGCCTCGCAGGCCGCCCGTACCTCCTCGAGGAAGACCGACGGGCCGAGCGGCGAGGAGGCGTCCCCCCACCAGTAGCCGGAGCACCCCAGCCAGAACGCGGCCCGGGTGGTGGCCACGTAGGCGAGCCGGCGTTCCTCGCCGAGGTCCCGGGCGGCGCAGGCGGCACCGAAGGCGGCCAGCGCCCCCGGCTCCAGGCTGGGCAGGGCGGGCAGGTCACCCGCGTCACCCCGCAACCCGAACGGGAGCAGCCGCGCATTCTCCGTCCAGCGGCTCACGAACCTGGGCCTGGCCGGGAACACCTGCGCCTTCTTCCCGGCGGACAGCCCCGGCACCACCACCGCGGCCCACTGCAGGCCTTTCGAGGCGTGCACGGTGGCCAGCGTGACGGTGTCCCCGTCGCCGACCCGCCCGGACTCCAGCCCGAACTCCTCCTCCTCGGCCGCGGTCAGGTAGGCGAGGAACGCGCCAAGTGTGGGCTCCTCCTGATCGCCCGCGAACGCGGCCGCGGCGTCTGCGAACGCGTCCAGGTCGGCGCGGGCGCTGGCCATGTCCAGCCCGGGCCGGGCCGCCACCTCGATGTCCAGCCCGAGCGCCCGTTCCACCTCGCCGACCAGGTCAGGCAGTGGCCGGGCCACCCGGGAGCGCAGCTCGCGCAGCTCGGCCGCCAGCGCGGCCAGGCGGGCATGGCCGGCCGCGGAATAAGCGCCCGGGCCGCCGAGATCATCGAGGGCCTCGACCAGGCTGCCCGGGTCGGCGGTCAGGTCCGTGACGGCCCTGGCCAGCGGATCCTCGTCCTGGGCCGGCTCACCCCGGTCCGCTGACCGTGCCCGGCCGCCCGCCGGGCGTGCCCGGTCATTCCCTGGCCGCCCGCGCTCGTCGGCAGACCGCCGTTGTTCGCGGGCCAGTGACCGGGCGCGCTTGCCCAGCGCCACCAGGTCGCGGGGGCCGATCCGCCAGCGGGGGCCGGTAAGCAGCCGGGCCAGCGGCGCGGAGGCGCCGGGATCATGCAGGACGCGCAGGGTCGCGACAATGTCAGCCACCTCCGGGACCGTGAGCAAGCCGCCCAGGCCGACCACCTCGACCGGGATACCGCGGGCCTCGAGCGCGGCACGCAGCGCGGGGAACTGGGCGCGCTTGCGGCACAGGACCGCGATGTCGCGCGGGTGCACACGGTCCTCCCGGCGGTCTGGCCACGGCAGGCCATCCGGGGCCAGCCCGGGCGGCAGCGCCAGCAGCGCGCTGACCTGCCCGGCGACCCAGGCAGCCTCGTCGGCGGCCGTCTCGGTGAGCGCGCAGGTCACCCGGCCGCGGCTGGCCCGGTCCGGTGGCGGGACCAGCCGGGGCACCTCCGGCGCCGCGGCCCGCAATCCCTCCTGCAGCACGGCGGCCACGTCGAGGACCCGGCCGGTGTTCCGGAAGCTGGTGGATAGCATGCGCACCCCGGCCGGCTCCGAGGCCCGGCTCCGCCCGCTGCCCGTGACCGCGGGAAAGTCACGGCCGAACCGGCGCAGGTTGCCGGCGCTCGCACCGCGCCAGCCGTAGATCGACTGGCATGGGTCACCCACCGCGGTCACCGGGTGGCCGCCGCCGAACAGCGCCCGGAGCAGGACCAGCTGCGCGTGGCTGGTGTCCTGGTACTCGTCGAGCAGCACGACCTGGTAGCGGCCCCGTTCGGCTGCCCCGACCTCAGGGTGGCGGACGGCGATCCGGGCGGCGATGGCTACCTGGTCACCGTGGTCGATAACCTCACGCCCGGCCTTGGCCCGCGCATATCCAGCCACCATCGGCAGGAGCTGCTCCCGGGCCTGCTGGCAGTCCAGGATCTTGCGTACGGCGCTGGGCAGTTTCCCGGGCAGCGCCGCGGCCTGCTCCTGCAGCCAATCCCCCACACCGGTCACCTCGTCCGGCGCCCGCAAGTGCTCGGCCAGCTCGCCCGCCAGCATCAGCACGGCCGCGGTGACGGCGGGCGGCGACCAGGTCACCGCGTCCATCGGGCCGCCGTACCCGGACACCACCCGGGCCGCGATCTGCCAGGCCACGGCCGGCGTGATCAGCCTCAGAGTCGGTTCCAGCGCCTCGCGCAGCGCATGGTCGGCGACCAGCCGGGCCGCGTAGGCGTGGTAGGTGGAGACCACCGGCTCACCCTCCAGGTCACCGGCCTCCCCGGGCGGCTGGGGCAGCTGGCCTGTCCCTCCCGGGCCCGGGAGGGACAGGCCGGGGAGGACCAGGCCGGCCTTACGCAGCCCGTCCAGCCGCGCCCGCACGCGCGCGCCGAGTTCCGCCGCGGCCTTCCTGGTGAACGTCAGGCCCAGCACCCGCTCAGGCCGGACCAGGCCGTTCGCGACCAGCCATACCAGCCGGGCCGCCATGGTCTCGCTCTTGCCCGACCCGGCCCCGGCGATCACGGCCAGCGGCCGCGGCGGCGCCCCGATGACCGCGGCCTGCTCGGCGGTGGGCTCAGGCAGCCCCAGCAGCCGGGACAGCTGCACCGGGGTGAAGGCCTTCGCGGTACCGGCCGCGTCTGGCCCGGTCACCCGCCCCGCGGTCACCCGCCCCGCGGTCACGGGGTCACCTGGGCACCGTCGGGATGCACGGGGCAGCAGGTCCGGACGGGACAGACCCGGCAGCCCGGGTTCACGGTGGCGCCGAACACGGGGCCGCTCATGCCCGCCGCGACCGTCTCGACCAGCCGCGCCGCCCAGCCGGGCTCCGGGTCGTCCCCCAGCGCGCGCTGCCGCTGCACCTTGACCTCGGCTTTCAGGCCCGCCTTGCCGACCTGGACCAGCTCGGCACCACCGGGCTCGGCCAGGCCGAACTGCTCGAACGCGCCCAGCATCAGCGCCAGCTGGTACACGCCGAGCTGGGGATTGCGGTCCAGCTCCCCGTCGGGCGGGCGCGACGAGCCGGTCTTCAGGTCCACGATGACGCCACCGCCGTGCTCGTCACGCTCCAGCCGGTCCACCCGCCCGGTGATCTCGACCTGGCCGATCTGGACCCGCAGGGCCTGCTCTACCGCGACCAGCTGCCGGGGGTTGCCACGGTGCCAGGCCAGGAACCGGGCCACCATGCGCCGCGCAAGCTCCCGCTGCTTGTCGTTGTACCAGGCGCTCCCGAAGTCCAGGTGGTGCCAGATGTCGTCGATGCGCTCCTCGATTCCGGCGTCTGCGGTGCCCTCGGCGGCCAGCACCGCCGCCGCGTGGATGACCGTGCCCAGGTGCCGCAGGACGTCCGAGGTGCCCGCCCCGGCCGCGGCCTCCAGCAGCCAGCGCAGCCCGCACTTGGTGAACGACTCGACCTGGGAAGGGGATAGCTGGATGATCCCCCCGGTAAGCGGGCCTGGATCGGACAGGGTGGTCAGCGCATACCACTGCCGGGGGTGCGCTCCGCGCACGCCGGCCGCCGAGAGCCGTGCCAGCTGGGCCGCGGCTGCCACGCGGACCGCCTGCGGCCGGCCCGGGTCGGACGCCGCGCGGCGCAGCTCGGCGGTCAGCGCGGGCAGCGAGAGCCAGTGCCGCCCGGCCGATGCGACCTGCTCGATCTCCACGTCGTCGCCGGCCAGCTCGGCCAGGAACCGGGATGGCCGGTCCTCGCTGTCCTGCCCGCCGGCCGCGGTGACCACCAGGGCGCGCCGGGCCCGGGTCACCGCCACGTAAAAGAGCCGGCGCTCCTCGTCGAGAAGCTTGGCCACCAGCGCCGCGGCCGCCACGTCGCCGGGCCCGGGCAGCCCGGACCCGGCCTGGGCATCGACCGCGTCGACCAGCTCGTCCATGCCCAGCAAAGAGGAGCGCATCCGCAGGTCGGGCCAGGTGCCTTCCTGCACCCCGGCCACCACCACCAGGTCCCATTCCAGGCCCTTGGACCGGTGCGCGGTGAGGATGCGCACCGCCTCGCCCTCGGGGGCGCGGTCGGCCAGCGTGTCGCCGGGGATCTCCTGCCCGCCCATGCTGTCCAGGAACAGCGAGGGTGACCCCGGTGGCAGCCGGGCCGCGAACCGGGACGCCGCGTCGAACAAGGCGACCACGGCGTCCAGATCCCGGTCAGCGGCCGCACCCCGGGCCCCGCCGGCCGCGCTCGCCGCCTGCCAGGCCGGGCCCAGCCCGGACGCGTCCCAGATGGCCCAGAGCACGTCGTACGCGGTGCCGGGGACGCTGCCCGGCGTGGCCACGCCCTCGGCGGTGCGCCGGGCCAGCCCGAGGAGCGTGGCCACCCCCCGGGCGGCGGCGGCCGGAGCGCCGCTGAGCAGGTTCAGCTGCCGGGGATCACGCAGCGCGGAAGCCAGCGGCTGGTTTCCCGGGGGCAGCCCGGCGGCGATGTCGGCGGCATGCAGTGACCGGCGCAGCCGCCGCAGGCCCACCGCGTCCGTTCCGCCCAGCGGCCCGGTCAGCAGCTCGGCCGCCGCGTCCTCGTCGAGCGCACCGGGCTGCAGCGCGCAGCGCAGCAGCGCGAGCAGCGGCCGCGCCCCGGGCTCTGCGGCCAGCGGAACCTCATCGCCGGCTACCACCGCGGGGACACCTCCCGTCCCGAGAGCACGGCGCAGCAACGGAACCTGGCGTGCGGCCGAGCGCACCAGAACGGCCATCGACGACCAGGGGATGCCGTCCACCAGATGCGCGCGGCGCAGCGTGTCGGCGATCACGGCAGCTTCCTGGCTGGCGCTGGACGCCACCAGGATGCGGACCGATCCGGGGTCCGCGCCCGCCAGCGGGATCAGGTTCCGGTGACCGCGGGCCTGGTACCCGACGGCAGGGCCCGCGAGGCCCGGGTCCGCGAGGCCGCGGTTCCCGGGGCCCGCGAGGCCGCGGTTCCCGGGGCCGGGGTTCCCGGAGCCGCGGTTCGCGGGGCCGGGCTCCCGGGGTGGCCAGCCAGGCAGCGGCGCGTCCCCGGCCCGGTTCAGGGCCGCCGCGGCGGGCAGCCGGGCCGCCAGCCGGCGGGAGGCGGCCAGCAGCACAGGGCCGCTGCGGCGGCAGGTCCGCAGCGCGACGATGCTGGCCGGACGGTCGTCGGGGGTCCGGAACAAGTCGGGAAAGCGTCCTATCGCGTGCACATCGGCCCCGCGGAACGCGTAGATGGACTGGTCCGGGTCACCCACCGCGATGAGCTCACGGCCGTCGCCGGCCAGCGCATGCAGGAGCGCCTCCTGGGCAGGGTCGGTGTCCTGGTACTCGTCCACCAGCACCACGTCGTAGGCCTTGCGCTCACGCTCGCGGGTCGCCGCGCGGCTCAGCAGCGCGGCAGCGATCCGGACGATCTCGGCGTAGTCGTACGCCGGGACGGGGGCCAGGTCGAAGCGCGCGATGTAGCGGTCCAGGAAGCCGCCGGCGGCGACCCAGTCGTCGCGGCCGTGCGCGCGGCCCAGCCGGGCCAGTCCCCGGCCGTCCAGCCCGCGCTCGGCCGCGCGGAGCAGGAAATCCCGCAGCTCCGTGGCGAAACCGCGGGTCGCCAGGGCGGGCTGGAGCCGCTCCGGCCAGCGATGGGCGGCGGCAGCCTCTCCCCCTGCCGCCTCGGCGCGCAGCATCCGCCGGACCTCCAGCAGCTGCTCGGGACCGGACAGCAGGGTGGGCGGGACGTCACCGGCCAGCACGAACTCCCGCCGCACTAGTGCGTAGGCGTAGCTGTGGAAGGTCAGCGCCAGGGGCTGGCGGGTGGTCCGGCGCAGGCGGGTGGTGATGCGCTCCCGCAGCTCCTGCGCGGCCTTGCGGCTGAAGGTCAGGACCAGCACCCGTTCCGGGTCGATCCGGCGCTCGGTGATCCGCTGGGCCACCGCCTCGACGATCGCCGTGGTCTTGCCGGTGCCCGGCCCGGCCAGCACGAGCAGCGGGCCGCCCGCGTGCGTCACCACCGCCTGCTGGGCTGCGTCCAGGCGCGGCGGATCGGCTGGCGGCGCGGGCCGCCGCAGCAGCCGGTAGCCGTCCGGGTGATGGTCCATCGACCAGCATTCCAGCAGAGGGCACCGACATCTGCAGTCAGGTTCCCGGGTGTCGCGGGGATTTGTGCGGCGCCAGCCTCCGGGGACGGATGGACACCCTGGCTGGCCGGGCGCGGCGCCGGCTACGCCTCCGGGTCAGCCCAGCGGGCGCGGCGCATGTCAACCCGGGATGGCGGCCCCTGCGGGGACGGCCGCAGGGGAGTGCCCTCGGCGCGGTAGCGCTTGAGCGCGGCCGCCTCGTGCCCGCGCACCAGGGACCCGTCGGCGTGCACCACCCGCCACCATGGTGCGCTGCCGCCCCACAGGGCCATGACGCGACCGACCTGGCGGGGGCCGCCCTCCCCCAGGTACTCGGCTACGTCCCCATACGACATGACCAGGCCGGGCGGAATCGAGTCCACGACATCGAGCACCCGGGCGGCGAAATCCGGCAGCAGCCCGCGCTCAGGGTCGCGGGTCACGGGGCGTGGTCGGGCCAGGCCGGCTGCGGCGGCCCGCCTGGCGTGTGATGCCCGCGCGGCAGGGCGCGCCGCAGGGCAGCCAGGCGCTTCCCGGCCAGGCCGGCCAGGGCCAGGAAGGCCAGGGTGAGCAGGCACGCCACGATCAGCCCGGCCGCGCCCCGCGGGGCGATCGGCACCGCCGGCACGGCCGCGGCGCCCCCGCCGAAGTGCAGCGTGGTGGCCGCACCCGCCTGGCTGCGTGAATGGCCAGCCAGGTTCGCGGCCATGCCCAGCGCGGCGGCGGCGTCCACGGCACCGAACCCGACCTCGTTGTCGTAGCCGCCGGGCGGCCGGTTGCGGGTACTCGACGTGATGGCCTGCACGACCAGGGCCGGGGCCAGGCGCGGGTACCTCGCCTTGATCAGGGCGGCGACCCCCGCGGTCAGCGCGCAAGCCGGGCTGGTCCCGCTGACCAGCCAGTACTGGCCGTCCCGGCCCTGGGCGGGCACGTTGACCCCCGGCGCCGCGACCTGGACGGACAGGTTGTCGCTGGAGAAGTGGGCCGGCGCCCCGCTGCGGGACACCGCGGCGACGCCCAGCACGCCTGGGTAGTCCGCCGGGAACGAGTAAGGGGCCTGCCTGGTTGCGCCACCCGCGGTCGAGTTGCCGTCGTTGCCCGACGAGGCGACCACGACGATGCCATGATCGAACGCCTCCTGCAGCGCGGACCGGACCGCCGTGCTGGGCTCGCCGTAGCCCAGCGACATGCTGATCACGTCCACCCGGTGCCTGATCGCGTAGGTGATGGCCCGGGCCAGTGCATCCTGCACCCGGCTGTCCGACTCGTGCTCGTAGGCGGAGTACCCCGGGTCATGCCGGTCGGTCACCACCCTGATCGAGAGCACCCTGGACGCGGGGGCCACGCCCACGATGCCGCTGCCGCCGCCGTCGTGGCCATGCCCGGCGATCAGCGAGGCCATCCAGGTCCCGTGCACGCCCCAGTTCGGGTTGGCCGGCGCAGTATGCACGCCGGTCAGGTCGGGGCCGGTGATGACCGAGCCGGCCAGGTCGGACACGTGCGGGCTGACCCCGCTGTCAATCACCGCGACGGTCGAGCCCTGCCCCCTGGTCACCGACCAGGCGGCCGGGGCGCTGACCGCATCGAGCACCCACATCTGAGCGTCCCGCACGGTGTCGGCCGTGGCCGGGGCAGCGCCCGCGGCGCCAGCCACCCCCAGCAAGGCCAGCATGAGCAGGCTGCTCACGGGCCGCCGTACCGCCCGGAGGGGTTTCAGCATGCCGGTCCGCCCGGGCAGCTGGCGGGGGCCGGGGACGCGCCGATCCGCGCGGCAATCCAGTCCGATATCCCGTCCGCGGCGCTCAGCATCTCGTCCTTGTCGTAGGGATCGGCTGACTCGCGGACCCGGGGCCTGCCGTCCGCGTAGCCGACCGTGGACATGATCAGGTACGGGCCGACCGCGGAGGTAGCGGACAGCTGGCGGGCCGCGTCGCTGAACAACGAGGCCGGCGTGTGACCAAACGGGACGGCGCGCAGCCCGGCGGTGGTGGCATGCGCTGGCAGCGCGCGGAGGGCGTCCCTGGCCTGGCCCGGGCTGGGCAGCACCGCGATCCCGACGGTCACGGCGAAGGCGCCCGTCGAGTCCTCGTATGTGGCCCGCAGTACCGTCGCGCAGTGCTGCCGGGCCAGAACGGGCCAGGCCGTCCTGTCCGTCGCGGACGGGCAGGACGTGGCCGGCGCGATGCCGATCCGGGCGGCGGTCAGCCGGGCCGGGCTGGCGCTGTCCAGGGCGGTGGCGGGCACCTCGTAGGGGACGGACGCGGGGAAGATGCGGCCCGCGGGCCAGGTGCGCCAGCGCTTGCCGATCTCCCAGGCCGCGAGCTGCTGCTGCTGTCCCCGGCTGAACGTGCGCGGCAGCACGTGCAGCACGACCGCGCCCACTGACGCGCTGAGGCCGATCAGGGCCAGCACCAGGCCGGCCAGGACCAGACGGTAGCGCCGTTGCTCCTGGCTGGGAGGCGCCGCGTGAGCGTGGCCGGCGAGGCGGGGCGCGGCGACGCCGCGCTCCCCCCGGGCCGGCGGTTGCCGGGGGATCCCGGGGGGCGCTCCTCCCGGGACAGCACCGCGCAGGGAACCCGACATGGATGGTGAGGCGAGCGGCCGTGGCCCCATCGGGCTGGTCTCCTCCAGCGCCGGGTCGCCGCCGCCACCCGAAGTCGCCGGATGCTTAGCCACACCGGAATGGTACGGCCTGGGCCTCCCCGGGCACCGGGCGCACGGCGAGGTTGCCCAGATAAGGAGACGTCAACGGCCTGAATAGCCGGGGCCGGGCACGCTCGCGCGTGCCCGGCCCCGATCGGCCGCCGGAAGACCGGATCAGTATGAGGGCAGCGACGGGTCGATCGTGGCGACCCAGGACAGCACGCCCCCGCCGACGTGCACGGCGTCGGAGAACCCGGCGTTCTTCACGATCGCCAGGCATTCCGCCGACCGGGCCCCGGACTTGCAGTGCAGCACCACCCTCTTGTCCTGCGGCAGATGCTCCAGGGCAGCCCCCGAGAGGAACTCGCCCTTGGGGATGAGCACCGAGCCGGGAATCGAGACGATCTCGTACTCGTTGGGCTCTCGCACATCCACGAGGAAGATGTTCTCGCCCGCGTCCTGCATGTCCTTCAGCTGCCGGGCGGTGATCGTGGATCCGGCCACGGCCTCCTGGGCTTCCTCGGACACCGCGCCGCAGAACTCCTCGTAGTCGATCAGCTCGGTGACCGTAGGGTTCTTGCCGCAGACAGGGCACTCGGGGTCCTTGCGGACCTTGACCGAGCGGTACGTCATCTCCAGGGCGTCGTAGATCATCAGGCGCCCCACCAGCGGCTCGCCAATCCCGGTGATGACCTTGATGGCCTCATTGACCTGGATGGAGCCGATGGAGGCGCAGAGCACCCCCAGCACGCCGCCTTCGGCGCAGGACGGGACCATCCCTGGTGGCGGCGGCTCTGGGTACAGGCACCGGTAGCACGGGCCGTACTCGGCCCAGAACACGCTGGCCTGGCCATCGAAGCGGTAAATGGAACCCCATACGTAGGGCTTGCCGAGCAGGACGCATGCGTCGTTGACGAGGTAGCGGGTCGCGAAGTTATCCGTGCCGTCCACGATCAGGTCGTAGCCGGCGAAGATCTGCATCGCGTTGTCGGAGTCCAGGCGCTCGGAGTGCACGATGACGTTCACGTACGGGTTGATCTCCCGGATGCTGTCCCGCGCGGACTCGGCCTTGGGCCGGCCGACGTCGGACTGGCCGTGGATGATCTGGCGCTGCAGGTTGGATTCGTCGACCACGTCGAAGTCCACGATGCCGAGCGTGCCCACGCCCGCCGCCGCCAGGTAAAGCAGGGCGGGGGAACCCAGGCCGCCGGCGCCGACGCAGAGCACTTTGGCATTCTTGAGCCGCTTCTGCCCGGTCATCCCGACGTCCGGGATAATCAGGTGGCGCGAGTAGCGGCGGACTTCGTCCACGGTCAGCTCAGCAGCCGGTTCGACCAGCGGTGGAAGCGACAAGGCAACTCTCCTGAGACGGCAGGTCCGGGCTCGGTCCCGATACCCGGCTCTTGGTTCCAACCGAGTCCCCGGCAGGCACATTCCCGCGCGGGAGCGGGCACAGTTTCCCATGCTTACCAGGGATCCGCGCGGGCGTAAGGCGACACCGGAAATGTCACTGGCGGCCGGTACAACTCAAAGGGTGCGGCGCGGAACCCTCGCGGATGACCCCCGCCGCCGCGCAACGTCAGCAGGCCCGCATGTCCGTCGCAGATTTCCGGGAGGTCCCATGCCTATTCCGCCGTCGCAGCCACCCGGGGCACAGCCACCCGGGGCCAGGCCGGGTCCGGGGCCAGGAGGCGGGCGTCGCGGCTGCCGGCGGGCGCCTGGCCCGCCGCTGCCCGACCCGGACGCGGTGCGCCTGTGCCCCGTCCCCGACTCGGCGCCACCGTACGACGACGAGCTGTTACCGCCTCCGGCGCGGACCGCGGGCCAGGGCCGCCCGGCCGTTACCCCGGGCGCGGCTGCGGAGCAGGCAGGGCACGACCGGGCTGCCGGGCAGGACCAGGACGGCGCTCAGGACCGGTCCGGCGGGAGGGACCAGGACGGCGCTCAGGACCGGCAAGACGGCCGGCCAGCGGACGGGGACCGGCCCGGCGGGCCGCCAGCCGCGGCCCAGGGCGCGTGGGCCGGGCAGTTCGCGCAGGTGCTGGTGGAAACGCTGGCCGGGTCGCGGCCACCACGGCAGATGTCGAGCTGGGCCACCGACCGTGCCCGGGCCCGGATCCAGCGCCTCGGGCCGATGCTCGCGGGCGGCCAGAAGCCCCGGCTGCGCCGGGTGGTGGCCTTCCGGCCCGCGTCCGACGTCATCGAGATGACCGTGATCGTGAGCTTCGGGCCGCGGGTCCGTGCCCTGGCCATCCGCCTGGAGCACGGCCCGCCGCCCCGGGCCCTGCCCGGCCATCAGCCCCGCAAATCCCGGTGGCTGTGCACCGAAGTCGAGGCCGCGTGACCGGGCTGCCAGCCGGCCCGGACCTGGTTCCGGTCCGGCCCGGAACCAGGTCCGGGCCGGCCCGTTCCCGCCCGGGGCCCTACGCGCCAGGCGCGGGTGCGGGGATCGCCGTGGCAGCGCTTGTACTTGCGCCCCGACCCGCAGGGGCACAGGTCGTTGCGGCCGACCCGGCTGAACTGGTCACCCTCGGAGGTGGCGCTGGCGTGCTTCTCCACCTGGCCTGGCTCGTCCGCGGAGGGTGCAGAGTACTGCAGCCGGGCCGGGCGTTGCGGCCGCTGCAGCCCGGGTGCTGCCACCGGCGGCGCCGTGTCCCCGGCGGGCGCGGCGTGCGCGCCCCGCTGCCGGCTGCCGCCCGGCCGGCTGGCGCCCCGCCCGTTACCGCCCTGCCGTTACCGCCCTGCCCGTTACCGCCCTGCCCATTACCGCCCTGGCCGGTACCGCCCTGCCCGCCAGCGCGCGCCGCGGGCCGGGACCGGCCGCCCGCACGGCTGCGCTGCGGCTGGTTCTTCTGCGTCCCGGCGCCTGTGCCGTTCGCAGGCTGGACCGGGGCACTGCCGACGGCAGGCGGGCTCGCGGCCGTGACCGGCGCGGGGCCAGCCGTCTCCTCGACGATCGGGTTTTCCTGCACCTCGACCTGGAGGTTGAACAGGTTGCCGACCGACTCCTCCTTGATGCCCTCCATCATGGCGTTGAACATGTCGAAGCCCTCGCGCTGGTATTCCACCAGCGGGTCGCGCTGGGCCCAGGCCCGCAGCCCGATGCCCTCGCGCAGGTAGTCCATCTCGTAGAGGTGCTCACGCCACTTGCGGTCCAGCACCGCGAGCACGACCCGGCGCTCGAGCTCCCGCATGACCTCCGGGGTGAGTTCCTCTTCCCGCTGGTCGTAGCTGTGCTGGGCGTTGGCCTGGATGACCTCGGCGAGGGACTCCCGGCTCATGCCCTGCTCGCCGCCGGCGTCGTCCACCGCCTCGGCCACGGTGAGCTTGGGGTGGTACAGCGCCTGCAGCGCGGTCCACAGCTTGTCCAGGTCCCATTCCTCGGCGAAGCCCTCGCTGGTCGCCCCGGCGACGTAGCCGTTGACCACCTCGTCGATCATCTGCCGGATCTGCTCATGCAGGTCCGCTCCCTCGAGGACCCGGCGGCGCTCGGAGTAGATGACCTTGCGCTGCCGGTTCAGGACGTCGTCGTACTTGAGCACGTCCTTGCGGATCTCGAAGTTCTGCTGCTCGACCTGTGTCTGCGCGGAGCGGATGGACCTGGTCACGGCCTTGGACTCGATCGGCACGTCCGGTGGCGTCTTCAGCCATTCCATGAAGTGCGCGACCTTGTCCGCGTTGAACATGCGCATCAGGTCGTCTTCGAGGGACAGGTAGAACCGGGACTCGCCCGGGTCGCCCTGGCGGCCGGACCGGCCACGCAGCTGGTTGTCGATGCGGCGTGACTCGTGCCGCTCGGTGCCCAGCACGTACAGGCCACCGGCCTCCACGACCTCCGCGTGCTCCTCGGCCACCGCGGCCTTGGCCTTGTCCACGGCCTCGCCCCAGGCCGCCTCGTAATCCTCCGGCGTGTCCACGGGGGACAGGCCGCGCTGGTGCAGCTCGATGTCCGCGAGGAAGTCCGGGTTGCCGCCCAGCATGATGTCGGTGCCGCGGCCGGCCATGTTGGTGGCCACGGTGACCGCGCCCTTCCGCCCGGCCTGCGCAACGATCGCCGCCTCACGCTCGTGGTACTTGGCGTTCAGCACCTCGTGCGGCACACCATGGCGCTTGAGCATCCGGGACAGGATCTCCGACTTCTCCACGCTGGTCGTCCCGACCAGGACAGGCTGGCCGCCTGCGTGCCGGTCGGCGATGTCGTTGACGACCGCCTCGAACTTGGCCTGCACCGTCTGGTAGACCACGTCGGCCACGTCGACGCCGGATCATCGGCTTGTTGGTCGGGATGGGTACCACGCCGAGCTTGTAGATCTGGGCGAACTCGTTAGCCTCGGTCATGGCCGTGCCGGTCATCCCGGCCAGCTTGTCGTAGAGCCGGAAGTAGTTCTGCAGCGTGATCGTGGCGAGGGTCTGGTTCTCGTTCTGGATCTGCACGCCTTCCTTGGCCTCGATGGCCTGGTGCATGCCCTCGTTGTAGCGGCGGCCGTGCAGCATGCGGCCGGTGAACTCGTCCACGATCAGGACCTCGCCGTTGACCACGACGTAGTCCTTGTCCTTCTTGTACAGCTCCTTGGCCTTGATCGCGTTGTTCAGGAAGCTGACCAGGGGCGTGTTGACCGGGTCGTAGAGGTTATCGATGCCCAGCCAGTCCTCGACCTTCTCCACCCCGGACTCAAGGATTCCGACCGTCTTCTTCTTCTCGTCGACCTCGTAGTCGCCCTCGCCATCCTCACCCCGGCGCAGCCGGGGGACGATCTTGGCGAACTCCGTGTACCAGCGGGCGCTCTGCTCGGCCGGGCCGCTGATGATGAGCGGCGTCCGCGCCTCGTCGATCAGGATCGAGTCCACCTCGTCCACGATCGCGAAATGATGGCCCCGCTGGACGCACTCCTCCAGGCCCCAGGCCATGTTGTCACGCAGGTAGTCGAAGCCGAACTCGTTGTTGGTGCCGTAGGTGATGTCGGCCTCGTACTGCTTGCGGCGCTCCTCCGGCGGCTGCTGGGACAAGATCACGCCCACCTCGAGCCCGAGGAAGCGGTGGACCCGCCCCATCCACTCCGCGTCCCGCTTGGCCAGGTAGTCGTTGACCGTGACGACGTGCACGCCCTGCCCGCTCAGCGCGTTGAGGTAGGCAGGCAGCACCGAGGTCAGGGTCTTGCCCTCGCCGGTCCTCATCTCGGCGATGTTGCCCATGTGCAGGGCGGCCCCGCCCATCAGCTGCACGTCGAAGTGCCGCTGGCCCAGCGTCCGGGTGGCTGCCTCCCGGACCGTGGCGAACGCCTCGGGCAGCAGGTCGTCGAGCGTCTCCCCGTCGGCGAGCCGCTGCCGGAACTCCTCGGTCATGGCGCGCAGCTCGGCGTCGCTCAGCGCCGCGAAGTCCTCTTCGATGGAGTTGATCTGGTCCGCGGTCCGCTTGAGCTTGCGCAGGGTCTTGCCCTCACCCGCGCGCAGGACACTGTCGATGATGGCTGGCACTTCTTGTCGCGCTCCTCGCGGATCGTGGCCGGCTACCCCGAAACCTTGTAGCCGAAAAATCTACGGCCTGAAACCCCTGGGCGGCGTCCGGTGAGACGGCCTGCCGGGCGGACGACAGTCAGTGGCGCACCGGTGCCACCCGTCACATGTCATGGTAGGCGAGACACGCGACGAAACCGAGCCGCACGCGTGCACCCCCGCCGAACGTTGCCGTTCTGAGAACGTCGGGGCCGCCCCAGGCTTCCTGGCGCCGGGCCGAAGGCCCGCAAACCCGGGAAAGTTGACCCGCGGCCCGCTCCAGGCTCAGGTCCCGTTACCGCCGCCGGGTACCCGGCCTGCGGGCCATCCCGCTACGCTGTCGCGTGCGAGCGCACCCGCGCCTGGCCGGGCGTGCCCTGCCCGGGTACTAGAACGTGCCCGGCCCGGCCCGCATTCCGGGGGGGCGGACGCGGACGGGGCGGGGTTTGCCGCCACAATATGTACCAGCGGTGGCCGTCCCGCCCGGTGGCGGGGCCTGCCCGCCCGGTGGCGGGAACCGGTGGACGAGGAGAGGAGCGGCGCTCATGACGGACCAGGTGGGAACGGACCTCAGGTCCGGCGCCGGGACGGGTGAGGTAGGCCGCAGCGACATCGCGCCCGCCAGCCCCGGTCACTACGAGCCGTTCCACGGGCGCCCGGTGTCCTGGGTCGCCGTCAGCATCATGATGGCCGGCTTCCTGATCGGCGGCCTGTCCCTCGTCTTCGGCACCATCTGGTGGCTGTTCTGGACCGCCGCGGGCCTCGTGATCATCGGCGGCTTGCTCGCCGCGGCCACCAACATCTTCGAGGACTGGTACTAAACCGGCCGCCGGCGGCCCTGGGGACGGAACCCCAGGTGGCAGGCACCGCCGGCCGGAATGTCGGTGCCCCCGGTTAAGCTCTGCGTCTTGTGGCGAGCGCTGTCCTACCTGCCCCCCAGCTGTCCGTGTCGGCCACCGAGGCGCGGCTGCTCACGCTGCGTGCCCAGGGCCTGCTGGGGGCGGGCGGCCGCCGCGGTGGCGTGCCCGCCCTGCTGCGCCGGCTCGGCGCGGTGCAGCTGGACACCATCAGCGTGCTGGCCCGTTCTCACGAGCTCGTCGCCTACGCCCGGCTGGGCCCGGTGCCCCGGGACCGGATCGAGCGGGCCTACTGGAACCCGCGCCAGCCGGCGGCCTTCGAGTACTGGTCCCACGCGGCCTGCATCCTGCCGCTGGAGGAGTGGCCGTGGTACGCGTTCCGCCGGCGCGCCCTCCGTGCCCGGGGGAAGCGCTGGCATCAGAGCCACGAGCGCACCTGCGCCGGCGTGCTGGCCCGGCTCCGCGGCGAGGGGCCGCTCAACGCCACCCAGCTCGGCGGGGCCAAGGCCGGCGGTCCCTGGTGGGACTGGTCGGACACGAAGATCGCCGTGGAGTGGCTGCTGGATGTCGGCGAGGTGATCTGCGTCCGGCGGGACGGCTGGCGGCGTGTCTACGACCTGCCCGAGCGGGTGCTGCCCGGCGAGCTGCTGGCCCGTGAGCCGGACGACCGGGAATGCCTGGCCCACCTGGCCGGGGTGGCGGCCCGGGCACTGGGCGTGGTCACCCGCGCGGACCTGATCGACTACCACCGGCTCCGCGAGCTGACCGATCGCCAGGCCCGGCACGCCGAACTGGCCGGGGAATCCGCGCTGGCGGCCGGCCTGACCCCGGTGGAGATCGAGGTAGCCGCCCAGCCGGGGAACGGCCGGGCGGCGGCCGGCACGGTCGTGCCGGGGTGGGCCGATCCGGCCGCGCTGGCCGAGGCGCCACGCGGCCGGCACCGGGTCACCCTGCTGTCCCCGTTCGACTCGCTGCTGTGGGACCGCAAGCGCACCCGGCGGATGTTCGGTTTCGAGCACAGCCTGGAGGCGTATGTGCCGAAGGCCAGGCGGGTGCACGGGTATTACGCGATGCCGCTGCTGGCCGGGGGCCGGCTGCTCGGGCGCGTCGATCCGGTCCGCGAGGGCCGGACCCTGGTCGCCCGCCAGCTCTCGCTGGACTCCGCGGCCGCCGTCGCGCCGATGGCCCGGGCGCTGCGCGAGGCGGCGCAGTGGGTTGGCTGCTCCGCGGTTGAGATCGGCCAGGTTAACCGCCCGGACCTCGCGCCGCGCCTGCGCCGCGAGGTCCGGGACGGCTGACTCTCCCTCATTCCATCGGCTGGTGCGCGATGGCGGCCGGTTCCCGGCCCGCGAGCAGCCAGCCCCCTGCGGCGGCGGCCAGGGGCATGCCCACCAGGATGAGCAGCAGGCTGGTGGTGGGCACGCTCTTCAGCTCGGAGAGGCCGTCGAGCTGGTTATCCCAGGAGTAGCCGATGGCAGCGGTGTAGGCCGCCACCGTGCCGAGCACCGCGCCGGCCAGGCCGAGGGCGCCGGCCGTGACCGCGGTCAGGGTCCGGCGGGTCCAGCCGCTGGCCCCGGTCGCGGCCAGGGTGCGCAGGTCCCCCGCGGTCTCGCTGCGGATCAGACCGAGCGTCATGGCCAGGATGCCCAGCGCCAGCACGATGCCGAACACGGTCGCCCAGCCGATGATCACCGCCACCGACGGGATGCTGTTCCTGGTCTCGATGCTCAGGCCGGCCGCGGCCGCGGCGAGCCGGGCGTTGTTGATCTGCGCGGCGGCGGGCGGGTTCGGCGTCTGGATGAGCCAGCCATCCGCCGTCACGCTGGACTGCAGGTGGAGCGCGGCGATGGCGTGCTCGGTGATCACGGTGTTGGGCGCCGACGTGCCGGACGGCAGCGCGCTGACCTCCTGGATCACCGGGTTGGCCAGGCACGAGCCCTTCGGGCACGGGAACGACTGCTGGCCGCCCGGGCCGTTGCCGCCACCCGGGCCGAAGGCTCGCCCGCCGCCACCGGTGTTGCCGTAGACGAGCTGCATCTTGGTGATGCCGGACAGCCCGGGCCGCATGCTCAGAATGTCGGCGCGGGGACTGACCTGCGAGGCGGTGATGCCGAAGGCGTGGAGCAGCTGCGGCGTGGCGACATAGACCTGCCCGGACCACTGACGGCCCGCCGCGGCGTGCTGCAGGCTGGCACTGGTTCGACTCGAGCTCGACGACGTCGTGCGAGCCCATCGCGGCCGCGATGCCGTGCGCCGCCTTGGCCATCGACGCCAGGTTGCCCGCGGTCAGCGGTGTGCTGGGCCCAGGCCCAGCGCCGGCCTGCCCGTTCGGCGTGTAGACGATGATCTGGTCCGAGGCCACGTTGGGCCCGGCCCAGTCGAGGACGTTGCCGAAGCGCTGCGCGGACAGGATGCTGACCAGCACGGCGATCAGCACGCCGAGCGTGATGGCGGCCAGGGCCGAGCCTGACCTGGCCCGGTACCGGTCCAGGTCGCGCAGGGCCAGCCGGGCCGCGATCGGGGCCCGCCGGCCCAGCCGGGCCAGCAGCGTGAGGCACGCCGGGGCGAGCAGGATCACCGCCGCGATCAGGGCCACGAAGCCGAGGACGAGTACCAGCGCTCCGCTGCCGTTGCCGTTGGTCGTGCCGGAGTATCCGAACAGGACCGCGGCCCCGGCCAGCACGACCAGGCCGGGCAGCGCCGAGCGGTGGACCTGCCTGGGCGGCGCGGGCCGCCCGGACAGGGCGGTCACCACCGGGATCCTGGTGATCGACCAGGCCGGCCGGGCGGCGGCGAAATACGTGGCCACGACGGCGAGGCCCATGGCCACGCCGATCACGGTCCACGGCAGCTGGAAGGCGCCGATCGCGTGATGGGCGTCCGTCTCGACGCTCGGCCGGTAGGCCAGCCAGGCGGCCAGGCCGAGCACGAACCCGAATACCGCGCCGAGGACGCCGACCAGCACCCCATTGGCCCGGACGACGAGACGGATGTTCCTGTCCGTGGCCCCCTGGGCGGCCAGCAGTCCCAGGGACCGCAGCCGGCGCTGCGCGAGCACGGTGAAGCCGCCGACCCCGACCAGGGCGATGAGCAGCATGCCGACGGTGGCCAGGGCGAGCACGATGGTTTCCGGGTTGAGCACGTTGCCCGACGACGTCGAGTGCGGCGTGGACACGTTGGGCCCGATGTGGTGCGGGGGCACGCCGTGCGCGTCGAATAGCACCGTGACCTGGCTCGGCGAAGTGACCTGGCCCGGGATGACGAGGGCGAACTCGTCCGCCAGGCTCTGCGGGTTTTGCACGATGCCGGTCACCCGCCGGGTGGTGCCGCCGGTACGCCAGAGGTCACCGACCTTGAGGTGGAAGGTGGCGGCCAGGCCGCTGGTCACCGCCACCTGGCCCGGGCTGGCCGGGTAGTGGCCGCTGACCAGGGAGAGCATCGGCTGGCCGTAAGGGCCGTGCGGGTTCTGCGCGCGCAGGTCGTAGGTGTCGATCGACCCGGGGATGGCCACGGTCTGGTTCTCGATGACATCCACCCGGCCGAAGCGGTGCTGCAGGGCGGCGATCTGGCTGGCCAGGTGCGGGTCGGGGGCCTGGAACGTGGCCGCGTCCTGGGCGGTGCCGAACCCCGCGTTCGCCGGCGGGGGCGTGTCGGTGGCCACGGCGGCCCCGACGATGGTGGCCGCCACCGCGACCGTGACGAGCCCGAGGACCAGCAGCTGCTGGCGCCACTCACGGCGCAGCAGCCGCCAGGCCCAGCGGATGACCGCGCGCCGGGCGGGAACGCCCCCGTTGCGTGTTGCTCCCGCCGGCGCGGGACGTTCCCGCAATGCCGTGCTCACGAGGTCTGGCCCGGCGTGAGCAGGGACTCAGGGCCGGGCAGCGGGGCGGTCTGATCGACGACGCGCCCGTCACGCAGGAACACCACCCGGTCGGCCCAGGAGGCCAGCTGGGCGTCGTGGGTCACCACCACGGCGGCCACCCCGCGCTTGCACGCCTCGTGGATCAGCCGCATGACCGCTTCCGCGTTGACCGAGTCCAGCGCGCCCGAAGGCTCGTCGGCCAGCAGCAGGCGGCGGTCGCCCACCACCGCGCGGGCGATCGCGACCCGCTGGCGCTCACCGCCGGACAGTTCGCTGGGGAACCGGGACGCCCTGTCTCCCAGGCCAAGACCCTCGAGGGCCTGCCCGGCCGCCACGCGCGCCTTGCGGGCGCCCACGCCGTCCAGCTCCAGCGGCAGCGCCACGTTCTCGGCCACGGTCAGCCCGGGCAGCAGGTTGAAGTCCTGGAACACGTAGCCGACCGTGCGCCGCCGCAGGCGGGCCTTGTCGTTGCGTGACATCCGCGACAGCGGCGCCCCCCCGATCAGCACGTCCCCGGTGGTGGGTTCCTCCAGGCTCCCGGCGATCGTCAGCAGCGTGGATTTGCCCGAGCCGCTCGGGCCCATCACCGCCACCATCCCGCCAGCCTCGACGGCCAGGTCTACCTGGTGAAGGGCCTCCACCCGGGCCGCCCCCTGCCCGTAGACCTTAGATACGTCCCGCAGTTCCAGCACGGCCATGGCCCCGTCTCCCATTCGTGGTTCGAGTATTTGGCCTGTTCATGGCCGCGTCCCCGCCCGGCGCCGCATCTTCGGCAGGGCCGGGGACGCGGGGCGGGCCGGGTCGGCGGCGGCGCGCTTGAGCCGCCCGTCGGCGGCATCCAGCCACCGGATCACCGCATCGAGGCGGAAGAGCTCGGCGTCGATCACCAGGGCCAGGCCCAGGTCTGACTCGGCCTCGGCCTCCTTGATGCGGGTCCACTGCTGCATCAGCTGCACCAGGTAACGGCGGTGCACCTGGATCACTTCATGCACGTCGGTGCCCGGCACGCGGATGGCCACCAGCACCTTCATCACCAGCTCGTCGCGCGGCGGGGAGGCCAGGTCCGGCGGCGTGCGCAGCCAGCCAGCCAGCTCCGCTGTCCCGTCAGGCGTGATCCGGAACCCCTTCTGGGGGCCGTCATCGGCGTCACTGTCCGACTCGACCAGGCCGTCACGTTCCAGCCGCTGCAGCGTCGTGTAGACCTGGCCGACGTTCAGCGGCCAGACCTCACCGGTCCGCGCCTCGAACTCCTCGCGCAGCTGCAGCCCGTACTTGGGCCCCTCGCTCAGCAGCGCCAGCAGCGCATGCCGGACGCTCATGGCGCGATCCCCTCCAGTAGCATGCTGAGCATAATACTGGGTATACACATCCCCGGCAAGCCTCTGCGGGTGTGGCGACCGGTACACGGCCTGGCAGGCGGGGTCAGGTCAGCTGAACTCGATCAGCTTTTCCCGGACGGCGATCATCACCGCTTCCATCCGCGAGTGAATCTGGAGCTTCTCCAGGATGTTGCGGACATGGTTCTTGACCGTGTTCTCCGAGATGAACAGTTCCTTGGCGATGTCCCGGTTGTTCATCCCCTTGGCCACCAGCTTGAGGACCTGCATCTCGCGGTCGGTGAGCTTGGGCGCGGGAACCTGCTGCTCGGACCGCTCCTCACCGTCCCGCTTGGCCAGCGTCGCGAACTCGGTGAGCAGTTTGGCGGCCATGGACGGGTTGATCAGCGACTGCCCGCCGTGCACGGCCCGGACGACATCCGCGACCTCGTCCAGCGGGATGTCCTTGAGGAGGTAGCCACTGGCGCCTGCGCGGATGGCCTCGAAGAGGTCCGCTTCCTCATCACTGATCGTCAGCATGACGATCTTGGAGCTGGGGGCCACCTCCTTCATCGCCCGGCAGGCCTCGATGCCGCTGCTCTTGGGCATCCGGATGTCCATCAGGACGACGTCGGGCAGCGCCTCGCCGGCCTTCGCCACCGCCTCCGTCCCGTCACTGGCCTCACCGACCAGCTCGATGTCGTCCTCGGCGGCAAGGACCATCTCCAGTCCCCGGCGGAACAGAGCATGATCGTCAACGATGAGGGCACGGATCGGATCGGATGCCGCGGCATCCGCTGAACCGGCGCTGGCCTGCAGATCTGCGCCTGCCCCCGAAACAGTCGTTACCGCGGGATCTCCGCCCATGGCGCCTCCTCTCTGACCCTGCGTCAACGCGTGGTGCTCTCGCCGTGCCCGGTACGGGGCTTACGGGTACTGCTGCGGGAAGTCCCTGCCGGGCTTCCCGGGTTCCCGCGCGGGCCGGAAACGTCCTGCGCGATGCCCCCGCCGCGTCAAACTCTGGCGCAGCGGGGGCACGCGCGCAAACCGGGGCTCGCCAACCTGACATTTCGGCCGGCTGCCCGTGGCAGGGCAGCCTCACCAGCACATCGGTTCCCTGCTGCCTCCCGGGTTCAGTCCACCGGCACCTGCCCGGGCGCCGCCGCGGCGCCCGGGCTGGTGGCCATCTCCTCGACCAGCCGGATCACCCCGTAGTCGTAGCCGCGCCTGCGGTAGACCACGCTCGGCAGGTGGCATGTCGTGTCCCGGAACAGGAAGAAGTCGTGTCCCACGAGTTCCATCTCGAGCAGCGCGCGGTCGATGGTCATCGGCTCCGCGGAGTGGAACTTCTCCCGCACCACGAGCGGCCCGTCGCCCTCCATCGCGATCGGCACGACCCCGTCCGTCTGGAGTTCGTCATCGGGCCAGTCCGGGTCCGGGGCGTCGATGACCGCGATGCCGCCGGGAACTCCCCCAGGCTGCCCGGCCAGCGCCTCCCCGGGCGTGACATGCGCGGAGTTCCGCGTTTTGCGCCGGTCACCGGCGCGGCGCATATGGGTCTCGAGTTTGGCCAGCGCCCGGTCGAGGGCCTGGAACCGGTCGTCAGCGGCTGCTTCTGCCCGGATCACCGGGCCCCGCGAGGACAGCGTCAGCTCAACGCGTTCCCGCTGGGCTGACTGGCGCGGATTACGTTCCAGGGTCACTTCCACGTCGATGCTGATGGTCTTCTGGTCGAGCTTCACGATCTTGCCTAGCTTGGCCGTGGCGTACTCGCGGAAGCGATCCTGGATACCCGTGCGCCGACCTCGGAAGATGATGTCCACGTGGGAAACCCCCTTCGACCTTCTCGTGTGGAATGACACCCGCCCGGCCGACCTGGTCTTCGTCCCCACATCCGCCTGCTGAGGGGTTCGCGGCCTGTGCCACTACAACCCTTCTCCCGGTCCGGGAAACATCCGGTCTCCCGGGGGGGCAGGACTTACCTCTAAGCCGCACCGTGATCGGTTGACGACAAGTCGCCTTACGTGGGCCGTTTCGCCTGCGGCTGGCATCGGCTTGCCTAGCCGGGCCCCCCGCAGCGGGCGGGGAACCCTGCACGGCGCAACCACGGACCCGGACGGGTGCCATAAACCGACGCTAGCCTGCCCAGGCCCAGATGTCAGGAGTGGGGAGTGTCTTCTTCGACACGCCAGGTACCTGGGCTGATGACGGATCGGGAGCAAGGTGGCGGCGCGCACGATTTCAGCACGCAGGCAGGTGCGGCCCATCACCAGCCGGGAGGTCCCGGCGCGGTCAGCCCGGATAGGTCACCGCGCGGCCCGGCGCGAACTGGCTCCACAGCTCACCGAGCCCCACGGACCTGGCCATGTACCCGGTCTGCAGGCCGGCGAACAGGCTGTTGCCCGGGCCTGCCGCGGCGATCGACGTCATGTCCGGCTCGCTGCCCTGCGAGGAGGAGCGGTCCCCGTCGACCGGCACCTCCTCCAGCTCGGGGCCGGGCGGAACCTGGTTCACGACCAGCAGGTGGTCCGCGTCATACCAGCTCAGCGCGCTCGGATGAGTCAGGTCCGCGCCGATCTGCACGGTGCTGGACAGCATCACCTGGCCGTTCGACTGGAAGATCGCGCCCAGGAGCACCTCGTTGCCCGGACCAGCGCCACCGCTCGCACTGCTGCTCGTGCTGGCGATCATGGCGACCCGCACGCCGTCCGGCGCGACACGCAGCGCGGTCACGCCGCGGATGTTCGGCGGCAGGCCCACGCTGACGGGCTTGCCCCGGGATGCGCCCAGCACCCACACCCGGGGCTTGCCGCCCGACGATCCCGCGACCCACAGATTGTCGCTGCGGTCCCAGCTCAGCGACGTGATCGACGCACCGCTCATCCGGGCCTGCAGGGCCCGCGCGGACACGCTGGCGTGCGGCTTCGCCGCATCGGCCAGGGAACTGGTGTAGAGCGTCGTGCCCCCCGACCCCCGCCAGGTAACGCTGGTCCCGCGACACCGCGATGCCGTTCAGGGAGACCTGGCCGGTTCCCGCCTGCCCCGGCACGGCGCTGCTGCCGTCCCGGCCGAGGACGCGCACCGCGCCGTTGCTGCCCAGGTAGTACAGGTCCTCGCGCCCGGGCGGCTCGAGCGCGGGCTGCGGGTAGTTGCGGCGGCTCAGCACCGGGCTGTCCGCGCCGACCGGAACCCACAGGTGGCCGTTGACCTCCAGCTTGACCGCCTGGATGGCCGCCGATCCGTAGGACGAGCTGGTCAGCGTCCAGACCAGCTGCGACGCCATCTGGCCGAGCGACAGCGGGGTGGTCGCGGACTTGGGCAGGCTCAGGTCGACTACGGCGGTCTTGCTCCCCGGCAGGACCTGCACAGGGTGGCCCGGCGCCAGCGAGGCCGCCGGCGGGAACGCGGACAGTACCGCCCCCGCGAGCCAGCCCGCCGGGCTGACCAGCAGCGCCCGGACCAGATCGGCGGCCGGATCCGACGAATCGACCGGCACGAAGACCGGGTCGGGCACCAGGTCCTCCCGGCCCTTGCCTTCCGAACCCAGGTAGTAGAGGTTGCGGGGCTGGTAGGCCAGCTGGAACAGGTCCTTGGTGAGCAGGAGCTCGCTGGACTGCTGGGTCACGCCCCCGCCGGGCAGGGTGGCGATCCGCCATTGCCGGTTCACCCGCTGCAGGGTGAACTCCTGGTTCAGCTGCGCCCGGCCGCCTTCCGCCGGGATGTACTGCCCGCTGGTCCTGACCTGGCCCAGCTCCTTCGCGCGTGATCTCCACGACGGCGGTGTTCTGCGACCCGAAAGGCCGCCGGTAGGGCAAAACCCGGGGCGGCTGGGCGATCACGGTCACCGCGAGTCCCGGACCAGGCTGCCAGGACCGGCTGGCGGACCCGGTCAGGTACTCACGGGCGATCGCGTGGTGGTCAGCGAAATCGGCGCTGGCCAGCAGGAAGTTCTGGACTATCTGCGACGGACTCCAGCCGGGGGCCGGCGCGCTCATGATCAGCCCGCAGCAGTCCGTGCCCTGCTGCACGCCGCCGGTGCCCGCCGGCCTCGCCGTGTGCTGGAGCAGCCCGCTGGTCGGCACGTCGGCACACCCGGCCGCCAGGATCAGGCCAGCCAGCGCGGCCGCGAACCAGCGAGGCAGCCGCCGTGCCCTAGCCACTGGCCGCGCCTGTGCTGCCCGGGCCCTCCGGCTCGGTCCCCGTCCGCTGGATCCCGCCCGGCTGGAGGTCGGCGTACCCGGCACCGCTGAACCCGCTGCGGGCCAGCCCCGGCCCGGCCGGGGCCGGGCTCATCCGGAGCGGCAGCGGCGCATGGATCAGTTCCGGTCCCGGGCTCGGCCTCGTCCGGCCCGAGCGGCAGCGGCGATCCGGCCAGTTCCTCCCCGGCGGCCCGGGGCAGGGTCAGCCGGAAGACCGAGCCCTTTCCGCACTCGCCCCAGGCCTGCAGCCAGCCGTTGTGCAGCCGGGCGTCCTCGAGCGCGATGGCCAGGCCGAGCCCGGTGCCGCCCGTGGTCCGGGCCCGCGCGGGGTCCGCCCGCCAGAACCGGTCGAACACCAGCTGGGCTTCGGCGGCCCCGAAGCCCACACCGTGGTCACGGACGGCGACGGCCACCGCGTCCCGGTCGCCCGCCACGGTGACCACCACATCCCGGCCCTCGCCGTGCTCGACCGCGTTATCCAGCAGGTTGCGCAGGATGCGCTCGACCCGGCGCCGGTCCACCTCGGCGACGCAGGGCTCAGGAGGCAGCCGGAAATCGATCCGGGTCCCCTTCCGGGCCGCGAGCTGCTCGGCGTCAGCCGCGGCCCTCCGGACCAGGTCACACACGTCGGCGGTCTCCGCGTCCAGCGTGGCCGCGTTCGCGTCGTAGCGGCTGATCTCGAGCAGGTCGCGCGAGCAGCTACTCGAAGCGCTCCAGCTGGCCTTCCAGCAGTTCCGCCGACCGGGCGGCGGCGGGCATCAGCTGCTCCCGGGCCGCGAACAGCACGTCCGCCGCGATCCTGATCGTGGTGAGCGGGGTACGCAGCTCGTGCGACACGTCGGAAACGAACTGCCGCTGGACCTTCGACAGTTCCTGCAGCTCGAGCAGCTTCTCCTGAAGGCTGGCCCCCATGTCGTTGAACGCCCGCGCCAGGGCGGCCAGGTCATCGGTGCCGCGGACCGGCATCCGCTCGTCCAGCTGGCCGTCGGACAGCCGCTGGGCCGCGCCGGCCGCCTCCCGGATCGGGAGCACCACCCAGCGGGTGACCAGGGAGACGATGCCGACCAGCAGCGCGACCAGCGCCAGCCCGCCGAACAGCATGACGTGCTGGACGAGGCTCAGCGTGGCCTGCTGCTGATCCAGCGGGAACAGGTAGTAGAGCTGGTCGTGCGTGTTGATCACGCCGCCGATCGCCAGCCCCGGCGCGGGCGAGCGGTCGTGCTGGTAACGCATGAGGGTCGGGGTGGACCAGAGCTCGTCTGCCCGCCCCTGCTGCTGCTCCTCGCTCACCTGCGTGGGTCAGCGTGTCCGGCACACTCGCGGCGCTGAGGTTCAGGTTGCCGTACGTGCCGGCGAAGGCGGAATCCCCGGACGGCTGGGCGAGGATCACCACATCGAAGTTATCGCCCGGACCGCTCAGGCCCTGCAGCCTCGAGGCCAGCGAGAGCAGGGATTTAACCCGGTCCCCCGCCGAGCCCTCCAGGCCGGCGGCGTCCCTGGCCACGGTCAGGCCCTCACTGAGCTGGTGCGCGCCTGAGGTCCGCGCGCTGTTCAGCAGGCCGCTCTCGACCTGCTGGACCAGGAAGAACCCGAGGACCGTGACCACCACCACGGAGATCACCAGGGTGGTGGCGACCACGCGAAGCTGGAGTGAGCGGTGCCAGCGCCGGCGCATCTGCCCGGCGACGACCCGGGCCCGGCGGTCGAGCGCGCGCAGGACCCGGCGAACCCGCGGCGGCAGCCGCCGGCCGCCCGCCGGACGAACAGATGTGACGCGCGACGCACCGGGTGACTGGCGCCTGCCCAGGCCGGGAAGCGCCGCGCCGGTGTCGGCGGTCACGCTCCCGGGCAGGCTGATCCTGCCCGGGGGAGCCCGGCCGGGCTGGGGCCGGCCACCGGCGTGCTGCCGCCGGGCAGTCCGCTACCGCGCGGCCTGCGCCCCGCGTCGCTGCTGCTCGCTGCCCCCTCCATCGCCCTTCTTCACGCTGATCGGGATACTGCCCGGCCCTGCTGGCCCGCTGTCACGGCCCGGCCGGGCCGGCTCCTTGATCAGGCCGGTCCTGCTTTATACCCCACGCCGCGTACGGTCACCACGATCTCCGGATGCTCCGGGTCCTTCTCGATCTTCGCCCGGAGCCGCTGCACATGAACGTTGACCAGCCGGGTGTCCGCCGCGTGCCGGTAACCCCAGACCTGCTCCAGCAGGACCTCGCGGGTGAACACCTGGCGCGGCTTGCGGGCCAGCGCCACCAGCAGGTCGAACTCCAGCGGGGTCAGGCTGACCGGCCGCCCGTTGCGCTTGACCGAATGCCCGGCCACGTCGATCTCGACGTCCACGATCTGGAGCATCTCGGGCGCCGGGTCGTCGGTCCGGCGGAGCCTGGCCCGGACCCGGGCGATCAGTTCCTTCGACTTGAACGGCTTGACGATGTAGTCATCCGCGCCGGACTCGAGTCCCAGGACCACGTCCACCGTGTCGCTCTTGGCGGTCAGCATGACGATGGGCACGCCGGATTCGGTGCGGATCTGCCTGCAGACGTCGATCCCGTCGATACCCGGCAGCATCAGGTCAAGCAGGACGAGATCGGGATGGGTACTCCCGGAACACCTCCAGCGCCTTGTCCCCGTCAGAGACGAAAGTGGGCTCGAAGCCCTCGCCCCGGAGCATGATGCCGAGCATCTCGGACAGGGCAGCGTCGTCATCGACGACGAGGACACGACCTTTCATGAGCCTCATAGTTCCACGGAAACTTCGGTGAGGGCACTCTTCCGCGGAGCCGGACGAGCGCTTAGCAGACGCAGATTACCCGCAGTAACGGGCTGGGTGATACCTCGCTCCGTTACCAGCGCGCTGACCAGGGCAGGCGGAGTGACGTCGAACGCAGGGTTATACGCAGCGCTGCCAGCGGGGGCGATCATCTGCCCGCCCAGCGTGGTCACCTCCTGGGCCTCCCGGTGCTCCACGACGATGTCACTGCCGGTGGCCGTACCGAAGTCGATCGTGGAGACCGGCGCCACCACCACCAGCGGGACGCCGTGGTGCCGCGCGAGCACCGCGAGACTGTAGGTGCCGACCTTGTTGGCCACGCTGCCGTCCGCGGCGATCCGGTCCGCGCCGGTCAGCACCACGTCCACGGCCCCGCTGGCCAGCAGCCCCGCTGCGGCCGAGTCCGGCAGCACCGCGTAGTCGATGCCCGCCCGCTGCGCCTCGTACGCGGTGAGGCGGGCCCCCTGCAGCAGGGGACGGGTCTCATCCACCCAGAGACGGGCCAGCCGCCCGGCCCGGTGCGCGGCCAGGATCACCGCGAACGCTGTCCCGCCGCCCGCCAGACACCAGCGCCCCGGTGTTGCAGTGCGTGAGCACCCGGGCGCCCTCCGGTATGAGGCTGAGGCCGTGCCGGGCCATGGCCGCACTGGCGGCGGCGTCCTCGGCCGCGATGGCCCGCGCCTCGTCCAGGGCAGCCCCCGGAGCGGACCGTTGGGGAGCTTGATTGTGCGGGTCCGCAGCGGCGGCGCGGGCAGCGTGGTACGCGGCCAGCGCGCGGCGGGTGCCCCAGGCCAGGTTCACCGCGGTCGGCCGGGCCTCGCAGAGCAGCCGGGCCGCGGCGTCCACGTCGTCACCCCGGCTGGCGGCCAGCGCCACGCCGAATGCGCCAGCCACGCCGAGCACCGGGGCGCCCCGGACCACCAGGCGCCGGATCGCATCCACCAGCGCGGGAACGTTTTCGCAGATGACGACCTGTTCTTCGGCCGGAAGCCGGGTCTGGTCGAGCAGGGCGACAGCCGGCCCGCGGGGCGGGTCGAGCCATTGCAGCGTAGGCACGGTCATGATCTGAGTCTGCCCCCCGGCCCGGGCCAGGTCGACGCGGCGGGCGCCGGGTCCGCGCAGGCCACGCCCCGGCCCCGCGCTGTTCCGCTGGCCGCACTTCATGACGCCCCGGCTTCGTGCGAGTATGGGCGCCAGCGGGACGCGGGGGCCAGCCCGGCTATCGGCGAGCAGTTCGGCGGCGGCGTGCCGCGAAGGAGAACCATGACAGACAGTCCGTCGTCGGACGTGCCGGGGGACGGGCAGGCCCAGCGGCCCCAGCCATGGTTCCCGCCCGGCGGCGGGTACGGCCCGGGCAGCCCGCCGCCGGGACAGGCTCCCGGAACAGGGCAGGCTCCCGGAACAGGGCAGCCAGGAACGGGGCAGCCAGGGACGGGCAGCCTGGTTCGGGCCCGCCGGACCCGCCCGGCTGGCCCGGATGGGGCCAGCAGGGCTACGGGCAGCAGGGCTACGGCCAGCAGGGCTACGGGCAGCAGGGCTACGGGCCAGCAGGGCTACGGGCAGCAACCTCCCGGCCAATGGCCGCGTTATGGCGAGGCCGCCCCGAAGCCGGGCGTGATCCCGCTCCGGCCACTGGGGGTCGGCGAAGTCCTGGACGGGGCCTTCGCCTCCATCCGCCGCAACCCCAAGGCCATCCTGGGCCTGGCCGCCGTGGTCATGACGATCTCGGCGGTCATCTCCGCGGTGATCACGAAGACCCTGCTCAACCTCGGCAGCGTCAACCTGCCCAGCCAGGGGCAGAACCTGACGCCAGCCCAGGCCACGCACCTGGTAGGCCGGTTCCTCGCGGTGGTGGCCCCCGCGTTCGGGGTAACCGTGCTGCTCACCTACATCGTGCAGGCCATCCTGGCCGGGCTCCTCGCGCCGATCATCGCCCGGGGAGTCGGCGGCCAGCAGATCAGCGCGGCGGACGCGTGGCGGGCCACCCGCCCGCGGCTGCCCAGCCTGCTGCTGGCCACGCTGCTGGTCCTGCTGGCGGGGCTCGGGCCGCTGCTGATCACCGGCCTTATCGCGGGCATTGCCGCCCTGGCCGGCGCGCCTGCGCCGGTGTACGCGGTCATCGTCCTGCTGGGACTCGTGGCGCTGGTGCTCACCATCTGGTTCTCGACCATGCTCAGCCTGGTCACGCCCGTCGTGGTGCTGGAGAACGCAAGCCCCGGCCGGGCCCTGGCCCGGTCCTGGCGGCTGGTGCACCGGAGTTTCTGGCGGGTCTTCGGCATCACGCTGCTGGCCGGGCTGATCGTGGCCATCGCGGGCGGGATCCTGCAGCTCCCGTTCACCCTCCTCGGCGCGGCGGCGGGCAGCGGCGCCGGCGGAACCGTGATCCTCGTGATCGGCGCCATCGCGGCGGGCACCGTGACCCGGCCGATCACCGCCGGGGTGACAGTCCTGCTCTACGTGGACATGCGCATGCGCAAGGAAGGCCTGGACCTGGCGTTGCGGACCGCGTCCGGCACCGGCCAGCCCGGCACCGGCCAGCCCGGCACCGGCCAGCCCGGCCCGCTCGGGGACGACTTTGCCACCGTATGGCGGCCGCCGGCGGCCGGCCCGGCGCCCGGGTGTACCTCCCACGGCCACGGGGGCCCCGCCGCCGTGGTAACCCCCGGGGGGCCGGCTGGCTCCCTGACGGGCCAGGCGGCCGGGCAGCGGCTGGCCCGCGCCGAGCTGTCGAAGTCGATCTACCACCCGCACGAGCCGCTGGCGCAGCGCATCCTGAACGGGATCGCCGACCTGCTCAGCGACCTGTCCCGGGCGGGCCGGGCCTTCCCGGGCGGCTGGTGGGCCGCGGTCGCGCTGGCTGCCGCGCTGGCCGCGCTGATCACCGTGGTGGTGAGCCGGACCGGGCCGCTCGCCCGGTCCCGCCGCCCGGCGAGCCATCCCTTGGCCGGCTCCGGCACGCTCAGCGCCGACGATCACCGGCTGCGCGCCGGGCGCCTGGCCGCCGCCAGCGACTACGCCGGGGCCATCCTCGAGCGCGTCCGGGCGATCGCCCGCGAACTCGATGAACGGGCTGTGCTCACCCCGCGCCCCGGCCGCACCGCGAACGAGATGGCCGAGGAAGCCGCCGCGGCGCTGCCCGCGGAAAGGGCGGCGCTGCGCGACGCGGCTCTCATGTTCGACGACATCTGCTATGGCGAGCGACCCGGGACGCGCGAGGGCTACGCGCTGGTCAGCGAGCTGGACAGGCGGATCAGCGCGGCCCTCCCCCGGCCCGGCGCCAGGCTGGCCGGAGTCTCAGCCGGATCCGGAACCACGGGCGCAGCCGGATCCGGAACCACGGGCGCAGCCGGATCCGCAACCACAGCCGGGGCAGGCGCGGAATTTCCCCCGGGCGGCCCGGGATGACCGGCCCGCCGCCGCGCGGCGTCCTGCACCGCTGGCGGGCACCGCTCACCGTGCTGGGGCTGGTCCTGCTGGGCGGCATCGTGATCGCCCTGCTGGCACCGTCCGCGTCCACCAATGGCTACCTCGACCCCGGGAATCCCGGATCGCAGGGCAGCCGGGCGCTCGCCGCCCTCCTGGCCCAGCGCGGGCAGCCGGTGACCCGGGCGGACAGCGCGTCCGCGGCCCTCGCGGCGGCCCGGGCCGGGGTGCCCGCCCGGGGCCTCCCCGCCGCGGCGGGCCGGGTCCCGGCGCTGATCATCACCAGTCCCTACCTGCTCCGCCCGGGACAGCTGAGGGCGCTGGCCCGGCTGCCGGGCGACGTGATGGTGGTGGAGCCGGACAGCGCCGTCCTGGCCGCGCTGAACGGGCAGGACGCAACGGCGCCGGGGGGCATGGCCGCGCCGGGGGTCACGGTGGCGGGCGCTGACGAGGTCCGCCCGGTGCGTCCCGGCTGCACCCTGGCCTCGGCGGCCGTGGCCGGGGACGCGGCCATGGGTGGCGTGCTGATGCGGGTGCGCCCCCCGTCCGCCGGGCAGTGCTACCCGGTGGACGGCCATCCCAGCCTGGTCCGTTACCGGGCCGCGGGCCGCACGGTCACCCTGCTGGGCAGCGGCGTGCCGCTGACCAACGCGGCCCTTGCCCACCGCGGCAACGCGGCCCTGGCGCTCAACCTGCTGCGGGGCAGCCCCCGGATCGTCTGGCTGGTGCCCAGCCCGCAAGCCGTCACCGCGGCCGGGCAGAAATCCCTGTTCCAGGAGATCCCCGGACCGGCGTATCTGGTGACGGTGCAGCTGTTCGTCGCGGCGGGGCTCGCGGCGCTCTGGCGCACACGGCGGCTCGGCCCGCTGGTCGCCGAGCCGCTTCCGGTCGTGGTCCGCGCCTCGGAGACGGTGGAGGGGCACGGCCGGCTCTACCGGTCCCGGCGGTCCCGCGGCCGGGCCGCCGAGGTGCTGCGCGACGCCTCCCGCCACCGGATCACGGCCCGGCTCACGCTGCCGGGCGGCGCGGACCCAGGCGCCGTATGCGCCGCGGTGGCCGCCTCGGCCGGCCGCGAGCCAGGCGCGGTACGCGCCATCCTGTACGGGCCGGCGCCCCGCGATGACGCGGCGCTCGTGGCGCTGGGGCAGGATATTGACGCCCTCGAGGAAGAGGTACGCACGCAGTGACCGCCGAATACCAGGCCCTGGCCGCCGACGCCGCCGGGGTGCGGGGAGCGCTCGAAGCGGTCCGCACCGAGGTCGGCAAGGCCATCGTCGGCCAGGACCCGGTGCTGACCGGCCTGGTGATCTGCCTGCTCTGCCGGGGGCACGTGCTGCTCGAAGGCGTACCGGGGGTCGCGAAGACCCTGCTGGTGCGCTCGCTGGCCGCCGCGCTGTCGCTGCGCAGCACCCGGGTCCAGTTCACCCCGGACCTGATGCCGGGCGACGTGACGGGCTCGCTGGTCTACGACGCGAAAACGGCTCTCTTCCAGTTCCGCGAGGGCCCGGTGTTCACCAACCTGCTCCTCGCCGACGAGATCAACCGGACGCCGCCGAAGACACAGGCCGCGCTGCTCGAAGCTATGGAAGAGCGGCAGGTGTCGGTGGAAGGCGAGCCGCGGCCGCTGCCCGAGCCGTTCCTGGTGGCCGCGACCCAGAACCCGGTGGAGTACGAGGGCACCTATCCCCTGCCCGAGGCACAGCTGGACCGCTTCCTGGTCAAGCTCACCGTCGAGCTGCCGGGCCGGGACGACGAGATCGGGATCCTGGCCCGGCACGCGGCCGGGTTCGACCCCGGCAACCTCGCCGCGGCCGGCATCAAGCCGGTCGCGGGCCCGGCCGAGCTGGCGGCCGCCGCGGCCGCGGTCCGCGAGGTCCGGGTGGCTGGCGAGGTGGCCGGTTACATCGTTGACCTGTGCCGGGCCACCCGGCAGTCGCCGTCGCTGCGCCTCGGCGTGTCCCCGCGGGGGGCCACCGCCCTGCAGGCCACCAGCCGGGCCTGGGCCTGGCTGGCCGGCCGCGACTACGTCACCCCGGACGACGTGAAGGCGCTGGCCCGGCCGACGTTGCGGCACCGGATCCAGCTCCGGCCCGAAGCCGAGATCGAGGGCGCCTCGGCGGACGGGGTACTGGAAGCGGTCCTCGCCTCCGTTCCCGTGCCCCGGTGACCACCTGATGGGCCCGGGGACCGGACGATGGCGCTGACCGGCCGCGCGGCCGCGGCGGCGCTGCTCGGCGCCCTGGTCGTGCTCGGTGTTCGGACCTGGCCTGCCCTCGTGGCCGCCAACGCCGTGCTGCTCGCCCTGATCGTCGCCGACCTGATGCTGGCGGCCAGCGTGCGGGGGCTGCGCATCACGCGGTCCGGCGACAGCAGGGTGCTGCTGGGCGAGTCCGCGCGGGTCGCGGTCACCGTGCATAACCCGGGCCGCCGGTGGCTGCGGGCCCAGGTCCGGGCGGCCTGGCCGCCGAGCGCGCATGCGGAGCCGGGCCAGGTGGCGCTCACCGCCCCGGCGGGCGGCCAGGCCACGGCGGCTGGCACGCTCACCCCGGACCGGCGCGGCGACAAGCTCTCTGCCACGGTCATCGTGCGCTCGTTCGGGCCGCTGGGGCTGGCTGCCCGGCAGGGCCGTCACGGCGCGGCGTGGACCGTCCGGGTCCTGCCGCCATTCGGCAGCCGCCGGCACCTGGGCGAGAAGCTGTCCCAGTTGCGGCAGCTCGAAGGCCAGCACCGTTCGCTGCTGCGCGGGCCGGGCACCGAGTTCGACTCGCTGCGTGAGTACGTCATCGGCGACGATGTGCGCTCGATCGACTGGCGGGCGGCGGCCCGCCGGGGTGACGTGATGGTCCGGACCTGGCGGCCTGAACGGGACCGGCGCATCCTGGTGGTCCTGGATACCGGGCGGACCTCAGCGGGCCGGGTCGGCGGCATCCCCCGGCTGGATGCCTCGATGGACGCCACACTGCTTCTCACCGCGCTTGCGTCGCGGGCCGGGGACCGTGTCGACCTGATCGCGTTCGACCGCCGGGTGCGGGCCCGGGTTCTGGGTGCCCCGCGGTCCTCGGTGCTGGCCTCGTTCAGCACGGCCATGGCGCCGCTGGACGCCGAGCTGACCGAGACCGACATGGCGGCGATGGTCAGCGCGGTGCTGACCGTGGCCCGGCACCGCTGCCTGGTGGTGCTGCTCACCGACCTCAACCCCGCGGTGATCGAGGAGGGCCTGCTGCCGCGGCTGGGCCCGCTCGTGTCCCGGAACATGGTCATGATCGCCGCGGTGGCCGATCCGCGGCTGGCCGAGATGGCGGCCGCCCGCGGCGATGCCGCCCGTATCTACGACGCGGCCGCGGCCGAGAACGCCCAGGCCCAGCGGCGGCGGATCTCGGCCCGGCTGCGGCGCCACGGCGTGACCGTCGTGGACGCTCCACCGGACCGGCTGCCGCCCGCGCTCGCGGACGCCTACCTGGAACTCAAAGCCACCGGCCGCCTCTAACGTTCCGTTCCCGGCGGTCCCGGCAGGATACTGAATCGGCGTGCCGCGGCACCCGGATCAGCCGGCCACCGGGACGGTATCGGGCGCGAACTCCATGTCGGGGCTGGCCCCGGCGGCGGCGGCACGCCGCCCGAACACGATCACGTAGCCCAGGAACGCGGCCTCGGCGACCGCGCCGATGGTGATCCGGGCCCAGGCAGGCAGCGGCGAGGGGGTCACGAACGCCTCGATGAGCCCGGAGACCAGCAGCACCACGATGAGCCCGAGCGCGATCGTGAGCGAGGACCGGCCTTCCTCGGCCAGCGCCCGCCCGCGGGGCCGGGGCCCGGGGTCGATGATGCTCCAGCCGAGCCGCAGCCCGGCCGCGGCGGCCAGGAACACGGCGCTGAGCTCGAGCATCCCGTGCGGCAGGATGAGGATGAAGAACTCCCCGCCGCGGCCGTGCGCGACCATCAGGCCGCCCTCCACCCCGGCGTTGGCCGCGTTCCCGAACAGGACCAGCAGCGTGGGCAGCCCGAGCAGTATCCCGAACACCAGCGCCTCGGCGGCGACCCACACGTTGTTGGTCCATACCTTCGCTGCGAACGAGCTGGCCGCGTACTGGGAGTAGTAGCCGCGGAACTGGTGGTTCACCAGCTGGCGGACTGCGTTGCCCGGCAGCAGCGCGGCCTGGACCGCGGGCGAGCGGGCCACCCACCAGCCCAGCAGGACCCCGACCAGGATGGAGCCGGCCGCGCAGCCCGCCCACCACCAGCGGGCGCGGTAGGCCATGGCGGGAAACGACACCAGCGCGAACCGGCTCATCGCGGACCAGGCGGGCACGTGCGAGCCGGTCACCGAGGTCCGGGCCTGGGCGACCCGGCTGGACAGCCGGGCGGTGAGCTGCGGGTCATACCCGGCTGACCGCAGCACGGACAGGTGCGTGGTGGTCCGCTGGTACAAGATGACCAGCTCGTCGACCTCGTCGCCGGTCAGCCGCCGGCGCCGCCGGACCAGTTGGTCTAGCCTGGCCCAATCGGCCTGGTGTGCGGCTACAAAGGCGTCGACGTCCACTCCAGGCAGCCTACTGACCGCCAGCCCACCGACAAGGAAGCAGCTGCCGGCCGGGCAGCCTGCCCATCAGGCAGCAGCCGGCCGGCGGCCCGCAGGCAGACTGGGGAACCGCGTGGCCGAGGTGATCACCGGCGAGGCCGTCGTCATCGACGTGCCGTTTGCCCGTTTCCCGAGCCGCACCCTGGCCCTGCTCATCGATATCGCAGTCCAGCTCGTGCTGCTGTTCGGCCTGGGCGGGGTGGCGCTGGCCGCCGGGGCGGGCGGAGGGCTGGACGCCGCGGCGGTCGCGGCGATCTCGCTGGCCGTCTCGGTGGCGATCATCGTGGGCTATCCGACAGTGTTTGAGACCCTGAGCCGGGGCCGGTCGCTGGGCAAACTGGCCCTCGGGCTGCGCGTGGTCAGCGACGACGGAGGGCCGGAGCGGTTCCGCCAGGCGCTGATGCGGGCGCTGGCCGGGGTGCTGGAGATATGGCTGACGCTGGGATTCCTCGCGCTGGTCACCTCGCTGCTGTCGCCGGGCGGCAAACGGCTCGGCGACATCTTCGCCGGCACGTTCGTCATCACCGAGCGGCTTCCGGGACGGCGCGGCACGACGCCCCCGATGTCGGCGCTGCCGCCGGCCCTGGCCGCGTGGGCGGCCACGGCCGAGCTGTCCGGGCTGGCCGACGCCACGGCGGAGACGGCCCGCCAGTACCTCAGCCGCTACTACGACTTCACCCCGCAGACCCGGGAACAGTTCGGCCACCAGATCGCGGCCTCAGTCGCCGCGCAGGTGACACCGCCCCCGCCACCGGGCACGAGCCCGCCCGACTACCTGTCCGCGGTGCTCGCCGAGCGCCGGGCCCGCGCGCACGCCCGGATCACGGCCCAGACCGCCGCCCGGGGCCCGGCCACCGGCCAGGGCTCGGCCGCCGCCGCGACCCCGGCCGGCACCGGCTCACCCGCTGACGCCGACCCGGCTGCGGCGCCCCCACCCGCACGCGAGGGAGCCGCAGACGCCGGGGCGACCGAAACCACCCCCCCGTCACCCCCGCGCTCCGGGGGCTTCCTCCCCCCTCGCTGACCGGGACCGTCCCCGGGACCCTTCCGGGACCGTTCCGAGCGACCGTTCCCGGGGACCCTTCCGGGACCGTCCCGAGCGACTTTTCCTACGCGACGTGCGTTATGACGGGTAATTTGTCCGGATTGGGCGCACGCTCCGTAGGAAAAGTCGCCGAGGCACCGGCCGAATGTTGCCGGTGCGAGTGATGTGACTCATGAGGGGGCTCGCGGCGAGGGCGGGACCGGCCAGGGACAGCGGCCGGCCAGGGACAGCGGCCGGCCAGGGACAGCGGCCGGCCAGGGACAGCGGCCGGCGAGGGACGGCTAGGGCTGCTGCCACGAGTGGAGGTACTCCTGCTGGGCCTCGGTCAGCTCGTCGATGGCGGCACCCGTCGCGCGCAGGGCCAGCCGGGCGATCTCGTCGTCGATGGCGGCCGGGACCGGGTGCACACCCGGCAGCAGCGTGCCGTGCTCGCGGGCGAGCCAGGCCAGCACCAGGGCCTGCGCCGGCGAACGACACGTCCATGACCATGGCCGGGTTGCCCTCCGCGGCGACCAGGTTGACGATCCGGCCCTCGGCCAGCAGCAGCAGCCGCCGCCCGTCCGCCAGCACGTACTCGTCGGTGTGCGGCCGGACACCGACCTCGGAGCTGACCGCCAGCGCCGCCAGGGCCCGCACGTCCACCTCGACGTCGAAGTGGCCGGCGTTGGCCAGGATCGCGCCGTCCCGCATCGCGGCCAGGTGCGGCGCCGTGATCACGTCCCGGGAGCCGGTCGCGGTGATGAACACCTCACCGATCGGCGCGGCCTCAGCCATCGGCAGCACCCGGTAGCCCTGCATCAGCGCGTCGAGCGCGCGGACCGGATCGACCTCCGTGACGATGACCTGCGCGCCGAGCCCCCGGGCCCGCTGCGCGATGCCCCGGCCGCACCAGCCGTACCCGGCCACCACCACGGCCCGTCCCGCCAGCATGATGTTGGTGGCCCGGAGGATCCCGTCGATGGTGGACTGCCCGGTGCCGTACGTGCTGTCCAGCATCAGCCGGGTCCCGGTCGCGTCCGCCGCGACCGCAGGGAAGGCGAGGGTCCCGTCACCGGCCATCCGGCGCAGCCGGATCACCCCGGCCGTAGTGGACTCACACCCGCCCATCACCTTGCCGAGCAGGTCGGGCCGCTCCGCGTGCAGCGCCTCCATGAGGTCTCCGCCGTCGTCCACAACCAGGTCCGGACCGCAGTCCAGGGCCTGGTGGATGTGCTCGGCGTAGGTCGCCCGGTCGGCGCCCGCCCGGGCGAACACCACTGCCGCGCCGCAGGCGTCCAGCGCGGCCGCGATGTCGTCCTGGGTGGACAGCGGGTTCGACGCGGCCAGGTAGACCTCGGCGCCGCCGGCCCGCAGGGCCTGGACCAGCACCGCCGTTTCCGCGGTCACGTGCAGGCAGGCCGCGATCCTCCGGCCCGACAGCGGTTTTTCCGCAACGAAGACCTCGCCGATGCCGGTCAGCACGGGCATCGACCGCTGGGCCCAGCCGATCCTGGCCAGGCCGGCCGCAGCCAGCCCGGCGTCCGCGATGTCGGACCGGACGCCGGGCGGCTGCTCGTCATCGGGTCGGTGATTCGCGTCAGTAGCGGTAGTGGTCCGGCTTGTACGGGCCCTCCACCGGCACGCCGATGTAGCCGGCCTGCTCCTTGGTCAGCTCGGTGAGCCGGACACCCAGCGCGTCCAGGTGCAGCCGGGCCACCTTCTCGTCCAGGTGCTTGGGCAGCGTGTGCACGCCCACCGGGTACTGATCCGCCTTGGTGAACAGCTCGATCTGGGCGATGACCTGGTTGGTGAACGAGTTGGACATGACGAAGCTGGGGTGCCCGGTCGCGTTGCCCAGGTTGAGCAGCCGGCCCTCGGACAGCACGATGATCGCGTGGCCGTCGCTGAACTGCCACTCGTCCACCTGCGGCTTGATGATCATCCGGCGGATCCCGGGGGTCCGCGCCAGGCCGGTCATGTCGATCTCATTGTCGAAGTGGCCGATGTTGCCCACGATCGCCTGGTGCTTCATCATCCGCATCTGGCCGGCGGTGATGACGTCCCGGTTGCCGGTGGCGGTGACGAAGATGTCCGCGGTGGTCACCACGTCGTCCAGCCTGGCCACCTGGAAGCCGTCCATGGCCGCCTGCAGCGCGCAGATCGGGTCGACCTCGGTCACGATGACCCGGGCGCCCTGGCCGCGCAGCGACTGCGCGCAGCCCTTGCCCACGTCGCCGTAGCCGCAGACCACCGTGACCTTGCCGCCGATGAGCACGTCGGTGGCGCGCTTGATGCCGTCGATCAGGGAGTGGCGGCAGCCGTAGATGTTGTCGAACTTGGACTTGGTCACCGAGTCGTTCACGTTGATGGCCGGGAAGGCCAGCGAGCCGGAGTTGGCCATCTCGTACAGCCGGTGCACGCCGGTGGTGGTCTCCTCGGTCACCCCGCGGATGCCCTCGGCCATCAGCGTCCAGCGGTCCTTGCTGGTCTCGAGGGACCGGCGGAGCAGGCCGAGCACGACCTTCCACTCGTCGGCGTCGTCCTCGGCCTCGGAGGGCACGGCACCCGCGCCCTCGTACTCGGCGCCCTTGTGGACCAGCATCGTGGCGTCGCCGCCGTCGTCGAGGATCATGTTGGGCCCGTCGTGGCCGTCCCAGGTCAGCGCCTGGTCCGTGCACCACCAGTACTCCTCGAGCGTCTCACCCTTCCAGGCGAACACCGGGATGCCCTGGGGGTCCTCCGGGGTTCCCTCCGGCCCGACCGCGATCGCGGCCGCGGCGTGGTCCTGGGTGGAGAAGATGTTGCAGCTGGCCCAGCGGACCTGCGCGCCGAGCGCGGCCAGGGTCTCGATCAGGACGGCGGTCTGGATGGTCATGTGCAGTGACCCGGTGATCCGCGCCCCGCGCAGCGGCTGCGCGTCGGCGTACTCCTCCCGGACCGCCATCAGCCCCGGCATTTCGTGCTCGGCGAGCCTGATCTCCTTGCGCCCGAAATCAGCAAGAGACAGATCGGCCACCTTGAACGGGACGGATTCGGCAGGCATGACACTCCTCAGCAGGGTCACGGATGTAGTCGGTTCTCCCCGACCGTACGGCACGTCCGGGCCTGGGCGCAGCACACCGGCAGGTTTATTGACAAAAGAATGTTAGATTTGACCTATGCGGATCACGGAGGCCGCCCAGCGGCTCGGCACGTCCCCCCGGATGCTCCGCTACCGGGAGGCGCTCGGCCTCCTGCCCCCGCTGGGCGGCGGGGCGGGAGGCGCGATGGGGCGCGGAGCGGGCCGGGGCCCGGGTCATCGCCAGTTCCGCGAGCAGGACGTGGCCGCGGTCGCGCTGGCTCTCGACCTCGAGCGGCGGCTGGACATCAGCCCGGCCGCGCTGGCCTTCGGGCTGCGGGTGCTGGCCGAGCCGGGGGTCCGCGCCCAGGTCGCCGAGCTGGGCCGGCGGATCGGCCGGGTCGCCCCGCCGCCGGGGAACGCGCTGGAGTTCGAGAAGGAGCGGGCCCTGCGGCTGCTCAGCATGGGCCAGCTTCCCGCTCCGCCGCGCCCCGCCCCGCTTCCCGCTCCGCCGCGCCCGGCTCTGCCGCGCCCCGCCCCGCTCTGCCCGCCCGGCTCCGCGCCCCGCCCAGCGCCCCGCTCCGCCGCCCACCCGCGGCCGCCCTTAGCAACCGGCCGCGGCACCCCCGCTGGTGCGGGCCCGGCCCGCGCTACGCCCCGGGGCGGCGCGGACGCCGCCGGACCGCACGGATGGCCGGGTCGGTGGCATCCGCCCGGCCGGGACGGTAGATATCCGGCTCCAGGTAGATCATCTCGGCGATCGGCACCGCCGTCCGGACCCGCCGCTCGGCCGCGTCGATCCCCGCGGCCACCAGCGCCGCGCTGTCCGCCCCGCTGATCGCGATCTTGGCCGCCACCAGCAGGCTCTCCGGGCCCATGTGCAGGGTCCGCAGGTGAATGACCCGCTCTACCTCCGGGCCGGATTCCAGGGCCGTGACGATGGCCCGCTCCAGTTCCGGGCTGGCCGACTCCCCGATCAGCAGGCTCTTCATCTCGACCGCCAGCACCGCCGCCACGCAGCCGAGCAGGATGCCGATGGCGAGCGAGCCCACGCCATCCCAGACCGGGTTGCCGGTGATGACGGTCAGGGCCACCCCGGCCGTGGCGAAGACCAGCCCGGTCAGCGCGGCCACGTCCTCGAGGAGGATGGCGGGCAGCTCAGGCGCCTTGGCCCGGCGGATGAACGCGGTCCAGCCGTTACGGCCGCGGACCAGGTTGGTCTCGTGCACCGCGGTGCGCAGCGAGAAGCCCTCCAGCGCCATCGCGATGCCCAGGACCACGAAAGCCACCAGCGGCGAGCGGATGTGCTCCGGACTGATGATCTTGTGCACGCCCTCGTAGACCGAGAACACCGCGCCCACCGTGAACAGCACCACGGCCACGACGAACGCGTAGAAGTACCGTTCCCGGCCGAACCCGAACGGGTGCTCCTCGGTCTGGGCCTGCCGGGCCCGGCTGCGGCCGAGCAGCAGCAGCGCCTGGTTCCCGCTGTCCGCCAGGGAGTGCACCGACTCGGCGAGCATCGACGCGGACCCGGTGAACACGAACGCCGCGAGCTTGGTGACCGCGATGCCCAGATTCGCGCCCAGCGCGGCCAGGACCGCGCGCAGTCCTTCAGAGTGGGGATCTTCCGCCGGCGCCTCAGACAACTGTGCGGCCAGACACCTAGGCGATCCGTTCCTTCAGGTCGCTGATCACGGCGATCGGGCCGGGGTCGACACCGATCGCGATGCCCAGGTACACGGTGGCGTAGTCGATCAGCTGGATCAGGCCGGCGAGACGCTGCAGCGCGGTCTCACCGTCCGCGGCGAGCTCGCTCACCCCGATCCCGTGCTGCTCCGCCAGCTCGGCGGACACCTCGCGCCTGCGCGTCACCTGAGGATGCTCCTGGCTGTCCCGCAGCAGGACCAGCCGGAGCGGCACCGCGGGGCGCGGGTCCTCGTCGTCCGTCACCACCGGGCCGTCGGCTGGCCATGGTGCGAAGGGCCCGTCGAACACCACGACCTGGTTGTGGTTGGCCTCCGGCAGCAGCCCCGCGATCGCGGGGTACTTGGCGTTCTCGTTCAGCTGGCAGGCGAACCGGGTGGCTGCTACCCCGGTCAGCGGCGAACTGCCCCAGATCATCGGCAGCGTCCCGGCCAGGTCCAGCGCGAGCGTCTTGGCCGGGTTGACGAACGAGTCACTGTCGGGGCGGCACAGATGCGACACCCGTTCCAGCTCGGCGGCGGCGCCTTCGAGGGCCGCCGCCGGGACGGAGGCCACCCCGAGCCGGTCCGCGACCACCATCAGCGGAACGGCCAGGCCCCACAGCGTGAAGCGCGGCATGCCCGCAGGCTCGACCGCGATGAACGGGGCCCGGGCCTGCTCGGCCACGTGGGCCAGCGGTGACGCCGGCCCCGCCCACGCCGAGCAGCGGGCAGCCGCGGCGTACCGCCTCCTCCGCGGCCGACACGGTCTCCTCGGTCCGCCCCGAGCACGACACCGCGATGACCAGGTCGGCGGCGCCGACCCAGCCGGGCAGCCGGTAGTCGTGCTGGGCCAGCACCGGGGAGGAGGAGCCTGGCCCGCAGACCGCGGCGAGCACGTCACCAGCCACCCCGGAGCCGCCCATGCCGGTGACCACGATCGACCGCGGGCGGCCGCCCGAGATCACCGGGCCCAGGTCGGTCTCGGCCGTGACCCGCGCCGAGGTGCGCACCTGCGCCGCCGCGGAGGCCGCCTGGCGGAGCACGCCACCTGGGTCGGCGGCCTCCAGCAGGCCCAGGTCGTCCAGGCGTTCCTGGGCCGTCAGGATCACGGCTGCGTTCCCGGCTGCCGTGCCTCGTCCACCAGGAGCACCGGGATGTCGTCGCGCACCGGGTAGGCCAGGCCGCAGTCCGCGCCGGTGCACACCAGCTCGCTGGCCGCCTCGTCCACACGGAGCGGGGCATGGCATTTCGGGCAGGCGAGAATGTCGAGCAGCCAGTCGTCGATCTTCACGAGGTCTCCAGGAAGGCGTGGGTCTCACGGACGCGCGGGCGCGCGGCGGGAGCCGGCCGCGGGAGCGGTGAGCGGCCTGGTGCCCAGGCTAACCGCGCACGATGCCGAGCACCTCGTCGCGCAGCCTGAGCATAGTGTCCTCGTCGGCCGCCTCCAGATTCAGCCGGAGCAACGGCTCGGTATTGGACGGCCGCAGGTTGAACCACCAGTCCTGGCCGGCGATGGTCAGCCCGTCGAGCTCGTCGGCGGTGACGCCGGGCCGGCCGGCGAACTCCGCGCGGACCCGCGCGGTCGCCGCGGCCTGGTCCGCCACCTCGCTGTTGATCTCACCGGTGGCCACGTACCGCCCGTAACCAGCCAGGACCGTGGACAGGGGGGCATCCTGCTCGCCGAGCGCGGCCAGCACGTGCAGCGCTGCGAGCATCCCCGAGTCGGCGTACCAGAAGTCGCGGAAGTAGAAGTGGCCCGAGTGCTCCCCGCCGAACACGGCGCCAGTCTCGGCCATCCGCGCCTTGATGAACGAGTGCCCGACCCGGGTGCGTACCGGGGTACCGCCGTGCTCGGAGATGATCTCGGGGACGGCGCGGGAGGTGATCAGGTTGTGGATGACCGCCGCCCCGGGCTCGCGGGCCAGTTCCCGGACGGCGATGAGCGCGGTGAGCACCGACGGCGAGACGAGGTGCCCGCGCTCGTCCACCACGAAGCAGCGGTCCGCGTCCCCGTCGAAGGCCAGGCCGATGTCGGCGCCGGAGTCGATCACCGCGCGCTGGAGGTCGCGCAGGTTCGGCCGGCTCGATCGGGTTCGCCTCGTGGTTGGGGAACGTGCCGTCCAGCTCGAAGTAGAGCGGCACGACGGTGAGGGGCAGTCCCTCGAACACCCTGGGCACGGTGTGCCCGGCCATCCCGTTCCCCGCGTCCACGGCCACCGTCAGCGGCCGGATGGCGGACAGGTCGACCAGCTTCCTGAGGTGGCTCGCGTACCCGGAGAGCAGGTCCCGCTGCACGATGACGCCCGGGGTGCCGTGGTAGGGCGGCAGCCCCCCGGCCGCCGCGTCGCGCAGCTGGGTCAGCCCGGTGTCCGCGCCGACCGGCCGGGCCCCTTCCCGGCACAGCTTGATCCCGTTGTACCTGGCCGGGTTGTGGCTGGCCGTGATCATCGCGCCCGGCATGCCCAGGCTGCCGCTGGCGTAGTACAGCATGTCGGTCGAGCCGAGGCCGCCCTCGATCACGTCGGCCCCCTGGGCCGCCGCGCCCCGCGCGAACGCCTCGGCCAGCGGGCGGGACGAGGTGCGCATGTCGTGCACGGTCACCAGGCTGGCGGCGCCGGTGAACCGGGCGAAGGCGGCCCCCACCGACTCGGCGACCTGCTCGTCGAGCTCGTCGGGGACGATCCCGCGGATGTCATACGCTTTGAAGATCTTCTCGTAGGAGCCCACTGAGGCTCTGCCTCCCGTATCTGGCCCGGAACTGCGCGCCCGGTTCCGTTGCGTGTGTGTATGGCCGCCCGCGCACCCTGCCGCGGGGGACGGCGCCCCGGCGCCTGCCTGAATGCGACCCCGGAACAATTTGTGTCCAAATATTTCGCGGGGACCCGCTCCCCGCCGCGCGGCCCGCGGCCGGCTGGCCACCGGGGAGGCACGGGGTACCGAGCCTACCGGCCCGTGCCGCCCCGGGGACGGCTGTGGTTACCTCAGCCGGTCCCGCGCGTCGGGTGAGGAACGCAGCACCCTCAGGTGGCCGCGCCTGCCCACCTCGACACCCTGGCCAACCGGCTCGCCGGGCGGCGGGAGGGCGGCCTCCCGCACCGCGTTGGCCAGCGCTTCCAGGTCGTCCGCCTCCGGCGGCACGGGATCGACCGGGAGCCGGACCACTTCCCAGCCGAGCGGTGCGGTCAGCCGGTCGGCGTGGGCCGAGCACAGGTCGTAACAGTGCGGCTCGACGTACGCGGCCAGCGGTCCGAGGACCGCGGTGGAGTCGCGGTACACGTACGTCAGCGTGTACACGGCGGGGCGCTTGCAGGCGGGCCGGGAGCAGCGGCGGGCGGTCACCATGACGGCCCGCCGGCCGGGCCGGGCCGGTTCGTGACGTGCCAGCGCGACCGGAGGGGAGAGGGGCCGCGTGCATCGCTCACAACGGCTGACCGTACCCATCCGAGGGCGGTAACGCCACCACCCGGGGCACACTGCACGATCGTGTCTTGCGCCACGCCCCCATCCGGCGGCTGGACGCGGGGCCCGGGCCCGGCCCGGCCGCCGGGCCCCAGGCCACGACGCGGGATACGCTCGGCAACTGTGCAGAGCAGCGAGGGCGACCACCGGGGCCGGATCAGGCGGCGGGACCGGCATGGGCGCGGGCTTCGCGGCGTGCTCGCCCCGCCCGGGGTCCCCCTGCACCGGAGCCGCTCGCAGCGTTTCGACGAGCTGGTCCTGGAGGCGGTGGCCCGGCTGGAGCCCCGCTGGGAGGCCCAGCTGTCCGGGGTGGAGTTCGCGGTCGAGGAGATCCCGCCGCCCGACCCGCCCGGGATCGGGCCGGAGAGCGTGTCCCTGGCCCGGCTGGACCCGGGCTCGCCGGGCACCGCGGACCGGGCGGTAGCCCGGCCGCCGCGGATCGTGGTGTACCGGCGGCCGCTGTCGGCCCGCGCCGACAGCGAGGACGAACTGGGCGAACTCGTCTTCGAGGTAGTGGTCGAGGAGTTCGCCCGGCTGCTCGGCGTCGACCCGGAGGATGTGGATCCCGGCTTCGGGGACGAGGTGTGACGCGGCGCCACGCCGCGCTCAGGGCACCGCGGCGATGGCGGCGTTCCGGACGGGAGGCAGCTGGACCGTGGTCAGCGAGCTGGCCACGGGGAGCAGGGCCTGGAGCGCGCCACCCGTCCCGCTGGCGCTGATGACACGGCCCGCGTACACCGGGCCGGATCCCGGCAGCGGCGTGATCACCACCGCGAACGGCGTCCCGCGCGGGATCCCTGGCAGCGCCCCTAGCGTCACCACGGTGGTCTTCCCCGCGGGGACCTGGACGGTCTGGGTCCGCCGGGCCGAGCCCGCTGAGGAGATCTGGGCCACGCTCACCCGGGCCGTGGTGTGCGGCGCGGAGAGGATCAGCCCGGAAACCCGGCCGGGTCCGGTCACGTTATCGGCGACGACACCCTGTTCCTCAAGCGCGGGCGCGGCCGCGGTGAACGAGCCCGGCGATCCGCCGGTCCCCCCGGGGACCATGACCGTCGCGGTGATCGGGGTGGTGGCGGTCAGCTTGAGCGCGGCCGGTATCCCCCCGAGCGACGGCAGCGAGACCTCGGCGGCGGACCCGCCCGGGACATCGATGCCGCCTGCCCCGGTCGGCTCGTAGGTGCCCCGCGATGTAACCGCGGAGACCTTCACGTTGGCGTCCTTGACCCCCGGGACGCCCAGGTACAGCTGGCGGCCGCCGGCCGCGGCGGGCAGCCCCGGGATCACCAGGTGCGTGGCCGGGGCCTGGGCGGGCGGCAGCCAGCTGCCCTGGCCCGCCCCGGTGCTTTCCTCGACGGCGGCGGCCACCTGGCCCACGCTGGTCCTCACGTTCAGGACGAGTGACCGGGAGTTGCGCACCACCGGCGCCAGCGACTGCACGATCATCCCGTGGGGCGGGACCGTGATCCCGTTGTCGATGGCCTGCTGCAGCGGCCCGGCGTCGGTGAAGATATCCACGTGGGCGTCGGCGGCCTGGCTGCTGTCGTTCATCAGGTAGACCTGGATCTGCCCGACGGCGCGCTGCCCCGGGCCCGCGAACCAGAAGTCGGTGCCAGGGCTGCCGCAGGCCGCGGTGGGCAAGCTCGTCCCGGCGGTCTGCTCGACGTCCAGGCCCTGGGCCAGCGAGCCGGTGGCCTGGACCACGACACCGCCCCGGACGGCTGTGGACACGATCGTGGTGGCGCTGGGTTTCCCCTTGGGCGCGGCCTGGGCGCGGGCGGTGCGGTCCGGGCTCACGGTGGCCAGCCGTGGCATGCCGGGCTCGGTGATGCTGAGGACCGCCGGCCCGGGCGCGGTACTTCCCAGGCCCGCCAGCCGGTTCACGAGCGCCACCCCGTGACCAGGGGACGCCTGGCCGGCCGCCGCGCTGGCCGGTGCGGCCATCACGGCGATGCCGCCGCCGCGGCTGGCGCCCGGCGCCGGACAGGCCCGGATCACCGAGGTCACCGCGACCGAGTGCGGGGCGCGCGGCGGCACCCCACCGCTCACCGGGATCGGGTGCCGCAGGCCGGCGAGCGCGTACAGCCCGCCCACCGCGATGACCACGATGGCCGCGGACAGAACCCGGCTCCCGCCCAGGTTCCTCACCAGTCACCGTCCGCTGGCTCGTCGCCGGGCTCTCCGCTCCAGGCCGCGTGCGCCCGGCTGGAGGAGGGCGCCCCGGGGGCGGGATAGTCCGGGCCAGGGAATTCCGTGCCGGAGTACGGCCCGGAGTCCGGGTCGTACTCCGGGTCGTACTCCGGGTCGTCGTGATCGGCGTAGCCGTGGCCGGGACCGTCGTGGCCGGGACCGTCGTGGCCGGGGTACTGGCTGCCCGGGTATCGGCTGTCCGCCTGGCCGGAGGCTGAGTACCCGGGGATCTGGTTTTCGCCATCTGGGTACCCCGGGCCCGGGTACTCCGTTCCGGGGTAGCCAGGGGCTGAGTACTGCCCGGCGGGGCTGCCGCCGCGGACCGGGGCCGGCTCCCAGACCGAGCCTGCACTTCCCGGGCTGGACCAGGCCGGACTGCTCCCGCCCGGATCGGAACGGATTGAGTCCCCCGGGTACCCACCCCAGGCCGGACCGTCCGCGCCCGGGTCAGAACGCGACGAATCATCCCGGTACCCGCCCCAGGCCGGACCGTCCGCGCCCGGGTCAGAACGAGACGAGTCCCCCGGGTCCTGGTCCGGCCCCGCAAAGCCGGGGTAGCCCGGCGCGTCAGACGATGCCGCGTCCGGGTAGCCGGTCCCGCCCGGGCGGGACCCCGTCGCGGGGACGCCCGCCCCCGCCGGATAACCTCCGGACGCCGCCCCCCGCCGGGGCGGGGGGAGCAGCAGATCGTCATCGCCGGGCAGCCGGCCGCGGCTCACCCGCCGCGTGTCATCGAGGCCGGGCTGGGGATAGCCGCCGCTTCCGTAGCCGGCACGGCCGTATCCTGTCCCGCCGCCGTATCCTGTCCCGCCGCCGTACCCTGTCCCGCCGTACCCTGTCCCGCCGTACCCCGCGCCGCCGTGCCCGGCCGGGTCGGCGCCGGAGCGGCCCGCACCGTCGTAATCAGGCCCGCTGCCCCCGGGGCCGTCGTACTCAGTCCCGCTGTAACCGGCACGGGCACGCTCCGCACTCGTGTGGTCCCAGCGCTGCTCGTCCGGGACATGGTCACCGGAGCCGCCACGGCGCACGCGACCGCGGCCAGCCCCGGAGGCGTATTCCCCGCTGCCGCCTGAGGGACCCGCATATGAGCCGCTGGCCATCGCGCTCCCGCGACCGCGCGGGCCGGGGCCCGCAGTCTCCCGGTATGCGGAGCGTGCGTAGGGGTCCGGCGGGTACTCAGCCACGGCCTCCTGCTCCACGGCCTCCTGCTCCAGGGCTTCCTGCTCCAGGGCGTTCCGGTCCTGGGCGTTCCGCTTCCCTCTCCGCTTGCCCGTGTTCCGGTCCGGGGCGTCCGGCTCCGGCGGGTTCTGGGCCGCCGCCTTCCGGCCCAGGCGCCAGCGCTTGCGCCCGCCACGGCCGGCATCCTGGCCGCCAGCTGCTGCCGTGCCCATCCCCGCGACGGCCAGCCCCGCGCCTGCGAGTTCATCGGCAGCCAGCGCCGCACCCGCCGGCCTGCCCGCTTCCTCCCAGGGTGCGGCCGGCCGGTCACCCAGCACGGTGGGGTTGTCGTCCGGCCCCCAGGAGCTGCCGCCGGCCGCGGAGGCACGGACCGCCGCGGGCCGGTCGCCGCCGGCCCACCCGACCGGATCGGGCTCGTCGGCCGCGTCCGTCCCGGCCCACCCGGCCGGATCAAGCCCGTCGGCCGCAGCCGTCCCGGCCCACCCGCCCGGATCAAGCCCGTCGGCCGCGTCCGCCGCGGCCCACCCGCCCGATCGCCGTCGGCCGCGTCCGCGCCCCGCCCGGATCAAGCCCGTCGGCCGCGTCCGCCGCGGCCCACCCGGCCGGATCGGGCTCGTCGGCCGCGTCTGCCGCGGCCCACCCGGCCGTCTCAGCCCCGAACCCGGCCGTGACATCCGGTCCGGTGTCCCCCACCAGTCCGGCTTCGCCGGCCGAACTGAGGTCCTCGTTTTCTTGCCGTGCGGAGCGGCGGGAGGCACCCAGGGTGCCACGCCTGCCTGTACCTGGCCCGCTGGGCGGTGCGCCGGGTCCCGGGCCGCTCAGGCCCGGCGTGCCCGGTCCCGCCGCGCCCGGTCCCGCCGCTGCGGCCCGCCGCCCGGGGCCGCCAGCCACCCGGTCCGCAGCCGCCCGCAGCCCGCCAGCCCGGGCCGTGCCCGTCCGGCCGGCCGGGGCCACGGCCCGGCGGGACAGCCGGCCGCCCCGGGACGGTTCCGCGTCCTCTCGGCGGGATGGGCTCTCCGGCTCCAGATCCGGATCGGCGGGACCGTCCGCGGCCGGGTCGCGGCCACGCTCGCGGCGGCGACCCGCCGTCCGCTCCGCCGTGGCCGCGGCGCTTTCCCCGGGCACCCGGGCGCCAGGCAACCCCAGCCCGATCACGACCAGCAGGGCTAGTCCTTCGAGCACGACGATCAGGGTCCGGCCCAGCTGGCCGTGGGAGATGTCCAGGGTGCCGCCGCCGGGCGGGAGCCGGAAGGCTTGCGCCCAGGCGCCGGCCGGCGACGGGACGGACTGGAGCGCGGTGCCGTTGAGGGTGGCGGACCAGCCGCCGGCCGGCTCGGCCAGCTCCAGCGTTCCCCCGGCGCGCGGCGCGGCCGCGCCGGACACGCTCACCGGCCCGGAGGACACAGTCACGAGCTTGCCGCCCGGCTCAGCGACCCGGACCCGGGCCGTGGTCTGCGCCACCCGCCACAGCTGGAAGCTGGCCGTCCTGCTCACCGGGCGCAGGTCGGCGACGTTGTTCAGTGTGCCGGCCAGTTCGGCGTCCGCCGGGGCGGGCAGCAGAACGTAGCCGATGCCCAGCGCAGCCAGGATCTGGCCCTGATTTTGCGCATCCCCGCCCCCCTGCGCGACCAGGGTGGATACGGCCGTGTCCAGGGTCCGCTGGGCGGCTGCGGGCACGGTCAGGTCCGTGGAGCCCAGCAGCGGGTCGGCTCCGCGGAGCACCTCGTAGGTGACGGTGCCGCCCTCGGCGCGCAGGACGAGCGTCCGTGGCCGCAGCCCGTTGTCGGAGGAGACGCTGACGAACGGGGGCAGCACCGGCCCGGCGGCCCCGCCGACCGGGCCCCGGACCCCGGTGGCCACCCAGGCACCCGCCGCCAGCAACGGCGCGCTGCACGCCGCCGCAGCCAGGATCAGGACGCCGAGCCCGGCGGGACGGCGCCACCGTCCGCCGCCGAGCGCGGCGGGCAGGGCGTCCGCGGCCACGGTGGCTGCGAGCACCAGGCCAGCGGCCGCGATCGCGAGCGGGATCCCCGGCCAGCCGGGGATCCGCTTGCTGGCGTCATCCGTGGTCAGCAGCATCCGGCTCACCACAATCGAGACCAGCAGGCCGAGCAGGGCCACCGACCAGCCCGCCATGATGAGCGGGCGCCTGGAGGTGAGCAGCAGCCCGGCCAGCGCTGCGAGAGCCAGGCCGCCGGTCACCCAGAACGGCGGCAGGCCCGGGCCGCCCGGGGAGAGCAGCAGCAGCGACCGGGCGGGCAGGGCTGCCGTGGCCAGCCCGGGGACCTTGTTCCCGGCCTCGAGAAAGAGCAGGGACGGCTGGGTGGCGACCTGCAACGTCCACGGCAGCAGCAGGACCGGGGCAACCACCGCGGTGATGCCCAGGTTGAGCAGCAAGCCCCGCCCCGACCGGCGGAAGGCCACGGCCGCGAGCAGGGCCCCGAGGACTGCGACGACCCAGATGAGCGGCACGAAAGCCGCCGCAATCGCGATCACCAGGCCCGTCGCCCACGCCGCCCGGCGCGCTCGGCGCGGGCCCTCGGTGAAGATCCGGGCGGCCAGCATGGCGATCAGCGGGATAAGGGCGAAGACCACCGCCGAGCCGAACCGCCCGGCCGCTACCGCGCCCATGCCCACCGGGAGAAGCGCGTAGGCCGAAGCGGCCCACACGCGCGCCAGCACCGACTTGGTGACCCGGCGGAGGGCCACAAACGCAGCCAGCCCGGCGAGCGGGATACAGCCGATCATGATGACGTCGATGGCCAGCCAGGGCTTGCCGCCGAGCACCGTGGCCAGGGCCGCGATGATCGCCACATAGGGCGGCGTGGAGCTGGCTGAGCCGATCCCGGCCGGGTGGAACCCCTGCAGGTATTCGTGCCAGAGCGCGGAGGCGCCGCCCCAGGCGGGGGTCAGCGCCCCGCCGGACAGCGTGCCCGCCCCCAGCAGCGAGCGTTCCGCGATCAGCGCGACCACCGTGAGCCCGGCCACCAGCAGGACACCAGGATGGGTCAGGATCCGCTGCGCGAGCCCGCTGTCGACGAGCATGAAGTCGTCGTCGGACGGGTCGTCGGTGGCGTGATGACTGCCGGCCGTGTCGATCTGCGTCGAGGTGTAGAACACGCTCGCGGCGAACTCGGCGAGGCGCCGCAGGGAGCGGCCGGGGGGCAGGTCAGGTCGCAGCAGGCTGTATGCCGTCCGCCTGCCCCGGGCCCGCCGGCGGCGGGCCGCGGCCAGCTGCAGGGGGTGCCCGAGCACGGACGTCACCCCTGCGAACTCGTCCAGGGCGGCCCGCGGCCGCTTGGCCAGCAAGAAGAACACGGTGCGCAGGGCGGACAGGACCAGGTTGCCGACCAGGGCGGACAGCGCGGGCCACAGCGGCAGGTTGGCCAGCAGCGTCAGCAGCGCATTGTGCCGGTCCATCCGGTGCGGCCGGGGGGCCGCGGACGGCACTCGCCGGTTACGGGCCGTGGCTTCGAGGTGGTAGACGACCGCGTCCGTGATCACCCGGACCCGGTGCCCGGCGGCGTGCACCCGCCAGCAGAAGTCGACGTCGTCGCGCAGCAGCGGCATGGCGGGGTCGAAGCCCCCGACCTGGTCCCAGACGTCCCTGCGGACCAGCATCCCGGCGCTGCTCACCGCCACGACGTCGCGGTCGCCGTCGTGCTGGCCCTGATCCACCTCGCGGGGCTCCACGCCGGTGATCCGCCGCCCGGCCCTGTCGATGGTGACGCCCGCCTCGAGCAGCACCCGCCGGTCGGCCCAGTCCATGACCTTGGGGCCGAGCACCGCCGACGAGCGTGCCTGAGCCGCCCCGCGCAGCAGCTCCTCAAGAGCGTCTGGCGCAGGCTCGCTGTCATCGTGCAGCAGCCAGACCCACTCGGTCCGGTCGCCGGGTGCCAGCCCGGCCGGCCCGGGCACGTTGGTATTGGCCGCCCGGTGCCGCAGCGCGTGGGCGATGGCCGCACCGTAGCCGGACCGCCGGTCCATGCCGAACACCACCGACCGGCCCAGCAGTTCCGCGAGCACCGCTCCGCTGCGGTCCCGGCTGCCGGTGTCGACCGCCACCACCCGCTGCACCGGCCGGGTCTGGCCGAGCAGCGCCTCGGCGATACGCGGCAGCCACGCGGCGCCATCGTGAGCGACGATCACCGCGGTGACAACGTGCTGGCCCTGCGTGTTAGTTGTCGACACGAGTCCGCTTGCTGGTCAGAATGGTCACCTGCTGGGGCACCACCAGCTGTGCGCTCGAGGTCCCAGCCGGGCGGGTACGCGTGAACAATACGCGACCCGATACCGGCCGGGCAGGCACTCTGGGCGCTTCATTCAGACCGCTAACGCGTGGGCAACCACGGCCACCCGGGGGCCGTGCAAGCTACGCTGCACGGCTACCCGGGCAGTGAACCGGTGGTGACCGACAGATGGCCCCGGCGACAGCGAACGTGGCCCGTGGCGACAGCGAACGGGCCGCGCGGACGAGAACGGACGGAGCCAGACGTGGACCGGCCAGACTTAGCCCGGCGACAGCGCGACAGGCCAGACCGGGACGGTCAGACCGCCTCGCGCTTCATCCGGCGCCGCTCACGTTCGGACAGCCCGCCCCAGATGCCGAAGCGTTCATCATGCTCCAGCGCGTACTCCAGGCACTCCACGCGGACCTCACAGCCCCGGCAGACCTTCTTGGCCTCCCGGGTGGAGCCGCCCTTCTCAGGGAAGAATGCCTCCGGATCCGTCTGTGCGCAGAGCGCGCGATCTTGCCACCCCGGTTCGGCGGCGTCATCAACGCCGATCCCGAATCCGACCGGCGCCAGCGGGACGATGACGTCTGCCACCGTGCACCTCCTACCCCTTCGATGCCCGTGTCCTCTCCCCCGGAACACGGAAACTACACGCTTGAAATTACACCCGCGTGTCCTACGCTGAGTCAAGCGGGATACGTGGTAGTGGCAGCGTTCTTGACCCTGATGACGGGAAAGTCTGCTCAGAATCCTGGGACCCCAGCATCGCCCCGGGGCTGTCAGCCGCCTGGAAACAGGCTTCCCGGGGGGTTCGAGGCACCCGCCTGAGCGGAGGTTGCAAGACTGGCCGGCATGCGCATCACCGTGCTGGCAGGCGGAGTCGGGGCCGCGCGCTTCCTGCGCGGGCTGAAGGCTGAGGCCCCGGACGCCGACATCACCGTCATCGGCAACACCGGGGACGACATCACCCTGTTCGGCCTTCATGTCTCGCCTGACCTCGACACCGTCATGTACACGCTCGGCGGCGGCATCAGCGAGGAACAGGGCTGGGGCCGGGACGGCGACACGTTCACCGTGCTGGGCGAGCTGAGCGCCTACAGCGCCGGGCCAGGCTGGTCCGGTCCGGACTGGTTCAACCTCGGCGACAAGGATTTCGCCACGCACATCGTCCGGACCAGCATGCTGGCGGCCGGGCAGCCGCTGTCGGCGGCCACCGCCGCGCTGTGCGAGCGCTGGCGCCCAGGGGTGACCCTGATCCCGATGACGGATGACTGGACCGAGACCCACGTGGTCCTGGCGGGCGATACGGGCCAGCCTGCCGGGCCGGGCCAGAACGGGGGCCGCCGCAGCCTGCACTTCCAGGAGTGGTGGGTGCGGCTGCAGGCCGCCGTGCCGGCGGCGGACATCATCGTCGAGGGGGCAGCCCGGGCCCGGCCCGCCCCGGGCGTGCTCGAGGCCATCGCCGCGGCCGACGTGATCCTGCTCCCGCCCTCCAACCCGGTGGTGAGCATCGGCGCCATCCTCGCCGTCCCCGCGATCGCGGAGGCGGTCCGGGCCAAGACCGTGGTCGGGGTGTCCCCCATCATCGGCGGGGCCCCGGTGCGCGGCATGGCCGACGCGTGCCTGGCCGCCATCGGGGTTCCCGCCACCGCCCAGGCCGTGGCAGCGCACTACGGTCCCGGGCTGCTGAACGGGTGGCTGGTCGATGAGCAGGACAAGGCCGCGGTGGACGCGCCGGAACTGGCCGGGATCACGGTCCGGGCGCTGCCGCTGTACATGACCAGCCTGGCCGCCACCGCCGCTATCGCCCGGGCCGCCCTCGACCTGGCCTGGGAACTGCGCGGATGACCGGCCCCGGGCCAGGCGGCCCCCGCACCACGCGCGGCCTGTCGGTCTCGGGCGTGCCCGGCCTCCCCGAGATCGGCGCGGGCGACGATCTGGCCGGCCTGATCGCGGACGCGGTGCCGGACCTGGCCGACGGCGACATCCTGGTCATCACCTCGAAGATCGTCAGCAAGGCCGAGGGCCGGGTGATCCGGGCCGACCGGGACAAGGCGATCGACGCGGAGACCGTCCGGGTGGTGGCGCGGCGCGGCCCGGCCCGCATCGTGGAAACCCACCACGGCCTGGTGCTCGCCGCGGCCGGGGTGGACGACTCCAACACCGCCCCGGGCACGGTGGCGCTGCTGCCCGCCGACCCCGACGGCTCGGCCCGCCGTATCCGCCGCGGGCTGCGCGAGCGGCGGCACGTCAACGTGGCCGTGCTGATCACCGACACGATGGGCCGGCCCTGGCGGGTCGGCCAGGCGGACGCGGCGATCGGGGCGGCCGGGCTGGCCCCGCTGCGCGATTACCGCGGCCAGGCCGACACCTTCGGCCAGACGCTGGAAGTGACGGTCACGGCCGTCGCGGACGAGCTCGCGTCCGCCGCCGACCTGGTCAAGGGCAAGGTGGACAGCATCCCGGTCGCGCTGGTCCGCGGGCTCGGTGACCTGGTCACCGCTGACGACGGGCCCGGCGCGCAGGCGCTGATCCGGCCCGCGGCCGAGGACATGTTCCGGTACGGCCCGGGCGAGGTGCTGCATGCCCGGCGCACGGTGCGGGAGTTCACCGCCGCCCCGGTCGACCCCGAGGCCGTGCGGCGTGCGATCGCCGCCGCCGTCACCGCACCGGCGCCGCATCACTCCACGCCGGCCCGGTTCGTGGTGGTGTCCTCGGCCCGGGCCCGCGCATCCCTGCTCGACGACATGCTGGCCGCGTGGATCACCGATCTGCGCGGCGACGGGTTCACCGAGGACCAGATCGCGCGCCGGGTGCGGCGCGGCGAGCCCCTGCGCCGCGCTCCGCTGATCATCGTGCCGTGCCTGGTCGCGGACGCGGCCCACGTCTACCCGGACGCGCGGCGGAACGCGTCCGAGCGGGAGATGTTCGTGGTGGCGGTCGGGGCGGCCGTGCAGAACCTGCTTGTCGCACTGGCCGTGGAAGGCCTGGGCTCGTGCTGGGTGTCCAGCACCATGTTCTGCCGGCCCGTCGCCTCGGCGGCGCTTGGCCTGCCGGACGGCTGGGAGCCGATGGGTGCAGTAGGCGTGGGCCACGCCGCCGCCCCGGCCGCCGACCGCCCGCCCCGGGACCCGGCCGACTTCATCCTCACCCGGTGAGGGCCGGCTAGATCTCCAGCCGCCGGGACAGGTCGGAGGCGAGCACGCCGCCGGGGTCGAGTTCGGCCCGGAGCTTGCGGAATTCCTCCAGCCGCGGGTACATCCCGGCGAGCACCTCGGGCCGCACCCGGGAGTCCTTGGCCAGGTAGATCCGGCCCCCGGCGCCAAGCACCTCGCCGTCGAGCTGGTCGAGCAGTCCCGCCAGGCCCGGCGTCCCCGCCGGGAAATCCAGCGCCAGCGTCCAGCCCGGCATCGGGAACGAGAGGAATCCGGGGTCGGCCGGCCCGAACCGCTTGAGGACGGTGACGAACGAGGGAGCGCGGGCAGCGCTGATCCGCTCCAGGGCCCGGCGCACCACGGCCTCCTGGCCGAACGGCACCACGAACTGGTATTGCCGGAAACCGGGCGGCCCGTACACCCGGTTCCAGTTCCTGATCCCGTCCAGCGGATGGAAGAACCTGCCGATGGTCTGGATCTCACCCTCCCGCCGCCGCGGGGCCTTGCGGTACCAGACCTCATTGGCCAGGCCGACCGTGACCGGGTTCAGCAGGCCGCCCGGGAAGCCCGTCGGGGCGCCGAGCCGGGCGTGCGGCCGGAACGCCAGCGGGTCACGCCGATCCTTCGGGGCCAGGTCGCCGGGGGCTGCGAAATCGCCGCTGGTGATGACGGACCGGCCGAGCCCCGCCCCCCGGGCCAGGCAGTCCGTCCAGGCCACGGTGTAGCCGTAGCGGTCATCGGTGGCCGACAGGTAGGCCATGGTCTCGTCGACATCGGCGGTCCGGACGGTGTCCACCCGCACCCGCGAGGTCTGCACCGGCTTCAGCTGGACGGCCGCGGCCAGGATGATGCCGGTCAGGCCCATCCCGCCGGCCGTGGCCCAGAACAGGCGGGGATCACCGTCGGGAGTCACCCGGCGCTGGCGGCCATCCGGGAGCAGCAGGTCGAACCAGGGCACGTGCTGGGCAAAACTGCCCGAGACGTGGTGGTTCTTCCCGTGCACGTCCGCAGCGATCGCGCCCCCGACGGTCACCTGACGGGTCCCGGGTGATACCGGCACGAACCAGCCGGAGGGCAGGCCCGCCACCATGAGCTGCTCGAGGCTGACCCCGGCCTCGCAGGTGACCAGCCCGGCACTGGTGTCGAAGCTGGTGATGCGGCGCATCGCGGTGGTACCGATGACCAGCCCGCCGCCGCATTGCGCCGCGTTGTTGTAACTGCGGCCCAGGCCCCGGGCGATCACGCCCCGGGGCGGGGCGGTAGCCAGCAGCCCCGCGACCTGCCCGGGGTCAGCAGGTTCAGCCAGCCAGGCAGTCGACGGAGCGGTCCGCCCCCAGCCGGTGAGCTCCGCTGTCCGGCGGGCCGGGGCGGCCCCTGCCGGGGACCCGCCACTGCGATCTGACATGCCTCATCCCTCCGCAGGCGCTCCTGCCCGTGCTGCCCATGATCATGCCCGCTACGGGCCCACCCGGTCAGGGAATGACGAGGCAGCGCACCGGCGGTTCAGGACCGTGACCGGCCAGGCATGAACCAGCCGGGGGATGGATCGATCAGGGCATGGCCAGGGGCAGTGGCGTCCGCGTGCCGCCGCGCACGGCCGCGCATACCCCATCGCTGGCCATCGCGGCCGCCAGGCGATCGGGGGCGGGCTGCCCGTAGGTCGTCGTGCGCTGCCGCAACGGCCGCTCCAGCGGCTCCACCAGCCTCGCGAACTGGCTGATCGTCTTGTAGGAACCGTTCTGGGAGCCGGCCATCCTGCTGATCGTCTCTTCCATCAGCGTGCCGCCCAGATCGTTCACGCCGCCCTGGAGCACGTCCCGGCAGAGGTCGTCGCCCAGCTTGACCCACGAGCACTGGATCGAGCCGATCGCACCGTGCAGCATGATCCGGGACAGCGCGTGCACCGCCCGGTTCTCCCGCCGGGTGGGCCCGGGCCGGGCCAGGCCGGCCAGGTAGATGGGCGCGCTCGCGTGGACGAACGGGAGCAGCACGAACTCGGTGAACCCTCCGGTGCGTTCCTGGATGCCGCGGATCACCCGGAGGTGCCCGACCCAGTGCGCCGGCGTGTCCACGTGCCCATACATCATCGTCGCGGTCGTGGGGATGCCCAGCTCGTGGGCGGTGGTGACCACCTCGATCCAGGCGGACGCGGGCAGCTTCCCCTTGGTGAGGACCCAGCGCACGTCGTCGTCGAGGATCTCGGCGGCGGTGCCGGGCAGCGACCCGACTCCCGCTTCCCGGGCCCGCACCAGCCAGTCGCGGATGCTCAGCCCGGTCCGGGACGCGCCATTGACCACCTCCATCGGCGAGAACGCGTGCACGTGCAGGCCGGGGACGCGCCGCTTGACCTCGGCCGCGATCTCGAAGTACGCCGTCCCGGGCAGGTCCGGGTGGATACCGCCCTGCATGCAGACCTCGGTGGCCCCGGCCTCCCAGGCTTCCTCGGCCCGGTCGGCGACCTGCTCCAGGGACAGGGTGTAGGCGTCCGCGTCGGTGCGGCGCTGCGCGAACGCGCAGAACCGGCAGCCGGTGTAGCAGACGTTGGTGAAGTTGATGTTGCGGGTGACGACGTAGGTGACATCATCCCCGGCTGCGTCCCGGCGCAGCCCGTCGGCCAGCGCGGTGAGGGCCTCGAGTTCCGGTCCGTCGGCGTCGAGCAGGGCGAGAGCCTCGGCGTCGGTGATCCCGGCGGGGTCGCGTTCCGCGCTGCGCAGTGCCGCGGCGACTTCGGGCCGCAGCCGCCGCGGGGCGCCCGCCGCGTCCCGGCGGGCCTCGGGCGCGATCCGGGTCGCAACCTCGGCCCAGTCCCCGTAGACCTCGGAGAAGTCCTCGCGCCGGTCGGCGGTCCGGCCGGCGGTGTCGATGGTGACGTGCAGGTCGGTCCGGCCGGACGCCTCGCCCCAGCCGCCGTCCGGCTCCTGCCAGGGCTGCCCCGCGGGCCGCGCATCCTCGCGGGCCAGCCCGGTCGCCGGGTCGGCCAGCGCAGCCACATGCGCGGCGAGCCGCGGGTCGAGCCACGGCTCGCGCAGGTAGCCCGGGTAGATCGTGAGGCGCTCGCGCAGCGTCAGCCCGGCCGCCGCGGTCCGCTGGGCCAGTTCGTCGATCTGCGGCCAGGGTCGCTCCGGGTTGACGTGGTCGGGCGTGAGCGGCGACACGCCGCCCCAGTCGTCGATCCCCGCCTCCAGGATCAGCCCGTACTCCTCACCGATCAGGTTCGGCGGGGCCTGGATGCGAGCACCCGGCCCGAGGACCAGCCGGGTGACGGCGATGGTGGCCGCCAGGTCCTCCAGTTCGGCGTCCGGCACGCCGCGCATCTTGGTGTCCGGCTTGGCCCGGAAGTTCTGCACGATCACTTCCTGGATGCCGCCGTACTCGCGGGCCACGCCGCGGATCGCGAACACTGAGTCGGCCCGTTCGGGCAGCGTCTCGCCGATGCCGAGCAGGATCCCGGTGGTGAACGGCACGCTGCTGCGGCCCGCGTCTTCCAGCACCCGCAGCCGCACCGCGGGGTCCTTGTCCGGGCTGCCGAAGTGCGGCCCGCCGCGCTCGGTGAACAGCCGCTCCGCCGTGGTCTCCAGCATCATGCCCATGGAGGGGGCGACTGGCTTGAGCCGCTGGAAGTCCTGCCAGCTCAGCACGCCCGGGTTCAGGTGTGGTAGCAGCCCGGTCTCCTCCAGCACCCGGATGGCCATCGCGCGGACGTAGGAGAGCGTGTCGTCGTAGCCGTGCGCGTCCAGCCACTCCCGGGCCTGGGGCCAGCGCGCCTCCGGCCGGTCGCCCAGGGTGAACAGGGCTTCCTTGCAGCCGAGCGCGGCCCCGTCGGCGGCGATGCGCAGCACCTCGTCCGGGGACAGGTAAGGGCTGTCCACCCGGCCGGGCACCGTCACGAACGTGCAGTAGCCGCACCTGTCCCGGCACAGCCGGGTCAGCGGAATGAACACCTTGCGCGAGTACGTGATAATCCCGGGCCGGCCGGCGGCGGCCAGACCGGAGTCGCGGGTCCGGGCCGCGTAGCCGAGCAACTCAGTCAGCTGGTCGCCTCGGGCGTGCAGCAGCACGGCCGCCTCGGCGGGGTCCAGGGTCTTGCCGTCCCGCGCCCGGGCCAGGGCGCGGCGCAGGGCACTGGCGGACGGCTGCGGCTCCGGCTGAGCCTCGGGGCGGGGACTGCGGGGGGCAGGCGAGTCAGCGCTCATCCTCCCCACCCTAGGTGGTCCCCCATCGGTCCTCCGGCCCGCCTGTCCCCCGGCCCGCAGGGGCGCCGCCCCAGGGGCTGCCAGCCCCCCGCCCCCGACTCCCCCGCCTCACCAGCCCTCGCCCCGGCAGTCACATTCCCCCCACCAGCCACAAGACCGGTTCGTGATCATGGGCTTGCTGGTGCCCGGGCACCAGCAAGCCCATGATCACGAATCGAGGTGGGTGATCGGCGGGGCTGCTGTGACGGGCGGTGCGGGAGGGGGGCGACCGGGCAGGGACGAGCGGTGCGGGAGGGGGCGACCTGTAGGGACGGGCGGTGCGGGAGGCGGGCGGGACGGGCGGGACGGGAGGGGGGCGACCAGGTGGGCTGAGCTGTCCCGGGCGCCGGAAACCACGGACGCGGAAGCCGTCAGCTGCCAGCCGTCAGAAGGCGCGGTAGTCGCGGACGGACATCCGCGGACCGCGCCGGGGCGGCCGGATTCCGCCCAGCTCCACCAGCCGGGCGGCCCGGTGCCGGTGCCCGGCGTACGGGGCGAGCAATTCGAGCATCCCGGCGTCGTCCACTATCCGCCCGGCCAGCGCCCAGCCCACGGCCGAGGGCAGGTGATAGTCCCCCACGGACACCGCGTCCGCGTCTCCGCAGGCCCGCTGGCGTACCTCAGCCGAGGTCCAGACGCCGACCCCGGGGAGCGACCGCAGCCGGCGGTCCGCCGCGTCCGCGGGCATGGCCACGATCTCCTCGAGCCGGGCCGCCACCTCGGCCGCGCCGATGATGGTCCGCGCCCTGACCCCTTCCACCCCCGCCCGGTGCCACTCCCAGGAGGGGATGCGGCGCCAGATCCGCGGCGGCGGGCACACCCGCATCCCGGCCGGGGCGGGCCCGGGAGCCGGATCCCCGAACTTGAGCAGCAGGTAGCGCCAGGCGCGGCGGGCCTCCACACCCACGACTTTCTGCTCCAGCACGGCCGGGACCAGGGCCTCGAGCACCCGGCCGGACTGTCCGACCCGGACCCCCGGGTGCCGCGCGGACAGCTCGCCCAGGACCGGGTGGGCGGGATGGAATCCGGCCCGGTCGTCCTCCGCGCCGAGCATCCTGGGCAGCTCGCGGAGCAGCCACGCCGCGCCCGGGCCCCACGCGGCGGCGCGGATCATCGTGACCAGCCCCGGGCCGGGCCGGGCGGCAGGCGCGGGAGGCGACGGCCGTACCGGGGCTACCCGCAGCGTGCCGGGACCCTCCGGGGTCTGCGAGGTGCGCCAGATGAAGCCGTCCACGGTGACCCGGTAGGCCGGGTCCCCGCGTCCGCGGGCGTGCACGCCCAGGGTCCGCGGCAGGTCCAGGACGAACGGGGCGTGCCACTCCAGCGTTCCATCCGGATCGCCGGCTGCGCCCTCCGGCTGGTTCCCCGGACCCCGGTTCCCCGCACCCCTGGCTGCGCCCTCCGGCCGGTTCCCCGGACCCCGGTTCCCTGCGCCAGCGTTCACGGCCTCCGGCTGGTTCCCGGCGCCGCCATTCACGGCCGGCAACGGGCTGGCATCCCCGCCTTCGACCGCGGCCGCGGCGGCCGCCCAGGACTCCACCGCGGGACCGGCCGTGCTCAGACGTCGGCCGAGAAGCGGACGCAGGTCAGGCCCAGCGTCTGGCCCGGCCAGACCCGCATCCCGGCCCGCAGCTCGTTCCCGGGGGCGACGCGCACCTCGTCCCCCAGCACCACGCCGTCCAGGACCACGCCCTCGCCGACCACCGTCCCGCGGCCGATCACGCTGCCGTTGACCCGGGCCCCGGCCCCGACGCTCGCCGCATCGAACAGCACGCTGCCGGTCACGTAGGCGTCCGCGCCGACCCGCGCGCCCGCGCCCACCACGGTGCCGCCGCTCACCTGGGCCGCCGGGTCGATCACGGCTCCCTCCAGCGCCAGCAGCTCGCCCGGCGCCCCGGGCACGGCAGCCGAGGCCAGGCGGCCGCGCACCAGGTCACACGAGCCCTGCACGAACGCCTCGGGAGTGCCCACGTCGAGCCAGTAGGACGAATCGGGGTAGCCCATCACCAGCGCCCCCGCGCTGATCAGGTCGGGGAACGTTACCCGCTCCACGGAAATCACCTGGCCAGGCGGGATCTGGTCGATGACCGACCGGCGGAATACGTAGCAGCCCGCGTTGATCCGGTTGGTGACCGGGTTGGGGGTCTTCTCCAGGAACGCGGTGACCCGGCCCTCGGCGTCGGTGGGCACGCAGCCGAACCGGGCCGGGTCGGGCACCTCCACGAGGTGCAGCGTCACCGCGGCGTCGGACTTGCGGTGCAGCTCGATCTGCGCGGAGATGTCGTGGCCGGACAGGACGTCTCCGTTCAGCACCACCACCGGGCTGTCCGGGCCGCCGCGCAGTCCGGACGCGGCGTTGCGGATCGCCCCGCCGGTGCCGAGCGGCTCCGCCTCGTGAACGTAGGAGATCTCCAGGCCGAACGCGGCGCCGTCCCCGAAGCACTCGGCGAACATGCTGGCCCGGTAGGCGGTGGCCAGCACCACATGGGTGATCCCGGCCGCGGCCGCCTTGGCGAACTGGTGGGCGAGGAACGGCACGCCCGCGGTCGGCAGCAGCGGCTTGGGGGTCCCTATCGTGAGCGGGCGCAGCCGCGTCCCCTGGCCGCCGACGAGCAGGATGGCCTCAAGCGGCTCGCGGCCTGACGGCACTTCTGGCTGGCCTGACATAGGCAGCGAGGTTACTCCGCGCCCTGCGCCGCTGCACGCTGGTAGGACGCCATGTGCGCTTCCGCCGAGGCCTCCCAGGTGAACTCCTGGGAGCGGGCGTACCCGGCCTCGCCGAGGGCTTCCAGCCGGCCCGGGTCATCGAGCAGGCCACGCAGTGCCGCCTGGATGTCCTCGGCGTCGGGCTCGGTGTAGGCGACCGCGTCCCCGCCGACTTCCGGGAGCGACGTCCGGTGCGTGGTGAGCACCGGGGCGCCGCAGGCCATGGCCTCCAGCACGGGCAGCCCGAAACCCTCGCCCCGGCTCGGGAACGCCACCACGAGCGCACCGCCAAGGAAACCCGGCAGGTCGGTGAAGCGCAGGTAGCCGGGCCGGACCAGGCGCAGGTGCGCGGGGACGGCGGCGACCGCCTCGTCCACCTCCTCGCTCCAGCCGCTGCCGCCGCCGAGCACCAGCGCGGGCGGGTCAGGCAGGTCAGCCACGGCGGCGGCCCAGCCGCTGATCAGCGCGGGGACGTTCTTACGCGGCTCCAGACCGCCCAGGTAGGCCACGTATGGCTTGCCGTGCAGGCCGAGCCGGTCGGACACCTGGCGCGTCCGCTCCGGGGTGGGCCGGTGGAACAGGGTGTGGTCCACGCCGTGGTACGCGACATCAATCCGGGTCGGGTCGGCCCCGAGCACGCGGACCAGCTCGTCGCGGGTGGCCTTGGACGGGACCAGCAGCCGGGTGGCCCGGCGGGCCGCCGTCCGGATCGCGGACTTGAAGAAGGTCGCGGAGACCGGATTGTGCGCGTCCGGATCGGTGAAGTACGTGAGGTCGTGAATCGTCACGACCACGGGCACCCCGGGCCGCAACGGCATCGTGTAATGCGGCGCGTGCAGGACATCGGCGTTCACCTGCTGGGCGACCAGCGGCAGGCCGGTCTGCTCCCAGGCGAGCCGGGCCGCCCGGTGCGCGATCGCGGTCGGGCCGGCCACGATGCTCGCCTCGGGCACGAGCCGGCCATACCGCTCTTCGTCATTACGCTGGCACGCCACCGCGAGATCCGCTCCGGCCGCGCCCAGCGCGGCGGCCAGGCCATCCACGTAACGGCCGAGCGCCCCGCGGTCCGCCGGCACGGCGGTCGCGTCAACCAGCACCCGAGGTGCCACGAGCAGTCTTTCTCCTTCCCCCCGCCTGCGGGCCCGTGTTGCCGGCACTGGCCCGCCAGTGCCGAGTGACCAGATAGCTGGCCAATTCAGCATTCATGAATGTCCCGTCAGGACCGAGCGTACGCCCTCCGCCAGCCTGCCGGTGAGCATCGGCGCTCATGTCCGCCGCGGCTCCGGGCCAGGCCGGCGGCGTCGGCGCAGCCCGGCATGGTCTAGACCATGTTACGACTCCGCCGGCCATGCCAGAAGGGCCTAACTAGGGCGACGCGGACGGCGAGGGGGTGGCCTTCGCCGACGGGGACGAGTGGCCCTGGGCGGCCTTCTGGGCCTGATCCAGCGCCTTCTTCATCAGGGCGGTGTACTTACCGTAGCTGGCGAAATCCCCGGTCTTGAGGGCCGCCTGGGCCTTGGCATAATCCGACTCGGCCTGGGACAGGTAACTGCGCACCGTCGCGCTGGCCGACCCCGGCCCGCTTCCGGAACTGCCGGAGCCCGGCGAGCCGGGCGAGCCGCCGGAACTGGCGGACAGGCCAGGGATCACCTGGCTGAGGGCGCCGGACAGGGTGGGAGCGAACCCGACGTTCCCGTCGAACGAGACCGCGACCCGTTTCAGCACCGGGTACGAACCGGAACTGCTGCCGCCCGTGGTGCCGGCCGCCTGGATGTAGATGGGTTCCTCGTAGACCAGCGCGCCGCCGACGGGGAGCGTGATCAGGTTCCCCTCGATGACCTTGGACCCGTTCTGCCGGTACAGCGACAGCTGCGAGGAGATGATCGGGTCCGACTCGAACGTGCCCTGCACCTGCTGCGGACCCAGGATGGCGGTGTCCTGGGGCAGCTGGAGAACCCGGATCGTGCCGTAGCCGGCCGACTGCGGATTGCTGTCCACCGCCATGTACGCGGCCAGGTTCTGCCGCCCGCGCTGGACCAGCGGGGAGGTCATCGAGAACTCGGCCTGCGCTCCGGGCATCTGCATGGTCTGGTAGTACGGCGGCTGGCTGGCCGTCTGCGGGCTGTTCGAGGAGCCGGGGTTGTCCGGCACGGCCCAGAAGTTCTGCCCGCCGTAGAACGACTGCGCCGACAGGACATGGAACTGGGTCAGGACCTGGCGCTGCACCTCGAACAGGTCCGGCGGGTAGCGCAGGTGCGGCATCAGGGCCGCCGGGATGTCCGACTTGGGCTTGACGATCCCGGGGAACGCGTTCATCCAGGTCTTCAGGATCGGGTCGCTGCTATCCCACTGGTACAGCGTCACGCTGCCGGTGTAGGCGTTCACCACGGCCTTGACCGAGTTGCGGATGTAGTTGATGTCGCCGGTGGGCTGGCCGGCCACCGTGCCGCCCGGGGCGTCGCTGGTCGAGGTGGCCTGCTCCATGTTCACCCGCTGCGAGTAGGGATACAGGCTGGTCGTGGTGTAGCCGTCCACCACCCACAGGATCTGCCCGTTGGCGACGACCGGGTACGGGTTGCCGTCCAGGGTGAGGAATGGCGCCACCTTGGCCACCCGGGCCAGTGGCTGCCGGTCGTAGAGGATCTTCGACTGGCTGTTGATGGCCCCGGACAGCAGGATGTTCAGCTCGCGGAACTTGATCGTGTAGAGCAGCCGGTTCAGCGGCGACCCCACGGTCACGCCGCCGCTGCCGTGGTAGGTGTTGTTCTGCTGGCCGCCGGCCGAGGCGGACGGGTAGTCGAGTTCCTGCTTGCGGCCGCCCGGCGGGCCGCCGACGATCGCGTAGGCGTTCTGCCCCTCGCCGAAGTACACCCGGGGCTGCTGCAGGCCGAGGGCCCCGTGCGGCGGGATGTCACTCTCCACGAACGACGGGTTGCCGTTCCCCTGCACCGTGTTGGCCGTGGCGGCGACCAGCCCGAAACCGTGCGTGTACACCAGGTGGGTGTTGATCCAGTTGCCCTGCCCGGGCGGGGGGCCGCCCATGCCCCGCACCGCCACGACCGTGTCCTGCGGCAGCACGCCGGCCCCGGGCAGCGGGTAGCGGTCCATCGCCAGGTTGGCCGGGAACTGGTAGTAGCTCTTGACCTGCTGCAGCTGCTGGAAGGTCGGCGACACCACGTCCGGATCCAGCAGCCGCATCCCCTGCAGCGTGCTCACCTCGGTGTCCAGCGCGGACTGCGGCACGTCGGTGACCGCCGAGTAGGGGCTGACCCGGACCGTGGAGGAGGTCACCCCGTAGGCCTGCCGGGTGGTGTAGATCTCCCGGTGGATGTACGGCGTCTCCTTGGCCAGCTCGTTCGGCTTGACCACGAACTGCTGGATGATCGCCGGGTACAGCCCCCCGATCAGGATCGCGGACAGGACCAGCAGCCCGAACCCGACCGCCGGAAGCATCGCGCTGCGCCGGGCTGCCCCGGCGAAGAAAAGCAGGGCGCACAGGACCGCGATCACCGCGAGGACCGTCTTGGCCGGCAGCACCGCGTTGACGTCCGTGTACGAGGCACCCGTGGTGACCGCGCCGCGCTGGGAGAAGTCGATCCCGTACCGGTCCACCCAGTACGCCACGGCCTTGAGCAGGACGAACACGCCGAACAGCACGAACAGGTGAGCCTGCGCGGCCATCGTCACCCGGGGGCGCCGGCCCTGCATCCGCAGCCCGCCGTACAGGTAGTGCACCAGCGTGGCCAGCACCAGCGAGAGCAGCACCGCCCAGAACAGATAGCTCAGCACCATCCGGATGAACGGGTAGGTAAAGATGAAGAAGGAGAGATCCATGTGGAACTGCGGATCTACTTTCCCAAACTTCACCTGGTTGGCGAACAGCAGCCAGGTGCGCCATGAACCTGCGGCCGTGATGCCAGAGATCACCCCGATCACGCCGGCCACCAGGCCCAGCAGGAGCCGGCGGTGCGGGTCGATGGCCATCCGGTAGGCGTCCCCGCCCTGCCCCGGCGCGGGGACCGGCCGGTAGATGGGCCGCAGCCGGTAGGCCAGGGCGGCGTTCGCGCCGGTGACCACGGCCATGAACAGCCCGGCCACGAAGAACATTGCCCAGCGGGTGCCGTACGTGGTGCCGAACACCGAGGAGTAGCGAATCGCCCGGTACCAGAGGAAATCGGTCCAGACCCCGGCCACGATCGTGACCAGCACGAGGAAGGCGATGATGGCCACGACGACCGGGAGCACGAGCCGGGGCCAGCGGAGGTGGGCGAGGGACGGACGGCCAGCAGGCTGCCGGGCCGATCCGGACCGGAAGGACACTGCCACTCCCCTCACACGCTGTCGGGCGTAACTGATGGTGAGCGCCACATCATGGGCACCCCGCTACCCGCTCGGATCACGCAAGGCATGCCGTTCCCGAGCGCGGGCCCGGCCGGTCAGGCGCGCCAGGCCATGCGGCGCCAATGTACCCCGATCAGGGCGGCCAGGCGTCACCGGCGCCGGCGTCATGATCATGTGACAGTCAGGTGACCTTCAGCAGGGATCCAGGAACGGACCGTCAGCAGCCGGGGACGCTCCGGCCGGCCTTGAGGGCACCCAGGTCGTTGATGGCCTGGCGCAGCGTGGCTACCTTGATCAGGCGCAGCCCGGCCGGGACGGCGCCCACGGTGTCCGCGCAGTTGGCTGCCGGGGTCAGGAAGACGGTCGCGCCGGCCGCGCGGGCGCCGGCCATCTTCTGCTGGATGCCGCCGATCGCCGACACCGCGCCGTTGGCCGAGATCTCCCCCGTCCCCGCGACGAACCTCCCGCCGGTCAGGTTGCGGGGGGTCAGCTTGTCCACGATGCCGAGCGCGAACATCATCCCGGCACTGGGCCCGCCGATGTCCCCCACCTTGATCTGGATGCGGAAGGGGAAGCGGTAGCTCTCCTGGACCAGGACGCCGATCACGGAGTGCCCCTGGAAGCTCGCGGTCTTCAGCCGGACATGCATGATCGTGCCGTGGCGCAGGATCGTCAGCGTGACCACCGACCCCGGCGGGTGCGAGCGGATCAGGGTGCCGGTGTCATGGGTGCAGCCGAGCGGGATCCCGTCCACCGCGGTGATGGTGTCACCGGCGTGCAGCACCCCCGCGGCCGGGAGGCCCTTCTCGGTCTGCGTGACGGTGTCCACCGTGGTGACGTGGATCCCGAGCGTGCACAGGGCCGCGGCCCGGGCGGTCTGCTGCGAATTGGCCATCTGCGCGGTGTCCTGCTGCACCACCTGCTGCTCGGACTGCCCGGACGGGAACAGCTCCTGTTCCGGCACCACCGCGGTGTGCGGGGTGAGCCAGGCCCGGATCGCGGTGAACACGTTGAAGCCGTCACCGGGACCGCCCAGGAAGGAGACCGTCACCAGGTTGAGGTGACCGGACGTCGGGTACGTGCGGCGCCCCTCGATGCTGATCAGCGGGCCGCCCGAGGTCTTGCCCAGGGTGTTCAGTGTCGGGCCGGGTGAGAGGATCACGTAGGGCACGGGCACCAGGGCCGCGATCAGGGCGGCGGCGATCACGCCGATCCCGGCCACGAGCAGGGTCACAGTGCGGCGCGACATGCGGGGAAGACTACGCACTGTTGACCCATTCGCTCTCGCCGTCGCCGAATACCTGATGCTTCCAGACCGGCACGGTTTCCTTGAGCTCGTCGATCAGTGCGCGGCAGGCACTGAAGGCCCCGTCGCGATGCGGGCACGAGACAGCGACCACGACGGCCAGGTCACCCACGGCCAGGTCACCGACGCGGTGCACGGCGGCGATCGCGGTGACCTCGTAGCCGGCCGCGATCTTCTCGCACACCCGGCGCAGCTCGGCCGCGGCGGAGGGGTGCGCACTGTAGGACAGATGGCGCACGTCACGGCCATGATCATGGTCTCGCACCACGCCGCTGAACAGGGCGATACCACCCGCCGAGGGGTCGGCTACGGCATCGTGCACCTCGTCCACGGACAGCCGGGTGTCGCGCACCTCGGCGAGCCGGATCACAGTCACGCAGCCAAGGTAGCGCCTGAACCTGGACGGCCGGACCAGGGCGTTGAGGTTTTCGTTGCGGAGAAGTTAGGGGCGGTGGAGCAGGCCCGCAGCCGCCTGCGGGTCAGGTGCCGCGCTTGCGGCGGCGGGCCACCTCCCGCACGATGGCCGCCGTGCCGATCACGGCCACGGTCGCCCCGGCCGCGGTGATCGTCGCTTCCTTGCGCGGCAGCCGGCGCCCGGCCACGGCATGGTGCCCGGCCCGCTGCTTCAGCAACTCGACGAGGGCTGCCGCGTTGTCGTAAGCGGGCCGCCAGCCCGCCTCGCGCAGCGTCTGGCAGTCCACCACCCACGGGTAGACCACGTAGCGGAGGTCATTGACCGGGGCCGGGGTAATGCCCAGCCGGTGCAGCCGTTGCGCCGTGCCGAACGTCAGCCCGGCGGGCAGCTCGACCCGGCGCAGCCCGCTGAGCTCCTCGACCTCGTCTTCCTCCAGCCATCCGTCGCAGCCCACCGCGAACGTCCCGTCGACCTTCCCGGTCACCGCGAGCTCGAGCGCGGACACCAGGTCCTCGATGTGGCAGAACTGCCAGCGCGGCGCGCAGCCCTTCACGGTCAGCAGGCGGGGCGACTCGAAATGCCGGGTGACGAGCGTGTCCACCCCCTCGCCCACCAGCGCGGCCGGGCGGACCACCGTAATGGCCATGCCCGGGTGGGACCGCGGGGAGCGCTGCGCCAGGTGCTCGATCTCGAGCAGGTCCCCCGCCACGCTCCCGTCGTGATCGACGCCCAGCGGAGCATCCTCCGGCAGCGGCACCGGGTTGTCCGGGGCGGCCCCGTAGACCATCGCGCTGGTCACCAGGATCACCCGGCCGACACGCCCGGCGGCCGCCGAGGTCAGCACGGTCTGCGCGGCGCGGACGTTGAAGGCCCGGCGGGCCCGGTCGTCGCTGTCAGCCGCCATGTCGATGTCGGTGTGCACCAGGACGTTGACCCCGCTCAGCCGGCCAGGGTGGGGTCTCGTACGTCCGCCAGGCGCCACGTCACGCCGACCACATCCCCGCGGTGGTCGTCGATCGCGATGACCCGGCGCACCGCCGGTGAGGCAGCCAGGCGCAAGGCCAGGGCGTGGCCCAGCCCACCCGCCGCGCCGGTGATGGCCACGACGGGGCGTGGCTCCTGATCAGTGCGCTCGCGGCGAACCTGGGCCCGTGCAGTGCTCAACGTGTGCCGCTCCCGGGATAACGTTGCGGTTGTGACCCTTCCATCCTGCCTGAGAGGTCGCGGAGATGGCTGATCCTCCCTTCGGCTTTGGTCTGCCCGGCGGTTCCGGGAGCTCTGGCGGCCGGGGTGGCCCCGGCGGATCCGGCGGATCCGGGGGCGGATCCGGCGACAACCCGGGCGGCAACCCGCTCGGGCCGCTTGGCGACCCGCAGCAGTTCGCCGACGCCCTGCGGCAGTTCGCCGACCTGATGGCCTGGCAGGGCGGCCCGGTGAACTGGGACCTGGCCAAGAACGTGGCCCGGCAGACAGTCGCGGCCGAGGGCGACCCGAGCGTGCTCGACGCCGACCGCAAGAAGGTCGTGGAAGCCGTCCAGCTTGCGGACCTGTGGCTGAACGAGGCGACCTCGTTCCCCAGCGGGGTCAGGACCGCCCAGGCGTGGAGCCGGTCGGAGTGGGTCGAGGCCACGCTGCCCGTGTGGTCCACGCTGTGCGACCCGATCGCCGAGAAAGCCGTTGACGCCCTGGGCGGGATGATCGGCGGCAACCCGGAGGAACTGGGCGGCGAGATGCCCGCCGAGCTGAGCCAGGCGCTCCAGGCGATGACCGGCGGCCTGGGCGGCATGGGCGGGCTGGCCGGCGGCCTCGGCGCCATGATGCGCCGGATCGGCGGCATGATGGTCGGCGGCCAGACCGGCGCCGCGGTCGGCGGGCTGGCCCGCGAGGTGGTCAGCTCCACCGATGTGGGTCTTCCCCTGGGCCCGGAGGGCGTGGCGGCGCTGCTGCCCGCCGGGGTGGCGGACTTCGGCCAGGGCCTGTCCATCAGCGCGGAGGAGATCCGGATCTTCCTGGCCCTCCGCGAGGCGGCCCACCACCGGCTGTTCGCGCACGTGCCGTGGCTGCGGTCGCGGCTGCTGGCCGCGGTCGAGGACTACGCCCGGGGCATCACCGTGGACGCCTCGGCGCTGCGCGACGCGATGCCGCAGATCGACCCGTCCAACCCGGACGCGCTGCGCGAGGCGTTGTCGGACGCCAGCATGTTCCAGCCTGAGGACACACCCCAGCAGAAGGCGGCCCTGGCCCGGCTGGAGACCCTGCTCGCCCTGGTTGAGGGCTGGGTCGCCACCGTGGTGGAGGACGCCGCGGCCGAGCGGCTGCCGCAGGCCGGCGCGCTCGCCGAGGCCATCCGGAGGCGCCGGGCCACCGGCGGCCCCGCGGAGCGGACGTTCGCCACGCTGGTCGGGCTGGAGCTGCGGCCCCGCCGGCTGCGCGAGGCGGCGGAGATCTGGCGGCGCCTCACCGACGTACGCGGCTCCCAGGGCCGGGACGCGCTCTGGGCCCACCCGGACCTGATGCCCACCGCCGAGGATTTCGACGACCCGGAAGGGTTCGTGGCCGGGCGGCCGTCGCTCGACATGTCGGCGCTGGACGAGGAGCTGACGGCGCTGGACAAGGAAATCGACGAGGCCGAGGGCGGGCCCTCCGGCGAGCCTGGCCCGCAAGACGGGCCGGGGCAGCCGGGGCCGGAAGGCACCCCACCACCGGAGCGGTAACGGGCAACGTGCCAGTGGCGCAGCCCGCCGGGGGCGGGCGCGGAGGCGGTGCCGGGGCGGGCCGAGGCGGTGCCGGGGCGGTGCCGGGTGGGCGCGGAGGCGGTGCCGGGGCGGGCCCGGAGGCGGTGCCGGGGCGGGCCGGAGGCGGTGCCAGCGGGCGGCCGAATGCCTGCTGTCCACAGGCCGTGCCCGGAGACCAGCCTGCTCGGGGGCGCTCTGAACAGCTGGTGATCCCGGGAATTCACCGCTGTCGCTGTATCCACAAGGACGCCCCGCCGCGTCCCCAGGAAATCCACAGAGTTGTCCACAGGCCGCCTCGACGGGCCGCCCTCTTCCCGGACGGCGGGCCGATCCCCCTCCGGGAAGAGGGCGGACCGCATGATCCTGTGCAGTCAGTGCGCCATGGCAGCACTGCCCGCACAGGATCAAGGAATCGGGCCGGGGTGCACGCTCGCGGCGCGGGAATGTCGGCCGGCCGTGGCAGGGTCACGCACATGAGGCCGGCGATCAAACCAGGGCTCCTCATGGTCTGGCGGGACCCGGACACCCTGCAGATAGGAATCGACCCACGGCGGGCGGTCGCGCTGCGCGGGATGCATGGCGCGGAAGCGCTGATCAACCTGCTCGACGGCAGCCGGGACCTCGGGCAGGTGCTCGCCGCGGCCCAGGACCAGGGCATCACGCCTCACGCGGCCGAACGGGTCATCGGCCTGTTAGCCGCGGCCGGGGCGCTGCACGACTTTCCGGCGGCGACGTTGCGGGCCCTGCCGGACGGCCTCCGCTCCCGGCTAGCCGGTGAGCTGGCCACGGTAGCCCTGGCCAACGGCCATGCGGACGGCGGTGCCCTCGTCCTCGCCCGCCGGCAGGGCGCTTTCGTCCGGGTGCACGGGACGGGGACGGTGGCGTCCAGCCTGGCCAGCCTGCTGACCGCATCTGGCGTCGGGCGGGTCAGCTGCACCGGGATGGTCGGCGGCCCGGCGGCGGCCGGGCCAGCGGACGGGTCCCGGGCGGACAGGACAGCGGCGGACGGGCCAGCGGCGGACAGGACCCAGGCGGACGGGTCCCGGGGCAGCGGGCCACGGGCGGCGCCGTGGCCACCCGCAGGCCGGGTCCGGCTGGGCCACCCGGGCGCGGACGCGCCTCCCGGGATGCGCCGGGGCGCGCCGGGTCACGGCCGGCGGCCGGACCTGGCCGTCCTGGCCGACGGCTACCCCCCGGAGTTACCGGGCACCTTGGTGGCCAGCGGCATCGCGCACCTGACCGCGGCGGCCAGCGAAGCCATCGGGGTGGTCGGGCCGCTGGTCGTCCCGGGCCGAACGGCCTGCCTGAGCTGCGTGGACATGGCCCGCACCGACCGTGACCCGGCCTGGCCGCTCATCCTCGCCCAGGCCTGCGGCCGGACCCCGCACCCCGCCGGCGTGTGCGGCCGTGCTGGCCGCCGCCGTGGCCGCCCAGGCCGCCGCGCAGGCACTGGCCTTCCTCGACCAGGCCGCCGCGGTCACGGCGGTGATCAACGGCACTCTGGAGCTCGTGCTGCCTGACTGGCAGTGGCGCCGGCGCAGCTGGGGCCCGCATCCGCAGTGCCGCTGTAGCAGGCGCTGAACATCCTGACCCAGAATGGGGGGGTGAATGATCTCCCCAGACGTGCCGTGACCCGAACTGCGAAGCTGGCCAGCCTCCCCGCCGGCCTGGCCGGCCGGACCGCACTCGGCCTGGGCAAGCGACTTGGCGGCCGGCCTGCCGAGATCGTTGCCGCGGAGATCCAGCAGCGCACCGCTGAGCAGATATTCCGGGTCCTCGGCGAGCTCAAGGGCGGCGCCATGAAGCTCGGCCAGGCGCTGTCCATTTTCGAGGCCGCCCTGCCGCCGGAGATCGCCGGACCGTACCGGGCCACCCTGACCAAGCTGCAGGAGTCCGCGCCGCCGCTGCCCGCTAAGGCGGTGCACCAGGTACTCGCCCAGGATCTCGGCCCGTCCTGGCGCGAGGCGTTCGCGGAGTTCGACGACATCCCCCGGGCCGCGGCGTCCATCGGCCAAGTGCACCGCGCGGTCTGGCAGGACGGCCGCCAGGTGGCCGTCAAGATCCAGTACCCGGGCGCCGGCCGGGCGCTGCTGAGCGACTTCAACCAGCTCAGCAGGGCGGCCCGGCTCTTCGGGATCATCATGCCCGGGCTGGAAGTCAAGCCGCTGCTGGACGAGCTGCGGGCCCGGGTCGCCGAGGAGATCGACTATCAGCTGGAAGCGGCGTCGCAGCGGGCGTTCGCCGGGGCTTATGCGGATGATGCGGACATCTATGTGCCTCCCGTCGTCCAGGCGACAGATCACGTGCTCATCACCGAGTGGATGGATGGCACCCCGCTGGCGCGGATCATCGACTCCGGGTCCCAGGAGGAGCGCAACCGCGCCGGGATCCTGTTCACCCGGTTCCTGTTCTCCGGGCCGGCCCGGGCCGGGCTGCTGCACGCCGACCCGCACCCGGGCAACTTCCGGATGCTGGCCGACGGCCGTCTCGGCGTGATGGACTTCGGGGCCGTGGACCGCCTGCCCGACGGGCTGCCGCCGTTTATCGGCAAGCTGCTGCGGATCATGCACAGCGACGGCGACATCCGCGAGGCTGAAGACGAGCTGCGCGAGCAGGGTTTCCTTCGCGAGGGCATCCATGTGGACCTCGATGCCCTGTACGCCTTCCTGGCTCCCCTCGCCGAGCCATCCCGGGTGGACACCTTCAAGTTCAGCCGCGAGTGGCTGCGCGGGGAAGCCGCGCGGGTGACCGATCCTCGATCCTCGAACCTCGGCCGGCGGCTCAACCTGCCGCCGTCCTACGTCCTCATCCACCGGGTGTCCACCGAAGGCATCGGGGTGCTCTGCCAGCTGGAGTCCGAAGGGCCGTTCCGGGCCGAGATGATCCAGTGGATGCCGGGCTACCGGCGGGAAGGCGACCCGCCGCTCGATGCTGGTGATGACCCGGACGCCGGGGGCGCGGAAGGCAGCGAACCGGCGCTCACCCCGCCGCCGCGGTAGCCCGCAGTCCGTTCCCCGGGACTCTGCCCCCTGGCCAGGTTCCGGGGCTGGGCGCCGGGCAACAGTCGGCCGTGCTCGCGGAAACCACGTGGGGGCGGCCGGTTCCGGCCGCCCCCACGCCCCCGCTGTGCTCACAGGGTGAATCTCAGGGCATCAGCCCTAACCCGTGACGCAAACGCCTCGCCGAGGCCTTCGCGCGCTCAAGTCTCCGGGAAGCCCGGTCTACCCGGCGCGAGGCCCTGCGCAGCGCGCGGACCTGCGCCGCCCGGGCATCCCGGCGGGACTCGTCGAGCAGTTCTCGATGCCTTTCCACTGGATAGTTGATCGGGTGCATGACTCCAACCGCCCGTCTTCGCTGACTGACAGATCGACGACTCGACTCAGGCCGCCACTTCGGTCTTGCGCGGGCGACCACGCGGCCTCTTGCGCGGCACGACCTGGCCGCGCAAGAACAGCTCACCGCCCCACACGCCCCAGGGCTCCCGGCGCTCCATAGCCCCGGACAGGCAGACCAGCCTGGCGGCGCAACCGACACAGAGCGCCTTGGCCGTCTCCACATCCCCGGGAGACTCGGCGAAGAACAACTCCGGGTCATCCGTGCAGGGCAGCTGCGTGCTGCGTGCCGCCGGCACCACAGCGCGAGTGACCTCCGTCAGGCCTGATCCTGATCGCACGGGTTCTGGTGCGGATACTGCCTCGAACCCCGCCGCGCCCGCAGCAACGGCGGCGGTACCGGGCCCGTACATCGTCCAACCCCTCTCGTCCTGGTCTTACCGTCTCTCATGGGTCTGACAAAACGGCGGGCCCGACATGACGAAGGCCGCGGACCCGGTAGCGGGTCCGCGGCCTTTTGAGGGATCCAGGCCGGCCTGTCTAGACCGGATCCCAGGCTGGGAGCGAACCCGTTTGGCCGTCACCAGTGGCGACAGCGCCGATAGCGTGGGTGTACGTCTGAGCGGAGTTGTTCTGCATGCGCTGGGCAAAGCGCGGGCGCGGCTTGGCCGCCGCCGACGCCTGGTCGAGCCACGGCATGAGAACACCCGCGGCAGCGCGCGAAGGCGCCATCTCACGGACATCTGCGGTGCAGGAGGCGGCCAGGACGCCGAGGGACGGGCGAGCGCTCAGCGACGCAGCAGAAATCCCGGCGCACGGACGTGCCGCGACCGGAATGAAGGTCTTGTTGCTATTCACTCGGCCCACCCCCTTCCGTCAAGGCGTCGTAAGCTCACCGAGGAACATGAGAAGAAGCCTAAGGACCCTGGTCGGGCAGGGCAACTTCTTTTTCCGGGCAACTTCTGTAACCCGAACGTGAGGGCCGGTCCCGGAACCCGAACGTGAGGGCCGGCCCGCAGAGGCGCGTGGCCAGGGGCCAGGTCAACCGGGGGCCCCGCACAAGCCGATGGGCAGGCCCGATGGGCGGCCGATGGGCAGGCCGGGTTGCCGGGTGCCCTGCTCAGGCCACGGTGCGGACCAGGCCTTCCTGGACGACGGACACCACCAGCTCACCCTCGTCGGTGAAGACATGACCCCAGGCCAGCCCCCGTGCACCGGCCGCGGTGGGCGATTCCTGGTCATACAGGAGCCAGCGGTCCGCGCGGAACGGCCGGTGAAACCACATCGCGTGATCGAGGCTGGCCCCGCTCGTCCGCCCGTCGGACCAGGACAGGCCGTGCCGGCGCAGGACCGAGTCGAGCAGGGTCAGATCCGAGGCGTACGTCATCAGGCACACGTGCAGCAGCGGGTCGTCGGGCAAATCGCCGTTGGCCCGCAGCCAGACCAGGTTGTGCTCGGTGTCAGCGATCCGCTGGCCGCCGGAGTCCACCCGGGACGGCCCGACGAAGCGCAGGTCGATGGGGTTCCCGGACGGGAACCCATCGTCTGCGAGCCGGGCGACGGCGTCGGGGGGCGGCACCGCGGGCATGCCCACCGTGTGCTGGATACCCGGCTCGGGATGATGGAACGAGGCGGAAAGCGTGAAGATCGTCTTGCCGTGCTGGATGGCCGAGACCCGCCGGGTGGTGAAAGACCGGCCGTCACGGACGCGGTCCACGGTGTAGACGATCGGGGCCGAGGGGTCGCCGGGCCGGATGAAGTACGCGTGCAGCGAGTGAACCGGCCGGTCCGGGGGCACCGTCCGCCCGGCCGCCACCAGCGCCTGGCCGGCGACCTGGCCACCGAAGACGCGCTGCCGCCAGTCACTGGGACTGCGGCCGCGGAAGATGTTCACCTCGATCTGCTCCAGGTCCAGGAGACCGACCAGGCTGTCCAGCGCCGTGCTCACGCGGGCACGGTACCGGTCCCGCGCTCCTGGCGGCGGCCCGGGTGGGCTCTGCCGCCGCAGCCGCCGCCGGGAACCAGCGGCCTGCTGCCGCCGCAGGCGCCGCCGGGAAACCAGTGAGCTACCGCCGCCGCAGGCTGCCGAGGAACCGGGACGGCTTGCGGGTCCGCCGCCCGCCCGGGGACCGGGACAGGGACCAGGACAGGAATATCCGCTCCCGGGCCCGGGTCACGCCCACGTACAGCAGCCTGCGCTCCTCCTCGATGGCCTCCTCGGTCTGCGCGTACACGATCGGCAGCGTGCCCTCGGTCAGGCCGGGCAGGAAGACCACGTCCCACTCCAGCCCCTTGGCTGCGTGCAGCGACGCCAGGGTCACTCCCTGGATGGCCGGCGCGTGCTCGATCGAGCTCCGGCGTCCCAGTTCAGCGACGAATCCGCCCAGGGCGGCATCCGGGTGGGCCGCGAAGTAATCGGCGGCCAGCTGGGCCAGGGCCTCCAGGGACTCCCAGCGCTCCCGGGCGGCACCACGGCCCTGCGGCGCGTCCCGGGTGAGTCCCAGCCCGGCCAGGATGTGACGGACCTCCGCCGGCGGCTCGCTGCCGGCGGAGGACGACACTGATTTCGCCGCCGCGCGCAGCAACCCGGTCGCCTGGCGTACCTCGGGCCGGTCAAAGAACCGGTCCGCCCCCCGCACCTGGCAGGGCACTCCCCGCTCGGCCAGCGCCCGCTCCAGCGCCAGGGTCTGGGCGTTGGTCCGGACCAGCACCGCCATCTGGCCCGGCGCCACCCCCGCGGAGCGCAACGTGTCCGCCCTCGCCGCCACGGCCGAAGCCTCCTCCTCCTCGTCCGGGTACTCCGCGAACTCCGCGGCGGGGCCCGCGGGGCGCTGCGCGACCAGCGCCGCCGACGGGGCGGTGTGGCGGGGCCGCCCCGATCGCAGGGGGCCGCCGGCCCGGAGCTGCTCGGCCAGCGACCGGGGCCCGGCCGCCCCGGTCAGCTGATTCGCCAGCGCGATGACCTGCGGCGTGGAGCGGTAGTTACGGATGAGCTCGATCACCGTGGCGTCGGGGAACTCAGCGGCGAAACCGGTGAGGAAGGCGGCGGTGGCCCCCGCGAAGGAGTAGATGGTCTGCCGCGGGTCCCCGACCACGCAGACGTCGTCGCGATCCCCCGCCCAGCTGTCCAGGAGCAGTTTCTGCAGCGGGTTGACGTCCTGATACTCGTCGATCACGAAATAGCGGTACCTGTCCCTGACCTCCGCGGCCGCCTGACCGTGCTCGGCGAGGATGGCGGCGGTGAGCTCCAGCACGGATTCGAAGTCCACCAGGTGGCGCTCCCGGCAGAGATCCTCGTAGCGGGCGTAGAGCCGGGCTACCACCTCGGAGGCCAGCGGCGGGGTGCGCCCCGCTTTCGCCGAGGATTCCGGGTAGCCGTCCGGCTGCACCTGGGACACCTTGGCCCATTCGATCTCCGACGCCACGTCCCGCAGTTCCGCGGCACCGGCGCTCACCCGCAGGCCCCGGGCCGCCTCGGCCAGCAGGCTCACCTTGGAGTCCAGCACCGCAGGCGGGCGCCCGCCCACGGTGGCGGGCCAGAAGTGGGTGAGCTGGCGCAGCGCGGCCGAATGGAAGGTGCGCGCCTGCACCCGCTCGAGGCCCCCTCCTGACCCGGCCAGCTGGACCAGCCTGGCGCGCATCTCCCCGGCCGCGCGGGTGGTGAACGTCACCGCGAGCACGTGAGCCGGGTCCACGACGCCGGTCAGCGCGGCGTACGCGATCCGGTGCGCGACGGCCCGGGTCTTGCCGGTTCCCGCCCCGGCCAGCACGCAGACCGGCCCCGTGACGGCCTGGGCCACCTGCCGCTGCTCCGGGTCCAGCGCGGCCAGCACGGCTTCCGGATCGCTGCCGGCCGCCGGGCCCCGATCCGGCCCGGCTGGCTCACCCACGACTGCGCGCACGTCTTACCTCCGTGCGCGCCATCCTCCCGCATCCCGCCGACACCGGTACCGCCGCGCAGTGATGGCACCGCTCCTTGAGTCGCTGACCGGCCCATACGACCAGATAACGAACACCTGCCGCGGAAACGGGAAGCTGGCACGCCTCCGGCGTGTTGAGCAGTCGGAACCAACCTGAGATGATAGGAGCGGCTGCGTGTCAGAGCCGGTGACGATGTACACCACTCAGTGGTGCGCCTTCTGCCGACGGCTGAAGAGCCAACTGGCCCGGGACGGTATCGAGGTAGCCGAGGTTGACATCGAGCGCGACCCGGAGGCGGCCAGCTTCGTGATAAGTGTGAACGGGGGCAACATGACTGTCCCCACTCTTGTATTCTCCGATGGGACGGCGATGACTAACCCGTCGGCGGCCCAGGTCAAAGAAAGGCTGCGCGGGCTCGCCGCGAAATTATGAGTGGCAGGCACGATCGAGCGAATGCTGACGCGCGTGCGCGCGCCGGCCGGTCAGGCGTGCCTGCAGACGGGGCGTACTCCCGCGGCGAAGGCGGGCGTGGCGCAAACCATGACACTGCTGGCCACGACGGTGCGGGCCCGGATAGCGCGGGCCGGGAGGGTGCAGGGCCGGCACGGTGTAAGCCGGGCCGGGGCCGGGGATGGCCTGGGCATGACAGATCGCTCGGGCGCGGGGGAACCCCGGGGTAGCGACCGGGACCTGGGCCCGCTCACCGACGGCCCTACGGTCCCCATGGATGCCGTGGCCCGGCGTACCCCCACGGGCTGGCGCGTCGGCGACGAGGAAGTTCCCGACCTGACCAGCGCGATGGTCCTGGCTGACCTCCTCGCCGCGGAACTGTCCGCCGAGGAGCAGGCTGACCTGGATGCCGCGGCCGCTGCCGTACCTCCCCCGCCTCCCCGGGAGGCAGCCGCGCGTAACACCGGGCAGCTCGGCGGCGTGAGCACACCGCGTCCCCCGGCCGGCCGGGGAAGCTCCCCGGAGGCCGGCCCAGCGGGCGCCGGCGCGGGTGGCCCGGCCCCGCACCCTGGGGCGCACTGGGTGGAGGAGACCCCCTTCGGGCCGGCCGACGCCGCCCAGCTTCGCGAAGCCGAGCAGCTCAAGGAGACGGTCGCGCAGCTGGAACGCGCGCTGACCGTCCGGGTCCGGGTGGAACAGGCCATCGGGGTACTGGCAGAACGGCACCGGATCCGGCCCCGGCAGGCCTTCGAGCTGCTCAGGTCCGCCTCCCGGGCTCGCGGGCAGAAGATCATGGAAACGGCCAGCCAGGTGATTGCCAGCGCGACCAACCCGCTGCTGCGCCTGCCGGAGGAACTGGCCAAGCCGCCGATGCCGCGCCGGCTTCCCCGGCGCAGCCGTGGCGAGGCCTGACCGGCCCGGCACCCGGAAACCGGCCGCGAGACCGTCAGCCGATTCGCCTCCTTGCTGCCGTTACGGACTTCCCTGAAAATTCCTCTCGTGGCGCCCATATGTGACCGTTACGCACATCGGATATGAGCCGGATTGGTCTTTCCCTGACGGCCATCCCGGGGGTGTGCACCGGGGCGTGGCACAGCCATTTTGAAGGTGAATGCGGGACTTATACCCGGCGGCGGGCCCGGGCGATCGGGCGGCGCCGGGCTGAGCAGCAGATCCCCCGATGGCCCGGGCCGCCCGCGGGGCCCAGCCCAGCGCCGGCCGGCCAGCAGCACGATTTATGAACGTTTGGTTCACAAGGTGTGACGCTGGGTAACAACGCAACCGTGGACGAGCACGTGCACAATGGTGTGCCAGCGGGCCGCCTGCTCATTATCGGCGGCGGGGAGGACCGGTGCTGCGGCACCGGCGTCCTGGAACGGTTCGTCGAGCTGTGCGGGGGTGAGCAGGCCCGTATCACGCTGGTCACCACCGCGGCCGGCGTTCCCGATGAGGTGCACGCCGAGTACGACAGGGTCTTCCGCAAGCTCGGCGCCGGGCAGACCAGGGAACTGCGGCTGCGCGGCCGGGCGGACGCCGACTCCGACGCTGCCGTCTCGGCCCTGCGCGATTCCACCGGGGTCTTCTTCAGCGGCGGGGACCAGTCCCGGATCCTGGCCCTGGTCGGCTCGCGGGCCAACGACATCCTCCGTGAGCAGCTGGGCTGCGGCCTGGTGGTGGCGGGCACCAGCGCCGGCGCTACCGCCCTGGGACGGACGATGATCCTGGGCGGCGAGGGCCCGGAGGTCTCCGCGGCCACGGTGCGCACCGGCCCCGGCCTCGGGCTGCTGCCCAGGATGCTTATCGACATGCACGTCGCGGAGCGCGGCCGGCTCCCGCGGCTGCTGAGCGCGGTCGCGCTCGACCCGGATCACCTCGGCGTGGGCATCGACGAGAACACCGCGATCCTGGTCGAGGGCGACACGTTCGAGGTACTCGGTACCGGCGTCGCCACGGTGGCTGACGGTGAGCGGTCCACGGTGGTGCACGCGGCCGGTGACTGCGACCCGATCACCCTGTTCGACGTGCGTCTGCACCTGATGCCGGCCGGGTGCGTGTTCGACATCGCACGGCGGATGCCGGGCATCGGGCCCGCCCATAACCGCTACTGAGCTCGCCGCCGGACCCGCTGATGGGCCCAGGCCAGCCCGACACGACGCCCCCGAGGAACCGACCGAGGGAGCACCGTGCGCCTCACCGACAGCCACCGCCTGTCCGGGCCGAATATCTACACGTCCCGGCCGGTCGCCGTGGCCCGGCTGGAGCTGGACGGGCTGACCGGCCAGGAAACATCGGACTGGCCCGGCTTCTCCGGCCGCCTGACGGAAGCGCTGCCCGGGCTGGCGGGGCACCACTGCGCCGCGGGGCGCCCCGGTGGCTTCCTCGGCGCGCTGGCCCGCGGGACCTACTTCGGCCACGTGACAGAGCACGTGGGGCTCGAGCTGTCTGCCCTGGCTGGCCGGGAGGTGGCCTTCGGGCGCACGGTCTGGGCGGGCGCCGAGGGCCGCTACGACGTGATCATGGAGTGCCCGCGTGACGAGCCGCCTTCCTCCAGCGTGCCGCGTGACCTGCTCACGCTGGCCATCTGGGTTGTCACCGAGATCCTGGCCGAACACGAGGCCCCGCTGCGGGACGCCCTCGACCCGGATCGCCCGTGCGGTCGCTGCGGAGCGGCCCGGGGTCAGCACCGCGGCCCTGGCCGCAGCCGCCCGGCAGCGGGGCATCCCGGTCCGGCGGACGGGGGCACTCAGCCTGCTCCGCCTGGGTTACGGCTGTCACCGCCGGCTGCTCTGGGCCGCGCTCACGGGGCAGACCTCCGCGGTCGGCGTGGACATCGCCTCCGACAAGGTGCTGGCCAAAGAGCTGATGGCGACCGCGGGTGTCCCGGTGCCCACCGGAGTGGTGGCCCGGTCGGCCGCCGACGCCGCGGAGGCCCTGGCCCTGCTACGGCCGCCGCTGGTGATCAAGCCACGCAACGGCAACCATGGGGCGAACGTGACGGTGGGGGTGACCACCCCGGACCAGGCCGCCGAGGCGTACCTGCGGGCCTGCGCCAGCAGCCCCGAGGTGGTCGTCGAGGAATATGTCCCGGGTGCCGACTTCCGGGTCCTCGTCGTGGACGGTCACGTGATCGCGGCCGCCCGGCTGCACCCCGCGTCGGTGACCGGGGACGGCCGCCAGGACATCGGGGCGCTGGTCCGGCAGGCCAACAGTGACCCGCGCCGGGGCGAGGGACACGCGCTGCCGCTGACCAGGATCGCGCTGGACGACCACGCCCTGACCCACCTGGCGGCGCAGGGGCTGCGTCCGCGGTCGGTGCCCCGGGCGGGACAGGTCGTCACGCTGCGCCGGAACGCCAACCTGTCCACGGGCGGCACCAGCACGGACGTGACCGACCTGGTCCATCCCGAGGTAGCGGCGATGTGCTGCCGGGCGGCGGCCGCGGCCGCGCTCGACGTGTGCGGCATCGACGTCCGGCTGGCCGACATCTCGCTGCCCGCCGGCCCAGCAGTGCGGCGCCGTGATCGAGCTCAATGCCTGTCCCGGGCTGCGGATGCATCTGGAGCCCAGCCGAGGGCCGGCCGCGCGACGTCGCGGGCGCGATCGTCGACCGCCTCTATCCGCCGGGCGCCCTGTCCCGGATCCCGATCGTGTCCGTGACCGGCACCAACGGGAAGACCACCACGGTGCGGATGATTTCCCACATTCTCAGCCACGCCGGGCTGCGAGTCGGGATGGCCACCACCGACGGGGTCTACTGCGGCGGGGAGCTGATCCATGCGGCCGACGCGTCGGGGCCGCGATCGGCCGAGATGGTCCTGGACGACTCCACGGTGGAGGCGGCGATCCTGGAGACAGCCCGGGGCGGCATCATCCGCCGGGGCCTCGGCTACGACCGCGCCGACGTCGCCGTGGTCACCAACATTACCGCCGACCACCTGGGCTGCGACGGGATCGACGACCTCGACGACCTGACCGACGCGAAGGCCCTGGTGGCGGAGGAGATCCCGCGCGGCGGAACGGTAGTGCTCAACGCCGACGACCCGCGCTCCGCCGGGCTGGCCCAGCGGCCTGCCGTCCGAAAACGCGATCCCGTGATCCGGTTCTTCAGCCTGTCCGCCAGCAGCCCGCTCGTCATGGCCCACCGGATGAGCGGCGGGATCGCCTGCCTGTTCCGCGACGGCCAGCTGGTCGAGGCCAGAGGCGGGGAGGAAACCGTGCTGCTGCACGCCGATGAGCTGCCTGGGTCGTTCGGCGGGGCCGCGGCCCACCTGGTGGCCAACGCGCTGGCGGCAGCGGCCGCATGCCGGGCGCTGGGGGTAAGCGTGAAGGACATCCGGCGGGGCTTCGCCACCTTCACCCCCGCCGAGGCGAACCCGGGCCGCGGCAATGTTTACCAGGTCGGCGGGGTGCCGCTGGTGGTGGACTACGGGCACAACCCGGCTGCGCTGGCGTCGATGGGGCGCCTGCTGCACCAGGTCTGGGGCGGCCACCCGATCGCGGCGATCACCCTCCCCGGGGACCGCCGGGACGACCTGATCGCGGAGAGCGCGGCCATCATCGCGACCTGGTTCAGCCGGGTGGTGCTCTACGAGGACCGGGACCTGCGGGGACGCGAGACCGGGGAGATGACCCGGCTGATCTCCGGCACGCTGACCCGGCACCGCCCGGGAATCCGCATCCTGAATGCCGCGGGGCCGGGCGACGCGCTCCGGTCGGCCCTCGCGCTGGCCTCACCGGCCGATCCGGTGCTGCTCACCTATGAGACGCTGGCCCCGGTGCGGGACCTGCTGGACAGCGTGGGCGCCACTGCCTGGCCCGGCGGGCCGGCGCAGCCGCAACACCGACCGGACCGGCCGTGACGCCCGGCCAGGCTGGTACCGGCGGAGACGGACGCCGCGTAAGGTCCATGTAGCGGTGCGTGATGGAGTCCGCGGATCCCCGGTGGCTGGAGGTGACGGTGGGACTGGTCTCCGCGGGTGTGAAACCGTCCCGGCCCGAGGGGGCCGCACGGCAGGCCACGCGGGGAGCGCCGTGGCTGGTCCTGGTCCTGTACCTGCTGGGCGCCCTGGCCCTGACCTGGCGGCTGTGGGCCGACCCCGCGTCGCGCATGCAGGCCGGCGACGTCACCGACGTTAACTTGTTCGGCTGGTTCATCCGGTACTCCGCGGTATCGGTCGCGCACGGGAGCCTGCCGGCCCTCGTCACCACCGCGATGAACGCGCCGCACGGCATCAACCTGATGTGGAACACGTCCCTGCTGCTCCCGGGTGTGCTGCTCACCCCGGTGACGCTGCTCGCCGGCCCGCAGACCAGCCTGACCGTGCTGCTCACGCTGGGCTTCGCAGGATCGGCGGCCACGATGTACTGGGTCCTGCGGCGCTGGGGAGTGGGGACCGGCCCGGCCGCGCTCGGGGGGGCGGTGTACGGCTTCTCGCCGGCGATGCTGGCCACCGCGGTCGGCCACTACCATCTCGAGTTCGCGGTGCTGCCACCGCTGATGATCGACGCCGGGCTGCGGATCGTCACGGGCCGCGGTTCCGCCGTCAGGACCGGCCTGTGGCTGGGCGTGCTGGCCGCCGCGCAGTTCTTCATCGGGGAGGAACTGCTGGTCGACACCATCTTCGCGGCCGTGGTCGTGGTCATCGTGGCGGCGGTGATGAACCCGCGCGCTGCCGCCGGGCGCCTTGGCCGCAGTGTCACCGGCCTGGCCGCCGCGGCCGCGGCCGGCCTGGTGATCTGCGGGTACGCGCTCTGGGTGCAGTTCCACGGCCCGCTCGCCGAGCACGGCAGCCCGTGGAACGGGAATAACTACCGGAACCTGGCCGCCTCGTTCGTGACCCCGGCCGGCAACGTGCTGCTCCACACCTCATCCCAGGCCGCGGCCCTGAACCGGGATCCGGGGCGGCTCCCCGAATACGTCGCGTATCTCGGCTACCCACTGCTCGTCCTGCTCATCGTGGCGGCGGTGCGGTACTGGCGCGACGTGCGGGTCCGGGTCGCCGCCGTGTCCTGCGCGATCCTGGAGATCTTGTCCCTCGGCAGCACCCAGGTGATCCGTGGCGTGACGATCGCGCCGGCCCTGCTCCCGTGGCAGTGGCTCGCGCACTTGCCGGTGCTGGCCCAGATGCTGCCCAACCGGCTCTCCCTCCTGGCCGACGGGCTGGCCGCGGCGGTGCTGGCGGTCTCGCTCCAGCTGGCCCTTTCCGCGGCAGGCCAGCCGCGCTGGCGGCGGCAGGCCGTGCCGCTGGCGCTCGCGGTGATCGCCCTGGCTCCGCTGATCCCGCTGCCCTTCCAGACCACCCAGGCCGCCGGGGTCCCGGCCGGGTACCGGGCCGCCTTCACCCGGCTCGCACTGCCACGGGATGCCAGGGTGCTGGTGGTGCCTGTGCCGTACGCTTCCGTGTGGCAGCCGCTACGCTGGTATGCGCAGACGGGATACCCCGGCTCGATGAACGGTGGTTACTTCATCGGGCCCGGCCGGACGGGCCAGGCTGTCAGCTACGGCGGCCACTGGGCACGGGCCATCGCCCGGTCTATCGACGCGTTGTGGGTCCGTGCCCCCCGGTACAAGCCCCCGACGGTCGCCCGGATGCGCGGGTACGTGGCCCGGTGGAAGCCCGCCGCCGTGGTCGCGGTGACCCAGCGCAGGTCCCGGCTGGGTAGGCTGCTGACCGCGGTGCTCGGGCCGCCGAGTTTCACCGCGGGCCGGGTGGTGGTATGGCGGCGTTAGGGAGAGACGGCCAATGCTTTTCCGGTACTTTGCCTACTCCCGCCGAGTTACGGGCATATCCGGTATATAGTCCATTGACCAATTTTTGGCATATGGGATGGGACCGCCGTGAAGCTATCGATCTTGATGCCGGTCTATAACGAGGCTGAGACAGTCCAGAACGCGATCAAGCGCCTGCTGGACGTGAATTTCCCGTGCCCCGTCGAGGTCGTGGTGGTGGACGACGCCAGCACGGATGGAACATCGCAGATCATTGACGCTCTGGACGATGACCGCCTGATCAAGCTCAGGCACACCGTCAACCAGGGCAAGGGGGCCGCCGTGCGCACCGCGGCGGCGGCCGCGACCGGCGACTACATCCAGCCCTTCGACGCGGACATGGAGTACCAGCCAGAGGACATCCCGAAACTGCTCCAGCCGGTACTCCGCGGTGAGGCCACGGTGGTCTTCGGCAACCGGACGTTCGGCAGCCACTCCGCGTACTCGTTCTGGTACGTCATGGGCAACAAGGGCGTGACGACCGTCGCGAACATCCTGTTCAACGCCTACATCGCCGACCTGGAGACCTGTTTCAAGCTGATGCCGCTGGAGCTGTACCGGAGCCTGGACATCAGCTCGAACGGCTTCGGCATGGAAGCGGAGATCACCGGCAAGCTGCTGGCGCGGCAGATCCGGCCGTTCGAGGTGCCCATCACCTACCGCGCGCGCAGCCGCGAGGAAGGCAAGAAGATCACCTGGAAGGACGGCGTCCAGGCGGTCTGGCTGCTGACCCGCATCCGGATGACGTCCAAGCGGGCCGATCGCCACGGCCAGTCCTCGCCAGGCCGCGGCTAGGTCACCCGGCGGGAGGCGGGGGGTTGAGCCTGGCCCGGCGGGAGGCGGGGGGTTGAGCCTGGCCCGGCGGGAGGCGGGGGTTGAGCCTGGCCCGGCGGGAGGCGGGGGGTTGAGCCTGGCCCGGCGTGCGGCCGGGCCGCTGCCCCCGCCGGCCTGGCCGTGGCAGGCCGGCGGGGGCAGCCGGCCTGGGCGGGCCGCCCGGGTGGCCCCCTGGCTGATCCTGGGTGGTTACCTTCTGGGCGCCGTGGCGCTGGCCTGGCATCTGTGGGGCGACCCGGCGGGCCGCGCGCAGGTGGTGCCCGGCAATGGCATCTCGCATGACGTCGACCTGTTTGCCTGGTTTCTCCGGTACGAAGCCACCGCGGTCGCGCATGGGCGGCTTCCTGACCTGGTGACCACGGCGCTGAACGCGCCGCAGGGCGTCAGCCTGATGTGGAATACCTCTTTCCTGCTGCCGGGAGTGCTTTTCGCCCCGCTGACCCTGCTGGCCGGCCCGCAAGTCACCCTCACCACCTTGCTGACGCTGGGCTTCGCCGGGTCCGCGGCCGCCATGTTCTGGGTCTTGCGGCGCTGGGGCGCCAGCCTCCCCGCGGCGGCGCTGGGCGGCGCGATCTTCGGTTTCTCGCCGGCGATGCGCATCGCGGCCATAGGCCACTCTCACCTGCAGTTCGCCGTGCTGCTGCCGCTCATCATCGACGCGCTGCTGAGGCTGGTGACCGGCCGCGGCCGCCCGGTGCGCACCGGAGCCTGGCTCGGCTTGCTGACCGCAGCGCAACTGTTCATCGCCGAGGAGGCGGTGGTGCTGACCGCCTGCGCGGGCCTGGTCATCATCGTGGTCCTGGCGGCCGCACGCCCGCGTGACGTGCCGGGCCTGGTCCGCGGGGCCATCAGCGGGCTCGCCACCGCGGCCGGCGTCTTGCTGGTGACGGCCGGCTATCCACTGTGGGTGCAGTTTCACGGGCCGCTGTCCGAGCGCGGCAGCCCCTGGAGCCCTGGGCATTTCCGCAACCGGCCAGGTGACTTCGTCACCGGCCCCAGCGGGTTCCTGTTCCACTCGCAGGCCATGGCGCACTACCTGGACCATCACGCGGTGCGGTTCGTCGAGTATTTTGCCTACCTGGGCTGGCCCATGCTGGTCGTGCTGCTGGTGGCCGCGGTCCGGTTCTGGGGAGACCTCCGGGTCAGGGCACTGGCCGTGACCTTCGCGGCCCTGGAGGTGTTCAGCCTCGGCAGCCGCACCGTGGTGGCGGGTGGCCTGCACTATCCGGCCGGCCTGCTCCCCTGGCACTACCTGCAGGCGCTCCCGCTGCTGAACCAGAGCCTGCCGAACCGCTTCTCCCTGCTGGCGGATGGGGCTGCCGCCGTAGTCCTGGCGTTCGCCCTGGATCTGGCCTGGGGGCGGGCCCGGGAATCAGCCGCCCGGAGACGATCCGTTCCGGCGCAGGACAGCCAGGCTGGCACGGACGGCGCTCCTGCGCCTGCCGCACCGCAGGCCCCGGCCTGGCGGAAAGCCGCCGCCGTGGTGCTCCTCGCCCTGGCCATCGTGCCTATCATCCCGCTGCCCATGCAGGTCACAGCGATCACGCCGACCCCGGCCGGCTGGGATCAGGCCTTCACCCGGCTGCACCTGGCCACCGGTACGCGAGTCCTGGTGGTTCCGGTCCAGCCTGCCACGATCATGCGCTGGCAGGCCGACACCGGCGTGCCCATCTCGGTGATCAGCGGCTACTGCATCGCTCCCAACCCAGCCACCGGCCGGGCGGAAACATGCCATAGCGGCCGGAATCAGACCGCCCGCTACCTCACTGATCTGTGGCTGGGCAAGAAGGGAACCGCCGCCCCGTCCACGGCTGCGCTCAGGTCCACCCTGGCGTACTGGCGCCCGGGCGCCGTCGTCGCCGTGACCAGCCCCGGCTCGCGGCTGGGCCGGTACCTCAGCAACATCCTGGGCCCGCCTGCCCTCCGGGCCGGGAGCGTGCTGGCCTGGCGGCCGGTGCGGGCCCCCCAGGCCATCGAGGGCGCGCCGGGGGCCGCGCCGAACAGCTGACCAGGCACGGGCATCCATCCGTGCCGCCGGCGGCCCCGCCACATTGCACCGGCCCGGTAACGCCATCACGCCCTGAGGGGCTACGGGCGGCCGAGGGCCCGGTAACGCCACCACGCCCTGAGGGGCTACGGGCGGCCGAGGGCCCGGTAGGCCCAGCCGGCCGCCTGCCAGGCCGTGGCGTCAAGGGCGTTCCGCCCGTCTGCGATGACCCGCCGGGCCACCGCCTTACCGACGACCTCGGGGTCCGCCTGGCTGAACTCCGGCCACTCGGTCAGCAGAAGCAGGACGTCAGCCTCGGCGGACGCGCCGAGGACCGAGTCGGCGTAGCCGAGTTCGGGATGCGCGCGCCGGGCCCGGTCCATGGCTACCGGGTCATAGGCGGTGACCCGGGCCCCGCGGGCATGGACCGCGGCCGCCACGGCCAGGGCCGGGGAGTCGCGGATGTCGTCGGAGCCAGGCTTGAACGCCAGGCCGAGCACGCCCACCCTGCGGCCCGCCAGCGATCCGCCTGCCAGCTCCCCGGCCAGCCCGACCATCCGGGACCGGCGCCGCTCGTTGATCGCGTCCATCTCGCGGAGGAACGAGACGGAGTCCGGCACGCCCAGCTCCGCCGCCCTGCTCATGAACGCCCGGATGTCCTTGGGCAGGCAGCCGCCGCCGAACCCGAGACCAGGCCGCAAGCTGGCCAGGCCGATCCGGTGATCGTAGGCGAGGGCGCCCGCCAGCTCGGTGACATCTGCGCCCGCCGCTTCGCAGACCTCGGCCATGGCGTTGATGAAGGAGATCTTGGTGGCGAGGAACGCGTTGGCCGCGATCTTCACCAGCTCCGCGGTCTCATAGCCGGTGACGACGAACGGGACACCTGCCGCGATCGGCTCCGCGTAGACCTCACGCAGGATCGCCTCGGCTTCCGCGGACCGCACTCCCACCACGATCCGCTCGGGCCGCAGGGTGTCAGCCACCGCGAACCCTTCACGCAGGAACTCCGGGTTCCAGGCCAGCAGGACCCGCGCCCCGGCGGGGGCCAGTTCCGTCACCCGCCCGGCGAGCCGCGCGGCGGTCCCCACCGGGATCGTGGACTTGCCCACGATCAGGCACGGCCGCTCCAGCCGCGGCGCCAGGGTCTCGATGCAGCTCATCAGCTGGGACAGATCAGCACCATCCGAGTCCGGCTGCTGCGGCGTGCCCACGCAGACGAAGTGGACGTCCCCGAAGTCCGCGGCCTCGGCGTACGACGTGGTGAAGCGGAGCCGGCCTGACCGCAGGCCCTGTTCCAGCAGCTCGCCCAGCCCGGGGTCATAGAACGGCAGGTCGCCCGTGGCCAGCGCCCCGATCACGTCCGGATCGCTGTCCAGGCCGAGCACCTCGAAGCCCAGGCTGGCCAGGCACGCGGCGTGCGTGGCACCGAGATACCCGGTACCCAGCACGGTGAGTCGACGGGCCACGGTTCTTCCCCTCCCTGGGTTCCCCCAGCTAATCATCGGGAGAGGTGCGGCTGCCCTGCCGGGGCCTTACTGGGCTGGCGGCAGCCTGATGCCGGCGTGGGCCCAGGGGCGGGTGAACCCGACCACGGTGCCGTCCCCCGGCGCCGCCGCGGAGGTGCCGTACGCGGAGATCCGGATGGGGAAGCCCGTCGCGTAGGCCTCGAGCATCATGCCCTTGCCGATGACCAGTCCGACGTGCCCAGGGGCGGACGGCGTGCCGTCCGAGCCCGCGAAGAACACGAGATCACCGGGCTGCACCTGGCTGGCCGGGATCCTGGGTCCCCAGGCCCACTGCTGCTGCGAGGTCCGCGGGATGCTGATGCCCGCCGCCCGGTACGCCATCATCACCAGCCCGGAGCAGTCGAACGCGTCCGGGCCGGTGCCACCCCACAGGTACGGCTTGCCGAGCTGCTCCCGGGCGTACCCGATCGCGGTGGAGACCACCTGGTTCGGCACCGCGGTCGTCTGGGCGCTGGTCAGGCACTCCGGCGCGCTCACCGTGGTCGTGTTGCTCTCGGTGTAGCCGCCGCGGCTGTAGACACCCGCCCAGTACAGCACCGTCTGCACGTACGACTGGAGGTGGTTGTAGGCGAAGATTGCGCCGCTGACGTTGTTCTGCACGCCGTGCGCGAGCAGGTACTTGGCCGCGCCCGCGATGGCGTCCGCCGGTTCGTAGACGCTGGCCACGCCGTCGCCGTTCCCGTCCGTGGCCACCCCGCTGACCACCTCAGACGCCGGGTGCACGGGAGCGCCGCCCCAGGTGTTGGTGGAAGCGCCGCCGATGCCGATCTGCATCGGCCCGGCGGCGCCGAAGCCGTTCTGCCCGGAGTGCACGCCTGGCAGGTTGGACTGGCCGTCGTCGGACTCCACTTTGCCGATCCCGGCGAGCAGAACCCAGGGCACGCCGTACTGCTGCCCGGTCTGCTTGAACAGGGCGAGGTAGTCAGCCGGGATGGAGTTGCGGGCCGCGGTGGTGACCGCGGGCTGAGTCGTGGCCCCCGAGCCGGAGGATGGGCATCCGACACCCGCGGCGAAGAGCATGCTGGCCCCGCCGACCATGGCCATCGGGATCACCGCCACCGCGGTCACCAGCAGCGCGGCCACCCCGATCGCCACCAGTACGGCGAGCCGGCCGGCACTGAAGCCGAAGCGCCAGCTCACGTATTTCCCGCCGAGGCCAGCTCGACGTCGTTGACCAGCCAGCTCTGCCCACTGCCGGTCAGGGTGACCGCGTACTGCCCGTTGTTCTGGCTCTTGCCTTGCTTGGTGTGGATCGTCTGGACAATGGTCACCACGAAGGTCAGGCTGCCCGGGCCGAAGGTCCGGATCGATTTGATCACCGCACGGGCGGATGAGACCTGGCGCTGCCCGGTGCGCTGGCTGGCCACCCCCGGCGTGCTGTAGGCGCGCGCCAGGGTGGCACCGAGCTCGCTGGTTGTCAGGCCGTGCAGGCTGGCCAGGTAACTGGATGTGCTCTCCCGGTAGGAGAACGTGTCGTACGCCGCACCGAACGCCTCGGTGACGCTGGCCGCCTTGGCCAGATCAGCCTGGCTGAACGGCAGCCACTGGTAGATGTCCGGCGCCGACCCGGCCGGGGATGCGGACGTGGCCGGTGCGGTGGAGGCCGCGGGCGCCGGCGGTGACGTCCCCGTAGCGCCGGCCGCCGGGGCACTGGGGGTCGGCGCAGCTGGCCGGTGGCCCTGTCCTAGCGCCGAACGCACGCCCGGAATGAGCAGATATGCCCCCATCCCGCCGAGCACGATGACAATGCCGAGGAAGGCCAGCACCCGCTGGGCCGGGCTCAGGTCCATGACAGTCCGCTACTTCTTCCGGCGCACCGGCCGCAGCCAGAAAGGGCCGGGCGGGCTGGTGTCCGGGCCGGCCTGGCCAGCCCCGCCCTGCTCATCCCCGGCTGGACCACGCCCCGAAAGCGGCGCGGCCGGCTGGCCCGGGCCGTCACGCCGGCTGCCCGCACCGCTGCCGCCGCTGCCCGTGCCCCGCAATGGCGGCGCGGCATCCCGGGACGGACTGCGGGACGGGTCCGCACCGCGGGCCTGGCCGGACCCCCGGGACGGGGTGCCCCAGAAGGGGGAGCCACCGCCCTGGCGACTGGACTGCGATTCAGATCCATGATCGCCGCCACGCGGCGCGCTGCGCGGGGAGGGGCCGCCCCCGGCTGGGGCACCCCTGCGCGACGGGGCGCTGCTGCGCCCGGGGGCAGCGCCGAAGGTGGGCGGGGCCGAGCCTGGGCCAGCACCACCCCCGGACGGCGGGGGCGCCGCTGCGGGCGGGCGCGGGGCGACGCCTGGCCAGCGCTGCCGGGCCGTTCCCGGGCGCGCCGGGGCCGGCCCTGCGGCGGGAGATGCCGCGGGTGCGCTGGCGGCCCGGCCGGGCTGGCTGCCCGAGGGAGCCCCCGCCGGCGCGCCACCCGCGGACGCTGCGGCCCGCGGGCCGCTCCCGGCATCCGGGCGGGACCGGCCGGCGGCCGCGTCGGCCGCCCCGGAACGGGCCCAGCCCGATGGTGAGCGCGGCTGGCTGGCACCATCGCGGTCTGGCAGGTCCAGCGGCGGCGCGGCACGCGGGCCGGCGTCGGCGGCGTCGGCAGCCCGGCCCCGGCCCCGGGCGGCCAGCCCGCCCCGGCCCGACCCGGACTGGTACTCCTCGGCGGACGCGTCGCCTGGTGCGCCAGCTTGTTCCGGCCCCTCCTCGCTGCCTGCCGTGGCCGCGCCCGCTGCCGTGGCCCCCGCCGCCGCGGCGCCGGCGGCGCCGGCCGTCGCAGCCGTGGCCGCCAGGCCGGCGGCCTGGCCGGGGTTGCGCCGGGCCCAGCGCGCAGCCCGGTACGCGGCGAAGCCGGGTACGCCCACGGCGGCCGCGTCGAGCGTGTTCCGGCGGGCCGTGCTGCCCGCCTGGGCCAGCCCGGCCTCGGCGCGGTCCCGTGAGCCGACCATCCCGTAGCCCACCGCGGAGAACAGATGCACGAACGGTTTGCGATAAATAAAGACTGCGACGGTGACCAGCGCGATCATCAGGATTTTCAGTGCCCAGGGCAGCACCGCGTCACTCGCGCCCATGATCAGGGAGTAGGCGTACAGCAGGATGCTCAGCACCAGGGCCACGGCCGCCTCCTTGAGCAGCACCCCGACGAGCATCTCGAACCAGCGCAGCGCGACCACCCGGCCGAACCCGGGATGCGTTCCGACGATGAGGAAGAACGGCCCGGCCACGAGCAAGAGCAGGAACCCGAGTTTGAGGATGATCAGGGTGATCGCGATCAGCAGCACCAGGACCCCGGCCACTAGCGCCGCGAACAACGCCGTGAACGCGATCTCCAGCCGGGTGGAGTACTGGTTTCCCTGGAACAGGGAGTAGACGTCCGGATCGTTCTGCTTGATCGACTGGGCGATGCCCGCGTAGGCGTCCTGCTTGGCCTGGATCAGGGATGGGGTGGCCGTCTCGTTGCTGGCGATCGCCTGGGCCCACAGCAGCTGGCGGCCGTACTGGTTGACCACCGTGGGCTTGGCGCCCTTACCGGTGGTGTAGGTGTAGGTGCCGAATTCGCCGTCCAGCCACGGCTTGCAGACCAGCACGGTCCACAGCTCGTTGGCGTTCTGGTCGACGATGCCGGTGCCGCCGGTGAAGTTGTAGCTGGCTGTGGTCACCTGCGGGTCATGAGCCGCCACAGGGACGCAGTTGCTCGCGGCCGGGGCCGGCAGCCCGGAGAACGCGACGTTGAGGGTCTGGGTGATCCCGTTGGACACCGTCTTGCCCAGGCCGGTGAAGTCGGCGGGGCGGCCGATGAGCCAGATGGCCGCCGCGCACGCGATGACCATCCAGATGGTGCCCTCGATGGTCCGGGTGGCGCGCTTGCGGATCAGGCCCTGCCAGGCCAGCCAGATCGCGCCGATGATGACCACGGGGGCCAGGAACGGGAAGTAGATCGCGTTGCCCAGGCTGGTGATCAGCCTGTCCACCGCGTTGGTCAGCCAGGACAGGATGCCCTCGCCCGCGGCGGACTGGTACACGGTGATCGTCACCCGGTCCAGGGCCTTCGCCGCGTCGAACACCATGCCCGCGACGCTGTTCCCGATCAGCGAGGTCATGTCCGAGCACTGCATGTCATAGGCCGCCCAGGACTGCCCGGCCATGCCATAGGTGTCGTAGAGGGTGGCAGGCGGCTTCCCCCCGGCCGCCGGCGGGCGGATCAGCGAATCAATCCCGCCAGTCGCCGGTTCCGGGGCGGGGACGGACGGCTGGCAGATGTTGTTGAGGTCGCCTATTAAACCGCTGGACCCCGCGTTGCAGAAGCCGAGCAGGCCGCCGATGTCGCCGATGCCGGGGGCCGAGCAGATGCCCGTCAGCGCGGCCGGCGCCTGGGGTGTGCTGCGGGCTGCGGGGTACGCGGCCGCGTCATGCCCTGCCCCCGCCGCCTGCTGGGCGCGCACAGCATGCTGGGCGGCCACCGCGTGCTGGGCGGCTGCGGCGTGCTGCGCCGTGGAGGCAGGTGCGCCCACCGCAGCCTGCGCGATAGCTGGCGACCCGAGCAGGGCGGCTCCGGCCACGGCAATGATCACACCGGGTACGGCGAGGGCTGCGCGGACTACCTTGGCGGCCCGGCGGGGGACTGCGGCCATGGTGGGCTCCTGAAGCCTGGGGGGGAAGGCTGGTCGGGGCATGAAGGGTCTGGTCACCCGGAGGGCTCACCCGGCGGCGCCGCGCCGAGCAGCCCGGCGCCCTGGGCAGGGTCGCCATCAGGTGACACGGATCCATCGGCAGGCCGGGCCCGGGTGGGGTTGGTATCCAGCCACTGCCGCACTACATCGGAAATCAGGTCTATGCCGATCCGCCCGGCCCGGCCTTCCAGATCGCGGAAAATGCATTCCCCGTTGCCGAGCCCCCGCAGCACGGCCTTGTGTTCCTCTGAAGCCTCCACCCCCAGCAGCGCCATCACGTTCGCCACCTCGACGCGCTCCGACGAACGGAACGCGAAAACCCCCGATATGCAGTTCGTGACCTGCTCGTTCAGCAGGTCCCCCGCGTTCTGCGAAACCAGGATCAGGGCCGTGTTCCGCGACCGCCCCATCCGGGATACCTCGGGAACCAGCTTGGCCCCCTGCGGCGTCGCCGTGATCGCCCACGCCTCGTCGAGGAAGATCGCCTTGGGGAGCCGCCGATCGATTCCGTTGAGGAGCCTGCGGGCGAACTGGGACACGAGGTAGAGCAGGGCGACCGAGAGGCGCTGCTCGTAGGAATAGTCTTCCCGGCCGGCCGCACTGTCCGGCAGGGTCAGGCCGGCCAGCGTGAACACGGTCGTCCAGCCGGCCGTGTCGATCTGCTGCCCGCCCGAGGGCGCGAAGCAGAGCCGGGCCAGGCGCATCTCCGACATGGAGCGGAGCACCGCGCCGAGGTTCTTGGACGGCGGGTCGGCGGACTCCTCCAGGTGCCGGATGACCTTTCCCAGGCTGGGCCGGTCGCGGCTGGCCACGCTGGCCACCGCCTGGATCATCGCGCTTTCCCGTTCCTCGCTCATCCGCGGCAGCAGCAGGCGGAGGGTTTCCGTGGCCATCGTCCGCTTCTCGGCCAGGTCATCGCCGAACGAGAAGGGATCGAGCAGGCCGGGCGCAGCGGCGCCAAGCGGCAGCACCCGCGCTTTGCGGCCCCGCTCGGCAAGCAGCTGGACCAGCGGTTCCGCGTCCCCCTTGGGGTCGATCACCGCGACCGTCACCCCGCGCAGCGCCAGCTGCAGGATGAGCAGCAGCGCCAGCGTCGTCTTACCGCCGCCGGGCTCGCCGGTGATGGCGATGGCGGTCGGCCGGTTCAGCGCCGCGGCCAGCAGCGGATCGAAATGGACCACGGCGCGCGCCCGGCCGAGGGTCTCGCCGATATACGGGCCAACCCAGCCCTGCCCGCTGTTCGGCCGGTCACCCAGGTTGACCGTGGCGGTCGGTACCCCCCCGGCGATGGTGTACAGCGGCTGGCGCTGGACGTAGGAGCTCAGCCGGACCCGGTCCCCGGGCAGTGACTCGCGGAGCAGGGAGAACTGGTCACCGGTCGAGTTGACCACGTCGATGCCCATGTCGCGGTAGTGCTCGACGACCGCTTCGACCCGGCGCTGGCATAGTTCGCGGGTCGGGGCGGACACCACGAGGCGGTGCCAGCCGTACACGAAGGGCAGGCGTTCCTTGGTGATGCCGTGCTCCAGCATCCGGGCGGCGACGATCTGCTCGGCCAGGGCGATCGGGGCATCGACGCCGGCCTCCCTGATGTGCGCATCCATATCGCGGGCGTGCGCGAGCCGGCGGCCGACATCCTTGCTGGCCTTGGCCGGCGGGATCAGCCGCATCCGCGAGCTGACCTCGACCGGGAACGGCAGCGAGTCCGCGAAGTGCAGCCACGGCTCTCCGTCCGGGAACGACATCACGTCCGGGAACCGGGAAAAGGACAGGAACGCCTCGAACGACTCACCCTCCGGATGGTCCAGGCGGAGCAGCGTGCGCCCGTTGTGCACCTGGCCCTCGTACAGCGACTCGATCTCCCCCGCCCCCCACCGGCGGCGCCGGACGGCGGAAGGCCGCGGGTCCCCGGCGGTGCCCATCAGCGTGTGCCGGACCAGCCAGGCGATCTCGTCGCTCGTGGCGTGCCGTGCGGCGAGGGCGCTGGCCCCCAGGGCCCGGCCGAGCCGCTCGGCATGCTCGGTCCAGCGGGCGATCTCGGGCGCCGGGATCGCCTCGTCATCCAGGCCCATCGCCTGCTCGCCGGCCTTGTAGGCGTTGAGGAACCCGGAGAACACCCCGCCGCCCAGCTGCGCGCGCATGCCCCGCTGCCCCAGCCGGACCCCCAGGTAGACCTCCTTCGCCCAGAAGTCCTTCGCCCAGACGTGGCGGTACATCTCATCCAGGTAGTCCCGCCAGCCCGGTCCCCCGTCTGACGTGGCGTCCAGCTGGGCCGCCCATTCAGCCGCGGGGTAGGAGCGGTGCACGATGCGCAGGTGGACCTCGGCGTCTGGCATGCGGATCGCCGCGAGCGCAACCGTGATGTTGGTGGCCAGGGCCTCCCGTTCCTGCGGCGTGGTGAACTCATACGGCTGGGTGGGCAGCCGGTAGTACGCCCAGGCATGCGTCTCGGTGAGCAGAATGCGGTCATCGATATAACGCAGGGACAGGCGCGACCGTCCTCCCGTCCGGGCGCTCACACAGTCCTCCCAGAAGTTCGCGCCACCCAGCCGGAACCCATGCACCAGCCGCTCGCCCGGGCCTCACGGCCCAGGGTCGCCTGCTGGTTCGCGATCGCGCTCACCGGGCTGCCCATCGTTGCGGCGCACCATCGGGTGGCACCGGGCCACCTGGCGGTGCGGACCGGCCGGCCCCGACGGCAATCGCGGAAACCAGCACCCCGGCCAGGGCCGTGTACGCGGTCTGGACCGGCGGACGGAGCTGGGCGAACCGTGATTCCGCGCCTGCTGCGGCGGCGTCGCTGATCCCCTGCTCGGCGCGCGGAGCCCCCAGGTGATCGTCCCACGGCACCCGGACTATGGCCCGGCACCGGCCGCGGACAACGAGTTCAGCCTGCTCGACATGGGACATGCTGCGCTTGCTCACCCCGTTGATGACCGTGATCGCCTCGGTGCACAGTTCCCCGTAACCGTGCCCGTCCAGCCACTCCATCGTCATCGCGATCGCCCGGGCCGCGTCGGAGCTGGCCGGGGCGACCAGGATCGAGCTGGTCGGCCGCGGACAGGACACGCGCCACCGCCGACGCGCCAGGGTCCGTCAGGGTCAGCGGGTAGCGAGACGTCAGCATCTCGAGAACCCGGGCATATTCCGCGTCGGCGAGCGCCGGCCCGCCGTCGGGAGCGGAGTCGTGCGCGATGAGGTCCAGGCGGCCCCGCCCGCGCTGCCCCGGCACGGTGGCCGGGGCCCCGGCCAGCAGGCCGCGCGCCGTGGCCGCCGGGGAGGTGCGGGCCATGTCGGTCAGGGAAGTCTGGCCCGGGTTGAGGTCCAGGGCCGCGACCGGCTCGCCACGGATGCTGGCCAGAACGTCGGCGAGCATCAGCGTCGTCACCGTCTGGCCGGCACCGACCGTGCAGCCGAGTACCACGACCAGCCGCGGGCCCTGGATCGGGAGCAGGACGCGTGCGCGGTCACGTCGCTCCATCTCGGGCCGCCCGGGCCCGTGGCCGCCGGGCACGACCCTGACGTGCTCACGCCAGTTGCTGCCACCGCGGTGCTGGCCAGGGCCACTCAGCGCCCTTTCCACCAGGGTGGGCCGGACGCTGGAACCGCCCCGGACCACGACGACGGGGGGCACCCGGGGGGTGGCCGGCGGCGCAGATGGGCCGGCGCCCGGTGCGGCGGCCTCACCTTGCGGGTCCTCGTGCGGCGCGCCCTCCTCTGGCGCGAGATCGTCCCCGGCACCCTGGTGACCGGGTGCACGATCGTCTTCCTCGGCCAGCCCGTCCGGCGTGGCTGCCGTTTCAGTCCCGTCTTGCTCGGGGGCGCCGTTGCGGGCCTGCGGCCCAGGCGGGAAGTCTGGCTGGACCTTTGCGGCGTCGTCCGGCAGCACTTCCGGCGCTGCCGACTGCGCGGCCGGGAGGGCCACCCCGGGGTCGGACGTCTCGCCCGGGGCTACGTCCCGCCCGTCCGCCTCAGGGTCGGCCACCGCGGCCTCAGCTGATTCGTTCCCGGTTGCCCCGCCCGCAGCCGCCCCGCCCTCATTTACGGCCGCCTCAGTCACGACCACCTCAGGCCCAGCCGGGCTGTCCTCAGCCCGCCCGGCCCCGGCCGCCTCAGGCTCAGCCACCTCAGGCCCAGCCAGGCTGTCCTCAGCCCGCCCGGCCCCGGCCGCCTCAGGCTCCAGCTGGCCGATGAAGAATCCCGCGGGTCCCGCGGACATGCCTGTTATCGGTTCCGGCGCTGCTGCCTGGGCGGGCACGCTTACCGCGGACCCGGCAGGAGGGGCAGGCCTGGCCGTCTCCGGCGCGGCCAGTGAATCGGCGCTCCCGAACACGGACCCCGGCCTGGCGAGGTCCGGATCCCCCGTGACCGGGGCAGGATCACCCTCAGCGGCGACCGGATCCGCGGCTGGGACCACGGGCCCGGCGGTCATCTCCCGGCTCCCGGAGACCGGCGGGGCAGGGGCGGGCGGGACCGGCGGCGGGACCGGGGCGGGGGGCAGCGGGACGGGCCGGGCCGGTGCGGTCCAGGCGAGACCGGCTGGCGGTGCGGCCGAGGCAGGAGCGTGGGGGTCCTTGGCCGGCCACGCCGCGGGCGGCCGGGGCGGAGCCGCCAGGCCGTCGGGACGAGGCACCCTGGTGGCCTTGTCCTCATCGCCGGCGGCCAGGCCCGCCACTCCGGGCAACCCAGCCCTGGCGGCGTGGCGGCCTGCGGGCGCGTCCCCCGGGCGGAGCAGGGCCTGCCGCCCATCGTGGGCGATCTCGGATGGCGCATCTGCCGCCATGACGGAAGGCGGTCCTTCGGGGCCCGCCGCAACACCAGGCCACGGGACTGCACGGCCATGCTGCTCTGCCGGGGTGCGCAGTCGTGCTGCCGGGGCAGCACGCGGCACGCGTCCAGGCGACTGGGCGGAAGGGGCCTGCGCGGCAGCTTTGCGTGCGGCCGACGGCCGCACCCGGGCCGGGCGCGGCGCGACCGTGGGAGCCATGGCGGGCGCGAGGACCGGGGTGGCGGCCGGCGACCGGACCTGCTCCTCGTCCCGGTGCCACACCTTGCCGATGATCACGACGTCGTCTTTCTCCGCCAGCGGGGCCATCCGGCACCAGGTGCCCGGCTCGCCCAGGTACCGCACCTGCGAAATGATCAGTTCAGGGAGTCTCTTGCTTTCCAGGACGGGCCGCGTGGCGAGCCAGGTGATCACGCCTGGCGGCAGCACGTAGAGCCAGAAGAGGGTGTGGTTGAAGGGCAGCCCGAGGATGGTCAGCAGGATCACGTAGGGCACCGTGATCGCCGCGAACACAGCGATCTGGCCAACCGGGACCGGCATCGGCAGCCTGAAGTCGTACAGCTTGTAGAGCCGTTTCTCGATCCGCCAGATGCTGGTATAGGTGGGCAGGTCCACCGGGTGCTCTCCTTCCGGCCGGGGCGGAGATCAGTGGACGCCGAGCGCGTTCGCGATGCCCTGGGCGAGCGTCTGCACGATGCTCGGGGTGTAGAAGATCACCGCGATCGCGACGGCGAGCACGAGGAATTGCACAAACCGGAGAATTTCCCGAGTGAACAAGAAGAACAGGGCAACGATCCCCACGATCCCAAGGAACAAGGGCCCGAACAGCCCCTGCAAGTAGTTCACCAGCCCCGAGGTGCTGAGCGACGACGGGGCCGCGATGATCATCGATTGGAACGACATCGTCTACTCCGGGTTATGGGGGATCACGCCTGGCCGGGTGGGGGCGTGCGGCCTTCGAAGTCTGGTCACGGCGACCCCGCCGCCTCGGTTGCTGCGCTGATGTCCCTGACGTACCAGGTTCCGTTCTGCTGCACGACGGTAAGCGCATAGCCCATCTCGAGCTGGGCCGGTTCCCCACCCTTAGTGGTCTGACCTGCTGAGCTCCGGGCCGGGACGCTCCAGACGACGGTCGCCATGATATGGCGGGTCGTGCCGCCCGGTGGGACGATGATGCTGGTGATGGACTGGAAATTCACCGCACCGTTGAGCCCGGTCATGGAGGTGCCTGGGGCCAGGAACCGGCCCAGGGTCACCTGGTTCCCGCTCGCGTAGGCCTGGAAGAACGCGGGAAGCTGGTTCGTCAGCACGGCCTGGGTGGCGGAATCCGAGGCCGTCGGCGGCGCCGAGGGCAGGGCAGCCCGGGCCGGTGCAGGCAGCCAGGCAGGTGCGCTGGATACGACGAGCCCGGCTGAGGACGCGTACACAGGCACCCCCAGCTGCATCAGCTCGCCATTCACCCGGGCCAGGAGCGTCACCACGGCGTGGTGGGCATCGTGCACGGTGGTGGCGGCCACCTGCTCGGATTGCAATTGTGACGATCCCCGGCCATTCCAGCCCAGTTGCGGGTCCGATCCGCTGGGGACGAAGGTGCCGAGTTCAGCTGCGCGCTGCGCAGCATCGCCCGGACTGTAGTTCAGGTACACCTGGCCGAACTGGAGGGCGTAGGCATCCGCAAGGGTGACCGGGAAGCCGCTCGCCGCAGGTGCGGACGTAGCCGGGGCTGCCTGCCCCGATCCGGACTCATCCGACAAGATCGCCACGACGCCGCGGTAGCCGATCAGCAGCAAGACTGCCCAGGCAACGCCACGGAACAGCCAGACGAGCCAGCGTCCGCCCGCCCCGCCCCAAGTCCGCCCCGGACGCCGGCGCCCGGTCTGGCCGCTGCCGGGATACTCGGTCCCGCCTTCGTAGTCCAGCCCGTGCTCACCCGAATGCGGAGTGCGATCAACGGTTGACCGGCGAACCATCGCACCTCCGCCCGTTCCTGCGCACGCGCAGCAATGAGTTGCGGTGCCTTCCTATGCCGTCTATCGCCCTATTCTGCGCCATAACCCGCCGGCCCGGGAGCCCCTTTCGCGAGGCCCGGGGCCGGGTGTACCAGCAATCACACCGCCCATTGACCAGTGTCAGGGCGGCGCGATTGCCTCCATAGGGACCCTGACCTGCGACGACGTCGAAACGACGCTTTGCCGGGCACTCTCGGTTGTCCGATGTCAGCTTGCCCTGCGGCGCAGGAGAAAATAGTTGCACCCGATGCCTTACGATGCAGCTTAGCTGGGTCTGAGAGGCTGGGCCAGCACCGCGACGCCCGTGTCGCACAGCCATCTGCACGAGTTCACGCTGCGCCCTGAGCCGGAGTGACCGGCCCGATTGCCGGCCGCTGGCTGACTTCGTCCTCATACTAAAGAGCTACCTCTGGCGGCCCTTACCATGCGTAAATCACTCGGCTTATCGAGTCCCAGAAGCCACGAATCTCACTGCCCTCCCACAAGCCATGCCGCACACCGGATTACCGGCCTGACGGCTTCGGGAATCGCGTACCGAGATCCCGTTCCCGGGATGGCGGGCCAGCCGGACGGCGTGCGATGAAGACCAGTTCACGACCGGGCCGGTCGGGCGCATCCCGCAGATCATCCACGGTAAAGCCGGCCGACCTCACGGAATCGGCGACCTCGCCGCGGCCGCGGAAGCGCAGCGTCGAGTCCGAGGTCAGGGTCGCACCGTCCGCCTCGAACACGAAGGTCGAGCAGAAGGAAACCAGGTCAGGACGAATGGCGGTCACCTCGGTCCACGATTCGACCAGGCCTGCCCCGGGAACGTGCGCACGGCGCCGCGAGCCGGCATGATTCCATTCCATCCATGCCCGGGCGGCCGGATCGCGGGTCTCGAACACAAGGCGCCCGCCGGGCCGCAACGCGGCGCGGGCACTGCGCAGGACCGCGTCCCACTCCGCGTCGGTCAGGAAGACCTGGGCGACGTTGCCCGTCATCGTCGCGAGATCTGCCTGGAGCGGGGGAAGGTCCGCCGCTTCGCCCTGTATCCAGCACACCCGTCCCGCGCCGGGCTTGGCCCGGGCGACGACGAGCGAAGCGGCCGCGGGATCGACACCGGTGACGTTGAAGCCGCGGCCCGCGAGCAGGCAGGCAAACGTGCCCGTCCCGCATCCGATGTCGAGCACGCTGCGCGCGCCGTACTCCTCAGCGATCGCCGCGTAGGCGTCAAGATCGCTCCGGTCGGGGTCGAGGAAATCGTAGACGGCGGCCAGCCGAGGATCCCCGAACAGCGCGTCAGCCATGTCCCGGACACTAGGCACGCCCGCGTCCCGCCCGCGACCGATTATCTGCCGACCCGGCAGCCCAGGCGCTACACGTTGAAGCGGAACTCGGCCACGTTCCGTTTCCGCTTCACATGTACGGAGCCGCCGGACCCCGACGTTCCTCAAAGCTCTTCGATAAAGGCGGCTCCACCGTCCCGACATGCCGCGAGCAACCGCTTGTCTCGCGTCCACAGCCGTGCTCCGCCGACCAGCATGACGGATCCGAGCAGGTGTACATCCACCGCACTCAGTCCACGCCCCCAGAGCTGGCGCCCATCCACCAGCGTCATCACTTCCTGATGCGTCAGAACTGGGAACCCCTGGAGGCTCTCAAGGAGGGTTAGCACCCGGTCGCGTTGCTTGATCGACCCGAGCGCCAGTTGCTCGATCACAGCACGATGGCATCCGACCTGATCGTCACGGAGGAGCGCAACGAGTGACGGCTCGGAGGCATGGAAGTGGTCGATCCAGATCGAGGTGTTGACCAGGATCACCTGGCGGCGTCCCGCCGACGCGGCGCCGCGGTTGCGTCACTGTCCGAGCCACCTAGGGCCGCCAGGCGCTTGGCGCTCTCCACACGGATCAAGGTTTCCAGCCCGTCGCGCAAGAGCGCGGACCTCTCCGTGATGCCCGTCAATTCAGTCGCGCGCGCCAGGAGCTCGTCATCGATGGTCACTGTGGTCCTCATCGAGGCCTCCGCACCTAAAATAGCATCATCTGATGCTCTCAATGATGCCACACCTTGAGTCGTGCGGACAGGCGCCCGTCGGCGCCGCCCTGACGTCAGAGCGGAATACGGCTACACATTGAAGCGGAACTCGACCACGTCGCGCTGCCGATAAACGTCACCACAACGATGGTCAGCGCGGACCCAGCGGGGTAGGCGTGGCTCATGTTCGATGGCTTCCAACTTGACCGCGTTCCCTATGGTCACAGCGGCGCGAGGATCATCAGGATCTCGTCTCTGGTGTCGTCGGGGGCGAACCGGAGCTTGCCGGGCCAGCGGCCTGTTACCTGCCAGCCGAGCCGGCCGTAAAAGCCTTCGAGGCCCATACCGCCGCGCACCGCCAGGTGGAGCTGCTCCAGGCCCATCTCGTCACGGGCAACTTCCCTGAGCCGGCTCATCAGGGCCGATCCGATGCCTGCGTTCCGGCGCACGAGCTGCGTCTGCAAGTGGCTGACCACACCCCAGTGCGCGATGAGAGGGCTGGGGTCGCGGCTGAGGGCCACCCAGCCGGCAAGGGCGCCGCCGACACGGGCAAGCAGTATCCGGCTCTGGCTTGCGTTGAGGCGGCCCGCAAGGGCATCGACTGCCGGCCGGACGTGACTTCCGTTGACAGGGGGAAACGGGAATCCCGCCGCGCCGCCGGCGTTCGTGACGGCTATCCAGCATGCGGTCAGCTCCTGCCTCACCGCTGGATCGGCCTCACCTGGGCGGGTGAGCTGGGTTATGTCGAGGTCCTCGCGGATCGTCATGGCCCGACTGTCTCACCCAGAGGTGATAATTCCCGCAGCGCTTCACGACGGCACGGCGCCTTCACGATGGTCAGACGTTGAACCTGAACTCGACCACGTCGCCGTCCCGCATCACGTAGTCCTTGCCCTCGATGCGCACTTTGCCGGCGGCCCGCGCGGCGGTGAGTGATCCCGCAGCCACCAGGTCGTCGAACGCCACCACTTCCGCCTTGATGAAGCCGCGCTGGAAGTCGGTGTGGATGACACCCGCCGCCTCGGGCGCCGTCGCGCCGGCCGGGATCTCCCAGGCCCGGACCTCCTTCGGTCCCGCGGTCAGGAAAGTCATCAGGCCCAGCGCGCTGAATCCCGCGTGCGCGAGCCGGTTGAGCCCCAGCTCCCCCATGCCGAGTTCGGCGGCCATTTCCGCCGCCTCATCCTCGGGGAGCTCGGCCAGTTCCGCCTCGGTCTTCACGTCCAGGAAGATCACCTCGGCCGGTGCCACCTGAGCGGCCAGCTTGGCCCGCAGTTCCTCGTCCGCCAGTTCGGCCTCGTCCATGTTGAACACGTACACGAAAGGCTTCGCGGTCAGCAGGTGGAGATCCCTCAGGTCAGCGAGGTCGATACCGGCTGCGGCCGCCCCGGCGAAGAGGGTCGTGCCGCCGTCCATCAGCTGCTGGGCCGCGGCGGCGGCGTCAGCCATCCGCTGGCGTTCGGGGTTCTTGGCGAACCTCGCCTCCTTGGCCAGCCGGGGAACCGCCTTCTCCAGGGTCTGCAGATCGGCCAGGATCAGCTCGGTGGCCACGGTGTCGACGTCGCGGGCCGGCGACACGTCGCCGTCAACATGGCTCACATCCGGATCGGAGAACACCCGCACGACCTGGCAGATCGCGTCGGTCTCGCGGATATGCGCGAGGAACTGGTTGCCCAGCCCCTGACCCTGTGATGCGCCCCGGACCAGCCCGGCGATATCCACGAAGCGGGCGGTGGCGGGCACGATCCGGGCCGAGTTGTACAGCCCGGCGAGCACCGCGAGCCGCGAATCAGGGATGCCGACGATGCCCACGTTCGGCTCAATGGTCGCGAACGGGTAGTTGGAGGCCAGCGCGCTGGCTCTCGTCAACGCGTTGAACAAGGTGGACTTGCCCACGTTGGGCAGGCCGACGATACCGATCGAGAGACTCACCTGCGCGAGTCTAGAGCGGGCCACGGGGTGAACCCGCCGGGCCTGCCCAGGCCGGCTGCCTGGGCTGAGCGTGTCGGGCGGGGAACTGTCAGTGGCCGCTGCCACCATGGCGGACCATGAACGTCTTCTGGATGTTCGCCCTACTCGCGGTGGGGGCCGCGGCCGGGGCCGCTATCGGGTACCTGTACGCCCGGGGCCGGCAGGCCAGCATGACCGCCGACCTCACCGGCCAGGCGAGGGCGGCCGATGAGCGGGCGCGCGCCGCCCAGGACCGGGCGGCCATCCTGGAGCACGCCGCCCAGGAACGGGCCGCGCTGATCGACGGCCAGATGGCCGAGCGGTTCCAGGCCATGTCCGCCCAGGCGCTCGACCGCAGCGCCACCATGTTCCTGGAGATCGCCGAGGGCAGGCTCAGCGCGGCCAACGCCCGGGCCGCCGGCGAGCTGGAGAACCGCCGCGCCGCGGTCGAGCACCTGGTTCAGCCCCTTCGGGACACGCTGGCCAAGGTCGAGACCCAGCTGCGGGAGACTGAGGAAGCGCGGCACCTGTCCCACGCGGCCCTGACCGAGCAGATGAAGATCACCCGGCAGAGTTCGGATGATCTGCGGGCACAGACCCAGGCCCTCGTGACCGCCCTGCGGCGGCCGGAAGCCCGGGGCCGGTGGGGTGAGATGCAGCTGCGCCGGGTGGTGGAACTGGCCGGGATGGTCCCGCGGTGCGACTTCGACGAGCAGGTCAGCGTCCAGTCCGCCGAGGGCCCGTTCCGCCCTGATCTCGTGGTGCGGCTGGCCGGCGGCAAGAACATCGTGGTCGACTCCAAGGTCTCGCTCGCCGCCTACCTGGAGGCAGCGGAGACCCCGGACGACAGGGTCCGCACGGCACGCCTGGATGCCCACGCCCGGCACCTTCGTGAGCACGTGGACCGGCTCGCGGCGAAGTCGTACTGGGCCGCGCTCAGCCCGGCACCCGAATTCGTCGTGCTGTTCATTCCCGGTGAAGCCTTCCTGGCGCCGGCCCTCGAGCATGACCCGGCGCTGCTGGAGCACGCGATCGCGCGCAAGGTGCACATCGCCACGCCCACCACGCTGGTCACGATGCTGCGGACCGCGCAGTACGCCTGGCAGCAGGACGCGCTGGCCGAGAACGCCCGGGCCGCCTTCGACCTGGGCCGTGAACTCTACGAGCGCATCTCCGGCCTGGGACGGCACGTGGACCGCCTCGGCCGTGCGCTCACCTCGGCCGTCACCACCTACAACCAGACTGTCGGCTCGCTGGAAAGCCGGGTCCTGGTCAGCGCGCGCAAGCTGAACCAGCTTGGCGTCGTGGACGGGGACCTCGAGACTCCCACCCTCATCGAGGAAGCCACCAGGAGGCTATCCGCCCCCGAGCTGACCATTGCGGAACTCACCACCGCGGAACCCTCCGCCCGTCAGCCGGCCACCCCGGAACCGCCTGCCTGCGAGCCGGCCGCCGACGAGCCCGTGGCCGGCGAACTCGCCATCCCCCCGCAGCCTCTTGACCCGGGACCCGGGCAGACCGGCCCGCCCCGCCGGGAGCCTGCCTGCACGGAGGCCTCCGGCGGCGTGATGGCGATACCGGGGCGCAATGGCACAACCTAAGCGTGCGGTGCCCAGGCTGAGCCTGCTGGTCCGGGCCGGTCACCTGGAGTACGACCGGGTGCTGTTCTTCAGCGACGCCATCTTCGCCATCGCGATCACCCTGCTGGTGATTGACATACGCGTCCCCGGGATCGCAGGTTCCGCCGCCGAACTCCGCGCCGCTAAATACAACATCCTCAGCTTCGGCATCAGTTTCGCGGTGATCGGCCTGTTCTGGATGGGGCACCACTCGATCTTCCGCTACATCACGGTGCTCGACCGGCCCCTTATCGCCATCAACCTGGTCTTCCTGGGCATCATCGCGTTCCTCCCGTACCCGACGTCCCTGCTCGGCAGCGGGAACAGCGCCGACCGCGTCGCGACGATCTTCTATGCGGTCTGCATCGCATGCGCCGGGTTCGCCGAACTGGCCGTCTGGCTCTATGCGAGCTATGCCAGGGACCTCCTGGTGCCCGGCACGTCCCCGGCGGTGCGCCGTTACATGGCGCTGCGGGTCGCGCGCATCCCGGTCGTTTTCCTGCTCTCCATCCCGGTTGCCCTGGTCTCCGCCCAGCTCGCCGCCTACTTCTGGATCCTCATCGCGGTGCTCGGAATGGCGCTGGACCGTTTCGCCCGCCCGGCGCGGGAGCAAGAAGAGGAGGGGGAGACCGCCGACCCGGCCAGCTGACGCGTCCAGGCCGGGGACTGGCGGACCGCATGACCAACGGGAAAAGCTTCGCGGTCAAACGCGTGACTAAAGCATTACCCGGCGTCCGGGACCTGCAGTCCATCCCGGCGTACGGGCGTGTCAATCGACCAGATCGGGCATCAGGCCGGGGTAGCGTGGCGAGCGACGCCGTCATCGGCACGGCAGCGCCGGGAGGGAGCACAGGGTGTCCCAGCCACGGCCCGACGCCTCCTGGCCCCGGGAACAGCCAGGACCGAACCGCTCCGGTTCTCCCCGTGGCACCGTCAGCCCCTGGTCGCCGAAGTCGCCCCACGTCGCTGGCGCCGCGCGCCCCTGGGGGGTGGGCGCGCCGCCCTCCGATCCGGATCCCGGCCGGGACTGGACGCCGGGCGCGGCAGAGGAACAGGAGCGGGCCGGCCTGCGGGACCCGGCGGAGGAGCAGGACCGGGCCGGGACGCAGGACCGGGCTGGCACGCAGGACCGGGCTGGCACGCGTCGCCGGTACCGGGGGCGGGACCAGCCGGAGGAGCGTCGCGACCGGGCTGGCGGCCGGGACCGGGCCGGGGAGCGCCGCACGGTCGCACTGACCGGGCGGGGCGCGGTCGCGGGGATGCTCGCGGTGTTCTTCTTCAGCCTGCTGATTGCGAGCTGGCTCCAGTGGGGCGTGCTGGCCGGGGCGGGCTTCGTGATCGGCAGCGTGGCCGGAGCCTGGTACACCAAGCCACGGGACCTGCTGACGGCGGTGGTCAGCCCGCCACTGCTCTTTTTCTGCGCGCTCATCTGCGTGAAAGCGCTCACCGCGACGGGCAGCACGATCATCTCCACGGTGGAGGGAACGGCGCTGACCCTGGCGAACGTCGCACCATGGCTGTTCGCCGGCGTCGTCGTCTACCTGATCGTCGCGTGGGTGCGCGGCCTGCCCCGGTCCGTCGCCGGTCTGCGGCGGGACCTCCGGCCTGATCTCGCCCAGACCCGGCTGGGGAGCCCGCAGGCCAGGGCCGCCGGGAGCGGCTACCAGCCCGGATTGCGCCGCTACCGCTGACCGTGCGGGCCCGGGCCCGACGTCACAGCGGGCCGGACGTCAGCGGGGCGCGGTGCGGCGCAGCTCCGGGGGCGGCGCGAATACCAGCCGCTCCTCGATCGCCTCGACTTCCTCGACAGTCCCGAAACCACGCCCGGCCAGGTATTCCAGCACGCCGCTGACGAGGATCTCGGGAACGGAGGCACCGCTCGTCACGCCCACGGTGCCTACCCCGTCCAGCCAGGCCGGGTCGATCGCCGAGGCGTCCTCGACCAGATGCGCCGCGGGAGCCCCGGCGTCCCGCGCCACCTCGACCAGGCGGACCGAGTTGGACGAGTTCGCGGACCCCACCACGATCACCAGGTCCGAGTCGGCCGCGATCTCCTTCACCGCGGACTGGCGGTTCTGGGTCGCGTAGCAGATGTCATCGCTGGGCGGATCGGCGAGCAGCGGGAAGCGCTCACGCAGAGCCCCCACCGTCTGGAGCGTCTCATCCACAGACAGGGTGGTCTGCGATAGCCAGGCCACCCTGGCCGGGTCACGGACCTGGACGTCCGCACCGCCTTCGGGGCCATCCACCAGGTGGATACGCCCCGGCGCCTCGCCCGTGGTGCCGACCACTTCCTCGTGGTTCTCGTGACCGATGAGGAGAATGTCGTAGTCCTGCGCGGCGAACCGCTTGGCCTCGTTGTGCACCTTGGTGACCAGCGGGCAGGTCGCGTCGATGGTGCGCAGGCCGCGGCGCTTCGCCTCCTCGCGGACCTCAGGTGAGATCCCGTGGGCGGAAAACACCACCACGGCCCCCTCGGGCACGCTGCCGGCTTCGTCCACGAAGATCGCGCCGCGGGTCTCGAGCTCACGGACCACGTGAGTGTTGTGCACGATCTGCTTGCGCACGTAGACCGGGGCGCCGTAGCGTTCCAGGGCCGTCTCGACGGCCTGAACCGCCCGGTCAACCCCCGCACAGTAACCGCGGGGCTTGGCGAGCAGGACTCGTCGGGTAGTCGCGGGCATGTCCCCTATGGTAGTTGAGCCCGGCGTGCCCCATGCCAGGCGGCACCCAGCACCGCATCCGGGGACCTCGCCTGCGCATCGACCGCCGCCAGGCCGCCGGCCACCATCACGGAAGCACCAATCGCCCCGGCGGCCGCCCGTGACAGTGTCATGCTCGATCTGATACGACTGTGCCTGTCGCGGACCCACGCTGCGCCGCCGGGTCGGAACGCCCGGCATGCAGGCGCCGTGGAGTCGCGCGGGCCCGGGAGCCCAATTACGCCGGGACATACCCGAGGAGAACGATCAAGATGCCTTTGCCGCAGGTCAATGACCGATTCAAGGAAATCCCTGCGCAGGCGCTGCGGACGCTGTTCGCCTCCATCGGCCAGCTGCTGCTGGCCGCGGACCGGTTCCGGGCGCGTGCCGCAGAGCAGCCCTCTGACAGCGGCGAAGCTCCGGCAGCCCCGCCATCTCAGCATCCCGCGCCAGCACAGCAGGCCCCGGCGAAGGCATCCCCGGTGAAGGCACCCCCCGCGAAGGCACCCCGGGCGAAGGCATCCCCGGTGAAGGCACCCCCCGCGAAGGCACCCCGGGCGAAGGCATCCCCGGTGAAGGCATCCCCGGCGAAGGCACCCCGGGCGAAGGCCGCCAGGCAGCCCGCCCAGGACGCCGGGACGTCGCGGTGGCGCTCCCTGGACAAAACGGGCAACGTCAGGCTGCTCCACGGAGACGAGGAGGACCTCGACACGACCTCGACCGCGGGGGGTACCGCGGCCCCGGCAACCTCGTCCCAGGAACGACCTGCCTCCGCCGCCCCGGCCGCACCCGCAGTCCCGGAGCCTTCCGTTCCGGAGCCGGTCATCCCGGTTCCCCGCGAGGCCGACCCCTCTCCTGCCGGGTACACGCCCACTCAGCCTGTCCCGGCCGTGGCCGCGGCGCCCGCCGAGCCCGCCCTGCCTGCAGGGCCCGCCGAGCCCGCCCTGCCCGCGGTCCCCGCCGAGCCCGCCCTGCCCGCAGGGCCGGCCGAAGGGGCCCTGCCCGCGGCGCCCGCTGAGGAGGCACTGCCCGCACCCGCCGCCGAGGAAGCCCTGCCCGCAGCACCAGCCGAGCCCGCCCTCTCCGCAGCACCAGCCGAGCCCGCCCTCTCCGCAGCACCAGCCGAGCCCGCCCTCTCCGCTGCACCAGCCGAGCCCGCCCTCTCCGCTGCACCAGCCGAGCCCGCCCGCCCGGCCGACTCCGCCGGGGAGGTCCTGCCTGTCCCCAACTACGACCAGCTTTCGGTGGCTTCGCTGCGGGCTCGGTTGCGCGTGCTGGATGCGGCTCAGGTGCACGCCCTGCTCGACTACGAGAAGGCCCACGAGGGCCGCCGGCCGTGATCACCATGTTCGAGCGCCGTCTCGCCAAGCTGAGCGACGGCAGCTGACGCCGGCCCATCCGGCCGCCCGCAGCCAGAATCCGCCACAGCACCCACCATGGCGCTCGACACATCGCCCGAGGCCCCGGTTCCGGTCCGTACCATCCTCAGGCTGACCAGCGAGTGGATCGGGCGGCTCGGCCGCGTCTGGGTCGAAGGGCAGATCGCTGAGCTCACCCGGCGCGGCAACACAGCCTTCCTGACCCTGCGTGACCCGGTAGCCGCGGTCTCCGTGCGGGTGATCTGCCCGCGCACGGTGCTGGATGCCACCGACCCGCCGCCCGGGGAGGGAGCCCGCGTGCTGGTCTGGGCGAAACCCGATTTCAACACCAACCGTGGCTCGTTCTCCCTTTCCGCCACCGAAATCCGCGCCGTCGGCATCGGCGAACTGCTCGCACGGCTGGAACGGCTCCGCCGGGCCCTGGCCGCCGAAGGGCTGTTCGCGGGCGCACGGAAGCGCCCGCTGCCGTTCCTGCCCGGGAAGATCGGGCTGATCTGCGGACGTGACTCGGCCGCGGAAAAGGATGTGCTGCGCAACTCCGCCCATCGGTGGCCGGCGGTCCAATTCCGGGTCGAGCCGGTAGCCGTCCAGGGGCCTTACGCGGTTGGGCGAGATCGTGGACGCGCTGCACCGGCTGGACGCCGACCCGTCGGTGGACGTGATCGTCATCGCCCGGGGCGGCGGCTCGATCGAGGACCTGCTGCCGTTCTCCGACGAGACGCTGATCCGGGCCGTGGCCGCCGCGAGGTCCCCCGTGGTCAGCGCGATCGGTCACGAGCAGGACACGCCGCTGCTGGACCTGGTGGCAGACGTGCGGGCGTCCACGCCCACCGACGCCGCGCGCCGGGTGGTGCCCGACGTGAACGAGCAACTGGCGCTCATCGCCCAGTTGCGCGGGCGGGCCCGCCGGTGCCTCACCGGCCGGATGGAGCGCGAGACGGCGTGGCTGGCCGGCCTGCGGTCCCGGCCCGCGCTCGCCTCGCCGGTCCGGGAAATCGAACGGCGCCAGGAGCTGGTTACCGGGCTCACGGAGCGGGCCCGGCGCCGGCTGTCCGCCTCCCTGGACCGCGCCGGAGATGACGTGTCCCACGTGCGGGCCCGGCTGCTGGCCCTCTCCCCCGCCACCACCCTGCGCCGCGGGTACGCGATCGTGCAGCGGCCCGACGGGAGCGTGGTGCGCGCGGCCGCGGAGGTTCCGCCTGGCGAACGGCTCACACTACGATTCGCCGACGACCAGCTCACCGTAGTCTCCGAGGACAGCTGAGCGCGCCCGGCCCCGGGAACCGGGGCTACCTCACCGCGGCCAAATAACCGCGCGCCAAATCTCTTCCCGGCTATTACCTGTCACGGTGTTTCTTCCGCCGCTGAACGGGCGAGAACTCTGAGCACTGCTGCGAGCCGGGGGGATCAGCGCAGTGACGACGACACACACCCTGAAAGGCGCGGCATCCGATCTGGCCACGACTCGTCGGCCTGGTCTGGATGGGCTGCGCGCTATGGCCGTTATTGCCGTTGTGGCTTTTCATGAGCAGTTGTCCGCATTTTCCGGGGGATTCCTCGGGGTGGACGTCTTCTTCGTGCTCAGCGGGTACCTGATCACCGACCTGCTAGCGGCCCGGTGGGACCAGCACGGCCACCTGGACCTGGGCGGGTTCTGGGCGCGGCGGGCCAGGCGGCTGCTGCCCGCCCTGGCGATCCTGCTCGTGGCGGTGACCGCGGCCACCGCGGTCATCGAGCCGGCCCAGCTGGCCACTCTGCGGGCGGCCCTGCTCGCGGCCGTCACGTACTCGAGCAACTGGTGGCAGGCACTGGCGCACCACTCCTACTTCGCGCGGTTCGGGCCGCCTGCACCGCTCCAGCACCTGTGGTCACTCGCCATCGAGGAGCAGTTCTACCTGGTCTGGCCGCTGCTCCTGATCGTGATCCTCAAAACCTGCCAGTCCGGCCGCTTCCGGGCCGCGCCTCGCCTGCCTAGGCGCGGCCCTGTCCGCCCTGGCCGTGGCCCTGGTTTACGTGCCCGGCGCGGACCCGTCCCGCGTTTACTACGGCACGGACACGCACGCGTCAGCCCTGTTCATTGGCTCCGCGCTGGCGCTGAGCTGGCCGTTGCGGCGGCTGCAGGCCCTGAGCCGCGACAACGCCAGGATCCCCGACGCACTCGGCCTGGCCGGTATCGCCGTGCTGGCCTGGGCCATGGGCCACTTCACCGGGACCGACCCGGTGCTCTACCCGGCCGGGTTGCTGGTCGTCGCGCTGGCCGCCGGCGGGGTCGTCCTGGCCGCAGCGAGCCCGGGCCTGGTCAGCTGGGCACTCGGCCGGTCCGCGCTGCGCTGGATCGGGATCAGGTCTTACGGGATCTACCTGTGGCACTGGCCGGTGATCGCGCTGGCTGCCGCAGCGTTCCCGCACCCGCGCCTGGCGGCCTGGATCTGGCTGCCCGAGACGGCGCTCTCGGCCGGTCTCGCCGCCGCGTCCTGGCGGTGGGTGGAGGAACCCATCATCCGTGACGGGTTCTGGGCCACGGTCCGGTCCCGGTCCCGGATGGCCGCCCGGTCCCTGGCCGGGGCGCACCGCTCACCCGTGCGGGCCCTGCCCGCCCTCGCCGTGGCGGGCGCCGTGGCCGTGGCGGGCGCCGCGGGCTATGGGGTGGTCCACGCCCGCGCCTCCTCCGGGCTGGCCGAGCAGATCAGCGAGGGCGTCACGGTGAGCCAGCAGAACCCGCCCGTCACCCGGGATTCGCCGCCCGGCCTGGCCGCCACTGCACCGCCGCCGGCCGCCGTCACCGCCGCGGCCGCCCCGGCCCGCGTGGCAGGCTCCAGCGTCTTCGCGGTCGGGGACTCCGTCATGCTTGCGTCGGCTGTCCAGCTGGCGGCCGCGCTGCCCGGCATCTCCATCGATGCTCAGGTCAGCCGTCAGGTCGGCGCGGGTCTGTCGATCGTGCAGCGCCTGGCGGCCGACGGGAGGCTCCGCCGCGTGGTCGTGTTCGCGCTCGGCACCAACGGGCCGTTCACCCCCCAGCAGATGCGCCAGCTCGTCCGGGCCGTCGGCCCGCACCGGGACCTGGTGCTGGTCAGCACCTACGAGGCGCGGCCCTGGGAAGCGGGCGTGAACCAGATCATCGCCGCCGCGGCCCGGCGTTACGCCACCGTGGTCATGGCCAACTGGTTCGCGGCCATCGAGCACCGGACCGGGCTGCTGTGGCCGGACGAGGTCCACCCGCAGCCCAGCGGGGCCCGCCTCTACGCGCGGACCGTCGCCGCCGCGGTCCGGGCCGCCTGGAAGGCCCGCACCGCAGGCCAGCTCACGGCCTCCGGCCTGCCGCCCTCCGCGCACCACGCCGCCCCGCCCGGCTGATCACCCGGCCGGAAAGCTGGGCTGGGGGGGCCGGGCAAGCGGTTTTCGTTGCGGAGAATTTTAAAAGGGTGTGTCCGGATCGGCGGACTCCGGCGCGCGTGCCGCCATCGCGGCGGCGAGGCGGGCGCGGGCGCCCTCCAGCCACTGTTCGCAGATGGCGGCCAGCCGCTCGCCACGTTCCCACAGATCCAGCGACTGCTCCAGGGACAGGCCGCCGCCCTCCAGGCGGCGGACCACCTCGGTGAGCTGGTCGCGGGCCTGCTCATAGCTGAGTGTGGCCGGCGGGCCGCCGTCCCCGGCTGGCTGCGCTCCGCCGTTCCCTGCCGGCTCTGCCTCCGCGCTCACAGGGTCAACGTCGCCGGCTGGTCACGCCCGGGATCCCCGGACCGACTCCGGACAGCACGTCCAGCACGCCGCCGGCTAGCCGCCGGGCATGGGCGGCGTCCTCATCCAGGGAGACCTCGGCCACGGCGAGCATGAGGGCGCCGGTCATCACGACCGCCACGGCCTCGTCCATGGGCTCGGCGCGGCGGGCGAAAAAATCGGCGTTCCGGCTGGCCCATTCACGCAGCCGCTGGCGCATGATCAGGTCGAACCCGGGCGGGGCGTCTCCTGAGACGAACAACCGGGACAGTTCCCGGTCCGCCAGGCAGCCGTCGAGGTAGGCCCGGGCCGCCGCCAGGAACAGCTGCCGCGGCTCGCGGACGTGATCGTCGCGCGCGTCCCGGGCCGCCTGGCGGGCCCGCCAGGCCTGGCCCTGGTGGAACTCCTCGAACAGCGTGACGTACAGGTCGGCCTTCCCGCTGAAGTGGTGGTAGAGGCTGCCGACGCTGGCGCCGGCCCGGGCGACGATGTCTGTCACCCCGGCCTGCGCGTACCCCGCCGAGATGAACACCTCACGCGCGGCGGCCAGCAGGGCAGCCCTCGTCGCCGCGCCGCGATCGGCGGACCGCACGGTAGGCTGCGGAGCATCTGTTGTCATTCGCCTGTCACCGCCTGCGCAGCGCTCCCCACGTCTGGCGCCAGGGCGTGCCGCCCTAGACGTCAAGGCTACGCCGCCCATCAGGTACCGGGCATGACGGCATGGCCCGGCCGGGAAGCGCCCCCCACCGGGGAGCAGCCCCTGCCCGGGGGGCAGCCCCTGCCCGAGGGGCAGCCCCTGCCGGGGAGCGCAGGCGCACGGCCAAGCACGGCCACACAGGGAAGGCGGTCTCTGCGATGACCGAGTACGAGACGGCAGCCCAGGGAAACCTCGACCCAGGTGACCTGGTCGCCCAGCCCGAGCGGCACGCGCCGGACCGGAACCTCGCCCTGGAGCTGGCCCGGGTCACCGAGGCGGCGGCGATGGCCGCGGCCCGCTGGGTTGGCCGCGGCGACAAGAACGGTGCCGACGCCGCGGCCGTGCAGGCGATGCGGGCCCTCATCAGCACGGTGTCCATGAACGGCGTGGTGGTCATCGGCGAGGGCGAGAAGGACCGTGCGCCCATGCTCTTCAACGGCGAGCAGGTCGGTGACGGCTCCGGCCCCGCGTGCGACGTGGCCGTGGACCCGATCGACGGCACCCGGCTGACCGCCAACGGCATGCCGGACGCGATCGCCGTGCTGGCCGTCAGCGCACGTGGGTCGATGTATGACCCCTCCGCGGTCTTCTACATGTCCAAGCTGGTAACCGGCCCGGCCGCGGCGGACGTGGTTAACATCGAGGCGCCGGCCGCGGACAACATCGCGGCCGTGGCCCGGGCCAAGGGCTGCTCAGCCTCGGACGTCACCGTGGTCATCCTGGACCGCCCGCGGCACGAGCGGCTCATCGCGGAGGTGCGGGCCGCCGGGGCCCGGATCAAGCTGATCACCGACGGCGACGTGGCCGGCTCGATCATGGCAGCGCGGGACGGGACCGGCGTGGACCTGCTGCTGGGGGTGGGCGGCACCCCGGAGGGGATCATCACCGCCTGTGCGGTCAAGTGCCTGGGCGGCGTGATCCAGGCCCGGCTCGCACCCCGGGACGAGGCCGAGCGCGACAAGGCACTCGCGGCCGGCCACGACCTCAGGCACGTGCTGACCACCGACGATCTGGTGACGTCCGAGGACGCGTTCTTCGCGGCCACCGGGATCACCGACGGCGAGCTGATGGCTGGCGTCCGGTTCCGGGCAGGCGGGGCCTCTACCCACTCGCTCGTCATGCGGGCCCGCTCCGGCACCATCCGCAACATCCACAGCGAGCACCAGCTCTGGAAGCTCCGGGCCTACAGCTCGATCAACTTCGACGGGCCCTGCTGAGCGAACGCCCGCGCACCGCGGGCCGCGTCAGCGCGGGCGGCGTCAGCGCGGGCGGGCGTCAGCGCGGGCCGCGTCAGCGCGGGCGCGTCAGCGCGGGCCGCGTCAGCGCGGGCGGCGGGTGAACAGGCCGGACCGGCGCGGCCGGGGCGTGCGGACGTGGATGCGGCCCAGCACGGTCAGCGTGTGCAACTCGATGACCGGCGTTCCAGGCGGGACCGTCGGTTCCGGGCGCGGCTCGGGCCGGGCCCCCGGCAGCGCCGCGGACAGGTTGCGGGTGATGACCGTGAGCCCGGCCGGGACCAGCAGATTGACCTGGCCGCCCATCGCGGTCGCGTACATCACGGTGCGCTGCCCCTGGAGCAGCGCTTCCCGCAGGTCCAGCACGACCTGCCCGCCGATGGCGGTCACCACCAGCCGGTCGGGGACAACCCACCGGCCGTCACGCCGCTCGGTCGCGAAGAAGGCCGTGACCGCGCGGGAAGTGTCAAGCCGCAGCGGCTGGGCCCCGGGCAGCGCCAGGTCATCGGTCAGCCCGGCCAGGTCCCCCAGGGTCCGCGCAGTGTAAGCCCGCTGCACCCGGTGCGCGTGCTCCTCCAGCGTGATCCGCCCATCCCCGGCCGCCTCGGCGAGCAGGGTTATCACGCGCTCCCGGTCAGCGTCCGAGGCGCGCAGGTCACGCGGGCTCTGCCGGGGATTCACACCCCTGACGATAGCCGCCTTGACGCCCGGACGGCACGATCCCTACCCTGACCGCACGAGCCCGGCCATGCCCCCCGGGGTCAGCCCGGACCGCCCGGGCCGGCCGTAGCCCGCATCGCCGGCGGCTCGCGAGCCTGGGAGCGGCCCATGAAGCTGGACGGCACAGATCCGGACGGCCGGGGTCCGGACGGCCGGGGTCCGGACGGCCGGGGTCCGGACGGCCCGGATCCGCGGCAGGCCGGTGACCGCCGGGGCCGGATGGCGACCAGCACCGCGTTCTTCGTCCAGGGCCTGTGCTTCGCGGTGGTGGTAACCCGGGTCTCCGTCCTGCAGAGCAAGTTCCACTTGTCCAACGGGCAGCTCACCCTGGTCCTGCTCATCGTCCCGGTCATCGCCGGGGTGGGCAGCGTGGTCTCCGGCCCGCTCGCGGCCCGGCTGGGCAGCGGCACGGTGCTGCGCGTCGCCCAGCCGCTGGTCTGCCTGAGCCTGCCGGCCATCGGGTTCGCCAGCACCCGGCCCGAGCTGTACGTCACCGTCGGCCTGTTCGGGCTGTTCCTCGGCGCGGTGGACGCGACCATGAACATGCAGGGCGCCATCACCGAGAAGCGCTACGGCTACAGCGTCATCAACGCGTTCTACGGCTTCTGGAGCGCGGCCGGGATCCTGGGCGGGCTGTGGAACGCGGCCGCCGGGAAGCTCGGCCTGTCCCTGGGGGTGGCGTTCACGGTCGCCGGGGCAGCCGGGCTGGCCGCCGCCCTGGTCGCCGGGCCGCGCCTGTTCGGCAAGGCGGCCGACGTCGCGCCCCCGTCCGAGGCCGCGGCGAAGAAGGCCGGCATCCAGATCCCGTGGCGGCCGATCATCTTCATCGGCGTGGCCATGTGCTGCATGTACATCGGTGACGCGGCCGTGTCCAACTACAGCTCGGTCTACATGTCGAAGGTCCAGCACGGCAGCAAGGCGGTGCTGCCGCTGGCGTTCGCGGCGTACCAGGCGATGATGGTGGCGGGCCGGGCCGTCGGGGACCGTACGGTGCGGCGGTTCGGCGCTACGGCGGTCGTGCGGGCCGGGGCCGTGGTCGCGGGGCTTGGCCTGCTGGGCGTGGTGCTGGCGCCGTCCCCCTTCCTGGCCATCGCCGCGTTCGCCGTGACCGGTCTCGGGTTCTGCGTGGTCCCCCCGATGTGCTTCTCGGCCACCTCGAAACTCGATCCCACCGGGTCGGGCATCGCCATCTCCCGCGTCAACGTGTTCAACTACGCCGGCTTCGTGCTCGGCGCGGCGCTGGTCGGCGGGATCGCCGGCGGGGTCGGCGGCTCTGCGGGCTGGCGGGCCGCCTATACGGCGCCGCTCGTGCTGACCCTGGTCATCATCGCGCTGGCCGCCGGGTTCGAGCCCGGCCGGACCCGGGGGACGCGGAGCGAGGTGGCGGCCACCGCGGAGGCCAGCTCCCCCGCCTCAGGCTGACCTCCCCGCGCCTCCCCGCCTCTCCTCGCCTCTCCTCGCCTCTCCTGGCCGGCCGCTAGCGCGGCGCTGCCTCCGGCATGCTGGCCACGTTCCAGAACTCCGGGTTCGTGCTGTCGATCGGTATCTTCTTCTCGCTGATGATCATCGGCCTGTCCAGCACGCTGCCGGCCGCACTGACCTGCGGGCTGATGTCGCAGGGCGTGCCCGCGGCCCTGGCTCACGAGATCGGGCAGACCCCGCCGGTGGCCAGCCTGGTTCCTGGGCTACAACCCGGTGCGCCAGCTGCTCGGCCCGACCGGCGTCCTCGCTCACCTGCCAGCCCATGTGGCCACCCTGACCGGCAGGCAGTTCTTCCCGTACCTGATCGCCGGGCCATTCCACCATGGGCTGGTCATCGTGTTCAGCATGGCCATCATCGTGCTGATCATCGCGGCGGGCGCCTCCCTGCTGCGCGGCGGCCGCTACGTCCACGATGAGGACTCCCCGGGTCAGGACGGCACAGCACGGGGAAACACCGTGGCCGGGAATGCGGCGCCGCAGGATCCTGGCCCGCTCGCGGACACGGCCCTCGGCGCCTCGGCCGACCTCGCCATCGAGGTGACCGCCGAGGTCGCCGACGAGGCCACCCGCGACTGCCGGCGCTGAGCCCCCTGGCCGCCCGTGCAAGCTCCCGTCGGAGCCCAGCAGCATCACCAGTCACAGTGATCTTGGACTACGCCGACCTTTCACGTATCTGGTGCACTCAACCGGGGTGTTTTGTCCATTTCCGTGCACCGGATACGTGAAACGTGGCCATGTCCTGCTTCGCTGCACGGCCCGGGTAGTCCCGTGCGGCCGCTGCCCACTTCCCGACCCGGTAGCCAGCTGGCCCTGAGGTCAATATAGTTAGCTCTGTGAACGATATGGAAGCGGGTAGAGGGGCACCCGGGACGGCGGGGAGGGGGTCGCGGGCAGAAGCAGCCTCCGGGACGGAACCGGCAGCGCGGACCGGGACAGCCCCCCGGACCGGGACAGCCCCCCGGACCCGGACAGCCCCCCGGACCGGGACAGCCCCCCAGGCCGCGGCAGGCCCCCAGGCCGCGGCAGCCCCCCGGGCCGAGGCAGCCGAGCTGCTGGCCGCGATCAGCGCCGTGCGGCGCACCACCCGGCGCGCGGTGCGTCATGCCTGGGCCACCGAACCGCTGCCGACCGCGCAGGGCGAGCTGCTCCGGCTGATCGCCCTCCGGCCTGGTCTCTGCGTCGCGGACGCCGCGCACGAACTGCGGCTCGCCCCGAACACGATCAGCACGCTGGTCGGCCGCCTCGCCGAGCAGGACCTGCTCCGCCGCGAGCGGTCGCTGCCGGACAGCCGGTCGGTCCGGCTCACGATCACGGACAAGGCGCGCCGCCGGCTCGACGAGTGGCGCGACCTGCGTGCCGAGCTGGCCAGCGAGGTACTCGGCGCGATGTCCGGGGAGGACCGGCAGGCGCTCGCCGGGGCGATCCCGGCCCTGGCCCGGCTGGCGGAGAGAATGGAGCACCGATGAGCCTGGACCCCCGCGGGGCTATCGCCGGCGGGGCCGGGCGGGCCACTGGCCAGCACACGGGCAGCACACCCGGCCTCGCCCTGGCCCGGCCCGCAGTGAGCTGCGCCGGCGTCACCTACCGGTTCGGCGACCACGTCGCGGTGGACGACGTGGACCTGACCATCCAGCCCGGAGAGACCTTCGGCCTGCTCGGCCCCAACGGGGCCGGCAAAACGACCACGATCCGCATGCTGGTGACCCTGCTCAAGCCGATGGGCGGGCGGATCAGCGTGTTCGGGGCAGACACCGCCACGCAGCCGATGCAGGTCCGCCGGATGATCGGCTACGTCCCGCAGCTCCTGTCCGCCGACGGGTCGCTGACCGGCCGCGAGAACGTGGAACTGTTCGCCCGGCTGTTCGACGTTCCGCGCACGGGGCGCGCGGAGCGGGTGGAGGAGGCCCTCGCCGCGATGGGCCTGACCGAGCCAGCGGGGCGTCTGGTGAAGACCTACTCCGGCGGCATGGTGCGGCGGCTGGAACTCGCGCAGGCCCTGGTCAACGCGCCGCGGCTGCTGGTGCTGGACGAGCCCACGGTCGGCCTGGACCCGATCGCCCGCTCCGACGTCTGGGAGCACATCACCCGGCTGCGGGAGCGGGCCGGGATGACGGTGCTGATGACCACGCATCACATGGAAGAAGCCGACGTGTACTGCGACCGCGTCTCGCTCATGCACAGCGGCCGGGTGCAGGCCACGGACAGCCCGGCGAACCTGAAGGCCCTGCTCGGGCCGGACGCCTCGCTGGACGAGGTATTCCGCCACTTCACCGGCGGGACGCTGGATGAGGACACCGCGAAGGGAGGCATCCGTGACGTCCGTCGCGCCCGGCGCACCGCCCGCCGTCTCGGCTGATTATGGTCCCGTGCCCAGCGGGCGGGTGGGCCTGCGCCAGCTGGCCAGCCGGATGGTCACGCTGTGCTGGGTCGAGCTGCGCAAGCTGCGGCACGACCGCACGGAACTGTACACCCGGGCCATCCAGCCGGCGCTCTGGCTGCTCATCTTCGGTGAGACATTCACCAGGATCCACGCCATCCAGACCCCGGACGGAATCTCCTATCTCGCCTACCTGGCCCCGGGGATCCTGGCCCAGTCGGCCCTGTTCGTATCGATCTTCTACGGCATCCAGATCATCTGGGAACGGGACGCGGGGGTGCTGGCCAAGCTCATGGTCACGCCCACCCCCCGTTCGGCGCTGATCACCGGGAAGGCCTTCGCCGCCGGGCTGCGTTCGATCGTCCAGGCCGCGGCGGTGGTGGTGCTCGCCGCCATCCTCGGCGTCGCGCTGACCCATAACCCGCTGAAGCTGCTGGGAACTGCCTGCGTGGTGGTCCTCGGCTCGGCGTTCTTCTCCTGCCTGTCCATGTCCATCGCGGGCCTGGCCCTGAGCCGGGACCGGCTGATGGGCATCGGGCAGGCCATCACCATGCCGCTGTTCTTCAGCTCCAACGCGCTGTACCCGACCGCCCTGATGCCCGGCTGGCTGCAGGCCATCAGCAAGGTCAACCCGCTGTCCTACGAGGTGAACGCGCTGCGCTGGCTGCTCATCGGGGTGCCGACCAACCTGGCGCTGGATGTGAGCGTGCTGGTGGCCGCGGCCGTCGCCGGCGTGGTCGTGGCCTCGGCCCTGCTCCCCCGCCTGGCCAAGTGACGGGTGACCCGTTTATCCGGTAGCCGGGCCCGCGGTCCGCCTCCTACCGTGAGTGGATGCTGACTCCTCCCGCCGGCCTGCCCGAGGCCGCCCTGCGGCCGGTGCTGGAGCGCGGCTGGGGCATCCGCGCCGTATCGGTGCAGTACCGCCCGGTCGGCTGGGGCAGTCACCACTGGGAGGTGTCCAGCCAGTCCGGGGCACGCTGGTTCGTTACCGCCGATGACCTGGAGAACAAGCGGATGTCGCAGGCCGAGCCGCTGACCGCGGGCTTCCGGCGGCTGCGCGCGGCGTTGTCCGCGGCCGCCGACCTGAGGGAATGCGGCCGCACGTTCGCGGTGGCGCCGGTCCCGGCCTGGGACGGCGAGCTGCTGGCACGGGTCAGCACCCGGTTCGGCCTGGCGGTCTACCCCTTCGTGGACGGCCAGAGCTTCGAGTGGGCGGAGTTCTCCTCACCGGCGCACCGGCTGGCCGTGCTCCGCATGCTCGCCGCCGCGCACACCGCCCCGCCCGCGGCCCGCCGGCGCGCGCTGGCCGACGACTTCCGGGTACCGCACCGGGACCAGCTGGAGGCCGCCTGCGAGCCCGGCGGCGGCAGCCCCGGCCGGGGGCCGTACGCGCACCCGGCAGCGCGCCTGATCCAGGAGCATGCCGCGCCCATCCGGCGGCTGCTCGCCCGTTATGACCGCTTCGTGGCCGCCGCGGGCAGCCAGCCGTCCCGGACGGTCCTCACCCACGGTGAGCCGCATCCCGGCAACACCATGCTGACCGCGGGCGGCTGGCTGCTCATCGACTGGGACACCGCCCTGGCCGCCCCGCCCGAGCGTGACCTGTGGAGCCTCGACCCGGGCGACGGTTCCATCCTGGACGCCTACGCCGCCCTGACCGGGGTCATCGTGCGGCCCGCGATGCTGGATCTGTACCGGCTGCGCTGGGACATCGCCGACATCGCGATCGACGTGGGCCGTTTCCGGCGGCCGCACACCGGGACAGCCGAGGATGAGGAGTCCTTCAGCCTGCTGGGTTCACTGGTCCGGCGGGTCAGCGACGAGGATCAGGGCGGGGTGTGCTGACCGGCGCTGGCCAGCCGGGAGGCCCGGCGACCGGGCTCGCACGCGAACCGGCGGCGATCCGGGCATCCGGGCAGCTGCCTGATCATCTAGTCGCCCGCGCCGGGTGGCACATCAGCGCGCCATGACCTGGCAAAGATCCCCCCAGCCTGTCCCCTCGCCCTGGTCACGGCGATAAGTCATCACCCTGTCAGTGTCCACGTCAGCTCGCTGAACAGGGGGAACATCATGCGGGGACGGCAGCTGCTCAGACTCGGGGCGCCCGCGGCCGCGGCGGCCCTGATGGCCGCCACCGGGTGGCCGGTCCCGGCGGCGCAGGCCGCCACCGGGATCATCCGCGTACCATGCGGGGTCCCGGCCCTGGCGGCCGCGCTCAGCGCTGCCACCAGCGGCGAGACTCTCGGCCTGGCCGCCGGCTGTCACTACCGGCCCGGCCAGGCCCTGCCGGCCATCAGCCGCGATCTCACCATCCAGGGCCACGGGGCCACGCTGGAACCAGCGGCAGGCGCCCCTGCGTTCACGCTGTTGTCCCTGGACGGGGGGACCGTCCGGCTGCACGACCTCAACTTCACCCACGGCCGGGGGGCCATCGCCGTGACCGGCCGCGCCAGCCTGATGGTCAGCGGGGGCCGTTTCACCGGCAATCACGCCACGGGTGGGGGCGCCATCGACTGCGAGGCCGCGGCGGGCGACCTCACGGTGACCGGGGCCTCGTTCGCGGGCAACAGCTCCACCGACCAGGGAGGGGCCATCTATACCGGCCAGGCGGCCGGCCATACCACGCTGACCAGCGACACCTTCACCGGCAACACGGCCGGGACCGCGGGAGGCGCGATCTACGACTTCAGCTTCGGCGGCATCACCATGCGCAACTCGGTGTTCAGCGGCAACACGGCCGGGTACGGAGGGGCCATCGGCGACAACTCCGTGGAAGGGGACAATCTCACCGGGGTCACGATCCGCGGTAACGAGGCCACCGAGGAGGGGGGCGGCATCATGTCCTTCCTTGTGGGGATCTACATCAGCGGGAGCCGCATCACCGGCAATCACACCGCCGGTTACGGCGGCGGGCTCTGGCTTCACGGGCCGCACGAGGCCGCGCTGCGCACCACGCAAGTGCGGGGGAACACGGCGAAGGACGGCGGTGGCATCTACGACGACGGCGGCCTCGCCCTGTACATCGACCACAGCATGATCAGGTGCAACCACGCCACCGCCAACGGGGGCGGCATCGACAACGCGGCCTACGGCATGGTGGGACTGACGGACAGCGCCCTGTCGCAGAACCGGGCGGGCGGGGCTGGCGGGGGCCTGTACAACGAGGGCAGGGCCTTGGGCAGGGTGTCCGGCGACAAGATCGAGCACAACCATGCGGCCCATGGCGGCGGCATCTTCAACGCCGGCGGCGCGGGCGCCGTGACGCTGCAGGCGACCCAGGTCACCGGCAACCGGCTGGACAACTGCGAGCCCCTGGGCACGATCGCGGGCTGCAGCGGCTGAGGCCGGCCCGGCCGGCGTGGCCACCGCGCGCCCGGCGCGGCCCGGGACCGGTGCCGCCCCTGCCACCCGGGCCCGGTCAGTCGGGGGGCTCGGGCACCGGGCCCTCGTGCGGCTCGGCCGCCCGGCCCAGCACGGCCCGCAGCAGGGTCTCGGCCGCGTCGGCCGCCGTACGGGCGGTGATCGCATTCGTGTGCGCCCGGTCCAGGCTGCCCAGCGCGATGCAGTCGTAGGCCACCTGGGCGTCATGCACGGCCAGCTCGAGCTGGCGGGACGCCTCATCCAGGACGATCGCCTGCTCGTCGCTGACCGGGACGCCCGTAGCCTCGTCACCGCCGTCTGGAATGCTCACGGCCCTCTCCCTCCTGACCCGGCCCCGCTCCGCCGGGGATGGCACACCCTTACCCGGAGGGAAGGGGGCCATGCAAGTGGACCCGCCGGGACCCGCCAGGCCAGGTCGCGGCGTAGCCGGGCGCCGCACCGGCCGCGACCCGGATCTACGATGAAACCGGAACCACACCCTCTGCGAGGACGTACTCACAATGCCCGAGTTCGCGTACACCGACCTGCTCCCCCTGGGCCCCGACGCCACCGAGTACCGCCTGCTGACCGCGGACGGGGTCACCAGGCGCCAGGCCCTCGGCCGGGACTTCCTCGAGGTGGACCCGGAGGTGCTCACCCTGGTCGCCCGCGAGGGCATGCGGGACATAGCCCATCTGCTGCGGCCGGGGCACCTGCGCCAGCTGCGGGCCATCCTCGATGATCCAGAAGCCAGCCGCAACGATCATTTCGTGGCTGCTGACCTGCTGAAGAACGCATGCATCGCGGCCGGCGGGGTGCTGCCCATGTGCCAGGACACCGGGACCGCGATCGTGATGGGGAAGCGGGGCGGCCAGGTCCTCACCGACGGGCAGGACGAAGAGCACCTCAGCCGCGGCATCTACGAGGCGTATACGCAGCTGAACCTGCGCTACTCGCAGCTGGCCCCGCTGTCCATGTTCGAGGAGCGGAACACCGGCACCAACCTGCCGGCCCAGGTCGAGATCTACGCCGCCCCGGGCCAGGAGTACAAGTTCCTGCTCATGGCCAAGGGCGGCGGGTCGGCCAACAAGTCCTTCCTCTTCCAGCAGACCAAGGCGGTGCTGAACCCGGCTGGGCTGCACACGTTCCTGGAGGAGAAGATCCGCTCGCTGGGCACGGCCGCCTGCCCGCCGTACCACCTGGCCATCGTGGTGGGCGGCACCAGCGCGGAGTACGCGCTGAAGACCGCGAAGTACGCCTCCGCCCGGTACCTGGACACCCTGCCGGCGACCGGATCCCCGGCCGGGCACGGGTTCCGCGACCTGGAACTGGAGGAAGAGGTCCTCGAGATCACCCGGAAGATCGGCATCGGGGCGCAGTTCGGCGGCAAGTACTTCTGCCACGACGTGCGGGTGATCCGGCTGCCGCGGCACGGCGCGTCCTGCCCGGTCGCCATCGCAGTGTCGTGCTCGGCTGACCGGCAGGCGCTGGCCAAGATCACCCCGGAGGGCGTGTACCTGGAGCAGCTCGAGACCGACCCGGCCAGGTACCTGCCCGAGGCCACCGAGGATGAGCTCGGCGACGACGTGGTACGGATCGACCTGAACCGGCCGATGAGCGAGATCCGCGCGGAACTGACCAAGTACCCGGTGGCGACCCGGCTCTCACTTAACGGGCCCCTGGTCGTCGCGCGGGATATCGCGCACGCGAAGATCGCCGAGCGGCTGGCCGCCGGTGACCCCATGCCGCGGTACCTGATGGACCATCCCGTGTACTACGCCGGCCCCGCCAAGACCCCCGAGGGCTACGCCTCGGGGTCGTTCGGCCCGACCACCGCCGGGCGGATGGACTCTTACGTCGGCCAGTTCCAGGCGGCCGGCGGTTCCCTGGTCATGCTGGCCAAGGGGAACCGCTCCCCGGCCGTCACCGCGGCCTGCCGCGAGCACGGCGGGTTCTACCTGGGCTCCATCGGCGGGGCCGCGGCCAAGCTGGCCCAGGACTGCATCACCAAGGTCGAGGTGCTTGAGTACCCGGAACTCGGCATGGAAGCGGTCTGGCGCATCGAGGTCCGCGACTTCCCGGCGTTCATCATCGTGGACGACAAGGGGAACGACTTCTTCGCCGAGGAACCGCAGCCACCGCTGCTCACCATCGGCAGCCGGTAACGGCCCCGCCCGCGATGCTCCCCGGGCGGGCCGCGCCGCGGGATGGACGGCTTCCCGCCATGGGCGGCTCCCCGGGATGAACAGCCGCGAACCGCCGTGTGGCGGGCCGCTGACGGCCTGGAAACCCCGCCGCGACACACGTGCTATTCTCACGCACTTCACAGCAAACCGGGCGGATCCCGCGTGTATCGTCGCTTGTCATGCACGTTGCGGCCAGCACGGGGCGGACGGTCGCGGGGCGCTACCTCCTGCACAGCACCATCGGCCGCGGGGCCATGGGGACCGTCTGGCGGGCACGGGACATCATTCTGGACCGTGACGTCGCGGTCAAAGAGGTGCGGCTCCGCGGCCCGGTGCCTGCGGGCTCGGTGATGACCGAGGAAACCCGGATCCTCCACGAGCGCACCCTGCGCGAGGCCCGTACCGCGGCGCGGCTCAACCATCCGGCGGTGGTGACCGTCTTCGACGTCGTCGAGGCGGACGGCAGCCCGTGGATCGTGATGGAACTGGTCGAGGCGCGGTCCCTGGACCAGGTCCTCACCGAGGACGGCCCCCTGCGCCCGCATCAGGCCGCCGACGTGGGCACGCGGGTGCTGGGCGCGCTGGCCTGCGCTCACGCCGCCGGCATCCTGCATCGCGACGTGAAGCCGAGCAATGTCCTGCTCGGGCCCGGCGGCCGGGTCGTGCTCACCGACTTCGGCATCGCCACCCTCGAAGGCGAGAGTGGCCTCACCCTGGCCGGCATGGTGATGGGGACCCCCGGTTTCACGGCCCCGGAGCGGATCCGGGGTGATCCGGCCAGCCCGGCCTCTGATCTGTGGTCGCTCGGCGCGACGCTCTTCGCCGCGGTGGAGGGGCGGGGGCCATTCGACGACCGGGGCACCTCGATCGCCATCCTGGCGGCCATCGCCAACTCCGAAGCGCCGCGCCCCCGCGCGGCAGGCCCGCTGCGTCCCGTCATCGAGGCCCTGCTGAACCGCGATCCGCTGGCCCGGCCCGATGCAGCCGCCGCGGGCCAGCTGCTGGGCGCCGCCAGGACCGCCAGCGGGCCGGGCACCGCCACCGCTGAGGACGCCGGCAGGCGGCGCGCCGGCGGTGCCAGCGGGCCGGGCACCGCCACCGCTGAGGACGCCGGCAGGCAGGCCGCGAGGGCCGGCGCCCCGATGCTGACCCTTCCGCTGGAGCTGGCCGTGGACGGCCTGCGGACCCAGGGCCCGGCGGGCAAGGAGGCCTGGCCCGGGGTTCCCGGGCCAGAGGGCCCCCGGGCGGACGGCCCGACACCGGAAAGCCCGTCACTGGAAAGCCCGTTGCCGGACAGCCCGTGGCCGAAGCCCGTGCCGGACAGCCCGTTGCCGGACAGCCCGTTGCCGGACAGCCTGTGGATGGACGGCCTGCCCCCGGACAGCCCGCCACCGGACAGCCCGGACAGTGCCCCGCCACTCGGCAGGTCACGCGCCGGGCGGCATGGCGCCACCGGACTGGGAGGGCGGGGCGGCGTGGCGCCGGCGCTCGCGGCGATGCTCCCGCGCGGCCGCCGCGGGCTGCTGGCCGCGGGCGCCGCGGTGGCCATCGTCGTCGCGGGGATCCTGGCGGGAGCGGCGCTGGCCCGCGGGAGCAGCGGCACCGGCATCCCGGCCCGGGCGCCGGGCGTGACAGCGGGCCGGGCTGGGTCGGCGGCTGGTTTCTCCATGACGGTCCCGGCCGGGTGGCGGACCACGCCGCAGGGCGGCGGCACTGACTTCGCCAGCCCGGCGGGTGACGTGTCGATCCTGGTCACCCCTGCGGCCGCAGGGAATGCGACGGTTTTCGGCCAGCTGCGACGGCAGCTGACCCGGGAGCTGCGGCAGGGCCACTTCCCCGGCTACGAGCCCATCGGCGGGCGCCCCTTTACCTTCCGCGGCGGGGCCGGGGTGGCCTGGCAGTTCACCTGGCAGCCAGCCCGCGGCCGGCGGATGGAGACACGGGACATCGCGTTCCGGGTTACCAGCCGGGCTGGCCACCGGGTCTACCAGGTGCGGGAATCGGCCCCCGAGGCCGTGTGGGCGGCCGCCCAGCCCGTGTTCCGGAATGCGCTGAGCACGTTCCGGCCCCGGTCGTGACGCTGGCGGCCTCCCTGCGGGGGAGGCCGCCAGCGGTGGGCCGGGGGACTGGGGGGGACGCCCCCCGGGGCCCTGCGCGCTCACCGGCTGGACACGCCCTGGGGCACCATGCCCGCCGGCGAGCGCGAGTCAGTAACCCATGTAGGACCCGCCCTGCCGCACTGCCATGACGCCGGGAATGTTGTTCATGGAGCCGTACCGGCTGATCGCATACCGGAAGGCGGCGATCATGTTGTCCACCGGGTTCCAGATATCGTGGTGGCCGGGCAGTGCGTAGGCCTGGAATGTCGGGCCGATCACCTGGGCGATGCCCTCGGATGGGTGGCCCGCTGCCGCGTTGGAGTCCCAGCCGTTGTACGCGCGCGGGTTCGCCCCTGACTCATGCTCCACCACGATGTAGGCCGCGCTCGTGCTCAGCTGCCCGCGGGATGCCCCGTGCTGCTCCAGGGCGTGCTCGGCGGAGCAGATCCACCAGTGCAGGGTGGACGACGCACAGGGCCCGGTATGCCTGGCCTTGTGCGCGGCCGCGGCATGAACCCTCTTCGCGGAGCGGTCCCGCTGCGCGTGGTGCACCGGCCGGGCGCCCGGGGAGTGCTGGCCAGGGCCCCTGGCCGCGCGGGCGCCAGCCCGGCCGGAGGCCAGGATAGCCCGGCCGCTGGCGGTCACGACGGAAAGGCCGCCCGCCAGGTCAGCGGCGGCGGGGCCGCCCACACTGGCCCGCGCGGCACGTTCCTCGTCCAGGGTGACCCCGGCGACCGGGAGGGCAGTGCCTCCCTGCGCGGTGCTGGCGCGTGCGGTGCTGGTGCGTGCGGTGCTGGCGTGCCCGGTGCTGGCGTGCCCGGTGCTGGTGTGCCCGGCCGTTTTGCCCTGCGCGGTCAGGGCCGCGCCGAACGCCACGGGGGCGCCTGGGCCGCCAGGACTGGCGGTGGCGGCTGCTACAGCGACCAGTGCGGCTGCCGTGACAGTCGATCCTGCGATCGCGAGCGTGAGACGTGTGGGTTTCCGGTTGAAGTTTCGAGACGTGAATGTCCTGGGGGTGGACAAGGTTGACCTTCGATCGGGCGCACGGTGTGCGCTCGGCTTCCACCCGGGGGGCACTGCGGATCACAGCGGGGGGCTGGGAGGCCACAGCGGCGTGCGGACGTGCCGCGGGTCAGGGCGGCGGGCTGCGGGGGATGCAGCCATCAAGCACGCCCGGGTGCTTCCGACAACCCACGATGCCCAATACCGGCAATTAGTTCTGCCCGAAACTCGAAAAACAACACTATGACCTGAAACACACCACCTGATCATGTGATCGAATACATATTCGATTTACTCGTTCAGACAGTGAATACTTTCACATCTAGAGCCCGCCGCAGCATGCCTGTGATCCACGTCACCGTATGACAGTGCGCACGTATAGAACTACTTTAAGTAGATGATTTTGGCCATCAGCAGTGGACGAGCTAAGCGGGGCCGAAGCGCAGCATTCAGCACTAAGTAGTGCCTGACACACGCGGCGTAAATACATGAAGCCGGGAAAATACTGCCGCCCCTTAAGAGGGCTAACTCTGAGTCAATCAGTAGTAACCGTGTGCTTGCCAGAACGACCACGCGCTGCAGGGGTCGCCATAGCGGGACTGGATATAACCCAGTCCCCACTTGATCTGGGTGGCGGGATTGGTCATCCAGTCTGCGCCCGCGGTGGCCATCTTGTCCCCCGGCAGCGCCTGGGGAATGCCGTAAGCACCACTGGCATTCTCGGCGTTGTACCGCCAGCCGCTCTCCCTGGTCCAGATGTTGTTCAGGCAGCTGAAGTACGTGCTCGGACTCCAGCCGAATGAGGACAGCATGTTGTACGCGATGCTCTGCGCCGTACCGGGGTCAGGCGCCGCGACCGCGACCGACGCCGTGCCGCCCGCGCCCCCCGTGGTACCACCGGATGCCTGAAGGGGCTGGGAGGCGACCTTGGGGGCGCCGATGAGGTGCATGCTGTGCGACGCGGCAGACAGGACGATCATCTGCTGGCGATGCTGCTCGAGCACGGCCACAGCCTGGCTGCTGGACACGGCCGCAGCGGCGATGGCCGCCCCGGAATCAGGCACATTGCCAGGCCGCATAACCACCAGGTAACCAGCAATGGCGATCCCGGTGACCGCAGTAACCGCGGTAGCGGTGACGGGCAACAAAACGCCATTACGGCGTGCCGCCCGTCGTTTTCCGGGGCTTCGCCTCCGGTGTTCTGACAAGGCTGTCCTTCCGTGGGCCGAACTCGCGGGCGAGACACCCTGGAGCAGACCGCTGCGCCTGGGGGCAGCGCATGGTCCGGTTCTTCTGCCAATGCCAGCCGCAAAAACTAAGTCACGAAGAACGTGCGTGGCGGAAGCCCTTGAACCATCGGCGCTACCTTGCCAGAGGCAAGGGAGGGGTCTGCAACCGCTTCCGCTGAAAAAGTTGTGACGGCTGGGCAACCAGCAATGTGGGCTAGATCACAAATTGACAACACGTACTGTCACAATTACCTGCTGTAAGAGGCAGGCAAGCTGTGGTCACCGCCCTCATCACCGGCTCCGGTCACGACACGCTGGTGTCGTCCCGGAAGCGAGGTTTCCCTGCCCTTTGCCCGCCCGACTGATCCGGGCCCGGTCCGGGCGCCTGGCCCTCAGCGGGCCGGCAGTCGGCCAGGGAGGGTTTCGGTCACATGTGGGCGGGGTTCTGGCCTCGCTTGGGCTGGGCCGGGGCTACCGGGTTGGCCGGCCCCGCGGGCCCGGTCATCGAGGCGGCCGCCTGCTGGGTGGCGTTGATGGTCGCCGCGGTGGCTGCACCGTTCCCGTCGAGGGTGACGGTCACCGGGTTCGTCAGCCCGAAGTTCTGGCAGTTGAGGTTGGTGAAGGACATGCTGAGCCGGTTCGCCAGGAACGTGAACAGGTTGGTGCCGACGCCGGGAACTGGCGAGGTGCCGGTGGCCAGCAGAGCCCGGTTGTTCTGCAGGAACAGGCTCTGCACGTTGACCATGTTCTGGCAGTAGCCGGCGGGGGTGTCCGCCGTCTGGGCCCTGCTGACCGCGGGCTGATCCACGCTGGTCCGGTACCGGTTGGTCTTCTGCTGGCTGAAGGTCCCGTTGACCAGCGTCATCGGGTCGTTTTCCGGGACCAGCGCGATCGGCGCCGCCTGGTTCCTGGCCGCGGACAGCTCGTCCAGCGCCTGGGAGGTGCCAGGCGCGCCTGCGTTAGCCAGGTCCGGCGCGGTGAACGGGGTGCATCCCGAGCGCCGGGTCCAGGAACGCGTTCAGCAGCGCGTTGTCACTGCCGTTATTGATCACGTTGGCCCCGGTCAGCGCCGCAGTGTTCGCGGCGTTGTCCTGAGCGGTCTGGCCGTTCGCGTTGAGCAGGTACTGCGTGGTGACGTTGTCACTCTGGTCCTGGTCGACCATCGTGAAGCTGCGCGTGGTCGGGCAGGTCACCCCGGCGGCCCTGGAGGCTGCCCCCAGGGCCGGGACCGTGGTCAGGCCGGCCGTGATGTCCTTGCTGGCCGCGGCGAAGAATGCCACCCCGTTACAGAAGGAGACCTGGCCGAAGATCGACCCGGCCAGGCCGTTGACGCACCTGCCCTGGCCCAGTGCGGCTCCGGTGGCGCCCTGCAGCGTGAGGTTGGTGCCGTTGAAACCGAAGTCGATGGTGACCACCGCCCCCGCGGGGAGCGTGGGGACCACCGGGGGCGCCGCGGGCTGGGTGCCCTGGGTGATGACCAGCGGCTCATAGGTACTCAGGGCCCCGGTGGCCGGGTCCAGGATCGTGGCCTGGGCGAACGCGCCCAGGTTGGCCGAGTTGGCCATGGTGCAGCCGGAAGCCTGCGGGGTCATCCCGTCCGGGCCGGTCAGCTGGTACGGGGTGGACAGGCCCTGCGCGGACAGCGGATTCGCCGGCACGATGATGTCGCAGCACACGTTGGCTGCCGCCGCGGCCGCGGGGGCCGCCGCCGGGGCCGTGGCGCTCGGCGGCACGCTGGCCGCGGCCGACGGCCTGGCCGTCCCGGCAGCCGCTGGCGTGGCCCCAGCGGCCCCGGCGCCCTGCGCCGAGAGCTTCACGCTGGCGTTTCCCTGGCCAACAAGCCGCAGGCCGACGACCAGGCCGACCGCCATGGTGATGACCAGGGGGACCGCGATCAGCATGATCCGGCTCCCCGGCGCGCCCGATGGGGACCAATGCCCGTTGCGCATTTAATCCGCCTCCATGCCGCTGTTAACGCTCCCAGAAGGTCACCGTAGACGACTAACATCCCGTTAAGGAGGAAGATGCAAGAGTGGTGCATTTAAGGCACGGGCCAGGCCGGCGAGGGCAAATCTTGCGTAATTCTTACGTCGCAGCTAATCGGCTTTTCCCGGTACACGGTGTAACCTTGCGTACGGGATCCACGACAACATGCCACACGCTGCGGGCCGTCCGCAACGCCCTGGCCTGGGACACCACCGTCGCTGCGGTGCTCATCTCGCTGGGCTTTCCTGCCGGGCCCGTACCCTGAGCAACTATTGCCCGCTGACGATTCACGGCATTCTCATCTGACGAGACCGTGACATTCCCGCGTGCATTGCGTGCGGCCACCCGACTCACTGCGAATGCGCGGCCTGGATCCGGTGCGCCACCGCGAGAGCCGTGTCGATGGGAACCGCGAAACCACTGTGATGCAGTCCGCTTCCCGTCCCGGCCACGCTGATCCCGACCGTCTCCCCGGACAGATTTACCAGCGGGCCGCCGGTCTCCTCCCCCGCCGCGACCCGCGCCGTGGATACCAGCAAGCCGGTAAGCCGCTGGCCTCCGGCGGTCACCACGCCTCCGCCGCCGGTGAGGGTCCCGATGTCCAGCGTGAAGGTCTTGGTCAGCCCGGCGCTGCCCACGGCGGTGACCGGGGCGCCCCGGGTGAGGTACCGGGAGTTCCCGATCGCGACCGGCCGGAACGCCGGGCCGCCCACGACCTGCAGCAGGCTCAGGTCGTGAGATCGGTCTGAGCCCACCAGCCGGGCCGGGAAGGACCGGCCGGACAGCACCAGGCGCACCATCGGCCGGGGCGCGCCCTGGAGCATCCGGGCGCTGGCCAGCACGAGCCCGGAGGGGGTAAGGATGACCCCCTCGCCGGCCGGGTCGCCGGGCGCCGACAGGACGTGCACCAGGCCCGGCGCGGCCGAGCTCAGGATGTTCGCCTGGCTGTCCGCACCGGTCCCGTCGTCATCCTCGACGAACACCTTGTTCTCCCTGGGCGGGCTGGGAATCACCGAGGATGGGTGCACCGGGCCAGGCAGGCCGCCGGCTATGGCGAACGCTGCGAAGGCGATCCCCACGGCGCTGATGGCCACGCCGATCCCCAGGGCCAGGCGTCCGTGCCGCAGCCCTCCCGCACGCGGCACAGATTCCCTGGCCGTGCTGTTGCGGGTGGGCCGTCCCGCGGCGGTCTCCCCCGCCGGCCCTGCTGCGGGCTCCTGCTCTAGCTTGCCGTTCTCGTCCTGCATCGCCTCTCCTCACAGATAGGTGCGGTGGCCTCCAAGGCATATGGAGGCCACCGCACCCGGGGGGTACCCGACTATCAGGGTGGGACAGTTACATCCCGGACGGGTTCATCAGGTGGTGGCGGCGGTTACGGCCGATCCGCTGCCGGGGCGGCGGCATGGTGGTGCCGGTCATGCCGGTGCCCGCAGGCGTCGTGGCCGTGGCCGTCTGCTGGGTGACGTTGAACGTCGCGGCGGTGGCTGCGCCGTTCCCGTCGAGGGTGACCGTCACCGGGTCTGTCAGCCCGAAGTTCTGGCAGTTGAGGTTGGTGAAGGACATGCTGAGCCGGTTGGCCAGGAAGGTCAGCAGGTTGTTGCCGACCCCCGGGACCGGCGAGGTGCCGGTGCCCAGCAGCGTCTGGTTCGCATTCAGGAACGCCGTCTGCACGTTGACCATGTTCTGGCAGTAGTTCGCCGGGCTGTCGGCCGCGTCGTTGGCCGCGGACACCGGGGCCTGGCCCACGTTGGAACGGTAGAGGTTGGTCTTGGTCACGCTGAACGCGTTGTTGACCAATGTCATCTCGTCGTTCTCGGGAACCAGCGCGATCGGCGCCGTCTGGTTCTTGGCCGCGGATAGCTCGTTGAGCGCCTGCGAGGTGCCGGGCGTCCCGGCCTGGGACAGGTCAGGCGCCGTGAAGGACGCGCAGCCCAGCGTCGGGTCCAGGAAGTCGGAGATGAGCGCGTTGTCGCTCCCGTTGACCGCCTTGGTGGCCCCGGCCAGGTTCGCCGTGTTGGCCGCGTTGAATTGCGCGGTCTGCCCAGTGGCGGTCACCAGGTAGATCGAGGTGACGTTGTCACTCTGGTCCTGGTCGATCATGTTGAAGTTGCGGACCGTCGGGCAGGCCAGCCCGGGGACCTTGGTGGAGGTGCCGGTCGCGGGCACGACCAGCCTGCCCGCCGCCTCGGCCCGGAACGCGGCCCGGAAGAACGCGGTCCCGTTGCAGAACGACACCTGGCCGAAGTCGGACCCGTTGAGGCCATTGACGCAGCGGCCCTGGGCCAGCGCGGTGGGGGTGGCGCCGACCTGAGTCAGATCGGTGCCGTTGAACCCAACGTCGATCGTGACCACGGCACCAGCCGGCAGCGTGGGCACCACTGGCGCCGCAGCCGGGGTCGTGCCCTGGGTGATCACCAGCGGCTCGTACACCGACAGCGCGCCGGTGGCCGGGTTCAGGATGGTCGCCTGGACGAACGCGCCGAGGTTGGCCGAGTTGGCCATCGTGCAGCCGGACTGTGCGGGCGTCATGCCAGCCGGGCCTTCCAGCTGCCACGGCGTGGAGAGTCCGGTCGCGCTGAGCGGGTTGGCCGGCACGATGATGCGGCAGTTCACGTTGGCCACGGCCGCAGCCGCGGTGGCGGTGGCCGTCGGCGTCGCCGTGGCGGTGGCCGCGGTGGTCGCGGTCGACGTCGGGCAGATCGTCGGCGTAGCCGATGCGGTCGCCGCTGTGGTTGCGGTAGTGGTCGCCGCCGCGGTGGCGGTGGCCGCGGCGGTCGCGACCGGCGCGGCCGCGGTCCCGCTGGGGGTGGGCGCCACGGTCGCGGCAGTGCTGGCCGGCGCGGCCGCAGCGGCCGCGGTGGTCCCTGCCGCTGTGCTGGTCGCCGACGGCGTGGCGCAGGATCCGGCCACGCTGGCAGCGTTGCTAGCGCCGAACACGCTGCCCACGTTCGGAATCAGCAACGCCCCGCCGACCCCGCCCACCACGGCCACGGCCCCGGCTATCGCAAGGAGCCGGGTCCGTGACCGCGGCTCGAACCTGCGATCATGATTAAAGACTCTTCTTCGATACGACACGACACCGTTCCCTTTTGATCGGGTATTGCTCCCGGTCGATCACAGTAGCCCTGCCGCCGTGTCATGAGACACCGAATCAAGTTTTTTTAATATTTGCCCGGTCAAGGTCCTCGCCAGCCCTCAGCCGGGCAGTGTATCTGCAGCTCAGGAGCTGGTCGGTCACCACAACAACCCCAGTTGTCAAGGCACCGGAGAGGCCCGTAATAACTCCGTAAGAAATGGCGCCCAAGGCTGGCCAGGGCAGCCGGGTACCCGCAGATAATCCCGGGTTCGAGAATAGCGGAAAGCCAATGCCAATAAGGCCGCCCCCGGGGCGCTGCACGCCCCAGGGACCGCCGACTCCATCGTCAGGTGCCCGCCCCTCTACACGGACCGCGCCCGACCCCGGTTCACGGCCCCCTCGCCAACTCGGGCGCCGGCCACCCGGGCCAGGGGCCGCATATCCCGCGGAGCGTGCGCGCAAATCGGTTGATACCGGGCACCGTCGCACACCGTCCGCGGGAAGAGTCGGCGGCGGGGACCAGCGGAGGCAGGATCCACGTGACTCATGATGTTGATGAGGCGGCCGCGTCCCAGGGCACCCGGACTGCGCGGGCGCTGGCCGGGCTACTTGACCGACCCTGCCGTCATGCCGGCCACCAGGAACCGCTGCAACAGCAGGAAGCCGACCACGATCGGCACGCTGACCGTGAGCGACGCGGCCATGATCTGGTTCCAGTACACCTGGTTCTGGGTGGCGTAGCCCTGCAGCCCGACGGCCAGGGTCCGGGTCGAGTCGTTGGTGAGCACGGAGGCGAAGAGCATCTCGCTCCACGCGGTCATGAACGCGTAGATGCCCACCGCGACGATGCCGGGGACCGCGGCCGGGATGACCACGCGGATGAACGCCCCGAGCGGCCCGGTGCCGTCCACGGTGGCCGCCTCGTCGAGCTCACGCGGGATGGTGTCCAGGTACGCGACCAGCATCCAGATCGCGAACGGCAGCGTGAACGTCATGTAGGTGATGATCAGGCCGGTCCGGCTGCCGTACAGGTTGATGCCGGTGTCCTGGCTGAGGTTGACGAAGATCACGAACAGCGGGAGCAGGAACAAGATGCCGGGGAACATCTGGGTGGACAGGATCGTGATGGAGAAGACCTGCCGCCCGCGGAACCGGTAACGGCTGACGGCGTAGGCGGCGAGCAGCGCGACGATCACCGAGGCCACCGACGCCACCGAGCACACGATCAGGCTGTTCTCCAGGTAGGTCAGCAACGGGATCGTCTGCCACATGTCGACGAACGGCGAGAGGGTCAGGTGGCTGGGGATCCACCGGAACGCGCCCTCGACGTCCGGGAGCGGCTTCAGCGACGCGGTGAGCATGACGTACACCGGCGCGATCGCGAACAGGCCGAGCAGCGTCAGCACGATCACCCGGGCCCACCGGAACCAGGCTGGCTCATGCATGGCGGGCCCCCCGTCTGCCGAGCGCCAGGTACACCAGGGTCACCAGCAGCAGGAACAGCAGGAGCAGCACGGACATGGCCGACCCGGTGCCGAAGTTCCAGCTGACGAACGAGTTCTCGTAGATGTGGATGGAGATGATGTCGGCCTGGGTCGGCGGGGCCGAGCCAAACAGCGTGAACGGCACCGAGAAGTCGTTGAACGTCCACAGGAACAGGACCAGCAGCAGGACCCGGTTGACCGGCCGGATCAGCGGCAGGGTCACGTGCCGTACCTGGCCCAGGATCCCGGCGCCGTCCAGCGACGCCGCCTCGTACAGGTCGGCCGGGATGCTCTGCAGGCCGGCGGTGAGGATCAGGAACGCGAACGGCCAGGTGCGCCAGATCTGCACGACGACCAGCGACCAGAAGCTGTCCTGGCCGATCAGCCAGAACGGCCGCCCGTGCACCAGGTGCAGGGACAGCAGCAACTGGTTCACCATGCCGGTGTCCCGCTGGAGCATGAAGTTCCAGGTGATCACCGAGGCAAAGACCGGCAGCGCGTACGGGACGAGGAACAGGGTGCGGACCGCACCCCGGCCCCGGAAAGCCCGCTGGGTGAAGACCGCGGCGGCCATGCCGAAGACCCACGCCACGCCGAGGACGATGGCCGTATACAGGATCGTGACGGTAAACGAGTGCAGCAGGGCCGAGCCGATGGCGGAGGAGAAGTTCACCGCGACCGCGTAGTTGCTGAACCCCGCGAACGGCGCGGCCCGCCAGTTGCGCAGGAAGAACAGGGTCAGCTTCAGGAAGCTGATGCCCACCCCGGCCAGCATCGGCACGATGTGGATGAGCAGTTCCAGCAGTATCGCGGGGATCAGCAGGATGTACGGCAGCGACCCGCGCCGCCGCCACCGCCGCTTGGGCGGTGACGACGGCGCGGACGCGGCGGCACCCTGGTCGACCCGGAGGGTGTCAACCACCAGGGGTTAGCCTCCTAGCTGCTGCTGCGCCTGGCTCAGTGCCTGGCCGATCATGGCGGTGGTGACCGTCTTCCCGGTGGCCGCGCTGGCGTACAGGTGGATGATCGCGGTGCCGACCGCGGTCTCGAACTGGCTCTCCGAGGCCACCGCGGGCATGGGCGCGGCGGTCGTGGACAGGATGCTGCGGAAGGTCTTCACGGCCGGGGTATTGAAGGCCGGGTCGGTGTAGGCGGCCTGGACCGTGGGCAGCGAGCCGTACGTGGAGTTCAGGCTCTCCTGCTCGGGCGTGCTGGTCATGAACTTCACGAACTTCTCGGCGGCGGACAGGTTCTTGCTGTCCTTGAAGATCGCCATGTTGATGCCCGCCACCATGCTGGTGATGTGCTTGCCGCCGGCCGGCATCGGGGAGGGCAGCGGCAGCGGCGCCACGCCGATGTCCGAGGCCTTCATGCCCAGCTTGGCCAGGGACCCGGAGGCGGCCTGCCAGAAGACCATGGCCGCCTTCCCGGTGGCGTAGTCGGTGAGCGCCTCGGTGCCCTTGGAGTACTGCGCGTCGCTCGGGCTGGCGATCTTGTCAGTCTGCATGAAGTCGATCATCTGCTTGACCGCGGCCACGTTCTGCGGGGTGTCGAACGTGGGCTTGCCCGCCGAATTGTAGAACGAGCCGCCCTGCTGCTGGCTCAGCTCAAACGCCAGGTGGATGTTCTCCGGGATCTGGCCGGCCTCGAGGGTCAGCCCGTAGTGCCCGCCCGTGGTCAGCTTCTTGGCGTCCGCCACGAACTCGGTCCAGGTCGCGGGCGGGCTGGTGATGCCGGCCGCGGCGAATTCGGCCTTGTTGTAGTACAGGCCGTAGGCCAGGCTGTAGAGCGGGACGGCCGCCGGTGGCTTGCCTGGCGCCCCGGTGGCCGACAGGCTGCCGGCCAGGAACCGGCTGGAGCCGCCGATCTGGTTCATGACTGACGAGGTGAAGGGCAGGAAGGCGCCGGTCGCCTGGAGTGAGGCAGACCAGGTGTTGCCGATGTTGAGGACGTCCGGGCCCTTACCCGACACCGTGGCCGCGGTGATCTGGGTGAGCAAGGTCGTCCAGGGGATCACCTGGAACTTAACCTTGATGCCGGTCTGCTTGGTGAACTTGGCGATCTGCGGAGTCAGGACCTGCTGGTCGTCCTGCAGGCTGGTGCCCTGGTTGCTGGCCCAGTAGGTGATCGTCGGATGGGCGGAGGAACCGGAGTTCGAGCCGCTGCTGCCGCAGGCAGCGAGGGACAGGGCCGCTGCCGCAGCGGCGGCGCAGGCCAGGGTCGACAGCTTCGTCGGTCTCATGTGGTGTCCTTCCAGGGGATTCGCCGCGAGCACACCACGGGTCTCGCGCCGGGCCTCGTGCAGGAATGGAGCGTCGATCGTTCGGAGCCGTGCGTGGCTTGTGAGGGCAAGGACAGAAGGGATCTTTTACGGCTTCCTATAAGCCGTAAATTATGGAGCGGGGCAGGCACTGTCAATGTCGGGGCAAGGTCCGTTCCCGTTTCGTTACCTAGCCGCTACGCGGGGCCCCGGGCGGACCCGCTACCCGCGGCGGCGCGCCGGGGCTGCGGGGACGGCGGGCGCGCCGGGGCGGTGGGGACGGCGGCCGCGCCGGGGCGGTGGGGACGGCGGCCGCCCCGGGGCGGCGGGGACGGCGGCCGCCCCGGGGCGGCGGGGCGGTGGGGACGGCGGGCGCGCCGAGGGCGGCGCCCCGGGGCGGCGGGCGTCGCCCCGGTCCGGGCGGGGGCGACGGGCGCTCGCCGCCCCCGCCCGGCGCCGCGGCCATTGACGTCGCAGAGTGATCGTGGGCAAAAAGAGGCGCTATGTGACAGAAATTGCCCATGATCATGGAAGGGGCGGGGGCCCCGCGGACGGCGGGGGCCCCCGGGGACGGCGGGGGGCCCCCGGGGACGGCGGACGGCCCCCGCGGACGGGCGGGCGGCGCCCCGGGGACGGCGGCCCGGGGATGGCGGGCACTCCCCCGCCGGGCGGGCCGGCCGCTGACATCGCTGAATCATGATCGTGGGCGATATCTGCCACCCGGCGCCTCTTTTTGCCCGTGATCATGGAAGGGACGGCGGGGTAGCAACTCCGGAAGGGGAGCCGGACAGGCCGGGGCGTGTTGGCGTGCTAAGGTGGACAGGTATCGGCCAGTTTCGGCCCTTTCTGGGCTGATTCCGCATAATGGTGCCCGTGATCTGCGGAGTGGTACCACCTGCGGCTAATGACGCCGGTGAATCAGCCCATGTGACCTAGGTCCTTTTTCTCGGGTAGAACGTCACTACCGGCGTAGCGGGCAAATCTCAAGAATGGGAACGCCGAGGCAGAAAACAAGTCCTCATGAATACGCCAAACTGGGATCGCATGGGACTGCCCGAATTCCTGCCTTGGCATGGGAAGAGGTCCTCATGATCAAGAGGCTTTTCGTAGCGGGCGCGGCCGTCGCGCTACTCGGCGCCAGCGCCGCACTCACGCTCGCGGCGCCCGCTGGCGCGGCTGCCGCCCGCGGGGCCACAGTCCACCGGGCCACCACCTGCACAAACGACTCCGGAGAGTACTCGTCGGTCACTGTGAGCGGCGTCAATTATTTCCTGGGGACACCTAACACCCTCGTTAGCGGTTCGGCCGCGATCCTGAAGCCGATGGAAAACGGCTCGACCCTGTGGATCCACTGCAACAGCACGGTGGTAACCAACCAGCTCCTCCTCGAGAACCGAGGGCTAGCCCTGACCAGCCGGGGCACTGGCTCGGGCGGGACCGTCCTCTTGGAGCCGGCCGGGAATAGCGGCAATGGCTACGCCAGCCAGGATGGATCGCCGCCGGAACTAACCCGTACACGTTCAAGAATGTGAAGACCGGCCTGTACCTGCGGGTGCGCAACGGCGGTCCGCTCATGTACCAGACCGTGACCACCGGCAACACGCCTACCAGTTGGAACCAATCGTAGGCGGCAGATCCTTTCGCTGGCTGTCGTAGAGCCCGCGAAAAGCGGCGAGGCCCCGGAGTACCAGCCGCCTTGTCGCTGGCGGTCGCGCCGTCGGAGGGGCGGGCGCGACTCGCCGCTGGTCATGCGTCCGTTACTCCAATATCTCAAAACCTATTACAGAATTCCCATATCATGGAAGTGGCGCACGGCACGGGTGGGGGGCCCTGCTCGGGGCGTGCTGGCTTATTCCGGGCCGTAAAATAGCGGGGTCAGCAGCCGCATCGTCGCGGTCCCTCCTCTCGGTGAGGCAGGTCGATGCCCAGGCCCAGCACAACCACCGTGCGGGATCTCCGGAAGAGCAACCGGTCCCGCGCGCTGTGGCAGGTATTCCTCAACGGCCCGCTGACCCGGCAGGAGGTCGGGACCGTGGCCGGGCTCAGCCCGGCCACGGTGAGCAACCTCGTCGCGGCCCTGGTCGCCGAGGGCGTCGTGGTCGAGGTCGGCCTCGAGGACTCCAACGGCGGCCGCCCGCGCGGGCTGCTCCAGGTCAACCCGGGCTACGGCTACGTGATCGGGGTGGACGTCGGGGAGACCGCGTTCCTGGTCGAACTGTTCGACTTCGGGCTGAACCTGCGGGCCCGGCACGCGTCGGTCACCGACATGTCCGTGCTGGATCCCGAGGACGCGGTCAGCCACATCGTCGAGGGCATCGAGTCGGTGATCGCCGAGGCGGCCGTGGACCCCGGCAGCATCCTCGGCGTCGGCGTGGCCGTGCCCGGCCTGGTCGAGCACCGCGGGGATGCGGTCGTGCACGGCCAGAGCGTCGGCTGGCACGCCGTCCCGCTGGAGGCGATGCTGCGCGACCGGACCAGCCTGCCCATCCTGGTCGACAACGGGGCCAAGACCCTGGGCCAGGCCGAGCGCTGGTTCGGCGCGGCCCGCGGCACCGACAACGCGGTCATCGTGCTGCTCGGCATCGGCGTCGGCACCTGCATCATCAGCAACGGCGAGGTGTACCGGGGCGCGACCAGCAGCGCCGGGGAGTGGGGTCACACCACGGTGTGCGTGGGCGGCCGGACCTGCCGGTGCGGCGCGGACGGCTGCCTCGAGGCCTACGTCGGCGCCGGGGCGATCGCGGCCCGCTACGAGCAGCTCAAGCGGCGCCGGGCGACGATCAGCCCCGGCGAGCTGGAGGGCCGGATCGCCGCGATCATCGCCGCGCGGGACAGCGACCGGGCCGCGGCCCAGGTGCTCGACGAGACCATCACCTACCTCGGCGCCGGGCATCGCCGACCTGGTCAACCTGTTCAACCCGGAGCGGGTGGTCGTGGGCGGCTGGCTCGGCCGGGCGCTGGGCGACGACGCTGCTGCCGCGGATCCGCGAGGCGGCGGGCCGCCGGGCGCTGCATCTCCCGTTCAGCCGGGTCGAGATCGTCACGGCCGACCTGGGCCAGGACGCGGTCGCGCTGGGCGGCGCGACGCTGCCGATCGCCCGGCTGCTCACGGCGGGCGCGGTGACCCCCCGGCACCCGGGAACCCCCGCCGGATCCGGCTCGGTGGTCTCCCCCGGCTGACCCCCGCCCGCCGCCTCGGCCCGCCGGCCGGCCGGACCACGCCCGCTGCCCAGCAGCCCCTCTGACCCTCCGGGACGCTTGACCGGACTTTACTCAAGGCTTAGCATAAGTTCTAAACTATAGAGACTCCGGTGCCGACGGCGCCGCACATCGCCATCCCTGATGCGCAGTGAAGGAGCAGTCGGCAGTGTCCATGCGCTTCCCGCCAGGTTTCCTGTTCGGCGTGGCCACGTCCGCCTACCAGATCGAGGGCGCGGCCGATGAAGACGGCCGCGGGCCCTCGATGTGGGACACGTTCTGCCAGGTCCCGGGGGCCGTGACGCACGGCGACACCGGCGCGATCGCCTGCGATCACTACCACCGGACCGACGCCGACCTGGATCTCGCGGCCGGGCTGGGCCTGAACGCCTACCGGTTCTCGATCGGCTGGCCGCGGATCGTCCCGGACGGCACCGGCGCCGTCAACCAGAAGGGCCTCGACTTCTACCGGCGCCTGGTGGACGGGCTGCGCGCCCGGGGCGTCGAGCCCGTGGCCACCCTGTATCACTGGGACCTGCCCGCAGCCGCTGCAGGACGCCGGCGGCTGGGTGAACCGCGACACCGTCGCCCACTTCTGCGACTACGTGCAGCTCGTGCTGGACGGCCTCGGCGACGCCGTCCCGGTCTGGGTGACGATGAACGAGGCGTTCTGCTCGGGCATGATCGGCCACCTGCAGGGCCGCCATGCGCCGGGCCTGGCCGACCTGCACTCCGCGCTGGCCGCCTCGCACCACCTGCTGCTCGCGCACGGCCTGGCCATGGGCATGATCCGGGACCGCGCCCCGCAGGCCCGGGCCGGCATCACCCACCTGCTCTCGGACATCCACGCCGCCTCGGACTCCGAGGCGGACCAGGCGGCGGCCCGGCGGCTGGACGGCCACGAGAACCGCTGGTTCCTCGACCCGGTGCTGCGCGGCAGCTACCCCGCCGACATGCTCGACTGGTACCAGCGGCAGGTCCCGGTGGACTTCATCCGCGACGGCGACCTGGAGGTCATCGCCGCGCCCGCCGACTTCCTGGGCGTCAACTACTACGAGACCAAGCTGGTGGCCGAGGACCCCGGCGAGCCGTACCACCAGGCCCGGGTCATCCCGGCCGCGGACTACAGCGCCCCCCAGCTGACCGCGGGCGGGCTGGACGCCCGCCCGGCCGGCCTGGGCCGCATCCTGCGCCGGGTGCATGTGGCCACGCCGCTCCCCCTCTACATCACCGAGAACGGCGCGGCGTACCACGACTACGTCGACCCCGAGGGTGGCGTGGATGACGTGGAGCGGGTCGCCTACCTGGCCGACCACTTCCGCGAGACGCTGGCCGCGATCGAGGACGGGGTGGACGTCCGCGGCTACTTCGTCTGGTCGCTGCTGGACAACTTCGAGTGGGCCGACGGGTACAGCCGCCGGTTCGGCCTGGTCTGGGTCGACTTCGGCACCCAGGCCCGCATCCCCAAGGCGAGCGCCCGCTGGTACGCCGGGCTCATCGCCGACCAGCGGGCTCCCTGACCCCAGGCCCGCAGGCGCAGGGGCCGATTGCCCAGGATCCGCCCAGCGACACGACGCATGGACAGGGGATCCGTCCGGGAGGCCTGGTTCAGGTGGTCCGGAGGCTGCCGATGCTGAGCGACCCGTCCGTGGCGCTGGCGGCGGGCAGCGCCGGGTCGCCGGGCAGGCGCTCATCCAGGAGACCCTGCTGCTCCTCTTCGGTGCGGACGTACTCCCCGGGATCCTTGTCCACGGGCCGGACCCCCGCGAAGTGCCTGGCCTCGAAGGCCACGAAGGCCACGGCCAGGTCGTGACGCAGCTGGAGGCTGGCCAGGCGGCGGATCTCGGTCAGGCCCTCGCGCTCTTCCTCGGCCATGTGGTCGCTGTTGGCCAGGTTGGCCGCGGCGACCGCCGCGAACCACTCGTCGCTGCCGACCGGGTAGCCGCCGGCCGACACGACCGCGTCACGGATGTCGTTGTGGTCCCCGATCGCGTCGAGGGTCTCGTCTTCCGCTGTTTCCGCCCGCCGGGCCTGGATGCCCACCCGCAGCAGCGCCGGGTAGAAGATCTCCTCCTCGGCCGCGGCGTGCAGTTCGAGGAACGCGGCCAGCCGGGCCCACACCGCGCCCAGGGTTTCCGTGTCGGACCGCCCGACCTGCTCCAGGATCGCGAACAGCCGGCGCTGCTCGTGATGATCGTCGAGGATCAGCTGAGTGATGTCCACCCGGTACCCCTTCCGTAATCCTGGATCCCACCAGCCTAGGGGACGGGCTTCCGGCACAGCCGGAGGGCTCAGCGGGCCAGGCCGCGGACGGGCCGGACCGGAGATTGATGCCGCGCAGGCTGGGGTACCGTTACGGTGCGCTGCTCCCTGTTCATCCGTGTGCACCGAAGGTATGTGGACCGACCTGTGTCAAGCGACTGTGGCTTCTCCGCCCGGGGCTCGCACCGTCATGTCGCCCAGTTCTACGACGATGACGGCGAGCTGGCCGGGGATGTGGCCGGCTACCTGGCCGGGGCCATCGCCGAGGGGGGCACGGCCGTCATCGTGGCCACTCCCGCCCGCCGCGCCGGGTTCGAGGCACGCCTGGCGGCAGACGGCGTGGACATCGCGGCGGCCCGCCACCGCGGGGCGCTGACCGGCCTCGACGCCGCCTGGCTGGTGCGGCGGCTGACCCGGGAGGACCGGATTGACCGGCCGGCGTTCGACGCCTGCCTGCGGCCCGCCATCCAGGCCGCGGCCCAGGCGGCCGGGCCGGTCCGGGTCTACGGGGAGGCCGTGGCCCTGCTCTGGGCGGTCGGCCAGGTCAACGCCGCCCTCGAGCTGGAAGACCTCTGGAACGGGCTGGGCCGCGAGATGCCCTTCTCGCTGTACTGCGGCTATCCCCGGCAGCTGGTCGAAAGTACCCGGCATCCCGGTCCGGGCGGCGAGGTCTGCCGCCAGCACACCTCGCTGATTGGCTACCCGCCCGCGGGCCGGGCTGACCTCATGATCGCCGCCGGTCCCGCGGCCGGGGCCCCGGGGGCCAACGCCACGCGGGCGTTTGCGGGAACGCTTGACGAGCCCCGGGCGGCGCGCAGATTCGTGCTCGGGATGCTCGCGCCGTGGCGGGGGGAGCAGCTGTTCATGGACAGCGCGCTCGTGGTCACCGAGCTGGCCACCAACGCGGTGCGGCGCGCCGGCTCGGCCTTCCGGGTCAGCCTGGTCCTGCGCGGGGGGACGATCCGGATCAGCGTGGATGACAGTCTTCCGCTCGGCCCGCCCGGGGGGGACCCGGGACTCCCGGCCCGGCCCGGCCACGGCTGGGCGTGGTCGCGGCCGTGGCGGCCCGCTGGGGCACCGAGAGGCGCCCCGGCGGGAAGACCATCTGGGCTGAGCTGCCCCTGCGTGGCCAATAAGGTTGCCTCGTGGAGCGGGCGTGCGGGAGCGCGGACGGGGTTCAGCTGGGCCGCGGTGACCATGTGTGCTGGGTCGGCTCTGGCCGCTGCTGGCCAGCCAGGGTCCCGAGCTGCGTCTCGCCTGACCAGGCCAGACGCATCCTGCGCTGAGCGCCGGTGTGGTCAGGAGGCCGCGGCCAGCGTGCGCAGCAGCGCCCGGGTCTCGCGCGGGCTGACGCCCGGGATCGTCGCCCACACCGAAGATGATGGGCCATAGTTGGGTCACGCGGGCGTCGGCCAGTCCCCCGAGCTGTTTCTCGATCCCGGCTTCGGTTCCGGTCACGGCCAGGCCGCCCGGGGACGCGACGCCCTCGCGGTTCAGCAGCCTGGCGTAGTTGTCGAACCCGGCGTACCGGGCGAAGATCTCGTCCGCGGCGCGCCGGGCGGCGGCGGCGTCCCCGGACAGCGCCACCGGAAGCGCGGCCACCACCCGCGGCCGGGCCAGCACCGCAGTCGCCGCCTGCAGCCGCAGGATGATCTGCTCCGCCAGCGTGCGCAGGCCCCGGAGCCAGGTCACGATCCCGTCCGCGAGCTCCCTGGCCGCCAGCCAGGCACGCACGGCCCGGCCCGGCGGGCACACTGGTCCCGTGACCGCACCTGGTGAAAGCGCCCGCCAAGTCCTGCTACGACGCGGATTCGCCCTGGAGTGGGTCACGCTGGGGTGGAACGTGGCCGGGATCATTGTTCTGGCTATCGCGGCTGTCACGGCCCGGTCGGTGGCGCTGGCCGGGTTCGGCCTGGATTCGCTGATCGAGATCGGCGCTTCCACGGTGGTGATCTGGGAGCTATCAGGCAGTGGGGCGGAGCGCCAGCGGCGCGGCTTGCGGGTGATCGGCTACGCGTTCGCTGCCCTGGCGGTCTACCTCCTGGCCCAGTCCACGGTGGTACTTGCGATCGGCTATCGCCCGCAGCATTCGGTGCTCGGCATCATCTGGACCGCGGTGACCGCAGCGGCGATGTTCACGCTGGCAGCCGGCAAGGCCCGCACCGGCCGGGCGCTGGATAACCCGGTGCTGCGAACCGAGGGCAGGGTCACGATGATCGATGGCATCCTCGCCGTCGCCGTGCTGCTGGGCCTGGCGCTGAACGCCGGGCGGGCTGGTGGTGGGCCGACCCGGCCGCCGGTTACGTGCTGGTCTACTACGCCGCCCGCGAGGTCCGGGAGATCTTCCGTCACTGACACCCTCAGCCCCAGCGCCCCCTGCTCCGTTTGGTTTCGGGCTTGCCTTTGCCGGTGCCGGAATCGCAGTTGCAGGAGGATGAGACGGCATCAGGAATGGCCTTAGGATCTGAGGATGTCTGACGTCAGTGAACGCCGACGGCGCTGGTGGCCCCGGGCGGCCCGCGTCCCGAAAGAGGCTCAGCGGGAAGCCGATCGCCAGGCAGGCGAGGCGCTCGTTTCTCTTCTGGACCAGGAGGGAAAGGCGGAAGTCGGCGCCCTGCTGTCGCATGGAGAGTTCGTGCACGCCGTGCGCCGTGTCCGGGAACTAACGGGCCTGCGCCTGATCGACGCCAAGAGGTTGGCTGAATCACTAGCGCATAGACCCACTCCATGAATACCGCCGCCACCGTTACCAGGTGGGTCTCGTAGGCGGTGATGACGAACTGGACACGGTCCCTGGCGCCCGGCCGGGCACGCGACATGCGCTCGAGATAGCCAGCGCGAGGGCGGCTCTACTTGCCGTAGTGGAATCTGCATACCGCGATCTCGGCGCCGTCGCTGACCACGCGGTAGACGAGGCGGTGCTCCTGCGTGATCCTGCGCGACCACCATCCAGCCCACTCGTGGCGCAGGGGCTCGGGCTTCCCAACCCCCTCGTTCCCATTCCGGGAGATGTCCTCAATCAGCACGGATTCAGCGCCCGCTGCGTTAGCGGGTTAACCGCGCGCCTCGCAGTCGTCGGCCCGCCGCAAGAGCACGGTTCGTTCGGGGCCGTTCCTGGTGAGGCCGGCCGCCCGGCGGAACTCGCCGACGGCCTCGACGTGACGGCCGAGCCTGGCCAGCAGGTCGCCGCGGACGCTTGGCAGATGGTGGTAGCCGGCGAGCGCGGGCTCGGCGGCCAGTCCGTCGACGATCCGCAGTCCCTGCTCGGTGTCGCCCGCCATCGCTACCGCGACCGCCCGGTTCAGTTCCACCACCAGTGATGGCGTTAGCGTGGCGAGAGCCTCGTACAGCAGCGCAATCTGCCGCCAGTCCGTCTCGGCCGCGGTCCGGGCTCGCGCGTGGCACACGGCGATCGCTGCCTGCAGCACGTAGGGGCCCGGCGGCTGCCCCAGTTGCTGCGCCCGCAGCAGAGCGGTGAAACCGCGCCTGATCAGCAGATGATCCCAGCGGCCGCGGTTCTGCTCGGGGAGCGGGACCGGCAGGCCGTCCGGATCCAGCCGGGCCGGGATCCGCGACGCCTGGATTTCCATCAGCGCGACGAGGCCGTGTACCTCAGGCTCATCGGGCATCAGCCCGGCCAGCACCCGGCCGAGCCGCAGTGCCTCGTAACAAAACGCGGGGCGCATCCAGTCGTCCCCGGCCAATGCCGAGTATCCCTCGTTGAAGATCAGGTAGAGAACCTCGAGGACCGACGCCAGCCGCGCCGGCCGCGCCGCGGGCGGCGGCACCTCGAACGGGATCTCATTACTGGCCAGCACGCGCTTGGCCCGCGTAATCCGCTTCGCGATCGTGGACTCCGCGGCGAGGAGCCCGCGCGCGATCTCCTCGGTGGTCAGGCCGCCGAGCAGGCGCAGCGTGAGGGCAACCCGCGCCTCGGTGGACAGCACCGGATGACAGGAAATGAACATCAGCCGCAGCAGGTCGTCGGCTATCCGCTCATCGTCAAGCTCGTCAAGGACTGCGTCGAACTCCGCGGCAGCGTCCTGCTGCGCAGTCTCCATCTCGCGGCCGAGCAGGCTGAGCTTGCCGGCGAGCCTTTCGTCGCGGCGGATCCGGTCAATGGCCCGGTGCTTGGCTGTCAGCATGAGCCACGCACCGGGCCGGGCAGGGATGCCCTGGGCTGGCCACTGCTCCAGCGCGGCGACGAGGGCATCCTGCGCTAGTTCCTCCGCGAGCCCGACATCCCGCACGAGCCTCGCGAGGCCCGCGATGATGCGGGCGGACTCGATCCGCCACACCGCGTCGATCATGCGGTGCTCCGCCGCGCTGTCGGCGGTCATGCGCCGGTGGCCATCAGTCCTCGGGGCCGAACACCTGGCGGATGTCGCCCTCGCCGTCGCCGACTATCTTCCAGAACCGCCTGGCCAGTTCCACCGCCTCGTCCCTGGAGCGCGCCTCGATCAGCGCGAAGCTGACAATCACCTCCTTGGACTCGGTGAACGGCCCGTCGGTCAGCGTGATGTTCCCGCCGGAGGCGGTGACGTGCGTGCCGCGGTCCAGGCCACCGGTCGCCAGGAGCACCCCGGTGCGGGCCAGTTCCTCGACGAACCGCCCCATGTCGGCGTACATCTGCTCGTCTGGCGCGCGGCCGCCACCGTTGACCGTCATCAGGAAGCGCATAACCAGGCCTCCGAAATTAATCCCGCCGCCGTGTCCGTCTAGGACGAGATGGTAGCGGCTGCCTGTGCTGATCACCCGGGACTGCTGCCCGGCCTCGCTTTTGCCCATCGCGTGAGTCACGCGGCCGGCGTGTAGTGCAGCGCGACGACGCCATTGCCATGGGCGCGGGAGTGAGCGAGCGTGAGCGGCAGGCTGCCCCCGTAGCCTTCGAACAGCCGCGTACCCGAGTCGGCGACCACCGGGTGGACGAGCAACCGGAGCTCGTCGAGCAGGCGCTCGCGCAGCAGGAACCGCACGAGGGTGCCGCTCGCCCCGACCATGATGTCCCCACCTGGCTGCTCCTTCACCCTGGCCAGGGTGGCGCTCACGTCCCGGCTGATTACTGTTGTCGGCCCCCAGTCAGGGTTGTCCACCGTGGTCGAGACGACGAACTTTGGAGTGTTCGTCATCAGCGGTGCGTGCGGTGGGGCCGCCGGGCCGGTGAAGACGCCGCGGAACAGTTCGTAGGACCGCCGCCCGTACAGGTGGGCGCTGGCGCTCGCGATCCGTGGCATCACGGCCTGGTTCAGCTCGTCGTCGTAGTACGGCGGGTTCCACTTTTCCGGCGCTTCCACCACGCCGTCTAGCGTGATGAACATCCCAGCGATGATCTTCCTCATGCCGGATCAGCCCCTTCCGGGTGCGGGCCCGCGCCCGAGGCGCGCTGGGCAAGGGCGGTGCCGACGAGGGCGGTCGCGTGTCCATGACCGACGCCATAGTCGGCCTTCAGCCAGTTGACGAGCTCCTTGTGCTTGGTCAGCTCACTGGAGCCGATGAGGTCGAGCCAGTAGCTGATGGGCTTGCCGTACTTCTTCTCGATCGACGGGAAGTACGAGGCTGGCCCCGTGACGCGCTCAGGCATGGTGGTCTCCTGTCCGTGCGGTGTTGTCCGGGCCGGTAAGGAATTCGGTGAGAGTGGCCGCGATCACCGGGGCGTTGAGTGCCTTGGTGTGGCCCAGGCCGCGGCGTTGCACAAGGCGGGCGTCGGGAAGCGCGGCGGCGACAGCCTGCGCCGCGTGCACGAAGAAGGCCGGGGTCTCCTTGCTTGCGCCGCACATGACGAGCGTCGGCATGGTGACTGACCCCCACTGGCCGGCCGGCAGCGGGCGTCCCTCTTGGTAGCCGCGCATGATCGCGGCGTCATACGGCAAGGTGTGCGCGACGGCCGTGAGCGCCTTCCATGCCTTCGGCATCAGGCGCAGCATCGTGGGGACGAAGGCGGGCGCGCCCATGACGTCCACCATGAAGTAGCGGACCGCCGCGCCGCGCTGGCTGGCGTCGATCAGGGCGGTGACCTGCTGGAGCTGGTCGGCCGGCGGCCGCCGGTCCCCGGGGTCCACCACGAGCGGTGGCTCGTGCACGGCCAGTCGGCGAATGGGCAGCCCGGCCGCGGCCGCTTCCAGGGCCAGGACCGCACCAGAGGACAGACCCCAGACGTGCGCGTGGCCGCCGGCTGCGTTGATCACCGCGGCGAGATCCTCGATCTCGCGCTCGACGGCATACGGCTTGGTGTCGCCGCTGTCGCCGCGGCCCCGGCGGTCGTAGCTATACACGGTGAAACGCGCCGCCAGCAGCCCGGCGAGCTTGACCTGGCCGGGATAGCGGCGGTAACTGAACGCGCCGGGGACCAGAATCAGTGGGTCACCCTCGCCTTCGCGGTCGTAAGCGATGGTGGTGCCGTCGCGTGAGGCAGTGGTGTGCATGATGGTTCTCCATGGTTCGCGCGGCCGACTCGGCTGACCGCTCTCACTAGTGCTTCGAACGAGCGGCCCCGGAATGGACACGACCAGCGCGCGGGATCAGCGGCGTTTCGCCTTCATCCGCCATGTCAGCGCCGCCCCCGAGCCCGCCGCCCCGCACTGGTCCCTTGAACGCTGCTTCGCTAGCCCCCGGTATGGGACCTCGTATCCACGGCCGTCATGTACGTGACCTCGGCAGCTACACGCGAGACGCCAGCTGTTCTGGGCAACCATCGCCGCAGGCGTCCCAGGCGGCTAGCAGAAGCGAGGCGTCTGCCCGCACCTGAAAGCAGGCTGAGGCCTCCACGGCCCCAATCTTCGGCGGCGCTGGGTCACCAAGGATTCAGCGCCGTTTCCCGTACCTGGCGCGCATCTGCCGCCGCATCGGCGCCGCCCGCAAACCGCATGGATCGGGGAGGGGATAGCGCGCAGGCGTCGGCACCGATTCAGCACGGGTTTCGGAAACAACGGGAAATAACCCGGTACTAATCGGGCATACGGGACACGAGAACGGGCGCCCAACTTGGTAGCCGGGCGGGCCCGTTTACGGACTAGCTAGCTGGAGAAACCCCAGGTCAGTAGGGATTAATAACCCCTTGAGGAGCTGACGGGCCATGACCATGCGCTGGATCTGGTTGGTGCCCTCGTAGATCTGGGTGATCTTCGCGTCACGCATCATCCGCTCGACCGGGTAGTCCCGGACGTAGCCGTAGCCGCCGAGCAACTGCACCGCGTCGGTGGTGACCGCCATCGCTGTGTCAGAGGCGAAGCACTTGGCTGCTGAGGAGAAGAACGTCAGGTCGTCGGCGCGGTCACCGTCCATGGCCCGCTCGGACTTCCCGGCAGCGGCGTAGGTGAGCTGCCGGGCCGCCTCCACCTTCATCGCCATGTCGGCCAGCATGAACTGCACGCCCTGGAACTCGGCGATGGCCTTACCGAACTGCTGCCGCTCCTTCACGTAGCCGGTCGCGTAGTCCAGCGCCCCCTGGGCGATGCCGATTGCCTGCGCAGCGATCGTGATCCGGGTGTGGTCCAGGGTGGCCAGCGCGGTGCGGAACCCGCTGCCCTCCGGCCCGATCATCCGGTCCGCGGGGATGGAGCAGTTGTCGAAGAACAGCTCCCGGGTCGGCGATCCCTTGATGCCCAGCTTGTGCTCGGGGGCGCCGAAAGAGAACCCGGGATCGTCCTTCTCCACCACGAACGCGGAGATCCCGCCCGCCCCGGCCGACGGGTCGGTCACGGCCATGACCGTGTAGTACTGCGACACCCCGGCGTTCGTGATCCAGCGCTTGGTGCCGTTGAGGACAAAACGGTCACCGTCGCGGACGGCGCGCGTCGACATGGCGGCCGCATCCGAGCCGGCCTCCGGCTCGGACAGCGCGTAGGAGAACATCGCCTCGCCCCGCGCGACCGGCGGCAGGTAGCGCTGCTTGAGCTCTTCGGACCCGGCCAGCAGGAGCGGCATGGTGCCCAGCTTGTTCACCGCCGGGATCAGCGACGAGGCCGCACAGGCCCGCGCGACCTCTTCGATCACGATCGCGGTCGCGATCGCATCCGCGCCTGCCCCGCCGTAGGCCTCGGGGATGTGCACCGCCGCGAAATCGTTCTTGGCCAGGGCCTCAAAGGCATCCCAGGGGAACTCCGCAGTCTCGTCGACCTCGGCAGCCCGCGGCGCGATCTTGTCATCGGCCAGCTCCCGGATGGCCTCACGGAGAGCCTCATGCTCCTCGGTGAGCGCGAAAGCAGGAAAGTCAGAGATCATTACCCGATAGTAGGCCCGCGTGGCCGGGGCCAGCGACGAAGGGCCCCTTCAGCCGTCCGCCTGGTCAGAGCGCGTGTCGCGCGGCAACGCCCCTCTGGTCTCCGCCTCGCCGCGCAGCGCCGCGCCCTTGGCTCCCGCCTCGCCGCGCAGCACCGCGCCCTTGGCCTCCGCCTCTTCGCGCAGCCGCTCCTGGAAGGCTGTCATCCTGGCCCGGAGCGTGCCGTCACCGGCGCCGAGGATGCGCACGGCGAGCAGGCCCGCGTTTCGGGCCCCGCCGACCGCGACCGCAGCCACGGGGATACCGGCGGGCATCTGCACGATGGACAGCAACGAGTCGAGGCCGTCCAGGTACTTCAGCGGCACCGGGACGCCGATCACCGGCAGCGGGGTCACCGCGGCCAGCATGCCCGGCAGGTGCGCCGCACCGCCTGCCCCGGCGATGATCACCCGGAGCCCCCGGCCCTCGGCCTCGCTCCCGTACCGGATCATGTCGTGGGGCATCCGGTGCGCAGACACCACGTCCGCCTCGTACGCCACACCGAACTCGTCCAGCACCACCCCGGCAGCCTGCATCACCGGCCAGTCGGAGTCGCTGCCCATGACCAGGCCGACCAGCGGCCCCTCCAGCTCCCTCACTCGCCCGCCTCCTTGCCGGTCCCCAGGTAACTGGCCGCCCGGGTGGCCCGGTCGCGGAGCGACGCGACGTCGGTGCCCGCCACCGTGACGTGGCCGATCTTGCGGCCGGGCCGGGGCTCCTTGCCGTACATGTGCACCTTCACCCCCGGGTCGGCCGCCATCACGTGGATGTAGCGGTCGTATATGTCCGGTCCCGCACTCCCGGCCAGGTCCGCGGCCCCGAACACGTTGGCCATGACCACCTGCGGCGCGGCGGGCTGCGGCACGCCGAGGGGCAGGTCCAGCACGGCCCGCAGATGCTGCTCGAACTGGGAGGTCCTGGCCCCCTCGATGGTCCAGTGGCCGCTGTTGTGCGGCCGCATGGCCAGCTCATTCACCAGCAGGCCACGCGGGGTCTCGAACAGTTCCACCGCCAGCAGGCCGGTCACCCCCAGCACGTCCGAGAGCTCCAGGGCGAGCCGCTGGGCCTCCTCGGCCAGCACCGGGTCCAGGCCGGGCGCAGGCGCGAGCACTTCGCGGCAGACCCCGTCGCGCTGCACGGTCTGGACGACCGGGTACGCCGCGCCCTGCCGGTGCGGGGACCGGGCGACCAGCGCGGCCAGCTCACGGGCGAACGGGACATACTCCTCAGCGAGCAGGGCCACCCCGTACCCGAGCACCTCAGCCGCCTGGTCCGGCCCGTCGCACACCCAGACGCCGCGGCCGTCGTAGCCGCCGCGGACCGCCTTCAGCACCACCGGCCAGCCGGCGCTGAGCGGCGAACGCGGCCACGTCCTGCGGGCCGCTCACGGGGGCGTAGCGAGGGCACGGCGCGCCCAGCCGGGTGAGCTCATCGCGCATGGCCAGCTTGTCCTGCGCGTAGCGGAGCGCACTCCCGCCGGGGGCCAGCGTTACCCCCGCCCCGGCCAGCGCGGCCAGGTGCTCGCCGGGAACGTGCTCATGGTCGAAGGTCAGCACGTCGCACCCGGCGGCGAAAGCCAGCAGGTCATCCAGGCGGTGGTAGTCCCCCAGCGTGACGGCGGGGCAGACCAGGGCGGCGCTGTCGTCCGGCCGGTCGGCCAGCACCCGGAACCCGATACCCAGCGGTATCGCCGCCTGGTAGGTCATCCGGGCCAGCTGCCCGGCACCGACCATGCCCACGACCGGAGCCGGGGGGCTGGCGTGCCGTTGATCGCTCACCCGCCGTAGCCTACGAGGGCGGCCGCGCACCCCGCACCCTGGGCCTCCTTCACCGGACCCGCCCATCGGCCTCCGGCCCGTCCCGCCGGGCCGCGGACGTCACAGACGCCACCGGCAGGCCGCCGGCGATTTAACGCACCCGAAACAACTCCCGGTCATAGTGCGATTTATCATCAGGGCGTTTGCCGGAGCGGCGGCCGGAACACCGGACGTGCGACCCCCCGAAGGAGCAAGTAGATGGCGGCACCTGAGCACCAGATGAGTCGGGTCCTGGAGGCTGAACCGCCCCCCGGTGTGGTGATCCGGGAAGGCACCTACGGCACGAAGGTCGCCGCCGTCGAGCCCGGCGGGGCCGAGTTCATCCCGCTGAACGAGCGGCACGGCAAGCCGTTGCAGCTGTTCTGGACCTGGACCTCGCCGAACTTCGAGTTCGCCACCGTGTTCGTCGGCGTCATCGGCGTCGCGTTCTTCGGCCTGAACTTCTGGCAGGCGCTGCTGGCCATCGTGATCGGCACCGGGATCGGCTCGGTCACCCAGGGCGCGCTGTCCGCCCGGGGGCCGCAGTACGGCGTGCCGCAGATGGTGCTGTCCCGGCTCGGCTTCGGCTACTGGGGGAACGCGCTCCCGGCCGGGCTGAACGCGATCACCGCCGGGATCGGCTGGTTCGCGGTGAACAGCGTCAGCGGCACGTTCGCGCTGAACACGCTGACCCACCTGCCCAAGCCGCTCTGCCTGGTCATCATCGTGGCGATCCAGCTGGTGATCGCGTTCTTCGGGCACAACCTGGTGCACGCGTTCGAGCGGTACGCGTTCCCGGTGCTGGCCATCATCTTCCTGGTCGCCGTGTGCTGGATCTTCGCCAAGTCCAGCCCCGGCGCGCCGTCGCACGGCGGCGGGATCGGCGGCTTCCTGATCACGCTGGGGGCGGCGTTCGGCTACGCGGTGGGCTGGAACCCGTACGCGGCCGACTACACCCGCTACTTCGCGCCGGACACGAGCAAGAAGGCCGTGGCCCTGTGGAGCGGCCTCGGGGTATTCGTGTCCTGCGTCCTGCTCGAGGCGGCCGGGGCCGCGTCGGCCACCGTGACCGGCATCGGCGCCATCAACACCAACCCCACCGGTGCGTTCACCGGCCACCTGCCCACCGCCCTGGCCGACCTCACCTTGCTGGCCATCGCGCTCGGCGCCATCGCCGCGAACGTGCTGAACATCTACTCCGGCGCGCTGTCGTTCACCGCGATGGGTATCAGGCTCCCGCTGAAGCTGCGCCGGGCCATCGTGGCCGGCGTGTTCGGCGTGATCGGCTTCATCGTCGCGCTCACCGGGCTGCACGACGCGGGGGCCAAGTACAACGACTTCCTGCTCGTCATCGCCTACTGGATCGCCCCGTGGCTGGCCGTGATGTTCTGCGACCAGTTCCTGCGCCGCCGCCAGCACCCGCGGGAGCTGGAAGCGGTGCTGTTCGACACCAAGTACTCCAACTGGGCCGGGCCGGTGGCCATGCTGGTCGGCGTGGTGGTGTCGATCATCCTGTTCTCGAACCAGACCGAGTACGTCGGCATCGTGCCGAAGCACGTCCCGTCGGTCGGCGACCTGACCTTCGAGGCCGGCTTCCTCATCACCGCCGTCATCTACCTGACCTGGCACGCCCTAACCGACCGCCGCCGCACCCCCGCCCTGGCCTCAGCAACCTAACGCGGGCGGGTGGCCCGGCCGGCGCTGATGGATGACGCTGGCGCAGGGTGGGGTGGGCCGGCCGGACCGCAGGCGTACCGCCGGCCCACCCCAGCCCTCAGCCCGACAGCGGGGTCCGAACCAGCGGAACCATCTAAAAGCGAAGGACAGCCAGCGGTCCGGCAGGCCCGCCCCGCCCCGCCCCCGGGCTAAGCCTCCCGGGGCTAAGCCGGCCCAGTCACCACCGGCGTCTCATCCACCCCGCGCAGCCCGCGGGGCAGGAACACCGCGAACACCGCGGGCCGCGGCCGGACCAGGACCACGTTGGCCCCGTCCGCAGTGGCCACGTCCCTGGCCAGCGCCAGGCCCAGCCCGGTGCCGCCGGGCCGGCCGCTGACGTTCCGCTCGAAGATGCGCGGGACCAGCTCGTGCGGGACGCCCTTGCCCTCGTCCCGGACCTCGACCACCACCGACTTGGGGGTCCGCGACGTCCGGATGGTGACCGTGCCCGCCCCGTGCACCAGCGCGTTATCCAGCAGGGTGGCGATCACCTGGCTCAGCGCCCCCGCCGAGATGTAGGCGGACAGGCCCTTCTCCCCCGCCACCTCCAGCTTGCGGTTGGCCCGGCGGAACGCCGGGTCCCACTCGATGACCTGCTGGGCGATCACGTCGTCGATGGCCAGCAGCGACGGCACCCCGCGGGCCGCCCGCCGGGTCCGGCCCAGCAGCTGGCTGACCACCTCGGCGAGCCGCTCGGTCTGGGCCAGCGCCGCGGCTCCCTCCTCGCGGACCACCTCGGGGTCCCCGGCCGCCGCGATCATCTCCTCCAGCCGCATCGACAGCGCCGTCAGCGGGGTCCGCAGCTGGTGGGAGGCGTCCGCGGCGAAGTCGCGTTCCGCGGACAGCAGGTCGGTGATGCGCCGCGCGGACCCGTCCAGGCCTTCCGCCAGCCGGTCCAGCTCGGCCACCCCGTACCGGCGGCCCAGCGGGCGGGCGTCCCCCACGCCGAGCCGGTCGGCCGCGCTGGCGAGTTCTTCCAGCGGCCGGGTCAGCCGCCGCGCCTGCAGGATGGCCAGGGCCACCGCCACCGCCACCGCGGCCAGCGCCAGCGCGCCGATCAGGGCCAGGGCCTCGGTCAGCCGGCCGTACGCGACCGAGGTGTCGGCGGCCACGGTCACCCGGAAGTCCCTGGTCACCGCCTGCCTGATGATGGCGGTCCCCTGCTCGGGGCGGTCCCCGAGGGTGAACTCCGACTCCCCGTACTCGCGCACGTTGATGTAACGGTCCGGGAGTGAGCGGGCCGCGGCGGCCGCCTCGGACACGGCGGCGGGCAGCCCGGCATTCACCCGGTCCTGCAGCGTCCTGGCCACGGTGGTCGCGTCCCGCTGCACCTGCCGGTCCGCGGCACTGATCTCCAGCCGGCTGAACACGAAGGCCAGCGGCAGGCCCAGCAGGAGAACAGCCGTCACTGCCACCACGAGCGTGGAGACGAGAAGGCGGCGGCGCATGGGTCAGTGACCGGCCACCCGGAGGTGGTCAGTCCCCTCGCTCGAAACGGAAGCCCACGCCCCGGACCGTGGTGATGTAGCGCGGGTTGTGCGCGTCATCGCCGAGCTTGCGGCGCAGCCACGAGATGTGCATGTCCAGGGTCTTCGTGGATCCCCACCACTTGCTGTCCCAGACCTCCCGCATGATCTGCTCACGGGTGACCACCTTCCCCGCCTCACTGACCAGCACGCTCAGCAGGTCGAACTCTTTCGTGGTGAGCTCGAGTTCCGTGTCGCCGATCCAGGCCCGCCGGGCGTCCCCATCGACCCGGACGCCCTGCACGACGCTGGTCTCCGGAGTGCCGCGCCGCAGCAGCGCGCGGACCCGGGCCAGCAGCTCAGCCAGCCGGAACGGCTTCGTCACGTAGTCATCGGCCCCCGCGTCGAGGCCGATCACGGTGTCCACCTCATCCGCCCGGGCGGTGAGGATCAGCACGGGCACGGTCTGCCCGTCGGACCGCAGCCGACGGCACACCTCCAGGCCGTCCAGCCGGGGCAGCCCGATGTCGAGCACGATCAGGTCGATCCCCCCGGCCAGGGCCGCCTCGAGCGTCCCCGGACCGTCCGCCGACACGTCGACGTCGTACCCCTCGCGTCGCAGTGCCCGGGCGAGCGGCTCCGAGATGGACGTGTCATCCTCAGCGAGCAGAACACAGGTCATGGTCAGATGCTACGGCGTGGAAGACCGTGCTTCTCCGTAACGCCGCGTAGATCGATGGCCGGCACACCGGGGATTACGGCCCAACCGCCCGGCAGGGGGCGAACTGGTCAAGCACTGGTCATGCGGGGGTCTGGTCATCCGAGGCTCCGGCCAGGCGCGATCTGATCACACGGGGGTGACGCCGTGGCGCCGCCGTGAGAAGGCGCGGTCCTTGCCCGCGGCGGCCGCGAACCGGCGGATCAGCTCCGCGCGCAGCTCTCCCGGTGGGACGACGTCGTCGATGACCAGCTCGCTGGCCAGCCTGAGCACGTCGATGTCGGCCTCGTACTCGGCGCGCAGCCGCTCCGTCTCCCGCTCCCGGTCGCCCGGGTCGGCCAGCGCAGCCAGCTTGTTGTAGTAGACGGCGTTGACGGCCGCGTCGGCGCCCATCACGGCGATCTTGGCCGAGGGCAGGGCGATCGTGGCGTCCGGCTCGAAGCCGGGCCCCGCCATCGCGTACAGGCCGGCCCCGTACGCCTTGCGCACCACGACACAGATCTTGGGCACCGTCGCCTCGGCCACCGCGCTGATCATCTTGGCCCCGTGCCGGATGATGCCCTGCTTCTCCACGGCCGTGCCCACCATGAAGCCGGGCACGTCCGCCAGGAACAGCAGCGGCACGTTGAACGCGTCGCAGAGCTGGATGAACCGGGTCGCCTTGTCCGCCGAATCGACGAACAGCACGCCACCCTTGAACATCGGGTTGTTCGCGACCACCCCGGTCACCTGGCCGGCCAGCCGGGCGAACCCGATGGTCAGTTCCCGCGCCCAGAGCGCGTGGATCTCGAAGAAGGAGCCCTCGTCCACCAGCCCCCGGACGAAGCGGCGCATGTCGAACGCCTGCCGCTCGCTCTGCGGGATGAGCGCGGCCAGGTCGGCGGGCTCCGGCTGCCCCGCGGGACCGGACGGCGGCCGCTGCTCCCAGTTGGCGGGCAGGTAGGACAGGTACTGGCGGACCGCGTCCAGCGCGTCGTGCTCGGTCGGCGCGAGGTAATGGCCGCACCCGGACACCGTGCAGTGCATCCGCGCCCCGCCCATCTCCTCCAGCGTTGTCTTCTCCCGGACCACCATCTCGACCATGCGCGGGCTGCCCAGGTACATCGACGCGTTGCCGTCCACCATGGCCACGAAGTCGCAGAACGCGGGAATGTAGGCCCCGCCGGCCGCCGACGGCCCGAACAATGCGCACACCTGGGGGATGGCCCCGGACGCCCGCACCTGGGTGTGGAAGATCTTCCCCGCCCCGCGCCGGCCCGGGAACATGTCGACCTGGTCGGTGATCCGCGCACCCGCCGAGTCGACCAGGTAGATCATGGGCAGGCCGTCGGCGTAGGCCTTCTCGATGATCCTGATGATCTTCTCGACCGTGCGGGCGCCCCACGAGCCGGCCTTGACCGTGGAGTCGTTGGCCATCAGCGCCACCGGCCGCCCGTCCACCAGCGCGGTCCCGGTGATCACCCCGTCGGCGGGCAGCCCGTCGGCCAGGGCGTTGGCGTACCGGCCGTCCTCGGTGAAGCTGCCCTCGTCGGCCAGGCAGGCGATCCTGGACCGGGCGAACAGCTTGCCGGCCTCGGCGGCGGACTGGTGGTACCGGGGGGCGCCGCCCCGCTCGATCCGCGCCCGGGTCCCGGCCAGTCCCGGGGCGGCGGCGTCCGGGTGCCCCGCCTCTTGCTGTCCCGCCGGGTGCTGTTCAGCCACCTGGGGAGCGTACCCCGCCGCCCCGGGCCGTCCCGGCCCCGGCCGGCCCGGCGAGCACGGGGCGCAGCCGGGCCGGCCGGTCAGACCGTTGGGGAAAAACCGGCCTGGCCATCACAGCGGGATCGTGCGGGTGCGGGGGCCGGCCCGCAGGACCTGGGACGGAAGCTGCCGGCCGATGATCTGCTCAGCCTCGGCGGCGGCGTCGATCATCGCCTCCAGGTCCACCCCCGTCGCCACGCCCATGTCCTCGACCATGTGCACGAGTTCCTCGGTGGCGATGTTGCCGGTGGCGCCGGGGGCGTACGGGCAGCCGCCGAGCCCGCCGACCGACGCGTCGAAGTCGTCCACGCCCAGCTCCAGTGCGGCCAGGACATTGGCCAGGCCGGTGCCCCGGGTGTTGTGGAAGTGCAGGTTCAGCGGGACGTCCGGATACGCCGAGCGGAACTCCCCGACAAGCTCGCTGACCCGGCGCGGCGTGGCCATCCCGGTGGTGTCCCCGAACGAGATCGAATCGGCCCCGTCTGCCAATGCCCGGCCGGCCACCGCCAGCACCCGGCTCACCGGCACGTCACCCTCGTACGGGCAGCCCCACGCGGTGGCCACGACCACCTGGCCGGTGGCCCCCCGCTCGTGCGCCTCGCCGAGGATCACCGCGATGTCATCGAGGGACTCCGCTGTCCCCCGGTTCACGTTCCGCCGGTTGTGCGTGTCCGACGCGGACACCACGACCTCGACTTCCGTGAACCCCGAGTCCAGTGCCCGCCGCGCACCGCGCAGGTTCGGGGCCAGCGCCGAGTAGCGGACCGAGGGGGCCCGCGTGATCCCGCCCCAGACCTGGTCGGCGTCGGCCATCTGCGGGATCGCGTCCGGGCGCACGAACGAGACGGCCTCGATCCGGGACACCCCGGTCCGGGAGAGGGCGTTGATCAGCTCGATCTTCGCCCCGGTCGGCACCGGATCCTCGTTCTGCAGGCCGTCGCGCGGCCCTACTTCACGCAACGAAATGCGCCCGGGCAGATCGGTCATGCCATGGCCTCCGTGGTCCGCGGGCAGAACGGTCCGGGGGTGGCCGGGCTCATTCGCCCGGCCATACGGGATCGCGTTTCTCGTTGAAGGCCGCGATGCCCTCACGCCGGTCAGCGGACAGGGCGGCGGTCCGCCAGGCGGCGTCCTCGATGTCCAGCGCCGCGGCCAGCCCAACCCCCCAGCCCTGGCGCATGGCCCGCTTGGCGGCCCGCACGGCGACCGGGGAATTGGCCGCGATCGCGCCGGCCATCTCCAGCGCGGTGGCGGCGGCGGTCCCGGCGGGCACCAGCCGGTCGGCCAGCCCGATCCGCTCCGCCTCGGCGGCGTTTACCCGGCGGCCGGTGAGCAGCAGGTCGGCGGCCCGGCCCACGCCGAGCCGGCGCATGGACAGCTGGGTACCGCCGCAGCCCGGTACCAGGCCGACCGTGGTCTCCGGCATGCCGAACTGGGCGGTTTCGTCGGCCACCACCAGGTCACAGCTCAGCGCCAGCTCGCAGCCGCCGCCGAGCGCGTACCCCTGCACAGCCGCGATGACCGGCTGTGGCAGGCGGAGCAGCTCGCCGAACGCGGTTCGGAACACCTGCCGCTGCGCCAGCCACTGGGCGTCGGTCATCAGCTGCCGTTCCTTGAGGTCGGCGCCGACGCAGAAGGCGCGGTCCCCGGTCGCGGTCAGCACGACCGCGCGCACCCCGCTGTCCGGCACCAGCTCGGCGCAGGTCTGCGCGAAGCGGACCAGCATCACGGTGTTCAGCGCGTTCAGGGCCTCGGGCCGGTCGAGCACGATCTCGGCGACCGGGCCACGGCCGATCGTGTGCCTGCGGAGGTCTATGCCATCCATGAGCGCAGGCTAACCCGTCAGCCGGTGCGGGCTCGCCGGTGCCCCGTGGTTGCCGGCCATTCCCGGGATGCGGCCGCCTACTGTTCCTCGCGGGCCAGCCGCTGATGCTCGTCCCCGACCAGCTGGAACAGCGTGGCCTGGACCTCCTGGACGTCGGGGATCTCGCTCAGCACCAGCTGGCCGTGCTCGCCGGCGGACTCCACCACCAGCCGGCCGGAGCCCAGCAGGCGGTCGATGGGGCCCTGGGAGAACGAGACGTCGCTGATCCGGATGAGCGGGAAGTCCCGGCCCGACCGGGTCAGGATGCCCCGGCGCAGGCTGAGCCGCCGGGTCGTGAGCCGGTAGGTGGTGGTCTGCCAGCGCAGGAACGGGACGCCGAAGGCCGCCACGGCCAGGACGAGGGCCAGCACCCCGACCGCGATCCGGCCGGGAGCGGCCAGGCGGCCCGGCGGGATCACGATCAGCAGCGCCACCGCGGCGGCAATCACCACGAGCAGGAGCACGGCGGGCCGCAGCAGCGACTTCCAGTGCGGGTGCAGAGTCAGCACGCTCCGCTCCCCGCCGGAGAGCTGGCTTTCCATGCTCATAGCGGACATCGTGGCATGAGACGGGGCCCGGCGGACGCCGGGATGTCAGCGGACGTGCACGATGTCTCCCGCGCCGACCATAGTGATGCCTGAGCCGGTCCGGACGGCCAGCCGGCCGGTCTCGTCCACGTCGGCCGCCATGCCGGTGAGCGGCGGCCCGGCAGGCAGCTCCACCCGGACTTTGCGGCCAACCGTGACGCACCAGCGCAGGTATTCCGCGCGCAGGGCGCGGGTGCCGGCGCCAGCCGCCGCGGGTGCCGCGAGCGCCGGGGGTGCCGCTGATGCCGGGGATGCCGCTGGTGCCGCTGATGCCGGGGGTGCCGGGGGTGCCGCTGGCGCCGCTGGTGCCGCGGCCCACGCCGTGTACCGGGCGGCCAGCTCGGTGAGCACGTCCTCCAGCACCCGTTCCCGGTCCAGGCAGGCCGCGTCCTCCAGGAGCAGCGAGGTCGCCGTGGGCACCGGCAGCTCCGCCGCGGTGAGCGTGACGTTGAGCCCGACGCCGACCACGATCGCGTCGCCGTGCGCCTCGGCGAGGATCCCGGCGATCTTCCTGTCCCCCACGAGCACGTCGTTCGGCCACTTCAGCCCGGCGGCGACGCCCGCCCCGGCGCGCAGCGCGGCCGCGACCGCGATCCCGGTGAGCAGCGGCAGCCAGGCGCGGGCGGCCGGCGGCACGGCCACCGGGCGGAGCAGCACCGAGCAGGCCAGCGCGGCCCTCGGCGGGCTCGACCACGACCGCCCGAGCCGGCCCCGGCCAGCGGTCTGCGTCTCCGCCACCAGGACCAGCCCCTCAGCTGCCCCCGCCCGGGCCTCGTGCAGCAGGTCGGCGTTGGTCGAGCCGGTTTCCGCGGTCACCCGGATCTCCCGCCACAGACCCCCCGGGCAGACCAGGCTGGCGTTGAGGGCAGCGGTGTCGAGCGGCGGCCGCGGCGGTGCCCCGGCAGGAGGAGCCGCATCACTGGGAGCCATGACGTCCCATGATCCCAGGCCACCCGGGCACCCCGACCGCCCCACCCACGCCGCCGGGGCCCCTCCCCCCTCCGAAATACCTCGGTGACCGGCAAGGCCGGCGTCCGTTCCGTGGTGCAGCGGGATCTCACCGACGCCGAGCGGGAGGCGGTGGCCGAGGCGACCCAGGCGACCCGAGGCGGCCCAGGCGGCCCAGGCGACCTGGGCGGCCCAGGCGGGCGAGGCCGCCCAGGCGGTCCGAGGCGGCCCAGGCGGCCCGCGCCAAGCAGGCCGGCGCCGCCAGCCTCCAACGCCCACCCACTCACTCATCACCACATCCCCACCAGCCCCACGGGTAACAGGCGGCTTCGTGATCAAACGATTGGTGGTGCCCTGGCACCACCAATCGTTTGATCACCAACGGGGCTTGTGGGTTGTGGGGCTCGTGGGTTTTTTGGGACGGGAATGGCTGCGATAACGGCCATTCCCGTCAGCGTTCAACCCGGTGAGCCCGCCGCTACGCGTCCACGGCGGCGCCACCGCCGGCCGGGCGCTCCCCCCGCGAGCGCGGCGCCACCGCCGGCAGGCGCTCCCCCGCGAGCGCGGCGCCACCGCCGGCAGGCGCTCCCCCGCGAGCGTGGCACCACCGCCGGCCGGGCGCTCCCCCGCGGGGGTATCGGCCCTGGCGGGCACCCCGCTCACCGGCGCCCGCCCGGGACGGGCACCCCGCTCACCGGCGCCCGCCCGGGGCGGGCACCCGCCCGGGACGGGCACCCCGCTCACCCGCGCCCGCCCGGGACGGCCGCCCAGCGCCCGGGCGGGCGCCCAGCGCCCGGACCAGGGCCAGGACCCCGCCCGCCAGCGCCGCGGCGGCCAGGACCGCGAACGTCAGCGCGACCGCGTGCGCGGACGCCAGGCGGAACGCCGTGTGCTGCGCCCCGTCTGGCAGCTGCCCCGCCTGGTTCAGGTACAGCGTGCCGAACGTGGCCACGCCGATCACGATGGCCAGCTGGTTGACGGTGACGACCACCCCGGTGGCGTCGGCTGCGTCGGTGACCGGCACCTGCATCAGCACCGCGGTCATCAGCGGGCTGAACGCGGCGGCCATCCCGGCGCCGGTCAGGCCCAGGGCGAGGTACAGCGCCACGCCGCCGGTCCCGCCGCCGTGCAGCAGGACGGCCATCCACAGCAGGCCCGCCGCGTAGGCGGCGAAGCCGGCGATGATCACGGCGCCGTGCAGCTGCCGGGGCAGCCGCTGCCAGTTGAGGCTGACCAGCGCGAACGTCGCCGCGGACGGGGCGAAGATGAGCCCGGCCCGCAGCGGGGTGTCGCCCAGCCCGCCCTGCAGGTGCAGCGCCAGCGCGAAGAAGAACCCGCCGAACACTGCCATCGTCACGAACAGCGCCGCCACGCCCAGGGTGACCCCTGGCAGGCTCAGCACCCGCCCGGGGATCAGCGGCGACCCGCCGCGGGCCGCCACCCGGCGCTCGACGATGGCGAACAGCCCGAACAGCAGCGCGCTCCCGGCGAGGCAGGCCCAGCCCCATGCAGGCCAGTGCTCGGGCTGGCCGAGGACCAGCGGCAGCACGAGGGCCACCGCGGCGGGGATGAGCAGCGCCAGCCCGGCGGGGTCCAGGCCGCGGCCGCGGTCCGCGGCACCGTGCGGCAGCATTCGCGCTCCGGTGGCCAGCAGGGCCGCGCCGATCGGGACGTTGACGAGGAACACGGCCCGCCAGCCGCTGCCGAACAGGTTCGCCGTCACCAGCAGGCCGCCGGCGATCTGCCCGGCGACGGCGCCCCCGGCGATGACCGCGGCGTACAGCCGCATCGCGCCGGCCCGGGCTGTCCCGGTGAACGTGCGCTGGATCAGGCTGAGCACCTGCGGGATCATGGCCGCGGCCCCGGCCCCCTGGATGAAGCGCAGGGCGACGAGCATGCCGGTGGTGGCGGCCAGGCCGCAGCCGAGCGAGGCCAGGGTGAACAGGCCCAGCCCGGCCAGGAACATCCGGCGGTGCCCCACGATGTCGCCGAGCCGGGCCCCGGTGACCAGCAGGACCGCGTAGGTGATGACATATCCGGCAATGACAAGCTGCAGCCCCGCCCCGGAGGCGTGCAGCTCGTCGTGGATGGCGGGGGCCGCGACATTGACCACGGAGGCATCCAGGACGGCCATGAACTGCCCGGTGAGGACGATGGCGAGCAGCGCGCGCGGCGCGGCGGGTCGGCGCGGGGCCCGCCCGCCCGCGCGGCCCGCGCGGCGGACCCCGGCACGGTGGTCATCCCGTCCGGGGGCGCGGGTTACGGTTGAGAGGTCTGTCATGCCCCCGAGCATGCCCGGGCCGTTATCCGGGTACCAGGAGCCTATTTATCCTGGTACCAACAGCACCTGGCACCAGGCTCCCGTCCCCGGCATGATGAGGTTATGACCACCGTGACCACGACCGCCAACGGGTCGCGCCGCGCCGAGCTGGCCGCGTTCCTGCGCAGCCGCCGGGAGCGGATCACCCCCGAGCAGGCGGGGCTCGCGCCCGGGCTGCGCCGCCGCACTCCCGGCCTGCGCCGGGAAGAGGTCGCCCAGCTGGCCGGGGTGGGCGTCACCTGGTACACCTGGCTCGAGCAGGGCCGCCCGATCAACGCCAGCGCCCAGGTTCTCGGCGCGGTCGCCCAGACCCTCCGGCTCGATCAGGCCGAGCGGCAGCACCTGTACCGGCTGGCCGACGTGGCCGACGCCGCCGCCACGGCAGGCGCGGCGGGAAGTGCCTGCGAGCAGGTGCCCGCCGACGTCCAGGGCATCATGGACAGCCTGGTGCCGCTGCCTGCCTGCGTCATGAACGAGCGGTATGACCTGCTCGGCTGGAACGAGGCGTACGCCGTCCTGTGGCCCGGTGTCGTCGGCGCCCGGCCCGGCGAGCGCAACATCCTGTGGCTGAACTTCACCCTTCCCGACTGCTGCCACCCCTACGTCACCCGGCACGAGCAGCTGGCCCGCCTGGTCGCGCAGTTCCGCAGCAACTACGGGCGGCACGTCGGCGAGCCCGCGTGGACCGGCTTCATCAGCGGCCTCCAGGCGGTCAGCCCGCACTTCGCCCGGCTCTGGGACGAGCATGACGTGGCCAGCCCGGTCACCTACCTGAAGATCTTCCGGCACCCGGCCTACCCGCGGCTGGCCATGACGAGCACCAGCCTCGGGGTGCTGGCGGTGCCCTGCACCCGGATGGTCGTGTACACGCCCGCCGACGAGGAAACCCGGACCGCGATCAGCGGGCTGCTGGCCGGGGACGGCACTGATGCCGAGTATCCGTGCGCTCCCGCGCACCGCAGGCGCCGCGCCGAGCTGGCCGCCGCTTCCGCCCGCTGAACCCGGCGGTCAGCCGCCCGCCCTGCGCCGGACTGGTGCGGCTGGCCCAGGGTCGTGGGACGCGGCCTGAGTGGACGTTCGCGGGCTGAGCGGGACGGTCAGCCGGTGTTCTGCAGGCCCGCGGCGACGCCGCTGACCGCCAGCAGCAGGAGCCGGTGCAGCTGCTCGCGGCGGCCCGCGAGCTCCGCGTCCCCCACGAGCTCCCGGCCCCCTGCGGGCCGGTCCGCCGGCGCACCGCCCCCGTGCGGGGGGGCCGGATCCGGCCCCGCTGCCGGCCCGGGCAGCGCCCGGAGCTCGGTAAGCGCGCGCAGCTGCAGGTAAGACAGCGCATCAACGTACGGATCACGCAGCGCGACCGCCCGGGACAGCACGAGCCGGTCGGCCAGCAACCGGTCGTGGCCCGTCACCTCCAGCACCAGCCGCCGGGTCAGGTCGTACTCGGCCAGCACCATGCCCGCCAGGTCGTCACGCCCGCCCAGGGCCAGGTGCCGGGCCGCCATCCGGCGGTCGGTCTTGGCCAGGCTCATCTCCGCCCCGTCGAACAGCACCGCCAGCAGCGGCCAGCCCAGGTAGGCCTCGCGGACCTCGGTCAGCGTGCCGGGCGCGGCCGCCGCGGCGGCCAGGCCGCTGCCCAGGCCGTACCAGCCGGGCAGGTTCAGCCGGGTCTGGGCCCAGGCGAAGACCCAGGGGATCGCGCGCAGGTCGTCCAGGCCGACCACGCCGGCACCCCGGCGGGCCGGCCGCGATCCGATCCGCAGCCCGCTGATTTCCTCCAACGGACTTATCTTGGCCAGCCACTCGGCGAATCCCGGTGCCTCGACCAGCTCCCGGTAGGCGCGCAGCGCGGCCGACTCCATCCGGTCGGCCACCGGCCGGAACCGCCGGGCGGCGGCCGCGTTCCGCTCGCCGACCACGGGCGAGGAGGCGAGCAGCACGGCCGAGGTCACCTGCTCCAGGTGACGCTGGGCGATGACCGGGTTCGCGTACCGGGCGAAGATCACCTCGCCCTGCTCGGTGACCTTGAGCCGGCCGTCCACCGACCCCGGGGCCTGGGCCAGCACCGCCCGGCCAGCCGGGCCGCCGCCGCGGCCCAGCGCGCCGCCCCGGCCGTGGAACAGGGTCAGCCTCACATCGTGATGGGCGGCCCACCGGGCCAGCTGCTCCTGGACGCGGAACAGCCGGAGGGTGGCGCCCACCGGGCCGAGTTCCTTGGCCGAGTCGGAGTACCCGAGCATGACCTCCAGCCGCCGCCCGTTCGCCGCAAGCCGCTCCCGGACCGGCTCCAGCTCCAGCATCTCGTCCAGCACGCGGGAGGCGTGGTCCAGGTCCTCACCGCTCTCGAACAGCGGGACCACATCCAGCACCGGCGGCCGGCCGCTCCGCATCGCGTGCCGGGCCAGCTCGTAGACGGCCGCGATGTCCGCCGCCGACCGGGTGAAGCTGACCACGTAACGGTGGCACGCCTCGAACCCGAACCGGTCCTGGATCCAGGCCGCGGCCCGGAACGTGGCCAGTACCTCGGAGGTCTGGCCGGACACGGCGCCACCCTCGCTGACCTCACGCAGCGCTCGGGCGTGCACCGCGCTGTGCTGGCGGATCTCCAGCTCGGCCAGGTGGAACCCGAACGTCTCGGCCTGCCAGATCAGCTGCTGCAGCTCGCCGAACGCCTGCCGGGTCGCGCCCGCGGCAGCGAGGGAGTCCTGCACCAACCGCAGGTCGGCCAGGAAATCGGCGGCGCGGGGGTAGGCCAGGTCCGCGTGCCGGAGCCGGGTCGCCTCCACCCGCCGGGCCAGGTAGAGCAGGTACGTCCGGTATGGCTCGTGCGGAGAGCGGGCCGCCAGGTCGGCGAGCAGCTCAGGGTGGGCCGTCTCGGCCGCCTCCAGGGCCGCGGCGAACCGGGGGGACGGCGGCGCGGCGCCGGCGTTCACCGTGAGCGCGCGGCCGATCCGGGTAGTGGCGTTCTCCGCCGCGCGCAGCGCATGCTCGGCCTGGATAACCGCGGTTTCCCGGGTCACCTGGGCGGTCACGAACGGGTTGCCGTCCCGGTCGGCACCTACCCAGCTGCCGTAACGGAGGAAGGCCGGGACCGCCGGGGCCCCCGGGCCGGGCTCCGCCTCCCGGTGGGCCTCGTCCAGGGCCCGGTACACCTGGGGCACCACCTGGAAGATGGTCTCGTCGAACGCGGCCATCACGGTGCGGACCTCGTCAATCGGCGTCATGGCGCTGGCCCGGAGCTGCGACGTTCGCCAGAGCAGGTCGATCTCCTCGCGGAGCCGGCGCCGGGTGTCGGCCTGCTCCGCCGCTCCACGCCGGTCGTCGTCCAGGGTGGTCACCAGGTCGCTGATGCGGCGCAGCGCCGTGGCCACGGCCCGCCGCCGGGCCTCGGTGGGGTGGGCCGTGAGCACCGGGTGCACGCGCAGCCGGGCGAGCAGGTCGTCGAGATGCCCGGGGCCCTGCTCACGCCGGAACTCCGCGACCGAGGCCGCGAGCGACTCGCGGACCGGGGCCACGCCGCTGTCCTGCTCCCGCAGGGCGCGGACTCGCTGCAGTTCCTCGGCCAGGTTCGTGAGGTGGAAGTAGACGGTGAAGGCCCGTGCCACCGCCTCGGCACGGTCCAGGGGCCAGCTGGCCACCATCGCCGCGATCTCGTCCCCGGCCGGGTCGGCATGCGGGTCCCCCTGGTCCGCGGAAGCCTGCCCGCCGGAAGGGGCGCCCCTGGAAGCGGTGCCCGTGGAAGCGGCGCCCCTGGAAGCGGGGGAGCCAGGAGCGGCGCCGGAGGCGGGGGAGCCAGGAGCGGCGGCCCCGGAAGCGGGGGCCCCGGAAGCGGGGGATGCGGTTGCGGCGGAGCCGTGGCTGGCCCGGGCCGCGATGACCGCCTGGCGCAGCCGCTCCACGTCGTCGAGCAGGCCCTGGCCACCGGAGTCGCGCAGCACCTCGCCGAGCATGTCGCCGAGCAGCCGGACGTCACGGCGCATCCGCCCGGGCAGCTGCTGCCGGTCGCTGTCACGGGACGGGCCCGCGCGGCGGCCGGCCTCCCGCAGCGCCGTATCGCGGCTCTCGGTCTCGCTCCTGCCAGTTTCCGGGCTCACCGCGCCAGCCTATGGGAGCGACTGGTCCTGGAGGTGGGCCAGGTGCGCGCGCTGGACCCGGGTCCCCTGAACCAGCCGCGGCGGCTGGCCGGTGCCCTGGCGGACCGTAGGCACGGCGCTTCGCTTCCGGCGGGAATCCCCCGGTCCGCCCTGGGCCATGCGGCACGCCCGGCCATCGCCGCCGGACACCGGGCGGGCGGCGGCTACCCTGTGCGCTATGACCAGCGAAGTTCAGGACCGCAGCGGACGGGATCAGGACGGCCCCGCGGATCAGGACGGCCCGGCAGATCTGGACGGCACCGCAGACCAGGACGGCCCCGCAGACCAGGACGGCCCCGCAGACCAGGGCACGGCCCCTCACACCACGGCAGGCAAGATCGCGGATCTGCAGCGCCGCCGGGACGAGGCGGTCCACGCGGGCTCTGCGCGCGCGGTCGAGCATCAGCACGCCAGGGGCAAGATGACCGCCCGGGAGCGGCTGGATAAGCTGCTCGATCCCGGCTCGTTCAGCGAGTTCGACGAGCTCGCCCGGCACCGGGCCACCGACTTCGGGGTCGCCGCGAACCGGCCCTACGGCGACGGCGTCGTCACCGGGTACGGCACCATCGACGGCCGCCCCGTCTGCGTGTTCAGCCAGGATTTCACCGTGTTCGGCGGGTCGCTGGGCGAGGTCTACGGCGAGAAGATCGTCAAGCTGATGGACCACGCGCTGAAGACGGGCTGCCCGCTGATCGGCATCAACGACGGCGGCGGCGCGCGCATCCAGGAAGGCGTGGTCGCCCTCGGGCTGTTCGCCGAGATTTTCTACCGCAACGTCACCGCGTCCGGGGTGATCCCCCAGGTATCGCTGATCATGGGCCCGTGCGCGGGCGGCGCCGTGTACTCGCCGGCCATCACCGACTTCACGCTGATGGTCGAGGGCACCTCGCATATGTTCATCACCGGCCCGGACGTGATCAAGACGGTGACCGGGGAGGAAGTCAGCTTCGAGGACCTCGGCGGCGCGAGCGCGCACAACACCAAGTCCGGGGTCGCCCACTACCAGGCCAAGGACGAGGACGACTGCCTGGACTTCGCCCGGGACCTGCTGTCCTACCTGCCGTCCAACAACCTCGATGACGCCCCGGTGCTGGCCCCGCCCGGCGACCCCGACGCCGCCCTGGATCTCACCGAGGCCGACGGCGAACTCGACACGCTGATCCCGGACTCGCCCAACCAGCCGTACGACATGCACGACGTGATCACCCGCATTCTCGACGATGGTGAGTTCCTGGAGATCCACGCCGGCTTCGCGCGGAACATCGTGGTCGGCTTCGGCCGGGTCGAGGGAACCAGCGTGGGCGTGGTGGCCAACCAGCCGATGCAGTTCGCCGGGACCCTGGATATCGACGCCTCGGACAAGGCGGCACGGTTCGTCCGGACCTGCGACTGCTTCAACATCCCGGTGCTGACGTTCGTGGACGTGCCCGGCTTCCTGCCCGGCACGGGCCAGGAGTGGGGCGGCATCATCCGGCACGGGGCCAAGCTCATCTACGCCTACGCGGAGGCCACCGTGCCGAAGATCACAGTGATCACGCGCAAGGCGTACGGGGGCGCCTACGACGTGATGGGCTCAAAGCACCTCGGCGGGGACATCAACCTCGCCTGGCCCACGGCCCAGATCGCGGTCATGGGCGCGCAGGGCGCGGTGAACATCCTGTACCGGCGGGAACTGGCCAGCGCTGAGGACCCGGATGCGCTGCGCACCCAGCGGGTCACGGAGTACGAGGACACGCTCGCCAACCCGTACATCGCGGCCGAGCGCGGCTACGTGGACGCGGTGATCCGGCCGGCCGAGACCCGGGCCCAGGTCACCCGGGCGCTGCGGACGCTGCGCACCAAACGCCAGACGATGCCGCCGAAGAAGCACGGCAATATCCCCCTGTGAGCATGAGGCACCCTGTGACGGCGGGCATGAGGACCCGGGGGAGTATTAGGGCACACCGTAGCCAATTGACTACACAGCGATCAACTCACGGTCTTCTTCCGCCCCGGGAGGGGCTGGCCCGGCAGTAGAGTCGAAAATGCCATGACCGACATCATCTCGCCGCTGCCGTCGCTCGCGCGCTACGCGATCATGATCGATGTCGGCTACATCTACGCCGCAGCCGGGGAACTACTGTTCAGCGTCGGCTCACGGCGCGAGTACCGGGTCGACACGGACAAGCTGATCCAGGCCCTCACCCGGCACGCCGACGGCCTGGTCCGGGGAGAGCTGCTCCGGGTCTACTGGTACGACGCGGCCCGCGACCGGGTGCCCACCATCGACCAGCGGGTGATCGCCCAGATGGCCCGGGTCAAGCTGCGGCTGGGCAACCTGAACGCGCGCGGCCAGCAGAAGGGCGTGGACGCGCAGATCCGCGCGGATATGGAGGCGCTGGCCCGGCATCGTGCGATCACCGACGCGGTGCTGGTGGCGGGCGACGAGGACATGGTGCCGGCGGTAGAGGCGGCCCAGGCGTACGGGGTCCGGGTGCACCTGTGGGGCGTGGAGCCGCCGTTCGGCACAAACCAGGCGGAGCGCCTGGTCTGGGAGTCCGACACCGTGGAGGTACTCGACCGGGCCTTCCTGGAGCCCTACTTCACCAGGATCCCCCCGCCCGAGTCGGCGGCGGCCGCGCAGACGGCCGGTGTCCCGTCCCCCGCCCAGCTCTTCGAGCGCAGGCACGGCGTCCGGGCGGCGCACCGCCCGGCTCCGCACCCTTCCCTCGGCCCGACTTCCCCCAGCCAGCCAGGCGCAGGCCAGCCGTCCCTGAGCCAGCAGCCCTCTCTCAGCCACCCAGGGCTGGGGCATCCCGTGCTGGGCCAGCAGCCCCTGGGTCAATCACCACTGCCCAGCAGGCTGGGCCCGGACCGGCAGCGGGTGGAAGAGGCCGGCGAGCACGTGGCCCAGAAGTGGATACTCACCCGTGGCGAGGACAACATCCGGGACCTGCTGCCCGGGCCGATCCTGCCCCCCGTCATCGACAAGGAACTGCTGGTCGAGGCGGAGAAGGAACTCGGCGCGTCGTTGCGGCCCTACCAGGAGGCACGGGAGTGGCTGCGCGACGCGTTCTGGGAACGGGTCCGCCGCCAGTTTGGCATCGGGAGTGGCAGGTCATGACGGACGAACCGGGCGGGCACCCGCTGTTTTCTGTGGTGTCAGGCCACCCCAGCGCCGAGGAACTGGCCGCGCTCACCGCGGTCGTGGTGGCCAAGCTGGCCGTTCACCAGCGGGCGGCAGCGTCGCATCCGCCTGTCCGGCCAGCCCGGTCCGCCTGGCTGGACCGCGCCGCGCTGACGCGGCCTCCACTGCGGCCCGGCCCCGGCGCCTGGCGCCGGTCGGCGCGCCCGGCCTGAGACTGTCCCGCGTTCTCAGCCTGCCGGGACGGCCGGCCGCGACGGCCGGCCGCGGCCCAGCTAACCCGGGACTGAGCCGGCCAGCGGCGCGGTGACAACGTCCGATTCCCGCCAGCGCCAGTCGCTGGCCTGGCGTTGAATCAGAGCATGACGCTCGACTCCGACACCTGCTACCGGGCAGTGGTGGCCCGCGACCCCCGGTTCGACGGCCGCTTCTTCACCGCGGTGACCAGCACCGGGATCTACTGCCGCCCGGTCTGCCCGGCCCGCACCCCGGCCCGCGCGAACATGCGGTTCTTCGTGCACGCGGGGGCTGCGGAGGCGGCCGGGTTCCGGGCCTGCCGGCGATGCCGCCCCGAGACGAGCCCGGGGTCGCCGGAGTGGAACGTCCGGGCCGACCTGGCCGCCCGGGCGGTGCGGCTGATCACGGACGGGTACGCCGACACGCACGGGATCAGCGGGCTGGCCGCCCGGCTCGCAGTCACCCAGCGGCACCTGCACCGCCTGCTCGTGGCCGAGCTGGGCGCCGGGCCGCAGGCCCTGGCCAGGACGGCGCGGCTGCAGACCGCGCGGCGGCTGCTGGCCGAGACCACCATGCCGATCACCGAGGTCGCGTTCGCCAGCGGCTTCTCCAGCATCCGCCAGTTCAACGCGAGCGTCCGCGAATCCTCCGGGCGCACCCCCTCGCAGCTGCGGTCCAAGGCCTGGCGCACCGGCCCCGGGAGCCTGGGCGCGCGGGACGCGGCGGGATCCCGCGGCACGTGGCTGAGCCTCCGGCTGGCCTGCCGCGAGCCGTTCGACGCGGCGGCGTGGCTGGGATTCCTGGCCGCGCGGGCCATCCCGGGGGTGGAGCAGGTCACCGCGGACGGCTACGCCAGGACCGTGCGGACCGCCGCGGGCCCGGGGGTCATCGAGCTCATCCCGCGGCCGGGCCAGGGGCACGTGCTGCTCCGGGCCCGGCTCACGGGGCTCGGGGCGATCGGGCCCGTAGTCGGCCGGGCCCGGCGGCTGCTCGACGCCGACGCCGATCCGGGGGCGATCGGTAGCGCTCTGGCCACCGACGACCTGATCGCCCCCCTGGTGGCGGCCCGGCCCGGGCTGCGTGTGCCGGGCGCTTACGACGGGTTCGAGCTCGCCGTCCGCGCAGTCCTCGGCCAGCAGGTCTCCGTGGCCGCGGCCAGCACGTTCGCGGGCCGGCTGGCCGCCCGGCACGGCATCCCGCTGGCCCCTGAGGCCGTGCCGGACACACCCGCCGGGCGTCCCGGGCCACGCATGGTGTTTCCCGGCCCGGAGGTACTGGCCGACGCCGACCTGGACGGCCTCGGGCTCACCACCGCCCGCCAGCGGACCCTGCGGGCGCTCGCCGCGGCGGCCGCGGGCGGCCGGCTGGCCCTCGATCCTGGCGCTGACCCGCGGGAAGTCGCTGCCCAGCTGGCCGGGCTGCCTGGCATCGGGCCGTGGACCATCGGCTACATCCTGATGCGCGCGGCCGCCGACCCTGACGCATTCCCCGCGGCCGATCTGGGCCTGCGCCGCGCGCTGGCCCGGCTGGGCGCACCGCCCGGGCATGCGGCCCGGTGGCGCCCGTGGCGCGCGTACGCAGCCATGCACCTGTGGACATGGCCGGCGGAGGCGGACGCGGCCTGGCCGGCGGACGCGGCCGCGACACGGCGGGCGGAGGCGGACGCGGCCTGGCCGGCGGACGCGGCCGCCCTGGCCCCTGCGGGCTGAGGAGCGAGTGATGCCCGACCCCGCCGTGACGCGCCGCACCGGGCCGGCCCGCACCGTGCTCGCCACGATCCTCGACACCCCCATAGGCCCGCTCAGCCTGCTGGCCCAGGACGGCCGGCTGATCGCGGGCGGGTTCACCGCCGACCCGGCCGCGATGCACGCCCGGCTGGCCGGGCCGCTGCGCGCGATGTCCCTGCAGCCCGCCGATCCGGCCGACCTGCCCTGGCTGGCTACCCCGCTCGCCGGGTATTTCCGCGGTGACCTGCGGGCCCTCGACGCGATCCCCGTGTACCAGCCGGGGCCGCCGTCCCGGCAGCGGCTGTGGGCGGCGCTGCGCGCAGTGCCCCCCGGCCACCCGGTCAGCTACACCCAGCTGGCCGCGCGGGCCGGGAATCCCCGGGCGCCGCGGGCCGCCGGGGCGGCCTGCGCGCACAACCTGATCGCGCCCGTGGTGCCGTGCCACCGCGCGTTGCGGTCGGACGGCACCCTGGGCGGCTACTACTACGGCCTGGACCGCAAGGCCTGGCTGCTGCGCCACGAGGGTGCCCAGCCGGCCTGGCCAGGCTGATCACCGCGGCCGTGAGCCCGCGGACGCCCCGGAACCGGCGTGGGAGCACCGGCCCCCCCGCCGGGCCCGTGCCCACCCGGCGCCGGGGCGCGGGTCTGGCCCCGCGACGGTCTTCGTTGCGGCGATGGGGGCGGATGGGCGCGCCTGCGGCCACCGTGGAACGGAGCGAAACCACGGCCGGCCCGGCCCCGTGAGGACAGGTGGGCTGCGCTCGCCTAAACTCCTCGGCAGTCGGGAGGAGAAGATTCGTGCGCAAGGTGCTTATCGCGAACCGTGGCGAGATCGCGGTCCGCGTAGTGCGGGCCTGCCGGGACGCGGGACTGGACAGTGTGGCCGTTTACGCCGATTCCGACCTCAACGCCCTGCACGTCTCGATGGCCGGCGAGGCGTACGCGCTGGGCGGCCCGACGGCGGCCGAGAGCTACCTGAGCATCGAGAAGCTGCTCGCCGTGGCGGCCGAGTCCGGGGCCGACGCCGTCCACCCCGGCTACGGGTTCCTGGCCGAGAACGCCGCCTTCGCCCAGGCGGTCATCGACGCCGGGCTGATCTGGATCGGCCCGCCGCCGGCCGCGATCGAAGCCCTGGGCGACAAGGTGGCCGCGCGGCAGATTGCGGCGGCGGTCGGCGCCCCCATGGCCGCGGGCACGGACGGCCCGGTCAGTGACGTGGAGGAGGTTGACGCCTTCGTGTCCCGGCACGGCCTGCCGATCGCGATCAAGGCGGCGTTCGGCGGCGGCGGCCGTGGCCTGAAGGTGGTCCGTACGCCCGCCGAGATCGGCGAGGCCTACGACTCCGCAGTCCGCGAAGCGGTGGCGGCGTTCGGGCGCGGTGAGTGCTTCGTCGAGCGTTACCTGCACCACCCCCGGCACGTGGAGACCCAGTGCCTCGCCGACGCCCGCGGGAACGTGGTGGTGATCTCCACCCGCGACTGCTCGCTGCAGCGCAGGCACCAGAAGCTGGTCGAGGAGGCGCCCGCGCCGTTCCTGTCCGGCAGCCAGCTCGAGCAGATGTACCAGGCATCCAAGGCCATCCTCCGGGAGGCCGGTTATGTGGGCGCGGGCACCTGCGAGTTCCTCGTCGGGCAGGACGGCACGGTGTCGTTCCTCGAGGTCAACACCCGGCTCCAGGTCGAGCACCCGGTGTCGGAAGAGGTGACCGGCATCGACCTGGTCCGGGAGATGTTCCGCATCGCCGACGGGCAGAAACTCGGCTACACCGACCCGCAGCCGCACGGGCACTCGATCGAGTTCCGGGTCAACGCCGAGGACCCCGGCCGGAACTTCCTGCCGTCCCCCGGCACGATTTCTCGGCTGACCTGGCCGGCCGGCCCGGGAGTGCGGGTGGACGCCGGCTACGCGCGGGGCATGACGGTGCCGCAGGCCTTCGACTCCCTGCTGGCCAAGCTGATCATCACCGGGGCCAGCCGGGCCGAGGCGCTGCAGCGGTCCCGGCGCGCGCTGGACGAGTGCGTGGTCGGCGGCATGCCGACCGTGCTCCCGTTCCACCGCGCGGTGGTCCGGGACCCGGCCTTCACCGACGAGCCGTTCCGCGTGCACACCCGGTGGATCGAGGAGGAGTTCGACGGGGGCATCGAGCCGTGGTCCGCCGGGTCGGAGCCCGCTGAGTCGGCGCCCGCCGGATCGGAGCCCGCCGGGGCCGGCCGACCACCCGGACGGCGAGGGCCAGCGTGAGCGGATCACAGTCGAGGTGAACGGCAAGCGGCTCGAGGTGGTGCTCCCGGCCGGGCTCGGACTCTCGGATGCGCCGGCTCGGGGGCCGGGGCCGGGGCCGGGGGCCGGGGCGGGGCCGCGGGCCGGCGGGCGCCCCGCGGGCGCCGGACCGGCGGCGCGGCGGCCGCCAGCGGTGATGACCTCGTCAGCCCGATGCAGGGCACGATCACCAAGATCGTTGCGGCCGAAGGGGGCCAGGTGTCGGCGGGTGACACCGTGGTGGTCCTGGAGGCCATGAAGATGGAGCAGCCACTGACCGCGCACAAGGACGGCACCGTGACCGGGCTGGGTGTGGAAATCGGCCAGACGGTGGCGGCGGGCGCGGTTATCTGCAAACTCGAGGGCCAGGCGTAGCGCGCGGCGGCATGGGCCGGGCGGTAGCGGCCGGGCGGCGCATGGGCCGGGCGGCGGCCGGGCGGTAGCGGCCGGGCGGGTGGGAGACTAGGAGCATGCCTCCCCTGCCTGGGTCAGCCAGCGCGGCGCGCGGCCGGGCGGCCCCGCGCGGCCGGACGGCCCCGCGCGGCCGGGCCGCTCCGCGCGGCCGGGCGGCCGTCTTGCGCTCACACCGGAGGCCCTGATGAACCGGCTGGAAGGCGACCCGGGGCCGCTCGGGTGGCTGCGGTTCACCTACGGCTTCCGGCTCCCGCCCCAGAACGTGCACTGGGTCCGGCACGAGCTGACCGACGCGGGCTGGCGCCGCCGGACCGTGATCCGGCACCTGGCCGTGATGATTCCCATTTGCGCGATCGTCGTCACCGTGCTGGCTATCGCTGCTGCCCGCCCCGATCTGGGTCAGCCTGACCATGGTGGCCCTCATCCTGTGCGGCAGCCTGTTCACCGTGACGGCCTACGCGGATGACTTGCGGGCCAACCGGCTGCGCCAGCACAACCTCCCCGTGCCCAAGGACCGCGACCTGGGCCGCCCCGCCCACTGATTCCCCGCGTGGCCGCCACCCGGCCTGCAGCGCCGGGTCCCCGCGGACCCACCAGCCCCACCAGTATCATCAGCCTCAGAACGCACGCCGACCCGTCCGTGATCATGGGCTTGCTGGGCCTGCAGGCCCAGCAAGCCCATGATCACGACGCAGGCTCACGGCCGGAGCAGGGCCGGAGCAGGCCGGAGCAGGGCCGGGGGGCCGACGGGCGTGCTTGAGGGGGCTGGTGGGACTGGAGGGATCAAGCGGATCAGCGGCGGTCGCCGGCCGGGCTCATGAGCCGGCGGGCCGCCTCGGTCAGGCTGCCTGACAGGGACGGGTAGACCGCGAACGTGTGGGCCATCTGATCCACGGTCAGCGACTGCTCCACGGCCAGCGAAACTCCGAGGATGAGCTCGCTGGCCCGCGGCGCGACCACGACCCCGCCGAGCACGATCCCCGTCCCGCGCCGGGCGAACAGCTTCACGAACCCGTCCCGGAAGCCCTGCATCTTGGCCCGGGCGTTGGTGGCCAGCGGCAGCTTGACCGCCACCGCATCCTGGGCACCGGATTCGACCGCGTCGGCGGTCACCCCGACGGTCGCGATCTCGGGGTCGGTGAAGATCGTCGCGGCCACATGGTCCAGCCTGATCGGCTGGACGGCCTCGCCCAGCGTGTGCCACATGGCGATCCGGCCCTGCATGGCCGCCACCGAGGCGAGCATCATCACCCCGGTGCAGTCGCCGGCTGCGTACACGCCCCGGGCCGTGGTCCGCGACACCCGGTCCACCTCGACGAACCCCCCGCCGTCCAGCGTGACCCCGGCTTCCTCCAGGCCCAGCCCCCGGGTGGCGGGCACCATGCCCACGGTGAGCAGGCAGTGCGAGCCGCGCACGGTCCGGCCGCCTTCCAGCGTCACCATCACGCCGTCGCGGCTCCGCTTGACCGCCGCCGCGCGGGACCGGCTCAGCACCGTCATCCCGCGGCGCCGGAACACGTCCTCGACCACCATGGCAGCGTCGGCGTCCTCGTGCGGCAGCACGCGCTCCCGTGAGGAGACCAGGGTGACCTGGGAACCGAGGGCCTGATAGGCACTGGCGAACTCGGCGCCCGTCACCCCGGAGCCCACCACGATCAGCTCGGGGGGAAGCTCGGGCAGGTCATAGAGCTGACGCCAGTTCAGGATGCGCTCGCCGTCGGGCTCCGCGCCGGGCAGCACCCGGGGCATGGCGCCGGTGGCGATCAGCACGGCACCGGCCTGGATCCGCTGGCCGCCCGCGACGACGGTCTCCGGGCCGGCCAGGACACCGCTGCCGTTGATGATCTCGACGCCCTCGGCGGCCAGCCGCAGCGCCACATCCGCGGACTGGGCCTGGGCCAGCGCCTTGATCCTCGCGTTCAGGCGGGGCGCGTCCACGTACGCGCGCCCGCGCCCGGGCCGGCCGCGGGGGGCACCAGGCATCAGGGCACCCGGCGCCACCGCGCCGGGGATCGTGGCACGGGCCGCGGACCCGCGGGCAGCCGAGGCACGCCCGGAGACGGGCCCGCCGGGAGTTCCAGCCGGGGGGGCACCGATCCGGATCCCCAGGTCCTCCGCACCATGCACCACGGACATGGTGGTCGAGGTGGCGATGAGGGTCTTGGACGGCACGCAGTCGGTCAGCACGCAGGCGCCGCCCAGGCCAGTGCTATCCACCACGGTCACCTGGGTGCCGAGTTGCGCGGCCACCAGGGCCGCCTCGTACCCACCCGGGCCGCCCCCCAGGATGACGATTCTCTCGCGCGGCTGGCTCACGCTGCCTCATTCTTCCCCGCCGCCCAGAGGCCGCCGACGCCGCCCTCCCGGTGGCGGGCTCTCCCAGCGGCGGGCGAAAGCCTGCCGCCTCACCCACTCTGAGTTACCGGGTCGCCGGAGATCCGCCGTAACGATGCGCTGCCTCGTTACGCTGGTGAGCCGTGGAGCTGTACGCGGCGTATGCCACCAACATGGACCCCGCACTCATGGCCGAGCGCTGCCCGCACTCGCCCATGCGGGGCAATGGCTGGCTGGAAGGCTGGCGGCTCACTTTCGGCGGCGAGGACATCAGCTGGGAAGGGGCCCTGGCCACGGTCGTCGAGGACGCCGCCGAGCGGGTCTTCGTGGTCCTGTACGAACTCCACGACCTGGACGAACGGGTCCTGGACCACTGGGATGGCGTGCACCTGGGCTACTTCCAGAAGCTCAGGGTCCGGGTGCAGACGCTGGACGGCGACGTCGCGGCCTGGCTCTACGTGCTCAACGACTACGAGGGCGGCGTGCCCTCGGCGCGCTACCTGGGCATCGTGGCCGATGCTGCGGAGCAGGCGGGCGCGCCCGCCGACTATGTGGCCGGGCTGCGCGCCCGCCCCTGCACGTCGCTGGGTATCTGACTGGCGGGACGGCGCTCAGATCCGCAGGAACGAGGCGATGGAGTCCCGCAACGACCGGGGGTCCAGCCCGTGCGCCGCCTCATGCTCGGCGGGCGTGCCGTACCGGCGCAGTTCCTGGCGGCCGACACCCAGCCCGAGGATCCGGTGCGGGAGGTCGCGCAGCGCGCCGGCCACGGCCGGGACCGAGGTCCCGGCCAGGTACGGTTCGGCCAGCACGACGTCCGGCGCGCCCAGGGAGTCCCGCAGCGTCGCGGCGTCCAGCGGCCGGATGGTGGCCGCGTACAGCACGGTGACGTCGAACCCGAGGGTTGCCTCCACCACAGCGTCCGCCAGCGGGCCGACCGCGATCACGGTGCCCCGCCGCCCGCTCCGCAGCACGGTGAGCCGGCCCGGCTCGGCCTCCAGCGGCATCACGTTGGCCTGCGTGGACAGCCGCACGTAGACCAGCCCGTCCCCGCGGGCCGCCGCGCGGATCTGGCGCTCGGCCTCGTCGGGATGCCCGGGGACGTGCACGGTCCAGCCGGGCAGCGTGCCCAGCAGCGCCACGTCGCCTGGCGACTGGTGGGTGCGGCCGTTGTCGGAGTAGTCATAGGACGCTCCCGCGCTGACCAGCACCGCGCCCGCGGCTGCGGCCTGGTGGTTGAGGTCCAGCTTGATCTGCTCGAAGGGCCGCTCGACCAGGAAGCTGGCGAACGTGTGCGCGACGGGCCGCATCCCGGCCAGGGACAGGCCGCCCGCCACGCTGACCAGGAGCTGCTCCCGGATCCCGACGTTGATCACCCGGTCCGGATGACGGGCGGCGGCCGGCCTGAAGAGGTCCGCCGAGATGTCGGCCAGCACCACCGCCAGCCTCGGGTCCGCGGCCAGCAGGCTGCTCGTGACGGCGGCGAACCGTTCGCGCATGGTCTCCATGGCCTTCTCCTATCGCTTGGGCTCGACAACGGCGGCGACCATGTGCGGCCGGCCCGGATGCGGGGCGGTGAGCGCAGTCTCCAGCGCGTCGTGATCGCGGCCGGGCACCCGGCACACCGACCAGCCCTCGACCGCGAACCGGGCTTCCACCCCGCCTGGCCAGCCGTACGTGGATGAGGCGTTGTCCACCACCACGACATGCAGCGCGTCCAGCCGCGCGGCCCGGGCGAACGCGATCGCCTCCTGGTTGGATCCCTCGTCCAGCTCGGCGTCCCCGGCCAGGACGAAAACCCGCGACCCCGTCAGGTTCTGGGCCCGCAGGCCGAGGGCCACGCCCGCAGCCAGCGGCAGCCCGTGGCCGAGCGACCCGCTGGAGATCTCCACCCCCGGGATCAGGGTCCGGTCCGGGTGCAGCCCGAAGGCCGAGCCGAACGCCCCGAAGCCGGGCAGGTCCCCGGGGTCCACGAAGCCCTTGGCCGCGAGCACGGCGTAGTACGCCATCGGCCCGTGCCCTTTGGAGAGCAGAAAACGGTCTCGTGCGTCGTCGCCGGCGGTCTGCGGGGTGACCCGCATCACGCGGTCATAGAGCACCCAGAGCACGTCCAGGGTGGAGGTGGCTGCCTGGTCGTGCTTGTCGTCCCCGGTCATCAGCGACATCAGTCCGGGCAGGTCAGCGAACTTCGCGGGCGGGCGGTGGTCAGCGGTCGTCGTCATGGCCCCATGGTCTGACTTAAAGAGCACTTTAAGTCAAATGGGTTCCGCGAGTGGTTCCGCGGACCGGGGGGATGGTCCGCGGACCGGGCAGCGGTCCGCGGACCGGGCAGCGGTGTCCCGGCTGCGGCTCCGGCGCGCGCATGGCCAGGCCGCCGGCCGGCCTCAGGCCAGCGTCACGGCCACCAGTAGCAGCAACGGAACCGCCATCGCCGCCATGGGGCCCCAGGCCCAGTGCACCCCGGGGCCGGCGGAAGCGGCCTGCGGCGTGCTCGGGGACCGCTGAAGCCTGGCCCGTTCGTCCAGCTGCCGGGCAATGAACTCGGCCGCCGATCCCGCCAGGGCAGCCTGGGCTTCCTCGGGCAGCCGGGTGTGTCCGGGCTCGGGGGCCGTCTCACGGCGGGCGGCCCGGCGGGCCCGCAGCTCACTGCGGGTCCTGGAACGTCCCGACGACTGGATCGCCCAGCTGTGCACGATCCTCTCGCCGGAGGCGGCCCGGTAGTGGATCCGGACGTTGTGCAGGAGGTCCACCCCGGTTACCGCAGGCCACGGCAGCACGTGCACCCTCAGCGGGTTCACCACCGTGACCTCCGCGGCTGCGGCCACGATCCGGGGACGCAGGGCACACGCATACATGATCCCGGTGATCGCGACGATCACGACGGCGGTGACCAGCGCCGCGTGATCATGGTGCCGCAGCGCGAGCACGGCCAGCAGCACGACCGCGAACGCCGTCCAGGCCCACCAGGCCACCAGGGACGCGGTCGTCCGGTAGACCTGCCGCTCACCGAGCAGATCGTGCCGCGAAAACACCGCCACCGCGCTCCAAGTCCCCATGGCCGGGCCCGCCGGGCCCGGGTGCTGGCCAGGCCGCTGTCCGGCCGCTGTCCGGCCGCTGGATCAGCCTACGCGGGCCGGCGATCACCGGCCCGTGCCCCTAGGAGGGCCGCTGAGCCCACACGGCTGACCGGCTTCCTCCTCAGGCGAGCGCGGCGCCTGCCTCAGGCGCGATGGCGGTGTCCGGGATGGGCTCGGGGGCGACCGCGCTGCCCCGGACGGCGGCGATCGCGGCGGCGGACAGCAGCCGCACCCCGGTGCCGATCGCGCTCTCGTCCACGTCGAAGGCCGGCTGGTGAATGTCGAAGTCCTGGCCGGACCCGGGGACGCGGGTGCCCAGCCGGGCCAGCGAGCCCGGCACGGACTCCAGGTACCAGGCGAAGTCCTCCCCGCCCAGGCTCTGCTGGGTCGTGGTCACCGCGTCGGGGCCGAGTACCTGCTCCGCCGCCGCGGCCAGCAGTGCCGTGCTGGACGGCTCGTTCACGGTGGGCGGGACACTCCGCTGATACGCCAGGTCGGCGATGACGCCGTAGGCACTGGCCACCGACTCGATCAGTGCCTTGAGCAGCTCTGGCGCCTCATGCCAGGCCTTGTCGTCGAGGCAGCGGACGGTGCCCTCCACGATCCCGTCGTCGGGAATGGAGTTGGCCCCGGTCCCGGCGCTCACCCGGCCCCACACCAGGCTGAGGCTGGACCGGGGATCGACCCGCCGGGACAGCGCCGCGGGCAGCTCGGTAACGATCTTGCCGAGCGCGTAGACCAGGTCAGCAGTCAAATGGGGCCGGGCGGTATGTCCGCCCGGCCCGGTGACCCGGACGGTGATGCGGTCGCACGCGGCGGTGATGGGGCCGCTGCGCACCCCGACGAGGCCCGCATCCAGGCGCGGGTCGCAGTGCAGGCCGAAGATGCGGTCCACGGAGGCGATGCCACCGGCCGCCATGACGTCCAGCGCGCCGCCGGCCACCTCCTCGGCCGGCTGGAAGATCAGCCGCACCCGTCCCGGCAGCCGCCCCGAGGCGGCCTGCTGGGCCAGGAAGAGCCCCGCACCCAGGACGATGGTGGTGTGCACGTCGTGCCCGCAGGCGTGGCACGCATTGGGCACCGTCGAGCGGTAGGAGACCTGCTTCTCGTCGCTGACCGGCAGCGCGTCCAGGTCGGCCCGCAGCGCCACCAGCGGGCCGTCGCCGCAGGCGCCGATGTCCGCGATCAGCCCCGTTCCCTTGGGCAGGATCATCGGCCGCAGGCCCGCGGCCGCCAGGCGGAGCGCGATCCGCCGGGTGGCCCGGTGCTCGTGATAGCCGAGCTCGGGATGGGCGTGCATGTCCCGGCGGAAGTCGATCAGTTCAGCCTCGTGCGCGGCCAGGAACGAGCCGAGATCCGCGCGCAGAGCGTCATTCGGCATTCGCTGCCTCCCCCGGGCGGACAAACCGGTCCTCGGCAAACTCCGTGACCAGTGCGTCCACCACGTCCGTCAGCCCCCCGCCTGTTGCCACCACGGCCCGCTGCCGCTCGTACGAGGCACCACCTTCGAGTACCTCGCCGAGCACGTCCAGCTCGTCCGCGCAGCCCAGCCGCTGCGCGACCGGTTGAATCTCCTGGAACAGCTCATACAGCTCGTCGCGCAGCGGCGCGGTCGCCCCCGCCGCGTCCGTGATCACGATGGCATCGAGCCCGTACCTGGTCGCCCGCCACCGGTTGTCGCGGACGACCCAGGACCGCTGGGTGGGCAGCCGGTAGCCGCGGTCCAGCTGCGTGTCGAGCAGCTGAACCAGGCACTGTGACAGGGCGGCGACCATGCCGACCTCCCGCAGGGTCGGGACCCCGTCGAACATGCGGATCTCGACCGTGCCGAAGTCAGGGTGCGGCCGGACATCCCACCACACTTCCTTGATGCTCCGGATGGTCCCGGCCCGCAGCAGCGTGTCCATGTACTCCTCGAACTCACTCCAGTCCGCCAGCAATTGTGGCGGACCTGCGGTCGGCAACCCGCCGAAGATGACCGCCCTGCTCGAGGCGAGCCCGGTGTCGTGCCCTCCCCAGAACGGGCTCGACGCGGTCAGCGCGAGGAAGTGCGGCAGATAAGCGGCGAGAGCGTTGACGATCGGAATCGCCTTGCTGCCATCACGAAGCCCCACGTGGACATGCACACCAAAGGTCTGAATCCGGCGGGCCAGCCACTGCATCTGCTCGACGAGTTCCGCATAGCGCTGAACGGGCGCCATCTTGGCATCCCGCCAATCGCTGACAGGATGTGTTCCGGCGCAGGCCAGCATCGTACCGCGCATATCCGTGATCCGCTGAAGGTCAGCAATTGTCGCGGCTAGGTCCGCTACGGCCTCGGAGACCGTACTGCAGACGCCGGTGACCACCTCGACGGTGGACTGCATGAGCTCGTCGTGAATCTTGGGCTGCGGCCCGGTCGCGTCCCGGCCCCGGAGGGCGGAGATGACCTCCCGCGCGTCCTGGCGCAGCAGCTTGCTGGCGGCGTCGATCAGCTGAAGCTCCCACTCGACCCCCAGGGTCGCGCCCCGGGAGGAGTTCCACCAGATAGCCACCATCGACCTCCTCATGGTCATCACCCCGCTGGCCCGCCAGCCCGCAGGGGCCACCACGGAACGGGCCTCAACCCCGGGCGCGGCTCACCACGCCGCCCCACTACTAATCTGCTTACTAGTGATGACTCTCGGTAAGCATGGTGGCGCACGATGACGGACACTCTGTGAGCAGACATGATGCGGTGGCGGTCAGCCGAGGTCGGGCGGCTTGTACACGCCCCAGACCTCTCGCAGCGCGTCGCATACCTCGCCGACGGTGGCCCGGTGCCGCAGCGCCTCGCGCACCGGGACCAGAACGTTCTGGTTCCCGGTGGCGGCCTTCTTCAGGTCATCGATGCGGCGGCCGAACTCGGCAGCGTCCCGCTCGCTGCGCAGCGTCGCCAGCCGGCGGCCCTGCTCCTGCTCCATCGCGGGATCGACCCGCAGCGGCTCGTAGGACTCCTCGGCGGGCATGGCGAACTTGTTCACCCCGACGATGACCCGCTCCCCCGCGTCGATCTCCCGGGTCACCTGGTAGGCGGAACGCTCGATCTCGGCTTTCTGGAATCCCTGCTCGATGGCCGCGACCGCACCGCCGAGGTCCTCGATCCGGGTCATCAGCTCATCCGCCGCGCCCGCGACGTCGTCGGTCATCGACTCCACCGCGTAGGAACCGGCGAACGGGTCCACCGTGGCGGTCAGGTCGGTCTCGTTCGCGATCACCTGCTGGGTTCGCACCGCGAGCCGGGCGGCCTTCTGGCTGGGCAGGGCGATGGCCTCGTCGTAGGCGTTGGTGTGCAGCGACTGGGTGCCGCCGAGCACGGCGGCGAGGGCCTGCACCGTGACCCGGGTCAGGTTGACTTCGGGCTGCTGCGCGGTCAGCTGGACCCCCGCCGTCTGGGTGTGGAAGCGGAGCATCTGGGATTTCGGGTCCTTCGCCCCGAACTCGTCCCGCATGATCCGGGCCCACAGCCTCCTGGCCGCCCGGAACTTGGCGACCTCCTCCAGCAGCGTGGTGCGGGCCACGAAGAAGAACGACAGGCGCGGTGCGAACTCGTCCACGGCCAGGCCGGAGCGGACCGCGGCCCGCACGTACTCCCTGGCGTTGGCGAGCGTGAACGCGATCTCCTGGACCGGGGTCGCACCCGCCTCCGCCATGTGGTACCCGGAGATCGAGATCATGTTCCAGCGCGGCATCTCCGCCCGGCAGTAGGCGAACGTGTCCGCGACCAGCCGTAGCGACGGGACCGGAGGATAGATGTAGGTTCCCCGGGCGATGTATTCCTTCAGGATGTCGTTCTGGATCGTCCCGGTCAGCGCGGACGCGGGCACGCCCTGCTCCTCGGCGACCAGCTGGTACAGCAGGAGCAGCAGGGCCGCCGGGGCGTTGATCGTCATCGAGGTGGACACGTCGCCCAGCGGGATCCCCTGCAGCAGGATCCGCATGTCCTCCACGGAGTCGATGGCCACGCCGACCTTGCCGACCTCGCCGTGGGCCAGCGGGGCGTCCGAGTCGTACCCCATCTGGGTCGGCAGGTCAAAGGCCACCGACAGGCCCGTGGTCCCCGCCTCGATCAGCTCGTGGTAACGCCGGTTCGAATCCTGCGCGGTGGCGAACCCGGCGTACTGCCGCATTGTCCACGGCCGGGTGGTGTACATCGTGGGGTACACCCCGCGGGTAAACGGGTACTGCCCGGGTGACCCGAGCTTTTCCGCCGGGTCGAAGCCAGCTGGCTGACCGGGCCCATACAGGGGCTCGATGGGCAACCCCGACTCCGACTCACGTCCCATGACCCAAGGTTAAGGGGCGCGACCCCGTACACCTAAAGCGAGCTTCACCACACCCTGGCACAGCGGGCGGACAGATCAGCCCACGAAGGCACGATCGCCCGTAACTGACTACTCAGCGTGAACAAGACGGGCCGTGGTCCCGCTCAGGCGCCGGGCGGCCGGAGGAAGCCCACCCGGCCGGAGACCATGGCCATGGTCTCCCGGGCCACCGGCCCCGCCCGGCCAGCCCCGTGGGCGAGCAGCCGGTCCAGTTCCCCCTCGTCGGCGAGCAGCTTCCCGGTCCGCTCGCGGATCGGGGCCAGCTCCTCGACCACCACCTCGGCCAGGTCCTTCTTGAACGTGCCGTAGCCCTGGCCGGCGTACCGGGCCTCCAGCACCGCGATGTCCTCGCCGGTGAGCGCCGAGTAGATGCGCAGCAGGTTGGTGACGCCCGGCTTGTCCTTCTCGTCCGCGCGGACCTCGCTGCCCGGGTCGGTGACGGCCCGGGCGATCTTCTTGCGGATCACGCCGGGCTCGTCCAGCACGTCGATGATGCCCGACGCCGACGAGGACGACTTGCTCATCTTGGCGGTCGGCTCCTGCAAGTCGGTGATCTTGGCGACGCCTGACACGATCAGCGCCGAGGGCACCGTGAAGGTGGGCCCGTAACGGTGATTGAACCGCACCGCGAGGTCCCGGCTGAGCTCCAGGTGCTGGCGCTGGTCCTCACCGACCGGCACCTCGCTGGTCTGGTAGAGCAGGATGTCCGCGGCCTGCAGCACGGGGTAGCTGAACAGCCCCAGGCTGGCCTGCTGGGCGCCGCCCTTGGCCGCCTTGTCCTTGAACTGGGTCATCCGGCTGAGCTCACCGAACCCGGTGATGCAGCCCAGCACCCAGGCCAGCTCGGTGTGCTGCGGCACGTGGCTCTGCACGAACACCACGGCCCGCTCCGGGTCGAGCCCGGCGGCGAACAGCTGGGCAGCCGCCACCCGGGTCCGCTGGCGGAGCTGGGCCGGATCCTGCGGCACCGTGATCGCATGCAGGTCGACGACGCAGTAGAACGCCTCGTGCGTTTCCTGGAGCGCGACCCACTGGCGGACCGCACCAAGGTAGTTGCCGAGATGAAACGAGTCGGCAGTCGGCTGGATGCCGGAAAACGCACGTGGCCTGGGCATGCGCCCGAGTCTATTAGCTGATGACCGGCACGATGTCGGGGGCGTCCAGCAGCAGCGCGTCGGCGGCCTGGTCGGTGGCCTCCTCCTGGGAGGCCCGCTCGGCCTCGATCGTCGCCTCGTAATGGCCGATCTCGTTGGCCACCTGGCGGTCATCCCAGCGCAGGGGCTTGGCCAGCAGCTCGGCGGTCTCCGCCGCGGCGGACAGGCCACGGTCCCACGTCTCGATCGAGATGTGGGTCCGCCGGACCAGCACGTCGTCGAGGTGCCGGGCCCCCTCGTGCGAGGCCGCGTAGCTCACCTCGGCGCGGAGGTAGTCCTCGGCGCCGGTAAGCGGGCGCCCGAGGTCCGGCTCGGCCGCGATCATGTCGAGGATCTCGGTGGCCAGCGCCCCGTACCGTCCCAGCAGGTGCTCGATCCGGGCCACGTGCAGCCCCGAGGACCGGGCCAGCCGGTGCCGGGCGTTCCATAGCGGCAGGTAGCCGTCCGCGCCCGCCAGCGGCACCTCGTCGGTGCAGGACGGCGGCACCCGCCAGTCCAGCCCGTGCGCGACCGCGTCCACCGCATCCCGGGCCATCAGGCGGTAGGTGGTGTACTTGCCGCCCGCGATCATCACCAGCCCGGGCACCGGGTGCGCGACCACGTGCTCCCGGGACAGCCGTGAGGTGGAGTCGGACTCCCCGGCCAGCAGCGGCCGCAGCCCGGCGTAGACCCCGGCCACATCTTCCCGGGTCAGCGGGACGGCCAGGACCGTGTTGACCTGGGCCAGCACGTAATCGATGTCGGCGCGGCTGGCCGCCGGGTGGGCCTTGTCCAGGGTCCATTCGGTGTCCGTGGTGCCGACGATCCAGTGGCGGCCCCACGGGATGATGAACAGCACGCTGGTCGGGGTGCGGATGATGATCCCGGTGCGCGACTGGATGCGGTCCCGCGGCACGACCAGGTGCACGCCCTTGGAGGCACGTATGTTGATCACGCCGCGGCCGCCGACCATGGCCTGCACCTCGTCGGTCCATACCCCGGTCGCGTTGACCACCTGCTGGGCCCGGATCTCGAGCTGCTGGCCGGTCTCCAGGTCTACCGCGCGCACCCCGGTGACCCGCTCCCCCTCGCGGAGGAAGCCGGTGACCTGCGTCCGTGAGGCGATCTGGGCCCCGTAGCAGGCCGCCGTGCGGACCAGGCTGACCACGTACCGGGCGTCATCCACCTCGGCATCCCAGTACTGCAGCGCCCCGGTGAGCACGGACCGTTTAAGGGCGGGGGCGAGCCGCAGTGCACCCCGCTTGGTGAGCTGGCGGTGCCCCGGCAGCCCGCGAGGCTGGCCCAGCGAGAACCCGAGCATGTCGTAGGCGTTCAGCCCCGCTCCCACGTACGCCCGTTCCCACACGTGGTGGGTGAGCGGGAACAGGAACGGCACCGGGCGGACCAGATGGGGGGCGATCCGCTGGAGCAGCAGCCCCCGCTCGGTCAGCGCCTCCCGGACCAGGCTCACGTTCAGCTGCTCGAGGTAGCGCAGCCCGCCGTGGATCAGCTTGCTGGAGCGCGAGGACGTACCGGAGGCGAAATCACGCGCCTCCACCAGGCCGGTGGACAGGCCCCGGGTGATCGCGTCGAGGGCCACGCCCGCGCCGACCACGCCCCCGCCCACGACGAGCACCTGCAGCTCGTCCCCGCTGAGCGCGGCGAGCGCCGCGGCCCGTCCTTCGGGGTCCAGCCGTGCCGTCTCCGCCGACATCGTCACCGTCGCGCCGGCGAGTTCGGGGTCACGGCCACCTCGACCCGCTGGAACTCCTTGAGATCGGAATACCCGGAGGTGGCCATCGTCCGGCGGAGGGCGCCGATCAGGTTGAGCGAGCCGTCGGGCACGTCGGATGGGCCGTGCAGGATCTGCTCCAGGGTCCCGACCGTGCCCACCTCGACCCGCGCGCCGCGCGGCAGGTCGGGGTGGTGCGCCTCGCTCCCCCAGTGATAGCCGCGGCCCGGGGCCTCGGCAGCCCGCGCGAACGGCGAGCCGACCATGACCGCGTCCGAGCCGCAGGCCAGCGCCTTGGCGATATCACCGCTGCGGGTCATCCCGCCGTCGGCGATCACGTGCACATACCGGCCGCCGGACTCGTCCAGGTACTCCCGGCGCGCGGCGGCCACGTCGGCGATCGCGGTGGCCATCGGGACGGTCACGCCCAGCACCGCGGCGGTGGTGTGCCCCGACCCGCCGCCGAAGCCGACCAGCACTCCGGCCGCGCCGGTGCGCATCAGGTGCAGGGCGGCGGTGTAGGTGGCGCAGCCGCCCACGATGACCGGGACGTCGAGCTCGTAGATGAACTGCTTCAGGTTGAGCGGCTCCGCCTGCCCGGACACGTGCTCGGCGGACACCGTGGTGCCGCGTATCACGAAGATGTCCACGCCCGCGTCGATGACTGTCTTGTAGTACCGGACGGTCCGCTGCGGAGACAGCCGGGCCGCGGTGGTCACCCCCGCGGAGCGGATCTCCTCGATCCGCTGGCCGATCAGCTCTTCCTTGATCGGCTCGGCGTAGATCCGCTGGAGCCGCCGGGTGGCGGCCTCGTGCCCCAGCTCGGCGACCTCGGCCAGGATCGGCTCCGGGTCGGGGAACCGGGTCCACAGCCCTTCCAGGTCCAGCACGGCCAGGCCGCCGAGCCCGCCGAGCCTGGCGGCGAAGGGCGGCGACACCACGCTGTCCATCGGCGACGCCACCAGCGGCATCTCGAACCGGTACGCGTCGATCTGCCAGGCGACCGAGACCTCCTCGGGGTCCCTGGTCCGCCGGGAGGGGACGATGCCGATCTCATCGAGCGGGTAGGCGCGGCGGCCGCTCTTCCCCCGGCCGATCTCGACGCTGGTCATAACTGAAGTTCCGCCTATCTCAGTGCCGCCAAGGTTAGGCCGCTTAGGTGAGGGCCGCTTAGGTCAGGCCCGCCCGCGCCGGGCGTAGTTGGGCGCTTCCGCGGTCATCTCGATGTCATGCGGATGGCTTTCCGCCAGCCCCGCCGCCGTGATCTGGGTGAACCGGGCCTCCTGCAGCTCGGCCACAGTCCGCGCGCCGCAGTATCCCATGGCCGCCCGCAGCCCGCCGACCAGCTGGCCGGCGACCGCGGCGAGCGGCCCCCGGTAGGGCACCTGGCCCTCGATGCCCTCCGGCACCAGCTTGTCCTCGCGCAGCACGTCATCCTGGAAGTAGCGGTCCTTGGAGTAGGACCGGCCGCGCTCGGCATTGCGCATCGCGCCGAGCGAGCCCATCCCCCGGTACAGCTTGTACTGCTTGCCGTGGATGAAGACCATCTCACCAGGGCCTTCCTCGCACCCGGCCAGCAGGCTGCCCAGCATCACGCAGTCCGCGCCGGCCGCGACGGCCTTGGCGATGTCGCCGGAGTGCTGCAGGCCGCCGTCGCCGATCAGCGGCACGCCCGCGGCCCGGGTGGCCTGGGCGGCCTCGTAGATGGCGGTGACCTGGGGCACGCCGACTCCGGCCACCACCCGGGTGGTGCAGATCGAGCCCGGCCCGACGCCGACCTTGACCCCGTCCACGCCCGCGTCGATCAGCGCCTGGGCCCCGGCCCGGGTGGCAATGTTCCCGCCGATCACGTCGACCCGGAGGTTGCCTTTCACCTGGCGCACCATGTCCAGGACGGCCTGGGAGTGGCCGTGCGCGGTGTCCACCACGAGGAAGTCGGCGCCCGCGTCGACCAGGGCCTGGGCCCGCCCCTTGGCGTCCTCGCCGACCCCCACGGCCGCACCGACCACCAGGCGTCCCTCGCCATCCTTGGTGGCGCTGGGGAACTTCTCGCTCTTGGTGAAGTCCTTGACGGTGATGAGGCCGCGCAGCTTGCCCGCATCGTCGATCAGCGGCAGCTTCTCCACCTTGTGCTGGCGCAGCAGGGCGAACGCGTCGTCCCTGGACACCCCGACCGGCGCTGTGATCAGCGGGGTCGTCGTCATGACGTCCGCGACCCGGCGGCTGTGATCGGTCACGAAGCGGATATCCCGGTTGGTCACGATGCCGACCAGCACCCCGTCCGGGCTGGTCACCGGGACGCCAGAGATCCGGTAGCGGGCACACAACTGCTCGACGTCGGCCACGGTGGCGTCGGGGCCGCAGGTCACCGGGTTGGTGATCATGCCGGCCTCGGACCGCTTCACCGTGTCCACCTGCTGCGCCTGGTCGTCCACGGAGAGGTTCCGGTGCAGGACCCCCGCCCCGCCGATGCGCGCCATGGCGATGGCCATCCGGGCCTCGGTCACCGTGTCCATGGCCGAGGAGACCAGCGGCACGTTCAGCGTGATCCGGCGGGTGAGCCGGGCCGTCGTGTCCGCCTCACCGGGCATCACCACCGAGTGCGCGGGCAGCAGCAGGACGTCGTCGAAGGTCAGGGCCGGAGGGGCGAACTTGCCGACGTCGCTCATGACACCTTCCGAGGGTGGCTGCAGGTCACCACCCAGTCTAGAGGGGCCGCGGCGGCAGGATGGTCAGCGCCGGCGCGGAGGCCGGGCGGGACGCCGCCCCCACCGGCCGCCCCTGGCCGGGCCCCGGGCCAGCCGGGCCAGCATGCCCGTGGCGATGAGGCTAGTCACGCTGGCCAGGGCCGCCGCCACGCCGCCCGCGACCGCGGTACGCAGCCGCACGGCCGCCCCCCGGGACTGCGCCCCGGCCAGCGCCTGCCACGCCGTGGCGCGCCCGGCCGCGGCCCGGCGCGGCCACGCGGGCTGCCCTGGGCCGCCTGGCCGCATATCGGCGTGCTCAGCCCCGGCCGCCGGCGTGTCCACGTCTGCGGCCAGCGCACCGAGCAGCGCCAGCGCCGGGTCGTGCGCCAGTTCCGGCCCGGAGGCGCCACGCGCCGCGAGCACGTTGATGGCTTCCTCGGACCGCCGGATCTCACCGAGATCCACGGCCGGGTCCCCGGTACCGCCCGCTGCCGCCCGCCTGCGCGTGAACTCCAGGCCGGGTGTCACACCGGGCGCTCCGGGTCCGCGCCCCGTGATCACGCAATCGACTCCTCGACCGCAAGCACCCGGAGCCGGGCCAGTGCCCGGTGCTGGGCAACCCTTACCGCCCCTGCTGACATACCGAGTACGTTACCCGTTTCCTCGGCCGACAGACCGGTCACCACGCGTAGTATTAGCAGCTCACGTAGGTGATGAGGGAGCTGCGCCAAGAGCGCCCTGGTACGTTCCGCCTCAATGCAGGCCACCACGGTCTCCTCCGGCCCGGGCCGTTCATCTGGCCCGTCAGGCAGGTCCTCGTAGGGCACGGCGAGCCGGGACGCGTTGCGGACCGCATCGGCGACCTTGTGCGAGGCGATCCCGAACACGAAGGACGCGAACGGGCGGCCCATGTCCCGGTACCGCGGCAGGGCGGCCAGGACGGCCAGGCAGACCTCCTGGGCCACGTCGTCGGCCACGTAGTAGTGACCAGTGATGCGGCCCAGGCGGCCCCGGCAGTAACGGACCACCATCGGGCGGATCTGCTCCAGCAGGGCCTCGACCGCTCCCGGCTGGCCCCGCACCGCCAGACAGGCCAGCTCCCCGACACCGCCCGGTTCGCTGCCGGGCCAGCTTCCCGCGCCGGGATCCCGGCTCCCCCGGTCTTGATCCCCGCCGGCCGGGGTCCCGAACTCGGGAGCCCCGAACTCCGGGGGCCCGAACTCGGGTGGCCCGAACTCGGAGGTTCCGTACTGGGGGATTCCGCGTTCGGGCGTCTCGAACTCGGGGATTCCGCGCCCGGGGGGCTCGTACTCGGGGATTCCGGGCCCGTGGGTCTCGAACTCGGAGGCCCCGAACTCGGGAGCCGCGTGGCTGCCAGCCCTCTCGGTGTAGCTAGCCGGCCCGTAGGCGTCCGGCCCGTGACTCCTCTGGCCGGGGATACCGTGCTGGTGGGTAGCGTGCTGGTGGGTAGCGTGCTCGCGGGCCCCCGCCCCCTCGGCCACCGCGGTGCCGGCCGGGAGCGAAGCTCCCTGCCCGTCAGCTACGGCCCGGATGCATCCCTCGCTCACGAATGGATGATGCCCAGGAAATCGGGGGTCCCCTCATCAATGCGGGCAACGGAAAGGTCACATTGATGTGTCGCGCGACCACGTTCCGAACACGAAATTACTTTCAGTAGTCGATTGACTACTCAGCGTCATTAGATTTCTTCGGAGTGTCGCTTTCGCGGCAAAGGTAGCGAACCATCAGCATCCCCGATCCCAGCCCATGATCACTAGCCTCGTGATCATGGGATCACTGGTGCTCGACCCCCAGTAAGCCCATGATCACCAGCGGCCCGGCGCCAGGCCCGCTGCTCCCCCGCCGCACACCCACCGTCCTCCCGCCGCCCCCGGCTGGGGGGCCGCCGGGCGGGTGGCCTTCCTGCGCGCTGGTCCGCAGGCCGCGGTAGCGGGAGCACGACCTGCCGCCCCCGGTCAGCACGCCGCAGGCCCCGTCCCGGCCGGGCCGGGGCCGCGCCCCCGGTGAGCACGCCGCAGGCCCCCGCCCTGGCCAGAGCCCGGCCCGCGCCCCCGGTCAGCACGCCGCAGGCCCCCGCCCTGGCCAGAGCCGGGGTAGGGGCCTGCGGTGTTCGTTGCGGAGATGTTGACTTTTAGTGAGCGTGGCCGTGCGAGTGACCGTGGCCACCCGCACCCGCAGCCTCGTCCTCTTCCTCCGGCCTCTCCGCCACCAGTGCCTCGGTGGTCAGCAGCATGGCCGCGATGGACGCGGCGTTGAGCACCGCGGACCGGGTCACCTTGACCGGGTCGATCACGCCCTGGGCCAGCAGGTCACCATACTCGCCGGTGGCCGCGTTGTAGCCCTGGCCGTGGCCAAGCTCCGCGATCTTGGCCACGACGACCATGCCCTCGACGCCGGCGTTCTCGGCGATCCAGCGGGCCGGCGCGACAAGAGCGCTGCGGACGACCGACACCCCGGTCGCCTCGTCGCCGGTCTTGCCAAGGTCACCCAGCTTCCCCGCGATGTGCACGAGGGCGCTGCCGCCGCCGGGCACGATGCCCTCTTCGATGGCGGCGCGGGTCGCCGAGATCGCGTCCTCGAGGCGGTGCTTCTTCTCCTTCAGCTCCACCTCGGTGGCGGCACCGACCCGGAGCACGGCCACCCCGCCGGACAGCTTGGCTACCCGCTCCTGCAGCTTCTCGCGGTCCCAGTCCGAGTCAGTTGACTCGATCTCGGCCCGGAGCTGGCGGACCCGGTCGCTGATGGCCTCGGCGTTCCCGTGGCCATCCACGATCGTGGTGGTGTCCTTGGTCACCACGACCCGGCGGGCCTGGCCCAGGCTCTCCAGCCCGATGTTCTCGAGCTTGAGGCCGACCTCCTCGCTCACGACCTCTCCGCCGGTGAGGATGGCCATGTCAGCCAGCATCGCCTTGCGGCGGTCACCGAAGCCGGGGGCCTTGACCGCCACGACGTTGAGCAGGCCGCGGATCTTGTTCACGACCAGCGTGGAAAGGGCCTCGCCGTTGACGTCCTCGGCAATAACCAGGAACGGCTTCTTGGTCTGGGCGACCTTTTCCAGCAGCGGCAGGAAGTCCGCCATGGACGAGATCTTGCCTGCGTGCAGCAGGATGTAGGCGTCGTCCGTAACGGCTTCCATGCGCTCCGGGTCGGTCACGAAGTACGGGGAGATGTAGCCCTTGTCGAACTGCATTCCCTCGGTGAACTCGAGCTCCAGGCCCATGGTCGGCGACTCCTCGACGGTGATGACACCGTCCTTGCCGACCTTGCTGAACGCCTCGGCGATCAGCTCACCGATCTTGGCGTCCTGCGCGGACACCGTCGCCACGTTCGCGATCTCCTGCTGCTCCTCGACCTCACGGGCCGACTCCAGCAGCAGGTCGGATACGGCGGCCGCGGCCGCGTCGATTCCCTTCTTCATCGCCATGGGGTTGGCGCCCGCGGTGACGGAGCGGCGGCCCTCACGGACCATCGCCTGCGCCAGCACGGTCGCGGTCGTGGTGCCGTCGCCCGCCACGTCGTTGGTCTTGGTGGCGACTTCCTTGGCGAGCTGAGCACCCAGGTTCTCGTACGGGTCCTCCAGGTCGATCTCACGCGCGACGGTCACACCGTCGTTGGTGATGGTCGGAGCGCCCCACTTCTTGTCGATCACGACGTTGCGGCCCTTCGGACCCAGCGTCACCTTGACGGCGTCGGCCAGGCGGTTCACGCCGCGCTCGAGAGCGCGCCGTGCCTCCTCGTCGAACTCCAGCATCTTCGCCATGAGCACCTCAAATTGCCGTGTATTAGGTCGTGCCCGGCAGCCGGGTCAGGCCCGGCCGCGGGCCCGGTTCAGTCCTGCGGACCTCTGGTCTTACGGACTACCGCCCCGGACGCCAGGGAAGCGCCGGGGCGGTAGTCCTCGGCAGCCTGGCCGCGGGCCGAGGCCCGTGGCGCAGCCACCATTACTCCTGCTCGATCTACTTCTCGATGATGGCCAGCACGTCACGGGCGGAGAGCACCAGGTACTCCTCGCCGTGGTACTTGACCTCGGTGCCGCCGTACTTGCTGTACAGCACCACGTCGCCGACCTTGACGTCCATCGGGACGCGCTTGGCGCCGGCGTCATCGAACCGGCCCGGGCCCACCGCAAGGACCTCGCCCTCCTGGGGCTTCTCCTTGGCGGTGTCCGGAATCACGAGCCCGGACGCCGTGGTCTGCTCGGCCTCCAGGGTGCGGACCACGATCCGGTCTTCGAGTGGCTTGAGAACAACCTTGGTAGCGGTCGCCACGATCTGACCTCCTCCTCCGAAAAGGATGGGGAAACGACTATTAGAGAGGAACGACCACGGCCAGCTGTCGTCGCGGGTGCCAGACCAGCCTCGTCGTATTAGCACTCTACCCTAGAGAGTGCCAGTCCCGAACAGTAGTCCGGGTGCGCCGCGACGTCAAACCTCCGGCGTGCCACCGGGGGCCCCGGCGGTGCGCGCGGGCCGCGGTCAGACCAGGATGCTGGTCACGGGGAGCGCCGAATTGGCGCCGACGTCCAGCGGGGATGGCTTGGCGTCGCGGGCGACAAGTTCCGCCCCCAGCGCCGCCACCATGGCCCCGTTGTCGGTGCACAGGCCGGGCCGCGGCACCCGCAGCCGGATGCCGGCCGCCTCGCAGCGCTCCGCAGCCAGCGCGCGCAGCCGGGAATTGGCCGCCACGCCGCCGCCGATGACCAGGTGGTCCACGCCGTTGGCCCGGCAGGCCTGCACCGCCTTGCGGGTCAGCACGTCCGCCACCGCCTCCTGGAAGGACGCCGCGACGTCCGCCACGGGGACACTCACCCCCGCCGCCTGCCGCTCCTCCACCCAGCGGGCCACGGCCGTCTTCAGCCCCGAGAACGAGAAATCGAAGGTCTGGTCCCGGTATTTGGCGCGGGGGAAGGCGATTGCCCGGGGGTTACCCTCGCGGGCCTGCTTATCGATAGGCGGCCCGCCCGGGAACGGCAGCCCCAGCACCCGGGCCACCTTGTCATAGGCCTCGCCCGCGGCGTCGTCGATGGTGGCGCCGAGCGGCTGCACATCACCGGCGATGTCCCGGGCCAGCAGCAGCGACGAGTGGCCGCCCGATACCAGCAGCGCGATCGCCGGCTCAGGCAGCGCGCCGTGCTCGAGCTGATCCACGGCGATGTGCGCGGCCAGGTGGTTCACCGCGTACAGCGGCTTGGCGAGGGCCAGCGCGTACGCCTTGGCCGCGCAGACACCCACCAGCAGCGCCCCGGTCAGCCCCGGGCCAGCAGTCACCGCGATCGCGTCCACGTCGGCCAGGGTGACCCCGGCCGTGGCCAGCGCCCGGTCCACCGCCGGGACCATGGCCTCCAGGTGCGCGCGGCTGGCCACCTCGGGTACCACGCCACCGAAGCGGGCATGCTCGGCCACGCTGGATGCCACCGAGTCGGCGAGCAGCTCGTGCCCGCGCACCAGCCCGGCGCCGGTCTCATCGCAGGACGTCTCGATACCCAGGACCAGGGGGGCGAGGGGCGCCGTCATACGGGGCCTCCTGCCGCCCGGTTCGTGTTACGCCGTCTCGCGCCGGCGAAACCGAACCGGCGCGGGCGGGGCAGGTCGAGGTGCATCACCAGGGCGTCCGTACCGGACGGCTGGTAGTAGCCGCGCCGGATGCCGATTTCGGTGAAGCCCCGGCTGCGGTACAGCCGCTGCGCGCGGTCGTTGTCCACCCGGACCTCGAGGAAGACCTCGGTGCAGCCACGCCGGGCCGCCTCGGCGATCAGGGCGTCCAGCAGCATGGCCCCGATCCGCTGACCCCACCGGTCCTGTGCCACGGCCATCGTGAGCACATCAGCCTGACCGCCGCCCGGACTCAGCAGGCCCGCGTACCCGACCAGGGTGCCGCGTTCACGGACGCCCTCGGCCGCACTAGCGTCGTCGGCAACCAGGTAAAAGCGCCCGCTGGCCGCCCCCCAAGCTCGGAGGCCAGCATGGCTTCCGACCACGCCTCGTCCCCGAACAGGGCATCTTCGAGGCGGACCACGGCGGGCAGGTCAGCGCGGGTCATGGCGCGCAGGGTAATGGCCGGGGGGGTCGCGGACGGCTGGGTTATCGCAGGGCCTGATGCCGCCCTGGAGCCGGGGGCGGGGGTGTCCTGGGAGGCGGCTGCGCGCCAGGACGCGGCTGCTTCTGGGGAGGCGGGGAGCGCGGCGTCGTGGCGCGTCACGGGACCGTCACCCGCTTCGGCGGCCCGGGGACCCGGGCATCCGGCCGCCGCAGGTAGATCGGCTCGGCCCCGGTAGCGGGAACACCCGTGGCAAGCTGCTGGGCCACGAGCCGGGCCAGCGTGCCCGCGGCCGGATAGGACGGCCCGATCGGCTCACCCAGGACGCCGGGGTAGAGCACCGTGCCCGCGCCCGCGGCCAGAGCACCCACGGCGGTCTGGGCGGTCTGGGCGGTCTCGGCGGTGGCCAGGCCCGCCACGTCGGCGGGGATGCCGACTCCCGGGCCGTCCAGACGGCGGCCCGAGGCGTCGTAGCGGGCCCAGTACACCTCGCGCCGGCGGGCGTCAGTGGCCACGATGAACTCACGGCCCTCCGCGGCCGCTGCCGCGTCGGCGGCGATCACGTCCAGCGTGCACACCCCGTACACGGGGACGCCCAGGGCACTGCCCAGCACCCGGGCGGTGACCAGTCCCGCGCGCAGCCCGGTGTACGGGCCGGGGCCGGTTCCTGCGGCCACGGCGGTGATGTCCAGCCGGCCCGCGCCGGCCTCGGTCAGCACGGCATCGATGGAGGATGCCAGCAGCTCACCGTGGCGGCGCGCGTCGACCGTCGTCGTCTCGGCCAGCACGTGCGTCCCGTCATAGAGGGCTACCGTCACGGCTGGCGTCGCGGTGTCGAACGCGAGCAGCAGCACGGGCGCCAAGCCTAGTTGAACAGGCACACGAGACGGGACGGCCGCATGCTGGCCGCCGGGCGGGTCACTTCAGCTGGGCGATCACGTCACGGGCTGCGGCGATCGCCCCGGCCCGGAGCTGGGACGGGGAAACCGGCCCGTAGCCGCCCCGGCCGCTGTTGCCCTGCAGCACCGCTGTGACCAGGACGTTGTGGTCCCGGACCACCACCGTCATCAGGTCCGTCCTGATCCCCGCCTCCCGGGTGACCTGCAGCGCGGAGAACGCCTTGGTGCCCAGCCCCGCAATCGGCGTGATCGCGGCCTTGGGCAGGCGGGTGGCCTTGGGGGGGCTGGTCTTCTGCTGCAGCGCGGACGAGTATCCGTCCATCGCCGCGAACGTCGCGCTGCCGTCCCCGCTGGCCAGGCCATTGGGGGTGTATGCCTGTACCTGGACGTTGAGGAGCCGGTAGACCGGCGGGTGGTCCAGTGTCCAGCTGCACAGGCTCGCCTCGCCGCCGTCCAGCGAGCTCGGCGAGGCGACGATCCGCTTCCCGGGCAGGTACTGGCCGAGCGTGCTGGCGGTGACCGCGGTGCACGCGTTCGGGACACTCCTGAACTCACCGGCCTGGAACGTCGTCACCAGGGGATTGGGGACACTGGCGGGCTTGCCGCCCCCGCTGATCAGCAGCCACACGCCGACGCCGATGAGCACGGCCACGCCGAGCACGCCGCCCCAGAGGTAAATCGAGCGGCGGTTGCGGCGGGCCCGGGCCGCGGCCTGACGGCCCCGCGGCCGCGCCGGCGGGGCAGCCCCGCCCGGCTCCTCCGGGTACCCCGGCCGCGGGTCGCGGCTGGCTGGCTCGTCGTACCCAGGCTCGCCGTACCCGGGCTCCTCGTCGAACCCGGGCTCGCCGACCCGGACTCGCCGGCCGCGTGCACCGCGGCCGGGCGCCTCGTCGTACCGGACAGGGGCGCCATGCCGCCCATGCGCACCGTTCGCTGCGGGCGCTCCGCGGCCAGTGTCCGGGCGGGCTGTGGTGCGCCGCTTCCCGCGGTCCGAGCCCTCCGCCCAGCGTGGATCGATGGCGAGCCCCGCCCAGGGCGGAAGCTCCTCATCGTCATCGTGGTAGCGGTCATCGCCCCACTGCCGGTCGCCGCGTGGGGACAGACGACCAGAGCGGGGGTTACGGGGCCCCTCCTGAGCCACGGCGCGCCTCCGGGAAAGGGATCAGACCGTGCAGAACGGCGCGAGACGCATTAGCGGACGGCAGCACGTTCAGCAGCTGCGGATGTCAGCAATGCGGGGACAGTCGGAAACTATATGGCCTTGGGTGTCACGCGTAGGGCACAACGCGCGGATCCGCGGCGGATGCCCACCGCTCCCCGATACCGGCCAGAGTCACCCACCGCATCTCGCCGGACTCGCCGGCCGGTGGCATCGAAATGGTGACCTCCAGGCGGTCGGCTGCGAGCTCCTCGACCAGCCCCTCGCCCCACTCCACCACCGTCACGCAGTCCTCCAGGGACGCGTCCAGGTCCAGGTCATCCACTTCCGCCACGCTGCCCAGCCGGTAGGCGTCCACGTGCACCAGGCCAGGGCCGGCGCCCAGCGGCGCATGTACCCGGGCTATGACGAACGTCGGGGAGGTCACCGGCCCGCGGATGTCAAGTCCCTCCCCGATGCCCTGCACCAGGGTGGTCTTCCCCGCCCCGAGCGGCCCGGTGAGCACGACCAGGTCACCGGCCCGGAGCAGGCCCGCGATCCGCCGGCCCAGCGTCCGCATGTCATCCCCGGTGGCCACCGGGATACGATCGGCCAGCCCGCTGGCCCAGCCCTGGCCCGACCCCACGCAGCAGCACCTGCTCTCCACCTGGCGGCCCGGTACGCCGGGCCTCGACACTGCCGTCACGCGGAGCGCTCGCGCGCCGCCGGGCCCGCGTCCACCCTCCCGATCAGGCCGGTGATCGCCTCATTGACCACCTCGGGAGCCTCCAGGATAAGGGCGTGACCCGTGCCGGGTACCCACACCAGTTCCGCGCTGGGAATCGCCTCGGCCAGTTCCAGGCCCAGGGCGGGCGAGATCAGGCGGTCCTTGTCCCCGGTCAGCGTGATCACGGGTACCCGTCCCAGGATGGGGAGGTTGCCGCGCATGTCCACCGCGTACAGGGCCTCGCCGAACGCGGCGACCACCTCGATCGGGGTTGACCTGATCATCTGCTCCAGGAAGTCCACCACCGCGGGATGCACATGGGGGTCACCGAAGCCGACGAAACGCGTGCTGAGGAAGGACAGGTCACCGGCTACCCGGCGGCTCCGTTCCACCAGCATGGCCCGGTAGCCTGTGGCAGCCCCGCGCAGCACCACGGGGAGAGCCCGGGTGAGCACCGGCCTGATCGGCGAAGGCATCCAGGGGCTGCCCGCCGACAGGCCGCTGGCCGCCGTGGAGACGAAGGCCACCCCCGTGACCTTGGTGCCGAAGAGCTCGGGGTGCTGGCCGGCCAGCGCCATGATGGTCATGCCGCCCATGGAGTGGCCAACCAGCACCACCGGCATGTCATCCGGCGCAACCGCCCTGATGACCAGGTCCAGATCGGCGCCGAGCCGCTCGATACTCGCCGCCCCGGTGGCTGAGCGCCCGGACCGGCCGTGGTCGCGCTGGTCCCAGAACACGAGCCGGTGCTGGCCCAGAGCCGCCCGCTGGAAGTGCCAGCAGTCCTGGTTCAGCGTGTAGCCGTGGCAGAAGATGATCGTCAACGGCGGGGACGGCGCACCGCGCCCGGACTGATTTCCGGCCGCAGGCGGCTCGTCGATCTCGACGTGCAGCGGGACCCCGTCCTCGGTCAGCACAGTGAGCGGCCGCCCGCGCAGCTGGCCCAGCTTCTCCGGCGCCCCGGTGCCGCGCAGGACCTGGACGCGGCCTATCGCGATCCGCTCGACCGCCACGACTGCTCCGGCCCCGGCAGCCACGGCCCCGGCAGCCAGCCCCGCCACCCCCGTGATCCGCCGCCAGGTCGCCATCGCACCTCCCTGCCGCGCGTCCTGGCCCGTCAACCAGCCGGCGGGCAGGGCATCAGGCTTACGGCCCCGTCACCGTGCCTGTCAGCCCCGCACCAGGAGACTCACTGTCCTCGTATGCTACTCCACGGTAAGTTCGCGGTACTCCGCTGGCAAAGTTCGTCACAACCTCGTAGGAGACCGTGCCCAGGGCGTCCGCCCATTGCTGGGCCGTGGGCTCGCCGGAGTCTCCCGGGCCGAACAGCACCACCTCGTCGCCGGTTTCGGCGGGCTCGTCCGCGAAGTCGATGACGGACAGGTCCATGCACACGGTGCCGGCGAGGTGCCAGCGCCTGCCGCGGGCCCGGACCTCGACGACACCCGAGGCATGCCGGGGTATGCCCTCTGCGTAGCCGAGCGGGATCAGGCCCAGGGTGCTCTCACCCCGGGTGGTGTATCGGTGGCCGTAGGACACCGCGGTACCCCCGGGGACCCGCTTGACCAGGGTCAGCCGGGTCCGGACCGTCATGGCCGGGCGGAGCCAGTCCGGGGCACCCCCGGGGAGGGTCGCCAGCCCGTAGATCGCCCCGCCTGGGCGGACCAGGTCGAACCATGTGCCCGGGAGGTGAAGAGCCGCCGCGGTGTTGGCCAGGTGTCGCACCTCGGGCCGGGCTCCCTCGGCCTCGGCTAGCGCGACGGCCTCGGTGAACCTGGCTAGCTGGGCATCCACGGAAGGATGCCCCGGTATGTCCGCGCAGGCCAGGTGGGACCATATCCCGGTAATCGTGATAGTCCCGGCCGCTTCGGCGGCCCGGGCGGCGGCGACCAGCGCGGGCCAGTCGGCGGGGGTGGCGCCACCCCGGGCCATCCCGGTGTCGATCTTGAGGTGCGCCCGGGCCGGGCGGCCGGCCCGGGCGGCGGCGGCCGCGATCTCATGCAGCAGCGGCACCGCGTCCACGGTCAGGTCGACGCCGCCGCGGATCGCCGCCTCGTGCGCCCCGCCGGGCGCCCCGAGCAGGGTGAGAATCCGGGTCGTGATGCCGGCCTGGCGCAGGGCCAGCGCCTCGTGCTCGTGCACCACGCCCAGCCAGTCCGCGCCGCCGGACACGGCCGCCTGCGCCGAGGGGATCATGCCGTGGCCGTAACCGTCGGCCTTGACGACCGCCATCAGCTGCGTGCCGCCGACGTGCCTGCGCATCGCCTCAACGTTGCGGGCGACGGCGGCCAGATCGATGTGGGCTTCCGCGTGACCGTCCATGGCCTCACAGTTTGCCAGCCCGTGGGGCCGGCCGGGCCTGGCGCGGCTTGGCCGGACGGGCTTGCCGGGCGGCTGGCGCTGGGCGGGCTTGGCCGCGGGCTGGGCTTGGCCCGCTGGGCTGGGCCGGGCTGGGCTTGGCCCGCTGGGCTGGGCTAGCTGGCCCGGCGGCGGACCGACCGGATCGCGGCGGGCAGAGCGCCGACGACGTCCGCGGCCCCGATCGGCGCTTCTGCTAGCCCGGAGTTTTCCGGGCTGACGAGACCTTGCCCGCCCCCGGATGGCTCGATGGCGGGCACCGGACGTGCACCGATCCCGGCGGCAGCCAGCCGGGCTGCGAGCCCATGCAGGTAAGCGGCCGCCGCCGCCGCCTCGCCAGCCTCCAGGCGCTGGGCGAGCAGCGAACCGGCCAGCCCGGACAGCACGTCCCCGGTCCCCGCGGTGGCCAGCCAGGAGGTCCCGGTCGGGTTGACGCGCAGTGGTGCCGCGGCACCCCACCCGGCCTCGCCATGACGGCCCTCGCTGCCCGCCCTGGCCCCGCCCTCGCTGGCCCCGCCCTGGCTGGCCGCTGAACGGCCGTCAGGCGTGGCGATCACCGTGGTGGACCCTTTGAGCAGGACCGTGGCCCCCAGGCTGGCTGCGGCCTTCGTGGCGTGTTCCAGGCGGCGGCTCTCCACGTCGGCCGGGGCGACACCCAGCAGCCGCCCCAGTTCGCCCGCGTGCGGGGTGAGCAGCGTCGGCGCCTCACGGGCCAGCAGTCCCTTGTGGGCCGCCAGCAGCGTGAGCCCATCCGCGTCGACCAGCACCGGCACGTCGCTGGCCAGCACCGCGGCCAGCCGGTCCCGGGCCTCGTCATCGGTGCCCATGCCGGGCCCGACCACCCAGGCCTGGACCCGTCCTGCCGCGCGGACATCCTCGCCTGCCGGGATGTCCTGGCCGGTGACGGTGATCACCGCCTCAGGCCAGAGCATCCGGACCACGGCCACCGCCGGGGCCGCGGACACCAGCCGGACCATCCCGGCGCCGCCGCGGATGCCACCGCCGACGGCCAGCGCGGCTGCGCCAGTGAACCGCTCGCTGCCCGCGACGATCCCGACCACGCCCCGGCGGTACTTGTCGGACTCCTCGGAGGGCTGGGGCAGCAGGGCAGCCACGTCCGCGGCCTGCATGGCGCTGGCGTCGGGGGCGTCAAGGTACGGGCCGAGGCCGATGTCGATCAGCTCGACTACCCCGGCGTGCCGCGCGCCCGGGTCGATCAGAAGCCCGGGTTTCAGCGTCCCGAACGTCACGGTCACGTCGGCCTGGATCGCGGCTCCCTCGACCACGCCGGTGTCCGCGTCCACCCCGCTCGGCAGGTCCACCGCGACCACCACGGCCGGGGATCGCGCCGCCAGGCCAGCCAGCGAGGCCTGCGGCTCCCGCAGGCCCCCGTGCCCGCCGATGCCCAGCAGGCCGTCCAGGATCAGGTCGGCCGCGCCGAGAGCGGGCGCAACCGCGGCGTCGTCCGGGCTGGCCAGCCGACCCCCAGCGTCGCGCAACGCGGCCGCGCCCTGCTCATGTACCCGCGGGCCGGCCGTGACCGCCAGCACCGCCGCGCCCCTGCGGGCCAGCCGGGCCGCCGCGTAGAGCGCGTCGCCGCCGTTATCCCCGCTGCCCGCCAGGACCAGGACTCTCGCCCCTGGCACCTTCCCGACCAGGCCCGCGCTCACCGACGCCAGCCCGGCGGCGGCCCGCTGCATCAGCGCGCCTGGCGGCACCTCCGCCATGAGGGCCTGCTCCGCGGACCGGACCTTCCGCACCTGGTGTGCGTATCTCATGCCTCAGCCACCACCATCGCGATGCTCATCCCGGCATCATGACTCAGGGAGACGTGCCAGCGGCGGATGCCCCGCTGGCTCGCTGCGCGGGCGACCGTGCCACGGATCTCGAGCTGGGGGCGGCCCGAGGCGTCCCGGATCACCTCCACGTCGGTCCAGTTGAGCCCGGGAGGCGCGCCGAGCGCCTTGGCCACGGCCTCCTTGGCCGCGAAGCTGGCCGCCAGGGACCGCGAGGTCCCGTCACGTTCACTCTCGGCGAACAACCGCGGGAGCAGGGCCGGCGTGCGCCGCAGCGCTTCCTCGAAGCGGGCGATGTCGACCAAGTCCACCCCGATGCCAACGATCACCCGCCCAGCCTGCCACGCCATGGTGGCCGGCACCGGCAGGCGGTACAGGTCAGGCGGTGGCGGGCCGGCGGCGGGCCGGCGGATGTGGGCGGCGGCGGCAGACGGTGCGGGCCGCGGGCGGGTCAGCCCGCGGCCTGGACTGCGGCGGCCAGCCGGTCCGCGGTCTGCCGCGCCTGCTCGATGTCGATAGCCTCCACCATCACGCGGACCGCGGGCTCGGTGCCGCTGGGCCGGACCAGGACCCGGCCGGACGTGCCCAGTTCGGCTCGGGCCGCGGCCACCACGGAGGCCAGTTCCTGCGATGCGCTGACCCTGGCCTTGTCCACTCCGGGCACGTTGACGAGAACCTGCGGGTACCTGGTCATCACCGCCGCGACGTCGGCCAGCGGCAGCGCCTGGCGGGCGGCCGTGGCCAGCAGGTGGAGGGCGGTGAGCAGGCCGTCTCCGGTGGTGGCGTGCTCGAGCATGATGATGTGCCCGGACTGCTCGCCGCCGAGGCCGAAGTGGCCGTCCCGCATGGCCTCAAGCACGTAGCGGTCCCCCACCGCGGTCTCGACCACCGTGATCCCGGCGTCCTGCATGGCGTTGCGGAAGCCCAGGTTGGACATGACGGTGGACACCACGGTGTTGCCCGGCAGCTCGCCCCGGCCGGCCAGGGCGAGAGCTAGCACCGCGAGGATCTGGTCCCCGTCAATCACCTCACCGTCCGCACCGACCGCGAGACAGCGGTCCGCATCGCCGTCGTGCGCGATGCCGGCGTCCGCGCCCCGCTTGGTCACCTCCGCCGAGAGGGTCTCCAGATGGGTCGATCCGCAACCAGCATTGATGTTGTGCCCGTCGGGCTCGACACCGATCGCGATGACCTCGGCCCCGGCCCGCTGCAGCAGCCGAGGGGCGAACGCGGCGGCGGCGCCGTGCGCACAGTCCACCACGACGGTAAGGCCGGCCAGCGGCCGGGCATCCGCGCCGCTCCCGGCGGCCGGGTGAGCCACAGAGGCCAGCACATGGTCGAGATAACGGTCCGGCTCGGTGGTGGCGTCGGTGACCCGGCCGAAGCCGGCGGCCAGGTCGCTCCGCCGGCGGGGCGCCATCCCCAGGTGCGCCTCAATCTCGTCCTCGACCGCGTCAGGCAGCTTGAAGCCACCGCGCCCGAACAGCTTGATCCCGTTGTCCGGCGCCGGGTTGTGGCTGGCGGACAACATCACGCCCAGGTCCGCGCCGAGATCACGGGTCAGGAAGGCCACTGCGGGCGTGGGGATCACGCCCAGCCGCAGCACGTCCACACCCGACCCGGCCAGCCCGGCCACGACCGCCGCCTCGAGGAACTCCCCCGAGGCCCGGGGGTCGCGGCCCACGACCGCCCGCGGGCGGCCGCCGGATTCCTCGGCCTCCGCAAACGCGCCCGTGCTGTGCAGGACAGAAGCGGCGGCGCGGGCCACATCCATGGCCAGCTGGCCGGTCAGGTCCTCGCCGGCCACTCCGCGGACACCGTCAGTTCCGAACAAGCGGACCATGGTCTCGCAGCCCCCCGGTCATCTCGTATTCGAGGTATGCCAAACAGACTCTGCCTGGGGGGTTAGCCAGGAACGCAGGTCAGCTGGTTAACGCTTGGAGTACTGAGGCGCCTTGCGCGCCTTCTTCAGGCCGTACTTCTTGCGCTCCTTGACCCGCGCGTCACGGGTCAGGAAACCAGCCCGCTTCAGCGTGGTCCGGTTCTCCGGGTCAACCAGGATCAGCGCCCGGGCGATGCCCAGCCGCAGCGCGCCTGCCTGCCCGGTGATGCCGCCGCCGCTGATTCGGGCGATCACATCGAACTGGTTCTCCGCGCCGAGGCTCACGAACGGCTCGCTGATCAGCTGCTGGTGCACCTTGTTCGGGAAGAACTCGGCCAGCGTCCTGTCATTGATCCGCCACTGCCCCGACCCGGGGGCGATACGGACGCGGGCGATGGCTTCCTTGCGGCGCCCGGTGCCGAGCGCGCTGCCCGTCACCACCGGCTTACGGGCCGGCTGCCGCTCGCCGGCTTCCGCTGCCGTCTCGGTGGTGTACTCCGACACGTGCTCGCCGGCGTCTTCCGCCGTCTCCACGCTGGCGCCCTCTGCGAGCTCCTGCGTGCCAGTGGACTCGGCCACAGTTCCTTCCTCGTACTTCCTCATCGGTTCTGATCAGTATGGGTTCTGATCAGGGCGCCCGCCTGGCGGCGGCCCCCCGGCGCGGTGCCGCGGGCCCTGCCGGGTCAGCGGCTGCCCGCGCTGGCGGCAGGCGCCTGCTGGTCGATCTGCTTGATCTCGAACGGGGTGGGGAGCTGCGCCTGGTGCGGGTGGTCCGGCCCGGCGTACACCTTGAGCTTGCGCAGCTGGCTGCGGCCCAGTGAGTTCTTCGGCAGCATGCCCCGCACTGCCTTCTCGATCACCCGCTCGGGATTCCGCTCGAGCAGGTCGCCGTAGGCCACCGAGTGCATCCCGCCCGGGTACCCCGAGTGGCGGTAGGCGCGCTTCTGCTCCAGCTTCCGGCCACTGAGCGCAACCTTCTCCGCGTTGATGACGATGACGAAGTCGCCAGTGTCGATGTGCGGCGCGAAGATCGGCTTGTGCTTGCCGCGCAGCAGGGTCGCGGCCTGGGTAGCCAGGCGGCCGAGGACGACGTCGGACGCGTCAATGACGTGCCACTGACGCTGGATGTCGCCGGCCTTGGGGCTGAATGTGCGCACGGTGGTAAGCCTTCGTGTGGTGGGACCTGATCCTGGTTCCGCGCCCGGGAGGCGCAGCAAGCTGGGCTGCCATCCCGGGTGAGGGAGTCCGACATGTTCGCCGCCGCGTAACCAGCCTCGCTGAGCGGGCACCACGGGCATGCGAACACACATGGACGTCCAAGAAGGATACCGGCCCCGGCGACCAACGGTCAAAGCGAGCGGCACGCCCCAGGCCGCGGGGCAGTTTGGCGGTCCGCCCGAGGCCGGTCCCGTAGAACGATACGCTCCCGGGATGGGCTACCCGGGTGACGAGGGCGGCGGCCCGCCGGGCAGCCGACTGGACAGGCCCGCCGGACGTGGCGGCCGCCAGGGGGAAAGCACGCGCAGCGGCAGCCACCGCCGTCCGGTCGGTGATTCCCGGCCCGGCAGCGCTGAGTACCCGGCCGCCCTGGGCTACCCGGGCACCCCGGGCCCCGCCGGCTGCCCCGGGCACCCGGGCCCCGCCGGGCTGCCCCGGGCTACCCGGGCACCGCGGGCCCCGCGGCCGGACCGGGCTACCCGGCGCCTGCCGCGGGAACGGCAGGCTATCCGCCCGGTCCTCCGCAACCGGGGCCGGGGCACGCGACCGGGCGGCGGGGGCGTGATCGGGCCGGGGATGCTGACTACGGCCGCGCCACCGTCCGGGCGGCCCAGGCGGCGCCCGCAGCCGCGGGCGCTCCCCCGTCGCGCGAGAACGCCTGGCGCCGCCCGGACCGGCGCCCGGGTCAGGAGATCCAGGGGAGATCCGCGAGCACGCCGGCCAGCACCACCGCCGCGTCCCGCGGATCGTTGTGGAGCGCCGGAGCTTTCCGCACCGCAGGGCCGGGCGGACGCGGCCCAGTCCGCGGATTCCCGCCCGCGCCCGGTGCGCCCGACCCGGTATACCCGCCGGGCCAGTTCTCGCCCTGGAACGCGCCCGCGCTCCGCACCGTCGCTGCCGCAGGGCGGGCCGGGCCCGCAGCCGGATCCAGCCCAGACTCCTCCGAGCCCGAGTACTCGCTGCTGGCGGTGAGCGATCCCGCGGCCGACGCCACGGCCACCCAGACCTGGGCGGTACTGGACGACCCCCTGCTGGGTGAGTGGAGCGCGGCCCCGGCTCGGCCCGGGCCGGACGAGAGCCTGGCCCTGGGGGCAGGCGCGGGCAAGCAGGACGGCCCCCGCGGGTTCTTCGAGTCGGCCAGCGGGTCCGCGGCGCCATCCGGGACCGCAGCTCCACCCGGGACCGCAGCTCCGCCCGGGACCGCAGCTCCACCCGGGCACGCGGACCAGGCCGGCCCCGACGGCTACCCAGGCGGGAGCGGGTACCCCGGTGGGGCTGGGTATGCCGGGCACGCCGGTGACGCGGACGGCAGCCCGGGAAACCCGGGGGAAAGCGGACACCCGGGCCAGGCCGGCCCGTCGCCGCGCCCGGCCCGGCCAGGGGGACGGCTGGCGGCCCGGCAGGGGGCTGCTGAAACCCGGGAGGCGGACACCGGAACCGGCGCCCCCCGGGGGTCGAGGTCCGCGGCCCGCGGGCGTAAGCCGCGCAAGCCGCGCAGGCCGCCCAGCCGGGCCCGGATGTGGTTGATGCCGCTGGTCATGATGGTGGTCGTCATCGCCGGAATCACCGTGGCCTACCTGCAGTTCGCCCGGGGGCGGGTGACTGCGCAGGCCGGCACGCCGACGGGCCGGCCGACCGCGGCCTCCGGCAGCAGGTCACCCAGCCTGGGGCCCTGGCAGCACATCACCTCCCGGGCCGACGACCCGAGGGCCCTGTCGCTCACGGAACTGTTCCCGCCCCGGTACGCAGCCGGCGGGACCGTGGTCCGGACCATCCAGCAGTCCGGGCACAACTGCCCGAACATGGTCCTGGGGAACAGCCTGCGGGCCGCCCTGCGCAAAGCCGGCTGCACCCAGGTCATGCGGGCGAGCTACCTGTCCGCCGGGCAGAAGATCATGGCTACCGTCGGGGTGCTGAACCTGGACAGCGTGGCCGATGCGGAGCAGGCCGGGAAGGCGACGGGCGCGACCGCGTTCATCAGGCAACTGCCGGCCGCGCATGGCCCGACCAAGAACCTGATGAAGGGAACCGGACTGGAAGAGGCCCAGATCAAGGGCCACTACCTGATCCTCACCTGGGCGGAGTTCACCAATCTGAAGGCGCCGGCCAGCGCGGCCCGCCGGGCCGAGCTGGACACGTTCTCCCGGCAGCTGGTCACCAGTACCGCGGGCATCAGCCTGACCAGCCGGATGGTGTTCGGTAAGCCCCAGGTCCCGTAACCCGCGATCCCGTAAAGCCGGGGTCGCGCCAGGCGGGAATCCCCCGCGCAGCAGATCCCGCGTCCGGAGTCAGCCCCGGGTGTGCTCGGCGGGTGCGGGCCGGACGCGCCGGGTCGCCTGGGCCCGGTCGGCGAGCTGGCCCGGCGGCGGGTACCGGACTTCCTCCAGGCAGAGCCCGTGCGGCGGTACCACGGGGACCGCGGGGTCGCGGACCCGGGCCGCGAGCACCCGGGCCGGCCAGGACGGCGGCCGCGCCCCCTCACCGACTTTCAGGAGCGCTCCCACCAGGGCCCTGACCATCGAGTGGCAGAACGCGTCCGCGACCACCGTGCCCTCGGCCACCGCGGCCTCCGGCCGGGCCCAGGAGAGGGAGAGAAGCTCCCGCACGGTGCTTGCCCCCTCGCGGCGGCGGCAGAAGGCGGCGAAATCATGCTCGCCCAGCAGCAGCCCGGCGGCCTCGTTCATGGCACCGATCCCGACGTTGCGGCGGTACCAGAGGGTGTCGTGGCGGCGCAGCGGGTCCGGCCCGGCAACGTCGTCGCAGACACGATAGGAGTACCGGCGGCTCAGCGCCGAGAACCGGGCGTCGAACCCGTCCGGGGCAGGGCCGATCCGGCGGACCCGGACATCGGGGGGCAGCAGCCCGGCCAGCCGGCGCACAATAGCGGGCGCCGCCTCCTGCCACGCGGCCGCAGGCAGGTCGGCGTGAGCCACCTGGCCGCGGGCATGGACGCCGGCGTCCGTGCGGCCCGCCACGGTCAGCTGGACCGGCGGGTCGGCCCGCAGCACCCGGGTCAGCGCATCCTCCAGCACCTGCTGGACTGTGCGCTGACCAGGCTGGCGGGCCCAGCCGGAAAAGCCGCCGCCGTCGTAGCTGAGGTCGATCCGGACCCGGCAGGCCTCAGCAGTCAACGGCGACGGCTCCCTGGTTACTTCTCCGACGTCCCGGCGGAGTCCTCGTCCTCACCGTCACCTGACTCGTCTGCGGCCTCGTCCGCCGCAGCCACGTCCTCCGGGGCCGCGGTGGCGTCCGCCCCGGACGTGGCGTCCGCGCCGCTCTCCCCGGCCTCCTCGGCGGCGGGGGCGGCTGCCTCCGCGGTCTCAGCGGCCGGGCGGGCGGTGGCCGGCGTACGCCGTCCCCGGCGCCGGCGGGGCTTGGCCTCGGCTTCTTCCCGGACCAGCTCGATGACCGCGAGAGGGGCGTTGTCGCCCTTGCGCGGGCCGATCTTGGTGATCCGGGTGTAGCCGCCCTCACGGGTGGCGAACTGCGGCCCGATCTCGGTGAACAGGGTGTGCACCACGCCCTTGTCGGTGACCACGGTGAGCACCTCACGCCGCGCGGACAGGTCACCGCGCTTGGCGAAGGTGATCAGCCGCTCGGCGTACGGCCGGAGCCGACGGGCCTTGGCCTCGGTCGTGGTGATCTTGCCGTGCTCGAACAAGGCGGTAGCCAGGTTGGCCAGCAGGTGCCTCTGGTGGGCAGCGCTACCGCCAAGCCGGCGGCCCTTGGTGGGCGTGGGCATCGGAACGTTCTCCTCGGTTCGCTGGCCGGGCCTGCCCGGCCCGGCCAGTACTACTCGGGATCAGTACTGCTCGGTCTCGACGTAGCTGTCGTCGTCGTCCGCGCCGTAGCTGTCCGCGGCGCTGCCCGGGTCGAATCCAGGCGGGGAGTCCTTGAGCGCCAGCCCCATGTCGGTCAGCTTCTGCTTGACTTCCTCGATCGACTTGGCGCCGAAGTTGCGGATGTCGAGCAGGTCCTGCTCGCTGCGGGCGACCAGTTCACCCACGGTGTGGATGCCCTCCCGCTTGAGGCAGTTGTAGGAGCGGACGGTCAGGTTGAGCTCCTCGATCGGCAGTGCCAGGTCCGCCGCGAGCGCGGCGTCCGTGGGCGACGGGCCGATGTCGATGCCCTCGGCCTCGACGTTCAGCTCGCGCGCCAGGCCGAACAGCTCGACGAGGGTCTTGCCCGCACTGGCCACCGCGTCCCGGGGACGCATGGACGGCTTGGTCTCCACGTCGAGGATGAGCTTGTCGAAGTCGGTCCGCTGCTCCACGCGGGTGGCCTCGACCTTGTAGGTGACCCGCATGACCGGCGAGTAGATGGAGTCGATCGGGATACGGCCGATCTCCTGGCCGGGCTGCTTGTTCTGGGCGGCGGACACGTAGCCGCGGCCGCGCTCGACCGTCAGCTCCATCTCCAGCTTGCCCTTGGCGTTCAGCGTGGCGATGTGCAGATCCGGGTTGTGCACCTCGACCCCGGCCGGCGGGGCGATGTCCGCGGCGGTCACCTCACCCGGACCCTGCTTGCGCAGGTACATGACCACCGGCTCGTCCTGCTCGGAGGACACGACCAGGGCCTTGAGGTTGAGGATGATGTCGGTGACATCCTCCTGGACCCCGGGGACGGTGGAGAACTCGTGCAGGACACCCTCGATCCGGATGCTGGTGACAGCCGCACCGGGGATCGAGGAAAGCAGCGTACGGCGGACCGAGTTCCCGATCGTGTAGCCGAAACCCGGCTCGAGCGGCTCGATGACAAACCGGGACCGGAAGTCGCCGGCCTGCTCTTCCGTCAGAGTCGGACGCTGGGCGATGAGCATTGGTACCCCTTTCCGCGGCGCCCGCTATTTGACGCCGCGATCTTCGCTGACGGCCTGCCGGCTGCCCGCCGAAACAGGCACCCGGGCCGTCCCCCGCAGGGCCGCCACCGGTGCGGCGGCCCGTAGCGAGCGTATTACTTCGAGTAGTACTCGACGATGAGCTGCTCCTGGACCTGGGTGTCGATCTGGGCCCGGGCCGGGAGCTGGTGGATCAGGATGCGCATTTTGTCCGGAATGACTTCCATCCAGGCCGGGGACGGCCGCTCGCCAGCCTCGGCGCGGGCCACCACCATCGGGGTCAGCTCCAGAGAGCCTGGCTTGACCTCAATGATGTCGTTCTCAGTTACCCGGTAGGACGGAATGTCCACCTTCTTGCCGTTGACCATGAAGTGGCCGTGCCGGACCAGCTGGCGGGCCATGTCCCGGCTCTTGGCGAACCCGGCCCGGTACACGACGTTGTCCAGGCGGCTCTCCAGGATCTGGAGCAGGTTCTCGCCGGTCATGCCGCGCTTGCGGGTGGCTTCCTCGTAGTAGCCGTGGAACTGCCGCTCCAGGATGCCGTAGACCCGGCGGGCCTTCTGCTTCTCCCGGATCTGGAGCAGGAACTCGCTCTCCTTGGGCCGGTTCCGGCCGTGCTCACCCGGGGGGTAGGGCCGGATCTCAATGGGGCACTTCGGCGAATCGCACTTGGCGCCCTTCAGGAAGAGCTTCATCTTCTCGCGGCGGCAGAGCTTGCAGTCCGCGCCTGTGTATCGAGCCATCTTCGCGCTACTCCTCAGACCCGGCGCCGCTTCGGCGGGCGGCAGCCATTGTGCGGAACCGGGGTGACGTCCTGGATCGAGCCGACCTCCAGGCCGGTCGCCTGCAGCGACCGGATGGCGGTCTCCCGTCCGGACCCGGGACCCTTGACGAACACGTCAACCTTGCGCATCCCGTGCTCCATGGCACGGCGCGCCGCGGCCTCCGCTGCCATCTGCGCCGCAAACGGCGTGGACTTGCGGGATCCCTTGAATCCGACCTGGCCAGACGACGCCCAGGAAATGACGTTGCCCACCGGATCGGTGATCGAGACGATGGTGTTGTTGAACGTGCTCCTGATGTGGGCGTGCCCGTGAGCGACGTTCTTCCGTTCTTTACGGCGCACCTTCTTGGCGCCGGTGCGGCTCTTTGGCGGCATGTGCTTCCTATCCAGTGAGGTCGTCGGTCCGCAGTGTGGCAGGAGCCCGGTGGCCCGGCCCCGGCCAGCAGTGGCAACGGGCGCGGACTACTTCTTCCCGGCCTTCTTCTTGCCGGCCACTGTCTTCTTCCTGCCCTTGCGGGTGCGGGCGTTCGTCTGGGTGCGCTGGCCGTGCACCGGCAGCCCACGGCGGTGACGAATGCCCTGGTAGCACCCGATCTCGATCTTCCGGCGGATGTCCGCCTGCACCTCACGGCGCAGATCGCCTTCAACCCGGTAGGTCGCTTCGATCCAGTCACGGAGACGGACCAGTTCGTCCTCTCCGAGGGCGTGGACCCTGGTGTCGCCGCTGACGCCGGTAGCGCTCAGCGTCTCGAGCGCACGAGTGCGCCCGATTCCGTAGATGTAGGTGAGAGCGACCTCCAGCCGCTTATCGCGGGGGAGGTCGACGCCAACGAGGCGTGCCATGGGCGGGCAGTTCTCCTTTTCATCGAGGAGGCCTGCGCATCCGCTCCCCCGCCCCTGCCCGGGCCGGGCCCCGGCCTCCTACCGGGGGTGACCCGTGCGCGGCTGATGCCGCACACGGGCTGCGGTGCGTGTGGGTCGGGCGTCAGCCCTGGCGCTGCTTGTGCCGCGGGTCAGAGCAGATGACCATGACACGGCCATGCCGCCTGATCACCCGGCACTTGCTGCAGATCTTCTTCACACTTGGCTTGACCTTCAACGTGGCCTCCTCCGGCGCCGGGACAGGTCAATGTCCTGCGTCAGTCCGTTACTTGTACCGGTAGACAATCCGGCCACGGCTCAGGTCGTACGGGCTCAGCTCAACGACTACCCGGTCATCGGGCAGGATGCGGATGTAGTGCATCCGCATCTTCCCGCTGATGTGGGCGAGGACCTTGTGCCCATTGTCTAGCTCCACCCGGAAGAAGGCATTGGGAAGTGACTCGACGATCCTGCCCTCGATCTCGATGGCGCCGTCCTTTTTGGGCATGTCCTCCGCGCTTCACTGTCGGGCCCGCTCGCCACCGGCGACGGTGTGCAGGCGGGTGTTGTCTACGTTTGTGTCGTGGTGCATCCCAGGACTGTGCCGAACCAGGAATGCGGGTGGTGTCCCGGCCGTGAGGCAACCGGCAAATGCCAGCACAGAGCAACTCACGAACCGCAGCAGAGTCTACGCGACCCTGCCTGACATTGCGAACCAGAGGCGGGGCAGTAAAATTCCCCGTCCCGCTCTCATCCCCGGCCCGCTGGCCAAGCCTACTCCCTGGCGCCCATTCCCCGGCGCCCATCCCCCCGGCACCTACTCCCCTGGGCGCTCCCACGGGAGCGGCGCGTTGCCGGTCCGGCCGCGGCGCAGCTTGGCCTCGGGCAGCTCATACAGGTCGATCCCGGGCAGATCCGCCAGCAGCTCGTCTAGCTGGCCGAGGGTCTTCGCTGCGTAGGCCAGGTCAAGCCGCTCGTGGAACTCCTCGGCCGTCAGCCGGCCAGCGGCGAGATGCTCGCGCAGCAGGGCCGCGGTGCGGTCGCGGTCCGCGTCGGACGCGCGGATCTTCGGATCGCCTGGCATCCGCAACCTCCTGAAGTGTCTGCGTCCACCGTACCCAGGAGGCTCAGTGCCCGCCGGCCACGCTCCGGCATGGCCGGCCCGGGATCCGCCGGCCACGCTCCGGCGTGGCCGGGCCTGGCAGCCGCCGGCCACGCCAGGGTGCGGGCTCAGCGGATGAACCGCCGCAGCGCGCTGAGGGCCCGCTCGGTGATCTCCTCTACCGGGCCGGTGGCATCGATGCCGAGCAGGATGCCCTCGTCGGCGTAGAACGCGACAAGCGGGGCGGTCTGCTCCTGGTAGACCTCGATCCGGTGCCGGATCGTCTCCTCGCGGTCGTCGTCGCGCTGGAACAGCTCGCCGCCACAGTCGTCGCACAGGTCCCGGCGCGCGGGCGGATCAAAGAGCGCGTGCCAGACCCGTCCGCACCGGCGGCAGGTCCGGCGCCCGGACAGCCGCCGGACCACCTCGTCGTCGTCCACCACGAGTTCGAGGACCACGTCCAGCCGGGTGTCCCAGGACGCGAGCAGCTTCTTGAGCGTCTCGGCCTGCGGGACCGTCCGCGGGAACCCGTCCAGCAGGAACCCCGACTGCGTATCGTCTTCCTGCAGCCGGTCGGTGACCATGGCGATGGTCACCTCGTCCGGCACCAGGTCGCCGCGCCCCATGAACGCCTGAGCGCGGCGGCCGAGCGCCGTCCCCTGGCTGACGTTGGTTCGGAAGATGTCACCTGTCGAGATCTTCGGGATGGACAGATGCGACGCTATGAACTGGGCCTGTGTCCCCTTGCCCGCACCGGGGGGCCCGACGAGGACGACTCGCACTATCGCAGGAAGCCCTCATAGTTGCGCTGCTGCAACTGGCTCTCGATCTGCTTCACCGTGTCCAGTCCCACCCCCACCGCGATCAGGATGCTGGTTCCGCCGAACGGGAACTGGCTCCCCACCCCCAGCAGCGCGAACGCCACCATCGGGACGAGGGCAATGAGGCCCAGGTAGAGGGAACCCGGGGCCGTGAGCCGGGTGAGCACGTAGTTCAGGTACTGGGCGGTTGGCCGCCCGGGGCGGATGCCGGGGATGAACCCGCCGTACTTCTTCATGTTGTCCGCCACCTCGGTCGGGTTGAACGTGATGGACACGTAGAAGTACGTGAAGAACACGATCAGGACGAAGAACAGTCCCATGTACAGCGAGGAGTCGCCGTTGGTCCCGTTGCCCAGGTACTTCTCCACGAACGTGACCCAGCCCGACGGGTGGGTCTTGCTGCCGAACAGCGTGGCAGCCAGTTCCGGTATGTAGAGCAGCGACGAGGCGAAGATGACCGGGATGACGCCGGCCTGGTTCACCTTCAGCGGGATATAGGTGGAGGTCCCGCCGTACATCTTGCGGCCGACCATGCGCTTGGCGTACTGCACCGGGATGCGGCGCTGGGCCTGCTCCATGAAGACCACGAAGGCCACGATCCCCACCCCGACCAGCAGCACGATGGCCAGCACGAACGCGTGCTTGACGCGGTAGACGTCGGCCAGGTAGCCGAACATCTGGGAGATGACGGTGGTGAAGATGAGCACGGACATGCCGTTGCCCACGCCCCGGTCGGTGATCAGCTCGCCCAGCCACATGATGACGGCGGTGCCGGCGGTCATGCAGACGACCATGGTGGAGATGGTGAACACCGACGAGTCCGGGATGAGCGACTCGGTGCACTGGGGGAACAGGTTGCCCGAGCGGGCGAACGCGACGATCCCGGTGGACTGGAGAACGGCCAGCCCAACGGTGAGATAACGGGTGTACTGGGTGATCTTGGCCTGGCCGGCCTGGCCTTCCTGGCGCAGGGTCTCCAGGCGCGGGATCACGACCGCCAGCAGCTGGAGGATAATGCTGGCCGTGATATACGGCATGATGCCGAGGGCGAACACCGATAGCCTGAGCAGCGCGCCGCCGCTGAACAGGTTCACGAGCTGGTAGACACCCGCCGCGCTGCTCTTGCTCTCCAGCCCGGTGCAGAACGTGACGGCTTTCTCGGAGATACCCGGGGTGGGCACGGCCGCGCCGAACCGGAAGACCGCCAGCATCGCCAGCGTGAACAGCAGCTTCTTGCGCAGGTCAGGCGTCCGGAAGGCCCGGAGGAACGCGGTCAGCATGCGCCGTCCTCAACTAGATGGGTCAACGGGGTGGTGCCGCGCCCTCCCGAAGGGTGGCGGCGACGGCCGCTGCGCCGCAGTGTAACGCGTTCGCTGCACTGTAACAGCCCGTGCGCGCGGCGACCATGACTGTGCGCGGCCGGCCAGTGGACAACGCGCCACGGCGGCGGCCCCGGGCGGGCCCGGGCCGCCGCCAGGCCGGCTCTCGCATCAGAGTTCAGTGACGGTTCCCCCGGCTGCAGTGATCTTCTCCCGGGCCGAGGCCGAGAACGCGTGGGCGGTCACCCGCAGCGCCGCGCCGGCCTCTCCCTCACCGAGCACCTTGACCAGTTCGCCCGCGCGGACCGCGCCCTTGCCGACCAGGTCCTCCGGGGTCACGTCGCCACCCTGCGGGTACAGCTCGGTGAGCCGGCCGATGTTGACCACCTGGTAGGTGGTCTTGAACGGCAGGTTGGAGAAGCCCTTCAGCTTCGGGACCCGGCGCTGGAGCGGCATCTGGCCGCCCTCGAAGCCCAGGTGCACCTGGCCGCGGGCCTTGGTTCCCTTGGTACCGCGGCCTGCGGTCTTGCCCTTCGACGCCTCACCGCGGCCGACCCGGGTGCGCTCCGTGCGCGAGCCCGGGGCCGGGCGGAGGTGGTGGATCCTCAGCATGTCAGTCGACCTCCTCGACGGTGACGAGGTGCCGCACCGCGTAGATCATGCCGCGGAATTCGGGCCGGTCGTCCTTGACGACCACGTGCCCGATCCGCTTCAGCCCGAGCGAGCGCAAGGACGCCCGCTGCTCCTTCGTGCCCCCGATCTCCGACCGGGTCTGGGTTACCTTCAGCTGTGCCATCATCCTGCTCCGCTCAGCTGTTGCCGGACGTGGCGCCGGCCGCGGCCGCGGCTGCGCGGGCGCGCAGCATGGCCGCCGGAGCCACGTCCTCGATCGGGAGCCCGCGCCGGGCGGCGATTTCCTCGGGGCGCTTCAGGCTCTTCAGCGCGGCCACCGTCGCGTGCACGACGTTGATGGGGTTGGACGAGCCGAGGGACCGGGACAGCACGTCGTGCACCCCGGCGCACTCCAGCACGGCCCGCACCGGGCCGCCGGCGATGACGCCGGTCCCGGGGCTGGCCGGCTTCAGCAGCACGACCCCGGCCGACTCCTCGCCCTGCACCGTGTGCGGGATCGTGCCCGCGATGCGCGGGACCCGGAAGAAGGACTTCTTGGCCGCCTCGACGCCCTTGGCGATGGCCGCGGGCACCTCCTTGGCCTTGCCGTAGCCGACCCCGACCATGCCATTGCCGTCACCGACGATGACGAGGGCGGTGAAGCTGAACCGCCGGCCACCCTGGACGACCTTGGCCACCCGGTTGATGGTGACGACCCGCTCCAGGTAAGCGGTGCCCTTGTCGGCACCGCCGCCGCGGCGGTCGTCACGGCGGTCACGCCGTTCGCCGCCGCCGCCGCCACGCCGCGGAGCTCCTGCCATCAGATGTTCCTTCTCTCGTAAGTCTGAATAACGCTCACAGGTCCAGCCCGCCTTCACGTACCGCGTCGGCGAGGGCGGCGATCCGGCCGTGGTAGGCCCAGCCGCTCCGGTCGAAGACGGCGGCGGAGACTCCGGCGGCCCGCGCCCGCTCGGCGAGCAGCGTGCCGACCTGACGGGCCTTGGCCGTCTTGTCCCCGTCGGCCCCGCGGAGCGCCTCTTCCAGAGTAGACGCGGAAACGAGTGTCCGGCCCGCGCCGTCGTCGATCAGCTGGACGGACGTGTGCCGGGCCGACCGGGTGACGGTCAGCCGGGGCCGCTCCGCACTGCCCATGACCTTCCTGCGGACCCTCGAGTGCCGCCGCGTCCTCGCGGCGGTGCGTCCCGGGGCCCGGGTCTTCGTGACAGCCATTGCTACTTACCAGCCTTCCCGACCTTGCGGCGGACCTGCTCACCCTGGTACCGGATGCCCTTGCCCTTGTACGGGTCAGGCTTGCGCAGCTTCCGTATGTTGGCCGCGACCTCACCCACCAGCTGCTTGTCGATTCCCTCGACGACCAGCCGCGTGGGTGCCTCGACGCGGAACGTGATCCCGTCCGGCGGCGTGATGGTGACGGGGTGGCTGAAACCCAGCGCGAACTCCAGGTTCGAGCCCCGGGCCTGCACCCGGTACCCGACGCCGACGATCTCGAGGGTCTTGCTGTACCCCTGCGTCACCCCGGTCACCATGTTGGCCACCAGCGTGCGGGACAGCCCGTGCAGGGCGCGCACCTTGCCCTCGTCGTTCGGGCGGGTGACCTTCAGGGTGCCGTCCTCCCGCGCGATCTCGATGGGCGGGGCCAGCTCCAGCGCCAGGCTGCCCTTCGGGCCCTTGACGCTGACCTCACGGCCGTTGATCGTGACATCGACGCCCCCGGGAATCTCCACGGGAAGCCGTCCGATTCGTGACATCGCGGTCTCCCTACCAGACGTAGGCGAGGACTTCCCCGCCTACCCCGCGCTTGTTGGCCTGCTTGTCGGTCATCAGGCCGTTCGAGGTGGAGATGATCGCGACGCCGAGCCCGCCGAGCACCCGGGGCAGGTTGTCCTTCTTGGCGTACACCCGCAGGCCGGGCTTGGAGACCCGCTTGATGCCCGCGATCGAGCGCTCCCGGGTCGGCCCGAACTTCAGCGACAGCACGAGGCTCTTGCCCACCTCGGCGTCCTCCACGGTGTAGCCCGCGATGTAGCCCTCCTGCTGGAGGATCTCCGCGATCCGGACCTTGATCGTGGAACTGGGCATGCCCACGGTGTCGTGGTACGCCGAGTTGGCGTTCCGCAGACGGGTCAGCATGTCTGCGATCGGGTCGGTCATTGACATGGCCTGAGGGCCCTCCTCGCCGTGGTTTCCCGCAGGACCTGCGGCGTGGTCAGTGGGCGCGGCTCGCGCCCAGGTCGGTCGGCGGCCGGCGCGTGGTGCGCGCCAGCCTGGTCGGCGGCAGCGGCTTGCTGCTACCAGCTGGACTTCGTGATGCCCGGCAGCTCACCACGGTGGGCCATCGAGCGGAAGCAGATCCGGCACAGGCCGAACCTGCGGTACACGGCGCGCGGGCGCCCGCAGCGTGAGCACCGGGTGTACCCGCGCACCTTGAACTTGGGCGTCCTGTTCGCCTTGACGACTAGCGCCTTCTTCGCCACTCCTCAGCTCTCCTTGAACGGGAATCCGAGCCGGCGCAGCAGCGAGCGGCCCTCATCGTCGGTGGTCGCCGTGGTCACGAGCGTCACGTCCATGCCCCGCTGGCGGTCCACCCGGTCGGCGTCGATCTCATGGAACATGAGCTGCTCGTTCAGGCCGAATGTGTAGTTTCCCCGGCCATCGAACTGCCGGTCGGACAGGCCGCGGAAGTCACGGATCCGCGGCAGGGCCAGCGACAGCAGCCGGTCGCAGAACTCCCACATCCGGTCGCCGCGCAGCGTCACATGCGCGCCGATGGGCATGCCCTCGCGCAGCTTGAACTGGGCGATGGACTTGCGGGCCCGCGCGATCGCGGGCTTCTGCCCGGTGATCACCGCGAGGTCACGGACGGCGCCGTCGATCAGCTTGGCGTCCCGGGCCGCTTCGCCGACCCCCATGTTGACCACGATCTTGGTCAGCGTGGGGATCTGCATCACGTTGGAGTACGCGAACTCCTCGCGGAGGGCCGGGGCGATCTCCTGCCGGTAGCGCAGCTTGAGCCGCGGCGCGGGCGCGGCGCTCCGGGTCTCGCGTTCTTGCGTGGTGGTAGTCATCAGAAGTCCTTACCGCCCGGGCGGGAGATCCGGACCTTGGTGCCGTCGTCGTCATACCGGAACCCGGCACGGGCAGGCTTCTTGGTGTCCGGGTCAACCAGCTGGACGTTGCTCACGTGGATGGGTGCCTCGGTGGTGGTGATGCCGCCTTCCTTGGCCCCGCCACGTCCCTGGTAGTCCGCCTTCTTGTTCTTGCGGACCATGTTGACGCCCTGGACCAGGACCCGCTGCCGCTCGGGGTCAGCGAGGATGACCGTGCCCTCCCGGCCACGGTCGCGGCCTGCGACGACCACCACGTGGTCGCCCTTCTTGATCTTCATGCGCGGCGGCCTGGCCGGCGCGCTGTCCCTCTTTGCCATCGCGGCCTTCCTGCCTGATGCGCCGGTCATCACAGCACCTCCGGCGCGAGCGAGATGATCCGCATGAACCGCTTCTCGCGCAGCTCACGGCCGACCGGGCCGAAGATGCGGGTGCCGCGCGGGTCGCCACCGTCCCTGATCAGGACGGCGGCGTTCTCGTCGAAACGGATATAGGAACCGTCGCCGCGGCGGCGCTCCTTGCGGGTGCGCACCACGACCGCCTTGACGACATCGCCCTTCTTCACCCCGGCACCGGGAAGGGCATCCTTCACTGTCGCCACGATGACATCACCGATGCCCGCGTATCGCCGGCCGGAGCCGCCGAGCACGCGGATACACAAGATCTCCTTGGCACCGGTGTTGTCGGCGACCTTAAGCCGCGACTCCTGCTGGATCACGTCAACTCCTGCTTCCTGACGCCGGGGTTCGCGCGGGGGTGTGCCCCGCGGTGGTAACTACTTGGCCTTCTCCAGGATTTCCGCGACGCGCCAGCGCTTTGTCGCGGACACCGGCCTGGTTTCCATCAGCCGCACCCGGTCGCCGACGCCGCAGGCGTTCTCGCCGTCGTGCGCCGTGTACTTCTTGGTACGCCGGATGACCTTGCCGTACTTGGGGTGCTTCACACGGTCCTCGACGATGACCACGACGGTCTTGTCCATCTTGTCGCTGACCACGTAACCCTCGCGGATCTTGCGGTAGCCCCGGCCGGGCACACCGCCCTGCTCGACGTCACTCACTGTCTTCCGCCTCCTCCACCAAGGTCACGATGCCAAGCTCACGTTCCCGCTTCACCGTGTAGATGCGGGCGATCTCCTTACGGACGGCACGCAGCCGCCCGTGGCTCTCCAGCTGGCCCGTTGCGGCCTGGAACCGCAGGTTGAACAGCTCTGTCTTGGCTTCCGCGAGCTTGGTATTCAGCTCTTCCTCGCTGCTGTTGCGCAGGTCAGCGGCGGCCAGGCTAGCCATCAGCTCTCACCGACTTCACGGGTCACGAATTTGCATTTCATGGGAAGCTTGTGCATGGCACGCCGGAGCGCCTCGCGGGCCACCGGCTCTGCCACCCCGGATAGCTCAAACATGACGCGGCCGGGCTTGACGTTGGCCACCCACCACTCGGGCGAGCCCTTGCCGGAGCCCATCCGGGTCTCCGCCGGCTTCTTGGTCAGCGGCCGGTCCGGGTAGATCGTGATCCACACCTTGCCGCCACGGCGGATGTGCCGGGTCATGGCGATACGGGCGGACTCGATCTGCCGGTTGGTCACGTAGGCATGCTCGAGGGCCTGGATGCCGTACTCCCCGAAGGCCACCCGGGTGCCGCCCTTGGCGACCCCGTGCCGGTCCGGCCGGTGCTGCTTGCGGTACCTCACCCTGCGCGGGATAAGCATGATTCAGCCCTCCTCACCCGTGGCCGGGGCGGCCGCCGCGGCGGGCGGCTCGGCGCCGGCGCTGGCGCCGGCAGATACCTCGGCCCGGTCACCAGCCGGGCGCCCGGTCACCGCCGGGCGCCCGGTCACCGCGGTCGGCGCCCTCAGGGCGCCGCCGGCGCTGCGGCCCGGTCGGCCGGTCGCGGCGCTGGCCGCCCGCCCGCAGGGCCGCCGCGGCCGCCTCGCGCTCAGCCCGGGTCTGCGGGGCCTCGCCCCGGTAGATCCAGACCTTCACGCCGATCCGGCCGAACGTGGTCCGGGCCTCGTAGAAGCCGTAGTCGATGTCGGCGCGCAGCGTGTGCAGCGGCACCCGGCCCTCGCGGTAGAACTCCGACCGGGACATCTCCGCGCCGCCGAGGCGGCCCGAGCACTGCACCCGGATGCCCTTGGCGCCGCCCTTCATGGACGTCTGCATGGCCTTGCGCATCGCCCGCCGGAACGACACCCGGCTGGACAGCTGCTCGGCCACGCCCTGCGCGACGAGCTGGGCGTCCGTCTCGGGGTTCTTGACCTCGAGGATGTTCAGCTGGATCTGCTTGCTGGTCAGCTTCTCCAGGTCACCGCGGATGCGGTCCGCCTCGGCGCCGCGGCGGCCGATGACGATCCCGGGACGGGCGGTGTGAATGTCCACCCGGACCCGGTCCCTGGTCCGCTCGATCTCGACCTTGGAGATGCCCGCGCGCTCCATGCCGCGCTGCAGCATCCGGCGGATGGCCACATCCTCGGCGACGTAATCCTTGTACAGCTTGTCGGCATACCACCGGCTCTTGAAGTCGGTGGTGATGCCGAGCCGGAACCCGTGCGGGTTCACCTTCTGCCCCACTAGCGGGACCTCCCCTTGGGTTCATCCGAGACGATTACCGTGATGTGGCTGGTGCGCTTGTTGATCCGGTAGCCGCGGCCCTGGGCCCGTGGCCGGAATCGCTTCAGCGTCGGCCCTTCGTCCACCCACGCCCGGCTCACCACGAGCGAGCCGGCGTCCGCCTGCTGGGCATGCTCAGCATTGGCGATGGCGCTCGCGAGCACCTTGCCAACCGGGTCACTGGCTGACTGCGGCGCAAAGGCCAGCGCCGCCTGCGCCTCCTCGGCAGGCATGCCGCGGATGAGGTCCACCACACGGCGGGCCTTCCGCGGCGTGACGCGCACATACCGCGCCTTCGCCCTTGCTTCCATGCTTCTCTCTCGCTCTCTAGTGGTTGCTCGTGCCTGGTCTAGCGGCGGCTGCGCCGGTCATCCCGGACGTGACTGCGGAACGTGCGGGTGGGCGCGAACTCGCCGAGCTTGTGGCCGACCATGGCCTCAGTGATGAACACCGGCACGTGCTTACGGCCGTCGTGCACCGCGATCGTGTGGCCGAGCATCGCAGGAACGATCATGGAACGCCGCGACCACGTCTTGATCAGGTTCCTGGTGCCCTTCTCGTTCTGCACGTCCACCTTCTTGATCAGGTGGTCGTCGACGAACGGGCCCTTCTTGAGACTACGAGGCATCGTTGGGTGCTCCTACCGCTTCTTCTTGCTGCGCCTGCGGACGATCAGCCGGTCGCTGGGCTTATGGGCTTTCCGGGTCCGGCCCTCGGGCTGGCCCCAGGGGCTGACCGGGTGCCGGCCGCCGGAGCTCTTGCCCTCGCCGCCACCCAGCGGGTGGTCGACCGGGTTCATCGCGACGCCGCGGACGGAGGGGCGGTGCCCCTTCCACCGGTTGCGCCCCGCCTTACCGAGCTTGATGTTGCCCTGCTCGGCGTTGCCGACCTCACCGACGGTGGCCCGGCACGCCGCGTTGACCCGCCGGATCTCCCCCGACGGCATCCGGAGCTGGGCGTAGCCGCCGTCCTTGGCCAGCAGCTGGACCCCGGAGCCGGCCGAGCGCGCGATCTTCGCGCCGCCACCGGGCCGGAGCTCGATCGCGTGCACCACGGTGCCGGTCGGGATGTTCCGCAGCGGCAGGCAGTTGCCGGGCCGGATGTCGGACCCGGGGCCGTTCTCCACCCGGTCGCCCTGGGACAGCCCCTGGGGAGCGAGGATGTAGCGCTTCTCCCCGTCGGCGTAGTGCAGGAGCGCGATCCGGGATGTCCGGTTGGGGTCGTACTCGATGTGCGCGACCCTGGCCGGGACGCCGTCCTTGTCGTGCCGCCGGAAGTCGATCAGCCGGTAGGCGCGCTTGTGGCCGCCGCCCTGGTGCCGGGCCGTGATCCGGCCGTGCACGTTACGGCCGCCGCGCGAGTTCAGCGGGCGGACCAGCGACTTCTCCGGCTCACCACGGGTGATCTCGGAGAAGTCCGCGCCACTCGCGCCCCGGCGCCCCGGGGTGGTGGGCTTGTACTTGCGGATAGCCATGTCTGCTCAAGCTCCTTGTGATGTGGCCGGTGGCCTAGCTGACCGGGCCGCCGAAGACATCGATTCGCTCGCCCTCGGCGAGGCTGACGATGGCCCGCTTGGTGGCCACTCGCTGGCCCCAGCCGAACCGGGTGCGGCGGCGCTTGCCCGGCCGGTTGAGCGTGTTGACGCCGGTCACCTTGACCCCGAACACGGCCTCGACCGCCTGCCGGACCTGGGTCCGGTTGGCGTCGCGGGCGACCAGGAAGGTGTACTTGCCGTCGTCGGCAAGCCGGTACGTCTTTTCCGAGATCACCGGGCGCAGCAGGATGTCCCGGGGGTCCGGGATCCGGATCGAGCTCACTGCTCCTCAGCCTCCTTCGGGGTGGTGCGGCGACCGGGAGACTCGGGCTCCGCGGCTTCCGCGGGCTCCGCTGCTTCCGCGGGCTCCGCTGCTTCCGCAGGTTCCGCTGCGTCCGCGGACCCGGCCGCTGACTCGGCCTTGGGCTTGCTGGCCCGCCGCTTCGGGGCGTCCGCCTGCTGCGTGCTGGCGGGCACGGGCTGGCCGGTGAACGCGGACAGGGCCGCCCCGGTGAACACGATGTGCTCACTGGCCAGCACGTCGTACGTGTTCAGCTGGCCGGTGGCCAGCAGCCGCACGCCCGGCGCATTGCGCAGGCTCTTCCAGGTCAGCTCGTCCTCGGCATCCGCCACGACCAGGACCCTGACGTTGAGCCTGGCGTCCAGCAGCCCGATGGCCGTGCGCAGCACGGCCATCGCGTCGCGGGTCCGGGGCTGGTCGCCCTCCACGAAGCCGCTGACCACGGCGATCCGGCCGCTGGCGGCCCGGTCGGACAGCGCGCCGCGGAGGGCCGCGGCCTTCATCTTCTTGGGCGTCCGCTGCACGTACGAGCGCGGCTGGGGGCCGTGCACGGTGCCGCCGCCCGCGTACTGGGGGGCGCGCAGCGAGCCCTGGCGGGCCCGGCCGGTGCCCTTCTGCCGGTAGGGCTTCTTGCCTCCGCCGCGGACCAGGCCGCGGGTCTTGGTGGCGTGGGTGCCCTGCCGGGCCGCGGCCTCCTGGGCCACGACGACCTGGTGGATCAGCGGCACGTTGACCGGCGCACTGAAGATCTCGTCCGGAAGCTCCACCTCCTGGCCGGCCTGGCCGGAGGGGGAGACGACGCTGACGGTGGTCACGAGGCCTCCTTCGTGGCGGTCTGCGGCGCCCGGACGGCGTTGCGGACCAGGATCAGGCCGCCCTTGGGGCCGGGAACGGCCCCGCGGATCAGCAGCAGGCCGCGCTCTGCGTCGACCCCGTGCACGGTGAGGCTGGGCGTGGTGGTGCGCTCGCCGCCCATCCGGCCGGCCATCCGCAGTCCCTTGAAGACCCGGCCCGGGGTGGCACAGCCGCCGATGGAGCCCGGCGAGCGGTGCTTGCGCTGGGTGCCGTGCGAGGCGGACAGGCCCTTGAACCCGTGCCGCTTCATCACGCCCGCGAAGCCCTTGCCCTTGCTCTTGCCGGTCACGTTGACCAGGTCACCGGCGGCGAACGTCTCCGCGGTGACCTCCTGGCCCAGCGTGTAGTCGGTCGCGTCATCGGTCCGCAGCTCGACGAGGTAGCGGCGCGGGGTCACCGAGGCCTTGGCGAAATGGCCGGCCACGGGCTTGGTCACCCGGCGCGGGTCGATCTCGCCGTAGCCCAGCTGCACGGCCGAGTACCCGTTGGCGCCGGGAGTCCGTACCGCGGTCACGACGCAGGGGCCCGCCGCGACCACGGTCACGGGAACCATCCGCCCGTCGGCGTCGAAGACCTGGCTCATGCCCAGCTTCGTGCCGAGGACGCCCTTGGTGTGCTTGGTCATGTCGGTGCGTTCCTCAGAGCTTGATCTCGATGTTGACGCCGGCGGGCAGGTCCAGCCGCATCAGCGAGTTGACCGTCTTCGGCGTCGGGTCGATGATGTCGATCAGCCGCTTGTGCGTGCGCATCTCGAAATGCTCCCGCGAGTCCTTGTACTTGTGCGGGGAGCGGATGACGCAGTAGATGTTCTTCTCCGTGGGCAGCGGGACAGGCCCGGCAACCCGCGCGCCCGTGCGCGTCACCGTGTTGACGATCTTCCGCGCCGAGCTGTCGATGACCTCGTGGTCATAGGCCTTGAGCCGGATGCGGATCTTTTGTCCCGCCATGTGCCTTCCGTGTCCTTCGTCTTGAGTGCCAGGCGCCGCTGTCCCTGGCCGCGTGTGCGGCCAGGGACAGCGGACTGCTACTTGATGATCTTCGTGACCCGGCCGGCGCCGACGGTGCGGCCGCCCTCGCGGATAGCGAAGCGCAGGCCCTCCTCCATGGCGATGGGCTGGATCAGCTCAACCCGCATCTCGGTGTTGTCACCGGGCATGACCATCTCGGTGCCCTCAGGCAGATAGACGACGCCGGTCACGTCCGTGGTCCGGAAGTAGAACTGGGGACGGTAGTTGTTGAAGAACGGGGTGTGCCGTCCGCCCTCATCCTTGGACAGGATGTAGACCTGGCCCTCGAACTCCGTGTGCGGGGTGTTGGTGCCCGGCTTGATGATGACCTGGCCGCGCTCCACATCCTCGCGCTTGATGCCCCGCAGCAGCAGCCCGGCGTTGTCGCCTGCCTGCCCCTCGTCGAGGATCTTGTGGAACATCTCGACGCCGGTCACCGTGGTCCGCTGCGCCTTCTCCTTGATGCCGATGATCTCGACTTCCTCGGAGGTGCGCACCTTGCCGCGCTCGATCCGGCCGGTCACGACCGTGCCGCGGCCGGTGATCGAGAACACGTCCTCGACCGGCATCAGGAACGGCTTGTCGGTGTCCCGGACCGGCTCGGGGATGCTGTCGTCACAGGCGGCCATGAGCTCGACGATCTTCTCGCCCCACTCAGCGTCACCCTCGAGCGCCTTGAGCGCGGACACCCGGATCACCGGGACGTCGTCGCCAGGGAACTCGTAGGTGGACAGCAGCTCACGGACCTCGAGCTCGACGAGCTCCAGGATCTCCTCGTCGTCCACCATGTCGGCCTTGTTCAGCGCGACCACGATGTACGGCACGCCGACCTGGCGCGCGAGCAGCACGTGCTCGCGCGTCTGCGGCATGGGGCCGTCGGTGGCGGCGACCACGAGGATGGCGCCGTCCATCTGCGCGGCACCGGTGATCATGTTCTTGATGTAGTCGGCGTGACCGGGGCAGTCCACGTGCGCGTAGTGGCGCTTCTCGGTCTGGTACTCGACGTGCGAGATCGAGATCGTGATCCCGCGCTCCTTCTCTTCCTTCGCGTTGTCGATCTGGTCGAAGGGCGTGAAGGGGTTCACGTCGGGATACCTGTCGTGCAGCACCTTGGTGATCGCCGCGGTCAGAGTGGTCTTGCCGTGGTCGATGTGCCCGATGGTGCCGATGTTCACGTGCGGCTTAGTCCGCTCGAACTTGGCCTTCCCCACTGGTTTCTCCTCGTTGCGATCTGCCCCACGTCCTGCGGGGCCAAGGCACCCTCTTGGTGCGCCGATTCTCCTGTTGACGTTTTGGTACTGGCCGTTACTCGCCGCGAGCCTTGGCGATGATCTCCTTGGCGATGCTGGGCGGGACCTCGGCATACGAGTCGAACTGCATGCTGTAGTCCGCCCGGCCCTGGGTCCGGCTGCGCAGGTCACCCACGTAGCCGAACATCTCCGACAGCGGCACGGTCGCCTTGACCACGCGTACCCCGGAGCGTTCCTCCATGGCCTGGATCTGGCCACGCCGGCTGTTCAGGTCGCCGATCACCTCACCCATGTAGTCGTCCGGCGTCCTGACCTCCACGGCCATGACCGGCTCGAGCAGCGTGGGATTAGCCATCGCGGCCGCCCTCTTGAACGCCATCGATCCGGCGATCTTGAAGGCCAGCTCGGACGAGTCCACCTCGTGGTAGGCACCGTCGGTGAGCGTGACGCGCACGTCCACCATCGGGTAGCCGGCCAGCACGCCGAACTCCGCGGCGTCCTGGCACCCGGCGTCCACCGACGGGATGTACTCGCGGGGGATGCGGCCACCGGTGATCTTGTTCTCGAACTCGTAGCCGCCGCCGTCGCCGCCGGTCGGCTCCAGGTTGATGACCACGCGGGCGTACTGGCCCGCCCCGCCCGTCTGCTTCTTGTGCGTGTAGTCGACCTTGTCGACCTTCTTGCGGACGGTCTCGCGGTAGGCGACCTGCGGGCGGCCGATGTTGGCCTCGACGTGGAACTCACGCTTCATCCGGTTGACCAGGATCTCCAGGTGCAGTTCACCCATGCCGGAGATGATCGTCTGGCCGGTCTCCTCGTCGGTGCGGACCTGGAAGGTCGGGTCCTCCTCGGCGAGCCGCTGGATCGCGGTGCCCAGCTTGTCCTGGTCACCCTTGGTCTTCGGCTCGATCGCGACGTTGATCACCGGCGCGGGGAACGTCATGGACTCCAGGATCACCTGCTTGGCCGGGTCACTCAGGGTGTCCCCGGTGGAGGTGTCCTTGAGCCCCATCACGGCCACGATCTGCCCAGCGACCGCCGTCGGGCGCTCCTCGCGCTTGTTGGCGTGCATCTGGTAGATCTTGCCGATCCGCTCCCGGCGCCCCTTAGCGGTGTTGAGCACGTTCGAGCCCGACTCCAGCGTGCCGGAGTAGATCCGGATGTAGGTCAGCTTGCCGAGGTGCTGGTCAGACATGATCTTGAAGGCCAGCGCGGCGAACGGCTCGGACGGGTCGGCCTTGCGCAGCACGACCTTCTCCTCGTCACCCACCTCGTGCCCCTTGACCGGCGGGATGTCCACCGGGCTGGGCAGGTAGTCCACGATCGCGTCCAGCATCGGCTGGACACCCTTGTTCTTGAACGCGCTGCCGCACAGGACCGGGGTGATCCCGCCCGCGATGGTGGCCCGCCGGATGGCGGCGACGAGCTGCTCCTCGCTGGGCTCGGTGCCCTCGAGGTAGGCCTCCATCATTTCCTCGTCGTTCTCGGCGATGGTCTCCAGCAGCGAGTCGCGCCACTGCCGGGCCGCCTCGGCGTGGTCGTCGGGAATGGCGACCACGTCGTACTTGTCGCCCTTGCCCTCGGTCTGCCAGAGCAGGGCACGCATCCGCACCAGGTCGATGACACCGCGGAAGTCGGATTCAACGCCCCACGGCAGCTGGACGACCAGCGGGGTGGCGCCGAGCCGGTCCGTGATCATCTCGACGCAGCGGTGGAACTCCGCACCGACCCGGTCCATCTTGTTGACGAAGCAGATGCGGGGCACGCCGTAGCGGTCCGCCTGGCGCCACACGGTCTCGGACTGCGGTTCCACGCCGGCGACGCCGTCGAACACGGCGACCGCCCCGTCGAGGACGCGCAGCGACCGCTCGACCTCCACGGTGAAGTCGACGTGGCCAGGGGTGTCGATGATGTTGATGGTGTTATCGCGCCAGTGCGTGGTCGTCGCGGCGGACGTGATCGTGATGCCGCGCTCCTGCTCCTGCTCCATCCAGTCCATGGTGGCCGCGCCCTCATGGACCTCACCGATCTTGTAGTTGATGCCGGTGTAGAACAGGATCCGCTCGGTGGTCGTGGTTTTGCCCGCGTCGATGTGCGCCATGACCCCAATGTTGCGGACCTTGGCGAGCTCTACGGCGGTCTGGGTCGCCACTGCTCAGTTCCTCGCTGCTTCGTCTGTCGTCGGCCGGCCGGGCCGCTCATTACCAGCGGTAATGAGCGAAAGCCTTGTTCGACTCGGCCATCTTGTGGGTGTCCTCGCGGCGCTTCACGCTCGCCCCGAGGCCGTTGCTTGCGTCGAGCAGCTCGTTCATCAGCCGCTCGGTCATGGTCTTCTCCCGGCGCGACCGGCTGTAGGAGACCAGCCAGCGCAGGGCCAGGGTGGTGCTGCGGGAGGCCCGGACCTCGACCGGCACCTGGTAGGTGGCGCCACCGACCCGGCGGCTGCGCACCTCGAGCGTGGGCTTCACGTTGTCCAGGGCCCGCTTGAGCGTGACCACCGGGTCGTTGCCCGTCTTCTCCTTCGCGCCCTCAAGCGCGCCGTACACGATCCGCTCGGCCAGCGAGCGCTTGCCGCTGCGCAGCACCTTGTTCACCAGCGCAGTCACCAGCGGGGAGCCGTAAACCGGATCGGTTACGAGCTGCCGCTTGGTCGCGGGGCCTTTACGCGGCATGTCAGCTCTTCTCCTTCTTCGCGCCGTAGCGGCTCCGGGCCTGCTTACGGTTGCGGACTCCCTGGGTGTCGAGGGCGCCACGGATGATCTTGTAACGCACGCCGGGCAGGTCCCGGACCCGGCCGCCCCGCACCAGCACGATGGAGTGCTCCTGCAGGTTGTGGCCGACGCCAGGGATGTACGCGGTGACTTCGATCTGGCTCGTCAGCCGCACCCGGGCCACCTTGCGCAGCGCCGAGTTGGGCTTCTTGGGCGTGGTCGTGTAGACGCGCGTGCAAACACCCCGGCGCTGGGGGCTGCCCTTCAGGGCCGGGGTAGTGGTCTTCGCCACCTTGTCCTGGCGGCCCTTGCGGACCAGCTGCTGGATCGTGGGCACCGCGTCTCCGTCTTCGTTCTCCGCGCCGGCTGGCGCGACGTCTTCTCTTGCCGTTTCCCGCGCCCGCGGCGCAGGGTAATCACGGGCGGCCTAACCGCCCCTGAACTGCTGGTTTTCCTAGTCCCTCCGACCCCCGCGGTCGGGTGTGTCGCGGTGTCCACGGCACACAAGCTCCTACCGGAGCCTGGAGTCGAGAGAGGAAAAGGCCCGCACGCCTGGCCACCCACCACGCCTTCCAGCTGCCGGTCGTCGACCGGCAAGCCTTCCAGCCATGGCGCTACAGTCCGCTGGCGCACGCGCGCCCGTTTCTCACGGGCACGATGCCCTAGCGTACCCAACCTTTTGCCTACAGGCAAAGCGAACGCCGATCACGGCCGGAGAGGCCAGACCGGGTGTCATTTTTCCCTGACGGCAACGGTGAAACCACGCCTGCTGGGTAGCGGGGGCCTGCTGCCTGTCCCTGCTTCCCGGGGATGTCAACGACGGTGGCCGAGGGCTTATTCCAGAAGGGACGCAACTTCCATGACGCAGACCGTTGTCATCACCGGTGCCAGTGCCGGCATCGCACGCGCCACCGCGCGGCTGTACGGTGCCCGCGGGGCCAGCGTGGGGCTGATCGCCCGGGGGCAGGCCGGCCTGGACGGGGCCGTGAAGGACGTCACCGAGGCCGGCGGCCAGGCACTGGCCGTGCCGGCCGACGTGGCCGACCATGCGCAGGTGGAGAAGGCGGCCACGGAGATAGAAGCGCAGTTCGGCCCCATCGACGTGTGGATCAACGTGGCGTTCACCTCGGTGTTCGCGCCGTTCACGCAGATCACCCCGGACGAGTTCCGGCGCGTCACCGAGGTCAGCTACCTGGGTTACGTCAACGGCACGATGGTGGCGCTCAGCCTGATGCGGCCGCGCAACGCCGGCACCATCGTCCAGGTCGGCTCCGCGCTCAGCGAGCGGGCCATCCCGCTCCAGTCCGCGTACTGCGGGGCCAAGCACGCGGTCAACGGGTTCACCGAGTCGCTGCGCTGCGAGCTCCTGCACGAGCACTCCGACGTCCGGGTGACCGTGGTGCAGATGCCGGCGGTGAACACCCCGCAGTTCTCCTGGGTGCTGTCCCGGCTGCCGCGCCACCCCCAGCCGGTGCCGCCGATCTACCAGCCCGAGGTCGCCGCGCATGGCGTGCTGTACGCTGCCGATCATCCAGGCCGCAAGCAGTACTGGGTCGGCGGCAGCACGGCGGCGACCCTGCTGGCGCAGAAGCTCGCACCCGCGCTGCTGGACCGCTACCTGGCCAGGACGGGCTTCGACTCGCAGCAGACGGACCAGGAGGTCCCGGTGGGCAGCCGGCCAGACAACCTGTTCGACCCGGTCGACGGGGCGGAAGGGCAGGACTACGGCGCGCACGGCATCTTCGACGACCGCTCCCACGAGCGGAGCTGGCAGCTGTGGGCTTCCCACCATCCGGCGGTCACTGGCGGACTCGCAGCCGGTGCCGCGCTGGCGGGGGGCTTTGCGCTCCGGCGCCTTGGTCGGTGATTCGTAAGGCCGGGCGCTGGCTGGGTGGCCGGTCGCGCCTGGCTGCTCCGCAACGCCTGGCGCGACGACCACACCAGCCACGCCATAATGCAGTTCCGGCAGCTCCACCCACCACTGGCTGCCGCACTCCCTGACATCCGGAGGCGACATGTCTAAGGGAAACAGCACGGGGGCGTGGGCGGTCACGCTGGCCCGGGCTGGGTACGGCGTGGCGCTGCTGGCTGCCCCCCAGGTGCTGATCAGGCTGACCGGGGATCCGGTGACCGGGCAGGCCCCCGGGGACGGGCCCGGCCCAGCCGGCGGGCCTGCGGGGTGGCGCGGGTGCTCGGCGCACGGCATCTCCTGCAGGCGGGGCTGACGGCGGCGGCGCTGCTGGCTGAGCCGGACCGCTCCTACTACGCCCTGGCCGGCGGGGCCGCGGTGGATGTGCTGCACGCCGCGACGATGGCAGGGCTGGCGCTGGTGGACCGGGGAGCGCGGCGGGTGGCCCTGGCCGATACGGGGGTCGAGCTGGCCCTCGCGACGGCGGGAGGGCTCACCGCCATCCGGTAAGGCATCCGCGGGCATGAGTAAAGCCCGGGCCGGCCGGCCCGGGCTTTACTCATGCCGGACGATGAGATCCGGGGAGCTACTTCTTGAAGGCGTCCTTGACCTTTTCACCAGCCTGCTTGAGGTTGCCCTTGGCCTGATCGGTCTTGCCCTCGGCCTCCATCTGCTCGTTGCCGATGGCCTTGCCGGTCTCCTTCTTGGCCTTGCCCTTGATCTCGGTGACCTTGTTGGCCGCCTTGTCTTCGGTCGCCATGGTCTGGCTCCTCACCTGCTGGACAGTTATCCCCTGGGTAATTCCTTGCCCTGCCACTGTCCGCACGATGGGGGCCTAAACACGGGGCGCCCGGCAGCATCGCTGCCGGGCGCCCCGCGTGAAATCCCGAAGGATGAACCCTTACCGGTTGTAGGAGCCGAAGTCGTACTCCTCCAGCGGGATCGCCTCGCCGGAGCCCTGGCCGAACGCGTAGCTCGGGGCCTCCTCGTAGGCGGTCGCCGGGTACACCGAGGAGCGGGCGTCATCGGTGGGCTCGACCCGCACGCTCCGGTACCGCGGCATGCCGGTACCGGCCGGGATGAGCTTGCCGATGATGACGTTCTCCTTCAGGCCCAGCAACGGGTCCGACTTGGCGTGGATGGCCGCGTCGGTCAGCACCCGGGTCGTCTCCTGGAACGACGCCGCGGACAGCCACGACTCGGTGGCCAGCGACGCCTTGGTGATGCCCATGAGCACCGGCCGGCCCGAGGCGGGCGTGCCGCCCGTCTCGACCACGCTGCGGTTGACGTTCTCGAACCGCGGCCGCTCCACCAGCTCGCCAGGGAGCAGGTCGGTGTCGCCGGACTCGAGCACGTTCACCCGCTTGAGCATCTGCCGGATGATGATCTCGATGTGCTTGTCGTGGATGGACACGCCCTGCGAGCGGTACACCTCCTGGACCTCGTGCACCAGGTGCAGCTGCACCTCACGGGAACCCAGGATCCTGAGCACCTCGTGCGGGTTGATCGCACCCTGGATCAGCTGCTGGCCGACCTGCACGTGGTCGCCGTCCGCCACCAGCAGCCTGGAGCGCATCGGGACCTGGTAGGGCATCTCCTCGCCGCCGTCGTCGGGGGTCACGACGATCTTCCGGGTCTTCTCGGTCTCCTCGACCTTGACCCGGCCCTCGACCTCGCTGATCGGCGCCATGCCCTTGGGAATCCGGGCCTCGAAGAGTTCCTGGATCCGGGGCAGGCCGTGGGTGATGTCCAGGCCCGCCACACCGCCGGTGTGGAAGGTACGCATGGTCAGCTGGGTACCCGGCTCACCGATGGACTGCGCGGCCACGATGCCGACCGCCTCGCCCACGTCCACCCGCTTGCCCGTGGCCAGCGAGCGCCCGTAGCACTTGGCGCAGACACCGATCTTGGCCTCGCAGACCAGGACGCTGAACGTCCTGACCTGTCCCACCCCGGCGTTGACCAGGGCATCGATCAGCGTCTCGGTGGTGTCCGTGTCCACGTCCGCGAGGACCTGGCCATCCACCTCGATGGCCTCGGCGATGGTCCGGCCGGTGCCGGTGTTCTCGATGTTGGGCAGCTTGCGCAGCGTCCCGTCCGGGCCCGGCTCGGCGATCTTCATCACGATCGACCGGTCCGTGCCACAGTCCTCTTCCCGGACGATGACGTCCTGCGCGACATCCACCAGGCGCCGGGTGAGGTACCCGGAGTCGGCGGTACGCAGGGCGGTGTCGGCCAGGCCCTTGCGGGCACCGTGGGTCGAGATGAAGTACTCGACCACGGACAGGCCCTCGCGGAAGCTCGACTTGATCGGCCGCGGGATGGTCTCGCCCTTGGGGTTGGAGACCAGGCCGCGCATGCCGGCGATCTGCCGGACCTGCATCGGGTTACCACGGGCGCCGGAGTTGACCATCATCCACACCGAGTTGGTCTCGGGGAACGCGGCCTCCATGTCCTTGGCCACATCGCTGGTCGCGTGCGTCCAGATCTCGATGAGCTCCTGACGGCGCTCGTCGTCGGTGATCAGGCCGCGCTCGTACTCACGCTGCACCTTGTCCGCGCGCTTCTCGTAGGCGTCGAGGATCTCCGCCTTGTTCGGCGGGGCGATGACGTCCTCGATGGCGATCGTCACGCCGGCCCGGGTCGCCCAGTGGAACCCGGCGTCCTTCAGGGCGTCGAGCGCCGCGGCCACCTCGACCTTGGGGTAGGTCTCGGCCAGCTCGTTCACGATCGTGGACAGCTGCTTCTTGCTGACCTCGTAGTTCACGAACGGGAACGACGCGGGCAGGGTCTCGTTGAAGTAGCAGCGCCCGAGCGTCGTCTCCAGCCGGAACGAGCCGCCCGGCGTCCAGCCCTCCGGCATGGTGAAGTCGCGCGGCGGGGTGGCGTCGGTCAGCCGGATCTGGATCTTCGCCTGCAGGTCCAGCTCGCCCGTGTCGTAGGCCATGGTGGCCTCGGAAATCGAGCCGAAGATCCGGCCCTGGCCCGGGGCATCGTCGGCCGCCCGCGTCAGGCAGTAGATCCCGATGACCATGTCCTGGGTGGGCATGGTCACCGGCTTGCCGTCGGCCGGCTTGAGGATGTTGTTGGTGGACAGCATCAGGATCCGCGCCTCGGCCTGCGCCTCGGCGGACAGCGGCAGGTGCACCGCCATCTGGTCACCGTCGAAGTCCGCGTTGAACGCGGTGCAGACCAGCGGGTGGATCTGGATGGCCTTGCCCTCGACCAGCTGCGGCTCGAAGGCCTGGATGCCCAGCCGGTGCAGGGTCGGCGCCCGGTTCAGCAGGACCGGGTGCTCGGTGATGACCTCTTCCAGCACGTCCCAGACCACTGGCCGGGCGCGCTCCACCATCCGCTTGGCGGACTTGATGTTCTGCGCGTGGTTCAGGTTGACCAGCCGCTTCATCACGAACGGCTTGAACAGCTCGACCGCCATCTCCTTGGGCAGGCCGCACTGGTGCAGCTTGAGCTGCGGGCCCACCACGATGACACTGCGGCCGGAGTAGTCGACCCGCTTGCCCAGCAGGTTCTGCCGGAACCGGCCCTGCTTGCCCTTGAGCATGTCGGACAGCGACTTGAGCGGCCGGTTGCCCGGGCCGGTCACCGGACGTCCCCGGCGGCCGTTGTCGAACAGCGAGTCCACGGCCTCCTGGAGCATCCGCTTCTCGTTGTTGACGATGATCTCAGGCGCGCCCAGGTCGAGCAGCCGCTTGAGGCGGTTGTTCCGGTTGATGACCCGGCGGTACAGGTCGTTCAGGTCGGAGGTGGCGAACCGGCCACCGTCGAGCTGCACCATCGGGCGCAGGTCCGGCGGGATGACCGGGATGCAGTCCAGCACCATGCCCATCGGGCTGTTGCGGGTGGACAGGAACGCGGACACCACCTTGAGCCGCTTGAGCGCGCGCGCCTTGCGCTGGCCCTTGCCGCTGCGGATGGTCTCGCGCAGGCTGGCGGCCTCGTTCTCGAGGTCGAAGCTGGCCAGCCGCTCCTGGATGGCCTGGGCGCCCATGCCACCGCGGAAGTAGCGGCCGAAGCGGTCGCGCATCTCGCGGTACAGCAGCTCGTCGCCCTCCAGGTCCTGGACCTTGAGGTTCTTGAACCGGCTCCAGACTTCCTCGAGCCGGTCGATCTCACGCTGGGCCCGGTCCCGGATCTGGCGGCACTCGCGGTCGCAGCTCTCCCGGAGCTTGCGGCGTGCGTCACCCTTGGCCCCGGCCGCTTCCAGCTCGGCCAGGTCCTTCTCCAGCTTGCCCTGGCGGGCCTCGATGTCGCTGTCGCGGCGCTGCTCCAGCTGGCCGCGCTCCACCGAGATCTTGGCCTCAAGCGACGGCAGGTCGCGGGCGCGGGCGTCGTCGTCCACGTACGTGATCATGTACGCGGCGAAGTAGATGACCTTCTCCAGGTCCTTCGGCGCCAGGTCGAGCAGGTAGCCGAGCCGGCTCGGCACACCCTTGAAGTACCAGATGTGCGTGACCGGCGCGGCGAGCTCGATGTGGCCCATCCGCTCGCGGCGCACCTTGGCCCGGGTGACCTCGACGCCACAGCGCTCACAGATGATGCCCTTGAACCGGACGCGCTTGTACTTGCCGCAGTAGCACTCCCAGTCCCGGGTGGGGCCGAAGATCTTCTCGCAGAAGAGCCCGTCCTTTTCCGGCTTCAGGGTGCGGTAGTTGATGGTTTCCGGCTTCTTAACTTCGCCGTGGGACCACTGGCGGATGTCGTCAGCGGTAGCCAGGCCGATACGCAGGTCGTCGAAGAAGTTGACGTCAAGCACGTGTGTTATCCCCTGGGGTAGTTCGGATGAGGGTGCCCCTGGGCAGCCCGGGCGGTCAGGCCCGGGCTGCCCGGTGCGCTCTCACACCTCTTCAACGCTGCTCGGCTCGCGCCGGGACAGGTCGATGCCGAGTTCTTCCGCCGCGCGGAAGACATCCTCATCGGTGTCGCGCATCTCGATGGCGGCGCCGTCACTGGACAGCACCTCCACGTTGAGGCACAGCGACTGCATTTCCTTGATCAGGACCTTGAACGATTCCGGGATACCGGGCTCCGGGATGTTCTCGCCCTTGACGATGGCCTCGTAGACCTTCACCCGGCCGAGCACGTCGTCGGACTTGATCGTCAGCAGTTCCTGCAGGGCGTAGGCGGCGCCGTAGGCCTCGAGGGCCCACACCTCCATCTCCCCGAACCGCTGGCCACCGAACTGGGCCTTACCGCCCAGCGGCTGCTGGGTGATCATCGAGTACGGGCCCGTGGACCGTGCGTGGATCTTGTCGTCCACGAGGTGGAGCAGCTTGAGGATGTAGATGTAGCCCACCGAGATGGGGTCCTTGAACGGCTCCCCGGTGCGCCCGTCGAACAGCCGCGCCTTGCCGCTGCTGCCGACCATCCGCTCCCCGTCCCGGTTCGGCAGCGTGCTGCCGAGCAGGCCGGTGATCTCCGTCTCGCTGGCGCCGTCGAACACCGGCGTGGCGACGGGCGTGCCCGCCTCTGCCTCGCCCGCGCTGATCGCGCGCAGCCGCTTCTTCCAGTCCTCGTCCTCGCCGTCGATCTCCCAGCCGGACTTGGCCACCCAGCCGAGGTGCGTCTCCAGCACCTGGCCGACGTTCATCCGGCCCGGGACACCGAGCGGGTTCAGCACGATGTCCACCGCGGTCCCGTCCTCGAGGAACGGCATGTCCTCGATGGGCAGGATCTTGGCGATGACGCCCTTGTTCCCGTGGCGGCCCGCCAGCTTGTCGCCGTCGGTGATCTTCCGCTTCGCGGCCACGTAGACGCGGACCAGCTCGTTCACGCCAGGCGGCAGCTCGTCGCCGTCCTCCCGGGTGAACACGCGGACGCCGATCACCTTGCCGGACTCGCCGTGCGGGACCTTGAGCGAGGTGTCGCGGACTTCCCGCGCCTTCTCACCGAAGATCGCCCGCAGCAGCCGCTCCTCCGGGGTCAGCTCGGTCTCGCCCTTCGGGGTGACCTTGCCGACCAGGATGTCGCCGGTGACGACCTCGGCACCGATCCGGATGATGCCCCGGTCGTCCAGGTCCGCCAGCACTTCCTCGGAGACGTTCGGGATGTCCCGGGTGATCTCCTCCGGGCCCAGCTTGGTGTCCCGGGCGTCAACCTCGTGCTCCTCGATGTGGATCGAGGAGAGGACGTCGTCCTGGACCAGCCGCTGGGACAGGATGATCGCGTCTTCGTAGTTGTGGCCCTCCCAGGGCATGAACGCGACCAGCAGGTTGCGGCCGAGCGCCATCTCGCCCTGGTCGGTGCACGGCCCGTCGGCGATGACCTGGCCGGCCTCGATCCGCTGCCCCTCGGTGACCACTGGCTTCTGGTTGAAGCAGGTGCCCTGGTTGGAGCGGCGGAACTTGGCCACCAGGTAGGTCTTCCTGGTCCCGTCGTCGTTGCCCACGGTCACGTAGTCCGCGCAGGACTCCTCGACCACGCCGGCCTGCTCCGCGACGATCACGTCCCCGGCGTCGGTGGCGGCACGGTACTCCATGCCGGTGCCGACCAGGGGCGCCTCACTGCGCAGCAGCGGCACCGACTGGCGCTGCATGTTCGAGCCCATCAGCGCGCGGTTCGCGTCGTCGTGCTCGAGGAAGGGGATCATGGCCGTGGCCACCGACACCATCTGGCGCGGCGACACGTCCATGTAGTCCACCTCGTCGGGGCCGATGGAGTCGACCTCGCCGCCCTTGCGGCGGACCAGGATGCGGTTCTCCTCGAACTCCCCGTCCGGGCCCAGCGGCGTGTTCGCCTGGGCGATGACGTGCCGGTCCTCCTCGTCCGCGGTGAGGTAGTCGATCTGGCCCGTCACCTTGCTGCCCTTGACCTTGCGGTAGGGCGTCTCGACGAACCCGAACGCGTTCACCCTCGCGTAGGAGGACAGCGAGCCGATCAGGCCGATGTTCGGGCCTTCCGGCGTCTCGATCGGGCACATCCGGCCGTAGTGCGACGGGTGCACGTCACGGACCTCGAACCCGGCCCGCTCCCGGGACAGCCCGCCCGGGCCGAGCGCGGACAGGCGGCGCTTGTGCGTCAGCCCGGCCAGCGGGTTGGTCTGGTCCATGAACTGGGAGAGCTGGCTGGTGCCGAAGAACTCCTTGATCGCGGCGACCACGGGCCGGATGTTGATCAGGGTCTGGGGCGTGATCGCCTCGACGTCCTGGGTCGTCATCCGCTCCCGGACCACCCGCTCCATCCGGGCCAGGCCCAGCCGGACCTGGTTCTGGATGAGCTCGCCCACGGTGCGCAGGCGGCGGTTCCCGAAGTGGTCGATGTCGTCGGTCTCGATCGGGATGACGGACTCGCCGGTCTTCATCTCGTCCTCGCCGGCGTGCAGCCGGACCAGGTACTCGATGGTGGCGACGATGTCGTCCTCGGTCAGGGTGCCCTGCCGGATGGGCAGGCCCAGGCCGAGCTTCTTGTTGATCTTGTACCGGCCAACCTTGGCGAGGTCATACCGCTTCGGGTTGAAGTACAGGTTCTCCAGCAGCGCCTGGGCGGACTCCCGGGTCGGGGGCTCACCGGGACGCAGCTTCCGGTAGATGTCCAGCAGGGCGTCGTCCTGGCCGGTGGTGTGGTCCTTCTCCAGGGTGGCCCGCATCGACTCGTACTCGCCGAACCGCTCGAGGATCTTCGCGTCGTCCCAGCCGAGCGCCTTGAGCAGGACGGTCACGCTCTGCTTGCGCTTGCGGTCGATGCGGACGCCCACGCTGTCCCGCTTGTCGATCTCGAACTCGAGCCACGCGCCGCGGGACGGGATGACCTTGCAGCTGAAGATGTCCTTGTCGGAGGTCTTGTCCACCTGGCGGTCGAAGTAGACACCGGGCGAACGGACCAGCTGGGACACCACGACACGCTCGGTGCCGTTGATGATGAAGGTGCCGCGGGGCGACATGAGCGGGAAGTCGCCCATGAAGACCGTCTGGCTCTTGATCTCGCCCGTGCTGTTGTTGATGAACTCGGCCGTGACGAACATGGGGGCCGAGTAGTGCATGTCCTTGTCCTTGCACTCCTCGACGGAGTACTTGGGGGGCTCGAACCGGTGGTCCCGGAACGAGAGGGACATGGTCCCCGTAAAGTCCTCGATCGGGCTGATCTCTTCGAAGATCTCCTCGAGACCGGACTGCTCCGGAACCTCCTTGACACCAGCCTCACGCGCCGCATCCACCCGGGCACGCCAGCGCTCGTTGCCTAGCAGCCAGTCGAATGAATCGGTCTGCAGGGCGAGGAGGCCGGGAACCTCGAGAGGTTCCTTGAAACGGGCAAAAGTGACGCGTCGAGGGGCTGTACTGGCGGCCGAGGCGCTGCGCGATGCTGCCAACAGGGGTCCTTCCGAGCTTGTGGCCGACTACTCACCGCACGCACACGAAACGCCCTGCGGCCACGCCGCGAGGGTTCGAGGATGCCGAGGACGTAAGAGTGCAGCGCAAATTGGCAGTGTAGCCCACAGCTACACTGCTCGTCAACTGTATCTCACTCTGAGGTTCACGGTTGCTCCGCAGCATGGCTCGTTCGTGGCAAAACGTCAAGTCCACGCCACGTGGTCTCGTCATATCAGTGACGTGACGAACACCACAGTCGGGTGTGCGGTTTGATTACCTGTACCAACGGGTAAGCCTATCAATTCTATTCCTTGCACCCTCCCTGATCGCCGAGGGTCGCCCGGCGCCGGGCCTGGGATCACCCGCCCGCAGCGCCCGGGCCAGCGCCAATAAGGACACCCGGTGCAGAAAATCGCCTGGCGCCGCTGTGCGCCTGCCCGGGACCGGGCACGCGCGCAGGCCGGCCCGCGCCCTCGCGCGGCCCGGCCTGCGACTGGGCGTAACGGGATTATTACTTCACGGTGACAGAGGCCCCGGCGCCTTCCAGCGCGGCCTTGGCCTTGTCCGCGGTCTCCTTGTTGACCCTCTCCAGGAGCGGCTTCGGCGCGGAGTCCACCAGGTCCTTGGCCTCCTTGAGGCCCAGGCTGGTCAGCGTGCGGACCTCCTTGATGACCTGGATCTTCTTGTCACCAGCGCCCTCGAGGATGACGTCGAACTCGTCCTTCTCCTCGGGAGCCTCGGCGGCAGCGCCGCCGGCCCCGCCTGTCGCCGCAGCGGCGACCGCCACCGGGGCGGCGGCCTTCACGTCGAAGGTGTCCTCGAACTGCTTCACGAACTCAGACAGCTCGAGCAGCGTCATCTCCTTGAACGCCTCGAGCAGGTCGTCGGTGCTGATCTTCGCCATGGGTGCTTCTTCTTCCTTTTCCTGATGTCTTCGTCTACTGGGCTGGTGCTGGTTACTCGCTGGCGGCTTCCCCGGCCGGGGCCTCCGCCGGGGCGGCCTCCGCGGCCGGGGCGGCGTCCGCGGCCGGAGCGGCCTCCGCGGCCGGAGCGGCGTCGCCCGCGGGCGTGTCCGGTGCGCCGGAGTCCGCGGCCGGCGCGCCAGCGCCACCCTCGGCCTCCAGCTTGACCCGCAACGCCTCGGCCAGCTGGGCCATCTGGACCGGCAGCGCGTTGAACACGGCCGCGGCCTTGGCCATGGACGCCTTCATGTCGCCGGCCAGCTTGGCCAGCAGCACCTCGCGCGGCTCAAGGTCAGCCAGCCGCTCGATGTCCGATGGGCTGATCGCCTTGCCGTCCAGCACCCCGCCCTTGATCACGAGCAGCGGGTTGCTGCGGGAGAAGTCGCGCAGCCCCTTGGCTGCCTCGACCACATCCCCCTTCACGAAGGCGATCGCGGACGGGCCGCTGAGCAGCGACTCGAGCTCGCTGGCCAGGCCCGCCTCGGAGGCGGCCCGCCTGGTCAGCGTGTTCTTCACCACCTGGTACGTGGTGCCGCCGCCGAGGGCTGCGCGCAGTTCCGCGAACTGGCTCACGGTCAGGCCGCGATACTCGGTCAGCACCGCACCATCCGAGGACTGGAAACGCTCGGTGAGCTCGGCAACCGCGCTCACCTTGTCCTCCCTCGCCATGGCCCTCCTTTCCTGATCCGGGACGGCCTGCACGGGCCGTCCTGGCTTTGTAGGCGCCGGCGAGGGAGCAGCGGACAAGCGAAACGCCCCGGCGCGAAGGCACCAGGGCGTGGGCACCGGCCCGCCCGGAGAGGCTGGCCAACGGTGATTCAGCTCGGACGCCTGCGCGGGCCGCCCGCTGACGCGGGTCCTTCGGCCATCCCCCGGCCGCTGCATGGGCACGCAGGCGGGCAGGCGACGACAACCGACGGTCTTTGGCTTCGGCCCAACTGTAGGGGTATTCCGCCCCGCGGCCAAATCAGGCGGCTGGCCGGGGCGCAATGAGCAACGCCCGGCCGGTCTTCGTTGCGGAGAACGAAGCCGGACCGGGCGCCGACGGTCAGCCGGTCAGCTGGCGGTAGCGGGCTCCAGTTCTTCCGCCAGCCCGCGGGTCCTGGCCGGGTCGACCAGGATGGACGGCCCCATGCTCGTGGCCATGGCCACCTTCTTCAGGTACCGGCCCTTGGCCGCGGACGGCTTGAGCCGGAGCACCTCGTCCAGTGCGGCCGCGTAGTTCTCGACGAGCGCGGTGGCCGGGAACGACGCCTTGCCGATCACGAAGTGCAGGTTGCCGTGCCGGTCCACCCGGAACTCGATCTTGCCGCCCTTGATCTCGGTCACGGCCTTGGCCACGTCCGCGGTCACCGTGCCGGTCTTGGGGTTGGGCATCAGGCCGCGCGGGCCGAGCACCCGGCCCAGCCGGCCGACCTTGCCCATCAGGTCGGGGGTGGCGACCACGGCGTCGAAGTCCAGGAACCCGCCCTGGATGCGCTCGATCAGGTCGTCAGAGCCCACGTAGTCGGCGCCCGCGGCCTCCGCAGCCGCCGCCCGGTCGCCGGTCGCGAAGACCAGCACGCGGGCCGTCTTGCCGGTGCCGTTGGGCAGGTTGACCGTGCCGCGGACCATCTGGTCCGCCTTGCGCGGGTCCACGCCGAGGCGCAGGGCGACCTCGACGGTGGGGTCGAACTTGGTGGTGGCCGTGTCCTTGGCCAGGCTGACCGCCTCGGCGGGGCTGTAGAGCCGCTCGGGGTCGATCTTCTCGGCGGCCTGACGGTAGGCCTTGCTGCGCTTCATGCCGTTCTCCTGTGTTCTGCGGTGGAGGTCGTGGTCGGTCGGGCCAGCGCCTGGCCCTGCCACTGGTTACTGCGGGCCCCGCGGCTGCGGGCCGCGGAACGCACTTTTACGCAACGAAAACCACCGGGCGCTTATGCCCCCGGCAGCCTGAGCCTGACCGGCCCGGTGACGGGTCAGCCGCTGACCGTGAGGCCCATCGACCGGGCGGTGCCCTCGATGATCTTCTGGGCCGCCTCGATCGAGGTCGCGTTGAGGTCGGGCATCTTGGTCTGCGCGATCTCGCGGACCTGAGCCACGGTGACCGTGCCCACCTTGGTGGTGAGCGGCTCACCGCTGCCCTTGGCCACGCCCGCGGCCTTCTTGAGCAGCTCGGCGGCCGGCGGGGTCTTGGTCACGAACGAGAACGACCGGTCCTCGTAAATCGTGATCTCGACCGGGACGACGTTGCCGCGCTGCGACTCGGTGGCCGCGTTGTACTGCCGGCAGAAGTCCATGATGTTGACGCCGTGCGGGCCGAGCGCGGTACCGACCGGCGGGGCCGGGGTGGCCGCGCCCGCCTGCAGCTGCACCTTCACGACGGCAGCGATCTTCTTCTTCCTGGGAGCCATTTCGCGTGCGTTCCTTTTCCTGCTGGAGCGGGTCCGACTCAGATCTTGGAGACCTGGTCGAAGGAGAGCTCGACCGGGGTCTCCCGGCCGAAGATGGACACGAGCACCTTGAGCTTCTGGGTGTCGGGGTTGATCTCGTTCACCGTCGCGGGGAGCGTGGCGAACGGGCCATCCATCACCGTAACGGACTCGCCGACCTCGTATTCCACGGAGGACCGGCGCACCGCCTCGGTCTGCGCGGCCTTCTCCTCGGGCTCCGGGGCGAGCAGCGAGGCGACCTCGTCCAGGCTGAGCGGTGAGGGCCGGCTGGACAGGCCGACGAAGCCGGTCACGCCGGGCGTGTTCCGGACCGCGGCCCAGGACTCGTCGGTGAGGTCCATCCGGACCAGGATGTAGCCGGGCAGGACCTTCTCGGAGACCTGCTGGCGCTTGCCCTGCTTGATCTCGGTCACCTCATGGACGGGGACCTCGATCTGGTAGATGTAGTCCTCCATGTTCAGCGACTGGGTCCGGCTCTCCAGGTTCGCCTTCACGCGGTTCTCGTAGCCCGCGTAGGAGTGCACCACGTACCAGTCGCCGGGCTGGAGCCGGAGCTCCGCCTTGAACAGGGCCACGGGGTCGTCGTCCTCCGGCGCCTCGGTGGCCTCGGTGGCCTCGCTGTCGGCAGCTTCGGCGTCGGCTTCCGGTGCTTCGGCGTCAGCTTCCGGTGCTTCGGCGTCAGCGTCAGCGGCGTCGGCCCCGCCGGTCCCGGCCGCCCCGCTGTCCGCGGCAGCCGCCTCATCGTCCGCGCTGTCCGCGGCAGCCGCCTCATCGTCCGCGGGACCCTCGTCGTCCGAGGTGTCCCCGGTCGCGGCGGCCTCGCTGGCGGCGTCGTCGGTGGCGGCGTCGTCGCTGACGGCGTCGGCGGTGGCGGCGTCGGCGGTGGCGGTGGCGGCGTCGGCGGTGGCGGCGTCGGCGGTGGCGGTGGCGGCGTCGTCGCCGGACTCAGCGCCCGCCGCCTCGCCGCCCGGCTGGGCTGCAGCCTCGTCGGCTGAAACGTCTGCGCCGGCCAGATCCTCGACCTGATCACCGACGTGCACTTGGAACTCGGACACGATAGCTCTTTCTCTCCGCTTCTCCCTGGGGACCGGGTTCTCCCTGGCGGGACCAGGACCGTTCCCCGGCGTCCCCACCCCCCGCATGGCCGCGGCGGCTGCCCCGGCCCCGCAATCCGGCCCCGCCAGCCCCGGTGCTGGAACCCGGTGCCGCGGACCCCCGGTATCACGGACCCGTACTACCTACGGTTCCGCAAGCCCCGGTACCGCTAACCTCCGTGACGCCACCTGCCCGCCCTGACCTGGCCTGAAGGCTCAGCCCAGGACCGCGAAAACCAGCTTCGTGAACCCGTAGTCCAGGGCGGTCACAATCCCGATCATGATGACGATGAAAGTCAGCGCCACGGTCGTGTAGGTAATCAGCTCCTTGCGGGTCGGCCAGATGACCTTGCGCAGCTCGGCGACGATCTGGCGGAAGAAGAGCGCAGGGGAGGTCCGGCTGTCCTTCGCCGGGCCCCCGGGCTTCGCCCGGCCCTTGGAGACCTCGCCATGCGTCTGAGTCGCCATGTCCTCACCTGAAGCAACGCTGATCGGTGTACTAGCTGATACCACCGGCCCACGTCGGACGCGGACCGCTCACGCAGGGCAGGAGGGACTCGAACCCCCAACCACCGGTTTTGGAGACCGGGACTCTGGCCAATTGAGCTACTGCCCTCTGCTTGCCACCAGCGGGCCTCCCGATCCCGGCGCGACCCATGCAGGAGCGCAGCCGTCACCGGCAGACCACCACCAGTTGATGAAGTCTACGTTGCCGGGGGCCCTCCGTCGAACCATCTCGCCGGACCCGCCGAATCTCCCCGCCCGGACTGCCCTGCTGACCGGTAATCGCGATGCGGTCACTATCTGTCGAGTGCCACCATGGTAGGCATGACTTCAGATCATCCGCGCATCTCAGCCCGGATCTCCGCGATCGCCGAATCCGCCACCCTGGCCGTGGACGCCAAGGCCAAGGCGCTGAAGGCGGCCGGCCGCCCGGTCATCGGATTCGGGGCGGGCGAGCCCGATTTCCCCACCCCCGGTTACATCGTCGAGGCCGCCCAGCGGGCGTGCGCCGTCCCGCGGTTCCAGAAGTACACGCCCGCGCCCGGCCTGCCCGAGCTCCGCGAGGCGGTCGCGGCCAAGACCGCGCGGGACTCCGGTTACCAGGTCAGCGCGGCCCAGGTGCTGATCACCAACGGCGGCAAGCAGGCCGTGTACGAGGCATTCGCCACGCTGCTCGATCCGGGGGACGAGGTGCTGATGCCCACCCCGTACTGGACCACCTACCCGGAATCCATCGCACTGGCCGGCGGGGTGCCGGTGCCCGTGATGACCGACGAGAAGACGGGCTACCTGGCCAGCGTGGCGGACCTGGAGGCGGCCCGCACCGACCGGACCAAGGTGCTGCTGTTCGTGTCGCCGTCCAACCCGACCGGTGCGGTATACCCGCCGCAGCTGGTGGCCGAGATCGGCCGGTGGGCCGCGGGGAACGGAATCTGGGTCGTCACCGACGAGATCTACGAGCACCTCGTGTACGGCGACGCACTATTCTCGTCCGTCCCGGTGATGGCGCCGGAGGTGGCGCACACCTGCGTGGTCCTCAACGGGGTGGCCAAGACCTACGCGATGACCGGCTGGCGGGTGGGCTGGATGATCGGGCCGCTGGACGTGATCAAGGCCGCGTCGAACCTGCAGTCGCACGCCACGTCGAACGTGTGCAACGTGGCCCAGGCGGCCGCGCTGGAGGCGGTGTCGGGTGACCTGTCCGCGGTCGCCGAGATGCGCACCGCGTTCGACCGGCGGCGGCAGACGATGACCGCGATGCTGAACGAGATCCCCGGGGTGGTCTGCCCGCTACCCGAGGGCGCCTTCTACTGCTACCCGTCGGTCAAGGGCGTGCTGGGCAAGGAGATCGCCGGATCCCGGCCGGCCAGCTCGGCCGAGCTGGCCGAGGTGATCCTGGACCACGCCGATGTGGCGGTGGTGCCCGGCGAGGCGTTCGGGACCCCAGGCTATTTCCGCCTGTCGTGCGCACTCGGCGACGACGACCTGGTCGAGGGCATCAGCCGGATGGGCAAGCTGCTCAGCGAGGCCCGCTGAAGCTGGTGCACTGACCGTGAGGATGACGCAGCCGCCGGCCGACCCGGCCCGCCGCCCGCTGGCGGCCCGGTCTGCGGCGGCTGGCCAGTCGGCGGCTGGCCAGTCTGCGGCGGCGGCCCGGTCTCTGGCGGCTCTGCCCAAGGCGCACCTGCACCTGCACTTCACGGGGGCGATGCGGCACCCCACGCTGGTCGAGCTGGCGGACAAGCACCGGATCCGTCTCCCGGAGGCGCTGACCGCGGCCTGGCCGCCGCGGCTGTCCGCCGCCGACGAGCGGGGCTGGTTCCGATTCCAGCGGCTCTACGACACAGCCCGCTCGGTGCTGCGCACCCCGGAGGACGTCTACCGGCTGCTGCTGGAGACGGCGCAGGACGAGCGGGCCGAGGGATCGGGCTGGCTGGAGATCCAGATCGACCCCTCGGGCTACGGGCAGCGGTTCGGCGGCCTGACCCCCACGGTGGAACTGGTCCTGGACGCGGCGCACACCGCCGCGACCGCGACCGGGGTCGGCATCGGCCTCATCATCGCGGCCAACCGGACTAAGCACCCGCTGGAAGCCCGGACCCTGGCCCGGCTCGCCGCCCAGTACGCCGGGCGCGGCGTGATCGGGTTCGGCCTGAGCAACGACGAGCGGCGCGGAGCGGCGGCCGAGTTCGCTCCGGCGTTCCGGATCGCGGCCCGCTCAGGCTTGCTGCTGACCCCGCACGGCGGGGAGCTGTGCGGCCCGGCCAGCGTCCAGGCCTGCCTGGATGACCTGCACGCGGACCGGATCGGGCACGGCGTCGCGGCGGTGCGTGACACCGAGCTCATCAAGCGGCTCGCCGCCAGCAAGATCACGCTGGAGGTCTGCCCGGCGTCCAACGTGGCCCTGGGTGTCGCGGCCGACCCGGCGGATGTGCCGCTGGCCTCCTTGGTGGCGGAGGGTGTCCCGGTCGCCCTGGGGGCGGACGACCCGCTCCTGTTCGGGTCGCGGCTGGCCGCGCAGTACGAGATCGGCCGGCTGGTGCAGGGGCTGTCCGACGCGGACCTGGCCGAGCTGGCCCGGATGTCGGTACGCGGTTCGGCCGCCCCGCCGTCGGTGGCGCGCCGGCTGCTGGCCGGCATCGACACCTGGCTCGCTCCCGCCTCCCCCGATCCCGGCCCAGCCTGACCGGGCTCCCAGGATGAGCGGGGTCCTGATCAGGCTCTGGCCTGACCAGGCTTCCAGGATGGGCCACGGCCTGACCGGGGCTCCCGGGATGGGACCGGCTCCCGAAGGCGCCACGTGTAATCACATCCGTCACAGAGAACACGTTCGGCACGTCTGCACCGTCAGTCCAGCTACCACTCATCCGTCAAGTCACCTCGATCACATTGATCATGGACTCGGGCCACATTTCACGTAAGCGGTGCACCCTTCCGGGGTGTTTTGTCCGGTTTGGCGCACCGCTAACGTGAAATGTGGACGGGAGGGGCCTGTGTGACTCGTGGGAACCGGACTCTGAGGTGGTCAGAGGGGTTGGTGTGACCAGAGGGGTGTGACTTGCGGGAGCCGGAACGGTACGGCGGCATGGGGGCCGCCTGGGGGGACCTGGAACGGTGCGGCGGTACGGGGGCCGCCTCGGGGGAGCCGGAGCTGCGCGGCGGCACGGGGCGCTCCACTGGCCCCCGCGGGACCGCTCGCGGGACCGCTCGCGCGAGGACCTCGTGCGGAGGGCGAGGCGGGGAAGGGGGTGCCGGGTCAAGGGACGGCGGAACGCCAGCCGGGGTAGAGCTCGTCGATGAGGGACTCAGTCTCGGGGGCCATCTGCGGGAGGACCTCATCCAGGGCCGTCCGGGCGCTCAGCTCCTCGACTACGGCGCGGAGCAGGTCCTGCCGGCCCGTGCGATGCGCGGCCAGGAGCAGATCGCGCCAGAGCAGTTCGTCGTGGCGGGCCAGCCGCAGCCCGGCCCGCACGGCACCGATCGCGCCCTCCGGGTCACCGCCGGCCAGCCGGAGCCCGGCCAGTCGGTGCGCGGTGTCGGCGACCCGCGCGGTCACCTCGTACTCCAGCTCGTCGGTGGCCAGCCAGGCGTACCGGCCTGGCGGACGGTCCTCGAGCACCTGGCCTTGCACCAGGTCCAGCGCCCGGCCGAGGTCGTATGCTTCCTCCGCGCTGCCCGCCGGGGCCAGTTCCGCGTGGCCCGCCAGGGCCTGGAACACCTGCCAGTCCACCCGCACCCCGGACCCGAGGCGGAGCCGCCCGGACGCGTCCGCGGCCAGGTGCGGCCTTCCGATGCTGTCCGTGCCGAGCCACTCGGTGGCCCGGGCCACGGCCGCGTCCCGGGTTTCGGCGGTCACGCCCCGGGGCCACAGAGCCGCGCTCAGCACGTTGGGGTGCACTCCACCGGGATGGACAGCCAGGTAGACGACAAGCTCGGTGGCCAGGGCGGCACGGTCCGGCTCGATGGGGCCGGGGGCCCAGACCGACGCCGGACCCAGGATGGCGATGTCCACGGGCAGCACTCTCCCTGAGTCCAGGTGCTCGGGCGGCGCCGCGTGGGCGGGCGCCGGGGTGAGCGGCACACCCTCGGGCTGGGCTGCCGCCGTGAACAGGCCGACCAGGGCCTCGTGCTGCCGGGCCGGGGTGAGCTGGGCCTGCACCTCGAAGCCGAGCCCCCCGGCCAGGAGCAGCCCCTCCGGGGTGACCTCCCAGGCCCACGAAGCGCCGGGGACGTCCCCGGCGACTACATAGCTGGCCGCCGCCGCCCGGCCGACCCGGGACAGTGTGAGCAGCCGGCTCCGCTCACGTGGGCTGGGTGGCACCGCGCTGATCAGATAGTGCGGGACCCAGGCGTCCGGGTTGACGCCGAGAGCGCGGCCCTCGAGCACGGAACTCACCCCGGCGGCGGCCATAGCCTCGGTAACGTCGATGGCGTGCGCCTCCAGGGCGGGTAGCGCCTCCTCCAGGGTTGGCACCACGGTGATCCGGTCCGGTGCCAGCGCGGTCAGAGTCTCGCCGAAACCGGCGAGCGTGATGTGCATCCGGTCCGACCAGCTGCTGGTGGCCAGTTCCAGGGCTAGCGCGGACAGCACCGCGATGGTCATCGTCTGCGGCCCGGTCAGGGAGATCACCCCGTGCGCGGCCTCGACGTCCACCAGTACCCGTCCCGCACCGTCGGTGCCGAGGGAGACCAGGCCCGGGTACAGGGCATCGCCCGCCTCGCCGGTGTCGACCCGACCGAGCGCGGTGGACGGCAGCCGCCAGACCTCACCGTCGCCCACGGCGATCCACGGCGGGGGTGCGTCCAGGTCCGCGGGGGTCATCCACAGGTCGAGGTTGTCGTGGCTGAGGTGCGCGGCGACCACGGCCGGCGGTGTCCGGCCCGACAGCGACATGGCGTGGGAGAGGTAACGCAGCCCGCGGTCGAGCAGCCGGGCGGACGGCTCGTGCGCGCCCGCCCGCAACGCTGACTCCGCCAGCGCCGCCTGCCCCTGCGGGGCGACCATCCGGCGCCCGAAAGCCCGCAGCCACAGTTGCTCGCGGCGCCGGCGCCCCAGGGCGGCCAGGATCCCGCTGGCCAGCAAGGTGGCGGCGGCCAGTTCCTCCGGGTAGGTGAGGCGGCCGGGGTGCAGGAGATCAGCGGCGTGGGTGCCATTGGCGGTCGACGGACCCCGGGTGCGGTCAGCCGCTCCCCCGGGGCCGGGCTCTCCCGCGCTGCGCGGCTCCCGAACAGAACGAGGCTCCCCCGCGTGGCGCGGCTCCCGCACAGAACGAGGCTCCCCCGCATGCCAGGGCTCCCTCGTGCGGCCGGCCGGCTGGCTGCGGGCGTTTCCGTCGCGGCCCTCCCCATCGCGGCCGTGCTCCCCGGCCCGGTGCTCTCCCCGGTGGCCGTGCTCCCCGGCATGGCCGTGCTCCCCGGCATGGCCGTGCTCCCCGGCATGGCCGTGCTCCCCGGCATGGCCGTGCTCCCCGGCATGGCCGTGCTCCCCGGCGTGGCCGTGCTTCCCCGCCCGGGGCGCCGGGGAGACGCCGGGGCTCCCCGCCGGCCCCCGGGGGGCTGGCGGGGCCGGTGTGACGCCGCTGTCCCCCGCGGGAATGACATCAAGGCCAGGGCCCTGGGCGTCCCGGGGCATGTGCAGCACCCAGCCGGGGCGGATCAGGCTGGCGATGGTGAGCCGGGAGCCGTCGGGCTGGATCCTGTCCTTATTCAGCTGGAAGATCTCCCGGTACCGGCGCCCGTCACCCAGATACTTCTGCGCGATCTCCCACAAGCTCTCGTGGAACCGGCCCACGGGCGGCTTCACCACGTACAGCTTCCCGGGCTGCGGTGAGTAGGCCACCGTCGGGCTGGCCAGGAGGGGCCGGCCAGCGTCGCGGCGACCCGGCTGGCCGGCAGAACCGGCGGCCCGGCCACCCCCGGCGCCCCGGCCACCGTCGGCCCTGGCCCGGCCGCTCCCGGCCCCGGCGCCCCGGCCGCCTCCCTGCTGCCCCCCGGCGCCCTGCTCACCCCCGGCCGCGTGCTGACCCCCGGGCCCGCGGCCATGCTGGGCGCCTGCCCGGGCCCCGGCCGAGTGCACCGCGGCCGACTGCATCGCGGCCGGGGCCTGATGCCCCAGGGCAGGTGAGAGCGCCGCGGCGGCCGCGGACACCAGCAGGGCGGAGGTGACCAGCCGGTGCACGAACGCCTGGGTGCCGCCGGCCAGCGGGATCCGCCGCGGCATCCCCGCGTTGCGGACCGCGGCCCTGATCTCCGCGACCACGCAGCAGACCAGCTGGATCCACGCCAGCCAGACCACCACGGACAGCACCTTGAGGATCGCCGGGACCGTCAGCTGGCGGGTGAGCAGGGACAGCGAGGGCATGGCGTGCGGGGTCGGCAGCCCGAACACCGTGACCAGCGCGTAGGGGACTCCTAGCGTGAGTACCGCCAGCGCGGCGATGGCCAGCAGCCCGATCACCAGGTCACCTGCGGAACGGCGGCGCCGCCGGTAGGCGGCCCGCGGGGGACGGGTCAGCGGCGGCGCCATCAGCAGACCGCCCCCCGCGCGATGCCGCACTCGGCGGTGGCCGTTTCCCGGGCCGTCTCAGTGAAGCGGCCCAGGATCCCGCCGACGAGCGGCTGGGTGGTGATCGTCACCGTGACCGAGGCCGTCTCCGTCCCGACGGCCGCGACGCAGCTGGTCATGGTGGCGCCGGTGACCCGGTCCACGCCACTGCTGTCCTGCTGGCTGTACGCGCTGACCAGGCTGGCTGCGAGGCCGCAGGCACCGGGGCCGATCGCGGCGACACCGCCCGCCCGCAACCCCGCGATGCCGATGTTTCCCGCGGCCGCCCGGGCCGCCTGCTCCGCGATGTCCGCGGCCCGTTCCTTGGCGTTCATGGCGACGCCCCCGTCCACGATCAGGGCGGTCAGGAACAAGACGGCGACCGCGAAGACCACGGTGAACACCGCGACCGAGCCTCGCTCGCGTTCCGCACCGGGCACCCGCCGGTGCCACGTCGAGACCTTCATCCGTTCCGCTCCACGAAGGCGTCCAGCGGGGCCACCGCGCGGCCGGAGAAGGCCATGGCCGGGTCGAAGCCCAGCACGGTGAACGGGCTCATGTTGACGTCGCACCGGACGGTCACGGTCACATCGCCGCCCGCCACCACCAGCTGGCCGGTGGCCGGGAAGCCGGCCACCAGGGCCTGGACGCTGCCCGGTGAGCACCAGCTCGTGGCGCCCAGGTCGGCCTGGGCCGCCTGCAGCGCCAGCTGGCTGGCCTGGGCGGGTGAGCCCGCCAGCGATGCGGCCCGGGCGGCGTCCCGGGCCGCGCCGTCGAGGTGCCCCTGCGCCTCCACGACCCGCCCGCCCGCTCCGACCAGCAGCAGCAGGCCGATCAGCCCGGGTGCGATGACCACGAGCTCGACCGACATGGACCCGCGGTCCCGCGGCGCTCGCCGCCGGGCCATCATCCGCATCGATTCTGGGTCGCGGGCCGGAAGCATTCCACAGGGCCGCCGGCGGTAGCGGAGATGGTCAGATCAAGGCCGAAAAATGGGAAGACTGAATAGCCGAGCGGGCCGCTGACGGTGACGTACACATTTGCGTGCGGGTCGCCGTACGCATGCGGCTTCGCCTTACTCAGCAGGTGCGTGTGAAGATTCCCGTAATATTGTGCGGCCGCATCCTGCGCCGCGCTGGCCCAGCCGGAGTTGGTCGCAGCCTCCTCCCGGGCTACGAGCGCGCCCGCCTGGGCTGATGCCAGCGCCGCCTGCCGGGCGTTGAACCACAACCCGAACTGCAGGATGAGCATGCAGATCATCATCAGGCCGGGAGCCAGAACGGCGAGTTCGACGACGTTGGAGCCACGGTCGGAGGACATCCGCCCCCGCGCGACCCGGGCTGTCCGCCCCCGCGCGACCCGGGCTGTCCGCCCCCGCGCGACCCGGGCTGTCCGCCCCCGCGCGACCCGGGCTGTCCGCTCCCGCGCGACGCCGGCTTTCTGGCAGGAGAGCATCACGGTGATCAGCGCCTCCTCAGCCGTGGATCTGGGCGCTCTCGGTGGTGACAAAGTTCTTGATGACCAGCAGGAGGGTGGCCGCGATGCCGAGAATAACGGCAGTGATAATGGCCAGTTCCACGGCGGACGCGCCAGCGTCCTTTTCTAGGGCCGCCGCCCGCAGGCGCGCGAGACGGCTGCCGATAATGGCCCTGAAAAATGTCATGGTCATGGTGATATGAGTCATCGTGCCTCCATCGTGTGCCACGTCGGCTTACGCTGCGGGTCATGCGCTCAGCAGCACCCCCACTACCGGGTAGGTCAGGAAGATCAGGAATCCGGCGCACAGCAGCATCTGGGCGACCAGCATCGACTGGGATTTCTCGCCGGCCTGGCCTTCGAGATCAGCCAGTTCCCGGCGGCGCAGGCTGGCGGCCCGGGCACTCAGCGACTCCCGTACCTTGGCCCCGTCGTCGGCCACCAGGCTGAGCGCGGCAGCCAGGTCGCGCAGTTCCTCGACGCGCACCTCATCGCCGAGCGTCCCGAGCGCCTGCCACGGTGTCTGGCCGCTGATCCTGGCGTTGGCCAGGGCGTCCCTGATCCGCCAGAGGGCCCAGCCGGACCCGATCTCGCTCGCCGCCAGCAGCGCCTCGGGCACACCCCGCCCGCCAGACAGGTTCATCGAGACGAGATCGAGGAAGGCGCCGATCGCGTGCCGGAAGTCGCGCCGCCGGGCATCCGCTTTCTGCCTGACCTCCAGGTCAGGCAGGAAGAAGAAGACCGCGGCCAGGGCCGCGCCGAACCAGACCGGCAAGATGAGCGAGACGTGAAACCCGGCCGCACTCACCGCGAGCAGGAACAGGGGGCCGGCCAGGAAACCCAGCAGGGCCAGCAGGACCTTCGTCGCCAGGTAGTTCTCGAACGACTTCCCGATCAAGGACAGGTTGGCCCGCAGGGACGGGAACTGCCAGCCCTGCTCGGCGCAGAACGCGGCCAGGGCCCGCCCGAGCCGCCGGCTGAACGCACTCTCCCTCTCGTCTACGGTCCGGCGGACCGCCCGGCTCATCGGCGGCCGTGCCTCGTCCAGCGCCGCGATCCGCCTGGCCAGGCTGGCTCGCCGCGGGACCAGGGCCACGAGGAGCAGGAAAAGGCCGAGGCCCATCACGGCCCCCATCGTCAGCACCGCGCTCATGATCGGTCCCCGCGCCCGGCGAGCAGGCGCTCCGGGGCCTCGAACGTGGCCAGCCTGCGCATCCACACGAACCCCGCCGCGTACAGCGCCACGACCACGGCCAGCACCAGCTGGCCGAGCGGGCTGTCGTAGACGTGCACGTAGCCCCGGTTGAGCACGGCCAGTCCCAGTGCCAGGCCCACGGACACGAGGACCACGATCTGCGCGCTGCGCCGGGTCGACCGGCGCTCGGCGCTGACCTTCCGGCGCACGTCCAGCTCCTCACGGACCGCCGTGGCCAGCGCGCCCAGCAGGTCCCGCAGGCCCGGTCCGCGCAGCCGGGCGTTGATGATCAGCGCGCCGATGATCAGGTCCGCGCTGGGGTCGTCCAGGTCGTCCGCCAGCCCGCGCAGCGCTTCCGGCATCGGCACGCGGGTGTGCAGCCGGTCCACCAGCCGGGCCAGCGGCTCCCGCAGGGATGGCGCGGCCACGCGCAGCGACGAGGGGATGGCCTGCTCCAGGCCGACCGCCCCGGCGATCGTGTCCCGCAGCGATTCGGTCCAGGTGGCCAGGGCTTCGAGCCGGATCATGGCGCGCCGTTCCCCCGCGGCGCCGCCAAGCGTCCGCCACGCCAGCACGAGCAGGGCGACACCCAGCCCGGCCACGATCCAGCCGGTGGCCGCCACCGCGAGCGCACCGGCCAGCAGGGCGAGCGCGCCGCGGGCCCCGGCGATCTCGCGGACCTGCCGCTGCAGCCGGGTGGGCCTGCGGCCCGGTGGCCCGCCCGGCGGTGCACCGGGCCGGCCGCGGACCGCCGCCAGGAGCAGGAGCAGCCCGCAGCCGCCCAGCGCGCCGGCGAGAACGCCGAGCAGCGGGGCGCCGGACGAGACGCTGGTCACCAGTGCCCCCGGGCCGGGTCATACCCGTGCTGGGCGAGCTCGCCCAGGCAGGAGACGGGCGCGTGCGGCACCGCACGGCCGTCCGGGCCCGGGGCGAAGACCTCACTGGACAGGACCCGGCCATCCACGCCGGTCACCTCCCGGATACTGCTGACGAACCGCCGCAGGCGGCCCCCGAGCTGGTACTCGTTGCGTTTCTCCACGAACACGACGAAGTCGATGGCTCCCGCGATCAGCATGTGGGTCGCTTCCACCGGCAGCCGCTCAGTGGACTGGATGGCGTAGGTCGCGATCCGGTTGAAGACCTCCAGCGACGAGTTCGCGTGGATGGTGGACAGCGACCCGTCGTTGCCCTGGGACATCGCGTTCAGCATGGTGACGATCTCGTCCCCGAGCACCTCGCCCACGATGACCCGGCTGGGGTTCATCCGCAGCGACCGCCGGACGAGCTCGGCCATGGAGATCTCCCCCTGGCCCTCCATGTTCGGCAGCCGTTCCTCGAACGCGACCACGTTCGGGTGCAGCTCGGGGAAGTGCTCGATGCCCAGTTCCAGGGCCCGCTCCACGGTGATGAGCCGTTCCCCGGACGGGATCTCGTTGACGATCGCGCGCAGCAGCGTGGTCTTGCCGGCGTTGGTGGCCCCGGCGATCATGATGTTCTTCCGCGCGGCGGCCGCGGCCGCGAGGAAGGACGCCGGCTCCGCCAGCAGCGTGCCGTTGCCCACCAGGTCGGCGAGGAACACCTTGCCCAGCCGGGCCCGGCGGATGGAAACCGAGGGGCGCGGGGTCACGTCCATCACCGCGGACAGCCGCGCCCCATCGGGCAGCCGGAGGTCCAGCTGGGGGTTGGCGCTGTCGAACGGGCGGCTGGACAGGCCGGAGTAGGCGGCGAGCACCTGGATCAGCTCGACCAGTTCGTCGTCGTTCTCCGCGACAGGCTCGGCCATCGCCTCGCGCCCGTCCGCGTAGCCGACGAACACCCGGTCGCAGCCGTTGATGTCGATGTTCTCGATATAGGGGTCATCCAGGAGCGGCTGGAGCCGCCCGACACCGAACAGGGCGGCATGAATCGCGGCGGCGAGATCTTCCTCTTCCTGCGCGTTGGGAGGAACCCGGCCGGCGGTGATCTCGTTGCGGGCATGATCCTCGAGGACCTGCGCGATGAGGGCCCGCGCGAACTGGCGCTCGTCCTCGCCCGACATCGGCACCAGGCCGGCCGATCCGTCCAGCCGCCGCTGCTCAGCCAGCCGGGCTCCGACCTCGCCCCGGAGCCGCTTGACGAGCGTGTGGTCCATGCGGTCACCACCCGCCCGGCCCGCTGGGAAGGTCGCGCTCCGCGCCGCGCGGCCTGTCCCGGACCCCGGCCTGGCCGCGTAGCGTGCCCTCGCCTGGCCTGCGGCGTGCCCTCGCCTGGCCTGCGGCGTGTCCACTGGCCTGGCCTGCGGCGTGGCGGGCCAGCCCCGGAACCACATCGCGCGCCGGCGGCGCACCGCGGGCAGACGCCGAGGCGGCGGCCGGCTGGCCGGCCAGCTGCCCGGCGATCTCCCGGGCCGTCCTGATCAGCAGTGACTTGTCGAGCCTGCCGCCCCACTCCCCGCGGAGCAGCTCAGCGCTCCTGGGCTCGAACGCGATCCCGCCCAGCACGCCGGCCGCGCCGTGGCCGAGTACCTGGCCGACGTCGGCGAGCGCACGGCTGAAACCCCGGTGGCCGGCGACGACGAGCACGCCGACGCGGGCACTGTGGCCGCGCTGGCCCAGTGCCGCGGACAGGGCCGCGCTGCGTTCCCGCAGCCGCACGACCTCGCCCAGGCTGGGCCGGGTGATGAGGACGATGAGGGCGGCGTTCGCCAGCAGGTCGTAGTACGGACCGTCCGGGCCGAGGCGGCCGCAGTCCGCGATCACGTCGGCCTGGGGCAATCCGGACAGCAGGCCGCCTACCGGGCCCCACAACGGCTCCAGCCCCGCCCCCTGTTCCGCGGTGGTCACTCCCAGCAGGACATCCAGGCCCCCGCGGAGCTTCTGCGCATGCGTCCAGAGCTGGGCAGGCTGAAGGTCACGGCGGGCGGCCACGGCCAGGCTGAGCAGGCCCCGGCGCGGGTCGAGCCGGGCTCCGCCCTCGGCGGGCAGCCAGTAGGCGACGTCGCCGCCCGCCGGGTCACACTCGGCGAGCAGCACCGGCCGCGGCCAGACCGCGGCGAGCGTGACCGCCGTGGTGGTGACGCCGGGCGCCCCCTTATCCGCCGCGACTGCGATCAGCACCCGGCCTCACCCGGCCCCGGTGCCCGGCGAGGCCGGGGCGGAACCGCCCGTCCCAGCCGGGCCCGCCGGGGTGCTGCCGGGCCCGGGCGTGGCCTGCACGGCCTGCCCTGGCCCGGCAGCGCCACCGGCGTCAGCGGCCGCGCCCCGGCCCCCGTTCGGCAGGACCGCGATGCCCACGATGCCGTTCGAGGCGTTGCAGGCCACTGCGCCGGCGTCGGAGGGGTTGAGCGCAACCTCCACGTCGGCGATCGCGGTGCTGCCCGAGGTCGCCGACGGCGCGCCGATCGCCAGGACGATCGCGTCAGCGGCCAGGGTCCCGCCGGAGCCGCCCGGGCAGGTTTCCTGCGCGTCACTGACCTGGAAGATGTCGATGTGGTCTCCGTCAGTGAGGCCGTGCGGCAGCTGGCCGTCCTTGAGCGCCAGCCCCAGCACCGCCTTCCCGGCCACCGGGGTGCCGCTGGTGGCGACCATCTCCCTGGTCAGCAGGGATCCCTGCGGGATGGCGCTGACCGTGTAGAACCGGGTGACCTGGCTGGCCTCGTCCCAGGGCACGTAGGCCAGCCCGGAGCCGGCGGCGAGCTGCACCTGCTGCATCGCGCCCAGCGGGATCCGCTGGCCGGCCCCGATCTGCCGGGAGATCTCGATCGCGGCGACCCGCTTGCTGCCCTGGATCACGAGCAGGCCGGCCCCCAGCGCGCCGCCGAGGATCAGCAGCACGGCGAGCGCGGCGAGCGCGGGCTTGCGTTCACGTGGCGCGCCCGGCAGCCGCCTGCCGGCCGGGGCCGTCGGCTCCGGCCAGGTCGCGGGCTGGTCGTGGCTTCCCGCCAGATCTCGCGGCAGCGTACCCCGGTCACGTGGCATTCCGTGAAATTCTCCCTGCTGACGGCTGCGGGCCCGCCCAGGCACCCCCGCGGGCCCTCCAAATGGCGCGGGCGCTCGTTCACCATAAAGCCACACGAGACGGCCGACTGAGGGCATAAGCCGGGAAGTCACCGTGTCGTAATAGATCGCCGCTGCGCTGAGACACGGCACGATCATGGAGGCCGAAGAAGGCTCCGGCGAAAGCAGGAGGCACGGCCGCGGATCCCGCTAAATGCTCTTAGTTAGTTAGTATTTTAGTCTTAATTCCGCTAGTAATTCATGGCACGTTCTCCCGTCTTTTCCGATAACGGCCTTATCGGCTAAATCAGCATTGGTAGAGTTCCCGCCACCAGCGCGCGACGACGCGGAGGGCAGCGCATGCGGCGAGGACCCGGACGGCCGGCGGGATACCCGCCACGCACCCGGCCGCGCGCGGGCCAGACGGCGGGATACCCGCCACGCACCCGGCCACGCGCGGGCCAGACGGCGGGATACCCGCCACGCGCAGGCCAGCCGGCGGGAGTCCGGGTCCGGAAGGGTCCCCGGGCCAGGACGGGCCGCTGGCTGGCCGCGGGACTGGCCGCTATGGTCGGGCTGCTGGTGGCCGGCTGCGGGTCAGCAGCATCGCCAGCCTTCCGCCCCGCGGGCGTCGCAGCGCCGGAACGCAGCCCGGCGGGCGGGCGCACCGGGACGGCGGCCGGGCGGGCGCACCGCCCGGCGGGGACCCTGGAGTGGCCACCCTTCGGCGGGAACGTCCGCATCGTCATGCCAGGCTGGCTGCCCGCCAGCCCCGGCGAGGTTCCCGCGGTCATCGCGGCCAAGGACTTCCTGCTCGCCTTCCTCTATGCGGAGTACCGCGGAAATCAGGACGACCGCTGGACGGCCTTCGTTTCCGGGGGGGTTGCCGGCGCGCTCAAGGCGAATCTCAGCATCCCCAGCGTGACCACGGAATCGTTCACCGGGACCATCATCTTCTCGCACCTGCGGGCCTATCCCGATCCCGCTGCCGCGGGCGCCATCGACGTGTCGGAGTGCTTCGACAACTCCCGGTCGCGCAATACCAGCCTGGCCACCGGGAAGATCCTTCCCGACCGGGTTCCCGCCAGCCAGCATCACTACATGAATACGGATGTGATGGCGAAAACCGGCGGCCGCTGGACTGTGATATCCGTTTACCCGGTCATCTACTATCCGCGGGCGGCGCAATGCACGCCATAATCCGGCGAGCCGCAGCAGCCCTTCTCGTTCTCGCCGGGGTACTGGCGCCCGGATGGCTGGCCGGGCCGGCCAGCGCCGGAAACGGCGTCGGCTGCACCGGCAGCACCTGCTCGGTCCTGCTGAGCACCCTGATCACGCTCAAAGGCGACGCAGGCGCCGGGGCCACCCACGTCCAGCTGCCGGTCGCGCCGCCCCCCTGCCTGTGGCAGCCGATCGGTGACACCACCACCGGGAGCATCTCGATCATCCGGCAGTTCGGCGGCGCCGCCCCGGGCACGCCGTTCGGCGTGTACCAGTCGGTGCAGCAGTCCAGGACACTGCTCAAGGACAAACCCGTACCGCCCGGGACCTGGTGGCAGCTGCCCGTTGACCCGGCGGCGTCGAAGGCGGCGCAGCGGCAGTGCTTCACGCTGCCGTTGTTCTTCTTCACCACGCCCGGGCACGCCCCGCCCACCCCGCCTGTGCCCCTGCGGACGCTGGCCGCGTACGCCTACAACCACATGACGATTCCCGCCCCCACGCTGACCGTGAACCCGGCCCGCCGTGCTTACGTGAACCTGGCCACCTACGTGTGGGGCCGGACGGTGCCGGTGAGCGTGATCACGGGCCGGCCCGGCGCCTACGAGGTGACCGCGTCGCTGGGCGCTGAAACGGTCAGCGTATGGGCGCAGCCCGCCGCGACGGGGGCGTTCTCGGTCTCCGCGAACGGGCCCGGCACGCCATACTCGGCGTGCGGCCCCGGCGGCTCCCATGGGCGGCCCGGGCACGCGCCGGCCAGTGCCGGGGCAGGCTCCCCGCCCGACTGCGGTGTGCTCTGGCAGGCCCCGGTATCCGGGGCGTCCGTCAGCGCCACCGTCACCTGGTCGGCCACCTGGGGTGCGGGCGTGCTCAACGGCCCGGGGCCGAACGCGCTGCCGCCCATCCAGATGACCGGCCGGACCCCGCCCTTCCCGGTCGCGGAGATCCAGAGCATCAACGGCGGCTAGGCGAGTGAAACATGGGCAGCCCGGTGAACCGGGGCAGCCGGTAAACGCGGCGCACGGCGTCACGATCTCCGCCGCCGCAGGGACCGGGCTGCCCGCGGAGCTCCCGTGAATCCGCTCGTGATCACGGCTGCCGTGGTCGCCGGCTTCGTGCTCGGCTGGATCCAGCGCCCGGTGATCTTCGGCCTGTCCGTGCGGGCCGCCGGGCCGTTACGGCGCAGCTGCCCGCGGTGCGGGACTCAGATCCTGGACGGCTGGCGGATCGCCCGGCCCGTCCTCCCTCCCTCGGGGCGCTGCCCGGCCTGCCGGGCACGCATCGGGCCGCCGCCGCTGGCCACCGAACTCATCACCGGCCTCACGCTGGGCATGCTCGCCGCTCGCCTGCACCCTGGGCCCGGGCTCGCGGCCGCCGCCTGGCTGGTCATCTGCGGGGGTGCCCTCGGCTGGATCGACAGCTCCGTCCAGCGGCTGCCAGATGTCCTCAGTGTGCCGGCCTACGCGGGAACGCTGGCCCTGCTGCTGGCCGCAGCCACCGGGGGCCACGGGGGCGACTTTGGCCGGGCCGCGCTCGGTGGCCTGGCCCTCGCGGCTTTCTACCTGCTCCTCACCGTCATCAGCCCCTCCGGGATGGGCCTCGGCGATGTGAAGGTCGCGGTCAGCGTCGGCACCGTCCTGGCCTGGTCCGGCTGGGCGATCCTGCTGGATGGCACCGTGGCCACGTTCGCGCTCGGCGGAATCTACGGGGTCGGCCTGCTCACCCTGGGCCGCGCCAGCGCACAGCAGCGCATGGCTTTCGGCCCGTTCATCCTGCTCGGCGCCCTGACCGTCCTGGTCATCTGAGCCAGCCGTGCCGGAGCAGGCGTCACGTCCCCCGGCCCTCAGCTGAGGCCGTCATGTGGCGGCCCGGGATCCCGCGCAGCGGCAGGCTGGACCAGCGCGCCGGAGGATTCCAGGGCCGCGATGTCGGCGGGGCTGAACCCTAGCTCGCTGAGGACTTCGGTGTTGTGCTCGCCCTGGCAGGCCGCTAGTTGGTCCTTGTCGGCCGCCACCTGGTCGGCGAAGTGCCAGGGGCGGCCCGGAATCTTGATCTCGCCACCGGAGCGGTCGGATACGGTCCGCACCGCGTTCCACTCGCGGGCCCAGTCGCCGTCCGCGAACTCCCTGACGCTGCGCACCTGTCCGGTGGCGATCTTCGCCTCGTCCAGCTGGGCGTCCAGCGACTCCATGTCCGGGAAGGTCCAGATCCACTCCTGAACGATCCGGTGCAGTGCGTCCAGGTTGCGCAAGCGCAGCTCCGGCGTGCGGAATCGCGGGTCCCGGCCGAGATCGGGCCGGCGCATGGCGGCCAGGTAGAAGGGGAAGGACATGCTGCCGACCAGGCTCATCGGGCTCGCGAACCGCTCGCCGTGCGGTCCGGTGAAAAACGGGCCGTCGGTGGCCCCCAGGATCGGCCGCTCGGCACCCAGTTCCGCATCGGACAAGTCGGCGTGCACGCGCTCGTTGATGGACAGCATCACGGCCGCCATGGCCACGTCGATGTACTGGCCCCGGCCGGTGCGCGCCCGTTCGGTGAGGCAGGCCAGGATGGCGACGGCGGCGTGCAGGCCCGAGTAGACGTCGGCGTGCGACAGGGAGTCGCTGCGGAGGGTACCGGTCCGCCCGAAGTGGTCAGCAGTGGTGGCGGTGATCCCCGTCTCAGCCTGGACTGTCGGCGCGTAGGCCATCCGCGAGCGCCACGCGCCATGCTGGCCGTAGCCGCTGATCGAGGCATAGACCACGCCCGGGTTGCGGGCCGAGACCGACTCGTACCCCAGCCCGAACGAGGCGAGCGCACCGGGCCTGAAGTTCTCCACGATCACGTCGGCGGTGTCGCAGAGCCGCAGTGCCGCTTCGCGGGCCCCCGGCGCGTTGAGGTCGATGCTCACGTTGCGCTTGCCCGCGTTCTGCTGGGCGTAGTAACCGGAGACCTGTCCCTGGCTGGGGAACGCCTTCCGGGACAGGTCGCCCCCCGGCGGCTCGAGCTTGATGACCTCGGCGCCCAGGTCGAGCAGCGTCTTGGCGCAGTGCGGGCCGGCCAGCACACGGGAGAAGTCCACCACCCGGACGCCTTCGAGCGGAAGCGGCATGCCGCTCACCGGCCCTCGAACTCGGCCATGCCGACACCGTTCTCGTGATACGACCTGACGGCGGCGCGGAAGTCGGCCGAACGGAAGATGGGCCGCTGAATCTCCGCCATGGCCTCATCGGCGGCCGCGATCCCCTCGTTGACCGCGACCGAGACCAGGCGCTTGGTGGCCGCGTTGGCGATCGACGGGCCGTGTGCGAGTTCCTGGGCCAGCACCATCGTGGCGCTGTCCAGCTGCTCATCGGCCACCACCCAGTTGATGATGTTCCAGCGTTCCAGGGTGGTGGCGGGATAACGCCGGCCCAGCAGGGCCATCTCCTTGGCCCGGGCCGCACCGGCCCGCTGGGTGAGCCGCTGCACCGCGCCCATCAGGGGCTGCAGGCCGACCGTGACCTCGACCGAGCCCAGTTTCGCCGACTCGGACGCCACGATCAGGTCGCAGGCCATCGCGAGCTCGAAACCGCCCCCGACGCAGACTCCCTGGACGCTGGCGATGATGGGGGCCGGATGCTCGTCAAAGGCTCGCAGCGTCTCGACCAGCCCCCAGTCGAGGAGGTCAGATTTGTCGGCATCGGCGACCATCGCATCCAGGTCCGCCCCGGCGCAGAAGTGACGCAGCGAGCTGCGCAGGATGACAGCGCGGGCGCCTTCCCGCTGCGCCCAGGCGAGCCCCGCGACAAGCTCCTGGCCCAGGGCGCGATCCAGGAGGTTGTAGGGGGCCAGTCCCATGGACAAGACGGCGACGGTCCCGTCCATGCCGGTGCTCAGCGCTCCGCGGTCAGTAGCCGCGGGGACAGGCTGCGGTGCGGTGTTCGGCACGGCGATCTTCCAATGCTCATGGTGGGGCGGCGGGGCCCACGGTTAGCGGGGCCCGCGGTTAGCGGGGCGGCAGGCGGAGCAGGGCGGCGGTCTCCTCCACCGACGCGGTCGGGCGGTCCAGCGTGGCCGCGAGGTTCACGGTCCGCTGCACGAGCGGCAGGTTGCCCGGGCTCAGCACGCCCTTGCGCAGGTAGAGGGCGTCCTCCAGCCCGGCGCGCGCGTTACCGCCCAGGGCCAGGCCGATGGCGGTGAGCTCCAGGTTGGCCCGGCCGATGGCGATGACCTGCCAGACACAGTCCGGCGGCAGGCGGCGCACCATCGTGAGGAGGTTGTCCGGGGTGGCCGCCATCCCGCCGGCCACCCCCAGGACGAGCGAGAACTGCAGCGGCCAGTCGCTGAGCAGCCCGGCGTCACGCAGCCGCAGGCAAGCGTCGAGATGGCCGGTGTCATAGATCTCCAGCTCCGGCTTGACCCCGAGTTCCTGCATGCGCCGCGCCAGCCGGGCCACATCGTCCGGCGGGTTGCGGAACTCCCCGGAGCCGAACGTCATCGTGCACGGATTCAGGGTGGCCATCCGGGGCCGGAGCTCGACGAGGGCCGCACGCTCCTCGAACGGCACCGCGAGCCCGACCCCGGTGGACAGCTGGATGAGGATGGGACACCGCTCCGCGATCAGGTCCATCGTCTGGCGGGCGACGTCCGGGTCCGCCGTGGGCCGGTCGCGGGAGTCACGCAGGTGGATGTGCGCGACGGACGCCCCGGCGAGGTAGGCCTGGCGGACGGCCTCGGCGATCTCCTGCGGCTGGGTGGGGAGCGCCGGGTTGTCCGCCTTGGACGCGATCGGCCCGGTGGGTGCCACCGTAATGACGACGCTCATCGCAGATCAGGCCGCCACCGGGCCCCACGGCGGCGCACCGGGGGGAGCAACGTTGACCAGCTTGCGGTTCACGAACTCGCCGAACCCGGGTTCCGCAAGCTCGCGGCCGAATCCGGAGTTCTTGATGCCGCCGAAGGGGAGCTCGGGGCCGGTCCACGCGGGCTGGTTGATGTAGACCATGCCGCTCTCGATCTGCCTGGCCACCTGACGGCCCCGGTCCAGGTCGCTGGTGAACACGGAGGCGCCGAGACCGAACGGGGTGGCGTTGGCCAGCTCGATGGCCTCGCCGGCCGTCTCCACGACGTAGCAGGATGCGACAGGGCCGAAGAATTCCAGGTCGGCCGCGGGGTTCTTCTCGTTGATGCCGGTCAGGATCGTCGGTTCCAGGTAGTAGCCCGGGCGGTCGATCCGGCGGCCCCCGAGGGCGACCTCCGCTCCGCCGTCCTGGGCGATGCGGATCTGGTCCAGCAGCAGGTCGAGTGCCCGCTCGGAAGACAGCGGGCCCAGGCTGGTTCCCGGGTCCGCAGGATCCCCTGGCTGCAGGGTGCCCAGGCCCGCGGTGAATTCGCGCAGGAAGGCCTCGCCGCGCTCCTGGCCGACCACGATGATGCGCTTGGAGGAGACACAGCTCTGCCCGGTGTTGAACATCCGGCCGAACAGGGCGCCGGAGACGGCGTGCCCCAGGTCCGCGTCCTCCAGGACGATCAGCGGGTCGCTGCCGCCAAGTTCCATGACGGCCTTCTTCAGGGTCCGGCCCGCGCGCTCGGCCACGGCGGACCCGGCGCGCTCGCTTCCGGTGACGGTCACGCCGGCGATCCGCGGGTCCTCGATCACCCGCCCGATCTGGCCGAGGCTGGCGAACACGTTCGTGTACGCCCCCGCCGGAGCGCCCGCGGCCTCGAAGAGCCGGGCGAACGCAAGTGCGCACTGCGGGACATTCTCGGCATGCTTGATGACCAGGACGTTGCCCGCCATCAGCTGCGGGCCGGCCACGCGGGCCAGCTGGTAGTAGGGGAAGTTCCAGGGCTCGATGCCGAGGATCACCCCGATCGGCTCGGTTTCGACCACGGCTCCCGGCGACTCCGGAAGCTCCTGGGCGGCGAGGAACGTCTCCGCGTGGTCGGCGTAGTAATCGAGGATCGCGGCCGACAGGCCGACCTCCGCCTCCGAGGTCCCGATCAGCTTGCCCATCTCGAGCGTGATGTACTGCGCGTACTCGGCTGCGTTGGCGCGCAGCCCGGCCGCGGCCGCCTTCACGATGCGGGCCCGGTCGGCGACGGGGCGATGCCGCCAGTCGTTGCGGTAGCACGACTGCGCCGTGTCCAGGGCCACATCCAGGCCGGCGTCGGAGATGTCCGCGAACGTTGCGACCGTCTCCCCGGTCGCGGGGTTCACCGTGCGGTACGTCATGGAGCTCACTTCCTCGTCCTCGCCGGGCCAGCCATAGGGCTTTTGAGGCTTTTGAGCCGGGCTTAGTCGCCGGTCGTGCCGGGGGCCAGGGACAGGCTGACGGGGAGCTTCTCCGCCTGGGCGTAGGGGGTCGCCTTGTTCTCCTTGACCCAGCGCCGCTCGGCCATGGACTCGAACGGCGGCGGGATCTCACCCTGCAGCGACCACAGGTCGAACGGCGGCTCGGTGATGGTGAACTCCCAGTCGTAGCCGCGGTCCTTGACCCACGGGGCGATGACCTGGTCGAGGTTCCTGACCCACCATTCCCGGATGACCGGGCCGGGCAGGGTCCGTGCCATCTGGTCGATCTGGATCCGGACGAAGCTGCCGTGAGAGTCACCGCCGACATAGAACGAGTCGGCCGGGACCTCTTCGAAGAGAACGACGACGTAGAACCGGGGAATCGGGACGGCGTCGTAGACCGCCGTGATCGCCCCGGCGAACTCCTTCTTGTCCGCGGGCGTGTACGCATCGGCTGGATGGTGGATCTTCCAGAGCGGCATGGCTGTTCCTCCCATTGTCCGTGCGGCGTGATCCGTGCGGCCTGATCCGTGGCGCTGAGTGACCGGGCCAGGCCGACGTGGCCTCAATACATCACAGATCGAGTCTTGCTTCAAGACCTAGTTGCAAAATAAGACCTGGTTGATGGGGAAGGGGCGGGTGGGAGGCGATGGTTCAGCGAGGGTGGCGGTACGTCGGACGCGGCGCGAGGTCGGGGCACGGCGCGGGGAGCGCTGGACGTAGGGCCGGCACGGGGTGCGGTCCCGCACGGGAGGCACAGCGCAGCCCAGCGAGCGCAGCGCCGCACGGGAGGCACAGCAAGCGCAGCGCCGCACGGGAGGCACAGCGAGCGCAGCGCCGCACGGGAGGCACAGCGCAGCCCAGCGAGCGCAGCGCCGCACGGGAGGTGGGGCGCGGCGAGTGCGGCCGGTTTAGCCGTGGCGGCTAACAGGCAGGCTCAGCTGGCGCGTTCGGCGGGCGGGGCCGAGCGCGCGGGATGGTGGCGGGACGCCGGCGCGGGCGCCAGGCGGCTGCGCATGTCAAGCTCGGGCCGGACGTCGCCGGGGTACCCGGGACCGACGCAGAACTGGATGCCGGCGTGCACGACGGGCTGGCCGCACCGGGCGCACATGACCTCGGGGATGACCTCGTGATCGCCCTCGTCACCGCTTCCGTGGTGGCGGAGGGCGACCGGCGCTCCGCCCCCGTCGTCGAGCCATTTGTCTCCCCAGGCGAGCATGGCCGCGAGAACCGGGAAGAAGTCGCGCCCCCTGTCGGTGAGCAGGTACTCATACCGCGGCGGGTTGTCCTGGTAGAACCGCTTGGTCATCACCCCCGCGTCGACCAGCTTGCCGAGCCGGTCAGACAGCGTGTTCCGGGCGATATTCAGGGATCGCTGGAACTCGTCGAAGCGGGTGAGTCCCTGCAATCCGTCGCGGACGATGAGCAACGTCCAGGAGTCACCGAAGACTCCGACTGCACGTGCCAGCGAGCATGGCCACTCGGAGAATTCGCGGTTCATACGGTCCAGTTTAGCTACTGAGTTGCGCTTGCCCCGGTTGCGCGGCTGATCAGCGCCTGCTACTGCGTCCAGAGGAGGGCGACACCGGCCGCGGCGCGCTGCCCCTGCGCGTACCCGGCCCGGGCGACGGGTGCCCGAACCGCGGGATCCAGCGGGTTGATGCCCATGGCCGCCACGGACTCATCGTCGGGCGTGAGCACCTGCACCTGGGCGGCCCCGGGGTCTGCTCCCCGGGTCAGCCCGGCGACCTGGTCCTCCAGAGCCGGGTCGGCCATCGGGGCCAGGATGAGCACCCGCTGATAGCCCGCGGCCAGGTCGGCGTTGACCGCGGAACGCGTGCCGCCGTCGATGTAGCGGCCCTGGCCGATGGTGACCGGGGGCCAGATGCCCGGGATCGCGCAGCTGGCCGCGACCGCGTCGACCAGATCGGCCCCGGAGTCCTTATCGAACACGCGGGCGCCGCCCGTATGCGCCTCGACCGCGACGACGCCGAGCTTGCGGGAGGGCCAGGTGTGCCGGGACAGGCGCCCGGCGATCACGGCGCGCCGCTCGGCCTCGGGCACAGTCTCCACCTCAAGCGCCCGACGGCCGACCTCACGGCGCAGCTCGGCCGGGTCCGGATACTCCAGCGGCAGCTTCTCCCACGACTCCATCAGCTCGACGACGCGCGCGAGGTCCGGGGTCAGCTCCGCGGACTGCCGCGCGGGCACGGCCTGCCGGTCGAACAGCTCGGTCAGGGGCAGGCCGCTGCCGAGCTGGGCGGCCACCGTGGCGCCGGCCGACGTGCCGAGCACGAAGTCGGCCGTGGTGACGTCGCCGCCCTCCGCCGCCAGCCCGGCCAGGACACCGGTCTCCCAGGCGACGCCGGACAGCCCGCCACCGCCCAGAACGAGCGCCCGCCCAGCCGCTGGCCTGTGCTCCGCCATCACCAGGGATCTCCTATCGCGCTACAGGCTGACGCCGACCAGCATCGGCTCGCTGGCCAGCTCGACCCCGAAGATGTCTTGGACCCGGTCGCGGATTTCCCGGGCCAGCCCGACCACGTCCGCAGTGCTGGCACCGCCCGGGTTGACCAGGGCCAGCGTGTGCTTGGTCGAGATGTGCGCCGCCGGGCGGTTTCCGGCCGGGCGGCCGGCGCCCGGGTAGCCTTTCTCGAACCCGGCCTGCCCGATGAGCCAGGCGGCCGGCACCTTCACCTGGCCCGGCCCGGCCGGGAACTGGGGGATCGGGACACCGGGGCCGCTGCGCCCGTCCACCACCCGGCGGAGGTTCGCGAACTGCGTGGCATCCAGGACAGGGTTGGTGAAGAACGATCCGGCGCTGCGGCTGTCCGGGTCACCCGGGTCGAGCACCATGCCCTTGCCGCGGCGCAGCCGGAGCACGGCCGAGCGGACGTCGCCCAGCGGGGCGCGGCCGCCCTGCCCGCTGTCATGCGGCCTGCCCTGGTCCGGCCAGGCACGCCTCCAGACCCAGCACCCTGGCCAGCTCGGCGTAGCGGACGGGCCGGGACAGCCGGTCACTGGTCAGCTGGAACGTCACCCCGAGCACCACGAACCGCCCGGTCACCGCCGGAGCGGCGATGCCGCGCTTGAAGAAGCTGGTGCGGTAGCCGAACCCGCAGTCGGCCGCGGCCAGGTCCACCACCTCGCCGGCGGCCCGGTCGTACGCGCGGACCCGGGTGATGGTGTCGGCCACCTCCTGGCCGTAGGCGCCCACGTTCTGGATGGGCGTCGCGCCCGCCAGGCCGGGGATACCGGACAGGCATTCCAGCCCGGCCAGGTCGGCGGCCACGCACGACGCGACGACCGTGTCCCACTCCTCGCCGGCCGCGACGGTCAGCGTCACCGCGGCGCCCGGCTCGGCCTGGCGCGGGCCAGCTTCGTCCGGGCTCTCCCGGCCGGGTCCGGGCTCATCGGGTCCTGTCATCCGGTGGATGCCCTTGGTTGCGACCTGGATCACCGTGCCGGAAAAACCGTTATCGGAAATAACAAGGTTGCTGCCGCCCCCGAGCACCAGCACGGGCTCACCGCGCCGGTCGGCGTCCCGCACCGCGGCAATGATCTCCCCGTCGGTGCCGGCCACCACGAAACGGCGCGCCGGACCGCCCAGGCCGAGCGTGGTGAAGCGGGACAGGCTCACCTGCTCGCGGACGTTAGCCATGGGCGGCGTCAGGGCAGCCGGACCACCGCGCGGGACCGGGTGAGCACCTTGTCCCCGCCCGACCGGGCGGTCAGCGCCACCGCGACCCGGTTGCCGTCCAGTTTCTCCTCGATGACCCCGCTGACCTCGATGCTCACGAAGCCATCGTCGTCGGGCACGACGACCGGGGCTGAGAACCGGACACCGAACTCCGTCATGGCCCCCGGGTCACCCGCCCAGTCCGTGACGTACCGCGCCGCCTGGGCCATGGTGAACATGCCGTGCGCGATGACGTTGGGCAGCCCCACAGCCCGGGCGATCCGCTCGTTCCAGTGGATGACGTTGAAGTCGCCGGACGCGCCGCAGTACCTGATCAGGTCCAGCCGGGCCACGGGGTAGCTGGCTGGCGGAAGTTCGGCGCCTGCCTCGACGTCCGCGTACTTGACCACCGGGCTCACTCTGCCTCACCTGCCGTGCCGCGCTCCACCAGCGTCGAGTAGGCCGTGCACACCTGCTCACCCGCCAGGGTCCGGACCTCGGTCCGGGTGGTCATCACGGCGTTGCGGCCGAGTGTCTTGATGGTCTCGATCGTGGACTGCGCGGTGACCACGTCGCCCGCGTGCAGGGGGCGGGCGTAGCTGAAGCGCTGCTCACCGTGAACCACCAGGGCGTAGTTGATGCCAAGCCCCGGGTCGGCGATGGCCTGCCCGGACGCGGCCATGGTCACCACGATGGGGAACGTGGGCGGGGCGATCACGTCCGGGTAGCCAGCCGCGATGGCCGCGTCCCGGTCCCGGAAGACGGGGCTGGGGTCACCGATCGCGTCGGCGAACTCCGCGATCTTGACCCGGCTGACCTCATAGGGCTGTGTCGCCGGGAACGACCGGCAGGCGTAGTCCTTGTTGACAGCCACGCGGACGTTAGCGGGTCTCGCGGTGCGGCCGGTGGCAACGGCAGTTCGGGCAGTACTTCTTGAGCTCGAGCCGGTCGGGGTCGTTGCGCCGGTTCTTCTTGGTGATGTAGTTGCGGTGCTTGCACTCCGTGCAGGCCAGGGTGATCTTGGGCCTGACGTCGGTGGCAGCCACGATGGAGTGCCTTTCTCTGGGATGGTGGGAGTACGGACAGACCTACTGTAAGGACAGTGACCTGGTAAGACCAGGCACTCCCCCGTGCAGCGGGCCATCTGGACAGACAACAGCCCGCGGCCGGGCACCATTCCCCAGGCCGCGGTCAGCAGCGCACACGGCGCGCGCGCCGCGGACCGGGAGCCGGACTGCGGCGGCGGGCTGCGCGAACTGGTAGCGGAGGCCGGACTTGAACCGGCGACACAGCGATTATGAGCCGCTTGCTCTGCCTGACTGAGCTACTCCGCCTCATGGCCGCCAAGCGCACATAGCTTACAGCGACTCACCCGCTGGCCGGGTAATCGGCCCGGAACGGGCCCTAACCCCGCCGCGGCTGGCTGGCCGCCGGCCGGGCGGGCCGGGTGCCGGGGCCCAGGGAAGCGCCGGGGCCCAGGGAATCGGCGGCGGCCACGCCCAGCACCACCACGGCCACGCATACGCTGAGGGCCAGGGCGGACACCGCCGGGGCCAGCCCGCCCAGCGCGGCCAGGACCGCGATCCCGGCGATCCGCGCCCACGACACCCGGCCCCAGACCACGGCCTTGAACGCGGCGTGGCCCAGCAGGAACAAGGCCGCGCCGCCGAGCAGCATGGCGGAGACCGCCGCACCGCCCACCTCGCCAGGGCTGCGCAGCGCGAGCTGGTCCCCCGCCGCGACCACGATGATCCCGGCCACCATGATCGGGTGAATGAGGTGATACGCGGAGCGGCCAAGCCGCCCGGGATCGGCCGAGCTGGCGATGACCTGCGCGCTCTCCTCCGCACTGCGGTGGAAGTACAGCCACCAGAGCCCGACGCTGCCGGTGAACGCGGCCAGGAACGCGATGATCTCCTGGGCGGTCACCGACGCCAGCGCGGACAGCGCGGCCCCGATCACCACGATCGACTCGCCCAGCGCGATCAGGATGAACGCCTGGCACCGTTCCGCGAAGTGATTGCCCTCGATCGTCCAGTCCCGGGTCTGCGACCGGCCCAGCCCCGGGGTGTAGAAGCCCGCCAGGCCGCCGGCCACGTCGACGGTGACCGCGCCGAGCCAGAGCAGCTCGCGGGCGTGCCCCGCCACCAGGCCGCCCGCCACGGCCAGCGCACCGCTGACCACGCACCAGGCCAGGATGCGCTGGAAGTTGCGCTGCAGTGGCTGCCCGCGCAGCCCGGCCACCGCGAACACGCTCCGGCCTATCTGCATGAGGGCGTACGCGCCGCCCACGGCCAGCCCCCGTCCCGCGAACGCGAAGGGCAGGGCGGCCGACATGACCAGGCTGACCAGGGCCAGGCCGAGCAGCATCAGCCGGACCGGGATCCGCTCGGGATCCAGCCAGTTGGTGACCCAGGTGGTGTAGGCCCAGACCAGCCAGACCATGGCGAGCAGGAGGAGTGCCTGCAGCGCACCCCCGGCCGTCTGGTGATCGAGCAGGTAATGGGACAGCTGGGTGACCGCGAACACGTAGACCAGGTCGAAGAACAGCTCGACGTTGGTCACCCGGGCGCTCCCCCCGGGCGGGCGGAGCAGATTCCGGGGCCGGTCCTGGTGGGAGCCGCTCAGCATCCGGCCATTATGGCCGGGCGGCCCGGCCGGTCACGGTGGCGCCCGGGTGGTCATGATCCGGTGCCCGGCCCGCGGACGGCCCGGATCTGCAGCCGCACGTAGTCCACCACCGGCTCGGCCAGCCGCGCCGTCACGGCCCGGACGAACGGCCGGCGCTCGGCGGCCGGCAGGTCACGCAGATGGGCACCGAGGACCACGGTGGCCAGGAATGCCTCCAGCTGGTCCGCCGATTCGAACGAGGCAGGGTCGGGCACCAGGCCGGCCTTGATATCGGTGAACCCGGCGGCGGCCAGCCGCTCGCGCGTCTCCCCCGCCCCAGCGAAGTTCCAGATGTCGTGGCCGTCGCCGGCGTCCAGCTCCCTGAGGACAGCCCGGACGCCGGCGATGTTGCCCAGGCCGCCCGCCTCGGCCACGAACTGGCCACCGGGCCGGAGCAGGCGGGCGACCGAGCCGAAGACCTGCCGGTGGTCCGGCAGCCAGTGCAGCGTGGCCACGCTCAGCACCGCGTCGACCGGCCCGGTGGCCGGCAGCGGCTCGCGCAGGTCAGCCTGCAGCACCTGGACCCGGTCCAGCCGTCCGGCCAGCCGGACACGCAGCTGCGCCAGCATCTGCTGCGAGCCGTCGATGGCGAGGACCCGGCCACGCGGCAGGACGGTCAGCAGCTGCTGCGCGTCCCGCCCGGTCCCGGCGCCCAGGTCGGCCACGGTCTCATTCCCGGCCAGCCGGAGCCGCGCGATGGCGGCAGGGCCCCACCGCTTATGTGGCAGAGGCAGCGCATCGTAGCTCCGGGCATCCCATTCGAGAAGCTCCACAACGGGACCCTACCAAGCTGTCTCATTATAGTTAATGATCCATCTTACATAATGAGACATGAGGAGGTGTCCGGGTGGCCCGGCGGGCCAGCAGCCGCCGGCGGGGGCCACGCTGGCCGCCGGGGACGTCTTCCTGGCTGATCACGGTCATGCCGGCGGGCAGCAGCGTGGCCGGGCTCACCGGGACCGAGGCACCAGGCGGCGGGCAGCGCGGGACGGGCCTGGCGGGCGGCGGCCGTGAATGCTTCCCAGCCGAGGACGCCCCCGGGCGCGAGGGCCGCCGCAGCCGCGGCGAACACCCCGCGATCCCAGAAACCGGTGCCGAGCACCAGGGCGTACCGGCCCGGCGCAGGACGCCAGGCCAGGAGGTCGGCGTGGACCAGCGTGACCAGGTGATCCACCCCGCGGCGCCGGGCCTCACGGTCCAGCAGGGCGAGCGCCACCTCGGACACGTTGACCGCGGTGACCGGCCGGCCGCGTGCCGCGGCCAGCAACGCACTTCCGGACGGGCCGCTGGCCAGGTCGGCGACCGGGCCATCCGGCAGGTCCAGGGCCAGCGCCACGACGGCCAGCGGATGAGGCGCGAACGAGGCGGTGAACCCGTTCCCGTACCTCTCGTTCCACCGCAGCCGGTCCGGATGCCCGGCCAGATCGTCCGGCGACTCCTGCATCTGCGCAGGCTAGCCTGGCCGGCCGCGGGCTGCGTGGCGGGGTGCTACCCGTGCATCCGGGTCAGCCGGACCCGGGCCGTGCGTAGAACAGCACGTTGTTGTCCTCATCCGTGGCCACGCACGCGGCCGGGGCCGCACAGCTCAGGGTGGTGATCCTGGCCCCCGGGGCCGCGGCCGCCGCGTGGGCCCACAGGCCGTTGGCGTAGCTCGCGGTCGTCCCGGAACGGCCCACCGCCAGGCACGATCCGGCTGAGGGGCAGGACACCGCGACGGCGGCGAACCCGATCGGCTGAAGGCCCCACAGCCCGTCCGAACGCATGGCCGCCTGGCCGGACGAGTCCACCGCCATGCAGAACGAGGTGTCGGGACAGGACACGCTGACCAGGTCATGGCCTGTGTCCACGGTCGCAGGCCCGCTCCATGAGGTTCCGTTGTAGGTGAACACGTTCCCGCTCGCGCTCACGGCCACGCAGTAGGTGGAACTGGCGCACGAGACCGAGTTCAGCGACTGGCCGCGCGGATCGGCCGTCTGCTGGCTCCAGCCCGTGGCGGCACCCCGGTAGGTGAACGCGACACCGATGTTGTTGACGGCCACGCAGAAGGAGGCCCCGGCGCACGAGACGCTGGTCAGCGTCCCGGACCCGGAGCCGACCAGGGCCGGCGTGCCCCACACCCCGTGGTCGAGGGGGATGGCGTACCCCGCGGCGTTGACTGTGAGGCAGGACCTGCGCGAAGAGCAGGAGACGGCGATCAGATGGCCGTTCGGGTCCGTATTGGCCACCGGCCAGGTCCCGCCGGACCGGAGAGCCAGGACGGTGCCCGCGCTGTCCGTGGCGTAGCACACGCCCTGGACCGGGCAGGCCAGGCCGGTGATCTGGGCGCTGCTGGCCGGGAGGGCCTGCGCATCGACCGGCACCGGCGAACTCCACTGGGCCGCCACCGGGGCCGGGCTGGCTGAACCCGCTGTCCTGGCGCCCCCGGCGCTCGGCGGGGCGCTGGCCGTGGCGCTCGCGGCCGTCGGCGCGGACGCGACGGTCTGGTTGCTGTGCATCACGACCAGGGTTCCTGTCACGCCGGTCACGCCCAGGATGGCCACCGCCGCCACCGCCGCCAGGAGCCGCGTCCGGCTGGGCCGCCGGTAGCCGGCCCGGGGCAGCGGGCCGGTGTCAGCCGGCGGGCGGGCCGGGGCGTCCGGGCCTTCGCCGGGCAGGGGTTCCGCCCCGGTACTCCCGCCACCCCCGGTGGCGGTCGCGGGACCGCGGCTGCCGTTGGTTGCGCCGGCGCGCCCCGCGGCTTCCGCGGCCGGGTTCCCGGCGGCAGGCGTTTCAGGTGCCGGGCCACCCGGGGCCAGGCCGTCTGCCGCCAGGCCGTCTTCCGCCAGGCCGTCTTCCGCCAGGCCGCCGGGCCCCGCCTGGGCGGGGTGAGGCGGCAGGTGCCATTCCCCGGGCGGGGCGATCCGATCCCCCGGCGGCGGGGCGGCCCGCGTCTGCGGGGCCGCCCACTCCATGGGGATGACCCGCTGGCCAGGCAAGGCGGTGCGGGGGCCAGGCGGGGCGGCGGGAGGGCTGGGCGAGGCGGCTGGCCGGCTGGACGAGGCGGCGGGAGGGCTGGGCGGGGCGGGCCGCCCGGCCGGCGGCGCCGCCGCCGGGACCTGGCAGCACGGCCTGGAATCCCGAGACGGGAGTGCCGGTGCCATCCCCGGACGGGTCGCGGGACCCGGGTTCACCGCGGCCGTTCGGGCCTGAGGGCAGGCCCGGCCGGGCGCCGGGTGGCGCTGCGCCTGGCGCAGCCTGCTCCTCATCACGGGGGACGTCCGCGTCGCCGCCCCCGGTCAGCGAGGGCGCACCTGCGGGCCCCTGCCCGTATGCGCCCGTGGCCGGCTCCTCCGGCAATGGCGGGGGAGAAAAAGGCGGGATGTCGGTTTCCGAGGTGGCCGCGATGTATTCGGTGAAGGACCCGCTGCTGAAGAGCGGGGCATATTCGTCGGAGGGCTCAGCGGGGTATTCCGTGGCGTGTTCCGCCTGCCCCGTGCCAGGCTCCGATCCAGGCTGGACGGCTTCCGGTGCTCCAGAATGGTCATCGGGCCGCACGTTCGCCCCGCAACGGCTGCAAAACTCATCCCCCGGGGAAATGGCATGCCCGTTATCGCAACTCCACACCCGGTCCCCGCTCTCGGTCCCCGCTGTCCATCACCCGCCCTGCTAGCGAGCCGATATTAGGACATTTCAGCCCGGCCTGCAGACGGGTTGACCAAGGAGTTATTCGTTCTCCCCTGGGGGATGGCGTCCGGTCACGGCCCGCTCACGCCATCAGCCCGGGCCGGCCGCTGGCGCAAACCTACCGGGACGGCGCTGGCATGCCGATCTGCCACAAATCAGGATCCGCCCAGGCGCCGGTAATGACCGTGTCCGGGTCCTGTCCGCGCAGCCGGGCGAACCGTTCCGCCATGAGCTGCAAGTGCACGGTCATGGGCAGCTGTGCGAGCAGCGGGGAAAGGCCGTCTCCGGGCAGAGTAAGCACGCTGACGGGGATGCGCTCGCGAGCCGCAGCCTCGCCCACCGCCGCGGTGAGCCCGTCGGGGTCCGCCTCCGGCTGGAGCAGCAGCACTCCGTCGGCCGCGGTGAAGGGCACGGCGTTGCCGTGCAGGAAGCGTTCCGCGTCGAACCCCTCGGCGAGCATGCGGGCCCCTTCCCGGATCTTGAGCGCCGTCTCCCGCGCGGTGACGCCCCACGGACCGCAGCCGACGATGCCGAGGCTGCGGGCCGGGACCGGCACATGCTCGGCCGCGGGCGCCGAGTATGCCACCCGGATCTGCGCCGCGGCCTGCAGCACATCACCAGGGGAGCCGCCGGCTGCCGCCCCGTCCCGGGACGTCTCTCCCGCGCTGGCCACCTGGTCTCCCGCGCTGGCCACCTGGTGGGCCAGCCGGGCGAGCACGGCCAGGGCCGCCGTGTAGCTCACGGTGTAGGTCTCGGACTCCTCAGGCGCCACCGTCGTGATGGCCTCCGGCCAGGCCGGGCCGGTCCCCGTGATCGAGACCACGGGAACCCCCCTGGCCAGCGCCTCCGCCCGGGCCCGGGCGGCGTAGCCGGTCTGCCCGGTGTGAGTGATCACGACCAGCGCGTCGCCGGGGCGCGGGCCGGTGCTCCACCTCACCCAGGTGGCCGCGGGGAACCATCGTGCGTCCAGGCCCGCCCGCTCCAGCATCATCACGCCGAGTTCCGCCGCGTGCTGGCTGGTGCCCGTGCCCACGAGGACCACGCGGCGCGCGGCGGCCAGGACCGCGGCCGGGGCGGCCAGGTCAAGCTCCGCGATCCGGTCCAGCGTGTCAGCCTGGGCCCTGATCATGCGGTCCAGCGCGGTCTGCGTCATCACGTCCCCCTAGTGCCTGCCCAGCAGCGTACCGAGGGCCGCCAGCGCGTGCTGGCGCCGGTGGGGGCTCAGCCTGATCATGGTCAGCGCCCACTCTTCCCGGTGTGACAGAAGGGGTCAGTGTGACAGGGGCCGCACGGGCCGGGCGCGGCCGACCCGGAAGAGGTGCTAGCCGAGGGTGAAGGGGTCGCGGGTGCCGCCGGTGAGTTCCACCCAGATGGCCTTGGTCTGGGTGTACTCGTGGACCGCCTCGATGCCGTTCTCCCGGCCGAGCCCGCTGGCCCCGAACCCCCCGAACGGGACGTCCGGGCCGACCACGCGGTAGGCGTTGATCCAGACGGTGCCGGTGCGCAGCGCGTGCGCGACCCGGTGGCCGCGGTGAATGTCCTTGGTCCACACCGCGCCGGCCAGGCCGTAGCGGGTGTCGTTGGCCAGGCCGATGGCCTCCTCCTCGGTGTCGAACGGGATGACCGCCAGCACCGGGCCGAACACCTCCTCGCAGGCCACGGTCATGCTGGGCTTGACGTTGGTGAGCACGGTGGGCTGGACGAAGTAGCCGCCCAACTGGCTGGCGGGCTGGCCGCCGGTGGCCACGGCCGCGCCCTCGCTGGCCGCCGAGGCGAAGAACGAGAGCACCTTCTCGTACTGCGGCCCGGTCGCGAGAGGCCCCATCTCGGTCCCGGCGTCCCGCGGGTCGCCGAGCCTGATCGCCTCCGCCCGGGCGACGATCTTGCCGACCAGCTCGTCGTGGACGCTGCGGTGGACCAGCAGCCGTGACCCGGCCATGCACGTCTGCCCGGTCGCCGCGAACACCCCGGCCACCACCCCGTTGCTGGCCGCGTCCAGGTCGGCGTCGGGGAACACCAGGTGCGCGGACTTGCCCCCGAGCTCGAGCAGCACGCTGGTGATGTTGCCGGCCGCGGCCCTGGCGACCTCGGCGCCGACCTGCGTGGACCCGGTGAATGCGATCTTGTCCACGCCGGGATGCGCGGCCAGCGCCTTGCCTACCTCGGGCCCGAACCCGCTGACCACGTTGAATACGCCGGGCGGGAACCCGGCCTCCTGGACCAGGCGGGCGAGCGCGATCGCCGACGCCGGGGAGTAATCGCTGGGCTTGGCGACCATCGTGCACCCGGCAGCCAGGGCGGGCGCCAGCTTCCAGCAGAGCAGCAGCAGCGGTGAGTTCCAGGGGACGATCGCCGCCACGACGCCGGCCGGCTCGCGCCGCGTGTACACGAGGAAGTTCGGCTTGTCCGCCGGGATGGTTGAGCCCTCGAGCTTGTCGGCCAGCCCGGCGAAGTAATAGAACCAGTCCGGGATGCTGCCCAGCTGCCCGCGCATCTCGCGGAGCAGCTTGCCGGTGTCGCGGGTCTCGAACTCGGCCAGCCGGTCGGCGTCGCGGTCGATGAGCTCGGCCAGCCGCCGCATGAGCCGGGCCCGGCCGAACCCGGTCAGCTGCCCCCACGGGCCGGCCAGCGCACGCCGGGCGGCCGCCACCGCCAGGTTCACGTCGGCCTCGCCCCCGTCGGCAGCGGTCGCCCACGGGGCGCCCGAGAACGGGTCGGTGCTCTCGTAGCTGCGCCCCGAGGCAGGCTCGGTCAGCTGGCCATCGATGACCAGCGGGAAATGAGGCAGCTGCCCCGGTGCGGAGCCTTTCGTCGTGGTCATGGCGATGCCTCCTGCTCTGCGGGTCCGAACTCCGCGCGGATGGCCGTGGTGTGCTGCCCGGGCCCCGGGACCGCGCCCATCGCGGCGGTCCGGCCGGGCACCGTCACCGGCGGCAGCAGCGCGCGGATCCGCCCCGCCGGGGAATCGATGTCGCGCCAGCGGTCCCGGGCCGCGAGCTGCGGGTGGTCGGCGAACTCCGCCGGGCTGCGCATCCGGGCGTTGGCGATGCCCGCTGCTTCCAGCGACGCTTCGAGCTGGCTGGCCGGCATGGCGGCGAACACCTCGCTCATCAGCGCGGTCAGCTCGTCGTGGTGCGCGACCCGGGCGGGGTTGGTCGCGAACCTCTCATCGGTGACCAGGTCCGGGCGGCCCAGGATCCGCTCGCACAGCACCGCCCACTCGCGCTCGTTCTGGATACCCAGGAACACCTCCCCGCCCTGGGCCGGGTAGGGCCCGTACGGGGAGATCGAGGCGTGCCGCGCCCCGGTGCGCGGCGAGGCCCGGCCGCCGTAGACGCTGTAGTAGTAAGGCTGGCTCATCCATTCGCCCAGCGCGTCGAGCATGGCCACCTCGAAACGGCCGCCGCGGCCGGTCCGCTCCCGCTCGTACAGCGCGGTCAGCACCCCGGAGTACGCGTACATCCCGGCGGCGATGTCGGCGACGGAGATCCCGGCCTTGGCCGGCTCCTCCGGGGTCCCGGTCACCGACACCAGCCCGGCCTCGCACTGCACCAGCAGGTCGTAGGCTTTCTTGCCGGCGTACGGGCCGTCCGGGCCGTAACCGGAGATCGAGCAGCTGATCAGCCGCGGATAGCGGGCGGCGAGCTGCTCCGCGCCCAGCCCGAGCCGGCCGGCGGCGCCGGGCGCGAGGTTCTGCACGAACACGTCCGCGCGGGCCAGCATGGCCTCCAGGATGTCCCGGTCGGCGGGCTTCTTCACGTCGAGCTCGACGCTTTCCTTGCCCCGGTTCAGCCAGACGAAGTAGCTCGACTGGCCGTGGACCGAGTGGTCGTAGTCGGCGGGCGAAATCACCCCCGCCGGGCCGCTCGATCTTGATGACCCGGGCGCCCAGGTCGGCGAGCTGGCGGGTCGCGAAGGGGGCCGCCACGGCCTGCTCCAGCGCGACGACCAGCAGCCCCTCCAGCGGCAGCCCCGCGCTAGCACTGCTCACTGTGCTGGCCTGTCCGCTTCGCTCACGGGGCGACCGAGTTGCGCTTGATGAGCTGGCGGGCGATGACGTTGCGCTGGATCTCGTTGGTGCCCTCACCGACGATCATCAGGGGCGCATCCCGGAAGTAGCGCTCGACATCGAACTCGGTGGAGTAGCCGTACCCGCCGTGGATGCGCACCGCGTTGAGCGTGATCTCCATCGCGGTCTCCGACGCGAACAGCTTGGCCATGCCCGCCTCCATGTCCGCCCGGCCGCCCGCGTCGAAGCAGCGTGCCGCGTAGAGCACCAGCTGCCGGGCGGCGATCAGCTTGGTGGCCATGTCGGCCAGGTAGTTACCGACCGACTGATGCTTCCAGATGGGCTGGCCGAAAGTCTCCCGCTGCTGGGCGTACCGCAGCGCGTCCTCCAGCGCGGCCCGGCCGACGCCGACGGCCCGGGAGGCGACCTGGATCCGGCCGATCTCCAGGCCGCGCATCATCTGGCCGAAGCCCTCACCCTCCCGGCCGCCGAGCAGCGCATCCGCCGGCACCCGGAAGTCGTCGAAGGACAGCTCGCAGCTCTCCACCCCCTTGTAGCCCAGCTTGGGCAGGTCGCGCGACACCGTGAACCCCGGCCCGTGCTCAGCCAGCAGGATGCTGATCCCCGCGTGCGCGGGCCGGGCCGCCGGATCGGTCTTGCAGAGCAAAGCGACCAGCGAAGAACGCCGGGCGTTCGTAATCCAGGTCTTCGAACCGTTGATGAGATAAAAATCCCCATCGCGGCGGGCGGTCGTGCGCATCGCCTGCAGATCGGAACCGCCGCCGGGTTCGGTGAGCGCCATCGTGGCCCGGACCTCGCCGGTCGCCATCCGCGGCAGGTACCGCTCTTTCTGCTCGCTCGGTCCCGTAGTCCAGGAGCAGCTTGGCCACCACCGTGTGGCCGCCCATGGCGCCGGCCAGGCTCATCCAGCCGCGGGACAGCTCCTCGGTGACCAGCGCGTAGCAGGGCGTGCTGACCCGCGCGGCGCCCCACGGCTCCGGAATGGCCAGCCCGAAGATGCCCAGCTGCTTCATCTGCTCGATGAGTTTTTCCGGGTAGGTGTTCGCGTGCTCGAGCTCCGATGCGACCGGCTTCACGTCGCGCTCCACGAAGTCGCGGACCAGGCCGACGATCGCGCGCTCCTCCTCGCTCAGCTCATCCATGCCCGTCCTCTCGGCGGCGGGCGCCGTCGGCGCGTCGCATCAGCAGAAGTCCCGCAGCAGGTCGGCTGCGCTCGGCCAGGTCCAGGCCGCGGGGCCGGGCTCCGGGCCGCCGGCCAGGTCCAGTCCGGCCAGGCAGTCGGCGATCTTCGCCTGGAGCTGGCCGTCGGTGGCGGGGCGGCCCGGCGACCCGGGCGGGAACTGCTGGGTGATCTGCGCGATGCCACCGCTGGCCATGTGCAGCTCGGCGACCAGTTCGCCGTCCAGCAGCCAGGTCCCGCCCGGCTCGCTCTTGATCTCGACCAGCCCGGCCAGGCTGCGCGCAGCGGGCCTGCGCACCGCCTCGTCGGTGAAGCTGGCGAAGCCCGGGTAACTGTCCAGCAGCGCAGCGGCCGCCGCGTACTCCAGGCTGAACTTGCCCTGCAGCCCGGTGTCCGGCTGGTGATGGATCAGCGGGGTCAGCGTGCCCTCGGGAGTGCGCAGCACGATCCGGCGCACCTCAGCCGGGTCCAGCGGCCCGGACTGCACGAGCTCACCGAGCGCGCTGATCGGGCGCTGCAGCGCGTAGCAGCAGGGGTACATCTTGACCGCCAGCCCGCCGGGAACCGCGGGCCCGGACAGGTCAGCCGCGCCCGGATCACCGCCGACCAGGGTCATCCACTCGCCCAGCGCGGCCGGATCGGCCTGCGCGCCCGCCGCGGCCAGCGTGGCGGCCCGGATGCCGGCGTCCACGGCGAACCCCACCTGCAGCGACTTGGCGTCGGTGCCGAACGCCCGCTGCACCCCGCCCGCCCCCGGCACCGCGAGAGCCATGGCCGTGGCGACCTGCTCCGGGCCCAGGCCCAGCGCGACCGCCGCCCCCGCCGCGGCGGCCGGCGCGCCTGCGGTGCAAGTGGCATGCCAGCCCGCGGAGTAGTGCGGCCAGCCCAGCGCGTTGCCGAGCCGGGCCATCACCCCGGCCGCGGCCAGGTAGGCCCGGGCGTCCGCGCCGAGGGCGAGGACGGTCGGGACGCAGACCGCGCTGATGTGGGTGGTGGACTCCATGTGCAGGTCATCGAAGTCCAGGACATGCGCGGCCACCGCCCAGCGCGGGCCTTCCGCCATCCCCGCGGCCAGCCGGGTCACCGGGTGGTCACGGCCGGCCAGCGCCACCGCCACCGTGTCGGCCAGCGAGCGGGCGGCCAGCGCCAGGTCGCCGGCCGTCGGCTCCAGGTCGCAGGCCCACTGGGCGAGCCGCCGGGCGAGGGAGTCCGATGGGTCTGGCACCTGGCACCTCCCCCGCAGTTGGCCGACTGAACCTAAGATATGTACGGCCATTTCGCGGCGCAACCGCGCCGATGCGGCAGCACGACGTGCCGATGCGGCAGCACGACGTGCCGATGCGGCAGCACGACGTGCCGATGCGGCAGCACGACGTGCCGATGCGGCGGCACGACATTGAGCCAGCCGGGCCGCGACGCCGGATGGCCACCGGGGCCGGCCGCCGCTGCGGTAGCGGCCGGCCCCGGTGACCAGGTCCTCAGGCCAGTCCCTCCAGCCGGCCGCAGAACGCCCGGTACTGCTGGAGCGCGGTGCGCAGATCCTCGGTCGTGGTGTCGGTGCCGTTCTCCCACGAGGCGCGCAGGGTGGCCTGCTCCCGCTGGAGCGAGGCGACGAAGGCCTTCGCGACCTCCTCGGCCGCCGCCGCGGCGCGCTGCACGGATCCCTGCGGGTCATCCACGAACATCGCCTGGATGGCCGGCCACTGCTGCTCGGCCAGGGCCGCGGCGGGAACCTCGTCGCCCGCCGCCCCGCCGGCCGTGCCTTCCCCGGCGGCGGGGACGGCGCCGGGAACGGCAGCCGGGTCAGCGGTCCCGGCCACGCCGGGCTGCGCGACGGCCGCGGGCGTGCCGGGCGCCGCTGCCGGGCCCGCAGGTGCGGGGCCTGCAGCCGACGGGCCGGCCGGGTCCAGGCTGTCATCCCCGGGGGCGGGGGAAGCCGTGCTGGCGGCCGTCGCGGGGCCGGAGGCCTCAGCATTGCGGGCGTCTGCCCGGGGGACGTCGGGGGGAACCACCAAGGGCGCCGGGTCAGCGCCGTCGGCGTCCGGGGCGGCGGGCCGGCCGATCAGCTCGTCGCCGGCCACGCCGTCCTCTGCGACGCCGTCCCCCGCCAGGCCGTCCCCTGCCAGGCCGTCCCCTGCCAGGCCGTCCCTTGCCAGGCCGTCCCCCGCCCCGGAGCCGAAGCCCGGGCCATCACCAGCCGGGACGTCACCAGCCGGGACGTCACCAGCCAGGGAGCCATTTGCCAGGGAACCATCAGCCGGGACGTCGCCCTCCCCGATGTCACCCTCCGGGATGTCGCCGGCGAGCACCTCATCCCGGCGCTCGATGATGATCGGGTCGTCGCTCAACTCGTCCTCGGCTGGGGCGTGGGTGGTCTCGTCGCGCTGTGAAGTCATGGGGGTCACCTCTCCTGCCGGCGCGCGGTGGTCACCGCGTCCGCGGTCGGATTACGGGCCGGGTCGCCGGCGGGCTGGCCGGCGATGTCTGGCAGGCGGGCCCGGCGGGCTCCGCCGAAGCAGCGGGCTGGACCGAAGCAGCGGGCTGGGCCACCACGCCATCGCCCCGGGCCGCCGCGCCGTCGGCCTGGGCCGCCGCGCCGCCGGCCTGGGCCGCAGCGGGCGCCGGGTCCACCGCGGGCAGGCCATCAGGCTGGGTGGTGGTTACCGGGCCGCCGGCGGTCTTCGCATCCTGCCCGGCAGCCGGCTCCCCCAGCAGCTCAGAGAAGAGGGCCCGGTAATGGATCATCGCCTGGCGCAGGTCCTCGGTGGACGCGGTGTCGGCGCTTGCGGCTGATGTCGTGGGCCGCCCGGAAGTGATCCAGCGTGCTCGCGTGCTCGACGGACAGGTCAGCCACGGTCTGGTCATAGGGCTGGGTCGGGTAGCCGCGGTCCTCCATGACGGCCGAGACCAGCGTCTGCGCCCCGGTCACGGCGGCCTGCGGCGCGTCCACGAACTGCTCCTGGACGGCATTCCACTCGGACAGGTACTGGCTTCGCGCCGCCGGGCACAGCGGGCGGATGTCAAGCTCACGCACGTGCCGTTCCCGCCCTGCGAGATCGGCTTCCGCTTCCCGCCTGCTGCCGTGCTCGGTAACCGCCCGGTCGTATTCGGGCCCGAACTTCTCCTGCAGCCGGTGACGGCGGTTTAGCGCCGCGATCACCGCCACAACGGCAGCCACGACGATCACGACGACGATAATCGCCACAATGGCCCCAGTTGACATGGGAACCTCCCTTTCCGGAAGTAGCGCCCCCCCGACTCCCCCGCTGTGCCGTCCCCAAACACCTGCCCCGCTGGCCATCCCGCCCGCCCGCCGTCAGGTATGCGGGCATCCACGGGCGTGGCCTCGGATGTTCACTGTCCCGGCGCCCGGGTAGTGGCCGGGCATGAGCACGACCATTTATGAAACTGAGATCAAGTACGAGGCTCCCCCGGGCACCACCGTGCCGCGGCTGGGCCGGCTGCCCAGCGTGGCTGGCTCCTCCGGGCCCGAGGAACAGGTCCTGGAAGCTGAGTACTACGACACGGACGACCTGCGGCTGATCCGCAGCGGGGTGACCCTCCGGCGGCGGCGCGGCGGCAGCGACCCCGGCTGGCACCTGAAACTCCCGGCCGGCGGCAGCACCCGCCAGGAGATCCGGACACCGCTCGGCCGCGGCCGGCAGGTGCCCGCGCGGCTGGCCAGCCTGGTCCGCGGGTACACCCGGGGCGAGGCCCTGCGGCCGGTAGCCCGGGTCAGCACCCGGCGGCAGGTCCTGACCCTGGTTGACAGCGAGGGCGCGTCACTGGCCGAGGTCGCCTCCGACGACGTGTCGGCCCAGACGCTGGGCGGCGAGACGATGATCTCGCAGTGGGCCGAGGTGGAGGTCGAGCTGACCGGCGGCGGCCCGCGGCTGCTGAAGGCGGCCGACGCACGGCTCCGCCGGGATGGGCTGCGGCCCTCGGCACGGTCCGCGAAGCTGGAACGGGCGCTGGGGCTGCCGGACGGGACCGGGCCGGAACGCGGCGGGCACCCGGCCCCGGTGAACGGGCAGCACCAGACGGCAGCGCCGGCGTCGGCCGGGGACATCGTGCTGGCCTACCTCCGGGAGCACGCCGCCCGGCTGGGGTCGATGGATCCGCTGGTCCGCGCGGACGAGCCCGACTCGGTGCACCAGATGCGGGTCGCCAGCCGCCGCCTGCGCAGCACCCTGCAGTCGTTCGGCGAGGTCATCCCGCGCTCCGGGACCGAGACGATCCTGGCCGAGCTGAAATGGCTCGGCGGGGTACTCGGCGAGGCCCGCGACGGCGAGGTGCTGGCCACCAGGCTCGCGCAGAACGTGCGGGCGGTCCCGGCCGAGCAGATGCTCGGGCCGGTCCAGGCCCGGGTCCAGGCTCATTTCGCGCCCATCGAGGCGGCGGCGCGTGCCAATGTGCTGGCTGCCCTGGACTCGGCGCGGTACTTCGCGCTCCGGGACGCGCTGGATGGCCTGCTGGCTGACCCGCCGCTCTCGGCCTCCGCGGAACGGCCCGCGGGGCAGGTACTGGCCAGTGCGGCCCTCCGGGCCTACCGCCGCACCCGGCGGCGGATACGCCGGGCCGGGCACACGCCCCCGGGCCACCCGCGGGAACTCGCCTTTCACGAGGCCCGGAAGGCCGCCAAGCGCGCCCGGTACGCCGGGGAGGCGATCAGCCCGGCTCTCGGCAAGGAGGCCACGCGCTTCACCAAGCGGATGAAGAAGATCCAGTCGGTGCTGGGCGATCATCAGGATGCGGTGGTCGCCCGGGGCGTGGACCGGGAACTCGGCATCGGCGCCTACCTGGCCGGCGAGAACGCGTTCACCTACGGGCTGCTGTTCGAGCGGGAAGACCAGCGGGCCACCCGGCTGCGGGCCAGGGCACAGCAGACGTGGAAGCGCATTCCGCGTCCCCGGTTCAACCATTAATCCAGATAACGGTCTGCCCGGCCGGCCGTGGCGGGCCGGTGACCCGGCCGGCGGCGCTGAGCCCGGATAGCCGCGCCGGGCCGGGCGAGCCGGCCGGCCCGGCGCGTGGCCCGGCCGGCTCGTCACCCTGATCCGTGCCGCCGGGGTCAGCGCCGGCGGCCGTGGACCACGAGCCAGCCACCCAGCAGCAGAGCGCCCGCGGCCACGGCGGCCGCGGCCGGCACCCGGTGCTGGTTCACGGTGGCCGCGGCCCGCCGGGCCTGCTGCCGGACCGGGTCGGGGGTGGCCGCCCACGCGGTCGCCCCGGCCTGGGCCGCGGCCGACTGGGCGGTGGCCCCGGCCTGGGCGGCACGGCCGGCGATGCTCTTGGTGACAGGCTGCCCGGAGCCCAGCACGGTCTTGCCGTTCTCAGCCGCGGCCTGCCGGGCCCCCGCCGCCCGGTCGGTGACCTCGCCCTTCAGCTGGCCAGCCCTGCCGGACAGGCCCTGCGTCACATCCCGCACCCTGGTCTTGAGCTGCCCGGAAACCTCGGTGGCCTTCTGCTGGGCCCGGGCCTTCACGTCCACCTTGGCCGCCAGCGCCTCGACAGTGTTCCCGAGTTCCTCCCGGGTCCGGTTGATCTCCTCGACCAGCGCGTCCTGGTTGTCCGGCAGGGCGCTGGGGCTGTCGTCTCCTGTGCCCTCTGCTGCGGTCATCGGTGTGCCCTTTCCTTGATTTCTTCCACATCGGCCCTGACGCTTTGCACCGTCTGTTCCGGGACGGGCGGCGTGGCCTTGCTTACCTGACTCTTACCCACCAGCGCGGCCAGGCCCGCGACGGCCAGCAGCGCCCCGCCAACGATCAGCGCCGCCGCCCAGGCCGGGAGGACGCCAGCCAGGCCGATAATGGCCGCCGCGAGCAGGCACCCGATGCCGTACAACGCCAGGAGGCCGCCGCCGCCGAACATGCCGGCGCCGCGGCCGGCCCGCTTGGCCTTGCGGGTCATCTCGTATTCGGCGAGTTTCAGCTCGTCGCGGATGAGCCGCGAAACCTGCTCGGACAATTGCTTCACGAGTTCGCCAGCCGAGGCCTCCTGGGCCACGGCGGGCCGCGGGGTGCCGTTGGGGTCTGCCATAAAGTCCGCCCTCCTCAAAGGTGGGGCAGACCTACCCTTCTGCATCCCCGGCTAACGCGAGGTAAAGACAAAGCTCACCCCGGTATTTCCCCTATTGCGGGACGGGGCCGGGGCCCCGCAGGCCTCGCGCGGGACGGGGCCGGGGACCCCGCAGGCCTCGCGGGGAGGGAAGCGGGCCAGCAGGCGCAGCTCAGGCGCCGGGCCTGACCAGGCTGCTGGCGACCTTCTCGGTGATCAGCTCGAAGGAGCGGACCCGGTCCTCGATGTCATAGACCATCGTGGTCAGCATCAGCTCGTCGGCGGCCGTGCGCTTGAGCAGGTCGGACAGCTGGCCGCGGACCGTTTCCGGCGATCCCACCGCCTGGCCGGTGAAACGGTCCTGGGCGAATTCCCGCTCCCGGTCAGAATAGGGGTAGGCCGCCGCCTCCTCGGGAGTGGCCAGCGGGGCGGGCGTCCCGGACCGCAGCCGGACGAACGACAGGGCGGCCGGCCCGGCGAGCCACTGGGCCCGCTCGTCGGTATCGGCGCAGATCGCGCTGACGGCCACCATCGCGTGGGGCCGTTCCAGCCAGCGGGACGGCTGGAAATTCTGCCGGTACAGGCCCAGCGCGGGCACGGTGTTGGCCGAGCTGAAATGGTGCGCAAACGCGAACGGCAGGCCGAGAACCCCGGCGAGCTGGGCGCTGAACCCGCTGGAGCCGAGGAGCCAGATGGCCGGCATGTCTCCCCGCCCGGGTGTCGCGGTGATCGGCCGCCGCAGGCCCTCCGCGCTGAACAGCCCGATCAGGTCGGCCAGCTCCTGGGGGAACGCCTCGGCAGAGAGGCCTTCCATGGTGCGCCGCAGCGCGAGCGCGGTGTACTGGTCCGTGCCGGGGGCACGGCCGATGCCCAGGTCGATCCGGCCGGGGTGCAGGGCTTCCAGGGTGCCGAACTGTTCCGCCACCACCAGCGGCGCATGGTTGGGCAGCATCACGCCGCCCGAGCCGACCCGGATCGTGGAGGTCGCCGCCGCGAGGTGGGCGATCAGCACGGCCGGGGCGGAGCTGGCGATGGCCGGCATGTTGTGGTGCTCGGCGACCCAGAACCGGCGGTACCCCAGCTCCTCGGTGCGCCGGGCCAGCTCGGTCGTGTACTCCAGGGCCTGGCCAGCGGTGGCCCCCGCGGCTACCGGGGCCAGGTCCAGCACGGACAGCGGTACGTCAGTCACATAGCCGCCAACCCGCCCCGGGGGGACTTTCTTCCGGGCCTGGCTGAGCCGCATCTCACATTGGCGCCGGCCGGGCCAGCCACACGGCCTGCAGGATCTGCACCCCGGGGGTAATGACCCCGACGGTCCGCACCTGGCCGGGAGCGGAGGCCGACCAGATCCCCAGGCCGGTGCTGGACTGCATGAGCACCTGGGTGCCCGACGAGTTCCAGGCCAGCGGCTGCCAGCCGCGGGGCAGCGGCCGCCGGGCGCCGTCCGGGAACAGCAGCTCAGCGCGGTGCGCCGGGAACGCGACGGCCAGCGCGGGCGCCCGGCGCCCCCAGGCGATCAGGGAGGGAATAGCGGAGACCCCGGTGGTGAGCGTCGTGACCTGGCCGTGCCGGTAGATCAGCACGCTCGGCCGGCGGCCTCCCTGCGGGCCGGTCCAGCCCTCGATGGCGATCTGGCCGTGCGGCCCGAACACCGGGCCGTCCAGCGGGCGCCGCTGCCGGTAGACGGCCGTGGCCCGGCTGGTGAACGACGGCTGGGTCCAGATCGAGAACTCCGCGTCGTGGTGGGCGCCCGAGCTGCTGGGCGGGGTGACGTAGCCGATGGTCCCGTTGCCCAGGATGTCGGGCGAGCTCCCGTGGATGAGCGGGCCCTGGTGGCGGTGCCGCAGCCATGACGGGCCGTGCCGCGTCCACCGGGCCAGCCGGTCCGTCCCGCCCGCGGCGTCAGCCAGGACGATGCCCGCGCCCGACGCGGCGAGCGCGTCGATCTGGTGACCGGAGGAGCTGCGGGTGAGCTGCCTGACGGGGTGACCCGGGCGCACTTCCCACACGTTGAGGCTGCCCAGCGTCCGGCCCGCGAGCAGGTAGTAGACCCCGCCGGGCAGCTTGCCTGCGGTGCCCTCAGGCAGCGGCCCTGACACCGCGGACACGTCCGTCTCGGGGGCGGCTGACGCGGACGGGCCCGGTGAGTGCGGGGCCGTCCGGCTGGCCCCCGCGGTCCTGGCCGGCGACTGGACGCTCGCCGGGACGGCACGCCCAGTACAGCCTGCGGCTGCCAGAGCCACCAGGCAGGCGGCCAACGGGGCACTAACCCATCTACCCACACAAGGTCCCGCGTGTCGTGGACATGGACACCGGCGCAGACGCCGCCGCTGCCTACGTCCGGTTAAAGCCAAGGTATCAGCGAGGGCAACGTATTGCCGCCTCGTGACCGGCCCGGGCGCTGTGACCTGGGCCGCAGCGGCGTTGCGGGAGGACCCGGGTACCTAGGCCGCGGCGGCACTGCCTGGCGTACCTTCATTCCTCCATACGTGATCCGGCCCGGGCGGGTTGCCCAGGAGCCGGATACCGTGTCCCGGTGAGTGACTGGGCGCAGATCCGGGCCGGCACAGTGCTGTACGAGGACGACGCGGCGCTGGTGCTGAACAAGCCCGCAGGCCTCGCGGTCATGGGCGAACGGCACGATACAGACCTGGTCCGGCTGGCGGAGGAGGCGGGCGAGAAGCTCTATCCCGCGCACCGGATCGACAAGGTGACCTCCGGCGCCCTGCTGCTGGCCAAGGACCTCAGCCTGCATGGCGATCTGACCCGCCAGTTCAGCCGGCGCACGGTGGACAAGGTCTACCTGGCCATCACCCCCACGACGGGGCTGCCCGCACGCGGCACGATCGAGCTGCCGCTCAGCGTCGGCCGCAAGAACCGGGTCCGGGTGGCAGCCAACCGTGCCGCGATCGCGTTCGACCCGGACCGGTCCCGCTGGTCGGTCCCGCCCGATGAGCAGTTCCAGGAAGTCCGGACCTACCCGTCCACCACCACGTTCCTGACCGTGGCCGGCGGCGAGGGACACACGCTGCTGGCGGTGTCCCCGGTGACCGGGCGCCGGCACCAGATCAGGGTGCACCTCGCCTGGATCGGCCATCCCATCGAGGGTGATCCGCTGTTCGGCCGCCCGGGCCGGGACGGGGCAGCCACGGGCCGGACCCTGCTGCACTCGTGGCGGCTAGGGTTCGACGCGGCGTGGGCGGGCGGCCGGCGCATCCAGGTCGAGGCCCCGCCCGGGGCCGACTTCTGGGCGGCCCTGCCCGGCGGTGCTGTCCCGCTGCCAGGCTGGGACGCGATCCGCGAAGGCTGACCGGTTCCTGGTCAGGGCGGCGGGGGCCCGAAGAATATGCAGAAGGGGTGCCCGGCCGGGTCGGCGTAGACGTACAGCGGCTCATCCGGGTCCGCGGAGCGGTCGAGGATCAGCCGGGCTCCCAGGGCCAGGGCCCGCTCATGCGCCGCGCGCAGTTCGCCGGCCGTCGTCACGTACAGGTCCAGGTGCATCTGCTGCGGCACCGGGCCTTCCGGCCAGGTCGCCTCCGGCAGCTCCGGGACCTGCTGGAACGCGAGGCGGACCACGCCGGCGGCGTCCTTGAGGACCAGCCAGTCCTGCCCCGCCGGGTCTGGCTCGCCCGCTGCAGGCGGTTCATCACCAGGCCGGTACGACCAGCCCAGGATCTGCCGGTAGAACTCGGCCAGTTTCCTGATGTCGGTACCGTCCAGGACGATCTGCCTGAACAGCGGGTACCCTCGCGCCCCTTCGTTCCCTGCCGTCACGGGCGCCTCGTACCCGGTCTGATGTCGGGTATTCGCCTCCGGTGCGCTGGCTGGCCATGGCTGGTACATGGGTCCGCCCGGCACGGCCGCCACGGGCGTGCTTCCTTCCGCCCGCCGTATCGGTCACGCCTGCGCATGCTGCACGCACGCCGGCTGGCAGTGAGCGGATCCATGCACCTCCGGCCAGGTCGCTAGGCAGCCAGGTCGCGGGTGCGGAGCCGGGTCTGGTGCGGCTCGCCGGGCGGCTCTTCCACGCCGAAGCTGAGGATCCGGGTCGGGTGGATGCGGATCAGCGGCCCGTCGCCGGCAGCGTCGTCAAGGGCCTCCGCGGTGCCGCGGATCTCCAGGAACCGCACCCGCCACGGGTCGGTGGAGGTGATGTCGTCCACCACGAGCGCGGCCTGGCCGTTGCGGCGGACATTACGGAACTTCTGGCTGGACGTCAGGTTGAAGCCGGTCACGTCGATCGTGCCGAGCCGGGGGTTAACGTGGAAGCCCACCGGCTTGACCTGGGGGCTGCCATCCGGCTGGATGGTGGCCAGCCGGCCCAGTGCCTGGCTGCCCAGGTAGGCGGATTCGGCGTCGGTGAAGGCCATTGCTGCTCCATTCCGGTGCGACGGGCGACCTACTATAAACGGTAGGACCTCAACTGGACTTGAGGTCAAGGGTCTCGCCAGAGCTGCGCCCCGGCTCCTTCCCCCAGGCCGCCAGCCTTCGTGCAGGGAGCGAGCTCGCAGCGGACCGTCGCGGCTGCCGAGCCTTGTTTACCTCACTCCGGGGATGTCACCGTCTGAGGCCGGGTGGGTAGAGCTGCTCCAGCCGGTCGGAATGTATTGCGTGGATGTAGGGCCCAGGTCGGGTTACCGCTTCGTATATGGCACGTTGGCTGGCTTGGAAGCGGTCTGCCATCTCGGTTGATGTCAGGTCACCTCGCGTGATGACAAAGCACTGGGCCTGGTGCTGTTCGACTGCGTCAATCCCGGCACGGCGATAGCGGATGGCTTGCCCTTCATTAGGATTGGCCATCCACGCGTGGCTGCGTCGTGGATCCACTGGACATCAGCGATCTGCTCGTCCGCGGGCGTGCCATAATGTTCCGCCAGGGGTCACTAAGTCCCAGTGAGCAGCCCGCAGGCGAGAAGGCAGGGCAATCCGGCCGAGACTGCGGTCCAGGAAGAACTTAGGCTGCTGTTCTTGTGGTGGCACGGAGAGCGTCCTCAACCTCGTCCCGGGTCAACCCGGACTCCGCGGCAACCGTATCGACGGGCTCACCCGCCACGAAAAGATCAATGACGTCGTCCAACTCTGCGCCACCTCGCGCGAACCTGGGACGACCGAAGGCATGATCGGGATCTACAGTCACGTCGGCTACGCGGTATTGCGGGAGATGAATGACCTGCGCATAACCATCAGCAGCGAAGTTGACCCGGCGAAGATAATGTTCCACAACCTCAGCGAAGACCCGCTGGTTGTTGCGGATCACCACGAGTTCGCGGGCAGACTCACCTTCTGGCGTAGCTCCGACGTGCGGAGCGTAGTCGTACAAGATCTCAGCCCCGTCGGTGTACAGGTGCCTGCTGGCCAGGGCGTATCTAAGCCCAGTTCGCGATCCAAGGCGTCGATGGCCGGGCGGATCCGCTGCATCGGAACACCCGCCTGCCGGAACGCGGTCAGAGCGTAAGCCTCAGCGAGGCCAATGAACGGCACGGCAGCCTCATGGCGGTGCGCTGGCCTATCCGCGGTAATAACTGGCCTGGCCACGACGACACTCACACACTCACCCTCCTCCCCAGACCTAATCCATCCTCCCAGACCCACCGCGAATCCCGTCGCAGGCAGAGCCACATTGCCGCTGCCGACCCGCTCGAGTCGGTCGCGCCGACCCGGCCGTCGATCTCCCCAGCGCATGGAGGCGTCGTCGATCCTGATCATCAAGACACTCGATTCGTGCCCGGAGGTCCAGAGCCAGGCGCGGCACGTATTCTCGGTCATCGGCGGCCCGTTCCCCGGAGGTATCGCGTTGTTCAGGCTGGACCACGAGGCGGAGAACGCGGTGCGGCAGCGGCTGGGGGCCCTGGACGCCGACGCGTTCCTGGCCCGCCTGGAGCAGCTGTCCTTCGACATAGCCGGCCCGCTCGGGCAGCTCTACGGCGGCGTGACCGACACCAGCCGGCTCGTGACCGACCTGGTGATGGACGCGCTGGATGCGGCCGCCGCGAGGCCCGCGCTGCTGCGGCTGCTCGACCGCCGCCGTGAGATAGATCCCGGGTGGTTCCAGCGGTCGAGGATGATCGGCTACGTCTGCTACGCCGACCGTTTCGCTGGCTCGCTGCGCGGCGTCCGCCACCACCTGGACTATCTGGCCGAACTCGGGGTCACGTACCTGCACCTCATGCCGCTGCTCCGGCCGAGGGACGGGGACAGCGACGGCGGCTACGCGGTAGCGGATTATGCCGCGGTGGATCCCCGGGTGGGCAGCATGGCCGACCTGGAGGGGCTGGCCGCCGAACTGCACGGGCGGGGCATGGCGCTGTGCATCGACCTGGTCCTCAACCACACCGCGCGTGAGCACCAGTGGGCCCGCAAGGCGCTGGCCGGGGATCCCGCCTTCCGGGAGATGTACCTGATCTATCCCGACCGCACCATCCCCGACGCCTACGAGGCCACGCTGCCTGAGGTCTTCCCGGACACGGCCCCCGGCAGCTTCACCGAGGTGCCCGGGCTCGGCTGGGTGTGGACCACGTTTCACGAGTACCAGTGGGACCTGAACTACGCCAATCCAGCCGTGTTCCGGCACATGCTCGCCACCATGCTCACGCTGGCCAACCGCGGCGTTGACGTGCTCCGGCTGGACGCGGCGCCGTTCTTGTGGAAACGGCCCGGCACCGATGGCCAGAACCAGCCCGAGGCGCATCTGCTGCTCCAGGCGTTCCGCGCGCTGACCCGGCTGGCTGCACCGGGTCTCGCGCTCAAGGCCGAGGCGATCGTCGGCCCGGAGATGCTGGTGCAGTACCTGGGCGCGCACGACCGTTATCAGCCCGAGTGCGACCTCGCCTACGACAACCAGCTGATGGTGATGCTCTGGTCCACGCTGGCCACCCGGGACGTGCGCCTGGCCGGGCACGCGCTGTCCCGCCGCCGGCCCGCGCCTGCCCCGACCGCGTGGGTTTCCTACCTGCGCTGCCACGACGACATCGGCTGGGCGGTCTCCGACGAGGATGCCGCCGCCGTCGGCCTGGGTGGTTTCGAGCACCGCCGGTTCCTCAACGAGTTCTTCGCGGGCCGCTTCCCCGGCTCGTTCGCGCGAGGATCCCTGTTCCAGGACAACCCGGCGACCGGGGACGCCCGGATCTCCGGCATGGCCGCCTCGCTGTGCGGCATCGAGAGGGCGGTGGACGCCGGCGACATGGCCGAGCTGACGCTGGCCCTGCGGCGGCTGGAGTCCCTGTACGCCGTGGTGTTCTCCTTCGGCGGTATCCCCCTCATCTACATGGGCGACGAGCTGGCCATGACAAACGACCCCGGCTGGGCCGGCCAGCCCGGGCAGGCGCACGACAACCGGTGGATGCACCGGCCGCGGATGGACTGGGCCCTGGCGGCCCGCCGCAGTGACCCGGCCAGCGTGGAAGGCCGGGCGTTCACGGCGCTGCGCGGCCTGGCCCTCGCCCGGAGGGAACTTCTGGCCCTGCGCTCAGGCGGGGCGACCGAGATCCTGGCCGCCGGGAACCAGAGCGTGCTGGCTTACCGCCGCGCGCACCCGCGTAGCGCGCCGTTCCTGTCCCTCACTAACTTCAGCGATGCCAGCCAGCGTGTCGATGCGGGGATCATCGCGCGGGCCGGCCTGCGGGACCCCCGGCCCGCCCACGCGAACACGGTCACGGATGCTGACGCTCCCCCGGCCGGGCTGGCCCCGGCCGGGCTGGCCCCGGCCGGGCTGGCCCCGGCCGGGCTGGCCCCGGCCGGGCTGGGCCCGATCGAGCTGGCGCCCTGGAGCTTCACCTGGCTCACCGGGACCTGACCGGCCGCCGGCCGGACCACCCGGCACTGGACCGGGTGGCATGCCCGGCCTGATCCCAGGCCGGGCAATTCCGCAAACAGGCCCAAGGGCATGACCGGGATCGTCCCGCCGATGCCGCTCGGGCCCGGATCAGACCAGGATGCTGGCGTCCTGGCCGTGTATTGCAGGGGTGGTTTCGTCGTCGAACCATATCCCGCCCTCGGCGAGGTAACGGAAGCGCAGGATGCTGCCGGCCGGGATGGTTACCGCGGCGCTCCGGGTGCCGTTCGCCCGCCGCCTCAGCGGATGCGCGAAGGGGTTCCAGTCATTGAAATCACCCACCACCGACACCGACCCGCTGGGCTCATCGGCGGGCAGGGCGAAGGTGACGCGGACGGTGCCGTTAGGCCCGGGCTTGGTCGTTTTGATCAACTGTTTTCTCCGCTCTGGCGCTGGATCATCCTGATTGGGCCGACAGTTCCTCATTGTGCGCATGGGTGAATGAGGTTGCCCACGAACAGTCCCGGCGTGTCGGAGCCGCCATGGTTTTGTCACCGGTCGGCCCGCCGGGATCCAGGCCGGAGCCGCACGTGCGGCAGGCGAGGACGACCTTCAGGATGAAGGCTCACCGTGCCGGCTGACAGCCGGCCGATGGCCAGTGGCCGGGGGCCGTTCGCCTCTGGTGCGCTCTGGGTGACCGCCGGGACGATGGGGCCGACGTTGGAGGCCGGATGGTTGGGCACCCCTCCGCCGGCCGGCTGGGAGCTGGCCCGGCGGAGATCGCTGCGGGCGTGTACCTGGTAGAAACGGGGCGCGGCCTGGCGGGGTCGAACGTGTACCTGGTGCGTTCCGGGCCGGCCTGGGTGCTCATCGACACGGCATGGCCGCATCGCGGGGAGCTGATCAAAGCGGCGGCGGAGTCGGTGTTTGGGGCTGGAACGCGGCCCGCTGAGATCTTGCTGACCCATGTCCATCCCGATCATTCTGGTTCCGCGCTGGAACTGGCCCGGATGTGGGACGTGCCCGTCTATGTGATCCCGGCCGAGCTGCCGCTAGCGTCGGGCCGGTACTTGCCGGAGTATGCCAACCCGCTGGACCGCTGGCTGATCGCCCCGCTGCTGGCGTTGCTGCCGCGCCGCACGGTGCAGGCGAGCGTGGCACGCAACAGCCTGGCGGGCGTGGTCCGCACGTTCGATCCGGCAGCATGCGTGCCTGGGCTGCCGGACTGGACGGCCGTGCCCACTCCCGGCCATACCCCGGGCCACGTCGCGTTCTTCCGCAGCCAGGACCGGGTACTGATCACCGGCGACGCTGTTCTGGCCATCGACCTCAACTCGCTGACCGGACTGCTCACTGGCAGGCACCGGGCCTGCGGGCCGCCCTACATTTCCACCTGGAACTGGCCAGCGGCCAAGGAGTCGGTCAGTGCCCTCGCCAGGCTTACGCCCCGGGTCCTGGCTTGCGGCCATGGCCGCCCCCTGACCGGGGCCCAGGCCGGAGCATCCCTGGCGTCGTTTTCCGTTAGCTTCTGCCGGCAGCCAGCCCCTGCCCGTCCCCGCCGGGCGGGGCAGCCAGGAAGGGCAGGGCCATGGCGTCCGGGCGTGTCGCGCCAGACCGGACGGCTTTCCTGGACGGCCACCGATGCAGAGCAGGTGATGCCACTCCCAGGGGATGATCTCGTCCCAGCCCCGATGGTGCAGACCACCCATGCTGTGACCATCAGCGCGCCGCCCCAGCTCGTCTGGCCCTGGCTGGTCCAAACCGGCCAGGGACGGGCCGGCTTCTACTCAGACTCGCAGTTCTGGAACCGGTCGGTTGACTGGTATTACCACCACCTGTCCCGCCAGTTGCCCGCCAAGGCAGCAACCGGATATCACGTCGCTGCTGACGACCGGATCGTCGCGGAATGGCAGAACCCGCACGTGGGGGACATTATCGCCGACGGACCGCCCGGCACCGCCTACTACGTCGTGCGGGAAGCCGAACCAGGAAGATCATGGGTCCTGTTCACGGACACCCACCTGAGGTACCTGCTGCCGGCCCGGCTTCGCGGCCACCCTCGCCTGGGCATCTACGGTGAACTCAGCGCCAGCTACCTGCTGACCGAACCCGAACCCGGAACCACGCGGGTGATCCGCCGTATGCGACTGCGGTGCGGCCCGCCGCCTTTCCGGGCCTACATCATCCCCGTCGTCCTGATCTGGGGCGAGGCCATCACCGCCCGGAACTTCCTGCGCGGGATCAAACGACGCGCCGAAGCCGGCTAACGGCGCACGCCGCACGCGCCGCGGCCGTCTGCGTAGCATCGCACCACGGCTCAGCCGTCTAGGGCGGGTCCGCCGAGCGCAGGGCCGCCGAGCGCAGGGCCGCCGAGCGCAGGGCCGCAGCAGGCCGTGGCCGCGTCGGCGGGATAGAACGCCTCGATCGTGAGTTCGGCCACGGTCACGTCGGTCGCGGTGCCCACCACCGCGCTGATGCTGAACAGCGACAATTCCTGGCCTGCGCGCCGGTAGCGCAGCGGCAGCACCACCCCGGCCGGCGAGGCTACCTCGGCCATCCCGCCCGGATAGCCGAGCAGCTCGTCCCGCAGATCCCGCAGCCGCTGGTCACCGAGAGCCTGCGCCCGGTGCCGCAGCTGGGTCAGCAGGTGGCCACGCCACTGCGCGAGGTTGCCGATCCGCGGCGCCATCCCGTCCGGGTGCAGCGCCAGGCGGAGCACATTCACCGGCGGCTCCAGCAGCCAGGCGGCGCACCCTTCGGTGAGCACGCCGAGGCCCGCATTGCCGTCGGCCAGCTCCCACCAGCGGTTGACCAGGACCGCGGGGTACGGCTCATGGCCGGCCAGCACCTGGCGCAGGGCCGCGCGGACGTTCCGCAGCTCCGGCTCCTCCAGGCCGTGCTCGGGATATGCCGGGGCGTAGCCACCGGCCAGCAGCAGCGTGTTCCGCTCCCTGAGCGGCACCTCGAGCTGCTCGGTCAGCCGCAGGATCATGGCGGGTGTCGGCCGCGAGCGGCCCGTCTCCACGAAGCTGAGGTGACGCGCGGACACCTCGGCCCGGATCGCCAGGTCGAGCTGGCTGATCCGGCGGCGCTCGCGCCATTCGCGCAGCAGCTCGCCGACGGGGCGGGGGCCGGGCGCAGGCCAGGTCATGGTGGTCATGGACTCCGACGCTAGTGCCCCGCGCGGTGCGACCGCGATTACCTCCGAGGTCATGGACGGGCGGCCGGCCCGGTACGGGCGGCTCGGTTCAGGCGGAGGCGGCCGCCCCGGGTCTTACCTGCGACGTAATCGACACGCGGCGCGGCCGGTCCCCAGGATGGGCCCGTCCGAACATCTCACCGAGCACGGAAGGCGCTCCCATGAACGACATGATCACCCGCTACCTCGGCTGCTGGAACGAGACCGACCCGGCGGCCCGCCGCACGCTGATCGAGCAAACCTGGGCGGACGGGGCCAGCTACACCGACCCGCTGGGCGAGGCGCGGGGACGCGACCAGATCGACGCGGCCATCGCTGCCGCGCAGGAGCAGTTCCCCGGCTTCATCTTCACGCTGGCCGGCCCCGTCGACGCGCACCACCGCCAGGCCCGCTTCACATGGGGGCTGGGCCCGGAAGGCGCCGAGCCGCTGATCGTCGGGTTCGACGTGGCGGTGACCGGCGACGACGGCCGGCTCGTCACGGTCCTGGGGTTCCTCGACAAGGTGCCCAGCTAACCAGAGCGGCTCGCCCCCGCGGGACACGCCGCCGCGCGAGCTGGATCCCGTGATCCTGTGCAATTGCTGCTGCAATTCCGCACTCATTGCACAGGATCATGGCCCGCGGGGCCGCGCCCGCGGGGCCGCGATCAGACGTCAGAGATCGCCGACGGTGATGAGCTGGGACTTCATGCCGATCGTCACGGGCTCGACGTAGACCGGCTGGATCGTGCTCGCCGCCGGGAACTGCTCGTGGACCCGCATCTTGAGCGGCTCGGTGGCCAAGTCGATGAAGACCGGGTACAGGTCGTCGTGGTGGCACGGGATGACGGCCCGGGGCTGATAGGTCTCGATCAGCGGCATCGTCGCCTCCTGGAGCTGCCGGCGGACCAGCGGGCGGCCGATGAAGCCGACGATGGCCAGGTCGCAGCCGGGCGTGGCTGCGAAGAAGGCGCGCTCCTCGGCACTGACCGGGCCGCCGCTGTCGCGGTACACGATCCGGTACCCGTCGATGTCGATGACCAGGCACATGGTGGCCTCGGTGAAGACCTCGGGGGCCATGCTGCCGCGCTGCAGCACGGCCGCGGCGTCGGCCTCCTCCTCCGGGCTCAGCGGCGGCGCGTCACCTTCCCAGACCTCGCGGGCCTGGCGCAGCGCATCCAGGCTCATCCGCTGTTCCGGGTGGGTGAGGTCGGCGTGGAAGCCGTGGATGACCCGGAGCGTGAACCCGGGGAACTCCAGCAGGTCACCCGCACCGAGGCCGGTCACGGCGTGGACCTGCGACACGTCCAGCCCACCGCGGGTCAGCACCTCCGCGCCGAGCGGATGCACCACCACCGGCGCCCCGGTGGCCGAGGCGACCTGGGCCGCGTCGGAGATGTGGTCGTAGTGAGGGTGCCCGATCAGCACCGCGTCGGCCCGGACCACCTCGCCGGGCCGGAACCCGACGCCGCGCATCCGCGGGCCGCGATCGTAGAAGGTATCGAGCAGCACCACCCGGTCATGGAAATTCAGCTCGAAATTGGACGTCCCGTACCAGCGGACGGTGAGGGCGTCGGGGTCCGGGCTGGCCGGGCCGCCCAGCATGGCCGGCCGCCGGTACCCCAGCACGGTGTCGGTGTTCGTCACGGGCGGACCTCCTCCAGATCGTCTATCCGGCGGCACTCGCCCGCCGCGGCACTGGCGCGACGTTACCCGCGGGGGGACGATCAGGGCTACGACGGCGGGCAGCGAAGGCCGCCCGGAGCGAGGAGGGGATCCGGATGCCGGTGGTCCAGGCGAACGGTATCGAGGTCTACTACGAGATCCAGGGCGAGGGTGAACCCCTGGTCCTCATCCCGTACCTGGCCGCCGACCAGGCATGCTACGCATTCCAGGTCCCCGACTACGCGAAGAGCTTCACCTGCTTCACCGTTGACCTGCGCGGCGCCGGCCTGTCCGGCAAGCCGGAGGGCCGTTACAGCACGGAACTGTTCGCCGACGACGTCGCCGCGTTCATGCAGGCCGCTGGCGTGGGCCGGGCGCACGTGGCCGGGCTGTCGCTGGGCGCGGCCGCGGGCATCTGGCTCGCGGCCAAGTACCCGGACCGGGTGGCGTCCCTGTCCCTGCACAGCGCCTGGCCGGCCACCGACCCGTTCCTGCGCACGGTGGTGGAGAGCTGGCGGATCATGGCCGAGGGGCTGGGCAGCGTGACGGACATGGTGATCGCGGGCATCTTCCCGTGGTGTTTCACGCCGGAGCTGTACGCGGCCCGGCCGGAGTACATCGAGTCCCTGGCCGACTTCGTCCGCAGCCGGCCGATGCCCCCGGTCAACGCGTTCTTGCGCCAGTCGCAGGCCGCGCTGGATCATGACGCGCGGGCGGTTCTGGGCTCCGTGCTGGCGCCGACTCTGATCACCTGCGGCCGCCACGACCAGGTGACGTCCACCCGGTTCCTCGAACCTCTCACCGGGGGGATCGGCGGCAGCACCGAGGTCACCGTGTTCGAGGACTGCGCGCACGCCCCGATCTACGAGAACGTCGAGGCGTTCAATAAGCGCACCCTGGAGTTCCTGCACCACCACACCACATAGGGCGGCCCGGGCGGGACCGCATGGAACGGCCCGGGCGGGCATGCGGCGCGGACCCTGCGGCCGTCAGTCCCGGCCGCGGAGCAGCGCGACCCGGAACGGGCGCAGCTCGCCCCGGGCGTACCCGCTGCTGATGGCCGGGTCGTCCGCCGTGATCTGCCGCGCGGCCTCCTCGTCGGGGGCCTCGAAGATCGCTACCCCAGTGTTGATGTGCCCGAGGGTGGGGCCGGCCAGGATCAGCTGCCCGGCTGCGAGCAGGCGCTGCAGCCGGCCGAAATGCGCCGCCCAAACGGCTCTTTCGTCGCCGGTCATGGTCGCCGAGAAGTCGTCTCGCGGCGGATGAATGAAGTAGATCCACTCCGTCAACTTTGCCTACCTCGCTGTCACCTGCTGATTAGCCGTTAGATACATCTTTGCCGGATCTCGAATCCAGGGAGGCCGCAGGCAAGGTCGTGCTCATTTTCCCCAGACCCTCAGTGCGCGAGGACGAGGTAGGCGAACCCGAGGACGCCTCGGTATACCTCGACATACTGACGTTCGCGGGCATCTAGCCAGTCGCGTACGTCAGCGGCGCGCGGGTCCCCGTCATGCGTGAGCAGCCACTCCTGACGGCCAGCGCGGAATGTGGACTCGAAGTCGTCCCATTCCAGCTGGCTGGCGACGCTCACGTGGATGACCCGCCAGCCTGCGGACCGGCAGGCCTCCAGCAAGCCCGCCAGGGTCAGCACCTGTTCGCCGAACATCTCCGTCGCTGCGGCCGAGGGCGCTGTTTCCCAGTAGCCGTCTCCGAACAGCAGCCGGCCTCCGGCCGGCACGACCCCGGCCAGCGCCTCCAGCGCGGACGTGGTGCCGCCCAGTGCGTGGGACGCGCCAACGTGCAGTACCCGGTCCGCCGTGCCATTCCACCCCGAGACGTCGGCGTCCGTGAACTGGACCTGCCCGTCGAGGTGACGCTCGGCGGCGAGGCGTTCGGCGCGGCGTAGCGCCCCGGCGTCGGTGTCCACGCCGGTACCAGTGGCCTGACGGGCGCGGGCGACGACCCGCAGCAGGAGTTCACCCCAGCCGCAGCCCAGATCGGCGACACGGGCTCCCGGCCGTACGTCCAGCCGGTCCATCAGAAGTTCGGCGTGCTCCCCCGACAGCGGCGCGTTCCAGCGCATCCGCGCGTACAGCGCTTCTTCGAGATCATCGTCTCCCACCGGAGCCAGGGTAACCACGCCGCGAGCCTCATTGCCGCGCGGCTAACCGCCCTTAGCTCCCCGGCATCCGAGAGGCACCCCGGGAGGCTGGCCTTCCCCGGGCTGATCCTGCCCGGGATGCCCGGCTAGCAACGCTACCAGCATTCGATCAGATGTTCGATCATTTGGCCCGTATGCTGCACTTTTGCACTCTTGGGTATGATCGTGCCTGACGGGACGGCCCGGCGGGACTGGTAATCACGCGGCGGGGTCGGGGGATACCCCATCGCGGGCCACCGGGCCGCCCCGCTAAGAACGCTACCGGCCGGTACTTCATGCCTTAACCACCCAAACCATGAGTTAAGCCACAGGCTTAACGGAGGCCCGGCCGGGTGTCAGCCTTGATCATCTTGGTTGGTGCCGGCGACCAGGACGGGCACCCCCCGTCCTCCCGGGCACGCCCGCCGCTGACGTCCCGCGTTCACGCTACTTCCGGACCTTCCCGGGGCCATCCCGGTCAGGCCTTGTACGAACCCCGGCCCTGATACGTCCGGATCAGGCCTCCATCGCGTAGTTCACGCAGCGCCCGCTTCACCGTGCCGTCGCTGACCCCGTAGGTCTGCATGAGGGTCCTCACGCTCGGCAGCATCGCGCCGGTCTCCATCCGGTCAAGCTCAGCGCGCAGGATGCCGTGCAACTGCACCCAGACCGGGGCTCCGCGATCATGCTCGATAGTCACGGCCACAGCATTCCCAGGGCCGCCGGAGTGATCACCGCCCGATATAGGTGAACATAGGCACACCGAGGTGTCACATAGTGGGCTACGGTAGGTCCTGGCCCCGACCAGACGCTACGGCCCGCGATCCACGCCCTGGCCGGGGCTACCCAGCGCCACGAGGACCCGCCGCACTTCGCTGAGTCAACGCGGCGCGGCCCGGGTCAGCCGCGGACGGTCAGTGACTCCAGAACGCGCTGCACGTTGTCGTCGAGGTCGTGCGCCGCGCCGGGCTGGCCGGCCAGGTGCCTGATCAGGGCCTGCTGGAAGAGCCCGTCGAACACGGCGTAGGCGGCACCGGAAGATACGGCCAGCCGGGCGGCGGCCAGGTCGCAGTATCTGCTGACGATGCGCCAGATCATGCGCTCGAGGCTCTGGTCGATCTCGGTCACGTCGTGGCGGTAGGAGTCATCGAACAGGCTCTGGTTGCGCAGGTCGTACCAGAGCCGGTGCAGCGTGGCCTCCTCTACCAGGGTCGCGGCCATCGCCGCGCCGAATCCCCGCCGCAGCTCCCCGGCCGACGTGGCGGAGGCGACGATGTTGTCGTAGCGGGTCACGCATTCCGCCTTGTACTGCCGCACGCAGTAGGTGATCAGCTCGGTCTTGTCACTGAAGTAGTAGTGCAGGACCCCGTGGGAGAACTCGGAGTTCTGCGCGATGTCGCGCAGGCTGGTCCGCGCGTAGCCCTGCTCGGCCAGGGTCTGCAGCGCGGCCGCGGCCAGCTGGGCCCGCCGTTCGGCGAACTTGTCCAGCTGGCGGCGGGCGATCCGGCCCCGGTTCCGCTCCATCGTCCCGGCCTGGGCCGTCCCCGCGCCGGCCGTCTCACTGCGCGTCTCAGCCTGGGCCGTCCCGGTCGAGGCGGCCTCCGCCTGCACTGTTTCGGTCACTACCTGGGCTGCCTCGGTCACGGTCGGGATCCAATCAGCTCCGCGCGCCCCCGCGAACTGCGGCTCGAGTCTACCCGGCGCCCCGTTGCGTCATGACAGGAGACCAGAATTCTCTGGACGATCGTCCAGGTATCTCTTGACAGTTGTCAAGATGCGCCGCCAGGCTATGGCTCATGTCACGTGGTCCGCGGCCTGGCGCTGCGGGGGACGGGCCCACGGCGGCCCCGGGAAGAGGTGCCTGATGAGCGTGTACGAGCTGACGGGGCGGAAGGCACTGGTGACCGGCGGGGCCCGCGGGCTCGGCGCCGGCATGGCGGAAGCGCTGGCCCGCGCCGGGGCGGCCGTGGTGATCGGTGACGTCCGGGAAGACCTGGGCAAGTCGACGGCCGAGGCGCTGCGCCAGTCCGGTGCGGTCGCCGAGTTCGTGCCGCTCGATGTGACCAGCGAGACGAGCTGGGAGCACGCCATGGCCCAGGCCATCAGCGCCGTGGGCGGCCTGGACATCCTGATCAACAACGCCGGGGTCGAGATCTCCGGCCTGATCGCCGACATCGACGCCGACGACGTCCGGCGCATGCTGGAGGTCAACGTGCTGGGCACGGCTCTGGGCATCAAGCACGCATTCCGGACCATGCGCCCGGGCGGCCCGGCCGGCCAGGGCGGCGTGGTGATCAACATCGCGTCGGTTGCGGCCACCATCGCCTTCCCCGGTATCGGCGGTTACTCCGCCACCAAGTCGGCCGTGGACCGGCTCACCCGGGTCGCGGCGATGGAATCCGGCAAGCTCGGCTACGGCGTCCGGGTCAACTGCGTGTACCCGGGCCTGGTGGCGACGGACATGGGCCTGCAGCTGGCCTCGGACATGGCCACGCTCGGGCTGTTCCCCAGCGCGGAGCACGCGGTCGGCGCGGTCGTCGAGCTGACCCCGGCGGGCCGGCTCGGGGAGGTGCCGGACATGGCCGACGCCGTGGTGTTCCTGGCTTCCGAGGGCGCCCGGTTCATCACCGGGGCGGGGCTGCCGGTCGACGGCGGCATGGGCATGTGAGCCGGATACGGGGCGGCGTCCCGCTGGCTTCAGCTGACTTCCAGCGAAAGGCACACTCATGAGCACACCAGCAAGCACGGCCAAGCCTGTCGTCGTCTACGGCGCTTCCGGGTACACCGGCCAGCTGATCTGCGAGTACCTGCGGGAATTCAACGTCCCGTTCGTCGCGGCGGGGCGGGACAAGGCCCGCATCTCCGAGGCCCTGGAGCGGGTACCCGGCATCGGCACCGTGCCGCACGAGGTGATCGAGGTCGAGCACGCAGGTCGGGCCGCTGACCGAACTGCTGGCCGGCGCGAAGGTGGTGCTCAACACGGTCGGGCCGTTCGCCCGGCACGGCGGCGAGGTGGTCGAGGCCTGCCTGGCGTCCGGCTGCCACTATCTCGACACCACCGGCGAGCAGGACTGGCTCATCACCTGCGACGAGACCTACGGCGAGCGGATGGCCGAGCGCGGCCTGCTGCTCGCACCGGGCGTCGCGCAGATGTACACGACCGGTGAGATCGCGGCCGGCATCTGCCTGGAGCTGCCCGGCCTGGACACACTCGACATCGAGGTGTTCTGGAAGGGCCTGCCCACGATCGCCTCGACGCGGACGATCCTGGTCAACGCGGCCCTGGCCAAGGCTTACTACCTCGAGCAGAACGAGTACGTGGAATGGCCGGCCGACGCCGGGCTGTACACCGTCGTGGTCCCCGGCCAGCACGAGACCGGGCTGGCGCTCCCGTGGGGCGGCACCTCGCACCCGGTCTGGTTCCGGCGCGACCCGCGGGTCGCGAACGTCAAGGTGCTCGGCGGCGTGTTCAACCGGGCGCTCATGATGGGCGTCCCGCAGATCGTGGCGGGCGCGCTGGAGCAGATCAAGGACCTGTCCGACGCCGAGAAGTACACCGCCCTGTCCGAGCAGGCCGCCGCCGTGATGAACCAGATGCCGCCACGGGAGAACCCCCGCATCAACACGTCCCTGGACTCGGTCTACGCGTCCGGCCCGCTCGGCCGCGCGCACTGCGTGCTGCACGGCAACTGCAACTACAAGCAGACCGGCGCCCTGCAGGCCTACGCCGCGTACTCGCTGCTGCAGCAGCCGCCCCGCCGGGCCGGCTTCGCGTCCGGCTGCCAGGCCTTCGGCCACCGCGAACTGCTCGGCATGCTGCGCAGCTTCGGCCTGGTCATGGAGCCCACCCTCACCGTCCAGCACTGACCATGCCAGCACAGTCCATGCGGCTGACCGACTTCCTGGACAAGGGGGCCTCGCTCGGCCCGGATGCGCCGTGCCTGACCATGGCCGGCCGCAGCCGCAGCTACGCCGAGGTCCAGCAGCTGTCCTGGGTGATCGGGCAGGCGCTGGCCCGGTCCGGCGTCCAGCCCGGCGACAAGGTGGCGGTGCTGTCCGCCAACGACCCCGTCGCCTTCTCGTGCGTGTTCGGCATCGCCCGGGCCGGGGCAGTGTGGTGCCCGGTCAATCCCCGCAACGAGGCGGCGGAGAACCGGGCCCTCCTCGACCTCTTCGACTGCGCCTGCCTGATCTTCCAGGGCGCGTTCGCGCCGCTGGTGGCGCGGATAGCCCCGGACCTGCCGGCCATCACCACGCTCGTGTGCCTCGACCAGGTCGCGGGGGTGCCGGGAGCCGTCGCGTTCGGTGACTGGGTGGGCGGGCTGCCTGCCCAGCCCTGGCAGGCCGGCCCGGTGGACGACATCGCGATGATCGCGGGGACCGGCGGTACCACCGGCCAGCCCAAGGGCGTGCTGCTCACCGGGCACAACATCGAGACGATGACGGCCCTCACCCTGATCGGCTATCCCTTCCAGGGACGCCCCGTCTACCTGGCCCTCGCCCCGCTCACCCACGCCGCAGGCGTGCTCTGCTTCCCGGTCATGACGCTCGGCGGGGAGATCGTCATCATGCCCGCCCCGGACCTGGCCGGGTTCCTGACCCTGATCGGGCGGCACCGGGTGACCCATGCGTTCCTGCCCCCGACCCTGGTCTACCTGCTGCTCGATCAGCCCGGGCTGGCCGCCGCCGACCTGGGCTCGCTGCAGTGCCTCTGGTACGGCGCGGCGCCCATGTCCGCGGCGCGGCTGGAGCAGGCGATCAGGGCGATCGGCCCGGTCATGGGGCAGCTGTTCGGGCAGACCGAGGCGCCGATGATGATCTCGAGCATGGCGCCCAGGGATCACTTCCGGGCCGACGGCTCGCTGGCCACCGAGCGCTTCGCGTCCGCCGGGCGCCCCGGGCCCCTGGTCACCGTGGCCATCATGGATGACCAGGGACGCCTGCTGCCGGCGGGCCAGCGCGGCGAGATCGTCGTCCGCGGCCCGCTGGTCATGGCCGGCTACTACAAGGACCCCGCGGCCTCGGCCGAGGCCGGGCGGCACGGCTGGCACCACACCGGCGACATCGGCTACCTCGACGGCGAGAACTACCTCTACATCGTGGACCGGGCCAAAGACATGATCATCACCGGCGGGTTCAACGTCTACTCCGCCGAGGTCGAGCAGGCCCTGCTGGCCCACCCCGCGGTGCTGGACTGCGCGGTCGTGGGCCTGCCGGACGAGAAGTGGGGCGAGCGGGTCACCGCCGTCGTCCAGCCCCATCCCGGCCGCGATGTCCCGGCCGCCGAGCTGCGGGCGTTCGTCAGGGAACGGCTGGGCGGGGTGAAGACGCCCAAGGACGTCGAGGTGTGGCCCGATCTGCCCCGTTCCAGGGTCGGGAAGGTGCTCAAGAACGAGGTCAGGTCGCAGCTGCTCGGCCGGGCGGGCGCAGACAGCCTGGCCGGGGCCCAGGGGGGCGGCCCCGGCCAGGCCAGCGACGAGCGCGCCTAACGGGCGCGGCCAGCCCCGGCGGCAGGCGGCCCCGCGCCGGCGACGGCGATGATCTCGGGGCTGGCCGGCCCGCAGGGTGAGCCGTCCCAGTCCCCGTACCAGGTGACCTGCGTGAGGCCGGCCTCCGCGAGGAACGCGGCCACCTGCCCCTGGTCCATGAAGCGCAGCGTGTCCGGGACCACCACGGTGCCGGGGCCGGGGCCAGGGCCGGCGTCAGGGCCGGAGCCGGCGTCAGGGCCGGCGAAACGGTACCAGGTCTCGTAGGTGACCAGCTCCCCCGCCACCGCGCTGATGTCGTAATGCACCTCGGCGGCCAGGCCGGCCACCTCCACCTGCTGCCAGGTGTCGCGCGGATTCCAGTCCTGCCACTCCGCCACGGCCGGGTTCCTGGTCTCGAAGGCCAGCCGGCCGCCCGGCGCGAGGTGACGGGCCAGGGCCCGCAGCGCCGCGCGGACGTCACGGTCCTCCAGGAGCAGCTGGAACACGTGCCCGGTCATGATGATCAGGTCATAGCGGGCGCTGGTGGCCAGGGCTGCCGCGCCGGCCTGGATCCAGCGGACCTGGTCACCGCCTGGCCGGGCCCGGGCCACGGCCAGCATCGCCGCGGCCGGGTCAGCCCCCGTCACGTGATGCCCCCGGCCCGCGAACTCGCAGGCGAGCTGCCCCGTCCCGCAGCCCATATCCAGGATCCGCGCCGGGGGCGGGCCGGGCAGGCCGAGGTAGAACGCGGTGCTGGCATCGGGGGGATTGAGCGCGTCATACAGCGCTGCCAGCCGTGGATCGGCGTAGCTGGCGCTGGGCTGGCTACTGGCGGGCTGGCTCCCACTGGGCTGGCTGGCCGGGGACACGACCCCCAGACTAGAGCCATGATGCCGGACGAGGACCGGGTGCGGTTGCGGGGCACTTTCAACGAGGCGGCCGGGAGTTACAACCTCGCCCGCCCGGAGTATCCCCGGAAGCTTTTCGACGACCTGATCGCGATCGCCGCGCTGGTTCCCGGCGACCGCCTGGTCGAGGTGGGCTGCGGGCCCGGCAAGGCCACCCTCCCGCTGGCCCGGCGCGGGTTCCGCATCACCTGCCTCGAGCCCGGGCCTGATCTGGCCGCGGCCGCGCGGCGCACCCTGGCCGGGCTGGACGCGGAGGTCATCGGGACCCGGTTCGAGGACTGGCGGCCCGGCCCCGGCGACGAGGCCGCGCTGGTCTACGCCGCAACCGCCTGGCACTGGATCGACCCGGCCGTCCGCTACCGCCAGGCCTGGCGGGCGCTACGCCCGGGGGGCCATCTCGCGTTCTGGAGCGCGCTGCACGTGTTTCCCGACGGGGGTGACCCGTTCTTCGGGGAGATCCAGGAGGTGTACGACGAGATCGGCGAACGCCTGCCGCCCGGGAACCACTGGCCCCGCCCGGGGGAGCTGCGGGAGCAGGGCCCCGAGATCGAGGCCAGCGGCCTGTTCACCGTGGCGGGGATCCGCCACTACGACTGGGAGCGGGTCTACGACGCGGAGAGCTATATCGGGCTGCTCCGCACGTTCTCCGGTCATATCGCCATGGAGCAGTGGCAGCAGGACCGGCTCTACGGCGAGATCCGGGCCCGCCTGGCCCGCCGCCCGGGCCACTCGGTCCGGCGGCACTGGGGAGCCGTCCTGCACGTGGCGCGCCGCCGCGACTGACCCGTGACCGTGCGGGCCCGGCGCCGTGGCCGCCTGTGGTCAGCGGCCGATGTCGTCCCGGTGGTGGTGCCGGCGGTCCCGGCCGCCAGACCGCCCCTGCCCGCCGGGGGCCGGGGCGCCCGTGACCCAGCGCCCCAGCATGAGGGCGCCCAGCGGCACTGCTACCCACAGGAACCAGAGCCCGCCGCTGGCCCCGCTGAGAATCCAGATCACGAACGTGCCCAGGCTGATCGCGAGCCACGATCCCCAGGCCGCACGCCACGCGGGAGAAAGCCGGCCCGGGCCGCGCCCCGCCGGCCAGCCGGATGGCGGGCGCCGAGACAGCGGACGGCCATCCGGGCGGCGGAGCGAGGAGTCCGGGAGCTGCTGCAGGTCCGCGCCGGGAAGGTCGGTCATGAGCTCGTCGAGCTCGCCCGTGGTCCGGGCCGCGTAGGCGCGGTCGAGACGGTCGCTGAACTCCTCCAGGGTCAGCCGTCCCACGGCAAGATGCTCGCGCAGGTCGGCGACGGCCCGCTCACGGTCCTCGTCCGACGCGCGGAGCCGGGGATCACCGGCCATGGTCAGCCTCCTCTGCTGCCGGGGCGATCGCGTTCCCGCCCGGCATCATCAACGATGCGCCCGGCTGTGCACCCCAGACCAGAACCGGAAGGCATCCAACTCAGAGCCTACGGTCACATGAGGCCAGCCGGACCCGGGGTGCGCTGGCCCGCCGCAGCCGGGCCGCCGGGGCCCTGCAGAGGACCTCAGGCTCTTGCCGGGCAGCGCCGGACGGGTCACCGTGACGGTATGAACGGCCCGGCACGGGCGCTCCGGGGGACGCGGCCACCGGCCCGGCGCCACCGGGGCCCTACCGCCGGCCCGGAGGTCCCGGTCAGCCTCGCGCACCCTGGTCATCCTGGAGCTGGGGACCGGGACGGCAGCCCTGGCCGGGGCGTGCTGCTCGCCGCGGCGCCGGACGGTTCACTGCTGCATGCCGACCCCGCGGTGCTGGCCGGGAGCCCCTTCCCGGACTGGCAGGCGCCGGGCGTGCTGCTGGCCACCCTGGTCGGCGGCGGCTTCCTGCTGGCCGGATGCTGGCCGCTGACGGACCGCCGGCACGCCAGGGAGCTGTCCATGCTCTCCGGGACCGGGCTCATCGTGTTCGAGGCAGCCGAACTGGGGTGGATTGGCTTCCATCCCCTCCAGGCGCTGTTCGCGCTGGTCGGGGCGGGCGTCATCGCCCTGGCCTGGCCCAGGCCGCAGGAATGACAGTAAAGGGCCTTTAGGCTCTGCGCGGCAGGCGTTAGGGCCCTCCCCCTCCGGGCGGGACCTGGGTGACCCTGGACACATGGCTGCCAGCGACCTGCACCTGAGCGCGACCGTCCCAGACGTTGCCCACTCCGAGCCCAAGCCGCTCACGCGGGCCCTCACCCCCATCGACTGGCACGCGCTGAGGCTCGCCGGCCACGCCTGCTGCTGCGAGGCCAGGCCAGCGGTCGCCGTCATCATGCCGCCCGCTCCCGGGCGCCCCCATCCGACCGATCTCCTGCTGTGCGGCCACCACTACCGGAACAGCCAGACGGCACTGGCCAGGACTGGCGCGGCGGTCTTCACCCTGGCGGGCGCGGCCGTGGCGGCGGGGGACCAGTGGGCGGTGGGAGCGGAGCCAGCCCGGAAGAGTGCCTGATCACGGCCCAGGCCGAAGGTCCTCCGCCGCTGGTCCTTGTGTCTTTGCCGTGCGCGCCGCTGCACACCGGCCCGTTGTCCCCGCTCAACGCGACCGGGGCCGACGCCGGCCGGCTTGGCGCTGACACGGTCGGGTACACCGTGTACGTGGGAAGCCCCGCGCACGAGCGTGACTTCGGGCAATACCGCCAGGTCCGCGAGGACGCCCAGCGCTTCGGCGTGTCCCTGATCGGCTGGTCCTGCCCGCACGGTAAGGCCATCGAGGCCAAGGGCGGCAAGGACTGCTCCGACGTGGACTACGCCGGCCGTACCGCGGGCGGCGCCATGCCGCAGAAGGCGCGGGAGCCGATGGGCGCCGGCCTGACCGGCCCGATCCCCGGCCGGAACATCTGGCAGCGTGAGCGCGGCGAGTCGCTGCGCCCCGGGGGGCAACTCAAGGACATCCTGGCCACGTACTCCTCCGGTTGATGCCTCACGGACGGCGAGGAAGCAGGCATGGACACACCAGAGATCGCCCAACCGCTCGTGCTGACCCGGGCGGGCCTGGACCGCCTCGTCGCCGCGCTGATCGGCGACGGCTACCTGGTGGTCGGCCCGACCGTCCGCGATGACGCGATCGTGCTGGATGAGCTCGACTCAGCCGACGCGCTGCCCGCCGGGTGGGGGGTGGACACCGGCCCCGGCTACTACCGGCTGCGGCCGCGCCAGGACGCCGCCGTGTTCGCGCACTCTGCGGGACCGGGCTCGTGGAAGAAGTTCCTGCACCCACCGCGGCGGCAGCTGTGGTCCGCGGACGCCGGCGGCGGCTTCCGCCCGGCCACGCCCGAGACGCCGCGTTACGCGTTCCTGGGCGTCCGGGGCTGCGACCTGGCGTCGATCAGGATCCTGGGCCGGGTGCTCGGCGAGGGCACTTACCCTGACGGAGCGTTCGCCCGGACCCGGCAGGCCCTGTTCGTGGTCGCGGTGAACTGCACGGAGCCGGGCGGGGTGTGCTTCTGCGCCTCGATGGGGACCGGCCCCGACACGGGCCCCGGCTACGACCTGGCGCTCACCGAGCGGATCGACGACTCGGGGCACTGGTTCCTGGCCGAGGCCGGCACCGCCGAGGGTGCGCGCATCCTGGCCGGGGTCCCGCACCGCAGCGCTTCCGCGGCGGAGCAGGACGCGGCGCGGGCGGAGGTCGGCGCGGCGGCGCAGCGGATGGGCCGGGAGATGCCCGCCGTCGACCTGCCCGCGCTGATCCGGGCGTCAGTGCAGTCACCGCACTGGGAGGACGTGGCCAGCCGCTGCCTGTCCTGCGCGAACTGCACGATGGTCTGCCCGACCTGCTATTGCACCACCACCGAGGACGTCTCCGACCTGACCGGCTCGCACACCGAGCGCTGGCAGCACTGGGCATCCTGCTTCGAGGTGGACTTCTCGTTCGTCCACGGCGGCAGCGTGCGGCCGTCCGGGGCCAGCCGGTACCGGCAGTGGTTCAGCCACAAGCTGGGCACCTGGCACGAGCAGTTCGGCAGCTCGGGCTGCGTGGGATGCGGCCGGTGCATCGCCTGGTGCCCGGTCGGCATCGACATCACCGCCGAGGCCGCCCGCCTCGCCGACCTCGGCGGCCTCGCCAGCCTCGCCGGCCTTCACGGCGATACCGGAACGGGAGACCACGATGACTAGCCAGGGCGGGAACCTGGCCGGGCTGAGGGTGCTGGCCGACCTGTCCCCGGCCCACCGTGACCTCGTGGACGCCGCAGCCGTGCTGGTCCGCTTCGGCGCCCGGGAGCGGCTGTTCCACGAGGACACCCATGCGGAGGGCTGCTGGCTGATCCACAGCGGCTGCATCGCACTCGACCTGGCCATTCCCGGCCGCGGCGAGGTGGTGGTACAGACGCTGGGGCCCGGTGACGTGCTCGGCTGGTCGTGGCTGATACCGCCCTACGAATGGCATTTCGGGGCGGTCGCGACGCGGGAGACAACCGCGACGAAACTCGACACCGGCCAGCTGCGCAGGCTGGCCACCGAGGACCCCCGGTTCGGCTACGCGCTCGCGCTGACCCTGTTCCAGGCCTGCGCACAGCGGCTGCAGGCCACCCGGGCCCGGCTCCTCGACCTGTACGGGAGCCCTCATGACCCGCGCTGAACCGGCCCGCGCGGACCCGGCCGGACCGCAAGCCGCACGGGCGGGGGAACTACCAGGCGCAGGGGGTGCGGAACCGATGCTGCCGGTCCCCTACCGGGTGGCCAGCCGTAGGCGGGAGACGCACGACAGCGTGACGCTGAGCCTGGAGCCTGCGGGCCCGCCCTTGCCGCCGTTCCAGCCGGGCCAGTTCACGATGCTGGCGGTGCCAGGCGTAGGCGAGGTCGCGATCTCGGTCAGCGGCGACCCGGCGGCCCGCGGCGGGCGGCTGGTGCACACGGTCCGCGCAGTCGGCGCGGTCACCCGGGCCCTGTGCGCGGCCCCGCCGGGCCGGGTGATCGGGGTCCGCGGGCCGTTCGGCACCAGCTGGGATCTGCCGTCCGCCGCGGGGCGTGATCTGATCTTCGTCGCGGGCGGGGTCGGGCTCGCGCCGCTGCGGGCGGCGGTGCTCGGCGCGCTAGCCACCCGCCGCTCATACCGGCGGGTCGTCCTCGTCGCAGGGGCCCGCAAGCCGGCCGAGTTCCTGTTCCGCAGCGAGCTGGACGCCTGGTCCGGCCGCAACGACATGGACGTGGAGCTGACCATCGACCAGCCCGCCACCGGGTGGGACGGCCAGGTCGGCTTCGTCACCGAGCCCCTCGCCCGGGTGCACCTGGACACCGGGCGCACCACCGCGTTCCTGTGCGGTCCGGAAGCCATGATCCGGTTCTCCGCGCAGGTGCTGCTGCGCCGCGGCGTGCCCGCCGCCGATATCCGGGTTTCCCTGGAACGCGACATGAAGTGCGGCGTCGGCCTGTGCGGGCGCTGCCAGCTTGGGCCGATCCTGGTCTGCCGCGATGGGCCGGTCGTCGGCTACACGCTGGCCGGGCCGCTGCTAGCCGTCCGGGAGTTGTGATGAGTAAACCGTCCCTCGCCGTGTGGAAGCTCGCGTCCTGCGACGGCTGCCAGCTGACCCTCCTGGATTGCGAGGACGAGCTGCTCGCGCTGGCCGGCGAGGTGACCATCGCGCATTTCCTCGAGGCGTCGTCGGCGACGGCGCCCGGGCCCTACGACATCTCGCTGGTCGAGGGGTCCGTCACCACGGCCCGCGACGAGCAGCGGATCCACGAGATCCGCCGGGAGTCGCGTGCGCTGATCACCATCGGCGCGTGCGCGACCGCCGGCGGGATCCAGGCGCTGCGCAACTTCGGGGACACGGCCGAGTTCACCGCGGCGGTCTACGCCAGCCCGGAGTACATCGACACGCTGGCCACCTCAACCCCGGTCGCGGCGCACGTGCCGGTCGACTTCGAGCTGCGCGGCTGCCCGATCGACCGGCGGCAGCTGCTGGAGGTGCTGACCGCACTCCTGGTGGGGCGCAAGCCGGACATCCCCGATACGAGCGTGTGCACCGAGTGCAAGCGCCAGGGCCACACGTGCGTGATGGTGGCCGACGGTACCCCGTGCCTCGGGCCGGTCACCCACGCCGGGTGCGGTGCGCTGTGCCCCGCCCAGGGCCGCGGCTGCTACGGCTGCTTCGGCCCGATGAGCGGGGCGAACGTGATCGCCCTGGCCCCTCAGCTGCGTATCTGCGGGATGGACGACGACGCCATCGGCCGGGTGTACGCCACGTTCAACGCCGCGGCCCCGGCGTTCCGGGAGCAGCACCACACGGAGCAGCATCACGGGGAGCAGCATCACGGGGAGCAGCATCACGGGGAGCAGCACCACGGGCAGGAGTCACCATGAGCGAGCGCAGCCGGGAGCTCACGGTCAGCGGCCTGGCCCGGGTCGAAGGCGAGGGCGCGCTCCGGGTCATCGTGCACGACGGCGAGGTGACGCGCGCCGAGCTGAACATCTACGAGCCACCCCGGTTCTTCGAGGCGTTCCTGCGTGGCCGCGCCTACACCGAGCCGCCCGACATCACGGCGCGGATCTGCGGGATCTGCCCGGTCGCCTACCAGACCAGCGCCTGCAACGCGATCGAGCAGGCCTGCGGGGCCGTGCTCACCGGGCCGCTCGCGGAGCTGCGCCGGCTCCTGTACTGCGGCGAATGGATATCCAGCCACGCCCTGCACATTTACCTGCTGCACGCCCCCGACTTCCTCGGCTACCCGGACGCCATCTCGCTGGCGCGTGGTCACCGGGACATCGTGGAACGCGGCCTGGAGCTGAAGAAGTCCGGCAACGCCATCCTCGAACTGGTCGGCGGCCGGGCCATCCACCCGGTCAACGTCCGCGTCGGGGGGTTCTACCGGGCGCCGACCCGGTCGCAGCTGCGCCCGCTGGCCGAGCGGCTGCGCCGGGCGCTTGACCTGGCCCTGGACACGGTCCGCTGGGCCGCCACCTTCGAATTCCCCGACTTCGAGCTCGAACATGACCTGCTCGCCGCCCGCGACCCCGGCCGCTACCCCCTCGAGCGGGGCAGCCTGGCCACCACCTCCGGCCTGTCCTTCCCGGCCAGCGCGTTCCCCGATCATGTCACCGAGGAGCACGTGGAGCGTTCGACCGCGCTGCACGCCACCCTCGACGGGCACCCCTACCTGACCGGGCCGCTGGCCCGGTACTCGCTCAACTCCGCCGCCCTGTCCCCGGCCGCCCGCGAGGCCGCGTCCGGCGCCGGGCTTGGCGCGCAGTGCCGCAACCCGTTCCGCAGCATCCTGGTGCGCGGTGTCGAGATCGTCTACGCCGTCGAGGAGGCGCTGCGGATCATCGGCGCCTACGAGCGGCCGGACCGTCCCTCCGTCGAGGTGACGCCGCGCGCCGGGACCGGCCACGGGGTCAGCGAGGCCCCCCGGGGCCTGCTGTATCACCGCTATGAGCTGGACGGCGACGGCCTGATCCGGGCGGCCACGATCATCCCCCCGACCTCGCAGAACCTGGCGGTGATCGAGGACAACCTGCGCCTGCTGGTCGGGGCGAACCTGGGCACGGACGACGCGTCGCTGACCGCCCTGTGCGAGCAGGCGATCCGGAACCACGATCCGTGCATCTCATGCGCAGCTCATTTTCTTTCCCTAACGATCCTGTCCGGATGAGCGGCACCGGCGCCGCGATGGGGCGCGGGGCCGGGCCCGGGACGGGCCGCGGGGCCGGGCGGCAGGACCGGATGACCGGGGTGGTCATCGGGATCGGGAACCCCTTCCGGCGGGACGACGGGATCGGGCCGGCGGTGGCGGCGGGGATCGAGCGGCAGCACCTGCCCGGGGTCCGGGTGGTCTTCTCCGACGGTGAGCCGTCCGGGCTGATCGAAGCATGGTCAGGCGCGGGCCTGGCGGTGATCGTGGATGCGCTGCACGGCGGTCCGGACGGCCGGGCGCCCTGCCCGGGACGTATCCACCGGGTCACGCCCGCCGGGCTGGGCGGCCAGCCCGGGGCCGCCGGCACCAGCGCGGGCAGCTCGCACGGCCTCGGCCTGCCCGACGCGTTCCGGCTCGGCCGTGCCCTGGGACGCCTGCCCGGCCGCGCGGTCATCATCGCCGTCGAGGCGGCCGATGTCCGGCCCGGGCCGGAGCTGTCCGCGGCCGTGGCCGCCGCGCTGCCGGAGGCGGTGGCAGCGGTCGCCGCCGAACTGCGCGGGGCCGGAAGCGGCGGCATCCTGTAGAGCCGGTGCCCCGCCGGCCCGGCCGGGCCAGCGGGGCACCGGCAGGCGGCCCCCGGCCCGGACGGCCCAGGGGCGTTGGGCCCGCGGTGCGGGGGCCTCCGGCACTGGGAACGGCGGCGCGAGGGCCGGCATGGTGGGAGAGCCGGGCCATGCATGAGGGCCGGCCGTGACGGGGGCAGCGCGGCCGGATGGGAGTGGCGTTATGAACGCTGACCGGCTGGCGCTGCATGCCGTGCCGGCCGATCCCGGGGCCGGGGATCCCGATCCGCTGGAACCTCTCGGGCAGCTTTACCGCGACCTGCGCAGCTCGGCTGACGGCCTGTCAGGCCGGGAGGCCGCCCGGCGGCTGGAGGTCTACGGCCCGAACGAGCTGGCCCGGCGGGGTGGCCGGCGCTGGCCGGGCGAGCTGGGCCGCCAGTTCACCCACCCGCTGGCGCTGCTGCTGGCGCTGGCCGCGGTGCTGGCGTGGGCCAGTGGCAGCCCGCGGCTGGGTGTGGCGATCGCCGCCGTCATCGGCCTGAACGCGGCGTTCGCGTTCGCCCAGGAGATGCAGGCCGAGCGGGCGGTGGAAGCGCTGGCCGCGTTCTTGCCGGAGCGGGCCCGGGTGCTGCGCGATGGCGAGCGCCACGAAGTCGAGGCCCGGCTCCTGGTCCCCGGGGATGTCCTGCTGGTCGAGGAGGGCGAGCGGGTCTGCGCGGACGCCCGGCTGATCGCGGGCACCATCGAGGTGGACATGTCCACGCTCACGGGCGAGTCCGTGCCTGTCACCCGGTCCGCGGACCCCCCCGGCGGCCAGGTGCCCCTGCTCCAGGCTGCGGACGTCGTGTTCAGCGGGACCGCCTGCACCGGGGGCGCGGCGCAGGGGGTGGTGACCTCGACAGGGATGCACACCGAGCTGGGCCGGATCGCGGCGCTCAGCCAGCGCGTGGGCCGGGACGAGAGCCCGCTGGAGCACCAGGTCAAGCGGGTAGCCTGGCTGATCGCCCTGGTCGCGCTCGGTGCAGGCGCGGCGTTCCTGCCGATCGGGCTGGCGGCCGGGCTGAGCCTGGCCGCCGCAGCGAGCTTCGCGATCGGGCTTCTGGTCGCCAACGTGCCCGAGGGGCTGCTGCCCACGATCACCCTGGCGCTGGCCGTCGGGGTCCGCGAAATGGCCCGCCGCGGCGCCCTGGTCAAGCGGCTGTCCGCGGTGGAGACGCTCGGGTCCACGACGGTGATCTGCACCGACAAGACCGGCACGCTGACCCAGAACCGGATGCGCGTCACCGCGGTCTGGACGCCGGGCGGGGGCACCACGATGCAGGACGCCCGCCTCAGCGGCCCGGCGGTGGCGCCCGGCCGCCCCGCGCCGGCGGGCTGCGCCGGCGGGGCCGCCCGGGCCCGCCCGCGGCGCGCGCCGCCGAACTCGTCGTGCAGATCGCGTCCGCGTGCAACAACGCCGAGCTCCCCGCCGGCGCGGCCCGCCAGGAGTCCGGTGACCCCACCGAGCTTGCCCTGCTCGAGCTGGCCGCCGCGTACGGTCTTGACGTCTCCCTGGCCACCCGGGATGCGCACCGCCGCGTGCTGTTCCGCTTCGATCCGCGGCTCAAGCTGATGTCCACCGCGGACGAGCACGACGGTGTGCTGGACATCTCGGCCAAGGGCGCGCCGGAGGAGCTGCTGGCCCGCTGCACCAGGATCCACGACATCCAGGGCGGGCGGCCGGTCACCGGTGCCGACCGCAGCCAGGTCCTGCAGGTGATGGACGACTATGCCCGCCAGGGCCTGCGGGTGCTGGCGGTAGCCCACCGCCGGCTGCCGGGGACGGCGGCGGTCCCTGCGGACCGGGCGGCCGCCGAGCAGCAGCTGTGCCTGGCCGGCCTGGTCGCGATGCTCGATCCGCCCCGGCCCGAGGTCCCGGCCGCGATCGCGCAGGCGCACCGGGCGGGTATCCGCGTCCACGTGGTCACCGGCGACAACGGCCTGACCGCCGCGGCGATCGCCCGGCGGGTCGGTATCGGCCAGGGCGGCCTGCGGGTGGTCAGCGGTACCGAGCTGGACGCGATGAGCGAGGCCCAGCTCGATGGCCTGCTGGGCAGCGGATCGGAAATCGTCTTCGCGCGCAGCTCACCCGAGGCGAAGCTGCGGATCGCCGACGCGCTGCGGGCGGAGGGCCAGGTCGTGGCCATGACCGGGGACGGGGTCAACGACGCCCCCGCGCTGCGCCGGGCGGATATCGGGGTCGCGATGGGCCGGTCCGGGACCGATGTGGCCCGGGAGGCCGCCACCATGGTCCTCACCGACGACAACTTCGCCACCATCGCCGCCGCCGTCGAGGCCGGCCGCCGCGTGTACGACAACGTGCGGAAGTTCATCTGCTACATCTTCGCGCACGCGGTCCCCGAGGTGCTGCCGTTCGTGGTGTTCGCCCTGGCCGGCGGCACTGTGCCGCTCCCGCTGACCGTGATGGAGATCCTCGCCATCGATCTCGGCACCGACACGCTGCCGGCCCTGGCCCTCAGCCGGGAGCCGGCCGAGCCCGGCCTGATGGACCGGCCGCCCCGGCCGCGCAGGCAGGGCGTGATCAGTGGCGGCATGCTGGCCCGCGCCTGGGGCTTCCTCGGCCTGATCTCCGCCAGCCTGGTCCTGGCCGGGTTCTTCCTGACCCTGCGGCACGCGGGCTGGCATCCCGGCGACTACACCGGGCCCGGCAGCCCGCTGCACCACGTGTACCGGCAGGCCACCACCGTGACCTGGCTCGGCATCGTCGCCTGCCAGGTCGGCACGGCCTTCGCGGTGCGCACCGACCACGCGTCGCTGCGCGCGGTCGGCGTGTTCAGCAACCGCCTCCTGCTGGCCGCCATCGGCGTGGCCCTGGTCTTCGCCGCAGCCGTGGTCTACCTGCCGGTGATGCACGGCATCTTCGGGACCGAGGCCCTCTCCGCGGGCCAGATCGCCACCGTGGCCCCGTTCCCGTTCATCGTCTGGGGTGCCGACGAACTCCGCCGGCTCATTCTGCGCCACTACCACCGGCTCCGGCCTGCTTGAGGCCGGATGGCCTCCCGGGGGCAAGACGTCAGCCCGGGCCCCGGCCCGGGCTGACGCGTCCTGAGGCCCCGGCGGGTCAGGCCGTCACGGGCTGCGGCTGGCTGGAGTAGAGCAGCCGGTCCCGGACGGCAACCACGCCGTTGACGTGCCGCACCGCCTCGATGATCTGGTGGCCCAGCTCGTCACCTTCCGGCCGCCCGGCCAGGGTCACGATGCCGTTGTCCACGCTGACCTGCAGGCGTCCCGGGTCGGCGGGGAACCTGGGCAGGAGCACCTCCTGGCAGATGTCCCGGCGGATGTCCCCGTCGGGCCGGGCGAACACGCTGAGGACATCGGCCCGGCTGACGATCCCGGCCAGGTGACCGGCCGCGTCCACCACCGGGAGCCTCTTGACCCCGTGGTCGTACATCAGGAACGCCGCCCGTTCCACCGGCTCCTCGGGGCCGATGGCGACGGGATCGCGGGTCATCATGTCCGCCGCGGTCAGCCCGGCCGCCTTCGCATGCTCCCCGCCCCGGCGCAGCCCGGCGAACAGTCCCGGGTGGACGGCCTGGTCCGCTTCCTTGATCAGCATGTCAGCCTCGGACACGACGCCGATCAGCCTGCCCGCCCCGTCGGTGACCGGGAAGGCACTCACCCCGCAACTCCCCAGCAGGATGGCCAGCTCCTTGAACGGCGTGCCCGGCTGAACCGTCACCACCTGGGGCGTCATGATGTCCTTGACCGTCGCGTTCATCGCGATCACCTCTTAGCAGTGTCCCCTTCAGTGCACCGCCATGCGGCGACGGCCGGTACCGCTGAAGGGCCCGGATCGGGTGGCTGATCGTCCTGATTCGGGCTGCTCCGTGCCGGCGCCACGCAGGACGGAAGTACCCAGCAACACACCGTTCGGCCCTGCCTGGCTGCGCCGCCGGCTGCTTGACTGGAAGGTACAGAGAAGAGGTGTGACTGTGAGCATCATGACACGCAGGAGCACTCACGGGTCCATCGAGGAGATCTTCGACTGGCTGGGATCGCCACTGGCCCTGATCCGGCCGGCCGGGCACGCCATGAAGATCGAGGACTTCGTCCAGGACGACCGTTATGTCCTCCGGGCCGAGCTGCCCGGGATGGATCCGGAGAAGGACATCGACGTGACCGTCTCCGGGCGCGTCCTCACGATCAGGGCCGACCGGCTCGACGAGACCGAGGGCACGCACCGCTCAGAGTTCCGCTACGGCGCGTTCACCCGCAGCATGCCGCTGCCCGCGAACGCGGACGAGGAGCACATCCAGGCGAGTTACGGCAGCGGGATCCTGGAGGTTGACGTCCCGCTGAAGGGGGCGGACGACGCCGGGCGGCACGTCACCATCATGGCTGACCGGCACATCAAGCCGACCTGACCGGCGCGCGGCCCGCGGGCCATGCCCAGCCGGGCCGCCCGGGCGGCAGGCCGCCCGCCTGGCTGGGCCAGGCCCGCCGCCCGGGCGGGCGGTCCTGACGTTCCGGGCTCAGGCGGCCTGGTCGTGCTGGGCGCCCGGCGTTCGCGTGGCGTCCTGGACGGTGGGGAAGACGGGCAGGTGCCGGTGCAGCCCGGTGAGGTACAGCACCCGGTCCACCTGCGGTGAGACCGCGGCCAGGCGCAGGAACCCCCCGAGCCGGCGGGCCCGGCGGCCTGTGCCGATCAGCACGGCCAGCCCGCTGGCGTCGCAGAACGTCACCCGGGACAGGTCGAGGACCAGCCGGCTGGAGTCAGGCCGCACAAGCCCCAGCAGCTGCTCACGCAGGGCCGACGCGCTGACCAGGTCGAGTTCGCCGGCCAGTTCGGCGATCGTGATGCCGTCCGCGCTGCGGACGGAGCCCAGCGCGGGGTGGATCGTCGCGGCGGGGTTCATCATGTGTGTCCGATCCGTGTGAGCCGGATGGCAGCCGGCTGGCTGCCATGGCGCGGGCGCCTGGCGCCCGCGGGCTAGCGACGCCCTTCGCCGCCGGGCGGCTGGTCCGGGCCCAGGGCGGCGCCTGGACCGACGAGCAGGGCCAGGACCTCCCCCACGGTCCGTTCGCGGCTGGTGAGCTCGGGCAGCGGCTGGTGGGCCTGGATCTGATAGTGGTTACGGCGGCCGTCCTTGTGCTTGTGGAGGTAACCGGCCGCGACCAGGTCGCTGATGATGCCGAACGCGGTGCGCTCGGTAATGCCCAGGCTGGCCGCCATGTCGCGCAGCCGCATCCCCGGGTCGTGCGCGAGGAAGAGCAGCACCCGCCCGTGGTTACTCAGGAATCCCCAGCTGCTCATAACCGAAATCCTACCATATTTTCCGGAAATAAATTGCCGGTTTTAGATTACCGCCGTCAGGCCCCCGCGACGGTCGCCTGCGGGGCGGTCGCCACCGGGACGCGGCCGGGATGCCCGGCCATCGGCCACGCCTGGCAGGGGGGCCTGGCGAGGGAGTCAGAGCTTGGTCAGCTTAAGGTACGGCGCGCTGATCCGGTACTGGACGGAGCCGAATTCGACGAGCACCGCACCCTCTTCGGCACTGATGACACGGCCGAGGCCATACCGGTCGTGGGTCACCAGATCCTGCGCCGCGAACTCCTCGACCTTCTCGGGCGGCGCCGGCGGCTTATTGAACGGGCTTCCGGGTACGGGACGCCGCTTCACGGCGCGGGCTGGTTTCTCATCTTCACCAGTATGCGGCCACGGGCCGCCGAGGGCGAGCCTGCGCCGCCACGTGCCGCGCGGGGGCGCTACAGCGGGGCGGTGACCCAGTGCCAGCCGTCCGGCTCGTCGCACACCGGATGGACGACCGCGGCACCCGCGGCGTCGGACAGCTGGGACACGACCCGGATCAGCTGATGATGGAAGTCCTCCGGGGTGTGCCTGCCCTCGTGCGGGGCGACCGCCACGAGGGTCACGGCCGTTCCCTCCCCGCCGGCCAGCCGGACGGTGACGTTGCCGTTGTAGTCACGGCCGACCGCCACGATCGCCGCGGCCCGGACGATATCGCTGCCATCGTCCTTGGCCACCCACACATCGGACGCGCTCATGCGCCCCACCTCCCGGCTCATCCTGCGGCACCCCCACAGTGGTACAGATCAGTACTCGAGCTCCGGTCTCAGGGGGCCGCCGACCGCGTTCAGGTGCCGCAGCACCTGGACGTAGGAATCCACCAGGCCTGTCTCGTGATAGGCGATGCCGTGCTGCTGGCAGAACGCGCGCACCGGTTCCTGGGCGTGCCGCAGGCTGGGCCGGGGCATGGAGGGGAACAGGTGATGCTCGATCTGGTAGTTGAGGCCGCCGAGGGCGAAGTCGGTGAACCACCCGCCGCGGATGTTACGCGAGGTGACCACCTGGCGGCGGAGGAAATCGACCTTCTCATCTTCGCCGAACACGGTCATGCCCTTGTGATTGGGCGCGAACGAGCAACCGAGGTAGACCCCGAACACGCCTTGCTGCACGAGGACGAAGGCCACCGCCTGCACGGGCGACAGCACCAGGAACACCGCCACCAGGTAGCCGATGACGTGCGCGCCGAGCATGACCCCCTCGGCCACCTTGACCGTGGTGCTCCGGCGGCCCAGCAGCGTCCGGAACCCGGCGACATGCAGGTGAAGGCCTTCGAGCATCAGCATGGGGAAGAACAGCCACGCCTGGTAGCCCGCCACCCATCTGCCCAGCCCGCCGCGGGCCCGGGCCTGGTCCGGGGTGAAGGCCACCGCCCGGCCCCCGATGTCGGGGTCCCGGCCGACCTGGTTGGGATGGGCGTGATGGCGGTTGTGCTTGGAGGTCCACCACCCGTAGCTGAGCCCGATCAGCAGATTCCCGTGGATCCGGCCGATGAGGTCGTCAGCCCGCTTGGAACCGGAGATCTGCCGGTGGCCGGCGTCATGGCCGATGAACCCGGTCTGGGTGAACATCACGCCCAGGAAGACCGCCACCAGCATCTGCCACCAGGAACGCCCGAGCAGGAAGAACACCGCCCACCCGCCGGCCAGCAGGAGCAGGTTGACGCCGATCTTGATGCAGTAGTAGCCGCGGCGCCGGCGCAGCAGGCCGGCCGACCGCACGTGTCGGGACAGCTGTGCGTAGTCACTGCCGGGGCCGGCGGGCGGCGTTACCCGCCTGATTACCGGGGAATGTGGCGCTGCTTGACCTGCCGCCTCAACGGTCAACCTCGTCCTCCTGCGGCGAGCGCTGCGCGGCCGGTGATCAGCCGCTGGTTACATGGCGCCGCGGGGGCCGGGCGGCTGGGCACTGAGGGCGGGTATACGGCAGGCCCGCGCATGTCGCGCGGGCCTGCCGCTCATACTCCGTCAGACTGCGTGTACCTGGTCTGCCTGCAGGCCCTTGGGGCCCTGCTTCGTGGTGTACTCCACCTTCTGGTTCTCGGCCAGGGTGCGGTAGCCGCCCATGTCAATCGCCGAGTGGTGGACGAAGACGTCGGCGCTGCCGTCGTCGGGGGCGATGAAGCCGAAGCCCTTATCGGGGTTGAACCACTTCACGGTGCCTTGAGCCATTCTGCTGTCTCCTTCAAGACGAGCTCCGGGCCCGCGCGGTTTGCGCGAGCCAGCTGCTGGTTGCCCGCCATCGGAGGGAATGATCCACAGCCATACGGCAAACGCCCACTGTCGAAAATGCGGGCGCCTTCACGATCGCCAACGTCGACAACAACTCCCACGTACAGCGCTCTGCGGCGGCCAGGTATTCCCGTCCCTGCCCGCTTCCCGGCGTCCGGGAAGCTGGTGCGGCGGGCTGCGATCGTCAGTGCCTGCGGCGCCCCCGGTATCCGGCGGACAGGGCGACCGCGGCGCTCCCGGTAGCCGCCACCGCCGTGGCGGGGGCTTCCCGGACGGCGGCCGGCGCGGCCATCCGGGCCCGGGTGGCCTGCGGCCCGGCGATGGAACGCAGCAGCGCTGATCCGGGGCTGACGCTGGCCGTGAGCGGGACCACGCCGGCCTGGCGCATCAGGACGCGCACGTCGGACGCCTGCGCGGGGCTCTGCACGGTGATCACCACACCCGCGGCGCCGGCCCGGGCTGTCCGGCCCGACCGGTGCAGGTAGGCCTTGTACTCGGTGGGCGGGTCCGCGTGGATCACCAGGTCGATGCCGTCCACGTGGATGCCGCGGGCCGCGATGTCCGTGGCGACCAGGACCCGGGCCGCCCCGGAGGTGAACGACGCCAGGTTCCGCTCCCGCGCCCCCTGCCCCAGGTTGCCGTGCAGCTCGGCAGCGGGTACCCCGGCCCCGGCGAGCTGGCGGGCGAGCTTTTGCGCGCCGTGCTTGGTGCGGGTGAAGACCAGCGACCGGTTGTCGCCGCCCGCCAGCGTGGCGACGACGCGGACCCGGTCCGCGGGCGCAGCGGTGAGGAGGTGGTGGACCATGGCGGCCGGGGCCGCGGCGGCGGAGTCCACCGAGTGGACCGCCGGGCCGGTGAGGAAGCGCCGCACGAGCACGTCGACGGCCTTGTCCAGGGTGGCGGAGAACAGCATCCGCTGGCCTTCCGGCGGGGTGGCCTCCATCAGCCGCCGCACCACCGGCAGGAATCCGAGGTCGGCCATGTGGTCGGCCTCGTCGAGCACGCTGATTTCCACATCGTCGAGGTGGCAATGCCCCTGCTCGATGAGATCGGCCAGCCGCCCCGGGCAGGCGACGATGATGTCGACGCGGTTGCGCAGGGCTGTGACCTGCGGGCCCTGCCCGATGCCGCCGAATATGGTCGCGGCCGTCAGGTTCATGGCCGCGGCCAGCGGGGCGAGGACCGCGTGGACCTGGCTGGCCAGTTCCCGGGTCGGGACCAGGACCAGGCCCCGCGGGCGGCAGGCCAGGGTGTGCCCGTCGGCCAGGCCCGCGACGAGCGGAATCGAGAAGGCCAGCGTCTTGCCGGAACCAGTCCGGCCCCGGCCCAGGATGTCCACCCCGGCCAGCGCGTCGGGCAGCGCGGCGGCCTGGATCGGGAACGGCGCGAGGATGCCGGCCTGGGCCAGCGAGTTAACCAGCGGCGCGGGGACGCCGCAGTCGGCGAAGGTCAGCGCCGGGCGGGGCGTACCCCGCCCGGGCCGCCGGCGCGCATGGGTGTCATCAAGAGGAACAGCGGTCATACAGGAATGTCTCCCGGACTCGGGTGGCCGCATTGTCGAGGGCCGCCACGTCCGTGGAAACCAGATCGCTCACCGAGCGACGTACGACCGGCGCGCCCTGATGGCGGCGCCTCACGATCTAACGTGTTGCCTCACCCTATCGCACGCGTCTCATCTGCCGGCGCTCCCCCTCCAGCGGGGAGACGCCCCGGCGCACCGTGGCCCTGGTCCGCCGGTGCGCCCCGGCCCGTACATGATCATCATCGACGTGACCGCATCTACGGGGCATCCTCGACGTCATGGGGGCGGCCAGGAAGCAACGGGGCGACGAGCAGGAAACCGCGGCCGACGAGCGCGAGGACCGGGCGGACCGGCGCGAGGACCTGGCCGACGCGCGGGAAACCGCGGCCGACGAGCGCGACGCCGTGGCCAGCCGGCGGGAAACCGCGGCCGACGAGCGCGACGCCGTGGCCAGCCGGCGGGAAACCCGGCTCGACGAGCTGCTCCGGAAATCCGGGCTGACCACGGCCAGCGTCCACCAGCGTGCCCAGCAGGCCATCATCCGCTCCCGTGAGCTGATCGCCAGGAGCGCGGCGGCCGTGGACCGCGGCGAGGCCCTGCTGCGGCGCCAGGTTCAGCGCGCCAGCCGGGAGCAGTCGGCTACCGACCGCGAGACCGCCCGCAGCAGGCGGGACGCGGGCCCCCGGCCGGGATGACGGCCGGCAAAACGGGTAATAAGGGCAGGTGACGACGGCCATCGCGCAGTTCATGCGGGAACTGGAGCGGGTGTGGGATGAGCACCGGGATGCGTCGGCCGGCCGCCGCGACCTGGCCGCGTCGCTGTCCGGCCTGGCGCCCGACCCGTCGGTCTGGCACCTCCCGGCGAGGACCGGTGCCGCCGGCCGCGAGGACCTCGAGCGGTTCTACGCTGAGGCCTTCCTGCCTCACATACCCGCCGACCTGGCCATCATCAGGAGGTCGCGGACCGTGGACCGCTTCCACCTGGTTGATGAGACGACGGTGTCGTTCACCCACGACCGGGAGCTGCCCTGGCTGCTGCCGGGGGTGGGCCCGACGCACCGGCGGGCCACGGTCCCGGTCATCGCCATCGTCGGCTTCGAGCGCGGGCGCATCCGCTCGCAGCGGATCCACTGGGACTACGCCACGCTGGCCGCCCAGCTCGGGATCCCGGCCCCGGGAGGTCGTGGCGATGATTAGTGATGATGCGCTGCGCCAGATGACCGGCGAGGAGCGGGCTTCCCTGAGCCGCAGGCTCGCCGCGCTCGACAGCAATCTTCCCTCGCTGAGCGCCGGGGATGCACGGCGCAGGCGCTTTGTCATCCTGCTGACCGTCGCCTCGGCCGGCCTGGTCCCGTGGATCGTGCTGCTGGCGCTGACCCTGCCGCACCGCTACCTGGCCGGGCACTGGACGCTCACCTGGGTGGGCTTCGATGTCTTTCTCCTGAGTGGCCTGGCGCTGACCGCGTGGCTGGCCTGGCGGCGCCGGCAGGCGGTCGTGATCACCGCGTTCATCACCGGGGCGCTCCTCGTCTGCGATGCGTGGTTTGACATCACGACCGCATCAGGAGGCGCCGACCTGATCACCGCGATCGCGTCGGCCCTGATCCTCGAGCTGCCCCTCGCCGGGCTCCTGTTCGCGGTGGCGGCCCATCTCCTGCGTCTCACCGTGCGCCGGGCGCAGGCGGCGGACGGCCTGGCCACCGCGCGATGCCGCCTGCTCAGGGACCCGCTGTTCGGGGTAGCGGGGGGATCCCCGACGTGAACCGCCAGGCCCGGAGGGTTCTGGCAGAATCCTGCCGTGATGTCCAGCGGCCGGACTAATCCTGGGACCGGAGGCCATGGCTGAGCCCCCCACCGCCTATTTCCGCGGCCACGACGGCGTCCGGCTCGCCTACCGAGAGCTTGGGGAAGGGCGGCCGCTGATCCTGATCCACGGTTATCTCTCCACCGGCATGGCCATGGCCGGGATCGCCAGGAAGATCGCCGGGCGCGGCCACCGCGTGATCCTGCCGGACCTGCGCGGCCACGGCGAGAGCGCCAGGCCGCATGACGCCGCCGCCTACCCGCCGGATGCGCTGGCCGGCGACGGCCTCGCCCTCATCGAGCACCTCGGCCTGACGGACTACGACCTGGCCGGTTACTCCCTGGGCGGACGGACCGTCATCCAGATGCTCGCCCGCGGTGCGGCCCCCGGCCGCGCGATCGCCGGCGGCCAGGGCCTGGAGGCGATCATCCACACCGCCGGGCGCGGCGGGCGGTACCGGCATGTCCTCACCAATTTCGGCACGTTCGAGGCCGGCTCGCCGGAGCAGGCGATGGAAGACCGGGTCAAAGCCTCCGGAGGCGACCCGGTCGCGCTGGCCCTCGTGCTCGGCACGTTCGCCGACACCTCGCTTGCGGCCCTGGGCCGCATCACGGTCCCGACCCTCGTGATGACCGGCGCCGGCGATGGCCACAACGCCACCGCCCGGGCCCTGGCCGATGCCCTGCCGCACGGGCGCTACCTCGAACTGCCGGGCGATCACGGGACCGCCATCACCACCCCGCAGTTCGAGGCCGCGATCATCGGCTTCCTGGACGGCCCGGTGGCGGACTCACCACCGCCCTGACGCTGATGCCGTGCTGCCCTGGACGGGCCGCTATGCGTGCGGCGGTGAGGCAACTGCCCATCCGCGGGATGCCTGGTCGGGTGACGCTAGGGGACGGTGACCGGCTGGATAACCACTGGTCCCGCGGTGGGGTCGAGTTCGGTGGCCTGCGACACGCCCGACGGGGTGATCACGTCCATGGCCTTGGGCACGGTCGTGGGGTCCACCTGGCAGATCGGGCTCGTCCCGCCGGCCGCGCACACCCCGAAGGTGTACGCCCCCGGGGTCGCCGTGAACGCCCGGGCCTGATCGGGGCTGAATCCGTCCTGCCCGGTGAGCACGACGCTGAACGCCCAGCCGGACCCCGGCGTGCCGAACTGGGCCTCGGGGAGCGCGATCGTGACGGTCCGGTTCGTGTCATCGGTGAACATGGCGGCCGTGCCGACCGAGTTCCCGCTGGTGTCAACCCAGGAGGGAGACGCGAAGCCCTGGGCCTCGACCCGCTCGCTCCAGGCCCCCGCCGGGGCGATGGTGTAGTTGCGCGTGGTGTAGGCGGCCTGGGTCGAGGTCGCGCTGGCCCCTGGGGTGTGCACGTAGATGTCCAGCAGCTGGGCACCGAAATCGGCCCCGAAGGTCGGGTCCAGGTTGGCCAGGGTGGCCCGCAGGTACGCGGTGGTGCCGTCGCTGATCACCTGGAAATCGGTCAGGTCGAACGCGCCGGCGTGGAAGTCCGAGGCGGTCGGGTACTGGTAGGTGCCAGGCCCGTTATCGTCACCAGTGGGATCGGTGACGTTCAGCACCGTGGTCCCTCCGGTCACATCCCCGACCACGGACACCTGTGCGTACCCGGTGCTCCGCCCGTCCGGTGTGGTCGAGGTCGCAGTGATGACGTCGTTACCGAACCCGACCGGGACGCTCGCCGAGAACGATCCGTCCGAGGCCGCGACCGTACTCGTCACGGACGCGGCGGTGCCGGTCGTGGTGTCCGCCGACGCGATATCAACCGACGCGCCGGGCGATGTGGTGCCGGTCACCGTCGTGGTGGCGGTTCCGATCGTCGCCCCGGAGGCGGGGGCGGTCAGGGTGACGGTCAGCGCACCCGGCGCCCCGTGGGTGATGTAGCGCGCCGTGGTGACCGCGGGCGTCTCGACGGTGCGGCCAGTTCCCAGCCCGGCGATCAGCCGCAGCTCCTGGGCCTGGGCCCAGGTCAGCGGCGAGGCCGATCCCGCGGCCTGGCCGTCGGTGAACCCGATCGACGCGGTCGCCGGGTCGCTGCCGTAAGGGGACGCGGCCAGGTCCGGGTCCTCCCAGGCCTGCTCGGGCACCAGGCCGACGCCCGAGGAGAAATTGAGCATCGCGTTCAGCAGGCTGGCCGCCCCGGAGCTCTGCCCGCCGGCGATGTCGCTCTCGGCCCGCTCGCCGGACAGCACCGGCCACAGGTGCCCGGTCCCGGTGTCGGTGGGCGGCCACGGTGCGCCGGTGGTGGTGCACGAGGTCTGGCTCGGCTGGTAGCAGTCGCCGTAGCCGTCCGCGCTGCCGTCGGCAGCCGACGTCCCGTAGCGGTAGTAGCCGGTCCCGCTGGGGGTATCGACGGATATCTGCTTATCCAGCACGCCCAGTGAGGCCTGCACGTCCGGGTCGCTGATGGGCAGCTCCCCGAGCCGGACGAGCTCCTGGAACCCGCCGTCGATGACGCTGCGCTGGTCCACGGTCGGGCCGCCGTTGCCGAGGCTGTAGGAGATCGCCGCGTTCGGGTCGCCGGTCTTGGACAGCCTGATGAAGTAGCGCGGCCCGTCCGGCCCGGTCGTGGTCACGTCCCAGGACTTGATGCTGCGCTGGAAGTAGTCGGCCGTCGCCTGGTAGAGCCGGGCCCGGGCCTGGTCACCATGGTCCGCGGCGATGAACGACGCCGCGGTCAGCCCGGCGATCTCGGCCGCGATGGTCGAGGGTGAGTAGCCGGTCTGCTCTTCCCACCGCTCGTTGCCGTCCGAGGGCCCGTGGGCGACCAGGAAGTCGGCCGCCGGCCGGACGTGGCCGGCCCACAGCGCGGTGTCCCCGGCCAGGCCTGCCTGGTAGTCCATCAGGATCGGGTAGGCGACCTCGTCCAGCTGGAGCCCGCCGGTGTCCGGGGCGGCCTCGCCGTTGAGCAGCGAGTTGCGCGGCATGGCCCCGTCGGGCAGTTGCTGGCGGTCGAACAGGAACCGGACGGCGTCCCGCGCCGTGGCCAGGTCGCCGTCGGTGAGCAGGCCGGTGAAGGCCTCGTACAGGTCGCGGGAGAACACCTCGCGGTAGGAGCCGAAGTAGGCGGGCTCGCTACCGGAGTCGGCCCCGGCCGGCACCGCCTGGCCCCACGGGCTGGCCAGCGAGGCCACGATCGCGCCGGGGAACGTCTTGTCCTCGCTCGCCTTGAGCACGTTCGCGGACAGGTAGTAGTGCTGGACCAGCCGGGCCGTCGCGCTGGCCGGCTCCCCCGGGTAATGGGCCGGCGGCCGGTTCAGGCCCGCGTCGTAGGCGACCCAGCCGGCCAGGTACTTCAGTTCTTTCACGGCGAACGGCCCGCTGAGCGAGCCCTGTGCGGTGCTCAGGGCACCCGCCTGGGTGCGGCCGAAGCCGAGGGCCAGGGTGAGCGTCCCGTCGGGCCCGGGCGCGAGTTCCTGGGTCGCCACGATGTGGCCGTCCGGCGCGGACGTGTACGGGGTCAGCGTGCGGGACGTGTCGAGCTGGGTGAGCCCGTCGCTGGCGGTGCCGGCGTAGCCGACGCTCGCCTCTGGCGCGGGGTTGCTGTCGGCCAGCGCCATGTAGGTCGGCACCGCGTAGGTCCGGTTGGTGGCGTCGGTGACCGTGTTCGTGCTGGAGACGACCGGGATCTCCGACCCGCCCGACGTCGTCACGACGCCGTTGTTGGCGCCGGCGTTCTGCGTGCCGCCGCCGCCGTTCCCGTTGACGTGGGCGTCCAGCCGCGCGTACAGGTGCAGCGCGGCCACGTTAGTTCCCGAGCCCGGCACGGCGCTGAGCCGCGTGTGCATGAGCACGGTGTCGCTGCCGGGATCAGTGATGTAGGTGGTGGTCAGCCGGTAACCGTGCTGGGCATCGGTCGCGGTCACCGTGCAGGCCATGCCGGTGGGATCCGCGCTGACCGTGTAGGTCATGTCCCTGGTCTGCAGGTCGGTGAACGTCGAGCCGTTGGTGACGATGTACTGCAGCGTGCTCACGTTGGTGTTGTCGATGGTGGGCTCGTAGGTATCCGACAGTACGCCGCCGGCGACCGTGTACCAGACCTTCGAGGCCGTGCCGGTGGCTGTTCCCACGCAGTCCTTGCGGGCGAGGTCGAAGTAGGACATCGCGCCGGGGCCGCCGGGCGCGACGCTGCCCGCACCGGCCGCGGCCGTGAGCGTGGCCGCTCCCGCGCTGGCCGCACCCAGCGGCAGCATCGCCCCGGCCGCGGCCAGTGCCGCCAGAATCGTGACAAGACGCCTGCGACTGCGGGCCGAGCGTGCCATTCCCACCTCCGCCGGACCGCCTGGGGCACGCGCCGGTGCGAGCCCTGCCTGATCCGCGAATCCTCACGGAGGATTCACCGCAGAGGCCGCCGCTGTCAAGAGAGCCAGCGTGCCGGGCCGCAGCCGGCCGAATGGCCTGGCGTCAATTCCGCTGGTTCACCCGGAATGCCATGCCGGAAAGGAGCCTGGGGCCGCGGTACCCGGCCGTCAGCGAGCCGGCCCCGTCGGCTGCGTGCAGTGACGCCCTGCCAGCCGGGGCGCGGGCGCTGCCGTCGCCTCCAGCCCTAAGGGTTGGCCTGCGATCCGCTGCCGCGCCGCGTGACGGCGGTGGGGTGGTGATGACGACCTCGAACGGCGCCAGATCCTCGCGCCCGGGTCCGCCGGAAACCGGCATGCCGGTTTCCGGCTCCCAAGTCCCGCTCCAGTCGAGCCGGTATGCAGCCTTGCCGGCCAGCGCCCCGAGGAGCTTGCCGTTCGCGTTCACGCGGAACGCCGATACTGCGAAAATGGTTCATGGCTTCGGCAGATTGCAAGGCTCACGGAGGCGCCAGGCAGCGTTTTGCGGCGCCGGGAATGGCCTCCTGGATCCAGTGGCTTACGGCCAGCGCCTGAAAGCGGGCCAGGCTGGCTGGCGCGACGGTGCACATCACGTCGCGTCAAGGAAACCCGCGCTGATCACGAGGTGCGGGCTTCGAGCGGCACGCCGGAAACAGACGGGGAGCGACCCGGACCCGTTTTCATTCGTTCCGCACGCGCGCCACTGCTCACAGATCCATGCGCGCCATAATGTCCAGCCAGCGGGGCCTCAGGCAACAGATTTTCCGGGAGGCCGCGGCCGGTCACCCAGACGCGTGGATGGCCTGGAGGGACATTCTCACAGCCGATGCCCCGACGCGCGCGGACGGCCTGCAGCTACCAGCGGAGCTGGGCGAGCTTGTCATAGTCGGCCGCGGAGTAGCTGGCCAGGCCATCCGACAGCGCGAAGATCCACTCCGAGACTCCCAGGGACAGCGCCGTCCGGCTGCAGCGAGCACAGAAATGAGGGTCCTCGAGCCGGACCGAGTCGTCTGCCTCCAGCCGCACATAGATCAGCTTCGATCCCTGCAGCCCGCGCCAGCCGTCTCCCTCACGGGCCAGGCCGATAGCCCGCTGCTCCGCGTGCGTGCGGCACTGGTCGTGGTGGCCAAGCTCCCCGACCTTGCAGTAGCAATGGTCCTCACCGGGAAAGGGCACGCCGTTCGTGCCCCAGGCCAGCATGCTGCCGTCCCTCACCAGCACGGCCGCATGACGCGTCCGGGCATGGGAATCGCGGGCCAGTTCCGCTGCCCGCTCCACCATCTGCTGCGCCTCGTGACTGTCCTGGCGTGTCAGTGGCCGCCGCGCAGGCCCCAGCCCTGGATCCACATCCACCCCTTTCGCAGCACAGGCTGCATTCCCGCCCGGCAACCGCAGGCGAACATAAGCCAGCCCTAACAGTACTGGCCAGGCCCGGATCGGCATATCGGGCGGCCCCGCTGCGCTGGTGCGCCGCATCTGGCGGGCGGCTCGCCGCTAGCCGAAGTGACCCCAGTGCGTGGCGATGATGAGCAGGACGCCCGCCAGCGCGAGCGCGGCGACCCCTGCCGATGGTCAGTCCGTTCCCTCGAAAAAGCGGCGCGGGTTGGCGGTCAGCATGGTGTCGATCTGTTCCATGGTCACCCCGCGCTCACGGGCGTATGGCAGTACCTCATCGTGCAGGTGCAGGTAATTCCACTGCGACAGGAACGGCCGGACGTCCGGGTCGATCCAGTCGATGTAGCAGGACGTGTCGTGGGACAGCACCATGCTGCCCGCGTAGCCGCGGCGGCACATGTCCACGAGCGTGTCCGCGCGCGCCTCGAAGGTCGTGTCGAGATGCAGGCCGAACCGGTCCATGCCCAGCAGGAAGCCCATGTCGGCCAGCTCGGCGAGATGGTCACAGTCGGTGGTGTCGCCGCTGTGGCCGAGCACCACCCGGCCTGGGTCGACCCCTTCCTCCTGGCACAGCACCCGCCTGACCTCCAGGCCGGCCCGGGACCGGGGGTGGGTGTGCACGGTGACCGGCACCCCGGTCCGGTGATGGGCAGCGGCCACGGCCCGCATCACCCGCTCCACGCCCGGGGTCATGCCCTGGCTGTCGATCGCGCACTTGAGCATGCCAGCCCTGACTCCCGTCCCGGTGATTCCCTCCGTGATGTCCGCCGTGAACATGTCCACCATCGGGTCGGGCACCTCGGTGCCGAGCACGGCGTTCAGCGCCGGCCCGCGGCCGGCGAAAAAGAACGGGACGCTGTCGTAGGTGTACAGGCCGGTGGCCACGATGATGTTGAGCTCGGGCACCTGCTCCGCGATGCGCTGGATGCGGGGCAGGTAACGGCCGAGCCCGGCGACCGTGGGATCGACGATCGTGCGCACGCCCTGGGCCGCGAGAGCCCGCAGCTTGCCCACCGCGTCCGTGACGCGGTCCTCCTCGCTGCCCCACTCGGCCGGGTAGTTCTGCTGGACGTCCGCGGTCAGCACGAAGATGTGCTCGTGCATGTAGACCTGTCCCAGGTCGGCGGAGTTGACCGGCCCCCGGACCGCTGGCACCTGGGTCATTCCGCCCGCAGCTCCCTCTTGAGGATCTTCCCGGTCGGCCCTTTCGGGAGCTCGCCGGTCACCGTGACCTCGCGCGGGTACTTGTAGGACGCCAGCCGCTCGCGGCAGTACGCGATGATCTCATCCGGGTGTGCATCCGAGCCCGGCTTGGGCACCACGAACGCGACCACCTCCTCGCCCAGGCGCGGGTCCGGCTTGCCGACGACGGCGGCCTCGGCCACGGCCGGGTGCCCGAACAGGACCTCCTCGATCTCGCGCGGGTACACGTTGTAGCCACCGCGGATGACGAGGTCCTTCTTGCGGTTGACGATGAACAGGTAGCCGTCCTCGTCGGCGTAGGCCAGGTCGCCGCTGTGGAACCAGCCGCCGCGGCATGCCTCTGCGGTCTCCTGCGGCCGCCGGTAGTAGGCCTTCATCACGTTGTGGCCGCGGATCACGATCTCGCCGATGTTCTCCGGTCCAGGGGCAAGCACCTTGTCCTGCTCGTCCACCACCCGGACTTCCACCCCCCAGATGGGCTTGCCGATGGACAGCACCTTGCGCTGCTCGGCGCTGATGTTGAACGTCGTGGTGCTGGCGGTCTCGGACAGGCCGTAGCCCTCCAGGATGACGACGCCCGGGAACTTCTCCTCGAACGCGCGGATCACCTCGCCCGGGATCGCGGCCCCGCCTGAGATCCCGACCCGCAGCGACGACAGGTCCCGCCCGGCCACGTCCGCCTGCAGCAGCGCGTAGTACATGGTCGGGACGCCGGAGAAGATCGTGCACCGGTGACGCTCGATCGCATCAAGCACCGCCCCGGCGTCGAAGCGCGGAATGAGCACGAGGGTGCCCGCGAACCGCACCGCCGTGTTGAGCACGCTGGACAGGCCGAACACGTGGAACATCGGGAGTACCGCGACCCCGATGTCGTCATCTTCGAAGCCGAACAGCTCGCCGGCCACGGTGCAGTTCATGTACAGCTGGAAATGGGTCAGCTCGGCGCCCTTGGGCTGGCCGGTGGTCCCGCTCGTGTAGATGATGACCGCGGTGTCGTCGGCATCGGTGGGCTCGATCTCGCCTGTATCGTCGGCGAAGTAGAACTCGTCGTAGTGCCTGGTGCCCTCCGGCCGCTGGTCGTTGCCGGGCAGGTTCACCACGAACGTGGGCACGTTCCCGGCCTGGCGGGCACCCGCGACGGCCTCCGCGACGAAACCCTCGAACGTGATCAGCAGCCGGGATTCGGAGTCCTGCAGCTGGTAGGCGATCTCGGACGCTTTCAGCAGCGGGTTCAGCGGAACCATGACCAGGCCCGCCTTCAGGATGGCGAAGTAGGTGAACAGGAACTGCGGCAGGTTCGGCAGCTGCACGGCCACCTTGTCGCCGCGGTGCAGCCCGGTACCGAGCAGCGCGCTGGCCACCCGCCCGGAGATTTCGTCCACCTGCGCATAACTGAAGGTCAGGTCGCTGATGTGGCAGAGCGGGTGGTCCGGCCGGGCGGCGCGGGACTCCCGGAGCATGGTGGCCAGGTTGAAGCTCATGACGCTCCTGTTACGGACGGGTAACTCACCTTATGACGCCACCGGGCCCGCAGACGAGAGGCAGGCCGGTCAGCTGGGCCGGTCCCCGCCCGGAACCGGATTGGGCGCTGATGACCGCCTGCTGGCACCGGCCAGCGACGTCTGCTAGCTCCCAACCGGCTCAGCCGGGCGCGGCGGCGGGGCGCGCTCTTCCTCACCGGGCTGGTCCTTTCGGCCCAGGCGATCCAGTTCAGCGGGAATGCGGTGGTGTCGACGCCGCTGACCATCGTCATCCGTCGGTCATCGCCTTCGTCGCGGTGCGCGTCGCCGGCCTGACCGGGGAACTCGAGGAGGAGACGCTGGTTCTGCTGGCGATCCCGGCCGGCTTCTTCGGGGTGCTGCTCGGCGTCGGCTACGGCGTGAACCCCCCGGTTGCCGGGACGACCCTGCTGTTCTCGACCGTAGGCTCGGTTGTGACGCTCTCCGTTCTCATCGCGCTCTTCCCGCACCTGTGACGGCATGAGGAAAGTGAGGTCATCATGACTGGATCCCGGGCCGGCGAGCCAGGCCAGGACGGCCCGGCCGCCGAACCGCCGGGCACGGACGGTGCTTACCAGCGCGCCCTCGACACGGCCGGGAGGCTGCTCGGCCAGCCGCTGGTCCTCCCGCTGGGGCCCGGTGAGCCGACGTCGGGCGCGGACTTCCGGCGTCTGGCCACCGAGCACACGTTCGGTGATTCCTGGAGCCGCGGCGGCCTGGACGATCACGTCAGGGCACTGGTCTCGGTGACCATCGCGGCCACCCTGGGCACCCGCGAACCGCTGCGCGGGCAGCTGCGGATCGCCCTCAACAGCGGCGTCACCCGGGACGAGATCGTCGAGTTGTTCATCCACCTGGAGGCCTACGCCGGCGCCGCACGCGCATTCGACTCCTACCAGATCGCCCTGGAGGTCTTCGCCGAGAACGACCGCGGGTGACGCAACTGCACACCACACCACCCCACGCCGCGCCAGCGCGGCTCGGCGACCTGTAATGCCGGCCGCGCGCATTGTGCCCCGCTTGCTGGACGGTGATCAGGCAGCCTCCCACATTCATGAGTACCGGGCGCTCTATGCAGAGGTCTACGCCGAGCCCCCGTACGAATGGGCGGCGAGCACGCCGCCCTGTTCGCTGAGCGCTTCCAGGCCCAGCGCCGTCAGCCAGGCTTCGCCCTGGTCGAAGCCCGCGACGGCACCGGCCTGGCGGGCCTGGCCTTCGGCGTCACCCTTCAGCCTTCCACCCCGTGGTGGAACAACCTCACAGCTCCGCTACCCGCCGGGATAACCACCGAGAATCCCGGCCGCACTTTTGCCCTCGTTGAATTACTGGTCCGGCCGCGATGGAGACGGCAGGGCACCGCCCGGGCCATGCATGATCTGCTGCTCAAAGACCGGCCCGAGGAACGGGCGACGCTCACCGTTCTGCCGGCTGCTTCGAGCGCCCAGGCGGCCTACCGGACGTGGGGCTGGCGGAAGGTCGCGCAAAAAACGCAACCCGCTGCCAGGCTCACCGTTGTTCGACGTGATGCTCAGGCAGTTCACCGGAGGCCCGCGCGCCGGCCGCTGCGAGGGTGAAGTAAAAGGTCGCCCCCTCCCCGACCTTGCTCTCGGCCCAGACCTGGCCACCGTGGCGTTCCATGATCTGCCTCACGCTGGCCAGGCCGATGCCGGTGCCGGGAAACTCGCTGACCGCGTGCAGCCGCTGGAACGGCTGGAACAGCTTGCCCGCGTAGGCGGGGTCGAACCCGACGCCGTTGTCGCGCACGAAGCAGCACACCCGGGCGTCCCCGGCGGGCCTGGCCCCGAACTCGATGGTGGCCGTCTCGCGCGGGGCGGTGAACTTCCAGGCGTTCTCGACCAGGTTCTGGACGACGGTGCGGATGAGAGTACGGTCCGCGGTCACCAGGACGTCTTCCTGGATGGTGAAGCGGACCCGGCGGTCCGGGTCGCGGGACCTGAGTTCAGCGGCGATCGCCTCGACCAGCGCACTGAGGTCGAGCGGTACCACGGTCAGGTCGGCGCGCGAGACCCGCGACAGGTGCAGCAGGTCATCGATGAGCGCGGCCATCCGCTCACTGGCCGCCTGGATCCTCCCGGCGTAGCCGCGGCCGGTGTCGCTGAGCTGGTCGCCACAGTCCTCGAGCAGCGCGTCGCTGAACCCGTTGAGGGCCCGCAGGGGCGCACGCAGGTCGTGAGATACCGAGTAGGTGAACGCCTCCAGATTCTTGTTCGCCCGCTCCAGCTCCCTCGTGCGCTGCTCGACCCGGCCTTCGAGTTCGGTGTTGAGCTGCCGGACCTCCGCTTCGGCGTGGCGCTGCGCAGTGATGTCGCGCACGACCCCGACGATCAGCAGCGGGGACCCGTCCGGATCATGGACCACCGCCCGGTGCGCCTCCGTCCAGACGACGCCGCCATCCTTCCTCAGAAAGCGCTTCTCCATCGCGTGCGTGCCGATTTCGCCGGACAGGAGCCGCCGCGTGCCGTCGTGATAGGCGGCGAGGTCGTCAGGGTGCACGATGTCCTCGATGCGCATCGATCGCAGCCCACCGGCGGTGTACCCGGTGATCTCGCAGAAGCGGGGGTTGACCCGGATGATCTCGCCGACGGGCGAGATGTCGTCGATACCGACCGGGGCGTTGTCGAACAGGGCGCGGAGCCGCCCCTCGGACTCGCGCAGCGCCTCCTGCGCGAGCCTGACCTGTGTAACGTCGCGGGCGACGGCGAAGACCCCGAGCGCACGGCCGGACTCGTCCTGGTAGAGCGAGGCGTTGTACAGCACCCGCATGGCGTGCCCGTCACGGTGGCGCAGTTCCAGGGCGTAGTCACGCACGCTGCCATCCCGGAAGACCTGCTGGTAGCCCGCCCGGGCCCGGGCCGGATCGGTGAAGTAGTCGCTGAATTCCGTCCCGACCAGCTCGGCCCGCCCGCGGCCGGTCGCCTGCTCGGTGGCGGCGTTGACGTCGGTGATCACGCCCTCCGGGCCGATGGTGACCAGCGGGTCCGGGCTGGCCTCGATCAGGTTCCGGTTGTAGGCGGCCGCGGCGCGGACCTCGTCCTCGGCTCGTCTCCGGTCGGTGATGTCCTGGCAGATCCCGAGCATCCGCCGGGGCATGCCCGCACTGTCCCGCTCCACGACCGCGCTGCGCAGCACCCAGCGGACGGCGCCGTCAGGCCGGACGATCCGGTGCTCGATGGAGAGGGGCGCACCGCCTTCCAGCGCCGCGGTAGTCGCCTCCGAGACCCGCGGCGCGTCGTCCGGATGCACGAGGCGGGTGAACGTTTCCGACTTGCCGTCGAACTGGTCCCGGGTCAGCCCGAAGATCCGGTGGGCTGCGGGGGACCAGGTGAGCGTGCCGTCCCGCTTCAGATCCCAGGTCCACCAGCCGAGTCCGGCCGTCTCCTGGGCCTGTTCCAGGAAGGCGTTCTGCTCGCGCACCGCCTCGTGAGCCTCGGCCACCCGGCGTTCCGCGGCGCGCTGGGCGGACAGATCGGTGAGGACCAGGCATCTCACGAGCATGCCGTCGAGGTCGAAGCCGCTGACCGCCAGCAGGACCGGGACGGTCGTGCCTTCCGGCCCGGTCACCTCCAGCTCGCCGCGGGCGCTGTGGCCGGCGCTCACGTCAAGCAGGCGGCTGAACGCGCCCCGGCAAGCGCCAACGGCCAGGCCCAGCACCGGCGTCCCGACCAGTCCCCTGGCGGCGCGCCCGGTCATCGCGGCCAGGCCGGGGTTCACTGAAAGGATGACGCCCCGGGAGGAGACAGTGGCGGCACCCTCGCTCATGGCCTCCACGATGAGCCGGTACGGGCGGTCCGATCTGGCCGGGGTGTAGACCTGTTCTGGCCCGGGAGGGCCGGCCACCAGCGAATCGGCGGCCCCGCCGCCGCGCCCACCGGGCTGGGCCCGGGCCCGGGGCGCCTCAGTTGCCGAGCCGGAATTGTCAGTCATGGGCGCTCAGGATTTCGTGCATCTCGGCCAGCAGGCTGGTTTCGGAGAATGGTTTCTCGATGAGGTGGGATCCGGGTTCGAGGACCCCCTGGGAGCCGAGCAGGCCCTGGGTATAGCCGGACATGTACAGCACCTGGGCGGCAGGCTGGAGGATACGGATCTTGTCGGCGAGTTCCCTGCCCTGCATCTGGGGCATGATGACGTCGGTGAGCAGCACGTCGATGTGCTCCAGACGGGTGGTGAGGGCGGCCAGGGCCTCTCGGCCGGTGGCCACCGCGACCACGTGATAGCCGTTACGGGCCAGGATCCGGCGGGTGACCTCGCGCATGGCGGGTTCGTCCTCGGCGACGAGCACGGTCTCGCCGTGACCGCGGTGGGCTTCGGCGTGCGGCGGCGGGACATCGTGGGCATTCTGCTCGGTAACCGGCAGCAGAACGGTCACGGTGGTGCCGAGGCCGGGTTCGGACCAGATCTGCACCCGGCCGCCGGCCTGGGTGATGATCCCGTGGACCGAGGCCAGCCCGAGTCCGGATCCTTCGTCCCGGCCCTTGGTGGTGAAGAACAGGTCGAACGCCTGGTCCAGCACGTCCCGGGACATCCCGGTGCCGGTGTCGCCCACCTTCAGGGCCACGTACTGGCCGGGAGGCAGGTGAGCCTGGCTCGCCGCGGCGGCGTCGATACCGGTGTTCGCGGTCTGGATGGTCAGCTTCCCGCCGCCGGGCATCGCGTCGCGGGCGTTGACCGCCAGGTTGATCAGGACCTGTTCCATCTGGCCCGGGTCGGCCAGCACCGGGCTCAGGCCGCTGGCCAGATCGGTGATCAGCTCGATGTGCTCGCCGAGGGTGCGGACGAGGAGGTGCTCGACGCCGGTCACCATGTCGTTGAGGTTCAGCACCCGCGGCTGGATGATCTCGTGCCGCGCGAAGGCCAGCAGCTGCTGCGTCAGGCCGGCGGCCTGCTGGGCGGCCCGCTGGATCTGGGCGATGTCCTCCCGCACATCCTGGCGGCGGGCGGGCGTCAGTTCTTTGGTGACGTCGTCTGCGGCGAAGGCGGCGTAGTTCGAGATGACTCCGAGCAGGTTGTTGAAGTCATGGGCCACCCCGCCGGCGAGCTGGCCGAGGCTTTCCAGCCGCTGCGACTGTTTCAGCTGCTCTTCCAGCTTGGCCCGCTCGGCCTGGGCCCTCATCCGCTCCCGTTCCGCCAGGATCTCCAGCCGCTCGCTCACATCACGCACCGCGGCGGTGACCACGATGCCCTCACCGGTATCCCTTGCGGACAGGGAGATCTCAGCCGGGAAGGTGGTGCCGTCCTTGCGGCGCCCCGCCAGGTCGCTGGTGGTCCCCATCGGCCGGGGGCGGGGATCAGCGAGGTAACCGGCCCGGTAGCCGCGATGGGCATCACGTTCGGCCTCCGGGACGAGCATCTCCACCGGCTGGTGGACAAGCTCGTCCCTGCGGTACCCGAACAGCCGCTCAGCTTGCGCATTGACCAGCGTGATCCGGCCGCGGCCGTCCACGCACACGATCGCGTCCGGAACCGCCTCGAGCAGCCCCGCGAGCCTGTCATCGGCGACATCCATGCCCGCCATCCCCCGGGCCGGCCGGATACCAGAAGTCATCAGTTCGCGCCTTCCTGCGGGCCGTCACGCTTTCGCGCGTCGAGCGTGCTGCGCACCGTTTTCAGCAGCGCCTCCGCGGTGAACGGCTTCTCCAGGAGCCCGACCGTCTGGTCCGCTATCCGGGCCTGGCCCAGGGCCTGCGAGTGGTAGCCGGACATGTGCAGCACCGGCACACCAGGTTTCAGCTCGCGGACGAGTGCCGCGAGCTCGGAACCGGACATGCGCGGCATGACCGAGTCGGTCAGCAGGAGCTGGAAATCGTGGCAGGACGCCAGCGACAGCGCGTCCTCTCCGGTTTCGGCCTCGAGGGTGTAATAACCATGGTTGCGCAGGGCCCGGACCGTGCTCCGCAGGATCGCGGGCTCATCGTCGACCACCAGGATCGTCTCAAGGTCCCCGTCGCCCTCCGGCGGGGGGCCGGGCGCCGGGATGTCGGCGGCCGGGAGATAGACGTGGACGGTGGTTCCCGCGCCTTCCACGGTATCCACGCTGACCGCACCGCCGGCCCGGGTGACCGCCTCGCAGACGGCGGCCAGGCCCAGGCCCGTCCCGTGGCCAGGGTCCTTGGTGGTGAACAAGGGCTCGAAGATCCGGGCGGCCACGTCCGCGCTCATGCCGGTTCCCGTGTCGCTGACGGCTAGTTCCACGTAACGGCCGGGCGGTACATCACGGGCCGTCCCCGCGTGCCCTACGGGGAGCTCCGCAGTTCCCGTGCTGATGGTCACCGTGCCCCCGGGAGGGGTCGCATCGCGGGCGTTGACGGCCAGGTTGAGCAGTACCTGCTCCAGGTCACCGCGGTCGGCCACCGTGGGCAGCGCCATGGCGGCCAGCGCGAACCGCAGCTCGACACGGCTGCCCACGCTGGCCGTGGCCAGCTCGCGGACGCCGTCCACCACGTCGCCCAGGTCGAGCATGGCCGGCCGGCCGGTATCCCGCAGGCTGAAGATGAGCAGTTCCCTGGTCAGCCGGCTGGCACGATCCGCCGCAGCCTGGATCTGCTCCAGATCAGCCCGGACCGCGGGCCGGTCGGCCGTGGCCCCGGCGGCCAGCTCCGCGTAGCCCATGATGGCGCCGAGCAGGTTGTTGAAATCGTGGGCCAGCCCGCCCGTCAGCTGGCCCACGGTTTCCATCCGCTGGCTGTGCCGCATCCTGTCGGCCAGCGTCCCGAGGTCGTCCTCGGCGCGGTTGAGCCTGGTCACGTCCCGGTTCACGATGACCGCCCCGGTTACCGCGCCGCCGGTGTTCCTGACGGGGGCGGCGGAGAACGAGACGTCCAGGAGGCTGCCGTCCTTGCGGACATGCGTGATCTGATGATGGCGGATCCGCTGGCCGCGCCGCAGCCGGGCGAGGCTCGGCGCCAGCTCACCGGCCCGTTCGGCCGGGTAGAGATCACCCATGGTCCGCCCAGTCATCTCGTCCGCCGTGTAGCCGTACATGCGCGCGGCACCGCTGTTCCAGGCCGTGATGGCCCCGTCCAGGCTCGCGCAGATGATCGCGTCGTCGGAGGATTCCACGATGGCCGCCAGGCGCCCGGCAGGCTCTCCCGCATCACCGTGCCCCGCGTCAGCGTGCGGGTTCAGGCTGGGCGCGCCCATGGTCCCCCCCAGGTGCGGTCGCAGGCTGGCTGGTGTCCGCGGGCAGCCAGATGACGACAGTCGTCCCGGCGCCGGGCACCGACGTGACCTCGACCGTCCCGCCCAGCTGGCGGATGATGCCATAGGCACTGGCCAGGCCGAGCCCGCCGCCTTTGGCGAAGGGCCTGGTGGTGTAGAAGGGCTCGAACACGTGCTCCAGGATTTCCGGCGGCATTCCCGCGCCGCTGTCCCGGACGGTCAGGCACACGTAGGCTCCCGTGGCCAGTGCCAGTTCTGTGGCCTTGCCCTGGCTGATCGTCACGTTCTGCGTCTCGATCGAGAAGATCCCCCCGTCCGGCATGGTGTCCCGGGCGTTCAGGGCCAGGTCCAGGATGATCTGAACGACCTGGCCCGGGTCCGCCATGACTGGCCAGAGCCGCGCGGACGGGTGCGTCCGGAACTCGATGCTCCCCCCGAGCGTGCTCCCCAGCAGCTCGTCTATCCCGTCGACGAGCTGGTTGAGGTCGATGAGCTCGGCCCGGATCACTTCACGGCTCCCGGCCGCGAGCAGCTGGTGCACGAGCCTGGTGACCCGCTGGCCGGCCCGCTCGATCTCCTCGGCGTCGCGGATGACGCCCTCCCAGCCCTCATAGCAGGCACCCTGCGCGGTTTTCCGGGTGGCCTCGTCGCGGATGAAGGCTGCGTAGCCGAGCATGACCCCGACTTGATTGTTGAATTCGTGAGCCACGCCAGCTGCTAGCCGGCCGATGCTTTCCATGTGCTGTGCCCGCTGAAGATGAGCCTCCAGCCGGGCCACCCGCGCACGCTGCTCAGCCTCGGCGAGAGCCCGGCGGATGACCGGCACCAGTCGGGCGGGCCGGTCTTTCAGGATGTAGTCGGTGGCCCCCTGCCTGATCAGCTCGACGGCCGCCTCGTCGCCGATGACCCCGGACAGCACGATGACGGGGACGTCCGGGCGCTGCGTGCGTGCGATCTGCACGGCCGCCTCGCCGGAGAAGCCGGGCAGCGAGAAATCGACCAGGATCACGTCCGGGCCGAACGCGGCGAGCTGCAGCACGTAGGAGTCCTCCGTGTCCACGACGCGGGCGGTGAAGTCGAGGCCCTCTTTCGACAGCAGACGCTGCTCCAGCTCGGCATCGGCCAGGTTGTCCTCCAGGATGAGAATCCGGAGCGTGCCCCGCCCCGCCGGATCCGCCGCCTCTCCGGACGGGTTATGCGCCTGCCCGGGACCAGGGGGCGCGGTGCTGCGCTGCCCGTCACTCATGGATGCGGCCTTTCGCGGCCGGCCAGCGGGGATCCTCATCCCGAGTGAGTGCGCCAGGCGGCAGCCGGAGGTCGGGCGGGGGTTCGCTGAGCAGCAGCCAGAAGACGCCGATCGTGCCGACCACGTCGGCGAATTCAGCGAAGCTCACCGGCTTGCGCACGTACGCGTTGGCGCCGCCCCGGTAGCCGGCCAGGATGTCTTCTTCCTGGCGGGAGGCGGTGAGGATGACGACGGGGAGGAGCCGGGTCCGCTCATCGGCCCGGAGGCGGCGCAGCACGTCCAGCCCGTCAATCTTGGGAAGCTTCAGGTCGAGAAGGATGAGACCAGGGAGCGTCTGGCTATCGGGCGTGCCCCCGAGAAGCATCTCCAGGGCCTCGGCACCGTCACGGGCCACGGTGACCGGGTTGAGCACCCCGTTCTTCCGGAGGGCACGCAAGGTCAGCGCCTCGTCGTCAGGGTTGTCCTCGACGAGCAGGATCGGCCTGTACGCCACGCGGATTCCTCCCGCCCAGGTGAGGGAGAAGCTCGGGGTCAGGGATTACGTTACGTAGTCACTCTATCACCTAATGCGACATATAGGCGAGCCCGGACGCACCCGCGAACCCGGCTAATTACGCACTGCGGACGGGACGCGTGACCGTCACCCCAGAGTGTCCCGCAGCGCCTCGAGGGCGGTGAAACGCGGCGCCCAGCCCAGGTCGCGCTTCGCCCGGGTCGTGTCCATGATCGCCGGATGGCTGGCTGCTTCCACCCACTGCGCGACGGGCGGCAGGAAAGGCAGGGCGGTCATGGCCAGCGCCGCGGCCTGGGCGGGCCGCGCCGGAAGGGGCAGCGGGAGCAGGCCTGCCTCACGGGCGATGTCGGCTGCGGTGAGGATCCCGTCGGCCGCGATGTTATAGGCGCCCGGCGGCCCGGCGGCGACGACACACAGCAGCAGCGCCTGCCCCATGTCCTCCTCGTGCACCAGCTGCAGCGGCAGCGCGGCCACCAGTACCGGCACGGGCACCAGAAGCCGGCCAGGCCACCCGGCCAGCCAGCGGCCCAGCGGAGCCAGCGCGCCGGGAAGCTGCCCCTTCGCACCCACCGCGTGCGGGCCCGCCACGATGCACGGGCGCAGCAGGTACAAGGCCGGGCCGGCGGCCCGGGCCGACGCCTCGTCCCGCAGCAGGCCCTCGAGCTCAGCCTTCTCCTGGGCGTAGAACAACCGGGCGGCGGCCCGGACGGGCCAGTCCTCGGTCATGCCGACCGGGTTATCGGGGTGGAAGCCGTAGGCCGCGACGGAGGAGGAGTAGACGAAACGGCGGGCACCGGCGGCCGCGGCCGCACGGAAGGCGTTCAGCGTGCCCTCGACGTTGACCGACTGGATCACCTCACGTGACGCCGCGCCGGTCACGAGAAACGCCAGGTGGACCACCACGTCGGCATCGCCGAACGCAGCCTGCAGGGCCTCCGGGTCGCGGACATCCCCGCGGTGGTAGGTCATCTTCGTCCAGCCATAGGCGGCCGGGTCGAAGGGACGCCGGGCAATGCCCACGATCCGCGCGACCCGGTTGTCGGCCTCGAGCAGGGGTATCAGCCCGAACCCGAACGTGCCGGTCGGCCCGGTCACCGCGACCGTCAGACCCCGCTCCCCGCCAGGCACAGGCCCGCCACCTTCCCGGCGTGGCGCGGTTACCGTGCACCGCGCGCATGATTGTCGCTCCAGCGTGTTGCAGCGCCGGGCTGGCGGTCAGAGTCGAAGGTCCCGGCAGGCAGGATGACTCCGGCGTCCAACGCGATGTGGCCGATGATCTCGCCGACGCCATGCCCGGCTGCCGCGGAGCTGCGGCTCGGGCCGGCCGGGACACGCCTGGTGCTGCCCGTGATCCCGGCCGCGGATCCGACTCCCCGCAGCCGGCCTCGTCATCCGCGGGCGCACCTGGGAGCGCCGCTTCCCCCTGACCCCTGGTAACCCGCCCCCTCACCTCCCCCCACCCCCCCGCCGACGCCCCCACCCCCCGCCCCCGCGGGCGAGCCGGGACGCCGCCGCACGAGCCGGATCCCGTGATCTTGTGCAAGGGGTGCCGCCATACCGCACTCGGTGCACAGGATCATGGCCAGCGGGGGCCACCCTCGGCCGCCGGGGCTGGCGGCGGCTTCTTGCTGGCTGGCGGCTTCCCGCTGGTTGCTGCGGCGCTTGCTGCCGCGGCTTCCCGCTGGCTAAATAAGACGGGTGAGGGAGATCAGGAGGACGCGGGCCCTGGCCGTGACCGCAGCGGCGACCACGGCCGCGGCCGTGGCATGGCTGGCCGCGCATCCGGCGATCAGGCAGACAGGGCAGCAGGCCCGCCACCCCGTCCGCCCGGGCCACGCCGTCCCGCCCGCCCAGCCTGCGGAGCGCAGCGCGTCGCTGGCACCGCTGCCGCCATGGCTCCCGCCCGGCCGGGTGATCAACCTGCCCGGCCGGGGCGAGGTGTTCGCCCGCGATTCCGGCGGCACCCCCGGGGATACCGCTGTGCTGCTCCTGCATGGCTGGACCGCCAGTGCTGACCTGAACTTCTTCCCGGTCTACGCCCGGCTGGCCGAGGCCTACCGGGTCATCGCGATGGATCTGCGCGGTCACGGGCGCGGGATGCGGTCCACGGAGCCGTTCAGCCTCGAGGACTGCGCCGACGACGCCGCCGCGCTCCTGGGCCAGCTGGGGGCCGGGCCCGTTGTCGTGACCGGATACTCGATGGGCGGCCCGGTCGGGCTGCTGCTGGCCCGGCGGCACCCTGGCCGGGTGCAGGCGCTGGTCATGCAGGCCACGGCGCTTGAATGGCACCACACCGCCCGCGAGCGGATGATCTGGCGCCTGCTGCCCGTCATGGAGCTGGGTTTGCGGCTCGGAACCGGCACCGGGTTTGTCGAACGGGCCCTCCGCCAGGCCATCGAGGAGTCTCCGGAACTCGATGTCTACCGGCCCTGGCTCGCCGCCGAGTTCCGCCGCGGGCTGGCCCGCGAACTCACCGACGCGGGGCACGCGCTGAGCCGCTACGACGCCGAGCCGTGGGCCGGCCAGCTGGGCCTGCCCGCGGCCATGCTGATCACCACCCGCGACCGGCTGGTGCGCCCGGCCAAGCAGCGGCAGCTCGCCGGGGCGCTGCGCGCACACGTGATCGAGATCGACGCGGATCATGACCTCCCGCTGGTCAGGGGCGATGAGTACGCCCGCCTGACCAGGCTCGCCGTCGACACCGCCGCCGCGGCGGCGGGGCTGAAGGGCCCGCGCCGGGACAGTTAACGGCGTCCGGGGAAGCGCTGCAGGGCCCGCTGGCCATGGGAATTCGCGGCCTGTCAGCCGATCTCCGCGATCGGCAGCCGCAGCGCTGCGGGGGCCGATGGCGGCACGGCCGGGCTGCGCGGCGCCGCGGGGGTGACGCGGCGGTAGGCGGCGCCGAGCGGGGGCCTGGGATCACTCTCGCCCCGGTTCGGCCACAGCGCCATGGCCCGCTCCGCCTGGGCCGTGATCGTCAGCGCCGGGTTGACGCCCAGGTTCGCCGAGATGGCGGAACCGTTGACCACGTGCAGTCCGGGATGCCCGTACACGCGATGGTAGGGGTCGATGACCCCGCTTCCCGGTGAGTCACCGATGACGCAGCCGCCGAGAAGGTGGGCCGTCATCGGGATATCAGCCATCTCCCCGACGCTGTTCAGCGGGAAGCCGCCGATCCTGGCCGCCAGGCGGCGCATCGTCTCGTTGGCGACGGGAATCCAGGTCGGGCTGGGCGTGCCATGCCCGGGCCTGGAGGTCAGCTTGGTCCGGCCGAGCCTGGTCCGCTTCGGGTACACCGTGATCGAGTTGTCCAGCGTCTGCATGGTGAGCCCGATGACGGCCCGCTCAGACCAGTGGTTCATGCCCCCGTAGAGCGAGAAGAGCCGGCCCGGATGGGACGCGGCCCCGGCGATCCACTTCACCCAGCGCGGGACCGGCCCGCCCCCGTCGGTCATCAGCGTGCTGAGCAGCCCCATGGCGTTCGAGCCCTTGCCGTAGCGGACAGGCTCGATGTGGGTGTGCTCATCCGGGTGGATCGACGAGGTGATGGCCACCCCCCGGGTGAAGTCGTGCTCCTGACGGTTGCGCATCCGGGTCAGCGCGCCCCCGAGCGCCTCGGAATTTGTCCGGGTCAGGACGCCCAGCCTGGCGGAGACCTGCGGCAGCGCGCCCGCCGCCTTCATCCGGTGCAGAAGCTGCTGCGTGCCCCAGGTCCCCGCCGCGAACACCACGTGCCCGGCGGTCAGGGAGCGTGCGGCGGGCCTGGCCCGCCAGGTGCCGGTGCGGACGGTGTCCACGGCATAGCCGCCGCGCTCCAGTGGCCGGACTGCGACCGCGGTGGTCAGCGGGCGCACGGTCGCACCGGCTCTCTCCGCCAGGTACAGGTAGTTCTTGACCAGCGTGTTCTTCGCGTTATGGCGGCAGCCGGTCATGCATTCCCCGGTCTCCAGGCACCCCCGGCGCACCGGGCCCGCGCCGCCGAAGTAGGGGTCGGCGGCCTCGGTGCCGGGCTCCTTGCGGCCTTCCCGGCCGAAGAACACCCCGACCCGGGCCATCCCGAACGTGTGCCCCACGCCCATATCCTCGGCCACCTGCTTCATGACCTCGTCCGACGGCGTCATGGTCGGGTTCTCGACCACGCCGAGCATCCGTTCCGCCTGGTCGTAGTACGGCGCGAGCTCAGCCCGCCAGTCGGTGATATGCGCCCACTGCTGATCGGCGTAGAAAGCATCCGATTGCGGCCGGTACAGCGTGTTCGCGTACACCAGCGAGCCCCCGCCCACGCCGGCACCAGCCAGGATGATCACATCCCGCAGCAGGTGGATCCGCTGGATGCCCTGGCAGCCGAGCTTCGGTGCCCACAAGAACGTGCGGGCGTGCCACGACGTGCGGGGGTAATCGGCGTCCGCGAACCGGCGTCCCGCCTCCAGCACGCCCACCCGGTAACCCTTCTCGGTGAGCCGCAGCGCGGTCACGGAGCCGCCGAAACCCGAGCCGATCACGAGCACGTCGTAGTCGTGCGGGCCGTGACCGCCCGCGGAACCGGGCCTGTTCATCGGGGCCGCCACCTCCCTCGCGTCAGCCGGCGATCAGGCCATCGTGCGCGCCACCGGGCCAGGACAGCAGGGCCGAAGGTCCCCGGCCGGTCACCGCGGGCAACTCCGCGCGGACGCCCTGAATAGGCACGGCCATCAGGTTGCCGCCGGCTGCGCCGCCGCGTAATCACGGGCGCCCCGGCCCACGGCGCGGGCCTCCCCGGCCAGGCCGGGGCCTGTCACGCCGCCTGCACCACGCCATTGCCCGTTATCACATATATCAGCTAGGGTGACCTGCAAGTCGGCGGGGCTGACTTGCGAGTCGGCGGGTGACCGCACACGCCCAGGCCACGCCGGCATCGATGCCGCCGACGAGAGCGCCTGACCACGCCCGGGAAGAGGAACGAGACGTGCGCATCTACAACGTCGCGGGACGGCTCACGCTGGGCGTGGGACCAGACGGCGGGGTCGATGTCGAGACGGCCAGCGGCGGCAGGTTCCCCGCCGCCGTCCAGCCGGCCTACGAGGTGTGGGACGCCTTCTGCGGCTGGGCCCGGGCCTATGACGGCCCGGCGGCCTTCGCGATCGAGCCAGGCCGGCTGGGCCCGCCGGTCCCGCGCCCGCCACAGGTGTTCGGGATCGGGCTCAACTACCGCGATCACGCTGACGAGGCCGGGCTGGCGCTGCCCGAGCGGCCCATGGTGTTCACGAAGTTCCCGGCCTGCGTCACCGGCCCGCGCGGTGCGATCACACGGCCGGCCGGGTCGGTCGACTTCGAGGCCGAGCTCGTCGCGGTCATCGGCCGCCGGGCCGAGCGGGTGCCCGCCGGGCGGGCCTGGGACTATATCGCCGGCCTGACCGCGGGCCAGGACCTCTCCGAACGCGAGCTGCAGACCGCCGGCCCGCCGCCGCAGCAGTTCAGCATGGGCAAGTCGTTCACCGGCTTCGCGCCAATCGGCCCGGCGCTCGTGACGGCCGACGAGTTTCCCGATCCCGGCGATATCGCGCTCGGGTGCCTGGTGAACGGGCAGAAGATGCAGCACGGCCGCACCAGCGACATGATCTTCCCGATCCCCCGGCTGGTCGAGTTCCTCTCGGGGGTCGTGCCCCTGCTGCCTGGTGACCTGATCTTCACCGGCACGCCGAGCGGCATCGGCTGGGCCCGCACGCCGCCGCTCCTGCTGCAGGTCGGCGACGAGCTGGTGACCTGGGCCGACGGGATCGGGGAGATGCGCCATTCTTTCGCCGCCCCGCTCATCGACCCCTGACGACTTGCTCCCTGACGACTTGCCCCTGACGACTTGCCCCCCGACGAGTTGCCCCTGACGAGGAGATACCGATGGCAGACGAACGTGGCACGACCGAGTTCACGGTGGACGGGCAGACGATCTCGGCCCTGACTGCCGGGCCGCGGCCGGGCCCGTGCAGGCCGCTGATCGCCGCCCTGCACGGCGGGACGTACAACGCGCGGTATTTCGATGTCGCGGGCTCAGACCACGGCTCGTTCATGGATCTCGCCGCCGGCCTGGGCTACTGCGTGGTGAGCTTCGACCGGCCCGGCTACGGCGGGAGCTCAGCCCTCGAGCCGGACGGCAACACGTTCGGCCGGCACGCTGAGCTGCTGGCCGCGGCGATCGCGCAGGCGGCCGCGGGCTGCGCCGCCGACGGGGTCATCCTGCTCGGTCATTCCATCGGGGGGATGATCGCCGCGATGATCGCCGCGGCCAGCCCCGGCTTCCGCCTGCTCGGGCTGTCGGTCACCGGCATGGGTGCCGTTATCCGGGCCGGGGGGCCGGCCTACGCGCTCGCGTCGCTCCCGCCGGACGCGACGGTTGACCTGCCGTACGACCAGCGGGATCAGGTGATGTTCGGGCCGGAGTTCACCCGCACGGCCGCCGGGATCGAGCGTGCGCACGCGTCGTATGCGCCGGTGCCGGTCCGCGAGCTGATCCAGGCGCCGGACTGGCCGCAGGAGCACCTGCCCGATGTCGCGCCCCGCATCCGGGTCCCGGTTCACAACGAGCTCGCCGAGTTTGATGCCCTGTGGGACGCCGCGCCGGCGAACGTCGAGCAGTTCGCCAAGATGCTGACCGGCGCCCCGTTCGTGGATGCGAGCATCGCCCGTGCCACCGGGCACAGCATCGACCATCACATCCTGGGATATGCACTGCACCTGCGCCAGCTCGCCTTCGCCGGGGAGTGCGAGCTGCGGGGACGGCACGGCGCGGCGGGCTGATGCCGCCCGATGCGCCGGGCGTGACCGCTGAGCTGCCCGCGTCGGCGCAGGTCATCGTGGCGGGCGGCGGCCCGGTGGGGCTGGCCGCCGCGATCGAGCTGGGCCGCCGGGGCATCGGGTGCCTGGTCGTCGAGCCGCGCACGGCGGTGTCCCATGCGCGCCCGCGCTGCAAGACGGTCAATGTGCGGTCGATGGAGCACCTGCGCCGGTGGGGAATCGCGGACCGGCTGCGCGAGCGTGCGCCCCTGGCGCCCTCATGGTCGCAGGACGTCGTGTTCTGCACCTCGCTCGCCGGGCGGGAGCTCTCGCGGTTCACCGGGGTACTGGGCCTGGTGCCCGACGGCGACCGGTTCCCGGAGCTCGGCCAGCAGGCACCGCAGTACGTCCTGGAGGAACTGCTGCGGGATGTGGTGCGTGAGCTGCCCTCGTGCACCCTGGCGACCGGGGCCACGGTCACCGGCGTCGGGCAGGACGCCGGCGGGGTCCGGGTCTGCGTCGCCGCGGGTGGCCAGCGCACTGTCGTCGCGGGCTCCTACCTGATCGGATGCGATGGCCCGCGCAGCACGGTGCGGGAGCGGATCGGCGCCGCGTACGCGGGCGATCACGCGCTGCGGCCGAACTTCGGGATGGTCTTCCGGGCGCCCGGGTTGCAGGCGCACGTCCGGCACGGCCCGGCCGTCCACTACTGGATCATCAATCCCGACGCGCCCGCGCTGGCAGGCCCGCTCGATACGGCGGGCACCTGGTGGATCATCGCGTTCGGCGTTGATCCCGCCACCGGTGAACGTGAGGCCGGGCGGATCATCGACGCCGCGGCCGGGATCCCGGCCGGCGCGACCGTGCTGTCCACCGATCCGTGGACGGCGCGCATGCAGATCGTCGACCGGATGCGCCAGGGCCGCGTTTTCCTGGCCGGGGACGCGGCTCATCTCAACCCGCCGTTCGGCGGGCACGGGCTCAACACCGGGCTCGGTGACGCGGTGGACCTCGGCTGGAAGATCGCCGCCACGCTGGACGGCTGGGCGGGCCCCGCGCTGCTGGACAGTTATGAGATCGAGCGCCGGCCGATTCAGGAGCGGGTGATCCGCGAGGCCACCGCGAACATGGGAGTGACCTCACCCGAACTGCTCGCCGCCGGCCTCGATGACGACAGCGCGGCCGGTGAGTCGGCCCGGCGCGCGGCGGGCGCCCGGATCCAGGCGACCAAGCGGGCCGAGTTCCACGCCCTCGACCTGGTCCTGGACGTCCGGGTCACGCCGTCGCCGGTCATCGCGGACGGTGACACCGCGGCGGGCGGGCCGGCCGCCGCGGCTGCGGGCCCGCCGGCTGCGGGCTCACCGGTTGCGGGCGCGCTGCTGCCGCACGCGTGGCTGCCCGGCGGACGGTCGCTCTATGACGAGCTGGGTGACGGTTTCACGCTCGTGACGACCCGGCGCGGCGGGCCGGCCGGCGCGATCACGTCAGCGGCGCGGGCCAGGGGCGTGCCGCTGAAGGTTCTCGGCCTCGGGGACGGGGCGGTGCGCGGGGCGGCACTCGTCCTGGTCCGCCCGGACAACTACGTGGCGTGGGCCGGCGACCGTGAGCCGGCCTGCGCCGGCGACCTCATCGACCAGGTCCGGGGAGCGTCAGCCGGCCGGGGTTAGCGAGCCGTGGTTGGGGCCGAGGGCAAGCAGCGCGGTCTGCTCGTTGCGGGTCAGGTGCTGCAGCACCGCGCCCGACGCGATCTCCGGGTCCCGCTGGCGGAACGCCCCGACCAGTTCCTGGTGATGCTGCCTGCGCCGGTCATGCTCGTGCGGGTCCGGGTCGAGCATGCCCCAGCCGATGCGGACATAGCGCTCGGAGGCCCGCCACAGTGTGGTGAGGATGCGCAGATCCCAGCTGGTGGCGGCCGGGGCCAGCAACGCGAGGTGGAAGGTGTGGTGCGCGTCGTAGATCTCGTTCATCGTCCGGCGCGGGTCACCGAAGCCGGCGGCCTCCAGATGGAGGCGGTCCAGCTCGGCCTCGGCCAGCAGCCGGCACGACCGCTGCGCGATCTCCGGCTCCAGCCGGCGCCGCAGCCGGTAGATGCTCTGCAGCTCATCCAGGTCGAGCGGGGCCACCACGGCGCTGCGGCCGGGCCGCATCTGCACCAGGCCCTGATTCTCCAGGCTCCGCAGTGCCTCACGCACGGGGATGATGCTCACCTGGAGCATCTCGGCGAGCTCCCGCAGCGAGAACTCACGGCCCGGCTCGAGCGCCCCGGACAGGATGGACCGGCGCAGCTCGGTCATGACCTGGTCAGCCACGGACCGCGATTCGATGGGGCGGACCACCGTCGTCGCAGTTGGGTCCACCAGTCGCCTCGCTCTCCGCCTGCCGACGAACCGGAATCAATGATAGCGGCGGCGAGCTTGCGCGCCGCTGCGTGTCCGAGCATTGCTGTTATCACATATATCAGGTAACCTCCCCGGAGGCCATGACAGGGAGGTAACCGTGACTTCGCAAGCGGAGCACACACGCGAGGAGATCATCGCCAGCAACCTCGCCGCCGTTGAGGTGCACTTCCACAATGAGACCCCGGAGACCATCGACAAGGCGATCTCGGTTTACACCGACGATATTGTCTGGGAAGTGCCGGCCCGCGGCCTGGTCCACCGTAACGTCGCGGACGTCAAGGCCGAATATCTCAAAATTTTCGGCTCGATGAACATCCACAAGATTACTAACTTGTACCGGTTCGCCACCGAGGAATGGGTGTTCGACGACAGCATCTTCGAATGGACCATCACCGGCGACGGCTTCGCCAACTGCCCGTTCCCGCCCGGGACGACCGTCAGCGTGCGCCTGCTGCACGCGTTCCAGTGCCGTGACGGCAAGATCTGCCGGGAGAACGGGTACGAGATCTGGCGCGACATCAACGACACCGCCCGGGTACGCGACGATATCCCGGCCAACGCCACGGTCGCGGTCTTCGGCTGACCATGGACGACTGCCTGCTGTGCTCCATGGAGGACGCGGACGAGGCTTGCGTGGTGTTCCGCGACCCGCTCTGGGCGGCCGAGGTCGTGCCCGGCTACGACGTTCCCGGCTGGTGCATTCTGCGGAGCCGGCGGCACGCTGAGCGGATCACGGGGCTCGACGACGAGGAACTGTCGTCGTATGGCCGCCGCGCGCGGGATCTCGTCGCCGCCGTCACCGACGTCACCGGGGCACCGGCGACCTACCTCCTGGTGTTCGGCGAGAACTACCCGCATTTCCATGCCCTCATCGCGCCCCGTGGCCACGATGTCCCGCCGGATCTGCGCGCCGGCAACATCCTCAGGCTGCGCGCGGACCGGGCCGACCTGGCCGCGGCCGGGAAGCTCGTTCCCGCCGTCCGCGCCGCGTACGCCCGGCACAGCGGCGGCCCGGCTCCCGCCCTGTAGCACCGCACCCGCGAGGGGTTACCGTGAGCGCCGCAATAGCTATCACGAACGTCCGGGTCTTTGACGGGGCGCGGCTGGGTGAGCCAGCGACCGTCGTGGTCGAAGACGCCATGATCTCGGCCTGCGCGCCGGCCGGCGGCCCGCGTGACGCCGACATCGTTGACGGCGGCGGGGGCACGCTGCTGCCGGGGCTGATCGACACGCACGTGCATGTGGGCACGGTGGCCCAGCTCGAGGCGTCGGCCTCGTGGGGCGTCACCACCCTGCTCGACATGGGCAACAAGGATCCCGCCAGCCTCGCCGCGCTGGGGAAAGGCCCCGGGCATCCGGCCGTGAAGAGCGCCGGCAATCCGGCGAGTGCGCCGGGTTCGGTGTTCGTCGCGAAGATGGGTTTCTCCGTCTCGACCACCGTCACGGGGCCCGGTGACGCGGCGCGGTTCGTGGCCGAGCGGGTGGCTGAGGGGTCGGACTGGATCAAGATCCTGGTCGAGGACCCCAAGATCCCCGGCACCAGGGCGCTGGGCGCGGAGACGGTGGCGGCGCTGGTCGTGGCGGCGCACGAGGCCGGGCTGATGGCGGTCGCTCACGTGGTGAGCGCCGCCACCATGACGACGGCGGTGCGCGCCGGGGCAGACGTGGTCACCCACACCGCCCTGACCAGTGACCTGGGCCCGGAGATCGAGGCGCTGCTCGCCGAGCGGCCGGTCGTCATCATCCCGACCCTGGCCATGATGCAGGGGGTGGTGCACGCCATCGGCGGGAAGCTCGCGATGCGCCTGCTGGCACCGTTCGTGCCGGCGGTCCGGCTGAACTACCGGCACGCGAAGCAGACCGTCGCCACGTTCCACCGTGCCGGGTCAGTCATCCTGGCTGGCACCGACTCGAACGACGACCCCGCGGCCCCGTGCCAGGTCTCGCACGGCGAGTCGATGCACGAAGAGCTGGAGCGGCTGGTGGATGCCGGGCTGACACCGGCCGAGGCGCTGCGGGGGGCGACCGCGCTGGCCGCGGGCACCTTCGGCCTGGCCGACCGGGGCGTCATCGCGCCGGGGCGCCGCGCCGACCTCCTGCTGGTTGACGGCGATCCCACCCGGGACATCTCCGCGACCCGCAACATCCGCGGCGTGTGGATCGGCGGCTGCCGGGTGAGCAGATGATCCTGGTCACTGCCGCCCATGGCAACCAGGGCAGGCTGCTCGTCCCGAAGCTGCTCGCGGCCGGGCAGCCGGTCCGGGCCTGCGTCCGGACGCAGGCTTCGGCCGGGCACCTGCGGGCCCTGGGCGTGCAGGAGATCGTGGCAGGCGACATCAGCGATCCGGCGGTACTGGCCAGGGCCATCCGGGGCGTGGAGAAGGTGTACCACGTCGGGCCGACCGCCCACCCGCGCGAGCGCTCCATGGGTTTCGCCGTGGTCGACGCGGCCCGCGCCGAGGGCGTCAAGCACCTGGTGTTCAGCTCGGTGCTCCATGCGATCACGACCGATCTGGTGCAGCACGAGATCAAGCGCGACATCGAGGAGCACCTGCTGTCGTCGGGCCTGGAGTTCACGATCCTCCAGCCGGCGAACTACATGCTGCCGCTGAAGCTCCGGCCCGTATTCGAGCAGGGCGTGTTCGAGCTGTCGTGGTCACTCGAGCGCCGCCAGTCGCTGGTGGACCTGGGGGACGTGACCGATGTCGCCCGCATGGCCCTGACCGAGAGCGGGCATCATGCCGGGGCCACCTACGAGCTGGCGGCACCGGGCCGCTACACGGCACACGAGCTGGGCGGCATCATCTCCCGCGTGCTGGGCCGGCCCATCGCGGTGCGGGAGATCGACGCCGACACCTACCTGAAGGCATGGGTCGGCGACGCGGATCCGCAGCAGGTCACGCACCAGGCCCGGGTGCTGCGCGCGATCACCGCGCGCTACAGCAGCCACGACTTCGTCGGCAACCCCAACGTGCTCACGTGGCTGCTGGGCCGCCCGCCGACGACCTTCGAGGCCTATGTGCGCCGCCAGCACGACGCGTTCCTGCGGCAGGCCTGCCGGTGAAGCTCAGCGGCAACACGATCCTGATCACCGGCGGGGGCTCCGGCATCGGGCGCGGCCTGGCCGAGGAACTGCACCGCCGGGGCAACCAGGTCATCATCGCCGGGCGGCGGCCCGCGGTGCTGGGCGCGGTCACGGCGGCTAACCCCGGGATGCGCTCGGTGCAGCTGGATGTGGCCGACGCAGCGAGCATTGCGAGCGTCGTGCCCGAAGTGATCGCGGGGTATCCAGGCCTGAACGTCGTCATCAACAACGCCGGGATCATGTTCAGCGACGACCCTGGCGGGTCGCTCGATGACGCGATGCTGACGTCGATCGTGGCCACCAACCTCCTCGGGCCCGTGCGGCTGACCTCCGCGCTCATCACCGACCTGCGCCAGCAGCCTTCGGCGGTCATCATCAACGTCTCGTCGATGCTCGGCTACGACCCGCGCGCGATGCCCCTGGCGGACTACCTGGCCGAGACGATGGAGCTGCTGGCCACCGACGAGGTGGAGGTGTACGTGCAGCGCGCCCGGGCGCGGCGCGACGCACTGCGGCCCGATGAGGTGGGAGCGACCAGGAGGTTCAACGACATGATGAACGGCGCCTGACCCCACGCCGCCACAGGGCACATGCTGATCGGTGGGCTAGTGCAGCTGGCGCAGGTAGGCGTCGGAGGCCTCCGCGGCCTGGATGCGGACCCGGCCATCGACGGCCACGGCACCATCGCGGCGGGCGACGACCGGGCTGAGTTCCAGCTCGGCGATCTGCGGGAGATCGTCGGCCATCTGGGAGACCCGCTGCAGCATGCTCCGCAGCGAGGCAAGGTCGGCAGCCGGGGTACCGGGGCGTCCGAGCAGGCTCAGCCCGACCCGGCCGGAGCGCAGCAGGTCGTCGCCGTCCGATTCGGTCAGCGGGGCGAGCCGGGCGGCCGTGTCCGTCAGGACCTCGGCGGCCGCGCCAGCGGGCCCGAACAGCACCAGCGGGCCGAACACCTGCTCCTGCAGCACGTTGATCCTCACCTCGACGCCGCCAGTGATCATCGGCTGGACGATCACGCGGGCCAGCCGGTCCCCGAAGGTCTTCCGCAGCGAGCGGAACGCACGCCGGGCCTCGTCCGCACCGTGCAGATCAAGCAGGACACCGCCCGCGTCGCTCCTGCGGGCCAGGCCGGGCAGGTCCGCCTTGACCGCCAGCGGGCCGCCGAACCGTGCCGCCGCCGCCATCACCCCGTCCTCGTCCGTGACCGCGATGCGGTCGGCCAGCGGCACGCCGTAGCAGCCGAACAGCTCCACGGTCTGCTCCTCGGGCAGCCAGCCACCCCCCGGTGATGCGGCGAGAAAGCTGGCCAGCAGCTCCGCCGCCCGGTCCTGGCGCAGCCCTTCGAGGTGCGGGACATGTCCCGGCGGGGCCGTCCGCCACCTGCCGTAGTGCGCGGCATGGCCGAGGGCGCGGGCGGCGGACTCGGGATAGGCATAGGCGGGCACGGCGGACCGGTCCTCGCCCAGGCCCGGCAGCAGCCGGACCGCCTCGACCTGGTCCATCACCGCCACGGCGATCGGCACCGGCAGCCGCGCGGCGCGCACTTCGGCCACCAGCTCGCTGGTCGCGGTCGTGATCGTCAGCGCCAGGATCGCGTCGACGCCCGGGTCGGCACCGACGAGCTCCAGGCACCGGCTGAAGTGACCGGGCGCGACCACCGCGCTGGTATTGACCGGCCCGCCCACCGTGGCACCGGCGGGGAGCAGATCACGCAGCGCCCGCCGGGTGCCGCCGGCCAGGCTGGCGACCTGCAGGCCTGCGTCGTGGCAGGCATCGGCGGCGAGTACCCCGCCACCGCGGGTGTTGGACACCACGCCGGTCCGCAGCCCGCGGGGCACCGGCTGCGAGGCCAGCAGCGCCGCGGCGTCGAGCAGCTCGCCGAAGTTGGCGGTGGCGATCACGCCGGCCTGCTCGAACAGCGCCTGCCGGGTGAGCTGCGGGACTGGTGCCGCCGCGCGCATCGCCGCCAGGCGCCGGCCCGCCGCGGACCGGCCCGCGTTCACGGTCAGGATCGGCATGGTGCGGCCGACGGCACGCGCCGTCCGGGCGAACTTGCGCGGGTTCCCGAACGAATCCAGGTAGAGCACGGCCAGCTTCGTCGCCGCATCGGACCCCCACCACAGCAGCATGTCGTTGCCGGACACATCGTCCTTGTCGCCCAGGGAGACGAAGGAGGAGATCCCGATGCCGAGCCGGGACAGGTGCTCGAGCAGGACGATGCCGACGCCGCCCGACTGCAGGGCCAGGCCGGCCATTCCCGGCCGGGGATGGTGGGCCGCGAACGTCGCGTCCAGGGAAATGGCCGTGTTGGCCACGCCGAAGCAGGTCGGCCCGACCAGCCGCATGCCGTGACGGCGGCAGATGCCCAGCAGCTCGGCCCGGGCCGCGCGGTCCAGGCCCGACGTGGTCACGACCAGGGCCTTGACGCCCCGCCGCCCGCAGTCCTCGGCGATGCCGACGACAGCGGCCGTCGGCGCGGCGATGACCGCCAGGTCAACCGGCTCGGGCAGCGCGCCCGCCGACGGCACGCAGGGCACGCCGCCCAGCTCGGCTGGGCCTGGCCCGGCAGCGCCGGGGTTGACCGCGTAAACGGGGCCGCGGAAGCCGTCGTCGATGATGTTCTGCAGGATGGCCCGCCCGACCGACCCGGGGCGCCGGCTGGCGCCGATGACGGCGACCGAGGCCGGGGTCAGCACGTGCCGCATGCTCACCACATCCGCGGACCGCTCCCGTTCGGCGACCGCATCACGGTAGGTGGCCAGGCCGGCACCGTCCTCGCGGGCTGGCAGCGGGAAACTGACCTCGTAGACGCCATCGGCCAGGGCACGCTGCCCGCCGAGGCCAGCGTCGGCGAACACCTGCATCATGAGCGCGTTCTCGCTCAGGGTCTCCGCGACGAACGCCAGGACCCCCCGGCTGCGGGCCAGTGAGACCAGGTGCTCCAGCAGCAGCGTGCCGACCCCCCTGCGGTGCATGTCATCGGCGACCGCCATGGCGATCTCCGCTGACCGGGAGCCGTCGCGGGCCACCTCGTAGCTGCCGCAGCCGACCACCTGGCCTTCCAGGACCGCCAGCAGCGCGCCGTGGTCGGGCCCGGGCTCCCGGCATACCCGGCGCGCCTCACTCTCGGCCGCGTTCCGGCTCACCCCGAAAAAGCGCAGATACAGGTTCTCCGAGGACATCCTGGCGTGCATGTCCCGCACCGCACCGAAATCGTCAGGCCGAGCGGGCCGGATCTCCAGCATCGTCCCGTCGGTGAGCAGAGCGTAGACACCCGGCCCGGCCTGTGCGCTCATGTTGCGGATACCTGGACGCCCGTGGCGGTCAGGGCACGTTCACCCCGGCGGCGGCCTCGGGCGTGATCCCGCCTGGCTTTCCCGGGTCTGGCGGCGGCACCAGGGGCCCGTCGCCAGACGGGTCCATCACGCCCTGCTCCAGCCGGGAATGGCGGCCGCTGAGGACATCCTGCGCCAGGGCGTAGGTGGCACTGTCGCTGTTGTGCCACAGGCTGTGGAACAGCCGGTCAACGCGCTGCCTGCTCTGGTCGCAGAACACGTCGGCGAGTTGCTGGGTGGCCGTCGCATGCTCGGGCTGCTCAGCCGCCATGGTGCCGGCGTAGACCACCGCAGCACAGATGGCGTACAGTTCCGCGCCGATGTCAACGAGCCGGCCGAGGAACGCGCCATGGTCCTCGGTCCCGCCCCGCCACATCGCCATGCCGTAGAACGTGGAACGGGCCAGCTTGCGGCTGGCACGTTCGGCGTAGCGCAGGTGGCTGCCGAGCGGCCCGAACTCCCGGTAGGAGGAGGGGTTCTGGCCCGCCCCTACCGTCAGCTTCGGATACCACTGCCCGTAGAACTTGCCCGCCTGGGTGAGTACCTTCCCTTTCTCCTTGAGCGGCACCCCTTCCTCGATGAGCTCACCGGCCACGCTCAGGTGCTGGTCCACGGCTTCCCGGGCGACCAGCAGGTGCATGATCTCGGTGGAGCCCTCGGTGATGCGGTGGCCGCGCATGTCGCGCATGGCCTGCTCGACAGGGATGCCCCGGATCCCGCGGGCCTTCAGCGACGCGGCCGTCTCGTACCCGCGCCCGCCGCAGACCTGCATCAGGTCGTCGGTCACCCGCCATCCCATCTCGGTGGTGTACAGCTTGGCCAGGGCGGCCTCGATGCGCACGTCGTTGCGCTTCTCGTCGGCGAGCCTGCTGGTCACGTCGACAATGGCCTCCAGGGCGAACGCGGTGGCGGCGATGAACCCGATCCGCTGCGCGACCTCGTCGTGCTGGCCAATCGGCTTGCCCCACTGGATGCGCGCGCCGGCGAACTCCCGGGCCACCTTGGCCGCCCACTTCGAGACTCCGGCGCACTGCGCGGGGATAGCCATCCGCCCGGTGTTGAGCGTGGTCAGCGCTATCTTCAGGCCGAGCCCCTCGCGGCCGATGACGTTCTCCTTGGGCACAAATACTTCGGTGAACCGGGTCAGCGAATTCTCGATCCCGCGCGCGCCCATGAACTGGTTGCGTGCCTCGATGACGAGGCCCTCAGATGCCCGCGGCACGATGAAGGCGGTGATCCCGCCCTTGTGGCCCTCGCTGCGTGGCACCTTGGCCAGGACCACCATCACGTCGGCGATGGTGCCGTTGGTGGTCCACAGCTTGCGGCCGGTGATCCGGTATCCGGAGCCGTCCTCAGTCGGCACCGCCATGGTTGACATCCTCGCGGGGTCTGAGCCGACTCCGGGCTCGGTAAGCGCGAACGCCGACAGGTTCTGGCACACCCTGGGCAGCCAGTACTCCTTCTGCTCCTCGGTGCCGAAGTACAGCAGGGGCTGCGGGGCGCCGATCGACTGGTGCGCGGACAGCAGCACGGCCACGCTGGTGTGCCAGGTGCCGATGAGCATCATCGCCCGGTTGTAGTACACCTGTGACAGGCCCAGGCCACCGTATCGTTCCGGGATCCTCATGCCCAGGGCGCCGATCTTCTTCAGGCCGTCGACGACCTCATCTGGTATCCGGCTCGCATCCTCGATGCCCTGCGGGTCCACATTTTCCTGCAGGAAATCACGCATGGTGGCGATGAACCGCTCGCCTTTGGCGATTTCGCTTTCGGGTATCGGGGGCTGCGGATAGATGAGATCAAGGCGCAGCTCGCCAAGGAACAGGCTCTTCCCGAAGCTCGGCAGGACCCAGTCTTGTTCACGCGCCGCTTCAGCGACGGCTCGCGCCTCCCGGGCGCCGGCATTGCTTGACATTGGTGACCCTCCTCATGGGGTCTTGGCTTCCAGAGCGCGGCTCGCCAGGGCGGCCACGGTGCCCAGTTCAGGCGCCGGTGGCCCCGGCTCTTGCGGCGGAGGCTTCCGGGGTGCTTCCTGTGAGAGATCAGCATGGGTCGTGCCTGCCGGGCATCTGCCGGCTTGCCTCCGCCAAGACCGCACCGAACCCACCTCCGAGACTAGGCGCCTGCCGCCCGCCACGGGAATGATCGTCACGCTTTTTTTGTCCTGGGGGCGGTGGCATGTGCCCGGGCCTTCGCTGCGCTGGCGTGCTGGCTGCCCTGTTTCCGCCCTTCCACCTCATCTGCGGCCTGCGCCAGCTCATTCACGGCCTCGGTCACGTAGCCCATCAGGCTCCACACATCCGGCACCAGCTGCGGGCAGGCCATCAGCCCGAAGTGGACGTTGCCGAGGTAGCTGAGCACCACCATGTTCAGCCCCGTGCCCCTCGGCAGGAAGGCGGCCGGGTAGTACGTGAGCATCTGCTTCCCGGCCAGGTAGAGCGGGTCCGGGGGCCCCGGCACGTTCGAGATGAAGAGGTTCGCCGAGGGATGGGCCACGTTGGTGAACGGCATCTCGGCGGCCATCCGGAATCCCGGTGCGGTCATCATGGGCATGGCGAGCTGCAGGGCCCCGGACAGGAACTCATCACCGAGCGCGGAATGCGTCTGCTTGGCCGCCTTCGCGGTCGCGGCCGTCTCCCGCAGCCGCTGCACTGGGTCGGCCACGGTCGTCAGGAGCGTGGAGGTCATCATGGAGACCCGGTTGCCGAAGGTGCCACGTTCCTCGGCGGTGCGCAGGGAGACGGGGATCATGACCACCAGCGGGGCGCCGGGCAGCGCATCATGCTCCAGCAGCCAGCGCCGCAGCGCCCCGGCGCATACGGACATCACCACGTCGTTGACGGTGCCGCCGAGCGCGTTCTTGATGGCCTTCACCTGATCGAGTGTTACCTCGCCGAAAGCCCAGCTGCGGTCGGGGGTGAGGCTTCCGTTGAACGGCGTCCGGGGGGCCAGGACCGACGGAAGCGCCAGGCGCCCGCCCTTGCCCGGTGCGGCCGTCCTGAGCAGGCTCGGCAGGCTGGTCAGCATCCGCCGCTGGAAGCGCAGCGCGTCGACCGGATAGCTGGCGGCGCTGGACAGGCCGCGCAGCAGCATCTCCCAGGGTCCGCGAACCGGGTCGAGAGCCCGGGGGGCAGGCGCGGGCTCCGGCTGCGTGTCCGCTGCCGGGTCGAAGAGAATGGTGATGAAGTCCGCACCCGACGCCCCATCGACAGCCGCATGGTGGAACTTGGTGACCAGGACTGTCTGGTCGCCTTCCACCCCATGGATCAGGTCCATTTCCCAGAGCGGGCGGCTGAGGTCGAGCGGGCGGGCAGCGATCTGGCTGACCTGCTCCGCGAGCTGATGCCGGTCGCCCGGCGGCAGCAGGGTTACCTGGTGCAGGTGGTCATCGATGTTCACTTCACGGTCGTCTGACCAGTACGGGCGGCCCAGGCCGAAGGGGACGTAGACGACCCGCTGGCGCAGCGGTGGCAGCAGGTGCATGCGCCGCTTCAGCGCAGCGCGCACATCATCCAGCGACAGCTGCTGGCCATCTTTCCCCGGGCCGAAGTGGGCCACGCTGCAGATGTGCATCGGCGCGAAATTAGTCTCTCCGTACAGGAACGCCGCGTCCCACGAATTCAGTTGTCGCATGATAAAGATCCTGTCGTATCGGTAGGTGGGGTCGGCATTGGCTTAGACGGGCAGATTCGCGAGGCCGCACGCGACAGCCTTGCTGTATAGCCAGTCGATGTGCTTGTAGTCAGCGGGATCACGGTCGCGCAGCAGCTCGTTACGCATGGCCCGGGCCAGGCCATCGCAGTGCCACAGATCGCCCCAGGCGCGAGCGGCCGTCTGCACCTGGGCGGTCCGCTCGGTGCGGAGCTTCTCGTAGGTGACGAGGGCCTCCTGCCACTCGTCCGGGCCGTCCGAACCTCGCGACGGCGCCTGCATGCACAGCGTCCACGCGTCCTCGATGGCCTGGCAGGCTCCCTGCGCCAGGTATTGCAGCATCGGGTGCGCCGCGTCGCCGGTCAGGGCGAGCCGTCCCTGCACCCAGTTGCTGATCGGGAGGCGGTCGAACATCGGCCAGCGCCGCTCGCGCCCCAGCTTGGCCGTGCCGCGCCGCACCTGGGCGCAGCACCTGGAGAACACGGCCTCGAGCTCATCGGGGCCGCCCCAGTCTTCCTCGCCGCGCTGGTAGGCCGGCGAGGCGAAGACAGCGACCTGGTTCACCAGGTCGCCCTGGCGCAGCGGGTACTGCACGAAGTGGCAGCCGGGCCCGAAGTAGACGACGACATCCTCGAGGGAGAGCTCACCGAGCTCGGCTGCCTCGGACAGGGGAATGGCCCCGCGGTACGCGACATAACCGGAGCAGATCGGCTCGTCATCGCTGAAGTTGCCGCGCAATGCGGACCACAGGCCGTCGGCGGCCAGCACCAGCGCGCCGGCGTGCGTCGCGGTGTCGGTGACCGCCGCCGCCGTCTCGGCCCCGGGCTCCACCCGGAGGACCCGCGCGTTGGTGACCAGATCGACGCCGGCCCGCTGGCAGGCCCGGTACAGGATGTCAAGCAGGTCGCTGCGGTGGATGACGACGTAGGGGGCCCCGTATCTGCGGAGGAAGTCCTGGCCAAGATCGAGATGGGTGAGCTCGGTGCCGTCCAGGGCGTCCTTGAGCACGAGCCGCCGCGGCAGCACGCCAGCAGCGATGACCTCATCGAGCAGGCCCCATTCGCGCAGGATGCGCGTGGCGTTCGGGCCCAGCTGGAGCCCGGCGCCGAGTTCGCCGAAGGCCGGCGACTGCTCGAGCACGCGGACCTGGCGCCCGGCCGAGGCGAGCGCGTAGCCACAGGAGAGGCCGCCGATGCCGCCGCCGACCACGACGACGTCAGACTGGGTTGCCCGCTGTTCGGGGGCGGTATTCATGCCTGTTCTCCTTAGGTTCGGGTCAGAGCCAGGGACTGAGCGGCGGCAGCTTGCCGCCGGTCACCGTCAGCCCGGACGTCCCGCGCCCGGTCAGCCAGCGGGCCAGGGCAGCAGGCGTGCCTTCGACCTGCACCGGCTCGCTGGTTCCCGTCACCGGCCAGGCCTGATCGCCGGACCGTAGCCGCAGGGCCGGGTCATGGCCCCGCGATGAGCGCAGGCGGGCAGCGTCGGTGACGATGGCCGCGCACAATCCGTCTGGCAGGTCCTCGAAGTCCGGGCCCGCGGCAAGATCGACCGCGTGCACCGCCACCTCGCGCGTCCGCAGCCACGGGATTTCCCTCGCGGTGATACGCCGGCCCTGGGCGGTCATCACCTCTGCGGCCCACCGCTCCGCGGGCAGCCGGTCCAGGTCGGTGGCCAGTTGCACCGCCGTGTCCGCCAGGAAGCGGCGCAGCCGGCCGGGCGGCCAGGCCGCCGCCTCCTCGATGTCGCTGGCCCGCTGCTCCGCCGATGCGTACATCAGCGTGGGCTCACCAGTGCGGGCCCACCGCACCAGCCGGCGCACAGCCTGGGCGTTGAGCGCGACGTGCGCGACCACGTGCTTCCGCGACCAGCCGGGCAGGCGGGTTGCGGCGGCCAGGTCGGCGTCGGTGAGCCGGTCCACCGTGGCGGTGAACAGGGCTGTGCCCGTGTCCATCCAGGACCGGGTGTGGTTCAGCTCCGTGGTGGTCGTCATTGCGTCCCCCCGGCCTCGGTGAGCGCCACGTTGTCGAGCCGGCCGATCCCGGTGATCTCGGTCATCAGCAGCATCCCGTTGGTGAGGTAGCGCGCCGGCTGGCGGGCATGACCCACCCCGCCGGGAGTTCCGGTCGCGATGAGGTCACCTGGCCGCAAGGTGAGGATGGTCGAGGCGTACTGCACCAGGGCAGCCGGGGAGAACACGAGATCCTCGGTGCTGGCCTTCTGGACAATCTCGCCGTCGACCGATGCGGTCAGCATCAGGGCCGGGTCGGTACCGCCGGGCAGCTCGTCCGGTGTCACCAGCACGGGCCCGGTGGGGGTCGATCCCTCGAAGGTCTTGCCCTGCAGCCATTGCGGCGTGCGGTACTGCCAGTCCCGCATGGTGACGTCGTTGAGTATGGTGAAGCCCGCGATCGCGCGGGCCGCTTCCCCGGCGCCCGCCCGCCGCACCGTCCGGCCGATGACCAGGGCGAGCTCAGCCTCCCAGTCGACCGCGCCGGATTCGGGCGGGAGCAGGATCGGGTCGGCGGGCCCGATGAGCGCCTCGGCGAACTTGGCGAAGAGCGTGGGGTAGGCAGGCAGATCGCGGCCCATCTCCAGGATGTGGGTGCGGTAGTTCAGGCCGACGCAGAGGATCTTCCCGGGCCGGGGCACCGGCGGTGCGAGATCCGCCGCGGCCGCGTCGTGCGTCCGGCCCGCGGCATTCGCCGCGTAGCTCGCCCAGTCCGGGCGGTTCAGGAGCGCGCCTACATCGGGCACGCCCAGGTCGGTGTAGCCGCCCTTGTCGAGCCGGACCGCCCGGGTGCCGTCCGCGGTCCGCAGCGTGGCCAGCCTCATGACGCACCGTCCGGGCCGCCCCGGTAGAGGGACAGCCGCTCGAAGATGGGCGTGTCGCAGAACCGGAACAGGTCGAGCTGGCTCTCGGCACCGATGGTCAGCGGCACCCAGGAGGGCACGACGAACAGGTCGCCGCGCTCAACAGTCCATTCACGATCGCCGGCGGTGACGCTGCCGCGGCCCTCGAATACCTGCCACACCGATGACCCGACCTCGCGGTACCGTGCGGTCTGGGCGCCCTCGCGCAGCCGGTGGAAATCCGCGCGGATCGTGGGCAGCACATCACCACCCGTGGTCGGGTTCGTGAAGCGGACCGCCGCGTGCCCGGGCCCGGCGACTCCCGGGTGTCCCTCGGCCTCCAGTTCAAGCTGGTCACGCAGGGCAGCGTCGGTGTGCTCCCAGCGGTACGCGCCAATCGGGGTGGCGGGCTGCGCCCCGGCCTGCGAGGCCGGCAGCAGTCCCGGGTGCGCCCACAGCCGCTCGGAACGCGACCGCGAAGGGGTTTCCGCCGAGGTGACCTCGTCGGGCCCCAGCTCGAAGAACCCGGTGTCCGCGTAGTGCTGGAACGGGATGTCCAGGCCATCCAGCCAGGCCATCGGGGTATCGCTGACGTTGTGGTGGCCATGCCAGTTCCAGCCGGCCTGCGGCAGGAAGTCACCCCGCCGCATCGCGACCGGGTCACCGTTCACCACCGTCCAGACACCCTCGCCCTCCACCACGAACCGGAAGGCGTTCTGGGTATGCCGGTGCTCGGGCGCCACCTCGCGGGGCTCCAGATACTGGATCGCCGCCCACAGCGTCGGCGTCGCATACGGCGCGCCGCCCAGACCCGGGTTGGCCAGCGCGATCGCGCGCCGCTCGCCGCCGCGGCCGACCGGCACCAGCTGGCCAGCCCGCCGGGCGAGCGGCAGCAGGCCATCCCGCCAGCGCCACACGTGCGGCACCGCCGCGGGAACCGGCTGGCGCGGCATCAGGTCGCCGATCTCGGTCCACAGCGGGACGAGCAGCTCCTCCTCGAACCCCCGGTACAGCGACTCCAGCTCCGGCGTAGGGTCCGGCTGGCCCGGCGCGTCCACTGCGGTGATCTTCACGGGGGAATCGGCAAAATTCGTAACCATATGTATGAGTGTAGTCGCAATTCTGCTATATGGTATAGTCTGTTCTGCTATGAAGAACAGACCCCCGTATGCGATCACGTCGGTGGACCACGCGCTGCGCCTCGCCCAGGTGCTGCAGCGAGAAGGCCAGCTGACCGTGTCTGAAGCCGCCGAGCGCCTGGGCGTCGCCCGCTCCACGGCGCACCGGCTGCTGGCGATGCTCGTCTACCGGGACTTCGCCGAGCAGGGACCCGACCGCAGCTACCGGGCCGGCCCGGTGCTGCACCGCTCGGGCCCGATGCCAGAGCACACCGCGATGCTGCGTGACGTGGCCCTGCCGCATCTGCAGGTGCTGGTGGCCAGGGTCAATGAGACGGCCAACCTGATGGTGCGCGTCGGCCGCCAGACCCGCTTTATCACCACGGTCGAGTGCGACCAGGCACTGCGGGTCGGCGACCGGACGGGGCGGGTGCTGCCCGCGCATCTCGCCTCCGGCGGCAAGGCCATGCTCGCGGCGCTGGACGCCGGGCAGCTCAGCGAGCTCTACCAGGGCGAAGACGCTGACCTGCCCGGGCTGCGCAAAGAACTCAGCCTCATCCGCCAGTACGGCTTCGCAGTCAACGAGCAGGCCACCGAGGCCGGTGTCTCGGCCATCGGCGTGGCGCTCCAGGGATCCGGCGAACCGCCCGCCGCCCTCTCCCTGGCCATCCCGGCGGCCCGGTTCCATCACGACCAGCTGCCGGCCTGGGTATCGGCCCTGACCAGCGCCGCCGCCGATATCCAGCGTGACTTCGCCATCCGCCAGGCGGCTCCCGCGATGCTCCGGCCGCGCTCAGGCAGCTGAGCACGCCGGGAAGTCAGGCCGGGAAGGCATACGGTGACCGCGATCCGCGGGATAGCCTGGGCTGGGGATGGCGGCGTGCAGTGCCTGAGCGGGCAGATGCCACCGCGGCTGACCAGTCAGCGGCCGCCGTCCTGCCAGCGGGTCCGGCATCCGCGCCCGCACGGGAGATGATGGCCGTGCCAGACCAGCCATGGTGGCGCCAGGCATACGACTGGGCCGAGCGGGCCATTGGCCCGCTGCTCGAGGCTGAAGTACGGACCGAGACGTTCGCGGAGGTCCTCGCCGCCAGCGTCAAGGTGCGCGCGGACCTGGAGCGCCGCCGGTCGGAGATTGCCGGGCAGCTCGCTGCGGCCAGCGCCTGGTGGCTGCACCTGATCAACTTGCCGGCGGCCGACGACGTGACGCGGCTGCGCAAGGAGATTCTCAGCCTGGACCGGCAGTTGCGGGACCTCACCCGGCGGCTGGATCAGGCGAGCGGGAAGGGGAACACCGATGGCCGTGCCGGCAAGCGCAACGGAGGCACTGGCGTGGGTCCTGGCTGACGTCGAGCGCCAGGCCCTCCGTACCCGTAACGGGCTCAAGTACGTCACCGGCATCGGGCGGCCCCAGGTCGGGCAGACACCCAAGGACGTGGTCTGGAAGCGCGACAAAGCTGAATTGTGGCGCTACCGCAGCGACCGGCGGCAGTGGCGGCCCCCGGTATTCATCATTTACAGCCTCGTCAGCCACAGTTACGTGCTGGACCTCTCGCCGGGAAATACGTTTGTGGGGCGTTTCCTCGACGCGGGCCTGGATGTGTTCCTCATCGACTGGGGAACACCCGATGAGAAGGACGCGGATAACACGTTCGAGACCTACGTCAACTACTACCTGCCGCAGGCGATCAAGGCACTGCTCGCGGAGGCCGGACCGGATGGTCTCACCGTGCTGGGTTACTGCGCGGGCGGCGACCTGGCGCTTCTCCTGGCTGCCCGCCATCCCGAGCTGCCGATCCGCAACCTCATCACGGTCGGCACCCCGGTCAACTTCACGGAAATGGGCATGTTCAGCAGGTTGTTCAGCGACGGCCGGCTCGATGCCGAAGCGCTCATCGACCACACCGGCAACGTTCCGGCCGAGAGCGTGCTCAACGCGTTCCGGATACTCAAGCCCACCGGTGACGTCAGCTCCTACGTGTCGCTGTGGCAGAACCTGTGGAGTGACGAGCAGATGGCCGCCTACCAGGCGATGGGGCAATGGGCAAAAGATCACGTGCCATTTCCCGGTGCCGCATTCCGCCAGTTCACCCAGATGATGCGCGATAACGCCTTCATCACCGATCGCCTGCGGCTCGGGGGCACGCCGGTGCATCTGGCGGACATCCGCTGCCCGTTCCTGTCGGTGCTGGCCGAGCACGACCACATCGCCCCGGAGGCGTCGGTGGCCCCGGTCGTCCGCCTCGTCGGCTCCGAGGATGTCGAGGAAATCCGGCTGCCGGCCGGGCATGTGGGCCTGATGGCGAGCCGGACCGCGTCGAAAGCGACCATCCCCGCGATCGTCAACTGGATCTACCGGCACAGCGAGGAGCTTTCGTGAAGCTCGTTCCGGCCAGCGACGTGCCACCCGGGCGGCTGAGTGAGTTCTTCGCCCGGATACCAGACGGTGAACAGGCCTTCCTGAAGGAAAACGTCCGCGATCCCGCTACCGTCACCGCCTGGCGGCGTCCCGGGCCGGCCCGCCGCGAAGCCGCCCTGGACGACACCGGGATGATCGTGGGCGTGGTCTCGGTGATCCCGGAGCTGGGCTGGTCCGATCACGTGGGCCAGGTACTGCTCGTGGTGGATCCGGGCCAGCGCGGCAAGGGGATCGGCCGTGAACTCGCGCGGGCAGCGCTGGTGCAGGCGCTCGAACTGGGGCTGTCGAAAGTCATCGTCGAAATCGTCGCCGACCAGCAGCCCGCGATCTCCATGTTCAGCTCGCTGGGCTTCGACGCCGAAGCCCTGCTGCGCTCACATGTCCGGGACCGTAACGGCGATTTCCACGACCTGATCATTCTGGCGCACAGCGTCGATGACAACTGGCAGGCCTTCGGGGCGACCGGGATCGACGACGAACTCGGGTAACAGGCGGTGCCCGTGATTCCGCGCGCCGTCCGGGGCCGGCCTCACTGGGCGGCCCGGAATTCCTTCCGGAGCTCGATTTTCGAGACCTTGCCAGCCGGATTGCGCGGCAGGACAGGCACCATGAATAGCCTCGTGGGAATCTTGTAACGCGCCAGTGACTGGCCGGCGAACTCACGCAACTCCGCGAGCGTCAGCGCCTGGCCCGGCTTGAGCGCCACGATGGCGGAGACCGCCTCACCCCAGCGCTGGTCAGGAAGGCCGATGATGGCAGCGTCCATGACGGACGGGTGCTCGAGGAGCACGTTCTCGACTTCCACCGAGGACACGTTCTCCCCGCCGGTAACCACCATGTCCTTGATCCGGTTGACGATGTACAGGAACCCGTCGGAGTCGAGGTACCCGACGTCGCCGGTATGGAACCAGCCGTCTGCGTCAATGGCCGCGGCGGTGGCCTCGGGCTTATTCCAGTAGCCCTTCGTGACGTTGGGCCCCCGTGCGCATATCTCGCCCGTCGCCTGCGGCTCCGTGACCGTGGCACCGTCCCGGTCGGCAATCTTGATCTCGCTCAGCAGCGGGGCCTGCCCTATCGATCCCAGTTTGGTCAGCGCATATTCAGCGGTGAGAAACGCCGCTGAGGGCGCGGTCTCGGTCAGCCCGTAGCCGTTCAGCATGGCGATGCCGCGCTTGCGGAACAGCCTGATCAGCGCTTCGGGGACCGCGGCGCCGCCGCAGATGGCCATCCGGACGCTGCTCAGGTCCGCGGCCTCGAAGGCCGGGAGCTGGCTCATGACCTGGAACATGGCCGGCGCCCCGAACAAGGTGGTGATCCGGTAGCGGCTGATGTCGTCGAGGGCGGCCTGCGCGTCGAAGGCGCGGTGCAGCACCACCTCGCCGCCCCTGCGCCACGTCGTGGGAATGGTCACGTTGAGGCCGGCGATGTGGAACAGGGGTGACGCGACCAGGGTCACGTCATCGGCAAGGACGTCGTACAGGTGCATCAGGTTCGTGTTGTTCCACCACAGGTTGGCGTTCGTGAGCATGACGCCCTTGGGCTGGCCTGTTGTCCCTGACGTGTACATGAGAACGGCCACCTCGTCGGCGGTGACGCGGTCCGGGCTGGGCAGCCGGCTGCTGCGGTCCACGATCGACTCGAACGCCTGCCAGCCGGATCCCGCGCCCTCGACGCCCACGTAGCAGTGCACCGGAAGCTGATCGCGCACCTCGTCGATGACCGGCTGCTGCGCCCCGCCGGCTACGAGGGTGTGCAGGCCGGCATCACGGACGATGACGGACAGCTCCGGGCCGGTCAGCCGGAAGTTCAGCGGGACGAAGATGGCCCCGAGACGCGACGCTGCGAGCATCGTCTCCAGGAGGGCCGGGTGGTTGGTTCCCAGGTAGCCGATGCGGTCGCCGTGGCAGACACCCAGCCCGCGGAATCCGGCCGCGAGCCGGTCCGCCCGCTCGATCAGCTGCCCGTAGGTCCACGTCCTGTCCTCGAAGGTCAGGGCCCTGCGGCTCGCTGACCGGCTGGCACGAGCTGCGAACCAGCTACCGAGGCTGATATCCGGAGCTGTCATGGTGACCCCTCGTCCCTTCCTGACCGGCTTGTCAGCCTGGGGCGGCAGCGCCGGGGGCCACCGGGGCGTCCGCCGCGTTCGCCGTGGCGGGCGGCCCCGGGAAATTTATGGCCATAACTAAGCGTACCCGGCATTCTGTAGAGCAGCATTATCGTTCTGCTAAACAGAATGCGGGATACCGGTCAGCTGGCGAGCCCCAGGACGCGGGCGGCGTTGTCCTTCAGGATGAGCGGGCGGACGTCCGGCTTCATATCCAGCGCGGCGAAGTCGGCCAGCCAGCGGTCCGGCGTGATCACGGGGAAGTCCGACCCGAACAGCACCTTGCGGCGCAGCAGGGAATTCGCGACGCGCACCAGCTCAGGCGGGAAGTACTTGGGTGACCAGCCGGACAGGTCAAGGTAGACGTTGGCCTTGTGCGTCGCCATCGCGATCGCGGAGTCATGCCACGGCATCGCCGCATGGGCCAGGATCACCGTGAGGCCGGGGAAATCGGCGGCCACGTCATCGAGCAGCATGGGATCGGAGTAGCGCAGCTTGATCCGGCGGCCGCCAGGCAGCCCCGCCCCGATGCCGGTCTGGCCGGTGTGGAACAGCGCGGGGACGCCCATCTCCTGCAGCGCCTCATACAGGGGGTAGAAGGCGCGGTCGTTCGGCTGGAACGCCTGCACGCTGGGATGGAACTTGAACCCGCGCACGCCGTACTGCCCGGCCAGGCGGCGCGCCCGGCGGACCGCCGCCTCCCCGGTCAGCGGGTCGACCGAGCCGAACGGGATCAGGATGTCCGCATGGGCCGCGGCGGCCTCGGCGATCTCCTCGCTGGGCGGTGCGGGCTGGCCCAGCGCCGTCCCGGCGTCAACGGTGAAGACCACCGCCCCGATGTTGCGCTCGCGGTAGTACGCCGCCACATCATCGACCGTGGGCATCCGCGGCTGGGTGCCGCGGAAGTACGCGGCGGACGCGTCCAGGAGTTCCTGGTCGAGGGATGTGCGGCCCTGGGGGTCGGCCTCGATATGGACATGCATGTCAAGCGCGTCGAGACGGTCCAGACGGAGACTGTCGTTCACGTCGGCCACTTCCTTGTCAGATGAAGGTCAGGGCGAACGCTAACAGGTCCCGCGGGCGTTACGTTAAGTGATCAGCCGGACACGCACCTGGCCATTGGCGGTGCCGATGTTGCCGGGACGCATCATTGATGGCGCAGTGCAGGAAGTTACGAACTCACGTCGCTGATGCAGATGGCCACTACGGACCGCCCGGCGATTACCACGTTCCGCTAGCCAGAATAGGACTTCTGCCAGGTGAGAGCAGAGGCAAAGGTCGCTATCCCTTTCGGCGGCGCCGGCCAACGATGGCGATGACTGGACCAGATTACCCGGCCAGTCGACAGGAATCTCAACGAGGAGGGACTGTCATGGCAACTGTTGCACCCGGGCAGTCGGGCAACATCGCGCACAACGGGCACCAGGCGAAGGCCGACCTGCCCGCGGTTACGGACAAGCCGGTGAGGGCTCTGTTCCTCGCCGATCCGGGACCGTTCGGGCTGGCCGCGCTATCGCTGCCACTCGCCGCCCTGAGCTGGATAAACATCGGTATGGCCAAGCCCACGACGATCCCGGTCGTGCTCACGACGCTGCTGCTCTACGGCGGCCTGGGACAGTTCGCCGTGGCGATGTGGGAGATGCTCCGCGGCAACACGTTCGGCGTCGTGGCCTTCGGTACCTTCGGCTGCTTCAACCTCTCGCTGTGGTACTTCTTCACCAACGAGATGCCCAAGATTCCCCTCGCGCAGCAGCCAGCAAACCTGGCCCTGTTCCTGGGCCTGTGGGCAATTCCGGCGTTCATCCTGTGGATTGCCTCGTTCAGGACGACCCTCGTTATCAACCTCATCTTCATGCTCGCCACGGCGCTGTTCATCCTCGCCGCGTGGGGCAATGGCGCTAGCAACGCCGGGCTCGTGAAGGCCAGCGGATGGGTCGGCATCGTGCTCGCCGCCGTGGCGTGGTATGGCTGCGCCGCCGCCCTGACCAGCGAGACCTTCGGCCGCACGATCCTTCCCAGCCCGCACCTGGGGAAGACGAGCGGTGCCGTGCACCCGGCCCGCAGGCACCTTTTCGCCGCACACAACTGAGCGTCTTCACATCCCGGCAGAACCGGGAAGAAAGGCAAGAGGAGGAAGATCAGGATGGGCTTCAACCTAGCGATAACTCTGCACGAGTCAGCTAAGCGGTGGCCCGGCCAGATTGCCGTGATCTCCGACCAGGGCTCGATGACATACGCCGAGCTGGACGCGGTGTCCGACCGGGTCGCCGCGAACCTGCGGCGCCGCGGCGTCGAGCCGGGGGTCGCGGTTGGCCTGCAGCTGCCGAACATCCCGCAGTTCCTCACGGCCTACTTCGGCATCCTGAAGGCCGGAGGCGTCGTAGTCCCGATGAACGTGATGCTCAAGGCGCCCGAGATCGCTTTTTACCTCGGCGGCTCGGACGCCCGCGCAGTCATCACGTCGGCCGCCACGGTCACCGAGGCAGCCAAAGGCGCAGCCTCGGCTGGTGTCCAGGAAATCTTCGTCGTGCCGGGGGGCCAGCCGGCCGCCGACAGCTTCGGCACAGATTTCGGTGAACTCCTCGCCGGGGATCAGCCGGATCCGCCGCTGTTCGAGCAGCGGGACCCCGGCGACACGGCCGTGATCCTGTTCACCTCGGGAACCACCGGCCGGCCGAAGGGGGTCGAGCTGACCCACTTCGAGCTGTACATGAACGCTGATGCGCACCGGCAGGGCTTCGCGATGACCAACGCCGACATCATGGTCGCCGTGGCGCCTATGTTCCATACTCTCGGCCTGTCCGGCGTGCTCAATTCGACGGTGCTGGCCGGGGGCGCGCTGCGGCTGATGGTGCGCTTCGATCCCGGCACGATGCTGGAGGTCATCCAGAACGACAAGGCGACCATTTTCCATGGCGTTCCCACGATGTACCACGCACTGCTCCAGCACCCGCAGCTCGCGGACTACGATACGTCTTCTCTCCGCATCGTGGGTTCCGCCGGAGCGGCACTGCCCGCCGAGTTCCTGGACACCTTCGAGCGGAAGTTCGGAGTCATAATCCTCGAACTGTACGGCCTGACCGAAAGCGGGCCGGTGGCAACCTTCAACCGCCAGGACGACCGGAAACCCTACAGCGTGGGCAAGCCCATCTGGGGCGTGGACATGCAAGTGTGGGATGACGACGGACGGCCACTCGGGACAGGAAAGGAAAACATCGGGGAATTCGTGCTGCGCGGGCACGCTATCACGAAGGGCTATTACAAGAATCCCGAAGGGACCGCGGAGGCCATCAAGGACGGGTGGCTGCGTACCGGGGACCTTGGGTACAGGGACGAGGAAGGGTTCTATTTCATCGTCGACCGGAAGAAGGACCTTATCATCCGCGGCGGGTTCAACGTCTACCCGCGGGAGGTCGAGGATGTCCTGTACAAGCACCCCGCGGTCGGCCAGGTCGCCGTGGTGGGGATACCCGACGAGCGACTCGGGGAGGAGATCAGGGCCTACTGCGTGCTGAAGAGCGGCCAGACGGCCACCGAGCAGGATCTGATCGGTTTCGTCAAGGAGCGGCTCGCCGCTTACAAGTACCCGAGGTCGGTCATCTTCAGGAGCGAGCTCCCGACAGGACCCAGCGGCAAGATCCTCAAGAAGGAGCTTTCCGCCGCGTGATCCAGCACGTCTGGGTCCTGGCTCAGGGCTGCTACCGGCCCTGGGTGTGCAGTCAGCCACCCGGCAGGGTACTGCGGTTCAGAACCGCCGCCCAGCCGGGTGGCTGGCTGACGCGAGATCGCCGGCGAATCCGTCACGCCGGCGTCCCGTTTGCGGGTATCGGCAAGATGCCATCCGGGAATTGATGGACGATTTGCCCAGCGGGTCAGATGGTGCGTCTTTTTCCGAATGCCGGTCCTGGCTCATGCGGCGCCTCAGGCGCCTCGCCACTTTTTTTGGAGGTATCCGGGCAGGTGGCCGGCCAGGCCAGGAGCCTGTGAGTCATGACATATAGCAAATACAGCTGTATGAGACTACTGTAAAAGTAAAAGCCAACATTAGGGGATTCCATGACCGAAGCAGTTGTCGTGGCCACCGCTCGCTCACCGGTGGGCCGCGCATTCAAGGGGTCACTGAGCAGCATCCGTCCCGACGACCTGACCGTGCAGATGATCACCGCGGCCCTGGCTAAGGTGCCCCAGCTCGATCCTGCAGAGATCACTGACCTGATGCTCGGCTGCGGCATGCCCGGCGGCGAGCAGGGCTACAACATGTCCCGGGTGGTAGCGATCTTGCTCGGCCTCGACAACCTGCCGGGAACCACCGTCAACCGGTACTGCGCGTCCTCCCTGCAGACCACCCGGATGGCGTTCCACGCGATCAAGGCGGGCGAGGGAGATGTCTTCATCTCCGCGGGCGTCGAGTGCGTGAGCCGCTTCAGCAAGGGCAGCAGTGATGGCCTGCCGGACACGATGAACCCGGCGTTCGCGCCCGCTGAGGCGCGCACCGCCAAGCAGGCCGAGGGCGGGGCGGACGTCTGGCATGACCCGCGCGATGACGGCGAGATGCCCGACGTGTACCTGGCCATGGGCCAGACCGCGGAAAACCTTGCCGCGCTGCGCGGGATCACCCGTCATGAGCAGGATGTGTTCGGCGTCCGGTCGCAGAACCTGGCCGAGAAGGCACTGTCCGACGGATTCTGGCAGCAGGACATCACCCCGGCCACGATGCCGGATGGCACTGTCGTCTCGGCCGACGACGGGCCGCGGGCGGGGACCACCCTGGAGAAGGTGTCGACGCTGAAGCCGGTTTTCCGGCCCGACGGCACGGTCACCGCGGGCAACTGCTGCTCGCTGAACGACGGCGCCGCGGCGGTGATCGTGATGAGCGACCGCAGGGCCGCCGAGCTCGGGATCACGCCGCTGGCCAGGATCGTCTCCTCCGGCGTGTGCGCGCTGTCCTCCGAGATCATGGGCCTGGGACCGGTCGGGGCGTCCCGGCAGGCGCTGAAGCGGGCCGGGATGACCATCGACGACATCGACCTGGTCGAGATCAACGAGGCGTTCGCCGCCCAGGTGATCCCCTCCTACCGGGACCTGGGCATTGACGAGGACAAGCTGAATGTCCACGGCGGGGCGATCGCCATCGGCCACCCGTTCGGGATGACCGGGGCGCGGATCACCTCGACCCTGCTGAACGGCCTGCAGTCCCGCGACAAGACCTACGGCCTCGAAACCATGTGCGTGGGTGGCGGCCAGGGCATGGCAATGATCTTCGAAAGGCTGTAAGAGCTCTTCGAAAGGCTGTAAGAGCCCGGAGAGGGTGTGACACCGTCCCGGCGGACCACGCGCCAGTGTGGTCCGCCGGGCCGGTGGCGCAGGTCCCCGGGGCTGGTGGCGCAGGTCCCGGGGCTGGTACCACGGTCATACCTGGGTAGTCATCGACGGCGGCGAGGGGTACGCCTTGCCGGCCAGGACCCGGTCCGGACGCGACGGTGGCCGACCGCGAGCCCCGTCGGCGTGGGCTATCGACAGCGCGCGACGGTGGGTTAATGATCATGGGATCACTGGGCCTGGAGCCCCAGTAAGCCCATGATCACGCCGGCGGCGAGCCGCGCCCCGGGGCACATGGATAACACCAACCACGCAGGCCACAGGAGCCACCGACGCGGGGCGAGATCCGGGGGGCTCACCCGCGACGGCGGCCGCGACCGCGCGGCCTGGCACGGCGACACGATCGGTCGCGGCTCCACTGAGGACACCATGGTCGCGATCATCCCGGTCGGCGCCAGGCACTCATGAAACACGGGCTAGTAGGACCGGGGCAGGGAGAGGGCCCGCTCGGCCACGTAGTTCATGATCTGTGGCCAAGCCCGACCGCCTCGGCGGCGACGGCTACGACCACCTGCAGGAGGGCGTACGCCGCCTGGCCGGCGATGATGTCGCGGACAGGGCCGGCCCGGTCTGGGGATTCGACGAGCACGGCGCCATGCGGAACATGTGGATGCGGACCGCGCAGCCCGGGTTGTGGATCATGGGCGGGTCGCTCATCGACGCCAGGCTCCACTCGACCTTCCTCGCCATCCAGATCAAGGCCCAGCTCGACGGCGTCTTCCCGGCCGAGTTGCCGGTATAGGTCCGGGCCGCCCCTGCGGGCCATCAGCGCGGCGGCCAGCCGGTATGAGGTAATGGATCGCGCACGCGTGCCAGGTCCCGAGACAGGTAGAGGAGGGTCGTCGTGACCGCTGCCCAGGGTGGCCGGCCTGCCGGGCGGGCGGCCGTGCTCGGGTCGCCGATCAAGCACTCGCTTTCGCCGGTGCTGCACCGTGCGGCCTACCGGGCGCTCGGGCTGCACGGATGGTCCTACGACATGATCGAGTGCGACGAATCAGGCCTGCCGCCCCTGATCGACGCCATGGGGCCGGAGTGGGCGGGCCTGTCGCTGACGATGCCGCTCAAGCACGTGGCCCTGGCCGTCGCCGATGAGGTGTCGCCGCTGGCGCAGGCCATCGGCGCGGCGAACACGCTGGTGTTCCCGCCAGGCGGCCCAGCCGGGGGAAGGCGGGCGGACAACACGGACGTGGCCGGCCTGGTCGGGGCGCTCCGGGAGGCCGGGCTCGCCCAGGTGAGCCAGACGGTCATCCTGGGCGCGGGCGGCACGGCCCAGTCCGCTCTCGCCGCCGTGCGTGAACTGGGTGACCAGTCACCGGTCGTGCTGGTACGCGACCTGGCCCGCACGGGTGAGCTGCGGGAGACCGCCGAACGGCTCGGGATGCGGCCGGCGGTTTCCGGCCGCCTCTTCGAAGTCCCGCTGCCTGACGCCGACCTGGTCATCTCCACGCTGCCCGGCGGGGCGGCCGATCCGCTGAGCTCAACCCGGTGGAACCCGGGCATGACGGTCATGGACGTGGTGTACGCACCGTGGCCGACCCCTCTCGCCGGATCGGCCCTGGCCGCGGGCTGCCGGGTCGTCAGCGGCCTGACCGTGCTGCTGCATCAGGCGGTCGCCCAGGTCGAGCTGATGACCGGTCATCCGGGCCCGGTGGAGGCCATGCGGGCCGCCCTGGCCACCGCGGTGGCGGCCCGGCAGGGCTGATCCGCCGTGCGGGTATGGTTTCCGGATGACAGGAGACAGGCCACTGGTCCCGGCCGGGCTGGCCGGAAGGCCGGGCGTACCGCGATGATTGTTCTGATCGGATTCATGGGCGCGGGCAAGACCACGGTGGGACACCTGCTGGCCGAGAAGCTGGGTCTGCCGTTCGTTGACGCCGACCTGGTCATAGAGAGCCGTTCCGGCCGGACTATCCGGGAGATTTTCGCCACCGACGGCGAACCCGCGTTCCGTGCGCTCGAGCACGAGATCACGGCGGATCTGCTGCGCGGCCAGGACGTGGTGCTCGCGCTCGGCGGCGGCGGGGTGGAGCATCCGGCCACCCAGCGGTGCCTGGCCGGCAGGCACGTTGTCTATCTTCAGATCAGCTACGACGAGGCGATGCTGCGCGTCTGTCATGACGAGTACCGGCCGATGCTGCGCAACCCGGACCTGCACGCGATCTTCCAGCGGCGGCTGCCGGCCTATCAGGCTGCCGCGACCCAGATCGTCGCGACTGATGGGCGCCGGCCCGAAGACATCAGCCTCGACATCATCGAGCGGCTCGTTCAGGCGTCGGCCGCCACCGCGAGCGGCACCGCCGTCCACCCGGTGGATCAAGGTGCCCGGCCGCCAGCAGGGTCATGATTGCACTTTGGCGCTTACAGCGCCAAAGTGGCGCCATGACCAGCATTCAGATCAAGGACGTGCCCGAGCAGACGCATGCGATCCTGCGCCAGCGCGCGGCCGCCGCGCACCAGTCCCTCCAGGAGTACCTGCGGGCCCGGCTGATAGAGGAGGCGGATCAGCCGACGCTGGAGGAGGTCCTCCGCCGCGCGGGCGGGCGATCCGGCGGATCGGTCCCGCTCGAGGACGCCGTCGCCGCCATCCGCGACGACCGTGATCGTCGCTGAGGCCAGCGTCCTGGTCGTCGCCCTGGCCGATGACGGCCCCGACGGCGACCAGGCCCGGGCCCGGCTGCACGGCGAGCGGCTGACCGTACCCGAGCTCGCCGACCTGGAGGTCGCCTCGGTTCTGCGGCGGCAGAGGAAAGCCGGCCTCCTCGACGCCCGGCGCGCCCGCCTGGCTCTCGACGACCTGGCCGCACTGCCCGCCCGGCGGGCACCGCACCGCCCCCTGCTCCCCCGCTGCTGGGAACTACGGGACAACCTGACCATCTACGACGCGGCATACGTCGCCCTCGCCGAGGCCATGAACGTCACGCTGCTCACCGGGGACCAGAAACTAGCCACAGCCCCCGGGCCCCGGTGCCCTATCGAGATCTTCCAGCCCGGGCCCTGAGGCACTGGCGAGCGAGCACAGCAAAAGCCCGGCCGCCGTGGGCGGCCGGGCCTGGGGAAACGGGCTCGGTGACTTACCGGGCCGCTGAGCTGGCCTTGCGCGTGGACGGGGACTGGGACCCTGCCTTCGCGGCGAGCGGCGCGGTCGCCCGGAAAACGTCCTCCGCGAACTTGCGCTGGGCAGCCAGCAGCTGCTCGGCGAAGTCGTAGGCGCCCACCACGACCTCCTCCGGCTTCGGCAGGTTGTCCGGCAGGGCCGGGAACGCTGACGGCAGCGGCGGCAGTGACGGCATGATCGACTGGACCGCTTCTGACCAGGTCCTGATCGCCCCGAGGGTGAATTCCTGGCTCTTTCGGATCGTGTCCAGCATCTGGGCCTGGACCTCTTGCCCGGTGCTGCGGGCGTCGTCCACGACGCGGTCGGCGGCGGCGTGCATGTCGGCCGCGGTGCGGGTGTCAGCCATGGTTATCTCCTACTTTCCTTCGCTCGCGTTCCTGCTTACTATATCAAGCAACATGGGTGCTTTGTCAAGCGCAGCCGCCGCGCCGCGGGCCCGGGCCGGCTGCCCGGGCCGCGGGCCCGGGGAGCCAGGCCGCCGGGCCGTTCGCGGGCGGCGGCTCATTCCCGGAGGTAGTCGCCGGGCGCCTCACCGATCGGGGGGTAGCGGCCGCTGCCCATGGGCGGCGGGGCGCCCCGCGGGCCGGCACGCCCGGCGGACCAGTCCGCCCAGTCCTCCCACCAGGAGCCGCTCTTCTGGTCGGCCGCCGCCCGCCACTGCGCGGGACTGTCCGGGTAGTCCTCGGCCACCTCGTAGCGGGCCTTGGGCCCCGGCGGGTTGACGATGCCGGCGATGTGGCCGCCGGAACTCAGCACATAACGCACCGTGCCGCCGAGCAGGCGGTGCGCCTGGTACGACGCTTCCCACGGCACGATGTGGTCGTTGACCGCGCCTACCACGTAGGTGTCGCTCTTCACGTCCGCCAGCGCCAGCGGCTGGCCGGCCAGGGTCAGCTCACCGCGGGCCAGCTCGTTGCGGAGATAGAGCGATCGCAGGTAGAACGAGTGCATCGCCGCGGGCAGCCGGGTGCTGTCCGCGTTCCAGGCGAGAATGTCGAAGGCCGGCGGCTTGCGTCCCATCAGCCAGTTCGACACCACGTACCCGAAAATGAGGTCGTTGGCCCGCAGGAGGTCGAACGTGGTGGCCATCTGCTCCCCCTCGAGCAGGCCCTTGGCTTCCATCTGCCGTTCCAGCCGGGCCACGGTCTTCTCGTCGGTGAAGGCGCCGAGCACGCCGGGCTGGCTGTAGTCGAGCAGCGTGTTCAGCAAGGTGAGCGACCCGACCCGGTCGTCGCCCGTGCGGGCCAGGTAGGCGGCGAGCATCGCGGTCAGGGCGCCGCCCAGGCATAGCCCGGCGATATCGACCTTGTCCGCGCCGGTGATGTCGCCGATGACGTCGAGGGCGGTGCGGGGCCCCTCGATCAGGTAGTCCTCCAGCGAGACGTCCCGCATCGCGGGCCCGGGATTGCGGTAGGAGATCGCGAACACGGTGCGCTCGTGCTGGACCGCCCACTCCAGGAAGCTGCGCCCCGGGGCCAGGTCCATGATGTAGTACTTGTTGATCCAGGGCGGGCTGGCCAGCAGCGGGGTCGCGCGGACCTTGCGCGTCTGCGGCGCGTACTGGATGAGTTCCATGAGCTCGTTGCGGAAAACCACCTTCCCCGGCGTGGCCGCGAGGTTGCGGCCCAGCTCGAACGGCTCCCGGTCAACCTGCTGCGGGAAACCGCGGTTGTGCGCCAGGTCCGCGGCGAGGTTCCGGGCGCCGCGGACCACGCTGGCGCCTGCGGTGTCGAAGGCGTGCTTCACCGCCGCCGGGTTGGTGACCAGCAGATTCGTCGGGGCGAACGCGTCAAACAGCAGGCCCGCCGCCAGCTGCGCCTTCGCGTCGGCGGCCGGGTCGCCCGAGCCGGCCGCCAGCAGGTCCTCCCCGTAGCGGCGCGCGGCCAGGTACCACTGGCGCAGGGCGAAGAACGCCGGGTTGGCTTCCCAGGCCGGGTCGGCGAACCGGCGGTCCTTCGGGTCGGCGGGAAGCGGCGGCTCGCCGTCCCGGCCGGCCCAGCGCGACAGCGCCGCCGGGCCGATCCGGGCCAGGCTGGCGCCGAACCGGACGGTCGCGGCGGCCACGGCGCCCGGCTGGTACGCGGCCCGGGACAGCACGGAGCCCACCGAGCCGGCGAAACCGGCCGGGTCCATGCGGGCCACCAGGCCCGCCTCGGGGCCGAGCGCCTCGGCGGCCCGCTCCCCGTCCGGCCAGGACGGCTGCTGCGTGGTCATCGGTTACCTCCCTCACATGTCCAGGCCGCCGTTGACCGCCCACATCTGCCCGGTGATGTAGGCGGAGTCGTCGGCGGCCAGGAAGCACACCACGCGGGCGATCTCGTCCGCCCGGCCCAGCCGTCCCACCGGGATCTGGCCGCGGACCCGGTCCAGCGCCTTGTCCGGCATCCCGGCCAGCATCTCGGTCGCCACGAAGCCGGGCGTCACCACGTTCACGGTGACCCCCAGCCCGTCGCCTGGCGCCCGCCCGGCCTTGCCGAGCTGGAAGATCGCCTCCCGGGCCAGCGATTTGGTCAGGCCGAACAGGCCTGACTTGGACGCCGCGTAGTTCGCCTGGCCGATGTTGCCGGTCTCGCCGATGACCGAGGACACGTTCACCACCCGGCCGGTGCCGCGCTCGATCATGTGCTCCAGCGCGGCCTGGGCCATGAAGAACGCACCGGACAGGTTGACGTCGATCACCTTGTGCCAGTCGTCGTCGGTCATCGTGGCCGCCGTCCGGTCGATGGCGATCCCGGCGTTGTTGACGAGGATGTCGAGCCGGCCGTGCTCGGAGATCACCTCGCGGACCACCCTGCGGCAGTCATCGGCCACCCCGATGTTGCCCTCGTGGACCGTGATCTTCTGCCCGGGATAGTCGGCGCTCATGCTGGCGGCGAACTTCTCGGACCGTTCCGGGTGATGCCAGTAGCCGGCCGCGACGGACGCGCCCTGGTCCGCCAGGGCGCGGCAGACAGCGGCGCCGATCCCGCCGGTGCCGCCGGTCACCAGCGCCACCCTGCCCCGGACACCGCTGCCCTGGGTACCGGCTGGCACGCCGGTCAGGCCCGGCTGCATCGTGGAAGAAGTCATCATGTGTCCCGTCAGGTAGTCGCTCGTGCTTACTGCTGGTCGTCGCTGGCCGCGGCCTTCTGCAGCTCATCGGGCACCGAGGGGTCGCGCAGGGTGGAGACGTCACCCAGCTCACGGCCTTCCGCAATGTCCCGGAGCAACCGGCGCATGATCTTCCCGGACCTGGTCTTGGGCAGGTCGGCTGCCCAGATGACCCGCCGCGGCCGGGCGAACTTGCCGATCTGGCGACCGACGTGGTCACGCAGCTCGCCAGCCAGCTCAGGGCCGGCTTCGGTCTCCCCGACCAGGGTTACGTAGGCCACGACCGCGGCCCCGGTCATCTCATCGGCCACCGCGATCACCGCCGCCTCCGCCACGTCAGCGTGGCCGACCAGGGCCGATTCGATCTCGGCGGTGGACAGGCGGTGCCCCGACACGTTGATGACGTCATCGATACGGCCGGTGATCCAGAAGTAGCCGTCCTCGTCCCGGCGGGCGCCGTCCCCCACGAAATAGGTACGCGGCCCGAACCGGGAGAAGTAGGTCTCCACGTAGCGGCCGGGGTCGTTGAACAGGGTGCGCAGCATGCTCGGCCAGGGCTGGGTCAGCACCAGCACCCCGCTGCCCTCGCTGACCTCCTGGCCCTCCTCATCGAACAGGGCGGCCGACACGCCGGGCAGCGGGAGGGTGGCCGAGCCGGGCTTGGCCACGGTGATGCCGGGCAGCGGCGAGATCATGATGGCGCCGGTCTCGGTCTGCCACCAGGTGTCCACGATCGGGCAGCGCTCGCCGCCGATCACGACGTGGTACCACAGCCAGGCCTTCGGGTTGATCGGTTCCCCGACGGTGCCGAGCAGCCGGAGGGAGCCCAGGTCGTGGCGGGCCGGGTATTCCGCGCCCCACTTCATGGCGGCCCGGATCGCGGTGGGTGCCGTGTAGAAGATCGACACCCGGTACCGCTCGATAACGTCCCACCAGGCGTCCTTGTCCGGGTAGTCGGGCGCGCCCTCGTACATCACGCAGGTGCACCCGTTCGCCATCGGGCCGTACACGATGTAGGAGTGGCCGGTGATCCAGCCGACGTCCGCGGAGCACCAGAAGACGTCACGCGCGGGATCGAGGTCGAAAACCAGGGCGGCGGTGGTGGCGACCCCCGTGAGGTAGCCGCCGGTGGTATGGACGATTCCCTTGGGCTTGGCCGTGGAGCCGGACGAGTAGAGCAGGAAGAGGGGATGCTCGGCGTCCATCGGCTCGGCCGGGCACGCCGGCTCCGCGGCGGCCAGCAGGTCGCCGTACCAGACGTCACGGCCCTCCCGCATGTCGCAGGGCGTGCCCGTGCTCCTGACCACCACGACGGTGCGCAGGCTGTCCAGGCCGGAGATCACCTCGTCGACGGCCTGCTTGACCGGGGCCGACTTGCCTCTGCGCCGGGCGCCATCCGTGGTGATCAGCGCCTTAGCCTCGGACACCGCCATCCGCTCGCCGACGGCGGAGGGCGAGAAGCCGCCGAACACGACGTTGTGCGGGGCACCGATGCGGGCGCAGGCCAGCATGGCCACGACGACCTCAGGAATCATCGGCAGGTAGATGCCGACCACGTCTCCCTTGCCGATGCCCCGGGCCTTCAGCCCGTTAGCCAGCCGCTGGACCTCGGCGAGGATCCCGGCGTAGGTCAGCTCGCGCTGCTCACCTTCCTCGCCCTGCCAGTAGAAGGCGACCCGGTCCCCGTGGCCCTCGTTCACGTGCCGGTCGAGGCAGTTGTAGGACGCGTTCAGCTGGCCGTCAGCGAACCAGGAGTAAAACGGGGGGTTGCTGTCGTCGAGGACGGCGCTGAACGGGGTCTGCCAGTCCAGGCGCTCGCGCGCCTGCTCAGCCCACCAGGCCGGTGAGTCCGCGGCCTGCTTGCAGACGGTGGCATCGCCGGCACTGGCCCGCCCGGCGAAGTCCTGCGGGGGCGGGAATTCCCCGACGTCAAGCAGTTGCTCGACCCGCGCCTGCAGCTCTTCGGCGCGCTGGCGGGCGGACGTAGGCGTTCTCGGCATGCTAGCTCCTCCTGAGCGGCGGAGGGACAGGTCACTCGCGGACGCTGAGGCACTCGGCCGCACGCCGCGGTCGCAACCGTCCTTCGCCCTGCGGTAGGTGACGCACGATGCGCCGGCCGGACGGCTCTAGAAAGACGCTGCCCGATGAGGTGTGGCTAAACGTGATCCCGGCGAAAAGTCTGGGCGAGGGCGTTCGCCGGCTACGTTTGACGGCCGCATGCCGGGTATCGGAGGGATGAGCCTGCGACCGGCGGGGAGGTGGCAGTGAAAACGTTCGTGGTCAACCGGCACGGCCGTCTGGTGTTCCCGGCCAATTTCCTTGGCGACCTCGACTTCTCGGTGCTGCAGACACTCGGCCAGTTCACTGCGGTCATCGAGCGGGATTTCGAGGCGAAAGCGCCGACCGGGACCGATATCCTCGAACGTCTCGAGTCCGGGGGTTATCCAGGGCGTTTCGAGCTGCTGCGTGATCTCGGCCAGAACCTGTACTGGGCCAACCGGTACGCGATCACCATGTTCGAGAAGCGGCCGACACGCTGGCGTGACCTCGCGAAGCGCCGCGACGATGTCTTCCTGCCGGTGCTGACCCCGTGGAAAGACAGCGAGCGCAAGGTCGCCGCGGTCGAGCGCGCCTTCCGCGAGCTGCCTGCCACGTGGGATGCTGCCACCGAGGACAGGGTGTTCAGCCTGCTGTTCGACCTGTTCCGCAACAAGCTGCACCATGCCACCGAGCTGCCGGCGATCAAGCCGACGGTGGCCGGCTTCCTGGGCCAGGCTGACGCGCTGACGTTCGTGATACCGGACTATGACCCGGACTACCCGGTGTTCCGGACCGAGGACATCATCGACGCCCACGAGGACGTCCCCGAGCTGGAAGCGCTGATGCGCTGGGCGATGGTGCTGCACAACCAGTACCCGTGGGACCGTTCCCGCACCGAGCTGCGCGGGCCCGCCGGGATCGGCGATGACGACTTCGTGGTCGCGTTCCACCCCCGCAACCGCGATGTGATGGCCTTCATCGACCGGGTGAAGCGCCCGGCTGCCCCCGGCCACCACGGCGCGCCCCTTGCTGCGGGGCACGAGCCGGCTGCCGCTGCCGGGCCGGCCGCCCCGTACCCGCCGGTGCGGGTGCGGGAGGCGTTCACGGTCCAGCCGAGGCTCGAGGCGCTGGCGATCGTGCGCGGGGAGCACGTGTGCGACAACGCCGACGTCATCAGGAACGCCAGCTTCTCCTGGTCGCCGATGAGCGCGGATGAGATCAGCGCGAAGACCGGCATCGAGCAGCGCCGCTACACCAGCCGTGAGCCGGAGCAGCTGGCCCTGCACGCCGCCCGCGCCGCGCTGGCGAAGTCCGGCCGGGCGCCCGGGGACATCGGGGCGGTGCTGGTCAGCACCTGCACCAGCAACCGGCAGCTCCCGTCGATGGCCTGCTGGCTGTCCGGCGAGCTTGGCCTGCAGCAGACGCACGCCTCGGCCGACCTGATCGCGGCCTGCGCGGGGCTGCCCTACGGGCTGGCCGAGGCCATCCGCCAGCTGCAGGAGGTCAGCCGCCCCGTCCTGCTGGTCTGCGTGGAGAAGTTCTCCGACAAGATCGGCAACGTCCGCACCTCGCGGATGATCTTCGGGGATGGCGCCGCGGCGATGGTGATCTCCCCGGCCGCCCCGGGGGCGGCCGGGGACGTGGAGGTCGTGCAGACCTACGCGAGCGGCCCGCGCAGCGAGGTCAACTCGATCATCTGGCCGAACCCGGAATTCGACAATGACATCACCGTGTACGGGCCCGAGGTCAAGTCGCTGGTGCACCGCTACCTGGCCCAGATGCTCGGCGAGCTCGCGGCCCAGCCGGATCCGGACGACGCCGGCCGGACGCTGCTGGACAGCATTGAGCTGATCGTCCCGCACCAGGCCAACAAGACGATGATCCTCAACCTGGCGCGACAGGCCGGGCTGAGTGCTGACCAGCTGTATTTCAACGTCGAGAGGATGGGCAACGTGTCGGCAGCGAGCATCCCGATCGCGGTCCACGACGCCGTGCGCGAGGGCGTCATAGCCCGCCCGACCCGGATCTTCGCACCCGGCTTCGGGGCCGGCGCGGTCGGCGGTTACGCGGTGATGCGCATCGACCCCGCCATCGTCGCGGACGAGGTGGTGCTGGATATCCAGGAGGCCGCAGGCCAGCCCGCGGCCGCGCGGATGGCCGGGAGCACGAGCGACGACATCCGTACCGCCTTCGGGGAGTAGCGGGATGAGCGTTCCGCCAGGTAGCAAGGTCAGCGGTAGCCAGGTCAGCGGCGGGTCCCCGGCCTCCTTCGGGCGCATCGCGATCGTCAACCGGGGCGAGCCGGCCATGCGGCTGATCAACGCCGTCCGGGAGTGGAACGCCGAAGGACGGCCGTCGCTGCGCGTCATCGCCGTCTACACCGCCGCCGACCGTCGCGCGACATTCGTCCGTGAGGCCGACGAGGCCGTGCTGATCGGGCCGGCGGACCCCGCCGAGGCCTTCGCCGCCAGTCCCTATCTCGACTACGCGGAGCTGGAACGGGCGCTGCGGGAGTGCCGGGCCGACGCGGTCTGGCCGGGCTGGGGGTTCGTCTCGGAGAAGGCCGAGTTCGCGGAGCTGTGCGACCGGCTCGCGATCACCTTCATCGGGCCGCCGGCCGCGGTCATGCGCCGGCTCGGCGACAAGATCGAGTCCAAGCGGCTGGCCGGGGAGATCGGCGTGCCGCTCGCGCCATGGAGCGGCGGCCCGGTCACCGGCGTGGAGGAGGCCCGCGCGCAGGCCGAGTCGATCGGCTACCCGCTGATGGTCAAGGCGACCGCGGGCGGCGGCGGGCGCGGCATCCGGCTGGTCAGCTCCCCCGCGGAGCTCGACGAGGCCTTCGAGCGCGCCAGCTCGGAAGCCTCGAAGACCGCCGGGGACGCGACCGTGTTCCTGGAACGGGCGATCCGCGGCGGGCGGCACATCGAGGTGCAGGTCATCGCCGATGCCGAGGGAACGGTCTGGACGCTGGGCGTCCGGGATTGCAGCGTGCAACGGCGCAATCAGAAGGTCATCGAGGAGTCCGCCTCGACGGTGCTGGACGCTGAGCAGGACAAGCAGCTGCGCGCCCATGCCGCCGATCTCGCCCGGGCCGCCGGGTACGTCAACGCCGGGACCGTGGAGTTCATCTACCAGCCCGGCGAGCGGCTGCTGTCGTTCCTGGAGGTCAACACCCGGCTGCAGGTCGAGCACCCGGTCACCGAGGCCACCACGGGCATCGACATCGTCAAGCTTCAGCTGCACATCGCGGCGGGGGGGACGCTGGCCGATATCGGCGCCGCCGAACCGCCCGTGCACGGGCACGCCATCGAGGCCCGGCTGACCGCCGAGGATCCCGAGCGCGGCTTTGCCCCCGCACCAGGCCTGATCGAGTACCTGGCGCTGCCCGCCGGCCCCGGGATCAGGGTCGACACCGGGGTCACGGCGGGGGACGTGATCCCGCCGCAGTTCGACTCGATGATCGCCAAGGTGATCGCCTGGGGCCGGGACCGCCCCGAGGCCCGCGCCAGGCTGTCGCGCGCACTCAGGCAGACCGCCACCGTGATAGACGGCGGCACCACGAACAAGGCATTCCTGCTCGACCTGCTCGACCGGCCCGAATTCGTGCGCGGCGAGGCCGGCACCACCTGGCTCGACACGATGATGGCCGACGGGTATGCACCACCGCGGCGGGTCAACGTCGCGCTGCTGGCCGCCGCCTTCGAGGCGTACGAGGCGCACCAGCGGCGCCAGCAGGACCGGCTGTTCACCTCCGCCGAGCGCGGGCGCCCGGAGGTCGGGCATGAGACGTGGCATCAGGCCGATGTCCGGGCGGGCAGCGAGGCCTACCGGCTGCGGGTGTCCCGGAGCCGCCCCATCCGGTACCACGTGGAACTGGATGACGCCGCGGTGGACGTCGATGTCGAGCGAGCCGGCCGGTTCGAGCTCAGGCTGAGCGCCGGCGGCCAGAGTTTCAACGTGCTCTCGGTCGCGCAGGGCCCGGACTACCTCGTCGAGGTGGACGGAGCCGTGCACCGGATCTCCGGCGGCGAGGCCGGGCTGGTCCGCGCGCCGGCCCCGGCCATGGTGGTGGCCATCCCGGTCGCGGCCGGTGACGAGGTCGCCGAAGGCGACGTCGTGGCGATCGTGGAGAGCATGAAGCTGGAGACGGCACTCCTCGCCCCGGGCGCCGGCCGGGTCGCCGAGGTGCTCGCCGACGTCAACACGCAGGTCGAGACCGGCACCAAGCTGGTCCGGATCGAGCAGGATGAAGACGCGGGCCAGGGCGGCGACGCGGAGCCGGGCACCCGGGCCGATCTGAGCGCGCTGGCGGGCGCAGCCGGGCCTGACCGTGATCAGGCCCGGGCCGCCGCCGACGCACTGGAGGCCCTGCGCTCACTGGTCCTCGGCTTTGACATCGACGAGCACGAGGCCAGGCGGCAACTACAGAGGCTGGCCGCCGCGCGGGCCGGCCTGCCTGCCGATGACCCGCAGCTGCTCGCCGGCGAGATCAGGATCCTGCAGATCTTCGCCGACCTGTCCGCGCTGTGGCGCAACCGCCGGGTGCGCGGGGAGTCAGAAGCCGATGACGAGGCCGCCGTGGACGACGAGGCCGCCCGCAACCCGCAGGAGTACCTCCACGCCTACCTGCGCTCCCGGGACGCCGACGCCGAAGGCCTGCCGGAGTCGTTCCGGATCAAGCTGCGCCGGACCCTGGCCCATTACGGCCTCACCGACCTGGAGCCTTCGCCTGACCTGGGCCCGGCGCTCTACCGGATCTTCCTCGCCCACCGCCGGGCGGCCGCGCACGTGCCGGTCGTGGCCGAGCTGCTGCGGTGGCGGCTGAGTGATCCGGGATCGCTGTCCGGCGACGGGCGCGACCGCTACCGGCAGGTCGTCGACCAGCTGGTGTCGGCCACCCAGCTGCGCCACCCGGCGATCGGCGACCTGGCCCGGCAGGTCCGGTACCGCTGCTTCGACGCCCCGCTGATCGCCGCCGAGCGGAGTCAGGCTCAGCAGGAGGTACGCGGGCAACTCGACCGTCTCTCGCCCGACCCGGAGGCCAGGGCCGCCCAGATCGACGCCATTGTCGCGTCCGGGGAGCCGATCCTGGGCGTCTTCGCCGAGCGGCACCACGCCGTCATGCTCGAGGTGATGACCCGGCGGTACTACCGGATCAGGTCCCTGGAGCACGTCCGGGTCACCGAGCGCGGCGGGCGCCCGCTGCTCACGGCCGAGTACGACCATGACGGGCACCGCTACGTGGTGATCGCGGCCGTGGCCGACGGCAGGGAAAGCGCGGCCGAGACCGACCTGCCCGAGCTGATCGACGCCCTCCCGCCCGGCCGCACCGTGCTGGTCGATCTTTACGTCACCTCGCAGACGCCCGAGGACGAAGGCCGCCGCGACCACGACGCCCGGGCGGACCGGGTCCGCGCCAAGCTGGGCCTCATCCCTCCCGCGGTCGGGCGGGTGGCGGTCGCGGTACGCAGGCCAGACGGCGGCGGGGACGGCTGGCCGGCCTGGTTCACCTTCCGCGGCGGTCCCGGCGGGGAAGCGGTCGAGGACCAGACGGTGCGCGGCCTGCATCCGCTGGTCGCCGAGCGGCTGGGCCTGTGGCGCCTGTCCGGCTTCGAGCTGACCCGGCTCCCCGCGGCCCCCGACGTGCACCTGTTCCGCATCCGGGGCCGCAACGTTCCCGACGACCAGCGGCTCATCGCCCTGGCCGACGTCCGCGACCTGACCATCCTGCGCGACGAGGAGGGGCGGATACGCGGAATGCCGCAGCTCGAGCGAACCCTGGACGCCTGCCTGGACAGCCTGCGCTCCGCCCGGTCCGCCGACCGCGAGCTGGCCAGGCTGGACTGGAACCGCGTCCAGCTGTACGTCTGGCCGGCCCCGGATGCCGCGGTCATCGAGTTCGACCGCGTCATCCGGTCACTCGCCCCGCGCACGGAAGGGCTCGGCCTGGAGCAGGTGCTGGTGCAGGTCCGGGCGGCCAGAGGAGACTCTGGCCGCGAGGGTGGTCCCGGTCATGCAGGGCGAGCGGCGGGCCGCGCGAGCTGATGCTGCGGATGTCCCGGCCGCCGGGCGCCGGGCTGACGCTGCGGGTCACCGACCCGCCGGCTGAGCCGCTGCGCGAGCTGAACTCCTACACCCAGAACGTGATCCGCGCGCGCCGCCGCGGCACCGTCTACCCCTACGAGCTCATCCCGCTGATCACCCGCTCGCCGGACAAGGACGGCACCCCCGGCACCTTCACCGAGTACGACCTCGACGACACGGGCGCCCCGGTGCCGGTGACCCGGGCTCCAGGGTCCAACACCGCGAACCTGGTGCTGGGCGTGGTCAGCACGCCGACGAAGCGTTACCCCGACGGCATGCGCCGGGTCGTCCTGCTGGGCGACCCGACCCGCGCGCTGGGCGCGCTCGCCGAGCCGGAGTGCCGCCGGGTGCTCGCGGCCATCGATCTTGCCCGGCGGCTGCACGCTCCGGTGGACTGGTTCGCCATCTCGGCCGGGGCGAAGATCTCGATGGACTCAGGCACCGAGTCCATGGACTGGATCTCCAGGGCGCTGCGCGGGATCGTCGAGTTCACCCAGGACGGCGGCGAGATCAATGTCGTGGTCACCGGCATCAACGTCGGCGCCCAGCCGTACTGGAACGCCGAGGCCACGATGCTGATGCACACCAGGGGCGTGCTGATCATGACCCCGGACTCGGCCATGGTCCTGACCGGGAAGCAGTCACTCGACTATTCCGGCGGCGTGTCCGCCGAGGACAACTTCGGCATCGGCGGATACGACCGGATCATGGGCCCGAACGGCGAGGCCCAGTACTGGGCACCGGACGTATCCGCGGCCGTCAACGTGCTGCTCGCGCATTACGAGCACACCTACACCGCGCCAGGTGAGCGCTTCCCCCGGCCGGCCCCGACCACCGACCCCGCCGGCCGGGACATTTCGGCCTCGCCGCACGCCGCGCCCGGCACCGACTTCACCGCGCTCGGCGAGATCTTCAGTTCCGCGGGCAACCCGGAGCGCAAGAAGCCCTTCGATATCCGCGCGCTGCTGCGCGGCGTGGTCGACGCCGATCATGAGCCGCTGGAACGCTGGGCCGACATGCAGGAGGCCGCGTCGGCTGTGGTGCTCGACGCGCACCTGGGCGGCCAGCCGGTCGCGCTGATCGGATTCGAGTCGCGGCCGCTGCCCCGGCACGGGCCCAGCCCGGTGGACGGCCCGTCACAGTGGACAGCCGGCACGCTGTTCCCTGGTTCGTCGAAGAAGACGGCACGGGCGATCAACGCGGCCAGCGGGAACCGCCCGCTCGTCCTGCTGGCCAACCTGTCCGGGTTCGACGGCTCACCAGATTCGCTGCGCAGGCTCCAGCTGGAATATGGCGCCGAGATCGGCCGCGCGGTGGTCAACTTTGACGGCCCGATCGTGTTCTGCGTGGTCTCCCGCTATCACGGCGGGGCCTTCGTCGTGTTCTCCGGGACGCTCAACGACAACATGGAGATCGCCGCGGTCGAGGGCTCCTACGCCTCGGTGATCGGCGGGGCGCCCGCCGCAGCGGTGGTGCTGGCCGCCGACGTCAAGAAGCGCACCGCCGCCGATCCGCGGGTGGCCGGCCTGCAGGCCCGCATCGCCGAGGCCACGGCAGACGGCGCCGACGCCTCCCGGCTGCGCGAGGAGCTGGCGGCGGCCCGGCCCGCCGTGCACGCGGAGATGCTGGGCCAGGTGGCCGACGAGTTCGAGAACGTGCACGGTATCGAGCGGGCCCGCAGCGTGGGCTCGGTCCACGCCATCGTGCCCGCCGCCCGGCTGCGGCCCTACCTGATCGACGCCGTGCGGCGGGGGATGGACCGCACCCTCGCCGCGTCCGGGTGAGCCATGGGGCATAAATAACCTGCGGAATGCCGCATAGCTGCTAAATATAATTTAGCGGCTAGCGGCTTGACATGCCAAATCGCATGATAGATAAACTATGCGCGGTGCAGCCTTCGGGAAAGTAACCCGCAAGCAGCCCTGACATCAAAATGGGCCGGTTCCCCCATCCCATCTCATTACTCTGCGCATAAAGGAGCCACTTGAAATGATACGCCCATTTATGCCGGGAACCGGCGCGCGCCGCCGGAACACGGTCCTGGTGTCGGCCAGCGTCGCGGCCTGTGTCGCGGCCGGGGTCCTGACGCTGGTGGGAACCGCCAGCGCAGCCTCGCCCCCGGCCACCCGGGCGCGTCACTCTTGCCGCAACGCAACCCTGAAAGGCACCTATATCTACTACAACGATGGCTGGGTGGTATCCGGGGGCAGGAAAGAGCCGTTTTCCATCGCCGGCGTGGATCACTTCAACGGCAGGGGCGCCGGGCACGGCGTGACGACCTTCAACCTCAACGGCAAGCTCGTCAACGCCAACACCCCCGAGACCTCGACCTATACCATCAAGGCCAACTGCGCCGGGAAGATCGTGTTCGACACAGCCGGGAGCATCGGCCACTTCAACGTGTACATCGGCCCATCCGGGCACCTGGTCAGCCTGATCGAGACCGACAAGGGCGCCGTCGGCGGCGGCACCGAATCCCGCGTGGCCAGATAACCCGCCACCGAGCTGGTCCTACCGGTCAGCCAGGGCCTTCTCGATGGCCGAGAAGCTGATGCGTTCCTGCTCCAGGCGGACCGATGGAGCGTAGGAGCCTGAGATGAGGTCGGCGTAGAGAGCCGATTCGGCCTGGTCGAGGCGGTTCAGGTGCACGGCCGTCGGGGACGGCTCGGTGACCCAGTGGTCCCGGTGGCCCAGCAGGGTGACCCGGTCCATGAGCATGGAGCGCGCCTGCGGGAGATGGTGGCGCAGCCGGTTGAGGATCGCGAAGCCGTGCGTGTCGATGTCGCCCCAGTAGACCACATCCAGGCCGGCCAGCCAGCCGAGCAGCTCGAGGACCGGGACGGCGTACCCGCCGCCCAGGATCACCATCGCCGCCGGCGGGACCGGGAATGAGAGGTAGGTGATCTCGTTCTCGAGCACGTAGGCCCGGGTGACGCCCTGCGGCGGTGCCGTGAACTCATCCGCGCGGACGGACAGCTCGGAGAACCCCCGGAAACGGCCATCCGCCCGGAACCGGACGTAGCCGGGCCTGCGGAGGAAGCCGTAGCGCCCGGCGAAGTCGGGCACGCCGGCCGCCACCCGGGATGGATCGAGCTGCGCGTCGAGCAACTCGGCCAGCACTCCTTTGTGCCGCTCGATGAACTTGGTGTCGACGCCAGGCACATCGATCTGGCGCAGGTACATGCCGGGCACCTGGCGCTGCTCGATCCACCGGACGGTGGCCAGCAGCCGGCTCCAGTCATCCGCGAGCCGCAGCGCCCGCAGGGGATGGCCGGTCAGCCACGGGACCAGGCGGGTGCCGCCAGCCGACTCGATCAGCCCGGTCAGGCGGCGGACGTCGGGCCGCACGCCGAGCAGCGCCCAGGCAGCGTCGTAGCTGTCCAGCCAGGCGCGGCCCGGGATGCTGTTCGCGCCGAAGTGCCGGCCGCCGACCTGCTTGTACTCCACGCGCAGCGGGCCGCGCGCCGCAACGGCGGCCCACTCAGCGGCCCACCGGCGGACATCGGCCAGATGCTCGCCGATAAGCCGGGCGGACGGGCCGCGGATGGGGATGCCGAGCGGCTCCCACTCCTGGCCGGCCGCGAACCGTCCCAGCAACGTGCCGGAGTCCCACTTCTTCCCGACCGCCGCACGGACATCGGCCGGCCGGGTCCAACGCGCGGGCCCGTCACCCGGCGGGCCTGGCCGGGCCCCGGCGGCGGGCACGTCAGCTCCCGGCTGCCGGCACGAGATCGCTGACCTCGATCCGCTCGGCGAGCTGGTGCGCAGCCCGCTGGGCGTGGTACTCGTCGATGGTGAGCGTCTGCAGCCGCGAGTCGCTGCCCTGCGGATTGTCCACGAAGCCCACCGCGGACACGTACGGCTCGATGACGTGGATCTTCTGCAGCGGGGTGACGATCAGCAACTGCAGGCCGAGCCGGCCGAACAGCTCCAGCGCGAACCGGGTCGACTCGTCGGAGCCCCGGCCGAACGCCTCATCGATGACCGCGAACCGGAACGTCCGCGACTTCGCCGCGCCCCATTCCAGCTTGAACTGGTAGGCCAGTGACGCGGCCAGGATCGTGTAGGCGAGCTTCTCCTTCTGCCCGCCGGACTTGCCGCCGGAGTCGGCGTAGTGCTCGTATTCGGTGTCGTCCTCGCGGTACCGCTCGGACGCCGCGAACGTGTACCAGTTCCGGACGTCGGTGACGAACCTCGTCCAGCGCCGGTCCGCCTCGCTCATGCCCTCACGGCCGCGGAACCGCTCGATGATCCGGCTCACCTGCAGGAACTTCTGCTCGGAGTAGTGGTCGGAGTCCTCGCCGGACACCGCATCGTCGGTGCACGCCCGCAGGTCGCCGCGGAAGTCACGGATGTCGCCGTGCGGGGACGGCAACGGTTCCAGCCGGATGTAGCGGCCCGGGTTGTAGTCCACGCCGACCAGCGAGGTGTTGATCGTGGCGATCCGCTCCCTGATCAGCCCGGCCTGCTTGTTCAGCTGGGACTGGAAGCCGGCGATGTCCCGGATCGTGTTCTGGTTCAGGTATGTCTTGAACTGCCGCCGGAACCGGGGCAGGTCGTCGCCGGTGAGCCGGCCGTGCAGCTCGCGGTACCCGCCGGCGGACTCTGCCGAGTCATCGAGCTCGCTGGTCTCCACCGGGTACTGCCGCCGGAATTCCCCCATGGCTGCGACGATCTTGTTGGATAGCCGGGCCAGCCGGTCGCCGCGCCGCGCCGCCAGCGTGCTGAACTCGCTTCCGGCTTCCGTCTCCGCCCGGTCGCAGGCGGCGGCGGTGGCCGGCGCCGGCTGCCCCGCCGCGGCCAGCACCTCCCCGATCACCGCGAACTGATCCCGGGCCGGCCCGCACGCCACCTCAGCCAGGATCTCCCGGGCATCACGCATCACGCCTTCGGCGGCGTCCTGCCGGTTATCGAGCCCGCCGAGCCGCCCGTCCAGCGTGCGCAGCGCGGCTTCCTGGTCAGCGATCCGCTTCTTGACCCCATCAAGGTCGCGGGTCAGCCGGGCCAGCTCGGCCGAGGCGGCCTCGAGCTCGCGCTGCTCGGCCCGGAGCTCCTCGGCCCGGTTGACCATGGACTGCCAGTCGATCTCGGCGAACTCGTGTGTCTGGTCCAGCCCGGCGAGCACCTGGCCCCGCTCGACCGCGGCGTCCCGCGCCTTCTCCTGCCGTTGCTGCTGCGCCGCGACCTCGCTGAGGTGCCCAGCCAGCATCCCGGCCCGGTCCAGCAGCGCGTCGAGCTTGCGCTGGTTGGACCAGCCGAGCACGTACCGGCTGCGGTCGTCGATCCGGTACCGGTCGTCCTTCTCGTGCCGCCCGCCGCTGCCTTTCACCTGCCCGGCCTTGGTGATCGCCCGGGGCATCCGGCGGAACTCCGCCATCGTCTCGACGCACTCGTGGCCGGCCCGCCGGTCCAGCTCATGCTCCAGCCAGCCGGCGAACGGCGTGTCCTTGACCAGCAGCTTGGCGGCCAGCGTGCCCGGCCCGTACTGAGGTGGCGCCGTGGCGGCCCGCGACGGCTCGGGCACGCGGTAATACACCACCCGGTCCTTCAGGTGGTGGGCGTTGATCCAGCCGGACACGGCGGGATAGTGCTCGTCGGGCACCAGCACCGACAGCGCGAAGCCGTGCAGCAGCCGTTCCGCGGCGCCTTCCCAGTCGGCCTCGCTGTCCCGCACCGCGATCAGCTCGCCAGCGAACGGCAGCATGCCGTCTCCGATGCGCAGCTCGCGGCACAACGCGGCGCGCAGCTCCAGCTGCCTCTTCGGGATGTTGGTCTTGCGCTCCTGCAGGCTGCGCAGCTCCGCGTTGACCTCGGCCGCCTCGTCCCGCAGCGCGCTCGCCCGCACACCCGTCTCGGTCAGCGCGTTCTGGTGACCGGCGAGGTCCTGCCGGGCGGTGTCGCGGGCGGCCGTGATCTCCCCGCGCCGGGCCGCGAACTGCCCGGCGGTTTCCACGGCAGCCAGATCCGCACCGGCCAGCAGGGCGGCGAACCGCTCGGCCCGGCCCAGCCGGGAGATCCGCGCCGCGTCGCAGTCGGTGAGCTGGCGCTCGATCTCGGCCAGCCGGTTCCCGCCGTGACCGGCCAGCTCGACCCGCAGGTTCGTTTCCTGCTCGCGCAGCCGTCCGAGCGCACCGTCGAGGTCGTCGCGCCGGGCCTGCATCCGCGCCCGCTCTGCTGCGATCTCCGTAAGTTCCGCGCCGGTCAGCCGGGCCTTGCGCTCGGCGAAGTAGTACTTCAGCGCTATCCGCTGGGCGTCGAGCGCGGCGATCTCGGCCCGGACCGCGTCGGCGGCGTCGCAGTCCTTGAGCAGCGGCGTCAGCGCGGCCAGCTGTGCCTCGGCCCGCCGCACCGCCTCATGGGCCTTGGTCAGGTCCTCGAAGTGGGCGACGATGTCGGAGACGGCCTTGGCGGCGTCGAACGGTTCCAGCATGTGGTCGCGGACGAAGTCAGTGAGGTTGCCCACCGATTTCATCGAGACCGTCTGGTGGAACAGCTCCATCGCCTGCTCCGACTCGATTCCCAGGCGGCGGCGGAAATCCTTGCCGTAGTCGGGGAACCCGTCATGCAGCCGGATGCCGGGCGCGGCCCGCAGCCGCCGCCGCAGAGCCGACATGTCAGCACCGAAGTCCGCGAAGTCCCCGGTCACCGACAGCGCCCGGTCAGCCGTCACGTAGAACCGGTCCGGCTGGCCTGCCCCGGAGCTGCCGGGCTGGGCCCCGCGCAGCCAGAACACCTGGGCCAGGCTGACGGTCGCGTCGTAGCCCGGGTTGGTGAACACGCCGAGAAGCACGCTGTAGGCCGAGCCGTCCCGCAGCGCCACCGGCCTGGTCGCCCCGGTGACCTCGTTGCGCTCGGTCTTGTGGTAGCCGAGCACGTAGGAACGCAGGCTCCGCTCCCGGGTGTCGGCCCCGGCCGCCTTGTTGTAGGAGATGCGCTGGGCGGGCAGCAGCAGCGTGGTCACCGCGTCCACGATGGTGGATTTCCCGGAGCCGATGTCGCCGGTGAGCAACGCGTTCTGCCCGCCCAGGCCGAGCGACCACACCCGGCCGCCGAACGTGCCCCAGTTGTACAGCTCCAGACGTTCCAGGCGGAAACCGGTCACTCCTGCTCCTCCCCCGCCAGCAGCGCGGCGTACTCGGCCAGCCTGGCGTCGAAGTCGGCGAGCCACTGGCCATCGACGAACGCCTTGAGGATCCGGCGCACCTCGTAGGTCTGCTCGGAGTTCTTCGCGGGGCGCAGGAAGCCAAGCTCGGCGGCCTTGCTGATGTGCGCGTCGATCTGGTCGGTGAGCCTGGCCTCGTTGCTGGTGGCGGGGAGGAAGACCCGGATCATCTCCGCCATCTGCTCCCGGGTCAGCATCAGCCTGGTGTCCGCGCCCTGGGCGTCGAACTCGGCGAGCTTCTTGCGCAGCAGCGCGAGCAGCAGGCTGACATGGAAGGACAGCGCCCGGCGCGGGATCAGCCGCGGCAGCGGGTCGGCGTCGTCCGGGTCGGCGGGGCGCTGGCGCAGGAACGCGTAGCCTTCCGCCTCGTCGATGACGACCTGCAGGCCCAGCACGTCCACATAGTCCCGGGCCTGCGGCTGCAGCTCCAGCAGGCTGCGCCACGCATGGTCATGCGTGTCACGGTAGACGACGCCCTTCATCAGCTGGGTGACGGCGAGCGGCAGATCCGGTTCGGCGGTCATCCGCCCCTCCTGGCGTAGGTGACCCGCGGCAGCGTCGCGCTGCGCTCCCGGCCGTCGGCGGCGGACCAGGTGATCTGGTCGCGGTGCTGTTCGTCGTAGACGATGGCGAACGCCTCGTCCCGCAGCGAGAGGTAGGTGACCAGCTCTGCGACGCCCTGCCGCAGCGGGTACCGCGCGACCAGCTCGGCCAGGCCGACCTGCGGCTGGCCGCGCAGCGCCTGGCGGACGCCGCCGCGCAGCGGCTCCGGGTCCACGTACACCTGCTCGAACAGGGCCGCCGGGTCAGTCTCCTCGTCGGCGTCGCGGACCGCGTCGCTGGACAGGCGGGCCTTCCGCACCGGCGCGTACAGCGGGCGCTCCAGCGGCAGCCGGATGGCCGGCGAGGGCGCGTCGAGCTCCATGGTGAGCGGGACGTGCCCTGCTCCGGGGGGCCGTCCCCCCGGGCTGGCAGAGTCCCGCAGCTCCAGGGCGCGGCTCTCGATGCTGCGCAGGATGTCGATCACCCGGCGGTTCTCGAACCACACCTGGTCGTCGAGGAACCGCCGGAGCTGCTCGGAGAGCTGGCGGACTGTCGCCTGGGTGCGCTGCGCGGCATCCAGCCAGTCGTGGTGAACGTGCCGCAGCCTGGCGTCGCGCTCGGCGATCCCGGCCAGCGCGTGTACCCGGTCCAGCAGGCCGGACAACTCCTCCTGGCGCGCCTGGGACAGCAGGAAACCGTAGAACGCCTGGAAGGACCGGCCCTGGTCCGAGCCGGCTATCGACTCCCGGCTGCCCAGCACGCCGTCCAGCAGTTCGCCCTTGCCGCCGTGCCAGCCGGCGATCTTCTCCCGGAGCTGGCGGTCGAGCTTGCGGAAGTTCTCCTCCACCTCGCGGAAGTCGGCCAGCAGCTCCCGGGCGGTGCCCGCGAACTGCTGGTAGCGGTCGCGCACCGCGGTCTCGTCGAGCATGGGCAGCTCGCCCGCCCCGATCCGGGCCATCTGGTCGTCGATGGCGTCGCGCTGGCGGTTCAGCTCGGCCAGCCGTTCCCCGGGGTCCGGCTCGGTGCCGAACACGATCTGCCGCAGCAGTTCGACGACCACGTTCAGCCGTGACTCGGTGCCCACAAACTCGCGCTCGCGCAGGCTATCCAGCCACTGCAACGCCTTCTCGACCGCGGGCGTGGCATCGTAGTGCGGCTCGTCGGTGCCGTCGGGGTAGTACTTGCGCAGCCAGCCAGCCCCCGGTGCCGCCCAGTCGTCGAGGTAGGCCTTGGCCGGCTTGGGAAATCTGGCGCCGGCCCGTGCACTGTCCTGCTGGTTCAGCGCGTACAGCTCGTCATCCAGGCGGCTGGCCAGCTCGGCCGCGGAGATGGACCGGACGTTATCCGCGACGAACACCCGGTGCAGGAAGCTCAGCACCAGCGGTGCGTTGTCTGCGCGGAGCAGCCGCCACGCTGGGCTGTTGTCGCGCAGCCACGCGATCTCGTCCACGCTCGGCACGACCGACATCGTAGGGCGGCACACCGACACTCTTCCGGTACATGGCCCGGCGAGGCGCCGATTGCCCCGTTTGCCTGCGCCCCGGGCAGGCCTCTACTGGAGCCATGAGCCTGGTCGGCGGCGTTTCACGTAAGCGGTGCACTTAGACCGGGCAAATCGCCCGTGGGGGTGCACCGCTTACGTGAAACGTCGCTTTAAGGGACCAGTCCGGGTTCATGCCAGCGCATCCCGCTCGGTACCGCCAGCGCTGGAGTTCCTCGGGCCGCTCACGGTCTCGGTGCTCAGGCAGATGCCGCACCCGGCAGCAGCCGCCGGCATCCGCTTCGTGGCCGTCGCCGGGGCGGCGAGGCTGGGTCTGCCTGAACGGCCGGGCAGGAAGGACCGCCCGGCTGGGCCGTTACCGACCCGAAGGGAACACACATGTCCGTCCTCACCAGCCCGGCGCCCCGCCCCGCCTCGCCGGCGAACCCGCCCGGGCCACCCAAGCTGTCCCCCGGCGGCCTGCGCCGGGCCCAGGCCGAGACGCTGCGCACCCCGCGGTTCCGCTACAGCATCCCCGCACGGCTGCTCTGCCACGAGCGCGGTAGGCGGCGGGCACGGGTGTGGGCCAGATGTTGAGCCGGAGGTAGCCGCATGGCTGACGACGGGCTGCGCGCCCGGCCGGCACGATGGGCTCATGCCCGGAACTGAGCAGGCCGGCGGCCCGGCCACCGCGCCGCTGCCGGTGCTCTTCCTGATGGCTGACACCGGCGGCGGGCACCGGAACGCGGCCCGGGCGGTCGGCGAATCCCTGGAGCTGGCCTATCCCGGCCGGTTCGCCCCGGTCTGGTGCGATCCGCTGGGCGGCCCTGGCTCGGGCCGGCTGCTGCGCTGGGTCACCGGGCTGTACGGCCCGGTGGTACGGCTGGCCCCGTGGCTGTGGAGCGCCGCCTATTACGCCACCAACCTGCGCCCGGCCATGTGGCTGCTGCGGCGCACCCTGCTGCGGCCCGCCGACCGGGCGGCAGCCGGTGCGGCCAGGGCCCACGCGCCCGTGGCGATCGTGTCGTTCCACCCGCTCACCGGCATGGCCGCGGTCTGGGCGCGGGACCGGGCTGCGCCACGGGCGCCCGTGGTGACCGTCGTCACCGACCTGACCGCCATGCACACGGCCTGGCGGTACGCCGACGCCGACCTGATCATCGCACCGCCTGCCGTCGCCGCCCGCCATTGCCCGGCCGGGCGCCGCGCCCGGCCTTCCCGGCCCGGGGAGTCCGCACGTGGCGCCTGGGCCGTCGCCGGGCTGCCCGTTAAGCGCGATTTTCGCGGTGGCCCGCTGCCTGCCGCCCAGCAGGCTGCCCTCCGGCGGTCGCTGGGGCTGGCCACGGACGGATTCGTTGTCCTGCTGACCGGTGGCGCGGAAGGCAGCGGAGGCATGGGCCGCCGGGCCGCCGCGATCCTGCGGCGGTTCACCGACGTGCACGTGGTCGTCGTGCGCGGGCGCAACACGGCGCTCAAGCGCCGTCTCGACCGGCTGGCCCCGCGATGCGGTGGCCGGCTGACCGTGACTGGCTTCGCCGACAACATGAGCGACTGGCTGAGGTGCTGCGACCTGGTCGTCACCAAAGCCGGGCCGGGGACCATCGCGGAGGCCACCTGCTGCGGCACGCCGCTGCTGCTGACCACGCACATCCCGGGCCAGGAGAAGGGCAATTCCGAGATCGTGACCGGCGCGGGTGCCGGCCTGCGGGTGCCGGGCGTCCGGCGGCTCGTGGCCGAGATCGGCCGGCTGCGCCAGGACCACGACGCCATCGAGGCGATGGGCGCGGCGTCTGCGCGCCTGGGCCGGCCTGACGCCGCCGGGCATGCCGCGACGCTGATCGCCGGCCTGATCCCGGCCGCCGCCACGGCCATGCGGGCACTCTCATGCGCCCGGCCCTGACGGGGCTGCGGCTGAGACGGGCCGCCCGGACGCCCACCGGGCGGTGGCGGCACCTGCCGGTGCGGCCGCGCGGCGCCGCGCAGCTGGGGATCAGCTTCCGGCCGCTGCAGGCGGCGGCGCTCGGACTCGACCCGGACGCGGCGCTGCGGGCACTGCTGGCCTACCCGTTCCAGGTGATCCGGCTCGGCGCTTACTGGAACCGGCTGGAACCGCGCCAGGGCGACTTCCAGCCCGGTGAGCTGGACCGCCAGCTGGACGCCGCGGAGCGGGCGGGCAAGCAGGTCATCATGTGCCTCGGCGCGGTGAAGACCTTCGGCTATCCCGAGTTCTTCGTGCCCGGGCATTACCTGGGCCAGCCGCTGCGCGAAGGCTCCCTGGTCCGGCCGGATGAGCGGCGGGCCCTGCTGGACGGCGCCATCGCGTTCATGCACCGGGTCATCGGGCGGTACCGGGACCGTGACTGCATCATCGCCTGGCAGGTCGAGCACGAGGCGGTGGACCCGCTGGGCATGGAGCACTCCTGGCGGCTGGCCGAGGCGTTCGTCCGCGGTGAGGTCGAAGCGGTCCGGGCGGCGGATCCCGGCCGGCCGGTCATGATGAACGGCTTCCTGGCGACCTCGGCACCGGTCGCGCTGCAGCAATGGTGGCGCACCAGGGACCAGGGCGACTCGCTGGCGGTGGCGCAGCGGCTGGCCGACATCGTCGGCGTTGACTTCTACCCGAGGCACGCGCTGGCCAGCGCCGGCCCGCTGAGCCTGTACCTGGACGGCAGCCGGACGCCGTGGCAGCAGCGCCGGCGGGAACGGCTGCTGGGCGGCGCCGCCGCGGCCGGGCGGCGGCTGATGATCGCCGAGGGGCAGGCCGAGCCCTGGGAGGCCGTCACCACCCCGCCCAGCCCGGCCGGCCGGGCCATGTACAGCTGCCGGCCCGAGGACCTGATCGGGAACTACAACCAGTCCATGCGCTGGACTGAGGGGCAGGCCTTCGTCCTGGATGCGTACTTGTTCTGGGGGGCGGAGTACTGGCTGCTGCGCGACCGTGGCGGTGATCCCAGCTACCTGCGGGCCTTCGCACGCGTCCTGGAACGCTCCTGATCAGCGCGTTCGCTCCCGGTAGCCGAACACGGCCGCGCCCGCGGCCAGCAGGACGGCGAACAGGATGATCGTCACCGCCACGTCCAGCAGCGGGCTTGCGGGCGCGGCGAGGCGGAAGGCAGGCGTCCCGGCGTAGTACGCGGTGCGGGTCAGGCTGACCACATAGGTCATCGGCATCGCGTGCGAAAGCACCTGCAGATAGGACGGGACGTCGCGCAGCGGCACCAGGACGCCGCCGAGGACGTACTGCGGGATGATCAGGAACTGGAAAATCTGCATGGCCGAGCGCTGGTTCGGCAGCACCGCGATCGTGGCCAGGCCGAACGCGCCGCCCAGCAGGCAGCAGGCCAGGCACGGCCCGAGCAGCAGCGCGAGGCGGGACGGCGAGACCGGTACCCCGAACGCCAGCGCGAACGCGACGATGCAGGCGCCCTGGCAGAGTGCGACCAGGGTTTCCCCGGCAAATTTTCCCGCTGACCAGGGTCAGCCTGGAGACGGGGGCCACGAACAGCTCGCGGGAGAAGTCGTTCTCCCGGTCCTCCACGATCGAGATCATGCCCGCCGCCGCGGACTGGAACAGGCTGGCGGCGAGCACCCCCGTGAACGCGAGCGTCACCGCGCTCAGGCCGGTGACCCGCCCCACGGTGGGCTGCAGGATGGCACCCAGGCCGCCGATGAGCAGGACGGGAAACGCCAGGTTGACGGCCAGCCGGGGACGGTCGCGCAGCAGCTTGGTCACGTCGCGCTGGGCGATGGCCAGCAGCCCGGACAGCTCGCGGCGCGGGCCAGTCACGGGCGGGCCAGTCACAGGCGGACCGTTCACAGGCGGACCGTTCGCGGGCGGGCCTGCCGCCCGGGAGCCGGGCCCGGTGCGGGCCTGCACGCTCATCTGCCCGGGTCCCGCTCGCCGGCCCGTTCCAGCAGCACCAGGTAGGCGTCCTCCAGCGTTGCGCTCAGCTGGCGCTCCTTGACCTCGGCCGGGCGGCCACGCTCGATGATCTTCCCCCGGGCCAGCACGCATACGGAGTCCGCGGCCTCCGCCTCCTCCAGGTAGTGCGTGGTCAGGATGACGGTGGTGCCAGACCTGGCCCGTTCCCGGCGCAGGTAGGCCCACAGGTCCCGTCTGCTCGCCGGGTCAAGACCCGCGGTCGGCTCGTCGAGGAACAGCACGCGGGGCCGGTGCATGAGCGCCCGGACGATCTCCAGCCGCCGCCGCTGGCCGCCGGACAAGGTGCGCGCGCGCCGCCCCAGGCTGCCGGACATGCCCAGGACGCCCGCCATCTCCTGCACCTCGCCGCGATAGCCGGCCGGCATCAGCCGGTAACGGGGCCGCCACGGGTACAGCCCGTAGAGCACCGCGTGGAGCCTGATGTTCTCCTCGGCGGTCAGGTTGAGGTCGAGCGAGGGCTGCTGGCAGACGACGCCGAGTTCGCCGCGGACCTGCGCCTGCTGGCTTTGCAGGTCCCGGCCGGCGATCCTGACCCGGCCCGAGGTGGGGGCCAGGGTCGTGGTGAGGATCGACACGGTGGTCGTCTTCCCGGCGCCGTTGGGGCCAAGGAGGCAGAACAGCTGCCCTTCCGGCACGTCGAAGCTGATGTCGTCGACCGCGTTGCGGCGGGTGCCCCGGTAGCGCTTCACCAGGTGAGTGACCTCGACCGCGGCCGCCCGCGTCCCGGTCATCGCCGCAGCTGCCGGTAGCGCGCGTCCCGCCGCCTGGCCAGCGGGACGAGCGGGGACAAAGCGGCGCGGACCAGCACGGCCGGCAGGTACGGCGCCCGCACCTCCCGCTCGAAATCGCTCATAAACAGCACCAGGTCGGTCAGCCGGGGCAGGCGCCGGCCCGCGGCGTGCTGGTCGCGCGCCAGCGCCGCGGCGGTCTCCAGCAGTTCCTGCATGCCCAGGGCCGGGCTGGTCCGCGCGGCCACCCTGGCGGGCCGGTTTCCGGCGTTCGCGAAATGGTGCACGGTCCCCGGCGGGATCCGGACGGTGTCGCCCGGGTTCGCGATCACCCGCCGGGCGCCGACCCGGAACCTCATCTGGCCCTCCAGCACGGTGAAGACTTCCTCCTGCCCGGGGTGGGCATGGCTGCTGGGCACCCGTCCGCCGGGCGCGAGCAGAAGCTCCCACTCCAGGACGCTTCCGCCGGTGTCCGCGGCGGTCCGCCGGATGGTGATCTGCTCACGGCTGATCGGGTTCTCGATGATGTGGTCCCGGGCGACCATGGCCGCCTCCTTTTCCTCTGGCCGCTAGCGGCCGCGGCCTGCCTGGTGGGCTGGCCCGATCGGATCGTTGCTGCGTAGGTGGTGTGGTCCGGTGCGCGGCCGGAACGAAGGCCCCGGATGACGCGGATGAGCGGCCCGGGCTGATCTCCAGCGTGCCCGGCCGCCCGTGGCGGCGTCGCCGGCCCTGCGGCCCGGTCCGGGTCATCTCCGGCGGTAGCGGGGAGGGCGCGGCATACGCCAGCGGTGCAGGCGGGCACGGCCGGATCTAGCCTCAGGGCGGATGCCTTCCGTAAGGGCGGCGGGTACCGTCGCCGGTAGTGATGACCAAACCTGGCCTGCTCGCAGCCCTGCCGCATCAGCCCGGCCTGCCCCTGCGCGGCGCAGCCGCCCGGCGGTGGGCCACTGACGCCGCGATCGCCGTGGCCGTGATCGCGATCGAGATCGGCACGGCCTTCGCGTCCGCTGGCTGGCACCATGGCCACGCCAGCCCTGGGGCTGCCACCTATCTCCTGCTCGCCGCCGGGGGGGCGTCGCTCATCGCCCGCCGCCGGTACCCGGTCGGCGTGCTGGCCGTCACCCTCGCCGTAGCGATCTGGCCGGGTGCGGCCGGCCAGGCGCCCCTGATCTGGCTCGCGCTGATCGTGGCGTTCTTCACCGCGGTGCAGGCCAGGCAGCGGGCGGCGGCGGTCGCATCCCTGGTCATCGGCTACGTCGCATCGGTATGGCCGCCCTGGCTGATCGGCAGCCCCGGCCACGCCACCGCCGGGTTCGCGGTGGGGCTGGCCATCTTGCTGTTGTTCCTGCTGGCCGTCGCGGAGGTGATCAGGGCACGGGGGCAGCGGGCGGTTGCGCTGGAGCGCAGCCGCCAGGAAGAGCTGCGCCGCCGGGCCGGCGAGGAACGGATGCGGATCGCGCGGGACCTGCACGACGTGGTGGCGCACAACATCTCGGTCATCAACGTCCAGGCCAACACCGCGCTGCACCTGATGGACCGCCAGCCCGACCGGGCCCGCTCCGCACTGACCACCATCAACGAGGTCAGCGGGCAGGCCCTGGCCGAGCTGCGCTCAGTGCTGGGCGTGCTGCGCGCGGTGGACGAGAGCGCCCCCCGGGCGCCGGCCCCGGGCCTGGCCCGGCTGGGCGACCTGGCCGATACCGCGGCCGCCGCCGGCCTGGCCGTCCGGGTCGAGGAAAGCGGCCGGCGATCGCCGCTGCCCGCCGACGTTGACCTGGCCGCTTACCGGATCGTCCAGGAGGCCCTGACTAACAGTGCCCGGCACTCCGGCGGCATGAACGCCAGCATCCGCATCGTCTACGGGGAGGACGCCCTGGTGGTCGAGGTCGACGACGACGGCGCGGGCCATGAGCCCGGGCGGTCTCCCGGTCAGGGCCATGGCACGGGCAGCGGCATCGCTGGCATGACCGAACGGGCGGCCGCGCTCGGCGGCACGCTTCAGGCCGGCCCCGGCCTGGGGGCGGCTTCGCGGTCCGGGCGCGGCTGCCGCTGCACGGGCCCCGGAGGGCGGCCTCCCGCAGGGCGGGGTCCCGGAGGGCGGGCTTCCCCGGGGCGGCCTCCCGCAGGGCGGGGTCCCGGAGGGCGGGGGCGGCCGGTGATCCGCGTCGCGCTGGCCGACGACCAGGAACTTGTCCGGGCCGGGTTCGCCGCGCTGCTCGACGCCGAGGACGGCATCGACGTGGTCGGCGAGGCCGCCGACGGGGAGCAGGCCGTGCGGCTCGCGGCACGGTGCGCGCCGGATGTGCTGCTGATGGACATCCGGATGCCCGGGGTGGACGGCATCGAGGCAACCCGCCGCATCGCCGCGCGGCCGGACCTCGCCCCGGTCCACGTCGTCATCCTGACCACCTTCGACCTGGACGAGTACGTCTTCGAGGGGCTGCGGGCCGGCGCCGCCGGATTCCTGGTCAAGGACACCGACGCGGCCGAGCTGATCCGGGCGATCCGGGTCGTGGCCGGCGGGGAGGCGCTGCTGTCCCCCGCGGTCACCAGGCGCCTCATCGCCGAGTTCGCGTTGCGCACGCGCTCGCCGCGCCACCTGCCTCATCTGGACGAGCTGACCCCCCGGGAGCGGGAAGTGCTCGCCCTCATCGCGACCGGGCTGTCCAATGACGAGATCTCCCGTGAAATCTTCGTCAGCCCGGCAACAGTGAAAACGCACGCCAGCCGGGCGATGGCCAAGCTCGGCGCCAGGGACCGGGCCCAGCTCGTCGTCTTCGCCTACCAGGCCGGCCTGATCCGCCCGGGCTGAGGCGGCGCGTCCCCGTGAAGCCGGGCTGCTGGTTCATGCGTGCGGCGCGGGCTGCATGTGTGCGGCCGGTGCGTCAGGGAAAGTTCCGCTAGCTCACCCCCTCGGCGAGGGTGTTCCAGAACATGAGCTCGTACGCCTGCACGAGGCGGGCATGACGGCGAGTTGAGTCTGGGAGGGTTCCGCTCTCGCCGAGGCTGTGCCGCGCGACTGCGCTCGCCAGCTGCTCGATCTCGGGTGCCGGCGTGGCGAAGAAATCGAAGAACTCGACGTCTTCATCTTTGAGGCCGTAGTGGCTGCGCAGCCCCTGGGCGACCGCGCCGCAGTACGAGCCCCATGCGGCGAAGTTCGCTACGAGGGCGAGAGAAGCGTCGCTTTGCGATCCGTTCAGCGCGAGCCACGCAACATGGGAGGCGTAAGCCTGGCAGCCTGGCTTCTGCTCGTATGCCTGCAGGTCCTGCTCGCCGAGTCCGAGTGCGGCGGCGTATCGCAGCAGCTGGGTCCTGGCCGGGGTCTCGACCGCCGCGAGACCGAGAAAGAAGTCCACGGCCGGGGCCTCCGGGAATCGCGCGGCGAGGTGCAGGAAGCTGCGCCGGTCGCTCTCCCCGATCCAGTACTCCTCGCCGGCGACCGCTGCCAGCCGCTCCACTGGCAGCCGGCCCTCACCCACCAGTTGCACGAACCGGTTTGCCCCTTCCGCCGGCGCGAGTTCCCGCCGCACCATGTCCAGCAGGTCGGGTCCATCGTCTGTCATCAAGTGTCCTTCCACCTGGCCGTGATCATGGAAGTGTAAACAGTGCAGGTGTGCCGTGAAGCTTGATGCCTGCTGCTAGGGCGCGGCCCCCGGTGCCGGCACCGCCACCTCGGCGGAGTCCCGCCGCAGGTGCTGGGCGAACCCGAGGATGGCCTGCGCGCTGCGGGAGCGCGCGGCCAGTGCAGCAAGTGCCACGTACAGGACGCCCGCCATGATCCACGCCTCGACTGGCACAAGGCCAAGGTTCGGCGCGGAGGTCTGACCAGGGAGCAGCACCTGCCCCCAGGCTCCGAAGAGCACGGCAACGACGACCGCGACGATGGCAGGCCAATTGCCGAACGCTGTCGATCGCCACTCCGGGATGGGCTCCACCGGACGCCTGACCTTGAGGAGCCGCGGCAAGACGAACTGGTTGACGCACATGACAACAGTGGCGCAGGGAAGTGCTATCGCGGAGTAGCCGGCGATCCTGAAGAAGCCATTCTCGGCATGAACGAACCACCAGGTCACGAGCGCGGCCACGGCCGCCACGATGAGGCAGGTGTACCAGCGCTTCCAGCCGCGCACCTGCCCGATCAGATTCTGGCCACCGTTGATCATCTCGTAGTAGTTACCGTCGTTGACGGCAACCTGCATGACCGTCGCGACCACCGCGCCCAGCCACAGGGCACCGAAGAGGGAGTACTCCACCGTGTACTTGAAGGCAGGACCGAAGGCATAAGGGCCTGCGCCCGACAGCGCTGCCATCATCCAGCCGCCAACCACAAACAGCACCAGCCCGATCGCGAACGCGATGAGGTACGCCGGGACGGGCCAGAAGAATCGTGGCTTGCCGTAACGCCAGGTGTCGGGCTCGTTCCCCCACATGACCGAGCCGATCGCGACGCCGACCCCGGTCATGAACGGCAAAGGAATCGAGGCGTGCGGAGTCGCGGTGAGGGTATGGCTGGGAATTTCGGCGAAGCCCTTGATGACCAGGTAGACCACCCAGAGGATCATGAGGGGCGCCACGATGTACCGGGCAAAGGCTGTGATCCCAGTGAAACCGAAGAGATTGTTGAAGATCCCGACAACCGCCAGGAGCACGCTGATCAGGATTATGTGGCCCCAGCCGAAAAGCCCGCCATACATGGTCGCGAGCAGGTTGAAGGCGAAGGCTATCCAGCCCGCAGCTATCCCGATCAGCAGGAGTGAGACGATCCCGGAGCCGACGACCCCGAAAATTGACCTGGTGAGCAGGGCCATGGTCTGCCCGGTCTTGGAGCCAAGATACGACGCCGGCAATGCGTAACACAGGTAAAAGAAAGCTGCAAGAAGTCCTGCTTCCACCGTCTTGGCGAGAGAATATCCGGCAGCGAAGTACTGAAAGCCGAGGAACAGATAAGTAAAACCTGCCGCAAGCGTGATCCACAAAGCGATGAAATGATAAAGGGAGCGCCGCTCGCCTGGCGGGACAACACCTGTGTCACTTGTCGAGTAGTCGTGGGAGACTTCTTTCTCGAGCCGCTCCCGGGCGAACTCGCCAGGCGCTGGGGATGCCGATTCTGACATGTAAGCGAGCCTTCCGGGGGTAGCAGCCTGACTTATATCAGATCCCTTTATAGCCTAACGATCGCTCATGCGGCCGGTCAAGCAGATGCCCGCAGGGGCCTGACCTGGTGCACTGACTTGACTGGCGCGGCCTTGCGTCCATCACCGTCCGCGCCTACGCAGCGACGTCCCGGAGCTGTCCTGGGAATGGATCCTGCAGGGGGCGGGCCGCGCGATGGGCATCGTTGCAGGCCCATTAAGAGTTATCTATGGCGCCAGAATGAATCTGGACCCAACCCGCCCCAGGATATGGAATTCGCAGGTGGGGCCCCATCCGGCTTCTCGCGGATCCAGATTGCGTGGTGTGTGGGCTGCTGGCCCGCATCCCCGCGTCCTCAAGGGGCCCCTCCCTGCGCTTACATATCATCGTTACCCACCCATCGGCGCCCAGGGTCCAAAGTCTGGTATTCCCGGGACCTGCGGCCCATGACGGCGCGGCTATAGCACTGGCCGCCACGCCGGCGGGCCTCACTCGGCGTGACCGTACTGCTGGCCGGGTTTACGCGCCGGTCCGGGGGGTGCCGGCCGCAGACACGATGCGGGCGAATTCCGCGGTCGCGTCGAGCTGGGACAGGTCGTCGGGCCAGGCCTGGACCTCGGCGTGGGCCCAGCGGGCCCATCGCAGCACGGTCAGGTGGTATTCCCACAGGAACCGCCACATCAGGCCGCTGAACGCCAGGCGCTCCTGGAAAGGGCCGAGGCCGTCGAGATAGCGCCTGGCGATCATGTCGCCGTAGCGGAGCTTGGCGGTGGTGTCGTCGATAAGCGCGGCGAGGTTGGCCAGCAGGCCGTCGCGGGTTCCCTGGTCGGCGTACGCGATCTTCACCAGCGCCTCGCATTCCAGCACGGTCCCGGCGCCGGGTTCGGCGAGCCAGGCGGCCAGCGCCTGGCGGCCCTCCGGTGTGATGCTGTACACGGTGCTGCGGCGCCTGCCGGTCGCCTCGGGCCAGCTGGTCGCGAACCCGGCGGCTACCAGCTTCTTCGGCTCCTCATACAGCCTCGAGACCGCCCTGGGCCAGATCCACCCCAGGCTGCGCTCCATCTGGCTGGCCAGCTGGTAGGTGGTCCAGGGCTGCAGGGCAAGCAGGGCGAGAACGGCGTAGGACGTCGTCGTCAGCGCAGGCATCCCAGTGGACGATACTCTCATTGAGAGTATCGTCAAAATTATGGGCACACCTGAGCTGGAATCGATGTACCGGCGCTGGCTGTCCGAGGTCTGGGGGGAAGGCCGCACCGACGTCGCCGCGGAACTGATGGCGGACGACCTGATTGACCACAACCCCTACCCCGGCCAGCCGCCCGGGCTCGAAGGGCACAACTGGGCCGTTGCCATGGTCCGGCGAGCGTTCCCCGACCTGCGGTTCGTCCCGGACGTCGTAGTGTCCGACGGGCCCCTGGTAGCCGGCCGCTGGACCATGACCGGCACCAACACCGGCACATTCGACCTGTTCGGGCTCCCGCCCACCGGGAGGCCCGTGACCATGACCGGGCAGGAGATCTTCCGGGCCAGTGCGGGCAAGCTCGCTGAGGTGTGGCACCAGGAGGACGCCCCGGGGATGCTGCGCCAGCTGGGGCTGGAGCCGCCGCCAGCCATCATGCGGTTCGCGGCCAGACGCAGTGCGCACCGCTACCGGCGACGGCACCGGCCCGCCAGGTAAGACCGGCATCAGCTGCCGAACCAGGCATTCCTCGGCGGCCAGGCCGGCGGCCCTTGTGCCTATTTTCCCTGAACTGGGTCCTGTCGCGGCTGTGGTCGGCTACTTTCCGGTCAGGGACACTCTCCGTGCCGAGGAGGCGAGATGCCGCTGATGCCCGCGGATGTGCGGAACAAGCAGTTCGCTACCACCCGGCTGCGGCCCGGCTACGACGAGGAAGAGGTCGATGCCTTCCTCGACGAGGTGGAGATCGAACTGGAGAGGCTCCTCCAGGAGAATCAGGAACTGCGGGCGAAGCTTGCCGAGAGCGCGGGCGGCGGCATGCCGGCGGTGCCCGCCCCCAGCTCTGCCCTGGCCGAACCTGGCCCGCAGAGGATGGCCGCGGAGCCGGTGCTGCCCGAGCCGCAGCGCATGCCTGTGCCAGCGCCGATGGGCATGCCAGGCCAGGAGCCCAGCATGGGCACCGTGGCCCGGGTGCTGGTCCTGGCGCAGCAGACCGCCGACCAGGCCCTCGCGGATGCCCGCCAGGAAGCCGGCGAGACACTGGGCCGGGCGCGCCGGGCGGCCGATGAGATCCTCGGCAAGGCCCGCAGTCAGGCAGAACAGATCACCGGTGATGCCCGGGCCATGGCCGAGAGCCTGCAGCGCGACGCGCAGGAGCGGTACCACCAGGCCATGGGCTCGCTGGTGCACGAGCGCGAGGAACTCGAGCGGCGGGTCGATGACCTGCGCGTCTTCGAGCGCGATTGCCGCAGCAGGCTGAAGGGGTACCTGGAAGGCCAGTTGCGCGACCTGGAGGCCGCTGCGGCGGACAGCGAACCGTTCCCCCATCCTGACCGGGCCCCAGGCGGCCATGTCATCGGCCGGCTCTAGCTAGTACGGGCCCGGCCATGTGGTCGGTGCGGCTGCCCAGATCAAGCGCAGGCAGGTCATCCACGGCCTGATCAACGAGTGCCGGAGAGCGCCCTAGTCGGCACAGGGGCGCCTCGGGCTCACCGCAGACCATCGCGGCGCGGCCCGGGCGCTTCTCGCCAGGCGGCCCCCGAGAGTTCCACGGCCACTGACCAGCCAGCGGTGGGCAATCTCCCTGTGCACGCATCTGTGGATGACTTGTGCAAAGCCTGCACCACCCTGTGCACAGACGCAGGAAAGCTGGGGATTAAGCCGCCACGAACGGACCGGAATGGCGCCCTTCACCTGCGAGAACATAATCCTCAGCCTGTGCATATAGAGAAATTGGAAATGTCCACACGACACGCCGGGGTAACCACTGAAGTATATTGGATGTTTATCCGATAGCTATCTAAATGTAATTCGACCTGAAGATGGTGGGAACCCGGGACCAAAAGAAGGTGAACCGGCCGCATCGGAGGGGAAGCTACCGCCCTGCTCGCGCAGCGGGACGCAGGGCGGAGCGGCACACGTTCGCCGGCCAACAGAGCGGGAGGGCGCATGAACGTTACGACCTGGGACGATGACGTCAGCTTGCGCCAGACGAACGAGTGGTTGGCCGCACTGCGCGAAGACCGCCCCGCCGAACCGCCTGATGCTGGCACCCGGCCGGCCCGGGAGGCCGCGCCGCCCGGGCGGCCGGCTTTCCCGGCGCGCGCCGCCATCCCCGGCCAGCGCCGTGCCTTCGGACAAGCCGCGGATGAACCCTCAGCCAGCGCCCCGGCGCCGGCTGGCGGGGCACACGCCATCAGCTACCCGGCGCCTGCCGAGGCCGCGGCCCCTGTCACGGCGCGGGCCGCCATTGGCGACGAGCTCCGGAGGCCCATCATGTGGTGCGAGATGGCGTCATGCATCAACTATCACGCCGACCCGTCGGCCCTCGGCGAGGCCGACGCCCGGGCTCGCGCCGTCCGCGCTGGCTGGCGTATCGACGCCGTCGGGCGGCTGGCGTGCCCGCAGTGCCAGCAGACGGCAAGCTTCTGGGCCCCCCGCCCGGTGGTGCCGTGGGACCGGGCCACCGCGCTGGTCATGACGACGCTGGCCGCGGTGCGCGCCGGCCTGGCGGCTGGCAGGCCGCAGGAACAGCAGGCCTGGCACCATGAGCAGCCATGGGTACGCGGTGGGCGGCATGCACGCGCAACACCGGCCCGCCCTTACATCTCCCCGACCTGACCGGCTGGGCCCAGGCGGCTGGAACCGCACCCGCCCGCGGGGGCAGAACGGCGGCCGGCTGGCCGGGATCAGCTTCAGTTCCCGAGCGCCAGGACAAGAATCTCGTCGTCAGTCAGGGCCTTCCCTGCGGCATACTCGGCCTCGAACGCCTCGGCACCCATGGCGGAGCGAAGACGCTGGCAATCGAGATCGCGCAAGCGGCCCTCCAACGGCTCGAGGGTCTCGCCCAGGGCCTTCAGTGCCTGGTCGGCCGCGCCGTGCAGGCGTGCCGACCGGCCGGGCCGGGCCCCGCCGTCGCCGGCCATGGCCAGGCCGATCAGCGCGTAGGCGGTGCCGGCCGTCACCCGTACGCGCCTGGCCTGGTCGAGCGACTCCGCGAAGAAGGCTTCGGCTGCACCTAGCGAGCCATCGAGGTACTCGGCCAGGCCGAGGTTGAAGGTCTCGTAGACGACGCCGTAGTGGTCGTTCAGCGCACGGGCGATGTCGAGCGACTCGAGCAGGTGCCGGCGCGCGCTGTCCAGGTCACCCAGCGAGAGCTCGGCATACCCGAGGTTGCCGAGTATGGTTCCCACCTGGAGCCGGTCCCCGACCTGGCGGTAGAGCAGGAGCGATTCAGCGGCATCGCGAGTCGCGCCAGCGTGGTCCCCCTCGACGTCCACGGCGAAAGCCCGGACGGCCAGGAGGCTGGCGGTCAGATGCGGTTCCCCCAGCCGGCGGGCCAGGCCCAGCCCCTCCTCGATGAGCGGCAGCGCGGTGTCCTGCCGCCCCCGGCGTAGCAGAACATAGGCGCGCAGGTACAGGAGGTCGGCGGTCAGGAAGCCGTCGCCGGCGGAGCGGGCAATGGCCAGCGCTTCCTCGCAGTACTCCTCGGCGAGCGCGTAGCCCCCGGTCTGATCGAGGAGGTAGGCCGCCGCGGCCAGGGCCCGGGCGCGCAGGAGGGTCGCCCCCGGGGCAGCTGGCGCGGCAAGGAGGGCCCGGATGGCGTCGACTCCCTCCGCGGCGTGCCCCCGTGCCTTCCAGAACACCCGCAAGGCGGTGACCAGCTGGAGGCCAGATGCGGGGTCGGGCTGAGCCAGGCTGTAGGCGATCGCGGCACGGAGATTGTCGAGTTCGAGATCGAGAAGATCCAGCCACTCGGCCTGATCGTGCGCGATGAGCCGCGGGGCCGCCGACTGCGCGAGAGCCAGGTAGTGGTCGCGATGGGCGGCCCGCACGTCGTGTGCCGCCGCCGGGCCCTGCTGTTCGAGCTGCCGGGCCGCGTATTGCCGGACCGTTTCCAGCAGCCGGTACCGGGCTGGCCCGGTACCGCTGTCGTTGAACTGCACGAGGTTCTTGTTGACCAGGGTCCCCAGGTGCGCGACAGCCTCGTCCGCAAGGATAGAGCCACCGGCGGTGACCGCCTCGGTCGCGGCCAGGTCGAACCCGCCGGCGAACACCGAAAGCCTGGCCAGCACCTGGCGCTCGGCGGTGTGCAGCAGCTCCCACGACCAGTTGACCATGGCCAGCAGCGTCTGCTGGCGCGGCAGCGCCGCACGGGAGCCGCCAGTCAGCAGGGAGAAACGCTGGTCGAGCCGGGCGTCCAACTCGGTCACCGACATGATTCGCAGGCGGGCAGCGGCCAATTCGATGGCCAAAGGAATGCCGTCGAGCCGCCGGCAGATCCGGCCAGCAACCGAAGTGGTTCGCTCATCCCAGGCGAGCGCTGCCCCGTGCTGCGCGGCGCGGTCAGTGAACAGCCGTACGGCCTCGGAGTTGCCGATCGCCTGCGCGGTGTCGTCCTCGGCTGGTGTATCGAGGGACGGCACCCGGTGGACGTACTCCCCGGCGATGCCCAGCGGCTCACGGCTGGTGGCGAGCAGCACGATGTTCGGGCAACTGCGCAGCAGAGCGTCCGCCAGCTTGGCGCACGCGTCGATGACGTGCTCGCAGTTGTCCAGCAGCACGAGGAGGCTGTGCTGCCCGACGGCGTCCACGAGCGTGTCGGCCGCTGGGCGGCCCTGGTCCACCGGTATGCCGAGTACGTTGGCCACGGTTACCGCGACGAGTTCCGGGTCCTGCAGGGGCGCGAGGTCTACGAACCACACTCCGTCGCCCGAGCCATCCAAGAGCCCCGCTGCGAACTGGAGCGCGAGCCGGGTCTTGCCTGCGCCACCCGAGCCAGTGAGAGTCAGCAGACGAGAAGCCGCAATCAAGCGGCCCACCTCGCTGAGTTCAGCGTCGCGGCCGATGAAGCTGGACACCTGGACCGGGAGGTTGTTGCGCAGCTTCGGGTTGTCCAGCGACCGAAGTGGCGGGAAAGCCCTCACCAGGCCGTCCGCCTCAAGCTGGAAGATCTGTCCGGGCCGCCCCAGGTCCTTCAGCCGGTGCAGCCCGAGGTCCAGCAGCGATGCGCCCGCTGGCATCGAGTCGCCGAGCAGGGCAGCCGTTGCGGCCGAGACCAGGATCTGCCCTCCGTGGCCGACTGCCGCAACCCGGGCAGCCCGGTGGACGCTGAGACCGACCAGGCCGGCTTCGGTCTGCGACGCCTCACCGGAATGAATGCCCATGCGGACGCGGACTTGTTCGCCTGCTGGCCACGAGTAGGAAAGGAACGCCCGCTGCATCTCGATCGCCGCGGCAATGCAGGCACTCGGCGACGAGAACACGGCGAAGAACGCATCACCCTGGGTGTCAACCTCCTCGCCACCGTGCGCGGTGAGGCTCGCCCGGATCAGCCGGTGATGATCGGCAAGTACCTGCGCGTACCTGTCGCCCAGGCGCGCCAGCAACGCCGTGGAGCCCTCGATATCAGTGAAGAGAAAGGTGAGCGTTTGCGTAGCCAACAGCCCAAGGACTTCCATCTGACGTCGGCGCTGGCCGTGGCGAACAGCGAGGTCAGCGCCCCCCTTAACCGCGCATTGAAGGTAGCGTACTTCAGCCGCCGCGCTGGGGTCGACCTCGACCCCAGTGGCTGAGCCGGCGGCTGCGGGCTGGGCCGGCGCGTCTAGCGGGTACCGGTGATGTAGTTGGTCAATGCGGCCCGCTCGGTTTCGAGTTCGCCGATGCGGATCTTCACCACGTCGCCGATGCTTACGATCCCGTGCAGGCTGTCATCAACCACGACCGGCGCGTGCCGCACCCGGCGCTCGGTCATCATGCGCATGACATCCTCGATCGGGGTCTGCGGCGTGACCGTGTGCACTTCGGCCGTGTAGATGGCCGTGACCGGGTCAGACATCACCGCGGCGCCCCGCTGGGCCAGCGCCCGGACGATGTCCCGCTCGCTGGCGATTCCGTTGACCACGGTGCCGTCGTGCGAGACGACGACCGCACCGATCCGGTGCTCGGCCAGGATCGCCAGGAGCTGGCGCACCGTGGTCTCCGGGGTGACGGTGACGACCTGGGTGCCCTTGACGCGAAGTACGTCATTGATGCGCATCGGCCCTCCCAGGCACTCGTACGCGGCTTATCGTGTGCCCGTACCTGTATCCCCCGGCTGGATATCTTCAATCCGCGGCTGCCCGGGCAGATGACGGTTACGGGGCGACGCCATGGCTGATGTGCCGTTTCAGGCGGGGAAGCACGGCCCCGGCGAACAGTTCGGTCACGGCCGGGTGCCGATCCGGCGGGCAGGCGGCCGAGAAGATCACCGTGCCTGCCCCGGCCGCGTGGTATTCCGCGAGCCGGGCTGCCACCATGTCCGGGTCGCCGTGCAGCAGGTAGCGGTCGGCCAGCGGATCGAAGTCCTGGGCGTAGATGCGGCTGACCGACTCCACCGCCTCGCGCCGGGCCCGTCCGGGATCGGGGTCGACGCAGCCCCAGATGAACAGGGCCCCGGCCAGCGACGTTCCGGGGCGCCCCGCCTGCCGGGCGAAATCCCTGGCCCCGGCCAGGCTGCGCGCGAAAGACTCCGGGCTGACCATGTAGGGCATCCAGACATCGGCGAACCGGCCCGCCCGCCGCATCGCGGGCATCTTGCGGCCGCCCACCCACAGCGGCGGCCGCGGCCGCTGCGCCGGCGGCGGGTCCAGCCGCAGGTCCCGCAGCGACCCGAATTGCCCCTCGGCGGTCACCCTCTCGCCCGACAGCAGCCGCACCAGGACTGCCAGCGCCTCGTCAGCGCGCGCGCCCCGCCCGGCCACCGGGACGCCGCTCGCGGCGAATTCCGGCGGGTACTCCCCGCCCACGCCGACGCCGAGCTCGAAACGGCCGTGCGACACCAGGTCCAAGGTCGCGGCCATCTTGGCCGCCAGCACCATCGGGTACACCGGCAACAGGGTCACGGCGCTGAGCAGCCGGATCTTTTCGGTGACCGCGGCCGCCGCGGCCAGGGTGACGAATGCGCTGGCCACCGGGCCGTGAAAGAAGACGTGCTCGCCGGCGGCCGCCAGGTCAAAGCCGAGCCGTTCGGCACGCCGGGCCTCACCGGCGATATCACCCGGATCCCCGGTGGTGCCCAGCATCAGGCCCGCCCTCATGCTCCCGTCCCCCTGATGACGCGGCACGGCGCCGCCGGCCGCGGCGCCTGAGCGTGCCCGGCTCACCATTGAAGCACCAGCGGGGAGCTCACGCCATCGGCGGGTGCCGCACCCGCTGAGCACGCCAGCGGGCCAAGGCCGCAACGGCCACGCCAGCCCGTCATCGCGACGGCCGTGGCCGCCAGTAACATCGGGGTAGGATGCCGGGCTTTCCTGACGAGCCAGCCGGTCGTGCTGCCTCGCAGCGCGCGATCCCGCATTGAATGGACGGAGCACGGCCTGAACCTCTTACCCGGCACCGTCGCCATCCTGACCGAGGCACACGTGCCATGACCCGATGCTGCGTCACCCCGGCGCCGGCGGAGAACAGGACGTAGCCCCCATGAGCGAGGCCATCGAAACCTGGCCAGGTCGTCCCTATCCCCTCGGCGCGGCTTACGACGGCGCCGGAACGAACTTTTCGCTGTTCTCCGAGGTCGCAGAGGCAGTCGAACTCTGCCTCTTCGACAACGACGGCCGCGAGCAGCGGGTCTTGCTCGAGGAAGTCGAAGCCTTCTGCTGGCATGCCTACCTGCCCAGCGTGACCCCCGGGCAGCGCTACGGCTACCGGGTGAGCGGGCCGTGGGCACCGGACAAGGGCCAGCGCTGCAACCCTGCAAAGCTGCTTCTCGACCCTTACGCGAAAGCGATCGAAGGCCAGGTTGACTGGGATCAGTCCTGCTTCCCGTACACCTTCGGTGACGACACCTCGCGCAACGACGACGACAGCGCCGCCCATGTGCCGAAGGCAGTGGTCCACAACCCGTACTTCGACTGGGGTAACGACCGGCCCCCGGATGTCCCGCTCCAGGAGTCGGTCATCTACGAACTGCACGTCAAGGGCTTCACCGCCAGGCATCCCGGCATCCCCGAGGCGCAGCGGGGAACCTACGCTGGGCTGGCGCACCCCGCGGCAATCGAATACCTCACCAGGCTTGGCATCACCGCGGTGGAACTGCTCCCCGTCCACCAGTTCGTTCACGACGCCCACCTGGTCGAGCGGGGGCTGCGGAACTACTGGGGATACAACTCGATCGGGTTTCTCGCCCCGCACAATGAGTACGCCGCCAGAGGCCAGCGGGGCGAGCAGGTCGCCGAGTTCAAGGCGATGGTCCGGGCCCTGCACGAGGCAGGCATCGAGGTCATCCTCGACGTGGTCTACAACCACACGGCCGAGGGCAGCCACCTGGGCCCGATTCTGTCGATGAAAGGAATCGATAACGCGGCCTACTACCGCCTCGTTGCCGACGACCGGCGCTTCTACTACGACACGACAGGGACGGGGAATAGCCTCAACGTGCGGCACCCGCACACCCTTCAGCTCATCATGGACTCGCTGCGCTACTGGGTGACTCAGATGCACGTCGATGGGTTCCGTTTTGACCTCGCCGCCACCTTGGCCCGCCAGTTCCACGAAGTTGACCGTCTCGCCGCGTTCTTCGACCTGATCCAGCAGGATCCGGTCGTATCACAGGTCAAGCTCATTGCCGAGCCGTGGGACCTCGGCGAAGGTGGCTACCAGGTGGGCAACTTCCCCGCCCTGTGGTCGGAGTGGAACGGCCGTTACCGCGATACGGTGCGCGACTTCTGGCGGGGGCAGCCCGCCACCCTTGGCGAGTTCGCCAGCCGCCTGACCGGTAGTTCCGACCTCTACCAGGCCGACACCCGCCACCCAGGGGCCAGCGTCAACTTCATCACCGCCCACGACGGCTTCACCCTGCGCGACATGGTCTCTTACAACGAGAAGCACAACGACGCCAACGGGGAAGGCGGCGCCGACGGCGAGAGCCACAACCGCTCGTGGAACTGCGGCACCGAGGGCGACACAGACGACCAGTCCGTCCTCGGGCTGCGACGCAAGCAACAACGCAACTTCCTGGCGGCCCTGCTGCTCTCCCAGGGGGCCACGATGCTGCTGGGCGGAGACGAGTCCGGGCGCACCCAGGGCGGGAACAACAACGCCTACTGCCAGGACAACGAGATCTCGTGGCAAGACTGGGGACAGATCGATGAGGAGCTGCTTGGCTTCACCCGCGACCTCATCACGCTGCGGCGCGAACATCCCGTGCTGCGCCGGCGGCGCTACGTCCAGGGCCGTGCCGTTCGAGGCTCTGTCGAGCTTGGCTGGTGCAAACCCGACGGGTCCGAAATGAGCGATGACGACTGGGACGCCTGGCATGCCCTATCAGTCGGCCTCTTCCTCAACGGCCAGGCTATCGCGGACCGTGATCATCGTGGCCAGCGGGTAACTGACGATTCCTTCCTGCTGCTGTTCAACGCCCACCACAAGGCCATCAGGTGGACGCTGCCCGGGCAATGGGCGCAGTGGTGGGAGCCGGTTCTTGACACCTCGGCCCCCGGCCGGCGGAAAAAAACCCTCAAAGGCGGCCAGGCTCGCCTGGTGGCCGGGCGCTCTGTCGTAGTCCTCCGGCGGCAGGGGTAGCGGGCAGGCTGGTCGCGGGCTCGTGGGCGAGCCACAGGACGCCAAGGGGCGGCAGCGTAAGCGCGGTCGAGTAGTCGAGGTCGTTCCAGGCGGTGGGCTCGGCGGTGACGGTACCGGCGAGGACGTTGCTGCCGCCGAACTCCGCGCTGTCGGAGTTGAGGATTTCCACCCAGCGCCCCGGCTGGGGGAGCCCGATACGGTAGTCGTAGCGGGGTACCGGCGTGAGGTTCGCGACGCAGGCGACCGGGCGCCCACGGGTGATCGGGAATCGGAGGAACGACAGCACGCTGTTATCTGAGTCGTTGGGGTTGATCCAGCGGAAACCGGGCCAGTCGAAATCCTGCTCCCACAATGCGGGCTCGCGGCGGTACACGGTGTTGAGGGCGCGGACGAGTGCCTGCACTCCGGCGTGCTCAGGGTAGTCAAGGAGGTGCCAGTCGAGACTGCCGTCATGCCGCCATTCGTCGTTCTGGGCGATCTCACCGCCCATGAACAAAAGCGGCCGGCCGGGATGGGCCCACATCCAGGTCAGCAGCGCGCGCAGGTTCGCGAACTGCTGCCAGCGACTGCCTGGCATCTTACCGAGCAGCGATCCCTTTCCGTGTGCGACTTCGTCGTGGCTCAGCGGCAGCATGAAGTTCTCGCTGAACGCGTACAGCAGCGCGAACGTGAGTTCGTGATGGTGATAGCGGCGGTGCACCGGATCCTTGGCGAAATACTCCAAAGTATCGTGCATCCACCCCATGTTCCATTTGAAACCGAAACCGAGCCCGCCTAGGTAGGTGGGGCGGGAGACAGCCGGCCACGAGGTGGATTCCTCGGCGACCATCATGACCGAGGGGTGGTGGCGGTAGACCACTTCGTTGGATTCCTTGACAAAGGCGATGGCTTCCAGGTTTTCCCGGCCGCCGAAACGGTTGGTGACCCACTCGCCCTCTTTGCGCGAATAATCCAGGTAGAGCATCGAGGCCACCGCATCCACCCGCAGGCCATCGATATGGAATTCCTCGATCCAGAACAGCGCGTTCGCGAGCAGGAAGTTCCGGACCTCGTGCCGCCCGTAGTTGAACACCAGCGTGCCCCAGTCGGGATGCTCGCCGAGGCGGGGGTCGTCGTGCTCGTACAGTGCCGTGCCGTCGAAGCGCGCCAGTGCCCAGTCGTCCTTGGGGAAATGCCCGGCGACCCAGTCGACGAGAACCCCGATGCCTGCCTGGTGCAAGCGGTCGACCAGATAGCGGAAGTCGTCGGGGGTCCCGTGCCGTGACGTCGGCGCGTAGAACCCGGTCACCTGATAACCCCAGGAACCGGAGAACGGGTGCTCCGCGATCGGGAGGAACTCAACATGGGTGAAACCGAGGTCGCTGAGGTACCCGGGCAGGACCTCAGCCGCCTCGCGGTAGGTGAGGGCCCGCCACCTGCCATCGGCGTCCTGGGTCAGCCGCCACGAGCCCAGATGGCACTCGTAGACCGACACCGGAGCATGCAGCAGGTCGGTGGTTTCCATGCCGACGAACCATGCTGCGTCGTGCCATTCGTAGCTGCTCCGCGTGACAATACTGGCCGTCGCCGGCGGCACCTCGGTGGCGAAGGCGAACGGATCCGCGCGCAGGCTTAGCTTCCCGTCCTGGCCCACCACCTCGAACTTGTAGTGCGCGCCGGGGCCGGCCCCGGGCAGGAAGATCTCCCAGACCCCGGAGCTGCCCAGCACTCTCATCGGGTGCAGGCGGCCGTCCCAGCCGTTGAAGTCACCAACCACCCGCAGCGCACGGGCGCCAGGCGCCCACACCGCGAACGACGTGCCAGGCGTGCCCTGATGCACTCGCACCTGCGCCCCCAGATGCCGCCACAATCCCTCATGCCGGCCCTCGGCCAGCAGGTGCAGGTCAAGCTGCCCGAGCGTCGGCCAATACCGGTAGGGATCATCGACCACGACCACGACACCATCTGGGTAAGTCACCTCCAGCCGGTAATCCGGGGTCTCCGGCCCCTCCACTACCCCGGCGAACAGCCCTGCGGGATGCACGCATCCCATTTCGATCCGTCGCTCACCGGCGAGGAGGACCATGCCGACCGCGTCAGGACGCCACCCGCGGATCACCACGCAGTCACGGCCCTCACCATCAAGCGCCGGGTGAGCGCCTAGCAGGCTATGCGGATCGTGGTGCAGGCCACTGACCAGGCGCTCGAGATCCGCGCCGTTTACCACCTGGCTGGAATGAACAGGCGAGCTCATGCCGTTCCCCCTCCCGCACCGCGACTACAGGCGAATACAGGTATGCCCAGTCTGACCGTCCGGGCACCAAATCATCCAATACCAGCGCAGCATGCAGCCAGACGGCCAGATTTGGATCGGCTGGAGATGGGGCCCGGTCACTGGAGAAAAGGCCCGGACGCAGCCTCCAGCACAACCGTGCGGGTCACGGGTGGCGCTTCGAAGGACGGAGCAGCTCTGCCAGGGCGGGTGAGTTCGTGATCCGGGTTGCCACGTCGTGGCCCAGGGCCCGCATCTCGCCGGCGGCGTGCCGCGTGTGCGCGGCAAAGCAAAGCTCGCCCACCGGCGAGCGCATGGTCCGTGCCCAGTAGCGGACTGCGACTGGCCTGAGCAATGGGCTGTGCAGGACAGCGAGGTTGCGCGGCAGCCCGGCCGTGCCGCTGGTGCGCAGGGCGGTGAATGCCTCGGTGATGGCCCGGCACATGAGCACCAGGGTCGCGCGGTCCCCGGCGAGACGGACGGGGTCTGTTCCGCACCGGAAAAGGGCCGCTGCGATGCAGGCAACGAACGCAGCATGGTAAACGAGCCATCCGTTCATGTCGGCTACCCGCTGGACAGCGAACCCGCAGTCCGACAAGGCCGCTTCGAGTGCTGCCAGCCGGGGATCAGATGCCTCCTGCAGCGCCGTCGGCTGTTGCCGTATGCGGACATAGTCGGCGGTCCCGCCGCTCAGGACGCCGCCGACGCCGGGGAACCCGAGGAAGACATCGCCCGGCAAGTCGCCGGTGATGGCCGGCCGGCCCCCCGGGTTGTTGCCGAAGAAGACGATGGCAGGATTCCCGTCCAGGCCGGCAAGCCCGGCGCATGCTGAGGCCAGCTGATCACTCCGGACCGCGACCAGGACGATGTCGTAGTCCCCGCTGGCGTCCGGTACCACGGTGGTTTCCGCGCGGGTCCGCCTACCGCGGAGGACATCCCGGGCGGAAAGGCCCCCGGCAGCTACTTCCCCGGTCCTCGGCCCGTGGCTCAGCACCGAGACCGTGTTCCCCGCTGCCGCGAGGTGCGCACCGTAGACGGTTCCGATCACGCCCGCCCCCACGACGAGCACCTTCACGACGACCTCCCCGGGTCAGGTATCAACATGCTGCCTCGCTAACTCCCAGGCATCCGGTGCAAGGGGGCTGAACCGCAGTGCCGCAGACGACATCAGCACACCCTTTCCGACGGTAAAAGGAAAGCGCGCCAGAACGGATAATCTGCGCCCAGCTACCCGCGCCGCCAGTGCGTTTGCCAGCCGCTCATGCCCGGCGGTCCGCATTAGGCCAGCCGCCAGCCGCCACCCCGCCGGCCCGTCTGGGTAAAAACCGGCATCTCAGGTGGGGGGCTGGCTGCTACCGCCGAGCGCCCCGCCGCCGTGAGGAGACCTCCGTGCTCAGAAACCATCCCGCCGCGTCCCTCAGTGCCACCATGCTCGCTGGCGCGCTCGCCGTGACGGCCTGCGACTCGTCCGCGGCCAGCGCCGGTGCGGCGAGCGCGAGCCCCACCGACGCGGGCGGGGCCGCCCCGGCCAGCGCGAACGGCCACGCGCACCTCATGCTGTACAGCATCAACAGCGACGGGCCTGACTTCCGGGCCATCGTGTCCGGGGCGATCGGCGACTACGGCCCGGCCGTGACGGTCTTCCCGAACGGGAAGGTAGACCCGTCGCACGCCCATGACATAGAGCTGAAGCTGACCCACGGATCGTTCAAGCTCACCATCACCGGGCTGGACAAGAAGTTCGTCGCGATCGCCCGCCAGGAGCCGATCTACCCGCGAACCTGCTCGGACTACGTGACCGCGACCCCGGTGACGCCCATCGTGCCAGGCTCGGGCACGTATCGAGGCCTGAGGCTGCGAGCGTTCTGCCGGTGACGCCGTAAAGGCGGCACGATCCAGGGATGACCCCGAATGCCCAGGCGATGTCGCGACCCTAGTGCAGGCATCGGGTGCGACTAGGCATTCCACGGACGCGGCAGCACCGGCGCCGGACGAGGCTGGCGTTGTCAGCGCCTCACCGGTTACCACGGGCGGCTTCCCGAACCGGGAAGCCCTTCATGGCCGGCCGACGGCCGAGGGCCTCACTGACTGACCTGGACATGCAGCCCTGCCTGAAGGAGCAGCGAAATGCACTGGTTCTGGATGAACATTCCCCTGGCCGCGATGATCTTCGCTATCTGGACGGGAGTCCCGCTCTGGCTGGTACTGAAGCACCCGGACATCGGTCCCGAACCTCGCGTCCCAGGCACTCCTGGCCACGCTCAGGCTGCCGGGCCGCCCGCGCCGCAGGCCGGTGGCGTCGCCGGGCCCGAGCATGGGAGCGGTAGCCGGGTGCTCGCGGGCGCGCGCAGGTAACCGGGCCCAGCGTGGTCGCGCCTCCAGCCACTTTTCAACCCTCACCCGAAAGGATCAACGACCATGCTTGCGACCAGCAGGTTCCTGCTGGGGCCCTTCGCCCCGGCCACTGACGAGATCACAGCGTTTGACCTGCCGGTAACCGGCCGGATACCTGCCGGGCTCAACGGCCGCTACCTGCGCAACGGCCCGAACCCCATGGGGCTCGACGACCCTGGCTACCACTGGTTCGCCGGCGCGGGGATGGTTCACGGGGTCCGGCTCCGCGACGGCCGGGCCGAGTGGTACCGCAACCGCTGGGTCCGCTCCCGCACCGTCGCCGGAACCCTTGGCGAGCCATGGCCCGGTGGCCCGATCCATGACGGCGACGATTTCCCCGCCAACACCCACATCATCGGCCACGCCGGACGGACCCTGGCCACCGTCGAGGCTGGCGCCCTCCCGTACGAGCTCACCAGCGAACTGGGCACCGTCGGCCCCACCGATTTCGGCGGTACCCTGCCCGGCGGATTCGCCGCCCACACCAAACTCGACCCCCGCACCGGGGAATTGCACGCCATTGCCTACTACTGGGCCTGGGACCACGTCCAGCACATCGTCATCGGCCCGGCCGGTGAAGTGACCAGGACTCTCAGCATCCCCATCCCGGACGGGCCGATGATGCACGACTTCGCCCTGACCGGGAACTACGTCGTCCTGTTCGACCTGCCCGTGACCTTCAGCATGGAGGCGGCGTCGGCCGGGGTCCAGCTGCCCTACACCTGGAACCCCGCCCACCAGCCCCGCGTGGGCCTGCTGCCCCGCGACGGCCGCACCGCCGAAGTGCGGTGGCTCGAGGTCGACCCCTGCTGGGTGTTCCACGCCCTCAACGCCTACGACGACGAGAACGGCCAGGTCATCGTGGACGTCGTCCAGTACGCGGGGGCCTACGACGTCTCCCGGCTCAGCGGCCGCGGCCCGCTCTCCCTCGACCGGTGGATCCTCGACCCGGCGGCCGGAAAGGTCCGGCACCACCGGCTCGACGACCGGCTCCAGGAATTCCCGCGCGTCGACGAGCGCGTCGTCTCCCGGCCGCACCGCTACGGGTACAGCGCCGTCATCGGCGACGTCAGCCGGGCCACGATCTCGCTGGAGGGAGACTTCGCCGACCGGGCCTTCGCCAACGCGCTGCTCAAGCACGATCTGGCCCGCGGCACCACCGAGGCCCACGAATTCGGGCCGGAAGCCACCGCCGGGGAAGCGGTCTTCGTGCCGGCCTCACCCTCAGCCCCCGAGGACGACGGCTACGTCATGGCCTTCGTGCACAACCCCGACCGGGGCGCCGCCGACCTGACCATCCTCGCCGCCCAGGACTTCCGCGGCGAGCCAGTCGCCCGGATCCACCTCCCGGCCCGCATCCCGCTCGGCTTCCACGGAAGCTGGATCCCCGACCAGTAGAAGAGGGCAGCCCGGGCGCTCTACTGCGCGGTCTGCCGGAGCGCCCGGCTGAGCTGGTTGCGCGAGGTGATACCGAGCTTGGTGAAAATCTTGTGCAGGTGGTACTCGACGGTGCGCGGGCTGATGAAGAGCTGGGCGGCTATTTCGGAGTTGGACTCGCCGTTCATGGCCAGGCGCACGATCTGCGTTTCCTGGGCCGTGAGCTGGACGGCTGGTGAGACAGCTCGCTCGCGCAGCCGCTCGCCGGTCGCCGCCAGTTCCCGCCCGGCCCGGGCGGCGAAGGCCTCCGCGCCCATCGAGGCGAACATGTCCCGGGCGGCGCGCAGCTGGCCCCGTGCGTCGATCCGGCGGCCCTGGCGGCGGAGCCACTCCCCGTACAAGAGCCTGGCCCGCGCGAGAGACGTGGCGATGCGCGTTTGCCCCAGGTGATCCACGGACTCAGCGAAGAGAGGTTCAGCGGTGTCATCGCCGGCTATCAGCGCGCGGCAGAGGCATTCGAGTCCGGCCGCCCAGTGGGTACCACTCCGGGCGGTCGTCGTCGCGAGCAGATCGACCGCCCGCCTGGCGAGCCCAGGCTGGTCACAGCGCATCGCCGCCTCGACCAGCTCGGGGAGCGCCGGGGTCCATCGCCCGTTCGGGTCCTCGAGGAAGGCCCGGGCCGCCTGCATCGCGGACTCGTAGCGGCCCAGGGCATTGCACAGCACCGACGTCGCATAACAGGTGATGTCGGCCTCGAAACCCCATATCCGGGACGGCGCCGGGCTGGAGGCGTCAGCTGCGCTGCTCATCTCGTGCCCCCGCCAGGCGGCCAGGAACACTGCGCCGCTGTCGCCGCCGTGGGTAGGGCCGATGACCGAGCTGAGCAGGTTCTTCTCCTCGACCTGTGACGCTGCCTCAGCGAAGTCACCGGCGAGTACGCACTCGATGGCGCGCATCTGGGCCGCCGCGAGCAGGTGGACGATGGCCCCCGTCCGGCGTCCCTCGCTGATGAACCTCTCCGACAGTGCATTCCACGAGCTGTCGTCCCAGACGGCGATGGCCACGCAGCTCGCCAGCCAGAGCACTTCAATCAGGTTCTCGGTCCGGCCGTCGTCCGCGACGAGTTCCTGGAGCGCCTGGCGCAGCTGACCCAGGGCCGGGGCGTACCCCGCGGTGAGCTGAAGGGCCAGGCCTTCGAGCAGCAGGTCGCGCGCGCCCGGCGGCCCGCTCGGGGGCGGCGCATGCGACGCGGCCTGCCCGAGGTCACGCCACTGGCCGGCGGTGACGTCGCGGCCGAGGAACGTCCCGGCCGAGAACGCGTGGAGATACGTCGCGCGCGCCAGGTCCACGCTCACGGCTTCGAGTCTCCTGGCCGCCGCGGCCATCAGGACAGCCGTTTCCCCGCTGCCGCCCGCGGTGAACGCGATCCGCGCCCGGATCAAGTCCAGATGCGCGCGGTCAGCGTCGCCAAGAGCCGTGGCGTCGAGGCTGTCCAGCAGCGCCGACGCCTGGCGCAAGGCACCCGCGTCGTATTTCGACTCTGCGCTGGCGATCGTCAGCCTGGCCCGGCGGGTGGAGTCCGACGTGAGCTTCGCGGCCAGCTCGAGAAAGGCGGCGGCCGCAGCGGGACCACCGCGCGCGTTAGCCCGGTCGGCCGATTTTTCCAGCTCGGCGGCGGCTTCGTCGTTAGGGAAGGTCGTCCCGTGACCGAGGTGCCACGCGCGGCGGTCGCGGTCGTGATCGGTCTGTACTGCACTGGCGAGAGCACCATGCGCCGTGCGGCGATCGCCCGGAGACGCCTCGCGGTAGATCGCCGATCGCACGAGCGGATGACGGAACCTCACCTGCCCGGCGACGGTGATCAGCCCATCTGCCTCAGCGGGCGCGGCATCCTCGTCGAGGCTGGTTCCCAGCCTCTGGGCCGCGCGCCGCAGCAGCGGGACGTCACCGACGGGATCGGCTGCGGCCAGCAGCAGCACCCGCTGCGTCGCTACCGGGAACGCCCGCACGCGGCGCAGGAAACCTTCCTCGATCCTGCTGGACAGCCCGGCCGGGTCGGGGAGACCGAAGCCGCCTGCTAGCTGGCCGGGGCTCAGGCCGTGCGGGAGTTCGAGCAGGGCCAGCGGATTGCCGTGCGTCTCGGCGATGATCCGGTCCCGCACCAGGGGGTCCAGCCGGCCCGGGACCACCGAGGCCAGCAGGTCCCGGGCGTCGGGTTCGGTGAGGCCCTGGACACGAACGCGCGGGATCCCGGCCAGCTCGTCCAGGGCGAGGCGCGTGGAGAAGACCAGGGCGAGGGAATCGGCTTCCGCGCGCCGCGCGACAAAGGCCAGCGCCTGCAGTGATTCCTGGTCGATCCACTGCGCGTCGTCGATCAGGCACAGGGCAGGTCGTTCTGCCGCGAGATCGGACAGCAGGCCCAGGGCGGCCAGGCTGACCAGGAACCGGTCGGGCGGGCGGCCGGCCATCCCGCCGAGCGCTACCGCGATCGCGTCGGCCTGGGGCCCGGGAAGACGGTCCCGGCGCCCGAGCATCCGGGCGCAGAGCTGATGCAGGGCGGCGTAGGGCAGCGCCAGCTCCGATTGCACGCCAGCGACCCGGAGCACCGAGAGGCGCGATGCGCGCTGCGCCGCGTCTTCCAGCAGCGCTGTCTTGCCTACTCCCGGCTCGCCCTCGATGACGAGCGCCCCGCCACGCCCGCCTGCGGCCTTCTTGATGAGCTCATCCAGGCGGGCGGTTTCCGGTCCGCGCCCGAGCAGCATGCCCAGCAACCTCCGCCCCGGAGCGTGCTCACCGTAGACGCTATACCGTTCCTCAGCCAGCGGTCAGCCGGGCCCGGCCTGGAGCGGCCGGCGCGGTCAGCCGCGGGCCTGGCGTTCGGGCGGGAGCGCGCGGTGGGCCATCTGGAGGACGAACGACCTGCGTGGTTGCCAGACGCCCCGTTCCTCGAAGGGCCAGGCGTACGTGAGGGCCCCGTCGCGGATGCAGTCGAGTAGCCCTGGCACGCTTAGTTCGCGCGCCGACCACTCGAAGAGCTGCGGCAGCCGGGGCACGATCACTCCGTAGTCCAGGAGGCGGCCGAAGCCGAGCTCGTCAGACAGGTAATCGCTGACCTCGCCGGGAAGCGGGTACTCGTCCGGGAGCACGCGTGACAGCTGCAGGAATATCCCGGTCATCCCCAGTCTCGGGTCACCCAGCCACGGGGCGAGCGGCCGCAGCCAGCCGAGCGAAAGCCGGGGCGCCGCGACGAGCGCATGCGCGTAGAGCACCCGGCACAGCACGACGTTCATGAAGAACCGCTCGGCCGCGTTCTCGGCCCCGGCCAGGTCACGGTGATCAAGGAAGGCGGTCACGACGCTGGAGTTGTGCGCCCGGTACCAGGCCCGGGCGGTCGGGCGGTCCGCGAACGACTCCCAGAAGCTGGCCGTCTGCGACGAGGCCGGGCCGGCCAGGCCGCCGCTGAGCGCTACCGCCTCGCAGCCGTCACGTAGCAGGCGCTCGTTCACCGCCCGCCACCATGGGCTCCCGGGCCGGTGGCTGTGCAGCGGCTCCAGCACGCCCCTGCGGAGCTGCCAGCGCATGAACGACATCGCTGCGCGCCGGTACGGAAGGTGCCGGGGGGCCTGGCCGAAAGGCCCGCGATAGGAACGCTCTACCAGAGCGATCCGGGCGCCTGGATCGTCGCGCACCGCCACGACCTGCTCCTCCGCCCACGCTGCGGCCGTGTCCCCATGCATCAGGTCTTCGGTCAGATGATGGCCTGGGGCACGGCCAGCCCGGCGTCCGTGCCCACCGGGCAATCCCCGGCCGCGGCGGTGCTGCACTGCTGCGCTCCCAGCTATTCGTGCGCCTGCCGGTAGCCGGCGGCGGCTTGCACGCCAGAGTAGGGCTGCGCATCAGGGTTCTGCATCTGTGAAATCCCCAGCCTGCGAGGCGTGGGCCGTGGGCGTGGAGGTGAGACCGGAGCGGCTGCGGCCGTCCGTGCGCTCACCCAGGAGTGCCGCCTGGTACTGCCGGGTCTTCTGGTCCCGGCGCAACCGGCGTATCCTCCCGGGCAAGGATCTGTCTATGCTCCGGGCTGGCCTCGCTGGACAGCTTGGGCAACCGGCGGCGGACGTGGCAGAGGGTCTGGTCGGGCGCGACGGTGAACTCGGGTTGATCAGCGCGTTTGCCGCGCGGGCCAGCTGCTACGACGAGGAAGCGCGTGCGGCCGAGGCGTCCAGGCGGCGGGTCTTGGCGCTGGCTGCCGACACCGCTGCCCTGGTGTTGCCGGCCCATCTATGGGCCCGCGACCGAAGACCCGTGAACGGCGCTGGCGTGCTGCCCGGGAGGCACACCCGCGGCCGGGCTGGACGTAGCCTGCCGAGACGACAAGGAGCAGCCCATGACTCAGACCCTCAGCTACCGGCAGATGGGAACATCTGACCGCAGCCAGGCGCACACACTGTTCGCGCAGACCATGGGCTACGTCGCGGCGACCGCGGCGCTGTTCGCCGCCGGAGCCTGGCTGGGCCGTGACCTGGCCGGCGGTGTGGGCATCGCCGCGTTTATCGCCGCCTTCGCCGTGCTGTTCGGCATGCGGTTCGCAGCGCAGCGCTCGGTGCCGCTGACTGTCGGGCTGCTCGGCGCGTTCGGCCTGCTGATCGGGCTGGCCGTGGCACCGACGATCGCCTACTACGGGAGCATGGACCCCCGCGCCCTGTGGCAGGCGGGCGGGGCGACCGCGCTGTTCATCGCCGGCTTCGGCGCCGCGGGTTACGCCACCCGGCGGGACCTGGCCCCGCTGGCGCGGGTGTGCTTCTGGGCCCTGGTCGCCCTGATCGTGGCCGGCGTCGTGCTGATCTTCGTCCATATCCCCGGTAGCGGGCTGGTCTACTCCGTGCTCGGCCTGGTCATCTTCGCCGGGTTCACCTTGTTCGACTTCCAGCGGCTGCGCACCAGCACCGACATCACCGTCGCGCCGCTGCTGGCCGCATCGATCTTCCTCGACGTGCTGAACGTGTTCCTGTTCTTCCTGGACATCTTCTCCGGCCAGGGACGCTAACCCGGCGGCCCAGCCCGCATGAAGGTCTTTTTCACGAGTGTGGCTGTCGTTAGCGCAGCGGCCTGAGGCCAGCGCGGACCTCTGCCGAGAAGATCCGCGGCTGTTCCCAGGCCGCGAAGTGGCCGCCCTGGCCGGGCTCGTTGTAGTAGACGAGGCTGTGGTACGCCCGTTCGGTCCAGCTCCGCGGGGCCTGGTAGTTCTCGCCGGGAAATGCGCTCACGGCCGCCGGGATGAAGACGTCGGCGTCGTTGTAGAGGCTGAGCTTGTTTTCCCAGTAGAGGCGGGCAGAGGAAACGGCCGTATTCGTCAGCCAGTAAAGGGTGATGTTGTCCAGGACGTCGTCCCGGGTGAGGGCGCCCGCTGGATGCCCGTTGGTGGTGTGCCCGAGCACCGCCGAGGTAACCGGGGCGGCCGGCTGGCCCCAGCCATCCCCGTGGTCAATCAGCCAGGCGGCCAGGCCGGCGGGTGAATCCGCGAGTCCGCACAGCGTCTGCGGGCGCGTCCCCATCATGCTCGCGTAGGCGCGCCGCCTGGCGTACAAGGTGCTCAGCTGCCCGTAGGCGCGCCGCTCGTCGGCGGACAGGCCCGATGGCGGCGGGTCGCCGGCCTGGAGCGCCCTGGCCACATCGTCCGGAACCGTGCCCGGGAAGTTGACGTGAATGCCAAGCAGTTCCGGCGGTGCCTGGTGCCCCATCACGTTCGTGACCGCCCCGCCCCAGTCGCCGCCCTGCGCCGCGAACCGCGGGTAGCCGAGGCGCTTCATCAACACGACCCAGGCCCGGGCGATGCGAGGGAGATCCCACCCGGTGGTGGCCGGCTTGCCGGAGAATCCGTAGCCCGGCAGCGACGGGATCACCAGATGGAAGGCGTCCGAGGCGGCCGCGCCGTGTGCGGTGGGGTTGGTGAGCGGGTCGATGATCTTGAGTTGCTCGATGATGGAGCCGGGCCATCCGTGCGTGACGATGAGCGGCAGCGCATTGTCATGGCCCGAGCGGACGTGAATAAAATGAATGTCGAGCCCGTCGATCTCGGTCATGAAGTGCGGCAGGGCGTTCAGTTTCGCCTCGCACCTGCGCCAGTCATAATCCGCCGCCCAGTAGCGGGCGAGTTCCCGGAGCATCGCGAGCGGGACGCCTTGCGAATCATCGGTGACGGTCTCCTTGTCGGGCCAGCGGGTGGCCGCGATGCGCGCACGCAGCGCCTCAAGTTCCGCCTCGGGGACCTTGGGGATCGTGAACGGCCGGATCGCTGCCGCACCCGCCGGGTTACCGATCGACATGTGGACCTCCTTGGCAGCGTGGTCCTTCACCCGGAGGAGGCACGCCCGTCTCCAGATACCAGCCCATAGTCGGCCTCAACAGTACTGCCCAGCGCCCGGCGCGGAGGCTGGCGCGGAGGGTGAATGCGGCTGGTTCCTTGACGCTCATGGAGGAGCTTCCTAGAATATATTTGGATCCAAACGATTCTTGGAGGCGGCGTGCCAGCGCAGCATGGCTTCTTCGGCCCCCGGAGCGCGCGGGGCTCGGCAGCTCTGCTGCCGCAACCCCCCTGGTATTACTCCGGTGACCTGCTCACGATCGAATACCGGGTGAACCCGGACCGTGTCCTCGAGCTTCTTCCCGACCCGCTCGGCCCGGCTCCTGATGACCCGGGTGCGGTGGCGTTCATCTGGGCCGACTGGCAATCGTGCGCGGCTGACCAGGCTCAGCTGCTCGATCCCGTGCTCGGGCAGTACAAGGAGGCGTTCGTCGTCGTCCGCTGCTCCTACCGCGGTGAGATCTTCAGCCGCTGCGTGTACATCTGGGTCGACGCGGACTTCGCGATCGCCCGTGGCCTGCATCAGGGATACCCGAAGAAGCTCGGCTCGATTCACATGACCCGGCCGCACCCGTACGGGCCCGCGCCGCGGGTGGCCCCGGGCGGGCAGTTCGGGGCCTCGCTGGCCGCCGCGGACCGGCGGCTGGCCGAGGCGCGGATCACGTTGCTCGAGGAGTCGCCAGACAACGGCTTCGTCAACGCCCATCCGATGGCGCACAACCGGTTCGTCCGGGCCATCGACGACCCGGCGCAGTTCCGGCTCGACGAGATCATCGCCACCGGATCGGCCAGCGCTGAGGGCGGCCCGGCGTTCCGGGCCCGGGTGGACGGGTTCCAGCTGTTCCCGGCGCCGACGGAGGAACTCGACCGGCTCGCGCCCGGGGAGATCATCGGCGGCTACTACCGGCAGGTCGGCGTGGTGTGGGACGGCGGCCGCCTGCTGCACGACAACCAGGCCGCCCAGAATCCGGCGGGGGTCACCGAGCATGTCTGACACGGCGGTCGTGGAGGGTGTCACGGTCGACACCCGGCACTGGATCGGCGGCCGGCGCGTCGCGTCCGCGCGTACGTTCACCGACATCTCCCCCATCGGGGAGCAGCCGGTGGCCGAGGTGGCGGCGGGCGGAGCGGCAGAGGTGGCCCAGGCGGTCGCCGCGGCCCAGCACGCCTTCGGCGGCTGGGCGGCCATGCCCCGCGACGAGCGCGCGGGCATCCTGCACCGCGTGGCGGACGGAATCGACAAGCGCGCCGAGGAACTCGCGGTCGTGGAGACCTGCGACAACGGCTCCCTGCTGCGCTCCCACCGGCGCAGCGTCATGCCCCGGGTCGGGATGAACTTCCGCTACTTCGCCGACATGCTGCGCGGCCTGTCCCATCCGGACCGTGAGATCCGCGGCCACCGGGAGCGCATCACCTGGGATCCTGCCGGGGTGACGGCGGTGATCACGCCGTGGAACGCCCCCTTGATGCTCGCGACCTGGCGCATTGGCCCGGCCCTGGCAGCCGGCAACACGGTGGTGGCCAAGCCGCCGGAATGGGCGCCGCTGACCGCGTCGTTGCTGGCCGACATCACGGCGGAAGCGGGCCTGCCGCCAGGGGTGTTCAACGTCGTCCAGGGGCTCGGCCCCGAGGCGGGAGCCGCGCTGAGCGCGCACCCGGGCATCCGGCGGATGTCTTTCACCGGATCGGTTCCCACCGCCGGGCTCATCGCCGCCGCGGCCGCACCCAACATCGTCCCGGTGTCCTTCGAGCTCGGCGGCAAGTCTCCGCTGCTCGTCTTCGCCGACGCCGACCTCGACCTGGCGGTACGCCTGGCCGTCGAGCAGTTCGACAACGCCGGCCAGGTCTGCCTGGGCGCCTTCCGCATCCTGGTGCACGAGCCGATCGCCCGCGAGTTCCTCGCGGCCGTGCTGGAGAAGGCACGCGCGGTCGTCCAGGGCGACCCGCGCGACCCGGCCACCGACGTCTCCTGCCTGGTCAGCCGGGCGCATTTCGAGCGCGTGGACGGCTTTGTCCGGCGCGCCCTCGCCGCCGGGGCGACGGCCGCCCTCGGCGGCGGCCCGAACCGTGATCTCGGCGGGCTGTTCTACCAGCCGACCATCCTCACGCCGGTGCCGCCGGGCTCGGAGATCGTGACGGAGGAGGTGTTCGGGCCCGTCCTGACCGTGCAGACGTTCGGTGACGAGGACGAGGCGGTCGCCATGGCCAACGACACCCGGTTCGGCCTGGCCGCGACCATGGTCACCGGCGATCCGGACCGGGCCGGGCGGATCAGCGCCCGGCTGCGCGCAGGCACGGTGTGGGTCAACTGTTTCTTCGTCCGCGACCTGGGTGCCCCGTTCGGCGGCAGCGGCCAGTCCGGGATCGGCCGCGAAGGCGGCACGCACTCTTTCGACTTCTACTGCGACATCAAGAACACCGTGTTCGCACCGAGCGGCTGGACCGGCCCGGAAAAAGGGATGAGCCATGGGTGAGGTAGTAGGGGCGGCACTGCTCGCCCACGTTCCGACGATCGTGCTGCCGGAGAAAGACCGGCGGGAACTCAACAACGGCCACGACACGACGCTGGTCGCAGGCCTGCACGAACTACGGCGGGATGTGTTCGAGGTCCTCGACTATGACACCGTCGTGGTGCTGGACTCACACTGGGCGACGACCGTGGAGTACGTGGTGACCGCCCAGGACCGGCGCGCCGGGCTGTTCACCTCCGAGGAACTGCCGCGCGGGATGGCGCGCAGACCGTATGACTTCCGCGGCGACCCCGGGCTGGCCCACGCCGTCGCGGCCAGGGCCGACGAGAACGGCACGTGGATCACCGCCATCGACGACCCGTACCTGCCGATCTTCTACGCCACCACCAACCTGTGGGAGTACCTGGGCCGCGGCCTGGACAAGCGATGGGTGTCCATCGGCGTCTGCCAGACCGCCGACACCGAGGACAACCTGCGGCTCGGCCGGGCGCTCGGCCAGGCCATCGCCGAGGTCGACCGCAAGGTCGTGCTGATCGCCAGCGGGGCGCTCAGCCACACGTTCTGGCCGCTGCGCGAACTGCGCAAGCATGAAGCCGCCGGCGTTGAGCACATCTTCACGCCGCAGGCGGCCGCCGCGGACGCCGACCGGCTGGACTGGTTCCGTCACGGCGATCACGCGCGGGTGCTGGAGACCATGCCGGAGTTCTACCGCTTCAAGCCGGAAGCGCGGTTCGGCCATTACCTCATGATGATCGGCGCCCTGGGCGAGGGCGACTGCACGGCGGCGTCCCGGCAGTACGGGGAGTACGAGAACTCCGTCGGCACCGGCCAGGTGCACCTGTGGTTCGAGCGGCCCGCCGGAGGGTTCCCCCGGCCGCGCCTGACGCACCTGGAGCCGCTGACCGCCGAGCAGCCCAGCATGCACAGCGCGGGTCTGGAGGCGTCGTGACCGAGACCCGCCGGGTCCTGCTCGACGGCACGGCGGTCAGCGTGGTGCGGGACGGGGATCTGCTGGTGGCGGGTGACGGGCGCAGCGTCGGCGCCGGCGACGCTATCCACCTTCCGCCGGCCGAGCCCAGCAAGATCGTCGCGGTGCACCTGAACTACCGCAGCCGGGTCGACGAGTTCGGCACCCGCCTGCCCCCCGCCCCGACCTACTTCCACAAGCCGACCACGGCGCTGAACGCCCACAACGCAGCGGTGGTCCGCCCGGAACGCTGCAAGTGGCTCAACTACGAGGGTGAGATCGCCATCGTGATCGGGCGCACCTGCCGGAACGTGTCCCCCAAGGACGCCGGGGACTACATCGCCGGGTACACGATCGCCAACGACTACGGCCTGCACGACTTCCGCGACACCGACGCCGGCTCCATGCTGCGGGTCAAGGGGTCTGACACGCTGTGCCCGCTCGGGCCGGGGCTGGTCGACGACTGGGACTTCCGCGGCAAGACCCTGCGGACCTTTGTCAACGGCCAGCTCCGGCAGCAGGGCAGCACCGACGAGATGGAGTGGGACATGCACTACCTCGTCGCCGACATCGCCCGCACCATCACGCTGCTCCCCGGCGACGTCCTGCTGTCGGGTACCCCGGCCAACTCACGGACCGTCGTCCCCGGCGACGTTGTCGAGGTGGAGGTCGAGGGCCTGGGCCGGCTCACCAACCACATCGTCAGCGGGCCGGAACCGGTCCGCGACGACGTCGGCGCCCAGCCCACCGAGAGCGACGAGGTGCTGTCGACCGCGATGGGCGGGGACTGGCCCAAGCGGGGCAGGTAGGCGGGCCGTCCGCCCGCCGCCAGCCCGGGTAACCGGACATCAGCTCAGGCCGGCCCCGGCGTTCTCGCGCCGGGGCCGGGCCGCGGGGGCGTTCCCCTCAGCCAGCATGGCCTGCACGATCTGGCGGACCCGCAGCGCCGCCACGTCCGAGCTCACGTTGACCTCGGCCGCCGGGCCATCCCGGTCGGTCACCTGCTGCATGGTTTCCAGGGCCGCGGCCAGCGTCGCGTAATACGGCACGAACATCTCGGCCAGCTGAGCCGTAGTGACGCTATCGCCGACGCCGAAATCGCGGCTGACCCGCCACAGCAGCCTGCTGACACCATCGTCGGCCGGCGTGACGAGCTGCGTGAACCGCATCCGGGCCCGCGCTCCGGTGGCATCGAGCACGACATCCCAGTAGTCGACCCAGGCCGCCGGGGACAAGAAGTGCCCCTCCTGCAAGTGCTCGAACTGCTCGTCCGCGGACCGGCCCAGAGTGCGGGCCTGCCAGTCCGGCAGCCGTCCCGGCGGATACGTGCGTGATAGCGACACGGTTGTCTCGGTCACCTCGACGTCCAGCGGTGGCGGCGGCACCTGGAGCACCGAGGGGGACACTTCGGGGACGAGCACCGGGATCTTTGTCACGTCGGCGAAGCTCTCGTGCAGGAGCAGGAACCCGGCGTTGATGGTCTGCTCGCCACCGACGGTGGTCCACCCGTCCCGGACCAGCCAGGGCAGATCCGGCAGCCGGTGCAGCCGGGCCCGCCCCGGCTCCCCGGCCCAGACCCAGACCAGCCCCTGCTCCTCCCGTACCGGGTAGGCCCGCACGGCGGCGCCGACTGGAACGCGGCTCTGGGTGGGCACGCGCACGCACCGCCCGTCCGGGCGGTACACGAAACCGCACAGCCCGCAGCGAAGCTCGTCCCCGTCGAGCTGGCCGGCGTGCAGCGGATAGGGCCGGTGCACGCACCGGTCGTGCAGCGCCACGGCCTGGCCGGCGACCGTGCGGAACACGACCAGGGGCAGGCCGGCCACCCGGTAGGCGCGCAGGGCCCGGCCCACGCACTCGCTGGGGGCCAGCACGTACCAGCAGTCGGTCGGCGCGACGCCAGGCCGGGCCTGGCCCGGACGGACAGAGGTCATGGCGGCTGAACCTTTCGTCACAGGTCGAGAGTGAGGCGGTCGGAGCGGCAGCGGGATACGCAGATCATCATCGTCTCGTTGCGGGCCCGCTCATCCCCGGTGAGGATCGAGTCCCGGTGATCGACATCCCCGTCGAGGACGATCTGCTCGCAGGTACCGCAGATGCCCTCGTGGCACGAGCCCAGCACGCTGACGCCTGCGTCCTGGACCACGTTGAACACGGATCTGCCGGCCGGCACGGTCAGCGTGAGACCGGAGCGGGCCAGCACGAGCTCGAACGGCTTCTCCTCCCCGGCATCCAGCCTGGCGGGCCTGGCCGCGAAGCGCTCCAGGTGCAGGGCGCCGGCGGGCCAGGACTCGCAGCGCTGTTCCACCGCCGCCAGGAGCGCTTCGGGACCGCAGCAGTAGACCAGCGTGTCGTCCCGCGGTTCGCCGAGCGCGCGGTCCAGGTCCAGCAGCCCGGCCTCGTCCTGCGGCACCAGGGTGACCCGCCCGGCGTACGGGCGGAGCTCGCCGGTGAAGGCCATCGACGCGCGCGAGCGGCCGCCGTAGAGCAACGTCCAGTCGGCGCCGGCCGCGCTGGCCTCGGCCATCATCGGCAGCAGCGGCGTGATGCCGATGCCGCCCGCGATGAACAGGTACCGGGGCGAGCTGACCAGCGGGAAATGGTTGCGCGGGCCCCGGACGCGTACCGCCGATCCCGGGCGCAGCCGGTCGTGCACGAAGGCGGAACCGCCCCGGCTATCGGGCGCCTTCAGGACGGCGACCCGGATGGTCCGGCTGTCCGACGGGCTGCCGCACAGCGAGTACTGGCGGATCAGGCCGGGTTCGAGGATGAGGTCGACGTGGGCGCCCGGCGTCCACGGCGGCAGCACGTCGCCGCTGGGGTCGGCCAGGGTGACCGCGACGACGTCGGCGGCGACGTGGTTGACCGCCTCGACGACGAGGTCGCCTTCGCGCTCCCGCAGCGATGTCCGTGTCTCCGTGCTGGCTGGTCCCCGGCGCTGGGCCGACACCCGGACCGGGAACCGCTTGATGCCGTTGACGAAGTTGCTGCGGACCCGGACTATGTCACCGGTCTGCTCGATGGAGCCGAGCCGCGGCAGCAGCGTTTCGAACATGATCCTGATCTCGAGCCGGGCCAGCTGCGCGCCGAGGCACGCGTGGGCGCCCTTGCCGAACGCCATGTGCTCGTTCGGGTACCGGGTCAGGTCCAGCCGGTACGGGTCGGGGAAGACCGCCTCGTCACGGTTACCCGAGGCGAACCACATGACGACCTTGTCGCCGGCCCTGATCTGCTGGCCGTGCATCTCGACGTCACGGGTCGCGGTGCGCCGGAAGTGGTACACCGGCGAGGCGAACCGCAGCAGCTCCTCGACCGCAACCTGGGACTTGGCGGGGTTGTCGCGCAGGAACGCCAGCTGGTCCGGGCGGTCCATGAGCGCTTTCATCGCGTGGCTGATCGCCTGCCGGGTTGTCTCGTTCCCGGCCACCACCAGCAGCAGGAAGTAGTTGTCGAAGTCGGTCGGCGTCAGCGGTATCCCGTCTTCGGGGATCCGGTTGACGAGCCTGCTGACCAGGTCTTCGCCGTGGCCACCCTTCCGCTCGGCGGCGAGCTTCCGGCCGTATTCGAAGATCTCGATCGAGGCGGGCGACCGGAACGGCAGGTGAGCGTACTTCTCCGACTCGGGGCTGTCGACCAGGACCCGCGCGTAGTCCGGGTCGGTGGCGCCCACGATCTCGTTGCCCCAGGAGATGAGCTGCGGGGTGAACTCATCCGGGACGTCGAGCAGGCGGGCCAGCACGTTGATCGGGTAGTCGGCGGCGATCGCGTCGACGAAGTCGAACTCGTCTTGCTGCAGCGCGGTGTCCACGGTGAGGCGGGCCAGGCCGCGCAGGAAATCATCGTAACGGCGCAGCGTGGCGGCGCTGAAGTCACGCATGAGCAGCTTGCGCAGCGCCAGGTGGCGGGGGCCGTCCGTCTCCAGCATGGAGCGCCGGAGGTTCATGTACTGGCCGGGCGGCTCCTCCAGGTTGACGAAGCGCTCGGAGGTGAACGTCTCGGGACTCTTGTCAACCTGCTCGATGTCCGCGAACCGGGTCACCGACCAGAACCCGCTGTTGCCGCCGCGCTCGGGGTTCCAGAACACCGGCGCTTCCCGGCGCAGGGTGTCGAACATCCCCCACGCCTCGTCGCGGACGAAGACGTCAAGATCGGCCAGGTCAACGTCCTCGAGCGGGACCGGCTGCGGCGGGTGCATGGTGACTCCTTCAGGCGGCTGGATCAGGCCGTGGTCAGCGGCGGCCCGGCGGCCGCGGCGCACACCGGGCTGGGCCGGTCAGAGGTGGTAGGCGTACTCGCGGAACTCCCAGTCGGTGACGAACCGCTCGAACCGCTCCACCTCGTTGCGCTTGTAGGCCAGGAACGACGCGACGAAGTAAGTGCCCAGGACCTCGGCCAGGGCGGTGTCCGCCGCCAGGGCGTCCAGCGCGGCGGGCAGTGTCTGCGGCAGCATCGGGGCCGATTCCGGGTTGTAGCCGTACCCTTCCAGCGGCGCCGTCAGCTCGGCCTTGTCCCGGATGCCGAGATAGGCGGCTGCGGCCGTGGCCGCGACGATCAAGTAGGGATTCGCGGTCGCGTCGCCCAGCCTGACCTCCATCCGGGCGCCCGGGCCCCGCTCGGGCGGGATGCGGATCATCGCGCTGCGGTTGTCCAGGCCCCAGTCGATGAGCCAGGGGGCCAGGGAGTCGGGGCCGAACCGCTTGTACGAGTTGATCGTGGGGTTGGCCAGCGCCGCGAGCGCCGGGGCGTGCCGCAGCACGCCGGCGATGGCATGCCGGCCTGTGTCGGACAACCCGTGGTCCCCGTCGGGATCACCGAAGATATTCGCCCCCGACTCGTCGTCCAGCGACATGTGCAGATGGAAACCGGATCCGCCCTCATCGTTGAACGGCTTGGCCATGAACGTGGCCAGCAGCCCCTCGTGCCGGGCGATCTCCTGGACGGCGGACTTCAGCCGGAAGGCCCGGTCGGCGGCGTCGACCAGCTCGCTGTGGTTGAGGTTGACCTCGAACTGGCCGGCGCAGAACTCGTGGTTGGCCGCGGTGACCTGGAGACCGGCCTCCCGCAGGTAACGCAGGGTCCGCAGCAGCAGGCCATTGGGATCACCCTTACGGCCCACCACGTAGACGTTCCCCGGGCTGTTGGCGTACCGGCGGAAGCCGGTCGCCGCGCTGCCGTCGGGCTCACAGACGAAGTACTCGAGTTCCGGCCCGACGACGGCCTGCAGCTTCAGTTCCGACAGGTGCCCGGCGACGCGGCCGACGACCGTCCGGGGCGATTCCGGTGCCGGCGTGCCGTCGGCCAGGAACGTGTTCCCCAGGCAGGCCATGGCCCCGGGCTCCCAGGGCAGCAGCGCCAGCGTGCCCAGGTCCGGCCTGACGATGATGTCGGGCAGGCCCGCCTCGACACCTCCCTGGATCTGCACCACGTCACCCATGGGCGAGGTGTGGTAAACGCAGCGGCTGAACGGGAGGCCGTGCCCCAGCGCGGCAGGCAGCTCGCTGAGGAGCACGTCGCGGCCCCGGTCGATGCCGATCATGTCCGAGTACGACACCCGGACCACATCGATGTCCTGCGACCGAAGCCGCTCGATCACCTCGGCGAGATCCTGGCTTCCGCTGTCCACGGCTCCTCCGGTACAATCGTTAGGGTCCAAACATAATCTGAGGACGACGCCGAGGCAAGGGCCCCGCGGCCCGGAATTCGCGGGCGGGAGGATGCGCGATGCAGGTGCTGTTCGTCCAGCACGACCACGTCTCACCCACCGGGCCGGTGGGTGAGGCGTTCGCCGACCACGGCTTCGACGTCCGGGAGTTCGCGGTGGTGCCGGAGGAGTACTTCCACCAGCCGTCGGTGGCGGTCACATTTCCTGACCCGCTCGCCTTCGACGCCATTGTTCCCATGGGAGCCGCCTGGTCGGTGTATGACCATGACGGGATCGGCGCGTGGGTCGGGGACGAACTGGCCTTCCTGCGCCGCGCGCACCAGGGCGGGGTCGCGGTGCTCGGCATCTGCTTCGGCGGCCAGGCGCTTGCGGCCGCGCTGGGCGGCACGGTGGTCCGCGCCGAATGGCCCGAGATCGGCTGGACCACGGTCCAGACCAGCCGGCCCGGCCTCATCGAGGCGGGGCCATGGTTCCAGTGGCACAGCGACCGCTGGGTGCTTCCCGGTGGCCTGCACGCGTTCGCGCGGACGGCGGCCGCGGAGCAGGCCTTTACCGCCGGGCGCTCCATGGGGGTGCAGTTCCACCCCGAACTCACCCCGCAGATGCTGGACGGCTGGCTCGGCAACGGGGGCAGGGAGCATGCCGTAGCCCTCGGTACCGACCCAGATCAACTCATCGCAGAAACCGCGGCCGGATCAGCGCAGGCCGCGGCACGGGCCCGGCGGCTGGTGGCAGCCTTCCTGGCCCTCGGCGGATCCGCATGATCACCAGGACACCAATAGGATCAACGTATGAGCAGGCCCAAGCCGCGACCGGCGCCAACCGATGCCCCTGGCACCGGCGATGAAGCGGTCTGCCATCCTGAGCGGTGCCCGTGCACGGACGGCAGCTGCACGCTCAGCCGGACGGCGCGCGCCGCGTCGCTGGCCGCGCAGGACCACCGGACGCTGTCGGCGACCGAGGCAGCGGTGAGTGACCGCCTGGGCGCGATGGCGCTGGACATGCCGGCCATGGCCGCGGTGAGCAATCTCTACCGGGCGGCCGGCGCGATCAGGAATCACTTCGAGCGCACCGTGCTGGCCCCGTACAGCCTCACCTGGACCGGATGGGTTGTGCTCTGGGTGGTGTGGATCTGGGAGGAGATCGAGACGCGGCACGTGGCCGCCGAGGCCGGTATCTCGAAGGGGACCCTGACCGGGGTGGCCGGGACCCTGGAGAAGCGGGGGCTGCTCGAACGGCGCGCGCACCCGGATGACGGCCGGCGGGTGCTGTTGCGCCTGTCCCCGGCTGGCCTTCAGCTCATGGCCGAGCTGTTCCCGGTCTTCAACAAGCAGGAGGCCCAGGTGGTGCGCTCGCTCAGCGCGGACGAGGTCCAGGTCCTGGCCGCCGCGCTGCGCAAGATCGTGGTCGCCATGGAGGACTCCCCCGCCTAGCCAGGCCGCCACCCGGCCCGGACGCCCTGGACAGATTGTTCGCTACCGAATAATCTTCCCCGTGACTGGCAGCAGAGCGTTCTGGCTGCTGCTGACCCAGGGCGGGAGGGGCCGCAGCCGATGAAAGCGCGCGGGGCAGCCCTGGAGAAGGGCATCGAGGTCAAGACCGCCTGGATAGCCCTGATGACCGCAGACCCGGGTGCTGCGTGACCCGGGACAGGCCGCGCCCGCTCATCGCGATTCCGGCCCGCTTCTCATCCTCGGCGGCCGCTTTGCGCTACGAGGCCGAGGTATCGGCCCGCAAGCTCGTCGAGGCCGTGTACGCCGCGGGTGGCGAGCCGCTGGCCGTCCATCCCTCGGCGCCGGGCGGCACGGTCAGCGAAGCGGATGTGGCCCGGCGGCTGGACTTCGCGGACGGAGTGCTGATGCCGGGCGGCGGGGACGTTCATCCCGTTCACTACGCCGGGGCCCAGCACGGGTCGCTGTATGACATCGACCTGGAGCAGGACGCGTTCGACCTGGCGGTGGCGCGGTGGAGCCTGGAGGCCGGGCGGCCGCTGCTGGCCATCTGCCGCGGCATGCAGGTCGTCAACGTGGCCATGGGCGGCACGCTGGTGCAGGACATGCCGCGGCACCACCGTCACGTCCGGTCGCAACTGGCCCTGCAGCCTGGAACCGCCGTGCATGGCGTGCTCGGCCAGGACCTGGTCACGATCAGCTGCTACCACCATCAGGCCGTGGACTGTGTCGGCGCCGGGCTGCGCGCGACGGCCTCCTCCGCAGACGGCGTCATCGAGGCGATCGAGCTGGCCGGACCCGGCGGTGGCTGGTTCCTGGCCGTCCAGTGGCACCCGGAAGACACCGCGGCCGGCGACCCGGCTCAGCAGCGGCTATTCGGCGCGCTGGTCTCCGCATCGGCGGTATCCGCGGCGGCGCGGGACCACGGCCAGGCGGCTGGACCCGGCTGATCCAGCTGTCCCCCCGGCCAGCCCGGCCCGGCTCGCCATACCCGCGGCTCGGAGGCGTCTTGCCGCGCCAGCGACTCCCCCGGAAATTTTGTGAAGAAAAGAAGGTATTGCCTCAGATCGTTTGGATCCGTATGATCCTCGGTAATCGCACTCGTTTAGCAGCGAACGTTCCGGCAGGCGATGGTGGTCCGTGGCTGGCCGCGGTGGAGGCGATAACGGGGCTGACGGCGGCCGCCGGCGCCCGAGGCAGCCGCACTGAGGAGGATCTCGGTGGCAACACAGGAAACAGGCTCGTCATACGAACGGCTGGAGACACACCACAAGCTCAAGCTCCCGGACGCCGTGGCACAGTCGATCGGGTTCATGGGCCCGGTCTTCTCCATCGCCTTCCTGGTGCCACTGCTGGTCGGGGTGAACGCGGCCAGCCAGGGGGCGGGCGGCGCGGCGCCGCTGGCCGTGCTGGTCAGCGCGATCGGCATCCTCGGGCTCGGCTGGATCGTCGCGCAGTACGCCAGGCGGATCCACGCCGCCGGCTCGCTTTACGACTACGTCACCGACGGCCTGGGCACCCGGGTGGGCGCGGCCGCGGGGTGGCTGTACTACAGCGGCATCATCGTCCTGGGCGGGGCGATCCTGGTGCTGATCTCCGGTTACATTCACGACACCCTGCAGGCGGAGTTCAACGTCACGCCGCTGCCGGTGGGCGGCTGGATGATCATCCTGATCGTCCTCATCTCCGCCATCCTGTACGCGGGGGTCCAGCTGTCCACTCGCGTCCAGCTGATCCTGGCCCTGCTTTCCCTCACGCTGCTGACCATCTTCTTCATCTACATCATCATCAAGGTCGGCTCCGGCAACAGCGTCAAGGCGTTCAAGCCCAGCTCGTCGCCCACGCACTTCACCGGGGTGCTGTTCGGCGTGCTTTACGGCGTGCTCCTGTTCGTCGGCTTCGAGACGGCGGCCAACCTGGGTGAGGAAACCGAGCATCCCAAGCGGGACATCCCGCGGGCGGTCCTGTTCGCCGTCATTGCCGCCACCGTGTTCTACCTCATCGCCTCTTACGCCCAGGTGGCCGGATTCCACTTCGACCTGGGCCGGATCGCCAAGGCGGCGAGCGGCCCGCTGTTCGTGCTGGCCGGGCCCAGCAGCCAGGGCGGCTACGGCTCGGTGGCCATCCGCCGGCTGGCGGAACTGCTCGTCCTGCTCGACATGCTCGCCGTCCTGATCGGGATCTCGGTGTCAGGGCCGCGCGGCTTGTTCGCCATGGCGCGCGACCGGCGCCTGCCCGCGTTCCTCGCCTCGGTGTCGCGCAAGCGGGGCACCCCGCTGGGCGCGGCGATCTTCGTGGTGGCGTTCTACGCGGTCTTCGCCCTGCTCACCGTGGCCTGGACCGGCCTGTTCGCGCTGCCCGGGACGCCGCACTATTCGGCCATGTTCTCCTGGGGTTCCACGTTCGGCAGCTTCGCCCTGGCGCTGATCTACCTGCTGCTGGCGGTGGGGGCAATCCGCGGGCTGAGAGACCATCCCCGGCGCTGGGCGGTCGTGCTGGCCGTGATCGTCAGCCTGCTCGTCACCGGCGGGGCCATCTTCGGCTCTGTCTACAAGGTGAGCGCGCCAACCGTGATCGCGCCGTATGCGGCGATCGGATGGCTGATCGTCGGCCTGATCGTGGCTACCGTGGTGCGTGGCCGGCCGCAGGCCAGCCACGCCGTCGCCGACCTGGGCGAAACCCCGGACTCCGCCCTCCCCCGCCCGGCCGGATCCTGACCGGCGCCCCGGCCCCCCGCGTATCGGCCTACACAGAACCCGGAAGGGAAGCACGCCATGTTCAGGAAGATCATCTGGGCTACTGACGGTTCAGCCGGAGCCGATCATGCGCTCGGCTACGCACGGGATCTGGCCCGGGTGTACGGTGCCGAGCTCGTCGTGGTCCACGGCGAGGAGAAGTCCACCGCGCGCTCCTCCATCGGCTACAGCCGCCGCGTTGACGAGGAAGACCTCGAGGCCAAGGTCAAGCGCCAGGTGGCTGAGCTGAACGAGAGCGGCATCGCGGCCAGCATCAGGATCATCGGCGGTCACGCACCGGCGGCCACCCTGATCGCCGAGGTAGCCGAGGACATCGGCGCGGATGCGGTGGTGATGGGAACGCGCGGCCACAACCCGATTGCGGGCCTGCTGCTCGGCAGCGTCACCAACCGGCTCCTGCATATCCTGCACTGCCCGGTGCTGGCCGTGCCGCCAGCCGCGGATACCCCTGACCCGCGACACTGAGAAAGACCCGATCGAGTGGGAGATCACGCCCCCCGGCTGAAGCTCGTCCTGGTGCTGACCGAGAACTGGACGATGCTGCCCGGCACTGACCTGCCAGGCCTGGTGCGGATGGCCCGGGAAGCGGAAGACTGCGGTTTCGACGCGGTCATGCTGAGCGAGCACGTGGTCCTCGGGCCAGATGCCGGCGCGGCAGGCGTGATGGGAAACCCGCGCGACTGGGCCTACCCGGGCAACCAGGACCCATCGACGCCGTGGCCGAGTTCACCGGTCCTGCTCGGCGCGATAGCCGCCGTCACTACCCGGCTGCGGCTCATCGCCGGGGCCGTCATCCCTCCGCTGCGCCACCCTCTTCTGCTCGCCAAGGAACTGGCGACAATTGACCAGCTGTCCCGGGGACGCCTGGTCGTCCTCCCGACGGTGAGCTGGAGCCGCGACGAGTACACGGCCCTGGGAATCGCGTTCGGCCAGCGGGGCAGCCTGCTCGACGAGCACCTGGCGGCCTGGGAGCAGGTCTATGCCCACACCCCGGCCAGCTTCGACGGCGCGCACTACCGCTTTCGTGACGTCTACCTGGAACCCAAAGCGTTCCGGCCCAGCGGCCCGGTGCTCTGGTTCGGCGGCCGGCGGCTGCATGGCAGCCTGCTGCGCCGGCTGGTCCGTTACGGGCACGGCTTCAACCCGCTCGGCCGGCCGCAAGCCGGTGAACTCCGCGCCCTCCGCGCCGCGATGGCAGCCGCCGGCCGTGATCCGGGCGAGATGGAAATGGTGGGCGGCATCCGCGGCGACTTCCCGTCCGGCGACGCGGTCGCCGACCTCGGCCAGGCCATGGAATCGCTCACCGGGCAGTGGGAGCGGGGCTTCACGACGTTCTGCGTGAAACCATCCATGTTCATCGACGACCCGGGCGAACTGCCGGCATTCTGCCAGGAGGTAACCCGGCGGGCGGCCAGCCTGATCGGGCCATCAGCTCCGTAGCCGGCTGGCCGTGGCGCCGGGCGGCGCCTCGCCTGCGGGGTGCCGGCCAGCCGTGGCGCCGGCGTGTCCGCAGCGCTCGACTCTGCCCTACCGGATCCGTCGCCGGAACTCCGCGGGGGCCGCTGCCCGGGGTTAGCGGTTCGTGAGGACATCGTGAGCGCTCACCGCGGATTCAGCTGGTGCTCGCGCAGCCGAGCGTGAGCGGGCAGGCGCACAAAGGCATGAGACCGGCGAGAGAGCCGCCGGCGTCGCGCCTGGCGCGGCATTCGCGAATGGAGCAGATCATGCCAAACGACACCGCGAACGTCGGGACCACTCCGTGTATTCTCGAGCCCCGGGCCCACCTCTGGGACCTGGGCGGCACGCTGGCCGCCACCTTCGCCGACAAGTCGGACCCGTCCGAGCCGGTGGGGTTCATCGATTCCAACCAGGTGCTGGTGGTCACGGTCACGGTGACGCTGACCGGCCGGATCCGGTACTACCTGTGTGACACGACCCTGTGTGTGTGCCTGGCGTTCGAGGCCTGCGGACCAGGCTCAACCGGGGATTTCTGCCAGACGATCCTCCTCGAGGGCCGCTACAGCCCGTGCAACACCGACACGTGGGTGTTCGAATTCGAGGTACCCGCCGGCACGTTCAACCCGGGCGATTGCGGGCGGGAGTACAACCTCTGCATCACCCTGGGCTCGAAGGACTGCTGCGGCAAGGTCGGCTTCGTCTTCGGTAGCTGCCACGACTACACCATCACCGTCTCCCCGCCGCAGACGGACTGAGCGACGCCGGGGTAGCCGCGCGCCAACCCGGCGGCCCCGGCAATGCCGACGGCCTATCCCGACCACCGGTCCAGCCTGGGTGACGGCCGAGCTAACGGAGCGGAGCCTGGCCCGTGGCTGCAGCGGGCCGGGCCGTCCGAACCGGCCGGCGCGACTGCCTCGCTGGTGTCAGTGGAGTTGAAGCTGCGCGTCACCGGGATGGCTGAGTTGAACCGGGCGCTGGGGGCGAGGGTGTTCGGGGGCCTGTTCGGCCCCGGGCCACGGTGAGCCCGCCATGATTCCCGGTCGGCTCGGCGGCGCGGATCCGGTCGTAGACGCGGATGGTCTGCGCGGCGGGCGTCAGCCCGAATTCGCAGTTCAGCGCCTCGACACAGGAGCGGTACGCGGCAGCCGCCATGGAGCGGGCGCCGCTGTGGGCAAGACAGTGCATCTTGATCACCGCGGCATCCTCGTTCCACGGCTCCTGGTTCAGCACAGGATCGACCAGGGCGAGTGCCGCAGCATGGTCGCCGCGCCTGGCGAGTAATTCGCCCAGGTGAACGCTGAGCTGCACGAAGCGGGCCCGAAGCCGGTTGCGTTCGGTCGTAGTCCAGTCCGCGCCGGTGACCCGGCACAGGAAATCCCCGCGGTAGAGCTTCAGGGCCCTCTGGCCCAGCTCGATCGCCTCGTCGGACTGGTGTGCGGTGAAGCAGCGCGACACAGCCGACCCCAGATCGTCAAATTCCTCGACGTCGACCCAGACGGGTGCCTCGTGGTTGACCCGGTATCCGCCGTCGATGCAGACGATGGGAGAACGGTCGAGGTCGATGGCGTGCAAGGTGCGGCGCAGCTCGTAGACGGCCTGGTGGAGCCGGTGACGCCCGCCACCTTCGTCGGCGTCCGGCCACACCGACGCGATCAGTTCGTCTCGCGGCACGCTGCGATCCCGGTGGGCGGTAAGAAACTGCATCAGCGACTGGGTCCGATGCCCGCGCCAGTCCGTAACGCGCCGGCCGCCGATCGTGACTTCAAAGGCTCCCAGCATGCGCACGGCCAGAGCGGCGGGCGCGTCAGGGCCGGGGCCAGGTCGTGGCGGCGAGATGAGCCCGCTCGGTGCCGGCTGACCCGGACGGTTCGGCGCGGACGGCAATAGCGACGGCTCGACGAACTTGTCCAGCAGGTCCAGCACGCTCCGTAACCGGGCAAGCGCCCTCGACTCGCTCAGGGCCAGCCGCTCGTACTCAGTCTCGAGTTCCCGCAGCCGGCCAGCCTGGTTCTGCCACTCTGCCAGGGCCTTGCGGCCCGTAATCACCGCGCTGGTCAGCGTTTCGTCATCGGACTTCGCTGCGCGCCTCTCAAGCTGGCGGAACGTGCGGTCTACCGCCCGCGGGATAAACCAGTCGCACGCGGGTGCTGTCGGGTCCGGTCTGCCGCTACTCCCCATGTCAGCGTCCCTGCCCTCGTCGTTTCTGTCCTTTACCGTCTGCCGCCGATTGAGATGGTGTACAGCCTTCCGGATTCTCGTTTTCTAAATAGGCGGAGGGCATGCACATCACGGTGATACAGGTGTCACCTGGCCAACTTGCGGTTTCGGCCAGCGGTGATTGTGGCCGCCGGCGGATTCAGCTTCTGGCGCCGCGCATGGGCTGCCCTCGCGCATGAGGCAGCTCCCCCAGCGGAACGCCACGGTTTCGAGACATGGCTCTAAGCCAAGGCCTCCTGCTCCAGCGGGATGACGGTGCCGGTGATGAAGCTGCGGACTCGCTCCCGGAAGGCTTCTGTCCCGGCCGCAGCGCTCACGCTGGAATCCCCTCTGACGTTTAGGTGTGCCGACTAGCCAGTCGGCTAGTTCAAGGTTCTATCGACGCAATTCCACGTGGTCAGCGCGTCCGCTCCTGCAGACAGGGCCGCACGCTGGCAGCGCCGTATCACGCGCAATTGACAAGGCGCGCTCGCCGACTTTAGCGTTATCCGACCGACTAGACGGACGGGTCAGCCGGAGTAGAGCGGAGGCAGCCGGAGATGTCCCTGGCGAATCGTGTCCCGCTGTCCCCGCTGACCTTCCTGGCCCGGGCCCGCCGCGCCTTTCCCGGCAAGGTCGCCGTGGTGGACGGGGATGGCACCGAGGTCAGCTACGACACCCTGGGCCGGGATGCTGACGCGATGGCGGGGGCGCTGCGGGCCGGCGGCATCCGCCCGGGCGACCGGGTGGCCATCCTCGACCTCAACAGCCGGTGGCTGCTGGCCGCGCACTACGGCGTGCCCGGGTCCGGTGCCGCACTCGTCGCCCTGAACTCACGCCTGGCCGCTGCGGAGTACCGGGACATCCTGGCTCACTCCCGGACCCGGGTCCTGCTGGTCTCCCCAGCCCTGCTCCACGCGCTGGCCAGCTCGTCCGCAGCCGAGCTGCCGGTCGAGACGGTGGTGCTGCTGCCCGGGGGCAAAGACCCGGCCCGGCCCGCAGGCCAGGACGCGGCGCTGCCCGGCGCCACGCCGTACCAGGAGTGGCTGGCGCGCGCGGACTCGCGCGGGATCGAGTCACCCGGCGACGAAGATGCCATGATCGCGGTGAACTACACCAGCGGGACGACTGGCCGGCCCAAGGGCGTGGTCTACACCCACCGCGGGGCTTACCTCAACGCGGTCAGCGTCGCCCTGGAGTTCGGCCTGTCCGCGTCGAGCTGGCATCTGTGGACGCTGCCCATGTTCCACTGCAACGGCTGGTCGCTGACCTGGGGCGTGACCACGGTCGGGGGCACGCATGTATGCCTGCCGTCCTTCGACGCGGACAGGGCGCTGGACCTGGCCGCCCGATACCCGGTCACGCACCTGTGCGGCGCGCCGGTGGTGCTCAGCGAGCTGGCCCGGGCGGGTCGCCGGCGCAACTTCGTGGCGGCCCGGCCGGTCCGTGCCGCGGTAGGGGGCGCCCCGCCTGCCAAGGAGACCATCGCCGCGGTGCAGCAGATGGGCGTCCAGGTCACGCACCTGTACGGGCTGACCGAGACGTACGGGCCTTCCCTGGTCTGCGAGTACCAGCAGGGCTGGATGGATCTGCCGGCCGCGGTGCTGGCCGAGCGCCTGAGCCGGCAAGGGATACCCACCGTGTCCGTGGGTGACGTGCGGGTCGCGGACCAGGATCTGGCCCCGGTGCCACCGGACGGTCGTACGGTCGGCGAGATCCTGGTCCGGTCGAACACGGTGGCAGCCGGCTACCTGGACGACGAACAAGCCACCGCGGAGGCGTTCCGCGGAGGCTGGTTCCACACCGGCGACCTGGCCGTGACGCACCCCGACGGCTACATCGAGCTGACCGACCGGAGCAAAGATGTGATCATCAGCGGCGGCGAGAACATCGCTTCGGTCGAAGTGGAGAAGGTCCTCGCCGCCCACCCGCAGGTCCTCGAGGCCGCCGTGGTAGCCGTGCCCGATGAGCGCTGGGGCGAGCGGCCTGTCGCGTTCGTGACCACGTCCGGCGGCGCCGTCACCGAGCGGGAGCTGACCGAATTCGTCCGCGGCCGGCTCGCGCACTTCAAGGCCCCCGACCGGGTCTACTTCGAGACGCTGCCCAAGACCTCCACCGGCAAGATCCAGAAGCACGTGCTGCGCGGCGTGGCCCGCGAGCGGACCCGGCATAGCGTCCAGGAGTCGGCCCCGTCCTCCGGGACAACGGGCTCCCCGGGCGGCCCGGCGTGAAGGGCCCGGCGGCCACGAAGATCCGGCCCGCTCCCGCTGCCGAGCCGAGCGCTGCCGACGCCCGCCGCGCGGAAGTGATCACGCTGGCCGCCGGCCTGTTCGACCAGCGTGGCTACGCTAACGTGTCGATGGAGCAGATCGCGGGCGCGGCCGGGATCGCCAAACCCACCCTGTACCACTACTTCCGGGCCAAGGACGAGATCCTCCGGGGCATCCACGAGACCTTCATCGACCTGCTGCTGGAACGCCAGGACGAGCGCATCCGGCTCGGCCTGGCCCCGGCCGACCTGCTGCTCGGCGCGATGACCGACATCTTCGGGCTGATGGAAACCCACCGCGGCCACGTCCGGGCGTTCTTCGAGCACCACCGGGAGCTGCCCGACGCGGCCCGCCAGGAGATCCGGGTCAAGCGGGACCGCTACCAGCAGCTCATCCACGACGCCGTGACCGAGGGCATCAGTACCGGGGTGTTCCGCCACGTCGATCCCGACGCCGCCACGCTGGCCGTCTTCGGCATCTGCAACTGGGCCTACCAATGGTGGCGGCCTGGCGGCCCGGATCCCGCACACACCGCACAGAAGATGTGGGACCTCGTCATCCGCGGTCTGATCGCACCCGGCGAGCAGCTCAACCTGCACCGCACTTAAGGTGAGATTGGACCTGCCGCCCGCAAGCAGCCTGGCGGTGAGCTTCCGGTCCGGATCGTAGTCGTCCAGAACGGTAGGCACATGACATGGCCCGCGAGTTCCGGGCCCTGTCGGGCCTGACTGGCACGGGGTTCCCGGCCCCCCGGCCACGCGCGTTGTGCACAGACCCCTCGGTCCTGGGTGTCACGTTCAACGTCTACGACTACGTTCCCGGGCTGATCATCGCGGACGAGGCCGCGGGCCGTCGGCTGGCCCCCGCGCAGGCCGGCCTGTGCGGCGAACTGGCCGGCACGCTCGCCCGGCTGCACGCCATCGCGCCGCCCCACCCTGCCCGGCCGGTCGGCCAGCGCGAAGGACTACCTTGGCCGACAGGTGAGCCGCTGGACAGATCAGTGGCGCCGGACCGCGACCCGTGAGCTGGCCTCCTTCGAGCCGCTCGCCTGCTGGCTGCGGGACGAGATCAGCGGCCTGCCCACGGACTACGACGTCACCATGGTCCACGGTTACTTCCGGCTCGACAACCTGGTCCTCGACCCGGACACTCAGCAGGTCCGGGCCGTGCTGGACTGGGAGATGTCGACCCTCGGCGACCCGCTGACGGACCTTGCCCTGCTGCTGGTCTACTGGGAGCAGCCCGGCGGCGGCCTGCGCCACCAGGTGAATGTGGCCCGGAACCTCACCACCAATGACGGCTTCTGGTCACGGGAGCAGCTGGTCCGCGCGTACGCGGAAAAGACCAGGCTGCCCCTAAATCATCTTCAGGCCTGCCTGGGACTGGCCTGCCTCAAACTCGCCGTGGTCATGGAAAGCATTCACTACCGGCACCTGTCCGGTCAGGCCCTGGACCCGCTCTCGGCGGGGCCGGGCGAGGCTACTCCCGCCCTGCTTGAGCTGGGCCTGGCCGTCGCCGACAGGCAGGGACTCGCTGGACTCGCTGCCTAAGGACGCCTCCCGATCGAACTGTAGACCTTCTCCTTGCAACTCCTTATGACGAGGCAGGATGGCATTCATGTCCCTGCCCACCCCCACGCTGCACACCCCACGCCTGAGACTGCGTCCCTTCACCGACGTGGACGCGGACGCCCTCTTCGACCTGCACACCAGCGCCCACGTGCTGCGCTACTGGGACGCGCCGCCGTGGAGCGAACGCACGCGCGCCGAGCGATTCATCGCGGCTTGCCAGCAGATGGCGAGCGAAGGCACCGGCGCCCGGCTGGCCATGGACCGTCTTTCTGACGGCGCCTTCATCGGCTGGAGCAGTCTGACCCGATGGAACCCGGACTACCGCAGCGCGTCGCTGGGCTACTGCCTCCACGATGCGGCATGGGGTCAGGGTTACGCGACCGAGGCCGCGCGCGCCTTGCTGCAGTGGGCATTCGACACGCTGGACCTGAATCGCGTGCAGGCCGAGACTGATACGCGCAACGCGGCATCTGCCCGGGTCCTGGAGAAGCTCGGGTTCGTGCGCGAAGGGACGCTACGGGAAGACTGCGTCGTGAACGGCGAAGTATCGAACTCGTGGGTGTACGGGCTGATCAGGCGGGAATGGCGGCCGTCGTCTCCTGGCTCGCGAGACGACGCCTGGCCCGCGGGTGCCCCGTTCCGCTGAGTACCTGGGTGCACTCTCGTGCCGCGCCAGGCACAGGCCTTGCGACCTTGGCGACGAGCGCGCCCTTGTCGTGCTCATGACCCGGCCCGGCCTGGAGCTGGGCCGGGCCATGAGCAGCAGTGCTGAGCCTTACGACCAGGATGTTCCGTTCCAGTGCACGATCAGGGTCGAGGCGTAGTCGGTCGTGCCGACGGCCCAGGCGTCGCGACCGTCAACGATCGCGACATCCCACAGATCGTTCAGGTACCCGCTGGGCGGGTTGGGGCTGGGCACCACGGACCACATGCAGCCGTTCCAGTGCTCGATGATGGTCGTGCACTTCGGGTCGCAACCGCCAGAGCTGGCGTTGCCCTGGCCGACGGCCCAGGCGTTGCTGGGCGAGCTGGCGGACACGCCCAGCAGGGACCCAGTAGGTGAGTGCGCGGCAACCTTGCGCCAGGTGGTGCCATTCCAGTGCAGGATGACCCCGTAGTCCGGGCCCGTGGTAGTGGAGCCGACCGCCCAGGCATTGCTGGCGGAGGTGGCGGTCACCGAATTGAGCCGGATGTCGGCGCCGATCGAGGCTGGTACGGGAACCAAGTTCCAGGACCTGCCGTCCCAGTGCTCGATCAGGGCATGGAAGGTGTTACCGGTCGTGCCGGCGCCGGTCCAGCCGACCGCCCAGGCGTCGCTGGGTGAAACGACGGCCACCCGGGAGAGTGCGCCGGCCGGTGCGGGCGTCGGGCTGGCCACCTGCGTCCATGCGGTGCCGTCCCAGTGCTCGATCAGGGTCCGGTCGCCTGGGCCGGTACCCGCGCCCGGCCCCCCGCCGATCAGGCCGACGGCCCAGGCGTCGCTGGCCGACGCGGCGGCCACCCCGTTGAGAAAGCCACCACCGCCGGGGTTGGGGCTGGCCTGGCGGGTCCAGGTGCTGCCGTCCCAGTGGTAGATCAGGGTCGCGGGGGAGAACCAGTCGGTGCCGCCGACCGACCAGGCGTTGCTGGCCGAGGTGGCGGCCACGTCTTGCAGGAAGCCGAAGTCACTGAGGGACGGACTGGACCAGGCCGTGCCGTTCCAGTGCATGATCAGTGCGCCGCCCGGGTCCAGGCCGACAGCCCAGACGTCGCTGGCCGACGTGGCCGCCGTGCCGTACAGCCGGCCGCTGACGGCCGGTATCGACGACGGAGCCCTGCCTGGAGCTGCCACCGCCGCCGTGGCCGGAGCGGCCAGGCAGAGCGCGGCGCCCGCTGTCGCCGCGGCGCACGCGTGCCGCAAATGCCTGCGCATTAAAGCCATTGAGTTCCCCCTGTAACTGGTGAGCAGGAATTCCTCAGCCGACTCCGGCAGCGGTTGCCGGATTTGGGTCGCCGGATTAGCTGTGCTTGGATCTTCGTAGTTTCTTCCACGGCCTTTCCGCCTGCTGGCGCTTTGCAACTACCTAACCTGGTATTTGCAATCGCGCCGTGCCTGGCTAATACCGGGTGAGCATTCAGGCTCCGAAAGCCCGCTTAGTGCCGGCATTTGGCTCTTCGAGGCTTAAAGAGCGACAACACGGGAAAGCAGTCGACGGAGTCCGCGGTTGACGTCGTCGATGGGGAATCAGGCAGCTGGCCGGCCTGGGCGCCCAGGTCGGTCTGGTCGAGGGTCACCAGGGCAGTGACATCGGCCACTGAGTCCCGCGGCAGGCCCGTGGCTGCCGCGGGGACGAAGACGCTGCCAGGCGTCGTCGCGAGCCGCGTGTTCGAGGTGATCACTGCGGCCACCGTGGTGCTTAGCCGGCTGGCGTTGAAAGGCCTGGACTGGATCACCAGGACTGGCCGGCGTTTCGCCGGCCTGCTCCCAGGGGCCTCCCCGAGATCAGCCCAGTAGACGCCGCCACGGTGGATCACCAATCGTCCCTGGCGGGATGGCGCTGTCCAGCGCTCACCGCAGCGGAGCTCGGCTCGTCTGTCCCGGTTCTCCCCCCGGGAACAATCTGGCTGGCTTTCGGAAACCGCCGGACTCTCATGCCGCCGACGGGATGCGCCCCGGCTACGGCGGCTTCGTTCTACGGCCTGCGGATCATCGAGCCAGCCTGCATATAGCCCATCGAGCAGCGAGGCGAACCGGAAACCGCCATGGCCAGCGGGCAGCTCCCGCGCGTCGCCCACCGCGGCAAGTCTGCGCGCCAAGTCCTGTCGCTGGAACTTGGCGAGAAGGACGGCGACCCAGCGGAGCCCGTATCTGGGCACCGGGTGCGGGCAACATGCCCTATGCCAGCCTGCCACCGGCGCGCTACCCTGATGGGCATGCGAGCCGGATGGCTGCTCCTTGAGACGCCGCGCTGAAGACAGACAGTCAGCGCGGCGGCCCCTCCTGTGCGAGGGGTTTTTTTGTGCCCGGACACGATCTTCAGGCGGGGTCCCATGAGCGAGAGCACCAGCCTGCCCGGCTCCGGCCGGGCCCAGGGCGCGGGCGATGAGCCGCCACCTTTCCGCTACGGCGCGCGCATGGCAGGCGAGATCGAAGCGCGCTGGCAGGACCGCTGGGAGGCGGACGGGACGTTCAACGCCCCCAACCCGGCCGGCCCGCTCGCCGCAGGCTTTGACCGGATGGCAGGCCGCCCCAAGTTCATGATCATGGACATGTTCCCCTATCCCAGCGGCGCAGGCCTGCACGTTGGGCATCCGCTGGGGTATATCGCCACCGATGTGTACGCCCGCTACTTGCGCATGACCGGGCACAACCTGCTGCACGCGTTCGGTTATGACGCGTTCGGCCTGCCCGCCGAGCAGTACGCCATCGACACCGGGCAGCACCCGGCGGTCACGACCGAACAGAACATCGCCACCATGAGACGCCAGCTACGGCGGCTGGGCCTGGGGCACGACCGGCGGCGGGAGCTGGCGACCACCGATCCCGGCTACTACAAGTGGACGCAGTGGATCTTCTTGCAGATCTTCAACAGCTGGTATGACGACCAGGCCGGGCGGGCCCGGCCCGTTGCCGACCTGATCGCGGAGTTCGCCTCCGGCGAGCGTGAGCCGGTGGGCCAGGCCAACCCGGATGGCCTGCCCTGGGGCGAGCTGAACCCGGCGCAGCGCCGGCAGGTCGTCGACGGCTACCGGCTGGCCTACATCAGCACGGAGCTTGTCAACTGGTGCCCCGGGCTCGGCACCGTGCTGGCCAACGAGGAAGTCACTGCCGAGGGGCGCAGCGACATCGGCAACTACCCGGTGTACCGGCGGCCCTTGCGGCAGTGGATGCTGCGGATCTCCGCCTATGCGCAGCGCCTGATCGATGACCTGGACCGGGTCGACTGGCCCGAGTCGATCAAGATCATGCAGCGCAATTGGATCGGCGCCAGTGACGGCGCTGTCGTCGGTTTCCCGGTGGCACGGGGCGATGGGCCGGGCCAGGCACCGGGGGCGCCGGGTCAGGAGCTGGATGGGGCCGTCAGGATCAGCGTCTTCACTACCCGGCCCGATACGCTGCCGGGTGCCACGTGTTTGGTGCTGGCCCCGGAGCACCCTCTGGTGGGCCATCTCGTCACCGGCCGCTGGCCGGAGGGGACACCTCCCGCCTGGCGCTACCCGCAGGGCACGCCCGCGGGTGCCGGGCCAGCCGAGGCGATCGCCGCCTACCGGGCTGTTGCGGCCCGGCTCAGCGACCGGCAGCGGGCGCAGCAGGAGTCCGGGAAGACCGGCGTCTTCACCGGGTCATATGTAGTCAACCCCATGACCGGCGAGCGGATCCCGGTGTTCGTTGCCGACTACGTGCTGATGGGCTACGGTACCGGCGCGATCATGGCGGTGCCCGCACACGACGACCGGGACCTGGTATTCGCGCGGGCGTTCGGCCTGCGGGTGCGGGCGGTGCTGGCACCGCCCGCAGGCTGGCTCGCCAGCCACGGTCTGCCGCCGGGCGCCCCGGCCAGCCAGTGGCCGGCCGCCTTCAGCGGTGAGGGCCATTACCTTGACGTGGGGGTACCCGGGCTGTCCCGCACCGCCACGCTGCGGGACGGGGTCGAGGCGGCGGCCGGGTGGCTGGCCAGCCACGGGTTCGGCCTGGCGGCCCGGTCCTACCGGCTGCGGGACTGGCTGTTCTCACGGCAGCGCTACTGGGGTGAGCCGTTCCCGATCGTGTACGACTCCACTGGCCTGCCGGTCGCCCTGCCGGACAGCGAGCTGCCGGTGACGCTGCCCGAGATGACCGATTTCCGTCCCAGGCCGCAGTCGGACGAGGCCAGCGAGCCGGAGCCCCCGCTGGCCCGCGCGGTGGACTGGGCGAACCCGGTGCTGGACCTGGGCGACGGGACGCACCGGTACCGGCGTGAGCTCAACACCATGCCGCAGTGGGCCGGCTCCTGCTGGTATTACCTGCGCTACCTCGATCCGGCGAATACCGCGAGGTTCACTGGCGAGGAGGCGGAACGGTACTGGCTGGTGCCGCCGGGCGCGGCACCCGGTGACGGCGGGGTGGACCTGTACGTTGGCGGGGGCGAGCACGCCGTGCTGCATCTGCTGTACGCGAGGTTCTGGCACAAGCTCCTGTACGACCTGGGCCACGTCTCCACCCGTGAGCCGTTCCGGCGGCTGTTCAACCAGGGATACATCCAGGCCGATGCCTACCTCGACACCCGCGGCATGTACGTGCCCGCGGTGGACGTCACTGCAGCCCCCGGCGGGGGGTTCAGCTACCGGGGCGCGCCGGTGACGGCGCGGGCGGGCAAGATGGGCAAGAGCAAGAAGAACGCCATCTCCCCCGACGACGTCTACTCCGACTATGGCGCAGACACGCTGCGCCTGTACGAGATGGCCATGGGGCCGCTGGATACCGATCGGCCCTGGCGCACCGACGACATCATTGGCGTGCACCGCTTCCTGCAGCGGCTGTGGCGCAGCGTCATCGACGAGCAAACCGGCGCGTCCCGGGTGACCGACAGGCCGCTTGGCGAAACAACCATTCGCCGGCTGCACGCCACCATCGGCGCTGTCCGCCGCGACGTGACGGCCATGCGGTTCAACACCGCGATCGCCCGCCTGATGGAACTCGGGACTCACGCCGCCAAGGTGGCAGCCGCCGGGCCCGGGGTGCCCCGCGCGCTGGCGGAGCCGCTGGTGCTGATGACCGCCCCGTTCGCTCCCCACATCGCCGAGGAGTTGTGGGCGGCGCTCGGTCATCCGCGGACGCTGGCCTACGAGCCGTTCCCCGAATTCGACGAGGCGCTGGCGGCTGAGCAAGTGGTCACGCTGCCGGTGCAGATCGACAGCAAGACCCGGTTCCGGGTCCAGGTGCCCGCCACGGCGCAGCAGGACGAGATCGCCGCGGTGGTGACCGCGCACCCCGAGTACGCCCGGTGGACCCAGGACGCGCCGGTCGCCCGGCTCGTCATCGTGCCCGGACGGATCGCCAACGTCGTGACCAGGGCACCGGGCGCCCGGCCGTGAGCGGCCAGAGCACCGGGCAGCGCGCGACACAGCCAAGACGGATCCAATGCGCGTTCAGCGGTCCCGGCGCGTGGCCGGACCGTTCAAACCGCGCGCAGCATGGGCGGCGGCGAGAAATCAGCGACCAGCCATACTCTCAGCTGACCACATCAAGATCGCGAAGCATCGAGGCTGGGCTCAGCGGTCCCTGGGTCGGCCGCGAGGCCGTGCGTGAGGGTGCGGCCGACCCAGGCGCTTGCCGACTTCTCAGTTACGGGTTCCGGCCGGGTGCCTAAAGGCCAGCGTGGTAACGAAGTTATAGAGCAGCTGGCGCCATGTGTACCACTCATGGCCGCCGGTGACCAGGTCGCCCGTGAACGGGATGCCGTTGGCCACGAAGGTCGCCTCATAGCTGTTGATGCCCGGCACGGTGAGCTCGTCGAACAACCCGCCGCCCAGCTGAATTCCCAGCCGCGTGCGCAGCGCGGGATCCTGCCAGAACGAGCTGGTAGCCGCCGGGCACCCAGGCTCGCGATGCTCCAGCTCCCGTAGTGGCCGAACAGCGTGGTGTCGTTGAACAGCAGGTAGTTGGCCATCATGCCGCCGAGCGACGGCCCAGCGAAGGCGCGCTTATCAATCGTGACTCTCCGCAGCTTTGGTGGAGATACACATCAAGACGCGTAAACGCCGTCCCGTCGTCGCGCGTCTATGTCTCGTGTAGCCGGGTATGCCATTGCGCCGGACCCAGATTTTGAAGTTCTCACGCCTGAGGCGCGACGTTCGGGTCCACGGCATACCCCGCTATAGACCTTGTTTGGAGCGTCCACCGATTAGCGTGGGTTTGGAGGTTCACCACCGAGATGGCGTCAGATTCTGGCCAGTCGAAGAGTTTTGCACTTCTGCTCACTGTCATTGCGGCCATCCTAGCAATTCCAGGCGCGGTAATCGCGAATGATCTTTCTAACCATCACCCCAGGACTGCATCACCAGGCCGTCTCGTGACGACCACTAAGCGCCCAGCGTTGACTGGTTCCTCACACACGGCTCGCAAGAAGCCTTCGGGTAAGGTCCCAAGACGGGCAGCCCCAGCTACGCCCGTGGCTGCCCCTGCCCCTGCCCCGCCGCAGACCGCGTACCTATCCAACATGAACATAGTCGGGTTTGACTACGCCTCGGGAACAGGCACAAATGATCAGGGTTCTTATGCGATAAGCGGAACGACTTACGGCCATTCAATTGAGATGGATCCTGGATGCCAGAATAGCGACGGTGGAGACTTCTGGATAGAGTATGATCTCGGTCGAAAATGGTCGAAGTTCACTTCTACAGTTGGGCCTTTGGAGACAGATGCTTCAGATGCAGCCTTTTCCTACACAGTCTACGGAGACGGCCGCGTTCTCGCCACCGGAAGTGCAGCACTTGCCCAGCCGCGGCGCCTACGCGTAAACGTGAGCGGGTACTTGCGTCTCCGATTGCTTATCACTGATCCTCAGTCACCCAACAGAGAGTGCGGGTTTGTCAATGGGACGTACGATTACATCTGGGGAAATGCAACGCTGACACAATAGTGGTCCTGTTTACGGGCAACAAGGTCCGCTGTTCTGCCCGCGAAAGAAGGGACTCCGCTCGAGTGAAGGATCTGACCCCTATAAGTTAACGCACCGGCTCGAACTTCGGTGACGACACCTAGCTCGCGTCAAATCAGAGTGGGATCAGTCAGGCAGGGATGTCCGGATCTGCCGCTAGGAGTGTGCCGTCTGTCGTGCGCGCGTGCGTTTCGTTACCTTCTTCCGCCTGCTGGGCCAGCAACCGCCTGACCGGCTGGGGAGGGCCAAGGCTGGTCCGTGTCAGGGCAGGTCGCACGTATTCCTGCCCGGCTGGCCAGCGCGCTACATGCTGGGCGCTGCTCCCAGCGTCATGCCCGATGTACGTGACGTCGTTGATGTTGACGGCGAATAGCGCGAATTCGCCCAGGAAAGGCCGCCAGCCGAGGTGAGCCCCGGCGACTGCGGCGTAACGCCGCTGTGCCTCATCGCCAGTCTCGGCCCGCACGGCGATGGCACACTCTCATGGCTCCCTTCTATGAAGGGAGCCGTCAAGGGCATGACCCCGGCGCTGTTGAGAGTGCGGCGGCGCTGGTCGGTGTCAACGTCGTTCCCTAAGGTGGGGGCTCTGGCCGCGGCATCGACGAGCAGGTGAAAAACGCCGAGCAGGCTGTCGCCGGGAACGCCCCGGTCAAACGGAACCGCTTCATCCAGCTGTCCGGCGGCACCCGGAGCGTCAACCGCGGCCTGGAGGAAAAGGCCAGGGCGCTGGGATAAATGGCTACGTCACGAACCTGCAGGCCCTGCCCTGATGGCACCCCGGTCACCGCGGAGTTCGTGATCGGCGCCTGCCATCAGCTCTTCCAGATCGAGAAATCCTTCCCGATGGCGAAAAGCGACCTGCAGGCCCGGCCCATCTGCCACCGCACCAGGGACTCGATGAGCGGCTGGCCAGCTCTCGGCCGCTGCGCGTCGGTGACGCTGGCCAACGCCCGGACCTACTGGTGCTGGCCGCTGCCGCCCAGCGCAATCGCCACTGTTGAGGAGGTGCCCGCCGATCTCATCCAGCGGGCCAGCCACCAGGCGCCGCCACCCACTCCGTCGTCTCTAAGCGCGCAACCCGCGCCGCCCCCGCGCGTGCCCTGACCTGTGCCACCGCTCGTCCGCCTGCGCGCAGAGCCAGCTCCGGCATGGACGCCACTTGATCCGCCTCGGTGGCCGGTGAACGGGACCGCGTTCCAGAGGGCCCTAGCCTCGGGCTTTCGCCTGTGATCGGCTGACCTTGATCGTTTGCATATAAAAAGTGCCTTTGGCCTGGGAGGATAGGGCTTGTCTAGGGTCCTGTCCGCACCAAACCGAAGGCACTTATCCCGTGCAGAATACCGCGCGCCGCCCCAAGATCACCGTGTCCGCTGACGGGAAGGGGCTCGTGTCCCAGGCCGGGGTGTTACTGCTGGCCGAGACGCTGCGGGTCACCGGGCTGGGCGAGGGCCTGCCGCGGGGCTGGCCCGGTGGCGGGCGCCGCGGGCGGTGCATGACCCGGGGAAGATCATCGCTGACCTGGCCATGACGCTGGCGCTGGGCGGGGACTGCCTGGCCGATATCGCGGTGCTGCGCGCCCAGCCGGAGCTGGCCGGGCCGGTGGCCTCGGACCCGGTGGTCTCCCGGCTGGTCAGCGCGCTGGCCGCGGACGCGCCGCGGGCGCTGCGGGCGATCCGCAAGGCACGCGCCGCGGCCCGGGAGCGGGCCTGGGCGCTGGCCGGTGACCGCGCGCCCGGCGCGGACGGGTCGCTGATCCCGGTCGACATCGACGCCACGATCGTGATCGCGCACTCGGAGAAGGAGAAAGCTGCCCCGACGTGGAAGAAGACGTTCGGGTTCCATCCCCTGGCCGCGTTCGCCGACCACGGCGCCGGCGGCGGGCGGGGAAGCGCTGGCCATCATGCTGCGGCCCGGGCAACGCCGGATCCAACACCGCGGCCGAGCACATCGAGGTGGCCCGGCTGGCGCTGGCCCAGCTGCCCCGCCAGCCAGCGGCGGCGGGTGCTGATCCGCACCGACTCCGGCGGCGGCACCCACGACTTCCTGACCTGGCTGGCCAGCCCCGGCCGCCGCCTGCACTACTCGGTCGGCATGACCATCACCGAGGACATGCACCAGGCCATCCTCGCCCTGCCGGACCGGGTCTGGGAACCCGCCTATGACGCCGGCGGCCAGGTGCGGCCGGGCGCCTGGGTCGCCGAGCTGACCGGCCTGCTGGACCTGTCGTCCTGGCCGGCGGGGATGCGGGTGATCGTCCGCAAGGAACGCCCCCACCCCGGCGCGCAGCTGCGGTTCACCGACATCGGCGGGCACCGCGTCACCTGCTTCGCCACCGACGCCAAGACCGGGCAGCTCGCTGACCTGGAACTGCGCCACCGCCGCCGGGCCCGGTGCGAGGACCGGATCCGCTGCGCCAAAGACACCGGCCTGCGCAACCTGCCGCTGCACGGCTTCGCCCAGAACCAGATCTGGTGCGAGCTGGTGGCCATGGCCTGCGAACTGACCGCCTGGATGCAGATGCTCGCCCTCGACGGCCCCGCCCGCGCCTGGGAACCCAAACGGCTGCGGCTGCGCCTGTTCACCGCCGCCGGGCGCCTCGTCCGCGGCGGCCGCCGCCTGCGGCTGCGCCTCGCCGCGACCTGGCCCTGGGCCACCCAGATCACCGCCGCGATCAGCCGCCTGCAAGCCCTCGCCCCCGGCTGACCAGCCCGAACCGCCCCTGACGACCAGGAAAGGAGAACCCGCGGGCCCGTGGAACCCCGCCCACCCGGCGCGACAGCCGGGCCACCGGGCATGGCCAGACGCTGAAAATCAGCGACCAGCCATAGCCTCAGCCGGCCACATCAAGATCGCGAAACATCGAGGCTAACGGAGGATAGTCCTATTCACATGAATCGATTGCAGCTCGGTATACGCCAGCATCCCCCAGGGCCCGCCTTCGACCCCTATCCCACTCCACTTGAGGCCCCCGAACGGCTGTCCTGGAATTCCGGACTGATGGGTATTCACCCAGACGGTGCCCGACTCAACCTGCGGGGCCAGCGTTCGCCCTCGCTCGGGGTCTGAGGTCCAGACGGAGGCCCCGAGCCCGTAGTGGCTGTCGTTTGCCTGCGTGATTGCCTCCGCCACGTCTGAATACTCGATGACCGGCAAGGCGGGCCCGAACTGCTCTTCCATGACGATGCGCTCGTTACCCTTCAGCCCGGTGAGGACAGCCGGGATGTAGAAATATCCAGGCCCGTCCATTGCCGAACCACCAACTGCGACCCGTGCCCCGGATTGCCGTGCGTCGTTGACAAGTTCCGTGATGCGGTCGCGCTGTACCGGATTGCACAACGGGCCGATGTCGGTGTCAGGAGCCTCCCCCTCTCCAAGCCTGGCCGCCCGGGCCCGGTCAGCCAGGGCGTTGACCAGCCGCCCGTGGAGGTTCCTGGGCGCATACACCCGCTTGATAGCGACACAGATCTGACCGCAGTTTGCGAACGCGTTCGCAAAGACCCCGTCGGCGGTCGCGTCCACGTCCGCATCCTCCAGCACGATCGCTGGATCATTGCCGCCGAGTTCCAGGAGGACCCGCTTCACGTCTGCGGCCGCCGACATCATGATCTTTTTGCCGGTGGCGACAGAGCCGGTGAAGCTGATCATGCGTACGAGGGGATGGCTGGTCATGATCGAACCGAGCGAGTCACCGCCGCTGACAACGCTGAGCACCCCCGGCGGCAGCGCGTCTCTCACCAGCTCCCCAAAGCGCAGACTGGACAGCGGCGTATACGGCGAGGGCTTTAGGACGACCGTGCAGCCCGCCGCGAGAGCGGGAGCCAGCTTGGACATCGCGGTTCCCAGGGGGAAGTTCCACGGCGTGATGGCTGCGGTCACTCCCAGCGGCCGGCGAAGTACCTGGACGGACAGGTCGCCACTATCCGCGACTGTATCGACCGGCATATTCAATTCAGCGTAGTAACGCAGATCCCCGGCGGCACCGCTCAGTTCATCCCTTGCCTCGTGCAGTGGTTTTCCCTGCTCCTCAGTGATGAGCGCGGCGAGTTCCTCGAGATTACTCTCGATCGTCGTGGCAATATCCAGCAATGCCGACGACCGCGCGGCCGGGTCCGCGCGCCACGCTTCGCGCGCCTCATGCGCACTCTTTATGGCCGCGCCCAGTTGTTCCGAAGTGCATTCCGGGACGCGGGAGATTACCTGGCCATTCGCTGGATTGAGAACCGGAAAGGTCTTACTGGACACTTCAGGTTTGCCAGAAATTGTCATGGTCAGGTCAAGCATCGGCGCTCCCTTAAATGTCACGGCCTTGCCAAATGCAATCTGACACACGGCCTGGGAGCACGATCCTCTCACCCCATCCCGTTCATCACAAGGTTGCACAATTGTTCGCTATAAACCTCTTGAGTGGAACGCAGGCCTCCAGCCGGCCGGATTAACCCGGTCTTCGGTGACGCGATGGCCGCCAGCGCCAGCGCCGTGCGCTGATCCCGGCCCGGGCCTTGGGCGGTCCCGGGCCCAGGGCGGCAGAACCCACTCCAGGCACCGTGGCGGCAGTCTTGACTCCCAGCGGCCCGGCCCGGAGGGGCATGCCGGTCGCATCCCGAACGCCCTGGGCCAGGACGACGATCCGCGCCAGGACCAGATTGCACTACGCCGCACGTGAGGCACTGACTAGCCGCTTGTATCGATTTGATCACGGTCATTGACAGCGCCGTTTGACCCGTTCAGCATCGGTTGCACCGTAGTTCACCGATATGAACAATTGTGCACCGGTAACAGTGAAACCTGGGTGACACCGTGAGAACGACGCGAATGCGATGCACGAAGGCGCAGGTCACCGCCGACAGGCCACCGAGCCCCAGAGCCCACAGCAGCGGCCTCGATGACTGAAGCGGCATACGGCCCGGGCCTGCGATCCGCGCGGGAGGAACTCGTCGCCTGCGGCGTGCGCCTTCTCGACAAGGGAATCCTGACCCAGACGTCGGGCAACCTCAGCATCCGCCTTTCACCCGAAGCAATAGCGATAACGCCGACATCCGTCGAGTACGACAGGATGAAGCCTGAGGACATCGTCGTATGCGGCCTGGACGGCACGGTCCTGCAGGGAACCCGGCCACCCTCATCCGAAACACCACTGCATGCGGCGGTCTACCAGCACCGCGGCGACATCAGCGCAATCGTGCACACGCACTCAGGTAACGCCACCACGTTGGCCATCCTGGGCAGGCCGATTCCCGCCGTCCACTACATCATCGCCAGCCTTAACACCACCACAGTGCCGGTGGCCCCCTATGCCACCTATGGGACTCCGGAACTCGCGGCCAGCGTCCGGGACACCTTTCAGGCTCCCTGCATGGCTGTACTGATCGCCAACCACGGCATGGTCGCCGGCGGGCGGACATTGAAGCAGGCCGCCGACGGTGCTGAAACGACCGAGATCCTGGCCAGCTATTACTGCCGCGGCCTGGCGATTGGACGGCCCAACGTCTTGAGCGCCGGTCAGATGGACGACGTATTCGCCAAATACCGGCGCAAGCCCGCGGACGCCAGCACCGTGCGGTGACCTTCCGCCTAAGCCACGACTCCCAGGGGGGAGGATCGCGATGCCCGAGATCGTCGTCACACTCGATATCGGTGGATCAGGTGTCAAAGCCAGCTATTTCGACCCCGCCGGAGACGTGGCCGCGACGGCTATCTCGGTGCGCTACCCGTCCGCCGGCCCCCGCGAGGAGGGCACGTTCGATCCCTACGTGTGGACCGGGACGGCAATAGAAGCCCTCGCGCAGCTCGTTGCCTGCTGCCCGGCACCGCCGCGGCACTACCTGGGCATCACGGTCAGCGCAATCCGCATTCCTTTCGTGCTCCTCGATGCCGATCAGCGGGTCGTCGGCCCCTCCCTGCTGAACCGGGACCGGCGGGCGCTGCCGATCGTGAACGATCTCATCTCCTCGATCGGTCATCGCACGCTCCACTCGACGACCGGACACTGGGCAGCGCCAGAGTTCGGCCTGCCCAAGCTCCTCTGGATCCAGCGCACCTATCCCGCGGCCTGGGACCAGGTACGCACGATCCTGCAGCTACACGACTGGTTCATCTTCAGCCTCTGCGGAACCATCGCCAGTGAGGCATCGTCGGCCGCGATGAGCCAGATGATGGATGTCTCGGCTGGTACCTGGGCGTACGACCTGCTCGCCGCGGAGTGCGGTATCGAGGGCCAGATGATGCCCCCACTCCGTGCGGCCGGGAGCCGGGCCGGCGGGCTCCACCGCACGATCGCCGAGCAAGTCGGGCTCCCCGCCGGCCTCCCCGTCCACCTCGGCGCGGGCGATACGCACATGTCCGCGCTCGCGGCCGGCGGCCAGGCTTCGGGTTGCCCGGTCGTGGTCGCCGGGACTACCGGGCCAGCCCAGCTCGCAGTCGGGACGGCTGCCGATATCGAGGCCTGGTTCCCACTCCTCGTCAGTGCCCTGCCCGGCAGGGCGGGATGGGCCCTGGAATCGAATGCCGGCCCGACCGGGGAGATCGTTGACCGGCTCAATGACCTGACCGAGCTGAGTGGCTCCAGCCTGCAGACCGCGCTGGCAGCCCGCGGATTTGCCGTCGATGACGCCGCCGACCGGTCCGGGCCGCTGACCGTCCTCGCCGGCAATCCCTACTTCGGGCCGCGCGGGTGGCGTGTCTGGCCTGCACCGACGGTCTTCGGCCTCCGTCCCGGGCATACCGGCGCCGATCTCCTCGACGCAGCCAGGTCCGGAACGTGCCTGGCCTACAGCCAGATCCTCAATCAGCTTTCCAGCGCCGGCGAATTCCGCGGTGACCTGGTCATCGCGACCGGCGGCATGAGCCGCAGCGCCGCGTGGTGCCAGGCACTGGCCGATGTGACCGGCCGCACGGTCCTGGTGCCCCAACTCGACCGCGTTTCCGGGCTGGCGGGGGCGGCGCTGGTGGCCGGCGTCAACGTTGAGTCGGCACTCCACGGCCTGAGGGACGCCCGGTACACCCCTGACGTGTCCAGATATGCGGACCTGCAGCGCAGCGCCCGCGCCTACTGCCGCCTGTACTCGGCGGGGCAGGCGCGATCACGGGAGAACCAGGTGCCAGGAAATGAGGTGGACGTCCATGCGGGCCCTCACTAGTTGCGCGCTGAACGCAACGCTGGTGCAGGCGCTCGAGACCCAGTGGCGCTGGCAGGTAGACACCTTCGACAGCATCAGCACAGCGGCCGCGAAGCTCTCTACAGACGACCGGGCAGCCGTCCGCGCCATCCTGGTTGAGACCGAACCTGTGACCGCCGAGTTGATGGACGCTCTGCCAAACCTGGAAGTGATCGCCGTCATGCGGTCAGAGCCCGTCAACGTTGACCTCACCGCCGCCACCGAACGCGCTCTCCCGGTGATCCATACGCCGGGGCGCAACGCTGAATCGGTAGCGGACTTCACTCTCGGGCTGGCGCTGGCGATGTTGCGGAGCATCGCCATCACGCACCACAAGATCGTAAGCGGCGACATCACCCGGGTGGGCTCGAAGGTACCCGGACCGGGCCGCACCTCCGATGTGATCTGGCGGCCCGACGATCCGGACGAGCCCATCCCCTATGTCGCCTACAAGGGGCGTGAACTATCCGGCCTGGTCATCGGCGTCATCGGCTACGGAGCTGTCGGCCGGGCCGTGGCCCGCCGGTTCCTCCCGCTGGTACGCGAGGTGATAGTCGTTGACCCCGCGGTGCCCGAAAGCCTGATCACCGAGGCCGGCTTCAGCACCGCAGACCTGGCGTCCATGCTGACCAGGGCAGACGTCGTAACCGTGCACGCACGCAGCACTTCGGTGATCATCGGCGAACCCGAAATCTCGCTCATGCGTCCCGGCTCCTACCTCATCAACACGGCCCGGGCGACAGTGCTCGACTACGAGGCGCTCGTGCGGGCGCTGCACAGCGGGCACCTTCGTGGCGCGGCGCTCGACGTTTATCCCGAGGAGCCACTTCCGCAGACCAGCCCGCTGTTGTCAACCCCTGGCCTGACGCTCACACCGCACCTGGCCGGCGCAACCGAGGAGGTCAGCGGACGCATGTACGACCTCGCCCTGCAGGCCCTGAACGACCTCTACCACAGAACTGACTGGACAGACATCGCCGTCCGGAACCGGCAGGTCCAGCAGGCATGGACTCACGCCCTCGCATCGGGCAGGTCCCCGCAGGTCCCGACTCAGCAAGCAGGTGAGCAATGACCGTCAAGATAACCGTGATCGGTGGCGGCAGCTCCATGTTCGTTCCCGGCCTGGTCCGGCGGCTAGTGGAACTGCCGTGTTTCGAAGGCGCCGAACTCCGGCTGATGGACATCGACGAGGCGCGCCTGGCCACCATGCGCGTGCTTTCGAGCCACCTGGCGGGCAGTAGTGGCCGGCAGCTGAAGGTGGTATCGACAACCAGCCAGCGGGAAGCCCTGGCGGGCGCGGACTTCGTCATCGTCGCGATCAGTGTCGGCGGAATGGCAGCATGGGCGTCCGACATCGAAGTCCCGGCGCGGCACGGCATCTTCATGCACATTGCCGACAGCGTGGGGCCCGGCGGCATCATGCGGTCGCTGCGCAACACGCCGGTCGTCGCCTCGGTCGCGCGCGATGTGGCAGAAGTGGCGCCGGATGCGATCATCCTGAACTACACCAATCCGGCCAGTGCGAACGCCATGGCGATGGCCCAGGTCGACACGGTCCGTTCGCTGTCGCTGTGCTCATGCTCACCCCTGCCCTTCAATCAGGACTGGCTGGCCGAGCAGGCCGGTGTCAGCAAGGACCTGATCTCCCTGCCCCTCGAAGTCGGCGGGATCAACCACTGCACCGGCATCTTCTCTCTTCGCCTGACCGACGGCCGCGATGCGATCCCGCTGGTGCGAGAGCGGACGGACGACGAGATCACCCGGTGGGCGATCGACACGTTCGGGGTGATCCCATACTGCTGGGCGCACTGGGTCGAGTTCTTCCCCCAGCTGCAGCGCCTCGAAGAGCCCTACGCGGGCCGGGCCCAGGGGCTCGCGATGCGATACGGCCGTCGTATCTATGACATGGATTCCCAGCTCCAGCGGATCAGGACCTGGGACGAGCTGGCCAGCGCCTGGTCGGCCGCGAGTGGCCCCCGCCACCTCTCCGACCTGCCGCACGGCCCCGAGGACGAGGGAATCGTCGTCGCCGAGGTCATGCAATCGGTCGTTGAGGACCGCAAGGACCTCTTCGTGGTGAACGTGCTGAACCGTGGCGGCCTGATCGGCAACCTTCCCGCCAGCGCCGCCGTCGAAGTACCCGCCATCGTCGACGGCCAGGGAGTACACGCGCTGGGCATCCCCGATCTGCCGCCCGGGCTGGCCGCGACGCTCAGCCTGCACGCACAGGTTCAGTCGATGACGATGCAGTGTGCCCTGAACGGTGACCGCGAGCTGCTGCGGCAGGTCATCCTCACGGACCCGCTGGTCGCCGCGACCTTGGAGCCGCACCAGGCTCAGGCCCTGACCGACGAGCTCCTCGAGGTCAACGCCCGCTATCTGCCACAGTTCGCATCGCTGAACGTCGGTGCGGCATGACGACCCTCGCCGAACCTCCGGCCACTGACAACATAATCATCGGCGAGCCGCGGCTGCGGTCATTGATCCGTCATGCCGTGACCACCGTCTGGCTACTCCCCAGCGGCGTGCTCCTGATCGGCCTGTTCGTGATCCCCACGTGCTACGCCATCTACCTCGGCTTCACCAACCTGGAATTGCTCGGCCCGTACGCCCAGAACTACAGCTTCACCGGGGCCGCCAACCTTCAGCGGATGGTCCACGATCCGACGTTCTGGCTCAGCGTCAAGCTGACGCTCATCTTTGTCATCGGCTCAGGAATCGTGGCGCAGACCGTACTGGGCCTCGCGCTCGCCCTGCTCGGCCAGAGGGTCAACGTCGTCGTCCGGTCGAGCGTAGGCGCGATCGTCATCCTGGCCTGGGTCCTGCCGGAGATCACGGTCGCGTTCGTCTGGTACTCCTTCAGCCAGGCCGGAGGCACCCTCAGCCACCTCTTCGGTGTCCCCAACAGTGACCTGCTGTCCACCGTTCCCATGCTGGTGGTCTGCATGGCCAACGCCTGGCGTGGCACGGCCTTCTCGATGTTGCTGCTGAGTGCGGGCCTGCGCAACGTGCCGGCTGAGGTCGATGAGGCCGCTCAGCTCGAGGGGGCCGGGTACTGGCGGCGGCTTTTCACCGTGACCCTGCCCATCATGCGGCCAACCCTGATGATCAACCTGCTGCTGATCACGTTGGCCACCATCTCTGATTTCACCCTGATCTTCGCCATGACGCAGGGTGGCCCTGGCAATCAGACGGCCATTCTGCCCGTCTACATGTACATCGAGGCCTTCCAGTTCAACCAGCTCGGCTACGGCACCACGATCGCTCTGACCCTGGTCCTCATCGGAGCCATCCTGTCCATCGCCTATATCCGCCAGCTGCGGCCCGAGCTCCAAGACTCCGCGTCATGACCCGCCAGGCCAACTCCCTGGAAGGAGAACAGATGTCGGCTGACCAGCTCGTCACGACCGGGCAGGAGGTCAGCGCGCCGGCCGTGGTCGACCAGCGACGGTCCCTGGCCCGCCCGGTACTCAACGTACTCATGATCGTCATTGGCCTGGTGTTCCTGCTGCCGTTGCTGTGGCTGATCCTCGCCTCGTTCAATCCCAAGGCGGACGGCACGCTGGCTATGCCGCACCCCTTCTCGCTGCTGAACTACCACCTCGTCATCCGCACGGGAGCGGGCGCCGCGATCAGGAACAGCCTCTACCTGGCCGGCGTCTCCACGGTCATCGCCACCGCCGTGTCCACGATGGCCGGTTTCATGCTCGCCCGGCGGAAGATCCGCTTCAAGGGGCTCATCCTCGTCCTGATCCTGTTCCTCACCGGGCTTCCCGTCACCCTGCTGCTGATTCCCACCTACCAGATCTTCGTCCACCTCAACTGGCTGAATTCGAAGTTCTACACGTCCCTCGTCCTGGCCTCCATGTCAGTGCCCTTCTCCATCTGGCTGCTGAAGAACTTCATCGGCCAGGTCCCCGGCGAGTTCGAGGAGGCGGCCGCGATCGAGGGCGCCAGTGAAATCAGCATTCTCTTCCGGATCGTAATCCCGCTGATCACTCCCGGCATCCTTGTAGCGGCGATCCTGACCTTCATCAATTCATGGGGCGCTTTCCTGATTCCCCTTGTCCTTGACGCCAATCCATCGGACACGCCGGGCGCGGTCGGAATCTACCAGTTCATGAGCGCGAACGGCCAGGTCCAGTTCGGCCAGCTGGCCGCGTATTCGGTGCTGTTCTCCGTGCCCGTCATCATTCTCTACCTGATCAGCTCCCGGTGGCTGAGCGGCGGGTTCTCCTTTGCGGGCGGGGTGAAGGGCTGACGCCGGGCACCGGGCCCGCTGACTACGACTTGAGCGAGGAAAACCCATGGCGAAGATCGTGCTGCGCAGAGTAACCAAGTCCTACGGCTCAAAAGTCGCCGTGGACGATCTCAATCTTGAGGTCGAGGACGGCGAGTTCGTAATCGTTGTCGGGCCCTCGGGATGCGGCAAAACCACCACGCTGCGGATGATCGCGGGCTTTGAAACTCCGAACATGGGCACCTTGCACATCGGCGAAACCCTCATGAACCATGTTCCGCCGAAGGACCGCAATCTGGCCATGGTGTTCCAGAACTATGCCCTGTTCCCGCACATGTCAGTGGAGCGGAATCTCTCCTTCGGCCTGCGCATCCGCCATACGTCCAAGAAGGAGATCGGTACTCAGGTCCACGAGATCGCCGAGATGCTGGGCATCCGCGGGCTGCTGGACCGCAAGCCCTCGCAACTGTCCGGGGGCGAACGTCAGCGCGTCGCCCTCGGGCGGGCCCTGCTGCGCAAGCCACAGGCGTTCCTGCTCGACGAGCCGCTGTCCAACCTGGATGCCGCGCTGCGCACCCAGATGCGCTTCGAACTCAAGCGCATCCACACCCAGTTCCCCGTGACAACCGTTTACGTGACCCACGACCAGGTCGAGGCCATGACGATGGCCGACCGGATCGTGCTGATGAACCAAGGCGAGATTCAGCAGGTCGCCTCGCCGGAGAGCCTCTACGCCGAGCCGGCGAACATCTTCGCCGCCGGCTTCATCGGCAGTCCGAAGATCAACCTTGTCCCCGCCCAGATCGATCACTCCGGCGGGAGGAGCGTGCTGCGCTGCCTCGCGACGGCTATCCCCGTGAAGGACGAACTCGCTGACCGGCTCCGCTCGTCGCAGAGCGAAACCGTCACCATCGGAATCCGCCCGGAAGACATACTCCCGCAATCGCCCATGGAGGCTGTCCCCGGGCGCGCGGTCGTCTCCGGCATCGTCGAGGTAATCGAGCCCCTCGGAGCGGAGACGCACGTTGCCGTCCGCGTCAGCGGCGACGTCCTCACCTGCCGCACCCCTCCACGCTCGGGATTGGAGATGGGTTCCACGATCAATCTCTCCTTTGACATTACGCAGGCCAGCATTTTCGACGGAACGAGCGGCCTTCGTCTTTCCTGACGAGGCCGACCAGCACGACTCCCGGCGCAGGGGGACCTGACGCCAACCGCAGTCAATGCGTCGTGGACGCAATAGGAGGGAAAGCGCATGAGACATTTCAAGCGGGTTGCGCTGCCGGCAGTCGGGGCAGCACTGCTGGTCACCGCAGCGGCCTGCTCATCCTCGCCCGCTGCATCGGGATCAGGTTCGTCCGGCAGCGGAACCGTCACGGTGCTCTACTCGAACAACTACGTCTTCAACTCCGATGCGCTGGCCACCCAGTGGTGGAGCGGAATCGCGAAGCAGTGGAAGGCCAAGTACCCCCACACCAAGCTCGTCCTCGAAGGCACCGGCGGCACGGACATCGACCTGATGAACAAGGCGGCCATCCTGTTCCGCTCCCCCTCGACGACGCCCGACGTCATCCAGCTGCCCACCACCTACGTGGCGCAGTTCGCGGGCTCGAACTACCTGGAGCCGCTGAACAGCTTTGTCCATTCATCCAAGGCGGCGAGCTTCTGGCCAACGATGCCCGCTGGTGTCCAGAACATGAGCACGATCGATGGCAACGTGTACGCCGTCAATGCCGGGAACAACAACACCGGGCTGCTCTACAACAAGGCGATGCTGACCAAGGCCGGCGTCAAAGTGCCATGGACACCGACCAGCTGGCAGCAGATCCTCCAGGTGGCAGCCAAAGTTAAGGCTGCCAATCCAGGCGTCTGGCCGCTCTGGGTGGCTGCGGGCGTGGCCGCCGGGCCGACGAACGTGCTGCAAGGTAGCGGCAATCTCATCTTCGGTTCCTCGAACCCCACCATGTTCGACTCGAAGACCAAGCAGTGGGTCGTGGACTCCTCCGGGATCCGCGCGACGCTCGCCTTCTACCAGAAGATGTTCCAGCAGGGCCTGGGCTCCCCGACGTCCCAGTTGTTCCGCGCCGACGCGGTAGGCCAGCCTCCGCTGCTGATGAAGCAGGGCAAGCTGGCGATCGCCATCGGCTCGAACTGGTACCCGACGGTCTGGGCGTCCCCGAAGTCCGCCGCACCGTGGGCGGCCGCGAAGACCGCGGTCGGCTCGGCGCCCTTCCCGACCGAGAACGGCCAGGGTGCGGGCGCGGCATCCACCCTGGGCGGGTGGGCGTACGCGGTCTCCAAGGCGTCGAAGAATGTCCAGGGTGCGGAGGACTTCATCGCGCTCGCGTCCGCGCCCGCGAATCAGCTGACCACCGCTGTGTGGTCAGGCTTCGTTCCCCCGTCCACTCCCGTGGGTGAGAAGCCCCTGTTCATCAACTTCGCACCGCCGTTCCAGGCAGACTTCAACACCTACGCGAAAATCGGCGTGGCCCTGCCCAACAACGTCAACTTCCCGGTGTACGCCCGCGCGCTCAACACCGTGACAGGTGACTTCGCGCAGAATCCGAATGCGAGCATGAGCGCGGAACTGGCCAAGTTCTCCAGTCTGGTGAGCCAGCAACTGGGGCCCAACAGCGTGGTGAAACTGCCATAGCTGACGAGCCATCCCTGGGTGCCTGTGGCCCTCATGGCGGCACAGGCACCCAGGGTGGCCGCGACCGGGAAGGACGAAGTGATGAGCGAGGACGACCTGATGGCCAGGGCGGCCCGACTTCATTACGAGTTCGACCTGACCCATCAAGAAGTGGCCACCACCCTGGGGCTGTCCCGGGTAAAGGTCACCAGACTGCTCAAGAAGGCGCGCCAGACCGGGCTGGTGCAGATCACGGTCCTCAGCGAACTGAGCCTCTTCATGAGCATGGAGGAGGACCTGTGTTCCCGGTTCGGCCTGGACCGCGCCGTCGTGGTTCCCGACTCGGCCAGCCATGAACGGGGACCGCTGAGCGCCGTGGCCCGTGGCGGGGCCACCTTCCTGAACCAGATGGTCAGGGACAACGCCGTGATAGCCGTTGGCCTCAGCCGCACTGTCGCTGAGATCCCGCGCTGGCTTGGCGTCGTGAGCCCGGCCCGCGTCCACTTCGTGTCGCTGGTCGGCGCTTCGCGGGCCGGCGGCGGTGCTACCCGCAGCCCGTATCTCGCCACTGACGCCCTGGCCATCGCTTACTCCGGCACGGCCGAACATCTGCACGCCCCGGTCATCGTCCGCAGCCGCTCGATGGCGGAGGAACTCATCCTGGAACCATCCGTCGCGGAACCACTCGCCCGGGCGGCCGGTGCTGACGCAGCCTTCGTCGGGATCGGCGGCATCAGGGACCGGGCCGACCTCGGATGGGCAGCCGATGTGCCTGGCTCCGAATGGGCCGAACTCGCCGCCGCCGGGATGGTCGGCGACATTGCCGGCCGGTTCTTCGACCAGGAGGGAAAGCTGATCGACCACGAGATCAATCACCGAGTGATCGGTCTCACCCTGGATCAATTCGCGCGCATACCCACGCGCGTGGTCGCGGCCGCCGGGCCGACAAAGGTCGAGCCTTTGCTGGCGGCCATGAGGCGCGGGCTGCTCAACGTTCTGATCACGGATGCGGGCACGGGGAGAGCCCTCTTGCAGGCATCGCCAACAGTAGCGGAGGAAAAGTGATGGCCTCAGACGTTCATGCCCTCTGGGCCGGGTCCCTGACCGAAGAGCGATGGGCGCCTTTTGGCTGGCTGCCGGTGCGGGACACCGATCCCCGTGACGGCCAGTCCCGCCTGGAGTTCGCCTGGAACGACGTGCACGTGAACGTCATCGCCCACTTCACGGACGAGGTTCCGCACGTTGCTGGCGGGCTGGTCTGCGAAACGCTCTTCCGGCACGTCACCCACACCCAGGCGATCATGGTCCTAGACAATGACGCCCTCATGGTCGTCGCCGCGCCGGGGACCAGCCTCACGTCCTGCGAGGACCTGAGTGCGCTGCATGCCTTCCGCCTGCAGGCCAAGGACGCGTTCGTCCTGCACCGGGGTACCTGGCACTGGGGGCCCTTCCCCCTGACGGCGGACGAGGTCACCCTCTACAACGTCCAGGGCCTGCGCTACGCGGATGACAACGAATGCTGGGATCTGAAGGCCATCCCGAAAACCGTCGAGGTATTTCCGCAGGCGTAAGAGTCCCAGCCGGCCCACGAACAGGAGACGCACATGGACGTCCGCAACATCAGCGACATCGCACCGGTGGCCGAGCACAACGGAACGACCCCGGTCTGGTACATGTTCCCCCCCGGCACGATGCGCAAGATCACGAAGGGCGGTTCCCTCGAACTGATCAACGAGTTCGAGATCATCGGCGGCGGTGCCGTCGATCCCCACACTCACCCAACCCATGAGTTCTATTACGTGCTCTACGGCAAGGGCCTGATGATCATCGACGGCGAGGAACGGGCCGTCTCCCAGGGTGACCTCGTGTACATCCCTCCGAACAAAGTCCACAGTCTGGTGGCATCGAGCCCGCACTCCCCCATCCGCTGTTTCTGCTTCGCCGTCGCAGAGCCAGGCGCGGGAGACATCAACTACACGGAGCACTAGCCGCCATGGCACCCCGCGTTCTGGTGGTGGCACAGTTGCCCACCGAATGGCTCGAGCCCCTGAATACGGCCGGGCTCGACATCCACCTGGCGCCAGAACTGGCCGATTGCCACGCCGCGCTGTGCGCGGCGGCCGTGGATGCTGACGCAATTGTCAGCGTACTGAGCGTCCCCATCGACGCCGAGGTCCTCTCGGCGGGAGCGCGCGGCCGGCTGCGAGTTGTCGCCAATATCGCCGTTGGCTACGACAACATCGACGTGGACGCGGCCTGGAGGCACCGGGTCGCCGTATGCAATACCCCGGGCGTGCTGGACTCGGCGACCGCGGACGTCGCCATGTTCTTGATCCTCGCCGCATGCCGGGGAGCCACCGCAGCTGAGGAATCCCTGCGTCGCGGGGCATGGCGCGGATGGGAACTCACCGGGTACCTGGGCAAGGACCTGTACGGTGCCCGCCTCGGGCTGGTCGGTTTCGGCGGGATCGGCCAGGCGGTCGCATCACGCGCCGTTGCCTTCGGCATGCGGGTACGCCACCACGCGCGCCGGCCCACCGGCCATCCAGGTTACGTTCGCGACCTCGACACGCTGCTGTCGGACTCGGACGTGGTCAGCATCCATGTCCCCCTGTCGCCGGAAACCTCTGGCCTGATCAGCGCCGACCGTATCGGCCGCATGCCTCGTGGCAGCGTGCTGGTCAACACTAGCCGGGGGGGCATCCTCGACGAGGACGCTGTCGCTGACGCCCTGGCCTCCGGTCAGCTGGCCGGAGCCGGGCTCGACGTTTTCCACGGCGAGCCCGACGTCAGCCCGCGCCTGCTGACCGCGCCGGGGCTGACACTTCTGCCTCATATCGGCAGCGCCACTTGGGCCACGCGGCAGGCCATGACGCGTTTGGCCTGCCGCGGTGTCGTGGACGCGCTGGCCGGCCGGACGCCCGCCAACGTGGTGACGGCACGATGACCGGCACTTACGCTCCCGCTATCGAGCTGATGTCCAGGCCGAGCAGTTCCACGGTGGTGGCGCCCGCCTTCAGCCGCTCGAACATTCCGAGTTCCTTGGCCTCCCGGGCTCTGGCCGCCGCGATGACGCCGTCAAGCGCCTCCGGGCTGATGGCCACGACGCCGTCAGCGTCCCCGACCAGCCAGTCGCCCGTTCGCACCGTCACATCGCCCAGCGCGACCGTGCCGCCTATCTCCCCCGGACCGGACTTGCTCGCCCCCGGCAGCGAGTGCCCGCGGGCGAAGACCGGGAACTCCATGGCCGCCAGCCTGTCCAGGTCGCGAACGGTGCCGTCGATCACGAGCGCGACGATGCCCGCGGCCTGTGCTCCCGTGGCGAGGACCTCGCCCCAGTACCCCCGCGAGACGTCGCCGGCCACGGTGACGGCGAGCACGCTGCCGCGCGGTGCCTGCGCAACGGCGGCATGCACGGCGAGGTTGTCCCCCACAGGGCAGCGGACGGCGAATGCAGGGCCGGCGAAGCGTGCGTCCGGCCACATGGCGTGGATGCGCGTATTCAGGCCATGGCCACCGCTTTCACCCAGCGTCGCGCTGCCCAGTGCCAGGAGCGTGCCAGGAACCGTTCCATTAAACGAAGACTGCTTTATCATGTTCAATACGATAACACATATTGAGGGATGCATGCAGGGGTAACATCCAGGATCTTGGTAATCACCGATTAGTGGGCTGGGCCGTTCCCTAAAAGGAGCTCGGAATGTCTCGTCGTGCAATCACGGTTACTGATGCCCCGGTGGCATCGGGCAACTACTCACAGGCCATCGGCGCCGGGGGCCTGGTATTCGTCGCCGGCAACGGCCCCTACGATCCAGAGACCCGCGAAGTTGTCGGCCAGACGATCGAGGAGCAGACGGACCGGACGATGCGCAATATCGAGGCCATCCTGCGTGGCGCTGGCCTCGACTGGTCGCACGTCGTGAATACCACCGTGTACCTGGAACACCTGCTACGGGACTGGGCCGGCTTCGACCGTGTTTATGGCACATTCCTGACTCCGCCCTACCCTGCCCGGGCGACTACCGGCGCAGCTCTCAAGAACATCCTGGTTGAGATCAGCGTCGTCGCGGTGATGCCCTCGTGAGCGAGTTCATTTTTGTTACCGATGTCTCGCCCTACCGTGACGCCGCCGGCCGGCCCAGCCTCGCCGGCACCCATCACAGCCTGCCCTCCGCGGTGACCACCGCAGCGCAGATCGCGCAACTGCACGGACTGGGCTTCCGGCACGTCGCACGGGTAACGGACCTGGCCGTGCCGGACCTGGAGCGGGCACGGCTTCTGGCGCTTTTCACAATCGGTGAGACCGGCTGGTCCGGCGAGCAGCGTTCCGTCATCGAGCACCGGGTCCGCCGCGGTGATCTCCGGTTCGTCGGCATGCACTCCGCCAGCGACTCGTCCTATCGCTGGCCGGCCTACGGGGATTTCATTGGCGCCAGGTTCGCCGGGCATCCCGTCACCGGAGTTCTGCCCGTGCAGGTTATCGATCACGACCATCCGGCGACGCGCCATCTGCCCGCCCGATGGAATTTCAACGAGGAACTGTACCTGTTCAGTGACCTGGCCGAAGACCGGCATGATCTGCTCGGGGTCGAGTTCGGGCCCGGCCACGACGGGACCGGAGGCCAGGTCCTGCCTCTGGCCTGGTGCATTGAAAGGGGCCCTATGCGCGCCTTCTACACGGCGCTTGGCCATTTCGGGGCCGCGTACGAGAATGTCGATTTCGTGCGTCATCTTGGTGGCGGCGTGTCCTGGGCGCTGTGCAGGCCGGGGTCATGACGCATACGCCGGCCGATACATCGCGCCCGGAATAGGAGGCCTGATGGCTGCGTTTCTCACCCCGCTCCAGTACTCAATTCTGGAGGCAGTCTGCGCCCGGCTCGTTCCCGCTGATGACGCACCGGACGGTACCGAAATGGGAGCGGTCGACTATATCGACACGCTCCTCGGAGCTTTCACCTTCACGCCGCCCCGCATCTGGGCCGGCGGCCCTTTCTCCGGCCGCTTCGGCGGGAACAGCTCATTCTCGGGCTTCGAGGAACTCAGCCCCGCCGAGGAAGTGGCCTGGCGCACTCGCATCGAGGGCTCCCGGGGAATCCCGGAAAGAGAACGGCTCGGGCCGGTCACCGGCCTTCAGGAGACCTACACGAAGGGCCTCGCCGAGCTGGGCGAGGACTTCCTGGCTCTTGACCCGGCGGCGCAGGATGACCGGCTGAGCAAAGTCGGTGACTTCACTCGCCTGGTCTATGGGCACGTCTGCGAGGGGCTATATGGCGCACCTGAGTATGGGGGCAACCGGGGCCTGGCCGGATGGCACTACCTGAACTACGAGGGGGACGTGCAGCCCCGTGGCTTCACCGATGCGGAGGTCACCGGAGCATGAGCAGGGATTTCGATGCGATCATCATCGGGTCAGGCCCCGCCGGATCGACCGCCGCGGAGGTCCTGACCGAGGCCGGGCTCTCCGTGCTGATCTTCGAGCGCGGGCGCAACCACCTGATTGACCCCGACGATCCCGCAGTTCTCCCCCAGCGCTTCTCCAACGACGAGCTCAAGTACCTGAACCGGCACTTCCTCGGGCCAGACCCCTGGGCCGAGCCACGTACGTTCCGCACGTCCATCGCCGATGGTGACCACCAAGTGGTCGGGGAGGTGAACAATCTCCCCGCCACGGTCGGCGGCGGCGGTGTCCATGCCGACGGCAAGCTCCCCCGGTTCCGCGAGGATGACTTCCTGGTCGAATCCGAGCTTGGGCCGGTCGAGGGCGCGAGCATCGCCGACTGGCCGGTCACGTACGGCGAAATGGAGCCGTACTACGCCGAGGCCGAGCGGCTCGTGGGGGTGGCCGGCCTGGCCGGGGCGAACCCGTTCGCGGCCTGGCGATCAGGCGAGTACCCCATGCCCCCAGGCCCTGCGATGTACGGGGCGCTGGTGACCTCAGCCGCGGCGCAGAAGCTCGGCTACCATCCCTATCCAGCGCCGACCGGTGTCAACTCCGTCCCCTACGACGGGCGGCCGGCCTGCAACAACTGCGGTTTCTGTGCCTACTTCGGGTGCCCCATCCACGCTAAGGGCGACCCGGTCGCACCGCTGCGCCGCGCCCTGCTGACCGGCCGGGCACAGCTGCGCCCCCAGAGTCACGTGTCGCGCGTCCTGATCAAGGACGGCAAGGCAACCGGCGTCGAGTGGATCGATGCACGCGGGGAACGGCACATCGAGCGGGCTGGGCGGATCGTCGTCGCGTGCGGAGCCATGGAAACGCCGCGCCTGCTCCTGCTGTCCGGCCTGACCAACTCGCAGATCGGCCGGAACGTCATGTTCCACATGCAGACATTTGTTTTCGGGATCATGCCCTTCCGGGTCCACGGGCACATCGGCCGATCCGTCACTCACGTCCATGATGACCACATCCTCGTGGACGCCGCGGCGCGGGCGGCAGCCGCGGAGGCCGGCCTGCCGTGGATCAAAGGAGGGCTGGTCGAACACTGCAGCCCGTCCCACCTGATCGCGGAGGCGAAACAGTACCCCTGGGGGCCGCAGCACAAGATCATGATGCGCGAATCCCCGATGAGAGACCGCCTGCTGGGCTTCTGCATGCAAGGCGACGACCTGCCTCAGGCCACCAACACGGTCGATCTCGACCCGACGGTCACCGACATCTGGGGGCTTCCCGTCGCCAGGACGACCTACCAGCTGCACACCCATGAGCTGACCGCGTCACGGCACCATGGGGCCAAGCTGGTGCAGATCATGAAGGCGGCTGGCGCAGAGCGGATCATGACGGCAACGTCCCCGAAGACCACCGGGGATCTCGCGACGTCGCACTCGGAGATCAGCCAGGTGCCCATCTCCCGGCACGTGGCCGGGACGGTCCGCTTCGGCACCGACCCGTCGTCGAGTGCGTGTGACCCGTGGGGCCGTCTCTGGGAAGCTCCGAACGTCATGGTCGCCGACTCCTCCCTGTTCCCCACCGGCTCAGGCTATGGGCCGACCCTCACCCTTGTTGCACTGTCCCTGCGCAACTCCCGGGCGTTCGCCGGGTGAACAGCCCGGTCGGCCGGCTGGCGGAGGTTACGTGATGACCCGGCGGCTAAGGCGGGCCCCGGGAAATGCGTCCGCTCCAGCGCCGAGACTGCTGAGGTAGCCCGTGCCTTGCATGCCAGAAGATCTGCGAAGCCGGATACGGCACCGCCCACCAGGTGTTCGACCGGGAGGTGAACTGACAAGACGCCGCATCCCAACACCTTTACCGGGTCTGCCGAATTGAGCGTGTTATCTGCGTGCATACTTATGCGCCCAATTGCATGTTCCCTCTTGTATTGATTCACGGACCCGGACGTGAGCTAACTACCCATTGTTTACACCGGCGCGGACTGATGCTGACTCGTCCGTTTCCTAGCGGACACAGGCGTTTTTCCCCTAATGTTTGCACGTGCTTAAGCGCTGGGCGGCCTGGCCGCAGGGCATCCGATGGCTGGCGGGCGGCATCGCCGCCGTCGTGCTAGCGCTGGTGGTCGCATGGGTGCTGTTCGTGCCAGCCGCGGATTGGCTCGCCACCCACGACGTCGGTCACGTCACGGGAGTGCTACGGCAGACAGCGCGGGACGACGCGCGAGGGAGGTTGCTGACACTCGGCGCGGGACTTTTCGCTGCCGGGGCGCTGATCTTCACTGCCCTGAACTTCAACCTCTTGCGGCGTAACTCGCAACGAGCCGACCAATGGCAGCGGCGTACTTATGAGCTGACTGAGCAAGGGCAGGTGACCGATCGCTATACCAAGGCGATCGAACAGCTTGGCTCCGCAACCGTCGATGTGACTATAGGCGGCATCTACGCTCTGGAACGCATAGCCCGCGACTCTCCCAGAGACCACCCAACCGTGATGGAGGTCCTGGCCGCGTGCATCCGAGAGCACTCCCGCGAACCATCGCTCCGGTCGGCTCCAGTGGTGGGCACGCCTGAACCTGTCACACGACCCGACATCCAAGCCGCAGTGACCGTCATTGGGCGGCGGGACGCTGCACATGACCTTCGGCAGATTAACCTCCGTGGCGTATACCTCCCCCTTGCCGATCTTTACGAAGCGGACCTCACCGGCGCGGACCTCACCGGCGCAGACCTCACCGGCGCGAGCCTCGCCCACGCGGACCTCGGTCCCTCGGACCTCACCCACGCTGGCCTCACCCTCGCGAGACCCATCCCCGCAAAGCTCGCCCACGCGAACCTCACCAGCGCGGACCTCTACGAGGCGGACCTTACCCGCGCGGACCTCACCGGCGCGGACCTCACCAATGCGGACCTCACCGGCGCGAAACTTCCCCGCGCGCACCTGACCCACGCGAACCTGGCCAGGGCGCAGCTCATCGCCGCGAACCTCACCCGCGCGAACCTCACCGGCGCAGACCTCACCGGCGCGAACCTGCGCGGCGGGAAACTGCGCGGCGCGAACCTCACCCGCGCGAACCTCACCGGCGCGGACCTCGGCCTCGCGAACCTCACCGGCGCGGACCTGACCGGCGCGAGGTGGCCAGGAGACGTGCCAGCTCCAGAAGGCTGGATACTAGATACCCAGTCTGGTCTACTGGAGGAGACGGCAGGCACCGACTCTGGGCCAAAGAGATGAGCTAACTCCCGCCATTTTCACTTGTGCCGGGGTTAACAGGTAAGCCCAGCTGATCAGCGGTGCATGACCGGAGGCGCCTGCGCTTCACGCCTATAGTTCATTATAAACATTCCGCCGTGCGCCTGATCGCAACTCAGGACCCACGATCCGTACAGCAGTGCCCACTCCGATCGCCCGGCTACTTGCATGGTTATGCACGCTCACCGGCACTGAACGTCCGGATCAGCCGCCGATGGTGCGTCAGGTGGGATTAGAACACAGGGCGTTCAGGGCGGTCAGGACGCACGCCAGGCACGGGCTGCACCAGCTGCTCGCCGGCCACGGGTTCACCTCAGCGCCTGGATCGGCAGGCGTATCCGTTTGCTGCTGTCTGCGGCCGTCGTTAGGGTTGCGAGTCCGTGCCACGGGGGCCGGATCAGTTCCCTGCTATTCCCATGGTGACCGGCAAGCCAGCTACGGTGCTCTGCCTGGCAGGCGGCTGCGCTGCCAGGTTGGCAGTCTGAGGAGCAATCGGATGACGCAACCGGATGACCGCCCGATTCGCTGGGGAATCCTCGCTACGGGCGGCATCGCCCATGCCTTCGCGCATGATCTCGCGCTGCAGCCCGATTGTGAGGTTGTCGCCGTCGGGTCACGGTCCCGGGCTTCGGCGGACGCGTTCGGGGACGAATTCGGCGTACCGCACCGGCACGCGAGCTACCAGGCTCTGGTCAGCGATCCGGATGTCGATGCCGTGTACGTGTCAACGCCTCACCCCGGCCATCACGACGCCGCGCTGCTCGCGATCAGCGCGGGTAAGGCCGTGCTCGTTGAGAAGCCGTTCGCCATGGATGCCGCTCAGGCGCGCGAGATGATCGACGCCGCGCGCGGCCGGGGAACGTTCCTCATGGAAGCAATGTGGACGCGCTTCCTGCCGCACATCGCGCGGGTGCGGGAGATCCTCGCCGCGGGAACGCTCGGCGATGTCGTCTACCTGACCGCCGAGCATGGGCAGTGGTTCGCTCCCGATCCGCAGTTCCGGCTGTTCGCGCCGGAACTGGGCGGCGGGGCCTTGCTGGACCTTGGCATCTACCCGGTCTCGTTCGCGAGCCTGGTGCTTGGCGTGCCGGCGCGGATCACCGCGGTCAGCTCTCCGGCGTTTACCGGCGTGGACGCCACGACGTCGATGATCTTCCAGTACGACAGCGGCGCCCATGCGGTGCTGACCACGACCTTGCTGGCAGCATCGGGCAACCCCGCCGCCATTTACGGCACGGCGGCGAGAATAGAGATCGACGGCTGGTTTTACACGCCGACCGCGTTCCGCGTGATCGCGCGTGACGGCACCGAACTGGAGCGCTTCGAAGAACCGTATGAAGGACGCGGGCTCCGCGGCGAGGCCGCCGAGGTGGGCCGCTGTCTTCGCGCGGGTCTGCTAGAAAGTCCGCTGCTCCCGCTGGATGAGACGTACACGATCATGCAGGCAATGGACGAGGTCCGCCGGCAGACCGGCTTGTCTTAACCGTCAGCCTGATCGCGCCCAGCCGCGAGGTTCTCGACCTCCCGTGCGCGCGAACCGCGTGGGCTTGCGGCGGCCAGCAGATTGCCCACTCTCGCCCTCCCGAGGTTGGCGTCGGGCCACATGGACCGAGCATCACGCTGAGTGGGAGCGAAAGGCGGGAGAACGCGCGCCGAGCCCTCCTGGCGCAGGTTTCTCCACCGGGCGCTGCTGGCCTCGGCGCGCATATATGGTCGGCAGCACCGGGCGCCGGGGTCGGCGGCTTCACCGGATCCAGGCGTCATCCGCCGGGCCCGTCCCCATCGTCGTGCTCATGCTGCCGATGCGTAGCGCTGGTCTTGCTGACAGCCCGGATCTGGCCGGAGGCTGTTCCGCCAGCCATGCATGCTCGCTGCCAGGGGCGCGGCGCTGCGGACGAAGGCCCGGGCAAGGCCGACGAAGCAGCCTCACTCCGGCCGGGTCAAGCTTGATCAAAATTTCCAGAAATCTATTCCTAGCATTTAGGCAGAAAACGTAGGGTCAGTGTTAGCGGTCGAGGCTGGGCTGTCGCTGACCGCCGGGTTACTTGAGGGTCAGCGAGAGGATCCGCGTCATGGGTGAGGCCCGGCTGCACGCGGTGTTCGGGACGGGCCAGGCCGGAAGTGTTCTTGTCGAGCAACTGGCGGTGTCCGGGAACCGGCCGCTGGCCGGGGGGATTGACCGGCGGGCCGCCGATGCTGGCGACCCCGAGGTGGCCGCGGACACGGCCAAGGGCGCCTCGGTGGCGTCCCAATCCGTTTATGTCCCGTATACGCAGAGGCCGAAGCGGTTCCCGCTGGTGCAGCGGGGCGTGCTGGCTGCTGCCGAGCGCCCCGGTGCGCTGCTGGTGGTGCTGGAGAACGTATAGGGCTACGGCCCGGCCGAGGGCAAAGCGAACACGCCCAGGGAGAAGGAGAAGGGTCATGAGTCTTATTGACGAGGCGCTGAGTGCCAATGCAACCATCGCCAACGGCTACGATGCCGGCCGCGGGGGACCGCCGGCGCCCAAGATCGCGATCGTCACCTGTGCGGATCCCCGGCTGAGCAACATCGAGCAGATGCTGGGTCTCGCCGAGGGGGATGTCGACATGATCAGGAACTTCGGCACCGTGATCGATGACGACGCGGTCCGGTCGCTTGTTCTCTCGACCAGGCTGCTGGGCACCCGGGAGATCATGATCATCAATCACACCGACTGCGGGATGCTCAGGTTTACCGACAGCGAGCTGGAGGACCGGCTCCGCAAGGAGACGGGGCAGGCGCCGATTGCGCCGGCCAGGTTCTACAGCTTCACCGACGCCGAGGCGAACACCAGGGAGCAGATCCAGAAGGCCAGGTCACATCCATGGATCTCGCAGGACGTTCCGGTCAGGGGGTTCGTTTTTGACGTCAGGACCGGGCGGGTCAGCGAAGTGTTCCCGGACGGGAACACCGTCACTGGTTAGTGAGGGCATCGCCGCCTCGGTGCGTGCCGCGAGGACGCCCCGGACAGAGCTGGCGCTCAAGCTGCATGAGCCTTCCAGACCTTCGCTGTCCGCGCGTATAGTGCCCGGGCTTGGTGGCCGCCTCGTGGACAATGGCCGTCGATGCCGAGTGGCCCGGCGTGACGGTCGGGCTGGGCGGCGATCGTCGGCTGAAGTTCGGGGGTCGTCCCGTTTGAGATGAAACGCCGGGCCACACGGCGGCTGGGTCGTCTGGCCCCGTAGCTCTCAGCGGCAGAGGTGCAGCAACGCGGTCGCCAGAGGTTGCAAGGGTGCTTGTCAGGAGCAATCGGCCGAAGCGCCGTTCACGCCGTGTCAGACGGGCAGGCGATGCCGAAGGAGATGCCGCTATGCCGAGCCAGGCGATGCAGGACGCGATCGGCGCTCTCAGGGACCGGCAGAAGGCCGGTGCCGGCCAGGCCCCGGCGACGCTGGAAGAGCGCCGGGCCGGCTTCATCCCCGGGGACCGCCTGCACCGGGTGCCTGAGGATGTGCGGGTGACGGAGGTGAGCGCTGGCGGGGTGCCAGCCCACTGGCTTGAGGCCCCCGGAGCCCGCGCCGGCCGGGTTCTGCTGTTCCTGCACGGCGGCGGTTTCGAGCTGGGGTCACTGCGCAGCGACGGCGAGCTGGCCGCCCGGCTGGGACGGGCCAGCGGGATGCGGGTGCTGTTCCCTGAATACCGGCTGGCCCCCGAGCATCCCTTCCCCGCCGCGGTCGACGACGTCCTGGCCGCCTGGCGCTGGCTGCGCACCGGCCAGGACCTGAGCCCGGCATCACTCGCGGTGGCCGGCGACTCAGCCGGCGGCGGGCTCGCCGCCGCCCTGCTCGTGGCCACGCGTGACGCCGGGCAGGCACTGCCCGCGGCCGCCGTGCTGATGTCCCCGACGGTGGACCTGACCAGCTCGGGGGCCTCGATGACCGAGCGCGCCGGCCAGGATCCGGTCTCCACCCCCGCCATGCTGCGCCAGTTCGCCTCCCGCTACCTGGCCGGGGCTGACCCTAAAACACCCCTGGCGTCACCGCTGTTCGCCTCCCTGGCCGGGCTGCCGCCGCTGCTGATCCAGGCCGGCACGGCCGACCTGCTGCTCAGCGATTCCGAACGCCTCGCCGCCGCAGCCGCCCAGGCCGGGGTCAACGTCACCCTGCAGATCGGCGAAGGCCTGCCCCACGTCTACCAGCTCCTGCTCGGCACCCCCGAAGCAGCCCAGGCCACCAGGCAAATCGGGATCTTCCTCCGGGCCCGCGTTCGCTAACCAGGCAGTCCCTGGACAGCAGTCTTCCCCGCGCCCAGTCCGTCCCTTCGCTGCGTAACGCCGAGGGAGTTTGCTGATCCCCCCCGAGGCACGCGCCGAAAGGCCCCACCGAACAAGATGATCTGTGCGCGATCGGGGCCTGCGTCCCCGGGCCTTACGGCAGGCTGCGTCCTCTGGGCGGCGCGGCGCACACTCACCCGTCCCTCCGGGATGAACGGCGGGCGCGGCCGGGTTGAGACCTAACGATGCGCGGAATCATCACGGACCTCAAGGCCCCGGGCGGCCTGCGGCTGCCATGGACCTGCCCGAACCGGAGCCCGGCCCGGGCGAGGTGATCGTGGGCGTCCGCGCCTTCTCGATCAATGCGGGCGAGGTCATCCTCATCGGCCAGCGTCCTGGCGACTGGCGCCCGGGCCAGGACGTCGCCGGTGTGGTGCTGCGCGCCGCGGCCGACGGCACCGGGCCGCCAGCCGGTCCACCCGTCGTCGCGTACCCGTAGTGGCATGGCTGGGGCGAGCGGATCGCCGTCCTGGCCAACTGGGTCGCCGCGCTGCCCGCCGGTATATCCCCCGACGAGGCCGCTACCCTGCCGGTGGCCGGGCTGACCGAGCTCCGGGCGCTGCGCACGGGCGGGGCCATCCTCGGCCAGAACGTGCTGATCACCGGGGCGACCGGAGGCGTGGGCCAATTCGCCGTGCAGCTCGCCGTGGCCTCGGGGGGCCTGAGTGACCGCCCAGGCCGGCCGGTCCGGACGGAAAGACGAAGCTCGCCTGCTCGGCGCGGACCAGGCGGTGGTGTCGCTGGACGAGCTGTCCCCGGACGACGGGCCGTTCCACCTGGTCCTGGATGCGGTCGGCGGCCCGCAGCTGACCCAGGTGATCCGGCACCTGGCCCCGGGCGGATCGGTGGTCTTGTATGGCGGCCTGGGCGGTGGCACTGATGACTTCCGGCTGCGCGACTTCTACCAGGCAGGCGCGTATAACGCCCGGGTGATCGCGTTCATCAGCACGGTCCCCGGCGAGACGAAGGGCGAAGATCTCGCCATCCTCGCCCGGCTGGTCGCCGACGGCCGTTTCCGGCCCCAGATCGGCTGGATCGCAGACTGGACCCGGACCGCGGACGCCTTCGCTGCCATGGCCCGGCGGGAGTTCCGGGGCAAAGCGGTGCTTACGTCCCCGCGTGACCTTGGCTGCCGGCAAGGGCGGGAGGGCGATGTCCAGCCGGGAGGCGGCGCCAATGGGCGCGCATGTTCCGCTCGGCTCCTTAATGGCCGCGGCTCGCTGATCGCGGTCCCGACACGTCGGGGTCTTCACGCCGTACGCGCCCATCGGGCGAGCCCGCCTAGCGCCTCGGCGTTGCGAGCAAGATGACCGATGACGTGAGCACGGGCGCCGCTGCCGGGCCGGCCGCGGTCGCTCTGGCGTCTTCGTGCGATCGGCCGCTGGGCGGGTGGTCGTCGAGCGGGCGGGCGCCCGGCGCGGGGGCTTTCCCGGTGCCGCCGCGGGCTCGGCCGCGCTGCGGGCGGCGGTAACCATTAGAAATTTTTTGGAAAGACTTGTGAGCGGGCCGTCAGCTCGCAGAGTGTGGGGGCGAGGAGTAACGCGCCACCGTAAAAGCGATGATGAGCGGAACGTCGAGCGCGAAGATCACGAGCATCACCAGCAGCAGAACCAGCGGAGCGCCCCGGGTGTGATCATGGATGAACGCGAAGCCGATCATCCCGGCCGAGATGACGTAGGCCAGCAGCGCCCACCGGAAGACCAGGAAGAACCGTTCCCACGCGAACGTTTGCAGCCTGGACAGGAGGTAGGCGCTCGTGAGGAGCAGCGCTGCGCTGATGACCGCGAGAGCGGTCGGCACGCCGAGAGGCGGCCGGCGAGGGGCATATGACGCCAAGAGGATCCCGCCGATGACCACCAAGGCCAGGGAGCAGATGGTCAGTTCGGCTACCGGTGGAAAGCGCCGCCGGACCGCCGGTGCGGCCGTGGCCAGCTCGCCGCTCATTGGGTCGCCACCCTGGTCATGATGATGAGGGTCGCGACTTGCATCAAGCCGGTGATCCCGGCGGTGTAGAGGAATCGCCTCATCAACAGGGCGATGACCGCCCCGTCCGGCCTCGACTTGCGCATCTCCACGAGGACGGCGATGTTGGCTGGTTCAAGCACGCCGAGCGCGATCACTGCCATCACCCCGACAACGCAATAGGAGACGATCAGCCAGGCGTGGTTCGGGCTGGAGGGCGCGAGGTTTCCCTCTTTCAGCGCCAGCTGGAACCCGGCGGCGAGCGTCATCAGGACCAAGGTAGGCATGAGGAGGACCATCTTGGGCATGAACCGCGCCGCGAACTCCGCTCGTGCCGCGATGGACAACCGGCCCAGGATCGGCCCGATGATCAGCCCGACGAACAGATCGATCGCCGTCCACAGCGCGCCGCCTACGACATGACAGAAGGTAAGGGCCCACAGCCAGTTGCCCGCGATGGAAACGATGACGAACACGACGACCGCGGCCACGATCGGCAGGCCCTTAAGAGGGACCACCTGGATCTGGGAAGGAGGCGGGCCTGGCGCAGCCGCGACGTTCCCTGCCTGCACACGTCCGGTTTCGCTCATGGACCCCCCCAGAATCCCTTTGGCCCAGGCTAGCGCCATGTTGGTGATCACTCCAGTGGCGACGAGCGGTCTGCGCTCCTCGTCCGGAAGGCTTGAGCTACCCCGTCGCATCGATTACTCGATCGCGCCTTGCCGACCGGCTGTGGCTTTCGGCCCTGTCCCGGCTGATCCCCCGGTGCCGGTGGGGCGAGGTGTTCCCGGTGACACTGTTCGCCCGGATCGAGCGCAGGAACATTGTCGGCGGGCTGATCAGCGAATACCACAGACCAGTCCTAGCGAGCGTAAAGCGCAGGTCTGCGAGCGTGAACGAGTTTTGGCGCAGCACAGGCCGTTTGGCCCTCGATGAGCGGGACTTGAGCCTCTGGTGCCAACCCTTGGCATCGCCGAGCCTTCGCTCAACGAGGTCGCGTTCCTTGGATAACGGAGGCGACGCCATGTACCGAACTAAGATCACGTGGAGAATCCAGCTACCCCTGCCCGACAATCCGGGCAGCCGCACGCTCTTTCACGAGGCCCTCGCCGATTATCCCGTGAGCGCCGTCCGCCTCATACCTCGCGGCGCCGACAGAGCCGAGATGACCGGTGAAGTGCTGGTGGATCTAACGCAGGATGAGGGCCTGGGTGACCTGCTCGAAGCGCTGCATGTCCTCAGCCCGCGGGTGTTCGTAAGCTGCGCAGATCTTGCGCTCTCGCCAGCCCGAAGCCCAGAAGATTCTGTCCAGCGCTAGGAGCTTGCGCTCCCCCGATCGACAAAACGTTGTCTATGCCGTGGAAGGGCGACGGGCAGTGTTGGGTTGGCCGATCGGTGCGCATGGACATGACGCACGGACCGGGATGACTGGCTGATCAGATGGCCATCACGAGCTGATCGTACGCGGCGCGGAGCCGATGGCGGGCGGGGTGTCAACTCCGGCCGAATCTTGATCCGGCTATTCCGGGTGAATGTTGACCCACCTGGTTAGTTGGTGGTCGCGGGGACGCGGCCGAGGTCTCTGTCTTTGAGCCGGTAGCTGTCTCCTTTCAGGGAGATGACTTCGGCGTGGTGGACGAGGCGGTCGATCATGGCGGCGGCGACTACGTCGTCGCCGAACACACTCCAGGCGGGAATCGCCGTACCGGACCTACCGTGCGGCGAGCTCCCAGATCACGAGTACCCACCTTGTGCGACATTCGCCATTCAATTTGCCACTCACTTTGATCTTGCTCGCGGAAAACTCACTGCCGCCAGAAGCAGGCCTGCGAAAGCAGGTTCGATCGGAGCTGGACGAAGGCGGACGAGTTCACGAGTCATTCTCACCCCGGGTTCCTGCTTGAGCTCGTTAGCGTCAGACCCGCCAAGGCTCTGACGTGCGGGCGCCTGAGGGCCCGGCGGAGCTACGCTTCGGTGCAGATTGGCAACGCTAGCGGCTGCCTCGAGGAGGAGATGATGGCCGGCAAATTTCTGGTGATCTGGAAGTTGGAGCTAAGCCGGGCGACCCCGGGCGTGGTCCGGGCCGTGATCCGGCAGCAGGACTACGGGGCCCAGTTGATGGAGGCGGGCAAGCTTGAGGTGCGGTACCACCTGGTAGGTGGGCATGGCGGCGCCTGGATCTACAACGTGGACTCCAACGAGGAACTCGACAACCTCCTCGCGCAGGCTCCCGTCTATAACATGGCTAGTTACCAGGTGCTGGCACTGGCCGAGATGCTCGCGCCGGTCCTCATCGACGAGGCGCAGCCGGAGTAGCGCCCTCAGGGCAATCTCCGGGCAGGCGAGGAGGTCGGAACCCGATCGAAGACCCGGCGATCTCGGATGACCATCTGCGGCACTGGGTGTCGAGGGCCGAAGGTAGGCCCTGCCGCGCCGTGCTCAAAGAGGGGCAACGACTTGAACGCTGGCTGATCGCCTGCGGATTCACAGACCAAACCGCACGGCCATAGCGGTCAGGGCGAGCTGTTCCCGGCAAATCCCGGCCAGGTCACGAGCCCGCACGGCCAAAGCCCAGCCAGCAGCTGCCCCATGAGGCTCGCCCAGACACACCGGAAGGCCACAGAAAGGTGGCCGACAGGAAAGCCATGGCCATCGGAAAAGCCATGATCACGCCCGCTGGACAGCGTTCCAATAAGAGTCAACTGATTTTCGGAGCGACTTGGAATTGGGGGCCAGAGGCTCCCGAATAAATCAACGCTCCACTGCATACCACTCCGCCAGCCGCCCACGACTTGGATACCAGCCGGAATAGAATCTGCAGTCGTGATCAAGCCGCAGATGGGTCAATGATCATGTCGCTGGTAGCTCTAGGTGGAGCCTGCCCCGGAACCGCTCTCCTGTCGCATCAAGCAACAGGAGCCGCCCAGCGTCGCGCTGCAGGGACTTTGTGCTCTTCAGAATGAGCTTTTGGCCCTATCACACGCGTCAGCCAGCATATTCAATGAGAATCCCAAACGCTGGTCATTGCACCAGAGTCGGGAGGCGCTCCATGGGCTTGTCTTCGCTGGATTCAGCACCAGGCTGGGCACCGGGCGCCGCGGACGAGGTGCTCCCGCAATTCTGCATGCAGTGCGGCACGTGCAGCGTCGTCTGCCCAATGATCGACTACATGGAACATTCTCCGCGGGTCCTCAACGCGATGCTGACAGCCGGAAGCTACGACGAGGTTCTGCGCAGCCGCGCCATCTGGGCCTGCACTGGCTGCTACGCGTGCACAGTCGAATGCCCGAAGCAGCTCCCGGTAACCGAGTCGATCTACGCGCTGAAGCGGGCCTCGCTACGCACTGGGGTCTATCCGCGGCGGTTCGTCACTCCCGTCCTGGCCCGCCAGTTCGTCCGCCTCATTAACCGGCGGGGGCGGAGCAGCGAGGCGTGGATCTCGCTATCGCTCTACCTGCGGACCCGCCCCTTCCAGCTGCTGCGCTACGCGCCGGTGGCGCTGCGCCTGATGCGGCGGGGCAGGCTGCCGCTGCGGTCTGAGTCGCTGCGCGAACCGGCACAGCTACGGAGGGTTCTCGATGCCCTCGATACGACGACTGGGGAGGACGCATGAGCTACGCCTACTACCCCGGATGCTCGGCCAAGGGGACCGGCCGGTCCTATGAGGAGTCGCTGCGTGCCGTGTTCGGGGCGCTCGGGACTGGCCTGGATGAGCTCGAGGACTGGAACTGCTGCGGGGCGTCGGGATATCCCGCCGTCGACATGGCTAAGGCGGTCGCCCTCTCGGCCCGCAACCTCGCACTGGCCGAGGGCGCCCGGCCCGGCCCGGCGCCCGTCAACGTCATTGCCCCGTGCGCAGGCTGCTACCGCGCGCTGCTCAAGACCGAGCGGGCACTCGCCGACGGCGGGGCCATGGCCGCTCGTGTCAGCGGGGCGCTGGGGGCAGCCGGGCTGCACTATGAGGGCCGGGCCCGGCCACGGCACCCGCTGGACGTGCTTGTGAACGACATCGGGCTGGACCGGATCGCCGAAGCCGCGGTCCAGCCGCTCCGGGGGCTGCGGGTCGCCTGTTATTACGGCTGCCTGCTCGTACGCCCATACGCCACGTTCGACGACCGCCGCGCCCCCACGTCGATGGAGCGGCTGCTGGCGGCGGTCGGCGCCGAGCCCATCGACTGGCCGCTGCGGACACGCTGCTGCGGCGGCTCATGCTATTGCGGCGGGCCGCTGATCGGCGCTCTCCCCGACGCGACACTGCGGCTCAGCCACCGGCTGCTGGCCGACGCGAAGCGGCGCGGCGCCGATGCGATCGCCACGGTCTGCCCGCTGTGCCAATTCAATCTCGAGGCGTTCCAGGGCCAGATGGCCCACAAGTTCGATGAGACCGTCAGCCTCACGGTCGGTTTCTTTACCCAACTGCTGGGGACCGCGCTCGGGCTTGACGAGCGGGCACTCGGCGTCCAGCGGATGCTGCAGTGGCAGCTGCCGGAGCCTGCCGGGACGGCGGGAGGTGCCCATGTCTGAGCCTGACGGGGACCGGTCACGCGCGGCGCTGCCCGCGAAGGTCGGTGTATACGTCTGTCACTGCGGCCACAACATCGCCCCCAAGGTCAACGTCGAGGGCGTCGTCGCGTTCGCCGGGTCCCTGCCTGGCGTGGCGATCGCGCGCGACTACAAGTTCATGTGCTCGGACCCGGGCCAGGAGATCATTCAGCAGGACATCCGCGACGGTCTGGTGAACCGGGTCGTCGTCGCCTCGTGCTCGCCGCTGATGCACGGGGCGACGTTCCGGCGGGCGACGGAGGCCGGCGGGATCAGCCCCTTCTACTCCCAGATGGCGAGCATCCGCGAGCATGTCAGCTGGGTTACCGCCGATAGCGGGGAAGCGACTGAGAAGGCCAAGGCGCTCATCGGCGGAGCGGTGCGGCGGGTCGCCGCGCACGAGCAGCTGGACCGGCGCCGCGCGCCGGTCCACCCGGACGTCCTTGTCATCGGCGGCGGGATCGGGGGAATCCATGCCGCGCTCACCCTGGCCGAGGCCGGCAAGCATGTCTACCTGGTGGAGCGGGAGCCGTGCATCGGCGGCCAGATGGCCAAGTTCGACAAGACCTTCCCGACGCTCGACTGCGCCGCCTGCATTCTGACCCCGAAGATGGCCCAGGTCGGCCAGCACTCCAACATCGACCTGCTCTCCTACAGTGAGGTGGAGAAGGTCTCCGGCTATGTGGGCAACTTCAGGGTCAAGGTGCGCAGGAAGGCCCGCTACATCAACGAGGACGCCTGCACCGGCTGCAATCTCTGCGTCGAGAACTGCACCTGGGACGGGATCGTGTCCCAGTTCGATCACGGCCTCGGCACCCGGCCGGTGGCCTACAAATCGTTCCCGCAAGCCGTTCCGGCCTTCCCCGTCATCGACCGCGCGGGCACCTCGCGGTGCACCTTCAGCTGCCCGGCCGGGATCAAGGCGCACGGCTACGTGTCACTCATCAGGAAGGGCGAGTACGAGAAAGCGTTCAACCTCGTGCTGGATGCCACTCCCCTGGTCGGCAGCCTGGGCCGGGCCTGCTACGCGCAGTGCGAGGCCGAGTGCACCAGGGCGAGCCTGGAGGGTCCGCTGCCGATCCGGCGGCTGAAGCGCTTCATCGCGGACGCCCACTACGCGCGGGGAATGCCCGCCGCGATCGAGACCGCTCCCCCGAATGGCAAGCAGGTGGCGGTGGTCGGCTCTGGGCCGGCCGGGCTGACCGCCGCTTGGCAGCTCGCACGCCAGGGCTATCGCGTCAAGGTATTCGAGGCCGCGCCCGAGCCTGGTGGCATGCTCAGACTGGCCATCCCGGGCTACCGGCTGCCGGTCTCGGTGGTCGAGCGGGATATCGAGAACGTGACCGCACTGGGCGTGCAGATCGCCACCAGCACGCGTGTCGGGAACCTTGGCGGACTGCGCCGCGAGGGGTACGACGCGATCCTGGTCGCGACCGGCGCGCCAGTCTCCACCAGCCTTGGCGTGCCCGGCGAGGACCTGGACGGCGCTATCTGCGGCCTGGAGTTCCTCGAGGCGGCCAAGCGCGGCGAGGCGCCCAGCCTGGCGGGGAAGCGGGCCGTCATCGTCGGCGGCGGGAACGTGGCGATGGATGCCGCGCGGACCGCCCGGCGGCTCGGCGCGGCGGAAGTGACCGTCGCGTACCGGCGCAGCCGCAGCGACATGCCGGCGCTACCCGGAGGAAGTGGACGCCGCCGAGCACGAAGGGACCCGGTTCAGTTTCCAGGTCGCGCCCGTCGAGGTCGTCGGCGATGAGCATGGGCGGGTAAGCGGGCTGCGCTGCGTCCGGACCGAGCCCGGCGCGCCTGACGCCTCGGGCCGCCGAAGCCCGCAGCCGGTCCCCGGGAGCGAGTTCGTGATCGCTTGCGAGGTGGTGACCGCCGCGATCGGACTGCGGCCTGAAGCGATGACGCTGGCCCCTGGGCTGCTTACGGCCTCGAACGGGACGATCCAGGCCGACCCGGGAACGCTGCAGACCGATGTGCCGTACATCTTCGCCGCGGGCGACGCCGTGTCGGGCGCGCTCGACATTGCCCACGCGGTCGGGCGCGGGCAACGGGCCGCCTTTATGATCGACCGCTGGCTGCAGGGCGCCGAACTGGATCCAGCCAGCTTCGACGCGAAGCTGCCGATGGTCGGCCGGGCCGACGTGCTGGCCCGGCAGCATCCGGCCCGCGGCCGCCTGGACCCGCGGGCGCCGGCTACCCAGTTTGCCGCCCGGCCGGCCGATTTCGCCGAGCTCGAGCCACCGCTGACCGAGGCCGAGGCGCGGTACAGCGCCGAACGGTGCCTCGACTGCGGCCCCTGCTCCGAATGCGGGCAGTGCATCGCGGTCTGCGAGGCCAACGCGATCGACCTGACCATGCCGGACACGGAGACCGAGCTCGACGTCGGGGCGATCATCGTGGCGACCGGCTACACGCCCTTTGATGCCAGGCGGATCCCCGAGTACGGCTACGGCAGGTACCCGAACGTCTACACGGCCCCCGAGGTGGAGCGCCTGCTCAACGCCTCCGGCCCGACGCAGGGCGAGATCGTGCTGCGCACCGGGGAGCGCCCGCAAACGGTCGGCATCATCCACTGCGTCGGCTCGCGCGACGCCCGGTACAACCGCTACTGCTCCCGGGTGTGCTGCATGTACTCGCTGAAGCTGGCCCACCTGATCAAGGAGCGCACCGGCGCGGAGGTCTACAGCTTCTATATCGACATGCGGACTCCGGGCAAGGGTTATGAGGAGTTCTACGAGCAGGTGATGAAGGAAGGGGTGCACCTCATCCGCGGCCGCGTCGCGGAGGTCAGCGACGAGGCGGACCCGCCCGTGGCGGCGGGGAAGCTCGTCCTCCGGGCCGAGGACACGCTGGCCGGCCGGGTGCGGCAGATCCCGGTGGACATGGTCGTGCTCGCGGTGGCCCTGGAGCCGCAGGACGACGCCGAGCACGTCAGCAGGCTGCTCAACATCAGCTGCGGCTCCGAGGGCTTCTTCACCGAACGCCACCCGAAGCTCGCCCCGGTGTCCACGTTCACTGACGGCGTCTTCCTGGCCGGGGCCTGCCAGGGGCCCAAGGACATCCCGGACACCGTGGCCCAGGCCGGCGCGGCCGCGGCGGAGGCCCTCGTGATGATCGACCGCGGCTCCATGGAGCTCGAGCCGAGCACGGCCTTCGTCGATGCGGCGAAGTGCTCCGGCTGCCGCACCTGCCTCGGCCTCTGCCCGTTCGGGGCGCTGACCTTCGACGCCGGGACGAACGTCGCGGTGGCCAACGAGGTGCTCTGCAAGGGGTGCGGCGTGTGTGTGGCCGCCTGCCCGTCGGGCGCCATGCAGCAGCACCTGTTCACGGACGAGCAGGTCCTCGCCGAGCTCGAGGGGGTGCTCAAAAGTGTCTGAGAATCAGTTCCAGCCGAAGATCGTCGCCTTCTTCTGCACCTGGTGCACGTATACGGCGGCTGACCTGACCGGCATCTCCCGGCTGACGTACGCGCCCAACGTGCGGGTGATACGCCTGATGTGCTCGGGCCGGGTCGATCCGCAGTTCGTGCTCGCTGCCTTCCACCACGGCGCAGACGGGGTGCTGATCGGCGGCTGCCACCCGGGAGACTGCCACTACCAGGAAGGCAACTACAAGACCCGCCGCCGGATCGAGCTGCTCCGGGCCGTGCTCCGCGACCTGGGGGTCGAGGACCAGCGGCTCCGCCTCGAGTGGATCTCCGCGTCGGAGGGCGAGAAGGTGCAGCGGGTCTGCAACGAGATGACCCAGGAGCTGCGCAGGCTCGGGCCGCTCCGCCTCGAACGCCCCCGCCGTCAGGCCACGGCGCTCGCTGGGGAGGCGTGATGACGAAACCGAAGATTGCTTTCTACTGGTGCGCCTCCTGCGGCGGGTGCGAGGAAGCCGTCGTCGACCTTGGCGAGGATCTTCTGACCGTCGTCGAGCTCGTGGAGATCGCCTTCTGGCCCGTCGCGCTCGACTTCAAGCGCCACGACGTCGAGGCGCTGGACGACGGCGAACTAGCGGCGGCGTTCATCAACGGCGCCGTCCGCACATCGGAACAGGAGGAGATGGCGAGGCTGCTGCGGCGCAAGTCCGCCGCCGTGGTCGCGTTCGGCAGCTGCGCAATACTGGGCGGCGTCCCCGGCCTGGCCAACCTGTACGAGAGCCGGGACATCCTCGACGCCGCCTACCGCGAGGCGCCGAGCGTCCAGAACGGCGACGGGACGCTGCCGGCCGAGGAAAGCCGGGTCCCCGAGGGATCGCTGACGCTGCCCGCGTTCAGCGCCTCCGTGCGCACGCTTGACCAAGTGATCGACGTCGACTACTACCTGCCGGGCTGCCCGCCGCCGACCGGGCTGATCACCTCGGCCGTGGGAGCGCTCGTCGAGGGGCAGCTGCCCGAGAAGGGGGCCGTGCTCGCGCCTGACGTGGCACTCTGCTCCGAGTGCCCGCGGGCCGCGACGAAGCCGGACAAGCTCCTCGTGGGCGCGTTCCGGCGGCCGCATCAGGTGCTCATCGATCCGGACCTGTGCCTGCTCGCGCAAGGCCTGATCTGCCTCGGGCCGGCCACCCGTGCGGGCTGCGCCGCCGCCTGCCCTGGCGGGAACATGCCCTGCACCGGCTGCATGGGGCCGACGAGCGGTGTCGTCGACTATGGGGCCAAGGCGCTGTCGGCCATCGCATCGCTCCTGGACGCGAATGGCGAGGACGAGGTCACCGCCCGCGTGGCCGAGATCGCCGACCCGGTAGGTACCTTCTACCGCTACAGCCTGCCCGCTTCACTGCTGCACCGTCGCGTGCGGCCGCCGGCCAGGCACGAAGAGGAAGGGGTGGCGCCTTGAACCGCGAGATCGTCATCGACCCTTTGACCCGGCTTGAGGGGCACGGGAGGATACAGATCTTCCTCGATTCCGAGGGCAGCGCCGACCGGGCCTACCTGCAGATCCCGGAGCTGCGCGGCTTCGAGAAGTTCGCCCAGGGGCGCCGGGCCGAGGACATGCCGCAGATCACCTCACGCATCTGCGGTGTCTGCCCCATGGCTCACCACATGGCCGCGACGAAAGCTCTCGACCACCTCTACCAGGTGGAGCCGCCGGCCGCCGCCCATAAGATCCGCGAGCTCCTCTACAGCGCCTTCATGGTCGAAGACCACGCACTGCACTTCTTCTTCCTCGGCGGGCCCGATTTCATCGTCGGCCCGGATGCGCCGCGGCACAAGCGGAACATCCTCGGTGTCATCGATGCCGTGGGCCTCGATGTGGGCAAGGAGGTGATCGGTGTCCGCAAGCAACTCCGCGACCTGGTTGCCGCAGTGGCGGGCAAGGCGATCCATCCCGTTTTCGGGCTCCCCGGGGGCGTGTCGCGCGCCCTGGACAGCGAGCTTCAGCAGCAGGCAGCCGCCGCCGCGGCCCGCGCCGTGGAGTTCAGCCAGTTCGCCCTCGGCGCGTTCCGCATGGCCGTGCTCGGCAATCCGGAGTACGTCGAGCTCATCACCTCCGAGGCGTACACGCACCGCACCTATTACATGGGCCTCGTCGACGGCACGAACAATGTCACCTTCTACGACGGCACGCTCCGGGTCGTCGGCCCGGAGGGGAAGGAGCTGCTCACGTTCCCGGGGAGGGACTACCTCGGCCACGTTGCCGAGCACGTCGAGCCGTGGACGTACATGAAGTTCTGTTTCCTGAAGGATGTCGGCTGGAACGGATTCGCGGACGGGGCCGGCAGCGGCATCTATAGCGTCGCGCCGCTCGCCCGGCTGAACGTGGCCGACGGCATGGCCACCCCGCGCGCGCAGGAAGCTTACGAGGAGTTCTTCACGACGCTGGGCCCCAAGCCCGTCCACCACACGCTCGCCAACCACTGGGCCAGGATCATCGAGCTCGTGTACGCGGCGGAGCGGATGGCCGAACTTGCCGCCGACCCGCAGATCACCGACCCGCAGGTACGCACGCTGCCGAACGCCCCGCCGCGCGAGGGCGTCGGCGTGGTGGAGGCGCCGCGGGGAACCCTCTTCCACCACTACCAGACGGACGAGCGCGGGCTCATCACGGCCGCGAACATGATCGTCGCCACGCAGAACAACGCCGCGAGGATCGCGCTGTCGGTTAACAAGGCGGCGCGCGCGCTGATCAAGAACGGCCAGGTCGACGACGCGCTGCTGAACCGGGTCGAGATGGCGTTCCGCGCCTACGACCCGTGCATGGGCTGTTCCACGCACAGCCTGCCGGGCCACATGCCGCTGATCGTCGACGTCAGGAACGCGGGTGGCACGCTCCTGCATCAGATCCGGCGGGACTGACCCGTGCGAACGCTCGTCCTCGGCCTGGGCAACGAGTATGCGGGAGACGACGCCATCGGCGTGCTCGCGGTGCGAGCCCTGCGCGGTGAGCTAGCCACGGATGCCGACATCGTGGAGAGCGCCGCCTCGGGCCTGGCCCTGCTCGAGGTCTTCGCCGGGTATGACCGCGCGGTGATCGCCGATTCGATCCGCACCGGGCGCAGCCCGGCGGGCACGATCATCGAGGCCGGGCTCGCCGATCTGGGCCGGGCGACGGCCCCCAGCCTGCACCAGGCCGGCATCCCTGAGCTCGCCGCGGTCGCCAGGCGCCTCGGCATGGGCTTCCCTGACCAGACGCGAGTGCTCGCCGTCGAGGTCACAGGACCACTGACGTTCGGCGCGCCGCTGAGCAGGCCCGTGGCTGCGGCTATAGCCCCGCTCTGCCAGCGTGTCGTGGAACAGGTCCGGCGCTGGGCGGCGGAGGATCCAGGCGCGGCGGATTCAGCGGCGCAGACAGCGACTTCCGGCTCTGCCGGGCCCGACATGCAGCGCCAGGGCCGCACCTGAGGTGCCTCGGCCGGAACGAACCAGCCGGAGGAGGCGACCTACGGCTTTCGGCCTGAGGACCCATGGTTCAAGGCTTGGCCATGATCATTACCTGACGCGGAACCGACTCACGGACCTCTTCCGGGACCGGAGACGCTCCACTGCCCCTCCTCGCCAGCGGAATGGCTGGTAGTCAGCTTCTGCATCTTCGCGAGTGCCACTCAAAATGCGACCCACTGGAGGAGAGGTACTCGGTTCTGTATTCGAAACATCCTCATACGCTGGAGCCCCCTTACGGAATCGAACCGTAGACCTTCTCCTTACCATGTATCGCTGTGCAGTTCTGCCACCCCAGGTAGATCGCCTGACCTGCGAGAACACGAGCACACACTGGCACTCACAAGCGCCGGACAAGCCCACACAGGCGCCCTTTGCCACTCAATCTGCCACTCACTTTGATCTTGTATCCGAGGGAACCGACCGCCACCGAAACGAGTCTTAGAAAGCGTGTTCGATTGGAGGCTGCGGAAGCGCGGCAAGTTCACAGTCACCGTCTCAGTCTCGGAGTTAGTGCTTCAACTCGTTTGCTGTCAGGGCCCGCCCAGGAACTCATGACGTGGAACACTGCGGGGCGGTTCCCCACAGACAGGGTTCCGCTTCCGCCCGGAGCGCGCCCCGCCGCCCGGCGGGCAGGCGGTCCAGTTCGAGGACGCGCCGGACCGCGGTCACCGACGGCCTCGTCTTGAGCGCGCCCGCGAACGCCGCTCGGGGCGATCCGCCCAGCGCGTCCGACTCCAGCACGGTCCGGCCCGCCTGCCGGGCCCGCCCGGCCGCGTGCCGGAGCAGGGCCGTGCCCCGGCCCGCCCGGCGCCGGGGGACGTGCACCATGAGGCTCAGCAGGGCCCGTCGCCGGTTCTCGCGCTGCGGCAGTGTGAGCACGTACCAGCCCCAGGGCTCGCCCGAGTCGTCGCGGGCCAGCCAGGTTTCCTGCGGGTCCTCGGTCCAGCCCAGCGCCAGCCAGCCGGCGAACGCGCGCGGCGGCCTGGACGGTCCGAGCGGGTCATCGGCGGGCAGGCCGCTGAGGTAGATCCCGTGGCAGGCACGTACCGGGGCACCGTCCGTCCCCGCATCGAACCGCTCGACCTTCATGGGCCCAGCTAACGTCAGGAAGCCGGCCGTGCGCCAGCGGTTTTGGCCCGGCCGGTCAGCTCAGCGCCGCCAGACCCCGACCCAGTCCACCTTCATCGTCCCCCCCGACGTAGTCTGGGCCGTCGGCGTGGTGCAGCCGCAGATCCCTTCCGGGTAGCTGCCGCCCATGGCCAGGTCGAGGATGATCGAGAAACCGTGATCCACGGCCTGGGCCCAGACCTGGGCACTCACCTGCGACTCGCTGACCGAGAAGAACTGCTGGCCGTCGAGGTACCAGTAGATGTGCTCATCGGCCGCGTCGCGGCGGTCGATGACCACGCTGTAGACGTGGAACCCGGTCAGGCAGCCGGCGCACGGCTGCAGGCCGCTGGTCAGCCCGGTGTACTCGTGGCAGGGGCCGAAGGTGCCGTCGCTGTTACGGGCGGTGAGGTTCCCGCAGTGCAGGGTCCCGGAATGCTCGCCGAGCGTGTTGACGTCCTCCATGACGTCGATCTCCCCGTCCTGCGGCCAGGGGCCGGCCCCCAGCAGCCAGAAGGCGGGCCAGTAACCGAGGCCGCCCGCCGGATCCGGCTGCTCGATGTCGGCCATCGCCTCCAGCTCGCCCCCGGCCGGCACGGTGAACAGCTGGGTGCTCTGGATCCGCCCGGACGTCCACGTGCCGTCCTGGTTCAGCGCGGTGATGGCGAGATTCCCCGCGCCGTCCAGGTGGACGTTGCTGAGCGAGTCCGTCATGTCCTCGACCTCGTTGTTGCCGAAGACGCCCCGACCGGTGTCGTACTTCCAGTTCTGCGTGTTGATGCTGCTGCCCGCCCGGCCCGAGAAGGCGTCGTACCACTCCACGTTCCAGGGGACCCAGCCGGTGCTGGCGGCCGTGGTGCTGGCGACCGTCGTGCTGGGGGCCGCGGCGCCGGCCGGCGCGGAAGCCATCACGGCCATGACCACCACCAGGCACGCCGGGATGATGAGCGCCCCGCCCCAGGAGGGCACCGTTCGGCGTGACTGTGCTTTCACGAAACCATCCCCAGGCCGATCCGGGCCGACGGGGGGATTCCGGCATTTTCTGCTTCACCGGTTTAGATGCCCCGGAACAGCGGCTTTACCCGGTCCGGGTAAGTTTTGGTAGACCGCGACGCTGCGGATCCGCAGCGTCCCCCCGGGAGTGGTCTGGCTGACCGGGGTCGCGCAGTTGCACCGCTCGTCCGGGTAGGAGCCGCCGATGGCCAGGTCGAAGATGATCGAGTAGCCGTGGTTCACCGCTTCGTTCCAGGCGGCCTCGCCGACCTGGCGCTCGGTCACGTGGAAGAACTCGTGCCCGTCGAGGTACCAGCGGATCTGCTCATCCGCGGGGTTGCGCCGGTCCACGATCACGCTGTAGGTGTGATAGCCGGTCTGGCACCCGGCGCACGCGAGCATCCCGCTGGACCGGCCCTTGTGCTCATGGCAGGGCCCGAAGGTGCCGTCGGCGTTGACCCGCGTGAGATTTCCGCAGTGCATGGCGCCCGAATGCTGGCTCAGCCCGTTGACGTCCTCCAGGATGTCGATCTCGCCATGGGCCGGCCAGGTGCCCTGCCCCAGCATCCAGAACGCCGGCCAGTAGCCGAGGGCGTCGTGCAGATCGGGCTGCTTCAGCGTGGCGGTGACCCTCAGTTCACCGCCCGGTGGCGGAGTGAAGGCTTTCCTGCTCTGAATGCGGCCGGCTGTCCAGGTGCTGCCCTGGCGGAGCGCCGTGATGTCCAGCTCACCGTGCCCGTCCAGGTGAACGTTACCGGCCGAACTAGTCATGTCCTCGACCTCGCCATTGCCGAAGACCCCGTAACCCGTCTGGTATCGCCAGTACTGGGTATTTATACCCTGGCCCGCCGGGCCGGTGAAATTGTCTGACCATATCTGCGTCCACTGCACGTTCTTGTGCGTCAGCAGGCCCGGGCGCGCATAAGCCAGCCCGGTTATGGCGGCCACGGCGAGGAATCCCACGACGAGCAGCCATCCCTGGTATGACGCGCGTGCGGACACGGTTCTTCCCCCTGGACACCGCCAAACTGGCTGACCCTTCACTAAGGCCTGGATCAGCATAGCAACAACGGCGAGCACCTGAGCGGCCTCGGCAGAGGCTACTAATCACTTAAAGTTATGTGCACGTTAATTCTCAGAGCAATCCCGGCATTTTGCTCAGGAAGCCGTCTCAGGCTGGGTGATTGGTTACCTTTTCCAGCGCAATGCGCCAAACGCCCGCCGGCTGAGCTGGCCGACGGTGAACGCGGCCATCAGGCCGGCCGTCACGCAGCCCCAGGCCAGGAAGACCCAGGTCGTGTGGCCCAGCATGAAGGCCACGACCATCCCGGCCAGAATGCTCAGGCTCAGGCCCAGCTGCGGCACGAACACCCGGAACCCGTCTTCCTCCTGGTCACCTGTGTCTCCCTTGGGCGTCGTCTTCCACGTCACCCGCTTGTTGCGGATCACGCCCACCAGGGCCAGGAAGTAGATGGGAATCGCGGCGATGGTCAGCAGCCGGCCCGACCACATCAGCCCGCGTTCTTCCGCGGGCCGGACGTTGAACCGCTGCAGCCACAGCAGCATGAGCTGGCGCCAGGCCAGCAACGGCAGGTACCAGACCGCCAGCTGCTGCACCTCGAAGCGGGCGGGCGTCCAGCCGAAAAGGTAGTACAGCAGCAGCAGGGCGACGGCCGTGGCCATGGTCAGCCCGCTGAAGTAGAACTGCTCAAGCAGGAAGTAATAGAGCCCGTGGCTCTTGCGCATCTTGAAGTTGAGCCGCGGCGAATGAGTAAAGAAGATGTTCATGCAGCCGAAGGCCCACCGGTACTGCTGGTTGAAATATGCCGTCCAGGTCGTGGGACCTTCGCCGACGGCCAGCGCCTCGGGCACGTAGACGCTCTCCCAGCGGCCGGCGTGGAACCGGATGCCGGTCGCCAGATCCTCCGTGAGGTGACCCTGATACCAGCCGATCTCCCGCAGCGCCGCTACGCGCACGATGTGATTGGCCCCGATGAGCAGCGTCATCCGGCGGCGGCTCAGCGCCCGCATGATCGGGCCGTAGAACAGGTACGTCTGCTGGGCCGCGCCGCGCGCCACCAGGTTGCCGACGTTCCCGTAGATCTGCGGCGTCCCGACGAACGCGATCCGCTCGTCATTGAAGTATCCGAGGGTGCGGGTCAGGAAATCCCTGCGCACCTTGAAGTCGGTGTCCACTTGCGCCACGATGTCGTACCGGCTGGCGTACTGCGCGTACCAGGAATTATGATTCCCGGCCTTGGTCTTGGCGAGGAAACGGCCACTGACCTGGTTGTACTCGACGATCCCGCTCCGGCTGAAATGCCGGACCCCGAGCTGCTGGCACAAGATCCGTACCTCGGGATGATCGCCCTCGTCGAGCAGCCAGGTGTCGTGCGGGTAGTCCGCCACCATCATGCTGGCCAGCGTCCGGCGGAGCATGCCGAGTGACTCACTGCCGGGCACGAACGTGGTGATGAAGGCCACCCGCAATCCGTGGGAGGGTGGCGGCGGCTCGCGGTGCGGATCCATCCGCCGGCAGATGACCCAGCCGATGATGTCCATCACCTGGCGGTGCCAGATCACCATCGTGAGCGCGGCGAACAGGGCCAGGTCGCCCAAGTCGGCGCTGTGGCCGAAATCCCGTGGCAGCCGCGCGGGATTGAACCAGAAGAGCGCGAACCGGCCCGCCAGGAAGAGCCCACCCGCCAGCAGGAGCGCGTACATGAAGCGCTGACGCAGGGGTATCGCGCTGGCCGGCCGCCGGGAGTGCCGGCCGACCCCGACCTGCGGCAGCGCCGGCCCGACCGCCAGCGGGTGCCGAGCGGGCTCCTGGTCCGCCTCGGCGATGGCCAGCAGCGTGGCCAGTCCCGCCGCCTGGCGGGACGGCGGCCCGAAGGGCCGCCCGGACGGCGGCTCCAAGGGCCACCCGGTCTGCCCCACCGACAGGTCCGGCAGCGTAGGTGGCTCGTCCCAGACAGTGATGCCCGGTCGGCGCCCGGTCCCGTCCGCATGCCCGCCGGGACCGGCCTCGGGCGGCGCCTCATTCCTCACGCGGCTACTCCTCACCTTTATCCTGCTCTTTGTAATCATTTGCTTACTAAGAGTGACCAAAATTGACCATGCCGAAGACCGCTGGCCACCGGGATGGTGCCTAGCGGTGGCTCACGTGGCGTCCCTCCCCGGAAACACGACCCGGGCCACGGCGGCCAGATTGATCACGCCCAGCAGCGCGACGATGGCGAAACGGATGGACATGGTCTGCTCCACGCGCCAGGCGGCGAGCAGGAGCCAGGCGACGGCCAGCGTCCCGTTCCAGGCGCAGACCGCCCTGCGGAACCGCCGCGAGGCGTCTTTCGGGCCGCGCGACGGGTCCCACGACATGACCCGCCCCCAGGCGAAGTCCCAGATCGCCAGCACCTGAGCCCAGCCCACGGCGATGGCCAGTGGCCAGACGTGCGCCGACCAGCGCGAGTTATGCCACAGCGGGTACAGCAGGACCCCGGTCACGATCACCGGGACGAGCGGGAGGGAATTGCGCAGCTGTACCTCGCCGGGCAGGAACAGCAGCAAGCTGATCGGCATCAGCGGCAGGACCAGGGTCCGGACGCCGGCGGTGAAATTCCAGAGCCAGCCGGCCACGTACGGCAGCCGCGCCTGCCAGGTCATCGGAACCCGCCACATGTGGCTGGTCCAGATCAGCGATGTGGCCCCGCAGCACCACCGGTACTGCTGGCGCATGAACGCATCGATCGCCGCCGGGCACACCCCGGCGGCCAGCACGATCGGCAGGTACACCAGTTCGTAGCCGGCGTAGCGCACGTCGAGCCCGGTGTGCGAATCCTCGGCGTACGGGATCTCGGTGAAACCGCCCGCGGCCTCCAGGGCCGACCGCCGGTACACCGCGTTGGAGCCGACGCAGAGCGCGGACCCGAACCGGTCCCGGGAGACTTGCACCACCCGGTAGAACACCTCGAGGGTAGCCCCGGCCGCCCGCTCGACCCACGTCTGGTCCTTGCTGACCCGGAAGTACTGCGGGGTCTGGACGAGACCGGTTGAACGGGTCGTCCAGGTAGGGCAGCGTCTCGGCGAGGAAGTCCGGCCGGGGCCGGAAGTCGGCGTCGAAGATGACTACGTGATCGCCCTGGGTGTGCCGGAGCCCGTACGCGAGGTTCCCCGACTTCTTGTGGTGCCCGACGTTGGGCCGGCGCACGTAGCTGAAGCCAAAGGACCTGGCGATCTCACGTACTTCCTCATCCCCGGGGCCGTCATCGAGCACGAACGCCGTGGCCACCCCGGGGTAGTCGTTGAGCAGCTCGAACACGCCGATCCAGGTGTTGCGCAGGACGGCGATCGGCTCCCCGCAGATGGGCAGGAAGACATCCACCGACGGGTACGAGCCGGGACCCCAGGCCGCCACCCGGGCCAGGTGTGCGCTCAGGTCGAAGCTGCGGCCCGAAAAGTTGATCGGCAGGCTGATCGCCTGGTACAGGAAATAGGTCAGCGTGTAGAAGGTGAACGGCCAGGCGATCTCCGGGTTGCGCACTTCGAAGAGCACCTGCGCGAGCACCACGAACACCAGGCTGATCGTCAGCGCCGTGGTCAGGTACGGCAGGGACCGGACCGCGTAGGAGGACTTCTCGGCGTCGTCGGGCGGGGCGGGCAAGACCAGGCACGACCGGCGGTGTCGGCCCGACGGGGGGGCAATGGAAGTCACGGGGTCTCCACCACCTGCGGGCTGAGCCGGCGCCCCTCTAGGCGGTCGGCGCGCGGGATCCGCCCGGCCTGGCGGGTACCCAAGTACCGCTCACCATGGTGGACCTGCCGGCCCCGGCGAGTGTGCGGGACATGCCAGTCCGGTTTGGCGTGGCGGACACGCGCCCAGATCGTGTACTCGCCGCCCCCGTACGGCACGTCCGCCACCACCTGGTACCAGGGGTTGCCGTTCAGGTCGGCGGCGATATCGCGGTCGAGCGCCCGCGTCGAGAAGAAGTCCAGCGCAACCAGGCTGAAGTAGTTGCGGCGGATGAACCGGGCGTAGACCCGGGGGTTTCCCGGCTGGCCCACCGGCGCGCTGATGCTGTGGCCGCTGGGCAGCACGACGCTCCGGGTATTCGACCAGAGCTGCCAGCGGGACCCGAGCGGCAGGTAGTACTCGGTAATGGACGGCGTCTCGACCAGGAAACGCCCCGGATGGGTCGCCGCCAGGCGGCCGAAGGCCTGGTAGAACCGGGTCGAGTTGGCCCACTGGTGGAACAGCGAGAGGCCCTGGGCGGCGCCCCGCTCCCCGGGCACCACCAGGGCGGTGACGAGCGCCGCTGTGGCGGCGATGCGCAGCCACCGGTGGCGGCAGAAATCGATCAGCTTGCTGACTGCGTAGCCCGCGGCGATCGCCGCGAACCAGGCCCCGAAGTCCACGTGCTTGTCCAGCGAGGTCAGGGTGTGGATGCGGGCCTGCTCGAGAGGCACCAGCGACGCGGCACCGGCCAGGACCGCCAGCAGCAGCTTCCGGTGCAGGGACCTCTCGGTGAGGATCCCGATCGCCACCCCGGCCAGGGCGACGACCACGACCGTCATCGTCCACGTCCACGAGTCGTTCAGGATCAGCAGCGGCGGGTCGGTCCCGGCCGCCCTGGTCAGGGTGGTCTGGCCGATTCCCGCCTCGTAGTAACCACCGCCGATGGTCACCAGCAGGATCGCGCCGGCGGTCACGTAGGCGCCCAAGGCGGCGCCCCGGGATACCGCCGCCTTGGCCCCAGCCGGCAGGGGCCACGCGTTCAGGATCACGATCGCCACCACGACCGGATCGAAGAGCGCGGAGGCGTACTTCGTCGCGTTGGCCAGGACCAGCGCGGCCGCGGTCGCGGCTATCCAGCCTGTCTCGTCACGGCGTGGGCCGGCGTGCGCGGCACACCACGCGGCCAGGGCGACGAGGCACAAGGACATGGCGTCGTAGGTCGCGAACACGCCCAGGTGCAGGGTGGGACCGAGAACCGCCCAGAGCGCGGCGGCGAAGAACGCGGCCCGCCTCCCGTAGAGCCGTGACGTCGTTCCCCACAGCGCCGCGGTGGCTGCGAGCATGAACCCCAGGGACAGCAGCCGGGCCCCGACCAGCCCGCCCACGCTGTCGGCCAGGGCCCCGAGCGGCGGATAGAGGACCGGGGCACCCGAGAAGTACGTCGGGTAGAGCGGGATGCTCGTGCCGTGCAGCCAGTGCGACCACTCCATGTGGCCGGCCCACAGGTACAGAGCCTCATCCTGAAACGCCGTGTTGGCCCGGATCAGCCGCAGGGACAGGATCGCCTGACCGCAGAGCACCACCGGAAGCGCCCACGGCCAGCGGGCCCAGCGCCGCCAGAGCGAGGGTGCCGCCGCTGCCCCCGGCTGGGCGTCCCGCGGCGATGGGCCAGGGGCTACCGGAGCGGGCGGGAGCGCGGGCCGCAGCGCCGCACCGGCGGTGCTCATGGCCGCGGGTGCGGCCGCGCCCGCCGGCCGCGGCACGCCGGCGGGCCCCGCTGAACTTAAGGTGCCCGCCGCTCCGCCAGACCATCCCGCGTGCCCCCGGCCGAGTTGGTCCGGGCGATCCCGACGGCCCGGATCGGGGCTTTGAGCAGGCCAAAAGCGCGGCACAGGGCTATCGTCGGTGGTCAAGGGTCCTCGCCTGGTCTACACAGGTGGTTGGCCTGAGGCACTGCCCCGGGTGGCCGCCCGGGGCAGTGCCGCTCCCGAGGGTGGCACGGATGCCCAATCCCCTCGAACACTAAACGTTATCGGATGATTACTCAGAGCGCTGAGGTTTCCGGTTTAGGCCCGAGGGTTTAGCATTCTCGTAACACTCTGTTTGGATGCTGGGGTTAGTAATTACTCAGAGTAGCGACGCTTCGACGGCAACCCTGTGCCGCCCGGAAACTCGATCGTGTCGTTGGCCTGCCTGTTCGCCTGCGATGCTGGCGTGGTGATGGTTGGCTGGCCAAGTGCTGCTCAAGAGCGTCTGTCTGCTGATGCGCTGGTTATTCAGCCTGGCTGTCCTAGTGATCGGCGGTGACGGGGAGAAGAACGCAGAGTTGCTGGTGCTCCGGCACCAGAACCTGGTGCTGCGCCGGAACGCCGGCCGGATGCGCTACGGGAACGGTGACCGGGCCTAGTTCGCGGCGCTCACGCGGTTCATCCCGCGCCGCCGCTGGGCGGAGGTCTTCCCCGTGACGCCCGCGACAGTGCTGCCCTGGCACCCGCAGGCTCGCCGCCAGGAAATACGACACCATAAACGGCGCCGACCTGGCCGGCCGCCGACGGTCCGGAGCATCGCCCGGCTCACCATCCGCCTGGCGCAGGAGAACCCGCTCTGGGTTACCGGCGTATTCAACGGCGAGCTGGCCAAGCTCGGCGTTACGGTCGCGGCGTCCACCGTCCATGAGATCCTCCGCGCCGCGGGCATCGACCCGGGCGCCGGGACGGGCCGACCTGGCGGCAGTTCCCGCATGCACAAGCCGCCGGGATCCTCGCCGCCGATTTCCTGCACGTTGACACGGTCTCGCTGACCTGTGGGGCTCGATTACTCGATCTGGCCTGGCCCGGGCCGTCTTGTGGGTTGGGATCATCGCTGAGTGATCTTCTCCGTGGTCTACCTGCTCGCGCGCAGTCTGCTCGGCTGCCTGATGGTGCTGGCCCGGCGTGAGGTGTCCAGGGATGCCGAGCTCCTGGTGTTCCGGCACGAGAACGAGGTGCTGCGCCGCCAGGTCGGCCGGCTCCGTTACCAGCTGGCCGACCGGCTGTGGCTCACGGCACTGTCCCGGCTCATCCCCCGCCGCCGGTGGGCCGCGGTGTTCGCTGTGACCCCGGCGACACTGCTGGCCTGGCACCGGCGACTGGTCGCCCGCAAATGGGACTACACGAACCGGCGGAGTCCCGGACGCCCGTCCACGGCAGCCGCGATTAGGAAGCTCGTGATCCGGATTGCGACAGATAATCCGACGTGGGGGCATCGGCGGGTGCAAGGCGAGCTCGTGAAACTCGGCCACCCGATCGCTGCCTCCACGGTGTGGCAGATCCTGCATGATGCCGGGATCGGCCCAGCGCCCCGCCGCACGGGTCCGACCTGGAAGCAGTTCCTGACCGTGCCGGCCCGCAGCATTCTCGCGGTCGATTTCGTCCATGTGGACACCGTGTTCCTTCGGCGCCTGTACGCGCTGATCGTCATCGAGCACGGCACTCGCCGTGTTCACCTGGCCGGCATCACCGCGAACCCGGACGGCGCGTGGACGACGCAGGCGGCGCGTAACTTCCTGATGGACCTCGGCCAGCGCGCGGCTCCGGTCAAGTTCCTGATCAAGAATCGCGCTGGCCAGTTCACAGACTCTTTCGACGCCGTGTTCAAGGCCGAGGGCATCAGGATTCTTGCCAGCCCGCCGCAGGCGCCCAGGGCGAACGCCACCTGCGAACAGATCATCGGCACCCTGCGCCGGGAGGTGCTCGACCGGCTGCTGATCGTCAACGAGCACCACCTGCGCCGGGTGCTGACCGAATACCTGCTGCACTACAACACCGCCCGGCCGCACCGCGCCCTTGGCCAGCTCGCACCCGCTCAAGCTGGCACCCGGCCACCGCAGATCAACCTTGCCGAGCACCGGATTCGCCGAAAACAAGTCCTCGGCGGATTAACTCACGAGTACCACGTCGCCGCCTGACAGCCTCAGGCTGTTACGGAAAGGCGCACGTCACTGGCCTGATCGTGTATTCGAGCCCAACAGCGTGGATCCGGACCTGGCCATGGCGGGGATCTTGCTGCGCCAGGCGCGCAAGCGGGCCTGCCTGTCCCAGGTGGACCATCCGCTTCCTGCCCGAGTGCACCCCTCCGTGATTGACCTGACGTCCGGCCGTGATTGCTGGGGTGACGCTTCGGCCCGAGGCTGGTTATGCGATCCGCCAGAACGAGCCGATCTGTATTCAGCTCGGCCGAGATGGCCACTCGGGTTTGACAGACATCCCATCCTGAAGTTTGTCAAGCAGCGGCGGTCTGCACTGCGGTCCGCTGGTTCTGCCAGGCGGTGTTCTCGTCGTAGAGGGTCCCGGTCTTGAGGCAGCCGTGGAGGATGCCGACGAGCCGGTTGGCGAGCTGGCGCAGGGCGGCGTGGTGGCCGATGTTCCGGCCGCGCAGCGCGTCGTAGTAGGCCCGGGCGCCCGGTGATGCGCCTAGCGCGGCGAAGGCCTGCAGGTGCAGCGCGGCACCGAGGCGGCGGTTGGTGGCCCAGCGGGCCAGCACGACGGTTTTCTTGCCGGAGGCCCGGGTGACCGGGCTCTGCCCGGAGTAGTTCTTACGGCTCCGGGCGTCAGCGAACCGCTGCGGGTCGTCGCCGAACTCGCCGAGGGCGCGGGCCGCCAGGACGACTCCGAAACCCGGCTGGCTGAGGTAGATATCAGCGGCCGGGTGACGGCCAAAATGCTCGGCCATCACCTCCTGCAGCCCCGCGATCTGCTCGTTGAGAGCGGTGATGATGCGGACCTGCCCGGCGACGACCGCCGCATACGCACCCTCGGTGACCGCCGGCTGGCGCAGCCCCGGAGCCCGCAAGATCGCCAGCAGGGCGTCGGCCCGGGCATCGGCGTGATGGCGGCGAGCCCCGCGCAGCGCGGCAGTGACCTGGGTCCGTGTCAGCTTCGCTGCCCGCGCCGGATCTGGTGCCCGGCCGAGCAGTGACAGTGCGTCGCCCGCGGCCAGGTCATCGAAGGCCTTCACCGCGGCGGGGAAGAACTCCAGCAGCACCGACCGCAGCCGCAGCACATGACGGGTCCGTTCCCAGACCGCCGTCTGATGTGCCCGGGCCAGGAGCTTGACCGCATCCGCCAGCTCGCTGTCCCCGGCGACCGGACGGTGATGGTCACGGTCCAGGCGGACGATCTCCGCGAGCACGTGAGCATCACCAGCGTCGCTCTTAGCGCCCGAGGCGGAGTGCCGTTCCCGGTACCGGGCGGCCGACAGCGGGTTGATCGCGAACACCTGGTACCCGGCGGCCCGCAGCGCTGTCACCCACGGACCGCGGTCAGTCTCAATTCCGACGATGACCTGCCCGGCCGCCTGCTCCGGCGACAGCTCCGACCAGCCCGCAGGGGCATGCGCGGCGACGAGCGCGTGCAGCCGGGTGATGCCCTCCAGCCCTTCCGGCAGCCGGGCCCGGGCCAGCCGCCGGCCACTCTCGTCCTCGATCTCGACATCGTGGTGATCCTCAGCCCAGTCGTCTCCGATGAGCAGCACCCGCAACCCCTCCCGCGTTCAGCTGGCAAGTTCACAGCACCCGGGACACCTGCGACCTAATGATCAAGTGCTCACGCCGAAGCGGGCACGGCATCCCATCAGCAGTCCAGTCACCGGCGAGCCGGCGGGCGCACGGTCTGTCAATAGGTCTCCGAAAAGGACCAGGTTCCGTGAGTGCTGACCCGCCGGCCGCTGCTGCGGCTGAGCCTCCCACAGAAGGCCCGGCTGAACTCATTAGGTTCCGAAACGGGTCCCGGTCGGTGGTTGCCAGCGGTGGTCCAGGCTAGTGAAGGGTCAGCAGCGGCGGCCCCTGACGGATGCGGGTCATCGCGTCGGCAGGGGTGCCGCGCCACCAGCCCAGGGCCTCGATCCACCAGGTCAGCCCGGCCTCCAGATATGGGGTTACATGCTTGGCGCCGCGGTCCGGCGTGGCGCCGTCGGTGCGCCCCTCCAGCGCCACATCGAAAGGCCCGCCCGCGGTGCGGTGCTCTCGCGTGTACTGGATGGCCGCCCGCAGCTCTTCCGGTGGCATGGTTTCACCATGGCCGTAGCTGACGTGGGTGGGCATTACCCCATCCCAGCGGGCGGCGCGCCTGAACGGCGCCTTGTTCGGCCACCGGCCAGCGCACCAGATGGGGATCCGTGGCCGCTGTACCGGGCGCGGCAGCATCGTCACATCCGCGGCGGTCAGATACTCACCGCGGACCGTCACTGGTTCCCCGCTCCACAGCGCGTCCAGCAGCGGCAGAGACTCATCCAGGCGTGCAGCCCGCTCCCTAGCGTCACCGGACTCGCCGAACGCGGTGAACTCAGCCGCGAGCGACCCCAGCCCGGCACCTGCGATCAGCCGTCCTCCCGATAGCAGGTCCAACGTCACCGACTCCCGCGCCACCTTGCCCACCCGGCGGCGGGCAAGCACGTTCACCAGAATGCCAACCCTGATCCGGGCCGTGCGCGCTGCGACCGCGGCGATCACCACTACCGGATCCGCGACGTCCCAGCGTGGATCGCGCCACAGCTGATGATCCCAGATAAAAAAGCCATCCCAGCCGTGCTCCTCAGCCGCTACTGCCAGCCCTACCAGCAGCGACGGATCACCAAACGGGCCCACGTTGGGCACCCCCACCGCGCAGCGCGGCGCTCCGTCCATAGCGGCACCCTAGCGCGAGGCACCAGGGCAGCCCCACAGTCTGGCGCGGCGCGGCGGCATCGCCGATTGCGGCGCGACACAGCGGGCGGTCCTGTGGGGTGCGGGCGGACGTAACGGCGGACCCGCCCCGCGCCAGATTGGGCGCCGAGGACATGGACCACGCCCTGGCCGCGGTGAAGGCCTTCGGTGCCGCCTACGGCGCGAAGTTCCCCAAGGCCACCGCGAAGATCACCGACGATGCGGAGTAGTTGCTGGCGTTCCTCGATTACCCCGCGGAGCACTGGGTGCATCTGCGCACGGCGCACCGCCCGCTGAACGGGCCGGGTGGGGCGGAGCCGCCGTGGTAGTCCGAGGCCGGGGACGCCTTGACGTATAGTATCACTATTGATACTATACAGATGTGGGCAAAACAGCGAAGATCATCGAGCAGATGCGACGCTCACCGCAGAACGTTCGTTTCGATGACCTGGCCAAGGTCTGCGCCGGCCACTTCGGTGAACCCCGGCAGGACGGCACCTCGCACAAGGTCTACAAGACGCCATGGCAAGGCGATCCCCGCGTGAACATCCAGCGCGGCAAGGACGGCAATGCTAAGGCGTATCAAGTGCGGCAGGTGCTCGACGCAATCGCCAAACTGGAAGCCGAGAAGAACGAGGAGGGTGACGACGATGCCTGACGCAACCCACTACACCTACCGAGTCGCGTGGTCCGTTGAGGACGGCGAGCATGTCGCTACCGTCGCGGAGTTCCCGTCACTGTCCTGGCTCGCTCCCACCCCGGTTGAAGCACTCGCAGGTCTCGCCGATGTCGTGCGTGACGTGCTCACCGACATGGCTGCATCCGGCGACCCGATCCCAGAGCCGTTGTCGGAACGCACCTATTCGGGCCGCTTCGTGGTGCGTGTCCCGGCAGAGGTTCACCGCCGTCTTGTCCGCGACGCCGCCGAACAGCATGTGAGCCTCAACCGGCTCGTGTCGGATCGGCTTGCTCGCGCCTAACCGTGATGATCCCTGGCACCTGACCTTTATCCCCGTCGCACAGGGATGCATTGGCTAGCCCAGAACCAGATGATCTGCACAGAGCCGTGCTGCGCGACCTCTTGGTCATTAGCCGTCCATAGTCGGCCTGTTGACGCGGATGGCCCTTGGCCCAGAGCATGCGTCACTCTCAGTAGACCCGCATGACATGCGGTAGCTCTACCTGTGTTGACCGAGTGCCGAGCTAACCCCAGGACCTGTTCCCCAGGCAGGAATCGCTCTGAGCGGCCCATCCCGCAGCAAATCGCCTGGTCACTAGTGGTCGCGCCCGTTAATTCGTCGGGGTTCATGCGGCCAGTGGGTGTGGTGCGTGCCGGTCGTGCTGCCTGATGCGTGCCAGGAGGCGGTTGAGATCGGTGCGGGTGAACTTCCAGTCAAAGGGCCCGGCGGCGGCGTTGTAGTGCTTCTCGAAGGCGAGGATCTGGGTGGCGAGCTCATCGAGGTCCTCGAAGTCGTCGGGGATCAGGAGCTTGCGCTGGATGACGGAGAAGTAGACCTCGTCGGGTAACCCCGGCGCGTTGCCGCGCCGGGGTCCCCTCAGAACCGGCCGTGCCCGCTTTCCGGGCAGCTCGGCTCAAGCAAGCCCTGATGGCTCGGGGCCGGGCAGAAGTGCGGGGCTGGTGCCGTTGCCGATGCGGCGTGCGGCAGTGGGCGTGTATGAGATAGTGCGCGGCGGGTTCGTCCGGCGTGCCGGGGCCGGTCACGCTGGTGATCGCGTGCTTGCGGATCGCCTTGCGCGTGGCGGTGTGCCACTGCTGCCATTCCTCCGGGCCTTGCGGCTGGTGGTCGGCGTGCAGCAGCAGTCCCCGGCAGAGCGGGCACCGGCCGCGCTGGCGGCGCAGCAGGTGCCAGGTGGCCGGGTCCACCGGGAGGCGGGTGCGGCGTCGCCGCTGGTCCCAGTACCCGGTGAGGGCGGGGTCGTCGGGGGACGCCCGCCCGGCGACCATCCGGTGCCGGACGATTTTGGTCCAGGCGAACTTGCGGAGGTAGAAGCCGGTGTCCCGGCTGCCGAACACCCACTTGTCCTGCCTGGCCGGGTTGAACATGCCGAAGTACCGGGCGATGACCCAGCGCCTCGGCTTGTTCGGGTGGGAGAACCTGGCCCATTTCCAGGCCAGCCTCCACAGGTGGGCGTCCAGCGCGCTGTAGGCGCGCTTGGAGACCCCGATCCGGTAGTAGGCGGCCCACCCGGTGATGATCGGGTTGAGCCTGGCGATCACCGCGTCGGCGTTGGCCCCTCGCAGGGCCCTGGCCTCTTGCGGACAGCCGTTTCCGGATCCGCCGCAGCGCATCCTTGCTCGGCTTGGTCAGCAGCTTCCCGTTAGGGTAGCGGCGGATATTGAACCCCAGGAAATCGAACCCCTCGCTGAGGTGGACGATCTTGGTCTTGTCCTCGTTGAAGGCAAGTCCCCGGGGTTCCAGCCACCGGGCAAGCCGTGCCTTGACCTGCTCGGCCTGCGCGCGGGACGCGCACAAGGCCGCGAGGTCGTCAGCGTAGCGGACCAGGATGGGGCTGCCGCGGTCCGCGCGCAGGGCACCATTGCCCAGCGTGTAGTAGCGGGCCCCGGCAGCTTCTTCCATGCCGTGCAATGCCACGTTCATCAAGCACGGGCTGATTACCCCGCCCTGGGGAACACCCTCCCCGGGGAGGGTGAGCCGGCCGTCTTCCAGCACGCCCGCCTTGAGCCACTGGCGGACCAGTCCCCTGGCGGGGAAGGTGCCCAGTGAGGTGAGGATGTGCTGGTGGCTGAGCCGGTCGAAAGCCGCCGCCAGATCCGCGTCGAGCACCCACAGCCGCCTGGCGTCCCTGCGGACGGCGGTGGTGTGGATAGCCACGATCGCGTCATGGCAGCCCCGGCCCGGCCGGAAGCCATATGACCTCGGCTCGAACCGGGCTTCCCATTCAGGCTCCAGCGCATTCAGCGCCAGGGCCTGCAGCGCCCTGTCGCCGATCACCGGGATTCCGAGCCCGCGGCGGCGCCCGTTGCTTTTAGGCACATACACCCGCTTGACCGGCAGGGGCCTCCACACGGCCGCGCCGCGCTGCAGCCAGGCGGCCATATCGGCCTTCTCCCAGCCTGCAAGCACGATGCGCCCGTCGACCCCGGCCGTGCGGCGGCCAGCGTTGATCTCCGTGACCCGCCGCACGCTCACCAGAGCGTTACTGCGGGAGCGGAGCATCAGCTTCTGCAGGTTGCGGACCTTGGCAAGGTCCCCGGCCTGCGATGCCGCGAAAATCCGCCGTCTCAGCCGCCGTACGTGTTCCTCGGCCTGGCCCCAGTCCACGCTAGTCCCAGTCCAGGCCATCGTCCTCAGGTCCGTTCACCTGATCGGTGTCCAACTTGTCCCTCGGTTCGGGCGTCCTGACGATCTTGTCCCCGCAGGCTCACCAGACCCGCGTCAGCGCCCTTTCAGGCCGGGCAGCAGCCCTATCCGGCCAGTTATGCGGGAACCGCTGGCGGAGGAGCCAGCACCCGGTTCCCGGTTTCCTGCTGCCTTTCGGCCACCGGCATTCGCTTCCCGGGTCTTCCTGCGCCCGCTGGGGGATTCCGCTTTCCTCACGGTCGGCCTACCGGCAGATACCAGCCGGACCCCATCGGGGTTGTCACGTTCCGCATGCGATAGATACGGCCGGGGTGGGCGTCCTCTGAACCCCGGGGACAGTGGTGCGCTCCCGGCTGGCCAGATTCCCCCAGCCGGCACCCGCCGCCTTCCAGCGGCCGGCCCCTGTTCTCCCGCCTGACGCAACCCACCGGCGAGAGTGCTAATGACGAGGCGTCATCGAGGATTCACTCACGTTCACCCGTCCGGCCTTCCCCAGCCTGTAGCCCCCGGATGGAACAGGAGCCCTTGGGCATTTCCCCGGGCTTCGCACCCCGCAGTCACCCGCGGCGCACGCCAGGGCAGGGACGGTCCTTTGCGCACTGGACCGGGTATTACGCCGTTGACATCAGCCAACCCTCCTTTGATAAATACCGCTATCTACATGCGACTTCGTGTCGCACGACCTGGTTGAGCCAGGACGCATGGACGGGCAGGTGGACCATCAGGGCGTTCGGGTAGGCGTCGCTGAGCCGGGCTGCCGCTGCCCAGTTCCGGTGCGAGGCACCGTTGTCCACGACCCAGAAGACCCGCCTCGCCGAGGCGTACGGCTCGGCCTGCATCACCTGGTCTGCCAGCGCGGTGAAGGGCCGGATGCCGGTGGTCGGCTCGCACCGGCCCATGACCTGGGCGCGGTGGACGTCGTAGGCGGCCAGGTAGGCGAGGGTGCCGAAGCGGTGATACTCGCTCTCGGCCCGCATCGCCCGCCCCGGCCCTGGCGGGAGCGGCAGGTGGATGCGCATGCGGGCCTGGACGCCGGGCTTCTCGTCGGCGCTGAGGACGTACTCGTCCTCGCCGAGCGGCTGTCCTTCCCATTCCCGCTGGTAGAGGTCAAGGACGCGTCCGGCCTTGACGGCGAAGTGCGGGTCGCGGGGGAAGATCCACGACCGGTGCTGCCATGGCTTCAGGGCGTCGTCGTCCAGCCAGCGGCGCACGGTGGACGCCGAGGGCGCGGGAGCGATGCCGCTGGCTGCCGTGTGGCGGGCCAGCTCGGGGCAGGTCCAGCGGGCCAGGGGCGTTCCGCTCGCGGCGGGCATCTCGCACGCGAGGGCCTTGACCCCGGCCACCACACGGGCGGGGAACACGCGCGGCCTGCCGGGACGCGGTGCGTCGGCCAGTCCCTCGATGCCCTGCTCGCAGTACCGGCGCCGCCACTTGCGGGCCGTGTCCTCGCAGATGCCCAGCCGCTCCGCGATTAACTGGTTCGCCGTGCCTGCCGCGGCGAGCAGCACGATCCGTGACCGCAATACCAGGCGGAAAGGCGCTGAGGAGCGCCGGGACACCGACTCCAGCTCAGCGCGCTCAGCATCGCCAAGGCATACGACATAAGGGCTGGGAAGCATGCGCTCCATGGTGCAGCCAGGCAGGTAGGGCACGATGGCCATATGGCCAGGCCACCTGAGTCGACCAAGACCTCGCTGCGCCAGCGGCTGGCCGCCCGGGCACGCGAGCGGTGGCCCCAGCTCGCCAGCATCACCGTCCGCTACCACGGCGAGTTCGCCTACGTCGCCGGCCAGCTCCCCGACGGCACCACCTTGCCGCTGTTCCGGCTCCGCTACGCCGGATCGGCCAGCACCTGGGGCTTCGCCATCTACCGCGCCAGCCACGACGACTACGAGACGTCCGTCCTGCCCAGCGGCTACCCAGCCGGCACCCCGCAGGAAGCCCTCGACTGCGCCTGCGGCCTCTACCTCGGCGACACTACGGCCTGGCTCGACCCGCCACCCCCGACGAATTAACGGGCGCGACCACTAGCACCCGTCCTACTGGCGTTTGCCACTCAAATGCCACTTGCCCGAAGGAGGCACCCGGTGTCATGTTCGAAAAAAACTCACAACCTGGAGCCCCCTTACGGAATCGAACCGTAGACCTTCTCCTTACCATCCACAACGCCCTGGGTTCACTGCCCGGTGCTGGGGTGGCCGCCGAACTGCATCCGACGGGCAGGGCGCTGCCGTGACCTGCCACGGGGGCCGGAATGAGGCGGCGGCGAGACTCAGGTCGCGCCCAGGTGACCGGAGGGGTCAAAGGAGACGGCATGTTCCGTTCCGGGCCGGTGCATGAGGCCGGGTGTCGGGCGGTCACGGCCAGGCCGACGGTCAGATGACGGTCATATGATCTTGCTGCGCGTGCAGGTGAGACTGGAACGCGACGCTGAACTGGTATTCCTCAATCGCCAGGCGAATTTGAACCCCCCGCCTTCTCCCTGCTTCAGGACGGCAAGTTCCCACGAGGGCAATCCGGCCCCCCGCCAGCCGCAGATGGGGACCTAACGCGATCATGCCATGGCCGGCTTATGCTGGAGAGGTGCCATAGTTCCAACCTGCGGAGGTCCCGGTGAGCACATCCGGCGCAGACAGTTCGGCGGGTACGCCACCCCGGCCACACCTGTCGGCCGCTGAACTGCTGGCAGCTAAGAACGCCAGGCCGATCCAGTCCCTCGACGACCTCGCCGCTGACATCTTCGATTCCGACGAGGAACTCGAGGAGTTCCTCGTCTTCACCTACGCCGAGCGCCACCGCGACCTCGCCTGACCGCCGCCATGCAGCCAGTTATCCTCGACACCGACGTTGCCTCGTTACTCCACCGGCGCAAGCTCACGGGGCCGCTGGCCGCGCGCCTGATCGGCCGCGAACCGCTGATCACTTTCATCACATTCGGTGAGCTGGCCAAGTGGGCCGAGATCCGCCGCTGGGGCACCCACCGCCGCGGGGAACTGGCGGCCTGGCTATCTGACATACCTGTCCTGCCCGGCGATGAGGCGGTTGCCGCCATCTGGGGGCGCCTGTCCGCAGCCGCCAGCCAGCGCGGGCGGCCCCGCCCAGTCAACGACATGTGGATCGCGGCCTGCTGCCTCGCCTACGAAGCGCCGCTCGCCACCCTGAACCTCAAAGACTACGAGGACTTCACCGAGTACCACGGCCTGCCCATCCTCGGAGCGCAATAGCCACACGACCTGGAACCTACAGGCGACGAGGTGACAGCCACAAGCCCACGCGCCTGCGCCGGCATTAACCGGACCCACATCAGTCAGAAAGCCGACCGCGGTCCATGTCCCCGCGAGCCAGGCCACTCGCCACTGCTACCAGCCGGGAACCCTTGGTTGACATCAGCCGAGACTTCCAAGACCGCCAGTCTTCGACCCCAACCCCTGGCAGACATCCGATTCTGCCGAATAGCGGACGTTGCCCGAGCGGATACTCATACGTTGCTTGGCATATTCCATCGGGGCTCCAATGGCTGCAGTCAGCGCTGACTCAACGGCGTCATTTAGTTATGACGGCCAAGCCGAATGCCGGCGATAACTTGCCAGGGATCGATAGTGGCGGTGCTGACTGACGGCACGCGGTAAATGAGGTTCTCAGGCAGCGGATGCCGGGTCCTCGGCCACTCGCAGTGCGGGGGGATTTGCCTCACGTGTGCTGGTGGGCATGTCTTCCAGGCTGCGCCCGGCCGGTTCGGGCAGGACCCGGGTGAGCGCGAAGCCGAGTGCGGCTACTCCGGCGGTGAGCAGCAGGGTGCCGCGCAGCCCGAACCAGTCGTTCAGCAGGGGGAACAGGAAGACGCCGATGAAGGCACCGAGTTTCCCGATGCCGGCCGAGATGCCGTGCCCGGTGGCGCGCATGGTGACCGGGTACAGTTCGCTGGGCATGACAAACGTGGTCATGTTCGGGCCGAACTCGGTGAAGAAGTAGCTCACCCCGTACACCAGCAGGAATGGCACCACCATGGTGGTCATGCCCGGTATCGCCGCGATGACCAGGAAGCACAGGCCCATCATCGCGAACCCGACCAGCTGAAGCCGACGGTGCCCGATCCGATCCAGCCGGGCGATCGCCAGCACATACCCGGGCACGGCGGCGACCGTGAAGATGGCGAGCTGGAGGGCGATCTTGGTCATGGTGGAGGCGGTAGGTGAGATCAGGGAAAGGATCTGCGGGGTGGAGATGGTGTTGCCGTAGTAGGCATAGTCGAGCAGGAACCAGGTGCCCGCCGTTCCGGCCAGCATGATCAGCCAGTGGCGGTTGGTGAGGAATGCCCGCAGCCCCATCTGCTGCGGCGCCTCGCTGGACCCGTTTGCGCGGACCTGGCCGCCGGTGAAGCCGGCCATCCGGTTCGCGGCCTGCCTGGCCTTGCCTTGGACCTGGACCTGGTAGCGCGGTGATTCGGGCATCCGGGTGCGCAGGTAGATCACCGCGGCGGCGGGCAGTGCGCCCAGGCCGAGCAGGACCCGCCAGACGGTGTCGTTGCTGAACCCGGCGCCCAGCAGTGACAGCGCGATCAGCGGGCCAACGATGAGCCCGAGCGCCTGGGTGCCGAACACCATCCCGACCAGTTTTCCGCGGTCCTTGCGGTTGGCGTACTCGCTGACCATCACCGCGCTGACCGGGTAGTCCCCGCCGACGCCGAACCCGAGCACGAACCGGAAGCCAATCAGCACCCAGTACGACGGTGCCAGCGCCGATCCCAGTGCCCCAGCGATGGTGATCGCGGCGACCACCCAGTACACGTGCTTGCGGCCGATCACGTCCGCGAACCGGCCGAACACGAACGCACCGATAAACGCGGCGAACAGCATGGTGGAGTTGAGCAGGGCCAGGTGACCCGAGCTCAGGTTCCAGTCCTTGGTGATCAGTGCCGAGGCAACCCCGATGACGAACAGGTCGTAGGCGTCGGTGAAAAACCCCATCCCCGACGCCAGCACCGCCCGCAGGTGGAACCTGCTCAGCGACGCCTCGTCCAGCTCGGCGATCAGGTCCCTGGCCCGGGTGTCGGTCACGGCAATACCCCCGCCGCTCATGCGCCTGCCCAGCACGTGGCGGCGGGCCGCGTTCCTGCTGCTTTGCGGGGAAATTACCCAGACCAGGCAACGCCCCGGCGACTTAGAAATGAACGAGAAGTGAACGCAGGATGGCTAGAAAGTGAACTCACGCCGTCGGCTGTGATCTGACGGCGCCCTGACCTGCTGCGCGAACAGACCACCCCCGGCGCGGGCCGGCGGGGTGCCCCCGGCGCTAGGCCGACGGCCTCCACCGACGCTGATACTGGTGAGATCGGTGGTTCGGCGCCAGGCAGGACCCCTGCAGGCGGGGAGGTTCCTTACCGGCCGGGTGGCGCCGCCCAGCGGTGCGCCACGAGCATTCACGATGGAGAACCACTGGTGGCTGATACCCGGCCCTGTGAGCGGTGCGGCACCTCGTTCGTGCCGCGTCGCGAGCACGCCCGGTTCTGCTCTCCCTCCTGCCGCGCCGCCTGGAACCGTCAGCATTCTGGTGATCTGAAGACCGGGACCAGTGCCCTGCGGTGGTCGATCACCGCGATGAACGACACCAGCAAACGGCTGGCCCGGATGAGCGCACGCGACCAGCCGCGGGCGTTCACGCTGATCAGCGAGGCGGTGTGGTGGGTCACCATCGTCGACGCCACGCTGGTGCGCCACCATCTGGACGCCTACGACGCCGTGCTGGCCGGCCAGGCGCCCGCGGAGCGCCAGCACGTTGAGGGAACACTGGCCGGGCTGCGTTTCGTCCGCAATCAGATCGGCGGCCAGGCCGATCTTGCCGAGTTCATCCAACCCAGCGTGGTCGGAACCGACTCAGCCGGGAGGCGCGTCACGGCCTGGACCTGGAAGCCAGTGCCGGAACCGGCGGTGGCGTCGCTTTCCCCACGTGGGCAGTCATGGGAGATGAACAGATACAGCGCCTATCAAGCCGAGCTAGCGGGCAACCCCATCGGAAAGACAATCACCAGGGCCACGATGTTCCTAAGACAAGCCGCAGCGGACGCACCCGCCCTCACAGATCCCAGCATTCAGGCCGGACACTGAAAGCACCGCCCCCAGCCGGAACGTCCCCGACCCTCATGCCCACCGCTTAGACAGCATTGATGCAAGCAACCATTCCTTGGGCACCGCCACATACGGCGATCAATGTGTTGACGAAGGCAACCAGGCAGATCAGCTGGCGGACGACCGTCACGCATCTACCGGCGGAGGACACCGTGTCGGGTGCCGATGTGCCCGGCTGGGATGCATAACTATCCAGAACGGTTAACCATGGAACGTCCGCAAATGCCGCGCCTGGTACAGGCCTTGCGACCTTGGCGACGAGGCGAAACGGTCGCAGTGTCTTGGCATGATGACTTTCACCGACCTGCCGTCCGTCCCGTCCGATCACCCGGTGCCGTTCACTGACCAGCTGTGGCTGGCGGTGGCTGCTTACCTGGCCCGTTTCAAGGGCGCTTCCCGTTACCACACTGAGTCTGACCTGCGCTGTTACGTGGCCTGGTGCACAGAACGTAACCTGGACCCCCTGGGTGCACGCCGCCCGCACCTGGAGCTGTATGTCCGGTGGATGCAGGAGATCCGCCGGTTCAAGCCCTCGACGGTGTCACGGCGGTTCTCGGTCACCGCCGGGTTCTACCGGACCTGCGTCATTGATGGCCTGCTGGAGCACTCACCCGCCGAGCATGTCCGCCGGCCCTCCGTCCCGCCAGAATCGCCAACGCTGGGGTTCACCCACCTGCAGTTCGAGGCGTTACTCACCGCCGCCCGGGAATCGTCGAGCCCGTGCGACTTCGCGCTGGTAGCGATGCTCGGCCTGCTCGGGTTGCGGATCTTCGAAGCCACCGGCGCGGATATCGCCGACCTGGGCGAGGAACACGGTCACCGCGTACTGCGCGTATGCGGCAAAGGCACGAGGGTCGTCCTGGTCCCGCTGCCGCCAGCCGTCGGCCGCGCCATCGACCAGGCGATCGGCCCCCGTGCCCGGGGTCCGATCCTGCTCAACAGCCGCGGCGCGCGGATGGATCGCCACGCCGCCACCCGCCGCCTGAGGCGCCTCGCCGAAGCCGCCGGGGTGCGGATCTCCAGGCCGCACCCGCACATGCTCCGCCACACCTTCGTCACGACCATGCTCGACGCAGGTGTGGACCTCCGCGATGTCCAGATCGCCGCACGGCACGCTGATCCGCGCACCACGATGCGGTACGACCGGGCCCGCAAGAACCTCGACCGTCACCCGAACTACATCCTGGCCGCCTACATGGCCTCCGGCACCTGACCGCATGCTTGGCCATAGCACACGATGCATATAGCATTGGATGCATGGCAGGCCTCTACGAAGTTGAGCTCGAGCCCGAAGTGCGGTCCTGGCTGGCCGGGCTGAGCGACCGCGACTTCGGCCGCGTTGACTTCCTCGTCGGCCTGCTTGCTGAGCACGCCGAAGATCTCGGCGAGCCTTACGCCCGCCACCTGGGAGGGAAGGTCAGGGAACTGAGGTTCCACCTGTTACGCCAGCAGACCAGGGTCACCTACTGGCTGGCACCGGGCCGGCGGGTGATCCTACTGACGGTGTTTCCCAAGACCCGCAGCGCCGAGACTGCTGAGGTAGCCCGCGCACTGCATGCCCAGAAGATCTGCGAAGCCGAACACGGCGCCGCTCACCAGGTGTTTGACCGGGAGGTGAACTGACATGACCACACCGCACTCCTCCTACGAGGAACTCGCCGCCGGGCGCCGTGACAGTGAGGAGTACCGCGAGGGATACGCCGAGGCCCGGCGGGCGTTCCTGATCGGCCAGGCCGTCCGGGAACGCCGCTTGGCCCTGGGACTGTCCCAGGTCGAATTGGCTGCCCGCGCCGACATGACCCAGCCTGCTCTCTCGCGCCTGGAAGCCGGCGGCGTGGTTCCCACGATTCCCTTGCTGGAGCGAATCAGCGCTGCCCTCGATGCTGACCTCATCGTCGAACTCGCACCCCACGCCGCCTGACAGCGAAGACAGCCCGGCACCGCCGTCCGTGCCTTACCGGGTCTGCCGATGAGCGGAGCTTCCCTAGTTCCTCCGTCAATGCTCCACTTGGAGAGCTGTCGCGCGTAAGATCAGCCCGCCTCACTAGCGAGCAGTGGGTAGCGGCGTTCACGCGCGCGCGATGGGGCCAGACGCCCCCATCTGCCGCGATCCGCGCTTGGTCAGCCGTGCTGCCTGCCAGTGAGTTCGGCGGCGGGCAGGCTCGTGCGTGCGAGTGTGTCGGCGCGGCGTATCGCGTCGGGCAGCCGGTGCTGTCCGGCCATGTGCCGCACCAGCTCCGCCGCTTCGTCGCGGGGCATCCCGGCCGCGGTGACAAACAACGGGCGCGCCGACGTTCCGCGGAGCACGGGCACGGCATGGGTAGCGGTGCGGAACGCGGTCTTGGCCACGCCGATCACCGGGATGCCGAACTCGGCGTGCGCGTACGCACCAAGGCCGGGCCGGCCGCCGGGGTCAAGGTCGGCATAACCGTCGACCACCAGAAGGCCCAGACCGCTCAGCCCGCTCAGGACCGCACGGATCGGCGGGAGTTCACGCAGATAGAACTCACCAGGCCGGTACGGCAGCACCTCCGCCACGTCTTCAGTGCGTTCCGCCACTACCTCGTAGAAGCGGGCATCAGCAGCCACCACGGCCGCTGCCCGTGCACCCCCGGAACTCAGGTAGTGCACGTCCACGGTCACGAACGCGCGGCCTCCTGTTTCCATGTCCTGAGCTTGCCTGCCCTGACGACGGTAGCCAACCTGGGACGCGGAAACCCGACCGAAGTAACACCGCCAGGCCGCCACGAACAGTGACCATTCCCCGCGACCACGCACATGTATACCGCAGTGGCGGCACAGTCTGGGGGTGCAGGCTGGTGCTGGCCGGGGTGGGCAGATGCCCGGCTACAGTGCCGTCACCCTGGGCCCCGGCCGCCGGCTGGCGGGCCCCCAGTGAGGCCGGAGCGGTGGAAGATCAGCGCCCCCGGGGTCGGCAGGCTGGGGTGAGTCGCCGTCGTCGCCGTCCCACCGGCGGCGGTACTGGTCGGGAATGTCGCCCCAGCCCCAGTACGGCAGCGGCTTGCCGGGAAGGATCCCAAGCGCCTCGACCGGGTCGATCCGCTGCGCGCCGACCGTGCACAGGTGGGTCCAGTCGTCGCCCGGGTCGAACACGTACACGAACTGTTCGCCCGGCCGCAGCCGCGACAGCTTGACGCGCTGATAGTCCCCGGTGATTTCGCCCTCGATCTCCCAGTCCCGGTCCGGGCGGCACAGCCTGATCTGGCCGGTGAGGGTGAACTCCTGCAGATGGGACAGGTCCCATCGGGCGAACGCGTCGTCGATAGCGTCGGCGAGCTGCCTGAAAGTGTGGCTGCGCGCCGCCGCGAAGCTCCGCCCGGGACGCGGCCAGTACTGCTCACCGTGGCCCTCGACCAGGTCCACCCGGATCGACAACCAGGTTCGTGCCACGTGCACCTCCACTGCGGTGCTCTGCTGCCGGGTCCGGCAGGCGGTTAGCTTAGGCCCCGCGAGCCCGGCTCGTCAGCAGGCATCAAGTGAGGGTTCATCGGGGCTGCAGTCCGGTGCGCTGGGCCAATTCCTGGCATACCCGGCGCACCGGCACGCCGGCCCGGCTGGCGGCGGCGCGGATATAGGCGACCGCCGCCCACAGGGCGTACTGCCAGAAGTCGTCGGTCTGCCACCAGGTGACCTCACCGAGCAGGTCGGGCTCTGCCCCGCCACACCGCGCCGCTGTGGCCAGGACAGTGAACTGAAGCTTCTTGTTTTCCCGGCCGCGGACGGCGCATTCTGGCAGGAACCGCTCCGGCATCTCTTCCAGGGCCAGCGGGTCGGCGCGGCTGGCCCCGCACCACTCCAGCGCGTCGGCGGCGACCTGGAGGAAGATCTCGCCGGGGAAGGTGTTGCCACGCGGATGCAGCGGCGCTAGCTCGCCCGCCAACCCGGATACCCCGGTATCCCGGGCTATCCCGTCGAGCAGGATCCGGCGGGCGCTGGCCGCGTCCTAGGGGGTGGGCCGCTTCATAGCAGGCATATCCAGACGGTAGGGCAGAACCTGTTCGGCCGATCGTCGGGTCGTCCAAGTTCTTGGATGACCGCCGCCACCCGGGCAACGGCGAACGCGACCACGGAGGGCACGAGGCCCGCTGTTCAACAAGAGCCTTCGCTGCGGCGGACCGGCGTGTCATCGAGAGCCAGTCCGTGCGGCTGAGTGCCAACTTTCCACGCCCAGAACGACGGTCAACCGACGGTCAGGTGATCTTGAAGGCCATCTCAGGCTGATCAGAATACCGGCCTGACCTGCTACTTTGTGGAGCCCCCTTACGGAATCGAACCGTAGACCTTCTCCTTACCATGGAGACGCTCTGCCGACTGAGCTAAGGGGGCCTGTGTTTAATTGTCTGACCTGGGCTTTCGCGATAGCGGCGGTCAACTCAGGTCGTGCACAGCGGTGATACGCGCGACTGCACGCCTCATACCAAGTTACCCGCTCCGGGCGTTGGAGAGCCTACCGCACTCCTGCCGTCCTGGCGTCTTCACCTGAAGGCGTCGAACCTGTCCCTCGCACGATCCGGGCCTACTCCGGCGATGGGGCCGTGCTGGCGGCGTTCCTGGCCGCTAGGCGCATGTTGACCCGCATGTTGACCGCGGTGCGCAGGATCAGCCGTGAGCACCAGGAGCCCTCTGCCGCGAAGCGACTCCGGGCAGGGCAAGCACCGCAAGCCGGTCAGCAGGAACTCAACCGGCAGGAGCACCGTACCTATCTCAGACACAACGTCCTCCTCATGGTGCTGCCGGGCGGCCCCGGAAGGCGGCCCCGGAAGGCGGGACCGGGCCGGCCAGCCTTTTCGTCAGGACAGGATGAGCGCGGCGCATAGGGCCGCGACCACCACGGTCTGCAACGCCGCCCGGGCGTTGATGACGTGGTCCCATTGCCGCTGCAGGGCCCGTGCGTCACCTGGGACGCGTCCGTCGTGGGCGGCAGCAGTGAGCTGGCGGTTGATGGGGGCGCTGACGCTCCGGTAAATGAGCAGCCAAACAGCCATGGCGAGCACTGCCGCGCCACCGGCCACGACGGCGCCGGGGTGCCCAGCCAGGGCCGCGACGGCAGTGCCCAAGACCGTGGCGGCCAGCCCTATGGCGCCCGGCACGGGGAGGCGCCGGTCGGCGTAGTCATGCATGTAGCCGGTTGCGCCGGTCAGGATGCGGTCATCCACGCAGGCGAGGGCAGGCCGGAGCACGATTGCCGCGAAGACGTCGGTGCCGAAGATGACGGCGGTGGCTACCAGGGCCGCGGCGATGAGCAGCTGAGCGAGGACGGTCATGACGTGACCTCCGGGGCGGCCAGGTCCAATGGGGGGATGACGCCAAGCTGCTGGAACACCTCGAGCAGGTTGAGTTCGTCCCAGTGTTCGGCGAACTCGCCGCCCTGAACCCGCCAGATGTCGATCGACCGCATCTCGATCGGCCGGCCGGTGGGGGGAATGCCGTAGAACGGCCCGCGGTGGGTGGCCCGATAGGTGAAGCGCCCGGCCACCCGGTCACCGGCCTGGATCAGGTCGTCCATGGTGGCGGCGAGGTCGGGGAACGCGGTGAAGAAGGCGGCCCAGAAGGCGCGGTTGGCTTCGCGGCCATCCTCGACGAAGGGATTGTGGTTGATGTAGCCGACAGCCACGAAGCCCTCGACGGCGTCGGAGTCGTGCTGGTTGAGCATGGCCAGGTAGCGCTCAGCGAGCTGCTGGTGGTCAGAGGTCATGGGGGGTCTCTTTCCTTTCTAGCGACGCTAGTACTCCTAGCAACGATATGTCTAGCGGCGCTAGCTCAGCAAGCGGTGCTACAGTGACCGCCATGACCGTCACCGAGCGCCAACAGCGCGACCGGGCCCGCCGGCGCCAGGCCATCGTCACGGCCGCCCGCCAGCTGGCGGAAGCCGAGGGCTGGGACGCCGTCACCACCCGCCGGCTGGCCGACCGGATCGAATACAGCCAGCCGGTTCTTTACAGCCACTTCGCCGGCAAAGGGGACATTATCGAGTCGGTCGCCGTCGAGGGATTCGCTGAACTGCGCCTCATCCTGCGAAACGCGCGGGAGGCCGCCGGTTCCCCCGTAGCCGCGCTACGAGACCTCGCCGGGGCCTATGTTGCCTTCGCCCTGGAGCATCCAGCCCTCTACGACGCCATGTTCACCCTCAACACCGAGCTGCCCTTCGGCCGGCTCGAGGCGCCCTGCGAGCTGCAAGCCGCCTTCGCCGAACTTGTGGAAGCTGTCACGCCACTGGCCGGCGAGCGTGACCCTGACACCCTGGCCGAGGTTGCCTGGAGCGCTCTGCACGGCGTCGCCACCCTCACCCGTGCCCGCCGGCTCCGCCCGGACTACCAGCAAGCGCGCCTGACAATGCTGGTCGATCAACTCGCTGGCGTGACCGGCTGATACCGCTCCAGATCTGAGACTCCGGGCTTGCCGTAAACTTCCTGACTCGCGTATTGCAAGATCGTCGCACTGCGAGCCAAATCCCCGGGCGACCACCGGCCCGTCCACCGGCCCGGCCACCGGCCCGTCCACCGGCCACCGCCCACCTTTCATATCTTCACCGCTGCCCGGGCCAGCATGTTGCCATTCCAGTACAGCTCGACCTGATATTTATCTCCTTTAGCAGCCGTCAGGGGAACGTACCAGGTAAATGAGCCGCCGGCGCTATGCCAGGACCAGGCGTCCGTCCTCGTGGCCGACGATAGCTCGAGCAATTCATACTGCCCATCATGGTCATCATAAGTCCGCAGGCTGAAGATCCCCTTCTGGAAGCCGGCGTACGCGAAATGCAGGCGGATGAGTCCCTGGCCGCCGCTTGGGTCGATATCGTAATACGTTACCCGCAGGCCGCTTAGCGTCGCGTTACCACGGGGGCCAGGCATTGTCTGGTACAGGGCGTCAAGGCTCGCCTCCATGCTTTCCGCGCGGGCGTAGAAAGGCCGCCAGCGAGCGCGCGGGAGTCCTGTCGTGGAGAAGTAGGCTTGGTCATTACGCAAGCTGGCGAAGAAGTCTTCTGCGGATTGCGTGTCAAGCTGCTTGACTTTACTGACCGCAGCATCGAGGTCATTGAATGCGGCAGCCGAATCGCCGCTGACCATGTTGATCTCGGCGAGGGTACCTTCCGCATAGGACCAGTTGACGTCTTTCCGGGTCTGCAAGGCCAGGGCGATATCCCGCCGTGCGGCCCGAATCTGGCCTACGAGAAGTTCATCGAAGGCCAGGCCGTTTTCCACGTCCAAGGAGTCCCCGCCCTCCGCTATCACGCGGCGATAGGCGACGATCGCGCGCCGCAGGCTCGGAGGGCTGGGGAACGCCTTATCGCTGAGTGCGTTGGCCAGGCCGAGCCACGCTTCGGGAGTGACCGGCCGCTGCTTGACGACCTGCGTGAAAGACCGAGCTGCCGTCTGATAGTCGCCTTCGTTGAGGGCCCGCTGGCCAGTGACGTATGCGCTGAGTGTGTGCGCGGAGATGACAGGCACCCCCCGGGCATAGGTCTGGGTCACGCGGACGCTGGCGAACAGGGCGAGAAGGATGGCCGTGCCGACAAAAACCCGCCGGCTGGACCGTTGTTCGGTGGCCAGGACGAGCCCGACGAGAAACAGCGCTACCGCCAGGACAGCCGCGCCGGTGATGTATCCGTCTTCCTTGTCTCGCCACGCCGCCACGGCCTGGCCGTTCACGGTCGCCAGCTCCTCGTTGCGCTGGGCGGCGGCGAGCATTGTCCAGTAACCCCTGTCCGCGGCCGAGATGGCCCCGTTCCAGGCTTGCGAGCGAGCCAGCCACATCGTCCGCATGGTGTGCACCGCCTGGGCAGGCACGCTTTTCCGATTGATCCACCAGGCGGCATCCCGCTCGAAGTCCAGCTGCGCCTGGTTGTTGTTATCGGTGTAGGCGGACAGATCGGCCGCCTCCGCGCCCTGATCCTGCTGGGCACTCAGTGCCTGTACTTGTTGCTGCCGCTGGGTCGTGGCCGCTTGAACATCCGCCAGCGAAGCCATTACCGCCGCAACGGTGCCGAGAATGGTGATCGCCAGGATGAGGAGCGTGATCCGCACCTTGGGCGCGTGCTCCTGAACCTCTTCGGCATCGCGCAGAGTCTCAACGGGGTCGCGAAGATCTTCCATGTCACACCTCGAGGACCAGGAACGCGGCGAGGCCGAGGACGAGAATAGCGGTTCCCGCCGCGGCGCAGAACCTTTGCAGGCGCCCGCGGCGCGCCAGCTGGTGGGCCACGGTGGCGCACGCCAGCCCGATGACCAGACCGATGTCCTGGAGCAGAAGATTGCGCCTGATGTTCTGCTGGTTGCTGGCTTGAGCGAAGAAGGCTGCCGAGTTGGTCGGTATTCGTGACTCTGCCACCAGGTCGGCAGTGCGGCGGGCGATATTGTAGCTTGGCGCGGTGCGGGCGTTGCTGAGATAGAAGTTGTCTGGCCAGTCGTTCCGCAATTGCCATTCGGCGACCCAGTAAGCGACACCGTAGTCGGTCTTGAGCTGGACCTTCGCCGGTCCTGCTGGAGCTAGCGACAGTTCTTCACCGAGCAGGTCCCTTTCATCCAGAAGCTGCTGTACCCGCGTCACATCCGCCGCTTCACCCATGGCCTGGACGCGATCCTGGCTCTGCTCCGCGCCAAGGTTGATCTCGATGACAACACCGCGCTGGGTAAGCTCGGCCGCCTTGGTGGCGGCCACTTCGGCTCGCCAGGTCACTATCGCCCCCATCGCGGCGATGAGCGTGATCAGCAGGGCACTGTAGCCGCGCAGCCGATTGCGGGCAGCGTGCTCCGATTGCTGGCTCTGTCGCGCAGACGGCTCCGGTGGAGTTGCGGCTGGCTGCGGTAATGCGCTCGGCCGCCCCCGGTCCTCACGTAGAGCCAATGCTGCGCGGTCGTTTTCAGGCCGATCGGGCTGTTCGGTGGTAGCCATGGGACCTCCCCGGAAGGGCCCATCCCAGTTCCATCGATCAGCGGAGCCTGGTGGCCCTTCCTCCTCGACAGAGCCCAGCCGGCCCGTGCTGATACACCGGCGGCTGCCCCAGCGCGGGTCGCAGCAGGCCGCTGGGCGGCGCCAGCCTTTTCGCCGCATTTGTCTGGCGATGGCTGACGAGAGCTTCGCGGGCGACAAGTCCGGGCGAGGCTGTCATCAGCTCTTGGCGCGCGACGATTGGCTTCTGGGCCGGAACCGGGGCACGAGCCTCGCGTCGGCTACCCGGGACGCCCGGCTTCGTCCGGCCAGGGCTCCCGACTGCGGAGCCCTGGCCGGACGGCCGCCACTGGGTCATGCCCTGGCGTAGGTGAGATGCACGACGCCGGTCTCGAAGGTCGCCGAGCCGGTGAGCTTCGGCGGCAGTTTTCCGCCGCCGTCGCCGAACAGGCGCTTGCCGGAGCCGAGCACGACCGGGAATACCAGCAGGTGCAATTCGTCCAGCAGGCCCTGCCGCAGCAGCCAGCTGGATGCGGCCCGCGCTCTGCACCGAGGCGCTGCGCCTGGGCCGCGTGCTGGCCGGGCTGATGCCTGCCGAACCCGAAGTCCACGGGCTGGTCGCGCTGAAGGAGATCCAGGCGTCACGTCTGACGGCCCGGCCGGATCAGGCCGGCTTGCCGGTTCCGCTGCCCGAACAGAACCGCGGCCGCTGGGACCAGTTGCTGATCAGGCGCGGCTTCGCCGCATTGCTCCGGGCCGAGCGGCTCGGCAGGCCGCCAGGACCCTATGTCCTGCAGGCCGCCATTGCCGCGTGTCATGCCCAGGCGCACGCGCCGGGTGAGACCGACTGGACGCGCATCGCCGCGCTTTACCAGGCCCTGGCCCGGCTCACGCCTTCCCCTGTCGCGGAACTGAACCGTGCCGTAGCGGTGGCGATGGCCTGGGGGCCCGGCGACGGTCTGGAGATCATCGATGGCCTGGCCGCCCAACCCGCGCTGGCCGCCCAACCCGCGCTGGCCGGCTACCACCACCTGCCGAACGTGCGCGGCGATCTGCTGAACCGACTGGGCCGCCATGACGAAGCGGCGGCCGAGTTCCGCCGCGCAGCCTCGCTCACCAGGAACATCCCCGAACGCACCGTGCTGCTGCAGCGCGCCGCCGACTGCGCCGCACGCACACAGCAGATCACCCCCTAAACCCGGCCCAGCCAGGCCGCCCGCGCAGTGCGCAGGTAGCCGTGACCGACCTGCCTGGGCCGCTGACGGCAACCTCCACGTGAACCACACGTTGCCTGCAGCCGCCGCTACGCCTGCCAGGTGCGCTGGGGCCGACACGGCCCGCATGGCCCCGAAGCGCGCGAGCGCGGTGGTCGCACGGAGCGCACAATGCCAGAAGGAGGAACTCGTGCTGACAGACTTCTACCTTTCCTTCTCCGCGGTGTGCTTCACACTGCTGGGCCTGTGGCTCATCGTGGTGCCGACGCGTCACGCTGAGTGGCGGGGAAGCGCCTTAGCCCGGCGGCGTGCCTACGGAGTGGCGCTGCATTTCTCGCTGCCCGGGCTCATGAGCCTGCTGGCTTTGGTCAACCCGGGCAGCTCCGCGCTGTGGCGGACATCGCTCGCCATTGTCGCGATCGGCGGGGCGGTGGTTCTGATTGCCCTGCGCGGCGCCGCGGTGGGGAAGATCGGCCCGGCCGTCTACATCCTCGCGATCGTCCTCTATGCCCTGATCGGGCTGCTGGCGATCGCGCCCCGCATCGTCGGCAGCCTCGGTCTTAACGCCACACCGGTGCGTGTGGAGGCGGTGCTTCTGAGCATCCTGGTGTTCGTTGGCGTGAACGTTGCCTGGCTCCTGCTATTCGAGGAAGCACCGGCTGACCAAGCCCCTCGGCAACAAGCCAGCGTCGCAGCAGACTCCACCCACTGGCTGATGTGCCAGACTCCACCCGCTGGCTGATGCGCCGTGGCTGTCAGCGTCCTTACGGTTGATCCGACCAGCCATTGATCCGACCAGCCATCCGACCAGCCTTCCCGGCAGTTTCGCCAGGGCGGCGGGCTGGGGGGCCAGACGTCCGGCAGGCATGTGCCTGCCGGGAACTTCCCGGCACCACACGCGGCAGGAGGCTTCGCCATGGATCAGCCCGACGGCTCCGCCGTCCCCACTCCTGAGGCTGTCCCCACCCCTGGTGCCGCCACCGTGGTGGGCCCGCCGGCTGCGCAGATGCCGGTTTCCCACTCCGGCCGAGTGCCGGTCCTGGCGTGGGTAATCGCTGCGGTGTTCGTCGCGGTCGAGCTCGCGCTCAGCGGCCGCTACGGCTTCCTGCAAGACGAGCTGTACTTCATCGTGGCCGGGCACCACCTCGCCCTCGGCTATGTCGATCAGCCGCCGATCGGCCCGCTGCTCACCCGGATCACCGGCATCCTCGGGGTCAGCCCGACCGCGATCCGGATCATCCCGGCGCTGGCCGGCGGAGCGATCGTGGTCATGACGGCGAAGCTCGCGGCGCTGTTCGGCGCGGGCCGGTTCGGCCGGGTGCTCGCGGCCTTCATCATGGCGTGCGCTCCGGTCCTCCTCGGCGCCGTCCACATCGGCAACACCACGCCGCTGGACCTGCTCGCCTGGGCGGCCGTCCTGCTGTGCGTCACCATGGCACTGCTCAAACACCGGCCGCACTGGTGGCTGGGTGCGGGGGTCGTGGCCGGCCTCGGGCTCGAGGCCGACAACCTGGTCATCTTGCTGCTGATCTGCCTCACGGTCGGCCTGCTCGCCTCGATGCAGCGCCCGGTGCTGTGGACCAGGTGGCCATGGCTCGGCGCCGGCATCGCCGCGGTCATCTGGGCGCCGAACCTCATCTGGCAGGCCACGCACGGGTGGCCGCAGCTGGCCATGTCCGCCGCCCTGCACAAGCAGAACACCTCGCCGGGCAATTACGCTGGCGCGGTGCCCGCCCAGCTCATTTACCTGGGCTTGCTGGTGACCCCGCTCATCGTCGCGGGCTTCGTCGTCCTCTGGCGGACCTCCGAGCTGCGGTTCCTCGCCATCACCGCCAGCCTCGTCCTCGTCTACGTGCTGGCCTGGGTACCGGGCAAGGTGTACTACGCCGACGGAGTGGCACCGGCGGTGCTGGCCGCGGGCGCCCTGGCGGCCGAGCGGTGGATCGCCCGCGGGCGCCGGCCGCGGGGGCGGCGATGGCTGATCGTCGCCGCATCCCTCGTTGGCGTGGCCGTGGCGCTGCCCAGCGTGCTCCCCATACTTCCGGTCGGTGACGTGCACGACCTGCCGGTTTCTTCTCAGCAGAGCTCTCTGGGGGACACGATCGGCTGGCCGCAGCTCACCAGCGCGGTGGCGGCGCGGGACGCGGCCCTGGCGCGGGCCGGCCAGGCGCCCACCTCAATCTTCACCGGAGCCTACGCAGAAGCCGGCGCGCTCGACGTCCTCGGCTCAGCCGACCACCTGCCACCCGTGCTGTCCGGCCACAACACCTACTGGATGTGGGGTCCGGGCCGCGCCTCCGACCGGACCGTGCTCGTGGTCGACGCGCTCGGCCAGCTGCGGCCCTACTTCGCCAGCTGCCGCCTGCTCACCACCTACCACGCCCCCTACCACGTGAACAACGACTGGACTGACCTGCAGATCGGCGTCTGCACCGGCCCGCACGCCGGCTGGCACACGCTGTGGCCGCACCTGAGGCACTACGACTGACCGCCGGCGACGTGAACGTGCGGCGAATTCCGGGATTCTGACGCCGCGGCGGGCCCGGCTGCAGCCGGTCAGCGTCAACCTCGAAGCCCGAAATACCACCACCGCGGCGGGAACCGAACTCATGGGCCAGCCGTCTAACCCCCCGTGGACGCTGCACACGCACCGCGGAGCTTCCGCCCGCCCGGGCTCCTCGCCGTCGCGTCCGCGGCCAGGAAATCGGCTGGTCCGCAGCCCCTCCGGACCAGCGCCCGCCAGGCAGCCGAGCGGCAGCGAGCCGGCGACCGAGCCAGCCGGGCCGGCCGCCCGATAAGTCATGACATCGCCCGGATCGGGACTTGCCCTGCCGATATTCTGGCCATGAGGCAGGTGAGCCGGGATGTTCACGGGGGGTCGGTCTGGGCACAGGTGTTGATCGCCGACAGCAGGGAATGGTTTCCGCGCACGGGCGATCTGACTAGTCGAAGGACACGCGAGGTCTCGACGAAGATGAGCATGGCGATGAAGGCGCGGCCATGAGATCTGCCCGATCCGCATCTTCTGCGTTCGGCATCGTGGCGGGCGCGGCCATCGTCTCGTCCACCATCATGGGCGGTCTCCTGGGCGGCGGCACCGCTGCCGAGGCCAGCACGTTGAGCGCTGGGGACACCAGCGCGGTGAACGCGCCCAGCGTCTGCGGCCAGCCCCCTGCCACTACGTCCGCGGCCCGCACGGTGCCGGCGGGGCAGTCCGCGGTCATCCTGGACGCGGTCTCGCTCCCGGCGTCCAAGACTCCCGCCCCCAAGGCCCCGGCGTCCAAGGCCAGCAGTTCCGCCTCCCCGTCGGCCAGCGCGAGCGCGTCCTCGACCGCCAAAGCCACGGCCAGCGCCACGGCCACGGCCAGCGCCACGGCCTCGGCCAGCGCCACCGCCTCGGCCACCGCGAGCCCCACCCCCAAGGCCAGCAGCAGCCCCACCCCCAAGGCCACGGACAGTGCCTCGGCGGCCCCGAGCAGCAGCGCCTCGTCCAGCCCCAGCAGCAGTCCTAGCAGCAGCCCCAGCACCAGCCCTTCGGGATCAGCCTCGGCCTCGCCCTCCCCCAGCCCGACGGGATCCGGCTCCTCCAGCCCCTCCCCGAGCCCCAGCCCGACCGGCACCAAATCCGCGCCGCAGCTCTGCCTGGAGGTCCAGGCCCTCAGTACCAAGTCGGGTGTGCACCCAGGCGGGAAGGCCGGCTACGCGATCTGGGTGTGGTCCGCGGGCGGCGCGGCGAGCGGCGTCTCGGTGACCATCAGCGGCAAAGCTGCCGGCAAGGATGTGACCCCCGCATTCACGGTGTGCCCCACCGCCAGCGGGCGCACCTGCAAGGTCGGCGGGATCGCCAAGGGCGCCTCAGACGAACTCCAGGCAACAGCCGGTGTCCCCGGCAATGCCGCCACCGGCGCGGACATCACCCTGACCGCCACGGCCAAGGCCAGCGACGCCACCGCCCCGCCCGCCGCGGACGCCGCCAGCAAGATCACGGCCAAGCCGTCGAAGCATTCGGCGTCCCCGTCACCGACGCCGAGCACCAGCCCGGCCAACTCAGGCCTCGGCGCGCCGCTCCCCGCGGGGATCCTGCCCACCGTTCCCCTGACCACCGATCAGAGCCCTGCGCTGGGGGAACTCCCAGGGCCGACGACGTCCGCAGGCTCCCCGGGCGGCCTCTTCCCCACCGTGTCGCCGCAACCGAGCCCCAGTCCCAGTCCGTACTCGGCCGAGCTGCCCGACGCCCGCAACGTACGGGTCACCGACGCGGCGGCGACCTTCCCGTTCAGCACCCGGCTGATCGGCGGTGAACTCGTCGGGCTGGCCGTGCTGGCCGCGGCCCTGGCCATCGCGATCGTCCGGTTCTCGCTGCGCAAGCCCCGCCCGGCGCACGGCAAGGATGCCGCCAGCTGACTTGCGGCCTGACCGCCCGCACGGCCTACCTGACGACGTGCTCGACCATCGGGCGGATGGCCCGCAATTGCGCGGCCAGCCTGGTCGCGGTCATCGTCGGCGAGGCCACCTCCCCGAACGTGTCGTTGTCAGCCCACGTGCACAGCGCGACACTGCCCGGCACGCTGGCCTGGGCGTTGACGCACGCCGCCGACCCGCCGAGCGATCCCGCGCTGGTCACGAACGCCCCCTTGGACTGCTGGGTGAAGCTGGCGATGAAGCCGCTTGCCGAGACCCCGGTGAGGTTGCCGCCGATGAACAGGATCATCTGTGGTGCCTTGCTGCTGGTGGCGCTGGTGCCATCCTCGTAGACCGCCGAGACGACGTGGCTGGCCTGGCCCGCGCTCTTGGTGATGACTTCCCGCTGCAGCTGGGCCGCGTTCATCTGCTTCTCGAGTTGCGGCCGGCGGACGTAGGCCCCCAGCTTGTCCGGCGTGACCAGGGTGTGCGCCGGCCCTCCGCCGCCGAGCACCCCGGCCCCGACCGCGGCCGCTGCCCCGGCCAGGACGACCGCCAGGCCCGCCCCGATCAGGATCTTCCGGCGGCCGCGGCGCCGGCCTGACCGGCGCTGGGGGCGCGCCGCCCGGGGCGACCGGGTGCTGCGGCCGGCTCGGGGCGCGATCTCGTCCTGGTCCGCGGCCTGTTCCGGCGGCGCCTCCCGCAGAGCGGACCGGCCGCGCGAGCGCCGTCCCGGGATCGCCTCGTCCCCGGCGCGGGGACCGGCCGAGGGCTCACTGGCAGGCGGCCGGGACACCGGGCGGCCGGCGGTCCAGCCGGCGGGTGCCCGGTCTGCGGCCTGCCGCTCGTCACGGTCAAGTCCACGGCCCGCAACGAAACCCGCTCCGCCGCCACGGCCCGCCGGAACGGGCTCGGGAGACGTCCGCCCGGGCGCGATGGACCCGGAGCCGGCCCAGCCGTAGTCACCCTGGCCCGGCGTGGCGCGCGCCGCTGTCACGGGGCCGGCGGCGGATGCCTGGCCCGGGCCGAGGTGACCGCCGACCATCTGCGGGGCCTGCCAGCCTTCCCGGGGGTCGCCGGCTTGCCTGCCATGGCGCCTGTGAACGGTGCGCTCCGCGGGGCGGTCACCGGCGGATGGTTCCACTCCCGGCCCGGGTCCTGGCCCACGGTCGGATTCGGGTTCAGGCCGGTGCCTGCGCCCGCGCCGGGGCGCCGTGGCCCAGTTCGTTTCCGGAGGCTCCGAAGACCCCGGCGAGCCCAGGCCGGGGCCGGTGGCCTCGCGGGAGCCGGCCAGACCCGGCTGCCCGTACGGCGCGGCCAGGTAAGCGCCCGGGTCCGGCGGCCCCGGCGGGATGGAGCGCCCAGCGGGGCCCGCCCGGCCGCGCGGCGGACGGGCGCCCCCCGGCCGGACTGGGCTGCCCGGCGGAACCGATGCGCCCGGCGGGACTGGACGGTCCGGCGGCAGCGGACGGTCCTGCGGCGCTGGCCCCTTCGGCGGCACCGAGCCCCCCGGGAGGACCGGACTCCCAGGATCCCCTCTGTCTGTACGTCCGCGTCCGCGTCCCGGGTCACGCCCGGGATCGTCCCATTCGCGTCCGGGCCCCTGCCGGTAACCACCAGGGCCCTCACCCGGGTCAGCCGCCCGCCTGCGTCCGCGGCCCTCCTCGCCCGGCGCCCCCGGCCGCGTGTACCCGGCCGCCTCGCCCGGCGCCCCTGGCCGCGTGTACCCGGCCGCCTCGCCCGGCGCCCCCGGCCGCGTGTACCCGGCCGCCTCGCCCGGCGCCCCGGGCCGCCCGTGGCCGGGCGCCTGGGCAGGCGCTCCAGGCCGCGAATGCCCGCCCGCGTCGCCGGGCATCACTGGCCGGCCGTAACCGGCCGCCTGACCCGTACCGGCGGAGCGCCCGTAACCAGGAGCCTCACCCGGGGGAACCGGACGGCCGTAGCCAGTCACCTCACCTGGCCCGGCGGAGCCCCCGTGCACGGTCGCGTCGCCGGCCGACTCGGCCCGGTCATAACCGCGCGCTGCCTGGCCCGGCGTACCGGAGCGCCTGCGCCCAGGCGGTGAGGTTTCCGGCGCGTCATCGGCCCGGTACGCCGGCGATGACGTTCCCGGTTCATCCGTGCGCCCGTGCCTGGCTGATGACCTCTCCGGCTCGGGATACCGGGCTGGCAGGTAACCAGCACGCGCCTGCTCGCCGGGATAGCCGGCGAGTGGATCGGCAGAGCCACGCGCCCGCCGCCCGCGCGGCGGTTCCTGCGGGCCCTGGTCGCTCATGTGTCCCCTTGCCGTGCCAGTAACGCGATCTTGCCGGACCGGGAGTCACCCCATCATGGGGCATGGCCGCTCCGCTCGCCACCGGGTCTGGCCCGCTCGCCCTCGTAACCCGCACTAGCTCCCGCCAGTCCCGCTGACACCATCAAACCCACCAGTACCGGATACCGTCTCGTGATCATGGGAATGCTGGGCTGGGAGTTGGGAGGCCCAGTAAGCCCATGATCACCACCGGCGAGCAGGCCGCCAGCGGGCTTCACCACCGGTGAGCAGGCCTCCAGCGGGCTTCACGACACCGTGAGCGGGCCGGGAGTACCTGGCCCACAGGATGCCGCATCATGCCCGGCCGGGCCGAGATCGAGCTGATCGACAATGCGGGACCCGTACGCGCCCGAGGCCGTCAGCGTTGTCCTGCTCCCCCGAGGCCGCCGCCGGTCCCCCGGGCTGACACCGTGAACCGACCCAGCCGTCACGTTACGCCCGGCCGTCACGTCAGCGCCCGCCCGTCACGTTACGCCCGCCCGCCACGTCAGCGCCCGGCCGTCGCGTCAGCGCCCGGCCACCTCCGGCGGCTGGTGGCAGGCCGAGCGGGTGCCCTCGGTGTGCTTCCGGGCGATCCCGGCTGCCCGTTCCTCGTCTTTAGCCTCGACCGCGTCGATCAGGTCCCGGTGCTCGGCCCACGACTCCTGACCTCGCTGCGGCGCGACCTGGCGGTAGTACCAGCGGACCCGGCGGCTGACGATGCGTGCCAGGTCGGCCAGGACGGCGTTGCCGGCCACCCGGGCGAGCATGGCGTGGAACTCGTTGTTGGCCGCGACTACCCGCTCCGCCTCCCCGGAGGCGACCGCGCGCTGCCCCTCGAGCCAGATCGCCCGCAGCCGCGCGATGCCGGCTGGCGACGCCGAGCGGGCGGCCAGCCGGGCCATCTGCATCTCAAGCAGCTCCCGCACGTCGAGCAGCTCATCGACCTCGTGGTCGGTGGGGACGTGGACGAAGGCGCCCTGGTTGGGGCGCAGGTCCACCCAGCCTTCCGCCTCCAGCCGGTGCAGCGCCTCCCGGACCGGCTGCCGGCTGACCCCCAGCTGCCGGGCGAGATCGGTCTCGACCAGGTGCTCACCCGGGCTGAGCCGCCCGCCAACCACCAGCTCGACCAGGGCCTCATACACGGACTGGCGCAGCGGCACCGGCCGCGCGACCGGGCTGATGAACACGGGCGGCCCGGCCGGCTGGGCATCCGCGGTCACGATGCTCTCCCCATGCCGCTGAGAATATCGGCGTCTGTATTCAAAATGCGTTTCATCCCGCGGGCTGGTGTTGCCTGCGGACCGGCTGGCCAGCGAAGGCTGGCCCGTCTCAGGCCGGGCTGGTAGACACGGCACATGGTGCTGCGTGTGCGGGGAATCGTGCTGCCGGAGCGGGATGAGCGCTCGCTATGGATCGACGGCGGGGTGCTCCGCGAGGACCCGGTGGCGGGCGCCGACACGGTGGTCGATGGCGGCTGGCTCGTGCCCGGGCTGGTCGACGTGCACACCCATCCGGGGGCGGAAAGGCCTGGCGACCCCTTCGACGAGTCGCTGCTCCGCCAGCATCTCGCCGATCACGCCGCCGCGGGCGTCCTGCTGATCCGCGCCCCCGGGTCCGCCGCCCGTATCCCGGGCTGGGCCCACGACGGCGACGGCCTGCCCCGGGTACGGTCGGCGGGCCCGTGGCTCGCCACTCCGGGCCGGTTCTTCCCCGGCTGGGGACGGCGCGTCACGGAGGAGGACCTCGCCGCGGCCGCGGTGCAGGAGGCCGCCGCCGCGCAAGAGGCCGCCGCGGCCGCGCCGGGGGCCAGCGCGGCACAGAAGGGCGCCGCGGCCGGCTGGTGCAAGGTCATCGGTGACTGGGCCTGGGACGAGCCGCCGGTGCCGCTGACGGTTCTCCGCGAGGTGACCACCGCGGTGCACGCGATCGGGGGCAAGGTGTCCGTGCACGCCCAGACCGCCGCGGGCTGCGCCAGCGCGGTCGCGGCAGGCGTGGACAGCCTGGAGCACGGCATGCACCTCGACCGGGGCCTGCTGGACCAGATGGCCGCCCAGGGCACCGCCCTGGTACCCACGCTCAGCGCGTTCGCCGCGGGCGCGTTCCAGGTCCGGGCCGGGGACCCCGGCCCGCGCCGCGATTCCTTCCTGGCCGGCTGGGCGGCGATGCCGCCGACGGCGCGGGCGGCGTATGAGGCGGGGGTCACGGTGCTGGCCGGCACCGACACGCACCCGTGCGGCACGGTGGCCGAGGAAGTGGAGCGGCTGATCAGCGCGGGTCTTCCCCGGGAGGCCGCGGTGGGCGCGGCGAGCTGGACCGCCCGGGCCTGGCTCGGCCTGCCCGGGCTGGCCGACGGCTCGCCCGCTGACCTGGTCGTCTTCGATGAGGATCCGGTGGCGCACCCCGACGTGCTGCACCATCCCCGCCGGGTTATCCTGCGCGGCCAGATCCTGGCCTGACCGGGCTCGCGAACATCCGTAACAGCGCTCCCTCAAAACGCATTCGCCTCAGCCAAAACACATTCATCCCCCACAGCGGGCGCTGGGGGGATGATGTGAATATTCCAGTCGCGCGAAGGAAATTAGTAACTAGGACGGATTGAGTCAGGGTTACGACTGGTTGCGCGGACCTCAGCCATAGTGCATACCCGGGCCGGCCCCAGTAGTCACTGCAGACGCTACGGGAGCAGAGTTAACACTGGCCACGATCGAGGGAACGGCCACTGCTGCTCCCGAAAGGAGCGTGACGCCGGCCACGGAGAGAGGTAATGCGACTTTTATGGCGAGTGCCCGCGCGATCCGCATGACGCCTCCATAAGATAATGCCCAAGGGGTGTTACCCCGTAAATGAGCGGTCCTGTGGATAAGCCGGCGCATGCTTCCGACAAGACCAAGGTACTGCCGCCTGACCTGGCTGTCTACGGGAATCTACAAAAATAAGCAATATTTTATGAGCTGCAATTTGCCTTTTCCCAGCCCCAAACTAGCTTTATTCCCAGAGTGTTTTAAAAAGCAACCTGACTTGCGAGATATAAACAACTAACTGGAATAGTATCTTGCAGGGCAAACGGCGTTGCAAGAGGCGCTGCAACTGGCTCTGCAAATTGCAAACTGCTGACATTGCGTGAAAATCGGAATCCACAGCGTCATGCGCATGATCCCTTGCCAGACCGTCCAAGATCTTCCTGTACCATCGTTTACCAGGGCGAAAGCGCTTGTTCCTCCCATATCTGGGAGGTACGATCCACCTCGTGCCCGAACCTTCCTTAGCCGGTCAACTGGTCGGCCGGGATCTTGAACTCTCGCGGCTTATCAGCTGCGCCGCTGAGGCGACCGCGGGGCACGGCCGGACCGTGCTGATCGAGGGAGAGCCCGGCATCGGCAAGTCCACTCTGGTCCGGGCGGCGTGCGCCGAGGCCACCGAACTGGGGTGCCAGGTGTTCTGGGGTGCCGGTGACGAATTGGGCCAGGCGCTGCCGTTGCTTCCCATTCTGGACGGGCTGCGGGTCCGCGAAGCATCCGGCAACCCACGCCAGGAAACCATCGTCGCGCTGCTGCGTGGCGAGGTGGCCTCAGGCCGCGGCGAGGATGTGCCGACGGCGCTCGCCGAGCAACTGCTGGCGCTCGTCGAGGAACTGTGCGCGGCGCGTCCAACTGTGCTGGTCGTAGACGACCTGCAGTGGGCCGATCATTCCAGCGTCACCTTGTGGGAGCGGCTATCCCGGTCCGCCCGGCACCTGCCTTTACTCCTGGTGGGCATGATGCGGCCGGTCCCGCAGCGGGAGGACCTGCTGGCTCTCCGGCACACGGCTGACCTCGCCGAGCGTTTCCAGCTGTGCGGCCTCCCGGATGGCTCCGTGACTGAGCTGGTCGGGACACTGGCGGGCGGAAAGCCTGACGATGAGCTCATGCATCTGGCGGATGGCGCCGCGGGCAACCCGCTCTACCTGACCGAACTGGTTGACGCCCTGGCCCGTAGCTCCGGCCTGGCGGTCTCCGACTCGGGAACCGTGGAGCTGACATGTGAGCACGCGCCCGAGTCGCTTACCGCCGCGATCGCGGACCGCCTCGGATTCGTCCCATCCTGGGTCCGCGAGGTCCTGCGCGCCGCGGCGCTGCTCGGCGTGGAATTCGCCGTCTCCGACCTGGCCACCGTGCTCGGCCGCGGCATAGTCGACCTGGTCCCGGCCTTTGACGAAGCCCAGGCCGCCGGCGTGCTGGCCGAGTCGGGCAGTACCCTCGGATTCCGGCACCCGATGATCCGGGCTGCCCTGTACGAGGAGATCCCGGCCCCGGTCCGAGCCGCGTGGCACCGCGAGGCCGGCCGGGCCCTGGCCAAGGCGGGCGCGCCCGCCGACCGGGTGGCCCGGCAGTTGCTGCAGGCCATCCGCGGGCCCGCCGACAGCTCGGAACCGATGGATGAGTGGATCCTGCGCTGGCTGGACCGCGCGGCCCCACTCCTGGTCGGCCAGGCCCCCCGGGCCGCCGCGGAACTCCTCGGCTGCGCAGTCGCGAAGGCACCGGTGGACTTGCCCCAGCACGACGGTCTGCTCTGCCTGTTCGCCGAGGCGCTGTTCCGGGTCGGCGACACGGCGGAGGCGGAACGGGTGGCGCAGCGGGGTCTCGTCGCCACCACCGATCCGGGCCTCCTGGTCGACCTGCACTGGACCCTGGCCCAGTGCCGGACCATGGTCGGCCAGTTCCCGGAATCCCTGACCGCGCTGAACCAGGCCTTGGCCCTGCCCGGGATCTCGGGGCGGCACCGGGCCCGGCTGCTGGTAGCGATCGCCCGGACGCACCGCGAACTCGGCCAGATCGAGATGGCCGACCAGGTGGCCACCGCGGGCCTGTCCGAGGCCACCAAAGCGGACGACGACTGGGCGATCGGCTGGGCTCTGCACGTCCTGGCCAATACGGCCGCCATGCGGGGGCGCACGGCGGACGCGCTGCCCCTCTTCGACGACGCCCTCGCGGTGACGGAGACCGAACCTGCCCTGACCGACCTGCGGCTCCTGCTCCAGATCAACAAGGCTGTTACCCTCGGCGACCTCGACCAGTACGACGGCGCCCTCACCGCAGCCCGCCAGGCCCAGCAACTCGCGGACCGAGCCGGCATCATGGTCCGCCGGGCGCAGGCGCGGAGCTGTCTCGGCCAGTTGCTGTTCCACACCGGCTCCTGGGACGATGCCCTTACCGAGGTGGGCGTCGTCCAGGAAGTCACCAAGGACCCTGGCGTAGCCTGCTGCGACCACGGCGTCGCCGCGGTTATCTGCTTCCACCGTGGTGAAGCCGCCGCCGCCCGCCGTCACCTGACCGCAGCTGCCCCGCACGCGGAGCGGATCGGGAACCGGGTGGTCAGCACGCTGGCGCTCGCCCGCAGCGAGGCATTCGAAGACGAGGGCGCACTGGCCAAGGCACTCGACGTGCTGACCGGGTTCGCGGATCACGCCGAAGAGGTCGATGAGGTCGAAGACCTGCTGGCGGACGGCGTCCGGCTGGCGACGACGATCGGCGATGAGGTCACCGCGCAGACCCTTGCCGAGCGAGCCGCGGCCATGGCCGATGACACGAAGATCCCGCACCGGCAGGCGACCGCGTTGCACTGCCGGGGCCTAGTCGCCCACGACGCCAGCCGGCTGCTGTGGGCCGCGGAGCGCTACCATGACGCGGGCCGCCCACTGCCCCGGCGCGAAGGCGCTGGAGGCCGCGGCTGGGGCGTTCGTTGACCGGGGCGAGCGGGACCCGGCCCGGGCCGCGTTCAGCCGCGCCGTGGACCTCTACTCCTCCCTCGGCGCCACCCGCGATGTCGCCCGGCTGCAGGCCAAGTTCCGGGCGCACGGGATCCGGCGGGCGCCGCGGGTCAAGCACCGGCGGGCCCGGCGGGGCTGGGAGAGCCTGACCCCCGCCGAGGCCAGGATCGCGGGGCTGGTGGCCGAGGGGATGACCAACCCGCAGATCGCCGCCAAGCTGTTCCTGTCCCACCGGACCGTGGCGACCCACGTCTCGCACATCCTCGGCAAGCTCGACGTGCGGTCCCGGATCGACATCGCCCGCGAGGCGACCGACCGCCGCGCCGTCGCCGGCTGAGCCCCGCACCTGGGCCCAGCCGGGCGGCCCCCTCCGGCCGGGTCCGCCAACCCAGCCTTCCCAGGGGTTCATCGGCGCCTCGTCGCGGCCGTGGCCTCGCGGCCGCTGACCAGGCCCCGTCTCGTCCTGGATCCAGCCTGGGGGGGTAACGGCCGGATCCAGGACGAGGCTCAGGGGGTGAGGATGAAGTAGACGGCCTTCCCCCGGGCCGTCTCCCGGTAGCCCCAGCCGCTGGACAGGCTGTCCAGCAGCATCAGGCCACGCCCCGCTTCGGCGTAGGGCAGCGCGTGCACGGGGGCCGGCGCGCACCGCGAGCCATCGTGCACCTCTACCCGCAGCCGTCCGTCGGACCAGCTGACCACCAGCTCGATGGCCTCGTGCTCATCCGAGGCGTGCAGGATGGCGTTGGTGACCAGTTCACTGGTCAGCAGGGCCGCGGTGTAGGGCTCCACGGGGACGTCCCAGGCCCGGATGACCGCCTCGACGTGGCGGCGGGCCTGCGCCGCGGCAGGCGGCCCCGCGAGAAGTGAGATACGGAACGGGCGCTCCACCATCGCGCGGACTGGCGCCATCATTATCATCTGTTTCCTTGCCGGGCCTGCTCGGGCCAGTAGCGGAAGCGCAGATAGCGCCGCCGGGCGTTGCGGACCAACGTGAGGCCGAGCCGGGCGTCCGCGTCGGGACGCGTGCCTGCCGGCACGAGCGACGGGTCGGGCCCCGATCCCTCGTGCACTTCCACCCGGAACTGGCCATCAACCCAGCTGATCATCAACTGAACCGCCTCATGCCCATTCGTGTCCTGCCTCATGGCGTCGTTGACCAGTTCGCTTGCCAGCAGCGCCGCGCCGTAGGCGTCGATGGGGATGTCCCATGCGTGGATAATCGCCCAGACGTGGCGCCGGGCTTCGGCCGCTGCTTCGGGACCTGCGGGAAGGGAGACGCGATACGGGCGCTGCACCGTCGCGCGGACGGGCGCCAACCTGTTCATCTGTTTCCTTGCCGTGCCTGGTCGGGTCAGGTGGCCGGCATGTAACGCCGTTCTCCATGACACGATGGCCGGCCCCGGGCGGCGAAACATCGGTCGGCTGACGTATGTCGCAACCCGGGGGCCGGCCCCGGGCTTCCGCGGCTTCGGCCCACCAGGCACGATGGTCGGATGACACACGAAGTGCGGGGCGTCGTCGCCCCAGCTAAGGGCGCCAAAGTCGAGGTCACCACGATCCTGGTGCCAGATCCCGGGCCGGGAGAGGCCCTGGTCCGGGTCCAGGCCTGCGGCGTCTGCCATACCGACCTGCACTACCGGGAAGGCGGCATCGGGGACGACTACCCCTATCTGCTCGGGCACGAGGCCGCGGGCGTGGTCGAGGCGGTCGGTGACGGTGTCACCCACGTCGCGCCGGGCGACTTCGTCATCCTGAACTGGCGGGCGGTGTGCGGCGAGTGCCGCGCCTGCAAGCGGGGCCGGCCCTGGTACTGCTTCAGCACCCACAACGCGCGGCAGAAGATGACGCTCGCGGACGGCACGGTCCTGTCCCCCGCGCTGGGAATCGGCGCGTTCGCTGAGAAAACGCTGGTCGCCGCGGGCCAGTGCACGAAGGTCAACCCGGCCGCCGGGCCCGCGGTGGCCGGCCTGCTCGGCTGCGGCGTGATGGCCGGCCTGGGCGCGGCCATCAACACCGCGCCAGTCGTGCGGGGCGACTCGGTCGCCGTCATCGGCTGCGGCGGGGTCGGCGACGCGGCCGTGCTCGGCGCGGTGCTGAACGGGGCGCGGACCATCATCGCGGTGGACATCGACCCGCGGAAGCTGGAGTGGGCCCGGCAGTTCGGGGCCACCCACGTGATCAACTCGCGGGAGGCGGACCCGGTCGAGGGGATCCGGGACCTGACCGGGGGCAACGGCGCCGACGTGGTCATCGAGGCGATCGGCCGCCCGGAAACCTACCAGCAGGCGTTCTATGCCCGGGACCTGGCCGGCACGGTGGTCCTGGTCGGCGTGCCCACTCCCGAGATGCGTATCGAGCTGCCGTTGCTGGACGTGTTCGGCCGGGGCGGCGCACTCAAGTCGTCCTGGTACGGCGACTGCCTCCCGGAACGGGACTTCCCGGTCCTCATCGACCTGTACCTGCAGGGACGCCTTCCGCTCGATAAGTTCGTTTCGGAAACGATCGCGCTGGACGCGGTCGAGGAGGCCTTCGCGAAGATGGAGCGCGGTGAGGTGCTGCGCAGTGTGGTGACGCTGCCATGACCGCGCAGGTCGCCAGCATCGTCACCTCAGGCACGTTCTCGCTGGACGGCCAGGACTTCGCGGTGGACAACAACGTGTGGCTGATCGGCGACGAGCGCGAGGTCCTGGTCATCGACGCGGCTCACGACCCCGGCGCGATCCTGGCCGCGGTCGGCGGCCGCCGGCTGTCCGCCATCGTCTGCACCCATGGGCACAACGATCACATCAGCGCCGCACCGCAGGTGGCCGAGGCCACCGGGGCGCCGATCCTGATGCACCCCGCCGATCAGGTGCTGTGGCGGATGGTCTACCCCGGGACGCTGCCCGACGGGGACCTGGCCGACGAGGAGGTCATCGAGATCGCGGCCACGCCGCTGCGCGTCCTGCACACCCCCGGCCATTCGCCGGGCAGCGTGTGCCTGTACGCGCCCGCCCTGCGGGTCGTGTTCTCCGGGGACACCCTGTTCCACGGCGGCCCGGGCGCGACCGGCCGGTCATACTCCGACCACGACCTGATCATCAGGTCGATCCAGGACCGGCTGCTGGACCTGCCGCCCGAGACCGTCGTGCACACCGGGCATGGGGAGGACACCACGATCGGCGCCGAGTCCGGCCAGTTCGCCCGGTGAGCCATGGCGGGTGAGCCGGCCCGGATCGCCATGTGGTCCGGGCCGCGCACGGTGTCCACCGCGCTGATGCGGGCCTGGGAGAACCGCCCGGACACCGTGGTCGCCGACGAGCCGCTGTACGCCTTCTACCTGGACCGCACCGGGCTCGCGCACCCGGGCCGGGACCAGGTCATCGCCAGCCAGCCCACCAGCTGGCAGACGGTGATCCGCCAGCTGACGGCGCAGTCCCTCCCGGCGGGCCGGACCGTGTCCTACGCCAAGCACATGACCCATCACCTGCTGCCGGAGGTGGACCGGGAGGCGCTCGCGCCGTTGCGGCACGCGTTCCTGATCCGCGACCCCGGGGAGCTGCTGGCCTCCTACGCGCGGGTGCGGGACACGCCCACGCTGGATGATCTCGGCCTCTGGCAGCAGGCGGAGATCTTCGAGCGGTTCGGCGGCCCGGTGATCGACTCGCGGGACCTCCTGGAACAGCCCGAGGCGGTGCTGCGCGCGCTGTGCGCCGCGCTGGGGGTCCCGTTCACCGCGGCCATGCTGTCGTGGCCCGCGGGCCCGCGGGAGACCGACGGCGTCTGGGCACCGCACTGGTACGGCTCGGTCTGGCGGTCGACCGGGTTCGGCCCCTACCGCGCGCCGGACCAGGCCCTGCCACCCCGGCTCGCCGCGCTGGCCGACCAGTGCCAGCCGTTCTACCAGCGGCTGCACGCCTGCCGCCTGACCGCCGGCCCGGCCCGGGCCGCCGCGGGACCGGAGCGGGCCGCCGCGGGGCCGGAGCGGGCCGCCGGCCCGGGACCCGCCCCGGACGCCCACCGACCCCCGGAGCGCCGTAGTGCTGCAGACCTTTGACGAGCGCAACCGTGACCTCATCGTCAGCGTGGGCGGCGTCCTGTCCCACCGTGACCAGGCCGCGGTCAGCCCCTTCGACTCGGTGGTGCAGGGCGGTGACGCGGTGTGGGAAGGGCTGCGGCTCTACCAGGGCCGGATCTTCCGGCTCGGTGAGCACCTGGCCCGGCTGCGCCGCTCCGCCGCCGCACTGGCCTTCACCGCGATCCCGCCGGACGACGAGATCACCGGGCAGATCCGCCGCACGCTGCGCGCGAACGCGATGACCGATGGCGTGCACATCCGCCTCACCCTCACCCGCGGCGTGAAGATCACCAGCGGCATGGATCCCCGGCTCAACCAGTCCGGGCCCACCCTGATCGTGCTCGCCGAGCACAAGGACCCCGTGTACGACCAGTCCGGGATCACCCTGATCACCTCGAGCGTGCGGCGGCCGCCGCCGGACGTCCTCGATCCCAAGATCCACCACAACAACCTGCTCCCCTCGATCCTGGCCAAGATCGAGGCGAACGTGGCCGGCGCGGACGACGCGGTCATGCTGGACAGCCGCGGCTTCGTGGCCGAGACCAACGCGACGCACCTGTTCCTGGTGACCGCCGGGCGGCTGGGCACGCCCACCGCGGCGGCCTGCCCCGAGGGCATCACCCGGGCTGCGGTCCTGGAACTCGCCGGGGACGCCGGCATCCCGCACATCGCCGGCGACTACAGCCTCACCCAGTTCTACGCGGCCGACGAGGTGTTCGTGACCGGGACCATGGGGGGTCTCACCCCCGTCGTCGAGCTGGACGGGCGCCCCATCGGGCCGGGCTGCACCCGGGCCGGTGACCAGGCGGCTGAGCGACCTGTACGACGAGCTCACCGCCCGCAGCGGAACACCGATCACGTGAGCCCGGCCGCGTCAGGACCCCCTCAGCTGGGCAGAATGTCCCCTATGACGAAGGCGCCAGAAATCCCCTCCGCCCAGCTGCCCGGCGGGGTCAGCATGCCGCTCATCGGTTTCGGCACGTGGCGGCTGCGCGGCTCGGCCGGTTACGAGGCCATCCTGGCCGCGCTGCGGGTGGGTTACCGGCACCTCGACACGGCGACCATGTACGGCAACGAAGCCGAAGTCGGCCACGCGCTGCGGGACAGCGGCCTGGACCGGAGCGAGGTGTTCATCACCACCAAGCTCCCCCCGGGCAAGGCCGGCCACGAACGCAAGACGCTGACCGCCAGCCTGCGCGCCCTTGGCACCAGCTATGTTGACCTGTGGCTCGTGCACTGGCCGCCGCCCGCGCGTGCGCTGGCCCCCGTGTGGCGGGAGTTCCTGGCCCTCCGTGGCCAGGGCCTGGCCCGGGCGGTCGGCGTGAGCAACTACTCCATCGCCCAGATCGACACCCTCATCGGGGCCACCGGGGAGGCGCCGGCCGTCAACCAGATCCCGTGGAGCCCGGCCCGCTGGGACGGGGCCGTGCTCGAGGACAGCCGTGAGCGGGGGGTGACGCTGGAAGGCTACAGCCCGCTCAAGGGCACCGATCTCGGCAACCCGGTACTGAAGGGGATCGCGGACAAGCACGGGAGGACCCCGGCCCAGGTGGTGCTGCGCTGGCACCTCGAGCACGGGATCGCGGTCATCCCGAAGTCCTCGCACCCGGACCGGATCGCCGCCAACTTCGACGTGCTGGGCTTCTCGCTCACCCCCGATGAGGTCACCCAGATCGACCGCCTGTCCCGCCGCTGACCCCCGGCTGGCCGCTCACGGCGCCGGCGTGACGTGATCGGACAGGCGCGCGGCCACGGCCGCGGCCAGCCCGGGGAGCGCGCCCGCGCCGGCCTGCCCCGCCCGCCGATGAATGTGATCTTCGCGGTCAGCCCGGCCACACATACGACGGCGGTCCGGTCATGATTCAGCAGCCATGCCTCATCGCCGATTCCCGCCAGCGGACGGCCCGTGTGGCGCGCCGGGGCGGCACTCACCGCGCCGAGCAGGCCGTCGGCCACGGTCACGGTCACCGACGCGCCCCGGCCCCGGTAGATCACCCCGGCACCGCGCGGGGGCGAGAACCGGATCTCCCGGACCGGGCCGCCCAGTATCTGTGCCGCCTCACCGGGAGTCAGCAGGAGGGACCCGGAGGGCAGCCCGGGACCGGCTCCCGCCGTGCGGGGGGCCGGGCCCGGATCCGTGACCGCGGAAGGCGCCCCGTCGGCCAGCCCGGACGGGACAGCGCCAGGCGGGACGGCGCCGGACGGGACCGGGCCGGACGCGGCCAGCCCGAGCAGCTTCCCGGACCGGGGGGAGGCCCGGACCCGGACCGGGTCCCCCACCGACAGCCGGCCGAACGCGCCTCGGCTGGTGTCCGCGCTCCAGGCCCGCCGCCCATCGCCCACCGCAAAGCAGGGGACGCAGACGTCGTCGTCCCCGCTGCCGCGGCGTTCGACCCAGCGGGCGATGACCTGGCCGTCGAAGGTCGCCTCAGCGGGCTGGGCCAGCCAGCGCGCCAGCGCGAGCGCGCCGCCGGCACCGGCGGCGAGCGCGGCGGCGACGAGCACGGCCAGCACGAGGGCGCCGGCCATTCCCGGCAGCAGCGAAGCCGGGTAGCAGAGCAGGCCGGCCCAGGCGGCCACCGCCAGCAGGGCCGCCGGGTTGCCCCGCAGCGGCAGCCCGGGCGAGGGCACGTCCACCATCCGCCACTGGCCCGAGTGGGACGACCAGGCGGCCCGCGGCCGGCCGGCTGGCTCGAAGAGCCCGGAGATGCCGCCCCTGGCCGCGGCCCGCCGCCCGCCGGGCCTGCTTCCGCCGCGCCCCCGGGGCGTGATGCCGGCCACGGGCATGGGAGCGTGCACCGCCACCGCCCTTGCGAGGCGCGCCGCCGCGCTCGCGGGCAGCGGCGCACCGCCGGTGGTCCCGGCAGGCCAGCCGGCTGACCATTGCGCCACCGCCGTCCCGCACCAGGCGGCCAGGGCCACTCCTGACCCGTTCACGCGATCCTGGCGGGCGACTGAGCGGGTCCAGTAGGCCGGCAGCAGGACGGCGAAGAAAGCCGCGGTCAGGGCGGCCCACACGCCGGTGTGCGGCCGGGCCGAGACGGCCAGGAAAGTCAGCGGACCGAGCGCGGCGGCACCCGCATACAGCAGGCCCGCCACCGTGGCCGGCAGCCGGGGACCGGTGAGGCCGCACTGCCGGCCTTCGCGGCGGACGGCTCGCTCGAACGGCTCCCACGTGCCTGGCACGTCCGCCGTGCACCGGCCCGCCAGGGCCTCGAACGGCGCCGGCCCGTCAGCAGCCAGCCTGGCCACGGTGATAAGGACCAGCCGCTCGAAGCTGGCCAGGCCCTGGTCACCGGCCGGCGCCGACGGCAGCGCGCAGCGCAACTGCCCGTCCTGCGGCCGGGTGAGGACCAGGTCACCATGAGCCGCGAGACCCAGGATCGTGGCCGCGTACGCCGCCCCGTCCAGCCTGCCCCCGGTAACGCACAGGTTCAGCAGCGCCGGCGGGCCGGCGGCCGGCCCCGCTGGCGCCCCCCAATGCGGCGGGCCGTCTGGCGGCCCGGCCCCGGCCGGGCCCGGTCCGGCTGCGGTGATGACGACGGCAGCGGCGAACAGCAGCAGCCAGATAGCCGCTGCGGCCAGGGCCTCAGCCATTGCGGGTGCCTCCCCGAAGGCGCGCCGGTTGGGCCCCGTTGGCCAGCCGGCGCACTCCTCACTTGTTCCTCAGGCCGGCGAAATGAACTCCGCATGAATCACGAGGGTCCTGCTGGTGAGGTCACCGATAATTTTGGGCGGAACCATGCTTTGGAAGGCCGCCGGAGGTGCGCAGCAGCGCCTCCGGGCCGGTGGTGCCCGCATCCCTCCCCGGCGCCGGCCCGGGAGGCCGGCGCTGGGAACCGCCTGTGGATGGGCGGTGATGTCCGGCTTTCCGGGCCCGGCCAGTCCGCCCCGGCTGGCAGGATGGCGAGCGTGGACGCCACCCCGCTCGGCCACCTCTGGCATGAGGCGATCACCGCCGAGCCGCTGCCGCCCCGGCTGCTGGTGCTGGGCACCGCCGCGGCCGCGCTGATCCTGGTCGGGTGGCGGCGCGCCTGGCCGCTGTCGCGCACGGTCGTGACCATCGCCCATGAGGGCGGCCATGCGCTGGTGGCGCTGGCCGTGGGCCGCAGGCTCGACGGGGTCCGGGTGCACCGCAGCACAGCCGGGCTCACCGTATCCGCCGGGAACGCGTCGGGTCCCGGCATCGTGGCCACCGCCGCGGCGGGATACCTGGCGCCGCCGCTCCTCGGGCTGGGGGCGGCTGCGCTGCTCGCCACCGGGTACCTGGTGGCGGCGCTGCTGCTCAGCCTGGTGCTGCTGGCCGCGCTGATCCTGATGGTCCGCAACGCCTACGGGATCATCGCCACCGTGACGGTCGCGGCGGCCGTGGCCCTCGTGACCTGGCGTGGCTCGTCCCTGCTGCAGGCGTCGTTCGGCTACGCGATGGCCTGGTTCCTGCTGCTCGGGGGAATCCGGCCGGTCATGGAGCTGCAGCGCTCCCGCCGGCGCGGCCGGGCGTCCCGGTCGGACGCGGACCAGCTCGCGGCGCTCACCGGTGTCCCTGGCGGGGCCTGGGTCGGGCTGTTTGCCCTGGTGGCCCTGGGCTCCCTGGTCATCAGCGGGTTCTGGCTGATGCACTGAGCGGGGCGGCCGGCAGCCCGCCCGCCGGCTGGCTTTCCCGGCCTGGCTCATGGGCGGGCGTGGTGCTCCCAGGACGAACCGTGAAGGATCGCAGCTATGGCAGATGAGCATCACTACCACGACCCGACGTTCTAACCGCACGCCGCGGGACGAGGCGGAGGCCCCGCCGGAGAAGCTCGCCTACGTCGCCGCGTTTTCCCGGCCGGCCGACAAACCCGAAGCGATCGCCGTGCTGGACGTGGACCCGGACTCAGGACGCTACGGGTCGGTCGCCGGCTTCACCGAGCTTCCGCATCTCGGCGACGAGCTGCACCACTTCGGCTGGAACGCCTGCTCCAGTGCCCTGCACCCCGGCGGGGGCCCACGACCACGGCGGCCGCCGCTACCTCGTCGTCCCGGGCATCCGCTCGTCCCGGATCCACAGCCTGGACACCGAGCCGGACCCCAGCGCGCCTGCGGTCACCAGGGTGCTCGACGCGGACGAGGTCGGCAAGCTGGCCGGGTACTCCCGGCCGCACACCGTGCACTGCGGTCCCGGCGCGGTGTTCGTCTCCAGTTCTATCCCGACGGGGTGGGCGCCTGGATGGCCAAGCTGGACGTGACGCCGGTCGGCGGGCTGACGTTCGATGAGCGGTTCTTCCCCGAGGGAGAGGCGTTTCGCGGCCGCCGCACGCACAGGTCCGGCTCCAGGGCGGCGATGCGTCCAGCGACTCCTACTGCTTCCCGTCCGAGCCGTGACCGGGGCGCGCTGGCCGGATCACGCTGGCCGGATCACGCTGGCCGGATCACGCTGGCCGGGGCGCGCTGGCCGGGGCCGCGGCGGCCGGGGCGCGCTGGGGGCGGCCGTGACGGCGGCCCCTACCAGCGCCCCCAGTGCACGACCTCCTCAAACGGGCGGCGGTCCGGCCGTGCCAGGGGCCTCAGCGGCCGGTCCGCCGGGTACCCGAGCGCGATCAGGTAAGCCAGGAAGCGGTCGCCGGGAAAGCCCAGCAGCTGGCGGGCCAGGTCCTGGTCGGCCACGGACGCGTGACCGCTGCCGATGCCCAGGTCGGTCGCGGCCAGCATGATGTCCATGGTCGCCTGGCCCAGGTCATACCGCAGGCCCTCGCGCCGGCGCTCGTCCTCCGCCGCCGGCGCGACCAGGGCGATGGTCGCGGCGGACCGGGCCACGTGCCCTGCCCCCTGCCAGACCCGGGCCAGCTCGGTCAGCTCACTGCGGCCGGTGACGACGACGAAGTCCCACGGCTGCCAGTTCCGGGCCGACGGGGCGCGGCGGCCGGCCTCCAGGATCCGTTCCAGGTCGGCCCGGCCGATGGGCTGGCTGGTGTAGTTCCGGACGTTCCTGCGCGCTCTGATCGCATCCCAAGTCTCCACGGGGACTGTCTATCACCGGGCCGGGTACCTGGCTGGCCCGGCCGGTCACCCGACCGGCACCGGCTCCTCCTCCGACATCAGCCGGTCGGCGGTCCGGGCCGCGGTCTGCCGCGCCCACCGGCCGCTGGTCACCACGCCCACGATCAGCACGGCCAGGCCGCAGCCGGTGATGATCCACCAGCCCACGTGGCTCGCGGTGACGAAACCGGTGCGCAGCGGGCCGACCATGACCGAGGTCACCGCGGAGCCCACCACCGCGACCCCGAGCGACTGGCCCACCTGCCGGCTGGTGGATGCGATCGCCGCGGCCACCCCCGCCTGCGCGCGCGGCATCCCGGAGACCGCGGTATTGGTGATCGGCGCGTTCACCACGCCGAAGCCGATACCGAAGATCACGTAAGAGGTGAGCAGCCAGCCGGTGGACTGCTGCGCGGTGAGCCCGGTCAGCATCAGCGCGCCCGCGGACATGCAGATCCCCGCGACGATGAGCGGGATCCGCGGCCCGCGGCGGCTGATGACCCGCCCGGACAGCGGCGCGAAGATCACCGTGACCGCGGCCAGCGGCAGCGTGAGCAGCCCGGCGTGCAGCGCCGAGTACCCGCGCACGTCCTGGAGGTACAGCGTGTTGAGGAACAGGAATCCGCCCAGCGCGGCGAACGCGCTGACCGCGATCACCGTGGCCCCGGAGAACGGCGCGCTGCGGAAGAACCTCAGGTCGAGCAGCGGCTCGCTGCGCCGGGGCTCATACACGAGCAGCGCGCCCAGGGCCACCGCGGACAGGGCAAAGCAGCCGAGGATCTCCGGGGAACCCCAGCCGTGCCGGGGTCCCTCGATGATCCCGTACACCAGCGAGGCCAGCGTCACGATCACCAGCACCTGGCCGACCGGGTCCAGCCGCCGCGGATGCGGGGCCCTGGACTCGGGCACGAACAGCGCGGTCAGCACGATCGCGGCTACCCCGACGGGAATGTTGACCCAGAAGATGCCCCGCCACCCCACGGAGGCAATCAGGAGCCCGCCCACGACCGGCCCCAGCGCCAGGCTGACCCCCACCGCCCCGCCCCAGACGCCGATGGCCCGGGCCCGCTCGCCCCTGTCGGTGAACGTGTTCACGATGATCGACATGGCCACCGGGTTGAGCATCGACCCGCCGACCGCCTGCAGCATCCGGAACACCACCAGCCAGCCCAGGCTGGGCGCGAGGCTGCACAGCAGCGAGCCGACCGTGAACGTGGCCAGCCCGGCCTGGAACGTGCTGCGCCGGCCCAGCCGGTCCGCGGTGGAGCCGGACAGCAGCAGGAGGCTGGCCAGCACCAGGGTGTAGGCGTCCACCACCCACTGCAGCCCGGACACGGGGGCGTGCAGTTCCCGCTGGATGGACGGCAGCGCGACGTTCACGATCGTGTTGTCCAGCCCCACGATCACCAGGCTCATGCAGCAGATGGCCAGGATGAGTTGTCGCCGGCGGCGGCTTGGCTCTGTCACGACTCCCTCGGGGGTCAGCGGCTCATTACTTGCGAAAATACAACTGACGCTCACCGGCTCGAACGCGCGGCGTTCTGTCCCTATGCCTGCTGGCCGGCTTCGGGTGCCCGGACCCGGCGCCAGGCGGCTGTAAACCCGGGCCCGGAGTATCGCCAGGTTCATCGCGGTGTTTAGCGAAGGCAAGAAAACCCATCCCTGGCCGCAGACTGCGCCCGGCGCCCGGGGACCTCGGATAGCCTTCTACGTCAGGCCGGCTGCCGGCCCGGCATCAGCATCGTCCGCCGGCTCGAGGCCGGTACCGCTCACCAACCAGGATGACCGTCATGCGAATGTCCACCGCGGGCCCCGGCCCGGCCGGGGGCGATGGGCCCGCTGACGGGACCGCGGCAGACGGGACCGCGCAGCCGCACCGCGCCCGGCGCGGCCCGGGCGGAGCGGCCGCCGTGACGCTGCGGCGGCACTGGCTGATCGTGGTCCTGCTGCTGGCCGGGCTGGTCTTGCGCGCCCTCTCGGTGGCCGCCTACCAGCCTGCGCTGCTCTACATCGACAGCCTGAAGTACCTGTTCGGCGCCTGGCCAGGCAACGATCCGCTCGGCTACAACGTGATCCTCAAGGTGCTCCTGGCCGGGGGGAACCTCAACACGGTCACGGTGATCCAGCACCTGACCGGCCTGGCCATGGCGGCTGTCCTGTACCTGCTCCTGCTGCGCCGCGGGACGCCGCGCTGGCTGGCCGCGCTGGCCGCCGCGCCCGTGCTGCTCGACGCCTACCAGGTGCAGATCGAGCAGACCATCATGCCGGACGTCTGGTTCGAGGCCCTGATCGTCGCGGGACTGGCGCTGCTGCTCTGGCGGCCCGAGCCGGGCCCCCGGCTGATCGCCGCGGGCGGGCTGGCCCTCGGCGCCAGCGCACCCATCGCCCAGGTCGGCCAGATCCTGATCGTCCCTGCCGTGATCTACCTGCTGATCGTCGAGCCGGGCTGGCGGCGCAAACTGCTCCGCGCGGGCGTGCTCTGCGTGGCGTTCGTCCTCCCCATCGCCGGGTTCTCGCTCCGCGAGTACGTCGTCGCCCACCAGTTCTCGCTCGCCCCCGCGGCCGGCAGCACCATCTACGGCCGGCTGGCCGAGAGCGCGGACTGCGCGACGCTCAAGCTACCCAGCTACGAGCGGGCGGTCTGCCCGCCGCGGGCGCTGGCGATCCGGCTGGGCCCGGACGGGCTGGTGCACAGCGCCCTGTCCCCCGACCACACGTACGTGGCCCCGCCGGGGCGGACGCACGGCGAGGTCATCAGGAACTTCGAGCACCGGGTGATCACGCAGCAGCCGCTGCGGGTGGTGGGCGGTGTCCTCGGCGACGCAGCCAGGCTCTTCGAGCTGCACCGGGTGACCAGCACCGGGGATACCCCGATCTCCCGCTGGCAGTTCCAGACCAGCTACCCGGTCTACGGCGACAGCATCTACCTCAGCCCTGATCACACGATCATGCTGGGCCTGCACTTCGCGGCCAGCGGGGGCCCGGTCCAGATCCGGCCGCTGCCTGCCCGGATGGGCGGGCAGCCTACGGTGAACCGGCCGCTCGCCGCGTTCCTGCGCGGCTACCAGCTGCACGGCGGCTATGCACCGGGTCCGCTGCTGGCCCTCGCCGCCCTGGCGGGCCTGGCCGGCGCGCTCATCGCCCTGGCGGGCGCCCTGGCCTCGGCTCTCGGGCGCGGCTTCCTGACCGCCCGGCAGCGCCAGCTCGCCCTGGCCTGCCTGCTGGTCTTCGGCTCGGCCGTGGCGGTCCTGCTCGCCTCCGACCTGTTCGAGTTCTCCTGGCGCTACCAGCTGCCGGCCCTGGTCATGCTGCCGCCGGCGGGTGCCCTGGGCCTGGCCTTGCTGGGCAGTCTGCTCCGCCGCCGCGCCACACCCACCCAATCCAGGATCCGCAACGGAACTTATCCGGGTGATTCCCCCGCCCCGGCCGGCGAGGAGCAGGCGGATCAGCCCACCCCGCCGCAGCCGCTCCCCCACCCCGCCGACTCAGCCGGCGCCGCACCTGAGCCGGGAATGTGACGCCGCGGGAGCAACGGGCCAACTAGGGGTGTGAGCCAGATAAAGCCATCGCCGCTGAACTCAGCGCCGTCACGCCTGGCGCCGCAGGACAGCGGGCCGGCAGATGACGGTGCTGCTGAGTTCGAGGCGCTCTACCGGGCGAACGTGGCCGCGGTGACCGCCTACTTCGCGCGGCGCAGCACAGAGCCGCAGACCGTGGCCGACCTGACCGCGGACACCTTCGTCCAGGCGATCACGTCGTTTTCCACCTTCGACCCGCGCAAAGGCACGCCACGTGCCTGGGTGTTCGGCATCGCCCGGCGGATCTACGCCGCGCACTGCCAAGCACACAGCCAGCAGCGGAGCAGGGTGGAGCGGCTGGCAGGCCGCCGGGAACTGGCCCCCGACGAAGCCGGGGAGCTGATCGACCGGATCGACGCCGAACGCGCTGGCCGGGCGCTGGTCACCGGGCTGACCACGCTGCCCGCGGCCGACCGTGCGGTGGTCGAACTGGTGGACCTGGCGGGCCTCCAGGCCAAGGAAGCGGCCCGGGTGCTCGGCGTCGCGCCGGGCACGCTGCGGATGCGGCTGATGCGGGCCCGGGCCCGGCTGCGCAAAGCGGCCAGCCCAGATCTGGCGCACGGCACCGGTCCTGCGAGTGAGCCAGAGGTGAAGGCATGACGAAATTCGAAGATCAGCTGTACCAGCAGCTGATGACCGAGCACGGGCACCGCCTGCGTGCCCCGCAGCCGCCGGCACCGGCCCGCCGCCGGGTCCCGCGGCCGGTGTGGCTGGCCGCCGGCGCGGCCGGTACCGCGGCTGCGGTCACCGCCGTGGTGATGGCCCTCGGCAGCGCACCCGCCTACGCCGCGTACTCGGTGACCCGGCACGCCAACGGCACGGTAACGGTGGCGGTCAGCCGCCCATCGGGCGTGACCGGCGCCAATACGACCCTGCATGCGATGGGCGCCCGGGTCAGGGTCGTCCCGGTGCGGCCAGGCTGCCCGCCGATCGGGTCGCTGCCGCGCCCCCATCCGGCCCCGCACCCGTCGGTGTCGGTCGGGACCGGGGTGAACGGGAACGGGCATCGCTCCGTCACGGTCAAGGTGGGCAAGGGCGGCATCCCCGCCGGGGACACGATGATCCTGGCGTTCAGCGGTAACCCGCGCCATGGCACGGCGCTGGGGGCAGGGGGCATCATCACCGGGCGCGTGCCCCGCTGCGTGAGCCTCCCGTCCGCGCCGACCGGTGGGGGCGGCGCCGGCTGACCCTGGGCCGCGGCCCGGGCTTGATACGGCACCAGGTCCCGTGCCATGGCGTGACTGTGGACCAGGTTGTGGACGATCCGGTGGACAGCCGCCCGGCCCCGGGGGATAACCCGCCCCTTCATGTGGAAAAGCTGTTCATAACGATAAAATCCGTAAATTCCTGGCCGGAAGTCCTTGCGCCGGCGTGTGGCCAGGCGGTAGAAATTCCGCACCACCAAATATGGAGATCAGCTGTAACCCCCGCACTCCGGCGGCCCGGGAAACCGGACCGTGTGGGCGGGTGCACGGAGAGCCGGGAAACCGGCCTTCCGGCTGATTTTCCCGCCCCGGTGGATCGGCCGGACAGCACCCCGGTAGCCGAGTAATCGGCGGCCCTGCTGGATGGCCCCGGCGAGGCCCCTCCACCTCATACGTGGAGGGGCCTCGTTGCTGCTGGGGCATTCCCGGCCGCAGGGCGCCGCCGCCGGGCCAGCCCGCGCAGGCCCGGCGGCGCGTGACCAGCCCAGGGCTGCTCCGGTTCCCTTCGCCGCGTGTCCGGTTCCTTCGCCGGCGTGTCCGGTTCCCATCTCTGGGTCTCCCTTCGCCGGCGTGTCCCTTCGCCGGCGTGTCCGGTTCCTATCTCTCCTTCTCCGGCGTCCGCCCGCGGGGCGGGCTGTGGATCGGCCTGTGGATCAGTCTGTGGAAAGCGCGGTGGACAGCCCCCCTTTCCCAGGGGATAACACGTGCTTTCCTGTGGATGACACGGATAACACATGAAAATCTTGAAATTACCGGCGCTGAACTCTTGCGCGGTTTCCCCTGCCGGAGTAAAAATTCATTCACCGCCAAGGCGGACGTCCTTCCGGGAGGAAACTCCCCGGGGCGCCGGGGAGACCCGGGCGGCAGAAAGCCGGGCAACCGGGTTTCAGTTGCTGTTTCCACACCAGGCGGACGGTCGCAGACCGCCAGGAAGCCGGGCAACCGGCGGCCCCCGTGCGGCGCGGCCAGGTGGGGCCCCTCCGACTCATACTCGGAGGGGCCCCATTCACGTACGCAAGGGCCCCGTTCGCGTCCCGTCGCCAGCCATCGCTGGCCACTCCCGCCCACTTTTCCTACGGAAGGTGCGCCCTAACCGGACAAATCACCCGCTCACGCGCACGTCGCGTAGGAAAAGTGAGTGCCAACCATGATCAACATGGCCCGTGGTACGTCCCAGAGGAACTCAAGCGGCGCGGTGTGAGGACCCGCGGTGTGAGGACCCGCGGTGTGAGGACCCGCGGTGTGAGGACCCGCGGTGTGAGGACCCGCGGTGTGAGGACCCTGGGCCGCAGGCCCCCACGGCCCCACGGCCCCCGCACGGCCCCCACGGCCCCCCACGGCCCCACGGCCCCACGGCCCCCACGGTCCCCAGGCCACCCGCTCGCGCCAGTCGGTCACATGAGGTCGCGGCGCCGGAATCCCGCCAGCCCCGCCACGGCCAGCACCACCGCCACGCCCGCCAGCCACGCCAGCGGCGCCACCGTCACGGGCGCCCCGGGCAGTTTCGGGATGTGCGCAAACGGCGACACGTCCAGCACACCCTGGGCCAGCCTGATCGCCGGGCCGATCAGCGTGATGAGGGCGGCCACGCCGAGCGCGGTCCACGCGCCCGCCACCGCGGCCCGCGGCATCAGGCCAAAGAGGGCCACCGCGATGCCCGCCATCGCCCAGGCGGCCGGGATCTGCGCGAGTCCTGCCCCGGCCAGCCGGGGCACCTGGGTGCCCAGGCCACCGGAGGTCAGCCCGTCTCCCAGCGCCATGGCCACGCCACCGACCAGCAGCAACCCGGCGCTGCCGGCGGCGGCGACGAGCACGTGGCTGGACGCCCAGCGAACCCGGCCAGCCGGGGTGGCCAGCACCGGCTCGGCCCGCCGCTCGCTCTCCTCGCTGTGCAGCCGCAGGACGGCCGCGATCGCGTACGCCGCCGCCGCCACGCCCATCATGCCGATTACCGCGGCGAGGTAGGCATCGACCAGCCCGCTGTGCCCGCCGAGCCGGATGAAGATCTGCCGGGCCTGGGCGCTGGTGTTCAGCATCGGGCCGATCCCCTGGGCTGCCGACCCGAACACCGCGCCGGCCAGCGCGAAGCCGGCCGCCCAGCCGAGCAGGGCGCCGCGCTGCAGCCGCCAGGCCAGGGTCAGCGGGCTCCGCAGCCAGGCGGGTGCCGCAGGGCGGCCCGGCCGGGCGGGAAGCAGGCCAGCCCCCAGGTCACGCTGAGCGGCCAGCAGCGCGGCGCACCCGGCCAGCGCGGCGGCCGCGACCAGGAACAGGACGCCGACGCTCCAGCGGGGGGCCGCGAACACCTGCATCTGCTCGGCCCAGCCCAGCGGTGAAGCCCAGCGCAACCAGGACGCGCCGGATGCCGAGTCGCCCACCGCGCGCAGCAGGAACGCCACCCCCAGGACGGCGACGGCCATCCCCCGGGCCGTCCGGGCGCTGGCCGTCAGCTGAGCGCAGACCGCGGCGACGGCCGCGAACACGCAGCCGGAGAGCCCGACGGCGGCGCCCAGGGCGAGCGACCCGGCCAGCGGGTAGCCGAGGACGGCCAGGACGGCGGCGATGAGCAGGATGAGCACCAGGCCGGCGCCGAACGCGACGGCCAGGGCAGCGGCCAGCGGCGCCTGGCGGCCGACCACCGCGGCGCCCACCAGTTCCAGCCGCCCCTGCTCCTCGTCGTCGCGGGTGTGCCGGACGACCGTGAAGATTCCCATCAGCCCTGCGGCCGCGGCCGCGAACACCGTGACCTTCCAGGCAACCAGCGATCCGGCGCTCGTCCCGAACACCGGCCCGCTCAGCGCGAGGACCGAGGGGTCGTGCTGAACGCTGGCGCTGAGCGTGAGGCGCTCGGCCAGGCTGGTGTAGAGATGACGGAAGCTGTACCCGGTGCTGCCGACGCTGCCGGCGAAGATGTACAGCCAGACCGGCAGGAAGATACGGTCACGGCGCAGCCCGAGCGAGATCAGCGCGGCGGTCCCGGCCAGCCCGGCCTGGCCGCGGCTGGGCAGCCCGGCTGCCGTGCCGCTGCGGGCGGGCGGCCACTGCGGTCATGACGGGTCCGTGTAATGGCGCAGGAACAGTTCCTCGAGCGTCGGCGGCTGGCTGGCCAGGCTGCGCACACCCGCCGCAGCCAGCCGCCTGAGCACCTCGGGCAGCGCACTGTCGTCCACCTGGCAGCTGACCCGGTCACCGGCGATCTCCAGGTCGTGCACCCCCGGCAGGCTGTCCAGCCCATCTGGCGGCCGGTCCAGCTCGGCCCGGACCGAGGTGCGGGAGAGATGCCGGAGATCGGCCAGGGCCCCGGAATCCACCGTGCGGCCCGCGCGGATGATCGTCACCCGGTCGCAGAGGGCTTCCACCTCGGACAGGATGTGGCTGGACAGCAGCACGGTCCGTCCCGCCTGCCGTTCTTCCTCCACGCACTCCCGGAACGCGGCCTCCATCAGCGGGTCCAGCCCGGAGGTCGGCTCGTCCAGGATCAGCAGGTCGGCCCCGGACGAGAGCGCCGCCACCAGCGCGACCTTCTGCCGGTTGCCCTTGGAGTAGGACCGGCTCTTCGTGGCCGGGTCGAGCTCGAACTTCTCTACCAGGACCGCCTTGCGCTTCTCGTCGAGACCGCCGCGGAGGCGGGCGAGCAGATCGATGACCTCCCCGCCGGACAGGTTGGGCCACAGGGTGACGTCGCCCGGCACGTACGCGAGCCGGCGGTGCAGTGTGGTTGCCTCGCGCCATGGGTCACCGCCGAGCAGCCGGGCGCTCCCGCCGCTGGCCCGGATCAGGCCGAGAAGGACCCGGATGGTGGTGGTCTTGCCAGATCCATTGGGACCCAGGAACCCGTGCACCTCACCTGCGGCTACCGTCAGGTCGAGCCCGTCCAGGGCGCGCGTCCGGCCGAACGACTTCGTCAGGCCAGCCACCTCGATCACCGCCGTCATGTAGTCAGCCTAGCACCTGATTTACAAAATCATGAAAGTTATGTATCTATTAAACTATTCGTGGCGACGCCATGGGAGGGGGTGACTGCGGTGCCGGAGCGGCACGAGGCCCAGGAGCTGCGGGCGCGCGCTCGAGAGGGACCCGGGACGGGGGAGCGGCACGAGGGCCCCCTCCCGCGAACCCGGGAGCCGCAGGCCAGCCGGGCCGGGGAGGAGAGCGGGCGGCAGGAGCCGCGGGACAACGCGGACGCGTCCCGGTCCGCGCCTGCACGGGACCCGGCCGCCGTGCGGCAGTTCATCGAGCGCTTCGCCTCGCTGCTCGCCGACTCGGGGATGCCGCGCATGCCGGCCAGGATCTTCGTCGCGCTGCTGACGGCGGACACCAGCAGCCTCACCGCGGACGAGCTGGCCGGGCTGCTCCAGGTCAGCCCGGCCGCAGTGTCGGGCGGGGTCCGCTACCTCGTGCAGGTGGGCCTGGTCAGCCGGGAGACCGAGGCCGGCTCACGGCGCCATGTGTACCGGATGCCGGGCAACGTCTGGCACGAAGTCCTCCGCGTGCGGGACCGGATCATGATGCGCTGGGCGGACACCATGCGCGACGGGGCTGAGGTGTTCGGCGCGGGCACGCCCGCCGGAGGCGCGGCTCGCCGAGTCGGCGATGTACTTCGACTTCGTCAGCAAGGAACTGCCCGCACTGCTCGACCGGTGGGAAGCGTACAAGGCAGCCCACCAGGACTGACCGGTCCGGGACGGTCCCGGGTCCGGGCAGACGATCAATGTCGCTAGCCTGGGATCATGGCCGAAGAGAACAACGAACTCTCCTCCGATCCGGGCGACGGCAGCGCCGAGTACACCTACGGCGGCGGCACGGGCGACTATGAGGTCGGCGGTGACAGCGACCCCGGCACGGACGGGCTCGAGGACACCGACTTCGAGGGCGACGGCGTCCTGGACTCCTCCGACACCCTCGAAGACAGCAACGATCCCTACGATGACCCGCTCGACCGGGGTATCTTGCCGTCCGACCGCTGGTCGGCCGGCGAGCGGTTCGGCGACACGCTGGCCGAGGAGCGCCAGGGTGAATCGCTTGACCAGTTGCTGGCCGAGGAAGAGCCGGAGCCCGACCCCTACGCCGACCCCGACCCGCAGGCCGAGGGCGACCTGCCCCGCGAAGGCCCGGAATCCTACGACGAGCCGCAGCCGCGGGCCGGCCGCCTGGTGGCCGAGGATGAGGGAGCCCACCCGGACACTGAGCCGGACCTCGTCGCCGAGGACGTGGGCATCGACGGGGGCGCCGCTGGCGCCGAGGAGGCGGCCGTCCACCTGACCGACGAGGACGAGGACGAGATTGCCGGCGGCCCGGAGGGCTGAGCCGGAGGCGGGGACCGTTGGCCATACTGGGAGAATCCGGGCATGACGGAATCCGGGCCGGCGCCCTCGGCCCTGTCCGGGCGGACCGCGTGGGCGCGGAACCTCGAGACGCCGCTGCGCCAGTTCCTCCGCACGGAGACGGGCAGCGCGGCCATCCTGCTGGCCGCCACGGTCGCCGCGCTGATCTGGGCGAATGCCGCGGGCGGTACGTATGCCTCGGTCTGGTCCACCCGGCTGTCGGTGACCATCGGCAGCACGGGCCTGTCCGACGACCTGCATGGCTGGGTGAACTCCGGCCTGATGACCTTCTTCTTCCTGGTCGTGGGCCTGGAGGCCCGGCGCGAGTTCGACATGGGCGAACTGCGGGAGCGGCGGCGGCTGGCGCTGCCGCTGCTGATCGGCCTGGGCGGGATGATCGTCCCGGTCGCCATCTACCTCGCCGCTAACGCGGGCGGCCCCGGAGCCCGGGGCTGGGGCGCGTCCATGTCCACCGACACCGCCTTCGCGCTGGGCATGCTCGCGCTGATCGGTTCCTGGCTGCCCGACCGGGTGCGCACCTACCTGCTCACGTTCTCTGTCGTGGATGATCTGGCCGGGCTGGCCGTTATCGCGATTTTTTACAGCGCGCACCTGCAAGTGCCCGCGCTGCTGGCGGGGGTGGGCATCCTGGTCGTGGTGGCCGGCGTCCGGGCCGCGGGCGTGCGGTTCGGCCCGGCTTACTTCCTGCTCGGGGTGGCCGCCTGGGTGGCGTTCTTCAAATCCGGCGTGGACCCGGTCGTGGTGGGGCTGATCATGGGCCTGCTCACCTACGCCCGCCCGGCGGCACGCAGCGACCTGGAGCGGGCCAGCGACCTGTTCCGGCTGTTCCGCGAGCAGCCCACCCCGGAACTGGCCCGCGAGGCCCGCGACGGCGTCGCGCTGGCCCTGTCTCCCAACGAGCGGCTCCAGCAGCTGTACCACCCGTGGTCGAGCTATCTCATCGTGCCGCTGTTCGCCCTGGCCAACGCGGGCGTGGCGGTCAGCGTGGGGCTGCTCGCCAAGGCCTACACGTCCCCGGTCACGCTGGGCATCCTGATCGGCTATGTGGTGGGCAAGCCGCTGGGTACCACCGGCTCCGCGTGGCTCGTCACCCGGCTCAGCCGGGGCCGCATCCAGCCGCCGGTCGGCTGGGCCGCGGTCACGGGCGCGGGGGCGATCGCGGGGATCGGCTTCACCGTGGCCCTGCTCATCGCCTCGCTCGCCTTCCACGGCACCCTGCTGGCCGAGGCCAAGCTGGGCATCCTGTCCGCGGCGTTCTGCGCGTCGGCGCTCACCTGGACGGTCTTCCGGGTCACCCGGCTGCTGCCCAAGCGGCTGAAAATACGCGCCCTGCTCGGGACCTCCACGCTGATCACCGACCTGGCCGTCCCGGTCGACCCGGCCCGCGATCACATCCGCGGGCCGGAGCAGGCCCCGGTCACGGTGGTGGAGTACGGCGACTTCGAGTGCCCGTACTGCGGCCAGGCCGAGCCGATCGTGCGGGAGCTGCTGTCCGACTTCGGCGACGTCCGCTACGTGTTCCGCCACCTGCCGCTGAACGACGTGCACCCGCACGCCCAGCTGGCCGCGGAGGGCGCCGAGGCGGCCGGCCGGCAGGGGAAGTTCTGGGACATGCATGACGTGCTGATGGAGCACCAGGGCGCGCTCAACGCCCGCGACCTGATCCAGTACGCGGCGGACCTCGGGCTCAACACTGCCCGCTTCACCGACGACCTGCGCAAGCACGCGGGCGCGGCGCGGGTGGCCGAGGATGTGGACTCCGCGGACCTGTCCGGGGTGTCCGGGACGCCCACGTTCTTCATCAACGGCAAGCGCCACTACGGCGCCTACGACATCGGCACGCTCTCCGACGCGGTGCGCACCGCGCGGGTGCGCGCCCTCATCACGACCTGAGGAGGCTGCCCCGTGGGCATGGTCAACACAGTGGGCCTGGTGCTGCATCCCGGGCGGGACTGCAACTCGGCCATGTTCGAGCTGCTGGCCTGGGCCAGCAAGCGCAAGGTGACGGTGCTCGCCCTGCAGGACGAGGCCAGCCGGGTCCCGGGCCCGGTCGAGGTGGTCGGGGCGCGGGAACTGCCGCAGCGCGCCAACATCATGGTCAGCCTGGGCGGGGACGGCACCATGCTGCGCGCGCTGCGGATCGCGTGCGGCACCCCGACCCCGGTGCTCGGGGTCAACGTCGGCAAGCTCGGATTCCTGGCCGAGATCGACCCGCCTGAGATGGGCGAGGCGCTGGGTGCTATCGACGAGCACCGGTTCACGGTGGAGACGCGGTCCGCGGTCCAGGCAGAATTCCTGGGCCGGCAGACCGTGGCCTTCAACGACGTGGACCTGGCCCGCATCCCGGGCCGCAGCGCCTCGGCTGTGGTCGAGCTGACCGTGGAATCGCACCCGTTCGTGCGCTACGCGGCGGACGCGGTGATCGTTTCCACCCCTACCGGGTCCACCGCGTACAACTTCTCCGCGGGCGGCCCGATCGTGTCCCCGAACGTGGAAGGGCTGCTCGTCACCCCGGCCGCGCCGCACTCGGCGTTCAACCGGGCCCTGTTCCTGGCCGCCGCCGAGAAACTCACCCTGACCGTGCTGCCGCGCAGCGGCGAGCTGGCGGTGGAGGCAGACGGCAACGTCGAGGGGTACGTGCACCCTGGCGATATGGTGGTCGTCACCACGGTGCCCGACGCGGCCCACGTAATCCGGCTCGGCCGGACCACGTTCTTCCAGCGTGCGCAGCGTAAGCTCCGGCTGACCGGCTCGGCGGAGGCCGACGGCGACTGACGAGGCGCCCGGCGGCCGGTAGCGTGGAAGGCAAAGATCGCCCCTGATGGTATGGATGACCAGCCGTCCATCGTTGGAACGGCTAGCGGGCGAACTGACTGACACCCGGGAAGGGCAGTGAGCGTGGTGCGAGATCCGGGAGACCTCTACGAGGTGAGCCCTGACGCGCCGGTACTGGACGGGGCAGTGATGCTGCACTACCTCGACGGGTTCATCGACGCCGGGGCGGCGGGCAAACTGCTGTCCGCCCATTTGCTGGGCACTCTGGAACACGAGGCGGTCGCCCGGTTCGACGTGGACCGTCTGATCGACTACCGGTCCCGGCGGCCACCGATGATCTTTTCCCAGGACCACTGGGAGTCCTACGAGGCGCCCGAGCTGGCCATGCACCTGCTCACGGACACCGCCGGCAGCCAGTTCCTGCTGCTCACCGGCCCGGAGCCGGACCATGAGTGGGAGAGCTTCACCCAGGCCGTCCGGGATGTGGCCGCCCGGATGGGCGTCCGGCTGGCCGTTGGTTTCCACGGCATCCCGATGGGCGCACCGCACACCCGCCCGCTGGGCGTCACCGCCCACGCCACCAGCTCCGGCCTGACCACGGGATACCCGCCGCTGGTGGACCGCCTCCAGGTCCCGGGCAGCGTCGCAGCACTGCTGGAGATGCGCCTGGGCGAGGAAGACCGCGCGGCGGTCGGCTTCGCCGTGCACGTCCCGCATTACCTGGCCCAGGCCGCATATCCGACGGCCGCGATCACGCTGCTCGACTCGGTGTCCCGCGCGACCGGGCTGCAGCTGCCCGACGAGGCGCTGCGCGACGCGGCCCGCGAGACTGACGAGGAGATCCGGCGGCAGGTCGAGGGCTCCGAGGAGATCCTGGAAGTGGTGCAGGCCCTGGAGCGGCAGTACGACGCGTTCGCCGAGGGGGCCGAGCGCGGCTCGCTGGTAGAGGGGTCCGAGCAGCTGCCGTCCGCTGACGAGATCGGCGCCCAGTTCGAGCAGTTCCTCGCTGAGCAGCAGGGCCGGGCCGACTCCCCGGACTCCTGACCCACCCGCCGCCGCTGATCGTGCCGGCGCCCCCCGGCCGCCGCGAGGCGTGCTGCCGCCGCGGCGGCCCGGGCGGGCCCTCTGGCCGCCGCGGCGGCCAGCGGCCGGCTAGGCCACTTCCCGGAGCTTGCCGGTAGCCACGTCGAAGACGAACCCCCGGACCGAGTCCTTGCGCGGGATGAACGGGCTGGCCTTGATCCGCGCGATGGACTGGCGCACATCCTCGTCGAGGTCGCCGAACGCCTCGGCGGCCCACTCGGGCTTGATGCCGGTGTCCTTCTGGATGCTCGCCTTGAAATCGTCGTCGGTGAAGGTCAGCATCCCGCAGTCGGTGTGGTGGATGAGGATGATCTCCTGGGTCCCGAGCAGCCGCTGGCTGATCGTGAGCGAGCGGATCTCGTCATCGGTCACCACCCCGCCGGCGTTGCGGATCACGTGCGCCTCGCCGTCCTTGAGGCCCAGGATGGCGTACACGTTCAGCCTGGCGTCCATGCAGGCCACCACGGCGACGTGCTGTGACGGCGGAAGCGGCAGCGGGCCGGTGAAAGACTCCGCATAGCGGGCGTTGTTCGCGAGCAGCTCGTCGGTAGCGGTCATGGCGCCAGTCCTCCCTGATTGGTATGCCCCGGCCCTGCGGCGATGGGTGCCCAGCGGGGCCAGGCTCATCTTCTGTGCTTCCCGGGGAGAGATGGTACTGAACGGGCAAATCCCGCATCCTGCGCGGCCCGGCCCGGCCGGGACCCTCCCCCAGAGAGCTAAATCAGATAATTCCGATTGACTTAGTAACCTATACGCTTCTGCCTCATGAGTCATGTCCGACACGGCGCGTTACCAGGTACACACAGTCCGGCTTCGCCATCACTAGACTGATCCAAGAGGAAACGGGGACGACAGCGGACGCTACGGCCGGCTGGCCATCGCGGTGACCGGCCATCATGGCCGGCAGGCGGATGCGGGCCGGCCTGCGCCGAGCAGGCCGTCACGCGGCGACATCAGGGGGATGCGCGTCCATGAGCCGATCGAGTGCACGCGAATGCCTGGCGCCCGGAACCGTGGTGGCCCCGGGGGAGGTGCTGGTCGCCACCGAGATCGGCGACCCCGCACATGGCCGGCTCGCCTGCCCGGCCGCGCCCCTCGTCGGCGGGCTGCTGTACCGGCGCGGGGTACGCGTGCGGTATGCACCGGTCCCCCAGTCGGGCGACGCGTCCCAGGCCGATGACGGCGCGGCCCTGTTCGTCACCACCGCGCTGCACAGCGACGGCACGGCCACCGCGATCGGCGCCGCGGCCAGCAGCGTGGACGGCGTGGCCATGGCCGCGGCCCGCAACGCGGTCGAGGAATGGGCCGCCGTCGGGGGAACCAGGCGCCTGCTCGGGGCGGTCAGCCCGTGGTGCCCGGGAGCGCGGCGCGCCCTCGATGCGGCCCGCCAGGCCCTGGCACGCGGGCCGGTGCACGTGTGCGGGCAGCTGATGGCGAGCCCGCAGGCCTGCGCGGACCTGGAAAAGAGCGGCGCGGTCTTCGCCCGCTCCCTGGATGATGTGCCCGCGGGCGCCACGGTGCTGATCCCCGCGCACGGCGTCGCACCCGGAGTGCGCACCGAGGCCGCCGGGCGCGGCCTGGATGTGATCGACGCGACCTGCCCGCTCGTGGCGGGGGTGCAGGCTGAGGCCCGCCGGTTCGCGGAGCGGGGCGACCAGGTTGTCCTGATCGGCCAGTCGGGCCTCGCGGTCCTGCCCGCGATCCTGGGCGAGGCCCCGGAGCACGCCATCCTGGCCGAGACCCGGGTCGGGGCGGGCGCGGTCCAGGTCGCGGATCCGCGGCGGGTCTCCTACGTGCTCGTGCCGGGCGTCCCGGTCGAGGACACCCCGATCGCGACCGCCGCCCTGCGGTCCCGGTTCCCGGCCCTGCGCGGCCCGGACCCGGACGGGTTCTGCTACGCGGCGTCAGACCGGGCCGAGACCATCCGGACCGTGGCCGCGTCCAGCGACCTGGTCCTGGTGCTGGGCACCGAGGACAGCCCGGACACCCGGAACCTGGCCGCGCTGGCCCGCTCGAGCCGGGCCAAGGCCAACGTGATCGCGGACGTCACCGACATCATCCCCTCCTGGCTGGCGGGCGTGTCGGCCATCGGCCTCGCCGAGTCCACCGCGGCCGCCCCCGGGCTGGCCGCACGGGTGACCGAGGCGCTGTCCGGACTCGGCCCGCTGAGCGTGACCAGGCGGCTGGTCAGCACCGAGGTCACCGGCCGTCCCGAGATCCCTGCCGCCGGTCCCGGCCCCGCCGCCGGTCCCGGCGCCGGTCCAGCCACGGGGCAGACGGCGGGGTAGAGGGCCAGCCCGGGCTGGCGCACGGACGCCCCGCGCCGGCCGGGGGTGGCCAGGTCCCGGGCCGCCGCGCGCGGGGCTGCGCACTGGCCGCCAGTCTGACATTGTGGCTGTCATGCTCTTCCCCACCTCCCTGGTCGGCAGCTACCCCCAGCCGGACTGGCTCATCGACCGTGCGCGGCTGCGCGGCCGGTTCCCGCCCCGGGTCCGTGCGACCGAACTGTGGCGGGTCGCCCCCGAATACCTGGAGCAGGCCCAGCGGGACGCGACCGAACTGGCCATCCGGGCCCAGGAAAAGCCGGCCTGGACATCATCACCGACGGGGAGATCCGCCGGGAGAGCTACTCGAACCGGTTCGCCACGGCGCTGGACGGGGTGGACATCGACAACCCGGGTACTGCGCTGGACCGCAGCGGCGAGCCGAACCAGGTGCCCCGGGTCACGGGGCCGGTCCGCCGCCGCCACCCGGTCGAGGTCGGGGACCTGGAGTTCCTGCGGGCCAGCACGGGCCGGACCGTCAAGATCACCGTACCGGGCCCGTTCACCATGGCCCAGCAGGCCCAGAACGACTACTACACCAGCACCGAGGACCTCGCTCTCGGCTACGCGGAGGCGGTCAACGCTGAGGTCACCGACCTGTTCAAGGCGGGCGCGGACATCGTCCAGCTCGACGAGCCCTACCTGCAGGCGCGGCCGGACGAGGCACGCAAGTACGGCGTCCGGGTGATCAACCGGGCCCTGGAGGGCGTCACGGGGACGACCGCCGTGCACCTGTGCTTCGGCTACGCGGCGATCATCCATGAACGCCCGTCGGGATACTCGTTCCTGCCCGAACTGGCCGAGTGCGTCTGCGACCAGGTGTCGGTCGAGACGGCGCAGTCCGGGCTGGACTGCGAGATCCTCACCCGGCTGGACGGCAAGACGATCATCCTGGGCGTGCTCAACCTGGGCGACGAGGCCGTGGAGAATCCGGCCGAGATCGTCGCCCGGGTCCGCCGGGCGCTGACGTACGTGCCCGCGGAGCGGCTCGTGCTGGCCCCCGACTGCGGCATGAAATACCTTCCCCGCGAGGCGGCGTTCGGCAAGCTCGTCTCGCTGCGGATGGCCGCCGCCCTGCTCCGCGCGGACGCCGGCGTCCCCACGGTCTCCTGACCCGCCGCGCGGCGCCACGGTGCGCGACCGGGGGGACTCTGGTCAGGGCCGCTCCACGGGAGCGCCCGCCAGGCGGCCCCGTTCGGCCCATGATCCGTCGTAGGCGCGGACGTGGTCGCGGCCGAGCAGATACGTCAGGATGAACCAGGCGGTGGCGCCCGCCCGCCGATCGTGCAGCAGGTAGATACCCGTCCCGGGCACGGAAGGACGGCTCCGTCGATGTGCCACTCGTCGTAGGCCCAGGCGGCTCACATCCACCTCGACGACCACCACCGAAGGATCGTGCAGGCGGGCATCCAGCCACGCCGGGCCGACCAGCACGCCATCACGGGCGGCTGGCTCAGCTGCGCTTCCCCGTGTGACTGGCGTGGTGTTCATCTGGTCCTCCATTCGGCCCGCCGGCCGGCCCGGCGGGTAGCTGCTCCAGGAACTGGCCCAGCACCTGGTTCACTGCGTCGGGCTGCTCCATGTTGATCATGTGGCCAGCGTTCGCGACGACGTGGTAGCGGGCGCCGGGGATGCGGCGGGCGAGCACGGCGGACATCTCACGGAAGCCCGGCACGTCCTGCTCGCCGGCCATCACCAGGACCGGCATGGCCAGCTGCTCCAGCGCGTCAATGGGCCGCGGGGTCTGCTCGTGGGGGTCGTGGCCGGTCCAGTGCTGACCCGGGTAGCCGGCGACCATGGCGGCCATCTGGCTCGCTACCTCTGGCCGCCCGCGGGCGGCTGCGAACAGCGGGTGAGCCAGCCAGGCGGCCCGGCCGGCCAGCACCCCGCGGGCCCGGGCCTGCCGGGCAGTCTCATCGAGCGCCGCGGCCGAGCCCGGGTCCCAGGGGACGCCGTCGAGCACGGCGTCCAGCAGAACCAGGCCCCGGACCCGGTCCGGGGCGGCCAGCGCCGCCTGCAGCACCACCCGGCCCCCGAACGACAGCCCGGCCAGCACCGCCTGCCCGAGGTGAAGGTGATCCAGCAGGGCAATGAGGTCACCGGCGTGGGTGTAGGCAGCCGCGGGATCGAACGGGCCGGAAGAACCGAACCCGCGGCAGTCGTAGCGCACCACCCGGAAGCTTCCGGCCAGATGACGCACCTGCGCGTCCCACATGCGCATGTCCAGCCCGAAGCCATGGACGAGCACCACGGCCGGGCCCTCGCCGGTCACCTCGTACGCCAGGCGGGCGCCGGGCAGGACCAGCACCCCCGCCGTGGGAGCTGGTGACAGCGGTGGGCTGCCCGCGTGGCCCGGCTTCGCCTCGTCAACGGCCATGACGGCGCCTCCCACGGTGCGGGCGGGGCCTTGCTGCCCCGCATACCCGCATCGTGACACGTGGCTCCCCGCCGTCGCATCGGGGTGAATGCCCAATCCCCGCCGCAGCCGCCACCCAGCTAGGCCGGCGGACTACGGAGCTAATCCAGCCCCGCGGAATAGCCGGCCGTCGCGGCCGGGATGCCCGGGCGGCCCTGGCCGTCTGGCTGGCGGCCGGGAAGCAGCGCCTACTTTGGCCGTCCGGATGGCGGCCGGGCAGCAGCCCCTACAGCAGGCCGACGATGAGCCCGAGGAGCCCGCCGGACGCAGTACCGCTCGTCGGAGGGGGGGTCGTCGGCGGTTGGGTGGTAGGCGGCGTGGTGGTCGGGGGTGTGGTGGTCGGCGGGTTCGACGTGGGCGGCGTGCTGCTTGGCGGGGTCGTGTGCCTGGACTTCGAGGGCGTGGCCGAGGACGGATGGCTGGCCGGCGACGTGCCGGTCTTCGCGGTCCCGGTCTCGTAGTACCCGGTCGCGATGCCCCCTGCGGTCGAGCCCGGCTTGCCGTGGGCCTTCTTGTGCCCCGGCCGCGACGGGCTCGGCGTGTTCACCGCCGGCGCGGCCTGCGCGGACGGGACGGCTGACGCCACCGCGGAGCTGACCGGGGGCGACGGGTGGTGCAGGGTGCTCGCCGCGAGCATGGCGCCGCCGCCGAACATGGCGAACACGGCGACGAGGACCCCGGCGGCGGGCACGAACGCGGCGGGCCCGCGGCGGGCCGCCAGCGGGTCCAGCGGCACCGGGAATCCGGACCGGGTGAACGGCTCGGCCCGCTCCGCGATCTCCGTCCGCTCCTGGACCGCGCCGGGAGAGGTGTCCGCGAGCAGGCTCAGCGCCTCGTGCTGCAGGCTCTCCGGCAGGACGGGCTCAGGCAGGACACTGAGCAGGGCCAGCGGGTTGACCTGCCGGCGGCGGTGCTCGCCGCAGATCTCGCAGGTGCTGATGTGCCGGCGGACCTGCTTGCGCAGCGGGGCGTTCATCTCCCCGTCCCAGTTGCCCAGGGTCCAGGACAGCTCCTGGCACGAGCCCAGGCTGGAGCGGGCCACCATGAGGGCGCCGAGCGCGGTCTCGAAGCGTGACCGTGCGCGCGTGGTGAGAGCCTGCGCCTGGTTGCGCGGGACCCCCAGCGCGTCCGCCAGGTCCGCTCCGTAGAACTCGTGCCGCAGGCTCAGCTCGACGATTTCCCGGTCCCCCGGGTCCAGCCCGGCCAGCGCCGACGACACCATCTCGCGGTGCTGGGCCTGCTCCAGCGCCAGGCCGAGGTCGGCGGTCGCCTCGCCGGCGCCGAACTCGTCGTCCGTGAGCGCGACTGCGGCACCGATGCCATGCAGACGGCGGCGGCACTCGTTCCGGGCCACGGCGTACAGCCACGGCCGCAGCCGGCTCGGGTCACGCAGCAGGGGGAGCTTCACCTCGGCCACCACGAAGGTGTCCCGGACCGCCCCGGCCGCGTCCGCGGGCTCACTCAGCAGCGACCGGCAATATCCGTACAGCGCCGGGGCGAACTGCTCATAGGCCGCCGCCAGCGCGGCCGCATCGCCCTCCACGACCGCGGCCACCAAGTCCCCGTCACGCATGCCATCAACGCTATGGCCTCGCGGGAGTTTTCGGATTGAGTCCGCCGAATCAGCGTGAACCAGACGCCGGGTTTCCCGTTACACCCGGTCAGCGGCCCCGGGATTACAGCCAGGATGCCCGCACGGCGGCGGGAAGGGCGCTAGCCGGGCAGCTGGTACGTGACCGGGACGGTGAGGCCGCCCGGGCTCACGGTCAGCAGCGCGGTGGAGAACAGGGCACCTCCCGCGGCGGTCACCCGGATGCGGACGCTCTGCCCGGCGGCCAGCGACCCGGACGCCTGGCTGAGGGTGAGGTCGGCGAGCAGCGGCACGCGGCACCGCGACGTGGTAGGCGGACACCGGGCCGCCGTGGGCGGTGAGGGTCAGCGTCCCGGTCCACAGGCCGCTGAGGGACAGCTTCAGGCCGAGGCTGGCGGGTGAGACGGTCAGCGTGCCCGCCACCACGGCGGACAGCCCGGGCGAGGTGGCCGCGGAGGTGGCCGGGGCCGGGCTCCCGCCCGGCGCGGCCGGGCCGGGCGGGCCGGGCGCGGTGCTGGCGGCAGGGCGCCCGGTGCGCAGCACCTTCGGCCCGGGTGACGTGATGCCCTCGCCGGCGCCACCGCCGGACGAGGGTTCCGAGGGCGAGCCGGCGGCGGGCGGGCCGCTGCTGGCTGGCCGGGCCGGGGCGGAGCCCGGCGCGCGGGCCGGGCCCGGATGGTGCAGCAGGCCGACGCCGACGAGGGCCCCGCCGACGAGCGCCGCCCCGCCGACGGCCGCGCCGCCCCGCGCGTACGCCGTGCGGTGCGCGAGGTGGTGCAGCCGGACCGGCGACGGCGGGTCGAGGGGCCGGGGGAAGCCCCCGGGCCCGAGCTGCCCCGCCCGCTGCCCGACCGCCAGCCGCTGGGCCACGGCACCCGGGGACCCGTCCGTGATCAGGCCGAGTACCTGAAGCCGCAGCGCGGCTGGCAGCGCGGCGACCGGAAGCAGGCTCAGCAAGGCGACCGGGCTGAGCTCGCGGCGCTGCCGGTCCCCGCAGATGTCGCAGCGCCGGATATGCCGCCCGGCCCGCTTGCGGAGCAGCACGGTGAGCCGCCCGTCCCACCCTTCCAGGATCGCGGACAGGTCAGGGCAGGCTTCCCGGCCCGAACGGGCCACGAGGAGCACGCCGAGCGCCGCCTCGAAGTGAGCGCGCGCCCGCGAGGCCATGGCGTGCGCCTGGTTCCGGGGGACGCCGAGCGCGTCGGCCAGGTCGGCACCAGCCAGCTCGTGTCCCAGGGCCAGCTCGATGATCTCCCGCTCGCTGGGGGACAGGCCGGCCAGCGCCGACCAGACCACCTCGCGGAGTTCGGACTGTTCCAGGTCGGCAGCGAGGTTGGGTGCCCCGTCCGTCACCCCGGCGGCCTCGTCCAGCGGGACAGCGCTTCCTGCCGACCGAAGACGGCGCCGGCACTCATTGCGGGCCACGGCGTACAGCCAGGGCCGGAGCCGTTCCTGGTCGCGGAGCGCGGAAAGCTTCGCCGCCGCGACGATGAACGTGTCCTGGACGGCGTCAGCCGCGTCGGCGGGTTCGGTGAGCAGGCACTGGCAGTAGGCATACAGGCCCGGCGCATAGCGGTCGTAGGCGGCTTCGAGTCCCGCCGGGTCACCAGCCACGATGGCGGCCACGATCTCGCGGTCGAGCATGCCATCACGTTAGAACTCATCAGGGCAGGTCTGGGCGGATTCCGTGGTATCGCGGTAACCGTGCGGGAGACTCCTGATGACGGTGCACTCGGGGGAGCTGGCATGACCCCCGCCCGGCCGCCGCAGGCCCGCCCCGCCGTCCGGAAATCGTCACGGCGGGCCGGGGCCTGCCGCCGCGGGCCGCCATGGCCTGGCAGTCCAGGTGCCCGCCAGAGGGCCGGCGGCCGCGAACCGGGCCGCGGGTGACCCGGCGGCGCCTGCCGGGCACCACCATGCCCGGCGGGGAAGTCGGCTCCGCGGACACCACCACGACCCCGCGTGACGTGCCCGCTCCCTGCCAGTTGGTAGTCCCGGGGTGCCCGGGGACGAGCAGCAGAACGCTTGCCGTGGCCGCGACGAGCACGCTGACCGCGATGCCCGACCCCTTGGTCAGTGAGTCCATTCCGCGTCCCCTCCTCGGGCCGGCGCAGGCAGCGCCAGCACAGTTAGGAGTCGTCGACCCGGCGGACGCCAACAGCTTTTCGGAGCCTTTTTCCGCCGGCAGCCACCGGCAGCCACTTCAGGCGACCCGCAGCACGGCCCGCGCGCCCGGGCCCGCCAGCCCCAGCCATGATCACCGGCCAGCCCGCCATTGCTTTTCCCGGATAATCGCTGCCCGGCGGCATTTACGCTTCTCCTATCGCGTCCTGGTGCACCAGAAAGGCCCTCCACTGGTCGCGCCTCGGCGAGTAGCTTCCAGGCGAATGAGGCGCAGAACCAGGAGAGCCAGCCGTGAGCGAGATAGCCGTCACCCAGCGCGGCGCACCCGCCGCCGGTGACGACCGCGCTCTCGCCGCGGCGGGCTGGGCCGCTCCCGACGCCCGGCGACGGCTCCAGCTGGCCCTGGGCGCCCTGTGGCTGCTGGATGCGATCCTGCAACGTCACGCTGTCCCGCACGTCGTGATGTGCGGCGCCATGGTGTACATGCTGCTGTCCCCGCATGCGGGGGCGCCGGGCCCCGGGCCGGGGATCGCGATGGGCGGCCCGGCCGCCGCCCGCGGGTTCCCGCTGGTCGCGCTGGTCCTGGCCGTGTTCTTGGTGGGGTACGTGATGTGGCAGGCCGACCGTCTGCCGGCTGCCGCGGCACCTGCCAGCCCGCCCGCAGGCCCGCCGCCCGCAGGCCCGCCGCCCGCAGGCCCGCCGCCCGCAGGCCCGCCGCCCGCAGGCCCGCCGTCCGCCGACCTGTCACCCGCCAGCCTGTCACCCGCCAGCCTGGCGGCCCGCCCCGGCCTGCGGCTGCTGTCACCGCGGCTCGCGGCCTGCTGCCAGATCGCGATGGGCGTCACGATGGGTTACATGCTGATCCTGATGGTCTAGGAACCGGCAGCCGCCGCGTCCCGGTAACGATCCAGCGCGGCCTGCCGCGCCTGCTTGTGATCCACGATCGGTCCCGGGTAATCGCGGCCGATCTGGCAGCCCGACCGCTCCTGCTCCGGCGCGGGCATGCGCCACGGCTCGGCCAGGTACTCATCGGGGACCCGGGCCAGCTCGGGCACGTACCGGCGCACGTAGCTTCCGTCCGGGTCGAAGCGCTGCTGCTGGAGCGCGGGGTTGTAGATGCGCCGGAAGGCCGGCTGCGGATCCACCCCTACCGAGGCGATCCACTGCCAGTTGCCGTTGTTGCTGGCCTGGTCGCCGTCCAGGAGCATGCGCATGAACCAGTCCTCGCCGCGGCGCCAGTCGATGCCCAGGTCCTTGGTCAGGAATGAGCCGGCCAGCAGCCGCACCCGGTTGTGCATCCAGCCTTCCCGGCGCAGCTGCCGCATGCCCGCGTCCACCAGCGGGAACCCGGTCCGGCCCTCGGTCCAGGCGGTGAACTCGGCCTCGTCGCCCGCCCACTTCAGGGTGCCGCGGTAGCGGGCCTGGTACTCCTCCCGGGCGTTCTCCGGGTGGTGGACCAGGACGTGCTGGTAGAAGTCGCGCCAGCAGAGCTGCCGCCGGAACGCCTCCGCTCCGCTCCCGCGGGGCAGCTGGTCTTCCACCGCGCGCGGGGACAGGCAGCCGAACCGCAGGTACGGGGACAGCCGCGACGATGCGTCCGCCCCCGCCTGGTCGCGGCCGGAGTCGTAGTCCGCCGCGGCGCCGTCGAGGAACCCCGCCAGCCGGGCCAGCCCCGCGCTCTCCCCGCCCCTGGCCGGCTCGGTCACCTCCTGCTCGAGGCCCAGGCTGGCCAGCGAGGGCACCCGGCCATGACGGGTCTTCGGGGGCAGGCCGATCCGCCTGGGCGCGTCCAGGACCGCGCGCCGCGTGACGCCTTCCCAGTTTCGGTAGAAGGGCGTGAACACCGTGTAGGGGCGGCCCTGCCCGGTCCGGATGGCGCGCACGTCATCCACCACGCTGACTCCGGGATGGGCGTGCCCGGTCACGCCGGCCTGCTCCAGCGCGGTCCGGACGCGCCGTCCCCGGGTGGCCTCGTACGGGCTGGGGTCGCCGCTCAGGTGGACCTCGCTGGCCCCCGTCTCCCCGGCCAGCGCGGGCAGTTCGCGCTCGGGCGGCCCATGCCGGATGACCAGCCGCGCGCCACGCTCCGCGAGCTGGCCGTCCAGGTCAGCCAGGCTCTCCAGCAGGAACGCGGTGCGTGATCCGGACGCGTGCCGCCCGTGCAGCAGCCGGTCGTCCAGGCAGAACACCGGCACGACCTGCTCGTGCCCGGCCAGCGCCGCGCAGAGCGCCGGATGGTCGTGCACACGCAGGTCCCGCCGGAACCAGACAAGAGCAACCATGAACGCCGAGGATAGGCGGTGCCCCCGGCACCAGCCCGGCCAGCGGCCCCGACGCGCGGGGCAGGCGGGTCAGGCGGTCGCGCAGGTCCCGGTCAGGCAGTCACGCGCCGGTCCCGGTCAAGGCGGTCCGCGCGCAGGTCCAGGTCCAGGTCCACCACGATGGGCGCGTGGTCGGAGGGCCCCTTGCCCTTGCGGGCCTCCCGGTCCACATAGGCGTCCTTGACCGCCGTGGCCACCGGGCTGCTGGCCAGGACCAGGTCGATCCGCATGCCCATGCCCTTGTGGAACATGCCCGCCCGGTAGTCCCAGTAGGTGAAGGGCTGCCCCTTCAGGGCCCGGGCGGGGACGTCGGTGAGCCCGAGATCCAGCAGGCGGCCCAGGGCGGCCCGTTCCTCCGGCGTGACGTGGGTGGAGCCGGCGAACGCGGCCGGGTCCCACACGTCGTCGTCGTGGGGGGCGATGTTGAAGTCCCCGCACACGGCGAGCCGCGGTCCGTCGCCGGCGGCCTTGAGGTCGGCGGCGAGCGCGTCACGCAAGGCAGAGAGCCAGGACAGTTTGTAAGCGAGGTGGGGGCTGTCCAGGGCCCGGCCGTTCGGGACGTAGACAGACCAGATGCGGCAGCCGGCGCAGGTGGCGGAGATGGCCCTGGCCTCCGGATCGGGGAAGCCCGGCTCGCCGGGGAAACCGCGGCGCACGTCGCCCAGCCCGGCCCGGGACAGGATGGCCACCCCGTTCCAGCGCCCGTCGCCGTGCAGCGCGGCCTCGTAGCCAAGCTCCGCGACTTCCCCGGCCGGGAAGCCGGCGTCCGGTGCCTTGGTCTCCTGCAGGCAGAGCACGTCCGGCCGGGTTTCCTCCAGCCAGCTGAGCAGCCGCGGCAGCCTGGCCTGCACCGAGTTGACGTTCCACGTGGCCAGCCGCATCTGTGTCCTTCCCGGGGATCAGGCGTTCGCGTGCAGCGCGGCGTTCAGCGCGGCGCCGGGTGAGGCCCGCTCGATGACCCGGACCGCGCCGGTCTGCGAGTCGCGCAGCCACAGCAGTCCCGGCCGGCCGGACAGCTCGCGGGCCTTCACCACCTGCCCGCCGGGCAGCGCGACCCTGGTTCCCGCCGTCACGTACAGCCCGGCCTCGACCACGCAGTCGTCACCGAGCGATATCCCGATGCCGGCGTTCGCGCCGATCAGGCACCGTTCGCCGACCGAGATCATCTCTTTCCCGCCACCGGACAGGGTGCCCATGATCGAGGCCCCCCCACCCACGTCGGACCCGTCCCCGACCACCACCCCGGCCGAGATCCGGCCTTCCACCATGGATGTGCCGAGGGTGCCCGCGTTGTAGTTCACGAAGCCCTCGTGCATGACCGTGGTCCCCTCGGCCAGGTGCGCGCCCAGCCGGACCCGGTCCGCGTCGGCGATCCGCACCCCGGATGGCAGGACGTAGTCCACCATGCGGGGGAACTTGTCCACCCCGTGCACGGTGACGGGACCGCGCCGGCGCAGCCGGAGCCGGGTGGCCTCGAAGTCCCGGACCGGGCAGGGCCCGTGGCTGGTCCACACCACGTTGGCCAGCACCCCGAAGATGCCGTCGAGGTTGCAGCCCCGCGGGCGGACCAGGCGGCCGGACAGCAGGTGCAGCCTCAGGTACGCGTCGTGCGCGCCGGCCGGCGGCGCGGCCAGGGAGCCGATCGTGGTGCGTACCGCGATGACCTGGACCCCCCGGGCCTCGTCCGGGCCGAGCAGGGCGGCCGCGTCGGAGCCGAGGGCCTCGGCCGCCTGGGCCGCCGACAGCCGGACGGTGCCGCCGGCCTCCGCCGCCGGGACCAGTTCCGGCGCGGGAAACCAGGTGTCCAGCACCGTAGTCCCGGAAGCCGCGCTCCCGGCACCCGTGCGGCTCACCACCGTGGCCAGGCCAACTCCCTGCGCCCCGGTCACCTGAGGATCGATCCCTGACTCATCCACGGCCCACATGCTAGCCGCCGCCCTCCCCCGCGCCCTTGCGCTCCCAGCGCTTCCCAGTGCTTCCGCGTTAACGGGGTGGGTTATGCGCCGCCGGCGGCGCATAACCCACCCCGTTAATGAAGGTCGCGGCCCCCGGGCAGAACCAGTCAGTCGCCGAGCTCGGCGCGGCGGCGGGTCACGAAATCCTCGAGTTCGGCGCGGACCGCGTCATCCATCGGGGGTGCCTCGTACTCGGCCAGCGTCTTCGCGCTGATCTCCCCCGCCCGGGCCGCGGCGTCCTTCGCCCCGAGCCGCACCCAGCGCTCGTAGTTGGCCGTGGACGACAGCAGCGGCCGGTAGAAGCACTCCCGGAAGCGCTCCATCGTGTGCTGGGCGCCGAGGAAGTGGCCGCCGTGGCCGACCTCCTCGTGCGCGCCGAAGGCCAGGGATTCCTCGTCGATCTCCAGCGGGGTGAACTCGACCCGGAGCATGCGCAGCAGCTCGACGTCGATGATGAACTTCTCGTAGCAGCTGACCAGCCCGCCCTCCAGCCACCCGGCGGCGTGCATGACGAAGTTAGTGCCGGCCAGGAACGTCGGCAGCAACGTCATCAGGGACTCATACGCGGCCTGCGCGTCCGCCGTCTGGCTGGAGTTGAGGCCGCCGCCGGTGCGGAACGGGAGCCCGTAGTGCCGGGCCAGCTGGCCGGTGCACAGCAGGCCGACGGCCGACTCGGGGGTGCCGAAACTGGGTGAGCCGGACTGCATGTCGATGTTGGACAGGAACGACCCGAACACGACCGGGCAGCCGGGCCGGATCAGCTGGGCCAGCGCGATGCCGGACAGCGCCTCGGCCAGCTGCTGGACCAGCGCGGCCGGGACCGACACCGGCGACATCGCCCCCATCAGCAGGAACGGGGTCAGCACCACGGGCTGGTTGGCCGCGCAGTACTCGAACTGGGCGTCCAGCATCCGGTCGTCCCAGCGCAGCGGGGAGTTGCAGTTGATCAGCGAGATCGTGGCCGGGGTCTGCTCGATCGACGCGCGGCCCTTGTCCCGGCCCGCGCCGCCGCCGAACAGGATCTCGGTCATCGCGATCGTGTCGGCCGCGTTGGGCCCGGACACCACGTTGCCCATGTAGATCTTGTCGGTCACCGTCTGCAGCGCGTAGATCATGTCCAGGTGCCGGGAGTCGAGCGGCGTGTCGTTCGGCTCGCAGATGACGCCCCCGGCCGTGTCCAGCTGGGGGAAGGACTGGGCCAGCATGCTCAGCCGCCGGAAGTCCTCCATGGTCGCGTCGCGGCGGACGTCGCCCTCGCGGACGAACGGGCATCCGTAGACCCCGCCGAACACCATCTGGTCGCCGCCGATGTGCACGCTGTTGGCCGGGTTGCGGGCCTGGATGCCGAATTCCCGCGGTGCCTTGGCCACCTGCTCGAGCACGAAGTCCGGGTCGAGGAACACGACTTCGTCCTCGACCTTCTGCCCGGCCCGGCGGAAGAGTTCGAGCGCCTCGGGCTTGGCGAACTGCACGCCAATCTCCGAGACGATGCGCCGCCATCCCCTGTCCAGCACGCCGATGGCGTCCGGGGAGAGGATCTCGTAGCGCGGCATCGTGTTACGGAACATCGCCACCTCCGGCCCGTCTTGACCCTCCCTGGCACCGCTACGTAATATCACATAGTAGAACAGAGTTCCGTAACATGGAACTAAGAGCGCACTGGTTGGCAGGCGCACCGATGAGGCGTAGCGAGCAGCGCAGCAAGCGACCGCCGGGCATCCGGGAGGCAGCAGTGGCCACTCCCACCGGCACGCAGGCGGTGGACCGGGCAGCCCGCCTGGTCACCGAGGTGGTGCACGCCGCCGACTCGGTCACGTTCACCGAGCTTGCCGCGGCGACCGGGCTGGCCAAGAGCACCACGTCGCGGCTGCTGGTCGCGCTGGAGCGCGGCGGGCTGGTGCGCCGCGACGACGACGGCCGGTTCCGGCCCGGTGACGTGTTCGTCCGCTACGCCTGGCGGGGCGGCGCCGAGGCTGGCCTCATCGAGGTGGCGCGGCCCTTCCTGGAACGGCTCGGCGAGCAGACGGGCGAGACCGTCAATCTCGGCGTGGCACGGGACGGCCTCGTCGAGCAGATCGCCCAGGTGGACAGCAGGTACCTGATCGGCGGCACGAACTGGGTCGGCCGGCCGGTGCCGCTGCACTGCGCCGCGCTGGGCAAGGTGCTGCTGGCCTACGGCGCGGCGGAACTGCCGCCCGGCCGGCTGGAGGCCCGCACCGGCCAGACCCTGACCAGCCGGGCCGCCCTCGAGGACAACCTGCGCGAGGTCCGCCAGCGCGGGTACGCGGTGACCGACGAGGAACTGGAGCCCGGGCTGATCGCCGTGGCCGCCCCGGTCTTCCGCGACGGCGCGGTGGTGGTGGGCGCCCTGTCGGTGACCGCGCCGGCCAGCCGTCTCACCCCGGCGAGGATCCCCGCGGCCGCCGCGCAGTGCGTGGCCCAGGCGGCCGGCCTGTCCGCGGCCCTCGGCCACCGCCCGGCCCCCCGCCCCGCCCCGCAGGCCGCGCACGAACCCGGGGCCGCGCACGAACCCGGGGCCGCGCACGAACCCGGGGCCGCGCACGAACCTGAATCCCCCCGCAGGCGACAGAGAGAAGGTGCCTCGTGACGCAGGAGGAGCTGCTCCGCCAGCTTTATGACTTCACCCTGGTAGGCAACGCGCCCGAGGTGCTCAGCCTGACCAACGCCGGCCTGGAGATGGGGCTGGGCCCGGAGACCCTGCTCTACGAGGCGCTGATCCCCTCGCTGGAGGAGGTGGGCGCCCGGTTCGAGCGCGGCGACTTCTTCGTCCCGGAGATGCTGATCGCGGGCAAGGCCATGGCGGGCGCGCTGGAGGTGCTCCGCCCGCTGCTGGCTGAGACCGGCGCCCAGTCGATCGGCACAATCGTGATGGGCACCGTCAAGGGCGACGTGCACGACATCGGCAAGAACCTGGTCAACATCATGTTCGAGGGGGCCGGGTTCCAGGTCATCGACCTCGGCGTCCAGGTCGCGCCGGAGAAGTTCATCGCCGCGATCACCGAGCACAAGCCGGACATCGTGGGCTTCTCCGCGTTCCTGACCACGACCATGCCGATGTTCAAGGCGAACATCAACGCGCTGCAGAAGGCCGGGCTGCGCGACCAGGTCATCGTGATGGTGGGCGGCGCGCCGGTGACCCAGGAGTACGCGGACGTGGTCGGCGCCGACGGGTACGCGGCCGACGCGTCCGCGGCGGTGGTGCGGGCCAAGGAGCTGCTGCAGCAGCGCCGCGCGATGACCCCGGCCTAGGGAGCGCCCATGGAAACAGTCCTCAGGTCGGCCACGAAGACGGTCACCATCAGCCCGCAGCACCCGTTCTGCATCATCGGCGAGCGGATCAACCCGACCGGCCGCAAGATTTTCCAGGAGCAGCTGCGCCGCGGCGACCTGTCCCGGATCGGGGTCGACGTGGCCCAGCAGGTGGCGGGCGGGGCCATGGTCCTCGACGTGAACATGGGCGCGCCGCTGGCCGACGAGGCCGAGCTGATGGTGGCCGCGGTCAAGCTCATCCAGGGGCTGACCGACCTGCCGCTGTGCATCGACTCCTCGATCATCGAGGTGCTCGACGCGGGCCTGGCCGCCTACCAGGGCAAGGCGCTGGTGAACTCGGTGACCGCGGAGGACGAGCGGCTGGAGGCCATCCTCCCGCTGGTGAAGAAGTACGGCGCGGCGGTCATCGCGCTCCCCAACGACGAGGAGGAGATCCCTGAGGACCCGCGCAAGCGGCTGGACCTGGCCCGCAAGATCATCGACGTGGCGACCGGCCGGTTCGGCATCCCCCTCGAGGACATCGTGATCGACCCGCTGGCCATGCCGGTCGGCGCGGATACCTCCCTGGTCGTCAAGACCATGGAGACGATCTCGCTGCTGCGCGAGGAGTTCGGGGTGAACACCACGCTCGGCGCGTCCAACGTCTCCTTCGGCATGCCCGACCGGCACACGATCGGCGCGGCGTTCCTGCCCATGGCCATTCACAGCGGGCTGACCAGCGCGATCCTGGACGCCCGGGCCCCGCAGATCGTCCGCGCCGTGCAGGCTGCCGACCTACTCCTCGATCGTGATCCCTGGGGGGCCGCCTGGATCGCCGCGCACCGGGCTCAGCAGGCGCAGGCCCAGGCCCAGGCCACGACGTGACGATGGTGCCGCCCGGCACGGCCGCCGCGGGAGGCAGCACCCGGCGCCCGGTTCTCCGCAACGAAGACCCCGCCCCCGGGCTCACCCCGGACGCTGACCCGGGGTCCGCCGGCCCGGTCCGGGTCGACCTGCGGTTCGAGCCTTCCGGCCGCCAGGTCAGGGTGCCCGCCGGGGTCAGCGTGTTCGACGCCGCGAGCTGGAACGGCATCGCGATCGACTCGACCTGCGGCGGGCACGGCACGTGCAAGAAGTGCAAGGTCCGGATGGCGGACGGGGCGGCGGCACCGTCCGCGCTGGACATCCGCGCGTTCTCCCCCGGCGAGCTGCGTGAGGGCTGGCGGCTGGCCTGCCGGGTGCTCGCCGGGAAGGACGCCCGGATCGAGGTTCCCCCGCTGGTCACCCGGCCCAAGGCGGCGACGGTCGGGGTGGGCAGGCAGGTCATCCTGCGGCCCGCGGTGCAGAAGCGCTACGTGGAACTGGACGAGCCGTCCCTGGCCGACCAGCGCAGTGACACCGAGCGGATCCTGGCCGCCGTGGATGACCTGGAGCTGCGCGTGGACCTGCACGCGGTCCGGGTGGCCGGGCGGGTGCTGCGCGCCGCGGACTTCAAGGTCACCGCGGTGATCGTCGACGACGTGCTGATCGACGTGGAGCCCGGGGACACCTCGGGACGGCTGTTCGGCATCGCCTTCGACCTGGGCACCACGACGGTGGTGGCCACCGTGCTGGACCTGTCCACCGGCACGCCGGTCGCGGTGGCCTCGGCGCTGAACCAGCAGCAGCCGTTCGGCGCGGACGTGATCACCCGGATCAGCGCCACGATGATGGATCCGGACACGCTGGCCCGGCTGACCGCGCTGGCCCAGCAGACCCTGGCCGAGCTGGCCGGCGAGGCGTGCGCGGAGGGCGGGGTGGACCCGGCCGAGGTGTACGAGGTCGCGCTGGCCGGCAACGCCACGATGACGCACATCGTGCTGGGCATCGACCCGGAGCCGCTGGGCGTGGCCCCGTTCATCCTGGCCGCCCGGCTGCTGCCCGAGCTGCTGGCGTCCGACCTGGGCGTGCCGTCGCACCCCCGCGCCCGGGCCGTGGTGTTCCCGCCGTTCGGCGCCTACGTGGGCGGCGACATCACGGCCGGGCTGCTCGCCTCGGGAATGGACCGGGATGCCCGGATCCGGCTGTTCATCGACATCGGCACGAACTGCGAGATCGTGCTGGGCAGCCGGGACTGGCTGCTGGCCACGGCCGCGCCCGCGGGACCGGCGTTCGAGGGAGCGGCCATCCGGTGCGGGATGCGTGCCGCGGACGGGGCCATCGAGGTGGTCACGATGACCCCGGACGGGCTGGAGCTGAAGGTCATCGGGGACACCGAGCCGCGGCCTGTGCGGGTCGGGGCTGGTGGACGCGGTCACCGGGCTGGTCCGGCTGGGCCTGCTCGACTCCTCCGGGCGGCTGGTCAGCGAGGAACGGGCCGCGGAGCTGGCTCCGGGGCTGGCGCCGCGGCTCACCCAGCTCGGCGCGGAGCGGGTGTTCGTCCTGTACTGGCTGGGCGAGCCCGGCAACGTTTCGCGGTCGGTGTACCTGTCCCAGCGTGATGTGCGCGAGCTGCAGTTCGCCAAGGCGGCGATCGCGACCGGGTGGCGCATCCTGCTGGAGGAGGCCGGGCTGCAGCCGGGCGACATCCAGCAGGTGCTGCTGGCCGGGTCGTTCGGCAGCTACCTGTCCCCCGCGAACGCGATCCGCCTCGGCCTGGTGCCGGACATCCCGGTGCTCCGCGTGGTGAGCGCGGGGAACGTGGCCGGTGAGGGAGCCAAGATGGCCCTGCTCAGCCTGCGTGAGCGCGCGGGCGGGCTGGCCCTGCTGGAGGAGGTGAGGTATGTCGAGCTGTCCGACCGGGCCGACTTCAACGACCGCTTCGTCGACCAGCTGGCCTTCCCGGACTGACCCCAGGGTCCCGGCCAGCCCCCAATCCCAGCCACCCCGCTCCCAACCCCACCAGTCCCAGCAACCCCACCAGCCCCAGCAACCCCACCAGACCCCAGCAAGCCCCACCAGCCCCAGCAGCCCCAGGAGCCCCACGGAGCACAGGCGCCCCAGGTGGTGGTCATCGCCTGCGGGGCGCTCGGCGGCCCGATCCGGGAGATCACCGCCCGCCGGGGCTGGCGGGTCGAGCTGCACTGCCTGCCCGCGCTGCTGCACAACCGTCCCGCGGCGATCACCCCGGAGGTCGAGCGGCTGGCCGTGGCCGCGCAGGCCCGGGGCCTGCCGGTGGCGGTCGGCTACGCAGACTGCGGCACCTACGGGGCACTGGATGAGTTGTCCGGCCGGCTGGGCCTGCGGCGGCTGCCCGGGCTGCACTGCTACGACCTGCTGGCGGGGCCGGACCAGGTGGCGGCGCTGCTGCAGGCCGAGCCCGGTACGTACGTGCTGACTGACTTCCTGGTCCGCAGCTTCCGCCGGACGGTGGTCGCGGAACTCGGCCTGGACCGCTACCCGCAGCTGTGGCCGGATTACTTCGGCCACTACCGCCGGGTGGTGTGGCTGGCCCAGTCCCGCGACCCGGCCCTGGAAGCCGAGGCGCAGGCTGTGGCGGCCCGGTTCGGCCTCCCGCTCACCGTGATCGACACCGGGACGGCCCGCCTGGAACGCGAGCTCGAACTCCTCCTGGCCGCTCCACCCGCATCCGCCGGCCCCGACCCTGGCCCCGGCCCCGGCCCCGGCCCCGGCCGCCGGCCCCGGCCCTGGCCCTGGCCCTGGCCCCGACCCGCCGAGACTCGACCCACCCGCCGGCGTGGCCTCACCTCCTGCCCCATTGCCACCTCCTGCCCTGTTGCCACCTCCTGCCCCGTTCAGCTCCCTCCCATCGGCTCCCGCCCCTCGTGATCATGGGATCACTGGGGTTCCAGCCCCAGCAAGCCCATGATCACAAACAGAGCCTGGGATTACCGGGACTGGTGGGGTCAGTGGGGCGCGGCCGGGGGCACCCGAGAGGCGGGGCGGTGCGCGGCGGGCTGACGAGCGCGGCGGCGCTGCTGGCGCAGCCGCGCTACGAGGTCTTCCCGGCCGGGTCGGTCGAGCAGGCCGTGGCGGACTGGGTCCCGCCCGGCATGACCGTCACCGTGACAGCCTCGCCGGCGCGAGGGCTGGACGCCACGCTGGAACTGACCGAGCGGCTGGCGGAGCGGGGCTACCGGGTGGTGCCGCACCTGTCCGCCCGGCTGGTCACCGGCGACGCGCACCTGGAGGCGATCGTGGCCCGGCTGCTGGCCTGCGGCGTGGATGACGTGTTCGTGCCCGCAGGCGACGCCGATCCCCCGGCCGGCCCGTTCGCCAGCGCACTGTCCCTGCTGACCAGGCTCACCGCGATGGGCCGCCCCTTCGAGCGCGTCGGCATCACCGGCTACCCCGAGAGCCACCCCCGGATCGACGACGACATCACCGTGCAGGCCATGTGGGACAAGCGGCATCACTCCTCCTACATCGTCAGCAACCTCTGCTTCGACCCGGCCGTGCTGCGCAAGTGGGTGACCCGGATCCGGGCGCGCGGCGTCACGCTGCCGCTCTACGTGGGACTCGCGGGACCGGTGGACCGGGCGAGGCTGCTGCGCATGGCGGCCCGTGCGGGTGTCGCCGAATCCACGCGCTTCCTGGCCGGGCACACGGACTGGTTCCTGCGCCTCGGCCTGCCCGGCGGCTACAGTCCGGAGCGGCTCCTGGACCGGACCGGCGCGGCGCTGACCGCTCCCGGCGCGGACGTGGCCGGACTGCACTTGTTCACCTTTAACCAGGTCAGGCAGACAGAAGAATGGCGGGCCGGACTGCTGCGGCGGCTCGCCGGCCCGGACCACGGCCGGCTGGCCATCTGAGCGACCCTCCGGGACCGGGATTTTGGTCACGCACCGCCGGCCGCAATGCGTTCCCTTATGCCTACGGAACGCTGCCCACACAGGGCAGCGCCGTCATAGGCTGTCTTGTGCAACTGTGTCGATCAACTGCAACGGATCCCGCGAGATGTCCGGATGTAGGTGGGAGCAGACGGTGAACAGCCACGCAACGGCAACGAGGTCGCCGGGGCCCAGATGGCCATCGCGCCGGCCCGCCTAGTGGAGTGGCCGCTCCGCTGCGGCCCCGTCCCGCCCCTGGCTGACTGCCACAGCCCGCGTCCCGAGACCGGGATGGGCCGGATCGGCAAGCTGGATCCTGGTGACACGTTAATTCTCGTCCCCGACCCGGCTGACGGTCCAGCCGGGACAGGTCTGGCCGCAGGCGGCGGTGCTCATCTGGCCGCCCCGGGCGGAGATTCTTACCCAGCCCCCGGCGGGCCTGCTCAGCCGGTCACCCCAGGCGAGCCTGCGCACCCGGTGAGTCACGGCGGCCCTGACTATCTCGCCGCCTCTGGCGGCAGCGGCAAGACGCAGCTGGCCGCGGCGCTGGCCCACGAACTGTGGGATAACCGCACCGTGGACCTGCTGGTCTGGGTGAAAGCCAGCAGCAGGAACGCGATCCTGACCGGCTACGCGCTGGCCCTCGCGGAACTCGGCGCCGCCGATCCGGGCGACGACCTGCAGACCTGCGCGCAGCGCTTCCTGGCCTGGCTGTCCAGCACCGAACGGCGCTGGCTGGTGGTCCTCGATGACCTGGCTGATCCGGCCGACCTGGAGGGCCTGTGGCCTGCCGGGGCCGACGGCCGGGTCGTGGTCACCGCCCGCCGGGGCGACACCCTGGCCGCGCCGAACCGGAGGATCGCGCCGGTCCCCGCGTTCAGTACCCGGGAAGCCCTGGCCTATATCACCGCGCGGCTCGCCACCGACCCGGGCCAGCGGACGGAGGGCCTGGATCTGGCCCACGACCTGGACTGCCAGCCGCTCGCGCTGGCGCACGCCACGGCCGCGCTGATCTGCACCGGGGCCAGCTGCCGTGACTACCGGGCCTGGTACCACGACCGGAAGCGCCGGATGAGCAGCGCCAGCCTGGCTCCCGAGGCCGGCCTGGGAGAGGCCGGTCCCGGGGACGGCGGCACGGGCCTGGACTATGCCGCGCTCGGTCATGCCGGCGTGACGTGGTCGCTGGCCATGGATCTCGCCGATCAGATCCCGCCCGCCGGCTTCGCCCGGCCGGCCCTGGTGCTGGCCGCCCTGCTCGACCCGGCGGGCATTCCCGGGATCGTGTTCACCAGCACGGCCGCCTGCGGATACCTGACCGGCTATCCGGCCATGCCGGCCGAGCCGGCCCAGGCCCGGGACGCTGTGCACGGCCTGGCCCGGGCCGGGCTCGTCACGATCAACGCGGCCAGCACCACGCGGACCGTGCAGGTGCACCCGGCGATCCAGGCCATGACCCGGGGAATCATCCCGCCGCCGGAGTTCGAGCGAGCCGTCCGCTGCGCCGCGGATGCGCTGCTGCAGTCCTGGCCCGCGGACCCGGTCCCGCCCCGGCTGGCCCAGGCCCTGCGGGACGGCGCGATCAGCCTGCGCGAGTGCAGCGGCGATCTGCTCTGGACCCCGGAGATCCACCCGGTACTCATGCAGGCGGGCCGGAGCCTGGACAGCGACGAGACCAGCGGCCCGGGCCTCGCCTACTGGGAGGACATGCTGGAGACCAGCATCCGGGTGCTCGGGGCGGATCACAGCCAGTCCTTCCGCTGCCGCGACGGCCTGGCCTCCGCCTACGAGGCCGCCGGCCGGCTGAGGCGACGCGATCGGCGTGCACGAGCGCACGCTTGCGGAGCGCCAGCGGATCCTGGGTAAAGACCATCCCGACACGCTGGCCTCCTGCGCCCACCTCGCGCGGGCCTACGCCGCAGCGGGCCGGCACGCCGCGGCGCTGCCGATGTTCGAGCGGGTGGTCACGGACCGGGAATGGGTGCTGGGCGCGAGGCACCCGGACACGCTGGCCGCGCGCGGCGACCTGGCCGGCGCGTACCTGGCCGCGGGCCGGCCCGAGCATGCCCTCCCGGTGTATCAGCAGACCCTGGCGGAGCTGGAGCGGGGGCTGGGCCCGACACACCCGGACACGCTGACCGCACGGACCGGGCTAGCCCAGGCTTACCACACGGTGGGCCAGCTCAAGCAGGCCGTGCCGGTGTACGAGCAGATCCTGGCCGACCGCGAGAAGACCCAGGGGCCGGACTACCCGGACAGCATGACCGCCCGCGCCGACCTCGCCTACGCCTACCGCACCGCGGGGCGGATGAAGCAGGCACTGCCGCATTACGAGCGCGTGCTCGTCGACCGGGAACGGGTCCTGGGCAGCTACCACCCCGACACGATGACCGCCCGCGGCAACCTGGCCAACGCCTACCTCGCGGCCCGCCGGGTCAAGGACGCCATCCCGGTGTACGAGCGGACCCTGGCCGACCGGGAGATGGCGCAGGGGGCCGATGACACGGACACCATGACGGCGCGCGGCAACCTGGCCAACGCCTACCACTCGGCCGGCCGGCTCAAGGACGCGCTGCCGCTGTACGAGCAGACCCTGGCCGCGTGCGAGCGGGTACTCGGCCCGACCCATCAGTCGACCCTGACGTCACGCGCGAACCTGGCGTCGGCCTACCACGCCGCATTGCGGCTGTCCGAGGCGATCGCCGTGTTCGAGCGCACCCTGGCCGACTGTGAGATGGCACTTGGCCCGGACCACCCGCTGACCCGCGCGGTGCGGGAAAACCTCGAGGCGGCCCAGCGGACCTGACCCCAGACCCGGCCGGTCCTGCGGACTGACCGTCCGGAGGCTGGACCCGCCGGGAGCCACCGGCGGGTCCAGCCGGCCGCCTGACCCGCTCCCCCAGGCTGGCTCCCCGGGCGCGCGGCCAGCCGCCCGGTCAGGCCCGCTCTTTCAGCGCCGCCACCAGCGCCGGGATCACCTCAGCCAGGTCACCGATCACCGCGTAGTCGGCCCGGGACAGGATCGGCGCCGAAGGGTCGGTGTTGATCACCACGATGTGCCGTGCGCTGGCGCAGCCCGCCATGTGCTGGATCGCGCCGCTGATCCCGCAGGCGAGGTACAGCTCCGGGGTGATCTTTGTGCCGGTCTGGCCCACCTGCTGGGTGTGCGGCCGCCAGCCCTCGCTGGTCACCACGCGGGACACCCCGACGACCCCGCCCAGCAGGCTGGCCAGTTCCTCCAGCGGGGCAAAGCCGTCCGGGCCGCCGACACCGCGGCCGCCGCCGACCACCACCCGGGCGGTGGCCAGCGATGCCCCGCCATCGCCGCCCGCCGACACGGCCGCCCGGACCCGCAGGTCCGCCGGGTTCAGGTCGGGCTCGTGGACATGGACGGGCGGCGGGTCAGCCGTATCGGCCACCGGTTCGGGCTGCACCGTATCGGTGGCCACGGTGAGCAGGGCCGGCATCCCCTCGAGGGCGGCGTCCTCGATGAGCAGCCCGGCCCAGCGCTGACGGGACACCGCGAGCGTGCCGTCTGCGGCGGGCACAGCCGTGATGCAGTTCGCCGCCATCGGCTGGCTGGTCATCGCGGCGAGATGGGCCAGCACCTCGCTGCCGCAGTCTGTCCCGGCGGCGACCACCGCGGCGGCCAGGGTGACGCCGAGCAGGCCCTCCAGGGTCCGCGCCCAGGCCTGCGGGGCGTACCCGTCCAGCGCCGCTGGCTCGACGACGTAGGCCTCGGTCACCCCGTACCGGCCGAGCAGGCCGGCCGGGACCCGGTCGGCCGGGCCGAACGCCACGGCGGCCAGGACCGGGCCGGTCCCGCCGGAAGCCCCCGGCCCCGGAGCCGGATCGGGCGGGCCCGGATCCGGCAGGCCGCTGGTGGCCAGCGAGCGGGCGAAGGTCAGCGCGCGCAGCGACGCGTCGGTCACCCCGCCCCCGTCCAGTTCGACCAGGCAGAGCACGTTCATGTCGGGCCGCTCATTTCAGGACTCCCAGTTCGTCCAGCAGCCGGACCAGGGCGGGCACCGCGTCCGTCCCGGTGCCGAGCACGGTCGCCTCCTGGCGCGGCTGCTCGGGTACCCGGAGGGCGCGCTTGCGCAGCCCCTCGGGCTGCCACGCCGGCTGGTAGCGCTCGAGGGCGGCCCGCTTGGCCCGCAGCCGCCCCGGCAGGGACGGGTAGCGGGGCAGGTTGATGCCTTCCTTGACGGTGATCACCGCGGGCAGTGCGAACTCGAACGTCTCCTCATGACCGCGGTACTCCCGGCGGGCCCGCACTCCGCCCCCGGCGATCTCCAGGTGCTTGATGCCGGTGGCACACGGCCAGCCGAGCCCGTGCGCCACCCGGACCCCGACCTGGTAGTCCCCGGTGTCGGCCGCCTCATTGCCGAGCAGCATCAGGTCATAGCCCGGCCCCTCGCCGGCCCGGCGGCGTGCCTCGGCCACGATCGCCGCGGCGGTCGCGGCGGGGCCCCACTCGTGGCCGCCGTCCTCCAGCAGCACTCCCCGGTGCGCGCCGAGCGTGAGCGCGTCGCGCAACTGGTCCGCGGCCTCGGGCGGGCCCAGGGTCAGCACCGACACGGTGCCGCCCAGCCGCTCGGTGATCTGGACAGCCTCCTCCACCGCGCATTCCTCATGCGGGCTGATCGCGAACCCGGACATCCGGGTGTCCACGTCCTGCCCGTCCGGGGTGACCACGATCCGCCCCCCGACCTGGGGGACCCGCTTCACGCAGACGGCGATCTCCACGGCCGGTCAGCTCCGGATCCGCGTGTTGTCCGGGTCGAACAGGGGGGTGGCGCCGGCCACCGCCACGGTCACCGGGTAAGCGTCCCCGAAGCACTCGACCTGGAGGCGGGTTCCCACGATGGCCTGGGCCGGGGGCAGGTAGGCCAGCAGCAGGTGCCGGCCCACCGACGGGCCTGACCCGGCGCTGGTCACATAGGAGGGCCGGCCTTTCGAGTCCACCAGCCGCTCACCGCCCGCGGACAAGATGGGCTCCCCGCCCAGCATGTAGCGGGCCGGCCCGCCGGGCGCGGTGTGGTCGTCCACGGTGAGCGTGCACAGCACCGCGGCGGGCGGCGCGGCCCGCTGGGCCAGGTAGGCATCCTTGCCGATGAACGGCTGGGCCTTCACCTTGGGGCGGGTCATGCCCGCCTCGACGAGGGTGTAGTCGGCGGTCAGCTCGTTGCCGAAGGCCCGGTAGCCCTTTTCCAGCCGGCCGGTGGTGCCGTACACGCCGATGCCGACCGGGACCAGGCCGTGCGGGATGCCCGCCGTCCACAGCGCGTCCCACAGCTTGCCGCCCTGCTCGATGGGCACGTGCAGCTCCCAGCCGAGCTCACCCACGTAGGAGATACGCGAGGCGAGCACGGACAGCCCGGCGATCTCCACCTCCCGGCAGGTGGCGAAGGGGAACCCGGCGTGGCTCACGTCGTCGTCCGTCACCGACTGCAGTACCGCGCGCGCCCGCGGGCCCCACAGCCCGAGCGTGGCCTGGGCCGAGGTCTGGTCGGCGAGCGCTGCGGTGCCGTCACCAGGCAGATGCTCGCCGAACCAGGCGAGGTCTGCCATCCCGGTCGCGCCGCCCGTCACCACCCGGAACCGCTCGCGGCCGAGCCGCATGATGGTCAGGTCGGCCTTGAAGCCTCCCCGCTCGTCCAGCAGGGAGGTGTAGACGACCCGGCCGGGAGCCACGTCGAGCTGCGCGACGGCCAGCGACTGCACCACGTCCAGCGCGGATGGCCCGGTGACGTCGAAGATCGCGAAAGCGGACAGGTTGACCAGGCCGCATGCGTCCCGCATGGCCAGGTGCTCGGCGTTGATGACCGGCGACCACCAGCGGGCGTCCCACTCGGCGTCGCGGGGCATGAGCCGTCCCGCGTACCGTTCCAGCAGCCGCTCGTTGGACGCGTACCAGTGCGGTCGTTCCCAGCCGGCCGTCTCGAAGAAGACCGCGCCCAGGTCGCTCTCCCGGTCGTAGGCCGGGCTGACCCGCACCGGGCGGCCCGATTCCCACTGCTCGGCCGGGTGCACGATCCCGTACATCTTGTTGAAACCTTCCCGGGCCCGCGCCCGGACATGGGCCGCGGTGCGCTGGCACGGGTAGAACCGGGCGATGCTGGCCTCGTCCACGTCCACGGACGGGACCTGGCCGCTCATCCATTCGGCCACCACCCGGCCCACGCCCGGCCCCTCCTTGATCCAGCTGGCCGCGGCCGACCACAGCCCGTCCACCTCCGGCGCGGGGCCGAGCAGCGGGTGGCCGTCCGGGGTCATCGAGATCAGGCCGTTGATCGCGTACCGGATGCCGGCCTTCTCGTCGCCCAGCAGGTCCGGCATCAGCTCCAGCGCCTCGGCCAGCTGCGGGTCGAAGTCATCCGCGGTGAAGGGCAGCTCGGTCGGGGACAGCGCGGATTCCTCGATGGACGGGATGTCGTCGGGCGCGACGATGATCGGCCGGTGCGCGTAGGAGCCCACCTCCATGTCCCCGCCGTGCTGCCGCTCGTACATGTTGGTGTCCACGTCACGCACGATCGGGTAGGCGATCTCCCCCTGCGTGCCGGCGAACAGGGGGATAGGCCCGACGCTGATCATCTGGTGCACGATCGGGGTGAGCGGGATCCGGGCCCCGGCCATCCGGGCGATGCGCGGGCTCCACACCCCGCAGCAGACCACGCAGATGCCGGTCTCGATCTCCCCGGCGGTGGTGCGCACCGAGGTGATGCTGGGCCGCCCGTTCCGGCCGCGCCCGCTGGTCTCGATGCCGAGCACCTCGGCCCCCGCCACGACCCGGAGCGCGCCGGAGCGCTGTGCCTCCTCCCGCATCAGCGTGCCGGCCCGCAGCGAGTCGACCACGCCCACCGTGGGGAAGTGCGCGCCGCCCAGGATCACGGACTCATCCAGGTAAGGCACCAGCTTGGCCACCTCGGCCGGCGAGACCACCTGGCCGGGTATGCCCCAGGCCTTGGCCGCCGTGCAGCGGCGCCGCAGTTCGTCCATCCGGGCCGGGGTGCGGGCCACCTCGATGCCGCCGCTCTGGGTAAAGACCCCCAGCTCCTGGTACTGCTCGGTGCTGTCGCGGGTCAGTTCCATCATCATCTTCGAGTACTCGATCGGGAAGATGAAGTTGGAGGCGTGCCCGGTGGAGCCGCCCGGGTTCGGCATCGGGCCCTTGTCCACCAGGACCAGGTCCCTCCAGCCGAGCCGGGCCAGGTGGCAGGCCAGGCTGTTGCCGACGATCCCGGCGCCCACGATCACTGCGCTCGCCCGGGCCGGTATGTCATTCATGCCGCTGATTCCTGCCTATCCGTGTCGCGTCCCGTAGCCCGCTGGCTGCGGGGTTGCCGCGGCCCCGCCACCGGCAACTCTGGCGGCGGGGCCGGGGCACTCAGTTCATGCCGTGCCGTGCTACCGGGCTGCTGCGCCGAGCCAGCCCGGGCTACTCAGCTCTGCTTACTCGACTGGGATCTCCTTGTTGATCAGTCTCAGGTCGATGCCCTGCCTGCTGCGCACGACCCGGGCGATCACGTAGATCACGATGGCCAGCACGTACATGGCGCCCATGTAAATGAGGGAGTCATGACTGTTCACGAAGTAGTTGTCGTTACTGAGCCACTCATAGAGGTTGAAGACGAGCAGGCCGATCGTGACGACCCCGGCCACCGGGACGACCGGCACGCCGAGCAGCTTGATCCGGCTGGCCGGCGAGGCGCGCCACAGATCGGGCTTGACGAAGGGCAGGAGCACCACGGCGATGGCGCTGCCCAGGTAGGTGACCGCGATGACCAGCGTGGCGTCCAGCGTGTAGGACCGGAACGTGGTCGAGTACGCGTAGACCGCGGCCAGCCCGGCCGCCGGGAGCAGCATCAGGATCAGCGACCACACCGGTACCTTGCGCCGCTCGGAGACCTCGGCGGCCCGGTCCGGGAGCACGCGGTCGAACGCGGCGGCGAAGATGACCCGGGTCGAGGACAGGAACAGGGTGCCAACCCAGGCGAAGAACCACAGGCTCAGGACGAGGATCAGCACGACCTGGAACGCCGTGTTGTGCACCAGCCAGCCCGCGAACATGAACGGGTAGGGCCAGATGCCGAAGGTGGGCGTCAGGTTGTAGTCCAGCGAGTTGAGGTTCTGGTAGAAGTCCCAGCCGATGGTCTTGGCCACCAGCAGGAAGAAGATGACCGTCAGGATGACCGTGATCCACAGGCCGGCGAACATGCCGCTGAACACCCGGCGGAAGTCGCTGGCGCCGCGGACCTCCCCGTAGAGGGTGGTTCCCCAGTTCGGCCACAGGAGGAAGAACATGAAGGCCGGCACGAGCAGCATCGTTGGCCCGAGCGGGCCGAACCCGAACGGCGACGTGGTGTAGCCCGCCTTGGCCGCGGCGTGGTTGGTCGCCGCGTAGGCGTTGTGCACGCCGAACAGCTTCTGGCCTTCGAGGTTGAACGAGCTCACGAAGCTGGCGTGCGAGTTGACCAGGAGCAGCACGACAACGACGGCGAAGCCGACCATGCCGCCGAGGAAGAACCACCTCTGGATCTTCGCGTACCCGGCCATCCCGAGCGAGACCAGCAGGCCGGCCAGGGCGATCGTGATGAGCGTGACGATGAAGATCCCGTTGTTGGTGCCGAACCAGGCGGCGCCGCCCGCGGGCCAGGTCCACTTCAGCGTGGCCCAGAGTGGCTCGAATAGCTGGACCGAGAGGATGTTGCCGTAGATGGGCGCCCACAGCCAGAGGATGAACCACCAGCCGGTGGCGGCCAGGACAAAGCCGATGCCACTGCCCAGGATCCGGCTCTGCCAGACGTAGTCACCCCCGGCCCTCGGGATGGTGACCACCAGGCCCGCGTAGGCGATGACGAGGAACGAGACCCAGACACCTGAGATCAGGGTCGCGGTGATGAACTGGCCTTTGGGGAAGGCGGGGCCGGCGAAGGTGAACTCGTAGAGTCCCAGCGTGACGAAGTTGGTCGCCAGGCAGGCGTAGATGATCGAGTCCCGGACGGACCAGCCACGGACCAGCCCGGTGGCTTTGCGTAGGAACAGAGTCGGCGTCTCGCCGCCAATTGCGTCAGTTGCCATGCTGATCTCCCGGTTGGGGGCCTTTTGGGGGGGTGGCTGGGCCAGCCTATTGCTCAGGCACTGACAAGCCAGCTGGTTTCAGCCATTTACCAGAAGGTACTTAGTGACCTTCCCCTTCTTGGCGTTCAGCTCGAGTACCGCACCCTGCAGGACACCGTCGCTGTAAACACTGCCGGGATTGATGGCCAGCGTCCGGCCCATGCGCTTGATGCCGCGGCTCTCGTGGATGTGCCCGTGCACCGAGAGCATTGGCTGGTAGCTGTTAATCGCATCGCGCACTGCGGTCGATCCCACCGGCTTCATGACCGCCCCGCCATGCGTCGGCCGCATCGTCTCGTCGAGTGCGGGCGCCTCGTCCAGGCCGGTCCCGTAGGGCGGGGCGTGGAAATTAAAGATGGCCCGTTCCATGTCCGGGATCTGGCTGACTACCGCGTCTATCTTTTCCTTGAGCTGTTCCTCCGGAGCCTCGCGGAATGTGTTCCACGGGGTCGGGTTGGTCCAGCCCATCGACACCAGGTGGAAGCCGTCGAGGTCGAGGGACTTGGCCTCGCCGAAGGTGACGTTCGGCGAGGCCTCGATGATGTCGTCGATCTCCCAGATGTCGTCGTTGCCGCCGTTGAGGATGCACGGGATGTCGCCGCCGTGAAGTTTCCCGTCGGCCATGTCCAGCCACCGGTCGAGCGAGCGGGTCATCTCCGTGCTGAACCGCCGGTCCACCGCGCCCTCTTCCTCGCTCAGGGCCTGCAGTTCATCCGGGCTGACCAGGGCCGGGTAATGCCCGGCGTTGCGGATCTTCTTCTGCACCTCTTCGAGTTCGGCCTGGGTTTCCATCCGGATCGTCTCGCCGCGGACCACGGCCTGCCAGTAGCCGTTGTGCGCGACGACCGGCACCATGATCTTGCCGGTGACATCCCCGCCCAGGACGACCAGGTCAGCCTTGTAGAACGCCGCCGCGTTCAGGAACTTGCGCCAGCACACCTCGGACCCATGTATGTCGGTCGCGAAGAAGACCCTCATGTGAACACCACGCCTTCCTGGCGCACGGCATGCAGCGATCACGGGCGCGGTGCGCAACGCCCGTGCGTCCTGTGCAACGTCTAGCACCCCGCCGAAACCGGCGTCAAGCAGGACAAGGCGAATTTAGGGCGCGTCCCGGGAGCCTGCCGCTAATGGGCGACTTCCTCGGGAAGCTCGTACCAGCGGACCCGGTCGCCGACGTTCGCCCGGAGCTTCCACTTGACCCCCTTAGGGGTGGTCTCCGCGATGCGCAGCAGCTCCCGCGCCTGGGCGAGCGGGTCAAACTGCGGCGCGGGCGGCGCCAGCCCGGGCTTCTCGGCCAGCAGCGCGGGCAGCTTGGCCAGGTTCTCGGTGACCGTCCGCCACCACCCCCAGTCCGCCGCCAGCACCTTGCCGAACCGCACGGTGTCGATCGCCGGCGGGGCGCCCTCGCCGACGGGGAGCCCGCCCAGCAGGTGCATGATGTCGCGCGCGTCCTTCTCGTTGAGCTCGACGATCTGCAGCTTCGACAAGAGCACGTCGACCGAGTCGACGGTCAGCGGCAGCCGCCCGAAGGCCGGCCGGAAGTCCAGCGTGTGGCACATGGTCAGCCGGTCCACCATCACGTCGATCGGCCGGCCGGATGGCGCGTTGAAGTACATCTGCCGGTCACCGTTGAGGTTGTTGAACCGGCGGTCCGGGACGCAGCCGTGGTCGGCGAGCCACGCGGCCACGTCCTTACGCCCCTTGGACAGGCAGGCGAAGTCGATGTCCTGGTCACGGCGCAGCCGCGGCGGGAACTCCGGGCAGAGCACCCGGACCGCCAGCCCGCCGAGGAGTTTCAGGCCCAGCCCGGCCTCGGCGGCGGCCCGGGCCAGCCCCAGGGCCTCGGGCAGCGGATCGTGCGAGGAGCCGACGGTCGGCTCGTCATCGGGGTCGGCCATGCCCGCGCCTGCTCTCATCCATCAGGGGCACCCGCCGGGAAAGCGGGCGGCCCAGCACAATGTCGGGTAAAACTCGACAGTGAGTATGCCATGTGCGGCACGTGACGGCAGTTGACGCAGAACGGGCAATTTGGTCATTCTGGTTGCGTGAGTGAAAGCCTGGTTGCGGCGGGCGCAACCTACCAGTCAGCGGAGCGTGTGCTGACGCTGCTCGCCAGCTTCGAGGACAGCAGGCCGGAACTTAGTGTGACAGACATAGCCAAGGCGCTGGGCGTGCACAAGTCCACCGCCTCACGGCTGGCCGCCACCCTGGAACGAACCGGCTTCCTGGCCCGGTCGGGCCGGCGCTACCGGCTGGGAGTCGAGATCATCCGGCTGGGCACGGTGGCGCTGCGCAGCGCCGACATCGTGGCCACCATGCAGCCCGCCATGGAGAAGCTGTCCCAGCGGACCGGCGAGACCATCAATCTCGCGGTGCCGGCCGGACCGGACGTGCTGAACGTGGCCGAGGTGGCCAGCACCTACATTCTCAGCTGCTCCGGTGGCTGGGTCGGGCGGCGCACCCGGCCGCACGCGGTGGCCAACGGCAAGGTCCTGCTCGCTTTCGGCGCGATTCCCGTGCCCGCCAGCCTGGAGCGCTACACCGAGCACACCATCACCGCGCCGGCGGCGCTCCGCGCGGAACTGGACCGGGTCCGCCGGGACGGCTACGCTACCGCGGTCGCGGAGCTGGAGGATGGGCTGGTCGCGGTCGCAGCCCCGGTCTTCGGCCCGGGCGGCGGCTGCGTGGCGGCCGTGTCGGTCTCCGGGCCCGCCTACCGGATGCCGCCCGGCCAGCTCGATGAGCTGGGCCGTCTCTGCGCGGCCTGCTGAGGCAACCCCCGGAGGCGAGGGACACATGGACGAGCATCTGCTCTGCGTCGGTGGCCAGTGGCGGCCCGGGCGCACGGCCCCGGACCCGGCGACCAGCCCGGCGACCGGGGAGACATTCGCCTCCGTCGCGGTGGCCGGCCCGGGGGACGTGGACGACGCCGTGCGCGCGGCGGGCAGGGCCTGGCCAGGCTGGGCGGGCCAGTCGGCGTTTGACCGGGCCGCCTGGTGCGAGCGGGTCGCCGGGGCCATTCTCGCCCGCCGCGACGAGCTGGCCCGGGTGCTCACCCTGGATCAGGGCAAGCCGCTGGCGGCCGAGGCCTACGACGAGGTCGGCGAGCTGGCCGAGTACTTCCGGATGGCGGCCGCGGACGTGCGCCGGCTGGACGGGGCCTACCCCCCGTCCACCTCCGCCGGCCGCCGGGTGATCACCGCCCGGGTTCCCCTCGGGGTGGTTGGCGTGATCAGCCCCTGGAACTGGCCGTACACGATGGGAGCGGAACTCTTCGCGCCCGCGCTGGCGGCCGGGAACGCGGTGGTCTGGGTGCCCGCGCCGAGCACCAGCGCGTGCTGCGCGGTGCTGGCCGGGATCATCGCCGCGCAGGGCACGCCACCGGGGGTGTTCAGCTTCCTCCCCGGCCCCGGGCCCGTGGCCGGGGATGCGCTGGCCGGGCACCCGGGAGTGGCAGCCGTGGGCTTCATCGGGTCGGTGGCCACCGGCGGGCTGGTCGCGGCGCGCGCGGCCGGCAAGACGCAGCTGCTCGAGCTGGGCGGCAACGGCCCGATGGTGGTCCTGGAGGACGCGGACCTGGACCTGGCCGCCGGGGCAGCGCTGGAGGCCGCATACCTGTGCGCGGGCCAGAGCTGCACGGCCGGCGAGCGGTTCCTGGTGCACGCCTCGGTCCGCGCCGAGTTCACCGAGCGGGTGGTCGCGGCCACGGCGGAGCGGGTCCGTCTCGGCGACCCGTTCGATCCGCAGACCACGATGGGCCCGCTCAACAACGAGGCGACCGCGGCCAAGTTCGACCGGCACGTGGCCGACGCGGTCAGCCGGGGGGCCAAGCTGTGCCACGGCGGGCGGCGGGCCCCCGGGTTCCCCACCGCGCTCTACGCGGAGCCGACCGTGCTGGACGGGGTGACCACCGACATGCTGATCGCCACGCAGGAGACGTTCGGGCCGGTGGTACCGATCGTGGAGGTCGGGTCCGCGGCCGAGGCGCTGGAGCTGACCAACACCTCGCCGTTCGGCCTGACCGCGGCGGTCTTCACCGGGGACCTGGAGCGGGGCCTGGCCTTCGCGGAACAGGCCCGGGCCGGCTGGGTCAACGTGAACGCCTCCACCAACCTGTGGGAGTCGCATCTGCCGTTCGGCGGCCGGTCCGGCTCGGTGAGCGGGCGGGGCCGGGTCGGCGGCCGGTTCGCGATGGAGACCTTCACCGAGCCCAAGACGATCCTGTACCCGGGCCCCCGTCTGCGCGGATGACGATCAGCAGGCAGGCCTCAGCGGATAGCTTCCGCCTCGGTGCTGCTGCCGCGAGCCTCGCTACCGAGGTTCCCGCGCTCAGCGTGGCCGTCCGGGCGCAGGCCCAGGAGCGTGAGCACGACCATCAGCGCGCCGGCGCAGCAGATAGCCGAGTCGGCCAGGTTGAACACCGGCCAGTGCGGCAGCTGGATGAAGTCGACCACCCAGCCGCGCAACGGCCCGGGGCTGCGGGCGATCCGGTCGGTCAGGTTGCCGAGCGCGCCACCGAGCAGGAGGCCGAGCGCGACCGCCCAGCGGCGGCTGGCCAGGGTGCGGGCCACCCGCAGGATCGCGACGATCACCGCCGCCGCGATCAGCGTGAACACCACCGTGTACCCGTCCGCACCGAGCGAGAATGCGGCTCCGGGATTGCGGATGTAGTCCAGCCGGATGAGCGAGCCGATGACCGGGACAGGCTTGGTCTCGGTCAGCGTCGCGACCACGATCACCTTGCTGATCACATCGGCCGCGTACACCAGGGCAGCCACCCCGATCAGCACGCCGATCCGCCGCCGGGCTGGCCGGGCGGTGTCCTGTTCCACATCCGTCATGCGGTCTCCAATCCGGGCTCACGCTACCTCACCGGCCGGGGAATTCCGGGGATGGGCTTGCCCCGCAATGTCGAGATGCGGCGGCGGACGAGGAAGCTGGTTGCGCGCGTCGCACGAAGGGCACGACACGAGCGCCGCGGCCGGCCGCCCGGTCCTCCCCCCAGCCTCCAGGCCAGCCGCGCACCCCCGGCGTGGGGACCTCCCGGGACTTAGCGCCCGCCGGAACGCTCCGCGTTCTGCTGCCAGGCGAAGGCCAGCGGGGTCAGGGCGGTAAGGTCGATGGCCGGCTCCACGGTGGAGTAGGACTGCACGTTGTCGGCGAACACGGCCTTCTGCCCGTTGTACGCCGCGTACGGGACATCACCGGGAGCGTTGGCTGCGCACCGCCGCATATCCGGCACGGTCCCGGTGGCCGCGAACGAGTTCGGTCCCTCGACGGCCGCCCCGGCGAGGACCGGCGGCTGCCCGTCCAGCGACCCGGCCAGGTTCGCGACCTGATGCTGCATGCAGTCCGGGTACACGGTCCCGTCCCCGACGATGAGGGAGACGCCCCAGGCGTTGCTGCCCAGGATGTCATCGAGCCAGCGCTGCGCCCAGGCCGCGTACACAGGACGGCCGGCCAGCGCGTCGTACTCGTCCGCCATCACGGTCAGCCCGGCGCCATGCGTGGTGGTGTCCCACTGATCCCAGGCGAACCCGAAGCCGAACGGGTCGGCCGCCGCGATGTGGATGCCCTTCTCGATCTGCCCGCGCAGGTCGGCCATGAGCTGCGCCCTGGTCACGGCCAGGCCGCTGGCGTGCTGCCCGCGGAGGGCCAGGACCAGTTCGTAGTCGGCCAGCGCGCTCACGTCGTACAGGTTCAGCGTGTCAGACAGCGCCTGCTTGCTGCTGATCCAGGCCCTGGCCCACGCGGCCGCGTCCCGCAGGTAGGTCCCCGCGGAGCGGACGGGCAGGCCGGCGGGCAGGTCGCCCGGGCTGGCACTGGCCGACTCCAGCGCACGGGCCAGCTCGGTGGCGCCCAGCATCATGTCGTCCCGCCAGCTGGTCTCCGGGTAGAAATCCCAGGGGATGGCCGTCATCAGGTGGCCTTTCCACTGCGGGTCGGCGAGGGAGTAGATGGTCTCGGCGGAGCGCAGGCAGCTGTCGGCGTAGCCGGGGTCGGAGCGGCGCAGCACCTGGTAGCACAGCGCGAAGTCGGCGGCCAGCCGGCCGGCGAGGTTCGGGCTGATCTTCGCCCCGGGTCGGCCGGCCCGGAAGACCGGCGGGTGCCGGATGTAGAGGTAGTGCGGGTTGGTCCCCTGGTAGTGGTCGTCGGCCTGGGGCAGCCGCCAGATGTCGTGATCACCGAAGTAGTAGCTGTTCGCCTCGCCGGTCCCGACCTGGTAGTACAGCGTCCTGGTCCGCTCGTCCCACATCCGCTGGAGGAAGTCCAGGCCGAACCTGACCTCTCCGGTGAAGTCCGCGCCGGATCCAGGGCCCATCTGCCGGGGGAATGACGCGACGCCCTGCAGCAGGATGGCCTCGGTATAGCTGGTGGTCTCGACGAAGTGCAGGTAGTCCCCGGCATCGAACCAGCCGCCCGTCGCGTTGACCCGCACGCCGGTCGCGTACCTGGCCAGGCTGCCCTTGAAGTCGCCGTTGTCGTTGACGGGCGGCGTCCGGTAGGTCATCGCGCTGGCGTCGTTGAGATGGCCGGGGGCGCTGCGCAGCGCGGTGCGGATGAAGTCCGGGCCGTCCCGCTCGTTCCCGTAGAAGTACAGCGCGTTGGCCAGCGGCCGGGCGTACAGGCGTGCGGCCGGGCCGATCCTGAACCAGGGTGAGGCCGCCGACGCATCGCCCACGATCCCGACCCGGTACCGGCCCGGCGCCCGGACCCCGGTGAAGCGGGCCGCCCACACCCAGCCGTAACGCTTGCTCCAGGCGCCAAGGTCCTGCCGGGCCAGCCCGGAGGCCGCCACCGTGCAGGACCCGGCCCGGACCACCACCCAGCGCAGGCCGCCGGCAGGCCTGGCCCTGGTCATGATCTCGGCCAGCTTGGCCGCGCCGGACGGGTAGCCGACCTGGTCGACCCGGATCGCCGCCGCCGGCGGCCCGGCCGGGGTGCGGTGCGACCCGGTGGCAAGCACGCCCCCCGGGGAAGGCTCGGCGCAGATCTTCGCGGCCGCCGGCCCGCCGGGCGTCCCGGCATCCGCCGCGGCAGGGGTACCCGCTGTTCCGGCAGAGGCGCCCGCCATTGAAGTGGAGGCGCCCGCCGTTGCAGTGGAGGCGTCCGCCATTGAGGTGGAGGCGCCCGCCGTTGCTGTGGAGGCGTCGGCGGCTGCGGCCACGCCGCCCAGCGCTGCCGTGAGGGGGGCGGCCGTGACGAGTGCCGCCACGAGGCTGAACGCCGCGGCGCACGCACCGGCCCTTGCCGCACCGGCCCTTGCCGCACCCGCCCGCGCCGCACCCGCCCGCGCCGCACCCGCCCGCGCCGCACCGGCCCGCGCCGCAGCGGCCCTGGCCTCCCCGCGCTGGTGCCGCCGTCTGCCTGCCCGCCCGCGCCCAAGATCCATCGGCTCAGGCTAGGCCCCGGCAGCCCCGTCCACAATGGGCCGGTAAAGGTTGTTTCCGGTTGGAGGCGGTTAGGGCCGGGTGATGACCTGGAACGTGGCCAGGGTGGGATCGGCGGCGTAGGCGATGCGGCTGCCGTCGGCCCGTGCGGCCTGAAGGGCGTCCAGCGCCGCTGCCGTGATCACCTCGCCCGGGGCGAGCACCGGCACTCCCGGTGGGTAGGGCGCCACCAGCTCACCGCTCACCCGGCCGACGGCGCTGGCGGCGGGCAGGGTTTCGTTGCGGCAAAAAAATGCCTGCCGCGGCGGCATGGCCATGTCGGGAATGACCGTCCACGACGCGGCCGGCACCGGCTTCCGGGGCGGCCCGCGGTGCGCCTCGACGATACCCGCGAGGGTGGTGGTGAAGCGGGCCACGGCGGCCTCGTCGTCGGCCAGGGTCACGATCGGGATGATCGTGTCCCGGTCGGCCATCTCCACCGGCATCCCCGCCGCGATGAGATCCGCCTCCACCGCGTTGCCGTGCGCCCCGGTCCCGGCCAGCAGGACGACCAGCTTGGCGGGCTCGACTCCCGGGCCGTCCAGCACGTCCAGGCCCGGCACCTGGCGCAGCCGGTCCCTGGCCGCCGCGACGGCGGGCAGGAGACGGCCGAGGAGATCCCGGCCGTCGCGGGCCAGCAGCGCCCGGGCCGCGTCGATGCTGGCCATGATCGCGCCGGCCGGGCTGGTCGTGTGCGTCGCCTCGAAGGCCCGGTGCAGGCGGGCCCGGTCCAGGCCAGCAGAGCCCAGCCGGTCCGTGCGCGCCAGCACCAGCGCTCCCTGGGTGTAAGCGGGCAGCACCTTGTGCGCGCTGGTCACCATGGCGTCCGCGCCGGCGGCCAGGGCGTGCGGCGGCAGCCCCGGGTGGAAGCCCAGGTGCGCGGCCCAGGCCGCGTCGACCAGGAGCGGCACCCCGGCATCGTGCGCGGCCGCCGCGTGCCCGGCCAGGTCGCCGGTCGTGCCCACGTAGGACGGGTCACCGAGAAACACCGCGCAGGCGTCCGGGTGGCGGGCCAGCGCGCCGCGGACCGCGCTGACCGGGACCGGGCCGGGCAGCCCGGTGCCGGGGTCCACGTCGGGCAGTACCCACACCGGGTCCAGGCCGGCCAGCACGAGGCCGAGCAGCAGCGAGCGGTGCAGCGCCCGGGTGACCACGATCGGCCGGCCCGGCTCGCCCGCGGCCAGGGCCAGCGCCTGGTTGCCGTGGGTCGATCCGGCCACCGAGAACCGGCACCAGTCCGCGCCCCACAAGGCCGCGGCCCGCCGCTCCGCGTCGGCCAGCAGCTCATCCGCGTGCTTGATCGTGTCCACCCCGCCGTACAGCGGCGCGTCACCCGCGGTCACGTCGCCGGTGAGGTCGCGGCGCTGTTTGTGGCCAGGAACGCTCATCGGGGTGAGCGCCCCGGCCGCGGCCTGCGCGGTGAACCGCAGCCACCCGTCCAGCAGCGGCGCGTCCCCGCGGAGCCCGCGGGGATCCCTGGGGTCCGTCATCCGGGCTCGGCCACTGGCTTGTGGGGCTGGTGCCGGTAGAACGGGACGTGTTCGGGGGGCAGCGGGGTGTTGCCCAGGATCAGGTCGGCGGCCTTCTCCGCGGTCATCATCACCGGGGCGTAGATGTTGCCGTTGGTGATGTACGGCATCACCGACGCGTCCACGACCCGGAGCCCCTCCAGGCCGTGCACCCGCATCGTGGCCGGGTCGGTGACCGCGTCGGTGCCGGTGCCCATCTTGGCGGTGCACGACGGGTGCAGCGCGGTCTCGGCGTCGCGGCGGACCCAGTCGAGGATCTGCTCGTCGGTCGCAACCTCCGCCCCCGGGGACAGCTCGCCCGCGTTGTACTCGCCGAACGCGGGCTGGTTCAGGATGTCCCGGGTGACCCGGATGGCCTCGGCCCACTCCCGCCGGTCGGTCGGGGTGGACAGGTAGTTGAACCGCAGCGCGGGATGGACCGCGGGGTCGCGGGACACGATCCGCACCGAGCCGCGGGAGTCGGAGTACATCGGCCCGACATGCACCTGGTACCCGTGCCCGCCCGCTGGCGAGGAACCGTCGTAGCGGATCGCGATCGGCAGGAAGTGGTACATGAGGTTCGGGTAGGCGACCTCGTCGTTGCTGCGGATGAAGCCGCCGCCCTCGAAGTGGTTGGTGGCGCCGGGGCCGCTGTGCAGGAAGAGCCACTTCGCGCCGACCAGGGGCCGGTTGCGCCACTTGAGGGCGGGCGCCACCGACACCGGCAGCTTCGACCCGTACTGCACGTAGACCTCGAGGTGGTCCTGCAGGTTCTCGCCCACGCCGGGCAGGTCGGCGACCATGTGAACGCCCAGCCCTTCCAGCAGCCCGGCCGGGCCGACGCCGGACAGCTGGAGAAGCTGCGGGGTGTTGATCGCCCCGCCGCACAGGATGATCTCGCGGCCGCGGACCAGCCGGGCGGGGCCCTCTCCCCGCCCGCGGCCCGCGCCCCGCCCGGCGCCGGGGAGCACGCCGTCTTCGCGGTACTCCACGCCGACCGCCCGCTCCCCCTCGAACAGGATCCTGGTGGCGTACGCGCGGCAGGTCACGGTGAGGTTAGGCCGGCTCATCACCGGGTGCAGGTAGGCCCGGGCCGCGCTGAGCCGGCGGCCGTGATGGATGTTGCGGTCGAAGGCGGCGAAGCCCTCCTGGCGGTAGCCGTTCACGTCGTCGGTCAGCGGGTACCCGGCCTGCTGGACGGCGGCGAAGAAGGCCAGGAACAGCGGGCTGGTGGCCGGCCCGCGCTCCAGCACCAGGGGGCCGCTGCCGCCCCGGTACTCGTCGGCCCCGGCCAGGCAGGTCTCCATTTTCTTGAAGTACGGCAGGCAGTGCGCGTAGTCCCAGTCCGCCATGCCCGGGTCGGCGGCCCAGCGCTCGTAGTCCAGCGGGTTGCCGCGCTGGAAGATCATCCCGTTGATGCTGCTGGACCCGCCGAGGACCTTGCCCCGGGCGTGGTAGACGCGGCGCCCGTTCAGGTCCGGCTCCGGCTCGGACTCGTAACCCCAGTCGTAGAACTTGTTGCCGATGGGGAAGGTCAGCGCGGCCGGCATGTGGATGTAGACGTCCCACGGGTAGTCCGGCCGGCCGGCCTCCAGGACGAGGACCCGGGTGCCGGGATCGGCGGACAGGCGGTTGGCGAGGGCGCTGCCGGCCGACCCTCCGCCGACGATGATGAAGTCGTACTCTGCAGGAGCCATCAGCCCTCCCCGGCCGCGGGCCCGGCCCGGGACTACCCGGAACCGGGAAGGCGGCCACGGTCACCGATGCCAGGGGCGCCCTGGCCGCGAGCCGCACCGGCCGCATCGCACAATAGCGGGATCTCCCCGGACCTGGTCGCGAACGGCGCAGCCCGGCGGGCTACCCTGCGGACGTGGTAAGCGATGAGGATCAGCCCCCGGCCAGCACCGGCCGCGAAACGCACCCGGGTGCGACCGCCTACCGGCAGGCCCGGTTCCGGCCACCGCCCGGCGCGGCCGACATCCTGGTGATCCGCCATGGCGAGTCCGAGGCCGCGTACATGGATAAGCCGTTCCCCCTGATGGACGGGCACGCCGACCCGGAACTCTCCGAGACCGGGCGGGAGCAGGCGGAGCGGCTGGCCGAGCGGCTGGCCAAGGCGCCGATCGAGGCCATCTACGTGACCTCGCTGCGCCGGACCGCGCAGACGGCGGCGCCGCTGGCCGGGCGGCTCGGCCTGACCCCGAAGGTCGAGCCGGACCTGCGCGAGGTCAACCTGGGCGAGTGGGAAGCAGGCCGGTTCCGCAAGATGGTCGCGGAGAACCACCCCATCGCCGAGCGGATGTGGGCCGAGGAACGCTGGGACGTGATCCCGGGTGCCGAGCCCGCCGGTGCGTTCGCGGCCCGGACCGGCGGCGCCATCAGGCGGATCGCGGCGGCCCACCCGGGCCAGCAGGTCGCGGTCATCGTGCACGGGGGCGTGATCGCCGTGCTGCTGGCCATGACCACGGGCTCGCGGCCGTTCGCGTTCCTCGGCGCGGACAACGCGTCGATCTCCCGGCTGGTCATCATGCCCGAGCGCTGGGTCCTGCGCGGCTACAACGACACCGCGCACCTGGAGCCTTAGCTCCCGGCCGGAGGGCAGCGCTGGGTCAGTCGGACTGTGCTTCCCGGGCGCGCTTGACCGCGCCGATGAACACGCGGATGCCCAGGCCCAGGGCCAGCAGGTCGAGGAGCATCTGCACGGTCACCACGAGCCGGGTCGTCTGGCTGGTCGCGGTGATGTCGCCGAATCCGACGGTGGTGAACGTGGTCACGGTGAAGTACAGCGCATCAGTGCGGGTGAGGTGCTCGCTGAAACTGCCCGGCGTGCCGCGGGACGACACGTAGTAGGCCGAGGCGAACAGGAGGAGGAACAAGGGCACGGTAGCCGCGAGGGCCACGGCCGCCCGCACGCCCGGGTACCGGGCCCGCAGGACCGCGCGCAGCTGCCAGGCAGCCACGGCGACCAGGATCACCAGCCCGGCCGCCAGGGTGATGACCAGCGAAATGCTTGCGAGATGCTCCAGCGGCAGCAGGTAGTACAGCGCGACGAGCGCGACGGTGGTGGCGAGGGCGCGCAGCATCCCCAGCCAGATCGCGCGGCGCCGGGGCGTCGGCCGCGTGGCACGGCGGTGATTCACGGTGCCCGGTTCCGGGTGGCCCGAAGGGGCGGGAGACACAGGTCCCGGTCCGGGTTCGTCCGCCATGTGCATACCGCTCATCACAGTGTGTGGTTGGCCTGCCGCTGGGAGTCCCACCCTCAGCCCCGGCGGCGGCCGGCGGCATCACCCGCCGTGGGTGATCACGCGGCGGCTGGCCAGGCCCGGAGGGCTGCCCGCCCGGCCTAGGACCCGCGAAGCCACCGTGCGTAGAGCCGGTCATAGGCCCGGTACCCGGCCGGGCTGGGGCGCAGGGTCCGTTCCAGGCCCGGGACGGCCTGCCCGGCGTCATCCGGCCGCGGGCCTGGCGGTGGATCTTCCGGGAGCACCCCCGCCCCGCGGCCCGCGAGAATCGCCGCGCCGCGGGCCGCCGATTCGGTGTGCTCTGGCACGCCGACCTCACATCCGAGCACGTCAGCGAGGATCTGCGGCCACAGCCTGCTGCGGGCCGCCCCGCCGCTAAGGACGACCTCCTGCCAGGTGCCGGGACCGAGCAGTTCGCTGACCAGCCCGGCGGCACGGCGGGTGGAGTAGGCGGCGGCCTCGTGGATGGCCCGCGACTGCTCGCCCAGCCGGGCCAGCGGGGCGCCCCGCCGCTCCCGGCCTGGCGGGAACGGCGGCTGCCAGTGTGCCCAGGTCCAGGCATCGGCCGTGACCAGCCGGGCGGTGAGCCCGCCAGCCCCGGGCGGTACCGCCGCGGCGAGTTCCTCCAGTCCGGCGAAGCGCGACGTGCGGCCCGCTGGCCCGCCCGCGGCGGCCCGGTCCCGGAGCCAGCGGAGCGCGAAGCCGGCGTAGAAGGCGATCCCCTCAACCAGCCACTGGCCCGCCCGGATATGGCAGATCGTGCGCAGCCAGGCCGGCTCCACGGCGGGTGCGGTCGCCACCACGGTCTGCTTCCAGAAGCTCCCGCCGGTGACCGTGAGCCGGCCGGGTACCGCCAGCCGCGGGCTGGCCAGGCCGAGGGCGGTGTCCAGTCCGCCCGCCACGACCGGTGTGCCAGGCGCGAGCCCTGTCTGGCTGGAAGCCTCCCCGCAGACCTGGCCCACCACCGTCCCGGCCTCGACCACCTCGGGAAACAAGGCGGTCTCCAGGCCGCACAGGGCCAGCAGCTCCGGGGACCAGGCCCGCCGGCCGAGATCGAACAGTCCCGAGGTGGAGCCGATCGACGCCTCGGTGGCCAGCGTCCCGGTGAGCCGGAACACCATCCAGTCGGCGATCATGCTCAGCCGGGTGGCGTCCGCCCACACCCCGGGCTCATGGCGGTGGACCCACGCCAGCCGGGGTGCTGCGCTTAGCGACAGCCAGCCGCCGCCCCGCCGGTACAGCTCGGCCGCAGTCCCGTCGGCCAGCATGGCAGCCGCTTCCCGCTCGGCACGGGCGTCGCCGTTGGCGCAGGCCCACAGCTCCTGCCCGCTGCGCCTGTAGAGCATCAGCCCCCCGCCCATGCTGGAGCAGCCGACGGCCCGCACCACCGCCGGGCTGGGCGCGCTGCGGACCACCTCGCGGATGCAGGCGCAGATCAGCGCCCAGTTACCGGCCGGGTCGAACGACTGTGAGCCGGGGATGCCGTGGGCGGGCGGGTGAGACCACTCGCGCCGGGCCAGGGCGGCCGGCTGCCCGTCCAGGGTGAACAGGGCCGCCCGGCAGCTGCCGGTGCCCGCGTCCAGGCCCAGGAGGTAGCCGTCGCGTGCCGCCCGGGATGATCCGGTTGCCGCCCGGGCCCGGCGGGCGGTCACGGCTGATGACCACGGGCGGCGCCCGCGGCGGCCCGGATGGCGGCGGTCATGCTGCCCGGCCGGGCCTTACCCTGCCCGGCGATGTCGAAGGCCGCCCCGTGGTCGGGAGACATGCGCAGGAACGGCAGTCCCAGGGTGACCGCCACTGCCTCACCGCGGCCAAGCAGCTTGACCGGGATATGGCCCTGATCGTGGTACATGGCGACGGCCAGGTCGGCCCGGCCCGCCGCGGCCCGCGGGAACAGGGTGTCCGCGGACAGCGGGCCGTCCGCGTCGATGCCCCGGGACCGGGCCTGCGCGACGGCCGGGCGGATGAACCGCTCGTCCTCCCCGCCGAGGATGCCGTGTTCCCCTGCGTGCGGGTTGAGCCCGGCCACGGCGATGCGGGGCAGCCGGCCAAGCAACGTGCGGCCGATGCCGTCGGCCAGTTCGATGGTGCGCAGCACGCTGGCCGGGGTGACCGCGTCGATGGCGTCGCGCAGCGAGCGGTGCGCGCTCACATGGACCACCCGAAGGGGGCCCGCCATGAGCAGGACCCTCAGGTCACTCGCGCCGCACAAGTCAGCCAGCATCTCGGTCTGGCCGGGCCACGGGTACCCGGCCAGCCGCAGGGCCTCCTTGGAGACCGGGGCGGTGACCAGCGCGTCACCGTCCCCCGCGGTCACCAGGCGGGCCGCCGTGCGGACCGCCGTCACGGCAGCCTGCCCCCCGGCCGCCGTGGGCTGCCCGAGCGGAACCGGACCGGGCGGGCCGCCGGCTCCGGGCGGGCCGCCGGCTCCGGGCGCGCCGCCGGCTCCGGGCGCGCCGCCGGCTCCGGGCACCCCGCCCGGCCTGGTGCTGGCCGGGCCGCCTCCGGGCCCATCCACCGGGTGGATGCGGGGCAGCGGCAGGCTGAGCGCTGCGGCGGCCCGCTCGAAGTCTGCCGGGTTGCCGACCGCCGTGAACTCGGCGAGCCCACGGATCCCCGGATCCGCCAGCGCCCGGAGGACCAGTTCAGGGCCGACGCCGCCCGGATCGCCCGACGTGATGAGCACACGCGGCGGGCGGGTCATCACAGCGACGCCTCGATCTCGGTCAGCGTCTCGTCCAGGATCCCGGCGACCAGGTCGATCTCGGCGGGCGTGATGATGTAGGGCGGGCTGAGGTGGATGTGGTCACCGCCACGGCCGTAGTTGGCGCCCGCCACTCCCGGCAGGATGAGAACGCCCCGCTCCTGCGCTCCCCGCACGATCCTGCGGGTGAGGCCGGCCTTCTCCGGGAACGGTTCCCGGCTGACCCGGTCGGCCACGATCTCCAGGCCCGCGAACAGCCCCAGCCCGCGCACGTCGCCGATGATCTGATGCCGCGCGGCGAGCCGCTCGAGAGCCGTGCGCAGCTGCTGGCCCTTCTCAGCCACCCCCTCGAGCAACTGGTGGGCCAGCGCGTACTGCAGCACCTGCAGGCCGACGAATGTGCAGAACGGGTTGCCGCTGTAGGTGAACCCGTGACTGAACGTGCCCGAGCCCGCGGTGAACGCGTCGACCACCCGCGGGGAGGCCAGCACGGCCCCAAGCGGGACATAACCGCTGCTGATCCCTTTGCCCATGACCACGATGTCCGGTGTGACGCCCCAGTGCTCGATGGCCAGCCAGCGGCCGGTGCGGCCGTAGCCGGTCAGCACCTCGTCGGCGATGAACAGCACGTCGTAGCGGTCGCAGATCTCGCGGATCCGCCGGTAGTACTCCGGGACGGGAACCACGGCGGTGACGGTCGAGCCGATGACCGGCTCGGCGATGAAGGCGGCAATGCTGTCCGGTCCCTCCATGAGGATCGTCCGCTCCAGGTCATCGGCACAGGCCACGCCGCAGCCCGGGTACGCCTGCCCGAGCGGGCAGCGGTAGCAGTACGGCGGCACGATATGCGGGGCCGGGAGGAGCATCGGCAGGAACGGTTCCCGCCAGGCGGGCCGGCCGGACAGCGACAGCGTGGCGAGCGTGCTGCCGTGGAAGCTCTGCCAGCGCGCGATGACCTTGTGCCGGCCGGGGCGGCCGCACTGCAGGTGATACTGGCGGGCCATTTTCACCGCGGTCTCGACACCCTCCGAGCCGCCGGAGACGAAGTACACCCGGGCGGCGATCTCCGGGTTCATCGCGACCAGCGCCTCGGCCAGCCGCTCCTGCCACGGGTTGGTGAACGTCGCCCCGTAGGTGAAGCTGAGCTCGCTGCCATGCCGGGCGACCGCGTCGGTGATCTCGCGCACCCCGTGCCCGATCACCACGGTCCCCGCGCCGCCGACCGCGTCCAGGATGCGCTGGCCGTCCTCGGTGCGCAGGTACATCCCGTCCGCGCTGACCACCGACCGGTAGGCCGCGTGCAGGTCACGGTAGAACACTGCCGAGCTCACCACGCGCCCCCGTGGTGCCGGGCACCCTCAGGCCGGCCACCGGCGCCCGGAAGCCGGCCCGGCTCACCGGGACCCAGGCAGATCTCGGCCACGTGCAGCCCGTCATCGAACTGGGCCGACGGATGCCGCTGCCAGAGCAGCCGCTCGTGGCCGGGCAGGATGCGGCTGGTCTCGCCACCGGTTACCCGCATCAGCTCATCCAGCGCCAGCAGGCACTTCTCCTGGCTGCCCATGGCCAGGCCGATCGGCACGTACCGGCCGTCGCCGTTGATCCCCTCGATGTTCGCGTACAGGTACATGACGTCGCCGGGCACCACCCAGACGCCGGATGACTCGTTGCGGATCACCACGTGCTGGTGGCCGTAGGTGTGCGTGTCGAAGTCGGGAACCAGGCTGATGCCCGGGAACACGTCGTCGCACGGGCCGTCGACCAGCCGGAGCCGGCCCTGGCCGGCCAGCCGGAGCAGCCCGGCCAGGTCCTCGATGCTGACCCCCTGCTTCAGCCAGTCCATGGCCGGGGGGAGGCTGACCGCCCAGCCCCACTTCTCCACCTCGCGCCGCTGGATATAGACGGTGGCGTTGGGGAAGGCTGCGATGTTCCCGAGATGATCGAAGTGGGCGTGGGTGACCAGCACCGCGTCCACATCCTCAGGGCGGGCGCCGACCCGGGCGAGCAGCCCGGCCGGGTCGCGCCAGGTGGTGATGCCGTCCTCGTCGGCCAGCTCGCGGCCGCGCCCGGCGTGCTTGTACCCGGCGTCAACCAATATGGTGTGCTCGGCGCTGCGCAGCACGGTAACGCAGTACGGGATCTCCCGGTCGCCGGCCTGGCCGTGCAGCAGCAGGCCGAGCGGGGAGCTGGCCCGGGCGAACTCGATCACCCAGATGGAGTAATCGGCCACGGCATCCCCTCATGCCGTCACGCCCCCGTCAACCAGCAGCGGCGATCCGGTGGTGAAGCTCGACTCGGCGCAGGACAGGAACAGGGCGGCCTGGGCGACCTCCGCCGGGTCGGCAAACCGGTGCAGCGGATGCGCGGCCCGGTCCGCAGCGCGGGCCTCGTCGAGCGGCTGGCCGCCGGGCCGGCCGCGCAGCCAGGCCTCATGCAGGGGGGTGCGGACCGACCCCGGGCAGACGATGTTCACCCGGATGCCGTCGCCGGCGTGGTCCAGGGCCAGGGCCCGGCAGAGCATCAGCAGGCCGCCCTTGCTGGCGCAGTAGGCAGCCCAGTTGCGGTCGGCCGTAAACGAGTTCGCCGAGCCGGTGATGACCATGGTGCCCCCGCCGGCCGCGGCCAGTTCCGGGATCCCGAACTTCGCCAGCAGGAAGGCACCGGTCAGGTTGACGGCCAGCACCCGCTCCCATTCCGCCAGCGTGGTCTCGGGCACCGTCTTGGCCACGCCGGTCCCGGCGTTGGCCCACAGCAGGTCGAGCCGGCCGAACGTGGCCACGGCGAGGCAGACCGCGCTGGACACGTCGTCGGCGCTCGCCGCGTCGCCCGCCACGAACTGGGCCCGGCCGCCCCGGGCGTTGATCGCCTCGGCGACCCGGTTCCCCTGGGCGGCGTCCACGTCTACCAGGACCAGCGCCGCTCCCTGCGCGGCGAAGAGTTCCGCGCCCGCCGCGCCGATGCCGCTGGCCGCGCCGGTAATCAGCCCGACCCGCCCGTGCAGCCGCCCGGGCTGGGTCAGGGCCGCCCGGGTCACCGGGCCGCCACCCGCCGGCCTGCCCTTAGTGGCCACCTGTCTGCTCGAACACCAGCTGCGCGCGTCGCATCCAGTCCTCCTTGCCGGCGACCTTGAGGTAGATCAGGATGACCACGGTCAGCGCGACGACGACGAAGAAGGTCATCAGGCCCCAGAACACCGGCCCGGTGCTGGTGAACGGGGAGAAGTAGGACTTCCAGACGACCAGGATGCCGGCGGCCGTGGCGACCAGGGGGACGACTATGTGCAGCAGCGGGTTGAACTGGGCGCGGCCCTCGGTGAGGTAGTACCTGACCACCCCGATGTTGCACAGCACGTACATCAGCACCAGGCCGATGGTGATCGCGTTCGCCCAGGAGAAGAACACGTTCGCCACGCCCCAGATCAGCACGCACGCGAACGCGATGACCTGCACGCCCACCTGCAGGGCGATCGCGTTGTCGGGGGTCTTCCGCGTCGAGTTGACCTTGCCGACCATCTTGGGGAGCACACCGGAGCGGCCCATCGCGTACCAGGTCCTGGTCCCGCCGTTGAAGCACGCGATGGACAGCGCGATGGCCGAGTTCAGCAGCGCGAACAGCAGCAGCACCCAGGCGCCGCCCCAGACCCGCTGGGCCAGGGTGGCGACCGGGAAGGTGGTGGCGGTCGCGATGCCGCCCACTTTGGCGGTGCCGATACCGACCAGGTAGCCCCAGGTCACGAACACGAAGTAGACGGTCAGGACGGCGACCGAGCCGACCAGCCCGATGGGCACGTTGCGCTTGGGGTTCCTGCTCTCCTCGGCCAGCGGCCCGGTGGATTCCCAGCCACTGAACGCGAAGATGGAGAACACCACGCCGAGGAACAGGTTGCCGGCCAGGCCGAAGTGACCGGGGTTGAGCGGCGCCCAGCTGAACCCGCCCGGGCCGGGCGAGGCCAGTCCGGTGAAGGCCAGCGCCACCATGATCACGATCTCGATGCCGCCGGTGATGATCAGCGCCTTCTCGGAGAGGGCGATGCCCCGGTAGGCGAAGAAGATCACCAGCGCCACCCCGAGGACCACCCAGATCCACCACGGGATGTCCACGCCCCATTCGGCCTTGATCGACGGTTCCAGGACCGTCTTGGCCAGGTACGACATGGTGAGCGTGGCGACCGGCGGCAGCCAGATGGAGAACAGTACCCCGGCGAAGAACCCGGCGCGCGGGTGGAAGGCCCGGGCGATCCAGGTGTACCAGCCGCCCGCGGACGGGAACACCTTGGCCAGCTGGGCCGCCGACAGGGCTTGCAGGCCCAGCAGGATGCCGCCGAACAGGAACGCCCAGGGCGTCACGATCCCGGCGAAGCCCACGATGAACACGAACGACGCGAGGATCGCGAACGAGGGCCCGATCGTCGCGATCCCCTGCATCAGGATGCCGGGGAGGCCGACCGCGTTCGCCTGCAGTTCGGACGCTACGGTGCCCTTGTTGTCCTTGCTTGACTGACCAGCCTCGACTGCCACCGTGAGACTCCTTCCTGCCACCCACCCGGGCAGGCTCACTTGAGCGCAGAGCATTCGCTCACGGATCGGTCATCCGTTCACAGGAGTATCGACCCGCCTGCTGGATCTTGGCAAGAGCCTGGTTAAACCGGGTCAAGCCAGGCCGTGATGCCCGGGACCGCGCGGGATGACCGGCCAGATGTCCACGACAACGCCGCCGGAGACCACGTGGTAGGCGTCGTACCAGTTGACCGTGCTCGGCGAGTACCCCGGCACCAGCGCCACCGGATCGCCGACCCGCAGCGGGGAGCCGCCTGCCGCGTCGAAGATGCCGTGCTCCTCGTCGAACCGGGACACGGGGAGGTCATGCCCGGTGATCGTCACATCGGCCGGGTCGGCGACCGACTTGTTGCCGGCGTCCACGATGACCTTGCCGCTCTGCCGGCTGATCACGGTGGCCGCGATGGTGAGCGAGTGCTCGAAGCCCGGCACCATCACGCCGTGGAAGTTGTCCATGACCACGTAGGTCCCGGCCTGGATCTCGGTGATGCCGGGGAAGGCCGCGGTCCAGTTCCAGGTCGCGATCCCGCCCGCCGACCGGATCGGGCACGGGATGCCGTCCGCCTCCAGCAGCGCCGCCACCCCGGTGAAGAAGGTCATCGCCAGCTGCTGGCGCTCGCGCCGCAGGTCATTGTCCCGGGTCAGCGAGCAGTGGCCCTCGTAGCCGGTGATCCCCTCCAGGCGCAGCCCGGGCAGGCCGCTTACCCGCCGGGCCAGGGGCAGGCAGTCAGCCGCGGAATCCACCCCGCAGCGGTCCATCCCGGTATCCACCTCGATCATGATGCCGAGCGTGGAGCCGGCCGCGGCGGCCGCCGCCGAGAGGGCCTCGGCGTTGGCCGCCTCGTCCACCGCGACCAGGACCCGGTGATCGCGGGCCAGCTCGGCCAGCGCGCGGAGCTTGGCCGGATGCGCCACGGTGTTGACCACGAAGAGGTCGTCAAACCCGGCCGCCGCGAGCACCACCGCCTCCCAGACGGTGGCCATGGACAGGCCGGCCGCACCGGCCGCGACCTGGCGGCGGGCGATGTCCGGGTTCTTGTGCGCCTTGTAGTGCGGGCGGATCACGGCCGCGCCCATCTGCTTCAGCTCGCTGGCCATGTGGTCGATGTTGCGCTGCGCCGCGTCGACGTCCAGGACCAGGGCGGGCGTGACCAGCTGCTCCCGGCGCTGCCCGATGGCCGCGCCGTAGTCCCGCCTGACCTGGTCGTAGGCGTCCCGCAGGATCTGCGCTGGATCCGGCACCGGTGATCTCCTCACAGCTCGGCGTTCACGATGAAGCCCCCGTCGACCAGCAGCGTGGCCGAGGTGACGTAGCTGGCGTCGGGCGACAGCAGCCACGCGATGGCGGCGGCCAGTTCCGCGGGCTCCGCGCCGCGGTGCAGCGCCACGCGCTCGGTGTAATAGCGCAGCGCCTCCGGGTCGGCGGTCAGCGGGGCGCTCATGTCGGTCTTGACCCAGCCCGGCTCCACCGCGTTGACCCGGATCCCGTGCTCGCCCAGGTCGCGGCCGAGCGCCTTGGCCAGCATGCTGATCGCGCCCTTGGTGCCGCAGTAGGCGGTCTGCCCGGGCGCGCCGACGTGCGCCGAGATCGAGCTGACGCAGCAGATCGCCCCGCCGTGCCCCTCCCGGATCATCTGCTTGGCCCCCTCGGTGCAGGCCACCCAGGTGCCTCGCACGTTGGTCTCGAACAGCAGGTTGAAATCGTCGACGCTCGTCTCGTCCCAGGCCATGAACGGGTTGATGGCCGCATTGGACACCACGCAGTCGAGCCGTCCGCCGCGGCCGGCCACCTCGGCCACCATGGCCGTGACCTGCGCCGGGTCGCGCATGTCGGCGGCCACGCCGAAACCGTTGCCGCCGGCCCCGGAGATCTGCCCGAGCGTCCCGGCCGGATCCTGGCCCGGGCGGTGGTTCACCGCCACCAGCGCACCCTCGGCGGCCAGCCGTACCGCGGCGGCCTGCCCGATCCCGGTCGCCGCGCCGGTGACCATGGCAACCTTGCCCTCGAAGCGCCGTTCCATCACTGCCCCCTAGAAGATCGCGATCGGATTCCACGGGGAGCCGGTGCCGCCGGGCAGCCGGAGTGGCAGGCCGACGACCATGAACTCGAAACGGCCCTCCTGCTCGCAAGCCCGGGCCACGTCCTCCAGCTGGAGGCTGTCGGCGGCGAGCATGCCCATCGCGGTGACCTGCAGCGGGTGGATCGGGTAGAGCACGCCCTCGACGTTGCTCGGGATCGTCTCGCCATCGCCGTCGGGCAGGAACGCGGCGATCCGGCGCTCGTGCATCCAGGGGATGGTGTCCACGTGCAGCCCGGCCTTGCCCTCCCCGGCGGGCGGGTAGTCGTTGCTCCACGCGCCCAGCTCCAGGCGGCGCCGGTGGTGCCCGGTGCGGAACACGAGGATGTCCCCTTCACCGAGCCGGACGCCCTGCGCTGCCTCGACCGCCTCCAGCTCGGCCCGGGTGACCGCCTCACCCGGCTCCAGCCACGGCACGCCCCGGTAGCGGGGCACGTCCAGCAGCACGCCCCGGCCGACCAGGCCGTCGTGATAAGTGGTCACGTCCAGCGCGGTGGCGCCCCGTGAGGTCATCACCTGCTGGGCCGGGCGCCCGTTGTACACCTGGCCCTTGTAGGCGATGTGGCACAGCGCGTCCATGTGGGTGTGGCAGTCGCCGTGGAAGGCCAGCCCCACATAGTCGGTGGCAAACGTCACCCCGCTGGAGCCGATGTCGATGTCGTGGCCCTGTACCACGTGGTGGGTAACCGGACTCGGGTTGTCCGGGCCGGCCACGGTGTTCATCGCGATCGCCATCGTCGCCCGCCGGCCGGACCGGACCAGCGCGGCAGCGGCCCGGACCGTGTCCGGGGTGACGTAGTTGAGGGTGCCGAGCTCATCGTCATCCCCCCAGCGGCCCCAGTTCTTGACCGCCTCGAAGATCTCGTCGAACTCTGCCAGCGTGACCGGCGCGGGCGGGGTCAGTGCCGTCGTGGCCCGAGTCATCTGTCCTCCTCCCGGCCGCGGCTCCAGGGGCGTTCCCAGCGGCTGGTCACTGGCCTCGACCTCCCGGAACTTTTGCTCAGATGACGGTCATCCGCTCAGCCGAGTATTGACCAGGTGAGGACGATGCCGCAAGAAGCCCGCCGCGGGCACTCAGGCACGGAGGGCCGCCTTGCCGCGGACTACGTGGTTGACCAGCTCGCCGATCTCCGAGATCGAGATGCGGATCTCGTCGCCGGCCCGCAGCGTGAACGGCAGGTCCGGCACCAGGGAGGTGCCCGTTGAACAGGAGCACCCCGGCCGGGAACTCGTCCTCGCGGAACAAGAACGCGGCCAGCTCGGGTATGGTCCGGCGCAGCCCCGCCGTGCTGGCCTGCCCGGTCCAGGCGGTGCCGCCGTCCCGGCTGATGGTCATCTCGATCGTGAGCCCGTACGGGTCAGCGACCTCCCAGGCGGGCCGGATCCCCGGGCCGGCCGCGCAGCCACCCAGGTAGATCTTGGCCTGGGGCAGGTACAGCGGGTTCTCCCCCTCGATCGACCGGGAACTCATGTCGTTGCAGATCGTGTAGCCGACCACCTCGCCGCCGGCGTTCAGCACGGCGGCAAGCTCCGGCTCGGGCACGTCCACCTGCGAGTCGGCCCGCGCGCTCACCCGGTCCCCGGGACCGGCCACCCGCCAGGCGGCGGACTTGAAGAACAGCTCGGGCCGCGGCGCCGCGTACACCCGGTCGTAGATGTCGGCGGAATCGAGGCTCTCCTGGACCCGGGCGTGCATGCTCCGTTCGTAGGTCACCCCGGCAGCCCACACCTCGGTTTCCCCGTCCACCGGGGCCAGCACGTTAATTCTCCGCAACGGGACCTGATCCTGGCCGGTCCCTGCGGCCGGGCCGGCCCCCCGTGCGCCGCCGGGAACCCGGCCCGTGCCGGCGTTGACCCCCTGGCCCGGCGCCGCGGCCCCCGGCGCGTCCTCACCGGGATCGATCGTCCCGCCGGCGAGCAGGGTTTCGCAGGCGCCGCGGATCCAGGTGACGGGCCGGGCGAGCAGGTCGGCCATGGTCGCCACCCCCGGCAGCGGCCGGGCCCGGCCGCCGTCGAGGACCCCGACCTGCGGGGCGCCGCCGCCCGCGCGGTACCTGATCAGCTGCACGGATACTCCCTCCGCCCGGTAGGCGTCCCGGCCAGGGATGCCCTGCGGGCAGCGTACGGCCGGGAGCTGGACGCGTCAACGATTCATCAGATCAATGACAAGCTTCATCTGATGAAGACGTTGACGTTCCTGTGCCGGGGCCGTAACCTCAGGCTGGTCAGCACGGTGGCCAGGACATCCTCACCCGGACCGCCGGCCGCTCACCAGGAACGGAGGCGCCGCCCGTGACCACGGCATACGCCCGCGCTTATCCCGGCCAGGCCCGGCACGCCCAGGTGGTGCACGCCCTGGGGGCGGCGATCGTGCGCGGCGAGCTCGGCCCGGGCAGTCCCGTCCCGACCGAGGACGAGCTGGTCGGCCGGTTCGAGGTGGGCCGCTCGGCGCTCCGCGAGGGGGTGAAGGTGCTGGCGGGCAAGGGACTGCTGGAGAGCCGGACCAGCGCCGGGACCCGGGTCCGGCCGCGGGAATCGTGGAATCTGCTCGACCCTGACGTGCTGCACTGGCGCTACTCCGAGGACGCCAGCGCGGCGGACATCCGGGCCCTGGCCGACCTGCGCGTCGCCCTGGAGCCGGGCGCGGCCCGGCTGGCCGCGGAATCGGCCAGCGCAGCCCAGCGCGGCATGATCACCGCGGCCATGGCCTCGCTGTGGGCCACGGTCGAGTCACCGGACGGGTTCATCGCGGCCGACCTGGCGTTCCACCGGGCCGTGTTCGCGGGCTGCAACAACGACCTGCTGCTGTACATCCACGACGTGGTGAGCGTGGCGCTCGGCGCGATCCGCCCGCTGCACACCCGCTCGGCCGCGCACAACCGCGAGACGCTTCCCGCCCATCAGCGGGTGGCCGAGGCTATCGCGCGCGGCCATCACCGCAAGGCGGAGGCCGCGATGCGCGAGATCGTCGAGGGCGCCCGTGCGGACCTGATGCAGGGAGTCTCCGGTGACGTGCCGGGCGCGCAATCGCCAGCGGGAGCCTCCGGTGACGTGCGCGCGGAAGCGCCGGACCAGCAGAGCGCGGAAGGAGCGGGAGCATCATGACCTCTGACCCGGGCGGGGTGCGGATGGAGATCCGCGGCCAGGTGGCGGTGCTCACCATCGACCGGCCTGCCAAGCTCAACGCGTTCACGCCGTCGATGACGGCGGCGCTGATGAGCCACGTCACCCAGGTGAACGAGGAGCCGGAGGTGCGTGCGGTCGTCGTGACCGGGACGGGGCGGGCGTTCTGCGCCGGCAGTGACATCGCCGGCCTGGACGACTACGCGAGCCCCTGGGAGTTCGGGAACCGCCCCGATTACTGCGACACGATCCGGCTGCTGCGCCCGCCGGTCATCGCCGCGGTGAATGGATACGCGCTCGGCGGCGGCCTGGAACTGGCCCTGGCCTGCGACATCCGGCTGGCCGCGGAACCGGCCACGTTCGCCGCCCCGGAGATCAAGCTGGGCTGGATCGGTGGCGGCGGGATGTCCGCGCTGCTCGCGCACAGCATCGGCCCGGGCAACGCCGCGGTCATGCTGCTCACCGGCGACCCCGTCGACAGCGCCACGGCGCTGCGCTGGGGCCTCGTCACCGAGGTGCTGCCCGCGGGTGGCCTGGCTGCCCGGGCCGCGGAGCTGGCCGCCACCATCGCCAGCCGGGCCCCGATCGCTGCGCAGGCCGCCAGGAAGAACCTGCGCGCCGCGTTCGAGATGCCGCTGGGCCGGGCCATCGACTACGAGCGGCAGCTGCAGACGATCTGCTTCGCCACCGAGGACGCCGCGGAGGGCCGGGCCGCCTTCGCCGGGCGCAGGCCGCCGGTGTTCCGGGCCAGGTAAGCGTTCCGGGCCAGGTAAGCGTTCCGGGCCAGGTAAGGAGAGCAGATGGGCATCCTGTCCGGCTACCGGGTCATCGACCTGACCATCGCGATGGCCGGCCCGCTGGCCGCGATGCGCCTGGGTGACCTGGGCGCGGACGTGATCAAGGTCGAGCCGGTCAGCGGTGAATGGCAGCGCCACACCCCGGCCGGGGGTGCGGCGGGCCACCAGATCAACGCGTCGTTCCTGTCACTGAACCGCAACAAGCGCAGCCTGGCCGTCAACCTGAAGTCACCCGAGGGCCGGGAGATCGTGCTGGACCTGGCCCGGCGCAGCGAGGTGTTCCTGCAGAATTACCGGCCGGGAGTAGCCGAGCGGCTCGGCATGGATTACGAGTCCATCCGCGCCGTCCGGCCGGACATCGTGTACGTGTCGATCTCCGGGTACGGCGAGAGCGGCCCGTACGTGAACCGGCCGGGCCAGGACATGCTGCTGCAGGCCATGAGCGGGGCCATGTTCAACGTGGGGCGGGCCAGCGACCCGCCCGCGCCCGCGGGCACCTACGCGGTGGACGCGATCACCGGGTACGGCGCGTTCGAGGCCGCCCTGGCCGGCCTGCTGCACCGGGAGCGGACTGGCGAGGGGCAGCTGGTCACGGTCAACATGCTGGACTCCGCGATCGCCGTGCAGGCCCAGGAGCTGTCGATCTACACGGTGGGCGGCATCCCGCAGCACCGGGGCCGTGAGGTCCACGGCCATGCCTACATCCGGGCCCCGTACGGGACGTTCGCGACGGCGGACGGGTACCTGGCACTGGCCTTCCCGCCGCTGGCCCAGCTGGGCGAGGTACTGGGCATCGGTGAGTTCGCCGGCATGGACGACGACGTGGACGGGCATACCCGGCGGGACGAGATCACCGCCCTGGTCCGGGCCCGGCTGACGGAGCGCAGCACCGCCGAGTGGCTGGCCGAGTTCGACGCGCGCGGCATCTGGGCGGGCCCCGTGTACGACTACGCGGGCGTGCTGGCCGACCCGCAGGTCCGCCACAACGGCTCGCTGGTCAGCTACGACCACCCGACCGAGGGGCGGGTCACCACGCCCGGCTTCCCGTACCGCTTCAGCGCGACCCCGCCGCAGGTGTACCGCGGCGCGCCGCTGGCCGGCGAGCAGACCCGGGAGATCCTCGCCGAGCTGGGCTACGACGGTGAGTCCGTGGACCGCCTGGCCGCCGGCGGCGTGGTCGCCGCGCCGGGGGCAGCCGGGGAGCCCCCGGCAGCCGCCGGCCCGGAGGCGGCCAGCCATCCCGGGGAGATCTCATGACGGTCCGGCTGACCGGGCTGACCTGGGATCACCCCCGCGGCTACCTGGTGCTGGACGCGCTGGCCGGGACGCTGGAGCCGGATGTGTCGGTCCGCTGGCAGCGGCAGCCGCTGGAGGGGTTCGAGTCCAGGCCGCTGCGCACCCTGGCCGACGACTTCGACCTCCTGGTCGTGGACCATCCCGGGCTCGGCGAGGCGGTCCGCGACGGCGCGCTGCTGCCGCTGGACGAGGTGTTCAGCGAGGGAGAGCTGGCCGGCTGGCGGACGGCGTCGGTGGGCGCGTCGTTCGACAGCTACGTGCTGGACGGCCGCCCGTGGGCGCTGCCGCTGGACGCCGCCGCGCAGGTCGCGGTGGCCCGGCCCGACCTGATGGACGCGCGGCCCGGCAGCTGGGCGCAGGCGTGCCAGGCGGCCCGGGAGCACCGGACCACGCTGTGCCTGGGCGGCCCGCACGCGCTGCTGATGTTCAGCGCCATCTGCGTGGCGGCCGGATCACCGCCCGCGGGCAGGGCAGGGACGGCCGGGGACGGCGGCGCGTTCGTGACCGAGGCGGCGGGCACGGCCGCCCTGGCGGTCATGGCCGACCTGCTGGCCCATGCCGACCGCGAGCTGTCCCAGCGCAACCCGATCGGCGTGCTCGACGCGATGGCCGCCGGCGGCGGCCCGGCCTACTGCCCGCTCGTCTACGGGTACGTCACCTACCAGCGCCCGCTGGCGGGCGAGCCCGGCTCGTTCCGGCTGGCCGCGTTCGACGCCCCGGCGGGCCCGGGCGGAATCGGCAGCGTCCTCGGCGGTACCGGCCTGGCCATCACCCGCTCGGCTGCCGAGCTCGGCGCGGCCGCGGCCCTGATCAGGTCCCTGCTCTCCGACGGGGTGCAGGTCGGCCTCTACGCTGAGCTGGGTGGCCAGAGCTCGGCCCGGCGGGCCTGGGAACATCCCGGGGCGGACGCCGCGGGCGGCGGGTTCTACCGCGCCACGCTGCCCACCGTCGAGCAGGCCTGGATGCGGCCCCGGTTCCCGGGCTTCCCGGAGTTCCAGGCCGCGGCCTCGGCCGCGCTGCGCGAGGGGCTGCTGGCCGGGGAGCCGCACGCCGGGCTGGTCCGGCGGGTCAACGACCTGTTCGCGGCGGCCTGGTCCAGGTCGCGCCCGGAAAGGAGGCCCGTGTGAAGAAGCCCGGCCAGGCAATCGAAGTCAACTGTGGGTGGGTGATGTCGTGATGATGGCCAGCGCGGCCGGCGGACGGCCCTGGCCCGGGCGCGGGGTCCTGGAACGGGTCACCGGCGACCTGGCTGCGGCCGGCGGCGTGCGGGCCGTGGTCCTGGACGACGGCAGTGAGCGCGGGATCCGGGTGCTGGAGTTCCGCACCGGCGGGGGCCTGCGCTTCGACGTGCTGGTTGACCGGGCCATGGACATCGGCCTGGCCGAGTTCGACGATCTGTCCGTCGGCTGGCGTTCCGCCACCAGGTTCCGCCATCCGGGGCTGCATGAGCACAACGACGAGGACGGACTGTCCTGGCTGCGCAGCATGTCCGGGCTGGTCGTAACGGCCGGGCTGGATCACACGCTGTTCGGCGGCCAGGTCGGCTCGGAGCAGTACCACTATCCACCGCGGCTGAACGTCCGGCATGGCCTGCACGGCCGGGTGGCCAATATCCCCGCCCGCCTCACCGGCTACGGCGAGCGGTGGGAGGGGGACCGCTGCGTGCTCTGGGCCGAGGGCGAGATCCACCAGGCCGCGATCTTCGCCGAGAACCTGGTGCTGCACCGGCGGATCGAGGCCGACCTGGGCGGGACCGAGATCAGGCTGACCGACACAGTCCGCAACGCGGGCTTCGACCTGACCCCGCACATGTTCCTGTACCACGTCAACGTGGGCTGGCCGCTGCTGGAGGAGGGCAGCACGTTCGACGCCCCTATCGCGGACACCCTCTGGCGCAGCGACAGCGTGGCCGAGCAGGGCGCCTCGCACCTCGTCTTCCCCGGCCCGCAGCCCGGGTTCGCAGAGCAGGTCTACGAGCACGCGCTCACCCCCGACCCGGACGGGCGGCAGCGGGTCCGGGTGGCCAACGCGGGCCGTGGCCGGGCGTTCGAGCTGGACTACGACCCGGCCGCGTTCCCGGCCTTCTTCGAGTGGCTGAACCTGCGGGAGGGCAGTTACGCCGTCGGCCTGGAGCCGTCCACGCATCACGTGGCCGGCGACGCGGCCGCCCGCGAGGACGGCTCGATGATCTGGCTCGCCCACGGCGAGGACCGCCGCTACGAGACCGTGTTCCGGTTCACCCGGGAGGTTGACCGGAGCCAGGCCGGACGCGCCGGCCCGCCCACGGCCTGACCGGGCTCACGGTTGCCTGCCCCGGCGCGCGGCCAGCTGCCTCGCGACGAATTCCGGGTCCAGGCCGCTCCCGTAGGAGCCGGCCTCGCGGCGCTGCCGCCGCGCCCACCGCCGCTTGCGGCTCAGGCCAGCCGCGAGCACGGCCACCCCGGCGAGCACCGGGCCACCAACGAGCAGCCCGGTGACTACTCTGTCGGGCACGTTGTCGGCCATGGCGTGAGAAGGATCGCCGGGACTGAAGTAGACGTTGACCGCCCTGGCCGACCCGAATCCGGGCATATCGACCGTGTAGCCCTGGCCGTGCCACCGGAACGACGCCAGGCCGCCTTGCTCGGTGGCGACCACATGATGGCCCGTCCAGAGGACGATATCGGGCGACTGGACCAGCAGCGCCACAGCGAGCAGGGCGAACGCGAAAAACGCGGCCGCCAGGCCAATCGAGGAGCCTGCGCCGTCGAGGAGCGCACCCGGGCGACTTCGCATGGGAACCAGTGTCTGTTCCCCGGCTGGTTCCGCGCCAGCCCTTATCACGTGGCGCGCCTGGCCCGGTGGACCTCCCTGCGCATGCTGGCGGCGCAGGTCACCGGGGACCAGGGAGGAACTCAGCTCCCGGGCGGCCGGCCACGTCCGCGCTGGCGGAGCCGGCGGGAAGCCGTGAGCGCGACCACGAAGACCACGGCCAGGACGACGAACGTGATGAGCCGGGCGTTCCTGTAGTGCGCCCGTGCCGGGCTGTGCCGGGTCGTGGCGAGCGTGCCGTCCGGGCGCAGGGCCCCGCCATGGCCTTCCGCGGCGGGCGTGCCGGTGCGCGTGACGTCCGGAGGACTGGCCTGCTCCGTCGTGGCGCCCGCGGCGCTGGCGTGCTCCGTCGTGGCCACCGCGGCGCTGGCGTGCTCCGTCGTGGCCACCGCGGCGCTGGCGTGCTCCGTCGTGGCCACCGCGGCGCTGGCGGGCGCGGCACCGGCGCGCGCAGCACTGGCCCTGGCCGTGGCGCTGCCCGCGCTCAGCACGAGCACCACCGCGGCGAGAACCCCGAGCGCCGCCGCAGCGCGGCGTCCATGCCCCTGCATTGCCTCCCCCGGTGCCGGCCCTGGGCGCGGCCGCACCCGCCCCATCATGCGCCGCGCCACGCACCCCGGCAAGGCCGGGACCGGCCACCGCCCCGCCCGCGGCGGCGCCCCTGCTGAGCGAACGCTCAGCGCCTTGACATTTGCCCACAATTGGGAGAGCTTGGGTCTTCTCCCTGGTGAGGATGGCTGACACATGCCTGAGCTGTTCGGCACGGGCTACCCGCGGGCCGGGCTGCTGCGCCGCGTCGGGCGCCTGGAGCAGGTCGCGGGAGTACGGCTGGTCACGCTCGGCGACGGCCAGGGCCGCGGGGTCCGGGTACTCGAATTCCGGACCGGCACCGGGTTCGCGTTCGAGGTGCTGGTTGACCGCTGCTTCGACGTCGGCCGGTGTGAGCTGTCCGGCCAGCCGCTGAGCTGGCTGTCCGGGGCCGGGGTCACCGGGCCCTGGTACTACGAGCCAGACGGGTGGGGGTGGTTCCGCGCCTGGGGCGGCGGCATGGTCGTCACCTGCGGGCTGGACCACACCCTGGGACCGGCCGAGGACACCGCCGCGCACTTCAATCAGCCGCACATCCAGCCATCAGTGCCTTACGGGCTGCACGGGCGGGCCGGCGGCCTGCCCGCCCGGCTGGCCGGCTACGGCGAGCGGTGGGACGGTGACGAGTGCGTGCTGTGGGCCGAGGGCGAGGTGCTCCAGTCCGCGGTCTTCGCCGAGCAGCTCGTGCTGCGGCGGCGGATCGAGGCCAGGGTCGGCGAATCACGGTTCACCATCCGCGACGTGGTCGAGAACAGCGGTCACACGCCGGCCTCGCACATGTTCCTCTACCACTGCAACGCCGGCTTCCCGGTGCTGGACGAGGGGGCCGAGCTCGTGGTGCCCAGCCGGCGGACCAGCACGGACTACGGCGTGCCGGTCGACGGCTATCGGGTCATGTCAGCCCCCGTCCCCGGCGCGACAGAGGCGTGCTTCGAGCACGAGCTCATTGCCGAGCCGGCCGGGACCGTGCCGGTCGGGCTGCTGAACCGCGCCCGGGGACTGGGGGTCTACCAGGTGTTCCGGATCGGGCAGCTGCCGCACCACACGGTGTGGCGGATGCTGGGCGAGGGAACCTACGCGCTGGGCCTGGAGCCGAGCACGAACCGGGACGCGGGCCGGGCGGATGCCCGGGCCCGTGGCGAGCTGCAGTGGCTCGGGCCTGGTGAGACGCGCCAGTACGACCTGGAGATAGGCGCACTGCAGGGGGCGGAGGCGCTCAGCGAGTTCGAGGGCCGGGTCTCCCGGCTGCTGCCTGCCTCCCGGGCCGCGAACAGCGATGCGGCGGACCGCGGTCCAGGCGGCCGCGCCCGTGCCGACAACAACGGCGCCGACAGGATGTGAGCCTCCACGCCCTGGCCTGGTCCAATGTCGTCGTCCCCGCTCCGGAGAGCCATGAGCGGACGCTCAGCTAATTGACATATGCTCACAGTGGCGCGAGCACGGCGCCCTGTCTTTCTGGGAGTGCCTATGGCAGCGTTGCCGGGTCCTGCCGCACAGATCCTGGCCGACCCGGGACTGGCCGGGGCGGTGGTCATCGTGACCGGTGCGGGCAGCGGCATCGGCGCCGCGGCGGCCCGCCAGCTTGGTGCCGCCGGCGCCCGGGTCGTCCTGGTCGGCCGGCGCCCGGATCCCCTTGACGAGGTGGCCGGGCAGATCCGGTCCGCGGGCGGTGACGCGCTGTGCCTGCCCTCCGACCTGGCCGATCCCGGCAGCCCCCCGCACGTCGTGGCCGCCTGCCTGGACCACTACGGCCGCATCGACGCCCTGGTGAACAACGCCGCGGTGGTGCGGCACAAGCCGCTCGGCGAATGGGACGTGGCCGGCTTCGATGAGCACGTCGCCACCAACGTCAGGGCGCCGTTCTTCCTGATCCAGGAGGCGCTGCCCGCCCTCCGCGAGTCGGGCGTCCGGGCCGTGGTCAACATCAGCTCCTCCTCGGGCACGCTGCACCGGGTCGGCCAGTCGGTGTACGCGATGACCAAGTCGGCGCTCGACTACCTGACCCGCACCCTGGCCGGTGAGCTGGCCCCGCTCGGCGTGCGCGTGAACGGCATCGCGCCTGGCCCCATCGACACGCCTATCCATGCCACATGGGCGGACGATCTGGAGGAGGCTTACCGCTGGCTCGGCGGCCAGGTACCGCTTGGCCGGATCGGCACCCCCGATGAAGTTGCGCTATGGATACTGCTGTTGCTGAGCCCGGCGGCGGCGTTCCTGACCGGCGCGGTAATCCCGCTGGATGGGGGCCAGGTGATCGACCGTGAGTAGGGCCCTGCGGGAACGGGGGGTTACCGGTGAGCACAGTTGACAGCAGGTCGGGGGCGGAGGAACTCCTGCTCCGGGTGGCCTGGTTCTACTACAAGGACGAGCTGACGCAGGACGAGATCGCCCGGCGGCTGTCGGTGTCCCGGGCGTCGGTCGGGCGCATGCTGGAGCGGGCCCGCAAGGTGGGCCTGGTGTCGATCAACCTGAACGCGGGCCATCTCGACGCGTTCGAGGTCAGCAGCGAACTGCGACGCACGTTCGGCCTGACCGAGGCGCTGGTCGTGCCGGACCACGACAAGGAGCCCGCCGACCATCACCTGCTGAACGCGCGGCTGGGGCTGGGCGGGGCCCAGTTCATGAGCACCCACCTGCGCCCCGGTGGCACCCTCGGCGTCGGCTGGGGCGAGACGGTCTCGCGGGTCATCGCCTCGACCAACTTCGGGGCCGTCGGCCCGGTGCACATGGTCACGCTGACCGGCGGCGTCGACGGCTACCTGCAGACCATCCTGTCGTCCAAGGGCGAAGGCAGCACCGAGCCGGAGGCGACCACCGCCACCATCATCCCGACCCCGATCGTGGCGTCCACGCCCAGGCTGGCCGCGGCGCTCAAGGCCGAGCCTGCCATCCAGCAGGTGCTCGCCCAGGCGTGCGGCGTGGACCAGGCCATCGTCGGGGTGGGCACGCCCGCCGCGGACGCGACCATCGTGCAGATGGGATACCTGGCCGCCGACGACCTGCGCCTGCTGTGTGACCACGGTGTCGTGGGTGACATCCTCGGCCAGTTCTTCGACGCGGACGGCACGGTGGTCAGCCTGCCCATCCACGACCGGCGCATCGGCATCGAGCTCTCCGACCTGGCCTCCATCCCCAAGGTGGTCGGCGTGGCCGGCGGCCTGCACAAGGCGGAGGCCATCCTCGGCGCCCTGCGCGGCGGGTTCCTGGATGTGCTGGTGACGAACGAGCTTGTCGCACTGCGCCTGCTGGAGCTGCAGGGGGCCTGAGCCGTCCCAGCCCGGGCCGGCCGCTCATCGCGGGAAATTCCCGGTCAGGGCCTTGCCAATGGTGTGATACAAGCCGATACTTCTTCCACGCGAGCAGATGCGCACCAGCTGAGCGAATGCTCCACCGCTAGGGCCGGAGGTGAGCCTGTGGGGACCGTCCCCCGGCTGAGCGCCGGAGTGATCACCGCCGACCTGACCCGGCTGGGCGCGGACCTGGACATCCTCCGCGGCACCGGCGCCTGGGCGCACGTGGACGTGATGGACGGCGCGTTCTGCCCGCAGCTCACCGTGGGCCCGGCGTTCGTGGCTGCCGTCGCCTCGGCCGGCCTGCCGGTGGACGCGCACCTCATGGTCGAGGAGCCCCGCCGGCTGGTGCCCGACATCGCGGCGGCCGGGGCGTCCGTCATCACCGTGCACACCGAGGCCACCCGGCACCTGCACCGGACGCTGCAGGAGATGACGCAGCTGGCCGGGGAGCCACGCTCCTTCCTGCGTGGTGTGGCCATCAACCCGGGCACCCCGGTGCAGGCGGTCGAGCCCGTGCTTGAGCTGGCCGACCTGATCCTGGTGCTCGCGGTCAACCCCGGCTGGCCGGGCCAGGCCCCCGCGGCCAACACCCGCCGCCGCGTCGCGGCCGTCCGCGAGCTCGCCATCCAGGCCGGCGCTGACGTGCTGGTCGGCGTGGACGGCGGGGTCAGCCTGGCCAACGCGGCCGAGATGGCCGGCTGGGACATCGACGTGCTGGTCAGCGGCAGCGCGATCTTCAGTCCGCGCCGCTCCCCCGGCCAGCCCAGCCCGGCCGGCAACCTCGAACTCATCACCCAGGCGTTGCTCCACCCGGTGCCCGCGGGCTCGATCCAGGAGGTAGCAGATGGCAGGCAGTAACGGCGCGCGCATCGTGGCGCCCCCGGTCCCGATGACCATCACCCAGATCGCGGTGGTCGTGGCCGACATGGAATCCGCGCTGCGGTCCTACACCGAGAACCTCGGCTGGGGTCCGTGGAGCGTGTTCGACTACAAGCCGCCGCTGCTGCACGACACCGTGGTGCGCGGCGAGAAGACGGAATTCCGCATGATCGGCGCCGAGACGACGGTGAACGGGCTCGGCTTCGAGCTCATCCAGCCGGTCAGCGGCCCCAGCATCTACCAGGAGTTCCTGGACACCCACGGCGAGGGCGTGCAGCACATCGCCTGCATGAAGCACTCCACCGAGGACAGCGAGGCGCTCAAGAAGCACTGGTCCGAGCGCGGCGCGGAGATCCTCATGGGCGGGCGCATCGGCGAGTCCATCGAGTTCTACTACCTGGACACGTCCCCCCTGCTCAAGTTCGTCCTCGAATCCGGCAGCGGGCACGCGATCGACCTCGAGCCCACGTACGTCTTCCCGTGAGCCGAGTTGCCATGGGCAGGCCGGACCCGGTGCGTGTCCTGGTGATCGGCGATCCGTACATGCCCTCCTCCGCCTACGCGGAAGCCGCTGGCGCGGCTCGGCGCCGGGGTGGAGGTGACCTCCATGCAGATCGAGGGGGTGGCGTTCGCGCCGCCGCGCACCGCGTCGGAGCACCGGCTCCGCGAATACGTCGGCGACCCGGCCGATGTCGCCCGGGCGGTGGCCGGGCACGACGTGCTCATCGTGCATGGCGCGCCAGTCAGCTCCGAGGTGCTCGACGCCGGCCCGCTGCGGCTGATCTGCTGCGCCCGCGGCGGCCCCGTGAACGTGGACGTGGCCGCGGCGACCGACCGCGGCATCCCCGTGGTCAACACCCCGGGCAAGAACGCGGAAGCGGTCGCCGAGCTGACGATCGCGTTCGCGCTGCTGCTCATCCGCATGGTCCCGCGGGCCAGCAGCGACCTGCTCCGCCGGGGCGCGTTCGCGGAGTCCGTGTTCGAGGGGAGCGAGTACTTCGGCCAGGAGGCCGCCAGCGTCACCCTCGGCCTGGTCGGCCTGGGCCGGGTCGGCCGCGAGGTGGCCGCGCGGGCACGGGCGCTCGGATTCACCGTCCTGGCCTGCGATCCGCAGGTCACCGAGGTCCCGGCCGGCGTGGGCCTGGTCTCGCTCGCCGCGTTGCTGGAGCGGTCCGGCGTCGTGTCCCTGCACGCCCGGGCCACGCCGGAGAACCGGCACATGTTCTCCCACGCCGAGTTCGCGCGGATGCGCCACGGGGCCTGCTTCATCAACACGGCGCGCGAGTCGCTGGTCGACGAGGATGCCCTCACCGCGGCACTGGAAACCGGGACACTGTCCGGGGCGGCCCTGGACGTGCTGGAGCGGCCCGCCGCCGGCACCCGCCACCCGCTGCTGGACGCGCCGAACGTGCTCGTCACCCCGCACATCGGCGGGGCCACGGCGGAGACACTGGCCCGGGGCGCGCACCGCGCGGTGGCCGCGGTGGCCAGCCTGGTGGCCGGCCGGGTGCCCGCCGACGTGGTCAACCCGCAGGTGCTGCACGCCGGAAGCGCGATGCCATGACCGGGCGATACCTGCTGGCCATCGACGCGGGCACCGGCAGCTGCCGGGCCGTGCTGTTCACCGAGGCCGGCCAGCAGGCCGCGGTGTCCGTGCGCGAGTGGGCGCACCGGGAACCTCCCGGCGTGCCGGGAGGCCAGGACTTCGACGTGGAGTCCGGCTGGCGCGCCATCGCCGCCTGCGTGCAGGACGCGCTGCGGGCCGCCGGGGCCTCCGGCGCCGACGTGGCGGGGGTCGCCGCCACCAGCATGCGCGAGGGCGTGGTCCTCTACGACCGGGCCGGCCGCGAGATCTGGGCCTGCCCCAACGTGGACAGCCGGTCGGCGGACGAAGCCGCCGAGCTGATCCGCGAGGGCGCGGCCGAGAAGATCTACGCGGAAGCCGGCGACTGGGTGTCGATCACCACCCCGGCCCGGCTGCGCTGGCTGGCCCGGCACCGCCCCGACATCCTGGACGCAGCCGGCAGCCTGGGCATGCTCAGCGACTGGATCGTCTACCGGCTGTCCGGGGCGCAGGTCACCGAGCCGTCGTGCGGCTCCAGTTCGGGCATGTTCACGCTCGCGCAGCGGTCCTGGTCAGCGTCCATCCCCGCGCTGTGCGGGCTGCCCGCCGACGTGCTCCCCCCCGTGGTGGATCCCGGCACTGTGGTCGGCCAGGTGACGGCGGCGGCCGCCGCGCAGACCGGGCTGCGGGCCGGCACCCCGGTAGTGGCCGGCGGCGCGGACACCCAGCTGGGGCTGCTCGGGGCGGGCACGGCCCGCGGTGAGTACACCGTGGTCGCCGGGACGTTCTGGCAGAACACGGTGCTGCTGCCGGAGCCGCTGGTCGACCCGCAGGCCCGGCTGCGCACGCTGTGCCATGTCACGCCGGGTGAGTGGATGCTGGAAGGGATCGGCTTCTACTGCGGCATGAGCATGCGGTGGTTCCGCGACGCGTTCTGCGACACCGAGACCGCGCTGGCCCGGCGCCGCGGCGTGGACCCCTACGTGGTCATGGAAGAGGCAGCCGCCCGGGTCCCGGCGGGCTCCGGCGGGGTGGTCGCGATCATGTCGAACCTGATGAACGCGCGGCGCTGGGTACACGCCAGCCCGGCGTTCGCCGGGTTCGACCTCGGCGACCCGGCAGGCAGCGGCCGCGGCGCCTGCATCCGGGCCATCGAGGAAGCCGGAGCCTACGTCGCCCGGGGACACCGCGACATCATCACCGAGCTGACCGGGCTGCGCTTCGGGGAGGTCACGTTCACCGGCGGCGCGGCCAGGGGGCGGCTGTGGCCGCAGATCATGGCCGACGTGCTCGGCGTGCCGGTGCACGTGCCCGTGGTCACCGAGAGCAGCGCGCTCGGCGCCGCGCTGTGCGCCGGCCTCGGCGCGGGCAGCTACGCCAGCCTCGACGAGCTGCGCCCGGACCTGCGCCGCCGCGGCGCCACCTACGAGCCGGAACCCGGCACCGTGGCCCGCTACGACGAGCGGTACTCCGCCTGGCGTGAGATCTACGCCCGGATGCTCGGCATCTCCGAAGATGGCCTGCTCAGCCCGCTGTGGCGGGCGGCGGGTGCCTAACGACGACTCCTGACCCCTCCGACCCGGCCCGAGCAGCACCGGCACCTATCCGGGCCACCACCGGCCCCTGACCCCGGGCCACCACCGGCCCCTGACCCTGGCCGCCACTGACCCGTACCCGGCCCTGACCCTGGCCACCACCGACCCGAATCCGGCCGGCACCCGATACCGGCAGACCAGCACCCCGGAGGCACCAACTCATGGCCGACACCGACGATGCCACCAGCGGCGCCCGCTTCCAGCCCTCGGTGCCTGCGCCCGCCACCGTGTTCCCGCTCAAAGGCTGCGGCAGCCTCGACTGGGGCATGCAGAGCCGGCTGGCCCGGATCTTCCGGCCGTCCACCAGCCGGACCGTGATGCTCGCCATCGACCACGGGTACTTCCAGGGACCCACCACCGGCCTGGAGCGGGTTGACCTGTCGATCCTGCCGCTGCTCCCCTACGCCGACGCGCTGATGACCACCCGGGGCATGGTCCGGTCCACGGTCCCGCCCGCCTCGGGGGCGCCGATCGTGCTGCGGGCCAGCGGCGGGCCCAGCATCCTGCGCGAGCTGTCCGACGAGCAGATCGCGGTGAGCATGGACGACGCCGCCCGGATCAACGCCTGCGCCGTGGCCGTCCAGGTCTTCATCGGCGGCGAGTTCGAGACCCAGTCGGTGCACAACATGACCCGGCTGGTGGACCAGGGGCAGCGGTACGGGATCCCGGTCCTCGCCGTCACCGCCGTCGGCAAGGAACTCACCCGGGACGCCCGCTACCTGCGGCTGGCCACCCGGATCTGCGCCGAACTCGGCGCGCATGTCGTCAAGACCTACTACTGCGCCGAGGGCTTCGACACGGTCGCGGCGGCCTGCCCGGTGCCGCTGGTGATGGCGGGCGGGAAGAAACTGGCCGAACTGGACGCCCTCACCATGGCCCACCAGGCCGTCGAGGCGGGCGCGGCCGGAGTCGACATGGGCCGCAACATCTTCCAGAGCGAGTACCCCGAGGCGATGATCCGCGCCGTCGGGGCCGTCGTGCATGAATCCGCGAAACCCCAGGAGGCGTACGAGGAGTTCGTGCGCCCGCAGGCGCGGGCGCAGGCGCTGGCGACGTGAGCTGGCTAACTGGCTGAACGGCATGGGAGGGCACTGGCAATGGCGCATTCATCGGGCAGGACCGGCAGAGCGGGCACAGCCGTCACCGAATCACCGCGAGGCCGCCTCAAGGAAGGCGTGGTCACGCTGCCTGGCGTGCTCATGCAGAGCGTCACGTCCATCGCCCCGGCGATCGCCGGGCTGTTCACGGTCCCGTTCATCGTGGCCAACGCCGGGGTGGGTGCCCCCCTCGCCTACCTGGGCGCGTTCATCATCGCGCTGCTGCTCGGGTACGTCCTGGCCCAGTTCAGCCGGCACCTGTTCTCCAACCGGCCATCGGCGTGGCGAACGTCTACAACGTGACCGGCACCTGGTTCACGTTCGCGCTGGCCTTCGTCTACGTGGTGTCCAACATCGGGCTGTTTGTCTTCTACCGGCGTGAGCACCGTGACGAGTTCAGCTGGGCCAAGCACCTGCTCGTCCCGGCCGTCGGGATCATCGCGCTCGGCGTCGTCGTGTACTACTCGGTCAACCCGCTGCCGGCCTGGCCGGTGTCGCTGGCGCCGTTCATCGTGCTCGGCTGGCTGGCGGTCGGCGTCATCGTGGTCACCGTCCTGTACCGGGGCGACCGGGCCCGGAACCTCGCGCTGGCCGGTGCGGCGATGGGTGAGAGCGTCGAGGGCGCCATCATCGAGCGGTACTCGGTGGACCACCCGGTGCCCCCGCCGGACGCGGTGCGCTGAGCAGCGACGCTGCCCGCGGCCCGCCTGGCGGGCTGCGGGCAGCGTGTTTACCAGGCGCCGCGGCTGAGCAGGCTGAAAGAAGCGTGTGCGAGCGCCGCGGCTGGCTACCATGCAGAGCGCGCTAAACCCAACGACGGCCCGGCTGGTGGGGGCAACATGTCCAGCTGGTTCAGCACTCACATCGTGCAGAACGGGCGATTGCCGCTGTTCTGCTTCTTCTGCGCGTTCGTGGCCGGGTTCGGGTTCATCCGGCTTTCGGTGCGGCTGATCCGGGCCCAGGTCCGGTGGTGGCCCGGCAACGTCACCCCGGGCAACCTGCACGTGCACCACATGGTGTTCGGGGTCGTGTTCATGCTGGTCGGCGGCGTGACCGGGATCGTGGCCCCCGGGGAGTCGCTGGACTGGCGGTCTGGTGCCGCCGCCCTTTTCGGGCTCGGGGCCGCGCTGGTCCTCGACGAGTTCGCGCTCATCCTGCACCTGCGCGACGTGTACTGGACCAGCGACGGGCGGCTGTCGGTGGATGCGGTCTTCGTGGCCGCCGGGGTGACCGTCCTGCTGCTGCTGGGGGTGGTCCCGTCGGTCGCGCCCAGCCCCGCCGACCGGCACGCGAGCGCGTGGGAGGCGGTCGCCAGCATCACGCTCAGCGTCCTGGTCACCTTCACCCTGGCCGCGATCACGCTGCTGAAGGGGAAGATCTGGACCGGGTTGTTCGGGTTGTTCCTGTTCCCGCTGCTCATCGTGGGGGCGATCCGCCTGGCCCGGCCCGGATCGCCGTGGGCCCGGTGGCGCTATCAGCAGCGGCCGCGCAAGCGGGCCCGGGCCGCCCGGCGTGAGCGGCGGCTGCGGCAGCCGGTCATCCGGTTCAAGTCACGGGTCGAGGACATCCTGTCCGGCCTGCACGACCGGCCCGATCCGCCGCCGGGATCCGGGCCGGACCAGCGGGCGGCCGCCGTGAGCCACCACTCCGACGGCGAGTAGCCCTACCGGGCCGAGACCGCCTGCGTCTGCGTGACCTGCGCCGCGAGACGGCCGCCGTCGTCGGTCAGGTCCGTCTGGACCACGATCACGGCCCGCCCGGCGTGCAGGGGCCTCGCCACGGCCGTCACCACCCCGGCCTGGATGCCCCGCAGGAACACGCTGGAAGAGCTGATCGTGGCCGTCCGCCCGCCCGGCGGCAGGTTCAGGTACGCGCAGATCCCGCCCAGGCTGTCCGCCAGCGCCATCGCCGCGCCGCCGTGCAGGATTCCCCCGGCCGTGCACCGTTCTGGTGACCAGGCCAGATGCCCCCGTACCTCGCCGGCGGAGGCCGCGTCGAGCTCGACGCCCAGCGACACCGCGAACGGCATCAGGGCGAGTAGTTCGGGGCCCGTTTCCGGCTGGGCCGCCCCCCCGTCGGTCACGCGTGTCCTCCCCGTTCCGCCCGCCTCCCGTCCTGGGCCACGCTACCGGCCGGCGCGGAACATTACGGCTGCCCGTGCAGTTTCAGATAACGGATGTCTAGATCTGAATCGAGCACGGCAACGTGCATCACCTGCGGGGATGACCTGCATCCCGAGCGGGCCAGGAAATATAACTACTGCATGAAGCCCGAGTGCCAGGCCAGGAACCTCAAGGGCCTGACCATGGTGGCCGTGGGAGTCAACAAGTCGGCCGAGCAGTACCTGCTGCTGGACGACGACACCCGGGCCGACCTGGCCCGGGGTAAGTATCACGACCAGCGGCGCGGCACCTTCGGCCAGCCCGAGTCCGCCCCCGGCCAGCCGGGGGCCGCGCCGGCCGGCCGCGGCCGCCCCGGCTGATGCTGCCCCGGCCAGCGCCCCACCGCCCAGGCCCGCCCGGGCGCGGCCCGTCCCGGCCGCACCCCGCGGCCCCCGGCTGCCGGGCACGGCGTCGCAGCGCCGGCTGGCCGTCCTGTACAACCAGCAGGGCCTGCGCCCGGACGAGATCGCCCGCAAGCTGGGGCTGAGCCGGTACGACGTCACGCAGATCATCCTGGCGGCCAAGAGTCCCAGGAGGGGCTGAGGCCCGGGCGCCAGCCCGGAGTCAGCCGCCGTCGGCGAACTCGGCCCGTACCCCCAGCAGCCGGACCGGCCGCCGGTCCGTGAACCGCTCCAGCGCCTCGAGCGCCGCCGCCCGGATGGCGTCCCCGTCGGCCGTCGGCCGGGGCAGCGACCGGGAATGACTCGAGGTGAAGAACGGGGCGTAGCGGACCTTGACCACCACCCGGACCGCGGGCCGCCCCTCGGCGGCCACGTCCGCGGTGACCCGGTCCGCCAGCCGGGCCACCTCGGCGCGCACCTGCTCCCAGTCGTCCAGGTTGACCTGGAAGGTGACCTCCCGGCCCCGCGACCTGGGCACGTACGGGGCACTGGAGACCGGCGAGTGGTCCTCCCCGCGGGCCAGCCGGACCAGCCACGGCCCGGTTGCGGGCCCGAACTCCGCGGCCAGCGCGCCAGGGTCGGCGAGAGCCAGGTCCCGGACGGTGCCGATGCCCAGCCCGGCCAGCTTCCGTGCGGTCTTGACCCCGATCCCCCACAGCGCGTCCGTGGGCCTGCCGCCCATGACGTCGAACCAGGTCTCGTGGGTCAGCCGGAACACGCCGGCCGGCTTGCCGAACCCGGTCGCCAGCTTGGCCTGGAGCTTGTTCTGCCCGATCCCGACCGAGGCGTCGAGCTGGGTCTCGGCGCGGATCGCGGCCGCGATCTCCCGGGCGAACCCTTCCGGGTCGCCCGTGTCCACGGCCACGAACGCCTCGTCCCAGCCCATCACCTCGGTGACCGCGCCGAACCCGCGGAGCGTGGCCATCACCGTGGCCGAGGCCGCCTCGTACTCCTCCCGGTCCACGGGCAGGAACACCGCATCGGGGCAGCGGCGCGCCGCCGTCCGCAGCGGCAGGCCGGAGTGCACCCCGTACTCGCGTGCCTCGTAGGACGCGGTGCTGACCACCCCGCGCTTGGACGGGTCGCCGTCCCCGCCGACCACGACCGGCCGGCCGCGCAGCTCAGGATGCCGGAGGATCTCGACCGCGGCGATGAACTGGTCCAGATCCACGTGCAGCACCCAGCGCGCCGTGCCCCCCTGATCATCACGCACACCTGCGCCCTTCCCCGGCAGGCCCGGTGCCATGCCGGCGAGGGGACGGAGCCGGGCGCCGAGGATGCGGCCCGCGGGGGAATGTCAGCGGTACTTGGGACCCGGAACCGGGAAGAAAAGAAAACCGCCTAGAGTTTTCATCTAGACGGTTTTAATGGGGCCCGAATAGGCCGCATTGTAATGTAAAAGGAGGCCGGTGTCAAACGGGGATTCTGACCATGAGCAGGATTACGTGTCCATGCTCTATGGCAGGCTCGACGACCTCCGGGACCGGGCGTCAGGCCGGTTGTCCAAGGTTTTGCTGGAGACCGGCGGTACCCCCGCCGCCAGGTCAGAACGTGACGCGTTCGTGGAGATGTATTCCCAGCGGATCACCCAGCTCGACGCGGCGGAGAACGGGCTGTGCTTTGGCCGGCTGGACCTGGCCGAGGGTGACCGGCGTTATATAGGCCGCATCGGCATTCTCGATGACGCCTCCGATTACGAGGCCCTGCTGGTGGACTGGCGGGCACCTGCGGCCCGTCCCTTCTATATCGCGACGGCTTTCTCCCCCGAGGGCGTGCTGCGACGCCGGCATATCCGGACCCGCCAGCGCAAGGTGACCGGCGTTGATGACGAGGTCCTCGACGTCGGCCCCGACGGCCAGGTCAGCCAGGACAGGCCGGCCGGGCACGCCGGGCTGACCGGGGAGGCCGCCCTGATCGCGGCGCTGTCGGCCACCCGGACCGGCCGGATGGCCGACATCGTGGAAACCATCCAGGCCGAGCAGGACCTGATCATCCGCTCACCGCACAACGGCGTGACCGTCGTCCAGGGCGCGCCGGGCACCGGCAAGACCGCGGTCGCCCTGCACCGGGCCGCCTACCTGCTGTACACCTACCGCGAGCAGCTGGCCCGGCGTGGCGTGCTGATCGTGGGGCCGAACCCGACCTTCCTGCGCTACATCGGCCACGTGCTGCCGTCACTCGGCGAGACCGGGGTGCTGATGTCGACGATCAGCGACCTGTACCCGGGGATCAGCGCGCGGCGCGAGGAGGCGCCGGAGACCGCGGAGATCAAGGGGCGGCACGCCATGGCCGGCGTGCTGCTCGCCGCGGTGCGCGACCGGCAGGAACTCCCCGCCGAGCCGCTGGAGATCACGTTCGAGCGTGAGGTCCTGCGGCTGGACCGCAAAACCGTGCAGCGGGCCCGGGAACGCGCCCGGCGATCCCGGCGGCCGCACAACCAGGCCCGCCCGATCTTCGTCCGGGAGATCATGAACGCCCTGGTCCAGCAGGTCACCAGCAAGTTCACGGCCGGCCTGCGCGAGACCGACAAGCTGGTCGCCGAGATCCTCGGCGAGGAGGTCCCGGCCGCGGACAGCACCGTGCTAGGGGCGCACGACACCGAGGACATCCGCGCCGAGCTGCGCGAGAATCCGCAGGTGCGGGCCGCGATCACGCGGCTGTGGCCGGTGCTGACGCCGCAGCGGCTGCTGGATGACCTGTTCGCCTCACCCCGGCGGCTGGCCGCGGCCGCGCCCCGGCTGCCCGGCGGCCGAGCGGGACCTGCTCCGGCGGGATCCCCGGGGCGGCTGGACGCCCGCGGACGTGCCGCTGCTCGATGAGGCGGCCGAACTGCTCGGCGAGGACGACCGGGCCGCCCGGCGGCGGGCGCGCCTCGAGCGCCAGCAGCAGGTCGCCTACGCCCAGGGGGTGCTGGATATCGTCTCCCGTGACCTGGAGGACGACCCGGAAATCCTGATGGCCTACGACCTGCTGAACGCAGACCGGCTGGCCGGCCGGCACGAGGAACTCAGCTACCTGACCACCGCGGAGCGGGCTGCGGCCGACCGGACCTGGGCGTTCGGGCACATTGTGGTGGATGAGGCCCAGGAGCTGTCCGAGATGGCGTGGCGGATGCTGATGCGCCGCTGCCCGAGCCGGTCCATGACGATCGCCGGCGACATCGCCCAGTCCTCCAACCCGGCCAGCGTGACGTCCTGGGACGAGGTGCTCACCCCGCACCTGGGCAACCGCTGGCGGCTCGACCGGCTGACGATCAACTACCGGACCCCGGCGGAGATCATGACCGTGGCCGCGGACGTGCTGGCCAAGATCGATCCGGACTTCGACGTGCCCATGTCGGTGCGGGAGACGGGGACCACGCCGTGGCGCGAGGAGGTCCCGGCCGGCCGAGCTGGCCGGCCCGGGTCGCGGCGGCCGCGGCCCGTGAGGCGGCCGCGGTCGGGGGCGGCAACGTCGCGGTGCTGGTCCCGCCGGCCCGGCTCGGCGAGGTCAGCGACTCGGTGGCCGCCGCCCTGCGGGCCGGCCTGAACGGCCACGGCCCCGCCGGCGCGCTTGCGGACGGCACCAGCCCGGACGGCACCAGCCCGGACGGCGCCAGCCCGGACGGCGCCAGCCCGGACGGCGCGGCCGACCGGGATCGATGGCCCGGACCTGGACCAGCAGGTGGTGGTGCTGACCGTCAGCCAGGCCAAGGGGCTGGAGTTCGACTCGGTGCTGATCGCCGACCCGGCCCAGATCCTGGGCGAGTCCCCGCGCGGCCTGAGCGACCTGTACGTCGCGATGACCAGGGCTACCCAGCGGCTTGGCGTGGTCCATCCCGGGCCGGTCCCCGACGTGCTGCACCGCCTGCCCCCCCGGGCATGAGCTCCCCGGCCCCAGCCGCACCGGGCCCCCACGAACCGCCCCCGGATCCCCCGGCGGACGGCGCCCCGGGCCCCGGGACGCCCACGTTCTGGGACGCGGCGCAGATCCGCGAGGTCTCCCACCAGGTGGCCGACCTGGTCGCCGACTACCTGACCGGCCTGCCCGGCGGCCCGGCGTACCGGCCGCCGCCGCGCGCCCTGGTCGAGGCCATGCGGGCGCAGGAATGGGCCGAGCAGGGCGAGCCCGCCGGCGCGGTGCTCGCCGAGTTCGCAGCGCACGTCGCCCCGTACCCGTTCGGGAACGGGCATCCCGGATTCGCGGCCTGGGTCAACTCGCCCCCGCATCCGCTGGGGGTGCTGGCCGAGGCACTCGCCGCAGCCATGGACCCCAGCGTGGCGGGCGGTAACCACGCCGCCGTGCACCTGGAGCACCAGGTGATCCGGTGGTTCGCCGGGCTGCTCGGCTGGCCCGCCGGGTACTCGGGGCAGCTGGTCAGCGGCGGCTCCGCCGCCACGCTGACCGCGCTCACCGTGGCCCGGCACCGCGCCGCGGCCCGGGCGGGCGCCGACGACCGCCGGGACGGGCTGGCCGGCCTGGCAGGCCGGCTGGTGCTGTACGCCGGCACCGAAAGCCACAGCTGCGTCACCAAGGCCGCGGAGGTGCTCGGGCTCGGCTCGGCCTGCATCCGGGTGGTGCCCTCGGACCCGGGCCACCGGATGCAGCCCGCCGGGCTGGAGCGGCTGGTCCAGGCCGACCGGGCCGGCGGGAAAGTCGCGGTCGCCGTGGTGGCGACCGCGGGCACCACGAACACCGGGGCGATCGACCCCCTCGACCAGATCGCCGATGTTTGCGCCCGGCACGGCCTGTGGCTGCACGTGGACGGCGCCTACGGCGCCCCGCCGGTCCTGCTCCTGGACGGGTTCGAGGCGGCCCGCGACGGCCTGGCCCGGGCGGACAGCGTTGCGGTGGACGCGCACAAATGGCTGTACGCGCCGGTGGACGCGGGCCTGGTGCTGCTGCGCGACGGCGGCACGGCCCGGGACACGTTCAGCGTGGTGCCCCCGTACCTGCGGACCGACGGGGACGAGGATGGCCCGGGCGGCCCGGTGTGGCTGTCGGAGTACGGCCTCGAGCAGACCCGCCCTTTCCGTTCCCTGAAGGTGTGGATGCAGCTGCGTCACCTGGGCCGCGACGGTTACCGGCGGCTCATCGCCGCCGACCTGGCCACCGCCGGGGAACTGGGGCGCGCCATCACGGGGTCGGCCGACTTCGAGCTGCTGGCCAGCGGGCTCAGCGTGATCTGCTTCCGGCACCGGCCCGCCGGGATGGACCCGGCCCGGCTCGACGGGCACAACCAGGCCGTGCTCAGGGCCGTCCAGATGGGCGGCCGGGCGTTCCTGGCCGGCACTACCGTGGACGGCGTTTTCGCGCTGCGCGCCTGCATCGTGAACCCGGGCCTGACCCCTGCGCGGGCCCTGGGCCTGCTCGATGACGTGCGCGACCGGGCCGCGCAGCTGCTCCGTGCCGGCGAACTGCTCCGTGCTTGCTAACTGCCCCGTGCTTGCTAACTGCCCCGTGCTTGCTACTGCTCCGTGCCCGTCAGCGCCGGCCGAGCATGCGGCTGATCGACTTCACCGCCCGGCCGAAATCGGTCCCGAACGGGTTGTCCTGCACAACGTAAGTCCAGGTGGCGCTCGGGCGGGCCAGGCCGCCAGCGGCCAGGTCGGCCCCGTCCGCGGTGATCGAGACGGACTGGAAGGCGTGCCCGGTCAGCGCGGTCACGTCGTCGCGGAACTGGCCGAACAGCCGGGTCATCTCACGGTTGTACTCCTCCAGCGGGTTCAGCGATCCGCCGAACGGGTTCGGCCCGTGCCCCAGCGCGCGCAGGTTGATGCCTTCCCGCAGGTCAGCCGCCTGGGCCAGGTACTCGGCCCAGGCGTGGTCCAGCTGGGCCAGGCTGATCTGCCGGGCCGCCTCCACGAGCACGTCCTCGGGGACGGACTCGCGCAGGGCGGCCGCCCGATCCGGGAAGGACCCGGCCAGCGTGCGCAGCGCGAGGTCGGTCCGCAGCAGTTCATCCCGGTGCTCCAGCACGGAGCGCCGCTGGTCCTCCAGCAGCGTGTTGTAGCGCCAGGTGTCCCGGTGGATCTGCAGGTGCGCGCCCTCGGCGACCCGCTGGGCGTGGCCGACCGTCCACTGCGCCCCGGGGTCCGTGACCTGGCCGTCAGGCCCGGCTTCCGGGACCGGCGGGGCGTCCGGCACGCACGTGGTGATCAGCTCGTCCTCCATGCTGACCAAGAACACGGAGCCGCCCGGGTCGCCCTGGCGCCCCGACCGGCCGCGCAGCTGGTCGTCGAGCCGGCTGGTGGCGTGCCGGCCCATGCCGATCACCAGGAGCCCGCCCAGCCCGGCCACCTGGCGTCGCCGGCCTGCCCTGGGCGCTGTCACCCTGGGTGCCGCCGAGCCGGATGTCGGTGCCCCGCCCGGCCATCTGGGTGGAGACCGTGATCGCTCCCAGCGCGCCGGCCTCGGCCACGATCGCGGCCTCTTGCGCGTCGTTCTTGGCGTTCAGCACCACGCAGGACAGCCCGGCCTGCCCCATCCGCTTGGCGAGCCGCTCGGATTCCGCCACATCGAGCGTGCCGATCAGGACCGGGCGGCCGGTCGCGTGCGTCTCGGCCACCTGCGTGACGACCGCGTCCTCCTTGTCCGCGGCGGTCCGGTAGAGCCGGTCCGGCTCGTCCTCGCGCACGCAGGGCAGGTTGGGCGGGATGACCGCGATCTCCAGCCCGTAGAACTCGCGGAGCTGCTCGCCCACCGCCACCGCGGTGCCGGTCATCCCGCAGGCCACCGGGTAGCGCTGGACCAGGGCCTGGATCGTGATGCTGTCCAGGATCTGGCCGCTCTCACTGGCCAGCAGTCCCTCCTTGGCCTCGACCGCCGCGTGCAGGCCATCTGGCCAGCGCTGCCGCCGCGCCACCCGGCCACGCGAGGCACTGATCAGGTGGATCCGGTCGTCCCGGACGATGTAGTCCACGTCCCGCTGGAGCAGGGCCCGGGCGTGCAGCGCCACGTTGAGCCGGGTCAGCACGTCCAGGTTCTGCTCGGCGTAGAGGTTGATGCCGCCCAGCGCCTGCTCCGCGATGCGCGCGCCCGCGTCGGTGAGGAACACGTTGCGGCGCTCGTCGTCCACTTCGTAGTGCAGCCGGGGCAGGAGGCGCCCGGCGATTGCGGCCATCTCCCGGCCGGAGTCGGCGGCACCGGCCGAGCCGGCCAGCACCAGGGGCACCAGCGCCTCGTCGACCAGCACCGAGTCGGCCTCGTCGATCAGGATGACGTCCGGCTCCCCGGTGACCAGGTCGGCCACGCTGGTGGCCAGCCGGTCCCGGAGCACGTCGAAGCCGATCTCGCTGGCTGACCCGTAGCACACGTCCGCGGCGTAGGCCTGCCGCCGCTCCTCGGGGGTGGACGCCTGGGTGACCCAGCCGACGCTGACGCCGAGCAGCCCGTAGACCGGGCCCATCCATTCGGCGTCCCGCCTGGCCAGGTAGTCGTTGACGGACATGACCTGGACCCGGTGGCCCCGGCGGACATAACCCGCGGCGGCCAGCGCCCCGGACAGGGTCTTGCCCTCCCCGGTCGCCATCTCCGCGACCTGGCCCGACAGCATGGCCAGCGTCCCGAGCAGCTGGACGTCGAACGGGCGCTCCCCCAGAGCCCGCCGGGCCGCCTCCCGGCCCACCGCGCAGATCCCGGCGTCGTCGGTGGCCTCGGCCGCAGCCGCGGCCAGCGCGGCGTCGCCGAGGCCGCGCAGCGCCTCCTCCCGCCCGGCGATGTCCGGCAGCAGCTCCTCGTAGCGGCCCAGGCTGGCCGATCCGGGCTTCTGCAGGAAGCGGCGCATCCGCGAGCGCAGCCCGCTCACGTCCCGCTCCCGTCCCGGCCCGCCGGAGCCTCGCGCAGCGCCCCGATGCCCTGATCCAGGGCCACCTCGAGGTGCGAGATCCCCCCGGTCGCCAGCATGATCACCACCCCGCCCTGGATACCGGCCAGCAGCGCGGCGGCGTGCCGGTCCGCGTCCACCTCCGGCCCGATCTCGCCTGCGGCCTGCATGGTGCGGATCCCGTCGGCGATCTTGCCCTGCCAGCGGCGGAGCAGGCCGCCGACCACCTCGCGGTGCTCTGGCGAGCCCGGCCCGAGCTGGGAAGTGAGCACGGCCAGCGGGCAGGCCTGGCCCTGGGCCTGGTAACGCTCGACGACCCGGTCACGCCAGGCCTGCCAGGCCGTCCAGGAGGTCAGCTGGTCGAGCGCGGGCTGCTGGTCATCGAGTACCCGGTCCGCCTCGTGCTGGGCCACCGCGGTGAGCAGCTGGGTCCGCCCGTCCGGGAAGTAGTGGAACAGCTGGCTCTTGCTCGTGCTGGTGGCCTCGCACACGTCGTCCAGTGACGTGCCCGCCACCCCGCGCTCCCGGAACAGATCCGCCGCCCCGGCCACGATCCGCTGCCGCGTGGCCAGCCCCTTCCGGGTCAGGGTCGTGCCCATCCACCATCCTCCGCATCCGGGCCCCGCCGGCCCGCGCACACCGGCTGGCCTTCCGGCCAGGCCAGCCAGCCGGTACCGCGCCGTTTGCGCCTGGCGCGCTGGCCCGCAGCTCACCAGGCAGGCCGCAGCCTCCAATCTCGCACAGCCCAGGAGTGGACTTGACAGTCCACTCCTGGGTCCGTACATCTCCCCAATGTTTGAACTATACAGTCCATTCTTCGGGGAGATCCAGCATGACTGCTGTGCTCAAAGGCCGGACCGCGCTGGTCACCGGCTCCACCAGTGGTATCGGCCAGGGGGTCGCGCAGGCCCTGGCCGCAGCGGGTGCGCACGTGATCGTGCACGGCCGGGATGCGGCCCGCGGCACTCGCGTCGTGGACGGCATCGCCAGCGCGGGCGGTGCCGCGGCCTTCCTGGCCGCCGACCTGGCCGGCGGGAGCGGGGCCATCAGCCAGCTGGCGGCCCGCGCGGCCGGGCTCGCCGGGGGTCCCATCGACATCCTGGTCAACAACGCGGCCTACCTGCTCGGCCGCACCGCCACCACGGACACCACCGAGGCCATGATCGACACCGCTCTCGCCGTCAGCGTGAAGGCGCCCATCCTGCTCACGGCTGCCCTGGTCCCGGCGATGATCGAGCGCGGCGGGGGCGTGGTCATCAACATGGGCTCCATCAACGGAACCAGCGGGATGGCGAGGGTCGCGCTGTACAGCAGCACCAAATCCGCGGTGCACGGCCTGACCCGGGCCCTGGCCGCCGAGTACGGCCCGGCGGGCATCCGGGTCAACGCGATCGCCCCGGGCCCGACGCTGACCGATATCACCGCGGCCCACCGGGACTTCCTGGACCCGCTGATCGCCACCCTGCCGTCCCGCGGCTACAGCACGCCAGCCCAGATCGGCGCCACCGCCGTGTTCCTGGCCAGCGACGACGCCGCGAACATCCACGGCGCCATCATCCCCGTGGACGGCGGCTTCACCGCCATCTGACCCCTGCCCCGGCCCGCGCGGCAGGTCCCGCACTCCACACGGGCCCTCCCCCAACGTCAGCCAGGCCCCGTCCCGCCGACTTTTCCTACGCACCGTGCGCCGAAAGGGCCAAAACACCCCGGAAAGGCGCACGTTCCGTAGGAAAAGTCGGCGCCAGCCCCGTGCCGGGCATGATCGTGCCGTTCTGCGCGGCTTCAGGGAGGCTGATGTGACTGGTGTGATCGTCAGGCCGGTGCGGCGCGGCTCGGGCGGGGCCACGGCTCGGGCGGGGCCACGGCTCGGGCGGCACGGCTCGGGCGGGGCCACGGCTCGGGCGGGGCCGCGGATGGCGCGGCCGGGCGGCGCGGCCGGGCGGCGCGGCTCAGGCGTGGCCGGGGCCGGCCGGTCCTGGCCCGGTGAGCGCGTCCCGGATGGCCTCACCGAGGGCGCGGGCCACCGGCGGCGGGAACGCGTTGCCGACCTGCCGGTACGCAGCTGTCTTCCGCCCCGAAAACTCCCACGAGTCCGGGAAGCCCTGCAGCCGCGCCACCATCCGGACGGTCAGCTTGGGCCGCTGGTCGACGGGGAACCCGGGCCCGGGCGCGAAGTCGCCGATGCCCAGCCCGTCCACGCCGAGCCCCTTCCACGCTTCGCGGGCCCTGGTGGGCCCCAGATCGGGGCCGCCGTGCTTCTTGCTGCCCCCGACGATGGTGGGGGCGATCCCCCGGGCCCCGGCCGCCCAGTCCGCCGCGCCCGGCCAGCCCCGGGCGGCCATCAGGTCAGCCAGGATGCCGCCCACCGTGGGGGGCGGCCCGGCCGCCTCCCCGGGCCAGCGGAACCAGGACGCCCACGGCTGCCGCAGCGCGACCAGCACGAACCGGGGCCGCAGCTGGGGCACGCCGTGCTGGCTGGCCTGCACCACGTCCCACCAGGTCTGGTAGCCCAGGTCGTGCAGCCGCTGGAGGACCTGGGTGCGGTACCCGTCAAACCGGCGGGCCGCGAGTCCCCGCACGTTCTCCAGCAGGACCGCGCGGGCCCCGGTCTCCTCGACCAGGCGCAGCGCCTGCGGGAACAGGTCCCGCTCGTCGTCGCGGCCAAGCTGCTTGCCGGCGATGGAGAACGGCGGGCACGGCACACCGCCGGCGAGCAGGTCCAGCCCCGCGAACGCCCGGCCGTCCACGTTGGCCACGTCGTCCTCGATGACCTTCCACACGTCGCCCCGGTTACGGCGCAGCGTCTCGCAGGCGGCGGCGTCCAGCTCGACCACGGCTTCGTGGGTGAACCCGGCCTGCTCCAGGCCGAGGGCCTGACCGCCCGCCCCGGCGCAGATCTCCACGGAGGCCAGCCCGCCGGCCGCCAGCCCGCCGCCGCCAGCCCGCCAGCCAGCCCGCCGGCCGCCAGCCCGCCGGCCGCCAGCCCGCCCGCCGCCTGCGGGCCCACGGTCAGGTCGCCCACTGGCTGCCTCTCTTCCGCACCGCGCCTCCAGGCCTCGTCACTTCCGCCAGGCCTCATCACTTCCGCCAGGCTCGTCACTTCCGCCGATTGTGCCCGCAGGCACCGTCAGTTCGCTTGTCCCACGCCGTCACCACGAGGCCAGCGTGTCGGTGAGCAGCTCGTAGCTGAGCACCCGCCGCTGCCCGGTCACCTCGTGCCACGCGTCCGCCTGCTCGGAGTTGGCCAGGGCGGCCACGCTCGCCGCCAGCGCGTCGTACGCGATGTGGTACACCGCGTCCACCTCCCCGGTGCCGCGGGCGATGGACGCGAGCCGGGTCGGCAGCGGCTCCGCCGTGACCGTGACCAGGTGCGGCTGCCGGCCCCGCCGGTGCCGGATCATCTGCAGGCACTCGTGCCGGATGTTCTGCACCCGGTCGGAGCGGATCGTCCACTTGCAGGACACGGCGGCGTGCAGCGCAGGGAGCCCGGAGGCGGTCCGCACCCGGGCCAGCGACACGGTCACGTCCGGCCTGATCAGGTAGTCCGTGCCCACGGTGACCCGCAGCTGGGGGTTCGCCCGCACGAGCGCGTCCACCTCGGACAGGTGCGCGTACTGGTCGAACCGCGTGATCACCGCGCCCCGCTCGATCCGCCACCCACGCTCCGGGTCCTTGCGCTGCAGCACCCAGCCCAGGTCGTCGCAGACGGCCTGCTCCAGCGGGCCGCCCGGGTCCTTCGGCACATCCGAGACGCTGTCCCGGGCCACGGCGAGCTGGTCCAGCACCCCGGCAGCGATGCGCATCGACTCGGCGCTGTCAACGTCCGCGAAGTTCGGCACCAGCGCCCAGCCGAGCTTGTTCTTGCCGCTCGGCTTCCAGCCGAGCAGGGTGGTCGCAAACGACGCAGTCACGGTCCCACTCCCCGGCCGGCCCGCCTCGTGGCGCGGCCGGCGCTGTCACCGTAGCGAGCGCGGCCCGGCCAGGCCGTGAACTTCCGGCAACCGCCACGTACGGTGGAGGCCGGAACGGCTGGATCAGCAACCCCTGAGAGGCCCCGGTGCACACAGACCCCGAAGAGCTCGACGTACCGCTTCCAGATGGCACCTTGCGGGTGCTGCGCTGGGGCCGCGGCCCCCGCCACGCGCTGGCCCTGCACGGCATCACCGCCTCCGGGGCGAGCTGGGAGCCGGTCGCCGAGGCGCTGCCCACCGAATGGTCCCTGTTCGCCGTGGACCTGCGCGGACGCGGGCACAGCGCGCACCTGCCCGGCCCGTACGGGTTCGGCCGGCACACCGAGGACGTCCTGGCCGCCGTGGCCCACCTGAGCCTGGAGCAGCCGGTGCTGGCCGGGCACTCGCTCGGCGCCTACCTGGCGCTGCTCACCGCCGACCGGGCGCCGGGCACGTTCGGCGGGCTGCTGCTGATCGACGGGGGCCTGCCCCTGCCGGTCCCGGCGGGCGTTGACCTGGATGCGCTGCTGGACGCGAGCCTGGGCCCGGCCATGGCCCGGCTGCGTGAGACCTACCCGGGCGTGGACGCGTACTTCGACTTCTGGCGGGCCCACCCGGCCATGAAGGACAGCTGGAACGTGTACCTGGAGGACTACCTGCGCTACGACCTGACCGGCGAGGACGGCGTGCTCCGTTCCCGGGTGTCCGAGCAGGCCGTCCGGGCGGACAGCCGCGACCTGCTGGGCAGCGGCGAGCGGCTGGGCGCCGCGCTGCGCGGCCTGGCCCGCCCGGTCCGGCTGCTCACCGCGCCCGCGGGCATGTTCGGCCAGCCGCCGGGCATGCTCCCGGCGGAATTGTGCGAGTACTGGACGGCGCAGGCCCCGATGCTCACGGTGGAGACGGTGCCCGGCGCCAACCACTACACGATCATGCTGGATCCGGGCCACGCCGCGACGGTCGCCCGCCGGCTGGCGGAGGCCTGACCCACCCCCATAAAAACCTCAAATTCTCCGCAACGAAAACCGTCCCGCCCCCATCCCCCGCCCAGGCTTGACCTTGCCCCTGGGGGAAGCCCCACCATCGGGGCAGCGGCTCTGGCCCACCGCGGGCGGCAGAGCCGCATCGATGCGGAGACGCCGGAAGGGAGGCGGGCGGTGCTGACGATCGGGGAGTTCGCCCGGGAATCCCGCCTGTCACCCAAGGCTCTGCGCCTGTATGACGAGCTCGGCCTGCTGGCGCCGGCCCGGGTGGACCCGGTATCCGGCTACCGGCTATACGAGCCGGGCCAGCTGGAGCGGGCCCGCATGGTGGCCTGGCTGCGCCGGCTGGGCATGCCGCTGACCCGGATCCGGGTGGTCTGTGACCTGGCCCCGGCCGCGGCAGCCGCCGAGGTGGCCACGTTCTGGAGCCAGGCCGAGGCCGACCTGGCCAGCCGCCGTGACCTCGCCGCCTTCCTCACCGCCTACCTGTCCGCGAAGGGAACCACGATGACCGCACCCGGCGCCCTCGCCATCCGCTACGCCGCCGCCTCCGATATCGGGCGCAGCCGGCCGGTCAACCAGGACTCCGCCTACGCGAGCGGCCGCCTGCTCGCGGTCGCGGACGGGATGGGCCTCGCCGGGGACCGGGCCAGCGCCGCCGCCATCGACGCGCTGAAGTCCCTCGAGACGCTGCAGCCGGATCCGGCTCCCAGCCCGGTCGTGACCGCCCGGCGCGTGGTGACACCCCCGCCCGGCCCGGCGGGCACGGCCCGCGCGCAGCCCGCCGGCCCCGGGGACCTGCTGACCGCGCTCGCCCAGGCCGTGAAGCAGGCTGAGGCTGCGGTGCAGGACATCGCCGCGGCGGACCCGGCCCAGCGCGGCAGCGGGACGACCCTGACCGCCATGCTGTGGTCAGGGTCCCAGCTGGCCCTGGTGCATGTCGGGGACACCCGGGCGTACCTGCTCCGTGACGGCAGGTTGTTCCAGATCACCCACGACCACACCGTCGTGCAGTCGCTGATCGACCAGGGCCAGCTCACCACCGAGGAGGCCCTCTCGCACCCCGAACGCGCGCTCCTGCTGCGCGCCCTGGACGGGACGCAGGCGGCGGTGCCCGACCTTTCGCTGCACGACGTCCGGCCCGGGGACCGCTACCTGCTCTGCTCGGATGGCCTGACCACGGTCGTGTCCGCCGACGGCATCCTCCAGGTCCTGGGCGGGGCCGGCGAGCCCGCCGCGGCGGTGCGGCAGCTGATCGACATGGCCAACTCCGGCGGCGGCCCGGACAATATCGCCTGCGTGGTCGCCGACATCATCAAGACACCCGGCCCGGGCACACTTGGTGACGAATAGGCTGGTGAGCGGGCCGTCTCAGAGGACGCCGCCGGCTGAATCTGCCTGGCCTGCGAACCGGGCCGACCGACCACCGGGAAGGGTGCTGACGCTGGACGCCGCGATTGGGCACGACCGTGTCCTGCTGCTGGAGAACATTCATCCCGACGCCGCGACACGGCTGGGTAAAGCCGGCTACCAGGTGGAGACCAGGACCGCGGCGCTGACGGAGGACGAGCTGATCGCCGCGGTCGGCGACGTGCAGGTGCTCGGCATCCGGTCCGGCACGCGGGTCACCGCGCGGGTGCTGGACGCCGCGCCGAACCTGCTCACGGTCGGCGCGTTCTGCATCGGCGTGAACCAGATCGACCTGGCGGCCGCGTCGGAGCGCGGCATCGCGGTCTTCAACGCCCCGTTCTCCAACACGCGCAGCGTGGTCGAGCTGGCCCTGGCCGAGATCATCGCGATGACCCGGCGGCTCACCGACAAGAACGCCCAGATGCACACGGGAGTCTGGGATAAGTCGGCGGCGGGCAGCCACGAGGTACGCGGCCGGCGGCTGGGCATCGTGGGCTACGGCAACATCGGGGGGCAGCTGTCGGTCCTGGCCGAGAGCCTGGGCATGACGGTGTTCTTCTACGACACCGCGGACAAGCTCGCCCTGGGCAACGCCCGGCGCTGCGGCACGCTGGAGGAGCTGCTGGAGATCGCCGACGTGGTCACCCTGCACGTGGACGGCCGTCCCGGCAACAGCGGCCTGTTCGGCGAGGACGAGTTCGCGGCCATGAAGCCGGGCAGCCTGTTCCTCAACCTTTCCCGCGGGTTCGTGGTGGATCACGGGGCCCTGCGGCGCAACATCGAGTCCGGGCACCTGGCCGGGGCGGCCGTGGACGTGTTCCCGGAGGAACCCCGCGCCCGCGGCGAGGAGTTCGCCTCTGAGCTGCGCGGCCTGCCGAATGTCATCCTCACCCCCCACGTCGGCGGCTCGACCGAGGAGGCGCAGCAGGACATCGGCGAGTTCGTGGCCGGGAAGCTGCACGACTTCGTGTGCCACGGGACGACCGCGCTGAGCGTCAACCTGCCGCAGGTGGCACTGCCGCACACGCCGGGCACGCACCGCCTGGTGCACCTGCACCGAAACGTCCCCGGCGTGCTGGCCAGCATCAACCAGCTGCTCGCCGAGCACGGCGCCAACATCGAGGGCCAGCTCCTGGGCACCCGGGACGAACTCGGCTACGTGCTGACCGACATCGGCACCGAATACCCCGACGACATGCTGGCCAGCCTGCGCAGCCTGGACGTCACGATCCGGCTGCGCACCACCCGGCCCAGCTGACCGCCGGTTCCGCGCCCGCGCGGAGGGCCGGGGCCGGGTCCGGGACTAGTCCTGGACTAGTCCGCGGGGGACCCGGCCGGCGTTTCCACAGGCCGCCCGGCGGCGGTGAGGCCCGGGTCCTGGCCGCGGCCCAGGTGCTCCTCGAGCCGCCACAGCATGTCCAGGTGCTCGCTGGCCCACAGGACCAGCAGCGCGTTGCGGGCCTTAGCGGGCTCCCCGCTGCTGATCGCCATCCGGGTGCAGTGCAGCAGCCGCTTGCGGGCCGCCGGGTCCCGGCGCTCGGGCGGGGGCACCGCGGTGCCGTTGACGACCGAATCGCCGAGTGTCACGTACCAGGCCCGCAAGGCCAGCACGTTCTGCTCCAGGTTCTCCGCGCAGGGTTTGCGTGACCCCTTTTCCGCGCTGCCGGCCGGGATGACGGGCAGCCACGTCTGCGGCCGCTCCTGTCCCTCGCCGGCGGCCCCGTTCCCGGCGGGCTGGCTCGCTGCGGCCCCGTTCCCGGCGGGCCGGGCCCCGGGCTGGCCCAGCACCGGGGGGCCGTCGGCCAGTGCGTTCAGGGCGGCCAGGGACTGCCCGGCGCGCAGGACCTTGGCCACCCCCCCGACCATGCGGCTCACCCGCTCCGGGTCGACCCGCTGGGCGGACCGCTCGGCCAGGTACTGGCTGAAGGAGTCGCCGAGCCGGTGCACCGCCGTGGTCGCGGCCAGCTCGGCCCGGCTCGGGTTCGCGCCCCCGTCCAGCCCGCTGAGCTGCTCCACCATGGCCGCCACGTAATCCGAGGTCCGCGAGTAGGCCGCGGCCAGGTTCTGCCGGAGCAGCGCGGCCGCGCCGCGGGGCCAGAACACCAGCCCGACCCCCAGGCTGACCGCGAAGCCGACCGCGACGTCCTCGATCCGCAGGATCCCGACCTTCCAGCCAGTGGGCGCGATGATGTTGAACAGGACCACAATGACCACGGTGAACGCGGCCTGGCCGGCGGCGAACGAGATCACCCGGGGCGCGTAGGCCGCCACGAGCACCGCGACGGGGAGAATCGCCCACAGCACGATGGTGTCACCCTTGAGCGGGATGAGGATTGCGGCCCCGATGACGATGCCGACGGCCGTCCCGGCCAGCGCGCTGATCACCGACCGGCCGGTGCCCAGCGCGTTGGAGCGCAGCACCGACAGGGTGCCCAGCACCACCCAGAACGAGTGCTGGAGGCCGGATTTCTGGGCGATGAACACCGCGATGGCCAGGCCCACCGCGCCGCGGACGCTGTTGCGGAACCAGACCGATCGGTAGTCCGCGTGGGTCACGGCTTCCGCGCCGGTCAGCCAGGCCCGCATCCAGCCGGTCCAGCGGCGCGAGGCGGGGACCACGCCGGTCAGCGGGTCGGGGCCCGTGTCCGGCGGAACGGACCGGACGGCGGCCGCCAGGTCGGCGGGACCGGGCACCCCCTCGATGGGCGGCCCGTCCGGGTGCGGGCTGGCCGCGCGCGCGTACCCGGCGATCTGGCGCGTGGTGTAAGAGACTGTGTAGATCCGGAACCCGCGGTCCACCTGGGCTTGCAGTGCCTCCTCGTCCGGGAGGCGCGGCATTTCCGCGACCCGCGCGGCCAGCAGCTGGGAGGCGGTCTCCCGGGCCCGGTCCAGCCGCTGGACCGGCTGTTTCCCGGCCGCGTCACGACCCGACAGCTCCGGCCGGCCCTCCAGTTCGCCGGCGCAGGCACGGAGCACGGCGGCGACCGCGCGGACCGCGGCGGTGTTCTCGGCCGCGCACAGCTGGCCTTCCGGGATGCTGGCCAGGATTTCCAGCGACTGGAGCAGCCAGCCCAGCTCGTCGATGAGCCCGGCCAGGGCGGCCGTGGGCCGGGTCGGCCCGGTCGGCCGGTGCGGGGTGGCGGTCAGCCGGGTGCGCAGCCCGCTGACCGAGTCCCGGGCCGCGTTCAGGGCGGCAGCCTCGGCGGGCTCGCCACCGCAGATGGAATCGGCCAGCGCAGCCAGGGCCAGGCAGTCCTGGGCCGCGTCCGCCCGCAGTGACGCGCGTTCGCGCGGCGGCCAGACCAGCATCACGGCCAGGATGCCGACCGCCGAGGCCAGGCCCCAGCCCGCCAGCCGCCAGCCGACCTCGGGCATCGGCGCGGGCACCGTCACCGACAGCACGAAGACCAGGACCGCGGCGGTCCCCCCGGCCGCGAAATAGCCGTTGATCACCCCGGAGAACAAGATCAGGAACCCGGCCACGAGCATGGCCCCGGCGGCGAGCCAGGCATTTCTCGAGCACGCGGTACCCACCACGACCAGCACCACGCCACTGACCGCGAGCGACAGGTAGGCGAGCAGGCGGCTGCGGGGGGACCCGGTGAACGCGGCGAACACCAGGATGGCCAGCGACCCGAACGCGGCGTACAGCGCGGCCTGCGGCTGGCCGATCACCTTGTCGGCGAACGCGAAAACCGCGGGCATCACGATTCCCGCCCGGGCCGCGGACTTGAGCGAGACCAGGCCGGGGTCGCTGATGAGGGGGCGGGGTATCTTCATCCGCTGCGGGCGTCCTCCGGGCGGCGATCGTGTCCGGGCCTGGTTCGCACGATCGTATACCGGGCAAAGCTCACGGTCGCCTACCTGGCGTGCCCACTGCGCTGTCCGGTGACAGCCGGTGCGGCCCTGCTCACGGGGGCCCAGGGGCGTGCGGTGTCCCCTTTCCCCGCCATGGGACTTATTTGCGGGGCCAGGCCCCGTTATGCTGCGCTGCAGGCGGTGACGACACATTACGGAGTGCTGGGTGGCAGGCCAATGGCTGCAAAGGTCGGCTTCGGGCCGCGATAAGGCCGCCCAGATAGATGTCCGCCGCGCCCATTCGGCGCGCGTGTACGACTATTGGCTGGGCGGAAAGGACAACTTCGCGGCCGACCGGGACGCCGCGGAGGAGGCGATCGCGGCCTGCCCCGGGATCGTCGCGGACGCCCGGGCCAACCGCGCGTTCCTGGCCCGCGTGGTCCGCTTCCTGGCCCGCGAGCGGGGCGTCCGGCAGTTCCTGGACATCGGGACCGGCCTGCCGTCGTCCCCCAACACTCACGAGGTCGCGCAGTCCGCTGACCCGGCCGCGCGCGTGGTCTATGTGGACAATGACCCGATCGTGGTCGCCCATGCCCGCGCCATGATGGTCAGCGGCCCGGATGGCATCTGCGACTGCGTGGACGCCGACCTGCGGGACCCGGCTGTGATCCTCAAGGCCGCCGGGCGGACGCTTGACCTGGGACGCCCGGTCGCGCTGCTGTTGCTGCTCATCCTGCATCTCATCCCGGACACGGACGGCCCGCAGGAGCTGGTCAGGTCACTGCTCGCGGGGCTGGCGGAGGGCAGTTACCTGGTCGTTTCCCATCCGGCCAGCGACATCCGGCCCGATTCGGTGGCCGACATGACCCGGCGGATGAACCAGCGGCTCATCGGGCCGAAGGCGACGGTCCGCGATCGCGATCAGGTAGCCCGCTTCTTCGGGGGGCTGGAGCTGCTCGAACCAGGCCTCGCGGAGCCGCAGCAGTGGCGGCCCGATGCGGGTGAGCCGGCCCCGCCCGACGTCGCGATCTGGTGTGGTGCCGCCCGCAAACGCTGATCTCGGCGGAGGCGCCCGCCAGGAGTTGCGCCGCGCCCGCCAGGAGTTGCGCCGGGCCCGCCAGGAGTTGCGCCGCGCCTCGACGGCCGGTTATGGCCTGCATTCCACTTTGACGGCGCGGCCGGATAGCCCCGAGTCGGCGCGGCCCTTCCGCCTGCCGTTCGCTCATTTCACATATTTCGATTTTCAATTCATGAATCCGCGGCGGCCGCGCGATCAGTAGCGGGTTGTCTTTCGTCCCTTACGGCCTCAGGTACGAAGCGCCGTTGAGGTCGAGGATCGCCCCACTGGCCCATTCGGCCTCCGCGGAGGCCAGGTACACCACGGCGGCGGCGATCTCCGCCGCGGTGGCGACCCGGCCGAACGGGCTCTGCCCGCGGATCTCGTCCCCGCCGGGGCCGGCCAGGCTGCTGGCCGCCATGTCCGTGTCCACGAACCCGGGCGCCACGGCGGTGACGGCGATGCCCTGCGATCCCAGGGCGAGGGCCAGGGACTGGCCCAACGCATTCAGCCCGGCCTTGCTCGCCGCGTAGGCCGGATGGCCGGGCTCACCGCGGAAGGCGCCGCGGGACGAGACGTTGATGATCCGGCCGCCGCCCGCCGCGATCATGTGCCGGACCGCGCACCACGCGGCGTTCGCGGCCGCAGTGAGGTTCACCGCCAGCGTGTCCTGCCACGCCGCCTGCCACTGCTCGTAGGTCCCCTCCGTGACCGGCTGCGCCGCGTACACGCCCGCGTTGTTGACCAGCACGTCGAGGCCGCCGAGCCCCCCGGCGGCCTGATCCACCATGCGGCGCACCGCGTCCGGGTCGGCCAGGTCAGCCTGGACCATGAGGTGGCCGGCGCCGGGCAGCCCGGCGAGCACGCCGGCGGCCGGCCCGGCCGAGCGGCCGTAGTGCACCGCAACCCGGTCCCCCTGGGCCGCGAACGCCTGCGCCACGGCAGCCCCGATGCCCCGTCCGGCCCCGGTCACCAGGACCGCCCGCCCATCCATCCGATCGACCTCATCCCTGGGCGCGGCTCATGCCGCTGGTCCGGCACAATATCGGCATGGCATCGACCCCACCGCACGGGTGCGTGTTCTGCGGCATCATCGCCGGGCAACTGGCGGCGAGCCGGGTCTACGAGGACGATCACGTGGTGGCTTTCATGGACGTGCGGCCGCTGACCCCCGGGCACCTGCTGGTGGTGCCCCGGGCGCATGCCGCCGGCCTGGAGGGCCTCGACGAGGACACCGGGGCGCGCACGTTCACGGTGGCCCACCGGCTGGCCCGGGCGGTGCGGAACAGCGCAGTGCCCTCCGAGGGGGTGAACTTCTTCCTCGCGGACGGCGTGGCCGCCGGCCAGGAGGTCTTCCACGTCCACCTGCACGTGATCCCGCGTACCCCCGGAGACGGTTTCCGGCTCAGGGCCAGGCCGCGCACCCCGGAGCGCGATGAGCTCGACGCCACCGCGGAACGTGTCCGCGCAGGCCTGAGCACCCTGCCCGGCGAGCCGTAAACCACCCGGGTGACCCCGGCCCGGACACCTGGTGGCCCCTGGCCGGGACACCCGCTGGCCCGGGCCCGGCCCTGTGGCCATACTCCCGGTGAGGCGCCAGATACTCCCCGGTGCGGCACCAGATAAGGTTGTTTCGTGCCGCCCGTCACGGGAATTGCTGGCGTCATGATCACCCAGCCTGGCCCGGCCGGCCTTACAAGGTCAGGACAAGGGGTCAGGACAGTACGGGCCAGGACACCTCCGGCCCGGCCGCAGGGAGGATAAGACCACGGCTGCATACGGCGACTACAACTTCGTGGTGGCGGCCAGCCGCCTGCCCGTGGACCGGGCGGAAGGACCGGACGGCGAAACCGAATGGCGGCCCAGCCCGGGCGGTCTGGTGACCGCTCTCGAACCGGTGATGCGCGCCGCCGAGGGAGCCTGGGTCGGCTGGCCCGGCACGGCGGGCGACGCACCGGAACCGTTCGACACGAACGGGATGCACCTGGTCAGCGTGGGACTGTCGGAAGAAGAGGTCGCCGACTACTACGAGGGCTTCTGCAACGCCACCCTGTGGCCCCTGTACCACGACGTGATCGCGCAGCCCGAGTTCCACCGTGAGTGGTGGGACGCGTATGTACGGGTGAACCGCCGGTACGCCGAGGTGATCGCCGCCCAGGCCGCCCACGGCGCGACCGTGTGGGCGCACGACTACCAGCTCCAGCTCGTGCCCGGGATGGTGCGCGCACTGCGGGCGGACGTGCGTATCGGCCATTTCACGCACATTCCGTTCCCCGGGTACGAGATCTTCGCCCAGCTGCCCTGGCGGCGGCAGATCGTCCGCGGCCTGCTCGGCGCCGACCTGCTCGGATTCCAGCGCCACAGCGACGCCACCAACTTCCTGCGTGCCTGCCGCCGGTCGGCGGGCGTGGCCACGCGCGGTTCGCTGGTCCGGGTCCCGGATGCCGGGTTCGACGACACGCATTCCGACCACGCCACACGTGGCGCACGGCGCCAGCGCGTCGCCCAGGACGACTTCGTGAGCGGCCGGGACGTGAGGGCCGCCGCCTTCCCGATCTCCATCGATGCGCAGGCCTTCGAGGAGATAGCGCGGCGGCCCGACGTCCAGGACCGGGCCATGGAGATCCGCGAGGCACTGGGCAAGCCGGACATCGTGCTGCTGGGCGTCGACCGGCTCGACTACACCAAGGGCATCCTGCACCGGCTCAAGGCCTACGGCGAGGTCCTGAACGAGGGGCTCCTGGGGCCGCCCGGCGCGGTGCTGGTCCAGGTGGCCAGCCCCAGCCGCGAGCGGGTGGAGTCCTACCGCCGGCTGCGCGATGAGGTCGAGGTCACCGTCGGCCGGATCAACGGGGAGCACGGTGAGGTGGGTGTCGCGCCGGTGCACTACCTGCACCAGTCGTACCCGCGCGAGGAGATGGCGGCGCTCTACCTGGCCGCCGACGTGATGCTGGTGACCCCGCTGCGGGACGGGATGAACCTGGTCGCCAAGGAGTACGTGGCCTGCCGGTTCGACGACACCGGCGCGCTGGTGCTCAGCGAGTTCACCGGCGCCGCCGACGAGCTGAGCGGCGCGTTCATCGTCAACCCGCACGACATAGAGGGGCTGAAGGACGCCATCGTGAAGGCCGCGAACGTCTCCCCGGCCGAAGCCAGGCGCCGGATGCGCTCGATGCGCCGCCGGGTCATGGAGCACGACGTGGCCTACTGGGCCCAGACCTACCTCGACGCCCTCAGCCAGGTCCCCCTCCGCGATCATCCCGGGATCGACCCGGTCGCCTAGCGGCCAGCTGGCACCGATCACTGCATTCTCCGGGTGGTGGGGTGCCAGGCAGAGAGCCGGGTTACGCCCGGCGGTGCGGTGCGGTGCGTGACTTCTGCCACTAATTCAAGACCAGTTGCAGCATAATGGCCTGGGGGGAGCGATGTTACGCGTGCCTCAGTCGCGGCCTGGCCAGCGAACGGCCTGTGGCTTCATGAGATGTGCCGCCGATGGCCAGGTGTGACGCGGTGCCTGCCCGTGAACTCACGGGACCTCGTGAGTCCTGAAGATGGCGGGTCCGGCACCAAGCCCGATCAGCCACTGTGGCTGAGGTTGCTGGCCTTCATCATTGCCCTGGCCGTGCTGGTAATTGGGATCTGGCTGCTGGTGGATCTCTGGGTGGGTACGCCCACCGCGGCGGCCTTCACCCGCGTGGGCGGCCAAACATACGTCGAGACCGCTTTGGAAGCCTCCCGCTTCTGGACTCAACCGCCAGGGTGGGTCGTCGCCGTTTCCGCGGCCGTGACCCAGGAAAACATTAAACACCCGGCCTTGACCCGGGAAACCATGATGGGCGCGGCCCAATATGCCATGGCCCATGAGCGCCCCTGCTCTTCCGCTACGGGACTCCAAACGTGAGCGCGTGGCTCAGCAAGATTTCCACTCTGGGACACCCCTTTGAGGTAGCCAATCTCGGCAACGCTCGGCAATGCCTGAGAGACCTCAGCCAGGCCGAACGTAAGAAACTGTCTGCCAGCACCAAGGAGCTGTCCGCATACGGTCTGCATGGTCTCCTGAGCCCGGGTCCCAGGGTTGCGCCGATCCGGAACGAGCTAGCCCCTTTCGTAGTGTTTGCAGCCGCATGGGGACCAGGGTTTCCACCTGACATCGCGGTAGGCCTGGCCCTTGCGGCGCATATTGCACCGCAATACGACGGCGGGGCCTCCCTGGTAGTTGTGCCCCGCGCCTACCTGGAGGCCGACCCGAAACTGGAGGCCCTGCTAAGAGGCCAGCGCAGGGTGGTCCAGGGTGGCGTGGTTCTGGGCAGCCAGAAATCCTGCCTGAAGATACACGCGCGCTGCTCCGCCAGCTGCTCACAGCCACCGACCGCAGGGCTATTACCTGGGGGAAATGCGAACCACCCTGGAAGCTCGGTGGCCGCTTGTAGCCGCCACAACTGGCTTTGTTCCCACTCCGAATAATGTATGTCACGCACCAAGAGCCGACATTAGGTGAGCCCAAGAAGTGGGCAGGCAAGCCCGCAATCGGGACACGCTGGCTATATGAACAATCAACAAAATTGAACGAATAAGGAAGCGTCCGGCTATTTCAGGATTATTAATGAGATGATCCGGGGATACGGTCTGCCGTCTGGCGACGTGGCTCAGCGGCTCAGTCATCTGGATGGGGACCAAAATCAACCAGTAACCATCCAGCTAGTCACTGGACGAGCGGTCACTGGCACCATCACTCCGCCTCCCGATGCGCATGCCCGTACCGCGACGGTGATGCGGGTGAACGTAAAGGATCCCCAGGACTCCAGGACGGACCATTACGTATTGCTGCTGGCCGAGGATTTCGAATCGATCCGCGTTCCTCCCGAACCATCTCCCCCGGCAGGCGGATCCGCACCTAAGGCAGGCGAGACGACTTCACCTTCACCAGAGGACCCAGAGAAGGAAACAGGTACTCAACCGCCGCCGCGCCTTCGCGTTTGATTCCCGGCCACGGAATTCCGAGGCGGTGGCCGGTGCCGCGCCGTGTTGCCCAACGACCACGGCACCAGGCGTCCGCTTCATGCAGCGTTCCCTGGGTCAGGGGATTCCGTCCCACCACTTCAGGACTCTGAGCGCGCGAAGGGTGTTCCAGCGGCTCGGCGTCCCCGGGCCGTCCTCAAGATCGAAGTGGACGCGGCCCGGATGGATGCGATCGAGCAGCCACCGGCCGTCGGGCTGCCGCCTGGACTGCACGACCGTGACCGCCTCCGCCATCCGGGGATCGGGGTCAGCACCCGACGCGCCGGAAGTAGTCGAGCGCACGGAGCACGTCGTAGTGCCAGTAGTACGGGAACGCGAACTCGAGATACGCCGGCGCCGCGACGGCCCCGGTACTCTTGCGGCGGAACAGGCCGCGCTGGAGCAGGTACTCCTCACCGCTGCGGCGGGCTGTGCTCACCTGTGCGGACCCAGTCGCGCGCTCGAACTCGAGCAGGCCCTCCAGCACGTTAATCGTCGTGTCGAAGGAGGACCGCACCGATCCGTTCTCGGCCTCGCAGTTCCAGCCCCCGTCAGCGAGCCGCTCGGCGGCCAGCCGTTCCACGATCCCCCCGACGCCGACGCCGAAGTACGCCCCGGTCTCGATCGTCCTGCCGTTGATGCAGGGCTCGACCTCCCCCTCGAAGTACCGCTGCCCGGCGTGCTCCCAGCGCCCGTTCCGCGCCACCAGCCCGATTGCCCGGCGGGCGGACTCCGACGCGGGGTCAAGCCCCAGGAGCTGCAGAGTCTGCAGCGTGTGCATCGTGGCCGTCCAGGGCTGCCCCGGTTCACCGCCGGTAAAGGACGCCGGGAAGCAGGCGCCGCCGTCCCAGAGCCCGTCGGGATCCTCCAGCGCCAGCAGGCGCCCGCCCCAGCCATCGTGCTCCACCCGGGCCCGCTCGGCTGCCACGTCATCAGCCGGCCCGTCCGTGAGATCCTGCAGCACCTGCCAGCGGATGGCGGGGTCACCGTCGAGCAGCCAGTCGATCACGCTCACGACGGCAGGCTACCCGCCCGCCCGCGGGCGATCCGGCCGGGCCGATCCGGCCGGGCGATCCGGCCGGTTCAGGAACTGGTCGTGCCGAGCGCCGCCGTGATCTCCTGGATCGCCTCGGCCTCGGCGGGGCTCACACTTTGCCCTTCCTCCTTGTGCGCTGCCGCGACCTGGCCCGCGAGGGCAAGGACGAAGCGCCGGTACTCGTCGAGTTCCCCCGGCGTGGCCTTGCTCTCGAGCACTGCCACCGCGTCGCGGACGTGCTTCAGCCCGTTCTCCCGCAGTTCCGCGGCGGAGTGATACCGCGTGTGGTCCGTCTCGGGCTTCGCCGCGACGATCTCATCGAGAAGCTCGCTCTCGCCGTGCTGGGCACGCGCGTCGACGTAAGCCTTCGACATCGCGATCGACTCACGGATCATCCCCCCGCGCGCCGCGGTGACCACGATCATGCCGGCACTCGTCGGGCCCTCGAGCACCGCCTTCCACTCATCGGGCGAGAAAGCCGCCTTTGACGTCATCCGAGACTCCTTCGGAACGAAGCGAAACAGGAACAGGTTACGCGCGAGAAGAACGCACGATCGCGATCATCCCCTGGCCGGAGCCCGCCGACACCAGCCCGGGCGTACCGGGCCGGCCCGTCGCGCGCAGGATCTGCCGGTCGCCCCGGGCCTCGATCGCCACCTGAGCTTGCCGGGTCCGCCCCGCTCACAGCTCTAATCGAGAGCCACCTCGTCCGGGCTTGGCTGCGTGGGAAGTCGAATGGTCGGCAATGAGATAGGCAACGAGAATGCTGGCCACGATGCAGACGCCGCCAAAACCGGCGAGGGCGGCGGCCAGGCGTGACGCCAGGGGCCATCGTGTGCGCACGGTCGCGGGGCCCTGGGTCACAGGCTGAGGTGGACCCGAAGGGCCTGGCCGAGTACTGGCACGACGGTGACGACTCCCCGCCCGAGACGAGTCGCCGTGGCATTGGCGGCATCGTTACTGACGACCACTGCCGGGCGCGTCCTGCTGGCCTCCGGGCCGCGGGCAGGATCGAGGCTGACCGTGACGACCTCGCCGCGGCGCACTCAGCTTCCCAGCCCGTCAGCAGCAGCAGACTCCCAGGCGCTGGCATCGTCTGAGCTTTCCCAGGAATCCCAGGCCTCCTCGTATGCATCCGTAAGCTGCATGGCACGGGAGTACTACTAGTGGCCTGAGCCGGAAACAACGTGGCCGCCGTGCGCGTGGCCCCCGTCCAGCAGGCCTAGCGGGGCGGCAGGGCGAGGCGCCGCGCGGCGCGCACCACGCTTTCGCGGCGCCGGGCGTGCTCGGCCGGGTCACTGCCGCCGGTGCCGGTCAGCATGCGGGCGAGCTGCGGCACGGCGAGCCACCATGCGGCCAGCGCGATGATCAGGAACACCAGGTGGCCGGGGTCGAGATCCCCGTCGAGGATTCCGGCCCGCTGGGCGGCCGCGTAGGCCCGCGCCTTGTTCTGGTAGTGGGCCGTCCGGTTCGCCTCGTCGGCGACCGGACCGTCGGCCAGGCCTTCCCAGAGCAGCAGGCGGGCGAGCTCGGGATGCGCCGCGTGGTAATCGAAGGTGCGCCCGGCGAACTCGCCGATGTCCTCGAGCCCGCCCGCGGGCAGTTCCACCGAGGCGGCGAGTTTCTCGAGCTCGGCGGTGAGCACCGTCTCGAACAGTGCCTGCTTGTCGCCGAAGTACTTGTACAGGCGCTCCTTGTTGACGCCGGCCCGCCCGGCGATGCGCGCCATGGTCGTGCCGTCCGGGCCCCGCTCGGCGAATTCGGCCGTGGCCGCCTCCCTGAGACGTCGCCGCGTCCCCTCGGTGTCCCAGGCCATGTCCCCCCGCTCTCCAACTGCAACGTTGCAGTTGGATTTCTCCGGCAGTAGTGTACGAACTACAACCGCAACGTTGGAGATGGATCTTACCTCAGGAAGGAAAGGTGCGGGTATGGCTGACAGCATCCCCGGCGGGACTCTCACCCTCGCGGACGACCTGACGATCAGCCGCATGGGCTTCGGGGCCATGCAGCTCGCCGGGCCGCACGCCTTCGGCCCGCCCCGGGACCGCGGTGAGGCCCTCGCGGTGCTGCGTGAAGCGGTGAACCTGGGTGTCACGCACATCGACACGGCCGGCTTCTACGGGCCCGCCGTCGTCAACGAGCTGATCAGGGAGGCCCTGCATCCTTACCCGGCGGTCCTGCGCATCGTCACCAAGGTCGGTGCGCGCCGCACCAGCGACGGCGGCGTGCGGCCCTCGCTCGAGCCCGGGGACCTCAGGGCCCAGGTCCACGAGAACCTCCGCCACCTCGGCGTGGACACGCTCGACGTCGTCAACCTGCGGCTGTCGGCCGAAGGTACCGGGGAGGAGTCCCTCGCGGACGAGTTCGGCGCGCTGGCCGGGATGCAGAAGGAGGGCCTGATCCGTCACCTCGGCCTCAGCGCCGCCTCGGCGGCACAGCTGACCGAGGCGCAGGCGATCGCCCCGGTCGTCACGGTGCAGAACCTCTACAACGTCGCCAGCCGGCAGGACGACGCGCTCGTCGACCGGTGCGCGGCCGAGAACATCGCGTACGCGTCGTTCTTCCCCCTCGGCGGATTCACGCCGCTGCAGTCCGGGACGCTGACGAAGGTGGCCGCCGGCCTTGGCGCCTCGCCGCAGCAGGTCGCGCTGGCCTGGCTGCTGCAGCGCTCGGCCACGAGCGTCGTCATCCCCGGGACGTCGTCGGTGGCCCACCTCCGTGAGAACGTCGCGGCGGCGAGCCTGGTCCTGCCGGCCGGCGCGGTCGCGGAACTCGACACGATCGGCCGCTAGGCAACGACTCCCACCGGGAGCCGCAGCCGCCTGCCGCACGGCGCCCGGTGAGGGAAGGGGCACGAATCAGGGACGTCCGTGCACAAATTGTGTACCGCCTGATTACCCTGAGGTTCACGGGGCCGGGCGCATCCGGCCGGACGAGCCTGGGGACATCGATGACGGGCACAGCGTGGCAGCGACTGACGGACCTCGGCGCCTGCCGCGTGACCCAGATCCCCCGGCGCCCCGGCGAGGCGCTCCCGGAGGGACGGGCGGGACGCGACCCCGGCCGCGCGCAGCGCGCCGCCGCGTTAGCCTCCGCCTACCACGCCGGCATCAGCCCCCGCGGCGCCAGCGGTCCCGTCGCGCTCGGCTGGGTCCGGGCGGTGGCGGGCGGGCCGGTGGAGGTCCTGCTCGCGGGCGCCGCCCTCCGCGGCAGCACCCGGCCGCCGGCGGGACCAGGCTCCGGGGCCGGAACGACGGTCGCGCTGGCCTTACCGGCCGGGGGCCGGGGCGACGTGGTCGCGCCGGGCGGCATGGCGGCCGCGATGAACGCCCTTCCGTGCTGGGCCCGGATCGGCGGGATCGCGGACGGCCTCCTGGCCGGCGACGCCCGGGACCCGCAGGGCGATCGCGTGTCGCTGGATGAGGGCCTGCTGTCCGCCTGGGACGGCCCGTTCGGCTGGCTCATCCTCGCCGATCCCCTGGCCCCGCCGCAGATCATGGATTACGCCGCCCAGGTGGCGGGCAAGCAGCGGTTAGCGGCGGCCATGGCCGACCGGGACCCGGAAAAGGCGGTGCAGGCCCGGCGCCTGGAGCAGCGCCACACCGAGCTGCGCCAGGCCCTGTCCTCGGGCCTGTGGCAGCTGCACGTGCTGGCCGGCGCGGGCACACCCGAAACCGCCTCGCGCGTGGCCGGCCTGTTCTGCGCATCAGCGGACCTGAGCGGCCTTCCCTACACGCTCACCCCTTCAGTATCCGCAACGGAACCGATCGCGGAACTCCTCAGCGCCTGGCCCGGCCCGCCTGAGCCCTCCCGGACGGATACCACGGCGGCGTTCCCCTTCTGCGGGAGCACGGCGCTGCTGGCGACCCTGGCCCGGATGCCCGAGACGGAGATGCCGGGTGTCCGGCTGACTTTGCGGCCGGAATTCGACGTCACCCCGGAACCTCCCCCGCGGGAGGCGGGCGCGGCGCCCTCGCTGCGGCTCGGCACGGTGCTGGACCGCAACGGCCTTCCGGCGGGGGCACTGTCGGTCCCCGCGGCGTCGGTGAACCGGCACGTGTTCGTCTGCGGCGCGACGGGCGCGGGGAAGTCGCAGACGGTGCGGGCGCTGCTGGAAGCGGCGTCGGGCGCGGGCCTGCCCTGGCTGGTCGTCGAGCCGGCCAAGGCCGAGTACCGGCTGATGAGCACGCGGCTGAACGGGTCGGCCGGGGGGGTGGTGCGGATCCGCCCCGGCGACGCGGACCAGGTCGCCGCCGGGATCAACCCGCTCGCGCCTGCCACCGGCGCGGGAGGCCGGCCGTTCCCGCTGCAAACCCACGCCGACCTGGTCCGGGCGCTGTTCCTGGCGTCGTTCGCCGGGGACGAGCCGTTCCCCCAGGTGCTGTCGGCCGCGATCACCCGCGTGTACGAAGAGGCCGGCTGGGATCTGGCGCTGGGCGAGCCGGCCACCCCCGGGGTCCGCCCCCGGTACCCGGCCCTGGGTGATCTGCAGACCGCGGCGGAGCGGGTCGTCGTCCGAGATCGGTTACGGCCGTGAGATCACCGACAACGTCCGCGGGTTCATCTCGGTCCGCCTGGCCAGCCTGCGGCTGGGCACCACCGGCCGGTTCTTCGAGGGCGGCCACCCGATCGATTTCGGGAGGCTGATGACCCGCAACGTACTGTTTGAGATAGAAGATGTCGGCGACGACCGGGACAAGGCGTTCCTGATGGGCACGGTCCTGATCCAGCTGACCGAGCACCTGCGGATGCGGGCTCGCGGCCGTGGCCTGGGCACCGTCCCGGGCCTGCGCCATCTGTCGGTGTTCGAGGAAGCCCACCGGCTGCTGCGGCGCCCCGAGGACCACCGCGGCGTGTCCGGCGCTGCCGCGCACGCGGTGGAGATGTTCGCCGGGTTGCTCGCAGAGATCCGCGCCTACGGCGAGGGCCTGGTCATCGCGGAGCAGATCCCCGCCAAGATCATCCCCGACGCGGTCAAGAACACCGCAGTCAAGATCGTGCACCGTCTCCCGGCCGCCGATGACCGCGAAACGGTGGGGGCGACCATGAACATGACGGACGCCCAGTCCAGGTACCTGGTCACGCTGCCGCCGGGCCAGGCCGCGGTGTTCACGGACGGGATGGATTTCCCGGTCCTGGCGGTCATGCCCGATGGCACCCGCCGGGAAGCCGCCGCTGCGCCCCTGACGGCGTCACCCGCCGCCCTCGTGTCGCCGCGCTCGGTCACGTGCGGGCCGGACTGCCTGGACAGCCCCTGCACCCTCCGGGATATGCGGTCGGTCCAGCAGGCGCTGGCCGGCCAGCCCGGGCTCGTGCTGTGGGCCGAGGTAGCGGTGCTGGCCCACCTGACCGGCTGGCTGATGCCGGTGCCCGCCGCCGGCAGCGAACTGTCTGCCCAGATCGCGGCGCTGTCCCCCAGACGGCTCCGCGATTGCGCCGTTTCGCACGCGGTAGACGCCGCGGTCGCCGCGAGGTCCAGCACGTTCGCGGCCCGGGTCAGTCCGGGCGCGCTGGCGTCTCATGTGGCGGCGGCGTTGCGGCGGTGGATCACCGGCGCTGGACGTGAATGCTCGTTCCCCGAACCGCAATGGCTGGCCCCGGCGTTCCGCTGGGCCCTGATCCTGGATGACCTGAAGACCCTGGACCGGAAGGCCCCCGGTTCCGGACGCCATCCGCAGACGGCGGACTGGGAAGCGTCTTCTGGGCGGCCGATCCCCGGCGAGACCTGCGCCCGCCAGATCGAGGTGGTGCAGCGCTGGCACGACGCGGACCAGCGGAACCCGGCCGCCGTGCAGCGGATCGCGTTGGGGACCACACGGCCCGCGGCCCTCGAGACGGCGGTCGGCGCGCAAGCCAGCGGCGAAGACTGGGAGCAACGCTTGTCCGAGGCGCTCACCCAGCTGCACGATTGCCGCTGGCCGCTGGACTACCTGCGCGCCGACCCGGGCATCACCGCTTCTGGAGCCGGAAGGTGAGGCATGAACGTTGACAGGCCCCCCGCCAGCACCGACGACCCACGTCCCGGCGCCGAGCCCACCCGATCAACGGACCCGCCCGCACCAGAAAACCCAACCCCGCCCAGCCCGGAAACCCGCCTACGCCCGGAACGGGAGCCCGGGCAAGAACGGGAGCCCGGGCACGAACCCGGGAGCAGGGCAGAACGGGAGCCCGGGCAGGAACGGGAGCCTGCACCGGACCAGCAGCCGGACAATGGCCAGGATCCCGAGCTTGAGCACCCCCCTGATTTACCCTCCGCCTCCACTCCACCCGACTCCCCCGCTAACGACAACACCACGCCCGCCGACGGCACCCCCACCCTCGCCGAATCCCGCAGCCGCCAAGAACACGCCACCCCGCCCTCCGCGGATGAACGCGAGATTTCAGCTGAGGACGAGGCTGGAGATAGGGACCCAACCTCCGCAGCCGATGCTGGCACTTGCCCCGACGGGGAGCGGCCTCCGACCGATCTAGATGGTCACGAGGAAACAGGAAGAGACTCTGTCGGCCAGCACCCATCCGACCACCGCTATACAGGTGACGCCCCCCGTGCGGAGGAGGAGAACGAGAGCAGCATCAGCGATGATAGCGAAATCAACGAAGGGCTTGGACTATACGATCCGGATCCATCCGACGCAGATCCGCCGAACGATGAAGCAAGCAAGCAAGGGCCTGCCACACTGGCCGATAAATCCCCCGAATCATCAGACGATATTCCCGCTCATGATCAAAGTCCACCACTCACCGACAAGAGTGGTCAGAGCACCTAGTCGAAGTACGCGACGCTTAGACAAAGCGCGCGCCGCGCAGGGCTTAATACGGATCTGCTGTACACTATCGACGCCGACCGGGAGACTGGATCGAGGAGCGTGACCGCCTTCATGATGCCATCATCGAAGATCTCTATCAAAGGCAGCGAGATGTTCCATGTGACTTCAAAGCCATTAGTAGCTGGCGGACTAGGAGGCGCCGGCAAGACTACAGTTCTGACGCAATCATGCCGGCATTGACCTGTCGCAGCTATCTAATGATCAATCCAGACGACATGAAAGAAGAGATGGCACACCGAGGCATGATCCCCGAAGTAGATGGCCTCTCGCCGATGGAAGCCTCCGAGTTGGTCCACGAAGAGTCCTCATATCTTGCTCGCCAGTTGGCGCTTCGGGCGCAAGCTGACGGGAAGAATTTGATCTGGGATATCACTATGTCCACGAAGAAAGCACAGGGAAGCGAATCAATGATCTTGCCATAGGCAGGTTACACACAGATTGACGGACTCTTCGTCGACATCTCTGTCGAGACAAGCATTGAACGAATAGAGTCTAGGCATCGCGAGGGTCACGACAGTACGAGCGGGAGACGGCCTAGGCGGCAGGTATGTCCCTCCAGAGGTGATCAAGACGCCAAGCAGATCCAGAATGGGGAAGCAAGAACAGGAGAACCTTCTGAAGCCATTAAGGAAAGATTCAACAACTGGTCCATCTACGACAACTCCATAGACGGACGGCACGCCGATGCTCTCGCGAATCAAGCAAGTGAAGACAGCACGGTTAAGATCCCACTGAGGAGCAGACCCATGAGCAGCGAAGTCATTGACTCATCGCCGCGTTGCGGAATGGCACCATGACCTAGAGGAAGTGGCTCAACGCTTTCGTGAACGATCTTGGCCGACGGACTACGGGGTAGAACAGCAGACCTACTTGAGCTTGCTAGCGGCGGCCGCAGAGCAGATCCAGAACCATTGATTTAGATGGATCCTTCGACGATGTGGCTGCGGCCTACCATCGGGGCGAGCTTTCATGACCTGATTAGACCGCTTGCTCAGCGAGGCTGAGGCAATGCACCGAGAAGACATGCGCAAGCAATCCACTACTGAGCTGCTACCCGGCACCACTTTATGTGCAGGTAGCGGACCGCGCGGTCATGCAGCGATAAACGACCCTAAGGCGCATGACTGGCCATCACTCGGTCGCCACGGAACTCCGACTGGGCGGGATCCAGACCGCGTCGCGGCTAGGCGTCGCCGAACAGGGCAACAAGCTCGGCTGCTTGCACTCGATCGCACCGTGAAGATCGAACAGGGTGCGCAACTCCAGGACCCTGTGGCCGACAGCAGCCTCTCGGCGGACGAGCGTGGCGGCGTTATGCATGGCCCTCTGCGGGGGGCGACATATCCCGTATCTGGTGCATGGAAACTGGGACGAATCGGACACGGGTGCGCACCGTGTCACGTGAAATGTCAGCCCGGGCCATGATCAATGTGACCCACCATGCCCACATGGCGGTCGCCCGCCTGGAGGAGGCGGGCGCGCTCAGGGACCTGGGCGCTAAATGGGCAGCCTGCCGGGAGACGAGGGGGTACCGGGAGACGAGGGATGGTGCCGGAAGGATTGAGGGGTGGCGGCAGGAGGGGGTGGCGGCGGGAGGGGGGTGGCACCGGGAACCGCACGGGGGAACGCCTGCAGACGACGGTGGCACCGGGAGGCGCCTGGAATCGCGGGCGATGTCTGCACAGAGCACCCCCCCGCGAGCGGTGGCCTTGACCAGTCGCGCGGGCGCGCGGGCAATGCGGGCACCCCCGGAGCCCGAGCCGAACCAGCCTGGCATCCTGGCCGGGTGCGGGTCATCGTGGCAGGCAGGCTGGAGGCGGCGTGACAGTGCGGGTGGTGGCCCTGGACGACTACCAGGGGCTGGTCGAGCAGTACTCGCTGGCGGGCCGGCCGGACGGGGCCGACTGGGCAGCGGTCCGCGAGCACCTGGACGGCGACGCGCTGGTCCGCGCGCTGGAGGGTGCGGCCGTGATCGTGGCCATGCGGGAGCGGACCCGTTTCGGCCGCGATCTGTTCGCGCGGCTCCCCGACCTGAGGCTGCTGATCACTACCGGCCTGCGCAACGCCTCCATCGACCTGGAGGCGGCCGCGGACCACGGGGTGATCGTGTGCGGGACCAGCGGGCCACCCAGCGCGAACACGGCCGAGCTGACCTGGGCGCTCATCCTCGCGCTTGTCCGGCACCTGCCCGCGGAGGTGTCCGCGGTCCGGGAGGGCGGGTGGCAGCACACCGTGGGCACCGACCTGCTCGGCTCCACCCTCGGCCTGGCCGGACTGGGCCGGATCGGCCGCCAGATGGCCCGCATCGGGCAGGCCTTCGGCATGGAGGTGATCGCCTGGAGCCAGAACCTGGACCCGGCCGTCGCCGCCGAGGCGGGCGTGCGCGCGGTGAGCAAGGAGGACCTGTTCGGCGCGGCGGACGTGGTCAGCGTTCACCTGATGCTGTCCGACCGGACCCGGGGCCTCATCACCGAACGCGAGCTGCGGGCCATGAAGCCGACCGCCTACCTGGTGAACACCTCGCGAGGGCCGATCATCGACTCCGCCGCCCTGCTCCGCGCGCTCAACGAGGGCTGGATCGCGGGCGCGGGCCTGGACGTGTACGACACCGAGCCGCTGCCCGCCGGCGACCCGCTCCGGCACGCGCCGCGGACGGTCCTGACCCCGCACCTCGGGTATGTGACCGCCCGCACCATGAGCTACTGGTATGAGGATGCGGTCGAGGACATCGCGGCCTGGCAACGCGGCGAGCCGATCCGCGTGCTGACGCCCGGCTGAGCCGGGCGACTTTGCCCGTGCACCGCCTGATGCCGTCAGCGCGGCGCTTGATGAGGCAGCGCGGCGCCTGATCTGTCAGCGACCGGGCCGGGCCTTGTCAGCGTCCGGGCCGGTCCTGTCAGCGAGCTGGCCGTGACCTGTCAGCGCCATCCGTGACAGTGACAGTGACGTTTCGCCTAACAGCTATGTCGGGGAAAGCACATGACAGAGATGATCGAGGCCGAGGGGCTGGCCAAGCGCTTCGGCGCGGACGCAGGCGCTGCGCGGCGTTGATCTCGCGGCCGGGCCGGGCACCGTCCTGGCCCTGCTGGGCCCCAACGGGGCAGGCAAGACCACTGCGGTGCGGGTGCTGGCCACGCTGCTGAAAGCGGACGCCGGACAGGCCCGGATCTGCGGGTACGACGTGGTCACCGAGGCGGTGCAGGTCCGCCAGCTGATCGCGCTGACCGGCCAGTTCGCGTCCGTGGACGACGAGCTGACCGGCACCGAGAACATGATGATGATCGGCCGCCTGCTGGGCTTCAGCCGGGCCAGGTCCCGCGCCCGCGCGGCGGAACTGCTGGAGCGCTTCGAGCTGACCGGCGCCGCCGGCCGGGCGGCCAAGACCTATTCCGGCGGCATGCGCCGCCGCCTCGACCTGGCCGCGAGCCTGATCGGGGATCCCCAGGTGCTGTTCCTGGACGAGCCGACCACCGGGCTGGACCCCCGGGCGCGCAGCCAGGTGTGGGAGACGATCCGGGGCGTGGTCGCGGGCGGCGCGACCGTGCTGCTCACCACGCAGTACCTGGAGGAGGCGGACGAGCTGGCCGACCGGATCGCGGTGATCGACCGCGGCCGGGTGGTGGCGGACGGCTCGCCCGCGGAACTCAAGTCGAGGACCGGCGGCCAGACCCTGGTGGTCCGGGCGGCCGACCGCACCGAGACCGGGCGGGTGGCCGCGATCGTCGCCGGACGTGACCGGGACCACCCCGGAGATCAGCGAGGAGACCGGCCTGGTCACCGCGGCCGCCAGTAACCCGGCCCTGCTGCCGGCCGTGGTGCGCCAGATGGACGAGGCCGGCCTGATGGCCGCCGAGCTGGCGTTCCGGCTGCCCAGCCTGGACGAGGTGTTCCTGACCCTGACCGGTCACCACGCGGAGAACGGTCCCGACGAGTCGCTGATCGACGATGAGGGGAGAGCAGCATGACGACGCTGGAGGTACCGGCCACGACCGTGGCCCCGCCCGCCAGGCCGCTGCGCCGCCGGATCAGCGCCGGCCAGGCCCTGGCCCACTCGCTCACCCTGGCCTGGCGCAACGTGACCCAGCTCAAGCACTCTCCGGAGAAGCTGCTCGACGTCATCCTGATGCCGATCGTGTTCCTGGTGCTGTTCCTCTTCGTTTTCGGGGGCGCGCTGAGCGGCAGCACCCATGCCTACCTGGAACTGCTGCTCCCCGGGCTGGTCGCGCAGATGGCCGTGTTCGCGACCATGGGGCTCGGCACCGCGCTGTGCGAGGACATTCACAAGGGCGTGTTCGACCGGTTCCGCAGCCTGCCGATCGCGCGGTCCGCACCGCTGGTCGGCGCGGTGCTCGGCGACACCGCCCGGTTCTGCGTGGTGATGGTGGTGCTGACCGGGTTCGGCTCGCTGCTCGGGTTCCGGTTCCACACCGGGGTGCTCCCGGTGCTGGCCGCGTTCGCCCTGGCCTACGTGTTCTACCTGGCGGTGTGCTGGATCTCGGTGCTCATCGGGCTGGTCGCGCCCTCCCCGGAGACCGTGCAGGGGATCGCGTTCATCTTCATCATGCCGCTGGTGTTCGGCAGCAGCATCCTGCTGCCCAGCACGCAGACCATGCCGGGCTGGCTGCAGGCCTGGGTCAAGGTCAACCCGGTCACCTCCCTGGCGGACGCGGTGCGCGGGCTGACCGTGGGCGGCCCGGTGGGCAGCCACGCGATGTACGCGCTGGCCTGGGCGGCGGGCATCGTGGTGGTGGCCTTCCCGCTGGCCATGCGGATGTACCGGCGCCGGGTCTGACCCGCCCGGCCCGGGTGCCGGATCGCGCAGCCAGCCGCGGTGACCACGTGGCGCTGGTGCCCAGTCAGGGCGCCAGCGCCATGGCGTCGCTGCGGGTGAGCCGCTGGCCGCGCGCGTAGGCCTCCCCGAAGGCGGCCGGTCCCAGCGCCGCGCTCACCGTGGCCGTGGTGCGACTCACCTCAAGGCTCGCCTCGTCGCAGAACCCGTGCAGGGTGTGTGCGAGCCCGAGCAGCTCGGCCGCCCGGGCCGGCTGCTCCTGCGCGGCGGCCAGCGCGGCGAACCCCTCGACCACCTCAGCCAGGGACGGATGGCTGGGCAGGAATATCTCATCGATGCGGCCGGCCAGCCCGATGGCCTTCTGGTGCCACCGGGCCGCCTCGGCCAGATCCCCCTGCTGCTCCCAGAGGCAGCCCAGCCTGCTGTAGATGCCGATCGTGATCACGTTCATGCCCGGCCGCCGCATCTGCAGCTCGGCGATCTCCCGCGCCCGCTCCGCCATCTCCCGGGCCCGGTCCAGCTCGCCCGCCTGCCGGGCCAGCTCGCACAGGGCCAGGTAGCCGTGGGCTTCGTCGTCGTGCCCGCCGATCCGGTGCGCGATGCGGACGCCCCGCTCAAGGTCGTCCCGGGCTCCCTCGAGGTCGCCCAGCCTGGCCCGTGCCTTACCCATCGGGATCAGCATCATGTCGGCGAAGTTGCCGTGCAGTCCGCTGGCCGCGTGCCCGCGGGCCTCTCCCAGGACGCGCAGGGCCTCGCCCGGATGGCCGCGGGCCATCTCGACCTCGCCCAGCCCGGCCAGGCTCAGGATCATCCCCCAGCCGTCGCCGATCGCCTCGAACTCGCGGTGTCCCTGGTGCGAGGTAGTCCGCGGCCTGGTCGATCTCCCCGAAATTGAGCACCAGATGCCCCGTGATCGCGTGCCTGGCGGCCCGCACCCACGGATCCTGGTGATCAGCCAGCGCCTCCAGTTCGCCGAGCGCGCCTTCCCGGTCCCCGCTGAAGAAGGCCAGCATGGGCCGGGCTACCACCAGCAGCGGATGGCTGGCCTCCGGGCCAGCCACAGACGTAACGATGCCCAGCGTGTCGGTCAGCAGCCCGGCTGCTGACTGCTCCGATGTGGCCGCGGCCGCGATGGTCGCCAGGACGCAGCAGATCGCGTAGGCCTCGCCGTATCCGGGAGGCGGGGACTCACCCGCGATCGCACGCAGCGAGGCCGCCCACTCCCCGGCCTCGGTCTCGTAGTCACGCATGACCCAGAACCAGGCCAGGGCGGCGACGAGGCGGAGTCCGGTGGCCACGTCCCGGGCTGCGATCGCGTAGCGCAGCGAGGCCGCGAAGTTGTCGTGCTCGGCCGACAGCCGGGTCAGCCAGGTGACCTGCTCGCGGCTGCGCAGCCTCGGCTCGCTTTCCTCGGCCACGCCGAGGAAGTAGCGGGCGTGAGCCGCGCGGACCTGTTCTTCCTCCCCCGCCTCGGCGAGGCGCTCCGCGGCATAGGCGCGCACCGTCTCCAGCAGCCGGTACCGGACCTCAGCCTCACCCGTCGCGGTCACCAGCGACTTGTCCACCAGCGAGGCGATCACGTCGAGGAGGCCGCCCGGATCGTCACCGGGCCCGCACACCTGCTCGGCCGCGCCCGGCGTGGCACCGCCGCTGAACACCGACAGCCGCCGCAAGACCGTGCGCTCGGCCTCGTCCAGCAGGTCCCAGCTCCAGTCCACGATGGCCCGCAACGTCTGGTGGCGCGGCAGCGCGGTCCGGCTGCCCGCGGTGAGCAGGCTGAACCGGTCGTCGAGCCGGCCGGCCACCTGCGCGGGGGTCAGCGAGCGGAACCGCGCCGCGGCCAGCTCGATGGCCAGCGGATTACCGTCCAGCGCGCGGCAGATCCGGATGACCGGCTCCGCGCTCACCTCGTCGACGGTGAATCCGGGCCGGACCGCGGCACCCCGCTCCGCCAGCAGGCGGACCGACCCGTACTCCAGGGCTTCCGAGGGGGCCGCGCCGTCCGGCGGCAGCGGCAGCGACGGCACCGGGCACAGGATCTCGCCGGTCACGCCGAGCGGCTCCCGGCTGGTGGCCAGGATGCGCACGCCGGGCGCCTCCGCCAGCACGAGCCCGGCCAGCCGGGCCACCGCACCGATCAGGTGCTCGCAGTTGTCCAGCACCAGGACCAGCCGGCGGCTGGCCAGCATGTCGGCCAGCCGGTCCAGCGGCGGCAGGACCGCGCGGACCGGGTCGGTCGTCGGGGACCCGGACCGCGTCCGGCGCGCCGATCGACGCCAGCACGGCCTGGGGCACGTCCAGCGCGTCCCCGACCGGCGCCAGCGGGACGAACCAGACCCCGTCGGCCATCTGGTCCGCGAGCCGGGCCGCGGCCTCGATCGCGAGGCGGGTTTTCCCCGTTCCGCCCGGCCCGGTCAGGATGACCAGGCGGGATTCGCCGAGCAGCTTGCTGACCCGGTTCAGTTCCTCGTCGCGGCCCACGAAGCTGGTCAGCTGGGCGGGCAGGTTGCTGGTCCGCGGGGGCTGGGGTGCGGGCGCGGACCAGGCCGGGGAGGGCCGGGCGGCGGGCACCGCCTGGGGTGGCGGGGCTGCAGGCGGCAGGCCCACTGGTGGCGGAGCCGGGGCTGGCAGGCCGGGGCTGGCAGGCCGGGGCTGGCGCGGCCGACGGTGACGCGGCCCATGCTGAGACTGTTGCCGGCCCGGCGGGGGCGTCCCCGTTCCCCGCTGGCTGGCCAAGGCCCGGGTCGGCGCGCAGGATGGCCAGGTGCACGGCGGACAGCGCGGGCGACGGGTCCACCCCGAGCCGCTCGGCGAGCAGCCGCCGGGTGTCCTCGTACACGGCCAGCGCGTCGCCCTGCCGCCCGGCCAGGTAGAGCACGCGCATGAGCTGGCCGCGCAGCCGCTCCCGGAGCGGGTGCGCGGTGGCGAGTTCCCCGGCTTCCGGCGCCAGTTCCGCACCCCGGCCGAGGGCCAGGTCCGCGTCGATCCGGTCCTCGGTCGCGGCCAGCCGCAGTTCCTCCAGCCGGGCCACCGGCCCGGCTGCGAACGCGGCGTCCTCCACATCCACCAGCGCCGGGCCGCGCCACAAGGCCAGGGCCTCGCGCAGCAGCATGGCGCCGCCGGCCGGGTCGGCGGCGGCCAGGGCCGCGCGGCCCTCACCGACCAGCCGCTCGAACTGGGTGGCGTCCACCTCAGCCGGTTCCACGGCCAGCCGGTAGCCGCCCGCCCGGTGCTCGACGATGGCCGGCCCGGCCACGTGCCGCAGCCGGGACACCAGGGCCTGGAGCGCGTTGCCGGAGTCGGCCGGGCCGCCCCGGTCCTGGCCGTCACCGGGCCACAGGTCCCCGGCCAGCCGCTCCGCCGCGACCGTGCGTCCCGGGTCCAGGGCCAGCCGGATCAGCAGTGCACGCAGCCGCGGGCCGCCCAGCTGCACGAGCTGCCCGGCTTCGTCGCGCACTTCCAGCGGGCCCAGGATGCCGATCCGCACTGTCCACCTCCCGCTGCCATTGTCCCTGTTCCCGGGGAGTTCCCGGGAGCTGCCATTGTCCCCGTCCCCGGCGGATGCGAGAGGCAGCGGCGTCCCGGCGCCGGAATCAACACCGGCACCGGGGGGTTCACCCGGTATGGCTAAAGGGCACACGATCACCACAACCCCGGCGACCTCGCACGTCGTCGTCACCGTCGGCGGCGAGAAGATCGCCGAGACCGACCGGCCGGTGCTGCTGGACGAGACAGGGCTGCCGACCAGGTACTACCTGCCGCGTGAGGACGTGCGGACCGACCTGCTGCATGCCACCGACCTGCGCACGACCTGCCCCTTCAAGGGTGAGGCGTCGTACTGGTCCGCTGACGTCGGCGGTCAGGTCTATAACGACCTGGTGTGGAGCTACGAGACGCCGATCCCGCAGGCCAGGCAGATCGCCGGCCTGATGTGCTTCTACCCCGACCGGGTGGAGCTGACCGTGGACGGCCAGCCGGCCTAGGTTCCCGCGGGCCCGCCGTATCTCTCGGGCCATCCGATGCGGACGTCGACCCCCGGCGAGTAATGCACGAGAGGCTCGCCGCGGGGTGCGGGTAGCCCCGCCGCCGTGATCAGGCTGTCGTCCGCGGTGAGGGCTTCCGCACGGTGCAGCGGCCACGGCTGGTGCTCGGCGCGGGCGAAGAACTGGTGCCCGGCCAGCACGCTGAACAGCACCCACCGGGCGGTCAGGAAATGGTCCCGGTCCGCTAGTGCGGTGACCCGCGTTCACCGGTTCGGTGACCTTCTGCTGGCGTCCACGTGCTGGGGTATTGCTTCACACTCGTTCTTGCGGGGGCTGATCGAGTGCGGGAGCGGTGATGGCAGAACGGGTGCGGGCGAGAAGGCTGACGGATCATGAGGGTCAGCGGCTGCAGCAGATCGTGCGCCGCGGGAAGCATGGGTCGATCCGGGTCCGCCGGGCGCTGATCATTATGGCGTCGGCGTCGGGTACGACAGTCCCGGCCATCGCCCGGCTGGTTGCCGCCGATGAGGACACCGTCCGCGACGTGGTCCACGCGTTCAACGCGAAGGGCCTGGCCGCGCTGGACCCTCAGTGGGCGGGAGGCCGTCCCCGCCTGATCACTGAGGATGACGTGGAGTTCATCGTCACGGCGGCCACCACGCGGCCGGAGAAGCTGGGCTTGCCGTTCACGCACTGGAGCTTGCGGAAACTGGCCGCCTACCTGGCCGTGAACCCGTTCCGGGCGGTGCGGGCCAGGCGGGAGCGGCTGCGGCAGATCCTCCATGATCATGGGATCTCTTTCCAGCGGACCCGGACCTGGAAGGAGTCCGCCGATCCGGAGAAAGACGCCAAGCTGGACCGCATCGAGCACGTGACCAGCCGCTTCCCGGACCGGTGCTTCGCCTTTGACCAGTTCGGGCCGTTATCGATCCGGCCCGTCCACGGCAGCGCCTGGGCCCGGCAGCGCAGCCCAGCCCGGCTGCCCGCCACCTATCACCGCACGCACGGAATCCGGTATTTCCACGGCTGCTACTGCGTGGCCGAAGACCAGCTCTGGGGCGTCACCCGGCGCCGCAAGGGCGGTGACCACACCCTGACTGCCTTGAAGTCGATCCGCGCGGCCCGCCCCGACGGCGCCCCCATCTACGTGATCATGGACAACCTGTCCGCGAACAAGACCCCGCCGATCCGCGCCTGGGCCAGCAAGCACAAGGTCCGCCTGTGCTTCACACCCACCAGTGCCTCCTGGGCCAACCCGATCGAGGCACAGTTCGGGCCATTGCGCACCTTTGTCATGGGCGGCTCAGACCATCCGAACCACACCGTGCTAGCCCGCCGCCTGCAGGACTACCTCACCTGGCGTAACGCCAACGCCCGCCACCCCGACGTCCTGGCCGCCCAGCGCCACGAACGCGCCCGCATCCGCAGCGAACGCCATCAACGCTGGGGCCATCCCAGATCGAAAGCCGCATGAGCTAAAGCCGGTGAACGTATGTGGTCACCGCACTAGCTCGGCAGGCTCATAGGGCGCGCCGATACGGACCCGCACCTGGCTGGTCGCCGTGCGCGGGCCGGGCAGGCGGCGCTGGCAGGAGTAGGCGATCTGCTGATCCCCCGCCGGCCCCGCCTGCCCGGTGAGGCGCATCGAGGACCAGTAATACGGCAGCCGGTAGCTGGACCGGGCCACCGCGACCGCCCCGAGCCGCGCGGCGTCCAGCGACAGGAACCAGATGCCGGGCCGTCCCTCGCGGTCGAGAGCGTAGGTGCGCACGTTGGTCTCGCAGAAGTTCGAGACCCACGGGGCGCCGCGGTCTCCCGGCGTGTGCACGCGCATGAAGAACGGGACCAGGCCCACCCAGGCCACCCCTCCGAAGGTGTCCACCGTGAGGCCGCCCGGCAGGAGCCGCTGCACCGCGTCCGGGTCATAGGGCCAGTGCAGGAACGCCAGCCGCTCCCACCGCTGCCGCATGACCGGCTTGTCCACGGTGAACGGGCAGACCCCGGAGTACCCGGCGTCCCCCCCGGTGACGGGATCAGCAGTATCCATGCCCCCATCATCCGGCAGGGCGGCCAGCCGCCCGGGCGCCACCCGGCCGCCCGGTACGGCGCGGCCGGCTGCTAGTGGCAATGCCGGGTAGTTAGGGGTCTGGGCTGGCTGTCAAGGCTTCTCCGGTGAGGATGCTGATGGTGAGGGTGGCCTTGTAGGTGCGCCGGTCGATGTCTGGTCCGCGGGCGTTGTATTTGGAGATGGCGCGTTTGACGGTGCGGGCGTTGATGCGCAGCCGCAGGCCGGGCATGAGGTTGCCCAGGACCTGGCGTCCGATCCCGCCGGCCAGGTCGATCGTGGTGGCGGCGATGACTCCGGTGGCCTGGATGACCTGGTCGCGGGCGGCGTGCAGGGCTATGGTGAAGCTGGCCCGGTCCGGGTCAGTGCCGGGCCGGGTGATGGTGGCATCGGTCATGGCGGTGCGCAGGATCTGGTAGGTGACTAGCAGGGCGTAAACCTCCTGGTGCACGCCGGCCGGGGTGCGGGCGCGCAGCACCCGGCCGCCGAGGATGCTGGACTTCAGCTCCAGGTAGGCCGTTTCGATGTCCCAGCGCTGGTGGTAAAGCGTCACGATCTCGCCGGCGGGTAGCGGCCGGGGTCGAGCAGGGTGGTGATCAGCCGGAACGCGCCAGTGGCGCGCCCGGCGCTGGTCGCGACGGTGATCTGCGCGTCGATGACCCGGACCGGCACCCCGCCGAAGCAGGAGAGGTAGGACCCGTCGGGGCAGCGGCGCAGGGCGGGCAGCCCCGGGGCGCCCCGGCCGGTGCGGACGCGGACCAGGAACTCTGCCCCGGTCCGGGAGATCTGCCCGGCCAGGAAACCGGCGGCGAAGCCACGGTCAGCCAGCACGATCATCCCCGGGCGCAGGCTGTCCAGCAGCCGCCTGGCGTAGCTGGTCTCGCCGCTGGCAGCTGGCCCGGACACCGCATCGATCACGCTGCGGGTGCCGCAGGAGACCAGGGCCAGCAGGCGCAGCATGGGGTAGCTGGACCCGCCGGTAGCACCGCCACGCTGCTTGGTGAACACGGCCAGGTTCGCCTTGGTGTCCGCGACCGTCATGATGGTGCCGTCGATCGCGCAGACCAGCAGCCCCCGCCAGCGCACCCCCGCAGCCGGGCCGGGCACCGCGGCGGGGCCGCGCAGCAGGTCAAACAGGGCCTGTAACGGCGCGGCTCCCAGCCGCCGCCGCGCCTGGGTCAGCCCCGCCGCCGTGGGCCAGGCCACGTCCAGGCCGTCCAGGCCAGCCACCATCCGGGACCAGACCTGGCCATAGCCCAGCTCAGCGAACAGGCACCCGGCCAGCAGCAGGTACACCACCACCCGCGCCGGAAGGTCCCGGACCCGGGACTGGACCGCACCGGTCTGGGCCAGCACCGCATCGACCATCTCAAACGGCACCTGCTGGGTCAGCTCACCCAGATGACCCGGCGCGAACCGGCCCGCGCCACCCGGACCACACGCGTGATGACAGACTGACCCATGGCAGGGCTCCCGGCGATGAGGTTCGTCTTTGGCGGACAAACCTCCCTTACCGGAGCCCCGCCTCCTTCACATCAACCGACACACCCTTGACAGCCAGCCCGACCGCCTAACTATCCGGCATTGCTGCTAGTGGGGGGCAGCTGGGAGGTGCGCCCACGCAGGTGCCCGGCCTGTGGCTCGTTCATGCCGAGGGCGAGGGCGTGCCCGTAGGCTGCGCGGGCCTCGGCGGGCCGCCCAGCCGGTGCAGCAGTTCCGCCCGGGTCGCGTGCCACCACGGGTAGCCAGTCAGGCCGTCGATCACGTCGACCAGGCCCAGCCCCGCCGCGGGGCCGTCCCGCTCCGCCACCATGCGGTTCCTCGCCAGCGGGGAGTTCAAGCTGGGCCACGACGCCTCTTGAAAGCGTCACCGGGTTAGCTACCTTGAGTACGGCAACGTCATCGGCATCTTGCCAGGTAATGATGGCTCAAAGCAGAGCTGGCACCGCCTCCGTGCCGACAATGGGTGTCCGGTGGGCCGGGCGTGGCACCGTGATCGCAACCTGCCCCCTGGCAGGCTGAGGCCGGGGGGGTTGCGGGTTCAGTGCGTTGTGAGGAAGGTAGTCAGGCCCGTGGCTACCGCCCGGGCGGCCCGTGCTTGCCAGGCAGGTGAGGTGACCAGGGCGGCGTCGGTGCTGTTGCGCATGTTGGCGCATTCGATGAACACCTTCGGGATGGTGGATAGGTTGGTCCCGGCCAGGTCGTTACGGGGCTGGATCCCGTTGATCCCGTCGTAGGAGCTGACCGGCTCCCCGGTCCCGGCCGCGAACGCTGCCCGCAGGTCGGCACCCAGGGCGGCGGAGGGCCTGATGATGGCGTCGTTGATCCCGTCAGCGACTGGTTCCAGGATGGCAAAGCCCCGGCCGCCTGGCGGCCCGCCGTCAGCGTGGATGGACACGGCGGCGCCGGCGCGGGCGTCGTTGCCGATGGCAGCGCGCTGCGTGACGCAGGGGCCTATCCCGGTGTTGGAGGTGCGGGTGAGCACGACGGTCGCTCCTTCTCCGCGCAGGTCGGCGGTCAGGTAGAGCGCGACCCTCCAGTTGAACAGGGCCTCGGTGTATCCGCCGTCCGTCTGTGTGCCCGTCGTATCGCACGTTTCGGTTTCCCGGCCGTTCCAGATCGGCTGGTTGATTACCGACGGGGCGGCGGCGTTACCGCCGTTGTGGCCCGGGTCTACTACCACGACCTTGCCGTCGAGGATCCCGGCGGCGGCAGGGGGAAACCTGCCCGGGCCGCCGGAGGGTCCCGGCCGCGGCAGAGGTGTGGCGGGGTTCGTGCCCGATACGGCAGCGGCCCGCCTGCCCGCCGGCGGGACGGTCACCGGTGATTTCCTGGCGGCTGCCGCAGCAGCCGCAGGGGCCGCGGGTTGCATGCCCCGGGATGGATGGGCTGACGTCCCCGGCCGGGCAGCGGCATGGGTTGCCGGTGGCCCAGTGCCTCCGCACGCAGCTAGGGCCAAGGCGATGAAGGGCAGCGCCCCCACGATCCGGCGCATCAAAAGGCTCTACTCCAACAGGGTCTTCTACCGTGGCCGGGTGCCACCGGGTTCCAGATGATCAGGAAGGTGTCTGGTGGCGGTCGCCTGGATGGAGACGAGCTGCCCAGCCGCATAACTGGAGTCATGCAGGACTCGATTTCCGCCGATCGCGGCTACCTGTAACTTACAGTATGCTCGGCGTCACCTTACGTCCAGCAGAGTGAGGGCTCGCCTACCTGCTGGCCGCCCTTGCAACTCCTCCTACGCAACCTGCACGTATCGGTGGATGAGGCCGTCGGGGCGGCTTGGCGCTTGATCCGCTGACGGGAGAGGTGGCCGGCGCCGTGCAGGGCGGGACGGCGGCGGGCGCCGCCACCGGGACACTGGCTGCGCTCGCCGTCCAGCACCTTAGGAAGGGGATCAGCCTGTCTGCGTGATGTCGGCAGCAGTGATGACGCCACCTTCAACAGTGATGGTGCCCTGGTAGGACGTGCTCCCGCCATCAGACTGCGTGGCAGTGATGTTCACACTTACTGTGCTGGAATTCCACTGCGACTCTGTGTTCAGCGTCACGCTGGTCGTAGTGGCATATCCGGCAACCCAGGTGTTGTAGTCCGTGCCCGCAATGTTCACGCCGCCCAATGCCCACGCGTCGGCATAATCGCCGTTCGATAGATCCTGGTAGTACTGATCCACTACGGCCTCAGCGTTCGCGTCTGCCGGTGGTGCCGCAGCCACCGGTGCCGATGCTGGCGTGTTCGCTGCCTGCTTGGCTGCGGCTGCCTTCCTGGCTGCCCGCCTGGCGTCCTTGGCGGCTGCCTGGGCCTTAGCAGCCCTGGCGTTCGCCTGGCTGATGGCCCTCCCCTGGGCAGCGGCTGACGCCTTGGCCACGGCACGGTTGTGACTTGCCGTGGCAGCTGCCCGCTGGACGGCCAGGTTGTGGCTGTTCGTGTTGTTAACCACGAGCAAACTGGTTCCCGCGCAAAGCGCCAGCAGCACCAGCACGCCGACGAAGGCGGCCAGTATCTTGTGGTGTGCAATGAAGGCCATGATTTCCCCTTCGATCTAATTCCCTTCAATGCTCCCCCCTGAGCATTCCTTGCCACGCCCCAATGGTGCCCGATAGCCAGTGCTCAGTTGCCGTCGCTGAACTCCACCAGCGCGCCGCTGCCGCCTGTGGCCGTCACAGTGGTGCCGCTATCCGTGGCCGACATAAGGTAAGACTGGCCGGTCGCTGGGCTGTAAGAGGTGAACTGCATACCAGGTGCCTGCCAGTAGTCTGACTCCACGTTCAGCGCGAACGCGCAGCTTGTGGTGGACGAGTCTGCGAAGACCTCCTCACCCTGGCTGCCGGTACCGCAGGCGGTGAGACCGGCCGGCGCAGCAGCGGCCGGTGCCTCCACGGGCGCCGGCGCGACGACTGCGGGCTTATTTGCTGCTTGCTTGGCCTGCCTGGCCTCTCTGGCTGCGCTTTCAGCCTTGCGGTTGGCGGCGGCGATAGCTTTATTAAGCGCTTCTGCCTTGGCGCTGGCCACGGCCCGGTTGTGACTGGCTGTGGCGGCCGCCCGCTGGACGGCCAGGTTGTGCGCGTTGGTGTGATTGGCCACCAGCAGCGTGGTCCCGACACACAGCACCAGCAAGATAACAACGCCAATTATCACGGCTGCTACTTTACTTATTCTCATGTCTATCCTCCCGGAATCGCTCCCCCCTAAGCATTCCTCGCCGCACCAGCCTCTAGGGCAGCCACGACGGCCAGAACTCGGCCCTCTCCGTTCGAGTCCGCAGCAAGGTATAGAATCCTTTTACTGGCGAACGATACAACCTGCTTATTTCTGGTTTCCCCCTATTGTTTGCTCGACCTCCAAGTTATGCCTCGCGCGCACGCTACCCTAGAGTCATACGGCCTGAATAACTGGGATGTTAGAACTAGGCATAGACGGCATTAATAGTTTTTCTAGCGTCATTCGGTAGTAAATACGTACTTGACCAAGGACGGCTCAGGGAGGCAGAAATTCGAGAGGTGAGGGCAGTCAGAGAAGCGACGAGGCCGGGCCTTGGCCAGGGGCTATCATCAGTCCAGCAGCGTAGGTCCGCGTGGTCATGGGTGATGAGATGAGATAGGCCCGCTGACAGGCTGAGCGGGTGCTGAGGTTGCGCTTGGCGACTCCACGTCGGGTGTGCGCCTGGACGAGCACGCCAAGGCGCTCGTGGTACCGGCACTGCTGCCCGTCTCGGTCGGCCAGGAGACGCAGCCGGACCCGGTCTGGACACCTCCCCTGGCCTGATGTCCTGAAAATCGTGACCGGGACTCAGGTACCGGCCCGCAGATCCAGGATCCCGTCACACCTCCCGGCCACTTCCGGGTCATGCGTGGCTACCACCAGTGATCCCCCGTCCGTGACGATATCGAAGATCCGGGCCAGCACCACCGCGCGCGCCGCGGGATCGAGCTCGGCGGTCGGCTCGTCCGCGATCAGCAGCTTGGGCTTCAGGGCCAGCGCCCGGGACACGGCGACCCGCTGCTGCTGGCCGCCGGACAGCTCCTCGACCAGCTGGTCCGCGTGCGCCTCCAGGCCCAGCTGGGCCAGGGCGGCCCGGGCTGCTGCCGGGGCAGCGGCTGGCGGACGCCCCGCGGCACGCAGGGCGACCTCGATGTTCTCTGCGGCCGTGAGCAGTGAGACCAGGCCGTAGCCTTGCAGCACGAGGGCCACGCCGCTGGCGGGCCCGGCGAACCCGGTGAGCGGCGCACCGTCCAGGTGGACCTCGCCGGAGGCGGGGCGCATCAGGCCCGCGAGCAGCCCGAGCAGGCTGGACTTGCCTGACCCGGATGGGCCGGTCACGGCCAGGCTCTGCCCCGGGTCCAGCGTGACGTCCACCCCGGCCAGGATGGTCTGCCCGTCCCGGACGTACCGCAGGCCGCGCGCATCGAGCATGTCAGCCCCGCTCCAGGTTGACCCGGCGCAGTTCCACGCCTTCGGCGGTCGGCACCGCGCGGGCCAGCGACCCGGGTGGCAGCGAGCTCTGCAGGACCTCGTCGGGCAGCTGGACCGAGCCGTCGCGGGACACGACCAGGTAGTCCTCGCCCTGGTGCCCCTCCGCACCGACCCGCCCGTCGCGGATGGTCACGGTCCGGCCGAGCGCGCTGCCGACGTCCGGGTCGTGGGTGACCACGACCACCGTGGTGCCCAGGTCCTCGTTGGCCGCGCGGATCAGGTCCACGACGGTCCCGGCGGTTTGGTGATCGAGCTGGCTGGTCGGCTCGTCCGCGAGCAGCAGCCGGGGGCCGTTGGCCAGGGCGACCGCGAGCGCGAGCCGCTGCTGCTCACCGCCGGAGAGCCGCCCGGCGGTCCGCCGGGTGGCCGGGCCCAGGCCCACCGCGTCGAGCAGCCCCGCAGCGCGACGCCGCTTGACCGCCCGGGACCGGCGGGTCGGGCCCTGGGCGAACAGCACGTTGCCCAGCGCGGTCTCGTTGTGCAGCAGGTTGCGTCCCGGGTTCTGCAGGACCACGCCGACGTCCCGCAGCCGCATGTCCGCGGCGGACCGGCCGGTCAGCTCGCCCAGGCGCCGCCCGCACACCTCGACCACGCCGGCCGTCGGCCGCAGCAGCCCGGCGAGCAGCCACAGCAGCGTGGATTTGCCGGCTCCCGACGGCCCGAGCAGGGCCACGGTGTCCCCCTCGGCCACCGCGAGGTCCACTCCCCGCAACGCGGTGATCTCTTCCCCGGGGGCCCCGTACACCTGGACCAGGCTCTCGCAGCGCACCACCACCGTGCCGTTCGCGTCACGCTCCGCCGGGCCGCGGCGCGTCCCGGCACCGCCGCCGTGACCCTCACCCGCGGCGAAGCTGCCGCCGCCGGTCCCTGTGCGGCCCGCCGCAGTCATGTCGGCGTCTCCCGGAGCTGATCCAGGCTGACCCCGCGGATCAGCAGCACGCTCGCCGAGACCGCGGCCGCCGCGAGCAGCGCCACGGCCACACCGAGCAGCAGGACCAGCGGCGCCGCGGCCGGGACGTAGGACAGCGGGGCCGCGGGGGTGGCCAGGAACTCAGGCACCGTCCGCAGGGCCAGCACCGCGGCGAGCAGGCCGCTGCCGATTCCGATGATGACGCCGAAGCCGAGTACCAGGGCCATCTCGGTGAGGACGGCCCGCCGCAGTGTCCTGGTGGCCACCCCGGACGCCGAGAGAGCCGCGTACTCGTAGCGGCGCCGCCGGGCGGACAGGTACAGGCCGAGCACGGCCGCCCCCGCGGCCAGCAGCGCCGCGGCCGCCGCATCCGCCAGGAACAGCACGCTGGCCAGGGCGGGCCCTTGCCGGGCGAAGACCGCGGCGACGGACGCGGCGGTCCGCACCGAGAGGACCCGCAGGCCGGCCGCCTTAAGCCTCGGCTCGATGCTGGCCTGGGCCCCGGCCGCGAGCCACACCTCGTGGCTGATGTCGGGGAAATTCTCTCCCGCCGCGAGCTCCGCGTACCGGCGGTCCACGATCTCCCCGGCACCCGGCGCCCCCGGCACGACGCTCGCGGCGCCGATGACCCGCAGTTCGAGCGGTGCGCCGTCGAGCCCGGCCCCGGACGCGAGCCTCTCCCCATGGCTGAGCATCGCGCTGGACACCACCGCGGGCAGCGGATACGGCCGGTTCGCGGAGAGCAGCAGGGTGTCCTGGTGCGGGTGCCCGGCGAATCTCCAGTCCAGGCCCGCCGCGGAGCCCTGCAGACGGTCCGGCGGGTTGTCCGCCCGCCCCGGGCGCCAGTGCGCCGCCGTGGACAGCAGCCCGGCCGCGGCGCTGACCCAGCCGGCGGCCCCGTGTACCTGCACCGCCTTGATGGTGACCGACCCGGTCACCGGGCTCTGCAGGAAACCCCCTGGCGGTCCGAGGTCGAGATCCCGGAGCACGCACGGGCAGCCGACCAGGGACCCGGTGAGAGTGGTGACGCCGCGGGCCGGCAGCGGGCCCAGGTTCACCGGCGACGCCCCGGTGGTGACGTCCGCCGACAGCACCGAGCCCGGTGGCGAGAGCGCGTGGACGTCCACGGTGACCCGCACCGCGCTGCCGGTGAGGATGACCGGGGCCGGGGCCCGCGGGGCCAGGTCCCGGGCCAGCTCGGCGGCCGGGCGGGCGGTGAAGCCCGGGCGCCACGCGGCGACCCGGGCGAACCGCTGCGGGTCCACCGCGAGCACGGTCAGCCCCGAGTTGCTGCTGGACAGGCTGGTGTAGCGGTTCACGGCGGCGGCCTGGCGGCCGCCTGGATCAGCCCGGTCCACGATGGTCCCGAGGTTCCTGCCCGCAGGGACCGCGACCGTGAGCACCACCGGCGCGCCGACCTCGGCCGCGGCGACGAGGTGCTCGTTGCCGCGGTCCACGGCCCAGGCGGCGACCGCGAACGTGCTCAGGGCGAACGCGGTGGCGAGCACGATCGTGGTCCGGGTCCCGCCGGGGCGCCGGGCGACGTGCCGGAGCGCGAGGAACACGCCGACGCTGCCGCGGGTACCGCTCCGTGAGAACGCCGACCGGCAGGCCAGCGGGAGCAGGCGTGAGGCGATCACGGCGATGGCCAGCCCCAGCAACCCGGGGACGAGCAGGCCCAGGGCGCCGTGCCGGGCCGAGCCGATCTGCCCGGTGACCGCGAGGTCCAGCAGGCCCGCGCAGGCCGCGGTGGCCAGGACAGCGTCCGCCACCCAGCCCCGCCCGGCCGGCTTGCGGCCGGACCGGCGCCACTCCTCCACGACGGGCCGCCGGAGCGTCCGGCGGGCCGCCAGCACGACAGCCAGCAGGCCACCCGCCGTGGCCAGCCCGGCCGCGGCCCAGGCCAGCGGGGGCAGCACCACCGTGGTGCCCGGGCGGAGCAGCACGCGGCAGAGCGCAGCCGTCGCTCCCCAGCCGGCCAGGACCCCGGCGGGCAGCGCCACCGCGAGCAGCAGGACGGGCTCAGACATCCCGAACACGATGGTCCGCCAGCCACCGCGGCCGCGCAGCTTGGCCAGGGACACCTCGTGCCCGCGCGCGTCGATCGCGTCGGTGACCGACAGGAACAGCAGCAGCAGGCAGGCGGCCAGCAACTGCGCGGTGATCAGGACCACCGGGATCTCCACCGCCCGCCAGCTGGCCTGCACCGCCTGGAGCGTGGCCGGGATGCCGGTGGTGACCAGCACCTGCTGCTGCTGCAGCGCCGGGGACGTGCTGAAGGCCGTCATGGCCGACGCCAGCTGCGGGACCTCGCTGCCGGTCAGCCGGGATTGATTCAGCAGGTCGTCCACCACCGCGGTGCCCTGCTGCTGCGGGGAGGCCTGCTCGAGCGTGACCCGCGGCGTGAAGAAGGCATCGACCGGGCTGCTGCCAGAGGGGTCTTTCGGGTTGATGGCAGGGAAATACAGGGAGCCGCGGCCGAACCAGTACGCCCGGCCCTGGGCCGGCGTCCCGTAGAGCCCGGTGACCGTGAGACCGGGCCAGCCGCCGAACCGCAGGTGCTGACCGAGGTGCCAGCCGGTCAGGGCAGCCATCCGGCGGCTGACCAGCACCTGGCCGCGGGCCGCGGGACATCGCCCGCTGATCCGCAGCTGGGCGCACACGCCGCTGCGCCAGACCAGCGGGATCGCGCTGCGGTACTGCGGGAAGGGGATCGTGGTCTCGACCGCGTAGACCGGCGCGGCGAACAGCCCGCGCCGGGCCAGGCTGCCCTGGGCGCCGCCCAGCTGGCTGCGCACCGCCGGCTCCAGCTGCCCGAGCAGGCCAGGTACCGCGCCGGTCTCGTTGGCCTCGTAGCCGCGTCCGGCGAACCCGGTGGTGGCGACGGTGTCACGCAGGATGGAGGTCCGCGCTGCCTCGTAGTAGATGGGCCCGGTGGCCGCTGCCGCGGTGGCCACCAGGGCCACCGCGAGAATCATGGCGGTGGTGCCGCCCCGCTGCACCATCCCGCGCAGGACCGCCGCCAGCCGGCTCATCGCAGCCACGCAACCGGAAGCCCGGGCCCGCGGGCGACCGCGGGCCGCCCCCCGGCGGTGCGGGCGACCACCCATTCCGACCCGGCCGCGGCCGGGCAGAGCACCGAGGTGCCATCCGGCGCCCAGACGCACTCGCCGTAACGCCCGGCCGACGCCGGGAGCGTGCTGGACACGACACCCCGACGGCCCGCAGACCATACGCTCAGCTGGGAGGCGCCGCTGCCGCTGGTACTCAGGTACGCCAGCGACGTCCCGGACGGGGACCACACCGGGTCGCCGGAGGCTGGCCCGGTGCCTGCCCGGGCGGGGAGCGCGGCGACCATCCGGCCGGACCGGGTGAGGACGGCCAGGCCGCCGACCGGGCCGCCCGCCGCGGGCCGGACGGTCACCGCGGCCTCATCCCCGCTGGGACTGGGGTACACCGCGAGGGACACCGCCAGGCGGCGGGGCAGGCCGGTCGCGTGACTCAGCTCGCCGGCCGTGGCGAGCAGCACCGCCCGCTGGCCCGCGTCGCGGCGCACCACCTCGGCGTCCGGGGTGGTCTGGACCGAGACGGAGCCCACCGGAAGCGACGCGGCGACGGTGGTGAATACCCCGTCCGCCGCCGGGTCCCCCGCCACCTGGTCCCCGATGCCCAGCGAGACCGTATGGCCGGTGGCGATCGAGACCACCGAGATGGGGTTGGCCGATGAGAAGGTCTGATCCCCGTAGTCCGCCAGCAGCACCACGGCCCGCGCGTGATCGGCGAAAGGATCCGGCAGCGTCACCGTGGTGGTGGGGCTGAGCTCGACCTTTCCCGGGAAGCTGGCCAGCGACCGGCCGGGGCTGACCCTGATCACCTGGCCGTTGAGGAGCGAGATGTAGCGGTTGCCCGGCGATGCCGCGACCGCGTCGCCCACGTTCCCGAGCCCGGACGCCCGGGCCAGGTGGCTGCCGTCCGGGTCCGCGAGGGCGAGGCCCCCGGACGCGGTGACGACCACGATCCGGCCGGACGCCCGGATCGCCGGGCCCGCTGGCCGCTGCCCGGCGCGTGCGGCCGCCGGCCGCGAGGCCGCGGAGCCGGTGAGGAGCGGGGGGAGCAGCCGCACGGCCGTCACTATCACCGCCGCCCCGGCCAGCACGCACACGGGCACGAGTAGCCGCCGCCACCACGGCGGGGGTGGCGGCTCCGGATCGAGGGCGGGAAACCGCCGCCGGGACACCTCGTCCCGCTGAAAACCCGCCACGCTGTCACCCTAAGTGGCCTGGATCACGAGGAGATCAAGCCGGTTCAGCGCCTGGCCTGGGCGAAGTCCAGTGCTTCCCGGGCCAGCGGCAGCCAGGCCAGCTCCGACTCCGGGTCCAGGCTGAACCATTCCTTCATCGGCGTGCCCTTGTTCGCGTCGAAATGCACCCCATCACCGCCGGAGACCAGCGTGGCGACCCGCGGCGCCGGGAGCTTCACGACCAGCCGCCCGCGGACCAGCATCGCGAAGATCTTCTTCTCCCAGCGCAGCGCACTGCGGCCGAAGCCGCTGCCCCCGCGCGGCGGGGTCACGCCCGGGCACCCGAGAAGCTCGCCGACCAGGTCCTCGAAGCGCTCCTCCGGAGCCCCGCACTCCCCTGTCACACGGCCAGGCTAAGCCGCACCACCGACAACACGGCGGTCAACCCAGGCTCCGGTCAGCACTCCGTGCCCGGCTCGCCCCTGGCACCGCAAAACCCGCTTCACCCCCCTGATGCCCGATCAGACGGTGGTCCTAAGGGGCCTGGCGGCCGGTCTGGCGAGCGCCGGATTCCTTGCGCCGCAGCTCAAGGCGGACACGAATCACGGAAGCTGCTGCGGCCACCGCTACCGCCCAGAGGACGGCCAAGATGAGCAGAACTTGTGTTTCATCCTTGGCGATGACGCCACCCGCGCTCGCCGCGACCATCATGGAAGGCACGCCGGTGACGAAAATGCCGATCGCAACACCGGTGAGCAGCGTGCGGCGGCTATTGGACTGCGCTGGCTGGACCGGCTGCTCGCGGGACACGGGTCCGAGGCGTGCGTCGGCACGTGCGGTGATTTCCCGGTCGACTCGCTCCAGGAAGGACTCGATCACAGCGTCGCCGTATTCGGGGCCAAGCTCCTTATGTGCCGCCGCGGCGGCGCGGATCTCCTGTGGAGAAAGCGGCGATGTGCTCATGAGCGAGGGTCCTCCCGTATAGCCATGACCAAGCCCCCGCGTCACAAGATACGTCCCGGAGCGAGAGCTTGGCCAGCACCGGGAGGTTCACCACGCGCGATTCCGGCCCGGTCCTCGCCGTCGCCCCAGACGGTCTTGACCTGCGGATCCTGGCGGTTCCTCACTGGCCTGTCATGGCCGTCCGGCGGACCGTTCATGCCCTGGCTGCTGTGCTAGCGCGTGTTTCAGTCCGGGGAGCAGAACGTGACCTCGGGGTAGCGTGATGATGGCTGGTCCAGCAGGGCTTGTGGCCTGCTGCGCAGGTGCTGGTCGAAGAAGGCCCGGACGTAGGCGCGGGTGATGTCCAGGGACCGGGATCCGGGGAGACCTGCGCCCGTGTCGATGCCGATCTGATCGGCCAGCAGCGCGAGGTCGGTGAACGAGGCATGCACGGCGCCGGCCACCAGGAGCCACCGCCTCCAGCCGGTCAGGCGTTTCCAGTCACGCTCCCAGGTGCTCGCGGGGCCTGGCTTGCCGGGGATACCCCCTCCGCTTCCCGGGGTGTAGTTAGATTGCTTGCCCAGGAACAGAAACGGCCGTGGCAGGCCGTCCTCCGGGATTGGGGCGTGAGTGGCGCCGTCCATGTCGACGCCGGCCCGGATGCGGGAGTCGGCCAGCATGGCGGCGATGGCGGCTGCGCCGCCGGCGGAGTGGCCGGCCATTGCCATCCGCGACGGGTCGATCAGCGCGGCGCCCGGCCAGGGCGGGTCCGCGCCGGTGAGCTCGCCGAGCACGAAGGAGACGTCCGCCGCCCGGCCTGCTCCCAGTTTCTCCCAGAACCCCGTGCTCCTGCGGCGTGCCTCACGGGCGAGGCAGGTGGTGACCCGCCCGTCGGGAAAGGTCGTGCCGAAGCTCTCGTACGTATGATCAATCCCGGCCACGACGTAGCCGTGACTGGCTAGGTCCTCGGCCAGCGCGGTGAGCGCGCTGCGGGAATTGGTGAAGCCGGGCGAGAGCACCACGACGGGGAGGGCGCGCGGGCGCCCCGCCGGGGTGGCATCGCTGACCGCGTTGGTCCGGACCGTGCTCAGCACGTCCTGCCGCACGCCGGTCAGGCCCCTGCTCGCCAGGAGGAGCTCGGACTCCGCTGGCGTCATGTACCGGGCTCGCCGCCCGTCCGAGGATGTCGCCGGATACCACAGGGAGACCATCAGCTCTCGTGCGCTCACCCCCGCGGCCCAGGGATCGGGACGGGAGACGTCTTTCAGGTACACGGACGTGGTACCGACTGGGCCCGGGCCGGTCGGCTCAGGCAGGTACGGCGTGTGCCCCTGCCCGGTCAGCGCGTCACCGGCGTCTGCGGAAGTTCCATGCCGCCAATCATCACCGCCGCCCTACCCGGGAAGGCGCGACCTTCGGGCCAGGATCATGACAGTCACCCCTGGGCCAGCGGGCCGCGGCGCGGGGGCGGACACTAGGAGCATGCGCTATCTGGCCACCAGCACCGCCAAGCAGATTTCCAAGATCGGCCTGGGCACCTGGCAGTTCGGCTCGAAGGAGTGGGGATACGGCGACCCGTACGCCGAGCAGGAGGCGCACGCGATCGTGCGGCGTGCCCTGGACCTGGGCGTGACCCTCTTCGATACCGCCGAGATCTACGGGTTCGGCCGCAGCGAGCGGATCCTGGGCCAGGCCCTGGGCGAGGACCTGGACTCGGTGTTCCTGGCCACCAAGATCTTCCCGGTGCTGCCGCTGGCCCCGGTGGTGGAGCAGCGCGCGGTGGCCAGCGCGAACCGGCTCGGCGCCCGCTACCTGGACCTGTACCAGATCCACCAGGCGAATCCGGTGGTGCGGGACGCTCCGGCCATGCGCGGGATGCGCGCCCTGCAGCGGGTCGGCCTGGTCGGCGAGGTGGGGGTCAGCAACTACTCGCTGGACCGCTGGCGGGCCGCCGAGGCTGCGCTGGGCGGCCCGGTCCTCAGCAACCAGGTGCAGTACAGCCTCGTCGAGCGGGCCCCCGAGCGTGATCTGCTGCCCTACGCCGAGGCCCAGAACCGCGTGATCATCGCGTGCAGCCCGCTGGCCCAGGGGCTGCTGTCCGGGCGCTACCACCGCGACAACCTGCCCGCCAACCGGGTCCGCGGCGCGAACCCGCTGTTCCTGCCGGAGAACATCGAGCGGGCCGGCGAGCTGATCGGGGTGCTGCGCGAGGTGGCGGACGCGCACGGGGCCACCCCGGCCCAGATCGCGCTGGCCTGGGTGATCCGCAGCCCGGCCGTGACCGCGATCCCGGGCGCGTCCAGCGTCGAGCAGCTGGAGAGCAACGTGGCCGCGGCCGACATCGAGCTCAGCGACGAGGAGGACCAGGCCCTCCGGGCGGCGTCGGACCGCTTCCGGCCGGTCACCGGCCGGGCGGCCCTCCCGCGCCTGCTGCGCGCCCGGTTCTCCCGCTGAGCGGCCCGGGCTGGCGCCGGCCGCGCGGCCGCGGTGTGCTCAGCCCCGGCCGATGTACGGCATGGCCGTGGCGGTGATCGTGAGGAACTGCACGTTCGCGTCGAGCGGCAGCCCGGCCATGTAGAGCACGGCCGCCGCGACGTGCTCCGCGCCGAACGTGGGCTCGGGGGCCAGCGACCCGTCCGCCTGCAGCACGCCCTGCCCCATCGGCCGGGTCATCTCGGTCGCGGCGTTCCCGATGTCGATCTGGCCGCAGGCGATGCCGAACGCCCGGCCGTCCAGCGAGATCGACTTGGTCAGCCCGGTCATCGCGTGCTTGGTGGCCGTGTAGGCGACGCTCTTCGGGCGGGGCACGTGCGCGGAGATGGACCCGTTGTTGATGATCCGGCCGCCGCGCGGGTCCTGCGCCTTCATCATCCGCACGGCCTGCTGCGCGCACAGGAACGCGCCGGTGAGGTTGGTGTCGACGGCCCGCCGCCAGTCCTCCAGCGGCACCTCGTCCACCGCGCCGCCCGCGCCGAAGATTCCCGCGTTGTTCACCAGCAGGTCCACGCGTCCCCACCGGCCGCGCACGGTTTCAAAAAGCGCCGCAACGGAACCCGCATCGGTGACATCGGCGACGACCGGCAGGGCGGCGCTGGCGGCCGGTGCGGGGAGGCCCGGCGCGGACACGGCCTCCCGCAGCGCCTCCTCCCGGCGCCCGGCGGCGGCTACCCGCCAGCCCGCTCCCAGCAGCGCCCGGGTGATCTCGCGGCCCAGCCCGGTCCCGCCCCCGGTGACCACGGCTACCCCGGTGGTGCTCACGCGCCCGCCCGCGGGGCCCACTGGTAAGGCGTGGTCCGGGCCAGGCAGCGGAAGCCCAGCCGGCGCAGGATCGGCTCACTGTCGGCCGACGCGTCCACGTTCAGGTAGCGGTATCCGCGCTGGGCGGCCAGCCCGGCCCGGTAGGCGACCAGCGCGCGGTAGATGCCGCGGCCGCGCCAGGCCGGCAGCGTCCCGCCGCCCCACAGGCCGGCGAAGTCCGTGCCCGGCGGGAAGTCCACCCGGGCGGAACAGACCGGCTCGGCCCCGGCCATGGCCAGGACCATGGCCATGCCGCGGGGGTTCTCGCGGAACTGGTCCAGCAGGGCGCGGTGCAACCGGGAGTGATCCCCGCCGAAAACCCGTGCGTGGACCTCGATCAGCAGATCCACTCCGGCCTCACTGGTGACCGGCTCCAGCCTGACTCCCGGGGGCAGCGTGACATCCCGGGGTGCGCCGGCGGCCTCCGCGACCATCACGGCCTCCTCCTCGTCGGGCACGAACCCGGCTGCCGCCAGCCGTCTGCCCAGGTCCGGAGGCTGATCGTAGTCGTAGAGCTTCCACTCGAACGGCCGTCCGAGCCCGGCGAAGTACCGGACCTGCGCCGCGATGGCCTGGTCCGCGGCCACCGGGCCGGCCAGATCCGACCAGGTCACGCCCGACCAGCCGTCAGCGCCGGGGGCGACCACACGGACGATGGCGCCGTCCGCCTCGGCGCGGGCTCCTGGCGCGTCGGGGCGGGTGCGGCGGCGGACCTGGGCATCGAACACGGCGCGCAGCGCGGCATCATCCATCCCCGCAGATCATCATCCCGCGCCGGGCCGCGCAACTGGTTTCATCCCTGGCTTTCCGGCCCGGCTTCCCGGTGAGTATTGCGCTGATCGGGCCGGCCCATGCCGCGGCACGCGTCACGGGCACGGGGTGATTCCGGACGGCCTAGGCTGGGGAGGTATCCGTCGCCGGGCTGGACCCGGGCGGGTCAGGCTGGGCAGGTGTCGCTGGACGGGGGCCGCGGGGCGGGCGGCCGCGACCGCAGGAGTGGCCGCGGGTGACGCGGCCGCCGGAGGCAGGAGGTCGGCATGGCGGACGCCGCGTCGGGACCGGAGCGTCCCGAGGACGACGTGAAGCGCAAGTTCCGTGAGGCACTGGACCGCAAGAACAGCCAGCAGGCGGACCGGAACTCGCGGCAGTCCGCGCGGGACGGCGGGAAGGTCCACGGCGCGCACGGTCCCGCGCAGAGCAAGCGCGCGTTCCGCCGCAAGAGCGGTGGCTGAGGGCGCCCGGCCGCCCGCGGCTGCTCCTGCGGCCGCGGCCTGGTGACCGGCCGCCTGACGCCCCGCCCCGGCGGCCCGGCCCGGCTGCGGGCGCTGCTGGAGTCCGGGGAGATCATCGTGGCCCCGGGCGCGTTCGACCCGCTGGCGGCGCGCCTGGTGGAGGAGGCCGGTTTCCCGGCGGTGTACATGACCGGGTTCGGCACGTCGGCGGCGCTGCTCGGCCGGCCCGACGTGGGCCTGCTGACCATGACCGAGATGGCCGATAACGCCCGGCGGATCGCCGACTGCGTGGACCTCCCGGTGATCGCCGACGCGGACACCGGGTACGGCAACCCGCTGAACGTCATCCGGACCGTCGGCGCCTACGAGGCCGCGGGCGTGGCCGCGATCCACCTCGAGGACCAGGTGGCCCCGAAGAAGTGCGGCCACATGGACGGGAAGCATGGTCATCCCGGCCGGGGAGATGGCGCAGAAGATCCGGGCCGCGGTAGCAGCGCGGACCCGGCCCGACTTCATGATCATCGCGCGGACCGACGCGCGGGCGGTGGAGGGCCTGGAGCAGGCCCTGGACCGGGCCAGGCTCTACCGTGAGGCGGGCGCCGACGCCCTGTTCATCGAGGCCGTGGTGTCGGAGGGCGAGGCCGCCGAGGCGGCCCGGGCCTTCCCCGGCGTGCCGCTGCTGTTCAACTGGGCCGAAGGCGGGAAGACCCCGCCGATCGGCCTGGACCGGCTGCGGGAGCTTGGCTACCGGATCGTGATCTTCCCGATCAGCACGCTGCTCGCGGCGACTTCGGGCATGCGCCGGGTCCTCGGCGAGATCGCCCGGTCCGGCACCCCCGCCGCTGTCCTGGCCGAACTGCCCGCGTTCGGGGAGTTCCTGGACTTCATCGGCCTGCCCGAGGTACGGGAGACGGAGCAGCGCTACGGCTCCTGAGCAGGCGGCGCCCGGCTGCTAGTTGCCCCGGCCCGGCCAGTCCAGCCTGGCCCAGGCTTCCCACCCGGCGAACACGCCGCCCGCCACGCCTGACTCACTGGCCAGCCGCCGCACGATCTCCAGTCCGTGCACCCGCCCGTCCGGGGCGGACGGGCACCACGGGCCGCCCTGATCGGTAACCTCCAGCCACACGTAGTCGCCGTCGTGCACCTCGACACGGACGGTGAAGGTGCCGCCTGGGCAGCCGCTCGCCGAATGGCTCACGCAGTTGCCGGCCAGCTCGGAGACGCAGAGGACCACATCGTCGGCGACCGGGGTGCCCGCCAGGAGGCCAGCCACGAAGCGCCGGGCCGCGCTGACCTGCTCGGGGCGCGCCGCGAACACCTGCTCACGGGCGCGCGGTGGCGGGGCCAGCACGGCGCTCCCCGCGCCGCGCCTCACGGATCCCGCGGGTGTCATCTTTCCTCCCTACATGTCGGCTATCGTCTCTCCTGCTCGCCAGGCGAGGGCGCAAACCACCCCTTTCCGTGTGAGTCCGGCGCCCGGACCTGCGCCGACGTTCCCCGTCGGCGCCCCGCCGGCCGCCCGGCGCTGCCCCCGCGGGCCGCCTGGCCCGCCCCGCGGGCGGGCCAGCCGCCGTCCAGCGGGCGATCCTGCCCCCCGTCCGGCGGACGGGTTTGCCGCCGCTGACGACGGGGAGGCTGGGCGCGTGCAGACGGCATTCGTACTAGGCGGCGGCGGGATCCTGGGCGCCCACGAGGTGGGCATGCTCCGCGCCCTGTCCGAGGCGGGCATCCGGCCCGATCTGGTGGTGGGAACGTCGGTCGGCGCGATCAACGGGGCGCTGGTGGCGGCGGATCCCGGCGGGGCGGCCGCGCGGCTGGCCGGCCTCTGGCAGGGCGATGAGCTGCGTGAGGCGTTCAGCGAGAGCGTCTGGGGCCGGCTGGCCCGGCTGGCCCGGTCCGGCACCCACCTTCATGCCATCGAGCCGCTGCAGCGCCTGCTGGAAAGCGTCCTCGGGGGAAAGGATTTCGCCGATCTCGAGCTGCCCTTCCACTGCGTCGCGGCCAGCATCGAGCGGGCCTGCGCCCGCTGGTTCGCCACGGGGCCGGTCGTGCCCGCCGTGCTCGCGTCCTGCGCGGTGCCGGGGCTGCTCGCCCCCGTGGAGGTGGATGGCGAGCACTACTTCGACGGCGGCCTGGTCGATTCCATCCCCGTCGGCCGGGCCATCTCCCTGGGCGCCCGCACCGTCTACGTCCTGCACGTGGGGCGCATCGAGCGCCCGCTGGCCGTGCCGCGCCGTCCCTGGGAGGTGGGCCTGGTGGCGTTCGAGATCGCCCGCCGCCACCGCTTCCATGAGGAGATGTCCGCGCTGCCCGGCGACGTGAGCGTGCACGTTCTGCCGTCGGGGGGCGATCCGCGCCCGCCAGATCTTTCCCAGCTCAGGTACCGCGACAAGACTAAGGTCGGGGTGCGGATCGAGCAGGCTTATCGCGCGTCCGCGAGCTATCTCGCCACGCTGGCGGGGCGCTGACCCGGCCGCCGGGACGGGAGGAGCGGGCATGGTCCCACCCAGGCTGGTCCGCCGGATCGTGCTGGCGCCGCTGCTGATCGTGATCGCGGTGGCCGTGGTGCTGCTGTTCCCGCCGCTCGCCCTGCTGGCCGTGGCGTTCGGGCTGGCCCGGGGGTCGCGGCCGGGCGGCACCGGCCGGCGCGGGACGCGCCCGAGGCTGGGCCGCCTGCGCGCCCTGAGGCTGCTCACCTTCGCGCTCATCTGGCTGGTGGCGGAGACGGCCGCGCTGTTCATGTGCCTGGCCCTCTGGGTCACCAGCGGGTTCGGCGGGCGGCTGCACACCGAGCCCTACCAGAGCCGCCACTACGCGATCATGGAATGGTATCTCGGGCGGCTGTACGGCGCGGCCGTGAGCACCCTGGGCCTGCGCATCGAGGTCCGCGAGCCAGACGTGACCGCCGAGGAGCAGGCCGCCCGGCTGGCCAGGCCGGTCATCGTGCTCAGCCGTCACGCCGGGCCCGGCGACTCGCTGCTGCTCGTGCATCATCTGCTCACCGTCTACCACCGGCGGCCGCGGATCGTCATGAAGGCCGCGCTGCAGCTGGACCCGGGGCTGGACGTGGTCACCAACCGGGTGCCGAACGTGTTCATCTATCCGCAGCGGGCGGGCGAGAAGATCTACACCGACCAGATCAGGCGGCTGGCCGCGGGCCTCGGCCACGATGGCGCACTCGTGATCTTCCCCGAAGGAGGGAACTGGACCCCGGGCCGGTGGCGGCGCGGCATCCGGCGGCTGGAACGTCAGGGCCGGGGCGACCTGGCCGCCCGCGCCCGGGACATGCCGCACCTGCTGCCGCCCCGCGCCGGCGGGGTCCTCGCCGCCCTCGCCGCCTGCCCCGGCGCCGACGTGATCTTCGTCGGCCACGCCGGGCTGGACCAGCTGGCCAGCGTGGCCGACGTGTGGCGCAGCCTGCCGATAGACCATGTCGTCCAGGCCCGGTGGTGGCGGGTGCCGGCCGAAGGAGTCCCGCGCGCCGGGTGACCACGAGGCCCAGGTGCGGTGGCTCTACGACTGGTGGGCCCGGATCGACGGGTGGATCGAGGAGTGCACCCCGCGGCCCGGCCGCACGCCGGTGGACGGGACCCTCACGTAAGCCGCCGGCCCGGCCGGTGGCGGGGCTGAGCGGCGAGGCTGCGGCCCGGATCAGCTTCCCGGCCGGGCCCGCCCGGCCGGCAGCTTGCGGAAGTCCCAGCTCGTGATCTTGCCTGGCGTGACGCGCAGCCAGCCATGCCGCCCGTCGTGCAGCATCGACTCGCCGCCCAGGTACTTGCGGGCGAACAGCAGTTCCGGCGTGGCCAGCCGGGCGTCGTCCGCGCCGCGGCGCGGCGCCTCGCCCACCGGCTCAGCCGTTCCCCTGATCTCCGCGCCGCGCAGTTCGTGGTACTGCTCGCCCGCGTCGACCACCACCGCCACCCGCGGGTCACGGACCAGGTCGGCCCACCGCTGGCTGCGCACCAGCGAGCTCAGCCACAGGGCCCCGCCTGCCCAGACGAACCAGAGCGGGACGACGTGCGGGCCGTCGGGGGCCTGGGTCGCGACCCGGCAGGTCCACGCCTGGGCCAGGAACTCATCGAGCTCGGCCGGGGTCATGGCGATCGACCGGCCGCGGCGCTGCTGTGCGTCAGCCATGGCACTGTCCTCCTCGTAGGCCCGCAAACGGGTATGGCCAGGGCGGTGCGGAGCCGGCCTCCCGCCGCTGGCACCGGTACCGTCCCGCCTGCCGGGCCGCCTGGGCAAGCACCGCGGCTCACCCGCTGCTCGCATTCCTGCTATTAGTCCTAAGTGACCTAGTTCCAGTGCTACGCTCCTCGGAGCCATTTTCCCCCGCCTTCGCGGAACGCCGGGGATAACGGCGCAGGGGGGCTTGATGCACAGCTTGGCCAATGACACACGCGACGGCCGCGGCCGGCCCGCCCGGGGGGCGCGGCTCGGCGCCCGGGGGACACGCCACCCGCGTTCGGGGTCTTCCGGCCGTCCATTATCCCGCCCTGGTCAGGCCGGGGCGTGCTGGCCGCCCGGGCCCCCGGAACTCGCCCTCTTATGGCCCGGCCCGGCTGCCGCAGCTAACCAGCCTGCCTGCCGCGGATTGCATGCTGGCCCAGCGGCACCCTTTATTACCTATTCCGACTTACCGCAAGAGGTGTCATGGCTGACCGCCAGCGGCCCGCACGGACCCGGACGATCCGGGTGACACTGGCCGGCTTGCTCGTCGTTCCCCTGGTGGCGCTGGTGGGACTGTGGGCGTTTGCCGCCAGCATCACGCTCGGCAACGTCATCCGCTATCACCACTACACCACGCTCGCCCACACGACCAGCGCCAGCATCGGCGCGCTGACCGGCGACCTGGCGGCGGAACGGTCCCTCACCCTGGCCTGGCTCGGATCTGGCCGCCGCACTCCGCGGGCGCCGCTGCTGGCCGCCCGCCACGCCACCGACGCGGCCGCGGCGGCGAGCCGCACGGCGCTGGAGTCAACGCGCGGGCTGTACGACCCGGCCGCCCTCTCGGGGCTCAGGAGCTTCGTGGCCGACCTGGCCACCCTGCCCCGGATACGGGCAGCGGCCGACTCGGGAGCGGCCGGCGTCGTCACCACCTACCGCGCCTACGACTCGATCAGCACGGCCCTGTGGGAGTTCCTGCACATCTCGGCGCCGCCATCCGACGCCACCCTCAGCACCATGAGCCAGTCTGCCGTCGCGGTCGTCGGCCTGGGAGACGCCAGCTTCGGGGCGGTGTCCCTGATCGAGGCGGCGCTCGCGGCGGGGGGCCAGATGACCCAGCCCGAGCGGACGCTGTTCGCCGAGGTCGTCGGGAAGCAGAACCTCCTGCTCGAGGACACGTTCACGCTCTCGACGCCATCCGTCGCGGGCGTGTACGCACGTGCCTTCGGATCCCCGGTCTACCGCCGGCTCCTCGCGACGGAAAACACGATTGAGAACAGCCCGGCCAACCGGCCGATCCCGGTGAGCCCGCAGGCCTTCCAGGGCATCGCCGAGGGGATGCCGGCGGCGGTGCAGGCCCCGCTGAGCCAGATCGGCACCATCCTCAGCGCACAGTCCGCAGAGCTCGGCGACAGCCTGGAGACCCAGCTGGCCCTGGCCGGCGGCCTCGGCCTGCTCGCGGTGCTCGCCTCGGTTTTCGTCGCGGTGCGATTCGGCCGCAGCATCCGGACGGAACTCACCGGCCTGCATGACGGGGCCGAGACGATGGCCGGCGAGCACCTGCCCCACGTGATCGAGCGGCTGCGGCGCGGCGATGAGGTGGACGTGGAAGCGGAGTCGCCGCCCCTGCCCACGGGGAAGATCACCGAGATCGCCTCCGTGGCCCAGGCGTTCTCCACCGTCCAGCGGACCGCGGTCGAGGCGGCCGTGGGCCAGGCTGACCTGCGCAAGAGCGTCAACCAGGTGTTCCTGAACCTGTCGCTGCGCAACCAGTCGCTGCTGCACCGGCAGCTCGGCATGCTCGACTCGATGGAGCGGGCCACCAGCGAGCCCGGCGCCCTGGCCGACCTGTTCCGCCTGGACCACCTGACCACCCGCATGCGCCGGCATGCGGAAGGCCTCATCATCTTGTCGGGGGCCACCCCCGGCCGCGGCTGGCGTGACCCGGTGCCGGTCCTGGACGTGCTGCGCGCCGCCATCGCCGAGGTCGAGGACTACGTCCGGGTCGACGTGGCCAGCGAGTCGCAGGACGCGGTGGTCGGGGCCGCGGTGAACGACGTCATCCACCTGATCGCCGAGCTGGTCGAGAACGCCACCACGTTCTCCCCGCCCGCGACCCGGGTGGAGATCCGCGCTGACGTCGTCGGCAACGGCTTCGCGGTGGAAATCGAGGACCGCGGGCTCGGCCTCACCCCCGGGGAACTTGCCGGCATCAACGCGCGCCTGGCCAGCCCGCCCGAGTTCGACCTGGCCAGCAGCGACCAGCTCGGCCTGTTCGTGGTCGGCCAGCTCGCCGCCCGGCACGGGATCAGGGTCTCGCTGCGTGAGTCCCCGTACGGCGGGACCACCGCCATCGTGCTGATGCCGCACGGCGTCATCGTGCGGGAGGGCGAGACGCGGTCGCGCGGCCCGGCCAGCGGGACCGGCCAGCCCGCCTGGGCCAGCCAGCCCGCGGCTCCCCTTCCGGCGGAACCCAGCGGCCCGATCCCTTTCCCTGCCGGTGCTGCCGGCCCGGCCGCGGGCCGCGAGCGGGCCTCCTCCTTCAGCCTGACAGGACGCCACCAGCTGGGACTTGTTCCCCCGCAGGACGGGACCGGGCCGGGTCATGATCACGGCCTGCCCTCCGGCACGCCGGAGGGCCCGTGGGCCGGGCTGGCGGAACCAGCCGGACCAGCGGCCAGCGCGGCGCGCGGGCCCTGGGACCCCCCGCCGGGCCGGCGGAGCCTTCACCCCGCCGGCGCGCCCTGACCTGGCGTGGCGACCGTCCCCGGCCGCCGGGACGTACCGGGGACTGCCGCGGCGGGTCCGCCAGGCGAGCATCGCCCCCCAGCTCCGCAACCACGCCCCCGCCGGGCCGGCGGCGGCCGGCGGCCCGGCCGGCCCTGGGACCGGGGCACGCTCCCCGGACGAGACCCGGGACCTGTTCTCCTCGCTGCAGCAGTCGTGGCAGCGCGGGCGGGCGGATGACCTCGATTACCCCGGCGGCCCGGGCGAGTGGCCCGGTGGCCGGCCAGGCGGGAGCCCGGACTCAGCCAACGGCGAGGCGCTGTGATGGCGGAGGAAAGCACGGCCGGGCAGCTGAGCTGGCTGCTGGACAACCTGGTCGCGCGGATCGACGATGTCCGGCAGGCGATCATCCTGTCCCGGGACGGGCTCGTGGTGGCGACCTCGCAGAACATGGCCCGCGAGGACGGCGATCACCTCTCCGCGCTGGCCGCCGGGGTGCAGAGCCTGGCCCGTGGCGCAGGCCGCCACTTCGCGGGCGGCGAGGTACGCCAGACCATCATCGAGATGGAGTCCGCGTTCCTCTTCGTGATGGCCGCCGGGCAGGGCACCTGCCTCGCGGTGGTCAGCTCCGCAGACGCCAACGTCGGCGTCATGGCGTACGAGATGGCCATGATGGTCCGGCGGATGGGCAAGTACCTCACGGCGGCGCCGCGGTTCCCCGACCGCGAGCCGGCCGCAGGGTGAGGGGGATGGCCGCCCCGAAGGACAGGTGGCTCGACCGGGAAGCGGGACCGGTCGTGCGGCCCTACGCCGTCACCAGGGGCCGGACCATGCCGGCTGCCGGGACACCCATGGGCCTGATCGACGTCGTCGCGGCCACTGGCGCGGAGTTGCCGGCGGGCCTGCGGCTGGCCCCTGAGCACCGGAGGATTCTGGCCCACTGCGGCCGGCCTATTACCGTGGTGGACCTGGCGTCTGACATCGACCTCCCGGTCGGCGTGGTCCGGGTGCTGCTCAGCGACCTAAGCCAGCACGGCATTATCCGGGTCCTCACGACGCCGAGAGGACCGGTAACCAACGAGCGTCTACTGAGGGACGTACTGGATGGACTACACGCACTCTGACCCCGCCGCCGGCGCCCCGGCGCCGCCCACCACGGCCAAGATCCTCATCGCCGGGGGGTTCGGCGTGGGAAAGACCACGCTGGTCAGCGCCATCAGCGAGATCCGGCCGCTGCGGACCGAGGAGACGCTCAGCGACCGCAGCGTGGGTGTCGACGACATCAGCGGGGTCCAGGGCAAGACCACGACCACGGTGGCGATGGACTTCGGCCGGATCACGTTCCGGTCCGACCTGGCCCTGTACCTGTTCGGCACGCCCGGCCAGGAGCGGTTCTGGTTCATGTGGGACGAGCTGGCCTACGGCGCGCTGGGCGCGGTGGTGCTGGCCGACACCCGCCGCCTCGCCGACTGCTTCGCCTCCGTGGACTACTTCGAGCGTCACGGCACCCCGTTCCTGGTGGCGGTCAACTGCTTCGACGACGCGCCGGAGTACGGCGCCGACGACGTCCGGATCGCGCTTGATCTTGATCCGGGCGCGCCCGTGGTGATCTGCGACGCGCGGGACCGCGAATCGGTGAAGGATGTGCTGATCACCCTGGTCGGGCACGTGCTCACGCGGGCCGACCCGGCTGCGGAGTACCAGGGCGCGCCGCTGCCGGCCAGCTAACCGCGACGTCCCGGCCACCCCCCGGGCGGGCGGGCCCGCTGGCCGCCGCGGCAGCACAGGTCCCCGCGCCACCCCGGGCGGTTCCGGGAAACCCCGCGGAATTATCTGGCCACCCCGAGGTGTTGTGCTGTATGGTCGCAGCAGGCGATGTCCATTCCGCCTTCACGGCGAGCGTGCCGACTAGGTAGTTCAAGCGATTCCGGCTAACTCATCTGGATAGCCGATCGGGCTGATTTCCCGTTAGCTGCGAGAGGGTTCGCGGCCCGTCTTGCCCGGACCTGACCAGGCCCGAAGACGGAGTGTTCCGGAACCAGCGGGCCGGGCACCTGTTCCGGCTTCCCCCAGCCGCGCATGCACGCTTTCCCGTGGCGCCCTCCGGCGCCTTTTCCGGCGTACCTGCAATCAGGCCGCCCCCCGAAAGGAAATTCTTTTATGACCGCAATCCTTACCGAGCCCGCGGCGGCGCCGCGGGCCACGCAAGACCAATCCCAGCGCCCGCCCCGCAAGCAGCCGGCGGCCCGGCAGCCCGCAAAGGCCCGGCAGCCCGCAAAGGCCGGGCCGCAGTCTTCCGCAGCCCCCGTCCAGGACAGCCCCCCGGAACCGGTGTCGGGCCTGCTGGACGTCACCGACGGCCGGGCGTTCCTGCGCCGGGCCGGCTACCAGCGCGGCCCGGACGACGTGCTGGTGTCCCAGGCTCAGGTCCAGCAGTACGGGCTCCGGCCGGGCGACGCCGTGGCCGGCACCGCCCGGCCACCCCAGGCCGGCCAGGCGCCGGGTAACCGGGACAGCCGGGCCAGGCGCGAGAAGTACCCGCTGCTGGCCAGCGTCACGTCCGTCAACGAGGCAGCCCCCGGGCTGGCCGCGCCGCGCCCCGAGTTCGCCAAGCTGACCCCGCTGTACCCGCAGGAGCGGCTCCGCCTGGAGAACGGCTCCGGCCCGGGGAACCCGGCCACGGGCCGGATCATCGACCTGGTCGCCCCGGTCGGCAAGGGGCAGCGCGGGCTGATCGTGTCACCCCCGAAAGCCGGCAAGACCATGGTGCTGCAGGCCATCGCGGCCGCGCTGGCCGCTAACCATCCTGAGGTGCACCTCATGGTGGTGCTCGTCGGCGAGCGCCCTGAGGAGGTCACCGACCTGCGCCGCTCGGTCCGCGGCGAGGTCGTGTACTCCACCTTCGACCAGCCCGCCGAGGAGCACATCCAGGTCGCCGAGCTCGCCATCGAGCGGGCCAAGCGGCTGGTCGAGCTGGGCCGCGACGTGGTCGTGCTGCTCGACTCCATCACCCGCCTCGGCCGGGCCTACAACCTCGTCGCACCGTCCAGCAGCCGCATCCTGGCCGGCGGCGTGGCCGTCGGCGCCCTCTACCCGCCGCGGAAGTTCCTCGGCGCCGCCCGCAACGTCGAGGACGGCGGCTCGCTGACCCTGCTGTGCACGGCCCTGGTGGAGACCGGCTCACGGATGGACGACGTCTTCTTCGAAGAGTTCAAGGGCACCGGGAACATGGAGCTGCGGCTGCGCCGCGACCTGGCCGAAAAGCGCATCTTCCCCGCGATCGACGTCGGCCCGTCCAGCACCCGCCGCGACGACCTGCTCATGACCGCGGAGGAGCACGGGGTGACCGCCAGGCTGCGCCGCGTCCTCGCCGAGCTCGATGCGCAGCAGGCCATCCAGCTGCTGCTCGACCGCACCCGCGACACCGCGTCCAACGCCGAGTTCCTCCGCCAGATCCAGCTCAGCGCCTGACCAGGCCGGTGCGGGGCCCCTGTCCCTGGCCGCCCGGCCTGGCTCCCGGGAACCGGGCATCGCGGCCGGCGGGGCCGGACCTCTTGACCCGGGGGATGAGCACCTCTAGCGTTTCCTGCGTTGTGGGCACAAAATTATCGCCAAAATTGCTGACATTGCGGCCGCACCACCTGCCCCAGCCAGCACGACCTTTCGTGGCCGACAGAGCCGAGGCCGGGTACGCATGGACAGACGAGGGACGACCACCGCCTCCCGCGGGCCGGCAGGTTCACCGTGCTGAACTCGGCCAAGCCCAGCGAGTGGGCGCGGCGGCTCGTGCGCGGCGCGTACGACCTGCACGTGCACGTGGAGCCCGACGTGATGCGCCGCCAGGTCACCGACCTGCAGCTGGCCCGCCGCTGCTGGGATGTGGGGCTGGCCGGGTTCGCCCTGAAGTCGCACTACGTCCCGACCGCGGAGCGCGCCGCGGTGCTCAACGAGGCCCTGAACCAGGGCATGGAGCCAGGCGGGGTGCGGGTACTCGGGGCCCTGACGCTCAACGCGTCGGTGGGCGGGCTCAACCCGATCGCGGTCGAGATCGCGGCGCGTGAGGGCGCACGGATCTTGTGGATGCCGACCCTGGACGCGGCCAACCACCGGGCCAAGCACGCCGGCCTGCCCCGGGCGCGACCCCGCCGATGTGGCTGGCCCTGCAGCGGGACCTGGACGCCCAGGGAATCACCGTGCCCGTGGTCGACGTCCTGGACGGGTCCGGGCGGCCGCTCCCGGCCACCCGCGAGGTGCTCCGGCTGGCCGCCCGGCACCAGATGGTCGTGGCCACCGGCCACCTGTCGGCTTACGAGAGCCGCGCGGTGGCCGAGGCCGCATTCGAGGCAGGGGTCCGGCACGTCATCGCCACCCACCCGGAGTTCCCGCAGCAGGACATGAGCCTGGACGACCAGCTGGCCCTGGCCGGGCAGGGGGCCTTCCTGGAACGCTGTTTCACCACGCCGTTCACCGGCAAGTACGAATGGTCCCGGATGGCCGGCAACATCCGGGCCACCGGGCCGGCGCACACCATCATCACCACCGACCTGGGCCAGCCGCACAACCCCCCGGTGGAAGACGGGCTGCCGCTGATGGCGGACGCGCTGCGGGCCGCGGAATTCACCGACGAGGAGATCACCACCATGATCGTGTCCAACAGCCGCCTGCTGGCCGGCGCCGGGCGGCCCGGGGACGCTGCGTGACCACCACCGACGGTTTCGGGCGGCTGCTGGTCGTCAGCGCCCACGCGGCCGACTTCGTGTGGCGGGCAGCCGGCTACATCGCCGTCGTCACGTCGGCCTTCGGCCAGGCGCACGTGGTGTGCCTGTCCTACGGTGAGCACGGCGAGTCGCCCGGGGCGTGGAAGCAGCCGGGCATGACCCTGGACCGGGTGAAGGAGATCCGCCGCGCCGAGGCCGGGGAGGCCGGGCGGATCCTGGGCGCCACCATGCACTTCCTGGACCAGGGCGACTATCCGCTGCCGGACACCCGGGACCTGGTGCTGCGGCTGGCGGACCTGATGCGCGAGCTGCAGCCCGGGGTGATTCTCACCCACTCCCGGGCCGATCCCTACAACTACGACCATCCGCTGGCTGCCGACCTGACCCTGCGGGCCCGGATGGTGGCCCAGGCGCAGGGCCGGCCCTCGGAGCACCCGGTACTCGGCGCGCCGCCGGTGTTCCGCTTCGAGCCCCACCAGCCCGAGATGTGCGAGTTCCGGCCGGACGTGCTCGTCGACATCACGCCGGTGTTCGACCTGAAACAGCAGGCCATGGCCGCGATGGGATCCCAGGAGCACCTGGCCCGCTACTACGAGGACCTGGCCGGGCGGCGCGGCGTCCAGGCCCGGCGCAACGGCGGGCCGGCCGGGATCCGCTACGCCGAGGCTTACCAGCGGGTCTTTCCCCAGGTGAGCGGGGTGCTGGCGTGAAGCCCGTGGTGATCGTGGACCCGCCCCGCGCGGACGCCGGGGTGGTGGCCGAGCTGGGCGAGCTCGGCGTGGCCACCGTGCACGAGGCCGCGGGCAAGGCCGGGCTGCTCGGCACCGCGCTCCGGCCGGCCTGGCCGGCGCCCGGGCCGCCGGGACCGCGATCACCGTGCTGTGCGGGCCGGGTGACAACCTGATGCTGCACGCGGCCATCGAGCAGGCCCGGCCGGGTGACCTGCTGGTCGTCACGACCATGTCCCCGTCCAGCGACGGCTTCGCCGGCGAGCTGATCACCACCTCGCTCGCCGCCCGCGGGGTGACGGGGCTGGTCACCAGCACCGGGGTGCGGGACGTGGCCGCCATCACCGCGGCGCGCTTCCCGGTCTGGTCACAGTTCGTCAGCGCCCAGGGCACCGGCAAGGCGATCGCCGGCGCGGTGAACACGCCGGTCAGCATCGGCGGCACGGTGATCCGGCCGGGCGACGCGGTGGTGGCCGACGACGACGGCGTCGTGTGCGTCGCACGGGAGGAGGCCGCGCAGGTGGCCGCGGACGGGCGGCGCCGGGCCCAGCGCGAGGACGAGGCCCGGGACGCGTTCACGCGGGGGGAACTGGGCCTGGACCGCTACCAGCTGCGCCCGGTGCTGGAACGGCTCGGCGTGACGTACCTGCGGGCGGGCCAGTCCAGGCCGGCGGATCGCGGGGAATGATGACCGTGGCCGACGAGCGAGCCGTGCTGGATGCGCTGCGGGACGCCATCCTGGGGGGAGAGTTCGCGGCCGGGCAGCGCCTGGTCGAGGTCGACTTGTGCGACCGTTTCGGGTGCAGCCGGTTCGCGCTGCGCGCCGCGATCCCGGTGCTGGCCAGCGAGGGGCTGGTCGATGTGCAGCGGCACCGCGGCGCGCGGGTCCGCGTCATCCCGATCAGCGAGGCGATCGAGATCACCGAGGTGCGGCGCCTGCTGGAAGGGCTGACCGCGGCCCGGGCCGCGGAGCGGGTCACCCCGCGGCAGGCGGCCGAACTGGAGGACATCGCCAGGCAGATGCGGGCCGCGGTGGAATCGGCCGAGCTCCTGCGCTACAGCGACACGAACGCGCGGCTGCACGCGCGGATCCGGGCCATCGCCGCGCACGACACCGCGACCAGCATGATCGAGCGGCTCCGGGCCCAGCTGGTCCGGCACCAGTTCGCCCTGGCCCTGATCCCGGGACGGCCGGCCGTGTCCCTGGCCCAGCACGAGCGGATCGTGGCCGCCATCGTGGCCCGCGATCCCGCCGGGGCCGAGGCGGCCATGCGCGACCACATCACCAGCGTCATCGAGTCGCTCAGCAGCCTGGCCGAGGAGCAGGCCCGCAAGGAGAGCGCCCGTCACCCGAGCTCCAGGAGGTAAGTGCGCCATGTCCCCGCAGCGCTGCCGCGATATCGCCCACGTGTCGGCGGTCGAGCTTCGCACCCGGGTCCCGGCCGAGACCGTCGATTTCTTCGTCCGGCTGATGGGGCTGTCCGAGATAGCCCGCTCCGGGGACCGCACCTACCTGCGCACCTGGGACGACTACGAGCGCTTCACGGTCTGCGTGATCGACGCGCCCGCCCCGGGTATCGGCCGGACCTGGCTGCGTGCCGCCGGCCCGGAGGCGCTGGACCGCCGGGTGCAGGCCATCGAGGAGTCCGGGCACGGCCTCGGCTGGGCCGGCGGCGAGGAAGGCATCGGGCCGACCTACCTGTTCACCGACACCGATGGGCACGAGTTCGGGATCTACTGGGAGACCGACTGGTACGAGGCGCCCGAGGGGCAGCGTCCCGCGCTGAAGAACCAGGCCGCGCCGTTCCCCGGCCGCGGCGCCAATGTGCGGCGCCTGGACCACGTCAATTACCTGGCTGCCGACATCCCGGCGGTCACCGCGTTCCTGCCCGGCGTGCTCGGTGCCGAGCTAACCGAGCAGATCGTTATGGACGATGGGGTGCCGTCGGCGGTCTGGTATCACGTCGGGGACAAGAGCTACGACCTGGTGTACACGTCCGACTGGACGGGCAGCACCGGCCGGCTGCATCATGTGGCGTTCGCCGCCGACCAGCGCGAGGACATCCTGCGCGCGGCCGACGTGATGCTGGAGGCCGGCATCCACATCGAGACCGGCCCGCACAAGCACGCCATCCAGCAGACGTTCTTCCTGTACGTGTACGAGCCGGGCGGGAACCGGATCGAGCTCTGCAACGCCGGCGCGCGGCTGGTACTCGCCCCGGACTGGCGTCCCATCTCCTGGTCCCGGGCGGAACGGGCCAAGGGCCAGGCCTGGGGGCTCAAGACCATCGACACCTTCCACACCCACGGGACACCGCCGGCTGGCGCCGGGGCGGACGCGGGAGCGGGCCTGCCCGGGACCGCCCGGTGAGCGCCGGGCGGGCGTCCCCGGCGCTGACCGTCGCGGTGCTGGGGCTCGGCGAGGCAGGCGGCACGATCGCCCGTGACCTGGTGGCTGCCGGGGCCCGGGTGCGCGGCTACGACCCGGCGGTGCCCGCGCCGCCCGGCGTGACCACGGCGGCCAGCGACGCCGACGCCTGCCAGGGCGCCGACCTGGTGCTGAGCCTGACCACCGCCGCCGAGGCGGAGAAAGCGCTGGAACAGGCACTGCCCGGCCTGAGCGGCGCAGGCGCCGGGAACGGGGTGGCCGGCCGGACCGTGTTCGCCGACGCCAACACCGCATCCGCAGGCCTCAAGCAGGACCTGGCCGCGACCGCGGAGCAGGCCGGGGTGCCGTTCGCGGACATCGCCATCATGGCCCCGGTGCCCGGCCGCGGGCTGGGTACCCCGATGGTGGTGTCCGGGCCGGCCGCGGAGACCCTCGCCCGGCTGCTCGGCAGCTGCGGGGCCGCGGTCAGCGTGCTGCCCGGCCCGGCCGGGGCCGCGGCCACCCGGAAACTGCTGCGCAGCGTGTTCTACAAGGGAATGGCCGCGGCGGCCATCGAGGCCCTGCACGCCGCCCGGGCGGCCGGCTGCGAGGACTGGCTGCGTGAGCACATCGCGGCCGAGCTCGCTGCGGCGGACGCCGGCACGCTGGCCCGGCTGGAGCAGGGAAGCTACCAGCACGCGCGGCGGCGGGAGCACGAGATGGCCGCGGCTGCCGACCTGCTCAACGAGCTTTCGGTCCCGCCGCGGGTGACCCGGGCCAGCCAGCGGTGGCTTAATGAACTGGCCACCAGGGACTGACTGAAGGTACAGTCCAGGTCCGGGGGCCGGATCGGGGGCCCGGATCCAGGGCCCGGATCGGGGGCCGGAGCCTGGGCCCTGATCGGGGGCCGGAGCCTGGCGCTGCGGCCACCCCGGGGTTGGCTACGGCGGCGGCCGCAGTGGCGCGGCAGATCGGGTAGATAGCGTGAGCACGGCGTGACGCGGGCATGACCTCTGCTCCGCCCGCCCTCACCCGGCCGAAGCTCCCGCCCCGGCTGCGGGTGCTGATCGGCTTCCTCTGCGCCCTGGTCCTGGTGGACACGGTCTTCTTCACCGCACTGACCCCGCTGCTGCCGCACTACACCCACACCGCCGGGCTGTCCAAGGCCGGCGCGGGGATCCTGGTCGCCGCGTACCCGCTGGGCACCCTGGTCGGCGCCCTGCCCAGCGGCGTCCTCACCGCACGCCTGGGCGACCGGGCGGTGGCGGTGCTGGGACTGGCCCTGATGAGCGTGTCCACGCTGGTCTTCGGCTTCGCCACGGCCGCCCCCGTGCTGGACGCGGCGCGCTTCGTGCAGGGCCTGGGCGGGGCGTGCACCTGGACCGCGGCCATGGCCTGGATCGCCACGGCCGCCCCGGCCGAGCGGCGCGGCGAGCTGCTCGGCACCGGCCTGGCCGCCGCGGTGGTCGGCGCGCTGTTCGGCCCGGTGGTAGGCGCGGTGGCCGGCCAGGTCGGGACCGGCCCGGCCTTTGCCGCGGCCGCGGTAGCCGGGATCGGGCTGATCGTGGTGGCGTTCCTGGTGCCCGCTCCCTGCAGGCCCGAGCCGCAGAGGCTGCGCGCCGCGCTGCCCGCGGTGCGCGACCGCCATGTCGCGGCGGGCATGTGGCTGACCCTGCTGGCCGGCCTGGCGTTCGGCGTGGTCGACGTGCTGGTGCCGCTGCGCCTGGCCCAGCTGGGGGCGACCACGCTCGTCATCGGGGGGACGTTCCTGGCCGCCGCGGCGGTCGAGTCGGCCCTGTCCCCGCTGGCCGGGCGGCTGTCGGACCGGCGCGGCGCGCTGGTTCCCATCCAGATCTCCCTGGGGGCCGCGGTCGTGGTCAGCCTGCTGGTGCCGTGGCTGGCCCCCGCGGCGGCGCTGATTGCCGTCCTGGTCGCGGGCATGCCCAGCTACGGGACGCTGTTCACGCCGGCCTCGGCACTGCTCAGCAACGGCGCGCACCGGCTGAACCTGAACCAGGGCCTGGCCTTCGGGCTGGCCAACCTGGCCTGGGCCAGCGGCCAGACGGTGGGGGCGGCGGTGAGCGGGGCCCTGGCCCAGGCCACCTCCGACCTGGTCCCGTTCACCCTGCTCGCCGCGGCCTGCCTGGGCTCGCTCGTGTGGCTGCGCGCCCGGTCCGCCCAGTTCCGCTAGCTGCCGCCGGGGAGGGCGGCCAGCCGGCTGGGAGGGCGGCCAGCCGGCTGGGAGGGCGGCCAGCCGGCTGCCAGCCCGCCAGCGCTCCCCCGCCGGTGCGCGACAGCGCTCCACGGGCGGTGCGCCACCGTCGGTGCGCCACCGTGGGCGCCCCACCGGCGGTGCGCAACGGCGCCCCGACGGCGCCCTCGTGATCATGGGTTAACTGGGGCGCGAGGCCCAGTAAACCCATGATCACCAGCCTCCCGAGCCACGTCCCATTACTACGTTGCGGGTAAGCCCGGCCCGGTGGCTCCTCCCTCCGGCGGGGGCCGCAACCGCAAGCCTGGCTACGACCTTGCGCCAATAAGTTTCCTATGCCAAGCTATTGGCCAGAGGGTCCGGCCGGGCTGCGTGCCCGGCGGGCCCGGACACGGGAGGCTGCCATGGGCGGCGAGGGCACGGATCCGGCCGGCGGCCACGAGCACCGTGAGCCGGAAGTGAGCGGCGAGGCCCGGGGCCAGGCTGACCTTCTCGGCGAGATGAAGGCACTGCGCCGCCAGGCCAGGGCCGCGCGGCACGCCTACTGGTTCCCGCTTGTCCTTTTCGGCCTCCTGACCTGCGCGTCCGTGCCCTTCTACACGTTGCCGGGCTACCGGGCCGGCGGGGCCGGAGCGGCCCAGGCCGGGCCCGCGCTCCCCATACTCGGCGGATTCCCTGGCTTCGCGGTGCACCGCTACCTGGGGTATTACTGGCTCGCCGCGCTGCTGGGCGGCCTGCTGCTGACGCTGCTGTGGTACGGCCGGAACGCGCGCCGGGTCGGCCTGCAGACCCCGGCCCGCGGTTACGTCATGACCGTGGCCGTGCTCACGGCCGTTGCCCTGGTGATCCCTCCGCTGTCGCAGGTGCGCAGCCCGCACTGGCTGGGCTGGCTGCAGTACCTGCACGTGCTCTGGCCGGGTGATCTGGTCCTCAGGGGCACGTTCCCGTTCCTGATCATCGCCGTCGGGCTGTGGGCGCTCGCCTGGGCGGAGCGCAGCCGTGCCCTGGCCGTCATCACCGCGGTCTACACCGCGGCCGCGCTGCTATCGAGCCTGTACAACACCGAGAACATCCTGTTCCGGCTCGGCTGGACTCCCTCGGCCAGTCAGTGGAGCCTCACGTCCCTGCCGAATGTGCTGCTGCCCGCGCTCGTGCTTCTCGCTGCGGGGGCGGGCGCGTTCGCGGTGCAGCGGCGCCAGCGGGCCAGGGCATGAGCGCCGCCGGAAATCCGCAGCCTCAGCAGGCGGGCTCCCGGCACCCGACGAACGGCATCGATGAGACGGTGCATCAGCGGCACAGGCTCGGCATCCTCACGATCACCGCCGAGGCGCAGCGCGCCGAATTCGGCTACCTTCGCGAGGCGCTCGGCCTGACTCCCGGCAACCTGTCCAAGCACCTGACGGTGCTGGAGCAGGCGGGCATGGTCAACGTGGAGAAGGGCTACCACGGCCGGCGCCCCCGGACCTGGGTGCGCATCACCGCCCAGGGCCGCGCGGCGCTTGCCGCTGAACTGGCCGCGCTGACCGAGCTGCTGCGCCAGCACCGGCCGGGCCGGTAGACCCGCACCGCTGCCGCCAGGCACCGGCGGCAGCCTGGTCCTGATCACCAGCCGCCGGCGGATGACTGCGCTCGAGGACGCCCCCCCGGCGGCTACCTCCCTGCACGGCCTGCTCCCGAGGCAGGCTGCCAGCCGCCGCGGACGGCACCCCACTCAGGAGGAGTCCTCTTTCTTGCGCTCGTCGATGATGCGCTTGGCTTTGTGCGTCGAGCGCTCGATGGAACCGTCGGGCAGCACGATGACCTTTTGCGGCTTGACGCCGATCCGTGCCTTCAAGGCAGTCGAAGCCCGCTCCGTGACAAGCTCGTCGGGCTCGGGGTTGTTATGGGATTTTTCGATCGTGACCTCATATCGCGCCGTGAAGTTTTCCTCCGTGATTCGGATGAGGTACTCGCCCGTGACGCCTTCGAGGCCGCGCACGACGAACTCGATGTCGGAGGGATAGACGTTGACGGCAGAGACGATGAACATGTCGTCCTTGCGGCCGTCGACGTAGATGCGCCCGAGGGTGCGGCCGCACGCACATTTGTCGGTCACGAACCGGCCGACGTCGCCGGTGCGGAAGCGGATGAGCGGGCGCGCGTGTTTGCGCAGGGTCGTGTAGACCAGCTCGCCGCGCTCGCCGGGCGGCAGGATCTCGTCGGTGTCCACATCGACGGTCTCGACGAGGATGTGGTCCTCCGCGATGTGCAGGCCGTCGTGGTGCTCGCACATGGCCGCGCAGGCACCGAAGATGTCGGAAAGGCCGTAGAAGTCGTAGAGGGGCGCCCCCCAGAGTCGCTCGATGGCCTGCCGCGTGGCGGGGATGGATCCGCCCATCTCGCCGGCGACGAAGATGCGCTTGATGTCAAAGTCCTTCTTTGGGTCGACGCCGGTCTTCGTCGCGGTCTCGCCGAGGTGCCACGCATAGGACGGGCTCGTCCACATCGCCGTGGGTTTGTATTCCCTGAGGATGAAAATGAGACGCTCGGACGGCAGCGTGCCGCCCCAGATGCAGAGCGCGCCGAGGTTTTGCGCGCCGATGACGTCGGGGCCGCCGACGTAGAGCGAGAAATTGAGCGCGTGGATGTAGCGGTCATTTTTGCGCATGCCTGCCATCCAGAACAGGCGGCTCTCCACGTCCTGCCACTCGTCGAAGTCCTTCTTCGTGAACGGGCTCATCGTCGGCACGCCCGTCGATCCCGACGAGGTGGAGACGAAGACGACGTCGTCTTCGGGGACAGCCGCAAGTTCGCCGAGGAAAGAGCCGGTGCCCTGCGAGTCGCGTTGCGTCTTCTTATTGATGAACGGAAAGCGCTCAAGGTCTTTCAGGCCCTGGATGCCCGACGGCTGCACGCCGGCATTGTCAAATGACCTTTTGTAGTACGGCGCGTGGTCGTATGCAAACTGCGCGATCTCCCTCAGGTCGCCAAGCTGCTTCTGCTCCAGCAGCTCGCGCGGCGCAGTCTCCAGTGCTTCGTCCCAATATTTGCTCGTACTAATGATGCATCCTCCTATTATATTGATTATCTGGCCGCCGCTGCACTGCGGCTAAAGCCGCGCAAGCCTGGCCCGGGGCCTTACCTGCGGGTACTTCGTTCGCCGGGTTACTCACGCGGTGCACGGTCCAGCCCGCTTCCAGCCACACGATTTCCCGAATACGTGCCACGCGGTTGTACTCCCGGATTCGGTGCAGCACCTCGAACGAGGCGCTGACATAAACACCCGGGAGTGCCACCCGAAGGACGCCGGCGCCGCGGCGCGCGCGCCCGGCGATCGGAACGACCCGGGGAAGCAAGCCGCGATAGCCCCACTCCAGCCTCGCGGAAGCGCCCGGCGGCAGCAGGCACGTTCGCTTCGTCGAGCGGGCTGCGTACCTTGCCTTCCTGGTCGACCCGCTCGTTCGCGGCCAACTGCAACAGGCGAGGCACCAGCACCGGCGAGGGCCGGTAGGGGAACACGTACCGCTCCTCCTTGCAGCCGGATTCCAGGCACTCACAGAGCGTTTCCATGCCTAGTTTATCTACCGATATAGTCGCTGAATAGGCTTGCGCGCTACCAAGCTCGCCACCGGCTCCTAGCGGCAGGTCAACCGGGCCGGCCTGAGGACCGGGCGCGTTTACGCCCCGGCCGTTCCGATGCTGGGGGGCTGGTAACCACGGGCGAGCTGACTGTCGATGTGCTGGTCGATGATGCGCAGGGCATCGCGAGGGGTTGGTGGTGTGCGTGCCTGGCCGACGGATAACAGTGGCTTGAAGAGGTCCGTGGCACGCGAGTGGGTGATGCTCAGCGCAGTGGCGAGGGTTTCCGTGCCGGCCTTCCCGTCGGGCTTGCGGGACGAGCGGCGGTCCCGTCACGAGCGCGGAAGCTGCTGGCCGGATCCGGCCACGAGTCGTGGCCGCTTCGTCAGCCGCGCAGATCAGGTAACGGCCAGGGTAACGGCCAGGGATGTCACGGGCGCGAAACGCCCGTCCGCCGCGCGATCGTGAGGAGATACCAGCTGTGCCGCCGGCGCAGGAGGAAGGCCGTTGCCCGCACTGCCGGGCCGGAACCGGGCGGTGCATTCCTTCCGCCATGTCAGCCCATCCGGGGAGAGGGAGCAGATCCCATGTCCAGCGAAACTGAAATCCGTCCCTTCCGCGTCGGCTTCCCGGAGGAGGAGATCGCCGAGCTGCGCCGGCGGATCGCGGCGACGCGCTGGCCCGAGCGCGAGACGGTCGCCGACAATTCGCAGGGCGTGCCGCTGGCGATGATGCAGGAGCTCGCGAGCTACTGGGCGGCGGAGTACGACTGGCACACGTGCCAGGGGACACTGGACGCCCTGCCGAACTTCATCACCGAAATCGACGGGCTGGACATTCATTTCATCCACGTCCGCTCCCAGCACGAGGACGCGCTGCCGCTGATCGTCACCCATGGCTGGCCCGGCTCGGTGATCGAGCAGCTGAAGATCATCGGGCCGCTCACCAATCCCACGGCGCATGGCGCGAGCGCGGCGGACGCGTTCCATCTGGTGATTCCCTCGCTGCCGGGGTACGGGTTCTCCGCCAAGCCGGCCACTACCGGGTGGGATCCTGGCCGCACCGCACGGGCCTGGGTCGTGCTGATGAAGCGCCTCGGATACACCCGGTTCGTCGCCCAGGGCGGCGACTGGGGTGCGGCCGTCACCCAGACGATGGGCGAGCAGGCGGCACCGGAGCTGCTCGGCATCCACTCCAACATGCCCGGCACCGCCCCCGCCGACATCAACACGGCGGTCAAGCGCGGCGACCCTCCGCCGTCCGGTCTGTCCGACGAAGAGCTGCGCGCCTACGAGCAGCTGAGCACCTTCTACGCCAGTCATGTGGCCTACGCGCAGATCATGACCACGCGCCCGCAGACGCTGTACGGGCTGGCGGACTCACCCGCCGACCTGGCCGCGTTCATGCTCGACCACGGCGACGGCACCGGCCAGCCCGGGCTCGTCCAGCAGGCCCTTCAGGGGACCCTGCAGAGCGCCCTGACCCGGGACGACCTCCTCGACAACATCACGCTGTACTGGCTGACGAACACCGGGGTCTCCTCGGGCCGCCTGTACTGGGAGAACAAGGCAGACTTCTTCGACGCCAAGAACATCTCGATCCCGTTCGCGATCAGCGTCTTTCCCGACGAGCTGTACCAGGCCCCCCGCAGCTGGGCCGAGCGCGCCTATCCCAAGAACCTCATCCACTACAACAGGCTCGACCGGGGCGGCCACTTCGCCGCCTGGGAACAGCCCGGCCTCTTCTCCGCCGAGATGCGGGACTCGTTCCGGTCGCTCCGCTAACCGAGGCAAACCGGGCTGGCTGCTCAGGTACGGCCGGTCGCGGCCCAGGCGGTCGCGCTGATCTCGACCGGGCCTGCGGGCAGGTGCCGCCGGCACTGCTCACGCAGCGCGGACCGGCCGTCCGGGGTCAGGGACGCCACGTAGGACCCGGCCGGGCCGACGCCGAGCGTGAACGGCTCCCACCACCGCGCGAAGCTCGCGTGACGAACCCGGACCGTCAGCGTGGTGACCGCGATCCCGCCGAACCCGGCCGCGGCGAACAGCCTGGCCAGATCACCCTCACGGACTCCGGGCAGGCCTGACTCGTCATCGGCCGCCGGATCCATCTCGCGGACCGCGGACCAGAACGCGGCCAGCGGGCCGCGGCCGCCGGCGTGATCCCACACGCACGCGCAGGCCACCCCGCCGGGCCGGGTGACCCGGGCCATCTCCCGCAGTCCCAGCACCGGGTCGGCCATGAAATGAACGACCAGCTGCGCCATCGCGGCATCGAAGGTGTCATCGGCGAACGGCAGATTCTCGGCCCCGCACTGCCGGACGTCCACCCCGGGCAGCCGCGCCCGCGCCGCGGCGGCGAACGACGCTGACGGTTCCACCGCACTTACCGCGGCCGCCCGGCGCACCAGCTCAGCGGTCAGCGCACCGGGCCCGCAGCCCACATCCAGCACCGCCAGCCCCGGGCTGATCCCGGCAAGATCAGCAAAACCCGCCGCCAGCTGCTCCGAGTACCGGCCCATGAACTGCATGTAGGCATCCGCGCTGACATCGAAGCTCACCCCAGCAACCTACCCACCGCCGCACCTGGCCAGGAGCGCGCCGAGTCGACATGCCTCACTCTTCCGGCGATCATGATGCACATCTATCCTGCAGTCAGGAGGATCCCATGCGCACCACACGCATCATGGCCAACCTCCGGGTGGCTGACGTCGATGCCGCGAAGAGTTTCTACACCGGCTTCCTCGGGCTGGGGACCGAGGAGTTCAACATGGGATGGGTGGCCCGCTACACCTCTCCCGACACCGGGGCGAACGTCCAGCTCGTCACGCGCGACGCAGCCGCGCCCGAGACCCCGGTCATCTCCATCCACACCGACGACGTCGACGGTGCTTATGAAGAAGCCCAGCAGCTCGGCTACGAGATCGTGCACCCGCTAACGACGGAGCCATGGGGGGTGCGCCGGTTCTTCGTCCGGGCGCCAGACGGCAACGTCATCAACATCGCGTACCACCGGGACTGACTGACGTCAGTAATGCATCCCGAAACCATGCCCGCAGTCACCGCATGCCTGCGTGCCATTACCCTTGTATCCATGGCACCCGTCTATGGTCCAGTTCCGGCACAGCCCCCAGCCGTAAATCGTTAATTCGGCATCCCCGGGAATCCGCTGATCCGCAGGCACGGCGGCTGGCTGGCTGGCCTTTACCAGATGCGCGATATCCACGATAGCCACGGCAGGCCTCCCCCTGGAAGTTCCGGTTGCCAGGATTCTCCCTGCGGATCCGGGTCTTGTCGAGAGCGGGCCGTATGTTCGGCCAGGATCACCCGGATTTGCCCGATATGACCGTTGGGGAATATTAGGCATGTTTATCCATGAAAGCGCAGCTGGCGCCTGGAAGTGACTCGTGGCCAGGATATGGCCGCGGGCGTGACGCGGTCAGGGCCGCGGCGGGGAGGCCAGGATCTGGGCCAGATGCTGGCCGCGTACCCCGGCGAGCTGGCCGGCCTGAGTGCGGCAGGAGAACCCGTCGGCCAGGAAGACCGTGCCGGGCGCGGCCTGGCGCAGCGCGGGCAGCAGGGCCAGCTCCGCCACCGCCGCGGACACCTCGTAGTGCCCTTTTTCCATGCCGAAGTTCCCGGCCAGGCCGCAGCACCCGGCCAGCGTGGTGACCGTGGCCCCGGCCGCGGTCAGCAGGGCCCGGTCCGGGCCGTAGCCCATCACCGAGTAGTGGTGGCAGTGCGGCTGGGCGAGGATCCGGGTGCCGGCCAGGTCCGGCGGCGCCCACCGCGGCCCCGGGCCGAGCGGCGCCGGGGCGGTGAGCAGCTCGGCCAGCGTGCGGGTGGCCGCGGCGACCGCGGAGGCCCGGGCATCCCCCGGGAACAGGTCCCCCAGATCCGAGCGGAGCACGGCGGTGCACGAGGGCTCCAGCCCGACGATGGGGATCCCGGCCTCGGCGTACGGGCCGAGCACGTCCAGCAGCGCGCCCAGGCGGCGCCGCGCCCCGTCCAGCTGGCCGGTGCTGATCCAGGTCAGGCCGCAGCAGGCGGAGCGTTCGGGGACCGTGACCTGGTAGCCGGCCTGGCCGAGCACGATGAGGGCGGCCTGCGCCACCCCGGGGTCGAAGGCGTCGCTGAACGAGTCGGCCCACAGCACGACCGGGCGCTCCCCGCCGGCGGCCGCGCCCGGGGATGCTGAGCGGCGGACGGCCGGGTCATGGCGGGCAGCGCGGCGGAACGGCACCTCGGCGAAGGACGGGACCGTGCGCCGGGTATCCATCCCGCCCGCGGCGAGTACCGCCGAGGCCACCGGCCCGATCCGCAGCAGTGCGTTGGCCAGCCGGGGCGCGGCGCCGGCCCACCGGGCCCAGCGCGGCAGCTGGCCGAGTGCGTAATGCGAGCGCGGCCGCAGCCGCCGCCGGTAGGCGCGGTAGGCGACCTCGGACTTGTACCGGGCCATATCCACCCCGGCCGGGCAGTCCGCCGAGCAGGCCTTGCAGGACAGGCACAGGTCCAGCGAGTCGCGCACCTCCGGTGATCTCCAGCCGCCGGAGACCAGGGTCCCGTTGGCCATCTCCTGCAGCACCCGCGCGCGGCCCCGGGTGGAGTCCTTCTCGTCCCGGGTGGCGAGGTAGGAGGGGCACATGAAGCCGCCCGACGCGGACGAGTCGGCCCGGCACTTGCCCACGCCCACGCAGCGGTGCACCGCCGTGGTCAGGTCGCCGCCGTCCTCGGCGAAAGCGAAACCCGCCTGCCGGGGCAGCGGCGCGGCGGCCGGGCGGCGCAGGTCGGCGTCGAGCGGGCGGGGACGGACCAGCACACCGGGGTTGAGCAGGTCGGCCGGGTCCAGCAGGTGCTTGAACGCGCCGAACGCGGCCAGCGCCTCGGCTGAGTACATGACCGGCAGCAGCTCGCTGCGGGCCCGGCCGTCGCCGTGCTCCCCGGACAGCGATCCGCCGTGCGCGGTCACCAGGTGGGCCGCCTCGGCCAGGAACTCGCGCATGACCTGGGGACCGCCCGGCCGGTCCAGCGGGAAGTCGATGCGGACGTGGATGCAGCCGTCCCCGAAGTGCCCGTACAGCAGCCCGTCCAGGTCATAGGCGCCGAGCAGGGTACGGAACTCCCGCAGGTAGGCACCGAGCCGGTCCGGCTGGACCGCCGCGTCCTCCCAGCCGGGCCAGGCCTGCTTATTGGCCGGGGTCCGGCCGCCGAGCCCCGCGCCGTCCTCCCGGATCCGCCAGATCGCGGCGGCCTCCGGGCCCGCCGGGATGACCACGGCCGCGAGGGCGCCGGCGCCGGCCACCATGGCGCCGGCCAGGGACACCGCCTCGGCGGCAGATTCCGCGCCCATCTCCACCATGAGCCAGGCGTCCCCCGGGGGAAGCTCAGGCACCCGGGATGACCCTTTGCGGCGGCGGACCACGTCCACCATCCGGGCGTCCAGGCCCTCGATGGCCAGCGGGCCGTGGGCCAGGATCGCGGGCACCGCGTCGGCCGCGTCCGCCACATCCGGGTAGCCGAGCACGACCAGCGCGTGAGCCGGGGCCACCGGCACCAGGCTGACCGTCGCGCCCAGCATGGTGACCACGGTGCCCTCGGTCCCGGCCAGCGTCCTGGCCAGGCTCGCCCCGTTCTCCGGGAGCAGGTGCTCCAGGGAGTAGCCGGACACCTGGCGGCGCAGCCGCCCGAACTCGGTGCGCAGCAGCGCCAGGTTGGCCGAGACCAGCTTGTCCAGGCCGGGCACCGGGTCAAGCCCGTGCCCCGCCGTGAAGCGGCGGCCGGTGCCGTCCACGACGTCCAGCTCGAGCACGTTGTCGGCGGTGCGGCCGTAGGCCAGGGCGTGCGCGCCGCACGCGTTGTTGCCGATCATGCCGCCCAGCGTGGCCCGGGACTGGGTGGACGGGTCAGGGCCGAACCGCAGCCCGTGCGGGGCCGCTGCGGCCTGCAGGCTGGCCAGGATCACCCCGGGCTCGACCCGGGCGGTGCGGGCCCCGGGGTCGAGGTCCAGGATCTGGCCGAGGTACCGCGAGGTGTCCAGGACGATCCCGGCCCCGACCGCGTTGCCCGCGATGGACGTGCCGGCCCCGCGGGTGGTCAGCGGGATCCCCGTGTGCCGGGACACCTCGGCCACGGCCAGGATGTCGCCCGTGTCCCGGGGGAAGGCCACCACCTGGGGCACGACCCGGTAGTTCGAGGCGTCGCTGGAGTACTCGGCGCGGCGGCGCGGGGACTCATCCACCTCGCCCCGCATCGCCGCGCGCAGGGCCTGGGCGATGTCTGCGGGATCCACGCCTGTCATCCTGCCGTGAGCAGGCCGCTGCTCAGTACGGGGCCCCGCCTGCTACCAGCGGCGGGGCCCGCGGGCTGCGGTCAGCGCCGGTACTTCCAGCTGGTGCCGACCCCGGACAGGTGCAGGGCCAGGCAGACCAGGCCGAGCAGCATCAGGCTGGTCGGCGAGAAGATGGCGTTGCTGATGGACACGTTCGCGGCGTTGATGATGAAGGCAATGGCAAAGAGAATGGCTGCGACGAAACCCAGCATGAGGGCAGTCCTTCCGTCACTGTTGCGGCTGACACCGTTGCGGCTGACCGGGCATCGGCGGGGAATCCGGGCATTCGCCCGTGACCCGCCGCTTCCGCCTGGAACGGCCGGCAGGTACCCGGGATCGGCGAACTAAACCGCGGGGCCGGCTGCATCACCCGGGCTGATTGGGGCACTCTGGGCGGGTGGCCGTTCCTCACCCGCCCGGCGGGCCAGGTGCCGGCGCCGCCGCGCCGTCCCGGCCGCCGTGGCGCGTGGCGGTGTTCGTGCTGGCGGTCGTGGCCGTCATGCTGCTCACGATCGTGCTGGCCGCCGCCGCCCGGGACCGGGGGAACGGCCCCAGCGCCACCCGCGTGGTCTCGGTCACCGCGGGACCGGTGCACGCGGTGGACCTCCAGGGACCGCCGGGGCAGCTGAGCATCGACGCGGCCCGGACCGGCCGGGTGAGCCTGTCCGGGCAGGTGCACTGGGCAGGCCGGTCCGCCGTGATCGTGGACGGGCCCCGGCTCACGGGCGGCGTGCTGCACCTGGCCTACCGGTGCGCGGCGCACAGCCCCTGCACCGGGCGCCTCCGGCTCATCGTGCCCCAGCACTGCGGGATCGTGCTGCGCCAGCCTTCCGGCCACGTGATCATGGCCGGCCTGGCCGGCCCGCTGAGGATCAGCGCCCGGAGCGTGGACATCAGCGCCGCCGGCCTGCGCTCCCCCAGCCTGGCCGCGTCGGTCACCTCAGGCCACCTGAGCGCCTGGTTCGCGTCCCCGCCGGGCCGGGTCAGCCTCACGCTCGTCTCCGCGCAGGCCACCGTGCACCTGCCGGCCAGTGTTTCCTACCGGGTCGGCCAGCAGGTCACGTCGGGATACGTCCATGCCGGCATCCCGCAGGCCAGCGACGCGGACCGGAGGATCACCGCCCGGATCGTGTCCGGCGAACTGGAACTGCTCTCACGCTGACCGGTAGGCATGGCCGGCCAGCCACGCCTGGAAACCCGTAGCGACGATGCGCTCATCGTGCACGTCGCGCGCCTCGGGTGAGGCCAGCCAGATGATCGGCGGACCCATCACCGCCGGGTCGATGAGCGTCAGCCCGGCGGGACGGTCACCGGGCACCATGCCGGTCTCGGTCGCGCCGCCCGGCAGCAGCATGTTGACCCGGACCGGGGTGTCGGCGAGATCGGCCGCCATGATCCGGGACAGCGCCTCCGCGCCGGCCCGGGACGGCCCGTACGGGACGAAGCCGCGCCGGGTCATCGTGGTGTGATTCATCGAGATGTTGACGATCCGCCCCGACCCGGCCCGCAGCATTCTCGGGGCCAGTTCCCTGGCCATCAGGAAGTAGCCGGTGAGGTTCACGTCCACGACGGCCCGGAAGCCTTCCGGCGGGACTTCCCAGAACCCCCGGGGCTCGGTCATGAACCGGGGGTTGACGGTGCGCATACCCAGACCCGCGTTGTTGACCAGCAGGTCGATCCCGCCGAGCCGGGTCCAGGCCTGCTCGGCGGCGCGGGCGGCGGACACCTCGTCGCGGGCGTCCGCAGCTACCCCCAGGCCACCGGGCAGCCGCGCGGCGGCCGCGGCGGCCCGCTCCGCCGACCGGCTGGTGAGCACGACCGTGGCACCGGCCCGGGCGAGCGCAGCGGCCATGGCCAGGCCGATGCCGCTGGTCCCGCCGGTGACCAGAGCCCGGGTGCCTTTCAGGTCCACGCCGCTGTCGCCTGACATCACGTCCCCAGGAAGCTGGCTGCTCTCACATCCACGCTAGGGCACGCCCGCAATGGCCGCGAGATCCGGGGAGGAACATGTCCGGGGCGGCGGCGTGCCGCCGCCGCCGGGCTGGCCAGCAATGGCTCCGGCGCCTACTTCTTCGTGATGAATGTGCCCTTCCCGAGGACAGATTCCACGAGGCCCCGCTCGCGGAGCTCACGCATCGCACGGCGGATGGTCTGGTACGCGACGCCGTAGTACTCCCCCATATCGCGCTCGGAGGGCAGCCGCTGGCCACGCGCGATCTTGCCCGCCTTCACGTGGCCCTCGATGTAGTCAGCCACCTGGATGTAGAGGGGCTCCGCGCTGGCCGCGTCGAACACCGGGCGATCTTCCACATGATCACCGTAAACCACCTCCCACCTGCGCAAAGACACGCGATTCTCTGAGTGGCGATGCGTAGCTATGAGAAGCACCGGTATACTCACGGCATGGGAGCAGGACCGTGGACTCAGATCGTGGAGGTGGCCGCCATGGACACGGGCGCGGATCACGCCCTGGATCAGCTCAGCACGGCCTACGGCGAGTTCTGGGAGACGTGGCTGGTGCCGACCGCGATCGGCGCGGGGAGGGCGATCGGCGCGGGGGTCTGGTGCGCGCGGCTCCGCGCCGGCCCGGGCGCTACATCAACGCCGAGAGCCCCGCCATGCTCCGCCTTCTCATCGAGCGGGACGACCAGATCGCCGGCCGGGCGTACACCCCGCCACCCACCGGCTCCGAAGACGCCTCGAAGGGAGACGCGGCATGACCGGTAACCGGGCCGAGCACGCGGGCAGGAACATCCCCCGCACCGGGCTCAGCGTGGTGAGATGCCCGCTGGACCCGGGGTCAGTTGACGTGCACCATCCGGCCAGTGACGAGGAGATCATGCACGTGTCCGCCGCGCTCTGGACGGCGTTCACCGAGTGGGTGAAGGCGGGGCTCGGCGACTACGCCAACCTTCCGGACGCTCCCCCCAGGCAGGGGCCGGGATCCGGCGGATATCCCAGGTTCCTGCCGCACTAACCGGTCAGATCGAGAAGTCCTGCTCGTACCAGACCTCCGTGCCAGCCGGGGGGCGGCCCGCCTGACGCGGTCTCACCAGCTGCGGCCCCGCCGGGTGCGGGCCCGCCGGCTCCGGCCGCGCGCCGTCCGGCCGCGCGCCGTCCAGCCGCGCCTCGAGCTCATCGATCCGGTCATGCAGCGTGCGCAGGCTGGCGCCCACCACGTCGGGCAGAACGGCGTTGTCCAGATCGGCGGGTGAGGTCACGCCCCGGGCCTGCCTGCGCATGATCACCTGGCCCGGCACGCCGACCACGACCGAGTCCGGCGGTACCGGCTTGACCACGACCGCGTTGGCGCCGATCCGGCTGTCGTGGCCGATCGTGATGGGGCCCAGCACCTTGGCGCCGGCCCCGATGGTCACCCGGTCACCGACCGTCGGATGGCGCTTGCCCCGGTCCAGGCTGGTCCCGCCGAGTGTGACCCCGTGGTAGATGGTCACGTCCGCCCCCACCTCAGCGGTTTCCCCGATGACCACGCCGATGGCGTGGTCGATGAACAGGCCCGGGCCGAGCACGGCGGCCGGGTGGATGTCCACCCCGGTGAGCCGCTGGGTGAGCGACGAGCAGAGCCGGGCCTGCAGGGTCCGGCCGTGCCGCCACAGCCAGCTGCTGGCCCGGTGCCCCCAGACGGCGTGCAGCCCCGGATAGCACAGCACGAGTTCCGCGGTGCTGCGCGCGGCCGGGTCGCGGTCCCGGGCCGCGCGCAGGTCCGCGCGCAGCGCACCGAGCACCACTAGTCACCCAGGTCGGCGAACAACGGGGTGCTCAGGTACCGCTCACCGAAGTCGGGAACGACGACCACGATCAGCTTTCCGGTGTTCTCCGGCCGGTGCGCGACCTGGACCGCGGCCCAGACTGCCGCGCCCGAGGAGATGCCGGCCAGCACCCCTTCCTCCCGGGCCAGCCGGCGGGCCATGCCGATCGCGTCGTCGTTGCCGACGGTGAGGATCTCGTCGATGATGCTGGCCTCGAAGACGCCCGGGACGAACCCCGCGCCGATGCCCTGGATCGGGTGCGGCCCCTTCTTCCCGCCGGACAGCACCGGCGAGGCGGCCGGCTCGACCGCCACCAGCCGCACCGACGGCTTGCGCTCCTTGAGCACCTCGCCCACGCCGGTGATCGTGCCGCCGGTCCCGACGCCGGCCACGAAGATGTCCACCGCCCCGTCGGTGTCCCGCCAGACTTCCTCGGCGGTGGTCGCGCGGTGGATCGCCGGGTTGGCCGGGTTCTCGAACTGCTGCGGGACGAAGTAACGCTGGTCGGTCTTGGCCAGTTCCTCGGCCTTGGCGATCGCGCCGGGCATGCCCTCAGCACCGGGGGTGAGCATCAGTTCGGCGCCCAGGGCCCGGAGCAGCTGGCGCCGTTCCCGGCTCATCGTCTCCGGCATGGTCAGCACGCAGCGGTAGCCGCGGGCGGCGCACACCATGGCCAGCGCGATGCCTGTGTTTCCGCTGGTCGGCTCCAGGATGATGGTGTCCGGCCGGATCAGCCCGCCGCGCTCGGCCGCGTCGATCATCGCCACGCCGATGCGGTCCTTGACGCTATTCGCCGGGTTGAAGAACTCCAGCTTGGCCACGACCTGGGCACCGGCCCCGTCGGTCACCCGCTGCAACCGCACCAGCGGGGTGTTCCCGATCAGCCCGGTGATGTCCTCGGCAATCCTCATTGCCCGTCCTTCCCATGAGCGGCCAGTGCCTGGGCGGCGATTGCGCCAGTTTTCTGGCCATTTACTTCTGTTTCAGAATGAAAGCGCAGTCTCGTCCCGAGTGTTCCGCCTGCTGGTCCCGGAATCCAGGACCAAAGGTCCTGAAGTGACTCCCGGAGGTCCGCCCTTCCGGCGCCATTAGCCTCTGGCAGATAATTCATAAACGTCACACGCTCGATGGTGACTCAGTGGCAGCAAAATGACCTTGCCATAAAGTAAAGGGAAAGGAAATGAAATGCCAACCGAGGAACCTGTCAACCTGGCGCTCAGTGACGCCGCAGCACGCCAGCTGGCCAATGCCACCAAGACCACCGCGCAGCTGGATACCATTACCCCACGGTGGCTGACCAGGCTGTTGCAGTGGGTGCCGGTCGAGGCGGGCATCTACCGGCTGAACCGCGTCAAGCACCCGGAGACAGTCGAGATCTCCTGTCCTCCCCGCGACGAATCCGAACTCCCGCAGACCTACGTCGAATACGAGGAGACTCCCCGGGAGTATTTCCTCAGCTCAGTATCAACTGTGGTTGACATCCACACCAGGGTCTCAGACCTGTACAGCAGCCCGTACGACCAGATTGGCGAGCAGATCCGGCTCACTATCGAGACCATCAAGGAACGGCAGGAAAGCGAGCTGATCAACAACGCCGATTACGGCCTGCTGGCCAACACCGCTGACGTGCAGCACATCACCCCCGTGGTAGGGCCGCCCACCCCGGACGACTTCGATGAGCTGATCACGAAGGTGTGGAAGGAACCCGCGTTCTTCCTGACCCACCCCGCCGCCATCGCCGCCTTCGGCCGGGAATGCACCCGGCGCGGAGTGCCGCCGGCCACGGCCAGCCTGTACGGGTCGCAGTTCATCACCTGGCGCGGCGTGCCGGTCATCCCCTCCGACAAGGTTCCGCTGGAAGACGGCAAGACCCGGGTCCTCCTGCTCCGGGTCGGCGAGCAGCGGCAGGGCGTCGTCGGCCTCTACCAGCCAGGCCTCCCCGGAGAACGGGGCCCCGGGCTCTCGGTGCGGTTCATGGGCATCAACCGCAACGCCATCGCCTCCTACCTGATCTCGCTGTACTGCTCGCTGGCGGTCCTCACCCCGGACGCGGTCGCGGTGCTCGACGACGTCGAAGTGGGCAAGTTCCATGAATACGACCACACCTACCGGTGACGGCATGGGCGCGCTTTCCGCGGGGCTGCCCGACGAGGCGGCACTGACCCGGCTGGCCAACGAGTTCTTCCGTGAACTCCCGGGCCAGCCGCCGGCCGCCGTATACCCCGTGGAGCCGCCGCCCGCCGCGCATCCCGTGGAACCGGCTCCCCCCATCCACCGCATGGAGCCGCCGGCCCAGCCGCCGCACGCGGCCCAGCCGGCGCCCGCGGCCCAGCCGCCGCCACAGCCAGCGGTCGCCGGCTTCGCGCCACCATCACCCATCGCTGCGCCGGGGCTGGCCACCAATCCGCCGGAACTGCTCAGCACCCCGCCAGAATGGCCCGGGCCGGCCTTCGTGCCGCCCGGCGGTGGCCTGGCCGCGCCGTCCTTCTACTTCGTCGATGAGCCGCCGGCCACCGGGCCAGCTGCCGGGCCGGCCACCGCCGGGCCGGCCGCGTACCCGGCCAGCCCGGACGCGCTGTTCGACGTCGAGACCGTGCGCCGCCAGTTCCCGATCCTCAGCGAGCGGATCAACGGGCGGCAGCTGGTCTGGCTGGACAACGCGGCCACGACACAGAAACCGCAGGTGGTGATCGATCGGCTGAGCTACTTCTACGCGCACGAGAACTCCAACATCCACCGGGCGGCGCATACCCTGGCCGCGCGGGCGACCGACGCGTACGAAGCCGCCCGGGCCACGATCGCGGACTTCATCGGCGCACCGTCGAGCGACACCATCGTCTACACCCGGGGCGCCACCGAGGCGATCAACCTGGTGGCCCAGGCCTGGGGGCGCCAGAACATCCGGGACGGCGACGAGATCCTGATCTCGCACCTGGAGCACCACGCCAACATCGTGCCCTGGCAGCAGCTCGCCGAGCAGGTCGGCGCCACGCTGAAGGTCATCCCGGTGGACGACGAAGGCCAGTTGCTCCTCGACGCCTACACCGGTCTGCTCAGCGACCGCACCCGCCTGGTCGCGGTATCGCACGTGTCCAACACCCTGGGCACGATCGTGCCGGTCAGCGAGGTGATCGAGGGGGCGCACCGGGCCGGGGCGCGGGTGCTCATCGACGGCGCCCAGGCCGTCGCGCACCTGCCCACCGATGTACGCGGCCTGGACGCCGATTTCTACGTGTTCTCCGGGCACAAGGTGTTCGCGCCCACCGGCATCGGGGTGCTCTACGGCAAGCCCGAGCTGCTGGAGACGATGCCGCCCTGGCAGGGTGGCGGGAACATGATCCGGGACGTCACGTTCGAGCGGACCACCTACCAGGGGCCGCCGGCCCGGTTCGAGGCGGGAACGGGGAGCATCGGCGATGCTGTCACCCTCGGTACCGCGCTCGATTTCGTCCGCCAGACCGGCCTGCCCGCCATCGCCCGTTACGAGCACGACCTGCTCGGCTACGCCCTCGGGGAACTGCAGGCCGTACCTGGTCTCCGCCTGATCGGCACTGCGCCGGCGAAAGCCAGCGTGCTGTCCTTCGTCCTGGACGGATACCGGCCGGAGGACGTCGGCTCGGCACTGGACCAGGAGGGCATCGCGGTCCGGGCCGGGCACCACTGCGCCCAGCCGATCCTGCGCCGTTACGGGCTGGAGTCGACGGTGCGGGCGTCGCTGGCCATGTACAACACCTGCGGCGAGGTCGACCTGCTGGCCGCGGCGCTGCACCGGCTCGCGGCTGACGCCGGGAGCCGCCGCTAGCCGATCCCGGGGAACACGCGGCCGGGGCGTTATGCCCGGGCCCTAAGGCCCGGGGCTTAAGGCCCGGGGCTTAAGGCCCGGGGCGGCCGGTCAATAGGCCCTGCCCGCCCCGGGCCAGCCGACGTCCAATAAGGGCAGCGCCATTGAAGATGCCCGAAGGGACCCAAAGTCCGGCGTCGGTGGACAGGAATGGCGCGTCCGGCTGAGAAATGGCGGAGCCGCCGACCGGGTAACCCGAATCCCGGCCATGGCCAGCAGGCCCGTTAGGCGGCAGACACAATGACGGATACGACTCGCAGGCGGTTCCTGCAATACAGCGTGGGCGCGGGCGCCCTGCTGGCGCTGCCGGCCGCAGCCCAGCGCGGGCTGGCCCGCGGTTTAGCGCGCGGCCCGGCTTCTGCCCTGTCCGGCGGCCGGCTGCGGAAGTTCCGCGAGCCGCTGCCGGTCCCCGGGAACGGGATCGTGGTCGCCACCCCGAGCGGGACCAATCAGTACTCGTTCACCCAGCGCGAGATCAAGCGCCGCCTGCATCCCGACCTGCCGCCCACGACGGTCTGGGCCTATGACGACGGCTCCGGGCTGGCCGGGCAGGCCGGCTCGTTCGGCATGGTGCTGGCCGCGGAGAGCGGTACGCCGGTCGGTGTCAGCTACACCAATGCCCTCCCGCGGACCTACCCGGACTGGATCCCGGTGGACACCCGGCTGACGCCGAAGGGCAGGCAGGTGCGGCTGATGACCCACCTGCACGGCGGCTTCGTGCCCGCTGCCGACGACGGCAACCCGACCGTGACCCCCGACGGGTTCGGCCAGGGCGACACGCAGCGTGTCCAGTACGGCAACGACCTGGACCACATGCCGGCCTCGCTGCGCTGGTTCCACGACCACGGGATGGGGGCCACGCGGCTGGACGTGTTCGCCGGCCTGGCGGCCGCGTACCTGATCCGGGACGCTCACGACACCGGGACCGAACCCAACCCGCTCGGGGTCCCCGGCGGGGCCTATGAGATACCCCTGGTGATCCAGGACCGCCAGTTCCGCCCGGACGGGAAGTTCCTGTACCCGGTCAGCGACATCCCCGGCGTGACCTGGATCGGCGAGTACTTCGGCGACCACATGCTGGTCAACGGCAAGGTGTGGCCCTACCTCGACGTCGAGCCCCGGATGTACCGCTTCCGGGTGCTGAACGGGTGCAACGCACGGATCATGAGCCTGGGATTCGGCGGCCCGCAGATGTGGCAGATCGGCGCAGAGGGCGGCCTGTGGGACGGCCCCGTGCCCATCCGGCAGCTGGTCCTGGCGCCGGCCGAGCGGGCCGACCTGCTGGTCGACTTCCGCGGACTCGAGGGCCGGACGCTGGAGCTGAGGAACCGTACCCCGGAAGCTCCCGTTTCCACGCCAGCGCCCCCGCTGAGCGCGGTCATGCAGATCCGGGTCGGCACCACCGTCACTCACCGGGGGCCGCGGCATGTCCCGTCCAGCCTCCCCGGCCGCCTGGCTGACCTGCATCATCCAGTCAGGACCCGCTACATCACGCTGAATGAGATCGGCGCGGAGACGGCCAGCTGGTACCTGAACCTGAGCGGCCTGCATTTCATGCAGGCACCGGTAACAGAGACGCCGAAGGCCGGCACCGTGGAGGACTGGGTCTACGTCAACATGACCCCGGACACCCACCCGATGCACGTGCACCTGGTCACCTTCCAGGTGATCGGCCGGACGCCGTTCGACACCGCCGCCTACCAGAAGAAGTACGGCGGCCCTGCGGGGGTGCCGGGCGGGATCAGCCCGGAACCGTTCGCCACCGGGCCGATGGTGGCACCGGGCCCCGATGAGCGGGGCTTCAAGGACACCGTGAAGGTCAACCCCGGTACCTTCGCCACCATCCGGGCGAAGTTCGACCTGCCCGCCGGGACCACCGGGCCGCAGGAGTACGTGCACCACTGCCACATCGTCGAGCACGAGGACAACGACATGATGCGGCCGTTCACCGTGGTCCCCTGACCACACCGGCCGGGGGAGTTCCGGCCCGGGGAGTAAACGCCCGTCCGGGGAGCCCGGTGCCGCCGCCGCCGAGATCCCCGGACGGGACACCGGACGGCGCACCGGGCCCATGCTCCTCGTGCACGTACCGGCGGCCGCGCAGCAGCGAGGCGACGGCGGCGATGAGGCAGGCCGCGATGGCGAAGTCGAACGCGATGTGCAGGCCGTTGGAGAACGCCGGCGAGATCAGGGCCGGGAAGAAGCTCCGCCCGGTCAGGTACGCGGCGTGGCTGGCCGGCAGCCTGGTCAGGGCGTGGCCGAGCAGGGTCTGCACCGGGTTGTAGCCGAGCAGGGCCGCGAACATGACCGAGACCGGGGGCAGGGCCGCGATGCGGGCCGCATCGGCGTGCGGCACGCCCTGCGCCACCAGGCCGTGGTTGAGCGCGGCGGGCAGCGAGGAAGCCAGGCCCAGGATGATCAGCGTGAAGAAGATGCCGATGGACAGCACCATGGCCGAGTTCTGGAACGTGGCGCTCATGCCCGCGCCCACCCCGCGGCTCTCCCGCGGCAGGCTGTTCATGATCCCGGCGCGGTTCGGCGAGGCGAACAGGCCCATGCCGAGACCGTTGAGCAGCAGGATCATCGCGAACTGCCAGTAAGTGAAGTTGATCGGCAGCATCTCCAGCATCACGAACGAGGCCGCGGCCACGACCATGCCGCCGGTGGCGAACGGACGGGCCCCGAAGCGGTCCGACAGCCAGCCCGAGATGGGCCCGGCGATCAGGAAGCCGGCCGTGAGCGGCAGCATGTAGATCCCGGCCTTCAGCGGCGTCTGGCTGAAGCTGACGCCGTGCCGCGGCAGGTAGATGCCCTGGAGCCAGATGATCAGCACGAACATCAGGCCGCCCCGGCCGAGCGAGGACAGCAGGCTGGCCAGGTTGCCGGCCGTGAAGGCCCGGATCCTGAAAAGCGGCAGGCGGAACATCGGCTCCGCGACCCGCGTCTCCACCACGCAGAACACGGCCAGCACGGCGAGTCCGCCGATGATGGCGGTCAGCACGAACGGGCTGGTCCAGCCCATCGTGTGCCCGCCGTAGGGCTGGATTCCGTAGGTGATCCCGACCAGCACGGCGATCAGCCCGATGGCAAAGGTGACATTGCCCGCCCAGTCGAGCCGGGCGGGCCGGCGGACGCCGAGCTCGCGGAGCTTGAGGTAGGCCCAGAAGGTGCCGAACACCCCGAAGGGCACCGACACCAGGAACACCAGCCGCCAGTCCACCGGGCCCAGCAGGCCGCCGAGGATGAGCCCGATGAACGAGCCCGCGATGCCCGCGACCTGGTTCAGCCCGAGCGCCAGGCCGCGCTGGTTGGCCGGGAACGCGTCGGTGAGCAGCGCGCCCGAGTTGGCCATCAGCATGGCCCCGCCGACGCCCTGCAAGATGCGCCCCGCGATGATCCACCAGGCCGCGGCGGAACCGTGCAGCCAGGTCAGCGCCAGCAGCACCGAGAACACGCTGAACACCGCGAAGCCCAGGTTGTAGATCCGGACCCGGCCGAACATGTCGCCGAGGCGGCCGAAGCTGACCACCAGCACGGCGGTGACGACCAGATAGCCCATGATCATCCACAGCAGCAGGCTGGTGTTGCCCGGCTGCAGCGGGTTGACGGCGATGCCGCGGAAGATGTCTGGCAGCGCGATCAGCATGATCGAGGCGTTGATGGTCGCCATCAGCACGCCGAGCGTGGTGTTGGACAGCGCGATCCACTTGTAGTGCTGACCGGGAGGCTGGGCCGCGAGGCCCGCGCCGCGGTGCAGGATCCCGTTTGGCCCGTGCTGGCCGCTGGGTTCGTGGTGGCCGTTGAGCTGCGCAGAGTTTCCCGGCTCGGCTGAGGAGACCCGCATGCCTGCCCTTCCCTAAACGGATTTTTCCCGGCGCGCGTCCTGCGGCCGGGCAGTCCCGTCCCCCGGATTAATAGTTGCTTGAATAAAACTAACATCAGGGAAGCCCGGGGTAATCCCGGGCCGGGGTCACGGCCGCCCGGGGAACACGGTTGCCCGCCTAGCCGCCGTGGTACACGGCCTCCACGTTGTGGCCGTCGGGATCGCGCAGGAACACGCCGTAGTAACCCGGGTGGTACTCGGGCCACTCGCGGGGGGCGTGCAGCACCTCTGCCCCCGCCGCGACCGCGGCCTCGTGCACGGCGTCCACGGCGTCACGGCCGGGGGCACGGAACGCGACATGCAGTTCCCTGGTCTCCGTGCCCTGGGCGGGGCTGAGCCAGAATTCCGGCGGGCCTTCCGGCCCGGCCAGGCCGACGACGAAGGACGGCCCGGCCGGGAATCGCATCGCCTCGCGCATGCCGAGCGGCCCGAAAACACTCAGGTAAAACGCGACCGATGCCCCGACGTCGGCCACCTGGACACCCATGTGATCGATCACCACCGCAGGCTACCGGCCCGCTGCGGCGCCGTCCCGTCAGCGGACCAGATCGTCGAAGAGCCGGTCCAGTTCGGCCTGGGGGTCGGCGGTCAGGCCGCTGTGCACCGGGCCGGGCTGCACGATCGTGCTGCGCGTGGCCGTGAGCCAGCGAAACCTCGCCCCCGGCGGCTGCTCCGCCACCGGGCCGCTGCGGCAGCCCTCCTCCAGGGCATCCAGGGCAGCCGCCACCGCCGCCATATCCGTGGCCGGGTCGAGCGCCCGCAGCCGGTCCTCGTTGAGGAAAATCCGGCAGCCGAGGTAGCGGTGCTGCTGGCAGTAGAGGATCACCCCGGCGTTCATCGCCTCCCCGCGCTCGACCCTCGGCACCACGCGGATCACCGCGTACTCGAAGGCCTCGGTGCCCGTGCCCATCAGCGGATCACCTCCAGCACCCGGGGAGCGCGTTCGGCGAGGTGAGCGGCGTAGTCCCCGGGCCGCCCGTCACCGAACCACGCGGCGGGCACCAGGTCAAGCACCTCATCCAGCAGCGCGGGCGTGATCAGCGGGGCCAGGGCCTGGTGCGCGGCGGGAAGCCGGGTCGCGGCCCGGCGCAGCACATGATCCCGCGCGTCGAACGGCGCCAGCGGGCGGGCGGCGGCCCAGTTGTGCTGGAAGTACAGCGCCGACCCGTGGTCGATCAGCCAGACGTCACGGTGCCAGACCAGCAGGTTCGGGTTGCGCCAGGTCCGGTCGACGTTCTGGATCAGCGCGTCGAGCCACAGCACGCTGCTGGCGAATTCCGCGTCCACCGGCCAGCCGGCGGGGTCGAAGCCGGCCGACCCGGGCAGGAAGTCGACCCCGACGTTCAGCCCTTCACTGGCCCGGAGCAGGTCCTGGATCTCCGGATCGGGCTCGGTAGCAGCGATCCGCGGGTCCAGGCAGGCGAGGACCAGGTCAGGGGTGCGCAGGCCGAGGCGCCTGGCGAGTTCCCCGCCGACGATCTCCGCCACGAGCGCCTTCGGCCCCTGGCCGGCGCCGCGGAACTTGAGCACGTAGGTGCCGAGGTCGTCGGCCTCGACCAGGGCAGGCAGCGATCCCCCTTCCCGCAGCGGGGTCACGTACCGGGTGACGCTCACCTGTTCCAGCACGCCGGACAGGCTACCGGGGGCAGCCAAGCCAGCCGGCGCGGTAGGCGCTGTACCAGGGCGGGAACTCCAGCAGCGAGGCCAGGACCAGCCCGGCCCCCGCCGCCAGCAGGTCCGCGGCGCCGAACGAGCCGGTGGTCACCCCGACCGCGTGCGCACCCGCCGCGACCGCGGCGCCCATGTCGGCCGGGGCATCACCGACGTAGACCGCCGCGCCGACCTCGCTCAGCACGGCGGCCTTCTCCGGCCCGTAGACATGCGTGTAGAGGCCGTCGGCCTGCAGGCCCGCGGCGGCCAGGCTGGGCCCGACCGAGACCGGGTGTTTCGCGGTGACGATGATGGCCCGCTCGCCGGCCCGCCGGACGGCCGCGAGGGCCTCGGCCGCCCCGGGCAGCGGCGCGGTCAGATCCGGGGCCAGCCGCACGTAATGCCTCCGGTAGCTGGCCGCGGCCTCGTCGCGGTCCCCGGCCGGGAACCAGCGGGCCACCTCGTCCTCCAGCTTGACGCCCATCCGGGCGGTGACGGAGTCCAGGTCGATGCGGGCCCCGGTCTCCCGGGCGAGCTCGCCCCACGCCGCGATGATCGCGGGCTGGGAGTCGATCAGGGTCAGGTCCAGGTCGAACCCGACCGGCCCGGCCGGCCGGGCGGGCTTGCGGGGCAAGGAGGTCTCCTCAAACTGGATCAAGAGGCCACCCGGAGGGGAATCACGTTACGTGACCAGGTCAGGCTGGCTGAGCGGTACCCCGGGCCGGGAGACGGGCGGGCGCAGCGCACGCGTGGAGGCGAATGGTGAGCACCCAGGAGCAGCCCGGGCAGGCACGGCACCCGCTCGACCCGCTCAGTGCCGCGGAGTTCCGGCAGGCCGCCGCGGTGCTGCGGCGGGACCGGGGGGTCGGGACGCGCTGGCGGATCGCCTCGATCGAGCTGCGCGAGCCGGCCAAGGACGCCCTGAGCCCCGGGCCTGGCGAGGCGCCACCCCGCGAGGCGCTGGTGGTGTGCTGGAACCGGGACGACGGCCATGCCTACCGCGCCGTGGTGTCGCTGGACACCGGCGCCGTCGCCGCCTGGGAGCCGCTGCCCGGAAAGCAGCCCAACATCACCCTGGACGAGTGGCACGAGTGCGACGAGATGCTGCGCGGCAACCCGGAACTGGCGGCGGCACTCGCCCGGCGCGGCATCACTGATCGTTCTCGCATCCTCACGGATCTGTGGGCCTTCGGCGCGGACCTGGTGCCGCCACGCTACCGTGGCCGCCGGCTGGGCTGGGCGGACGTCTGGTACCGCGGCAGTGAGCACGGCAACCCCTACGCCCACCACCTCAGCGGGCTGCATCCGGTCATCGACCTGAACCAGATGGCGCTCCTGGAGATCGACGACACTTCCGGCCCCGGGGAGGCCCCGGGGGAGGCACTGCCCGAGGTGATGGGCGAGTACCTGCCCAAGCTGATCCCGGTGCCGCTGCGCGAGGTGGCCCCGCTGGAGATCACCCAGGCCGACGGCGTCTCGTTCCGCCTGGACGGGAACCTGCTGCAGTGGCAGAACTGGGAGGTGCGGCTCGGTTTCAACTACCGGGAAGGCCTGGTCCTGCACACGGTCGGGTTCCGCGACGCCGGGCGGCTGCGGCCCGTGGCGCACCGGCTCTCGTTCGCGGAGATGGTGGTGCCCTACCGCGATCCGACTCCCGACCATTTCCGCCGGACCGCGTTCGACATCGGCGAGTGGGGGCTCGGGTTCATGACCACCTCACTCGAGCGGGGGTGTGACTGCCTCGGCGAGATCACCTACGTCGACGCGGTCGTCCACGACACGGCGGGCGAGCCGCGCAGCATCCCGCACGCCATCTGCATTCACGAGGAGGACAACGGCGTGCTGTGGAAGCACGTGGACCACGAGTTCGGCCCGGAGGTCCGGCGGGCGCGGCGGCTCGTGGTGTCCTTCCACGTCACGGTGGCCAACTACGAGTACCTGGTCTACTGGCGCTTCTACCAGGACGGCAACATCGAGTGCGAGGTCCGCGCGACCGGGATCATGGTCACGTCCAGCTTCGCCGGCGGCCAGCAGCCGCCGTACGGCACGCTGGTTGACGAGCGCACCTACGCGCCTTTCCACCAGCATTTCATCGTGGCCCGGCTGGACCTCGACGTGGACGGGCGGGCGAACACGGTGTACGCGGTCGACTCCGAGCCGGCCGGGCCGGGACCGTCCGACCCGTACCGGCTGGGGCTGGTGCTCCGGCAGACCCCGCTGCGCACCGAGGCGGAGGGCAAGCAGGACTACGACTGGGGGACCCAGCGAGGCTGGAAGGTCGTGAGCGAGGGGACCCCGAACTCGCTCGGCACCCCGACCGCCTACAAGCTGGTGCCCGGCGGGGCCTTCCCGGCGCTGATGGACCGCTCGTCCGCCGTGCTGCGGCGCGCCGGGGTGATCGGGCACACGCTCTGGGTCACCCCCTACGACCCCGGCGAGCGCTGGCCGTGCGGCGACTTCCCCACCCAGAGCGCGGCGGATTCCGGGCTGCCCGTCTGGACCGCGCAGAACCGCCCGATCCAGGACACCGACGTCGTGCTCTGGTACGTATTCGGCATCCACCACATCACCCGGCCCGAGGACTGGCCGATCATGCCGGTGGACACCGTGTCATTCTGGCTCAAGCCGTCCGGGTTCTTCGACCGTAATCCCGCCCTTGACGTGCCCCCCGACAGTAATTCCGGCTGCCACCCGGGCAAAGGCGGCACAGGTCCCGGGTAACTGCACGGGGCCGTGGCTAGTCTGTGACGATGCGCAGCAGCCAGGCGGTGCGGACGGCCGGGTGGCTCGCTGCCCTCGCCGCCGCGCTGTGGATGACCGCGGGCGGAACGGCCGGCGCGGCCACGGCCAGTCCCGCCGCTCCCGCATCGGCCCGGGCCGGTTCCTCCCCCGGCCCCGGCTCCTGGACCGTGTACCACGGCGACCCGGCCGGCCACGGGGTGTCCGCCCTCCCGGGCACGGTGGCCACCGCGGCCCCGGCGTGGGCCTCACCCGCGCTGGACGGGCAGATCTACGGTGAGCCGCTCGTGTCGGCGGGCCGGATCTACGTGGCCACCGAGAATGACACCGTGTACGCACTGTCCCCCGTGACCGGGAAGGTGGCCTGGTCGCGGCACCTGGCCACCCCCGTGCCCGCCAGCTCGCTGCCGTGCGGAGACATCGCCCCCACGGTCGGGATCACCGGCACCCCGGTCATCGACCCGGCCCGGCGCGAGATCTTCGTGGTGGCCGACGAGGAGGTGGCTGGCCGGCCGGCCCATGTGCTGGCCGGCCTGAGCACGGCGACCGGCCAGGTCGAGATGACCAGGGAGGTGGACCCGCCGGGGGCGGACACTGCGGCGCTGCTCCAGCGGACCGGGCTGAATCTGGCCGGCGGCCGCGTGGTGTTCGGCTTCGGCGGCAACGACGGGGACTGCTCCACCTACCGCGGGCGGGTGGTGTCGGTGCCGGAGACCGGCGGGACGCCGGCCATGTTCACCGTGGACGGGAAGCCTGGCCAGTCGCAGGGCGCGGTCTGGATGGGCGGCGCCGCCCCGGCCGTGGACAGCGCGGGCCACGTCCTGGTCAGCGTCGGCAACGGCTCGGTGTACCAGGCCTCGCGCGGTTACGACGACAGCGAATCGGTGCTGGAACTGTCGCCCTCGATGCGGCTGCTGCAGTACTTCGCGCCGGCCAGCTGGGCGTCGGACAACTCCCGGGACCTCGACCTGTCGGCCGGGCCGGCGCTGCTGCCCGGCGGCCAGGTGCTGATCGCCGGGAAGTCCGGGATCGCCTACCTGCTCGACGGCGCGCATCTCGGTGGCATCGGCGGCCAGCTGGCTTACACCCCGCCCGTGTGCAGCGCGAACATAGACGGGGGCACCGCGGTGACTGGCAGCACCGTGTTCCTGCCCTGCGTCACCGGGATTCTCGCGGTCCGCGCCACCGCGTCCCCGCCCGGGCTGCGGCTGCTGTGGAGTTCGCATATCGGCGGCGGGCCGCCGATCGTGGCCGGGGGCCTGGTCTGGACGATCAGCCAGGCCGGGTGGCTGTACGGCCTCGATCCGCGGACCGGTCACGTCCGGCGGCAGGCCCCCCTCAACGGGCCCTCCGGCACGGACGCCAACCACTTCCCCACGCCCAGCGTCGGCGCCGGCCTCCTGCTGGCCCCGGCCCGGAACCGGGTGTACGCGTTCCGGGCGGGCGTGCCCGGGAGCGGGGCGTCCAGCGCCGGCCCGGCCAGCACGGGACCAGCCAGCACGGCGCCGTCGGCGCAGGCCACCGCGCGCCAGAACGCGTCCAGCGTCGCGCCTGCGGGCGGCCTGTCCGGCGGCGCTGTTGCGGGCATCGTGGTGGCCAGCCTGGTGGTACTGACCGGCCTCGGCTGGCTGGTGTGGCGCCGCCTGCCGAACCGGCCCTGAGGGTTTCCCCCAGCGGGGCCGCCGCCGGCCTTAGAGGTCGTCGTTTTCTTCCCTGCGGCCCGGGACTTCCCGGCCGCCCCGGTACCGGCCGTGCAACCGGGCATCCCGCTCGATCTCCTCGACATCCTCGAGGGCGGCCCGGCGTACCCGCCGGCTGTGGGAGGACCGCAGCCGGGGCCGGCTGACCAGCAGCCGGGTTCGCCGCCCTGCGAAGGCCACGCCCACTATCAGCAGGACGACCACCACCACGAAGATCACGACCGCGTCAGTGATGGTGAAGCTGTTCGATGCGGATGCGGCCCCCGCCCACGCTGTGACCACGCTGATCCCGGACGTCATCGCTCCGCCTCCCGACCCGCCGGGCCAGCTGCGCGGCTCTGCCGCCACGCCACCGGCCAGCATCAGGTCGCTACTCCCAGTGTAAAGCGCGAGCCAAATCCGGTCCGCCTTCCCGGGCCACCGGGATGGGCGAACTTCAGGCACAAAACCCCATTTCGAGCCCATTTCCGGTCCATTCCCGTACCTGTCCAGCCAGCCGGGTGAGCAAGCCAGGGGACCCGACGTGCCCGGGAGGGCGATGTGCACAGGACACGATGGCCCGCGCGGCCGGGCGGCACCCGGTTCGCGTCACACGGCGGCCTGCGCATCGCCTATGAGCTCCGCGGCCGCTGCTGCTGGTGGCCGCGGCTGGTGCTGATCCAGGGCCTCGGCTGCGGGCACCGCGGACACCGTGGTCGATCCGCGCAACGGCCGGCTGCTGGCAGGCCGGATCCCCGGGGCCCAGCTGGTCACCTTCCCCGGGCTTGGTCATCTGGTGTCCTGGCAGGACCCGGCCGGCTTCACCGCCGTGGTCAGCGCGTTCCTGCGGCAGCAAGCCAGGCGGAGGCGAGCCGCTGCGAGCCTTCGCGCAGCCAGGCCCGCAGCTCCCCGGGTTCCTGGCTGGTCATCAGCTCCGGCTCGGCGCCGGGCATGATAGGCCGGTGGTATTCGAGCTCGGCGTGGCCGGGCAGCCAGTCCATCGCAGCCAGCTCGTCCTCCACGGCCGCCCAGTGGACGGCGTTGTTGACATGGCCCGCGGTGTCGAAGTCCGCGGCGCGCAGCGGCCAGGGCCGCGCCGCCGCGTAGCCGGGAAGCCCCGGGTGGGACAGACGGGCCGAGACCTGCCGGCCACCAGCCGAGGGCCCGTAGACCCGCTGGAACGACTCGCCCAGCGGGACCGGCCGCCCGTCCCGCGCCGAGACGGCGACCCAGATCGCGGTGGACTGGATAAGATCCCCGCCCGCCCCGCCCACGGTCGTGGTGCGCTCGGCCCACCGCGGGCCTGTGGCTGAGCAGTAGGTCCGCAACGAAATTCGCTCCCGGTGCGCAGGGTATCCGCGGATGGCCAGGGTCACGCGGCGCAGGAGCCAGACGTAGGACCCGTCCTGCCCCGTGTCGCTGACATCGTCTTCGGCGGCCGCCTGGAGGTACCGGGCCAGCGCGTCGAGCCGCAGCCGGCCCGCGGGGATCACGTCCGTGCTGCGCACCTCGCGGACGGTGGTGAACACCCGGCCCCGGGCGGGATCAGCGCGGAACCCCGGGAGCCGGGACGCGGGCGACGGCGGACGCTGGTCACGGATTGCCACGCCTGTCACGCTAGCCTGCCGCGCCACGCGGCCTGACCCGGCGGTTGAGGGGGTACCACCCGGGCACGGCCTGCCTGCCCCCCGGCACGGCCTGCCTCCCCGGGCACCCCGGGCCGGGCCGGCGGGCCTGGGTAATGTCGTCTGAGGACGGGATGACCGCGCCGTGGGGCACATGCCAATACCCGGGCCGGGCCTTATGTCCGCGCCTGGCGGGCTACCCTCGCGGCCTGGGGACGAGACCTCCGAGGAGCCACGCATGACACAGCAGGGCAGCGCAGACATCGGCGTGACAGGCCTGGCGGTGATGGGCCGTAACCTGGCCCGCAACCTGGCCCGGCACGGGTACGTCGTGGCGTTGCACAACCGCTCGCCAGAGCGGACCGACAGCCTGGTCAGGGAGCACGGCGACGAGGGCACGTTCGTGCCCGCCGAGTCGATGGGGAAGTTCGTGGCCAGCCTCAGCCGGCCGCGGGCGATCATCATCATGGTCAAGGCGGGCGCACCCACCGATGCGGTCATCGACGAGCTGGTGCCGTTGCTGGACGACGCGGACATCGTCATCGACTGCGGCAACGCCCACTTCATGGACACCCGCAGGCGCGAGGCCGCCCTCCGCGAGCACGGCCTGCACTTCGTGGGGTGCGGCGTGTCGGGCGGTGAGGAAGGGGCACTTCACGGGCCGAGCATCATGCCCGGCGGGTCCAAGGAGTCCTACCAGAAGCTCGGCCCGATCTTCGAGTCGATCGCCGCCCAGGCGGACGGCACGCCGTGCTGTACCCATGTGGGCCCCGACGGAGCCGGTCACTTCGTCAAGATGGTGCACAACGGCATCGAGTACGCGGACATGCAGCTCATCGCCGAGGCCTACGACCTGCTCCGGGCAGGCCTGGGGGCCTCCCCGGCCGAGATCGCCGGGATCTTCCGCACCTGGAACGAGGGAGACCTGGACTCGTTCCTGATCCAGATCACCGCGCAGGTACTTGCGCACACCGACCCCGAGACCGGGAAACCGTTCGCGGATGTCGTGCTCGACCAGGCCGAGCAGAAGGGCACCGGCCGCTGGACGGTCCAGAGCGCACTCGACCTGGGCATCCCGATCACCGGTATCGCCGAGGCCACGTTCGCACGGGCCCTGTCCGGCCACGCGGACCAGCGTGAAGCCGCGCGCGAGGCGTTCGGCACGGCGGTGTCGCCCCGGATCAGCTGACCGGGACGCGTTCGTCGAGGACGTCCGCCGCGCGCTGTACGCGTCGAAGGTGGTCGCCTACGCGCAGGGCTTCGACCACATCGCCGCGGGCAGCGAGGAGTACGGCTGGGGCATCGACCGGGGCGCGATGGCGACGATCTGGCGTGGCGGCTGCATCATCCGGGCCCGGTTCCTGGACCGGATCCGGGAGGCATACGACGAGAACCCCGCGCTGCCCAGCCTGCTGGTCGCGCCGTACTTCGCGGACGCGGTCCGGGGCGGGGTGGACAGCTGGCGCCGGGTGGTGGCCCAGGCGGCCGCGGCAGGCATCCCGTCGCCGGCGTTCTCCTCCTCGCTGGCTTACTACGACGGCCTGCGCCGGGACCGGCTGCCCGCCGCCCTGATCCAGGGCCTGCGGGACAATTTCGGCGCTCACACCTACCACCGGGTGGACATGCCGGGCACATTCCACACCGAGTGGGCCGGCGACCAGCAGGAACACCCGGCCTGAGCGGACGGCAACCGGATCAGGAAGACATGGGGCGGCGCATCAAGAATCCGCAACAGGCGCGCCGGGGAGGGTGCTGATGCGCGCGCCACCGCCCCGTCGCTCGTATCCTGTCGGGCATGCATTGGTCGGCTGCCCGAGCACGTCGCCGCACGTGGCTCCCCGTAGTTTCATGCTCACTTTTCGTGACTCTGGCCGTGGCGGGCTGCAGCATGTTCACGCCCGCCAGCCAGCATTCGGCGGCGCTGCCCACGGGCAGTGCATCCGGGCAGGCCACTCCCTCACCCAGCCCGACCCCGACGCCTCAGGTCTGTGCCCGGAACGCGCCCGGCTTCCCCTGCACGATGCGAAATCACATCAAGGAGATCCGCGGCCTACATGCGGCATCTGCCCGGGTCCATCGGGATCGTGATCTACGACCGGAAGAACGGGGCGATCTGGCATAACGCCAACGCCGACGTCGCGTACCCGGCCGCGTCCACGATGAAGCTGGCCATGATGACGGACATCCTGCAGCGCAGTGACGCGGGCAGCATCGACCTGACCAGCGCCGACCGGCAGGCCATGTTCCAGGCGCTGTACACCAGCAACGACGACGACGCCAACTACCTGTGGAACAAGTACGAGGACAGCAGCTTCCTGAACCGGATCCGGGCGTTCGGGATGAATGACGCGAATTTCACCTCGTCGTATATCAACTGGGGCTTCATGGACTGCACCCCCCAGGACCTGGACAACCTGATCAATTACGTGCTCAAGGACGCCCCGGCCAACGTCCGCAACTACCTCGTCTACCGGCTGCAGCACGTCGCCGCGCTCGACCAGCAGTGGGGCGTGTGGGGCGCGGGCCCGGAGAACCACCCGGGTAATAAGGACGGCTGGGAGCAGGACGGCAATATCTGGATCACCAACACCGTCGGGTTCGCCGGGCCGGGCCAGCAGTACACGATGGCCATCATGTACAACCTGGAGGGTTTCGGCGGGGTCGGGGACGCCGGATTCAAGTACGGCTCCAACAAGCTGACCCAGATCGCGTCGATCCTGTTCCAGGGCCACCACACCACGCCTCCGACGCCGCAGGCCTCCGCGGTCCCGTAACCGGGAGGTCAGGGCTTGCGGCCCACCGCGCAGTAGGTGGGCAGCCCGGGTGAATCGAATTGCTGGGGCGGCCCGGGGTGCCAGTGCCCCAGCGGCACCACGCCGGGCTCGATAACCTCCAGGCCGTCGAGGAACCGGGTCACCTGGTCCCGGGTGCGCATCGTGATCGGGACCGCGGAGCGCTGGTTGTACCGCTCGGTCCCGGCCGAGACCAGCCCGGTCTCGATGTCGCCGGGTCGCGTGGGACAGGGCCAGGAAACTGCCCGGGGGCAGGGCCTCCATCAGCCGGGAGGTAATCGCGTACGGGTCATCCGCATCGCGCACGAAATGCAGCACGGCCAGCAGCATCACCGCGACCGGCTGGCTGAAGTCCAGCGTCCGTGCCGCTTCGGCCAGGATCCGGCCGGTGTCGCGGATGTCGGCGTTGACGTAGGCGGTCCGGCCGTGTGGCCCGCTGGTCAGCAGCGCGCGGGCGTGGGAGAGCACGATCGGGTCGTTGTCCACGTACACGATCCGCGCCTGCTGGTTGGCCCGCTGGGCCACCTCGTGGGTGTTGTTCGCGGTGGGCAGGCCCGTCCCGATGTCAAGGAACTGGCTGACCCCGCCGGTGGCGGCCAGGTAGTGCACGGCCGCGCCCAGGAACGCGCGGCCTGCCCGGGCCACCATCGCCATCGCCGGCATGACCTCGAGGACCCCCTGGGCGGCCGCCCGGTCGGCGGCGAAGTTGTCCTTGCCGCCGAGGAAGTAGTCCCAGATCCGGGCCGGGTGGGCCACGCTGGTGTCGAAAGGCGGTGCCGCCGCCCCGGTGCCACCGCCCGGCTGGACATCCCGGCCGGACGTGTGCTGGGCCGCCATGGCGCCCCTCTCCGTGACCCGGCGGCCGGCGGCGCCGGCGGCCCGGCGGCCGTCCGGTCTTCCGGCCCACCGCGGGCATACGCCTGCGGAATGGTCGCGGCCAGGCTAATACGGGCCGCTCGCCGGGAGTGCGGCCCCGGGGGCGGTCAGGAGGCGGCGGCCTGTTCCCCGGCCAGCCCCGGGAGGCCGCCAGCATCGCCGCAGCAGCACTCCACCTCGGCGCAGGAGATCACGAACAGGTGCAGGTCGGCGGTCAGCCGGCAGTCCGGGTCGTCCGAGCAGTCGGCCGCGCCGTCGACGTGCAGGATCGCGGTCCCATGGCAGTGCTCAAGATCTCCCCGGCACCCGGCGCACGCCCCGGTGATCACAGCTGACTCGGGCATCACGGCTCCTTCCGAGTCAGCTTTATCACCACCAGCCGACACTCGCAGCTCGCCAGGCCGGCGGCCTGGCGATTCCTAGGAAATCTTCCGTGTGCCCCGTTTCGGCCGGGCGGCCGCCCGGATGGCCTTGATGAGCTCGGGCTTGGACATCTTCGAGCGGCCGGGGATATCCAGCTCCGCGGCCCGGGCCAGCAACTCCGGCTTGGGCAGCTCCTCCAGGTCCGCCGTCCCGGTCTCCGCGGCCGGGGAGCGCCCGCGGGCGGCCGGGGCCCCGCCGCCCCGCCCCCCGGCGTCGCCAGTTCCCCGGGCCGTGGTGCCCTTGGTCCCGGTGCCCTTGGTCCCGGTGCCCCTGGCCCCGGTGCCCCTGGTCGCGCTTTCGGCGGCACCCGCGCCTCCCGGCGCGCCCGGCCCCATCTTGGCGACCGACGCCTCGAGGGCCGCCATCAGGTCGATGACGTTGGACTTGGGCCGCTCCGCCTCGAAGACCACCGCCTCGCCTTCACGCTTGTGCTCGATGAGCTCCTCGACCCGGGCCCGGTAGGTGTTCTGGTAGTCCTCCGGGACCCAGGGCACCGTGAGCGACTCGACCAGCCTCTTGGCCACATCCAGCTCCCGGCCCTGGAAGCTGGCGTCCTTGGGCAGCGTCTCCAGTTCCTCGCTGGGTGAGCGGATCTCATCGGCGAAGTACATGGTCTCCAGGATCAGCACGTCGTCGCCGGGACGGACGGCGACCAGGTGCTCCTTGTCCCGCAGGACCATGGTGGCGATGCCGATCTTGCCCGTCTCGTCCATGGCCTGGCGGAGCAGCGCGTACGCGCGGTCCGCGCCCTTACCGCGGGGCGCCAGGTAGTAGGTCTGCCGGAAATGCACCGGGTCGATCTCGCCGAGGTCCACGAAGTCGCTGATCTCGATCGTTTCCGACTTGCCCGGCGCGGCCTCCTTCAGCTCGTCCCGGGTGACCACAACGTACTCGCCGCCGCCGAGCGGGAACCCGCTGACGATGTCCTCGGTCTTGACCTCGTCCCCGGTGACCTCGTCAACCTTCTTGTACCGGATGCGATGCGAGGTGCCCTTGTGCAGCTGGTTGAAGTGGATCGTCTGGTCCGCGGTCGCCGGGTACAGCCCGACCGGGACGTTCACCAGCCCGAAACTCAGGAAACCCGACCAGATGGAACGCGCCATGCTCTCTCCCCGGCTGACCCGCGTCGTGGATCTTGATTCTATGCTGCGACCCTGCGGTGACCTGGGACTACCTACCGGCGGCGGCTGGCATGGCAGGCTCCCGGGACCGATCACCGTCCCGGGAGCCCGGACTGCCCGGCCTGCTGGCCGGCTTAGAGCGGTGGCTCGGTGTAGCGACGCTCCTCGTACACCTCGGTGGTGTTCGGGGACCTGGTCGTGGTGACGGTCCGGCGCCTGCGCCCGAACATCCACACCAGGGAGACGACCAGGCCGACGGCGCCCGCGATCATCAAGATCACCCCGATGAGCTGCAGGTTCACGGACGCGGGCGAGTAGCTGATGGCAAACCGTAGGATCGCGCCGATCACGATGAGCGCGACGCTGCCGCCGTAGGTCATGGGCAACAACCTCCTGTAGCCGGGGGGCCCGTGGCCGCCAGCTTCCCCGGAGCGGCCCGCACATACATGCCGGGGCGGTTTCGTGCCCGCGCGCTCACCCGGCGCGCAGCGCGGGTCCCGCCACCGGCTCCGGGAGCAGGTCGCCGGGCGCGAGCACCGGCGGGTCCACGGCCACCAGGCCGGGGTACTTCAGCCCGGTTCCGGTGTTCAGCACGACAACCTCATCGCTGGCCGCCAGCCAGCCGGACTCGCGGAGCTGCCGGACGGCCGTGACGCAGGCGGCTCCCTCAGGGCAGATCAGGCTGCCTTCCAGGCGCGCGGTGTCGCGCTGGCCCGCGAGCAGCGCCTCGTCGGTCACGGCGACGGCGGTCCCCCCGGTCCCGCGCACCGCGCTGAGCACCAGGAAATCGCCGAGCGCCTTCGGGACCGTGATACCGAAGGCGACAGTCCGGGGGTCCGGCCAGGGCTGGCTCTCGGCGGAGCCGCTGGCGAACGCCGCCACGATCGGCGCGCAGCCGCTGGCCTGCACCGCGACGAGCCGGGGCAGCGTGCCCTCGACCCAGCCCAGGTCGCGCAGTTCCCGCAGCGCCTTATGGATGCCGATGATGCCCACCCCGCCGCCCGCCGGGTAGACGATCACATCCGGCAGCCGCCAGCCGAGCTGCTCGGCGATCTCATACCCCATGGTCTTCTTGCCCTCCAGCCGGTACGGCTCCCGGAGGGTAGAGACGTCCTGGTAGCCAGGGCGGCCGGGCAGTGCCCCGGCGATGATCGCCCCCGCGTCCCCGATGAGCCCGTCGACCAGGTAAAGCTCCGCGCCGGCCGCGGTGCACTCGGCGAACGTGACCGGCGGTGCCGCCGCGGGCATGACGATGAGGCTGCGCAGCCCGGCGCGGGCCGCGTAGGTCGCCCAGGCCGCGCCCGCGTTGCCATTGCTCGGCATGGCCACCCCGGTGAGCCCGAGCTCGGCGGCCCGGGACACGCCGACCGCGGCACCCCGGGCCTTGAACGTGCCGGTGGGGGCGAGCCCTTCGTCCTTCATCCAGAGCCGGGGCACCCCGATCGCCTGGCCCAGCCGGGGCATGGCCAGCAGCGGGGTCATGCCCTCGCCCAGGGTCACTACCCGGCCAGGATCGCAGACCGGCAGCAGCTCGTGATAGCGCCACAGGTCCGGCGGGCGGGCCGCGATCTCCGCGGGACTGAGCCGCGCGCTGACCGTGGCGATGTCGTAGCGCGCCAGCAGCGGCGACCCGCATGAGCAGGTGCCCTGAACCTGGCCGGCGTCGTGCCGGAGGGCGCAGCGGGAGCATTCGAGGTGTGTCAGCGCAGAGTAGGACATGACAGTGATCATGCCCATCAGGCGCTGTTCTGACCGGGGGTGCGGCGACAGTGGTGACGCCGCCCGGGCCGGTCAGCGGAAGCCGGCGGCCTCGCGCAGCAGGGCGCCCTGGCCAAGCGCCGCGGGACCCGGGCTGCCCGATAGGTAGTGAGCTGCCACGATGCCGGCGAGAATGTACCCATGAGCGTCCCCGGCCGCCCCCAGGTGAGCCCGTGCAGCCTGCGCTAGCGCCCGGCCGGCGGGCCCCCGCGCCGCGGGCGCCCGTGCAGCTCTCGGTGTCGGGCCTCCGGGTCCGTTTCGGCCCGCTGACCGCCCTGGAGGGCGTGGATCTCACGGTGCGGGCGGGTGAGCTCGTCGCCCTGGCCGGCGAGAACGGTGCGGGCAAGAGCACCCTGATCCGGTGCATCGCCGGGGACATCGCCCCGACCTCGGGCGTGATCGCGCTCGATGGCCGGCCGGTCCCGCCGGACCCGCAGGGCGCCAAGCGCCAGGGGATCTCGGTGGTCTGGCAGGACCTGGCCCTGTGCGACAACCTGGACATCGCCTCCAATGTGATGCTCGGCCGCGAGCGCCGCCGCCAGCTGATGTCGGGCCTGCAGATGCGCACCGACGCCGCGGCCATCCTGGACCGCCTGGGCGTCCCGCTGCACGACCCGGAACGGCCGGTGCGGTCCCTGTCCGGCGGCCAGCGCCAGCTGGTCGCGGTGGCCCGGGCCATGGCGCACCGGCCGGCGCTGCTGCTCCTCGACGAGCCGACCGCGGCGCTGGGCGTCCAGGAATCAGTGCTCGTGGAGGAGCTGATCGCGCGGGTACGCGCGCAAGGCACCACGATCCTGCTCGCCTGCCACGACATCAGCCAGATGTTCCGGCTGGCCGACCGCATCGCGGTGCTGCGGCACGGCCGGCTCATCGCGGAGGTGGCACCGAGCGAGGTGCATCCCGGCGACGTCGTGGCCCTGCTGTCCGGCCAGGAGATGGACGCGTCGGCGCGTCGGCAGCTGACCCGGCTGCACGGTCTCACCGACCGGCTCGTGTCCGCGGACCCATCCTCCAGCCTGGCGCTGATCCTCTCCGCTCTGGGCGCGGCGCTCGGCAGCGAGCGGCTGTGCATCCACCTCCTGGCCGACTCCAGGCTGGTGTGCACGGCCTCGCTGGGCCTGGCGGCCCCGCTGCTGTCGGCCTGGTCCGAGCTGCCGCTGGGCCCGGGCGGCGGCCCGGTCGGGCTGGCCGCGTCCGCGCAGTGCCCCATCGTCGAGGAGGACGTGCAGGCCGGGCCGGCCTGGAGGGAATTCGCCGACCTGGCCAGGTCGGCAAAGGTCGCGAGCTCCTGGTCGGTTCCGGTGCTGGGCCCCGGCGGGCTCCTCGGCGTCATCACCGTGTTCCGCGCCACCGCGGGCAAGCCGCAGCGTGACGACCTCGACCTGGCCACGCTGTACGCCGGCTACGCGGCGAGCGCTATCGAGCGGGACCAGCTGCTGGATCAGGTCACGTCCCGCAACCGGGTTCTGGAGACGATCCGGGAGATGCTGGAGACCCTGGCCGGCCCGACCCCCGTCGCCGACGGGCTGCGCATCGCCCTCCAGCTGCTGCGCCGGGGACTGGAGGCCGACGAGGTAGCCCTGGTCGTCCAGCAGCCCGGCGCGCCGCCCGCCTGCCGGGCAGCGGCCAGCCTGGACGGCCCGGACAGTCCCGTGCAGACCGGGGCGCACGACGGCCCGCCCGCCGCCGCGACCCGGGCCGCCATGCGGGCCGCCGGGGCGGCCCTCGACCGGGCTGGCCAGGACGTGTCCGCGCAGCCCGGCCGCGACGGCGATGAGCGGCTGCTGTCCGTGGCTTTCCCCGCACCCGATGGCCAGGCCGCGCTGGTCGCGCGGTGGCACGACGGGCCGCTGCCCGCGGACTCCGCGGCGCTGCTGGAGGACGCCGCGCACTCGCTGCGGCTGGCGCTGGAGCGGCAGGAGGCCTGGAACGCCAACCAGGAGACCGCCGCGCTGCGCCGGTCCCGGGAGCTGCAGCGCGGCTTCCTGTCGCGGCTGAGCCACGAGCTCCGCACCCCGCTCACGGCGATCCGCGGGTACGCCTCCAGCCTGCTCCAGACCGACGTGACCTGGGACGGGGAGTCCGAGCAGCGGTTCCTGACCCGGATCGCGGCCGAGTCAGCCCGGCTTGGCCGCCTCGTGGACGACCTGCTGCGCTTCTCCGCGATCGAATCCGGCATCCTGCAGTTGCAGCGAGACTGGTGTGACATGCCCCTGGTCCTCGACGCCGCGATCGCGTGCCTGCCCCCCTCGGGCGCGCAGCTGGTGGGCGTGAGCTGCCCGGCCGACCTCCCCGCGATCTGGGCCGACCACGACCGCCTCGAGCAGGTCTTCGTGAACCTGCTGGCCAACGCCGTGGGCCATAACCCCCCCGGCACCCGGGTCACGGTCACGGCGGCGCCCGACGGCCCGGATGCGGTCCTGGTGAGCGTGGCCGACAACGGGCCCGGGATGCCTCCCGACGTGGCGCAGGCACCGTTCGAGCCGATGCGCCGCCACCGGTCCCCCAGCTCCGGGTCCGGGCTGGGGCTTTCCATCGCCCGGGGCATCGTCGAGGCCCATGGAGGCCAGATGGAGCTGGTCCAGCCGGGCCAGGGCCAGGGCACCTGCTTCCGGATCCTCCTGCCGGTGGAGAACCCCGAGAGCCCGGCGGCGGACGCCCCGGCTGGCGGCGCGGAGACCGGGCCGGCGGGCGGGACCGTGCCCGCCACCGCGAGGGGAGCCCGCTGACATGCTCAGGCAGGTCGGGACGACCCGGGCCCTGGTGGTGGAGGACGACCCGAACATCGTGGACCTGATCCGGTCCAATCTCGCGGTGCGGGGCTTCGACACCGTCGTCTCCGCCGACGGGCTCCGCGCGCTGAACCTGCTGGAGACCGAGGAACCCGACATCGTGCTGCTCGATCTCATGCTGCCCGAGGTCGACGGTTTCGAGTTGTGCCAGCTGATCCGGGAGCGTTCCCCGGTCGCCATTATCGTGGTCTCCGCCCGCGGCGGCGAGCGGGATAAGGTCACCGCGCTCAACATGGGCGCGGACGACTACCTGACCAAGCCGTTCAGCATCGAGGAACTGCTGGCCCGGATCACCGCGACGCTCCGCCGCACCCGCCCCACCGACAATCCCCCGCAGACCGTCCCGCCCGTGATCACCATCGGCCAGGTGGAGATCGACCTGGGCAGCCAGCAGGTCCGCCGGGACGGGGTGGCGGTGCATCTCACCCCCACGGAGTTCGCGCTGCTGCGCGAGCTGGCCATCAACCGCGGAAAGCTGCTGACCCACGCGCACCTGCTGCGCCGGGTGTGGGGCCGGGGCTACGAGACCGAGACCGAGTATGTGCGGGTGTACATCCGGCGGCTGCGCGCCAAGCTCGAGACGGACGACAGCGAGCCGGTGATCCTCACCCAGCCCCGGGCCGGCTACCGGATCGCCGGGGAGTGACATTCGGGCCGGCTAAGTCATCCCGGTCTCAGCCGGGTCTCAGGGCAGTCTCACGCCGGACACAATTTCGAATGTGAACGCTCACCATAGCCTATCCCTCAATTTTGTTAATGCTTTTTTCACAACGTTACGGGGATATTTACGGCCCTGTTTATCTCTGTAGTCCTACTGTTTTCCCAGATAGCGGGGAACGTGTGACGGCCGGACGTAAGTCACCGGGCCGCACGTCCCGACATGTACCCGCCCACAGCGAGGTGGTTCCTTTGCATTCAGTCACCAAGAAAGTGGCGCTGACGGCCGTGGCCGGCAGCGCGGCTCTCGTCATCGCCGCCTGCGGCAGCAGTTCACCGTCCAGTTCCGCCGGGAGTAGCAGCAGCAGCTCCTCGGTGCCGCAGCTCTCGCTCAGCCAGATCAACAACACGTTCTCGGCCATGGCCACGCTCAAGCCGCTCGCGGCCCAGGGCAAGGGCAGCATCGCCGTGATCCTGCCCGACACCGTGTCGTCCACGCGCTACGTCGAGTTCGACGCGCCGTACCTGAAGGAGTCATTCCAGAAGGCCGGGCTCAAGTCGTCGCAGTACGTGGTGCAGAACGCGCTGGGCAGCGACGCGACCCAGTTCAGCGACGCCCAGACCGACATCACCAAGGGCGCGACGGTGCTGGTCGTGGACGCGCTTGACTCCGGGGTCGGCGCGCACATCGAGTCGTACGCCAAGGCCCACGGCGTCCCGGTCATCGACTACGACCGGCTGGTCCTCGGCGGCCAGCGCAAGTACTACGTCAGCTTCAACAACGTCCAGGTTGGCAAGCTGATCGGCCAGGGCATGGTCAACTGCGTCGCCGCCTGGGGTGTGAAGAAGCCGCAGCTCATCGTCATGAGGGGCGCGCCCACCGACAACAACGCGACCCTGTTCGCCCAGGGCTACAACGCGGTGCTGGCGCCCAAGTTCAGCTCCGGGGGCTGGAAGGACGTCAGCAACCCGGCCGGCACCTGGGACCCGCCGACCGCGCTGAGCGAGTTCCAGCAGCAGTACACCGCCCACCCGAACATCAACGCCGCGCTGATCCCGAACGACGAGAATGGCGCGCCGATCATCCACTACCTGCAGAACAAGGGCATCAAGGCCAAGACGTTCCCGACCACCGGCCAGGACGCCACGCTGACCGGCCTGCAGAACATCCTCACCGGGTACCAGTGCGGCACCGTGTACAAGCCGATCTACCTGGAGGCTCAGGCCGCCGCGGCGCTGGCCATGTACACCCGGGCCGGGGTCACCCCGCCGTCCACCCTGGTCAATGGCACCACCGAGGACACGCAGGCCAAGGTGGCCGTGAAGTCCGCGCTCCTGGTTCCGACCTGGGTGACCACGTCTAACATGAACTCGACCGTCATCGCGGACAAGTTCGTTCCGGCCTCCCAGCTGTGCGCGGGCAAGTACGCCCAGGCGTGCTCCGCCGCGGGTATCTCGGGCTGACATCGAGGCCGGATAGCCGACTGGGACACCAGCAGTGACAGGTAGCTCGGCAGACGGAGCCCGGCCCGCCACCGCGGGCCGGGCTCCGTCCGGTATCAGTGAAGGAACCTACATGGACGGGCCGCTACTGCAGCTGCGCGGCATCGGGAAGAACTTCGGCCCGGTGCAGGCGCTCAGCGGGATCGACCTCGATATCCCGGCCGGGCAGGTCACTGCCCTGGTCGGCGACAACGGGGCCGGCAAGTCAACTCTGATCAAGACCATTTCCGGGATCTGGGAGCCCTCGCACGGGCAGATCATCTGGCAGGGCCAGCAGGCGCACTTCAAGACCCCCAGGGACGCCACCGACGCGGGGATCGCCACCGTGTACCAGGACCTCGCCCTCTGTGACAATCTGGACATCGTCGAGAACATGCTCCTCGGTCACGAGGTCCGGCGGCATCTGCTGCTGGACGAGGTGAGCATGGAGAAAACCGCCAAGCAGACCCTCAGCGACCTGCGGGTGGTCACGGTGCGGAACATCCGCCAGCCGGTCGGATCGCTGTCCGGCGGCCAGCGCCAGTCCGTGGCGGTGGCCAAGGCCGTGATGCTGGACGCGAAGCTGGTGATCATGGACGAGCCGACCGCCGCCCTCGGGGTGTCCCAGACGGCCCTGGTGCTGGACCTGATCGGCCGGCTGGCCCGGCGCGGCATCGGGGTCATCGTGGTGTCCCACAACCTCATCGATGTGTTCCAGGTCGCCGACCGGATCGCCGTGCTGTACCTGGGACGGCTGGCTTCGGTTGGCCCCGCCGCCGACTACGACACCGATTCCGTCGTGCGCCTGATGACCACGGGGAGCAAAAGCGGGTCTCTCACCGCTGACCGCCCCGCACGCATCTCCGACAGCGGCACGGAGGCTGACCAGTGACTTCCACCAATCCGGCGCCCGAACAGGGGCAGGTCGGCCCGGAGAACGGGACCGACACCGCGGATGACATCGCGGTCCGCACCGGCGCCCCCCCGGAGCTGATGGCCAACTCCATCGGCGAGTACCTGCGGCTGTGGGGCAAGCAGATCCGCAGCGGCGAAAGCGGCGCGCTGCCGGTCATCATCGGCCTGATCGTGATCGTGATCTTCTTCCAGATCAAGAGCTCGCAGTTCCTGTCCGCGGGCAACCTGGTCAACCTCATGACCCAGGCCGCGTTCATCATCACCCTCGGCATGGCCGAGGTGTTCGTGCTGCTGCTCGGCGAGATCGACCTGGCGGCCGGCTTCACCGCGGCCTGCGGTGCGGTCATCGCCCTGTACCTGGTGGCCAAGAATTATCCCTGGTGGGTCGCGGTCCTGGCCTGCCTGGCCGCCACCGGGCTCTACGGGGCGCTCCAGGGGTTCCTCGTCACCCGGCTTCGGCTGCCGTCGTTCGTGGTTTCGCTGGCCGGGTACCTGTTCCTGTCCGGCGCCCTGCTGTTCCTGATCGACTCCACCGGGAGCATCGGGAACGGCGGTGTCATCCGGCTGAACAACAACGTCCTGAACGACATCGAGGCCGGTGCGCTCACCGCGTCCGCCAGCTGGATCGTCATGATCGCGCTGGTGGCGCTGGCCGGCGTGATGATGTACCTGCGCGACCACCGCCGGCGTTCCAACGGGCTGGTCGCCCCGCCGCTGTCCATCACGTTGCTGAAGGTCGCGGCGATCGCGGTGGCCGGCATCGTGGTGGTGCTGGTCGGCAACAGCAACCGGGGCACGCTGTTCCTGGCCGTGCGGGGGCTGCCGTGGGTCGTGCTGGTCGTGCTGGGCATCCTGGTGGTCTACACGACCCTGCTCGGGCGCACCCGGTTCGGCCGCTACATCTACGCGATCGGCGGCAACGCCGAGGCGGCCCGCCGGGCGGGCGTCAACACCAACCGGATCAAGGTGGCGGCGTTCGCGCTGTGCGGCCTGACCGCCGGCATCACCGGCATCATCTACTCCTCCTACCTGGGGTCGATCTCCAGCGGCGTCAACGGCGGGGCGAACGTGCTGAACGCCGTGGCGGCCGCGGTTATCGGCGGGACCAGCCTGTTCGGCGGGCGGGGCAAGATGCTGGACGCCGTGCTGGGCGGCCTCGTCGTCGGCGTGATCGCGAACGGGCTCCAGTTGCTGGGCCTGACCGCTCCCGCGCAGCTGATGTGGACGGCGCTGGTGCTCGTCGCGGCGGTCACGGTGGACGCGCTGACCCGCCGGGGCCGGAGCACCGTCTAGCCAGCGGAGGGCATGCGGCCACGTGCCGGGTGCCCCGCGGCGCTGCTGCTGCGGGGCACCCGGCACGTGGCTGCCGCACGCCTGCGGGGACCCGGAGGCCGTGCGCCTGGTGGTGGTCAGGGTCTGGCGGGCGCCGAGTCACCAGCGTGCTCGGCGGCCTGGGCGATGTTGCGCACCATCCCGCCGAACACGATGCCGTGGAACGGCGAGATCGACCGCCAGTACGCGATGCCGGCCGCGCCGCGGGGCTGGAAGATGGCCCGCTGATGGTAGACGGTCCGGCCCTGGCCGTCAGCTTCCACGGACAGTTCGAGCCAGGCCAGGCCGGGAAGTTTCATCTCGGCGCGCAGCCGGAGCAGGGACCCGGGCGTGATGGCCTCGACCCGCCAGAAGTCCAGTGCGTCCCCGACCAGCAGGTGCCGGGGATCACGGCGGCCGCGGCGCAGCCCGACCCCGCCGGCCATCCGGTCCATGAGCCCGCGCACATCCCAGGCCAGCGGGAAGGAGTACCAGCCGGTCTCCCCGCCGATGCCCTCGATCACCCGCCACAGCGCCCCGGGCGAGGCCTGGACCACGCTGCTCCGGTCATCCACGAACAGTGAGCCCCCCGCCCACGACGGGTCACTGGGCAGCGGGTCGCTCGGCGCGCCGGGAGTGCCCGCGGAAGACCAGCGGGTGGACACGTCGCCCTCCCGGGTGTGCCGCAGGGCCAGGGCGATGGCCTGGCCGATGGGCAGCAGGCCGTCCGGCGGGTCGGGGACGTACTCCGCGATGTCGTGCTCGGCGCACACCACCTCGTTGCGCAGCGATTCCACCAGGGGCATGGCCAGCCCGGACGGCACCGGCGTGACCAGGCCGACCCACAGGGACGACAGCCGGGGGGTGAGCAGCGGCACCGGGACCAGCACCCGTGGCGGCAGCCCGGCCGCCTCGGTGTACCGCCGCATCATCTCCGCGTAGGTGAGGATGTCCGGGCCGCCGATATCGAACCGGCGGTTCACGCCCGGCGGCAGTGCCGCGCCGCCGACCAGGTAGCGCAGCACGTCGCTGACCGCGATCGGCTGGATCCGGGTCTCCACCCACTTCGGGGTGACCATGACCGGCAGCCGCTCGGTGAGGTACCGGAGCATCTCGAACGACGCCGAGCCACTGCCGATGATCACGGCGGCCTGCAGGGCGGCGGTCGGCACCCCGCTGCGCAGCAGGATGTCGCCGACCTCGCCCCGGGAGCGCAGGTGCGGGGACAGGTCCCCGGCCGGGCCCGAGATGATCCCGCCGAGGTAGACGATCCGCTGCACGCCCATGTCGGCGGCCGCCGCGCCGAACAGTTCCGCCGCCTCCCGGTCCCGCCGCTCGAACGACGGACCGGTGCCGAGGGAGTGGATCAGGTAGTAGGCCACGTCCACGTCCTGGAGCGCCCGCCGGACCGCCCCGGCGTCACTGACGTCAGCCTCGGCGATCTCCACGTCGCCGGTCCAGGGCCGGTCACTGAGCTTCGCGGGGTCCCGGGCCATGCACCGGACCCGGTAGCCCGCGGCAAGCAGTTCGGGCACGAGCCGCCCGCCGATGTACCCGGATGAGCCTGTGACCAGGCAGCGCAGTGACGTGGACATGTCCTCGTATCTCTCCTATGGGGTGGCACCTGGTATTCGGCGGGCGGTGGTTCGCTGGTTGTTGAGTCATGCACCACACCGGGCAGTTGCACACCTGCCCCCGCCGTCCGGAATTTTTGCGCGGACTGTAATGTTGTTTTGTCTGCAACATTCGACGCGTTACCAGCTTTCAGTGAGCGCAACATGACTCTGGCCGATACCACCCCGGTGGCGGAACCGCGCACCTCACTGCGCGAGCGCAAGAAGCTCGCCACCCGCCGGTCCCTGCGGCGGCACGCCCTCGATCTCGTGGCCCAGCGCGGCTTCGCGCATGTCACGGTGGAGGACATCGCCGAGGCGGCGGACGTGTCCCCGCGCACCTTCTTCAATTACTTCCCGTCCAAGGAAGCCGCGCTGTTCGGCGCGGACCCCGGGCGGGTCGAGGCACTGCGGGAGCGGGTCCGGCTCGGGGCGCCAGGGGAACCGGCCCTGGAAGCACTGCGCCAGGCCATGGTGGCCGAGGCGCGGGTGATCACCCGCGAACTCGGCGAGCTGGGCGGCGAACCGCGGGACATGCTGCGCCGCATGAAGGCGGTCCGGGCGGACCCGCACCTGCGGGCCGCCCAGTCCGGGCACATGTCGAGCATGGAGAGCGCCGTGGCCGAGGCGCTCGCCGAGCGGCTGGGCACCGATCCCGCCCGCGACCCGTACCCTGCCCTGCTGGCCAGCATCGCCAGCGCTGCAGTCCGTGCCACCACGGTCTTCTGGGCCTGCTCAGGCGGCACGGAACCGCTGGACCGGCTCACCGACCGGGCCTTCCAGGCCCTGGCTGACGGACTACCCGAACACTGCTCACTGCGCCCCGTCACCCGGATGGCGGCGCCCGGAAAGGACGAGGAATGACATCCCCAGACAGCACCGCCGTCGCCCCCGGCAGTGCACTGCCCGGGCTCAGCCAGCGCCGGATCTTCCTGATCATCGGCGCGCTGATGCTCGGCATGCTGCTGGCCGCGCTCGACCAGACCATCGTGTCGACGGCCCTGCCGACCATCGTCGGTGACCTCCAGGGCGGGTCGCACATCGCCTGGGTGATCACCGCGTACCTGCTCGCCACCACGGTGTCCACGCCGTTGTGGGGCAAGCTGGGTGACCAGTACGGCCGGAAGATCTTCTTCCAGGCCGCTATCGTGATCTTCCTGATCGGCTCCGTCCTGTCCGGCCTCAGCCACACCATGATCGAGCTCATCGCGTTCCGCGCGATCCAGGGCCTGGGCAGCGGCGGCCTGATGGTCGGCGCCCAGGCCATCGTCGGCGACATCGTCTCGCCCCGCGAGCGGGGCAAGTACGTAGGCCTGTTCGGCGCGGTCTTCGGCGTGTCCAGCGTGATCGGGCCGCTGCTCGGCGGGGTCTTCGTGGACAACCTGACCTGGCGCTGGATCTTCTACATCAACGTGCCCATCGGCATCATCGCCCTCGTGGTGGTGGCCAGCCAGGTGCCCGGCACGCTCAGCCGGGTGCACCACGTCATCGACTACCTCGGCACCCTGGTGCTGTCAGCCGCCGCAACCTCGCTCATCCTGCTGACCAGCCTGGGCGGCACCACCTATCCATGGAAGTCCACGCCCATCTACATCCTGGGCGCGGCGGGGATCGCGCTGATCGGCCTGTTCGTCGTGGTCGAGCGGCGCGCGGTGGAGCCGGTCCTGCCGCTGCACCTGTTCCGGCTGCGCACCTTCTCCACGACCAGCGTCGTCGGCTTCATCGTCGGCTTCGCGATGTTCGGCGCGATCACCTACCTGCCCGCGTTCTTCCAGGTCGTCCGGGGCATCTCGCCCACCATCTCCGGGGTGTACCTGCTCCCGCTGATGGCCGGGCTGCTGCTGACCTCGATTGGCTCCGGCCAGATCATCTCCAGGACCGGGAGGTACCGTTTCTTCCCGATCGTCGGGACAGCCCTGATAACTATCGGCCTGTTCCTGCTGCACCTGATGGGCGTGCACACGTCCACGTTCCTCGACGCGATGTACATGCTGGTCCTCGGCCTGGGCCTGGGCAGCGTGATGCAGGTGCTGGTGATCATCGTGCAGAACGGGGTGCCGCACAGCGAGCTGGGCGTCGCCACCTCGGGGGCCACGTTCTTCCGCTCCATCGGCGGGTCGTTCGGCACCGCGATCTTCGGCGCCATCTTCTCCAACGTCCTCATCGGCAACCTCGCCAGGCACCTGCACGGCATTCACCTGCCGACGGGCTTCAGCGCAGCCGACGCCACCCCGGCGCTGCTGGGCAAGCTGCCCGCCGTGGTGCACGCGGGTTTCGTCGCGGGCTATGCGGAGTCGATCCAGACGGTGTTCCTCGTGGCGGTCCCGATCGCCGCGCTGGCCTTCGTCGCCACCTGGTTCATCCCCCAGGTGGAGCTGAAGCAGTGGCCGGAGCCGAACGCGGAAGAGGGGGCCATGGCGGTCCCCGGTGCCACGGGGCCGGCCGGGATTCCCGGCCAGCCGGAGACGAACGGGACTGCGGTGTCCCGGGACGCCGTGAGCCGGGACGCCGTGAGCCGGGACGCCGTGAGCCGGGACGCCGTGAGCCGGGACGCCGTGAGGCGGCCAGGATCGAACGGGGGCCCCGTGTCCCGCGAATCCCTGGACCCCCAGGACGCCACCACCGACATCTGATCCCCCCTTCTCCCCGAGGCCCCGGCGCGCCCAGCGCGCCGGGGCCTTTCCCTTGCCCGCCCCCGGGCCGGCCACCGCGCGCCGGGGCCTTCTGGGGTCCCGCCAGTCGCCGATCATGGTCAGCCACGACTCTTCCTACGGAACGTGCGCCAGATCCGGACAAATCACCGGCCATGACGCACGTCTCGTAGGAAATGTGGGTGCTGGCCATGATCGATGTGAGCCTGCCATGCTGGCGGAGTGGGCGATGTGCGCACCCGGGAGGCCCGGGTCACCCTTTCCGCGGACGCACTCGGCGATCTGCGGCAGCGGCTGCGGCGGACCCGGCTGGCCCGCGCCGGACGGGGACGGGTGGGAACGCGGTGTGCCCCGGTCATGGCTGGCCGGGCTGCTCGCGGACTGGGAGGCATTCGACACCGCAGGCTTCCAGGCCCGGCTGGACCGGCTGCCCCACCAGGAAGCCGACGTTGACGGCCAGCTGATCCACCTGGTGCACGTTCCCGGGCAGGGTCCCGACCCGCTGCCGCTGCTGCTGACCCACGGCTGGCCCGGGTCATTCTGCGAGTACCTCGACCTGATCCCGCTGCTGGCCGACCCGGCTGCGCACGGTGGCGATCCCGCGGATGCGTTCACCGTCGTGGTGCCGTCACTGCCCGGGTTCGGCTTCTCCGCGGCCCCACCTCCCGGCGGCCTGACCGCCGCGGCGGTCGCCGGGCTATGGCACCGGCTGATGACCGAGGGCCTGGGCTATTCCCGGTTCGCCGCGCACGGCAGCGACCTCGGCGCCGGGGTCACCGCGTGGCTGGCCCGGGACTTCCCCGCCGCGGTCACGGGCATCCACCTGGCGACACCGGGACTGGCCGCGCCGCCGCGTCCGTGGAGCCCGGCGGAGGAGACGTTCCTGGCCGAGGTGGCCGCCTGGACCGCGGAGGAGGGCGGCTACGCCCATGAGCACGCGACCAAGCCGTCCACGCTCGGTGCCGCCCTGCACGATTCCCCGGCGGGCCTGGCCGCCTGGATCGGCGAGAAGATCACGGCCTGGAGCGCGGTCACCGGGGACGGCCAGCCCGCGTTCGGCCGGGACCTGCTGCTCGGCACGCTGACCCTGTACTGGGTCACGGGCACCATCACCTCGTCGCTGCTGCCCTACTGGGCCTACGCGCACCACCCCGCCGCCGCCCTGCCGGCCGGCGAGCCGCCGGACGTGCCCACGGCGGTCAGCATCTTCGGGGGCGAGCGGGTCCCGTTCCCGAAGCCACCCCGTGAGCTGGCTGAACGGTACTTCGCCGTCACGGCCTGGGCCGAGCACGACCGGGGTGGCCACTTCCCCGCGGCGGCCGAGCCCGCGCTGCTGGCCCAGACCCTGCGCGACGTGTTCCGCCCGGCTCGCACGACGCCATGAATCCGCAGGTGATCCGCTATAGCGAGCGGCCGGAGCTGTGGGACGGCCTCGGCGACCTGTCGTCCGAGGTCTGGCCGGAGTACAACCTGCACGGAGAGGTGCTCAGCCAGTACTGGGACCAGCTCTACACCACCTTCCCGGAATGGCAGTTCGTGATGGTCGACACGGGCGCCGGGCAGGTGCTCGCCGAGGGGCACACGATCCCGGTGGCCTGGGACGGCACCGACGCGGGACTCGGGCCAGGCATTGATGCGTCCATCGCCGCCGGGTTCGCCCTGCAGGCCGCGGGCGGGACACCGTCCGCGCTGTGTGCGCTGGCCGCCGAGATCCCGCCGCGTCATCAGGGCCGCGGCCTGTCCCCCGTTATGCTGCGGGCCATGGCCGGCCTGGCCTCCGGAGCCGGGCTGCGCCACCTGATCGCACCGGTCCGGCCGAATCTGAAGGAGCGCTACCCGACGATCCCGATCGAGCGGTACACGGCCTGGACCAGGGAGGACGGCACCCCATTCGACCCGTGGATCCGGGTGCACACCCGCTTGGGCGGCCGGCTGGGCCCGGCTCTCCCCCGCTCGATGCGTATCACCGGCAGCGTCGCGGACTGGGAGTCCTGGACCCGGATGCGGTTCCCGGAGACCGGCGACTACGTGTTCCCGGCCGGCCTGGCCCCGGTGCACATCGACCGGGACCAGGACACGGGCGGGTACTGGGAGCCCAACGTCTGGCTCGTCCACCGGGCCCGGAAGCCCGGCTGAGGCCCCTGCCCCGGGCCAGGCCGGGTCAGGCCGGCGCCCAGGTTCGACAACAGTGTGCTGCCCGGCTTCAGCACGCCCCGGATCCTGCCGGACTGAGCACGGCCGGTTAACCCCGGCGGGCGTCCTTGGTGAGGCGGCCATGACATTTGTCATGAGCGGATCAGGACAGCGCGCCTAGGGTGGCCGCGCCGGTGCGGCTTAGCGTGAAACGGCACCGTGCACTACAGGGGGGTGCACGGTGCGCCTGTCGTCCGTGTCCCGGACCCGTGTGCTTGCCGCCCGCCGGTCCGGGCCCAGCCTGCTGGGCCCGCCCTTCCAGGGAGATAACCGTGGTCACCGAGATCATCATCGGCGTGGCCGTCCTGGCCATGCTGATCTACCGCCAGCTCCGCACCCGCCCGGTCAACGCCTCGGGGCTGCGGCTCACCGCCGTGATCGGCGTGATCGGGTTGATCGAGGCCTACCAGTTCGCTGAGACGCACCACCCCGGCGCGGTGACCTACGCGGCACTGCTGGGCAGCCTGGTGCTGGCGGCCGCGTTCGGCGTGCTGCGCGCGGCCACGGTCCGGATCTGGCTGCAGGACGGCCAGCCGTGGTCGCGGGGAAGCTGGGTGACGGCCTCGTTGTGGATCGTGGCGCTGGCCGCTCACCTGGGTTACGACGCCCTCGTCGCCGGCCATGGCACCGCGAACGTGGGCGACGCCACGATCGTTCTCTACCTGGCGGTGAGCCTGGGCATCCAGCGCCTGGTCGTGCACCAGCGGGCCCAGCGTCTCCAGCAGGCCCGGCCCATGGCGCGGACGGCTACGGGATGACCTGGATCTTGCGGCCGAGGCCGCGCTTGAAGCACAGGCAGGCTGGCCTCGAGGCGACCTGACCGCCGAGTCCGTGCACGATGGCAGGAATCTGCCGGAATATGGCGTTCCCGTCACTGGCCTGAGGCCTGCCGTGCGGGCAGCGTGGCTGCGTGGTCCATGCGGAGACGGGAGAACTGGGAGGCGACGAGGCCAGGCCCGGCGGGCCCGGGGCGAGCCGGGCTGGGCCGGACCAGCCCGGGCAGGATAGGGCTGGGCCGGACCAGGCTGGCAGCGGCGGACGGCAGGTGGGATGGATCTCGCTGCTGGTGGTGTGGGTGCTGTGGGGCAGCACCTACTTCGCCATCCGGGTGGGAGTGGAGACTCTGCCGCCGCTGCTGATGGCGGGGATCCGCTATGTCCTGGCCGGGTTGCTCATGTTCCCCTTCGCTATCCGGTCTGGTGGTCCTGAGCTTCGGGCCGCCGACCGGCCCCGGGCCGCGGGATGGTGGTCTGCGCTCTTCGTCGGGGCCCTGCTCCTGGCCGGCGGGAACGGCGGGGTGTCGGCTGGCGAGCGAAGTGTGCCGTCCGGGCTGGCCGCCCTGCTCGTGGCCACCGTCCCGTTGTGGCTGATCGTTATCGACCGCGTCTTCAACGGAACCCGGATCGGCCCGCAGGCTTTGGCTGGGCTGATCGCGGGCGTGATCGGGGTGGGCTTCCTGGCCGGGCCGTTCGGCGGCAGCACCGGGCACGCGGCGGCCGGCCACGGGGGCACCGGTGGATCGCCCGGGATCGGCATCGTGATCATCCTCATAGCTAGCGTCAGCTGGGCGTCCGGCACCATTGCCTCACGGCGGGTGCCGCTTCCGTCCCGCCCGCTGCTGGCCACCTCGATGCAGATGCTGGCCGGCGGGGCAGTGCTCCTCGCGGTGGCCGCCGTGACCGGGGAATTCGGCCAGTTCGACCCGGCGCACGTGTCGGCTGCCTCGTGGCTGGCCCTGGCCTACCTCATCGGACCCGGCTCAATCATCGCGTTCAGCGCGTATGTGGTGGCCGTGCGCCGCCTGCCCACCGCGACCGTCGCGACCTACGCCTACGTCAACCCCATCATCGCCGTGATCCTCGGCACGTCCCTGCTGGGCGAGGCGCTGACGGCATCGATGCTGCTCGGCGGAGCCCTGATCGTCGTCGCCGTGGTGCTGGTCGTGCGATCCCGGGCCGCGGTACGACGCTGATTTGCCTCCGCCTCTGGTTGGCCATAAAGTAAAGGCACACCGACGCGGGGTGGAGCAGTTCGGTAGCTCGCTGGGCTCATAACCCAGAGGTCGCAGGTTCAAATCCTGCCCCCGCTACCAGGCCAGAGGCCGGTTCTCGAACAGAGGACCGGCTTTCTGCTTGTAGTTTGCAAACGGATTTGCGTGCGGCACCCCTCCGGCGCCTTTGACGCCACGAGTCATTTTGGTCATACTTTTGACTATGACCGTGCTTCCGCTGGGCGACGTTAAGTCCCACCTGTCTGAGCTCGTCGGGCGTGTCCACGACCATCACGAGCGCGTGACCGTGACCGTGCACGGCAGGCCATCAGCCGTCCTCATCGCTCCAGAAGACCTGGAAGCGCTGGAGGAAACTCTGGAGATCATGCGCGACGCCGCGACGATGAACCGCCTGGCCGAGTCCGACGCCGAGCTGGCTCGCGGTGAGTATGTCTCCGCCGGGGAACTTGCCGAGGCGATGAGGCGGCGCCAGGCGCAGTGAGCGATGAGCTCGAAGAAGAGCCCTATGAGCTGCGGACGACTTCCACGGTCCGCCGCGCGCTGAGCGAGACGCTTCCGGAGGCCGTTGCGGCGGCTGCTTATGAGTTCATCACGGAACCTCTGCTTGCAGATCCTCACCGGATCGGCAAGAGGCTGCTCCCGCCAATGGACGACAGGTTCAGTGCCCGCCGCGGTACTTATCGCGTGATCTACCGGATTGATTACAAAGACCGCATAGTGACGGTCGTAGACGTGGCCCACCGTCGAACTGCCTACCGCACCTGAGCAGTCGTGGAGCCCGCGCCTTGCCGAACAACCCCTTGGCACTTCTATCAAGAGCGGCGCCTGCGGCGCCGCTGGCCCGGCGTCAGCGCCGCCGCTCAGCCTTTGACAAAGGCCCGCGCGGCGCACGCCGTGCCTAGCGATCCTTGGTCGCTAGCGACCAAGGATCGCTAGGCGTGAGACTCCACTGGATCAGCACGACCATTCGCCACGCCAGGCCAGATGCCTGCTTCTGCCCGCTCCTTCCCCGCCGATGTCTATCCCGGCAGCCAAACACGAGTCGATGCACTCCAGGGCGCTGACGCGCTCGCGGGGGCCACGGCGAGCGGGACTTTGGGCGACGAACAGCAGATGACCGGACAGGCCGAACTCGGAGCGGCGGAGGTGCCTATCCAGATTGCGAGCAGTGCTTGCTGACGTCCGGGCAGGCGGTCTCTGCAAACACCGCAGCGTTGTTCCGTTAGATACCTCACGCTCAGGTTCAGATATCACTGTCCGTTAGTCGGGGCCGTGAAATTTACTCTGCGTTCTGCCCAGTCGCGGAACAGCTGTTTGAACTCATCAGACACCGGCAGCTCCGGTAGCGGCTCTATGCGGCTCCTTTGCCGATAATTCATAGGGCCAGACTGGCAGAGAATGGCATCCGAGGCGGATCTGAGCGCAACGCACGAGACTCGTGCCGACAGACCCGAGTTTTCATCTGACCTTCTGACTCGGCGATGCTCCGGTCACCGTGGCGTGGCTCAACCGGAAGGGGGCGAAGCCGGACTGTCCCCGCCCTGCGGGGAACCCGGACCCGGTGCACTGCGGAGTGGTTCCCGTGACTCAGCGTGAGCGCAATGGCCCTGTTCACGCGCAGATCGATGCTCATTGATCCACTGTTGGGGGTGCTGGTGTCCGGGAGGATGCTGGTGCAGGGCCGGTAGCCGCCGGGTCACTGCTACTGATGCTTGCCCTTCAAGTGCCAATAGGAGTGCGGCGAGGAGACGGTGGCCCGGCGCTGTGACTGGCGATAGGGCCACGCGCTTCGAGCGCTTTGCAATGAACGACCAGCACCAGGGCCTGCTTCCGGGACCTTCCGGATCGATGAAAGTGGTGCGGTTATGGCTGAGGGCGTTGTTTCGGGGATCGACTGGGCTTCGGATGTTTCTGTCGCTTCTGTGCTAGGCGGGGATGGCGTGGTGGCGGGCCGGTTCAGCTTCACTCACGACGCGGTCGCCGACCTGGCGGCGTTCGGATCGGTGGCCCGCCCGCTCGAGGACCAGGACCGGGCGGCGCGGATGGGGCAGGCCGCGCATGCCCACGTCCGCGACCAGTACGTCGGCGATATGCACCTGCTGCGCTACGCCAAGCTGCTCGGCAGCCTAATCGGCGGAGTTTGATACCGTGGTCGCCGCCCGGCGGCTTCGGCGCCATGCCTGAAGGGCGAAAGCCGCCCGACACACTCAACGGGGCCGTCGGAACCGATCGTCTCCCGGCGCTGCCAGAGCCGGGCACAGTGTCTTCAAGAGGTTCTGCGCGGTTTCTGGGCTCACTGAACGGTCCCGGAGTTTCCGGAGGCTGTCCGGACTCGCCCGCGATTTACCCTGCTTCGTATTCTTGTGGTGTGGCCGGACCGGGAGAAGCTCTTGCCGAGATTCCGCTTGAGACGCGGCATTTCCTGGATCTCGGCCGTTACCTGCTCGAGCCGATGGCCGAGCGCGTGCGCGTGGCCGAGCAGCGCGCCGGTGAACTGCTGGGCGGACGGACGGTGTGGATGGTGAACTCCACCGCTTTGGGGGGTGGAGTTGCGCAGCTGCTCCGTACGCTGCTGCCGTACTGGAAAGGCGCCGGCATCGACGTCCGGTGGATCGTGCTACGTGGTTCTGGCGAGTTCTTCCGGGTGACCAAGCGCCTTCATAACCATCTGCAAGGCCAGCCAGGCGATGACGACGTGCTCGGGATCGAGGAGCTGACGACGCTGGACCGGGCTGCCCTCTACCACGCCCGGGCGCTAGCGTCCCTGGTCGCCCCCGGAGACGTGGTGGTGCTGAACGACCCCCAGACCGCAGCCATGTCCGAACCGCTCGACCGGGCCGGCGCGAACGTCATCTGGAGCTGCCACATCGGCATCGACCACGACAACGAGTACTCCGCGAACGCCTGGAACTGCCTGAGGCCGCGCCTGGCCTGCGTCCGGCGCTTCGTCTTCAGCCGGTACACCTCCCTGCCGGAGTGGCTAGGCGGGGTGGAGACGTCGATCTTGACGCCGGGCATCGACCCCGGGTCGACGAAGAACCTGCCGATGGCAGATGGCGCCGCCCGCGCGATCTTGCAGCACCTGGGCCTGGCCGCGGGGGTCCCGGCCGCCACCCCCTGCTACTACTGCACGGATGGGTCCACGGGGAGGCTCGCCACTCGGGCCACGGTGCTGGACTGCGACGGGGCGCCGGACTGGGACCGGGACCCGGTGGTCGTCTCGCTGGCCCGGTGGGACCGCATCAAGGACCCGCTGGGGGTCCTGGACAGCTTCCTGGAGCGGGTGCTGGCAGCGACCGGCGCGCACCTGCTCCTGGCGGGCCCCGACCCGGGGCAGGTCGCCGATGACCCCGAAGCACAAGCCGTGCTCGCCAGCGTTCGCGAACGCTGGCGGGCTCTGCCGCCCCGGGCGCGCGCGCGGGTTCACGTCGCCTGCCTCCCGCTCACCCCGCCGGAGGAGAACGCCGCGATGGTGAACGCGATCCAGCACCTGGCCGCGGCCGTGGTCAAGAAGAGCCTGCAGGAGGGGTTCGGCCTGGGAGTGACCGAGGCGATGTGGAAGGGCCGCCCGGTCGTCGCGAGCGCCGTGGGGGGTCATCTGGACCAGGTTCAGCATCGGCACAGCGGGCTGCTGGCCGACCCTGTTGACGTTGGGGCATTCGGCGGTGCGATCGTCGAGCTCCTGCAAGACCCGCTGCGGGCCGCCCGGCTCGGCCAGACCGCGCGCGAACGGGTTCGCGCCCTGTTTCTCAACGACCGGCACTTCGTGCGCTGGGCCGAGGTCTTCGGCTCGGCGCTCGAGCGGCGTGCCGGTGCCGCCAGGTCCATGAGCCCCACGGCGGGCGTGCCAGGGCAGCCACGGCACGATGCCGCAGAGTCCGGCGGCCTTGATCTTGGCGACCACGACGCTCTGACCGGTCTGTGGAACCGGCGGCGCTTCGAGCAGGAACTCGACCTCGCACGGCAACATGCCGAGCGCCTGGCGCTTCTGTCCATCGACGTGGACGGATACAAGGTTGTGATCCAGCGGCACGGTATGGCAGCCGCGCAGGGACTGATCCAGAGCATCGCGCATGTACTTGCGGGGCGCCTGCGGCCCAATGACACGCTGGCCAGGATGGGAGGCGACGAGTTCGCCGCCGTCTTCCACGCCGCGACGCCCCCGCTCATCCAGAGCGTGGCCGACGGGCTCTGCACGGCCGTGCGCGAGCAGATACCCGCCAGCGGCATCAGACCGATCCCCGCCACCATCAGCATCGGCGCCGCGTTCTTCGACGCAGGCACACAGACGCACCAGGAAGCGCTGCTCGCCGCCGACACCGCCCTGCACGAGGCCAAGGTCGCCGGCGGCGACCGCGCCATTGTGTATGAGTCCCTGCCACACGGCTAGCACAGCGCCGCAGTGACCTTCCGGGATCATGGCCTGGCGCAAGGGTCACCGCGTTATAGCCATCTGAGAGCAAACGTGACAGCAACGCCGCCGTGCCACGGGCAGTCGGCGGGGCGAAGTGACCCGGACCTCGGCGCCGCCGCGTCCGGGCCGTCGGCGCTGCTGGGCGGCGGGCCCCTCCTGCCGGCGATACATCGGGTTATCACCCGGGCTGCTGCAGGAAGCAACTCCGGCAGCCCGCCGCACTCCTTGGGCCCCTACACCGGGATCAGTTTGGAGGGATCCCTTGCTGCCATGCCTGCGACGGCATCCTGATCGCGGAATGTGACTGCGCGCGAGTTCCGGCTGCGCCTGATCCGCCGTTCGGCGCGGTTACGGGGTCTCGGCTGGTTAGACCGTCACCCGCGCATAACGCACCAGCTCCCTCGCTGGCGGCTGCCTGCTCGCGGGCGGCCGCGGCCCGCTCGCGGGCGGCGCGGAGCGCGGCGGCGGCCTGGGCGGTGGCGGTCTCGGCGGCCCGCTGGGCGGCGCGGGCGGCCCGCAGCGCCTCGGCGAGCGCGTCTGCCTCGGCGGTGGCCTGGGCGGCCAGGGCGGCGGCGGTGCCACCGGCGACCTGGCGCGGGACCTCGTCCTCGGGATGACGACCGGTCTGGACTTGTTCAGCGCGTCGGGCATCGTGCGGCGGCGCAGCGAGGAAGCTGGTGATCAGGGGCGTGAGCAGGCTCGGGCGGGTTACCAGCTCGACGTGGCCGCCGTGGTAGACGTGCAGCGTCGCGTGCGGGATGCCCGCGGCTAGGATGCGGCCGTTGGCCACCGGGATGATCGGGTCCTCGTCGCCCGTGAGCACCAGGGTGCGCTGGCGGATGAGCGGCAGTAGCGGCAGCGTGGTGAACCCCAGCGCGGCGGTGTTCTGGTACAGGTAACCCGTGCTGAGCGGGCTGATCCGTGCCTTGCGCAGGGCGCTGGTCAGCGCGTCCGGGTTGGTTCTCGCGCTTCCTCCCCACAGGTCGCCATAGCGGCGCAAGGCGAGGTTCTTCACCAGCGGCAGCGGGTTGGGCGGCACCATCGTCTGCGGCCCGGTTGAGGTCGCCACCAGGATCAGCCGCCGGCACAGGCGCGGGTTGAGCAGCGCGAACTGCTGGGCCAGCCCGCCTCCCCAGGAGATACCCAGGACGTCGGCCTGCTGGTGGCCGAGATTGCGCAGCACGTCGCGCAGGAGCAGGGCCAGGGTGGTGAAACGGTACGGCAGATTGGGTAGCTGGGAGCCGCCGACGCCGGGGGCGTCGAAGCGGATCACCTCGATGGCCGGGTCGAGCGCGTCCACGAACGGCCGCAAGGCTTCCAGCCGCATGCCGATCCCGTTGCACAGCAGGAGCGGAGGCCCTGTCCCGGTGCCTGGCCGGACTGCGACGCGCAGCGGCGTCCCGCCCACCTGCGTTATCTCTTCGCGCACGTAGTGATCCCTGACAGGCATGTCCATTCCTCCTCGGACACGCCGTGGCTACCGCCTCTGTGACGGAAGTCACACGGTTACGGGGATAGTAACGATGCTCGGGATAGTACGCAATAGGCGAAGTCTAGTTAGCGACCCGGATTCCGGCGGGTGAGCGGGGAGGGACGGGGGCTGGTGTTAGCAGACGGGCATGTGTCGTTGGCCTCGCTGGCGGCCCGGCGGTGGTGGCGGCGACGGTCACCGATGCGCGCGCGACCACGCCGCTGCTCCCCGGCAAGGGCGACACCGGCGCCAAGAAGAGCGGCGCCGAGACCAAGCAGGCTCACCTTCCCGGCGGCACCGGGCCCGCCGCCTGCGATAGGTCCACTGCCTGGGGCGAGCCGATCGCGTTTCGCAGCGGACTTGCTTACCATCCTGAGCAGAGAGCGAAAAGCACAGAATTACGGAGCGACAGTGACCGCCACCTGGAACGCGCAGACGCAATGCCTGGGCGCCTTCATCCGCAAGCGGCGTAAGCTCGCCCGCCTGTCACTGCGTCAGCTTGCTGAGATGACATCTCTCTCCGATCCCTACCTGAGCCAGCTCGAGCGGGGACTGCACCTGCCGTCGGTGCGGGTGCTCAAGCTGCTCTCCGAAGCGCTGAACGTGTCCGCCGAGACGCTGCTTGCCCAGGTGGGCCTGCTCGACTCGGCTTCCTCCCGGGATGGGGCCGATTCGGCTGACGGGCCCCCAGCATCGTCGGTGGAGTCTGCCATCAGTGCCGACGAGCGCCTGGCCGACCAGCAGAAGGCCGCGCTGATCGCCGTCTACCGCAGCATGCTCCCCTCCTAGCGCACCTCTCCGCCGCTGCGCTACCTGTCGGAACCCCGGCTGCGGGAACAGATCACCCAAGTCACCAACCGGAACGAGGCCCTCGTTAGCTCGTCGTCGCCTGCCGGTGTAAGTCCGGTGCGGGTAGCTGCCGGGAGGCCGGTAGCAGGCTGGCGCTGACCGCAGTTCAGATCCTGGCTGAACTTGGGTATAGCAGGAGATCAGCACCCCAGTCCTGGTCGCCGTCACAGGCCGCCCGGGTCGCTTCCGCGAAGCAACCCGGTTCAAGTCCTACGCAGGCCTCGCTCCCAGGGCGAGTGAGACCGGGGAGACGACCGCAAGGGCGAGCCGATGAGCAAGGCCCGGGGCCTCGCTGCTGCGATCTGCGCTCTTCCAGGCCGCCAACACAGCCCGCCGCCAGGACCCGCAGCTGACCAGGATCTACTACCAGCAGATGACCGAGCGTGGCGCTGCCCACATCAAGGCCTGCTGCGTCGTGGCAGGGCACCTCGCCGAACGGGCCTGGAGCGTGCTCAACCGCGGTACACCCTACGTGATCTGCGACAACAACGGCACGCCCGTCGCCCCGGCGGAAGCCAAGAAATCATCGAGGAACGCTGTGGTTCGGTGGGGTAGTCAAGCGCCGAGTGGTAGTCGCGGAATGCGGTGAACTGGTCGGCCAGACGCTCCCCGCCTGCCCACGCCACCGCGTAATGGGGGCCACCTCCGACAGAAAGCCACGACGCCACCAGGCGCGGAGACGATTCAACGAGTCAGCCGTCGGGACGCTCCTGACCTGCCATTCTGGCTAGCTGGCCTGCTGGCGAAGAACGGCCAGTCTCCATGCGCCTTGTGCATGACTCGCTTTCCGGTGACTGATGATCTCGGTAGCTATTTCCTGAGCCAGTTCATGGCTTCTTGGCGGCTTTCATAAATGTGCGGAACCAGTCCCCGATCGGAGAAGTTCTCGCTGATTTTGAGCCGCATGAAGGAGCTGGTCGTGTACCTGGTCACGCTGGCGTAGTAGCGCTCGGCCAGCGAGCGGACCACGGCTTTGTAGTCGTCGGCTAGGGCTGGGTCAAGGTAGAAGTGGTCGTAGTTGATGACCATCTGCACCTTCTTGCCGATGGCGGCCAGGCGCTTGCCGACCTCGGTCCCGATCGCCTGAACCTCGTCCCCCGTGACGAGCGACATGCCCTCCATGTTGAGGAAGAACATGTTGCGTATGGCGTCGTAGGCGAACCGCGCGTCGAGTGGCACGGTCATCAGGTCGCCTTTCAGGCCCATGGGTTCGGCGGCGAAGATCCGCGCGTCCATCAGCTTCGGCTCGCCGCGGATGATGGGCTCGAACCCGATGTGGGTGAGGACGTCCCTCTCGAGATCCACCCCCGGGGCGATCTCCATGAGTTCCAGGCCATCGGGGGTGAGCTGAAAGACGCACCGCTCGGTCACGTACAGCACCGACTGGCCGGCGGCGGCCGCATACTCGCCGCTGAAGGTTCGCTGCTCGACATTGGCGAGAAACTTGAGCGTCACGTCACCGTCGGCGATGACCAGCCGGCCGTCCTGCACCCTGCAGCCGCTCGGCGCGACGAAGGTCCCGGTGAACACGAGCCGTTTGGCGTTCTGGCTGATGTTGATGAACCCTCCCGAGCCCGCCAGCCTCGGCCCGAACCTGCTGACATTGACATTGCCCAGACGGTCCGCCTGAGCCATGCCCAGGAACGCGGCGTCGAGGCCGCCGCCGTCATAGAAGTCGAACTGGGATGGCTGGTCCAGGATGGCTTGCGCATTCACCGCCGAGCCGAAATCCAGCCCTGCGGCCGGCATGCCGCCCATGGCGCCGGGTTCGGCGGTCAGCGTGAGGTAGTCCAGGATGTGCTCCTCGGCCGCGACATTGGCGATGCCTTCCGGGATGCCGATGCCGAGATTCACCACGCTGTCAGGCCGAAGCTCCATCGCCGCCCGGCGCGCGATGACCTTACGCTCGGTCAGCTCCAGCGGCGGGACCGGGTTGCGGACCCGGCGCAGCTCTCCGCTCATTGCCGCGGAGTAAGGCGTGCCGAATGTCTGCCAATGGTGCTCGGGCTCGGAAACGACGACGCAGCCGACCAGGATCCCCGGGATCTTCACCTCGCGCGGGCTCAGGCTGCCGCTCTCGGCCACCCGTTCCACCTGCACGATCACCAGGCCGCCGGCATTGTGCACCGCGGTGGCCACGGCGAGCGACTCCATGGTCAGCGCCTCGCGCTCCATGGTAATGTTCCCTTCCGGATCCGCGGTGGTGCCGCGCAGGAACGCCACGTCGAGCGGCAGCGCCTTGTAGAACAGGTACTCCGCGCCGCCGACGGTGATCAGCTCGACGCGGTCCTCGGTCGTTCGTTCGTTGACCTTCCCGCCGCCTTGCCGCGGGTCGACGAAGGTGCCCAGTCCCACCCGGGTCAGCAGCCCCGGTTTGCCGGCGGCGGTGTCCCGGAATAGCTGCGAGATGACTCCTTGCGGCAGATTGTGCGCCTCGATCTTGTTACGCACGGCCATCTCCCCCAGCGCGGGCGACAAACCCCAGTGACCGCCCACGACCCGCTTGAGCAAGCCCTCATGGCACAGCCGGTCCAGCCCACGACCGCGCCGGTCCCCCGGGGCAGTGGTAAACACCAGCCCGAGGTCGCGAGGAGTGCCGGTCAGCAGGAAACGCTGCTCCAGCGCCAGCGTCAGCTCCTCGGCGAAGCACTGCCCGACGAACCCCTCGACCACGACCGAGTCGCCGTCCCGAATAAGCCGCACCGCCTCGGCGGCGGTCACCTCCTTGTCCCTCACTGACCTGCCGGACAAGGATTCCGCGGGGGTGCGCATGGTCTCCTCCTGCCGCGAATCCGGGCGGACCGCCGATGACGAGCCGGTCAGCTGGAACGCGCCGATGCCGGTGATATCGCCGCCGGTGATGAGGGACTGGCTTCGCCAGCCCACCCTGCGTCGGGGCCAGCTTGCCCGCTGCGTCCAGCTTGGCGATCTGCACGCAGTACAGCGGCATTGCGGTGATCTTAGACCGATGACCCACATAACAGGAGTTCCACGGCATCAGCCTGGAACTCACTCTTGCGCGAGCCCTCGGCAGCCCAAAAGCCCCCCCACCCTCCGCCGGGCGCGTCTGCGACAGGTAGGGCCGAACGTCCCAAATGTCAATGTGCGGGCCCAGGACATGCGGTAGCTCTATTTCGTGACCTCAATCCGGTCTTGCGTGCTGGACCAGGCCTGTCGATTGCGCCTGTCGGGGGGCATGATGCAAGCGGGGGCGGCATTCGACACCGTGCTCCTGCTGGAGGGCGTGATGGCGAATCTGAGTTCCGCGCTCGACCAAGCGGCGGCCGAACATGCGCCGCCGTGCAGCTCAAGCCAGGGGCGGCCGCCACTTCTGGTTCGTGCGCGAGCTGCCCAAGGGCCCCACCGGCAAGATCCTCCACCGCGAAGTGCAGGCACCGCAGAACCTCCTCTAGTGACCGCGCAGTGAATCATCTGAGCGCCCGAAGGAGCGAAATCGGGATGTTCTGTAAGCAGGCGATCGAGATAGGCGCTGACGCAGCCGGTATCGGCTTGACAATCCACCCGCATCCGACGCTGTGAGAGACCGTCGGGATGGCCGCGGAGGCATTCGAGACACGATCACCCTGTACCTGCCGGAGAGGGATAGCCGCCGAAGCGGCCTGGTGCCAGCTGTAGGTGGCGGCGGCTGCCGCTGGCCCTGGGCGCTCCGCCCCGCCGGGCGGCATACATGGTGGCAGCCGCAGGCATAAACAGGACGTCGCCCCACTTTGCTGGACGGCCGTAGGGCGATGATGACGTCAGGAGCTGAGTATGCGGGTACTGATGATCGCGCCCCCGGGCGCGGGCAAGGGAACTCAGGGCGCACTGATCGCCGCGCATTTCGACATCCCCCACATTGCGACCGGTGAATTGCTGCGCGATCACGTAGCGCGGCGAACCGCTCTGGGCCTAGCCGTTCAGGAATATCTCGACCGCGGCGAACTCGTGCCCGACCAGATCGTGCTCGACATGGTGCGGGAGGAGGTGGTCACTGCCAAGGAGGCAGGAGGGGGGTTTGTCCTAGACGGAATCCCGCGGAACATGCTACAAGCCCGCGCACTCTATCTGATCGGCCGCGAACTCGGGATGATCGCGGATGTCGCGCTTCACCTGCAGGCCGACGATGAGGAACTGATGCGCCGGCTGCTCGCGCGAGCTGCGCTCGAGCATCGCTCCGACGACACCGCCGACATCATTGGCCAGCGCCTTGCCCTCTACGACGCAGTGACATCCCCCATTCTCGCCTGGTACCGCGACCGCGGAATCCTGGTTTCGGTGGATGCGATGCGTTCGGCGAATCAGGTCGGGCGCGAAATCCTCACCGCCCTCGAAGCGATGCGCCCGTTCCTGGACCGTGTGCCCGGACAGGTCGGGCACTCGGTTGACCTCACCAGCCTGGGGGACGCGTTCGGCGTCTCTCAGCCCAGCTAGGCCGTTGACTGGCCGGCAATGCCGGACGTAGGTGCGCAGTGCTGGCCTGTGTTGAACGCTGCCTCTCTGCCCTCATAACCCAGAGGTCGCAGGTTCAAATCCTGCCCCCGCTACCAAGGTCAGAGGCCGGATCCGAATAAGGGTCCGGCCTCTTGCTTGTAATTTGTAAACGTCGCCCTCGTGCGGCCGGGGCGTTGTATCCCTGGTTGTCCTCTCATCGGGCGCACCCGCGGCCCTATCCGGTTCGCCGTCGGGCGCACTCGAAGCGAGCGAGCCTGCCATCCGGGCTGGTCATGAGAAGTAGTGACCCTGCTCGATGTCCTCGATGAGGCCGGGATGGGTGGGCTTCCAGCCCAGGAGGTCCTGGGTGATGGCACTGGAGGCCGGCTGGTCCCTGGTGAGCAGGAAGACGAAGATGCCTTCGTACTCCTCGACGGGCAGGGCTCTGGCGGGCAGGTTCAGGTGACGGCCGATGGCCTCGGCGATATCGCGGACGGGAACGCCCTCATCGCCGACGGCGTTGAGCACGGAGCCCGCGGGGGCTTGCTCGACGGCCAGCCGGTAGAGGACCGCGGCGTCCTTGACGTGGACGGCGGGCCAACGGCTGGCCCCGTCGCCGATGTAGCCGGAGACGCCCTTGGCCCGGGCCCTTGTGATGAGCTGGGGGACAAAGCCGTGATGTTCTCCCTGGCCGTGCACCGAGCGGGGCAGCATGACCACGGACGACCGGATGTCCTGCGCCGAGGCCGCCAGGGCGCCCTGCATGTTGCGGATGCGGGCGGCGATGGGTCCCTGGGCGATGAGCTCGTCGCGTTCGGTCGCGATGCGGCCGGGCACCGCGATCGTTGCGCCGGAGATCACCAGGGGCTTACCGGAACCGGCGAGGCTGCCGATGAACGTCTCGATGGCCTTGGCGTCGGACTGCGCCCCGGCCACCTGGCCAACGGAGTGCTCGAAGGCCAGGTGGATGACGCCGTCGCTGCCGAGGGCCCCAGCGCGCAGGACGGCGGGGTCGTTCATGTCGCCGCCGCGCAGCACCTCGGCGCCCAGGTCGGCGACCGCCTTGGCGGAGACGTCCGAGCGGGCCAGCCCGAGGACCTGGTGCCCGGCACCGATGAGCTCGGGGACAAGGGCTGAGCCGATCCAGCCGGAAGCGCCGGTGACGAAGATGCGCATGGAAGGACTCCTTGGTTGTGCCGCCGGAACGCCGATGCGATCCAGTCGCATCGATCATAGCCTAACGATGCGACGTAGTCGCATCGCCTTCCTGAATGATGCGACCTGGTCGCGTCGCTTAGGATGTGACCATGAGTAGATGGGCGCCGAACGCCCGTGAGCGCCTGGAGACCGCCGCACTGGACCTGTTCGTGGAGAGCGGGTACGAGGAGACGACTGTCGCGCAGATCGCGGATCGCGCGGGACTGAACCGCGCCACGTTCTTCCGGCACTTCGCCGATAAGCGCGAGGTCCTCTTCGGCGGTGAAGACGTGCTGTCCGGGCTGTTCGCCGACGCCATCCGGGCTGCCTCCCCGGATGCGACCCTCATCGACTGCCTGCAGGCGGCGTTGGCGGCCGCCGAGGTCGTGATGACCCCGCACCGGCGGGCTACGGCCGCTCGGCGCGTGCTGGTGGCCGCGGCGAACAGCGAGTTGCAGGAGCGGGGGCTGCTCAAGCACGCTCGGATAGCCAACTCGATCACCGCCGCCCTGCGTGAGCGAGGCGCAGACGAGTTGACCGCGCGACTGGGGGCGGAGGTGGGCATGCTCGCTTTCAGCGTCGCCCTCGGGCACTGGATGGAGGCGAACGATGACGAACCGTTCTCGCCCTTCGCCGCCGCGGCCTTGAGTGACCTGCAAGCGCGCGCGGCCGGGCTTGACTCCCGGTCCCGCCTCTCAGCCTGACGTGAGTTCAGGGAACGTAGAAGACCAGCCCGCGTGCCTGAGACCGGCCGAGACGTCAGAGACGGATGCCTGAAGCCTCATAACCCAGAGGTCGCAGGTTCAAATCCTGCCCCCGCTACCAAGTAGTTGCAGGTCAGGGGCCTGATCGCCGGAAGGCGGTCAGGCCTTTTTGATCTTTTGTTGGTGGTCCGTTTGGCGGGATTGGGCCGCAGCAACGGCGCGCGAGCGGGCGCGACTAGCAGCGAACGACATCAAAGACGAATCTGCGACCCACGCCGGGGGGGTGACGCCAACCGGCCGAGTTTCGGGTGGCCTTCTGATCATCCGCTCGCACCCCGGTCACGCTAGAAGTGATGGCACCCGGGAGGCGGAGAGGCTGCGCACCGAGGACTTAGTCGCCTGCGCTAGCCGGTGCTGGCTGACGGATTGGGTGCTTACGCGGACTTGCTGGCCGGGATGACTGGTTGCAGACTTGCGTGGTGGGCCGGCTCAGGGGCGATCGGTGAGCCAGGGGGCGCGGGATGAGCCAGTCATCCGGACTCCTGACCGGCGGCTGCGAGTGTTCGTGAGTTCCACGCTGGGCGAGCTAGCCGACGAGCGGCGGGCCGTCTCGCGTGCGATCGAGGCGCTGCGCCTGACCCCGGTGATGTTTGAGCTCGGGGCCCGGCCGTACCCGCCGCAGGAGGTGTACCAGCAGTACCTGGCGCAAAGCGACGTCTTCATCGGGCTGTACTGGCAGCGGTACGGGCAGCCCGCCCCGGGCATGCAGGTCTCCGGCCTCGAGGAGGAGTTCGACCTGTCCGGCGCGCTGCCCCGGCTGCTGTACGTCAAGGCGCCGGCGGCCGACCGCGACCCTCGCCTGGGCGATCTGCTGGCCCGGATCCAGGATGACGCCTCGGCGTCTTACCGGCATTTCCGCACTCCCACCGAGCTGAGCCGGCTGGTGCGTGATGACCTGGCGGTGCTGCTGAGTGAGCGGTTCACCGCCGCTGTCGGCCAGGCCGAGGCCGCGGTGCCGTCGCAGCCGAACGCCCGCGGCCCCCGCCGGCTGCCGGTGAGCACGACGTCACTGCTGGGGCGGGAGCAGGCCGTCGACGAGGTGGCCAGGCTGCTCGAGCGTCCTGAGGTGCGGCTGGTGACCCTCACTGGGCCGGGCGGGGTCGGCAAGACCCGGCTGGGGCTGGCGGTGGGCGAGCGGCTGCGAGACCTGTTCGGCGCAGGCACCGCCTTCGTGCCGCTGGATTCGGTCAACGACTCGGGGCAGGTCCTGGCCGCCATCGGCCGGGCCGCGGGTGCCAACCTCGCCGGCGTCGGCGCGCCGCTGGAGGCGCTGGCCGAGACGTTCGGCGACCGCGCATGGCTGCTGGTCCTGGACAACCTGGAGCAGGTGGTCCAGGTTGCCCCGGACCTGGGCGAGTTGCTGGCCCGCTGCCCGGGGGTGGCGATGCTGGCCACCAGCCGCACGGTGCTGGGGTTGCGCGCCGAGCGGGAGTACCCGGTGCCGCCGCTGGCGTTGCCGGCAGATCGGGGCATCGCCTCGGTCGCGGAGGTGGCGGCCTCGCCGGCGGTAGCGCTGTTCGTGGACCGGGCCCGCGCGGTGCGCCCCGGCTTTGCGCTGACCGAGGGCAACGCGGCGGCGGTGACCGAGATCTGCCGGCGGCTGGAGGGCCTGCCGCTGGCGATCGAGCTGGCCGCCGCCCGCACCAGGCTGCTGGACCCGGCCGCGCTGCTGGCCCGGCTGGCGGCCTCGCTGGACGCGATCGGCACCGGCGCGGTGGATCTCCCCGAGCGGCAGCGGACCCTGCGCGCCACCGTGGAGTGGAGCGTCGGCCTCTTGGAAGACGACGAGCGTTCGCTGCTGGAGGTCACGTCGGTGTTCACCGACGGCTGGACCATCCAGGCCGCCGCCCAGGTGGCGGGCCTGGATGAGGACCGGGCGCTGGAGTTGTGTGAGGCACTGGCCCGGCACAGCCTGGTCGCTATCGACAGCACCGAGCTCGGGCCACGGTCGCGGATGCTGGCGACCGTCCGCGAGTTCGTGGCCGAGCGGCTGGCGGCCCGGCCCGACGCCGCCGAGGTCGGGCGCAGGCACGCTGGCTTCTACCGGGCACTGGGCGAGCAGGCCGACCGGCCGCTGCGCGGCCCCGGCCGGAGCAGATGGATGGAGCGGCTGGACGCCGAGGCGGGCAACCTGGCCGCCGCGGTGCGCTGGTACCTGGCGCACGACCGCGGGCCGCTGCCGCACATGTTCCGGGTCCTGTATCTGTTCTGGTCGCAGCGGGACCTCGGGCGCGAGGCCTGGTCCTGGGTGGACCAGCTGCTGCCCGGCTTTGGCACGCTCGACCCGCAGGCCCAGGCCGAGCTGGCCTGGGCGGCGGCGGTGCTCGCCAGCGACATCGGGGACGACGCGGCGGCGCTGGCGGCCCGCCAGCACCTGGCACCGCTGCTGCCCGGGATCCAGGATCCCTTCCTGCACGCGGTGGCCCGGCTGGCGATGGCGTGGACCTCGCCGGTCGCCGGCGACTACGGCGGGGCACTGCGGGAGGCGGCGGCCGCGCTGGAGGAGCTCCGCGGCCAGGACGAGCCTGTCTTCACGGCGATGGCCGCGTTCACCGCCGGCGCGGTGGACACGGCGCTGGGCCGCTACGATGACGCGCTGCGAGACCTGCGTGAGGCGCGTGACCTGGCTGAGCGAATCGGCGGTGACTGGCTCGCCGCGGGTGCCCGGGTACAGCTGGGCATCCTAGATGTCGTGCGCGGCAGCCTCGACGAGGCCCGGCCGCTGCTGGAGGAAGCGCTGGACCTGAGCCTGGCGGCCCGCAGCACCTCGTTCGTGACCCTGTGCCTGACCGGGTACGCCTGGCTGGCGTTCGCAGACGGCGACCCGGGCCGGGCGGCGCTGCTGGAAGGCGCAGCTGAGGGCCTGCGCCGACGGGTCGGCCTATCGGCGTGGCCGCATCTGCGGAAATTGGAGGCCGAACTGGTGGCCCAGGTCCGCCACACGCTGGGCGCAGCCCGGTTCGATCGGGCGTTCTCCGCCGGCTCCGGACTCGCCCAGCAGCAGGCGGTAGCCATCGTCCGGGACCGGCGTGGTACCGGCACTCAGACGCCGTGAGCCACCACGGCACACAGCGCGGAAGCTGCAGCCTGGAGGCCAGCCAGTGCAGAGGCGGACCTGGCGCCGGCTCTGCGGCCAGCCCGGCACTGACGGCCGGGGTGGCCGACCCCTGGACAATACCGGACAGGTTCACGGCGACAACCGGCGGCGCGCTCCGATACACGCGCATGTAATACCTGATCTGAACGCCACAGCTGACTGTCGTCAACATGCCAGAGCGACGCATCGGATCGCTGGCTTGCCCGCTCACCGGGCTTATGGGCGCTGCCGGGGTTCGTGTGATGATACAACGATGGGGTCTGCCGGGCGGCCGGAGTCCGGTGCCATTGCTGCTGTCTCCCCTGGTGCGGGAGGAGTCGTTCCGCGTGTTGGGCTGTTCGGGCGGCTTGGAGCCCGGGCGCGGGTGACGGTGGTGTCGGCGCCGGCGGGGAGCGGGAAGACGGTCCTGCTGCGGTCGTGGATCGGTGAGGCGGGGGTAGCGGACCGCGCCGCCTGGGTGCCGGTGGGGCCAGATGAGCGGGATCCGCAGCGGTTCTGGGCGTCGGTGCTGGGGGCGCTGCGCGGGACGGCTCCGGGGTCGGGGCTTGTGCGGGAGCTGACGGCGGCGCCGGACCTGGACGGGTGGGCGGTCGTGGAGCGGCTCTTGAAGGACCTGGCGCCGCTGGCGGAGCCGGTCTGGCTGGTGGTCGATGACGTCCACCTGCTGGGGCCGGACCAGGCGCTGCGGCAGCTGGAGCTGCTGATGATGCGGGCCCCGGATGCGCTGCGGTTCGTGCTGTGTACCCGGCATGACCTGCGGCTGGGGCTGCACCGGCTGCGGCTGGAGGGTCACCTGGCCGAGATCCGGGCCGGGGATCTGCGGTTCAGCGTGGCCGAGGCGCGGGAGTTGTTTGCCGGGGCCGGGGTGGAGCTGGCCGATCCGGCAGTGGCGATGCTGCATGAGCGGACCGAGGGGTGGGCGGCCGGGCTGCGGCTGGCGGCGCTGTCGCTGGCCGGGCATCCGGATCCGGGCCGGTTCGCGGCGGAATTTTCCGGCAGTGAGCGGACGGTGGCGGAGTACCTGCTGGATGAGGTGCTGGACCGGCAGCCGGAAGACGTGCGGCGGCTGCTGCTGCGCACCAGCGTGCTGGAACGGGTGTCCGGCCCGCTGGCCGATGCCCTGGCCGGAGGCTCGGGCGGGGAGCGGGTGCTGCAGGAACTGGAAAGGGCGAACGCGTTCGTGGCCTCGCTGGACGCAGGCCGTTCCTGGTTCCGTTACCACCACCTGTTCACCGACCTGCTGCAGCTGGAGCTGCGGCGCACCGCGCCGGGGGAGGTCACCGGGCTGCACGGAGTGGCAGCGCAGTGGTTCGCGGAGCACGGGTTCCCGGTGGAGGCGATCCGGCACGCGCAGGCGGCCCGGGACTGGGGGCTGGCCGCCCGCCTGCTCGCCGGGCACTGGCCCGGCCTGCATCTGGGCGGGCAGGCCGCGACGGTGCACGCGATCCTGGCCGGGTTCCCGGCGGGGGCCGCGGCGGCGGATGCTGAGCTAGCGGCAGTGGCGGCGGCCGATGAGCTGGCGCAGGGATCGCTGCAGGCCGCGGAGCGGTATCTGGAGGTGGCGGCGCGGGGGGCGGCGTCGGTGCCGGCGGCCCGGCGCGGGCAGGCGCAGGTGCTGCTCGGGATCATCCGGCTGCTGGTTGCCCGCCACCGCGGGAACCCGCCGGCGGTGGCGGAGGAGGCGCGGCGGCTGCAGGCCACGGCCGAGGCTCCGGAGGCGGCACCCGGCCTGGGCGAGGAGCTGCGCGCGCTCGCGCTGATCGGCCTCGGCAGCGCCGAGTACGGTGCGGCCCGGTTCGAGGATGCAGCGGCGCACCTGGAGCAGGGCGCGGCGCTGGCCCGCCGGGTCGGACGGCCCTATCTGGAGTTCACCGGCCTGGCGTACCAGGCGCCGGTCGAACTCGAGCGGTCATTCTCGCGGGCGGCGGAGCGCGGCAGGCAGGCGGTCGAGCTGGCCGAACGACACGGCTGGACCGACGAGCCGGCCGCCGGAAGCGCCTACATCGCACTCGCAGGCGCGCTGATCCGGCAGGGGCGGCCCGAAGAGGCAGTGCCCTGGGTCCAGCGGGCCGAGCGCACCATCAGGCCGGAAGCCGAGCCCGTGACGGCGATCCTGATCCACTCCCTTCGCGCGATGCTCGAGCTGGCGCGCGGCCGCATCACCGACGCGCTGGCCGCCTGCCGGGCCGCCGAGCGGCTTTCGGGGCACCTCGCCGCCCCGCACGGCAGCTATTTCGTCACGTCGACGCGGGCTTGGCTGCTGCACGCCCTGGTGCGCCTGGGCGACACAGGGCGCGCCGAGCAGACCCTGGGCGGCCTGCGTGACGAGGACCGCGACCGCGGCGAGATCCGCGTCGCCGAGGCGGTGCTGCGGCTGGCCCAGGACGACCCGCGCGCGGCGACCGCCGCGCTGGCGCCGGTTCTGGCCGGCTCCGCTCCCGTGGTCTGGCCGAACTGGCTGGTTAGCGTCTTCGTGCTGGAGGCGATCGTCCGGGACGCACTCAGCGACCGGGCCGCCGCCTGGCGCGCGCTCGAGCGTGCCCTCGATATCGCCGAGCCCGATCGCATGCTCTTCCCGTTCCTCATCTACCGTGCGCCGGGGCTGCTGGAGCGCCACGCCCGGGACTGCGTCAAACACGCGGCCCTGGTCTCGGAGATCCTCACCCTGCTTCCACCGCTGGAGCCAGGCCCCGCGGAACCGGCGCCCGATGGGTATCCGGGGCCCAGGGCGGTACTGGGAAGCGGGAAGCCCCCCCGAGGCGAAGGGTGGTCTGGGGGAGATCGTTCCCCCGAGCTGATAGAGCCGGTGAGCCGCAGCGAGATGCGGGTGCTGCGTTACCTGCCGACGAATCTGTCCGCACCGGAGATCGCGCGGGAACTCTCAGTGTCGGTGACCACCGTGCGGACGCACATAAGCCACCTTTTCGTCAAACTCGGCGCCCACCGCCGCACCGAGGCCGTCGCGCGGGCCCGCGATCTGGGCCTGCTCGCACCATCCCCCATGCGCGGCGCTGGTCAGCCCCGCGCAACCGTATTATGCCCGGGCCCACGCTGCTTGGCGTGAATGTCGCGACGACCTGGCCGACTTCGGCCCTAGCAACCGGCTCGGCGAACCACCACGCACGCTGGCCGGCTGGGTCGGCATGCCCGGATTTGCCCGCCTCGGTGATCCGACTGTCCAGCGCGGCTGCCCGCACTTGCCTCGCATATCGTTCTCTGCGGACCAGTAGCCGACCAGGCGGCTCTACATGGCGTGCTAGCTGAGATCGAGGCGCTCGGCCTCGAGTTGCTCGAACTCCGCCGCACGCGCGATTGAAACCATTTCTGATCTCACTTACCGGCCGGGAAGCACGCTGTTATACACGGATATTTTGCCGGCACGACGACAACGAGATGACCGCGGTCATATGCGGTGGGCGTCGAGTTTGGCGAACAGGTGGCTTATGTGCGTCCGCACGGTGGTCACCGACACTGAGAGTTCCCGCGCGATCTCCGGTGCGGACAGCTTCGTCGGCAGGCCTGGGATCCCCCGCGCATGGGGAGACCGCCCGTCCCCCATATCCCCTGGATCCGCGCCCGGCCGGAAGCCAGTCGGGGTCGTCCTGCGCCAGCGGCAGCCACCACCTCCTGCAGCCATCGCCTCGGCGGCGCGGATCTATCCGCGGTCACGGTCCTGGTCACAAGGCGTCGGCTCGCCGGGGATTGGTGCTCATCAAGCGTGGCCCGGGGGCGGGCAGGAAATCATCGCAATCGTATGACGGCGATTCATCCAGCCAGGCGCGGCTCACAGATACAAGCCGGCAACGGCTTCCTCCCGCTGACGGGCAGCCTTTTCTACTCCCGTCAGGACCCCTATGCCGCCGGATCGCGTTCCACGTCGGGCTGGAAGAGCCCGCCGAGAGGATCTTCGCCCGCGACCTGCTGTCGCGGGGCATCGAGGGCCGCCAGGGCATCGGCGACGTGCAAGTGCGGCCGTCGCCTGGACCGCGGGCGGCGAGCCCGGCAGTGTGCTGAACATCGAGCTCATCTCGCCCTGCGGCCAGGCGCCCTTCGCGACCCCGGCCAGGGAAGTCACCGACTTCCTGCGCCCGGCCTACAGATCGTCCCCGACGGCCAGGAAAGCGGCCACATCGACCTCGACGCCGAACTGAACGACCTGCTCCGGCAGGCGTCCTAAGAAATCATCCCGATTGTATGACGGCGGCTCATCTAGCTGGGCGAGAGGCTCGCAAACAATCGGAAGTATCCCGCGAACCGCTTTAGCAACGGAGGAAGCACATGTGTCAGCATCAGCCGCGGTGTCCGCAATCGCCGGCGCCCGATCACCTGGCGGCCCGGATTGCCGCCATTCACCGCGGACCTGTCCCCTTCAGCGCGCGGGGTGCTCCGCCTCTGATCGATCGCCGCGCCCTGCACCAAATTCGCCCCGAAAACCCGAATGTGATCGATGAGTTCCTGGAGGAACAATGAGCGTGATCGAAAACGAGAAGACAACGGTCCAGGCCGCGTCGGCCAGCCGGATGAATATGCGCCGCGAGGCCCGGAACCAGCTCGTGTTCGTGTCAGCACAATTCCTGCTCGGGATGGCGGTCAACCTGATCGGGCAGCCGTCGGAGACCACCGGGGCTGCTCACGCCGTCAGCACCGTGCTGCTCGGGCTGCACGTCGTGGTCGCGATCGGCCTGGTCGCCGGGGCCGTCATGGTCATCCGGGCCGCCCGCGGCGGCGGGGAGCGGCCGCGTCAGCTCGCACGCTCGGGCGCCGTCCTGATCGGCCTCACTGTCATCGCCGGGGTGATGACAGTGATCACTAAGAACAACTGGTGGTCCTACGCCATGGCAGCCGGCTTCATCGCCTCCGTGCTGCTGTACGTGAGCCTGCTGGTGTGGGCGCGGAGCCTGCCGCCCACGCCAGAGCAACCGAGTTGATCCAGGTCCGCTCTCCGCGTTGGGCATCGCACACCTGCCTGGCCTCGCCCATACCGGGCTGACAGAGCGGACCGCTAGGCGCGATCTATCTCGCCGTGCCGTGCCCGCGCAGATTGCCGCGTTCTGCTGGGCGCGCGCCCTGCCGTCGGTTGATCATTCTGTGGTTCGGAAGCAGCGCTGCTTCCTGGGACTGCCATTCCTGAATCGCCGATGCGCTGGCGCCCCCGGTGATGGGGGTGGGCTACGGACTGCTGACGTACATCGGGTACTTGCCGCCGAACCAGCCGTCGCGGCCCATAGGCAGCGGCCGCGGCGCGGAACGCCGCCACCACGACGGGGCCGGTGACCCGGTGATGCGCGGTGACCCGCAGCGCGTACCGGGAGTGGTCATCGAGCCAGGTCAGGATCTCGGTACCGGTCCCGCTGGCGAGCGGGTAATGGGTGAGGTCGGGCACCGGGCGTTTCTCGACAGTGACAGCCGTGATGATCAGCCGGGCTACCAAATCAGCAGGTCACAGGCTCTTCCGATTCCGGAAGGGGCCTTCTTGCTATCCCACGACGCTGAGCGTAGGAACGCCTCAGCCCACAGACGACGCATCAGCGGGCGGTACAAGCCACTAGTGCTGCTGTGGCCAGTGCGAAGTAGCCGACCGTGCTGATGATGTGGTGGTGCTCGTGGGCGCGCAGGTGGAACCCGATCGCTCCCAGGAAGAACAGCACCAGTCCGGCCGCGGCCGCGATGCCGATGTACGGGATGCCGAGTAGCCCGAGCAGGAGCCCGGTGGCCCCGGCCATCTTGAGGGTGCCAAGGACTGGGAGCCAGGAGCTTGGAACTCCGACCCGGACGGAGTTGGCCAGGGCGAAATCCGCCCGGGTGAAGTCGGCCACGGCCGCGCCGACGTTGGCCGCGATCGCGGCGGCAATGATTACTGCGCCGACGATGACTACAGGCATGGTCCTCTCCATCCGAGGTGGGGGCGGTCCGGCGGCAGGGGTGGGATCCCCGGCTTTGAGGCGCCGGGGATCCCCTGTGCTTCGGTCAGCTGGTGACTGCGTTGACGGCTTCCAGAATCGATGCCGTGACGGCCTCGGGATGGGAGACGCTGATCGCGTGAGATCCGCCGGTGACCTCGCGAACGTCTTTGGCCCCGGCCCGGTCCGCCATGAAGCGGTGCAGGGCGACTGGAATGTTGAGGTCCTGGTCACTGAAGACGAACCATGAGGGGATGGCCTTCCACGCTGGTGTTTCCGCCGGCAGCCCGGCGGTGAGGGCAACCTGTGTGACCGGGCGCTGGGTCGAGCTCATGAGCGCCGCCTGGGCAGCGGGTATGTCGGCGGCGAACTGGTGGTGGAACTCGTCCGGCCGGATGGCGAACTCAGTCCCGCCGGCCGAGAGCGGGTAGGCGTTGAGGGCTTCGCCGAGGCTGCTGCCGGGGAACTTGCCCGACAGGTCGAACGCAGACTCGCCCTGCTCGGGCGCGAACGCGCACACGTAGACCAGCGCGGCTACCTGGTCGTTCCCGGCGGCGGCCTCGGTGATCACCATGCCGCCGTACGAGTGGCCGACGAGCACCACGGGTGTCCTGATGCTGGCCAGTACGTCCCGGAGGTAGGCGGCGTCGCCCGGAATGCTGCGCAGCGGATTGGCCACCGCGACTGACGGCAGGGCCTCGGCCCGTAGCCGCTCGATGACGCCGTTCCAGCTGGCGGATTCAGCAAAGGCACCGTGGACGAGCACCACGGTCGGCCTCTTTTCGTTCATGAGTCCTGTCCTTGTCTGGTTGTGGTGGTTGTGGTTACGGGCGGCCGAGCGCCTTGCGGAGAACGTGGATGGCCTGCTCGATAGCACCGGTCGCGGCGGCGGTGCCGCGTACGGGGTTGAGCATCATGAAGTCGTGCAGGGTGCCGTCGTAGCGGACGGTCGTGGTGCGCACGCCGGCTTCGGTGAGCTTGCGGCCGTAGGCCTCGCCCTCGTCACGCAGGACGTCGTTCTCGTCCACGATGAGGAAGGTCTCCGGCAGCCCGGCGAGTTGCGCGGTGGTCGCCTGCAGCGGTGAGGCGGTGAAGTCGCCCCGCTTACCGGTCTCGGGAAGGTAGGCATCCCAGAACCAGGCCATGCTCGCGGCCCTCAGGTACGGGCCGTCCGCGAATTCGCGATAACTGCCGGTGTCCTGGCCGGCATCGGTGACCGGGTAGTACAGCGACTGGTGGACGACGGTCACATCACCGCGCTGCTTGGCCAGCATGGCCAGGACCGTGGCCATGTTGCCGCCGACAGAGTCCCCGGCGACGGCCATGCGGGAGCTGTCGAGCCCTGCGGACCGGCCGTGCTGGGTGATCCAGCGGGCCGTGGCATAGGCCTGCTCGATCGCGACCGGGTGGCGGGCCTCGGGAGAGCGGTCGTATTCGACGAACGCGACCGCGGCGTTCACGCCCACCGCGAGTTCCCGGACGAGCCGGTCGTGGGTCCCGGCATTGCCGAGGACCCAGCCGCCCCCGTGGACGTACAGGATGACGGGCAGCGGCCCGGGCGACCCAGGCGGCCGGACGATCCGGACTGCGACGTCGCCAACCTCAGCCGGGACGGTGATCCACTTCTCGTGCACGTCGGGCTGGCTGACTGGGGCGGCCTGGATGTCGTCGAGCACTTTTCGGGCCCGGTCCGGCCCGAGCTCGTACAAGAACGGTGGCTGGGCGGTCGCGTCGGCGAGTTCTTGTGCTGCCGGCTCAAGGAGGTGGTTGCTCATGGGGCTGCCTTTCTGGGGCGGTTGTCACCAGCCGAGACAGCGCGGCCGGGGGTTCTGTGACAAGCGACGGCAACCACATCGCGCTTTAGGCGTTGATGTTCGGGGAGTGTTCGGCCCACGATGGGATCCGGCCGGTAACCGCACGACGACCGGGGGCCAGGGGTGAACGAATCAGGTGACAGTGCCGCGCGGCTGGGCGCAGACGATCTGGAGGAGGCCGCCGCGGTGTTCATGAGCCTGCGGCCGCGCCTGTTCGGGATCGCGTATCGCATGCTCAGCAGTGCCACTGAGGCGGAGGACCTGGTGCAGGAGGTCTGGCTGCGGTGGCAGAAGACGGATCGCGCCGCCGTGGCCAGCCCGGCCGCGTTCCTGGCTACGGCGGCGACCCGGCTGGCCATCAATCAGCTTCAGTCGGCGCGGGCGCGACGCGAGACCTACATCGGGCCGTGGCTGCCCGAGCCGGTTGATACGAGCGCTGATCCGTACCTGGGGGCCGAACGCGGCGAGGCCCTGGAGTTCGCGGCGCTGCTGCTGATGGAGAACCTCACTCCGAACGAGCGCGCCGCGTACGTGCTACGGGAAGCGTTCGACTACCCGTACGGGCAGATCGCCGGCATCCTTGGGTCGACCGAACCGGCGGTACGCCAGCTGGTCAGCCGGGCCCGTAGGCGTGTCACCGGCGAACGGCGCACCCCGGTAAGTGCGGCGGCGCAGCGGGAACTGCTGACCTCCTTCATCGCGGCCGCCCGCTCCGGTGACATGACCGCGCTGGAGCAGCTGTTCGCGGCCGATGTGACCAGCCTGTCGGACGGCAACGGCGCCTATCAGGTCGCTCGACGGCCGCTGGTGGGGGGTACCCGCGTGGCGAAGTTCCTGACCGCGATCTCGTCCTGGTTCTGGGAGGACATCGACGTGCGGTGGGCCAGCACGAACGGGCAGACCTCCGCCGTGCTGCTGCGGGACGGCCGCGTGTACGGGGTGATTACGGTCACCGCCTCTACCGTGGGCATCGACCAGTTGCTGTGGATGGTCAATCCCGACAAGATCACCGCGGTGCACGCCCCCGCCTGAGCTGAGCCGTCACAAACCAGCGCGCTACCCGGTCCTGGTTCGTGACGGCGAGGGAAAGGGGACCGCGTGCGTACCATCCTGGTGGCCGGCGGCGGCTACGCCGGTTTCTACACCGCCTGGGAGCTGGAAAGAAAGCTCCGGCCGGGCGAAGCACAGGTTGTGGTGGTCGATCCGCGGCCGTACATGACGTACCAGCCGTTTCTTCCTGAGGTGCTGGCCGGGTCGGTCGAGCCTCGGCACGCAGCGGTGTCGCTACGCCGGCACCTGCGCCGGACCAGGCTCATTTCCGGCGTGGTAACCGCGGTTGACCATGCCCATCGCATGGCGGCTGTGCAGCCTGCCGAAGGCCCCGCGTTCGGGCTCGGCTACGACATCATCGTCCTTACCGCGGGCGCGGTGACCCGCAGGCTGCCCATTCCCGGCCTGGCCGAGCAGGCGATTGGCATGAAGCACGTGGAGGAAGCAGTGGCGATCCGCGATCGGCTGCTGACCGCTTTTGACCGGGCCGCGGCACTCGAGCCCGGGCCGCTGCGCCAGCGCCTGCTCAGCGTGGTCTTCGTGGGTGGCGGGTTCTCCGGGGTCGAGGGTTTCGGTGAGCTGCTGTCGCTGGCGAGCTCAGTGGTCCGCAAGTACCCCGAGCTGGATTCATCCGAACTCCGGTTCCACCTGGTGGAGGCTCGTGACCGGATCCTGCCCGAGGTCTCTGGCCGGCCTGGCCGGTGGGTGGTGCAGTCGCTGGAGAAGCGAGGCGCATCCGTGCACCTCAACGCTCAGCTGCTCTCCGCCCGCGACGGTCATGTGGTCTTGTTGACCGGCGAGGAGTTCGACGCTGACCTGATCGTGTGGACCGTTGGCAACGACGCCAGCCCGATGGTGCGCAGCCACACGGACCTGCCGATCGATGACCACGGAATGCTGATCGTCCGGGCTGACCTGCAGGTCGGTACCGACCGGGAGCCGGTGCCCGACGCCTGGGGCGCTGGTGACGACGCGGCGGTTCCTGACCTTGCTGCCGGCCGGCCCGGCGTCACGACAGTGCCGAATGCTCAGCACGCGGTCCGGCAGGGCAGGCTGCTGGCGAGAAACATCCTGGCCAGCCTGCGCGGGCGGCGGACCAGGCTCTACGTGCATCACAGCGTGGGTGCGGTCGCTACGCTGGGTCTCGGCCGCGGCATCTTCCGGTACCACCGCCTCGTTATCAAGGGCTTCCCGGCCTGGCTGATGCATCGCGGGTATCACGTCCTCGCCGTACCGAGCTGGGAGCGAAAGATCCGGGTCCTCGTCGTCTGGCTGACCGCCGCGGTGTTCGGCCGTGACATCGTCTCGCTAGCCGCGGTGCAGGATCCCCGCCGCGCATTCGTCACCGGCAGCGAAACACCTGCGGAGCCGGTCCGATTCGAGCATGCCGAATCGGCATGATGATGTCGTGGGCAGGTTCGCCGAGGCCTGCCAGTCAGGAGACATCGCCGCGGTCCGCGCCATCCTCGACGCTGACGCCATCGCCGTCTGCGACGGCGGCGGGGCGGTGCCCGCGCCTGGCCTGAGTCACGGCGCGGAGGACGTGGCCCAGCTGGTGTGGGTTCTGCTGGCCGGTCAACCGGACACCGAGCTGACTCTGGAGTCCGTCAACGGCCGCCGCGGATTGGCGCTGCGCCGCGCCGGTCAGGCCGTCGCGGTGATCGGCATCACCGTCGCCGACGTGAAGGTTGCCGTTCTCTGGATCGTGCTCAACCCGGCCAAGCTGAACGGCTGGCATCGCCGCTGACCAGTCCGTTGCCGCCGGTTAAGGGCCCGCACGACCATTGTCGCGCGGGCCCAGCGGGTAACCACGGCCGGAGCTCAGCGGGCAAGCCATTCCCGGTAGGTGGTCTTGGCGATGACGGTGTCGTCCTTGGCGATCAGTGCATCCCCGGTCGCGGCGGCGAACATGCCGGCGCTGCTGTCAGTGACCACGGCGCGATGGTCGCCGTGGGCGGCGAGGGTGATCCGGCCGAGCTCGTCGAGCGGAAACACCTCGGGCCCGGCGACACTGCGCGTGCCCTGTAGCGGCGCGCCCACGCTGATGTCGGCCACGGCCCGGGCGACATCGGCTGACGCCATCGGCTGGACGCGCGTTGCGGGCAGGCGGACCGTGTTCTCGTCGGCGGTCCAGGACAGCACCGCGTTGACGAACTCGTAGAACTGGGTGGCCCGGACGATGGAATACGGCACGGGTCCGGACTTGAGGATTTCCTCCTGCAGCACCTTGGCACGGTAGTAGACCAGGCCCGGCACCAGCTCGGCGCCCACGATCGACAGGATGACGGCGTGGCCGACGCCTGCGTCCCTGGCCGCGGAGAGCAGGTTGTCCATGGTCTTCTGGAAGAACGCGGGCGAGGCGTCGTCGAAGGTGGGCGAGTTGGTCAGGTTGACCACGACGTCGGCCCCGTTCAGCGCCTCGGGCAGGCCCTGCCCGCTGAGCAGGTCCAGGCCGGTGGACGGTGAGTGCGGCACCGCCTCGTGCCCGCTCGCGTTCAGGATCTTGACGACCTGCGATCCGATGAGCCCCGTGCCGCCGATGACAGCGATCTTCATGTTCCCGACCTCCTGGTTGCGTGTTGTTTCGGGACGCGGAGTAACTTCCGCGCTCGCTAAGACCAGGCAGCCGGACAAATTGTGACCGGGGCCGTTCGTCACGGGCCCCGGGGCTGCCCGGTCATAGCTGACGCCGGGACCCGACGGCGCGGCAGCCCCTGAGGCCCGAGCGGTCAGCCACCAGAACGAAGCCCCCGGAGGAAAGAGGACGGACATGTCTGATCAGCATTGGTGGCCGAATCAGCCGAACCTGCAGATTCTCCGCCAGCATGGGTCCCGATCCGGCCCGCTGGGCGAGGGTTTCAGTTACGCCAAGGAGTTCGCGAACCTCGACGTCGAGGCGCTGAAGCGGGATCTGTTCGAGGTGATGACGACGTCGCAGGAGTGGTGGCCCGCCGACTACGGCCACTACGGGCCGCTGTTCGTCCGGATGACCTGGCACGCCGCGGGCACCTACCGCATCGACGATGGCCGGGGCGGCGGAGGTCAGGGCGCGCAGCGCTTCACCCCGCTGAACAGCTGGCCCGACAACGTGAGCCTGGACAAGGCGCGGCGGCTGCTCTGGCCGGTCAAGCAAAAGTACGGTCAGCAGATCTCCTGGGCTGATCTGCTCATCTTCGCGGGCAACTGCGCCTACGAATCGATGGGGTTCAAGACGTTCGGCTTCGGCTTCGGGCGCGAGGACATCTGGGAGCCGGACGAAACGTACTGGGGGCCGGAGGACACCTGGCTTGGCAATGAGCGCCGCAGCGGTGACAAGGACCTGGCCAAGCCGCTTGGTGCTACCCAGATGGGCCTGATCTACGTGAACCCGGAGGGCCCCGACGGCATCCCCGATCCGCTGGCCGCCGCCCGCGACATCCGGGAAACCTTCCACCGGATGGCGATGAACGACGAGGAGACGCTGGCGCTCATCGTCGGCGGGCACACCATCGGCAAGGCGCATGGTGCGGTTGACCGCAGGTATGTCGGACCGGCACCGGAGGCCGCCCCGATCGAGCAGCAGGGTCTCGGCTGGAAAAACACCTACCGCACCGGCAACGGGCCCTACACCGTGGCCAGCGGGATAGAAGGTGCATGGACCAGCAAGCCGACGCGCTGGAACAACGAGTTCCTGGACAACCTGTTCAAGTACGACTGGAAGCTGGTGACGAGCCCGGCCGGGGCCTGGGAGTGGATCCCCGAGGATCCCGCCGCGCAGGACACGGTGCCCGATGCTCACGACCCGTCCAAGCGGCACGGGCCGATGATGCTGACGACCGACATCGCGCTGAAGGTGGATCCGGTCTACGCCCCGATCGCCCGGCGCTTCCACGAGAACCCGGACCAGCTCGCACGGGTGTTCGCCGAAACGTGGTACAAGCTGCTGCACCGCGACATGGGCCCGGTCTCGCGGCTGCTCGGCCCGTGGGTTCCCGCGCCGCAGCTGTTCCAGGATCCCGTTCCAGCCGTCGATCATGACCTGATCGCGGCGGACGACATCGCCGGCCTGAAAGGCCAGATCCTCGCGTCGGGACTGTCCATTCCCCAGCTGGTCACCACCGCCTGGGCGGCGGCGTCCAGCTTCCGCGGCACCGACAAGCGCGGCGGGGCCAACGGGGCCCGGATCCGCCTCGAGCCGCAGCGGGACTGGCCGGTCAACGACCCGGCCGAACTGGCCAAGGTGCTGCAGACCCTCGAACAAGTCCAGCAGGACTTCAATGACGAGCAGCCCGGCGGGAAGAAAGTCTCCCTGGCCGACCTGATCGTCCTGGGCGGGTGCGCGGCCGTGGAGCAGGCGGCAACGGATGCTGGACACCGCATCACGGTCCCGTTCACGCCGGGTCGCACCGACGCTTCGCAGGAGCAGACCCACGTGAAATCGTTCGCCGTGCTCGAGCCGACGGCCGACGGGTTCCGCAACTACTACCGGGCCGGCCAGAAGCTTCCGCCCGAAGTCCTGCTGGTGGACCGGGCCGACCTGCTCACGCTGACAGCGCCCGAGATGACCGTCCTGATCGGCGGGATGCGGGTACTGAACGCCAACTTCGGGACATCACCACACGGGGTGTTCACCGGCCGCCCGGAGACGCTGACCAACGACTTCTTCGTGAATCTGCTCGACATGGGCACGGAGTGGAAGGCAGCCGCCGGGGCCGGAAATGTCTACGAGGGCCGGGATCGCGACACGGGCGAGCTCAAGTGGACAGCCACCGCCGTCGACCTCGTCTTCGGTTCGAACTCTCAGCTCCGCGCCATCGCAGAGGTCTACGCGTCCAGCGATGCGCAGCAGAAGTTCGTCCGCGACTTCGTGGCCGCCTGGGACAAGGTCATGAGCCTCGACCGGTTCGACCTCGTCTGAGGTTCCCAGCAACCATTGCCTCGACCACCTCGCGGAGAGTCCCGGAGCAGTGGATCAACGGAGCTGTCACCCAGAGACGCGCGTCGTAGTGCTCATAACCCAGAGGTCGCAGGCTCCATCCTGCTCCCGCTACCAAGTAGTTGCAGGTCAGGGCCTGATCGCCGGAAGGCGGTCAGGCCCTCTGTGACCTTCATGGCAGCGTGGCGGCGGCGGGATGAAACCCCGCTGGTGTGCGATCCCGGTAGCTGGGCGACGGTAGTTCCCGTAGGCAGGCCAGGGAGGGAGCCCGGGCATGAGGGCGTTGGCCAGGCCAGCAGCGCGGGGATCAGGGGACCGGGTTGACCGGGTTGCTCCGTGCGACGATCAGCGGGTCGATGGGGGTGAACGGGAACTTCGGGAGGTCGCGCTCGCGGATACCGAAGCCGGCGGCCAGGGCCTCGCGGGAGAACGCGCTGGCGGTGGCGCGGTAGCCGATGTCGCCGGGCGCGGGCTGGTCGAAGAAGATCAGGAAGTTGATGTCGTCTTCGCCGATGTCCTCGATGTGGTGCGGGTAGGCGCGCGGGACGAAGTAGACATCGCCGGGGCTCAGGATGTACTCGTCGAGCGTGCCGTCCGGGTCCAGGACGCGCATCCGGGCGTGCCCCTTGGCCACGTAGCCCATCTCGGCGGTGACCGGGTGCCAGTGCGGCTCGCGCATGCCGTTCTCCTTGATCTGCAGCGAGTACATTGACAGGTCTTCGAGGGCGGCCCAGTACTGCTTGCGGGCCAGTTTCGCCTGCCCGTAGGCGTACGACAGCGGCGCGTGCTGGCCTTCGGCATCGAACAGGCGGGCGTTCGGCAGCCCGGCGGTTGACGGTATGTCGGGCTGGCCGTCGCGGCGGACGATCTGGCTGGAGGGCGAGCGGTCGAAGGCGGCGAACGCGGAGGCCGGCAGGTCGTAGGTGTTCCCGAGCACCGCGTCGGTCATGGCGCTGAAGCTCGAGCGCAGGGAGAAATGCTGGGGGTGCTCGGTGCGCAGCGCCAGGATGAGCTCTGCCCTGATGCCTCCGACGTTCTCGATATGGTAAACCGCGCCGGATTCCACGTGATACATCTGCCCGGGGCTGACGACGAACGAAGAGAAACTGTCGGCGTTGCCGAGCGTGGCAACCAGCACCGTGCCGGAAATGCAGTAGGCCAGCTGGTTAGCATTGACGTTCCACTGCGGCTCGCGGATGGCGCCGGGCTCCAGGATGATGCGCTTGATAGACAAGCCGCTGAGTATGGGCAGCGAGGCGGCGTCGAGCTGGGTCACCGAGCCCAGCTCGCTTTCGAAAGCCGGCCGGATGGCAGAGAATGACGCCACATGGGGCGATTTTGCGGTCATGATATGTCTTCTCCTTGACCAGATGACCCTAGAGGCGGATTCATTACGCTATCTATGATTTGTCCCGCTTCCTCCCAGCAGGACGATCAGATGGTCTTGAGATCTGTTTCCTGAACCGGGCGTAAATATGTTTCCTCGGGCACCGGAAGGGGATCTTTCCCGTCGCTGCCTCCGTCGCCAGGCGCGACTTGCTGATCGCGGGGAACGCAAACCCGGTGGATCTGTGACGGGGGGCCACGGAAATGGGAGTTACGGGAAGCGGCGACGTCTTCGACCGCCGCTCATCGGTCTTTGCCTCCGGCGGGATGGTGGCGGCGAGTTCGCCGCTGGCAACGCAAGCGGGACTGCGGATCCTCGCCGACGGCGGCAACGCGGTCGATGCCGCGCTCGCGACCGCGGCGGTCCTGGGCGTCGTCGAGCCGATGATGAATGGGCTGGGCGGCGACATGTGGGCGATGGTGTGCCGGCCGCAAGACGATGCCGGAGGCGGGCTGGGAGACGGTCACCGTGCCGGGGGCCGCGGGCGGTTACACCGCGCTGCACGAACGCTTCGCGTCCCGGCCGCTGGCCGAGCTGGTAGCTCCCGCGGTCGCGTACGCCCGTGACGGGTCCCGGTCGGGGAAACGATCGCTGCCACCTGGGCCTTCGGCGCCGGCAAGCTGAAGCAGTTCGGGGGCGTCGAGTATCTCATCGACGGGCGAGCGCCCGCGCCGGGAGAACGCTTCCGGTACCCGGCACTGGCCGATACCTGGGAGCTGTTCGGCCGCGAGGGCTGCGACGGGATCTACACCGGCCCGGTCGCGCGCGAGCTCGTCCGCGCCTCCTCGGCCGGCGGCGGTGGTCTCACCGAAGCCGACCTCGCAGCTCAGCGCCCCGAGTGGGCGGAGCCGATCAGCCTGGAATACCGCGGCCGGACGATCCTGGAGATGCCCCCGAACGGCCAGGGCATCATCGCGCTCGTCGCGCTGGGCATCCTGTCCTTCGACGACCTCGGCAAGCTCTCGCTGGCCGAGCGGATGCACCTGGAGATCGAGGCCACCCGGATCGGTTTCGGCGAGGCATTCCCGCGGGTCGGCGATCCGCGGTGCGTGGAGTTCGATGTGACCTCGCTGCTGACCGAATCAGCGCTCTCGGGCATGCGCGACCGGATAGATCCCAAGACGGCGCGACCACAGCCCGACATAGGACGCGACCTGGGTGACACGACCTACCTGTGCGTGGTCGATGCGGCCGGCAACGCCGTTTCGCTGATCACCAGCCTCTCGTCGGCCTTCGGTGCCGGCGTGGTCGCCGGGAGCACGGGTGTGGTCATGAACGACCGCGGTGCGGAGTTCTCCCTCGATCCCAAGAGCCCGAACCTGATCGCGCCCGGGCGCCGCCCTCGCCACAGCATCTTGCCCGCGATGGCGCTGCGCGATGGCCGGCCGGAGATCGTGTTCGGGTGCATGGGGGGATGATGCAGCCGCAGGGCCACATCCAGCTCATGGTCAACGTCCTTGATGCTGGCCTGGGCCTCCAGGAGGCGATCGACGCCCCGCGCTATCGCGTCCTCGACGGACTCGCTGTGGCCGTCGACGACGGGCTTGACCCGGAGATAATCGCCGGCCTCGAGCGACTCGGGCACCAGCTGCCGGGTCCTGAGAAGATCCCGCCTGGGAACCGGTTCATGGGCAGCGCCCAGATGATCCGCTTTCATCGTGACCACGGCTCGCTGGAAGGCGGCACAGACCACCGCCTCGACGGCGTCGCGATCGGGCTCTGGAGGTTCGCCCGGCGGCTAAAGCCAGAGGCCCCTTCCGATCATTGACCGGGCCTTCTGCTTGTTGTTTGTCACGGATTGGTGGTCAGCCCGGCCAGCGTGTTGCCTGCGCCACGGCAACCCTCCGGGCGCCCTGCGGCCGGCCTTGACCCGGGCCGCGCTCTGGCGTGATCGGGCGGCGGGTGGGAGTGGGAGCGGCCGGGTCTCACGCGCCCTTGTGGTACAGATGGCGGTCACGCTGGTCTATGTAGTAGGTGACCAGGTGAGGCGGCGGTGACATGCACGCAGCGGGCCGAGCAGGACCAGCCGTGACCCCGGAGCCGGGAAGAACCGCCCGCGATCGGGCTGCGTTTGAGCAGTTCGTGGCCGACGCCGGGCCGCGCCTGGGCCGGGCACTGGCTGCCCTCTATGGCTTCGAGGACGGGCGTGACGCGACCGCCGAAGCACTGGCCTATGCCTGGGAGAACTGGCCACGCCTGCAGCACATCGCGAACTTGCCCGGTTACCTTTTTCGGGTCGGGCAGACCCGCGGTCGCCGCAGGCGCCAGCCGGAAACCGAACTGTTCGACGTCGGCCAGGGCGGCGACTACAGCTTCGAGCCCGGCCTACCCAAGGCGCTGGCCAGCTTGACCCAGCATCAGCGGGTGGCCGTGGTGCTCGTGCACGGCTACGGCTACACCCTGCGCGAGGTGGCCGACCTGACCGGGGTCCGACGGACAACGGTTCAAAACCATCTTCACCGCGGCCTATCCCACCTGCGGAAATTGCTGGGGAGTTAACCATGAGGGCTGACCTGAGCGGGCAGATTCGTGAGCTGATGGAGCGCGGCCTGGGCCCGGTCACGATGGCCGATATCGAGGGCCGCCCGCCGGTGCGGGTAACCCTGCTGCGCCGCGCGGCGGCCAGGTCACGGCCTGGTCATCACCGCATCATGCTTGCCGGGGCCGCGGCTGCGGCGGTGAGCCTCGCCGCCGCAGCCGTCATAGGCGTCACCTATCAAGGTGACCACCCACCCCCGCCCGCCAGCAAGGCTGCCATCCAGCTCCTGGCCAGGGTGGCCGACGCTGCCGCGCGGCAGCCCACCCCCCGGGTCCGGGACAGCCAGTACATGTACGTGGAAACCAAGGAGGCCAGCTGGCTCTCGCCCGGCCATGCGCTGCTACCTCTCGCTAACAGGTCGTTCCCCCGGCACCCTCGCCTGAATGAGCCCATCACGTCGCAGACGTGGGTGCCGGTAGCAGACGTGTGCCGCGCAGGTCTTGCACGCACCACCGCCCCGAATGGTCAAGCGAGCGGCGCGCCGTTCGACGGGCAAGGGCCTGGCGTGACATGCCCGAGCATCGGCAGCCTCAACGACGCGACCTATCGCCTGCTGCAAGCCCTGCCTGCCGATCCGCGGGCCCTGCTCAGCCTGATCTACAGGGTGGAACGCGGGCACGGGCCCGGTCCCGCCCAGGAGGCTTTCGTCACGATCGGCGACCTGCTCAACGCCAGGATCCCGCCCCCCAGGGTCGCCGCGGCCCTGTACCGGGCGGCGGCCCTGATCCCTGGCGTGACGCTGGTACCCGACGCTACCGATGCGATCGGCCGCCACGGCGTGGCCGCAGCGCAGCACGTCAGCGGCATCCCCGGTGGCATCATCTCAGAACTGATCTTCAATAAGACCACCCTGAGGCTCATCGGCACTCGCACCATCGAAGCCCGCACCGGCGCGTCAACCAGCGCCACCGCCATCATCAGCCAGGCCTTCGTCAACCACCTCGGGCAGCTTCCGAGGGCAAGCAGGACCTAGTGGCGAGATCATAACCCTGCCAAGCAACCTGCCATCCCGACCTGGGCCGGCTGCTGCCAGGCCTGCGGCCACGCCAGGGTGGAAGCTTCTGTGCCAGTAAGAAGCCTGCCAGCTCGTCTGGCGCCCGCCAGGCCAGTGCGGGCAGCACAAGCTCAGGTTCGGGGAACCGCGGAACGGGCGATAGCAAGATCCCAGGCGCCGTGCAAGAACTGTGCCGCCGCCAGCACCAGCCAGAACGCTGTCCACCCGTACGCCGGCCAGTCGTTCCCACCGAACGAGAGTGTAACGGCACCCAGGCCGACCAAGACGACAGCAGAAACGATGCGTACGGCTGCAAAGCGACGGAGGTGGCGGTACTCCGGCGGCGAGATCATGCGTTGCATTCCGGATCGCGGGGGGGATGCCCACCATCCGCGGAGGCCTTTCGGAGCGGTGTTGTCATACGGTGCGTGCATCGGGATGCCTCCTGTCGCCTCTGGTGTCGGTCACCCGGCCAGCTATAAAGATGATATCACTTTGATAGAAAAATTCACAGGGCCAGGCGGACCGGATACGGCCATGCCCGTGACGTGCCCGATCGGCTGGTCAGACCGGGATGTGTGACCCCGGGTTCGCCAGGCTGGACTGCCAGTGTGCGGTCTGGGGCATGCTTGACCGTTTGTCGTCAGGACGTGCCTGACCTAGCTGGACTGGGTGTTCCTGCCGCGCCGGGCTAGCGGCGCAGCAGGCTGCCAATGACGGCGATGCCGTCGTGGATCTCCGCCGGGGTGCTCGCGGCATAGCCGAGGACGAGCCCGGGCGGCCCTGGGCGCTGCCGGTGCCAGGACAGCGGCTGCGTCTTCACGCCGCGGGCCAGGGCGGCGGCGGCCAGGCTCGTGTCGGAGGGGCCCGTGTCGGAGGGGCCCGTGTCGGAGGGGCCCGTGTCGGAGGGGCCCGTGTCGGAGGGGCCCGTGTCGGAGGGGCCCGTGTCAGAGGGACCCGTGCCGGGCAGGCCCGTGCCCGGCAGGGCCGTCCCGGAGAAGGCCGCGGCGCCGGGAAGCGCGTCGAAGGTGAGGGTCAGGTGCAGGCCGGCCGCGGCGCCGTGCACGCGGGCTCCGGGGAGGTGGACGGCGACCGCGTCGATCATGGCATCGCGGCGCCGGACGTGGCGCCGGCGCAGGAACCGCAGATGGCGTTCCAGCTCACCGGAGCCCATCAGCTCGGCCAGCACAAGCTGCGGCAGGATCGCGTTGCCGAGGTCAGCGTCCCGCTTGGCGCTCACCAGCGCGTCGTGGTAACGCGCCGGGGCCAGGATCCACCCGACGCGCAGCGCGGGCGCGAGGAGCTTGGAGATGCTGCCGGCGTAGCAGACCTGCCCGGGGAGCGCCGCGCGCAGCGCCGGGACCGGCGGCCGGTCGTAGCGGTGCTCGGCATCGTAGTCGTCCTCGATGATCAGGCCGCCGTCGCGGGCCCACTGATGGAGCTGGCGGCGCCGGGCGCCGTCGAGGATCACGCCCATCGGGAACTGGTGCGCGGGGGTGAGCATGACCACCCCGGCCCCGCTGGCGCGCAGCTGGTCGACCTGCAATCCGCGGTCATCGACCGGGATCGGCGGCGTGTCCAGCTGCCAGCTCTGCAGCTGCTGCCGGGCCCCGAGCGACCCGGGGTCCTCCACCGCGACCGAGGGCAGCCCGGCCGCGCGCAGCGTCTGGGCCAGCAGCGCCAGGGCCTGGGCCACGCCGGCCACGACGATCACCTCGTCTGGGGTCACCCGGATACCGCGATTGCGGGCCAGCCAGTTCGCGACCGCGAGCCGGAAGGGCGCGGCACCGCGCGGGTCCCCGTACCCGAAACTTGAGGGTGAGAGCCCGCCGAGCACCGCCCGCTCGGCGCGCAGCCACGCCGTCCGCGGGAACGCGGCGAGGTCAGGCAGGCCGGGCGACAGGTCGACCCGGCACCGTACCGCCCGGAGGGCATCGAAGATCTCGATGCCCGGGGCGGCTCTGAACATGGCAGGGTCCGCCGCGGGGCCGGCCGCCGCAGGGGCCGGGCCGGCGGGGGCCGGGCTGACGGCGGGGCCCGGGCAGGTGGCCGGCACGACGAACGGGGCGGCGGCGACCCGGGTGCCGGACCGGCCCCGGCCGGCGAGCTGCCCGTCCTCGGCCAGGCGCCGGTAGGCCTCCGTGATGACCCCGCGGGACACGCCGAGTTCGTCCGCCAGCACGCGGGTCGCCGGGAGCCTGCTGCCGATGGGCAGGCGCCCGTCGGAGATGGCCCGGCGGAGATGCTGCGCCAGCCAGTCCGCCAGACCGCCGGCTGGAGCGTCGGCCCGGTCGAGCTGGAGGAAGTCGGCTCCGCTTATGGACCACTCATCTTGGCTGCCAATGGACCTTCCCATCAGTCCATTGTCGCGGCAAGGTGGCTGCGTGACTACCAATTGCCTGCCCGGAACTCCCCCGCCCGGTATTCGCGCGCCCGGCGGTCCCCGGTCCGGCGGTCCCCGGTCCGGCGGAGCCGGGCGGTACCGGGTCGCGGCCGGCCCCGTGGCCATGGCCCTGGTCGGCAGCAGCGTCGGGATCTCCCGGGCGCTGGTCGCGGCCCCGTTGCTGACCGCGCAGGCGATCCGCTACGGCGTGGCCAGCGCCATCCTGCTGATCCTGGCGCGGGCTTGCGGAGCGCGGATCACTCGGCCGCGCGGATGGGAATGGCTGTGGCTGGCCAGCATCTCGGCCACGGGCCTCGTGCTGTTCAACATCGCGATCGTGCGGGGGGTGGCGCGGGCCGGCCCGGCGATGATCGCTGTCGCGGTGGCCTGCGTGCCGGTCCTGCTGAGCGTGCTCGGGCCGCTGCTGCAGCGCCAGGCGCCCCGGCGGCAGGTGGTGCTCGCGGCGGTGATCGTGACCGCGGGTGCGGTCCTGGTGGAGGGCGCCGGCCGGATCAGCGCGGCCGGGCTGGCCTGGGCCGGGGTCGCGCTGATCTGCGAGGCATCGTTCACGCTGCTGGCCATCCCCGTGCTCGGGCGGCACGGTGCGTGGGGTGTCTCGGTGCACTCGGTCTGGATCGGCGCGGTCATGCTGACATTGCTCGCCGTGGTGACCGAGGGCCCGGTGGCGGCGGCCCGGCTGACGGCCAGCGACGTCGCCGCCGTGGCCTACCTGGCTGTCCTGGTCACCGTGGTGGCGTTCGTGCTGTGGTACTCGACGGTCGCGGCGCTCGGGCCAGCCCGGGCCGGCGTGCTCACCGGCATCGCGCCGGTCTCGGCCGCGCTCACCGGCATGGCCACGGGCAGCCGTGCCCCTAGCCTGGCCATGTGGGCGGGCATCGCCGTCGTGATGGCCGGCCTGGCCGCCGGGCTCTGGTCACGCACACGGCCCGGCCCGCCCAGCGCGGCGGTCGGCCCGGCCGCGGAGCCGGCCCAGGAAAGCCGGGCCGCGGAGCCGGCCCAGGAAAGCCGGGCCGCGGTGCCGGCCTCACCAAGCCGGGCCGCGGGGCTGGCACATCAGAACGGCGCCGCCTGATGGAGTTCCAGCACGCCCCCGGGATCTGGGCGGATTTTCCCGAGCTCGCCGCCGGTGCCGCGTTTGCCGAGGGCATCGACGCCCGCGCCGCCGTCGCGGACCGCGTCGCGCACTGGTCCGGCGTGGCGAACGCGAAACTGGCGGGCGGGTCCGCCGCCGAACTCCCGGAGATCCAGGCGTGGCGCCGGGCGTTTGCCCGGATGGGGCTCAAACCGACGCAGTACCGGTGCGCGGCCGAGTCGCTGCTGCGCCGCTACACCAGGGAGCACGCGCTACCGGCGATCCATCCCCTGGTCGATCTGTGCAACGCCATCTCGCTCGCCTTCGCGATCCCGGTCGCCGTGCTCGACATTGGCAGTATCACCAGTCCGCTCGAGGTCAGGTACGCCGACGGCACCGAGCGGTACCTGGCTTTCTCCGGCGGGACCGAGCATCCGCACCCTGGCGAGGTGATCTTCGCGGATGCGGCCGGGAACGCGCACGCACGACGCTGGACGAACCGGCAGAGTGCCCTGTCGGCGGTCCAGCCGGACACTACGGCGGTGCTGATCGTCGCGGAGGCCATGCACGAGTCCGGCCGCGACGATATCCGCGGCCTCATCGCCGCCGTCGGGGCGGAACTGACCGCGATCTGGCGGGCCAGCACCACGACCACGGTCCTCAGCCCGGCGAGCCCGCGCTTCGATTCCGGCGCGGGTAGGCCATGAGTTCGCCATCTGGTGATCGATAATGCAGGCATGGCTGAACTGCGCGCAGCACAGGCGGGAGACATCAGTGCCATAGTGGCCATCGACCCGCACGGCCCCGGCAGGCCCGGGGAGATCCAGGCGCTTGTCCGCGAACAAGCCAGCCTGGTCGCGGTGGAGCATGGCCAGATCGTGGGCTTTCTTGCCGTCCGGCCAGGCCACTTCTACCAGCGCGACTTCATTGACCTGCTCCTCGTCGCAGCTCGCTCGCGGCGGCAGGGAATCGGGCGCGCTCTGATGCGGGCCGCTCTCCAGAACGCCTCCACACCCCTGATGTTCACCTCCACGAACGAGTCGAACACGCCCATGAGGGAACTGCTTCGCAGTGAAGGGTGGAGCCCCAGCGGCGTGCTCACAGGCCTCGACCAAGGCGACCCCGAGCATGTGTTCTTCCATGACACCCCGACAGCCAGGCCTGATTCGCAGACACCGCCAGCGCGGCCGTGCTCCTGAGGGCCTGGGGCGTCGTTGGCCGTCGGAGCCATCCCCGGAAGATGACCTACTAGCATCGCTGAGTGGCTAACTTCGGAGACCTGCAGAACGAGATCTACCTTGCTGGGCTCTCCGGCGTGGTGCCCTCGCTCCCGATGTCGTTCACGGAGCTGGAGCGGCGGGCGGAGCTGGCGCTGCCGCCAGGCACGTGGTCGTACGTGGCGGGAGGAGCCGGTGACGAGCATACCCAGCGCAGCAACCGGACCGCCTTCGACCACTGGGGCCTCATACCGAGGATGCTGCGGGCGAACACCGATCGGGACCTGTCCGTCGAATTGTTCGGCGCCACCTACAGGACGCCGATTTTCCTGGCCCCCATCGGGGTGATCGGCATCTGCACCCAGGACGGCCACGGGGACCTGGCCGCGGCCCGCGGGGCCGCGGCTACCGGCGTGCCCATGGTGGCCTCGACACTGAGCCAGGACCCGCTGGAGGATGTTGCCGCGGAGTTCGGTGAGACCCCCGGGATGTTCCAGCTGTACTGCCCCACCGATCCCGAGGTGGCAGCCAGCCTCGTTCAGCGGGCGGAGGCGGCCGGCTACCGCGCGATCGTGGTCACCCTCGACACCTGGGTCACCGGCTGGCGGCCGCGAGACCTGTCAACCTCGAACTTCCCGCAACTGCGGGGCCGCTGCCTGGAGAACTACTTCTCCGACCCCGTCTTCCAGAGCCGGCTGCACAAGTCGCCCGAGGACGACCCGGGCACCGCGATCCTGACGTGGGCGCAGATGTTCGGCCGGCCGCTGGCCTGGGACGATCTGGCCTGGCTGCGCTCGCTGACCACGCTGCCCCTCGTGCTCAAGGGCGTTTGCCACCCCAGCGACGCCCGCCGGGCCGTCGATGAGGGCATCGATGGCATCTACGTGTCCACCCACGGCGGCCGGCAGGCCAACGGCGGCCTCGCCGCGATCGACTGCCTCGCTGACGTGGCCGACGCCGTGCCGGACGTGCCAGTCCTTTTCGATTCCGGCGTCCGCTCCGGCTCCGACGTGGTGAAGGCGCTCGCGCTCGGCGCCACCGCAGTAGGGATCGGCCGCCCCTACGCCTACGGCGCCGCGCTGGGCGGCACCGACGGCATCGCCCACGTGCTCAGGACGATCCTGGCCGAGGCCGACCTGCTGATGGCGGTCGACGGCTACCCCACCCTCGCCGACCTCGGCCGGGACGCGATCCGGCGTACCTGAACGCCGCCCGCAGCATCTGGCGCCTTCGCCACAGCCTGGGGTGTTACTAACCTGGTGGCTGACAAGGCCCACGGGTGCCGGCCGCGTCACACAGAAGCAGAAAGGCCCGGGTTCGTGGAGATTGATGACGTGGCACGCCTGGCCGAGGCCCTGGCGGGTGTCCGCCGCACCGCGCCAGGGGGGCTGGCCGAGTGGCGGTACCACGGCAGGCTGGTAGCGCGACAGCTCGACGACGCCCATGTGGTGATTCGCGCCGATTTCGACTATCGCGACTCTATGCTGCGGCAGTTTCCCGGGACCTTCAGTGTCCCGGCCCGGTACATCAAGCACATGATGGTTGTCGCTGATCTCGCCAGAGGCGACGCTGGTGCCATCGAGGATGCACTGGAGGCGGCCTGGCACCTGCAGCGGAGCGCCGGCTGATACTGCCACGGCAGTTCCACGATCATTTTGCATAGTGACAGAGATTGCCGTGGCGGATCTGGACGCGGTGCATGAGCGGATCGCGGCCGGTTCGCCCGTTCTGGCGAGCGGCACGGTTGCCGCACAGTTGCTGTAAAGCGGCTCGGTACCTGTCTCCGCGAGCGGAGGGCGGGGGCCACCAACGGCGCCTTGTATATGACTTCCTCCGCGTCGTGGGCGGTGAGGCAGTAGCCCGTGGATTCCGCCGTGACCGGCTCCAGGCGCAGCCGCGGGCCTTCGTCACCCACCCTGCTAGCGTGACTTCATGACGACGTCGCTGCCCGGCAGCGCCAGAACTGTGCTCGACTCCCCGGCCCTGGCTCATCTGGTGACCTTGAACCCGGACGGCAGTCCCCAGGTGACCGTGGTGTGGGTCGGTGTTGATGGCGACGAGATCGTGGCCGCCCATCTTCCCGAGCACCGCAAGGTGCGCAATATCCGCAACGACAGCCGTGTCGCCCTCTCGATCGAAACCGGCACACGTAACGCCATGGGCCTCAACGAGTACCTCGTCGTCTACGGCACGGCGCGCATTACCGAGGGAGGGGCTCCCGAGCTCCTTCAGGAACTCGCTCACGCCTACCTAGGTCCTGAGGTCCGCTTCCCGCCGATGGATAACCCCCCGCCTGGATACATCACCCATATATCGGTGGACCGCGTGGCTGGCGTGGGCCCATGGGCGGAGCAGCACTGACAGCCCGCGCACTGGGCCGGTGCGACCTCTGACGAGAATTGTTCGCATGATCCGGTGCAGATCATCCAGGCCTGCGCGTTCTTGAATGTGCGCTCACGAGGTCTGGCTGGCCGTCCCCCCGCACGGGCGAGCCGTCCGGCCCTGGTGCAGCTGCCCGCTTAGGCGCCGCATCGCGCATGGCGGCGGCAAGGGCGGCGGCTCCGAGGATGCCTGCTGGTGGCAGCAGGACGAGGGCCGGGAGCTGGTAGCGCCACGAGAATTCGTACGCGTCCGATGCGAGCAGCAGGATGATTGCCGTGGCCGTGGTGAGCAGGCAGGCAGCTGCGGTGGCCGGGTGCTCCCGCCGGCGGCCGCCGAGCCCGAGCATGCAGCTGCCAGCCAGGCCCGCTAGCGCCGCCACCGCGAACAGGGGCCCCGGCGTGTACCCGCCGTGAAGCTGGTAATCGCGGAGCGCTTCGGCCAGCGGCCTGGTGACCGTTGGCTGGCCGCCTCCTGGCCGGATCGAGGCGACATAGCCCAGGGTGATCAAGGGCGGATAGGTGGGATAGGTGACCTGGAATTGCCAGCGGCTGATCGGCATATCCCCCGGAGCGGTGTTCCTGGTGAGGGCGAACAATTTGATGAAATCGCGGTGGATGGCACCTGCGACGGCTATCGGCTGCTGCGTGACGACCGCGCGCTCGAAACGGTCTGCCATGGCCTCGGTCGTCATGCCCGGCGGTGGCTGGTAACTCAGCAGCGGGCCCGCGGGATCGCCGACCAGGCCATCGATGCCCAGAGCGGCCACCACCTGCGGTGATGGGCACAGGCTTCGCTCGTCTGGCGGCAGCCTGAGTGTGGCGCAATCGGCCGCCGCGGCCGCGCGCCCGTAGAAGGCGTCCGAATTTCGCTGGGTGAATGTGAAATGACCCGACACCGCGAACTGGACCATCATGAATACCAGCACCGGGAACGTGAAGCCGGCCGTGAACAGCGCGCTCCGGGCCAGCCGCTGCCACCGTACTGCGCGGGCCAGCAGGAAGGCCAGCACAGGGATGATCAGGACTGCGCCGACCTGCCGGACGTCAACAGCGACGCCCAGGGCCAGGCCGGCCACACCCACCTGCCAGGCAGCCGGGATGCGGCGCCACAGCAACAGGGTGAGACCCGCCACGATGAGCGCCTCGAACAGCGCATCCGGCATGATCGTCTGCTCGGCTTGCAGCTGATAGCCATCCAGCAGCACGGGCGCGGCAGCAAGCGCCGCTGCCCAGCGCCACGTGCCGAGGCGGAGCAGGACCGAGTAGAGCGACAAAGCCATCCCCAGGCCGAGGACGTGCTGGGCCGCCGCGACCGCAGCCAGTCCGCCTGCGTGCTGCAATGGCCACAGCAAAACCAGGTAACCAAGAGGATCCAGGCTTGAGTCGCCGTGCAGGTACCGGTACGAGTCGATGTAGACCAGCGCCGGGCTGTAGGCGGCCTGGGTCAGGATCCGCAGCGACAGCCCGCCACAGAACACGATCGCGAACAGCCAGTGCTGGCGGGCGGACGTGCGGCCGGCCATGAGCAGGCCACGCAGCCTGCCCGGGCCGTCCGTGAACCTTTTCCGGCGCGCATGCCCACGCATGCTCTTCTCCCATCAGGGAATCCCCGTCGCGGGGATAGCTGCTCAGCGGGCGGCCGCCAGGAACCGGCGGAGTATCCGCTAAGACGCCGGACAGGTGAGGGCCCGCACATCGGCCCGCACATCGGCCCGCGCATCAGCAGCTGGGGATCCCGGCACGCAGATTGCCGGAGCCTGCCCGCAGGCGGGAGCCCGATCCCCATCTCGTCACCGAAGCGTCATAAATAAGGCCAGGCTGACCGGAAATCCGCACCGCAGGACCGGCCATGTCATGGCGTGCGCGGCGGGGTTGGCTCCAGGCGGGTCCACCAGGCGTGGATGATCACGTCGTCGGCGATGCCGGTGTCGATGGTGTGATGCAGGCCGAGGCTGACGATGCGGTCATCGTTCGGGTGGAACGGCCGGGCTGGGTCTTCGCCCAGCACGGGGCCGAAGGCATCGATGAGCGGCCTCCAGAGGCTGGCCCAGTTGCGGCCCGGACCGGTCGTCAGCGCGATTTTCAGGCCGACGGGCCCCGGATCGATGGTGGCCGCCTGCACCGCAAGCCGATCGTGGAGCTTTTGTTTCCACTCCCGGCGCTCAGCGGACCCAGCCATGCAGGCCGAGAACTGCGGGCTGGCCCAGGCCGTGTCCGGCTGGGCGGGTCCCACCGCCAGCGACGACGGGCCGCAGATCTTGCGGCCGAAGATGGCTGCCACCCGCTCCGGGCCCAGCCGCTGAGCGACCGGGAACAGGTAGTTATCCAGGTCATGGCCGCCCCCAATCAGGCAGGCGCCATCGCTGAACCCGACGATCAGCTCGGCAGCGACCCGGCCGCTCACGGTCGCCAGCACCGGCCCGGCCAGGGCGTCCACGTGCGCCAGGAAGCGAGCCAGCTTCACCTGGCTGGGATGCCCTGCCCGGTCCCGGCTGGCCGGCTGGGGCTTGACGCTCTGCCGCATGACGCCTGCCGGCCGACGGTACAGCACTGCCATGTGAGCCATCGTCGTGCCCGTCCGCATCTGCTGGCAACCAGCCGATACCCCGGCACGTTGCGCGCTCCCGGCGAGGGCTGGCAAGCCACGGCTGGGCCAGCGCGGCACGGAAGCTGAGAAAAGCGCCGTCCGTGGTCAGGTCACCCGGTGGCGCGCGGGGTGACCAGGCCGGCCTGGTAGGCGAAGACCACGAGCTGCGCCCGGTCGCGGGCGCCGAGCTTGATCATCGCCCGGCTGACGTGAGTCTTGGCGGTGGCGGTACTGAGCACCAGGGCGGCGGCGATCTCGTCGTTGGACAGGCCGTGCGCGACGAAGGCCACCACCTCCCGTTCTCTGTTGGTGAGGCTGTCCATCCCGGCCGCGGCGACCGCGTCTGGCGGCCGGGCGGCGAACTCGCTGATCAGGCGGCGGGTTACGGCCGGGGACAGCAGCGCGTCCCCGCGCGTGACAACCCGCAGCGCCTGCAGCAGCTCAGCGGGCTCGGTGTCCTTGAGCAGGAACCCGCTCGCCCCGGCCCGCAGCGCAGCGAAGATGTACTCGTCGAGCCCGAAGTTGGTGAGGATCACGACGCGCACGCTGTCCAGCCGCTCGTCCGCGGCGATCTGCCGGGTGGCCTCGAGGCCGTCAAGCACCGGCATCTGAATGTCCACCAGGGCGATGTCCGGGCGCTGCTCGGCGGCCAGTGTCACCGCCTGCCGCCCGTCGGCGGCCTCGGCGACCACCTCGATGTCGTCTTCCGCTTCGAGCAGCGAGCGGATGCCGCTGCGGATCAGCGCCTGGTCGTCGGCCAGCAGGACCCTGATCACGATGGTGCCCGCGCGGGCAGTTCGGCACGCACCCGGAAGCCACCGCCGTCCCGCGGTCCGGCGTGCAGCCGGCCACCGAGCGCGGCGACCCGTTCCCGCATGCCGATGAGGCCGAGCCCGGGGCCTGCCGGCCGGGCGCCGGCGCTGGCGCTGGTGCCAGTGCCGGTGCCGGCGCCGGTGCTGGTGCCGTCGTCGTCGACCTGGACCGAGAGGGCGGCCGTCGTGTAGTGCAGGTGTACCGAAGCGCAGGCACGGCCGGCGTGACGGCTTACGTTGGTCAGCGCTTCCTGCACGATCCGGTAGGCGGCCTGGTCTACCTCGTGCGGCAGGGCCCGCTCGACACCGGTCACGGTCACCGTCACGGGAAGCCCGGCGGCCTGCGCACGCGCCACCAGGCTGCCCAGCTGGCCGAGGCCGCTGCCGTCGCCGTCGTCCTTGCTGCGCAGCACGCCGAGCGCCGCGCGCAGTTCCCGCACGGCATCCGCGCCCGCCTCCTGGATCGCCAGCAGCGACGGCGGCACTTCCTCACCGCGCTTTCGTGCCAGGTGCACCGCCACGCCTGCCTGAACACGGATCACGGAGATGCTGTGCGTCAGGGAATCGTGCAGCTCACGGGCAATCCGCAGCCGCTCCTCCATCGCCCGGCGCCGGGCCGCCTCGTCCTTTGTCCGCTCGGCTTCCTCGGCGCGCTGCTCGACCTCGCGGACGTGCAGCTGCCACATGCGGAACGTTACGACCATGACGCCAGCGGAGATGACCCATCCGGCCGCGTAGAAGGGGCGCCGGTCGCGATCAGTGCGCATTCTCCGAGCGTACGCGGAGCGTCCCGCGCCGGTATCCGCCCGTGGGACCCATTTCCGGCTACTCCCCGCGGAGTAGGGCCGCAGGCGGCCGTATCCCCGCTGAGCAGGCAGAAGTCGGTCCCCGCGCACGACGACGGCGGCCCTGCGAGCCGGCAGCATCGTCGACATGGCAACGACATTTTCCGCAATCGGTGAGGCCGGCACCCAGAACAACGGCCGCCGCGGTGTCCCTGCCACCGCCAGCTGCCGCGTGGCCGCGGCGCCACAGCCAGGGAGGCAGCCGTGAATTCCGGTCCCACACCCGTCATGCGCGCCGCGAGGGCCAGCGCAACCCCCGACCCCCGCCGGTGGCTGATCCTGGGCACCGTCGCGCTCGCCCAGCTCATGGTGGTGCTGGATGCCACGATCGTGAATATCGCGCTGCCGTCCGCGCAGCGCGCGCTGGGCTTTACCAACCTCGACCGGCAGTGGGTCGTGACTGCCTACGCGCTGTCGTTCGGCAGCCTGCTGCTGTTCGGCGGGCGGCTGGGCGACCTGATCGGCCGCAAGATCACGTTCCTCACCGGCGCGCTCGGCTTCGCCGCCGCGTCGGCCGTCGGCGGGGCGGCCACCGGCTTCGGGATGCTGGTGGCGGCACGCGCCGCCCAGGGCGCGTTCGGCGCGCTGCTCGCGCCTGCTGCCCTGGCCATCCTGACCACGACGTTCAGTGACCCGAGGGAGCGCGGCAAGGCGTTCGGCGTCTATGGCGCGATCGTGGGCGCCGGCGGCGCGATCGGCCTGGTACTCGGCGGGATCATGACCGAGTACCTGTCCTGGCGCTGGTGCCTGTACGTGAACCTGATCTTCGCGGGGCTCGCCGGGACCGGAGCGGTGCTGCTCTTGCGCCAGCAGCGTGGCCGCCCGAGGACCCGGCTGGACCTGCCCGGCGTCGCGCTCGTCTCGGCGTCGATGTTCTGCCTGGTCTACGGGTTCTCCAACGCGGCAACCCGCAGCTGGCATACGCCAGCCACATACGGCTTCCTGGCCGCCGGCGTGGCGCTGCTGGCCGCCTTCGCGCTGCGGCAGGCCCGCGCGGCCAGCCCGCTGCTGCCGCCCCGGGTGGTGCTCGACCGCAACCGGGGCGGCGCCTACCTGGCCGTGCTGATCGTCGGCGCCGGCGTGTTCGGCATCTTCCTGTTCCTCACCTACTACATGCAGCTGACCCTGCACTACTCCCCCGTGGTCAGCGGCGTCGCCTTCCTGCCGATGATCGTGATGGTGGTGGTGAGCGCCAACCTGTCCACTGTGGTGCTGCTGCCGCGGGTCGGCCCCAGGCCGCTGGTCACCGCCGGCATGCTGCTGGCTGCGGGCAGCCTGGTGTGGCTGACCAGGATCGGCCTGCACTCGGGCTACGCCTCGGCGGTGCTCGGGCCGCTGATGGTAACCGGCCTGGGCTTCGGCCTCACGATGGCGCCGTCGATGAACACCGGGACGTTCGGCGTGGCGCCGCAGGACGCGGGCGTGGCCTCCGCCACGCTGAACACCGGCCAGCAGATCGGCGGCTCGATCGGCACCTCGCTGCTCAACACGATCTTCGCCAGCGCGGTGGCGCACTACCTGGCCAGCCACCTGAGCGCCGCCACCGCGGTCCACGGGCACCCGGCGCCATCGCTGACCGAGATGTCACTGATCCACGGCTACACCACCGTGTTCTGGGCCGGGGCGGCCATCTTCGGCGCCGGCGCGGTGATCTGCGGCACGCTGCTGCGCTCCGGCCCGCTCCGCACCCCCGGGGCGGGGGCGGCCGTCCCGGCCAGCGCAGCCGCGCAGCAGGCCGCCAGCGCACACGCCGGGTAGCGGGGGGCCGGGGGGCTGCCGCACGCCGGCGGCCCCCCGGCTGGCACCAGCGGCAACCACCCGGATGTTCACATCGACCCAGGAGGAGCCGAATGCTGGCACCTACGCGCGAGCCGCTCGACCAGCGGTCGTTCCTGCTCCAGCGGGCGCAGCCAGCGATGACCGGTCTCATCGACGGCTCCCTGTTGACGCTGGCCCCGATTTTCGCCGTCGCCCTGGCCACGCACCAGCCGCACGACGCTCTCCTCGCCGGGCTGGCCACCGCGATCGGCGCCGGCGTCAGCATGGCCTTCTCCGAAGGGCTGTCCGACACCGGCGACCTGACCGGCCGCGGCAGCCCTTACTCGCGCGGCGCGATCACAGGCTCCGGCACGTTTCTCGGCGGTGTCCTGCACACGCTGCCGTTCCTCGTCCCCCAGTACCGCGCCGCCATACTGCTCGCGCTCGCGGTGATGACGTTCGAGCTTCTGGCGCTGGCCTGGATCCGCCGGCGGTTCTTCGGCACTGGCTTCCTCCGCTCATTCGTCTCCATAACGCTCGGCGGGGTAATCATCGCCGCAATCGGTGCCGCGGTGGGGGCGGTCAGCTGACCGCGCGACGTGCCGCGCGGGTTGCCTGTTCCGGGAAATAGCCGCCCGGCCTGGATGCGCATATTCAATGTGAACGGGATGCCCGCGTATCAGAATGTTCCCGGGTGGCTGCGGGACGGATGGACTCCCAGGCGCTTCGCCTGGTTCCGGGTAAGAGCGTAGCCTGGCCAGCGTGAAATTCTATTTCGATGATGACGGGTTCGACGGCCAGCTGCAGCGCAGTATCGGCAAGGCCGATTCAGGCATGGCTAATGTAGGCGAATGCCTGGCGATCGCCGAGCAGATCACGCCAGGAGACCGGGACAGCTGGTACCAGTCGTGGGCGGCATTCGGCTCGCGTCTTCAACAACAGGCAGACGCCGCCGTGCGGGCCGGCCACACGGTCAGCGCGCGCGGCGCGTACCTGCGCGCCGCCGAGTACTTCCGGCAGGCCTTCTTCTTCCACCGCGATGACCTGGACGGGACGAAGCTGCGTACCGCCTACCCCGCCAGCGTGAAGGCGTTCCGGGCGGCCCTGCCGCTGCTCAGCCACCCGGCCCGGGTCCTGTCCAGCCCGTGGCCGGGGTACCTGTTCACCCCGGCCGGGCCTGCCGTCCCGCGGCCCACGATCTTGCACATCGGCGGCTACGACGGCACGGCAGAGGAGCTGTACGCCTCAGCCGGGCCCGCGCTGGAGCGCGGGTACGCGTTCGCCGCCGTGGACGGGCCAGGCCAGGGCTCGGCGCTGTATGACCAGCGCGTCCCGATGCGGCCGGACTGGGAACACGTGGTGCCGGGGATGGTCGACAGCCTGCTCACCGAGCCGGAGGTAGACGCCGCGAAGATCGTCCTGGTGGGCAGGTCGTTCGGCGGGTTCCTGGCCCCGCGCGGGGCGGCAGGCGAAGCACGGCTCGCCGCCATGATCGCCGATCCCGGCCAGTACGACCTCGCGACAGCAGCCACCGCCAGGCTTGGCGACCTCGCCGGGCGGATCAATGATCCCGCCGCAGATGACCAGTTCAACGCACTCCTCACGGTTCCGGCCCTCAAGGCCTTGCTGGTACCCCGCATGGTGACCCACGGCGCATCAAGCGTGCGGGCCTACCTCGCCGACATGCTCCGCTACACCAACGCCCCGACCATCGCCCAGGTGACCTGCCCCAGCTACGTCACCGACAACGAAGCCGACACGGTCTCCACTGGCCAGGGCAAACAGCTATTTGATCACCTGACCTGCCCGAAAGAGTTCCGCCTCTTCACCCAGGCCGAGGGAGCCGCAGGACACTGCGAGGGCATGGCACCCATCGTGTTCTGGACCGCGGCCTTCGACTGGCTCGACCAAGTCGGGTCAGCGGAGGGCGGTGAGTAGTTCCGTGTAGGCCTGGAGGTAGCGATCAACGTCGGCGCGGGTGGCGGGGATGGGAACGGTGGGGCCTGCTCCGGGGAGGGCATCCCAGATCCCGCGGTTGGCGAGCCAGATCCGGATGAGCCGGGTGAGCTCGTCGTCGGTGAGCGCATAGGCTTCGGCGCCAGTGCGGGGTTCCGGCCCGTACCACTGGCCCGAGCGGGGGCCGAACCGGATCACTGTCCAGGGCAGGCCGGCTGAGCTGATGGCCGCCTGGATCCCGTCAGCGAGCTCGGTGCCCAGGGCCGTGGCGTGAGCGTACGCGCCGGGGACGAGCACGCGGGTGAGCGCGGCTTTCGCGGCCGCCGCGGACAGCGGGTTGCCGAACAGGGTGCCGCCGGTGGCCACATTGGCGGCCGCCCCCAGCTGCCCGCCGAGGGCATCGGTGACGCCGTAGGCGCCCATGGGCAGGCCGCCGGCGACTGCCTTGCCGATGGTGAGGATGTCGGGCTGCAGCTGCCATAGTGCGGTTGCCCCGCCGGGCCCCACGACATGGGTGTGCGTCTCGTCGATGCCCAGCAGGGTGCCGTACTCGCGGGTCAGCGCGCGGAGGCTGGCGTGCCAGCCAGGCCCGGGCAGCAGCATGTGGATGGAGTTCGTCATCGCCGGCTCGGTCAGCACGAGGGCGACGTCGCCAGGCTCGAGCGCCCGGCGCAGCGTGGCCGCGTCGTTGAACTGGGCGATCCGGACCCGGCCGGTCACGCCCCTGGACAACCCGCGCTGCACCGGCCTTGCCTTACCGTCCTGGAGGTCCACCAGGCCTTCCTCAAAATGGCCGTGGTAATGCCCCTGGAACAAGACGATCACGTCGCGGCCGGTGACGGCCCGGGCCAGCCGGATCGCCTCGGTGTTGGCCTGGGTGGCCGAGAGAGTGAACTGCCACTGCCCGGCCGGGTATCGGCGCGCCAGTTCCTCAGCCACCTCCACCGAATCCTCAGTCGGCAGCAGGAACTGCGTGGACCGCGCCACCTGCGCGGTGACCGCCGCCACGATCTCGGCGTTGGCATGCCCGCAGAACATGGCCATGTCCGAGGCATTGAAGTCGACGTAGCCGAACCCGTCGAGGTCAGTGAAACCCGGGCCGCTGCCACGGGCAACGTAGACCGGCTGGTCGTTGCCGGAAGCCATCCACGCCATCGGCATGCCGTCGGGCATGTGCGCGCGGGCCCGCCCGACCATGGCCAGCGTCCGCGGCCGGTCCGCCCGGAAGCGATCCAGCTCCCGCTTTCGCAGCTCACCGATCCTGCCGCGGTCCAGCTCCCCCAAGGCCGTCATACCAGGATGCTACGGCGGCCAGCCAGCCTGCCGCGTGCCGCCCTGCACCGGCGGCCTCACTGCCGCTGCCCGGCCGCAAGGCGGGTGTATCAGATGTGCCGGTGCGCGCACTTTCCTGTAAAGGACCCTGGCGGCTGCGGGACATGGGGCTGCCACTGCCCAGCTGGCCGCGGGGGCGTGCTTGCTGGCAGGTGCCCGTCCCGCGTGGCGCCCAGGGCATTGGCTGAACGGGGGACGTTCCGTGGACACAGACGCGACCTTCATGGACTGCCCGGCTTACATGGATGAGCATGGCGCGGTGAGATGCGGGCTGCCCGCTGAGGTGGAGCACCGGTATGCCGTCCGGTCAACCGACGGGCCGCTGGAAAGCGCCAGAATCCGGTGCCCTCGCGGCCACTGGTTCAACGGCCCAGTAGAGTCCCTGACCTGGGATATGCCCGCGAGCGCCACGATGGTGGCCGGAGCGTCCCGCGAGAGGCAGGATGGGTAAGGCGGCGGGCAGGCCCGTGCGTGCGAGTGCGTCGGCCCGGCGCATCGCGTCGGGCAGCCGGTGCTGTCCCGCCATGTGGCGCACGAGCTCGGCTGCCTCGTCGCGGGGCATCCCGGACGCGGTGACGAACAACGGGCGCACCGAGGTTCCGCGCAGCACCGGCACGGCATGGGTAGCCGTGCGGAACGCGGTCTTGGCCACGCCGATCACCGGGATGCCGAATTCAGCGTGCGCGTACGCACCCAGGCCGGGCCGGCCGCCGGGGTCAAGGTCGGCGTAGCCGTCGACCACCAGCAGGCCCAGCCCGCCCAGCCCGCCCAGCCCGCCCAGCCCGCCCAGGACAGCGCGCATGGGCGGGAGTTCACGCCGATAGAACTCACCTGGCCGGTACGGCGCCACCTCCGCCACGACCTCCGTGCGTTCCGCCACTATCTGCCGGAAGCGGGCATCGGCAGCCACCACGGCTGCCGCCCGGGCACCCCCCGAACCCAGGTAGTGCACGTCCACGGCCACGAAGGCGCACCCGCCCGATCCCATGTCCTGAGCTTGCCCGGTCTGACGCCGGCCGCCAACCGGGGACGCGGCACCCGGCGCTCCGGGTTTCCGGCGACCGGGACCCGCACCGCGTGGCCGAGAAACGCGCGGTTGGCCCGCGCTCCCGGCAAGACATTCGGATTCGCGGCGATAACCTGCCTGGCCGCCTCCCGGTCGGCGGCGTAATGGTCCGTCCCGGTACCGGCCAGATTTGCGCCGCCCGCTAGCGCTAGTGCAGGCAACGCATAACAAGTACCATCAGCGCAGCTTGTCACCCCGCTGTCCTGCCCGACGAGTGACAAGAAAGGAATGATCAAGATATGGGACGCCTGCTCGCCGGCTACCCAGTTCCTGTCCCGGGACCGGAGGCAAGCCGTGCCCCACTCTGATCCGGATATTCCGGCACCCCCTATTCCGGCACCCCCTATTCCGGCACCCCCTATTCCGGCACCCTCTTTTCCGGCAGTTGAGAGAAGGCATAAACGCGAGCGGTGGCGAGATGCCCTGCAGCCCCTGCCCAGAATCTTCGTCTGGTACAAGGCCAATGCGGTGGCCGGCACTTTGCTGGCGGCGGCGTTCCTCGTCGTGAAGGGCTACGTCATCGCCAGGGGCAACCTCACCACGGCACTGGGAGTCCTGCAGTACGCCGGGCTGACCAGCGTCGTGATCGCTGGCGCGCTCTCCAGCCTGCCCATCCTGGCCGCAGCGATGCTTTACCAGGTCATCCGCCGGATGGTCCGGGAGCGATCAGATTCACGGCAGAAGGGACCATCCCGCGAGCTGCGGCTGACGTTCTGGGGCGCGCTGGTGCTGTCCGCGCTGCTGACCCCATGGTCATACATGGTGATCGCGGTCGTGTTCGGATGGCTGACCGGACGCTGGCCCTGGATAGCAACGTGGCCAGAAGCCCGGCAGGCCGGCTCGCGGCCAGCCCGCCGCCTGGCTCTTCTACCCCGTGCGGTGTTCCTGGTGTCCGGGACGTTCGCCGTGATCGCGATGCTGTACACGGCGTGGTTGCCGCACGAGATGGTGAGCTTCAAAACGGGGAAGCGGCGGCCAGTCGCCGGATACGTCCTGGCCGATGATCCCGGCGGGTGGATCACGATCCTGACCAGCTACGGGCACCTTGTCGTCCGCTACCCGGACTCCACGGTGAAGACCCAGAGGGTGTGCCAGAGGGTTGGCAGCGGGTGGCTGTCAGATCTGTACTACGCCTCGACACCGTGGGAAGTAACCACCCGGGCCCTGGGTACCGCGAGCCCGGCTGCTTACCCGAGGTGCAAAGGAGGTTAGCGCAGGCGCGGGCCGCGACGGCTTCCGGGATGCTGGCATAGTGCCGCGGCGCTCCCTTTGAGCAGGCGCAACACGGGGCTGCCCGGGCCCGGGCCGGCTTCCGCCTTACGTCAACATGGTGATCTGGATCGCGTAGTGTCGCCCTCGTGGGGGGCTGCGCATGAGCACACCCGAAACGGCAACCCTCGGCAGCCGGGCCATGGCGGCTGTCACGGCTGCCGCTCGTGCCATGTACCCGCACGATGCCCTGCCCGACGACGTCTACGCCCGGGTCGGGGAGAAGCTGGCCGGGGCCGCGCGTGAGGACCCCGCGGCCGCACGGACGATCCGGGACGGCGTGTCCGCGCTCAACGGCGCCCGGCCGTTCGCGGAGCTCCCCGCGGACGAGCAGCTCAAGGCCCTGCAGGGAATCGAAGGCTCGGACTTCTTCGAGCTGGTCCGCTCGACCGCAGTCGTTGAGGTCTACTCCGACGAGCGCACGTGGCGGCTGATCGGCTACGAGGGACCGTCGTTCGGCAAGGGTGGCTACCTCCACCGGGGGTTCAACGACCTGGACTGGCTTCCCGACCCGGAGGCAGCTTCGTGAGCCCGCAGGCTAACGGCCGCGTCAACCGCTTCGCGGCCGACGACTCCGACGTCATCGTCATTATCGGCTCCGGCGCTGGCGGGGGCACGCTCGCCAGCGAGCTCTGCCAGCGGGGGGTCAAGGTCGTCCTGATCGAGGCCGGCCGGCATCACCAGCCCGAGGACTTCATCAACGACGAGTGGCCCTCGCTCAACCAGCTCGCCTGGCTGGACGCGCGCACTACCTCCGGGTCATGGCGGATAGCGCAGGAGTTCCCGAGCCTGCCCGCCTGGACCTGCAAGGCGGTCGGCGGCACGACCGTGCACTGGGCTGGCTGCTGCCCGCGCTTCAAGGACTGGGAGTTCCGGCTCCGCTCCGAGCACGGGCCTATCGGCGGCGCCAGCCTGCTCGACTGGCCGATCAGCCTGCCCGACCTCGAGCCCTACTACGACAAGGCCGAGGACCGGCTGGGCGTCACCCGCACGAACGGGATCCCGGCGCCGCCGGCCAACAACAACTTCAAGGTGATGGGCAACGGCGCCAAGCGCGCCGGCTACACAGGCGTCAGCACGGGCCGGATGGCGTTCAATACGGTGCCGCGCGACGGGCGGCCCGCAACGATCCAGGACGGCTTCAACTACCAGGGAGACAAGCAGCGCGCGCACTGGTTGACGCTGACCGCAGAGATCCCGAAGGCCGGGAAGACCGGCCGGCTTGACCTGCGGCCCGAGGCGATGGTCACCAGGATCGAGCATGATAAATCAGGCAGGGTGACCGGCGTGGTCTATGTCGACGCCCAGGGGAACGAGCAGCGCCAGCGGGCGCGCGCCGTGTGCGTCGCCTGCAACGCGATCGAGACGGCGCGGCTGCTGCTGAACTCCGCTTCCGCGCTTTTCCCTGACGGGCTGGCGAACTCGGGCGGCCACCTGGGCCGCCATTACATGCGGCACGTGACCGGGGCGCTGTTCGCCACGTTTGACAAGCCGGTGCGGATGTACCGCGGCGAGACGATGGCGGGCATCGTGACCGACGAGTCGCGCAATGACCCCGGGCGCGGCTTCGTCGGCGGCTACTACATGCAGCTGCACTCACTCGGGCCGTCCTTCCTGGCCAACTTCCTCAGCCCGCGCGCCTGGGGGCGCGGCTTCGCCACGATCATGGAGCAGTACGGCCACATGGCGGGCATGTTCCTGGTCGGCGAGGATCTGCCGCGGGACCGCAACCGGGTCACGCTGAACCGGGATGTGCACGACCAGTTCGGCCAGCCGGTCCCCGACGTGCATGTCGACGAGCACCCGAACGATGTGGCGATGCGCGAGCACGGCTACGCCGCCGGCGAGTCGGTTTACCGTGCGGTCGGCGCCATGGCGACGTTCCGTGTTCCGCCGTATCCGGCTTCCCACAACCTCGGGACCGCCCGGATGAGCACTCATCCGGGGGACGGCGTGGTGAACGGGTTCGGCCGGGCGCACGACGTGCCGAACCTGTTCGTGTCCGATGGCAGCGTGATGACGACCTCGGCGGCGGCGAACCCGACCCTGACGATCGTCGCGCTGGCGCTGCGCCAGGCCGACCACATCGAACGGCAACTGAAAGCAGGCGCGCTTTGACCGACCTTCGTTCACGCGCCGTGATTGACGCCGGACCCGGCACTTGGCCATGAGCTGTGCCGTCGCCGGACCGGTCCTCCCGTCCGCGGCGCGGGGGGTACGGGGCAGTGCGCGGCGGCCGGCCCGGCCCCGCCTCGCTGCCCCGAAGCGCGGTTCCTGCTTATGGAGACCCGTTTCCGCGGACCGGGCAGGCGCCCGGGGCTGCGCGGCCGGGCGAGCGAGTGCGCGCTGCTCGACGACCTGGTCTCGGCGGTCCGCCGCGGCGAGAGCCGGTCGCTGGTCCTGCGCGGTGAGGCTGGGATCGGGAAAACGGCGCTGCTGGAATACCTGATCGGGTCGGCGTCGGACATGACCGTCGTCCGCGCGGTGGGGGTGGAGTCGGAGATGGAGCTGCCCTACGCCAGCCTGCATCAGATGTGCGGGCCGCTGCTCGACCGGCTCGGCCGGCTCCCGGCGCCGCAGCGGCAGGCCATAGAGGTCGTGTTCGGCCTGAGCGCCGGCGGAGCCCCGGACCGGTTTCTCGTCGGGCTGGCGGTGCTGAGCCTGTTCGCGGCGGTGGCCGAGGAGCGTCCGCTGCTGTGTGTCGTCGATGACGCACAGTGGCTGGACCAGACCTCGGGGCTGACGCTGGCCTTCGTGGCCCGCCGCCTGCTGGCGGAGCCGGTCGGGATCGTATTCGGCGCGCGGGAGCCGGGCGAGGAGCTTCGCCACGTGCCCGAGCTGGAGGTGCGGGGTGTGCGCGACGGCGACGCCCGCGCGCTGCTGAACTCGGCCGTGCGGTTCAAACTGGATGAGGCAGTCCGGGACCGGATCGTCGCCGAGACGCGCGGGAATCCGCTGGCGCTGCTCGAGCTGCCGCGCGGGCTGTCCGCGTCGCAGCTCGCGGGCGGCTTCGGCTTGCTGGGCGGGCAGGCACTGACCGGGCGGATCGAGGAGAGCTTCGTCCGGCGCCTCGACCTGCTCTCTGCCGACGGGCGGCGCCTGCTGCTGGTGGCGGCGGCGGAGCCGGTCGGCGATCCGCTGCTGCTGTGGCGGGCGGCCGGGCGGCTCGGTATCGGGCCGGCGGCCGCGGAGGCCGCAGAGGCGGAAGGATTGCTGGCTATCGGCGGGTGGGTAACGTTCCGGCATCCGCTGGTGCGCTCGGCGATGTACCGGTCGGCGGCCGCAGCCGATCGCCGCGCGGTCCACTTGGCGCTGGCCGAAGCGACCGATCGGCAGACCGATCCGGACCGCCGCGCGTGGCATCTGGCTGCGGCCGCGGCGGGGCCTGACGAGCAGGTCGCCCTCGAGCTGGAGCGCTCGGCTGGCCGGGCGCAGGTGCGCGGCGGGCTCGCCGCCGCGGCGGCGTTCCTGCGGCGCGCCGTGGCGTTGACGAAGGACCCGGTGCGGCGCGCGGGCCGCGCTCTGGCCGCGGCGCAGGCGAGCTTGCAGGCTGGCGAATTCGACATGGCCCTCGGGCTGGCCGCCACCGCCGGGGCCGGGCCGCTCGACGAGTTCCAGCGCGCTCTGGCCGACCTGCTGCGTGCCCAGGTGACCTTCGCGGCGGGCCTGTGGAGCGACGCTCCCCCGCTGCTGCTGGAGGCAGCCGGGCGGCTCGAGTCGTTCGACCCGGACCTCGCGCGCGAGACCTACCTGACCGCCTGGGGCGCGGCGGGGCTGGCGGAGGATGTCGCCGCCCGGGACGTCCTGGTGGAGATCTGCCGCGCGGTGCGGGCCCTCCCGCAGCCGCCGGGTGCTGCGCGTCCACGCGACCTGATGCTGGACGGTTTCGCTCTGCTGATCACCGAGGGGCACGCCGCCGCGGCCCCGACGCTGCAGCGGGCAGTCCTGGCCGTCGCCGACCTTCCCGTGGAGGACGTCCTGCGGTGGGGCTGGATGACCGCGGGCGCCAGCGCGGCCGTGTGGGACCACGAGGGCTGGCTCGCGAGCTGCGCACGGCAGGTCCAGGTCGTCCGCGACGCGGGCGCGCTCGCGGCCCTGCCGATCCACCTCACGTACCTGGGGATGGCGGTCGTGTGGACGGGGGACTTCGCCGGTGCCGCGTCGCTCGTCACGGAGATCGACAGCGTGGCGGCGGTCACCGGGAGCCGTTTCCCGCCCTACGCCCTGCTGCGGCTCCGCGCGCTGCAGGGGAGGGAAGGCGAGGCATCCGCAGCGATAGCAGCCGCGATCGAGCAGTTCGGGGGTCAGGGAACGACGGCCCTGCGGGCGTACTGGGCGGCCGCGGTCCTGTACAACGGCCTCGCCCGCTATGAGGAGGCGGCATCGGCGGCCCGGCGGGCCACGACGGACGCCCTCAACCACTGGATACCCACGTGGGTGCTGCCCGAGCTCGTCGAGGCGGCCGCACGCGCGGGGGACGCCGGACTCGCCCGCGATGCACTCGGCCGGCTGGCGAAGACAACACAACCGTGCGGCACCGAGTTCGCGCTCGGCATCGAAGCCCGCTGCCGGGCCCTGCTGAGCGACGGGGCGGCCGCCGATGAGCTGTATCGCGAGGCGATCGAGCGGCTGGGGCGCACCCGGCTCCGCCCGGAGCTCGCCCGCGCGCACCTGCTGTATGGCGAGTGGCTGCGCCGCGGGAACCGCCGGGTCGACGCGCGCGATCAGCTGCGCACGGCCCATGAGATGCTGGCCGCGATCGGCATGGAGGCCTTCGCCGAGCGCGCGCGCAAAGAGCTTCAGGCGACGGGTGAGAAGGTGCGCAAGCGGACGGTCGAGACCCGCGACGACCTGACCGCCCAGGAGCGGCAGATCGCGCGGCTCGCCCGCGAGGGGCTGTCCAACCCGGAGATCGGCGCGCGGCTCTTCCTCAGCCCGCGGACCGTTGAGTGGCATCTGCGCAATGTGTTCACCAAGCTCGGCATCCGTTCCCGGCGGGAGCTGCCGAGCGCCCTGGCCGACGCTGACTCGCAGCTGACCCGGATCTGAACCCGGGGGCGCATGACCCCAGGGTTGCCTTAACCCAGGGTGCAGCCCAGTGCGCAACCCAGGCAGCAGGCCCAGGGCCTTCCACGGGCGCGGGGCGGAGACGAGGCGGGCAGGCTTCGAGTCGTAGCCACATCCGCGCAGGAGGGAACCCCAATGTCTGCCACGACCGAGAACTCAGCGGTTACCACAGCGATCCGGCCGTTCACGGTCCCCGTCACCCAGGAGGCGGAGATCGAGGCGCTGCGGGCGCGTGTCGCGGCCACGCGCTGGCCCGACCAGGAGCTCGTCGCCGATCATTCGCAGGGCCCGAAGCTGGCGGTCATGCAGGAACTCGCCCGCCACTGGGCGACAGATTACGACTGGCGCCGGTGCGAGGCGAGGCTGAATGCCCTGCCGCACTTCATGACCGAGATCGACGGGCTCGACATCCACTTCATCCACGTCCGCTCGGAACACGCCAACGCGCTGCCGGTCATCATCACGCACGGGTGGCCCGGCTCGGTCATCGAGCTGCTGAATATCATCGACCCGCTCACCAACCCCACCGCCCACGGGGCGAGCGCGGCAGACGCCTTCGACGTGGTGATCCCGTCGATGCCGGGCTACGGGTACTCCGGCAAGCCGCGCGAAACCGGCTGGGGTCCCGCCCGCATCGCACAGGCCTGGACCGAGCTGATGAAGCGCCTCGGCTACAACCGGTTCGTGGCCCAGGGCGGCGACTGGGGCGCGATCGTCACCGACCTGATGGCCGTCCAGGCTCCCCCGGAACTGCTCGGCATGCACACCAACATGGCCGGCGTCGTCCCGGCCGACGTCTCAACGGCGCTCGCGCGCAACGTGCTGGGGGCCGGCGGCCTGCCGCCCTCGGGCCTGTCCGCCGACGAGCAGCGCACATACGAGCAGCTGAACTTCTTCTATACGAAGGGCATCGGCTACGGGATAGAAATGATCACGCAGCCGCAGGCGCTCTACGGGCTCGCGGACTCACCCGTCGCGCTGGCCGCCTGGATGATCAACCACGACGCATCCAGCTACTCCGACATCGCGGACGCCGTCGCGGGACACCCCGTCGGCAACCTGACCCGGGACGAAGTCCTCGACAACCTCACGTTCTACTGGCTCACGAACACGGGGATTTCCTCGGCCCGGCTGTACTGGGAGAACACGTTCGACTTCTTCGGCGTCAAGGGCGTGACCATCCCGGCCGCCGTGACCGTCTTCCCCAAGGAGATCTACAAGGCCCCGCGCAGCTGGGCCGAGCGGGCCTACCCCGAGCTCATCTACTTCAACGAGGTCGACCGGGGCTGCCATTTCGCCGCCTGGCAGGAGCCGGCCCTGTTCAGCTCTGAGCTGCGCGCCGCGTTCCGGTCGCTGCGCTAGCGGGCCAGGGCGGGCGGGGGCACGCCGTGCCCCCGCCCGCCACGCACACCGGCCCGGGTGGAAACAGAACCCCGACTCTGATATGCAGCTGACTGGGAGGACACTGTCATGGGAACGAACTGGCGCATGCCCGCCGGGCTGCACACATCCGCGCCGCGGCTGCCTGTCGAGGGCGAGCTGCCTTCTTTCGACGGCGCGACCGGGTGGCTCAACTCGCCGCCGCTGACACCGGCAGGCTTGCAGGGGAAAGTCGTCGTGGCCAGCTTCTGGACCTACACCTGCATCAACTGGCTGCGCCAGCTCCCCTACCTGCGGGCGTGGGCCGGGAAATACCCTGGCCAGGAATTCGTGATGATCGGCGTCCACACACCCGAGTTCGGGTTCGAGCACGATTCCGGTAACGTCCGCCGGGCCGTCCAGGACATGCAGATCGACTACCCGGTCGCGACCGACAACAACTATTCGATATGGCGCGCCTTCGGCAACCACTACTGGCCCGCCCTCTACTTCGCCGACGCGCAAGGGCGCCTGCGCCATCATTACTTCGGCGAAGGCGGGTACAGCCAGTCTGAAATGATCATCCAGCAGCTCCTGGCCGAGGCCGGATCGGCCGGGGCGGGGCAGGACCTGGTCTCAGTCGAGGCACGTGGCGTGGAAGCCCCCGCCGACTGGGACGACCTGGGATCGCAGGAAAATTACACCGGCTACGAGCGCACCGAGAACTTCGCGTCCCCCGGGGGCACCGTACCGGGGGAGGCCCACCTCTACACCGCCCCGGAGAAGCTGAGACTCAACCACTGGGCCCTGTCAGGGGACTGGACGATGCAGGAAGAGGCCACCACTGCGAACAAGGCCGGCGGCCAGATCGCCTGCAGGTTCCGCGCCCGCGACCTCAACCTCGTCATGGGGCGGGCAGGGTCACCGGCCGCCACGCCGTTCCGCGTGCTGCTCGACGGGCAGCCGCCCGGCTCCGCGCACGGAACGGACGTGGACGCGGAGGGCAACGGCACCGTCACCGAACCACGGCTCTACCAGCTCATCCGCCAGCCCGGCCCGGTTACCGACCGCACCTTCCAGATCACCTTCCCCGGCCCGGGCGCCCAGGCGTTCTCCTTCACCTTCGGCTAACAGGTTCAGCCGCCCGCACCCCGGCCGTGGGATCATGCCGCCCCGCCTGGCCCGGCCACCAGGCGCGGCGCCCGATGAGCGCGGTCAGGCTGGGGGAGAAGAACATGGCCATCACGAACGCGGCCAGCGCGATCCCGCAGGACACGGCGAAGCCCAGCTGCGACAAGATCGTGTTCCCGGCCAGAGTCAGCGAGGCGAACGTGCCGGCCAGGATCAGCCCGGCCGCGCCGATGGCCGGCCCGGCGTGCCGCAACGCGACGGCGGCGGCCTGCCGCGGCTGCATGCCCTCCCTGGCCTGCTCGCGCAGCCGCGCGATCATCAGGATGTTGTAGTCGGTGCCCAGCGCGACGACGAACAGGTACATGTACACCGGCAGCAGGAAGACCAGCCCGGCCTGGCCGCGCAGGTTCTGGAACACCAGCACGCTGGCGCCCAGGGTAGCGCCGAACCCGAGGCCGACCGAGGCCATCAGGTACCACGGCGCCACCACGCTGCGCAGCAGCAGCGCCAGGATGATCAGGATGATGACCGCGGCGGCCGGGAACACCACCGCATAGTCGTGGTTGACTGCCCGCTGGATGTCAGCGAATACCGCAGTCGTCCCGCCGACCAGCGCGTATGTGCCTGCTGGCGCGGCCTCGTGGGCGCCGGGCCTCAGCTTGCTCTTCATCACGTTCACCGCGGCCGTGGACTGCGGGTTGTACGACAGCGTCACCGTGTAGGCCGCGGTGGCCCGGGAGGAGCTCAGCGCGGGCGGCGCGACCGAGCCGACGCCGGGCAGCGTCTTGAGCTTCGCCCCGTACTCGGTGAGTTCCGCCGTGGCCAGCGGCTGGCCCGATGAGCTGTGCAGGAGCACGACCGTCGGGTCGGTCGCACCGGGCGGCAGCCCTCTCTCCAGCGTCTTCAGCGCCGTTTGCGACTCGGCGGTGCCCGGGATGCCGGCCGAGGACAGGTCGAACGTCGGCTTGTAACTGAAGGCCCCGACGGCGAGGACGATCAGGAACAGCCCGGAGGCGGCGGCGAAGACCGCGGGACGGCGCGCGAGTGCGCGGCCGATGGCCGCGAAACGCGCGGCCCTGGGCTCGCGCCGCCACGACTTCGACGGCCAGAAGACGCGCGGCCCGAGCAGCGAGACGACCGCGGGGATGAGCGTCAGCCCGGCGATCAGCGTGACCGCGACGGCGATCGCCAGGGTCGGGCCCAGCGAGCGCAGCACGCTCAGCGTGGACAGGAGCAACGCCAGGAACGCGAGGATGACCACCCCGGCGGCCGAGGAGATGACCTCGCCGACCCGCGCGACCGCGGTAGCCATCGCCTGCTTGGAGTCCTCACCTTCGCGCAGCCGTTCCCGGTAGCGGAACATGAGGAAGAGGATGTAGTCGGTGCCGATGCCGAACAGGACGACGATGAGGATCGTGGACACCGAGCTGTCGGCGTTGAGGTGGAGCGCCTTGTTGACGTCGCTGATCAGGCCGGTTGCCACCTGGGAGACGAGCGCGATCGTGATGAGCGGCAGCAGCGCGATGATCGGGCTGCGGAAGATCACCAGCAGCAGGACCAGGATCAGGGCGAGCGTGGCGAGCAGGACGATCTGCTGGGCCCTGTTGCTGGAATCCTGGCTGTCGAGCTGCTGGGCTGCCGACCCGGTCACGCCTTCGGTCAGCGCCGTCCCGGCCACGAGCGGCCTGATGTCGGAGCGCAATGTCCTGATCGCGTCGCCGGCCGCCCGCCCCGTGCCGTTGACCACGTCGTTGGGCATGGCGACCAGCGCCGTCTGCACCACGCGGTTCGGTGACGGGGGGGCGGGCGTGACGCCCACGATGTCATGGATGTGCCTGCTGCTGAGCGCCCCGGCGATCGTGGCGATCTTCGCGGAATCGGCGCTGGTCAGGCGTCCGTGGTCGGCACGTGCGAAGACGATGATGGCAGCGGCGCTGGTGACGTGGCCTGCTTGCGGAAACGCCTTGTCCTGCAGGTCCGCAGCCCGGATCGACTCGTAACTTCGGGGCAGGAAGCTGCTTTCGCTGGTCGTGGTGGGCAGGCCAGGCGATGTGGCGATCACCGCGATCGCGGCGATGACCCACAGCGCTATCACCCGCCACGGGTGGCGGACCACCGCCCTCCCGAGTCCGGCGAACGGGCCCCGGCCTGCGTGGTCCCCGCCGGCTCCGCCGCCAGCCGCACGGCGGATCCCGGTTCCGGTCGCAGGGGCGTATCTGTTGCTCACCATATTCCTTCCCTCTCGTGTCTTCAGCTCGCGGCCGGGTGGTCACGCCGCCCCGGCGAGCGTGCGCAGGATGGAGGCCTGGTGGCGGGCCAGCCGGCTGACGGCCAGGCGGCCGAGCCAGGCCGCGAGCACCGCGCCGGCCAGGACGCTGGCCGGCCCGGCCAGCCAGCCCCCGCCCGCCACCAGGACAAGCGCGCTAGGCAGCGCGGTGAGCGGCACCACGGCCAGCGCGACGTGGACCTTCAGTGACCAGGCCGGGGTGGGGTTCCCGGCCGCGCCGGGTGGCTGGACGCAGGCCAGCGAGCCGATCGCCGCCAGCCCGGCGCCGGCAGGCCGCACCGGGGAACTGGCCGGGGTCATCGCGCACCGCCCGGTACGGCGGCGAAGTCGCGGGCTGCGCCCGGGCCGGCCGTGCTGAGCGGCACGGCGCTGCCACGCACCAGCCCGAACTGCACTGACTGGCGGGGCAGTACGGCATCGAGGAACCAGTCGCTGGCCATCCGCACACGGTTAGCCGGCAGTGACAGCAGGTGGTAGCCGCGGGTCACCGCCTTGGCCGGCCATCCGGCCAGCGGCACCCCGAGCGGATCAGCGGCCGCCTTGACCCCGGCCAGGTCCACCACGAAACCGAGGTCACGGTGCCGGTAGGCGCGCCTGGTCCCGAGGCCGAGCGACGCGGCGATGTTGCGGGCCGCGAGCTTGCCCTGCCGCACCGCATGCTGGGCGGTCATGCCGGTGATCTGGCCGGGCCGGGTCAGGTCGGGCACGGCGGCGATGTCACCGCAGCTGAAAACCCCGGGATGACCGGGCACGCTCAGGTACGTGTCCACGGTCAGCCGGCCGCTGACCGTGGGAAGCCCGAGGGGCTCGATCAGCGGGTCGGGACGCACCCCGACACACCAGATCAGCGACCGTGTCGGCACGAACTCGCCGCTGGACAGCCGCACGCCGTCGCGGGTGGCCTCCACGATGGTGGTGCGGGTGCGGATGTCCACGCCCCGCCGGGTCAGCGTCCGGTGCGCAGTCCCGGCGAGCCGGGGCGACAGCTCCGATAGCACGTGCGCGCCCCGGTCGATCAGCAGCCAGCGGACCTGCTGGTCGCGCAGGCCGTCACGGCCGCGCGCGAGATCCCGGGTGAGCAGCTGGCCGTGCGCGGCGACCTCCGTTCCGGTGTACCCGGCGCCCACCACGACGAAGGTGCACCGGGCCTGCCGTTCGCCGCGGTCCTCGCAGGCCTCCGCCAGCTCGAGCTGGCGCAGCAGATGATCGCGCAGGTACAGGGCCTCGGCGATGCTCCGGAACCCGTGGGCGTGCCGGGCTACCCCCGGGATGGGCAACAGCTTGCTGACGCTGCCTGCCGTGAGCAGCAGGCGGTCGTAGGCGACCGCCTGGCGGCCGCCCTCGGGGTCGGTGAACTCGACCCGGCGGCCCGCCAGGTCGACCCGGTCCACGGTGCCGAGCAGCAGGCGGGCGCCGGGGCAGGCAGTGTGCAGCGGCACGGCTACCCGCCGCGGATCCAGGATCCCGGCCGTTACCTCGGGCAGCAGCGGCAGGTACAGGAAGTAATCCGTGGGATTGATCAGCGTCACCTCGACCTGGCGGCCGGCCAGCCGGGCCAGCCGCCGGGCAGCATGCATCCCGGCGAAGCCGGCCCCGACGATGACCACCCGCCTGGGCGTGGCGTCCGTGAGGTGCGTCATCAGCTGGTTCTCCCTTGTGTTGCGGACCGGCGCCGGGGGGAGTTCAGGCATCCGGGCCGTCCTGCTGACTGGGTGGCGTGATCTGCACGTTATGGAGCGGCACAGGGGTGTGACGTCACCCAAAGGTGCCGTTAGGGTGGAATCTCCCGTGGCGGGGCCGGGCACCGGGGTGCCTGCCGGCGGGGCAGTTTTGCGGCTGAAGCTCCGGGAAGTGGAAGACCGTCAGCTGCGACCGGAGGCGCGGAGCGTGCGGAGTAACGATGGCTGACCCGCTCGCGGCGGCCCGGCCCGAGCGGGATGTGCTGCTCGCCACCAAGCTGCATGTACCCGCCATGCAGCCTGGGCTGGTGCTCCGGCCGCGGCTGGCCGGACGGCTCTACGAGGGCCTGGCGCAGGGACTGATCCTGGTCTGCGCCCCGGCGGGATACGGCAAGACAGTCCTGCTGGCCGACTGGGCCCGGGATGGCCAGCGGCCAGCGGCGTGGCTGTCACTCGACGCAGCTGATAACGACCCGGCCCGGTTCTGGCGGCATGCGGTGGCCGCGCTGGAGCAAGGCGGCCTGGAGGTCAGCCAGCGGATTGGCCCGCTGCTCGGACCTCCGGCACCGTCCTCGTTCGAGCCTTTCCTGGCGGCGCTGATCAACGAGGTGACGGCCCGGCCCGCTGCCGGGCAGGCCGTGCTGATCCTGGACGACTACCACGTCATCTCCTCGCAGCTGGTGCACGAGTCGGTCGGGTTCCTGCTCGACCACCGGCCAGCCGGGATATGCGTCGTGCTGGCCAGCCGGAGCGATCCGCCGCTGCGGCTGGCGCGGCTGCGCGCCCGCGGCCAGCTCGCGGAGCTGCGCGCTGCCGACCTGCGCTTCACGGCCGCCGAGACGGCTGCGCTGCTGCGCCAGGAGGCCGCCGGCTCCGCCCTGCCCGATGAGGTCATGGCGGCGCTCGCGGCCCGGACCGAGGGGTGGGCGGCCGGGCTGCAGCTGGCCGCGCTGTCGCTGCGCGGACAGGACGATGTGACCGGGTTCGTGACCGCCTTCACCGGGAGCAACCGTTACATCCTGGATTTCCTGGCCGAGGAGGTGCTGGAGCGCCAAGACGAGCAGGTGCGCGTGTTCCTGCTTGAGACCTCGGTCCTTGAACGGCTCAGCGGGCCGCTGTGCGACGCGGTGACCGGCCGTTCCGGCAGCCAGGCGCTGCTGGAGCAGGTGGAGCGGGCGGGGTTGTTCCTGGTGCCGCTGGATGAGGTGCGCGGCTGGTGGCGCTATCACCACCTGTTCGCCGACCTGCTGCGGGCCCGGCTGGAAAAGGAACAGCCAGGCCGGGTGGTGCAGTTGCACCGCAACGCGTCCGGCTGGTATGCGCAGCACGGGCTGGCTGATGACGGGATCCGGCACGCGGTGGCGGCCGGGGACATGACCGGGGCGGCGCGGCTGATCGAGCAGTACTTCGACGAGTTCTACTATCTGCGCGGCGAGGCTGAGACGATTCAGCGCTGGCTGTCAGCACTCCCCGATGAGCTGGTGCGGTCCCGTCCCCGGCTGCTGCTGGCGCAGGCCCAGATGGCCGCGGCCAGCGGCCGCGTCGCCGAGGTGGAGCGCTCAGCCGACGCGGCCGAACGGGTGTACGGCGACGCCGGTGAGGAGCCTTTCGAGCCGACGGTCGGCCGGGCGGCCAGCATGCTGGAGAATGTCCCGGGGCAGGTGGCGCTCGAGCGAAGCTACCTCGCCCAGCTCCGCGGTGACGCCGAGGACACGGCGGAGTTCGCCGCGCAGGTCCTGGCCTGCAGTGGTGCGGACGAGTGGCTGCTGAGCTCTACCGCGCGGGGGTTTCTCGCCGTGGCCGAGTGGCTCCGTGGCCGCCTGACCGACGCCGAGCGGGCCTTCGCCTCCAGCATCGCCGGATGGCGGGCCGCCGGGCAGGCTACCGTCGCCGCGTGGGGCAGTTACCAGCTCGGCCAGGTCTACAGGGCCCGGGGCCGCCTGGACGCAGCGGTACTGACCAGCGAGCAGGCGCTGGAAGCCGCGGCCGGGCCAGGCGGCACCCCGCTGCCCGCATCGGGCCCTGCGTACGTCGGCCTGGCCGAGGTGGCCTACCAGCGCAACGAGCTGGACCTCGCCCTGGGCTACGTCACCGACGGCATCGCGCTCTGCCGTCAGTTCGTCTACACCCCGCCGCTGGCGGCCGGGCTGGTGACGCTGGCGTGGATCCGCCAGGCCGCCGGCGACCGGACTGGTGCCCTGGCGGCCATCGAGGAGGCTGGCCACGCCTCGCCCGTACCGCCGGGGCTGCTCAACCAGGTCCCGGCGCAGCGGGCGCGGCTCCTCCTGGCTCAGGGCGACCTGAGCGGAGCCGCGCACTGGGCTGAAGAGTGCGGCCTGAGCGCGGACGGCGAGCCGGCCTATTCGCGCGAAGCCGGGCACCTGCTGCTGGCCCGTGTGCTCCTGGCCCAGGACCGGCCCGGGGCGGCCCTCTCGCTGCTTGACCGGCTGGCGGCGGTGGCCGCGGCCCAGGATCGCAGCGGCAGCATCGTCGAGATCGGCGCGCTCCGGGCGCTGGCGCTGGCCGCCAGCGGCGAGAAGACGGCTGCCGTGACCTCCCTGGCCGGGGCGCTTACGCTGGCCTGCCCGCAGGGCTACCTGCGGGTCTTCGTCGACGAGGGCCAGCCGATGGCCGCTCTGGTCGGCCGGCTCATCGGCGCCCAGCGGGCTAGCCGGGCCGCCGCGCAAGTCCCGCTCAGCTGCCTGGCCCGGGTTCAGCGCGCCTTTGACGACGAGGCTGGCGACCGGGGTGAAGACCGCCCGCCGCGGGCACACGGCATGGTGGACCCGCTGACCAGCCGCGAGCTCGAGGTCCTGAGGATGCTGGCCAAGGGCCAGCCGAATCAGGCCATCGCGCGCGAGCTCGTGGTCACCCTGGACACCGTCAAGAAGCACGTCGGCCACCTGATGGGCAAGCTCGGCGCGGCCAACCGTACCGAGGCCGTCGCCCGGGCACGTGAGCTCGGGCTGATCCCCTAGCGCGGGATTGTTCCGGCACACCCAGAAGGAGTTCCGATGTCCAACCCCACCACCGGTTCCGCAAGATCACCTGAACCGGCGCCGCGAGCAGGCTGTCAGTGCCGGGTCAGAATTGCCTGCGACGATGTGCCGTAAGTAGTGTTGCTGAACTCGGCGAGGATAGTCCCATCACCCCGGAACTCGAAAACGGCCTGGCCGGAAGAATTGTTGAAAGCCCGGTAACTGAAATCGGCGTGATCGTTGTAGACCACGCCTTCGCCCACTGCAGTGACGCCGTAAGATGACTCCTCCTGCACGACCGCCCCATTACCATACTGCTCAACATAGTACACGAGCCCGCTATTGCTGTACCAGTATCCTGATATGTTGGGCACCGATGCTGCGGGAGCCGCCTGCTGCTGGACAGTGGCCCTGGCTGCCGACACTTCTGACTTGATCCGCGGCTGCTGCTGCCGTATCTCTGACGGCCGCAGGGTCTGGAATGAAATGGTGCCCTGCTTAAAGTTGATCGTGCGGACACCCTGATGGACAGTCGCATAAATCGCTATGATGGCCAGGATCAGGAAAGTTCCGAGGGCTGCCCACGCTATCCTTCGCCGTTTTCGCCGTGGCGGCTGGCGCGACATTGAGGCCGGCGCCTGGGGCGGCGTCGCTGGCGAACTGGTCATGGGCCCTCATCTTTCGCTCCCGGAAGGCCTGTCCGTTGTTCCGCCTAACGGGCACCCGGCTGACCTGGAAGCCCGGAAATCCTGGCGAAGAATGCGCGCAGCCCCCGGCTGCCGGCCGGAACACTGAGCTATTCCATGGCATGCAGGCCTGGATACGATCGAGTAGCCTAGCGAGCCGGTTCCGCCTCCACAAGAAGCGGGCGAGTTCCGGCCTTATCAGATCCCGATTGCCCCGCCCTGGTGCCCGATTACGGCTTTTACGGCATCTTTTGCGGTTCACCCTTGCGGTTCACCCCGGCCGTTCATCCCCGCGGTATACCGGCGATTTAGGGGGTAAGGCCGGGAGCCCGCGCGCGGCGCCTGCCCGGGCAGGCCCTCAGCCGCCGCGGGGACGCCCTCGGCCGCCGCGGGGACGCCCTCAGCCACTGCGGCAGCGATCATGCCCGCAACATGAGGCCGGGCGGCCGGACTGGTGCCAGAATAGGCAGGGATGAACAGGACCCAGTTCGAGAAGATAGCGTCCGGCCGGGGTTTCTTCGCGGCCCTCGACCAGAGCGGCGGCAGCACGCCCAAGGCGCTCGCCGAGTACGGCATCGGGGAGGACCGCTACAGCTCGGACGCCGAGATGTTCGACCTGGTCCACGCGATGCGGACCCGGGTGCTGACCAGCCCGGCCTTCGACGGCTCGCGTGTCCTCGCAGCGATCCTGTTCGAGCAGACCATGGAACGGGACGTCGACGGTGTCCCCACCGCCCAGTACCTGTGGGACGAGAAGAACGTGGTCCCGGTCCTGAAGGTCAACAAGGGACTCGCGGCCGAGCAGGACGACGTGCAGCTCATGAAGCCCATCGACACCCTCGATGACCTGCTGGAGCGCGCGCGGCGGCACCAGATATTCGGCACCAAGATGCGGTCGGTGATCAAGGACGCCAACGAGGCCGGGATCGCGGCCATCGTGGATCAGCAGTTCGACTACGCGAGCCGGATCATGAGCGCGGGGCTCGTCCCGATCATCGAGCCCGAGGTCAGCATCTCAGCCCCGCACAAAGGCCAGGCCGAGACGATGCTGCGCGACGCTATCGCCAGGCACGTCGGGACGCTGCCCCGGGACGCCGCCGTGATGCTGAAGATCACGATCCCGGACCAGCCTGGCCTGTACGGCGGGCTGGTGTCCGACCCGCGCGTCCTGCGGGTCGTGGCCCTGTCCGGGGGCTACAGCCGCGACGAGGCCTGCGCTCTCCTCGCGCGCGACCCCACCCTCATCGCCAGCTTCTCCCGTGCGCTGCTCGAGGGCCTGACCGAGAGCCAGACCGACGGGGAGTTCAACGCCCAGCTGGAAGCCTCGATCGAGCAGATCTACCAGGCCTCGGTGGCCAAGGCGGCCGCCTGACGGCTGGCCGGGCCGTCATCGCCTGCGGGACAGGCCTGCGGGACAGGCCAGGCGGGCAGAGGCCGGGCCGGCCTCCGGCCACCCGGGCGCAGCTGGCCGGTGGTGGTAGACAGGCTGCATGGCAACGATCCTCGTCTCCGCCGAGCGCACGGTGGACGCACCGGCAGGCGCCGTGTACGGCTATATCGCGGACATGCGCGAGCACCATCCGCATTTCCTGCCCCCGGCGTTCTCTGATTTCCGGGTCGAGTCGGGTGGGGTGGGTGCGGGCACCATCACGCGGTTCACGGTCACCGCGGGCGGCCGCACCCGCCAGTACCGGATGGCAATCGCCGAGCCTGAGCCCGGCCGCGTGCTCACCGAGTCCGACACGGGCTCCAGCATGGTCACGACGACCACCGTCACGCCCCGGGACGGGATCTCGCTCGTGCGGATCTCCACGGCCTGGGAGGGCGCGGGCGGGATCGGCGGCTTCTTCGAGCGCCTCTTCGCACCGCGTGTGATGCGCGGCATCTACGCCGATGAGCTGGAGCGGCTCGACGCTTACGCCCGCGAGCACCGCGGTACCTGACCCGGCAGGCCCTGGGCGTCAGCCGCCGCCCCGCAAGACCGGCCGCAGCGCATCGAGCGCGGCAGGGTCCTCGATCGTCGAGGGCACCGGCTCGTCCTTGTTGCCGTCGGCGATCCCGCGCATGGTCTTCCGCAGGATCTTGCCCGAACGAGTCTTCGGGAGCCCGGCCACGACGTCGATCCTGCGCAGGGCGGCGACGGCACCGATCTGGGCGCGGACCAGGTTGACGAGCTCGGCGCTCACCAGGTCCGGGTCGGTCTCGATGCCGGCCTTGAGCACGACGAACCCGCGCGGGATCTGGCCCTTGAGCGGGTCATGGACGCCGATGACCGCGCATTCGGCGACGGCGGGATGGCTGGCGAGTATCTCCTCCATCTCTCCCGTGGACAGGCGGTGCCCGGCGACGTTGATGACGTCGTCGGTCCGGCCCATGACATAGACGTAGCCGTCCTCGTCGCGGAATCCCCCGTCCCCGGTGATGTAGGAGCCAGGGTGCTGCACCAGGTAGGAGTGGACGAACCGCTGGTCATCGCCCCACAGGGTGGTCAGGCAGCCTGGCGGCAGCGGCAGCCGCAGCACGATCTCCCCGGTGGTGCCGGGCGGGACGTCATCGCCGGTGACGTTGACGACGTGCAGGTCGTACCCCGGTACCGGCACGCTCGGCGAGCCCGGCTTGGTGGGCAGCGGCTCGAGGCCCATCAGGTCCGCCGCGATCGGCCAGCCGGTCTCGGTCTGCCACCAGTGGTCGACCACGGGGACACCGAGCAGCTCACCTGCCCACCGGTACGTTTCCGGGTCGAGCCGCTCGCCCGCCAGGAACAGGTACCGGAAATGCGACAGGTCATATTTTTTCACAAATTTTCCGGCCGGGTCTTCCTTCTTGATGGCGCGGAACGCGGTGGGCGCGGTGAACATCGCCTTGACGTGGTGCTCGGAGATCACCCGCCAGAACGCTCCCGGATCGGGGGTGCCGACCGGCTTGCCCTCATAGAGCACGGTGGTGCAGCCCGCCAGCAGCGGCGCGTAGACGATGTAGGAATGCCCGACCACCCAGCCGATGTCGGACGCGGCCCAGAACACCTCGCCGGGCTTGGTGTCGTAAATGTTCTCCATGCTCCAGTGCAGCACGACGGCGTGGCCCCCGTTGTCGCGGACGACTCCCTTCGGCCTGGCGGTCGTGCCGGAGGTGTACAGGATGTACAGCGGGTCGGTGGCCGCCACCGGGACGCACCCGGCGGGCTCGGCGGCCGCCATCGCCTCCTGCCAGTCCACGTCGCGGCCCTCGGTCAGCGCCGCCACGGCCTGCGGCCGTTGCAGGATGACGCACCGGCTCGGCTTCGCCGACGACAGCTCGATGGCGTTGTCCAGGATCGGCTTGTACTCCAGGACCCGGCTGACCTCTATGCCGCAGGAAGCCGTCACGACGACCTTAGGCGTCGCATCGTCGATGCGGGCGGCCAGTTCGGGTGCGGCGAAGCCGCCGAAGACGACCGAGTGCACGGCCCCGATCCGGGCGCAGGCCAGCATCGCGACGACCGCCTCGGGGATCATCGGCATATAGATCACCACGCGGTCGCCCTGGCCCGTGCCGAGGTCGCGCAGAACGCCCGCGAACCGCTGCACCTGGTCGAGCAATTCCAGGTAGGTGAGCGTGCGGCTGGTCCCGGTCACCGGGCTGTCGTAGATCAGCGCCGCCTGATCGCCGCGGCCGAGCCGCACATGCCGGTCCACCGCGTTGTAACAGGTGTTCAGTGTGCCGTCGGCGAACCAGCGGTAGAACGGCGGATTGGCCCGGTCCAGCACAACCGTCGGCTCGCGGTACCAGTCGATCCCGCGGGCTGCCTCGCCCCAGAAGCCCTCCGGGTCGGTAATGCTCTGCTGGAACGCTTCCGCGTAACGGCCCATGACTGTTCCTCCTGATGGGACGGAAGGGCTTCGGCGATCAGGCGCCTGCTGGTTACTTCTTGGCCAGCGAGCCGAGCGGCAGGATCGCACGGCCATAGCTTGCCTCGCATACCTCGGCCAGGGCCAGGTAAAACGCGCCTGCCGCCACCACCAGGCCGATCCACCCGCCGGTCTTGACGAGTCCCGATGACGCCGAGTAATTGCCGGCGCCCAGCACGAAGAAGGTGACGCCTAGCAGCAGGAGCGTCGTGACCACCGCGACGCTGGTCCGCAGAGACGCCGCCAGCATGACCACGGTGAAGATACCGAACGCGTACAGGAACAGGCCGAGCGCGTGGCCAATCTGGGTCACCGGTACCTCCTTAAGGAAGAAAAGGCCGATGGCGAACAGGGACAGCCAGAACGCGCCGTACCCGGTGAACAGCATGCCGCCGAAGGTGTTGCCCATCCGCAGCTGGATGACCCCGCCGATCAGCTGGGCCAGCCCGCCGAAGGCGAACGCGACGGCGAAGACCACGGGCAGGGTGCCGATGTTGACCAGGTTGGCGTTGATCATGCTGAGCATGAAGGTGGTCGTCGCGAAGCCGGCCAGGGCGAGGGGGGCGGAGTTTCCCCACGCCACCGCGCTGGCTGGTGCGGGACCCCCGGGTGCTGGTGAGCTAGCTGCCGCAGGCTGGGTGCCATGGTCGATGGAAGCCATGTAATTCCCCCACAACTCTCGGTTGATTGTGGCGAGCATGCGCTCCGCGCCGCACCCGGGGACAGATGCCATAAGTCCTGAAAAAGCCCTGCCGTAAGTAAGTCGTCTCCCCGGGCCCGGGATGCGGGCTGACGCGAGCGCCGTCGTGGGTCTCCGCCTGGAGGCGACCGGCCTGGGCCTGCGGCACTGGCCCTGGGTGCCTGCCACATCGGGCCAGCCGCTCCCGGGACGCGCGCGGTATTGTCAGCACAGCGGCGGCCGGGAACGCTTGAAGGGCAGTTGGTCCAGTATGGGGGGAAACCTCGTAGCGGCTGCGGGGGCTCCTCCCGCGCCCGATCTCGCGCGAGGCTGGCGCTCGCTGCTGTTCGCCCCGGTCGGCGACGGGCAGCGCCGCCGCCGTGGGAGCGACGGGGTGCGCCTGGTCACTGCCGCCCTGGCCCTCGCGTGCTGCGTCCTGGTCATCCACTACGACTCCCGTATCGACCGGGCCGTCACGCAGGTCATCCATCCGCCGCCGCGGAGCATCACCTGGCTGGTGACGGTGGTGTACCAGGCTGGGGGAATCGGCGTCACGATCGCGCTGCTGGCCCTGGCGCTGATCGCGCGGCGCTGGGCCGTCGCGCGTGACATCGCGCTGAGCGCGGCTATTGCCGCGGCGGTGAGCGGGATCGCGACCCTGCTGCTCGGAAGCAATGGGGGGCGCCCGGCAGGCATCCTGATCCACGGTTTCTACATGCGCTTCCCGGTCCTGCAGATCGCCCTGTTCATGGCCGTGGCCACGGCAGCCCTGCCCTACCTGGCCCGGAGCCTGCAGCGCCTCATCGAGGTTTTCATCGCCCTGGTGGCGCTGGCCTGCGCGGTCGGAGGTCACGGGCTGCCGCTCAACGTGCTCGGCAGCCTGGCCATCGGCTGGGGCGCGACCGCGGTGGTCAGGCTGGTATTCGGCTCACCGCTCGGCCTGCCCTCGATCGGTGACGTGTACGCGCTGCTCGGCGAATTCGGCATCCGCCCGGTGTCCGTGCGCCCGTCGGCCCGGCAGGTCTGGGGGGTAGCGAAGTTCGAGGGAACCGCTGCGGGCCAGGCACCTGATCCGGGCGGGCACATCGGCATAGCGGTCTACGGCCGGGACGCGGCCGACGCCAGGCTCCTCACCAAGGCCGGCCGGTTCCTGTTCTACCGCGACTCCGGGCCGAGCCTCACGCTGACCCGGCTTCAGCAGGTGGAACACGAGGCCTACCTCACCCTGCGGGCGGGACAGGCGGGTGTGGCTGTGCCTGAGATCCTGGAGGCGGGGACGGCGGGATCATCGGGGGACGCGCTGCTGGTCTGCCGCGTGCCCCCGGGGACGACGTTGTCCGGCGCGGATGCCGCCAGCATCAGCGACGCCGCCCTCGACCATCTCTACGGTCATCTGCTGACCCTGCGGCGGGCCCGTATCGCGCACGGCGCCATGAGCGGCGACACGCTGCTGATCGACCCGGTGACGGGAACATCCGCAGTGGCGGACTTCCGCAACGCCTCCTCGAACGCATCGCCGTACCAGCTGGATCGCGACATGGCTGGCGCCATCGCGGCGACGGCGGTGGCAGTCGGCGCTGAACGGGCTGCCGCCTGCGCGGCGAGGTGCCTGGACGCGGAGGTGCTGGCCGGCGCGCTCCAGCACCTGCGCCGGGCCGGGCTGGACCCCGTGATGAGCCGGAGCCTGCGGGGCAGGCGCGGGCTGCTGGAGGACGTCAGGCGGCTCGCCGCCCAGGCCAAGTCGATCGACGTGCCGACACTGGCCGAGCCCCGCCGGGTGAGCTGGCCAACGCTGATCATGGTCGTCGGCACGCTGATCGGCGGCTGGGCACTCGTCGGCGTGCTCATCGATGTCTCCCAGTCCTTCGACACCGTGCTCGGGGCCAACTGGCTGTGGGTCATCGTGGCGTTCATCCTGGCCCAGTCGGCCTTCGTCGCGTCCGCCGTCGAGGGAATCGGCAGCGTGTCCGGCGTGCTGCCGTTCGGCCGGGTGGTGGCGGTGGAGGTGGCTAACTCTTTCAGCGCGCTGGCGGGCGGGACGGCGGCCGTCTTCGCCACCCGGGTCCGGTTCTTCCAGCAGCAGGGCTACGACGCGTCGGTGGCGCTGAGCTCCGGCGCCATCATGACCACCTCCAGCTGGATCGCCACCCTGGTGCTTTTCCTCGTCTCGCTGCCGTTCGCCTGGGGGTCCATCCACCTCGAGGCCACCCCCCAGTCGGGCGGGAATTCCAAGCTGGTGTGGATCATCCTGGCCGTCGTGGTCGTGGTGGCCGTGGTGACGGGACTGGCCCTGGCCGTCCCCAGGCTCCGCCGGCTGGCTGCTGCCAAGCTGCGCCCCAAGGTGCGCGACATCTGGGGCAATCTCAAGGAGGTGGCCAACTCCCCGCGCAAGCTGGTGCTGCTGGTCGGGGGCTCCTTCGCCCAGGAACTGGTGGTGGCCATGGCCCTGTCGGTGTCGCTGCGGGCCTTCGACGACCATCTCCGGCTGCCCACCCTGATCGTCGTCATCTTCCTGGCCGGGATCATCGGGGGCATCTCGCCCTCACCCGGCGGCATGGGGGTCGTGGAAGCAGGCATGATCCTCGGCCTCACCGCGGCTGGTGTCGCGGAAGCCGACGCGACCGCCGCGGTCTTCATCCAGCGGCTGTTCACCTCGTACCTGCCGCCCATCTGGGGCTGGGCTACCCTGGTGTGGATGCGGAAGAGGGAGTACCTCTGAGCGCCCGTCCCCGCCTGCTGGGCGTGCAGTGTCTACGATGGCGGCCATGACGCAACCTGCAGCGGCCAGCTTCCCCGTCACCACCGCGTTCGAACTGCCGGGCATGGCGGTCGAGAGGGACCTCGGCGTCGCCTTCGGCCTGGTCGTGCGCAGCATGGGCGCGATCAAGTCGATCGGCGCAGGGTTCAAGGCGATGCGCCAGGGCGAGGTGACCCAGTACACCGAGCTGCTCGAGGACAGCCGCCGGCACGCGATCGACCGGATGATCGAGAACGCCCGGCTGCTGGGCGCGAACGGGGTCGTGGCGATGCGGTTCGACTCCTCGGAGATCGGCCAGCAGCTCACCGAGATCGTGGCTTACGGGACGGCGGTCGTCGCCCGGCCCGTGAGCTAGCCGTGCCGCCACCAGCGCCGCCTGACCCGCCACCGCCAGGCGGCCCGGCGCCACCGCCGGGCGGCCCGGCGCCACCGCCTGGCCCGCGGTCCCTGGTCGCCGACGCCGACCGGGAGCGCCTGCTGCGCCTGCTGCGGGAGCACTACGCCCAGGGTTACCTGGACCTGGATGAGATGAGCCGGCGGGTCGGCGCCGTGCTCGCCTCGGCCTACTCGGACGAGGCCGCGGCGGCGGTGACCGACCTGCCCCTGCTGGCCGCGCCACCGTCTGGCGAACCGTCATCCGGGCGGGCCAGCCGGGGCAGGCCCGGGCAGCGGCGGCGTCACGCGCAGCGGATGCAGCCCGCGGCCGGCTGGGTTCCGACCCCGGAGCGATTCCGCGACCCGTCCACGCGCGCGATCATGCGGGTCTGGATCGACCCCGCCGACCTGAGCCGCCACTACGTGCCCGAGCCCGGCGGCTGAGACCCTGCCCCGGACCGGGGCCGGCCCGCCCGGCGCCGATCCGGCCCCGCCCCGCGCGGCATTGGCCTAGCCCCGGATCCGGGCCAGGACCAGGGTCATGTCGTCCTCTCCCCGCTGGCGCAGCGCCTGGGTCACAGCCTCGCAGGCGCCGTCCAGCGGCAGCGGATGACCGGCCGGGCCCAGGGCGGAGGCGAGCGCGTCACGCAGCGCGCCGATGCCGTCTTCCAGCGGCCGGGTGCGGCTTTCGGCCAGCCCGTCGGTGTACAGCGCCAGCGTGGCCCCGGATGGCAGGCTGACCTGGGCGGCGTCGAACGTCCCGCTGCCGAGGCCCAGGGGGAGCCCGGCCGGCACCGGGAGCACCTGCGTCGTCCCGTCCGGCAGGGCCAGCACCGGTGGGGGGTGACCGGCGCCGGCGATCAGGCAGCTGCTCGCGGTGGTGTCGATCATGGCGCATATGCAGGTGGCATAGGGCGAGGCAGGCATCCCTGCCGTCATCGCATCCAGCCGGGCCAGCAGCTCGCCAGGCCGCAGGTCCAGGTCGGCCAGCAGGTGCGTGGCGGTGCGCAGCTGCACCATGACGGCCGCCGCCTCGGGGCCGTGCCCCATCGCGTCCCCCACCACGAGGGTCACCCGGCCACCGGGCAGCGCGACGATGTCATGCCAGTCCCCGCCGACCATGCTGGCGCCCACGGGCAGGTAGCGGTGGGCGATCTCCATGGCCGGGGGGACCCGCGGCTCGCCGGGCAGCAGACCGCGCTGCAGTGCGAACGCGGTCCGCCGCTCCCGGTGATAGAGGCGGGCGTTGTCGATGCACACCGCCGCCCGGGAGGCGAGCTCGCCCGCCGCGGCGATATCCGCGGGCCCGAAGTCCGGGCTTTGCGGCGCCCGCCCGAACGTCGCGCACCCCAGCACCACCCCCCGCGCCACCAGGGGCACCGACAGGAACGAGGCGTAGCTCGACGCGAAATCCCGGCCGCCCGGGCGGCGGGCGATCCGCCCGGCACTCTCCTCGTCGAGACGGCCGAACAGGACCGGGCTCCGCGTCTGCATGGCGCGGGCGCTGGGCGTCTCATCGCCGAAGACCAGCACCTCACCCGGGCGCAGCACGCTGTCGGTGGCCGCGGCGCTCTGCCCGGCCATCCTGGCCACCAGGCGCCGCACCACCGCCCCGTGACCAGCCTGCGGCGAGACGGGCTCGTCGGCGGCGAGCAGCCGTTCGAACACGAAAATCGCGGTCACGTCAGCGAACGCGGGGACGGCGACGTCGGCGACCTCACGCGCCGTGCGGGACAGATCAAGCGTGCTGCCGATCCGGTCCGCCGCGTCACGCAGCCAGCCGGGCCCGGTAGCCGGCGAGACATGCTGCCCGAGGACAAGGATCCCGTCGCCGGGCCCGCGCAGCGGCTCCCACCGGATGGCGACCGGGCCGCTGCCACCCGCGAAGGTCATGCTCATGGTCGCGCTCCAGACACGGCCCGCCGTGACCTCCGCCAGCGCGTCGTCGGCCAGCTCCCGCTGGCCCGGGCCGGTCAGCAGGACGTCACGCACGTCATGCCCGGTCACCGCCACCGCCGGGTGCCCGAAAAACCGCTCCGCGGACACCGGCCACGAGCTGACCCGGCCCCGGGAATCGAGGGTGAACGCGGCCAGGCCGGCCAGGTCCGGCCCGCGCCGCCGCGGCAGCCCGGCCCCGTGATGCCCCGCCATCTGTGACCCCACCGGTATCTGCACCAGTCCTCGCCGGCCACCGCCCCTCACGGCTGCCCGCCCGGCAATAGCCGCAGGCCATTACGCGCGAGCAGCCACGCTGCGCCGCGGCTACGGTCCGTACCCCCGCGATATCGTACAAAGAAATTAATGTATCCCAGTACCGTCAGCAAAACCCGCCAACGCACCAGACCAGCCGCTACGGTCTTCCTAGCCGGGGCACGAAAAGGCACCGGCGGGTCCCCGGCGGCGAAAAGACTCGCCGGGCCCCGGGAGCGCGGGCAGGAAAAGAGGGAGGCGGGATGGCCGGCGAGCCGGACTGGGTTCCCCCGGGCGTGGACGTCAAGCGGGCGAATGTGGCCCGGGTCTACGACTACTGGCTGGGGGGCAGCCACAACTTCCTGGCCGACCAGGATCTCGCCCGGGCGATCACCGCGGTCGAGCCCAACGCCCGGGCAGGCGCCCTGGCCAACCGGGCGTTCCTCGGCCGGGCCGTGCGGTTCCTCACCTCCGCCGGAATCCGCCAGTTCCTGGACATCGGCTCCGGCATCCCCACCCAGGGGAACGTGCACGAAGTGGCCCAGCAGGCCAGCCCGGGTTCGCGGGTCGTCTACGCCGACGTGGACCAGGTCGCGATCGCGCACAGCAAGGCCATTCTGGCCGGAAATGAAAACGCCGCGATCATCAATGCGGACCTGCGCAATCCGGGCAATGTCCTCGGCGACCCGGCCGTCCGGCGGCTGATCGATTTCGGCCAGCCGGTGGGGCTGCTTCTGGTGATGGTCCTGCATTTCATCGAGGACGCGGCGGATCCCTGGCAGATCGTCGCCACCCTGCGCGACGCGCTCCCGTCCGGCAGCTACCTCGTGCTGGCCCACGCCACCCTGGAGAGCAGGCCCACCGTGGCCCAGGCCGCCGAGACGGTGTACAACCGCAGCGTCTCCACGGACATTCACGTGCGCTCACGGGCGGAGATCCTGCGCTTTTTCGACGGGTTCGACCTGGTGGAACCCGGCCTGGTCTACATCCCGCAGTGGCGGCCGGACTCCCCCGCCGACGTCCCCGCCGACCCCGGCAAGTTCTGGGTCCTGGTGGGCGTGGCGCGCAAGCCCTGATGCCCCGGCCAGGTGGTCACCTGCCCGCCGCACGCTAGCTTCCGGAGCGCCCTGTCTGGCCGAAGATCCGGGTGGCGTAGGCGGCAGCCTGGGTGCGCCGCTCCAGGCCCAGCTTGGCGAACAGCGCGGACGCATAGTTCTTGACCGTCTTTTCCGCCAGGTACATCCGCTCGCCGATCTGGCGGTTGGTGAGCCCCTCACCGATCAGTTCCAGGACCTTGCGCTCCTGGTCGGTGAGCCCGTCCAGCGGATCGGGCCGCCGCGTCTGGTCGCGCATGCGGGCCATCACCTGCCCGGCGGCCACCGGATCCAGGATCGATTCCCCGGACGCCACGGCGCGCACCGCGCTGACCAGGTCGGTGCCGCGGATCTGCTTGAGGACATACCCGGCCGCGCCGGCCATGATCGCGTCGAACAGCGCGTCGCCGTCTTCATGGGACGTCAGCATCAGGCACGCCACCTCGGGCATCCGGGACCGGATCTCCCGGCACACCATCACCCCGTCCCCGTCCGGCAGGCGCACGTCGAGAACGGCGACATCGGGGTGCAGCGCGGGAATACGGGCCAGGGCGGACGCCGCCGTCCCCGCCTCCCCGACCACGGTGATGCCCGGCTCGGCTTCCAGCAGTTCCCGGACGCCGCGCCGGACCACCTCATGGTCGTCGAGCAGGAACACGCCGATCTGCCCGTCACCGGGCCGCCGTTCACCCATCTCCGGCCCCTATCCAGTGATCCGCGCCATCTTCCGGCGAACTTGTCCAGTCCTCTAGCGTTCTCGCGGCGGCTCCGCCGGGTCACGGCATAACCCTAGCCCGGCCGGCCCGCCACTCCCTAGCGGCCACCATCCCCGGGCGGCCGCACCCGGCACCCGCGCGTGCCCGCGTGCGCCAGGCGGCGCACGATCTGGGCCTCAACGCGCCGTCTGACCTGGCTGTCACCGGGTACGACGACACCGAGTACGGTGCCCTGACCACCCCCGTGCTCACGACCGTCCACATCGACGCCGAGGCACGCGGGCGGCAGGCCGCCCGGGCCGTCCTGCGCCTGGGGCCTGCGGACCTCCCTCACGCACCCGGGCATGTCATCGTCCGTGACTCGGCCTGAAAGCAGGGTTCACATGATCCCCCTCGACGTGACCAAGCCGAACATCGCCCGCATGTATGACTACTGGCTGGGCGGCAAGGACAATTTCGAGGCCGACCGGGAAGCGGCCGAGGCCATCCGGCGGCGGCGGCCGAACATCGCGGCCCAGGCGCTGGACAACAAGAAGTTCCAGACCCGGGCCATCAGCTACGTGGCCGGGCAGGGTGTTCGGCAGTTCCTGGACATCGGCTCCGGGCTGCCCACGTCCCCGGTCCGGGCGGAAGCCGCGGGGCCGTTGTGGCTCGCCACGCACGAGGCGGCCCGGGCCGCCGCCCCGGACGCGATGGTCGGCTACGTGGACTGCGACCCGGTGGCGGTGGCCCATTCACAGGCGCTGCTGGCCAAGGGCAGCCCCCAGATCGTGGCGGTCGACGGGGACATGCGCGACCCGGAAGCCATCCTCGTGCACGACGGCATCCGCCGGGCCGGGTTCAGCCTGGACGCCCCCGCCTGTATCAGCCTGTGCTGCGTGCTGCACTTCCTGGACGCGGGGACCGCGAAAGGCGTGGTGAACACCTTCACCCGGGCACTGGCCCCGGGCTCGTACATGATCATCTCGCTGGGGTTCGGCAAGGGTGACGCCGGCCGCGAGTTCGCCAGTACCTACAACGCCCAGGACGGCCCGCGGATCTACGCGCACTCGTGGGAGGACATCTCCTCCCTGTTCGACGGCCTCGAACTGGAGCCCCCGGGCATCGTGGACTGCGCGGCCTGGCGGGCCGGGCCCGGACCTGCCGCCCGGGTGGATCAGGACTCGATGATCCTGGGCGCCGTCGCCCGCCATCGCTGAACGATCCGGCCCGCCGTCCCGCAGAGGATCGCTCAGGCCGCGGATGCCACCGCGTAGTCCGCCCCGGCCTCGAACTCATCTGGCACGCCGCCACGGCCGAAGCAGTGGGCGATCGCGCCGACGGCCCGCTGGGCGGCCCGGCCGTCTCCGTAGGGGTTGACGGCGCCCGCCATCGCCGCGTAGGCGGCTGAATCGGTCAGCAGCTGGTTCGTGGTCTTGACGATCAGATCCGGGTCGGTACCGACGAGCTGTACTGTGCCCGACCGGACGGCCTCCGGCCGCTCTGTCGTGTCGCGCATCACCAGCACCGGCTTGCCCAGGCTCGGCCCCTCCTCCTGGACCCCGCCACTGTCGGTGAGGATGAGGGTGGCCCGCTTCATCAGCCGGGCGAAGCCCCCGTAGGGCAGGGGTTCGGTCACCGTGACGTTGGGCAGGTGCGCAACGGCGGGCAGGACCGCCTCGCGCACCCGCGGGTTGGCGTGCACCGGGAACACCACCTGCAGGCGCGGATGGCTGCGGGCGATCCTGGCCAGCGCCTGGCCCACCTCGCGCATCGGCCTCCCCCACGATTCCCTCCGGTGCGCGGTGACCAGGAGCACCGGCGCGCTGGTGTCGTCCAGGCTGGCCAGCGCCGGGTCGCCGTAGTCCAGGTCCTGCGACGACGCCCACAGCAGGGCGTCGATGACTGTGTTGCCGGTGACGACGACCGCGGCCGGGTCAACGTTCTCGGCCAGCAGGTTGGCCTTGCTGGTCGCCGTCGGGGCCAGGTGCAGCGTGGTCAGCTGGGTGGTGAGCCGGCGGTTGATCTCTTCCGGGTAGGGCGAGTAGGGATCGTCGGTACGCAGGCCCGCCTCCAGGTGCACGACCGGGATGCGCTGGTAGAAGGCCGCGAGCGCGCCCGCGAACACCGTGCTGGTGTCACCCTGCACGACCACGGCGTCGGGGCGGTGGGCGGTCAGCAGCTCGTCCAGTCCGCCGAGCGCCCGCGTGGTGATCCCGGTCAGCGTCTGCCCGGGCTGGTGAATGTCCAGGTCGAAATCCGGCGAGATGCCGAACACCTCGTTGACCTGGTCGAGCATGGAGCGGTGCTGCGCGGTCACCGCCACCACCGGGGTGAACGCGGGCGACTGCTCCAGGGCCCGGATCAGCGGCGCGACCTTGACGGCTTCCGGCCGCGTGCCGTAGATCACCATGATCTGGAGCGGGCCGTCCCGGCCCTGCACCACGGCCGGGACCGTGGCGGAGCCCGGAGCCGATTGGCTGCCGGTGCGGTTCATGACATTCCCCCCGATTTACTTGCGTGTCAGACAGGGCTGAGGGCGTGGGCCTCCAGCGAGTGGGCACCGGCTAGCGCGGCGGGCCCCGGCCGGCCCGCGTGCTGGACTGGGCCGCAGTGGCGGCCAGCGGGCGGGCGGGAGTCCCGGCCCCGGCCCGGACCGGGCCGACGTGGATGCCCTGGAAGCGGGCCGCCGAGTCCTCGCAGTACAGCCCGATCGAGCCCGACAGGTACGGCTGCTGCTTATCGGTGAACCGGGTGAGCAGATGCCCGCCTGCCCAGACCGTTATCGTGGCGCCGGCCTGGGAGATCGTCACCCGGTGGGCGCGGCCCACCGCGAACCCGGGCGCGCGCCCCGAGGCCAGGAACCGCTCCCCGCCGCGGTACGCCGGGTCCTGCTTGGACAGCACCCAGCCGTGACGTTCCAGCGTGAGCGCGTAGAACCGCTGCTGGGACGTCACATGCCAGAGCACCCAGCCGACTTCCCAGGGGTGCGGCGAGCCCGCAGCCGCCCGCCGGAACTGGCCGAGCGTCCGCACCGTCAGGGTGGCGGTGAAGTTCCGGTACTGCCGGGCCGACACCACCAGTGCCGCGTGGGTGACATGGGGAGCCGTCGTCCGTTGCGGCGACAGCGTGATCACGCGGCCGGTCTCCGTGCCGGTGACCCGCCCGTGCCCGGTGAACACCGTGAGCCATGGGCCGCGGGCCCGGCTGTGGCCGCCGAGCACGGAGAACATCAGTGTGGCGAGGGTGGCCAGCGCGATGACGGCGACCGCAGCGGCCGCCAGGGGGCGCCGCCGGTCCCGGCGCGCGGGCGAGGGCCCGGGACCGGGCTCAGGCGCAGGCGATGGCCCGGGGGCCGGCGCAGGCACGGGGGCCGGCGCAGGCACGGGGGCCTGCGCAGGAGCCGGCACGGCCGGGTGCTTCCCGGCGGTGGCGCCGCTGCCCTCCGCCACCCGGTCCGTCTTGGCCCAGCCCGTGCGGCCGCGCAGGGCCCGGGCCGCGGCCCGCCAGCCCGCCAGATACCACAGCGTGCTGTACGCGGCGTACACGTGAGCCAGCCCGACCGCGGTCCGCAGCCGCAATCCATGTGAGCGCTCACACTTCCAGTACACGCCGGTATAGACGAGGGCCGGCCCGGCGATCAGCGCGTAGGTCACGGCTACCCACCAGCCGAACGGGTTGTGCCCGGTGGCCGCCAGGACCACGCCGTTGGCCAGGAAGAACAGGAAGGACACGGTGAGCAGGGAGGCGATCAGCAAGACGGCGGGGGCGGACAGCAGGTACAGCAGATCCGTGCGGCCGCGGCGCACACGGCGCAGCACGACAGGGATGAGCCGCCACGCCTGCAGGTTGCCCTGGAACCACCGGGCCCGCTGGCTGATGAGCCGCCGGAGCTCGACCACGCCCTGCTGGTGCACGCTGGCCGCCGGGCAGTACTCGTTGCGCCAGCCCGCGGCGGCCAGCCGCACCCCCAGGTCGAGGTCCTCGGTCAGGCTGCGGCTCCACGGCGCGGGCCCGAGCGACCGCAGCGCGGACAGCCGGACGAACTGGCCGTTCCCGCCGAGGCCGACGCTGCCGAGGTGCCGCCGTCCCTGCTGGAAAACCTCGGTGTAGATGACGAATTCCATGTCCTGCATCCGGGCGAGCAGGCTGCGGTCACGGTTGTTGATCCGGACCCCGATCTGGACCGCGCCCACGGCCGGATCGGCGAAGCACGGCGCGACCTCGGACAGGGCATGCGGGTCGAGGCGGCCGTCCGCGTCCACCACGGCGATGATCACATCGTCCGGGCCCCGGCCCGCCAGCCGCCCACTGCTGGCCAGGTCCGCGAGCGCGGCGTTCAGCGCCTCGCCCTTCCCCTGCCGCGCGTGCGGTTTCGTCCGGCTCAGCAGCCACACCCGGTCGTCAGCCAGGCCGGTGACGGCCGCGGCCGTGCCGTCGTCAGAACCGTCATCGATCACCATGATCGCGACATTCTGCGCCGGCAGGGACAGCAGCCGCCGCAGGCTGGCCTCGATGACCAGTTCCTCGTTCAGGCAGGGCATCAGGAAGACGAAGAAGAAGCCCGCGCCGGCCTCCGGCGCTGCCCCGGCCGCGGCGGCCGGTGTGCCCCCGGACGCGGCCCCGTTCCCGGCCGGCGTGGCCCGGCGGGACAGCGCCAGCATCCCGAACCCGTAGCCGAGGCCGAGGACCACGAGCGAGGCGGCCAGCCAGACCAGCGGCCAGTCCCCGCCGTGTGGCCAGGCTGACGCGGCCGTTGCGGCGGCCACCTGGATACCCATGGCTAGGCACCCGCCTTGCCGGCCGCTGCCCTGCGGCGGGCGCTGATTGCCCACCCCCATAGCAGCAGGACGATGAAGACCACCAGGTACAGGCCGAACAGGGCCCCGGTCGCGTCGAGCGTGATCCTGGCGGCCATCCACAGCAGGCCATGGTCTGGCAGGGTGGCGGCGCCACCGGCTGCGACCAGGCCTCCCAGTCCCGCCGAGTAATGCACGAAGTCCCCCGAGTCAAGCGTCACAATCCGTCAGTGCCACTAACCGGTTAGTGACCTGTGACTAGACACTAGGCAGGACGAGTGCGGTACCCCTGCGGCAAACGCGTGGTCCTTCCTACGCCGTTTGCGGGAGAGAACTGGCGGAGCGGGCCCTCACCCCCGGGCCGGCCGCCGCCGCCACCGATGATTGCGGGCCTCCGCGTCCGTCTACACCAGGAGGCACGCCCAGGACCACGGGAAGGGGCCACCCGATGACCACGCCAGTGACCACGCTCGACCAGCGTTTCAGCGATCCGGCCGCCGCCGCGACGAGCTGGGCGGTGACCCGCGAGGCCCTCGAGCGCGCCGAGCTGTTCTGGATCTCCACCGTCCGGGCGGACGGACGGCCCCACGTCACCCCGCTCGTGGCCGTGTGGGTCTCCGGGGCGCTCCACTTCTGCAGCGGCGAGACCGAGCAGAAGGCCCGCAACCTGGCCGTGAACCCGCACGTGGTGCTGACCACCGGCTGCAACGACTGGGACGGGGGACTCGATGTCATGGTCGAGGGAGACGCCGTCCGCGTCACCGACGACGAGACCCTGAAGCGGCTCGCCGCAGCATGGACGGCCAAGTGGGACGGGCGCTGGCAGTATCAGGTCGGTGGCGGATCCTTCCGCCACACCGGCAGCGACGAGGCGGTCCTGGTGTTCGCGGTCACCCCCGCCAAGATCCTCGCCTTCGCCAAGGGCACGTTCAGCCACACGCGCCACCGCTTCTGAGGGACCACCGCCCCCAATATTCTTCCCACGCGGGCAGATCCGTGTTAAGCCGGGTGCTGGTGGTAAGCCGGATGCGGAGGGAGTGCCAGTGATGGCCCGTTACCGTGGCACGGCCGCAGGGGCGGCGAGCTTGGCGCTCATCACGGGAGTCCTCACGGCCGCCTCCCCGGGCGCCGCCGCCAGCAGCACCGCCACCAGCAGCGCGGGCACCAGCAGCGCGGGCACCAGCAGCGCGGGCACCAGCAGCGCGCGGCGCCACCAGCAGGGGCGGGCAGTGCACGGCCGGGGCACACACCCTGGCTCCCGCCGGATCCCGCCTGTACCCGGAGACCGGCAACGGCGGCTACACCAGCCTGCACACCGACGTGCACCTGGTCTACGACGCCGCCACCAACCGCTTCCTGCCCGGCAACCACGTCACGCTGACCGACCGGGCCACCCAGTGCCTGGCCAGCTTCAGCCTGGACTTCGAGCGCCGGTCCGTGAACAAGAGCGCTGGCCCCGACATGGCCGTCACCTCGGTGCGGGTGAACGGCCGCCCGGCCTCGTTCACGTTCGCCCAGCCCACCTATCCCGGCGACCCGCACGGGCAGGACGACCCGGATCCGCTCGCCCACCAGGCCTCCCAGGTCAACCCCGTCGGCGGCCCGCACCACAATCCGCTCCCGCCCGCCTGCACCCCCGAGCTGACCTCCACCAACCCGGCCACCAAGGAATCGGGGAACGGCACCCCGTGCCCGGCCAACAAGCTGGTCATCACCCCCGCCGCGGCGCTCCGCGCCGGCGCCGTGTTCCGGGTCACCGTGGCCTACACCGGGCGGCCCGGCGTGCACAACGACGGGGACGGCACCACCGAGGGATGGTTCCGGTCGGACAAGCCCGCGGGCGACGGCAGCTTCGTCACCACCGAGCCGGTCGGCACCGAGGACTGGATGCCGCTCAACGACTACCCCAGCGCCAAGCCCACCTACGATTTCTACGACACCGTCGCGGCGGGCAAGACCGTGCTGGCCAACGGCATCCTGGAGGGAACCCGCCGGCACCCGGCAGGCGCCTGGTTCCCCCACGGCTCAGTCACCTGGCACTGGCATTCGGCCGCACCGGTGGCCAGTTACCTCGTGGAGGACAGTGTCGGGAGCTTCGACCTGACCGAACGGACCGTTGCGGGAATGAAGTTCTATCAGGCGCAGGCAAGCTCGCTGAGCGCGGCACGGAAGGCGAAAAACCGCGCGATCATGGACAAGCAGCCAGATATCACCCGGTTCGAGAGCATGTTCAGCGGGCCGTTCCCGTTCACCTCGGACGGGGTGGTCGTCGGCCGGCCCTCCGCCTCGTTCGAGGAGGAGATGCAGACCATGATCACCTTCGCGGGCGGGGAGATCGACACCGACACGCTCTACCACGAGAACATGCACCAGTGGTGGGGTGACCACGTCAGCGAGGCCGGCTACACGATGACGTTCTACAAGGAGGGCCTGGCCACCCTGGCCGAGTTCCTGTTCGCGGCGCGGAAGGCGCAGGGCAAGGCGGGCGGCCCGGGCACCGCGGCCGGGCGCCGGGCCTTCCAGGCCAGCCTGGACGCCACGTTCGCCAGCGTCTACGCGAGCAAGGACGGCTTCTGGACCGTGGCGCCGTCCAACCCGACGGCGTGGGGGCTGTTCAGCGGCTCCTCCACCTATGACCGGCCGGGTATCGCCTACATCGCGCTGCGCCAGATCCTCGGCCACGCGAACTTCACCCGGGCCCTGGAGCAGATCCAGCGCCAGTACGGCGGGGCCGCGATCACCGAGCCGCAGCTGGAGGCGGCCCTGAGCCAGTGGCTGCCGGCCCGCAGCACCGCGTGCCGGCAGCGGCTCGGCCAGTTCTTCACCGAGTGGTTCGACACCGCCTACCCGCGCGGCGGCGGCGCGCACCGGCCGCAGATCACCGGCCCGGGCCTGGCCGGGCCGGGGTTCTACGGCGGCGGCTGCACCAGGTAGCGATCCCCGTCCCGCAGTCCCCGCACCAGGCCGCGGCGTGCCGGCGGCCGCGATCACGCGCGCCACGCCGGGCACCATGACCAGCTTCCCTTAACCATCCCTCCCCCTCGGGCCGCCGGCCGGCCCCGCCCCCTCCCGGGCCGGCCGGCGGCCGCATCAATGACTTCGGTCCGGAAGGCCCCCGGGGTCGCCCCGCACGCCCTGATTCCGGGCCGCCCGGCGCCGGACGGTGCCAGCCAGGCCTGATCCTCATGGCAGCATGGGGGCAGGCCGGGCCAGCGGGAGGTGGGAGTGCCAGCGGACTACGAGCGGATCCGCGACGAGAACGTCGCCCGCTACGGCTGGGACACCGCCGTGCTGGACCTGCTCGGGCACCTGTACAGCGAGCGCACGCACTTCATCTTCGAGCTGATCCAGAACGCCGAGGACGCGGGCGCGACCTGGCTCGACTTCGGGCTGTTCGCGGACCGGCTGGAGGTCCGCCATGACGGCCGGCCCTTCACCGAGGCCGACGTGCGCGGCGTGTGCGGGGTCGCGCAGAGCGGGAAGTCCGGGGACCTCACCAAGATCGGGCAGTTCGGCATCGGCTTCAAGTCGGTCTACGCGTACACCAGGACCCCGGCGGTGCACAGCGGCGCCGAGCACTTCCGCATCGACCACTACGTCCGCCCGGCCGCCGTGGACACGGCAGGCGCTGACCCGGCGGACACCCTGTTCGTCTTTCCCTTCGACCACGAGACGGTGACCGCGGCCACCGCGGTGGCGGAGATCTCCGCCGCGCTGAACCGGACCGAGCCCGCGATCCTGCTGTTCCTGCGGAACATCACCCGGCTCCGGGCCCACGGCACGGGTGTCACCGATGTGATCATCGAGAAGCGGGCACAGCCCCGCCCGCTGGCATCCCCAGGACCCGCAGCGCGGCAGGTGACGCTCACCCGGGGGACCAGGCGTGCCGAGCACTGGCTGGTCTGGGACCGCCCGCTCGATGACCTCGGCCACGCCGGCCAGCGGGTCGAGCTCGCGTTCCGGGCCGGCACCGCGGACGGCCGGCCCCGGCTCACCGCCCAGGACGGCGCGCCGCTGGTCGTGTTCTTCCCGACCGAGAAGGAGACCTTCCTCGGCTTCCTGATCCAGGGCCCGTACCGGACCACGCCCGCCCGCGACAACGTCCCCGGCGACGACCCGGAGAACCAGGCCCTGGTGCGCGAGACGGCGGTCCTGCTCACCGGCGTGCTGCGGGACCTGCGGGCCAGCGGCCTGCTCACGGTCGAGGTGCTGGCGGCGCTCCCGCTCGACGCGGGCCGCTTCCCGCCCGGCTCGATGCTGCGCCCGCTGTTCGACGCGGTGCGGACGGCCCTCACTGAGGAGGAGCTCATCCCGGCCGCGGGCGGCGGCTTCGCGGCGGCGCGGAACCTCAAGCTGGCCGGCTCCGCGGGACTGGGCGAGCTCCTGGACCCCGGCCAGCTCGGGGCGCTGTTCCAGGCGGACGTGCCGCTCGCCTTCGCCCAGCTTCTCCTGGGCGAAGACCAGGCCCCCCGGCTGCGTCACTACCTGCGCGAGGAGATCGGCGTCGGCGAGGTCACCCCCGGGGATCTGCTGGCCCGGGCCACGGGCAGCTTCCTGCAGGCCCAGCCCGACGAATGGATCGCGCGCTTCTACGGGTTCCTGCACGCCGATCCCGCGCTGTGGCGGGAGCCGCGGACCCCGGGCGACCCGCCGGGCCCGGCCCGCACCCGGCCGATCATCCGGCTGGAAGATGGCCGCCAGGCCGAGCCTTTCGACGCCGCCGGCCGGCCCGCGGCCTACCTGCCGGCGGACTACGAGCCGGGGCCGGCGGGGACGGGTTTCCCCACCGTGCGGCGGGCGGTCGCGGAGGTCCCGGCGGCCCGGGCGTTCCTGGAGGCGCTGAAGTTCACCGAGCCGGACATCGTGGCCGAGGTCCTGGAGGTCATCCTGCCCCGGTACGCGCGGCTGGCGGAGCGCGGCGCGGGCCCCGATGACACCGGCACCGCCGGGGAGGGGCCGGCCGGCGTGGCGGCCCTGGACCGGGCCCAGCATGCCTGCGACCTCGACTGCGTGATGCGGGCGATGGATGAGGCGGACGCGGGCCGCCGCTCCGAACTGCTCGGGCAGCTGCGCGAGACCGCCTTCCTCATCGGGGAGAACGCCGCGTCCGGCGCCCTGCGGCTGATGCCGCCGGGGGCGCTGTACCAGCGGACCCGCGAGCTGGAGATCTACTTCGACGGGAATCCGGACGCCTGGTTCGCCGCCGACACCTACGGCCCGTGGCTGGCCCAGCTCCGCGGCATGGGGGTCCGCGACCAGGTGGCCGTGCAGGCCCGCACCCCGGGGCCGCTCGGGCACGTGCTCCTGGTCGCCGGGTTCGCCCGCCACGAGCGCGGCCTGGACGGCTTCGACCCGGAGGCGCGGATCGACGGGCTGGAGTTCGCGCTGCGGCACCCGGGCCACGCCCGCGCCGAGTACATCTGGAACGTCCTGCTGGCACCCCGCTGGCGGCTCATCGGCGGGGTGGTCGAGAAATCGGTGCGCGAGCAGTTCGCCGACTCCACCCGGGAGAAGACCCGGTCGGCGGCCGGCCAGGCCGCGGCGGGCGAAGCATGGCTGCCCGGGCCGGACGGCACGTTCCACCGCCCCGCCGGCCTGTCGCTCGACGACCTGCCGCCCACGTTCGCGCGGGACGAGGGGCTGGCTCAGGCGCTGGGCATGAGCCAGCCGGTGGTGTCGCAGGCCGCCCGGCGCCTCGGGATCCCGCCGGAGGTGCTGTGGGGCCTGGGCGCGCACCCGGACCTGGTCGCGATGATCGAGGGGGAACTCAAGCTGCGCGCCACCGGGCAGAATCCGCTGGGACCGGCCCCGGGTGCCGGCGCCGCGGATGAGCCCGGCCAGGCGTGACCGCCACGCTCAGCGCAGGACCTCGGCCAGGAGCACCCAGACGTTGATGGCGGCGATGACGATGGCCAGCACGAAGGCGGCGGGCAGCCAGTACAGGCCGCCGCCGTGGCCGGTGGCGAGCGTGACCCCGGCCAGCAGCACGGTGACGGTCAGCCCGGCCCCGGTGATCAGGCCCAGCGCCCGCGGGGCGTCCAGCCCGGCCCCGGACCGGCGGGCCGCCAGCGCGCGGACGGGCAGGATGGCGCTGCCAGCGCCGGCCAGCAGGATGAACGCGGCCAGCACGCCGCGCGGAATCCCCGGGACCAGCCCGAGCAGGCTGATGACCAGGACGATCAGGAGCGCGGCGACCGCCTCCAGCACGCGGGCGGCCAGGAAATCCCGGCCCTCGCGCTGGCCGGCGGCCTGCACCGTCTTGATGGTGACGGCGAGGCCGACGAAGATCAGGCCGCTGAGCGCGGCGGCGGATCCGGCCGCCGCCAGGAAGAACGCGCCCCATACCTGGGCGGTGTACGCGGCGGTCATCTCCGGCCTCCCTGCCCGTTGCCAGTCCTGCCGTTGCCAGGTCGCTGCCGTTGCCAGTCCTACCCATCGGCAGCCCTGCCCGTTGACACTGCCCTCGCCGGAGTTTAACGTCGCTCCCCGTCCGCACCCGGGAGGTCAGTTCGGATGCCAGTCAAAGCCGAGAGATTCCTGGTCACCGGCGCCGCTGGCTGCATCGGCGCGTGGGCCGTGCGGCTGCTGCTCGACGAGGGCGTTCCGGTGGTGGCCGCCGACCTGAGCACGGACCTGCGCCGTTTTGACCTGGTCTCGCACGGCCGGGTCGGCGGCCGGCCCGAGTTCGCCCAGCTCGACGTGACCAGCACCCGGGACGTCGCGGGCGTGGTGGCGGACTACGCGGTCACGCATGTGGTGCACCTGGCCGGCCTGCAGCTGCCGTTCTGCGCCGCGGATCCGCCGCTCGGGGCCATGGTCAACGTGGTCGGCACGGTCAACGTGTTCGAGGCGGTGCGGGCCGCGGGCCGCCCCATCGGGCTGGCCCTGGCGAGTTCCGCCGCCGTGTTCGGGCCGCCGGCCGGCCACGCCGCCGGTGTGGTCTCGGACGGCTCCGCGCTGCAGCCGGACTCCTTCTACGGCGTGTACAAGGCAGCCAACGAGGGCACCGCCAGGGTTTACGCGGCCGGGCACGGGATCGGCTCGGTCGCCCTCCGGCCGTTCATCGTGTACGGCCTCGGCCGCGACCAGGGCATGACCGCGGACCCGACCAAGGCCATGCTCGCCGCGGCCGCGGGCGTGCCGTTCCGGATCAAGTTCAGCGGCAGCATGCTGCTCAGCTACGCCCCGGACTGTGCCCGGGCGTTCATCGCCTCAGCCCGCGCCGCGGCGGGGTCGGGCGAGGCGGTCAGCCTCAACGTGCCGGGGCACCGGATCGGTGTCCCCGCGCTGGCCGGCCTCATCGGGGACATTCTCCCGGGCTCCGGGGGCCTGATCACCTGGGACCACAGCCCTCTGCCGGTACCGTCGCTGCTCGCCGGCCCGGCGCTGCGCGATGCAGTCGGCGACGTCCCGGACACCGCGCTGGCCGACGGGGTGCGCGAGACGATCAGGGGCTTCCAGGACGCGCTGGCCGCCGGCATCATCGCCGCGCCAGGGTGATCCATGCGTTCGGGCCGCCACCCGCGCGGAGCCGTGACCGGCGCCCCTCGCGCCCCCCGGGCCGCCACCCGCGCGGAGCCGTGACCGGCGCCCTTGCCCCCTGGCCCCGGCCTGACGTGGCCCGGCGCGTGTTGCTAGCGTGATCTTAAATTTCCAGCGACATGTCCTGGCTGCCCGCGCCCCGGCGGCCGGCGAGCAAGGGAGAGCCCCCGGTGAAACTCGCGGCCCTGTACCGGCCAGACGCCGACATTCCTTCTCTCCACGTGGCGGCGGGTAATGGGTTCGCCGCGGTCGACGAGCTGGCCGCGTCGGCCGGCGCGGCCGGCCTGGGCGGCCTGCACGACGTCGCCGGGCTGTTCTCCCGGGGCCCGGCAGCCGTCGCCCGGCTCCGCGAGCTGGCGTCCGGCGCCCAGGCCAGCGTCGACGCCGCCAGCGCCCGCTTCGCACCGCCGGTACTGCACCCCAGCAAGATCATCTGCGTGGGGCTCAACTACGCCGACCACATCACCGAGAGCAAGATGGAGCGCCCGGAGCGGATCGTCCTGTTCGCCAAGTTCTCCAACTGCCTGGCCGGGCACGGTGACCCCATCATCCGGCCCGCCATCACCAGGGAGCTCGACTACGAGGGCGAGCTCGCCGTGATCATCGGCCAGCGGGCCGTGAACGTGCCGGCCAGCCGGGCCCTCGACTACGTCGGCGGCTACACGATCATCAACGATGTCTCCGCACGGGATCTGCAAAGAGCCGAGCCGCAGTGGATCCGGGGCAAGGCGCTGGACACGTTTGCCCCGCTCGGGCCGGTCGTCCTCGATGCGGCCGCCGCCCCGCCGGTCGGCGAGATGACCCTGCGCACCCTGGTCAACGGGGAGGTCCGCCAGGACGCCAGCTGCGCTCAGATGATCACCGGCGTACCTGAGCTCATCGCCCACATCTGCGCGGGAATCACCCTGGAGCCGGGCGACATCATCGCGACCGGGACACCCTCCGGAGTCGCGCTGGGCATGAACCCGCCCGTTTACCTGGAGCCCGGCGACAAGGTCAGCATCGAGATCCCGGGGATCGGCGAGCTGGTCAACACCGTCGCCGGCTCACGCTGACCCGGGTCCCGCAGGCCAGCTCAGCCCCGCACACCGAAGAGGTCCAGCGGCGGGGCTGGTGAGGCCCCGGCTTCCCCGTCGCAGAGCGGCGTGGCCCCGGCCGCGAACCGGTCGAGATCGCCGGCGCCGAGGACCCGGCCCGGGAACGGGTCACCCGCCGCCCGCCCGGCCAGCGCGCCCAGCGGAAGCTGGCGCGCGCGAGGCGGCCAGCACCAGGTTGCCGAACCGCCGGCCGCGCAGCACTCCCGGGTCCGCGATCAGGCAGGCGTGCGGGAACACGGCGCGCACGGTCGCCACCCGGGCCCGGGCGTGCGCGAGTGGCGGGCCGTCGCCCATGTTGGCGGCGAAGATCCCGGCCGGGGCGAGCGCGGCCGCCGCGGCGGCCGCGAACTCGACCGTGGTCACGTGGGCCGGGGTCTGGGCGCCGGTGAACAGGTCCGCGATGACCATGTCGAACGAGGCGGCCCTGACCTGGGCCAGCACGGCACGGGCGTCCCCGACCCGGACCCGGATCCGGGCTGCATGCCGTCCTGCGCTGCGGGCCGGCTGGTCCAGCGGCAGCCGCCGCCGGACCAGGTCCACCAGGGCGCCGTCGCAGTCGACGGCCAGCTGGCTGGATCCGGGCCGGGCCGCCGCGACGTACCGGGCCAGGGTCAGCGCTCCGCCGCCGAGATGCAGCACCCGCAGCGGCTGCCCGTCCGGCGCGGCGAGGTCAGCCAGGTGCCCGAGCCGCCGCATGTACTCGAACTCCAGGTACAGCGGGTCGTCGAGGTCAACGTGGGATTGCGGGATGCCGTCCACGTGCAGCGTCCAGGCCCGCGGCCGGCCAGCGTCGGCCACGAGCTCGGCCACGCCCGAATCGATGTCGGCCCGGACGGGCGGCCCGCTCCTGCCGTGCTGCCGGTGGGGCATAACCCCAGTATTCCCCCACTTACCCCCAAACCACGCTGGCTCCTGGCGCGGCCCGGCCCGGTCCGGGCCGGGCGGCAACCGTGGCGGCCCTGACCCGCGAAAGCCTGGGTGTGTGGCCGCCCCGTATCGTGGGCAGTGAGCCGTCCCTCACCTGCTGGCCGGCCCTGACGTGTCATCAACCCCGGGGGAGATCGTGACCGAAGCTCACGCCGACCTGTCCGGACGGGACCAGCGCCGGCCGACTCAGCAGGGCCCGGGCGCCGGGGAGCCGGACCAGCGCGGCAACAAGTGGTGGACGCTGGTCGCGGTGTGCCTCGGCACCTTCATGCTGCTGCTGGACATCACGATCGTGAACGTGGCGCTGCCGGACATCCAGCGCGCGCTGCACTCCAGCTTCGCGGACCTGCAGTGGGTGGTGGACGCCTACGCGCTGACGCTGGCCGCGTTCCTGCTCACCGCGGGCAGCCTGGCCGATATGTACGGCCGCCGCCTGCTGTACCTGATCGGCCTGGTGGTGTTCACCGCGGCCTCGGTGCTCTGCGGCTTCGCGATGTCCACGCTGATGCTCCAGCTCTCCCGCGCGCTGCAGGGCATCGGCGGGGCGATCATGTTCGCGGTCTCGCTGGCCCTGCTGGCGGACGCGTTCCGCGGCCGGGACCGGGGCACCGCGTTCGGGGTCTGGGGCGCGGTGACCGGCCTGGCCGTGGCGATCGGCCCGCTGCTCGGCGGCCTGCTGACCTCCGGCCTGTCCTGGCGGTGGATCTTCTTCGTCAACGCCCCGATCGGCGTGCTCGCCGTGATCATCTCGGTGATGAGGGTGTCGGAGTCGCGGGCACCCGGGGCCAGCCGGCCCGACTGGGCGGGTTTCGTCCTGTTCACCGCGGCGCTGTCGTTCCTGGTCTACGGGCTGATCGAGTCCAACGAGCGGTCCTTCACCGACGGCCTGGTGCTGGGCTGCCTGGCGGCCGCAGCCGCCCTGCTCGTCGTCTTCGTCCTGGTCGAGCGGCGTATCTCCCATCCGATGTTCGACTTGGGCCTGTTCCGGCTGCCCACGTTCACCGGCGGCAGCGTCGCCGCGTTCGGCCTGAGCGCGTCGATCTTCGCGATGCTGCTGTACATCGTGCTGTACCTGCAGGACATCCTCGGCTACTCGCCGCTGGGCACGGGCGTGCGGGTCATGTTCCTGTCCGGCGCCATCCTGGTCAGCGCCACGGCGGCGGGCCGGCTGACCTCCAAAGTGCCGATCCGCTGGCTCATCAGCCCGGGCCTGATCCTCGTCGGGGTGGGCCTGCTGCTGATGCGCGGGCTCAACGCCGGGTCGGGCTGGACCCACCTCATCCCCGGGATGATCGTGGGCGGCCTCGGCGTCGGCCTGGTCAACCCGCCGCTCGCCTCGACCGCGGTCGGCGTGGTCCCGCCCCAGCAGGCCGGCATGGCCTCCGGCATCAACTCCACGTTCCGGCAGGTCGGGATCGCCACCGGCATCGCGTTGCTGGGCACGCTGTTCTCCAACAAGGTGGCCGACGAGGTCCGGGCCCGGATCGCCGCGGTGCCTCACCTGTCTCACCAGGGACCGAAGATCGCCACCGCCGTGCAGTCCGGCGAGATCGGCAACCTGATCGCGAAACTGCCGGTCCAGCTCCGCCAGACGGTGGGCACCATCACCCGGGCGGCGTTCACCAGCGGCCTGAACCACATCCTGCTGGTCGCGGCCATCATCGCGCTGGCGTCGGGCGTGATCACCCTGGTGACCATCCGGACCAAGGACTTCGCCCGGCAACAGTAGCCCGCCCCGCGCGGAATGCCGGGCCGGCTGGTGGCCAGCCGTGCGGGCATCGGCGACGTCGTGCGGGGCCGGGCCCGGATGGGCACGGCCCCGCCATGGCTCAGCCGGGTCAGGACTTCGGCATCAGCACCGAGCTGATGATGTAGACCGTGGCGTTGGCCGTGGTCACGTCGCCGCACACCACCTTCGCGCCGTTGACGGTGTAGGTGGAGCCCATCTTGGCCAGCGTCACCTTGCTACCCTCGAGGGTCTTCGCGGCCATGCCAGAGGCGAAGTCGCCGGTCGTGACCGTCGAGCCCACCACGTGGTAGGTCAGGATCTTCGTCAGTTCGGCCTTGTCTGCGAGGACCTTGGCCAGCGTGGCCGGCGGGATCGCGGCGAACGCAGTGTTCTCCGGGGCGAACACGGTGATGCCCTTGGCCGAGTTGAGCGTGTCGACCAGGTTCGCCTTCTTGACCGCGGTGACCAGGGTGGACAGCACCGGGTTGTTCGACGCGGCGGTGGCTACCGGCGCGGTGGACATGCCTGTGAAGCTGCCGGCCCCCGACGACGGGACCGCAGAGCAGGCCGGGCCGAACGGGGCCGACGCGGTCTGCGCCGACTGGGTCGGCATGGCCGAGGCCGAGGAGGACGGGGTGCCCGGCCCCGAGCTGGCCGGGGTGCCGCTGGAACCGCACGCGGCGGCACCGAACGCGAGGCCGGCGGACAGGACAGCGATGGCAGGGACCTTGTGCTTCATTCTTTCGGACTCCTTGTGATTCGGTTAACGGGACATCTGCGGATGAGGTCAGCCGCCGGGGCTACGTCACGGTCACCGTGACCGTGTCCCAGCCCGTGGCACCGCTGGGGAAGATGGGCACGCGGCGGGACGGCTGGGTGGCGTGGGAACCGTCGGTCGCGCGGACCGACAGCGTGTGCAGCCCGGGCCGGGCGTCCCACTCCCACATCCACGGCCGCCACGTGTCGATGCCGGATACGGGCGCCAGCCGGGCCTGGTTCCAGGGCCCGTTGTCCGCTCGGACCTGCACGGCGTCGATGCCGCGGTGCGGCGCCCAGGCCACCCCGGCCACGGCGGTCCGGCCCGCCTTGACCTGGGCGAGGGGCTTGGGCACGTCGATCCGCGACTCGGTCTTGATCGGGGCCCGGGTGGAATAGCCCCGCTGCACCCAGTAGGACTTCTGCGCCGCGAACGTGGTGATCTCCAGGTCCACGACCCACTTGGTGGCCGACACGTAGCCGTACAGCCCGGGCACCAGCATCCGGGCCGGGAACCCGTGTGCGACGGGCAGTGGCTGCCCGTTCATTCCCACCGCGAGCAGCGCGTTCCGGCCGTCCATGACGGTCTCGATCGGGGTGCCGCAGGTCCAGCCGTCCGACGACGTGCTGAGGATCTGATCGGCGCCGCGCTTGACGCCGGCCTCCCGCAGCAGGGCGGCGAGGCTGGCGCCCAGCCACCGGGCGTTGCCCACGTACGGGCCGCCGACCTGGTTAGATACGCAGGCCAGGGTGATGTCCGCCTCGGTGAGCGGCCGCCTGAGCAGCTGGTCGAAGGTAATGTCGAGCTCGCGCTCGACCAGGCCGTGCACCCGCAGCCGCCACTGCTCCGGCGGGACCTGAGGCAGGCTGAGCACGGTGTCCACCCGGTAGAAGCTGCCGTTCGGCGTGGTGAACGGGCTGATCCCCGGGACGGCGAGGTCCGCGCCACCAGGAGGAGGCGGCCCCGTGACCGCCGGGCGCGGAAGCGTGATCGCGGAGCGCGCAGTGGACACGTTGAACCGGGACGCCAGCACCTGGCCGACCACGGCCCCGCCGGCGGCCAGGGCGACGGCCCCGGCTGCGGTCAGCAGGAATCTCCGGCGATCGGGGGCATCACCCGTGCGACCCCCGCCGGTGGCACCAGCCGCGCCCGGCCGGGCACGGGGGCGTCCCGGCTCCACGATCGGTTCCGTTGCGGGAATAGAGGTCTCAGCACGCCGCGCGGCCGGGGCCGCCGTGGCGCGGACCAGCAGGAGCAGGACGACCCCGCCGGCGGCCCCGCCGGCGAGCGTGGGGATAGCGTCGGACGGCCTGGAGAACGGCCTGGTCCCGACCGCAGCGACTCCGATGGCGGCGAAAACGGCCAGCCCGGCCAACCCGTAGGCCAGCCGGCGCCGGGCCAGAATCCCGGTGACCATGGCCAAGAGCGCGAGTACCAGGTAGATGCCGGCGAGCAGCACGGTCTTGTCGTGGCTGCCGAAATGCTGGATCGCGAAGTCCTTGACCGGAATCGGGGTCAGGTCGATCGCCGCGCTGCCGACCGCGATCACCGGCTGCCCCGCGGGCCCGGTGATGCCGGCGACCAGCCGGGCCACGCCGATCGCGGCCGCCGCGGCCAGCAGCCCGGTCAGGCCGCCCGCCACGGCGGCCCCGAGAAGGCCCCGCATCCGCTGCGCTCTTGCGTTCATCATCACGAGGGAATTCGGCCCTAACGCGATTCCAGATTGGGTGAGGAAAAAAATAACTGCCTTTCAGAAGGTCGCGAGCATCACACCAATCCGCGCCGCGGGCGGCCCCGAATAACCTGCACGGCTTTGTTAATCTATTTCCCGTGGATGCCGAGGACCCGGACTATTTTGGCGCCTACCGGCTGGAGCGGTTCGTGGCCGCCCAGGACGCAGGCGCGACCTTCGGCCGCGCGGTCGCGGAACTGCGGGCCGGCCGCAAGGTGAGCCACTGGATGTGGTTCGTGTTCCCGCAGATTGCCGGCCTCGGGCGGAGCGCCACGGCGCAGGAGTTCGCGATCTCCTCGCTCGGCGAGGCCCGGGCCTACCTGCGCCATCCGGTGCTGGGCCCGCGGCTGGCCGAATCCGCCCGGGTCCTCACCGGGGTGGCCGGCCGCAGCGCCGGGCAGATCTTCGGCACCCTGGACGCGCAGAAGCTGCGCTCATCGATGACCCTGTTCCTGCGGGCGGAAGCCGCGGAAGCCGCAGCCGCGGGCGACGGGGGCGGCACGGGTGACGCGGGCGGCACGGAGTCGCCGTTCGCCCAGGTCCTCCGGCTGTACTTCGACGGCCAGCCCGATCCCGCGACCGACCGGCTCCTGGGCTAGGCCTTCCGGGCCACCCCCACCCAGCCCGGCAGCGGCCGCGGGGAGACGCCCGTCCCCGGGCGCCACTGGGGCGTGGAGACCAGGCCGGGCTCAACCAGCTCCAGGCCGTCGAAGAACTCCGCCACCCGCACCCGGGTGCGGAAGGTGATCGTGCCGGCCATGGCCTGGTTCATCATCGCGGCCCCGGCGGCCATCTCCTCCGCGTGGATGTCCGCCGCCGGATGCGACAGCGCGAGATAGCTCCCCGGCCCCATCGCCCGCATCAGCGTGGCCACGATCTCAGCGGGATAATCCTCGTCCGGGATGCAGTGCAGCACGCCGATCAGCATCACCGCGATGGGCTGGCCGAAGTCCAGGGTCCGGGCCGCCGCGGCCAGGATCGCATCGGTGTCGCGCAGGTCGGCGTCAACGTAGTCGGTGACACCGGCCGGGTCACTGGCCAGCAGGGCACGGGCGTGCGTGAGGACGATCGGGTCGTTGTCGACATAGACCACGCGCGCCGACGGGTTCGCGCGCTGCGCCACCTCGTGGGTGTTGTTGGCGGTCGGGATGCCGGTTCCGATGTCCAGGAACTGGCGCACGCCAGCGTCGGCCACCAGGTAGTGCACGGCGCGGCCGAGGAACGCGCGGTTGCTGCGGACCCCGGCGGTCACGGACGGGTCGGCGCGCCTGAATTTCTCCGCCAGCTCCCGGTCCGCGGCGAAGTTGTCCTTTCCGCCGAGCCAGTAGTCGTAGACGCGGGCGATGTGCGGCAGGCCGGTGTCCAGCGGCGCACCGCCGGCGAGGGGCTCAGGTCCGTCAAACGGCATGCAGACACCATGCCACCCGGGGCAACGGCACGGCCACCCGGGCACCCGGGCATGATGGTGCCCGTGGCGAACCGGATCCTGATCGATCTCGGCCCGCTCCGTGAATCGCGTGGCTTCCGCCTGCTGTTCGCAGGGGAGTTCGTGGAGGTCTTCGCCAGCCAGCTGACGGCGGTGGCGATCCCGTTCCAGGTGTACGCGCTGACCCGGTCCTCACTCCAGGTGGGACTGGTCAGCCTGGCCCAGCTGGCGCCGCTGATCATCGGGGCGCTCGTCGGCGGCTCCCTCGGCGACGCGTTCGACCGGCGGCTCATCCTGGTGGTCACATCGGTCGCTGCTCGCGCTGACCAGCGGCGGCCTGGCCATCAACGCGGCGGCGCCGCACCCGTCGCTGGCCGCCCTCTACCTGGTCAGCGCGGCGGCGGCGGGCCTGGCCGGGATGGCCTCCACGGCCAGCAACGCGGCCGTCCCCGCGCTCGTCCCCGCCCGGCACCTGGTCCCCGCGTACGCGGCGACCCAGGCGGTCAACCAGGTCGGCCTGGTGGTCGGGCCGGCCCTGGCGGGGCTGCTGATCGAGGCGGTGCACCTGCCCTGGGTTTACGCCACCACCGCCGTCATCTACCTGCTCACCGCGCTGGCCGCCGCGCGCCTGCCGGCCATCCCGCCCGTCCCGGAGGCCGGCCGCCCCGGGCTCGCCTCCATCGTGGAGGGCCTGCGGTACCTGCGCGCGCGGCAGGTGATGCAGGGTGCCTACCTCATCGACGTCAACGCCATGGTGTTCGGCATGCCGCGGGCACTGTTCCCGGCCCTGGCCGTCTCGGTGTTCCACGGCGGGGCGCGCACCCTGGGCTACCTGTACGCCGCGCCCGCCGCGGGCGCCCTCATCGGCGCGCTGACCACCGGCTGGCTGGCACGGGTCCACCGCCAGGCGTGGGCCGTGATCGTCGCCGTCATCGTCTGGGGGGCAGCCATCGTCGCGTTCGGCCTGGTCCACGTGCTGTGGGCCGCGCTGGTGCTGCTCGCGGTGGCGGGCTGGGCCGATGTCATCTCGGCCGTGCTCCGCTCGACGATCCTGCAGACCTCGGCCTCCGAGGAGTTCCGGAGCCGCATCTCCGCGGTCCAGATCGCCGTGGTCACCGGCGGGCCGCGGCTCGGCGACGTGGAGGCCGGGGCCGTGGCCACGCTGGTGTCGACCGAGTTCTCGATCGTGTCCGGCGGCCTGGCCTGCATCGCCGGGCGCAGCCGCGCTGGCCGGCCTGCTGCCGCGGCTTCCGCCGCTACGACCGGCGCCACCCGGTTTCCCAGTACAGATCCCGAGCACCAGGGCTAGCATGAGGCGCCATGCGCCCCATGGGTAGTTTCGGCCGGTTCCTGATCGCCGTTCCGGCCGCCGCCGCGCTCGCGGTCACGCGGGCTCGCTCACGGCCACCGCCTCCGCCAGCACCACGGCTCCCGGCGGCGCGGGCACGGGCACGGGGGCCGCCCGGCCGCCGCCCCGCGCGTCCTGCCGGACTTCGGCAACCCGGCGGGCCACGCCAGCGTCCCGCGCGGCCGGCGCCGCGGTGAGCACCAGCCACCCGGGCCACGTCATCGGCACCGGCACCCCCGCCGGCTGCACCTCCGCGGCCGTGGTCAAGGCCGTGGCGCAGCGGCGGCATCATCACGTTCAACTGCGGCCCGAACCCGGTGACCATCACCATGACCGCCACCGCCAAGGTCAGGAACACCAGCCACCAGGTCGTGCTGGACGGCGGCGGGCTGGTCACGCTCAGCGGGGGCGGCAAGCGCCAGATCCTGTACATGAACACCTGCGACGCGAAGCAGAAGATCACCACCGCCGGACTGCTACGACCAGCAGTGGCCGCAGCTGACCGTGCAGAACATCACGCTGAAAAACGGCAACTCCCAGGTCCGGCAGAGCTCAGGCCGCCGAGTTCGGCGGCGGGGGCGGCGGCGCCCTGTTCGACCTGGGCGGCCAGCTCAAGGTGGTCAACTCCCGGTTCCTCGACAACCGCTGCTACCAGTCAGGGCCCGGACCTCGGCGGCGCGGCGATCCGCGCGCTGGCCCAGTACCGCAACCGGCCCGTGTACATCACCAGGCGACACGTTCTCGGGCGGGCGGTGCTCGAACGGCGGCGCGCTCAGCAGCATCGGCGTGTCCTGGATGGTGCTCAACAGCGTGATGACGAACAACAAGGCCATCGGCTACGGGGCGAACCCGGCCAGCGCCCGGGACGGCGGGCGGCGGCAGCGGCGGCGCCATTTACACCGACGGGAACAAGTACTCGCTCACCGTCCAGGGCACGGTCATCCGCGGCAACCACGCCCGCGAGGGCGGCGGCGCCATCTTCTTCGTCAGCGACAACGACACCGGCTGGCTGACCATCAAGAACTCGACCCTGCACGGCAACCCGAGCGCGGTCTTCTGGACCCGGCCCTATCCGGGCATCTTCTTCCACAGCTCCGGGCATCCCCGGGTCGTGAACTCGACCATCAGCTGAGCATCCCGGGGCGCTGGCGGCGGTCAGGGGCTGGCGGCCGTCAGTGGCAGGCGGCGGTTAGTGGCAGGCGGCGGTTAGTGACAGGCGGCCGTGGCCAGCCGGCAGTAGCACGAGGCGGTGATCGGCACGTCGGCGCGCGCCGCGGCGATCGTGAGCTGCTGCGCGATGATCCCGGCCTGTTCCTGCTTGCCCAGCCTGGTCAGGCATTCGTGGTAACCGTGCAGGCTCCACACGTTGCCGGGGTGCTGGCAGGCCCGGGCCAGCGTGGCGTCCAGCCCGAGATCGGCACGGTAGACCGCCTCGGCCTCCTCCACCCGGTCCTGCTCCAGCAGCAGGGCGCCGTAGGCGTGCCGGGCCGGCTGCATCCAGCTCCACGGCTCGTCGTAGGGCAGCCCGTCGTCCAGGTCGATGCTGCGCCGCAGCGCCGCGAACGCCGCGTCGTAGTGACCCTGGCGGTATTCCAGCTCGCCGTCCAGCATGGCCCCGGCCACCTGGAGGATGTCCTGGCAGGTGTTGTTGAACACGGTCCGGGAGGCGGGCACCCGGTTCACCGCGCCCGCGAACAGGCGGCGCTGCTCCACCGCCTCGTCCACCCGGCCGCAGACGGCCAGCGCCACGCCCTTCGCGTAGTGCGTCATCGCCGTGGTCACGCAGTACAGGTCCGGGTCCGCGGGCAGCGGCGCGGCGATGATGTCGGCCCAGCGCCCGAACCGGACCAGGACGTGCATCCTCATCGGCACGAAGCCCTCGAGCCAGTCCGCCATGGGCGGGACCTGCACCCGCAGCAGGTCCTCGGGGATGGCCGCGGCCAGCTGGTCCGCCGCGTCCAGGGCGGCCTGCGCCTGGCCCAGGAACATCGCCCCGTAGATCTTGAAGTGGTAGTCGTGCGCCCGGTACAGCGTGTAGAAGTTCATCCCGCCCCGGCGGGCCCGGAACTTCTCGTCGGCCCCGATCGCGGCGTCGTTGGACGACACCACGCGCGCGTAGTCGCCGCACAGCACGTCCAGGTGCGTCGGCATGTGCCGCAGGTGCCCCGCGTCCGGCACCAGGTCGCGGAGCAGGTCCCCGGCGCGGAGGGCGGCTTCCGGGGTGGGCGACATCTCCATCACGTGGATGTACATGTGCAGGAGGCCGGGGTGAGCCTGCCCCCCGGGGCGGGCCAGGGCCCGCTCCAGCACGGCCCGGGCCTCGGCCGTGGCCGCCCCGGCGGCCGGCTGCCCGGTCGCCTGGTCCCACAGCGCCCACGGCGTGAGGTTCATCAGCGCGTCGGCCAGCAGCGCCGCCACGTCGGGGTCGTCCGGGTAGGAGCGGTACACCTCACGCATCGCGCCGGCGTACGCCGGCGTTCCACGGGCCGCAGTCCGCGGCGGGCGCCGCGGACGGGTAGCGGGCGGCGAGGGCACCGGCCAGCGCGCGCTCGACCGGCGGGGTCCCGGCGGCGCCTGCGGCCCGGGCGGCGGCCTGCGCGGCGGTGAACGCCCGCGGCACCGCCGTGGCCAGCTCAGCCTGGCCGAACGCCTCCCAGGGCTTGTTGTAGTTAGGTCCCAGCGCGTAGGCCAGGCCCCAGTGGCCGAGCGCGCAGGAAGGGTCGGCCTCGATCACCCGCTCGAAGCACGTCACCGCCTCCTCGTGGTTGAACGCGTACGCCCATACCAGCCCGCGGCTGAACCAGAGCTGCGCGGCGGCCGACGAGGTGGCCACCGGGCGGGTGTAGCCGCCGAGATCGAAGTACTCACCCATCAGCAACCCCCTGGCCCGCCGGGCGGCATGCCACGCGTGGTGCCGAGTATGCCAGCCGGGGCCAGGGACGCGGCAAGGGCTCAGGCCCGGCCGCCGGGCATGAGCTCAGCCGCCGTTAACCCGGCCCTGGCCGGCCCGGCCTCTCCAGACCCGCGACCCCCGGGACGCTGATCACCGCGGGGCTGGCCGTGGACCCGGGGGCCAGGGGGGCGGGGGCATGGCGGCCGGGCCGCGGGTCCGGGACCACGGTGCCGGGAGCATGGCCGCGGATGTAGATGGGCGTGCCCCGGTCCTGGCTGATCCGGATCTGGCGGTGCAGCACGTTGGCCACGGCCACCGGCACCCGGACGCAGCCGTGCGAGGCCGGCCTGAGCGGGATGGGGACGTCGCCGTGGATGGCGAAGTTCGTGCCGATGAAGAACACCGGGTTGTACATCCGGCCGAGCGGCACGTGCAGCCATCCGGCCTCGAACAGGTGAGCCCGGTAGTTGCCGTCCGGGGTGAGAGCCGGGCCGCAGGTCCCGCCGCCGGGGCAGCGGTAGCGGTAACCCCCGCCCGCGGAGATGTGGCTGATCAGCCTGACCCGGCCGTGGGTGTACAGGACCAGCACCTCGAGGGCCAGGTTGACCTCGATGCGCGTGCGGCCGCCCCCGGGCGCCAGCACCCGGGGCTGCCAGGGGCTGGCCAGGGCCCGCTGCATGGCCGGGCCGACGTCGTCGGCCCCGGCCGCGGTCGGCAGCCCCTGCACTTCCTTGAACGCCCAGACGGCCTCGAGGGTGTCGGTGCCGAACCGGCCGTTGGCCGGGCCCGGGTAGTAGTGCAGCCGGGCGAGGCGCTGCTGGAGCCGGCCCGACCGCGGCGCCCTGCATCCCGGGTCTCAGCGTCCCGGTGGCCGGCGCGGGGATCCAGGCTCGCTCCTGTGCCCGCGCGCCGTGCCCGCTCGGCCACGGGACGGCCGCGTGCGCCCCCCCGGCCTGGCTGAGCACCGCCGCGGTGGCCGCGGCCAGCGCGCCCAGAGCCGCGCCGGCCGCCCTCAGCGCCCGGCCTGCGGGACCACTCGTGCGGGCCAGCCCGGCGGCCGGCGGGGGGCTCATGGGGCGGTCTACTCCCTCGTTCGGGTGGCCCACATCAGCCCGCACTGGCCGCGCGTCAGGAGATTACCGTCATGCCGGGGGTCAGCCGCGGGGGGCCGGGGGGGCCGGGGGGCCAGCAGCTCTATAACTGAAAGTATCAGCCTGACTACATTCTGTTGGGAAGGTTCACGGAACTGCAGGCCAGCCGTCCGGACCTGAGGGCTGCCCTACGCGGGCTCCCCGGCGCGGCGGCTCAGGTGCTGCCACAGCCGGGGCAGCAGCTCATCCTGGACCGCGCCGGATCAGGCCGTGGCCGGGGTGGCCTCCGTGGGGGCCCTGCTCGCAGGGACCCGGGCTGCCTGACCGGGCCTACCTGGGCAAAGCCGCTCGGAACGTGGCCGCGCCGACCCCGGCCGCCCTGAGCCGGGCCGCGCTGACCAGGCCGGCCACCTGGATGGTCTCCAGCTGGCCGCTGGAGAAGTTCGTGACGTAGAGCGTCCGGCCGTCCGGGGACGTCGCGAACTGGCGGGGGAAGCTCCCGGCGCGGACCTGCCCCACCAGGGCGGGGCGGCCCGCCAGCGCACCCTGGACGCTGACCACGCTCAGCCATTGCGCTCCGCGGCCCGCGAACCGGTTGGAGTTGGCGACCACCGCCAGCCGGCCCCCGTCGACTACGGCCACGCCGACCGGCGCCGTGCCCACCCGGACATCAGCGATCAGGGCCGGGCGGCCGGCCCTGAACCGGGACGTGGCGAAGCCGAGCAGCGCATCGCTGCCCCGGGCGGTGACCCAGGCCACCTGGGCGCCCGGCGAGAGCACCACCCGGACCGGGCTGGCGCCCGCCCCGGCGGTGGCCCGGACAGCTGCGCGCGGGTCGTGTTCGGCCGCGCCGATGCTGATGGCCCGTACCACCCCGGGGAGGGAATCGGGGTCGCCGGGGCAGCCCCGGCTGGTCACGGGACCGCGCCGCGCGCTGCGCAGGCCCGTGATCTCGCTGGTCACGTACAGCCAGCGGCCATCCGGCGAGACCGCCTCACCCACCGGAGCGGCGGCGGCCGGGACCCGCCCTACCGTGACACCCCCGGCCCGGAAGCCCGCCGACAGGGCCCTGGCCAGGTCTGAGACCTCGACGGCGCCGGTTCCCTCCAGCGAGGTGAACACGAAACGCCCGTCCGCGGAGGTGGCCACCTCGATGGCGCCGCCGGCCGCGGGCAGGCTCCCGGCCATGGCCTGGCCGGAGCCGGACTCCAGGCGGGCGACGTCGAGCACGGCGGTTTCGCTTGTCGCCGCCACCAGCAGGTAGTGCCCGTCGGGGGTCAGCGCCTCGCCCAGGCCCTGCTGGCCGCCGGGGAGCGGCACGGACCGGACGACGGCGGGCGGGCCGCCTGCCTGGCCCGCGCGCAGCACGGTGACCCCGCGGCTGTCGCTGACGAAGACCCACCGCCCGTCCGCCGACGTGATCACCCCGAACGGCGCCTGCGGGACCGGCGTCATCACCGGCCGGACGCCCGCGAGCGTGCGGGCCGGGGCCACCGCGACGCTGCACCCGGGGACCTTGAGCGAGGTCGCGGGGACGGCGGGCGGAAACGGGGCCACCGAGGCGGGCGCCGAAGCCGGCGGCCCCAGCGACGGAAAGGGCGCCTGAGCGGGCGCCGTGGTGCACGAGGCCAGTAAGGCAATCGTCCCGGACGCGGCCGGCAGCGCCAGCGCCCGGCGGACCGCCCGGAGCTTCATGGCCGCCAGCCTAGCCAGCAAGCAGGCCGCAGGAGCCGGCCTGACACGCGGCGAGCGGGGCGCGGGGCCGTGACGGCCGAGGGCCGTGACGGCCAAGGGCCGGGAGGTCCGCTGGGACGCCCCGGCCGGCGACGGCGAGGCCGCCCGCCAGGCGCCAGGCCGGGGTCAGCCCGCCAGGTGGTAGCACCCGTCCAGCGCTCACCCCTCGTCGAGCGTGTAAGAACCGTAGCGGGCCGGCCCGTCCGGCTCGTACGTCGCGATGATCACCCCGGTGCTGGTGGTCGTGGCGCTGCGCAGCCGCAGGGCCGCGGCCCGGGCGCCGTCACGGAACAGCTTCTTGCCCGAGCCGAGGCGGACGGGGAAGTACAGCAGCCGGTACTCGTCCACCAGGTCGTGGTCGATGAGCGTCTGGGCCAGCTGTCCGCTGCCGTGCACCTGCAGCTCACGGCCCGGCCGCTCCTTGAGCTTGGCCACCTCGGCCGCGACATCCCCGCCGAGGAGCGACGAGTTGTGCCATCCGGCGCTGTCGAGGGTCGTGGACGCCACGTACTTCGGCAGCGTGTTCAGCCTGGTAGCGATCGGGTCGCCGGGGTCGGTGACCCGTGGCCAGTGCCCGGCGAAGATCTGGTAGGTCTTGCGGCCCAGCAGGAACGCGTCGGCCTGGTCGAACCAGCCGGACACGGCCGCGCCGAAGTCCTGGTCCCCGTACGGGAACGACCAGCCGCCGTGCACGAAATGGCCGTCGGGGTCCTCGTCCGGGCCGCCCGGCGCCTGCATCACGCCGTCGAGGGTCAGGAAGGTGTGCAGGGTCAGTCGCATCGTCGTTCTCCTCCAGTCATCCGGGTCAGCTCTCCCGGCAGACGGCCGGGCCGCCGGAAACTCATCGCGGCCCTTGCCCAGGTCAATAGGAACGTGATGCCGTGGAGATTCCGTGCACGATCTGTGGAAGCAAGCCGGAAGGGGCGCGGATGGCTGGTCCTGGCCCGGCCGGGCCCCGCCGGTGCGTGGTGACCGGGGCCGGCGTGCTCGGCGTCTGCGTGGCCGCCCGGCTGGCCGGCGCGGGAGCCGAGGTGACACTCCTGGAGCAGGACCAGCCCGGCCACGCGGCGACCCGGTCCAGCTTCGCCTGGCTCAACTCCAACGACAAGGCCCCCCGTGCCTACCACGACCTGAATCTCGCCGGGATGCGTGCCTGGGAGGAGCTGGCTTCCCGCCTGGGGGGCGCCGCGTGGTACCGGCCGGCCGGGAACCTCGAATGGGCGGCGGGCCCGTCCGGGCACGCGGAGCTGGCCGCCCGGGTGCGCAGGCTTGCCGGGTGGGGGTATCCGGCCCGCCTGATCAGCGCGGCGGAAGCGGCGGAGCTGGAGCCGTCGCTGCGCCTGCCCCGCTCCGTGACCCAGGTCGGCTGGTTTCCCGGGGAGGGGTACCTGCTCACCGAGGCGATGATCAGCCACCTGCTGGAGCACGCCGCTGCGCGGGGGGTCAGGGTGCTGACCGGCGAGCCCGGCCGGGTGACCGGGTTCGGGGTAGCGGGGACGGGCGGCGGCCGGGGCGTGCGGACCGCCGCCGGGCGGCTCATCCCCGCGGACGTGGTGGTGTGCTGCGCCGGCATCCAGGTGCCCCGCCTGGCCGCGCTGGCCGGGGCGGCCGGGCCCATCCCGCTCCTCCCCTGGGCGGAGCCCGGCGCGGCGGCCCCGGGACTGGTCGTCCAGGCAGGCCCCGTGGCGCCTTCCGGCCCGGTACGGGTCATCCACGCGCCGCAGGTGTACCTGCGGCCCCACGCCGGCGGGCTGGTGCACCTGGAAGCGCCGGACGCGGCCGTGGACCTGCACACCCCCGATGAGGAGCTGCGCCGCTGGGCCGGCGAGCTGCTGGGCCGCGCGCGGCGGGTGACCGCCGGGCTGGACGGCGCCGCCGTGACCGGCTACCGGGTATGCGTCCGTCCCATGCCCGCCGACGGCCGGTCCATCGTCGGCTGGCTGCCCGGTGCGGAGGGCGTGTACGTGGCGGTGACCCACAGCGGCGTCACCCTCGGCGCGCACCTGGCCGGGCTGATCGCCGCCGAGGTGCTCGGCGGCCCGGTCTGCGCCGGGCTCGCGCCGTTCCGGCCCGGGCGCTTCATCGCCGGGGCCCCGCCCCCGTCCGCCCGCTGAGGCCGGCCGGTGGGACCGCCCGCTGCAGGCCGCGACCGCTGAGACCGCCGGCTGAGGCCGCCCGGTGAGTCCCGCCTGCCCGGATCGTCATACCCGCTGACATCGAGGACGAAGGAGCTGCTGGTGAGCACGTTCGTGCTGATTCCCGGGGCAGGGGGCATGGCGTCGTTCTGGTACCGGGTCGTCCCGCTCCTGGAAGCCGCCGGCCACGAGGCCATCGCGGTCGACCTGCCCGGCCCCGACGAGTCTGCGGGGCTGCCCGAGTATGCCGGCCTGGCCGCCGCGGCCATCGGCGGCCGCCGCGACGTGGTGCTGGTCGCCCAGTCGATGGGCGCCTTCACGGCGGCGATGGTGTGTGCGCGGGTGCCGGTGGGCCGGCTGGTCCTGGTCAACGCCATGATCCCGCGGCCCGGCGAGACCCCGGGGCAGTGGTGGGATAACACCGGCTCGGAAAAAGCCCGGGTGGCCGCCGCGCGGGACGGCGGGTACCAGGAAGAGATCGATCTGGAGACTTATTTCCTGCACGATGTGCCCGCCGGGGTGCTCGCCTCGGGGCAGGTTTCCGGCCAGCCCGAGGCGGACATCGCGTTCGGCCAGCCCTGCGCCATCGACCGGTGGCCCGACGTTCCGACCCGGGTGATCTCCGGGCGCGGCGACCGCCTCTTCCCGCTGGAGTTCCAGCGCCGCGTGGCCAGGGACCGCCTCGGCCTCGACGTGGATGTGGTCCCCGGCGGCCACCTGGCCGCCCTGTCCTGCCCCGTCGAGCTAACTGCGCAGCTCACGGACTTGCCAGCACGTGCCGCGCGCATGCCCACGGACAGCTCGAGTCGAAAATCTGTTTGACTCACTTCACCCGCGGGCATGTGCTTGAGTAGAACGTAAGTTCGATCAACCATGGCCAGCGAGGTGGTCCGCGAATGATCTGCATCGATTCCCTGCACCAAGCCTGCCAGGACCTGTTTGCCCGGTATCCGCAGGCCGTCATGGTGGCCACCGGTCACGGGCAGGCTGCCAACTCCATGGTTCTCATGGTCCGCACCGGCAGCGAGGCCGAGTTCTACGTGCTCTCACACCCCCCCGCGGCCGACTCCCCCTTCGCGCTATGTCGCTGGCCGCACGGAGACGCAGTGGATATCCGGGCGGACACCGACGCCGCGACTCCTGATCTGGCCAGGAGCGTCGTGAGTCGCGCCATACCGTTCCCGGCGGACGGCTCCCTGTTCGGATGGACGCACGAGCATGCGATTACTGCCCTCATCGTCTTCTACGGTGAGTACAGTCCTGAGTCTCCGCAACCTTCGTGGGCAGTCATGCCGCTGGAGGGGACGCCAGATCAGCATTGGCCACCCTTCACGGAAGAGAGGATCTTCGGATCCTGGTTCTGGGAGCATCACCAGGCCGGCAGGATCGTGTCCCTCGCAACCCTGGTGGGGAGTGCCCAGCACACGATCTTCTGGACAGACACCAAAGAGATTCTGGGCTCGGATTGCTGTGCGGTGGCCCACGACCTGCGTACCCCGGACGGCCCGACACTCCCGCGGGGCCGCTACGTCTACTACCAGGCGCTCAGGGCGGGCAAGTCCGCTCCCCCGCTGAGCGTGCTTCTTGCCGGCACCGGCAAGGTGGATCTTGCCCCCAGATTCCAGCAGTGTTCGGCCGGCAGATAGCAGACCCTGGGTGACTGCCGCGCTCAGGCTCGCGAGCACGCCGATGAAGCGGCAACTGAATTCCATCCAATTGCCTGGGCGGTGAAGGCGGTAGTCGTTGCGCCCCTGACATCGGCGCCGGTGAAATCAGCGCCTGCCAGTTCGGTCCCGGTCAAGATGGAACCACGCAGGCAGGTTTCGCTCAGATCCGCGCCTCGCAGGTTGGCATGCGAGAAATCCGCACCATTGAGAAGGCTGCCCGTGAAGATAGCGCCGGCGGCATCGGCACGCCGGAAATCGGCGCCGCGCAAATCGAGGTGCGCAAGCCGGGCGCCGCGCAGGTCTGCGCCGATGAAGTTAGCGTTCGCGACCATGGCCTGTGTGTAGACCAGCCCTGACAGGGCGGGCCTGGCCGGCGCCGCTGCGCGGGGCCTGGGGCTCGGGGCCGAGAACACCCTCGATAGGCGCGGCACCTGCGTGGCGGCTATCGCCGTGATCAGCAGCAGGGCCACGAACCCCCACAACCATGGTGAAGACCGGCCCCGTCCGCCGATCCGCCGCTCAGCCGTGTGCGCCATCTCCGACCGCGTAGCCGACGCCTGCTCCGGATCTGACACGTCGCAAATCATGCCAGTTCGCTCAACCTGCGTCATCCGGTTCACGCACAGCATCGACGAGGCCCGGGGCGCGGCGTAAGCTCCATGCAGGAGGGGAGATCAATGGCTACTGCCTCTCGGCTGGCGTTTCTGATGGTGACCGCTATTCTGGGCGTTCAAATGCCCCCGGGCAGGCCACCCGGGCAGGACCCTTCGAAACGCGGCAAGATTGCCGACATCGCTAAATGCCCGAGGTGCCACCGGGAGAGTGACATTAGGTCTAGAAAAGGCTTCTACTGCGAAAAGTGCGGTAAGCACTTTCCCGCCCCCCGTTAACTATGGCGGGCGGCAGCATACTCGACATCAGCTCGGGGACAGCTCAGGCCGTCGGACGGTATTTTAGCATTATTAGCGTGATTCCATCATCCCTGTACGTGATCTTTGTCTACCTGCTGATCAAGGCGGGCAGCTGGGACCATTCCCCTGACTGGAGTCGTGCGTTTACCTCACTAGCGCACCTGAACATCGGGGCCATCGCCATCCTGGCGCTATTCGGAGTTGGGCTCGGCGTTTTCATTCACCCGATTCAGTTTGCCATAGTTCAATTCTTTGAGGGATACTGGGGAATCAGCAGGGTGGCGCAGGCCTTTCGTTCCCGGCGGATTCTCCGCTATCAGCAGATGTGCGAGGAACTACGGAAAAAGAGAATTCTTGCGAGGAAGAAGCTGGCCAGCGCCACCACGGACGCCGCTCAGACGTCACTCCTTTCGGAGCTGGATGAGGCCATACGTATCCGGGAGAACTTTCCCCTGTCAAAAGACGAAATTATGCCAACGCGGCTCGGCAACGTCTTGCGCCGCGCCGAGTCCCAGGCGGGCAGCCAGTACGGCCTCAAGTCCCTGCAGATCGTTCCTCACCTGCTCCTGATAGCGCCGTCCAACCACGTCGATTACGTCAATGATCAACGCCTGCAGCTGGATCTCGCGGTCCGAATGATATTTATATCGGCTGCCGCCTTTGCCACGACGATTTTCTTTCTATGGCCATATGGGCTTTGGCTACTCACCGCGGTAATTCCGTATGGACTGGCGTACCTGTCGTACCGGGGGGCCATCGTAGCCGGCACCCACTACGGTTCCGCTCTTGACACCCTGATCAGTCTCGACCGATTCGAGCTTTACAAACAACTGCACCTGCAACTCCCGGCTACGCTGACAGATGAAATAGAGACGAGTGAGAAGATTACGGAGCTGCTGAACTTTGATCAGCCAGACCTGACCTACGAGCACCCCGGCCCTGGAAGCTGATTCAGGAGCGTCACGGCGACGAAGCTGGCTTCAACCTCCGCAGTATCGCAACAACGATCCCTATAATCGTTGCCTCATCGCCAGGGATCTGCGGGTATCCGGCATTGCGCGGCTCAAGCCAGACCCGTCCTCTATGATGACGCAGAATTTTCACCGTAGCTTCGTCTTCACCAGTCAACTCATTCCGCACGAGCGCGGCCACGACCTGTCCATCCCCGGCAGTCTGCTGGCTGCGGATCACTACCCAGTCACCGTCCAGGATGGCTTCATACAGCATGGAGTCACCCCCAACTTCAAGGAGGAATACCTCGCCAAAGCCAACGACGCGCCGTGGCAGCGGGAAGATTGAGTCAATATTCTGTTCCGCGAGCAACGGCGGGCCTGCCGCGATCCGGCCCCGGAACGGCACCAGCACCGTCTCCTCTGTGTACGGCCCGGAGCCGCCCGCCGGTTCATCTGCCGGCTCGCCGCCCACCACTTCAAGGGTTCTCGCACGCCTGGGCACGCGGCGGATGTAGCCGAGCCGATCGAGCTCACGTATCTGATAGCCGAGGCCGCCGATACTCCGATACCCCAACTCCTCGGCTATCTCCCGCTGGGTAGGTGAACGGCCATGGACCCTGCAATGCATGCTGATGAACTCGAGGATGCGTTCCTGCCGAGCTGTTAGTGCCATGCATCCGCCCTCCTGGCACCTGACCAGGTCCAATTGGTGCGAGCCGGCAGGCGACAGTTCGCCCCCGTTGCACTCGTCGTCGGCCAAGGCGCGGGTAGCCGACGCGTCATGAGTACCTGCCTGGGCTAAGCACATCAGCAGGAGGCCATTAGGGCAATGGAGCATCCGTCCTGCCGGTCATCGGGGGATCAGGGAAGCAGACCGCGCGCCCGTGCTGATGACCGCCCCCGGCCTCGGCGTGGACATGGTCCCCGGCGGCCACCTGGCCGCCCTGTCCTGCCCGGACGAGATGACGGCACAGCTCACCGGCTACCTCAGCGGGCCCTGACGGAGGAGACTGGGGGCATGGAATGGACCGGGCAGCGTTACGCCGACTCCCCGGCCGTGGCCGTGGCGGCCTACATTGACGCTGCGCCGGAGCGGGTGTGGGTGCTGGTGAGCGACATCTACCTGATGCCCCGGCTCAGCACCGAGCTGCAGGAGGTCGAGTGGCTCGACGGGGCTACCCAGCCTGCGGTGGGCCGCCGTTTCCGCGGCCGCAACGCCCACCGCGCGCTGGGCAGCTGGGAGACCGTCAGCACGATCGTCACCTGCGATGCTCCCCGCGAGTTCGGATGGGTGGTCGGTGATCCCGCCGAGCCCGCGGCCAGCTGGCGGTTCACCCTGCGCCCGGAGGGGCCCGGCACCGTCCTGGAGCAATGGGGGCGCATGGGACCAGGCCGGTCCGGCCTGAATCTGGCCATCGACGCAAGGCCGGAGAACGAGCAGAAGATCGTGTTCGTCCGGCTGCGGGAGTGGGAGGCCGGATTCACGGCCAGCCTGGCCACGATCAGGGAACTGGCCGAGGGGGCGTGATGCGGACCGCGACCACCGTGGAGGGATCAGCCGGGAACTGGCCGGAGATCACCGAGTTCGCCCGTGAGGCGGAGAAGCTGGGCCTGGATATCTGCTGGGTCGCCGAAGCCTGGGGAACCGACGCACCCTCCACGCTGGGGTATCTCGCGGCGTGCACCGAGACCATGCTGCTGGGCTCGGCCGTCATCCAGGTCGGCACCCGGTCGCCGGTCTTGATCGCGCAGACCGCGATGACGCTGGCCCACCTGTCGGGCGGCCGGTTCCTGCTCGGGCTGGGGGTCTCAGGGCCGCAGGTCATCGAGGGACTGCACGGCGTGCCCTTCGCCCATCCGCTGGCCCGGATGCGCGAGACCGTCCAGATCGCGCGGAGCGTGTTCGCCGGCGAGAAGGTGTCGTTCCAGGGAACCCAGCACCAGATCCCGCTGCCGGGCGGTGAGGGCCGCCCGATGCGGGTGAGCCTGCCGCCCGTGTCCGTTCCGGTGTACCTGGCTGCCCTGTCGCCGGGCATGCTGGAGCTGACCGGTGAGCTCGCCGACGGGTGGCTCGGCACCAGCTTCGTGCCGGAAGGGGCCGCCGCCTACCTCGGCCCGCTGGACACGGGCCTGGCGCGGGCCGGGCGGACCCGGGCGGACCTGGATATCTGCCAGGGGGCCGAGGTTGACTTCGTGGACGCGGCCGGCCTGGCGCAGGCGGTGGCCGGCCGGAAGAAGGAGCTTGCGTTTTCACTGGGCGGCATGGGGTCGGCTACCACCAACTTCTACAACGACGCCTACAGCCGCCAGGGATGGGCCGACGTGGCCGCCGGGGTCCGCGGCCGCTGGCTGGCCGGGGACCGCGACGGCGCCGCGGGCCTGATCACCGACGAGATGGTCCTGGCCACCACGCTCGTCGGCACCGAGGATATGGTGCGGGCCCGCCTGCGCGCCTGGCGCGATGCGGGAGTCGACACCGTGCGCCTGTACCCGGCGGGGGACACGCTCGCCGCCCGGCTGGACAACCTGGGCCGGGCCATCGATATCGCCCGGGCGGTCGGGTAGCGGGCGTTAGCGGAGGATCAGGGAGCCGGGCTGCGGCCCCGCGCTGATGACTGCGACGGCGAGCTGGCGCGCGCCGGGATGCCAGGACGTCACCTGCACCTTGGTCAGGAAGCTGAGCTCGGCTACCAGGTCGTCGCCGCGCGCCGGCCAGCCGAAGCTGACCAGGGCGTCGCTGCTGACCTGGGTCCCCGGGACGAGCACCAGGTGGCTGCGGGACATCGGCGCGACGTCCAGCTGCATGGCCAGCGCCCCGTCGTCGCCGCGGCTGACGGAGCTCACCTGCAGGGCGAGGAACTTCCCGTCGGGGCTGAACGCGCCGTTCACCGCGGAACTCCCTGCGGGCAGGGCGATGGCGTCCTGCCGGCCGGTGACCAGGTCCAGCACCCGGACGTGGCAGAGCGGGTCGCAGCCCGTGACCCAGGCGACCCGGCGCGCGGTGGCCGCCATGACCGCGCTGAAGGAACGGATGGTCCGGGCAGCAGCCGGGTCCCACAGCCGGTAGACGCCTGTCCCCGGCTGGGCTGCCGGGGCCAGCAGCAGGCCCCGGGCGGTGCCCCGGTCGATGACATACCCGGCAGGCAGCCTGACCGGGGACCCGATCGCGGCCCCGGTGATGGTGACCTCCTGCGCGGTACCGGGGGCGGAGCTCATGTCGGTGCCGGGCGGGAAGCTCGTGAGCCACAGCGCATGGGCCGATGCCCCGGGTGCGACGTCGCCGGCGGTGCCGACCCGTCTCGCCGACGGGGCGCCGTCGGCGAGGAAGTAAACAGGCACGCGCGGTCCCGCGCAATTGCCGCAGCGGGCGCGGCCCCCGGGATCAGCCTGGACCGCCCAGCCTCCGGTCACCTGGGTGAACTGGTAGCCGGGCTGGTGCTCGGGCAGGCCGAGGATCGGCGTGGCGTGCCCGGTGGCCGGCCGCAGCCAGGCGGGTTCTGCTCCCGTGACGGGCAGCCGGAGACCGCCGCTGCGTGACATGGCCAGCCCGCTGACTCCCCCAGGCCCGGAGGGACCAGCGCCGGACGGTACCAGGGTCACCGGAGCAGGGTCCGCGGACCGGGCGTGAGGCCGGGCCACCGGGTGCCGGTGGCCCGGCAGGTACAGGACGCCGAGCACCGCCGCCAGCGCCAGCACGGCGAGCACCGCCATCCGGCGGCGCCACGGCCCGGGCTCGCGGTCGCCGCCCTGACTGAGGATGTCACTCACGGCGCCACCGCCAAAGCAGGCTGTTCGATGGATAAGACGATACGTCAGCCTGGGTGACAGTCGCCAATCCAGCCCTTTTACCCGGATTGGGCTTTGTGGTGCCCGCCTTCGTTTTACCGGGAAAGCACCCGGGTATCAGCGAACGCGGGGGCACGTACCGGCCGCACGGAAGAATTCCATCGCAGGCGGCCGTACGGCAGCAAATCGGGGGAAAAAATGAGCACTAACGTGCTAGCGCACGGCAAAGAAGAAAGTACCGTTCCCAGCCAGTACGACACCGATGTTGACTACCTGGACTACTGGACGGCCCGCACCTACGAGCATCGCGCCGAGGTGATGGCCCTGCGCCGGCTGCTGCGCGGCCGCAGGTTCGGTCACGCCGTGGACGTGGGGGGCGGGTACGGCCGGCTTTCCGTTGTCCTGCGCGACTATGCCGACCAGGTGACCCTGGCCGATCCGAGTTCCCGCCAGCTGCAGGTCGCGGCGCAGTACCTGGAGCGGCACACGGCGATACGGACCCGGCTCTCCGACGCGGCAGACCTGGGCTTCGACCCGGCCAGCGTCGATCTGGCCGTCATGGTCCGCGTCCTGCACCATCTGCCGGATCCGGCCCGGGAACTGGCCGAGATCGCGCGGATAGTCCGGCCCGGCGGATACGCCCTCATCGAGGCCGCCAACGTCAAGCACGCGGTCAATCGGGTCCGCTACTGGCGCAGCGGCCAGAAAATCCCCACCATCCCGGTCGATATCCGGTCTGAGAAGAACAGGACGAGTGAAAACATTCCATTCGTGAACCACCATCCGGCCGCCGTTGCCCGGCAGCTGGCCGCCTGCGGCCTTCATGTCGAGCGGGTGCTGTCGGTGTCCAACCTGCGCCAGCCAGCGCTCAAGCGATTCCTGCCGGAACGGCTCATGCTCGCGGCTGAATTCGCCATGCAGGTGCCGATGGCCCCGCTGTCGTTCGGGCCCAGCCTGTTCTTCATGACCAGGAAACAGCCCGCGGTCTAGCACCCTCAGCAGGGCAGCAGGCCGAACCGCTGCTTGGCCGCGAGCACGTGCGCGGCCGCCGCGTTGACCTCCGCCAGGAACACGCGGGAGGCACGGGCCCGGGCCAGCACGGCCTGGGCCATCGCCTCGGCCGGGCCGACGTACTTCGACGTCACCAGGTCCCCGCCCGCCGCGATGAACTGGACGGCCCGGCTTCCCGGCGGCACGCTGGCCACCGCCTGCGCCGCGCCCAGGTCATCTGAGACGATCACGCCGCTGAAGTGCATCCGGCCCCGCAGCATCGTGCGGATCACGACCGGGGAGAAGACCGCCAGATGGTGCGGGTCGATGCGCGTGTAGGTGGCCAGTGCCACCATGACCAGCGGCACGCCCGCGCCGATGGCGGCCTGGAACGTGCCCAGGTAGGGGTCGCCGGGCGTGGTGACCGTGTTGACCACGCCGGCGCTGAAGTCGGTGTTCCCCCGCACCCGGCCAAGCCCGGGGAAGTGCTTGGCGGTGGTGGCCTCGCCAGCCGCGGCCATGCCCTGGATGAAGGCGGCGCCGTGGCTCGCGACCACGGCCGGGGTGCCGCCGAACTCCCGCATCAGCTGCCCGATGGGCGCGTTCTGGCTGGTGTCCGCGGCCGGGACGACGTCCATGACCGGGGCGAAATTGAGGTTGACGCCCGCGGCGCGCAGCTCGCCGCCCCAGGTCCGGGCCAGGCCCCGCAACTGGGCGGCGGGCAGCATCCCCTGCGCGACAGCGCTCGGCATCGTGGAGAAGCCCGGGCCCTGCAGGGCCTGGACCTCGCCCCCTTCCTGATTGGCGGCCACGAAGAACCGGGCGCCGCCCGTCGCCTGCGGCGAGGTCAGCGACTGCACGGCCCGGGTCACGGCGCCGACGCCGGCCACGCCCGCGGTATCGGTGGCGATGAAACTCACCGAGCCGAAGTGGTACGCCCTGATCGCCTGGGCCGTGGCCTGGTCCAGCACGCTGCCCGCCAGCCCCACGATGAACAGCTGCCCCACGCGCTGGGCGAGCGTCATCTGGCCCAGCACCCGGCTCGCGCACGACGCGGGGGTGCCCGGGGCCGCTGAGGGGGCGGGGGCAGGCGCCGCGCCGGTGGTGCGATGACCCGGGGAAGCCGCTGACGGCGACGCCGGCCCGCCGCCCGCCCCGCCGCATCCGGAAATCACCGCCACGGCCATCAGCCCCGCCAGCATCCACCGGGCCGGCATGCGGGGCGCACGGAAACGCCGGCCCCCGGGGGGCCCGGCGCCGCGGGAAGCTGTCCAGTGCCCGGGTCAGGCGCGGGACAGCGCTGTCGCAGGTGCGTGGCTCGTTCCCGTCAGTACGTGGCCGGTGGCTGATCGTTGCTGGCCATCGTAGTGAGCAGTTCAGCCGCCGCGGACCGATCCGCCTCTGCCGCCGGGCAGCGGCGCAGGGTCCGCTCGATCTTGCGCCGCTCCTCGTCCTGCGCTCCCACCAGACGGCGCCGCGAGGCTCTCAGTTCCTCGATGGATGCCCGCAGGTCGGCGGTCAGCCGGCGGTGGCAGCGGCCCGGGGTCCCCTCACCCCGGCCGCGTTCGGCGCGGCCCGTGCCCGGGCCGGGCGGAAGGCACCGCCGCAGATCATCGCCGCCGTCAGCGGCTGGAGTGGTCCGCCCTCCGCCCGCACGGGGGCCGGACTGAGGCCCGCGGCCGCGAGCAGGTAAGCGCCGTCGCCTCCGGCGGCCAGATGGCGGGGGGACGGCCGGCCGTTGGCCCGGGCCGGCAGCACCGTAACCGTCCGTGCGTGGTCAGGATTTCTCCGCAACGAAAGTCAAAACCGCACCGCGGCGGGTCAACCAGGCCGCGGCGGACCGGCTCAGCAGCCGCCGCCGGGCCCGGGGACCCCGGGCCCGGTCGCGGGGGCGTCCACGACGCCCCCGGCGCCGGCCCGAAGGACCGCGCCGAAGTGGACCACGTACCACCGGCCGCGCCACGAAATCAGCGAGGCGATGCCGATCGAGCGGACCTGGCCGTGCTGCCGGTAGACCAGCCGGGCGCCGCCGACATGCCAGTAGCCCACGGCGTTGTAGCAGGCCCCGGGGCTGATCCAGGCCGCCCCGGTGGACGGCACGATGACCCGGGCCAGGACCGCGTGCCGCGCACCCGGGCCCAGGAAGCGGTGCGCGGCGGCCACGTCGAGCCGGAAGTCGCCGAACAGCCGGCTGTGCCAGTCCGCGGCCGGGTCGGCGATGGCCTTGACCTGGGTGTAGGCAGCCAGCGGGAAGAAAGCCTGGGCGGCCAGGCGGGCCTGGCCGCTCACCACCGCGGCCCACAGGTCCGTCATCTCCGCGCGGAACACCCGGGTGTGCGCGCTGGGCAGGGTGCGGGTCTGGGGCAGCCGGCCGGGGGGCGGCGGCACCGCGATCGTGGCCGGCTGCCCCGTGGGCTCGGCGGCGCGCGGCGACGTCGCCGCGGGTGACGGCCGGGGCGCCGGGGCGCTGGCCGCCGTCGGCCGCTGCTGCCCCGCGGCGGCCTGGTGGCCGCCGGGACTCCCGCAGCCGGCCGGGAGCAGGCAGATGGCACCGGCCATGAGGACGGCGGCCGCCGGGACCTGCCGGGCCCCGGGCCGGGGTGCTCCCAGTCCGGTCACCCGGCCAGGCTACCGGCGCGGGCTCCGTTCGCCCGTGACCCGTGCTGCGCGGCGCGTGACGCGCCGTGCACCATGAGTGCGGGGCGCCGTCCTTACGCGACGCAGTACTTACGTGCCGGGCGGGGCCGCCCAGTCCAGCGTGAAGCGGTCCAGCGTGTAGCCCAGGGCGTTCAGGGTCGGCTGGATGAAGCTGCCCCGGATGGTCTGCGCAGCCTCATCCTCGGCGCTGCCGATCAGCGGGCGGGTTACCCCCGGCACGTGCGTGGCCTTGTAGAAGGCGATCCGCTGGGCCTGGGGATACAGCACGGACGGCGCGAACTGGGGCCGCAGCACCACCCCGCAGCCAAACCCCGGGTAGGTCCAGCTGTGCTGGGTGGCGATCGGGCGGGACGGGATGTTGTCGATCGTGATGTCGTGGACCGTCTGGGGCAGGCGGGGGCGGGGCAGCACCATCGTCACCGTCACGTGGCCCGGCTTCGCGCCAGCGGGACGGCTGATCACCTGGAGCCGGTAGTGTCCCGCTGCCCTGGCCCACCACGCCCGTCCGGGGTTGAGGTCCACGGTGGCAGACGCGTGCCCGACCGCGTAGAACGTGCTGGCGTACCAGCATGGCCACGGTCCGATGTTCCTGGAGACCTTGCGGGTGAAGTAGAAGTCGAAGTTGGCCTGGCCGAGGGCGGGCTGGGAAATCCCCTCGATCTTCTGCAGCACCCAGGGACCGAGATCGGTGTTGGTGGTGGTGCCCCCGGCGATGACCTGCCATGGCCACGCGAACCGGACGCTGGGAAGGTGCACATTGATTCCCACCGTGTGCAGCGCGGCGGACACCGCCGCCAGGACCACCGAGGCGACCGCCTTGCGGAAGATCAGGGCTGCGAGCACCAGCACCGCTCCCGTGATGATCCGCGTGCGCAGGCGCCACCGGCGTGGCGGCCCGGGGGGGCCAGCCGGGGGCGCGGGCGGCCATGAGCCGGGGCCGGCCGCCGCGCGTTCGCGGGGGCCGGCGGGAGGAGCGCCGGGAGCAGCAGCGGGCCAGGCCCTGGGGATAGCCCCCCGGGTGGCACCGGCACCGGCACCGGCACCGGGCGGCGGCAGCAGGCCGGCCCCTGGGTTCCCGCCCCCGCGGCACCGGCCAGGACGGCGCGCCCCCGCGCGTGTGCGGTGATCAGGCTCAGCAGGGCCAGCAGGATGCGAACCACACGGTCCACCTTCCTTCCAGGGCAGCAACGGGGTCGTTGGGATGGCGGCGGCCACTGGCTACGCGGTCGCCGGGTAATCGAGGCTCAGCACGATGGGCACCGCGCCGAACCGCCGGTGAAATCGCGCCCCCGGCCGGTCACCGTTTCCCGGGTCGGTGATCCGGGGCCAGCGCATGCGCACGTGGCGGCCGGTCAGCCCCTCCACCGAATAGGGGAATTCCATCGCCGAGCAGTCGTGAGCCTGGAGCAGGCCACCCCAGCGGAACGCGGCGAAAGCGTTGGCCAGGTCGGCCACTGACAGGAGGTCCACTCGGGTGAGGTCGACGCCGTACACGGCCCGGGACAGCCGGACCAGGTCGTCAGCGCAGCGTCCCAGGGCAGCGGACCGCTGCACATACACCGTGCCGTCGCTGTTGACGGACCCGAGGCGCTCCCCGTAGACCGGCGACCGCCTGGCCCGCGCCTCGCACTGCATCCAGTCGCAAGCCGCCAGCAGCTGCCAGCTGATCCCCCGGCGCCCTGCCACTTCCTGGTAGGTGGTCTGCCCGGCCATCAGCGGCGCCTTCGCCGTTTCCACGAACGAGTTGAGCACCGCGCGGGGCATCTGCGGCTGATAGCGGCGCGCGCTGACCAGCGTGGCGCGGGTTGCGGCCGGGCCGGAGCGCTGAGACGCCTGGGTAACGCGTGGCCGCTGGGGCATCTGATCCGTCTGATGCGCCGGTGGCGGGACCAACCGCCGCGCCGACGCGGACTGGGTGGCCACCCCGGGAATGGACGCAGCACCGGTCCCTGCCCCGCGGCCGGGCACACCACGATCGGGCGCGCCGGCGGCGGGGGCGCCGGGAACGGCGGCACCCGGAATCGCCGCGCCGGGACCCGGGACGCCCGCCGCCGGCTGGGCTGGCGTGGCGGCGGGCGCCACCGGCGGCGAGGCCGGCCGGGCGGTCCGGACCTGGCGCGGGCTGCCCGCAGGCGCCGGCCCGGGGGTGGCCGGGCGGGACGGACTGCGGTTTCCCGCGGCCGTGGGGGACGGCCCGGGACTGGCGGTGCCGGGCTGCGGGGGACGACGGCCCGGTGCCGCTGTCGTGGGACTGCCGGTAGCAGATGGCCTGGGGGCGGCGGTGGCCGGCGGCGCCGGGCTTCCCGTGGGGCCCGGCCGGGGATGGCCGGTCGCGGTCGGCTGGGGACTGGCTGCAGGGGCAGAGGGCACGGGAGCCGGGTGCACCGGGGCCGGGCGCGGGCTGGCGGGCCGCGAAGGGTGCGCCGGGGCTGGCCGCGCGCTGGCGGGCCGCGCGGGGCGCACCGGCGCCGGCGCAGCGGCGGGTACCCCCGGGATCGTCGCGCTGCCGGGTTCGGCCCCCGTGCTCCCGCGACCTGGCTCGGCGGTGGCGGTCCGGCCAGCTGGCTGCCCCTGGCCGTAGCGGTACAGGTCGTACCGGCGCATCAGGCTGATCAGGTTCGCCCCGTAGTCGGGGTCGGTCGCGTAGACGCCGGTCAGCGCGGCCGCGAACTTATCGGGATGCTGCCGCTCGCCCATGGCCTGCTGGTAGTAGCCGCTGCGGGCCAGGAGCCGGCCGTGATCGTCGATGCTCTCGGCCACGTCGTGATACACGCGGAAGGACGCCGAGGTGGCGACCGGCTGGCCGTTCACGTATTCCTGCGTGGGCAGCGGCACGCTGCCCGCAGGCCCGGTGCCCTTGATGCCGAACAGGTTGTGATCCTGGGCGGCCAGCTCGCTCTGGCCCCACCCCGACTCGTCGATGGCCTGGGCGATGGTGACCGCGGCGGGGACCCCATACCGGCGCTGAGCGTCGATGGCCCCCGGGGCCACCGCGCTGATGAACGCCTGCTGCGCACGGGTCCCGGAAACCGGCGTCCGCGCGGGCGACGGATGGTGCCTGCGGTACGCGGTGCCCCGCTCCCCCGGCCCGGCCTGCATGGTGACACCCGGGATGGCGGCACCACCGGGCGAGGCCTTCTCGCGGGACGCGGGCGCCGCATCCTGGGTTGCGCCTCCCGGCACCGGGCCGGGAGCCTCCCCGCTGGCCCGCGGCGCGGGGACGAGGCCGGGGATCGCGGGCTCGGCAGGCGCCTGCGCGGCGGCCCGCGCCGCGGGAACCGTGCCCGCCCCGGGGATGGCCGCCAGGCTGCCGTGTGCGCCGGGACCCCCGAGCCCGGTCCCCGCCTTGCTGCGCGCGCCGGATGTCGCCGCACGTGAGGCGGCCGGGGCCGGGTCCGCTGCAGACTGAACCGCCGCCGCGTGATCCCCCGCGGCCGGTCCCGCACCGGGCAGCGTCCCGTTGTTCACGAAGCCGACCACGCCTGCCGCGGACAGCGGCCCGGGGTACTCGTGCGCGTTCACGGAGAAGTCCGGCAGCGAGTCCCCGCCGATGGTGTACAGCACCCCGCCCGCGTCCTTGGTAACCACCTCGACGTGCCCGTCGAACAGCACCCAGTCCCCCGGCAGCGGCGAGTACCCGTCTCCCAGCGGATGCCAGCGATCATGCGCCTGCGCGTCCTGCTGGATCGAGACGATCCCGGGGGACGCCGGGTTCGGCTCGACCCGCACATCGGCCCAGGTGTGCAGGGGCCACGGATAGGAACCGCCGCCGGAGGCCCAGCTCTGCCCGCCGGTCACCTGGGCGCCGAGTTCCAGGGTGAGGCTGGCGAAGGCCGCGCACGACTGGCCGTGGTCAGCCCCATCCACGCTGTCGTGCTGCCAGATGATCGCTTCCATCTCGGCCGGGGTCCTGGTCCGGGCCATCTGAAGGTAGTAGCGGGCGACATGGACGATGGCCGCGCGGAACACCGGGTCGTGGCCGGGCGCTGCGTGCTGCGCCGCCGGCGTGTGGACCGACTGGCGGAGCGCGACCAGGTTCAGCGGCACGCTGGACGGCGAGCTGAAATCGGCGGCCGCCTTCGGCACGAAGGAGAACCCGGTGACCGCTCCGCCAACGCTGAGACTGACCAGCGCCGTCATCTGCTGCCACCGCGGCCGGCCTGCCGAAGGCAACGATTCCACCTCTTCCGTGCGAATAGTGAGTCCCGGCGGATAGCACAGGCGATAGCCGGGGTTAGCTGTATCAGGCCGCGAGGGTCTCGTTTCCGAGTGTCCTCAGAATGGCCTGGACCTGAGGATTGCCGGGATTATCGGCGTTAGCGAACAGCACCGCGGCCTCGTGCGCGGCCTTGGCCGAGGCTCCCACGATCCATTTCTGGTAGATATCCGCCACCAGTTCCATCTGCCCGTGCGGCCCGGTCACCGGGCGCGCGCAGAGACCGGGAAATCCCTGACGGGAAGTGACCAGACCCGAACCCGTGTACCGCAGGCAATTGCCGGAATGGCTTTCCAGCCCCGGCTGGACGACCGGGCTGCCGTTGGATCCGGTCAGCGTCGCGCCGCCGATGATGTCGTTGATGGCACGGGCGGCCACCGCGATGCTGTCGATAGGGCTGGCGGGGTCGTAAGGATGGTGCAGGTTCAGCGACGCGGCGACCACCCCGCCCTGGCCGGGCGTGATGGGCTCCAGGCCCTGCCGGCCGGTCTTCGTGTCCGAAAACTGGGGATTATCGTCGCTGGTCAGCAGCGCGAAAATCCAGAGGATCTGGCGCGTGGCCTTCGCGCAGGCGAAATTGACCTGGCCAGGCTCGGATACCACATCGGGGTTCTGGCACGCCTTGACGACTTCTGCCTGGACGGTGGCCACGCTGGACGGCCATGACGCCCCGCCGCTGGTGATGAGGACGGCGAGCACCGTGACCAGGGCGGCCGCCGCACCCGTGATCGCGATGGCGGCGCGCCGGGAAAGCCGGCGGCGGTACGCGCTCCGGCGGCCGTGACTGACGATTCCCGCCGTGGGATCGGAGTCAGCGTAGCCGGGGGCGGGCGGGGCGGAATCAGCGGGAAGGCCGCCGAAAGCAGGGTCTTCGAAAGCAGGGTCTTCGAAAGCAGGGCCATCGAAAGCAGGGCCATCGAAGTCTCGGCTGCCGATGGCAGTGCCATGCGCAGCGGCGCCTGCGAAATCAAGACGACCGGTATCTGGCGGATTGAATACCTCAAATTCGTCAGCCGGCTCGGGCGCCCCGCTGACTGCAGCACTCAATGCATATCGCGGGCCTTCCGCCACGTAAGGCGGTTCGTCGGCCGCGTAATAGGGTCCGGCGTCCTGCGCGTAATAGGGCAGCGGGTCCTCCACGTAATGTCCCGGCGCGGGGGCTGGGCCAGGCGCGGAGAGCGCCTCAGGGGAAGGTCCGCGGTACCCGGGAATCTGCTCTGTCAGGCCTGCGTGCCCATGAGGGGGCCTGGAAAGCTCGCGTTCCAGCGACACACGGGCCTCCGAGAGCTCTCGCTGCAGTTCTTCGGTGGTCTTCTTCAGGTCGTCGAGCCGCTGGCTGTTCTGGCGGATGATGTCTTCGAAGTGCGTGGTCACTGTCTCACCTCTAGCGTGCGGCCATGCCGGGCCATCCTGGGTGCACCAGCCGGCCCGGGATCTCCCATCAGGTCAGTGATCGTCTGGTAGCCAAGAGCGACGGCTAGCCCGGGCCGCTGCTGGCGGCCAGGGATGTGTCGCACTCTCAACTGCCCCGTGGCAGCCCCTGCCTGGTCGGGCTGAGGCCTGGCGGCTATTAGAACACATGTGCGATGCTGATGTGAAGCCGTAAGATATTCGAACGCATGTTCTACACGAAGGACGAGCCATGAGGACGGAGGTGGGGCCGGCATGCCCGCAGCGATACGGCGCGCGGTGGCCGCCGCCGGCCGGCTAGGCGCCCGGTACGGACGTGCTCTGGGCCGACATCCACAGCTGGTTGGTGCTCGGCCAGGTGGTCGAGGGAGGCTGGGTCAGATCGTGCGCGTCCTGCGTCGTGACCAGGTCGATGAGGTGGCGCGGGGTGACCCCGTAGACGGTGAGCTCGGCCGGCCGGGTAGCCAGCAGGACCGGCTCCCGGCCCGTGCCCGCGATGCCCCGGATCACCGACTGGACCTGCGCCATCGAGGCGCCCGCCATGACCCCGGCCGGGACGCCGCACATGCCCCTGATCGCCGGGGCGAACTGGCTCGCGGCCAGCCGGTCCAGGAACACCACCGACATGCGGGCGCTCATCGCCCCGCACAGTGCCTGGGCGGCTGCCGTCTGTCCCGCGCCGGTCCTTTTCACTCCCAGCCCGGTGGCTGCGGGGCCCGAATGCCCGGCCACGCGGTGGCTGAGGGTGAACCCGAACGTGGTCACGGCGGTCGGTACGGTCATGGCCACGACGAAGCACGCCGCGGCCAGGGCCACGGTGGCCCGGCCGGCGCCGCGTTCCCGGGCCCGGCGGTCCAGCAGGGCCGCGACCCAGACCGCGCAGAGGATGAACCCGGGCAGCACGACGGGCACCAGGATCCGGCTGGCCCAGGGCTGGTCCGGCACCGTGCGCGGTTGCCACAGCACGCTCGCCGTGGTCCAGGCGAAGATGGCCAGGGGCAGCCCCCACACCCGGGCCACGCCGTCCTCGTCGGCCCACCGGAGCAGCGCGCGCACGCACCGCCGGGTGAGCACGGCCAGGCCGAATCCGCCGAGCAGCAGCGCCGGGATCCCGATGTACCAGATGACCCAGTACAGCGTGTCTTCCGCATAGGAACGCGTCGGCTGGACGGGCAGTCCCAGCAGCCTCTGCAACGCGGCCACGTATCCGGCGGTGCCCGGACCGGGCGTCCAGTGCGCGGTCTGCACCGAGGGCCGGATCAGGAGCGCGATCAGCGCCGCCGCCACGAGCCCGGCGGCCACGTCCGGGATCCGCCAGCGCAGCGCGCCCCGGGCCGCCCGGCCGGTCCAGGCCCTGGCGGGCGCCCAGGCCGTGATCGCCACGGCGGCCACGGTCACGCCGGTCACCACGAGCGCGATCACGGCAACCTGGCGGACCGGGAAGCCGGGGTCGGCCAGCGCGGCGGGCGCGACCACCCAGCTGGTGATTACGCCGTACCCGGCCCCGGCCAGCACGCCGAGCCCCAGCGGAAGGGCCTGCGGGCGCCGGCCGCGACCAGCAGGCCGGTGGCGGGGATGACGGGGATCAGGTAGGGGAGCACGCTCAGCGAGGCCAGCGAGGCCAGCCCCAGGGCCAGCCCGCCGAGCCCGGCCGCGGCCACGCTCGGTGGCAGCCACCCAGGCCAGCGCAGCCGTCCGGTGTAGCGGGAGAGCCACACCTGGCCGGGATGCGCCGTCAGCGAGTCGGCCACCAGGCACAACCCGCCCAGCAGCAGCAGCTGGGCCAGGGGCTCGGAGAACGCCGACCGGCTCGTGTACTGCTCAGGCAGGGTAAGCGCGAGGACCAGGGCGGCCGGCGGAGCCCACTGCGGGCCCGCGAGCCGGCCAGCCAGGCCGCCGAAGGTGAATACCGCGAGCGCGCCGAGCACCGGGCTGGCCAGCACGGCCGTGGTCATGCCGTGTATCCACCAGCCGCCGGCCGTCACGATGGCCACCCCCGGCGCGAACTGCGGGGCCAGGCCGCCGTGCGTGACCGCCAGGCCGGTGCTGGCGAAGGTGAGGCCGGGATGGGCGCCACCGAAGTCCCGCAGTGACTCGGGGATGGGCAGCGAGCCGTGACCCGCGAGCCAGTACCCGACCTGGAACGCGGCGCCCGGCTGGCGCATCACGAAGACCTGCGGCGAATTGAGCCAGATCTGCCAGGCCCCGAAGCCGGCCGCCACGACGGCCGTCCCGGCCAGGCCCCACCACCCGGCCCAGGCCCGCACCGCCTTCCCGGGGGAGCCGGTGCCCGGCGCCTGAAGCGGCCGCTGCCCCGGCACCCGGCGCAGCGCGGCGGCGATCAGGATGACAGCCAGCGGCGCGGAGATCAGCAGCATCGGGGCGGGCCGCAGCCGGCCCGCCATGAGCAGCGCGGCGCCGGGAATGAGCCACGCCAGCGCCAGCAGCACCGGCAGCAGCGTGAGCTGCGTGAACCACCACCCACTCCGGGGCACCCGGCGTCCCAGCCTGATGGTGACAGCAGACTCGCGGCTCTCGGCTGCTGGGCCGGCCTGACGGGCTCCCGGGCGCACGGGTCCCACTCTAAGCCGGGGCGCTGACATTACCGCGGAGCCCGGGGTGACCGATTCATCCCATTGGCGCCACATGCGGTAGCGGTTCGGTGAACAATAGGCGCCACACCCCCGGCGCACGCGGCACTCCCGCGCAAGCCACGGCCGACGCCACGAGGAGCGATGACCCGTTACGACGACATGGACGAGTCCGGGGGCGGCCTCTCAGTGTCCAGGCGCGCACCCGGACCGCCGCGGCCGGCCCGATCGCAATCGCCGGGGGACACGGACTGGCAGCTCGCCCTGTACGGCCCGGGGCCTGGGGACCCGTCGCCACGGACAGACCGTTATGGAAGCTCAGGCGGCGGCCAGGCGACGTCAGGACGCTCGCGGTGGCGGGGCCCCCTCTGGCGTCCGCTGCTCGGCGGGGCGGCCATCATCGCGACGTTCGCGGTCGTCGCGACGTCGCTGGTGGCCTACGCGAAGTACCGAGGTGTGGTGGGCAGCATTCACCGGGAAAACGTCACCGCGGCGATGCTGGGCAAGCGGCCGCACTACACGGCCGGCCTGAACATCCTGATCATCGGCTCGGACTCGCGCCAGGGCCTGGGCCGCAAGTTCGGGGCGGACGTCGTCGGAGCCCGCTCGGACACGTCCATGCTGCTGCACATCGCCCCCGGGCACACCCGGGCCGACATCATCAGCTTCCCCCGTGACTCGATGGTCCCCGTCCTGGCCTGCGCGGACGACCAGCAGGGCCATCCGGGCCAGGGCGCGCAGCCCGGCGTGCTCGAGCGGCTGAACGCCACGTTCTCGGCGGGGGGCGCTCCCTGCCTGTGGAAAACGCTGGAGCAGGAGACCGGGATCCGCATCCAGCACTTCGTGGAACTGAACTTCTCCGGCTTCCAGTCGATCGTCAATGACGTGGGCGGCGTGCCGGTCTGCCTGCCGTTCGCGATCAACAACCCCGAGTCCAGGCTGCGGCTGCCGGCCGGGAAGCGCGTGGTGAACGGGGCGCAGGCACTCGCGTTCGTCCGGCTGCGGGAGAACATCGGCGAGGGCTCGGACACCCAGCGCATCCAGCGCCAGCAGTACTTCCTGGCCGCGGTCATGCAGAAACTCAAGTCGACGAACCTGCTCGCCCAGCCCAACCGGATCTACAGCGTCGTGCGTGACGTGGCCAGGTCGCTGACCACCGATCAGGGCCTGGACCTGTCCACCATGCTGCGCATCGCGAACAGCATGAAGAGCCTGAGCTCGGGTGCGGTCCAGCTGGTCACGGTCCCGGTGGTGCCGTACGCAGGGGATCCGGCCGCCGAGCTGTCGTGGGAGCAGCCGCAGGCGGACCGGATGTTCCGGGCCATCGAGGCCGACCGCAACCTGCCTGCCGCGGCCAAGGCCAGGGGCACGGCGGCGGGCACCGGCGGCCGCCCCAGCCAGCAGGCTGCGGCGACAGTCGCCCCGGCCAGGGTGCATGTCGAGGTGCTCAACGGGTCGGGCGTCAACGGCATCGCGGGCACCACCGCCGCCGCCCTGACCGCCAAGGGCTTCAGCGTGACCGGGACCGGTCCTGCCGCGAATTACGGCTTCACCAGCAGCGTGATCCAGTACTCCTCGGCCAGCCAGCTTCCCGAGGTGAACACCCTCAAGGCCGTCATCGGCGGTCCGGTCACCGCGCAGCAGGGCACGGCGATGGGCGCGGGCTCCCTCAGCCTGATCCTCGGATCCGGCTTCAGCGGGCTGACCTCAGGCACGGGCGCGGGCACCAAGGCGTCCGCCAGGGCGCTCGGCAATCTGGCCAAGAGCTACGGCGGCATCACCGCCAGCACCAACATCTGCTCCGACTCGGCGGCGTTCGCGGGACCGGACAGCCCCGCTGCCGGGAGGCTGAAACCGGCGACCGGGGCTGAAACCGGGAGGCCGAACCGGGCGGCTGCGCCGGGAGGCCGAGCCGGGACCGGGGCAGGGCGTGGCTATGCCGTGCTCGGCTGGGCCACGCCGCCGTGACCGGGCGGTGGCGGGCCGCCGGGGAGGTCCCCGTCGGGGCGGCCCGTGGGCTGCGGGCGCCGCGCCCCCAGCTGCGACACGACCAGCCAGGCCCACAGGCCCGCCGGGTACATGAAGTACCCGAACCTGGTCGCGGGGGCCAGCACGAACATGAGCACCAGCCCGATGATGAGCCGCCAGGTCGCGGACGGCACGTTCCGGGGCGGGCGGATAACCAGGGAAATCAGCACCCCCAGGCCCGCCAGGCAGAGCAGCGCCACGGCGATCGTGTGCCCGGCGGGCCCCGTGTCCGCCAGCACGTGCCCGGGCAGCGGGCTGACGGCCTGCGACTTGACCTTGGCCAGCCCCAGCGGGAACAGGATGGTGTTCTCGACCAGGGAGTGCGGCCATACTGCCGCGACGGGCGTGATGATGGCGGCCGCGGCGGCGATGGCCGCCAGCAGGAACCGCGATGCCGCCCGCCAGCCATCCCGCACGGTCAGCATGGTCGCGGCCACGATCAGGGCAGGCCACGCGGTGGCCTTGGTGGCCGCCGCGATGCCCAGGACCAGCCCGGCCACCAGCGGCTGCGGACGGCGCCAGAGCAGCGCCAGGCCCAGGCACAGCAGGGCGAGGACCGGGACATCGGTGCCCCCCACCGTCAGCGAGAAGGCGATCACGGGCGTGGCCGTGACGAGGAGCGTCCAGCGCAGCACGTCGCGCGCCCCCGCGACGGCCAGCGCGGCCGCGAACACGGCCACGAAGCCCAGCGTGAACCAGATCCGCGGGTCGGTGACGAGCCCGGGGCCCAGGAGCGCCCGCGGCAGCCCGAAGATGGCCATGACCGGGAGATACGGGTTGTAGATGTTGGGGTCGTGCGAGGCCGAGACGACAGCCTGGCTCTCGTACGGGGATCCGTGCTGGAGCAGGAGGCGCGCGCCGCGGGCGATCACGCCGACCTCCGGCTGCCACCGGCCCTGCCCGGCAAGGACGGTCAGCGGCGCGATCAGCGCCCCGCCGACCCCCAGGAGCAGGGCCATGTCAACCGCCCGCGATGACCTCCAGGCCAGCACGACTCCGGCGGCCAGCACGTAAGCGACGGCCGCGAACACGCCCCACAGCCGGTGCAGCGAGTCGGAACTGAACACGCCCATGCCCGCCGCGAACAGCGCGCAGGCGGCAAAGATCGCGGACAGCCACGGACGGGGGATGGCCACCGGTGATTGCCATCCCGGGCCCTGCCCGCCATAGCCCAGCGGCGCTCGTCTGCGCAGGAGCATAGAGATCCACCCTCCACGGGGTGATCCTAGCCGTCCGCCCTTTTGGCGCTGCCGCAGGCACCCCGGGGCACGGCTGCCCAGGCTGGCCCGGTGAATACCCCGGGAGCGCGCCTGGACCGCCAGCCAGCTGGCCAGGCTGCCCGAACTCAGCAGCCACAGCAGGTACACGGTCAGGGCCAGGTAGGTGAGCGGACCCACGGCGAGCATGGCGCCCACCCCTGCCACCAGCATACGGCCTTCCCAGCCGATGCCGCCGCTTTGGATCACCCGCGGGCATCCGGTGCCGGGCCCGGTAGGCGGCGTCCAGATGGCGCAGGGCCACCAGCCCGGTCAGCGCGAACACCAGCGGGCCGGGAATGCCCTTGGCGAAGCCCAGCGCGGCCAGGTAGACGAACTCCCCCGCCTGGATGATGAGGGGCGTCAGCCAGTCCAGCGGGCCATCATGCGGATGGGCGGAACCAGGTGCCGCGAGGAGCATGGCCGCGACCGGGGTCAGCAGGACCAGGCCGGCGAGGTCACCCAGGCCCAGCGTGGCCAGCAGGACGGTGGCGGCCAGCCCCGCCACGGCGGGGGGCAGCGGCACCAGCTGGCCGCGCACCACCGCCCCGGCGAAGCGGGCCAGCGGGCCGTCGTCCCGGGCAGCCGCGATGCCGGCCCGCAGGCGCGGCGGGTCGGCGGGCCGGGGGCTCCCGGCGGGCCGCGGGCGGGCGGCCTCGTCTGCTGCGCGGCGCCGCCCGTCCCCCGGACGGGGCCCGGCGATCGTCCAGGCCAGCGCGACGGCCCCCCACCAGATGAGGACGAGCAGGGACATCCGGGTGCCGTAGAGCGCCGCGGTCACGGTGATCACCACGGCCCGCTCCCCCATCGGCAGCCCGGGCAGGGCCGCGGCCAGGCGGCGAGGGCTGGGCCGGGCCCGCGGCGCTGGTCACCCGTCCGGGGCTCGCCAGCCGGCGGCGCGGGCCTGGCCGGACGGCACAGCCGGGCCGACCTTGCGCATGCCGAGCAGGATCACCGCGGCGGTGGCCAGGGCCCAGACCCGGAACCGCCCGGCGCCCGCGCCCGCCGCCAGCCCGGCGTACACGACGACCTCGCCGGCCAGCGCGCACAGGCCAGCCAGCCAGCCGGCATACGCGCCCGCGGCGAGCTGCCCGCCGACCCGGCGGGCCAGGTACGCGCCGCCCATCGCCGCCCCGCCGGCCAGCGCGGTGAGCGGGGTACCTGCGCTGAACCACACCGCGGCGCACAGCAGGCACGCGAGTTCGATGCCGGTGACGGAGGTGCGGGCCACGGCCCGGCGGCTGGCCCAGACGGCCACGCGCCGGGGCAGCACCACCACGGCCGTGGTTACCGTCATGTCCCTCTCCGGGTACTCAGGGTAGTCAGTGGCTCACCAGCAAGGGCTGTGATTCTGCAGGTAACCCTTGCCTGTCGTACCCGGGTAGAGTCCGCTCATGCGAACGGTGGCTGTGGTGCTGGCGGCCGGTTCGGGGGTGCGCTTCGGTGCCGCGCTCCCCAAGCAGCTGCTTCCGCTGGCCGGCCGGGCCCTGCTGGAGCACTCGGTCGCCGCGTTCGACCAGGCACCCGGCGTGGATGCCACGCTGGTGGTGATGGCGCCCGGGCACGCCGACCACGTCCGCGAGCTGCTGGCGCTCGGCGGGTACCGCAAGGTGACCGGGATCATCGAGGGCGGGATGACGCGGCCCGAGTCGACCCGGCGGGCCATCGACGCGCTGGGCCCGGGCGAGTGCAACGTGCTGTTCCACGACGCCGCCCGCCCGCTGCTGGACCAGGCCACGATCGCGGGCTGCGTGCGGGCCCTGGAGACCCACGAGGCGGTCGGGGTGGCCGTCCCCACCTCCGACACCATCGTGGTCGTCGACGACGGGCTGATGACCGGGATGCCGCACCGTGACACGCTGCGGCGCTGCCAGACCCCGCAGGGCTTCCGGCTGTCGGTGATCCGCAAGGCGCACGAGCTGGCCCGGGCCGACCCGGGCTTCGCGGATCTCCCCGCGACCGACGACTGCGGGGTGGTCCTGCGTTACCTGCCCGGCGTGCCGGTCGCGGTGGTGCGCGGCAGCGAGCGCAATATCAAGATCACGTATCCCGGGGATCTCAGCATCGCCGAGGTCCTGCTGAGCGCCGGACCGGATGAGGAGACCGCCGGCGATCAGTGACGGCGGGCGCTGACCGCCTGCTTCACGAGAGTCTGCCCGAAATCCCAGATCAGCCCGCTGCCCCGGCTGGCGTCGTCCATGACTTCCACGAACGCGTCGCGGAACAGGTCCACCTCCGCCTCCCCGATGGTGAGGGGCGGCAGCAGCTTGATCACTTCCACATTGTCCGCCGCAACCTGGGTCAGGATGTGGTGCCGCTGGAACAGCGCGACCACGACGGTCTGCGCGAACAGCCCGTGCCGCGCCGCCTGGAGGACGTTCCACGCTGCCCGCGACCGCATGGCCTTCGGCCGGCCGAACTCCAGGCCGATCATCAGCCCGCGCCCGCGCACCTCGGCCAGAAGCTCGTACTTGTCCACCAGCAGCTGCAGGGCTTCCCGGAGCAGGTTCCCGGTCTGCTCCGCATTCTCCACCAACTTCTCGTCGTCGATGACGGCCAGCGAGGCCAGGCCCGCCGTCATCGCGGCCGCGTTGGAGCCGAAGGTGGAGTCATGCACCAGAACCCGGTCGATCGAGGAGTAGACCTTGTCGAAGATCCAGCCCTTGGCCAGCGTGGCGCCGACCGGGATGAACCCGCCGGACAGCGCCTTGGCCACGGTCACGATGTCCGGTTCGACGTCGTCATGCTGATAGGCGAAGAACCGCCCGGTCCGCCCGATCCCGGATTGCACTTCGTCGCAGATCAGCAGGGCACCGTGCTCGTGCAGCAGGGTCCTGGCCGCGGCCAGGAAACCTGGCGGGACCACCGCGACGCCCTTGCCCTGGACCGGCTCGATGAGGAACCCGGCCACGTCGCCCCGGCGCAGCTCGGCCTCCAGGGCCTCCAGGTCGCCGAACGGGATCATGGTGTCGGGCAGCAGCGGGCCGAAGCCCTTGCGGAACTCCCCTGATCCGTTCACGGACAGCGAGCCAGCGGTGAGCCCGTGGTAGGCGTGGTCGCAGTAGATGATCCGCTGGTGCCCGGTCGCATAGCGGGCGAACTTCAGCGCCGCTTCCACTGCTTCCGTGCCGCTGTTGCAGAAGTACACCCGGTCCAGGCCGGGGGCCCTGGCCAGCAGCCGCTCACCGAGCAGCCCGGGCAGCAGCGGGGTGTCAAACTGGACCATGTCGGCAAGCCCGGCGTCCAGCATGTCGTGCAGGGCCTTGCGGACCACCGGGTGGTTGCGCCCCAGGGCGAACACCCCGAAACCGGCCAGGAAGTCGGCGTAGGCGGTGCCCTCGGAGTCGTAGAGGTAGGCGCCTTCCGCGCGGTCGTACACGCGGTCAAAGCCGATAGCGTGCAGCATCCGGGGCAGCTGGGGGTTCAGGTACTGGCCGGCGAGGGCGTAACCCTCGCCATGGCGGGCAGCGAGAAGCTCCGGCAAGTCGAAAACCATGTGGAGTAGTCTGCCGACTTCCCGGAGCTTCCCGCTACCCGGGGTCTGTTACAAACCTGAGTCCTCCAGCATTTCGGTGACGAGTGCCGCGATCGGGGACCGTTCCGACCTGACCAGCGTCACGTGGGCGAACAGCGGATGCCCCTTGAGCTTCTCGATGACCGCGACGACGCCGTCGTGCCGCCCCACCCGCAGGTTGTCCCGCTGGGCGATGTCGTGGGTCAGGACGACCCTGGACCCCGAGCCGATCCGTGACAGAACGGTCAGCAGGACGCTCTGCTCCAGGGACTGGGCCTCGTCCACGATCACGAACGAGTCGTGCAGCGAACGCCCCCGGATGTGGGTGAGCGGCAGCACCTCGAACATGTCGCGGGCCAGGACCTCGTCGATCACGTCCTGGGAGGTGACCGCGGACAGCGTGTCGTAGACCGCCTGGGCCCACGGATTCATCTTGTCCGCCTCCGAGCCGGGCAGGTAGCCCAGCTCCTGGCCGCCGACCGCGTACAGCGGGCGGAACACCACCACCTTGCGGTGCTGGCGCCGTTCCATCGCGGCCTCCAGGCCCGCACACAGGGCCAGCGCGGATTTGCCCGTGCCGGCCCGGCCGCCGAGCGAGACGATCCCCACGTCGGGGTCGAGCAGCAGATCGAGCGCGACGCGCTGCTCGGCGCTCCGGCCATGCAGGCCGAATGCCTCCCGGTCGCCCCGCACCAGCCTGACCGACTTGTCGGGCAGCACCCGGCCGAGCGCGCTGCAGCTGCCGTGGCCGCCCGCGGACAGCACCAGCCCGGTGTGGCAGGGCAGCTCACGCGCCTGCTCGCAGTCCAGCTTGCCGGTGTCGTAGAGCTCCTGGATGTCGTCGGCGGTCACCTCGAGCTCGGTCATGCCCGTCCAGCCGGAGTCGGCGGGCAGCTCGGCCCGGTACTCCTGGGCGGTCAGGCCGATCGAGGCTGCCTTGACCCGCAGCGGCAGATCCTTGCTGACCAGGACCACGTCTTCGCCCTCGGCTACCAGGCTGCGCGCCACCGACAAGATCCGCGTGTCGTTGTCGCCGAGCCGGAACCCCGGGGGGAGGATCTGGGGATCGCTGTGGTTCAGCTCGACCCGGACGGTCCCGCCTTCGTCACCGATCGGCAGGTCGGCGTCGAGCCGGCCGAATTCGATCCGCAGGTCATCCAGGTGCCGGAGGGCCTGACGGGCGAAATAACCCAGTTCGGGGTGATGGCGCTTGGCCTCCAGCTCGGTGATGACGACGATGGGCAGGATCACGCGGTGCTCGGCGAACCGGCTGATCGCGGCCGGGTCGGCGAGCAGGACGCTGGTGTCCAGCACGTAGCTGAACCGGCGGCTTCCGGTCGTGCCGGCAGCCCCACCGTCCTCGTCAGTACGGGCGTTGCTGGGCCGCGATTCGCGGCGGGCAGAAGAACTGGCCACTCGTTCTCCCCTGGGCGCCTGAGCTGGCGCCGCGCTCGGACACAGATGTGTCTCCAGGACCGGGACAGTCCCTCGAAGGGCCAGGTCCCGGCCCTTCGCTCGTCTCGCCTGCGTGCCAGGACACGAAGCTCGAGGATGTCGAGGGCCTTCCCGGGGGGGCGGCTAGGCACCGCCCACCTGATTGAAAGGTACCCGGGCCGTGCCGTCCCCGGAAGACCCAGGCAGGGTGTCGCACACCACGCTGGAGAAGGTTTAGGACGGGTGAAGACCTGAACCCGGCTAGGACCCGAACCGGCGCTGCCGGGCCGCGTAGGAGCGGAGCGCGCGGAGGAAGTCCACGCGCCGGAAATCGGGCCAGTAGGCGTCGCAGAAGTAGAACTCCGAGTGCGCGCTCTGCCAGAGCAGGAAGCCGCTCAGCCGCTGTTCCCCGGACGTCCTGATGACCAGGTCGGGGTCGGGCTGCCCGGCGGTGTAGAGGTGCTCGGCGATGTGCTCCACGTCCAGGACCCCGGCCAGCTCCTCGATGGTGGTGCCCTTGGTCGCGTGGTCCTGGAGCAGGGAGCGGACCGCGTCGGCGATCTCACGGCGGCCGCCGTAGCCGATGGCCACGTTGACCAGCAGGCCCGGATTGCCTGCGGTGGACTCCCCGGCGTCCTTGAGCATCTGCGCCGTCTCCGCCGGGAGGAGGTCGAGCGCCCCCACCGGCTTCACATGCCACCCGGCGTCCGCCAGCGCCTGGACGGTGCTCTCAATGATCTTCAGCAACGGCTCGAGTTCCGCGGCGGGCCGGGACAGGTTGTCCGTGGCCAGGAGCCAGAGGGTGACCACCTCGACCCGCGCCTGGCTGCACCAGCCGAGCAGCTCGAAGATGTGGTCGGCGCCCTTCTGATGGCCGTTGCTCACGTCGGTGAAGCCCGCGAGCCGGGCCCACCGCCGGTTGCCGTCGAGGATGACCCCCACGTGACGCGGGACGGTGTGCCCGGCCAGGGACGCTTCCAGCCTGCGCTCATAAATCCGGTAGACGAGATCGCGGAGCCTCGTCCGAACCTCGCGCAGCCCCATCCCAACCTACTTCCGCCGCTAGCCACCGGCCGACGGGCATGGCCTGCCCGTCTTAAGGATGTCACCACTGAGGCGGGCCCGTGACACGACCAGTCCTGCCCGGGAACGGGCCCAGGCCCTGGTGCTACCTCACCCGGGGCTATCTAAACAGAAAGTAGTTCAGGTGCGACGAAACGTTACTGCTTATTAACCAAAATGAGCAGAGATCATGGTGCGGCCGGACGGGCGGGGTGGGACCGGTCAGGCTGCCGGGCTGCCCGGTCAGGCTGCCGGGCTGCCCGGTCAGGTCTGGGGGCCCTCCGCGCGGACCTCCTCGACCCGGCGCAGGGCGTCACGGAGCTGGCCGAGCCAGGTCTCCTCGTGCTCGCCGACGAGGCGCACGCACCAGGCGAGCGCATCGCTGCGGCTGCGGGCCACGCCCGCATCCACCAGCGTGTCGAGTACCCGGCGCTCGGACTGCCGCAGGCGGGTCATCACCGGGACCGACAGTGTGGTGAACATCACCTTCCGGCCGTCGCAGGTGACCCCCCAGGAGACCTTGCGGCCGAACTTCAGCTCGGCCTCCCGGGCGATCTCGATCCGGTGGTCGCGGGTTTCCTCCCGGAACCGGCGGGCCCGGCCGTCCGCCGCGGCCGCCCGGGCTGCGGGCGACGCGTCCGCGGGCACGTCCAGCTCGCCGAGCGGGCCGACCACCGTGACCTCTTCCCGGTCCACGAGGACCTCTGGCGCTGCCGTGAACCAGCCCGCGGGGAGCCGGCCCGCGAACCAGCCGCGTACTTCCTCGCCGGGAGCGGCGTCTTCGCCGTGTTTCTCAGTACTCATGTAATCATGTAATCATGTGATCCGGGCGCAAGCAAGTACCGCGGGCCCGGCGCGGCCGTGGCTGAGGACCGGCATGGGAATGCCGGGTCCAGATGGCCGGCTCAGGAACACACGGGCCCGGGTGGCACCGGCACAGGCACGTGCCGGGGAGCGCCGTCACAGACGGCGGAGGGCTGCCGGGTCAGCCCACCGGCGAGGCGGCGACCTGGGCGGCGATGGCCGGGGACACCCGGACCGCGCCCGCGAACTCGCTGCCCAGCGCCACCGGGACGATCTGCACGTTCTCGCCCGGCTGGGGTGCCTGGATCATCAGGCCCTTGCCCAGGTAGATGGCCACGTGGGAGATGTAGTCCGGGGCGGTGGGGTCGGTCCGGTAGAAGAGCAGGTCACCGGCCTGGGCCTGGCTGAACGGGATCGCGGGCCCGGTCCGGGCCTGGTCCGCGGCCACCCGGGGCATGACCACCCCGGCCCGGGCGAACGACCACTGCACCAGGCCGGAGCAGTCGAACGTAGTCGGCCCGGAGCCGCCCCAGACGTAGGGGTAGCCGACCCGGCTGGCTGCGGCCTTGAGCATCGCCACGAGTTCGGCCGTGGACAGCGCCGCCCGGCCGTTGGCCGCGGCGCTGGCCGCGGTCCCGGTGGGCACGGACGCCCCGGCCTGCCCGGCTGCGGCCGGCGTGCCGCGTGACGACGTGGCGACCAGTGGCTCGACCACCGCTCCGTGGGGCATCTCGGCCTTGATCTCGTGCACCAGCGCGGCGACGCGGTCGTGCGGCGCGCTCACCACGATCGCGTTCCCGGCCGGGAACCCGAGCGACCGGGCCACGGTCCGGGAGATCACCGCGTCCACCCCGCCGATCCCGACGGTGCCGAACCCGGCGACGCGCAGCGACCGCAGCGTCTTCCCCGCCACCGTGACCGAGCCGCCCAGGGGCAGATTGTCCTGCTTGCCCATGGTGTAGGAGACAGCGATGGCGCCGTCTGCCACGTTCCCCCACAGGGGGCTGGCCGAGGCGGTCGGCCCGGCGGCGAACGCCCGGAACGTGGCCGGGTCCACGCCGAGGAGCGCCGCGAACGTCCCGTTCACCCGCACCCGGGCCGCGTCGACCGCGCGGGCCGCCAGGACGCCGCGCAGCCGGGCCACGCGGGCAACGTCCCGCGCCGGCAGCGAGTCCTGCGCGACCACCATCACGTCCGCCCGCAGCAGCTTGCCGGGCGTGGCCGCCGCTGCGGCCCGGGCGGCCGCAGATTCCGGGGCGCCCCCTGCCCCGGGCACCTGGACCCGTGCCCCGGCGGTCGCCGCAAGGGCGGTGACCGCGAGCAGCGCGGCACCCCAGCGCCGCGCACAGCGCCGTGCGACCGCCGGAGCTCGATTCACGAGTGGCTCTATACCCAGGGCCCGCCGGGCATACCAGGACCCAACCGGGACGAACGAAATTTTCGGTGCCATTTACACAGTTCCCTGACTCCCCGGCCTACGCGTCCAGCAACGCCGCACGCAGCGCCTCCGGCTCGGTCACCGGGGCGAGGCAGGCGAAGCCGCGGCAGACGTAAGCCGCCGGGGCCCCGCCGACCAGGCCGCGGCCCTCCAGCAGCGGGATCTCCCCGTCCGGCCCGTGATCCCCTGGCCCGCCGTCGCCCAGGGCCAGGACGGCGCCCGGCGGCGCCGCACGCAGCGCCTCCACGTGCAGCGCCGTCGTGCGCGGGTCGCCGCCGGGCCGACGATCGCGATCTCGGCGGGGCCGGAGATCAGCGCCTCGGCCACCGCCAGGCCCGAGCCCGCCGCGCGGGGGAACTGCCCCGCGATCGGGCCCAGGACGCCCAGCGCGGCGGCCGCGGCCTCCCGGTGCTCCATCGACCCGGTCAGCGCGGAGTAGCTGAGCAGGGCCCCGGCGACCGCGAACGTGCCGGACGGGGTGGGCCCGTCCGTAGGATCCGCGGGCCGGTAGACCAGCGCCTCCCCGTCGTCCGCGGTGTCGTAGAAGCCGCCGCTCCCGTCGCCGAACCGCGCCAGCGCGGTGCCGAGCAGTTCGCCGGCGAGCGTGACAGCCAGCGCGCCTCGCCCGTGACCCCGGACAAGACGAGCAGGCCCTCGGCCACGCACGCGTAGTCCTCCAGCACCCCGGCGCTGCCGGACGCAACGCCGTCACGGGACGTCCGGGCCAGCCGGCCGCCGGACAGGTGCACCCGGGCGAGCAGGTCCGCCGCGGCCCGGGCCGCGGCCACGAACGCGGGCTCGCCGAGCAGCAGCCCGGTCTCGGCCAGCGCCGCGATGGCCAGGCCGTTCCACGCCGCCACCACCTTGTCGTCGCGGCCCGGGCGGACCCGCTGCCCGCGCGCGGCCAGCAGTGCGGCCCGGATCCGGTCCGAGCCGGGCCGGGTCGGCCGGGTCGGCGCGCCGCTGGAGCACCGACCGGCCGTGCTCGAATGTCCCGGCGCTGGTCACCCCGAACGCGGCGGCAGCGTACTGCCCGTCCGCGGTCCCGAGTACCGCCGGTCAGCTCGTCCGGGGTCCAGGTGTAGAAGAGGCCTTCTGCGCCGTCGCTGTCCGCGTCCAGCGCCGACGCGAAGCCGCCCTCCGCGGTGCCGAGCTCGGCGATCATCCACGCGCAGGTCTCCCGGGCCACCCGGCGGGCCTGCCCGGATCCGGTCCGCCGCCACAGGTGCGCGTAGACCCGGGCCAGCAGCGCGTTGTCGTAAAGCATCTTCTCGAAATGGGGCACGACCCAGCCGGCGTCCACGGAGTACCTCGCGAAACCCCCGGCGAGCTGGTCGTACATGCCCCCGCGGGCCATCCCGTCCGCAGTGCCCTCCACCATCCGCAACGCCATCGGGGACGGCTCGCCGTTGCGCTGCCGCGCGCTCTCCCCCTGCCGCAGCAGGAATTCCAGCACCATGGACGGCGGGAACTTGGGCGCGCCGCCGAATCCGCCGGCCGACTCGTCGTAGCTTTCGGCCAGGGTGCGGACGGCCTGGTCGCAGACATCCGCGAGGGCGTCCGCGGCCACGGCCCCCGGTGCGCCGCCGGCCGGGCCGATGCCCAGCCCGCGCAGCGGCGCGGCCTGCTCGGCCAGCGCCGCCGAGACCTGCCGGGCCTGGCTGATGACGCTGTCGCGGTCCTCCCGCCATGCCTTGGCCACGGCCAGGACCAGGCGCTGGAAGGGCTCCCGCGGGAAGTAGGTGCCGCAGAAGAACGGATCCCGGTCGGGGGTCATGAACACGGTCATCGGCCAGCCGCCCTGGCGCGTCATGGCCTGGGTCGCGGTCATGTAGACCGCGTCCACGTCGGGCCGTTCCTCCCGGTCAACCTTGATCGCCACGAGATTCTCGTTCATCAGCGCGGCGGTCTGCGGATCCTCGAACGACTCGTGCGCCATCACGTGACACCAGTGACAGGCCGAGTACCCCACGGACAGCAGGACCGGCACGTCCCGGGCCCGTGCGTCCGCGAAGGCCTCGTCAGACCACGGCCACCAGTCGACTGGGTTGTCCGCATGCTGCAGCAGGTACGGGCTGGTCGCGTTCTTCAGTCGGGTGGCCATGCCCCCATCATCGCCTGCCGGGCCCGGTGGCCGGCGCGCCGCGTCGGCCCGGTCGCGCCCGGTGCACCGTCCCGGCCCGGTCGCGCCCGGTGCGCCGTCCCGGCTGATCGCGTTGCGAACGGAAGTCATAACGGTTATCGTTTTCATCAACGGTCGGCCGGGTCCCCCGCCAGCCGCAGCTATCCACACCGGAGACCGGCAGCACATGCGCGCACTCAAGATGGCAGCCCTGAGGCCACCTGCCCCCCGGGCCGTCCTGATCACGGTGGCCACCATCGCGGCGCCCATGCTGGCCGCCGCGTGCTCGGCCGGTCCGGGGACGGCCCCCGCCGCGAATTCGACCGCCACGATCAACGCGGTCGGCGCCGAGAACCAGTACGCGAACGTGATCAGCCAGGTCGGCGGCAGGTACGTGCACGTCAGCGCCGTCGAGAGCAACCCGAACACCGACCCGCACACGTTCGAGGCGAGCGCGAGCGTGGCCCAGCTGATCAGTCAGCGCCGGCCTGGTCGTGCAGAACGGCCTCGGCTACGACACGTACATGACCAAGATCGAGTCCGCGGCCCCCAATGGCAGCCGCCGGGTTATCGACGTGCAGCACCTGCTGGGGCTGCCGGACAGCACGCCCAACCCGCACCTGTGGTACAAGCCTTCCACGATGCCGGCGGTCGCGAGGGCCGTGGCCGCCGGACCTGTCGGCCATCCAGCCTGCCCACAAGGCGTATTTCGCCGCCCGGGCTGCCGCCTTCGACCGGTCCTTGCGGCCCTGGTATCACCTGATCGCCCAGCTGCGGGCCCGCTACCCCGGAACCCCGGTGGCCACCACCGAGCCGGTCGGCGACTATCTGCTGCAGGCCGCCGGCACCCGCAACCTCACGCCGTTCGCCTTCCAGGCCGACATTATGAATGGCGTGGACCCGGCCCCGCAGTACGTCTCGCTCCAGGACGGCCTGTTCTCCGGGCACAAGGTGAAGGTGTTCCTGTACAACCAGCAGGTGACCGACTCGCTGACCGCGTCGTTCCTGGCCACCGCCCAGCGGAACGGTATCCCGGTGGTGGGCGTGTACGAGACGATGCCCGAACCGGGCTATGACTACCAGTCCTGGATGATGGCCGAGACGACCGCTCTGGAGCGGGCCATCCAGCACGGGATCTCGACGGAGAGGCTGAAGTGATGACGCGGCCCGGGGCCGGCCCGGGGGGCGGCGAACTCCTCCAGGTGGAGGGAGTCAGCCTCTGGCTGTCCGGCCGGAAGGTCCTCGACGACGTCCGTTTCAGCCTCGGGCCAGGCGGGTTCGCGGGCCTGATCGGCTCGAACGGGGCGGGCAAGACCACCCTGCTGAGGGTCATCCTCGGCCTGCAGGCACCCTCGGCGGGCACCGTGCGCGTGGCGGGCCAGCCGCGGACCCGGCGCGGCTCGATGATCGGCTATGTCCCGCAGAAGATCCAGCTTGACCCGGACATGCCGCTGCGCGCCCGCGACCTGGTCGGCCTGGGGCTGGACGGGCAGCGGCTGGGCATCCCGCTGCCGTCGGCCCGGCGCAGGCACCTGGTGGACGAGATGCTGCAGGCGGTGGGCGCGGACCGGTTCGCTGACACGCGGGTGGGCCTGCTGTCCGGCGGGGAGCAGCAGCGGGTCCTGATCGCCCACGCGCTGATCAGCCGCCCCCGGCTGCTCCTGCTCGACGAGCCGCTGGCCAACCTGGACATCGCGAGCGAGCAGGATGTGGTCGAGTTGCTCGGCCGGGTCGCCCGCGAACAGCAGATCGCGGTGCTGATCTCGGCCCACGACATGAACCCGCTGCTGCCGTACATGGACCGGATCGTCTACATGGCGGCCGGCCGTGCCGCGAGCGGAGCGACCGCCGACGTGGTGCGCCCCGAGGTGCTCAGCGAACTCTACGGCCAGCACGTGGACGTGATCAGGGTTCACGACCGGATACTCGTGGTCGCCGGCAGGGGAGCCGGGCCGAGCATCCAGCAGGCGGAAGACCTGGATGTGCCGTCCGCGGATGCCATCATTCACAAGAGCGCATAGTGGCTGGGGACGTCACTGCGGGCCGGGCCCTGAACGCGATCTTCGAGCCAGGTTTCTTCTCCAGCGGTCCCGTGCATGTGGCCCTGGCCGCGGGCGGGGTCGTCGCGCTGGTATCCGGCATCGTCGGCACGTTCACCGTGATCCGTGGCCAGTCCTACGCCGGTCACGCGCTGGCCGACATCAGCGTGACCGGCGGCTCCGGCTCCTATCTTGTTGGAGTCAGCCCGCTGTGGGGCTTCGTGGGCGTCGGCGTGCTGGCCGCCGGGGTGATGGACATGATCGGCATCCAGCGGCCCCGCGGCCGCGACCTCGCCACCGGGATCGTCCGCGGCGCGGGGCTGGGCGTGGCCGCGCTGTTCCTCTACTGGGACACGACGCACAGCAACGTCACCGGGGCCACGATCACGATCCTGTTCGGTTCGATGTTCACGATCAGCAGCTCCATCCTGCCGGCCATCGCGGCGCTCAGCGTCGCCGCGGTGGCGATCGTGGCCGTCCTGTACCGGCCGCTGCTGCTCAGCTCGGTCGCGCCCGACCTGGCCGCCGCGCGCGGGGTCAGCGTGCGGATGGTCGGCGTGGCGTGCCTGATAGCGATCGCGCTGGCGGTCTCGCTGTCCGCGATGACGATCGGCACGATCCTGTCCACCGCCCTGCTGATCGGGCCCGCCGCCATCGGGCTGCGCCTGACCAGCCGCCCCGGGATGGCCATGGCCTGGTCGGCCCTGGCCGGCGTGGCGGCCACGTGGCTCGGCGTGCTGCTCGCCTACGACAGTTTCTACTGGCCCCCGGCCCGGCACGGCTGGCCGGTCAGCTTCTTCGTGGTCACGCTGATCTTCCTGGGCTACGTGGCCGCGGCGGGCATCACCAGCCGGGTGAGGCGGGCCTGAACCGATGTTCACCGGGTTCATGACCAACACGTGGCTGGTGGCCACGATCGTGGCGGTCGTCGCGGGCGTCGTCGGGTTCTTCATCGTGCTGCGCGGCTCGGCGTTCGTCGCGGACGCCGTCCCCCAGGGGGCCTTCGCGGGCGCGGCCGGCGCGAGCCTGATCGGCGTCAGCACGCTGATCGGGCTGACAGTAGCGGCACTGGTCGGCGCGCTCGGGATCGGCTGGCTGAGCCGCCGCGGGCGGCGGGACGTGGCCACGGCCCTGGCCCTGGTGGTCCTGCTCGGGCTGGGCGCGCTGTTCCTGAGCTTCAGCACGGAGTACGCCCCGGAGATCTACGCCCTGCTGTTCGGGGAGGTGCTCGGGGTCAGCGCCAGCGAGGTGCTGCCGGTCGCCGTCCTGGCCGCCGCCTGCGTCGCGGCCATCGCCGTGCTGTACCGGCCGCTGCTGCTCTCGTCGGTGATGCCGGAGCTGGCCGAGGCGCGCGGGGTCCGGCCGGCCCGGGTGGAGACGCTGTTCCTCGTGGTCGTGGCGGTGGCCACCAGCTTGACCCTGCCCGTCGTGGGAGCGCTGCTGATCTTCAGCCTGATGATCGGGCCGCCCGCCGCGGCCCGCTCGGTGACCAGCAAGCCGATGCTCGCCGTGGCGCTGTCCGCGGTCATCGCGGTCGTGGTGGTCTGGGCCTCGATCGCGGCTGCCTACGACACGAACTGGCCGGTCGGCTTCTTCGTGGGGACCTTCGGGGCGGCCTGCTACGCCGCCGGCCGGGGGTGGGCCGCGCTGCGCGGCCGGCGTCCCGCACGCCCGGCGGGAGGGCGCGGAGCTGGGGACCTGGGGATACCGGCTGCTAATGTGCGGGTGTGGTGACGCCCGTGCCTGCTAAGCGTCCGCTGGGCGGCACCCGGGTGCGCGGGACCCGGCAGGCTGAGGCACTGTCGGCGGTCCTCGGCGGGCTGCCCGGGTTCTGCAGCGCCCAGCAGATCCACGCTGAGCTGCGCCAGCGTGGTGAGCATATCGGCCTGACCACCGTCTACCGGCACCTGCAGGTGCTCAGCGAAGACGGCCAGCTGGACACGATCCGCGACGCCGGCGGCGAGACGCTGTACCGCCAGTGCGAGAGCAACGCGCACCACCACCATCTGATCTGCCGCAACTGCGGGACCAGCGTCGAGGTCGAGGGCCGCGCGGTGGAGCGGTGGGCCGAGCAGGTCGCGGCGGACGCCGGGTTCACCGCCGTCGATCACACCGTGGAGCTGTTCGGGCTGTGCCCGGTGTGCAGCGCGGACGCCGGCAGGCAGTCAGAGCCCGCCGGGTCATGAGCAGATCCGGCCGGCCCGCGGCCCGGGAGCGTATCCGGGCTGAGCGGGAACGGGCCGCACGCCGCCGTCAGCGCAACCGGGTGCTGATCGTGGTGGGCAGCGCCGTCGGCGCGATCATCATCGCCGTTATCGTCATCGTGGCCGTCCGCCCCGGCCAGGGCACCGGCGGCGGCACGGGCACCGTGCACCCCGCGTACTACACCGGCCCGTTCGCGCCGGTAACCAGGAACACCGACCACAGCGTGACCATGTCCCGGCCGTCGGCGAGGACACCGGTCCTGGACATCTACGAGGACTTCCAGTGCCCGATCTGCGACATATTCGAGAAGGCCAACGGCGCGGTCGTGCAGAAGCTGGCCTTCCAGGGCAAGGTGCGGGTGATCTACCACCCGTTCACGATCTTCCTGGGTGAGCAGCCGGCGCAGGACAACTCGGTCCGGGCCTGGGCGGCGGCGCAATGCGTGCCGGCCGGCCAGTGGGCGGAGTACCACAACCTGCTCTACTCCAACCAGCCCGGCGAACGGACCCAGGGCGGCTTCCCGGTCAGCCTCCTCCTGGCGCTGGGCCGCAAGATCGGGCTGACCAGCGCGTCGTTCACTCAGTGTGTCTCGTCACAGAAGTACGGGCCGCTGGCCGTGCCGTTGAGCGAGCGGATCATCAGGAGCGGAATCAATGCGACGCCGACGGTGAAGCTGAACGGCCGGGCCGTCAGCAACGCGATCCTGGTGCAGCCGGGGAGCGCCCTGCAGAAGCTGATCCTGGCCGCCCGCTGACCTTTACCCGCGTCCACCGGGTCGATTCCCGGCCAGCACCTCCAGCGCGCGGCGGACCAGCTCGGCGTTGCCGCTGACCGGCCCGCCGTCCGGTCCAGCCGTGGTGTCCTCCAGCCCGATCCTGGTCGGCAGCCCTTCCCGGGCCGCCTGCGCCACCAGCGGCCAGCAGCCTTCCTCTTCGCCGTGCAGCAGCCGCGGGAGCCCGCGCAGCGGGGAGTCGTCCAGCACTCGCAGGATCTCCCCGGCCGCCCGGGGCGAGGCCGCGGCCGACTCGCCCATGATCTCGACCAGGATCCGCAACGGCGGCTGCGGCAGCCGTCCCTCAGCGAGGGCGCGGGCCAGCACGTGGACGTCGGCGACCGACCAGACCCCGGCCTCCACGGCGATCCCCGCCGCGCCGAGCGATCCGGCCACGCCCACCCACCCGTCCTCGCTGACGTTGACCGAGGCGAAGTCGGGCCGCGCGCCAGCGTCCAGGGCCGCCCAGCCCGCGACGGCGGCCTGCCGGGCCGCCACGTCCCCGCGGGTGATCCACAGCCCGGTGGACACCCCTACGGGCGTACCCGGGCAGGCCGCGCGGACCGCCGTCACCGCCGCCCCGACATCGCCGGCATGTACCGACTCGGCGCTATCCCCGCCGCGTGCGTGCAGGTGGACGGCCTCCGCCCCGGCCGCGACCGCGGCCGCCGCGTCCCGCGCCAGCTCGCCAGGCGTGACGGGCACCGCGGGGAAGTCCGCCTGGCTGCGTTTCCCGTTCAGGCAGGCCTTGAGGAGCCTGAGGTCGCCCTGCATCCGGCGGGTTAACGGTCCAGCCCGCTGTAGCGCAGGACGTACGTGCCGCCCGCACCGGTGCTCTCGTCCCGGAGGGTGACGACGGCGCGGCCGCGGAGCAGCTGGATCCGCACGTACACCGTGTCTCCTGGCGCGGCGTCCAGGCTGATCCGCTGCTCGTCCGGCCGCTGCGGGACTGCCCGCCACCACAGGTACGGGCCGAAGTAGCCGCCTGCGGAGGAGCCCGCCTGGATGAGCGGGTTACCAGCGCGGCCGGGCCCGATGCCTGCCCAGGACGATGCGGCAGCGGCCGGGTCGTGCTTGGGCCGGGCGACCCGCCAGGTGCCGTAGACGACGGTACGGGTGGTGGCGGCAGCCCGGTTGCCGCCCGGGCTGGGCCGCGGGGCGGTGGCCGGCGGGGTCAGGGTGCCGAGTGCCGCGCTGGCATCACCGACCATCGACTGCGGGCTCGCGTCCCCGACCATCGACTGCGGGCTCGCGTCCCCGACCATCGACTGCGGGCTGGCATCACCGACCATCGACTGCGGGCTCGCGTCCCCGACCATCGACTGCGGGCTGGCATCACCGACCATCGACTGCGGGCTCGCGTCCCCGACCATCGACCCGGGTGCGCTGGACGGGGTCACGGGGGCGAACGTGCACGTGGTCCGGGCCGCCCGGACGCCCCCGGTCACGAAACGCCGCCACGCGGCCAGCTCGGCCCGGCCCGCCGGGCGGAGCGGCAGGCCGTTCGCGGCTAGCTGGGCCGGGGTCGCGGCCAGGGGGCGGAAACCGGCAGCGGGCCGCACCGTGACGGCGGACACGCCGGCCCCGCAGTCGGTCACGACCCGGGCACCGGTCGTGGATCCCGCCAGGGCGGGGGCGGCCAGGAACACGGGCATCGCAGCCACCCCGGCGATCGCCAGGGGCCAGACCGGCCCGCGCGCCACGGCACGCATTAACCCGTCAGCGATCATCAGCGACCTCCTCGGGCCACAGGAACTGTGCCTTTGGCACGCGGCTCGGCGACGCGCGCTCGACTGCAGGGCGGGGGGCTGCCGTCAGGTCCGGTACGTGCAGCATAGCGAAGTAAGGTGCCGCCTGGCCTGCTGCTGGACGCTGCGGTGCCATGAGGCCAAATGTCTGCTGTCCCGGCACAGTGAACGGCCGGCACGGGTGGCCGGGCCGCAGGTGTCGGCCCGGCCTGATACCAAGGACTCATGACGTCCGGTGATGACCTTCACGAGGAGGCGGAGCAGAGCCTGCGGGCGCTGGCCGGGCCGTCCGCGCGGCTGCGCGAGGATCAGTGGACGGCGATCCAGGCCCTGGCCCGCGACCGGCGCCGGGCCCTGGTCGTGCAGCGCACCGGCTGGGGCAAGTCGGCCGTTTATTTCGTGACCACAGCCCTGCTCCGGGCCCGTGACATGGGCCCGACCATCATCATCTCCCCCTTGCTTGCCCTGATGCGCAACCAGATCGAGGCGGCCGCCCGGGCCGGGCTCCGGGCCCGGACCGTGAACTCGGCCAACATGGCCGACTGGGAGGAGATCTACGCCGAGATCGCCGACGGCTCCGTGGACTTGCTGCTGGTCAGCCCGGAACGGCTGAACAATCCCGGCTTCCGCGACCTGGTCCTGCCCAAGCTCGCTGCCACCGCGGGGATGCTGGTCGTGGACGAGGCACACTGCATCTCCGACTGGGGCCATGACTTCCGGCCGGACTACCGCCGGCTCCGCACCGTGCTGGAGAACCTGCCGCCTGGCGTGCCCGTGCTTGCCACCACGGCCACGGCCAATGCCCGGGTCACCCGCGATGTGGCCGAGCAGCTGGCCAGCGGGGCCGATGGTGCGGCCCTGGTGCTGCGCGGCCCCCTGGACCGGGAGAGCCTGTGCCTGGCGGTCGTGGAACTGCCCGCCGCCCAGCAGCGCCTCGGGTGGCTGGCTGAGCACCTGGGCCAGCTGCCGGGCTCCGGCATCATCTACACGCTCACCGTGGCCGCCGCCCACGAGACCGCGGCCTTCCTGCGCGACCGCGGCCACGGCGTACTGCCCTACACCGGGCGCGACGAGCAGGACCAGAGGCTGGCCGCCGAGCGCGCCCTGCTCGGCGGGGAAATCAAGGCGCTGGTGGCGACCAGCGCGCTGGGCATGGGGTTCGACAAGCCAGACCTGGGCTTCGTGGTGCACCTGGGCGCCCCGCAGTCTCCCGTCGCCTACTACCAGCAGATCGGCCGGGCGGGGCGGGCCGTGCCGCGCGCCGACGTGATCCTGCTGCCGGGGCCGGAAGACCGCGATATCTGGGCCTACTTCGCCTCACTGGCCTTCCCGCCGGAGCCCCTGGTCCGGGCTACCCTCGGGGCGCTCGCTGAGGCTGGCGGGCCGGTGTCGTCAGGTGCGCTGGAGACCCAGGTGGACCTGAGCCGCGCCCGGCTGGAGATGATGCTGAAGGTCCTGGATGTGGACGGCGCGGTGCGCAAGGTCAGCGGCGGCTGGGTCGCAACCGGGCAGCCATGGGCTTACGATGCCGAGCGCTACGCGACGGTGGCGGCCGAGAGGCACCGGGAGCAGCAGGCCATGCTCGACTACCTGCGGGCTCCCGGCTGCCGGATGGAATACCTCCGCCAGCAGCTCGATGATCCCGCGGCGCAGCCCTGCGGCCGGTGCGACACCTGCACCGGGCACCCCTGGCCCGCCGAGGTGTCGGCCGAAGGGACCGCGCTGGCGCGGGCCCGGCTGCTCCGCCCCGGTATCGACATCAGCCCGCGCCGGATGTGGCCGCCGGGCATGAAGCGGCTTGGCGTGGACGTGGCGGGCAAGATCCCGGCGGAGCTGTCGGCTGATACCGGGCGGGCGCTGGGCCGCCTCACCGGGCTGGGGTGGGGGCCTGCGCTGCGCACCCTGCTGGAAAGCCCGGGCGCCGACAGCGCCGTCCCCCCTGACCTGGTCGCCGCCCTGGTCCAGGTCCTGGCCGCGTGGGACTGGGAGCAGCGCCCAGCTGGGGTGGTCACGCTGCCCAGCCGCACCCGGCCCCAGCTCGTCGCCAGCCTGGGCGAGCGGATCGCGGAGATCGGGCGGCTGCCATGGCTGGGTTCCCTCGCCTACGCCGGCCCGGGCCCCGGCGGGTCAGGCCAGTTCAACAGCCCGCAGCGGCTCCAGGCGGTGTGGCGTGAGCTGCAGCTCCCCGGGCCGCTGGCGGGCGCGGTGGCCTCGCTGGGCGGCCCGGTGCTGGTCATCGACGACCGGATCGGCAGCGGCTGGACCATGACGGTCGCCGCCCGGCTGATCCGCCAGGCCGGGGCACCCCGGGTGCTGCCCCTCGTGCTGGCCACCACCACTGGCTGACCACTGACACCTGCCACGCCGGTGCGGGCTCGGCCGGGTGCGGCGTGCCCGCGCCCTGGTCGTAGCCTGGGGAGGTCCGTTGCCTGGTCACAGGAGGTCAGCTTGCTGCCGGACTTGCCGCTGCCCGACGCCCCGTCCTTCTCCGCGCCGGCCCTGGCGCGGCGGTTCGACCAGAGTGAGGCGTGCGCAGTCCAGCGGTGCAGCGTGCGGGATGCCGGGTGGTCTTCGGTGCTGATCCGGGTTGCGCGGCGCAACGACTCCTCCGGGTACGCGGGCCTCGGCGTGCTGCCGCACCCGCGGATCATGCTGGTAACCCAGGGGGCCGTGGCAGTGCGCCGGCGCGACGGCGGTGACAGCGGATCCGCCCAGCTCATGCCGGGGAAGGCGTGGCTGGTACCAGCCGGGGAGCCGCTGAGTTACGACTGGACCCGCGCCGGCCGCGGCATCCGGGAGATGACGACGATCGTCTTCCCGGCGGCGGAGCTGGCGCGGACCGCGGACGTGCTGCGCAGGCGGCGGCCAGGGCCGGTGAACCTGCCGAAGATAATGCTGATCGAGGACCGCGTCGTGCACAGCGTGGTTGCGGAGCTCTCGCACGCCATGGCCTCGGGAGTAGACGAACTGTACGCACACAGCTCCGCCGCGTTCCTGCTGGCTCACCTGCTCAGCCACTATGGCACGGGCGCGCCGCGCCCGCCCGCCACGGGGCGGGAGGACGCGCGGGTGCGGACCGCGATCGAGTTCATGCGCGCCAGCCTCAGCATCCCGGTATCGCTCGCCGACATTGCCGGCAGCGCGGGGCTTAGCCCGTACCACTTCCTGAGGGTGTTCCGGTCGGTCACCGGGATGCCGCCGCTTCGGTTCCTCGCCCGTATGCGGATCGACGCGGCCCGCTGGCATTTGCAGGACAGCGATCTGTCGGTCACCGAGATCGCGGCGCGGTGCGGGTTCAGCAGTGCCAGCCAGTTCTCGACCGCGTTCCGCCGGGAGACCGGCATGGCGCCCCGCGAGTTCCGCCGCATCGCCGCGCTGTAGTCCTGCCGCCCCGTACGGCTCCGCGCCGCAATATGGCGCACGTTTTCGGCAATTAGCCAAAAGCAGTCCTGACCTGGCTGTGCATACGCTCGGCAGCGTCGCACACCATCGATGACATGAACGGAGAGCGCCATGAGCATGCTCTATCTCGCCCAGCAGGGGCAGCAGCAGCAACTGGAGTGGATCGACGGGGGAAACCTGGCGATCATGCTCGACGGGGCCGCGACCGACGGGCAGCTGATGATGGGCCGGTTCGATGTAGCCAGGGGCGAGGCCCCGCCGTATCACAAGCACACCCGCGAGGACGAGATGTTCATGCTGATCAAGGGCACCGCGCTGGTCTGGTACGACGACCAGCAGTACGAGCTCTCCGAGGGGGGCGTGGTGTTCCTGCCGCGGGGCGTGCCGCACGGCTACCGGATTACGTCCGAGAAAGCCGACCTGCTGATGATCAACACGCCGGCCGGTATCGAGGGGATGTTCCGGATGTCAGGCCGCGACAAGTCACGCCCGCGGCCTGACGGGTACCAGATGTCGCCCGCCGTGATGGCCGAGGCCGCGGAGAAGTACGGCAACGTCATCGTCGGGCCGCCGCGCTGATGGCCGGGCCGGTGATTGCGCGCGGACCTCGCAGCTCGCGGGCGCGCGACGGGGATCTGCCACCGGGGTCCGGGCTGCCGCCAGGGCAGCCCGGAGGCTGCCTGACCACAACGCAATCTCCCCCGGTCTTCGGTGAGGACAGCGATAGGCGATGAGTCTGGCGCGCGGTGACCGTCGAAAGTGCGTTGGCCGGAACTGCAGCCGAGGGAGACGTCATGGGCGCCGTGGTGATGCACAACGTGGTGTCGGTAGACGGCTACATCGCTGACGACAAGGATGACGTGGGCCCGCTGTTCGAGTGGTACTTCAACGGCGACGCTGAGCTGCCCGGCGGTGGCCCGTTCAGGGTGTCGCAGGCATCGGCCGGCTACGTCCGGGCGATGTGGGACAGCATCGGGTCAATGGTGATCGGGCGGCACTTGTTCGACCTGACCAACGGCTGGGAGGGCAAGCCACCGACCGGCGAGCACGTGGTCGTGGTGTCGCACCGGCCCAGACCGGACGGTTGGCACCCAGAGGCGTCATACCACTTCGCCAGCGATGTGGCTGAGGCGGTCGCGACGGCGAAGGCGCTGGCTGGCGACCTTACCGTCGCGGTGGCGGCGGGAGACGTCGGCGGGCAGGCGCTCGGGCTGGGTCTGGTCGATCAGGTGGCGATGGATGTCGTGCCGGTGGTGTTCGGCTCCGGCAAACGGTACTTCGGGCCGGTCGAGGGCCAGCACCTGCTGGAGGACCCCGACGTGGTTGTCCGGGGCGACCGGGTGCTGCACCTGCGCTACCAGGTTCGCCGCTGAGCGGCCCGGCGGGAGGGCAGGCATCTGCCAACGCGGAACCCTGTTACTCGCGTAGTGGACTGGTCCTTGGATAACGGTCCAGCCTGGTCACGTTCATCTCGTGGTTATCCGGCCCGAAGGGCAGCGGTCCTCTATGGCGCGTTAGGCGGGTCTTGGGTCACTGCCGTCAACCAGTGGCTGGGTAGTTCTGGTGGCCTCAGCCAGTTGTTCAGATGCGGCTGTCCCAGCGGCCGTAATAGGGGCGCACGCCGAAGAGTTTCGCCAGCGCCCATAGCGGCGGGAGCATGAGGTTCTGCACCCAAATGGGCGGGGAGGAGACCCGGCTTTCGTGGCGGAAGTGCCAGAAGGTGGCGCCGAGCTGGAGCGGGTTTTTCGGCGCGCCCCTGGGCGTGGTCCTGCCGTCGTTCACGAGGCCGGCGACAGCTTCGTGAAATTCCTTGGCGAGCAGACAGGGGCGGAGTTCGACGATGCCGTTGATCTCGCCCGGCCCGGCATTTCCCTCGGAGTGCGGGACACCCGCGGGCACGACGATGGTCTCGCCCGCTCCAGCTGTGTGCTGCTCGCCGTTGAGGGTGAAGTGGGCTTCGCCCGCGAGGATGGTGAACCGCTCTTCCTGATGTGGATGGATGTGCTCGGTGATGACGCCGCCGGGGACGCTGCGCCAGTTGAAGCGGACCAGCTGCCCGTTGTTGTCCTCGGCGATGGCGGTGTATTCGATCCACTCACCGGTGGCGGGGTTGAAGAAGGGCCGGAACCTGGTCGTGGGGCTGCCTGCCGGGGTCATGATCATCGGGCCTTGGTGCTGAGCCGGGCCGGGCCGGGCGGGCGGGCCGGGCGGATGCCCGCGAGGTCGTGGAAACCGGCGGCGGCGGTGCCCAGGAGCACGACGCCCGCGGCGATGCCCGTGGTCACGGCGAGCGCCGGGCCCGACATCGTGGCGACGAGAATCACCGGCCCGGCGGTCAGCGCCCAGCCGACGACGCGGTAGCGGGGGATATGGACGAGGTGGTCGAGATACAGCAGCAGCGGCCCGATCGTGATCACGATGGACGGCAGGACCCAGTCGGAGCGGCCAGCGGCGATGACGATGACGGGCAGCACGAAGGCGGCGACCAGTTCGATGATGGTGGCGAGAGTGACTGACCGCTCGATCCGCCTGGCCTCCGGCCCGGCCGGGCGGGGGGCGGTGCCGGCTGTGACCCTGATGGCGTAGGTGAACGCGCCGATCACGGCGACGGCGGACACGGCGAGCAGCACATCCCCGGTGGGGCCGCCGATGGCCAGGCTCGCGCGCGCCAGCCAGAAGGCGGCGAAGGCGGCCTGGATGAACCCGCCGATCCGCCGCACCCGCCTCGACCACGCCGCCGCCGGGCCGGCGCCGTTTATCGCCGCCGGTTCCGTTGTCACGGTGACCAATGGAGTTGTCATGGCGGGTACCGCCTCAGGTTCGGTTGTCATGGCGTGCTCGGCCGGGTCCGGTACCAGGCGACGGTCGCAGCCACGGCTGCGGGCAGCGGGGTGCCGGCTGCTCCGAAGGCGGACTGGTATTTGCTGGTGTCCAGGACGAAGGGCTCGTCGAACTCATAAGCCATCTCGGCCAGTTCCCGCAGCATCGGGTTGACCAGTCCCAGGGCGCGCACGGCCAGCTTGGGCAACGACCGGATGGCGACGGGATGGCCGACCTCGTCGGCCACCAGGTCAAGGAGTGCCCGGGTGGTGACGGTCGGCGGGCCGGGCAGGTGCCACACCTGGCCGGCCGCGTGGGGGTCGGTGCCGAGGGTGGCCAGGCCGGCGGCGATATCGGGCACGTAGCTGTAGGTGTGCGGCAGGTCAGGGTGGCCAATGAAGTCGGCGCGCCGGCCGGCCAGGGCGTTGCCGAAGACCCGCTCGCCGAGCGTTGACCCCTCGGTGACGCCGGGGCCGAAGAAGTCCGAGGCCCGCCCGATCGCCAGGCGGACCCGGCCACCGCCGGCGGCGGCCAGCAACTCGGCGGTCATGGCTGCCCGGGTCCGGCCCTTGACGGTCGTCGCGGCCAGCGGGAGGTCCTCGGTCATCGGCCTGCCCCCGGTCGGGCCGTAGCCGTACAGGTTCTCCAGGACCACCAGCAGCGCGCCGGTGCGCTCGGCAGCAGCCAGCACGCCCCGCTGCAACGGCGGGAAGAGCTCCGGCCACTGCGTATACGGTGCGTTCAGGCACTGGTAGACGACCGTGGCGCCCTTAGCCGCGTCGGCGGCCGCATCAAGGTCGGTTGCGTCCGCTGCCCGCCAGTCGATCCCGTCCGCCAGCTCCGGCGGCCGGTGCCGCGACACCGCCCGGACGCTCAGGCCTCGTCCCGCGAGGACGGCGGCGAGCACCCGGCCGACCTGTCCCGTGCCGAACACCACGTGCAGCCTGTCTTCACCCCCGAGGGGATCCGGCGCGGTGAAAGCCTCGGCGGGGTCAACTCCTACGCGATGGTCTTCGCGGGCCTGCTGCTCGTCGGCGGAAGCCTGGCCGACCGGTTCGGGCGTAAGCGGTTCTTTCTCATCGGGCTGGGCGTTTTCGCGGCAGGATCCATCGGCGCCGCGTTCTCCGGGTCGGTGGACCTGCTGATCGCGTGGCGGGCCGTGATGGGGGCCGGCGCGGCGCTGACCATCCCCGCCTCGCTGTCGATCATCAACGACGTGTTCCGCGTCCCAGCGGAGCGGGCCCGTGCCATTGGTTCCTGGGCCGCGACCATCGGGCTTGGCATCGCCATCGGCCCGATCGCCGGCGGCCTGCTGCTGGCCCGATTCTGGTGGGGCTCCGTATTCCTCGTCAACGTCCCGATCGTGGTCGCCGGTTTCGCAGGCGCCCTGCTGCTGGTACCCGACTCGAAGAACCCGGCCGCCGACCCGCCCGATCCCTGGGGGGCGGCGCTGTCGATCGGCGGCCTTGGCCTGCTGCTGTGGGCAATCATCGAAGCTCCCGCCAGCGGCTGGGGCTCCTGGAAGGTAATCGGAGCCGGACTGGCCAGCCTGGCCGTCCTCGGCACCTTTGTCACCTGGGAGGCCCGCAGCAGCCACCCGATGCTGAAACTGGGGTTCTTTTCAGATCGCCGGTTCTCGGTAGCTGCGGCGGCTGAAATCCTCGGGGTCTTCGGGCTGCTGGGCGCGCTGTTCGTGCAGACCCAGTTCCTGCAGTTCGACCTCGGGCTGTCCCCCCTCCAAGCTGGGCTGCGCATCCTGCCCATGGCTGCCGTGCTCGCCGTAAGCGCACCGTTGTCCCCGGTACTCGCCCGCGTCATCGGGCTTAAATTTACCGTTGCCGCCGCCCTGGCGGCGATCGCGGGCGGGCTGTGGCAGATCTCGGCGGTGTCCGCGGTTACCACAACCTACGCAGACGTGGTGCCCGGCCTCCTGCTGATCGGACTTGGGGCTGGCCTTCTGCTGCCGACGGCGACGAACTCCGTCGTGGGGTCGGTCCCTCAGGGCGACTCCGGGATGGGATCGGCCTCCAACGCCGTTGCGCTGCAGGTTGGCGGCGCGCTCGGGGTCGCCGTGATCGGGAGTGTGCTGTCAACTCGTTACCAGGACCACCTGACCACAGCGCTGGCAGGCCGGCACCTGCCAGCCGCTGCCACGCAGACCATCCTCAGCTCACTCGGCGGTGCCCTCGCCGTAGCCGCTCACGCCGGGGGCGCCACCGGCGCCCTGCTGGCGCACACCGCCCGCGCAGCGTTCATGAGCGGCAACAAGATAGCACTGGCGGTCGGCGCCGCGGTCGCCCTCGGCGGTGTTGTCCTGGTGCTCGCACGCCTGCCGTCGCGGGTTTCGCGGGACTCACCGGATCCGCAGCGGGGAACGGTGAGCACCGGGCGATCGCGGAACGCTCATGTCACGGCGGGAATCAAGAAGGACGCGGTCAGCCGGGAGAAGCCAGACGCAGCCGTTCACCTTCGTACCGACAGGGCTTAATCCGGCTGGCTTCCATCTACCGATGCCTGGGAGCCACCGGGAGTGTGACGCCACTACACCGAGGATGACGGGCAACGGTCGGCTCAACGCTGGAGCGAATTGACCAGTCTCTTCGCGTCGATGAGACGCAGGCCCGTCAGTTCCCGGGCGCAGCGCACGGCGTGTGTGAACTCCCCACGTGCCAGCAGGTCTTCAACTTCGGCTTTGCCCGCCTGGTCCAAGAGGGAGATCAGCACCGCACCTACCCGGCGGTCGGCTTCCTGCTGGGCTGTTCTCGATACGCGGACCGGACGGGGCCACGACCAGCCGCGTGAGTCTGGTCCGTTGTCAGGCACGCACCGGATGCTACGCCGGTTCGGGACGACGGGACCTGGCGCCCGGCACACCTGCGGCATCCCCCGGCAAGACTGGAAGGGGAACCTCCGAAGAATCTGCGCCACGGACGCAGTTATCAGTTATCTGGCAGCTGCTGGCGCAGCGTGGGTTGCGCGTGTAGACAGATACGGCCAACGAATCACGGATATGACCTGACGGGGGAAAATGGTGCGCGAAGGCCGGCCGGTTATTACCCGCGCCGGTGCCTGCGCCGTGGCGCTTGGCCTGGCTCTGGCGGGGTGCACGGGCAGCCACGCTCCCCAGCACGTTCCTGCTCCGGGTGGAGTGACCGCTGCCAAGGGTCTGCCTGGTGGCGGCTTGAGCCCTGCGCAGGTCTGGGCGGCCTACGACCTGGGACCGCTGCTGCATGAAGGAATCGACGGTAAGGGCCAGACGATTGTGGTCGTTGAGCCTTTCGGATCGCCGACAATCAGGCACGACCTGGCCGTCTTTGACCAGCGGCTGGGTCTGCAGGCACCCCCCGCACTCCGGGTGATCCAGCCAGCGGGCGCTGTCCCCCGCTACCGGCCCACCGAAACGCGGACCAGCGCCGCCGGTGAAACGACACTGGACGTGGAATGGGCGCACGCAATGGCACCGGGCGCGAACATTCTGCTGGTCGAGACGCCGGCCGCAGAGAACGAGGGCCGAAGCGGGTTCCCGCAGATCGTCGGGGCCGAGGAGTATGTCATCAAGCACCATCTCGGTGGCGTGATCAGCCAGAGCTTCGGCGCGACCGAGCCAACCTTCCGGTCCAGGGCCGCGCTTGTACAGCTGCGCGGGGCGTACCGGCTGGCCGCCCGGCCCGGTTACCGGGTCACAGTGATCGCGGCCACCGGCGATTCCGGCGCGGCCGGCCTAACGAACAGCACGCGCAGCTTCTTCAAAACACCTCAGGTGTCGTGGCCAGCCAGCGACCCGCTGGTGACTGCGGTCGGCGGCACTCAGCTCAGCTTGGCCCGCAGTGGCATCCGGCGCGCGCCCGCCGTGGCCTGGTCGGGCAGCGGCGGCGGCCGGTCAGCGGTCTTCCCTCGGCCGGCCTATCAAGACAGCGTGGCGAACGTCACCGGGCAAGCCCGCGGAATCCCCGACATCTCCATGGACGCATCCTGCGCCAGCAGTGTGGAGGTATACGGCAACGACGGCAGCTATCCCGCGAACCCCCCGGGCTGGTCCACAGGTTGCGGTACCAGCCTCGCGGCGCCCATGTTCGCCGGGATCGTGGCGCTCGCCGATCAGGAGGCCAGGCACACGCTGGGCGCGATCAACCCTGCGCTCTACAAGATGGCGGCCAGCCATGACCCCGGCATCGTGGACATCCTGACAGGAGATAACAGCTTTGGATTCCCCAGCAACGGCAAGAGCTACGTCGTGCAGGGATTCCACGCGCAGTCCGGATACGACCTCATCTCCGGTGTCGGCACAATCGATGCTGCACAATTCGTCCCCGAGCTCGCCAAAGCCGCCAGCTAGGCAGGCGGGACTGTTGCTGCCTGTGCAGGTGGAATCCCTGGAAACCGCGAACCGTGCCCGAGCCAACCTGCGTGGGGTTAAGTCCCGTGGCGTGGTGTACGAGATGACCACCTCCCAGGAGCGGCAAGAGCAGGGCCAGGATGGGCTGGCGGTAGTCCTAGCCACATTAATTGTGTTACTGTGAGACTGTGAGGAACATAACGGTCTCCGTGCCCGACGACGTATACCGCAACGCCCGGGTCGCTGCAGCACAGCGCGACACCTCGCTGAGCGCACTGGTCGTGGCATATCTCGAACGGTTGTCCGGGCGGATGGAAGAGTTCGCGAGGCTGGAGGCGCTGCAGCACGAGGTGCAGGCCGAGATCGGCCAGTTCCGCGCGGCCGACCGGCTTGGCCGCGACGAGGTACACGACCGTGCAGTTCGTTGACACCGACGTCCTGCTCTACGCGATCTCACGTGACCCCGCGGAGCAGGACAAGGCCAAGCGCGCCAGCGACATCCTGGCCGGCCGTGACCTTGCACTGTCCGTTCAGGTGCTGCAGGAGTTCTACGTGCAGGCAACCCGAGCTAGCCGGCCGGACCCCATCACCCACCAGCAGGCCGTCCGGCTCATCGAGTCATTCCGCCGCTTCCCCGTCCAGGATGTAACGAGTGCGATCCTGATGGCGGCCCTGGACACGCGTCAGCGGTTTCAGCTCCCGTATTGGGACTCCGCGATCATAGAGGCTTCCCGCGCGATGGGCTGCCCAGAAGTCCTGTCCGAAGACCTGGGCGACGGCCAGGACTACGCCGGAATCCGGGTCACCAATCCGTTCCGCTGAGTCCGCCGCACCTGTGTCACACAGACCCCTGCCGAGCCGAAGCAGCCCTCCTTCAAGTCATTGCCCAGCGCCCGCTGCACGGCAGGTGCTCTGCCCGAGCTGCATCAGGCTGGCGATCACGGTTGTGAGCCGCTCAGCACGCCACGCTCCCGCTTCGGGTTCATCAGGAGCAAGCTGCAACGCCACAGCGGCCAGTTTTACCTGTCAGGCCGGACTGATCCCGGCCGCCCCGGGTCTTCCTCCGCCACCGCCGAGGAGGAGCGGCCCACGTGTGTGGTTATTACTTGCTGGCGGGAATTAGGGTGAATTTGCAGGTAGGTTCGCGCCCAGCACCGAAGGCTTCCTGCCAGTCCGTCACATTGTCCGTGCGACGTCGTAGTGGGTGACGGTGGTCTCGCGGTCGATGAGGTAGTCGTCATCCTCGGGGTAAAAGACAGCGACCTCGATGTTCTGGCCCGCGAAACCTTCGATGTCCCTCCGTGACGACCACCAGCTGACCGTGATGACTTCCGTCCGGCCGTCGCCGAGATCTGCCGCCCACATCTGGGTGCCCAGATTGCCGGGTGTCTGCTTGTAGGCGCTCAGCCCAGTTCTGGTGATGTACTCGACGTACGCCGCTGCCTGCTCAGTCCTGACCCAGCCCCGCCATGTCCGGGCTATCATCCTCACTCCTTCCGCTCCCTTATGAGTGCCGGCTGTCCTGGCTCGAATCTGCACCTACTCGGCATATCAGCGACCTGATCCAGATTCGACGAGGTTCGCGATCCAGGTGGGCCAATCACGCCGAGCCGAGGGGCTCGTGCTCCTGGTGTGTGGTTATGACTTGCTGGCGGGATCGTGATTGCATTCGCAAGTTCGGTGTGCCAGGACAGACACGGGCATTAGATCTGACGTTGGAGCATTAACCCTTCTTGGCGGCGACCGCTTGCTGGAAGCAGAAGGCGGTGGCGCCGTAGTTGGCGACCGCGTCGATGACGAGCTTGGCCACGGAGGTCGCCCCCTCGCTCTCGTCCGCGAGTTCCTCGATTCCGAGCGGGGAATCGAAGTAGGACAGGTTGGGGACTACCCAGTCAAGAATCGCGTTGGCCTGGTCGGTCTTGGAGGCGTGGGAGTTGGCGTATTGCCACCAGGTGCCGAGGACGAGGTTGGCGCCGGACGCCAGCGTCTGAATGAACGGGGTGACGATGTCGTTGAAGAACTCCGTCCCCCCGCCGTCCGCTTCCGGCGCCGTCTTGAACCAGATCCAGGTAGCGCCTTGAGCCCACCATGGCGCGATGGTGGTGATGATGATGCCGGGGATGAAGTTGTTGTGCACCCCCCAGAGCGTGGCATCGCTGAAATCCCAATTCGAGCAGGGAATGGGTGTTTTCGTTGCGTTCCACGGGGTCGGCCACTGCAGGATGGTCATGAACGCGGGCAAGACGAAGTCAATAACATTCAGCGCGTCGCCTGCGGCCTGGCTCGATGCCTCCGATTTCCCTGGGAGGGCCAGGACGTCGATGATCGAGTTGACGCTCGCCCAGATGTACTGGACCACGCCTGCGGCCAGGTCGAGGCCGAAACCGTTCCTGTCCGCGGCGCCGCGGCCGAGCAGGCCGGGGGCGGAGCGGGTTTGCGAGTCGTCGCCGAAGTCGAACATCGGTCCTTCGCCAGCCCACAGGTTGTGCAGCAGGGTGGCGGGGTAGGCGACGATCAAGGACATGACCCGGCCGATGCTGGGCGTGAAGTCGCTGATGCCGGCGAAGTCGAGGATCTCGCCGATCACGGGCAGCTCGAACTCCGAGGTGAGCAGGTCGTCCAGGTCGGTCAGGAAATCCTTGATCAGGTCCAGGATGGTGTCGGCGACGTCGTCGAGCAGCACCAGTACGTCGTCGGTGACGTTGGTGAAATCATCGAACAACTGGCCGACGTTCGCCTGCTTGAACCCGTCAGCCGTGGTGAAGGTTTTCAGCCCGTCAGACAGCGCAGTGCCGAGGGCGGTGGTGGTCGTCACCGCCGCCTTGAGGATGTTATTGAGGTCTGTCGGCAGGTCCTGGGACAGCGAGGGACCCACGTGGAGGCTGTCCGAGCTCATCGGCTTGATATGGGACATGATCTTGTTCCAGAGCCAGCTGGCGGGCGAGTGCTCCATGAACTTGAAGAAGTCCTCGGCCGCCGTGAACGCCAGATTCGAGTCGTCGCCGCCAGTGCCAGCCGCCGGGGCCGGCGTGGGCGCGACCTGCCCGAACAGCATCGTCTCGACGTCACCCTTCCAGGTGTTGATCTGCGTTTTGACATTCGATTCCTGGTCCTGGAAGAACGTGTCGGTCCGCTGCTCCAGGTTGTCCAGGATCTGGACTCCCGCGGTGGACAGGGAATCGAACCAGCTCTGGAGCACCTTGGCGTTGATATCGGCGTCGCGGATCACGCCGAGCACGAAGTGCTTCAGCCATTCCCACACGCTCTTCAGGTCCGCGCCGAGAGCCTGGAAGAAACTGCTGATGGCGTGGATCGCGGTCTTGACGTCGGAGATGACGTAGCTCATCAGGTTGTCGATACCGTCGCCGATGTTGACAATCAGGTTGACGACCCAGTGACCGGCCTCCTTGTCCCAGGAGGACACCATCTTCTTGAACTTGATGACGCCGTGCCGCAGCCCGTGGAAGACCGATTCGGCGTCGTTCTTGGCCGAGTCCCACCAGGTGGTGGCGCCGAGGGAGGCGCTCAGCGAGCTGAACGCGTTCGGGTCGGTCGAGGACTGGAACGTGGGGGTGACGCCGGGCGTGAGGTCAAAGGACACGGACTGCACATCGGTGCCGCTGCTCGGCTGGTAGCCCAGCCCGAGGTTGGCGACGTGGTTGACCGCGTGCGCGACCGCGCCAGCGCCGGCGCTGGTCAGCTTCGGCAGCAGCGGGCCGCTGCTGACGTAGGCCTGTGTAGTGGTGTCCCAGCTGGTGTTCTGCGCGTTCAGCAGCGCCTGTCCGGGCTGCGAGCCGGCGCCGGTGAGCGTGCCCTTGTCGGTCAGCGAGCCCTGCCCGGCCAGGAAGTTCTGCACGTTGACGTTTGGGGTGATCACGAGCGCCGGGCCGGAGGGTTGGCCCGTGCTGTCCAGGGCCTGCGCGGTGAGCACCGCGGTGTCCAGCTCTTCGGCGGGGATGCTGACGGTGATCTTCCCACCGGAGTCGGCGGCCAGGGTGACCGGCGCAGCGGGAGTCAGGATGGTGCTGCCGCTGGCCTGCCAGAACCCGGCCGGCCGGTCGGTGCTGAGCTGGATCTGCCCGGCGGCGACCCCGGCGCGGTTGGCGTCCAGGATGCTGATCTGGACCCGCCACGAGGTGACCGACTCCGGGCTGGCGCCGGCCTGGTGGATCTGGGTCTGGGTCCAGCCCAGGGCGGGATCTTTGGTCAGCACGCTGAGGGTCTTGACGTTGACGGCGACGGCGAACAGCGTGCTCTCGGCGGGATCAGTGGGCAGGCTGTAGATCTTCTCGATGCCACCGGCCAGGGGGATCGGCGCGGTCCAGGAGATGCCCGAGCCTGTCCCGGGGATCTCACTGACCACCTGGGCCAGGCCGTTGTCGAGGAAGGTGAAGGTGTAGGCGCCGTTCAGCTTCCAGGCGGCGACCTGCCCGTCCCCGGCCGGGCTGCCGTAGGTGAAGCCGGTGAAGTTCAGGGCCCCGGTCTCGTCCTGGAAGCCGACGATGCCGTTCTCGTTCTGCCACAAGATGGCCGGCTGCCCGGTGGTGCTGCCCGGGGTGTGGTAGGCCCACAGCAGCGCGGCCGCGTCGGTGGGCAGCACACTGGCGGCCTCGCCGGAGAAGCTGGCGGGCCCGGTCTGGTTGAAGGTGCTGATCTGCTTGTCGCTGGTCCGCACGACCGCGAACCCGGTCCGGGGCCCGTTCGGGACCTGGCCGGGGTCGAACATCACCACCGTTTCCTCGACGGTCAGCTGCATATCGTGGGGGTACTGCTGGGTCAGCATCGCGGTGCCCGCGTTGCGGGGGTCGTACAGGAGCAGGCTGAACTGGTCCATCGTCCCGGCCTCGGAGGGGACCCAGCCGTACCAGTACGGCCCGTCCTGCGACACGCCCGCGGACAGCGGCCCGATCTGCTCGGGCACCGTGAATGTGCTGTCCACCACCCAGTCGCCGGGCCCGACCCGCGTCAGCCAGGCGGCCGCCGTCGTCGCGCCGGGCGGGGCGGGCAGGGAACGCGGCCCGGTGACCATCAGCTGCCCGCCGAACCCGCCGCCGACAACAGCGGCGTCAGAAACATAAGTAAAGGGCGCGTGCACCACCGTGTACGACCAGCCCGAGGTGGCGGCCGGGTCAGGGTACAGGTGGTTCAACGTGCCCGACGCGAGGACGAGCGCTTCCACCGTCGTCGTGTTGGTGAACGTATCGAGCACTTCGAACGGCATGATCCTGTCGTCCTGCCCGATCACCACGTCGTCGGTGAGGAAGTAGTCCTCGGACAGGTCACACGAGGCCTGCACGTAATACGGGCCCGGCTGGACCGGGGCGGGATCGCTGGTCATGACTGAATATCCGTTTCTGGCTGGCGCGGGCCCGGGACCCGGCGGCGACGAGGGGTCAGGAATGGCGGTCAGGAATGGCGGGCGAGGCAGTGGTAGCGGCCGGTGTGGATGCCGGTCACCGTCGCCTCGGCCGGGGTGTGGACCGGCTGCGGGCGCGTCTGGTCGGCGGTGGTGCCGTTGCCGTTTTGCCCGAATCCGCCATGGCCCCAGGCGTACACCTGGTGCTCACTGGTGCGCGCCAGCACCGAATCCCCGCCCGCCATCAGTTCGACGACGCGTCCGCCGCCCACTTCCGGAATCCGCACCGGCGCCGGGGCCTGGCGGTTGGTGGTGTCGCGGGTGCCAAGCTGGCCGCGGGAGTTGGCGCCCCAGGCCAGCACCACGCCGGTGTCGGTGAGCGCGACGGTGTGGTTGTCGCCGGCGCTGATCGAGGTGACGTGCCCCCAGGATGGGTCAAGCGGCAGGGAAGCCGGTAGCGGCCTGCCGCCCTGATCCACGCCGAAGGTGAGCAGCTCACCGTGGCTGGTCAGCACGACCAGGTGCCGCTGCCCGGCATCGGCCATCGCCGCCGCAGTTCCCTTCGGCAGCGTCAGCGGCCGGGGGATGGCGAGATCGGCCGCAGCGACGCCGGCCGGGCCGGGGATGGGCCGTCCCCAGATGAGCGCGGTCCCCGAGGCGGTCAGGGCCGCCGAGCCAGCGTTGCCCGCCGCCACCTGCGCGGCGTCGGGCACCGGCACCTGCACCGGGGCGGCCCGGTCGATCGCCGTGCCGTCGCCGAGCTGGCCGCGGTGGTTGCGGCCCCAGGCATAGATGACGCCCTGGCGGGTCAGCGCGAGCACGTGATCCTGGCCCACCGCGATCGACGCGGCCGGCGCCGATCCGGGCAGCTCGACCTGGTACGGGGCGAACCCGATGGTGGTCGTGCCGTCGCCGAGCTGCCCGTAGCGGTTGCCGCCCCACGTCCACACCTGCCCGGTGCCGGTGAGTGCGACAGTGAAATCAGTGCCGCCCTGCACATCGACCGTGCCGGCCGGCCACCTCACGGCCACCGGGTGCAACGCCCGGGCCACACTGCCGATCCCCAGGCCTCCCGCATTGTTGTACCCCCACGCGTACCCGGCGGCCGGCACCGGCCGGCTGGACGCTGGTCCTCAGTCACGATTCCTTGCTCCTTCATCAAAGGGCCCGATGCGGGCCGGTCGGGACACAGCGTGCCGACAGCGGCTGGAAGATCATTAGAACCAGTCACAGCCCTTCTTGAGCAATTGTCAAGATCGGTAGATCAGGTGGTGTGACGGTCTTATCGGTGCGGCTGGGTGGACCGCATCGTGATCTTCATAGTTGCCGGGCTTGCTGCTGGCAGTAGCAGGTCCGGGTGCGGGGCCCGGGCCTGCCCGGCGGGGGCGGCACTGGTCGGGAACGCGGAGGCTGCGGCGGATCAGCAGCCGCGCGGTGCCCGGGCAGGCTGAGGTCGTGGTGACTCAGTCTCAGCCGTGTAGCGGTGGCCTGTTCGCCTACATGGAACGCACCTACAGCCTCGAACGCCGAGATCGTCACCAAGACCGGGATCACCCGCGCCAGCCTCTACCGCCACCTGCCGTCACGTCCGGCCGAACCGGTCACGCATATACTCATCGCCGAGTTCTCCGGCGCGCAGCTGGCGCACCGCCTCGGCAAGCTTGCCGTCGGCGTGGTCGGCAGCGTCTTGAGCAGACCACCACACGTAGTCCCGGAGTTCACAGCTCTTCCCGAGCCGCCGGAGTTCCTCAAGGAGAACCTGCGGGCGGACGAGAGTGGCAATGCTGACCTCATGGCTGCGGCGCGCCACAGGAGCTGAAACGAGAACGCCTGACTGCCGCCATGACTCGACCGTTGTCCGGGAGACCCCTCAGCAGGCGCGCGGCCACAGCCACCGACACACTTGGCAGCTGCGCGGAGTCAGGAACGTGGCCGTTCCTTGATCCCGCTTGCAGGCAGGCCTGTCACCTCGGCGAGAAGGTCACGGTCGCGTTCCTTGTCGCTGTCGGCGCGGCGGAGTTGGGCCGACACTCATGTTCCTGACCAAGGAAGCCGTGTGCGGCTCGCCACCAGCGGTACTGCCACAGGGGTCGCCTGTGAGGGCGGCCGCCGCCCGCTGAACTGGTGAAGCGCTACGATGCCGCCGGCGGCCAGTACTACGTCTGCCCGATCTGCTTCAAACACCAAGAATCTCAGCCAGGAATCCCCCATCGGCGGCGCCGGACTCCAGGGCACAGCGCGAGGGAGATGAGCGCCAGCAGGCTGGTGGCCGCCCTGATCCCGCTGAGCGCCCCATCGCCTTGCAGCGCGCGGCTGGCCATCTGCGTGCCCAGACGGCGCTTGGCGTAAGCCAGCGGGGCAAGGACGGCGAGCGATACAGCGGCGGCGATCAGGGTGATGCCTGCCGTGCCGGGACGGGAGCCGTTCACGAGCGCGGTGACCGACCCGGCGGTGAGCACGGCGCTGACGACGGCCAGGGCGGCGGACACGACGACGGCGGCCCGCGTTTCCTGCGTGCCAGACCCCCGGGCTGGTGCCGCTCGGCGCGAACCGCCAGATCAGCACCGGCGACCCGGTGACATCGGCGAGCACGCCCAGCCCGACCGCGAAGACACTGAGACTGTGCCCCCGCAGACCGGTGATCACCCAGACAGTGCCGGACAAGGCACCGAACGCGACGGAGACCGAGACCAGCCACAGCGCCTGCGTGACCATGCGCCGCCTGCTCACGTCGCCGCCGGGGCCTGGCCTGCGGGGAAGCGGTGGGGCGGTGTTTCGGCGGTTTGTCCCCCGCCGCTTCGATCACGCTGAGTCCCCGCGGTGGGTGAAGTAGGCAGCGGGAGTGAGGCCGGTTTCCCGGCGGAACGCGGCGACGAAGGCGCTGGGCGTCTCATAGCCGACGTGCCGGGCGACCAGGCCAACCGCCTGGCCCGCAGCGAGCTGCGGCAGCGCGGCCTGCAGCCGGGCCAGCCGGCGCCACTGGCCGAACGGCATGCCCGTCCCGGCCAGGAACGCGCGCGCGAGGGTCCGCCCGCTAGCCCCGACGTTCCTGCCCCACTCGGCCAGGGTCCGCCCGTCAGCCGGGTTGGCGAGCAGCGCGGCAGCCACAGCCGCCGCGCGCTCGTCGCTGGGCATGCCCACGTCGATGGTGGTCATCGCCACGGGCCGCAGCAGGTCGCAGAGCAGCGCCTCCGCCCGCTCCCGCTGCGCGGCGGCCAGGGACCCGTTACCCATGTAGCCGATGAGCTCGGCGAGCAGCGGGGTCACCGTGACCGGCACCGGCCCCGACCAGCGGGCCCAGGCGCGGTCCGGCCGCAGATACAGCGACCGCATCATGGCCACCCCGGCCGACAGCGTCTCGTGCTTCAGCCCGGCCGGGATCCACAGCGCCCTGGTCGGCGGCAGCACCCAGTCAGCCGAGCCGGTCCGCACCGTGAGCACGCCGCTGGCCGCCCAGGCGAGCTGATGATCGTCGTGGGTGTGCCAGTCGAAAACCACCCCGGTCGCCATCGGGAACGTGGCGACGATCACCGAGCCCGCGCTATCTGCCCACGGGCCGCAAAGTTGTCCGTCCTGCGACATGGAGTGTCATCCTACGCCGTTGGCGTCAGCACAGCCTGCCCGTAGCGTCGTCCTCATGAACCCTGACCATGAGAAACTGTGCGGCAGCCCGGATTGGGCCGCGTACCTGCAGGAGCAGATCCTCCCGGTCGTCACGGCCGGGGTAAGCCTTGGCCAGGACATGCTGGAAATCGGCCCCGGGCCGGGCGCCGCCACCGCCTGGCTGCAGGAGCGGGTGGCACACCTTACGGTCCTGGAAGCCGACGAGGCCGCGGCGGCACGGCTGGCCGCGAACTACCCCGGCAGCAGCCTCACCGTCGACATCGGTGATGCGACGCAGCTGCCTTACGGCGACGAGTCGTTCGACTCCGTGGGCTCATTCACCATGCTGCATCACGTGCCCACCGCGGCCGCGCAGTACCAGATCCTCGCCGAGGCACTGCGGGTGCTGCGGCCCGGAGGGCTGCTGGCCGGCTCCGACAGCCTGGCCAGCAACGACCTGCACCACTTCCACCATGACGACACCTACAACCCGGCCGAGCCGGCGACGCTGCTGGTATGGCTCCGTAGCCTCGGCTTCGCCCCTGTCACGATCACGGTGGGCGACGTGCTGATGTTCACCGCCCGCAAGCCCGCCAGGGAGGCGAGCCTGTCATGACAGGTACCACCGCGCTGCGCGCCGCGATCACGGGACTGATTGGGCTGGCGGCTACTGAGGAGGAAATCCTGCTGGCCAGCGCCCCCGACGGTGAAGACGGCAGCCCGGATCGCTGGGCCGCCGTGCCGCTTGTCGCACACAACGCCGAGTTCCGGCAGCAGCAGGTGGTGCGGCTGCACGCCGTCCTGCGCGGCGGCACGCCACCCGGTTTCGCCGAGACCGGCCACCGGTCGCCGGAGGCCTACCGGCGCTACTGCGCCTGGACCAAGGCTGAGGTGACCGCGGCGAGCAGGCAGTCCGCCAGTGAGCTGATCGACGGGCTGGCCGCGGTGTCCGACGAGGATCTCAGCGACGCCTCGCGCCACCCGTGGCTGCGCGGGCGCCAGCTTTGGCTGCAGGTCGTGGTACGCGGGTTCTGGCATCCGGCTGGGCACCTCGGCGACTACCAGATCGCCCGCGGCCGGGCCGGCCGGGCCGTGGCGATGCAATCGCATGCCCTGGCGACGTCGCGCTACCTCGGCGTGCCCGACCCGGCGGTCGGCATGGCCGCCTACAGCCTGGCCTGCGCGCAGGCCGCCACCAGCGACCCGTCCGGCGCGGCCGCCACGCTCACCGAGGCGATCAGGCTCAACCCGGACCTGCGGGCAAACGCCGGCCGTGATCCGGATCTTGCCGCCCTGCGGGCTGGCGGGCAGCTAGCCACTCTGCTCCGCTGAGCCGGGTTGCTCCCCTATGGCTCTGGGTCACCTTCTTCAGGTGCATAAATACCCAGGCGGCGGCGTAGCGCCCAGTGCTTGCAGGCCTTGACGGGATGTCTGAGGAACCGGAGCAGATCCGGATCGACGGGGCCGTACCAGTTGAACAGGGAAGCCGGGACCCGCTGCGGTTCCTGGCCTGGAACAGGACCTTACCGCCCGGGCCGACCCCTGGGCGCTACGGCGCCGCCGTGTCGTGGCGCCTGTGGTCGGCGTAGCTGACTGCGGCGCCGGCCGCGGCGGCGACCACGATGGCGGCGAACGTCCAGGTGATCCGGTATTCATCGAGGCGGACCGCGGCGCTGGCCAGGCCGCCCGAGGTCAGCAGGATTATCGTGGTCGTCAAAAAGACGACCGCGGGCGCGTACTTCCCGGTCAGCGTGTAGCACAGGAACAGGTAGGAGCTGGCCAGCGCCGTCACGATCGCCGCGGCGGGTGGCAGGATGGCGACGATCGCCAGTGAGAGCAGTGCCCCCGCCATCGTGCCGGTCAGGCGGTTCCTGGAACGGGAGAACGACTCGCTCCAGCTGGGCCGCAGCACGGCGACGAAGGTGAGGATAATCCAGTACCCGTGCGGCAGGCGCCAGGCGGCCGACACCGCGGCCACCGCCCCGCACAGGACGGTGAGCACCGCGGTGTGGATCCAGACAGTCGCCAGATCGACCGGCTTGGGCTTGACGCTGACCCGGAGCAGTGCCACGACGAGCACGGCGTAGATCGCGCCGGCCAGCACCCAGCCGCCCGCGGCGGCCCACGTCGCGTGCAGCGGGGCCGTCCCGGCGATGGCGGCCATCGCCGGCGCGATGCTCAGCACTCCCGACGACTGGTGGTTAGCGGCGCCTCCGAGCACGGCCGCGGCCGCCACGATCAGCCCGAGCCAGCCGGGCCGGTCGTACGCCGCGGTGGCCGCCGCCACCAGCACCGCGGTCCCGGCGCACAAGAGGAGCGCCCGGCCCGCTGGCAGGAAGGCCTTGGTACTGAAGCCGGTGATAGCGCCGAGGAGTGCCAGGACCGCCACTCCCGTCCCGCCGGTCAGCCGTGCCACGACCGGCAGCGGCGCCGCGAGCGCGAGAAGGGCGAGGGACTCCAGCGCCGCCCGGCGCGGGACCAGGAACGATCTCAATACGTGAGGTAGCGAGGTGGTCACGTTCGGTCAGTGTATGGCCCAGGGCAGGTGGCACTGGCGACGCGGGCCGCCGGCGTGGCTGGACCGCTTCGAAATGTCGCGCCGTACATGACCTGCGGAGTTCATGAGCACGCCCGGCGGCCTAGTGCTTTCCGGGATCGGATCGGCCCTATGGCTCTGGGTCACCGTCCTCAGGTGCGTAAATACCCAGGCAACCTCGCCGCCGGCCCTGTCAGCCGTGCCCGAGCACGATGTGCGGCACGTAAGGCTCCTCCAGCCGGGCCATCTCATCGGCGGATAGCTCAAGCTGCTCGGCAGCGAGCGCGTCGTGCAGGTGGCTGACCTTGGTCGCCCCCACGATCGGCGCGGTCACCCCCGGGCGGTGGAGCAGCCAGGCCAGCGCCACCTGGGCGGCGGGCACTCCCCGGGCCGCGGCGACCTCGCTGACCCGGTCGGCGACATCGAAGTCAGCCGACTCGCTGTAGAGCATGTCCCCGAACGCGTCGGTGCTGGCCCGGACCGTGTGCTTGCCGCCGTCGCGGGTCCGGGTCCCGGTCAGGAACCCGCGCGCCAGCGGGCTCCACGGGATCACCCCGACACCCATGTCGATGCACTGCGGGATCATCTCCCGCTCTTCCTCACGGTAGACCAGGTTGTAGTGGTTCTGCATGGACACGAACCGCGTCCAGCCGTGCCCGGACGCGGCGTACTGGGCCTTCGCGAACTGCCACGCGAACATGCTGCTGGCGCCGATATAGCGGGCCTTGCCGGCCCGGACGACGTCGTGCAGCGCCTCCATCGTCTCCTCGATCGGCGCGGCGTTGTCCCAGCGGTGGATCTGGTACAGGTCCACATAGTCCATGTCGAGGCGCTCCAGCGACGCGTCGATGGAGTCCATGATGTGCTTGCGGGACAGGCCGCGGCCGTTCGGGCCGGGCATGGTCTCGCCGTGCACCTTCGTGGCCACCACGACCTCCTCGCGGGTGAACATCTTGCCGAGGAGCCGGCCGGTCGCCGTCTCGCTGGCCCCGGCCGAGTAGACGTCGGCGGTGTCGTAGAAGTTGATGCCGCCGTCTGCCGCGGCCCGGACGATCGGCTCCGCCGCGTCCTCATCCAGCACCCAGGGGCGCTGGGAATTGTTGCCGTAGCTCATCATGCCGAGGCAGATCCGGGATACCTGCAGGCCGGTCGCGCCGAGGTTGACGTAGTGCATGGTTCCTCTCCGGGGAGTCGGGAAGCCGCGCTATGCGGGAAGTCGGGCGGGAAGTCGGGAAGCCGCGTTGTTTCCAGCCTAGTGAGCGAGGACAGACGCGCTGGAGCCGCCTGGTCAGGCCCTCAGCAGCCGCCTGCTGACCAGGGCGACCACCGCCACCAGCAGCACCGCGAATCCCAGCACCGCCAACCGGCCGGAGAGCAGCTGGGTGGCGAGGCCCAGCGCCACGACCGGGACGGCCAGGCCGGCGTACCCGGCCAGGAACAGGCCGGCGAGCGCCTCGCCGCGAGCCTGCGGCCGGGCGATGCCCAGCACCGTGGTCACGCTGCCCTTGAACGCGGCGCCCGCCCCGCTCCCGGCCACGATCCCGCCGGCCAGCAGCAGCGCCAGGCTCGCCAGCCAGAACGCCACGGTGATGACCGTCAGCCCCGCGACCAGGGCCAGCAGCCCGAAGGCCAGCTGGCTCCTCAGCGCCAGGCGGCTCGTGGCGATCTGGGCCAGGGCCGCCGCGCCGAACACCGCGAACGTGGCCGCCCCGGCCAGGGCGTGCGACGTGTGGTGCAGCGTCCCGGCGATGAACCCGGGGGCCAGCGACGTGAACAGGCCGAACAGGGCGAATTCGGCCGCGGCGGCCGCGCTGGCGGCATAGAACGCCTGGCGGTGGCGGGCGGGGACCGACACCCGCTGCGGCCGGTACCGGGGCCGGGACTGCGGCCGGGTCACGGTCTCGGGCACGAGGGCCAGCGCGAGCAGGCCACCCAGCATGAGCGCCTCGAACACGAGGTACGGAACGGCCAGCGGGGCTCCCGCGTACTGGGCGAGGAAGCCGGACACCAGCGGCCCGAGCCCGATCCCGCCGAGGTTGGCCGCGGTGGCGATGATCTCGGCGCGGCGGCGGGGCATGCCGCCGCGGCCGGCCGCGTCCAGTTCGCTCAGGTACGCGGTGGCGGTGGCGGTCAGCATGCCCACGCTGATGCCGGACACCACCCGGGCCAGCAGCAGGCCGGGCACCGAGGGCCAGAGCAGGAAGATCACTCCGGAGGCCACATTGACGGCCACCGCGGTGACGGCCATCCGGCGCCGCCCCAGCCAGTCGGACAGGTGCCCGGCCAGGAACAGGCTGGCGATCACGCCGACGGCGTAGGCCGCGAAGATCACCGTGATCATCAGCGGGCCGAACCCGTCGCGGGCCGCGTACAGCACGTACAAGGGCGCGGGCACCGCCGAGAAGGCCATGGTGACCATGAACACGAAGCCGACGAGCCAGAACCCGGCCCGGTGCCGGGCCCGGGGCGCGGAGCGTCCCGGCTGGGTCCGGGCCCTCTGGGCCACGGGTGCCATTGCGGACATGGACACTCCTTCACGTGCGGGCCCCTCCAGCATCGGGCTCGCACGGTCATCTATGCAAACGAAATCTATTGCTAACGAGCATCTCTAAAGCAGATAATCGAGGGCATGGAGCTCCGCCACCTCGAGTTCTTTCTCGCCGTCGCCGAGGAGCTGTCGTTCACCCGTGCCTCGCGGCGGCTGCATGTCGTCCAGTCCGCGGTATCCAGCGCCATCGCGGGCCTGGAGCGGGAACTCGGGGCGCCGCTGTTCGACCGCGACCGGCACCGGGTGGCGCTGACCGACGCGGGGCAGGCCCTGCTCCCCGAGGCCCGGGCCACGCTGGCCGCGGCCCAGGCCGCCCGGGACGCGGTAGCGCAGGCCCGGGCGGGCCTGCGCGGCACGCTCACGGTAGGCACCATGGTGTCCATGGGCACGGTGGACGTCGCCGGGCTGCTTGGCCGGTTCCACACCACCCACCCTGGAGTGTCGGTGCACCTGCGGCACGCCCCGGCGGGCTCGGCCGGGCTGGCGGCCCAGGTGATCGCGGGGGAACTCGACCTGGCTCTCGTGGCGCTGCCCGGCCAGGCGCCGGCCGGCCTGCGGCTGCAGCCGCTGAGCGAGGAACCGCTGATCCTCATCGCGGCCCCGCGCCACCGGCTGGCCGGGCGGCACGGGGTCACCCTCGAGCAGCTGACGGGCGAGGACTTCGTGGACTTCCCGCCTGGCTGGGGCAACCGCACGGTGGCCGACCGGGCGTTCGCCGCGGCCGGCCTGGACCGGCGGGTGCCCTTCGAGGTGACCGAGTTCCCCTCGGCGGCGAGCCTGGTCCGTAACGGCCTGGGCATCGCCTTCATCCCGCAGTCGGCAGCCGACCTCGCCGGCCTGGATGTGATCGGGCTGGACGGCCCGGCTCTGCGGTGGCGGGTCTCGCTGGCCACCCCCACCACGCGTCGGCTGTCCGCGGCCGCCCGGGCGTTCGCAGCCGAACTGCTCCCCGGGCGTGGCCCGGGCCCAGGAGGAGTTCTGGCCTGAGCGCGGCCTGATGCGCAGGCAGGGCCCCGGTGGTCATGCCACGGCGTCAGGCCACCCAGGGTGCGCCGCCGTCCTCGTTCGTCATCGGGCGGCCCGCGGCCGCCCAGCCGGTCATCCCGTCGCTGACGTTCACCACGTCCCAGCCCGCCCCGGCCAGCGCGCGCGCGGCCTGGTTGGAGCGGCTGCCCGCCCGGCAGATCACGTACACCGGGCCTTCCTGCGGTATCTCCGTGTAGCGGGCCCCGAGCTGGCCGAGCGGGATGTGCACCGCCCCGGGCGCGTGCCCCGCCGTCCACTCGTCCGGTTCCCTGACGTCCACCAGCGTCGCATCCGCGGGCACCTCGGCCGCGGGCACCTGCGCTGGCCGCGTGTCGCCCGTCATGCCACGCACCCGGTCATGCTCTGCACCATCTGGCACCCTCCCCGCAAACGGCTACCGATCAACTTATTGTGGCGCGACGGACACGTTACCGCACATCATTCCGGGCTCTCCTGCCCGCCGAGCCGCTGGTACGCCGGGGTGAGCAGGGCAGTCAGGTCCTGTCCGCGCACCCGGATCGCGGGCGGCTCGAACGAGCGGAGCATGAGGTCGGGCACGCTGGCCGGAACCGCCTGGGCCGCCCGGAGCCGGGCCCGGGTCAGCCCTGGTGACCAGAACCGCTCCAGTGACTGCGCCAGCGTGGCCGCGCTTATATCACGCAACGAACTCGCTCCCGGGTCCGTCACCCCGCCAGGCCCCGGGTCCTGCGCCGCTGGCCGGCCCCGCAGCGCGCCGAGGATTTCTTCCCGGCCGCGTCCCCGCCAGGCGAGCATCGCGAAGGGGTCGTCGTCGAACTGCTCGGCCAGCACGTAGCAGACCGCGGCCAGGTGCTTGCAGGGAACGCCCCAGTCGGGGCAGGAGCAGGACATCTCCAGATCGCGGGCGGACCGCGGGAACAGCGGGGTGCCGCACGCCGCGAACACGTCCTCGATCTCGTGCGGCATCTCGCCGGCCAGCAGCTTGGCCCGGAACAGCGCCTGCGCGCCGAGCGCCTGCGTGACCGACCGCCACTGCGCGGTGGTCAGCGGCATCACGCCGATCCGGACCTGGTACGGGGCGGCCCGCGAGCCTTGCACCCGGGCCCGGACCTTCCCGGTGCCCAGCTTGAACTCCATGACCTGGCCGCGGCGGGCGTAGTTGCGGCCGCGGGCCAGGCGGCCGCTCATCCCGAGCGACTCCAGCACCTCCACGAAACGGCGGGACCACCACTGCTCACCGATCGCGCCCCGCTTGCTGCGGGCCCTGATGCCGTTCTCGACCTGGCGCGGCGCCGACGTCTCATGCCACCAGGACGTGTCCCGCGAGGCGCGCCCGCCGGGCGGGCCGCTGCGTTCGCTCACTCCGGCACCGCCTCCCGGCCCAGGGCCAGCACATCGCGCAAGTCGGCCGTGGACAGCTCGGTGAGCCAGCCTTCCCCCGTGCCGACGATCCGCTCGGCGAGTGCCTTCTTCTCCTCGATCATCGCGTCGATCCTCTCCTCCAGCGTGCCGACGCACACGAACTTGCGGACCTGGACGTCCTTGCGCTGCCCGATGCGGAAGGCCCGGTCGGTGGCCTGATCCTCCACGGCCGGATTCCACCACCGGTCGAAGTGGATGACATGGCTGGCCGCGGTGAGGTTCAGCCCCGTGCCGCCGGCCTTCAGCGAGAGCAGGAAGACAGCCGGCTCGGCGGCCTCCTGGAACTCCGCGACCAGCGCGTCCCGGGTCTTCTTGGCCGTGCCGCCGTGCAGGTAGAGCACCGGGCAGCCGAGCCGGGCGGCCAGATAGGGCTGAAGCACCCGGCCGAACTCGGCGTACTGGGTGAAGCACAGGGCCTTGTCCCCGGCCGCGACGATCTCGTCGCAGATCTCCTCCAGCCGGGCCAGCTTGCCGGACCGGCCGGGCAGCCGTGAGCCGTCACCGAGCAAGTGCGCCGGATGGTTGCAGACCTGCTTGAGCTTGGCCATGGTGGCCAGCACCAGGCCGCGGCGCTCGATGTCGGCCTCGGCGGCGTCGATCCGGGCCAGCATGTCGGTCACGGTCGCCTGATACAGCGAAGCCTGCTCCGGGGTGAGTGTGCACCAGATCTTCATCTCGACCTTGTCCGGCAGGTCGGAGATGATCGACTGATCGGTCTTGACCCGCCGCAGGATGAACGGCCCGGTCAGCCTCTTGAGCCGGTCCGCGGCCTCCTCGTCGCCGTGCCGCTGCACCGGGACCGCGAACCTCTCCCGGAACTTCTCGGCCGGGCCGAGCAGCCCGGGGCTGGTGAACTCCATGATCGACCACAGCTCGCCGAGGTGGTTCTCGACCGGGGTACCGGTCAGCGCGAGACGGGACCGGGCGGGCAGGGCGCGCACCGCCCGGGCCTGCCGGGTGCCCGCGTTCTTGATGTTCTGCGCCTCGTCGCACACCACCCGCCGCCACGGCACCGCGGCCAGCGCCTCGCGGTCCCGGGCGGCCAGCGCGTACGTCGTGATGACCAGGTCCGCCCCGGTCACCGCGGCATGCAGCCCGGCGCCGGACAGCCGGTCCGAGCCATGGTGCACGTGGACGGCCAGGTCCGGGGTGAACCGCTCCGCCTCACGCTGCCAGTTCCCGACCAGCGACATGGGGCAGATGAGGAGGGTCGGACCGGGCTCTGCCGCCTGGGTTCCGGGCACCCCGGCCGCTGGCACCCCGGCCGGCTCACCGCGCTGCGCCCGCTCGCGATCCAGCAGCGCCAGCGTCTGCACGCTCTTGCCCAGCCCCATGTCGTCGGCCAGGATCCCGCCCAGGCCCAGGTCGCCGAGGAAAGACAGCCAGGCCAGGCCACGCTCCTGGTACGGGCGCAGGTCACCACGGAAGGAAGCCGGGGGGGTCACCGGGGTCAGCGACCGGTCGGCCTGCCCGGACAGCAGGTCGCCCAGCCAGCCGTCCGCCGCGACCGCGGTGACCTCGAGATCCTCCTCCGGGCCGCGCAAACCGGCCACGAGGACGTCGCCGGCCCGCATCACGCCCTCGCGGCCGCGCTCCATGAACGTCAGCGCGGCCTGCAGGTTCCGGTCGTCCAGTTCCACCCACTGCCCGCGGACCCGGACCAGGGGAATCTTGAGCTGGGCCAGCTCGGCGAGCTCACCGGCGTCCAGCGTGGTGTCGCCGACGGCCAGGTCGTAGCGGAACTCGACCAGGTCGTTCAGGCCGAAGCCCGTGCCGCCCGCGGCCCCGGCGGACGCCGGGGCCGCCGCGGAGCCGCCGCCGACACCCCGGGAGGTGAGCTTGAGGCCGAGCCTGGCCTTGCGGGCCCAGTCCGGCAGGAGCACGCCGAACCCGGCTCCGGACAGCAGCGGGCCGGTCTCCTTCAGGAACCGGAACGCCCCCGCGGTGTCCAGCGCCACCGCCGCGGGCGCCGGCTCCCGCAGCGCGTCGTCCAGCTCACCGAACAGCCGCGCGGCCGCGCCCAGCCCGGCCAGCAGTTCCTCATCCGGGCGGGTGATCCCGCCCGGTGACCAGCCGCCGGTGCCCGCCCACACGTCGCCTGCGGCCAGCATCAGGCTGGGATCCTCGGCTGACTGCAGGGCGAACTCGACGTGCCACGGGCTGTCAGCCGGCACGGTGGGCTGGGCGCCCGGCGGCCCGGCGGCCTGGCCGCCGGGAGGCCCGGCCGCCTGGCCGTCGCCGGGACCGGTCTCGGGATGCGCGGGCTCCACCAGCCGGAAGCACGTGCGCACGGGGCCGGCCGGCGCCTGGGCGGCGGCGCGCCACGCGTCCAGGCCGGCGGCCAGCTCGGCCGCCTCGGCCTCGTCCTGCGCGGTGGCCACCTCGACCTCGGCGTCCGGGCCGGCCAGGCCGGCTGCCCAGCGCTCCGGCACCGGGACACGGGCCGGGCGCCGTCCCCGGCGCGGCGCGAGCGCAACCCAGCCCGCCGGCCCGGCCTTGCCCAGCTCGCCCCGGGCCGATGCGTCGGCCAGCGCGTCCAGCGCACCGGCCAGCAGGGCCCCGGGCGGCTCACCCCCGGCCTCGCCGGCGCGGCACAACGGCGGCATGGCCGCGGCCAGCTCCGCAGCCCGCGGGGCGTCCGGGCCGGTCAGCACCGTCCGCCACGACGCGGTCCACCCGTCGCTGCCCTGGCTGAGGCCGGGCAGGACCCGTCCCCTGCTGCACAGGTCAGCCGCGAACCGGGCCACGGCCGCCCAGTAGACCACCGAGCCCCCGGCGGCCAGGTCCGGGTGGCTGGCCCCGCCAGGAGGGGCAGCGGCCGGATCCAGGGCGGCCAGGATCGCGAGCGCGGCGGCCGGGCTGAAGGCCAGCGCCGGGACCCGCCAGCAGCCCAGCGCGGCGCCGCGGCCGCGGCCCGGCCCGCGACCGGCGCCATCCTCGTCCCGGCCGGCCGGCCTGATCAGCTCGGGCGAGGACGCGGGCCCCGGCCCCGCCGACGGCAGCCACAGGCTGAGCTCGTCAGCGGCCGCCTTGCCGGCCAGGTCACGCGGGCCGTCACCCAGCACGGCGAGCGCGTCGGCTACGACATCGGGGACGGCCGCGAAGGGGTGCGGCCGGGCCGCCCGGGAGGCCCGGCCGCCAGGCGGGGCCGGCGGCACAGCCGGGAGGGCGGAATCCTCAGCCCACAGGCAGAGCGCACCCCGGGTCCAGATTCCGTGGATGACCAGCATGCCCGCCGCTCCCTGCCCGCCGGCCCGGGCGGGCCGCACCATGCTCACGATCGACGGTAGCAACGACCGGGGACACAATAGCCCCGAACGCGCGGCCCGCGCGGCACGGGGCCCGGCCGGCTGCGCGTGGCAGGCTGTCGTCATGCCGGATGACAGCGTGTGGATCCGCCGCGCCCGCGAGCTGGCCAGCGTCTTCGCCCCCGCCGCGATGGCCGTGGAAGCCAGCCAGCGGGTACCGCCGGAGCATCTCGGCCTGCTCGCCGCCGGGGGCTTCTACGGGCTGGCCGGCCCGCGGGAGGCAGGCGGCCAGGACGTGCCGTTCCCGCTGGCCTGCCAGGTCATCGAGATCCTGGCCGGGGCGTGCCTGTCCACCACGTTCGTGTGGATGCAGCACCACGGCGTGGTCCGCGCCGTCGCAGGCGGTCCCGCCGCGCTGCGGCAGGAGATGCTCGGGCCGCTGTGCCGGGGTGAACGGCGGGCCGGGGTGGCCCTGGCCGGCCTGCTGCCAGGCCCGCCCCGGCTGCGCGCCCGCGCCACCGCAGGCGGCTACGTGCTCGACGGCGTGTCGCCGTGGGTCACCGGCTGGGGGTACATCGACACGCTGCACATCGCCGCCCGGCAGGAGGACGGCACCATCGTCTGGGCCCTCCTCGATGTCACCGCCCGCGGGGCGGGGGCGGCGGGCGGGGCCGGTGACGGGACCTCCCTGACCGCGGAGCCGCTGCCGATGGTGGCGGTGATGGCCAGTTCCACCGTGCAGCTCAGCTTCGCGGGCCACCGTGTCCCCCGGGAGCGGGTAACCGCCACCCTGCCCTTCGCCGAATGGCCCAGCCGGGACGCGGCCGGCCTCCGGGCGAACGGCTCACTCGCGCTGGGCCTGGCCGCGCGCTGCTGCGAGCTGATCGGGCCGGGGCCGCTCGACGAGCAGCTGGCCCGGGGCCGGACGGCGCTGGACTCCGCCGGGCCGGGCGCCATGCCCGGGGCGCGCGCCGCCGCCTGCGAGCTGGCGCTCCGTGCGACCGCGGCGCTGGTGGTCAGCCAGGGCTCCAGCGCGATCCTGGCTGGCCAGGACGCGCAGCGGCTGGCCCGTGAGGCCCTGTTCCTGCTGGTGTTCGGTTCCCGGCCGCCGATCAGGAAGGCGCTGGGCGGCCTGCTCACCCGCCCGGCGGGGTAGGTACAGTTCGCGGGTGATCGTGCGCGACGCCCGGCCCGGCGAGCTGGCCGAGATCGGGGACCTGCGGGTGGCGGCCTACGAGGCGGGCGGATTCCTCGCCGACGCCTCGAACTACGGCGAGACGCTCCGCACACTGGGTCACGACGGGACCGGCGAGATCCTGGTCGCGGTCGAGAGTGAATCCCGCGCGATCCTCGGCACCGTCATGCTGCAGCCGCCTCCGCACGCCGGGCACGTGGTGCGGGGACCGGACGAGGCGGAGGTCAGGGCGCTGGCGGTGACGCCGCAGGCCCGCGGGCGCGGCGTGGGCCGGGCCCTGCTGACGGAGGTCACCGACCGGGCCAGGGACCGCGGGATGCGGCGCCTGGTGCTGTGCACCCAGACGACCATGCACGCCGCGCAGCATCTCTACACCGAGGCCGGGTTCCGCCGCATGCCCGAGCGCGACTGGCAGCCGGTGCCCGGGTTCACGCTGCTGGCCTTCGGCCTGGAGCTGGCAGGCTAGCTGACGGGCGGCTGGGTCACTGGCGGCTGGGTCACTGGCGGCTGGGTCAGCCGCCCGGGCTGGAACCGGGCTGATCGGGCGCGCTGGCCTGCGCCTGCCTGGCCCGGTCGGCCTGCATGGCCCGGTAGGCCGCGAGGCCGGGCCGCGGCGGGCGGGACCGGCCGGGGGGCGCACTCGACGGCTGCCCCGGGGCGATCTTGTGCAGCTGCTTGTTCAGCGAGCGGAACAGGAAGTACAGGGCCAGGCCCATGCCGGCGACCACGAGGAAACCGGCCAGCCCCGGGTACACCTGGCTGGCGGTGCTCGACGCGGCCGCGACACTCACTGGGTCACCCTCTCCCGTACCCCCGCGAACAGGTCGTCCTCGGGGAGATCGGTGTCCACCACCGACCTAGCTAGATGGTAGTCCTCGGTGGGCCAGGCCGTGCGCTGCACCTCCACCGGGCAGGCGAACCACGAGCTCTCCGGGTCGATCTGGGTGGCGTGCGCGAGCAGCGCCTGGTCCCGGACCGGGAAGTAGTCGGCGCACTGGACCCGGCTGGTGATCTCCACCGGCTTGCGGCCGGCCTCCCGCTCCTCCGAGCGCTGGAACCACTCGGCGTAGGGCGACTCCAGGCCCCGGCGCAGCATCTCCTCGTGCAGCGCGATGATGCGGTCCTTGTGGAACGTGGCGAAGTAGTACAGCTTGAGCGGCTGCCACGGGTTCCCGGTCCCCGGGTAGCGGTCCGGGTCGGCGGCCGCCTCGAACGCCTCCACCGCGACCTCATGAGTCTTGATGTGATCCGGGTGCGGGTAGCCACCCCGTTCGTCATAGGTCAGGATCACGTGCGGCCGGAACTCGCGGACCGCGCGCACCAGCGGCGCGGCCGCCACGTCGAGAGGCTGCAGCGCGAAACAGCCGTCCGGCAGCGGGGGCAGCGGGTCACCCTCGGGCAGCCCGGAATCGACGAATCCGAGGAATTGCTGGTGCACGCCGAGGATCTCACGGGCCCGGGCCATCTCCTCACGCCGGATCCGGGGCAGGTTCTCCCGGACCTCCGGCCGCTCCATGGCCTTGTTCAGGATGTCACCACGCTCACCGCCGGTCAGCGTGACCACCATGACCTCCGCGCCCTCCCGGACGTAGCGGGCCATCGTGGCGGCGCCCTTGCTCGACTCATCGTCGGGGTGGGCGTGCACGGCCATCAGCCGCAACGGCTCAGGCGGCGGGACCACCGGATCATTCGTGGCGGCAGGCAAGCGGATTCCCCTCGGCACCGGGATGGTCAGTAGGAACGGCGCTCTGCTGGCCGGCCCGGCTTACCCGGCCGGGCTCACCGTCCGGGCTCCCCCGGCTGGGCCTCCCAGCAGGTGCCCCCGGGGCAGTACCTCGCCGACAGAACATTGTGCAGGACAACGCGCTGGCCCGGTGATGACATTCCCGTATAGTGGCGGGCTCTGATGACGCCGCGGCGTCAGGCCCGGCCCACTCGGAACTCATGAGGGGCGACGTATGCGCCAGGCCTTGTTAGCCTCGAAGGATTACCCCCGAGGAGCCGCGCACGGCTCACGCGGATCCGAGCGTCCGCACTGCAGGCAAGGAGTACCCGTGACCGAGACAAACAACGACAGCCTTACCTGGCTCACCCAGGAGGCGTACGACCGGCTCAAGACGGAGCTGGATTACCTCTCGGGGCCGGGGCGGGTCAACATCGCCAAGAAGATCGAAGCCGCCCGGGACGAGGGCGACCTGCGGGAGAACGGCGGTTACCACGCCGCCAAGGAGGAACAGGGCAAGATCGAGGGCCGGATCATCCAGCTCGCGCACATCCTGCAGCACGCCAAGGTGGGTGAGCCACCGCGGACAGACGGGGTAGTCGGGCCGGGAATGACGGTGACCATCCGGTTCGACGGCGACGACGACGAGGTGACCTTCCTGCTGGCCTCACGGGAGGAGAGCGGCGCGCCGATCGACGTCTACTCGCCGCGCTCGCCGCTGGGCAGCGCGATCAACGGCAAGAAGATCGGCGACTCGGCCACGTACACGCTGCCGAACGGCCGGGCGGCCAAGGTGGAGATCCTGGAGGCCGTCCCCTACATCGGCGGCTAACCCCCGGCCGCATCAGCGCGGTGCATTGTGTGTGATGACGCACACAATGCACCGCGCCGTTGTTATGCGACCAGCTCGGGGGCGGCGGTCTCGGCGTCGCCGGGGGCGGTGCGGCCCCGCAGCGGCACCTCCTTGATGAACCAGGCCAGGACGAAGGCCAGGGCCGCGGCCGGGATGGCCCACAGGAACACCCCGTGGATTGCGTACGCGACCGCGTGGTACACGTCGTGCTGGATCGCCGCGGGCAGCGACCGGACCGTGGCCGGATCGAACTGGCCGCCGCTGGTGGACAGGTGCATCCCGGGCGACACCGAGGTCAGCGCGCCGGTCAGCCGCCGGGCGAAGATGGCGCCGAACGCCGACACCCCGATCGAGCCGCCGATCTGCTGGAAGAACAGCCGAGAGCTGCTGGCCACGCCGATGTCGCGGGGCTGCACGCTGTTCTGCGCGATCAGCGTGGTCATCTGCATGAGGAAGCCCATGCCGAGGCCCAGCACCACCATGTACAGGCCGGAGGTGACCCGGCTGGTGTCCACCCCGAGCAGGGACAGCAGCCACATGCCGATGGTCATGCCCGCCGCTCCGAGGATCGGCAGCGCCTTGTACCGGCCGGTCCGGGTGGTGATCTGGCCCGCGATCAGCGAGGTGATCATCACGCCGACCATCATGGGCGTGAGCAGCAGGCCGCTGACGGTCGGCGAGGCGCCCTGCACGGTCTGCTGGTACAGCGGCAGGAACGTGATCGCGCCGAACATGGCCAGCCCGGCCAGGAAGCTCAGCCCGGTGACCAGCGAGAAGTTCCGGTTGCGGAAGATGTGCAGCGGCAGGATCGGCTCAGCCGCGCGCGACTCGATCATGATGAACGCGGCCACGGCCGCCAGGGCCACCGCGCCCAGGCCGAGGATCTGCGGGGACGTCCAGGCGTACTGGCTGCCGCCCCAGGTGGAGACGAGAACGATCGCGGTGGTGGCCACGGCCAGGACCACGGCGCCCGGGTAGTCCACCCGGTGCTTGATCCTGCGCCGGGGCAGGTGCAGGGTCGCGGCCAGGTAGGCCAGGGCCGCGCCGCCGATCGGCAGGTTGATGTAGAAGATCCAGCGCCAGGAGAAGGTATCGGTGATCCAGCCGCCCAGCAGCGGGCCCCCGATCGTGGCGATCATCATCACGGCCATGATGTAGCCCATGTACTGGCCCCGCTCGCGGGGCGAGACCAGGTCACCGATGATCGCGATGGCGCTCACCATCAGGCCGCCCGCGCCGAGTCCCTGGATGGCGCGGAACGTGATGAGCTCGGCCATCGACTGGGACAGCCCGGCCGCTGCCGAACCCGCCAGGAAGATCACGATAGCCGTCATGAACAGCTTCTTCCGGCCGTACATGTCGCCGAGCTTCCCGTACAGCGGGGTCGTGATCGTGGACGCCAGCACGTAGGCGGTGACGACCCAGGACAGGTGCGCGACGCCGCCCAGGCTGCCCACGATGCGGGGCAGCGCGGTGCCCACGATGAGCTGGTCGAGCATGGCGAGCATGATGGCCAGGAGCAGCCCTGGCAGCACCACGAGCACCTCCCGGCGCATGCCCGTGCCGGGGTCAGGACTGGCGCCCGGTGCCGCGGGCGCGGCTTGCGTGTCTGTCATGCCCGACCCCACTGATCATGGCTACTTACTTGCCGACCGGCTAGTATGACGAGGCCAGGCTAAGACGCTCACTAACCGGGCGTCAAGTAAGTTTAGAGGGCCGGCGAGCGAGCGCGCAGGGCCAATCAGCACAGGGCCGACAAGCACAGGGCCGACAAGCACGGGGCCGATCAAGCAGAGGGCGGATCAGCAGAGGGCGGATCAGCAGAGGGCGGATGTGACGATGGACGGCGAGGCGGGCCAGCCAGGAGGGCGGCGGCCCCGGGGAGAGACCCGGGGCCGGATCCAGTCCGTGGCCCTCGAGCTGTTCGCGGAGGAGGGCTACGAGAAGACCTCGCTGCGGGAGATCGCCGAGCGCCTCGGCGTGACCAAGGCCGCCCTCTACTACCACTTCAAGTCCAAAGAGGACATCGTCCGCAGCTTCACCGAGGACTACGTGACCGAGCTGGACGAGCTGATCGCCTGGGGCCGGGCCCACCCCGGCACCAGCGAGAACCGGGCCCTCATCCTCGACCGCTACAGCAGGATCGTCGGGCGCCGCCTGGGCGTGCTGCGCTTCCTGGAGCAGAACCAGGCCGCGGTGCACCACCTGATGACCGAGGGCGAGCAGGACCGCAAGAAGCTGTTCCGGACCCAGTTCGAGACCCTGCGCGATCTGCTGGCGGGCCCGGACGCCCCGCTGCGCGACCGCGTCCGGGCGTCGGTGGCCGTGGTCTCGGTGGGCATCTCGTGCATGCTGTTCGAGAAGGACTCCGGCGCCCCGGCCGAACTGCACGACATCGTGCTCGAGACGGCCTGCGAACTGGCGGGAGTGACACCGCCGGCCGGCTAGGCGGGGCCCCGGGAATTCTCCGCAGCGACCGAGTGCACGAGGGGCAGCACCCGGTAGGGCAGCGGCGTGGCCAGCGCGATCACCGTGGAGGCCCGCACCACCCCGGCCGCGTCCAGGATCGCGTCGATGACCCGCTGCAGGTCGGCGTTGGTCCGGGCCACCACCCGGCACAGCATGTCGGCCGAGCCGGTGATCGTGTGCGCCTCCAGCACCTCCGGGATCGCGGCCAGCCGTCCCGCCACCGGGTCGTGCCCGCCGGGCTGGCGGATCTCCAGCGTGACGAAGGCGGTCACGCCGTGCCCCAGCGCCACCGGGTCCACGTCCGGGCCGTACCCGGTGATCACGCCGTGGGCCAGCAGCCGGTCCAGCCGGGCCTGGACCGTGCCGCGTGCCACGCCCAGCCGCCGGGACGCCTCGAGCATGCCGACCCGGGGCTCGGCGGCCAGCAGGCCGATGAGCCGCGCGTCCAGGCTGTCGATCACCGGAGACCACCTCTTCCGTCAGCACGCCGGTATCCCGGTCAGGCTGTACAGCTGCCCCGATAAGTTCCGTTGAGGAATATACAAATTGTCTAGCGAATCAAGCCAGTGTTGCACACTCTGCCATGCCGGACACATCCTGCTCCCAATACCCTCACGAGCACTGGAGCATGCGATGGCTGCTACCGACGAGTTCCCGGTCACCGGCATGGACGCGATCGTGTTCGCCGTGGGCAACGCGCGCCAGGCCGCGCATTACTACTCGACCGCGTTCGGGATGCGCTGCGTGGCCTACCGCGGCCCCGAGACCGGGTGCCGGGACGAGGCCGCCTACGTGCTCGAGTCCGGGCAGGCACGGTTCGTGCTGCGCGGCCCGGTACGGGCCGGCACCGGGCTGGGGCGGCACGTGGCCGCGCACGGCGACGGCGTGATCGACCTGGCTCTCGGCGTGCAGTCGGCCGAGGCCGCGTATGAGTACGCGACGAGCCGCGGGGCACGCGGCCTGGAGGAACCGCGCGTCGTGGAGGACGAGCAGGGCAAGGTCGTCCTGGCCACCATCGCGGCCTACGGGGACACCCGGCACACGCTCGTGGAGCGGTCCTCCTACAGCGGCCCGTACCTGCCCGGGTACACCGCCGCCCGGCCGGTCGTCGCGCCGCCCGCCCGGCCGCTGTTCACCGCCGTCGACCACTGCGTCGGCAACGTGGAACTGGGCCGGATGGACCAGTGGGTCGGCTTCTACCAGCGCGTGATGGGCTTCACCAACATGAAGGAGTTCGTCGGCGACGACATCGCCACCGAGTACTCCGCGCTGATGAGCAAGGTGGTGGCGGACGGCTCCCGGACGGTCAAGTTCCCCATCAACGAGCCCGCCGCGGGCAAAAAGAAGTCCCAGATCGACGAGTACCTGGAGTTCTACGGCGGCCCCGGTGTCCAGCACATCGCGCTGACCTGCGACGACATCGTGGACACGGTGCGGGCCATGAAGGCCTCGGGCGTGGAGTTCCTCGACACCCCGGACAGCTACTACGACACCCTCGGCGAATGGGCCGGGGCGACCCGGGTGGCCGTCGAGACCCTCCGTGAGCTGCGCATCCTGGCCGACCGGGACGAGGACGGCTACCTGCTGCAGATCTTCACCAAGCCGGTGCAGGACCGGCCCACGGTGTTCTTCGAGCTGATCGAGCGGCACGGCTCGGACGGCTTCGGCAAGGGCAACTTCAAGGCGCTGTTCGAGGCCATCGAGCGGGAGCAGGCCCGCCGGGGCAACCTCTAGCCCGGCCGCGCCGGCCGGCTCACCGGAACATCAGGTGATAGCCGGCCTGGCGCAGCTCGCTGATCACGTCGTCGCAGTGCGCGGGGCCGCGTGTCTCGACCTGGAGCAGCACCTCAACCTCGTCAACCCGCAGCCGCGGCGTGATCCGCTCGTGCATCACGTCCAGCACGTTCGCGCCCAGGCCCGCCACCGCCCCCAGCAGCCCGGCCAGCCCGCCGGGGCGGTCCGGGATCCGGCACCGGAACGTCAGGTAACGGCCGGCCGCGGCCAGCCCGTTGCGCAGCACCTTGGACAGCAGCAGCGGGTCGATGTTGCCGCCGGACAGCACGGCCACCACCGGCGGCTCGAACATGCCGGAGTACTCCATCAGCCCGGCCACGGCGGCCGCGCCGGCCGGCTCGACCACCTGCTTGGCGCGCTCCAGGCAGAGCAGCAGGGCCCGGGACAGGCTCTCCTCGGACACCGTGACCACGTGGTCGCCGTAGGCGGAGATGATCCCGAACGGGATGTCCCCGGGCAGGCAGACCGCGATGCCGTCGGCCATGGTCGCGGCGGGCTGGACCCGGACCGGGTGGCCGGCGGCCAGCGAAGCCGGGTAGGCCGCGACCGCCTCGGCCTGGACGCCGACCACGGCGATCGACGGGTCGGCGGACTTGACCGCGACCGTGACCCCCGCGGCCACGCCGCCCCCGCCGACGGGGATCGCGACCGTGCGGACCTGCGGGCACTGGTCCAGGATCTCCAGGCCGAGGGTGCCCTGGCCCGCGACGATGTCCGGGTGATCGAACGGGTGGATGAGCACCGCGCCGGTTTCGGCCGCGTACTCACGCGCGTAATCCACCGCGTCGTCCACGGTCGCGCCGCGCATGATGATCTCCGCCCCGTACCCCCGGGTCGCCTCGATCTTGGGCAGCTGGGCGCCCTCCGGCATGATCACGGTGGCTTTCACGCCGAGCATCTCGGCGGCGAACGCCACCCCCTGGGCGTGGTTGCCGGCGCTGGCCGCCACCACGCCACGGGCCCGTTCCTCCTCGCTGAGCCGGGAGATCCGCAGATAGCCGCCGCGGGCCTTGAACGACCCGGTGCGCTGCAGGTTCTCGCACTTCAGGAACACCGGGCCGCCGAGCCGCTCGGACAGGACCCGGGAATGCAGCAGCGGGGTCGGGGGGAGGATGTCGCGGAGCACCTCGCGGGCAGCGGCCACGTCGCCGGCGCTCACGGAGGGGGAGGTCATCGCCATGCCTTGCAGTGTGGCATCCCCGGTGACATGCGAGCGCTGCCGGCGGCGGGCATGTGGTCGCGAACGCGATCCGGCGGCGGGGCGTGGTCGCGGAACGCGATCCGGCGGCGGGCATGTGGTCGCGGAACGCGATCCGGCGGCGGGCATGTGGTCGCGGAACGCGATCCGGCGGCGGGGACGTAATGTGAAATGGTGCAGCCAGACAACGAGACCCATGCAGCCGACGGAACCCCGCCCCGCCCCGCCGCCACGACCCTCGGCGGGCTGCGCGCCAGCGGGCACGAGTTCGAGACCGTCAAAGAGGAAATCCGCCGCAACCTGCTGGCCAGGATGCGCGCCGGCGAGGAGAGGTTCCCCGGGATCGTCGGGTTCGACCAGACCGTGCTCCCCCACGTGGAGCGGGCCCTGCTGGCCGGGCACGACACGATCCTGCTGGGCGAGCGGGGCCAGGGCAAGACGCGCCTGATCCGGACCCTGTCCGTCCTGCTCGACGACTGGACGCCCGCGGTCGAGGGCTGTGAGATCAACGACCACCCCTACCAGCCCGTCTGCGCACGCTGCCAGCGCCTGGCCGCGGAACTGGGCGACGACCTGCCGGTCACGTGGCGGCACCGCAGTGAGCGCTACGGCGAGAAGCTGGCCACCCCGGACACCAGCGTCGGTGACCTGATCGGGGACATCGACCCGGTCAAGGTGGCCGAGGGCCGGACGCTGGGCGACCCGGAGACGATCCACTTCGGCCTGGTCCCCCGGACCAACCGCGGCATCTTCTGCCTCAACGAGCTTCCCGACCTGGCCGAGCGGATCCAGGTCGCCCTGCTCAACGTGCTGGAGGAACGGGACATCGGGGTCCGTGGCTACGCGCTGCGGCTGCCGCTGGACCTGGTCCTGGTGGCCAGCGCCAACCCGGAGGACTACACGAACCGCGGCCGGATCATCACCCCGCTGAAGGACCGCTTCGGCGCGGAGATCCGCACCCACTACCCGCTCACGCTGGACGAGGAACTCGCGCTGGCCCAGCAGGAGGCGCTGATCGCGTGGGATGGCGCCGACCCCGGCGCGGACCTGCCCGAGCACCTGGTCGAGGTCATCGCGCGGTTCACCCGGCTGGTCCGGTCCTCACCCGCGGTCGACTCGCGGTCCGGGGTCTCGGCCCGGTTCGCGATCGCCGCCTCCGAGTCCGTGGCCGCCTCCGCCGTCCGCCGGGCCGCGCTGACCGGGGAGGCGCAGCCGGTGGCCCGGATCTGCGACCTGCCGCCGATCGTGGGCAGCCTGCGCGGCAAGGTGGAGTTCGAGGTCAGCGAGGAAGGCCGGGAGACCGAGGTGCTCGAGCACCTGCTCCGGCGGGCCATCGCGGACACGTTCCGGTCCCGGCTGGGCAGCGCCGACCTGAGCGGGCTGCTGGCCACGTTCGAGGAAGGCGGCTCGGTCGAGACCGGCGACCTGGTGCCGGCGGCCACGCTGCTGAACCGGATCGGCGAGGTGCCCGGCCTGGCCCGGATCATGGACCGGCTGGGCATGGACGGCGGCGAGTCGTTCGGCGAGGCCGCAGCGGCGCTGGAGTTCGCGCTGGAGGGCCTGTACCTGATGCGGCGGCTGTCCAAGGACGTGATCGACGGCAGTGCGGTCTACCGGACATGAGGTGCCCGGCTCGCCTGGCTGCCCGGCCCGGCACGTGAAAGGCAGGCCCCTGCTGTGAGCGGCTACCGGTATGGCGAGTACCACGACGGCCCCGATCCGCTGGCGCCGCCGTTCGACGCCCGCGGCGCCCTGGACGAGCTGGGCGACGCGGTGCTCGACGGCGCCGACCCGTCCAGTGCCCTGCGTGACCTGCTGCGCCGCGGCGTGAACGGCCGGCGTGGCCTGGATGACCTGCTGCGCCGGGTCCGCGAGCGGCAGCGGGAGGTCCGCAGCCGCGGCCGGCTGGACGGCATCCTGGAGGAAGCGCGGGCGCTGCTGGACACGGCGGTGGGCCAGGAGCGGGCCGAGCTGTTCCCCGACCCTGGCGACGAGGCCCGGCTGCGCGAGGACGAGCTGGACGCGCTGCCGTCGGACACCTCCCAGGCCATCCGCAGGCTGGCCGACTACAACTGGCGCAGCCAGGCCGCCCGGGAGACGTTCGAGCGGCTCAAGGACCTGCTCCGCAGCGAGGTCCTGGACAGCCAGTTCCGCGGCATGAAGGAGGTGCTGCAGCAGCCGGACCCCGAGGCCATGCAGCGGGTCAAGGACATGCTGGCCGACCTGAACCAGATGCTGGAGGCGGACGCCCGGGGCCAGCACACCCAGGCCGACTTCGACCGCTTCATGGAGCAGTACGGGGAGATGTTCCCGGAGAACCCGGCTGACCTGGAGGAGCTCGTCGACTCCCTGGTCCGCCGGGCCACCGCGGCGCAGCGGCTGCTCGGCTCGCTGACCGAGGGGCAGCGCGACGAGCTGGCCGCGCTGATGGAGCAGACGCTGCAGGACGCCGGGCTGGCCGCGGAGATGTCCCGGCTGTCCGACGCGCTGCGCGCCCGGCGGCCGGAGATGGACACGGCGGCCTGGTCGGGCGACCCGATGAGCGGCGACGAGCCGCTCGGCCTGGGCGACGCCACCACTGCCCTGGCCGACCTGGCCGACCTCGCCGACCTGGAGGCGGAGCTGCGCCAGGACTATCCGGGGGCGCGCCTGGACGACATCGACGAGGCCGCGATCCGGCGGGCCCTGGGCCGCCAGGCCGTGGACGACATGGACGCCCTCCGGCAGACCGAGCGCGAGCTGGAACGCCAGGGCTACCTGGAGCGCAACGCCGGCCAGCTGGAGCTCACCCCGAAAGCGGTGCGGCGGCTGGGCGAGACCGCACTGCGCCGGGTCTTCGCGGACCTGCCCGAGGGCGGCTACGGCGACCACGAGCAGCGGGACGCGGGGCAGGCCGGGGAGTACACCGGCGCCACCCGCCGCTGGCAGTTCGGCGACGAGCAGGCCATCGACGCGCCGGCGACGGTGCGCAACGCGCTGCTGCGCGACGCGGGCACCTTCCGGCCGCGCCAGGGCGAGGACCCTGGCCACGGGGAAGGTGACCCGCCCCGGGTCCGGCTGTCCGGCCGCGACTTCGAGGTCGGGGAGACGCAGCGGCGCGCGGCCGCGGCCGTGTGCCTGCTGGTCGACCTGTCCTACTCGATGGCGCTGCGCGGCACCTGGGGCGCGGCCAAGCAGACCGCGCTGGCCCTGCACGCACTCGTGCGCAGCCGGTTCCCGCAGGACTCCATCCAGGTCATCGGATTCTCGAACTACGCCAGGGAGCTGCGTGAGACCGACCTGGCCGGGCTGGGCTGGGACATGGTCCAGGGCACCAACCTGCATCACGCGCTGGTGCTGGCCGGGCGCTACCTGGACCGGCGTCCCGAGCATGACCCGGTGGTCCTCATCGTGACCGACGGCGAGCCCACCGCGCACCTGCGCCGTGACGGGCGGTCGTGGTTCGACTGGCCTCCTGCGCCGGAAACGATCCAGCTCACGCTGGCCGAGGTGGACAAGATGACCCGGCGGCACGCGTCGCTGAACGTGTTCATGCTGGCCGAGGACGAGCGGCTGACCGACTTCGTGAACGAGGTGGCCCGGCGCAACGGCGGCCGGGTACTGCACGCGGTGCCCGAGCGGCTCGGCGAGTTCGTGGTCCGTGATTTCCTGCGCACCCGCCGCGAGGCGCGCCGGTAACACGCCGGGCGGGGACCGCGGCGCGCCGGCAGCGCGCCGGGCCAGCACCGCCGTACGCCGTTAACCTTTCCGGCGTACTCTCGGGAAAGCAGGGCGCGCCCGGGGAACGGGGACCTACCCAAACACGGGGATAGATTTTGCTTTAGGGCTTTTAGGACGCGCCGCAGCGGCCCGGATCCCGTAGTAGCGTTCGGCCGTTACAGCTATGGGCGGGCCGAAGGGGTGGCAGCCGGGCCAGGCCTGCATATCTCTAGGAGGATCACGTGAGTACTGTCACCGAATCAGGCACGCGCTCGTCGGGGAAGCGCATCGGCGCCCTGATTCTCGCCATCATCGGCATCCTGCTGATCATCCTGGCCCTGATCTACCTGACGACCGCGGCCGGCTCACTTCCCAGCTTCATTCCCGGCCACGTGAACGGCTCCACCGGGCACCACCCGCTGCGTATCGGCGTCGCACTCGTCGTCGGCCTGGTCCTGCTGGGCGGGGCCTGGTGGCTCGGCTTCGGCGGCAAGAAGGCCCGTTAGCCGCAGGCCTGCGGCCAGGGTCTCGCCGCTGGTCACGATTTGCTCACCGGGCCGTCCCCGGCTCTTGCGGGGGCGGCCCCGCCCCTAGGATCAGGGCATGTCTTTCACCGACCGGCTGCTGCTGTGGTTCCACATCGGTTTCGTCGTTTTCACCATCGGGCCGGTCACGATTGCGACCATGTCCACGCCGCGCTACATCCGGGCCCGGAATGTGGGCGTGCTCCGCTACCTGTCCCGGATGACCCGGATTTTCGGGGCGGGGTCGCTCGGCGTGCTGCTGTTCGGCATCATCGCGGGCCAGTCGCTGCACGAGATGACCAAGACGTGGATCACCGCGTCGCTGACCCTGTTCGTGGTGGCGCTGGTCCTGCTGGTCCTGATCATGCGGGACCAGCACAAGGCGATTGTCGCGGTGGAAGGCAGCCTGGCGGCGGCCCCCGGGGCAGCCTCGGTGGGCGCACCCGCGGGCGGCGTTGCGGCGCCCGGCCGCGCGGCGGCCAGTGGAGCGGCGGCCGGCCGCGCGGCGGCCAGTGGGGCGGCGCCCGATGGAGCGGCGGCCAGTGGGGCGGCGGCCGGCGGAGCGGCGGCCAGTGGGGCTGCTGTGCCTGATGGGGCCGAGCCCACGGCCGCGGATGTCGAGCCCGCCCCGGCGGAAGCAGGGCCCGCTGCGGCGGACGTTCACGTGGCCACGGTCGAACGCGGCCGGATCGCGTCCCTGGCCGGCGTGGTCAGCCTGATCTGGCTGGTCATCCTGGTGCTGATGGTCTGGAACTCCTGAGCACCGCGGCCCGCCGGGTTACCCGGGCGGGCTGCTGCCGGTGAGCGCGGGTGGCCTCACAGCCCGGCGAGCGCCTGACGCAGGTCCTCCAGGAGGTCTTCCCCGGTCTCGATGCCGACCGACAGCCTGATCAGGTCGCCGGGCACTTCCAGCGGCGAGCCGGCCGCCGAGGCGTGAGTCATCCGCCCGGGGTGCTCGATGAGCGACTCCACCCCGCCCAGCGACTCCCCCAGCGTGAACAGGCGCGCCCGCCCGCAGGCCGCGACCGCGTCCTGCGCGCCGCCGCGGACCCGGAACGACACCATGCCGCCGAAGTCCCGCATCTGCTTGGCCGCGACCTCGTGGCCGGGATGCGCGGGCAGCCCCGGGTAATACACCTGCGTCACCGCCGGGTGGCTGCGCAGCATATCGGCCACGCGCGCCGCGTTGCGGCAATGCTGGTCCATCCGGATGGCCAGGGTCCTGACCCCGCGCAGCGTCAGCCACGCGTCGAACGGACCGGCCACCGCGCCCGTCGCGTTCTGCAGGAACGCGAGCCGCTCAGCCAGCGCCGGGTCGGACACCACCAGCGCCCCGCCGATCACGTCCGAGTGGCCGCCGAGGTACTTCGTGGTGGAGTGGACCACCGCGTCCGCGCCGAGCGCGAGCGGCTGCTGCAGGTACGGGGAGGCGAACGTGTTGTCTACCACCAGAAGCGCGCCTGCCTGGTGCGCGACGTCCGCGAGCGCGGCGATGTCCGCGATGGACAGCAGCGGGTTGGTCGGCGTCTCGGCCCACAGCACCCGGGCCGGGCGCTCGGCGAGCGCGCCCCGGACCGCGGCGATGTCGCTGAGCGGGACCGGCCGGTAGCTCACTCCCCAGTCCGCGAACACCCGGGCCATCAGGCGGAACGTCCCGCCGTACGCGTCATCGGGAATGACCACGTGGTCCCCCGGGGCACAGACCGCGCGCAGCAGGCAGTCCTCGGCCGCCATCCCGGACGCGAACGCCAGCCCGAAGCGGCCGCCTTCCAGGGCGGCCAGGCACTCCTCGAGCGCGGACCGGGTGGGGTTCGCGGACCGCGAGTACTCGTAGCCGTCCCGCAGCCCGCCCACGCCGTCCTGCTTGTAGGTGGACACCTGGTAGATGGGCGGGACCACGGCGCCGGTCTGCTTGTCAGGCTCCTGGCCCGCGTGGATGGCCAGCGTCTCGAATCCGGCCGGGCCTCCGCCAGAGTTGATCGTCACGTCTCACACTCTGCCACGCGCGGCCCTGTGGTCGGCTCAACTCCCGCGGTGTCAGCTGAGCCCGGCCGGGACTCCTGAGTCCAGGCGGCCAGTTCCGCGGCCCGGACCGCATCCGTCACACTGGCCCCTCCCGCCCACGTTTCACGTAAGCGGTGCAGCTGAACCGGGCAAATCGCCCGGGGTAGTGCACCGCTTACGTGAAACGTGGCGCTGGTGAAGATCAAACGCCACTCCGGAGGGCCACTCCGGAGGGCCACTCCGGAGGGCCACCCCGGAGGGCCACCCCGGAGGGCGACCCCGGTGGCCCCCCGGGCGACCCCGGTGGCCCTCCGGGCCGGAGACGCCGGAGTCAGCTGTTCGCGGCCAGGAAGGTCAGTACGTCCTGGCGGGTGATGAGGCCGGCCGGGCGGCCGTCCACCAGGACCACCGCGGCGCCCGCCTTCTCCAGCGCGCCCACCGCCCGGCTGACCGGCTCCCCCGAGCCGACCATGGGCAGGGGCGCCGACATGTGCCCCTCGATCGCGTCGTGGGGCCGGGCCCGGCCGGAGACCAGCGCGTCCAGCAGGTCGCTCTCCACGATGGAGCCGATCACCTCCGCGGCCATCACCGGCGGCTCCTCCTTCATCACCGGAAGCTGCGAGACGTTGTACTCCCGCAGCAGCCCGATGGCGGCCGACACGGTCTCCTCCGGGTGGGCGTGCACGAACTCCGGCAGCCCGGGCAGCTTCCGCTTCAGCACGTCGGCGACCCGGGGCTCCTTGGTCTCCGTGGTGAGGAAGCCGTAGTCGGCCATCCACTCGTCGTTGAAGATCTTGGCCAGATAGCCCCGGCCCGTGTCCGGGAGCAGCACCACGATCACGTCGCCCGGGGCCGCGGCCGCGGCCACGCGCAGCGCCGCCACCACGGCCATCCCGCATGATCCGCCCGTGAGCAGCGCCTCCTCGCGCGCCAGCCTGCGGGTCATCAGGAACGACTCGGCGTCGCTGACCGCCATCACCTCGTCGCACACGGCGGGGTCGTAGTTGTCCGGCCAGATGTCCTCGCCCACCCCCTCGACCAGGTAAGGCCGCCCGGTACCGCCGGAGTAGACCGAGCCCACCGGGTCGGCCCCGATGACCCGGACCCGGCCGCCCGAGACCTCCTTGAGGTAACGCCCCGTCCCGGTGATCGTGCCGCCGGTGCCGATGCCTGCCACGAAGTGGGTGATCCGGCCGTCCGTCTGGGCCCAGATCTCCGGGCCGGTCGAGTGGTAGTGCGACGCCGGGTTCTCCGGGTTGGAGTACTGGTCCGGTTTCCAGCCGCCCGGGATCTCCCCGGCCAGCCGGCTGGACACCGAGTAGTAGGAGTCGGGGTGCTCGGGGGAAACGGCGCCCGGGCAGACCACCACCTCCGCTCCGTAGGCCCGGAGCACGCTGATCTTGTCCTGGCCGACCTTGTCCGGGCACACGAACACGCACCGGTAGCCCTTCTGCGCCGCCACGATGGCCAGGCCGACCCCGGTGTTGCCCGAGGTGGGCTCCACGATGGTGCCGCCCGGGCGCAGCGCGCCGGACGCCTCCGCGGCCTCCACCATCCGCAGCGCGATGCGGTCCTTGACCGAGCCGCCCGGGTTGAAGTACTCGACCTTGGCCAGCACCGCCGGGGCCTGGCCACCGCCCACGGCCTTGGTCACCGCACGCAGCCTGACCAGTGGGGTATTCCCGACCAGCTCGATCAGGGACTCATGGACCTGCATCGCTAACCATCCTCCAGAGGACCGGATCACTGACGCTATCCCACGCCCGCGTACCCTGGGATTAAGCGCTCCCCCCGGCTGGTTAAGCTACTGGCCAGTAATCTGACCGTCCGCTCTGTTCGCCGCGGCAGCAAGGGAGCCCGCCATGCCCGAGGCAGTCATCGTCGCCACCGCACGCTCGCCGATCGGCCGGGCCTTCAAGGGATCGCTCGCCTCGATCCGCCCCGACGACCTCACCGTGCAGCTGGTCTCCGCGGCGCTGGCCAAGGTCCCTCAGCTCAGCCCGGGCGAGATCGACGACCTGATGCTGGGCTGCGGCCTGCCCGGCGGCGAGCAGGGCTTCAACCTCGCACGCGTGGTCGCGGTCCTCCTCGGCTACGACAACCTGCCCGGGACCACGGTCACCAGGTACTGCTCATCCTCGCTGCAGACCACCCGGATGGCCTACCACGCCATCAAGGCCGGCGAGGGTGACGTCTTCATCTCGGCGGGCGTGGAGTGCGTCAGCCGTTTCGCCACCGGGAGCAGCGACAGCTGGCCCGACACCCACAACCCCCTGTTCGCCGAGGCGGAGGCCCGGTCCGGGCAGCTCGCGGCGGGCGGCGCGCCAGCCTGGCACGACCCGCGGGAGGACTCCGCGATCCCGGACATTTACATCGCGATGGGCCAGACCGCGGAGAACGTCGCCCGGCTGCGCGGCATCACGCGGGCGGCCCAGGACGAGTTCGGCGTGCGGTCACAGAACCTGGCTGAGAAGGCGCTCGCCAACGGGTTCTGGCAGCGCGACATCACGCCGGTCACCCTGCCAGACGGGACCGTGGTGAGCGCCGACGACGGCCCGCGGCCCGGGACCACGCTGGAGAAGATAGCCACCCTCCAGCCGGTGTTCCGGCCGGACGGGACCGTCACCGCGGGCAACTGCTGCCCGCTCAACGATGGCGCGGCCGCGGTCGTGGTCATGAGCGACGTGAAGGCAGCCGAGCTCGGCATCACCCCGCTGGCCAGGATCGTCGCGACCGGCGTGACCGGGCTCTCCCCCGAGATCATGGGGCTCGGGCCGGTCGGGGCGTCACGCCAGGCGCTGAACCGGGCCGGGATGACCATCGGCGACATCGACCTGGTGGAGATCAACGAGGCGTTCGCCGCCCAGGTCATCCCGTCGTACACCGACCTCGGCATCGACATCGACAAGCTCAACGTGAACGGCGGGGCCATCGCGGTCGGCCACCCGTTCGGCATGACCGGGGCCCGCATCACCAGCACGCTGCTGAACGGCCTCCAGGCCCACGACAAGACCTACGGCCTGGAGACCATGTGCGTCGGCGGCGGCCAGGGCATGGCGATGATCCTGGAGCGCCTCTCCTAGGGAGGCCCGGGCGGGCGGCGCCCGGGCCGGGGGCGGGCGGCGCCCCGGCCGGGGCGGGGAACGCCCAGGTGAAGCAGGACTATCCGGGGCATTGCGGAAGGCTTACGCCTGGGGGTTGTCAGGGGCTCATCAGTGGTGCAGGCTCGGTAGGGAGACCAGCCTGCCCTGGAGGTGGCCATGTCCCTGAATCACTCCCCGGAGATGCACAAGAACATCCTCGCCCGGATCCCCACGGTGACCGGGCGCGAACTCCGGGAGTGGTTCATGCGGCTGGAATCCGGGCCCCCGTTCTCCCGCTGCGAGGAACGGGCTCATTGGCTGTCCGACGAGCATGGCCTGTCGCATGGTTATGCCTCCGCGATCGTGCACGAGTACGAGTTCCGCCGCCGTCTCAGGCTGAACTCCGCCTGAGCTGTTAGCTAGCACAGTGCAGCCAGACGAGGCCCGGGAGTTCCTCCGCGCGCACCACCGGGCCGTACTGGCGACTGCCCGGGCCGATGGACGCCCGCAGATGTCCCCGGTCACCTGCGGGCTCGACGACGCCGGGCACGTGATCATCAGCACCAGGGAGACCGCGGTCAAGACCAGGAACCTGCGGCGCAACCCCCTGGCCTCGCTCTGCGTGTTCACCGACACGTTCTTCGGGCCGTGGGTACAGATCGAGGGCAAGGCGGAGGTCATCTCGCTGCCCGAGGCCATGGACCTCCTGGTCGGGTACTACCGGATCGTCTCGGGCGAGCACCCGGACTGGGATGACTATCGCGCCGCCATGGTGCGCGACCGCCGCTGCCTGGTCCGCATCGAGATCACCCGGGCAGGCCCGGACATCAGCGGCTAGGCCGCAGGGGCGCCGCCGTGCGGGCCTGATCCGGCGCGCCGGTTGCGCCGCAGTACGGCGGCCCGGGCCGCGGCGCCCCCGGCCGCAGGCTCTGCTGCCTGAAGCGGCACGTCAGGCCGCCGGCACTGCAACCGCGGGCCCGCGACTGCGGCGCCGGCCACCGCGGCGCAGCCGCCGTGGCGCGTGCCGCCGCCCCGCCGCCTCAGCCGGGCACGTGCCGCCGCCACACTCAGTCAGCAGCGCAGTCGCGGCCGGCCCGGGACAGCGAGCCGAATGGGGCAACTGTGACCAAACTCGATTCGGCACTGGTTGCTCTCGGCGCGACCGGAGTTCGCACAGAACAACTGCGCTGCTCATGGCCGGGATCGGCTGGATTTACTGAGCGGCGATTTAAGGACGTGAGGATGATCGGCAGCGGCGTGAATGGCCACCTTTTCGCACTGAGTGCCGTGAAACCCGCGGCGGTGTGCGCCTGGCGAACCGCACGTATGCCTTGACCAGCAGGGGTTTCCCGGCCAGATCCGCGCAGCTCGGGGACCATCTGCACATGAGTGCCCCCGGTCGGAGTCGAACCGACACTGGGGACCCTTTTAGGGGGCCGGCCTCTTCCCTTGGGCTACGGGGGCTGGGTAATAATACCCCGGAGCGTCTCAGCGACTCTCGGGCAGCCGAATTGATACAGAATGTTTCGCCCGGGGGGAGTTATCTATTTTCACTTGGACGCCGAATGCAAAGCGTAACCATTTCGATTACGTTCGACGGCTTTTGCTTACGGAGCGTGATCAGCGCGCGGGGGATCGTTCAGGCCGGCCAGCTCGCGAGCCCGCTGGAAGACCGTATCCAGCATGCCAGGGGTGACCCGGCCAGTGAACGTGTTCTGCTGACTCGGGTGGTAACAACCCATCAGGACCACCCCGCGGCCGGGTACGGCAGCGGGGTGGGCGGCCGGCCCCAGGGCAGCCTCCACCCCGCGGCCGGGTACGGCAGCGGGGTGGGCGGCCGGCCCCAGGGCAGCCTCCACCCCGTGCCCGAAGCGGGGCCGGGGCCGGGGCACCTCGTACCCTGAGCTGCCCAGGACCGGCCACAGAGCCTGCCAGGCGAACGCGCCGAGGCAGACGATGACCCGCAGCTCAGCGGTCAGGAAGCCCAGTTCCGTGGTCAGCCAGGGCGCGCACGTGTCCCGTTCGGCCACGGTGGGCTTGTTGGCCGGGGGCGCGCAGCGGACCGCCGCGGCCACCCGGGTGTGCAGCAGGCGCTGGCCGTCACCGGCCCGGATGCTGTCCGGCCGGGCGGCCAGCCCGCAGCGGTGCAGCGACGCGAAGAGCACGTCACCGCTGCGGTCGCCGGTGAAGACACGCCCGGTCCGGTTCCCGCCGTGCGCCGCGGGGGCCAGCCCGACGATCAGGATGCGCGGCCGGTCATCGCCCCAGCCGGCGATCGGCCGCCCCCAGTAGGGTTCGTCGCGGTGCGCGCGGCGCTTGACCCGGGCCACCTCCTCCCGCCACTGCACCAGCCGGGGGCAGGCCCGGCAGACGGACTGCCGGGCGGTCAGCTCGGCCAGCGTGCCCGCTCCCGCCGCGAGGGCCCGGACCTCCGCCGGACCGTGCGCCACCGGGGTGCCCGGTACCGCCGGGTCCCCGGGCCACCCGGATCCCGGGGCGGCGGGCCCCCCGGCCGCCGCCGGCCCCGGGAGAGTCACTGGCGCACCCCGGCCGCCAGCGACCATGCGATCCCGTCGAGGATGTCGTGCTCGCTGGCCAGCACATCCCCGAAACCGAAGCGCCGCATGATCTGCTCCAGCACCATGGCTCCGCCCGCGATCACGTCGGCTCGTCCCGGGTGCATGACGCCGAGCGCCGCCCGTTCCTCCCGGGTCTGGCCCAGCAGCCTGCGCACCTGCGCGGTGACCTGGCTGACGGGGATGCGGGCGTGGTGAATCCGGGCCGAGTCGTACTCCCCCAGGCCCAGGGCCAGGCCCGCCACCGTGGCCACCGAGCCGGCCAGGCCGACCAGGGTCTGCGCGGTGGCGACCGGGATGGCCCGCGCCACCACATCCAGGGCGGCATCGATGTCCGCGGCCGCCGCGCTGATCTCGGCCGGCCGGGGCGGGTCGGAGTGCAGGTAACGCTCGGTCAGCCGGACACAGCCGATGTCCACCGACACCGCGCTGACCCCGGCCGGCCCGCTGCCCCGCGCGGCCTGCCCGTCCCCGGCCACGAACTCCGTGGAGCCCCCGCCGATGTCCACCACCAGGTACGGTCCGGGGGGCCCCGACGCGCCGAACTCGGCGGTCGCGCCCGAGAACGACAAATACGCTTCGTCCGTCCCGCTGAGCACCTCCGGCTCGATGCCGAGCAGGCTCGTGACACCCTCGACGAAGTCGGCGGCGTTCGCGGCGTCCCGGGTGGCGCTGGTGGCCACCATCCGCACCGCTTCCGCGGACAGGCCGCCGATGATCCTGGCGTACCCGCTGAGCGCGCCCAGCGTGCGCTCCAGCGCCTCGGGGGCCAGCCGCCCGGTGGAATCCACCCCCTGGCCCAGCCGGACGATCTGCATCCGCCGGTCCACGTCGGTGAGCCCGGCCCGTGCCCGGGTCGACGTCCGCCACCAGCAGCCGCAGCGAATTGGTCCCGCAGTCGATGGCCGCGACCCGGGCCGGTGCGCCCGGCGGGCTCACGGGACGGAGCGGACGCACGGGCCCTGCGCCCACCATTCACCGGCCGCGTCCGCCGCCTCCCGGCCCAGCGGGTTGGCGCCCGGCGCCGCGAGCTCGTGCGCGACCAGGGCGTGCAGGCACTTCACCCGGCCCGGCATGCCACCCGCGCTCTGCATGCCGGGCGGGAGGGGGTCCACCCCTGCCGCGGCCGCTGCGGCGTCCCGCCGGGCCACGTAGTCACGGTGGGCGGCCTGCTGCGCAGCGCGCAGGCCCGGGTCGGCGGACAGCCGTTGCTGCATCTGTCTCATCAGGCCGCCGGATTCCAGCCTGCCCACCGCGGCGGCCGCCCGCGGGCAGGTGAGGTAGAAGAGGGTGGGAAACGGCGTGCCGTCGTCCAGCCGCGGTGCGGTCATCACCACGTCGGGCTGCCCGCACGGGCAGCGGTGCGCCACCCCCAGCAGCCCGCGGGGCGGCCGGCCGAGCTGCTCCCCGACGACCGCCGCCTCGTCACGCATGCCGGTTACCCTGGTCCGCCTGGCGGACCGAATGCCACAGCCGCTCGTACCAGGGCGTGGCCGCGGCCGCGCCCAGGGCGGAGCTGCCCCCGGCCGGCCGGCCGCCGATGATCACGTAACAGCTGGCGCCGGGCAGGCACATGTGCAGCCGGTCCTCGGCCTGCTGCTCGATGTAGGCGGGGTCGTTGAGCCGCTGGGCCTCGGCCCGCAGCCGCGCCAGCTCAGCCGTGGTCGCCGCGCTCTGCGCCTGCAGCTGGTCGATCTGGCGCCGCTGGGCGATGTACTCCCGGACCGGGTAGGCGAGGCTCAGCGCGATCGCGCAGACGACCACGGCCAGGACAGCCGCCCGGCTGGTGAACCGGGCCCGTTCTGGCGGCCGCTGCGCTGGCGGGCGCCGGGGCTGCGCGCCGGGCATCACTCAGCCGCGGTCCAGCGCGGGAACGCGGACGTGCCCGCGTAGGTGGCCGCGTCGTCGAGAAGCTCCTCGATGCGCATCAGCTGGTTGTACTTGGCGACCCGCTCGCCGCGGGCCGGCGCGCCCGACTTGATCTGGCCTGCGTTGACCGCCACCGCGAGGTCGGCGATGGTCGTGTCGTCTGTCTCCCCGGAGCGGTGGGAGATCATGCAGGTGAACCCGCTGCGCTGGGCAAGGGCCACCGCGTCGAGCGTCTCGGTGACCGACCCGATCTGGTTCACCTTGACCAGCAGTGAGTTCGCGGAGCGCTCGGTGATGCCCCGGCGCAGCCGTTCGGGATTGGTGACGAACAGGTCGTCGCCGACGATCTGCACCCGGTCGCCCAGCGCGGCGGTCAGCGCCTGCCAGCCGGCCCAGTCCTCCTCGGACAGCGGGTCCTCGAGCGACACGATCGGGTAGGCGTCCAGCCACCCGGTATAGATACGGGTCATCTCGGCCGCGTCCTTGGCCGTGCCCTCGAACTGGTAGCCGCCGTTGGAGTAGAACTCGGTAGCCGCGGCGTCGATGGCCAGCGCGACATCGAGACCCGGGGTGAACCCGGCCTTGGAGATGGCCTCCACGATCAGGTCCAGCGCGGCCCGGTTGTTCTCCAGGTCCGGGGCGAAGCCGCCCTCGTCCCCGACCCCGGTGGACAGGCTGTGCTGCTTCAGCACGGACTTCAGCGCGTGGTAGGTCTCCGCCCCCCACTGGACCGCCTCGGTGAACGTGGCCGCGCCGATCGGCGCGATCATGAACTCCTGGATGTCCACGCTGTTGTCAGCGTGCGCCCCGCCGTTGAGGATGTTCATCAGGGGCACCGGCAGCAGGTACGCGTTCGGGCCGCCGAGGTAGCGGAACAGCGGCAGGCCCGCGGACTGCGCGGCCGCCTTGGCCACCGCCATGCTGACGCCGGTGATCGCGTTCGCCCCGACCCGCGACTTGTCCGGGGTCCGGTCCAGGTCGATCATGGCCTGGTCGATCATGCGCTGGTCGTCGGCGTCGAAGCCGAGCAGCTCGGGCTGGATCTCGTCGATGATGGCCTGGACGGCCCTGGTGACCGCCTTGCCGCCGTACTCGTCACCGCCGTCGCGCAGCTCCACCGCCTCGAACGCGCCGGTGGACGCCCCGCTCGGGGCGGCGGCGCGGCCCAGGGAGCCGTCGTCGAGGGCGACCTCGACTTCGAGGGTGGGGTTTCCGCGGGAATCCAGAATCTGCCTGGCGTGAACCGCCTCGATCGAGGCCACGACGACTCCTGAAGCTCGGCTGACTTATCCGTAATGGAGCCTAGTGGAGCCGCGGCAGGGGTCGGCACCGGCCACGCCGTCCCGGGGCTGCCTCAGTCGTCCTGGCCGGCCGCGGGGCCCGCATCCACGGCGGGGCCCGCATCCTTACCGGGGCCCTGTTCCCAGGCGCGCACCCGGTCGCCGTAACGGCGGGCGGCGGCGCGCAGCTCGAGTTCGGGGTCGAGGCCCGCGGCGCCGGCCCGGGCTACGAGCGCCAGCAGTTCCGCGCCCAGGCGGCCGCCGTCGTCCTCCGCCTCGAGCCTGGCCAGCTCTTCCGGCGCACCGGCCCGCGCGGCGCGGCGCTGCAGCTGGGCGGCGAGGGCCAGCGCGGGCTGGCCGAAGGGCACCCCGTCCAGTGCCGAGACGGGCCCGTGGCCGGCAGCCCGCTCGGCCGCCTTGATCGCGTCCCAGTTGCGGGTCACGTCGTCCGCGCCGGACACCGCCACGCCCGCGAACACGTGCGGGTGCCGGCGGACCAGCTTGGTCACGATGCCGTCCGCCACGTCATCCACGGTGAACCCGGTACCGTCGGTGCGCTCGGCGGCGACCCGCGCATGGAACACGACCTGCAGCAGGACGTCACCGAGTTCCTCGCGCAGCGCCGCCCGGTCGCCGTGCTCCAGCGCGTCCAGCGCCTCGTAGGACTCCTCGATCAGGTAAGGCGCCAGCGACTCGTGCGTCTGCCGGGCGTCCCAGGGGCAGTTCCGGCGCAGCGTGTCCATCACCGACACCAGCGTGAGCAGGTCCCCGCCGGGCAGCGCGGAGGAGCCGTAGAGCACTTCCACCGCAGTGGCGGGCGGGCCGGCGGGGCCGCCCAGCTCGCCGGCCAGCGCCAGCGGGCCCGGGACCGTCCCGGGCGGCCGGCCCGGGGGGTCTGGCGGGCACAGCCAGACCACGGTCCCACCAGGCACCGCGGCGTCCCCGCCGTCCACGGCGCGGGTCAGCCGCCGGGCGGTATCCGCGGCGTCCTGATCCCCCGGCCGCACCTCATGGCCCCCTCCCCCGGGCAGCACCTCCCAGCCGATCCCGGCCTCCTCCAGCGCGGGCAGCAGCGGATGGCTGGCCGCCGGGGCCAGCACCCGCGAGGCACCGGCCAGCGTCTGCCATGCGGCCCAGCTGAGCAGCCCGGCCGCGACCGTGGGCGAGGTCACCAGCAGCACCAGGCGCTGGCTCCCGCCAGGGCCTGGTGCGGTATGACCGTTAGCGGCCTGGTTATGCACCCCGATCGCGCCCGGCCTGCCTAGCAAGCCGGCGTCAGCTGCGGGGACGCCGTGGCGGACGCGCTCGGGCTGGGGGACCCAGCTGCCGCCGCGAGCTTGTTCGGGGCGGCGACCACCGAGACCTGGCTGTAGTCGAGCTGCCCGAACTGCGGGTTGACCTGGATTCCCATGCTCTTGGCCGCCCGGCACTGGGAGGTGTTGAACTGCTTGCCGAGCGCCTGCAGCGACGCGGAGGCGGTGGGCAGCTTCCCGCCGTCCAGCCGGGCCAGCAGCTGGTTCTGGATCGCCACGTACCGGCCCAGCTCGGGCAGCTGGTCCGGCGGCACCCCGTTGGCCACGGCCAGCTCAGTGAGCGTGACCCCGCTCTGCTTGGCCTGCACGGCGGCGGACGCCAGCGCCCGCTGCGCCTGGCTGCGGGTGATAGTCAGGTGGTAACGCTGGGCCATCTTCTCGCGGACCTGGAACCGGAGCAGCCAGCTGAGCACCTGCTGCGGCATCTGCGACGCCGGGAACTGGAGCTGGACCTTGGCCTTGTCCGCCTTGTACGCGGCGTCCAGGTTGCTCACCTCGGCGCTCACGGTCGCCGTGGGGATCCGCGACGTGTTCGTGACGGCCGCCGCGCCCAGCCGGACGGTGCCGCAGGCAGACAGGGCGAGCACCGCGGCCAGCGCCGCGGCGGTCAGGGTGATGGGGGTGCGGAGCACGACGGCGTCCCTTCCTATCCCTTCGGTGTCACCGGTGCGTCAGGCTCGAAGACAGCCTCGATGAGCTGCCCGCACCAGGTCAGGAGTTCGGTATCCCGGAGCAGCGGGGCGCCCGGCGGGGCGGGCTGTCCCGGGCGCCGGCCTGATCCTGCCCTGGGCACCGGTACGAGCATGCTACGGGTGGCCGGCTTGAGCACGGTCTTCGGGTACAGCCGCTGGACCCGGACCTGGCGCGAGTCGGGCAGCTCGACGGGCGAGAACCGGATGAACGTGCCCTGCTGGACGATATCGGCCAGCCCGGCCCGGCGGGCCCGGGCCCGCAGCCGGGCCACGTCGAGCAGGTTGGCCACGGGCTCGGGTGGTGTCCCGTAACGGTCCGTGAGCTCGTCGCGGACCTCGGCCACATCGTCGGGGGAATCGATGGCGGCGATCCGGGTGTAGGCCTCCAGCCGGAGCCGCTCGCCCGGCACGTAGTCGTGCGGGATGTGCGCGTTGACCGGCAGCTCGACCCGGACCTCGGGCCGCTCGGCGGGCCCATCGCCCTTCAGCTCGCTGACCGCCTCGCCGATCATGCGCACGTACAGGTCGAACCCGACCCCGGCGATGTGACCGGACTGCTCGCCGCCGAGCAGGTTGCCCGCCCCGCGGATCTCCAGGTCCTTCAGCGCCACGTACATGCCCGCGCCCGCCTCGGTGTGCTGGGCGATGGTGGCCAGCCGCTCGTGCGCCGTCTCGGTCAGCGGCACTTCGGGCGGGTACAGGAAGTAGGCGTACCCGCGCTCGCTGCCGCGCCCGACCCGGCCCCGCAGCTGGTGCAGCTGGGGCAGCCCGTAGGCGTCGGCGCGGTCCACGACCAGCGTGTTGGCGTTCGGGATGTCCAGCCCCGACTCGATGATCGTGGTCGAGACCAGCACGTCGAACTTCCGGTCCAGGAAGCCGCTCATGATCTGCTCGAGAGTGTGCTCGTTCATCTGGCCGTGCGCGATCGCGACCCGCGCCTCCGGGACCAGCTCCGCGAGCCGGGCGGCGACCCGGTTGATCGAGCTGACCCGGTTGTGCACGAAGAAGACCTGGCCGTCGCGGAGCAGCTCCCTGCGGATGGCCGCGCCGATCTGCTTCTCGTCGTACGGCCCGACCAGGGTGAGCACCGGATGGCGCTCCTCGGGCGGGGTGAGGATGGTCGACATCTCCCGGATGCCGGCGATGCCCATCTCCAGCGTGCGCGGGATCGGCGTGGCCGACATGGCCAGCACGTCCACCTCGGTGCGCATCCGCTTGAGGTACTCCTTGTGCTCCACCCCGAACCGCTGCTCCTCGTCCAGGATGACCAGCCCGAGGCGGGCGAACCGGGTGTCCGGGGACAGCAGCCGGTGCGTGCCGACCACCACGTCCGCCTTGCCCTCGGTGATTTCCTCCCGGGTCCGCGCGGCCTCGGCGTCGCTGGAGAAGCGGGACAGCATCCGCACGCTGACCGGGAACGGGGCGAACCGCTCGCTGAACGTCGCGTAATGCTGCTGGGCCAGCAGCGTGGTGGGCACCAGCACCGCGACCTGCTGGCCGTCCTGGACCGCCTTGAACGCGGCCCGCACCGCGATCTCGGTCTTGCCGTAACCAACGTCACCGCAGATCAGCCGGTCCATCGGGGCCGGGCGTTCCATGTCCCGCTTGACCTCGTCGATGGCGGCCAGCTGGTCGGGGGTCTCCACGTAGGGGAACGCGTCCTCCAGCTCGCGCTGCCACGGGGTGTCCGGGCCGAACGCGTGCCCGGGCGAGGCCATCCGGGCGGAATACAGGCGGATCAGCTCACCGGCGATCTGCCGGACCGCCTTGCGCGCCCGGCCCTTGGTCTTGGCCCAGTCCGCCCCGCCCAGCCGGTGCAGGCTCGGGGCCTCACCGCCGACGTAGCGGGTGACCTGGTCGAGCTGGTCGGTGGGGACGTAGAGGCGGTCCGGCGGCTGGCCGCGCTTGCTCGGCGCGTACTCGATGACCAGGTACTCCCGGGTGGCGCCCTGGATGCTGCGGCTGGTCATCTCCAGGTAGCGGCCCACGCCGTGCTGCTCGTGCACGACGAAGTCACCCGTCTGGAGCTGCAGCGGATCGATGCCGGGACGCCGGCGGGTCGGCATCCGCATGTCCTTGCTTGCGGTCCGCTGCCCGGCCAGGTCCTCCTCGGTGAGGACCGCGAGCCTGATCGACGGCCAGGTGAACCCCTGCGCGATCAGCCCGGTGCTGACGTACGGCACGGACGGCTCGGGCGGCTGGTCCAGGTCGCCGAGACGGGCCCCGATGTCCTCGCCGCGCAGCATCTCGGCCAGGCGCTGGGCGGGGCCGTGCCCCTCGGTGACCAGCACCACCCGCCAGCCGTCGGCCAGCCACTGGCGAACGTCCGCGAGGGCGCGCGCTGTCTCGCCCCGGTAACCGGGCACGGGTGCCGCTTGCATCTGGAACGAAAAATGTTCCCCCTCGCCGGGGTCCGTCTCGCCGGTGGCATCTGCGCTGCTGAACGGCGTCACGGTCCACCAGGCGATACCCAGGCGGCGGGCGGCCGCGCGGACCTCAGGCAGCGGCTGGAAGGCGGCTGCGCCCAGGTCGATGGGGGCCTGGCCGCCCGCGGCCGCGTTCACCCAGGAGGCCTCGAGGAATTCCTGGCTGGTCCGGACCAGGTCATCGGACCGGGCCCAGATCCGCTCGGGGTCGCAGGCGAGGACCAGCCCGCCCGGGGGCACATGGTCGAGGAGCAGGTCCATCCGCTCGGCCAGGACCGGGGCGAACGCCTCCATGCCCTCGACCGCGATGCCGTCGGCCAGTTTGCCCAGGATCTCGGCCAGCCCGGGATGATCCTCCGCGAGTCGCCTGGCCCGCTCCCGGACCGCCGGGGTCAGGAGCAGCTCCCGGCACGGCGGCGCCCACAGCCCGTCGGCGGCGGCGTGCAGGCTGCGCTGGTCGGCGGCCCGGAAATAACGGATTTCCTCGACCGTGTCGCCCCAGAACTCCACCCGGAGCGGGTGTTCCTCGGTGGGCGGGAACACGTCGAGGATGCCGCCGCGGACGGCGATCTCGCCGCGGTGCTCGACCAGGTCGGTGCGCGCGTACCCGATCTCCACCAGGTGCGCGATGACCTCGTCGAAGCTGGCGGCCTGGCCGCCCCGCAGGGCTACCGGCTCGAGGTCGCCGAGCCCGCTGACCATCGGCTGGAGCAGGCTGCGTACCGGGGCGACCAGCACGCGCAGCGCCCCGGACCGGGCGCTGCCCGCGTCGGGGTGGGCGAGCCTGCGGAGCACGGCGAGCCGCCGTCCCGAGGTGTCCGAGCGGGGGGACAGGCGCTCGTGCGGAAGGGTCTCCCAGGCCGGGAAGCAGGCCACCGAGCCTTCGGGCAGGAGCGATCCCAGCGCGCTGGTCAGGTCCTCCGCCTCGCGGGCGGTCGCCGTCACCGCCAGCACGAAGCGGGGCTGGCCCGCGGCGGGAGGGCCGGCCGGGGCAGTGCCGGCCGAATCGGGGCTGGCTGCATCAGGGCTGGCTGGGCCGGGGCTGGCTGCGCTGGGGCTGGCGATGGAGGCGGCGAGGAACGGGCGGAGCGCGGGGGGAGCGACGAGGTCGGTGTCGCCGTCCCCCGGCCGGGCGCCCTGGCTCAGGGCGCGCTGCAGCTGGGGATCCGCGGCGATGACGCTGAGCAGTCCGGCGAGGCTCATAGTGTCCTTGAGGTCAGCACTGAGGGCTGAGGTAGACAGCACGAAAGGCCCGCGCCGGCGGGCAGCGGGCGCCCGGAAACCCTCGCGCGGGATACTTCTAGCTTACGTTCCGGGCCAGCCGGGTCAGACCCTGGGCGCTGGGTTTTCCCGGGGCCGCCCGCGGGCCCAGCCGCCCATACCCAGCCCCGCGTCTACAACTATCGGCACCCCCGGGACTACGCTATGTGTTTGTGACATCGGTGAGCGGTGTTCCGGGGGGCGGCACTGCCGGCCAGGATGTTGCCCGTGGCCCGGGGCGTCACGCCCAGGCCAGGCAGCCGCGTGCGGGCAAGCCTGCGGTGCAGGCCCCCGGCGTACCGGGTGCCCCGGAGACGGCGCTGTTCAGCCGCTGGGCGCAGGGATACGCGAGCGAGCGGTTCGGGCAGCCGATTGCCGTGCTGCTGGCCGGGGCGGTCACCGCGGCCGGCGACCTCGGGGCGGCCGGCCTGCGCGCGACTGGCGCCGACCTCAGCGTCGGCCTGGTCGATGACGACCAGCCGGTCACCAGGGCCGCGCGGGGCAGCCACCCGGGCCTGGCCCGGTGCACGCTCGGCGACCTGAGGACGGTGCCGCTGCCGCAGCGCTCGTTCGACATCGTGCAGGCCACCTTGCTGCTGGAGCGGATCGAGCATGCCGAACTGGTGCTCGACCGGCTGGTCGGCGCGATCAAGCCGGGCGGCCTGCTGTGCCTGCAGGTCCGCGACCGGGACACCGCGGCCGGCTTCCTGGACCGGGTCCTGCCCGGCTGGGCCCGGCGGGTGATCTGGCGGGCGCACCGTCCCGGCCGGCCCGGCCCGCATCCCGCCGTGTACGAGCGGGTGGCCTCGGCCCGCGGCGTCCAGTCCTACGCGCTGATGCGCGGCCTGGTGATCGCCCAGCAGCAGCCGCTGGGCGGGCTGGCCGGCGGCCTGCGCGCGGCACCCCGGGGCTTCCTGGCCGCCCAGAAGATGGTCGCGGCGCTGTCCGGGGCCGGCTGACCGCCGCGCATGAGGAACTCCTGTACGTCATGCGCAAGCCGGAGAACCGGTTCGCCCGGGTCCTGTGAGCCGGATCCTCCCAGGGCGCCTGGCCCAGGCTCCCTGGCCCGTGTAGCCTCTGGGTGCCTTGCGGATACGCACGGCCTGGATCATTCCGCCCCGGGAGCGGGAGCGGCGCGGACGGAGGTGAACGTGACCGCTGAGGCACCTGCGGGGCTGTCTGCAGATCTGGCCGGGCTGCCCGCGTGGACCCTGGACGAAGGGCAGCTCGGAGACCTGGAGCTGCTCCTGTCGGGCGCCCTGCCCCCCTTGCGCGGGTTCATGTCGCCTGCCGAGGCGGACTCCGTCACGGCCACGGGCAGGCTGCTGGACGGCACGCCCTGGCCGGTCCCGGTGACCCTCGAGGTGCCGGCCAGCGCGATCAAGCCGGACGCGGCCCGGCTGGTGCTGCAGGACCCGGAGGGCACCCCGCTCGCGGTGCTCGCCATCACTGACCGCATGCCGGCCGCCCCTGACCTGATCCGGCTGGGCGGCCCGGTGGCCGGATACCGGCCGGCCGAGCACGGCCCGTTCCGGCACCTGCGGCGACGGCCCGCCGACGTGGCGGCCGAGTTCGGGGGGGGCCCGGTTCTCGCCTACGTCTCCAGCGCGCCGCTGCATAGTCACCAGATTGGCCAGCTCCGGCACGCCGCGGGCCAGCTGAAGGCCCGGCTGCTGCTGCTGCCCATGGTGGCCGGCCCGGCGGACGTCGTGGTCCGCCCCGATGCCCTGGTGCGCACCGTGCAGGCCGCCGCCCGCCACCTGCCGCCAGGCACCCAGGTCATCCCGGTCCCGCTCCGGCCACGCCGCGCGGCGGCCCGGGACGAGCTGGCCCTGCGGGCTATCGTGGCCGCTGCGTACGGGGCGACGCACCTGCTGGCGGACAAGCCCGTGGCCGCCCAGGGCGGGGACGGGACCCGGCCGGCCCCGGCTATCCCGGTGCTCTCCCCCGGCGACTGGGCCTACGACCCGGCCGCCGAAGTCTGGCGGCCGCTGTCCCTCATCGAGGCGGGCACAGAACGCACCGACCTGGCTTCCGGGGAGCTCGAGGACATGCTCGACCGCGGGGTGGAGGTGCCCGCGTGGTTCACCCCGCCCGCGGTGGCCCAGGAACTGCGCCGGGCCCGGCCGCCCCGGCGTGAGCGGGGCCTGGTCATCTTCCTGACCGGGCTGTCCGGCTCGGGCAAGTCCACCCTGGCCCGGGCGCTGCGTGACGCGCTGGGCGAGCGGGGCGACCGGACTGTGTCACTGCTGGACGGGGACCTGGTCCGGTCGCTGCTGTCCGCCGGGCTCACGTTCTCCCGGGCCGACCGCGACCTCAACATCGCCCGGATCGGGTTCGTGGCGACCGAGATCGCCCGGCATGGCGGCATCGCGATCTGCGCGCCGATCGCCCCGTATGCGCAGGCCCGGCACGAGGTCAGGCGGGCCGCCGGTGAGGTGGGCGACTTCCTGCTGATCCACGTGGCCACACCCGCCGAGGTCTGCGAGGCGCGGGACCGCAAGGGGCTGTACGCCCAGGCGCGCGCGGGCCTGATCGACCACTTCACCGGGGTGTCCGATCCGTACGAGGAGCCAGACGATGCGGACCTGGTCATCGACACCTCGGTGCTGAGCCGCCAGGAAGCCCTGGACGCCGTGATGCGGCTGCTCACCGAGGGCGGCTGGCTGCCTGCGGCGAAGCACTGAGCCCCGCCGGGCAGGGCGGGCCGGAACCGCCGCTAGTCGTCGTCCTCGGCCCGGGTGCCCGAATCGAGCCGCCCGCGGAAACCATGGATGCGTGACGTGAGCGCGGCGGACATGGCGTCCCGCTGCCGGGACAGCACCACGTAGCTGATGACGCCGCTGACCAGCAACGCGAGCCCGAGAAGCAGCAGCCCCCGGGCGCCGGCCAGGTAGAGCAGGCCGGTCACGGCGACGAAGACCAGGATCCGGGCCGTGGTGTAGGCGATGGTGGAACGCATAGCGGTCCCAGCCTACTCGCCGGAGCCCGCACCAGCGGACGGCTCGTCCCCCAGGAGGTCCAGGAGCAGCGCGGGGTCGATGTTGCCGCCCGATAGCACGGCCACGGTGGTCCCGGCCAGGGGCAGTTCCTTGCGCCGGTACAGGCACGCGGCCACGGCCACCGCGCCGCCGGGCTCCGCGATCAGCCTGGCGTCCCGGGCCAGCCGCCGGACCGCCGCCCGGATCTCGTCCTCGGTCACGGTCACGATGTCGTCCACGAACTCCAGCATGTGCTGCAGCGGCAAGGCGCCGACCTGATCGACGCGCAGCGCATCGGCGATGGTCCGCTGGGTGAGCCCGGGCGGCCAGGACACCAGCTGGCCCTCATGCAGCGAGTCGCGCGCGTCCGCGGCGAGTTCGGGCTCCACGCCGATCACGGTCACGCCGGGGCGAAGTGAGCGGACCGCGGCCGCCACGCCGGAGATCAGCCCGCCACCACCTACCGGGACCACGACCAGGTCGGCCCCGGGGCAATCGGCCACGATCTCCAGGCCCACCGTGCCCTGCCCCGCGATGACGCGGCGATCGTCGAACGGCGGGATCGGCACCGCCCCGCGCAGCGCGGCGATATCGCGGGTGACGGCGAGCCGGGCGGCGAGACCGGGCGCGGAGACCACGATCTCCGCGCCCAGCTCACGGACGGCGGATACCTTCACGGCGGGCGCGTTGTCGGGGACGACGACCACCGCGGGCATCCCGAGCAGCGCCGCCGCGTAAGCCACGGCCTGGCCGTGATTCCCGCTGGAGTGGGTGACCACCCCGGTCTGGCGCGCCGCCGCGGGCAGCGTGCTCATCGCCGCGTAGGCACCGCGCAGCTTGAACGCCCCGGTTGGCTGCAGTGATTCGGGCTTGACCAGCAGCGGCGGGTCGGCCCGCGGGAACGGGACCAGGGGCGTGCGGACGGTCACCCCGGCCAGGACCGCCGCGGCGGTCCTGATCTCGTCGATCGACACCAACGGCTGCACGCGATCACCCTAGATGCGTGTCACGGTTTTACGGAAACTACGGAGAAAAGCATCGTTAGTCGCCACACTTGGGACAGGGCCCGATCATGAGCCCGGACAGCAGGTTCAGGAGGGGACGTGCGTGGACAGCAGCAATGAGCGCCTCCTGACACCGGGGGAGGTCGCCGCGCTGTTCCGTGTCGATCCGAAGACCGTCACCCGGTGGGCGGCATCGGGTCGCATCAGCAGCATCCGGACGCCGGGCGGGCACCGCCGCTTCCGCGAGTCCGAGGTCCGCGCCCTGCTCCGCGGCGAAGCCGGGACCAGCAAGGACGAGGAACCACCCGGCTAGCGGTCGGCCGGCCCGGGCCGCTTCACGGGACCGGGCGCCACGCCCAGGCTGGCCCGGTACTCCGCGAACTGCCGCTGGAGTTCCGCGTCACCCTCCTGCCACCGGCGGCGCCGTTCCTCGAGCTGCTCCTCGGTCAGCGCCTGCGCGGCGAGCCGCTCGTACTCCTCGTCGGCCGGGCCGATCTCCACGTACGCGTCACCGATCAGCTGGCCGTCGTCAGCCAGGGCTGACTCAGGAACCAGCAGGTTCCCGTTCGGCAGCTGAATGACGTCCATCACCGATCACTCTAAAGCCCGTAGCGGAGGTTGAAGTAGAGCATCACGTCAAGAGCGGTCCTGATGTTACCGCCGAGCATATCCACCAGGGCCGGGCGCTGGCGGGACGCGATCGCCGCGAACGCGTCCGCGAAGAACTCCCGGCGGCCCAGATCACCCGGCTGCTTGTGGAAGTCACTGACCAGGGACCCCTCGCAGCGCTGGTAGAGCTGGCGGAACTGGGCCGAGTCGGACTGCCAGCGGCCCTGCTCCCGGTCGATGTCGTCCAGGGCGTGCCCCACCTCATGGCACATGACGTCCGGTGCCGACGAGGGCCGCGAGCCCACGATGATTTTTCTCTCGCCGTAGGCGCCCGCGCATGCATCCCAGGTCGCACGGCCGGACGGCAGCGGGACACCGCGCAGCCGGGCCATGTCGTCCAGTTCCGGGACACCGCCCTCACCCACGTGGATGGCATCCACCCCGGCCGCCAGGATCTCCTTGATCATGAGCGGCAGCTCGGCCAGGCGGTTGACCGCGCGGACCACCGGCGCCGATGGGATCTTGCTGGGTGGCCACTCCCGGCGCAGCACCCGTTCCAGCGGCCCGCAGTTCTGGTAACCCTCAGCGGCCCGGCGGGCGTGCGCGACCTCGTACCACGGGAGCCTGGCCTCGTCTGCCTCGGCCGGGCGCCGGGCCGCGGCCGTTTTCCGGGCCTCGGCCGCGCGGGGGGCCGCGGCCTTCTTCTGCACCGCAGCCCCGCGGGCGTGCGCGGGCGCCGGGCGGATGGCGGCGCGGTCCGGGCCGTATGCGCGCCCGGCCGCCTGGGTGGCACCGGCCGGGCCAGCACCCGGCCCGCCAGGAGCGGTCCTGGCTGAACCCGGCCCGGCGGACCCCGGCCCGGCTGAACCCGGCCCGGCGGACCCCGGCCCGGCTGAACCCGGCCCGGCGGACCCCGTCCCGGCCGGGGCGGCGCCGGCCGGGCTCGCCCGCCTCCCGGCCGTCGTGGTCCGGGCCGCGGCGTCCCGGCTCCCGGCGGGGCCGTCACCGGCTCCGCCGCCCCCCGTCTGGGCGTTCCCTGGCCTGGTGTTCCCGGTTGCGGGATCCGCCGGGGCAGCTGCCGCCTGGCCGGTTACGGCCGGTCCTGGTGGCGGCGTGCGATGCACCCGGCGCGGCAACTCTGGCTGCGGAGACGGCGCTGCGGGCTTCCCGGGGTCTTCACCGCTCCCGGCCCCGTGGTCGCGGCGATGCCGCCCGGTGGACGGCGCCATGACGGAACCGCTCACGACCGGGGATCCCGGCCTGGTGCTACCGCGTGATCGCGATCCTCCCGGGCGGGACCGGATGTACCGGCGAACGCGATCGATAAGCCGCAGCCGCATAAGTCGCACTCCCAGCGATCGCGTGCCAGGCTGCCAGGGTATGACGAAACTGCGCGAACGTCATCCGTCGTTACCTGCTGTTACCGGTTATGGTTGCCGTCCCGTAACCGAACGACTCCTCTTATTCACTGACGAATTGGTCTCAGCTCCCGATAGGCTGCGCGCATGTGGCTGGTCGGGGCTCTATCCGCGCTGCTCACCTTGGGTTTCTGGGTGTGCTGGTCCTGGAGGCCCCGGCGGCTGGCCCGGCCCGAGGGTTCAGCGGCGGAGGCTGCCTTCCGCCGGCACCCGGCGGCCCGGGGGCGGTACGTCTCCGCCGATGACCGTGTGTCACTAGCCGATACACCGGTGTCCGAAGACTGGGCCAAGCCCCGCGGTCCCGACGACGATCCCGACTTCATCACCGAGCTCGGCCGGCTCATCCGGGGCGACCGGGAACCGGGTAACGACGGCTGACCCGCAGGCCCGCTGATCCGGGCCCGGGATCAGCGTGGCTCAGCTCAGCCCGGCGTAGGAGTGCAGGCCGGTGATGAACAGGCTGACGCCCAGCAGGTTGAACAGCAGGCAGCCGAACCCGGCCAGCTGGATGAAGGCGGCCCGGCGGCCCCGCCAGCCGGCGGTGACGCGGGCGTGCAGGAAGCACGCGTACACCACCCACGTGATGAAGGCCCAGGTCTCGGTGGGATCCCAGCCCCAGTAGCGGCCCCAGGCCTGGTCCGCCCAGATGGCCCCGGCCATGATGCCGAAGGTCCAGATCGGGAACGCGAACACCACGGTCCGGTAGGCGATCTGGTCGAGCCGTTCCGCGCTGGGGAGCAGCCGGAACACCTCGCCATAGCGGGTGGGCAGCCCGGCGGCCACGCGCCTGGCGTGCCGCTCGGCGAACAGGTACACGACCGCGAGCACCGCCCCGACCATGAACGTCCCGCTGGCCAGGGTCATCGCGGTCACGTGAATGGCAAGCCAGTAGGAGTTCAGTGCGGGAACCAGCGGGCCGGCCGGGGTGTAGATGACGGTCTGGGCCAGCCCCAGGATGATAACGATGGGGGCCATGAAGAACAGCCCGAGATAGTAGGGCCGGTACTTGATCATGAGGCCGACGAAGAACAGGACGGCCACGCAGGAGACCGAGATCACGAACTCGTACATGTCGCCCCACGGGACCCGGTGCACGGCCAGCCCGCGGGTGATCACCCCGCTGATGTGCAGGGCCAGGCCGGCCGAGGTCAGCAGGAGGGCGATCCGGACCAGGCGGCTCATCGGGGCCGCGGGCTGGCCTGCCTTGCTCCCGCGGCCGGCCGCGGGGCTGCCCGGGCCCGTCCGGCCCGGGCCGGCCCCGGCCGCCGCCGCGCTGCCTGCTCCCTGCGGCGGAGCGCCCTGCGCGGCGCCGCTGCGCGCCGTGCTCCCATCCGCCGCTACCCCCGCGGGCACCAGATCGGGTGCCGCGGCCCGGGCCTGCGGGACAGCGGTGCTGCGCCGGCCGAAAGCGAAGTCGGCCGCGAACGCGATCACCGCCAGCGAGTACAGCACCACGGCGACGATCAGGAAGTGATCGCTGAGATGGGACAGGCCCTGGTTGTCGGGCATCAGTGTGACTTCCCCTCGGTCGTTGTGGTGAGGGACGGGCTCGCGGGGCCGGCGGCTCCGCCGTGACAGGGCCCCTGGTCGCCGCCTCGAGCGCCCCGGCCAGCCCGGCGAACTCCTCGCCGAAGCCGCCCGCCGGGTCAGAACGGGCCAGGCCGCCCACGTCCACGACGGTCTGCCCGCCCGGGCCCGGGTAGGCCCGCACGAAGACGCGGCGGCGCCGGATGAAGAAGGACAGGAGCAGCCCGGCCAGGGCCGCCAGCCCGGACGACCAGCGCGGGCAGCTGGCCCGGGTCGTAGGTAATGGCCAGGCTGATCCACTGCCGGTAACCGGTGAACGTGAGCGTCCCGGCGCCGCCCGGCAGCTTGATCGACTGCCCGGCGGCGAGCGGGCGGGGTGCCACCGGCAGCTGGGTCAGGCCGGCCGTGTTGAGCTGGTACACCGACTGCGACGGGCCGCTGTCCATGCCCAGGTTGCCCTTGTAGGAGATCAGGCTCACGCGGGGATCGAGGGGGCCGGGGAAGGCCGATTCCAGCTGGCCGCCGACGTCCACGGCCGTGGGCAGGAACACGCCGGCGAACCCGAGCTGGTCGGGATGGGCGTCCGGGACCTTGACCACGCCTTCGGAGGTGAGGCCGGAGGTGCCCTCCGCGATGAACGGGACGGGCTGGTCGAACACCACCTTCCCGGTTCCGTCGGTGACCCTGAACACGGGCGCGTACCCGTGGCCGATGATGAACACCCGTACGCCGTCCACGTTCACGGGGTGATTGACCCGCAGGTTGGCGTGCCGGAGCGCCGCACCCGGCGACGATGTGTAGCTCACGTACGCGTTGAACGACAGCGGCTGGCCGCGTGACGGGCCGGAGGTGACGTAGGAGGCGGTGAAGCGGTTCAGCGTCATCGCGAACGGCTGCAGGTCCGCGGAGGACACCAGCCGCCCGGGGCGGAACTCGTCCAGCGCCGTCACCGTGTTCGCGAACGAGGTCCCGCTGACCAGCAGCCGGTTGGCCTTGTAGCCGAACAGGCCGCCCAGCGCCACCGAGCACAGCAGCGCCAGCAAGCGCCAGGTGGAACACCAGGTTGCCCAGTTCCCGGCGGTAGCCCTTCTCGGCCGACACCCAGCCGTCACCGGTGCGCAGCCGGAACTTGCGGCGGCGCAGCAGGCCCGCGGCGGCGGCCAGGGCGCCGGCCGGGTCGAGGGTGCTCTCGTGCCGGGCGGACTGGGGCAGCCGGGCCAGGTTCCGCGGGGCGGGCGGCGGCGGGGTCCGGGCCGAGCGGGCCAGCCTGACGGCGCGGGGTATCACGCAGCCCGCCAGGGACAGGAACAGCAGCAGGTAGATCGCCGCGAACCAGGGCGCCGCGAACACGTTGAACAGCGACAGCCGGGCCAGCCAGGGCGCCAGCGCCGGGTGCGAGATGTAGTACTGCTGCACGGCGGCCGGGTCGATTCCCTGCTGCGGCAGGAGCGACCCCGGCACGCTGGCCACGGCCAGCAGGAACAGCAGCACCAGCGCGGTGCGCATCGAGGTGAGCTGGCGCCAGCCCCAGCGGGCCCACCCGGTGAGGCCCCAGGGGCTCGGGCTGGGGACGGGCGGGGCCGCGGGGCCCGGCGCCGCACCGTCCCGCGCCGGGGCGCCCTCGGCAGGCGCCGCCCGGGACGCGCAGTCCGGTCATCGGGTCACCACCCGGGGTCGGGGCATGAGGGGTCAGCGTCATCCGGGCTCCGCGGCGGCCCGCTGGACCAGCGCTCTTCAGCCCGTCGTACGTGACCTGGCCGATCACCCGAGCGGTGATCCGGCCCTGGCGTGAGATCACCAGTGTGGTCGGGATCCCGGCGGGCGGCACCGTACTACGGAAATTCAGGGCGAGGTTGTCGCCCGGGTCGTTCAGGCTCGGATAGGTGATCCGGAAATCCCTCATGAAGGCCTGGGCGCTGGGCGGGCTGTCCCGGATGTCGATACCGAGGAACCGGACCCCCGACGACGTGAAGTGCGCGGCCAGCGCGGACAGGTCCGGGGCTTCCTCGCGGCACGGCGTGCACCACGAGCCCCAGAAGTTCAGCACCACCACGTGGCCCCGGTAGCCGGTCAGCGCGAGTTTCCCGCCACCGACCACCGGGCCGCTGACCTGCGGGGCCAGCGGCCCTGTCCCGGTCGTGAACACGGTGGTCCCGGGGCTCCCGCTCACGAAGCTCTGGCCGTTACTGGCCGGGCGTGCTCGCGGCGATGCTGCCCGTCGTGCAGCCCGCTACAGCCAGCGCCGCGGTGACCGCGAGAGCGGCCGCCGCAACGCCGCGGCCCGCCCGGGCGGGGCGGAAGGTCCGGCGGCTGGGTGGGGACACGGGAAAAAGAATTCTCCTACAGGCAGTAGTACCAGGCCTATTGTGCCTGACCGGGCCGGGCCGGGTCACGGCGGGCCGGCCTGGCCGGTGCCCGGCGCCCCGCGCGGCCGGCAGCTCAGGCCCCGTGCACCTGCGGCGGACCCGGACCCGGCCGGCTCGCTGTAGCTGACGCTGGCGATCCTGTCCCCCGAGTACCGGAAGGTGGTCACGCTGGCCAGCGCGCACTGCCGGCGGCGGGGGTCATGCCACAGGTGCTGCCCCTCGACGGCCCGGCGGGCGGTCCAGATCGGCAGCTGGTGGCTGACGCAGACCGCCTCGTGGCCGCGCGCGGCCCGGGCCACGTCCGCCATGGCCGCGAGCATCCGGGCGGCGATGGACGTGTACGGCTCACCCCAGGAGGGCCGGAACGGGTTGTACAGGTAGCGCCAGTCCGCGGGGTGGCGCAAGGCGCCGGAACCCACGCCGAACGTGGTTCCCTCGTAGACATTCGTCGGCTCGATCAGCCGCTCGTCGATCCCCGCCTCCAGGCCGAACTGCGCCGCCAGGGGGGCCGCGGTTTCCTGCGCCCGGTCCAGCGGTGAGGAGCGCAGCAGCACCACGTCCCGGCCGGCCAGGTACCCGGCGGCGGCCTTGGCCATCAGGCGCCCCTCTTCGGAGAGGTGGAAGCCGGGCAGGCGGCCGTAGAGGATCCCGCCCGGGTTGTAGACCTCGCCGTGGCGCACGCAGATGCACCACGGTGCTGGCGGACGGCCCGGATGATGCTCCGCCGCCTGCCTGGTTCGCCCCGCTCGTCTCAGTCATGGCGGCCACAGCCTACCGGGACCCCCGGGCTGATCCCCCAGCCCGGGACGGGCACCGGGGAAGATGAACGCCGGGTAAACTGCGGCTAGCTCGTGGCTGCGCCTAGGGTTCCGCGGCCCGCCCGCTCCCGGCCGATCACACCGGGCACCACAATCAGGGCGGGGCGGTCTGGACCGAGCGGCGCCAGGCGCGTCCGCGCCCACACCTGACGGGATAGAAACCTCGAGGGCTCTCAGTTCGGCCATGCCCCGGGGCACCGTCAGCCAGTTCCCGGAGCCCGGACCTGGAGCCGCCCCGTGAGTGCCACCGCTCTGGCCCTGATCCTCGTCGCCGCGCTCGCCCACGCCACCTGGAACCTGTTCAGCAAGCAGGCCTCGTCGGCGGGCGCATCCTCGTTCGTCTGGCTGATGTCGCTGGCGGCCACCGGGCTGTATGCGCCGGTGGTGGCGGTAAGCCTGCTGCTCAGCCCGCCCCGGTTCACCCCGCTGGACTGGGTGTTCATGCTCGGCACCGGGCTGCTCCAGGTCGGCTACTTCCTGTTCCTGCAGGCCGCCTACCGGCGCGGCGACCTGTCCCTGGTCTACCCGCTGGGCCGGGGCAGCGGCGCGCTGCTGGCCGCGCTGGCCGGGATCATCCTGCTCGGTGAGCGGCCCGGCCCGGCCGGGATCACCGGGATCGTCCTGGTCGTGCTCGGCGTGCTGGTGCTGGGCACACCGCGCCGGGGCGGGCCCGCCACCAGCCGGCCGGGCCCGCAGGCCCCGCCGCCCGCCGCGCCCCGGGCGTCCCGGGCGATCGTCTTCGCCCTGGTGACCGGCGCGTTCATCGCGTCCTACACGCTCTGGGACAAGTACGCGGTGAGCACCCTCATGGTGCCGCCGCTCGTCCAGGGGTACGCCTCACTCCCGGTCATGGCGCTGCTGCTGGCTCCTTCCGTGGCGCGCCAGCGGGACCGGACGGCGCGGGTCTGGCGCCGCTACCGCCGCCAGGTGGCGGGGGCCGCGGTGCTCTCACCGCTGGCCTACGTGCTGGTGCTGGTCGCGATGAGCTTCACCGCGGTCAGCGCGGTCGCGCCGGCCCGTGAGGTGAGCGTGCTGGTCGGCGTGATACTCGGCCGCAGGCTGCTCGGCGAGGGCAATCTGGCCCGCCGGCTCACCGCGGCAGGCGCGATCGCCGCCGGGATCGTCTGCATCGCGGTCGGCTGAGGGCCGGCCAGCGCCGGCCTGCTGGCCACCCCCGCCCCGGCTACCCCAGGGCGACGGCGGCGGCCCGGGCGGCCGCGGGCAGCGCCGCGGCGATCCGCTCGACCGCCTCATCGTCGTGGGCCGCGGACACGAACCAGGCCTCGAACGGCGACGGCGGCAGGTAGACGCCGCCTTCCAGCATCGCGTGGAAGAACGCGGCGTAGCCGGGCACGGACTGGCCGCGTGCCTCGGTGAAATCACGGACCGGCTGCTCGGTGCCCAGGAACACCGAGAACAGGCTGCCCGCCTGCTGCAGCCGGAACGGCACGCCCTCGGCCGACAGCGTGTCGCTGGCCAGCTTGGCGATGGTGGCGGAGACCTCGTCCACCCGGGCGTACACCTCGGGAGTGCAGGCCCGCAGGGTGGCCAGCCCGGCCGCGGTGGCCAGCGGGTTACCCGACAGGGTGCCCGCCTGGTAGACGGGGCCGGTCGGGGCCAGCCGGTCCATGATCTCGGCCCGGCCGCCGAACGCGGCGGCGGGCAGCCCGCCCCCCATGACCTTGCCGAACGTGGTCAGGTCCCCGGCCACGCCTTCCAGCCCGAACCAGCCCGACGCAGTGACCCGGAAACCGGTGAGCACCTCGTCCATGATCAGCAGCGCGCCGTTCTCCTGGCAGAGCTCGGCCAGCATCTCGTTGAACCCGCCGACCGGCGGCACCACGCCCATGTTGGCCGGGCAGGCCTCGGTGATCACGCAGGCGATCCGGGGACCGTGGTCCACGAACGCCTGCCGGACCGCGAGCGCGTCGTTGTAGGGCAGCACCAGCGTGTCGGACGCCGCCGCGCCGGTCACCCCGGGCGAGTCGGGCAGCCCGAACGTGGCCACCCCCGAGCCCGCCGCGGCGAGCAGCGCGTCCACGTGCCCGTGGTAGCAGCCGGCGAACTTCACCACGACGCGGCGCCCGGTGAAGGCCCGGGCCAGCCGGACCGCGGTCATGGTGGCCTCGGTGCCCGAGTTGACCAGCCGGACCTTTTCCACCGGCGCGCGCGCCACGATCTCCTCGGCCAGCAGCACCTCGCCCGCGGTCGCGGTGCCGAACGACGTGCCCTTGGCCGCCGCGGCCGTCACCGCCTCGGTCACCGCGGGGAAGGCGTGGCCGAGGATCATCGGCCCCCACGAGCAGACCAGGTCCACGTACGTCCGGCCGTCGGCGTCGGTCAGGTACGGGCCGCGGCCGGAGTCCATGAACACCGGAACCCCCCCGACCGTCCCGAACGCCCGGACCGGCGAGTTCACCCCGCCCGGGATGACCGCGCTGGCCCGGCTGAACAACTCACCGGATCGGCCGGGACCGCTCACCTGATCTCCTCGTCGCACGCGTCGGCCAGGACCTCCAGCAGCCGCACCGCATCGGGCAGGGGACGGCCCCCTGTCCTCGCCGGGCGGCTGCAGCCAGCGCCCGGCCGGCCCGCCCGCGTCCCGGGACGGCGGGGCCAGCACGTAGCTGTTCCGGCAGTGCCAGCGCAGGCTGGACACCTCCCCCACGTCCTCGGGGGCGCAGTCCAGATGGCAGGACCACCACTCGTCCTCGTCATCAGGAGCGCCGCGGGTGGCCACGAAGAACAGGGTGCGCCCGCCGCCGGACGCCACCGGGCCCGTGCCGACCGCGGCGTCGCGCATCATGCCCAGCGCGGTCAGGCCCGCGGCGGCCGGCACGTCGAGCACGTCGAACACCCGGCCGGTGGGCAGGACGACGTTCGCCTCGGGATGGCGCGCCCACCGCTGCCGGGCCTTGCCCGGATCGATGGTGGCCTGGATCTGCCAGGCCGGCGACATGGGGTGGGCGGCCGGGGCCGGGCAGCCGACCCGGTCACAGGAGCAGGCCCGGCCCGCGCTCCGCGCGTTGCCGCGGGGGTACGCACCGAGCGCCACCGGCCAGCCCATGGCGGCGTACGCGACGGCCGCGTCGGCCAGCCGCCCGCTCTCCCTGCGCCGGCTCCGGCGCAGTACCGGTGCGACCATTCAGTGCTCCAACCCCACAGTGCCCCAAACCGCCCCGCTCCAGCTCCAGACCGGCCGGGGCATGCTCTCCTTACCGATGATGACGGGTCCGGTGCGCTGCGCGCAGGCTACCGGCCCCGCAGATGCCGACATGTTGCCGAACGCATCCGCTGGTCAGGCCAGCCGCCGCGCTAGCTCGGCCGCCCAGTAGGTCAGGATGATGCTCGCCCCGGCGCGCCGGATCGCGGTCACGGTCTCGCCGATGACCCGGTCGCGGTCCACCCAGCCGTTCGCGGCGGCCGCCTCCACCATCGCATACTCGCCGCTGACCTGGTAGGCCGCCACCGGCACCGGGGAGACGGCGGCCACCTGGGTGATGACGTCCAGGTAGGGCAACGCGGGCTTGACCATCACGATGTCGGCGCCCTCGGCCAGGTCGAGGGCCACCTCACGGAGCGCGTCCGCGGACCGCGGGTCCTGCTGGTAGGAGGCCCGGTCACCGAATTGCGGGGCACACTCGGCGGCGTCACGGAACGGCCCGTAGAAGGCCGAGGCGAACTTGGCCGAGTAGGCGCAGATCGCCACGTCCGGGTACCCGCCCGCGTCCAGGGCCGCGCGGATCGCGCCGACCTGGCCGTCCATCATGCCGCTCGGCGCGACCACGTGAACGCCCGCCGCGGCCTGGGCGACCGCGATGGATCCGTACCGTTCCAGGGTCGCGTCGTTGTCCACGTCCCCGGAGCCGGTCAGCAGCCCGCAGTGGCCGTGATCGGTGTACTCGTCCAGGCACAGGTCCGCGATCAGCACGGTGGCGTCGCCCACCTCGGCGGCCAGGTCGCGCAGGGCGAGGGCGAGGATCCCGCCGGGGTCGTCAGCGGCCGATCCCCGGGCGTCCTTCACGGCCGGCACCCCGAACAGGACCAGCCCGCCCACCCCGGCCGCCACGGCCTCGGCCGCGGCCTTGCGCAGGCTGTCCCGGGTGTGCTGGACCACGCCCGGCATCGAGGCCACCGGATGCGGCTCGCTGATCCCCTCCTTGACGAACATCGGCAGCAGCAGGTCGGACGGGCGGACGCTGGTCTGCGCGGCCAGCCTGCGCAGCGCAGGGGTCCGGCGCAGCCGGCGCGGCCGGGCGGCGGGGAACTCAGCGGGGCTCACCAGGATCTCCTGCCTCGGGTTCACGGGTTCACGGGTTCACCGGAGCCGGCGCCGGGCGCCCCGGCGCCGCTCACTGGGCTTGCGCAGCGGTTCCCCGGCCGCGATGGCAGCCTCCCGGACCCCGGCCGCGTACTCGGCCAGCGCGTTGACCAGGCCGGTCGCGGACGGCTTGGGCGCCCTGACGTCCACCCGGAGGCCGAACTCCGCGGCGGTCTTCGCGGTCTGCGGCCCGATTACCGCGATCACCGTGACCGCGTGCGGCTTGCCGGCGATGCCGATCAGGTTCCGCACGGTGGAGGACGAGGTGAACAGCACGGCGTCGAACCCGCCGCCCTTGATCGCCTCGCGGACCGGGGCGGGCGGGGGCGCCGCCCGTACCGTCCGGTACGCGGTGACGTCCTCGGTTTCCCAGCCCAGCTCGTTGAGCCGGGCGACGAGCGTCTCGGTGGCGATGTCGGCCCGGGGCAGCAGCACGCGGTTGATCGGGTCGGACAGGCTGTCGTAAGGCTGCCAGGCCGCGGCCAGCCCCTCGCCGGACTGCTCGCCCTCGGGTACCAGATCGGGCTTGATGCCGAAGTCCAGCAGCGCCCGCCCGGTCTGCTCGCCCACCGCGGCGACCTTCACGCCCGCGAAGGCGCGGGCGTCCAGGCCGTACTCCTCCAGCTTCTCGCGGACCGCGCGGACAGCGTTGACCGAGGTGAATGCGACCCACTGATAGCGGCCGGTGACCAGGCCCTTGACCGCCCGCTCCATCTGCTGGGGGGTACGCGGCGGCTCGACCGCGATGGTCGGCACCTCCTGCGGGACCGCGCCGTAGGCGCGCAACCGCTCCGACACCGAACCGGCCTGCTCCTTGGTCCGCGGCACCAGCACCCGCCAGCCGAACAGCGGCTTGGTCTCGAACCAGGACAGAGCCTGCTGCTGCGGCCCGGCGGCCTCACCCACGACGCCGACCGCGGGCCCGGTCTCGGTGAGCAGGCTGACCCCGGCCGCCTTCAGGTCGGCGCTGACCGACCCCAGCGCACAGCGGATGGTCAGCTGCTCGGTGGTGGTCCCGTTCCAGGTGATGCTGAACGGGGTGCGCTCCGGCCAGCCCGCGGCCATCAGCATCTTGGCCAGGTCGGCCGGCCCGGCCTCCACCCCCAGGATGACCAGGCTGCGGGGCAGCTGGGTCTCGGCGGACAGGCGGCTCACGTCGGCGGCGTGCAGGATGCGGACATCCCCGCCTGCCTCGGAGGTCAGCGGGATGCCCGCATAGGCGGGCACCGCGGTCGCGGCGGGCATGCCCGGCACGATCTCGAACCGGACCCGGGCCTTGGCACAGGCGGCCGCAGCCGCGGCCGCGGTGCCGAACAGGAGCGGATCGCCGTCGTACGCCGCCACCGCCAGCTGGCCGGCCTTGACCGCCTTGACCAGCAGGCGGGGTTCGGCGTCCAGCTCAGCCAGGGTCGCGGACGGTGGCCGTGGCGGGCAGCAGGTGCCGGACCCGGTCGGCCACCTCGGCGCCGGCGAAGACAAGGTCCGCCCGGCCGAGCAGCCCGGCGGCACGCACCGTGAGCAGCTCGGTGCTGCCAGGCCCGGTGCCCACGAAAGCCGCCAGTCCCGGCTGGGCGGCCCGGCTGGCCGCCGCGGATTCGTCCTGGCCGGACGGCGCGGCGGCGGCCCGGCCCGCGGATGACGCGGCGCCGTCCGCGCCGGCGCCGGCCGAACCCGCCGCGCCCTTCTTCGACGTAGTTGTCACACTCACAAGGCATCGTCCCCGTTGCTGATGTATTCCGAAGACACGGCCGCGTACGTTGCCGCGCCCTGGCGCAGCAACTCGGCGGCGACGTCGCGGCCGAGGCGTCCGGCCTCACCCGAAGGGGCGGTCGCGCTGGCCCGCAACGCCGACCCCCCGTCAAGCGCCGCGACAACCGCTCTCAGCTGCAGTATCTCCGTTCCGGCAGCGTACGCGCCGACCGGCGCGCTGCACCCGGCCGCCAATCCGGCCAGCACGGCCCGTTCCGCGGTGACCGCGGCCCGGCTGCCCGGTCGTCCAGGTGGGCCAGCAAGCGCGGCCAGACTGCTGTCGCCGGCGCGGCATTCCACCGCCAGCGCGCCCTGGCCGGGCGCGGGCAGCATCTCTTCCGGCTCGAAGATCTGGGTCACGGCGTCCAGCCGGCCGATCCGGGCCAGCCCGGCGCTGGCCAGCAGCACCGCGTCCAGCTCACCGGATTCGACCTTGCCAAGCCGGGTGCCGGCGTTGCCGCGGACGGGCACCGGCCGGATGTCGGGACGCAGCAGCCGCAGCTGGGCCGCCCGGCGCGGAGACCCGGTGCCGATTGTGGCGCCGGGCGGCAGGTCCGCGAACTTGGCCCCGCCGCGGGCGGCGAGTGCGTCGCGCGGGTCTTCCCGGGCCGGCACCGCGGCCAGCACTAGCCCGGGCGCGGGGGCGACCGGCAGGTCCTTGAGCGAGTGCACGGCCAGGTCGACCTGGCCGGCCAGCAAGTGCTCGCGCAGCGCGCTGGCGAACACGCCGGTCCCGCCGATCTGGGCCAGCTCAGCCCGGGTCACGTCGCCGAAGGTGGTCACCCCGACCAGCTCGACGCTGACCCCGGTGCGCTCGGTGATGAGCCGGGCCACCTGGCCGGACTGGGCCATGGCCATCGGGCTCTTGCGGGTCCCGAGCCGCAGCGGCGGCCTGCTCACGTTTCGTCCTCCTGCCTGGCGCCCGGTGCGTCGGAGACGCGGCCGGGGCCGGGCGCCCCGGTGTCGGCCAGCGTGACCGCGGCGACCACGGCCGGGTCGAGATCGAACAGGACCCGCAGCGCGTCCTCATAGGCGTCGCCGCCCGGCGACCCGGCCAGCTCCTTGACCCGCACCGTCGGCGCGTGCAGCAACTTGTCCACTACCCGCCGCATGGCCCGTTCCACCTCGCCGATCGTGTGATGGTCGGCGGGCAGCCGGCCCGCCAGCCGGGCCAGCTCGGCGTCCACCACCTGGGCCGCCTTGGCCCGCAGCGCGACCACGGTGGGCGCGACCCGGGCCGCGTGGACGGCCGACACGCGGGCCGCGAACTCCTCGGCGACGATCGCCCGCACCGCCTCCACATCCGCATCCCGGATGGCCAGGGCGGCCAGTTCCGGTGCGTCCCCGGACCCTGCGGGCCGGTCCCCGAGCGTGTCCAGGCCGACCAGGTGCGTGCCGGGCAGGCCTGCCGCGGCCGGGTCCACGTCGCGGGGCATGGCCAGGTCGAGCAGGACCAGTGGCCTGCCGGGCTCAGCCCGCCGCGCCAGCGCGTCGGCCACCAGCTCCGCGCTGATCACCACGCCTGCGGCGCCGGTGCAGGAGATGACCAGGTCAGCCCCGGCGATCGGCCCGGCCAGGTCGCTGAGGTCCGCGACGGCGCCCCCGACCGCCGCGGCCAGCTTCCCGGCCCGGTCGGCAGTGCGGTTGGCGACCACGATGTGCGCCGCGCCCATGCGGGCCGCGGTGGTGGCGGCCAGCGAGCTCATCGAGCCGGCCCCGACGACCAGCACCCGCAGCCCGGCGAGCGGCCGGGCCGCATCCTGCGCGGGCGCGGGGGCCGCTCCGGCCAGCCGGCCATGCGCGACCGCGACGCCGACGCTGACCAGGTTCGCGCCGGCCTGGTCGATCCCGGTCTCGGCGTGCGCCCGCCGGGCGGTGCGCAGCGCGAGCGTACCCAGCTCGCCCAGGCCGCGGCTGAGCGTGGCGTGCTCACGGGCCACGGCCAGGGCCTGCCTGACCTGGCCGAGGATCTGGCTCTCGCCGACGACCATCGACTCCAGGCCGCAGGCCACCGCGAGCAGGTGCTGCACGGCCCGGTCCTCGTAGTGCACGTACAGGTTCGGGGTCAGCTCGCTGAGCGGGATGCCGGAGTGCCGGGCGAGCAGGTCGCAGATGGACGACACGCCGCCGTGGAACTTGTCCACCTCGGCGTAGACCTCCACCCGGTTGCAGGTGGACACGACGAATGTGCCCGCCCACGTTCGGGGCCTGCGACACGTCGCGGACCAGCTTGCTGAGCGTGTCACCGCTGACGACGGCCCGTTCCAGGACCGGGAGCGAGGCGCTCTTGTGGCTCAGGCCGACCACGAGAACGCTCATCGGCCCACCGCCTGGGCATCCTGCGGAACGCGCACCACCGACCTCCGCTGCGCGTGGAAGGCGAGAATCTGCAACTCGATGGACAGGTTGACCTTACGCACGTCTACGCCGCCAGGCACATTAAGGACCACAGGCGCGAAGTTAAGGATGCTGGTCACCCCGGTCGCGACCAGCCGGTCGCAGACGGCCTGGGCGGTGCCCGCGGGCGTGGCGATGACCCCGATGGACACCCGGTGCCGGGCCACGACCTGCTCCATCTGCTCCACGTCCAGCACGCCGTGCCCGGCGATCTGGGTACCGACCACGTCCGGGTCACTGTCCAGCACGGCCGCGATGCGGAACCCGCGGGAGGCGAACCCGCCGTAGTTGGCCAGCGCGCGGCCCAGGTTCCCGGCGCCCACGATGACCACCGGCCAGTCCTGGGTCAGCCCCAGCTCCCGGGATACCTGGTAGACGAGGTACTCCACGTCGTATCCCACGCCCCGGGTGCCGTACGAGCCCAGGTGCGACAGGTCCTTGCGGAGCTTGGCCGAGTTGACCCCGGCCGCGGCCGCGAGTTCCTCGCTGGACACGGTCGGGATGTCCTGTTCCGCGAATGCGTACAGGACCCGCAGGTACACCGGGAAGGCGGGCGATCGTGGCCTCCGGGATGCCCTGGCCGCCGCGGCCGCCCTGCCGTTTGCCGCCCTGCCGTTTGCGGCCTGCCGTTCGCGGATCCTGCACGCCGTGACATGCGCCGACGCTCCTGAGGGTTCGACCTGCACGAGGTCGACCAGTACTGGGGGCTGCCCAGAAGCCCGCCGATAGGGTTGCGGTCTTCAACGGTACGCTCTTGTGAACGTTTGCACAAAGTCGGCCGTACCCGCTCCCGGCGCGGCCAGACCCGGATCACCCCGGCGGCATCACCTGGTCAGCGCCGCCCGCAGGCGTTCCTCGCTGACCCGCCAGAAATCGTGCTGGACCCCGTCGATCAGGGTGACCGGGATCTTGTCCCAGTACTCCCGCATATCCGCTGCCGAGCTGGTGATGTCGCGTTCCTCCCAGGGCACGCCGAGATCCGCCGGCGACCCTCGCGATCACCTCCCGCGCGCTGTCGCACAGGTGGCAGCCGGGCCGGGACAGCAGGGTGATCGTGTGCGCGCCGGGAGGCATCGCGGCCGCCACGTCAGGGGACCCGGCGCGGCGTCACCGCCGCGACCTTGGCCTGCCGGACCCCCAGCTCGATCACGTTGGTGGCCAGCACCAGCGGCCGCCGGCGGGTCTCGAAGTCGGCCACGTACGGCTGCTGCTGGTGCCGGTCGTACGCCGCCCGGTCGGCGTAGAGCTGGTAGAGAATTCTCTGCAACGGCGCGGAAGGCACGCCGTGGACCACGTAGGCGAGCGTGTCCGGCTCCCCGGTCCGCACCTGGTCGACCACGCTGCTCCGCCAGCCGGTCGAACTCTTCCGCGCCCGCATCCAGCAGGGTGTAGATGGCGATCCGGCCGTAGAGCCGGCCGGTGTCCACCGTGTCCGCGGCCGGCGGTGCCGGTCACGTCGCCGGTGACGGGCAGCTGCATGCCGGTGGCGAACTCGATGTCCTGCCCGGGCACCAGGCCGGGGCGGGCGCCGCCGGCCGGACACCATTGCGGGCGGGCGCATCGGGCCCAGCGTGATCATGCAGGTCCTGATCATGGAGGGGAACCGCGGATCCGTCCGGCCGGAAGAGCGGGTCGAAAGCCCCGGTGACCGGCTCGACCGGGCCGGCGCCGAAGGCGCCGCGCTCATCCGGCGGGAAGCGGCCTGGGCCCGGGTGCCCGGGTAGCCGCCCGTGTCCCCGTACGCAGCGCTGTATCGGTCGGAGCTGCCCTCCGGAGTCGCCGTAGCACCGGGCCCTGGTCGACCCTCGCGGTAGCCCCGGTCCGTAGCCGCTGTTGACGTAGGCGGCGAAGGCCGCGCTGTCCTCGAACTGCGCGGTAGCCCTCGCGGTACAGGTCCAGCGAGTCGTCGCCACTGTAGCCCGGGTCACCGCCCCGGCCCGGCGGGCCGTCGTGGCCGCCGGCCCCGCCGCGGATCCGGCCCAGGCTCACCCTGGCCGCACGGCCGGCGGCCAGCCAGGCGGCCACCGCGGCGAGCAGGGTCAGCGCCGGATAGGCAGCGTTCGCGGGCAGCCCGGCCTGAAGCCCCTGGGTGGCCAGCGCGGCCACGGCGGCCAGCGCCGACCGCGGCCAGCGCGCCCCCGCCAGGCGGGGTCGTGCCGGCTGCGCAGCCCGGTACTGAGCAGCGCCGCGAGCACGTCACCACGACGACGACCGCGACCAGGCCCAGCAGGCCGAGCGAGAGGGACTCGAAGTGGTCCCGGGCGGCGGGCCACTGTCTGGCTGAACGGCTGGGAGCTCAGCACGTCCGTGGCCAGGATCACCGCCGCCACCACGAACAGCCCGGCCAGGGCAGAGCCGCGCCGGCGAACCGGGCGACCAGCCCCTTGGCGGCCAGCTCGGCCATCCCCCAGGCCAGGGCCAGCGGCGCGACCAGCGCCCGCCGAGCTGGGTGGCGCGGAACGTGGTGGGCACGAACCCGCGCCGGTAGCCCGCGGCCTGCGCCGCCAGCGCGACGGTCAGGCCGGCCAGGGCGAGCACCCAGGCCACCATGTCCGTCCTGGGCTTCCGCACGCAGAGCCGGATGGCCAGGCCGGTACCGACCGCGGCGAGCACGGTCCCGGCCAGGGCAGCGGCGAACGAAATAGACATTGCAGCCTATGGTGCACGACGGGCGGCCATGATGCGGACCAGATCGATGACCAGCCCGGCCGGTGCCGGCCCGCTTTGTAGACTCGGCGGCATGAGGCAGCTGCGGGACCAGCTTCCCGACGGCACCGGATCCCTCCGGCTGCGCAGGTCCGCCCGGGTGCGCAGGGAACAGGCGGCGCTGGCCGGCGCCGCCTCCGCGGCGGTGGCCACCGTCACCCAGGCCCCTCCGCAGGCCGACCCGACCGCCGGCGCCTTCTTCGACGTGGACAACACGCTGATCCGCGGCGCATCTATCTACTACTTCGCCCGCGGGCTCGCCGCGCGCAAGATGTTCGGCCCCCGTGACCTGGCCCGGATGGCCTGGGGCCAGGTCGCATTCCGGCTCCGGGGCGCGGAGAACTCCGAGCACATCGACGCGGCGCGCGAGGCCGCGCTGGCCTTCGTGGCCGGGCACAAGGTGGCCGACATCGTCAGCCTGAGCGAGGAGATCTTCGACGAGACCATGGCCGACCGGGTCTGGGAGGGCACCCGCGAGCTGGCCCAGGGCCACCTCCGCGCGGGCCAGCGGGTCTGGCTGGTCACCGCGACCCCGGTGGAGCTGGCCACGGTCATCTCCCAGCGGCTGGGGCTGACGGGTGCGCTGGGCACGGTCGCGGAGTCCGCGGACGGCGATCTACACCGGCAGGCTCGTGGGCGGCCTGCTGCACGGCGAGGCCAAGGCCGCGGCGGTCGCGTCCCTCGCCGGGCGCGAGGGCCTGGACCTGGCCCGCTGCTCCGCCTACAGCGACTCCAGCAACGATCTGCCCATGCTCCAGCTGGTCGGCCACCCGCACGCCGTCAACCCGGACGCGGAACTGCGCGCCGAGGCCCGGCACCGGGACTGGCCGGTGCATGATTTCCGGTCCGGCCGCAAAGTGACCCTGGTCGCGCTGCCGACCGCGGCCGGCGCCGGCGCGGTGGCCGGCGGCATCGCGGCCGGGCTGGCCCTGCACCGGCGGCACCAGCGCAACCTGCACGGCTGAGCCGCCGGCGGCTGGTCATCCCCGGGGCCGGTCAGCCAAACGCCGGGCCGCGCTCCACCAGCAGGTCCTCCAGCCTGGCCTGGATACTGCCACGGACCGCGGCGGCCAGCTCCGCGATCACCGCCGGATCCCGCCAGGCGCCCGCCGGGTACCCGGCGGTCTGCACCGGCGTGCCGAAGTCGATGATCCACTTGGACGGCAGCGGGACCGCGCCCAGCGGGCCGAACCAGGGGAACAGGGGCGTGATCGGGAAGTACGGCAGCCCCAGCAGCCGGGCCAGCGGCTCGGCGTTCCCGACCATCGGGTAGATCTCCTCGGCACCGACGATCGCGCAGGGCACGATGGGCACCCGCGCCCGGAGCGCGGTCACCGCGAACCCGCCCCGGCCGAAACGGCGCAGCTGGTAACGCTCGCTGAAGGGCTTGCCGATGCCCTTGAACCCTTCGGGGAAGACGCCGACCAGTTCCCCGTCGTGCAGCAGCCGGTCGGCGTTCGCCGGGCAGGCCCGGATGTGGCCGGACCGCCGGGCCAGGTACGCCAGGCCGGGGAGCTCGTAGACCAGGTCCGCCCCCAGGAGGCGGATGTTCCGGTGCTCCGGATGCTCGTCGTGCAGCCCCGTCTGCAGCATGATCGCGTCGAGCGGGAGCACGCCGGAATGGTTGGCGACCACCAGCGCGGCCCCGGTGGCGGGCACATTCCCGAGCCCGCGCATCTCGATCCGGAACCACTGCTGGTACAGCAGCCGGGCCAGCGGGATGAGCAGCCGCGTGTTGAATTCCGGGTCGAACCCGAACTCGTCCACCTCGCCCTCGCCGGTGACCTGGCGCCGGGCGAACCGCACCGCCTCGGTGAGACGGTCCCGCCAGTCGCCGCCGCCGCCCCCGGCAGGGGCGCCGTTGGCACCGGCACCGTCATGCGAGTTCATCCCGGGCGCGCGGTGGAACCCGGATGGAAGCTCCCCCGTGCTTCCCTCCCAGCCCACCATCTTCCTTTCCGCGCGGCGGCCTCCCGCGGCGCCCCAGGGCCTGTCCAGCGGTACCCCCGGGGCGCCAGCGCGGCGCTACTTCTTGTTGCGCCGCTGCACGCGGGTCTTCCGCAGCAGCTTGCGGTGCTTCTTCTTCGCCATTCGCTTGCGGCGCTTCTTGATGACCGAGCCCACGACACCACCCTTACTCGGGATTCAGGCAAACAGGCTTGCGACGTATCCGCCCGATGCCTGCCGGCTGGGCCCACGCCAACGCCCCAGGGTACCTGCCCCGCACCTGCCCTGGTGATGCCCCCACGGGGAATGGGCATCAGCTGGCCGCGACGAAGGACCCCTTCAGGTACCGGTTCACCGCCTGCTCGGGGACCCGGAATGACCGGCCGACCCGGATCGCCTCCAGCTCCCCCGAGTGCACCAGCCGGTAGACGGTCATTTTCGATACGCGCATGATCGAGGCCACTTCGGCCACGGTCAGGAACCTGACGTCGCTGAGCGGAGTTTCGCCTGCAGCCATCTGCTTTTCCCTCTTCCGCGCGGAGCCGAGTGCGCCTGGCCGGATTCAGCGCATCAGTCACCTCCGTCCCCAGCGTAAGTCTTGTGCGGAAAAGGGCAACCCCGGCGCTGGACGCGCTCTGGGTCACAGCCCCGGGAAAAGCCCGTGAGCGGGAAAGACGGCGCTGCGGGTTGACATGATCGTCCGGTCGATCGGATGGGCCGGGTCGTATCCGGACTCGAACGGCGTGAAATCCGCCGAGCCGCCGTCGGTCATGCGCCCGGGCGCGGGCATCCCGGTCCGGTTCATCGTGTACTCCTGCCACGACGCGGGCGTGGCCAGCCCTGGATCCAGCGGCCGCCCGGCGGCCGCCGCGAGCAGGTGCGTCCAGGTCCGCGGCACCACCTGGACCAGCTCGTACCCGCCGCCGCCGGTGAACAGCCAGCGCCCGCCGGCCACCTCGTGCGCGAGCTCATGCAGTTTCAGGTGGGCGGCCCGCTGCCCGTCGATGGTCAGCTCCAGGTGCGCCAGCGGGTCAAGCCGGTGCGTATCGCAGCCGTGCTGGCTGACCAGGATCTCCGGGCGGAACGCGCGCAGCAGCGGCGGCACGACCGCGTCGAACGCGCGCAGCCAGTCCGCGTCCCCGGTGCCCGCGGGCAGCGCCACGTTGACCGCCATCCCCTCCGCCTGGGGCCCGCCGGTGTCGCCGGGCAGCCCGGTCCCGGGGAACAGCGTCATCGGATGCTCGTGCAGGCTGATGGTCAGAACCCGCGGGTCGTTGTAGAAGGCGGCCTGGACACCGTCCCCGTGGTGCACGTCGATGTCCACGTAGGCGATCCGCTGCGCACCCTGCCCCAGCAGCCAGCGGATCGCGATGGCCGGGTCGTTGTAGACACAGAAGCCGCTGGCCGCGCGCCGCATGGCGTGGTGCAGGCCGCCGGCCACGTTGCCGCCGTGCGCCGCCTGCCCGGACCACATGGCCTCAGCCGCGGCCAGCGTGGCCCCGGCCACCAGCGCCGACGCCTCGTGCATGCCCGGGAAGACCGGATCGTCCGAGGTGCCCAGGCCGAACCACGGACTGGGCTCCCCGCGGCGGACCGCCTCGATGTACGCGGGGTCGTGCACGAACTCGAGCTGCTTCTGCGTGGCGGGCTCGGGCACGGCCAGGGTCACCCCGTCGGCGCCCAGCACCCCCATGGCCTGGGCCAGGGCCATGGTCAGCTCCACCCGGACCGGCGCGAGCGGGTGCCCGGGCCCGAAGTCGTAGCTGGTCAGCCGGTCATCCCAGGCCACGTGCAGGGTGCAGGTCATTCTTTCCCCAGTTCGCGGCCCCGGTCCCGGGCCGCCTCGATCGCGGCCAGGAACGCGGCGCGGACCCCGTGCCGCTCCAGTTCCCGGATCGCGGCGATCGTGGTCCCGCCCGGGGAGGTCACCGCCTCACGCAGGATCACGGGATGCTCCCCGGTCTCGCGGAGCATGGTCGCCGCGCCGAAGACAGCCTGGGTCACCATTTCCATCGCCGTGCCGCGCGGCATGCCGAGCAGGATGCCCGCGTCCACCATGGCCTCGACCAGGAAGTAGACGTAAGCGGGGCCGCTGCCGGACAGTGCCGTGGCGGCGTCCTGCTGCGACTCCGGGATGCGCAGGACCTTGCCGACGGGGCGGAGCAGTTCCTCGGCCCGGGCCAGGTGCTCCGGCCGGGCGAACGCGCCCGGCGAGATGACGCTCATGGCCTCGTCCACCAGGACGGGCGTGTTGGACATGACCCGGACCACCGGCACGTCCGCGCCGAGCCGGCGCTCGATCACCCCGGTCGTGATGCCGGCTGCCACCGAGATGACCAGCTTGTCCGCGGGCACGTGCGGCGCGATCTCGTCCAGCATGGGCAGCATGTCCTGCGGCTTCACCGTGATGATCAGCGTGTCCGCGCTCTTGGCCGCCTCGGCCGCGCCCGCGATGGCGATCCCGTAGCCGTCCCGGAGCTGCTCGCGCCCGTTCCGGCCGCCGCACCACGGCGACCAGGCCGGAGGGCGCGCACCCGGCCCGCAGCAGCCCGGAGATGAGGGCCTCGCCCATTTTCCCGGCCCCGAAGATCCCGATCACGGTGCCTTCTGGGGGCTCGCGTGGCCCGAAGACCCGCGGCGGTCCTGCCCGCGCCACCCGCACCGGCGGCTCGCCCGGGCCTGGCGGCCCGGGCTGGCTAGCCGGTTCTGGGCAACGCTCACGGGGTGGAGCCTACGCTTCCGGCGCCCGCTCCTGCCGGGCCGGCACCGGTTCTCACCGGGACGAGACCAGCGAGCGGGCGAAGAACGCGACGTTGGCCGGCCGCTCGGCCAGGCGCCGCACCAGGTAGCGGTACCAGTCCTGGCCGTAGGGCAGGTACACGCGGAGGCGGGTCCCGGTGGCGGCCAGCCGCCGCTGCTCGGCCGGGCGGACCCCGTGCAGCATCTGGAACTCGTAGCTGTCCGGGGAGCGCGCGCCCAGCTCGGCCTGGGCTGCGGCGATCCGGAGCAGCCGCGGGTCGTGCGTGGCGATCATCGGGTAGCCCGGCCCGTCCATCAGCACGCGCAGCGCGCGGGCGTAACTGCGGTCCACGTCGTGGCGGGCGGTGTAGGCCACCGCGCCCGGGGCGTCGTACGCCCCCTTGCACAGCCGGACCCGGGAGCCGGCCTGCGCGAGCGCGGCGCAGTCCGCCACCGAGCGGCGCAGCGAGGACTGGATGACCACGCCCAGGTCCGGGGTGGTCCGGCCGGATCTCGCGGACGATCCGCAGCGTCTGCTCCACCCGGGTGTGGTCTTCCATGTCCACGGTGACCGTGGTCCCCGCGGCCCGGGCCGCGGCACAGATCCGGGCGATGTTCTCGGCCGCGGTCTTCTCCCCGTGCTCGGCCAGGCCCAGGCCGACCGCGGTGGGCTTGACCGAGACCTCCGCCCGGCCGCCACCAGCCAGCCCGGCCGCGGCCAGCTCGCTGAGCAGCCCGGTGTACTCAGCGGTCACCGCGGCCGCCTGCCCCGGGTCGGCGGTGTCCTCGCCCAGGTAGTCCAGGCTGACCAGCAGGCCACGCTGGAGCAGTTCCCGGCTGGCGCGTACCGCGTCGGCGGCGGCGTCCCCGGCTACATAGCGGGCCACGACGTCCCGGGTCAGGGGAGCCGAGGTGATCAGGCGCCGCGCTCGGTCACTGTCCGAGGCGGCCAGCAACGTGCGCCGCAGCACCGTTGACGACCTCCAGTACGTAGTCAGGAACCAGCGGGGCCGCGAGCAGCCCGCTACCGGACCAGCCCGGGGCGGCGCTTCAGCGTCACCGTGACGTTAGCGCCGGCGTCCGGCGGCACCACGACCTCCTGCGCCGCCGGCAGGCCGGCCGCCTGCAGGGTCGCGTCCACCGGCGTGGTCCGCTTGATCAGCGCGAGCCCGATCGGCCCGAGCTCGTAATGCCGTGCGGCCGAGCCTACAAACCCGATGGTGGCCTCGCCCAGCCGGACCGGGTCACCGTGCCCCGGGAGGCGGTCCTCGCTGCCGTCCAGGTGCAGGAACACCAGCCGCCGCGGCGGGTGGCCGAGGTTGTGGACGCGGGCCACCGTCTCCTGCCCCCGGTAGCACCCCTTGTTCAGGTGCACCGCGGAGTCGATCCAGCCCGACCTCGTGGGGGATGGTCCGGTGGTCGGTATCCAGCCCGAAGCGCGGGCGGCGGGCGGCGATCCTCAGTGCCTCGTAGGCCTGCATCCCGGCCAGGGTGAGCCCGGCGTCAGCGAGTTTCGTTGCGGCGGCTTGGAGGTCGGGGACGTGCGACCAGCAGGTCGGTGCCGACCGGGCCAGGCACGGCGGCCGCGATATTTTCCGCCAGGCCGCCATCCGGCCAGGCACCGGTCACGGTGAGCACCGCGTAGTCGCCGGTGACGTCGGCCGGCTCGACCCGGAGCATGAACCGCATCGACTCCAGGAAGGCCAGCAGGCTCCCGGCGGTGCCCGGCTCGACGTGGGCCCAGACTGCCTCCCCGTCGTCGGTGAGGGTCAGGTGGTGCTCGATGTGGCCCTGCGGGCTGAGGATGAGCGCCTCGGCGGGCTGGCCCGGCTCGAGGTGCTCCAGATGCTGGGTGGTCAGGCTGTGCAGCCAGGACAGACGGTCCGGGCCGGTGATCCGGACGACGCCCCGGTGCGAGCGGTCGGTCATCCCCGTGCCGGCGGCCAGCGCCCGCTGTTCCGCGTTGGGGTTCCCGTAGTGCGCGGCGACCCCTGCGTCGGGGGCGTCGCCGGCCACGGCGCCCGGGGTACTGAGCAGCGGACTGTCCATGGTGACAATCTATGCGGTGTGGCCCGGGCCGCCGGCGCCCGCCTTCCGGCACGCGGCGCACCGGCCGAACACGGTCAGGTGCCCGACGTCGGTCTCGAACCCGTGGTGCTCGGCCAGCGCTTTCACCAGCGGCTCCACGGCGTCCGGGCTGACCTGGGTGATCCGGCCGCACCCGGCGCAGACCAGGTGCACGTGCTCGGCCTCGGCGGCCAGGTGGTAGCGCGGCGCGCCGTGCCCCAGATGGGTGTGGGTGACCAGCCCGAGCTGCTCGAGGAGCTCGAGGCTGCGGTAGATGGTGGAGATGTTCACCCCGCGCGCGGTCTGCTGCACCGAGGCGCAGATCTCCTCGGGCGTGGCGTGCTCCAGTTTGGTGACCGCCTCCAGGACCAGCTGGCGCTGCGGGGTGACCCGATAGCCGCGGGCCCGCAGCTCCTCGTCCCACGCCTGCCTCATGCGCCGAGACTACGCCGCGCTGGCGCGACCGCGAACAAAGTCATTTGCCTGCGCCCGGGGGGCTGGCATAGCCTCGTCGCAACGCGGGAAAGGAGGTGGTCCAACAGCATGCATGGCAGTAGGACTCGCGAGGTGGCTGTCCGCTAGCCGCCGTCCCGCCGACGCACTGACGTGGCCCAGCCAGTCATGGCACCAGCCCCGTCGTGCGTTCACCGGCCCGTGCGTAGGGCACAGCGTGCGGTTTTCGTCCGCACGGTGCACGCCCCGCGTGCCGCGCGCGAAGGCGGCGGCCGGCGAATACTCGGCAGACACCGGACCCCCGGGCTGACTGGTCCGTCCAACCAGTCCCCTGGCGCCAAGCCACCAGGGAGCCGCCCGGGGGTTTTAACTTTTCCTTTTCCCGGGTTTTCCGCGATACAGACGCTTGTCCGCATCATATGCCGGACATAATTTAGCGCACCGGGCGCGGCCGCGGGATTAAATTCGGAATGAGCGCTGGTTACGGCTGCGTTTACTTCCGGAGCGGCCCGGCCGCCGCGTAATGTCGGGGCTCACCGCACAGGAAAGGACGATAGATGCGGAAGCTCCATCGCGCCGGTGCCGCCGTCGCGATCGTGTCCCTGGTGCTCACGGTCAGCGCGTTTACCCGGGGAGGGACGCCGGGCGCGGGAGAGGTCTCCCCGGGCGGCCCGATGATCACGGCCCCCGGCCAGGCCCGGCCGTTCAGCGCCTCGCGGCCGGGGCGGGCGGTGATCCACTCGCTGAACTGGGCCGGGTACGCGCGCCAACCGGGCCGGTGTCTCGTTCCGCTACGTGAGCGCCGCGTTCTTCGTGCCGTACCTGGACTGCTCGGCCGCCCCGGATTCCTACTCCTCGCACTGGGTGGGCCTGGACGGGCTGGGCTCGGCCAGCCTGGAGCAGGTGGGCATCGACGCCGACTGCTCCGGGTCGGCGGATCAGTACTATGCGTGGTACGAGATGTACCCCAAGCCCGTTTCCGCTGTTTTCCGGGTGGCCGCGGGAGATGCGGTCCAGGCCAGCGTTACCTATAAGCGGTCGGCCAGGAAATTCGTGCTGATGCTGCGCGATACAACCACCGGGCGGTATTTCTCGCGGACCCTGGCTGCGCCGCCAAAGCGTGCATACGCTCCTCGGCCGAGGTGATCAGCGAGGCTCCGTCGAACAGCTCGGGCACCATTCTGCCGCTGGCCGATTACCGGGCGGCGGGTTACTCCGGCATCACGCTGACCACGTCCCGGGGACGGAGCAGCGGCCTGACGTCCCGGTACTGGAAGACGTTCCAGATCGTCGGGGTAGGCACCTCCAGCCACGAACTGGCGGCCCAGCCCACCTCCCTGTTCCAGGGCCAGGCGTTCAGCGTGTACTGGTTCCGGGCCAGATGACGGGCGGGCCTGCTGGCTGCGGGGCTACTGGCTGCGGGGCTGCTGGCCGACCCGCTTGAGCTGCGCGGACAGGTGCGGCTGCAGCGGCTCGCCCATGGCCGCCATGTCGTAGGCCCAGCCCAGGTCCAGGTCGGGGCCGACCAGCCCGTAGAGCCGGTGCCCGGCGGTGACCTCCTTGGCCGACGTGGTCCGGGCCACCACGTCGGTACGCAGCTCGATCTTGGTGCCGGTCACCTCGCCCACCCAGATCTCGGCGATGCCGGCCGGGTGGGCGAGGATCAGCTCGACCTGGCCCCCGGGCTGCGGGCGCCAGTACCCGGTCTCAGTGGCCAGCGGGCGGACCAGGTTCCCGTCCTCATCCAGCAGCCAGCTGCGGCTCGCGTAGATCAGGAACGGCTTCCCGTTGTGGCTGAACGTCATCTCCTGGCCGAACCGGAAGCTTTCGATGGTCGGGTAGCCGCCCACCCCGGCGCCTTCCCAGCGGCCGAGCAGGAAGCTCAGCGGGGCCAGGTCGGGATGGGGATCCGGTGGCTGGCTGGCCCGGCCAGGCCGGGCTTCCTCAGACATGGGGCTTGCCTTCCTGGGTGGCCCGCAGCAGCCGCACCGACAGCAGCGCGGCCGCCGCCATCACCGCCGCGAACGCGGCGGCGAGCAGGACTCCGCTGACGATTCCCTGCATGACCTATCCTCCCGACCAGAGCAGTGTACGGACCCGCCGGAATGGCGGACGTCCGCCATGCCGGCCAGGGCCCGTCAGGTTAAGGTGCGTCCATGACCGCGCGGAGCCTCGTCATCAAGATCACTGCGGGCAAGGACGACCCGGAGCGATGCAACCAGGCCTTCAACGTGGCCGCGGCCGCGACCGTGAGCGGCGTGCCGGTGTCGTTGTGGCTGACCGGGGAGGCGTCCTGGTTCGCGCTGCCCGGCCGGGCCGCCGACTTCAGCCTGCCGCACGCTCCCCCGCTCGCCGACCTGCTGGCCAGCGTCTTGTCCGGCGGCACGGTCTCGCTGTGCACGCAGTGCGCCGCGCGGCGCGGCATCGAGCCGGATGACCTGATCCCGGGGGTGCGCATCGCGGGCGCGTCCACCTTCGTGGCGGAGATCATGGCGGACGGCGCCCAGGCGCTGGTCTACTAGGCGCCTACCCTGCGGGCACGGCAGCCAGCCGCTGCTCGCGGAAGCGCGCCGTCCATGCCTCGTACTCGCTGTCCAGGGGCGGCAGCTCGCCCACCGCCCAGCCCAGCAGCAGGTCAGCGAGGCCGGGGTTGCGGACCAGGGCCGGGCCGTGCAGGTAGGTACCCAGCACCCGGCCCGCGTAAGCGCCCTCGGTGCCATCCCCGTTGCCCACCCCCGTGAGCACCCGGGCCAGCGGCCGGGCCCCGGGACCGATCCTGGTCACGCCCTGATGGTTCTCGAACCCGCTCAGCCGGGGCACGCCCAGCGCGGGATCGACGTCAGCCAGGATCTCCCCGACCCCCCGGCGCTCGCCCCGGCCGCTGCGGATGTCCAGGATCTCCAGGCCCGCCACGGGCTGGCCCTGGTCCCCGCCGAATTCCGCGCCGATCAGCTGGTACCCGGCGCAGACCGCGAACACCACCGAGCCCTGGGCGGCCACCGCGGCCAGCCCCCCGTCGGCGCGCAGCCGGCGGGCGGCGAGCACCTGCGGGAGGTCCTCACCGCCGCCCAGCAGGTAGATGTCGCCCTGCCGGGGCACCGGCTGGTCGGAGTTAACCACGGCGGCCTCGACGCTGATGCCGCGCAGCCTGGCCCGCCGCTCCAGGACCAGCAGGTTGCCGCGGTCACCGTAGGTGCTGAGCAGGTCCGGGTAGACCCAGACCAGGCCGAGGCGGCTGGGCTCGCGGGCGTGTGCTCCGATGGCGCACTCTCCTTCGGGTCGGGCCGCCCGGCCGGGGGCCTGCGGGTCAGGCTTCCCGGCCGACGGCCGCGCGGATCTGCTGGAATGCGGTGTAGTTGGCGATCACGTCCAGGGTCCCGCCGCGGGCCACCCGGCTGACCGCGTCGTCGATCCCGCTGGCCATCTCGAACCGCACCCCGTCGGCTTCCAGCCGGACGGCCAGGTCGAGCGCCCGCTCCCCGGCCACGAACACCGGCCGGTCGCGGACCACCCGGTAATCCACGTCCCACAGCCACGACGTGTCCCGGCCGTCGGGGACCTGCGCGTTGACCGACAGAAGCACCGGCACCGGCGCCGGGTCCAGCACGTCGAACGCTTCGAGCCAGCCCGCGGGGTTCTTGGCCAGCAGCAGCCGCACCGCCCGGCCGTCCCGCTGCACCTGGGTGTACCGCCCGGCGACCGAGGTCACCGACCGCATCTTGTCCAGCGCCGCCGCCGGGCTGACCCCGAACACCTCGGCGACGGCCAGCGCCATCACCGCGTTGGAGCGGTTGGCCCGGCCCGGCAGGGCCAGGGATAGCTCGGTCACCCGGCCCGACGAGTCGATGACCGAGGAGCCGTCCAGGACCCAGCGCGCCGAGGGACGGCTGAACTCGCACTCGTGGCACCGCCAGCCCATCTCGTCACGCCGCAGGTGCGAGCCGCACCGGGGGCAGCACCAGGAGTCCTCGTGCCAGCGCTGGCCCGCCGCGACCCAGGTCACCTGGTGGGCACCGCCGGCCGCCCAGGCGATCAGCGGGTCGTCCGCGTTGGCCACCACCCGGCAGTCGGGCGCCGCCTCGAACGCCTCCCGCCAGCGCCGGGCCACGAGCCAGATCTCCGCGGCCCGGTCCATCTGGTCGCGGCTGAGGTTGAGCAGCGTGACCACCCGGGCGCTCGTGGCCCGGAGCACGGCAGGGACGTACTTCTCGTCTGTCTCCAGCACCGCGTAGGGCGCCTCCGGGGCCTGGCCCAGCGCCGCGGCCAGCCCGGCCTCCATGTTCGCGCCGAACGCGTTCGAGGCCACCTCGTGGCCCAGCGCGCTCAGCGCCGAGGTGATCAGCCGCGTCGTCGTCGTCTTGCCGTTCGTCCCGGTGACCAGGACAATCTGCCGGTCGGCGGCGAGCAGCGACAGCAGGCCCGGCTCCACCCGCAGGCCGATGACCCCGCCGATCACCGACCCGTCGCCCCGGCCCGCGAGGCGTGACATCCGGCCCGCGGCTCCGCCCAGCGTGGTCGCGACGCGCGCCCGCATCGGAAGCTTGCCCATGGCCGACGATGCTATCCGGCCCGCAGGCCGCGCCGGCCCACGTCCAGTCGACCAGAAAGCCAGAGGAGGCTCAGAAGGAAGGCACACGGCAGGGAGAGGGCCGGGAGGCACGGTGAAGGCATACAGGACGACACAGCAGACCACGCAGGCGCCGGCAGTCGCCCGGCCGGCGCGCAGAGACGGAGACACACTCATGAACGCCCTGGTCCTGGCGAACTTCCCCCTTGCTGCCCTGATTTTCGCGGCCATCGTCGGCATCCCGCTGTGGCTGACGTTCAAGCGCCCTGACCGCGCCCCCCGCTACAGCCAGACCGGTGCGGCCGTCCCGGTGACGGCTGGGTCCCCGGTGGCGGCTGCCTCCCGGTCCGGGGCGCCCCGGGTGTCCCTGGCCCGCCAGCACGCGGCCGCCCGCACCGCCGTGCCTGGCCGCCAGCACGCCGCTGCCGTCCGCGGCCAGGCGGGCCACGGCCGGGCTGCCGCCGCCCGCGACCACGCGGCCGCCTGACGCGTGCGGGCCCCGCAGGAGGCACAGGCCCGGCCCCGCTCACCCGCGACGCGGCGGGGGCCACCCGGTTCCCGCCGCGTCGCCTGTGCAGCCGGGAGGCGGCCGCGACGGCACGCGGCCGCCGTCCAGGCCCGGCCCCGTCCAGGCCGCCAGGCCCCGCCCAGGCCGGCCTGATCCAGGCGGGCCTCGCCCAGGGCCGCCAGCGTGGCCGTGGGCAGGGTCAGGATGCCGGGATTGGCGTCCGCGAACACCACCCGGCGCCCGGCCGCCGAAGCGTAGCTGACGATCAGCCCGCTCGGCGGCAGCTGCTGCAGCTCGTGCTGTTCGACGAGGAATTCCCGCGACCGCTGCCTGGTCCGGGCGGCCGACGTGGTGGCCGCGACGGCCCGGGCGGTCTGCAGTCCCCAGGCGGAGCTCGCGTTGCGGCCGCCCGTCCATGACCGCGACGCGCTGATCCCCTCCGACCAGTTGCCTTCCTGGTGCCCCGACACGGTGCGCGGCGCGAAGGCGCCGGACCCGGACCAGCTGTGGCCCTGCCCGCGGCCCCTCCCGCTGGCCTGGCTGGCCGAGGCGGACACGGCCACGGAATCCGCCGTGCCCACGGTGCTCGTGTAGGAGTAGCTGGCCGTGCCGCTGACCGAGTCACCCACGGTGTCGGTGAACTGGGACACCACGAAGCGGTGCTCGGTGCCGATCTGCTCGCTCGCGGCCTTCGCATCGCCGGCGTTGCCGAGCCGCATGAACGCGACCGCGGCGTTGCCCCGGCCCAGCCGGTCCCGGACGTGGGCCGGGATCGAGCGGTAGGCCAGGACCAGCCCGGTGCCGCTGGCCTCGCAGGCGTCCGCCAGCCGGTCCAGCAGCTCCACGCGGAGCTTCTCCCCGCCCGCGACCAGCAGCGTGTGCTGCCAGGCGGGGCCCCGCGGCTGCCGCCGGAGCAGATGGGTGAACGCGGCGGTGATGTACGCGCCCAGGACCTGGGTGCCCGCCGTCTCGGCCGCACGGTCCAGGGCCACCACCCGCAGCGGGGCAGGCGGCAGCCAGGCTGGCGCCGACCCCAGCGTCTCCAGTGTCCGGAGCCTGGCCTCGAGCCCGAGGGCCCGCTCGGTGATCACCCGGTCGCTGGCCGCCGGGCCGTACAGCCCGGCGATCTCCTCGGCCTGCGCGGCGCTGATCAGGCCGCGCCGCGTGTCATCACGCGGATCGCCGATCTGGGCCAGGACCCGCAGGCCCGCGGTCATCTGCCCGATGCTGAGCGGCCCGGAACCGGGCTGGCCGAGGACCCGGGCGACGCGTTCCAGGATGGCCCGGTCGGGCAGCGGGTCCGCCGGGCTGGCCGGGTCGCCTGCGGCTGCCGCGCAGGCCAGCACGTCAGCCAGCGCAACGGCCGGCAGCCCGGCCCCCAGATCCAGCCGGGGCAGGTCCCCCGGCAGCACCCAGACCAGCGGGCTGATCCCGGCCTGGCCGGCCATGGCCAGCAGGTCCTGCGCGACCGCCCCCTCGGACAGGTCCAGCACGGTGACCTCCCCGCCCGCCGCCAGCCGCAGCCCGGCCAGCGTGCCGGTCAGCGCGGACCACCCGGCCAGCGTGCCTCCTGCCACGTCGAGCCGGTCGATCCCGGTGGGCACGGCCACCCCGTGCCACTGCCGCTGCGCCTGGAAGGCCCGGCCGCGGGCTTCCCAGTCCCGCAGCCGCCGGGCATGCTCCGCCTGCCAGCCGGACAGCCGGCTTTCCTGCGCGGCGCGCGCCCGGGCCACGCGCCGTTCCTCGGCAGCCACCCGCGCGCGCAGATCCTGGGCGCCGCGCCAGACACCGCGCGAGCACGCCACCATGATGGCCAGGAAGACCGCGATCCCGGTGGCGGTCAGCGCCGGGTTCACCGCGCCGGCCGCGCCCAGCGCCCCGGTCAGCCCGGCCAGCACTGCGCCCGCCGCGGCGCCGGCCTTCAGCGGACGGCTGAGCCGGCGTTCCTCGCGGGACTGGGCCGCCGTCCAGCCGTGGTCCAGCCGTTCCCAGCCGGGCGGGATGGGGCGCCGCGGCGGCGGTCCCGGATCCGGGTGCACCAGTGCGTACTCCCAGCCCAGGTAGAGCCGGTCCGGCCGCAGGGCGGTCACGGCATCCGGCCTGGCACGAACCGGGCCCGCGGCACCACGTGCGGGTGCGGGCCCCTGGCCACGAGGGCGAACTCACCGGCGGCCAGGGCGGCGCCACCGGGACACCCGGCCAGGCCTGGATTCCCCGGGCCGCAGATCACCACGACGTTGGCCAGCGCCGCGATCTGCTCCACGGCCGGGGCCGGGGCGGCACCGCACGCCGCGCTGACCACGGTGGCCAGCCCGGCCTGGGCGCCGGTGCTGATCAGCCCGGCCAGGGCCGGCGCGGCGATCGCGTCGCCGCCGGCGAGCCAGGCGAGGCCGTCACCGGCGGTGCCGAGGCGCCGTGATTCGGCGAACACCGCGGTGAGGTCGAGGGCCACGAGGTTCGCGATCATCAGGGCCGCGCCGGAGCACGACGTGTCCAGCGGGAAGAACGCGACCGCACGCTCGCGGACCACGGCCGCCAGGCTGATCTGGGCCGCACCGGGCGCGCCGGGCCGCAGCCAGCGGCCGAGGGCAGAGGCGCGCAGCCCGGCCAGCTCCCCGGCGAGGAAGGTGGCCGCGGCGGGGTCGGCCTCCAGCAGGCTCGCGGAGACCCGGACCCGCTCACCCAGCGGGCCACGCCGCGGATGATACGGGGGAACCTCCCTGACCCGGGCCTGTAAGGCGGGCGGGGAGAGCAGCGCGCCGACTTCGTCCAGGACGGCCCGGCGCGGATCTCCCGGCGCCGCGGCCGTCACCGCGAACAGGTCGCTGAGGTAGGCAGCGCAGGCCCGCCGAGCGTGATCATTCACCGGGCCCCAGTCGATCATCCCCATGACCAGCGCGGCCTTGCGGGCCGGTTCACCGCCGCGCCACGGCTCGTAGCAGCCCCGGCCGGCCGGCCCGAATACGTGCAGCGGGGCGCCGGCGTCCGCGCAGATCCTGGCGAGCGCCCCGGGCAGCCCGCCGAGCCCGCACAGGTCCACCACCAGGACGGGCTTGCGGCGCCGGACCGCCGCGTGGACGAGCTGGAAGCTGGCCCCGGGCAGGCCCGGGGGCTCTGCGCCCGTCACGAGGACCCCGCCTTCCGCGGCGTGCCAGCTGATCCCGGCCGGGCGCCCGGTTTCCCGGTCCGCTCCCAGGCAGGCGCCGGTCCGGCTGACCACCCCGCCGGACCCGATCCAGGCCACCGTGAGCTGACGCCGGACCGCCACGATCAGGCCGGGCCGTGGCGGCGGTAAGCCCTGGGCCCCGGCGCGCCGCCTGCGCAGCCACCATGCCACCGCCGCCTCGGCCGGCGCCAGCATCAGCGCGAGCGGGGCCTGCCGCGGCAGCCAGCCGCCGATCCCGGCGAACGCCCGGGCCGGGTGCAGGATCCGGGCCGGCTGCCCGATCGCCGCGGCCAGGTAGCCCAGCACCTGGTGCGGCCCGGCGGTGAAGCCGGCCAGCGCCCGCCCGGGGCCGGCGGCCAGCACCCAGAGGAACCCGGCCGCGGCCGGGGCACCCAGCCACAGCGGCCGCCACCGCGAGACCCGGCCGGCCAGGTCCGCCGCGACGGCGAGCAGCAGGGTCAGCTGGGCCAGCAGGAGGTGGGTAAGGAGCGCGGCCAGCGTGAGGGCAGCGGCCAGGTCAGCGCGCCGCGGGGAGTTTCCCGGGAGGAGGGTGGCGGCCCGGCGCGGGTCGCGCTCCGCCGCAGTCGTCACAAAGGCAGGCATGTCGGGTCAAGGTTCCCAGCCCCCGGCATCGTGTGTCCAGGCGGTTGGGAAAACCCCGGGACACGGCGGGCCCGCGATTCCCGGTAATGACCGGCGGCCCTGGCGCGAAAGCATTCCTCGTGGTGGGCACGCCGGGTCATCTGGGCCGTTCGCGCAGGCCAGGTCTTGCGCCCTGGCCGCTAAGGTCCTCCGGCCCTGAGGGCCGGCCGGCGCGCAGGCGTACGATGTCATTAAGTAAATTGGAATGGGAAATTTGGGAGCAGCAATGCCTGGAATCATTGTTGGCGTAGACGGTTCGGACCATTCGCACTATGCCCTTTGCTGGGCGATGCACGAAGCCGTGCTGCGTCATGCCCCGCTGACCGTCATGACCGTGGTTCCCGCCGCCCCCCGCCCGGCCACCATGAGTTTCTGGGGCTTGCACACCCTCCCCGAGGGGAGCTTTAACCAGGAGCATGCGCGTCGCGCAGTCCAGGAAGCCGTGGACAAGGCCGCGAGCGAAACCAGCGAGACGCCGCCTGAGGTCACCGTGAGCGTGGCTACGGGGGACGCGACGGAGGAACTCGTGGCGGCGTCCCGTGACGCTGACATGCTCGTGGTGGGGTCCCGCGGCGCCGGCACGTTCACCCGGCTCCTGCTCGGTTCGGTGAGCAGCCACGTCGTCCACCATGCGGCCTGCCCGGTTACGGTCATCCCCGCCGCCCGGTAGACCTCTCCTCATGGCCGGAGATGAGGGCGGGGCGGACATCCGCCGGCTGCCCCGGCCGGCCTCGGGATAGGCCCCGGCTCAGCCCATCCGGCCGGTGACGTAGGCCCGGGTGCGGCTGTCGCGCGGGTCCTGGAAGAGCTTGGCGGTCCGGTCGTACTCGACGAGCACGCCGGTGCGGGTGTCGCTCTCCTCGTTGATGAGCACGGAGAAGAAGGCGGTGCGATCGCTGACCCGGGTGGCCTGCTGCATGTTGTGGGTGACGATGACGATGGTGTACTTGGACTTGATCTCCTGCATCAGGTCCTCGATGGCCCCGGTTGCGATCGGGTCGAGCGCCGAGCAGGGCTCGTCCATGAGCACGACATCCGGCTCGACCGCGAGGGTCCGGGCGATGCACAGCCGCTGCTGCTGCCCGCCGGACAGGCCCAGGCCTGACTTGTTCAGCCGGTCCTTCACCTCGTCCCACAGCGCGGCCTGGCGCAGCGAGCGCTCGACGATCTCGTCCAGCCTGTCCTTTTTGCGCTCGCCGTTGATACGCGGGCCGTACGCGACGTTGTCGTAGATCGACTTCGGGAACGGGTTCGGCTTCTGGAAGACCATGCCGATGCGCCGGCGCACGGCTATCGGGGAGACCTCCTTGGCGTAGAGCGGTGCCCCGCGGTACCGTACGTCGCCCTCGACCCGGGCGCCCACGATGAGGTCGTTCATCCGGTTCAGCGTCCGCAGCACGGTTGTCTTGCCGCATCCCGACGGGCCGATGAACGCCGTGATCTCGTTTTCGTGTACCGTCAGTGACACGTCGGTCACGGCACGGAAACTGCTGTAGTAGATGGAGACGCTTCTCGTCTCGAACACGGCCTCGGCCGCCTCGTAAGACGCATCCGGCGCCGGTGGTACCTCCCGCTGGGGCTGGACAGCCGGCTCGGCCAGCTGACGGTGGGCGACGGCGTACTGCTCAGGCTCTTCCATCGTTTCCCTAGCGCTGGTATCTGGCGAATCGTGCGGTGACGAGACGCGCGACTATCATCAGGATAAAGGCAATGGCAATGAGAGTCAGCGCTGCGCCCCAGCCGCGGGCCTGCGCGCCGACGTACGGCGATGAGGCGTTCGCGAATATCTGCGACGGCAGCGAGGTGTTCGGCCCGCTGAACACATTCCGGTTCACGGCCGTGACCGTGAGGATGGTGAACAGCAGCGGCGCCGTCTCCCCCGCGGCCCGGGCGATCGCGAGCAGGACACCGCTGACGATCCCGCCGATCGCCGCGGGCAGCACGACCGTCACCGTCACCCGGGCCTTGCTGGCCCCGAGGGCGTAGCTCGCCTCGCGCAGCGGATCCGGCACCAGCCTCAGCATCTCGTACGTGGAGCGGATCACGATCGGCAGCATGAGGCAGCCGAGGGCGAGCGCGCCGGCCAGGCCGGAGTAGCCGAAGTGCAGCACCCAGATGGAGAAGATGAACAGCCCCATCACAATCGAGGGGACGCCCGTCATCACGTCCGACATGAACCCGATGACCTTCGCCAGCACCCCATTGCCGCCGTACTCGTTGAGGTAGATCGCCCCCAGCACGCCGAGCGGCACCGCTATGACCGTGGCGAGGGCCGTGATCTCGATCGTGCCGACGACCGCCGGCCCCATGCCGCCCACGTTCGCGGGCAGGACGTTCGGCGGGATCGAGCCGGTCAGGAACTGCCAGCTGATGATCGAGGCGCCCTTGGCGATCACCGTGTACAGGACGAACCCCAGCGGAACGATAGCGAGCACGAACGCGAACACCATCAAGGCGGTCATGATGCGGCTCTTGGTCCGCCGCCAGGACGGCGGCTCCCGCAGCTTAACGGCCTGCGTGCCGGTGCCGGCAGCCATCACGCCCCCCTCTTCCGCCGGGCGGAACGTTCCACGACCGCGCGGGCGACGACGTTGATGATGATCGTGAAGGCGAACAGGAGAACGCCCATCCCCATCAGCGCGGCGCGGAACACCCCGCTGGCCTCGCCGAACTCGTTCGCGATGACCGAGGGCATGTTGTAGCCCGGGGCGAACAGATGCGAGGTGATCGTGGCCGACGAGCCGATCACCAGGGCGGCCGCGATCGTCTCGCCCATGGCCCGGCCCAGCCCGAGCAGCACCGCCCCGACGACGCCCCCCTGGCTGTGCGGCCAGACGGCGCCGCGGATCATCTCCCAGCGGGTGGCACCCAGCGCGTAGGCGCCCTCGCGGTCGATGGCCGGCACCGTCGCGATGACCTCGCGGGACAGCGAGGTCACGATGGGCGTGATCATGAAGGCCAGGATGATGCCGCAGGTGAAGAACGAGGCGCCGCTCGTGGGCGGCCCGAACAGGGAGCCCAGCACCGGGATGCCGTTGACCCCCGAGCCCACCGAGCCGTAGATGTGCTGGACCCAGGGCGCGAAGACCAGGATCCCCCACAGGCCCCAGACCACGGACGGGACCACCGCCAGCAGGTCGATCACGTACACGATCGGGCGCGACCAGCGGTAGGGCACGACCTCGGTCAGCAGCAGGGCGATGCCCACGCTGACCGGCACTGCGATCACCACCGCGATCACGGCCGTGAGGGCCGTCCCGTAAATGAAGGCCAGCGCGCCGAACTGGTTGGCCGTGGGGTTCCAGGTCTTCGAGAAGATCTTGATGCCCTCGGCGGAGAACCACGACGCAGCCTGCTGGCTGGTCGAGATGGCGATCAGGGCGAGGATCACGAGCACCAGCAGGCCCGCCGCGAGCGCGACGACCTGGAAGCTGACGTCGCCCAGCGGTCGCCGCTGCGACAGGGGGCGGGCGGATCCGGCCGGGACGGCCGGATCCGCCTTCGTCATCGAACTCACAGCGGCGAGCCGGTCTGATCCGCGTGCGCCATGGTGGTCAGCATGGTCATGAGCTGATCTTGCTCAGCTGCGCCTTGGCCTGCTGGTCGATGCTGGAGGGCAGCGGCGCGTAGCCCAGCGAGGGGAGCAGCTTCTGGCCATCCCCGAGCAGGTAGCCGATGTAGGCCTTGAGCAGCTTGACGGTGTTCGCATTCGGCTGCTTCTGGTAGACGAGGTCCCACGACTGGTAGGTGATCGGGTAGGCGGTGGCGCCGCCCGACCAGACCGCGGCGAACGTCAGGTTGGATGCGACCTTGGCTCCGGCCGCGGCCGCGGAAGCCGCGGCGGTGGACGGCGCGATGTACTTGCCGGAACTGTTCTGGACATCAGCGAAGCTCAGCCCGGACGCCTTGGCGTCGGCGTAGTTGACGTACCCGATGGCTCCCGGCGTGCTCTTGACGATCTGCGCCACCCCGCCGTTGCCGTTGCCCCCGCGGCTGCTGGACGGCCAGTTGATGGTCGAGCTGCTGCCGAGCTTCCACGCCTTGGTGGAGTCCATGAGGAACAGGGAGAAGTTCGCCGTGGTCCCTGAGGAGTCGGAGCGGCGGGCGATGGTGATCGCGGTGCTGGGCAGCTTGACCCCGGAGTTGAGCGACGCGATCGCCGGGTCGTTCCACTTGGTGATCTTGCCCTGGAAGATGTTCGCGATGACCGTCGGCGTCAGCTGCAGCGGCTTGCTGAGCCCGGACAGGTTGTACGAGACGGTGATCGGGCCGACGATGACGGGGAAGTACAGCACCGTCTTGCCCTTGAAGTTCGCCTGCTCGTCGGACGGGATGGGCGAGTCCGAGCCCGCAAACTGGACGGTCCCCGAGGCCAGGTCCGTCCGCCCCTTGCCCGAGCCGCCTCCGCCGTAGTTGACCGTCATGCCGGGCTGAACTGACTTGAAGGCCTGGATAGCCGCCTGCTGGAAGGTGAGCTGGAACGTCGACCCGCTCGCGTTGAGAGTGCCCGACAGGGCCGCGCTGCTGGACGAGGATGAGCTGCCCGACGATGATCCCCCACCGCCCGAGGATCCGCATGCGGCGACGATCGAAGCCGCCGCCACGGCGGCGAGCCCCGTGATTGTTACGCGCTGGATGCGCCGACGTTGCATGTTCAAAGACCCCATTCTCCGGTATTCAATGGCTGATTCCCCGGCGCGAGGAGCACTCCCCCACGGCCAGCTGAGCCAGCCGGATCAGACGTGATAACCCCGCGAGTCTGTCGTGCCTGGCCGTACCCGCGAGTTAAGGAAGAGAGGCCAGATGGTGAATAGTAAGGAGACGCAAGGTGAAAGTGGGCGCGACGGCCTCAGGCCCGGCACCGGGCGACCCGGCTGGCCCATGAGGCCGGCGCGCCACCGGGCGGGCCTGATCCCAGGTCAGCGGCCAGGGCCGGCACGTGATGAGGGCTTCGGCCGGCGTGGCTCAGCAGGCCCTGGAATGGGGGTGCCGCCGGCCAGCTCCGGGCCAGGCGAAACCCCGGGCTAATCCGGTGGCAGGGTCCCGGCCAGGTAGACCACCCGGCGCGCGATGTTGACGGCGTGGGCCGCGAGGCGCTCATACGAGCGGGCCACCAGCGTCATCTCCATCGTCACGGGGATCGCCATCTGCCCTGAGGCCAGCTCGGCGATCAGGCTGGCATGAAGCTCGTCCATCTCGTCGTCACGCTCGCGGAGCACGACCGCGGCGCCACTGTCGCGCTGGTACCAGGAGTCCGCGGCCTGGCGCCACATGCCGGACACGAGCTTGCCCATCTGCTCGACCAGCCCGCGGGTGCGCGGCGAGAGGTCCTGGCTGAGAATGTGGTTGGCCCGGTGGGAGATGTCGATGACCAGGTCGTGCGAGCGCTCGAGTTCGGGCACGATCCGCAGCACGGACAGGAGGAAACGGAGATCGGAGGCGACCGGTGCCTGGAGCGCGATCTCCCGGTTGGCCAGTTCCTCAATCTCCGGGTAGAGCGCGTCGATGACCTGCTCGCGTTCGGCCAGCGCCCGGACCAGCTCGGCGTCGCCCGTCAGCAGAGCCTCAGTCGCACCCGGCAGATCCTCGGCGACCATGGCGAACAGCTCGATGACCTTGGATTCGATGGCCCCCAGCTCGCGCTGGAATTCCTGCCGGTGCTCCACCATAGGCGAAGCTTACTGGCCGCGCTGGCGGCGGGCATCTGGGGGATAAGCGCCCCGCGTCCTGACCTATCCATCCCCGGGCCGCACGCATCCTCCCGGGCCGCCCATCGCCGGTAAGGAGTCCCCGCCCTCCCGGGAGTCCCCGCCCTCCACGGCGTGCGTCCAGCCACCCGGCGGACCCTCGGGGCTGACGGCGGGACCCGGGATCCCCGGGGACTCCACCACGATGCGGAAGAACTCGGGGCGCAGCACGGCGACGGTCAGCGCGAGGACCCCGGGCTGCGCGGAGTCCTCGAACCGCATGGTCACCGTGGCGGCCGGCTCCCCGGCGGACAGCCGCAGGCTGCGCGCCACAGCCGGGGCGGGCGGCTGGAAGTCCACCTGGAAGGCACGGGGGCGGGTGTTCCGCGGCGCCCGCGCGGCAGGCGTTGACGCGCTGGCCAGTTCCCCGGCCAGCGCTTCCATCGGCTGCGGCAGGTAACTGGCCGAGTAGGCCGCGGGCTCGGCCCCCACCGTCCACAGGCAGCGGACCGTGAGCACCTCGCAGCCTGGCGATAGGCCGAGCGCCCGGGCCACGTCTTCCGCGGGGCGCCTCCTGGAAACGCTCCGGCTCTTGCAGGCCAGCTCGCCACCCATCGGGTCAACCTGGGCAGCGAAGCCGGGCAGCCCCTCCAGGGCGACCCGGTACTCGGCCGGGCTCGCCCGGAACGTCTGGCCGTCAGGCAGCCGGGTCAGCAGGTGCCGTGCGGCCAGCAGCTCGACCGCCGCGTCGATCTCCGCGATGGTCACGTTGTAGCGGCGGGCGAGCGCGGTGTGGCGGGGCAGCCGCCAGCCCGGCTCGTGGTGCAGCAGCGCTGCCGCCATCCGCTCCGCGAGTATGCTCGCGGCCGGGACACGGCCGGGCGCTGGCGCCTGGCCGTGCCTGTCCCCGCGGACGTCGGTCATCGGGCATTTCGCCGCAGATATGAGGTGATCGCCAGCCCGGGAATGACGATCAGGGACGTGAAGGCCGCCAGCCGGGCACCGGGAGTCGCGCCGGGCGAGAACCAGCAGGTCATGGTCACAGCGACGATCTGATCAGGGGCCCGGCCCAGACGCGGCACCACGGCAGCGGCCGCGGGCCCACGGGTTCCGCCGGATCACCCTGGACAAACACCGTGAGGCCCGCCTCGTCGCTCAGATGGCCGCCGGCCAGGCTGCCCTGGCCACCTCACCTTGATAGGGAGCGAAGATGACACTCAGGTGAACGTTCAGGTTAGGGAAACCTGACAAGCAAATGAACAAGCCGGGTCTTCGCCAGCTCGCGTCCGGGGCCGGGCCAGCAGGCTGAGGGACGGGTGACCGGAGTCACCCGTCCCTCAGCTACCGGTCAGCAGCCTGTTCAGACGCTGACCTCGACCTCAGCGACGTAGCCGGTTTCCGCGGTCACCGGGCGGTCCGTGCTGACCCCGCCGGGGGCCAGGACCCGCACGGTCCAGCTGCCCGGCGCCGCGAAGAAGCGGAACCCGCCGTCCGTGCCCAGCGGGACCTCGGCCACGAACTCGCCGCCGTCATTGAGCAGCCGGGCGTAGCCCACGGCCACCGCCTCGCCGCCGCGGGTCACGCGCCCCTCGACCACCGCCTGGCTGCCCACGGCCGCGGGCCGGGCCGCGCCGCCTGCGGGCGCCCCGCACCCATCCGCGCCTGCCTGCGGGCCGGTCACTGGCCATCACCGATCTCGATCGGGACGCCGACCAGGGAACCGTACTCGGTCCAGGAGCCGTCGTAGTTCTTCACATTCGGCTGGCCAAGCAGCTCGTGCAGGACGAACCAGGTGTGCGCCGAACGCTCGCCGATCCGGCAGTAGGCGATCGTGTCCTTGGCGAAGTCCACCCCGGCCTCGTCCCCGTAGAGGGTGCGCAGCTCGTCGTCGGACTTGAACGTGCCATTGTCATTGGCCGCCTTGGACCAGGGCACGTTCTTCGCGGTGGGGATGTGGCCGCCGCGCTGGGCCTGCTCCTGCGGCAGGTGCGCCGGGGCGAGCAGGCGGCCGGAGAACTCGTCGGGCGAGCGCACGTCAACCAGGTTGCGCTTGCCGATGGCCGCCACCACCTCGTCGCGCATGGCCCGGATCGACGCGTCCTGCTCCTGGGCGGTGTACGACGTCTTGGGCCGCTCCGGGACGTCCTTGACCAGCTCGCGGGAGTCGAGCTCCCACTTCTTGCGGCCGCCGTCGAGGAGCTTCACGTTCTGGTGCCCGTACAGCCTGAAATACCAGTAGGCGTACGCCGCGAACCAGTTGTTGTTCCCGCCGTACAAGATCACGGTGTCGTCGGCTGCGATCCCGCGCTCTGACAGCAGCGCCTCGAAGCCGGCCTTGTCCACGAAGTCCCGGCGCACCGGATCCTGCAGGTCCTTCTTCCAGTCGATCTTGATGGCGTTCGGGATATGCCCGGTGTCGTATGCGCTGGTGTCCTCGTCTACCTCGACGATGGCTACCCCCGGGTCGTTCTTGTGGACCTCCACCCAGTCTGCGTCCACCAGGACGTCTGGACGGCTCATGCAGCAACCTCCTTGTCGGGCTCCGCGCCCGCCATCGCCTGGCGGCCGGGCCGGAGCCGTTTGATAAGCAGATACATCTCGCAGCCCAGGCAGAAGCCGAAGGCTGCGTTGAGAAATGCCGCGGCGAGTGCCGCCGCCGCGGCGGCCATGCCCAGCGGGGTTATCCCGGCCGCGTACCCGATCACCCCGATGATGCTGATGACCAGGCCCACGGCCTGGGAGAACCGCGGGGGCGCCTCGGCCTCCAGCACAGCAGGCGGCCCCAGGCGGGGCCGGACCGCGAACCGGTAGATGAGGCCGTACGGGGCGTAACGGAGCCCGAACACCGCCCCGGTGCCGAAGATCACCGCCTGGAACCCCAGCAGCCACCCGCTGCCAGTGACCAGGACAATCACCAGGACGATGGCGGTCAGGGTGGCAATGAAACGCTGCCCCCTGGGATCGACTTTCATGAGTGGGTACTCCCCCTTGCGGGATCGGCAGGATCAGGCCAGGACACGGGGACTGCCTGTGAGCCGTGCCACTGCGGCGGCATAGCCATGAGCCGCGGTCCGCGCTGGACTCAGGAACGGCCCCGCAGGCAGGGCACGCCCGGACACAATCCGGCAGTGATGTGACAGTAGTCCACGACACGCCGCCTCGTCAGCAACAGCCGAGACCGGCCGCCATCCGGCATGTGATCCGGGATGACCAGGGAAAGCACGTCCCTGATGGTATGCGCCGGCGTCCGAGGTGTCACTCCCCACCCTTCCGGTAGGATATTAGCTGGCCCGGGTTTCGTCCAGGGCGTCCAGGACGTCGGCTTTGCTCATCAGGCCGCTGCCCCGCCGCGCGATCTGGCCGCCGGGCCCCAGCACGAACACGGTGGGAGTCCGCCGCACGTCCAGCAGCCGGACCAGGTCCATCCGCTCTCCCGCGTCCACTTCCACGTGCCGGACGCCGTCAGCGTCGCTGGCCACCTCGGCCAGGATCCGGCGTGTGGCCCGGCACGGGGCACAGAACTCCGAGGAAAACTGCAGCAAGGTGGCCCGCGGGCCCAGGGGCTCGCCGAGCTCGGCGGCGCCGAGCCGGATGCCGCCAGCGGCGGCACGCGGGCCGGACAGCCTGCCGTCCCGGCGCCGCCAGGCCAGCCCGAACGCCGTCGCCCCGGCCAGGACGACCAGGCATGCGATAAGTCCGCCTATCACGGTGCCTACAGCACGGCCGCCGCCCGGGCCATTCCCGGTCACGCCTTAGCGGGCCATGACTTTCACCAGGACCTTGCCCTGCGAGGTGATCTCGAAGCTGCGCACGCTGTCCTGGGTGACGGGGGAGGAGCCGGGATACCACACAGTGCTCTCGTCGTAGCTGGTGGTCCAGCCCCCGACCACGGTGCTGCGCCCGGCCGAGTCGGTCACCACGAGCTGGCAGCGGGCTCCGGCCGGGACGTTGCTGACCCGCGTGTCCAGCACGGTGCCCCAGTCCGTCGGCGAGTAGCGGACGGTCGCGGCCACGTGGGTCACCGGGTTGGTCGCGGACACCGAGGTGAAGTGCGCGGCCACCGGGCCGCTGCCGGTGCCCCCGGAATGCCGCAGGGCGCTGGCGCCCGCCGCCCCCGCCGCCCCGGCCACCAGGACCACGGCCGCCGCCGCGGCCAGTCCCCGCCAGCGGCGGGCCTGACGGGCCTGCTTCGCGCGGGCCAGCAGTGAGCGCAGCATCTCCTCGGTGGGCACCTCAGGACCGGGCAGCTCGTCCAGGTCATCGTCAGCCAGCTGCTGGGCCTCCCCGACGGGGATCCGGTGCAGCAGGGCCGGCAGGCTGGCCAGGCCCGGCCAGTTCCTCGCGGCACTCTGGGCACGTGCTCAGGTGGGCGTCCACGGCGGCACGCTCGGCGGGGTCGATGGCCCCGAGCACGTAGACACCGAGCGCGTGCCGGATGTCACGGCAATCCGCTGAGCCGGTCATGGCGCGAGCCCCCGTTCCTCAAGGGCCAGTTTGAGCGCCTTGAGCGCGTAAAACGTCCGTGATTTAACCGTCCCGCCCGGGATGCCGAGTTCCGCGGCGGCCTCGGCGACCGAGCGGCCAAGGTAGTAGGTCTGCACCAGCACCTGCCGGTGTTCTGGCCGCAGGTCACGCAGGGCGTCGGCCACCGCCCACGATTCGAGCACGCGATCCGCCTCGTCGGCCACGGGGACCAGTTCCAGCGCCGCCTCGCCGACTTCTCGCGGCCGCGCGTTGCGGGCCCGGTGCGAGTCCACCGCGAGATTCCTCGCCACGGCGAACAGCCACGGGCGGGCCGGGCGCTCCGCGATCGCCTCGGGGTGCAGCCAGGCCCGGAGCAGGGTTTCCTGCACGATGTCTTCCGCCCTCTGCCGGTCGCCGCTGGTGAGCCGGAGCGCATAACGCAGCAGCGGCGCGGCGTGCTCGGCGTACAGCGCGCGGACCAGTGCCTCGTCACACGCCCGCTCGCCGGGCTCCCGGCCCTGGGTCCCGCGGTGATGTGCCACGACTAGGGAACGGGCCGCCTGGCCAGCCGGTTCAACGGCTGGCCAGCATTCCGCGGGCGGCCGCGGTCATCCGCCGGCGAACGGCGGCAGGACCTCGACCACGCTGGCGTCCCGGAGCGTCACGGTCTCGGGTGCGCGGCTGCCCACCGGGTTACCGTTGACCAGGAACGAGGACCTGGCCAGAACCGCCCGGAAGCCGCCATCCGCGCCAGCGGCCGCGTTCCGCTCACGCGCGGACAGAGCCGCCTCCAGCGCGGCGGCGAGCGTCCCGGCGCTGATGGTCTCCTCGGCGACCCCTGCCGCCTGCTTCGCCGCAGCCCAGTAGCGCATCGTTACTGTGCTCATGTCCGCTATCCTCGCTCACATCGGATCCGGGCAGTGCCGCCGGCGGGTCCTTGTGCGCATTGATGGGTAGTTTCTCCCGCAGGAGACCCACAGCTCTCCACAAGCGACCACGGGCGGAGGTGGCAGCGCGTGAGCGACCTGCTGCTCCTCACCGGTGCCCTGGAATCTGCACCGGAAATCCTTCCTTCCCTGGGCTTGCTGCTGCACAGCGTGCGGATCGGGCCGCCCGAGGTGCCTGTCCTGGCGGACACTCCGCCCGCGGACGCCATCCTGGTCGATGCCCGGCGAGACCTGGCCCAGGCCAGGAGCCTGTGCCTGCTGCTGCGCACGGCGAGCATGGACGCCCCCCTGCTGGCCGTGGTCACCGAGGGTGGCCTGGCCGCGGTGACCGCCGACTGGGGGGCCGACGATGTGATCCTGCACACCGCCGGCCCGGCAGAGGTGGAGGCCAGGCTGCGGCTGGCCGTCGGCCGCAAGGCCAGCCTGGCCCCGGCCGCCCCGGACGAGATCCGCTCCGGCGACCTGGCTATCGACGAGGCCACGTACACGGCCCGGCTGCGGGCCCGGGCCCTCGACCTGACGTTCAAGGAATTCGAGCTGCTCAAATTCCTCGCCCAGCACCCGGGGCGGGTGTTCACGCGGGCTCACCTGCTCCAGGAGGTCTGGGGTTACGACTACTTCGGCGGGACCCGCACGGTGGACGTGCACGTGCGGCGGCTCCGGGCCAAGCTCGGCGCCGAGCACGAGGCGCTGATCGGGACCGTCCGCAACGTGGGTTACCGCTTCGTCCCCGCGAAGAGCGCCGACGAGGGACGGCCCGCGCGGGCCTCCCGCCCGGCCGGCCAGGATCCGGCGCACGAGGGCGTCACCGAGGCGGACGGACTGGCTGCGGACGCGCTGCCCGCGGACGCGCGGGCGGTCCAGGCCACGGCGCGGGCGGACGCAGACCAGAAGGAGACCAGTGCCGCACCCGACCGGCGCTGAGGCGCAGCCGGCCGCCGGGGATGAGGCTTCGCTCATCACGGTGAGCGGGCCGCTGCCAGCGGCGGAAGCGGCGCAGGTGCTGCACCTGGCCGAGGCGGCGGCCCGGCACGACGCGGTCGGCCCGCTGTCCGAGCCGGTGCTGCTGGAGTTGCGCTACGGCGGCGGCCCGCAGGCCCGCAACCTGCGGCTGACCGCCGGTCCCAAGCTGGCCGGCCCCGGCCTGGCCAGCCCCGGCCTGGCCAGCCCCGGCCTGGCCGGATACGCCCACCTCGACCCGGCCGGCCCGGCCGGCCCCCGACGCCCCGGCGGACCCGGCCGGCCCCGGCGCCCCGGCCGGACCAGACGAGGGCCCGGCTGCGGAACTGGTGATCCACCCGGGCTACCGCGGCCGCGGGCTCGGGCTGGCGCTCGCCCGCGCGCTGCTGGCCGAGGCGGCCCCGCACCCGGTGCGGGTGTGGGCTCACGGCGACCTGCCCGCTGCGCGGGCCCTGGCCGCCCGGGCCGGCTTTTCCCGGATCCGCTCCCTGTGGACGATGCAGCGGCCGCTGGCGGACCTGCCCCCGGTGCCGGCGCTCCCCCCAGGAATCACGATCCGGACGTTCCGCGTGGGCGCGGACGAGGCCGCGTGGCTGGATCTCAACCGGAAGGCGTTCGCGCACCACCCGGAGCAGGGCGCCTGGACGGCGGAGGACCTGTCGCTGCGCGAGCGTGAGCCGTGGTTCGACCCGGACGGGTTTTTCCTGGCCGAGCGCGACGGGAAGCTGGCCGGCTTCCACTGGACCAAGGTCCACGGCTCGCCCCCGGACATCGGTGAGGTGTACGTGGTGGGAGTGGACCCCGCCGGGCAGGGCGGCGGCCTGGGCCGCGTGCTCACCATGACGGGGCTGCACTACCTGCGCTCCCGTGGGCTGCCCGGGGTGATGCTCTACGTGGATGAGGACAACACGGCGGCTATCCGGCTGTACGAGTCGCTGGGGTTCAGCCATCAGGGCACCGACGTGATGTTCCGGCATCCCGGAGCCGGATAAGGAGCGGCGGGGCTGGCCGGGCGGGGGGGGCCGGAGCGGGCCAGTCAACCCGCGCGGCGGGCTAGTCGACCCGCGCGACCGACTCGATCCCCAGCACCGCGTCGAGTTCCGCGTCGGTCAGCGGCCGGTCGCACACCGCGACCGCACTGAGAACCTCGGCGTAGAGCTCGATCTCATCGAGTGCAACGCGATCGGGGACGCGAAGATCGAGATGCTCGCGCACCGCGCCCACCTCCATCGCCAAGCGGATTCGCGGAAGCCTGGCCACAAGGCTACGACGCGGCCCTATGCCCCCGCATGACCCATCAGGGTCATTTCTGGACCACCCTCAAGTGGGATTTTACCCAGAACCCCGGTAACAATTCCAAGAAGCCGCGGGCGGTGAGTCTTCCGATGCGGTAGGGGATGGCTGTTTCTCACCGGGGCCCGGGTGACGGGTGAGGTGAGTGGCGGCCGCGCGGGTTATCCGGGATTGGCGGGGAGATCATGCCAGTCAGCGGCGCGGTGCAGCGCGGCCCGGGCCCGGTAGCTCGCGGGCGTATCCGCGAACGTGGCCCGGTCGGCGTCGGTCAGCTCGCGGACGACCCGGCCCGGCACCCCCGCCACGAGCACCCCGGCCGGCACCTTCTGGCCGGGCCGGACGACCGTGCCCGCGGCCACCAGGGAGCCGGCCCCGATCCGGGCCCGGCCGAGAACTATGGCCCCGATGCCGATCAGCGCCCCGTCGCCCACCAGCGCCCCGTGCACGGTCGCCCGGTGCCCCAGGCTGACCCGTTCGCCCAGGATGGCCGGCTCGCCCCGGTCCACGTGCAGGCAGCACTGGTCCTGGATGTTGCAGTCCGCGCCGACGATGATGTCGTCGTCGTCGGCGCGCAGCACCGACCCGTACCAGACGCTCGCTCCCGGGCCCAGCGTGACCCGGCCGACGAGGATGGCGCCGGGGGCGATCCAGGCTCCCGGATGCACCTGCGGGGTGTTACCGTCGAGTGAGCCAAGCTGGCCCATTGGCCCTCCTCTGCTGCCCCGGCGGGCGGCCCGCAGACCGAACTATCCGGGGCAAATCGGGATACTCGTTCGTTTCGGTTGCGCGCGAGGGGCTTACGGACAAGAGTCTTGCCTGCTGTTCCAGATCTTTCTTGCCATAAGCCCGCTCCCACCGCAGGTGAACCCGACCGAGCCACCGCGCCGGGCCGGGCGTAGCCTGGCCCAGAGCCATCTGACGGGTGACACCATGACTGAGCACAACGACCTTATCCCTGACCTCGATTCTGAAGACGCGTTCGAAGTGCAGATGCGCGGCTACAGTCGCCGTCAGGTCAACGAATTCGTGGCCCGCGCGAAGAGCGATAAGCGCGACTATGAGGAGCGGCTGTCCCGCTCCATGGACGAGGTCGAGCGCCTGCGTGCCGAGGTCACCGCGGCCCGGCAGCGGGAGATGGCGGACAAGCCCGCCCATCAGGAGCTCAGCGAGCGCATGGCGCAGATCCTGAGCCTGGCCGACGACGAGGCCAAGGCGCAGAAGGCCCGGGCCCTCGAGGACATCACCCGCCAGCGCAACGAGGCCAAGCAGGAGATCGAGCGGCTGAAGGCCGACGCCCGCGAGCAGACGGAGCGGATGCTGGCCGCCGCGCAGGAGCAGGCCGAGAACACCATCGCGACCGCCCGGGCCGAGGCAGAGAAGGCCCGCACCTCCGCGCGCAGCGAGGCGGAGCGCACCATCGGCGACGCGCAGAAAAAGTCGGAGAACGCGGTGGCGGCCGCCCAGGCCCAGGCCAAGCAGATGCTGGACGAGGCGACCGCACGGGCGACGGCCATCCACGATGGGGCGGAGCGCCGGCTGAACCTCCTGGTGGCCCGGCACACCGAGACGGTGCGCCGGCTCACCGAGGTGCGCGACGTGGTGACCAACCTGGTGGCCGGCGAAGCCGCCCGCGGCTCCCTGGAGGAAGAAGTCGCCCGGTCCGTGGCCAGCGCCGTGTCCGGCAACGGCGCGGCGGCCGGCGCCCGTCCGGGCGGCGGGCCGGAGGGCCGGCACGCGCCCGCGGCCGCCCGTCCCGCGGATGGGCCGGCGGACGCCGCGGCGGCTCGCAGCCACCGGGGCACCCCCCTCCCGGGCGAGCGGGGCCCGGCGGAGCGGGGCCCGGCGGAGCGGCCCGCGCCTGCGCCGGCCGGCGCCGCCCCGTCGGGCGGCCCCGCTGCTGGCAGTGCCCCGCAGCGGCCCGGGCCGGCGGACCGGCCTGGCCCCGGCCGTGAGCCGGCCAAGCCGGCCCGGCCCGCTGCGGGCCGCGGCACGCCGGGAAGCCTGGGCGACCGCGCCGACGGCGCGCCCGGCGACCGTACGCGCCTCCCGGAGTAACCGCCTCCCGGAGTACCAGTCAGGCAGGGGGCCGGTCCGCCGGGACGGCCCGTCTCGTGGAAGGCCCGGGGCACATGTCCCGGGCCTTCCGCGGGTCAGCGCCCGGGCATCTCCGTGTTGAGCGCGTCCAGGCGGCGCAGGATCACGCCCTCGCGCAGCGCCCACGGGCAGATGAAGAGTTCTTCCAGGTCGAACAGGTCCATGGCCGCGTCGGCCACGATGGCCCCGGCGGCGAGCTGGCCGGCCCGGCCGCGGGACACCCCGGGCATCTGGGCCCGGTCGCCCGCCGACATCCCGGCCAGCTTGTCGGCCAGCTTGGTCAGGTCGGCGTGGCTGAGCCGCCGCCGGACGTAGGGGCCCTCGCTGGACGGCGCCGCCCCCGAGGTCCGGGCCAGTTGCCGGAACGTCTTGGAGGTGGCCACCGCGCGATCCGGCCGGCCGTCGCGCATGACCTGGCCTGCCTGCCGCCCGATCTCAGCCCGGACGTGCCGGCGCAGCTGGCGCACCTGGTCGGGTGAGGGCGGGTCGCTGGTGAGCCAGTCCCGGGTCAGCCGGCTGGCGCCGAGCGGCAGCGAGATGGCCACGTCGGGCTCCTCGTCCACCCCCTCGGCGATCTCCAGCGACCCGCCGCCGATGTCCAGCACCAGCAGCTTGCCGGAGGACCAGCCGAACCAGCGCCTGGCCGCGAGGAACGTGAGCCGCGCCTCATCCTGGCCGGACAGGACCTGGATGTGCGCGTCGCTCTCCTCGCGGATCTGGGCCAGCACCTCGTCGGCGTTGGCCGCGTCGCGGACCGCGGAGGTGGCGAACGCGAGCAGCTCCTCGACCCCCTTGTCCTCGGCGATCTGGAGTGCCTCGCGGACGAAGGCGCGCAACCGCTGCGCGCCTTCGTCGGAGAGCCGTGTGCCGCCTTCGAGATGGTCACCGAGCCGCAGCTCGGCCTTGTGGGAGTAGGCGGGGGTGGGCCGCGCACCGCGGTACGCGTTGACCACCAGGAAGTGAACCGTGTTGGAGCCCACGTCCAGCACACCGAGTCGCATACATTGACGCTACTGGGCAGCACGCCCCGCCAGGACCGCGACCCATGCACTGGAGGCCGCCATGACCAAGACCGCGGGACGGGTCCGCACCGAGGCCGGCCGCAAGCGGGTCCGTGCCTACCTGGGCGGCGAGCTCGTCGCGGACACCCGGGCGCCGGTCCTGGTCTGGGAGTGGCCTTACTTCCCGGTGTACTACTTCCCGGCCGCAGACGTACTGGCCAAGCTGATCCCGGCCGGGGAGACCGAGCACTCACCGAGCCGGGGCGACGCGGAGATCTACCACGTGCAGGTGCCCGGCGCCACCGCGGAGCGGGCCGCGCGGCGCTACCCTGACTCACCGCTGGAGGACCTGCGCGACCTCATCCGGCTGGAGTGGGGCGCGATGAGCGAGATGTTCGAGGAGGACGAGCCGGTGTACGTCCATCCGCGGGACCCTTACACCCGGGTGGACATCCTGGCCAGCACGCGGCACGTCCGGGTCGAGATCGGCGGGGTGACGGTAGCCGAGTCGCGTCAGCCGCGCATCCTGTTCGAGACCGGCCTGCCGCCGCGCTACTACCTGCCCCTGACCGACGTGCGGATGGACCTGCTGCGGCCCTCGGGTACCCAGTCCCACTGCCCGTACAAGGGGACGGCCAGCTACTGGTCGGTCCAGGCTGGCGAGCAGCTGCACACCGACATCGTGTGGATCTACCGCACCCCGCTGCCGGAGAGCCAGAAGATCGCGGGGCTGGCGTGTTTCTACGACGAGAAGGTGGACGTCTACCTGGACGGCGACCTCCAGGAAAGGCCCAGGACTCATTTCAGCTAACGGTCCTATCGGTGACGGGCCGGAGGTGAGGCGGATGCCTGACGCGGATCACCCCGGGCGCCGGATCGTGGCCACCGGGGTCCCGATCGACTGTGTCAGCGCCCCGGCGCCCGGCAGCCCGCTGTTCGGCACGGAACTGGCCCCGGCCGCCCTGCGCGACGCGGGGCTGCCCGGGTCGGCCGGGGCGGCGGACGCCGGCGACCTGGATGTCCGCCTGGTGGGCCGGGACCGGGATCCCGCGACCGGGGTCCTCGGCTGGCCGTCGGTCCTGGCCACCACCCGGGCGCTGCGGTCCCTGGTCTGCGACCAGATCGACGGCGGGGCCGTGCCCTTCCTGGTCGGCGGCTGCTGCACGCTGCTGCCGGGGGCGCTCGGCGGGGCCCGCGACGCTCTCGGCGCGATCGGCCTGGCCTATCTCGACGGCCACCTGGACCTCTACGACGGCCGGACGTCGCTGACCGGGGAACCCGCGGACATGCCCATATCGGTGATCACCGGCCGGGGCCCGGCCGCGTGGTCCGGGGAAATCGGCGCACCGCTCGTCGGCCGCCGTGAGCTGGTCCTGCTCGGCCCGCGGGACCGGGACGAGGCGGTGGAGTACGGCTCCGTCCTGCCGGAGAACGCCGGGCTGGAGCCGGAGCTGACCCCGGCGGTGCTGCGGGACCGGGGCCTGGCCGTGGCCGGGCAGTCGGCCCGGGACCAGCTCACCGCGGCGGCGGGGCGGTACTGGGTGCACTTCGACGTGGACGTGCTGGACGAGCAGGCGTTCCCGGCCACCGACTACCTCATGCCGGGCGGCCTGACCCTGAGCGAGCTGGGCGAGCTGATCCGCCCGCTGCTCGCCGGGCCCGGGCTGGCGGGGCTGTCACTGGCCTGCTACAACCCGCAGAAGGACTACGGCGGCCGCGGTGCCCGCGACCTGGTGGCGCTGCTCCGCGACGTGTTCTGAGCGTGGCGGCCGCCGCCCGGCGTCCGCAGGCCGGCGCCCGCTGCCGGGGCCGGGCTTCACGCACCGTCGAGGTCCTCGATCCGGGCGGTGGAGGGCGGCTGCCGCGCGGACAGCTCCCGGGCCGCCGCCTCCGCGTCGCGCATGACCCGCAGGATGTTGCCCCCGGCCAGCTTCGCGCAGTCGTCCTCGGTCCACCCGCGGCGGAGCAGCTCGCCGAGCAGCGCCGGGTAACGGGACACGTCGGCCAGGCCGTCGGGCAGCTGGTCGGTGCCGTCGAAGTCGCCGCCCAGGCCCACATGGTCCACGCCAGCCACCTCGCGCACGTGCTCGATGTGGTCGGCGGCCTGGGCCAGGGTCGCCCGGGGTACCGGGCTGGCCACGGCCAGCTCCCGGCGGACCCGGTCCCGCGCGGACAGTTCCCAGGGGTCAGCGCCGCGCCGCTGCATCTCGGCGGTGAGCTCGCGCTCCCAGGCCCAGCATTCGGGTGAGACGAACGGGGCCACGAACGTGGCCATGCACACCCCGCCGTTGCCCGGCAGCCGGGCCAGGATGTCGTCGGGGACGTTGCGCGGGTGATCGCACAGGGCGCGGGCGCTGGAATGGGAGAAGATGACCGGCGCCTCTGCGACATCCAGTCCGTCACTCATCGTGGCCGGGGACACGTGGGACAGGTCGGCGAGCATGCCCAGCCGCTGCATCTCGCGGACCACCGCCCGGCCGAATTCGGTCAGCCCCCCGGCCCGGGGCTGGTCGGTCGCCGAGTCGGCCCAGGGCACGTTGGCGTTGTGGGTCAGGGTGAGGTAGCGGACACCGAGCGCGTGGAGCGCGCGGAGCACTCCCATCGAGGATGCGATGCTGTGGCCGCCCTCCGCGCCGAGCAGCGACGCGATCCGGCCGGCCGCGAAGATCCGCTGCACGTCATCCGCGGTCAGGGCCAGCTCGAGCTGGCCGGGGTAACGCCGGACCATCCGCATGACCAGGTCGATCTGCTCCAGGGTGGCGGCCACGGCCGTCTCGCCCGCCAGGGCCGCGGGCACGTACACCGACCAGAACTGGGCCCCCACCCCGCCGGCGGCGAGCCGGGGCAGGTCGGTCTGGGTGAAGCTGACCGGCGCGCTGAGGTCGGTGCCGTCCAGGCTCGCGCAGCCCGCCTCGCGCAGCGTCCAGGGCAGGTCGTTGTGCCCGTCCAGCAGCGGGACCCGGCTGAGCAACTTCCGCGCCTGGCCCTCCTGCTGGCTGGCCTCGCGCTGGCTGGCTTCCTGCCCACCCGCCCCAGGCTCGCCGGGCCGGGGCTCGCCGCCTCCGGCAGCCACCTGGCCGCTCATGGCATGGACAGAACTGCTGCCCCGTGGACCCGTTCCCCCGCCAGGTCGCTCAGCGCCTGATCGGCCTGGTCGAACCGGTACGGGGTGGTGGTGACCTTGATCCGGAGCCGCTCGGCGAGGGTCAGGAACTCGGTCGCGTCCGCCCGGGTATTAGAGGTGACGCTCCGGACCTGGCGTTCCTGGAACAGGTGCCGGTCGTAGTTCAGCTCCGGGATGTCGGTCAGGTAGATGCCCGCGATCGCGAGCGTCCCGCCCCGGTCCAGGGCGCTCAGCGCGGCCGGCACCAGGGTTCCGACCGGGGCGAACAGGATCGCGGAGTCCAGCGGCACCGGCGCCGGATCGAGCGAGTCCTGCGCCGACGCGGCACCCAGCGAGCGGGCCAGCTCCCGGGCGGCCTCACCCCGGGTGAACACGTGCACCTCGGCGCCCTGCGCCATGGCGACCTGGGCCGCGAGATGCGCGGAGCCGCCGAACCCCCATATTCCCAGCGTCCCGCCCGGCGGCACCTCGGCCCGGCGCAGCGCCCGGTAGCCGATGATCCCGGCGCACAGCAGCGGGGCCAGCTCGGCGTCGCTGAAGCCGTGGGGCAGCGGGTGGGTGAAGGCCTCCGCGGCCACCATGTACTCGGCGTACCCGCCGTCGAAGTCCCAGCCGGTGTAGACCGACGCCGGGCAGAGGTTCTCCTGGCCCCGGCGGCAGAACACGCACGAGCCGTCGGTGCCGCCCAGCCAGGCTGCGCCGACCCGGTCACCGGCCGTGAACCGGCGGGTGCCCGGGCCAGCCGCCACGACCTCGGCGACCACCTCGTGGCCGGGGGTGGTGTCCGGCCGTCTGGGCGGCAGGTCCCCCTCGGCGAGGTGCAGATCCGTTCGGCATACACCGCAACAGCGGATCCGGAGCAGCAGCTGGCCGGGACCCGGCTCCGGAACTGGGCGCTCAACGAGACGCAGCGGGCCGGACGCGACCGGCCCGGGCTGATGCACTACCCATGCACGCACAGTCCCACCATACGGGCCACCGAACGGGCCGGCGGGGCAGGGCGGACCGGATCACGAACGCGTGAAGCGTGCCACCACATCGACGGTCGCCGACCCGGCCACCATGCCCATCTGGTTCCAGGTGAGGCCGAACTCCGCCCGGTCCACCACGACCCCCTCGGTCCGCAGCGTGAACGCCGCCGGGGTGACCTCCGCCAGCGTCGCGTTGAAGCTGAGCGGCCGGGTCTTCCCCGCGACCGTGAGCGTGCCCTGGACGGCCACCCGGTCGCCGGTCCTGGTCGCGCTGGCCAGGTCGGCGACGATCGACGGGTGCTCGGCGGCGTTGAAGAAGTCCGCCGAGGCCAGGTGCCGGTCACGCCTGGCGTTCCTGGTGTTCAGCGAGGCTGCGCCGATCTCCAGCCGGCCCCGGGCCGCGCCGCCGGGAAGGATCTCGGCGTTCCCGGCCACCTCGCCGAACGCGCCGCGTACGGTGATCAGCCCCCATACCGACTTGGAGCGCAGCGCGACCGAGGAGTGCGCCGGGTCCAGGGCCCAGGTGCTCGGGCCGGCCAGCACGCTGTCCGGGGCGTCACCCGCCGGTCCCGCGGTGGTTTCCGGTTGCCCGTCGGCTGCAGTCATGGCTCAGTTCTCCTGGAGTCGTTCGCTGCGAAGTTGTTTGATCATACCGTGAAAATTACTGCCTATATATTACCGTCCGTAATAATAGTGTCAACGAAGCACCCCGGGTACCCTGAGAGGTAGGGGGGTGGAAAAGGTGCTTGAGCCGACCGTGGCCGAGGGCCGCGCTGGGGAGGGCCCGGCGCCGCCGGGCAGCCTGCCCGGGGACGGCCTGGGCGTGGATAGCCCGCCCCCCGGCGTGGAGGCCCCGGACGGCATGGCCCTGGCGGGGCTGCCTGAGGCGGAACGCCGTCGCATGCTGGTCGGGGAGACCGCGCGCTTTACCACCGCGTTCCTGCGCTGGATGGAAGGACAGGCCTGCGACGGGCTCACCTACGGACGGCTCCGGCTGCTCCAGGCCCTGCACTGCGGCGGCCCGGCGATCATGCGCGACCTGGGCGACCAGCTCGGGGTCAGCCCGCGGAACATGACCGCGATGGTGGACGCGCTCGAGGATGCCAAGCTCGTCGCGCGCCGCCCCCATCCCACCGACCGGCGGGCCACGCTCGTCGAGCTTTCCCCGAGCGGTACCCGGGAAGCGGAACAGGCCCTGGAGCCCCGGCTGGACGCCATGGCCGAGCTGTTCGGGGGGTTCTCCGCCGCGGAACAGCAGGCGTTCGCCGACGCGCTGGCGCGGCTCGGCCGGGCCATGCGGGACCGCCAGGGCGACTGCTGAGCAAGCGCTGAGCCACCACGCCCCCATGCTCGCGTCCCTGGAGGGTAAGGCGGGAACGCCCGCCCCTCAGCCCCCCCACGGCCAATTCCGGCCAGGCAGGCACATCCGCCCCACGATCGTGCCCGGCGCTCTTACGAGGTTCTTACCATCCCGTGCGAAACGGCTCTCACCTGCGCGGACGCGCTTACCGTCAAACCATGGCCGGGGCCGGAACCAGGGGACCGAGACCGAGCGCCGCTCGCATGCGGCGCGCGGTCCGGACACGCCACGACGAACACAGACGCCGGGCCGCCCGGCGCCGCCAGGCCCTCGCGGCGACGGCGGGGGCCCAGTACCAACGGGCCTGCGCCCTGGCCCGGCGCGCGATGGACGCGGCCGGGCATCCGCCGCCCGGCCCGTTCCGGCCGGGGACCTGGCGCAGCCCGCTGCGCGGGCTGTGGCTGACCTCGGTCCTGGCCGTGATCCTGCTGGCCGGGCTGACCATCCTGGCGGTGACCGGGCTGCTGTCCTACGCCGCCTACGATCCGCTGCTGCCGGGCAACGACCAGACGCCCGGCGCCGGGCTGCTCCGGTTCTACATGTTCTCCTGGCCGACGCACCCGTCCTGGCTGTACCGGGTGGACCAGGGCGTCCACATCACGCTCGGCCTCGCGCTGCTGCCGGTCGTGCTGGCCAAGCTGTGGTCGGTACTCCCCCGGCTGTTCGCCTGGCCCCCGGTCCGCTCGCTGGCCCAGATCCTGGAACGGGCCAGCCTGATCATGCTGGTCGGCGGGGTGCTGTTCGAGTTCGCCACCGGCATCCTGAACATCCAGAACTACTACGTGTTCCCGTTCTCGTTCTACACTGCGCATCTCTACGGGGCCTGGGTCTTCATCGCCGGGTTCGTCATCCACGTGGCGCTCAAGTTCCCGCGGATGGTGGCCGGGCTGCGGTCCCGGAGCCTGCGCCGGGAACTGCGCACCCCGCTAGCGGAAACCACCCCCGAGGAGCCGGATCCGGCGGAACCCGCCGGCGAGAGCCTGCGCCCCGCCCGCCCGCGCGCCCCGACCATCTCCCGGCGGGGCCTGCTGGCAGGCATCGGCGGCGCGTCGGCCACCCTGGCCGGGCTGGTCGTCGGCCAGTCGATCGGCGGGCCGGCCCGCCGCACCGCCCTGTTCGGGCCGCGCGGGCTGTCCGCCACCGCCCCCCGCTACCTGCCGGTCAACCGGACGGCGGCGTCGATCGGCCTGACCGCCGCGGACGTGGGCCCGGCCTACCGGCTCACGCTGACCGGGGCCCGCAGCGTCACGCTGACCCGGGACCAGCTGCTCGCGCTGCCGCAGCACGAGGTGGAACTGCCGATCGCCTGCGTGGAAGGCTGGTCGGTGTCGGCCCGCTGGACCGGCGTCCGGCTGGCCGACCTGGCCCGGCTGGCCGGGATGCCGGCGCCCGCGGGAGCGCAGGTGGACTCGATCCAGCAGGCCGGTGCCTTCAAGTCCGCGGTCCTATCCGCCGGCCAGGTGACCGATCCGCAGTCGCTGCTGGCCGTCACGCTCAACGGCCGCGCGCTGCCCTGGGACCACGGCTACCCGGCCCGGACGATCATCCCCAACGCACCCGGCGTGCATAACACCAAATGGGTCAGCAAGATCACTTTCCTGAAGCAGGTGTGACCGCGTGACGGCCCGCGGCAGGACCACGATCACCCGCCGGATCCGGCGCTGGTACGGCGCTAACCCGCTGCACCTGCTGGCCTTGCTCGCGGCGTTCGCGCTGGCCGGCTACGCGGTCCGGGCGGTGATCGCGGCCGGGCAGTTCCGCGGCTTCGCGATCTGGTTCGCGGTCGCGATCATCGGCCACGATCTGCTGCTGTTCCCCCTGTACTCGCTGGCCGACCTGTCGGTGCAGCGGCTGCTGCCCCGGTGGGCCCGCGGTCAGCCGGGCCGGCAGCGTGATCAGGCCCCGGGACCCCCGCTGATCAACTACGTGCGGATCCCGGTCGCGTTCTCGCTGCTGCTCCTGCTGGCCTTCTTCCCGCTCATCCTGGGCCTGTCCGAGCCCGAATACCACCGGGCCAGCGGGCTGACCACGCAGCCTTACCTGTGGCGGTGGCTCGCGGTCACCGGCGTGCTGTTCGCCGGGTCCGCGGTCATCTACGCCCTGCGCTGGCGCCGGGCGTCCTCCCGGGCCCGCAAGCGGGCGGCCCGGCCGCCCGCCCAGCAGCACGCACCCCCCGCCGCCCGGGACGCCGCCCCCGCACCGGCTGCCCCCCGGCCCGGCTTCGACGCCTGGCATCCGGCCCGCCCCGCCCAGGACCCGGACTCTCCCGGCCCGCACAGCCCCCACTGATCACCGTCAACGCCCGCCACCGGACCGGAGGGAAGCGGGGAACCCGGTGACCGCTGCGGCAGCGCGCCTGGCAGGGGGGACTCATGGGCGCGCAGGCCGTGCGCTGCGCCATTTCGCGAGTCCCGCCCGGATGATGAGGCCGGCGGCGACGATCACGACCACGCCGAGTATCGTCATCGAGCCTGCGTCTCCGATGGAACGGGCGATCTTGGCGCCGAGGAAGTACGACACGACCACGTAAGCGCCGATCCAGAAAGCCCCGGCCGCGAGCGCTCCCATCACGAACAGGGCGAAGCGGATCCGGAAGATCCCGGACACGAACGCCGGCATCGTCACCGTGGCCAGGAAGCCATGCCGTCCGCAGAGGCGGTCCCCCTTGGCCAGCAGGCTCTGGCGTGATCGTTCCAGCCACCCGGGCCGGTCCAGCAGCGAGCGTCCCTGGCGGGCGCCGATCGCGTACCCGGCGACCGAGCCGAGCATCCAGGCCACCAGGGCAGCCACGAGCACGACCCACACGTTGAGCCGGCCTTCTCCGGCCAGCGTGCCGGCCGCGAGCAGCGAGGCATCGCCCGCGCCGGGCACCCCGGCTCCCATGGTCAGGACGAGCACGAACATGATGATGTATTCCGACAGCCTCATGACCCGTCACGGCCCCTAATCCCGCGTCCGTTCGCTCCCGCCGGTCATGCGGTCCGATGCTGGCTGACCCTGGGATGGCGGGCTGATGCCCGCTGCACTGGCCGCCAGCTGCAGGCGCTCGGCGCCGAGCCCGATGTTGACGCCGGCGCCGTACGCAGTGGTACCGGACAATATGGTGGCCAGCGCGGTTCCCAGCACCAGGCTCACGCCCTGCTCGACGCTGAGGTCACCGGAGGCCCAGAACGTGGTGTACACGGCCACGCCCGCGGCTCCCACGGCGGCCACCAGCCATCCGAGCCAGCGCAAGACCTTCGCCACCTGGCGGGCACGCTCAACTTCCACCGAGATTGCCTCCTGGTCCCCCATCCCGCCCCCGGTGACGGCATTCAGTAGGGGGCCTGGCCGGCCCGGAAGGCACCCGAGACCTCGCCGGCGAGGCCGATGTCGCCGGGATCAAGCGTCATGACCGATGCGCCCGGCTCGAAGTCGAGGTTGCCCAGCTCGGTCCAGATGACGTTCGGGGCGGTGGTGAGCTCGAAGTAGTAGCACCCGTTGGTCAGGTCGCACACGGTGCGGTACTCGGTGTCGTAGACCCCGAACTTCTCGTAGGGAGCGCCGAACGGCACCGACACGTTGCGGGCGATCGCCATCACCCCGGCCACGGCCTCACGCTCGTCCCGCGGTGCCGGAAGCAGCGCGGAAAAGTAGCTGGCGCGCTGGAAGCGGTCACGGGGGTTGACGTTCCCCGGCAGCGGCATGTCGTCGGACGGGTGGGAGAAGTCCAGCCCGGCCAGCAGCTGGAGTTGCTCCTCGTAGGACGGGTCGTTGGTCATGATCCGGTACTGGGGCCCGTGGTGCACGACCGGCTTGCCGTCCAGGTGCTCGATGATCGCCGAGTCGCCGGCGGCGTCCTCCAGCGCCAGGTGCACCGTGGCCTTCGTTTCCCGGGCTTGCATCATGACCACCTGGACCTCATCGAGCAACGCCAGGGCCTCGCCGACGCTGGCCGCCCGGTCCAGCGCGTACTGCGCCCACAGCCCCGCATGCAGGCCCGGCATGTCCGGGTCGCGCGGCCCGAAGTCCATCGCCTCCAGGTACAGCAGGTGTGCGGCCAGCCCGCGCTCGTTGATGCCGTCGATCGTGCAGGCCCCGTAGAACGTGGTCACCAGGGTGCCGTACGCCGACGCCCAGTTCAGGGCGTTGCCCGCCACGACCTTTTCCCCGGCCGCGGTCACGCCGCCGTCATGGCGGCTGCCCCGCGGGAACACGGTCAGCACCGGCTCGGTCGGATAGTGCCAGTCCGTCGTCCGGCTCACCACGACGGCGACCTTATTGTCATTCCACAGAATTCGGGTACACATGCTATCCCCCCAGGTAGATGCGCCCTTCCGGTGGCATGTACCCCGTCCGCCCGCCCGCCGAAACTGGTCTCACCGGGACACGGCAGCCTGGGTCCTCACCGGGACGCGGGGATGGCCTCCGGGGCCACGGCGGGGGCCGGGGCGGGCTGGACCGGGGTGCGGGCCCGCCGCCACCGGATCAGCGCCACGGCCACGACCACGGCCAGCGCCAGGCCGTAACCGGCCCGCAGGGCGTCCAGGACAGGAATCCGGACCCCGGGCAGCGGGTCGCTGACCGCCAGGTAGCGGACCACGGCGAAACCCAGCCATTCCGCGCGGCCATCGAAGGCGACCAGCATCACCAGGAGCATCGCGTACCAGGGGAACGGGGGCGTGGCAACGGCCAGCGCCACGCCGGTCATCACCAGGGCGCCGCGCCAGGGCCGGTCCGGGTCGCCGCGCAGCAGCACGACCAGGGCGACCGTGGCCAGGACGGCGAAGGCAGCCAGGAAGCCCCACGTCCCCGGCACCAGCATGCCGAGCAGCAGGAACCGGCTTCCGTTCGCGTATCCCTCCTGCTGCAGGTAGCCGGGCAGGAACCCGATCACCCCGCTGCCCACGGCCAGCAGGTGCGGCAGGTACACGATGACGGTCGCGGCGATGCCCGCGCTGATGACCGCGGCGGGCCGCCGCCGCAGCACGGCGGGGGTGATCAGCACCGGGGTCACCTTGGTCCAGATGGCCAGGGCCAGCAGCGCGCCCCCGGCCGCGGGGCGCCGCAGGGAGCGGCCGGGCGCGCCGGGCCGGGCCAGCAGCAGCAGGGCGGCCGCGGTGATGCCCGCCGCGAGCACGTCGACATGGCCGTTGTTGCCCGCCTCCAGCGCCACGGTGGGACACCACGCCCACAGCACCGCGAGCCGGCGGTCCCGGCCCACCTTCGGCAGCCCGTACAGCAGCAGCACGGTGACCAGGATCGCGCAGAGCGCCGCGCCCGCCTGGATCGGCGTGGTGCCGCTGCCCGCCGGCGACAGGTAGTGCACGCCGAGGAAGTAGGCCTCAGCCACCGGCGGGTAGATGGTGTGCACCGTGGGCCGGTTGATCCTGGTGCACCCGGGATCCGCGAAACCGGCCTGGCCGTCCAGCCGCATCCCGGCGGGAACGCAGTGCGGGGCGCGGGCCGGCCAGAGGAACGGGTCGCGGAGCGAGGCCAGCTGGGGGGCGGCCGGCGCGTAGTGGTACGGATCGATACCGGCGGCCTGGACCCGCCCGTCCCAGATGTAGCGGTACAGGTCGTCGCTGCCCTGCGGCCCGGCGGACAGGGCCGCGAGCTGCACCGCGATGCCGCCGGTCACGATCAGGGCCACCGCCCAGCGGCCGGGCAGCCGGAGCACCAGCCAGGCACCGGCAGCGAACAGGGCCCACAGGCCCACTGCCACGGGGAGCGTGCCGATCCGCGCGAACAGCACCGAGTGGACGGTGAGGACGATCAGCGCGGTGAGCGCGGCCGCGGCTGCCGCCGCGGCGGCGATCCTGGCTTTGGCACTCATGAGTCAATCCCCCGGGACAGGGCGGCGAACCAGCGGCCGGCGTCGGTCCAGACCTCGGTCACGGCCAGCCCGGCGCGGAGGCTGATCTCACTGATCTGGTCGGCACCGATCGAGGCCCAGGGGAACCAGGAGCTGCACTGGCCCGCGTGGCTCAGCCGGACCATGTCCTTGGCCAGCGGCGCGCCGGGCGGCTCCACCTCGACCAGCGCCTGCCCGAGCGGCTTCAGCAGCTCGGCCACCCGGCTGAGCAGGGCATCGGGGTCCCCGCCGATGCCGATGTTGCCGTCGGCGAGCAGGACCCGCGCCCACCGCCCCGTCCCCGGGACCGTGGCGAACACGTCCCGGTGCAGTGCGAGCGCGCCGCAGGACCGGGCCAGCTGCACGGCCGACGGCGTGATGTCGATGCCGAGGGCGGGGATGCCCCGCTCGGCCAGCGCCACGGTGAGCCGCCCGGGGCCCGACCCCACGTCCAGCGTGGGCCCCTGGCAGCGGTCCAGGATCGAGGCGTCGCCGGGGATGACGTGCAGCCAGTCATCGATCCGCAGCGGGGTCCGGCGGCCGTCCGCGTACTCGATTTCCGGCCGCGCGAGGCCAGCAAGAGCGTCTTCATACAGCTCACCGAGCACGCGGTCCCCTCCTTCCGGGGTCTGGCCGGGACGGCAACCCGGCCCGGTGGCATGCGGCGATGAGCCTAACCGGACCGGCAGCGGAATGACCCTTACGGACCGATGACGGATCTGTCCCGGTCAGGGGCGCAAAGGCAGCAGGGCATCTACGGTGTAAGGGTGAACACCAACCCCGACCGGCCGGGGCGCATCATCGTGGTCGACGATGACGCGACGCTGGCTGATGTCGTCGGGCGTTACCTGACGCGCGATGGGCACCACGTGGAATGCGTTGGTGACGGCTACGAAGCCCTGCGCCGGGTCGCCGCCGAACCGCCGGACCTGGTCGTCCTGGACCTGATGCTGCCAGGCATCGACGGCCTGGAAGTCTGCCGGAGATTGCGCGCGCAATGGCCGATCCCGGTGGTCATGCTGACCGCGCTGGGCGAGGAGACCGACCGCGTGGTCGGCTTCGAGACTGGCGCCGACGACTACGTCACCAAGCCTTTCAGCCCCCGTGAGCTGGCCTTGCGGGTCCGCTCGGTGCTGCGGCGCGCCCGGGGGGGCGGCCTGCCCGAGCCCCCCGCGCTCGGCGTGATCAAGGACGGCAACCTCGTGGTTGACCTCGGGGCGCACTCGGTCATGCTGGCCGAGAGCACGCTGTCGCTGACCTCCCGGGAGTACGACCTCCTGGTGTTCCTCATGCGCAGTCCCCGCCAGGCATTCAGCCGGGAGCAGCTGCTCGCGCACGTGTGGGGCTGGACCTTCGGTGACACCTCGACCGTGACCGTGCACATCCGGCGGCTGCGGGAGAAGATCGAGCCGGATCCGACGGCGCCCCGGCGGATCGTCACGGTCTGGGGCGTTGGGTACCGCTACGAACCGGGAGAAGCATGACAGGCATCGACGCGCCCACGCTGTGGCAGGTGACGTACACGGTCGCCGGGGTCGCCGTCGCCTCCGCCGCCGCCGGGCTGCTCTGCGTCCGGCTGCTGGCCCGGCGCTCGCTGGCCACCCTCGTGTTCGTGGTGGCGGCGGTGGTCATCGCCAGCACGAGCGCCGGGGTCGGGGTGATCGCCTACAAGATGATGATCTCCGTGGACGACCGGAATGTCGTGCTGGCCGTGGTGGTCATCGCGGGCCTGGCCGGGTTCGCCGTTGCGCTGCTGGTCGGCCACCGCGTCACCGCGGCCAGCCGGGTCCTGCTCACGGCGGTCCGTAACGTCGGCAACGTCGGCTACTACGAGCCGCCCCAGGCCCACCTCCCCGCCGAGTTCGCCACCGTGTCCGACGAGCTGGCCACCGCCCACGAGAAGCTGGCGGAGGCCCGCACCCGGGAGCGGGCGCTGGAGGCCAGCCGCCGCGAGCTGGTCGCCTGGGTCAGCCACGACCTGCGTACCCCGCTGGCCGGGCTGCGCGCGATGGCGGAGGCGCTGGAGGACGGCGTCGTCGTCGACTTCGAGACCGTGTCCACCTACCACACGCAGATCCGCCGCGAGGCCGACCGGCTGTCCGCCATGATCGACGACCTGTTCGAGCTGGCCCGCATCCACGCGGGCGCGCTGCGGCTGTCCCGGCGGCTCGTCGGGCTGGACGACCTGGTGGCCGAGGCCCTGGCCAGCACGGAGCCGCTGGCCCGCGCCAAGGGCGTGCGGCTGCGCGGGTCCTCGGTACGGGGGCTGCCGGTCCTGGTTGACGCCGACGAGTTCGGCCGGGCGCTGCGCAACCTGGTGACCAACGCGATCCGGCACACGCCGTCGGAGGGCATGGTCGAGGTCCAGGGCGACCTGCACCGCGGCATGGCCTGCGTCAGCGTGGTGGACGCCTGCGGCGGGATCCCGCCTGAGGCGCTACCCCGGGTCTTCGACGTCGCGTTCCGGGCCGAGACGGCCCGCACTCCCGGCCCGGACAACAACGCCGGGCTCGGGCTCAGTATCGCCCGCGGCATCGTGGAAGCGCACGCGGGCCAGATCGCCGTGCAGAATATCGCGCGGGGCTGCCAGTTCGTGATCCGGCTGCCGCTGGCCCAGATGGCCCCTCAGCACACCGCCCCGGTCGCACAGCCCGGGTACGCTCAGGCCGGCTGAGTTACCCGGGCGGGCCAGCCACTGGCCGGCTGGCGCAGCGGGGCGTGGGCGAACTCGGTCATCCCGTCGGCGAACCTGGTCTCGGCCCGGAACCCGAGGCCGCGGGTGGCGGCCTCGGGTGAGGCCACGATGTGCCGGACATCCCCCAGCCGGTACTGCCCGGTCACCGTGGGCGGGGGGCCGCCGAACGCGCCGGCCAGGGCGGTGGCCATCTCACCGACCGTGTGCGGCTCGCCACTGGCCACGTTGAAGGCCCGCAGCGAGCCCGGCACGCCGGCCCGCAGCGCGGCCAGGTTGGCCCGGGCCACGTCGCGGCAGTGCACGAAGTCGCGCCGCTGCTGGCCGTCCTCGTAGACCTGCGGCGACCGGCCTCCCTCGAGCGCGGACCGGAAGATCGCCGCCACCCCCGAGTACGGCGTATCCCGCGGCATCCGGGGGCCGTAGACGTTGTGGTACCGCAGCGCGACCGCGGACCCGCCGGTCATCCGGGCCCACGTGGCGGCCAGGTGCTCCTGGGCAAGCTTGCTGGCCGCGTAGGCGTTGCGGGGGTCCAGCGGGGCGTCCTCGGTGACGGTGGCCACGGTGAGGGGCGCCGAGCACTGCGGGCAGCGGGGCTCGAACCGGGCCGCCTCCAGATCGCTCACCTCCCGCGGGGCCGGCCGGACCCGGCCGTGCCCGGGGCAGTCGTAGGCGCCTTCCCCGTAGACCACCATGGACGAGGCCAGCACCAGGCGGGGGACGCCGCTGCGGCCCATGGCCTCGAGCAGCACCGCGGTCCCGGTCACGTTGACGTCGGAGTAGGCGGGCAGGTCGGCCAGGTTGACGCCGAGGCCGACCAGGGCGGCCTGGTGGCACACGACGTCCGCGCCCGCCACCGCGCGGCGGACCGCGTCGGGGTCTCGGACGTCTCCCACAGCGAGCTCGAAGTCGTCCGGCAGGTAATCGGGCCGCCCGGTGTGCACGGCCGGGGCCAGCGAGTCCAGGCCCTGGACCTCGTGGCCCGCCGCCCGCATCACATCGACTGCGTGGGAGCCGATGAAACCAGCGGCCCCGGTCACCAGTATTCGCATAGCAGCAGCGAATCATGCTGCCCACCTGGGCTCATACAGTGCGGGCCGATACGTCACAGCTCTGTAAGGGTCAATAACGGTCTGCCCGGGCTACTGTCGCGACATGAGGATCGACGTCATCCTGCCCTGCCTGAACGAGGCGGAGGCGCTGCCCTGGGTTTTGTCCCGGATGCCGGCCGGCTTTCACCCCATCGTGGCCGACAACGGCTCGACCGACGGGTCCGGCGCCATCGCGGCGGACCATGGGGCCACGGTGGTCCGGGTCCCGCAGCGCGGGTTCGGCGCGGCCTGCCACGCCGGGCTGATGGCGGCGACGAGCGACATCGTCTGCTTCATGGACGCCGACGCCTCGCTCAACCCCCACGATCTGCCGCAGGTAGCCGGCCCCGTCCGGTCCGGCTCCGCTGACCTGGTGCTGGGCCGCCGGGTGACCCGCACGCTGGGCAGCTGGCCCGTGCACGCCCGGGTCGCGAACAAGGTGCTCGCCGCGGAGCTCCGCCGCCGCACCGGCGTGCGCCTGCGCGACCTCGGGCCGATGCGCTGCGCCCGCCGCGGCCAGCTCCTCGGGCTGGGGCTTGCCGACCGGCGCTTCGGCTACCCGCTCGAGATGGTGATGGCCGCGGCCGTCGCCGATTGGAGGATCGACGAGGTGGATATCCCCTACCTGCCCCGGTCCGGGCGGTCCAAGGTCACCGGGACGGTGGGCGGGACGGTGCGGACCGTCCGCGACATGCGCCGGGTCCTCGCCTCATGAGCAGCCCCCCGGCCAGCGCCGGAACCATCCAGGCCCAGCTCATCGTCCTGGCCAAGGCCCCGGTGCCGGGCCGGGTCAAGACCCGGCTGACCCCGCCGTTCACGCCGCAGGAAGCCGCGATGCTCGCCGAGGCGGCCCTCGTTGACACGCTGGAGGCCGGGGCCGGCGCTTCGTTCGCCCGGCATACGCTGGCCCTGGATGACCAGCGGGCCGCTCCGGGTGCGCTGCGGGCAGAGCTGCCGGCCCGGTTCGAGGTCGCGCCGCAGCGCGGCAAGGGGCTGGACGAGCGGATCGCCGCGGCCTTCGACGACGCCTACGCGAGCCTGGCCGTGCCCGTCGTGCTGATCGGCATGGACACCCCCCAGGTGACCCCGGGGCTGCTGGAAACCGTGGCCCACCCGCTGGCCGCCGGGGACGCGGACGCGGTCTTCGGGCCGGCCGAGGACGGCGGCTTCTGGCTACTCGGCCTGCGCCTGCCCGATCCCGGGCTGATCCTGGGCGTGCCGATGTCGGCGGATCACACCGGCCGGATCCAGCTGGACCGGCTGCGTGACGCGGGCCTGCGAGTCCGCCAGGTACCGGAGCTTCTCGACGTGGACACGGCCGCGGACGCGGAACGCGTCGCGCGCCAGGCCCCTGGCAGCCGGTTCGCGGCGACCCTGGCCACCCTGCTCCCCGCGGAGCGCTCCCAGCCGGCCGTCACCGGGCGCCACCATCAGGCGCGGGCCGCGCGGGCGGTCGCATAGCGTCCCGGTCGGCGGCGATGAGCCGGTAGCACAGTTCCACCAGGATGAGCCCGACCACCGACTCGACGATGCCCTCGCCGATCGACCGGACGATCAGGGTGGTCACGACGTCGGTGGTCCCGGACGGGTCAGGCAGGACGGCCACGATCCCGTTGGACACGAGCAGCGGCAGCGTCCCGAACTCCGCGACCCGCCAGAAATGCGGCCGGGCGAGGTGCGCCGACCGGCGCAGGCCCGCCCAGGGGTGCTGGTGCTCGATCTCGATGACCGGCCCGACCACGGCCAGCAGGGTGATGGCGACGAGCCCGGGAATGATCAGGGCCACGAGCCCGGCCAGGATGATCACGGCGGTCAGCAGGTCGGCCACGATCAGCGCACCCCACGGCAGCGACCGCAGCACGTCGCGGATGCGGGTTCCGTGTGCGTCCTGCCCGGTTTCCCGGTGCCCGGTGCGGCCCTGCCCGGTGCCGCCATGCTCAGTGTCGCCGACCAGCCGGCACAGGAAGCCGGACAGGAACACCGCGCCGAGCAGGCTGACCGTGGACGTGGACAGGGAGCCGAGCAGCGCGGTGGTCAGGTTGGTCCGGCTGAGAAGATGGTCGGCGGCCAGTTCCACCGCCACGGTCACGGCGGACACCACGATCGAGACGGCCAGGATCCGCCAGGCGTGCCGCCGGGCGGTATGCACGACGGCGGCGGCGATCGGCCGCCAGCGCAGCGCGGTATCGCGTGACGTCATGGGACGTCACGCTACGTGATGAACACTCCGCCCCGGGCCAGCGGGGCGCTCTGGCTTACTGCTGGGCGGGGGGGCTGGTCATGAGGTCGGCGGCGGTTTCCATGCCGGCTTTCCATACCGACCGGGCGATGATCTTGGAGGGGTCGGCGCGGTAGGCGTACCGTTTCGCGATCTCGGTGCCCTCCCCGAGCAGGCCCTCCGACAGCGTGGTGGGCTGCAGGCCCAGCGCGAGGAACTGGTCGTTGCGGACGGTCAGGTCGTTTTCCTCCGCCTCACGGCGGGGGTTGGGCAGGTAGGCGATCTCGGTGCCCATCACGTCACCGACCATCTTGGCCAGGTCCAGCACCCGGTGGGTCTCGGTGATCTGGTTCAGCACCCGCGGCCGGTCCCCGGCCTCGGGCGGGTTGGTGATCGCCAGCTCGATGCACCGCACCGTGTCCCGGATATGGATGAACGCCCGGGTCTGCCCCCCGGTGCCGTGCACCGTCAGCGGATGCCCGATCGCGGCCTGCATCAAGAACCGGTTCAGCACCGTGCCGTAATCACCGTCGTAGTCGAACCGGTTGATCAGCCGCTCATCCCGGCTGGTCTGGTCGGTCTGGGTCCCCCACACGATGCCCTGATGCAGGTCAGTGATCCGCAGCCCGTCGTTCTTGGCGTAAAACGCGAACATCAGCTGATCCAGCGTCTTGGTCATGTGATACACCGACCCCGGATTCGCCGGATGCAGGATCTCCCGCTCCAGCTCCCCATCCGGCGTCGGCACCTTCACCGTCAGGTACCCCTCCGGGATCGGCGCGCTGCCCGACCAGCCATACCCGTACACCCCCATCGTGCCCAGGTGCGCCAGCGCCGCATCAATCCCCGTCTCCACCAGCGCCGCCAGCAGATTATGGGTAGCCCGCACATTGTTATCCACCGTGTACCGCTTCGTCGCGGTAGTCCGCATCGAATACGGCGCCGCCCGCTGCTCCGCGAAATGCACGATCGCGTCCGGCCGCACCCGCAGCAGCACCGCCACCAGCCGGTCGTACTCCGCCGCCAGATCCAGGCTGATGAACCCGATCCCCCGCCCCGACACCTCGTCCCACACCCGGATCCGCTCACCGACCGGCCGGATCGGCGTCAGCGACTCCACCTCCAGGTCAATATCGATCTTCCGGCGGCTCAGATTATCGATGACCGTCACATCATGACCACGATCCGACAAATACAGCGACGTCGGCCAGCCACAAAAACCATCGCCACCCAGAACCAGAACGCGCATTCCGACTCCCATCACGTTCCGCCGTTTGCAGGGACGCCCTTCGGCCGCTGCCGCTGGGGCCGGGAACTTCAAGGCGGGACAGCATGACCAGGGGTCACGGCATCCCAAGGCCGGCCAGTTTACCCGGGCGGGCTCCCAGCGCAGCCCGCCGACCAGACCCGCCCCAATACCGCAGATCACCATGGTCGCCGGCCGCCAGCGATCGCATCTTAGCCAGGCCAGAGGCCCAGCACCAGCGAACGGCCGGGGCCGCCGTCCGGCGGCCCAGGTGCTTCCTACCCCGATTTCGCCGCTTTCATCAGCCCAGCGAAGGTTTGGTTACCGCACAATCTCCCCGCCGTGGCCCGCACGTGAGATGAGTCACAGGAGAAGCGGCAGCACCAGCGGCTGGACCGGACGTAACGGGGCAGAAACATCCGCCGTGGACGATGAGGCCATGAGACGGCACATTCAGGTGGGATGCGATTTCACCTACCTGGCCGCGATCGACACGCCGGTCGTCTTCCAGGTCCAGCCCCGCGCCGCCGGGCACCTGGCCCTGGAGGACGAGCGCTGGTCGGCGCAGCCTCCCCTGGAGCTGCGCAGCTACACCGACCTGTACGGCAACCCGTGCGCCCGCGCCGTGCTCCCCGCCGGCCGGTCCAGCGTCGGCTATCACGCGGTGGCCGACGTCCCTGACGCCACCGAGGACGCGGATGAGGACGCGGCGCAGGCCAGGCCCGACGAACTGCCTGACGACACGCTGATCTACACGCTGCCCAGCCGGTACTGCCTGCCGGACGTGCTGGGCGACGAGGCCTGGTCCCGGTTCGGCGCCCTGCCCGCTGATTACCGCCGGGTCCAGGCCATCTGCGACTACGTGCATGGCCACCTGGAGTTCAGGTACGGCAGCAGCACCCCGCTGTCCACCGCCGCAGACGTCTACGCGGCGGGCCGGGGCGTCTGCCGGGACTTCACCCACCTGGCCATCTCGTTCTGCCGGGCACTGAACATCCCGGCCCGCTACGTCTTCGGGTACCTGCCCGACATGGACGTCCCCCCGGACCCCGCGCCAATGGACTTCGCCGCCTGGATGGAAGTCTGGCTGGGCGGCCGCTGGTGGACCTTTGACCCCCGCAACAACAGGCGCCGCAAGGGCCGGGTCGTGATCGGCCGGGGCCGCGACGCGTCGGACGTGGCCATGGCGACGACGTTCGGCGGCCCGATTCTGGAATCGATGGTGGTTCAGGCTGAGGAGGCGCCCGGATGACACTCGATCCCCGGCAGCTCAGGTCGCAGCTGCATGACCGGCAGCTACTTGATCACCGGGAGCTGGACCTGGACGCCGCGCGGCGGGTGACCTACGTCATCGAGCAGAGTTTCCGTTACGAGTACGACGCGCCGGTGCGGTCGCTGCGGCAGCGCCTGGTCATCGTGCCGCCCGACCGGCACGGCGGCCAGCACCGGCGGGCCTGCCAGCTCGAGGTGGCCGGGGCGCAGGCCCGGCGCAGGCTGCTCCGGGACTCCCGGGGCAACGTGGTCACCTGGCTGCGCGCCGAGCACGTGGCGCAGGCCGTGGAGTTCCGGCTGACCGCCATCGTCGAGCGGATCCGGCGGGACGGGCCCGCGGTGCTGCCGCGCGAGGCGCTGCGCAGCCCGGCGCTGCTGTCCCCGACCCGGCTGACCGCCGCCGATGACCGGCTCCGTGACCTCGCCGCCGGCCTGCTGGCGATGGCCGTGGCCCCGCTGGATCAGGCGGAGTGGATCTGCAATCTGGTGCACGCGTCGCTGGAGTACGCCGACGGGGTCACCTCGGTACGGACGACGGCCGCCGAGGCCCTGGCGGGCGGCCGCGGCGTCTGCCAGGACATGGCCCACGTGATGCTGGCCCTGTGCCACCTGGTGCGGCTGCCGGCCCGGTACGTGTCCGGGCACCTGATCGGCCAGGGTGGCACGCACGCCTGGGTCGAGGTCATCGTGCCCCGGGCCCGGGACGCGATCGCGGTGCCCTTCGACCCCTGCCACGGCCGCCGCGCGGGCAGCAGCTACGTCACCGTCGCCACCGGCCGCGACTACAGCGAGGTCGCGCCGACCTCAGGCAGTTACGTGGGCACGTCCGCCAGCCGCCTGACCGCCCGGCGCCAGGTCGGCGTGCTGGCCGCCGCCTGAGGCACCCGGGCGGCCGCCGCCCGCACGGCCTTCCGCAGCCCCGGCTCAGGTCCGGTTGCCCCGGATGATGTTGCGCGAACCGTGGTTCACGACCGGGCGGCGGGTGTTCGGCAGCCGCCGGCCCCGCCGGTTCAGCCCGATGTAGTTGCCGATGATCAGGTTCCGGGTCGTGCCGGCCCGCAGCAGGACGCCGATGCCCGCGTTGCCGCTGATCAGGTTGGCCGGCCTCATGCGGGTGATCCCGATGACGTTGGCCCGGGCGTGCCCGGTCAGCAAGACCCCGCCCTTCTGGTTGGCCAGCGCCGACAGGCCCAGGACCTCGGTGCCGATGAAGCAGGTGAACACCCGGTTGCCGTGGGCTCGCGCGGAGATGGCCACGCCGTACCCGGCGTTCCCGGAGAACGTGTTCTGCGGGATCACGGAGCGGCGCGAGCCGCCGATGATGTTGCCGTGCGCGGTCCCGTCGATCCGCAGCCCGTCCCCGCCGTTGGGCAGCGGGCTGTTGCCCTGGGTGGTCAGGCCGGCGATGTCCGGGTCCACGGTGACCCCCGACGCGTTACCGCCGATCTCGATGCCGTTCCCGCGGTTACCGGAGAACACGTTGGTGCGGACCAGGTTGTCACCGCCGGTCGCCGTGATCAGCAGGCCGTCCCGGCCGTTCGGCGCGGCCCCCTTGAAGGCCAGCAGCCCGCCGAAGGTGTTGAACGTGGTGAACCCGCGTGCCCTGCCGGTGACCTCGATCCCGTTGCGGCCGTTGCCCGCGGACACGTTCCCCAGCGGGATCACCCCGCCCACCTGGGTGCCAGACGACGACCCCTGGATGAGGATGCCGTTCAGCCCGTTCTTGACGATGGCGGTGTTGTTGGCGCCGGTGCCGAAAAAGTTGCCCTGCACGACCGTGCCCCTGGCGTCGGTGACGCGCAGCCCGTTCTGCTTGTTGCCGCTGACCACGTTGTAGTAGACGAACGGGTTGTTGACGAACTTGCAGCCGATCAGCGAGTTGTGGTTCGCCCCGTCGATCCACACCCCGCTGGCGCCGTTGCCCAGGGCGGCGTCGCCGCTTTCCGTGGTGCCGATGAAGTTCCCGTTGAGCTCGTTGTGCCCGGCGCCTGCGTCGATGAGAACGCCGTTAAGACCGTTGGAGGAAATCAGGTTGCCCAGCGGCGGGACCACGAATACGGGAGGCACGGTGCCCTTGCTGCCGGTCGGGTTGTTCGCCTGGCCAGTGGCGGAATCCACGAACGCGGTGCCGCCGATCTCATTGGCGTACGAGCGCCCGGTGATGGCGATGCCGTTGTAGCGGTTGGGCATGGGGGCCAGGCGGCCGGGCCGGTGCCGATGCGGTTGTCCTGCACGGTGTTGAGCGAGGATCCGGACAGCGTGATGCCGTTCCCGGCGTTGCCGGAGATGACGTTGGAAACCGCGCCGGACCTGCCGGCCGGGTTCCCGCCGATCGTGTTCCCGTTCGACGGGCCCGCAACGAAAACCCCGTCCCCCTGATTGCCGGCCGCGGCCCCGGAGAGGCTGAGGCCGATGTAGTTACCGTCGAGGGTGATGTTGCCGGCTTCCAGCGTGACCCCGTCGCCGCCGGCGCCGTCCACGGCGAGGGCCAGCAGTGCCGAGCCGGACGACCCGGGAGCGAACTCCAGGCCGGCCTGGCCGTTGGCGTCGATCTCCACGACCGGGGCGTGCCGGTAGCCGGGGGCCGTGGCCCCGTTGATCGTCGTGCCCCGGGTGATGGCCGGCAGCGCGCCGGACAGGGTGATCGTGCCGCGGACCGCGAACCTGATCAGCGTGAGGCGCCCCGGCAGGCTGGTGTTGGCCGCGGTGATCGCGGCCCGCAGCGTGCCGGGCCCGGCGTTGGCGAGCGTGGTCACGGTGAGCGTCTGCGCGAAGGCGGGCGGAGGGTTCCGGTGGCGGGCCGGGCCCGTGGCCGCGGCGGCGAGACCCGCGGTGGTGGCCGCGGCGGCGGTACCCGCAGTGGTGGCGGCGGTGGCGGTACCCGCAGTGGTGGCGGCGGTGGCGGTACCCGCGGCGATCACGCCGGACGCGGCGGCGCCCGCCGCGACCAGGACCGCGCCCGCGGCACGGACCGGCACCCGTGGCAGGAAATGGCCTTTACGGGCAATTATGCCGCGTCGCGATCGTATATGGATAACAATACTGAACACGATTATCGCGCTCCCCCGTTGATGACATCACGCAGGAATATGCGCAGGCAGATGTCCCGGCAAACTCAGGGAACGTTCTGTCTTATCGGGAAGCACGCATTATTCAGGTGGGGCGGGTCACGGTGGCCCGGCGGGCGGGGCCACATCCCCGGGCCTCTGCGGGGTACTGCCCGGGACCGGGTCGCCCGGCGGCCGGTCGTCGAAGGACACCTCGATGTGCTGTTCCTCGCGCCGCTGGTTCTGCAGTGCCTGCAGCGCCATGCTGGCCCGGTCAGCCTCGGTGAGCGGCGGCTGGACCATGGAGCGCGGCCACAGGCGCCGGGTCACCACCACGTTGACCTCGGCCGCGTAGACGGTGAGCTGCACGGCGACGTTGATGTACGCCACCAGGCCCAGCACGGTCGCGAAGTAGCCGTAGACCGAGTTGCTGTGCAGGAAGTGGTGGACCAGGTAGGTGCCGACGATCTGCAGGATGGTCCAGGCGATCCCGCCCGTCACCGCGCCCGGGATGAGGTTGCGGATCGGCACCCCCTTCGGGGTGAGGACACGGAACGCGATCACGTACATGCCCACGTTGACCAGGGCGGCGGCGGCCTCAGCCAGCACGACGAAGATCGCGGCCTTCTTGCCGTAGGTGTTGAGGGCGGCCAGCAGCGTGGTCAGGATGACGCCCACGCCGAGCACGCCGAGGAACTCCATCGCGCGGCCCAGCCGCTGGAAGTACCCGGGGCGGGCGGGGCCGGGCAGGTTCCAGATCTGCTCCATCGTGAACAGGCCCGCCTGGGCCAGGCCCGTTGCGCCCCAGACCACTCCCGCCAGGCCGATGATGAGCCCGATCACGCTGGACCGGCGGAGTTCCTTGACGTTGCCGGTCAGCTGGGTGCCGATCTGCGGGACCTGGTGGGCCACCGCATCGATGACGCTCTGCCGGAAGGACGCGTCGACCGAGGCGGCCAGGCCCAGCACGGTCACCAGGACCAGCAGCAGCGGGAACAGCGCGATGAAGCTGGAGTAGGCGAGGTTGGCGACCAGCACCCCGCCGTTGTCGTCGCCGTACTTCTTGAACACGCCGAAGATGAAGGCCGTGGACGTGAAACGCTGCTGGGTCCGGTCGATCCTGCGGATCACCCGCTCGACTGGATTCACCGCGATCACCCCCGCCTCCGACGGGCGGAAACTGCCCCCGGGAAACGTGGCCAAACAACCGGCCCCCTGCGCCGGAGGGCACGCCGGGACCGTCTGTCAGGCGGGCAGGGTTTCGCCGGTTTCCAGCAGCGTCTTCAGGCCGGCGAGCACGCGCGGCCAGCCGTCCGAGATGTCCGGCAGCACCGCGCTGCCGGGCGCGAAGCCGTCATGCACCACGGTGAGCTTGACCATGTCCCCGAGCGGCTCGATGTCGAAGGTCACCGTGGACCGGCCCTCGGCCGTCACCCGGGCCAGGTACTCGTCGCTGATGCTGTAGGCGGCGGCCCATTCCGGCGTGAACGTGTGCCAGGTGTAGGCGAGCCGCCGGAAGGGCTCCGATTCGACGACGACCTGATCCGCGTCGGCGATCTTCACGTCGCCCTGGCTGAGCGTCAGCGTGTAGGCCGATCCGGTCTTCCAGTCGGAGGCGAACTCCACCCCCCAGTACCGCCGGGTGAAGGCTGGATTGGTCAGTCCCGTCCAGACCTGCTCCGGCGTGGCCCGGATATAGGTGGTGTAGACGAATTCGGGCTTGTCCATGGTGGTGTCCTCGAGGGCTTTCTTGAGATCCGACAGTGCACGCACTCTTTGCTGGTCGTAGCGGTTGATCCAGCGCTCTGCGATGTCGTTGATGGGCGCGGCGTTGAGGTAATGGAGCTTCTCGCGGCCGCGGCGGACCGTGGTGACGAGGCTCGCGTCTTCCAGGATGGCCAGGTGCTTGCTGACCGACTGCCGGGCCATGTCCAGGCCGGCGCACAGCTCACGGAGCGTCTGCCCGTTGCGCTGGTTCAGGCTGTCGAGCAGGCGCCGCCGGCTCGGGTCGGACAGGGCCCGGAACACGTCATCCACTCGCCGCTCAGCCCCGTCCTCCGGTCAGCCCCACGTGCTGATCGCCATGTCCCCGGGATAGGGCGTGGCCGCACCGCCCTCCAGCCCCGACTTCAGGCCTAGCAGAAAGTACGCCCACTTCGTGCTGCAGTGGTGCATGGACCCGGTCGGCTCCCGCCAGTCCGCGTGCGTGAACAGGACCGCGGTCTCGCCGCCCGCCTGCGACAGGTCGAAGGTCAGGACGGTGTCCACCCACTCGTCCGGGCCCTGCACGCAGCGCCAGGCCACCCGCTGGTCGGGAGCGAGCTCGGTAACCTCCATGACCGCGCCCGGCTCGGCCTGGCCGAAGTAGAACTCCAGCTTCCCCCCGACGGCCGGATCCCCGGCGGTGTCCCGGGTCCACCAGCGGGACAGGCCCCCGACCGTGGCCAGGGCCTCGTACACCTGCCCGCGCGGTGCCGTGATGCCCACCCGGTGCCTGATGTCAGCCATGCCGTTCCCTCCTCAGTAACATGCAGCCGATTGGCTGCCAATATAGGCAGCTATCTGGCTGCATGTCAACGTCTGGGCGCGGGGGCCCGGGCGGGGGGCGCCGGCCCGGCTAGGAGCCAGGGTGCGTGCCACTCTCCGGCGGGTTCAGCGCCCGCGCCGTGGCCACCCGGATGCCGCTGGCCCCGCTGATCAGGGCCCGCTTCCACGGCACGACCCCCTCGATCTCGGTCTCCAGCGAGAAGCTCAGCACCGTCCTGATCAGCACGATCAGCCCGAGGGACAGGACGTTGTCCAGGGTGGGGGCGACGGCGACGGTACGCAGGAGGTCGGCCGCGACCAGGACTTCCAGCCCGAGCAGCAGCGTCCCGCCGAACGCGGAACGCAGCGCCACATATGCCGCGGACGGCTGGCCGGACCGGCGCCAGGCCACCAGGGCCAGCACGAACGACCACACGATGCCGACGACCAGGACCGCCGCCCCCAGCGCCTCGAAACCCTGGGCGACGTGATCCATGACGGTGCCGAACGTCTCGCCGGACACCTCGGCGGAGGCCTGAGGGATGAACGAGCCACCTTCCGGCCAGCCAGGCATACGGCCACCGTCTCGGACCTGGGCGGCCGCTACATCACCCGGGAGGGATGAGGGCGCTCATCCGGTCCACGAAGCGGTCAGCGCCAGCCTCTCCTGCCACCGGCGGCCCGGCTCCCCTCCGGGCTGCCAGCGCTCGCTCATGGCGAGCAGTTCGCGGCACCGCGCCATCATCACCTGATGGCGTGCCGGCCACGGAGGCTCATCCTGGTAGGCGCCGTAGAACGTGCCGAGCGAGCCGGCCTGCCCCGGATGGTGCATCCGGATGATCCACTCACACCAGGCCAGGTCCTCGACCGGATGGCCGGCGTGAGCCCACTCCCAGTCGAGCACCGCGGTGATGTCGCGGGCGCTTGCGTCCAGCAGGGTGTTGTTCGGGCCGTAGTCGCCATGGACCAGCACCTCACCGGGCCGCGGCACGGCGCCCGGCAGCACCGGGCCCGGATCGACCGCGTGGATGCGCCGCAGCATCCGGCCGCAGGCGGCCAGCACCGGCTCCGCCAGCCCGGCCGCGATCAGATCCTGGCCGTGGCGCCCGGGCATGAAGCCCAGCATCAGCTGGCCCTCATCTTCGCCGAGCACCGGCGGGACGGGCAGGCGCCCGGCCAGGGCCGCCAGGACGCGGCCCTCCGTCTCCCGCCGGAACGCCGCCCCCGGACCCCGGTAGGCCTTGGTAACCACCGGGCCGTTCCTGCTCGTCCGGTTCGTGTAGCCGTGCGGCATGGTCACCCCCGTCGCCTGGTACAACGGCACCGTCTGCCCTCAGCCCCCGGTACCGGGCACCCGCCGAATACGAAGCCGCCGCCAGGCAAAACGGCCTCAGGCCGTAGCCTGAGACAGGAGGGTAGGACTGTGACATCGGCTGTGACCCAGTACACGACGCGTCTGCTCACGCCCGATACCTGGGATGACTTCGCCGCGCTGGTTGAGGCGAACAACGGTGTCTGGGGTGGCTGCTGGTGCATCGGCTTTCATCCCGGGGGCATCAGCAAGGACAGCACCGCGGCAGGCAACCGCGAGGCCAAACTCACTCACGTGAACAACGGCACCATCCACCAGATGCTCGTCTATCGCGACGGTCGCTGCGCAGGCTGGTGCCAGTACGGGCCACCGGGCGAGGTGGCTAGCATCAAGAACCCCAAGGCCTACGGAAAGGGCCTGGCCGAGTTGCCGGACTGGCGGATCGGCTGCTTGTTCACCGGCTCCGGGTCCCGCCGCGAAGGCGTGGCGCGGGCCGGGGTTGCCGCGGCGCTGGCCGCGATAGCCCATGCTGGCGGAGGCGTGGTCGAGGCCTACCCCGAGCAGGTGGCCGGACGTGACCCGCAACGTGGCGCCTACCTGCATACCGGGCCGGAAAGCCTGTTCGAAGAGTTCGGATTCGTCCGCGACCGCCGCATCGCCAAGTGGCGCTGGGTCATGCGGCTGCGCATCTCCGCCTAGAAGTACCTCCCGGCTAAGCCATCAGCCTTGTCCGTCTGCCGGAACGCCGGAATCGGCCGCCGCGTGAGGCGGAGCCGAGTCGGGGTCACCTGGGCGGGGCACTCACCGGCCAGGGGATCGGCGGGCCGCCCACTCATGGTCGAGGATGGACATCAGCACCTCGTCGTACCAGCGCCCGTCGTGCAGCACCGACTCGCGATAGCGGCCCTCCTCGACGAACCCCGCCTTCTCATAGGCGCGTATCCCCGCGGGGTTGAACGGAGCCACCCCGAGCTGGATGCGGTGCAGGCCCATCTCCCGGAATCCGTAGCCGACGATGATGCGCATCGCGTCCGTGCCGTAGCCACGGCCGATGTATTCACGGCCCAGGGCGATACCGATCGTCGCGCACCGGTCCTTGGGGCGCGCGCCCCACAACCCGATGTTGCCGACCAGCACGGGCGGATCATCGAGCGTCTCGATGGCGAAACCGAGGTCGTCCTTGTCGTTCGCGCTCCACTTCGCGATGAGCTCCTTCGCTGCGGCCTCAGACGAGGGGGCCACCCAGCTCGACAGCGTGGCCATGCGCCCGGGATCCATCTCCCACTTCGCGAGCGTGGGCAGGTCGTCGTCCCGCACGCCACGCAGTCGCACCCGCTCGCCCACGAGGATCGAGTCGCCGTAGCCGAAGGCTGCGGAAACATCGGTGAGTTCGGTCATGTGGCTGATACTGCCGCACGCCAGATCCGCGACGCGATCCGGTCCCGGCCTCACGGCGGCGCCACCGCCCGCAGCCGGCCCTGATGCGGGCGCTGCCCCACAAGGAGCTGCCCGGGGAAGGCGCTGGGACTGATCGGCGGCCGGAACCTACAAGGCCAGGTGCTTGTTCGGCTCGCGGGCTCGCCCGGCCAGCCCGGGGAGCTCGGCGACCTCCACTCCCGCCTGCTCGAGGAGCTCGCGGCCCTGGCAGTCGGCGACGAACAGGGCCGGCTCAAGCCACGCGATGACCACCCGGGATATGCCGGTGGCCAGGATCAGCTGAGTGCAGGTGAGCGGGCGGGACTTGCGCTGGGAACACGGTTCCAGGGTGCTGTAGATCGTCGCGCCGTCCAGCCGCGGATCGTCCGGCGGGAGCTTGCCGAGCGCGGATTCCTCCGCGTGCACGTGCGGGTCGCCTTCCCGGGAGTAGCCCCGGGCGATCTCCTGCCCGTCCGGGCCGACGATGACGGCGCCCACGCTGTAGGCGCCTTCGGAGGGCGGGCACTGGTGTGCGAGGTCGATCGCAAGTTCCATCCAGCGGCGGTCTGCGTCAGCACTCATTGGCGTCTCCTGGGGTAAGGCCGGGCTGAGGACCGCCGCGCATCGCGGACAGTCCCGGGGCGGCGGCGAAGTACTTGGTGGTCGTCGTTATCTTCTGCTCCGGGGCTGGCCGTAGCTCGCGAACTTCTCCTCGACCCGGGCCATTTCCTCCTCATCCAGGATGGTCGGCTGCCCTATGCACTGCGCGCGCCAGAGCAGCTCCGCGCAATACTCCACGGAGGAGGCCACATTCAGCGCGGCAGCCAGCGTTGCGCCAACCGTGAGGACACCGTGGTTCTGCAGCAGCGTGGCGCGCCGTGATCCCAGCGAATCAACACATGACCTGCCAAGACCATCACTCCCATAGGTTTGATAGGGAGCTACCTGCACTGAGCTCCCGGCAAATGCCAGGACGTAATGCACCGCGGTAATCGGGCGATTCAGCACCGCGAACGTCGTGGCGAAACGCGAGTGCGTGTGGACGACGCTCCTGATGTCCGGCCTGGCCCGGTACACCTGCAGATGCATCGGCAGCTCGCTCGACGGAACATACGGGCCGCCCAGTATTGTGCCGTCCAGGCCCACGACCGAGATATCCGCCGCGGTCAGCGCCGAGTAGGGCACGCCGGTCGGTGTTATCAGGACGCGCGACAAAGACTCGTCGATCGCGCTGACATTGCCGGCCGTGCCCTCGACTAGCCCGCTTTTCTCCATCTGATTGGCCGTGGCCACGATTTCCTCGCGGAGGTGTTGTAGCTCGCTGTCACTCGCCACTGTCATGTCTGGCCTCCCTGAATGCCGTCGGGCACCTCACGGTTGAGCGGGTGCGGTGGTGCCTGACATGCCATCGTGCGGGCTCATCGATGCGGTCGACATCATGCTGCCGTAGGCCTGCTCCACAGTCCTGCGCCCCGAACCGGCGTCGGTCCGGCCCGGTGACATCCGCAACGCCCTTGCCTGGGTCGGGGCCGCCTGCACCTCGGCCGCCGAAGGCCGCGCGATCATCCTCCAGCCGGCCCGGTAGCCACGCGCCCGGCAGGCTGCCCTCCCTGCCGGAGGCCAGAACCAGCGCGGCGCAAGGGGCACCTGATGCCCGGACGCGGCTCGCGCGGCCGCGGTTGACGAGCTTAGTTAAGTTTATATAATAATTTATGTGTCTATAACTAACTTGGACTCTTCCCCTGGCCCGCCACCGGCCCCGGGCAGACGAGTGCTCCTGATCGGCGCGTCCCGCGGTCTGGGCCTTGCGCTGGCCCGGGAGTGGGCTCGGGGCGGCCGGCATGTCGTAGCCACCCAGCGCGGCCCGGGCCGGACCCCCTTGCATGACCTCGCCGGGACCTGCGCTGGGCAAATCGAGATCGAAACCGTCGATGTCACCGAGCCCGCGCAGATCACGGCGCTGCACGATCGCCTGGCGGACCGGATGTTCGACCTGATGTTCGTGAACGCCGGCGTCACGGACCAGTCCCAGGCTACGGTGGCGCAGACCCCGGCCAGTGAGTTCATCCGGGTCATGGTCACCAACGCGCTCGGCCCGCTGCGCGTCATCGAGGCTCTCCAGGACCGCGTCGAACCTGCGGGCACGATCGGGGTGATGTCCTCGGGCCAGGGCAGCGTGGCCAACAACGAGCGCGGCGGCCACGAGGTGTACCGCGGCAGCAAGGCCGCGCTCAACACGTTCATGCGCAGCTACGCGGCACGGCACAGCGGCGAGCGCCGGGCTCTGGTCCTCATGGCCCCGGGCTGGGTGCGCACCGGGCTCGGCGGCCCCGGCGCCCGGCTCAGCATCGGCGAGAGCATCCCGAACGTGGTCCGGACGCTCGACACCCTCCAGGGGAGACCCGGTCTGCACTACGTCGACTACCTCGGCCGGACGGTAGCGTGGTGAGCGCGGCACTGCAGCAAGCCGGGCGTGCGGGGCGGCGGCTCGGGCCGCCGCGGTACTGGCCGCCGCGGTACTGGCCGCCGCGGTACTGAAGGACGCGGGGAGAGGCGACCGATGGCAGGCTCCTCGAGACGATCACCCGACCCCGTCCAGCAGGCCTGGGCCCTCATGCAGCGGTTCGTCGAGGCTCACAACCGCCGGGGCGAGCTCGCCGAGGCGCTCGGATTCCGCCTTGGCGGCGGCCGGGGAAAAGTCCTCCTCCAGCTCCGCGACGGACCCGTGACCCTGGGCCAGCTCGCGGAGGCCAACGGCGTCGACGCCCCCTATGCAACCCTGATCGTCGACAAGCTGGAAGCCCACGGCCTCGTCGAACGCCGCCCACACCCCGATGACAGGCGCCGCAAGCTGGTCACGCTCACGGCCGCCGGGCACAGCGCCATCGCGACCGCCGACGCCATCCTGCTGCGCCCGCCCCCGGCGATCAGAAGCCTCCCAGCCGATGACCTCGGGCAGCTCACCGGCCTCCTCACGCGTCTCCTCGATGCAGACGCGGCAGGTGGATCAGGGGGTGCGTAGTTTGGCCCGGCTGCGCCCTAGGCAGTGAATGCCTGCCCTGGTCAGAGCCAGCCTGCCGCCGGCGCGGCTGCCAGGACCCACCGCACGCGCGCCGGGGCCAGACGGGGATAATGGCGATGATGAAGACCTGAATGGGGCCAGTTCCACAGGCCTGGCGGTGAGGAGCAAGACCATGGCTGACCTGAATCCCCCGCGCCTCGACCCGGTAAGCATGGCCTGGAATACCGTGGCCAGCTACTCCTCCTATGAGGAGGCCCAGGCGGCGGTCGACCGGCTCTCCGACGAGAGCTTCCCGGTGGAAAACCTCGATATCGTCGGCTCCAATCTGCGCCTGGTTGAACGGGTGACCGGGCGGGTTACCACGGCTCGCGCGGCAGCGGCGGGCGCGGCCAGCGGGGCCTGGTTCGGCCTGTTTATCGGCCTTCTCGTCGGCCTGTTCACCCGGGGACCGACCTGGATCGGGCTGATTATCGGCGGCCTGCTCATCGGTGCGGTCTGGGGTGCAGTGTTCGGCTTCGCGAGCCACGCGGCCACGCGAGGCCGGCGGGACTTCTCCTCAGCGCAGTCGCTCACCGCGTCCCGCTATGACATCATCGCCCGCGGCGGTCATGCCGACCAGGCGCGGTCCATACTCCAGCAGGCAGGACTCCTGCCCAACCAGCCCGCGGATGGGGCTCCTCCCCAGGGCGTAGCTGACAGCACTGTCTAACCGTGGCCGCAGACGCCGGTCACGAACGGTAACGACCGGGCCCGCCAGGGGCAGATCCACCGGTGCTGCGGCCGGGCGAAGTCCCCGGCTGCGGGCGTGGCGGCGCCGGGAGTCGGCTCGCGGGAACCCGCCGCGCTGCCGGGCCGTCCAAGCGGTAGTCCCGCACCAAGGAGAACGCCATGCACCGGCTGCCGCTCGCCGTTTGCCTTGTAGCGTTGCCGCTGGCCGCCTGCGCGGGCGATCCCGGAGCCGCGTCACCTCGCGCGGTTGTCACCGGCAGGCTCATGCTCGAAGGCGGCCCCATCAGCCCGGACGGACGGCTGCCATCCAAGAGGCCGATCCCCGGAACAGTCCAGTTCGCCGACGGCCGCCACCAGCCGGTCCTCGTCCACGTAGGCAGCTCAGGCAGATTCTCGGTAAGACTTCCGCCCGGGAGTTACACCGCTACCGGCCGCTCCCCACGGGTAATCGAAGTGAGCAACGGCACCAACCAAGAGACCACGTGCTCTCAGCCTCTCTCCGTGACCGCCAGGCCACAGCACACCACCAGGATCGCCCTCACCTGCATCGTTCCCTAGCGAGCCCCGCTGAGGGAGCGTCACGGGCGTGAGGCTGACGGATATGAGCCGGCGGGATGCCCCGGCGCCGGCGGCTTCTGTCCAGCCGCCGGCCTGGACCTACCCGGGATTCGGGGCAGACGATGCGATAGCCGGCCCCCGGTGCATTCGCCGTCATACTGGGCGGCGACGTTACCCTGTTCGATCAGCGCAAGCCGGCCGGGTTCCCCGGGCTGGCCCGTCGCGTGCACACTGGCGTCCTGGTCGCTGGAGGTCTATCCCATGCTTCTGATCGTCGGCGAGACGATCGCCGCCTTCATGCGGCAGCTCACCGCTGACGATGATGCGGAAGAGCTCACGCCCTTCTCTGGCCCGTGGGCGAGCGGCGCTCCCGCGATAGCCGCCTATTCAGCGGGAATGCTCGGCGCTCCCACGCACCTGGTGGCCGGGATCGGCCAGGACGAGAACGGGGAGCTTATCCGCAGCCGGCTCCGCGCCGCAGGCGTGAATTGCCACGAGAGCAGCGACGGGCACCTCAAACCGACCGCCGCCGCGTGGATCACCTACTATCCGGACGGCCACCGCGAGTTCGACTTCCGGGTCGAAGGCACGGCGGCCACGTCCGTGCTCGAGGCGGACCTGGCCGACTTGCCGGAGACCGCCGCGTGGCTGCATTTGTCGGGATCGGCGCTGCTCTTCGGTGAGCCGCTGGCCAGCTCGGTCATGAACGCCCTGCACCGCGCGCACAGCGCAGGGGCCACGGTCTCGGTGGATCCGAACGTGAGGCCGGAGGCACTCACCCCGGCTACCGCCGTACTGCTCGCCGACGCGGTGGAACTCGCCGACGTGATCTTTCCGAGCAAGGGGGAGCTCGAGGCGCTGGGCCTCTCGGCAGCCGATCTGGCCCGCAATGGGAGCATCGTCTGCGCCACGGACGGCGCTCGGGGAGCCCGCCTGGACACCGCTGGCGGCAGCTGGCATATCCCGGCTGACCCCGCCGATCCCGTCGACACCGACGGCGCCGGGGATACCTTTGCCGGCGGCTACGTCGCCGCCGCGATGACCGGCGCAACGCCGGTGCAGGCTGCCCAGGCCGGATCCCGGGCAGCAGCGGAGTCGATCGGGGTTGTGGGCCCGATGCAAGCCGCGCTCACCCGCGGCCCGGCCGCACGGTGAACGTCCTCACCTCGCCGTCCCCCGCTGATGGCTTCCCGTGTGTCCCGAGTAGCTTTCCCGGAGCGTTGGGATGGCGGTGAGCGCTCCTAGACTGTGCCGATGACTGAATCGGCGGGTCACGAGATCCTTTCCGCGGAAGCGGAAGCTGTGCTGGCAGTGCTGGAGCGCAACCGCCGCACGTTCGCGTGGAAGACGGGTGGCCTGGACCGCGGCGGGCTGGCGGCAACGACAGCGGCGTCATCGATGACGCTCGGCGGGCTGGTCAAGCACATGGCACTGGTAGAGACGGACTGGCTGGTGGTGAAGCTGGCCGGGCAGCCGTACGGGCCGCCGTGGGACGAGGTGGACTTCAACGGCGAACCTGACTGGGAGTGGCGCACCGGGGCGCAGGATGCCCCGCAGGAGGTGTACGCGCTGTGGCGGTCAGCGGTGCAACGGTCGCGGGGTGTGGTGGCCGCCGTGCTCCAGGAGGGGGGCATGGACACGCCGACGCGGTTCACTCGCGACGACGGGCGTCCCGCCAGCGTGCGGGAAATGCTGCTGGACATGATCGAGGAGTACGCGCGGCACACCGGCCACGCCGACCTGTTGCGCGAGTCCGTGGACGGCCTGGTCGGCGAGAGCGCGCCACGGGAGTTCCGTCTCTGAGCCATGGACGTCGTCGTGACGGCACCTGGCGCCGGCTCCCGCCATACACACCTGCGGGCCCGTGGACATGCGCCCCCAGGATGACTACCAATTAGTGCGCAGAATCGCGCCGGGGATTCCCCGAACCCGCAGGTCAAGGCTTCGCGATCGCCGACCAGATGTGATCTTGGCCCAAGCCGGGTCATCTGTCCTCGAGCATGCCAAGGCAGCGGTTCAGGCGAGCTCGCCCGGACGGCGGGGAACCGGATGGCCTCATAGCGTGCTCTTGCAGATCTGACCGTCCTTCATGATGATCTTCAGGTGGTCGCGGTTGGTCACCTCGGTCAGGTCTTCCAGCGGGTTGCCCTTGGTCACGAGCAGGTCGGCATAAGCCCCCTCCTTGACCACCCCAAGGTCGCCCGGGTAGGGATTGCGCGGGCCGCACAGCTTCAGGAGCTCGCCGACGTTGCCGGTGGACATCTTGAGGATCTCGAAGGGCGTGAACCACTTGAGCAGACGTTCCATCTGCTTCACCTCATCTTTGTTCCCGTCCGGCGGGTTCAGGTAGATGTCGGTGCCGTGGACGACCTTCAGCTCGGGCATCGTCCTGATCATCTCGTAGACGCTGGCGGTGCCCTTCGCGACGATGGCCTGCTTCTCGTTCTGCAGGGGCGTGAAGGTCGGCTCGCTGGACTCCGTGAAGGGCTGGAAGCTGAGCCAGATCCCCTCTTCGGCCATCCGCTCCAGCGTCTTGCGGCTCAGCAGATGCCCGTGCTCGATCACCTTGACGCCGGCATCGATGGCCTGGTTGACCGAGCGATCGGTGTAGCCATGCACCGTCACGTAAGTTCCCCAATTCTCGGCGGCCGCGACGGCAGCCACGATCTCTTCCTTCGTGAACTCCGTGACGTCAATCGGATCGGTGGGCGATGACACGCCGCCGCCAATCGCCAGCTTGATCTGCGAGGCGCCGAGTCGCAGATTCTCGCGCGCGGTCGCCAGCATCTTTGGCACGCCGTCCACGAGAGCGGAGTAGTGGTTCAGGTCGGACGTGGGAACCGGCCCGCCCAGCGACGGGTTCGCCTGATTGGGAAACCGGAAGTCCGAATGGCCCGACGTCTGGCAGATCATCGGGCCGCAGGGATAGATCCGCGGCCCGGGAATCAAACCCTCATCGATCGCCTTCTTTACTCCGAAGACCGCACCGGCCATATCGCGAACCGTGGTAACGCCGTTCATCAGCATCACTTCCGCCTGGGTCGCGGTCACGATCGCGATGTAATCGGGCAGCTGGGTCAGCAGGTCCGCCACGCTCGACGCCGCAAGGGACAAATGCCCGTGGGCTTCGATGATTCCCGGCATCAACGTGCCCCCGCCACCGTCGATCACCGTGGCACCATCAGCGGTGATGGTCTCGGCTGAGATCTGCTTGATCAGGTTGTCCTCGACCAGCACATTGGCGTTCTCGACGCGCTTCTCGCTCACGCCGTCAAAAACGTGAACGTTGGTGAAAAGAACCTGCGCACCCTTCGCGTCTGCGCCGTGCATTTCCGATCCCCCTGGCTCGTTTCCTGTCCTGTATCGCCCCGGGCACTCATACGGAAACCTTCGGTGCCGTACTCGTCCACGCCGGCCTTGCCCTGCGTGTCCCGGGAGATCACGGCGTCAAGCGCCACCCCCGCCGTCCCAGGCGATCCGCATCACCCCGTTCCAGCCGTCCCGGGCGCCACCCCAGCGCCAGGCCGAAACCATGCGAGGCAAACGCATGATCACCCTCCCCGGGGGTGACCAGCATCTTTCCACCAGGCTACGCCAGCGGCTCATGGCCACGCCCGGCGAGCTCCTCTCGATGCCGATGGTCTCGCCACCGCGGTCATGCTCTCGGCGCCGGCTTCTCCCGGATCCTGGTAGCGGAAGCGCGCCGGCTCGCCGCTGCTGGCGCCGTGAGGAGCTGGGGCCGGTTCGGGGCATGCTGGGGAAGGTGGCTCAACCGCAGCACGCACTGAAGAAGGGAGAAGGTAGTTGAACCAGAGCGCAGCCGTGCCAGCGGCACGGGAGCGTCGTAGCGGCACCCTGGAGCGGGACGGGTACGTCGTCGTGCCGACCGGCCTGCCCTCCTCGATTCTTGAAGCCGTCGTGGACGACATCTGGCGCCATGCCGGTGCCACCCCCGATGACCCCGCCACGTGGTATCAGCCGGCAATCATCCGGCCACGGCCGGGAATGGTCGAGATGTACCACTACCAGTCGATGTGGGATGTCCGGCAGCACCCGGTGATCTACCAAATTTTCCGAGATCTGCACCGCACGGACGAATTGTGGGTCTCCATCGACCGTGTGGCGCTCAAGCCGCCGGTCCGGCCCGACCAGCCCGACTACGACCAGCCTGGCTTCATCCACTGGGACACCGACATCAACATGTACCCGGATATCCCGCTCCTGCTGCAAGGGGTTCTGGCTCTGGAGGATACGTCCGCCGACATGGGTGGCTTCCAATGTGTCCCCTCCGCCTACCGCGACCAGCGGCGCTTCCTCGACGAGCGGTCGAAGGCTGGTCCGGTCCCTCGTGCCCCCGACATTGGCGGCCATCCGATTGTCAAGGTCCCCCTGTCCGCTGGCGACCTGGTTATCTGGAAGACGACACTTCTGCACGGAAACGGCAGAAACTCCGCGCAGCGCCCCCGGTTGGCCCAATACCTCTCCATGAACCCACTGCCCCCGGCCGGGGGGCAGCGCGAGACGCTACGGCGAAAACGCATCATCTCGTGGTCCACCTGCGCGCCCCCGGACGCTGGCCCCTTCCCTGGTGACCCGCGCCGCATCGAGGAGCAGCGAGCTGAGCCGGCGTCACTCAGCCTGCTAGGCCGGCGCCTGCTGGGACTCGACGAATGGCCCCAGGCCCCAGGCACGCCCTGATCGCCCACCTCGCGGCTATTGACACGTTAGGGCGCGGGCCCTCGGTGGGCCATCCGATCGGGACGGCCAGGCTCCGCGGGCACGGGCGAACTCAGGCAGCGGGTTTGCCCCATACCGGGGAGTCAGGAACGTGGCCGTTCTTTGATCCCACTTGCAAGCAGGCCTGTCACCTCGGCGATCCGTGCCGCACGCAGGTCGGGTCGCCGCTTCGTGGCGTCGATGTAACGCAAGTAGCCTTTGCGGTAGAACTGCGCGAGCGTGTCGAAGAACGCACCGGCCGCGGGGTTGGCCTGCAGCGCGGCGGCAATGTCCTCGGCAAGATCACCACGCTGTGGCCCCTCGGGCGATAGTTCCACGGGCACCTGCGAGCCGATCACGATACTCGCATGCTGCATTCGCGCCGGGTTCATCATGAACACCCAGCCGCCATCACCCGGCTCAAGCGTCACCCGCACCCGGCAGCCGTTGACCGTGCCGCTTACGTGATGCACGGCCTTCACGCCCCACTCCGCATCCGGGTCAAAGGGCACCACGATCAGCGCGTGATCCCGGGGACCGGCAGCGATCCGGGCATCAAACCGCTGAACACGCATGGCTTATCGTGACACGTCGACCGCCGCGCCAGCGCGCCGGGAGCGATATGGGCATGCCACGGGCCAACCTGCCTGCGGCGGCGCGGCAGCGCCATCCAGACTCCAGGCCGACATCCGGAGGAGGCCTGGCTGGATGCCGCGCCAGCGGGTCAAATGAGGATGGCTCTGGCTGTGCACGCAAGCGCGCTCAACGCGCCTCCCGCTGGACGCGGTGACCGCGCGTGGCTAGGCGTGCAGGCGGCTTGGCGTGATTATCAGAGCTTCTGAGAACAACTCGGCGAACTGGCGGGGTGTGCCAAACATCGCCCCGATGCGCTCGGCGTACTTCGCTGCATATTGCGGCTGCCGGTCGGCCGGGGGTACGTCATCAACGTGCTCTGCGGTGCCGTCGATGCGGATGATGTCTCTGCCTATGTCGGTCACGTCCAGCCCCAGGGTCACCTTGGGGTTCTTGCTGATGCTGCGCAGTTTGATCTTTCTCGGCTGGCTGTAGACGAGGATCGACTCGTCGTCGCGCACCACGAACCACACTGGCACGCTGTCCGGCTGGCCGTCGGGGCGAACTGTCGTCAGCCACGCCATCAGGTTGCTGCGCAGGCGAGCCTCGACGTGCTCGCGACGTTCAGCAGGCAGATGTCTGGTCAGGTTCACGGAGGTCATAACCAGCGGCCTGGTCAGAGTAGTCCCACGAGGCGCAGTCCCACGAGGTGCCGTCACAGCCTTCCGGCGACCGTCAGCGCAATCCCCGGATGGAATCGCGGCCGGCAGTAACGGTACGGGACAGCCATACCTGAGCACAGAACATTCTCGTCGATGCCTGATCAAGCGGTTAACCCGCTGAATTACCCGCGCAGCTGGCCAGCACGGCGGATCGGGATTGCCGCTGCGCACCGCAGCTTCATCACTCTTCGGATCCGACTCCAACGCCCGGTTCGCGGCAGAAGAGGTTGACGTGAGAGGGTCAGATGAGTGTGTCTGGTCTGTCGCCAGGCGGCCCCCGAGCCGCCCCGGCAGCGAATCGCGGATATACCTGCTGATGAGCTTCAGGTGAAAGTCATGAAGTATGTAGCGCCTGCCCAGCATGTAAGACGACAACGGGATAACCAAAAGCAGCGCGATTTCCGAGGCATGTGAGAGCGCCAGGCTCGCTATTACGCCTGCCGAGGTGAGCTGAAGCGCGAGCACGTTCCACTGCGCAGTCGCCCGCCGGTCCACCTCACTGCGCAATGCGGCGTACTCAGCCAGCATGATCTGGCTCGCGGCCTGCGCCTCGGCGCCCGGAGCCGGAAACGGACTGCCCGCCTGTCCGCCTGTGCTGCCCGGCTGGGGATCCATCGCCCAATTGTCCCGCTAAGCCGGCCGGGACAGAAGGGGTCACGCCCCCCGGCCCAGCGACAGCCCAGGACGCCTGCGATGGGTACTCAGGCGGCCCAGGGTTACGTGCGTGCGCAGCGGCCCGGCCGGCCGAGCCAACTGTCAGGTGGTGGCAGGCAGGTAGTCGGCCGGGCACACTGGCTAGGTGGCTGGCTGGCGTTCGGAGGTGGAGCGATGGTGGGCTGCAGTTCTAGGCCTGCCCCTCACCGCGTTCCGTGCCGGCGGGGTCTTCCCGGCCAGTCGGTCTGATCACCTGGGTGTGCTGACCGTGCCAGGCGCGGCTGCCCCTGTGGTGTACGGGCCCCCTGGTAGCCTGCCAGTTCTGCGCAACCTGCAGGAGTGGGCCGACGGCGCAGGCTCGGTGGATGCCAGCGGGCTGTCCGCGGTGCCCGGCCTGCAGGCCGGCCGGGTTCTCGGACCCGCCTGGTACGGGTATGCCACCGCCAGCAGCCTGCCCGTCTTGTCCAGTTCCGCAGTGCGCCCACTGGCCGCCGCCGACTTGGGGCTGCTTGCTCGTCTTCACGCCGGCACCCCGCCTGCAGAGGTGGCGGAAAGCGGCACCGACGGACTGCCCGCGTTCGGCTACCTGGATGCCGGTGACCTGATGGCCGTCGCCTGCCTGGGCATATGGCGCGGGATGCCGACCATAGGGGTGCTCACCCACCCGGACGCACGCCGCCGGGGACTGGCGCGGGCCGTCGTGACCGCTGCCGCCCGGGAAGGTCTCAGGGACCGGCCGGTCGTGCAGTACCGCGCCTGGCGGGTCAACAGCGCCTCGGTCGGCGTTGCCGCCCGCGCCGGATTCACCCACTTCTGCGACAGCATTATCATCGATGTCAATCAATGAACCGGCCTGCGCCCAGATGAGCGCGAGAACCGAGTCCACCTTGATCTCACCAGCAGCGCCGAGGACCGTGACAGGGAGATTGAGCGACTGCTCACGCTTGGGGCGCGCCGGGTTGACATCGGGCAGCCCTGCGAAGAGTCCTGGACTGTTCTGGCGGACCCCGAGGGCAACGAGTTCTACGTGATACGCCCGAAGGAGACGCTCACTCGATAGAGCGCGTCAGCTGGCCCAGATCGCTCTGCCGGCGGCACGAGAGTGCGTAACGGATGCGGCTTCGGCAAGCCTCCGGCCGATTTACGGTCAAATGACTCATCCATGAGGGCGGGGCATACTCAGTCGTTCATCCCCGCTATCCCGGCAGCCGCTATCCCGGCTTCCGCCGCCTCGGCCGATTCCCTCGCCATCCGATGCGAGCATCGGTTCGGCCACTGATCTGGCGGGCGGGATACCTTTGCCGCTGGCGGCCAGCGCGTTGATCCGCTTCCAGACGCGGGGGTCAGCCCAGTAGCCGGAGTGGCCCTTGGACGCTGGCGGTGCCTGCCCATAGATGAAGTAGCAGTCGGCCGGGTCGAGGAATTCGTGGTCCACCTGTTTCTGGACCGTTTCGGGCAGGCCGCGGGTCGCCGGCCCGCCAATGGGGTCGGTCGGGTAATAGAAGTTACGCCAGCCGTCCGGCTGCCCGCCGCCTGGCACCAGCGAACCGGCGAGCGGAGCGTCGAAGTAGGCGGGGAAACCCCAGCGGTAGAGCTTGCCCACCGGAGAGCCGAACGTGATCAGGGCCGGCTTGTCATCCGCGGGACGGCAGTCCGGCTGCACGAGTGCCGCAGTGGCGAGCACCGCGCCCTGGCTGTGCGCGACCAGGACGACCCGGCCGCCGTTGTCGTGCAGCCACCACATCCGGCGCTGGAGGTCGGGCACGGCCCGCTCGGTGTAGCAGGGCGGCGACAGCGGGTGGTAGGACCGCGGCCAGAACGTCCCCACGTCCCAGAGCACCCCGATCGTACGCCGCTTGGTGGGATCGCTCCAGGCCGAGTACAGGAACGCGGCCAGCGCGGGCAGGACCAGGCCAGCCAGGGCGATGCCGATGTTGCGGACGACCACGGGCGGCTGCATATGCAGCTGCCACACGCACACCGCCATGACCAGCTGCCCGCCGATGACGGTCCACAGCAGCCAGGTGGCGTCGTGCGGGGCGCGCGCGAGGAACTGCACCCGGGCGATCTGCCGCTGCCACTTCCCGCCGCCGCCCTCATTCTCGGTCTTGTCGCCGGGCGGCCAGAACGGAGTCAGCCCTGACCAGTACCAGACGTTCAGCGGCTTGGCCAGAGCAGCCCTGAAGCCCCTCGCTTCTGCCTCGTACTCCCCGGCCATGTCCGTGGGCAGCCTGACCGCCCGCAGCCAGCGGACCGCCTCGACCGCCCCGCATACGACGACGGCCAGCACCACCGTCCAGACCAGCAGCGGCACCCCGGACGTGATCAGGTACGGGAGGTAGATCTGGCCGGGTTTGGCGGACAGGGCCATCGCCGCGTCGCTGGTCACCGAGCCCACCAGGTGGGCCACCCAGATTTCCGCACCGAGCAGCAAGATGTTCAGCGTGCTGAACCCGAGCATGAGGGTGACCCAGGGGCCGCCGATCAGCGTTCCCTTGGTGTGCTGCAGGCCGAGCAGCATGGATAGCAGCGCAAGCGCCACCGCCACCGCGATGGCCAGCGCGGTCCAGCCGGCCACCCCGGCCATCCCGGGCAGGTCAGCTGTCCGGACCGAATGAGCACCCGGCTGCACCCAGGCGAACCAGCCCGAGCAGATCAGCCCGGCAGACGCCGGAATCAGCAGCCACACCACCAGGCCACGGAGTTTCCCGGCGAAGACGCCCAGGGCTGGCGTGCCCCCGGGCGGGGCCATGGCGGGTGTATCGAGCGCGTCCAGGACGAGGTAGCCCGCCGCGAGGGCGATCGTGGCCGCACCGAGCGTCATCCCGGCCCACCCCAGAGCGCTGGCGTCGGGCGATCCGCCGCGGAGCGCCCGGACCGTGACACCGAGCACGATGGCCAGGAACCCGCCGACCACGGCGACGTGCAGCCAGCTGAGCAGGCGAACCGCGCCCTCCCCGTCCCAGAACTCCTGGTCGGCCAGCCCATTGACAAGCGTGTCCGCGGCGGCCTTCCCACGCTTGTCCGGCTGGCCATTTTCCACCCGGTAGGGCGGGCGCACCTGCTCGTAGCGCCACGACCTTTTAGCCACCCACAACAGCGCGAGCACGAACAGCACCACCACCAGCACCCCGAGCATGACCTGGCGGGCCGGGTGCCCGGCGACGAAATGCCACCGCAGCGGGGCCAGCCACCACTGATTGCGGGCGACCCCGGCCCGCGGCACCTGGTAGGCATTGACGTCCGCGCTGATCATCACGGCGATCAGGGCCGCGTTCACGGTCAGCGCCAGCGCGCACAGCCCAGCCGTCAACCGGTGCAGCCGGAACCGCCACGCTGAGGCGCGGGTACCGGGCGGGCACATCCAGCCACCCAGGTTGGCGAACAGGAACGGCAGCAGGGCCAGCCAGAGCACCCGGATTTTGCTCCGCGAGGTCAGCCCACCCCAGGAGAAGACTTCGACGTGACGGTCCACGTCCCGGCCCGCGTCCCGGTCCTCGTCAGCGGCGCGATGGTCCGAGCTACGGTAAAAACCCGCGATCCCATCGCCGCTGACCTGCTCGGGCGCCAGGTCACCGAGGATCGCGTCCGGCGGCGACCCGCCCACCCCGTGCACCCGCAGCTCAGTCACCCCGCCGCTGCAGGCTTCCGCAGCCAGTTGCACGTGCGGCAACGCCACAGAATGCCTCGGAACAGGCATATCAGACCCCCCACCCTTGGGCCGCTACGTAAGTGCTCTACCAACGAATTAGAGGGCCCTTGCCCCCTTGTGATACATCCGTTCCGGCGCGAAGGGAATGGGCACACGCCATCTCAGTGCCTGGATCAATATGGATCTTCGCGCCTGTGCCGCTGCGGCGTAGCAAGGTGCCGGCCTGTCCTGCCAGCAAGAACGCCGGAACGCCCAGCCAGGAGCACCTCGGCAGCAGACCATACGGAACTTCACCTTCCTCGGTTGCGCAGACGAGCGCACTGTTGACCGAGTTGGCGGCGATCGCATGCCTCGCTCGATCATCCGGCCACGGCCCGCTACGGAAGTGGCCGCAAGTTGCTGTGGTCGGCGGCCACCGGCGACCCGCTAGGCGGTATCCGTCATGCTGATACGCCCTCGCGCCCGGACATCGCCAGACGTCTGGGGACTGCGCTGCCCGCGGCTATGAGCGCGCGTTAGCTTGTGTGGTTAGCGACAGGCCATACGATCTCGCCAACCCGGTCCTCCGGGTAAATCAGTACTACTGCCTTGGCGGCCAGCTCCTTCGCCGAGCGAGTCCGCCGAGCGAGTCCGCCGAGCGGCGAGATAGCGCCGGACGACTTCGGCAGGGTCTGCCCCAGCTCGCCGGTCCAGCCAAACGAATCCGCAACAGCCCGCGGGCCGGGAAGGGCCAGTCATCATACTGGGCGTAGAAGGACCAGACGTCGAAGTCCTTAACGCCGTTCCGCCCTTTCACGTAGTGCAAGGCAGCACCTTGGCACAGGGTCCGGCCGAGAAGGCGGCCAGCATACCGGCCGGAGTTGTCCGGATTCCGCCGGAACAGTTCCGACTCGGCGTCGGCGGCCAGGGCTGCCAGCCGAAGCAGGTCAGATTTTTCAATCCGGGCCAGCGACCGATCGGGCATGTAGGCATGCTGACATGACGGGCGCCGAGTCGCCCGATGGTGCGCGAGCAGCACACGGCAGATGCGGGCGTTGCGAGGCTCAGCCGATGCGCTCGGCCAGCGAGACGATGATCCCTTCCGGCCCCCGGACGTAGGCCATCCGCCAGGCGCCCTCGTACTCGCCGATGCCACCGACCAGCCCGTAGCCCTCGGTAGCTGCCTGATCGACGGCCGCCTGCAGGTCGCTGACCTCGAAGGCCACGTTGCGCAATCCCAGTTCGTTGGCCATGGCAGCCGGTGAGCCCGGCACGGAGTCGGGTCGCACGAAGCGCGAGAGCTCCAGGCGGGTGCCACCGCCGGGCGGCTTCAGCATGACGATCTCGGTGCGGGAGCCGGGAAGGCCGCAGACCGTGTCCAGGAACTCACCCTCGACGAACGTCCTGCCCTCGACCTCCAGGCCCAGCGCCACGAAGAAAGCGGTCACGACGTCGAGATCTGCGACCGTGAGGCCGACGTGGTCGAAGCGCCGTACATGTGGCATAGGGCCGTCCTCCCGCCGCCGTACCGGCCGTCCATCCGCCACGGTAGGCGGTCTCAGTACCTCTCCTTGCAGGACCTCCGCAAACGCACACCATCAGCGGCACGAGAGTACGGCTCGCCCTGCTGACCACAGGGGTGTTCTTGCAGATCAACGGCTATGTCCTGGACCTGGCTGACGACGAAGCATTCGATCTGACCATGTCCGTGGCCTCATGGCAGCTAGACACAGACGGGATCCAGAAGTGGCTTCGATTCGCGCAAGCACCCCCGTGACCTCCAGATCCCTGCGTTCTCGCCCGCGTGGGGCTTCATATCCGCTTCCGCCGCGGTTGTCCGTGGGAATCCATGGACGAGCCCGGCGACCGTCACTCAGTTAATCATTCGTTGCTAAGCACTTCGCTAAGCCCACCCAGCAGCTCGGAGCTTAGCGTTTACGATGGTCAGTAAGAAAGTAGGCAATTGCGACAAACGGGTGGATGATAAGCATGCCGATTATCCACCAAGCTTTTGCTTTATCGGTAATTTCTTTATTTATGGCTGCATCAACAATCATCCATATTTCAAAGGCTAAAATCAATATAGCAACTACAATAATAATTGGCAGCCATACACCCAGGTGCAATATATGGTGTCTATACATACGTGCATTGTAATAGCAGCGCGGACCGCTGGGCCAGCAGCAAGTCGAGGGCGGCGAGCAGGTCAGCGGCTGTGTTGCTGTTGGCGTTGCCCGGTCCAGCAGGCAGTCCAGCGCGGCTCCCCCGGCCAGACCACTGCCACACGCAAGGCACGCCGCCACGCTGCGGCTCGCGGGTGCCCCGGTCCACGTCGTCGCCGCCCGCCTTGGCCACGCCGACCCGGCCGTGACCTTGTGCATCTACTCCCACGCACTCCGCGAGCACGCGACGGGAGTCGGAGACATCTTCGCCCAGGCCGTCAACGTGTCAAGCCGTCAACGGCGCGCGCGTTAGCAAAACCGTTAGCAAGGCACGCCAGCCGAAAGATCAGCAGCGACATCAGCACTGTTCAGAAGGGTGGTCAGGGGTGGGGTCGAACAGCCGACCTTCCGCTTTCAGGGGTTCCGTCGCCACTTGGATCATGATCTCGTAGGCATCGCGCCAGCCCAGCTCACCGGCATGGGTGCGCTCGACTGCTCGGCTGGCCTACTGGATGGGATCCCCGCGTGCACGGTCGGTGTCCTGGCCGCACACCTCATCGCGGCATGTGCGCCAGTTGCCGTGAGCGATAAGCCTCAAGTGACGGAAGTACTGGCCGCGGAACCGACGCCGCACTGCTTCGATGCGGACGAAATCGGGATCCGCTGGCGGCGCACGGCCTGCACCCAGTCAGTCTGCCCGGTCCAGGCCGCCCCGGACAAGGGCAGCTGCCTGGTCAAGCTCGGCCCGGCCGGTTATCGCTGAACCACGCTCGATCCGGAACCCGTCGCCCGGTGTCCTCGGCAGCACGTGCAGGTGGATATGCATGACTTCCTGCCCGGCGACCTCGCCGTCGGGGACGAAGAGGTTGACTCCCTCGCACGGCAGACCTGAGCGTCGGATGGCTCCCGCCAGCCGCTGCCCCACGGCGAACATCGCCGCGCCGAGCCGCTCGTCCAGGTCGGCGAGGCGTGCGGCGTGGGCCCGTGGCACTACCAGCAGGTGGCCGGCATTGATCGGGCGCAGGTCCATGAAGGCGATGACCCCGGCATCCACGTAGACCACGCTGGCCGGTTCCCGGCCGTCCACGATCTGGCAGAAGACGCACGTCGCTCGCGGTGATTCGTCAGCAGGCACGGTTCCCATTATCCGTGCACGCCGTGGTGCGCTGTCCAGGGCTGGCACCCAGCGTGCGGCCAAACCGCCTGAAATTCGCCGTAATTACTTCATCGTCGTCGCCGCAAGTCCTGGCGGTGCCCGCCGGGTCTGTCACGGAGGAGACAGCGACGAAGCAGCAGGCGACCGTGCCGCGGCCGGTCAGCACGACGGCCGACCGCAGGGCGTGGGCGCAGCAGAGGTCCCATGAGAACCTTCTTCTGGCAGAGCGTCAGATCCGGAGCAAGGCGTTCGCCTGCAAGTCAGCAGGCGGCCGGAGCAGGGCGCCGGGGCAAGTGGAGTCATGGGATGACGCGATACCTGATCTCGTTCGGTGCCCATGCGATGGACCACATCCCCGACGAGGAGATGCCCGCCGTGGCCAAGGCCTCGCACGAGGTGGTCCAAAAGGCCATCAACGCCGGCGTGTCGTCGAGGTACCCTCACACAAGGAGGCGCTGCAATGGGCTGCCAAGACCGCCAGCGCCTGCCGCTGCGCGGTAGAGGTCTGGGAGTTCATGCCCGCCCCCGAAACCGACGAGATGCTTCGCCAGGCAGATAGCCGACGGTGACTCCCGGCGGCGTCTGATCGAAGGCGACCCGCCACGCTAGAGCAGGACCTGCCTTGGCGGCGGTCTGGCGACGCGGGTCTGCGCATCGACCTGAACGCGGGACGCGCAGCAGCCACCCCTGGGATCGGGCGTGAAGCCCAGTCCTGTGCTTGACCGGGATCCCGCAACCACTGATCGCCTAGTGGAGCAACAGCCGGGCCCGTCGCGGCCAGTGTGCGCGCTCATGCAGATCCGGACGACATCGCGCACAGATCGACCTGATCGGCTGCCCCCGGCCGGTGATTACTGAAGAGCCGTCAAGCGCACATTAGGCGGCTCGACGCGCGTTCTCCCGCCCTTCGCTCTCGCACAGCGTGACGCCTCTCAGTTCCATGTAGTGCAACGCCAACCTCGGGAGCAGTAAGAGTGAGCAATCTGCTGGCCACCGCAAGCCGACACGGTTGTCGCGCTTGCCCTCGGCTGCCGGGCGAGCAGGAACTGCGCCGGGCGATTAGCGCACACCTTATTTATTCCTGCCACCTGATAGCGGCACGCCGGTTGGCTGATACATAGCCGTTGCCGGCGAACCATCGAGCCGATTCCTCAATCGCGTCGCGCGCTGGACGCGAGGTGTGGCCGATCTCCGTGCGAGCCCGCTCGTCATTGAAGATCATTCTCGTGCTGGACATGCGCGCAGCTTCAAGCGGCACGCGGGGCTGGCGCCTCAACAGCCGGCCTTCGATCAACTCTGAGGCGGCTCCTGCTGCGAGCGCTAGCCCTCGCGGGATCTCAAGCCGCGGCATGGGCAGGCCGGTGCACTGGGCGAGTGCCTGGAGAATCGCCCGCATGGACATGTTTTCCCCGCCCACCAGGTAGCTCCGGCCCCTAGCGCCGCGCTCGAGGGCGGCAAGGTGGCCGAGCGCGAGGTCATCGACGTGGATGACGTTCATGGCGGTATCCACGAACCCGGGCATCTTGCCGTTGAGGAAGTCCAGCACGAGCTTGCCTGTCGGTGTGGGGCCCAGGTCGCCGGGCCCCAGCGGAAAGGTCGGCAGGACGATGCAGACATCCAGACCTTCGGCAGCAGCCCTGAGCACCTCATGTTCGGCGAGGAACTTGGATCTCTTGTAGTGGCCAAACAGGTGCGAGATGTCGGTGCCGGACGCCTCGTCGGCCGGCTTGCCATGCCTGGTCTTCCCCAGCCCGAGGACGCCGGCAGTGGAGGTGAACACGAGCCGCTCGCATCCGGCGGCCCGGACGGCGTCGAGCACGTTGAGCGTCCCGCCGACGTTGACGTCGTAGAAAATCTGTGGCTCGGGCGCCCAGAAACGGTAGGCCGCCGCCAGGTGGAACACGAAGCGGCCGCCCTTACAGGCGGCCCGGACGGCTGCGATGTCCCGGATATCCGCCACTGCCCGCTTCGCGGCGACGCCCTTGAGGTTACGCTCACCGGCGCCCGGTTCGATCACGGCGGTAATTTCTGCGCCCCTCGCGTGCACCGCCCTGGCGACAGCGGACCCGATGAACCCCGAGGCGCCGGTAATGACCACCCGGTCCCCAGGCCCGATGCGGCCGGCGCCGGTCATCTGAGGGACCCCGCGGCCAGCCTCCGTCGCGTCGCGTCGCCGGCTGCCTGCCGTCGTGCCCTATCCTCCGGCGCGGCTGTCACCAGAGCATGCCGCGCGGCCTGCCCCGATCCGGAGCCCGGCCGGGCACTGTCCAGCTTGCGTCCCCGGGCGCCCTGCGCCATCGTCCAGCTAGATCCGCAGGCGAGCCCAGAAGCCCGGCACGCGGCTGCCAGGACGCCGCTGAGTGCCCGCACCATGCAATCGACCTCCTCAGACCCTGATACGAGAGGCAGAAGCAGAGCTTCACAACGCTAACGCCCCGGCCGCGACCTCAGTCAAGAGCAGTACCAGGAGAAAGAGGTGACGCACCGCCAGCCTCAGGAGCCCTGGCGGCCGCCGGGCCGGACCGCGACGCGGTCCGGCCTGCTGAGGGCGATCCCCGAGACCGGCCCCGGCCCCCCTTCCACTCGTGACAACTCCCCGGCATCGCTCGCAAAAGGAACCGGCGCGAGCCCTATGACCGCAAGGACACGGCACCCGATCGGCGGCAGAAGCGGGCATCCGGGGAGCGACGCTGCATGTATGCGGCGTACCGTTGACGCTGAGCCTGCGGCACACCTGTCGTGCGAACCACTGGCCTGGGTCGGCCAGCATTATAAATCCGCGCACGTACCCGCCTAATCTGTATTCTCAGACGGCCTGATCGGCTGTGCCTGTCGCCGCACGGATTAGAAATTCTGTCATGCTGAGAACAGTGCACGCTTTTGGCGCATGAATGCTCGTTGTCTACGCATTGTTGGACTGTGGCTTTCCGGGCGCCGTGCGCTACGGCGGTTGGCTGCTCCCCGGGCGGCCTGCCGGTCTGTCTTGTCGTGTCTTGGCTATTCGGTCCGCAAGAGCACCGCGGTGGGCGTGCGAGCGGCGACACGGCCGGGAAATACGGCTGCGAGGTTGGCGAACACTATCGCGCCGAGGGCAACCGCGACCATCGACAGCACGGGCACCGTGGGATCGGGAACGGCCGAGATCCCCCGGGCGAACAGTGTCCAGAGCCATCGCCCGGTGGCGATGCCGAGGGGGAGGCCGAAGATGACTCCGACGATCGCGGGCACGGACGCCTGCCAGGCCACTGTGGCGGCCACTTGCCGCTGGGTGAAGCCCAAGGTCTTGAGCAGCGCGAACTCACGCCGGCGGCGCCGGACCGAGGCGATTAGGGTGAGCCCCAGCGCGCCGATCGCCCCGGCGGCGAGGATGGTGGCGAGCACCGAGGGGGTGGAGCCGACGGCGTGGTAGTCGGCGATCTCGGCCGGGCGGAGGACGGAGACCACGCCCCCGACCGGGCCGTCGGGGTCCGAAGGCCGGTTGAGGACCGCGGTGACCTGGTCGAGTGAGTGCCGCGCCGCCGCCGGGGTGACGCCGGACCGGATGGTTATGAACACGGCCATTGGTCCCGCCACTGGGGTTCCTTGCGGGTCGAGGGACTGAGCCGAGAACAGGTCCGGGGCGACGATCGCGCCCGTTCCCATCTGCAGCGAGCCGTTCCCCGAGCCTCCGATGGTGGGCAACGTGGCTGTGCCGGCGATGCGCAGGCGGACCGGCGGCCGCTGCCCGGTGTCAGCGACGACCGTGTCGCCGACGTGTTTGTGCAGTCGGGCCGGGGTGACAGGCCCGAGCACTACCTGTGACGCGGCCTGCAGGCCGCGCCCGGACAGCAGCGGCGGGCTGACCGGGGCGTTCGGGCTGCTGACCAGGGCGGGCACGGCCTGCCCGTCCAGTTTCATGTGCTCGAGATACACGCCGGCCCAGTGAGCCACCACCGGATCGTGATCGAGCAGGGAGGCGGTCTTGGCCGCCGGCAGGTTCTCCTCGGCTGAGAAGCCCGCTAGCAGCGCGTAGTCCCAGTTCCACCCGTAGAGCGCGGGACGGGACACCAAAAAGCTGAGGCTCGACCCGAACGTGATCGAGGCAACCACCACTACGACGGCAATCACCGTGCCGAGCAGGGCGGAGCGCACCGGGGCGGCCTCGCGCCCGGAGCCCGAGCCGACGGCCGAGCGGATGCCGGTCACCGCGGTGGGCGCCAGACCGCAGGCCGCGGCCGCCCGGGCCACGCTGGAGCCGCGCTCGAAGTCACCGCCGGCCCGGCTGGCGCGGTGCGGTGATGCCCGATACGCCACGGCCACCGCCGATCCGCTCAGGAGCACCACCAGGAGCACGAATCCAAGACCCAGCACCGTCCAGTCCAACGCGATGCCCCGATCCGGGTACACCGGCCCGATCGGCGCCAGGGGCGACAGGCCGACCGCCACCGCCACCGCCAGCAGCGACCCGCTCACGACCGCGCCGACGACACCGATGAGCCCGTCGGAAACGGTCATCGCCGGGCCGGCCCCAGCGCCCGCAGGACCGCGCCGTCCTCGGCGTTGCGGCGCACCAGGCGGCTGACCAACTGACCGCTGATCACCAGCGCGGCGAGAGCCACGATGAGCCCGAACACCCCGAAGGCGATGTCCTCGGGCCGGATGGTGCGCTCCGCCTCCGCCACGAGCGGGGCGTTCGTCTGTGCCCCCCTGCTTGCCCGAGATCCGGCGTGATCTTCCTGACGGCTGAGACCACCGCCGCCTCGTGCCGCATCCCCCCGTCGAGCTGCAATGAGACGTACGAGTAATAGGCGCAGCACGACTCCAGTCGAACGGGTGAGCGCCGGGGTGAGCACGGCCAGCTGGTCACCGAGAGCCGCGTAATCGTCCTGGACGATCTGCGCGCTGTACGTCACGATGCCGACCAGCTTCAACGTGATCACTAGGTAGGGCTTGTCCGCCGGGTAGCCGGCGAACGACGGCGAGTTCACCTGGGCGGTGGTGAAGAAGGCCAGGCGCTGGGCCGACCCGATGTGCAATCCCTCCTCGGCGGCGGCGCCCGCGGTCATGACCACCTCGTCGCTGCGAGACGGATCGGCCATCCGGCCTTGCACCAGGCTGACCCGGTCCTGCGTGAAGTACTCCCCGTCAGGGGTGCCCTCGACCGAGGGCGGCGCCTCACCAGGGACTCCGCCCTGACGGGACGGCCCAAGGGGCTGCAGCGTGCCGTCGAAGCCGATGACATCCGCGGCCCGCCTGACATACCGCACCCTGGCGATGGCGCGGTCCACTTTCGGCGAGTAGCCGGTGCCCGAAATCGGGTCGAACTCGGTGAAGGCTTGCAGGTCCCCGGGGTTGGTACTCGCCAGATAAGCGGGAAACGAGGACTGCGTGCGCCGAGCCCCCGCCACCGCCGCCATCGCCACGCCGCCCACTAGGCCGCGGAGCAGGACCAGCGCCAGGTACCCGCCCCACCGGTCGCGGAAACAGGCCCGGAACCGGTAGCTCGCCTCACGCACAACGCTTGCGGTCAACTATCACGCAACGCCCAGCACCTACCCCCCTGCGCGCCTAGCCCGCTCCGTCCTTCCGGCTCGTACGGTCGTTACCTATGCAGTCTGGCTCAGTCGCGAGACAGACCCAAGGCGGGTAGCCCGTCGAACCCGCCTCGTGCTAGCACCCCCAGATCGGCGGCCAGGCCTGCAAGCAGCCAGACATCTGCACCTGGATCGAGATCGAGTAGACCCCGATCGCGCGGCAGGCCGCAGACGGCCAGAGCTGGACGATCTGCACGCGGTCGCCCGCGCGGCCGAAGCCATTTTCACTCACGCCCTATTCGGCACCGCTGATAACTTCCCAGGCGAGCGCCGTAGCGATGTGGTTTTGTGCGGGATTCGGCGGACGATCAAGGCGGCCATGAAACCCTATGCGTTAGCCGACATGCTTATGCGCCGCGGGAGACACACTACTTTCGGCAATGCCGGGCGTCTCCCCGGGCTGGGCCGGGGAGACGGTCGCGTCAGGTGCCGGAGGCCACATAGGCGGCCAGGATGTAGTTCGGGTGACGGTCGAGGTTCTTGCGCGCCCCGTCGTAGCGCATCGTGGTTCGCGGATCCGCATGCCGGGCGGCGATCTGGACATCGCGGAGGTCCACGCCCGCATCGAAACCGGCCGTTACGAAGGTATGGCGGAGCATATGCGGGTGCGGCGGCGATCCGCACGCCAGCGGTCTCAGCGAGACGCTGCAGGCGGCGGGCGGCGGCGTGGCGGTCCATGCGGGCACCGCGGCAGGGTTCACCTCGGTCAGCCGCCAGTCGTGATGGGAGTGGGCCGCGATCATTCCTGACCTGGTGGCCGTGCAGCGGCGGCTGGCGTTGGTGGCCCGGCTGCGGGTGGCAGATGCAGGCAGCGGGCGGGGGCCCAACGGCCGCCGGCAAGGGTCTTGGGTCCCTGGTGGAGCCGGTTGCGATGCGGATTAATTGCTGGCGTGAAGGAGAACGGCCGGATTGTGGTGCTAGGAGCGGGGGCGATGGGAACCGCCCTGGCGGTGCACAGTGCCCGCAACGGCGCCGACACCGTGCTGCTTGCGACCGGCCAGGACGAAGAGGTCGTTGACGCGTGGCGGCGGGGCCTGCCGCACCCGGCGCTGCGGCTGCCGTTCCACCACTATGTTAGTTGTCGCCCGGTCGGAGAATGGGCCGAGGTGCTGCCCGGCGCCGCGGTCGTGTTCGTCGCGGTGTCCAGCGCCGGATTGCAGCAGGTGCTGTCTGAGGCCAGCCGCATCGGTGCGCCCGATGCGATCTGGGTGCTGGCCACCAAGGGCTGGGATCCCGGCACGCTGCAGACCCCCAGCCAGGTCGCCGCGACAGTGCTCGGGCACGTGCCGGTGGTCTCGCTGGCCGGGCCCGCGCTGGCCGCCGAGCTGTTCGCCGGCTCACCGACCGGCCTGCTCTGCGCGTCCAGCGACCAGCAGGCCCGCAGGTGCGCCGCTGCCGCCCTCACCTCGCCGACTGCGGCGGTGTTCACCACCAGCGACGTCGCCGGGGCGGAAACCGCGGCAGCATTCAAGAACGTGGTGGCGATCGCCGTCGGCCTCGCCGAGGGCCTGTCCGAGCGGCTCGGCGAAAGCGCGCTTGTCGCCAGTTTCGCCAATGCCCGCGCCGCCGTATTCGCCCGCGGCATGCTCGACATGCTGGCGCTCGCGCAAGCGCAGGGCGGCCGGGTAGCGACAGTGCTCGGGCTGGCGGGCGCAGGCGACCTGTACGTCACCTGTCAGCACGGCCGCAACGGCCGCTTCGGGCGGCTGCTGGGCTCGGGCGCCACCGTCGGTGGCGCGATCCGCTCGATTGGCAGCACCGTGGAGGGAGTAGCGAACACCGCAGCCGCGCTCCAGCTCGCCGCGCAGGCCCAGCTCGACCTCCCCTCCGCGCGGGTCGTCGATCTCGCGCTGACCCACGATCTGACCGGCGAGCGGGTCAGCGACCAGCTGCGGGAGCTTTTCCGGACCGTGGTGACCGGCTCCAAACCGTCCAGTGATCCGCAACTGCGTCACTGACCCGACGCGATCGCGTCCCGACCGCTCAATCACCCGGCCGGCAACCCAGCGCCCGGCAGCCAAAGAAGCTCACAAACCGGCCACCGGCACCCGCCCGGCGGTCAGGGCCGGATCGGCCAGGATGTCCAGCAGCACCTGGGATAGATCTCTCCCACTGCCCGCACTCAAGGACTGGAACGCGAGCAGCGGCAGATCCGGACGTGACCGGCCGGCGGCTAGCTCAGGTGCCGGGCGAAGAACCGGGCTCCAGCGTCGATCTCGAATGACGGAACGCCGGCATGCCCGCCCAGATTGGCGTGCAGCGTCTTCTCCTTCGAGCCGAGCGCGTCGAACAGGTCCAGGGCCAGCTGCCGGTCGTTTCCTTCGTCGTCCCACTGCAGCAGGACCTGCAGCGGAATGGTGACTTGGCGGGCCTGCTCGAACAGGGTGCGGGGCACGAAACTTCCGGCGAACAACAGGGCGGCCGAGATACGCGGCTCGGCCACCGCCAGCCGGATGCCGATGGCGATGACTCCCCCCTCGTACCCGACCCGGCCGCTGATCTCGGGCAGCAGAAGGAGGGCGTCCAGAGCGGCCCGCCATTCCGGGACCGCCTGTTCGGCCAGTGGCAGGACGAGGGTGTCGACGATCTCGTCGACCGGCTCGCCGGCCGCCATCGCCCGGCGCAGGTCCGCGCGGGCCTGCTCGGCGGTGGCCGAACGGGGCCGGTCACCAGCCCCGGGGAGCTCGATGGTGGCCGCGGCGAAGCCGTACTCTGCCGCGTAGTGCCGGGCCCGGGCCGCCAGCCGGGGGTGCATCTTCCCCAGTCCGCCTGGGTGGCCGCTCAGGATCAGCGGCACCGGCGCGGATGGGGATGCTGGCGTCCACAGGATGCCCGGGATCTCGCCGAGGGTGAAATCGCGTTCGATGACGCCGTCGTCGAGGCGTCGTTCAGAAGTGAAGCGCATGGGCGGGCCTTTCGGGAGTACTCGTGAACGGCGCTCCCGGACGATCTATCGCCCGGCCGTGACCCCGGCGGGGAGCACCCAAGCCGATACTGCGTTCACGGGTACCACCTCCTCGTTCGCTCGCACGGCCTCACACAAACTAGTGGTGGTCGTCGTGATCCGGCAACGTGTTTGCGGAGGCTCGGTGGCCGGACCTCCCCGGGTCGCAACAATGCCCGCAGACACTTGGCGTCTCAACCGCCAGTCGCGGGCGCAGCACCCTTGGCGGTACAGAAAGGTTGACGTCGGGGCTGTGCCAGCGGGCAGTCTGACAGTGCGCTGATGAACAAACGCTCGCCGCTGCTATAAAGCCGCGAACCCGACCCAGCGCGGCAGATGAGGTTGACGTTAGTGAGTCAGCCTTGTGGTGTGGGACCGGGCAGGTTCCATTTGTTACCGGCGATGTCGGGGAAGTGGGCGACCTGACCGTAGGGGTCCACGTGCGGGGCCCGTTACGAACGCAATGCCCGCGGATGCCATCCGAACCTAAGCGGCATCGAAATCCTTCACATGGAGGAAGAAACCCGCCCCGCTAGCCACCTGCCCGAAGGTGGCTGAGGCTTGATCTTTTCCGTCAGCGCGGCCAGCAGCAGGCCGGCCACGCGGGCCATGCCGCTCGCCGCCCCGCAGGTGTCCGGGTCAGGCGCAGCAGTGCCGGCTGTCGGCGCTCACGTAATTCCCCAGGTCTGAGGGGTTAGCGCTCAGGTAATTCCCCACCTCGCTCACCTAATTCCCCATGGGGATGGGGTGCGTGTCATGGTGGACCTGGCCATCGAGGAGGAGCAACCTTCCCTCCCGTCCGGCACGAGGGCGGGGAGCAGGCACAGATCGACTACGGGCAACTCGGCCGGGTGGCTGGACCCGGCGTGCGGGAAGCTGCGGACGGTCTGGGCGTTCGTGATGGTGCTGGCCTGCTCACGGCACATGTTCGTGCGGCCGGTGCTGAAATGGACCAGCGCGCGTGGACTGAGTGCCATGTCGCGGCATTTGAGTTCTTCGGCGTCGTCCCGGCCCGCCTGGTGCCGGACAACCTCAAGACCGGGGTGGACAAACCGGACCTTATGGCCCGAAGATCAAGCGGTCGTATGCGGAGCTGGCCGCGCACTACCGGTGCCTGGTCGACCCGGCCCGCGCGATCAAGCCGCGGAACAAACCTCGGGTCGAGCGGCCGATGCGGTATGTGCGGGACTCGTTGTGGCGGGGCCGGGAGTTCGCGTCGCTGGAACAGATGCGGGCTGAGGCGGAACGCTGGTCCGCGGAGGTCGCGGGGCGGCGGGCGTGCCGGCCGCTGGCGGGCGCCGCCCCGGCCGCGGTGTTCGAGGCGGGCGAGAAGGATGCGCTGCGGCTGCCGTCCGGGCCGTTCGTGCTGGCCACCTGGGCTACGGCGAAGATCGGCCCGGATATTCACGCCCAGGTCGACCGGGTGCTGTATTCGGTGCCCTGGCAGCACATCGGCAAGACCGCCACGTCCGGCTGACCGCCACGATGGTGCAGTTCCCCATCGGCAGCTGGCCGGGACCCATCCGCCCAAGGTGCGGGGCAAGCAGACCGACTTCGGTGACTACCCGCCGGAGAAGATCGCGTTCCATATGCGCACCCCGGCCTGGTGCCGCCGCCAGGCCGCCGCCGTCGGCCCGCCTGTGAGCAGGTCATCGCCGGGCTGCTCACTGATAACGCGCTTTACCGGCTGCGCGCCGCCCAGGGCGTAATCGGCCTGGCCGACAAGCACGATCCGGGCCGGCTGGAAGCAGCCTGCGCGAAGGCCCTGACCTCCGGCGACCCGTCCCACCGGACCGTCAAGGGCACGGCCCCTGGGGAATTAGGTGAGCGCCCACAGCCGGCTTCGTGACTGCCGACCACGGTATTCGTGGCGACTGGCGCTGGTTCCGCGGTCCTGGTAGCCAGAGCTGTGGCCGGCAATTATCGGGCCGGGCATGGCTGGGCCGGGTGTGCGGCAGGCTGGCCTGCGGGGGTCGCGTCTTGGCGCGGGGCCGCGGCTGGCCGGGTGGCCTTTGCGCCGTGGCGGCAACTGCCGGCCGCGGCAGCGGCCGGAGGTTGCGGGGTAGCGTGGTCGCTGGGCGGGGAGGCCGTATGCGGGTGGGGTTGCATGCGCTGGGCATCGGGACCGGCGCCGGGCCAGAGGTCATCCGGGCCGTGGCGGTGGCGGCTGAGGCGGCAGGTTTTGCCACCTTGTGGTCGGGCGAGCATGTCGTGATGGTGGACCAGTCCGCGTCCCGCTACCCCTATTCGGCTGATGGGCGGATCGCCGTCGCGGCCGGTGAGGACTGGCTGGATCCGCTGCTCGGGCTGACCTTCGCTGCCGCGGTGACCAGCCGGATTACCCTGGCCACCGGGGTTTTGCTGCTGCCCGAGCACAACCCGGTGCTGGCGGCCAAGCAGGCAGCGACGCTGGATGTGCTGTCCGGCGGGCGGTTCACCTTGGGCATCGGCATCGGCTGGTCGGCGGAGGAGTTCGCCGCGCTCGGCATCCCGTTCACCCGGCGCGGCCAGCGCGCAGCCGAATACGTGGCAGCCATGCGCGCACTGTGGTCCGATGACATCGCGTCCTTCAGTGGCGAGTTCACCAGCTTCGCGGCAATCCGGGTCAACCCCAAGCCGGTCCGCGGCCGCCGCATCCCGGTCATTGTCGGCGGCAACAGCGACGCGGCGCTCGGCCGGGTCGCGGCCTTCGGCGACGGCTGGTACGGCTTCAACCTCACGGCCGCCGCGGCCGCCGAGCGGATCGCCGCGCTGGCCCGGTGCTGCCAGCAGCATGGCCGCAGCCTGACCGGGCTGACCGTGGCCGCCGCGCTAACCGACGCCCATCCCCGCATGCTGCCCGAACTGGCCAGCGCCGGGCTGACCGAACTCGTCCTGGTCGCCGCCCCGCCAGCCGACCCAGCCGCAGCCACCCCCTGGGTCGCCGAACTGGCGGCGCGCTGGGGACTCACACCCGGGCCTAGCCGCCAGACGCGCTGATCCCCCCTACCCCCGATTCCAGCCCGGTGCGTGCCGGCATTCACTGGTGTCTCGTGAGCGAGACACCAGGTACGCGTGATCCCTGGGCTGTGGCCGGATTGCTCCGGACCTTCCGGCCTGCCAGGATGGCAGGTCCTTGATCATCGGCGTGCGGCGAACCGTGGGATGCGCGCGGCGGAGCCGTCTCTGTGCGGCCCGGCGCTTCACGGCATGACCTGCACAGTCCAGGTGCAGCTCACCGGTGACCGGCCATCGCGATGCGCGCTGCCGGCCTGATCCGGCCGCGGCCGGGGGCGCCTGCCCGCAGAGTGGGTGGCTGCCCGGCAGGCCGCGTCCCGGGCGGTGTCAGACTCCAGTCATGACGGCTGAACGTCCGCGCCAGTTCGAGGTGCGGCCATTTCCCTCCAGCCGGCGGCTGGTCACCGCGGCCATGCGCGCCGGCCGGCGCAAGATGCCGATGTACGGGCTGATCGATGTGGACGTAACCACGGCGAACCGGCTGCTGGCCAGCCACGATCCGCCCTCCTCGCTGACTGCCTTCGTGGTGGCGAGCGTGGCCCGTGCCGCTGCCGCCCACCCGGAGGTGCATGCCTACCGCAACTGGCGGGGGCAGCTGGTAACCCATCATCACGTCGATGTGGGCACGATGGTCGAGATCTCGACCCCGCAAGGCCCGTTCGCCATTCCCCATGTCCTGCGCGACGCTGACATCCGCGGAGTGCCCGAGCTCACGGCCGAGCTGCACCGCGTCAAGCGTGAGCCATCGGCGAGCAGCAGCGGCAGATGGCTGGAACGAGCCGCGCCGGCTGTGACCCGGATCCCGGGCACGGTTCAGGCCATGTATGCCGTGCTGGCCAGATCGGTCGCGGCCCGGCAGCGCATCGGTACCGTCGCGGTGACCGCCGTTGGCATGTTCGCTGGCGGCGGAGGCTTTGGCGTCACGTCCCTGACCTTGATGTCCCTCGAAGTCATCGTCGGCGGGATGACCCAGCGTCCGCGCATCGTCGATGGCCAGGCCGCGATCAGGGAAGTCCTGGATCTCACTGTGGCGATCGACCACAACGTGGTGGACGGGGCGCCCGCGGCCCGCTTCGCCGCCGAGTTTCGGGAACTCCTCGAGAGCGCCGCCGTGATCACGCCATCCAGCTGACCCGCAGCCCGCTGCAGGGGCCACGCCGCCGCGAGACCAGCACGGGCCAGCGGGTGAAGATCCCGCCGACGCTGCCCCCGACAGGCCAAACCACCACCCAGGAGCCCACCACCCTCACCACCCACTCGCCGCAGATCAGGATGTTGCAGTGCTCTGCCGCATGCATGGTTATGCGGCAACGTTGGGTCACGCGGAGGACGGAACCCTTGATCAGCAGTTGCCGGGGGTGGCCTGACTGCGCTCGCGTAACGGCCGATTGGTGTGGCTTTTACTGCAAGCGCGATGTGAGCGTTGTCCACTCCGATGAGATGATCTGCATCGTGAGGGCCTTCGCGGTCACAAGGACCAACGACCCTGGTTGCGCGCCCAGGGTCGTTATATACGGGCGTTGTGGAAGCATCCCGAAAGGACTGGCTCGGGGGCCGTCAATTTGATGTGGACAGGTACCTGCACGGCGCAACACTTGAAGAAACCGTCGCCACAGGGGTCTACTGCCTGGTCACTGGGAAACGGCGAGACTCTAACGTCTACTTCGTGCAGTCAGGCGGGACCTGGGTTTTGGTCGACACCGGGTGGCGGGGCCGGGCTGCGCTGATCAGGAGCGCAGCGGAGACCCTGTTCGGGGTCGCCGCCCGCCCACGGGCGATCGTGCTGACGCACGTGCACCCGGACCATGCTGGCTCCGCTTCCAAACTGGCCCGCATGTGGGACGTCGCCGTGTACGTGCACCCCGGCGAACTGCCACTGCCCCCCTCTGGCCGCATCATCGGTGCCCTGGCCCGTGTCGAGCGGAGCTGGATGTTCCCCTCCGGGCAGGCCGGGCTGAGCCCTATCGACCCGAACGTAGGCGTTCCCGGCCTGCCGGACTGGCAGGTCATTCCCACGCCCGGCCACACCCCCGGCCACCTGGCGCTGTTCCGGGAGGGTGACCGTGCCCTCATCCCAGGCGACGCCGTCCTGACCGTCAACCTCAATTCGCCTGGCGACGCCCTGTCGCGAAGGCACACCCTCGGCGGGCCACCGCGCTTTGCTACCTGGAACTGGCGGACAGCAACCGAGTCTGTGTCTGAACTGGCCCGGCTGGAGCCGAGCGTGCTGGCGCCGGGCCACGGCAGACCGATGGCCGGCCCGGTGCTTGCTCCGGCTTTGAGAGCTCTGGGTGAGCAACTCAACAACCCTGCCAGCGCTGGCAGCGCGGGCTCATCCGCGGGCCACAAGCTGACGGAGTGGGTCCTCAACTTCTTCGACTACAGCCGCCGGGCCCGGTAACGGCTCCACGATGTTCCCGCGCCGCCGCGCTCTGGACAGCGAACCGCGTCACCAGGCCTGGCGGCGCCCCGGCGGCGCCTCAGGGGCAGTCACTGCACTCAGGTGCTCTCCCCAGGCGCGGGCCCGCTCCAGTTCGCCATCGGCCAAGGCCCCGGTCAGGCCGTTGACGAGGAAGCTCTCGGGTGACGCCGCGATGCGCGCCCCGTGGTGCGCGAGGAGCCGGCGGATGGACTTCGACGCCCGGCCAGTGAACGCCGGCAATCCCTGGAGCCGGGTATCGAAAGCGGCGCCAGCGACCTCCAGCCGGCCGAGCGATGCGAGCCATTCGCGCACTCCCGGGCCGCTGACAGCGCCCGGTACCAGCTCAACCTCGCTCCCCGGCTTCCCCGCCAGGTTCCCAGCCATCTTCCGGGTACCCGGCCTGGACATCCCGTGGGTGTGGGTGGGACCGCCCACCACCACGAGATCCGCGCCGCCGAGGATGTGCGCATCGGCCGAGGTGACCGGCGCTACCGAGACCTCCGCGCAACCGGCCAGCCCCTCGGCAATGGCCTCCGCCACCTTCTTGGTGCTCCCGAACATCGATTCGTAGACGATGACTGCTCGCATGACAGCACCTCCTGCTCCCGTGCCCCCAGGTCCAGGGTCTCCCCGACTTCGCACCCAGGGCAGAGCCGAAAGACCCCCGCCTGCTTCTTAACCACCTTTGGTTCCTGGCCCCGGCGGGCGAGGCGGCCGATGAAAGTGACCGTCGGCATCTGCACTTAGGGTCAGCCCTTCCCAGCCCCGCTGAAGCCAGCCCGCCCGCACCAGGCGCGGCAGATCAGGATGTCGGCAGCGAATGTGAAGCGCGCAGAGCGAATTGCATGTCAGCAGGATGAGTCGTCGCTACCCTGCACATGGCAATTGGAGGGTGAACTCGAACCCGTTCGGGTAGGCGCGGACACTGCCGACGGCTACGACCACATGCTCGGTGCGGATCAGCACCACCTCTGCCGGGACCGACGCGGGTATCACCGCATCCGAACGCATCCAGGCCGGACGGCGCTGCCGGACTGGCTCAGGCGGCGGCTGCGGGATCGATTCAAAAAGCTCACGCCATCAGAGTGATACCGTTCAGGGCCATCCGCGATCAGGCCGAGACCGAACGCTCCCAGCGCAGGTCAAAGCCTGAATGGCTGCTGCCGCACCAGGCACGGCCGCATGGCCAGGGGTTATCAAACATTGATGTGGTCTGCATCATTGAGGCATGGACGACCAAACGGAGACGGACCCACAACAGACCGCGCAGCTACGCGCGGCTCGCCTACGCCAGGACCTTGAGGCTGTCGCCGGCGAGGCGGAATCACGGGCGAAGAAGGCGCGAAATTACGGCCGGCTTTGGCGTCTCACTTATATCCTGCTCGGCTTGCCGGCGGCTGTTCTCGCCGCAGCGGCCGGAACCACGGCTCTCGCATCGACCGCCGGGCGTATCCCTGCGGCCTACATGGCACTGGCTGCAGCGGCGTTCGCCGCGGCGGCCACGTTTCTGGGTAGCGACGCCAGGGAATCCCAAAACAATCGGCTAAAGACCGCTTGGCGCATGCTGGAAGCCGATGCGCGACTGGCCTTGATCCAAGAAGGCTATGTCGAGGCGGATGAGACGTATGCCACTCTCGCCAAGCTCCACGATCGGCGTAAGTCGATCTTCACGGATCAGGTAGGAATAATAGCATATCCGCGATCAGATGGATGACTCTTTGTGTCGCCCATACTGGCCGAATCCCATCGCAACCGGGTGCTCAAGATCTGCAATCCGATGAATCAGTCGTTCGCCAGTTTGGTTCTCCGGCCTCCGCTGATCCGCAGTTCCTTGTGGCAAGGCTCTGCGGAGAACCGCTGCCCTTAGGCCTTGACATCGGGGTGTATCCTGCGGGAAATCTATGAATTGCTTTCAGCTGACACAACTTCATTGAGAGCCAACGTTACGATTAAGCCCAAATGGCGCTAATGTGCTCAGTGCCACGTACTCACATCGGCTAGAAGCGGTCGTACGCTCATCGTTCCAACCGTGGCGCTCGGCCCTCATGATGCTCAGCCTGACTCGTGAGCGCTTGCTTGCAAAGCCCGGTCCAGGCGTCCAGCACCGTCGCTGGCCTCGGGCGACGCCCTGCAAGCGTCTGCTCAAATACCCAAGTTTTCAAGGCAGTTGGTGTCGGTCATGGATGTCACCTGCCACCGCCGCTGATCGTCTGATCCGTAGCCAGTGGCGGCGGGGTCGCTGTAGGTCTTTTGCGCTGCCGGTGATGTTGTTGGCAGTCGCTAGCAGTCGGTCAGGGGGTGCTACGGCTGCTGCACTTGGTGCTTACACGTGGTCTGTGAATCGGGCTAGTCGTCTTGATCCTGCTGAGTCTCGGCCACCGCGCCCGGGAAGACAAGGCCGCAGACCTCCAAGTAAAGCTGCTCCGGATACGGCAGGAAGTCAATGCTACGTAGCGCCTGCTCCTCACCAGCCGACTCGACGATGAACTCACCGTAGCCAAGCAAGCGGCCCAGCGCCGAGCGCCGGAAGCTCATGTCGGTCACCCTGGCCAGCGGCATCATTGCAACCTTGCGGACCATGAACCCGCTAACCAGGACCATCCGCGCTTCCGTCACGGCGAAGTACGTCGCCTGCCAGGCTGCCATCCGCTCCAAGGAGTACAGCAGGACGGACAGGTACCCTCCCCAGACGATCTTCGGGCGCACTGAACGCCTGGTCAGTTCCCCGGCTGCCACCAGACCGCCGACGACCAGGATGAGCGGCCCGGCCAGCTCCGCCGGATGCTTGCGGACCGCAATGCAGGAGCGCTCGTGCGGCAGCAGGTACCGGCTCACTTCCGCTGGCACGCTCACCGCTGGGTTTACCTGTCTCATTCATGCTCCCGCGGGCTCGTACGGTTAACGAAGTCCCGAATGGGACCAGCCAACGGTCCCTGGGCAGGCCCCTCGTATTCTGGAAGACACCCGTGCCATCCGGACGCCATGACAGCTGGCCATCAGATCATGACCAGCGCGGCAATCCCCTCCCCCATCGTCGCGTACTTCTCGTCGTCGCAGCCGCCCAGCTCTTGTCCGCGCTGCGAGCTGGTTGCCTTCGAGCAGCACCTCTGGCCCGGACAACACCTGCGGCCAGCCTCCGCTGACCGTTTCTACCACGGTAGTCTCGGCCAACGCCATGGTGTATGACAGTCAGCTTGACCTCATGCCCAGCGGTTTGCCGTCGAGGGCGCCTTCGACCAGCGCTCACCAGCCCTTTAGCAGGGGTAACGGCGGTCGGAATCCGCCCAGGCGAGGGGTACCACCCAACCAGGGGCCCGGCGGTGACACTACGGGTTTACTCGCATGTGCTGCGAGAGCATGCTCTCGGTATCGGGGATGCTTTCGCCCATGCCGTGAAGGCCTCCGTGAGCAAACGCGGTGAGCGGAAGTGAATCGAGTCAGCATTTGCGCTGGTCGGAACTCGTGGTCAGGGGCAGGGTCGAACCGCCGACCTTCCGCTTTTCAGGGGTTCTATCCCCTCTGAGACCATGATCTCTTAGCCTTCGCGCCAGCCCAGCTCACCGGTATAGGTGCTGGTAAATGGCCCCTACCGCCATCATAAACAACCGTGCCGCCGTGTGCCGCGTAGTCCCGTTTCGTCTGTGGGCTTCCCGTGGTGAGCCCTCCGGAAGGCAAGGACTTGTGGGTCTTTTGTGGGCCTCCTGGAGCCACGGACTGGCACCACGGAAGCTGAGCCAGGTGCGGGAAGCTGGGAGAGTCGTCCGGCAATCATCTGGCACCTGTGGCCGACCGAGCCAGTCCGGCCGACATCTATCGAGCCGGGGCCGGAGTCGTCACGCAAGGTGAGCAGCGTCCAGGCCCGGTACCGCGTGCCGAGCGCGGATCGCCGACTCGGTGCGCTCTTCCGCGCCCCGATGCCAGGTGGGCGCTGAGCGCATATCAGCCAGCTATGGCGTGGGCACAACTCCCAGCCGACTGTGCATGAGCGGAGCCGCCCCGCGCACCTACTCTGGCGATAGCACGTCGATGTCGAATTCGTTGCCCTCAGGCATGAACCGCTACTGGAAGCCCTCGAGATGGTGCATGATCGCCGGGTCTAGCCACCAGCCGCCGAGTGCGTCAACCTCGGCTGTAACCGCGTCGAGATCCGCGACAACAAGGTCGAGGTGCACCCGGTTCCTGGTGGTCTTCGGCTCCAGGACGCGCTGAGAGCCAACCGTGAGGCCGTGGCGTGTCCGGGAGAACAGCACTAACTGGTCGTCGCCGACGGTGGATTCCATCTCAACGCCGGGCAAAGCGCGGCAGGAGGGAGTGATCTGGTCAGGATCAACGGTGTTAATCGCCAGGAATCGGATCGAGACTGGCCTCTGCCTTCCCCGCCAAGCTCGCCGGCGGTACTGGCGCAGGATTACCGGGGTGCCCTCAGCATGAACGTGATCGGTGGACAGTGTCCGGCCTTTGCCTCGCCAGTAACCTCGAAGCCAGCACGCTCATAGAAGCGGACCGTACGTGGATTCGGAGTCTCGAGATAGGCGGGCAGATGGCTCCGGTCAACCTCAGCAAGGCAGGGCCTCATAAGCTCACTGCCGAGCCCCCGGCCCTGCAGGGCACAGTCCACGCCAAACCACGGAAGGTACCAGTGCGGATAGGCCGGATGGGCCGCCTCCATCTGACCCAGAACGGCGAACAGGTCGTCATGCTGGCCGGGCGAGACGGTCTCGGCGAGCACGGCGGCGATGGCATCGCCGTCTGGCTCAGCGCCTGGGGCCAGCCACAGTGCGACGGCCGAGTACTCGCCGAGTCTGTAGACGGTCTGCGCATCGAACGCCAGCCCGCCGAAGGCGGCAAGGAAGGCGGGAAAGCACGCCAGATACTGCTCCGCGTCCGGATAGAGCCAGCGCTCGACCGGATCAGCCGCGAACGCCACCACGAGCGTGGCCCAGACTCTCCCCTGATCACTCGCCTGCACGGGCAGGAACGTCTGCTCGCTCACGGTCTTCACTCTAGCCCCGCCCAGGCGAGGAGGATCCGCACCCAATGGCCACGGAACATGTCCCGTGACCGATCTCCGGCGACCAGTCGCCGTGGAACCTGGCGCGCAGATCGAGCTTTTTCGCGGAGCTCTTACCCGTCGTACGATCCCGACAGGAACCGCGCCGAACGGCGGTTCCCGGGCGGCTCCCGGCGTCACATGGGTGTTTCCGGTGGCCGGGCTCCGCCTGGCCGGAGCCCGGCCAGGCGGAGATCTACCAGTTGCGAGTGCCCTACCGGGCGGCTCCGGCGACGTAGGCGGCGACGATCTAGGTGGCGTGGCGGTCCAGCGAGGTGCGTGCCCGCTCTGGCGCATCGTGGTGCGCGGATCAGCGTGGGAGGCGGCTTCCTGGACGTCCCGCAGCGGGACCCCAGCATCGAGCGCTGCGGTGATGAACGCATGCCGCAGCGTGTGCGGCCCGACGGGCTTGGCGATCCCGGCCCGGCGGGCGGTACGCCGGACGATCCGCCCGGCGCCGTTCCGGTCCAGCCGATGGCCGTCCGCGGTAAGGAAGATGGGTCCTTCGGTGCGTTCGCCGATAGCCAGGTCGATGGCCCTGGCGGTGCGCGGCGCGAGCGGGATGGTGACGACCTTGCCGCCCTTCCGCGTGATTACCAGGGTTCGGTGGCCGCGCTCGATACCCAGGGCTTCGATGCCGGCGCCGGTGGCCTCGGAGACCCGCAGCCCGTTGAGGGCGAGCAGCGAGATCAGCGCATGCTCCGCCGGCGGGCCAAGACCTGCGGCCACCAGCAGCGCGCCGAGTTCGTTGCGGTCCAGGCCAACCGCGTGGGACTCATAGTCCAGCCGCGGCCGCCGTACACGCGCGGCGGGCGAATGATCGAGCAGCTCTTCCTCCACGGCGTACCGGTAAAACCCAGCCACGGTGCACAGGCGGCGGGTGATGGTGGCCCGGGCACGGCCGCGGGCTCCCAGGTCGCGGGCGAAGAACTCGATGTCAGCCCGGCGAGCCTGGAACAGATGGAGCTGGTGCTGCTGGCACCAGCCGGCGAACTGCCGCAGATCCAGCTCGTAGGCTTGCCGCGTCAGGCCGCTGTACCCGGCGAGAAATCCGGCTAACGCCAGGCGCTCGGTATTCGTGAACACCGGCGTGATGGGGACGAGTGCGGCGGACGGGATCGTGGTGGCCATCAGGTACCTCCGGGGACTCGGGCTGAGGCCCCGATGCTGGGCCAGCAGAGGCCCCAGCGAACAATGAGAACCCAACGGTAAGACGCCCACCGCCAACACGCCAGGTCACCACCGTTCATCGCACGCGCTTGAGATACTAGCCAGCCGCCGCTCCCGAGCGCCGACTATTCGCGGCTGACGCTTGAGCGCCACAGGACGCATCTGCGCGCAGATATTTCAGTTCTGGCGGGGGTCTGACCACAGCGGGTTAGATGAGGGTGATCGGCCGTCTGTTTGGCTTTCAGCCCCGCTCTGGTCTTTGGGGATCCGGCTCGAAGGCAGTGAGCTCGTAATGGAGAGTACGGGTTCGCATGAGCCGGTGGGCTAGCGGGACGAGGACGCCGTGCATCAGCGGATATTTGCGGGCCAGCAGCCTGGCGGCCGTCCTGGCCTCATCGGCGCCGAGCAGCCGTGCCCTGGCGCTGGCCATGGCTCCGGTGGGTGTGCCGCGGAATGTGGACGGGCAGAGCCGGACCTCGGGGAAGTTCCGGAGCCGCTTGCTTTTGCCGGCCTTGGCGTAAGTGCGGATGTAGGCGCGGTCACCGCGCACGGCGATGCTCACCGGCGTGGGCACCCAGCGGCCGTCGCGCTTCTTGGTGTACAGCAAGATGGTGCGCTGCCGTACGAACGGCAGCAGCGGGGCCGGTACACGATCTGACCTGCTGATGGTCCTCACCTGCTCTCAAGGGTCGGCCTGGTCCTTTCGCCCCTACGACGAGAGGCCGGCCGCCGCCGTGACAGGGCGCGCGTGGTTGCATCGGGGGCATGGTCAATCCCGAACTGGCGCTTGGCGAGTTGCGGCCGCTGATGTTCTCGGTCGCCTACCGGATGCTCGGCAGCGTCACTGAGGCCGAGGATGTCGTTCAGGAGGCCTGCCTGCGCATGCACGCGGGCGCGCCGGGAGTTCTGCGCTCCCCTGAGGCGTACGCGGTTACTGTCACGGCCCGGCTGGCGATCGACGCTTTGCGGTCGGCTCGCCGTCGCCGTGAGCGGTACATCGGCCCGTGGCTGCCCGAGCCGCTGGCCGGACCCGATCAGGCCGACCCGGCGTGGCGGTTCGAGATGGACGAGACGGTGTCCGTGGCCTTCCTGGTCTTGCTGGAAAAGCTCACGCCGGTGGAGCGGGCCGTGTTCTTGCTCCGCGAAGTATTCGGCTACCCATACGCCGACGTCGCCGACGTCGCCGGCAAGAGCGAGGCCGCCTGCCGCCAGGCGCTCCGCCGCGCGCGCCAGCACCTTCGGGACAGCCACGCCCGCTTCGTCGTCCCGGCCGCTGAGCGTGACCGGCTGGCCGGGCGGTTCTTCGCGGCCGTCCGCGACGGTGACCTGGCCGGTCTGGAAGCCATGCTCAGCGACGACGTGGTCTTCTACGGTGACGGCGGGGGCCAGGCTCCCGCCGTCCGCGAACCAGTGCGCGGGCCGGCCCGGGTCGCCAGATTCGTCCTGGGGCTGGCCAGGCAAGCCCGCCGCCTCGGGATCCAGCTGGAGCCAGTACAGGTCAACGGCCAGCCCGGCGCACGTGCCCTGGCACCCGACGGCACCATCCAGGCCGTGCTCTCACTAGACATCAGTGGCAGCCGGGTCGGCGCCATCTACAACCAGATCAACCCTGGCAAGCTCAGCCACCTCGCCGCCAGAACGCCCCGCACCAGCACTCCAGCCACCCCCGCCGACCAGGTCACGGGCGGTCGCGGCGAGGGCCGTGAAAAAGCCGGGTGACCCACCGCACCGATCACCCCGTTCTGTCTCGCTCAGGGCGCACCTTCGGCGCCAGGCGACGCGGCCAGATCGGCGGATCTCGGTCATGTTAAGGGTCGCGGTCAGTGACCGCAGGGCCGTCGGCTCGGGCTTCACGAGCCGGGCGTGTGGCTGGCCCGCCTGGCGGCTGGGCCCATCAGGCGGGACTGTTGCCGACCGGCGCCAGTTACCGGCGGTACCGGAGATGTGAGCAGCGACGGTATGGATCGCGTGCCGGCCAGATTGCCGCGGGCCCGGTTATAGCGCGGTACGGTCCGGGCCTGGGCTCGATGACAGGTGCGGTGATACGGTCCGGGATTGCCCGGGCCCGGGCATGCCGACCTGCGCAGGCCGGGTTACCCAGCGCGGGCAGCCGCTACAACTCCACGATCACGGTCTGCGCCGTGCCGTGCAGTTCGATGCACCGCCATGATGGGTCGTGGTGCGGGATGGAGTCGGGCCCGCTGAACTTCTCGTACACGCCCGCGGTGCGGAATTCCTCCGACTGTCCCCGCGCGACGTCCAGTTGCGGGAGGAAGAACCCGAACCTCTCGCCGCCCGTGTCGGTGGACATCACCAAGGCGATGGAGACCAGTGTCCCGAGCCCGGTCTGGTCCGTGGTGATCTCGGCCGCGGTGAAGCTCTTCGGAGCCTCACTGCCGTCCTGGTAGACCAGAGCCGGGATCCCCGGGGTAGCGCCGAGGGTGTAATCCACCTCAACCTGATGATGCTTGAGCACGAACTTGTTCGCAGCCACTGGTTGCCCCCATCTTTACCGGTCTTGCGCCGGACGCTGAACCACCATCGGTGGTTGCTCACCTGCACAGAACAGCGGCTGGATGATTTGATACACGGCGGGACTGGCCGACGTCCGCCTGCCGGTCCACGGTGCGGCGGCAGACACCGAGTCGGGGAGGTTGCCGGGTCGTGATCGCGGAAGCAGATATGGTCGGCTGCCGCGCGGAACGCGGCTATGAGAGTAAGTCTCCGAGCGAGCTAAATTGGTGAGAACCTTGGCCAGATCGCCCATTCAAACCACCACGTCAAGGGCGCATCCGGGGTGCGGGACCACTGGACGCAGGGCTTGCGTGCGGCCTCAGGGCCTCGCTCTGAACCAGCGGGCTCGCGGAGAGAGAGCCCGAATTATCGATAGCTCGCGCTGCATGAGGACAATACATTCGTCAAGCTCGTCCTTGTTCTGGTAATCGTAACTGATCACGAGGCTCATGTCGGCATCGCTCGTCGCAGGAGGTAACGTCCAAGCGTCATGCCGGTATCGCGCGCCCCTTTCGCGAGTCTTTTCAACCAACACCTTAAATGCCGCGCCAACTCTGGGAGAATCGAGTCGCAAGAGGACGGTGTGGTAAAATAGTGCTTCCTGAACGTCACGTACGCGTTGGCCTACGATGGTTCGGGTAGCGTCGCTACTATCGCTTCGGCGGCGGATGCGGAAGGGAAGATTTTCAAATTGAACCAAGGCTAGCATCGCATCTGCGTAAACCTTACTGCGCCGTTCAATGCGATTCATCGCATTCGTGATTGTATAACCTAAAATGGCGACAACTGCTGCCAGAATTCCTACCACCAAGGCGGGATCTATCACCAGTATCAGCTCCGTGTCTCTTCAACTTCCTCGACCTGCAAAACGCTGCGGTTGGGAATACAGGATCCGCGACCGTTGCTTGGCGGGGCCTCGAGGTCTGCGCCGCCCAGGAACGACCACGCATACATCGTGTCAGCCAGCAGGAGCAGCGCCGCAAGACCCAGCCAAGTGCCCCGTATGCGTAGGGACGACCGCCACTTGAGGCGCCGGAAGCGAGGCAACCCGAACCTTATCGCGGCAGAAGCGGATGGCTGCCGGGGGCTGATCGCCACGCTGGCTTCGTGGACTCGTGTCAGGCGCCGAGCGCGAATAGGCAGCCGTCCCAGTAGGCCTCTACCCGCGGGCGGCGCCTCCCCCGCAGGCCGATCTCCAGAATATCGGGATGTGGGCCGGCGGGAGCCCGGAACCACAGCTCCAGCCCCGTCACGGGGATACGGGTGAAGCCTGAGAGGCCAGGTGGCGCCCCGGTCGCCGCGTGCATGTAAGCCGGCGTTCCTGCGCAGCACAGTCGCGGGTACGCAGCCCACACCCACAGCCTCCCGCCGTGGGCAGCGACAAACGCGGTAGCTTCCCGGCTTACCTGCACCCGCACAGCCCTACCCTAATGCCGGCTGCAGCGGTGACCGGAATAACGAAGGCGGCACCGACCTCGATCGGACCACCACGGGAGCGCACCGTCCGCGGCGTGGGAGTATGAACCGCCTGGGGTGCGGGAGGGCTCGCAGCTGGTGGTAATACCGGGTTATACTCGAGATGTGAAGACTGCGATTTCCGTTCCGGACGACACCTTCGAGCAGGCCAGCAAGCAGGCAGCAGAGCTTGGCATCAGCCGTTCAGAGTTCTTCGCCCGGGCTGCACGCCGCTACCTGGACGAACTCGCTGCGCGCTCCCTTACGCAGCAAGTTAACGACGCCCTGCGGGCGGCTGGCAGCGACGACTCCGCCGCTGCGGCAGCCCAGGCTGGCCGTCAGCGGCTATCCGCCGGGAATGAGTGGTGACCAGGCGCGGCAGTATCTGCTGGGCCGATCTCGGTGAACCTCGTGTCAGCAAGCCCGCGAAACGCCGCCCAGTCCTGGTCATCCAGGCCGACCCGTTCAACGCCAGCAGGCTCAGCACCACCCTCGCCGCCGTCATCACCTCCAATACCGGACTGGCGGCCATGCCTGGCAATGTTTTCCTGCCCGCCACCTCGTCAGGGCTGCCCAAAGACTCTGTCGTCAACGTAACCGCCCTGGTCACCCTGGACAAGGCTGACCTCGACGCAGAGACAGGGCACCTCCCGTCAGCCCTCATGAGCGAAGTTGACCGAGGACTGCGCCGGGTTCTCGGGCTCTGACCAGCAGATGCGGATGCTGTGGAGCGCCGGGAGAATATGCAAGGGGGCAGGCTGAGGCGACTACCGCGGGAGGCCGAAATGAGACGTCGGAATGTCGTGGGCCTAACCACCGTCGCGGCCGCCGGGATCTTGGTGGCGAGGCGCTGGCAGCTCCGGTGGGGCGCGACAGCTCAGGAGTCCGGCGAGATCCTCCCCGGCGATGACCTCATCAGCGACCCTGACCTCGCCGCGACCCGCGCCATCACCGTCGGCGCGGCAGCTGGCCAGGTATGGCCCTGGATCGCCCAGCTGGGGCAGGGGCGCGGCGGTTTCTACAGCTACGACTTTCTCGAGAACCTGGCCGGCTGTGACATTCACAGCGCGGACCAGATCGTGCCCGGATGGCAGGATATCGAGGTCGGCGACCAGATCAGGCTCGCGCCGCAGGTTGCCCTCGCCGTAGCCCGGCTGGAGCGGGGACGGTCACTTGTCCTACGCGGCGGCGTGCCGATGGGGGACACCACATCCCCCTATGACTTCACCTGGGCTTTCGTGCTCCGGGAGGATCTGCCCGGGACGACGCGGCTGCTCGTGCGGGAGAGATACGGCTATACCCGGCCGTGGGCACGGCTCCTCGTCGAGCCCGCCGAAGCGGTCAGTTTCGCCATGAGCCAGAAAATGCTCCGCGGGATCAGGGAGCGGGCCGAGCGCTTGGCTGCTGCTGCCACCCAAGAGCCCGATAGCGAACCAATCTGAGCTGGCGCGGACCGCACACCCGCAGCGGCATGAGCAGATGTTGGGGGATCTGGCGCTGGCGGAAATTGGCTGGACCGGAACGATGGCCACCGCGGAGAGTGTCAGGGTGAGCGAGGTGGTGTTGCGGCCGTGCACGGTGGCCGACGCTGAGGCGGTGGAACGGCTGCGAGTGTCGGGGGGGAAGGCGGCATACCGCGGGCTGGTGCCTGATTCCTTTCTGGACGGCATGCGCGCCGATGCCGGGCGCCGCGCCAGCTCATGGCCAGCCGGGGCGGCCAGGTCACGGAGACCGTCGCCGTCAGCGGCGGGGGGGTCGTGGGGTGGAGTGTGGCGGGACCCTGCCGTGATGCCGACCGCACGTACCCGTGGCAAGGCGAGATTTACGCCTGTTACGTCCTGCCCGGGTGGTGGGGCAACGGGATGGGCCGCCGGCTGCTGGACCACACCACCAGCGCATTACAGGAAGGCGGCCGGGAGGATCTGAGCCTGTGGGTGCTGGAAGGAAACGTCCGGGCGCGCCGGTTCCACGAGTCCTGCCAGTTCCTCCCGGACGGCAAACGCCGGCTGTTCGATCTCGGAGGGCCTGTCCCCGAACCCCGCTACCTGCGCCACTTGACATCGTGAAGCGCTACGTCCCCAGCCCACTACCGCAGCGTCACCAGCTTCCCCGGAGCGGCAGATGAGGGTGTGGTTGGTCGGCATGCGGTTACGGGCAATAGTCACCGGGTGACCTTCGATCTGGACTGGTTCGCCCTCGGTGCCGAGACCAAAGCGACCATCTGGATGAGGATGCGCCTGGCAGGCATGCAGGGCCGGATGGCATGTGTACGTGCGGGATGCGCCGCAGGTGATCTACTGGCTCCCCCGGGTGTCCGGTTCCGGCGCCCGTTGCGCCCCCGCAAGGGCTGTGGCGGCGGCCGCAGCTCTGTCAGCCCCAGGCATGAGGCCAGCACGCCGCCGGGTACATGATTGACATCGACCAGGCCGCCGTCATCGTAGTCATGGGGCACGTCGGGGCGGCCGATCCCTAGCTCGCGGGCGAGCACGTGGCTGCCCATGGCCAGTTCCCGTGCCTGGCTCCGGCACCGCATCCGGGCCCGGGCACGGTCCACCGCCAGCTGATTCGGGGGCGCGGCGGGCCCTAGTGCCGTAGCAGGTCACGTTTGCCCGGCCGGGATGCCGTCGCGGTGGTCGCTCGTGTCCCAGACTGGGCTGGCGACGGAACGCCTGCGGGTTCGTGAGATCGATGATGATGAGGGGCGGCGCCCGGTGCGGATCGTGCGCCGGGGAACTGGGTCGGTGGTGACCTGGCGGCGGGCGCAGATGGTTCTGCTGTCGGCGCAGGGGATGGACGCTGCGGGGATCGCGAAGGTGGCGTTCACCAGCGAGGACGGGGTGCGAGACGTGATCCGCAATGTCACGCCGACGGGTTCGGCTAGCGGGAAGAATGCTGAACCTGGCCGGGAGCCGCGGCTGCGGATGCGCGCCACCTATACCCGCACCGAAGGCGTCCGGCACCTGCCTGCCGCCTATGAGCTGGGCGAGGACAAGCTGTTCGGGCACGTCAAGCCACGTAAGACCCGGGGCCGGTTCCTGGAGTTCTGCCGCTGCCTCCGGACCCTTACCCGCCGTCCGGATCGCGATCATCTGGGATAACTTCAGCCCGCACCTGAGCACCGCCAGGGATGGCCGGGCCGGGACCTGGGCCGCGGCGAACAACGTCGAGATCGCCTATACGCCGGCGAACTCGTCGTGGTTAAACCGGGTCCCTGTTCACGGCGCTGCGGTACGTCGCGCTCGACGGCACCGGCCACGCCAGCCATAAAGAGCGGGCCAGCATGATCCGCCGGTACATCATCTGGCGCAACAACCACGCCTGCGACGAACGGCTCCGCCAGGTCGTCACCCGGGCAAACGCAGCCTGACGAGCCAGCTAGTGTGCCGCGCCTGAAATCATGATGGTTTTGTTTGCTGGCCGTTAGGCTGCGGTCATGCCGGGTCCTTCTGCTGTGCCGATCGTGCTGTCTGAGGATGAACGGGCCGAGCTGGAGCGCCGGGCAAGGGGGCCGGGGCGCTGGCGGGCTGACCGGGCCCGGATCATCCTGGCCTGTGCTGAGGGAATGTCGAACGCCGTCGCCGCGCAGGCGCTGGGGGTAGCGGTCAAGTCGGTGTCCAAGTGGCGGCGCCAGTTCGCAGACCAGCGGCTGGCCGGGCTGGAGAACGCGGGGCCGGTCGGCCGGCGCAGCGCGGAGCTGGTCTTGACAGAGGCGGAGCGCGACCAGCTGGCCCGGTGGGCCAGGCGCGCGAAGACCGCCCAGTACCTGGCGCTGCGGGCGAAGATCGTGCTGCGCTGCGCGGAAGGCGGGACGAACAAGCAGGCCGCCAGTGATCTGGGGATCGATGAGTCAACGGTGGAGCGGTGGCGGGCCCGGTTCATCGCCCGGCGGTGCGAGGGCCTGCATGATGAGCCGCGGCCGGGCCGGCCGCCGTCGATCCTGCTGGACCAGGTCGAGGACGTGATCACCGCCACGCTGGAGACCACGCCGGGCAAGGACACGCACTGGTCGCGGTCCTCGATGGCCGCCCGGACCGGGCTGAGCAAGTCAACCATCGGGCGGATCTGGCAGAAATTCGACCTCAAGCCCCACCTGCAGGACTCTTTCAAGCTGTCCAATGACCCGTTCTTCGTGGAGAAGGTCGTCGATGTCGTCGGCCTGTATCACAACCCGCCGGAGAAGGCGGTAGTGCTGTGCGTGGATGAGAAGAGCCAGATCCAGGCCCTGGACCGGTCCCAGCCGGTGCTGCCGATGATGCCCGGCATGCCCGAGCGGCGCACCCACGACTACCTGCGGCACGGCATCACCAGCCTGTTCGCCGCCTTCAACATCGCCGACGGCACCGTCATCAGCGAACTGCACCGCCGCCACCGGGCCATCGAATTCCGCAAATTCCTGGCCGCCATCGACAAGGCCGTGCCCGCTGGGCTCGACGTGCACCTGGTGTGCGACAACTACGCCACCCACAACACCCCGGAGATCAGGACATGGCTGGCCCGCCACCCCCGCTTCCATGTCCACTTCACCCCGACCGGCTCATCCTGGATGAACCAGGTCGAACGCTGGTTCGGGCTGCTCACCGACAAGCTGATCCGCCGCGGCGTCCATACCTCGGTGCAGGCCCTGGAACATGACATCAGGGAATGGATCGCCACCTGGAACGACAACCCCCGCCCGTTCACCTGGACCAAGACCGCCGACGAGATCTTGAATTCGCTGGCCGGCTACCTCGCCAAGCTCCGACCAGACCAGCAAAACTAACCAGTCGAACTTCAGGCGCGGCACACTAGTGCGGTGACCACATACGTTCACCGGCTTTAGCTCATGCGGCTTTCGATCTGGGATGGCCCCAGCGTTGATGGCGTTCGCTGCGGATGCGGGCGCGTTCGTGGCGCTGGGCGGCCAGGACGTCGGGGTGGCGGGCGTTGGCGTTACGCCAGGTGAGGTAGTCCTGCAGGCGGCGGGCTAGCACGGTGTGGTTCGGATGGTCTGAGCCGCCCATGACAAAGGTGCGCAATGGCCCGAACTGTGCCTCGATCGGGTTGGCCCAGGAGGCACTGGTGGGTGTGAAGCACAGGCGGACCTTGTGCTTGCTGGCCCAGGCGCGGATCGGCGGGGTCTTGTTCGCGGACAGGTTGTCCATGATCACGTAGATGGGGGCGCCGTCGGGGCGGGCCGCGCGGATCGACTTCAAGGCAGTCAGGGTGTGGTCACCGCCCTTGCGGCGCCGGGTGACGCCCCAGAGCTGGTCTTCGGCCACGCAGTAGCAGCCGTGGAAATACCGGATTCCGTGCGTGCGGTGATAGGTGGCGGGCAGCCGGGCTGGGCTGCGCTGCCGGGCCCAGGCGCTGCCGTGGACGGGCCGGATCGATAACGGCCCGAACTGGTCAAAGGCGAAGCACCGGTCCGGGAAGCGGCTGGTCACGTGCTCGATGCGGTCCAGCTTGGCGTCTTTCTCCGGATCGGCGGACTCCTTCCAGGTCCGGGTCCGCTGGAAAGAGATCCCATGATCATGGAGGATCTGCCGCAGCCGCTCCCGCCCGGCCCGCACCGCCCGGAACGGGTTCACGGCCAGGTAGGCGGCCAGTTTCCGCAAGCTCCAGTGCGTGAACGGCAAGCCCAGCTTCTCCGGCCGCGTGGTGGCCGCCGTGACGATGAACTCCACGTCATCCTCAGTGATCAGGCGGGGACGGCCTCCCGCCCACTGAGGGTCCAGCGCGGCCAGGCCCTTCGCGTTGAACGCGTGGACCACGTCGCGGACGGTGTCCTCATCGGCGGCAACCAGCCGGGCGATGGCCGGGACTGTCGTACCCGACGCCGACGCCATAATGATCAGCGCCCGGCGGACCCGGATCGACCCATGCTTCCCGCGGCGCACGATCTGCTGCAGCCGCTGACCCTCATGATCCGTCAGCCTTCTCGCCCGCACCCGTTCTGCCATCACCGCTCCCGCACTCGATCAGCCCCCGCAAGAACGAGTGTGAAGCAATACCCCAGCACGTGGACGCCAGCAGAAGGTCACCGAACCCGGTGAACGTTCGTGGTCACCGCACTAGCCGCCGTAGGCTCGGCTGAGTGACCATCGGCACGACGACTGTGACTTCAGCGGACGGTTCCCAGTTTGATGTGCTCGAAGAGGGTGACGGCTTTCCGATCCTGATCGTTCATCCTGGCGGGAGCACCTCGTCCTCCTGGACCCGAGTTGCCCGGCGCCTGGCGACACGGTTTCGTGTCCTGCGGTTCGACCGCCGGCCCTACCGGTCACACGGCAACGTGGAGCCCGCCGAGACGATGGACAATGAGGTGGCCGACGTCCTCGCAGCCGCCGCCTTCGCCGGCCGGCCGCCGCTGCTCGTCGGGCACTCCTCTGGAGCCGTTGTCGCTCTCGAGGCGGCACTCGCAGCACCGCCGCGCTTCGCCGGGATGGTGCTGTATGAACCACCTGTCGCGGTGACCAGTCCCTTAGGGGGTGACGCCCTTGTTCGCGCCAGAGCCGCGCTGGATGCCGGAGAGCCCGGTCAGGCCATGAAGATCCACCTGCGCGAGATCGTGGAAGCTCCCGGCTACCTCGTCAGGCTCCTGCCGGCCATCCGCCCGCTCTGGCGACAGGTGACGAACTACGCGCCGGGGCAGATCAGCGACGACATGGCTCTTGAGTCGCTCGGCGTCGGCATCGACCGCTACGCCGCCGTTGAGGTCCCTGCCCTGCTCCTCGGCGGAGCCCGGAGCCCAGAGCATCTCCGTGCCCGTCTCGACGCACTCGCCGGGGTGTTGCCCCAGCTCCGTTCGGTGGTCATCCTTCAGGGACAAGGGCACCTCGCGAACGCGCGATCGCCGGGCAAGATCGCGCACATCATCGAAACGTTCGCGGACACGGTCACGTCCTGACATCCCGGTCTCACCGGTGCACCAGTCGTCACCCCGGCCAAAGACACTTTCCCGTTGAACGGCTCACACCTGCTAACCGGGCAAACGTTGCCTGACGCGGCACTAGTGTGCCGCGCCTGAAGTTCGACTGGTTAGTTTTGCTGGTCTGGTCGGAGCTTGGCGAGGTAGCCGGCCAGCGAATTCAAGATCTCGTCGGCGGTCTTGGTCCAGGTGAACGGGCGGGGGTTGTCGTTCCAGGTGGCGATCCATTCCCTGATGTCATGTTCCAGGGCCTGCACCGAGGTATGGACGCCGCGGCGGATCAGCTTGTCGGTGAGCAGCCCGAACCAGCGTTCGACCTGGTTCATCCAGGATGAGCCGGTCGGGGTGAAGTGGACATGGAAGCGGGGGTGGCGGGCCAGCCATGTCCTGATCTCCGGGGTGTTGTGGGTGGCGTAGTTGTCGCACACCAGGTGCACGTCGAGCCCAGCGGGCACGGCCTTGTCGATGGCGGCCAGGAATTTGCGGAATTCGATGGCCCGGTGGCGGCGGTGCAGTTCGCTGATGACGGTGCCGTCGGCGATGTTGAAGGCGGCGAACAGGCTGGTGATGCCGTGCCGCAGGTAGTCGTGGGTCCGCCGCTCGGGCATGCCGGGCATCATCGGCAGCACCGGCTGGGACCGGTCCAGGGCCTGGATCTGGCTCTTCTCATCCACGCACAGCACCACCGCCTTCTCCGGCGGGTTGTGATACAGGCCGACCACATCGACGACCTTCTCCACGAAGAACGGGTCATTGGACAGCTTGAAAGAGTCCTGCAGGTGGGGCTTGAGGTCAAACTTGCGCCAGATCCGCCCGACGGTCGACTTGCTCAGCCCGGTCCGGGCGGCCATCGAGGACCGCGACCAGTGCGTGTCCTTGCCCGGCGTGGCCTCCAGCGTGGCGGTGATCACGTCCTCGACCTGGTCCAGCAGGATCGACGGCGCCGGCCCGGCCGCGGCTCATCATGCAGGCCCTCGCACCGCCGGGCGATGAACCGGGCCCGCCACCGCTCCACCGTCGACTCATCGATCCCCAGATCACTGGCGGCCTGCTTGTTCGTCCCGCCTTCCGCGCAGCGCAGCACGATCTTCGCCCGCAGCGCCAGGTACTGGGCGGTCTTCGCGCGCCTGGCCCACCGGGCCAGCTGGTCGCGCTCCGCCTCTGTCAAGACCAGCTCCGCGCTGCGCCGGCCGACCGGCCCCGCGTTCTCCAGCCCGGCCAGCCGCTGGTCTGCGAACTGGCGCCGCCACTTGGACACCGACTTGACCGCTACCCCCAGCGCCTGCGCGGCGACGGCGTTCGACATTCCCTCAGCACAGGCCAGGATGATCCGGGCCCGGTCAGCCCGCCAGCGCCCCGGCCCCCTTGCCCGGCGCTCCAGCTCGGCCCGTTCATCCTCAGACAGCACGATCGGCACAGCAGAAGGACCCGGCATGACCGCAGCCTAACGGCCAGCAAACAAAACCATCATGATTTCAGGCGCGGCACACTAGCTCACCGGCCAGGGCAGAGCCCGGGCGGAAGGCGATGAACGTATGCGCCGCTGCGACCCCAGCAGCGACGCCGACCACACTGGCACTGACGCCCACGCGAACTGCCGCAACCGGCCGCGCCCGTGCCTGCCCCGCGGGTGATCTGGCAGCGGCCCTGCACGCGCCGGCCCGGAAAGCCTGGCACCGCCGCCGGACGGGCAGGCAACAGGCCCGGTCATGGCGCTTATCCCCCTAGCCACGGTGCGTGCGGCCGCAGCGGCCGTCCTCCACCACCGTTGCACCCCTACGGCACAGCGCCAGGGCCTTTCGCCCACCGGGGGGCGCCGAAGGTCTCCTCCCGGACCCTTAGTGCAGCTGGACCCACCAGGCTGGCCCCCTGCCCCGGGTGCTCGCCGGCCACGATTAGCGAGCACAGGGCACTCCCGGCATCATCATCACCACCGGTGGCCGCCCCCAGTCGCCTCGTCCCCGCAGCTGCATGAGAGCGCGTAGCAGGGCTCACGGGTTTCTCCGCTGACACGGGCGGTACCACGGGGCGTGCTCCGGCTCGCACTAGCCTTAGCGGAGGCAGGCGGGACGGCCCCAGCGACGCCGAGTTGTGGGTTTTTTGTGGGGATCTTGGACTGCGAGGGCACAGAAAGCGCCATAGCGGTCCCTCTCTTCCTGCGATTAGTGCAGGTGAGAGGGCTGGCAGATGCTACGAGAAGGAGTGGTCAGGGGCGGGGTCGAACCGCCGACCTTCCGCTTTTCAGAAGGTCTGTCGTTTCCGACGCCACCGGGTGAGTATTAATCAGTCAGCCCAGCTAGAGCGCATCCATCCTGGTAGTCAGGCTGACGCACCGATTTTAACACTGGCGCCATAGTGTGCCGGAGAATGCCGTTTTGTTCGTGTTACCGGCGTGTTGGACGCCTCCCGGACCCGGACTTGTGTTGGTTGTGTGTTGGGACCGGAGATCTCTACAACCAGGGCTTACGCCACGCGGACTCGGGTCAGCACCCAGCCCGCGCAAGGCTCGTATGCTGAGGCGTCAGCTACGCCGATGGAGGGGGACACCATGAACATCCCGTCGCTCTCGTCCCACCTCATTGCCTCCGCCAGGTGTTATCGGCATGATTATTTGGTCCTGGATCGAAGATCAACGGCGACGCTAATTTGTGACGGGGCAGCCAGGAGTTGCTTCCATACGCAGGCCAGCTTGTCGCGGAGCGTGATCGGCTCGGCCAGCTCGCCAGGCGGCGGGTCCAAGCAGATCGGGTGATATACGGGTGATCATCTCCGCATATCGGACCGAAAAAATTAGCGATGATCACCCGTATAACGCGGAATAGGCGCGTATGCGCAAGCCGGTGCGACCTAGCTGATGGGCGTGCAGATCAGCTAATCTAATCTGCACGTGACCGCCTAACTAACGATCTTCAATTGTGAGGGTTACCGGAGCGGTGCGAGGTCGAGGCCGGGCTTGGCAAGGAAGCCGTCCAGGAGGCCGAATTCACAGCGTGGCTGGTCAGTTGTGGTAGGGGTCCGGCACGTCGACGGTAATGGTGTGCTGCTCAAGGCCGTCGGGCTCGATGAGCTCCTGTTGTGCCGGTGTCCCGGCGGTGAATGTCAGTGATACGATCCCGCATCGCTTGGCTCCGAGCACCGGCTGCGCCTGGTCGGGAAGAACCGCCCACGTCGCGGGTGGCGTTGGGCCGAACAGGCGGGCGAGCCGGTCGCGAGCCTGCGGCGGCCAGAACCGGTAGGGCGGTGCGGCGGCCAGCTCCGTTCCGGTCGCGGTGACGGGCTTATGCGTGATGAGCGCGACCGGCTGGCGGCCGCGATGCCGGCCGGCCTGTTCGTCAAGCCAGGACCATTGCGCGGCCTCGGCCGCCAGGCCAGAACCCAGAAGCTGCGCGTTGATCGCCAGGAAAACCCAGCCGCCGGCCGTTACCGACCAGTGGTCGTCGCCGAGGATGTCCAGCCACCGCTGATGCCGGCCGGCGTCCACGGCGATGCCCGCGGGAGCGCCCGGCCACGGGTTGTCGCCGATGTCATGGTTGCCGGGAACCGCATGCCACGCCCCCGGCAGCCGGTCGAGCTGGGCGCGGCCATGGCCCAGATCCGCGGCGTTGCCTGTGCCGTCGAGGCTGAGATCGCCGAGGTGGATCACCAGATCAGGGGCGCAGGCACCGACATGGCTGACCACAGCGTCCCAGTTGGCCTGCACCTGCGCCGCAGCTGCCGACAGGTGGGTGTCCGACACCAGGATCACGCGCGCCGCGGCCACACCTGAAGCCTACCGACGAGGTCGCGGGCGTGGCCGACACGGCCACCAGCCCTTGCCTGCTCCGCCCGCCCGCGCCAGGAACCCGCAGATAAGATCGCCCCCGTCGGCGGCGTAACCACGACCCGCCACGCTCGCCAGGCGGGCCTTGATACGCGGGCGAGCTGAGCGAGTGCGATCGGCCCGGAGCGCGATGCGCCAGAGGCGCGCTTCCAGCACAACTCGTCGGGCTAAGGCAGACGCCGATTTTGATACAGGTGTTCTCAAGGCACCCGTCGTTGCCGCGCGCGCTTCATGTCCACCCGCGCACCCGACATCGGTGTCCCCTCATCGCTGAGTAGCCCCGGTGCCCGTCCACTGTGGCACGAGGCGGGTGTTCCGTCGGCGTAGACCACACGCCACCACGGCACGCTGTCGTCGAGCAGGCTCATCGCCCGTCCCACCTGTCGCGGGCCTGCACCGATTCTCTTGCCGATGTCACCGTAGGAGGCGACGAAACCAGCTGGGATGGCGATGACTGCTTTCCGGACATCTTCGATGATGCTCATGCCGGCATCAGGCCTGAGGCGGGTAGGTGAGGTGCCCGTCCTGGACATGCGCGTGCTTGTGCAGGACCGCGGGCTTCACCGTCGTGGCCGACATGATGTCCGCAACCTTCGCGCCCGCGACGATCAACGCATCAGTGATCAGCTGGCGATGGCAGCGCCACGGCACCGCCTCGCTGCACATGATCGCCGGCCGGCCGTGTTCAGCTAGTTCAAGCACCTCATTCAGGCCTTCCTCGAACTCATCGCTATCCATGTAGTCGGCGTAATCGCGGAAGGCTTTGACTTGCCATGCGCCGTTCGCGCTCGACACGCCCTTAGGGGTGTGCCGCCTGCCGCCCAATTTCGGGATCCACCGGTATTCGATATCGGGAGGAAGCGCGTCGATGATCGCAGACTGGTTCCATTGCGGGAACTTCCTCGACGACGGGAACGAGCGCACATCGATCAGGTGGGTGATCCCGTTGTTCCGCAACATCGCGAGCATTTCATCGAAGTCGCGCGTCGAATGCCCCACCGTATGGATATGGTTCGTCATCCTGCGCCTCACCCAAGTCGTTGAATCGCTCATCTTAAGTTGCCGAATCGCCGATGAGACACCCCGAATACGGGTCTGGAAGCACACCGCCAGCTCTGCTCTACAAACTTCTCTCTAAAGTTCCGTCAGCGCACCTCCCTTGTGCATGGCGATGTGATCAGTTTTGTCGCTCTTGATCTCATATTGCGGATCACTTTCAGTGGCGTGATGCACGTAACCTTTGTACTCCACGTCCTGCGTGTGTTTATTGATGATAACGCCTTCAACATATCCGGCTTCGGAGTTCCATCTGACATGGTCTCCAACAGCGAATTGCTTCACCATTCCCGTTCCTTTCAAGACACGGGCCGATCAGGCGCTTGGTCAGGGGAAGTCGCGGACCGTACGCAGACAGGGCCGTCGTCGACCTTTACCTCGCAGCATAGATCGCCGATCGCCGCCAGTCCGCGCACCATTTCGCCGTCCGCGATCCGGACGATGCTGGCATGCCAAGGGCAGCAGATTGCACCCATCCTTAACGAGCTCGGCAGCGGAGCCGGACAGCTCCCTGGCGACATCCTGCCCACTGTGACCATCCACCAGTTGCTTTGTGTTGGCGCGAAAGCCCTGGACAGCCAGAGATACCTGCCCCAGGCGACTCCTGGGCCCGCCGCCAAGGGCGCGCCGGCCACGGCCAGCGCTGGAGCTGGATCGGCCGCCTGACGCTGGCTGCGGCTTTCACTGCGGTGGTTGCTTGACTCTTCGATGCGACCTGACTGACGCCGATGTGCACCGATCAGCGCAGCGACCTGAACGCCGCTCGCATCTCGCCCGCAAAGAGTTCCGGTTGTTCCCAGGCGGCGAAGTGACCGCCCCGGTCGAGTTCGTTGAAGTAGATGAGGTTGGGGTAGGCGCGCTCGGCCCAGCTGCGCGGCAGGGGGATTATCTCTCGTGGGAACCTGCTCACGGCCGCAGGGATCGAGACTCCGCCGCCGATCTTGGTTTTGTGGGCGTTGTTCTCCCAGTACAGGCGGGCCGAGGACGCCGCTGTGTTCGTGAGCCAGTAAAGCGTGATGTCGTCGAGCATCTCGTCTTTCGTGAGGGCGCGCTCGGGTTCGCCGTCCGTGTCGGTCCATTCCGCGAACTTCTCGTAACACCACGCGGCCAAGCCGACCGGCGAGTCCGCGAGCGAGTAGCCGATGGTTTGCGGGCGCGTGCCCATGATCGCCCGAAAGCCCGAGCCGCTCGCGGCGAAGTTCTTGAATGCCTCATAGGCGATCGTTTCCTCGGCCGAGAGGCCCGGCGGCGCCGGTTCACCGTTCTTGAGCGCGTTCGCGACCTCGGGAGGCACGGTCGTTTGCATGTTCGGCGTTGGTGGCCGTTCGATCGCGCCGAGCAAGGTGGTGACGTGGATACCCGCGAGACCCTCCGGCGCCTGGCGGCCCATCACGTCCGTGACGACCGCACCCCAGTCGCCGCCCTGGGAGACGTAGCGCTCGTAGCCCACTCGCCTCATCAGCTCAACCCAGGCGCCGGCGATGCGTTCGGGATTCCAGCCTGTCGCCTGCGGCCTGGCTGAGAAGCCGAAACCGGGCATTGAGGGCACGACGAGATCGAACGCGTCCTCCGCGCGAGCTCCATGGGACTCGGGATCGCTTAGCGGCCCGATCACCTTCACGAACTCGAGGAACGAGCCCGGCCAGCCGTGGGTCATGATCAGCGGCAGCGCGTTCGCATGCGGCGAGCGGACGTGGATGAAATGGATATCGAGCCCGTCGATCTCCGTGATGAACTGGGGGAGCGCATTCAACTTGGCCTCGAGCTTGCGCCAGTCATAATCAGTGGCCCAGTAGTCGACGAGCTCCTGCACCTTTGCCAGCTGCGCGCCCTGGGTGCGATCGCTGACGGTCTCACGGTCGGGCCAGCGGGGCACCGCCACACGGCGGCGGAGCTCTTGGAGCGACTCCTCCGGGATGTCGATCCGGAAGGGGCGAATGCCGTCATTCGAAGACATGCGGGTCTCCTTCTGTGCGAGGTGACCGGAGCCATACGCTGCACACGGCTGCAGGCGGCCATCATCTCACCGGCGCGCGCCACCGCCGGGCAGCCCCCAGCCGCCGCCGCCGGTTCGCGAAACGGTGCGCCGCTGGCAGGCCAGGCGGCAGGGCATGGATCAACCGGTGGTGCCGGTGAGGGCGCTGCCCGCCGGGCCGCCCGCAGTCTGGACGTGTGGCCGTGACTGGGCGAAGATGGCCCTGCCGGCCGATAGGGGAGCTGGGCATGGACGCTGAGCTGAATCCCGCGCAGCGGCTGCACGCAATTGGCCAGAGCCTGTGGCTGGACAGCATCAGCCGGGTCATGCTGCGCACCGGGACGCTGGCCCGGTACGTGCGTGACCTGGCGGTCACCGGGCTGACGTCCAACCCCACAATCCTCGGGCATGCCATGGCCGCCGGGTCGGACTATGACCGCTCGCTGGCCCGCCTGGCGGGCGACGGTGTCGCTGATGCTCAGGACCTGGTGTACGCGCTGGCGCTGGAGGACCTGGCCGAGGCGGCGGCGCTGTTCCGCCCGGCGTGGGAGCACACCGGGGGCGTGGACGGCTACGTGTCACTGGAGGTCCCGCCCGACGTCGCCTACGACGCCGCGGCGACGGTCGCGTTCGCCCGGCGGCTGCACGACCAGGCCGCCTTCCCCAACCTGCTGGTCAAGATCCCCGGCACGCCGCAGGGCCTGACCGCGATGGAAGAGGCCATCACCGCCGGCATCGGCGTGAACGTGACGCTGCTGTTCTCCGACACCCACTACCTGCGCACCGCCGACGCCTACCTGCGGGCCCTGGAGCGCCGCCGCCGCGCCGGCCTGGACCTGGCGGTGCCCTCGGTGGCCTCGCTGTTCATCTCCCGCTGGGATTCCGCCGCCGACCCCTTGCTGCCGCCCGCGCTGCACGGCACCCTGGGGCTGGCGATGGCGCAGAAAACCTACGCCTCCCATCTGCAGCTGCTCTCGGACCAGCGCTGGCAAGCGCTCGCCGAGGCGGGCGCCCGTCCGCAGCGGGTTCTGTGGGCCTCCACCTCGACCAAGAACCCGGACCTGCCCGACACCTACTATCTGGGCCGGCTGGCCGCCCCCAACACCATCGACACCGTCCCGGAGAGGACCCTGATCGCGTTCGCTGACCACGGAAGCCTCGACGACCGGCTGGAGCCCGACTACGCCGCCGCGGAACGGGCCATCTCCGCGGCCGCCGACGCCGGCCTCGACGCCGATGCGCTCGCTGAGCATCTGCAGCGCCAGGGAGCAGGCGCCTTCACCGCGGACTGGGCCGCGCTCCTGGAGGCAATCAAGGAAAAGACGGCAAAGCCCACGACCTAAGCGGCGGCCTGGACTCGCATCCCACCCGGAGAATCGCAGTTCTGAGTGGAGGTTGTGGCCCGCCGCGAGGTACTTAACAACCGTCCGCATTGGTGAACGCGGACCCGACATCCTGACCTGCGCAGCCGCCAGGCCACCCAAGCTCGCCCGCGCGGCCGCGCGGTTATTTCGTCAGGTAGGGGCGTGGCGGCGGAACGGATCCTTGGAAGCGACAGCCCTGGCGGCCTGGGTCAGGGTGTGCCGGTCATGATGCGGTCGTAGCTGCGGCGGGCTCGGGCGCTGCGGGCGCTGGTGCCGTAGCGGCGGAGCATCTGCGGGGAGGTCCAGCCGTTGAGCTCCATCAGGTCGCCCTCGGCCCCGCCGCGGTCCAAACTGGTAGAGAGCAATGTTCCAACCACGCTGAATACCTCAGCCGGAGCCGGGCGCCTGGAGGCTACTCCCGAGTTGGTGATTACGGGTATGGATCTCCCCGGCCGTGGAGCAGGGCCGGGTCAGGAGCCTCCACCGGCCGACGGCTGCGACGCGTGCCGGCCACGTCCGCGGCATGCGGCGCGTCGGCGTGCCGCGTCGCTGACGGGCGAGCTGGCGGCTGCGGGAACGTCCGTCTCCGGGGCGCGGGGATGCATGAGGTGCAACGAGAGCGGCTGGTTGCCTGGTCAGGCGGGTGACGTGGCCAATGGTGCAGAGGCCCGGCGCATCCCCCCGCAGCTGCAGCGCCGGCCGGGCGCCGCTCACCGGGACCGCCGACGATGCACCCGATGCAACCGGCTGCTCCCGGATGCATCGCGATGCCAGCAGGTGCAATGAAGATGTACCCCACGCAACGGCATCAGCCGCATCATCGTGGCATCAGATCCAGGCGGTCCATGAAGTCCCAGGTCACCGCAGCCGCGCGACGCCCCGGCAGGCTGCGGGCGCCGCAGAGCCGCACGCTGCGCCGCAGGCAGCGCGTGTTCACGCGAAGTGCCGAATGATGCACCAAATGCAATTCTGCCCATTTGCCAGGTGTGGCTGAAGTGGTGCCGGAACCGGTGGGGAACACCTGCACGCCGCACTGGTGGCCCCGGCGGGCGATGACCTGGTAGGTAGATGCCGCCGTTGGCGCGAAAAACCCAGGACAGCCAGGGAGATCTGCCCCGCAGCCGGTTCGTGCCCGTCGAAGCCCTGCGCGGCGCACGCCGGGCCACACCTCGAAGGTGAAGTCGGCGATCAGGACGGCCCACCCGTCCGAGCGCGTGGCCCGATGATCTGCCGGCACGCCTCTGCGACCCGGGTTCGCCACCCCGGTGCCAGTGGAACACCGGGGTAGCACCAGGGATTACGCAGGCGCGAACCGCACGTCGCCAGCGCGACCATGGAGCAGTCGCTATATCAGCATCGTGCCTGGCACGACCGATGTCTGGTCCACAGGCCAAGGAGCACGAGCATGACGGAAGGCGTACAGCAGGCAAGCGGCAGCAAGACCGCATACCCAACCAGTGGAGGTGCCAGATGGCCGAGTTCCCACCGCCCCCCGACGGCATAGTGCTGGCCCACTTCATCGTCTCGGACGATGTCGAGCGCTCCCGGCGTTTCTACACCGAAGTACTCGGCGGCCGGCTCGCCTTCTCCGGTCCCGGAGGACTGACCTACGTCGCGCTCTCCAACAGCTGGATCATCATCAATACCGGTGGAGGGCCGACCGACGACAAGCCGGCGGTCACCCTGGAAACGCCACGCGATCCCGACCGGGTAAGCAGCTTCCTCAATATCCGGGTCAAAGACATCGCGGCCGTGTACGCCGAATGGAACGCCCGGGGCGCTCAATTCCTGACGCCGCCCAAACAGCATCAGTACGAGATCCGCTGCTACATCCGCGATCCCGACGGTTATCTGATCGAAGTCGGGCAAACCACGGACCCGGACGGAGACTGGTCGCCCGCTCACTGGCCATCGACTACGCCCGCCGGGGAGTCTCAGTGAATGCCGAGATCACCGCCCCTGCCCCGGAGCGCAAGAGTTGCCTCTCGTTTGCCGACCCGGACGGCGACTCCTGACGCGCTCATGAGGTCACCGTCCCGATGTCGGACCGGCACACCTCCGCCCCGGCCGCCTTCGACTCGGTGGCCGGGCTCGGCCGATGCGCTACGCCGCGCGGCAGCCGTGCACGGCAAGTACGAGGAGACGGGCAGGCCGATCCGGACTGGCCGGACTGGCGCGCCCAGTACATAGTGGACGAGTCGGCCCGGGGAGATGCGGGCTGATGAGGAGCTACGACTACGACGTGATCGTGGTGGGGGCCGGGTCGCCGGGTGAGCACTGCGCCGGTGAGCTGGCCCGCGGAGGCCTCAAGGCGGCCGTGGTGGAGCGCGAGCCGGCCGGGGGGGAGTGCTCGTACTGGGACTTCATGGTTGCCAATTACTCTGACGCCGGCGCATACGCGCTCGGCCCGGAAGCCGGCGAGTGGTTGCAGCAGGCCACGCTGGCCGTCCGGGCCCAGGTGCCGCTGCCGGTGCTGCGCGACGTGATCCAGCCGTTCCCTACCTTTTCCGAGATCTATGTGGCCGGGCTGAAGGCCCTCCAGACCGAGATCACGGCGGCGCGCCAGCTAGCCCCGGCAGGATCGCCGTGACCGGGACCACGGTCGGACGGGGCCAGCCAGGGATCACCAGCCCTTCGCTGGTGCCGCTGCGCAGCACGCAAGGCGCCGCGCTCATTGCGGCTACCGTCCTGGCCTCCCTGATCGGCTTCCTCGACGCGTCGGTGGTCAACGTGGCGGTGCCGGCTATCGGCCGCAGCCTGCACGCCAGCGTCGCCGCCTTGCAGTGGACGCTGACCAGCTATCTGCTGGCGGTGGCCGCCTTGCTCCTGCTGTCCGGCGCCCTGGCCGATCATTTCGGCCGACGCAAAGTGCTGGCAGCTGGGCTGCTGGTGATGCTCGTGGGCTCGATCCTGTGCGCCGCCGCGCCGTCCATCAGCACCTTGATCGCCGCCCGTGTACTCCAGGGAATCGGCGGGGCACTCGTCGTCCCCAGCAGCCTGGCCCTGCTGAACGGCACCCTGCGGCCATGTGACCGGTCCCGCGGCATCGGGATCTGGGCCGGGCTGGCTACGCTCGGGACCACCGTGGGCCCGTACGCGGGCGGCTGGCTCACCGACCACGTCTCCTGGCGGGCGCTGTTCCTGCTCAACCCGCCGCTGATCGTCGGGGGATTGATAGTGCTCTGGTTCGTGCCGCCGACGGACCTGGGCGGCCGGCCGCTGTCGCTGGACATCTGGGGAGCGCTGCTGACCGTAGGCGGCCTAGGCGGGGTGATCTATGCGCTGACCGCCGGCCCGGCGTCGGGCTGGCTGAGCGGGCCCGTGCTGGCCGCGGCGGTCATCGGAGTCGCCGGCCTGGCCGGGCTGGTACCGGCCGAGCGGCGCCGCCGGGCACCAATGCTGCGGCTCTCGCTATTCGCCTCGCGCCAGTTCGACGCGATCAACGTCATGACGGTCCTGCTCTACGGCGCGCTCTATGCCGTGGGCTACCTGGTCATCTTGCAATGCGAGCTACGGCTCGGCTACTCGGCGACGCAGGCAGGGGCTGCGCTGATCCCGGAGTCTGCCGTGTTCCTGGCCGTCTCACCGGTCAGTGGCCTGCTGGTCCGTCGCGTCGGCCCGCGCTGGCTGATGGTAACCGGACTGCTGATCGTGGCGGCGGGGTTCGGCTGGCTGTCCGCCGCGCATCCCGGCCAGGGCTACGCGGCGGCGGTCCTGCCCGGCGCCCTGCTGTGGGGGCTCGGGACCGGTATCTGCGTGACCCCGCTGACCGCGGCGGTGCTGGCCGCGGTGAACGACGCCGACCTCGGCGAGGCCTCGGCGGTGAACGACGCGACGTCGCGGGTGGGCGGGGTAGTCGTGATCGCACTGGTACCTGCGCTCATCGGGGCTACCGGCGGGCGCAGCATCGGCCAGGCGCTGGCTCACGGATACCAGCCCGCGATGCTCGTCATGGCCGGGCTGTGTGTCGCGGCCGCGGTGGTCACCGGGCTATTCGTCAGCGACAGCCGTCCGGCCGCGCCTGCACCGGCGTCATCGCCGCGCATCCATAGCTGTCCGCTACCGACCCCGGAGAAATCATGACCGCCGCCCCCACCACCGTTGATCACGGGGCCGGTGTAGCCGGCGATGTCCAGGTCCTGCTGGACGGAGGGGCACCATGATGGCGTTGCGGGCGCATGCTCGCGGCGGACCCGAACAGCTGGTCTACGAACAGGCACCGATGCCGTCGGCCGGGCCGGGCGAGGTGCTCATTGCCGTGCACGCCGCGGCGATTACGTTTGCGGAGCTGACCTGGGTTCTGGAGTGGACCACCCGGGACGGTAAGGACCGCACGCCGGTCATACCCTCCCATGAGATGTCGGGCGTCGTGGCGGGCCTGGGCGTCGGCGTGGCCGACCCGGAGGCAGGGAATGAGGTGATCGGCCTGGTCGACTTCGACCGCGATGGCGCCGCCGCCGAGTACGTGGTCATGCCCGCCGCCAGCCTTGCCGCCAAGCCGCCTTCGGTCTCCCACGTGGCAGCGGCGACGCTGCCGCTCGCGGCGCTGACCGCCTGGCAGGCGCTGGCGGACCACGCGGCCCTGCAACCCGGTGAGCAGGTCCTGGTCCAGGGGGGCGCTGGCGGAGTCGGGATATTCGCCGTTCAGCTCGCGGCGATCCTCGGCGGCCACGTCACCGCCACCGGCCGCAGCAGCGACGCCGGCTTCGTGCGGGACCTCGGCGCGGAACGCTTTATCAGCGCCGCGGCCGGGCAATCCGGCCCGGTCGCGGGCGGGTTCGATGTTGTCATCGACACGGTCGGCGGTGCCGTGCTGGAGGCCTCGTACGGCCTGCTGCGCGAGGGCGGCCGGCTGGTCACCCTCAGCGCGCCCCCGGACCAGGACCTGGCCGGCAGGTACAGGGTCCACGCCATGACATTTGTTGTCGAGCAGAACCCGCGGGAGCTAGCCGACCTGGCGGAGATGGCCGGCGCGGGAAGGCTGCGAGCGGTGATCAGCCAGACCTTCCCGCTGGCCGAGGGGCAGAAGGCCTTCGAAAGCGGCCGAGAGGCCCGACGTCCCGGCAAGACGGTCCTCGTCGTCCGCTGATCTGCCAAGCGGATGTCTCAGGGTGGGGGCAGGACGGTCAGATGACAAGCTCAGGCTGCCATTCAGCCTCGGGCTGGTGGTGCAGGTCGAGGTAGGCCTGGGCGAGTGCTGCCGCGTCGAAGCGCGGTTCGCTGCCGATGCCCTTGGTGATCGTGACGGTGGTCGCGTGCACGCGCGTTCCCGCTAGCTGGTCGTGAAGTATGTACACGTAGGCCCGCAGCGCGGCCTTGCCGACGGACAGGGATGCGTATTCCTTGGAGGGGTGCAGCGCGAAGCCGCCGCCGGTGAACAGCAGGCTCCCGCGGCCCTCACGCAGCTGTGGCAGGACGGCGTCGGCCGCGACCCTGGCGCCCAGGACCCTGATGGCCGTGCCGGTGGCCCAGTCCTGGTCGTCACCGCCGATGGCGGAGTCCTTGCGGACCGCCCCGACGTGATACACAAGCACGTCGGGAGCGCCCAGCTCGGTGATCGCGGAGCGGAGCGCGGCGCGCAGGCTGCCGGGGTCCGCGGCGTCCGCGACGTAGCCGCGGACGTGCTGGCCGGGGGAAGCAAGCTCGGCGGCGGCGGTGTCCAGCCTCGCTTTGTCAATGTCGAGCATGGCGACCGGGTGTCCGGCACCGGCGAATGCGCGGGCGAGCGCCATGCCGAGGCCAGGTCCGACGCCGACGACTACTGCGGTTCCGAGGGCCACGGCGGTCCTTTCCTCGATGGGATGGGAAGTCAAATGTCGTCGGTAGGCCGGGTTAGCCCGCGTCAAGGACACCGATCAATGATCGTGCTTCTGCGGGGCTGACTACGAGAGCGTGAAGGTCGCCGCCCACCTCGAGGCGGCCCGACTGTCCGAGCCCGCCGGCCTTCACCGGCTCGAAGCCGGCCGTCCGGATCAGCCGCTCGACGTCGTGGCCGGCCCGGTCGTCGTCGGCCACGTTTCCGGATCGTGCGCCGGGCCTTGCCCTCGGCGGCCATGTCCAGCGCGAACGAGCCGACCTCGGCCTCCAGCGGTCCCGCGTCCAGGTCCTTCGGAACCCGCGGGCACCGTCGCGGCGGGAGTATAGTTTTACTCTGTTCCCCCGGTCCGGGCACCACGGCCGTGTCCGGAATACGGGGTTTGCGTAGGTACGCGGACAAGTACGGATCGGCTTGAACAGCCATTTGCAAATCCCTCTCTACCTGCAGTCCATGCAGGCCAGAGGGCTGCCACGACCGCAGCGTCTGGGTGGTCAGGGGCGGGGTCGAACCGCCGACCTTCCGCTTTTCAGGCGGACGCTCGTACCAACTGAGCTACCTGACCGTGACAGACCGCCGTGCCACAACCATCACGGACGGCCTCAGCCAAGCGGTCCTGACGGGACTTGAACCCGCGACCTCCACCTTGACAGGGTGGCGAGCTAACCAGCTGCTCTACAGGACCATCGGTGCCGGCCAGGTGGCCGACGGTGCCCCCAACGGGATTCGAACCCGTGCCGCCGCCTTGAAAGGGCGGTGTCCTAGGCCACTAGACGATGGGGGCCGTAACGGCAACCGCCGCCGTGACCCTTGGCGCCCGCCGTCGGGGACTGCCCCAGCATAGGGGACAACAGGCCCTCCCGCCAAAGCGTTCCCTCCACCCAGCCGCGAACCAGCCCGGGACACAGCGCACCAGCCGCTCCGGGGCCCTGCGGGGCGGGCCGCCAGAGCTGTCCGCGCAGGAATCCAGACCTGTCCCGCAAACCCCCCGGCTAGGCCCGCCAGGGACTCCCCGCTGGTCAGGGCCCATATGGCGGCACGCCCCCCGCAAGTACGACCAGCCGCCCGAAGACGATCATGCAGGAACCCCTTGCGCATTTCCTAAAAATTCGACACGGTAAGCAATCGACTCACAACTTAAAGTCACTACTGCCGGTCACCGGGCGGGGTGTCATGTACCCACATTCGATGACACAGCGTGAAGGAAGGATAGCGGTCCGCTCCCGCGGCCCCCCGGACGCCGAGAGCTGCCGCAGACAACAGCAGAGAAGAGCCGCCCGTGCACATCGGAGAGCACCTCCCGCTTTCCCGCAGGCCGGCGCACGCATCGCGCCCGGGCCGGCACCGGCAGCCCGGCGATCAGCCGGTTACCTGCCGCGACGTCTTCGCCATCGGCGAGTTCCGCGCGCTGTGGTCCGCCCAGGCCCTGTCCTGCGCGGGTGATCAGATCGCGCAGGTGGCGATCGCCTTCGTGGTGTACGCCCGGACCGGATCGGCGTTCCTCACCGCGGCCGCGTACGCCCTGACCTACCTGCCGCCGGTGATCGGCGGCGCGGCCCTGTCCGGACTGGCCGACCTGTTCCCCCGGCAGCAGATGATGATCGCCCTGGATCTGATCCGGGCCGGGCTGGTCGCCCTGATGGCGCTGCCCGGTCTGCCGTTCGCGGGGCTATGCACACTGTTCTTCGGCACCGTTCTGCTCGGCACGCCATTCTCCGCGGCCCGGTCGGCACTGCTGCCCGACGTCCTGCCCGGCGGCAAGTACCCGCTGGGCTCGGTGATCGGGAGCCACACCACCCAGCTGAGCCAGATCGCCGGCTTCCTGGCCGGCGGGGCACTGATCGCGTGTTTCGGGCCGTACCGGGCCCTTGCCCTGGACTCACTGTCGTTCAGCCTGTCGGCCGGCATCCTGGCCTGCGGGCTACGGTCGCGGCCGGCGCCACGGCGCCGCGCCGGCGATGCCTCACCGTGGGAGATCACCTGGGACGGCGTGACCGCCGTGTTCGGCACCCCGGCGCTGCGTACCCTGGTGCTCTTCGGCTGGCTGGCCGGCTTCACCGTGGTGCCCGAGGCCCTGGCGGCCCCGTACGCGCGCGAGCTCGGCGGCGGCGCGCCGGCCATCGGGCTCCTCATGGCCGCCATGCCAGCCGGCACCGTGATCGGCGGGTTCGTGATCGGCCACCTGCTGCGCCCGTCAGACCGGATGCGGCCCATGGGCTGGCTCGCCATGCTGTCCTGCGCGCCGCTGATCTTCAGCCTGGCCCATCCGCGGCTGCCGGTCCTGATCCTGCTCCTGGCCCTGGCCGGGGCGGGCGGCGCCTACCAGCTGGCGGCGGCCGCAGCGTTCGTCACGGCACTGCCCGCCGCCCGGCGCATCCGCGCGTTCGCTGTCGCCCAGACCGGCCTGCTGGCCGCGCAGGGCCTGGGCATCGTCACCGGCGGGGCGGTCGCACAGCGGGTCGGGCGCGCCTGGGGCGGTCGCCCTGGCCGGGCTCGTGGGCCTGCTGGCCGCAGCGGCCCTGGCCACCGACTGGAGCCGCCGGCACGCAGAGCTGATCAGCATGCTGCACAGCGCACGGGTCGCCGCCGCGCTCGCCGGGACCGGCACCGCGCTCGCCGGAACCGGCAGCCGCGCCGCCGCAGCCCGCCCCGCCGTCGACCCCCGCGCCGCGCCAGCCCGCGCCACCGTCGCCTCCCGCAGGACCTGACCCCGCCCTGGCCAGGGGCAGCCGCCGCGGGTCAGCCCGCCGGGCTTCGCATGACCTGCCCCTGCGCGGCCGGCTAGCTGCCACCCGTCTTCTTGATCAGGTTCTCGGCGATCGACGCACCCTCGCCTTCCTCTGGGATGATGACCCACGCAGCGAGGTACACCAGCACGAAGACGCCGGCTGTCACCAGGGTGAGGGCGACGAAGATCACGCGGACCACGGTGGGGTCGATGCCGGTGTACTCGCCGATCCCGGAGCAGACCCCAGCCAGGAGCCGACCTTTCCGTGTCCGGATTAGCCTCTTGTTCCCATTCGCCTCGTTCATGCTCCGATCATTCCCGGTCCGGCCGGGTCCAGACAGCTGAACGCGGCGCGCATACGCTGGGCGCGGGAGTTAGTGAATGACCGGAAGGACCAGCCATGCCCACGCACGCCGCCGGCCAGCCCGGCCACGACCTCGACCTGCTGCGCATCGACCAGCAACTGAGCTCTGATGAGGTACTGGTCCGGGACACTGTGCGGGCGTTCACGGCCGATCGGGTGATGCCGCACATCGCCGACTGGTTCGAAGCCGGCACCCTGCCCCGTGAGCTGGCCTCTGAGCTCGGCAAGCTGGGCCTGCTCGGCATGCACCTGACCGGCTACGGCTGCGCAGGAATGGGCCCCGTCGCCTACGGGGTCGCCTGCCGGGAGCTGGAAGCGGCCGATTCCGGGCTGCGCAGCCTGGTCTCCGTCCAGGGCTCGCTGGCCATGTTCCCGATCTGGAAATACGGCTCCCCGGAACAGAAGGAGGAGTGGCTGCCCCGCATGGCGGCGGGCGAGGCCATCGGCTGCTTCGGGCTGACCGAGCCTGACCATGGCAGCGATCCGTCCAGCATGAAGACCAAAGCCATCCGCAACGAAAACCAGTGGGTGCTCTCGGGATCGAAAATGTGGATCACCAACGGGTCGGTCGCGGACGTCGCCGTGGTCTGGGCCCAGACGGAAGAAGGGATCCGGGGCTTCCTCGTTCCCCGCGGGGCCCGCGGGTTCACCTCCCGGGCCATCCACAAGAAAATGTCGCTGCGCGCGTCGATCACCGCGGAACTGCACTTCGACGACGTGAAGCTGCCCGCGGACGCGATGCTGCCGGGGGTCGTCGGGCTGAAGGGCCCGCTGTCCTGCCTGTCCGAGGCGCGGTTCGGCATCGTCTGGGGAGTCACCGGGGCGGCCCGGGCGTGCCTGCAGGCTGCGGTCGGCTACGCCCGGACCCGGGAGCAGTTCGGCCAGCCGATCGGCGGCTTCCAGCTCACCCAGGGCAAGCTGGCCTGGATGCTGGCCGACCTGTCCCGGGCTCAGCTGCTCGCCCTGCACCTGGGCCGGCTCAAGGAGGCCGGGGAGCTGACCCCCGAGCAGGTCAGCCTGGGCAAGATGAGCAACGTGCGGACGGCCCTCGATATCGCCCGGCAGGCCCGGACCATCCTCGGTGCCAACGGGATCACGCTGGAGTACCCCGTGATCCGGCACGCTAACAACCTGGAGTCCGTCCTCACCTACGAGGGCACCGAGGAGATCCACGCCCTGACCCTGGGCCAGGTTCTGACCGGTATCAGCGCCTTCCGCTGACTCTCAGGCCGGTCCGGATCCCGCGACGGCATGGGTGACGCACCCGTGCGGGGCGGAGCCATGATCGTCTGGGGAACTGCTCAGGCCATGCGCACCCGGACCGCCGTGAGTGCCGTGCGGGCCGCGAGTTCCGCGTGCCAGGACGCGAGCGTAAGCCGCAGCGGTATCCCCACGATGGCGCAGACGATCACCAAACCGGGCAGGAAGTTCAGCCAGAACAGCATTCCCATCAGGACTCCTTCTTGTCATCGACCTCAGGCTCCGGCCTAGCGGTGTATAAGGTCTGTCTAAAGTTTGTATAGTCGTGACGGTACCTGCATCGTCAAGCTCTGTCAAATATCCGTCTAGAGACTGTAGAATGTTGTCATGGACACTCCCGATGGCCGCCCGATGCTGCGCATCGGTGAGCTGAGCCGGCGTTCCGGAGTGAGCGATCACCTCCTGCGAGCGTGGGAGAGCCGCTACGGCCTGCTCCAGCCGGTGCGCTCAGCTGGGGGTTACCGGTTGTACTCCGAGGCGGATGCGCTGCGGGTGCGCCGCATGCAGGCCCACCTCGCCCAAGGGCTGTCGGCCGCCGAGGCGGCGAGAGCCGTTCTCAGGGAGGACGGCCGGGCCGGCCCTGGCCCGGCCGGGCCCGACCGCGTTCCGGCCGACGGTGAACTGCCCGGCATGCTTCAGCGCGCCCTCGACGCGTTCGACGAGCCGGCCGCGCAGGCGGTACTGGACCGGCTCTTCTCCGACTTGTCCCTGGCCGCGGTGCTCCGGGATGTGGTGCTGCCGTACCTGGCCAGGCTGGGAGAGCGCTGGGAACAGGGGGCGGTCAGCATCGCCCAGGAGCACTTCGCCACCAACGTCGTCCGCGGGCGGCTCGCCGGGCTGGCCCGGGGCTGGGGGAACGGCCACGGCCCTCGCGCCCTCCTCGCCTGCCCCTCGGGGGACTTTCACGACCTGGCCCTGATGGTCTTCGGTATCGTGCTCAACCGCAGCGGGTGGCGGATCGACTATCTCGGGGCCAACACCCCGCTCGGGGAAGTGACCCGGTCGGCCGGCGCGCAGGCCCCGGACCTCGTGGTCGTGGCCGCGACCTTGCCCGGGAGCCTCGCGCCCCTGACTGAGCAGCTCACCGTGCTGGCCCAGCAGGCTCCGCTGCTCCTGGCCGGTCCTGGTGCCACGCCGGAAATTGCGCGCACGGCGGGGGCCCGGCTGGTGACCGGCGACCCCGTCACCGCAGCCGAGAGTGTCGGATGGCCGTGACGGGTGCTGGCGGGCGCCACTGACGGCGCCCAGGCCCGGCTCGCTCCCTGACCGCCGTGCTCCCCTGAGGGCCCGTGCTCAGCTCAGCGACAAGGCGGCCAGGGCGGCGTTGACGATGGAACCGGGGTCCAGGTCATGCGCCCGGTACAGGTCGCTGACCGCGCCGGACTGGCCAAAACTGTCCACGCCCAGGCTGACCGCGGGCACGCCCAGGGCGGAGCCGAGCCAGCTCAGCGTGTGCGAGGCCGCGTCGTGCACGGTCACGAGCGGCGCCCGGTCGCCGGGTGCCGACCCGAACGCCCGCCCCCCGAACGCACTGCGCAGCGCGCCCGGGATGGACGGCACCGTGGCGGTGCGCACCCCCTGGCGCAGCGTCCGCTGCCAGGCCCGGTACAGCCGGTCCACCGAGGTGACGTCCACGACGTTCGCGGCGATGCCTTCCTCGGCCAGCTCGGCCGCGGCGGCCAGCACCTCGGGCATGACCGCACCGCAGGCGGCGAGGTAAACCAGGGGGGCGCCGTCTTCCCGCGGTCCCGCGTCCACCAGCCGGTAGGCGCCCGCCAGCACCTGGCGGCGGAGCACCGCGTCACCCAGCCGGTCCCGGGCCGCCTGGAACGGCTGCTGGTCGAGCCCCCGGGTGGTGAGCCGGAAGTAGTACGAGCCGTCTTCCATGACCGGCGTCCCGTCCCGGGTCGGGCCGAGCGCAGCCGCGTTAGCCGTGGCGATGCCCTGCAGCGCCCCGCAGAGCAGCCAGTCCAGCGCGGTCGCGTAGGCAGGCTCGATGAACGTCACGCCGGGCAGCTCCAGGCCGACCGAGGGCGTGATGGTGGACTGGTGCGCGCCACCCTCCGGGGCCAGGGTGACCCCGGAGGGGGTGCCGGCGACGACAAACCGGGCGCCGGAGTAGACCGAGTAGATGAACGCGTCCAGGCCGCGCAGCACGAACGGGTCGTAGACCGTGCCGACCGGCAGCAACGGCTGGTCGGACAGGTCCCAGGCCAGGCCGAGCTGGCCGAGCAGCAGGAACAGGTTCATCTCGCTGATGCCCAGCTCGATGTGGTGCCCGTCCGGGCTCTCGGCCCACTTCAGCACGGTGTCCTCGCTCCATGACCGGCGGGCGTCCGGGCTGAACACCTTGGTGCGGTTGATGAAACCGGCCAGGTTGGTGGACGTGGCCACGTCGGGGGCCGCCGTGACCAGGTAGGGCGCCACGGCCTCGTCGCGGGACAGGTCGACCAGGATCCGGCCGAAGGCTTCCTGGGTGGACAGGGGCCGCCCAGTGCGCAGGCCGGTGGAATCCGGGACCGTCACCGCAGGGGGTTCGGGCCGCGGCGGGCGGGCCAGGTGCTCACGGCGCGCGGCCGCCCACTGGCCGGCCGGGGTCATCGGGTCGAAGCGGTCCCATTCGGTGTCCGCGGTCAGCCGCAGCCGGGCCCGCATCTCGTCCACCTGGGTCGTGGTGAGCAGCGCCGAGTGGTTGCGGGGGTTGCCGGCGATCGGCAGGCCCCAGCCCTTGACCGTGTACGCGAACACCACGCTCGGCCGGTCCTTCTCCGCGTCGCAGGCCGCGAACGCGTCGAGCAGGGAACGCAGGTCATGCCCGGCCAGGTCGGTGACCAGGCCGGCCAGCTCTCCGTCGCCCAGGCCGGCGCAGAACCTGATCACGGCCTCCGGCGCGCCGTCCAGGAAACGGGCCCGGACCTCGGCGGGGGGCAGCCCGAACAGTGACTGGTAATGCTCGTTGGGCAGGGCGTCGATCCAGTCCCGCAGCACGGCGCCGCCGGGCCTGTCGAAGGCCTGCTGGAGTGCCGCGCCGTACTTGGCCTCCACGACGTGCCATCCGGCTGCGGTGAACTGCCGCTCCCACTGGGCGATCCGCACCCCGGGCACCACCCGGTCGAGCGACTGCCGGTTCAGGTCCACGATCCACATGACGTTGCCGAGCCCGTCGGTGGCGGGGTCGGCGACCGCCTCCCAGATGTTGCCCTCGTCCAGTTCGGCGTCGCCGATCAGCGACACGAACCGGCTGCGCGGCCGGGGGCCGAAGTGCGCGTCCACGTACCGGCGGGCCACCGCGGCGAACAGCGGCGCGGCCGCGCCCAGCCCGACCGACCCGGTGGAGAAGTCCGGGCCGTCCGGGTCCTTGGTCCGGCTCGGGTAGGCCTGCAGCCCGCCGAACGCGCGCAGCGAGGTCAGGTAGCCGCGGTCCAGGTTGCCGAGCAGGTACTCGATCGCGTGGTACACGGGAGACGCGTGCGGCTTCACGCTCACCTTGTCCGGGGCGTCCAGGTACGCGAAGTACAGCGCGGTCATCACGCTCACCAGGCTGGCGCTGGAGGCCTGGTGCCCGCCCACCTTGACGCCGTCCCCGGTGTCGCGGTCATGATTGGCCGCGTCGACGATCCGGGTGGCCAGCCACAGGACCCGCTGCTGGATCCCGTCGAGGACGTCCAGATCGGCCTGCTCGGCACTGCTCACGGTCATGGCTCCATCCCCGGTGACGTGCTGGTCTGGCCAGCTTCGCATTCCCCGCCCGCAGCTGCCAGTCCCGCCCTGAGACGATGGACACCATGATCAGCTCACCACAGGTCACCCACGACCCAGACCGCTGCGCGTTCGAGTACCGCGCGGGCGGTTCCGTTGCGGAGCTTGTCTACCGGCGCCGCGGCGAACGGATGATCCTCGTGCATACCGGCGTGCCGCCGGCGCTGGAAAGCCACGGGGTCGGCGGCCAGCTGGTGCGCGCGGCGGTCGCATACGCGGCCGCCGCCGGGCTGACCGTCGTGCCGGCCTGCCCGTTCGCGCGGGCCTGGCTGGACAGTCATCCGGATGTCGCGGCCCAGGTCCCGATCGACGCGCCGGCCTAGCGGGGATGCCGTGATGGTTCCGGAGTACGGACGGATCCTGGCCGGCGTCGCCGGGCTGTTCCTGGTCGCCATCGACTGCGTCAGCCTGGTCGGGACGCTGATCGTGCCCCGCCCGGCCGGCGGGCGGCTCATGATCTGGGTGGACCGGCTTCTCCACGCCGGGTTCCAGCTGATGACTGCGCCGGTCAAGGACTACCGCCGGCGGGACCGGATCCTGGCCGCGGAGGCCGCCACGCTGCTGATCTGCCAGCTGCTGGCCTGGCTGCTCGTGGCGTACATCGGATTCGGGCTGCTGCTGTGGCCGTTCATGCCCGGCGGGGTCACCTTGTCTTTCGACAACGCCGGGCCGGCCTTCTGGTTCGCCGGTGACTTCACCGAGAACGGGGCGGCTGTCCGCCTCATCCTGTACGCGGCCGCCCTGATCGGGCTGGTCACGGTCACCCTGCAGATCGCCTACCTGCCCACCCTGTACTCGGCCTTCAACCGCCGCGAGACAGACGTCGCGCTGCTGAACGCGCGGGCCGGGGTGCCCTCGTGGGGCCCGGAACTGCTGGCCCGGACGCACTACGCGCTGGGCTCGGGCGCGTCCACCATCAACACCCTCCCCGACCTGTATGACCAGTGGGAGCGCTGGGCCGCCGACATCGCCGAGAGCCATACCACGTACCTGCCGCTGGTCCGGTTCCGGTCGCCCCGGCCGTTGTCGTCCTGGGTGACCGCGCTGCTCGCGGTGCTGGATTCCGCCGCGATGTACCTGGCGCTGTCCCCGGAGGCCGCGCCGACGGTGGCGGCCCGGCTCTGCCTGCGCGGCGGGTTCCAGTGCTTCACCGAGGTGGCCCGGGCCATGGGGCTGAACGTGCCGGAGATGGCTGATCCCAGCCAGGGCATCACTTTGACGTACGAGGACTTCCTGGAGGGGATCGCCACCCTGGAGAAGGTGAACTTCCCGGTCGAGCGCTCAGCCGCCGACGCCTGGCCGGACTATGTCGGCTGGCGGGTCAACTACGAGCAGGCCGCCTACGCCGTGGCCAAGGCCGTTGACGCGGTCCCGGCGCTGTGGTCCGGCCCGCGGCGCCATCCCCACAAGCCGATCCCGCCCATCCGGCCCAGGGCCTAATGACCGCGTGAGCAGGCCCCGGCCATCGCCACTACGCGGAACAGCGCTCGAGTCGGTACGCTTCGTCGGAGGTGCCGGCCCGGCCGGTTCCGGGGCGTTAGCTCAATGGTAGAGCAGCGGACTTTTAATCCGTAGGTTCTGGGTTCGAGCCCCAGGCGCCCCACCAGCACACCACCTGCGCACGGCGTTGCCGGCTGAGCCGTATGTGATCAACGACGGGCCGGCCTTTCTCCGGCCCGGAGTCAGGTCAGGGGAGTCTCACCGGTGGCCTCCGCGTACTGCCACGTGTCGGTGTACTGCTGGAACCTCGCGATCTTGCCGTCGGCAATGTCCCACACATGAGTGACCTGTGCGTCGAGGGCTTTTCCGGTCGCTTGCACTGTCCCCTTGTAGCGGCCCTCCATGACCACCACCGAGCCGCTATCGAGCAGGCGGCCGATTTCAATACGGAAGGTGTCACCGAAGGTTGCCGGTATGCGGGCGAAAACTCCCTCAACGACGGCCTCAGGCCCGATGAACGCATGCCCGGGCCAGAAGGTACTGTGCTCCGCCTCGTTCCACTCGAGCCCTGGGTCCATGGCGGCCAGCACGGTAGGTACGTCACCCTTGGCGAACGCTTCGTAAAGCCCCTGCAGGAATTGCGCGTTGTCGGCCATCTGGGCCCCCCCTTTTCGCTCGGACGCGGAATCGCGTCCGGTTGATCAAGCCCCTCGATCATCAGAGTCTTGCACGCATGAAGCCGAGTCACCGAAGCGGGTCCGCCGCAATTACTGGCCGCCAGGGCCCTGAATTCAGGCCGGCCTGGGCACCGCGGCGGCGCCGGCATCCCCGCCCTCTCAGACGACGCGGCCACAGTGCCGCCCGCCACTGGCGCCGGGCGCTGCGCCAGGGCCGCGATCCGACGGCGCCGGGCAGCGAACTCCCGTTGCGCGCCTGAGCCGGGCCCTTGGGCCGGAAGGCAAGGACGAAAGCCCCGATGCTAAATCCTGGCCAGTGGTCTAGACCTATAAGAAGAGAGACAAGGTCACAGCGACAGTGAGGCAGGCAGAATCGTGAGCGCGACCATCGAATCCATCCGCACCGAGGGCAGCGGCGTCCCCGCCGGCCCGTGGCAGGGCTTCGGCACCGGCCGCTGGACGGAACGGATCGACGTCCGCGATTTCATCCAGGCCAACGTCACCCCCTACACCGGTGACGCGGCGTTCCTGGCCGGCCCCACGGAGCGTACCCGCGCGCTGTGGTCGCGGCTGACCGCGATGTTCTCCGACGAGCGGGCCCGCGGCATCTACGACGCCGACACCCACACCCCCGCGTCGATTACGAGCCACGCCCCTGGCTACATCGACCGGGAGCATGAGCTGATCGCCGGACTGCAGACCGACGCGCCGCTCCGCCGCGCGATCATGCCCAACGGCGGCCTGCGGATGGTGGAGAAGGGCCTCGCCGCCTATGGCTACACCCCGGATCCGGCAGTCCGGGAGATCTTTACCCGGTACCGCAAGACCCACAACGACGGCGTCTTCGATGCCTACCCGGCTGACGTCCTGGCCGCGCGCCGTTCCCACCTCATCACCGGCCTGCCAGACGCGTACGGCCGTGGCCGGATCATCGGCGACTACCGCCGGGTCCCGCTGTACGGCGTCGACCGCCTGATCGCCGCCAAGCAGGCCGAGAAGGCGGCGCTGGACGCCCACCCGTCCACCGCCGAGATCATCCGCGACCGCGAGGAGCTCGCCGAGCAGATCCGCGCGCTGGGCGAGCTGACCGAGATGGCCGCCTCCTACGGCCACGACGTCACCCGCCCCGCGGCCACCGCCCACGAGGCGATCCAGTGGCTGTACCTGGCCTACCTCGCCGCGGTCAAGGAGCAGAACGGCGCGGCGATGTCGCTCGGGCGCACCTCGACATTCCTCGACATCTACCTCGAGCGCGACCTGCGCGCGGGCCGGCTCACCGAGCAGGAGGCGCAGGAGCTGGTCGACGACTTCGTGATCAAGCTGCGGATCGTCCGGTTCCTGCGCACACCCGAGTACGACCAGCTGTTCTCCGGCGACCCGACCTGGGTCACCGAGTCGATCGGCGGGCTCGGCCGCGACGGCCGGCCGCTGGTCACCCGCTCCAGCTTCCGGTATCTGCAGACGCTGTACAACCTGGGGCCGGCACCCGAGCCGAACCTGACCGTGCTGTGGTCGCCGGCGCTGCCGGACGGGTTCAAGCGGTTCTGCGCCCAGGTCTCTGTCGACACCAGCTCCATCCAGTACGAGTCCGACGACCTGCTCCGCGCCCGGTGGGGTGACGACGCCGCGATCGCCTGCTGCGTCTCGGCGATGGAGGTCGGCAAGCAGATGCAGTTCTTCGGCGCCCGGGTCAACCTGGCCAAGACGCTGCTGTACGCGATCAACGGCGGCCGGGACGAGAACAGCGGCATCCAGGTCGGGCCCCCGCTGCCGCCGCTGACAGGTGACGTGCTCGACTACGACGAGGTCATGGCCCGGTTCGACACGATGATGGACTGGCTCGCGAAGACCTACATCGACGCGCTCAACGTCATCCACTACATGCACGACAAGTACGCCTACGAGCGGCTGGAGATGGCGCTGCACGACTACACCGTGCTGCGCACCATGGCCTGCGGCATCGCCGGACTGTCGGTCACCGCCGACTCGCTCGCTGCGATCAAGTACGCGACCGTGCGGCCGGTCCGCGACGACACGGGCCTCGTGGTCGACTACCGCACCGACGGGGAGTTCCCGGCCTACGGCAACGACGACGACCTGGCCGACGACATTGCGGTGGGGCTCGTGCGCACGTTCATGGACAAGGTCCGCCAGCACGAGACGTACCGGAACGCACGGCACACCCAGTCGGTGCTGACCATCACCTCCAACGTCGTCTACGGCAAGCACACCGGGAACACTCCGGACGGCCGGCGTTCCGGCGCGCCGTTCGCGCCCGGGGCGAACCCGATGAACGGCCGGGACCAGCATGGCCTGGTCGCCGCCGCGCTGTCGGTCGCGAAACTGCCTTACAGCCACGCCGAGGACGGCATCTCCCTGACCGAGACCATCACCCCGGCCGCGCTCGGCCGTACCCCCGCTGAGCGGGTCGGCAACCTTGTCGGCGTCCTCGACGGGTTCGTCGCCTGCGGCGGGTTCCACATGAACGTCAACGTGCTCGACCGCGCGACCCTGCTCGACGCGATGGATCACCCGGAGCGCTACCCGCAGCTGACGATCCGGGTCTCCGGGTACGCGGTCAACTTCGTCCGGCTCACCCGCGAACAGCAGCTCGACGTGGTCAGCCGCACCTTCCACGGGTCGGTCTGACCATGACCACCGCCACCGCCACCGCAAGCCGGCCGCAGGCACCGGCCGGGACCACCGAGATCACGGGTTCGGTGCACTCCTGGGATCTGTCCACCGGCGTCGACGGCCCCGGCACCCGGTTCGTCGTGTTCACCGCCGGCTGCCCGCTGCGCTGCGTGTACTGCCACAACCCGGACACCTGGTCTGAACGGAACGGGCAGCGGATGAGCGCGGCCGCCGTGCTTGCCCAGGCCAGCCGGTACCGGCAGTTCATCAGCGCCGCCGGTGGCGGGCTGACCGTCTCCGGAGGCGAGCCGCTGCTGCAGCCCGCGTTCACCCGGGCCATCCTGACCGGCGCGAAGGAACTCGGCCTGCACACCGCGCTCGACACCTCCGGCTACCTCGGCAGCCGCGCCGACGACGAGCTGCTGGACGCCACCGACCTGGTCCTGCTCGACATCAAGTCGTTCGACCCGGCCATCGCCCGGCGGGTGACCGGCCGCAGCATCGCCCCGACGCTCGCGTTCGCCCGCCGGCTCGCCGACCGTCACCAGCTGGTCTGGGTGCGCTTCGTCCTCGTCCCCGGCTGGACCGACGACCCCGGCAACGTCGCCGCGCTCGCCCGGTTCACCGCGTCCCTCGGCAACGTCGAACGGGTCGATGTGCTCCCGTTCCACACGCTCGGCGCCCCCAAGTACGCCGCACTCGGCCTGGACAACCCCTGCGCGGGGGTGACCCCGCCTGCCGCCAGTGAGATCGCCCGGGTCCGGGCGGCGTTCACCAGCGCCGGCCTGACCGCCGTCTGACTGGCCGGCCGGCCGGGCACGGTGCTGCCCCAGGGCACCTGACCAGCCAGGGCCCGGTGATCAGGCCGGACCGGCTCCTTCCGTCATGTCCTTGAGCTCGTCCAGCACTTCCGCGGTGACCTCGGCCAGCTGCTTCGCCTGCTCAGCAGCCGCCTCCGCCTGGGCCTCCGCGGCCCGGTCGGCCTGTTTCAGCGCCTCGTTCTCGGCCTTGATCTCCTCGACTGTGGCCTTCGCCTCGTCCGACTGCAGGCTCACGCCTGCCGGTGCCGCCGGGCCCGCGTACTCGCTCGATGTCGTCATGGGCGGGCAAGTGTCCCGGGATCGGCCTTCTACTCGCGGCCAGGGCCCTGAATTCAGGCCGGCCTGGGCGGGCCCGGGCACGGCGGCAGCGCCGGTGACCGGGTTTCCGGGGCGAAGAACCCGAGGACGGCGGCCAGGCCGAGGACCGCGGCGGCCAGCCCGAAAGCCGCGGCGTAGGAGGCCGAGTCGACCAGGTATCCCGCCGTGACCGGCCCGGCGACGGTACCTGCGTCCCCGGCCATCTGGTACGACGCGACCACGGTGCCGCCCTGGCTGTCGAGGATGTCCCCGATCATGGCCGCGGGGGCCACGTCGAGCAGCCCGGACCCGAGGCCCAGGATGCCCAGCGCGGCCAGGTACCCGCCCAGCCCGGGCACGAGCGCGAGCATGACCATGCCCGCCGCCGACACCGAGCAGCCCGCGACGATGACTGGCCGCCGGCCCAGCCGGTCGGCCACCCGCCCGGCAGGCAGCAGGGCCGCGGCGTTCAGCACCGCGACCACGAGGAACCCGATGCCGGTCCAGACCGCCGACCGGTGCAGCACGTCGCGGACGAACAGCGGCACGATGGCGCTGCGCACCCCCACGGCCGCGAAGCCGTCGGCCAGGTTCGCGGACGCGGCGGCGCGGTAGGCACGGCTCCGGAGCGCCCGGGCGATCCCGCTGAACGGCGACGCCGCCCGGGGGCGGCCGCCAGGACCCGGCCCGGGCGTGTCCCGCAGGACCGCCGCGGCGATGACGGCAGGCACGATGAGCAGCGCGCCGTAGATGAAGAACGGGGCCCGCAGCGACCAGGCCGCGAGGAGCCCGCCGATCGCTGGGCCGCTGATGCCGCCCACGAGAAAGCCGCCCGAGAACAGGCCGCTGGCCCGCCCCCGCTGATCGCCGGGCACGCTGACCAGGAGCAGGGTCTGGGCGCTGACGCTGAACATCGCCGAGCCCAGGCCCCCGATCCCGCGCAGCACGATGAGCTGCGCGAACGATCCGGAGAATCCGGCCAGTATGCTGCTCGCCGCGACGACGGTGATGCCGGCCGCCATCACCCTGTGCTCGCCGAACCGGTCCACCAGCCGGCCTGCTGGCAGGGCCCCGAGCACCCTCAGCAGCGCGAACGCGCTGACCACTCCCGCGGCCGAGGCGGTGCTGACCCCGAAGTGGCGGGCGAACGCCGGGATGTCCGGGGCGACGATCCCGAACCCGAGTGCGACCGTGAACGAGACCGCCGTGAGGATGGCCACCTCGGGCGGCAGGGCATGAAAGGGGCCGCGATGATGGCGGGACACCAGGGCATTGTTCCAGGTGACGCCGACAGTCCCCGATGGCCGGACCTGCACCGGATTCGGGAAGGCTGGCGTGAGCCGTTCCATGCTCGACCCCCGGGCGGCCCTGCGATGTACTGCGGGCATGGCTACCCTCCAGCACCCCGCCTACGACTACCGGGACCTCGCCTCCCACCCCACGGACACTCCGGTGTTCCACGCGGTCGAGCAGAGACTGCATGCCAGCTGGCTGTTCGATCCCCGCCTGCCTGTCCCGGGAATGGCCGTCCGGCGGCCGGGCCCGCGCCGGCGCCACGCCAGGGCCAGTCACCGGGCTCAGCCCGGGGGACAGGGCTGAGCCCGGAGGCCCTCCGGGGGAGGCGCACCGGCACGTCCTAGCCGGCGGCTCAGAGCTTGCGGAGGGCGTCCAGGACCCGGGTCAGCACCTCCGGGGGCGGCGGCTCGTAGCCGGGCTCACCCGGCGGCAGCTCCGGCGCCTGCGGGGATTCTGGTGATCTGCGCTGGGGCAGCATTCCTGATGGCGGTGTTCCTGGCCGCGGGGCTAGCCGCGCCAGCGCCTCCTGCAGCAGGGGCGCCGGCAGCAGCACCGGGGAGGGCGCCGGCCCCGGCTGGCCTGTCGTCTGGTCTGGTACGGCGGGCTCCTCTGCTGGGCGTAGCGTGCACGGGCCCGCCTCGGCCAGGCCTGCCACGCACTCGACCGCGTCGTAGAACGCGATCCCGCACCGCCAGGCCAGGTCCCGGGCCGGCGACCCGGGGCCGATCGCGCAGGCGATCGCCCATTGCCCGCGCGTCAGCACGGCCGGGCCGCGTTCGAGATCGCACAACGTTACCGGGGCCGTGATGGCCGCCCCGAACCGGGCCATCCGTTCCGCCCGGGCACGGGCCTCCGCCCGCACGGATGCCACCCGCAGCCGTGAGAAGGCGGCCGCCCAGCGCCTGAGGCGCCTCGAACCGGATCGCCGTCACGGTAGCCTCCCCGGCCGGCGGGGCGGTCAGGGCGATCATGGCATCGATCACGACCGACCGCAGGATCGCCCCGAGCTGGTCGCGGGTGAGGTAGCCGAGGCGCAGCAGCACCGTGCGCAGGTCATGGCCGGCCTGGTCGCCCCCCGGCCAGCAGCGCCTGCACTCCTGCGGCCGCCGCGAGGGCCCAGCGCAGGCGCGTGGTGAGATCGGGCACCCAGGACGCCCGGGCCATGGTGAGCTGCCCCGGTCGAGGTAGATGGCCCCGGCCGGGTCGCCGCCGATCTCCAGCACGCCCGAGGCGTGCTGGAGCGCCAGGCTGTCCAGGACCGTGGGGACCCGCGGGCCGGGCTGCTGGTCAGGCCCGGCTGGCGCGCTCACCGGAGCTCACTCCCCCCGGCCAGCGGTAAGGCTCCGCAGGCGGTTTCCCCGAACATAGGAATTAAGACCCACCGCCACGCTTGCCGGGCACGGCCGGTCAACGCAGTGTACTAACCCCGCCTGTGACTGGATGGAGCCCGGTTAGCTAATGCCCAACCGGGAGTTCGCTACGGTTTCCCTCCGCAATCAGCGAAAGCGGGAAGGTGGATTACGTGAACATTGAGGCTGCCCTCAGGGAAGCAATGGCTATTGACGGCGCCTTGGGTGCCTGCCTGGTGGACTGGGATAGCGGGATGTCCCTCGGCTCGCTGGGCGGGGGCAAGTACCTGGACCTGGATGGCCGCGGCAGGCAACACTGAGGTCAGCCGGGCCAAGATGCGGACGATGAAGTCGCTCCGCCTCGGCGACACCGCAGGCATGACCGCGGGCTGGGAACGGCCCTGACGGGGTACCGTCTGCCGCGAGACGATGGCGGCACACAGGAGGCGACCGGTGAGACCGGGCCGCCCGGATCGTCTCAGCTGAGAGTTCAGCGCGGCCCGCGGGCCGGGCGACCAGACATCTGGCGGGACAGCCGGCCCGGCCTGACGCCGGCGCGAGAGGAGCGGCATCATGTTCGCGAACACCAGGGCCTTCAGCGGGTTCGCCGTGGACGATCTCCCGGCGGCACAGAAGTTCTACGGCGAGGTGCTCGGCATCCCCACCTCGGAGCGGAACGGGCTGATGACGCTGCACCTGGCGGGTGGCCGGGACACGCTCGTCTACCCCAGGCCCGGCCACGTCCCGGCGGCCTACACGATCCTCAACTTCCCGGTCGACGGAATCGACGCAGTGGTGGACGAACTGGCCGCCCGGGGCGTGACGTTCGAGCGCTACGACGGGCTGGCGCAGGACGAGAAGGGCATCAGCCGGGGCCACGAACCCGACATCGCCTGGTTCCGGGACCCGGCCGGCAACATCCTGGCCGTACTCCAGGAGACTCCCGCCAGCTAGCCGCCTTAGGGTGGCGGCCATGGAATTCCAGGATGTGATCCGGCGCCGCCGGATGGTACGCCACTACGACACTGGCCGCCCGGTCCCCCCGGACGTGGTGGACCGCATCGTGCAGAACGGCCTGCGGGCGCCGTCCGCCGGCTTCTCCCAGGGATGGGCGTTCCTCGTGCTGGACGAGCCGGCGCGTGGCCCGGTTCCGGGCCGCGGCGACGCCCGACGAGGGCCCGGAAGGATGGCTTGCGGCGCAGGTGGAGGCTCCGCTGGTCATCGTGCCGCTCTCGAACAAGGACGCCTACCTCGACCGCTACGCCCAGCCCGACAAGGGGTGGGCGGACCGGAGCGACGCCCGGTGGCCCGCCCCGTACTGGGACATCGACACGGGGTTCGCGGCCCTGCAGATGCTGCTGACGGTGGTCGACGCCGGGCTCGGCGCGTGCTTCTTCGGGCTTCCGCCCGGCCGGATCGACGCCTTCCGCGCGGAATTCGGCGTACCGCCCCAGTACACCCCCATCGGCGCCATCTCCGTCGGCTACAGCGACGAGCCGCCCCGCGACCTGCGCGACCGGCGCCGGCCCGCCGCGGAGGTGCTGCACCGGGGCCAGTGGGGACAGCCTTTCAGGGCCAGCTGAGCCGGGCCGGCCGGGCCCGTCACCCCGCGAGACGGGCTCCAGCAGGCTTAACGACGGGCGCTGAACAGATGCTCGCCGGCGGCCCCCGGCACCCAGCTCAGGTCCTTCTCGAAGTGCACCGTGGTCCCGGCGTGCCCGTCCCCGGTCAGCTGGAGGTTATCGGTCACCGCATCGATGATCTTCAGGCCGCGGCCATGCTCGGCGGTCACCGGGGCAGGATCGGCCGAGGGCGGTCCCGGCGCGGCACCCGCGGGCACGGGCCCGGGGCCGTCCACGGTGTTGACCACCTCGATCACGCACCGCCCGTCCCGGGCGGTGGCCAGCACCTCGTACTCGAACCCGGGGCCGGCGTGCTGGACGACGTTGGCACACGCCTCCCCCAGGGCCAGGGCGATGTCGGTCCGGGTGTCCGGGGTCACGCCCAGGGTCTCCAGGCAGCTATCGAGGACCTGGCGGCTGACCGGAACGCTCGCGGCGTCGCGGGGCATGAACAGCACCATCTTGATCTCCACGTCATCCACCTCCGGGGGCAGGGGCACTGGCCGTCGGGGCGCTGGCCATCGGCGCCCCTGCCATTTCCCTGCGCGGACGATCTCTAACTCACCGGCCGGGTACCCGGACCAGCAGGGCGCCCGGCCGCACCGTGACCGTGAGCGACCGGCCTGGGGCGATGACCTCCCCGTCCACCTCCCGCGGCAGCTCGGCGGCCGCCTCGATCTCGACCCGCCGCGCCCGGTACCGTTCCAGGTTCAGGTCGTCATGGCGGCTTCCGGTGACCACGCGCCGGGCGACCAGGGCCCAGCCGGCCGGCCCCGAGGGGGCGAGGATCCCGACGTCGAGCAGCCCGTCGTCCAGCCGGGCATCCGGCAGCAGCGCGAAGCCGCCCGGCAGCAGCCCGACGTTGCCGACCACGACGGACCGGGCCAGCCGGGCCAGAGGCGGCCCGCCGTCGAGGCGGACGGTGAACGTGCGGCGGTGACCGGCCAGCCGGGTCACCCCGCCAGCCACGTACGCCAGCCAGCCGAGGTGCCGCTTGAGCAGGTCAGGAGTGCCACCCACGACCGCGGCGTCGAGCCCGATCCCGGCCATGGCCACGAACAGCATCCCGTCGGCCACGGCGAGGTCGACCTGGCGGTCACGGCCGCCGAATCCGGCCGCCAGGGCGGCGTCCAGCCGGGATGGCACACCGAGAGCCCGGGCCGCCAGGTTGGCCGTGCCGCGTGGCACGATCGCCAGCGGCACGCCGGTACCGGCCAGGGCGTGCGCGCAGGCCCGCACGGTACCGTCGCCCCCCGCCGCGACGACCAGCCGGGCCCCGGCCGCGAGCGCGTCCCGGGCCAGCCCCAGGCCGTGGCCGGCGTGGCCGGTCTCGGCGAACGATGGCGGCTCCCAGCCCGCTGCCCGCGCCGCCAGGCAGCACTGACGCCGGAACCGGGACAGGTCCCGGACCCGGGTGCGGTTGATGATGATCACTGCGTGGGCCATGGGACTGATTCAGGCTAGACCATGGTGCCGCGTTTCCGCCGCGGCGCACCGCCCGGCGCGCCGCCGCTCCCCCCGCGCCCCCGCGCGCCGCCCGGCACTTCCGTGATCCTGTGCGTTTAGTGCGTCATAGCGGCACCAAACGCACAGGATCACGGAAACGGCCGGCCGGGGTGGGGCGTGGTCGGCCTCAAGTTCCGCGACCGCCTGGTCATCGCCATTGGCTGTCCCCCTTTCACCCGTCAAGCACGAAAGGGCCGGGAGGCACGTTCCGCCCAGACGGCGGGTTTCCGCGGCGCGGCGGGCGGGGGCCAGGCTCAGCGGCGGCGGATCAGCATCTCCTCGTCCAGCCGCCACGTGCGGCGGCCGTCCGTGGAGACCTCCCCGGTCCACCGGAAGGACACGGGGGCGTGCGCAGGCGTGATGTCGCGGAAGGCCCAGCGCTCGGCGGGCTCGTCGTCCAGCCCGTCGAGGATGATGTCCCCGCCCTGGGGACGGCCGACGAACCGGCGGACCCGGCCGTTCAGCGGGTCGATCCAGGTCGAGCGCCACGCCCGCAGCGACGGGTCGTAGAAGCGGAGTGTGGTGCCGTGGAAGGGCCGCAGTCCCGGCGGGACCGCGCCGGACGATGGCACCCGCCAGACGTCCTGGACGGCCCGCCCGTCCAGGACCCAGCCGAAGTGCAGGTCGCCTCGCATGGTGGCCGGGTTGCCGTGCCCGTCGGTCCCGCGCCATTCGATGTCCCATGCCCCGATGAACCGCCCGAACAGGGCCAGCGGCGCGGCCAGGCCCGGATCCGGTCCCGCTGCGTGCAGCGCCCCGGCGAGATCCGCCGGGCAGGCCGCCGGATGCCCGTCGGATGCCTCCATGCCGATAACGTATCCGCGGGCACCGGGGCCGGTCGAGCCGATTACCACGTGGGCCGGAGCGGGCCGTGCGGGGCGATGCGCAGCAGGTCCTCCTGGAGTTCCCGGAGCCGTTCCTCACCCAGGACGGCACCCCAGGGGCGCACGGTGTCGGCGATGGCCGCTTCAGCGGCCCGGGTACAGGCCCAGCCCCGGTCGGTCAGCGTGATCAGCCGGGCCCGCGCGTCGGCCGGGTGGCGGCTGCGCCGCACGTAGCCCCGGGCGAGCAAGCTCGTCCACCAGCTGGGCCGCGGCCTGGCGGGTGACACCGAGGTGCTCGGCCAGCTGGGTGATGGTTGCGCCGTCCGGGGCGAGCCGCGCGAACGCGAAGCCGTGCGCGGGCCGCAGGTCACCGAACCCGCGGGCGCGCACCCCGGCTGAGATCCCGTCTACCAGGGCCCGGCCAGCCGACAGGAGCCCGACGGCCAGGGCCTGAGGGTCATGATGCTGCATCCGCCCATCTTGACAGATTAGGCAAGTAGCTTGAGCATATAGGCAAGCTACTTGCCAATCTCCGGAAGGGGCGTCCCTTGCCCGTCATCCACGCCGCCCAGTCGGCCGTGCACCAGATGCACGGCACCACGTTCACGTCGTACGCCAGCCCCGCCCGCGGCAGCCGGGAGCTGTGCGCCTGGCACATCGAGATCCCGGGCGGCACCGAGGGGGTGCCGCACCACGTGTCCCGCGAGGAGGTGCTTTACGTGCTCAGCGGCACGCTCCGGGTCAGCCTCGACGACCAGACCGCGGACGCCACGGCGGGAGACGTTGTCCTGGTACCGGCCGGGGCCCGGTTCGGGGCCAGCAACCCGGCCGCAGGCCCGGTCACCGCCTGGGTCACCACGACGGTCGGGTTCGCGGGCGTCTTGCCGGACGGATCCTGGTTCACTCCCCCCTGGACCCGGTAACCCGCCGCCGGGAAAGGTCACTGACCAGTGATCCTGTGCAATCACTGCTGAATAGCGACACTAATCGCACAGGATCACCGTCGCAGGGGCCTGGCGCCGCGGGGGACCGGCGGTGCGGTGCGCGCCGGGGGGATTCCCCGTCCGCTGGCCCGCGGGGAACGCGCGGTACGCTCACGGTGAGTGGACAAGGCCAGCGAAGACCAGGTCAGCGTGGAGGTGGCGGGCGAGGCGCCCGGCCCGCCGCGCCGCCGGCCGTTCCCGCCGCCCGCCTGGCTGATCTCCGGCGGGCTGCTCCTGCTCCTGGCCATCCTGACCGTCAATGTGCTCGTGCACGGCCCGCTCACCGGCCTGGACGAGCGGATCCGCGCGGCGGTGCTGGCCCGGGCGGCGTCGCCCGGGTGGCGGTGGCTGAGTGACACCCCGCACCGGCCCGCGCAGCTCCTCACCGACCTTGGCATGACCACCGTGGCCGTGCCGGTGCTCGCGGCCGTGGCGCTGGCCCTGGCCATCCGGCGGCACACGGTCCGCCCGGTGCTCATCGCGCTGACCGGTGTCGTGCTGCTGTTCGCTGCCGTCATCCCCGCGAAGATCATTATCGGGCGCCCCGGGCCGGGCCTGCCACCGGTCATGCCCGGGCAGCTGGGCGTCTTCCCGTCCGGTCACACGTCCACCGCGTGCATCTGCTTCTCGCTCGCGGTGGCGATGCTGGTCGCGGGCCAGCCGGCCCGCGTCCGGTACCCGGCGCTAGGTGCCCTGGCGGTGCTGTGGCTGGCGGTCGGGTCCGCGCTCGTGTGGTGTGACTACCACTGGTTCACGGATGTGGCCGCGGGCTGGGCCCTGTCCGGGCTGCTGATTCAGCTGACGTTCTGGATAAACCGGCCGCGACGACGCCCGGGATAGCAGGAGCGGGGTGGCCGGGAGGAGCAGGCCGGCGACCGTGATCGCGGCGCGAAGGCAGGCCCGGCGCTGGGGCAGGCAGGCACCGAAAAGCCTGACGGCCGGCGTGGCCGGGTTCCCGCGGCGCCCCGTGGGGCGCCGCACCCGGCCAGCCGGCCGCCAGGCTCGCGGCGTGGCCGCCTCAACGCATGAGACCAGCCAGCATGTCGCGGTAGCGGTCGGTACCCGGCGCGGCCGGAGTACCGTTGCCCGGCCGTGAGCCACCAGGGCTGACAGCCGGCATCCCCGGGCGTGCCATCATCGGCCGGGACATGGCGGGCCGTGAAACGGCCGGCCTGGCCATTCCCGGTTTCATGCCCGGCTTCATCGCCGTGCCCGCCTTCTTGGCCAGCGCCGGCTTCGTGGCCTGCCCCGGCCGGGCCATGGTCCTCGGCTTCGTCGCCGTCCGCGGCTTGGCCGCCGTGGCAGGCTTCGGCCTCGCGATCGCCCTGGGCTTCGCGATCACCCTCGGCCTGGCGGCCGTCCGCGGCTTCGCGGGCGCCTTCGGCTTCGTGATCGCCTTCGGCTTCGCGGCCACCCGGACAGTCCGCGACGACGCCGGCTTGCGCGTCGCCGTGGCGGTCCGGGACCGGGCCGTTGTCGCCGACGCCCCGGCCATCGTGCGGGACCGGGCGGGCGCCTTGGGCTTGGTGGCGGCCTGGCTCCTGGAGGCCGTGGCCGTCCTCGACATCGCGCTGCCCGCGCGCCGGGCCGTGGTCCTGGCCTTGGCGGTGGTCTTCGGCCGGGCCGTGGTCCTGGCCTTCGCGGTGGTCTTCGGCCGGGCCGTGGTCCTGGCCTTCGCGGTGGTCTTCGGCCGAGTGGTGGTCCTGGCCTTCGCCGTTGCCCGGGGCTTGGCCTTCGCCGTGGTCCTGGGCTTGGCCTTCGCCGTTGCCCTGGGCTTGGCCTTGGCTGCCGTCCGGGACCTGGCCGGGCTCTTGGCCTTCGCCGCGGTACGGCTCCGTCCCGCTGGCGCGGGCGAGGCCGAGATCGTCACGGCCGCCCCCGTCAGCACCTTGGCCGCCGACGACATGGCCTTGGTTGCCATGTTCATGGCCTGCATGGCGGTGGACATCGTCTTAGTAGCGGTGTTCATCGCCTGCATGGCGGTGGACATGGTCTTGGCTGACGAGGTGGCCTTGGTGGCCGCCGCCGCCATCTGGGTCGCCGACGAGGCGACCTTCACCGCTGCGGACGATACGGTCCTCGCGGCAGCTCCTGTGCTGCGCATGCTCCTCGCCCCCGTGGCCGCGCCGCGCCGTGGCTTGGCGGCGGTCGCCCTCGTGCTGGTCCTGGACTTCCGATTGCTCGCGGCATTCCTGGCCGCTGTGCTGCGAATTGCTCCGGTACGTACGGTCGCCGCCGATTTGCGGCGAACGGCCGTTCGTGCCGTGGTTTGCACCGGCATTGATCTCCCCCCGTAATTGATCAATTACGCAGTGCTCTATTCCACGATTGGCGTCTTCTTACACCACCGCAGAGAAAGTGTTCATCACGCACGGGAAAGGAACTGTGCCAGTTCACTCGCGTTAGGAGCCGTAGCCGGCCCGCGCCGCGTCACCGAGATGGCCGCTGCGGCATTGGCCCGGCGGGCCGCTTCCGGTGGATCCGCACCGGAAGCCAGGGCGGCGATGAAAGCGCCCGTGTGGGTGTCGCCCGCTCCGTTGGAATCCAGTTCGGTGACCGGGAAGCCCGGCACCGCAAGCGGCTTCGTTGCGGAGAAAGAAGACAGCAGGCAGCCGTCCGGTCCGGTGCGGAGCAGCACACCCGCACCGGGACGGCTGTCACCGCCGAGGCGGGCCGCCAGCGCACGAAGCGCCGCGGGCGCCGTGGCCTCCCCGGTCAGCGCGGCCGCCTCCGCCGCGTTGCAGGTCAGCCAGTCGGCCCGGCGGAGCACCCGCTCCAGCGCCTCCGGCGGGATGGACATGACCAGCGGGCCGGGGTCGAACACGACGGTGGCCGCCGCCGGCAGGCCGGCCAGCCAGCCGAGCAGTGCGCCGCGGTTGCTGGGGTGCACGAGGCCGTAGCCGGACAGGCCCGCCGCGTCGCCGGGCCGGGCCGTCACGCCGGACAGATCCGCCGCGGTCAGCGTGGCCTCCGCGCCGGGGCTGGTCACGAACGTCCGCTCTCCCGTGTCGTCCACGACGGCGACCACCACGCCGGTGTCCAGGCCCGGCGTGGGCGGCTGCAGCACCTCGATGCCCTCGGCGGCCAGCCCGGCGCGGGCCAGGTCGCCGAACGGCCCGGTGCCGTGCGCGCCCGCGTAGGCGACGGGCAGCCCCTGCCGTGCCGCCGCGGCCATCACGTTGAACCCGCCGCCCGGCGTGAGCCGGGACCAGCGGGCCAGCACGTCACCGCCGCGGTCCGGCAGCGCCGGCACGTCCAGGACGATGTCCACCACGACGTTGCCGAGGTAGAGCAGTCGCTGGATGGTCACGAGCCGCGCACCGCGAGCAGGGCCGCCGCCACCTCGTCCAGCCGCAGCCCGTTGACCGCCGTGACCGTGACCCGGGCCCGCTCCGGGAAGGCCGCCGCGCCGTGGCAGGCGCCGCCGATCGCGCCGGTCATGGCCGCGATCGTGTCCGTGTCCCCGCCGGCCGAGGCCGCCATCCGGCAGGCCAGCCACGGGTCGTCAGGTGCTGCGGCCAGCAGCGCGAACGCGGCGGGCACCGACTCCTGGGTGGCCAGGCTGGTGCCGACCAGCGTGTCCACGAGGTGCAGGACCTCGGCCTCCGGCCGTCCGGCGGTCAGCCCGGTGGACCAGGTGATCCTCGCCGCCACGTCGGCGGCCGCGACCCACCGGCCGCGGCCTGCGGCCAGCCGGGCGGCGGCCACCGCGGCACCGATCGCGTCCGGCACGGTCGCGCCGTCCACGCCGGCGCTGACCGCCGCGGCCACCGCGGCCGCCCCGGCCAGCGCGACCCCGGTGTTGTGGGTGACCCGGCTGGCCGACACCACCCGCTCGGTCAGCAGGCCCGGGTTCCCGGCGGGGGTGGCCACGCCTACCGGGGTGATCCGCATGGCCGCGCCGTTCGTGGTGCCGGCCCGGCCGGTCTCGGTGATCGGGGTCCCGGCGAGCAGCGCGGCGAGCGCGCGCTTGGTGGACGGGCCGAGCAGGCCCAGCGAGCCGCGGGCCCGCATGTCCTGTTCCCAGGCGAGCAGGCGGCGGGCGAACTCCGCCTCATCGACCGCGCCGTCCCCCTCGATGATCAGGTCCGCCAGCAGCAGCGCCTGCTCGGTGTCGTCGGTGACGGTCCCGGCGGGCAGGCCGGGGGCGAGCGGCTGGTCAGCCGCGCCGGGCTGGAAGTCCCCCAGCAGCGGGCCGTACCGGGCCACGATCTGCGGCCGGGGCAGCGACTCGGTGGGCATGCCCAGCGCGTCGCCCACGGCCAGCCCGTACAGCGCGCCGGCCGCGCGGTCGTGGAGGCGCCCGGTCATCGTCCCAGGACATCATCCAGGGTCGCGACCTCCACCAGCGGGGCGTACAGGCGCAGGATGTCCAGTGCCTTCCGGTGACTGTCGTCATCGATTCCCGCGCAGGCGTCCGCGACCACCCGCACGGCGACGCCCGCGTCGGCCGCGGCCACCGCGGTGGACAGCACGCAGCAGTCGGTGGAGACGCCCGCCAGCACGAGCTCGTTCCCCGTGCCTGCGGGCCCCGCCGCCCGGACCCGCGCGGCCAACTCCGGGCCCCACTTGCTGAACGTGGCCGCGTCCACCGTGTCCCCGGCGCCCGCGGCGAACTCGGCGGCCAGCTCGTAGATCCGCGCGCCCGGCGGCTGGAGCGCGAACGGCCACGTTTCGTAGTAGCGCCGCCACGCGCCCTC
>CAVYPZ010000002.1:0-111705 GCA_963770535.1 uncultured Actinomycetes bacterium | reverse complement strand
GGGCATGGCCGGGGCGACGAACCGGGTGAACACCACGTCCGGCTGGAACGCCGCGACCAGGTCACGGACCGGCTTGACGACCTCACCGAACCGCGGCGCCAGCCAGGGACTGCCCGGCTCGCCGAACACCCGCTGCATGTCGATGACGGCCAGGCAGCCAGGGGGATGACTCATCCGGCGCCCGCCGGGGCGAGTACCGGCCGGGACTCCTGGGCCCGGACCGGCGCGACATCGAACGCCCACGCGGCTGCGAACCCGAGGACCAGCGCGACCAGCACGCCGAGGTTGGCGAACGCCCAGGCGCCGCTCTTGCCGCCCAGGCCGAGCGGGCCGAGCAGATAGCCCTGCCAGGTGAGCCAGCTGGCGTAGCTGTTGGTGACCAGGCCCCAGCCGATCACGGTCGCGACCACGATGATGGCCAGCGGGGCGAGCCGGACGTCGCCGTAGCGGCCGCGCGGGTCGTACAGCTCGGGCTCGGAGTAGTCCTTGCGGCGCAGCATGATGTCGGCCAGCATGATCCCGCACCAGGCGGCGATGGGCACGCCCAGGGTGATCAGGAAGCCCTCGAACTGGTTCAGGAAGTTGTGCGCCACGAACACCACGTAGATGGTGCCCAGCACCATCACGGTGCCGTCGATGAGCGCGGCGGCGTACCGCGGGATGGGCAGGCCCAGGGTGAGCAGGGACAGGCCGGAGGAATAGATGTCCAGCACCGAGCCGCCGACCAGGCCGAGCACTGCCACGAACGCGAACGGCACCAGGAACCAGGTGGGCAGCAGTGTGGTCAGTGCCCCGACCGGGTCCGCGCCGATCGCGGTGCTGAGCTTGGCGGACGAGCCGGCCAGCAGCAGGCCGAAGATCAGCAGGAAGACCGGCGCGATGGAGGACCCGAACGTGGTCCAGCCGATCACGCCCCGGCTCGAGGAGCGGCGCGGCAGGTACCGGGAGTAGTCCGCGGCGGCGTTCACCCAGCCGAGCCCGAACCCGGTCATCACGAAGACCAGCGCGCCGATGAACTTCTGCGCGGACCCGGCCGGGATGGCGGACACCGTGTGCCAGTGGATCTTGCCGGCCACCAGGATGATGAACACCACGGTCAGCACCCCGGTGATCCAGGTGATCACCGACTGCATGCGCATGATGAGGTCGAAGCCCATCACCCCGCCGGCCACGGTCAGCGCGCTCACCACGATCAGCGCGACCACCTTGACCCCGGTGCCGCCGCCCCAGCCGAGCCGCTCGAACACGGTGGCGGTGGCCAGCGTGGCCAGGATGATCAGCACGGTCTCCCAGCCCACCGTGAGCAGCCAGGAGATCAGCGAGGGGAGCTTGTTGCCGCGGACCCCGAACGCGGCCCGGCCCAGGACCATGGTCGGCGCCGAGCCCCGCTTGCCGGCCACCGCGATGAACCCGCAGAGCAGGAACGAGACCACGATCCCGGTCAGCCCGAGTATGACCGCCTGCCAGAACGAGACACCGAAGTCGAGCACGAACGCGCCGTAGCCCAGGCCGAGGACCGACACGTTGGCCGCGAACCACGGCCAGAACAGGTCGCGCGGATGGCCCTTGCGCTCCGGTTCCGTGATGACGTTGATGCCGTTGGCCTCGATCTGCAGCGGCTTCAGCTCCGGCTGAGCGCCCTCGGCGGTGGGATTAGTCAAGGCGTGCCCCTTCGTGGGAGAAGGACCAGGGGGAATCGGGGGGCAGGGACGAGGCCGGGCGCTGGTGACTGCGCCGCCACGCCGCCACGCCGGCCACGGCCCCGGCGGCCAGCACCCCGCCGGCCAGCAGCAGTGCGGGGGCGAGCAGCCTCCGGTCGCCCCGGGACGCCGGCGGCCCCGTGCGGGCGGGTGGCGCCCCGGCCTGGGTGGCGAGCAGCCGCTCGACGTTGCCGGCGAACTGCTCGACGAGACGCTGGCCGACGTCGCCGATCGCGCCCGGCGCGTACTCGGCGGCGTTGCCCCGGACCATCAGGTCGGCGCTGATCAGCACCCGGGTGCTGGCCCCGCGCGATTCCACCCGCAGCGTCACGCTGGCATCCGCCCGGCCCTGGCCGCCGCGCTCCCATCCGGACGCGTGCAGGCTGGCGGTGCCGGCATCCCGGTCAGCATCGTCGAGACGCACGGTGCCGGCGTAGACCGTCCGCACCGGGCCGATCTGCAGATGCAGTTCCCCGGCGTACGTGCTCTCCGCGACCTCGCCGATGAGACGGCTGCCCGGCAGGCAGGCGGCGACGGTCCCGGCGTCAAGCAGCGCATCCAGGACTTCGGGAGCAGGCCGGCTGATCCGGATCGCGCTGGTCAGCTGCACGGCCAGTGTCCTGCCGGTCCGCACTCGCGGTGCGCCCGGCCGGCTGCGTGGTAGTGCGCCCGCCCGGCCGTGCGGTAATGGCGGCGGCATCCTGCGGCGCGGGGATGCCCAGGGACCTGCCAGCCAATACCTTTGCCGGCGCCGGTGACCAGGGCCACCTTTCCGCCCAGCTGAAGATTCACCGCAAACCCCTTCCAATGCCTGGCTGGCCGCTTCCGGGTGGCGCGCTGGCAGGATGGTATACCAAATTATCAGTGTGGCGGAAGGCTGGTGGCCTGCCCGGATAGGGCAGGTTTGTCCCGCGCGGTCCCGGGCCGGCCGCGCGGTCCCGGGGGCGGCCGTTCGGTCCCGGGCCGGCCGTATGGTCCCGGGGCCGGCCGTATGGTCCCGGGCCGGCCGTGTGGGCGCGACCCGGGACGGGCGATCATCACCGCGTCACACCCCGGGAGCAGGCCGGATATTACGGCCCGCTCACTGCCCGCCACGCGTCCCGGACATATGGTATACCAAATCCGAGTGGCTCCCCCGGTGCGGGACTGGCCGGGCGCGCCTGCCGCTCCCCCGGCGTGCCTGCCGCTCCCCCGGCCTGCGTGCCGGAACTGGTCACGAACGGAGGCGGCACATGACCACGGCCAGCGCGGGCATGCCGGCCATCGGCACCCGGAGCGCGGGCAGCCGGAGTGCGGGCAGCCGGAGTGCGGGCAGCCGGAGTGCGGGCAGCCGAGTGCGGCGCGGGCCCGGCCGCCGCCAGGCCCGGCTACGTGAGCAAGACGGACATGGTCGCGGCGCTGATCCGGGAGCAGATCGTTACCGGGGAGCTGGCCGCCGGCGAGCAGTTGCGGCAGCGCGACCTGGCCCAGCGGTTCCAGGTCAGCCAGACGCCGGTGCGCGAGGCGATGCGGCGGCTGGAGTCCGAGGGCCTGGTGATCGGCGACACGCACCGCGGGTTCACCGTGGTGGAGCCGGATGATGGCCCGGTTGACGAGAACTTCCAGATCCGGGCGGCACTGGAGTCGCTCGGCGCGTCGCTGGCCGCGCGCAAGATTGACGCGGCCGGCCTGGCCCGGCTGGAAGAGCTGAACGACCAGATGCGCGCGCTCGCCGCCGGGCCCGGCGGGCAGGACGGCCCGCAGTACGCGGGCCTGAACCGGGAGTTTCATTTCACCGTGTATGAGTACGCCCGCAGTCCGCTGCTGCTGTCGATGATGCGGCTGCTGTGGGCTTCCCTGCACGGCGGACCCAGAGTCGCGCGCACGCACACGGAGCCCGCCCGCCAGCACGACGAGATCCTGGCCGCGCTCCGGGCGGGCGATCCCGCGGCCGCGGCGGCGGGCACCTACCGGCACATCATGGGGAGTCCGTGACCCTTACCAGGATGGGCGCCGTCACCATAGGCACCACTGCCACGGGCACCGCCACCACGGGCACCACCGCCACAGGCGTGGTCAGCCTGCCCGGGGTCCCCCGATGACCTCATTCCTCGGCCGGCTCTCCCCGCGCCGCCGCCTGTTCATGGCCGGCGTGGCCGGGGTGGCCGCCGTGCTCGTGGTGGTGGCCGTGGTCGCCGCGCTGGTCTCCGGCGGCGGGGCCCGCGCCGCTCCCCCGGCGGCGGGCCAGCCGGCGCAGGACCGTCCCGGGCCGGTGCTGCTGGTGCCCGGGTACGGGGGGAGCACGGGATCGCTGTCGGTGCTGGCGCGCCGTATCCGGGCGGCCGGGCGGCAAGCGACCGTGCTGCACCTGCCGGGCAACGGCACCGGCAGCCTGATCGCCGACGCCGGCGTGCTGAATAGCGCGGTCAACCGGGCCCTGCGCGGCGGTGCGCCGTCGGTGGACGTGATCGGCTACTCGGCGGGCGGGGTTACCGCCCTGCTGTGGGCCCGCGACGACGGGGGCACGCACAAGGCCCGGCGGGTCGTCACGCTGGGCTCCCCGTTCCACGGCGCCCAGCTGGCCTCGGCGGCCGAGGCGTTCGTGCCCGGCGCGTGCCCGGCCGCGTGCCAGCAGCTGGTACCGGGCAGCAGGCTGCTCAGCCGCCTGAACGCCACCGCGGTGCCGGCCCGGCCACGCTGGCTGTCGCTGTGGAGCACCGACGACAGGACTGTCACCCCGCCGGACTCCGCGCGGCTGGCCGGGGCGCTCAACGTGCCCATCCAGTCGGTCTGCCCGGCCGTGCAGATCAGCCACTCCCAGCTGCCGACCAGCCCGGCCGTTACCGCCATGGTGCTGCAGGCCCTGGGTTCCGGGCCGGTCCACGCGCCGACCGCATCGGACTGCGGCTAGACATCCCCTTAGGCCTCCTGGCCGGTGATGCGCACGGGACCACCCGCACTGCCCGGCGCGCTAACCGGGACCTGCGGAGCCTTCCGGGAGCATGGCGACCAGGAGCGACAGCCGCGCCGACAGCGCCGTGAAGACCACGTTGACCTCCGCCATCGGCCCGTGCCCGGCCTGGATCCGGAAATGGTACAGCTTTCGCGGGATATCCAGGTCATGGCGTTTCCACAGGGCCCGTGCCTCCTGGCCGGTGGCAAGGAGGCGGTCGACCAGGGCGGCGAACCGGGGGCTGGCGACGTTCCGCGCGTACTGGTACCTCAGCCCGGCCACGGCCGCCTGCCGGTCGGCGTCCACGTCGGGCAGGAGCTGCCGGGCCTCGGCACTGAACAGGTACAGGATGAGGTTCTGCTGATCGGGCGGCACCTGGTCGAAGTACTTCCCCACCCAGCGGGTCATCGCCGCGTTGCGGGCCAGGACGGTCCACATCTCGTCGGTGATGGCCGCCGGCGTGGGATCCAGCCGCCGGACCAGGTCCCGCAGGGCCAGCGGGACCACCGGCGGGTGCGCCGGGAACCCGGCCGGCCGGGCCAGCATGGGCGGGTCATGCCCCAGGGCCAGCACGTGCAGGGCGGAGCGCTGGGCCTCGTTCATGTGCAGCGCAGCGGCCACGGACTCGACGAGGCGGGCGCCGGGTTTAGCGATCTCGCCGCGCTCGAACGAGGCGTAGTACCGGGCACTGATGCCGACGAGGTCCGCGACATCCTGCTGCCGCAGGCTCCTCTCCTGGCCGTCCCCGTCCCGCCTGACCATCTTCGACCTGCAGCTCAGCAGGAGGTCGCTGAGCTCATTCCGCCTTCGCCACGCGGCCTCAGCCGGGTCCGCCATCGCGGTACTCACTGTCCCCGGGCAAGGTACCTGCCCGTGCCCGCAGCGTGATGGGAACTCACAGTTCCGGCCTGCCCCCGGCAGCTATGTTTTCCTGGACAACTATGAATTGCTCCCAGCCTCGCGATGATCCTTTTCCTGGCCGGCCACCGGAATTGCCGGGCCGCGCCCGCCGTCACACTACCGGCCGGTGGCGTGACCGTGCAGGCGGGGCTAGCCGGAGATCGTCCCGCGGAATACGGCACAGGCCGGCCGGAGGCCCGCGGTGAACTGGCAGCACTTCATGCGCTTCCTGGCCAGCATCAGGGGACGGTGGGATCTGGCCATTCTGGCCAATCTGGCCGAGGGGGACACCAGGCCCACCGATCTGCTGGACGCGATCAACGAGCAGGCCAGTGACGGGCACCGGCTCACCTGGAAGGTCATGCGCGACCGGCTGCGTCATCTCGAGGATGCCGGCTACGTGAGCCGCCGTGAGGTCCGGCGGTTCCCGCGCGAGACGCACTACTGGGCGACCGAGTTCGCCCGCCGGCTTGTCGCGGAACTGGACTCGCTGGACGCCTGGTTCGCGGCGAACGCGCCAGCCCCGCGCGGGGCGGCAGGCCCGGGGGCTCGGTAGCGGCGGCGCGGCCAGGGAGCCGGCTCCTGCCGCCGGCTCTGGCCGCCGGCTCCCTGCCCGCCGGCTCCTGGCCGCCGGCCGGGACACCCGGACGGCCATTCAGGAACCAGGAACTCCTCCGCACTTCAAAGTAATATCAGGACGAGTCGTCGTAAAACGACCAGCACAGACGGTTCCGGCTGGTGACATATCCGCCAACGTTCATTACCTTATTAAGGGATACATCCGGGGGAGCCTGCGGTGCGCGATACGGCGGGGCACGCGTGTGGCTAGCGAACCGCGGCGTCCCCGCCATTACCGGCCTGCCGTTATGTCCAGCCTTCGCCGCGCATGCCAGCCACCTCCTCCTTCACGGAAGTCACCCGGCTAGGAGTTCAGATCCATATGCCCAGAGCGTAACAAATGGGCGGTAATGCCATTACAGTGAGAAATCGGATTATCGCTTACCGTCACCGGTGGCAGACCGGGGCCCTTCCCGGCTGGTTACGGGCTTTCATCGCGGCCGTGATCGCCGCGGACCTCGCGGTCATCGGGCTGTGTGCCGCGTCCACCCGGGTCCACGGCGCCGACCTGGAGCTCGCGGGGGTCCTGCTCGCCTGCAACCTGCTGACGGTGGAGCTGACCCGTCTGGCCGGCGAGCCGGCGGGGCTGGTCAAGGACGTGCACGCGATCTGGGAGCTTCCGCTCGCCCTCCTGCTGCCCCCGCTCTACGCGCTCCTGGTCCCGATCCCGCGGATGGCGCTGGTGCAGTGGCGCGTGCGGGCCACGCTGGTGCACCGCCGGGTGTTCACGGCCGCGGCGGTCGGCCTGTCGTACGGCGCGGCCTCGGCGGTGTTCCATGTGATCGCGCCGCTCGCCGTCGCGGCCGCTCCCGGCCCCCAGGCCCGGGTGCTGGCCTGGACGCTGGCCGCGGCCTCGTGCGGCGTGCTGAAGTCCGCGGTCAACAAGGTCCTGGTGATGACCGCGGTCAAGGGGGCTGACCCGGGTGCCAGCGTGCGGGAGAACCTGTTCTCGCGCGAGCCCCTGTTCCACGACGCGGCCGAGCTGTCGGTCGGCATCATGGTCGCCCGCGCCGTCATCCCCAGCCCGTTCCTGTCGCTCGGCGCGCTCCCGCTGGTGGCCCTGCTGCACCGATCCTTCCGGCACGCCCAGCTGGTTGACGCGTCCCGCATCGACGCCAAGACGGGGCTGCTCAACGTCGGGACCTGGCTGCGGGAAGCCCGGCTGGAGACCGCACGGGCGGCCAGGGCCCGGGCACCGCTGTCCGTGGCCATCGCCGACATCGATCACTTCAAGCACGTCAACGACAGCTTCGGTCACCTGGCCGGGGACGCCGTGCTGGCCACCGTGGCCAGCACCCTGAACTCGCTGCTGCGTGACGGCGACCTCACCGGCCGGTTCGGCGGTGAGGAGTTCTGCATCCTGCTGCCCGGCACCGACGTGGCGGAGGCCCGGCAGATCGCCGAGCGGCTGCGCGAGAAGATCTCCCGGATCGTCACCCCCGTGGCCGGCGGCGCGGGCAGCCAGGTCACGATCTCCATCGGCGTGGCCGCCCTCGGTTCGTCCCGCCGCGACCTGGACGAGCTGCTGGCCGCCGCCGACCATGCCCTGTACCGGGCCAAGGAGGCGGGCCGGAACCGGGTGTGCGCGCTGTCCGCCAGCGCCGGCTGAGCCGGGCCCCGGGCTGGCAGGCCCGGACCGGGCTCAGCTGGTGATGTCCTTGGTGGCGAAGTGCGCCCAGGACGCGGCGAGGAACACCAGCACGTACACGCCCTGCACCGCGAAGCCGCGCTCGATGTTCCGCCAGACGATGGGGTCGCGGAAGAAGTCGATCCAGGCCAGCCAGTACCGGGTGGGCAGATAGGGGCTGACCGCCGAGGCGGCGTTGAGCGTAACCAGCACCTCGCTGGTGATCAGGGCGGCCAGCGCCCCCAGGGCGGCACCGAGGGCCGAGTCGGTGATGGTGGACAGGAACAGCGCGATCGCGCCCACGCCCAGCATCGACACCGCGATGAAGGCGACCGCCCCGAGCGTCCGCAGCGTGATCTCCGCCGGCGTCAGCCCGCTGCCGGACAGCGAGGTCGCCGCGATGTTCGAGGTGGTCAGTCCCCCGGGCGTCGCGGCCACCGGCTTGGCGCCGAACAGCGCGATCCCGGTCAGGTAGGCGGTCACCGCGACCAGGATCACCGCGGACAGCGTGAAGACGATGAGCGCGATCAGCTTGGCGCCCAGCAGCCTGGTCCGCCCCACCGGCCGGGCCAGCAGGTAGCGCAGCGTGCCCGAGCCGGCCTCGCCGGCGATGGAGTCGCCGGCCACCACCGCGACCGCCACCGGCAGGAAGATGGGCAGCACGATCGCCAGCGCCGCGGCCGGGTACAGCGACCCGCTGGACAGCACCGCGGACAGCAGCGCCGGGCCCTGGCCCGGCGGCGGCGCCAGATGGGTGACCGCGACGAACACCGCCACGAGCACGGGCAGGCCGCAGAGCAGCGCGAGGCTCACCCAGCTGCGCGGCCGGCGCGCCAGCTTCACCAGCTCGACGCGGATCACCGGCCATCACCGCCGATCACGTCAACACGGTCCGAGCCTGAGCCGGTGACCGACAGCACCACGTCCTCCAGCGACCGCCGCTCCGCGGCGATCTCGGTGACCCGCACCCCGTGGGCGACGAGGCGCGAGTTGAGCGCGGCGGTGTCCGGGTCCGCGATGATCAGCCGGCCGGCCTGCGCGAGCTCGATCTGGCCGTCCAGCACCTCACGGGCCCGGTCGGTATCGGGGGTACGGACGATCGACCGCCCGGTCAGCGCGCGCAGCGTATCCAGGTCGTCCTGCCGGACGAGCCGGCCGCGGTCCACGATCCCGACCCGGGTGCAGAGCTGCTCGACCTCGCTGAGCTGGTGGCTGGACAGGAAGACCGTGGTGCCGGCCGCGTTCAGCTCGATCAGCAGATCGCGGATCTCCCGGATGCCCTGCGGGTCCAGGCCGTTGGTCGGCTCGTCGAGGATGAGCAGCCTCGGGGTACGCAGCAGGGCGGCGGCCAGGCCGAGCCGCTGGCGCATGCCGAGGGAGTACCTCTTGACCGGGCGATTGTCGATGCCGCCCAGGCCGACCCGGTCCAGGGTGGCGGCGATCCGGCTGCGCCGGGTCCGGCGGCTCCCGGACTTGCCGGCCGCGTCGATCAGGGCCAGGTTGGCCCGGCCGGACAGGTGGCCGTACGCGGAGGGCCCCTCCACCAGCGAGCCGATCGAGGGCAGCACCTCGGCGGCCCGTTTCGGCACCGGCTGGCCCAGCACCGTGATCTCGCCGCTGGTCGCGTAGACCAGGCCCAGCAGCATCCGGACCACGGTGGTCTTCCCGGAGCCGTTGGGCCCGAGGAACCCGTACCGGTCACCCTCCCGGACGTCCAGGTCCACCTGGTCCACCACGAGCAGGGGCCCGTAACGCTTGGTGAGACCGCGCGTAACGATCACCGGGGGAACCTCATCCTGTGCGACAGCCTGGTGACCAGGTCGCTGGCCGAGTTCTCCAGCACCGCCGGGGTCACCGCGCCGGTGAACAGGAACACGGCATGATGGAACCCGGCCCTCACCATCAGAACGGACAGCAGCGGCGTGCGGATCAGCGCGCTGGCCGGCGCGGCACCTGCTCCCCCGCCGGCGGGCCCCCCGCCGCCTGCTCCCCGCCGGCTCCCGGGAGCGTCACGCTGTCCGCCCCGGCCTGGATCGCGGCGTTGAGCGCATCCGTGCCGACGCCCCGGGGCAGGGGGAGCAGCACGAACCGGGAGAACCCCGTGCCGTAGACCGCTATGCCCGGCGGGCTGCCCGGGAGAGCCACGTGGCGCAGGCCTCCCAGCCGGGGCGGGAACGGGGTGCCGTCGTGGTCGCCGTCACCGTCACCGTTCAGCACGCCGTCCACGTCCGGCAGCCGGGTCGTGGTGAGCCCGACGCCGGGCGCCGGGTGCGGAAGGACCGCGGCGAGGCCTGGCCGGGCCCGGCTCAGCTCGAGGAACGTGCTGACCAGCACGGGCGCCGCCGCGCCACGGCCGGAGATCTGCACTGCGACGGGGAGCCCGCTGGCCGGGTCGGCCCAGATCTCCACCATGCCAATCGTGGTATCGCCCCCAGCGGGGACGAGCCGCAGGCCGGCCGCATCCACCCCGGCGATCCGGCGGGCGGGCAGCCGCGTGATCTGGTCCGCGCGGCCCGCGGTGTCCAGCAGCCGCCGGGCCAGCGCGGGCGGGAGCAGGTCGGGGGCCCGCGGCAGCCGGACCGGCTCCGCGCCGGTGACCTGGGTGAGCAGGTTGGTCCCGTAGTTCCACAGGTACGTCACCCCGCCGTCGGCATAGGTGTCGCTCTCCCCCGTCCCGGTCACGTCGTCGGCCCGCCAGTAAGCCGGGGAGTAGTACCAGGCGTACTGGTCGGTGGTGCCGTCCAGCAGCTGGCTGACGTTGTGCAGGTCGGGAAGTTCCGGCAGGCCCAGGTTCACGGTGCTCTCGGCGTATCCCTGGTAGGGCACGCCCGCCGAGGCCAGGATCCGGGCCCGCAGGGCCGGCGCGCTGATCGGGGAGGCAGGCACCGGGAGCGCCGCGATCACCGCCGGGAGCGCGCACAGGAGGGCGGTCCCGCCCGCCACGACTGACCACCTGCGCCAGGCAGCCCGGCTCGGCCCCCGCACGCGCGGCAGTCTCACCGGCAGCGCCGCATCACCGCTTCTGCCACGCAACCAACGTACGTCGGGGACGCGCCCGGCGCACCCAGGTGGGGCTCCCGTAAGGTGCCCTTAAGACAGCGCAGGAGGAGGCGGCCCGTGATCCTGGTGACCGGAGCGACCGGAAGAGTGGGTTACCGCCTGCTGGAGGCGCTGGCTGACGTCCGGGCCGAGGCGGTCGCGATGGTGCGGGTGGAGGCCAAGGGCCTCGACCTGCCCGGCCCGGGCGAGAACCTGGTCGGCACGCTCGACGAGCCGCCCGCCGCGGAGGCGCTGCAGGCCTTCGACCGGGTCTTCCTGCTCAGCCCGTCCAGCGAGGAGCAGGCCGAACTGGAGATCATCTTCATCGACGCGCTGGTCGCGGCGGGCCACGGGCCGCATGTGGTGAAGATGGCCGCCGACGGTTTCGCCGACCCCGGCTGCGACGTGCGCTTCATGCGCAGTCACCGCGAGATCGCCCGGCACCTGGATGCGACCGGCCTGCCGGCCAGCTACCTGGCCCCCGCGCCGTTCATGGAGATACTGCTGCCGGCCGCGCAGGCCATCCGCCAGGAAGCATCGCTGTACGCCCCGGCCGGCCACGGCCATGTGGGCTTCGTGGCCGCCGCGGACGTGGCCGACGTGGCCGCCCAGGCGCTGACCGGCCCGGCCCCCGCGCCCGGCGACGAGGCCCGGGTGTTCACGCTGACCGGCCCGGAGTCCCTCAGCTACGCGGACGTGGCCGCCCGGATCTCGGCGGTGTTCGCCCGCCGCGTGCGCTATTCCGACCTCCCGGAAGACCGGGCCCGGGAGGAACTGCTGGGCTCAGGCATGGCGCCCTGGGACGCCGAGGGCATGCTGGAGCTGTTCGCCTGGATCCGCGCGGGCGGGGCGGGGCAGCTCACCTCGCACGTGCGGGACGTGACTCATCACGCACCCCGGGGACTGGCCGACTGGCTCGAAGGCGCCCGGGCCACGTTCCTCGAGCCCCCGCTGGACGACCCGCCGCGGACCTACTAAGGACCCGCGCGGCAACTGCTTCCCGCGTATCTCCTCCTCCAGCCGCTCCAGGCGGGCTTGCTTACGCCCCGCGTCCTGGCCGCGCTTGTACGCCCACCAGGCTCCCGCGGCTAGTGCCGTCACGAACGCAGAGAGACTGCCCAGCACGGCTGCCACCTGCACGATGCTCGCGCCCACAGGCTCACCTCCCCGCCTGTCACCGTCCTGGGCGTGCCCGGATCCAGGTGCTTGCGGTATTCAATGGGAGCTACCGGAAGCCGACGGTGAGCCGCCACCGGCGGCTAGTGCGGGCACCACTCAGGCCGTGCCGGCCCGCAGATCATTTTCGGCCAATTCCCCGGTCTTCATGGAGAATTCATTGCGGTCAGCGGGGTAAATGGTGACCGTCAGCCGGACGGGCTGCCGGGAGGCGTCAACCCCGAGCCAGGCGCGCCTCGAACACGGCGATCCGGCCGTCATGGGGAAGATTGAAGGCGTCCGCTTCACCCGCATTAGGCGCACGGACTGTCATGGTGTCGTACGAGCCGATCTCCTCGATGCCGAGCGTCTCGGCGAGATACTGGCGGATCCCGCCCGCGATGTCCCTGACCGCGAGAAGCTGGGCGGCGCCCCGTTCCACGAAGGTCATCGGGTAGTAACTCGTCTGCAGGGACCAGAGTTCGTCATCGATGAAACGCTCCTGATGACGGATGATCACCGGTACTCCCTGGCCGAGCCCGAGTTCATCGGCGATGGCCGCGGAGGCTTCCTGGATTTCGACGCGTGGCGTGGTTACCGCTGGCCTGCGGTTGCGGGCCGCTATGTCGGAGGCGTACGCAGGTCCCTCGAATCCCCCGAAGCCCGTGTCTGCGCTGACGATGGTCCGGAATGGGTCGATCTTCTTGCGGACCAGGGTCGCGCCACTGGGCTGCTTTTCCAGGACACCCCGGGTGAGCAGGAACTGGGTTGCCTGCCGGACCGTGTTCCGGGATGCGGCGTAGATCGCGCCGAGTTCCGCATCGGACGGCAGGCGCTGCCCGGCCTTCATCTCCCCCGACCTGACCTTGCTCTCGAGGTCGGCGGCGATCTCCCGGTACTTTGGCTCGTCCATGGATCCCCCGAGCCCGCTGCGTGCGGGCGCCTGTAGTCCCTACTGTTGGTACAGTACCAGCAGAACACAGTTTCGGGTAGTAACAATATTGTTACAGATAGTGACGCTGACTGATCTATCGTGAGCCCGGCCAGCCAGGTTGCCGGCCGGGCCCACCCCGGGACTCAGTACCAGCCGTAGGCCAGCTCGTGGTCCCACGCGACGCGGGGGCGCCCGTAGCGGCTCTTGATGTAGCGCAGGCCCCAGCGGATCTGGGTCGTGGCGTTGGTCCGCCAGTGGTTGCCGGCGCTGGCCATCTTGCTGCCCGGCACGGCCTGCGGGATGCCGTACGCACCCGAGTACGGGTTCCGGGCGTACTTGTTCCAGCCGCTTTCCCGGTTCCACAGCTTCTGCAGCGGCCCCCACTGCCGCTTGCCCCACCCGAAGCGCGGCATCATCCGCTGGGCGGTGCGGTAGTTGGCCTGGCGCTGCGAGATGGCGGCCGAGGTCAGGGTGGCCAGGGGCCGGGAGATCGCGGGGGCCACGGCCGTGGCGGCGGCGGGGCCGGCCGCGTGATGGGCGGCGGCGGGCTGGCCGCCCGGGGCGGCGCTGAGGGTGATCACCGCCGCGGCGACGGCGCTGCCCGCCGCGGTCAGGCTCAGGCAGAGCCTCGGATACGTGCGCAGGGATGTCCTAAATCGGGACAAGGGAAACCTTCGGTCGGCGCGAGCTCACGCGCTCAGCTTTCACCCGGGACACATGCCAGCTACCAGCGAAAATCTGCAGGGAGGGCAGCGGCGTACGGACGTGACGCGGGGACAGGGCGCCGGGCGGCTCAGGGCGGCCATCTCGCACGCAGGGTGCTTGCGGCTATCACCCTGCCGGGTATTCACCGTTTACATGACCTTAATTACGAATTAAGGTCATGTGATATACATCACACCACGATGGGCGGGGCCGATGTGACGGGAGCGAGCTGGCGGGGTGAGGCAGCGGGACAGCCCGGGATCGCCGGGCCGTCCCGCCACCGGGCCAGCGGCTGGCTAGTACCAGCCGTAGGCCTGCTCGTGGGACCAGGCACCGCAGGGTGAGCCGTACACCGACCGGATGTAACCCAGGCCCCACCGGATCTGGGTGGCCGCGTTCGTCTGCCAGTCCGCTCCGGCGCTGGCCATCTTGCTGCCCGGCAGCGCCTGCGGGATGCCGTACGCGCCGGACGACGGGTTGCTGGCCGAGACGTTCCACCCGCTCTCCCCGTTCCACAGCGGCAGCAGGCAGCTGAACTGGGACGCGGACCAGCCGAACGACCCGAGCATGCCCTGCGCGATCTGCTGCGGCGAGCCGGACGGGGTGGCCGGCCTGGCGGCCGCCGGGGCGGCGGAGGCCTGCTGCGCGGTGTGAGCCGCCCGGGCCGCGGCCTTCGCGGCGGCCGCGGCCTGCCGGGCCGCCGCGGCCCGCCGGGCCCGCTGGCGGGCGATGGCCTGGCGCACGGCGGCCTGCCGGGCCGCGGCCTCACGGGCCTTGAGATCCTGCGCCGACTGGGCCAGCCCGTTGTCCCGGGCCGCCGCGCCGGCCAGGGTGCCGGCCGCAACTGCCTGGGGCTGGCCCGCCGTCCCGGCGAAGGAGGCGCCGGCGACACTGGCCGACGCGGCCGGTGCGGTTCCCGGCCACACCGCCACGGCGCCGGCGGTGAGGCCCGCCAGGGCCAGGGCCGAGCCCGCGGCGATGATCGTGATCCTGGGGGTGTTGCGGGACAAGGTCTTGCGGGAGAGGGTCTTGCGGTGGAGGGGAGCCCGTCTGCTGAGGGACAACATGAGCCTTCGGTCGGGCGCTGCGCGCCGTCGGTTCCCACCCCGGGCACAGACCAGCCACCCAGGGGATGCGGGGGCAGGCCAGCGGCGTCGGATGCGGCACGGGGACAGGGCGCCAGGCCGCGCGGAAGGCGGCGGTCATCGCGAACGCGGGGTGCTTGCGGGACCCCAGAATGCCCGAGATGGCGGCACTCGTGGCCCGAACCCACAACCCGGGCCTATGAAAAGGATCACACCGAAAAGACCGTTGGGGCAATAAAAGAGCCTCGTCAAGGGCCGCATTTGCGGGTCATCTTCCCGTCCGCGGCGGGTCAGGCCAGAGCCGGGATGATCTCCTTGCCGTACGCGGCGAGCGTCTGGGCGGGCTGGTCGTGCATCAGGTACACGGCGAACTGGTCCACGCCGATCCCGGCTAGCTCGCGCAGCCGGTCGGCGTGCGCGCTGGCCGGCCCGAGCAGGCAGAAACGGTCCACGATGGCGTCCGGCACGAAGTCCGCGGACGGGTTCCCGGCCCGGCCGTGATGGGCGTAGTCGTAGCCCCCGCGGCCCTTGATGTAGTCGGTCAGCTCGCGGGGCACCGGCCCGTCATCGCCGTAGCGGGCGACCAGGTCGGCGACGTGGTTGCCGACCATCCCGCCGAACCAGCGCAGCTGATCCCGCTGGTGCTCCAGGTCGCCGCCGACGTAGGCGGGCGCGGCCACGCAGATCGTGATCTCCCCCGGGTCCCGGCCGGCCGCGCGGGCCGCGTCCCGGACCGCCCCCACCGTCCAGCGCGCGATGTCCGGGTCGGCGGTCTGCAGGATGAAACCGTCCGCCTGCTGGCCGACCAGGGCCAGCGCCTTCGGGCCGTAGGCGGCCATCCAGATCTCCAGCGAGCCGTCGCGGACCCAGGGGATGCGGATCGGCGCGCCGTGCAGCATCACCTCGCGGCCCTCAGCCAGGCCCTTGATCACGTGCATCGCCTCGGCCATGGTGGCCAGGCTGACCGGCGGCTGGCCGATGACCCGGCGGGCCGAGTCGCCGCGGCCGATGCCGCACACGGTGCGGTTGCCGAACATGTCGTTGAGCGTGGCGAACAGGGACGCGGTGACCGACCAGTCCCGGGTGCCCGGGTTCGTCACCATGGGGCCGACCGTGAGGTCCGAGGTGGCCGCGAGGATCTGCGAGTAGATGACGAACGGCTCCTGCCACAGCACGTGCGAGTCGAACGTCCAGCCGTACCGGAAGCCCTCGCCCTCCGCCCGCCGCATGGTCTGCACCACGCGACTGGCAGGCGGGTCGGTCTGCAGGACCAGCCCGAAGTCCATCGGTTCCCCCGTCGGGTTCAGATCAGGTATGACGAAAGCTCACGGCGCAGGAACTGGCCGTGGCCGGTGCGGCCGTGGTACTCACCGCCGTCGATCACCACCGAGCCGCGGGACAGCACGGTCCGCACCTGCCCGGTGACCGGCAAGCCCTCGTAGGCCGAGTAGTCCACGTTCATGTGGTGCGTGACCGCCGACAGGACCTGCGTGGCCCGCGGGTCGTACAAGACGATGTCCGCGTCCGACCCGGGCGCGATGATGCCCTTGCGCGGGTAGAGCCCGAACATCCGGGCCGGCGTGGTGGACGCCACCTCGACCCAGCGGGCCAGCGACAGCTCCCCGGCCGCGACGCCCTGGTGCAGCAGGTCCATCCGGTGCTCGACCCCGGGGATCCCGTTGGGGATCTTGGAGAAGTCGCCGCGGCCCAGCTCCTTCTGCTCCTTGAAGCAGAACGGGCAGTGGTCGGTGGACACCACGGACAGGTCGTTGGTGCGCAGCCCGCGCCACAGCGAGCCCTGGTGCTCGCGGGGCCGCAGCGGCGGCGACGCCACGTACTTGGCCCCCTCGAAATCCGGCCGGGCCAGGTCGTCCAGGGACAGGTACAGGTACTGCGGGCAGGTCTCGGCGAACACGTTCTGGCCGGTGTCCCGGGCCTCGGCGACGGCCTGGAGGGCCTGGGCGGCCGACAGGTGGACGATGTACAGCGGCGAGCCGGTCACCCCGGCGAGCGTGATGGCCCGGTGGGTGGCCTCCGCCTCGAGTTCCGGCGGCCGGGTCAGGCCGTGCTGGACCGGGTCGGTCTTCCCCGCGGCGAGGGCCTGGGCCACCAGCTGGTCGATCGCGATGCCGTTCTCGGCGTGCATCATGATCACGGCGCCGGTCTCGGCCGCCCGGGTCATGGCCCGGACGATCTCCCCGTCAGTCGCGTAGAACACCCCCGGGTAGGCCATGAACATCTTGAAGCTGTTCACGCCCGCCCCGATGCAGGACTCCATCTCCTTCAGCGACGAGTCGTTGACGTCGGAGACGATCATGTGGAAGCCGTAGTCGACCGCGCAGCGGCCGTCGGCCTTCTCGTGCCACTTGTCCAGGGTGGCCAGCAGCGAGGTGCCCTTGGCCTGGACCGCGAAGTCCACGATCGTGGTCGTGCCGCCCCAGGCCGCGGCCCGGGTCCCGGTCTCGAACGTGTCCGCCGAGAAGGTGCCGCCGAACGGCATCTCCATGTGGGTGTGCACGTCGATGCCGCCGGGCAGCACGTAGAGCCCGTCCGCGTCGATGATCGCGGTCGCGGTCGCGGCCCAGGCCACCGCGGTCTCGCTGCCCGGGGCGGCCAGCGCGCTGATCTTCTCGCCGCCGACCAGCACGTCCGCCGGCACGGCCCCCGACGGCGACACCACCGTGCCGCCCTGGATCAGCAGGCTCACGGCTGGGCTCTCCTTCCACGCCTTGGCCGGTTCACGGCTGGGCTCTCCTTCCACGCCTTGGCCGGTTCACGGCTGGGCTCTCCTTCCCGCCCTGGCCGGTTCACGGCTGGACCAGGCTTCCGTACTGGTCGGGGCGGCGATCACGGTAGAACTGCCACAGGTCGCGCACCTCGGCCAGCTGGTCCATGTCCAGGTCGCGGACGATCACCTCGTCCTCGGTGTCGGACGCCGCCTCGCCAACCAGCTGGCCGCGCGGGTCGGCGAAGTAGGTCTGGCCGTAGAACTCGTTGTCGCCCAGGGGTTCCACGCCGACCCGGTTGATCGCGCCGATGAAGTACTCGTTGGCCACGGCGGCGGCGGGCTGCTCCAGCCGCCACAGGTACTGCGACAGGCCGCGGCTGGTCGCGGACGGGTTGAACACGATCCGGGCGCCGGCCAGGCCGAGGGCCCGCCAGCCTTCCGGGAAGTGCCGGTCGTAGCAGATGTACACGCCGATCCGGCCGACCGCGGTGTCGAAGACCGGGTAGCCCAGGTTCCCGGGCCGGAAGTAGAACTTCTCCCAGAACCCTTTGACCTGCGGCAGGTGCGTTTTGCGGTACTTGCCCAGGTAGGTGCCGTCCGCGTCGATCACGGCCGCGGTGTTGTAGTACAGCCCCGGGTGCTCCTCCTCGTACATGGGCACGACCAGGACCACCGAGTGCTGCCGGGCCAGCTCGCACATCAGCTCGGTGGTCGGCCCGCCGGGGATGGCCTCGGTGTAGGAGTAGTAGTCGGCGTCCTGCACCTGGCAGAAGTAGGGCCCGTAGAACAGTTCCTGCAGGCAGACGACCTGGGCGCCGGCGGACGCCGCCGTCGCGATCGCGTCGGCCGAGGCCCTGACCATGGACTCCTTGTCACCCGTCCACTGCTGCTGGATCAGCCCGGCCCTGATGATCTCCGCCACTGCGCGCTCCCCTCGACGTTGGGACCATCATGGCCCGCCGCCGGCCGGGCAGGAAGCCCCGGCGCCGCGCCTATGGCGGCGGCAGGGGCAGCCGCGGCCGGCGCTGGCCCCGGACCACGTGGATGACCGCGTTGATCAGGGCCAGGTGGGTGAAGGCCTGGGGGAAATTACCCAGATGACGGCCGGTCCGCGGGTCGATCTCCTCCGCGTACAGGTCGAGGGAGCTGGCCAGCGACAGGAGCCGCTCGCACAGCTGCTGGGCCCGGTCCATCTCGCCGATCTCGCTGAACGCCGAGACCAGCAGGAACGAGCAGATCGTGAACGTCCCCTCGTCTCCGGGCAGCCCGTCATCGGTCTCCTCGGGCCGGTAGCGCACCACCAGGCCGTCCACTGTCAGCTCGTCCGAGATAGCCAGGATCGTGGCCCGGACGCGGGGGTCCTCGCGGGGCAGGAAGCCGGTCATGGGCAGCAGCAGGAGCGAGGCGTCGAGGGCTTTCGTGTCGTAGTGCTGGGTGAACACCCCGCGCTCGTCCACCCCGTGGGCCAGGATGTCGTCCCGGATCTCGTCGGCCGCCTCGCTCCAGGTCTTGGCCAGCGCGGCCTCGCCGCGGGCCAGCGCGGCCTGAGCGCCGCGCTGCACCGCGGACCAGCACATGAGCTTGGAGAACGTGAAGTGCTTCGGCTCGCCGCGTACCTCCCAGATGCCCAGATCGGGCTCGCGCCAGTACTTCAGCGCGCATTCCACCTGGCGGCGCACCACCCGCCACATCCGGTCGTCCAGCCGCTGCCAGCTGCCCAGCCGGATGTGGATGGCCTGCAGCATCGTGCCCCAGACGTCGTGCTGCCGCTGGGTGTACGCCTCGTTGCCCACCCGTACCGGCCGCGCGCCGTCGTACCCGCTGAGATGGTCCAGGATCTGCTCGCCCAGATCCCGCTCGCCGTCCACTCCGTAGACCACCTGGACCTCGTCGTCGCGCTGGGCCAGATCGGCGAGGAACCAGAAGAAGTCGTCGGCCTCCCAGTCGAAGCCGAGCGCGTACAGGCTCCACAGGGTGAAGGCGGAATCACGCAGCCAGCAGTAGCGGTAGTCCCAGTTGCGCTCGCCGCGCGGGACCTCCGGCAGTGACGTGGTCGCCGCCGCGACCATGGCGCCGCTGGGCGCGAACGTCAGGCCTTTCAGGGTCAGCGCGCTGCGCTGCAGGTACCGGCTCCACGGATGATCCGGGAAGCGGCCCCTGGCCAGCCAGTGCTGCCAGTGGTGGGCCGTCCAGAGGAGCCGCTGGCGGGCCTCGGAGTACGTGAACGGGGGAGCGTGATCGGTCCAGGACAGGGCGCAGAAATGAACCTCGCCCTCCTGCATCCGGGTCCGGGCCATCGCCCGGCCGCCCTCGAACCCCAGGCGCATGTCGGTGGTCAGGGTGAGCGGGGTCCCGGGGGCGTCCAGGGCCGGGCGGCAGGTTCCCTGCGCGTAGCTGCGCTCGGTGTAGGACCAGGTCCCCTGGTGGCGGCCGTAGTTGAAGACCGGCTCACATTCGAACGTGACCTGGACCTCGCCGGTGACGCAGCGGATGGTGCGCAGCAGCACGTGATCCGCGTCGTAGTCGGTGGGCGTGCGGCGGTGCGTGTGAGACAGCTCGCCCTCGTGGTGCCAGGGCCCCATGATCAGCGCGTCGCGCACCACCAGCCACCCGGTCGGCGTGGCCCAGCTGGTCTCCAGCACCATGGTCCCGGGCAGGTACCGGCGGGCCGCCGGGACGGTGATGCCCTCCGGCCCGAGCCGGAAGCCGCCGGCCGAGCGGTCCAGGACCGACCCGAACACGCTCGGCGAGTCGATCCGGGGCAGGCACAGCCACTCCACGTTCCCGCTCGGCGCGATCAGCGCGGTGGTCTCGCAGTCGGACAGGAACCCGTACTCGCCAATGGGCGGGAACGGTGAATCGTCGGGGGTGGCCTCCACCGGGCCGGGAGTCGCCATGTCCAGGCCGTACCAGTCCTCGACCGCAATGTCCCTGGCCCCGCGGTCACCCAGCGCACTCATCTGATCGGTATACCCTCCCAGACGGCGTCCGCGCAGGTCACCGCCGGACTTTAGGGCCGTTCCCCGTGCAAGCGGGCGGACTTTCAGGGCCTTCCCCGCGCAAGCGGGCGGACTTTCAGGGCCGTTCCCCGTGCAAGCGGGCCACGTAACGGTCCGCGGAACGCCGCACCGCGGCGGGGCCGTCAGCCACGACGACCCGTCCCCACCAGCCGCCGTAGACCCGGTCGAACGCGAACTGCTCCGTGCGGCGCGCGATGTCGAGCACGGTCGCCTCGTCCAGCGGGATCAGGTTGGGGTAGCTCCACATGAAACTGACCCAGTCCCGGTCCGGGACCACTGTGATCGTGTCCCCGGTGAGCAGGGCGCCGCGGCCGCCGGACCCGGCCTGCCAGTGCAGGACCGCCGCGCCGTCGAAGTGACCGCCGATCCGGGCCACGGTGACGCCGGGCACCGGCTCGGCACCGTCGTCGAACAGCTCGATGCGCGGAGAAGGGCGCTGGATCCACTGCTGGTCAGCCCGGGGGACGAAGACGCGGGCGTCGAAGGCGTCCGCAAAATCCACGTGCGCCGCATAAAAGTGCGGGTGCGACATGCAGATCGCGTCGATCCCGCCCAGCCCGGTGATCGCGGCCCGGGCCGCCTCGTCCAGCAGCGGGACGCAGTCCCACAGGACATTGCCGCCGGGGGTGGCGACCAGCAGGGCCCGCTGGCCGATCCCGAAGGCCGGCTCCACCCCGATCCCGGTCAGGCCCGGTTCCTCCTCCCGCACCAGCACCGCGTGGTCCCGGGCGATCTCGGCCATCGTGGTCCACTGCTGGCCGCCCCAGCCGACGTACTGGCGCTCGTCGTTGCAGATGGGGCAGCCGCCAGGCGGCTGCGGCGTGTCGGGCTGCTGGACGGCGCAGGTGCGGCAGATCCAGGCGGGCATCAGGAGCCTCCTCGTGTCGTGACCGGCTCTGCAGTGTCTCGTGACCGGCTCCACAGTAAGGTGACCACATGCGGCGGATCATGATCACCGCGGCGGGGGCGGCCCTGGTGACCGGCCTCGCCGCGTGCGGAAGCTCGGGAAGCACGGCCAGCAGCGGCAGCACCGCGGCAACTGCCGCGAGTTGCTCGAACTCAGCCGTCCAGAAGGACCTGTACACCAAGGGCGTGCTCACCGTGGCCACCGACAAGCCGGCCTACCCGCCCTGGTTCGCCGATAACAACCCCGCGAACGGCAAGGGTTACGAAAGCGCCGTGGCCTACGCCGTGGCCGCCCAGCTCGGCTTCAAGAAGTCCCAGGTCAAATGGGCCTATGAGCCGTTCAACGACTCCTACGCGCCCGGGCCCAAGAAGTTCGACTTCGACGCCAACGAGATCTCGGTGACCCCGGCGAGGGCCCAGGCCGTCACGTTCTCGACCAGCTACTACAACGTGCAGCAGTCGCTGGTCGCGCTGAAGGGCACCCCGATCGTGACCAAGCACACCCCGGCCGACCTGAAGAAGTACGTGTTCGGTGACCAGGTCGGCACGACCAGCCTGGCCTTCATCAACAGCCAGATCCAGCCGACGCAGACACCCAAGGTCTACGAGTCGCTGAACGACGTGAAGCAGGGCCTGCAGACCCATCAGATCGCCGCGCTGGTGGCGGACACGCCGACGGCCCAGTACATCTCCTCCTCGGAGATCAAGAACTCGGTCATGGTCGGGCAGTTCCCGTCCACCGGCGAGCACTTCGGGCTGCTGTTCCACAAGGGCAACCCCCTGGTGGCCTGCGTCGACAAGGCGCTGGCCACGCTGAACCGCAACGGCACGCTCGCCGCCCTGGAGAAGAAGTACCTGCAGGTCTACCTGAGCGTGCCGACGATCAAACCCTGATGGCAGGCCCGCCCCAGCCCTCGTTCGGCGAGTCCTCGTTCGACGCCTCGTACGGCGAGCCCGCTTCCGGCGATCCCGCTTCCGGCGATCCCTGGTTCGGCGGGACCCGGCGCGGATCGCGGATGCTGCGCAGCGGTGGCCGCGGGGCGGTGGCCGTGTCCACGGCCAGCACGATCGTGGTCCTGGCCGCGCTGGCCGCGCTGTTCTGGCTGGCCCCGGGCAGCGCCGCGGTCCGGCACACGTTCTTCAACCCGGCCGACATGTGGAAGTCCCTGATCGGCGACCCCCGGGCGGGCTACTACTCGGTGGGCGAGGCGCTGTGGCTGAACATCCGGATGTTCCTGGCCGCCGAGGTCCTCATCCTGATCGTCGCCCTGGTCATCGCCGTCGTCCGGCAGTCGGACGGCCCGGTGATGTTCCCGCTGCGCATCGTCAGCACTATCTACGTGGACGTGTTCCGCGGCGTCCCGCTGATCCTGGTGATCTTCGCGATCGGGTTCGGGGTGCCCGCGCTCAACCTCCCGATCGCGTCCACACAGTCCGCCGCGGTGTACGGGGTCGCCGCGCTGGTCCTGTCGTACTCCGCGTACGTCTCCGAGGTGTACCGGGCGGGCCTGAACTCGGTGCACCAGAGCCAGGTCGCGGCGGCCCGGTCGCTCGGGCTGTCACAGGGGTCCGCGCTGCGTTACGTGATCTTGCCGCAGGCGGTGCGCAACATCATCCCGCCGCTGCTGAACGACTTCATCAGCCTGCAGAAGGACACCGCGCTGGTCGGCATCCTGGGCGCGATCGAGGCCAACAAGGCGGCCGAGATCTTCAGTGACACCGTGTTCAACTACTCCAGCTACGTGGTGGCGGCCATCTTGTTCCTCATCCTCACCATCCCGCTGGCCCGGTTCACCGACCACCTGATCGCCCGGGACCGGCGCCGCCGCCTGGCGGGGGCGGCCACGTGACGGCCGGCCCCGCGAAGGACGCGGACGCTCCCCTGGCCGTCCAGATCGAGGGCCTGCGCAAGTCGTTCGGGACCAACCTGGTGCTGGACGGGATCGACCTGAGCGTGGCCTCGCACGAGGTGATCTGCCTCATCGGGGCATCCGGCTCGGGCAAGTCGACGCTGCTGCGGTGCATCAACCTGCTCGAACCCATCGACGCCGGGCGGATCCTGCTCTGGGGGCAGGACATCACCCGGCCGGGCGTCGACCAGAACCGGGTCCGCCGGCACGTGGGCATCGTGTTCCAGGCCTTCAACCTGTTCCCGCACATGACCGTGCTGCGCAATATCACGCTGGCCCCGGTCAAGGCGCTCGGGGCGTCCCGGCGCGAGGCTGAGCAGGAGGCCCGGACGCTGCTGGAGCGGTTCGGGCTGCTGGACAAGCAGGCCGACTACCCGGACCGCCTCTCGGGGGGGCAGCAGCAGCGGGTCGCGATCGTCCGGGCGCTGGCCATGCGGCCGCGGCTGATGCTGCTCGACGAGGTCACCAGCGCCCTGGACCCCGAACTGGTCTCCGAGGTCCTGGACGTGATCCGGGAACTGGCCGGCAGCGGCATGACCATGCTGATCGCCACGCACGAGATGAGCTTCGCCCGGGACATCGCGAACCGGGTGTGCTTCCTGGCGGGCGGCCGGATCGTGGAGCAGGGGCCGCCCGCGGAGCTGTTTGCCAGTCCCCGGGACGAGCGCACCCAGCGGTTCCTGCGCCGGATCACTGACGCGGGGCGCCTGTAGCACCGGACACCTCCGGTCCGCGCCGGACACCTCCGGTCCGCGCCGGACACCTCCGGTCAGGGGCTTCAGTGCATCACCCAGCCACCGTCCACGACGAGCAGCTGCCCGGTGATGAACGACGTCTGCGGGGCGGCCAGGAACAGCGCCGCGTTGGCGATGTCGGCGGACGTCCCGCGCCGCTTGATGGCCTGCTGCTCCAGGATGAACTCGTTGTAGGACTCCAGGTCCGGGTGGATCGCCTCGGCGGCCGTGGGGAAGGCGCCGGGGGCGATCGCGTTGACCGTGATCCCGTCCGGCCCGGCCTCCCGGGCCAGCGCGCGGGTGAGCCCGACCAGGGCGCCCTTGGAGGCCACGTACGGCACCAGGAACGGGGTGGCCCCGAAAAATGTGATGCTGGACACGTTGATGATGCGGCCGTACCCGGCGGCCCGCATCGCGGGCAGCGCAGCCTGGGCGCACACGAAGGCCGCGTCCACGTTGACCCGCTGTACCGCCAGCCACTCCTCGGTGGAGTAGTCCGCGACCTCTTTCCTCGGGTAGATCGCGGCGTTGTTGATCAGCACGTCGAGACCACCCTCGCGGGCAGCCAGGCCGGTGATCAGCTGCCTGGCCGCGGTCAGGTCGGCGAGGTCACACGGGGTGAACCAGGCCCGGCCAGGCCCGCCGCCAGCGGTCACCGCGGCATTGATGCGTTCCGCCACCTCCTGCCCGGAACTGGCCGGCCGGTCCACCACGGCCACGGCCGCTCCCTCGGCCGCGAACGCGGCCGCCATGCCCGAGCCGAGCCCGCCCGCGGCTCCCGTGATCACGACCGTCCGGCCGGTGAAGCGCATCCGGGCCCTCCCGCTAAGCGATCACCTGAAAACCTTCTTAGGATTGTGAACACGGTAGTCCCCCGAAACGCGCCAAGGGGGCCGCGCAACGTCCAGGCAGCACAGATCGGGATCGTGGCCCGGCCGGGAGTTCCTGGCCCACCGCGGGCTGATCGCGCTATCTTCCGGGGCCGCGATGGCTGAAGCGGCACTGCTCTGCTGGCTCGCGCCGCCGGCCCGCTCGCTGGCCGGGCAGCTCACCGCGGTGGCCCCGCTGGCAGTTTTCCACGATCTGCGCTGGATATACGGATATGACCGGTCCTGGCTCGGGTTCGCGGTGCTGCTGGGCGCGGTGGTGGGCATCCGTTCCGCCCTGAACGCCGCGCTGGCCCGGCTCGCCTGGCCGCGGGACGTGCCCGTGCCCGGCTGGGGGGATCTGGCCCGGTCCGCGGCCGGGCTCACCGTCGTGGCCTACCTGCTGCTGTCACCGGTGGCGGCGATGGCGCTCGGGGTCGCGATCCTGCCATTCTCCTGGCCGTTCCTGGCCACGGTGCCGGTGATGCTGCTCATCTCGCTGCCCCTGAGCCACGGCGGCATCCTCGGGTCCTGGTGGCGGACCCTGCCGCCGCTGCCGGCGATGTACTGGCTGCTGGCCGACTTCGCCGCGCTGTCCCTGGTGGCCGCGGCGATCGGGCGGCTGCCGGTGACCGCCGCCATCGGTGTCTGCGGCCTGGCGGGCGTGGCCAACGCGCGGGCCTGGTTCGGCGTGACCCGGGCCGTCACCCGCCGGGAGGCCGGCCGCCGCCGGCCCGTCGCCGTGGTAGGCAGCCGTCCGGCCCCGGTGCTCCCGCTCGCGGTCCCGCTGGCGCCGGTGGCCATGGTGCTGGCGCTCGCCCTGGTGGTCGGGCTGACCCGGCTCGCCTTCGTGATCGGCAACCCCCCGCATCATTCCAGCCTGGCGGCGGCAGGCGCCGCCGCGGGTGCGGACGCCGCGGGCGGGAACACCGCGGCGGGCGCCCCCGGCGCGGCGGGCGGGTCCGCCAGCAGCCTGGTACCCGGGCAGGTCACCCGGGATCCGGTGCTGGAAATCCGGGGCTTCGGCTCGGTGTGCTGCGCCTCACCACGATCGCTGCGGCCGGTCGCCCCCGGGGCCCTGGTCCAGCAGTTCTCCTACCGGGGCATGACCGCGTCCGGCCGGCCGCTCCCCCAGGGCAGCGCGGCCAGCGACCTGCCCCTGACCGAACTGGGGAGCCGCATCGCCACCCAGGTCAGCCGGCTGCACCAGGAGACGGGCCGGCCGGTGGACATCATCGCGGAAAGCGAGGGCACCCTGGGCGTGGACGCGATGCTGGCCACCCACCCGGGGCTGCCGCTCGGCTCCGTGGTCATGATGAGCCCGATCGTCGCCCCCGGGCAGGTGACCTACCCGGGCGGCGGCAGCCGCGCCCTGGTGCCCGCGGATGAGCTGCGCGCCATGGTCTGGTTCGTGGGCGGCCTGTCCCCGTTCGGGTCCTACGGGGCGCAGCGGCTCATCGATTCCGTCGGCGAGGTGGGGGCCAGGTTCGCCGCCTCAGCCGCCCGGCATCACCCGCTGCGCTGGCTGCTGCTCGTGCCACTGGCCGACGCGGTCACGCTGCCCGTCTGCCCGCTCCCCACGGACGTCCAGGTGGTGCCGGCCCTGCACGGCGATCTGCTCGGCAGCCCTCCGGTGACGGTGATGGTCCGCGACTTCCTGGCCCACCAGCGGGTCCCGGAGCCGGACGGGTATAAGGCCACCGCCGAGATCGTCGCCGCGGCCGCAGCCGCCTGGCGGATGCCGGTGACCACCGCGCCTGCCCACGCCTGCGGCCACTAGCGCGGGGAAGGGGCCCGATGAGCAGTCACGCGGAGGACACGCGTGGCCAGAGCCGGGTCGTGTACGCCGCCGGGCTCGTGCAGGGCATCGTCCTCGTCACGTTCCCCGCGGCCAGCACCATCTTCACGTCGGCCAGCGCCTACGGGCTGTCCGGCAGCCAGTACGGGGCGATGTTCCTGCCGCAGGCGGTCACCGCGATCGGGTCTTCGTTGCTGCAGGGAAACCTCAGCCGCCGGCTCGGCGGTAAGCCGGTGTACCTGGCCGGCCTGTGCGCCAACCTGGCCGCCATGATCCTGCTGATCGCCAGCCGCTTCGCCGAGGGCAGCCAGCCGGTGGCCTACCCGCTGCTCCTGGTGGCCACTGCGTGCCTGGGCACGGGATTCGGGCTGACGGTGCCGTCCCTCAACACGTTCACCGCCGCCTTCCACCCGGACACGGTGGACCGCTCGGTGCTCGTGCTGAACTCGCTGCTCGGGCTGGGCACGGCACTGGCCCCCGTGTTCGTGGCGATCTTCGTGGGTCTGGGCTTCTGGGTGGGGCTGCCGGCGGCGGCCGCGCTGGCGGTTGCCGCCGTGCTCCTGGCCAGCCTGCGGCTGCCGCTGGGGGGCGGCCCGGTCACGCCGCCACGGGCCGCGGGGCGCCGGGCGCGGCTGCCTGCCGCGTTCTGGCTGTTCGCGGCGTTCGGGGTGATGTACGGGTTCTGCGAGACCATGAACGGGAACTGGTCGCAGCTCGACCTGACTTCCCTGAAGAACTCCGCGACGGTGGCCTCGCTGGCGCTCACGGCGTTCTGGGCCATGGTGACGGCCGGCCGGCTGCTGTTCGCGGTGATCCAGCGCTGGTTCCCCACCCGGCTGGCGTATCACCTGCTGCCGTTCGTGCTGGCCGGGGCGTTCGTGGCGATCTCGGCGCTGCCTGCGCACGCCCCCGTGGCGGGCGTGGCGGCGTTCGCGCTGGCCGGGTTCGGCTGCTCGGCCCTGCTGCCGCTGACCATCAGCTTCGGGCAGGAGAGGCTGGCCGCCATGTCGGCGGCCATGGCGGGGCTGGTCATCGCGTTCTACCAGGTCGGTTACGGGATCGCCGCGTTCGGGGTGGGACCGCTGCGCCAGGCCGGGCTCACCCTGCCCGGCCTGTACGGCGTGAGCGCCGTGGTGGCCGTGGCCCTGGGGGTAATGTCGCTGGCCATCGCGCACCGCCGCCCGTCACCCCGGTCGGTGCATCCCCGCCCGCAGCCATCCGGGGTCCCGGCCCCCGGTCAGTGAGGCGTCAGCGCCCCCGGGATCCGCCGTCCTCGGCCTCCAGTTCCCGGCGGGCCCGCTCCAGTTCCTGCCGCGCGGCCGGGTCCGGGGCCGGATAGTGCGGGTCGATGTCGATGAGCGTCTGCGCGATGACCGCGGCCGCGCACAGGCGGGTGAACCATTTGTGATCGGCGGGAAGGACGTGCCAGGACGCCCATTCGGTGCTGGTGTGGCTCAGCATCTCGGAGTACGCATGCTGGTAGCCGTCCCAGTACCGGCGTTCGCGCACGTCGCTGGCGGAGAACTTCCAGTTCTTCGCGGGCTGGTCGATGCGGCGGAGGAAACGCCTCCGCTGTTCCTGCCTGGACACGTTGAGGAATATCTTGACCACCCGGATGCCGTTGCCGGCCAGGTAACGCTCCCAGTCGTTGATCTCCCGGTAGCGCCGTTTCCAGATGTCACCGGCGCGGCTTTCGGGGGGAAGCTGCTCGCGGTCGAGCAGTTCCTTGTGCACCCGGGCGACGAGTACTTCCTCGTAGTGGGAGCGGTTGAAGATGCCGATCTCGCCGCGGGCGGGAAGCTTGCGGGCATGCCGCCACAGGTAGTCGTGCCGCAGTTCCTCCGCCGACGGCTGCTTGAAGCTGGACACCCGGACGCCCTGCGGGTTCACCCCGCTCATCACGTGCCGGATCGTGCCGTCCTTGCCTGCCGCGTCGAGGGCCTGCAGCACGACCAGCACGCCGTAGGTGTCCTGCGCAGCCAGCCGGTCCTGGTATTCGGCCAGCAGTTCCACCCCCTGGCGGAGCAGGTCCTGCCCGTCACCTTTCTTGCGGACGCCGAAGCGCGCACCGGGGTCGAAGTCCCGCGGCAGGTCGACGTGCGAGCCCGGCTTCACCCGCAGCGGCTCGATCAGGCCCTTGATCCATCCCGCCTGCTGACCGGTCATCCACGGTCCTCCCGCTCGTCATGCGCCTCACGTCAATCCTGCGCGTTACGTCGATCGTCCCAGGCTGGGGGATCATGGGAAGGTGGTGGACCCGATCCAGGTCCGGAACACGGTGATTCCGGCCGACGAGCTGTCCTGGCGGTTCTCCCGGTCCTCCGGGCCCGGCGGGCAGTCGGTCAACACCAGCGACAGCCGGGTGGAGCTGTCGTATGACGTGGCGGCCTCGTCGGCGCTGGGCCCCGTGCTCAAGGAGCGCGCGCTGGCCGCGCTGGCGGACCGGCTGGTCAGCGGGGTGCTCACGGTCAGCGCGTCCGAGCACCGGTCCCAGTTGCGCAACCGGGAGGCGGCGTCCCGGCGGCTGGCCGACGTGCTGACCGCCGCGACCGCCCCGCCGCCAGCGGTCCGGCGGCCGACCAAGCGGACCCGCGGCTCGCAGGAACGCAGGCTCGCGGCCAAGCAGCGCCGGTCCCAGATCAAGCGGCTGCGGCGCTCGACCGACGACTGACCGCCGCGGGTACGCGCCCCGGGGCGGCCGCTCAGCCCCGCCGCAGGCCGGTCACGGTCACGGCCAGCCCGCACAGCGCGGTCAGCGGGCCGATCAGGGCCCACAACGTCACCCCGGTCATGACGCTGCCCTTGATGAAGCCAAGACCTTGCAGCGTCCAGACCACCCCGGCGATGACGATCAGGGAGCCGGCGATCGCGAGGAGGATCCTCCACATGTGAACTGGCCCCCTCTGCTGAGCGCCGCCCGCTCAGTACTGCCGCCCGGGCGCTGCCTTCCCAGCACATGGCAGGCAGGCCCGCCCACAGGCCCGGGAATTTCCTCTCTCAAATTATTCTGGGCTAATGGTCACGGAACGTAAACAAGTCGCGGGTCTCAGCTTGGTGTACGGCGGGGGTCACCGACCGGTCCTGGCCGGAAGGCCTGTGGACGGCACGCCTTCGACGCACATCCTCAAGCCAGAGATCGCCACCCTTCGGGGCACCGTCGAAAACGAGGCATTCTGCATGCGCCTCGCGAGACACCTCGGCCTTTCAGCCGCGAGCGTGGAAACCACCGTGGTCAACGGCCGCAAGATGATCATCATCGAGCGCTACGACCGGGTGATTCACCAGGACGGCTCGGTTCAGCGTCTCCACCAGGAAGACTTCTGCCAGGCAACAGGCGTCCCGCCAGACAAGAAGTACCAGGAGGATGGCGGACCATCGCTAGTGCGCATCGCTGGGATCCTCCGGGCTGTAGCCCCCGCTCCCGACGCCGAGGCGCTGCTGAGAGCCGTTGTGCTCAACGTCCTGGTCGGCAACGGGGACGCCCACGCCAAGAATTTCTCGCTGCTGCACCACCCGTCCGGCGCGCTGGGGCTCGCCCCGCTCTATGACCTGATGTCAACGCTTTATTACGGGGACGACCGTCTGGCAATGTCTATCGATAGCGTCCAGCGCACACGCCGGGTGACAGCCGACCGAATCCTCAGCGAAACGGCACGCTGGGGACTCTCGGGGCGGCGCGCCTCGCAGATAATCGCCGGCCTCATCGAGCGCATACCAGACGCCGTGGCCTTGGCAATAGCTGAGACACCAGCCCTGCCCGCGGAGATTCCGGCAATCATCGACAGTCAGCTAACGCAGGTAAAGAGTGCATTCAGCGGAACACACCTGACACGTGGCTGATGCGGCGTGATGGCCGCAGGCGGTGCTGCGTCAGGGTATGGCTGCCACGGGCGCCAGCCGCGGCACCGGCGGCAGCGGCGAGGCCCCGGGGGAGACCTGGAATGCCTGGATCGCGAGCGCGGCGAAGCGCCGGGAGGCCGCGACCGCGGCGGCCGGTGAGGTGGCGCGGATGCCGCTGTTGGCCATGAGTATCAGGATCAGGTCGTCCACGGCAAAGTCGGGGCGCAGATGGCCCGAGTCCCTGGCGCGGCGGGCCAGTCCGGCGATCGACCTCAGCGCGTATTCGCGGCCCGCGGCGAAATCCATCGCGTCGGGAAAGGTCGACATGAAGGCTGTGGTGAAGCCCCGGTTACGTGCGTGCAGTTCACAGATCTTCTCGATCACGAGGCAGAAACCGTGCCACGGATCGGGGTCGGCGAGCCCCTCGTCGGCGATGGCATGGCACGCGCACATCTGGTCCGTGAAGGCCTCGGTGACCAGGATCTCCTTGGTCGGGAAGCGGCGGTACAGGGTGGGGCGGTCGCCGGCTACGGCTTCAGGGAAGGTCACATCCTCGGCGGCGAGATAGCGGGCACCGTGGCCGCGGTCGGCGAGGGCGTCGAACCCGTCACGGCCGGCGAGGTGTTCGGCAGGATCGTGCTTACGCCCCGGGGGGCCAGCGCCCGTCGCTGACGTTGCGGCGAGTCCCAGGGGAAACACTTGCATCCCGTCATGATCACCGGAATGGTATGGCCTGTCCGGTTATCTCACGCCAGGTACCAGCTGTAGTCACGGGGCGCCGCACCGCAAGGAGTCACGATCGGGGACGGCAGACGTCAGGGCAGTGGCAGCCGGAGTCGCCCTGGCGCGGTGACTGCTGCGGTTCCGGCGGCCCGGCGATGCCCGCGGATCAAGGCCGCTGTCCCGGGCGCCATCCGTGATCGCGAATCGGAGGATAGGGCATGCTGAAGGGCTTCAAGAACTTTCTGATGCGTGGTGACGTGATCGTCGTCGCGGTGGGGCTGGTCGTCGCCTTGGCCTTCAGCGGCCTGATCCTCGCCTTCACGACCGACATCATCAACCCCATCGTGGCCCGGTTCCAGGGCGGCTCATCGCACGGCCTGGGTGTCCAGCTGGGCCAGGCAAACAACCCTAAGACGTTCGTGGATTTCGGAGCCTTTATCTCCGCGATCATCTACTTCATCATTTTCATTGCCGTCGTGTACTTCCTCATCGTCGTGCCGTACAAGGCGGTTCAGGCCCGCCGCGGGCAGGTGGTCTTCGGTGATCCCGCGCCGGTCAAGACCTGCCCGGCGTGCCTGTCCACCGATCTGCCCGCTGCCGCCAGCAAGTGCAAGTACTGCGGTACCGACCAGCCCGCCACCGCCACCGCCTGACCCGCCCGGTCCTGGCCCGCGCCGGTCATTTCGCGTCCGCGTAGCAGCCGACCACGGCCGTGGTCACGGGGAACCGCACCGGGGTCGCGCCGAACACCAGGCGGCCCGCTTCCTGGGCGGCGCCGCCGATGGCCTCGACCACCTGAGGGGCCAGGGCCTGGGGGCAGTGCACGATCACCTCGTCGTGCTGGAAGAACACGAGCCCCGGTCCGTCGCCCATGTCCGCGAGCCGCCGGCGCGAGGCCGGCCAGCAGGACCAGCGCCCAGTCGGCCGCGCTGGCCTGCACCACGAAATTCCGGGTGAACCGGCCGCGGGCCCGCAACGAGCGCCGGGCCCGCTGGTCATCCGCACCGGGCTCGTCAGCCGACGCGGTCAGGCCCCGCCACTCGGCGGACGGTGGCGGGCAGGACCGGCCGAGCCGGGACCGGACCACCCGCCCTTCCTCCCCGGCCCGCGCGGCGGCCTCCACGTAGGCGTCAGCCCGGGGAAAGCGCCGCCGGAGCACGGCCAGCAGCTGCGAGGCCTCGCCCCCGGCCCCGCCGTACATCGCGGACAGCAACGCCACCTTGGCCTTGGCCCGGTCGCCGCCGAACGCCCCGGCCAGCGCCTGGTACAGGTCGCCGGACCCCGCCGCCTCGGCGAACGCGTGATCACCGGCCAGGGCCGCGAGTACCCGGGGCTCCAGTTGCGCCGCGTCCGCGACGACCAGAACCCAGCCGGGATCGGCCACGACCGCGCGGCGCACCACCCGCGGGATCTGCAACGCACCGCCGCCGCGGCTCGCCCACCGGCCCGACACGACTCCCCCGACCACGTATTCCGGGTGAAACCGGCCGCCGCGGACCCATTCGTCCAGCCAGGCCCAGCCGTGCGCCGCGTGCAGCCGGGCCAGCTCCTTGTATTCGAGCAGGAAGGGAACTGCGGGGTGGTCGATGTCCCGCAGCACGCTCGAGCGGGTTGACGGCACCGCGACGCCGTCCGTCGCGAACGCCTTCAGCAACTGGGCCGGGGAATCGGGGTTGACCGGGCGGCCGCCGAACGCGCCGGAGATCTGGGCGGCCAGCCCGGCGAGCCGGGGCGGCCGGAGGCCTGCCCCGGGCCGGGCGCCGAGCAGGCCGGCCAGCAGGGCGTCGTGCACGTCGGCCCGCCAGGGCATGCCCCGGGCGCTCATCTCCGCGGCACCCAGGCCCCCGGCCGATTCAGCCGCGGCCAGCAACCCGAACCTGGCCGGATGCGCGTCCATCGCGATCTGGCGCACCTGCTCCGTGTGCGCGGCGACCAGGGCGGTGAGCGCCTCGCGGGCGTCGCCGAATCCCGGTTCGGCCGGCCCGAACAAGGTCGCCTGCCCGGCAGCTCCGGGCGCCGGGCCGGCCCGCCGGCTGGCTACGGCTGCCGCTCCGGCCTGCTGCCCGTCCCGCGCCAGCAGCAGCGCCGCGGTGAGCGCGACGTCGTGGCAGCGGTCCACCCGTACTCCCGCGCGCAGCAGGGACGGGTAGACCGCCGATGTGTCCGCCCAGACCCAGCGCACGGGCTCACGCGGCACCGGCCCCCGGGGCACCCGCTCCCGGGGCACGGGCTCCAGGGGCACGGGCTCTTCCGGGCGCACGGTCACCGCGCCCGGGCCCGGCGCGCTCGTAGGCTGCTACCGCAGCCGGGAAGTCGTTCACCAGGGTGGGCGCGGCGTAGCCGCTGCCATCCTCGGCGAGTTCCTGCAGGAGGGCCGTGCGCCCGGGCCCGGCAACCACCGCAACCCGCACGTCCCCGATTGTCCGCCGGCCTGCCGACAGTGCGTGCGGGAGGTGGCGGAATTCGCTGGTGTCTGGTCCCGGCCCGGTCCCTGGGCAGGCCGGGCCGGAACCAGACGTCTTCACCCTCAGCCTGAGGGTTGTCCCTGGTTGCCGCCGCCGGGGCCGGGGAACCGGCCACCGAGGCGGGACAAGTCGATCATGCTGGTGATGGTGGCCGAAGAGCCGTGCTCGGTGGCGGTGAGGCTGACCTGGTCGCCCACCTTGACGCCGCTGAGGCCGCCGTTCCCGGCGTTCACCGAGGTGGATCCGGTCACCCGGTAAGTTTTCTTAAACTTGTCGGCGCTGACGACCGTGACCGATGAACTGCTGATCGCGGTGACCTTGCCCCGCTGGACATCCTCGGTCTGGTAGCCGCCGCCGGACACGGGCACCACGAGGGTGCCATGCACCGGGGCCCCCGGGAAACCACCGCCGATCCCCCCGCCGAAGAAGCCGCCGGCCCTGCCGGGGGCGGGGGCTGAGGGGCGCCGGGGCCCTGGCCAGGGGGAGGCAGAGGCGGAGGGCGAAGGACCGGCCTTCGCGGACGTGGAGTCCGCGGCGGGGCCCGGGGAACCGCCGGAGGTCGCGATGGCCGCGGCTCCCGCACCGGCGACCAGGGCCACGGCCGCCACGGCCACCAGGGTCAGCGGATGCCCGTACCGTCGGCTGGACGGCGGCCCGCTCGCGGATGTCACAGCAGAATGCAAGCGCCCCGACCTTAGCGATTGCTGAGGACGTGCTTAGGAATGCCTGTCGAGGAAGGCGATGAAGCCGGCCTCCAGGGCCACCGCGACGCGCTCACGGAACCGCGGGCTGGTCAGCCTGGCCGCGTCGCCGGCGTTGCGCATGTTGCCGCACTCGATGAAGACCTTGGGCACGGTGGAGAGGTTCAGGCCGCCGAGGTCGGTGCGCACGTCCAGCCCCTGGGTGCCGACGTAGTCGGAGTACGGCTCGCCGGTGATCCGGTGGTAAGCGTTCCTGATGTCCACGGCGAGCCGGCCGGACGGCCCGATGACGCGGGCGTCCGGCGCGCCGGCGATACGGCCTGGGGCGATCACCTCGAAACCGGCCCCTGAGGGTGGCCCACCGTCGGCGTGGATGGAGATCGCCGCGTCCGCGTGGGCCCGGTTGCCGATCGCCGCGCGCTGCGTCACGCACGGCCCGACGCCGTGATCGTTGTGGCGGGTGAGCACGACGGTGGCGCCCTCGGCCCGGAGCAGCCTGGCCAGGCGCATCGCGACGTCGAACGTGAAGGCGTGCTCGGGGTATCCCGCGTCAGTCTGCGCCCCGGCCGTGTCACAGGCCTTCCATTCGGTGATCACGTTGACCAGCCGGTCGATGATCGCCGGATGCGACCAGTTGGCGCCGTTGTGCCCGGGGTCCAGGGCGATGACCTGGCCGGCCAGGGGCTGGGCCGTGCGTGCAGGCGCGGCGGTACCCAGCGGTGCACGGCCTGGGCGCTGCCCGGCAGGTGTCGCGCCCGGCGTTCGCGTGGCCGGGCCCGTGCCGCTGGCCCCGGTTCCCGGCGTAGCCGTCAACCCCGCTCCTGGCCCGGCCCCGGACGGGGACCGGCCCGCCGCCGGCAACGCCATGCCGCCCGCCCCGGCGCATCCGGCCAGCCCGGCACCGGCCAGTGCCACCACGCTGATCCGGGCCAGCCGCCGCAGGACTGCAGCGCGGATTAAACCGGGCCGGCCATGACCGCGTACCATCCGGGACTCCCGCCAGCTGGGCATCAGGGCCACCACTGCGGTCGGGCCCGATCCAGCACGAGGGTACCCCGCTAGCTGACCCGCTCTGCGGCGGTTCCGCCGCCGCCCAGGCGGGCCTGCTGCCGGCTGCGGGCTACCGCGCCACCCGCCGTCGCCCAGCTGGCCAGCCGCGCGGCGGCCTGCCCCGGAAGCTCACCGGCAGCCCATCCGGCCAGCTCCGCGACCATGGTGTCGGGGATGCTGGCGCGGCTGACGGAATCCGCCGGGCGGCCCGCGGCCGCCGTCGGTGCCGCAGGGGCATCGCTGGCGGGCCCAGCCGCCGCCGGGGGCTCCTCCCCCGGGCCAGCCGATGAGGGATCCTCGCGGCCCGCCGCCTCCGCGTCCCTGGTCAGCGGATCCCCGCTCCGGTCGTCCTGGTCATGGGCATCCTGGCGCAGCGGCATGTCCGCGGGCCCGCCCCGGCTGGCCGCGTCCGCATCGCCTCCCCTGTGATGCCCGGCACCCGGGTTGTGACCGCCCCGCAGGTCCTCCTCACGGGCGGCCTCCTCGCGGGCGGTCTCATCACGGGCGGCCTCCTCGCGGGCGGTCTCATCACGGGCGGCCTCCTCGCGGGCGCCGTCATCGTGGACCGCGTCACCGTCAGCGTCTTCAGCGTGCTCCCCGCCGGCTCGCGGATCCTCGGCCCGCAGGTCCGTTCCGGGCGCGTCTTCACCGGGCCCCGACCCGTCGCGGGCGTCCAGATCGCGCGGGCCGTCCCCGCCGCGGCCGTCCCCGCCCCCGGCTTCGGCTTCGGCCTCGCCGGTGATCCCCTCGTAGGAAGCGGCCGGGCCATACGGGCCGTAGGGCCCGTCGGGGTCGTAGGGCTCCCCGGTGTACGGGACGGCCGGCGGCGGGCCCGCGTAGGGCGCGCCCCCCGCGTAGGGCACGCCATACGGGGCGCCGAGGCCGGATACCCCGCGCTCAGCCGCGGGCCCCAGATCGCCGGGCGGCGGGACTTCCCTGCCGCCGGGCCCGAGCCCCTCGCCGCCGGACCCGAATCCCTCACCGCAGGGCCCGAACCCCTGACCGCCCGGGAGACTCTCACCCACCGGGAACCCGCCCTGGTCCGCGACATCTCCCGGCGCCCGGAACTCATCGGACAGCCCCAGCTCGCCGGGCAGTTTCAGGTCGGGAACCTGTCCGGGCTCATCGGGCCGGAGCAGGTCCCCGGCGGCCTCGTCGGCCCGCGCGGTACCCAGGTCGAGGGGGAGCTGAGGCTCGTCCGGATGGCTGGGCCCGGCCCCGTTCAGCTGCTCACGGCTGTCGCTGAACTCCGGCGGCCAGCCCTGCACGGGAATCCGCCCGCGCACGTCGTCGAGCAGGCTCTGGTCGTACCCGCGGTCTGAGTACCCGCGGTCGGCGTATCCAAGGTCGGGGTATCCGCGCTCCGGCACGGCCGGCCGGTCCGCCGCGAACGCGCCCGGGACGGGCGGCCGGTAACCGGGGTCGGCGGCCCGGGGCAGGCCATCCGGCCCGTAGCCGACGCTCTCCTGCAGCAACGCCGCGAGCCGCTCGGCGTCCTCGGCGTTCACGCCGAAGACGACCCGGGGCCGTCCCCACGGCTCCTCGATCGAGTAGCCCACATAGCTCGAGACCGGTGGCATGGGCTCGGTCTCCAGGCCCTGCGTGGCGCGCCATCGTTCCCATGCCCGCTCCAACATTGTCGCGGCGCGTTGCGCGCGAGATACCAGCCTTGGGTCAGGCATTGTGCGATCCTCCCCTAAGAAGCGGTGCCGCGCCGGGCGCCGCGAGTCCCGGCTGGCGGCGGCATCGCGTCCCGCCCCGGAACGTGCCCCCGCACGCGCCGTGGCATCGGGGACGCGGATACCTGGCGAGCCGCCCTCCCCCCTGGCTGGCGGCCGTGCCACCTAGCCGCGGCGCTGGCGAGCAGCCGTCCTGGCTGGTGGCAGGGACCAGTATGACGGACCTCGGCCCCGAGCAAGGGCAGTTACAAAAAGTTAGGCAGTGGCTACCTACAGTAGTCACTGCCCAGCCGCCCGTGCCCGGGAAAGATTGCGGCCCGCCGTCTGGAGATGACCCAGGATCGACCCCGGCAGTTCCCTCGAACTCCAGCAAGCGACCTGCGCGTTCGCCGCTCGCCGGCCCGGCTGTCCGCCGGGGCCGACCCCCCCTCGTGTCGTGCTGTACTGCGTGTACTTCCGGTATCGCGTGTACTGCTGTCGTGCCTTTCGTGCTGTGGTGCGCGCTACTCCGAGCGCTGCTGCGGGATGCCCGCCAGGAGCGCGCGGACCTCAGTCTCCCGGTACCGGCGGTGTCCCCCCAGCGTCCGGATGGAGGTCAGCTTCCCCGCCTTCGCCCAGCGCGTCACCGTCTTGGGATCAACGCGGAACATTGTCGCGACCTCAGCCGGGGTCAACAGCGGCTCGGCCTCGGGTGTACGTGCAGACATGTCTACGGCCTCTCCTCTTGGACCAGTTTGCGATCCTGCGGTTGTTGCTTTGCCTGGCTCCTGGCGGAGCCTGCCGTGGATGTCCCATATGGCCCACTGAGACCATATTGCCATCACCAGCGGTGACAAGTTGACCACCAGGAGCAAAGATTCTGTGACAGGTCGCCCCCGTTGCTCCACTGTTATGCGTCACGCTGCGTGATTCTAGCGACACGTATCGTTGCAACGGGTGGAATCTGGAAAGTCGTCCTCTGATAGTCAGTTGGCGGCTTCGAGGGACTCCAGTGCCTGCCACCTGCTGCGGAGCCTCTGGTAGAGCACGCTGGCCAGGTCCTGCTGGCCTTCCCGGGTGGCGCTGATGGACGCCGACACCTCCGCCGCCGACTGGTCAGCGCGCAGCGAATCGTCGTCCAGCAGGTGCACGAGGCCGCCGTAATCCAGTTCCACGACCGAATGGGGATGGAACTCCTCCAGCCACCGGCCGATCTGGGCAATCTCCACGGTGGCCTGCCATGGGCCCAGGCCGTCCCGGCCGCCGGGCTCGCCCGCGTGGCCCCCGCCGCCCGCTGCGCCGGGCGGGCTCGTTAAGGCATCGCCGCTGGTGCGCCGCAGCGCGTTCAGGGCCCGGGCGACCCTCCGGCGGGCCTGGGACATGGCCGTGGCGTACAGGAGCGTCCGGGCCGCCGCGGCGGTGGCCGGCCCGTGGCTGCCGTCGCCGGCGCCGTCCAGCACGAGCCACCTCTCCTCGGGGGCGAAGGGCACGAACCATCCGGGGGGAACCGACCAGGTGCAGGACTGGATGAAGACCCGCAGCGACGACGCCTGGCCCTGCCAGCAGGCGAAGTCACGCAGCGCCTCGTCGGCCTGGCCGGCCGTGAACGCGGCGGCCATCAGCGGGCGCGCGGTGGAACGCAGCCGGGCCAGCTCGAGCCAGGACCGCAGCCGGGTCTGCCAGGGGCAGATGTAGGTGACCCCGTCGGCCCAGCGGACATAGGCGTGGCCGCTCTCCCGCCGCGGGGCCGCGATCGCCGGGATGGCGATCAGCCTGCCGAGCGCCTCCGCCTGCTCCGCATCCAGCGAGGACGCGCGGCGCGGCCGCGCCGCGGAAGCCGCGTACTGCGCCCAGTACCGGCCCTCCGCATCACTGAACGCGGAGAGGGGCTCATAGACGCGCAGATAGGCCGCGTAGGGTCGCACGTTCGCATCGTGGCACGCCCGCGAACCGCGGTACATGTCCTGCGGATAACGACATCGTCACTGGTCCACCGCAGCGATAGTGTCGGATCCGGGCCGGCCCCACCCCAGGCCGCCTGGCCTGCCGTGCGCCGGGCGAACGCATCCACCAGAACGCGAGAGGCAGTCACTACCGTGACGAACGTGTTCCCCCCTCCGACCGCCCTGAACTCCGGCACCGATCCGGGGCACGAGCAGGTCGTCTTCTGCCAGGACCGCCGCAGCGGCCTGCGGGCCATCATCGCCATCTACTCGACGGCGCTCGGCCCCGCGCTCGGCGGGACCCGCTTCTACCCCTACCCGGACGACGACACGGCCCTGGCCGACGTGCTGAACCTGTCCCGGGCCATGGCCTACAAGAACGCGATAGCGGGCCTCGACCATGGCGGCGGCAAGGCCGTGATCATCGGCGATCCCGCCACGCAGAAGTCCGAGGCGCTGCTCCGGGCGTACGGCCGCTTCCTGGAGTCGCTGGGCGGACGCTACATCACCGCGTGTGACATCGGCACCTACAGCGAGGACATGGACGTCATCGCCCGGGAATCCGGCCACGTGACCGGGCGGACCGTGCCGAACGGCGGCGCGGGCGACTCCTCCGTGCTCACCGCGTTCGGCGTCTTCCAGGGCATGCGGGCCGCCGCTGAGCACCTGTGGGGCAGCCCGAGCCTGGAGGGGCGCCTGGTAGGCGTGGAAGGAGTTGGCAAGGTCGGGCGGAGGCTGGTCACCCTCCTGGCCGAGGCGGGCGCGTCGGCCGTGATCTGCGACGTGGACCCGGACGCGGTGAGCCGGGTCGCGGCGGCCCACCCGGGCGTGCAGGTGGTGCCGGGCCGGGCCGGGCTCCTGGCCCGGCAGCTGGACGTCTACGCCCCGTGCGCGCTCGGTGGCGCCCTGGACGACGACACCGTGGCGAGCCTGCGGGCCAGCATCATCTGCGGCGGGGCCAACAACCAGCTGGCTCACCCCGGGATCGAGAAACTGCTCGCTGACCGGGGCGTCCTGTACGCCCCGGACTATGTGGTCAACGCGGGCGGCGTGATCCAGGTCTCCGACGAGCTGGGCGGGTTCAACTTCGAGCGGGCCCAGGCCCGGGCCGGGCAGATCTACGACACGACCAGGCAGATTTTCGCGCTGGCCGACACCGAGGGAGTGCCGCCGGCGGTCGCCGCGGACCGTCTGGCCGAGCGCCGGATGTCCGAGGTGGGCAGGCTGCGGGGGATCTGGCTGGGTCGGTGAGCCTTCGTCCGCCCTCCCCGGGAGGGTGCCCCGGCCAGGGCCGCGGGTCAGGAATTGATGAGGGTCAATCAGGCCTGCTCGCATCCTGTAGAGGCGCTTACGGCGCAAAGCAGGTACGGTTGGGGATGTACGCAAGCTGGAAGCGCGTCGCACCTCAAGCGGTGAAGAGGCGACGGGCCGTCCTGCATGCGTAAAGCCGCAGGTCATCAGCGCAGGGAGCAGGAGCCCGAGAGTGGCTCCGCATGTTCGAGGGGGTCGAGCCAATGGGGCGCGGCCGAGCCAAGGCCAAGCAGGTAAAGGTGGCACGCCAGCTGAAGTACAACAGCGGCGGCACGGACCTTGACCGGCTGCGGACTGAGCTGGGTGTCGGCAGGGACGATGGGGAGGCAGATAGTGATCCCTACGTCGCAGGGCGTTACGCGGATGACGATGACGCTGACGACGATGATGCCGACGACGAAGACGAGGACGACGAGGGGCTCGGCTACGGCAATGGGTCACCCGTGAGCAGGCCCGGGCGGGCCTAGAGGGCCTAGCTTCCCGGCGGATGCTGCCCGGCCAGCCGGGCGGCACCCGTGCCGGGCACGATCTCGCCGAGCACCCACGCCGGGAGGCCGCGCTCGGCCAGCATGGCGAGGGCGCGGCCGGCGTCCGCGCGGGCGAGCACGGCGGCCATGCCGACGCCCATATTGAACACCTGTTCCATCTCAGCCGCCGCTACCCCGCCACGCTCCGCGAGCAGCCTGAACACAGCCGGTGGCCGCCAGGTCCCCCGGTCCAGGACCGCGTCGGCCCCCGCGGGCAGCACCCGGGCCAGGTTGGCGGCCAGCCCGCCGCCGGTGATGTGCGCGTAGGCGTGCACGTCGCAGCCGGCGGCCAGGGCCAGGCAGTCGCGGGCGTAGATGCGCGTGGGGGTGAGCAGCTCGGCGCCCAGGGTCCCGGGGATCCCGGGAAGCCCGGCGGCCAGGTCCAGCCGGGCCCGCTGGAGTATCCGCCGGACCAGCGAGAACCCGTTCGAATGCAGCCCTGAGGAGGCCAGCGCGACCACCACGTCGCCCGGCTGCACCCGGTGCGGGCCGAGCAGGTCGCCGGCGTTGACCACGCCGGTGGCCGCACCGGCCAGGTCGAAGTCGTCCGGCCCGAAATGGCCCGGATGCTCGGCCGTCTCGCCGCCGATCAGGGCGCAGCCCGCCCGGACGCATCCCTCGGCCACGCCGGACACGATGGCCGCGGCGCGCTCCGGCTGGAGGGAGCCGAAAACCATGTAGTCGGTCATGAACAGCGGCTGTGCCCCGCACACCACCAGGTCGTCCACGACCATCCCGACCAGGTCGATGCCGATCGTGTCATAGACCCCGAGGCGGCTGGCGATCAGCACCTTGGTGCCCACCCCGTCGGTCGAGGTGGCCAGCAGCGGCCGCCGCATCGTGGTCAGCCGGGTGGCGTCGAACAGCCCCGCGAACCCGCCCAGGCCGCCCATCACCTCCGGGCCGCTGGTCCGGGCGATCGAGGCGCGCATCAGGTCCACGGCCCGCTCGCCCGCGGCGATGTCCACGCCCGCGTCACGGTAGGAGCTGGTCATGACAGGACCGGAGGGGTGATTTCCAGCAGGTGCTTGCCCCGCTCGGCCTCGGCGACCGGGATCGGGTACTGGCCGTCGAAGCAGGCCCGGCACAGCCGGCCCGCGGGGATCGTGGTCGCCTCGGTGAGGCCCTCCAGCGAGACGAAGCCGAGTGAGTCGGCCCCGATCGAGTCGCGGATCTCCTCGACCGTGGAACTGCCCGCGATCAGCTCGGCGCGCGTGGCGAAGTCGATCCCGTAGAAGCAGGGCCACGCCACGGGCGGGCTGGAGATCCGCACGTGCACCTCCGCGGCGCCCGCCTCGCGGAGCATGGCCACGATGGCCTGCTGGGTGTTGCCGCGCACGATCGAGTCGTCGACCACGACGACCCGCTGCCCGGCGATGACCTCCCGCAGCGGGTTCAGCTTGAGCCGGATGCCGCGCTGCCGGATCGTCTGGCTGGGCTGGATGAACGTCCGCCCGACGTAGGAGTTCTTGACCAGCCCCTGGCCGTAGGGGATGCCACTGGCCTGGGCGTAGCCGATGGCCGCCGGGGTGCCCGATTCCGGCACCGGGATGACCAGGTCCGCCTCGACCGGGTGCTCGGCGGCCAGCATCCGGCCGACCTGGACCCGGGTGGCCTGCACGCTGCGCCCCGCGATGGCCGTGTCCGGGCGGGCCAGGTAGACGTACTCGAACAGGCAGCCCGCCGGGTGCGGGCGGGCGAAATGCCGCGACCTGACCCCGCGCTCGTCGATGGTGACCAGCTCGCCGGGCTCGATTTCCCGGATGAACGACGCGCCCACGATGTCGAGGGCGGCGGTCTCGCTGGCCACCACCCAGCCGGCGGCCAGCTGGCCCAGCACGAGGGGGCGGAAGCCCTGCGGGTCGCGGGCCGCGTACAGGGTGTGCTCATCCATGAACACCAGCGAGTAGGCCCCGCGCACCAGCGGCAGGGTGGCCAGCGCGCTGTCCTCGACGCTGGGCATCCGGGGGTCGGCGAACAGCGCGGTGAGCACGTCCGTGTCGGTCGTGGCCCGCTGGCCGGCGGGCCCGCGCTCCCCTTCGGCACCGCTGGCGACCGCCGCAAGCTCGAGGGTGTTGATCAGGTTGCCGTTGTGGCCCAGGGCCAGGCTGGCCACCGGCGTGGACCGGAACGTGGGCTGCGCATTTTCCCAGGTCGAGGCGCCGCTGGTGGAATACCGGCAGTGCCCGACCGCGATGTGGCCCCGCAGCGTGGACAGCGCGGCCTCGTCGAAGACCTGGGCGACCAGGCCCATGTCCTTGTACACCACGATCCGGTCGCCGTCACTGACGGCGATGCCGGCGGACTCCTGGCCCCGGTGCTGCAGGGCGTAGAGGCCGAAGTAGGCGAGCTTGGCGACTTCCTCACCAGGGGACCACACGCCGAAGACACCGCATGCATCCCGAGGAGGCCGGTCTCCGGGATCCACGTCGTCCGTCAGTCGGCCATCGGGGTTGACCACCTGGTCAGTCTAATGACGGCGGGGCGCTGGTCGTGCCGCGCAGGAGCGGCAGCCATCCCGACAGGTCGGCCCGCGGGCCGCTGGCACTGACCAGCCCGGCCTCCCGGGCCTGCGCCCAGGTGACCCGGCCCAGGGCCAGCCTGACCCAGGTCACAGGGTCGGTCTCCACCACGTTCGGCGGGGTGCCCCGGGTGTGCCGCGGCCCGGCGATGGCCTGGACCGCGGCGTACGGCGGAACCCGGACCTCCACCGCGCGGCCGGGCGCGTCGGAGGCGAGCAGCCCGAGCAGGTGGGTGACCGCGGCCCGGATCGCCTCCCGCCGTGGCTCGGCGCCCGCATCCAGCGCCCCGAGCACCGAGAAGGCCAGCGCCCGGCCCAGCACCGCGGGATCGGCCGGGCCTGCCCACGGATCCTGGCCCAGCGCCAGCCGCTGCGCGTCCAGGGCGGCGAGCAGTCGCTGGGGATCGGGGCGGCGGGAAGGCATCAGCGCCTAACGTACCGTGACCCGAATCGTCATGATCCGGGACGCCGGGTAGACAGCCGGGGCCTCTCGGTGACGCCATATAGCATGATTCGAGCGATTTCCTCATATAGGTGGCTTAACTAGCCAGTAGCCAGTAATCGTCATCCTTATGGCGGGAATGCGCGGTCCTGGGCGGCGAGGCAAGGGCAGATCGCGGGCCACGGCTGTCGTCCTGGTCAGCGCGACCGTGGTGCTGGCGGTGCTGGTCGGCGTGGGCGTGGTTGCGTTCCTCCATTCCCGGAGCACCAGCGCGGCGCAGGGAGGGCAGCTCCGGCTGTCGAACAAGATAACCAGCCAGCAGTCGGTGGGCCTGGCCAACCTGGGCCGCACCGGCCAGGCCGGATCCCCCGGTTCCCCCGCGACGCTGCTCGAAGGGTCGGCGGGCGGCCTTCTCTTCACCCCCAGCAGGGGCGGGGGCGAGTCCGTCCAGTCCAGCCAGCAGTGGCAGGCCGACGAAATGGGCGGCGGCGCGTTCGTCCTGCTGTCCTCCGCGACCGGGCAGTGCCTGACCGCGGTGGGCAGCGGCGCCCAGGCGACCGTGCAGGTGGCGCCCTGTGACACGCGGCTCGACCAGCGCTGGTATCACCCGTTCGAGAGAACCGACGCGCAGGGGCGGGACTACTGGGCGCTGCGCAGCGCGTCTGACGGGCGCTGCCTGGGGCTGGGAACCGCGTCGTCGGGCGGGTCGGTCATAGCGGAACTGCAAAAGTGCGGTACCGGCAGGCCGTGGCCGCAGCTGATCATGTTCTGGACAGCCTTCTGAGCTGGGCAGGCCCGCCACGGCCCGCCCTGCGGGGGCGGGTCAGCCGAAGATGCCGGGCAGGGTCGCCCGGTGCGCGGCCGCCAGCTCATCGACATGGATGCCGAAGCTGCCCTGGACGACCAGGCTGTCCCCGCCGGCCACGCCGAGTTCGGTGACCGGCACCCCATGGCGGGCGGCCAGGGCGGCGAAGGCCTGCTGCGAGCCCGGCCGGACCGCGACCACGGCGCGGGCGGCCGACTCGCTGAACAGCTGGGTGAACAGGTCCCCCGGCAGCGTCACCTGGCAGCCGATCCCCTGGTCCAGGCAGCATTCGGCCAGCGCGACGGCCAGGCCGCCCTCGGACAGGTCGTGCGCGGCCTCCAGCAGCCCCTCCGCGGCCGCCCCGGTCAGCACGGCGGCCAGGGCCCGCTCGGCGGCCAGGTCCACCTCAGGGGGCCGCCCGCCGCAGTGCCCGTGGGTCACCTGGGCCCAGGCCGAGCCGCCGAACTCCGGCCCGGTCCGGCCCAGCAGCACGACCGTGGCCCCCTCAGTGCGCAGCCCGATCGGGACGCGCCGGGTCACGTCGGCGTGCACACCCAGCACCCCCACCACCGGGGTGGGATGGATCGGCGTCTCGTCGGTCTGGTTGTAGAAGCTGACGTTGCCGCCGGTGACGGGGACCCCGAGCGCGGCACATCCGTCGGCGAGCCCGCGGACCGCCTCGCTGAACTGCCACATGACCCCGGGATCCTCGGGCGAGCCGAAGTTGAGGCAGTTGGTCACCGCGAGCGGCACCGCGCCGGTGGCGGCCACGTTCCGGTAGGCCTCGGCCAGCGCGAGCTGGGCCCCCGCGTAGGGATCCAGCAGGCCGAACCGGCCATTCCCGTCCGTGGCCAGCGCGATGCCGAGACCGGTCTGCTCGTCGATGCGGATCACGCCGGCGTCCTGCGGCACGGCCAGGATCGTGTTGCCCCGCACATGCCTGTCGTACTGCTCGGTGACCCAGCCCGGGTCGGCCAGGCCGGGCGAGGCCAGCAGGGACAGCAGCGTGGCCCGCAGCTCCGGGCCGCCGCGGGGCCGGGGCAGCGCGGCCGGATCGTCGGCCAGCAGCGCGTCCTGGGCCACCGGGCGCTGGATGGGCCGGTGGTAGACCGGGCCCTCGTCGGCCGCGGTGGCCGGCGGGATGTCCACCACCCGCTCCCCGAGCCAGGTCATCTCCAGCCGGCCGGTGGCGGTGACCTCGCCGATCACCGTGGCCAGCACACCCCAGCGGGCGCAGACGTCCATGAAGCGGCCCACGTTGGCCGGCTCGGCCACGGCCATCATGCGTTCCTGTGACTCGCTCATCAGGATCTCGGCCGGGCCCAGCGCCGGGTCGCGCAGCGGCACTGCGGACAGATCCACCTGCATCCCGCTGCCGCCGCCGGCGGCCAGCTCGGTCGTGGCGCACGCGACGCCGGCCGCGCCGAGGTCCTGGATGCCGGTCACCAGGCCGGCCGCGTACAGCTCCAGGCAGCACTCGATCAGCAGCTTCTCCATGAACGGGTCGCCGACCTGCACGCTGGGCCGCTTAGCCGCCTCACCTGCCCCGAACGTCGCGCTGGCCAGCACGGAAGCACCGCCGATGCCGTCAGGGCCGGTCCGGGAGCCGAACAGGATCACCTTGTTGCCCGTCCCGCGGGCCGCGGCGAGCTTGAGGTCCTCGTGCCGCATGACCCCGACGCACAGCGCGTTGACCAGCGGGTTCCCCCGGTAGCAGGGGTCGAAGGCCAGCTCGCCGCCGATGTTGGGCAGGCCGAGGCAGTTGCCGTAGAACGAGATGCCCGACACGACCCCGGGCAGCACCCGGTGGGTATCCGGCGCGTCAGCGGGGCCGAACCGCAGCGAGTCCATCACCGCGACCGGGCGGGCTCCCATGGCCAGGATGTCGCGCACGATCCCGCCCACGCCGGTCGCCGCGCCCTGGAACGGCTCCACGTAGGAGGGGTGGTTGTGCGACTCCACCTTGAACGTGACGGCGTACCCCTGGCCAATGTCCACCACGCCAGCGTTCTGGCCGATCCCGGCGAGCAGCGCCGGCGATGGCGGCGCGGTCTCCCCGAAGCGCCGCAGGTGCACCTTGGACGACTTGTAGGAGCAGTGCTCGCTCCACATCACCGAGTAGATCGCCAGCTCCGCGTCGGTCGGCCGGCGGCCCAGCAGCTCGCCGATCCGCGCGTACTCCCCGCTGGTCAGGCCGAGCTCCGCGTAGGGCTGGGGCTGGCCGGGCGTGGCCGCGGCGCGGTCAACGGTGTCCAGGGCGCTGCTCACCGGGCTTCCCCCGGTGTTTGCGCCAGTTCACGCAGCACGGAGGTGAAGAACCCGAGACCGTCGGTGCCCGGCCCGGTCAGCGCGTCGATCGCGTGCTCCGGGTGCGGCATCAGCCCCACCACGTTCCCGGCTTCGCTGCGAACGCCCGCAATATCCCCGGCGGATCCGTTCGGGTTCCCCCCCGCGTACCGCGCGACGACCTGGCCGGCGGCGGTCAGCCGGGCCAGCGTGGCGGGATCGGCCACGTAAGCACCCTCGCCGCTCTTCAGCACCACGCTGATCTCCTGATCCTGGGCATAGTCCGCGGTCCACGGGGTCCCGATGTCCTCGATGCGCACCCGGACCACCCGGTCGACGAACCGCAGGCCCGCGTTCCGGGTCAGCGCGCCGGGCAGCAGGTGGGCCTCGCAGAGGATCTGGAAACCGTTGCAGATGCCCAGGACCGGCAGGCCGTCCCGGGCGGCCGGGATAAGCTCCCCCATCACGGGCGCGAACCGGGCAATGGCCCCGCAGCGCAGGTAGTCGCCGTAGGAGAAGCCGCCGGGCAGGATGACCGCGGCCAGCCCGCGCAGATCGCGGTCACCGTGCCAGAGCGGGACCGGCTCGGCGCCGGCCCGGGCCACGGCGCGCGCGGCATCGGCGTCATCCAGCGATCCGGGAAAAGTGATGACGCCCACGCGGGCTGTCATGAGGCGTCCTCGCAGCGGGGAGAGCGGGGTGATCCTGCCTGCAGATTACCGTGCCCGGCCGGGTGGTTCAGGCGGGTGGTTCCGGCAGGTGGTGCCTGGTCAGCCGGCGTCGCGCAGCAGCCCCTCCAGCAGGGGCGCGTCGGCCCGCCAGGCCATCCGCTTCTCGAGGGAGACCACGGTGCCCATCCCCGGCCCGCTGCTCAGCGTCACATCATCCACGCAGGCCCGCATGATGGCCAGGCCGCGGCCCGACTCCGGCAGCAGGGCGATCATCTGGTCCTCGGTCAGCGGCCGCTGGCCCCCGGCCAGCGGCTGGTGGTCCGCGGTCAGCGGCCGCCCGGGAGCGCGCCACCGCCCCACGGCCCGTGAGGAGGCCCTGCGGGCCGCGGCCCCGCCGGACCGGCGCCGGAAACGTGACGGCGCGTGCACGGCGTCCCACATGGGCCGGCGCGGGGCAGGCACCATGAGCGAGTCGAGGCCGCGCTCGTCGTTCAGCACCTGGATCAGGCAGCCACGCTGGCCGATCCGGGCGACGATCTCGTAGCGGGGGCCGGGCGCACCGTGCTTGAGCACGTTCGTGCAGGCCTCCGTCACCGCGAGGAGGAGGTCATTGACCCCTTCCTCATCGGCCCCGAGCCGGCGTAGGGTGTCGCCCAGGACCCGGCGCATGACCGGCACGCTGAGTGCCTCATGCGGAAAGACCAGGCAGAACTCAACGTCCACAATCGACTCCTCGGCGCGTCTCATGTGAGCCCGCATCCGCCCTTCAGGTCCCTCATCCCGTGTTGGTGCTGGCCACTTGTGTCCTTTCCCGGCCCTGGCGCGGATAATCGTGAACTCTTAGTGTTATGTGGCTAGGCCCTGGTGCCTGGCCAGCCGGCCCCGGGTCAGCCCTCGTGCACCGTGAACTCCTCGATCACCTGGTTGGCCAGCAGCTCACCAGCCAGCTCGGCCACCCGGGCCAGCGCGGACTCGTCCGCGGGCCCGCTGAGTTCCACCTCGAACCGCTTGCCCTGCCGGACCCCGAGCACCTGCCCGAAGCCGAGCCGGTGCGCCGCGCTGGCGATGGCCTCCCCCTGCGGATCGTGGATCTCCTGGCGGAGCATCACGTTGACGACAATTCGGGCCACTGGTTCCCGCCTCCCTGGAGTCTGCTCCTGTGCACCGGGGTTTCCCGGGACGGAGCCTCGTCTGCCACGATGGCCCTAGTGAACCCCACCACCATGGGGCATCGTGAACCCCCACCACCATGGGGGCTCGTGAACCCCACCAGCAGAGGGAGTGGTACGTGACCGTCGACGCCGACGGTGCGGTCACCGCACCAGGAAGCCCGGGAGGCCTGAACCGGCCGCCGGGACCGCGCACCGAAACCATCCAGCTGCTCACCCCCGAGGGTGAGCGGGTCGAGCATCCGGACTACCCGCTGGAGCTCACCGACGACGAGGTGAAAGACCTGTACCGGGACCTGGTCCTGGTCCGCAGGATCGACACCGAGGCCATCGCCCTCCAGCGGCAGGGCGAGCTCGGGATCTGGGCCTCGCTGCTCGGGCAGGAAGCAGCCCAGGTCGGCTCGGGCCGCGCGCTCGGGCCGCGGGACATGGCCTTCCCCACCTACCGCGAGCACGGTGTGGCCTGGTGCCGCGGGCTGGACCCGACGCGGCTGCTGGAGCTGTTCCGCGGGGTCAGCCACGGCGGCTGGGATCCGGCCACGTACCGGTTCCACCTCTACACGATCGTGATCGGCGCGCAGACGCTGCACGCCACCGGGTACGCGATGGGCATCCAGCGTGACGGCGCGGTCGGCGAGGACGGGGAAGCGGTCATCGCCTACTTCGGGGACGGCGCCACCAGCCAGGGCGACGTCAACGAGGCGTTCATCTGGGCGTCGGTGTTCAACGCGCCGGTCGTGTTCTTCTGCCAGAACAACCAGTGGGCCATCTCCGAGCCGCTCGAGCGGCAGAGCCGCATCCCGCTCTACCGGCGGGCCAGCGGGTTCGGCTTCCCCGGCCTGCGGGTGGACGGCAACGACGTGCTCGCCTGCCTGGCGGTGACCAGGAAGGCCATGCAGGCGGCCCGTGAAGGCCAGGGCCCCACGCTCATCGAGGCGTACACCTACCGGATGGGCGCGCACACCACCACCGACGACCCGACCCGGTACCGGCTGGCCAGCGAGCTGGAGGCGTGGAAGCTCAAGGACCCGATCGAGCGGGTCAAGGCCTACCTCGTCCGCAGCGGTGCCGCCGGCGCCGCGTTCCTCGAGGGGGTGGACGCAGAGGCGGACGAGCTGGGCCGCCGGGTCCGCCAGGCCTGCCTGGAGATGCCGGACCCGGAGCCGCTGGCCATCTTCGAGAACGTCTACGCCGGGCCGAACCCGCTGCTGGACTCCGAGCGCGAGCAGTATGCGGCCTACCTCGACTCGTTCGCCGGCGAGGAGGCCCGATGACGGTCATGACGCTGTCCAAGGCGCTCAACGCGGGCCTGCGCAAGGCCCTCGAGGACGATGCCAGCGTGCTCATGATGGGCGAGGACGTGGGCAAGCTCGGCGGCGTGTTCCGGGTCACCGACGGCCTCCAGAAGGACTTCGGCGAGGACCGGGTGATCGACACGCCACTGGCCGAGTCCGGCATCATCGGCACCGCGATCGGGCTGGCGCTGCGCGGCTACCGGCCGGTGTGCGAGATCCAGTTCGACGGGTTCGTGTTCCCCGCGTTCGACCAGATCGTCAGCCAGCTGGCCAAGATGCGGCTGCGCTCGCTGGGCCACGTGGCCATGCCGGTCACGATCCGGATCCCGTGCGGCGGCGGGATCGGCGCAGTGGAGCATCACAGCGAGTCCCCGGAGGCCCTGTTCGCGCACATCGCGGGGCTGCGCGTGGTGGCCTGCGCCAACTCCGCGGACGCCTACACGATGATCCAGCAGTCGATCCGCTGCGACGACCCGGTCATCTTCTTCGAGCCGAAGCGCCGCTACTGGGACAAGGCCGAGGTGGACCCGGCCGCCGGCCTCGATGCCGCCCTCCCGCTGGACCGCTCCAGGATCGTGCTGGATGGCACCGACGTGACCCTGCTGTGCTACGGCCCGATGGTCCGGACCTGCGTCGAGTCGGCCGTGGCCGCCCGCGCCGAGGGGCGCTCGATCGAGGTGGTCGACCTGCGCTCGCTCTCCCCCCTGGACCTGGAGACCATCTGCGCGTCGGTGCGGCGCACCGGCCGGTGCGTGGTGGCCCACGAGGCCCCGGTCACCGGGGGCCTGGGCGGGGAACTCGCGGCCCGGATCACGCAGGAGTGCTTCTACCAGCTGGAATCGCCGGTGCTGCGGGTGGGCGGCTTCTCCACCCCCTACCCGCCATCGCGGCTGGAAGATCACTACCTGCCCGACCTGGACCGCGTGCTGGACGCCGTGGACCGCACCTTCACCGTCTGAGGGGAGTTGGCATGACCGAGTCTGTAACCGCAGGACCTGCGGCCACCGGGCGCCGGGAGTTCCGGCTCCCCGATGTGGGTGAGGGGCTGACCGAGGCGGACATCGTCACCTGGCGGGTCAAGCCGGGCGACACGGTGACCGTGAACCAGATCATCGTGGACATCGAGACGGCCAAGGCCGTGGTCGAGCTGCCCAGCCCGTACGCGGGCGTGGTCGCCGCGCTGCTGGTGCCCGAGGGCCAGACCGTGGACGTGGGCACGCCGATCATCGCGGTGGACGTGCCCGGCGCCGCACCGCAGCCGGGCGGGCCGCAGCCGGGCGGGCCGGGGCCGGGCGGGCCGGGGCCGGGCGGCCCGGGGCCGGCGGCCCAGCCTGCCGATCCCTCGGCCATCGCGGCCGCCGGGCCGCGTCCCTCGTCGGAGGACCTGGTCCCGCCGGTCCCTCCCGCCGAGGAGCGGCAGGCCGTGCTGGTCGGTTACGGCGTCAAGGCCGGCGCGACCACCCGGCGGGCGCGCAAGGCCCCGGCCGGGAACGGTTTCGTTGCGGAGACTGCGCCGGCCACCGGCAACCGGGAGGCGGGCGGCCACCCGAGCGTGCTGGCGAAGCCGCCGGTGCGCAAGCTGGCCCGGGAGCTGGGCGTGGACCTGGGCGGGCTGGCCGGCAGCGGCCAGGGCGGGTCCATCACCCGCGATGACGTGCAGCGGGCGGCCGGCCCGCACCCGGCGCAGGCCCGGGAGGCGCCGGCCCGCCTGGTGGAGGAGCGGATCCCGATCCGGGGAGTCCGCAAGCACACCGCGGCCGCGGTGGCCGCCAGCGCGCGGCAGGCCCCGCACGTCACCGAGTTCCTGCAGGTCGACGTGGAGGCCACGGTCGAGGCGGTGCGGCGGCTGCGGGACCTCCCGGAGTTCACCGGGCTCCGGGTGTCACCGCTGCTGCTGGTGGCCCGGGCCCTGCTGACCGCCGTCGCACGGCATCCGATGATCAACTCGACCTGGGACGAGGACGCGCAGGAGATCGTGGTCCGGCACTACGTGAACCTGGGCATCGCGGCCGCCACCGAGCGCGGGCTGGTCGTGCCCACCATCAAGGGCGCGCACCTGATGAGCCTGCCCGCGCTGGCCCGCGCGCTGGCCAGCCTGGCCGACACGGCCCGGGCGGGCAAGGCCTCGCCGTCCGACCTGACCGGCGGCACGATCACCATCACCAACGTCGGCGTGTTCGGGGTGGACGCGGGAACCCCCATCATCACCCCGCCGGAAGCGGCCATCCTGGCCTTCGGGCAGATCAGGGACGCGCCGTGGGTGGTGGACGGCCAGCTCGCGGTGCGTAAGGTGACCACCCTGTCGCTCTCGTTCGACCACCGCATCGTGGACGGCGACCTGGGCTCGGCCGTGCTCCGCGACATCGGGGCGATGCTCCACGACCCCCTGCGCATGCTGGCCTGGGGCTGAACCTGCTACCGAAAGGGATCATGATGTTCCGGCACGTTGTGCTGTTCACGTTCACCCCGGAGGCCACCCGCGAGCAGCAGGAGGACATGGCCCGCCAGCTGCGCACGCTGCCCGGCACCATCGAGCAGATCAAGGCCTACGACGTGGGCCTGGACGCGGAGATGAACCCGGGTAACTTCCAGTTCGCCGTGGTCGCGGACTTCGACAGCGTGGAGGACTACCTGGTGTACCGGGACCATCCGGTGCACCGGGACATCATCGGCAAGTACGTCACCCCGATCGTGGACCAGCGTGCCGCCGTGCAGTACGGGATTTAGCCCCGATCGTCAGCGCGGTGCATTGGGGGCGCCCAGGCGCCCCCAATGCACCGCGCTCATGCCCAGAGCCTCTAGAAGGCCTCTTCGGGGAGTTCCATGAGGTCCAGGGTCGCCGACTCGGCGATCTGGCGCTCCACGGCCAGCCGGGGCAGCACGGTCTCGGCGAAGAATCGCGCGGTGGCCACCTTGCCCTGGTAGAAGGCCTGGTCGCGGCCCGCTTCCCCGTCCAGGGCGCGGATCGCCACCTCGGCCTGCCGGGCCAGCAGCCAGCCGATGAGCAGGTCGCCGAGGGCCATCAGCAGCCGGGTACTGTTCAGCCCGGCCTTGTAGACCTCGGCGGGCTGCTCCAGCGAGGCGACCGCGTACCCGGACAGCGCCGCGACCATGGCCTCGACGTCGCCGACCGCGGCGGACAGCGCGGCACGCTCGGGCTTCAGCCGCCCGTTCCCGGCCTCGCTGGCCGCGAACTCCTTGATCTCGCCGAGCACGGCGCCGAGGGCGACCCCCTGGTCCCGCAGGACCTTGCGGAAGAACAGGTCCATGCCCTGGATCGCGGTGGTGCCCTCGTACAGGCTGTCGATCTTGGCGTCCCGGATGTACTGCTCGACCGGGAAGTCCTGGATGAAGCCCGAGCCGCCGTACGTCTGCAGGGACAGCGTCAGCAGCTCGTAGGCCCGCTCGGAGCCGACGCCCTTGACGATGGGCAGCAGCAGGTCGTTGACGCGGACCGCGAGGTCACCGCTGGTGCCCGGCTCGGTGTTCGCTGACTCGGTGCGGCCCTCGGCCTTGGCGATCTGCACCGCGTCCTGCCAGGAGGCGGTGTAAAGCACCAGCGCCCGCATGCCCTCGGCGTACGCCTTCTGCATCATCAGGATCCGGCGCACGTCGGGGTGATGGATGATCGTGACCCGGGGCGCGGTCTTGTCCGCCATCCGGGTCATGTCCGCGCCCTGCACCCGCTGCCGCGCGTACTCCAGCGCGTTCAGGTAGCCGGTGGACAGCGTCGCGATGGCCTTGGTGCCGACCATCATCCGGGCGTGCTCGATGATCAGGAACATCTGCCGGATGCCGTCGTGCACGCCGCCGACCAGGGTGCCGACCGCGGGACGGTCCCCGCCGAACGTGAGCTCGCAGGTGGTGGAGGCCTTCAGGCCCATCTTGTGCTCGACCCCGGTGACCCGGACCCCGTTGCGCTCGCCCAGCTCGCCGTCCGGGCCGACCAGGTACTTGGGCACCAGGAACATGGACAGCCCCTTGGTGCCGGGCCCGGCACCCGCGGGGCGGGCCAGCACCAGGTGGAAGATGTTCTCGGACATGTCATGCTCGGCGCTGGTGATGAACCGCTTGACGCCCTCGATGTGCCAGGTGCCGTCGGGCTGCTCGATGGCCCTGGTCCGGCCCGCGCCCACGTCCGAGCCGGCTTCCGGCTCGGTCAGCACCATCGTGCTGCCCCACTTGCGGTCGATGGCCTGCTGGGCGAACCGCTGCTGCTCCGGGGTGCCGATGGCCCACAGCACCTGGGCGAAGTTGGGGCCGCCGGAGTACATCCAGACCGCGGGGTTGGCGCCCAGGATGAGCTCGGCCACCGACCAGGCCAGCGTGCGCGGCGCGGCGATGCCGCCCAGGTCGGCCGGCAGGTCGAGGCGGAACCATTCGGCGTCCATGAACGCGGCGAAGGACTTCTTGAAGCTCTCCGGCATCGTCACCGTCGCGGTGCCCGGGTCGAACACCGGGGGGTGGCGGTCCGCGTCCGCGAACGACTCGGCGATGGGGCCGGTGGCCAGCCGGTTCACCTCGTCGAGGATGCCGCGGGCGGTCTCCTCGTCCACGTCCGGGTAGGGTTCACTGCCGAGCAGGTCCTGGCGGCGCAGCACCTCGAACAGGTTGAACTCGATGTCGCGCAGGTTGCTCTTGTAGTGACCCATGGACGCCCCCATTCTGACGAGCAGTCCTGATGAGCATCCGATGATGGGCATCCTGCCCAGACTGCTACCGGCGAGTAACAAATCCAATAATACCCGCTGGTAACCAGGATCGCCATGGGGACGGCCCCGGGGAGGCTCCCGGGCAGGTCAGCGGACCGGGAGAATGTTCACCGCCCGCGCGATGACCAGGGCACCGAGCGAGAGCGACACCCCGGACTGGACCAGCATGGTCAGCTTGGCCCAGCGCGCCAGCGGCATGACGTCGGTCGGGCTGAACGCGGTGGCGTTGGTGAACGACAGGTACAGGTAGTCAACGAACCGCGGCTCCCAGTCGGGGGCGGTCATGTGCTCGATCGTCATCTGCGGGAACAGGAAGTCCAGGTACTGGAACGTGCCGTAGGCCCGGTGCACCGGGCCGCCCCGGTCGAATTCCCAGTACCAGAGGGCGAACGCGATCACGTTGGTGGCCCAGATGGCCGCCCCGGAGGCGAGCAGGGGCCCCGCGGAGCTGGTTTGGGGACCGCCCTTGATGATCTCCCGGATGAGCAGGATCGCGGACGCCGCGTTAGCCGCGGTGATCAGGAGGATCAGCACGATGCTGACCCAGCGCACGAACACCCCCCGGCGCTCGATGCGGACCGGGTTGGCGATGGCCAGGCCGACGAGCACGCCGCCCTCCAGCACGGGCAGCAGCCAGCCCGGCAGCGGGCGCAGGGCCAGCTGGCCCGGCAGCAGCCGCTGCAGGACGATCGCGATGATCACGCTGATCGTGACCGGCCAGCGATGCTCGCCCGGGGTGCTGCGCCGCCAGGCGGGCACAGCCTTGTGAACGCCGCCTGCGGCCTCGTGCCCGGCGCGCTCGGCCCTGGTCACCAGCGCGTACCAGACCGGGTTGCGGACCCGGCCGGGACGCGGGGACCGGAGCACGCGGCTCCTGCGGGCCCGGGGCGGCGGCGCGCCGTCCCCCGGTCCGCCGGGGAACGGCGGCACGCCGTCCCCGGGACCGCCCGGGGAAGGCAGCGGCCCGCCGTCCCCGGGACCGCCCGGGGAAGGCAGCGGCGCGCCGTCCCCGGGTTCACCCGGGGAACCACCTGCTGGCGGCTCTGGATGCATCTACCCATTGTTGACCTGTCCCGGTCATGCTTTGGTGTCGTTACCCCCTGCATTCGCACGGGCCCGGCTCCCACAGCGAGGTGAACCATGGCGCTCGGTGTCAGCGAAGAGCATCTGGAGCTGGCTGCGTCGGTCCGCGGCTGGGCCGAGCGGCACTGCGGCCCTGACGTGGTCCGGGCGGCGGCGGAGTCCGGCGGGGGGGAGTCCCCGGGGCCGGGCCCCGCCCTGCTCGGCCTGCATCTGCCGGAGGAGTCCGGCGGCCAGGGCTACGGGCTCAGCGAGCTCGCGGTCGCCCTCGAGGAGCTGGGGGCTGCCCTGGTCCCGGGCGGGTTCCTGCCCACGGTGCTGGCCAGCGCGCTGCTGGCCAGGCCGGGGCAGGCCGGAGCTGACGCCCTCAAGCTGCTGCCCGGGCTGGCCGACGGGTCGCTGTCCGGGGCCGTCACGCTGGCCGCCGGCCTGACCGGCACGGCGGCCGGCGGCGGCCTCCTGCTCGACGGTGAGTCGGTCCCGGTGCTGGGCGGCGGGCTGGCCGACCTGGTGGTGCTGCCGGTCCTGACCGGAACCGGGGAACGGTGGGCCGTGGTGGACGCCGCGGACCTGACCATCACCGCGCTGGACAGCCTGGACCGGACCCGCCCGCTGGCCGCGGTCCGCGCCGACCGGGTGAGCGTGCCCGCCGGGCGCGTCCTGCCCGGTCTCGCCCGGACCGAGGTCACCGGCGTCACGGCCGCGCTGTTCGCCGCGGAGGCGTGCGGCCTGGCCGGCTGGGCGGTGCGGACGGCGGCGGACTACGCCCGGATCCGGCACCAGTTCGGCCGGCCCATAGGCCAGTTCCAGGGGGTCAAGCACCAGTGCGCCCGGATGCTCACCGCGGCCGAGCAGGCCGCCGCGGCCGCCTGGGACGCCGCGGCCGCCTGGGACGCACCCGCCTGGGGGCCGGAGGACACCGGCCCGCCGGACCCGGGACGGGACCTGGCCGCGGCGGTGGCCGCGGTCGTGGCGCTCGACGCGGCCGTCAGCTGCACCCACGAGTGCATCCAGGTCCTGGGCGGCATCGGCTACACCTGGGAGCATGCGGCCCACTGGTACTACCGGCGCGCCCTGTCGCTGCGCGCGCTGCTCGGCCCGGCCACGGACTGGGCCCGGCGGGTCGCGGAGCTGGCCCTCGGCGGTGCGCGGCGGCCGGTCCGGGTCGATCTGCCCGCTGACGCCGGGCCGCTGCGCGCGCAGATCCGCGCCGAGCTGGCGTCCATCGCGGCCCTGGAACCCCCGGAGCGCACGCCGCGGCTGGCGGCCGGCGGCTGGGTGGTCCCGCACCTGCCCGCGCCCTGGGGCCGGGCGGCCGGGCCGCTGGAGCAGCTGGTCATCGCGGAGGAAATGAAGCAGGCCGGGCTGCGGGCCCCCGCCCTGCTGATCGGCGCCTGGGTGGTGCCGGCCCTGGCCAGCTACGGCACCCCGGCCCAGCAGGAGCGTTTCCTGCCCCCCACACTGCGCGGCGAGATCACCTGGTGCCAGCTATTCAGCGAGCCGGGCGCGGGCTCGGACCTGGCCGGGCTGACCACCCGGGCGGAGCGGGTGACGGGAAACACCGCGGACGGCGGAGGATGGCGGCTGACCGGCCAGAAGATCTGGACCTCGCTGGCCCGGGAGGCCGACTGGGCCATCTGCGTGGCCCGCACCGACCCGTCCACCCGCAGGCACGCGGGCATCACCTACTTCCTGGTGGACATGAAATCACCGGGGGTGACGGTGCGCCCGCTGCGCGAGATGACCGGCGACGCCCTGTTCAACGAGGTCTTCCTGGACGGCGTGCTGGTCCCGGACGACCTGGTGGTGGGCGAGGTCGGCGACGGCTGGCGGGTGGCCAGGACCACGCTGGCCAACGAGCGGGTGTCGCTGTCACGGACCTGGACGTTCGGCTGCGGCACGCCGGAACTGCTGGACGTGCTGCGCGGCCTGGACGAGCAGGCCCGGCCGGGCTGGCTCGAGCCGGCCGGCCGGCTGGTGGCCGAGGGGCACGCGATCGACGTCCTCGGCGGGCGGGTCACGCTGAAGCAGCTGTCCGGGACCGAGCCGGGGGCCACCGGCAGTGTCCGCAAGCTGCTCGGCATGCGGCACGCCCAGCAGGTGGCGGAGCTGTGCTGGTCCATGCAGGGGCCCGCGGGCGCGTATGGGGACAAGCACGCCGCCGGCTCCGCACTGGGCCCGGCAGGTCCTGCTGACCAGGGCGCTGACCATCGGCGGGGGGACCACCAACATCCAGCTGAACATCATCGGCGAGCGGATGCTCGGCCTGCCGCGCGACCCGGAGCCGCCCGCGGGCTAAGACACCCGGCGGATGGGACCGCCGATAAGCGACGTCACCGGCAATTCCCCCAGGACACGCCTCGCCTCCCGGCCAATCCCCGGTGGCCGCGCTAGCCTACTGAGAGCCGGCATCTGGGGGGCCGATGACCGACAACGGCGACGGCGCGATGGGTGGATACCGTGAACCTGCCTGGATGGCCGGTTCCGGTTCCCGCCGTGCGCCCGGCCCGGAGCCGGATGATGCACCGGCCGCCCCCGGGGCCAGGCCGGGCGATGCACCGGCCGCGCCCGGGTCGGAGCCGGATGATGCACCGGCCGCCAGCACCGGCCGCACGCCAGCCGGCCCGGATGAGCCGGTGAGCCGGCCGGCCCAGCCGCCCCGCGGCGGGCGCCGGACTGGGCCGTCCGCCGCGCAGCAGCGCCTGCTGACCCGCATCGCGGCGGGCCGCAGGGCCAGGCAGCGCCGGTTCATGCTCGTTGCGTGCGGCGCCCTCTCCGCGGCGGTGCTCTTCGTCGCGGGGACCGCCTGGGGCCTGACCAGCTACATCAACGACACGATCGGCCGGGTGAACGCCGGCACGGCCGGCACCCCGGCGAGCGGCCCGCTGAACGTGCTGCTGGCCGGGGTGGACCAGCGCTCCGGGCTGACCCGCCACCAGCAGCTGGCCCTGCACGTGGGCCGGGCCGTCAGCTCCAACTCGGACACGATGATGCTGATCCACGTATCCGGCGACCGGAGCCGGGTCACGGTCGTCAGCCTGCCCCGCGACTCGTGGGTGAACATCCCCGGGCACGGCATGAACAAGATCAACGCAGCTTACGGGCTGGGCGGCCCGCAGCTGGTGGTCAAGACGGTGGAAGAGAGCACCGGGCTGACCATCAACGACTTCATCCAGGTCAACTTCCTCGGCTTCGTCAAGGTCATCGACGCCCTGGGCGGCGTCAACATCTGCCTGCCGTTCGCGGTGGATGACTCCTACAGCGGGCTGCACCTGTCCGAGGGGATGCACCATGTGAACGGGATCACGGCGCTGGAGTACGCCCGGGACCGTCACTCGTTCGCCACCTCGGACCTGGCCCGGATCCAGGATCAGCAGCGCCTGCTGTCCTCCATGCTCACCGAGGCGATCAGCTCCGGGACGCTGGCCAACCCGGTCAAGCTGGACCGGTTCCTGCGGGCCGCACTATCGGCGATCAAGGTTGACCAGGGGCTCAACGTGTCGGCGCTGGCGGACCAGATGCGCGGCATCTCCGCCAGCGACGTCCGGTTCATGACCGTGCCGCTGTCGAACTACAACTACCAGGCCCCCGACGGCCAGCTGGCGGTGCTGTGGGACGCCAGCCAGGCGCAGGTCCTGTTCAGCGAGCTGAAGAACGACAAGCCGGCCACGAAGCCGAAGCCCGCGCGCGCCAGGACGGCCAGCCCGAAGCTGCACCGCAGCCAGGTGCCGGTGCAGGTGTGGAACGGGACGCTGATCGGCGGGCTGTCCGCCAGCACGGGCGCCGACCTGACCCAGCTGGGCTTCCCGGTGAAGGACGGCCTGACCTGGCCGGCGCACGACCTGAGCCAGACCCTGATCGAGTACCCGCCCGGCCATCTCGCCGGGGCAAAGCTGGTCCAGAAGGTCATCCCGGGCGGCTCACTGAGGCAGGTGACGGGACTGGCCGGGGTGCGGGTGCTGCTGGGCGCCAACGGCTACTCCGTGACCTCGGGGACAGCGACCACGCCGACCCCGGGCGCGACCTCCACCGGCATCCCGTCCGCAACCGCCGCGCAGAACGCCTGCCACTGACCTAGCTGGCCGGCGGCGGGTCTTGCGGCGGCGTGCTCCCAGTTCCCGTGCTGCCCGTTCCCGTGCTCCCCGTTCCCGTGCTGCCCGTCCCCGTGCTCCCCGTTCCCGTGCTGCCCGTTCCCGTGCTGCCCGTTCCCGTGCTGCCCGTCCCCGTGCCGTCCGGGTCGCCCAGGCCCTGGGACGCCTCCTGCCGGGACAGCGCCTCCACCAGGCGGTCGATCTTGTCCTTGCTGTCCGGGGTACCCCGCCCAGTGCGCTCGGCGTACACCGTCGCGCCCAGATCGCGGAACATCGCGTCAGCCCGGCGCTTCGCGTTGGCCTGATCCAGCTTGACCTTGCCCTCCCGCGCCGTCTCCTGGGCCATCTGGGCGATCTGCGTGCCCTGCGCCCTGACCTTGTCCATCAGTCCCATGACCGCCTCCGCCATAGCTCTCAGCCCGTTGACGCTCTCCACTGAGCAGGATATGCCGCAGGCCCCTGGCGCCCTGAATGTGACCGAGGGTAATCACCCCAGGAAACTGCGGAGAGTAGCCGGGCGACTGTGAACTGTCCGGAGAGACCCGGCCAATTCGGTTGTTCTCACCGCACTGGCGATCATCCGGACCTTACAATCCTCTGAAGCCCCGCCCGGTTCGTTCGTGCCTTGCGTCCGGGCCCGTCACTGGCTTCCGGATGGAGAAAAGGGTCGCGATGGCTGGCGTCATCGAACGCAGGGGGGGTTCCCGGGCAGCACCACGGCACCGCAGGCGCCGGACGCTTGTCCCCCCGCCTTCCCGCGATTCGGTGCCCCCGGTGCTGCCGTCCCCGCCGCTGGACAGCGAGAAGTACTCCTACGTCCGCCGGCACATCTGGGTGCTCACCCTCTGCATGGCACTCAGCTTTCCCCCGCTGGTGTACAGCCAGGTCAGGATGGTGGAGAACTCCCCCTGGTTCGCCGTCTACGCGCCGTTCGCGCTGTTCGGGGCGTTCTGCTTCCTGCTGTCACTGACCGTGGACGGGATGAGCCGCAGCTTCGACCTGGACGAGCACAAGCGCATCGTGGCCGCCTGGGCACCCCGGCGCTACCCGTCGGTGGACGTGTTCCTGCCGGTCTGCGGCGAGCCGATCGAGGTTCTCCGCAACGCCTGGTCGCACGTGGCCAGGCTGCGCAACCATTACCCGGGCCAGGTCACGCCCTATGTGCTCGACGACTCGGCCAGCCCGGTACTGAAGGCCATGGCCCGCCAGTTCGGGTTCGCCTACGCCACCCGCCCGGACCGGGGCTGGTTCAAGAAGGCGGGCAACCTCCGCTTCGGTTTCCAGATCTCCGAGGGTGAGTACATCCTGCTGCTGGATGCGGACTTCGCCCCCCGCCCGGACACGCTCCAGGAGACCGTGCCCTACCTGGACATGTACCCGAACGTCGGGATCGTCCAGACCCCCCAGTTCTTCCATGTGCTGGATCAGCAGACCTGGGTCGAGCGCGGCGCCGGCGCCATTCAGGAGCTCTTTTACCGGTCCATCCAGACGGCCCGGGCCAAGAAGGGCGGGGCGATCTGCGTGGGAAGCTGCGCGCTCTACCGGCGCGCGGCCCTGGAGCCCAACGGCGGCATGTCGCTCGCGGAGCATTCAGAAGATCTGTGGACCGGCTTCGACCTGCACCGGCTGGGCTGGCGGCTGTACTACCTGCCGGTCGCGCTGTCCACCGGCAACTGCCCGGACAACATCCTGGCGTTCCTGAACCAGCAGTACCGCTGGTGCTCGGGCACCATGAGCCTGCTGAAAGACCGGATCTTCTGGGCGACCAGGATGCCGCTCTATACCCGGCTGTGCTACCTGACCGGGTTCATCGGCTACGTGTACACCGCGGTGTTCACGTTCATTGCGCCCGCGCTGGCCATCGGCATGCTCCTGTTCGTGCCGGGCACCCTGCTGCTGCGCAACCTGATCTTCATTGCCCCGGTGCTGTTCTACGCGGGCGTGATCTACCCGATGTGGCACCGCGCCCCGTACCGGCTCGAAGCCTGGTCCGTACGGGTCATCTCCGGCTGGGCGCACGTCTTCGCCCTCGCGGACATCATCCGCGGACGGCTGCGCGGCTGGCAGCCATCCGGCAGCGGCGCAACCCAGCAGGACGGCCGGCGGCGCTTCTGGGCCGGCCTGATCCTGTGGAGCGGCGGAACCGCGGCACTGTGGGCCGGGCTGGCCCTGTGGCGCATGATGACCATGGATCCCTACAACTTCTTCCTCCTGTTCGTCCTCGGCCTCTTCCAGCTCGTGGTGGTCGGCCGGATCCTCATCCAGCCGAGAGCGGGTTCCGCGCCGTGAAGATCATCCGGGCCGCCCTGCTGGGGCTGCTGCTGTGCCTCAGCGGGTGCGGGCTGCTGTCCCCGCCCACCACCGCGACCACCAGCGGCCAGAACGCCACGGCAGGCTCCCCGCCGGGCACCCGGCCGGGCAGCGCCGCGCCCTACAGCGTCTCCGGGCTGCTTCACCCGGCCACCGGGAAGTACTTCGGGATCGAGACCGATGGCGCACCTGACTCGCTGGCCCCGGTCGAGAACTTCGCGGCCAACATCGGCCGCAAGCCCAACCTGATCGGCCAGTACGTGGCCTGGGGCAGGCCACTGGACTCCCCGGCCGTGACCAACGCCTGGTCCTACGGGGCGCTGTACTACATGGCCTGGGAACCGTTCGGGGTCAGTGTCCAGTCCATCGCCGCGGGCCACAGCGACCGCTACATCACCCGCTTCGCCACGGCGGTCCGCGCGCTGAACCTCCCGGTCGCGATCAGCTTCGGCCACGAGATGAATGGCAACTGGTATCCGTGGGGAACCAGCCAGGCCACCCCGGCCCAGTTCGTGGCGGCCTGGCGGCACATCCATGACCTGTTCGCCCGGGCCGGGGCGGCCAACGTGATCTGGGTGTGGAACCCCAACATCATCAACCCGGTGCCCCAGGTCCAGCTCCGGGCCTACTGGCCGGGCCGGGCCTACGTCAGCTGGGTAGGGCTCACCGGGTATTTCGCGACGACCGGCCCGCACACCTTCGCCACGCTGTATCAGCCCACGATGGCTGAGATCAGGCGGTTCACCGGCAAGCCGTTCATCATCGCCGAGACGGCCATCGAGACCGGCCCGGCCGCGGCGGCGTGCGCGAAGCAGCTGGTTGACGGGGTGACCCAGCATCCTGGCGTGCTCGGGTTCGTCTGGTTCGACTACAACAAGCAGGGCGTCGACTGGCGCATCGAATCACGCCCTGTCGTGCGCGCGGCCATCGCGGGTGACATCGCCGGGCTGAGCCTTGCCAGCCTGCGGAAATGAGCAGGCGGCCGCATAACCCGGCGCCTCCCGGGCGCCCGGGCCCGGTCCGCCAGGACCGGGCTACCCCGGCGAACGCGCGCCCCCCGGTCTGGCCGGACGTGGTTGACACCGTGATGCTGGCCAAGTTCACCGGGCAGTCCGGCGACCCGGCGGGCACTGCGGAACCTCCCGCGTCCCCGGACGTCCCGGGCGAGAGCACCCGGGTGCTGCGGCCGCCTGGCGGGAAGCACGGGCCGGGCCCCAGGCCGAGCGTCACCTCGAGCCGCCGGCGGACATGGATCAGCCGGGCCGTCCTCCTGGCCATCTTGTGCGTGCAGGCGGCGCTGACCCTGCGGATGAGCAACACGGCGTTCGAGGACGAGGCCCTGTACCTGTACAGCGGCCACATGGAACTCGGCCACCTGCTGCACGGCGCGCCGCTGCAGGGCAACTACGCCTCATACTTCTCCGGCGCCCCCGTCCTGTACCCGGTCCTCGGCGCGCTGGCTGATGACGCCGGCGGGCTGGCCGCCGCCCGGACGGTCAGCCTGATCGCGATGCTGGGCACGACCGCCCTGCTGTACTCGCTGACCAGGCGGCTGTTCAACGAGCGGGTCGGCTTGTGCGCGGCCGCGGTCTTCTCGGTGACCGAGTCAGCGCTCTTCCTCGGGCACCTGGCCACCTACGACGCCCCTGCCCTGTTCCTGCTCGCGCTGGCCACCTGGATCGTCGTCCGGACCGTCACGTTCCGCTGGCCGGTCTACCTGCTGGCGGCGCCGCCGATCGCGCTCGCGGTGGCCACCAAGTACGCCTCTGCGCTGTTCGTGCCGACCATCGTGGTCCTGGCCGCGCTGGCCGCGTGGCCGCAGAGGGGACGCAAGGCCCTGATCCCCCCGGTGGCGCTGGGCGCGGTCGTCGCCGGGATGCTGGCCCTGGCCCTGCGCCTGGCCGGGGCCGACTACCTGACCGGGATCAGGTTCACCACCACGGCCCGGTTCCAGGGCACGACCCCGGCCCTGGTCCTGCTGCGTGACAGCGTCCTGTGGGGCGGCCTGCCGTTCGCGCTGGCGCTGATCGGCGCGGTGGGCTACGCCCTCCGGCCGCAGACCGAGCCGGGCGAGCAGATCGCGGCGGGCGGCGGGCGGGCCTGGCGGATCCTGCTGGGCGTCGTCCTGACCGCGACCGCGCTGCTGGCCCCCGCGGACCAGATCCACATCCACACGCTCACGTCGCTGCAGAAGCACATCGGGTTCGGGCTGTTCTTCGCCGCCCCCTGCGCGGGGATCGGGCTGGCCCGCATCATCGGCGACCATTTCCGCCGCGCCCAGGTCGGCATCGCGATCTGGGGAGTGGCGCTGGTCATCGGGATGACGCAGGCGAACAACCTCTTCAACGCCTGGCCGGACTCCGCGGGCTTCGTCAGGGTCATGTCACGCCACCTCGCCCCCGGCGCGCACTACCTGGTCGAGGTGGACGAGGTCCCCATCTACTACCTGCGCGGCCACCGGGACGCGCAGCCGGACCAGTTCACGTCCACGTACTTCATCGGCTACACCGACAAGGGGCAGTACCTGACCGGCGACGCGGGCTACGTGGCCGCGATCAAGGCCGGGTACTTCCGGGTCGTCGCCTACAACGGCCAGGTCACCCCGGCCCTGGACGATGTTCTCGCCCGCACCCTGCGGTCTGATCCTGACTACCAGCTCGCGGCGGCCATCCCCAACGGGGATCACAGCGTCATCTACTACGTCTGGGTCCGGCGCTAACGACGCCTTACACGAGAGCGGATGCGCTGATCCCGGCCTCGCGGATGATCGCGGCCAGCATCCGCTGGTGCTCGGGGATCAGCGTGCCCTGATGCCTGGCGGTCAGATCCGCGGCCCGGGCCAGCACCCGCTGGTCCACGGCGCTGAGGGTCGCGTCGAGCAGGGCCCAGGACAGCTGGTCCAGCGCGGGACGCAGCACCCGGGGATCCTCGGTGCCGTGGCACGCCGCCTCCAGTTCCCGCAGCCGCCGGTCCAGCTCGGGGCCGGGCGTCACGGCGAGCGGGAACGCATCCACCATCCCGCCCGGCATGGCCTGGGCCGTGGCCGCCTCGAACGCGCTGAGCAGCGGGCTCACCTCGGCGGCGGTCAGCGGGTCGTAGAGCCCGGGGAACGGGATGGGCTCGTAGCCGCGGTCATAGCCGCTGAAGTAGATCGGTGCGGCGGAGCCAGTCCGGGCCAGCACGCCCAGCGTCACGTCGAGCAAGGTGACCGGCCACCCGAGGTCGGTGATCGCGTGCACGCGCAGCTCGCCGGGCCGCGCGCCCAGCCCGGCCGCGAGCAGCAGCTGGGCCGACTCGAGCGCGGACTCCCCGTAGAAGCCGATGTCCGCGCTGTGCAGGCGGATCACCCCGCCCCGGCACCAGTCGAGCAGCCGGCCGTGAATGATCGAGTTGTCCACCACGTGGGTGAACCGCGCCATCGAGTAGGTGGTGGTGCTGCAGGCCGATGCGGCGCCCGCGACCAGCCACTCGGCCACCCGCTTCGACGCCGTGTAGACATCCGGGGAGTACGGGCGGAGCGCCTTGCCGGTGGACGCGCACACGACCTGCGGAACGCCGCACCCGGCCGCCACCGTGATCACGTTCTGGGTGCCGAGCACGTTCGTGCTCAGCGTCCGGTGCACCTCATGCTCGGCCAGGCCCGGGTCGCGCTGCGCGGCCACGTGGAAAACCACATCTGGCCGGATCTCACCGAGCACGGCCGCCAGCCGCTGCCGGTCCCGGATGTCGGCCTGCACGTACTCGGCACCGGGCAGCCGCGGGTAACGGTCGGTCAGGCCCCGGCCGACGCTCACCAGCCGCCCCGGGCGCCGGATCTTCACCTGCTGCATCAGCGTGGAGCCGATGCAGCCGGTGCCGCCCAGCACGACCACCGTCATGCCGCCGAGCCAGGCGTCCAGGTCGCCGTCCGGCATCGGGAGCGCCCGGCCGCTGATGGCCAGGAACCGCGCATACTCCTGCCGGGCGCCAGGCTTGGCCTCGAGCAGCGCCCGGGTCAGCTGCTGCAGCCGGGTCAGGGACGAGTCATCCAGGGTCTCCCTTCCCGGGGGGACCGCCTCACGCATCAGCGCAACGATTTCGGGCACGCTCAGCACCGCTGGCCTCCAGTTAGTTTTCCTGGCCTGGTCGCGGGGTCACGTCCGGGTGGAGGCGGACCGCAGCAGCATGCCAGAAACCTCACCGGCACTGCGTGCGTAAGAGAGATAGTTAGCAGACAGAGACATGCCATCGCCCCCGGCGTGACCCGGGCGTCACCGGCACGCCTGGCCGCCTGGCCGTCAGCCGGGCAGGTTCGCCTCGATCGCGGCGACCAGGGCCGGATCCCCCGGGTCGGTGCGCGGGCGGAACCTGGCGATGACCGCCCCATCCGGGCCGACCAGGAACTTCTCGAAGTTCCACTGGATGTCGCCCGCCTCGCCGTCCGCGTCAGGCACGGCGGTGAGCTCCTCGTACACCGGGTGCCGGCCCGGCCCGTTGACCTCGATCTTCTGCATCAGCGGGAAGCTCACCCCGTAGGTGGCCGAGCAGAATTCAGCAATCTCGCCGGCCGTGCCCGGCTCCTGGCCGCCGAACTGGTTGCAGGGGAAGCCGACGACCGAGAACCCGCGGTCGCGGTACGTCTCGTGCAGCCGCTCGAGCCCCTCGTACTGCGGGGTGAGGCCGCACTTGGAGGCGACGTTGACCACGAGCAGGGTGCGGCCCGACAGGTCGCCGAGCGAGGCGGGCTGGCCCGCCAGGGAGGTGAGCGGGATGTCGTGCACGGTCACGATGCGGTTCCTTCGCTGCTGGCCGGGAAGATCGGGGCTCTGATACGACACCTGCAACAGCACGCGGGCCGGGCTCATGCCCCGCCCGGGACGGCGAGGTACACGGTGACACCAGCCCCCGATGCGCAGGACCCGCTCACCCGGCTCGACCAGATGGTCGGGGCGGCCCCCGAGCCGGAGAACGCGGTCCTGACCGACGATGCACGCCTGGTGCGCTGGGCCGGGCCGTCGTTCGCGCTATTCTCGCTGATCCTGCTGCCCTGGATCGGGTACATCGCCGTGTCGCTGCCGTCCCGCCAGCTGTCCCCCAACTACGACATCGCCTGGGCCGGATTCGATGTGTTCCTGCTCGGCGGGCTGGCCAGCACGGCCTACTGCGCGCTGCGGCGGTCCCGGTACCTGACCACCGCGGCCTCGGCGACCGCCACGCTGCTCATCGTGGACGCGTGGTTCGACTGCATGACCACCCCGGCGGGCGAGCGCTGGCAGTCGTTCCTGCTGTGCGCCGTGGTCGAGCTCCCGCTGGCCGCCGTGTGCCTGTGGCTCAGCTATCACACGCACCAGATCGCCGAGCGGCGGATCCGGCTGCTGCTCCGGCAGCGCCGCCGGCGCGGCGCGCGAGAGCGTGCATGAACCGGCGGTACCGGGGCACCTGGGGGACGGTTCTTCCCGTTTCAGAGCGGAGACAGTGATGTCCTCATCATCAGCGCGCGTGTCCATGAAGGCCCGGCGGGCCACGGACAGCCGCCCGGCGCAGCTCCTGGCCCGGGCGGGGCTGACCGCCCGGGGCGTGATCTACATTCTCATCGGCATCGTCGCCATCCTGGTCGCGATCGGCCAGGGCGGCCACCAGGCCGACCAGCAGGGCGCGCTGCAGCTGGTGGCCAGCCAGCCTTTCGGCGCGGTCGCGCTGTGGCTGCTCGCCATCGGCTTCGTCGGCTATGCGCTGTGGCGGCTCAGCGAGGCCGCGTTCGGCGTCCCCGGTGAGGGCACCGGCGCCGGCCCCCGGCTCAAGTCGCTGGTCCGGGGGCTGGTCTATGCGAGCTTCGCGGTGCTGACCTTCAAGATCATCCTGGGGAAGAAGGCCAACCAGGCGGGCCAGCAGAAGGATGTCACCGCCAGCGTCATGCATCACGCCGGCGGCCGTTTCGCGGTCGGGATCGTCGGGCTGATCATCGTGATCGTCGGCCTGGCGCTGGTCGTCGAGGGGGCCAGGCACAAGTTCATGAAGCACCTGCGCACCGGCGAGATGAGCCCGCAGACCCGCAAGGCGGTGCGGCGGCTCGGCACGGTAGGCACCATCGCCCGGGGCCTGGTGTTCGCGCTGGCCGGCGTGCTGGTGATCGACGCGGCCATCACCTACGACCCGTCCAAGGCGGCAGGCCTGGACACGGCGCTGCACACCCTGCGCAACCAGCCGTTCGGTGAGTTCCTGCTGATTATCGCCGCGCTCGGCCTGATCGCGTTCGGGGTATACGGGCTGGCCGAGGCACGCTGGCGCCGGGTCAGCTGACCTCCGGGGCGCGGGAAGCCCGGTAGGGTATCGGTCATCGTCAGCGGCCGTGGGCAGGAGCGCGCGTGACCATCTCATCAGTGGGACGGTTCCCATTGAATGAGGTCGCCGAGGGCGACTGCCGGAAGCTGATCGCCGACCTGCCGGATAATTGTGTCGACGTGACGGTGACCAGCCCTCCTTACTGGGGCCAGCGGATGTCCGAGGGCAATGGCATCGAAGACGATCCCCGGGCTTACCTGGCTGAACTGGCCGCTATTTTCGGCTCGCTGCTGCCGAAGGTGAAACCGGACGGGCTGCTGTGGCTGAACGTCGGCGACGCGTACAACACGCCGGTGAACTGGCGCAGCGAGGACCATTCGTACAGCACCCTCGGGCCTGGCCGCACCGGGCTCGACCCGGCGAACTCCGCGTACGTCAAGCCCCGGCACAAGCGGAAAGCGTTCACCGACCCCCGTGTGCCGTGGCTGCGCTACGGCAATCTCCTGGCCCTGCCCTACCGCCTGGTCATCGCGATGTGCGACGCGGGCTGGCTCTTCCGCGGCGAGGTCATCTGGCACAAGCGCAATCCGATGCCAGAAGGAAAGTGCCGCCGGCCACACCGGCAGCACGAGACCATTTACCTGTTCGCCCGCGAGGAGCAGCATCCGTTCCGCGCCGCCCCGCCGGTCGGCTCCGTCTGGGAATTCAGCAACGAGAAACAGGCCGGGCTGAAGCACTTCTCCCGGTTTCCGGAGGAGCTGCCCCGCCGGTGCATCCAGGCCTACGGGAGGCTGGGCGGGGACGTCATCGTGCTCGACCCGTTCAGCGGGTCAGGCACCACCGGCGTGGCGGCCCGCCAGCTGGGCTGCTCGTACCTGGGCTTCGAGATCGACCATGAGCAGGTCGTGGCGGCCAACGAGCGCCTCGCCCGCACCTGAGCCCCCGCTGCTATCCCGGCGTGCCATGTGCTGAAATCCGGCGCCATAAATTATCCGTTAATTTACTGCCGGTGGGGCGGCTAAGGCGGCGGCGGGCGCGGCGTCGGCGGAGTAGTCCGCGGGCCGGGTCTCGTCGTACCCGTCCGTCACCCCGACGGCGCGGAAGATGAGCGTGAACCCGGCCGCGACCAGCAGGTTGATGAACACCGCGGTGATGGCGATGTATGTCGTGTGCCCGAGCACCGGAGCCGTCGACGCACCGAAGTGCTGCTGGCCGCCACCGGGTGTCTGGTACGCCTGGATGGTGCCGTAGGCCATCCCCACGGCCCAGCCGATGATCAGCGCGAAGCGGTGGAACCAGCGCGTGTACAGGCTGATCACGACGGCCGGGAAGGTCTGCAGGATCCAGATCCCGCCCAGCAGCTGCAGGTTGATGGAGAATGTCTTGTTCAGCTCGAGCGCGAAGCCCAGCGCGCCGACCTTCATGAACAGCGACGCCAGCCGGGCCACCCGCGTCTCCTGGGCCGGGGTGGCCCCGGGGCGGAGGAGCTCCTTGTAGATGTTGCGGGTGAACAGGTTCGCCGCCGCGATCGACATGATGGCCGCGGGAACCAGCGCCCCGATGACGATGGCCGAATAGCCGACACCCGCGAACCAGCTGGGGAACATGTCCTGGAACAGCAGCGGCACGGCCAGCTGCGCGTTCCCGTAACCGGCCGCGACACCGGCGTTCACGGCGGGGGTGGCTCGCGCCATGTAGCCGAGCAGCGCGATGAGGCCCAGCACCAGTGAGTAGGCGGGCAGCATGGCCGCGTTGCGCCGGATCACGTCGCGCTGCCGGGCCGCGAAGACCCCGGTGACCGCGTGCGGGTAGATGAACAGCGCCAGCGCGGAGCCCAGCGCGAGCGTGGCGTAGGCCCATTCACCGGCGGGCAGCACGACCAGGCTGCCGTACGGCTTGCCGGTGGCCGGGTTGGGGCTCTCGAGGTGAGCCGACGCGACACCGAAGATGTGCCCCCAGCCGCCCAGGCGCCCCGGGATGTAGATGATCGCGACGATGACCGTCACGTAGATGAGCGCGTCCTTGACGAACGCGATCAGGGCCGGGGCGCGCAGCCCGGCCAGGTACGTGTAGGCGGCCAGGATGGCGAAGGCGATGACCAGCGGCAGGTTGGCGAGGAACGTATTGCGTGAATTCGTGCCCACGCCCAAGACGGCCAGCACCGATTCGATGCCCACGAGCTGGAGCGCGATATAGGGCATGGTGGCCAGGATCCCGGTCAGCGTCACCGCCAGCCCGAGTCCCTGCGAGCCGTACCGGCCGCGGACGAATTCGCCCGGGGTGACGTAGCCCCGCGCGCGGGCCACCGACCAGAGCCGCGGGCCGAAGACGAACACGATCGGGAACACCATGATCGTGTACGACAGCGCGTAGAAACCCGCCGCGCCGGTCGCGTACACCAGGGCAGGCACGGCGATGAACGTGTAGGCGGTGTAGAGGTCGCCGCCGAGCAGGAACCAGGTGATGAACGTGCCGAAACCGCGGCCGCCCAGGCCCCACTCGGTCAGCTGCATCGGGTCCTCCGCCGGCCGCCACCGGGCCCCGGCGAAGCCGATCAGGGTCACGACCAGGAACGAGGCGGCGAGGATGGCGAACGAGACCACGTTGACGTGACTCACCGCTCTGCACCTGCCTGACCTGGCCCCGCCTGGCCTGGCCCTCCGGCGTTCCCGGACCGGGTGCCTGCCGGGCCGCCCCCCGCAGCGGGCTTGGTTCGCAGGAGGACGTAGCAGAGCCAGCAGGCCATCGCCACCAGGGGCACCCAGAGGAACTGGTACCAGTAGAAGAACGGGAAGGGGCCGAGCTTCGGCAGGGAACGCGCGTAGATCGGCACGACCAGGGCGCCGCCGATGGCGACGAGCAAGAGACAGGTGACGATGCCCCGGGTGAGCGGTCTGGGGACCGCTCTGGTATCCGGGGCGGCGGGCTGGGCCATGGCGACCTCTCCAGACAGGTGACGCACGCCAAGGTCCGGCCCGCTCCCCAGGCCCCAGCGTGCAAAGGATTGCGCTATGAGGTGGTCCCGGGCTAATCGTGCACCGTCACCGGCCCGTGAATGAGGCTTTCCCGCGCATTGTTCGCGTGCCGTGCCATAGCGGGCAGCGCAGCTCTGGCGCTGCCGGCTGGGGTGGGTCAGGCTGGCCGGAAGGGCACGCCGATCAACGGGGGGTACCAGCATGGCCGCAGCCGCTTCGCCACCCACCCCGGGACTTCCCGACCTGCGGCGCCGCCGGTACGTCACCGACGGGGGCATGGAGACTGACCTCATCTTCCATCACGGCGTCGACCTGCCGGAATTCGCCGCCTTCCCGCTCCTCGACAGCACCGAGGGCAGGTCGCGGCTGGAGATCTACTACGACGGCTACGCCGCGATCGCCGCGGAAGCCGGGGCCGGGCTGCTGCTCGAAGCGCCGACCTGGCGGGCGAATCCCCGCTGGGCAGAACGGCTCGGCTATGACGCGGAAAGCCTGGCCCGCGTCAACAGGACAGCCATCGCCCTGCTGGACCGCCTGCGCGCCCGCTACACCCTGACGGTCGCCGACGTGATCGTCAGCGGCATGGTCGGCCCCCGGCACGACGGATATTCCGCCGGCCAGCGGCTCGATCCTGCCGAGGCGGCCGAGTACCACGAGCCTCAGCTCAAGGCCTTCGCGTCGGCGCATGCCGACATGGCCGCCGCCTACACGCTCACCGACGTCGGCGAGGCCATCGGCATCGTGCAAGCGGCCCGTGCGGCCGGGCTTCCTATCGCGATTTCGTTCACGGTCGAGACGGACGGCCGGCTGCCCGGCGGCACTACGATCGGGGACGCCATCGCCGCCGTTGACCAGGCCGCACCGCCCGACTATTTCCTGATCAACTGCGCCCACCCGGCCCATATCGCCCGGGGGCTGGGCGATGACGGCCCGTGGCGCCGCCGCATCGCGGGGATCCGGCCTAACGCGTCCACCCGGAGCCACGCCGAACTCGACGAGGCCGAGCAGCTCGACGAAGGCGATATCGGCGAGCTCGTGGCCGCCCAGGCCAGGCTGGCCGAGAAGCTCCCGGCCCTCTCGATCCTCGGCGGCTGCTGCGGGACAGATCACCGGCACATCGCCGCGCTCTGGGCCGCTCAGGGCCGCTGACCTGCCGGAGGAGGCGGTGAACGCGGCGCTGGCCCTGGCCCGCCGGCCGGTGTCCCGGTTACAGCCCTGTCTGGGCGATCAGGCGACCTGAGTCAATCGCGGCGCGGAACGCCGCGTAGTCCCGCTCATTCTGGTCGGCGTACGCGGCGGAGAAGTCTGCGATCGCGCGATCGAAAGCATCACTCTTGCCCAGGTAGGAGGAAATTGCGATGCGGTCGCCCCAGCGGGCGTGGGCCCGGGCCAGGGTCGCGCCGCAGATACGCGAGTACAAGGTGGCCCCCGGGGGAAGCATGGTGTCCACGTCCGCGCTGCCTTTCCAGTCCTGGAACTGGCGCACGTAGTAGTCCCGGGTCACGCCGTCCAGCCCCTTGATGCGCTGCCAGCCCAGGAAGATGTCGGTCGCGCCCTGCATCAGGTGCTGCCCGGCTACCACCCGCTCGCCATGGTGGGAGTATGCGCTGGCGCCCAGGAAGCGCTCGAGCACGGACGCTTGCGCCTCCTTGACCTGCAGGAACAACGGGTCGTCGTGGTCGCGGCCGAGCAGCAGCATGATGTAGCAGCGGGTGCCGACGCTGCCTACGCCCACGATCTTGTGGGCCACGTGGGCGTAGCGGTACTCCTCGACCGGATGGTGCTGGCGCCCGAGTGTGCGCCGGTATGAGCTGAGCAGCTTCTTGATCAGCGGGGCCGGGTCCTCCCATTCCGACCCAGGCTGGACCAGGTCCTCGATCGGGATGATGAGCGGGGGGTCAGCGACGATCCGCAGTTCACCGTCGACCTCGTCGGCCCGCTTGGCGAACACCCGCGTGCTGTCGCGGGTACGCGCCTTCGCCACCATCTCCTCGGTCGCCCGGGCCTCCTTCTTGCTGACCCGCTTGACGCGGACCTCCTTACGGACCAGCTTGAGCAGCATCCCGGCCTCGAGGTGCTCGTACCAGGCCTCCAGGGAGCGCATCCCGGCTGCCTCGCGCATCCGGTCCCGGTACTCCTGCACCCCGGCCATGACGATGTCCCGGCGGTCGGCGGGGCTGAAGCCGCGGTCGCGTCCCATCACCTCGAAACTGGCCGCCAGGCGCTTGACGTCCCATTCCCACGGGCCGGGGAGGGTCTCATCGAAGTCGTTGATGTCGAACAGCATCTGTCGCTCCGGCGTGCCGAACAGGCCGAAGTTCGACAGGTGCGCGTCGCCGCACAATTGGACGGTGACACCCGACTGAGGGGTCGCCGCCAGGTCCGCCGCCATGATCAGGGCGGCGCCGCGGTAGAACGTGAAGGGCGAGACCAGCATCCGCCCGTACCGGATGGGGACCAGCTGGGCGACCCGGCTCTCGGCCTGCTCCTCGAGCAGCGCCACCGGATCCGCGCGGTCCGGCGTGGGTGCCCACCGCCCATGGCTCGACCTCGGCGCCTCCTGGCGCGCGGCCCGGCCCCTGGCCACCCGCTGATCCACGGTCAGGTGAGCCCGCCGCCATGCCGACGCGAACGTGGAGGCGGCCGCGTGCGTCGTTCCGGCCCGCGAGGTCTGGCCCGGGTGCGAGCGCTCTTCCATGAGGCCTCCAGTCGTGTTCGCCGCCAGTACCGGATGGGCAGGTCAGCGGAAGACGCTGTGTGGTCATATCTGGCCGTATTTCATGATCTTGGCCCCCGTCAGCGTAAACCAGCCCGTGCCCGGCTGGTATCTCGGCGGCGAGCACTGGGCGGAGGGCCTGGCGACGGCGTACTTCGCGCGGCTGGCGCCAGCCGCGATGGCCTGCTTCAGCGTGATGGTCCTCCGCACCCGCAGCACCATGGTCCTCACCCATCTCGGGTGAGGCCGCCGGGTGATGGGAAGAGGCTGGTGTGATACTTGCCTCGTGTACCCGGTTTCCCCATCCCGCCGGGCTTGCGGCGTCGAAGACCGGTACGCCGGGGACTTCCACGAGCAAGGGGCATGATGAGCGATCTGCCGTTCCAGGACCGGGCCGATTTCGAGAACGCCGAGCGCGGCCGGGTCGACTCGCTTGATCCGTGTGTGGTGAAGGCCGCGGATGGCCGGGTGGTGTGGGACCTGGAGGCGTACTCCTACCTGGACGGGGAATGCCCGGCGACGGTGAACCCGAGCCTGTGGCGGCAGGCGCAGCTGTGCGCCAAGCATGGCCTGTTCGAGGTGACGGACGGCATCTACCAGGTCCGCGGAATGGATATCTCGAACATGACGATCGTCGAGGGCGACACCGGCGTGATCGTGATCGACCCGCTGATCTCCGCTGAGACCGCCGCGGCCGCCATTGCGCTCTACCGCAAGAACCGCGGGAACCGGCCGGTGACGGGCGTGATCTATACCCATTCGCACGCGGATCACTTCGGCGGCGTGAAAGGCGTGCTGCCCGACGGCGCCGGGGAGGTTCCCATCCTCGCCCCGGAGGGGTTCCTGGAGCACGCGGTATCGGAGAACGTCTACGCCGGGGTGGCGATGAACCGGCGCGCGGTTTACATGTACGGCGCGGTCCTGGACAGGAGCCCGACCGGGCAGGTCAGCACCGGCCTGGGCATCGCGACCTCGGCGGGCTCGCTGGGCCTGATCGCGCCGACCACAGACATCACCCACACCGGTCAGGAAGAGGTCATCGACGGGGTGCGGATGGTCTTCCAGATCACCCCCGGTACCGAGGCACCCGCCGAGATGAACTTCTTCTTCCCGGCCCAGCGGGCGCTGTGCATGGCCGAGAACGCCACTCACAACCTGCACAACCTGCTGACCCTGCGGGGTGCCCTGGTCCGCGACCCGCGGCTATGGTCCCGCTATCTCGATGAGGCCATCGAGCTGTTCGGCGCCGACACGGACGTCGCGTTCGCCTCCCACCACTGGCCGACCTGGGGCGCCGGGAACGTCATCAGCTTCCTGTCCCAGCAGCGCGACCTGTACGCCTACCTGCACGACCAGGCGCTCCGGATGCTCAACAACGGCTCCACCGGCATGGAGATCGCCGAGGATCTCCAGCTGCCCCCGGCCCTGGAGGCCGCCTGGCATGCCCACGGCTATTACGGGTCCGTCAGTCATAACGTCAAAGCGATCTACCAGCGGTACATGGGCTGGTTCGACGGGAACCCGACCTCGCTGTGGCAGCACCCGCCGCAGGCCGCGGCGGCCCGCTACGTGGACGTCATCGGCGGCCAGCGAGCCGTGCTCGACAAGGCCAGGTCATACGCTGACGCCGGCGACCTGCGGTTCGCCGCCGAGCTGCTCAAGCACGCCGTATTCGCCGACCCCGATGACACCATCGCGCGGGAAGCGCTCGCCGGAGTCTATGAGCGGCTGGGTTACGGCGCTGAGAACGCCACCTGGCGCAGTTTCTACCTTTCCGGCGCGCTGGAACTGCGACACGGCATCAAGCCCGCGCCGCTCGGTGACCTCGGCGCGGGCATGGCCGGAGCACTGACGGTCGAGCAGCTCTTCGACACCCTGGCCATCCGGGTAGATGGCCCTCGCGCCGCCAGCCAGGCCCTGGTCATCGAGTGGCATTTCACCGACACCGGCACCACAGTGCGGCTCGCCCTGTCCAACGGGGCACTCATCCAGACCGAGAACCCCAGGGGCAAGGTGGCCGCCGACCTGACGCTGACCCTGACCAAGGAACAGCTGCTGGGGCTGCTATCCGGGCGGGGACTGGACGGGATCGGGCACACCGGCGACCCGGGAGCGCTCGGCAGGCTGATGGCCTTGCTCGACACCCCGGACCCGGCGTTTCCCATCGTCACGCCGTGAGCCCTGCGGGGAACGGCTTCCCCGCCACGCGGATCCGCCTGCCGGTCTTCACCTCGCTGCACGGTTACCCGGCCGGGTGGCTGCGTGATGATGTGGTCGCCGGGCTGACCGTGTGGGCGGTGCTGGTGCCCGAGGCGCTGGCGGACTTTCGGCGGACCTGGGAAACCGGGGTGTACGCCTGGTGCTCGCCGGGGAGATCGGGAAGGTCCGCGACATGGTCGGCGCGGTGACCAGCCAGGACGCTGCTCCCCCTATCACCGCACTGTCCAGGAGGCCGTTGCCGTGGTCACGGGCCGGCCAGCCGATGAACCAGCTAAGGAGAACTGATGGGACAGGCCATCGGAGGATCACTGCCGCTGGCGGCCGGCATCGCGCTCAGCCCGATCCCCATCATCGCCGTCGTCCTCATGCTCACCAGCCAGAAAGCCCGCGTCAACGGCCCGGCGTTCGTGCTGGGCTGGCTGATCGGCCTGGGTATCATCGGCGCGATCGTCCTGGCCCTAGCCGGGCCGGCCGGAGCCAGCAAATCCGGTTCCCCGGCTAGCTGGGTCAGCTGGCTCAAGATCGCCCTCGGTGTCCTGCTGCTCCTGGTCGCGGCCCGCCAGTTCCGCTCCCGTCCCCGCAGCGGCGAACAGCCGCACATGCCCACCTGGATGGCCTCGATCGACAAGGCCACCCCCCTGACGGCGCTGGGCCTCGCCGCCGCCTTGTCCGGCGCCAACCCCAAGAACCTGCTGCTGGCCGTCGCGGGCGCCGCAGCGATCGCCCAGACCGGGATCCCCGGCGGCCAGCAGGCCATCGCGTACCTGGTCTTCGCCCTCATCGCGTCCCTGGGCGTTGCGACCCCTGTCGGAATCTACTTCGTCATGGGCACCCGGTCAGCAAAGCTTCTGGCCGGGCTCAAGGACTGGATGAGCGAGCACAACGCCGTCATCATGACCGTCCTGTGCCTGGTCATCGCGGCCAAGCTCATCGGCGACGCCATCGGTGCTCTAACCTAGCGGCGGCCTGCCCGGAGCAGTGTCAGGTGCCCCGGAAGTTCGGCTGGCGTTTCTCGGCGAAGGCGTTGAGGCCTTCGAGATAGTCGCTGCTGTCGTAAGCCTCCCGTCGCAGCCCCTGGATACGTTCGTACACCTGCGCCGCGATGGGCTGGTAGTCAGCAAGGACATGAAGCTGTTCCTTGATTACCGCCATCGCCATGGGTGACTTCGTCGCTATCGTCGCGGCTAGCTCGAGGGTGAACGCCTCAAGCTCCGCTGACCCCACCAGGTAGTTGATGAGCAGCCATTCCCGCGCCTTCTGGGCGTCGAGAGGCGCGGCGGTGAAGAACATCTCTTTGATGAGATTGATGGGCAGCCGCCCGATGAAGTGGAGCAGCCCGGTGGTGTTGTACGGCAGTCCCAGGTTCGCGGCGGTGATGGCGAACGACGCCGTCTCGTCAGCGGTGACCAGGTCGCAGCTGAGCACCAGGTCCAGCGCTCCGCCCCACACCGTGCCGTGCACCATGGCGATGACCGGCGCAGGGAAGCTGCGGATCGCGCGCAGGAGTCCTTCGAGATGATCGTTGTAGCCAAGCGGGTCGCGGCGCCCCCGGGGAAGCTCGCCGATGTCATGGCCAGCAGACCAGACATCCGCTCCCGCCGCGGCACGGAGCACAACGGCGCGCGCGTGCTGGGCTTGCAGGCTGGCGAGCGCGGCGATGACGCCGTTCGCCATCCGGGCGCTGATAGCGTTGCGCTTCCGCTGGTCATCAAGGGTGATGATGCCCACTCGCCCGAGCAGTTCGGTCCGGACGACGGCGCCCGCCCGGCCATCATCCACGGCCAGCGCGCCGGCGATGCCTGCCTTGCCATCGTCCGCCGCAGCTGCTGGCTGCTGGCTCAACGGGCTGCCCGCCCGGCTGGCCAGGGCCACGTAGGTTCGGGCTAGCGTATCTTTCCCCTCCTCGAGAACCCCGTTCACGAGCCCGAGCGCCTCGACCCGCTGGTCGCCGTCGAAGGCGCCGGCGACATGCCGCCAGAGCACCTCCTCCAGGATGTTGAATGCCCCCTGGACCTCCGCAAAGTCGGCGCCGGCAGCGAAACTGCGCGCGGCGATCTGCTGAGACGGCGTGATGATCGACTCGGCGCTGCCCTCGTGGACGCACCGCAGGACGAGCTCGAACAGATGCCGCACGTCACGACGGCGCTGCTCCGGGCTGGAAGCATCACGATGTGCTTGATCGCCTCGCTCGAGCAAGGTAACCACTTCGCTGATTACCTGGTCCTGCGCGCTGGCGAGGACTGCCGATGTCTCCATCAACCGCAGCCTCCGTTCCCTGGCCTGTTCCCGGCGTGATGAGGTTCTCATTTCTGAGTTTTCCCCTGGGCTCTTATGCTCTGTTCTTCAAGTTATCCGCCGTGACTCCGCAGAATCAGAGGCCAAAGCCCTCTTTATGACCCCCTGCAGAGCGAGCGGGGCAACTTCTATATATCCCTAAAATAGGCATATAACCCGTTGGGCACGCCCGATGCGGCTACGGCCGCTGACCAGCCGGGGCCGGGCACCGCCAGGACCCGTGGCTGGCTAGCTGAGATCATTTCGGCATGGCCGAGCTTTGGGTTCCCGTGCCGCCGTTGGCCGGCGAAGTGGTGCTGCTGCGTCCCTGGCGTGAAGCCGACGTACCGCGCCTGCTGGCTGGGTTCAGCGATCCGGTGGTGCAGAGGTTCTCGTGGCCGCGTACTACTCCGTTTACCGAGGCTGACGCTCAGGGCTACCTCGCTGAGCAAGAGAAAGCCCGTTTGCGGGGCGAGGAACTGAACTTCGCGCTGGCCGAACCAGGTGACCAGGACGTGGTGCTAGGCGGTGAGTCGCCGTACGACGTTCGCCAGGCCCAGGGCTGCGCATCGGTTGGTTACTGGCTCGGGCCCGCCGCCCGGGGCCATTGTGCCGCCGCGCATGCCGTCCGCCTGCTTGCCCGGTGGGCGTTCGCTGAGCTGGGGCTGCCCCGGCTGGAACTGACCTGCAGCCCCGATAACGAGGCATCACAGCATGTGGCCGAACGCTGCGGGTTTGCCCGTGAGGGCCTCCTTCGTTCCCACATCCCCTTCAAGGAGGCGCGCCGTGACAGTGTGATCTACAGCCTGCTGCCTGGCGAGTTGCGTGCGTGAAGCCGCGATGTAGCGTCGGCCCGTGGGCGCCCTGCTGCTCTGCGTCAGCGGCATCCTGGCGCTTGAGGCCGTTAAGCTCGAGAATGTGGCGCAGGCTCCAGGCCCGCACCGGCGGACGTTATGGCGCGCCCGGCAAATGGCCCTCATTTTACCTGGGGTGACACCAGCTCAGCTGATCCCAATTGGGGACTGCACGCTTGGTGACCGGAGGAGGCGCTTGGCTTAGCGGATACCGCTGCAGAAGGCACCGTCGGGGTAAACGAGGCGCGCTCTGGGTGTGTTCCCCGGCGAAGCACGGGCGCCCGGCAATGGGCAGCCCGAGGAGGCGCATCTGCAGGCGAGCCTCCGGTTTCTGCGCGTGCCAGGCGGCTACGACGCTTGCGCTGCTCCACGGTCAGTTGATATCGAACTCGTTGCCTTCCGGGTCCTTCATCCCGACCGCGTAGTGGTCCAGCCCTTCCTCAGGCAATGCGCCAGTGATGGTGGCGCCGAGGCCGGCCAGCCGGTCCGCCTCCGCGTCGACTCGCTTCCTGCGAGTCTCGATCGGGTCCGTCCGCTCGCCACTAGCGTGGATGTCGAGGTGCAGCCGGTTCTTGACCGCCTTGGCCTCCGGGACGACATGGAACCAGATGCCCGGCCCGCGGCCCTCCGGGTCGCTGATCCTGTCCGCCCCGTCGACCAGCTCCCCCTCGGGCACCCCCAGCTCGCGGTAGAAGTCGTTCCAGGTAGCGAATCCAGCCGGGACCGGCGCGAGCTCATAACCGAGCGCGGCAGCCCAGAACCGGGCCAGCCGGTCCGGGTCGGCACAGTCGATGACCAGCTGAAAGCGGACAGGCACAGGTCTCCTCCCCAGGCCGTTCAGGTAGCTGCCGACATCCTGCCAGATGCTTCGCGGCGCAGGTGGCGCTGGACGCCGCCGCCAGGGATGTGTCCTGACGCCGATTCGGCGGCCCGCCCCCGGGAGCCGGGGCCTTTGGTGACCCGGACACGCAGCCTCCGGGGGCTCGGGCCACCCAGATTCGGCTGTGTCGGGGGGTGCGGCTGATCTGTGGGAGCTGTTCGGTTCGGCGGCAGGCGCTGGCGCTGGGACGCTCACCGCCCTGCGCTAGGTGCTGGGCCCCGCTAGCTGATCACGGGAACGCTTGTCGTGCTGGGAGGCGAGAATCTGGGCCGCGGCAACCATCAAAGCCGTCAGACACAGAGGCGCCATTAGGAGGAGCGCGGGACCGTCGGGGGCGAACGTGGCCACCGTCATCATGGCCAGCGCAATGACCACACATCGGCGGGCCTTGGCTGCATGGCTCATCGTCAGCCGACCCCGCGCGCGGGCCGGGTTGCCCGGCGGCTGGTCCGCGATCTGCCTGCCGGGGATGTCGGCGGTAACTGCGGCCAGCTGCGCATAGGTCCGCGACGCGAATGCCTGGCCGACCCGCGCATCAAACTCGTCTTTGGTAACCCGGCCATGCACAAAGGCGGCCTTCAGCATGTCGATTACGTGCTCGCGGTCAGCATGAGATGCCCTGAGGTGGCTGCGGCCAGCGGCTATCGCCATCTGGTCTTCCGGCTCCGCTGTCACCGTCGCCTCCCCACCAGCACGATGTAGCGGAGCCTAGCGCCGCGGCGCTGTGGTGGCCAGCCCCCTGACCGGTCCCTGGTTACTGGGGCTAATTGCACGGCGATTTTGGTGCGGTTCGGAGCAGTTGGGCAGCTCAGCTTGCCCGGGCCGTGAGCTGGGAGACGCGCTGGGGGCTGATGCCGAGCAGGGCGGCGACATCGCGGACTGACAATCCCCTGGCAACCAGCTCGGAGGCGGCCCGGCCGGTGCGGGTGGCAGCCGCGGCAGCGAGCTCGTCGGCCTCGCGGCGTAGCTGGCGAACCTCCTGCGCGGTGGCGTCGAGGCTGGCATCACCAGTGTGGTACTCGTAGTCCAGTACGAGACTGGGCATTGCCTCGTCGGGCAGGTCGGCGGCCAGGACCACAACCTCTCTCACCGACTGGTCCAGGGTTGGCAGGCTGCGGGCGCAGGTGTGGGCACCTTCCAGGGAAGGAACGTCAGCGAGCCAGCGGCCGTCTTCACGGGTGACGATTACGCGATACGTATCGGCGCTCACCGCAGCCATCCCTTTCCTAATGCCGCCTCTAGATCGCGCGCGATGGCGCGCAGGGTCCCGGCCGGGAGGTCGCCCGCCCGCTGCGGGACCGTGGCCGCCACCTTCTCTTCCGCCCCAGTGTCATCAGTGAGGGCCACCACGTAACGTCGGTGCGATCCGACCTGGCGGACCATGACACCCCCGAGCCGCTCGATCTTCCGGTTCACCTCGCGAGCCTTCACCCGAATATATCTAGCGGCTAGACACTACAACTGTCGAGCGGATAGACACTTGCACGTAAGAGGACCCGGAAATGCCCGGAACGATCAAAGCGCAGGCCAGGATCGCTGCCCTGGCCTGGGCTTTCGTGCGTGGAGCGGGTTCGTCCCCAGCTAGCGGCAGCATTTGGTGATTGGTGCTTCGCAGCCATCAGGGCGCCTTGCTCCGCCGGCGCCGGAACCCGCCAGGCAACCCCTACCGGGGGTTGTCATTAGGCAGGCGAGTGGCCCGGAATGACTGGTGGGACGTTACGGCCTGTTAAGGAAAAGCTCGAATTCTTATTCTTGAATTTCATTGCTAGTTTTAGGTGACTAGCGTAGTGTGGTTTACGTGTCCGAGGATCAGCTCGGACGGCGGCCAACCAGTTCCGGCGGCCAGGGTGCCACATCACCGTCGCACCCGGGGCGACCGACGACGGCGAGGTCATCAGGAAAGCGGTAGCGGTGTGCGACGGGGCCTCACCATGCTGGCCCCCGGGCGTTCGCGGGTGGTCGAGCGGGACGGCTCAGGCGGTACTTGATTACGCCTCACCCGGCGCGCGCCCTTTGTTCTCCTGCAGGTGGCACATCACGCGTACAGGTGGCACATCACGCGTAACGGCCGAGCACAGCGCTCACAATTGCAAGCAGCGACGAGGGTAATGAGGCCCCGATGATCCGCGACTACCAGATGACCATCCGAGGCCTGCGCATTCACGCCCAGTCGGCGGGCGAAGGCGTCCCGATCCTCCTGAACTCCGGCATCTTCAGCGAGATGCACCACTGGGAGTCTCTGGTGGAGCACCTTCACGGCTGCCAGGTGATCACCTACGACGCCCCGGGCATCGGCTCCTCCCAGGTGCCGTCATCCCCGATGACGATGCGGGGCCTGGCGGACATCGGCGTGGGCATCCTCGATCATCTGGGCATTGACTCCGCCCACGTCCTCGGCGTGTCGTTCGGCGGCGCGGTCGCCCAGCAGATGGCCATGTCCCACCCCGAGCGGGTAGACAGGCTGATCCTGGTGTCCACCTCGTTCGGCGGCCCCGCCCTGCCCGGCCGGCCCATGGCGCTGCTGCGGATGATGCATCCGCGCGGCTACCAGCCCGACCGGCTCGCCAAGACCGCAGGTGCCATGTTCGGCGGGAGGATGAGGACCGAGCCGGAACTGGCCGCGGACCTCAAGATGTCCAAGCCGGGCAGCTTCCGGGCTGCGGCGTTCCGCCTGTCCGCCCTCGCCGGGTGGACCAGCCTGCTCCAGCTGCCGTCGATCCGGCACGAGACGCTGGTCCTGTGCGGTGACGATGACCCGGTGACACCGCATGTGAATCACCGGACGATGGCGAGGCTGATCCCGTCGGCGCGGCTGCACACGGTCAAAGGCGGAGGGCATCTCGTTCTGCTGGACAGCGCGCACGAGGTCGGCCCGGTGATCACCGCGTTCCTGCACCGCGGGCACGAACGTGCGGAACTGAAGGCGGCGTGAGAACCTCCCGCAACAGAACGGTAGTCCAGGCCAGTCCGTAGTGGTCGGACAGGCCCGCTCGCGGGGGACGCGTGCGGTCGCCTGAGCCAGTTCTATCTGGCGTTGCCCAGGGGTCCGTTGTTAGCAAATCTGCGCGCGAGGCCCGCACGTAAGAGGCGCCGCGGTCCCGCCGCAGCCGCCCGGTCCGTGAGCAGGCGCGTACCCGCCGCCGCATTGCTGCCAGGGGTGGGCAGAGTCGATGATCTATCCGCTACGGTCGGCGTATGCCTAACACGAAGCTCCTGGCTGACGGCAATCAGATGACAGTTGACGAGGACGAGTCAGAACTCGCCCAGCTGGACTTGTCTGCCTACCGCACCATCCGGCTATCGGTTGACAATTGGGTGAACAGCCCGGCGCCGGTGGTCATCGGTGTTTCGCACGTTGACCAGCCGAACACGATCAACGCCAATTTCATCACGGCTCTTGACTCCTTTACCGTCCCGCCGGGGGGATCGGTCAGCAGGGTGTACGAGGTGCCGGGTGAGGTGGTGACGTTCCTGGCCAGCCCGGAAAACCCCCCGCTCGCTGGCATCGAGATCGACTTTACGGTCTACGGCCGGGCCGACTGAGGCAGCGCGTCGCCGCAGTAACGTTGGCTTAAGCGTGTGACCTGGGTGTTTGGGTGGTGGCCTAGATGAGCCTGACACATCGACCTCATCCTTATCAGTTCGATCCCGGCCGGTGTCCTGTAGCTGTGGCCGGGTAGCAGATCTGGCTGGGACCCGCGCTGGCCGGGCGCACCATCCCGCTGCAGGCTGGCGTGGACCAGGTGCACGGGCTGCTGGACGGCTACCGGGTCAAGACCTTGCCGTCCCGGCTGGATGCCCGCGACCTGCCCCCGCCTGGCTGCGGCCGTGATCGTGATTCCCCCCCGATCAGCACGGCCAGCTCCGCGTAAGGGTGACTGTGCTCTATATCACGCTGGAAACGGGTCCAAGGCCCCTAATGCCAGAACGTCCGGAGGTGTACGTCTGCACTGAAGGAAGGGAGGTCATGATGGCCCTTCACCCGCACAGGCCGCACAGGCCCCACGTTGTCCGCCATCTTTTGGATCGGTGGCACCGCTGGTCGCCATACGCATAGCCGCCGTCGATGCGCAAGGACAGGCGAGAGCCCATGAAGCCAGAGCCCGAACCTTGGCGCGCAATAAGAGTGCCCCGGTAACCTCATTGGGCCGGGGCACTCGCGCGTCTCATGGCCACCAGGCTCCCCTCTCCCGCTCCAGCGTGTAGCCCACGCGCTGGCTCAGCCTTGCGGCCCTCACCTGCGGCTTCGACTTGTGGAGCGGGTGAGGTGGATCGAACTCGCACCGCTACGGCCGCTGACCAGCCAGGACCGGACGGCGACAGTAGCTGTGACTGACCCCTCGTTGTCGTGGCTGATTGCACGGTGATCATGCTCGAGAGCAGGACGGTCCCGGCTGTCCCGCACGTGGGTTCTGCGAGGTTGACCTGGCCCGGGCGGAGGAAGTGCGCTACCTGCCACAACCAGTCAGCGTCATCACGGCACGCCGAGCAGGCATCAACTGGGAGAAATCCTGACAATTCAATCTCTGTAGCAGCAGCTCGCCGTCTGATGTCTCGTCAACCGGAGTGGCCCGCGTGCACGAGCTGCTGTGGACCCGGCCCAGCCCGCTGACCTGAGACCAGGGCCGCCGCCTGCGGGCGCCAGGCCAGCCGCCTGCGGGGCGCCAGCCCAGCCGGGCCGCGACCACAGTGCTCAGCCGAGCCGGTCACCGTCCAGCGGGTCGCCAGCAACACCGGCATCGTCATGGTTACCGGCCAGAACATCGCCCTGGGGCGGGTCCACGCCCGCCGGATTCGTGACCGTCTACGTCTCTGCGGGCACCTTCACGATCGACCTGGCCACTGACAGCATCCGCACTGTCCGCCGAACCACCACCCAGCCGGTCCGCAGCATGGGCGCAGCGTGTTCGGCCTGTGCGGGTGACCCGTTTTCCAAGTCATATTGAGCAGGTGTCCGATGCGCACGCCCTTGTCCGTTGCTGTCCCCCAGTCTGTGAGACGGTCATGAGGGATCCAGATGAGAGCACGGGACGCCCAGGCATTGAAGGCGACCCCAGAGCATCTCGACCGCCCGGCCGGAACTTTCTGCCCTGTCGTTTAATGGGCGAGCGGCACGAGCATGAAACGTGCCAGCGGCTACGTCCCGCCCGAGCACATGGCGAGGGGCGCGAAACAGCGGGGGTTCGCGAGCACCGGGTTGGACGCGCCCTGTGGATGTCACGTGTAGTGGGGGGTGTGATGAGCCAGCAGGTTGAAGCGAAACAAGCGGGTCGGCGACTCGGCGGCGGGGCGATCGCCTCGCTCTCCGGCCTGGCGGTCCTGCTCATCTTCGTCATCCAGAACCGGGAGAACGTCAGGTTCCACTTCCTCTTCTGGAGCTTTATCTGGCCGTTGTGGCTCTACACCATCGTGATGGCGGTATTCGGGGCATTGGTGTGGTTGGGGTTGGGCGTGATGCGTCGTCACAGACGCCGCAAGGAACGCCGCGAAAACCGGCGGTACTGACTGTCACCACTCTTGCTGGTGCTGGCCCGCGCTATCGCTGTGGCTCCCCAGCACTAGCTGCAACGCCATGTCCTCGCAATGCCGGCGACCTCCTGCTTGCACATCGTCGTATCCACGCGGGCCAGGGTCGCTGACCTGGCGTGTGTGTGTTCCGAGAGTGACCGCCGCCCACCGCGCGGACCGGTGGTAATGGCCGGCAAGATCAAGAAGATGGTGTGAGAATGATCAAGGCTCAGGGCGTGTATTGCGGCCCTGACCTGCACGAACGTAACTGGAGGGGTGACGGGAATCGAACTCGCACTATCAGCTTGGGAAGCGCAGCGATTACGGCTGCCAGGGACGTTGACCTCGCGTCCTGGCAGTCCTGACTGACCCTGGTTACCCCCCGTCGCCCTGGTTAATGACCCGGCGATCTTGTCCTGACCTGCACCAGCCAGGTCCGGGACGCCGCGACGCCCCACGGAACGCAAAGACCCGCCCGGCGGGCTGCCTCTTCGTTACCCGGGCTGGATGTATCTGCATTGGCTGCGCCTGCTCTGTACGTTTGGGGAGGAACCTCCCCCGCGTCGGACTTTGCCGCCCTTGGCGGCCGGCATATCCGGGCCCAGGGCAGCCCCCGCGAGATTGGAAGAAAACGCGTGAGTACATGGTTTCATCACTGGATAATCGCAGACTTCTACGATCCGATTTGGCCTAACATCGCGGCATCGATTCTGTGCGCGGCTTGGGCCGTGCGCAGGGTCAAGATTCACCTCAAAAGGCATCACCAGATCATGATGAGCCACTTCGGATGTCTTCATGAGAAGACCGCCGATCCGAACAACGAGCAGGGTATCCGTGCTGAACAGCGAGCCTTTTCGCCCTGATCTTGAGTAGCCCGGCACAGTGTGCCACCCGACCACTCGATTGAGTGGCTGACCTGCGCTATCGCCAATAGGCTTGACGCAGTGGTGGCTGGCTGGCCGGGTGCCGCTCAAGATCGTCTACCTGCTGGCGTGCCGGGTACTCGGCGTGGCTGGCTTGGTGTTCGGCGGCGACCGGCGAAGGCCGCTGAGTTGCTGGTGGCTCCGGCACGCCCGGCCCATTGCAACCGGCGGCAGGGGCTATCTCAGTTGGCGTGAAGCCTGCATCCGGATCTCTGCGTGCATCGTCTCAACAGAAAGTAGATTTGAGCGCCGTTTACAATGTGGAGAAATGACGGTGCGCCTGTAACGCGCGCTGCTTGTGCAGCCTCACAGCTGGGATCTCAGCACGTCGAACTCTCAGCCTGGCGAGGACGGGTCGAAGCCGTGCTCGATCAGCCAGCGGGCCGCCACCAGGCTTCGCAGCGACCACCACGCGCGGATCACGTCGAGGTTGACGCCGGTGCCGTAGCCGGCGACGACGTCGCCAAGGTGCTCCTGGTGCCCGAGCGTCACGATGGAGAGGTCGTACAGGGCATCGCCCTGGGCCGCCCCGGACCAGTCGATCACGCCGGTGACCTCATCACCAGCGACGAACACGTGGTCAACCTGCAGGTCGCCGTGCGATGAACACCGGTGCCCACGGCCGGAGCGCAGCCCCGGCGACCCGGCGGTTGCGCGTGACCAGGCCGGCAGGAAGGACGCCGTTGGTGACGAGCCACCCGCATTCGCCGTCGAGGCCCGAGGCGATCACGCCGGGGCTCTGGCCGGGCCAGGGTGGCTGCGGCGCGTCGTGCAGCATCCGCACGGCGGCACCCGCCGCGGCCCACGCCGCCGCCGGCGCGGCCGACGGCTCGCCGAGACGGCCCAGTGCCGCACGCTCGCTATGGGCGACGACGACCTCGACCTCCTCCACACTGGCCATTGTTCGACCGATGACCACCGGCGTCGCCAAGTGGTTTCTCTTCCGATGTCGCACGCGGATCGCACCTGGTCTTTTCGTCCCGAACTACTTGCATAGTCACGTCACGGGATACTTCGCGCTGCTGGGACTGCTGTGGCTGCCGGGTCAGGCGCGCGGATATCGGGGTGCGTTGCTGTACTTCGTGGCTGTACGCGGACGCCCGGTGTTCACCCCTGCGGTTCGGCTGGTCTGGCGAGTATCCAGGCCATTACCGCTGCGAGCGTCAGGAACCCCGCAGCGATCACCAACTCCTGCCAGTTCACGATGGGACCGCCGCTGTAGCCCTTTGCCGGGGAGTCCAGACTGGACGGGATCAACGCCATGAGCGCCAAGCCCGCAACCCACGCGCCTGCCCACGCCGCTGCCATGAGCCGCTTGCCTGGCCAGCCGAGAAGCCGACGCAATCCGGCGATCAGCACCGGGATGGTCAGCGCCAGCCATGCCACCGCCGCCAGCGCGGCAGCGGCGAAAACGGCCTCATTCGAGCTCCCGCCGGGCCAGTCAAACATCCCACCGAAGGGGCTCGTAGGGTCCAAGACGGTCCGGGTGGATACGAAAAAGACATAGCCGCTGGCCGCAGCTCCTATACCCACCCACAGAACCGACAGCGCCCAGGCCGCGCCCCCGACCCTGTGCGCCTTCGTCCACGACCGGCACCGCCTGATCACAGACCCAGGCTACCCCGCGAATATCGGACCAAGGTCAACTTCCGGTGGAGATGGGATGATCCATGCCGAGCGGCCTTTTCCTTATCAGCTCTGGCCATCTGCGAGTTGCGTCGTCATGATTCGGCGATGACGCGTGCGGCTCCGAAAGCGGCCAGGTCGGCGTCGATGTGGCGCATCTGGCGGGCGAGTGGTGTTGGGAACGGTACAGCCTTGATCGATGTCACGGGTCCAGTAACGGTGGTCCCCGCCGTGGACTTCTGGGCAGCCACAATCTCCGGGACGATGGCTTTCAACCTTTTTTGAGCAACGATCACGTCGTGCGGGGTCGTGACACCAATGAAGGGGCCGGTTTCGAGCGCGGCGTCCCAGGCGTCTGCCTCTGCGCGAGCACATCCAGCGGCCCATGGGCGGCTCTCCCTGTGTGCGGCGGCGCTGCATGCCGCGAGCACAAGGGCCGCGATCAGGACGCCTGCCACCGCGCGGGGGGGTTTAACGTAGCTTGCTACGGCACTAGGTAACTGGCAGCGAATCAGAGTACAGTTGTGTCACGTCATGATTGGGTGACTGGGGTACGTCGGTCAGAATAATGAATGGCAGGCTTAATCTATGCTCGCCGCTGTACTTGGTTTCATTGGTGTTCTAGTCGGCGCCATTTTGACTCACTTGTTCGCGATTTCGAACGAGTGGCGAAACCGCCGGATGGACGCCATGGTGGCGAGTGTAACCGCCAGCATCAGAGCGCTTGGCGCCCATCGCCCATGAAGATACATACAGTCTGTTCCTGGGCGGAGGTGCCCCACCTCTTACCGATGATCGCGCCATTAGAGCACTTAGGGAACGGGGCCAGGCCTTCACAGAATGGCGCATAGCTCGGGCTCGGTTGGAAATTGTGGTTCCTGATGACAAGTGTTTGAAGCACTCGACTTTCGCGGTTTAGGCGGCGAGGTCGGAGGCGTCTTCCCAGGCTAGGCGGATGGCATGGATTTCTTCGGGTTTTGCCTGGTCAGCGGAAGTTCGCTTAAATCGGGCGGCGATGAGGACGCGGCGGAGCTTGGCGGCCATGTCGGCGGTGGACGGCTCTGCCTTCGACGTGAACCAGGGGGCGAGGCGGCGGCGGGCGGCAGTGTCGGCGGGGTGGTAGCCAGCGGTGGCGTACCAGCAGACGGCGATGGCCTGGCAGGCGAGCTGGAACGGGACGGTGCGCTCGACGGCGGCCGCGGCGCGGCTGCGGGCCTGCCCGGTGCCGAAGACCTGCTTGGAATCTTCTATCATGACTTCAATAGCCCATCTCGCGGCGTACCTTTCGATTGCCTGCGCGATCCGGGGGTTCTGCTGCGTGGTGATGAGGGCGAGGTCGTACCCGGTCTTCTTCTTGTCGCGGATCAGGATGACGGTGACCTGCCCCGTGCCCGTGACGTGGTACCACAGGCAGGTGAACGCGCACACGGCGATGGTCTCGGTCTTGCCGTAACGGGTGACGGTGACCTGCGAGAACTCCGCATTCCCGGCGATTGCCGCTAGAGAGGGCAGCCTGTCTCCCTTCGTGCGGGGCCTGCCTTTCTTCCCGGTGCGGGCCGGCGGGAGCCCGTAGTAGAGGGCGTTGGCGCGGAGCCGGGTGGTCCAGGTCACGCCGGGCGGCAGCTGCTTCAGCTCCTCGCCGGCGTAGGCGGAATCGGCGGTGACGTGGATCTTCCGGCCGGGCAGCTCGCGGGCCAGGCGGGTGACCAGGCAGCGGGCCAGCCACAGCCGGGAGGACGACATGGTGCCCTTGATCACCAGCTTCGCCATCACCGGGACCGCGACGGGCCTGGAGATCATGGGCAGCCGGACGCGGACGGCGAGCAGCACCCAGTTGTTCCCGAACCCCGTCTTCGCGGGCCCGGCGGCTGATCCGTCATGAAACCACGATGCTGCCCAGACTCGTTTTCCCCGCCTCCGGAACAGGGTGTCGTCGATCAGGACCTCCACGGGCTCCCCGTCCGTCACTAGCAGCCCGATGACCAGCTTCGCCACGCATATTCCCAGGTCATCAGGGTTCCAGTGGGCGCGGGAGAAGAAGTAGTGCGCCCGGTCGTGCGGCCACAGCCGCGACAGTCCCGCGCCCGTCAGCATGCCGCAGACCGTCCGCTTCCCGGACTGGGCGAGGAAGCCGCAGGCCAGGGCGGTAAGCGCGGAACGACGGGGCGGTGAACAAGGGAGCGTAGGCGGACAGCAGCGTCGCAAGCGACTCCGGAACCGGCAGCGCGGCATCCGCGGGCATCGCCGGGAACCTGTTCTCTGGCGGTTTCACGAGGCGTCGCCGGTGCTTTTACACGCGCCTGTTCCTGCCGTCCCGGCGTGGTTCACCCGGGGCGGGGGCCTGGTAGGCGCGCATGAACAGGTCGACCGCGCTGGCCAGGCGCCGGGGTTCGCTGGCGCTGTCCTTTGTTCCGAACAGCGTGTCGATGATGGGGCGGTGGCCGACGAGCGCGAGGAAGTGGTCGGCGGCGAGGCCGGTGTCGTCGATGCGGAGCCCGGGGCATCGCGACAGGTACGCCGCGATCGCGTCGCGTGTCCCGGCGGGCCCGTGGGCCTGCCAGGCTGCCCGCAGGCCCGGGGTCCGGGCCGACTCGGTGATGGCGAGGCGGCGCAGGGCGGCCACCTCCGGGTCGGTGAGGATCTGGACGTAGTACCGGGCAAGGCCTTCCAGGTAGTCCCGTGCGCCGGCCCCGGGCCGGGCCTGGAGCGCTGATCCGGTGAGTTCCCCCGCGTGCCGGGCGACTCTGGCGCGGACGTCCGCCACGACCGCCTCGAACAGCGCTTCCTTATCGGGGAAGTGAGAGTAGACCGTCTGTCGTGCCACGCCTGCCGCTGCGGCCACATCGGCCAGCGTGGTCCCCGAGTACCCGTTACGCAGGAACAGCTCGCGGCCGCACTCGGCGATGCGCGCCCTCTTGGCTTGTGACTTGGGCCGCCCGGGGCGCCGGGGAGGGGCGTTTCCTCCGGTGCCGCCGGGTGCCGTCTCCTCGTGCTCCTCGATGCGCATGCCTTAATACTAGACTCGCAAGTCTCGTAAGTGATATTACTGGACAATGGAGTCCAGGAATGAACGCTCCACGGCGCAGTGCGGCCCGGCAAGGGGCATCGGGTATGACACGGGCATGGAGATCGGGGGAATACAGACCCGCCCGGCCTTCGACGCTGACCTTGCCCGGCGCGAGATGACGGTCATCGCCGGCGACCTGGGCGCGGATGCGGTCCGCGTCACCGGCGACGACCTGGACCGGCTCACCGCGGCGGCCGAGGCCGCCCATGCCGCGGGCCTGACGGTCTGGTTCTCGCCGTTTCCCTGCGACCTGGACGCCGACGGGCTCGCCGGCTACCTGCGTGCGGCAGCGGCCCGCGCTGAGGAACTCCGCCGCGGCAAGGTCAGCGTGGTTCTCGTGCTCGGCTGCGAGTTCACGCTTCACGTGGCCGGCTTCCTGCCCGGTGATACCTACTTCGACCGCGTGCCGCTCCTGGGCTCGGCACCGCCCGACGTCCTCCAGCAGGCAAACGACCGCGCAGACGCCGCCCACAGCCGCATCACCGCAGCGGCCCGCCGGGAGTTCACGGGGCCGATCACCTACGCAGCAGGCCTGTGGGAGGACGTTGACTGGAGCCGCTACGACCGCGTATCCGTCAACGCCTACCGCGACGCCGGCAACGCCGCCACCTTCCGCCAGGTGCTCCACGCCTACCGCCGCTGGGGCAAGCCCGTATCGGTCACCGAGTTCGGATGCTGCACCTACGCCGGGGCCGCTGACCGCGGCCCGGCCGGCTTCCTGGCGCTGGACACCACGCAGACCCCGCCGCGCATACGGCCCGGAATCCGGCGTGACGAACAGGAGCAGGCCCGCTACCTGACCCAGACATGGGACATCTTCGCCGCAGAAAGCATCGACGACGCATTCTGGTTCACCTTCGCCGGCTACGCCCTCCCGCACCGGCCCGGCATACCAGCCGAAGACCTCGACATGGCCTCATTCGGCCTCGTGGCAATCACCAGCAATCCGGGCACCCGCTACCCCGACATGCCATGGAGACCCAAGGCTGCCTTCTGGGCGGCCCAGCAGGCATTCACCGGGCACTGACCATCGGCGTGCACAGCACCGACCAGCCTCGCAACCCAGAAACTGCGAAACTCAAGTGAAGCAGGCGATAGACCGCTTCAATTCTGTCTTCACCGAGGCAGACGCTTGGGTGTCCACATACCTAAAAGAAGGCGAAAGTTTTCATTTTGAAAATGCCGCAGAGACAGAGCATGAACAATGGGTTGAACTGCGTGCCGCCCGGCATGATATTATAACCCGTTGTCAAATACGTTCTCGGCAGGATGCGCGTTGGCGTGAGCGCATAAGATTGGCCTTTTCCAGTCGCTAGCCGGTATAGGATCGTTATTGCTTGCATCCTGGCGCCTATCTCATGATAGGGACCGAGTCGTGGCCTCACATCGCGCATTCAGTCGGACTCGAACGCCCAGCATTCCTGAATACCACTGTGGATGACGGCCTGATCCGCCGGCCGTCTTCTGTAGCCTGGACTGGCGGCCCTGCGACGCCGCCACATTGACCTCGCCTCCGGCACGGTCTGCATTCAGGAATCTGTGGTGGAACTGACGGACGGGTCACTCGTCACTGGCCCGCCGAAGTCGCTGGCAGGCCGCCAGATCGTGTCCATACCGGTTGCCCCGCTCCCGGAGGTCTTGTCGCACCTGGAGGACTTCACGGCTCCCGGCGAATACGCCCTGGTCTTCACCGGACCCAAGAACGCCCGCCACCGGGCCAGCCCGGCGGACAGGCCCTCGCCCAGGTGCCAGGGGCGCTGACCTAGCGTCCCCGCTGGTCCAGAGTGCCCCTGGTTGACCCCTTGTCACCCTGGCTAATGGCACGAGGGCTTACAGTGCGCCAGCGAACTTCGTCGATACGCCCCGCAGCCATTGCAGCGAGGCGGCGTCCACGGCGTTCGTTGGTCGGCCCGCTGCTCCGATCATGCTGCGTTCCAGCGCAGGCAAGATGGCCTTACGGTCGGTCAGGCCGTAGGCCTCAACGAATAGGCACAGCCGGGCGGGCAGGTCAGGGAGCGGGTCGAATCCTGCTTCGATCAGCTGCCTGGATGAAGCCAGAGGCACGAAGGTCCACGCCGCATTGGCAAGATCGTCCAGCGGACTGACCGGCCCGGCGCTGTCCCAGTCGATGAACGCTACGGGTATCCCGTCACGGTAGACGGTGTTCCACGGACCAAGGTCGCCATGGGAGATGATCTCCCCGGCCCGGGGAGGACGCGGGCGGAAGCGGTAGCTGGTGATCGCGGGCTGGAACCCGGAAGCCGCCGAGTGTAGTTGGCGCAGCAGGTGCGCCACGGCGCGCAGGGCACGGTCGGTCCGGGCATACGGAGGGAGCCGGTGCCCATGCCCGGGCTCCCACTGCAGGTCCACCGCGACGTCCCCGTCGATGAAGGTGAGCACCTCCCGGGCGCCCTCGATGCCGAGTACCTGGGGCGAGCCCTCGAACCCAGCTGTCTCCAGATGGCGCAGATACTCGTGCACGGCAGGCGACCACGGCCCCATCGGACGCAGCAGCCGGTCACCACGGCGCACGATTCCGCTGGTCATGCGCCCGCCCGCAAGTGGCACGTCCTCCTCCACCCAGCGATGCTGACGAGTCATCAGACAAGTATCGACAAGATGGCCGGGACTTCCGAACGCGGTCTGGTTAAGTCTGATGATCACCGGTCATCCCGCGCACATCCCGTGGCCGAGATGCCCCTGGCTTGGCAGCCCAATTCACTTGCGGCGTACTGCAGGTTTGCCGTGACCAACAGTTGGTCACGGCCTTGCCGGTGGATGCCTGCTCTGCTCCTCAGGGCCGCGCGGGGGGCCGGCGGCACCGGCGAGGTCGCCAAGGTCGGGGGCTGCCTCTGCGAGGTTGGGCCGCCGGCAGTTGGCGCACCTGGCCGGAGTAGCGTGAGGCAAGGCCGCCTGATTGACAGGGTTGCAAGATTCGAACTTTCAAAAGGAGAACCGCCATGTCCGAAAACGAAACAGAAAACGAAACACCCGTCAGCGACACGCTCCTGGTGATGACCGCCACGTCGCTGGATAACAGCGACCTAGGCTCCCGCGAGCTCATGATCGCCCGGATCGCCGCCCTAGTCGCGCTAGACGCATCCGCCGCTTCCTACGCGCTCAACGCCATACCGGCGGCAGACTCAGGCATCACCGTCGATGACGTAGAAGATGTTCTCGTCGCGGTGGCACCCATCGTGGGCACAGCCCGCATCGTCTCAGCGACGGCGAACATCGCCGAGGGACTAGGGATCGTGATCGCCCTAGCCGAAGCTGAACTCGAGGAGGAGGAACTCGAGGCCGAGGCGGAGAACTAAGGGGACCCCATTTACCGGCGGTGTTACCAGCCGAATGATCCGGCCGGTGACACCGCCAAGGCCGATCCGCGTGGCGGCGGGTGATACCTCCCCGACCTGCGCCCGTATAGGCAACTGTCGAGACCATCTCCTCCGAGGAGACTTGCCGCGGTGCCTACCGATGGGCTGGTCACATCCCCCGAGGTCTACGGCACGCGGGCCGAGCCGGGAGCCCTGGCGTTCCCCGCAGCGATGGGCGGCCCGCGGCGTGGCGACTTCAACAAGATGTCCGCCTGGCCCCACGCGGTGCGGTCGATCGGTGCCGAAGGTCTGCATTCCACGATCTGCGGCATACGGGCAACACGTTCGCCGCGTCCAGCGGCGCGGGCCTGAGGGATGTCATGGCGCGAATGGGCCACGACAGCGAACGCGCCGCCATGATCTACCAGCACGAGGCGCGCGGCGCCGACCAGGCCATCACGAGCGCGATCGACTCACACGTCCGGACCGAGCAGGGCGGCGACGAGAGCGACGACGGCGAGGCGAGCACGCTCGCGCCCGCAGGCTTATGGCACGAAAGATCAACAACTGTCCAGCAGAGGGAAACGGGCCACACTCGGATACGGGCGCTGACCCGCAAGAACGTACCTGGAGCGGGTGACGAGAATCGAACTCGCACTATCAGCTTGGGAATCCCACCGATCCACGCTGTTCGCACCGCTGACCAGCCACGACCGAGCACCGTCAGTACCCGTGGCTGGCTCCTCGTTACCCTGGCTAATTGCACGCTAATTGCACGGTGATCTTCCCAGAACCCGCGCTCGCCCTGGCAGCGAAGATCACCGGCTGGCACTGCTACGTAGCCCACTGCTGCCATGGCATCCGGCAAGATGCGATACTGGATGGACCGGCACCGGAGGTGACAGTGACGACGGACAGGGCGGACGACCTAGCCGTGCCATCCGGTCACGGCACCGAGTCGCTGGATGAACAGGCGCGGCGCAAGGGCATACGCCCCATCCAGTCTGCCGACGATCTCGCTCATGACGGCATCTTCGACACCGACGAGGAGCTGGATGCCTTCCTCGCTCATGTAGCCGAGATGCGTCACGCCGATCTCGCCTGATCCGCATGGAAAGGGTAATCCTTGACACCGACGTCTCCTCGCTCAGCCTGAAGCGTCGGCTCCCGTCACCTGTGTTAACTCGTCTCATCGGCAAGCAACCGTGCATTACCTTCGTCACGCTCGGGGAGCTGACTCAGTGGGCCGAGCTGCGGCAGTGGGGACGGCGCAATCGCGACGCGTTAGAGAGCTGGCTCGGCGGCGTGATCGTCCTTCCCTACAGTGAGGACGTTGCCCGGACCTGGGGACGGATCTCCGCGGACGCGATCCAGCGGGGACGGCCCAGGCCAGCCAACGACACCTGGATCGCGGCATGCGCCCTAGCCTATGGCCTGCCGCTCGCGACCCTCAACACCAAGGACTTCAAGGACTTCGCCGAACATGGCGGGCTTAATTTGATCATCCAGGCCAGTTAATCGCACGGTGATCATGGCCGGGAGCTGGGCGGTTCCGGGCTGGATGCGGCGTACGCGGCGACCTCTGCCGGACTGCCCACCGGCAAACCGCCGCGGCCATGGGCGCTAACGCGAAGAATTTCCTTATCGCATGATCTCAGCGTGAGTTGGCGTCGGTGAAAGGCTGGGACCGGTCAGGAGTCCAGGTAGGCAAGGACGGCTAGCACGCGGCGGTTGTCGTCGTCGGATGGTGGGAGGTCGAGTTTGGTGAAGATGGACGTGCAGTGCTTGCTGACTGCCTTCTCGGACACGACCAGGCGCTGTGCGATGGCGCTATTGGACCGGCCCTCGGCCATCAGCGCGAGGACCTCGCGTTCCCGGCTGGTGAGCCGGGCGACCGGCTGTTGGCTGGCGCGCCTGGCCAGCAGCTTGGCGACGACCTCCGGGTCCATGACCGTGCCGCCGCGGGCCACCGTGCACAGCGCATCGGTGAACTGCTCGTCGGTGAACACCCGGTCCTTAAGCAGGTAGCCGACCCCGCCTGCCCGGTCGGCCAGCAGCTCACGGGCGTACAGCCGCTCGACGTGGGTGGACAGGATGAGGATCGGCAGTCCCGGCACCTGGCGGCGGGCTTCCAGCGCGGCTCGCAGGCCCTCGTCGGTGTAAGCGGGAGGGAGCCGGACGTCCACGATCGCTACGTCGGGCCGCTGGTTGACCAGCGCCCGCAGCAGGGATGGCCCGTCCCCGACGGCTTCCGCGACGTCGAAGCCGTGCTCCTTGAGCAGGCTGGCCAAGCCTTCCCGCAGCAGGAAGAGGTCTTCGGCTATGACGACGCGCACGGCACCTCGATGGCCACGATCGTCGGCCCGCCCAGCGGGCTGCTGATCGCCAGCACGCCGTCAAACGTTCCGAGCCTGCGCTCCACGCCGCGCAGCCCAGTACCTCGCGCCGGATCAGCGCCGCCGGTGCCGTCGTCGCTGACCTCGATCCGTAGTACTCCAGCCGAATGCGCCGCCCGGATGTGCACGCTGCGCGCACCCGAATGCTTGGCGGCGTTGGCGATCGCCTCAGCCACCGCGAAGTATGCTGCCGCCTCCACTGGCGCCGGGAGGCGGCGCGGCAGGTCGATGTCAGCCGTGGTGGCCACCGGGGTATCGAGCGCGAGCGCTCGTAGGGCGTCGCCGAGGCCACGCTCGGCCAGCACCGGCGGGTTAATCCCGGCCACCAGGCCACGCAGCTCGGCCAGCGCCCGGGCGGAGTTCTCCCGCGCCGCGGCGACCAGGGCCACCGCAGCGTCCGGGTCGGTCTTGATCAGTCCCTCGGTGGCTCGCAGGGAGATGCCCAGCGCGATCAGCCGAGCCTGGGCGCCATCGTGCAGGTCCCGTTCGACCCGCCGCAGCTCAGCCGAGGCAGTGCCCACGGCGTCCACCCGGGTCGCGGTCAGCCGCCGCACCCGGCTAACCAGTTCCGTGTTGCGCCTGGCCAGCCCGGAACGCAGGCCGATCGTGCGCGGCACCAGCCACACCCCGAAGGCCAACATCACCAGGCCCGCTGCCAGGTCGAGCATGTTCGGCATGCTGCGAGTGAACAGTAGCTCATGGAACGGGTAACCAGCCGTCGTGGCCGAGCCGGGGGCCGTGATGCCGCCCCGCAGGGCCAGGGCGAAAGCACAACATGCGAACCCGATCAGCGCCACCGCCAGCAGGTCCGCGGCCAGGGGCGGAACCAGAATCGTTAGGGCAAAAGCTGCGGCAACACCGGCCAGCGTCCACGGGCGAACACCCCAGTACAAGGTGCTCACCAGCATGACAACAGGAAACAGGGAGGCCCAGCGCGTGGCACGCAGACGCGGCGGCAGGACCTCTAGGAGGGTGCTCATGCCGTCCATGCTGGTCCACCCGTCCAGGGACCGCCATGGACCAGCCTCCACACTTTGTGGGTAGGTGAACGTCTACTAGCCCAGTGAGGCCGACGCGGGCACGAGAGATCAACAATGATCCCGGAACGATCAAGGCCCAGGTTCGGGATACCGTCCCTGGCCTGGGCCTTCACGATGAGAGCGGGTGACGAGAATCGAACTCGCACTATCAGCTTGGGAAGCGCAGCGGTTACCGCTGCCAGGAGCGCTGACCAGGCGTCCCTGGCGGTCCCGAATGACTCTGGTTGACCTCTCGTCACCCTGGTTAATGGCACGCTAATGGCACGGCAGCCTGGCTCAATCGGCGAGCTTCGTCAGTAGTTCAAGATCCTTCACGTTGGCGAAGATGCGATCGTGCGCCACGAGAGGCACCTGGAGCCAGATGGCTGTCGCCGCCACCCAGCGGTCCGCTTCGTGGTCTTTCTGGCCCAAGCCGTGTCCGGTCCGGACACACCATGTGCGGAGCGAGGCATAAGCCTCGGCAAGACTTGGTCCCGGCCAGACGATCTCTGCTCGCGCTATCTCATACTCCAACCGCCGGAGCCGTTCCGGGCCCCATCCGGCCAGCCTCGCGCCGTAACCAAGCTCAGCGACAGTGACAAACGAAATAACAGCTGGCCGACCCGCAAGGACCGGGCGATACCGCGCCGCCAGTAAATTTCCACTGGGTGTCAAGCGTGCGGCGAAGACTCCGGTGTCGATGACGACCGGGCCACGAGAGCGGGGAGTCATGCCTCGAGCACAGCAGCGAGGAAGAGGCGGTCCTCGTCATCCGTGAGGCCTTCGATGAGCGCGTCCTCGTCAGGAGGCAGCGGACGCGCAGCAGCCAGCACGTCGTCTTTGTCCCGCTCGCGGGTCGCACCCTGAGAGGCCAGCTTGCGTGCTTCCGGCTCTGACATCGCGCACCTCCATCCCTACAGCCAGAGTACACGCGGCTACCGACAGGACTATGGCCATCGCTCCGCGTGCGGGGTAGTTGGGGCCACGATGCCGCCGAGATACTCGCTGGTTGCGGCCGATTATCTGGTTCTAAGGTAGGGCGATGGAGTGGCCCAGGGCTGAGGATCTGCTCGCCGGCCCGCGCGGGCGGCGCCTGTGCTGGTCACTCCTGGTACCTGGCGATTATCCCGGGTGGGATCTGGTCTGGGACGGCGCGCATCGGGGAAATCTGACCGGGCTCACGGACGAGCTCGCTGCCTGCGTCGCCCGCACGGACCTTGATTCAACGGTGGTGCATGCCGACCAACTGACCCTGCTGGCCGCCCTCGTGGAGCCGGTACAAACCGCCATGTACTGGCAGGAACCCGATGATGATGACTATGCCCCTGAGCCCTCGGGAGGTGCGGGACGCGTTGCTACCGGTCGCGCAGGCGGTGACTCTAGCTCCGGAAGCACGATGGTGGACATCTCCTATCGCGGCCAACAGCCAGCAGTACGTGGAATGGCTCGGCGAGCACGGGGGCACGCCCGCGCTGGCGGCTATTGCGACAGAACTTGCCACCTGGCGAACCGCGACTATCGAGGATGAGCGGTCAGCCCAAGATCGGCCGGAAGACCCATCTGCCCCGTGGAGCGGCCATTGGTGGTCGGCGCCCGTCCCGTCACGGATCCCGTCAACCACGAGATCGATTCCCAGCCTGGGAGCGGTGGGACTGGTTTTGGTCGAGGACGGGTTTGGCCAGAGGAGCGCGCGCTGCTGGCCCCTCGCGCCGCGACCAGGTGCGCGGATATACGAGATCTCCTCCGCGCAAGACTGGACAGAGCTAGTTGGCCGCTACCCGATCGATGTCAGCAAGTCCCGGCGCCATGACTGGTGGCGGACCACGGGCTGGGCTGGCAGGTGGCTAATCCCCGATTTCGCCGCCGTGGCCGCAGACTACGACGCGGTCCACCTGAGCATCGCGGGCTACCTCACCACCGCGGGGCGCGCCCTGTCCGTGAATGATGGGCGGACAGTCCTGGCCGGATGGGACCCCGACCAGACATTCTGGCTGACCGAGGTCTTGGCAGCTTCAGGACCTGCCACCAGCTGGCAGGAACTGGATGACGAGCCGCTTGGCTGGACCCTCAGCGGAGCAAGCGCGTGAGTCGCCGAAGGAGCGCGACTATCAGCCTGAACAGCTGAGGGAGGCGGGATCGCAGCGCGCTGAGCATCTAATGGCACGACGCCCGGCATCAGCGCTAAGAGTTCCCGGTTAGCACTCAACCAATACTTTGAGCAGGGACCTCGTGGAGCGGGTGACGAGAATCGAACTCGCACTATCAGCTTGGGAAGCTGACGTTCTACCATTGAACTACACCCGCAAACGCCCGCCAGGACCCGTCCGGGCTTGCTGGCGCCGCCCGGACATACTACCGGAAGCGCTGGCCGCCAGGGTGCGCTCAGCCGGTAGGTTGCCAGGGTGCTCCTCTCCGACCGTGATATCCGGGCCGAGGTCGATTCCGGCCGGGTCCGCCTCGACCCGTACGCGCCCGAGCTGATCCAGCCGTCCAGCATCGACGTGCGGCTGGACCGCTACTTCCGGGTCTTCGAGAATCACCGCTACCCGCACATCGACCCGGCCGTGGAGCAGCCCGACCTGACCCGGCTGGTGGAGACGGAAGGCAAGGACCCGTTCGTCCTGCATCCCGGGGAATTCGTGCTCGCGTCCACCTACGAGGTGGTGACGCTGCCTGACGACGTGGCGGGGCGGCTGGAAGGCAAGAGCTCGCTCGGGCGCCTCGGGCTGCTTACTCACTCCACGGCGGGCTGGATCGACCCGGGCTTCTCCGGCCATGTGACCCTGGAGCTGTCGAATGTGGCCACCCTCCCGATCAAGCTCTGGCCGGGGATGAAGATCGGCCAGCTGTGCCTGTTCCGGACCAGCTCACCGGCGGAGCACCCGTACGGCTCGTCCCAGTACGGCTCGCGCTACCAGGATCAGCGCGGTCCCACGCCGTCACGTTCCTACCTCAACTTCTACCGCGCCGACGTCTAGAGGCACCGGGGTTATCGGCCCCATTAAGCCCGCGGCTGCCTCTCCAGTTGCTGGCGGGCCTCCCGCAGGGCCTCACGGAGCGCGCCGCATTCCGCCTCCAGTTCCCTGATCCGCTGCTCCAGCTGCAGGACCCGGCGGATCGACGGCAGGGTCAGCCCTTCGTCGGCGAGCCGCACCACGTACTGGACCACGGTGATCTCGTTGCGGGAGTACCGGCGCTGCCCGCCACTGGACCGCGACGGCTGCACCACGCCCTTCTCGTCGAGCCGCCTCAGGAAGGCCTGCTGGATCTCGAGCATGGTGGAAACCTGCCCGACGGTGAACAGCGGCAGGTTCTCGTCCTCGAACGGCAGCGACGGCATGGCTGTCTCCAATATTGACCGCGGGCCCGGACAGCTGGCTGTCCGGGCCCGGCGATGTGAATCCTACGGCCTGCGCCGCCGGCCTCGCGGCCATCGGTCAGCGCGTCATGAGGTGCTCAGTCAGGCGGCGAGGCCCTTCGGCGCACCGGTCTGGATCTCGACCTTGAGGGGCTTCGCCGTCTCGGCCAGCGGAACGCGCACGGTCAGCACGCCGTGCTCGTACCCAGCCTCGACCTTGGCGGAGTCGATCGCGTCACCGAGCCGGACCCGGCGGGAGAACGTGCCGGTCACGCGCTCGCGCACGTACGGCTTCTCGCCCTCGGCCAGTTCCTCGTCCCGCGTGGCGCTGACGGTGAGGACACCGCGGTCCACGGTGACGTCGAGGGTAGCGGGGTCGATCCCCGGCAGGTCGAAGCGCAGCACGAGGCCGCCCTCGGTGCGGGTCGCGTCCATCGGCATGCCCGCCGCGGTGCCCGCGCGGAAGGGGGACCTGGCGGGACCGAAGGCCCGCTCGATCATCCGGTCGAAGTCCCGGGTAAAGGGGTCAAACGTAGTCAGCAACATGAAGCTCGCCTCCAGGTGAAAACTTGGCTCATCACTGGATACAGGTTACTGCATCTTTTGATAAAAGGAAACTTCTAACTGAAGTTGGAACATTTGAGCAGCCACGGCCGGCGGCGGGCCCTCGCCAGCCACTTGACCTGGGAATCACCCTCCGAGCTACCAGCGGTCGCTACTATCCGTGATTAGTGATTACTGAACGCATCCGAACGCGTGGCCGGCGGATGGCCCACGCAAGGGGCAGACCCGGGGGAACACACCACCATGGACACCATCGATGACGTCGCAGGCCTGGTCAGTATCGGCCAGCTGGCCAAGGCCGCGGGCGTGAGCAGCCGGACCATCCGCTACTACGAGGAGCTCGGGATCCTGCCCGAACCGCGCCGGACCAGCGGGGGCACCCGCAAATACCCGCGCGACTACTGCGGATACATCGAGACCGCGCTGGCCCTCAAGGACCTGGGCTTCCGGCTGGAAGAGGTGAAGCCGCTGGCCAGGCTGGCCCTGGGCCGCGCGATAGCGCCGGGACAGCGCGCCAGGGCCGCCCAGCTGGTGGAAGACCGGATCCGGGCGCTGGACCGGCAGGTGGCGGTGTTGCGCAAGCTGCGCGAGTGCGTGGATCAGCCGGACGGGACGATCAGCCTGGACCCGCTAGATCTGCGTAAGGGATCAGTGCCCTGGCCGGCCTTATGCTCGTTACCAGTGCCCGGCCCGGCAGCCCCCAGGCCGGGCACGGGACCGCGAGCCTCGGAGGCCGGGATGACGTCCGGAATTATCCTGCTGGTGCTCATCGCCGCCCTGGTGGCGTTCGTCCTCACGCGTACGCGGCGCCGCCTGGGGATGGGTAACGCGACCGGCCGGACCTGGATCATCATCATGGCTGTGGTGATCCTGGTCGTCCTGGGGCTGTGGGCCTACCAGACCCAGGGGAGGTAAGCCGGCCGCCGCACCGTCAGCCCGGCCCGCACGGTCAGCCGACCGGGTCGCGCCGCAGCGGCATCTCGAACCACACCGCCTTGCCGTCCCGGGTCGGCCGGGAACCCCAGCGGGTGGCCAGCTGATCGACGAGGTAGAGCCCCCGGCCGCCCTCGTCGGTCTCGCCCGCGCTGCGGATCCGCGGCAGGCGCAGGTCGCTGTCGAACACCTCGACCCACACCGCCTCACCGCCGCGGCGCAGCCGGAGGGTGAACGTCTTGTCCTCCCCGGCCGCGCCCTCGTCGCTGAACGGAGCGGGCGCCCAGCCGGCCATCAGCCCGGGCGGCCGCGGGGCCGCCGCGCCTGCCACCTCCAGGGTCAGGCCCCGGCGGGGAGCTCGCGATGCGGACGTGTGCAGCACCGCGTTGGTAACCACCTCGGACACCAGCAGGCAGGTCAGCTCGACCTGCTCGCTGTCCATCCCCCAGGAGCGGAACGTGGCCTCGGCCAGCCGGCGTGCCTCGGAGACCTTGATCGGCTCGGCAGGGAAGGTGCAGTCCCAGGAGGCCAGGTCCACCGGTGACGTGCGGATCGCAACGATGGCCATGTCGTCGTCGATGTCCCCCGGCACGGCTTCCTGCGCGGCCTGCGCGATCATCTCGACGTCGCCGTGTGCCACCCGGCGCACCGCCTGGTGCAGCATCAGCCGGGCATCGTCCTCGGAATAGGTACCCAGGCCGTCGGGGCGGTGCCGCCGGTCGGTGAGCCCATCGGTGTAGAGCACCAGGCCGGAGCCAGCCGGGAGATAACGGGTCTCCTCGCGGTAGGTCGGCAGCGCAGGCAGCCCCTTGCCGCGCATCCCGAGCAGCACTCCCTTGTGCTCCATCTCCAGCTCGCCGACCTCGCCGTCGACGATGAGCAGCGGCGCATCGTGGCCCGCGTTGGCGAATGACAGCGTGCGCGACCACGCGTCATAGACCAGGTAGGTGCAGCTGACCATCGGCGGGTCCGCGGCGCGGGGGTCGGCCTTGGCCGGGCTGAGCGTGCGGCACCATTCATCGAGCTTGCGCAGGATCTCCGCGGGCGGCTTGTCATCCTGGGCGAACGCCCGTAGCGCGGCGCGGAGCTGGCCCATGACGGCGGCAGCGCGTGCCCCGCGTCCCTCCACGTCACCGATGACGATGCCCACCCGGCCCGCGGACAGCGGGATGATGTCGTACCAGTCCCCGCCGACCTGTGTCTGGATGCCCTGGCCGTGCGTCACCAGCGGCTTGGCCGGCACGTACCGGCAGGCCACTTCCAGCCCGTCCAGCTGGGGGAGCTGCTGCGGCAGCAGGCTGGTCTGGAAGGCCAGGGCGGTCCGCCGTTCCTCTTCGAACAGCAGCGCGTTGTCGATGGCCACGGCTACCCGGCTGGCCACCGCGCTGAGGAAGTCGCGGTCGTCCGCGTCGTAGTACTGCTCGTGGCGCTTGGTCAGCCCGGACAGGGCCAGGCTGAACACGCCGAGCAGCTCGCCCCGGGCAATGAGGGGGGCGGCTACCACAGAGCGCAGGCCGACGTCCTCCGCCGCCTCCAGGCTGGGGAGGCTGGGCGCCCGGGGAGGCAGCACCTCGCTGAGGTTCTCGACGACGACGGCCTCCAGGCGGGTCATGGCCTGCTGGCAGAAATGACCCTCGGGGTACCTGATCGGGTCCCCGACCCGGGCCCAGCTGCCGGACGGCGGGGTCCATCCGCCCGCGTTCTTCTGGGCCCGGCGGATCAGCTTGTCGCCCTGGAACAGGTCGATGATGCAGTGGTCGGCGAACTGCGGTACCAGGGTCTCGGCCACGTGCCGAAGGGTCGTCGTGAACTCGAGCGACCCGGCCAGCTGCTCACCGATGCGCTCGAGGAGCGCGACCCTGTCCCGTTCGCGCCGGCTGCTGCGCGGCTGGCCTCCCGTGCCAGGATCACGATGCCGTCGATCGAGCCGGACGGGTGGCGCAAGGGCATGGCCTGGGCGCGGACGAACACGCGGGAGCCGTCCGCGCGGAGGACCGCGAACGTCCCGTCCCCGCCACGGCCGCGGAGCACCTGCGTGGCCAGTTCGGCCGCCTTCCCCGCGTCGCCGCCGGTGAACGCGAGGGACAGCACCGGGCGGCCGAGCAGCTTGCCGCCGTCGGGGAATCCGAACAACGCGGTCGCGAAGGGATTGGCGTAGAGGAGGTTACCCTGCCGGTCGGTGACCACCACGGCCGCCGAGATCTGGGCCAGGATGGTCTGCGCCGGCAGGTAGGCGTCGTATCCGGCGTCGGTTGCCCAGTCAGTCACCGGAGGCACCATCAGCGCCTGGCAACAAAGACATGGGCAGCCACCAGGCGGGACAACTCCGCCGTGACACTGCCCACTCTGTCCTCACTGGTCACCCGCACACCCTCGTCACTCGCCGCGAGCGTGACCTCGCGTCCGGGTTGTATCCCGATCCGCTTGAGTTTAAGCATCAGGGAAGGGTCACTTTGGACTTGTTCGCTGATCCGCAGGACCGTTACCGGGGCAGCGAGCTTCGCCGCAACCGCCGTCATGGCTTCGGCCTGCTCTTCCCCGGCGGCCACCGCCCGCTGCCGGGCGTCCGGCGGCACGCCCAGCTCGTCCAGCCCGGGGATGATGTTGCCGTGCGGGCAGGAAACCGGGTAATCAAGCAGCTCGACCAGCCTGCGCTCGACATTTTCCGAGATCACGTGCTCCCACCGGCAGGCCTCGACGTGCACGTCTTCCCAGGGGAGCCCGATGACCCCGACCAGGAGGCACTCGGCCAGGCGGTGCTTGCGCATCACCCGCATGGCGAGGGTCGCGCCCGCTGGAGTCAGGGAAAGCTGACGGTCGCCTTCCACCTTGACCAGCCCGTCCCGCTCCATCCGGGCCACGGTCTGGCTGACCGTCGGCCCGCTCTGCGACAGCCGCTCGGCGATGCGCGCCCGCAGCGGGACGATGCCCTCCTCCTCCAGCTCGAAGATCGTACGGAGGTACATCTCGGTGGTGTCGATGAGCCCATGCACCGTGTCCAGGCCTCCCTCCTCACCTGATGCTATGCCGGCTGGGCGTAGCCGCGACCCGGCTGGCCGGTGAAGGCATGCTGGCCCGGGGGGCTGGCCAGGGGCCCGGCCTAGGGCGCCAGCCGCTCGAGCACCCAGTCCCCGCCCTCACGCCGGTAGCGGAGCCGGTCGTGCAGGCGGCTCGGCCGCCCTTCCCAGAACTCCATCACCTCCGGCAGCACCCGGTAGCCGCCCCAGAATTCCGGCATGGGCACGGCCGTCCCCTCCGGCCAGCGTTCCGCCAGCTCCTGGTACCGTCCTTCAAGTTCCGCGCGCGACGGCAGCACCGATGATTGCCGGCTGGCCCAGGCGCCGACCTGCGAGCCGTGCGGGCGGGAGTGGAAATAGGGCTCGCTCTCGCTGGTGGACAGGGCCTCCACCCGGCCCTCAATGATCACCTGGCGCTGGATGGGATGCCAGGGGAAGACCAGGCAGGCGTAGGGGTTCCCGGCCAGGTGCTGCCCCTTGGCCGAGGCCCGGTTGGTATAGAAAACGAAGCCCTGCGGGCCGTGATCCTTCAGCAGCACGGTGCGGCCCCGCGGCCGCCCGGCCGGGGACACGGTGGCCAGCACCATGGCGGTGGGCTCGGGCAGGCCCGCGCTGACCACGTCGCCCATCCAGCGCGTGAACAGCACCACAGGGTCAGCCGGGGCCTCTGCCTCAGCCAGGGGATGACGGGACGGTTCCACGGGAATGATCCTCACACACCCAGCCACTCCCGGCGGGGGCATCCAGCCAGCGAGCCCAGCGTCACGGTCAGCCGAACTACCCGATTATTGTGCGAGCAGGGTTGAATTGACCCGGCGGGCACCTGCGGCCAGCCCCTGGACGGCACAACCGTCCCGGTACCCGTTCCGCGCAGCTCACGAGGACACACGAGGACCACGGAGGACCAGCACATGTCCGATTTCGTGCCTGGGCTCGAAGGCGTCGTAGCCTTCGAGACAACGATCGCCGAGCCGGACCGGGAGGGCGGCTCGCTCCGCTACCGGGGCGTGGACATCGAGGAACTCGTTGGCCGCGTGTCCTTCGGCCACGTGTGGGGCCTGCTGGTGGACAACAAGTTCGCCCCGGGCCTGCCCCCGGCCGAGCCCTACCCGATACCAGTGCACTCCGGCGACATCCGGGTGGACGTGCAGAGCGCGCTGGCCATGCTGGCCCCCGCCTGGGGCATGCGCCAGCTTCTCGACATCGACGACGACCAGGCCCGTGACGATCTGGCCCGCGCCTCGGTGATGGCGCTGTCCTTCGTGGCCCAGTCGGCGCGCGGCCCCGGGCTGCCGCCTGTCCCGCAGGAGCGGGTGGACGAGGCACGCAACATCGTCGAGCGGTTCATGATCCGCTGGCGGGGCGAGCCCGACCCGCGGCACGTCAAGGCCGTGGATGCCTACTGGACCTCCGCCGCCGAGCACGGCATGAACGCGTCGACGTTCACCGCCCGGGTGATCGCCTCGACCGGCGCCGACGTGGCGGCCGCCCTGTCCGGGGCGGTCGGCGCGATGTCCGGCCCGCTGCACGGCGGCGCGCCCGCCCGCGTGCTGTCCATGATCGAGGAAGTCGAGCGGACCGGCGACGCGGTGAAGTTCGTCAAGGCCTCGCTGGACCGCGGGGACCGGCTGATGGGGTTCGGGCACCGCGTGTACCGGGCCGAGGACCCGCGGGCGCGCGTGCTGCGGCGGACGGCCAAGGAACTAGGGGCCCCGCGCGCCGAGGTGGCCGAGGCCCTGGAGGAGGCAGCCCTGGCCGAGCTGCACGCCCGCCGCCCGGACCGGGTGCTGGCCACGAACGTGGAGTTCTGGGCGGCGATCATGCTGGACTTCGCGGAAGTCCCGCCGCACATGTTCACGTCCATGTTCACCTGCGCGCGGACCGCGGGCTGGGCGGCCCACATCCTGGAGCAGAAGCAGACGGGCCGGCTGGTCCGGCCCAGCGCCCGCTACGTGGGCCCGCCGTCCCGGCCGGTCACCGACGTCCCCGGCGCCGACCAGGTGCTCGGCGAGGTCTGACCGGCACGGGGCCGGCCGGGTTCACGCGCCCGGGCCGCTCACCGGGCGCGGATAGGCTGGCTGGCGTGACCGACATCGCGATTCCCGCCGGGCTGAAGCCGGCCGACGGCCGGTTCGGCTGCGGACCTTCCAAGATCCGCCCTGAGCAGCTCACGGCGCTGGCGGCGTCGTCCGCCCGCTACCTCGGCACCTCGCACCGCCAGGCCCCGGTCCGCTCGCTGGTCCAGCGGGCCCGGGAGGGCCTGGCCGAGCTGTTCGCGGTACCTGACGGCTATCAGGTCGTGCTCGGCAACGGCGGCACCACGGCGTTCTGGGAGATCGCCGCGTTCGGTCTGATCCGGCAGAAGTCGCAGCACCTGGCGTTCGGGGAGTTCTCCGCGAAGTTCGGCAAGGTCGCGCACGCGGCCCCGTGGCTGGACGACCCGACCGTGATCGCCTCGCCGCCAGGCACGCATCCGGCGGCGCGCGGCGAGACCGGGGTGGACACGTACGCGCTCACCCACAACGAGACCTCCACCGGCGTGGCCATGCCCGTCCGCCGGGTACGGGGCAGCGATCCCGGGGCCCTGGTGATCGTGGATGCGACGAGCGGCGCTGGCGGTCTTCCCGTCGATGCCGGTGACTGTGACGTGTACTACTTCGCGCCGCAGAAGTGCTTCGGCTCCGACGGCGGGCTGTGGCTCGCGCTGATGTCCCCCGCGGCCCTGGACCGGGCCGCGGAGATCGCGGCGAGCGGCCGCTACATCCCCGAGTTCTTCTCGCTGCCGGTCGCCATCGACAACTCCGCCAAGCAGCAGACGTACAACACCCCGTCGGTGGCCACCTTGCTGCTGCTGGCCGACCAGGTGGAATGGATGCTCGGCCAGGGAGGCCTGCGCTGGGCGGTGGAACGGACCGCCGATTCCTCCTCCCGGCTGTACACCTGGGCCGAGAAGGCGCCCTACGCCACCCCGTTCGTGACCGACCCGGCACAGCGGTCCCAGGTCGTGGGCACCATCGACTTCACCGGGAGCATCGACGCCGCGGCCGTGGCGGCGGCGCTGCGGGCCAACGGCATCGTGGACACCGAGCCGTACCGCAAGCTGGGCCGCAACCAGCTGCGGATCGGCATGTTCCCGGCCGTGGACCCGGGCGACGTGGAGGCGCTGACCGCCTGCATCGACTACGTGATCGAGCGGCTGTAGTTCTGCCGCGTGTCCTGCGGGACACGCTCTGGAGCGTGCCGCGTGCCTGCGCGGTTCGCCGGGGATCCGCGGCGGCGCCGGCGAGCGCAGGGCCGCGCCGATCAGCGCGCCTGCCACCAGGATCGCGAGCACCAGGGGCAGCAGCCAGCGGGTCGTGCGGTTCACATCAGGCAGCCTACGCCGGGGGCGCTAAGCCCCGGGCACCGCTGATACGCGCAGCGGCCAGCTGCCCAGCGTCTCGTACCGCGGCCGGTCGTGCGGGCGGCCGCCGGGCAGGTGGCTGCGGATCAGGTAGATCTCCCCCGCGGTCCACGGCGTGCCGGTATAGCCGGACAGGCTCTCGACCAGCGACCGGGCGTCCACCGGCGCCCGGCAGCGGGCCAGGGTCAGGTGCGGCTGGAAGCGCCTGCCCTCCTCCGCCGGGGGAATGCCGGCCCGTCTCGCCCCCGCCGCGACCGAGGCGGCCAGGGCGGCCAGGGCGCGCGGCTCACCCTGCACCCCGGTCCACAGCACCCGGGCCCGGGTGGCGACGGGGAAGGCTCCCGCGCCGCCCAGGGAGACCGGGAGGCAGGGATGGCGGGCCGCGGCGCGCTCCAGCCGCGCCGCCAGCCGGGCGCTGACCGTCTCGTTCACCTCGCCGAGGAAGGCCAGCGTGATGTGCCAGGCGTCGCGCCGGGTCCAGCGCAGCGCAGGCCACGGCCGCCGGAACGGCTCCACCGCGTCGTCCAGCTCGTCGGCTGCGCAGGCAGGCACGGCGAGCGCGACGAACAGCCTCATAACCCATTCGTAGCACCAGCGGCCGTGGCAGGCCCGCGCGCAGCGCGCAATGGCCGCATCCAGCGGGGGCGGAGGCGTCAGGCGACCATGCGGGCCAGCGCGGCCGGGCGCAGGTAGTCCCGGGCCCCGACTCCGTGCCGGCGGGCGAGCAGCAGGCCGATGACGCCCGCAGCGGCCGCCGAGATGGCCCCGCCGGCCAGCAGGCTCATCCGCGGGCCGAATTGCTCCGCTACCCAGCCGACCATCGGGGCCCCGAGCGGCGCACCGCCCAGGAACACCAGCATGTACAGCCCCATCACGCGGCCGCGCATATCCGGCGCCGCGCCGAGCTGGACCGTGGAGTTGGCCGCCGTGTTCAGGGTCAGCAGGATCAGGCCGGTCGGCACCAGCATGGCCAGGAACAGCCAGAACGAGGGCATCAGCGCGGTCAGCACTTCCAGCAGGCCGAACGTGAACGCGGCGGTCACCAGCAGCCGCATCCCGGGCCTGCGGCGCCGGGCGGCGAGCAGGGCCCCGGCCACACGCCGGCCGCGAACACCGCGGAGGCCACGCCGAACGCCGCGGCCCCGGTGTGGAACACCTGCCGCGACATGAGCGCGTTGGTCACCTGGAAGTTCATCCCGAACGTGGCCACGAAGAAGATCAGCACCATAGGCATCAGCAGCTGGGGCCGGGCGCGCATGTAGGCGAAGCCCTCCCGGAGCTGGCCCCGCTGCCGCGGCACCTGCTCGACCGGGTGCAGCTCGCCGGGCCGCATCAGCTTGAGGCTGGTGAGCACCGCGCCGTAGGAGGCCGCGTTGAGGAAGAAGGCGGCCGGGGTGCCGACCGCCCCGATCACCAGGCGGCGGTGGCCCGCCGGCGATGCGGGCCAGGTTGAAGATCGCGCTGTTCAGCGCGATGGCGTTGGGAATGCGGGCCTGGCCGACCATCTCGGTCACGAACGCCTGCCGGGTGGGGTTGTCCACCACCGTGGCCAGCCCGAGCCCGAAGGCCAGCGCGAAGACCTGCCAGATGCGCACCGCCCCGGTGAGCGCGAGCACACCCAGGATCAGGGCCAGCAGCCCCATCGCGGTTTGGGTCATCATCAGGATGCGCCGCTTGGGGTACCGGTCCGCGACCGCGCCGCCCCAGGGGTTGGCCAGCATGGGCAGGAACTGCAGCCCGGTCGCGACGCCGAGCGCGGTGCCGCTGCCGTGGGTCAGCTGGAGCACCAGCCAGTCCTGGGCCACCCGCTGCATCCAGGTGCCGCTGTTGGAGATGACCTGGCCGGTGGCGAACAGCCGGTAGTTGCGGGTGCGCAGTGACTTGAAGGTGCGCAGCCGCGACCGCGGCCCGGTCAGGACTGGCTGGCTTCTCCAGGATCGGCGCGGCCGCCCGCAGGGTCGCCCGTTCCTGCGGAGTCAGCTCGTTGAGCCGCCTGGCCAGCCAGGCTTCCCGGCGCCGGCGCGCCCTGCCCACCAGTTCCCGGCCCGCTGGGGTCACGGTCAGGACCACCTGCCGCCGGTCGGAGGCATGCGCTGCCCGCGTGACGAGATGCCATTCCTCCAGCGCGGCGATGACG
>CAVYPZ010000001.1:0-42113 GCA_963770535.1 uncultured Actinomycetes bacterium | reverse complement strand
AGGTCGAACCCGGTCAGCTCGCGGATCCGCTGCAGCCGGTACTTCAGCGTGCTGCGGTGCACCGACAGCGCCCGGGAGGTGGCCTCGTACCCGCCGCCGTGCTGCAGGTACTGGATCAGGGTCTTGACCAGCTCGGTGTGCTTGCGCTCGTCGTAGGCCGCCAGCGTGCCGAGCCATTCGCGGACGAAGGCCTCCACGTCGGTGAGGTCGTCGGACGCGGCCAGCATCCGGAGCACGTCGAGGTCGGCGAAGACCGAGGTCCGCTCGGCCGACGCGGACGCCTTCTGCATGCGCAGCGCGAGCCGGGCCTCGCGCAGCGAGCAGGCAGCTCGGACGGCCGGGCGTAGGCGTCCCCGACGCCCATCCGGCACCGGCTGCCGCCCAGCTCGGCCACGATCGCCGGCGCGCAACGCCTCCCAGTCGCGCCGCCGGCCGGAGCACGATCACCACCGTGCCCGCCATGCGCCCAGCAGCCCGGGCCGCTGCTGCTGGCGCAGCACCCGGCGGGTGGCGTGCAGCACGTCCTCCTGCGCGGGCGCGCTGTCGGCCACCTCCACCACCGCGACCTGGTGCGGCTGGCCCAGGTCATACCCCAGCGCCTCGGCCCGCCGGTAGGCGCTCTCGTCGTCGGTGCCGGTCAGCAGGTCGTGGACCAGCTCGCGGCGGACCCGCAGCTCGGTGTCGGCCATGCCGCGCAGCCGGGCCAGCTCGACGGCCAGCACGGTGGCGCCGTGCTCCAGGGCCATCACGTCCGTGGTGCACGCGCGGTGGCCCGGGTCCATCAGGGCCAGCAGCCCGAGCACGCCGGGGCGGGGCGAGGCCAGCGCGACCACCCGGTCGCCGTCGCGGACCGACCGGCCGCGGTCATCAGCAGGCGGAGCAGCTGCTCCCGCTCGTAGGCGGGTGGTTTCGGGTAGCGGGCCGGCTGGCCCGGCCCGGCCCAGGCGGACAGGTTGCCGTAGCGGTCCTCCACCGCGACCGCGAGCCCGGTCAGGTCGTGCAGGGCGTCGGCGATGCCGGCCGCGCCCTCCCGGCCGCCGCGACCCGGGTGAGCCGCTCGTGGATGGCCATGCCGTGGCGCAGCGTGGCCACCGTCTCCTCGAGCGCCCCGTTCGCGGCGGCCAGCTGCTCGGCGGTGTCCCGCTCCCGCCCGTGCAGCTGGGCGTTGGACACCGCCACCCCGGTCTGCTGGGCCAGCACCTGGGCCAGGAACTGTTCCTCTACCACGGGCTCGTGCGCGGCGTGCACGATCAGGTAGCCGATCCGGCCCGCGATGCTCCGCATCGGGTAGGCCCAGGCCCAGGCGGCGCCGAGGCTGGCCACCGGGCCGCCGGTCTCGGGCAGGGCCGGAGCTCGCCGGCCAGCTCCGGGTCCAGGGCGCCGCCGGGGCGGCCGCCGGCCCGCCACGCGTCCCCGATCACGAAGCCCGCGATCTGCCAGGTGCCCAGCGAGGCGGCCGCGGACGTGGCGAGCCGGAGGATCTGCTGGTCGTCCGCGCTCTCCGTCATCAGGATGGACAGCACCAGCAGGGCCCGCAGGTTGGTCAGCTGGCTGCGGAGCAGGCCCAGCTCGTCGCGGTACGCCCCCGGGGCCGCGCAGCAGGTGCTTAGCCGGTGACTCAACTGCGCCCACGCTTCCACCGCCCCGTGGATCAGCTCACCCGGAGCGTAGATCTTTTCGGGCCAGAACTAACCGAGCCCGGGGACAAACCCCGCCCCTGATCCTGTCCCGCCAGGACAGGGTGGCCTCACTGGGAGGTCATGCCGCCGTCGGCGGTGATCACCGAGCCGGTCATGAACGAGGAGTCGTCGCTGGCCAGGAACAACGCCACCGCGGCGATCTCCTCGGGCGTGCCGAGCCGCCCGATCGGGTACTTGGCCACGGTCAGCGCCAGCCCGGCCTCCATGTCCCCGCCGCCCCGGGCCCGCAGCATCGGCTCCATCAGCGGCGTGTACACGGTGCCCGGGCAGATCACGTTGACCCGGACCCCGCGCGGCGCCAGGTCCACGGACATGGACCTGGTCAGCGCGACCACGGCGCCCTTGGCCGCGCAGTAGGAGGCGAAGTTCGCGATGCCGACCAGGGCGGCGACCGAGCCCTGGTTGATGATCGACCCCCCGCCCGACGCCACCATCGACGGCGCGGCGGCCTGGGAGCACAGGAACGTGCCCTTCGCGTTGACCGCGAAGCTCCGGTCCCAGTCATCCTCACTGGCGTCCATGACCGACCCGCTGCTGTTCACGCCCGCGTTGTTGTACAGCACATCCACGCGCCGGAAGGCGTTGCAGATCTGGTCGAAAGCGCTGGTGACCTGCAGCCGGTCGGCGACGTTCGCCGCGACGGCGAGCGCCGTGCCGCCGGCGGCGGTGATCTCCTCCGCCGCCGTCTTGGCCGCGTCGGCGTCGAGGTCCAGCACCGCGACCGCCGCGCCCTCCCGCGCGAACAGGGCAGCGGCGGCCCGGCCGATCCCCGAACCCGCCCCCGTCACCACGGCTGTCTTGCCGGCCAGCTTGCCTGTCATCGCAACCGCCTTCTTCTTTCCGCAACGAAAACCATCCGCCGCGCAGCCCTCACCTAGAGCGCGGACATCCCGCCGTCCAGGACGAGCGGGTGGCCGGTCATGTAGCCGAGCCGGCCGGAGGCCAGCAGCGCGACCGCGTCCGCGATCTCCTCGGGCTCGGCCACCCGCCCCGCCGGGATCCGGTCCTCCACCGCGGCCCGCAGGTCCGGCTGGTCCAGCCGCCAGCTCGTCATCGGGGTGTAGACCATGCCCGGGCAGATGGCGTTGGCCCGGATCCCGGCCGCCGCGTAGTCCACCGCGATCGACCGGGTGAGCATCAGCGCCGCGCCCTTGGAGGCGGTGTACGCGCACCGGCCCGGGAAGGCGACCAGGCCGGCGATGGACGCGATCGTGATGATGTGCCCGGACCCGCGGGCGATCATGGATGGCAGCACCGCGCGGCTGCACAGGAACGGGCCCCGCACGTTGACCGCCTGGACCCGGTCCCACTCCGCCACCGGGGTCTCATGGCACCGGGCCGCGGCCTGCGAACCGGTGATCCCGGCGTTGTTGACCAGCACGTCGATGGGGCCGAGCCGTGCCGCGACCTCGGCCATGGCCCGGCTGACGTCGTCCTCGCCGGTCACGTCGCACGGCAGCGTCAGCGCGGCCGCGCCGGCCGCGCCGTCCGGCTTCATGTCCAGCGCGGCGACCGCGAAGCCCTCGGCGGACAGCCGCCCGCAGGTGGCCAGCCCGATCCCGGACGCGCCGCCGGTGACCACGGCCACCCGGGGGTTGCTCATAGGTTCACCGGATTCAGCTGGCCCGCCCGCAGCCGGCACAGCTGGATGAAATGCTCCGGGTTGAGGAACAGCTCGTTCAGCTCGGCCATCTCGTCCATGGTGAAGCCCTCAGGCCGGCGGATCAGGTAGTCGATGTACTGGAACGCGTCCTTGGCCCCGTAGCCGACATGATGCGCGCCGAGGACCTTGCGGCTGTCCGCGTCGATGACGAGCTTGAGCCAGCCGGACAGGACCGGCCGGGTGAACGCGTACAGCATCGACCCCTCCGCGGCCGGGAGCGCGAACGTCTCGGGGTCCGCGTCGTCCGGCGGCATCTGGATCTTGATCACGTTCCGGTACTTCTGCTTTGCTTCCGCCTCGGACAGGCCGCACCAGGTCACCTCGTAGGTGGTGTGCAGGAAGTCCGGGTACTCGGTGAAGTCGAATTCGTAGTCCTCGCCCATGATGTTGCGGGCCGCGCCGACCCCGCACTTGCGGGCCTTGAACATCTCCATCGGCGGCCCGACCAGGTCGCCGGCCGCGTACACCCCCGGGACCGAGGTCCGCATGTGGGTGTCCGCGATCACGAACCCGCGCTCGTCGGTGGCCAGCCCCAGCGGCGCGTACATGGACAGGTCGGGCCGCTCCCCGGTGCCGACGAACACGAAGTCGGTGTCGATCTGGCGGACCTCGCCGCCCGGGTCGCGGTAGCGCACCCCGGTGACCTTGCCGTTGCCGAGCACCTCGAGCGGTTCCGCGCCCTCGATGATCTCGATGCCCCGGTCGGCCATCATCGCCACCACGTACTCGCGCAGCCCCGCGTCCACGTGGTGCAGGCTGGCCGTCTCCATCAGCGGGCTGCGGGTCAGGATCGTGGTCTGGCACCCGGTGGCCTGGAAGAACGACCCGTACTCCAGGGCCACCTTGGACCCGCCGATGATCACGCAGCGGTTCGGCTCGTAGTCCAGGTCCTCGATCAGCGTGGCGAAGTCGTACACGCCCTTGGCGGCGATCCCGGGGATGTCCGGGTACCGGGTCCGCGCTCCGGTGCACAGCACCAGGTTGCGTGCGGAGAACCGCCGCCCCTCGACCTCCACCGTGCGGGAATCGATGATCGTCGCCGGGGTGTTCAGGATGAACTCCATGTCCAGCTGCTCTTTGGACTGCCAGTTCATGATGGCGTGCGGGTACATCCGGCCGGCCTTGAACAGGTTGACGATCTCCTGGATGCTGGCCCGCTTCTCGTCGAACGGCGGGTACCACAGGCGTCCGGCCATGTGCCGGGCCAGGTCCATCTCCCGCGCGGCCTCGGAGAACAGGTGATGCGGCACGCAGGCCTGGTGCGGGCAGGAGCCGCCCAGGAAGGGCCACGCGTTGACGGTGAGCTGCCGGCCGCCCCGGGCCTTCAGGAAGGCCGAGCCGAACCGGCCGCTCGCCCCGCCGCCCACGAAGATCGCGTCGTACTCGCGGTCGTCCTCGTCCGGGCCGGCCACGTTCCACAGGCCCTCGGTGTTGTCCGCCGGGTGGTCCACGATGTCGTCGATGAGCAGCGCCCACTCGCCCACGGTCAGGGGGGCGCCGTCCGCGCCTCGGTCACGCTCGCCGAGCGTCCCGAGCGCGGCGATCCGCGCCCGCAAAGACCTGAACCCGTCGGCCGGGTTGCGTACGTCGATCATCGGTGACCCCTCGCCCGTCATTGGCTGCCGGTGGCTGCCTGTTCAGCATCGCCAGCCCGCTGCGGCCCGGGCAGGTCACCGGGGGACGAAGAACGGCCCGGACGTCGCCCTTTGAGGGTCAGAGCTCCCGGCGGGGCTCAGCGCTCGTCGTGCAGGGCCTGAAGCGTCCCCCAGGCCCGGGTGGCGAGCTGCAGGTTGAAGTGCACGTCGGGGTCGTTCAGCTCCAGGCCGGTGAGCTCGCGGATCCGCTGCAGGCGGTACTTCAGCGTGCTCTTGTGCACCGACAGCTGGGCGGCGGTCGCGTCGTAGTTGCCGCCGTGCTCCAGGTACTGGGTGAGCGTGTGCACCAGCTCAGCCTTGCGGCGGGCGTCGTAGTCGAGCAGGCTGCCGAGCCATTCCCGGACGAACGAGTCCACGTCGGTGAGGTCCGGGATGGCGGCCAGCATCCGGAAGATGCCGAGCTTGGGGTATTCGCAGGCGCTGTCGCCGGGCAGCAGTGTCTTCTGCAGCCGCAGCGCGAGGCCCGCCTCGCGCAGGGAACGGGTCAGCTCCGAGGGGCGGGCCGCGGCGCCGCCGACCCCCACGCAGACCCGGCTGCCGAGGTCGGACATGATCGCGCGGCGCAGCTGCTCCCAGTCGGTCTGGCCCGCGGTGATCACCGCGACGTTGCCGGACCACGTTTCGAACAGCCCCTCCTGCCGGGCCTGGCGCATGGCGCGGCGGACCGCGCTGAGCAGGGCGTCGTGGGCCCGGGCCCGGCCCTTGCCCTCGACGATCACCACCCGGTGCGGCCGGCGCAGGTCGTAGTCCAGCGCCTCGGCGCGGGTGAGCGCGCTCTCGTCGTCGGTCCCGGCCAGCAGGTCGTGGACCAGGTCACGGCGCAGCCGCAGCTCCGCGTCGGCGATGCCGCGCAGCCGGGCCAGCTCCATGGACAGCACGGTCGCGCCGTGCTCCAGCGCCACCAGGTCGGCGTGGTCCGCGCGCCGGTGCGGGTCGATGAGGGCCAGCACCCCCATCACGTCGGTGCGCGGCGAGGCGAGCAGGATCAGCCGCTCCCCGTCCCGGGTCGGTGAGCTGGCCCGCATCAGCCGGCGGAGCAGGTGCTCGCGCTTGGCGAAGGACTCTTTCGGGTACGGGTCTGGCCGGCCCGGCCCGGCCCAGGCGGTCGGGTTGCCGTAGCGGTCCTCGATGGCGACCGGCATCCCGGTGAGCTCGTGCAGGGCCTTCGCGATGCCCCGCTGGCCCTCCCCGGACACCGCCACCCGGGTGAGCCGCTGGTGGATGTCCATGCTGCGCTGCAGGGTGGTGACGGTCTCGGCGAGCGCCTCGTTGGTGGCGGCGAGCTCCGCCGCGGTGGCGCGCTCCCGGGCGTGCAGCCGGGCGTTGGACACGGCCACCCCGGTCTGCTGGGCGATGACCTGGATCATGAACCGCTGCTCGGCGGACGGTTCCTCGCCACAGGAGGCGACCAGGTGGCCGAGCAGCCCGGCGACGCCGCGCAGCGGGAAGGCCCAGGCCCAGGGCCGCCCGGGCAGGTCCAGCGGCCCGCTCTCACTGGCCAGCGCGGCCAGCTGCCCGGCCAGGCCGGCAGGTGCCGCCGCGGGCTGCCCCGGACCGGGACGCCACTGGCCATCGGTGAACCCGTACCCCTCGATCCGCCACGGGCCCAGCCCGGGGGCGCTCGACGCGGCCAGCTCCAGGATCTGCTCTTCGTTGACCGACTCGGTCATCAGCAGCGAGATCACCAGCAGGGCCCGGAACTCGCCCAGCCGCTCGCGGAGGCCGGCGTCACCCGGACGGCCTGGCCGCCGGGGAAGCCGCACCACGGCCGCGGTGTCCCGGGGCCCGCTTTTCCTCGTCGTCTGGTCGGCGGTCATCGCGCGGTCAGGCGCTCGCCGACCGGGGGCTCACAGGCACCGGGTCCGGCTCCTGCTCCGCGGAGCTGAGGAACTCATCCGGCCCGACGTAGTACGGGTTCTCGACGAGGATGCCCTGGATCAGCACCTGCGGGTGGGTCTTGACGATGTTGACCACGACCTCGCCGCTGAAGCGGTCCAGGTCGTACAGGCACAGCACGACCACCGGATAGCTGGACGTCACCCGGTTCAGCTCCGACTCGTAGCTCACCAGGTGCTCGACCCCGGGCGCATCGCGCAGCGCCCAGGTCATCTCGCCCACCAGCCGGCAGAAGGAATACCCTTCGACCTCCGCCTTGACCATGTTCTCGGTCCAGAACGTGAGCATGTCGCCGGTGGTGAACTCCCCGCCGGCCAGGTACGTCGATTCGGGCAGGTGGATGTCGAGCTGGCCGGTGCTGGGCCCCGGCCCGCCGCAGGCCCGGGGCAGCGACCCCAGCCGCTGCGCGGTGTCTTGTGAGTCCACGATGCAGATGCACTTGTCCCCGGCAGTCAGCCCCGCGCCGAGGTAACCGCTGAGCAGCCGGTCGCGATCGGTGTCCCCGCGGTAGAAGGCGCAGACGTGACTGCCAGGCAGCAGCCCGATCTGATCGATACCACTGGGCACGGGTCCGGTCATTCGCCCCACCGCCTTGTGACCTTGTGACCTTGCGACCGCGTTAGCGGGATAGTACGTCGCAAACCGACGTTCTGGCTCCCCCCGGCGGGGCTAACATTCGCTGATTCCTCGCCTCTGGCAGTCAGGAATTCACGTTCCCGGCAGTTTGGCCGGATGGCGGGCCTGGAGCCCGATGCCGCCTCAGCCGGGGTCGAGTAGCATGCAGCAGCAAGTCACCGCCGGTGTAGCTCAGTTGGCAGAGCAGCCGTCTTGTAAACGGCAGGTCACCAGTTCGATCCTGGTCACCGGCTCCACCCCATAAGGCTCTGGTCCCGGTTTCCAGGTCCGCCGTTTCCCGGTCCCCGGGACCGGGGGAAATCGCCGGCCAAGACCCCCGCTGGCCGCGCTAACCACGTCGCGTGGGTGCCGCCCACTTAATCTGCGGGTGAAGTCCTGGCCGGCCCGTAAAGCCCGGCTCACGGCCAGACATGAACACCGGTCCATCCCCGTTTCCATGCTGGCAGGGCCGTGCGGCCAGCCGTTGGGGTCAGGGCCGGGGGCGGGCGGCGTCCCACTGCTCCCAGTGCACGACATCCTCGACCGGCCGGCGTTTCGGCTGGGCCCAGCGGCCCCGGGCCGGGTAGCCCAGCGGGAGCAGGCCCATGGTCAGCGCGTCCTCGGGCAGGCCCAGCAGTCCCCGCACGTCGTCTTCGTGGCCGGAGTACAGCGTGGTCAGGGTGGTACCCACGCCGTAGGCCCGGGCAGCCAGGATGAGCTGCTGCACAGCCCCGTAGATTGAGCTGCCGAGCCGGGGGCTGCGGGCGCCAGCCGCGTGGCGCAGCACCGGGAAGATCCACACGGGGGCCTCGGCAATGTGGTTCGCCAGGTGCTCGGCCGCCAGGAACGAGCGGCGGGTCAGCCCTTCTGTGCCCGGGGGAGCGGCGAGGATCTCCTCCCGCCGGCTGCCGTACGCCCGGTTCCACCCTTCCAGGTACCACGCGGCCACCTGCTGCTTGACCGCCGGGTCGGTGACCACGACCCAGCCCCACCCCTGCTGGTTTCCGCCGGTCGGGCCGCGCACGGCCGCGTCGAGGATGGCCCAGATGACGTCCTCCGGAATGGGCTCGGCGGACAGGTAGCGGCGGGCCGGGGTGGAGTGCAGGGCGTCGAGAACCGGCAGTGGCTCAGCCTCTGGTGCGGGCACGGTGATCCTCTCACGGTGTCGTGGGCGATGAGCCGACCCTACGGCGGCCAGCGGCAGGCCGGGGAGGCCGGCCAGCAGCCGGCCGCCCGCGCTGCGCCCGCAGAGGGACCCCGCCGTTTCGTGAGGCCGGAATCAAATTCGCCATAACTAAAGCCAGCCGCCTGATCACCAAGTGCCCCGGCTGTGCTGCCCCGTGGTCTCGTACCGGAGACGAATAACGTATTCCCGATCGGTTTTATCGACTTTAGGGCCGGGAGTTATCCAGGACCCGGGGAAGATGTAGCCATCCAGGCGGCACGAGATTCCCAGCGGAACCCCAACCCCGTTAAATGGTGCTGTGCCACCGACAGCACCACAAACCACGACGTGTACTGTGGTCACAAAGGCAGTTACTCGCCGTGACTTCCACTTAAGGCGACTATTTGCTCGCAGGTGGGTACGTAGTGGACGGGGAAACTATCCGCGCGGCCACAACGTTGCGCCGAGTGGGGTGGTTTGTGCACCCGGGTGTGACGCTCCGCAACGGCTTCGCGTCCCGCGCGGGCGCCGCACGAGCCCCCACCGGATCTGGGTATGGGGTGAGGACGCATGGGGCCGGCTGATGCAGACGGGCCTGGTCCTGACATGGGCGAGCCTGGCCCAGGCCGCGTACCTGAGCCGGGAAACGCGGACCCGCCGGGCCCGGCACCGGCCAGCGGTGCACCGGACGCGGCCGGTGACGCTTCCGCGCAGGACCCGGGCGGTACCGCTTCCGCGCAGGACCCGGGCGGTGCCGCTTCCGCGGCGGCCGCGGAAGCCGGGCCCGCCCGGGCGGGCCGCCACCCAGGCCGCCACCCAGGCCGCAAGAAGAAGATCCTGGTCTGGACGGCGGGGGGCGTCGCGGTCGTGGTGCTCCTGGCCCTCGGCGGCGCCTATGCCGTCTACCGGCACCTGAACGGCAACATCCACCAGCTCAACATCTCCGGCGAGCTCGGCAGCCAGCCCGTCAACACCCATCCGCAGGCCGAGAACATCATGATCATCGGCTCGGACACCCGCGCCGGCCAGGGTCCCGGCTTCGGCAAGAACCTCAACACGGATCAGTCCGACACGCTGCTGATCATGCATGTCGCGGCCGACCGGAAGTGGGTCGACGTGATGTCGATCCCGCGGGACTCCTGGGTGAACATACCGGCCTGCGAGATGGGCAACGGCCAGACATCCTCGCCGACCACGTTCAAGATCAACGAGGCTTTCGCCCTGGGCAACCTGGACGGCAACCACACCGACCTGGGCGTGGCGTGCACGATCAAGACCCTGGAGCAGGACACCGGCATCCACATCGATCACTTCGTGTCGATCAACTTCCAGGGCTTCCGGGACATGGTGAACGCTGTCGGCGGGGTCGCCGTATGCAACACCACGGCGATCGACGACCCGAAGTCCGGCTTGCACCTCAAGCCCGGTCGTCATCTCCTGCATGGCCTGGGGGCGCTGGCTTATGTCCGGGCCCGCTACACCCTGGGCGACGGGAGCGATCTGGAGCGGATTGGCCGCCAGCAGGCCTTCATGTCCTCGCTCGTGGAGCGGGTGAAGAGCAAGCTGCTGAACCCGATCGCCGTCTACAACTTCCTCAACGCTGCGACCAAGTCGATCACGATCGACAGTCAGCTCGGCGGCATCCACGGGCTGTACGACCTGGCCATGAGCGTCCGGAACCTGCCCGCCAGCCAGGTCACGTTCTTCACCCTGCCGACCTACCCGCGCCAGCTGGTGGTGCCAACCGACACCGCCAACGTGATGTGGACCCAGCCTGTGGACAGCACCATCTTCCAGGACTTCCGGAACGACATCCCGGTCAGCCACGCGGCGGTCCGGCAGGCCGGGAAGCCGAGCATGTCGCCGCACACGGTCTCGGTCATGGTCCGTAACGGGACCGCGCAGTACGGGCTGCAGGACTCGGTCGGCAGCGTGCTGCAGCAGCAGGGCTTCAACGTGACCAGCATGACCCAGGGGGCGGCGCAGGACGTCACCGAGACCGTGATCAGGTACCACGCGGGCCACGAAGCACAGGCCAGGCTGCTGGAGACCAAGGTGCCCGGCTCCGCCGTCCAGGAGGTCCCGGGCAGCAGCGACCGGCTTGTGCTCTTGCTCGGCAGTAACTACGGGACCACGACCGAGACCGCGGGCACGATCCAGCCGTCCGCGCCCACTCCCTCGCCTACTATCTCGTCGCGGACGGCCAGCCAGAACATCTGCGCCAACTGACCCGGCCCCTGCCGCGGCTTCCAGCGGAGCCGGGCCCGCCCGCGCCGCCGGACGGGGACGACCACGCAGCCGCGCCGGCCGTGGCCGGCCCCGGATATCTTTGAGCAGCCAGGCGGATCGACATTCCAGGAGTTATTCGGGTGCAGTACCAGCTGTCCAGGGTCGTGGCCGGCCCGCTCTTGCGTCTTCTCTGGCGTCCCCGCATCACCGGCCTGGAGTTCATCCCGCCTGAGGGCGGAGCCATCCTGGCCTCCAATCACCTGTCCATCGTGGACTCGATCTTCCTTCCGCTGATGCTCGACCGCCCGCTGACGTTCGCCGCGAAGTCGGAGTACTTCACCGGCCGGAGCGTGGCCCAGCGGCTGGCCGGGAGTTACCTGCGGGCTACCAAGCAGCTGTCCGTGGACCGGGCGCAGGCCCGGGCCGGGCAGGACATGCTGGAGGCGGCGCTGGCGCTGCTGCGGAGCGGCCAGTTGTTCGGCATTTACCCCGAGGGCACCCGGTCACCCGACGGGCGGCTGTACCGCGGCCGGACCGGCGTGGCCTGGCTCGCGATGAACTCCGGCCTCCCCGTGATCCCGGTGGCGATGATGGGCACAGACCGTATCCTGCCGCCGGGACACGCGGTGCCGCGGCTGCATCCGGTGTCGATGCGGATTGGCAAGCCGCTCACGTTCGAGGCCCACCGGGAGACCGCGCCGGGCAAGGCCCGGCGCGCCATCGCCGACGAGGTCATCCAGGCGATTCAGGACCTCTCCGGGCAGGAGTACGTGCCCATCTACGCGTCGGTCCGCAAGGCCGAAATGACCGGGCAGGCGCCGCCGGGGTAGCGCCCGTCTCCCGCTGGACGGCCAGCTAGCCGGGGCGCGAGTCTCCCGGCGGGGGCACTATGGGGAAGGCCTCCGTGGTGTCGGAGGGATTCCACGAGTACACGGGCCGGCTGTCCTCGGCGTCCTCACCGATACCACCGCCGGCCGACGGCTGCAGACCCGGCGGCGGGCCCTCCAGCTCGGGGAACGGGCTCTGGCTCTTCGGCTTGCGACGGACCAGCCCCGAGGCGGTCATCGGCGGCGGCCCGGCCGGGCCGCCGCCGATCGCTGGCAGCTGCCCGGTCTCGCCCGCATCCAGTCCACTGGCACCCGCTCCGGCTGGCGGCCCGCCGGCGCCCGCGGGGATCGCCCGCCGGGGCGGACCCAGCCGGCTCTGCCCGGAGCCGGGCGCGTCCATCCACGGCAGCTCGCTGGCGGGCTTCTCGGCGGGTTCCCAGGGCGGGTGACCGCTGGGCCTGGAAGCCCGCGGCGTGTTCAGCCGTGGCCCGGAGCCGGGCGCACGCACCGGGGCCGCCGGGGTGCCTGCGGTCCGCACCCGGGCCGGACCGTCCGGCCCGGCTCCACCGCTGGCCCGCGGAGGGTTCCCTCCGGGGGCGCCCCGCGCCGCGCCGTGGCGGCCCGGGGCATGTGAGCCGGCGTTCCCCGGACCCGGGCCGCCGGCATCCGCGGAGGCGTCCGGTCCGGGCCGGCCTCGTGCCGGGATGCCTGGTGCCGGGATGCCTGGTGCCGGGTGCCTGGTGCCGGGGGTGCCTGTGCCGGGGGTGCCTGTGCCGGGGGTGCCTGTGCCGGGGGCCGGCGCGCCGAACGCACGGTCCTCGATGGGAGAGCCACCGGAGGCTGAAGGGCTGATCACGGGCATCTCGAACGAGGGATCATCGAACGGTGACGGGCCGAAGCGGGCCCGGGCCGCGGCCGCGGCCCCGTTCGAGCCGGTGCCGGCGATGGGGGCTGGGGACCCGGTACCCCCGTTCCCGGCCCCCGGGGACTCTGGGCCCGCGGTTCCGCTGCCGCCTGTCCCGTTCCCGACGCCTGTCCCGTTCCCGACGCCGGCACCGGCACCGGCACCGGCGGGACCGCTGCCCGTGGCCGGCCGGGCCGTGACCGGCCGGCTCGTGCCGCTGCTGCCGGGCTTGCCCAGGCTCCAGCCGCCCAGATTCAGGGTGCTCGTGCTGTCACTCCCCGCGGACCGGGCCGCCGCGGGGCCGTCACGGTCAGGCCGGCTGCTGCGCGGCCCGGTGTCGGCGGATCCGCCCGCGCCGGCCTTGGCGCCCGCGGTGTCCAGGCTGCCCAGTCCGCGGCCGGGCAGCAGGAACCTGCCCGCACCCCGGCCTGGCTCCGCAGGGGGTGGTGCGGGGGCGGGAGGAGGCGCCGCCCGGTCGTCCTCTTCCCAGGGTGGCTTGCCGCTGACTACCGGGCGCGCCAGCGAGCCCGGCAGCGGTCGTGCGGCGCCGCCCGGCCAGCCGCCGGGCGTCCCGCTGCTGGCGAACCCGTGGCCTGTCGGGCTCGCACCCGCCGCACCGGAGGTGGCCAGCCCTGCGCCAGCCAGGGCCGCCCCGGCCAGGCCGGCGCTGTCCAGCCCGAAGTTCGCCGGGCCGCTGCCCGCTGGCTCGCTGCTGGCCGGTGCCCGGCTGGGCGCGGCGGCCCCCGCCGGCGGCCCGTAGCCTGGTCCCGGGCTGCCCATGCCGGCCATGGCGCCCGCGCCCGGGGCCCGCGAGGCCCGCGCCGCGGCCTGCAAGGGAGCCAGCTGGGCGTCGAGGGCGCGGCGCTGCCGGACCCGCACGCTGACCAGGATGATGAGCGCGAGCAGCACCAGCGCCACGAGCCCCAGTACCGGGAGGCGCACGGCCTGCCACAGGCTCTCGGTGCGCACGTGGACCGCCGGGGCGGAGGGGGGAGCCGGGTTGCCCGCCGTGCCGGGCGACGCTGAACTGGCCGGCGCCGCGTTGATCTTGGCCGCGGCGAGCAGGGCGGCTGCCGCGTCCGCGGTGCCGAATCCCGAGCCGTCCCTCCGCTCGCCCTTGTGGTGGAACACCGTACTGCTGGTCAGGGCCTGCTCGACCTGGGCCGGCGTGAACGCGGGGAACTGTGACCGGATCAGGGCGGCGATACCGGCCACCACCGCGCTCGCCGCGCTGGTGCTCTTCAGCTTCGCGTACCCGGCCGGGCCGTTGGCCGCGATGTCGCCGTTACCGGCCGCCGTCAGCGTGGCGTACGGCTGGTGGCTGGTGAACGGCGCCTTGACGAAGCCCGGCCCGAACGCGCCGACCGAGATCACGCCCGGGTAGGCGGCCGGGTAGTTGACCGTGTCGGTCCCGGCGCCGTTATCCCCGGATGGGGCGACCAGGACGACGCCCTTGGCCAGTGCCCCCTCGACCGCGCTGCGCTCCGCGGGGCTGCCGCCCTGGGTGGTCCCGCCTGCCTGCGCGGCCGGGTCGATGGGCAGGTCGATGACTTCGGCGCCGTGCCGGACGGCGTAGTTGATGCCCCTGGCGATGGCCTGGGGCAGGGCGGCCACCACGGCCGGGCTGGCCAGCAGCGGGTCCTTGTCCTCCAGCGTGACCCGGACGGACAGGATCTGCGCCTGCGGCGCCACGCCGATGACGCCGTCACTGTGGTGCGGGCCATGCCCGTGCCCGGCGATGATGCTGGCCACGGCCGTGCCGTGGACACCCCAGAACGGGCCGCCCGCGGTCCGGCCCGAGCCGGTGAAATCCCGCCCGGTGATCACCGAGCCGGCCAGGTCAGGCTGGGCAGGGTCCACGCCGGTGTCCAGCACGGCTACCTTCACGCCGGCACCCCGGCTGGACAGCCACGCCTGGCTCACGTGCAGAGACGTGAGCCACCACTCCTGGTCACGGACGGTGTCCGCGAACGCAGGTGCCGCTGCCACCCCGATGCAGGTCGCTGCGAGACCTGCGGCGACAGCCGCCGTCGCCCGGCTCCGGAGCCGCTGCGCCATGCGTTGACCCTCCCATCATCCCCCGGGCATTCTGCCACGTTCGGGACGGCTGGGAGGGCGGAGCCGGCGGCCTGGCCATCCCGGGCGCCGCGGCCGGGCCGCCCGGGCGCACCTGGCCCGGCGGGCCAGGGAGGGCTCAGGCAGGCATGGCCGCGGAGAGCCGGACATGGGCCCCGGGCGGGAGCCCGAGCTGCTCCGCGGCGTCGCCGCCGTTCACGGCGAGTGAGATGAGGCCCGCGCTGTCGGTGAAGGCGACGATCTCCCCCGGAGCGACCGCGGCAAATGTCTCCAGGTACGGCACGGTCAGCTGGCGCCGTCCGCAGCGGACCACGACCGGGGACCCGAAACCGAGTCCCAGGCGGTCGGCGTCCGCGGCCGCGATGGACAGCTGGACGTTGCCGAACCGGTCCACCGACATCACCTCGCCTTCAGCCTCGCCGTCGTGCACGCGGCTGGTTGGCGCGGGCAGCGTCACCAGGTCCGCCAGGTCGATGGGCGTGCCCGCCGCGGCCAGGTCACCCCCGGACGCCAGGTGCGCGGCGACCGGGGTGAAGATGTCCCGGCCATGGAACGTGGGCGACACCGGATGCAGCCATAGTTCGCCGTTGGTCAGCTGGCACGCGGCGGTCGCCCCGCCGAGTGCCGCCACCGCCCACGACAGCAGGCCGTTGTCCGGGCCGACCAGGATGGACTCCCCGGCGGCCACGGCGATCCCGCGGCGTGCGGTCCCGACTCCGGGATCGACCACCGCGACGTGCACGCCTGGCGGCAGGTAAGGGATCGTCTGGGCCAGCACCGCGGCGCCACGGCGCACGTCCCCGGGCGGCACGAGATGGGTAATGTCGATGAGCCGGATGCCGGGCGCGATGCGGGCGGCGACCCCATGGCAGGCCGCGACGAACCCGTCCTCCAGCCCGTAATCGGTAAGGAACGTTATGCAGTCGAATGAAGCCACGAAGGCTGAGCGTACGGGGTCGTGGGCACACCGGCTAGAGCCGCCCTAGGATGAAGCTGCGGGCGCGGTACTGGAGGGCAGATGGCGGCGCTGTCCGAAAGCGAGATGCGGGTCCTCGCCTTCGAGCGTGGCTGGTGGCGGTCGCCCGGCGCCAAGGAGCAGGAGATCCGCGACGCGCTCGGCATGACCGCGACCAGCTACTACCAGCTGCTGAACGATCTCATCGACCGTCCGGAGGCGCTCGTGTTCGACCCGGCCCTGGTGACCCGGCTGCGCCGGCAGCGGGCCAGGAGGCACCGGATACGCTCCGCCGGTCCCGACCGCCGCGACGGCTCCCCCTGGTGAGCGCCACGCCAGGCCTGCCGGTGCCGGTGACCCCGGAAGGGCGGGCCGGGCTGGATGCGGTGCTCGCCGACCCGGGCCGGGCCCTGGTCGCGCTGGACTTCGACGGCACCCTGTCCCCGATCGTGGCCGATCCGGCTGCGGCCCGGGCGCACCCCGGCGCGGTCCCGGCCCTGCGCCAGGTGGCCGCGGTGGTCGGCACTGTCGCGGTGATCACCGGCCGGCCCGCCGCGTCCGCCGTGGAGCTGGGCGGGTTCCGGGCCGTTCCCGGGCTCATCGTGCTTGGTCACTACGGCCTGGAGCGCTGGGCGGACGGGGCGCTGGAGTCGCCGCCGCGGCCACCCGGGGTCGAGGCGGCCCGCGCCGAGCTGCCCGCCCTGCTGGCTGGCGCCGGCGCACCGGACGGGACGCGGATCGAGGACAAGGGCCATGCGGTCGCCGTGCACACCCGGCGGGCGGCCGATCCGCAGGCCGCCCTGGACCGGCTCCGCGGCCCGCTGGCGGACCTGGCCGCACGGCATGGGCTGGCCGTCGAGCCGGGACGCATGGTCATCGAGCTGCGGCCGCAGGGCATGGACAAGGGCCAGGCCCTGCGCACCCTCGCCCAGCAGCGGCAGCCGTCCGCGGTCATGTTCTGCGGGGACGACCTGGGTGACGTGGCCGCCTTCGGCGCGGTGCGCGCGCTGCGCGGCGACGGCACGCCGGGGCTGACCGTGTTCAGCGGCTCCGCCGAGGTGACCGCGCTGGCTGAAACGGCCGACCTGGTGGTGGACGGCCCGGACGGCGTCGTGGCCCTGCTCGGTGCCCTGGCCCGCGCGGTTACCGCCGGGCAGCCCGGATGACGGGCCGCCCGGGCGTCAGCCGGGGGAGCGGAATTCGAGCACGGCCAGCACGCCCTGATGATCGGTGCCGGGCACGCGGACGATCCGCGCCTCGTGAACCACGGCCCCGCCGCGTGAGGCCAGCACGTGATCCAGCCGCATCAGCGGCGGGAAGGGGCGGTCCGCGGGCCAGGTGAAGCCGGGCCAGGGCCGCTGGCGGGCGGCGTCGGCGCAGTCGGCGAAGCCCGACGCGGAGCAGGGCACGGAACGCACGGTGGTCCCGGCTCGCGTTGAAGTCCCCGGCCACCAGCTGCGGGCCGCTGGTCGCGGCCAGGGCGGCCTGGATCAGCCCGAGCTCGTGCCGCCACAGGTGTTCCCGGTCCGCCACCGGGGCGACCGGGTGCACGGCCGTGACGGTGACGGCCGGCCCGCCGGGCGGGTCGATCCGGGCCCGGGGAGCCGCCGCGATCAGGCCGTCCACCGCAGGCAGCGGGGCCAGCGGCCAGCGGGACCACAGCCCGGTGCCGCTGGAGCCCTCGCGCGGCTCGAGCTGGGAATGCGGCAGCAGGCCCGCCAGGCCGGTGAGGCCCAGGCGCAGCAGCAGCCCGCTGGTAAGTTCCTGGACGGCGAGGATGTCCACCGTGAGGTCGGCCACCGTGGCGGCGATGGCCTCCGCGTCCGCCGCGCCGCCCATGACGTTCAGGGTCAGCACCCGCAGCGGGGCGGCCTGGCCGCCGGGGGCCGCCCCCGGCTCCCGGGCCCGGCGGGCTGGGGGCAGCTGCCAGGCCAGCAGAATCAGGGCGGGCACGGCCAGGATCAGCGCGAGCCACCACGAGAACAGCGCCGCCACGACGGCCCCGGCGACCGCGGGCACGGTTCCCACGGGGGCCAGGGCGGCCAGCTTCACGCCCGGATTCGGTGGCCGCCCGCCCGCCCGCGCCACGAGAAACGGCAACGACAGCACAGTGAGCACCACGGCCACCACCCCGCTCACTGGCTTACACCACCTCGATTCGGCGATCCGGCGGCCGTCTTAGGCTCCAGGCACCTCATTATCCGGGAAGCGGCCCGGCGGCCCCCGGAAGCGGCCCGGCAGATTTCCCCCCGTGAGCGCGTCGAGCTGGGACTGGAGCCAGGCGCTGGGCGGGTACGCCGCACTCGCCGACGCGAGCCCGGCGGCGCGGCGCGCCCGCTCGGCCGGCGGCATGGTGAGCGCCCGGTGCAGCGCCTCCGCGGTCTGGGTGACATCGAACGGGTTCACCAGGAGCGCGTCGCGGCCCAGATCAGCGGCCGCGCCGGCCTCCGTGGACAGGACCAGGGCGCAGGCGCGCTCGGACAAGATCGGGCCTTCCTTGGCGACCAGGTTCATCCCGTCCCGGATCGGGTTGACCAGCAGCACGTCGGCGATGCGGTAGGCGGCCAGCGAGCGCGGGTAGTCGTCATTCACCTGCAGGATCACCGGGTTCCAGGCGTCAGTGCCGAACTCGTCCTCGATCTCGCCGGCTATCCGCTGGACCCGGGCCGTGTACTCCCGGTATTCGGGCAGGTCATGCCGGGACGGGTAGGCGAACGCCAGGTGGGTCACCTGGCCGCGCCATTCCGGGTGGGTGATCAGCAGCTCGCGGTAGGCGGCCAGGCCGCGGACGATGTTCTTGGACAGCTCGGTGCGGTCCACCCGGACGATGAGCCGCTGGCCCGCGGTGATGGCGGTCAGCGCCGCGACCTGCCCCTGCACGTCAGCGGCCGACGCCCGCTGCCGCAACTCGTTCGCGTTGACGCCGAGCGGGTGCACGGCGACCGAGGTCAGCTTGCCCTTGTACCGGACCGTGCCGGCGGCCGGGTCAACCGCCGCGCCCAGGAACTCGGCGCAGCACTCCAGGAAGGCATCCGCCCAGCGCCGGCACAGGAAGCCGGCGTGGTCGGCGCCGAGGATCCCGTCCAGGACCTCCCGGCCAACCTGATCCGGCAGCATCCGGTAGTAGTCGGGAGGCGCCCACGGCGTGTGCGAGAAATGCGCGATCCTGACGTCGGGCCGCCGCTCGGCGAGCATCCGGGGGACCAGTGGCAGGTGATAGTCCTGGACCATCGCCCTGACCTGCCCTCCGCTCTCCGCCGTCCCGGCTCCCTCGGCCAGCGCCTCCGCGAACGCGCAGTTGTAGGCGCGGAACGACTCCCACTCGCGGCGGAACGCGAACCCGAAGGCGGGCTCGTTGGGCGTGTCGAACAGCATGTGGTGCACGAACCAGAGCGTGGAATTGGCCACCGAGTTGTAAGCCCTCTGGAACGTGGCCGCCGGGATGTCCAGCATCCGGACGGCTGACTTCCCGGGGGTCAGCTCGGCGTCGATCCGCCCATCCGGGGACGACCTGGCCGCGGCCCGGTCAGCGTCGCTGAGCGCTGCGCACACCCACAGCACGTCCGCATGATCCCTGGCCGCGGAAAGGCCGGAGATCAGCCCGCCAGCGCCCCGCTGGGCCACCAGCGAGCCGTCCTCGCCCACCGCGAAGGAGACCGGTCCGCGGTTGGAAGCGATGAGCACCCGACTGGCACTCCCCCGCCCCGCCCCGGCACCGGGCAGCTGTCCGCCGCTCTGGTCCATGCACGCGAGGCTAGCCGGATCGGCCTGGGAGCGGCGGCGCGGGATCGGTTAGAGTAGCGGGTACAACTTCATAACGCTCATCCAGAGGGGTGGAGGGATACGGCCCGGTGAAGCCCCGGCAACCATCATGGTGAGGTGTGCCCGCGAGGCCATTCCCGTGACAGGTGCCAAGTCCGGCCCTCGGCCATCCGGCCGCTGGGGCAGATGAGGAGAAAGGCCTCGCCACGTGAGCACACCACTCGCATGTACCCCTGCTTCGCCCGCGCCCTCCCGGTTCGGCTACGCCACCGGCCTGAGCTGCCGGGAATGCGGCCAGACCTACCCGCTGGGCTCCACCCACGCCTGCGCCGAGTGCTTCGGGCCGCTCGAGGTCCGCTACGACTACCCCAGGCTGGACCGGGCCGCCATCGAGGCGGGCCCGGCGAGCATCTGGCGTTACGCCAGCCTGCTGCCCGTGGCCCCCGACGTGGCCTCCACGCCCAACACCGAGCCGGGCTGGACCCGCCTGGTGCGGGCCGAGCAGCTGGGACGCGAGCTCGGCCTGCGCAGCCTCTGGGTCAAGGACGAGCGGGCCAACCCGACCCACTCCTTCAAGGACCGCGTGGTGGCCGTCGCGCTCGCGGCCGCAGTGGAACTGGGCTTCAAGGTTCTCGCCTGTCCCTCCACGGGAAACCTCGCGAATGCGGTCGCTGCGGCGGCGGCCCGGGCGGGCATCCGGTCGGTCGTGCTGATCCCTTCTGACCTGGAGCCGCAGAAGATCATCGCGACGGGCGTGTACGGCGGCACCCTGGTCCCGGTGCTGGGCAGCTACGACGACGTGAACCGGCTGGCCTCGGAGCTGGCCGACGACCGCGAGGACTGGGCGTTCGTCAACGTCAACGTCCGGCCCTACTACGCGGAGGGCTCCAAGACCATCGGGTTCGAGATCGCCGAGCAGCTCGGCTGGCGGCTGCCCGAGCAGATCGTCGTCCCCGTCGCTTCCGGGGCCCAGCTCGTGAAGATCGACAAGGCCTTCCGGGAGCTGGTGAGCCTCGGCCTGGTTGAGGACACCCCGTACAAGGTGTTCGGAGCGCAGGCCACCGGCTGCGCACCGGTCGCGGAGGCTTTCCGGCTGGGCCGCGACGTGGTCCAGCCGGTCCGGCCGGCCACTATCGCCAAGTCGCTGGCCATCGGGAACCCCGCCGACGGGCCCTACGTGCTCGACGTGGTGCGCCGCACCGGCGGGGTGGTGGCCGATGTCGGTGACGAGGAGGTCGTCTCGGCCATGCGGCTGCTGGCCGCCACCGAGGGCATCTTCGGCGAGACGGCCGGCGGGGTGACCCTGGGCGTGCTGCGCAGCCTGCTGGCCTCGGGCCAGCTGGACCCGGATGCCGAGACCGTGATCATCAACTCGGGTGATGGCCTCAAGACGCTGGACGCCGTGGCCGATGCGATGAGCACGCCGCCGGCCATCCGCCCCACGCTGGATGCCTTCCTGGCCTTCGAGGCCTCGCTGGGCCCCGGCCACGCGGCACTATAGGACCCGCTCAGACCCGTTGAGCTGGTCTCGCGTTCACAGAAAGGCAGGCCCGGCATGACCGTCTCCGTCCGTATCCCCACCATCTTGCGCACCTACACCGGCGGCGCGGCGGAGGTCGCCGCCGACTCGGGAACGCTGCGCGAGGTCTTCGCGGGCCTGGACGTCAGCTATCCGGGCATCAGGGGCCGGATCGTCGATGACTCCGGCCAGCTGCGCCGGTTCGTCAACGTGTACGTGGGCGAGGAAGACGTCAGGTTTGCCCAGGGACTCGACACGCCGGTCCCGGCCGGCGCGCATGTGTCCGTGATTCCTGCCGTTGCGGGCGGATGATCCCGTGCTGCCCGCACGGTCATTTTCTGCCCGGGATCTGCGTAAGCGAGCGCGGGTCCTGGCCAGATGCGGGGACCGGCCTGGCTGAGTTCGGGGAGTTACAGGTCCCGAAGCCCCACTGCACGGGGTAAGGTCGTGTCCGGTCGCTGTCGGTCGGGGCGAACGGTAAGCACGGCTTGCCCACGCCTAACCCGCGCCGCGATCGACGGGTTCCTCAAAGGCAAGGGTGGAACCCGAGGCCCGAGCGGAGTTAGGGAGTTGTTGGGTAATGGCTCAGGGCACCGTCAAGTGGTTCAACGCGGACAAGGGCTACGGCTTCATCGCGGTCGACGGTGGCAGGGACGTGTTCGTGCACTTCTCCGCCATCCAGATGGATGGCTACCGCAGCCTCGAAGAGGGGCAGCGGGTCGAATTCGAGATCACGCAGAGTGACCGAGGCCCGCAGGCGGAGGCCGTCCGGGCTGTGGGCTAGCTCTGCCTCGCAGTTCGGTTGATGGCCCGGTGCCCGGGAACGGGTGCCGGGCCATCAGGGGCCCGGGGTAGCACCAGGGCCTGCCCTCCAGGTACTGAGTACCTGACGCATTACCAGTAGCGCCTCCGGGCGTTGACGCGGGCCGCTAGGTCTGCCCGCAGCCGTCGGCTCTGTGTTGGCTGCGCCGCTGCCCCCCGGGGGCCCGCCTGCTCCGGGTAAGGGCCTGGTTCGCGCGGGGGAAGACCGCGCACAAACGGCTTGTTCGCTGACAGCGTTCCGGGGCCCTGGGTGCCGTCGTCCCTGCCCATTTCGCGGATTTCCCCTGTATGACCAGGTCGGCGACGCTGCCGGCCCGCCGGGAACGGCCCGCCGAAGCCCGTGCCCGAGCTTGCACTCTCCCATGTAGAGTGCTAAACAAGGCGTTGGCACTCTCGGCATGAGAGTGACAACTCCAGGGCGGGAATCGGGGCGATGAGGCCTCGCCGGCGGCAGGAAGGGACTGCCCGCCGGGGGGCCGGCCGTCGCGGGCGTCGGCCCGGTTCACACACAAAAGCCACCAAGTCCCGGGAGGACTGGAGCCTATGGCAGCCAAGATGATCGCGTTCGATGAGGACGCGAGGCGCGGCCTCGAGCGCGGTATGAACCAGCTCGCTGACGCCGTGAAGGTAACCCTCGGCCCGAAGGGCCGGAACGTGGTGCTCGAGAAGAAGTGGGGAGCCCCCACGATCACCAACGATGGCGTGTCCATCGCCAAGGAGATCGAGCTCGAGGACCCGTGGGAGAAGATCGGCGCTGAGCTGGTCAAGGAAGTAGCGAAGAAGACCGACGACGTCGCGGGAGACGGCACCACCACGGCCACCGTGCTGGCGCAGGCGCTGGTCCGTGAGGGCCTGCGCAACGTGGCGGCGGGCGCGAACCCGATGTCCCTCAAGCGGGGCATCGAGGCCGCGGTCGAGCGGGTGAGCGAGGAACTGTCCAAGCTCGCCAAGGACGTGGAGACCAAGGAGCAGATCGCTTCGACGGCCTCCATCTCGGCCGGCGACCCCGCGATCGGCGAGATGATCGCCGAGGCGATGGACAAGGTCGGCAAGGAAGGCGTCATCACCGTCGAGGAGAGCAACACCTTCGGCCTCGAGCTCGAGCTCACCGAGGGCATGCGCTTCGACAAGGGGTACATCTCGCCGTACTTCGTCACCGACCCCGAGCGGATGGAAGCAGTCCTCGACGACCCGTACATCTTGGTCACCAACTCCAAGACGTCGGCGAACAAGGACCTGCTGCCGCTGCTCGACAAGGTGGTCCAGTCGGGCAAGCCGCTGGCCATCATCGCCGAGGACGTCGAGGGCGAGGCCCTCGCGACCCTGGTCGTCAACAAGATCCGCGGCCTGTTCAAGTCCGTCGCGGTGAAGGCGCCCGGTTTTGGTGACCGGCGCAAGGCCATGCTCGGTGACATCGCCATCCTCACCGGCGCGCAGGTCATCAGCGAGGAAGTCGGTCTCAAGCTCGAGAACGCCGACCTCGATCTGCTCGGCCGGGCCCGCAAGGTCGTCGTCACCAAGGACGAGACGACCATCGTGGACGGTGCCGGTGACCCCGAGCAGATCTCCGGCCGGGTCAACCAGATCCGCGCCGAGATCGAGAACACCGACTCGGACTATGACCGTGAGAAGCTGCAGGAGCGGCTGGCCAAGCTGGCGGGCGGCGTAGCCGTCATCAAGGCTGGCGCGGCCACCGAGGTCGAGCTGAAGGAGCGCAAGCACCGCATCGAGGACGCGGTGCGCAACGCGAAGGCCGCCGTCGAAGAGGGCGTTGTCCCTGGCGGTGGCGTGGCCCTGATCCAGGCTGGGACCAACGCGTTCAAGAAGCTCGAGCTGACGGGTGACGAGGCGACCGGCGCGACCATCGTGCGCCGTGCCGTCGAGGAGCCGCTCAAGCAGATCGCGATCAACGCCGGCCTCGAGGGCGGCGTCGTGGCGGAGAAGGTCAAGACGCTGTCTGCCGGTGAGGGGCTCAACGCCGCGACCGGCGAGTACGTCAACATGTTCAAGGCCGGGATCATCGACCCGGCCAAGGTGACGCGTTCCGCGCTGCAGAACGCGGCCTCCATCGCCGGGCTGTTCCTCACCACTGAGGCGGTCGTGGCGGAGAAGCCGGAGAAGGAGAAGGCGCCGGCCGCCCCTGGCGGCGGCGACATGGACTTCTGACGAGGCGGGGGCGCGGTCCTGGCGGCCGCCCCCCAGGCTTCGCAAGTCCTCGCGGGCGGCCGGTTTACCACCGGCCGCCCGCACCGGCCGACAGGGCGGCCCCGGGTTTACCGGGGCCGCCCTGTCGCATGCCCGGCCTCCCGGCGCGCCGGGCCCGGCCGGCGCCCCGCGCCCGGCGCCCCGGGCGCCCTGGCTCGTTGGTGACACTCTGCGACTGATAGCGTGCCGACTCCACATTGGCCCCATTCCGGGGGATTATCGAACCATGAGGCGCCGCCCCGCTCCGCCGCCATCCGCCCAGGAGATGATCCGTGACTACCTCGGCCGAGTATCGGTCGCGGCCACGAAGGTCCTGCCGAAGGGTGACCGGCTGCTGTTCGTCGGGCGGACCCGGGCGGCCATCGAGGCCACGGTCGGGCCGCTCGCGTCGGCCGACGCGGATGAGGTGAGGAGCGCGCTGACCACCCTCGGCGACCCGGAGGATCTCGCCAAGCGGGAGCGCGAGCGCCTGTACAGCGCCCGGCGGCGGGGAGCAGCCGCCGCCCCGCCCGCACTGTGGAAACCCGCCAAAGCGCCGCGGCGGGGCGCTGCCCCGCCACCCCAGCCCGACGGCCGCAGCACTGTCCCGGGTCAGGTGCGCAGGCCCAGGCCCTGGCCCCACCGCGGGCTGACCGGCGCGGACGAGCCGAAGGCCGCCCGGCCAGCCATACCGGGACAGCCAGGCCCGGCTCCCGTGGTGCCGCGCCAGGCGGAGTCGCCCGAGGTGCTGGCGCCTCCGGCGGGGGAGCCCGGGCCCGCACCACCCGTGGCAGAACCACCCGTGGCAGAGGCGCCGGGGGCAGGATCACCCGCGGCCGGACCACCCGCGGCAGAATCACCTGCGGCCGGGGCACGCTGGACGGAACCGCCCGTGACCGGCCCGCCCGTGACCGGCCCGCCCGTGACGGAACCGCGCGCGACGGAACCGCGCGAAACACAATCGCCCCTCACCGGGCCGCCCGTGACCGAACCGCCCGGAACAGGCCCGGAAGGCCCCCAGGGCGGCCTGGAGCCTGCGGGGACACCGCCGGGCTGGATGCGCCCGGTGCGGCCGGCGCCTGAACCCGGCGAGGCCGGGCCGCAGTCGATCGTTCCCGGCATGGAGCAGCCTGCCGAGACGGAAGAACCCCTGGCGCCCCGGCGCCATCCGCCTCCGGCGATCTTCGCGGAAGCGTGGGCCCTGGCCCGTAAGCACCCGCTCGAAGCCGTCGCGGTCATCCTGCTGGGCGTCGGCGGCGTGATTCTCCCGTTCCCGTTCTGGCTGATCGGGGGGATCGTCGCGCTCCGGTCCCGGCGCTGGGACGCCCGTGATAAATGGATCGCCCTGGCGGGACCGCTGCTGGTCGCGTTCGCGGTCTTGCTGATCCGCGCCGCGACGTCCCCGGGCAACTTCTTCTCGGCCTTCTACCACGCCGCGCAGCACGACTTCGGGCTCAGTATCCGGGCAGGTTGCGTACTATGCGCGGGGTACCTTGTCTGGCGGCTGCGGCGCGGCCCGCGGATGCGGACGCTTCCTCCCTGGCAGCGTCCCCGCTAACGCATGCTGCCCGGGACCGATAACCTAAGGGTTGCTTCTCCTGCGCTTACCCGCCCGCTCTACTGCATGAGGTCAGGTCCGTGCCCACTGGCAAGGTCAAATGGTATGACGCCGACAAAGGGTTCGGCTTTCTCACCCGCGACGACGGGGGTGAGGTCTTCGTGCATTCCACGGCGCTGCCCCCGGGCAGCGCGGCCCTCCGGCCCGGCCAGCGGGTCGAGTTCGGTGTGGCCGAGGGGCGCCGGGGGGTCCAGGCCCTCCAGGTGCGGCTGCTCGAGCCGCCGCCGACGGTGGCCAAGGTCAGCCGGAAGAGCCCGGACGAGATGGTCGTGATCGTCGAGGACCTGATCAAGCTGCTGGACGGGCTCAGCGCCGCCTACCGGCGGGGGCGGCACCCGGACGCCCGCGACGGGAAGAAGATCGCGGCTGTGCTCCGCGCCGTCGCCGACGACCTCGAAGCCTAATAGGGATCGATCTCCCCGCCGCCAGGCCTGACCGGCCGTAGCCGCTCCGGCGGCTCTCCCCGGGCGCTTCCGCCTGGGCACCGGGCAGCAGCACCGCGACCTCCAGGCCGCCCGCGGGCCGGCTGCGTGCTGTGGCCGTGCCGTGGTGGGCGAGGGCCACCGACCACACGGCCGTCGGCGGAGGAGCACGCGGAGCGGGGCCGCCGGCTCGATATCCTGCCGCGGGCCGGGCACGAGTTCGACCCGATTCCGTTCGGCCAGGCTGGATCGCTTGCTGACGGTCGTACCTGTGACCCGGCCGGCAGGTTTCCCACCCGCATCATGATCGTGGTCAGTAACGGCCAGATTTCGCAGCGAGTGCCCAGGATCATGAAGGCGCCCTAGAAAAGGCGGCGGTTGGTGCTGCGGGGGTCGTCGACGACATGCGGGGTATAGCGGCCAGCCCGGGCGGTGCGCCGCCAGGGCCGGGCCCGGAACACGGCGATCTCGACGTCCTCAACGGTGTCGTCCAGGTCGGCGACCACCACGGCGGGAGTCCCGTCCTGCGGGCCGCGGGCCAGCCATTGCCCAGCCGGGCCGATGAGCCCTGACGGCGCGATCGCAGCGTGCCGCGCGGGCACAGAGAAGCTGACCCAGTAACTGTTGGCGGCTGCGTGCCCCCGGGCCTCGGTGGCGAAGATCGGTTCGTCGCGGGCGGCGCCGCCGGTGGTGGAGAACAGGACGCAGTCCACACTGAGCCGCTCATACTCGCTGAACAGCTCGGGGAAGTGGACCTCCATGCCCAGCAGGCACCCGAACCGGACGCCTTCGACGTCGAAGGCGAGCGGTGCCGAGCCGGGCGCGTACATGTACGAGATCTTGGTCTGCGACAGCATGCGCTCGTCGTATCGCGTCACGACCTCGCCACGGTCGGAGATGACATACAGGCTGTTGTGCGGGCGGTGTGGCGGGGTGAGCGGGTGGACCGAGCCCAGGACAGTCCACAGGTTCAGGGTCCGGGCCAGCTCCGCGGTCGCGGCCAGTTCCTGCCGCAGGGCGTCCCACTCGAACCGGTCCCAGTCCGCGGGCCCGACCGTGTCCGGGCCGTCGACGGACAGGATGCGCTTGTGGGGGGAGCAGGTGGCACCCTCGGGGAAGTGGATGAGTCTGGCCCCCGCCTCACGCGCCTCACGCATCAGGAGCCGCAGGCCGTGCCCGCTCGCCCGCAGTTCGGCGACGCTGCGGGGATCCTCGCGAACGATGGGCTGCGCGACGGCCAGCCGGAGGCGTTTCGCTCCCGGCCGGGGATTCGCGGCCAGGGCCGGGCGGACGTGCTGGAGGGCAGTGGTATAGGACTCGCCGGTCTTGGCGGCGCGGGCGCGCACGCGGCGCTTAAGGTTCCGGTTCGCGGTCATGAGGGCCTTCCCGGCCTCGGACGGAGTCCCCCAGCGACCACGCCCGAGACGGTCGGACCACGAAAGCGACCTGAGTCATGAGCCCCTTTGCCTCCTACCAGGCCGTGCCGGGGAGGGCCAGCGGAGGTTAGGCGTAGGCCACGCCACCGTCATGCTCCCGTGGCCCGCGGCGCCCCGTCAACTCCCGTCTGGCCGGGGGCCTCCGGCCTGTCAGGCGCTGTCGAACTGGCCGGTGCTCACCCGTTTCCGGATTCACCGCGTCCCCCTCTGCGGCCGACGGTGACCGGGATCATGGACGGCGCTGCAGACGGGCCGCCGCGGCCCGGGCCGCGAGGATACGGCGGCGCCTGCTGGCCAGCAGCAGCACCGTGGTGGCGGCCAGGCCCGCCGCGGGCACGGCCAGCCCGGCCACCCCGCTGTCCGTGATGGACATGGCCAGCCCGGCCAGGCCACCCGCCACCCAGGCCAGCTGGTGGATGGTCTCGGACGCGGCCAGGGTCGAGGAACGGATCTCCTCGGGAACCTCGCGCTGCACGATCGAGTCCAGGGCGAGCTTGGCGAGCACCTGGCTGAACGCCGCAACCAGGGCCACGATGAGCGCCGCCCACAGGCCGAAGAACGCGGCGCAGGCGGCGGTGATCACGGTGGACGTGCAGAGCAGTACGAACAGGATCAGGTGCGGGGCGCGGGCCTTCAGCAGCGCCCCGGTCCCGGTCCCGATGAACCCGCCCGCCCCGGCGGCGGCGATCATCGCGCCCAGTGCGAGCTTGTCACTGGTCCCGGGAAAGTGCACGGTGCGCAGCAGGAACGCGAGAAAGAAGATCATGTAGCCGGAGAAGGCGCGGAGCGCCGCATTGCCGCGCATGGCCTCGCCCACGATCGGGCCCACGCTGCGCAGGGTGGCGGCCCAGCTGGCGCGCCGCGGCGGTGCCCCCGCCGCCGGCCGCCCGCTACTCCCCGGGACGGTGGCCTGCGGGATCGTGGCCCCGCCCGGCGCGGGACCCGGGCCGTCACCGGGGCCGGCCGCCCCGGGGGACGTGGCGCCGGTCCCGGCCGGCCCTGCGTCCCCGGCGCCGGCCCCGGGACCCGCCGGCTGCGGCTGATGCTGGTCCACCCGGGTGGGCAGCCTGATACCCAGCGCGATGGCGGCCAGGTAGACCAGGGTGCCGACACGCAGCACCCAGGTCGCCCCGCCTGTGCCGCCGCCCGCCAGGAACGAGACCCCGGCCGCGACGCCGACCCCGGCCGTGGAGGCGATGAGCGCCGCGAGCGAGATCCGCGCGTTCGCCGATACCAGCGTGATCCGGGCGGGGAGCACGCGGGGGGTGACGGAGCTGCGGGTCACCCCGTAGGCCTTCTGCAGCACGAGCACCCCGAACGCGGCGGGCAGGAGGGTCACCGTGTCGCTGTGCTGGACCGCGCCCGCCATCCCCCAGCACAGCAGCCCGCGGGCCAGCAGGGTGCCGACCATGATGTACCGGCGGCCGTCCCGGACCCGGTCCAGCATTGGCCCGATGAACGGGGCCAGCACGGCGAACGGGGCCATGGTGATGAGCAGGGTCAGCGCGATGCGCCCCCGGGCCTGGTCCACGGAGGTGCTGAAGAACAGCGTCCCGGCCAGCGCCACTGCCACGAACGCGTCGGCTGCGGCACCCGCCGCGGTCAGCTCGATGACACGGTCGAGGCCGGTCCGCCCGGCGCCGGAGGCCTGGGTCATCCGGTGGATGACCCGGCCTGTACCCCGGGCCGTGGACGCGCCCGCCCGCCCGGCCGAGCGCAGCCCGGACGCGAAACCGCCGGCTGCCCGCCTCGCCTGCGGCCGCGCACCGGACAGTCCCATGGTCACAGTATTCTGCGTTCTCAGAGGGGCAACGACCCTGACGGGCCGCACTTCAGCCGGCCGATGAGTTTTCTGCCCCACAGCGAGTGGGTGAATGGGGGACAATGCTCACCGTGAGCCCTGGGCGTGCACGGAGCAAGGAACCGGATGACGCCTGCGCGCAGGCGGTAGACCTGGCGCGCAGCGCCGCCGAGGAGATGGCCGGCGCCAGCGCAGTGGGTGAGCACCTGGGCGTCACGGCTGACGGTGACCGGGTGGTGACGCACCGGTTCGCCTGCCGTGAGCCCGCTTATCGTGGCTGGTGCTGGGCGGTCACCGTGGCCCGCGCCTCGCGGGCCAAGAACGTGACCGTCGATGAGAGCCTGCTGGTTCCGGGGCCGGATGCGATCCTGGCCCCCGACTGGGTGCCCTGGCGGGAACGGCTGCTCCCCGGCGACCTGGGGGTGGGGGACCTGCTCCCGGCGCCGCCGGATGACCCCCGGCTGGTGCCGGCCGCCTCCCTGGAAGGGGACGACGGGGTCTCCGACTGGGGCGAGACGACCTGGGCCATGCCGGGCACTGAACCCGAGGACCTGGTCCCGGTCCCGTCCGCCGAGCCGCTCGCCGACGGCCGGGAAGACCTGCCCGGCGGCGAGGCGGAGGGCCAGGCCGGCGACGAAGCGGAAGACCAGGCCGGCGTGGCAGCCGTGGCGGTCGCCGCGGGAGTGGACAGCACGGCCACGGAGAGCATCGAGGACCGGCCGCCGCGGGTCCGGGTCCTCTCGGCCATAGGCCGCGACGACACCGCGCTGCGCTGGTACACCAGTGAGCACGGCCCGAAGACGCCGCTGGCCAATGCCGCCCCGGGGCTCTGCTCGGGGTGCGGGTTCTTCGTCCGGCTGGGCGGCCCGCTGGGGCGGGTGTTCGGGGTCTGCGCGAATGAGTACGCGCCCGATGACGGCCGGGTCGTCTCCGTCGATCATGGTTGCGGGGCACATTCCGAGGGCGTGACCGCAGCGACCGCCGAGCAGCCGCTCCGGCCGGTTATCGACGAACTCGGCTACGACCTGGTTGACATGCCCGGGGTCTCGGTCGAGGAGACGGTCTTCGAGCCGCTCGAGCACAACTAGGGTCTCAGCCCTCCGCCTGGGAACGGCGCTCAGCCTGCCGTGACCGGGCCCGCTTCAGCCGGGGCACGTACCACAGGCCGAACAGGCCCAGGCACAGGCCGACCGCGCACGTCCAGACCCACCAGCGCTCACCCGGGGGCAGGTCGTCGCGCAGCACCAGGACACTGATCAGCCCGATTGCCCAGGCTGCGGTGATGACCGCGGTCACGAGCTGGTCGTTGGCCTCCAGCGGCCGCGGCGCGGGCCGAAGTTTCCTGCTCACCTAACCCAGGCTAACGGGCTTCCCCGTGGTGTACTTGGTCCACGCCCCGCTTGGGGTGCCACCCGCTCGCTGTGCTAACGGTTTGACGGAATGCCGCAGGCTGGCATACCGTTAGCAAAAGTAATGACTCAGGCTAAAGATAATGACAACCTCGGGGACCAGGTCCGACGCGGGCCTGGCCACAACGCTACGGATCTCCGTGAGCCGCCTGGCCCGGCGGCTGCGGGTCGAGCGGACCGCGCCCGGCCAGGCGGAGCCCGTGCTCTCGGACACGCAGTTCGCCGCCTTGGCCACGCTGGACAAGCACGGCGCGATGAGCCCGGGCGAGCTGGCCGGGCACGAGCGGGTTCAGCCACCGTCGATGACACGCGTCATCGCCGCGCTGGAGGAATGGCATCTCGTCACGCGGGCAGCGCATGCCTCCGACCGGCGGCAGGTGGTCCTGACCGTGACCCCAGCGGGCCGGGAACTGGTGGGCAGGGCGCGCCGGCGCCGGGACGCCTGGCTGGCCAGGCGGCTCAACGAGCTGACTCCGCAGGAACGGGCGACCCTGCGGGCGGCCGCGCCGATCCTGGAGAAGCTCAGCCAGTCCTGACCGGGCCGCGGTCGCGGCTGCGCACCTTCAAGTCACTGCGCACCCGCAACTACCGGCTGTTCGCCACCGGCCAGGTCATCTCCAACAGCGGCACCTGGATGCAGCGGGTGGCCCAGGACTGGCTGGTGCTCCAGCTGACCCACGGCAGCGGCACCGCGCTCGGCGTCGCGACCGGGCTGCAGTTCCTGCCCATGCTGGCCAGCCCCTGGGGCGGCGCGGTCGCGGACCGGTACCCCAAGCGGCGCATCCTGATGATGACCCAGACCGCGATGGGGCTGCTGGCCCTGATCCTGGGTGTGCTCGCGCTCACCGGGGCGGTGCGCATCTGGCAGGTCTTCGCGCTGGCCTTCGGGCTCGGGCTGGCCACGGTGGTGGACAACCCCACCCGGCAGGCGTTCGTGACCGAGATGGTCGGCCAGGCCGACATGCCCAACGCCATCGCGCTGAACAGCGCGATCTTCAACCTGGCCCGCATCGCCGGGCCTGCCGCGCCGGCCTGGTGATCGGGGCGGTCGGCACCCCGGCCGCCTTCTTCCTCAACGCGGCCTCCTACGGCGCGGTGCTCACCAGCCTCAAGCTGATGCGGCCCGGCGAGCTGCACCCGGTCGAGCAGGTGCCGCGGCAGCGGGGCCAGCTCCGGGAGGGCTTCGCCTACGTGCGCGCCCGGCCCCAGCTGCTGATGCCTATGGTGCTGATCTTCTTCGTGGCCACGTTCGGGATGAACTTCCAGGTGACCAACGCGCTCATGTCGCGGCAGGTGTTCCACACCGGGGCCGCGGCGTTCGGCGTGGCCTCCGCGGTGTTCGCGGCCGGCGCGCTGGCCGGGGCCCTGCTCGCCGCCCGGCGCCGCAGGCCCGGGATGCGGCTGCTGGTGACCGCCGCGTTCACGTTCGGCCTGCTGGAAGTGCTGACCGCGCTGATGCCCTCGTTCTGGCTGTTCCTGGCCATGCTGGTGCCGACCGGCCTGATCCTGCTGACCCTGAACACGGCGGCCAACTCCACGGTCCAGCTCGGCGCGGCGCCGGATATGCGCGGCCGCGTGATGGGGCTGTACATGCTGGTGTTCCTGGGCGGTGCGCCGCTCGGGGCCCCGATGGTCGGCTGGGTAGCGGAGCAATTCGGCCCGCGGATGAGCCTGCTGGCCGGCGGGGCCATCTCGGCGGCCGCTGCGGGCGTCATCGGCCTGCTGCTCGCCCGCCGGCACGGAGTCGGGGCCCGGGACTACCTGCGCCCGGCCGCGCTGGCCCGCATGGTCGCCTGACGCCTCCGCCCCCGCTGGATGCGGCCATTGCGCGCTGCGCGCGGGCCGGCCACGGCTGCTGGTGCTACGAATGGGTTATGAGGCTGTTCGTCGCGCTCGCCGTGCCGGCGGCGCAGCCGACGAGCTGGACGACGCGGTGGAGCCGTTCCGGCGGCCGTGGCCTGCGCTGCGCTGGACCCGGCGCGACGCCTGGCACATCACGCTGGCCTTCCTCGGCGAGGTGAACGAGACGGTCAGCGCCCGGCTGGCGGCGCGGCTGGAGCGCGCCGCGGCCCGCCATCCCTGCCTCCCGGTCTCCCTGGGCGGCGCGGGAGCCTTCCCCGTCGCCACCCGGGCCCGGGTGCTGTGGACCGGGGTGCAGGGTGAGCCGCGCGCCCTGGCCGCCCTGGCCGCCTCGGTCGCGGCGGGGGCGAGACGGGCCGGCATTCCCCCGGCGGAGGAGGGCAGGCGCTTCCAGCCGCACCTGACCCTGGCCCGCTGCCGGGCGCCGGTGGACGCCCGGTCGCTGGTCGAGAGCCTGTCCGGCTATACCGGCACGCCGTGGACCGCGGGGGAGATCTACCTGATCCGCAGCCACCTGCCCGGCGGCCGCCCGCACGACCGGCCGCGGTACGAGACGCTGGGCAGCTGGCCGCTGCGCGTATCAGCGGTGCCCGGGGCTTAGCGCCCCCGGCGTAGGCTGCCTGATGTGAACCGCACGACCCGCTGGCTGCTGCCCCTGGTGCTCGCGATCCTGGTGGCAGGCGCGCTGATCGGCGCGGCCCTGCGCTAGCCGGCGCCGCCGCGGATCCCCGGCGAACCGCGCAGGCACGCGGCACGCTCCAGAGCGTGTCCCGCAGGACACGCGGCAGAACTACAGCCGCTCGATCACGTAGTCGATGCAGGCGGTCAGCGCCTCCACGTCGCCCGGGTCCACGGCCGGGAACATGCCGATCCGCAGCTGGTTGCGGCCCAGCTTGCGGTACGGCTCGGTGTCCACGATGCCGTTGGCCCGCAGCGCCGCCGCCACGGCCGCGGCGTCGATGCTCCCGGTGAAGTCGATGGTGCCCACGACCTGGGACCGCTGTGCCGGGTCGGTCACGAACGGGGTGGCGTAGGGCGCCTTCTCGGCCCAGGTGTACAGCCGGGAGGAGGAATCGGCGGTCCGTTCCACCGCCCAGCGCAGGCCTCCCTGGCCGAGCATCCATTCCACCTGGTCGGCCAGCAGCAGCAAGGTGGCCACCGACGGGGTGTTGTACGTCTGCTGCTTGGCGGAGTTGTCGATGGCGACCGGCAGCGAGAAGAACTCGGGGATGTAGCGGCCGCTCGCCGCGATCCCCGCGGCCCGGTCCAGGGCCGCGGGGGACATCAGCGCGAGCCACAGCCCGCCGTCGGAGCCGAAGCACTTCTGCGGCGCGAAGTAGTACACGTCACAGTCACCGGCATCGACGGGAAGACCGCCAGCGCCGCTCGTCGCATCCACGATCACCAGGGCCCCGGGATCGCTGCCCCGTACCCGGCGGACGGGCATGGCCACGCCGGTGGAGGTCTCGTTGTGGGTGAGCGCGTACGTGTCCACCCCGGTCTCGCCGCGCGCCGCCGGATGCGTGCCTGGCGGCGAGGCGATCACGGTCGGGTCGTCCAGCCACGGGGCCGCGTGCGCGACCTTGCCGAACTTCGCGGAGAACTCCCCGAACGCCAGGTGCTGCGACTTCTGCCGGATCAGACCGAACGCGGCGATCTCCCAGAACGCCGTGGTGCCGCCGTTGCCGAGCACGACCTGATAGCCGTCAGGTACCGCGAACAGCTCGGCCAGGCCCTCCCGGGCCCGCTGGACCAGCGAGCGGACCGGGGCCTGGCGGTGCGAGGTGCCGAGGTAGCGGGCGGACGACGCCGCCAGCGCCGTGAGCTGCTCAGGGCGGATCTTGGAAGGTCCGCAGCCGAACCGGCCGTCGGCCGGCTTCAGCCCGGCGGGAATCGCGATGTCGGTCACGCCAGCCAGCCTATCCGCGCCCGGTGAGCGGCCCGGGCGCGTGAACCCGGGCCGGCCCCGTGCCGGTCAGACCTCGCCGAGCACCTGGTCGGCGCCGGGGACGTCGGTGACCGGCCGGGACGGCGGGCCCACGTAGCGGGCGCTGGGCCGGACCAGCCGGCCCGTCTGCTTCTGCTCCAGGATGTGGGCCGCCCAGCCCGCGGTCCGCGCGCAGGTGAACATGGACGTGAACATGTGCGGCGGGACTTCCGCGAAGTCCAGCATGATCGCCGCCCAGAACTCCACGTTCGTGGCCAGCACCCGGTCCGGGCGGCGGGCGTGCAGCTCGGCCAGGGCTGCCTCCTCCAGGGCCTCGGCCACCTCGGCGCGCGGGGCCCCTAGTTCCTTGGCCGTCCGCCGCAGCACGCGCGCCCGCGGGTCCTCGGCCCGGTACACGCGGTGCCCGAACCCCATCAGCCGGTCCCCGCGGTCCAGCGAGGCCTTGACGAACTTCACCGCGTCGCCGGTCCGCTCGACTTCCTCGATCATGGACAGCACGCGGGCGGGCGCGCCGCCGTGCAGCGGGCCGGACATCGCGCCGACCGCCCCGGACAGGGCGGCCGCCACGTCGGCGCCGGTCGAGGCGATCACCCGGGCGGTGAACGTCGACGCGTTCATGCCGTGCTCGGCGGCGGAGGTCCAGTAGGCATCCACGGCCTTGACGTGCCGCGGGTCGGGCTCGCCCCGCCAGCGGATCATGAACCGCTCGACGATGTTGCGTGCCTCGTCCACCCGCTCCTGCGGGACAGGCGGCAGCCCGGGGCCGCGCGCCGACTGGGCCACGAAGGACAGCGCCATCACCGAGGCGCGGGCCAGATCGTCACGGGCCTGGTCGTCGTCGATGTCGAGAAGCTGGCGCATGCCCCAGGCGGGGGCCAGCATGGCCAGCGCGCTCTGCACGTCCACCCGGATGTCGCCGGAGTGCACTGGTATCGGGTAGGGCTCGGCCGGGGGCAGGCCCGGGGCGAACTTGTTGTCCACCAGCAGGCCCCACACGTGGCCGAAGGACACGCGGCCAACGAGTTCCTCGATGTCCACGCCCCGGTAGCGGAGCGAGCCGCCCTCCCGGTCCGGCTCGGCGATCGTTGTCTCGAAGGCTACGACGCCTTCGAGCCCAGGCACGAAATCGGACATGTGCTGGTCCTCCGTGGTCCTCGTGTGTCCTCGTGAGCTGCGCGGAACGGGTACCGGGACGGTTGTGCCGTCCAGGGGCTGGCCGCAGGTGCCCGCCGGGTCAATTCAACCCTGCTCGCACAATAATCGGGTAGTTCGGCTGACCGTGACGCTGGGCTCGCTGGCTGGATGCCCCCGCCGGGAGTGGCTGGGTGTGTGAGGATCATTCCCGTGGAACCGTCCCGTCATCCCCTGGCTGAGGCAGAGGCCCCGGCTGACCCTGTGGTGCTGTTCACGCGCTGGATGGGCGACGTGGTCAGCGCGGGCCTGCCCGAGCCCACCGCCATGGTGCTGGCCACCGTGTCCCCGGCCGGGCGGCCGCGGGGCCGCACCGTGCTGCTGAAGGATCACGGCCCGCAGGGCTTCGTTTTCTATACCAACCGGGCCTCGGCCAAGGGGCAGCACCTGGCCGGGAACCCCTACGCCTGCCTGGTCTTCCCCTGGCATCCCATCCAGCGCCAGGTGATCATTGAGGGCCGGGTGGAGGCCCTGTCCACCAGCGAGAGCGAGCCCTATTTCCACTCCCGCCCGCACGGCTCGCAGGTCGGCGCCTGGGCCAGCCGGCAATCATCGGTGCTGCCGTCGCGCGCGGAACTTGAAGGACGGTACCAGGAGCTGGCGGAACGCTGGCCGGAGGGGACGGCCGTGCCCATGCCGGAATTCTGGGGCGGCTACCGGGTGCTGCCGGAGGTGATGGAGTTCTGGGAAGGGCGGCCGAGCCGCCTGCACGACCGGCTCCGCTACCGGCGTGAGGGCGGGGACTGGGTGCTCGAGCGGCTGGCGCCCTAGGCCGGGCCCCTGGCCAGCCCCCCGGGCCAGCATGCCTTCACCGGCCAGCCGGGTCGCGGCTACGCCCAGCCGGCATAGCATCAGGTGAGGAGGGAGGCCTGGACACGGTGCATGGGCTCATCGACACCACCGAGATGTACCTCCGTACGATCTTCGAGCTGGAGGAGGAGGGCATCGTCCCGCTGCGGGCGCGCATCGCCGAGCGGCTGTCGCAGAGCGGGCCGACGGTCAGCCAGACCGTGGCCCGGATGGAGCGGGACGGGCTGGTCAAGGTGGAAGGCGACCGTCAGCTTTCCCTGACTCCAGCGGGCGCGACCCTCGCCATGCGGGTGATGCGCAAGCACCGCCTGGCCGAGTGCCTCCTGGTCGGGGTCATCGGGCTCCCCTGGGAAGACGTGCACGTCGAGGCCTGCCGGTGGGAGCACGTGATCTCGGAAAATGTCGAGCGCAGGCTGGTCGAGCTGCTTGATTACCCGGTTTCCTGCCCGCACGGCAACATCATCCCCGGGCTGGACGAGCTGGGCGTGCCGCCGGACGCCCGGCAGCGGGCGGTGGCCGCCGGGGAAGAGCAGGCCGAAGCCATGACGGCGGTTGCGGCGAAGCTCGCTGCCCCGGTAACGGTCCTGCGGATCAGCGAACAAGTCCAAAGTGACCCTTCCCTGATGCTTAAACTCAAGCGGATCGGGATACAACCCGGACGCGAGGTCACGCTCGCGGCGAGTGACGAGGGTGTGCGGGTGACCAGTGAGGACAGAGTGGGCAGTGTCACGGCGGAGTTGTCCCGCCTGGTGGCTGCCCATGTCTTTGTTGCCAGGCGCTGATGGTGCCTCCGGTGACTGACTGGGCAACCGACGCCGGATACGACGCCTACCTGCCGGCGCAGACCATCCTGGCCCAGATCTCGGCGGCCGTGGTGGTCACCGACCGGCAGGGTAACCTCCTCTACGCCAATCCCTTCGCGACCGCGTTGTTCGGATTCCCCGACGGCGGCAAGCTGCTCGGCCGCCCGGTGCTGTCCCTCGCGTTCACCGGCGGCGACGCGGGGAAGGCGGCCGAACTGGCCACGCAGGTGCTCCGCGGCCGTGGCGGGGACGGGACGTTCGCGGTCCTCCGCGCGGACGGCTCCCGCGTGTTCGTCCGCGCCCAGGCCATGCCCTTGCGCCACCCGTCCGGCTCGATCGACGGCATCGTGATCCTGGCACGGGAGGCCAGCCGGCGCAGCAGCCGGCGCGAACGGGACAGGGTCGCGCTCCTCGAGCGCATCGGTGAGCAGCTGGCCGGGTCGCTCGAGTTCACGACGACCCTTCGGCACGTGGCCGAGACCCTGGTACCGCAGTTCGCCGACCACTGCATCATCGACCTGTTCCAGGGCGACAAGCTGATCCGCCGGGCCCAGAAGAACGCGGGCGGATGGACCCCGCCGTCCGGCAGCTGGGCCCGGGTCGGGGACCCGATCAGGTACCCCGAGGGTCATTTCTGCCAGCAGGCCATGACCCGCCTGGAGGCCGTCGTCGTCGAGAACCTCAGCGAGGTGCTGCCTCCCCGGGCGCCCAGCCTCCCCAGCCTGGAGGCGGCGGAGGACGTCGGCCTGCGCTCTGTGGTAGCCGCCCCCCTCATTGCCCGGGGCGAGCTGCTCGGCGTGTTCAGCCTGGCCCTGTCCGGGCTGACCAAGCGCCACGAGCAGTACTACGACGCGGACGACCGCGACTTCCTCAGCGCGGTGGCCAGCCGGGTAGCCGTGGCCATCGACAACGCGCTGCTGTTCGAAGAGGAACGGCGGACCGCCCTGGCCTTCCAGACCAGCCTGCTGCCGCAGCAGCTCCCCCAGCTGGACGGGCTGGAAGTGGCCTGCCGGTACGTGCCGGCCAAGCCGCTGGTGACGCACGGCCAGGGCATCCAGACACAGGTCGGCGGGGACTGGTACGACATCATCCCGCTGTCCGCGGGCCGGGTGGGCATCGTCATCGGTGACGTGGAGGGACGCGGGGCACGCGCTGCCGCCGTCATGGGCCAGCTCCGCGCCGCGCTACGGGCGTTCGCCCAGGATGACAAGCCGCCCGCGGAGATCCTGCGCAAGCTCGATGAATGGTGCCGCACGCTCAGCCCGGCCAAGGCCGACCCCCGCGCCGCGGACCCGCCGATGGTCAGCTGCACCTACCTGGTCTATGACGCGTGGTCGCGCACGCTGTCATTCGCCAACGCGGGCCACGATGCGCCGCTGCTCATCGTCGACGGCGAGGTCGGCGAGCTGGAGATGGAGCACAAGGGAGTGCTGCTCGGGATGCGCGGCAAGGGGCTGCCTGCGCTGCCGACCTACCGCGAGGAGACCCGTTATCTCCCGGCTGGCTCCGGCCTGGTGCTCTACACCGATGGGCTCACCGACCGGCGGCACCGCCCCGACGGCCTGGGTACCTATTCCGAGGACGATGCCCGGCTGATGCTGCACCAGGCGGTGCGCCGGGTGGCACACGGCGACGTCGAGATGATCGCGCAGGCCGCGCAGGAAGCCGTGCCGGGGGACATCGACGACGACATGGCCATCGTTGCGATCCGCACGTCACCGGTGGACCTGGCCTCCTGGGACTGCACCTTCCCTGCCGAGCCGATCAAGGTCTCCGAGGCACGCCGGCTGGCCGAGGCCACGTTCCGCTCCTGGGGGATGGACAGCGAGCAGGTCGAGCTGACCTGCCTGCTGGTGTCCGAGGTGGTTACCAACGCGGTGCTGCACACGTCCGCATCGCGAGCTCCCCGCCGGGGCCTGACCCTGGAGGTGGCAGGCGCGGCGGCCCCGCGGCCGCCCGGGCTGATGGCCGGCTGGGCGCCCGCTCCGTTCAGCGACGAGGGCGCGGCCGGGGAGGACAAGACGTTCACCCTCCGGCTGCGCCGCGGCGGTGAGGCGGTGTGGGTCGAGGTGTTCGACAGCGACCTGCGCCTGCCGCGGATCCGCAGCGCGGGCGAGACCGACGAGGGCGGCCGGGGGCTCTACCTCGTCGATCAGCTGGCCACCCGCTGGGGTTCCCGGCCGACCCGGGACGGCAAGGCGGTGTGGTTCGAGATGCCGCTGCGGCGCGACCCGGTCGGCTGACCGTGCGGGCCGGGCTGACGGTGCGGCGGCCGGCTTACCTCCCCTGGGTCTGGTAGGCCCACAGCCCCAGGACGACCAGGATCACCACAGCCATGATGATGATCCAGGTCCGGCCGGTCGCGTTACCCATCCCCAGCCGGCGCCGCGTACGCGTGAGGACGAACGCCACCAGGGCGGCGATGAGCACCAGCAGGATAATTCCGGACGTCATCCCGGCCTCCGAGGCTCGCGGTCCCGTGCCCGGCCTGGGGGCTGCCGGGCCGGGCACTGGTAACGAGCATAAGGCCGGCCAGGGCACTGATCCCTTACGCAGATCTAGCGGGTCCAGGCTGATCGTCCCGTCCGGCTGATCCACGCACTCGCGCAGCTTGCGCAACACCGCCACCTGCCGGTCCAGCGCCCGGATCCGGTCTTCCACCAGCTGGGCGGCCCTGGCGCGCTGTCCCGGCGCTATCGCGCGGCCCAGGGCCAGCCTGGCCAGCGGCTTCACCTCTTCCAGCCGGAAGCCCAGGTCCTTGAGGGCCAGCGCGGTCTCGATGTATCCGCAGTAGTCGCGCGGGTATTTGCGGGTGCCCCCGCTGGTCCGGCGCGGTTCGGGCAGGATCCCGAGCTCCTCGTAGTAGCGGATGGTCCGGCTGCTCACGCCCGCGGCCTTGGCCAGCTGGCCGATACTGACCAGGCCTGCGACGTCATCGATGGTGTCCATGGTGGTGTGTTCCCCCGGGTCTGCCCCTTGCGTGGGCCATCCGCCGGCCACGCGTTCGGATGCGTTCAGTAATCACTAATCACGGATAGTAGCGACCGCTGGTAGCTCGGAGGGTGATTCCCAGGTCAAGTGGCTGGCGAGGGCCCGCCGCCGGCCGTGGCTGCTCAAATATTCCAACTTCAGTTAGAAGTTTCCTTTTATCAAAAGATGCAGTAACCTGTATCCAGTGATGAGCCAAGTTTTCACCTGGAGGCGAGCTTCATGTTGCTGACTACGTTTGACCCCTTTACCCGGGACTTCGACCGGATGATCGAGCGGGCCTTCGGTCCCGCCAGGTCCCCCTTCCGCGCGGGCACCGCGGCGGGCATGCCGATGGACGCGACCCGCACCGAGGGCGGCCTCGTGCTGCGCTTCGACCTGCCGGGGATCGACCCCGCTACCCTCGACGTCACCGTGGACCGCGGTGTCCTCACCGTCAGCGCCACGCGGGACGAGGAACTGGCCGAGGGCGAGAAGCCGTACGTGCGCGAGCGCGTGACCGGCACGTTCTCCCGCCGGGTCCGGCTCGGTGACGCGATCGACTCCGCCAAGGTCGAGGCTGGGTACGAGCACGGCGTGCTGACCGTGCGCGTTCCGCTGGCCGAGACGGCGAAGCCCCTCAAGGTCGAGATCCAGACCGGTGCGCCGAAGGGCCTCGCCGCCTGACTGAGCACCTCATGACGCGCTGACCGATGGCCGCGAGGCCGGCGGCGCAGGCCGTAGGATTCACATCGCCGGGCCCGGACAGCCAGCTGTCCGGGCCCGCGGTCAATATTGGAGACAGCCATGCCGTCGCTGCCGTTCGAGGACGAGAACCTGCCGCTGTTCACCGTCGGGCAGGTTTCCACCATGCTCGAGATCCAGCAGGCCTTCCTGAGGCGGCTCGACGAGAAGGGCGTGGTGCAGCCGTCGCGGTCCAGTGGCGGGCAGCGCCGGTACTCCCGCAACGAGATCACCGTGGTCCAGTACGTGGTGCGGCTCGCCGACGAAGGGCTGACCCTGCCGTCGATCCGCCGGGTCCTGCAGCTGGAGCAGCGGATCAGGGAACTGGAGGCGGAATCCGGCGCGCTCCGTGAGGCCCTGCGGGAGGCCCGCCAGCAACTGGAGAGGCAGCCGCAGGCTTAATGGGGCCGATAACCCCGGTGCCTCTAGACGTCGGCGCGGTAGAAGTTGAGGTAGGAACGTGACGGCGTGGGACCGCGCTGATCCTGGTAGCGCGAGCCGTACTGGGACGAGCCGTACGGGTGCTCCGCCGGTGAGCTGGTCCGGAACAGGCACAGCTGGCCGATCTTCATCCCCGGCCAGAGCTTGATCGGGAGGGTGGCCACATTCGACAGCTCCAGGGTCACGTGGCCGGAGAAGCCCGGGTCGATCCAGCCCGCCGTGGAGTGAGTAAGCAGCCCGAGGCGCCCGAGCGGGCTCTTGCCTTCCAGCCGCCCCGCCACGTCGTCAGGCAGCGTCACCACCTCGTAGGTAGACGCGAGCACGAATTCCCCGGGATGCAGGACGAACGGGTCCTTGCCTTCCGTCTCCACCAGCCGGGTCAGGTCGGGCTGCTCCACGGCCGGGTCGATGTGCGGGTAGCGGTGGATTCTCGAAGACCCGGAAGTAGCGGTCCCAGCCGTACGTCGATGCTGGCACGGCTGGATCAGCTCGGGCGCGTACGGGTCGAGGCGGACCCGGCCGGAATCGACCTCGGCCCGGATATCACGGTCGGAGAGGAGCACCCTGGCAACCTACCGGCTGAGCGCACCCTGGCGGCCAGCGCTTCCGGTAGTATGTCCGGGCGGCGCCAGCAAGCCCGGACGGGTCCTGGCGGGCGTTTGCGGGTGTAGTTCAATGGTAGAACGTCAGC